>CAWBTR010000015.1:0-73549 GCA_963791735.1 uncultured Acidobacteriaceae bacterium | reverse complement strand
TCATAAGCCACACCTTATGAGACAGCAGAAATGAAGATTTCGAGTGTGTAGATTGAAGCAGTCGAGGGGTGTCCGGCGGCACCCCTTTTGAACCTGTCGATATAGATGGGAAGCCGTCTCGTTAGCCTGCTTGAGCAGGCGACTTACGGTAGCTCGGGAGATGCGATGCGTCTTGGCGATCTCACTCAGACTCTGGCCCCGAGCGCGTTCCTGAAGGACAGCAACCCGATCGATATCGAGTGGCCGCCGACCGATGCCTGCCCTCCAACCGGGCGCGGCGCATCCCTGCCCGCACCCGCTCGATGATGAGATTCCGCTCGAGCTCGGGACAGCACCGATGATAATGACGACGGCCCGCCCGAGCGGGCCGCCGGTATCGAGATTCTCGCGGAAGCTGACGAACTCGATGTTGAGGTGGTTGAGTTCGTCCAGCACCTCGAGGAAGTGGCGGACGGACCGGGCGATCCGGTCCGAGGCCCATACCAGCAGCACCTGGAAGCGGCCGCGGCGAGCATCCCGAAGCAGGTCATCGAGACCAGGCCGACGAGCCTTGGTTCCGGAGATCCGGTCGGTGTACTCGGCCACGATCTGAAAACCCCGCTGCTGGCCATCGCGCGGAGATCGTGGAGCTGGGTCTCCGGGTGCTGGTCTACAGTAGATACGCGCAGATAAAGAGCTACATTTTCATTCTGCCCCTCGAGTGAAGCCACGACGTCACGCAAATAGCTCGACTCCAGGTCCAGCTGAAGCAGGTAATTGATGTCCGGTTTTGCTCGGCTGAGCTCGAGAACGGCCTCCAACTCGTAGAGATCCCTCAGGCGATCGACCTTCTGGCGGACCTGAGAACGGGTTGCAGGAAGCGGGACAGGGCGACGATACCGGCGAGGAAGACGTGGTCCACAGCTGGTTTTCATGAAGGCCTCCATTTATACCTACGATATATCGTCGATATAAATACGAGCCTAGACTATTCTCACAATCTGCCAAAACATAGCGATATTTATTGGCCTCATGATGTTTGATGTGGCCACCAAGACCACCGACATCATCATGTTCAACTCGCGGAACCTCGGCGCCCTGATCGTGGACGAGACGCCCCACGTCAAGAGCTGGGACGAACCGCAGTACTCGATCCAGAACCTCGGAATCGAAGAGAGCTACGGGTTCGGCGTGCTCAACGAAGGTCAGGCGATTGCAGTTGCCAAGAACGTCAAGGTCCGCCAGAACGAGATGTCGACGCCGGGGCGTTGATCATCTCGTTCGATCTGACGACCCGGTCTTCGAGTATCCACCGGGGTCTGGTCGGTGTCGCTCCTTCGACGTCAACGACGACAACTTCGACCTCGCGACTGTCGGCTTCGTCAGCGAATTACTCAGTAAATCGCCGTCTGCGCACCGATGCCGAGTTGAGATCTACTACCGGAGATAGCCGGCGAGGACGCTGAGCCATTCAGTGTTGACGGGGCTTTTAGGCTGCTCTTGGCCTGGTCTTGATCTGGGATCACCGAGCGTGCCCGTCCGGCACTGGTCTGACTTGGCCATGATCCCGGTCGCCGATGAAGAGGCCGCCGGAAGTGCTCCGGACCGACGAAACAGGTCCAAACGGCTGCCGACTCTCCTAGATCTACTGCCGGTTAGCACGGCCCCGACTCCGCGCCTGCGGTTGCTGGCGCGGCTTTACGCTGGTCTTCCCCTGGTCCCGGGTCTACTGGGTATCTGCTGGGACTATCACCGGAGCGACCTTTTGGCCTCGACGATGGCGGACTGTGCGGACTATCCGGACGATCCCCCCCTGCAACCAGCGCACTGATAAGAACGTAAGCCGTCTTCGGATGGTCAGTACCACAAGGTAAGGAAAACACATATCACTATCACCGATGCGGCAAAGCCGCAAGATAGCGCGATCATGGCCTGGCGATAGGTCGTAGGCGTATTCGGAAGGCTCACCTTTTCCCAGAAACCAGCTCCAGTGAATCCATCCAGAAACGCATCGAGTATTCCGCTTATCATGATAGGGCGCCCCTTCCCACTCCCACGCTCAAACAGCTTCCAGACTCTACCATGGTCCCTTCTGACTCTAAGGTTTCGCTTCACCTGCTACTACCTGTTCTTGCCGAGTTGGTCGATCTGCTGCCGGAGATAGATGGAATAGCTTCGGGCTGGGTTGTCCCCCCCAGCTTCGAATACCTAATTTGGGCCATTGGAGCTGATCTTCGTCAAAACACCCCACTTCGAGGCGTGTTTTCTAGCACGCAAAATCAAAGTTATACCGAAAAGTTGCATTCTATGTAGAACGGCAACTTGGACCACCCCTGAGCGTCAGTTGCTAGCTAGGACCTCGTCTAACGCTCCTGAAACGCCGCTAGGATCGAATGACAGTTCAATCTTCAGCACAGTCACCTAGGTTAACTTCTCGTAGGGAGCGACACGCGGAAGAAGAAACTGGGCGCCTCCCTGCGAGGGATGGTTGATGGCTGGTGGGTCGTGTCCGACGCTGGCGACAGCACTAGCAGCATGCGCAGACCAACGCAGATTCTTACTTAGCTTCCAGACGGCGTAGTATCTCTGGTCTCTCCCCTGCAAGAACGCGGAGCTGCTATTCAACAAATTCTTAATAATCCAACGCGGCGAACTCCATCAGATCGAAGATCGGTGGCGGTGGGGGCGGTGACAGCGCCGGCAGTCCGTCAATCCGCAGCACACTTCGTCCTTGGCACTCCACATAGAAAGCGCGATCGTCCGGATTCGAGATCGGATCGAAGAACCCCGACTCCGGAATCCCCGGTATCGCGATTGAGTTCAGCACCGGAAACCACGTGACCCCGAAGTTTATCCAGTACGAAACTCCCGCTCTCCCAACTACAAACCGCGTCTGATGCTCTCCGCGCGAGAACTGCATATCCTGTAGCAGCAACGACGAAATATTCAACATTCCCCCTGCAGTCACTGCATTCGTCATCGTAATGTGATTAAGCCAACTCTGCCCTCCATCGATTGAGAGCTTCATTCCTCCGTAATCCAGTACGTAGATCTCATCAGGATCATAAGGATTCACAAACCAACTCAGCGCAAAGCCAACCGGCACAGGCGCTGGACGAGTCGGAACGATCTTATTCCATGTGTTTCCACTTGCATCCAGCTTCCACACCGAGCCGGAAGCATTGTTTCCATCCCCGACATAGAACACCGTGGAATAATGCCCTCCGCCTGCCTGAATAACAAACGCATTCGTCGGCAAAGCCGGTCCCACAGGCGAAGCCTTCGAAGGATCAAGCCAATCGCTCACCTGCAAGATCGATCGGATCGCCGTCGTCCGCAGCAGCGTCGCAACTCCAGTGTTCAAATCTTGATTTACGAACAGATAATCTCCATCTGGAAGCGCGACCTCCGTAGCCAGCGTCTTCACAATCGGCCGATATCCCTGCAGCACCCACCCCGACGATGGGTACGGAACAAGTTTCGGAGGCGGACCAGCCGAGATGATCTGTGTTGAAGGCACAAATGTCTTGCTGTCGTTGTCGCTCGCATCTGGATACTGCGACGTATTGCTGCTCACAATGATTCCCACGACGTTCGCTCGTGGCAGAAACTGAATTACCCGGTCGGCGGTAGCAGTGTCAGTGAACCACGCATCGCAATCTCCGCAGCTATCGCCTGGATCTCCCCAACTCCCCCCACCATCGAGCGTGAAGAAGTCATCATTGTCTCCGCAGCCAAAATAGAGCGCCGGTGTGTCGCCGATCCCAAACAGTCCCGCAATATTCACCGGGTCGAGCGTATTCAATCCCAGGGGCCAGTTCCAACTGTTCGCATCCTTCCCGCCATCAGCGGTCCAGACCACGCCGCCATCATTCGCCATCCACAATGTCCCGCCGACGTACTGGCTCAGAACGCTGTTCTGGTTATACGGCGCACTCACTCCAGTCGCAGGAGTAATCACAATCTCAAAGTCATCTGTAAACGCGATTCCGTGCGGGTCCATATGCACGAACAGAATATTGCTGTGATGCCCCGCCAGATGCGCTACCGAAACGTCCTCGCCATCCAGCCTGTGCCACGACGTCGTCGCTGTTGGAGTCCCCGCCGACACATGCACGTGACTGCAATCCGTGAAGAATAATATAAATCCGTACTCGTCGGCTTGTAAGAACCATCGTCACGCTGCTCGGGGTCGATCCTCCGTAGTACACCGGAGGCCCCGGCAACGAAGTCCACTGCGCGATCGGATTCATAGTGCTGATCTGGCTGAAATCGCCAAGCCAAACGCTCGATTCTCCCGCCAGCCGCGCACACATCGTATTGCACAACGTGCCATCAGGAACTGCAGAGTCGTAATAAGTCGGGCCGTTCGCTGCTCCCTCCGTCGCCATATACACCCGTGCAGGATTTCCCGGCTTGATCGCCAGCATCTTCGCACCTGCGCCTTGTGCATACTCGATATCCGTCGATCCGCCAAACCCTCCAATACCCGTATCATTCGGATTGCAGGTCAATCGCAACGCATCCAACGCCGCACGAGACGCATTGATCGTTGTAACACCTGTATCCTGCGTCCAGTTAGCTCCGCCGTCAGACGAATAAGAGACCGTGCTGTCCCCAACCGCATAAACTCTTCGCACACCACCCGGTTCCATTGGCCCCACAGCAATATGCCACGCACGAATTGTGGAAACCGTCGTCCACATTACCCCTCCATTCGTGCTCATGCTCACGCCGTAATATCCCATCGCGACAAAAACCAGCGATGGGTTATCCGGAGAACGCAATATTGCACGGGTACGGGTTCTGCAGAACCATCGTCCACGTAGCCCCTCCATCGGCGCTCCGATAGATCCCGTCTCGTCCATCGACAAATTGGCTGTTTAGCGCAGACACCAGCACTACGTCCGCGTCCGCAGGCGAAATCACAACGTCATAGATGTTCGGCGCAAACAAAGCTCCTGGAATATCGGCCATCTGCATCGTTCCAGAAGGAGACCCCCACGTCATCTGTCGCCAGCTCTGTCCGCCGTCATCCGATCGCCAAACACCCGCGAAGCTTCCTGCATACAAGCGGCTTCCATCCCCAGTTGCAGCCAGCGCCGTCACACGTCCTATCGCAGAGTGCTGCGCGTTGAACGGAAACGTATCGCGGTCGGCCCGACATCCGTGACGCTCACGTGATGTCCACCGTAAATCCATCCACAATGGACGAATCGCTCTCTGCATAGATGTGAACTGTCAGCCCCCGAAATGCCGCTTCGCGCAACAGAGCCATTCGTTGGCTCTGTTGCACTCGGTGCACAGGAAGATCATTGACGCTTGCCTCCCAGATAAAGAACACCCAACTTATGTTCGTCGAGGTCTCATTCACAATGATCTTGCCGTAATCGAACTCGTTTGGGCTGCCAGTGAGAAAGGTATACGCACCAATATTGGTGATCGTTCCAATCGTTGCCATCGTCTCGGACTCCAATCACTCGAACTGCATGCATGGATCAACAAGGGGATACATACGGGAACCGGGGATCCGACAGGTGGCGCGTGATGTCCTTCGCAGTTTCGACATCTCCGCCGACCCTCAATTTTCCAGCAAACAGCGCATCGTATGGAGCCAGCATTCCCTGCGCAATCTGGCTCCACGTCTCGGACGCATCACCACGACCACGTCGGCCTTCTTCGGCTCCTTGCGCTGTACCTTCGCATCCTTTGAGCCCGCTTTGATCTCCCAATGCTCCACAGGCTCGCCCTCTTTGCCGGTCACCAGGCGAACATGCAACAGCGTTGGTTTCTTGTAATTACTTAGTGCCTGTGCCAGCTGCTTGAGTCCCGCTTCCGAGTCATCTTTGCCTGCAGCCAGGGGCTTCAATCGTGCGAAGGGCGATGTGGGCCCGATCTCTCGCCCCCGCTTTCCACCTTGCCATGTCATCGTGAGAGCTCCGCGTTTTAATTGGCCTCAAACTCTACACCTATCTCGCAGGATGAATCAAGTACGCGAAAGCAGAAAATCCTCTGCAATGGATGGAGTCTCGTGAAACAACTCCTTCAGGAACTCCTCGCGATTGTTCAGAAAGTACCGCACAATCTGCAGCGGAGAAATCTCCTCGTACTCAATGCGCTTGAGCGGCGCGCTGTCGAACGAAAGCTGGTAGTTCTCGCCCGGAGCCGTACTAGCTATTCACTGATGTCCGCAATTTGCTCCCCAACGTGACAGGTAACGGGCTATCCGGACGTTGTCCGTTTGCCAACGGCGAGTCGTAAGAATAACTTAGCGAAATTGGTCCGCGCGAACGCCCTGGTGTTCACTGATTTCCAATGGGGGACTTTCCACTTGGACGAAAAGTCGGCTTATCGGACAAGTGGCGTCCCGTAGTTCCCTGAAACGGGGTTTTCGAAAACTACGGATTCTCGAATCGCACCGCTGGCTGACGTTGCCGATAACCCGACTTTGCGGGCACTTCGCGGATTGCTGTCGGATCGCCCGTGACTCGGGAGCTGTGGATTATTCTCGACATACCGACTTTCACTTAGGCTTGTCGTTACCGATCACCTCAGGCTGGGACGCAATTTTGGATAATGATCTGGAGAACCGATTCAATGGCGCTAGTTTCTTTCGCGGAGATGCAGGACGTGATTGCCTCGGCGTTCATCAATGCAGGCATGAACGAGCAGGAAGCCAATCAGTGCGCGCGGATCCATACCGAATCGACGCTCGATGGCGTGAACTCGCATGGTTTGAACCGGGTTGCGCGCTTCGTAGATTACGTTAGCAAGGGTTGGGTCAATCTTGCTGCCAAACCGAAACTAGTGAAGCAGTTGGGGGCCATCGAGATCTACGATGGCGGGCGAGCGCCGGGGGTACTCAACGCGATGTTCTCCACCGATCGTGCGATGCAGATGGCTTCGCAACAGGGGGTTGGGATCGTCGCTCTCCGGAATACAACTCACTGGATGCGCGGCGGCGCCTATGGCTGGCGTGCGGCGGATCAAGGGTACGTGGCGATCAGTTGGACGAACACCGAATCCGTTATGCCGGCTGGGGCGGCCGTGACTCGCGCGTCGGCAACAATCCCTTCGTCATCGCTGTCCCGAGAAAGAAGGGCCACATTGTGCTCGATATGGCAATGTCGCAGTACTCCTACGGCAAGCTGCAGACGACGAGGCTGAAAGGTCGCAAACTGCCGTTTCCCGGTGGCTTCGATAAGGACGGCAACCTGACCGATGAGCCGGGGCCGATCGAGACTTCCATGCGGATTCTGCCCATGGGCTATTGGAAGGGGTCGGGCTTTGCGATCATGCTGGACGTGCTGGCGGCGGTACTGTCTGAGGGTGCGCCGACCAACGCGATCGATAAGATCCAGGAGGGGAGCTGCACGGGCTGTTCCCAGATATTCATCCTGATCGACCCGGCGAAGCTCGGTGGCGAAAAATTCACAGAGGAGATCGCGAACAGCGTGGTCGATTATGTGCACGAATCGATTCCGGCGGAGGACAGCACTGGGACTCTCTATCCCGGCGAAAATGCGCTAAGCACTAGACAGAAGCAGATGAAAGGGGGAATCCTTGTCGACGACGGCGTGTGGAGCGAAGTGCTGACGCTGGCTGCGAAGAAGAGGTGACACGGTTGTACATGAACGCTGGATCAGCGGTCGAAAGCCCTCTCGAGCTGTCCGCAGCGGAAGAAGACGCGCTTTATCACAAGGTCATTCTTCGCACCGTGCCTTTATTCTTCCTTGGGTTCGTGCTTTCCTACCTCGACAGGGTCAACATCAGCCTCGCGAAGCTGCAGATGCAGGCCGATTTCGGACTGTCGGAACATGCCTTCGCTATCGGGGCCAGCATTTTCTTCTGGGGCTACATGCTCTTCGAGATTCCCAGTAATCTGCTGCTGCTGCGGGTGGGGGCGCGGGCATGGATTGCGCGCATCATGGTCACGTGGGGCATCGTGTCCATGCTCATGATCTTCTCGCGCAACCAGAGCGCGTTTTATTTGCTGCGGCTGCTGCTGGGGATCTGCGAGGCCGGATTTGTTCCAGGGGTGATGTACTACACCAACACGTGGTTTCCAGCGAAGCGGCAGAGCCGGATGTACTCGATTTTTCTAATGGCCTTGCCGATCTCGATCATGCTGGGCGCGCCGCTGTCGGGAGGTATTCTGCAATCGATGCAGGGTGTCGGCGGCTTGAAGGGGTGGCAGTGGCTGTTCGTGCTGGAGGGCGCACCCTCCGTCGTGCTTGGCATCGCTATCCTGGCGCTGCTCAAGAACAACCCACGTGATGTTTCATGGCTCACAGACGACGAGAAGACCTTCGTCGAATGGAACGTAGAGCGCGAGGCCGGGAACAAAGTTCATCGGATCTCTGATGCCCTGCAGTCGAAGGGTATCTACATCCTGATCGTCATGATGCTCCTCTTCAACACCGCTTTCTATGGGCTGACGCTCTGGATGCCGACTGTCATCCGCAAGACAGGCATCACCAATGATTTTCATATTGGGCTCTATACGGCTATTCCCTTCGGCGTGGCCGCTTTCGTTATGTACTTCAACGCACGGCAGGCTGAGCGCACGGGCAAGCAGCGGATGCACGGAACGATCGCGGTACTCATCGCCTCCGTGGGACTTTTTCTCGCTACCTACGCACACGACAAGTTCTGGTTCGCGCTCATGATGCTGACGCTGGCCACATCCGGGATCCTGTCGCTGATGCCGATCTACTGGACGTTGCCTGGACGCATTCTTGCTGGATCGGCAGCAGCCGCGGGGCTTGCGCTGATCAACTCTGTCGGCAGCCTCTCCGGTGTAACCTACCAAGCGCCTTAATGCCCTTCTCGTCACTCAACTCCCGAGTGATCGGCGATCCGGAAGCTATCTGGCTCTGGCCAGACCAAACCGCTCAGTTGGGGTTGCCGAAAAACTGGGCGGTCTCAACCGGTCGATGCAACACCGGCTTGGAGTTTACTCGCAGGAGTTTGAAAGCCCAAGGTCTTTCGCGGGCGTTGATTTAGGCGCAGGGCTACCTTGTTGAGATCGGATTGAGAGTAGCCGGACAAGTCGGTTTTCTTGGGGAAGTACTGTCTTAGTAGGCCGTTGGTATTTTCATTGGTGCCGCGCTGCCAGGGGCTCTGCGGATCACAGAAGTAGACTTTCACATTCGTGTCCACCGTGAAGCTCTTGTGTTTTGCCATCTCGTGCCCCCGGTCCCAAGTCAAGGAGCGCCGCAGGGTCGCGGGCAGTTTACGCACGTGCTTGCTCAGCGCGGCGACGACGGTCGCGGTATCTTTGCTGGGTACTTTGATGAGCATGGTGAAACGCGAATGTCGTTCCACCAGGGTAGCGATGTGACTGTTTTTGCTGCCTGCGAGCAGATCGCCCTCCCAATGACCGGGAATAGCGCGGTGTTCAACCTCCGCAGGTCTTTCCCTAATAGAGATGGCATCGACGATCTGACCTTGGGATTTTCCGCCAGCCCGAGAGTGCCGTGAGCGACGAATAGACCTCTTGGACCGCAGGTGCTGAATCAGCTCCTTTTTCAGCACTCCGCGGGCCTGGATGAATAAGCTGCGGTAGATGGTTTCGTGGGACACATGCATGCTCTCGTTCTTGGGATAGCTTACCTTCAACCATTTTGAAATCTGTTCCGGCGACCAGTCCAGGGTCAGTTTACTGGCCACGATCGTCCTCAATGTCTGATGGTTCGCAAGAAAACACACCTTAGGCCGCAGAGCGGACTCCCAGGCCTGAGAGTCGGCTTCATTGGCTCGATAGAGTGGACGACCGCCATGATGCGTCACCTCCCGGCTCACCGTCGACGCAGCACGCTGCAACCCTCTGGCTATCTCCCGAATCGACGAACCGGAAGCAATTCCTCGTGAGATGTCTTCCCGCTCGGCCAGCGTGAGCGTTCGCAGCGAGCGCCGACGAACCGGAGGAGCTATCCCCCCGCGCTTCGATAACAAGAACTGAATGGACCAATGGTCCTTGCCAAAGGCACGGCCAATCTCATGTAACGACTCTCCCGCTTTCCAGCGGCGCCACATCTCCGTCCTCCGCTCCGTCGAAAGCCTGTTCCGTTTTCCTTGTGCCATAAACACCACCTTTAGAAAATGAATTCATATCAGATGGTGTTGCACCGACCGGTTGAGACCGCCCGGGTTTTCAGGGACACCACTGTCAGACGGTCTAATCACAATATTCAAACTTGTTGAACCGACGCCATTCGTGCCTTTCTGCTGGCTGCCTCTGCGGGCCAGCGTGCGCGATTGATGCTGCCAACGGGCGTGCTATCGGACGATGAGTTTCCCGTTACGTCGAAATAGACCGCTTTGGTCTCATTAGGCCCAAGGTGCGAACCCCTCAGAAGAGTAAGCCGGGCGATGTTGTGAAAAGGCGCTTCTGCTTCTTTCCATTCAACGCTTGCGTTTTCAATCCAGAAGCTGGCGTCATAATGCTTGCCCCAATAGGTCATCTTGTCGGTGTCGAGAAACTGGACTCCAAAGTCGAAGCAACTCATCTTGTTGTCCTCTTGCACGTGTCGGATGAGTTCGTCCTGCAAGCCGTTAGGATTACTCGTTTGTAGAGGCCTCACCGGATTGTCGGGGGATGGTGTGGCCGAATACTTCACCACGTCTACCGGCCCGTGACGAAAGGGCACGTTACTCCCATAGCGCAGTTGCTGATAAGGTCTGATCGTCTGGTGTGACTGCACTTGTACCAAGGCGAGGGTCCTGAACACTCTCAACTTGTCTTTCATGGACAGCGACCACAGGCCTGACGCCGGGTTCGATGCGGTGAGTAGCTTGATGATCGCAAGAAATGCGGGCGAGTCGTTTATGGGCAGAGTCGTTGTATTTTGCATTGAGAAATCCTGCCGCCCATAGCCTGCGTTGGGAACAACCGTTCCCTCCTTGGTGAGATCGACCGAAAAAGATAACGATCTAACGTCTGCTTTGAAATCAGAGTTTTTCTTTGAATCCGCATTCCCGAATCGCACAGTAGCGGGATATACGCCCGGTTTCGCGAAGATCCCCTTCGCGAGTCGCGCTGCCACCGCGGGATCGCGGCCTTCGGCAACATCAAATACCTCGAACTGAGCCCGGGCGCAGACACCCTTTGCATGGGTTCCGCGTGCGAGAGGCCGGCTTTGTTTGGCGGCGGCATTCGCTTGCATTAATAGACTTCTCCGCGTGATCTCTTCGATGTCGGCCGGTTCCCGGGCGAGATTCCGGTCCGCATCGCTAAAAGTAACTCCGAATAATTTGGTCAAGTAGGGCATGAGTCTACATCCTTCCCTGCGCGTGGCTCCTTTTCTGCAAAATCCTCAACCCAGGTTCGAAATAAACTTGAGTGCCGTAATGCTTGGCAGGAAGCAGTAAGCAGCCGCTTTCGTCTTTATGAACGTTGAGAATCCCGTAATCTTGAGCGCGGGAGCACCATTCGCTTGAGGAATAACGAAGATGCTTTCAGCCGGATCTTGAGTGCCAATCATTGGGTCTTTCGATTTGGGGTCCAGCCTGACAGCGCCTGCGAACTCGCTGTCATTCACCCAATGCCCCAGCACGAATTCGTATTGGTTCTCAATGCTTGAGTTGATGAAATAACCAAGAAGCCCACGTTCGATGCCGTCGTCTGGTTTCGCCGGATCGTAGGCTGGCCCATATGGCATGCCACGGCGGATCAGCCGGTGAGTGTTATTGGTGCCTCCGGGAACCCCTTGTCCAGTCACTGGCTGGCCTCGAGGATTTACACGGCGCATATGGGCGCCCACGGGACAATGCAGCCCCCTTGGATCGCCTGAACCATCAGCGTTCACGTAATTGAAGTCGTTCAGCTGCTCGGTCGGAATCCCGCCTGGAGGACTATCAGTCTCCGGCGACAACATAAGAGGAACGCCGTTGCGCCAGCGGCCACAAATCTTGGCGGCATGTAACTCAGGATCGATCTTGTCCTTGTTTGATTGCAGGTGATTCTCAAATCCTGCGCAATCCGTTTCGATCATCTTAAACACGGCAAAGCTGCCGTTCAGACCGAATTCTCGCGGTTCCGGCAATAAATAGTTCTCAGCGTCGTCCTGCAAAACGAACAGCCACGGTTCGCACGGCTCCTGGTGATCCGGCGGATATTTTTCCGGGCCGCCGTGAATGGTTGTCATGCTGACGCCGTCGGTGTAACCAAAGTGAACTCTGGAAGTAAAGGTGGGCTTGCCATCGACTATCTCCGTCAACGCCACTCCATCAATCCGCCAGATCTCTCGAAATGCATTCCCCTCAGCAAACAAAACTGAAAGCCGTTCGCTGTAAGTCGTCAATGCCTCGGGGCTCATGGCATGCAGTGTCACCATGACGTGATCGTTGCCCTTCCCAAAAGCGCCAATCCAGTTTTGTGGATCACTCGGTCCCGTGTCGCCAACTAATCCAGCGCGCTTGGCGGCCCCGTCGATAAATGCGCCGAACGATTTAAACGAGAGCGCCGGGATGCGATCTTTGATCTCCATCGCAATCATTCCTGGCCAGGTAATCGCCACATTAAGGCAGTAGTCAGGCTTGTGCCGTGGGACATCGGCAGGATTGTCTCCAGGCCCCGGCGCAAACCCGACGTGCCAGTCTTCAGCGGTGGTAATTTGCGGCGCATCGGTCTCATCTCCACTAACGAAGCGTCCGAGCAGTTTGCGCGCCTCTGTAGGGGTAGCGACCGACAGCAGGAAATGTCGCACCATCGGCATTCTGTAACCCCGCAGAATGAATCCCTGAATGTCAGGAAGGTCGAGCGTCGACTTCGTCTCGTGGCGGCTTCGGCCGAACAGACGGCCAAGGATTCCCACGCCTTCTTTCGCTTCTGACGCTAGGGTCTTATCGTCCGAGTTTGATGTCAAAAGGCCCACTTAATCCTCACTGATGACTACGCGGCAGGCGCGCTGGATTGATTCGAACCTGATTGCGATTTGCTATCGGCGATAAGCGCGTGGATGTCCTGGACGCTTAGGCCTGGGTACGCCTGGTAGAACCCAATCGGAGTGCGATTTGCTCCCGCTGCGAAGTCGATAAACTCCTGCAGGTACTTTCTGCAGGGCGAGGGCGGCGCCCCCTTGGTGAACTTGAATAAGAGATCGAAGACAGGTCCAATGTTCTTGGTGAAATCGGAGATGTACTTGTCAAATGAGCCGTCATAGACCGTGAAGAAACCGACTTGGTTGTCTTCGAGCGGCACGAACTGCGCGAAGTGAGGTGTCCCAACTTTGTCGAGGTCCGTCGTTGTTCCGTGTCCTCTCGCGCGCAGGATCAGTTGAACTTCGATATCGGCAAGTTTCGATTTCATCGGCAGGATCACCAGAAAGGGATTGAGCACCCCCCCGCTGGCAACGCCTGCTGCGGCGGCCAATGCCTTGATCTCCTTAGCGGTTACGTCTGGATAAGCGGTGTAGAGATTCACAGGATGGAGAAGATGCGCTGCGGTCCATTCGGTGAAAGCGTCTGCGTTATCGGCCACCGGAGTAGGCGGCGGAGAGTTCACATGCTTGAAGATTGCATCAAATACCGGCCCTGCATGCTTGGCCAGGTCGGCCATTAACTGGCTGAACTCCCCGTCGAAGTCGCCAAGAAATAGCAGCGTCTTATCGCTCAGCAGAGTAAAACGCGAGTAGTGAATCGTGCCAATTACATCTTCCACCTGAAACAGGCCGGGCATCAAGGGTGGAAGCTCGTCCGACAACGCCTTTGCGTCCGCCGGTGACTTCAAGGGAAAGCTAAGAGTAAAGTGATTTTGGTTTGTCACGTGATCTCCTTCTCTGAAGGCTGCAACACGAGGTTAAGAGCGCGTTTGGAGGTTTGAGTGCTTGGGATATTGACGACGCGTTTGTCTGAATTCACCGCATTTCAACCTACTTCAGCTGCGTTAGCTTAGTCGTTGACTTTGGCGACTGCGTCCTGCACCTTCTTTTGGTCCTCTGCCGATAGTTGGCTCGGCCCGAGATTGTAAGTAAGTTTGTCGATTGTGCCGTTGAATCGAAACGGCAGGTCGTAACTGAAGTCCACGGGTGTGCGAGTAGGCGGCACGACGCGCGGTGGCCACCAGGGAGTGGAATCCTTAGCGCCTTGCTTGATCACGCCGCCGAACGGCGGCGGCGGTGCCGGAAGTTGTTTACCGTTGACGGTCGTTGTCGCAGAAGGCGCACCCAATTGTCCTGTGACCTGCTGGGCGGTTGTTGCGACAGGTAGTCCGATTGCAAATAGAAATGACGCAAAAAATCTTGTAAAGGTACCCGCCATCGGCCCTAGTTTTCGAATGCCTTCGGCAAGACTCATGAGCTTATGCTCCGGAAATCAATTGCAAGCGGATGCGAAGCCGAGACTAGCCGATGATGGAGGCGTTAGATACTGTCAGTTTTAATAGGTCAAGTCTGAGAGATATGCGGAACTCATCGAGGGGAAGCCGATCATGCGCATACGCGGATTGGGGTTGCGCATTCCTTGACCGACGATCAGACTATCGTTCCGATTTCTCGATGACTGATAAATCGCCAATGCGCTCATTGACCAGCACCGAGAAGCGAATGAGTCAATGCGGTGCTATATCCCTAGCCATGGCTCGCGGGGGGTATATTTGGGGGTACTTCGTAAGTTCTTGCGAGTAATATACTGATAATAATATGTTTACAGGCGGATATGAATCCCTCACTCGCGAACTTGAGGGCGATGTACCCGCCAAGATCCACATCCTCGGCCTTGTACACCACACCGATTCCCCCACCACCCACCTTCTCGATAACGCGGTAATGCGAGATCCTCTGGTTACTCATGGAAGGACGCTTGCGTTGACCATAACGCTATGGCAGGTCAATGACGGTCCGAAACACGGGTGGACGAACTGTCATCGCTGTGTGTGTAGGACAACGTTGGTGAGACAAAGAGCTTGTTGGACAGCACTGCCTTGATGGCAGAGAACAGATCGATGTTCAACCGCGATTTCACAACATAGGCGGACCCGCCTGCACCCAGGGCGGCGTTTACATAATCAATGTCTTCGTGCACGGTGAGAAAAATGATTTTTGCACTACACCCTGAATCTCGCAGCTGGCGCGCGATATCGATCCCGTTGAACTGGCCCATGGAAATATCGAGCAAGATGACATCGGGCCTGAGCCGAAGGTATTCCCGGACAACAATTGCCCCGTCGAATATGGTGGCCACAACCTTGCAGCCCTTCTCTTTTTCAAAAGTCTTGCGCACATGTTCGAGGAAAGCAAAATTGTCGTCGGCAAGGATCGCGGTCGTAGTTGGCACAGATTCGCCTCTTCTGTGGTTGGCATTGCACTCGGGCGGCGAACTGGGCCCGTCAGCGTTTCTTTGACACTCAGGCCCGCAAACCAACCTTTGCTGATCGCAGCTTATTTGGATTTGCGGTGGGTGCGGTACTGTCAGAATTTACGAGTGCCAATGACCGGCCTTAGGCAATTTTGTGTCGGCTGTGGAAGCTGGACTCGAAGGGTCGGCAGTCGGTGAGTGGCAGTTTGCGGATCACGCTTGGTTCGGTCTATGCAGCCACAATGTGGTTCCTGATGGCGAACTTGATCAGTTCGGCGTTGCTTTTGGCTCCAAGTACTTCCATCATTCGGTACTTGTGATATGCCACTGTCCTCGATGTCATATTCAGGATGTAGCCAACTTCTTTCATCCCATTGCCTTCTACCAGTAACTGCAGCACTTCACGTTGCCGGTTGGTCAGACGTTCCTGCTCACTCACCAACTCCTTGTGTTCCCAGTGCAAGCAATCGATCGCGTCGCGAGACAGAGCCTTAGAGAGATAAGTCTTGCCCTGCAACACCGCATGAATCGCCAGCTCCATCTCAGCTGCGGCACATGCTTAAGGAGGTAGCCGCGAGCTCCGCGGGCCAGCGCCTCAGCGGCCAACTCGACGTCGGGATTCATGGTCAGATACACCAACTTGACGGCCGGCATTATTTCCTTCACCTGCTGGCCTGCATCCAAACCATTCAGAATGGGCATGGCGATATCGAGCACGATCAAGTCCGGCTTCAATTCGGCAGCAGCACGCACCAGGGAGCGGCCATCGCCGACAACTCCGACCACGTCAAACTCCGTCTCGAGAAGCCGCTTGCATAGTTCGGCCATAAGATTGTGGTCGTCGGCAATCAGAATGCGAATACGATTCCTCATCTTCTCCCTACCTTCCTAGCAGATCGCGCTCATCCGCACCACGATCGCTTCATGACCGTTCGGAGCACCATGCGAACGCTTGCTGTCCGCCCCACGAGTCCCTGACTACGAGATTAAGCAATATTCTCGGCTCCTAAAACTAGGCTGCCTACTGTCACTTTGGACAGTAAGAAGGCCAAGAAAAACGGCCTGTGAATACGCCGTCGGTACACTGCACGCCTACCGCTAGGAGATCATAGCGTGCTTGATCGCATACCGCACGAGTTCGGCTAGGTTGCTGATTCCCAACACTTCCATGATCCGATCTTTGTGGAAGCGCACAGTTCTGACCGAGATATTTAGGATGGAGGCAATCTCCTTCAGTTGCCGGCCCTCTGCCAGCAATTGCAAAGTCTCCACCTGCCGGTCGGTCAGGTCCTTGGGGCGACCCAGGGACTTTGGATCCCGGATGAATTTCTGTTCAATTGCGTGGCGGACTTGTGGCGTCACATACGAAATTCCCTTGGCTGCATTATGGACGGCCTCTAATAGTTCGTCTTTTTGTGAGGTCTTTAGCACGTAGCCAGAGGCGCCTATCCGGAACGCTTCGCTCGCGACATCGGGGTCAGGATTCATCGTGAGAAAGATGAGTTTTACACTAGGCGTTAGCTTCTTCAACTCTCGCCCTGCGTCCAACCCGTTCAGCAACGGCATTCCGACATCAAGCAGCACCAAGTCCGGCCGTAGATCCGCGGCTGCTTTCAGTAGCGCTCTGCCGTCTCCAACACAGCCAACCACTTCATATTGAGGCTCCAGCAGCTTCTGGAAGGCGGCTCCGATCATCATGTGATCGTCGGCCAGCAAAATACGCGTTCGTCTCATACAGCCTCCCTCACGCTCGCAATCTGGTTACGTTCCACGCTTGCTCAAGAAATCGCCGTCGCAGAGACAACCGGCACGGAAGCGACGATTTTGGTCCCCGCGCCAGCGGGATGGGTAACAACGCAAAACAGAATGCTGAGAACGGTAAGCCAGCGCACAGCGAATCCTGATTTCCCAAACCCAGCGTGTGCAGTTGGTTTCATCCGCACCTCGCCACTTCCCGAAGATCCGTTTCATACGCACAAATCGGCATTAGAGCGGAGTTGCCGTAAAGCCTCGTTCGACCAACTAGTCTGTTATCATAGGCTTGCCCTTCCCGGCGTTGGGTCAACCTGCAAAATGTCTGAAGTGTCTCGCGGATTTGCTACCCGCTAGAGAGAGCCCGCCTGGGAAATTGAACATCATTGTAGCGCGTCAAGACGCCGTTTGATAGGGATTCCCCGATTTCCCTGTAGGGAGTGTCCGGATACCGTCTGAACGTGATTGGTCAGCGAAGTGTGCACCCTCGCGAGTTCGAGTCGAGCATTCTACGACCGTTACAGACAACGTACAGACAATTAACCTGCCCCGGATCGACGACTATTCCTGTTGCTCTATTTCCGAATGCGGTGCCAAGGCTCCCTAGAAGTTTTGACAGTAGGCGCTGATTTGTATTCGTGATCCACTAGCGAACGAGTCCGTGGATGTTCTGCTCTTGACTCGATGCCAGCAGAAACTTAAGAACAGGAACGGAAAGAACATCTAAAGTGGCGGCGGATCAAAAACATCGAGAGGATCGCTCAAGAGATAGCCGAAGGAACATCATCCAATCCGACGGCTCAGTGGCATTTAGGTAGGAGTTCGCTCCAGGGAGAATCCAAAAAATGAACCTACCAAGCTTTCCGAACGTCGATTTATTCTCCGCCGGCGTCAACGCTCTGTATGGCGCCCTCATTGCCCATCGTCCATCGCATAACCGCGGCTACACCTTGGCGGGGCTGCTGATCATGGCCTTTATGGGCGGTATAGGCGGGGGCATAACGCGTGACTTGCTTCTCAACGAAATCCCCTCGCCGCTCAAGACCCCAGCCTATTTTTACGTTTGCATTTTGATGGGTTTGTTGGGAGTGGCAATTTGTCGCTACCTCGAATCGAAGGAGGAGCGGTTCCGTACTCGGACTCTAGCCTATTTCAAGTCCTTCACGTTGCCCTGGTTTGCGATCCTGGGCGCGCATAGGGCGCTCGACCACAACCTTGGCATCTTCGCTGCGGTCCTCGTCGGGCTAATCGCCACCACCGCCGGTGGGGTACTCATCGACCTGTTCTCCGGGGTGACTCCGGAGATCGTGAGGCCTTCGGAGCAACTCGTCACAACAGCAGTGCTGTCGGGCACGGTCTATACGTTGCTCGCGAGATTGGAAAGCGGAAGGGACTTCTTCCCGGTCACCTTAATCTCAGTGCTAGTTGCGTTCGTGTTTCGCGTAGTCGCTGTCCGGGAGCACTGGCCGTCGATCATACCATTGGCTGCGCCGGCAGACGGCCCCGGCACGCGTAAATGATCTCCGAGGAGTCAAGAGGTTTGTACTGGTCGGCGCTGTTCGGCCTATCAGAATGGAAAGGAATCTTATGGATCATATATGGACGCGCGTTGCAGATCAGCTCGTTGCCCGTGTCAGCGGACCTTTGAAGTTCAGACTGGTGCTACAGCCGCTCATGGCGTGCTTCTTCGCCATTCGCGGCGGGTTGGCAGACGCCAAGGCTGGTAAGTCGCCGTACTTCTGGAGCCTCTGCACGGATCCCGCCCACCGTGCCGAGATACTCAAGGATGGGTGGAAGAGTATCGGCAAGGTATTTATTCTCGCGGTGGTGTTGGACGTCGTCTACCAACTCATCGTTTTGCATTTTGTTTATCTAGGAGAAACCTTCATCGTCGCCATCGTCCTGGCGATCGTGCCTTACTTGATTCTGCGCGGGCCGATCACGCGTCTGGCTCGAACGATATATCTGCGGCATCAACACGACAGCCAAACAACTCCTCGGTAGTTCGAAGTGATCAGGATAGCCACTGGCTTGGTCGCGCTCTTCGTTACTCAATACGCTCGACGATCGTCAAGATATCAGGGGGGGATGATCCCTGTTGAAAGGTAAGGAACGGTTCTTGACGAAGGGCGTACCGATTTAGCCCGCCAGCGCATAATCATCGCAGCGGAAAGAACGTTGATGAACATGGATCCGAACCGCGCTTTTCGATGATCGGCTGGGACACTTCCGAGTCGCTATCATATTTGCCAGTGGCTAAGACGTCAGCGAACTCCTAGCTTGGTGTTTGGATCGTCTAACTCGTCTCGCACAACTCCGATAATCGGGAGAACCTCGCGGTGGACAAAGAGGAAATCGTGGACGGTAACTCAGCCAATTCGGCAAAGATTTCGGGCCTGAACCTGCCAGCGGCAACCCCGGAGGAGGTGCGACCCAAACCTGCGTTTGCGATGAGTTGGAGGGAACAGGCGCAACGACTCCAGAGGGAAGCATATGTTTCCTATTTTGTGTTTAAGCATCCCCGCACACGCTGGTACGCGAGGCTGGTTGCAGCTTGCACCGCAGCTTACTTGTTTAGTCCCATTCAACTCATCCCGAACTACATCCCAGTGATCGGAATGCTTGATGACTTGTTGGTTGTGTTCTTGGGGGTGCGGCTGCTTCAAAGGATCACCCCTGTGGACGTGCTCACTGAATGTCGTGTGCTTGCCGATGTTGCCGGGGCGCGTAGGAAAGAAAAAATCAGATCGGCTGCCGCCGTCGTTGCTTCCGTCGCAATTGCAACCATATGGCTCCTCGCGGCGATTGCAGCCAGCGTGCTGATGGCTGCTTATATCCTCCATTAACAAGGTTTTTCCCGGGCAGAATGCACTCGCCCCTTGCTCTCCAGGGTATTTCAGAACTGGCAGATATCGGCCACACCTTCAAGCAGAAAGCACATCAGGGCCGAGGCATATGAGGTTGCAAGCCAAACTTCCGACCCTACTCCCATTTCTTCGCGCCCGCCACGCCATCCGCACGCGCCTGTCTGTTTTGACAGTTACGCGATTGCAGCGCGCGGGTCTAGTCTGTGCGTGCAAAGAGAACCGTGACTGGCAGCGGACTTAGTTGCCGCGCAAAGTTGGTACGAATATGGCATCAGTGACTGACGATATTACGCCGGCCCTTCGCGACCGTGCTTCCACCTGGCGACGGAAGCGGCCAGAAGTTCCGCTTCTGCCACGGCTACCGTGAATCACGTTCCCCTTTCAGTGGTAAGCCCCGCGACGAACGCGCACTCGGAGCATCGTCCGGCGGCGCGCATGGAGTAACCAAGCGACACCTTGATGGCGCATTTCGGCCTTCAACGCATTTTCTTCGGCGAAAGCCGGCGACCGCAACGCAAATTCAACTTAGAGGAAGGAACAAATCATGGCTACAAAGAAACCAAATATCCTGATCCTGTGGGGCGATGACATCGGCATGTGGAATATCAGCCACTTCAGCAAGGGCATGATGGGCTACCAAACGCCGAACATCGACCGCGTCGCCAAAGAGGGAGTCACCTTCACCGACTACTACGGCCAGCAGAGTTGCACCGCTGGACGTGCAGCCTTCATCTGCGGCCAGAACCCGCTTCGCACCGGCTTGACCAAAGTCGGAATGCCCGGCGCAACTGTCGGTCTTCAGGCAGAAGACCCGACCATTGCCGAAGTGCTCAAGCCGCTCGGCTATGCCACCGGTCAGTTCGGGAAGAACCATCTCGGCGACCGCAATGAATATCTGCCAACCGTACACGGATTCGACGAATTCTTCGGCAATCTCTATCACCTGAACGCCGAGGAAGAACCGGAACTCCCCGACTATCCCAAGGACCCGGCATTTCTAGCACGCTTCGGGCCCAGAGGCGTCCTGCACTGCTTTGCGACTGACAAGGATGACGCAACGACCGATGCCCGCTGGGGTCGCGTAGGCAAGCAAACCGTTGAAGACACCGGCCCCCTTACCAAGAAGCGCATGGAAACTGTCGATGAGGAGATTACGTCGGCCGCTCTCGGCTGGATGGAGAAGCAGGTCAAAGCGGATAAGCCTTTCTTCCTCTGGTACAACTCAACCGCAATGCATTTCCGGACCCATCTCGCCGACAAGAACCGCGGCAAGAGCGGGCAGGACGACTACAGCGACCGGATGGTCACACACGACGAACAAATCGGCCAGATGCTCGACAAGCTCGATGAGTTGGGCATCGCAGACAACACCATCGTCATGTATTCCACCGACAACGGCCCGGAAAACGACACCTGGCCCGATGGTGCCAATACCCCGTTCCGTAGCCAGAAGGACACCAACTGGGAAGGCGCTTGGCGCGTTCCGGCGTTTCTCCGCTGGCCTGGAAAGATCCCGGCGGGCTCGGTGCTGAACGGCATCGTCTCCCACCAGGATATGCTGCCCACGTTGCTGGCAGCTGCGGGCGAGCCAGACATAAACCAGAAACTCCTCAACAATTACAAATGCGGGGATAAGACGTTCAGCGTACATATCGATGGCTTCAACGTACTGCCCTATATCACAGGCCAGGTGAAGGAGAGCCCCAGAGACTACTTCTTCTACGTCAGTGATGACGGCGGCGTCATGGCGGTCCGGCAAGGTGACTATAAGTTGGTGTTTCAAGTACAGCGCGCAACCTCGACAGCGGTTTGGCAAGAGCCCATGGTCAAACTACGGCTTCCAAATATCTATAGCCTTCGTCGCGATCCGTTTGAGCGCGCCGATACCAACTCCAACGTTTACTACGACTGGATGATCAACCACGTGCCCCAGCTTTACCAGGCTCAAGCACTCGTGGCGGCCCAGATCGAGAACTACGTCAAGTACCCGCCTCGCCAAAAGGCGGCTTCATTCAACCTCGACGCTGTTATGGCATCGTTGGGGCCAGCGGAGGCCGCAGCAAAGGCACAGAGGGCCGCAGCGGAAGCTGCAGCCGGTAAAGCGCCGAGCACTCCGACGAAGCCTGCTGCTCCTCTCAGCAAAGCCAGTTAGAGGTCGATGAAAGGGAGGTCGAAAGACCTCCCTTTCTAACGCGAAAAAGTTCGCGCCGGGGTCGTCCCGATGACGTACAGAGAGTAAAATCCGACGGAGATTGGATGAAATCGCAAATGGACGATACGCTTAGCCAAACAACCAAAACATCGGGCATTTCAGAGCATCCGGGAATGGCTTGGATACCTGGCGGGACGTTTCGCATGGGATCCGAAGACTTCTATCCCGAAGAGAAGCCAGTTCACGAAGTTAGCGTAGATGGCTTCTGGATGGATTGCTACGAGGTCACAAACGAACAGTTCGCGCGGTTCGTGGAGGAGACCGGCTATCAGACACTCGCCGAGCGCCCACCGAATCCTGCGGACTTCCCTGGCGCCCCTCCCGAGAATCTCGTGCCCGGGTCCATGCTCTTCCACAAAACCGCCGGCCCTGTCGACTTACGAAATTACGTCAACTGGTGGGCATGGGTGCCTGGAGTAAGTTGGCGCCATCCGCTGGGGCCGGGATCCTCGATAGAAAGTTTTGCACGATACCCCGTAGTTCACGTTGCCTATGAGGACGCCGAAGCTTATGCACACTGGGCCGGAAAAGAGCTGCCGACCGAAGCGGAGTGGGAGTTTGCCGCTCGCGGCGGCCTTGATGGTAAGAAGTTTACCTGGGGCGATGAGCATTTCCCCGACGGTAAAGCGATGGCCAACAGCTGGCAAGGAGAGTTTCCCTGGCAAAATCTGCTCCACGACGGCTACGAGGGTACTTCCCCGGTCGGTTCCTTCCCGCCGAACGGTTACGGTTTGTACGACATGGCGGGTAACGTATGGGAATGGACCTCTGATTGGTTTGTCCCGCGCCACGCCGACGAAATAGTTAAGGCCTGCTGCGGCCCGGCGGTCAATCCGCGTATTGTCTCGCCAGATAAAAGTTACGATGCCGCGCAGGCGCAATTCCGGATTCCGCGCAAGGTTGTCAAAGGCGGCTCGCACCTATGCGCGCCCAACTACTGCTTGCGTTATCGTCCAGCGGCACGGCAGCCGCAGATGGTCGACACCAGTATGAACCACATAGGGTTCCGCTGCATCGCACGCCATACAGTGGAGGCGGTGACGGAGAGTGTTTCTGTAGTGCCATGAGAGAACAAACATGTAAAGATTTTGTAGTGTCGACGGACCAGGCGGAATGAGGCAATTGCATGAGCCGAGAAGCAGAGCACCTCTCGCCATCGCTCGATGTAGTGGAGGCGGTCCGGAACTTCTACGATCGTTATCCCTATCCTCCACCGATCGACGATCTGGAAAAATATCGGCAGCTCTGGCAGGACCGTCAAAGACGTCGCGCGGACTACTATCTGTTTTGGCCCAAGCAATCTTATAGGGAAGACCAATCGATTCTCGTTGCCGGATGCGGGACATCTCAAGCGGCTAAGCATGCGCTGCGTTGGCCCTCGGCTCAAATTACCGGTATCGATGTCAGCACAACGAGTGTGCAAAGTACTCAGGAACTCAAAAGAAAATATGACCTGAATAATCTTCAGGTCCACCAACTTGCCATCGAGCGCGTAACGGACCTCGGGATGAGCTTCGATCAGATCGTATGCACCGGGGTTCTCCATCATCTCCCCGATCCCGATGCAGGCCTCAGTGCTTTATCCAGCGTGCTCAAACCTGGTGGAGCGATGCATCTCATGGTGTACGCGCCTTATGGACGGGCCGGTATTTATATGCTGCAGGAGTTCTGCAGACGCATCGGTATCCATGCCACCGATGGAGAAATCTGCGAGCTTATCAGTGCACTCAAGTTGTTGCCTCCCCAACATCCGTTGGAAAGCCTGCTGAGACAGGCCCCGGACTTTCGACACGAGGCGGCGCTTGCCGATGCTTTACTGCATCCGCAAGACCGCGCCTATTCCGTGCCCCAATTGTTCGACTTTATCGATAAGGCTGGACTGACCTTCGGCCGATGGGTAAGACAAGCGCCCTACTGCCTCCACTGCGGTGTAATCGCAGACATTCCGCAGGCAACACGCATAGCGCGCCTTCCCCTTGCAGAGCAATACGCAGTTATCGAACTGTTTCGGGGCACGATGGCTCGCCACAGCATAGTTGCATATCGAAGCGATGGCGCCTGTGGCCCGCAACAGGTTAGTTTTGCTGGGGACGCCTGGCTTGACTATGTGCCCATTCGAATGTCAGACACTATCTGTGTTCAAGATCGGCTCCCTCCCGGGGCCGCGGCTGTTCTGATCAACCGGACTCACACTTACACGGATCTGTTCCTGCCTATAGGGTCAAAGGAAAAACAGTTGTTCGACGCGATCGAGGGGGACTGTAACATCCGAGAAATCGTGAAACGAACGACGTTATCTTCAAATCAACCAACAAAACTCGAGGTAGCACGTACTTTTTTCGAACGGCTCTGGTGGCATGATCAGGTGGTGTTCGACGCATCAAATGGAACTTAACATTACAAGCAATCAGTTAGCTGTGACGATGAGCATAACGTTCGCCTCTCCACACATCCCATAGATGGCGCCGGACATACAGGCCCCAGCGGAATACTTGTAACATCCGGGCTTCTTGGCGACGACGGTAACAGAGCGGTCAGAGCCGCCAATGATGGCTCCAGCCGGATCAAACGGAGATTGAGGGCCAAAATCGACGACGAACCCTATGTCCTTTCCCGTGCTCTTCCACTGGACGGTCGTTCCTGCCGCTATGCAGAACAGCGAATTGCCCTTGGCGTTCGGAATCATGGGAGTGGCCGAAGCGGAATTAGAGGTCCTCTTCACATCAACGGCACACGGAGTGGACGCGGAGCCACAGGTATTCGCTGCTGTGCATAGCTGGGCGGGATGTGGCTCCGAACAAGCGTACTTGCTGCTCTTGGACTGAGCCATTGAATAGCTGCACAAGACAACAGCAGGCAATAACAGCGAAAAAAACTTCTTCAATGCTAAATATCGATTCCTTGTCATGACTCACCTCACAGGGATAAATTTCCGGACCGCCGCCAGGAGGCAGGCGGCCCAGACATATTGATCAGAGATCATTTGGCACAGCAGCAGACGCCGATTGCCCTCGTTAATGCCGTGCTCATGCTACTTGCTACTCAAATCATTATTGACACTTCGACGCGTCCCACAACTGTCAATTCGAACAGGTGCAGCAAGAACGATTTCGCACTAACTGTCGAAAATGACAGTTGCGATTATGAGTGGACTGCATACCATCAACATGCGACGACATTGTGGAGTGTTGACCGGTGCATTAGACCGGCTTCGCAGACCGACCCGTAGGATTCGGGTGTGCAGGCGAATGTTTCGATGAGGATTCGATCACGATGTTTCGCAAAGTGCCTTGTAAGTGCGACGGCGAGCACAATGATGATTATGTCGTAAGGAGCCTCCAAATGAATGTGCTACTCGGGAAGAAGATTCTGTCGGCTGCTTTGTGCGTCCCTCTTGTTGCGGTTACCACACCCATCGACGCTGGTGCTGCCATGTTCTTCCAGTCGCAGCCGAACACTTCTACGTCAGATTATTCGGGCCAGGGAGCGCCTATGACCGCTGCCGAGTTGCAAGGACTCGTGGCGCCCATCGCACTGTATCCGGATGCGTTAGTGGCCCAGATTCTAAGTGCCGCAACGTTTCCCGATCAGGTCGCCATTGCTGACAACTGGCTCCAGACGAATAAGGCCCTCACCGGAACCGCACTGAAGCAGGCAGTCGATAAACAAACGTGGGACCCAAGCGTTAAAGCACTTACGGAGTTCCCGTCTGTCTTGGACAAGATGGCGCAAAGTCTCGCCTGGACCTCATCTCTGGGCGAGGCGTATCACACCCAGCAAGCCGACGTCATGACGGCGGTGCAAACGCTACGCGCCCAGGCGAAGGCGGCAGGCAACCTCAAGTCCGGCCCTCAGATAACAGTGGTCCAGCAGTCGCCCCAGACCATCGTTATCCAGCCCACCAATCCACAGATCGTCTATGTTCCGGAATACAACCCGACCGTGGTCTACGGCACTCCGTACGTCACCCCCGGATACAGCACCGCAGATGTGGTCGCAACAGGAGTAATCGCCTTCGGTGCAGGATTAGCTATCGGGGCCATGATGAGTGGCGGTTATGGTTGGGGATACAGCAGCTGGAGCTGCAACTGGTACGGTGGCGGAGCCTACTACCACGGCGGGGCCTACTACGGTAACAGCGCATGGCATGGCGGATACTACGGCTCCAGTGCCTCCTACTATGGAGCATACGGCAGCGCCCACGCCTCCAATGGCTACAACCCCTCGACCGGCACCTATGCGCGCGGCGCGTCAACTTCAACAGCGTACGGCACGCAAAAGGTAGGACAGGCGTACAACCCATACACAGGAGCCTATGGAGCGACCCACCAGGGGTCGAATGCCTATTCCAACTGGGGAAGCTCGACCGCCTCGAAGGACGGTCAGACCGTGGACACACAGCATTATTCGAGTGCCGCCGGAAACTACGGAACGGCCGAGACTTCGAATGGCAACAGGTATGCCACTGCAAATGGCAACGCTTACAAGAACACCGGCAGCGGCTGGCAATCGGCTGGTTCAAACTCCGACGGGGCACATGGTTGGGGCGACTCGGGACAAAGTGCCGGCAGAGGGTCATCCGCGTTCAGCGGGTTCGGCGGAGGAGGCGGCGGTTGGCAATCGCGCTCATCGAGCGCACGCGGCTGGGGCAGTAGCGGGGGCGGAGGCGGCTGGGGAGGTCGCAGCTTCGGTGGTGGGGGTTTCGGAGGACGAAGATAGGTGTCGCCCGACTAGGAGAGAGTTTCAGACGACAAGTGGTTCTTGCTAACACGCGACAGAGGGGCCTCGTAAAACAACAACCAACTACGTTACAGGGAGAACAGCCATGCTAAGGGTAGTAGCGCTAAATCGCAAGATGGGTACCTCCCGCCTCTGGACACTGGTAGTTGTCTTTGGCGTGTTCATTCCACTCGTTGCTTGCAATACATCGCAAAAGCCCGCACCTTCAGAAGCTGGCCCTAAGACATTCGCCACACCCGACGATGCTGGCGCAGCGCTGCTAGCCGCTGCAAAAGCGGACGATCGCAATGCGCTCCTCGCGATCTTCGGTCCTGGTTCGGCGGACCTTATCTTCTCCGGCGATGCCGCGCAGGACAAGCAGACGGTCGAGAATTTCACAAGCGCATTCAAACCATGAATCGCTGGCGCAAACAGACCGATGGCGGCGAAGTTCTCGTGGTAGGGGCGGACAACAACCCATTCCCAATTCCGCTCAGAAAGAACAGCGGAGGGCAGTGGTACTTCGATACGATGGCCGGTAAGAAGGAGATTCTGGCGCGGCGCATTGGAGACAACGAACTCGCAACGATCGACGTGATGAATGCGATGGCTGATGCCCAGGCCAAATACATTGCTCAACATCACGACGGCGTAAAGCAGTACGCACAAAAGTTCATCAGCGACGAAGGAAAGCAAAACGGACTCTACTGGAAATCGGCGGAAGGACAGCCCAGGAGCCCGCTTGGTCCCTTGGTAGCCTATGCCTCCACAGAAGGATTCACACCGCAGGCGGGCAAGCAGCAGCCATTTCATGGCTACTTCTATCGCATCCTCACCAAACAGGGCGCCGATGCCAAGGGAGGCGCGAAAGACTACATCGTCAACGGGAAGATGACGGGAGGCTTCGCTTTCATCGCCTACCCGGAAACGTACGGCGACACGGGCATCACAACGTTCATCATCGACCAGAACGGTATCCTCTACCAGAAGGACCTCGGCAAGAGCACTATCCAAGATGCAATGGCAGCGACAGAATTTAATCCTGACAAAACCTGGGCTGCGGTGCCGGAATAGGTAAGGGCCCGTCAACGGAGGTGAGGGGTGGGGAGAAGCGCTGAAAACAGATACGGACGTAATAAGTCATTGAAAACACTGAAAATCACTCGCCTCATAACGCAAAGGTCGCAGGTTCAAATCTTTGCCCCACAATTACTTAGGGGATAGGACCCTCAAAACCCGACCCAAGTGGTGGGTTTTTGCTTTTTGGTCGCTTATACGGCAGCCACAATCCCTCCTTTACAAGCCCACCTCTATATATAGAACCGAATACTCCATCCGCGCAGCCGCCATCTAGCCTCACCGTCGTTAAGGCGCGGAAGTCAAAATTGCTCCATTTTTCATTTAGGGACTAGGATGTAACGGTTCATTCATATCCAATTCATCGGCACTTCATCGGTGCCCCATATAGGTGATAGTTATGCGAAAAAATAGATCTTCATTAGTACCTCGATTTCTGGCGGCCATCCTGTTTTCTTTCCTTTGCTCCTCTCTCCAGGCTCAATACGATAACGGCAGCCTGGTCGGCACCATCCGCGACGCAAGTGGAGCCGCGGTTCCCGGAGCACTCGTGACCGTAACGAACAACGCGACGGCGGTCGCCACGAAGGCAACGACGAACGGCGAAGGCGACTATGAGCTCCCGTCTCTCCACGTCGGCGTCTACACCATCTCAGCAAAGGCCCCAGGCTTCACGGATGCAGTGGCCAATAACATCGCCATCTCAGTCGGCGGGCGCCAGCGCATCGACTTGGCTCTCCGGGTCGGCGGAACTGAAACCACAGTTGAAGTCACCGACGTCGCCTTACAGCTTGAGACTGAGTCCAGCGAACGCGGCCAGACCATCACCAATTACCAGAGCGAGGCGCTCCCCCTGGTCAGCCGTAACTACTCCGACCTGCTAGGCCTCATGCCCGGCTCGCGTCAGGCGCCCACTGCGGCGACCACGAGCTCCATCAACTCGCTCGTCCGCGCCGGCTCCTATAACGTCAACGGCCAGCGCAGTATGTTCAACAACTTCCTCCTCGACGGTCTCGACAACAACGCCTACGGCGAGAGCAACCAGGGATTCGACAACCAGATCATCGCCGTCCCGCCCGACTCCGTTGCCCAGTTCCAGGTAGTAACAGATAACGAGAGCGCCGAGTATGGCCGATCCTCCGGAGCCACCATCAACGTCGCCTCGCAGAGTGGCACCAACCGCTTCCACGGCACGCTCTACGAGTTCATCCGCAATACCGACCTCAACGCGGCAGGTTTCTTCAAGCCCCTGACCGTCAGTAACACTGGCGCCACCGTCCCCTTCCGCAAGCCCACCTTCAACCGCAATCAGTTCGGCATGAACGTGGGCGGACCCATCGTTAAAGACAAGCTTTTCTTCTTCCTCGACTATGAAGGTTTCCGCCAGGTGCTCAAGCCACTCAGCGTGCTGACCCTGCCGACCCAGAACGAACTAAACGGCGATCTGGTGGTTCCTGTAAAGAACGCGACGACCGGAGTCGTGTATCCTGCATGCCCCAATCCTCCGTCATGCTCCGGAATTCCAGCGAGCGCGATCAACCCGCTTTCGGCACAGATCATCAGCTACTTCAAGCAGATCTCCGGTCTCCCGGTTTCTGGTCTGGCGACCACGGGTCTCGCGTCCAACGACTACGCCGTCCAGGTCCCCTTCACCGATAACGCTGACAAGGGCGACCTCCGCCTCGACTGGCAGATCAATCCGAAGAGTTCAGGCTTCCTGCGCATCAGCGACCGCAAGGAAAATGGTGTCAACTACCCCAGCATTCCCATCCCCCTCGACGGCCAGACCAACGGCAACATCCGCATTCTCGATCAGCAGATCGCCCTTGGCTACACCTACATCTTCGGTGCCAACAAGGTCCTGGATGCCCGTCTCGGCCTTGATCGCACCAAGGCCGGCAAGTACAACCTGTCTATCGGAAACACCGACTTCAACAACATCCCCGGCCTGCCGACCAGCAACGCCGTCGTGGCCGGCGGCCTGCCCTCCATCGGTATCACTGGCTTCACAGGCTTCGGTCGCCAGAGCACTAATCCACAGTGGCAGGATCCGGCCCTCATTGACCCAAAGGTCAACTTCACCTGGGTGAAGGGCAACCACTCCATGAAGTTCGGCTACGAATATGAGCATATCTGGATGGCTGTGAATGACAACAACCCTCTCTACGGTTCCTTCACCTATGGCGGCGGCTACTCGAACGCCGGAGGATCGACTGTCAGCGACACCTACTGGGCGGACTTCCTCTTTGGCACCACCAACGCTTACTCACTCGCGAACTACTACGAGGCCCACCTCACGCAAAACATCCACAACCTCTACGCGCAGGACGATTGGAAGGCTCTCCCGAAGCTAACCCTCAACCTTGGGTTGCGCTGGGAGTACGGTTCGCCCTACGCCGACCTCTATAACCGCATCTCGAACTTCGATCCAGGCACGCAGACCGTCCTTACCACCACGCCCGGGGCCATCGCCGGAAACGGCATCACTCCGGTCCACTACGGCGGGACCTACGGCAAGACCCTGGTCAATCCTGACTTCACCGACTTCGGCCCCCGCGTGGGCTTCGCCTACGCGGTTGACTCCAAGACTGCGCTTCGTGGCGGATTCGGCATAAGCTACGCACACTACACCCGTGCTGGCTCCGGCGATATCCTGGGCATCAATGCGCCACAGGCGCAGTTCGCTGCGGTCACTCAGAACACCCCGACGACCGCTAACCACTGCTCGACTCCGCTTCCTGCCCAGATCATCGCTATCGGCGCCACGACACCGTCGTGCTACGCCACTTCGGACCAGGGGTACCCGAGCGGCCTCGTTACCAGCTTCAACCCCGCCACCGACAACATCACCTATATCCCCAAAAACACCAAAGACAGCTATGTCGAGAGCTACTTCCTCAGCATCCAGCGCACCTTGGCCAAGAACACCCTGCTCGACATCGCCTACGTCGGCAATCACGGCGTCAAACTGCAGGGTTTCCTCAACGCCAACCAGAAAAACCCCGCCGCCGGATTCGCCCGCCCCTATACCAGCTGGCCGTCCGACATCACAGCAGCCCTGAACGAGTTCTACTCGAACTTCAACTCGCTCCAGGTTAAATACGAGCAGCAAGTCGTCGATGGGCTCACTCTGCTCAACACGTTTACATGGGGACACTCGCTCGACAACGCGAGCGCTTCGCTCGAGGGCAACACACCCTCTCCGCAGGATGGCAACAACATCCGCGCGGACTATGCGCAGTCGGACTACAACCTGCCCGTCGCTAACATAACCAGCCTCGTCTACGAACTCCCCTTTGGACATGGCAAACAGTTCCTCAACTCCAGCGGTGGTGTAGTCAACACTCTCGTCGGAGGCTGGCAGGTAAGCAGCATTATCACGTTGCAGGCCGGAACCCCCTTCAATATCACCTACAGCCCCAACAGCGCGCAGGCCGTCTCACCGCAGATCTCCGCAACCTATCGCGGAGCCAACGAGTATCGCCCAAACCACGTTGCCGGTCAGGCGGTGACCCAGGGACGCTCAAACCGGGCAGCCAACACAGGCTACGTCAACTACATCAACTTCAATGCCTTCGTTCTTCCCCCGATCAAGGACGCAGCCGGCAACGTGCTTAGCCCCTTCGGCAATGCCAGCCGAAATCCAGGCCGCACTCCCGCCTACTACCAGGCCGACCTTGCGCTCAACAAGAACTTCACCACCCCCATCGAGAGCCTGAAGGTCCAGTTCCGCACCGAGTTCTATAACATCTTCAACCACACCAACCTCTACCTCCCCGGCACCATCAGCGGAACGCAGGGCACCACGGCTGCGACCGTCGGCACCGGCGGAACCGTCCCCATCGCCGGCATCATCAACGGGGTTCCCAACGGAGGCGGACAGATCACCAGCACCTTCGAGCCGCGCATCATCCAGTTCGGCTTGAAGATAATCTACTAACGTTCTGCCAGAGCCAGACCAGGAGAACCCGGCGTCGAGCCGGGTTTTCCATCTGTGGCTTGGACATCTCGGAGAAATCTCCAAGCTACACAGCCGCATCTAGCGTTTATTCGAAGACGCAAGCAGTAACTGCAGAATACGCAGGTTGCGCACGCGCATATGGTTCTTCGTCGTCCGCAGTGCAAAAACCAGCCGGCGGTGTACGCAATGGCAATAACAGTATTCTCTGTTAGGAGAAATCGCGAACTCGAGACCGTTCCTCAGGTTGCAGAAGCCTGACAGTAAGGACGATGGCAGGAACCAAAAAGACCAACGATCCGATCACCCACATCACAACCGCGCCCGCTCTCTGGTCGGAAAGGGGCGAGACGTTGAAGGCGTTCGTTTCTTTCAAATAGTAGCCATACACTGGCCGATCGCAGAAGACGAGAAACGCAGAGAGCGCAGTATTCACGATATCTGCCATCACTAGGTACGGCAGCATCAGCCATCCGAAGTGGTAGTCCTCGCGCATCGGCCACGGACGAATAAGCGGCCACCAGAACAAAATTGACGTCCCTAGAAAGCATATGTGTTCAAAATCATGCCAGTGCTCGTGCTCGAGCGCGAAGTCATAGGCGGCGGGCACATGCCAGCCAAGGAAGACCAGGTTCATCGCGAGCCACGCAACCAGCGGCACGATCATGAAGTGACCCAGACTCCGAAGCGCCTTCATGCGCATTAACGGTCCCAGCAGGTAAATCGTAACTCCGCGCGGAAGGCCGCGCAGCAGCGGAACAACCGGGCACCCCAGAACCAAAAGCGGTGGGGCAAAGGACATCAGCAGAAGGTGCTCCACCATGTGTGCGCTCAACAGAGCATCGGCAAATCCATCAAGCGGCGAAGCAATCGCAACCCAGATAACGGCGAGCCCAAGCAGGAAGGCCCACAGCCGCCACCATGGAAATTGAACCAACCGCGTCTTGCGGATGGCAACCCAACCCCGCACATAGACGACGCCGCAGACGATTAGCGTTCCGGTCAGAATAATCGGTGGCGACCACTCGACAAAGATGGCTCGATACGCAGGAGGCATGGAATCAGAGTAAACTCAAGCGCTAGTGCTCCACGGGTGGAGCGGCGGGAGTCTCGCTCGAAAGGGCCATGTGTCTCGATGCATCAATGGCACGCGGCAGGTCGTTGCCGTGCAGCGTGGTGAGGAAGCGCACAAGCGCAGTCGTCTCCGAGGGGTTGAGCGCATTGCCGTAGGCCGGCATATTGCCGCCACCCTGCAGCACCTGGCGAATGATCTGGTCCTCCGTCATGCGGGCCGCAATCGCGTCGAGTGTCGGCCCGCGAAGCCCTCCTGTTCCACCGATGGAGTGGCAGTTGCGGCATTGCTTGTCCTGCAGAACAATCGCTCCCTGCCTTTCGAGCGGCGTGCGGCCGTGCAGGTACGTCACCGGAATTGGATCACTCGTCCATGCATCCATAATCGGACTCCACGGCGTATAGGTGCCAAGGCGTGTGAAGACGCCAAGCGTAACGGCGATCACTGCAACCATCAGAACCGCGAGCGGACGACGCGACCAATGCTTCTCGCCCTCGCCCGCAATCAGCGGAAGAAGCAGCATCGCAACGATACCAAGAGTGGGAGCGATGAAGAGAACTGGAGTCTCCAGGCTCGGTGGAAGATAGGCGAGCACAGCGTAAAGCCAGAGAAAAGCGAAGTCAGGCTTTGGAGCCGTCTGGATGATCGTCGGGTCCGGCTGCCCCGTAGGACCAAAGGGTCCGAAGAGAAGAGCGCACGCGATAACTGACAGCATGATCGCCGCAGCGAAGATGGCATCCTTCCAGGCTGCGTCCGGAACAAAGGGAATGCCGGTCTTTTTCGTGAGTTCGTGATATTCCTGAACATAGGTGCTCTTCCGCACAATCCGCCCCGGCATCGGCCAGTCATTAATGCCAAGCCGCAGGACCATCCAGAGATGCAAGCCCACCATCATAAGCAGTATCCCCGGAATCACAAACACGTGCAGCGCGAAGAAACGAGTCAGCGTGGGTCCGCCAATGATTGGTCCGCCCAGCGTTAAGTCAACTAGCCAACCGCCAATCAAAGGCACACGGCTCAAAATGGAGGCGCCAATGCCGAGCCCCCAGTACGCATCCTGATCGAAGCGCAGCACCTGCCCGCTAAATGCCATGCTCAGCGTCAGCAGAAGCAGAAAAACGCCGACAATCCACGTCAGTTCCCGCGGAAATTTGTATGCGCCAAATAGAAAAACCTGCGCCATGTGGATGAGCACGATGGCGACCATAAAGTCGGAGCCCCAACCATGCACAGCGCGCAGGAACCACCCGAGCTTGACGTTGTGGTCGAGGAATTGCAGACTGTTCCACGCATGGCTGGCTGAAGGATCATAGACCAGCGCGAGAAGAATTCCCGTAACCACCTGCAGTCCGAGAAGCACCGTCGCCCCGCTGCCAAACACGTACAACCAACTGGAGGTGTTCGCAGGAACCTCATGCTCAGCAACTTCGATGGTGGGCGTCCCGAGGCCCAGGCGCTGCTCGAACCATTCGTATAGCTCAATGCTCCTTTGTTTTAGTCCTGGCATGATCCGCACCTCGGTTTCGGTGGCTCTAATGCTCTCAGGCGTTCCGCGGCATCAGCTCCTACAATCTGTGTCAGTGGAGGCTCAATGCTTGCATCGTTTGCCAGCGTCGGCATCTTGCCTGCGCTGATCATCAGCGTGTCCCCGACTACCTTGTGTTCGTACACAAACAGACCGCGCTCGGGCGGCCCGGAGGCGCGGGAACCGTCCGCATAGTAGGCGCCTCCGTGGCACGGGCACAGGAAGAGTTTGGATTGCGCAAACCATCGCACCGGGCAGCCCAGATGCGCGCAGTTAATCGCGAAGACCTGAAATGTTGTGCCGGACACACGCCGAACCCAGCACGGAATATCCCCCGTCTGACCATCCCACAAGGTGGTCACTGGGTTGCGATAGTTCACCAGCCGCGTCTCGCCCTCGGGAAAATTACTCAGCGGACCGAGCGTGACCCACGAGTTATAGCTCGAGCCCTTCTTCATCGCCGGCCCCAGAAAATAGCCGATCAGGGGCACTGCCAGCACAGCGCCAACTGCTCCGTTGAACAGCAGGGAAAGCTTGAACAGAAAAACTCGCCGGGAGTGGTTGGCACTTCGCACACTCTGCGATTCGCTCTCTATCGGCTGCTCATTTTGTGGGTGCTGTTCCATCGGGTCCATCACGTTTGCTCCTGCAATCTCGCTTTGTGAATCAGATCTGTTTCATGGTTGTATGGGATACGGTTGACCAGGATTGAGGGTACGTTTCGATGCAAGCCAAGCAACAACGTCGGTGATCTGCTGCTCCGTCAGTGGTTGTGCAGTATCGGTGCGCCAATCCGGCATGCCCTCATCTGGCCGCCCGGCAATCGTAATGCTGCGCAAAGCCTGGTCGCTGATTAGCGCAAGATAAGAGGGATCGACAATAGAGCCAACCTTTCCTCTGCCGCTCTTCGCGTCCCCGGCAGATCCTTCACCGGCAGTTCCATGACATCGCGCACAGAAGGTACCAAAGACCTGCTGCCCCCGAGCGGCATCACCTGGCATCGCAGACGCATAGGGCGGAATACTCAGTCCCGCGAGAAGATCCGGCCTGCTCCACTGCTGCATCATTCCAAGGGCCAGCACACTGATCTGCGGATCACTCAACATACCACCGGCGCTCTTCGCGAAAGGTGGCATCAGCTTGCCGGAAACTCCCTTCGCAGTAATCTCCTGAAGATTTTCTTCTCCTGCTACCGCGAGGTACACCGGATTCGCCAGCGAAATCGCCGCGCCGTTCCTGCCGTTTTCTCCATGACAGGCAGCACAGTTCGCTTTATAAAGCGTGGCAAAATCGAGTATCTCGTCAGGCCGCACCACCTCCGGCCCCGGACCAGGTCGTCCCGGCATGCGACTGCATCCCGCCAACGCAAGACTCGCCGTCAGCACCAGAGCGTTGAATGTGGCCAATCGTAGCCGGGCTGCTCTCATGGCGCTTTGTCCTCTTCGTCGCCCAGAACATGGATTCCTGCACGAACCGCAAATGGCAGAGACCGAAACTGCGCGGTCCTCACCTTCACCTGAAGATTGACGACAAAACCCGCGACCAGACCAAAGGCAATCTGCGACACAATAAACCACCACCAGTTGATTCGCTGATTCAAAATCGGGCTGATGACTCCCAGCGCCGAGTGCAATAAGCCTGTCCACAAAAACGGGGCGATAAATCCGGCAGTCAAAATCGGCTTATTCGGAAACATAGGCAGCATCGCTCCGTAGAGCAGGCCAATCAGCACCGACGCCAGCGCATGAATCCCGCACGCAGCCAGTAGACCATTCAGATGAAACTGCGAAAAAAAGGCATCATTCTCTCCCGCCCAGCTGACAAAGCCGCCCGCGGCCAGCAGATTCGCCGCATACCACACGCTGTGATAACGAATGAGCCCAAATAACGCCGCCGGCACTATCATCGCGATGCCGCCCGCGATGCCGCCCTTTACTCCCGACATTATGCTGAACGTCTCCAGCGGTAGCAGCTTCCGATGGCGTTCATCGAGCGGCAGCTGCGCGACCGCCTCGCGTGTGCTCGTGATCTCCATCACATCCGTCTGCACGTCGACATAGATGTGATGTTCTTGCGGAAGCACCTGGAAAAACCACCCAACCATCCCTGGCACCGCCATCACCAATCCCAGCACGCTGATCACCCAGTGGGTCACCATACCGGTAACCATCAGCGCAATCCCTAGCGCCAGCACGAGCGGCCACACTGTCGGCGAAGGGAGTTGAACACTGCCTGTCGGGCGCGAATGGTCATCCATCGGTCCTTGGTCGTGTGTCACGCCGGTTTCTTTCATTGAGCTCCCTCCTTCCTCACCTTCGGATCCGGAACCTATCTGCCAAGTACATACACAACCAGAAACACAACCACCCACACGCCATCGACAAAGTGCCAGTAGATTGACAAGACCTCCAGCCGCTCCGCATGCGCCTCTTTCACTCGTCCGCTCAACGCCAGCGCAAGCGTGATTGTCAGCATAATCAGCCCGACCACGACGTGCGTCGCGTGTAGACCGACCAGCGAATAAAACGTTGTGCCAAAAAGATTGGTGCGAATCGTCAGACCCACATCATGGATCAGGTGGTACCACTCCCGCGCCGTCGACATCAGGAACATCGCGCCCAACAGAACCGTCGCGGCCAGCCACGCCGTGCAACCTCCCAAATTGGCTTTGCGCAGTGCGCTGACCGCAGAATGAACCGTGATGCTGCTCGAAAGCAGACAGATCGTGCCCAGGATCGGCAGTTCCAGCACCTGCGCTGGCATCGGTCCACTCAGACTCTTGCCGATGTAGTACACGTACGCAACAATAAAGATGATAAAAATCGCAGACTCAGCGATGATCAGGCACGCCATTCCGACGATGCCTCGGCTAGGCAATACCCAAGGTGTCTCACCTTGCGCGCTGATAGGGATTGTGCTCGTCGTCTGCATCATTCGTAGTTGAAGTCCTGATCTTCTGGATGTTTAAGGTCCCACAGCGGCCGGCGGCTGGCGACAGTTGGTTCCACTGCAAAGTTGTAGGCAGGTGGCGGAGACGGCGTCGCCCACTCCAGCGTCCACGCGTCCCACGGATCATGCCCGGCCATCTCGCCCCGGTAGTAAGACCGCACCATGTTGTAGACAAAGATCAGAGTGCCCGCCGCCTGAAACAGCGCACCAATCCCAACAATCAGGTTCAACCACCCCCACCCTCGCGATGCCTCATAGGTATAAATCCTCCGCGGCATACCCAGCAGCCCTGGAACATGCATAAAGTCGAAGGTAAGATGGAAGCCAATAATAAAAAGCCAGAAGTGCCACTTTCCCAGCGTCTCGCTCATCATCCGGCCCGTCACCTTCGGATACCAGTAGTAGAATGCGCCAAACAGAGCAGTCACGATTGCACCCACCAGAACATAATGGAAGTGCGCGATCACAAAGTACGAACCGGTCAACTGCCAGTTGAACGGCGCGGCCCCGAGCATGATTCCTGTCAGTCCCGCCACCAGGAACTGGAACAGAAAGGCGATGCAGAACATCATCGGGACCTTGAAGATGATCTTTCCGCCCCACAACGTCGCCAGCCAGTTGAATATCTTGATCCCCGTAGGCACAGAGATCACCATCGTGGTAAAGACGAAGAACGTGTTCCCCTCCGGCCCCATCCCAACCGCGAACATGTGGTGCGCCCATACGCTCAGACTGATAAAGCCGATCCCGACCGAGGCCGCAACCATCGCCGGATAACCAAAGACCGCCTTGCGCGAGAAGACCGGAATGATCTCGTTGACGAACCCGAAAGCGGGCAGCACAAGAATGTAAACCTCCGGATGACCGAAGATCCAGAAGAAGTGCATCCACAGCACAGCCGACCCGCCTGCTTGCGTATCAAAGAAATGCGCTCCCAAATAGCGATCAAGCGTCAGCATGATCTGCGCCGCCGTCAGCGGACTTATCGTGACGAACACCTCGCAACTTGTCACTAGCATCAGCCAGACAAACAGTGGCATGCGCGACATCTTCATCCCTTTGCAGCGCATGCAGATCGTTGTCGTCACAATATTCAGCGCAGTCCCTGTGGTTCCAATGCCGCTGAGCAGAATTGACAGCGTCCAGTAGTCCGCACTGTGGCCTGGCGAGAAGACCTTCGCGGTCAGAGGAGCGTAGGCGAACCAGCCGACGTCTGGCGCAGAACCCATGCCGTAAAGCCCATCGCCCCCAAAGTAACTGAAGTACAGCAGCAGGCCGCCAAACGCCGAGATCCAGAAGCTGAACGCATTCAGCCGCGGAAACGCCATGTCCCGCGCCCCGATCATCAGCGGAACAAAGTAATTGCCGAAGCCAAACAGGATCGGCATACCCATAAAAAACACCATCGTCGTGCCATGCATCGTGAACAAACGGTTGAAGACCTGCGGAGAGACAAAATGGTTGTTAGGAACCGCAAGCTGGATCCGCATTAACACCGCTTCCAGGCCCGCAATAAGAAGAAAGATCAGCGCGTACGCGATGTACATCAGGCCGATCTTCTTATGGTCGACCGTCGTCATCCATTCATACACCACATCAAACGGCGGACGTCGCTGAACTTCAGTCTGGTCGATGGCTGCGAGTACTGGAGTTTGAGTCGCCATGCTCTGCTTCTTTCCCGAAGATCGTTAGTGAAGCGTTGTCAGATAGGCAGTAATAACGTCCAGATCGTGATCGTTCAAATGCATCGACGGCATCAGCACGCCGGGCTTCATCGAGTTCGGATCGGCGATCCACTTCCTTAAATTCTCTGGCGTATTTTGAACAGGCCCGGAGGCAATCGTGTCGCGGCTCTCCACGTGGGTCAGGTCTGGCCCGAAGCGCCCTGTCGCCACCGTGCCCGCCACCGTATGACAGTTAATGCAGGCGCTATGCATAAACACGGTTTGCCCCTCCGCAGCGGCCGGATTGCCCGAAAGATCCTGATCTGCCGGCTTCTGCTGCTGCTTGATCCACGCAGCGAAATCCTCCGGCGACTGAGCATAAACGCGCAGCAGCATCTTGGCATGCTGCGTTCCACAGTACTGCGCACATTGGCCAAGGTACAGCCCAGGCTCCTGCGGATCAATCCACATCGTATTCAGCCGGTTTGGAATCACGTCCATCTTGCCCGCAAGCCGAGGCACCCAGAAGCTATGGTCCGTGTCCGCCGACGACATCGCAAGATAAGTCGGCGTAGGCTTCGCCGGATCGCTGATAGGAACGTGCAGCTCATTTGCAGTAACGACCCCCAGCTTCGGATAGCGATACTCCCACCAGAACTGGTGACCGATCACAGTCACGTCCACCGCGCTGGAAGGCTTCGGAGCAGCCTCCGTCTCCCAAATGATTCGTGTAGTCGAAAGGAACAGCATCACCACAGTCAGAATCGGGATGACCGTCCAAGAGAGCTCAATCTGGTTGCTGCCGTAAATCTGGGGTGGTTCTCTCTCAGAGTCCGTAGGCCGGTGCCGAAAATGAATCACCGCATAAAGCAGCAAACCACCGACAATAAGAAAAATCGCCAGGGTGACAGACAGCACCAGCATCGAAAGTCCGAACACCCAATGTGCTGGAGTCGCCGCCGGGTCAAAAATACTCGTGGGAGATAGCACAAACCTGCGGCCCGCAATGCGGAACGTAGTGTGCACCACCGCAAGCAAAGCAAGGTCTGAAATACGGTCACCTCCTGCGAGGTCAACGACTGTATGCCAAGAATTGCGAAAATTCTACCACTGCAAAATGATCAGACGCTTCTATGATGCCAGCTCGTCACGATTGGCTACATCAAAAATGAAGTAATGACAAAAAAAACGAAACTTGATCTAGCGGAACGAGCACGCAACCACGGTCTGACGCTGCTCGCCCAATCCCTCAACTCCAAGCCGAATGACGTTACCCGGCCTTAGATAGACCGGCGGTTTCTGCCCCAGCCCAACCCCGGGAGGCGTACCCGTCGAGATGATATCCCCCGGCTGCAAGCTCATGAACCGGCTCAAATAGCTGATCAGATACGCCACGCCAAACACCATGGTTGCCGTCGAACCGCTCTGATACCGATGACCATCCACCTCCAGCCATAAATCAAGCGCCTGCGGATCAGGAACGTCTTCCGCCGTAACCATCCAGGGCCCGATCGGTCCAAACGTGTCGGCACTCTTGCCCTTCACCCACTGGCCCGTTCCTTCCAACTGAAACGCTCGCTCCGAGACGTCATTCACCACGCAATAGCCGGCAACGTGCGAGAGCGCCTCTCGCTCCGTAACATACCGCGCCTCTTTGCCGATCACGACGCCCAGTTCTACCTCCCAGTCCGTCTTCTCGCTGCCCCGCGGAATGATCACGTCGTCATACGGGCCGCAGAGAGCGGACGTCGCTTTCATAAAAACGACAGGCTCCGCGGGTACAGCCATCCCCGATTCAGCGGCATGGTCGGAGTAGTTCAAACCGATGCAGATGAACTTCCCGACACCGGCGACACATGCCCCAATGCGCGGCGTGCCCGCAATCAGTGGCAGGTCTTTCGGATTAATCCTCCGCAACCTCTCCAGCGATTGGTGCAGCAGCGTTACTCCCGAAATGTCGCTGACAACACCAGACAGATCCCGGATTTCTCCATCAGCATCAACGATCGCTGGCCGTTCTTCTCCGGCGTCTCCAACGCGAAGCAATTTCATTCTGTTCCCTTTTCTCCAATGACAAATATCTGCAATTTTGGCGCAGTCTGACGCGGTGCAGTATCAAGCTTCTTCGAAGCTGTGGCTTCAACTGCGTTCTCTCGAACTCAACCAGAATTGTACAGATAGGTTAGAAGCGCCTCCACCCGAAAGATCAACGCGGGGTCGATGACAATCTCTCCCGTATCTTGTCATACGGCCCCACTTTGAAGCTCACCTGCTGGTTCTCAGCATGATGAAGCTACCTTCAACCGGCTGCCGCGCACCATCCTTCATCTGGCACGCCGCCGGCCACTCGAACAACGAACCTCGGCATAAGTGCCATTCACCGGCGGCGCCAGGTCGCAGTCTTCGAGCTCATGACGAATCTCCTGTACTGTTCGCGCCAGAGACAGGAAAACTGCGTCAAATTATTTTTTTATTTTCTTTAGATGGATCTCCGCCATCGTCACCCCACTACTTCGTGGCCAATTTGGACTGGATATCCAGCAGTACCATATGCGCATCCGAACTGGTCTGCTTCTGACTCGGAGAAACCACAGTTTGGGCAAGCACCCTGTCCGCGATCTCGGCGTGCGGCAGAGCTTCCTGGTACCGGTGTTCTCCTGCCAGCGCCCGCGCCCACACCAGTTGAGAGGACCCCATCCGATGATCGTCCGGCGCGACCTTTCCCTCCTGCACTTTCACCAACTCTTCCGCAGTCTTTTCTGCTTGTGCATATTGCCCCGTATCAACATATCCGACGGCGAGATAGTGCAGCGGATTGGCAAGATCGGGACTGGACCCTGCCACCTTCCGCCACGCAGGCATGGAGGCCTCGAGCATCGCAACTGCCTCCTTCGCTCGCCCCAGCTTAATCATGGCGCCGGCCATGTAATCCTCAACGACAAGCGTGCCTTTATTATCTGGACCGGAGCATGCCTTGTATCCCTCATACGCCTTTAGATAGAGAGGCAAACTCGCCTGAACGTCACCGCGCGCACCGCTGATGTATGCCAGGTCCGCATACATCTCAGACTGATCGCAAATGGCATAGGGCTCATGACCGTAGATCGCGATAGCTTCGTGGATCAACTGTTCGGCCTCATCCAGTCGGCCTCGTTCTTCGAAATCGCTGGCCAGCATATAAATCGCATACGCCGTTTCACGCTCTGGCAGATGGCGCTCGCGAGATTCTTTTACCGCAGACTCCAGCAGCCGAACATTCTCATCGGAGCGGAAGCCGTTATTTTCGCGGTTCGCGGCATAATAGATTTCGCTCCATACGCGCACCGTTGGCGTCACGCCGGGCCTGCGCGAAAGCTCGAGCGCGTGCGCTGTAAGTGCCTGGCCCTGGTCCGTCTGCCCTAGCTGGTACGCGATGTTGCCCGAGAAAGCCTCGGCTTCCGCTTCAGAACCGTTATCTCCAGCAGCTTTCGCGGCTGCAATCGTCTGGGTAAAGACCTTTTGCGCACTGTTTAGGTCGCCATTCTCGTACATCGATTCCGCCAGCCCCATCTGGGCCTCGCGCAGATCCGCTGGGTCTTTGATGTAGTCCGGCAGGACCTTTACACCGAGCGCAAGAAACTCCGGAACAGTCGCTGCAGGCTTACCCGTATAGTTCGAGTTCGCCAGCTTGAACAGCCGGTACATAAACGTCTGCATGCGCACCGCGCGTTGTGCTTCATGCAGCGCTTGCTGTTGCCGCCACGCCGCGTAGCCGAGACTCGCGATTAGAGCCAGCGTGATCACCGCCGTCACCGCCACGCTCCCCCGGTTGCGGCGTACAAACTTGCTCACCCGGTACAACGTCGTCTGCGGGCGAGCCAGGATGGGCCTGCCATCGATAAACCGTTGAATGTCCACCATCAGCGCATCTACCGAGGAATAGCGGTCCTTCGGCCGGGGATTGAGACACTTCGCCACGATCGTCGACAGATCACCGCTGAGCATCAGGCGCAGGCGACTCTCCGAAAGCCCGCGATGCGCCGCGGCCTCGCTCGTAACCACATTCGACAGCCCTTCGGCCTCTTCTTCCTTCATCGCCCGTTCGATCATGACTGCGACCGATGCCTTGTCGCTCGGCCTGCGCCCTGCAAGCAGCTCAAACAGAATCGCGCCCAGCGCATACACATCGCAGGCGGTCGTCACCGCCTCGTTCCGCAACTGCTCAGGACTCGCATACGCCGGAGTCGCCATCACGGTCGTCGTCAACAAGCTGTCCGGCTGGATCAGCTTCGACGTCCCGAAGTCCAATAACTTGACCGTACCGTCGGCGGTCACAAAAATATTTGAGGGCTTCAGATCGAGATGAACCACAAGGTTGCGATGCGCATAGGAGACCGCATCGCACACACGAAGAAAAAGCTGTAGCCGTCGGTCAATCCCAAGATTTCGTTCATCGCAATACACGTCTAGAGGAACACCGTCGACGTACTCCATCACGAGGTACGGTTGTCCGCCCTCGCTCAACCCACCGTCGAGCATGCGCGTAATGTTGGGATGATCAAGCGACCCCAGAATATGCTGTTCACGATGAAATCGCTCAACGAACGAGGGACCCGCAGCATGCGGCGCCAGCACCTTCAACGCGGACCGCTGCAGCGCGCCGCCCACCATCCGCTCCACCAGGTAGACCGAGCCGATTCCACCTGACCCAAGATGTCTGATCAACAAATAAGGGCCGATCTTCCCCCTCAAAAATGGCGCGCCCTCGGGGACCTTCTCTTCACTCTCCATGTTCGCGCCTCGAAAGATCGCCATCACCCGGCGTCGAAGCTGGGGATCGGCGCAGTTCTCCTCCAGCACTCGTTCGCGATCCTTCTCAGGCGTCATCTCGGTGAGATAAAACAACTCCTGCAGCTGCTGCCAATTCTCTGAGTCGTGTGTCATTCGTTCACTCTCTTGGTTGGCGCGAAACAGAGACAAAGTGCGTCACATCGTGTGCAACCGGTCGTACAGCCAACCGCGCACAAACCTCAGTTCCCTGTCGACGCTGGCCTTCGAGGTATTCAGCAGCTCTGCCGTCTCATCTGCCGTAAACCCGAGAAAGAAGCGAAGTTCAACCATCCTGCACTTTCGCGGGTCCAACTCGTCCAGCTCTTCAAGAACGCGGTCGAGGTCCATCATCTCGGCGCGTTTCGCGTCGATCCAGGCCAGGTCTTCATGCAGCGGAACCGGCACGCCGCCGTCGCGCTTCTGTCTTCCCTCGGAACGGGCATGGTCCACCAGCACCCGCCGCATCAGTCGCGCGGAAAGACTGTAGAAATGTTCACGGTCTTCAAATCTCAAGCTGCGCTGACGAATCAGTTTCAGAAACAACTCATTCACCACGCTCGTAGGCTGCAACATATTCTCCGGCCGCTCCCCGCGAAAGAGAGCACCGGCGATCTTCCTCAGTTGCGGATAGACGAGCTCGAAAAGATGCTCCGTAGCGGCAGGTTTTCCTTCACTCCATTCGCGAAGAAGCACCGTGATTTCGCCAGGCTGCGTCAAAAAAACCTATCCTTCTTGGGGAGACTCCGTAGTCTACATTGGACGGGCTAAACTAGCCAGATATCTTAAGCAAGCTCCGCGTCAGCCATTGGTAACCTGCCAAAGGCCCATCGTTGCCCGACGTAAGCTATGCTGGGAAACGCACTCTCGTCAAGGATCGAATGATCGATAAAAAAGCGAAACCAGCAAAGGTTGAGAACAAATCTCCGGAGCGCATGGATATCCGCACCATCGCCCGTGTGGCCAATGTTTCCATCGCAACCGTCTCCCGCACCATCAACAACGTCCCGACGGTCAACCCCAAAATAGCCAAACGCGTCTGGGAGGTGATCGACGAGCTCGACTACTTCCCCAATACCCAGGCTCGCGCCCTCGTCTCGGGTCGCAGCCGGTTATTTGGCCTCATCGTCTCCGAGATCACCAATCCCTTCTTCCCAGAACTGATCCAGGGATTTGAAGATATTGCCGTCGAAAACGGCTACGAAATCCTGGTCAGCTCCACCAATCATGACCCCAAGCGAATGTCGCACTGCATTCGCCGCATGTTGGAGCGCAAGGTCGAGGGAGTCGCGGTGATGACCTTCGGGATTGAAGAGCCTTTGCTCGATCAGCTGGCAAAACGCAAAGTCCCGCTGGTCTTTATCGACGCGGGTCCGAAGCGGCCGGGCATCAGCCTTCTCAAGGTGGACTACCAACACGGCATACGCCAGGCTGTTCAGCATCTGGCCGCGCTGGGTCACAGAAATATCGCCTTCATCACCGGACCGGCAACGTTACACTCCGCCCAATCCCGCCTCAACGCATTTACCACTTCGCTGAAGGAGTGCGGCATAACCCCCAACCCCTCTTGGATCCTCGAAGGCAACCACACCATGGAGGGCGGCGTAGCCGCTACGGCACGCTTGCTCGACGAAAACGCAAAGAAGATGCCCACCGCCGTCATGTGCTCGAACGATATGACTGCCATCGGTGTCCTCCACAAGCTCTATCGCGCCGGCCTGCGCGTCCCCGACGATCTTTCGGTAATTGGCTTCGACGACATTCGCATCACAGAGGTAACAATTCCACCGCTAACCACCGTTCAGATGTCACGTTTCGACCTGGCGCGTGCGGCGGTCACGGCTCTACGCGCTCATGTAGAAAATTCGGCCGATTCCACACCAAAACGCGAGTACAGCATTCAAACTGACTTGATCGTACGAGAATCAACCAGCTTCCCGCGCGGCACAATGTCCCATGTGCGAATGCAGAAGACAAAAAAATAGATCGCCAGCAGAGGAACCCATGTCGAAATCACGCCGCGAATTTCTCACCCAAAGCACCCTCACCCTGCTCGCCTCCGCCGCGCCAGCACTCGCCCAGAACCCCGCCACCCCGACCACCCCCGGCGCTCCACCCGCCTTCGGCACCGCCCCCGCCGTCGGCCCCGAAGTCACCACCGCCACCTTCGCCGAAGCCGAAAAACTAGTCCAGTTCCCTCTCACCGAAAAAGACCGCGCCCAGGCCGCCGGCAACTGGCGCTCTGCAATGGCTCCCCTCTACGAGCGCCGCGTCGGCCCGCACAAAGTCGCAATCCCCTACACTGCCGCTCCCTATTCAACCGTAACGTCTGCTCTCCCCGGCACCAATCCCGGCCCATCCAAAAACGAATTCATCCGCACCAAATTCGACGGCCCACTCCCCGCCACCGACGAAGCCATCGCCTTCGCCCCCGTCCATCATCTCTCCCGCTGGATCGAAACCCGCAAACTCACCAGCGAGCGCCTCACCAACATCTACCTCAAGCGCATCGAGCAGCTAAACCCAAAGATCAACTGCATCATCACCCTCACCCGCGACCACGCTCTCACGCAAGCCAAAGCCGCCGACGCCGAGATCGCCGCCGGCCACTACCGCGGCCCGCTCCACGGCATCCCCTGGGGAGCAAAAGACCTCCTCGACACCGCCAACATCCCCACCACCTGGGGAGCCGAGCCCTTCCAGCACCGCGTCCCCACCACCGACGCCACCGTCACCGCACGCCTCAACGAAGCCGGCGCAGTCCTCATCGCAAAACTCTCCCTCGGCGCCCTTGCCCTCAACGACATCTGGTTCGGCGGCCAGACCATGAACCCCTGGCTCCTCGAAGAAGGCTCCTCCGGCAGCAGCGCAGGCCCCGGAGCCGCCACTGCCGCCGGCCTCGTAGCCTTCGCCATCGGCAGCGAAACCGGCGGAAGCATCGTCAGCCCCTCCATGCGTTGCGGCGTCACCGGCCTCCGCCCCACCTACGGCCGCGTCCCCCGCACCGGCGCCATGACCCTCTGCTGGTCCCTCGACAAACTCGGCCCCATGGCTCGCAGCGTCGAAGACACCATGCTCGTCCTCAACGCCATCACCGGCCCCGACGGCAAAGACGTCTCCTCCGTCCCCAGCAAACTAGCCTTCGACGCAACCGCACCGATCACCGGCCTCAAAGTCGGCTACTTCCCCAGCCTGGATGAAAGAAGCCCCTGCCACCGACGTCGACCGCGCCGCCCTCGCCGCCATCCCCAAACTCGGCATGACGCCCGTCGAAGTCACCCTCCCCGACTGGCCCTACGACAACCTCGACCTCATCCTCTTCGCCGAAGGCACCGCCGCCTTCGAGCAGATCGTCCTCAACCACCAGATCGACCAGCTCAAAGCCCAGGTCCCCGACGCCTGGCCCAACACCTTCCGCCAGTCCTACTTCCTCTCCGCCGTCGACTTCGTCCAGACCGACCGCCTCCGCCGCATGGTCGCCCTCGAGATGGCCCGCATCATGAACGAGGTCGATCTCCTCCTCGTCCCATCCCTTCGCGACGAAATCCTCCACATCACCAACAACACCGGCCACCCATCCCTCACCCTCCGCACCGGCTTCGTCGAAGTCTCCGAAGCCCGCAGCGACTGGGCCCCCGATCCAAACAAACCCCTCCCGAAATTCTCACCACCCCGCCGCGTCCCTCACGGCGTCACCCTCATCGGCCGTCTCTTCGACGAAGGCACCATCGCCCGCGCCGGCCTCGCCCTCGAGCAACACTTCAACGTAGCGCAGCGAAAACCCACCCGGCTTTTAGCTGGTTGATCTCGGCGCAATCCTGGAGCTAACGCATGGACATTCGCATGGAGACAGCCGCAGATCTTGCGGGCATACGCAGTGTCGAGGAAGACGCCTTCCCGACTCGGTCGGAGGCTGACCTCGTCGATCGGCTCCGAAGAGATGGCGATTCGGTATTTTCGCTCGTGGCTGTCCGGGAGGATGAGATCGTAGGACATGTCATGCTTTCAAGGATGCGGGCACCACCGGAGACCCTTGGCTTGGGTCCAATTGCAGTCTTGGCGCCGCACCGGCGAAACGGCATCGCCGCAAGCCTCATTCGCGAAGGCTTGAGGCGCGCCACAGAAAAAGGATGGAAGGGCGTATTCGTCCTCGGAGACCCTGCCTACTATTGCAGGTTCGGATTTAACGCTGCCTTGGCCGCGGGGTTCGCGTCATGTTATTCAGGACCCCACCTGTTGGCGCTCGCACTCCAAAGTGACGGGCTCCCGATACAAAAAGGGAACTTGGAGTACCCCGCAGCATTTGCGACCTTGGAGTGAATCGCGCCCACGCTTCACATCTCTTCTCTAGTGCACAATCTTCGGAGAATCCGGCGAGATCCCCTTGCAATCCGCCCCCTGATACACGCTGTCGAAGTTGGCATCCACGATAATCGGCTGCGACTGACGCGACGACGTCACCTCCATGTGCATCTTCCCGTTCATCTTCTCCGGGCTCGCAAACGTCGCCTCCATGTGCCCCTTCGAGCTTCCATCCGCTGTCGTACATGCCATATCGCCCGACATCGCCGTCGCGCTCTGATGCACATTCGTAATCTGGCAATTCTGTTTCTGCTGCATATCGGTCATCGTCTTCTGCCAACTATCCGCGCGTCATACACGACTGCGTCACGATCGTCCTCGGCGCCGCCCCCGGCACTGGCCGTCCCGCTGCCTGCAGCTTCGCCAGCACATCCGGCGGCAGTTGTAGACCCGACATCGTGTTAGTAATGGTGTTCTGCCACAAACCCATCTTCACCGGCGGAGGCGCCGGCACATCCTGTGCCCCCATTGCAACTGAACCCGCCAACCCAGCCATCACCAGAACAGAGCTCTCTCTTCATCGCATCTCCCGTCCTTTTTCAGAAAAACTAGGGGCCCGCTAACCTCGTCAGTATCCTCGCAATTGCCGAGGAAGGGAAGAGAAAATCTCCCCCTCACCGCACCTCACCAACCCAACTGGCAAACGCAGGCAGAGTCATCGAAGTCGTACTAGCCCCCTGCAACGAAGCTTCATTCGTCAACAAAGTCCGCACCGCCTTCGAAGAAATCCCCGCCGGAGACAAATCCAGCGCAATCTTCTGCGGCTGCCCCGTCATATTCAGCGCCACCACCACCGCATGCCCGCCCCCGGGAGCAGTCCGCACATACGACAGCACACTCGGATTCGCCGTATCCACCATCACCATGCCCCCATCGCGCAGCGCCGGAATCTCACGCCGCATCGCAATCAGCCTCTTATACCAGTTCAGCAGTGAGTTCGGGTCCGCCAGCTCCGTCTGTACATTCACCGTCTTATAATCCGACGCAACCGGAAGCCAGGTCGTCGCGCTCGTACTGAAACCCGCCTGCGGACTCGAAGAATCCCACTGCATCGGTGTCCTTTCTCCGTCGCGCCCCTTCTCCTTCGGCCATCCCGTGATCCCGATCGGGTCTTTCACATCCTGCACCCGCGTCGGAGTCGACGTCACCATTCCCAGCTCCTCCCCGTAGTACATCAGCGCTGTCGCCCTTGTCGTAAACAGCATCGCCGCAATCAACTTCGCGATCTGCTCGTTATGTACGCCATCCCCATACCGCTCCCAGCTCCGAATATTGTCATGGTTATCGAACACCAGCAGCGGCTGCGACCCATGCACCTCCGTCTCCACCTCAGAGATCCTGGTCCGAAACGTATTCGCATCCAGCTTGTTCGAGAAGCCGACGATCATATCCATCGGCAACTGCAACTCATCGTGCTTCGCCCCGCCGTACCACTTGTCCAGCTCCGCAGTATTCGGCAAATACGTCTCCCCAATCAGCACGCGATCCCCCGGGTACTTTGTGTCCGGATACTTCGCCACCATCGCCCGCATCCGCTCAATTACGCCATGCACCTCTGGCAGATTGTCCGTATAAATATGGTTCAGGTTCGGATCGCCCTGCGCGTTCGTCCCTCCCAGCACCGGCTCGTCCCGCAACTGCGGATCTTCAAACAGCGTCGGAATCGCATCCAACCGAAACCCAGCCACCCCGCGGTCCAGCCAGAACCGCATCACCCCGAACATCGCCTTCTCTACCTCAGGGTTCCGCCAGTTCAAGTCCGGCTGCTGCTTATAAAACTTGTGGTAGTAAAACGACTTCGTCTGCGGCATATACTCCCACGCCGAACCGCCAAACAGACTCTCCCAGTTATTCGGCGGCAGCGGCGTGCCATTCGGTCCCGGCTTGCCATCGCTTCCACACATACCAATCCCGCTTCGGATTCCTTCGCGAACTCGCCGATTCAATAAACCACTTGTCCTTGTCCGAAGTATGGTTCAGCACCATATCCAGAATCACGCGAATATTCCGCTGCTTCGCCTCCGCCACCAGCCGGTCAAAATCCTTCAGCGTCCCATACTGCGGGTCAACATTTTCGTAGTCAGAAATGTCATACCCAAAGTCCACCTGCGGCGACGGATACATTGGCGCAATCCAGATCGCATCCACCCCCAGCGCCTGCAAATAATCCAGCCGCTCTGTGATTCCATTCAGGTCCCCAACCCCGTCCCCATTCGAATCCTGAAAGCTCCGCGGATAGATCTCATAGATCACCGCATGCTTCCACCAGACGCTGTCGTTAATCGGCGGCGCGGCAGCCCGAGGCCACCACTGTCGTCTGCGCGGCCAGCCCCGTCGCCGCCATCCAGAGAGCCAGCACAAGAGTACGCAACGTGATGCTGTTCATAAGCGGTCCTCCCCGAAGCATCCGTCTTCGAAGCCAAAAGTCGAGAGCGACTATATACCTTCCACCGAAGAGTCTGCTGGAAATCGCAATCGACACTTGTGTCCTTCTATCCAGTTCCTTGCCCCATCTCGTCGCCACCGTGACGCAAACGGACTCCGCTCAGTTCTTCCCTTGAAACATTCTCCCAAATGAACTAACGTGGCTCCGTCGCTATAATTTCTCCTTCCATGAAACCTTCCGCAAAATCGAAGCTCTACACCCTCCTCACCGGCGTCCTCGCCCTCGCCACTCTTCCCGCCCTCGCCCAACCAGCAGCGACCGCACCGCACACCTTCACCATCGAAGGCACCACTTCACTCTCGACGGCAAGCCCTTCAAAATCCTCTCCGGCGAACTCCACTACGCCCGCATCCCCCGCGAGTACTGGCACGCCCGCCTCAAAATGGCGCGCGCCATGGGCCTCAATACCGTCGCCACCTACGTCTTCTGGAACGTCCACGAGCCCACCCCCGGCCACTTCGACTTCTCCGGACATACGACCTCGCCGCCTTCATCCGCGCCGCACAAGAAGAAGGTCTCTACGTCATCCTCCGCGCCGGCCCCTACTCCTGCGCCGAGTGGGAGTTCGGCGGCTACCCCGCCTGGCTCCTCAAAGACCCCCGCATGTCCACCGCCCTCCGCACCAACGATCCCGCCTTCATGGTCCCCGTCGAGCGCTGGATCAACCGCCTCGCCCAGGAAGTCGCCCCCCTCCAGATCGGCCGCGGCGGCCCCATCCTCATCACCCAGGTTGAAAACGAATACGGCAGCTTCGCCCAACGCGACGGTCCCCCGACCCCACCCACGCCTACATGACCCACATGCGCGACATCTTCCTCCGCGCCGGCTTCACCAGCTCCCTCCTCGACACCGTCGACGGCGGCGAAGAACTCCCAGCCGGCGGCGTCCCTGGCGTCTTCACCGGCGTCAACTTCGGCGTCGGCGAACACCAGAAGGAAATGGATCTCCTCGCCGCCTTCCAGCCCGACAAGCCCCTCCTCGTCACCGAATACTGGCCCGGCTGGTTCGACTACTGGGGCCACCCCCACCAAACCCGCCCCCTCGACGCCCAGCTCGAAGACCTCGACTACATCCTCAACCGCGGCTCCGGAATCAACCTCTACATGTTCCACGGCGGCACCAGCTTCGGCTTCATGTCCGGAGCCAACCTCAACAACGGCAACTATCTCCCCCAGGTCACCAGCTACGACTACGGCGCACCCCTCGACGAAGCCGGCCACCCCACCCCAAAATTCCTCGCCTTCCGCAAGATCTTCGCCAAATACGCCACCTGCCATAAACCAACCTCCGAAGCCAAAGATGTTGTCGTTCTGAGCGCAGCGAAGAACCCCCGCATTTTGCCTGTAGCTGCACAATCATGACGTCAACCCAAACGGATCAAACCGGCGAAGCCTGCCTCCCACCCATCCCCGAACCACCCCCCGTCATCACCATCCCCACCATCACCCTCACCGAATCCACCCCCCTCTGGGCCAACCTCCCGACGCCAATCCACTCCGACACTCCCAAACCAATGGAGCAGTTCGACCAGGCCTACGGCTACATCCTCTACCGCCACCAACTCCCCGCCGCCGTCTCCGGCGACCTCGTCCTCGACGAACTCCACGACTACGCCCAGATCTATCTCGACGGCAAACTAGTCGGCACCCTTGACCGTAGAGACGCCCGCCGCGACAAACAATCCACCCTCCCCATCACCACCACCGGCCCACGCCGCCTCGACATCCTCGTCGAAAACTCCGACCGCATCAACTTCTCCAACGCCATGCGCGGCGAAATCAAAGGCATCACAAAATCCGTCACCCTCGCCGGCCAGCCCCTCACCAACTGGCAGATCTACCCCCTCCCCATGACCACCCTTCCCCTATCCTCGAAATTTGTCATTCTGACCCTGAGCGAAAGTCGAACGGGGAGGAACCCCCGCATTTCGCCCGAATCGCCACAAACCCCAACCTCCACCCCCACCTTCTTCCGAGCCCACTTCACCCTCACCTCAACCGGCGACACCTTCCTCGACGTTCGCTCCCTCACCAAAGGAGCCCTCTGGATCAACGGCCACCCCATCGGCCGTTTCTGGAACATCGGCCCCCAGCAAACCCTCTACATCCCCGGCCCCTGGCTCAAAACTGGCGACAACGAAATCGTCGTCTTCGACCTCGCCCCAGCATCCAGCACACCCACCGTCGCTGGCCTCGCCACTCCCATCCTCGACGGCCCCGTCCCCGACAACAGTCCCACCGGCAAACCGGAGTAATCCACAACATGGCCAACTTATCCTCAAGATTTCCACAGGCTATCCTCCTCGCCGCAGCTTCAGCCCTCTCTCTAACATCCTTCCTTCCTGCCCAATCCCCAATAGAATCTCTCAAGTCCAGCTTTAAGAATCCCCCAGCCGACGCGAGGCCCATGGTCCGCTGGTGGTGGTTCGGCACCGCTGTGGAAAAACCGGAGATCCTCCGCGAACTCCAGCAGATGAAAGCCGACGGCATCGGCGGAGCCGAACTTGCCTTCGTCTATCCCCAGGTCCTCGACGACCCCGCAAAGAATCTCATCAACCTCCCCTTCCTCTCTCCGCCCATGCTCGACGCCGTCCGCTACGCCCAGGCCGAAGGCCGCAAGCTCGGCCTCCGCATCGACGTCACTCTCTGCAGCGGCTGGCCCTACGGCGGTCCCGCCACCACCCTCGCCGAAGCCGCCGGCCGCCTCCGCACCGTTCAGGTCCCTGTCCCCGCCAACCGCCACAATGCCGTCCCCGCACCGCCACTCGACGAAGGTGACTCCTTCATCTCAGCCGCCATCGTCAACTGCTGACGACACGGCCACATTGCAGCTTTGCCAATGGCAACGTCTGCGGCGCTCCTGCAATCCACGACTACCCGCAGTCGTAACGCTGGCCCACCGCCCAGCAAATGGGACGCCGACTCAGCTCAGCCGCTCAATATCAAAGGCTCTTCTGTCACCCTCGCTCCCTCCGACACACCCGCGTCGCCCTCTTCTTCATCGCCAGCCACACCAGACAGCAAGTCAAACGCGCCGCCGTAGGAGCCGAAGGCTACGTCCTCGATCCCTTCAGCCACAAGCCGTCGCCACCCACCTCAAAAAGTAGGCGAACCCCTCGTCAAAGCCTTCGGCGACACCCCACCCTACGCCATCTTCTCCGACTCCCTCGAAGCCTACGGTGCCGACTGGACCCCCACCCTCCCCGCCGAGTTCCAGAAGCGTCGCGGCTACGATCTCATCCCCCACCTCCCTGAACTCGTAGCCGGAGGCACCCCCGCAGCCGACAAGGTAAGGCACGACTGGGGCCAGACCCTCACCGATCTCGTCAACGAAAACTACCTGACCCAAATCAATAACTGGGCCATCGCCCACCACACGAAGTTTCGCTCTCAAACCTATGGAGAACCAGCTGTTACCTTCTCAAGCCAACGCCTCGCCGCCCTCCCGGAAGGCGAAGGCCCACAGTGGCGAGCCTTCTCCACCCTCCGCTGGGCCACCTCCGCCAACCACGTTTTCCACAACAATGTCACCTCCGGCGAAACCTTCACCTGGCTCCACTCCCCCGTCTTCCGAGCCACGCCCCTCGACATGAAGGCCGAAGCCGACATCGACTTCATCATGGGCGAGAACCAGCTTATCTTCCACGGCTGGCCCTACTCCCCCCCGACCCTGCCTGACGGAAAGCCAGCCGTCCCCGAACCCGGCTGGTCGCTCTACGCCGCCGCCGTCTTCAACAACCACAACCCCTGGCACCCCGTCATGCCCGACGTCACCCGCTACATCCAGCGCATCAGCTATCTACTGCGACAAGGTGAACCAGCAAATCAAGTCGCCATACTCCTGCCCACCGACGACGCCTGGGCCAGCTTCACCCCAGCCCACGTCACCGTCACGGGAGCCATGCAGCGCCTCATCACCCCCGCACTCATGTCCGCCATCCTCTCCGCCGGCTACAACGCCGACTTCATCGACGCCGACGCCATCAACTCCGTCGGCCTCGGCACCCACCAGATCCTCGTCATCCCGCCCACCGACCGCATCCCCATCGAGACCCTCAAGAAGATCGTCGCCTGGACCGAAAACGGTGGCAAGGTCATCGCCGTCGGCAAACTCCCCACACTCAACCCCAGAGGGCAAGTCCCTCAAGAACGCCGGTGGCGACACCTCCGCCATCCCTCTTGTCCCCGACGAAACTAATCTCGCGCAAGCTCTCCGAGACGCCGCCACACCAGACTTCCAAATCTTGCCCTTACCGACCCCAAAACCGACAGAGATTGTGAGCCGGGTAATTGAGACGACTCCGGATTTGGCGCTGTTGGCGCCCGGCGACAAAGAGTACATCCTGCAAAATGGCTCGCCCGACCAGGCCGCGAAGATGTTCTCGGCCATCAAGGGAAAGTCGGATACGATTCCTGCCCTTGTGATCGAATCCTCGCCCCAGGTGCTGAAAGTCGCGGTCTCCGACGAAGCAATCCAGAACAAGGTGGCGGATTTCACGTTCATGATGGCTCCGCTTGACCCCGGAGCGATGCACGTATGGACTCCAACGGCGATCGGGCAGATGGTGTGGCTGACCGGAACCTATACCTCGTACACGGTAAGTCCCTTCATGTTCACGATGAGCGACGGCGCGGTGGTCCTGTCAAAGCAAACTCCAATCCATCAGGCCCATGCAAAGAGACCCGCTCACGAGAACTACATCGGCTTCATCCGCCGCAAACTCCCCAACGCCGACATCTATTTTGTCGCCAACACCACCAACGCACCCATCACGACCACCGCAACCTTCGCAACCTCGTACAAAACCGGCGAGGCATGGGACCCCGATACTGCCGTCTACACGCCCGCCTCACCCGCGTCTCAACCACTTCGTCTTGCCCCCTATGGGTCGCGCGTCTTTGTCTTCAGCGCAAGGACGGCGGCCTCGCCCCCACCTCAGACGTCGGCCTCACTCTTTCGCCCTGATAAACAATCAGACAAACAACTAGCCGACCTCTCCTCAGACTGGCAAGTCACCTTCACCGGCACCAAAGAGACGGAGACGGAACCCACCCTCACCGACTGGACCACCAACCCCGCCACCCTTTACTACTCCGGCGAAGCCGTCTACGTCCGCGACTTCGCACTCGCAGCGCAAACCGTTCCCGTCTATCTGGAAATCGCGGGTGGCAAACCCCTCCCCGGCGCCCCCAACTCGCCACCCGAACACGGACCGCAACCCGGCGTCTTAGGCCCCAACGGTCTGCCCGACCCGCGCATCACCCGCCCCGGCCCCGGCATGCACGCCTACTTCGACCCACCCATCCACGAAGCCGCCATCGTCTTTATCAACGGCCAGCGCGCCGGCGCCCTCTGGCATCCACCCTACCGCCTCGACATCACAAAACTCCTAAAGCCCGGACAGAACCACATCGAGATCCGCGTCTACAACACCGCCCTCAACGCCTGGTCCGCGCTCCCACCCCACGACTACAAACCCCTCATCGAAAAATACGGCGACCGCTTCCAGATGCAGGACCTCGACAAAGTCCAACCCATCCCCTCTGGCATCCTCGGCACCATCCACCTGGTCACCGAGGCCGCTCAGTGATTCTCTGCCACCACGTCAAAAACTTGTCATCCTTCGCCGTAGGCGGAGGACCTGCTTCTGTTTTCGTTTATCCCGGTTCTCTGCGCCCACCGAAAGATCAGCGAACACCAGGCTGCGGCCGTCCACCCGAAGCATTCGCCTCCGCCTCCGCACGATCGATTGCCGCATACAACTGGTCCGGCTCTGTTACCTCGATCCAACGATGCGCCGTCGCCACCACCAGGGTCGGCGTGTGCGCGATTCCGGTCCGTCTCCCCAACGCACAGTCCGCCTCCACCTCCGCCGCGCAGTGTCCAGAGGGATCGATGACAAAAGGCATCGCCTGTCCATGCGTCTGAAACCACCTCCGCGTAAACTGCTGCAGATCGTCAGGACTCGCAATCAGCCGCTGATTCGCAAACACATCTCGCCGAAAATCCTCCGCCACCTGCGGCGAAACTTTGTCCTCAAGATAGCGCGCATAGATCGCAGCCGAGCGCGACCACACGTGGCCCGGAATGATGAAGTCGTGATGAACCCGCGGAATATGGTAGTGGCTCATGGCCTCTCGCACCATCGGAGAAACATGCGCGCAAAGCGGACACTCCAGGTCCTCAAACTCGATGATCGCAACCTTCGCACCACTCGGAGGCTTGAACGCAGAGGTATCCTTGAACGCAGTAGCTTTGCTCGCCGGCATCGCAGTCTGCGCACCAGCCGGACCGACCAACACAAGAGCTAAAACCATTACAAGACGATTCATAATGAAACCCATTCTAGCCGTCGGCCCGCGCCACGCGAAGTTGAGAAACCCGGCGTTGGCGCATCTGCCGCTGCCTTTGCTTTTTCGTCGTTATCCAGCCCGGAGCGTCACGAAAACGCAATCCAACTTCCAATCCACAACCAAACTCTTGACGCCCACGATAAAATGGAACCAGACACCAACAGTCCGGCGCAAGCCGGACTGCACCATTTAACGCACCACTAACATCAACCAAAGTCCAAACCTAAAGTCTCTCCTTCGAAGACTTTGCGCAACAAACCCCGGGAGGGGGGAGCTACCATGACCGCGACCACGAAACACAACCCGAAGCTTGCCCTCACCCTCCTCCTCGCCCTCATTCCCTCCTCCGCGCACGCCCAACCAAAAATATTTTTCGCTAACGACTACGGTGCCAAACCCGACGGCGCAACCCTCTCGACCACTGCCATCCAAAAGGCCATCGACGCCGCAGCCGCAGTCAATGGAAGCGCCACCCTCAAACCCGGAACCTACCTAACCGGCTCCCTCTTCCTGAAATCCGGCGTCACCCTCGACGTCCCCGAAGGCGTCACCCTCATCGGCTCACAAAAACTCGAAGACTACCCCGAACTCCCCACCCGCATCGCCGGCATCGAGATGACCTGGCCCGCCGCCCTCATCAACGCCCGCGATCAGCACAACGTCACCATCACCGGCAAAGGCACCATCGACGGCGACGGCCCCATCTGGTGGAAGTCCTACTGGGACCTCCGCGCCCAATACGAACCCAAGGGCCTCCGCTGGGCCTCCGACTACGACGCCCGCCGCCCCCGCCTCATCCTCTTCCAGAATTCCTCTGACATCCACCTCGGCGGAGGCATCACCCTCAAGCGCTCCGGCTTCTGGACCGTCCAGGTCCTCTACTCCCACGACGTCACCATCGACGGCGTCATCATCCGCAACAACGAAGGCGGCCGCGGCCCCTCCACCGACGGCATCGACATCGACTCCTCCAAAAAAGTCCTCGTCGCCCACGCCGACATCGACGTCAACGACGACGCTCTCTGCCTCAAAGCCGGCCGCGACTCCGACGGCCTCCGCGTCAACCGCCCCACCGAAGACATCGTCATCCGCGACTCCATCATCCGCCACGGCGCCGCCGCCATCACCATCGGCTCCGAGACCTCCGGCGGCTTCCGCAACATCGAGGCCTACAACATCACCGCACTCTCCGGCGTCCCCTCCGGCGTCCTCTTCAAATCCGCCCACACCCGCGGCGGCAACGCCCGAGACATCCGCATCCACGATCTCGACCTTCAAGGCGTCGCCATCCCTATCCACATCACCATGAACTGGAACCCGAGTTACAGCTACGCCACCCTGCCACCCGACCTCAAAAACCCGCCACCCTACTACATCACCCTCACCACCAAAGTCCCCGAAGACCAGGGCCTGCCTCACTTCTCCGACGTCCACATCTGGAACATCAAAGCCACCGGAGCCAAAAAGGCCTTCGACGTAGCCGCCTATCCCAACGCCACTCTCGACAACTTCAAGATTGACCATCTCGACATCGAAGCCGCTACCGCAGGCACCATCGCCAACGCAAAAAACTGGAGCATGATCGACAACAATATCAAAACCGCAGACGGCAGCAAGGTCACCTTCGTCAGCGGCGCAGGCAACTCCAACCCCAAAGACGTTCCCTACGGCGAGCCGAAATAACCCATCCGCTCTCAGCCAATCAATGTGAGTGGCCCGCCTGGTGGCCTGCAGCAACGGCCTTTCTACTGTTCGTGTTCGCGTGCGAAAAATCAATAAAAGCATGTTGCGGATCGGTATGGACCAGAGTCACATCGACCGTATCCCCAACATCCAACCCATTCGCCCCGCTCACAATCTTGCCCTCAACCGGAGGATCGAACACCCGAACATACGTCCCCTTATCGTTCGCCCCCGTAATCACCCCATGGAAGGTCTTACCAACGCTCCCCGCCAGCGCCACCGCCGCAACCCGCTTCACCATCGCCCGCTCCACTTTGCGCGCCGCCGACTCCCGCTCAGTGCAATGCGCCGCAATCGCCGCCAGCTCATCATCGCTATACGGAGGAGCCTCCCCCTTCAACCAGGCCGTCACCACACGCTGTGTCACCAGATCCGCAAACCGCCGGTTCGGAGCAGTCGAGTGCGCATAGTCCTGTATCGCCAGCCCGAAGTGCCCCTGCGCCTCGTCCTCATTCCCCTTCGACAGCACATACTCCCCCGGCCCCATCAACTTAATAATCGCCAGCGACAAATCCGGATAGTGCACCGCATCCGCCTGCCCGCTGCCCCTGCAGAAAAGTATTCAGCGCACCCGAATCAGGCTCCGCCGGCAACGTCGTCCCATATCGACCCACCAGTTCAACAATCCTCGCCCAACGCTCCGGCGACCGTACCACCCTGCGAATACAAGACCGCTTCGCCTCGCGCAGCGTCTTCGCCATCGTCTCATTCGAGGCAATCATCAACTCCTCAATCAGGTCGCTCGCCCGGTTGTGAAACGCCGTCCCAATCGACTGCACCTTGCCATCGACCACCACAGGATCGGCCTCCGCCCTGCTGAACTCCAGCGCGCCCTGCTTTACCCTCTGCGCCCGCAGCGCCATCGCAGCCTCATCCTGCAGCTTCAGCTGAGCCTGCAACTCCGCGGACGCCACCACCTTCGCATCCGGCCCGGCCGTCCCCTCCAGCCACGGCCCCACATGGCTATAGGCAAGCTGCGCCTTGTTCTTCACAACAGCCTTGTAGATCTTCGTCTGCGTCACAGTTCCCTGAGCGTCCACGACAAACTCCACCACATGGGCCGCGCGATCCTCATCCTCATTCAGCGATGTCAAATCGGTCGACAACTCAGTCGGCAGCATGGAAAAATTACGCACCGCCGTATACACCGTCTCTGTCTGCTCGGCAGCGTGTTGGTCAATCGGAGTGCCCTTCAACACCGAAGCCGACACATCCGCAATCCCTACCATCACGCGGATGCCGCCATCCACCCGCTCCGCCACTTCAATCTGGTCCAGGTCACGCGACGTATCGTTGTCAATCGAAGACCACAGCAGAGCGCGCATATCCTGCTCATCTTGGCCGGGCGCAACACCCGCCGAAGCGCGAATCTCCGCAATCTGAGCGTCGGTACCACTGGGGAAGTCAGGATGGAAACCTTCACGGATCATCTCCGCGGTGGCAGAAGCAACAAGATCAAATGGTTGGGTAGACATGCAAGAGAAAGCCTATCACGCAGCCTCGCTACTTCGCCGGCGCCTGCTCCAGCGCTGCAACAAACAGCCCAGCCCAGCGCGACACCTGCTCTGCATACGCGCCGGTCACCGCATCGCGGCTACCCTCCAGCACCGCAAGCTGCACTGCAAAGTTCCCGACAGTCGAGCTCTCCGCAGCACCGCGAAACAACTCCAGCCCCGTCGCTTCCTTCGTCAACCGGTTCAGATAGTCGTTCTGGCTCGCACCACCGACAACAAACAGCCGCTTCAACTTCTTGCCGCTATGAAACGCCACCCGGTCCAGCACCTTCGCATAACGTGCCGCCAGACTATGAAAGATCAAGCTCGCAAATGCAGGAGCGTTCTCAGGCCTCTCATCCAAAGCCTCAAAACCTTTGCGTACTCGCTGCGCATTGATCCGTTGCGGCATCCGCCCTGCAAGCAGCAGATCCGGATCATCCACATCCAGCAGCCCATGAGGCTTCGGCATCTTTTCCGCCTCAGCCACTAACTCAGGCACGGTCCACACTCGTCCACCCGCGGTCCACTTCTCAATGCACTGCCGAATCAGCCACATCCCATTCACGTTTTTATGAAAGCAGATCTGTCCCCCAACTGCCCCGAGGTTGGTAAAGTTCTCCTCCGCCGCTGCCTCGCCATTCCTCGGCTGTTCCAACAGCGTTCCCACCAGCGACCAGGTACCCGAGCTGATATACGCCCAGTCATTCCCCGTAGCCGGAATCCCCGCAATCGCAGAAGCCGTGTCGTGGCACGCCGGCGCAATCAACACCGCATCGCGCAGCGCCGGCAACTCCGCCAGACGGCCCTCTCAGCCTACCAATCTCCGTGCCCGGAGGAACAATCTTCGCCGCACTCGCCAGGTCAAGATGCGCCGCGCTGAATATCTCCCTGCACCACTGCCGCTGGTACAGCTCCACCATCTGAGTATGGGTCGCATTCGTATGCTCGGCCACACGCGCCCCGCCCCATCGCGACAGAATATACTCCGGCAAATTCAACCACTGCCGCCCCTCCGGCAGCCCCTGCAACGCATCAGCGTACAACTGATACAACGTATTGATCCGCAGCAACTGAATTCCCGTCAGCTCTCGCAACCTCTCCGGACCGATCTTCCGATGCAGTGCCCGCTCCGCCTTGATCGTGCGTTCATCGCGATAGCAGAACGGATCCGCCAGGGCCCGCCCTTCCGCATCCACCCGCACATAGTCCACCGCCCACCCGTCCACTGCAATCGAACGAACACCCTCTGTCGCAATCGTCGCGCACTCTCGAAGGCCGTGGTCCAACCCCGCCTCGATCATTTCGAGGTCCCAACGCAGCCCGCCGTCCACCTCACGCGGAGCATTCGCAAATCGGTGCACCAGCGAAATCGTCGCCTTACCCGCCACCCATCGCAACAGCGAGACCCGGCAGCTCTCCGCCCCCAGGTCCACCGCGATCGAAGCCCGTCTGTCCGCAGGCAGCGCCATGTCAGGCGTTCGCCTCATCGCAAATAGGCCTCAGTCAATCCACCATCGACCGGAATCAAATGTCCCGTCGTACACCGCGCCAGCGGCCCCGCCAGAAACAGAATCGCCTGCGCGCAATCCTTCGGATCGATCGGCTGATGCGTCAACGTCCGCGTCGCATAGAACTTCGCCAGCTCATTCCGCAACTCATCGTCGGTCATCTTCTCTTCAAACGGCAGCTTGTACTTCTTCAGCGAAGCAATCACGCGATCTCGCGGAAACATCGTCGACCCCTTCACCACCGTAGCCGGCGAAATCCCATTCACCCGCACCTTCGGCGACAGCGTAACCGCCAGCTCGCGCACCAGGTGACTCAACGCCGCCTTGCTCACGTCGTAAGCCTCACTCCCACGCTTGGCAACAACAGCATTCGCCGAACTCGTCAGCACCACGCTCGCATCAATCCCCTGTTCGGCAAATATCTTCGCCGCCTCATCCGTCAGCAGATAGTTCGCCGTAACGTTCACCTCCAGCGTCAACGCCCACTGCGCATCGCTGATCACACCATCCGGCGAAGAAGGAAACAGCGCCGCCGTATTGATCAAAATATCGATCCCGCCAAACTGCTTGATCGTCGCGTCGAGCGCAGCCTTGATCGCCTTCCGGTCGCGAATATCAATGCTCGTCCACCCGACCGCCTCCTTCCCGGCAATCGCCTTCGTCTCCTCGGCCACCGCCTCTGCACCCTTCACATCGCGGTCCGCCACCATCACATGCGCTCCACGCTCCGCCGCCAGCAGCGCAACCTCACGCCCAATCCCACTCCCTCCACCCACAATCAGCGCAATCCGCCGGCTCAACTCCTTCTCCGGAGGCTGCCTGCGAATCTTCGCCTCCTCCAGCTTCCAGTACTCAATCCGAAACGCCTCACTCGGCGGCAGCGCGACATAATTCGCATGCACCGTAAACTGGTCCGCCGAAGCCGCTGGCCCAGCCTGCGGAATCTCCTTGCAGTCCACGCCAGCGCCCAGCGCACCCGCGCCCTGCATCACACCAATCGCATTGATATAAAACTCGCCGGTAATCCGCGACTCCGTCTTATTCTTCCCAAAGCTGAACATCCCCACACCCGGCACCAACACCACCGTCGGGCTCGCATCACGCACCGCAGGCGAATCCTTCACCGCATGCTTCTTGTAATACTCCGCATACTCCGCACGATACGTCTCCAGCGCCGTCTCAATCAGCTCCTTCAACTCAGCTGGCTCGCCCGCCGGATTCCACTTGATAAACATCGGCCGAATCTTCGTCCGAATAAAGTGATCCGGACAACTCGTCCCCAGATGCGCCAGCTTCTCCGCCTGCGCCGAGTTCACAAACTCCAGCACCTGCTTCGAATCCGAAAAGCTCCCAATCCACCGCTGCTTCCTCGACACCGCCCCACGCAGATACGGCATAATCGACGCCGCAATCTCCGCTCGATCCTCCCGCGTCTTCACCTTCCCGCCGCCAAAGACCTTATACCCAGCCGCCGCATGCCGCTCGATAAACTGCCCCAGCTGATCGATGATCGTAATCGTATTCAGATAGCTCTCACGCTGCGTATTCGCCCCACGTAAACAACCCATGCCCACCCAGCACCACGCCATCGCACCCCGGCGTCTCCGCAACAATCTTCTTCAGCATCATGCCCAGCTCGAAACCCGGCCTCTGCCACGGCAGCCACGCCAGCTTGTGCCCAAACTCCTTATTGAACTCCTCCATCTTGATCTTCCCGTTCGCCGAGGCCGCCAGCGCAATCCCCCAGTCCGGATGCAGATGGTCCACATGCGGAAACGGCAGAAACCCATGCAGCGGCGTATCGATCGAAGCCGCCACAGGATTGTTCCCAAACGTACACAGCGGATACATATCCACCATCTCGTCTTCCAGATCAACCCCGCGATACGCCTTCTCCAGCGCCAGCAGCTTATCCATATAGAGCGTCGCAAAGCCCGCGCGCTTGATGCTCCCCAGGTCGCCCCCGCTCCCCTTCACCCACAGAATCTGCTTCGTCTTTCCATCCAGCGGATCAACCTGCTCCAGCTTCGAGCTGGTATTCCCCCCGCCAAAATTCGTAATCCGCAGGTCCGAACCCAAGCAGATTCGACCGGTACCGCAGCAACTCCGGCGCATCCAGCTTCGCCGCAACCGCCTCATCCCAACGATCTTCCAGAAACCGCAGGCCACTCTGTGCTGTCATGTGTCAACCTCTGTCGTGTCGGCCAAAATCCGACCCGACTATCATTCCACACGAAACACCAATACGGCAACTATTTCCAATGGGAAAACTACCCAGGCCGCAATCCGCTAAACCAGCGACTCCCGCGTCACCATCCTGTGTGCCACATAGTTATACGGAGGCACCGTCTGCCCCTTCAGCAGCGACAACCCCAGATGAATCAAACTCGGCCCATATGAACTCGTCTCATGCGAAACCGACCCGATCAGCGGCGACTTGTCTTTCCTCATCTCCTGGATCGCCTCCGCAATGCAGTCCTGCCCCACAATCGCCACGTGCTTCTCCCGCTTCTGCTCCCGCACCGCATCCACCGCGCCCAATCGCGCTCGAATCCGTCGCCGCCGCAATCAAAATATGCTTGTCCTTCGGATGCCGTTGCAGAAAATCCGAGATCAGCTTCTTGCTTCGATCCCGCATCCCGCGTCCATCGATCCGCACAAACGCCTCCACCGGCAGCTCCGGATGGCCCGCCCGCACACCCTCAAACGCTCCCGTAATTCTGCTCTGCACCAGTTGCCCCGCCTCCGGCAGATCGAGCCCCATCACCCAATCCACCTTGCCCTCCCAGTTCGCCGTCGCATGCGCCGCCAGCGTCTCACCCGCCTCAATCCCCACCCGGTAGTTATCCACCCCAAAGTAAGTCGCATGAGGATGCGGAATATCGATCGCGATCAGCGGAATTCCCGCCCCCGCGATCTTGTCGCCGATCATCGGCGCAACCTCCTGCTCCACCTGGAACTCAATCACCAGGTCTACCTTGCTGCGAACAAACTCCTCCGCATTCTTCAACGCCGTCGCCGCGTCGTAGCAGTTATCCAGAATCAGCAGGTCCACCCCCACCGACGCCGCCGCGTCCTTCAGGCTCTCCGTCACCTCCACCGAGAACGGCATATCCGCGCTCTGCCCGCCAAAGCCGAACCGCAGTTTCTTCGGCCGCGTCACCTGCCGGTACAGCCCATCCGGCGACTGCGACAGATACCCGCGATGCACAAACGTCTTCAGCACCCGGTATACCGTCGTCTTCGAGATCCGCGTCTGCCGATGGATCGCCTCCAGCGTCAACGGCTGGTTCTCTGCCTGCAGCAACTCAAGAATATCCAGCGCCTTCGACAGCACCGGAATCAAATACAGTCTCTTCGTCGTTTTACGAACCGCCATAGTCTCCTGTCGAGGTTCACTCGCTCGACCGCTCCATTATGCGGCAAATCCGCTATGTTTCGTTAATGAAATGACAATTCTGTAGAGAATCATCCAAAATTCCGCAATCCGAAACCCCTGCTCTCAGGCAAATGCCTCCCACTTGACAATCTAGTGGAGAACTGTGTACCTCTAGACCATCAAGAGGAGAGCCGCCACACATGCCCGACAAGCCCAGCGACCTCATCCAGGGGACCCTCGAAATGCTGGTCCTCAAAACCCTCGCCCTCGAGCCCATGCACGGCTACGGCGTCGCCCTGCGCATCGAGCAGACCAGCAACGGCGTCTTCCGCGTCAACCCCGGCTCCCTCTTCCCTGCGCTCACTCGCCTCGAACGCGCCGGCCGCATCAAGGCCGAGTGGCGTGCCACCGAAAACAATCGCCGCGCCAAGTACTACCTTCTCACCGACCGCGGCCGCAAGGCCCTCAAAGAAGAGACGCAGCAATGGAGCCGCCAACTCGCCGCCATCACCAGCGTCCTCGACGCCTGAAGGAGTCGCCATGCCGATCCTGAAAAATCTCTTCAGTGGAATCAAAGCCCTCTTCCACAAACAGCGGCGTGACCAGGAACTAGACGAAGAACTTCGCGCCTTTCGGGATGCCTCCGCCGAAGAAAAAATCCGACGCGGCCTCGACCCTCAGCAGGCTCTCCGAGCCGCCCGCGTCGAAATGGGAAGCATAGAGACGGTAAAAGAAAAAATTCGTTCCTCCACGTGGGAATCCATCGCAGAAAGCATCTGGGACGACATCCGTTACAGCTTTCGCATGATGACCAGGAGTCCCGGCTTCACCACCGTCGCCATCCTCTCGCTCGCTCTCGGCATCGGAGCCAACACCATCATCTTCACCCTCGCCAAAGGTGTCCTCCTCGACCGCCTCGCCGTGCCCCGGCCCAGCCAACTCCGTCTCTTCGCCATCATCAGAGATCGCCGCACCAGCCCACTCCATAGCTTCTGGGGCGACTTCTACAGCACCCCCGATGGCCGGTCCATAACCCACTCCTTCTCCTACCCTGTCTACCAACTCCTGCGTCAGCAGAACCTCGCCAAGCCAGTGCTCGAAGACCTCTTCGCCTTCAAGCACCTCGGCGACTACAACCGCCTCACCGCCAGCATCGACGGTCACGCCGACACCGTCACCGGCGAACTCGTCTCCGGAAACTTCTACCAGCAACTCGGCGTTCAACCCGTTCTCGGCCGCGCCATCCAGCCATCCGACGACACCGCGCCCGGCTCCGGCCCCGTCGCCGTCATCAGCGACGGCCTCTGGGCCCGTCTCTTCGGCCGCTCTCCCTCAGTCATCGGCAAAACCATCCAACTCAACCTCATCCCCATCACCATCATTGGCGTCAACCCACCCGGCTTCACCGGAGTCGCCAGCGTCCAGATCTCTCCCGACGTCTTTCTCCCCTTCAGCATGCAACCCACGCTGGTCCCCGAGCGTACCGGCTCTGTTCTTCAAGACCCCAGCCAATGGTGGATGTCGATCATGGGACGCGCTCGCCCCGGCGTCTCCGACGAAGCCGTCCGCTCCGCCTTCGCCGTCTGGCTCGACCAGGACATCCGCGCCACCGTCCCCGTGCAGAAGGACGCGAGTATGCCCGACCTCGTCATCGAATCCGGCAGCAAGGGTCTCGCAGCAGCCGACCCATAACTATGCCAAACCCATCTACATCCTCTCGGTCCTCACGGGCTTCGTTCTCCTGCTCGCCTGCGCCAACCTCGCCAACCTTCTGCTCGCTCGCTCCGCAGCCCGCCAGCGCGAGATGTCCGTTCGCCTCGCCCTCGGAGCCAGCCGCTCCCGCGTCCTCCGTCAGGTATTGACCGAAAGCCTCCTCCTCTCCTCGCTCGGAGGCATCGCAGGCTTTCGCTCTCGGCTACCTCGGCCGCAACATCATTCCCGCACCTGCTCTCCTCTGCCTGGCGGCCCGCGCCCCTCACCGCCCGTTTCGACCTCCGCATCTTCGCCTTCACTGCTGCGGTCTCCATCCTCACCGGCATCGTCTTCGGCCTCGCACCCGCATGGCAGGCCACCCGCACCGACGTCAACACCGCCCTCAAGGATGCCGCCCCGTCTGCCACCCGCCGCCGTAAAGGCCTCGCCGGCAAATCCATCGTCGTCTTCCAGGTCGCGCTCTCCATGCTGCTCGTCGTCGGCGCCGGTCTCTTTGCTCGCACCTTGATCAACCTCAACACCACCAGCCTCGGCTTCGACCCCCACAATCTCCTGCTCTTCTCCATTCAGGCCCCGCCCGCCCGCTACCCCGCGCCTCAGGACGTCGCGCTCCACCAACGCATCGAAGACCGCCTCGCACAAGTTCCCGGCGTCCAGTCCGTCACCCTCATCGAGAACCCTCTGATCGCCCACAACATCTCCGACACATCGTTTTGGCCCACCGGCCAGCCCAAACCTACAGGCGACGATGTGGATCGCGATGTGAACGGTGTCGGCCAAAGCTTCTTCCAGACCTATCGCATCCCTATCCTCTATGGCCGAAGCTTCGGCCCCACCGACACCGCCAACCTCCCCGCTCGTCGCAGTCATCAACCAGAGTCTCGCCCATACCGTCTACCCGGGCGTCGATCCCGTCGGCAAAACCTTCAACACGAATTGGCACCAGGGCGATCACGAAGCCATCTACCAGATCATCGGCGTCTCCGCCGACGCCAAATACGATCAGCTGCAGGAGAACCCGCCCCCCACCTTCTACACCCTCTACCGCCAGGCCAAACAAGAGCAGTTCATCACCTACACGGTCAAAACCCAACTCTCTCCCGCCGCCATCCTCCCCGCACTCCGCAACGCTGTCGAGTCCATCGACAAGGATCTCCCTCTCCGCGACATCCGCACCCAGACCGAGCAGATCGATGACAGCATCTCGGAGGAGCGACTTTTCGCTACCCTCACAGCATCCTTCGGCATCCTCGCTCTCATCCTCGCCTGCATCGGCATCTACGGCATCATGGCCTACAACGTCGCTCGCCGGACCAACGAGATCGGCGTTCGCATGGCACTCGGCGCACGCGCCCGCCAGGTCCTGTGGATGATCCTCCGCGAAAGCTCCTCGCTCGCACTCTTTGGCATCGCCATCGGTCTCGCCGCTGCCTTCGGTCTCACCCGCTTCATCCGCACCATGCTCTACGGGCTCCAGCCCACCGATCCCGCCACCTTCATTCCCGCCGCATTGCTCTTACTGACCATCGCCATCGCCGCGGGCTACGGCCCCGCCCGCCGCGCCTCCCGCATAGATCCCATGCAGGCCCTGCGCCATGAATAATCGATTCGCCATCTGCACCGGCAACTTCCGAGTTGCCGACAAACCGGGAGTCAACTGAGGAGAAGCGCGTTTCTCGTTACTAATCTGGCGGAAGCAACATAGATGCTCCAGGCTCAATGAGCGCATTGGCCTGAAGTCAACAGTTGAGCCAAGGGTCACTTATCCGGAAATGCGACTATTGGGGCGAGCGGCGAGAAGCCTGTTCTAACCAAGCCTTCGCCGCCAGCCTCAGCTGTATCTCGCGCATGACGATCGTCAAAACGTCAACTTCCTATTTCGCCTGCATTAGCCCCGCAACCACTGCAGCAACTTTATCGAGTGTCTCGATCCAGCCCTCCATTTGACCGCTTTCTTTCGCGCTCGCCATGGGTTCATTTCCAATGAAGGTAAGTTTCGTCTGGCCGTTTCCGAGATCCTCAAAGATGGTCACGTCGTACGCACCGTCTATAGCCTCATGTTCTATTCCAAATTGCGCAGGGTCGATCTTGTTTCCCTTGGAGTCGGAAAAGTACATCAAGGAAACGATCTTCTCGTACGGAACAATCTCGTGGTATTCAACAGCATTCCAGCCGCAGATCTGCCCATCCGGCGCTTTCATGCAGCAGAGAAGTTTTCCTCCAACGCGAAAATCCATCTCGCAAACGGACGCAGTAAAGCCCTTCGGTCCCCACCACTGCATGATGTACTTCGGGTCTGTCCACGCCTTCCAAACCAACTCGCGTGGGGCATCAAAAACTCTTGTAACGACCATCCGCTCAATTTCGCTAACCGTGTTTTGTGTCATCTCTTGCCTCCTCTTTCTTCATTTGATTTACAACTACTTCCAGCTTGTCGAAGCTCTCTTCCCAGAATCGGCGGTAACTGATCGCCCAGTCGCTGACCGTCTTGATTGCCTCTGGCCTAAGCGTGCACACACTCTCTCGTCCACGCTTCGTCTTGATTACAATCCGCGCCCGCACCAGGTAGGCGATGTGTTTTGAAATCATCTGCTGCGAGAGTGCAAACGGTTCCGTCAATCCATGCACAGAGGCAGGCCCATGGGAGAGTCGTTCGATCATTGCCCGGCGGGTTGGATCAGACAGAGCCGCAAATGTTGTACCCAACTTATCCACAACCAAATGGTAGTGGATTTTCTGTCAATGTCAAGTATGAATTTGGCGATTCTTGATTTCTGTTCCCTGATCTGACCCTGACACCTGCGCTGATTGATACTCTGCGCAGGAGGGCGAGCCAACAAGGGTTGGCGCTGGCATCAGGGGCAAGAGGAATGCGGATTGTCTCTGGAACCTTCTCGGTGTCTCACCGCCCTGTTGGGCAAGTGATCTTTGCCAGACGACTCGCTAGGACCTACGCGGTGAGTGGTAAATCGCCGAGTCACTCATTGAGCTCGGATCAGTACCGACAAGTCAGCTTATCTTCTCTGACGATTAAGCGCGTTGTCGGTATCTATCGTCGCGAGCTAACGAGCACGAGCCTTCAGCGGCGAACCAAAGAGATTTTGCGAAGAACGCTTATGATCGAAGAATGAAATGGACTGCCCCGGTCGCATTGCTTGCTGCGCTTTTAGGGACGGCTCCCACCGCTGCTCCCGCGAGTAGCGAAGAACCACGCTCAGTACAGCCAAAAACAGAAAGGTCCTCCCCCATGGCACAGAAATCAGTAATGATCGACCTCTTCAACCGATGGGAGCGGGTTTGGAACGAAGGTAAATTTGAGTTGGTGCCGAGCTGCGTTGCGAACTCTTATATTCGGCATGATCCGAAGGGCGACCGCACTGTGACAAGAGATGACTATGCCGCGGAGGTCGCGAAGATCCATGAAGATCGACCGGACATTCGCGTGGTCGTGTACGACCATTCCTTCTCAGGCGACCGTGCATGGTTTCGCTTTGCATTCAAGTGGACAGATACGAAAACCGGTAAAGTTCAAACTCAAGCCGGTATGCAGGCCTATCGAGTTGTGGACGGCAAACTTGCAGAGACTTGGATTAGCTTTTTACCGACGGGCTCAGTCTGGCCGGATGCTGCGCAGCCGCATTGGACAAGTCCCGCCTCAAAGTAGTCCAGGCTTCCGCCAGTCACCGCAGCCGAAACATGGGAGCAGTCCTCATAAGTCGGCGTAGCGGAAGTGATCCGCGTTCTTCCAGAGTTCAGACATTGAGCCAATCGACCGTCTGCGTCTTTCTCGAAGCGACTGATTTTATTGCCTTTGTTGTTGCTCCAACTTTTCTTTTGCCATTTTCTGCCCAAAAATCGCATGTCAAGCCCCAAAACCGCCTAAACCCCTACGTAACAACAACATCCGCGCGGGCATAAACATACTTGACGCACCAAAAAAAAGTAGACTCAAGGTGCCGTGACAGGGCAGAGCTTTTCTTTTGATTCTTAGATTTTGATTCTTAGATTTTGATGACCCAAGTCTGCTTTTGACCGTGATAATTTGCCCGGTTTTGAGTCCGAAGCGTTTGGAGTGCTTTTGCTATAGCTTCCTGCGATTCACTCAAGTCGGAACAAAGCTGCTCTTCGCTGAACGGAGCAGAAGAACCCCAATTTGGATTCTCCTTCGTGTATTTCTTTGCCAATTCGACAATTCTCTCAGTCAGATCAGCTACCTTTTTCCCGGTTTCTCGTTGAATCTTTTCCTCTGTCAGTCTTTGAACTTCGAGTTCTATGCGCTTCGTGTCAACCTTTAGGTGCTCGATCTCCAGTCGGGTCTTGCGAAGAATTAGCGGCCACATGATGACACCACCAGTAGCCGCGACCACAACCGATATTCCGACCGACGCAAGATTTGCATGAAGCCAATGGAAAATCTCAGCGAAGAGGTGCCATACCAAAGCCATTGGTTTCTCGCTTGCATCACCACACACTCTCGCGTTACCCTTGAATTAGCGAATCCGCAAGAGTTGACCAAAATCCCGCCTGCCAGCGGGATTTGTAGTTTGTGCCGGTATTAGATTACATCTACTAGGGCTTCCATGAACTGATGGACGTGGTTCATTATTCTGAGCGCGTCAATGTCGTCGTAGTCAACGCGAGCATGTGCCACATGATTTCGCCATGCCTCTTTGAAATACCGGAATTGTGCAGCCGCCGCAGATAGAGACTGCAATTCTTCACTCTTTGCAGTCCCCCTCGGTAGAGTCAATTCCCTGTGATGGATTTCAGTTTCTATTGGCTCAATGATGTTTTGCCAGTTCTGTAATTCGACGGGGACCTTAAACGGTATTCCCAGATGGTCGGCGAACTCATGCAAGCCCTTCTCAAGGACACGCATACAGTGGAAGACACAGGCAGTGTTGTTATCAGCGGCATAGCAATTCCCGGCAACTCGAATGTCTTTATCTGTGATGAGAAATCGATTCGCAACTTTATTACCGAATAGCTGAGACTGTTCGTAATACTTGGCTTTGTCCGCTTGAACCCATAGGAATAATTGGGACTTCATCTCGCACATCATTGCGTTCTGCAAATCCACGATCATCGTGGCAGCTTGAATCGACAAGAATTGCTCTTGGGGAGAAAGCTCTTCTATGTTCTCTGAGGCCGCTTCAAACTGGCGAGCTGTGATCTCTAAACCAATAGCCCGACATTCGGTAGCGCGCTCGCCGAGTTGCCGTGAAAAAAGTTTTCTGTTGCTTTGGCTAAAGGGTGCGTTGTTTAGCGCGAAATGTTGGGCCATAGCAGCGAGATTCCCCGCAACGTTGACATAGACCTCTGCTCCGAACTTTTGCATGTCCCACCAACTGACTAGGTGCCTTGGCCCGATTTTCCAGGGGGGAAGCACCCTTGTCTCTTTCTTGGGTGTTACAACGGTTTCCTCTAGTTGACTCAAGGCGTACATCACCTATACCCTCAATTCTGAGAGTATGGCGATGCGCCCCAACCCTTCCGCCAAGAATGACGGGGGCGATTCGTTAGACTTTATTCAGCAGAAACACACTGAGTTCTTCGCGCTATTATATTCCCAATGAAGACTCCCCCTGCTACCCCCGAGTTCTCCCGCTTCACCACTGCCATGCGCGACATCCTCAAGGTGTCCAAGAGTGAGATGGAGACGCGCATAGAGGCCCAAAAAGAAAGCGGAAAGAGGCTTTCTAAAGGCTCCTCTTCCCTCGGCTTTGCCGCTTCATCCAAAATCCGTTCTTCGGTTGGTAATTCTTAGAATTGCGTTGCTGCCACCTTGCCAGTCAGTTCTGCATAAGTCAGTCTCTTCCCTGAAATCTGCGATACGGCCAGCATGAATCTATCCGCATCATCGAGCGGATTGTCTTTGGTTGCGCGGTTGTTGAAACGGAACATCTGTTCGTCAAGGTAAGCGTCTAAGTGGAACGGCTCAACTGCCACATAGGTTCCTGCCAGATTGCGCTTCATCAATGACCAGAAGTTCTCCAGACCGTTGGTATGGACGTTGCCTTCGACGTAGGCATTGACGTGGTTCACGGTCTCGTGGATGTAGGTCTCTTTGAGCTTGTCATAGGCCCAGCCTGATCGCTGTACACTGCGGAGCCGTGGTGAATGTTCTTCAGAATCTCGTTCTGCAAGGTCTCGCGCTTGACGTTCGGTACAACCTTCGCTCGTACCTGCCGCGACTCACGATCAAGAATGCCAAACACGGCAGTCTTGTTTGCATGGCGAGTGTGATAGGCATTCGCTGGCTGGTCCTTCATGCCCATCTTGAGGCTTTGCGCGGCTCTTGTGCATGTTTGCAAGCTTGCCTCCGACGAAGGTTTCATCAATCTCGCACGCGCCGCCGTCAGAGCCGCCCATCTTTTCCCATGAGCCGTTCTTGAGGGCAAGACGGATGCGATGCAACATAAACCAAGCCGACTTCTGAGTAACCTTCAGATCGCGGGAAATCTCGTAGCTGCTGATTCCGTTCTTGCAGTTCACTACCAGCCAGATCGCCATGAGCCATTTATCGAGGGCGATAGGAGACTCCTCGAAAATGGTCCCAGTCTTGACAGAGAACTGTTTCCGGCACTCACGGCACTTCCAGATGCGGCGAGTCTTAAGAAAGCCGACATTCTTGCTATCGCAATGGGGGCAAACAGTGCCGTCCATCCACCG
>CAWBTR010000014.1:0-153823 GCA_963791735.1 uncultured Acidobacteriaceae bacterium | reverse complement strand
CAAATGCCCAAGGTCCAAGATCGTCGCCCGCGGCATCCATACCTTCGTACCAACGAATTGCCATGGATGGCGGGGGTGCTGGTGAGGAAGGAGGCAACGCCGAGGGTGATGAGGAAGGACCCGAGGACCTCCGGTTGATGCTTCTCCCGCTTCATCGAAAAAGGGAAACATCTATTCCTCTCCCCACGCTCCGCGTCCGTCATCGTGAGCCACGTGATCTCGTCGGGATGGGCCCTGCGTGACGAACAGAATTGCTCGATCCGGCAAGCCTAGCTTATTCAGATAAGCTCCAAGAAGAGCCCGTTTCCGGCCCCCGTTTCGAATCGCCCCTGCCCGTTCTCATTAACCGAAGCAGCGTGAAATCCGAGCGCGGGCCCCCTTGGCCCGATTAGACGTTTTGTGCCGCCAAGCCACGCCAGCGCGCAGGCGGATGCGCATTGCACTCCACTCGGAACCAGGGTCATATAATTCCGCAGCCCAATTTGCGTACCAATTTCGATGCCCGCGATCAGGCTGCCACCAGGGCTTTGGAAGGCAACGATCGCCTTCGGATATGTCGCCACCGCGGCCCGAAACTGCTCTTTATCCAAGTCCACCCATTACACCACTAAGAGTGATCATGGCGGTGCTGGCTAATCCCGGCAACCGGCGTGGCGTTGATTTCGGCCGACTTTGCGACCTTGTTATTAAACACAAGGCAGCAGACCAGAAGCGCCAACGCCAAACGCAAGACGCCCTCCCGCCCCCGACGGCTACCTTCACCTCGCACCGGATGCTCGCATCTGTAGCACGGCCAGACGTCGTAGGATACTTAATTGGACCCAAGAGAACGAAGCGTCTACGAAGCCTTTTGGACATTAAGAGCTACCCAATCGCGCCAGTACGGTCCCTCCCACTTGTTCGCCTCTTTGCCGATGTGGATGAGCTGCGTCGCGACGACATGCCGCCGCAACATGATAACGGATCGAGAGAATGACCGGCGCGCCTGCGTGCAAATGGTCATGCATGCGCAGTTCCATTTACTTCGCGGCGACGGGATGCTGTTATGAACGACCCTGCGGTACGATTAGTGGAGTATCTTGAAGCCGACAATCAGCTTTCTCAGTATTCTCAGCCTCCCAGATGGCGCGATCCGGATCATCCTCAATCAAAGCCTGTACCTTGCTCTGGACGGACATAAAGGCCTTTAAGGCGAGTTGGCCCAGCATCGCCCGCGACATCGCTTCAACTCCGAGTTTCAAGGCCCGACGCAGCGCTGTCCGAGAATATCCCCAGTTTTTGTGCCGCCTCTCGCTCTCCGACCTCCCGCAAAGTTCCCGGAGAGCACATCAACGCATCGGCGCTTTGATCGACGCCATATTCAATTTCCGCGTCGTCATCCTCGCCGAGGAAATATCTGCTCCTCCCACTTGTTCGCCTCCTTGCCGATGTGGACGATCTGCGTCGCGATGACATGCCGGCGCTCGGTGCGCCCGCGGTCGCAAAAGTCGCCATTGAGGAATTTGGCTTCAGGCCGAAGATGGTATTGCGCCAACGCCTCGGCGTAGGTCATCAGATCGATGGCGGGGACTGGCTTGCCGGTCTCGCGATCAAATGCAGCCTTTGCTGCCTTCGCGGATATTCCGATTGAACGCCGCAGACTGGCTTGAGGTCCAATTGCTTTCGTGGCCGCCCCGCTTCGGCTTCACCCATTGCTCGCGTCCGGCAACTCGAATTGCGGCCGGGCATGGAAGCATTCAAGAAATTGAACGGCTTCACCTGGTCCGGGTATTCGCGCCCGCGATTGAATGCCTCAAACCATTTCAACAGCGCCGGCGTCGTCGCCCCATAGCGGCTCACAGCCGGCTGCTTCAAGGCGTTGTGGTACGACAGGTCCACTTGGTCGGGATGCCCGTCCAACGCCGCCCGAATGATCTTGTACCAGAGGTCGTATTGCCAGCGCTCAACGCCAATTTTGTCCAATGGAATTGTCGGCGCGGGAATTGAATTCAGGCGCATCATCGGCTTCATAAGGCGGGAGGTATTGCCCAAGCCCATGCGCGGAGGCTTTGCGAATGATGATTTCGCCGGACTTGTCCGATGTTGAATAGGACGTACCGCTTCGCTGAGATGCAGTAGGAATAAAGCGGCTCGAATTTCGAATTCCGTCTGCGCACTCGGCAATTGGATAATTCGCGTCTTCGATTTTGAATATCGAGCCCTTTTTTCTCGTAGGGATTTAGCGGCGAAAACCAATCGCAAATCGATTGCGCCCGCTCGAAAAATTCGGCTTGGTCCATCCCATCCGGCTTGGCAATCGCCAGGCTGTCGGTATCGCAAAACGCCCAATCCAAGCCCTTTTCAATGCAAAGGCGTTCGGCAATGCCGAGCATGAGCCGCGCCGCGCCGGTTATCAGGGTCGCCAGCAATGGATGAAAATATCGCCCCGGCTCCTCCACCTTTTTCGACTCGACGGGAAACCCCTCGCCGTTTGGGCCGTAGCAGATGAGCCTTTCCGGAGCCTCCAGAGCGGCGACAATGAATTTCGACGAAAATCCCGTAGCTCGTGGAGTTCGCCAATATCTTCAGCGCCTGCTGGTCGCTGTCGAGCGCGTCGGCTTGCGCGGTCAGCGCCTCCTTTCGGATTGAAGAGCATCAGCCTCAGCGCCGGACGCAATTCCAATCTCTTGCAGACCGCCTTAAGTCTCTTCTTGATTGGCTTCAATTCGCCTTGACCGCGGTGCGAAGGTCGATCAGGCGCTTGAAGAAATCATCCTTCACGGGGTCAACGCGATAATTGGGATTGCCGGCAATCGACATTGCCCGCAATCCGGTTTGCGGCTCTTTCGGCGAAAATGTGATCGCCTCCAGAATTTCCGGAGATTTTCCGCCTGCAATTTCGCGGCGATCACGTCGGCGAGCGTGAACCAAAGCGGGATATCGCTGCTGAGATAATTCAAGCCGATTGTCTGCGATTTTCCGTCGTATTTCGCGCGGACCGGAAAAATGTCGGCTTGAGGCGCGACGCGAACGATGGTCGTCAGCAGCGGCCAAAATTCGGGCCGCTGCAATTCGTCCAACGAAATCGAATTGACGAGTGCCCGGGTTTTCTCGGTCGTATCCGACCATTCCATGCCTTGGGCAATGACGAAGCGCCATAGCCCCATGAGGGTGCAGACGGTCGGGTACATGGACAGGAAATCGCAATAGAGGACCTGGCGAATTTCGCGCCGCCAGTGCACCTCGGCCCGGCCGCCGAAATAGGTGGTCATAATTGGCCGGTCAGGTGCGGCGGAAAGTCGGGCTGAACCTCGCGGAATGGCCGCACGCCCATCTGCCTGAGATAGGCCTTGCCGAGGCTCGCCTCGCTTAGCACCTTGCCAAGCGGCGTTTCGTCAAGGGCGTGCAGCGCGTATCGGTCCCGCAAGCTCTGGTAGCACTCCCAGGTGACCTGAACGTCCTGGAGCAGGTAGCCCAGGTATTTCGCCGTCAGTTGCCTCCCGTGGCCTCCGCTATCGGCCTTGCGTGTTGGCGTCTTGAGGAAGTCGGCGAGCGACGCGAGCGAGAACGAACGGCTGAGCAGCGCCGAGGCGATGGTCTTCAAGTCGATGAAGGAGCCGCGCCGGTTGCGGGGCGCGATCTTCCGCTTCCGTTGTCCACGCGGATCTCGCCGCTTCGGAGGATGTGTGAATTGGATCAGCGAGGCGCGAGCATTGAGGTGGCGAACCTGAATTGCCGGCCGCCACCAGAGCCGAGAGAGCTTGAAAGTGAATCCGCCGCGCATCGCCTTACCGCGAGCGGAGCCGTGCTTGATCGCGAGCCGCGAGATATCGAACGGCAGATTGAAGCCGACGATCGAAGCGCGAAGATCATAGGCCCGGGCAAACAGCACTTCGTCCACGAATTCCGCCGCGGTCCGCAACTTGTGTCCGCTCTCGCCGCAGAGCCGTTGAAGCAAGTCCAATTCCGCAGGGCTGAGGGCGGCTGGATCATAGAAGAGCCCGGCTTCGTCCAATTCGTCGCCTTTGCGAAATTGATAAGCGCCGATACGCAGACGCTGCGCTGCGTCGACGGTCGTTTCGGTGTCGAAAACGAGCGTCCATTCGGATGGCGGCGCGGGCTTGCCTGATCGCTGTCTTGCGTGATGGTTCAGCGCCTGGCTTCGGTGGCGGTGGCGCGAAGGCGCGCACCGCGATCGGCAGGCGATCGGGCTCGGCTACGGCCTGGGATGACTTGGGAAGGCGATCGTCGGTCACGGCTGCGCCTCCCCGCTTTGGTCTTGCGACTGGTTCTCCAATGCGAAGAGCTTCTCCGCGAATTCGCGAAGGCGCTTCACCAACATCTCGAACATGTCCGCCAAGCCGAGAAGGAAATGCCCGATGCGTTCCGGGTCGCTGGCGGATCTGTTGTTGCCCGGCGGATGGTCCTTTTGCCGGTCGCTCAAGAGGCGATGGCAGTTGCGGCAGACGGGGACCAATTCGTCGTCGTAGTCGCGGCCGGCGATGTGATGAAGCTCCAGCGCCAGCGGGTCATCGATGCCGCATAAGGGGCATCGCGGCGTGTTCGTACCCAAGCGCTCCAACGCCCGTTGCCTGCGGCGCTCGCGGTTCAATTCGTGATCGTTCATGGGTCAAAATCCTTTCAAAAACGACGATGTGCCGGTAGATGTGTGCTCGAAGGCTCGTGGTCGTGCGCCGTGGAAAAAAGAAGTGTGCAGGCTGCTCAGTGCATTGTCCCGCTTTTGTCGGACGAAGATCGATTGTTGGACGAAGATTGACAGTCCAATTTCGAGTAGTGTCCGAGCCGCGCTTCGAAGCTGCTTTACCGAAAGATCGTAGAGATCCGCTCGCCCGAGCATAGGTGACCGAGCGGAGAGTTCAAGGTCGCTCGGCGCGCTGGCCTTTCTCGTTGAGGATGGAAGTTTCGCCGCTTCCTTAGCTCGCGGCGGCACGTTGCGCGCAGACTGTGATAGTTTGCTCGCCATACCCCTCGCCCAAGCAATATGATAGAGTTCCAGGCCAAACTCGTTGTCATAGCCGCACACGATGCACTTCGGATTGGGTAGCCAAAAGCTTCTCGAACAGCAATTGTAGGCGGCGCTGTATCTCTGAGGTCCTCATCATTTATTTCGAGTGCTCCTTTAGACGACGATGCGGTAGATCTGCTCGAAGCTCTGGTCGTGCGCCGAAGCGAGCCGATAGAGCGCGTTGGGTCGGGTCTCGAATGGGTGCGTCCGTCCGGAAACGTCAGTGACGCTCTCGCCTGCAAACTCTCGGAGCCCGGCGGGATCGTTGGTCCGCGAGAAATGGCTGACGGCAGACATGAAGCGGCCGACTTTCGACGCCGACGCGAAGTCGCCGACGACGACTTGGACGCTCTGCCGTCGGTGAAGAGCAGCATGCGGCGCGGCAACTGTTGACGGACGATCCATCGGCGGCCCTGGCGCTCGATGATGTCTCTTTCAGTCGCGTAGTGTCGAAGGCGCTCGGGTGAAATCTTCGCGGCGCTTGAGCCGCGGCGCTGAGGCTCTTTTCCTGGCGCAGCACCTTGAAAGCGAGTTGCAGCCGCTCGTCTTCGATCGGCCGCGGCGGACGCTTTGAGCGTGATCGCGGTCTCGCTCGGCCTTGGATGGCCGCGGGCTTGGCTTCGGGAAATGCCTCTGTCGCCGGCCGCGAGCGATGCGGCGGCGATATTCCGCTCGATAATTGCGTGTGGGTTTCGGCATCTTGATGGTGAGCTCCGTGATTTGCGCGCACTGGGGCGAATGTGCGTGAGTTGATCAAAAGTGATTCCCGCCCTCCCGGCGGCTTGGATGTAGGCTCTAAAGTAATGGGCCAGAATCAATCATCTATGATGAGCCAGCCGACGACGATCATTGAATTGGCGAGCAAGGAGGGCGTCGCGATTTCGCGCCGACAGCTGGCGGAGTGGCACCGAGACGGCCTCATTCTGAATTGCCAAGGCAACGTCGTCTAGGCAGAGGCAAGGGAGCCAATCGATCTATCCCCATGGGACACTCCGCCAGGCAATGACGTGCGCGGCTCTGATGGCTCATTTCGGGGAAGCGGATTGGGTTGGTTGGGAACTTTGGGTACGCGGGTACCCCGTCCGTGAGCGCCATTGGCGAGTGCCGCTGAGAGAAGCACACGAGATGTTTCGACGGTCGTTTCGTCTCAGGCCATTGAGACTGCGGACGCCGACGACATGGACCGCCTGCAAAGCGACTTGGCGGAAGAGTTTATTGTCGATGCCGCAGAGCGCACGGAGGCTCCGCCTCAGTTGGGAATTGCGCGGCGCAGACTCGGCCGCGAAGGCTATCAAGGCGTTGCTAGGATCTTCGACCTGTTGGCTCTTTCAATTTGCCGAAGGTTCAGAGAGCGAGTCCAGTGGCCCAGCGAAAGTGCTGACGAGCTCGCAGGCGTTGAACCGGCCAAGCACAATAGCCACGATTCCGGAGCCGTCGAATTACTCAAAATCACGGGCGAGGCGATCGCGGCGGAGCTTCGAGGCGATGTCGGAGCATCTGCCGCAGATTGCCAGCTCGATGTCGCCTGACTTCATCACCGAGGCCGAGCTTGCGTCAGCCCGAGACGAACTTATTTTTCTTTTGAATTCGTTCTTGTCGGTTCGTGAGATGAGAAAATTTCGCCCGAGAAACGCCTGACCTCGCGCTCATGACGCAATCTTATGTCGCCTGGGACAACGGAGCAGGCCGCACTACTGCTATCTGGCTCGCAGTACGCGGATTCCGGGGTGGCGCGAAAAACTCGAAGCGTTGAGGCAAGGCGTCCTTGCGAAGTTGAGGAACGAAAATGACGGGGGCGGAAATGCAAGGCCTCAGCTCGAGTTGACGATCGCGAGTGGGCGAGACCGCTCTCGACATTGGCGGTCAACGCTTCCGGGTTCGAAGGACAGGAGGTTTAGGCGACAGCCTTCAGGCGATCCTCTTATTTTCGCCGGACACGGCGTTTCCCTGCAGATCGAAGCCGGCACGCTGCTCGTTCGCAACGGCTTCACCCACTATCCGCAGAAGCAGGAGATCTACCGCTTCTTCAAAGGCGACGCCGACCTACCGCCGCGCATCATCATGCTCGACGGCAGCGGCAGCATCACCTTCGACGTGCTGACGTGGCTCAACGAGCAGAAGGTGCCGCTGGTCAAAATCGATTGGACCGGCAACGCGGTGATGCATCGTCAGCGGCGATAGCTTCGCCGCCAATCGAGATCGAGTTGCATGGCAGGCCGAAACGCGATCGAACCGACGCAAGCGCATGGAGTTTTGCAACGCGCTTATAGCGAAGAAGATCGAAGGCTGTATTGAGACCCTGGAGACATCCCTTCGTCGCTCCGACGTATGGGACAAGGCCATGCGACGAGCCCGCGATGATCTCGTTCGCCTTGCAAACGACCCACCGCAGACCGTGGACGCGCTGCGCCTCTTGGAGGCTCAGAGCGCCGTAGCCTATTTTCGCGCTTGGCATGCGACATCGCTGCTATGGCGAGCATCCGCACGCCATCCCATTCCCGACGAATGGCGAACCGTCGGACCTCGCTATTCTCGCGTGTACGCCAGCGGAAGCCGCAACGCAGCGCATCCCGTCAACGCCATCCTGAACTACGCCTACGGGATCCTTCAGAGCCAGGTGCAAATCAAGGCTGGTCTCGGACGGCTATGATCCGATGCTCGGCATCATGCACTATGACCGGGATGGCGCGCCGGCCTTCGTGTTCGACATGATGGAGCCGGAGCGGCCGAAGGTGGACAGGGCGGTGCTCGCGTTTCTGAAGTCGGAGGCGTTGCATCCGGCGGACTTCACGATTCGGAGGATGGAGTCGTGAGGCTCAATCCGGAGTTGGCGAAGACGGTCTCGGGGGCGGCGACGGTCACGGCTCCTGCGGGTTTCCTGTACTGAAAGGTCCTAGCGGCGTCCGCTGTTCGCGCGTAAGAGGCCCGCATAAAGGCGGTTTCACCACCAAACTGTGAAACCTGCAACTTGGCAAGATCCATCGACCGAAGTCGGGTAACTGAGGCTACAATGCTGCGATCTCCGGTGCCGCCAACAGGCGAGTGGACTGGAGCAAGCCGACACCGAGGCCCCTTATCCGCGACCACGACGGCGACGGTGAGGCTCGCTGGCGCGGGGCCGAGGGTGGTCCGCCCGACGGCACAACTCATGCCGGCCGGACGCCTAAAGCCCGTCAGCTCGGTGGACGGCTCAGCATGTGCGGCAGCGTGCCCTCGAGGTCCGCGCGCATCGATCGAGGTCCTCGCGGCGAGGGGCCGGACTGGTCAAATAGATGACGAGGAAGCCGCGAGCCGCCGTCCAACCATGCGGCTTCCATTGCCGCACGGACCTTCACCTGGATGTCCGGAGGCAGCTTGCCGAAGCCCATCATCCACGCATTGGCATGCCGTCGAAAAGCCTCTCCCACCTTGCCGCCATCCTGCTTGATTTCAGCAACCGCAACCCGCCCAAACGCTATCTTCAGCCAAGTCGCCAGTAGCCTTTCTAATAACTCCGACCGCAGTTGCGAGTCATGAATTCAGCCCTGTAGAGCGGCTTCATCCCGCCTTCTAGTATCGCATAGCCACCTGTCCACATCTTCAACCTGGCTGATTCGGCCAGAGCCACGCCGCGCCACGAACCCCGCTCGAATCTCCATACATGGCCGGAAGAATCGGCGTAGACACCTCGCCACCAAACACATACGCCGGCAACTTTCCAGGAAGTTCCTCGTAAAGACGTTCCACTCTGGACACGCCCCCACCAATCACAATCACGTCAGGGTCAAGAATGTTGATCACCTGCGCCAATCCGCGCGCAAGACGATCTTCGAACCGCTCGATGGCAGCAGACGCCTCCCCGTCGCCTGCCTCAAAGTCCGAAACAATCTCCCGCGTCGTTCGCGACCTTCCCGTCACAGTTTTATAGTCAAGTGCGATCCCGGTGCCGGAGACCCACATCTCCATGCATCCCCGCTTTCCGCAGTAGCACGCCGGCCCCGGATACTCTTCCGGCTTCGGCCAAGGCAGCGGATTGTGACCCCATTCGCCCCCAACCCCATTCGGTCCCTCATGTACGCGCCCGGCGATGGCAACTCCACCGCCGCATCCCGTCCCAAGAATCACGCCAAACACAACATGCACGCCTGCCGCTGCGCCATCGGTAGCCTCAGAGACCGCGAAACAGTTTGCATCGTTCGCTATGCGCACCTCGCGACCAAGCGCAGCAGCAAAATCCTTGTTGAGTGGACGGCCGTTCAGCCAGGTGGAGTTCGCGTTCTTCACCAGCCCGGTAATCCTGGAGATGCTGCCCGGAATTCCCGCTCCCACGGTCCCCGTCCGTCCGGTCTCTCCTTCTAAGCGGCGAACCAGCCCGACCATCGCTGCGATAGTCGCGTCATAGTCGTCTCGCGGCGTGTCGATACGGTGCCGCGCCAACTCGACCCCCTGCTTGTCGATGGCGAGCGCTTCGATCTTCGTCCCGCCAACATCTATCCCAATGCGTATCTCCGTATTTGTCATCGAACCTTTGCTAAAACTGAAAGTCCCTCATTTGAAGTGTAAGTCAGACGGTCCGCATCGAGCACTCGGTTCGTAGTAAATTGAGCATCCTAATGCAATATAGATTTCCGACAGGATCTTCGATGAAACAAGCAAACCGCCTCTGCGTTGTCCTCCTGGCCGCGATGATTTCGTTCGCCGGCGATCTGACTGCTCAATCCGCTGCTCAGAATGCAGCCGCGAATGCAAAAATAGTGGCATACATCGACAATAGTTGGAGTACCCTCTCCCGCTCTATGACCGACTGCAAGTCAATAGTCGATCCCAAGGTGACGACAGCGCCCGTTCTTTACCTGCCCGCGAACATGGAATCCCCACCCGCCGTCACGGCCGTGCACCAGCAGTGCAACGTCGAGGTTCAACACCTGCCCCGCAAAATCAGCCACATCGGAGACGTGAGTGTCGCTGATGTCCCCGAAGAAGGCCTGCTCTATCTTCCGAACCGCTATGTTGTGCCGGGAGGCCGCTTCAACGAAATGTATGGCTGGGACAGCTACTTCATCATCCTCGGCCTCGTAGAAGAGAAGAAAGACAGTGACATAGAGCTTGCCCGTGGCATGGTGGAAAACTTCTTCTTCGAGATCGAAAACTATGGAGCCATCCTCAACGCAAACCGCACCTACTACTTCACTCGCTCGCAACCGCCGTTTCTTACCTCGATGATCCGTGAGGTATATGAACACCCAACCAATAAACCCCTCTCAAAGGAGTGGCTTGCCAAAGCCTACGGCTACGCACAACGCGATTACGAATTGTGGACCTCTCCAATCCATCGAGCTGGCGATACCGGCCTGGCGCGCTATCACGACATCGGCGAAGGCCCCGTCCCCGAGATGGCCGACGACAGCAATTACTACCCTGATGTCATTCGTTGGCTCCTCGCGCATCCCGACGTCCGCACCAGCTATCTCCTCGACGCACTCAACGATCCAACTCCTTCAGAGGTCGCCACTCTGGCCAAGACCAGCTGCGACATCACAGCATCGAAAGTCTGCGCGCACGCCTACGTCGAAGGCCACCGCCTCACCGCCGACTTCTATCGCGGCGACCGGGCCATGCGCGAATCAGGCTTCGATACCAGCTTCCGCTTCGGCCCCTTCAGCGGCTCGACAGAAGACTACGCTCCTGTATGCCTCAACAGTCTTCTCTATAAGTACGAACGCGACATGGCTCATTTCGCCACGCTCCTCGGCCGTCACACAGAAGCAACCGAATGGGAGCACCGCGCCGCAACACGACGCGAAGCCATCAACAAATATCTCTGGAACCCCACCCAGGGCATGTTCTACGACTACGATTACACCACGCAGAAGCAATCAACCTACAACTACATCACTGCCCTCTACCCCCTCTGGGCAAACCTCGCTACGCCACAACAAGCCGCCGCTCTCCAACGCCATCTCCCCCTGTTCGAACGCGACGGCGGCCTCGCCATGAGCGACTACAACTCCGGCACTCAATGGGATCTTCCCTTCGGCTGGGCACCCACCAACTGGCTCGCCATCAAGGGCCTCGCGCAGTATGGCTTCACCCGGGACGCCTCGCGGCTCGCGAAAAAGTTCTCCCAAACCGTGCTTCAGAACTTTCAAAATGACGCCACCATCCGCGAAAAATACAACGTCGTCAGTGGCTCCGCCAACGTGGCCATCGCGACCGGATATAAGAGCAACGTCGTCGGCTTCGGTTGGACGAACGGCGTCTACCTGCAGATGCGCGATATGTTGATGCACCTTGGGAAGCAACCCGCCGCAGCCAATGCAGAGCCACTAAGCCCGCAACTCGAGCCTACTGCACCTTCCCCAGCGGACGCAGCCGGCGCAGTTCCGTCGCACAGGCAATAGCATTCAACGCGGCGAGCTTCAGATTATCGGCAGCCAGCCAAAGCCAGAAACGAGTTCCCCGTTCTCCTTCGCCCGAGTCCTTGCGCACGCGCACCATGATGTCTTCCTGCCCCGCTGCACTCAGATTGCTGGGAGGATCCGACTCTCCACTCACCAAATCAACATGATCGCCAATCAACGCTGCTTCCACCTCTCTCAGAGTCGCAGCCTCGCCAAGCTCCACCAGAAGCGACAGCACATACCCATGAAACACGGGCGCCTGTACCATCTGCAACGCCAGTGGCGGCAACCGCCCATCCGACAACCCAGCGTAATGCCGGCGAATGCGTTGCTCAGTCGCCCCCAGCTTGACCTTCGCCGCCTCACCCAGCTCCGGCAACAGATTGAACGACACCTGCGCATCATACTGTTCCCGCGGCAGCGTCTGGAACGACAGCAGATTCACCGTCTGCTGATGCAGCTCATCCATCGCAGCCCGTCCATACTCCGACGCCGGTTCCATCACGGTTGCCGCAACGCTTTTCAGCGCCATCTTCGCCTGCAATCTCCCTGCGACCAGTGCAAGCATTATCGCAACCGGGTGCCCCGCCACCACCGCAGGCGTGCTCAGATCCGGCAGGTTGTGCGGTGTTTTCTCTCCGAGCACCTCAGTCACCCACGGCGCCCGCACCAGAACGTCCTTCTCCCCTTCCAGAGCGTAAGTCAGGTCGACAATGCTGGCGCCCGCACGCCGCGCAGCCTGCCAGTGCTCCTTCGTTACCGCAGCCCCGCCGGCAAAGAAGACGAAGTCCATCCGATCGAACGACGAGGACTCAAGCCGCTGGATAAACGAAACCTCATCCGCTGCCGCTGTCACCTGTCCTGCGGCATCCTCCACATCAAGCAGCACAAAGTCCGAGACCGCCAGCGACGACGCACCCAGTTCGTCACTCAATTCTTTTCCCGCCAGTGACGACGCCCCGACAATTCCGATTCGATACTCTCTATTCGTCATGGATTACCTAAAACTCATCTGTAGTTCGCGGCGATGAAGCAGCGCCAACTTCTACGTGGCCCGGACCGCTACTTCTGACTCGCTACTTCTGACCCGCTACTTCTGACTCGCAACTGCGGAGTGTCGCCGCTCTCTGCTCCACGAATACGCCAACCGGGCCACCACACCCGACACCAGGTACGCCATCGCAATGATGATCAGCATATACTCCGAATACAGCACAATCAGTGCGCCGATCACCGCGATCACCGCTACCAGCTGGAACGGATGGCGAGCCCCAAGCGTAATCTCCTTCGCGCTCCAGAACCGCCAGTTGCTCACCATCAGAAAACTCGTAAACAGCAGCAGACACAGCCACACGATGGCAATCCATGGGTTGTCGATCGGCGACCCTCTCTGAAAATGGATCACCGAGCAGATCACGCCGGCGCCGGCAGGGATCGGCATCCCCACAAAATATTTCTTCCCCGGCCGCCCCGGATTGCGCGGCTGCGGATTGATGCTGATATTGAACCGCGCCAGCCGGCTCGCTCCGCAGATAAGAAAAATAAAGCAGACAAATACTCCGATATGCGTCAGCTGCCCGCGCAACTGCGGGTGCTCCAGCTCCGGCAGCATGCGAAATCCCCAGATATAGGCCAGCAAACTCGGCGCAACGCCGAACGTAATCACATCCGCAAGCGAGTCCAGTTCCTTGCCGAAGTCGCTCGCCGTATTAGTCATTCGCGCGATAATGCCGTCCAGTCCATCGAATAAAACAGCAATGCCCAGCGCCAGCGCCGCGTGGTCGAAGTAACTCTGGTCGGCCACCGATCCCTGTATGCTCTGCGTAATCGCGTAGTATCCAGCAGCCATGTTGCCTGCCGTAAACAGCGACGGCAGGACATACATACCGCGACTCGGCTGGCGTCTCACCTTCCCGCCACCGCTGATCTGCGCCTCGTCCGCCATCAGGCCACCACTGCCATTGCAGCGTTCTTCGCCTCGACAGGAAGCTTTGGAAGCACAGCCAGCACAGTCGAGCCGCCCTTCACACGTGATCCCGTCTTCACCTTCAAATTCGCCTCCGCAGGAATCAGCACATCCACCCGCGACCCGAATTTGATCAGTCCCATGCGCTGTCCGCGCTCCACCCGGTCACCCACCTTCAGCTTGCACACGATACGTCGCGCCAGCAGTCCTGCAATCTGTTTGAAGCTGACCTCGTAGCCACCGGCGTCGATCGTAATCAACGTCTGCTCGTTATGCAGCACTGACTCCGCCTTCATGGCATTCATGAACTCGCCCTTGCGAAACTCGCACACGGTCACGATTCCGCCCACCGGCACCCGGTTCACATGCACATCGAAGACATTCAAAAATATGCTGAGGCGCAACCGGCTGCCGCTAAGCGTCTCGATCCACTCTGCTTCGGTCACAACTCCATCGCCAGGCGAGACAACCTGTCCCGGTCCCTGCGGAATCGCCCTGTTCGGATCTCGGAAAAACCACAGAAAAAATGCCGCCAGCACGATCGGCAACGCCACCAGCCAGGCCGGCATATTCATGTACCAGAGCACAGCCGCCACAACCCCGAGCCCTAAGGCATAGAAGAAACCGTCTCGCACCATAAGTACTCGATTATAAGGCCACGAAGTTACTCAATCCTGTAGCACGCACACCCTCACCCAGAGCCCGCTACTGGGCCAGCCGCCCGCCAGGCTGTGTCGGCCTGAAGCTAAGACGCTCCCATCCGCCGAAGCCGCTCCATCTCATCCTTCAGACTGAGTTTCAGCTTCTTCAGACGCACCTCTTCCAGTTGTTCCGCATCAGTCAGGAAGAGCTTGGAACGCAACGTATCCAACCTGCGCGCGTACAAGCTGTGTTCCTGCATAAGTTGTTGAATGGAAGGAATTGAAGCGGTTTCGGGAAGTTCCGTGAACTTTGCAGTTTGCACGAGTGCCGTACCTCCAGCAACAAACAACATCACCGACTGGCGAAAACGCTATCACAGAGCAACCAACCGCTGCAATGTGGATTATTCGTCCTCAACTAATTTCAGCCGCATCAACACCGCATCCTCCACCGGATCCCGGTAATACCCTCCACGCCGCCCACCAGCGACGAACCCCAGCCCGGAATACAGCGCAATCGCTCCCCTGCTCCCCGCCCGAACCTCCAACTCCACCGCCCCCGCACCCTGCACCAGGCACCAGGCCACAACCGCCTCGCACAACGCGCTGCCGACGCCCATCCGCCGCGCAGCCCCATCCACTGCAACACTTTCAAGCTCAGAAACGCGGTCTGCTCCCGAGCCGATCACCTTACCCACAGCAAAACCCAGCAGCCGCGCCTCCGCCTCCGCCACAAAAAGACATCGCCTCACTGCGCCATCAACCGCTCTATCAGCATTTGCTTTATCAGCATTCGCTCTATCAGCATTAACGATCGCAGCGTACTCCGCCTCCGCCCAGTGCGGAGCCTCCTCGATAGCCCGTTCCAGAGCCACTACTCCCGCCAGGTCCGCCACCTCGGCAACCCGAACGCGAAACCCCTCAGCACTCATCTCGCATCTCTCTGCGCTGCAGGCTTTGCAAAGATCTCCGCATCCGTCCGCCGCAGATAGTTCGCATCCAGCGTAGCCGCGTCATCAAAATCCCCCGCCGCAATCCGCTCCAAAGCAAACGGTAAAGCATCCCCAGCCGAAGGCTCCTCCACCATCCGGCAGCATCGTGGCCCAAGCCCCGCCAAAGCCTCCGCTAACCTGGCCTCACACACCACCACAACCCCACCAGCCACCAGCCGCCGGCACATCCTCTGCACGCATCAGCACCTCGCGCAGGCAGCGATGCCCGACATACTCTCCGAGATAAACCTCTCCGCGCCCCGCATCCAGCACCGCATGCACCGGCCCTCCCTCTCCATCAACACAAGCAGCCAGCAACGCCAGCCGCGATACTGCAATCAGCGGCACGCCACCCGCCTCGCTCAACCCTTTCGCCGCGCTCAAACCCACTCGCACCCCGGTAAACGATCCCGGCCCATGCACCACCACCACTGCGGCCAATTCCTTCAGCCTCCACCCACGCGTCTCCATCAACCGCCGCACCGCCGGCACCAGCCGCTCCGACGAAGTCCTCCCCGGCAACGCCTCCGTCGCCACAATTGCCTGCGTCAGCCCCGTATCCGCCAACGCGACACTCCCCTCACCCCCTGCAGTATGGATCAACAGGATCCGCATCAACTCCCACCCTTATTGGTCGAAGCCCCTGAAACCGCATCTCCTACAATCTCCAGCAACACGCCTCCTGTACTCGCCGGATGCACAAAAAAATATCTGTGCCCTCCCGCGCCCACTCGCACCGAATCGCTCGCCAGCCTCACTCCCTGCGCCGTCAACCGCGCAAACATCGCGTCAATTCCATCCACATGCACGGCGACGTGATGCAACCCCTCCCCCCGCTTCGCTAGAAACCTGCCGATCGTTGAATCTTCCTCGGTCGGCTCGAGCAGCTCAATCCGGCTCTCACTCAGCGGCAGCATCGCAGTCTTCACCTTCTCATACTCCACCGTCTCCTCATGGCTCACCACCAGCCCCAGCGCCTCATAGAACCCCCGCGCCGCATCAATACTCTTCACCGCAACGCCAAGATGATCCAGCCGCAGCCCCTTCCCAGCCGCGGCCGCCCCGAATCGCACGCGCCCGCTACCCTTCTCCACCGCACACCGCCTTACCGCCTCCATCAACTCCTTCACCCCTTCACCGGTGGTCGCAACAGTCCGCACCACGGGAGGAATCCAGCCCCCACGCTCCGCAACCAACCCCTGCATCGCCACAATCTCCTGCTCCACCAGATCCGCGCCGCCGCGATCACTCTTATTCACCACAAAAATGTCGGCAACCTCCATCACCCCGGCCTTCAGGCTTTGCACCTCATCCCCCATCCCCGGCACCAGCACCAGCACCGTCACATCGGCCAGCCCAATCACATCGACCTCATCCTGTCCCACACCCACCGTCTCAATCAGAATCGCTCTGCCGCCCCGCCGCCTCCATCACCGTACAGACATCCGCAGCCGCGCGAGCCACTCCACCCATCGCTCCCCGCGAAGCCATGCTCCGGATATACACCCCGGCATCATCCAGCAAAGCCCTGCATCCGAATCCGATCCCCCAGCAGCGCTCCTCCCGTGTAAGGGCTCGACGGATCCACCGCCACCACTCCCACCATCTGTCCCTCTGCGCGCAGCCACCGAGCCATCTGGTCCACCAGCGTGCTCTTCCCCGCCCCCGGAGGCCCCGTCACCCCGATCCGTAACGCACTCCCTGAAAACTCGCGACAAGCCGCCAGCAACTCCGCCGCTGTCGCCGCGCCATCCTCAACAATCGACACCGCCCGAGCCAGCGCCCGCACATCCCCGGCCCGCAACCGCTCCATCATCTGCGCTATCTCAACTCTGTCTGTCTTCAACTCTTTGCTCACGTCAGCGATGATACCCCGCACCCCCACCCCACCGCCGACCTGAAATTCTTTCCAACCCGCAAGCAGCTTTCCCCTACAATTCCTTTGCCATGAATAGCAGACATAAAACCCGCGTGAATCGACACCATCGCCGCCATTCTTCTCACCGCATTCGCGATCATCTCTCCAACAAACCTCGCGTCAGCCCAGCAAACCCCGCACCCCGTCCCATCCATCCAGGACACCGAAACCCCCGCCCAGCGCGACGCCCGCATGCAGTGGTGGCGCGAAGCCCGCTTCGGCATGTTCATCCACTGGGGCCTCTACTCAATCCCCGCCGGCACCTGGAACGGCAAACAGATCCCGGGCATCGGCGAATGGATCATGAACAACGCCTCCATTCCCGTCGTCGACTACAAGGCCCTCGCCCCCAAATTCAATCCCACCGCCTTCAGCGCCCACGACATCGTCGCCCTCGCCAAATCCGCCGGCATGAAGTACATCGTCATCACCTCCAAGCACCACGACGGCTTCGCCATGTTCGACTCCAAAGCCGATCCCTTCAACATCGTCGCCGCCACTCCCTTCAAACGCGACCCTCTTCGTGAACTAGCCGAAGAGTGCCGCAAACAAGGCATCAAACTCGGCTTCTATTACTCCCAGGCGCAGGACTGGACAGCCCCCGGCGGCGCCGCCATCGTCCGCCTCGACCACAACAAAGAGACCGGCCACTGGGACCCCGCCCAGGACGGCGACTTCGACACCTATCTCCACACCAAGGCCATCCCCCAGATCAAAGAGCTCCTCACCAACTACGGTGACTTCCCCGCCGTCGTCTGGTTCGACACCCCAACCAAAATGATGACGCCTGCCCGTGCCGCCGAGATCGTCACCCTCCTCAACCAGCATCCCAACCTCATCTGGAACAACCGTCTCGGCGGCGACTACAAGGGCGACACCGAGACCCCCGAGCAATTCATCCCGCCACAGGGCTACCCCGGCCGCGACTGGGAGTCCTGCATGACCATCAACGACACCTGGGGCTACAAATCCTACGACACCAACTTCAAATCCACCGAAACCCTCCTCCGCAACCTCATCGACATCGCCAGCAAAGGCGGCAACTATCTCCTCAACGTCGGCCCCGACTCCACCGGCATCGTCCCCGCCCCCGAGGTCGACCGCCTCCGCCAGATGGGCCAGTGGCTCAAGGTCAACGGTGAAGCCATCTACAACACCAAAGCCACCCTCTTCGACGTACCCACAGGCACCTTCAGCGACACGGAAAAAGGCCGCGACGGCAAACCCAAATTCATCCCCACCTGGAACTGGCGCTCCACCACCGCCCCCAACAAAATCTACATCGAGATCTTCACCTGGCCCAAAGGTTTTTTCCGCATTGAAAACCCACCCCGTAACATCACCGGCGCCTACCTCCTCGCCGATCCCAATCACACACCCCTCAAAATCGGCAGCGCCAGCACAGGCTTGGGGTCTTACATTGACATCCAACTCCCCGCCAAACCGCTCGACCCCATCGCCACCGTCCTGGTCCTCAACACCACCCGCTAGTGCGGTATCGCTGAAATCAATTCACGCAATGAGGCCGAACGGAATAAGTGAGTTGCCCTGTCATCACCAACTGAGACTCAACTTGGCTTCATGCGCGGATCGACGCCCCCGCTGCGCCACCTTGCTCGTGCCATCGTTGAACGTTCACCCCCATCAACAGCAGCCATAAGAATACCGATGCCTCCCCGAGGAGGCCGCAGGCCAGATTGTAGGGGGACAGATAGTGAGAGAGCGGCGGTGACAGGTAGGTAAGCCAACACAAACCGCCAAACGCAATCAGCGCACCGAGGATTCCAGGCAGAAAGGTCGACCTGTAAATGAGGTAGCCGATAAGCATGCAAAAGATTCCGTGAAATACCACCGCGAGGTTCACGCCTTGAGGATTCAATTGAAGAGCCTCAAACATTAATCCTACAAGGTTAAAGAACGCCGCAAGCAATGAGAGGCTCCTGTTCACCGCCTTAAAGATGAAATAGGAGAGCAGCGTCACGGCGACCATGCCCGATATCTGGATGAGATTCGCTGCGTAACCCATCCTGCCGTGAAGGAATAACTCGAAGAATACTGCCGACAATACGCTGAACACGTAAAAGGCAGCGGCCATTCTGGCCCTGAAACGCGGCGACGCTGCTGCGATCCGTTCCATCATTTCATAGCCTCCCCGGACGGGCCACCGTAAATGTGACGACCCGAATAAGTGCCCTCCTAAGCGACGGCAGAACAGACCGCGATTAAGGTTATTCCACCGAGAATAAAGATACGCTTCGTGATGTAGCTCCGACGGTTCATTGGCTCGAATGCAGAAGAACGAATGACGAGTTAATCATGTTGATCTGAGTGTGGTTTGCTCATCCCCCTAGTGTTGCGTCACTCCTCTCTCACCGACCAAATCTGCCAGGCCTTAGACGCGCCCGCGCGATAAGAGACACAGTGGAGCAATTGATTTTATTGAAAAATAAAATCAATCAATTTCCTGGCAAATAAGAAGACATCAATTTGACGATTCCCCGACAAATAACATCATCTCCCGCGTCTATTGTCACCCTCGGGTCACCTCCCCAGAGAGACCCATCGCGACAAGAAATTGTGACAAGTGGAGCAACTATGAAAAATCCAGTGAGCAACTCTATGCGTCCAGTCGACCGCCGTTCTTTTATGAAAAGCGGTCTTCTGGCAGGAGGCGCAGCAGCAGTGGGCGCCGGCTTGTTAGCAAATGGAACTTCGGCCCGCGCGCAGGAACGCGGCAGACTTAATCCGGGCGATACAGCCATCCTCCGGTTTCTGGCGGCTGCAGAGCTCATTGAGTCTGACCTTTGGACTCAATATGCGGAGCTCGGTGGTATCGGCAATAATCCACCCATTGAAGTAGCGCCGCCGAGCCAGCCGATGAATAACTATCAAATAGCTTTGTCGAACCTCGATGGCGATGGCCCGCAATACATTACCAGCAACACTCTGGATGAAGTGAGCCACGCTGCCTTCCTCAATGCCTACCTCGAGTCCAGAGGAGCCGAGCCGGTCGATTTCACCCAGTTCGAAACCTTGCCCGGAAGCACCGCTACAGGATCGTCAGGCAAATTGCGTCTTACCAACCTCATGCATCTGAACGTCGACACCAGCTGGTACGTTCGCTACCGCAGCACAACCAATCCGGACCTCGGCGCCAGCTTTCCCCAGGCGATCACTCTCAATGGAGTTACCGCTATTCCCAGAAACGATGCCGACTTCAACGGCGCTCCCAATTCCAACTTTCTTGGTAACAACCATATTCAGGCGATCGCAAATGTGGCTGCCTTTCACTTTGGATACATTGAGCAAGGCGGCTCCAGCCTCTACGCAACCATGAGTCAAAAAGTGTCGGATCCAGAGGTACTGCAGGTAACTCTTGGCATCGGCGGAGACGAGATCGCTCACTTCCTGGAATGGGTTGACTTCGCCGGCAATGGAGTGCAACAGCCGGTGGCGCCATTTACCGACCCCATATCCGGCCTGTCGTTTCCTGATTTTTTCAACAACCCGCCGCTGCAACCGCCCAACCTTGTTCAACCCAGCCTGATCTTTCCCGTCCCATGCGAATTCATCAACCCCAACCTCCCCCATGTCGCGATCATTCGTCCCTTGACCGATCGATTTGCAGGCGCCGTCGCCACGATCGCAAGCTTCACCGCCGACGGGCTCTTCACCGGCCAAAGCAAGCAGTTCCTCAACACACTGCAGGTTATGGCTGTAGAAGCTGATGCCGCCGTCCGATTGGCACTGTAACCTTTCAACCCCAGTTCGAGTTGCATCAGGAATCGGGGCCCTTCTTGTTCAGAAGGGCCCCGACGACATCAGAATATTATGTAAGAAGGATCCTTCCAGTCTTGACTCGGCCAGTCTTGACTCGGACTGACCCGCACTCTTCCCTGGATGGCTAAGTCATCACAACGAAATCAACCTTCCCTCCAACCTTCAACGAAAGTGAATCAATGAGTAAAGGTAGCGGCCTGACCGCTCGTCTTGTTCAACTGACCATATGCGCTCTTTTTCTTGCGCTCTCTTCCTCCTACGCATCCGGTCAGTTCAGCACAGCAGATATCCCACACGATGAGAGCCATCCCACCGGCTCGACCTACGTACCGATCGACAGCTGGGTCTATCCCGCGCTCGACAGATTAAAGGCGCTTGGCTACCTCGATAGCGCGTTTCTCGGCCTGCGACCCTGGACGCGCTCCGCCATCCTCTCGATGCTCGATTTGAGCGAAGACAATATCAGGGCCGCAGGGCCGGATACAGAGGCTCTCCGGATCTACCTCGCCGTCAACAAGGAACTACGGCCAAAGGACGGCTACAATCCAACTCTTCGAAACCCCAGCGCCACTTTTGAAAGCGCCTACGTTCGCGCTCTGGGCATCGCCGGAACGCCCCTGCGAGACAGCTTCCACTTAGGCCAAACCATCGTCAACGACTACGGCCGCCCACTCGAGCAAGGCTTCAATCTGCTGACTGGATTTAGCGCGCGGAGCGAAGCCGGCCGGTTTGCCCTTTACTTCCGCGGAGAGTACCAATATGCCCCGAGCGCTCCCGGCTACTCGCCCGAGCTCGCCGCTACCTTGTCCACCATCGACAACATCGACATCACCCAATACCCGGTCCAGGCGACCATTCCGCAAGGGCCAATCAACACTGCAAACTACTTCCGCATCCAGGAGGCCTACCTCTCCTATCGGCTCCTCGATCACGAGTTTTCCATCGGCAAGAGCGATCACTGGATGGGGCCCGCCCACGGAGGCAGCCTTATCTATAGCAATAATGCGGAAAACATCTACGCCTTCCAGATCGACCGCACTGAGCCGCTCTATATTCCGTACCTCTCCGCGATCACCGGCCCCTTCCGTTATCAGTTTTTTGTAGGCGGCCTGAAAGGACACGTCGATCCCACAAACCCATGGATGCACGTCGAAAAGATCAGCCTCAAGCCGACCGCGAATCTGGAGTTAGGCTTCACACGGTCGGTGATCTGGGGAGGTCAAGGGCACGTCCCGATCACCTTCGGGAGCTTCTTCCATAGCTTTTTCAGCTTCCAGAATGTTCCAGACTCCGAAAAATTTTCACGAAACGACCCGGGCGCGCGGTTCGGTGGGTTTGATTTCTCCTATCGCCTGCCCTTTGTCCGAAACTGGTTGACGCTGTACACAGACTCTTTCATTCACGACGATGTCAGTCCCGCTGATGCTCCGCGGCATGCGGCCTACCGGCCGGGGCTCTACCTCTCTCATTTCCCCAGGTTGCCCTCTCTCGACCTGCGTGTCGAAGCAGTCTCCACCGACCCATCTACGCGTAGAAGTGCGGGCGGCGGCTATCTCTACACCGAAGTCATTCAGAAGCAGGGCTACACCAACAAAGGCTTCATTATCGGCGATAACATCGGACGCGAGAGCAAGGGTGGACAGGCATGGCTCACCTACCATTTCTCCCCAAGTGAATGGCTCCAGTTTTCCTACAGAAACGCAAAGGCAGAAACAGACTTCATCCCCGGCGGCACCACCCAGAACCTTGCCCAGGTCTCAGTCGTAAAACGAATCCATAAAGACCTCGAGCTGCGCAGCTGGATCCAATATGAACGCTGGCAAGCCCCCATTTACAAAACAGGAAATCAAAGCGATTTCACAACGTCCGTGCAGATCACATGGTTTCCCCGCAATTGGCAGAAGTAACGGTCCTTTGTGGGCGGCCCGCCGCATCAACTCAATCCCATGCATCAAACCACCAGCGTAATGACAGAATAACCACGCAATCGACCACGTTGTTACCACGTTTTTGCAATCAATAAATCACGTTTCCGGCCTCCGAACCCCAGAGAATTCGGCCTGAAATCCCGCTTAATCCAGAAATAACTGCCATGATTCCCCATAAAACCCCACAAAAGCCGAAGACTCGTTTATTCCACAGCCAAGTGGTCCGTCCACCGCTATTGACTTGATCGCTCCAGAGGAGCCTCGGTCAGTTCCGCCCCTTTGAGATTTCTGGTCGTCCTACTTGATCGCCGTAGGATCCCACCCATCCGCACCGGCCAAATAAGCCTTCGTTTCATACTTCTTCGCCTCAGTCGCCGTTAGCTGCTTCGAGTACGGCTCCCGCGCCTTCGGATTCGCCCCAGGCCCCGTCGAATTGAACTCCGCATACGTCGCCGTCGGCAGTCTCGGCGTCGGCGCACTCTTCCAATCTGACCATCCCGCTGGAACAATGTGCCCACCCATCCCTGTATTCATGTAAATCACCGTCGAATAGTCTCGCCACGGCCTCCCCAGATAGACGTTCGTCACACCGTCCTCCGCCGTCAATTTGCAGTGATTGAAGACATACCCCGCATCCTGCCCCGCCCGCGTATTGCTCTGCGCCGTCAGATACCCTCCGGCCACATGCGCAATGCTATGAATCTCACAATTCTCAAACACCGCCTTCGCATCGCCGAAAATAAAGTCCACATGCCCCTCGATGTAGCAGTCCGCATAGTACTGCCGCCCGGTCTTGCACTGGCTTTGGCCATTCATGCAACCGATGCTCGAGGCATACAGCGTGTCCTGCGCGCCCAGCAACCGCACATGCCGCAGCACCGCCCGATCCCCCCTGATCGACAGAGCCACCGCCTGCGACGGCACATCACTCGTCTTGCTGTAGTCGTTCGCGATCGTCATATTCCCCGCAAAGAAATCATCGCCGGTCACAAACAGCGTCGCCGAGCACGACGTCCCGCAGGTCGACGCAGCGCTGTTCCCATACACCAGCACGACCTTCGTCCAGTCCTCCGCATCACCGCGCAACTGAATCTTCGGCTTGTCGACATGCACCACCTCGCGATACACCCCGGGCCGTATCCTGATCACCGCCCCGGCATCCGGAGCCGCATTCACCGCCGCCTGGATCGTCGTAAAGTCCGCCCCCGTCGCCCCCACCGTAATCGTCTTCAATCCCTGCGCCCAGGCAACCCCACACGACGCCACCACAACCACCAAACTCCACCTGCAAAACCGCCTCATAGATTCACCGATCCGCCAAACCATCTTTTTGACACAAATGGTCCAACAAAGACTATCCTCTACCTCGACACAACTGCACCATACTGGCTCGGCGTCAAATTAATCCGAACAATGGTCAGACCAACATTCTAGCGGGAGCCTCCACCGTAATGTCGATTCAATCCGCCAGCCTGTCCGACACGGGCCTCACCACTACCGCCCCCGAAAAATCGAACTTTCGCTGGGCAGTCTGCGGTCTTCTCTTCCTCGCTACCACCATCAACTACATGGACCGCTCGGTCTTCTCTCTCATCGAGCCGCTCCTCCATCTCGATTTCATGGGCTGGATACCCGGTCTCGATCACGCCCACCAGCCTGCCTACGACATCAACTACGGCCGCGTCCTTATCGCTTTTCAAATCGCCTACGGCGTCGGCTTCCTCTTCGCCGGCCGCATCATCGACAAGCTAGGTACAAAAAAGGGCTATGCCCTCGCGATCCTCCTCTGGGGATGCGCCTCCATCAGCACCTCCCTCGTCAGCAGCGTAATCGGCTTCTGCATCTGCCGCGCACTCCTCGGTCTCGGTGAGTCAGGAAATTTCCCCGCCGCCATCAAGGCCACCACCGAGTGGTTCCCCTCCGAAGAGCGCGCTCTCGCCACCGGGCTCTTCAACTCCGGCTCCAACGCCTCCGCTTTCATCGCGCCACTTCTCATCGCCGCGGTCACCATGCGCTGGGGATGGCACGCTGCCTTCATCTGCACCGGCTCCATGGGACTCATCTGGTGCGTTATGTGGCTCATCTTCCCCTACAATAAGCTGCGCCGCGGGGCCACCCAGACTCAGATCGACCTCGCCCCCGTCACCCAGGGCGGCCCCATCTACTCCATCCTTGCGCGTCACCGCGGCTTCTGGGCCTTCTTCATCGGTAAGGGCATAACCGACCCCATCTGGTGGTTTTATCTCTTCTATCTCCCCAAGTTCCTCAACGACAACTATGGCCTCGATCTCAACCACGTGAAATACCCGCTCATCGTCATCTACACCGCTGCAAGCTTCGGCTCCATCGCCGGCGGATGGCTCTCCGGCTACCGTATGAAGCACGGTCATAGCGTGAACTCTGGCCGCAAGTTCGCTCTCCTCATCTGCGCCGTCTGCGTCACGCCAATCATGCTTGTCCCCCACATGCATACCATGTTTCCTAACAACGCGTGGCCTGCCATCGGACTCTTCTGCCTCGCCACCGCCGCCCATCAGGGCTGGTCCGCAAACCTCTTCGCTACGCCCACCGACATGTTCCCCTCCACCAGTGTCAGCACGGTCGTCGGCCTCGGCGGTGCCGCCGGAGCAGCCGGCGGAGCCCTCTTCACATGGCTCGTTTCGCATTACTTCTCGCTCCACCCGATGCTTATCTTTGTCCTCGCCGCCTTCGCCTATGTTACCGCGCTCGCGATCTTCCAACTCCTGGTGCCAAAACTCGGCGTAACGAGGGCCACTTAGCCCCACCTCCCCGCATCTCATTGGGCTGGCTAATATTTTGTTTTGATCTCCCCCACATTTTCGCAGCGAGCCGTAGGACACAACAACTGTTTCGCTTAACTATCTCTTTCCTCTCGTGTTACTCTTCTCAAACTTAGGCGCAAGGAGCTTCATTCAGCGTGAAAAAAGAGGTTAAGGAGCCACACGACGAGGTCACCGGTCACAGCCAGCTCACCATGCAGGTTGTCGAGCATGTTCGCTCCCTCATCAGCAGCGGCGAGGTCCGCCCTGGCGACCGTCTTCCGCCCGAGCGCGAGCTCGCCCGCGAGCTCAAGATCAGCCGCTCCAGCCTCCGCGCTGGTATTGGCTTCCTCTCCGCTATGGGAGTCCTCAAGAGCCGCCACGGCGCCGGAACCTTCGTCTCCTCCGGCCCTCCCGCGCTCGACTCCAGTTCCCTTTCTGTTCTCGGGGCTCTCCACGGCTTCCTACCCTGGCAGATGTTCGAGGCCCGTCTCGTCCTCGAGTCCAACGTCGCTGCGCTGGCCGCGGAGCGGGCCACCGACGAGCATATTGCCGAGCTTGCCGAGGAGGTCGCTGAGATGTATGCCTCACTCACTGACCCCCACGAGTACCTGATCCACGACGTCCGCTTCCACCGCACGATCGCTCGCGCGTCTGGAAACCCTATCCTTGGCGCACTTATGGAGACCATCACGGCCAATCTCTACGAGTACCGCAGCAAGACCGTCGTCAACGCCGTCGACCTCAAGGAATCCGCGGAGATGCACCGCGAGATCTATCGTGCCATACGGTCTCATAACCCCGCGCAGGCCCGCGTCACCATGGAGCAGCACCTCAACCTGGCCCGCATCGCTCAGGCCTCAGAAGCCGAAGCGACCCAGACGCCGACAGCCGAAGAACCGCCAACCAATGACGGCCCGACCGAACCGAGCTCCTCTACGAACTGAGTGGAATTTTCCGTTGTGACCTACCGGATTTTTTTATCCGTGGTGGAGAGGTGTTTTTGCAGGGGTTTTTTGGAAAAAAGGTGTGCAGAACGTGGTTTTTTGATGGTAAATCTGTGGTGAAATGCGGCGTTATCGCGGTGATTTGACGCACGCTTTTGAGCATCGAAAAAAATGCCAACTTTTTCAATTTTATTTTTCCCTGGACGGGGGATCTCCTCGCCTGGTCCCTGGCTTGGTGACGGCGGTATCTTGTGCCCCTCCTGCTAAACTGAGCCCTGGCCCATGTCCAACCAAAAGTTCTATCTCACTACCCCGATCTATTACGTCAACGCGCGCCCACACATCGGCCACGCCTATACGACGATCGTGGCCGACGTCATCGCCCGGCGCCACCGTCTGCTCGGGGACGACACGTTCTTCCTCACCGGGACTGACGAACACGGCCAAAAGATCGAGCGCAGTGCCGCCGCTGCGGGCATTCCCCCGCAAGCGTTCACCGACCGGGTTTCCATCGAGTTCCGTAAGCTCTGGGATCGCATGGGGCTGACCTACGACGATTACATCCGCACTACGGAGCCGCGTCACCAGCAGGGCGCCCAGCGTCTCTTTGCACTGCTCCATCAGCGCGGTCAGATCTACCTCAGCTCTTACACGGGCCAGTACTCTGTCGGCGAAGAGATCTTTGTCGAAGGCCCTCCAGGCGTTCTAGGCCCTGATGGCAAGCCGACTGAGACCGTCACGGAAGAGAACTTCTTCTTCCGGCTCAGCGAGTATCAGCTTCCGCTGATCGACCTGATCGAGTCCGACACACTTCTCATCCAGCCTGAGTCGCGCAAGAACGAGGTTCTCAGTTTTCTGCGCGGCAATCTCGCTGAAGCGACCTCCGCTGGCACACCCACAGCTCTCTCGAAGCTCGGTAACCCTTACGTTCCGGGCAATCTTCGCGACCTTTCGGTCTCCCGTTCCAGCTTCACGTGGGGCATTCCCGTACCCGAGCCCGCCGCCTCCGAGACAAAACAGAAACACGTCATCTACGTCTGGCTCGACGCTCTTGCCAACTACATGACGGCCGTCGGATACGGCACCGACAAGCCTGAGGACATCGCGAAGTTCAACAACTACTGGCCCGCCGACCTTCACATCATGGCTAAGGAGATCACTCGCCAGCATTGCATCTACTGGCCTGCTTTCCTCCTCGCCGCTGGTCTTCCCTTACCTAAGGCAGTCACCGCCCACGGCTGGCTGCTCTTCGATGACAGCAAGATGTCGAAGTCCAAGGGAAACATCGTCCGCACTGAGACTATTCTCGACGCCTTTGGCACGCTCAAAACCAAGCCGGAGGATTGGCCTGGGGCGCCGCTCAGCGATGAGTACTGGAGGCATGAGCAGGATCTATTTGCTTCCGATGTGCTTCGGTACTTTTTGTTGCGCGAGATCCCTTTTGGCCAGGATGGCAGCTTTAGCTTTGACGCATTGGTTCAGCGCTACAATAGCGATCTAGCGAATGGCTATGGCAACCTCGTCAGCCGCACCCTGACACTTATCGCGAAGACATCCTCAGGCGTCGTCGAAGAGTGCCTCGAGGCCAAGTCTCTGGTCTTCTACATGCCCGAACGAAAAGAGACACACAATCATCCGGCAAACGACGAGTTACTCGGGGCGTCGGAAGGACAGATGCTCGGATGGCGGCTGATCAGAGACGTTGAATCGGTTAGTCAAAAGTTCGAGCAGAACTCGTTCGCTGAGGCGTTGACGTCCATTGCGGCGGCGATCACTCGTGTCGATCAGTTTATGACCTCGCGCAAACCGTGGGCCGCCACCGAGACAGAGCTTTCTCAGGAAGGCCGGCATTCCACCCTCTATACCGCTGCCGAGGCTATCCGCATCATCACCGCCCTCCTTTACCCCTTTCTCCCGTATGCTACGGCAAAGGTTTGGGCGCAACTCGGCCTGGGCGATATCGAAGTCGCCGCGAGAGATGGCGAACTGAAGAATCTTGAATGGGGCGGCCTGAAACCTGGCACAAAATTGGGGGAGCTAGGCCCCATCTTCCCTCGAGCCCCCAAGGAACTCATCCAACTCATGACCGACATGGAAAACAACACGAACACTACGCCTAAGCCTGAACCCTCGAAGCTGGTTGACGAGAAGACCACACACACTTCGGCTGTGCCCACCGATCCGACGCATCCCGGCGCTGCGCCGCGTACCTCTTCGTTGCCTATCGAGAATCCCGGAGCTACGGTTGCAGGTAGCCACGCCCTGAGCACGGAGCGGCCCGGCACTCCACCGCATACGGAGGCACCTGCGTCCGGCGCCTTCGCCACCTCTGCGGCGGCTTCCGCTGCGCCGGACACTCCGCAGATTGCTATTGATGATTTTGTGAAGGTCGATCTTCGTGTTGCGCGGATCGTTGTGGCCGAGAGGATTCCGAAAGCGGATAAGCTGCTTCGGCTCGAGGTCGATCTTGGCTATGAGAAGCGGCAGATACTTTCGGGCATCGCCGAGTGGTATACGCCTGAGGAGTTGATTGGCCGACGTATTGTTGTGATCGCAAATCTAGCCCCGCGGAAAATGCGCGGGCTGGAGTCACATGGGATGCTGCTGGCTGCCTCGGCAGGCGAGAACGGCAAGCCGATTCTGGCGACCTTTGGCGAGGAGATCGCGCTGGGTTCGCGGCTGAAGTAGCTTTGGTTCGACGTTTCGCGTGGCCCAATGCTGTGTCAAGCGATCTGCTGAACCCATTGGCTTCGCCAGGCCGGGGCCTCGAAGGGATCCGCGAAATACTGCGTCTCGTGCACGACCTTACCGTTGCGGAACTCCATAATGCTTACTGTGTATGCTGGTCGCCCCTGGTAGGTGATGGTGTATTCCGTGACCCAGGGATCACCTTTTCCGAGAATTCGCTTGACGTTGAAGCCTGACGGCTTGCCGGGATGATGACTCCGCAAGGCCTGCAGATTTTTTCGCCCGAGAATCCGTTCGCCTGACTGGGGATAGTCACAGATAGCATCGTCGGCGTAGATATCGTGTTCCGCGTTTGCATCGCCGGCTGACGACGCTTGCCAGTGCTTATTCAGGGCTTCACGTATTTGTTGCTCCTCGTCCATAGACTGCTCCTGTGTTGTTCGGCTTCTATGTTCATCTACCTTGTGCGATGAAGCCCGGGACGCCTGTCTTCACCACCGGATTGAGCCTCTGCCTTGTCTGAATGCGATTGATTTCGTTAAACGCGTCTTCCGGAAGAGCGGAGATGTTGAAGTTTTCTCGCGCGCGAGCCGCACTTTTGGGTGTTGTGAGCAAAGCCGTGCCGCGCTGCACAGCCCACGCGAGCAGCACCTGTGCAGTTGTCTTTCCAACTCGCGCGGCAATTGCCGAAATGACTGGATCTTCGAGCAGGCCCGGCCTCATTCCATGACCCAATGGCGCGAAAGCCAGAAGCACAATGCCCTTTTCCTTGCAGAATTCCAGAAGCTCCGTTTCCGGCAGATACGGATGGGATTCGACCTGGATGGCGGCCGGCTTGATTCTTGCAGCTTCGTAGATGGGCAACACTTCGTCCAAGCTGATGTCCGACAGTCCGATGGCGCGGCACCTGCCGTGGTCCACGAGACTTTCCATTGCTCTCCAGGTATCGAGCAGAGTCACTCCGTCGTCGTAAATGACGTTGCCGTTTTGATCCCGCGGGTCCTGCTCGTCCCCCGGTTGAAATGCGAACGGAGTATGACTGAGGTAGAGATCCAGATATTTGAGCCGAAGTCTGTCCAGACTCGCCTGGAAAGCGGGTTCGACGCGCTCAGGCCGATGATTGGTATTCCATAATTTTGTTGTGACGAAGATGTCCTCGCGCGCGATCCCGCCAGCGGCAAGTCCTGCCTGCAAGGCCTCACCTACCTCGCGCTCGTTCCGGTATCGCTCTGCACAATCGAAGTGTCGAAATCCGGCTTCGAGTGCGTCTCTGGTCGCAGTTATCGTCAGGGCCGGGTCGGGAATCAGGGTGCCAAAGCCGAGTGCGGGCATGTAGCCGCTTCCGTTGTTGAGCGGTATTCTCGTCAACCGAAGATCAGAAGTTGCAATCATGGGGACACCTCCGCGTTACTTTGCGTCCTGCATCAGCCCTTGGATGTGAAGTTAGATGCGCGGCCCCAGAAAAAGGTAGCGAAACAGACCACGGTGTTCCTGGGCAGTGCCCGCTACCCAGAATATCTACGGATTTTCAGCTCTCTTTCGTCTGCACGCCAACGGCGACGACGAAGTAGTTCGCCATGGTTGTGCCGACGTTTTTCAGTCCGTGCATTACGTTGGACGCAGTGAAGACGACGCCGCCCGGACCGACAGGTTCAGGTTTGCCGTCGTTGATGAATTCGAGGTTGCCCTCGCGGATGAGGAGAAACTCCGAGTGGCTGTGCTTGTGGGGCGGATGCGGCATCTTGCCTGCGGGAAGCGTCGTCTCGTGGACCTCGACGAACTCGCCAGTGGGTAGATAGCCGGACAACACCTGGCGTCCCGTGCCGCCATTTGCGTTCTGCTTCACCGGAAGCTGGTCGTAGTTGAAGACGACAGACTTCGAGAGCTTGCCGTCCGGGCCAGCCGCTGCGCCAGCCTGCGCTTCGGCCATCACACTGCCCAGGGCCGCGAAGGCCGAGAGCGCTACACAAAGATCACGACGGTTTAGATTTTTCATGCGGACATATTACGCGGTGCGAACGATCGTTGGCATCTTCTCTTCTTTTACTCGCACGCCGATTTGATGGTGAAGGTCGAGACAAGCTCCCTGACGGGTGACCGATGTGATGTGCGTCTCGGGCGCGAAGATGCGGGCAGCGCCCTGAAACAATCGGTCCGATGTTCTTTTTCCCGGCGTCCGAAGCGGAATCCGCCATAGTATTATTTCAGCATCCTTGAACCATCCCTGAAAACTATGAGACTGACCCATCTGCTGTCTGCCCTTGTCCCTGCGACGATCCTGTCCCTCGCCTTCTATCCTGCTTCGGCACAGACCGCTTTGAACGATGTGTTCGCGAGAGACAGTCGGCAACCTATTGACCAGGCGTACACCGATCACATCCGCAAGTACACGACGGATCCGCAGTTCTCCTCGCATCTGGTGGACTACCTGCCCGCTTCGGCGACGGTTCCAACACCGGCGAAGGCGCTGGGTGACGTTGCAGGCGCGCCGGATATGCTGCCGTACGCTGAGGACGTTTACAAGTACTTCCGTCAGCTTGAATCGGCGTCGCCGCGCGTGAAGGTCTTCACGATTGGGCACTCGGAAGAGAACCGCGAGATGATTGCCGTAGCGATTGCCGATCCAGCGTTGCTGCAGGGTGCGAAGGAGAATGGCGAACGGCTCGCGAAGCTGGCGGACCCGCGAACGATCGGACTCGATGACAACAAGGCCCAGCCACTGATCGATCAGTCGTATCCGGTCTACTACATCACCGGCACCATTCACTCGAGCGAGACCGGAGCACCTACGGCGCTGATGGAACTGGCTTATCGACTTGCCGTCGACGACGCTCCTTACATCAAGTACATTCGCTCGCACATGATCGTGCTGATCACGCCGGTCGTCGAGGTGGATGGGCGAGACCGCATGGTCGACACGTACCGATGGCACAAGGCGCACCCTGGGCAGGACTGGCCGAGGCTAGCGTATTGGGGCCACTACGTTGCGCACGATAACAATCGCGACGCAATGGCGATGACGCTGAACCTCACCAATAATGTGCTGAACACCTATCTTGGCTGGCATGCGCAAGTGCTGCATGATCTTCACGAGTCGGTGCCGTTTCTTTATGACAACACGGTCGGCGATGGGCCGTACAACGCGTGGATCGACCCTACGCTTGCGGACGAGTGGGCGGAGCTGGGTTGGAACAATGTGTCGCAGATGCAGTCCCTCGGGATGCCCGGTGTCTTTACGCACGGCGACTTCGATACGTGGAGTCCGGGTTATCTGATGTTCCTCGCCGGCATGCATAACGGAATCAGTCGGCTGTACGAGACGTTTGGCAACGGCGGTGCGGATACGGTAAAGCGCATTCTGCAGCCGGAGGAGTATTCGCGCACGTGGTATCGGCAGAATCCTCCGCTGCCTACGGTGATGTGGTCGCAACGCGATAACAATAATTATGAGGAGAGCGCGTTGCTCTCCACGCTGGCGTATTTTTCGCGCAACACGCATCACTTTCTGGAGAACTACTACATCAAGAGCAAGCGGTCGGTGCAGAAGCCCATGCTCGATGGGCCAGCGGCTTATGTTCTACCGGCCGATGCTGCGGAGTTGAACCGCCAGTTGCAGCTTCTGGATTTGCTGAAGCTGCAGCATGTCGAGGTGCAGCAGCTTTCGGCGGACGCGACCAGCTCAGTGCCTGCGGCAAAGCGCGGGGATAAGCCGACTACTCAAACCTTTCTTGCGGGTAGCTATGTGATTCGGCTCGATCAGCCGTTTTCGCGTGTCGCCGATGCGCTGCTCGACAAGCAGTACTGGGCGCCGGACGATCCGCAAAAGCATCCTTATGACGACACGGGCTGGTCGTTCACTCAGCTCTTTAATGTCAAGGCGGTTCGAGTGACCGATACTGCGATTTTGAAGGCGCCGATGAAGCCCGCCGCGAAGTTCGATCAGGCTGCCGGAAAGATCAGCGGCTCGGGGTCAATCTATGCGATCGCCAATACGGGGCAGACCTCCCTGTTGCCGCTCGTCTACGCGCTGAAGCAGGCGCATGTGGAGACGACAGAGAAGGCATTTGACGCAGATGGTAAGCATTTTGCCGCAGGGTCGCTGCTCGTCACTCAAACCGACGAGTCGTCGCTTACTGCGACTCTTCGCAAGTTCTCGCTGGATGCAACTCGACTGAGTGCAGCGCCGTCGGTGGCTATGCATCCTGCGCCTGCGCCGAGGATCGCCTTTATGCATACATGGCTTGGGACGCAGACGGAGGGCTGGTGGCGGCTCGCGTTCGACAAGGCAGGCATTCCCTTTTCGTATATCAGCACGCAGACTGTGGGCTCGGAGGGCGATCTTCGAGGCAAGTACGATGTGATCATCTTCGCTCCGGTGGGTCGCGCTTCGTCGCAGGAGATCATCAACGGCCTGCCCATGTGGGGGAACGCGCTTCCGTGGCAGAAGAGCGAGATCACTCCTAACCTGGGGCTGCTCGATTCGACTGCTGACATGCGTCCGGGCCTTGGCTACGACGGTCTGGCGCATCTGAAAGATTTTGTTGAAAAGGGTGGCCTGCTGATTACGTGTGAAGATACGGCGCAGTTCGCTATCGATACGGGCCTCGCGCCGGGCGTGAGTCTTGCACCGCACGACGATGCGCGCGTGGTGGGCAGCGTTCTCAATAGTGTCTTTGTTGCGCCGTCGAGCCCGATTGCCAATGGGTATGGTCCGAGTCTTCCTGTTATGAGCGCCAACGGAATGGTGTTCAACGTCAGCAACACGCTGGGGCGGCAGGGCGGCCGCATGTTGATGGATCCTTACGCGCAGCGTCCCACCGGCCGCGGCGGACTGGATGATAGCGACATCGCGCAAGGGCGGCAGCTTGCGGAGGCGGAGGTGATTCCGAAGCAACAACCGTGGCAGCCGAAGGCACTCAACGAAGACCAGTTACGCAATAATCTTCAGGCCATCCCGCTGCAATACCGCCCTGAGGTGATTCTGCGGTTGAGCGAACAGAAGACTCTGCTGCTCTCGGGGCTTCTGGATAAAGCGGGCTCGATTGCAGAGCGCGCCATTGTGGTGAACGCTCACGTGGGATCGGGCAACGTGCTGCTGTTCGCAAACAACCCTGTCTACCGCGGAGAGACGATTGGAAGCTACGGCCTGGTCTTCAACGCGATCCTCAACTACGATCATCTTCGCCAGCCGGTTGACGCGACTGCGGCCGATCAACCGGCTAGAACTCCGGCAGTGAGATAACTGTTCGATGATCCGCGATTATTCGGTATGCTTTAGCGAGCCCAGAGGCGATGCTTCTGAAGGGAAACCATGTTGAACATTGAGCCGTCTGCGGCCGTAGAGATCAGTCTGGCCCCCGTCGCCGAAGTTGAAGCGGTAAGCAGACACCGGTCGGCGGTCGCGGCAGGATTTACCGGGTGGCTGCTGGATGCCTTCGATTTCTTTCTCGTAACGTTCTGCCTGACCGCGATGGCGAAGGAGTTTCATAAAACCGACGCCCAGATCGCGCTCGTCATCACCATGACACTCGCGTTTCGCCCCGTCGGCGGGTTTGTCTTTGGACTGATGGCAGATCGCTATGGCAGGCGAATTCCGCTGATGATCAATATCGGATTCTTCGCTGTGGCAGAGATTCTTACCGGCCTCGCACCGAGCTACACCGTTCTGATTATCGTACGCAGCCTCTTTGGCGTTGTGATGGGCGGCAACTGGGGGGTCGGAACCTCGCTGGCAATGGAGGGAGTACCTGTCGGTAAACGCGGCATGCTCTCTGGGCTGTTGCAGGAGGGGTATGCAGCGGGCAATGTGCTCGCAGCACTCTCTTTCCTATTCCTCTTCGGACGCGTCGGGTGGCGTCCGCTATTTTTTCTTGGCAGCGTGCCTGCGATTCTGCTGGTATTGTTCATCCGTTTTCGCGTCAATGAGTCCACTGTGTGGCAGAAGGCACGGACAGGCAGTTGGCGTGAGCAGCGACGCGAGATTCTGTCGCATTGGAAACTCTTCCTTTACCTGGTCGCCTTCATGACGATGATGCTCTTCGCATCGCACGGCACGCAGGATATGTACCCGACCTTCCTGCAGCGACAATGGCACTTCACTCCACAGCGTCGCGCGGTGATCACCGCCATCTCTGGTGTTGGAGCTATCATCGGCGGTATTGTCTTCGGCCATTTTTCGGACAAATGGGGTCGCCGCCGGACGATTATTATCGCCTTCATCCTAGGTGCTCTCGTGATTCCACTCTGGGCCTATGCTCCCAACCAGGCGCTGCTGATCACGGGCGCGTTTCTGATGCAGTTCATGGTGCAGGGCGCCTGGGGCGTCATTCCAGCCCACCTGGCCGAACTCTCGCCAGACTCTGTGCGCGGTCTGCTTCCTGGATTCGCGTACCAGACGGCCGGCATTATCGCGAGCTCGGTCGTCTATATTGAGGCGGTCTATGCGCAGAAGACCAGTTACGCAACGGCGATGGCATTGACCGCAATCAGCGTCTTTATTCTTGCTTCGATCATGGCCGCTGTCGGGCGTGAGCGCAAAGGGCACACTTTCGGGGCCTGAGACAAGCAACGCCGCGCCTTGGCCGTTCCGCACAACATGGAAAATCTAGTGTGTGATTCGACGTGCCGTCGGACGAACCGGAGCAGTCGATTCGCGCGCTACAAGCTCTGGATCGACCTTGATGATGTCGGGAAGCTTTTCATGGGCCAATTTTCGCAGCAGCGAGCTGGCGGCCAGGGCGCCCATGTGTTGCAGCGGCTGCCGGATGGTCGTCAGGCTGGGGACAATGTAGGAGGCCGCCTGAATGTCGTCGAAGCCGAGTACGGAGACATCGGCCGGTACCGTCAGGCCGGCATCATGAAGCGCTCGTATACCTCCGATTGCAGAGATGTCGTTGAAGCAGAGCACCGCCGTAAAATCTTTGCGTCGCAGCAACAGCTGGTGAATGCCGGGATAGCCAAGCTCCGGTGTGTTCAGGTCTTTGTCCAACTGGATGATCAGGTCGTTGGAGACCTCGAGAGAAAGTGCTCGTGCCACTTGCATCGTCGACTGCCAGCGGGACTGCGAGTCCGAACTGAAGGGCTGGCCGTGCATATAGGCGATCTTCCGGTGACCCAGGCGGTACAAGTGACCCAGCGCAAGCTCGGCTGCCCGGTGGTGATCGATAATCACATTGGTCACTCCGGGCACTTCGGAGTGACCGGCAACCGCAACGGTGGGAGCCTGTAGCGCTCCCTCAAGTTGAGTATCGATCGCGAGGATGCCGTCCACTCCGCGCGCCTGCAAGAGCCGGGGATACTCGGCGACGAGGTCTTTTCTGTGCCTGTGGTGCGCGGTGAAGAAGAAGTATCCTTCCTGCATTAGGACATCTGCCGCACCGCTGAGGACCTGCGAGTGATACCCCTCACCTAGCTCCGGAAGCAGAATACCGATCGTCTGGGTTCTGAGGCCCTGCAGCGACCGTGCAATCAGGCTGGGTTGATAGCCGAACTTCTTCGCTGCAGCCTTCACTCGCTCGCGCGTCGCTGGAGGAATGGAGCGGCCCGGCGCATTGTTCAAGACAAAGGAGACGGTTGCCGGACTGAGGTCCAGATATTCGGCCAGCATCTTCAGGCTGACGCGGCGCGAGGCCGTCGAGGGGGGAGCCGTTTTTCTTGGCATAGGAGTCCAGTCAGCATCCAGTCTAGCCGACCCCTCGCTTCGGTGAAGCGTCGAGCGGGTTGTTCATGGCATTCCTGCACGGCCAGCAATGCCGGCGATTCGCTGCGAGAAAGGCGCTAAATAACGCTGGACACAAAGACAAGCGTTTGTCTAATATGTCTTCACAGGATCCAACGCCTGAAGCACATCGCCGTCGAACAAACCCGTCTGCACGTCGCCTTCTCTGTCGTTCCCTCAGCGTTCTATAAGGCCAGAGAAGCTTCAAGATCTCGGACGCTTTAACGTCTCGTCCGAGGTATCGCTAAAACCTCCGCGCTGACTGTCACGGGTCAGCGCTTTTTTTGCTGCTTGATGCTGTTTGAGAGCTCCGTTTTATCGATCGACAAACGGTTGTCTATGGTCGAACATGTTAGACGAGGAAACTCCGATGCATCTGCGGCGATTCGCCTTCTTCATCCTTCTTGCCTGCTGTGTCACCTTGACGGAGGCGCAGGCTCAATTCGCCCACACTCAAGGGAAGGAGATCGTCGACGGTGCAGGAAAGCCGCTGCTGCTCCGCGGCATCAACCTTGGCAACTGGTTCGTGCCTGAAGGCTACATGTGGCACCTCAACGACGGCGGTCCCGAGTCTCCACGTGAGATTGAAGCCCTCGTTACCGAACTCATCGGCCCGCAAAGAGCCCATGAGTTTTGGCATACCTATCGCGAGAATTACATCACTCAAGCCGATATCCATCTCATCAAGCAGTGCGGGTTCAACTCCATTCGGGTGCCACTGCACTACAAGTTCTTTGAGAGTGATGATGATGAAGGCTTCACTTTGCTCGACCATGTCGTTCAGTGGGCCCATCAGGAGAATCTTTATGTCATCCTCGATCTGCACGCCGCTCCCGGCGGACAGACGGGAAAGAATATCGATGACAGCGATGGTTATCCCTGGCTCTTCGGCGACGCGAGCGCTCAGCAACACACCATTGCGATCTGGCAGCGGCTGGCCCGGCACTACCGCAACAACGCCACTGTGCTTGGCTACGATTTGCTCAACGAGCCTGTCCCCAACTATCCCAGACTTGAGCCGCTCAACTCGGCGGTTGAGCCGCTCTACAAGCGGCTGGCGACCGCTATCCGCCAAGTCGACACACATCACATTCTGATTCTCGGCGGGTCCGAGTGGGACGGCAACTTCAACATTTTTGGGCCACCTTTCGACAAGAATGCCGTCTACACCTTTCACCGTTATCACGCTCCGGCGGAACAGGCGACGGTCCAGAAGTATGTTGACTTTCGCGATCAATACAACGTGCCGATCTGGCTTGGAGAGTCCGGTGAAAACGCCGACGACTGGATTGCTAAGTTTGTTTCCGTCCTGGAAAAGAATGACATTGGCTGGGCGTTCTGGCCGTACAAGAAGATGCAGGCGACGACCTCCGTGGTCAGCTTCGCAGCACCCGAGGGCTGGGACAACATCGTCCAATTTGCCAAGCTGCCACGAGCAACGTCGGAGGAGGCGCCTCGTCTCAAAGTCCGGCCGGAACAGCCGGTCATCGATCGGGCGTTCGCAGGCATCCTGAACAATATCCAGCTCCGTGAATGCAGTCAGAATAAGGGTTATATCCATGCCCTTCTCCCCCTATCACCAGCCAAAGAATGAAATTAGCTCCTGAGAATGGCCTTCTCTCCCCAACTCCAACTTCAAAATTGGTCTACTCCTCTCTCGGCTAGTAAAGGCCCTCGCCGGACGAATTAGTCGGGCGCGCGCAGGCATGTATACGACTTCTTTACGAGCTTTCTACATATTCTTTATGAAGCGACTGCTTCAATGGTTGAGATCGCGTCCGTGTGTAGTCACCAAGATGCACTGAAGGGCCTGATAGGTTGACGCTTGCTCGAAATGTTGCGATGCATTCGCCCGTTCGAGTCTGTCGGCAGGGAGGTAGGACGATGTGGGATGTGGGGTGTGTGGTAGCAAGCGTGCTGTTCTTCGCGATTGCGATTGGATACACGATGGGATGTGAGCGATTGGGAACGAAGGAGAAACAGGGATGATCGAGACCTCGTTGCTTGGTCTGGTAACTGTGTTGTTACTGGTTTATCTGGTGTACGCGCTGCTGCGCCCTGAAAAGTTTTAAGAGGAAGTATTCATCATGACAGCGAACGGCTGGTTTCAAGTTTTCTTCTTTTTTGCGCTGGTATTGCTCTGCGCGAAGCCTCTGGGTGTGTATATGGCCCGGGTCTTTGAGCGGGAACACACCTGGGCAGATCGCATCTTTCGTCCGATCGAGCGGCTTATCTATCGACTAACGGGGATCGATGAGACCCACGAAATGGCCTGGACTGAGTATGCGGTAGTGATGCTGCTGTTCAGCCTGGTAACGATGCTCGCTACCTATGCGATCGAGCGGCTTCAACAGGTATTGCCGCTCAATCCGCAGCATCTGGCGGCTGTGGCTCCCGATCTCGCGTTGAACACGGCGGCGTCATTTACGACGAACACGAACTGGCAAGCGTACGTTCCCGAGACAACGATGAGCTATCTGACGCAGATGCTCACATTGGCTTATCACAATTTTTTTTCTGCTGCGGTTGGGATCGCACTCGCGATCGCACTGATACGTGGCATCTCGCGGCGGGAGTCCAAGACGCTTGGGAATTTCTGGGCCGACGCGACGCGCGCTTCGTTGTGGGTGCTTCTGCCGGGCTGTCTGATCTATGCGCTGCTGCTTGTGTCTCAGGGTGTCGTGCAGAACTTCCGCCCCTATGATCAGGCGAAGTTAGTGCAGCCCCAGACTGTGACAACTACAGGCACAGATGGAAAGACCAGCACGCAGACCGTAACGACGCAGAGCATCGCGCAAGGGCCAACAGCGTCGCAGGAGGCCATCAAGATGCTGGGCACGAACGGTGGAGGCTTCTTCAACGCGAACAGCGCACATCCGTTCGAAAATCCAACGCCTCTCTCCAATCTGATGCAGATGTTCTCGATCTTTCTGATCCCGGCCGGGCTAACGGTGACGTTGGGCAGAATGACGCGGTCTCCGAAGCATGGATGGGCGGTGTTCGCCGCGATGGCTACGCTGTTCTTCGTGGGCGTGTTCGTGGCTTACTACGCGGAGTCGCAACCGAACCCTCTGCTGCACTCAGTCAACCAGCACGTTACGGCAACACAGGCCGGCGGGAATATGGAGGGCAAAGAGGTACGGTTCGGTATCGCCGACTCTGCGCTATTTGCAACTGTGACGACCGATGCCAGCTGCGGTGCCGTCAACTCGATGCATGACTCGTTTATGCCACTCGGCGGTATGGTTCCATTGGTCAACATCATGCTGGGGGAGGTGATCTTCGGCGGCGTTGGCGCGGGACTTTACGGGATATTGATCTTTGTTGTGTTGTCGGTATTCATCGCGGGGTTGATGGTTGGGCGCACGCCAGAGTATCTCGGCAAGAAGATCGAATCGTATGACGTGAAGATGGCGATGCTGTATGTGCTTATCTTTCCGTTGTCGATTCTGGGATTCTCGGCTGTTTCGCTGATGATGCCGAATCTCGGACTCTCTGCGCTGACGAATACCGGACCGCATGGACTTTCGGAGATTCTGTACGCATACACCTCGGCGACTGGCAACAACGGGTCGGCTTTTGCTGGATTGAGCGCGAATACGCACTGGTACAACCTATCGCTGGGAGCGGCCATGCTGATCGGCCGGTTCCTGATGATCGTTCCGATGATGGCGATCGCGGGCAGTCTGGCCAGGAAGAAGCTGGTTCCACCATCGCCCGGGACATTTCCTGTGCACACGCCGTTATTCACGGTGCTGCTCGTAGGTGTGATCCTCATCGTCGGCGCGCTTACTTTTTTCCCCGCGCTTTCGCTCGGCCCAATCCTCGAGCACTTACTAATGCACGCTGGTAAAACCTTCTAGGTCAGAAGAGAAGACAGACAAAACACATGGCAAACACACGCAAACGCTCCCTTTGGGACACCAAGATCGTACGCCGCGCGCTGGTCGATGCGCTGGCCAAACTCAGCCCGCGCACCATGATGAAGAATCCCGTCATGTTCGTGGTCGAGATCGGCAGTGTCATTACAAGCATCTATCTGCTCCGGGATATTCTGGCGCATCACGGCTCCTTCCGATTCGATCTGCAGATTACGTTGTGGCTGTGGTTCACCGTGCTGTTCGCGAACTTCGCCGAGGCGATGGCGGAGGGCCGCGGCAAGGCGCAGGCCGATGCGCTGCGGCGCGCGAAGTCCGAGACAACAGCGGTGCGATTCCGCGCGAACGGAAGTACGGAGGATGTTCCCAGCTCGGATCTGCGGGCGGGCGATGTTGTCTTCGTTGTCGCGGGGCACATGATTCCGGGCGATGGCGAGGTGATCGAAGGCGTTGCTTCGGTGGATGAGTCGGCGATTACGGGCGAGTCCGCGCCGGTGATTCGCGAGGCTGGCGGTGATCGCTCGGCAGTGACGGGCGGAACGAAGGTGTTGTCGGATCAGATCAAGGTTCGCATTACGTCGAATCCGGGCGAGACATTCCTGGACCGCATGATTGCGCTGGTCGAAGGTGCTGAGCGGCAGAAGACGCCGAATGAGATCGCACTGAATATTCTGCTTGCGGGATTGACGATCATTTTCCTGCTGGCTGTTGTTACGTTGCAGCCGATTGCGATCTACTCAACTGCACCGCAATCGGTGTTTGTGCTGATCTCGCTGCTGGTTTGTCTGATTCCGACGACGATTGGCGGTCTGCTATCGGCGATTGGGATTGCCGGAATGGACCGGCTGGTGCAGCACAATGTGCTGGCGATGTCGGGGCGTGCTGTCGAAGCGGCTGGCGATGTGAATACGCTGCTGCTCGATAAGACAGGAACGATTACGCTGGGCAATCGTCAGGCTTCGGAGTTTCTCCCTGCTCCCGGAGTCAGCAAGGATCAGCTTGCGGATGCGGCTCAACTGTCGTCGCTTCCGGATGAGACTCCTGAGGGGCGAAGCATCGTTGTGCTTGCAAAGGAGATGTATGGTCTTCGCGGGCGCGAGTTGAGCGAGATGCAGGCGGAGTTTGTGCCGTTCAGCGCGGTGACGCGAATGTCGGGAGTGAACCTTGATGGTCGTGTGATTCGGAAGGGTTCAACTGACGCGATCGCTGCTTTCTTGAAGGGAAACGGTGGGAGCCTGCCGGAAGAGGTTCGCGCTACGGTTGAGGTTGTGGCGCGAAGTGGGGGGACCCCCCTGGTGGTGGCTGAGAACCGGCAGGCGCTGGGGGTCATTCACCTCAAGGACATCGTCAAGGGAGGGATGAAGGAGCGGTTTGCGCAGCTGCGTTCGATGGGCATCCGGACCATCATGATCACCGGCGACAATCCGCTGACGGCGGCAGCCATCGCACGAGAGGCCGGCGTCGACGACTTCCTGGCGGAGGCAAAGCCGAAGGACAAGATGGACCTGATCCGCCGCGAGCAGTCCGAAGGCAAGCTGGTTGCGATGACCGGCGATGGCACGAACGACGCTCCCGCGCTGGCGCAGGCCGATGTAGGTGTTGCGATGAACACGGGTACGCAGGCCGCGAAAGAGGCGGGCAACATGGTCGACCTCGACTCCAATCCAACGAAGCTGATCGAGATCGTCGAGATCGGCAAGCAACTGCTGATGACGCGCGGCGCTTTGACCACGTTCTCGATCGCCAATGATGTGGCGAAGTACTTCGCCATTATTCCGGCGATGTTCGCGGTGTCGTTTCCCGTGATGAATGCGTTGAACATCATGCATCTGAAGACACCGCAGTCGGCGATTCTTTCGGCGGTAATCTTCAATGCGCTGATCATCGTCGGGCTGATCCCGCTGGCGCTGCGGGGCGTAGGGTACAAGGCCATGTCGGCGGAGTCCCTGCTGCGGCGCAACCTGATTCTCTACGGTGTTGGCGGCATCGTTGCTCCGTTTCTCGGTATCAAGCTCATCGACATCATCATTACTGCCATTCATCTGGCCTAAAGGATTCTTATGCGTCGCAACTTCATCACCGCACTGCTCTATACCGTCGTAACTACTGTCCTGTTCGGCGTCATCTATCCGTTCGTCGTGACCGGGCTGGCGCAATTGCTGTTTCACGACAAGGCGAACGGGCAGCTTATCCATCAAGACGGCCAGCTTGTCGGCTCGCGGATCATCGGGCAGCCGTTCACGGCTCCGCAGTACTTTCACTCGCGGCCATCGGCTGCAGGCAATGGGTACGATGCCGCCAACTCCGGCGCCTCGAACTATGCTCCGACGAACAAGAAGCTGATCGACCGCGTCGCGGGAGACGTGGCGGCGTACCAGCCGGAACATCCGGGCACCGATGTGCCGATCGACCTGGTGACGGCATCGGCGTCGGGACTCGATCCTGACATCACTCCTGCGGCCGCCGAGTTTCAAGTGGCCCGGGTTGCGAGAGAGCGGCATCTCTCGGAAGATACCGTCCGCAGGCTGGTCTTCGAGAACACTCAGGCGCGACAGCTCGGGTTTCTGGGTGAACCACGCGTCAATGTTCTGCTGCTGAACCTGGACCTCGACCGGTTGGCCCGAAGTAATTGATCAAAGATCAAGTTATCTTTTAGAATCAACGCTCTACAGTAGGCAATCGTTCCTCATCACGCCGTAAAGAGGATCGCGCTAGGATTGACGGCATGAACGAGATGACGCGGCGCGAGATGTGTTTGGGCCTGTCGGCTGTGGCGGCGATGGGCGGGGTGGTGGAGGCACAGACACCGGTGGCGCCTGCCGGTGCCGGGGTGCTTTCGCAGTCGAGAGTGTATGCGCTGGACCAGATGCCGGTCCGCAAGATGGCGAACGGTGGGGTAAGCCGCGATGTGTTGCGCGGTACGCTGACGACGGGTGAGGCGGTGGCAGTGCATGAGTCCGAGCAGCCGGCAGGGATGGTGCCGAATCCGCCGCATACGATTCATCACACGGAGGTGGCCGTGGTATTGGAGGGGACGGTCGAGTTTGAGCATGATGGCAAGTCCGAGAAGGTGGGGCCGGGCGGCGTGATCTTCGTGGCGCCGGGTACGCTGCATACGGTACGGAATGCAGGGCAGGGGACGGCGAAGTATTGCGTGGTGCAGGTGGGCGGAGACACCATGAAATAGATTCCGTCGTGGGATTTGAGGGCGGTTCACCCTGCGGCAACCGCGCATGAAGTAATCTATTACGACGCAATGCCGCTGATCGATACGCACGCCCATCTCGACTTCTACACCGAGACCCCGACCGATCGCGACGAGGTTCTGCGGCGCGCCTATGACGCAGGGGTACACACGATCCTCGCCATCGGCATCGGCGAAGGCCCGTCGACGATGCACCAGGCGCTCGAAATCGCCGACTCGACGAAAGGCGCGGACCTGCCAACCGTTTATGCCAGCGTCGGCATCCACCCGCAGGAGGCCGCGAGCGCGACAGAGGAAGCGCTGAACAGACTGGTGAAGCTTGCGCTCCACGATCGATGCATCGCGATCGGCGAGATCGGGCTGGACTACTACCACCTCGACAATCCGGAGATTCCGATCCAGAAGCGAGCCTTCGTTGCCCAGATGCGCCTCGCCGGCGAACTACGGAAGCCGATCGTGATCCACTGCCGCACCAGCGAACTCGCCACCCCGCAGGCGAAGGAGAAATTCGGCGCGGCCGACGCCTGGGAGGATCTGCTGGGCCTGATCGCCGAACACTGGACGCCGACCGGGCTTGGCGGCATCATGCACTGCTTCTCCGGCACGGTCGAACAGGCCGAGCGCTCGCTCGCCGCTGGATTTCATCTCTCGTTTGCCGGAAACCTTACCTATCCGAAATCTCAGGCGATTCGCGCTGCCGCCGAGCTTGCCCCGACGCACCGCATCCTGGTCGAAACGGATGCTCCGTTCCTGGCGCCCATACCACTGCGGGGCCAGCGCAACGAGCCCGCAATGATGGCCCATACTGCGGCAGCCCTGGCGGCGCTTCGCGGCATCTCACCAGAAGAGCTCGCGAGCTTACCACAGCGAACTTCAAGAATCTGTTTCCGAGCACTCGTTAGCCGAACCAACCGCTGCCATAATAGAGAGCGACCAAGCACATACGAAGGAAGACACCATGGCATCCGACAACAGCTTCGACGTAGTCAGCAAAGTAGAGATCCAGGAAGTCAAAAACGCGATCGACCAGGCCAGCAAAGAGGTCCATGCGCGCTTCGACCTGAAGGACTCCAAATCCAAGATCGAGCTCGAAGGCAATGAGACGATTCAGCTAGCGTCCCAGGACGAGTACAAGCTCAAGGCGGTGATCGAGATCCTCTCGCAGAAGCTGGTCAAGCGCGGCGTCTCGCTGAAGAACCTCGAGTTTGAGAAGATCGAGCCGGCCGCCAACTCGAGCGTGCGGCAGAAGATCAAACTGGTTCAGGGTATCCCGTCGGAAAAGGCGAAGATCATCGTCGCGGCGATCAAGGACTCGAAGAAGAAGGCCCAGGCGAGCATCCAGGGCGACACCGTGCGGGTCGTGAGCAAGGACCGCGACACCCTCCAGGAGATTATGGCGCTCCTGAAGGGCAAAGACATTGGCGTCGACCTCCAGTTCACCAACTTTCGCTCGAACTGAAGCTCTCACGACGACTGAAGTAGTTACCTCGGCCCCCGGGCTGTTGGCTCGATCAACATTTTTGTTGCGGATTTTCGACCCTGTTTCTGAAGCCAAATCCACATCCTGATACTCTTAACCACGAGTGAGTACCCTCTCCATTGCGACGGCGGCCGAGGTCTTTGATCTCCTCCGCGATGACCTTGCCGCTATTGAGCAGGCGTTTGCCCGTCAGTCTGCGTCGGATGTTGATGTGATCACTGACATCGCGCAGTACCTGATAGCAGGCGGCGGCAAGCGCATTCGTCCGCTGCTGCTGCTGCTTTCCGCAAAGGCGCTGGGGTGTACCAGTCAGAGCCGTATACGACTTGGCGCGGTCGTCGAGATGTTGCATACGGCGACGCTGGTTCATGACGACATCATCGACGAGGCCGACACGCGCCGTGGCCGCCCGTCTTCGAACACGACCTGGGGTAATGCGAAATGCGTGCTCGCGGGCGACTGGCTCTACATGCAGTCGTTCTCGACGGCGCTGGAAGAACGCAACTTCCGCGTGCTCGAACTGCTGATCTCGCTCACTCAGCAGATGGTCGAAGGTGAACTGCTGCAGATGCAGAAGCTCGGCCATCTGATCAACGAGGAGGAGTACTTCGACCTCATCTTCCGCAAGACGGCCTGCCTCTTCAAGGTGTCCATGCAGCTCGGCGCGGCGATCACGCCGGTTCATAGCTTCGGCGATCCGGACGAACTCGAAGCGCAGCTCGGCGAATATGGCCGGAACCTCGGTCTGGCGTTTCAGATCGTCGATGACGTTCTCGACCTTACTGCCACCGAAGACGTCCTCGGCAAGCCCGTCGCTTCGGATCTCCGCGAAGGCAAGGCCACTCTCGCGGTGATCCATGCGCTCGAACGCGGCACCGGCGCCGATAGAGAAGCCATTCGCACGGTACTGGCCGATCGCAGCTTCGATCGCATCTCTCACCCACTGATTCTTGAGATTCTGCACCGCCACGGCTCCATCGACTATGCCATGGACACCGCCTGCGCCTACGCCGAAGCCGCGCGGCTCACTATCGCCGACCTGCCCGACTCCGAAGCCAAGCGCGCCCTGCTCTGGGTTCCCGGCTTCGTCACCGCCCGCGACCGATAGAGCATCAAGAGCTAGTCCTCTTCAAATCCTCTTCAGGATCCAGATCCGTCACCTTCATCGTGCCATTTCTCTGCTCCACCAATAACTGAATCTTCCCTTCTGCGGCCTCCAGCTCCTTTTTGCAGGCGTCGGAGAGCTTCACCCCTTCCTCAAACAGCCGCACCGACTCCTCGAGCGAAAGATCCCCACGCTCCAGCCGCTCTACTACTGTCTCCAGCGCCGTCAACTGCTTCTCAAAGTCAGCCATTACGCCACCTCGACCTCTGCCAGACCAAGGACATCTGCTGCCACGCTGTAGCGTCCGAACGGAGCACTGACCTGCACCCCCTGCACCATCGGCTTCGCTTCAGCGAGCATCTCCTGAGCGATCTTCACGCCCTCCGCCCGTCCCGCTTCGGGAGTCGTCATCGCCGCCATCCGCGCCATGATGTCATCGGGCATGCTCACGCGCAGATCGTTCTTCATGAACTCTGCATTGCGCAGGCTGGTCAACGGCCAGATCCCCGCAATCACCGGAATCCGGAATCCTTCAATGCGCCGCAAAAACTCCTCCAGCACCCTCATATCGAAGACCGGTTGCGTAATCGCAAACTCCGCACCCGCCTCTACTTTGAACGCAAACCTGCGAACCTCCTGGTCCATGTCCTGCACGCCGGGGTTCGCGGCCACCGCGATCGTGAATCCTGTGGAGGCTCCAATTGAGTTGCTTCCAATATCCAAACCGTAGTTCAGATTGTGAACGACGTTTACCAATCCGATCGCGTCCACATCGAAGACCGCCGTCGCATTCGGATAGTTCCCCAGCTTCGGCGGATCGCCCGTGAGGCAAAGAATATTCTTGAGGCCAATCGATGAAGCGCCAAGAAGATCGCTCTGAATACTCAACACGTTGCGGTCGCGGCACGTGTAGTGAAGGATGGTCTCGATCCCGACGTTCTGCTGAATCTGCACGCACAGGCTCTGCGCGCTCATCCTTGCACTGGCGCGCGGTGAATCCGGCACATTGATCGCGTCCACACCCAGCCGATGCAACATCGCCGCGCCGTCCAGCTCCTTGCTGCAATCGATTCCCTTCGGCGGCACAATCTCCACCATCGTGATGAACTCGTCTGCTGCCACCATTGCGCCGATCTTCGACCGCTGCGCGAGCGCCGGCGGCTCCACCTTGCTCGCTGCCTTGGCGGCCGCCTTGGTAGCGCCAGCGTGCTCCATCACCCGCGCACCGCCCTCCATCGCGTCCAGCGCACGCAGCGAACTCTTCATCGCACGCGTGTAACTTGGAGTGGTCCCGCAACATCCTCCGACGATGCTCGCGCCCGCCTTGACCAGCTTTCGCGTGAAGCTCGCCATGTACTCGGGCGAGGTGAGATAGATCGTCCGCCCCTCCACTGCGCGCGGAATTCCCGCATTCGGCATCGCAGCCAACGGCAGCGTCGTCACCGGGCGCATCCGTTCAATCACGCTCAGCACCGTCGCGGGACCTGCGCTACAGTTGCATCCAATAGCATCCGCGCCCCACTCGGTCAGCTTTATCGCCGCGGTCTCGGCTGATGATCCATCCAGGCAGTTGCCTTCCTCATCGACGGTCATCATCACCACGACGGGAACCAGGGGAGCGACACTTCTGGCTGCCAGAATGGCCTGCTCCGCCTCCGCCAGCGATGTCATCGTCTCGACGACCAGAAGGTCCGCTCCAACTCCGGGACCGCCCTCCACCAGCGCGCGAATCTGCTCCGCAAACGCCGCCCGTGCCTCGTCGAGTCCGACCTTGCCCAGCGGCTCCAGCCTCACGCCCAGTGGCCCGATCGCTCCAGCGACAAACGACTCGCTGGCCTGCTTCTCGAGAATCTGGTTCGCGCACTCACGCGCCAGTTTGACCCCGGCCCTATTGATCTCGCGGACTTTGTCCTTCAGCCCGTGCAACTCCAGGCGAAACGCATTCGCGCCAAACGTGTTGGTCTCAATAACCTCTGCACCCGCCTGCAGATACTCCGCATGAATCTCGCGCACAAGTTCCGGCTGCGACAGATTCAACTCGTCATAGCAGCGGTTGATGAAGACACCCCGCGCATAGAGCATCGTGCCCATGGCCCCATCGCAGAGCACTGTCCCGCCGGCAAACAATCTGCCAACCGCGGCATCTCCCGCAACGGAACCCGCCTTCACCTCGTCCAACCCATCCGCCATGATTGTCTCCAACTGCTTATACTCATCCTAAGCCACCACCCTGACGCGCTCCAAACGTGTCCTCATCGAGCGCTCGATTCCGAGGCTCCCGGCTCTTCGGTACCCTCTTTCCTTTGTTATACTCGGCATAGAGCAGCGGCCGCCCAAACACGCCGCAGAGCTCAGGTTGGAGTTTGTTACCGTTGACGAATCGAAGTGTCTTTACCCAGTCCCTACGTGCCCAGATCGTCTGCGGCCTCCTCCTCGCCTTTGCGACCGCCGGCCTTACCTCCTGCCACAGCGACAACTACCTGGCGTACAAGTTTCCGGAGTACACCTTTGCAAACCGTCCGGTTCCGCCCAGCCTGCTCGCCAACCGCGTCATGATATCGGTCTCGGCCAATGGCATCTCCACAGGCAGCCTGCAGATCGTCGACGCCAAGCGCGACCTGCGCAGCAACATCCAGAACACCAAGACGTCGTTTTCCGTCTCCGGCTACGCCTCTGGCTTCCCTAACCTCATCCTCAACTTCCCGGCTGAGATCACTGGCTACGTTTACTCAAGTGCGCAGGGTGACATCCAAATCGTCAACTACGGGAAGGAGTCCGTCGCGGGCTCCGCGGGCAGCTTCCCGGCCAAATCCACTGGTCTCGCCGTTCCGCCAACCTTCGGCCACGTCTACTCCGCTGAGGAGACCATCGGACAACTCGGCATCATCGACAACACCACCGGCAGAAGCTACGGTCTGGTCCTTCCTAATGTCTTTCAGGTTGTCGTCAACCAGGGCGATACCGTCGTTCTGGCCATGGTCCGCAACTCCAACACGGTCTACCGCGTCGTGAAGCTGAACGACAACAACCAGTACCCCACCTCCACCGCCGCCGCTGCGGCCATTGGAGCCGCGGACTGTGAGCCCTTCAACCTTCCCGTCTACTGCGTCGTCCCGGTCAACACGGGAAGCAACGCCAACGCCTTCGATCGCCCCGTCGGGGCGTACTTCTCGCTCGATGGCACCACCGCGTACGTGTTCAACTGCGGTCAGGAGTGCGGTGGAAACACCTCCAGCGTCACCTACCTGCAGCCGGGCGTGCTGGATTACAACAACATCCCCACCACAGTGCCCGATGCCTCGGCCTTTACCACCCAGGTCCTCGTCCCCGGCGGCGTCACGGCAGCGGTCTCTGACGGAGTCACGCTCTACGTCTCAGGCCAGCAGCTTCAGCCCGATGGACTCTTCGCCGGCAACCTCTCGACCATCAACCTCGCGACCAACACCGTCACTGGCCAATACTCCATCTCCGACGGCAATCACTCCAAGATGCTCTTCGCCGACAACAACACGCTCTGGATCGGCTCTCAGTTCTGCGCCACCGGCGAACGCGCTCACCAGGCATCGCTCGGCGTCACCACGCAGGCAGCGAACTACAACTGCCTCACCCGCTTCGACCTCGGCGCTCTGACCGCATCGATCGTTCCGTTCGTCACTCAGGGCTCCGCTACTGCGGTCGTTCAGTACCCCAATACCAATCAGAACCAGTATTACTACGGCGATCTCACCGGTCTCTGCTGGGTCCAGACCTTCAACAAGGTCTATACGGCATACGGCGGCCAGGTCCACATCTTCAGCACCGTCGACGGCTCAGAGATCGACAACAAGAACGTGACCGTTCAGGGCACAGCGCTTGACGTCGCCTATATGGACGCCATCACCGACGCCGCCAACTAGCTCGGGTCCGGCTCCTCCCTGCTAGCATAACCATCATGCCGACCATCGACATCCTCGCCATCGCCGCTCACCGCGACGACGTCGAACAGACCTGCGGCGGCACTCTCCTTGCGATGCATGCCCGTGGCTGGCGTACCGGCATTCTCGACCTCACCCAGGGCGAATCCGGCACTCGAGGCACGGCAGCCGACCGCGCCGCCGAAGCCTCCGCCGCAGCCCGCATCCTCAACGTGGCGCACCGCGAAGCGCTCGATCTCCCGGACGGCAACGTTCAGAACACCTACGAGAACCGCCTTAAGATAGCCGCCGTTCTCCGCCGCCTGCGTCCCCGCGTCGTTATCCTCCCCTACTGGCAGGGCCGGCATCCGGATCACTACACCTCTGCCACCCTGGGCTACGAAGCCTGTTTCGTCAGCGGCCTCGCCAAGGTGGAAACGCCCGGTGAACAGAGTCCGCCGCATCGCCCCTTCAAGATTCTCTACGCCAGTCTCTATGCCGATGTTCGTCCCACCTTCGTCGTCGACATCACACCCTTCGTAGAACAGCGTCTGCAATCGCTTCTCGCCTATCGATCACAATATGCGTCTCAATCCGAAGGCAACAAACTCTTCGTCCCGGAGGAGGAGATTCGTGAACGCACCTTCGCCGAAGCGCGGCACTACGGGCTGCTCGCAGGCGTGCGCTACGCCGAACCTTTTGTTCAAAAAGAGATTGGGCTGGTGGAGGATGTCATGCTTCTTCCCGTCCAATCCATCTAAAGACTCTCCTGGGGCGACACAACCCCAGCCCTTAGGCGCTCAGACGCTCCCTGACAAACTGCACTACCTCATCGGTCACATACACGGGAGGCCGCATCGCCAGCACCGGCGTTCCCTCCACCAGCTTCAGCGAAACGCCCTTCCATTCCGGGCGCCCCAGCTCACCCTCCGCCACCAATACCGCATCCGCACGATCAAGAAAATATTTTGCCGACTCCTTGAAGTCCGCCGTCTCCGGGGCCAGGACACTCAAGTAAAGATCCGGTCGCAAGAACCGCAGAATACTGTTCGACTCGATGAGGACATTCTCGGCGCGCGCAATCTCCCTGCGAATTCGCGGCATCGCCTCCGACAGATCCCCCGCCCGAGTCCTCACCCAGAACGACCGCACCGCGCCCGCCGCAAGATATCGCCCCGAATCCGTTGTGCTATCCCCGCCCGCGCGCTCCTCGCTCACCGCAACGGTATGCTCCGCCGTCTCGCAGTCGCACGGCTCCCCATTGGCCGAGCACATCCCATGCCCAAACTGCGTCACTTTGAACGCCGTCCAATGCATCTCCGGCATTGCCGCGATCAGCCCGGCCACCACACTCGTCTTCCCGATATTTCTCGTGTGTCCGCCAACCACCACAATTGCCATCATTCACCACGCAATTCACCGCAACCACACCTTCAAATTTTAGCGCCGCTTCAACCGCGCCAGGTCGCGCAGATACTCCTTCAAAGGCCGCGCCGGCCTGCCCCAGAAGACTTCGCCCGGTCCACGCATCTTCTTGCCACTCAGCACCCCGGCTCCGCCGCCGAGGATCACGCCCGCTCCCACCGTGGCGTGCTCTCCAATACCCACCTGGCCTCCGAGAATCGCCCCGTCCTCGACCACGCTTGAGCCCGAGATTCCCGTCTGCGCTGCGATCACCACGTTCTTCCCAATCACACAGTTATGCCCAATATGCACCAGATTGTCGATCTTCGTGCCGCGCCCGATCCGCGTCTCTCCCAGAGCTCCGCGGTCGATTGTTGTGTTGGCTCCGATCTCAACATCGTCCTCCACGACCAACCGCCCCTGCTGCGGAAAGATCAGATACTCTCCCGTCTCGCTGCTCCGTGCATAGCCAAATCCCGTCGACCCCAACACTGCGCCTGCCTGAACCACCACGCGGTCGCCGAGCACCGTCCCGGCGTGCACCACGACGCGTGCCATCAGGTTGCAATCACTCCCCACCACCACGCCATCTTCCAGCACAACGCCCGGACCGATCCTGCTCCCCACTCCGATTCCGACATCCTTTCCGACCACGGCCGAGGGATGGACTCCTGCCTCAAAGCCGCGACCGCGCAGCCTTCGCCCTACCACTGCAAAGGCGTAGCGAGCATCTCCTACCCACAACACGCGCGGATCAAGCGGCAGGTCCGCGCCCTCCAGGCTGCTGGTCGCCAGGATCGTTCCGGCCTTCGACTCGAGCGCCTTCGTCAGCGTCTCCTTGTCCAACGCAAACACAACCGAACTCGCATTCGCGGCTTCGATACTCGAGACCTCCGTAATCTCCACGTCCAGCAGCGGCGCACTCACGCCGATCCAGTCGGCGATCTTACTCATATTGGCCATCAGTAGATCCCCATTTCGCCCGCAGGCCGAGTCTTCCACCGCCGATGCAACCAGAGCCACTGCTCCGGATACCGGCGCACGTATGCTTCAATCGCCGCGGTAAACGTCGCTGTGTTTACGAGAGCATCCTGCTCGGAGTCTCCAGTATGGACCACCTCAAGCTCCTCGCCAAAGTGCAGCACGTACTTCTTTTCGCTCTCTTCCCACAGGAGAAACCCCGGAAGCACCGCGGCTCCCGTCCTCGCCGCAATCCGTGCCATTCCAGACGCGGTACACGCCAGCACCCCGAAGTACGGCACAAACACTCCCTGTGGCGGCGTCATATTCGTGTCCATCAGGATCCCTACCGTCTCTCCCGCCCGCATCGACGCAATCAGCCCGCGCGCGAAATCATCCTTGTGGATCACGCGATTCCCGTGCAGGCAGCGAATCCGGTTCACAAGCCCATCGACCAGCGGATTATCGAGCCGTCGTATCACCATCCCCATCGGCATCCCCATCAACGAGTGGTAGAAGCTCGACAGCTCCCATGCCCCCAGATGCCCCGTCAGGACTAGAACGCCCTTCCCCCGCTCCCGCGCCTCCAGATAGTTCTCCAGGCCTTCATAGCGAATAAAGCGGCTCGCCGTCGCCCCCGTATAGTCCGGCATCTTGCAAAACTCCGCCAGCAGCAAGCCCAGATTTCGATACTCCGACCTGAGAATCGCCTCGCGCTCCTGCGCCGTCATCTCCGGAAACGCCAGCTCCAGGTTGCGAAGACCCACCCTGCGCAGTCGCCCCAATCCACGAAAGGCAATGGCACCGATCGCAGCGCCAATCGCGCGGGCCAACCACCGCGGAAGCAGTCGCACGCCATAAACGAGGAGCCAAACCCCGACAAACTCAGCGATTTCGCGGACGCTGACCTTCTCCCGCGGCAACGTTCTTTGTGCAACTTCGCTCAAGTCCCTAGTCTACCGATTCCAAACCGCTACGCCCGAAAAACAGAAAGGGCGGCTGTAGAAGCCGCCCTCCCCCATCAAGCCAATCGCTCGTTTACTGGTTCTTTGCAGCCACAAAGTACTTCGCAACCGTGCGCACAAAAGGACGTGCGACGTCGGGAGTTACCTGGTTTCCGCCAAGGATCGTGCCGAAAGGAATATCCGCCCCGTACAGGGCGCGCGTGCCATCCTCGTTCTGAGAGAGTACCGTGCCATCCAGGTCGATACCGGCAAACAATCCCTTTGAACGTGAGTAGCTTAGAAACTCCGCATTCAACTTCCAGTCCGTTCCTGCCTGTGCGTTACGTCCAACCGGACCCGCCGCCGCAGCAGCATCGGCGCCGAGCTTTACCTTGTTCTTCAGCATGTCCTGAAGGCCCTGCTGATTCATTGCGATCAATACCAGGTCGGTCGCTTGTCCGCCGATCTGGAATCCAAAGCTGCCACCGGCGAGTTGAACACATACGGGCGCGCTCCATCTACCACTTGGAGTGCGGCAGGTCGCCACGCCCTGGCCATACTGAGCGCCCACGACAAATGCGCCCTTCTTGTAGCTTGGGATGACCACCACGCACGAGGCGCCTCGGAGAATACCGCTCGGTATTGACTTGTCTGGGGTTGCCATAATCTCATCGATTACTTGACCCGCGGCAGTCAAACGGTCCGCTATTTTGGCCTTATCGTCCTGCGCATGCGCACACAGGGAGCTGGCCGCCATCGCCAAACCACACAGAACCACTGAAATTTTCTTCATCATTTGATCATTGTACCTTTCGTTTCTATAGTCTAAATTCTTTCGATCAATCAGCAAAGCTGCCTATTTCCAACAATATATGAGATGAAGTTACAGCAGGCGAAGGTTGTACGCTGGTGGAGAGCAGCTTCACAAACACAAAAGGCCTCAATCCAAAAAAAATAGGGGTTGCGGAGATAGTGTCGGGATCTCCCGACGCTCTCTCTACAACCCCTCTCCCAGGTCTGTGTTGCTAAGTCCACTGTGCCTGAGATCACGGTGACCCACAACGGTACGAAGGTAGGTAGACCTTTGAGCGGGTTTTGTTAACCAGAGCATTAACACGTAAATATTGTCTGTCCGCTCTCCGGACCGCGGAGAATCACTTTGTCAGCAGCCTCCGATTCACGACCTGAACCGAAAGGGCGATCCGGTTTTTCACCCCGACCTTTCGCATCAGCGTGCCCACATGTTTCTTCACTGTCGCCAGATCGATTCCAAGTTCTTCGGCAATCACGCGGTTTGGATGCCCGTCGACCAGCAACTTCAGAACCTGCGCCTCGCGTCTCGTAAACTTCGGCTCGTTGACGGTACCGGCCCGCCTCTCCTCAGCCGAAGATAGGTCCAGCAGGTTGGCCAACACCTTCCGGGGCGCCCACGCCGAACCGTCCTGAACGATCTCGATTGCCAGCCGGACCTCGTTCCCCTTCGCCGTGTGCGCCAGATAGCCCTTTGCTCCGGCTCCAATGATGCGCTGGATATATTCGTGGTCCTCCTCCAACCCAAGCACGATCAACCGCAGATGCGGACGCGTGCGGCGAAATGTAGCCAGCAGCTCAAAGATGTGCTCCGTGCACGCCGCATCGATCAGGATCAGCGAGACGCCCGAGGCATCGAGCGCCCCCGGGACCGACAGAGGAACAATCTCCACCGGTCCCCCTTTGATCCCGCCCTCGGAAAATATCGTCTGCAACCCAAGAATCCGCAGCGGGTCGGTAGCGACCAGACCGAGCTTCACTGGTCCTTGAGATGTTTGGTCTTTCATTGCCTGCGCAGCCTCTTTTACTCAGCTTGGGTACATCAGTAGGCCGACTTCAGCGCGTCAGAGGGATCGCCACCCCACGCCGTTCTACAACTTCGGCAGAACGATTCCCTGTTGTTTCTGGTATTTGCCTTTACGATCTGCATAGCTGGTCTCGCACATTTCATCGGACTGAAAGAACAGGATCTGGCACAGTCCTTCATTGGCATAGATGCGGGCAGGCAGCGGGGTGGTATTCGAGATCTCCAGCGTCACAAATCCCTCCCACTCCGGCTCAAACGGCGTCACATTCACAATAATGCCGCACCGCGCATAGGTCGACTTGCCCACGCAGATCGTCAGCACATCCCGGGGAATCTTGAAGTATTCAATCGACCTCGCCAGCGCAAACGAGTTCGGGGGCACAATCACGCTGGGCGCCACAACCGTTACAAACGATCGCTCATCGAATGCCTTAGGGTCGATAATGGCGCTGTTTACGTTCGTGAAGATCTTGAACTCGTCCGAAACCCGCAGGTCGTACCCGTAGGAGGAAAGCCCATAGGAGATAACGCCTTCCCGGACCTGCTTTTCGCTGAACGGGGCAATCATGCCGTTTTCGGTCGCCTGCCGGCGAATCCAACGGTCGCTCTTAATAGCCACTTTGGTCTCTTTTCCCTTCAAATTACATTTCAGGTCTCTAATTTGGGCGGAAGGGTGTAAATTAAAGGGCGTTCGTATACCCCATAGCCTTGCCTCATTAGATTCTTCATCTTACGGCAGTGTTCTTTCGTTGACAATCTCGTGTCGACTTTCTAACATCACGTTACTAAACCCGGTCAGTACCATCTAATACAAATTACAGCCCAAGGACGGCGGCCCAGATGATTAAGCAGGATCTTATACAAAGGGTTGTTGAGCGTACCGGCTTGCCACGAACCAAAGCAGAGTCTGCGGTAGACGCGATCTTCGACAGTATGAAGCAGACGCTCATCGCGGGTGACCGCATTGAGTTGCGCGGCTTCGGTGTTTTCACAGTCAAGCCTCGCAAGACCGGCATCGGCCGCAACCCCAGAACAGGGGCTGAGGTCACGATCGCTCCAGGCAAAGCAGTTCGGTTCAAGCCAGGCAAAGAGCTTCATTTGCTCGACTAAGATCGCGCGGGTGTTGGGTTTGCCTCACATCAAATGCACTGCGTCCACGTCGACCATCAGGTTACGTCGGGCAATTCCCTGCGCCTCTGCGTAGGCAAGCATCGCTCGCAGCGTAGCCCCCAGCGCTTGTCGCTTCTCTGCCTTTAGAACAAAATGAAAGCGATAGATTCTCTTTAGGCGCACGATCGGCGCAGCAGCCGGTCCCAACACTCGCACCTTATCCAGACGTGCCTGCTGAAACCATCGGCCCAGCGTCCCCGCCCAGGCTGTAGCCTCCTCCAGCTTCTCGCTTTGAATCACTACGTTCGTCAGCACCGCATACGGCGGATAGTGCATCCAGCGCCGATAGTTCATCTCCTTGGCCACAAACCCGGGATAGTCATGCTTTGCGGCAAACTGAATCGCATAGTGATCCGGATGATAGGTCTGGACCAACACCTTCCCCGGCAGATCCCCGCGTCCCGCACGACCCGACACTTGCGTGAGCAACTGAAACACCCGCTCCGCCGCGCGAAAGTCAGGCAGCCCCAGTTGAAAGTCCGCCCCCACCACTCCAACCAGCGTAACGCCGTGAATATCATGCCCCTTTGCAATCATCTGCGTCCCCACCAGCAGATTGATCTCGCCCCCATGCAGACGCGCCAGTAGTCGCTCCATATCGCTCCGTCCGCGCACGGTATCGCGATCCATCCTTCCAATCCGCGCCGCTGGAAACAACTCCTGCAGCCTCTCCTCTCCCTGCTGCGACCCAGCTCCCAGAAAATAAAGATGTTCACTCTCACACTTCGGACAAACCTTCGGCACGGCTCTGCGAAACCCGCAGTAGTGGCACTCCAGCCGCTGCCCCGGCTGCGCAATCGCATCGTTCTCATTCACCTTCTTGTGATAAGTCATCGAGATCGCGCAGTTCTCGCACTCGATCTTCTCGCCGCAGCTCCGGCACATCACCACTGTCGAATACCCACGACGGTTGAGCAGCAAGATCACCTGCTCCCCGCGATCGAGTGTGAACTGTGTCTCTTCGATCAGCTTCCTTGAAAAGATTTGCTCCTGCCTGGTTTCGCGAAACTCCGTACGCATATCCACCAGCTCCACGGCTGGCAGCGGCCGCTCCATCACGCGCTCCCGCATCTCCACCCGCGCATACCTGCCCTTCTCCGCATTCGCCCAGCTCTCCAGCGACGGCGTCGCCGATCCCAGCACCACCACCGTCTCATTCAGCTTTGCCCGCATCACGGCAACATCGCGCCCGTGATACCGCGGGGTCTCCTCCTGCTTGTAGCTCGAATCATGCTCCTCATCGACGATGATCAATCCCAAATTAATCATCGGCGCAAATACCGCCGACCGTGTCCCCACTACAATCCTCGCGCCACCCCCGCGAATCCTGTGCCACTGCTCGGCCCGTTCATCCGGCGTCAACTGCGAGTGCAGCATCGCTACTTCTCCGGCAAATGCCGCGTACATCTGCGCCGCCATCGCCGGCGTCAACCCAATCTCCGGCACCAGGAGCAGCGCCGACTTGCCAGCGTCTAACGCTCTGCGCATCGCAGCAAAATAAACCGTCGTCTTGCCCGAGCCCGTAATCCCATACATCAGATGCGGCTTGAAGCCGCCCTTATCCATCGCCGCTGCGATCGTTCCCAGCGCCTCCATCTGCACCTCATTCAGAGCGTGCTCGTGCGCATGCTTCTTCCCCTGCGCGCTCACGCCTCCTAAATGAAACTCCTCCGCAACTTCTTCCACGATCACGAGCCCGTGCTTCACCAACGTCCCCAACGTCGACACCGGCACCCCCGCTCGCGTCAGCGTGATCCGCAGATCGTTCACTCGCATCCGCCCACTCACCGCCGCCAACTCCGCCAGAATCGCCGTCTGATTTTCATTCAGCTTCGGCAGTCGAGCACCCTCCACCAGCACTGCCACCTTCTCCAGCCGCCGCGCATCCCGCTCCTCGGCCACCGCCTCCCGCACGAGCCACTTCTTACGAACCATCCCCTCTAACAAACCTTTATGCGCTCCTGTAGCCGAGCGCAGCGCCGACATCTTCGCCTGCTCCCCACCCTCCAGATAGTTCAACACCGCATACTCGCGATTCTGCTGCTCCGCCGTCAGCTTCGACCGCCGCGAAGATCCCTTCGCCGCCCCTTCATACAGAACCTTCCGTCCCGCGTCCGCAATCCGATAACAAAAATGCCGCTTCACCTCCGCCGAAAGCGGCAGCATCCCCCGCAACACCTCACCCAGCGGCGCAACATAGTATTGCGCAATCCACCCAGCCAGCTTCATCAACTCGTCTGAAAGTAAGGCGGTCTCATCGAGTACCTGCTGCACCCCCTTGATCTCAAACCCCTCCGCCGGCGCGTCCTCATGCACCCTGACCACAACCCCCATCAGCTTCTGCCCGCTGAACGGCACCAGCACCCGCGCCCCCACCACCGGTACCACGCCATTCACCGCATAGGTAAACGTCTGGTCCAGCGGCACCGGCAAAGCGACATCACAAAACAAAGGCATCCCAACAGTTTATCGATTACGACAAAATGCTGTTGCTACTTGCCATCTCCGAGTAGCACGGACCAAAGGCCGCGCGCTCAGAACTTGGTAGAGTGCTGGTAGGAGACTGCCATCGAAGCCACAACCCATCGTCCGACCTGGAAGACTCTGCTGGCTTTCGCAGTCATCTATTTTGTCTGGGGATCCACATTTTTCGCTATTCGCATTGGCGTGCACGAAGTTCCGCCGTTCCTCTTCGCGGCGGTGCGGTTCCTTGTCGCGGGACTTGTTCTTTATGGCTGGATGATCGCACGGGGCGAACGCTCACCAAACGGGCGCCAGTGGATGTCGATATTCTTGCTCGCTCTTCTGATCTTCGTCTTTGACTACGGACTGTTGTTCTGGGCCGAACAGCGTGTGCCCTCGGGTGTTGCCGCCGTCATGATGGCCATGATCCCGGCCTTCATGGCACTGTCGGAGATCATCTTGCTGCGAACGCAGAGACTTACCGTTCGCCTGGCACTGGCGCTCCTGATCGGGATTGGCGGAGTTGCAGTGCTGATGAACCACTCGTTGAACCTCGGCGGGGCTCCGGTCGATAGGGCTGGTGCCGCAGCGTTGATTGTTGGATCGATCAGTTGGTCAGTCGCGTCTGCTCTTTCGCGCAAGCTGCCTCTTCCATCGTCCAAAGTCATGAGTTCGGGGGCGCAGATGCTCGCCGGAGGATTCCTGCTGGCTCTCACGACGGCCCTACTGGGTGAATTTCATAATTTTCATCCGTGGACTGTCTCACGAGGAGCGTGGCTCTCGTTGCTCTATTTGATTATCGCCGGCTCTATCATCGGATTTACCGCCTACGTGTGGCTGATTCATCATGAATCCCCAACCAAAGTCGGGACCTATGCGTACGTAAATCCGGTTGTGGCCGTGCTGCTTGGATATTTCCTTGGCGGCGAAACGCTTGGCCTGCGAACGATATTGGGAACTCTGTTCGTTCTGATCAGCGTGGTGGTGATCACGACGACGCGAGCGAAGAAGCCGCTGGCGGCACTCACAGTGGAAGATACAGCGTGATTCACGATAAGTCGTGATTCGCGATAAATGGATCGCTGATTCCTCGCATCAATAGTTTTGAAATCAACAACCGTTGGCGCCCTTCGAGAACACGCGCTATCCTTCTCCCACCATGAAGAAGAAAACCGCACCTGCCCTATTCATTCTTCTTGTCCTCACCGCCTGCACTCCACCTCCGCAGCCGACGCCCGAGCCAGCCCCTCGCCCACGCGCCGCCCCAGTCGCCATCCAAACCACCGCCAACCAGCCTTTCGACTACTACCTCCTCAACCTCTCCTGGTCGCCCGAGTTCTGCCACTCTCACCCCAACGCCACGGAGTGCGCCAGTCGCTCTACCTTCGTCCTCCACGGCCTCTGGCCCCAGAACACTAATGGCACTTACCCGCAGAATTGTTCCACCGACCCCGGCCCGCGCAACCCCGCCGCCTACAGCGACATCTACCCTGACTCCGGCCTCCTCCGTCACGAGTGGCGCACCCACGGCACCTGCTCCGGCCTCTCACCTGATGACTTCTTCACTGCCGCCCGCACCGCCTTCCACTCCGTCGCGATCCCCTCCACGCTTACCCAGCTCGACCACCAGATCTCCATGCCCCCCGGCCAGATCCTCGACCTCATAACTGCCGCAAACCCCTCCATCCCCACCTCCAGTCTCGCCGTCTCCTGCGGAAACAACTACCTCACCGCCATCGAAGTCTGCTTGAACAAGAACGGCCAGCCCACACCTTGCGGTCCTATCCGTTCCTGCCGCGCCAACAGCGTCCGCATCCCGCCGCCATAACGAGGATCTACCCCTTAGCCGGAGCCTTCAGCCCCATCTCCTTCATCACCATCTGCAAGTCCTTCCAGGCTTCACCCTTCTGCCGCGGATCACGCAGCAGAAACGCCGGATGATACGTCACTGCCAGCTTCGCACCGCGACAGCTATGCCATCGGCCCCGCAGCGAGCTCAGCGACTGCTTCACCCCGAGCAGATACATCGCCGCGGTCGCTCCCAGCGCCACCACCACCTGTGGCTGCACCACATCGATCTGTTGCAGCAGAAACTGGTCGCACGTATTCGCCTCCACGGGCTCGGGAACCCGGTTCGCCGGTGGTCTGCACTTCACGATATTGGCGATGTAAACCTCCTCGCGCTTCAGCCCCATCGCCTGAATCATGTTGTTCAAGAGTTGCCCCGCCTTGCCGACGAACGGAACGCCTGAGGTGTCCTCATCCGCACCCGGCCCTTCGCCGACAAACATTAGCCGCGCATTGGCATCGCCATCGCCGAACACAATCGTACGTCGCCCCGCATAAGCCAGCGGACACCGCGTACAGTCGCCAATCTCTTCTTTGATTGCAGCCAGAGCCTCAGCTTTGTGTGCAGGAGCCACACGGCTCTCAGGCAAAGGCGCAAGATCGTTGAAACTCACCAGCTTCGCAATCGGAGGCTCCAGAAAGGCAGGTCTGCTCGAAATAGGAGCCTCGTCCAGCTCCTCAACCATCACAGTCGCTTGAACGGACGCCGAAGGCGTTTCACCAGCCGCCGCCAACACAGGCTCACCCTGACGATAGAAGTCATGGATGCCCATGTCCCGAAGGTATTCCACGTAAGCCCGCAGCTGCTGCTCTACATCTCCTGCCATGGCCCTATGGTATCGCTATTTAGTGAACCGGAAGATCGACCACCGGCTCCGCCACACGCTCCGGCAGAACGAACTTCACATGCCCCTGCTTGATCTCATCCTGCGCCACGCGGCAAGCCTTCATCGACTTGGCCACAATCAGCGGCGACGCACCCGACTGCAGCTGCCGAGCTCGACGAGCAGCACCCTTAACCAAACTGTATTTGTTGTGGAAAGCATTCTCGACCGTCATGTATTTCACCCCCATTGTCAGCAGTTATATCTCAGACTCGCGAATTGCTCCACACAATTCGTAGTGGATAAGTGGGCCTTATCTCTCAAACGTAGTTAGTGCAGCCTTCAACTTCAGCGAAGCAGTATCGGTCCTGCAGCTCGACGCGACAGCCTGGACCCCGTTCCTCACCCCGCGTTCGCACAACACGATCGCACGCAGCTCTGTTACGGCTTGCTCCAGAACATCGTTGACCAGAGCATACTTGTAGTCCCGCATCTGCTTCAACTCGTTCCGCGCCGCGGCGAGTCTCTTCTGAATCTCCTCCTCCGTGATCGGGGTCTTGGAAGCTGCCTCCTCTGCAACGGTCCGGTGGCGCAACCGCATCTCCAGAATCTCCGGACTCGGCGGCATGATAAAGATCGACACTGCCTCCGGCAGCTTCTTCATAACCTGCTTCGCGCCCTGCACATCGATGTCCAGCAGCAGGTCCTTTTCCGCCTTCTTCGCATGATCCAGCGCCGAGACCGCCGTCCCATAGTAGTCTTTCCCGAAGACCTCCGCCCACTCCAGAAAGTCTCCCGCCGCAATCATCCGCTCGAACTCCTGTCGGCTTATGAAGTGATACTCGCGCCCGTCCTCTTCGGACCCTCGCGGCGCCCGAGTCGTATACGAAATCGAAAACTCCAGGCCTTCCACCAGCGTCCGAAGTTGACTCACCAGCGTCGATTTTCCCGAACCCGACGGCGCCGAAATAATAAAAAGTATGCCTGCCATGCGCCTCAATCACCTGTTTCAATCGTTAGTCATCTCAGTTTAACAATCCACAGAAGTCACTACTCCAGATTCTGAACCTGCTCACGGGACTTCTCAATCTCAGCCTTCATCTCAAGTCCCAGCTCCGTAATCCGCAGACTATTCTCACCTGCTGCTCCGCTGGTCTTCGACAGCATTGTGTTCGCCTCGCGATTCAACTCCTGCAATAGAAAGTCCAGTCGCTTGCCCAGCTCTCCGCCCTCCTCCAGCATCGCCACAAAGCGATCCACATGTGTCCGCAGCCGCACAATCTCTTCCTCGATATCGCTCTTCTCCGCCAGCAGCGCCGCCTCGGTAAGCACCCGATCCTCGCTCACTGGGATGCCGTCCGTCAGCTCAACCAGCCGGCTCCGCAGTCGCTCAAACTGAGCCTCCCGGACTCCATTCCTCAGCCCAGCCATCTCCTCCGCAAATGCTCGCAGCCGCAACATGGAAGCCCGCAGCTCGGCCGCCAGCGACGCACCCTCCTGCGCTCGGACCTCATTCAACTTCTCTACCAATGGAGCGATCTGCGACAGCACCGCAGTATCGAGTCCCGCCAATTCGTCCGCACTAACGCCGCTCTCGGCAATCATCATGCCGGGAATGCGAAGCATCGCATTCAGGTCCGGCTCATACGCCAGCCCCTGCGACTCCGACGCCTCCCGATAAGCCTGCATGTAAGCTCCCAACAAACCTGCGTTCAACTGGATCTCTGCGGTCGTCCTGCGCTCCAGTTGCAACGTCACCTCCACATGCCCACGCCGCAAACGCTCCTTCAACATCCTCCGTATCTGCACCTCCAGGCCATCGCAGTACGACGGCAGCCGAAGATTGAGATCGAGAAAGCGATGATTCACACTCTTCATCGCCAACGTGAAGGCAACAGTATCCCGCACCGAGCCGCGGAGACTGGCATATCCAGTCATCGAATAGACCTCGCTCACGCAATCCCCTCCAGGTTCGCCGTCAACGCAACCTCACCGCTACTCACAGACACCGAGTTCTCCGTGTTGAACTGCATGTTGTAAAGCCGCTGATACGTTCCCGAATGCTGCATCAGCTCCTCGTGCGTCCCGATCTCTGTAATCTGTCCGCTCTCAATCACCGCAATTCGGGTAGCCCGCCGCACGGTGGAGAGTCGATGCGCGATCACAAACACAGTGCGTCCCCGCATCAGATTTGCGAGTGCGGCCTGCACATACTGCTCGCTCTCCATATCCAGCGCCGATGTCGCCTCATCCAGAATCAGGATCGGCGCATTCTTCAGAATCGCCCGCGCAATTGCCAGCCTCTGTCGTTCGCCACCGCTTAGGCGCGTGCCTTTTTCACCAATCTTCGTGTCGTATCCCTCCGGCATGTTGACGATGAAGTCATGCGCCAGCGCCATCCGCGCCGCCTCCTGCACCTTGCTCATCGGAACGTCCGGCTGACCGTATGCAATGTTATTGCGCACCGTATCGTTGAACAGCACTGTCTCCTGCGTCACCTTCCCGATCTGCTCTCGCAGCGAAGCGATCGTCACATCTCGCAGGTCGTGGCCATCAATCAAAATTCGTCCCTCATTCACATCGAAGAATCGCGGAATCAGATTCACCAACGAAGACTTCCCCGCCCCACTCGGTCCAACAAACGCAATCACCTCACCTGGATGCACCGTCAAGTTGATGCCATGCAGCACCTGCTTCGTCTCACCATCACTCTCATACGCGAAGCCCGCATCCTCAAAGCGAATTCCTTCACTGAACCCCTTCAGCACAAACGCGCGCTTCTTCTCCTGAACATCATCCACCGCGTCCATGAAGCGAAAAATTTCATCGCTCGCGCCAATCGCCTGCTGAAAGCTGTTGTAATACACGGGCAGCTTGCGGACAGGGTCGTACAGCATGATCACCGCCGCCAGAAACGTAATAAACGTGCCCGCAGTATCGCCCTGTTGGACCACCATGCAGCCGGCCCAACCGAAGCAGCAGCGCAATCGCCACCATTCCGAGAAAATCCATAAGAGGCGAGCTAATGGATTGCACCGCCACCGACCGCATGTTCGCTCTCAGGAGCCGATCGGCCGCCTTGCGAAACCGCGTCATCTCCCACCGTTCCATGCTGAACGCTTTGACAATGCGGTTGCCCGTGATCGTCTCGTGCACGATGTTCTGGATTTCGGCCAGCTTGTCCTGTCCGGTGCGCGTCGTCCGGCGCACGCCTCGCCCAATGCGTCGCGCCGAACTGACAATGATCGGGATGAACAGCAGCAGTACCCACGCCAGCTTGTTGCCTACGAGGTACACCACACTCACCAGCGCCATCAACGTAAAGAGCTGCTGAAGAAAGTCACTCATCACTGCCGACATGGCCATCTGCACACGCTCGACGTCGTTGATCAGCGTCGAAACCAGCGTGCCCGTTGTATGCCGTTGGAAGAACGCCACTGACCGTCGAAGCAGCGAGTTATACAAATCATTGCGCAGGTCGGTGATCATGCCGAAGCCTGCCTTGTTTGCCAGCAGCGTACCGGCGTAGTCGCAGCCCGACTTCACCACCGTCGCGCCGATCAGCGCCACCGCTACAACGTCCCAGGCGTTATGAATGAACTTCGGCACCATCCACTGGAGGTCCAGCGTGAACTGCAGATGTGGAACGTGGAAAACAAGTATCCTGTCTGGCGACGTCTTCGCGCTCAGTACGTTATCCAGAATCGGCTTGATCAGCAGGATGCGAAATGCGGTAAGCGCGCCGACCACCGCTGCCAGGATCGCAGAGAGCAGCCAGTACAGTGCATACGGCCGGGCATAAAGCAGCAATCGCCAGATGCGCCTCAAGCCATCACACTCCCGGTCGTTGTCATAGCAACCCGCATCTCACCATTCTATTGCGCCCACACGTTTTGCACTCAGACCGTTCGCGCGCATCTCTACTTCGGCATATCCCGATGCGTGGTCTTCACGCGGTAGCCGTCATCCGCCAGCCGCTTCTTCATCTCTTCCGCAATAAAGACCGACCGATGCTGCCCTCCAGTGCATCCAAACGCCACTGTCAGGTAGCTCTTTCCTTCTTGAATGTAGTGAGGCAAAAGAAACTTCAGCATGTCCGTCGTCTTATCCAGAAACTCCTTCGTCTGCGGAAACTGACGGACGTATCTGGCCACCTTCGGGTCCTTCCCCGTCAACTTGCGAAACTCCGGCACAAAATGAGGGTTCGGCAAAAAACGTACGTCGAACACCAGGTCCGCCTCGGTCGGCACGCCATTCTTGAACCCAAAACTATTGGAAGAGATCATCAAGCTCTGGTCGCTCTCCTCGCGTTCAAACTGCGAGTTGATTCGCGCGCGAAGTTCATGCACATTGAACTTCGTCGTATCCAGAACAATATCGGCAACATTACGGATCGGGTCCAGCCGCTTCCGCTCCGCCCGGATCGACTTCACCACCGTATCGCTACGCCCCATCGGATGCGGCCGCCGCGTCTCAGAGAAGCGTCGAATCAGTGCCTCTTCGCTCGCCTCCAGAAACACCACGCGCGTCGGAAGCACCTTGCGCACGTTCTTCAGAATCTCTGGAAACTCGTCCAGCCGCATCCCCTCGCGCACATCGACTACCAGCGCCGCGCGCTCAATCTCCGCAGACTGACGCACCAGATCGGCAAATCGCGGCACCAGCTCGAGGGGAAGATTATCGACTGAGTAGTACCCGAGATCCTCAAACGCCTTCAGCGCCGACAGCTTCCCCGACCCTGAAAGCCCAGTCAAAATAACCAGTTCGCCCCGATACTCCGGGACCGGGATAGCCATTCTCTTCTTCTTGCTGCTCTTGACGCCTTTATCCTTTGACCGCTTCGTGACCTGCTTGCTCGTCATGCTAGAAATCCTAGCACCCCGGCCTTAGGGAACCTCGATCAGCTCCATCTTTCCATCACGCTTGCGATGCAGCACCATGGCGTGGCCGCCGTGGTCGCGAAACACGAAAACATCGCGATCCCGAAACGCAGCTTCCTTCACCGCCTCTTCAAGAGACATCGGCCGAAGCGCGACCCCATCGGTTGACCGCACAACATGCGGTTCCGCCAGCGGCGAGTGCGAGGGAAACGAATGCACCAGCATCGGCACAGCCTTGCGGCCCACGCCGCTCTTCGTCGCCACCTTCACCGTTGTGTTCGCTTTTCGCGCCACAGGAGCTGCTGCCTCGGATCCCGCACCCTTCACATCAGCCTTCGGGTGCCGTTTGATGGTTCCGTATTTCTTCTTATGCCGGATCGCCTGCTGCTCGATCTTCACCAGCGCATCACGCAGCGCGATCTCCATATCTGTCGCCTCGCAACGCGCCACCAGCTTATGATTCCTGGTCTGCACCGTCAGGTCGGCGATCTTTCGATATTTGTCCGTAGAGAGAATCACATGCACGCTGCCAGAGCTGCCCACGATCTTCACGATCCGCGTCAGCCCGGCTTCAGTCTGAAGTTTGAACTTCTTTGTGATGGTAGTTTGTCTGCCGGTGTACTCCACGTCCATACGCTCACCCCGTCCCCGCGATCTAACAAGTTCTTCGCAGACGACTAGCGTACACGACGTTGGTGCGTACTTGGAATCTGCATATCTTCCCGATACTTCGCCACCGTTCTTCGGGTTACCTGGATTCCCTGCCGCTGCAGCTCGGCTGCCAGCTGATCATCCGTCAACGGCTTCCGTTCGTCCTCTTCCTCAATCAGCTTCTTCACCTTGCGCTTCAGCAGCACCAGCGGCAGGTCCCCACCCTCCGGTCCGTTCACGCCCTCCGAGAAGAAGAAACGCAGCTCAAACACGCCCTGCGACGTATGCACATACTTATTCGCAACCGCGCGGCTCACGGTCGAAGGATGTACGCCAATCTCCTCCGCGACCTCTTTGATCATCATCGGCTTCAGCGAGTTCACGCCGTGCTCCAGAAACTCCGTCTGCCGCCGCACGATCACCTCGCACGTCCGAACAATCGTGTTCTTCCTCTGCTCGATATTCCGCAGCAGTTGAATCGCCGACTTGTACCGCTCCTTCACATACTCCTTGACTTCCTTTTCCGTTTGCTTCTGCTGCAGCATCTTGCGATAGCCCTGGTTCAGCCGCAGCGTCGGCATATCCTCTTCATTCATCACCACGACATAGACGTCGTCGCGCTTCACAAACGCAACATCAGGTTCAATCAGCCGCGTCTCGCTCTGGTTGTAGCGCTGCCCTGGCCTCGGATCCAGCGTCCGGATAAACTCCACCGCCGCGTTCACCTCTTCCGGCGTGCGACCACAGCTCCGAGTCAGCTCGCGCATATCCTTTTTCTGCAGTAGCGGCAGGCAATTCGTCACAATATGCGTCGCAACGCCGAAGATATCCGCTTGCGCCCGACCGCCTTCGACAGCAACAGACTCGGTCGCACTCTGGTGTTCATCGCCGTCTGCTCCATTCCTCAAAGCAGCGTCTGCAGCGGCCATCTGCCGGCGCCGATGTACGATCGCCGCCTCACCCTGCTGGGCGCAGATCTGAATCAGCAGGCACTCCCGCAAATCCCGCGCCCCTACGCCAACCGGATCGAGAAAATTGACCAGCGCTCGCGCCTCACGAACGGCAGCAAGCAGGAACGCCAGATCCTCGTCCGCCGCAGCCGCCACCTCCAGCGCCTCATCCTGCGCTGAGCCGGCGATATTCTCACACTTTTCCGACTGGTCCCAATGAAGCGCCACCTTACCCTTGGTTCCGCGTTCAAACGGAATCGGATCCGGCGGCACGGGACTCCTGGACTGCCTCAGCAACTCAATCAACTCTTCGTCACTCGCAGTCAGATATCCATCCTCGTTCAGATTTCCCACCACCAGCTCTGTCGCGGCCCGAACCTCCGGACTCAGCGTCAGCGAGCCTAGTTGCCACGCCAGGTGGTCGCTCAACGTGCTCGGCTGAGAGAGGAAATTCTCAAACGAAGGCTTGTCATACTCTTCAAAGTTCGAAGCCGTGCGAAACCCGGGGTCAAGATAATCCTGAAAGTAGCTCCCGAAATCAATCTCATCAAACGGATCCTTCTCCACCCTTTCGCCTTCGGCAGCCACTTCCTCCGCCGAACGTTCCCGGTCCCCTTCAAGCCCCGCCCGCTCATCCAGTGTGACGGCCGACTCTTCCAACTTCTTCGAGCACCGGATTCTCCACCATCTCGGTGTTGATCATCTCCCTCAGCTCGAGCTTGTTCAGCGCCAGAACGCTGACCATCTGCACCAGTCCAGGTGTCAGCACCTGCCGTTGTGAGACCTTCAAGTTCAGCTTTGGTTGCAGCAGCACATTAACCTCTTATCGACCCTGTTGCTCTTCTTTTGTGCAGATGTGCCGTTTTGGTGCTTCTCGTGCTCATCATACGATCCGTCAGCAAATGAAGCACCACTCTCGGCTTGGCCACAGTCTACACGCCTCTAGCTCATTCTGGCTGTAAGTCTAACCCTGCCAAAGGCTGCGCGAACTGCACCGATAGCTTCGGCGCCCTACAACCTCTGTTGTAGGCACAAATCCGGATCAATCCATCGAGAAGTTCTCTCCCAGATAAATTCGGCGGACTTCCGGATTGCGCCCCAGCTCTCCCGGCGTTCCGGTCGCAAAAATCTTGCCTTCCGTGATGATGTACGCCCGATCTGTCACGGATAAAGTCTCCCTCACATTGTGGTCTGTGATCAACACGCCAATCCCACTCCTCTTCAACCCGAAGATAATCTCCTGCAGATCCAACACCGCAATCGGATCGATGCCCGAGAACGGCTCATCCAGCAGAATGAATGCCGGTTCGATCGCCAGGCATCGTGCAATCTCCACCCGCCTGCGTTCCCCTCCGCTCAGCGCATAGCCGCGCGTCTTGCGCACATGCCCCAGGTTCAGCTGCTCAATCAGCCGCTCGGTGCGCGTCCGCCGGGCCTCCCAACTTAACTGCTGCGCCTCCAGCACTGCCAGAATATTGTCCTGCACCGTCAGCTTGCGAAACACGGAAGGCTCCTGCGGCAGATAGCTGATGCCATAGCTCCTTGCCCGCAGATACATCGGCAGCCGGCTGATATCGTGGCCATCCGCCAGCACCCGCCCCGAATCCGGGCGTACCAGTCCAACGATCATGTAAAAGCTTGTCGTCTTCCCTGCGCCATTCGGCCCCAACAGCCCAACCACCTCACCCTGTTCGATCTGAAGGTTCACCCCCTTCACCACCTGCCGACCGCCGTACGATTTGCCGATCTCCTCCGTCGATAATGTCTTCATTACCTTTTCTTCACCCGCGTCTCCGTGCGCACTCTCTGTCCCGCGCCACTCTCCATTAGAAACCACGATATTGTCATCGCCGCTATGGAATTGCAGGGACGTACCCGTTACGGTCCCTCGTTGGTCGTCCGTCACCTTCGGCAACGCGGTCGGTGTCCCCGTCAAAACATACATGCCGTCGCTCGCCGTATACACCAACTGCTCCCCGGTTGCGCGCCGCCCCGGCTGCTCCATCTCGATATGACCGGTCACCACCACCCGCTGCACGCTGCCGCCCATAAACCCGTTGCCGCCGGCCGCAGACGCCACACTCACCTTCGCTTCATCTCCCTTACCACCATTCAGAGACGCCTTCGCCGCCCCCGCAGGTTGCAGATAAACCACCACCTGCTGCCCCTTCATACTGCCGTCCTTGCTCTCCACTTCGACCCCGCCCGTAAAATCAGCCTTTCTTGCTACATCGGAGTACACCAGCTCCCGGCTCGCTACCCGAACCACATCCGCCTTTTCCCCTCCCAACCCCTTCCCTGCCGCCCTCGGCTTCGCCCCATCGATCTTTGCCGGGAGCCCCGGCAGGTGCGGGAGCCCCGGAAGATCCACCGCTCACCAGCACAGTATGTACCGCCATCGGAGCGCCCTGGCCCTCCCCGTGCGCCAGCAGACGCCTCTGCTTCTGCTCAAACTGAAGCACAGGAGCATCCACCTGCGAAGCCCCCTGCCACAACCGAGCCGGCCTGCCCGCCGCTCCATAAAAGATCGCGATCTGCGAATCATGCTTCAGTTCGGCGCGCGCCGCCAGCACATGTACCGGCTCCTCCGCACTCCCAACCTGCCCATAGCTCGCCTTCACCGAGCCGTCCGCCACAGCATCCCCGCTCTGCTGCTCCGTCACCAACCGGTCGGCCCAGAGCACACTCGTCCCATCACTCACCTGCACATTGCCCGTCAACGTCGTCCGCTCCAGCTCGCCATCAAAGACGGCCCGTTCCGCTGTCGCCCGCTCTTCCCCCGGCGAAGCCGCGTCCCCCGGCTTCCTCACCGGCAACTGTGTCATCACCACATGACCCTGTTCCGTCGCATCGGAGACTTCATCCACATCCCCGCCAACCAAACCATCTTTTTTCCCCGGCTGACCTTTATTCGTCCCACTCAACCCCCCACTCGACCCACGTCCGGCCCCGGCCGTCACAGGTCGAAAGTGCGCCACCAGTGAATCCCCCGAGCCGGTATTCACCACGCCCGTCGCGCTCACCTTCCGAAGCGTCGTATGCCCATCTCCATGCACCTCCGCAATATGGTTCACGCTCCCCACCCGCACAAAATGTGCCGTCAAAACATCCGCTCGCCAGCGCACTGCTGGTCGTTCCACCCACTATTCCACCTTTGGCAGTCGCACTCACCACCTTCAACCGCGCATCCCCCGTCGCCTTCACATCTTTCAACACCGTCTTCCCCGCAGAATCTTCAGCCAGTGCCAGCTCAACTGTCCCCGCATTCAGCTCCCGCTCACTCCACGGCTTTCCCGCCGCATCCTTCGTCCGCACCCGCTCCCGCAGATGCACCGCCCCGCTCATCACCACATGCTCCGGGTGTCCCTTCTTATCGAACGCCGCGCGTACCTCCAATGCCTCTCCCTGCGCCTGCCGGAGCGGGTCATCCTCCGTGTACTTCACGCCACCCGACATTACCGCCGACTGCGGCTGATTCTGCGCGTTCAACACCATCTCGCCGCGCGGAGCCACCATGGTTCCGCCCGCTCCATTGGTCAGCGTCACCTCTCCCTCCGCCTCCACCCGTTCCGCCGATCCATCGCTCCGCAGATGTACCACCACACGTTGCCCCTGCGCCGTCTCGCCCTCTGCGCCGCCTGCTGCCCCACCCACCGCCATATATTTCGCCTGCGTCAGCACCACCGTCTGACCCGGCCGATCCAACACCGCATGCGACGCCGTCAGCACCACCGGCCGGCCATGCTGCAGCCCGTTCACCCTCACCGCCGAATGCAGCACCACCACGCCCGTATCCGAGTTGTAGTCCGCCCCGACCGCATGACCTGTCATGCCACCCGACGCAAACTCAATATCCTGGTCCGTCGCCGCCACACCCAGCTTCTGCAAAAACACCAGCCCGCTGGTCGTCACATGGATCAGCCGCTGATCGATGCTCTCATGCTCTCCTGCGACGTGCCCTGCAGCCCCCGACAAATCCTTCCCCGCCGCATAGTCCATCTTCGCGTTCGCATCTGTCGCCTGGGGAGCCTGCAGGTCGATATGCACTTCGCCTATTGCGCGAACCACCCCGTTCTTCTGGTCATATTCAAACTCTTTGCCGTAGATCCGGTCCGCCCGGTCCTGCTTCCGCCCGTACAGCACGATCCCCACATCATGCAGCGTCATCTTGCCATCCGAGCGCTCCACCGCCTTGGCCGCATGAATCGTATAAACCGTTCTCCCCTGCACCGACTGCGAATACGTAACGTTATTGCGTCTCCTGCCGAATGTCGATCCCCAACTTCGCCGGCAGATTCGTCAGAAACCGGTGCGCCCGATAATGCGCATACCCCACGAAAGCAGCGATCACCACCACCAGCAGGCCCGCACCCACCAGCAACCAGATCCGCAGCCGCTCTACTGAAATACTCATTCCCCTCTATCTTCTCACCCACAGCCGCATCTGAAGGCCACCTGCGCACGCACGGGGCTAAACTATCCCCATGGCAGATCAGCTCTACCTCAGTCTCTGGTTTCCCAACTTCCGCTTCGACTCCCTCCCCGCGACGCTGGTCTCGGTCATGCGCCAGTTCGCCCTCATCAGCAAAGACACCCGTGTCGCCGCCGCCTCGCCTACCCCATCAGCTTCAACGAAGCCCCCGCCTACCAGCGCATCTATGTCAACGACGACCGCTCCGAAGACACCTCCGCCTCCATCATCGAAAACGCAGTAGCCGAAGCCACCGAGCAGCTCCACGACGACACCGCCTACGAGTTCGAGATGCGCTGGAAGCTCTGGCTCCCAGAAGCCACCCCTGCCGCTGATAACAACGACGACGACCCGGAAAGCGAATCCGCCGCCCTCGACACCCTCTGGAAGCTCCAACCCTCCACCGTGCGCATCATCGGCTTTGGCCCCGAGTTCGACGACGCCAGCTTCGAACAAAACGGCCACATCCGCGTCGACTTCGGACTCGACACCCCCTGGCTCGCCGAAACCCTCGAAGACGAAGAACTCGACGCAGCCGCCACCAAACACATTCAACAAAACGTCGAAATGCTCCTGGCCTTCACTCTCTCCGTCGAGAAAAATTGCGGCATCAGCAGCCGCCTCCTCTGGACCGAATCCGGCGAACCCCTCGTCAAAAAACTTATCGACCGCCTCCAGCGCGTCAACTGACCACCGACGAAAATAACTACGACCTGGGCAAAAACCAGATCTCTCCTCACTCGCATACTCAGCGAACTAAAGGCTCCAAAACCTTTACGAAAATTTACGAAGCCCTTACGCCTTTCTTACGGATAAGGTGCTGAAATACTCTTCGGCGGCGAAATAGTGCCGCCAGGAGAACGTTTCAATGAACACGTTTCGCACCCGCAGACCCCTTGCGGCATGACCCAGAAGTTGCATTCACAGATACGTATCGTCCCGGATACCATCCGGCACGTAACCCTTGCGACTGGCTATTTTTATCGAAGATGATGGCCGTCAAGAGATTACATCGCAACTCGCAGCGGTTTGATCGACTCACCGCATAAGACCGCGAGCTCTGCCTTATCTCTCTCGCGCGTCCCCGGCGAGAGTCACCCAGGAAAAGATGATGGAAATCACCCAACAGAACGACCAGGCTGCAATGTACCAATCAAACTTTCGCGCAGAAGACGGTCCCACCGGCGGCCGTTCGAACGCTCTCTACGAAGGCGTCGTGATCCCTCTCGCCTCACTCTTCGCCGTCGTCGCTTTCGTAGTCGGCGCAATGGTCATCAGCCACTAACCGGCGACGACAATCTCCGAGAAGTCCGCGATACCAGAGAAGTTGCTCACGATCTTCGTCAACAGCCATAGCCGGCTCGCTCTAATCTTCGGATCAGGGTCCATCACCATTACCTGATCGAAAAACGCATCTACTTGCGGCCGCAATGTCGCGATTGCCTCAAGCGCACCAACATATTCGCGCTTCTCCGCCATCTTTTTCACTCGATCCGCAATCTCTTCTTCCTTCGTCATCAACTCCATCTGTGCTGCGTGGACTGCCCCGCTCTGGTCTTCGTCATCTTTCGGCAACTCGCCTTTCTCCTTTGCCTGCGCCAGAATATTCTTCATCCGCTTGAACGCCGCAGATACCGCCGCAAAGTCTTCCGAACCTCGGACCGCAGTCACCGACTCCGCGCGCGCCACCGCATCGCGAACGTCGTCCCCACCCGCCGCCAACACAGCCTTCACAACGTCGTAAGCTTGCCCCTTTGCCTCCCGCAGATAAAACTCGAGCCGCTCCACAAAAAAAGCAATCATCTTGCCGTCGAAGGATTCGGCGGCCTTCGAAACCTCGCTGAGCAAGAGCGGAACCTCACTCTCCGCCAACGTCTTCACGATGCCGTTTGCAGCCCTACGCAACGCAAAGGGATCCTTCGAACCCGTCGGCTCCAGGCCCAATCGAAACATCCCGGCAATCGTGTCTGCCTTGTCCGCGATGGCCAGTAATTGGCCTTCGGAGGTGCGCGCGATTGGGGCCTCCATCGATTCGGGCCGGTAGTGATCATAAATCGCTTCCGCCGTCTTCTCTCCCAGCCCCTGCACTTTGGCGTACAGACCTCCGACTTCCCCCTGCAGCTCCGTAAACTCCTTCACCAGCTCCGTCGTCAAGTCTGTCTTCGCAAGAGCAGCCGCATCCAGCAACGCATTGAAATCCACTACAAATCCACGTCCAGTGGCCAGATCCGCCAGCCGGTGACAAAGCTCACGTACCCGGATGCTTTTCGCCGCATAACTCCCCAAATCCTTCTGAAAAGTCACATGCTCCAGCAACTCCACCCGCTCGACCAGCGGCACCCGCTGATCGAACTCCCAGAAGAACCGTGCATCATTGAACCGCGCCTGTAGCACCCGCTCATTGCCATGGCGAATCACCGCCATCCCAGCCTCATCGGTCTCCGTATTCAGCACCGCAAGAAAATGCGGAGCCAGCTTGCCGTCTTTGTTCTCCACCGCAAAGTAGCTCTGATGATCGCGCATCACCGTCACCAGAACCTCTTCCGGCAGCGCCAGATACTCCTTCTCAAACCCACCCATCACGACCGAAGGCCACTCCGTCAACTGAGTCAGCTTATCCACCAGCCCATGGTCCTCACGCCACCGCAGCCCAGCACCCTCAGGACTACCAGCCCGCGTCACCTTATCCAGAGCCTTCCGAATCCTCTCCCGCCGCACCTCCACATCCGCAATCACAAACCCAGACAACAATGCATCTTCATACTCACCCGGAGAAGCCAACGCAATCGCCGCATCCCCAAACAGCACCCGATGCCCATACGTCACCGCTCCCGCCTCGTACCCGCCGAAGCTGACCGGCACAACCTCTCCTCCCAGCATCGCCACCATCCACCGTACCGGCCGAACAAACCGCTCCGGCTTCCCCGGCCGCCAGTACATATTCTTCGCCCAATAGATCCCCGCCAGTTCCTTCGGCATCTCCGCCGCGATCACCTCCACTGCACCCCGGCCCGCCTTTACAGAAGTCGCCGCAAGATACTCCCCCTTCGCATTCGTCACGGTCTTCAGCGCTGCAACGTCCACGCCCGCCTTCTTCGCAAACGCCACAGCAGCAGCCGTAGCCACACCCTCCTTGTAAGCCACCTTCACCGAAGGCCCCACCAACTCCTCGGTCACATCTTCCTGCCGCTCGGCAACGTCTTTCACCCAAACCGCCAGCCGCCGCGGCGTAGCAAAGCTCTTCGCCACCGCGCCCGACTGCACCAACCGCTCGCGCTCCAGCATCTTCACCACGCGCTGCTGCAACTCCGTCTGCGCTCCTGCAATCATCCGCGCCGGAACTTCTTCCAACCCAATCTCAAACAGAAAATCCGCCATCGTCCTCACTCATCCGCCATCAAGGCGCATCATCTCGCATCAGTGCCAAAGCCAAATCTCATCCCGAGCAACAAAGTCCGGGTGCCCCATCCATCGCGCTGTTGCGATGGGTGGGATGTAAACTCTCACCCCGCCACAGCACCACTCTCCGCGCCTTGCAACGCCTCTCCCTGCGCCGCATACGCCTTCGCCACCCCCACCACGAGCGTTCGAATCCGAGCCATCACACCCACTCTCTCGGTCACAGAAATCGCTCCTCGCGCATCCAGCAGATTAAAAACGTGCGAGCACTTCAACGCCAGCTCATAAGCCCCAAGCACCGGAAACCGCTTCAATCGCAAAGCATCCATCTCCCCGAAATCCTTCACCTGCGATAGCAACCCCAGACACTCCGCCTCATACAACTCGAGGTGTTTCCACAAAGACCCCACATCCGCATAGTCGAAGCTGTACGCCGAAAACTGCTCTTCCTCGGCCAGCCGCATCTCGCCATACGTCACCTTGCGCCCGGTATCCGGTTCCACCGCCCACACAATGTCATAAATCGAATCCACATCCTGCAAAAACCCAGCGATCCGCTCCAGCCCATACGTAATCTCTCCGCTGATCGGATCGAGATCCATCCCTCCGCACTGCTGAAAGTACGTAAACTGCGTAATCTCCAACCCGTCCAGCATCACCTGCCAACCAACGCCCCACGCGCCGCCCACCGGCCACTCCCAGTTGTCCTCTTCAAACTTGATGTCATGTTCCTTCAAATCGATCCCGATCGCCACCAGCGACTCGAGATACATCTCCTGAATATTTACCGGCGGCGGCTTCAGAACCACCTGCAGCTGCGTATGCCGAAACAGCCGGTTCGGATTCTCCCCATACCGCCCATCCGCCGGCCTGCGCGAAGGCTGCGCATAGGCAATCCTCACCGGCTTCGGCCCCAGCACCCGCAAAAATGTATCCGGAGACATCGTCCCCGCCCCCACTTCGACGTCATACGGCTGCTGCAAAACGCACCCGCGGTCCGCCCAGAACCGCTGCAATGTAAACAAAAGCTCCTGAAATGTCAGCGCGCGCGTCTCTTTCCCAGTCCCCATCCCAGTCCCCATCTCAATCCTCAAATCCCGAATTCTCTGATTCTAACCGGTCATTCTTCCGAACCGCGTCTATCCGTGCCTCTCGACCCATTGTCACAGCCTGCAAATTGAAGATGCAGAAACCATCGGGCAATAGTCGGTTGTTATCATTCATAAACAAATCCGGCAGCTAGAGCCGCACTTGTGAAAGGAAACAGATGCCGCTTCGGTTCGTAAGACATGCCTTCGTTCTCCAGCTTCTTCTCGTAGTCATTTACGCCGGAGCCCAGACCTCCTCCTCGACTCCACTCCCTCTCTCCCCCACGCCAATCATGGGCTGGAGTTCATGGAACCACTACGGCGCAAAAATCACTGAAGCCGACGTTCGCGCGACAGCGGATGCACTCGTCTCCTCCGGCCTCAGCAAGCTCGGCTACACCTTCGTCAACATCGATGGGCACTGGCAGGGCGTGCGCGATGCCAATGGAGCCATCCAACCGAACCCAGCCACCTTCGGCGATATGAAGCTGCTGGGCGACTACATCCACTCCAAAGGTTTGAAGTACGGCATCTACTCCGGCCCCGGCCCCGTGAGTTGCGGCGGCAACACCACCAGCTACCAGCATGAAGACCAGGACGCAGCCACCTTTGCCAGCTGGGGCGTCGACTATCTCAAATACGACCTGTGCAGCTTTAGATTGCTCATGAAGGACGCCGAGTTAAAGGGCGGTCATCCCGCCTCAACCAAACTCATGATCGACGCCTACAAAAAGATGGAGCTCGCGCTTGAGAAAACTCATCGGCCCATCTACTACGCCCTCTGCCAGTACGGTATCGACTCCGTCTGGACCTGGGCGCCCGACGTACGAGGCACCATGTGGCGCACCACCATGGACATCAAAGATAGCTGGGAGTCCATGACCTCCGTCGGCTTCTCGCAGGCTGGTCTGTCCTCCTTTGCCGGCCCGGGACACTACAACGACCCCGACAGCCTCGAGGTCGGCAATGGCCATATGACCGCCGACGAGTACAGAACGCATATGTCGCTATGGTCCATCATGGCCGCTCCGCTCATCCTCGGCAACGACGTCACCAAAATGGATCAGCAAACGTTAGACATCGTCGGAAATACTGAGGTCATCGCCATCGATCAGGACCCCCTCGTCAAAGCCGGAGATCGTGTCTGGCAACAAGGCCCTCTTCAGATATGGGCTCGCCCTCTGAAAGGAGGCGCGATGGCGGTCTGCCTCTTCAACACAACCTTGGGCGCCGCGACAATGCATTTCAAACTAAGCGACCTTCACTGGAGCGGCCCCGCAAACGTACGGGACGTCTGGGCTCATCAAGACCTGCCCTCGGTCCAGGACTCATTCTCCGCAGAAGTTCCCAGGCACGGTGTAGTAATGGTCATCCTGCACCGGTAACAAGCATTGAGGGAAATCGTCTACCTGACCACCTTGCTCATCACTGCGGCACCGTCATCGGTTTACGCGTTCCCACCACCGGCGTGTGCGACAGATCCGAGGGAACCGTCGTCGGATCGGCCAGCACTGCCGGATCCGGAATATGCACCGATACCCCCGCCGGCCTGATGATGTCTCTGCTCCTCGCAATCCTCACCTGCTGGACATGGATGCCTGGCGTTGAGTTGGCCGGCCTCGGAAACTCTACGATGTAGCGCTCCCGCACCAGCGTGACAAACCGCTGCAGTGTGAAATCGAGCGCACTCGGTGAAGACAGCAACACCACGCCACCGCTCAGCTCGCACAACGAGTGCCAGGGATCCTCACTATTCCAAGACACAGTTGATGAGTTGCCCCGCCCCTCGGCGAAAGGGATATAAGTAACTCCAAACACCGCAACGCCCGTCGCCTGCGCAAGATGGCTTACTTCGTTCCACGTATGCCCGCTGCCCCTGTCGTATCCATCCGACACCACCAGCATCACCCGGCGGCCCGGCAGCTTCGACAAGTCCGTCACAACGTGTGCCAGGGCGTCCCAGAGATGTATGGACTGCTCGCATTTCAGTTCGGGCTGCATCCACGTCTGCAGCGCCTCGTTGACCGCAATCTTCAACCTCTCACTCTCCGCAGGCACATCATTCAACGACTGCACCAGCGAACAATCCAGCGAGTAGATTGAAACATGATCCTTCGCATGCAAGGCATCCGGCGCAAGGGCTGAGATAGCGCTATTCATCGTCGCCATGAAGTCCGACGAATTCCCACTGACATCCAGCAGAATTGAAAGCGAGATCGGATCATCGCCTTCCTGGCGAACGTGTGTCGCTCGATACCACGGACCGGAGTCGATGCTCACCGAAAACCGGTTCTCTGCAATCGGCGTCTTCAACGGCTCACGATTCGGCCCCAGCACCAGTGTCGGTATCTGGATCACGTTCGCATAAACATGCAGCGTGTGTATCGGTTCGTCTTGTGGCTTTGGCGCGTCTTGTGCGGCAAGCATAGCTCGGCTCATTACGACTGCAAAGACTGCTACGCAAATCAAGAATCTCGCCCCCGACCAAATGGACCGACAGCGAAATCCGAGCGCGGCCATACATGCCATCCCAAAAGTATGTCAGAATCCAACCCGCAACGTCTTCCTCTCACTGCGGTTTGGTCAACACCTTCCGCGTGCCCTGCTCCGGCGCCCGCGACGGGCCCGATTGAATTGTCGTCGGATCAGCCATCAAAGCCGCATCTGGGACCGGCAAAGATACCCCTGCGGGCCGGATCAAGTAGTTATCTTTATCGATCTTGACCTCAATATCATGCTGCCCGACCGTCGAGTTGTACGGTCGCGGAAACTCCACGATGTACCGCTGCCTCAGCATAGTCACGAACTTCTCCAATCTCACATCCAGCGATCTGCGATCACTCATCGTCATCACGATCCCACCGCTCAGCTCGCACAGGGAGATCAGCGCCTCCTCCGTAGTTGAAAAGGCTCCGTTGACCGGTAGAGAGACTCCGCCCCTACGAGAAGGCAGCGCTACACTGCCAGAAAAAGATTCCGGAATGTAGTTCAACCCGAACACCGCAGTTCCCGTTTCCTGCGCAAAGATCCTTACCTCGTTCCACGGGTTTCTGCTTCCCGTATCTTTCCCATCCGAAATCACCAAAAGCGCTCGCCGACCCTGGACCGTCGAAAGGTCTCTCACAACTTTGGCTACAGCGTCCCAAAGGAGCATTCCCGGCTTGCAACGTGCGTCATGCTGATTGCCCTTGCGCGGCATCCACGGTTCCAGGACCGACTCCATGCCGTCCCCTAGAGACGCACTATTGATTGACGCGTTCATCACGAAACGCAAAGACCCACAATGTAACGCGTAGAACGAGATCTTGTCCTTCGAATGCAGCGACTGCGGAACAAACTTCTCTAAGGCTTCCCCCATCTTCGACACCAGGTTGGCCGTGTCCCCGCTCACGTCCAGCAGAATCGCCAGCGAGATCGGATCTTCTTCTTCCTGCCGCACATGCGTCGCACGAAACCACGGCCCCGAGTCGATGCTGACCGAGAAGCGGTTCTCCGGAATAGGTTTAGTAATCGGCTCATAACTCTGCCACAACACCAGCGTCGGTATTTGAATCAGGTTCGTATACACATGCAGCGTAGGAACGCCACCATCCACCACTGCCTTGGGTCCGTCCTGCGCTGCCAACGCCACTCCGCTCAACTCAGCAGCCAGAGCAAACCCGCCCAGCAGAAGGCCCGCGCCCCGTACAGCCAGACGAAAGAGAAATCCAGGCCCCATAAATCCCCGCCACCATGGAAGTATGACAGAACGCAAACCAGCGAGGCTATACCCTGTCCTTGAAAGCTTCGCGCGCTCGCTCAATCTCCTCTGAGTGCTCCTCCACCCATATCCAAACCCCACAAAACGCCTCTCCCAGACTGCGCCCCAACTCCGTCAGCTCATACTCCACTCTCGGCGGAATCACCGGATGCACCGTCCGCGTCACCAGCCCATCCCGCTCCATCTGCCGCACCGTCTTGGTCAGCATCTTCTGGCTGATACCGCCCACGAACTCCCCGAGCCGCGTAAATCGCACCACCCCATGCTCTTCCAGCACCTCCAGCACCAGCATCGTCCACTTATCCGCCACCCGTTCGATGATCTCCCGCACCAGCGCCTCCACCTTCGGGTCCGTTACCATCGGAGGCGCAGCCTTTCCCATCTTGGCCTTCACCCCAGAAACCTTTTTCCCCTGCGGAAGCATCAACTTCCGTACAGATCTCTTCGCGTTTTTCGCCATATCTTGACACTCTCTTTGAAGTAAGTATGAATCTTTCAGGTGCCTACTTCCCAATGGATACTAACTATCCTACGATCATCTCAGGAGAAATTACCACCATGAAAACCACCGGCAACACCATCCTCATCACCGGCGGCGGCTCCGGCATCGGCCGCGGTCTCGCAGAGGCCTTCCACAAACTCGGAAACAAGGTCATCATCGCCGGCCGGCGCAAGCAGGTCCTCGACGAGACCACCGCCGCCAATCCCGGCATGGCCTCCGCCATCCTCAACATCGAAGACGCCGCCAGCATCCGCACCTTCGCGGCGAAACTCGCCGCGGACCACCCCACTCTCAACATCGTCATCCACAACGCCGGCATCATGCGCCCCGAAGACTTCCTCAACAAACCCGACGCAGCCGACGCCGAGGCAATCGTCACCACCAATCTCCTCGGTCCCATCCGCCTCACCGCAGCGCTCCTGCCTCACCTGAAGAAGCAGCCCCACGCCACCATCGTGACTGTCTCCTCCGGCCTCGCCTTCGTTCCCTTGGCCCTCACCCCCACCTACTGCGCCACCAAGGCCGCCATCCACTCATGGAGCGAGTCCCTCCGCTATCAGCTCAAATCAACCAACATCGAGGTCGTCGAGCTCGCCCCACCCTACGTCCAGACCGAACTCATGGGAAGCCAGCAGGCCGCCGACCCGCGTGCCATGCCCCTCAAGGACTACATCGCCGAGACCATCGAGATCATCAAAACCCAACCCAACGCCACCGAAATCCACGTCGAACGCGTCAAGCCACTCCGCTTCGCCGCCTCCGGAGGCCACGAAAAATACAACGCCTTCTTCAAGCAATTCAACGACGCCATGATGGCTCCTCACTAAATCACAAGACCAGTCCGAACCATCCGCTGACGCTCTTAATGGGTAAAGAGCGTCAGCGGGATGGCATCTCCCATCGCCTTGTACCCCGCCGGCCCCGGATGCAGTCCATCCCCCGAGTCGTACGCTGGCAAAATCAGATTTGGATGCGCCGGGTCCCGCATCACCGCGTCGAAGTCCACCACACCATCAAAGTGGCTTGGATCGCGAATCCACGCGTTCACGGCCTGCCTGTCCGCCTCGTTCTCCACCCCCGGGTGATAGTAGGTCGAACCCCCATACGGAAGAATCGTAGCTCCAATCACCCGGATACCGTGCGCATGTGCACGCGCAATCATCTGGGCACACGCGCCTTCAATCCTGTCGACGAGCGCCATATGCTCCGCCTTTGAAACCTCCTTTCCCCGCGTCAGCCCTCCCAGGTCGTTCACGCCCTCCAGCACAATCACCGCGTGTACCGCCGTCTGCGCCAGTACGTCGCGATCGAACCGCGCCAAAGCATTCGGCCCAAGGCCGTCGAGCAGTAGCCGATTCCCCCCAATGCCCTCGTTCAAAACTCCCATCATCCGAGTCGATTTGTCCGCCTGCATCCGCGCCGCCAGCACATCCGGCCAACGATCATTGCCGTTCGTCGTCGTGCCATGTCCATCTGTAATCGAATCGCCCAGCGTCACGACCGTTACTCCCTGCACCGGCGAGATCACATCCACACCCGAAATTTGATACCAGTGCTCCACCGTCTTCGCATCCGGCAACCTCGCCTCCGAAACCATGTCGCCATGCACCACATACGACGTCGCCCGCGAGCCCGGATGCCCCGTCTCTCCCACCGGCGGCTCATCGAAATGAATCGAAATCGCAAGATTCGAAAGCGCTGCCACAGGAAACATCACCGCATCCGACAGATACTCGGCCCCCGGCGGAATCGTCACATCTGCCCCTCCATGGAACGTCGCCGCCCTATCGCTCGCCGCGTCAATCGTCGCACTCGCCGCCGACACCGGTCGCGCCACATGCACCGCACTCACGTGCAATGGCGCCGTACCAAACGCATTCGACACCCGCACTCGCAACTGGCTCCCTCCCACCGACAAATGCACAATCTGCCGTAACGTCGCATCGCGCAGCAACTCCGGATCGAGCAAATTCTGTGTCTCCGGCACCTGCTGCGAAGCCGCCCACGACCCAACCCAGTACATCGTTGGTTTCGTCGTCTGCGCTCCCACGCAGCAACTCGTCACCAGCCAGATCGCCACGCCGCACAACATCCTCACCAATCCCACTCGCATCCCTCACCTCATACTGACAGCATCACATCGGCAACTTCTTCGCGCCCACCTTACGAGCGGACGTCTCCCATCAGAGCAACCGGTCAAACAACCTCCCCGCCCAGGTTCGTCCCCACGCGCGGGCGCACCCCAGCTCCGGCCCCGGATGCCGGTTCTGCAAACGGGTATTGCACGGCATAAAGAAAGAGAACCAAAAGAACAACCGCCTGCACAATTCCGCAAAAGAGAAAGACAGTCGGAAACGTAAACAACTGGAAGGACACAAACAGTGGAATGAATAATAGGATCGCCGTCGATAGCCCTTCCGGCCTCACACCACTCCTGTCCGCGCGAATGGCGACGAAGAACAGCATCAGCAAAGGCGCGTACAGATTTACCAGGGTGTGAAAGTACGAAATGGTAGGAAGCGCCACCATGAAAACGCTCACTGCCAGCAGTTGGTTTGCAATCGGCATCTTTCGCAATCGCCAGAAAAATACCGCGGCAAAAATCAATCCTCCGCAAACGTAGTAGGACTTTATCAGCTGCAACGCCGCCATACCTGAAACCGCTGCCGCAAACTTCACCAGCAAAAAGAACGAGTGATTTGCATTCAGTTCGCGCGTGCTTAACTCGCCTGCGCGAAACTGCTGATAGCCCAGGACACTATGCAGCGAGCCCTTCCAGACCGTTGCAAGATCCGGTCCCAGAAACGCCATCGACAGTACCGAAACTCCAACAAACACAAGCATTCCAACCGTGAAGGCACGATATTTGCGTCGCGGCAGAAGCAGCACAAGCAGAACCACCGGATAGAGTTTGGACGCTGCAGCAAGCCCCCAAAAGATCGCCGCAACATCATCATGATCTCGCAGGTACGCCCAAACACCGGCCGCTGCAAAAATCCACAAAAATATCTCAATATTTCCTTGAACAACGAGCCTTTCGATCGGGAAGGACATCAGCACAAGCGTCAAAGGGAAAAGCGTCGCGATACGTCGATCGATACCATTCTCAATCAGCGCTCGCCTCACGCCCCACACCGCTAGGCCCAGCGCTGCCGCAGCCAGCACTAGAAAGAACATCACCGCATGCCCGAATGAGTACAGTAAAACCAGCTGGATAACACCGAACGGAGGATAAGCGACTGGCAACGAGTTCTTCGGATCGAAGAAAGCAGATGTATGCAGCAGCCGAATCGTCGGAGCGTCTTCGAGCAGGTCGCGAAAGTAGGGCGTGTCGAACCCAGTCCATCGATACCTGTTCATCCCTGCACGGAATTCCAGGTACGAGATCAGAAGTGTGAGGGCAAACGCGCCCACCGAACCAATCCAGAACCACCGCAGAACCTTCGGGAGCGGCATTCCTCCCTTGTCGTTCACGCTCTCTGAATCTATCGCTAAACCCTGCGAATCGGCCGGAATCAACGCGCGTACCTCTGGCGAGGAATGGTAAAGTCCGCTTCAGTCTAACCGAGCCGTCAACTCACATCCGTCCCAACGCCCGCGCACTCACCAATCGCCGCTCCAGATGCCGCTCCAGCGTCTCCACTGCGAACCGCCGCAGATCCGCCCCACGTGTCTTCGGCCAATCCTCCGCCGCCAATCCCTTCACCGTCCCCCGAAAGATCCTCTGCGCATCTGCCACCGACTCCGCCGACAGCGCAACGCTCCCCGCGCGCCTGTCGTCGCCGCACGTCACCCCATCGCTCGTCGCCGAATACCACACCGTCCCTCCTCGCAGATCAAGGCCACACACCACACAATGTCCGAGCTCCGGCATCCATCCCATCAGCCGGCTCATCCAAAGCGCAAAGTAAGTCACCGGCATCCACACCTTACCCACCTGCATCTCGTCGAGCACCGCCAGCACAAGCCGAAACACCGCATCCTCGGGAGCACCCTCCGGCAGCGCCTCCTCCACCACCTCCGCCACAAACTGCAACGCCGCCGTCCGTGAATAATCGACAGGCCGGCTCAGCGGCGAGCTTAAAATCTCAAACGCATCCAGCCGCACCAGCTCCTGCTTCGGCCTCTCCGCATACGAAGCCCTCACATGCGTCATCGGCTCCAGCGCCCCGCCAAACCGCCGCCGCGACCGCATCGCATGCCGCGCCACTCCCTTCACTCTGCCCTGTTCCCGCGTAAACAGGCTCACCAGCAGGTCCGCCTCATGGAACGGCCACACCCGCAACACGATCGCCTCTCCAACCCGCTGAATCATCCCTTACCGGCCAAACTGCCGCAGATGATGGTCCGCATGCAGATATCCCCAACGCATCCAGTCTTTCTCCGTCATCGGCCCGAACATCGGGTGCGTCGGTGCGCAGCGCGTCCCGGTCGCCAACCTTTGCATCTTATCGATCACCGCACACACAAGCACGTCAAACTCCGTGTCCGACCGCTCCGCGATTGCCCGTTTCAGCTCAGGGACCGTCTGAATATTCTTCGGCCAGCGCAGACCCGAACGCAGTGCCACCCACTTCATCAGCACCGGCGGAAACCCTTCCATCGGCGCAACCCCCCGTTCGCCCAGCGCTACCTCGTACGCGCAACGCAGATGCCGCACCATCTGCTTCGCCGTCATTTTTCCCCAGCGAGCGTGGTCGCTCACCCTGACGCTTCGCAACCTCAATCTGATCTCCGACAGTGTTTCCGCAGAGGCCAGGCTCTTCATTTCGGTCCATCCCCCAAAGCAAAACCGCGCAGCACCAGGGCCGCGCGGTTGCAACATCCGAACAATCTCAATCTACCGGCCAAAGTGCTCGGCGTTCTTCGTCTGATACTCTGCCCACTTCTCCGGCAGGTCGTCTCCGGCATAAATCGCCGACACCGGGCATACCGGCACGCACGCGCCGCAGTCGATACACTCTACCGGATCAATAAACAATTGTGCCGCTTCGCCATACCCCGCCTCATCCTTCTTCGGATGAATACAATCCACAGGGCAGGCATCCACGCAAGCCGAATCCTTCGTCCCGATGCACGGTTCCGCAATCACATAAGCCATTTCGAAAAATCTCCCTTACAGTATCTAACGCCGCCGCTCATTCCTTCGTCTCGATTCTAGCAGCACAACTACTCTTCGCCGCAACTCACAATTCCTTCATAACTGCGACCTCTTTAGACCTCATTTACCTCCGCTCGCCGTTGCTCCCTCATCCGCGCCGCCAACTCTCCCGGAAAGATCCTATCCTGAGAACGTTCAATCTCCTCCACCGTCCACCACCGCACCTCCTTCATGATCCCGATCTCCTCCGCCGTTCGCCCTATCAGCCGAGGCTCCGCTCGCCCACATCGCGCCCGAAACAGAAAATCCACATTGTCCTGCATCTCACCCTGATGCAAAAACATGTTCGCGTCCCGATACACCGGCCCCTGCACCGTCACCTCGATCCCCAGCTCCTCCTTTAGTTCGCGCACAGCAGCTTCAGCCTCGGTCTCCCCGGCTTCAATCTCCCCACCCGGCAGAGCCCAGAAGACAAAATCCCCGCCCTCTCTCGGCACCACAAAGCGAATCAGCAAAATCGACCCAGCTTCGTCGAACAGCATCACCCGAGCCGTTCGTCTCTTCCTCACTCTTTCTCCATAATTGAATCTTCTTGTCGAGCTATGGCACTCCCCTGCGCCGTATTTCCCCTCCCTCGAAAAATCAACCAGATCCCACAAGCAATCATGAAAAGAGCTAACCCGTAGTACCCAATGTCCTGTGCCAAACCTATGGGCGGGTCCGGATAGGGATAAACGGTATTCTTAGCACCTAAGATCACTAGCAGTACCCCGATTCCAACTCGCGATCCCTTCCTCAGCATTACTTCACTCCTCCAGCTACCCGTCTCGCAGCAAACTCCGCCGGCGTCGGAATCTCTCCCAACCCTCTGCCCTCGAACATCTCCGTAAACAGGTGCACCATCTCCCCGTGGATCCGTCCATTCGTCGCCAGCACCTCGCGGCTATCCAGCGTAAATTTGCCACCGTCGAAATGACTCACCGTCCCACCGGCCTCCTCCACCAGCAGCACGCCCGCCGACGTATCCCACGGATTCAGGTTGAACTCCCAGAACCCATCCAGCCGCCCACACGCCACATACGCCAGATCCAGCCCCGCACTTCCCGCCCGCCTCACTCCATGCGACCGCAGCGTCATCTCCTGGTACAGGTGAACATTCGGGCTGCTATGCCGCTTCTGGCTCGGAAACCCCGTCGCCGTCAGCGACTCCTGCACCGTCGCCGTCTTTGACACCGAAATCCTCTTCCCGTTCAGCCACGCCCCCTTGCCCCGCTCCGCCGAAAACATCTCATCCCGCAGCGGATCGTAGGTCACCCCGGCCACCAGCTCCCCATCCGCATCTGCCGCCAACCCCGCCGCTCTCCGCTCCAACCCCAGAATCACGCAGAACGCCGGAAACCCGTGCGCAAAGTTCGTCGTCCCATCCAGCGGATCGATATACCATCGATACTCGCTGTCCATCCCACTCCGCGTTCCCTCCTCGCCATACACGCCATGCGCAGGAAACGCCGCCTTCAGCTTCTCCACAATCAGCTTCTCACTCGCAGCGATCGGCCTCGGTCACCAGATCGACGTCGCCCTTGTACTCCGTCGCAACGCCCTTCGTGTAAAACCCACGCAGCAGCGCTCCCGCCTGCCTCGCAATCCCATCAGCCACATGCGCAAACTCAAATCGGCTCACAATTCCCTCTCGTCTCACACTCTAAATGCATCGCCCGGCAGTCGGTAGGCAGCCGGTCACTTTGAGGCAGCCGGTCACTTTGAACTCAGGGCGAATGCCGTCGGGTGCTTCGGCTCGTAGAGGCCGATTTCACCCCCACCGGGAAGCCCAATCTTTGTGATCGAACCCCATCGGGCCTCCTCTACCTGCGAACACTGGACGCCCTTCTTCCGCAGTGCATCCATCTCGGCGTTCAGATCGCCGCACAGCAAGTAGAGTTCCGGGCAGTCATTCTCTTCCGAGGGATGAACCGCGACCTCAGCCGGAGGCAGCGCAAAGATCAGCCATCCGTGGCCTGCGTCAACCGATGCAAATCCAAGGACGTCCCGCAGAAAGGCTCGATCGGCCGTCGCATCCTTGCTGTATATGACTACGTGCGCACCTGCAACCATCAGCTCCGCCCCTTTCTCTTCCTACGATCTCGATACTGGCTATCGTGCGTCCGCGTAGTACCCGACCCTGTACCGAAGGTCATACTTTCCCTGGAGGGTTGCATCCGTCAACCGCACCTCGATCTTCCGGTACGAACTATCTTTCCCTCGCCGCGGCGAATAGTACCCCAGCAGATACTGCGTCCTCAGGTCATCCGACACATGCCGGAACGCCGGCTCCAAATCCTTCGGTTCATTGACGTAGTAATATTTCCCGCCCGTGTCCTGCGCCATCTGAATCAACGCGTGCTCCCCGGCCGTATTCCGGCCCGCATCCGCATAGATCGGCACGATGATGATCGCGAACACCATCGCCCCTGCCCGCTGCGCCTGTTCCATCGCCTGCGTATACTGCGATCCCTTCACAGTATCTCCGCCATCGGTAATCAGCACCACCACCCGCCGCCGCCCGTCCGCACCCGAGGTCCCCGCCAACCGCTCCGACGCCAGATACACCGCGTCATACAGCGCCGTAGCGGATCCCTGCTGCACCTGGTTAATTCCCGTCTCGATCCTTTTCTTCTGGTTCGTAAACGGAACGACCTCCCGCACCACGTCGGAAAACTCCATCAGGTCCAGCTCATCCTGCTCGCGCAGTAGTGCATTCACAAAGTGCTTCGCCGCCTCCTTCTCCAGCCGCTCACTGGTCATCACGCTTTCGCTTGTGTCAATCGCCAGCACAATCGACAGCGGAGTCGTCGCCTCTCTCTCAAACACCGCAATCTTCTGCGCCTTGCCGTCTTCAAGAATCTGGAAATCCTCGCGTCCAAGCCCGCCTACTGGAAAACCCTTGGCGTCCACCACATTCAGTGGCACATTCACCAGCCGCGTCTCCACCTTAATAGTCGGAAATCCGCCCTGCGGAGAGCCGTTCTGCTGAGACCCACCCGATCCACTCTGCGAAGACCCGCTCTGCGGAGAGCCGCCTTGCTCCGGCTTAGCCACCGGCACATCCTGCACATTATCTGCATCCGCAGGAGCCTGCGCTCCCGTCGGCGGCGGTGGCGGCTTTCGTTCAATCGGCGCCTGTCCCCACGCAACCTGCATTCCTAACAATGCGGCAACAACAAGCGATCTCACCTCTCAGCCCTCAACCTTTCACTCCCTGCAAAACCGGTCATCCCATCCTTCGCGCCTTTTGCAGAGGGTGGTTCATCGAGCGAAACCCCACCGCTCTCGCCGCCTGGCCCGTTCTCCACTTCCAGCACCTCGCTAACCCCCTGACTCGCTAACCCGCTAACCCGCTGCTCCTCAGGAAACGGCTCCCCATCCGCCCAAATCGCTCCATCCACAAACTGTTCTTTCTTCCAGATCGGCACCGTCTTCTTCAACGTATCGATCAGCCACCGGCAAGCCTCAAACGCCGCTCCGCGATGCACCGAAGCCACCGCGATCAGCACGCTCGTCTCTCCGACAACCAGCCGTCCCAGCCGATGCACAATCGCTACATCCCTTACGCCAAACTTCGTCACCGCCTCGCTGGCCAGCCCGCGCATCTGCTCCAGCGCCATCTCCCGATAAGCCTCATAGTCGAGATAGAGTGTCTTCCTTCCCCGCGAATTATCCCGCACGATGCCATCGAAGACGCACACCGCCCCATCCGGCCCGGCCTTGATCTCCGCCGCAATCTCCGCCACCGGAATCACCCCATCTGTAATCTCAACCCGCATACCGTTCCTAACCTCTACTGGCCTACCTGCGCTTTACCCTTCGCCCTCGCCTTAGCTTTAGCCTTCGCCTTCGCCTTCGCCTTTGTCTTTCTAGTTGTCATACTTCGCCGCAGGCGGAGGATCTGCTTTTGCTCTTGCTTTTGCTCTTGCTTTTGCTCTTGCTTTTGCCGTTGCTTTTGCTTTTGCCTTTGCCTTGGCCCTCGCCTTTGCTTCTAGGTAAGCCAAGGCTTCAGCCTTGGCTTACCTTCAGCCGAATTCAAGGGGCTTTAGCCCCTGGGGTATGCTCTCCTATCCCAGCAACCAAAACCAAACAACCACCACTCACCGGCGGCAACAGAGCCACCTCATCTCCATCCTTCAACAAATCGCCGGCCGAGCATACTCCTGATTCACCGCCACAGCGATCGAATCCCAAACCCCAGCCCCAGCCATTTCCCGATGAATCTCCAGCAACTCCGTCACGGACGCTCCATCCTCCAACTCCATCTCCGCCCTGCCACGTCCCATAACATCCTTCAACACACCAAAATAGAGCACGCGAACCCGCATCCAGACAGCATACGCGACTCTGAACCTTTGACTCCCCCACCCAAAAACAGATAGTCAGCCTGTCCGGACTCCGTCGCCATCTTCCTCTAAAGGGAGGACGGGCCGCCTGAGCCAGCCTGACCTTCGCTAAACAAACAAACTGGCCGCCCCCGGATACCAAACCCTCGTCCCCTCAACCCGCGCAAACTCCGTCATCGCATGCGGCCTGCCGGGTACTCCTCCCATTCGCATCGACGAAAATATCCTCCACCACCCCACCCCGAGCCAGCACAGCATCCCCAATCAGCGACCGGTGACACCTCCACGGCACCGCCTCCGCGCACATCACCACCGCATAGTCGAAGTCCGCCAGCTTCATCAGCCAATCCACTTCGCCGTCAAACGCTGGCGTCTGCATGTAATCCGCATACCCCCGAAAACTCTCCTCCCGCCATCCGGTATTCACGCTGTCCGCCTTCACCTCCCGTCGCCCACCCAGGCCCTCTCGCCACACCGCCCGGATCCCCACATCATGCAGCGCCGCAAACAACGGCTCCTGCGAAAAATGCGGATGCCGCCTCGACCCCGGAAACCGCCGCACATCCACCAGTGTCGTACACCCGTTCTCCCGCAGCGCTCGCACAAACACATCCTTCTTCAGCGTCGAGTGCCCGATCGTCATCATTTCCACACCTTCACACAGGAACCTAAAATAAAGTCGAAAACAGTGGCAAATTCTTAGACGCTAAAAGCGACCATCCAACGCACCACGATCTACCAGCAACTCACCACAACTTCACCACAAAAACACCACACGCAAAACACCATTTTTCGCAAAAACCCCTGCAAAAACGCTCCTCCACCACAAAATAAAAAAACGGGCCCAAAACAAAAAAAGCGGCCCGGCAAACCGCCGAACCGCTCTGTCTTTAATCCGCATCGCACTTTAATCCGTATCGCTCCGCGCATATCCGCAGTCGACCGTCTTACACCGACGCGTGAATAACCTCTTCCCGAACCTCCTCATCCATCACCTTCTCACGAGGAGTCTTCGGCAGCGCCACCGCCAGCACATCCTCAATCCGGCTGGCGTAATGAAGCGTCACGCCCTCGATCTGATCCGGCGATAAGTCCTCATCTACCTGCTGCTTACAGTCCGTCGGCAGAATCACATCCCGCACGCCGGCCCGCTTCGCCGCCAGAAACTTCTCCTTGATCCCGCCAACCGGCAGCACATTGCCGCTCAGCGTAATCTCGCCCGTCATCGCCGTCAGCGGATGCACCGGTGTATTCGTCAGCAAACTCACCAGAGCAGTAGCCATCGTCACGCCCGCCGAAGGTCCATCCTTCGGAATCGCCCCTGCAGGCACATGAATATGCAGGTCCGTATCCTTCGTAAAGTCCTCATCAAGCCCTAACGACGCGGCATTCGAGCGCACCCACGTCAGCGCAGCCTGCATGCTCTCCTTCATCACATCGCCAATCTGCCCGGTGATCGTGAAGCCGCCCTTGCCCTTCATCCTGTTCGCTTCGATGAACAAAACATCGCCGCCCGCCGGTGTCCACGCCAAGCCCGACAGCAACGCCCGCACGCTTGGTCCGCTCCGCAATCTCCGTATCCACGCGCACTTTGATGCCGCCAAGAAACTCATGCACAATCTCCGGCGTAATCACAACCTTCTCCGTGTGGCCCTCCGCGATGCGTCGCGCGACCTTCCTGCAAACCGTACCGATCTGCTGCTCCAGCTTACGAACACCCGCCTCCCGCGTGTAATGCCGCGCGATCAGATGCACACTCTCCTTCGGAAACTCAATCTGCTCCTGCAGTAATGCCGTTCTCCTTAATCTGCCGCGGAATAAGGTATTTGATGGCGATATTCACCTTCTCCTCTTCCGTATAGCCCGTCAGCTCAATGATCTCCATACGATCCAGCAGCGGCCCCGGAATCGTATCCAGCTGGTTCGCCGTGCAGATAAACAGCACCTTGCTCAAATCAAACGGCTGATCGAGATAGTTATCGCGGAACGTATTGTTCTGCTCCGGATCGAGCGTCTCCAGCAGCGCGCTCGCAGGATCGCCCCTGAAGTCGCGCCCCAGCTTGTCGATCTCATCCAGCATGAACACCGGGTCCTTCACCTCAACCCGCTTCAGGTGTTGAATAATCTGCCCTGGCAACGCCCCGATGTACGTCCGCCGATGTCCGCGAATCTCCGCCTCATCATGCATACCGCCCAGCGAAATTCGCGAAAACTTCCGGTCCAAAGCCCGCGCAATCGACCGCCCCAGCGACGTCTTACCCACGCCCGGAGGCCCAACGAAGCAAAGAATCGGCCCCTTCATATCCGGCTTCAAACGCCGCACCGAAAGGTAATCCAGAATGCGATCCTTCACCTTCTTCAGGCCATAGTGATCCGCATCCAGAATCTCCTTCGCCTTCAGAATGTCTACCTCGCCCGCAGAGGTCTTCGACCACGGCAGACACCGCCAGCCACTCCACATAGTTCCGAGTCAACGAGTAGTCCGCCGCCGCAGGATTCATCCGGCTCAGACGCCCCAGCTCCTTCAGTGCGTCCTTCTTCACGTCCTCCGGCATCCCAGCCGTCTCGATCTTCTCCTTCAGATCAGCGATGTCCTTCTGGGTGTCATCCTGATCGCCCAGCTCTTTCTGAATCGCCTTCAACTGCTCGCGCAGATAGTAGTCCCGCTGCGACGACTGCACCGAATCCTGCACCTCGGTCTGGATCTTGTTGCGCAGCTGCTGCACCTCAAGCTCCTTCGCCAGGTGTTTGTTGATGCGCTCCAGCCGCGCCGAAACATCCGGCGTCTCCAGCAGCTCCTGCTTGTCGGTCGTAGTCAAAAACGGCAGCGACGAAGCGATAAAGTCCGCCAACCTTCCCGGCTCATCGATGTTGATCGCAATCGTCTGCAGGTCATCGCTCAAAGTCGGCGACGACGTCACAATCTGCTGGAACTGACTCACCACATTCCGCTGCAGCGCCTCCGCCTCGGGTGACGGTTGCGGATCGACATCGGCGATCGGCTCATACTCCGCCGTCATAAACGGCGTCAGCTGCGCAAACTCACCCAGATGCACCCGCTCATTGCCCTCCGTAAACACAAAAAGGCTCTGGTTCGGCATCTTGACGACCTTATGCACCGTCGCCCGCGTTCCAATGGCATACAAATCCGCCGCCAGGGGCGAATCCTGCCGCGCGTCCCGCTGCGCCACCACCAGAATCGTCTTCTCCTCGCCCAGCGACTGAATCAGCTGGATCGAGCTATCGCGCCCCACCGTCAGGGGCAGCACCGCATGGGGAAACAGAACCGTATCCCGTACCGGCAGCACCGGAACAGGCCGCCTCCCCGCTACCTCGGCACCCGATTCCTCCACATTCTTCGCTGCTGTCGGTTGAATCACACTTACAAAATCGCTTGGCATTGAGTGTACCTCTATCAGATTATCCACTATTCGATGCAGCAAGTCTTCGTCTGGTCGCAAACCCTGGACCCCTCTTTCTCTAACGCATTCCCATTACCCTTGTCATCGGCCATAACCCCTTTTTCATCAATCCAATTGTGAACTTTGGTGTCCAGCCTGAGGTTCAGGGAAAACCCGACCCGTAAATATATCTTTTGGCCCTACCAATCGCCGGGCTAAACTGGCCCCGCCATGAAACCACCCATTGGACTCATTCTCTCGGCCATTGTGCTCAGTCTGGCCGGGCTCTTTCTTCTGCTTCTGACTGCCCTGACGGCCTTCGCTAGCATCTTCGCCCAGCATCAGCCCTCAATCGCCGCTACGCCGCACTTCGCCTTGTACCTGATGCTTACTGTCAGCGCTTTCTATGCCGTCCTCGCCATTTGGGCGATTTTTACGGTAATCGGCATCCTACGCCTCCGCTCTTGGGGCCGCTACTCCATCCTGATCATCGGCGGCGGACTCGCCGTCATCGGCATCCTTGCCGCCGCGTTTAGCCTCCTCTTCAGCCGTGCGATGCCCCTTGCCTTACAGGCCCAGCAACCGACGGTAAATCCGCCACCTCATGTCTTTCGTCCTGATGGTCGTGGCGGCGTTCTATCTGCTCATCGCCGCCATCGGTGTCTGGTGGCTTGTCTACTTCAACCTTCGCTCCGTCCGTGAAATCTTCTCAAACCCGGCCATGCTCGTTCCGTCCTCGACCAACGCCAGCGGCAACTTTGGCCGCACTCCGACCGCCATTAAAATCATTGGCGGCTTCCTTCTTTTCTCCGCACTCTGCTGTCTGCTCTGCGCCTTCCTGCCTTTTTCCGCTTTCCTGTTCGGCTTCATCATTCCGCCAGGAGCGACGCACATCATCTATGTAGGCTTCGCTGCCGTCGCAGCCTTCGCCGGCTACGGGCTTCTACGCCTCAAGGAGTCTGCCCGTCTCCTGACCATCGTCTTCCTCATCCTCGGTTGCTGCAATATCTTGCTGGCCATCCTGCCGTGGTATCGGGCTCGATTCTGCCTCTATATGACTCAACTCATCGCTGCCATGCCCACAATGCCAGGCCAACCCCGGATCTTCTTCGAATACACCGTGACCCTGATTCTTATCTCCTCCATCTGGGGTCTAATCGTCTACGGTCTCGTCCTCTGGCTACTCCACCGCCACCGCACAGCCTTCAAATTACCTGTCCCGCCATCGCCGCCCATGCTCGAGGCCTAAGCCGCCCGGTACCGCCCCAGCACCTTCACCATCCGGCAGTGCTCACGCAAGGCAGCCAAAGCAGTCTCCGCCTTCTCCGTCGTATCGAACCGCACATCCACATAAAACACATACTCCCACGGACTCCCCGGCACCGGCCTGGACTCGATCTTCGTCAGATTGACTCCAGCACTGGCCAGTCGCTCCAGCGCAGCCACCAGCGTCCCCGGCCTGTGCTCGATCGCGAACGCCAGGCTCATCTTGTCCGCACCCGCGACGTCCTGCTCCTTTGCCATATCTTCCCGTCGCAATAGATGGAATCGCGTGTAGTTCTCGGCGTGGTCCTCCACCCCCGGCACCAGAACCTCAGCGCCGTACACCTTTGCCGCAAGCTCAGGAGCAATCCCCGCCACATCTCGAAGACCCTCCTCCATCAGGTGCTTCACGCTCCCAGCCGTGTCATAGAAAGGCACAACCTCGAACTCCGGATGTGCGGCCAGATACCGGCGGCATTGTGACAACGCCACAGGATGCGACATCACCTTCCGCACCTCCTCCAGCTTCACTCCCGGCATCGCAATCACGTTATGCCGGATTCGCAGCAGACTCTCCCCCTCGATTCGAACCGGCAGCTCCAGCAGCAGATCGTAGTGCTCCGCAACCGACCCATGCAGGCTGTTCTCGATTGGCAGCACCGCGCCGTCAACCTCACCCGCAACCACCTTCGCAAGCACCTGCGCCGAGACGGTACACGCGATGATCTCCAGGCCGTTCTGGTTGCCCAGCATCTCGACTGTTGCCATGTGGCTGTTCGAACCTAACTCACCTTGAATCGCAAACTTCAATTCAGCCCCCGCTCCGCGTACGTAACTCCCTCATATTTTATTCGCACTGGCAACCTCCCCTGCGTACCCGGCACCTTACCACAGGAAGGGTCACCGTTTGGAATACCAACACTGCGAACCGGAGGAAACTGAAGCCGGCACTCGTTTAGGAGAACGAAAAATGCTTTGGACAATCACAATCATCCTCTTCATCCTCTGGATCGTAGGACTCGTCAGCAGTTACACATTCGGAGGGTGGATTCACATCCTTCTCGTCCTCGCTATCATCGTGCTCATCTTCAACCTCATGTCAGGAAGACGAGCGCTTTAGCCCCTACTCACTCACCACAAAACAGCAGTCCTCCCAATAGTCACTGAAACATCAAAGGAATTAATATGAACACCGACAAAGTAGAAGGAAAATTCGACCAGGTAGCAGGCAAGATCAAACAGGGTGTCGGTGAAGCCGTCGGCAATCAGAAACTCGCCAATGCCGGCGCTGCCGAACAGATCAAAGGCGCCGCAAAAGAGACGTGGGGACACGCCAAAGACGCCGCAAACGCAGTGGACACCGATGCGCAGGCAAAGGCGCAAGTCGAACGCGAAAGCTTGAAGGTGCGCACCGAAGAGAAAGCTCATGACCTGCGCGAAAAGATTACATCAACCGCACACAACGTCAAAGAAAAAATGAACGAGAAGCTGGACGACATCAAGCAGAAGCATCAGCGCTGACAAGGTTGCAGTGCCCTCCTCCGGAAGAGCCCGCCACTCGGCGGGCTCTTCTATCGCCGCATCAAAACATCCGCCGCAACAAATCCAAAGAACACAACCGAGATCACGCCGTTCAAGGTAAAGAATGCTGCGTTCATGCGCCGCAGGTCCTTCGGCGAAATAATCGAGTGCTCATACAGCAGCAGAAGCGCCACCACCGCCACCCCCAGCATCGCCACCTTCCCGAGTCCAAACAGCACGATCAGCCAGCAAAGCAGCAGCAGCATTCCCACATGCATCGCGCGTGCAATCCAGAATGCAGGCGCCACCCCAAACGCCTGGGGCACACTCTTCAACCCCACCTTGCGATCATGTTCAAAGTCCTGGCACGCGTACAGCACATCAAACCCGCCAACCCAGAGCAGCACCGCGCCCGTCAGCACCAAAATCCGCCAGTCAAGCGATCCCCGTACCGCGATCCACGCGGCCGAAGGCGCAATCCCCAACGCCAGTCCCAGCACCAGGTGCGACCACCGCGTCATCCGTTTCATATAGCTGTAAGCCAGCACCACCGCCAGCGCCACCGGAGCCAGTTCCAGCGTCAGCCGGTTCAGCATCGCCGCACCCAGAACAAACACCGCCGCCGACACCACCACAAATCCGCCGACAAACCCATTGCTCAACGTCCCCGCCGGCAAAGCCCGCATCGCTGTTCGCGGATTCGCCGCATCCAGCTTCGCATCCACCAGCCGGTTGAACGCCATCGCCGCCGACCGCGCCGCCACCATGCAAACCACAATCCAGCCCAGCACCCGCAGCGCAGGCCAGCCGCCCGCGGCCAGCACCGCTCCCGTCAACGCAAACGGCAACGCAAACACCGAATGCTCCCACTTGATCATCTCAAGCGTTACAACCGTACTCCTCCACAACGATGCCATCCTTCTATCGTAAAAGAGTTGGGCCGCGCCGACATCATCGGCGCGGCCCAAAGCATGAAATCCAATCTATTTGTCCGGCTTCTCTTGTTTTTCTGTCGCGCCACCAGACACCTGCAGTCTGTTTATCACCTTGAAGACTCCGGGAACACTATTCGTCCTTATATTCGCGGCGTCCTTATCCGCCTCGGTGTCCACTACGCCCGACAAGCGTCACATTTCCATTCACCACCGTAATCCGAATCGGCTTCGCAGGATCGATCGCATACTTATTCAACGTTGGAAACCCATAGATCGCCCGCGCCACCGCCAGACGAATCGCGTCATCCGTCGGCGACAACGGCGCGACCTCGATGTTGTCGATCACATCCTTCACGCCGGGATAATTCTCTACCAGGCTAATCGCCGAATCCTTATCCGAAGGCCCATACGCCGTTCCTCCCAGCATCACTACACCCTTCTCGACGCTGATCGTAAATGCATTGAAAGCTGTCGTCCCGTAGCCCGCCCGGTCATACGCCAGCTTCTCCGACAGCTTATCCCGCAGCGTCGTATCATCGACCATCGGCCCCGCAACTCGAATCTGGTTCTCGACGCTCCTCACATTCTTGCGATGGTGCGCGCGATCGTCCGCCTCCTTCTTGGCGCTGTAGAGATCCACCGTCCCGGTCAACTTCACGACGCCGTTCTGCACGGAAGCCTTCACGTCCTTGAATCGCTTGCTGTCCAGCGCCTTCGCCACGTCCGCCTGAATCTGCGCATCGTACGGCCCGCTCTGCGCCCGTCCCCTTGGTGCTCCGGCAAACATCAGCACCCCAGCGAGGCTCAGCAAACCCGCGCGCCTCACACTCGTCATCCAGTTCATAGTTCCTACCACCTCGTTTTCTCAACAACCGCAGAAAGTAGGATGCTGATTCCAGCATTCTCAGCCGTCTACCGGTACCGCCTCCGCAGCTTATAGACAACGCTGAAAACGCCTGACTCGTCGCGCGTCACCACGATCGAATTGTCATGATTCAAATCGTACTGCACCTGGATCAACTGCTGCGCCGATGTATTCACATTCGTCGCAAACGTCGCTGTAACCTGTCGCGAAATCTGCTGCTGCACCGTAATCCTCGCCGACGAGTTACCCAGCGTGCCCACAAACGCCGGATCGATCTTCACGCTGCCCACGCCAAACAATTTCTCCACCCGGTTACTCACCGTAGCATTCAGCGCTCCACCCAGCAGCGCGCTCGTCGTCGGATCGGTACCCTGCTGCACCTGCCGCTCCTGGTAAAGCTGCGCCTCCTCCTGCGTCCTCCCCAGCGCCAGCAACGCAAACACGTCCGATTCGCTCAGCGGAGGCTCCGACCGATACGTCGGCTTCAGGTTCGTCGCCGTGCCATGGAGTCCCACCGTAATGTCGTAGTTCTCCACCTGCGCCGTCGCATCCAGATCGATGATCGGGTCAATCCGCACCGGATTCGTAAAGTAGATCTCGCCCCGCTGCAGTTGATACTTCTGCCCCGCAAACGTCGCACTCCCCTCGTTAATCTCGATCCGCCCCAGCACCGACGGCACCGCCGCCGTCCCCCGAATCGTCAGGTCCACAGTCCCCGCCAGCTTCGCATACGAGTTCTGAAAGTCCAGTTGGGGCGCACTCGTCACATGCACATCCAGCCGGATCTTGTTTGCCGGAGAGTTCGGATCCGGCGGCGCACTCACCCCTCCCGGCGATCCGAACGCAGCAAAATCCACATCCTGGCCGATCCCAAATCGCGTCATCAGAATCGTTCCGCTCAACGTCGCACTCTCCAGGCTACCCTGCAGCTTCAGGTTCGCATTCGCCGTCGCGCTCAACCCATACAGCCGCACCCGCACCACCTCGCCAGTCGCGGTCAGGTCGGCATAGACGCCATTTCTGTAACCAATCGACCCGCCAATCTTCAGCGTGCCGCCACCTGTCGTCGCCGTCAGGCTCTCCACCTGCAGCCGGTCACCGTTGAACACCAGCGTCCCGTTCATGTTGCTCAACCCATTCGGAACCCCGTCCATCGCGATGTTCACCTTGTCGAACTGCACCTTGCCCGTCAGCGCCGGATTCGTCACTCGTCCACCCGCCGCCACCGTAAACTCCATCTTCCCGGTCGAAATGATGTCCGAATCGAAGGTGTGCAGCAGCGTCATGCTCACACTCCCGGTCGCTTTCACATCCAGCTTGCCACCCTTCGGATCCGTCGCCCCGAACAGCTGCGCCGTCCCGCTCGCCCGAATATCCGTATCCTGTCCCGTAATGTGGACCTGCTCCAGCGTGGCCACCCCGTCGCGCAAGCCCACTCGCAGCGGCTCAGCCGCCTTCAACTCGATCCCCTGCAGCTTCACGTCGACCTGGTTGAACTGCGCCTCGCCGCTCAACGCCTTCGGTGTCTTCAGCGGCCCACTTACCGTCGCCTCGCCATTGATCAGCGACTCCGCCTTTACATTTCCCGGCCCAAACATCGCCATCGGCTTGCCGATATCCAGTCCCGCGACCGTCACCTTCGCCTGCATCGGATAATCGCCCGTCAGCCCCGCCTGTCCCGACGCATCCACCTTCGCACCCACCAGCGTCGAGTTCGCCGTGAAGTACACCGTCTCCCCGTCACTATGCGACTCAACCACCGCCTCGCCGATGCCTTGTCCCTGGTACGTCACACCCGTCAGCTTCGCATTCGCCTTCAACCCCGGCTCGCGTCACCGTCCCATTCGCATCTGCAACGAAGCTGACAACACCATCCAGCCCGGTCTTCGCATTCTGCACCGTCGCGAACTTCGACAGCAAAATATCGTGCCCTTCCACATGCGCATGCAGATGTTCGCTCCCATGTCATACCCACCGTTGCCGGCGATCTGCATCCCATGCAGCTTCAACACGACGCTGCTCGCCTCGATATCCTTCCCCTGCACCGTCAGCTCCGCCACCGCCGACTCATACGGCTCTCCATACGCCACGCCATTCTCCAGCGAGATATGCCCGGCTCCGCTCAAACTATTCAGCGTCCCCGCCGCATGGGCATTCAACGCAATCGTTCCCGTCACCGGAACCTTCCCCTGCTGCCCGGCAATCTGCAGCACATCCACCACCTGCGCGTTGGCCAGTTGCACCTTCGCATCCAGCGCCATCCCGTCGTCCCACTCATACGTCACCACGCCGCGCCGCCCCACCACCTTGCGCGGCTCGATCTTCCCCTCTACGTTCAGCACCGCCGTCCCGCGCTTGATCGTCGAACTCGCCACCAGCACTCCCGAGTTCGGCGAATACTCCGCATCCGCCACCACCGAATCGATCAGCACATCCGTCGTTCCCAGCGCGAACTCCGCATTCGTCGCCTGCATATGCCCCTTCACATCCAGGTCCGCAATCCTCCCCTTTGCCGTTCCATTGAACTGCATCGCGCCATGCAGCACCACCGGAATCGCCGCCGTCCCCCTCTTTCCATTCCCCTCAAGATCCAGCGTCGTCAACAGCTGGTTGAACTCCGACAGGTCCCGCACCGTCAGGTCCACCCGCAGATCCGTCAACGGATCGCCCTCGTTCACCCCCAGCACGCCCGACGCCTCGAAGTTCGTCTCCGGCATCTGCAGCGTGACCTTCTGAATCAGTACCGTCTCATTCCTCCCCGTGTAGTGCGCCAGCGCCTGCCCCGTCACCGGGACATCGTTCAACGCGCCCGGCCGCTTCACCCCCGTCGGCGCAAACGTCAGATCGCCATCCACCTCCACCGTGTCCGAAATATCCTTCGCGGGACCGCCCCACTCCACCTTCACCGGCCCGCTCACCGCCGTATCGAACCCCAGATCGCCATAGTGCTCCGGCGCCGTCACATCCATAATCGTTCGCAGCGGAATCTTCGTCAGCGTCGCCGTCAAATAAGCATGCGCCGTCTGCACCTGCGGCACCTTCACCGTTCTCAGTGACCGGAGCCTTCGCCCCAATCGCCTTCGCCGTCGTATTCGTTGTCGTCACCGCAGCCTTCGTCGTCGGACGAACTCGCCGCAACATCTGTCGGCGGCACCTCGCCCAGCCAGTTCGCAATCCGCAACTCTCCCGCCGCACTTCCCCCACCCGGCAGATATCCCGTCAACGCCGTCAGCAACAGCTCCGTCGGCGTCACATGCAGCGTCGCGCTGCCATCCACATCATGCAGCCGCACATTCTCGTCCCGGTACGACGCCTTGTGAATCTTCGCCGTCCCCACCAGCAGATATCCCGCCACGCAATCCGGATCAGGCGGCAACGGGCGCGGCGGCTTCGTGGTCTCCTTTGGATGGCTTCGCTGCCAGAACCGCGGATGCTTCTGCGCCACCGCCGGCGGCGTCACGCAGTTATGGCCCTTCAAATCCAGATCGACCGTACCCGCATTCAACCCGTCCACATCGGCCAACATCGAAATCTGCTTCAACTCCGAGCGACCCCTTCACCGTCGCCTGCCACTCCGGCTTCGCAAAGTGCTTCAGACTCCCCGTCGCCTCCAGCTTCGAGCTCTTCCCGCTGGTGAACTCAAGCCGCTGTCAACTCCACCGCATCCCGCCCCAGCTCCCCCGCCAGATGCAACGCCGACTGCGCCTCCACCTGCTTCGCCATCTTCGTCCGCAGGTCCTTCAGGTCGACGGTCATCCCATAGCGATCCGTCGAAGAGATGTAGTGCACCTCCGCACCCAGGTCCCGCGCCGCCATGATCGAACGGAATCGCACGATTGTTCAACAGCGCAACGCCATTCGTCACCACCACCTCTCCGCGCCTTCAGGTCCAGCAGCGTATCCGATCACCGGCGTCTTGCTCGTGTTCGGATGCTTCGGCACCGGCTGGTTCGTCTTCCCATCCTTATCCACGATCAAGTGAAACTGCGGATGCGTCAACCCCCAGGTAGCTCAACCGCACATGCGACGCAACACCCGTCCCCGCCACATGCGAAAGGAGGTTGAATAACTTCACTCGCAGCTCAATCTTGTCCACCGACAGATACGGAGCCTCGCCCGGCCCTTCCAGCCCATGAATCACCAGCCCATCGCCTCAATCGCCAGATGCCGCAGATCAAAGCTTATCGCTGCCCAAGCTCCACCCGCCCGCCCGTCGCATCCTCCAGCACCTTCACAACCTCTTTCCCCACCCGGCGATTGAAGTCATCCGTCGTCGAGTACCACGCAAACGTCCCAAACAACACCAGCCACCAGCACCACAAACCCAATCACGGTCCACGCCACCGCGCGCCCCATCCGCGTCGCCAGCGAACGCTTCACCTTGGCGATCTCCTCGGCAACCTTCGCCTCGAGCTGCTCCTTCTTCTCATGTAGTTTCTTCTCGAGATCGCTCACGGCGCCACCTCACCCGGCGTGATCATCCGCACGCTTCCCTGCGCCCGCAGCGACTTCAGCCAGTCCTGCAGCAGCGCACTCACCTGCTGCTGCAACAGCACCTCTTCAATCCGTTTCTGAATCGTCTCCAGCTGCGGCGGCGTCACATTCCGCTTCGCATACTCCGGCAACATCGTCTTCTCGTAGTACGCCTTGATCTCGGCATCCGAGATCGAGATCCCATTGCGGAATCGCACCTCGATAAACCTCAGCAACTGCATCCGCTTCCGCCACCGCGCCCGAAACTCCTCCACCGTAAACCCGTGGTCGCCCAGAAATTTCTTCCATCCCTCATCCGTCTCACAGTGATACTGCTTGCACGCCGGAATGTCCTTCCGCAACGTCGCCATTGAGCATCCAGGTCCTTATCCGAAATCGGCATCCTCAGGCTGCAGCGCCGCCTGCTGCAGAATCAGCGCCCGGTCCATCAGCCTCTCAATGATCTTCTCCCGCGTGAAATCGGCCACCGAGCGATACGGCTGAATCTCCTCAAACCGCCGCTCCTCGTCCACATCGCTCTCCAGAATCACGTCCCCATTCACCACCGCAACCAGCGGTCCAGCACCACCCCAACGTCAGGAGCAGCGTTGTTGGCCTGAGGCACAACCGCTGCCTGCCCCGCCCAAAGCCGTCCTGCCATCAGCACAGGCATCGCCGCGAACGCAATCGCGCCCACCAGCCATCGCCCCGTCGTTGTCTGTGCCATCGATCCCATCTAGAAGCTCTCTCCAATACTGAAGAAGAAATTGAAATGCCCAGCGTGGCCCTCATGCGGAGGATTGTTGTTGAAGTCGTAAATCACCGGATACACCGGCGGATTCAGGTTATAGCTGAAATCCAGGCGAATCGGCCCCACCGGCGTCCTGTACCGCGCGCCCAATCCCACGTCATGCGAAAAATAATTGAAGTTGCAAGTCCCGATGCTCCCCGACACATTCGAGCACGTCGCTCGGTCCGGCTGGTTGAAGCGCAGAAAGCTCGGAAACATCTGCGACGCCAGTTGAAACACGTTCCCCATGTCGTGAAACAGAACAAAGTTCACGCTACTGCCCACTAGCGGCAACGTCGGCGCCGGCATCCGGAACTCAAGCGAATTCACGAACGCCGCCGTCCCGCCCACCGGAAACCCCGTCTGCAGGTCCCTCGGTCCCGCTCCATTAATCGGAAACCCCCGCAGCGAGTTGGCGCCGCCGGCATACAACCGTTCCGGCAGCGGCACCGCAACGCAACTCGGATTCGTGTTCAGCAGATCATTACCCTCAGCGTCCGGATTCAAACAGGCATCGTTCCCCACATTCGGATTCGGCCCCCAGGACTGCTCAAACCCAATCCGCGTACTCCGCGCAATCACATACTTCTGCTTGCCGAACTGGTAGTAAGTCGAGTTCGTCCCGTCGATCTTCCAGAAATTCGTCTGCGAACCAAACTTCGACGAAGCCACAAACGTCTGCAACGTCGTGTACTGCCCCTTCACCGCATCCAGCGGCCCCGGCGACCGCGTATCGTGAAACCACGTCAGCCCCGGCCCGCCCACGCGCACCGGCTGCGACAGCAGCGGAATCAGGTCCGCCGAAACCTGCAGGCTGTTCGGATCGACCGCCACTCGCCGGTACAGAAAGTCGTAAATAAACGTGTCACGTCGCCTCCACCTCTGCGTGATGCGAAAGTCACCCTGCAGCGTCGACGCCGCAAACGTCGTAATGTCCTGAATGTTCGAGTACCCGCCCGAGATCGATGCAGCAAAATTCTTGCTCCCGTAAAAGTGAGGATTCTGAAACGTCAGGATCGCCATCTGCTGCAACAATCCATACGACGAGTGAAGCGTCAGCGAGTCCTGCGTTCCGCCGAGATTGATCCGCGACACATCCAGCGACACGCGCGGGCTGACTCCCGTCCTCCCTTCCTGCGTAAGCTGATTGCACGGGTTGAGCATCAACTGTATGCACGATGCCTCCGAGATCATGCCCGCCTGCGGCGTTCCCGTCTGCGCCTCAAGCCCGAACCCATACGTCACGTTCCACCGCTTCGCCTCCGTCAACTGCAGCAGCACATTCTTCTGCGGAGCATCGCCCTCCGGATTCTGCACCGCCGCGATCACTTCGTTGAACAGCGCAATGTTGTACAGGTTCCGTTGCGTCTGCAGCAACGCCGTCTGGTCCAGCGGATCGCCCGCATGCACCAGAATCTGCCCCTGCACCACCTTCGGCTTGGTCCTCCCCACACCCGACAACAGCACTCTGTTGACGAAGACCTGCTGCCCCTCCGTCACATTCAGCGACACATCCGTCTTATCCGCATCGTTCGATCTCTTTGTTCTGCCTGATCTCCACCTTTACCTGGTCGAAGCCGTTGCTCAGGTAGTACTGCAGCACCGCATCCCGGTCGCCCGAAAGCGTCACCAGCGAAAACGGCTGTCCCGGCTGCGTATTCATCAGCGCCTTCACATCCTTCATCCGGCTCGCATCCACGCCATTCAACGCCACCGTGCCAAACTTCTGCTGCGGCCCCTCCACAATCGTGTAGGTCACCGCGATCTCCCCACCCTTCAGCGGCTTTCCATTCGCCGATGTTTCGATATCCTTCACATCCGTCGTCACCGTCGCCTGATCGAATCCGTTCGCGCGATACAGCGCCTGGATCGCCGTCACGTCGGCCGCCACCAGCGCAGGGCTGTAGCGCCCGCTCCGCTGATACGCAGTTCGCCTTCTGCACCCGCATCCGCTCCCGCAGCAGATCGTCCGAGAAGTATTTGTTCCCCTTCAACTCCACCGCAATCGACCTTATGCTTCACCCCCAGCTCCACCGTAAACACCACGCTCTCCGTGGTCGTGTCTTGTCCCCACCACCTTCACCTCCACCTTCGCATCGAAGTACCCCTGTTGCTGCTCGTAGTCTCGAATATTGAAGACCCCTTCGTTCAGCAGGTCGTTGTCGATCGTCCCCTCCTCGTAGATCGGGACCAGCATGTGCAGCCGGCTCTTCGAGATCTTCGCGCCCTCCACCACAACCTTCACCTCAGGCCCCTGGTTCGCATGAAAGTCATAGTCCACCTGTTTCCGCGACCGGTCATACGTCTGCTTCTGCAGCGTCACCGTCGCCTCCAGGCGGTCTTTCTTCTGGTACAGCTTCCGCAGCCTCTCCAGCGCATTGCTCGTCGTGTCCCGCGTCACCCTGTTGCCTTGCTTCAGCTTTCCCTTCTTGCGAAACTCCTCCAGCGTCATGCCCGGGTCCGTGCCCTCCAGCGTGACCTGCCCCACCCGCGCCTGCGGTCCAATTGCAACCGTATACGTCACATTCACCTGATCACCCGCAACATCGACCTGCGAGTCGGCCGACACCATGGACTCGTAGTACCCCTGCTGCTGCAGAATCTCCTTGATCCCCTCAGCCCCCGCTGCAATCTGCGATTCGTTGAACGCCGTCCCCGGCGAAAGCTTCGTCGCAAACTCCAGCAACGACGCCAGCCGGTCGTTCTTCACCCCATCGATCGTCACCCGCCCCACGTAGTACCGCGCCACTCCTGAAAAGATCAGCGTGACCGCATCGCCCTCCCGCACCCCGCGCACCGCAATATCGCGGTAGCGCCCGCTCGCAAACAACCGCCGCAGACTCGCCCGCACCTTCTCCGGATCGAGCGGCGTCCCCACCTTCTGCGCCAGCTCCTGCGGCAGCGTATCCGTCGGATCGAACGTCACGCCTTCAAACTGAATCCTGTCGACGCGCAGCCCCTTCCACTCCCACACCGAAGTCGACAGTCCTGCCACGCCCCGCAGTCGCCTGCGCAGTCTCGGCCTTGGCCGCAGTCGGACTCTGCTCCACCTGCCCAGGCGTCGAAACCGCCGGCAAGTCCTGCGCCGCAAGCCGCTCCCGCCGCCGTCCAGCAGTCCGATCCACACCGCCGCCGCGACACGCCAGCACCCAACCTTCAGTGATCTCCGCGCGCGACCTCGTTGCATCTGACCCAAAAAACCACCCATCATTCCCGTTCAATATTTTTTGATTGAGGAGCCCTGCAAGTCCTGCACTATGCGCGGCAATACCACCGCATCCAGAGCCTGCATACGTCCGGCAGACCCTTTTCATCCGTAGGATGCCGAAAGCCGCGGGCATGTCGGCGGGTTCCCTGCACATCCGTCCCTTCCCTATACTACGAAAGAGCAGCGCCTTTTGGCAGAATCGCCCCGTCATGTCAAAGCATCCCACCCAATCCCTCGAAGAGCCACCCGCCAGCACCCAGATCAACACCCCCGCTGGCCCAACCTCTGCCATCACCGATCATGACCGCTACTCCCGCCAGATCCTCTTTCCCGGCATCGGAGCCACCGGCCAGCAACTCCTCGCCTCCGCCCACGTCGCCATCGTCGGCGTCGGAGCCACCGGAGCCGCCACCGCCTCCCTCCTCGCCCGCGCCGGCGTCGGCACCCTCACCCTCATCGACCGCGACTTCGTCGAACCCTCCAACCTCCAGCGCCAAATCCTCTTCGACGAGGCCGACGCCCGCGAATCCCTCCCCAAAGCCGAAGCCGCCCGCCGCAAGATCGCCCTCTTCAACTCCACCATCACCGTCCACCCCCACATCGCCGACCTCGTCCCCGCCAACATCCACGAGCTCCTCGCCCCCGCCCAACTCATCCTCGACGCCACCGACAACTTCGAAACCCGCTACCTCATCAACGACTACGCCGTCCAGCAATCCAAACCCTGGATCTACGCCGCAGCCATCGGCGCCTACGCCGCCACCATGAACATCCTGCCCAAAGGCTCGTCGTTAGCCCAGAAAAGTCCATCGCCCGGCCAGAAAGGTCGTCATTCTGAGCGCAGCGAAGAACCCCTGTATTTGTCCTTCAAGACGGAGCATAACGACGTACCAATTACTTACCCCCCCACCGCCTGCCTCGCCTGCATCTTCCCCAAGCCCCCCACCGGCCCCGTAGAAACCTGCGACACCGCCGGCATCCTCTCCACCGCCGTCAACCTCGCCGCCTCCATCCAGGCCACCGAAGCCCTCAAGCTCCTCACCAACCAGCCCCACCTCATGCGCCGCACCCTCCTCTCCTTCGATCTCTGGAGCAACGAGCGCAGCGAGATCAACACCAGCACCCCCAACCCCGCCTGCACCGTCTGCGGCCAGCGCATCTTCACCCACCTCGCCGGCGAAGGCCGCCCCCACATCACCCTCTGCGGCCGCAACTCCGTCCAGATCCACGAGCACCACCGCCCCGTCGACTTCGCCGCCATGCGCGACCGCCTCCCCCCCCACGGCGCTGTCCGCTTCAACAACCTCCTCCTCCGCTTCGACCGGCCACCCCACACCCTCACCCTCTTCCCCGACGGCCGCTGCCTCATCCAGGGCACCACCGACATCACCCTCGCCCGCTCCCTCTACGCCCGCTTCATCGGCTCCTGAGTCGTTGATCTGGCCCTATCCTGATGGAAATAAGCCCCTTTTGTACAACCCCGCAAACACAACCCTTCCCGCTTACCCTCCATCCAACCCACATGCACCATCACTTCCCCCTCCGTTTGCGGTAGGCTCAAAGCAGGCGAAAACTTAACGGTGAACGACGAAAGAGTCCGGAGTCTAGCTATGGACGTCCAAGGCCTACAGATGACCCAAAACACACCCGCTCCCGGCGTCTTCAAGCGCAATCCGCCCATCGCCGGCGAAGCAGAAGCCATCGAAGCAGCGAAAAACGGAGACGCCGAGCATTCTCCAAGCTCTACGCCCTCCACAAACGCCGCGTCTACACCCTCTGCCTCCGCATGCTCGGCAACGTCTCCGAAGCCGAAGACATGACCCAGGAGGCCTTCCTCCATCTCTTCCGCAAGATCGGCAGCTTCCGCGGCGAGTCCGCCTTCTCCACCTGGCTTCATCGACTTACGGTAAATTTGGTGCTGATGCATCTCCGCAAAAAGGGCCTCAACCTCGTCTCCCTCGAAGAGACCATCAACCCCTCCGAAGAGGACGCGCCAAAGCGCGACTTCGGCAGCCGCGACCTCCAGCTCACCGGCTCCGTCGACCGCGTCGCCCTCGAGCGCGCCGTCGCCTCGCTCCCTCCCGGCTACCGCATGGTCTTCGTCCTCCACGACGTCGAAGGCTTCGAGCACAACGAGATCGCCACCATGCTCGAGTGCTCCACCGGCAACAGCAAATCCCAGCTCCACAAGGCCCGCCTCAAGCTCCGCGAACTCCTCCGCCAACCGGAACAGTCTGCTCAGCCTGCCGGCTTCAACGAGGTAGCGGTATGACCGACTCCAAGCTTCCCGACTTCGACACCATGACTCCTGCTGACTTTGAACAATATCTGCCCGACTTCTTCGCCAACGGCGACGGCCACGTCAGCCAGGATCCCCGTCTCCAGACCTTCCTCAAAAACAATCCCGACTGCGCCGCCCTCGTCCGCGATCTCGAAGCCATCGCCGACCAGGCCCGCAGCCTCTTCGAACCCACCGACCCCGGCGAAGCCGTCTGGACCGGCATTCAGGACAGACTCAAGCAGAATGGGGCCACCGACGACGACGACCCTATCCATCAAACTGTCTAGCAAACACCCTCAACAAACAGCCCAATCGCCGCGATCTCATCGCGAAGATTGGGTTGTCCTTTCCATCCATCAATGATCGGATCCAGCACTCGCCAGGTGTTCCGCAGATAGCCGCACCCCAAGGTGTCAGCGAAACGGCGTCACCATTGCAAAACCCATTTCTTCGATTCCACCGGAAAATGTGGCACGTCATGTGCTGGCTTTATTCGTCATCGAGAAGCCGTAGTACCTTCGCCAGCAATTTACACAGCGAATCGGATGTAATGCGAGCAGGGACAAGGTGCGATCGAGAGGATGGCACTCCGCCTCGGTAAACTCGATTGAGGTACAGACTGGGCACTCTTTAGGCGAACCCAGCAATCTCGGAAGTCCAGCCGGCCAGTTAAACCGCAGTGAATTCATTCCCTTGACTCCATACTGAATCTTTGGTTCGCTAAGTGATGCTCGTCTGGAGCAACCAATGGATGGCTGAAGGCGAGGAGCTAAGGACCGATTACGACCCAACCATTCGCCCTTATTTAGGGGCTCTGCTCCTGACTGCAATTGACGCCATGATGACAGGCGCACGTTCCTGACTATGCTTGCTACGACGAGGCAAGAATAGGATTCGCAGTTAGCGAAGATTCATCGCCACCGGCTATTCGTGAAAGGGCGTCGTTGATGGTGTCTGTGGTGTTTTTCGCGGCGACGTGAAGGCGGCGAGTTGCCTTTGAGGTTGTCTGGCATAGCTTGTACTTGTTATCGACTGTTTCACTGGCACGAAAGATGAGTTCTGAGCGCACGTTAGTCTCCAGGTTCTTTTGCGGCGTTCAGACCAGGTTCTGCTGAGTTCGCGGGTGAAATGCAGGTTCTTCTTCGTAGCGACGGGCTACTCAGCGCAGAGAACCGAAAACGGTTGCCTTCTGCCGCCTTTCGCTCGAATTCCGCCGCAAGCAAAAAGGTTAGTCGATCCGAACGAGGCGCCCATTGAGTGAGAGGCAAACATGGGTATCTTCGGCTCGCTTTAGGTCTCTTTCTTCGCGGCTTTCCGACACCGTCTTATAACATTCCGGGCAGATCGATTGCCACGTGCCATCAGGGTGGTAGCGGTGGAGAAATTTGATTTCGACTATCATTCACGCCACCTAGTTCTTCCAAGGTTAAATTGGATTCGTTAGCGCGGTCTCCGAGCGCGATCAAAAGCCTGTTGGGACAGGATGGACGGTCTGCAGATGTGATACCTGTCGTGCTTTGCTAGATCGGCTTCAGTTCTTGCGTTAGCAATTGTGAGCAAGCACTTCAGGCAAATGGAGTCGAATGAACCGTCTCGATTTCGTCTATGCGGGAAGAAGGGCGGAAGCGTGAGAACCATCTTGCGTCCTCTCTCTTGGTGAAGCTCAAGCGTAGTCCTATACGGGTGCATTGTCTATCAGTACAGATGACGTTACTCACCACTCCGTAATTACCTCTGCCTTCTGGCCGGGTGTCCCACCATCTGAATTTGGGTGCCCCATCTTCGCGACGGTTTCATCGTCGATAAGGTGGGCCATCGCGCAAAGCGCGATCCGCTCTCCTCACCCACCACACCCGCCATCCTGAGCGAAGCCAAAAAACCCTTCAGAACCTACACCGTCGCATGGCCTCTCACTTTCTTCCGCTGCCACGCAATGTAGGGAATCGTAAAGATAGCATTCGTCAATAGATACAGCAGAATCCCGCCCACCACGCGATGCTCGTCAGGAATATTTGCACTCGCAATCGCCAGCGCGAGACCCGGATGACGACACGCGGTTGAGAGCGCAAGCGTGACTTGTTCATCCGGGGACGGTCCAGCCAGCAGGTGGCCGACCAATAGCCCGACGATGACGAAGGCGATAAAGGCGAGTATCGTTCCATTCCCAACCAGCGACCAGGCCACAGGAAGAGCGACCACCAGAATGCACAGTACGACAATCAACAACACGATCCCCGCGATGCGGACAATGCGATGCGAGATTCGCTCCGCAAGAGACGGCGCAAATCTCCGAAACACGATTCCAGCGGTAATTGGAATCAGAACTGAAAGCACAACCAGCTTTGCCACTGCTGCCGGATCCATCGCAAAAGGTCTATCGAAGTATCTCCCGATGAGATAGGTCGCTACCGGGATATACACGATGGAAAACGTGGCTGCCGTCACCATCAACCCGAGTCCGTAAGGCGCGACACCTCCTGCTTTGGTCACCCTCCTCGGTAAGAGAGGAGGAATGGGCGAGATGGAGAGAACGATCAGCCCAATGACCACCACCGAATGGAAGGAAAATATTCTCGTCAGGAAGATGGCGAACAAAGGCATCACAACGAACATTCCCGTCAGCGAACGCACGAGCAGTCGAGGTCTCCGCCATACATAAAGAAGATCTTCCAGCGTAGCCTCCAGCGCAAACCCGAAGACGGTCAGCATGATGCTCGCTTTGAGTGCCAATCCGACGATCACTTGAGGGTTCATCGAGTCACCTCAAAAATCCAATCATAACTATCTACCAACTCGGATACTTCGGCACGCCAGCCAAAAAACTCTGGACGTATTTGAGATCCGGCTGGGTGGCCACATCTAAATTTGGGCGCCCCACGTTCGCGACGGTTTCATCGTCGATCTTCTGGGTCATCGCGCGAATCACGATCCGCTGTGCCTGTTGTTGCTTCTAGGTAACCCAAGGCTGGTAGCCCAAGACTTCAGTCTTGGGTCTCCTTGGGCTTCTCCGGCACACGCCGCAAAGCGGCCACCGCTCTGCCCTGAGCAACGTCGAGGGGCCTGGAGCGAAGTCCGAGGACGAAGCGACTGAATATTGCCGTTGCTTTTCGCCCGGACCCCCATAACCCTTGCAATATCCCCACCCCCGCGGTAACCTTGTGTCCAGCATGTCGAGCCGCTCATCATTTACGTTCTTTACCATCTCCTATTGGCGCAACCAGGCGGCCAGTGGAGTCCTCGCATGCATCTCTGAAAACACCTAAACACTTCAGAGTCTTCGAACTTCCCGAGCCGCAGCCCAAAAAGGTTGCGGCTCTTTCATTTTTCACGCACCATCAAGGAGAGGTAATGACGTCCACCCAGTCCGAAGCCCAAACTGAGAACATGCCCAACAACGAGCCCGGCCCCGCCTCAATCCCCGCGCATCTCCGCCGCCTCGTCCTCACCGGCTTCATGGGAGCAGGCAAGTCCACCGTCGGTCGCCTCCTTGCCGCCCGTCTCAACTGGAGCTTCCTCGACCTCGACGCCCATCTTGAAGCCCGTACTGGAGCCACCATTCCCCAGCTATTCGAGCGCCACGGCGAGGCCCACTTCCGCCGCCTCGAATCCACAGCCCTCGCCTCAGCCCTCGGCCACGACCACACCGTCCTCGCCCTCGGCGGAGGAACCCCCGAAGAACTCACCAACCGCCTCCTTCTCGAGCAGACCCCCGCCACCTTCACTATCTTCCTCGACGCCCCCTTCCCCACCCTCTTCGACCGCTGCGTCCTGCAGGACATCGCCCGCCCCGTCCTCGCAGACCCCGTCGCCGCCCAGCTCCGCTTCAGCAAGCGACATCCCCTCTACCGCCGCCTCGCCAACCTCACCATCGACACCGCCGACCAAACCGCAGGCCAAACCATCGACGCCCTCCTGCTGGCGCTGGCACAGCACAAAATCTAGCAACCACCCGAATTGTCGTTGCCTTTTGTCGGCCTCGTTGCCTTTGTCGGCCCGGAGACTCAAACTCCACACTTACACCAGCAAGTCGCAAAAGAGCACACTATCTGCATCGAACAGTCAGCACCCAGGAGATTCCGCTGACCCAACCACTGCCAGAAGCCCTCACGCCTTACGAGCAGCAATCCCGCGCCACAGTTCGCGGCCACATCCTCTTCGCGATCGGCGTCCTTCTCCTCCTCGCCCTCGCCTGGACCATACAGAAAGAGCTTCTGATCCTCTATGTCAGCGCCCTCTTCGCTGTCGTCCTCATGCCCGCCGTCACTCGCATCACCCAGTTCAACGTTCGCGGCTATCATCCCTCCCGCGCTGTAGCCATTGTTCTCCTCATCATCGCCGTCACCCTCGTCGTTGCCTTCTTCTTCACCACTGGACTTCCACCAGTACTGCGCGACCTTCGCAGCTTCTCTGACGATCTTCCTGCACGAATTCCTGACATCGTCGCTAAAATCAAGAAAATCCCCTTCGCCAACAGGTTCGGCGTCGACGCCATCGCCCAGCGCGCCATTGGGGCCTTTGACGTTACCGCCAGCTACCTCTTCACCTCGCTGCCCCTCTGGCTCTCTCACCTCCTCGACATCCTCACCGCCGCCTTCCTCTGCATCTACTTCATGCTCGAAGGCGAATACGCCTACCGCTTCTTCCTCTCCCTCTTCCCCACCGAGAAACGCCACCGCCTTAACAACACCCTCAAACGAGCAGAGCGCAAAGTCAGCAAATGGCTCCTCGGCCAGGGCACTCTGATGCTCATCCTCGGAGTCGTGAGCATCATTGTCTTCGGTCTCCTCCACGTCCGCTACTTCGTCCTCCTCGGCTTCCTCATGGGCCTCTTCAACATCATTCCCATCGCCGGCGGCGTCATCACCATCGTGCTCGCAGCCCTCGTCGCCGCCATCGACTCATGGACCAAGATGTTCGGCGTCCTCATCTTCTATCTCATCTACGTCAACATCGAAAACGCCGTCCTCATCCCCCGCATCATGCGTTCCAGCGTCAATCTCATGGGTCTTACTGTCCTCGTGGCCCTGCTCCTCGGCACCGCCCTCGCCGGCATCGTCGGAGCCCTCGTCTCCGTCCCCACCGCCGCTCTTATCACTGTTCTTCTCGAGGAATATGCCGTCCAGAAGGGCTGAATCCGCCCCATCCCGCCACTTTCCACAGCCCATCGGTTCAGCCACCACCCTCCCAGCCGCATAATCACGTAGACCAGCGCTCACAAACTAAACGGCTAAGCTCCTTTTTGAAGATTTCGCTTGTTTTAACCTTCCTGAAAACACTTCCACCTTGCTATCCTCATGCAAGTGTCTGACCTCAAGTTCGCTCAACCCGCTCGACGCAACCTGCTGGTTCCGGTACTCCTGGCGTTCCTTATTCTCGGGATCGTCCTCGCGCTCGTTCTCCGCTTCACCCCGCACAAGACCGCGGACCTCGCCATCACCCGCACCACCATCTATCCGACCCACACCGTCTTCAAATCCGACTCCATGATCGTCTCCAGCCAGCATGCGGACGACACCCTCTACGTCCTCACCACACTTCGCATCGACGACCGCCTCCACCTTCCCCTCTTCCTCAAGGACTTCACCGCCACCCTCACCACCGCCGATGGCGAGGAGGTCACCACCAGCGCCGTCGAAAAGCAGGACCTCGACAACGTCTACACCTCATTTCCCGAGCTCAAACCTCTCTCCTCCGAACCCCTCCTCCGCGACACCATGATCAGCCCCGGCCAGTCCGCTGAGGGCATGCTTCTCCTCCACTTCCCAGTCACCAAAGACGTCTGGGATCATCGCCGCACCGCCGTCCTCAACGTCGACCTCTACCATCAGGGTGAGCAGGCCGTCCTCATCGGCCGCGGCAGCGAAGTCATCCCTAACGCCACATCCACACCCAGCCCCACACCGGCCGCAACAAACTAAACTCAAGGCATGACCCGTCGCCGCTTCATCGCCGACACCTGGACCTCCACCACCGCCACCCTCACCGGAGACCAGGCCCTTCATCTCGCCCGCGTCCTCCGCGCCACCCCCGGCCAGATCTTCGACGTCGTCTCTAACGGCTTTCTCCACCGCGCAGAGATCACGCACGTCAGCGAAGCTCAAGTCGACTTCACCCTCCACGAAGAGCTCACCTCCGACGCCACACTTCCTCTCCATCTCCTCCTCGCCGTCTTCAAGTTCGATCACATGGAGTGGGCCATCGAAAAGGCCACCGAGTTGGGAATCGCCCGCATCACCCCCATCCTCGCCCGCCGGACCGAAAAGCATCTAGCCCACGCCGCGCTCAAGCGTGCCGAACGCTGGCGACGCATCGCACTCGAAGCCAGCAAACAATCCCGCCGCACCGACATCCCCGAGATCGCCGACCCGATCGCCCTGAAAACCGCCCTCGAACAAGAAAAATCCTCCACCCGCATCCTCCTCTCCGAAACCGAACAATCCACCACCCTCGCCGGCGCCCTTGCAAACTCCAACCCCATGCCAAACGACCGGGTGCCCCATCCTTCGCAGTCCCATCGCGAAGGGTGGGATGTAAACTCTAACCCGAGCATCATCACCCACGCCCTCGCCATAGGCCCCGAAGGCGGCTGGACCCCCGAAGAGATGACTCTCTTCACCCAACACAAATGGCGACCCGTTACCCTTGGCTCTCGCATCCTCCGCGCCGAAACCGCCGCCATCGCCGCCATCGCCATCGCCAGCTCTCATCTCACCTGACACTCCCCACCACGCCTGCTATCGTTTCCTTGAGAAACAACACCGAAATCGACAAGTCGCACCTGCAATCTCCCAAAGCGAAACAAAAATCATTCCGATAGAATGACTCCAATGTTCCAGGTAATCTTTGCCGTCCTCGCCCTGGCAGCTGCATCCATTCATCTCGCTGTCTCACCTCACAGCCGGAGCAGCAAAGCAGCGATCGTCAGAACCTTCCTGCTCTACCTCCTCTTCATCTATGTAGGATTCATGGGGCTGCTCACGGCCTACGCGCACGTCTTTCGTCCACTGCAAACATCGGCCTCCATCGGTTGGTCGACAAGCCCATACGAATACGAAGTCGGCATGGCCGATCTCACCATCGGAGTGCTCGGAATTCTCTGTCTCTGGATTCGCGGTAACTTCTGGTTGGCGACCGCCATAGCCAACGCAGTATGGCTGCTGGGTGACGCCATCGGCCACCTCCGCCAGCTTGTCCTCAACAACAATCACGCCGCAAACAACTCCGGCATCTTTCTCATCGTCGAAATCTTCACCCCGCTCCTGATACTCTTCCTCGCCCTCCATCACCATCACGCGACGATGCAGCAGGAACATCGCTGACCAATAAAACCCGCCCTTAAAAATAAAATAGCTGGCCGAGTTTGATCTCGGCCAGCTGAGTTGGAAAATTCAGTGTTTCGGGATTGAGTTCAATGCCAGCTCAACCGTGCTGGGAGCCTGCATATTCTGCGCCACTTGGCTCTCCTTCTCGGCGCGGCTCTTTGGGCATTCGAGACCATTTCTGTCTCCTGCTGTCCAAATCTGACGCAGGTAGTATTTATCGCCATAGCGATCGAAGACGAGGCTGCCGTGATCTGGAGCAGTGGCCTTAGTCGCATCGTGAGTCATCAAAAACGCGCCTGTCGAACCATGGCCTTGTATCCGAATCAAGTGGTCTGATTGGGAGACGACGCGATACGTGCCCGCGGGCAATACCTGCGTCGAGGCCTGGAAGGCGAAGGGAATAGTCACTTCGGCCATTGTCGAACTCTGGGCAGAAGCAACCTGTGTCGAAACAAGCGATCCGATTGCCAGGGCGGACGCAATAAGACTGGAACCAAGAATAGAAGTAAGCCGTGTGTTTTTCATGACCAATCTCCTTTTGGAAGTCAGTGTTCATAACTGCCTTCACCTCATAAAGCGCAGCCTGCGAAACATTAGTGACAAAAATTAAAAAGTTTTTTTAGCCTCCACCGTCTTCCAAACCAAGCTCTGACCCGAACCGACCTCGATAGTTACAGTTGCCAATCTTTCGACCACACGCATTCCCATTCGATAGTTACAGTTGCTTTCGCCCGCACACGTTCCCCCCTAAAAACAAAATGCCCGGGTGCCCCATCCTTCGCGCATTTTGCGAAGGGTGGGAAGTAGAGCGCCAAACCAACCACCGCCGCGCCGTTGCAGTTGCAGTTGTCGTTTGCCGCGCCGTTGCGGTTGCATTTTCGGTTGTCATCCCCACCGCATCGCATACCTTGTCATCCTGAGCGAAACCTCTCGCGCAATTTGCGAGAGTCGAAGGATCTGCGGTTGCCGTTGCCGCGTCGTTGCGTTTGCATTTTTCGTTGTCATCCTCCGCCGCACCCCAATCCGTCATCCTGAGCGAAGCGAAGGACCCCTGTATTTGTTCTCGCTTGAGAACGCTCGATTCAGAAGTGTCGCCGGTGCCCATCTCGCAGCCTCACCGCGGATGGTGGGACGTAGAGCGTCAAACCGACCGCCGCGCCGTTGCGGTTGCCATTGCTTTTGCCCCGCTTCTAGGTAAGCCAAGGCTTCAGCCACACCGGAAGAAAGGGGCTTTAGCCCCCGGGGTATGGCCCCCATACTGAAGCGCAAATTCAAATCCACAAACAAAATGCCCGGACCAAAACCGGGCACCGAAAAAACGCACAGCCCTTGACAGGTTTACTGTTACGTCGTACGTTATATTACGTGAAACGTAATAGTCATGTCTGATCCTTCACTTCTAGTCCTATCGAGCCTCGCCGGAGGCAGCAAACATGGCTACGCCATGATGGAGGACATCGAGCGTTTCGCTGGCGTCCGTCTCGGTCCCGGAACCCTATACGGAGCAATTACCCGGCTCGAGGAATGCGGCTGGATTCGGCCGATCGATTCAAAAGACCGCCGCCAGCCCTACGCCATCACGGGCGCTGGCCGCGAGCATCTTCAGAACCAGCTCGCGAATCTCGATCGTATCGTCCGAGCCGGTTTGCGGAGGCTAAGAAACGCATGAAACGTGCCGTGAGATTCATCGCGCGGCTCTATCCGCCAGCCTGGCGCCGACGTTACGGCGCCGAGTTCGACGCTTTGCTCGAAGACGCAACGCCATCCCCGCGCGATGCCTTCGATGTTCTATGGGGAGCTTTGAAAATGCAACTGACAACGTGGAACTCTGGCAGAATCACGCTCGCAACTTCGATTGCCGGAATCCTTGTAGCAGTCGCGATTTCCTTCGTTGCACCGCCGCACTATTTGTCACAGGCAACTCTGACGGCTACACCAGCCAACGAATCTACACGCGATCTAGTAAGCAATTTGGAGCGAAATATCCTTAGCAGGGAAAACCTGGCCTCGGTCATTCAAGCGCACAACCTGTACGCACACCAGCGTGCCAACATGTCGCTCGACGACGTAGTCGACAAGATGAAGAAGAACATCCACGTGAATCCTGCGCCACTCGCTTCGCCAGCGAATGCGCTCACCTTCGTCGTTCAATTCGATTATCCAGACCGCTATATCGCGCAGCAGGTAAACACTGATCTGGCATCTCAGTTTATCGAGGACAACGTGGATCCGCGGCTCCATTCTCATTCGAAGCTTTACATGCCCTTCGAGTCTAGTCTCCCGCTAAAACCTGAAGGGCCGAATCGAATACAACTGGGTGTCGCAGGCCTCTTCGGAGGACTGCTCGCAGGTCTTAGTCTCGCATTCATGGTCAGGTCGCGCCGCAGCACAACCGTTGGAAATGAATGATGTAAGTTAGGCAATCGCGCAAGCGATCCGTCCTCCTCTACACACAAAGAAAATGCCCGAGCCAAAGCCCGGGCACCCAAATTCTGAAGCTGAGAGTTCAAAACTCAGCGCTCAACTAAACATCTCCTTCACCTTCTCAAACAGCCCACGCGAAGTCGGCGTATTCTCCACCACCATCGTCTCGCTCAACTGTCTCAGCAATTCCTTCTGCTGTTTATTCAGCTTCGAAGGAGTCTGCACCCGAATCTCCACGATCAAATCGCCCTTGCCATGCGAGTTCAGATGCGGCACGCCCTTGCCCTTCAGCTTGAACGTCTTTCCGCTCTGCGTTCCCTCAGGGACCTTGATCGAAGCCGGCCCTTCCAGCGTCTGAATCTCCAGCTCCGTCCCCAGCGCCGCCTGCGGAAACGAGATCGGCATCACGCAATGCAGATCATCGCCATCGCGCTCGAAGAACTTGTGCGCCTTCACATTCAGCACAACGTACAAATCGCCCGCAGGTCCCGCAAACTTCCCAGCCTCGCCTTCGCCCGAGTAGCGGATCCGCGTATCCTGCTCCACACCCGCCGGCACCTTCACCAGAATCGTGTGCTCCGTCTGCACCCGCGTCTCGCCCTTGCACGTCGTGCACGGGTCAACGATCAGCGTCCCCGTCCCGCCGCACACCGAGCACGTCCGCGCCACAGAAAAGAATCCCTGCTGAAACCTCTGCTGCCCACGCCCGCCGCACTGCGTACACGTCACCGGAGCCTTGCCCCTCGCCGCGCCCGTTCCCTTGCAGTCTGTGCACGTCTCCATGCGCCGGATCGTGATCTCCTTCTCCTTGCCGAAGACCGCCTCCTCAAACTCCAGCGTCAGGTCGTACCGCAGATCGCGCCCACGCTGCACCCGCGAAGCCCTGCGTCCGCCGCCGCCCATGTTGAACATCTCGCCGAACAGATCGCCGAAGATGTCCCCCAGGTCCACGTTCCCACTGAACCCGCCGCCGGTAAACGGATTGCCGCCGCCGCCATTCTGGAACGCCGCATGACCATACCGGTCATAAGCCGCCCGCTTCTCCGGATCGCTCAGCACCGAGTAAGCCTCGCTGCACTCCTTGAACTTCGCCTCAGCCGCAGGATCGTCCGGATTCCGGTCCGGGTGATACTGCATCGCCAGCTTCCGGTAAGCGGTCTTCAACTCCTGGTCACTCGCATCCCGCGAAACACTCAATACTTCGTAGTAATCCAACTTTCGTCACGTTCGCCGTCGCCATATCCCTAAAATCTCTTTCTGCCGTATTACCAAATGCCAATCAAACTCTCATCATCGAGTCAAGAGTAAAGAACTTGCCATTGAATCGACCGAAGCGATCAAGCTCGCCATTGACCGATATCGCTCGCCATTGATCAACACATAAAGCTTGTCATTCCGAGCGTAGCGAAGAACCCCCGCATTTGTCTCGTTGTCGCGTTGCCGTTGCTCTTGCCCTTGCCGTTGCTTTTGTCCGTCGCTTTGCCCTTGCTTCTTGGCATTAAGCGTAAGGCTTTAGCCCCGGGTCTTTTCTCCCAGCCAAAACATCTCAATCCGACACCTGCCCCGCATTCGCCGCAATCCTCACCAGCGCCGGCCGCAGCAACTTCTCGCGGATCCTGTACCCCCGCCGAATCTCCTCCATCACCTGATGATCCGGAAACTCCTTTGTTTCGATGCTCCCCAGAGCCTCATGGATTCGAGGGTCAAACTGCGCCCCCACCGTCTCCACCGGCACCACATTCAAGCCCTTCAGCGCATCTTCCATCTGCTTCAGAATCAACTCAACGCCCGCGCGAAGCTGCTCCTTCGTCCCATCCGCCTTCAGCGCCAGTTGAAAGTTATCCATCACGCCCAGAAACGGCTCAACCGTATTCGAGACCGCGTAATCCCGCGAATCGGCCCGCTCCTTCATCTCCCGCTTCCGCGCATTGTCGAACTCCGCCTGCAGCCGCGCCAGCCGGTCCAGCAACTGGTCCCGCTCGCCCTTCACCTGCTCCAGTTCCGCCTGCGGTCGGGCCGATCTCGGCTCATCTCGCGGCCCGGCTCAACCTCCGAGCCAGCCATCTCCGGCTCCAGAGTCTCCGTCCGGTCATCTCATCCTGCATCTGTTCTTCTGCTCCTCATGGTGCTACCTCTTCTATTGTCGACCATCCCGGCCCATCGCGCGAATCGCTCTCTGCCTGTCATCACGAAACCTCTATATCCATCCGGCCATAACAGAATCGCTCCCAAGACTGAAGCCTCTAGGTAACCCAAGGCTTCAGCCTTGGGCCTCTCGCCTCACCTGCGTCTTGGGGCTTTAGCCCTGGGATACGTCTTCGTCTCTCGCGCCCATTGCCTCAAAAAATAAATTTCAAAAAAGTGGCAAATTTTTCGATCCTCAAAAACACCATCCAACTCACCACGATAACGACGCAATCACCACAAACTCACCACAAAAAAACCACGTTCTACACCCATTTTTCTCAAAAACCCCTGCAAAAACCACACCTGGCCACCACAGAAAAAAAATCACTCCCCAGGATGCAGCATCCGGTCAAAAACCTGCGCAATATAGCTCACCGCATTCATCGTGTTCTCGTAGTGCATCCGCTTCGGCCCAATCACCCCAACCGTCCCACGTTCTCCCCACCCATCCGCGCCGGCGCCGCAATCAGCACCAGCCCCGACATCTCCGGAGCGTGCTCCTCCAGATCAAACACCACCCGCACACTCTCCTGCCGCGCATCGATATACGCATTCAGCAACTCCACCAGCCGCTGCTTCTCCTCCAGCGCCGCCAACACCTCCCGCAGCCTCTCCCTATCCTCTTGACTCCCAACGAGATTCGCCACTCCATCCACATACACCGTCTGCACTGGAGACATCCGGCACCGCCTTCACCCAAAGCTGCTGCACCGAGTTCAGCATCCTCTGATACTCACTCCGCTCCCGCTCCACCAGCCTGCGCAATCTCCGCCCTCACCCGCTCCACGCTCCACCCGCGAAAGTTCTCATTCAGAAAATTCGCCGCAACCTCCAACTCCCGCACCGTCAGGTCTTTATCCAGCGCCAGCACCCGGTCCCGCACCAGCCCGCTCCGCGTCACCACCACCGCCAGCACCCGCGCCGGAGCCAGCCGCGAAAAATGCACATGCTCCAGCATGTCCCCATCCGCCGCCGCGGCAATCGCCACACCCACGCCGCTCGACAGCGTAGCCAGCACATGCGACGTCCGCTCCAGCACCGCCTGCGTCCCCGCAACCCCCTGAAAACTAAGGTCAATCTGCGACCGCGACCGCGCCGACAACCGTGCCGCATCGATCCTCGGATGCGCCCCCCCGCTCAACTGCTCCACATACATCCGAAACGCCCGCGCCGTAGGCACCCGCCCCGCCGAGGTATGCGGCTGCTCCAGCAACCCCTCATCCGCCAGCTCCGCCATCTCGTTCCGCACCGTAGCCGAGCTAAGCCCCACGCCTTCAGCGTTCTGCAACCGCGCAATCGTCCCCGACCCCACCGGCTCGCCCGTCTCGATATAGCTCTCAATGATGGCCGTCAGAATAGCCCGCTGCCGCGCCGTAACCCGCTCCGCCTCCGCCATTCATCCCTCCACCTCTGTCTAGCCACGTCAAGCGTACCGCCCCAGCCGTCAAGCATGCCGCGAACCGTCCTAGCTGATCTCCAGCACATCCTCACTCTTCGCCGCAATCTCCTTTGCCTTCTCCGCAACCTTCTTCGCAACCTCATAAAAACCCTTCGCCAGCTTCGACTCCGGCCCCGCCAGCGACACCGGCAATCCCCTTGTCCCCACCCTCGCGAATCTGCGGATCAAGCTCGACCGCCCCAAGAAACTCCAGCCCAAACTGAGCCGCCGTCCGCTCCGTCCCACCCGCGCCAAACACGTCGATCACCTGCCCATCCGGCAGCGTCATCTGCGACATATTCTCCACCATGCCAATCACCTCCACCTTCACCTGATGAAACATCTCCAGCGCCTTCCGCGCATCCTGCAACGCCACACCCGATCCCGTCGAAACCACCACCGCCCCGGTCAACGGCACCGTCTGCACCAGCGAAATCACCACATCGCCCGTTCCCGGCGGCAGATCGACGATCAGAAAATCCAGCTCCCCCCACTCCACCTGCTGCAGAAACTGCCGGATGATCTGGTGCAGCATCGGCCCGCGCATCACCATCGGCTTGTCGCCCGGCGAGATCAGCCCCACCGAAATAAACTTCACCCCGTGCGCCAGAATCGGCTCAATCCGGTTCTCCCCCACAATATTCGGCTGCCGCGAAACCCCCATCATCATCGGCACATTCGGCCCATAGATATCCGCATCGATCAGCCCGACCTTATACCCCAGCTTCCCCAGCGAAACCGCCAGGTTCACCGCAACCGTGGTCTTCCCCACTCCACCCTTACCACTACCAATCGCCACCACATGCGCCACTCCCGGCAAAGGCTGCGGCCCCTGCGGCGCTCCTGCTCCCATATGTCCCATCACCTTCTCCTATCTAAACTCTTTGACAGTTGTCATTCTGAGCGGAGCGAAGAATCCCCGCAGTTTCGTCCTAGTCACCACAACATTCAATCGCCAACTTCACACATGCCAACCCGCTCCAAGCGCCGCCCGCATCTCCTTCTTCCGCTGCGTCTCTCCCGCCCGCATCTCCCTGCCGCCGCCCCGCATCCTCAAACCGCCTCTTCTGATGCTCCGTCTCCGGCACCACCTGCGGCACAACCAATCGTGTTCCCGTCGCGATCCACCGCCACAAACGTCAGATAAGCCGAAGAAACATGCCGCAGCCGCTGCTCCCTCACATCCTCCACCATCACCCGAACCCCAACCTCCATCGACGTCCGGAACGCCCGATTCACACTCGCCTTCAAAATCAGCAACTCCCCCACCTTCACCGGAGCCACAAAATCCAGGTGATCCATCGGCCGTCACCGTAAACGCCCGCGCATGCCGCGATAGCCGCCATCGCCCCCACCAAGTCGATGTACTGCATCAACCGCCCGCCAAACAAATTCCCTATCGCATTCGAGTCTGCCGGAAACACAATCTCACTCCGCTCCGACTGCGACTCCGACACCTTCCGCTCCAAAACCTCATCGCTCATACTATCAAGTCTAAATCCCTCCCGCCATCGCAATAGAGCTTGTCATCCTTCCGCGAAGCGAGAGGACCTGCTTTTGCCGTTGCAGTTGCCTGTTCCTGAATCCGTGTCATCAGTGCAAATCCGTGTTAAGCCTTCACTGACTTGCCAACCTCACCCACTACACCGCACCATCAACTCATGGACAAGATCGCCGCCCTCACCGAAATCCTGCAGCTCGACCCCACCAACGCCTTCGCCCGCTACGGCCTCGCCATGGAGCACAACAGCCAGGGCAACACCGACCTCGCCCTCACCGAGTTCACCACCCTCATCCAGCACAACCCCGACTACGTCCCCGCCTACCAGATGTCCGCCCAGACCCTCGCGAAACTAGGCCGCACCGACGAAGCCATCACCCGCCTCAAAGAAGGCCTCGCCGCCGCCCACCGCACCAACAACGCCCACGCCGCCAGCGAAATGCAAGCCCTCCTCGACGATTTACACGATCTAAGTAGAACTTCCATCTCATCAATCCCGTGCCGGCCCGAACCCTTCGCCTTCGGCCAAACATCTATACTTGAACCATGGCGACCCCCCTTCCGGCAACTCTAGGCGCCCTCCGCGCCAGCGAATTCACCCCCGCCCGCCTTGCCCGCAGCGTCAAAGACGAGCTCCGCGAAAACCTCATCGCCAAACTGCGCGAGCTCCGCGAAGACAAAGGCCCCGCTCTTCCCCGGCATCGTCGGCTACGAAGACACCGTCATCCCCCAGCTCGTCAACGCCGTCCTCTCGCGCCACAACTTCATCCTGCTCGGCCTGCGCGGCCAGGCCAAATCGCGCATCCTGCGCGCGCTCACCACCCTGCTCGACCCCGCCTGCCCCTACGTCGCCGGCTCCGAGGTCCGCGACAATCCCTACGCCCCCATCTCCAAATTCAGCCGCGACCTCATCGCAAAGATGGGCGACGAAACCCCCATCGCCTGGCTCACCCCCGACGACCGCTACGTCGAAAAGCTCGCCACCCCCGACGTCACCGTAGCCGATCTCGTCGGCGACATCGACCCCATCAAGGCCGCGCGCAGCAACCAGGATCTCGGCTCCGAGCTCACCATGCACTACGGCCTGCTGCCCCGCGCCAACCGCGGCATCTTCGCCATCAACGAGCTCCCCGACCTCGCCGGCAAAATCCAGGTCGCCCTCTTCAACATCATGCAGGAGGGCGACGTGCAGATTAAGGGCTACCCCGTCCGCCTGCCGCTCGACGTCGCCATCGTCTTCTCCGCCAACCCCGAGGACTACACCGCGCGCGGCAAGATCGTCACCCCGCTCAAGGACCGCATCGGCAGCGAAATCCGCACCCACTACCCCGAGAACATCGAAGAGGGCATCGACAATCACCGCGCAGGAAGCCTGGACCGCGCGCGCCGCTCGCTCCAACGATCGAAATCCCGCACTACATCCGCCAGATCGTCGAGCAGATCGCCTTCTCCGCCCGCGAAGACAAAAAAGTCGACAAGCGCAGCGGCGTCTCGCAGCGCCTGCCCATCAGCACCATGGAGCTCGTCGTCTCCAACGCCGAACGCCGCGCCCTGCTCCACGATGAAGCCCTCGTCGTCCCCCGCGTCGGCGACATCTACACCGCGCTCCCCGGCATCACCGGCAAGATCGAGCTCGAGTACGAAGGCGAGATGCGCGGCGCCGACACCGTCATCCGCGAGATCATCCGCACGAGCGTAGCCACTGTCTTCGACCAGTACTTCGCCGACACCAACACCCAGCAGATCGAGCAGTGGTTCAACCTCGGCGGCACCGTGCAGCTCAACGACGCCCAGCCCTCCACCGCTTCGCTCGAAGAGCTCAAACAGATCCAGGGCCTCTTCGAAAAACTCTCACCGCTGGAGATCAACGGCAAATCCAAGCCCGAGGTCGCCGTCAGCGCCGCCGAGTTCCTGCTCGAAGGCATGTACGCCCACAAGCGCCTCAGCCGCACCGAAGAGCGCAGCTTCTCCGCCGCAGAAAAGAAATCCCGCACCGACCAGGCCAGCGCAATACGCCGACAAACTGCGCGAACGCGAGATCGAACGCGACGACTACGCCGAAACCGCACCCGCCGCGGCTTCAACTAGAATTAACTGACTAACCACGCGCACTTGAAGAGTGTGTTCGTGCAGTAAGGCGTTACCCGCTTCCAAAAAACAAGCCATGTTCCTAGCCTCCGCATTCGCGCTCCTGGCCTTCGTCGCACAACCAGCCAAGCCACATCCACACATCCCCGTCTCCCAACTCAACGACATCGCCACCATCCTCGCCCACGACGAGGGTTGGCCACTCGGCGATCCCGCTTACACTTGGACCCCATGATCCCCGTCGACGACGACGGTTTCGACTCGATCGGCGTCTACCGCAAAGGCCACCTCGTCCGCATGTACTCCATCGACCGCACCACCGGTGATGTCGTTGACTTTATGCGCGGTTGCCAGGTCTTCCGCTTCCACGACATCAGTCAATTCCAGAATGAAATAAGAAAGAAATCCCATGCTCCAGCTCTCACCGACCATCAGCTTGCCGTCAAAGCAGGCTGCCCCAAACTCACCGTAGTCAACACTCGCTGGGTCCACTAGGTACGAACTTTGCGCCGTCTCCGCTACACAACATTCGCCGGCAGACGAACCCCATGCCTAACCGTCTAGAATGAATCCAGGTGCATTATGAAGCGCGTCCGCTACACAAAATTCACCGGCGACCTCTCCTCCTCCTTCGGCCTCGAAGATCTCATGCAGGCCTTGTCTGACTTCCTGCTCGACTCTGGCTTCAACGACCCCTACTCCCGCTTCCAGGAGTTCAACGGATCAGACCATGGAGAACCTCCGCGAAGCGATCCGTCAGGCGCTTGAATCAGGCGAGCTCTTCGATGAAGAAGCGCAGGAAAAATTCGAATCAGCTCGACGCACAGCAGGTCGAGGAACTGATCGACAAGATCATCGAGAAGATGCAGGAGCAGAACTTCATCAACGCCGAGCAACCCGAAGAGGGCCAGGGCCAGCAAGGCGACGGCAACGGCGAGGCCCGCTTCGAGGTCACCGACAAGGGCATGGACTTCCTCGGCTACAAAGCCCTCCGCGAACTCCTCGGCCCGCTCGGAAAATCAAACTTCGGCCGCCACGACACTCGCCACGAAGCCGCCGGCGTCGAGATCAACGGCAGCAGCAAACTCTACGAGTTCGGCGACACTCTCAACCTCGACATCACTGCCACCCTCTCCAGCGTCTTCGCTCGCGAAGGCCTCGAGTCCGCCATCGACGGCGAAGAGAACTCGCCGCTGAACATCGAGTACTCTGACCTGCACGTCCATCAGTCCGACTACCAGTCGTCATGCGCAACGGTAGTCCTGCTCGACTGCTCCCACTCCATGATCCTCTATGGCGAAGATCGCTTCACCCCAGCCAAACGCGTCGCCATGGCTCTCTCGCACCTCATCCGCACCCAATTCCCCGGCGACACGCTCAACCTCGTCCTCTTCCACGACACCGCCGAAGAGATTCCCGTCTCGCAACTCTCTCGCGTCAAAGTCGGCCCGCATTACACCAACACCCGCGAAGGCCTCCGCCTCGCGCAGCGCATCCTCGCCCGCCAAAATAAAGACATGAAGCAGATCGTCATGATCACCGACGGCAAGCCCAGCGCGCTCACCCTGCCCGACGGCCGCATCTACAAAAATGCCTTCGGCCTTGACCCCCTCGTCATCGCCGAGACCCTCGAAGAGGTCGCCCGCTGCAAGCGCTCCAACATCATGATCAACACCTTCATGCTCGCCAGCGACTTCTCCCTCATGCAGTTCGTGCAAAAAGTCAGCTGCCATGTGCCGCGGCAAAGCCTACTTCACCACGCCGCAAACCCTCGGCAACTACCTGCTCATGGACTTCATGTCCCGCCGCATGAAAACTATTCACTAAAATCGAGCGAACCAGTAAACACAGCGCTTCGCGTCAATGAAAACCATTCACTAAAATCGGGCGGACCATTCAACATCGCTTCGCGTCGATGAAGACGATCCATTAAACCAAGCGGACCACCAAGGCACCGCTTCGCATCGAGCGACTAAGGTTTAGTTTCGTCTGCCTTGTCCTTGTGCCTCAAATCCAACCCAAACTTCGGCGCAGACTTCGTCCCACTTATCTTCACTGGAATCTCCGCCCCCGCACCATTCTTCTTGAAGAACGGGTCCACGGGCTTCAACAGAATCGACTTCCATTTTGACGCCACCATCTGCGACACCTTCGCGTCCGTCCGCATCTTCCCTTCAAACTCGAACCGGTCCCCATCCAGCGTATACTCACCTGTCAGCAACACTTCAGCTCCAGGCAGTGTGTAGTCCAGTTTGCTGAAGGTTAGATTGCCATCTATCCATCACAAACTGCCCTACCATCTGTGAGTGCACATCCTCCGCTCCGGGCTTCGCATCCTTCGGATCACCCTGCGCCCGCAAACTCAGCATATCCACCTTGTCCTCTACATCCGGATTCGTAAAGTGAATCTCTCGCAGCGTGAACCCGCCCTTCAACCCAATCTTTCGCGTCACACTCTCCTTCCCCGGAGGAATGTGCAGCTTCGTCTTCATCTCCAGCCGGCCAGTCATCACCACCGGCGTGGTCTTCACTCCCAGTTGCAGAAAATCCTGTATCCGCCCGTTAGGCACCGTGACATCCAGATCAATGATGTGCCCCTTCCCTTTCACATTAATCACGGCGCCCTTGCACGAAAAATCAGACTCGCCCAGCCGCGCATCCACCGGCTGCAGATACGTGTCCCCACTGGTCCCATCGACAATTGCATGGAACTTCGTGTGCAGCGGCATCGCATGGTTCGCTGTATCCAGTGAGAAATCCGGCGTCTCCGTCGTCCCATCAACAGTGATGTCGTTCAACTTCCCGGTAAATTCTCCGACCGACGACAGAATCCCACCAATGCCCTTGATCGTATCCAGATCCGCATGATCGAACGTGTAGTGCCCCGTCACCGTCGAATCACCCGGACTGTCGTTATTCCACGGCCCAAACGTCCCCTTCGCATGAATATCGCCTGTCGGAATCGCATTCACCAGCGTCGCGTCATAGTTCCACGGCGCGTCTGGCCCCACGTTCCGCATAACGATGTGGCTCATCTCAAAGTCCAGCGGATCCTTGTCCGGCTTCAACGTCCCAATCACCAGCTTTGAATCATCGAACACAATTTCATCCACCACAATCCTGATCTGACCGAGATGGCGCTGACCCTTAGGTGCCTGCGCCCGCATCTCCTTCGGCGGAATATGAATCGCCATCCCCGTCACATGCACCGTCCCCACGTGCATCGGCTTCGCAAACAACCCCGTCCAGTTCGCATGAAACGAAAAATGCCCCAACGCAATCAACGGCTCCGTTGCTCCGGCCGCAACAACCTCATCCTCCGGAAAGATCCGCAGCCCGCTCCCCGAAACCTCGAGCCCCTTCACTAGCGAAACTTCAAATCCATCCATCTCCACTCTGCTATTGAAGCGCGTACTCAGCGTCTCAATCACGCGCCCCTTCAAAATCGGAGCCGCGCGATGCACCAGCACTTCGCCAATCGTCGCCAGAACAATGACGCCGATCAGCAGGGAGACAGCAATCCATCCCCACACACCTCTCTTCTTCTTCGAAGTAGTCTGCCCATCGGCCGTTTTGATCATTTCTTCTATCAAAGTTCCCGCCAGAAAACTTTGATGCAGAAGCACAGCGCAAGGTAGCGTCGTAACTCATCTGCCAAGCGACTAATTCACGGCATAAAGGTTGCCATCCGCGCTACCAAAATAAACGACGCTACCCGACACAACAGGCGAAGAAAGGATCGTACCAACCGTGTGCAGTTTGTCAGTCGCAGTAATCAACCCGCGCGCCCGTAGCAAACTTCCACTTCAGCGACGGCTACTTAGATTGGCGCTCCCGCCAAAGCCGATAAAGCCCCCACGCCGCCACCGAGCAGTTATCGACAATCGTCCCATTCACAATCATCCGCTCAAACTCGGCAACACTCACCCGCCGCACCACCAGGTCGCTCTCCTCCGCATCCGGATCGGGCTCTCCCATCGTCAGCCCTTCAGCCAGAAACACATGGTGCTTCTGATTCATCACCCCATACGCAATCTGCAGCGTCGACAGAAGCGTCATTCGCTCCGCCGTCAACCCTGTCTCCTCCTTCAACTCCCCCCGAGCCATCTCCTCCGGCACCACCTCCGCCTTCTCCCACCCACCCTGCGGAAGCTCCCAGTGCCGCGCGCCAACGGTATATCGAAACTGCTCGATCAGATAAACAAACTCCCCTTCCGCTGTCACATCCAGCGGAATGATGATCGAAGCCGGATCTTTATCGACCACCCCATAGATCCCGCGCACCCCATTCGCTCGTTCGATCACATCTTCACGAACGCTCGTCCAGGGATTCCGGTAGACCTCCCGGCTACTGATCGTCTTGATCGTCACCACTCCTCCGTCGAAGCCGATCACTCCGGAACCGAAAACTCCAGGTGCGACGGATACTTCTCCGACCCATAAATCGTCTGCGTCGCCGCCTTATACGCAGTCCGCCGGAGCCGTCATGATATTCGGCACAAACGTCTGCGGATTCCGGTCATATAGCGGAAACCAGCTCGACTGCACCTCCACCATAATCTTGTGCCCTTTCAAAAACGTGTGGTCCGCGCCATGCAGGCTCCACTTGAACTCCGTCACCTTGCCCGGCGTCAACGCCTCCGGCTTCTCGAAGCTCTTTACATACCGTCCGCGAAAGATCTCATCCACAATCATCAGCTGATACCCCGCCATCGGCGCGGGCGCGTCATCGGGATACACATCGATCAGCTTCACCACCCAGTCCGAATCCGTTCCCGTCGTCGCAGCAAAGATGTCCGCCATCACATCTCCCGTCACCGTGACGTCTTGATCCAACACCGGCGTCTCAAAGTTCGCGAGGTCCTTCCGCGAACTCACAAACCGCTGGTCCTCCACCAGCCAGGTCCGCCACTTCGACCCGTCCCCATACGTCGGCTGGATTGGCCGGTTCCGGTAAGGCACCGGATTCGCCGGGTCAGCCACATAAGAACCAGCCACTCCGCCATCCGTCGGCTCAGCAAAACTCAATCCCTGGCCTTTCGTCAGATAAAGCTTCGCCGCATGAAACCCAACCTTTGGCGGCCACGCATCGTACCGCTCCCACGTGTTCACACCGGTACGAAAGCTCGCCGTATCCTTCAGCTCAAATCCCGATCGCCCCTTCAAATACCTCTCAAAGAACGGCGCCTCAATCGTCTTCCGGTACTGCTCCCCTGCATCCACGCCGAAGTTCACCGCGCCCAGGCTCAGCGTCCGCCGGTTCCATCCGCCATGGTTCCACGGCCCCAGCACCAGAAAGACATCGTGGTCAGTGTCATGCGGCTCCAGCGCAGCATACTCAGCCTGCGTCCCCCACATATCCTCCTGGTCCCACCATCCACCCACCTCCAGCGTCGGCACCTCCACCTTGGTCAAATGCCTCTCCACAGCCATGTCCTGCCAGAACTTCGTATACGCCGGCTGCGTCGAGAAACACCTTCGCCGTCGGCAGATTCTCCATCTTCGCCGCTTGTGCCGCCCCGGCGAAGTTCACATTGCGCAGAAAGAAATCGTACATATCTTCCTTGCTCTGTACGCGAACGTCCGTCTTCTGTCCCTCCAGCTGTTGCACATAGTCAAAGCCATACGTCTCGCGAAACGCGCCATTATGGAAGAAGTCGTCTCCCATCCATATATTCGTCATCGGCGCCTGCGGCGAGATCGCCTTCACCGCCGGATGCGCATCAATCCCCGCCGTCATCGCCAGAAATCCCGGATACGAAACTCCAAACACCCCCACCTTCCCGCTATTGTTCGGAACGTTCTTCAGCAGCCAGTCGATCGTGTCCCGCGTGTCCGTCGTCTCATCCACATCGTTCTTCGTCCTATGCGCGACGATCGGACGGTTCATCACAAACTGTCCTTCCGACCCATAACGCCCGCGAATATCGCCGAACACGAAGATGTATCCACTCGCCGCCAGCTCCGGCTTTGTCGCGTTCACGCTCTTCGACGAATTGTTATCCACACCATACGGCGTTCGCTCCATCAAAAACGGCAGCGGCTCTCCCGCGCTCTCCGACCCCACCGGCCGCAGAATCACCACATGCAGCTTCACCCCATCGCGCATCGGAATCATCGCCTCACTGCGCGTGTATTCCTTTTGCTCTGCCCGCTGCGCCGTCTCCTGTGCCCTCAAGGTAACAAACGAAAACAACAGAACGGCGGAAACAACCATCCTCGAGCACTGGCGAACATTCATGGAACAGCACCTCAATTGTCAGTCGAATCTTTGGACGTACGACAGAAAGCACGTTCGTTATCCCTGAGCGATCGGCTCCGCAGGAATCGGGCTCGCCTCGCACTTCCATCCCTCTCGTCCATGCGTCCCATCACAAAACGGACGCTTCGACGACATGCCGCAGCGGCAAAGCGAAATCGCCGGCTTCCCAGTCAGATCCCACTCATTTCCATTCACGTCTATCAGGGAGATAGGTCCCTCTACACGATAAGGCCCATTCGGACGAACCGTAATCCTTACCGTCGGAGCCGCAACCGGCAGAGCATTCAAAACTTCGTCGGACATAAAACTCCCTGTCTTCACACCGGAAGACATTTTCTAAACCAGAATAACAAACGTAGTCTACGGAATTCGCCAAACGTGCAGAGAATCAGAGTCAAACCCGGCAGAAATCAGGCGGCCATCACTCGTCCAATCCATGCAAAGTGCCAGCTTGCCGGGCAACCACTGAGATTTCCCTTCGCCCGACAATATGTCCCACATCACCACCGGGGCAGGCTGGGTCATGTTCTCGGCCTTCATAAGAATGGCGGCGACCAGCGAGCCGTCGGGGGACACCCTGAGGCTGGAAACAGCAACCGGCTCTTCCATCTTCCCCAGGCGACGAACGAGCTTGCCGCTTGCCGCGTCGAGGAACATGAGAATCTTATCTCCGCCCCCGGCAATCACCTGTCGGCCATCAGAGGTGAAATCCACTGCGAGCGGCTCCAGTAAGAAATCACGATTCTCAGCGACCAGCTTGCCGGTGCGGGCGTCATAGATCCGAACCGCCGTATCGGCGTCGGCAGTGGCGAACGAAGTGTCATCACGAGAAAACGCAAGCGACACCGTACCGCCCGTGACCGCATTGGTCTGGTAGACCAACTTGCCGGCAGCCACATCGAAAACCTGAACGGGGTCGCCCATTGGCGCAATTGCGATGAACTTACTGTCGCGAGAAAAGGAGACGGTGCTTGGATAGTGTGGCAGCCGCAGTTGGAACTGCGCCGCCCCGTACTGGCCTCCCAAATACAGGCGTTTCCCGAATGGTCTCCGGTAAAGATCCAGCGGCCATCGTCGGAGATGGCGGCAACATCGATGTCAGCCGTAGTCAGGGAAATCGTCCGCAGCAACCGGCTGTCCGCGAGGTCCCAGAACGTGAGTTTCTTGTCGCGGCTGACGATTAGGGCTCGATTGGAGTTTGCTGATAGCGCAACTGCTGTCACAGGTGCTTGTACCCGAATGACCTCGGGACTCACCGTGGACGTCTGTGCCATCGCCGATACCGCAAAGCCTGCAAACCACACCGATGCAAACCCGTTTAGGCGCATCACAGCCGTTCCACAACAATCTCGAAATTCACCAGTGCGTAGATGTCTTTCGGATCGCCTGGCAAGCGTCACCGGCCGCACCAATTCGCTGCTTTGAATCAGAGGATCGCGAGTAAAGTTATGTTCGGGATCGCCCTCGAAGACGGGATCTGTGGCGAAGTAAAGTTGTGTGGTCAGCGGTTTGTGTCCGGGAGCGCTGACCAGATAGTGGATGTGTTGGCAGACACGGCCTGGGTAGTGGCCAGGCATCACAGAACGGAAGTCATACCGTCCTTTGCTGTCAGCCATCAAGGTGCTGCGGTAACTGTAACCCTCCAGATCATAGAGGCCTTGATGATTTGCCTGCCAGATTTCGATTTTGGCGCCAGAGAGCACGTTCCCTCGGGTATCGAAAACCTTGCCCGACACGCGAACCAGGAGTCCCGGATCGCCGGGGCGGCTGAGCTGCGCTGATTGTGGCGCCTCCCGCTTATAGAACGGACCAATTTCGTCCCACGCTGTCGGCTTTAGAGGCTTCTTCTCGTGCTGGTCCCACGCCCAGAGGGCTTCGTCGAAGGAGAGCGTAGAGAGCAAGGTCAACGAGCCCACGGCCGCCCGACTTAAGCAAAAGTTCTCGTCGCGTCAGGGGCGCGGCCTTCATGGTTTATTCTCCTTCGCGGTCGCACGAGTCTAACATACCCCCTCGCCAGTATTCAGTCCCCCTCATGAAGGCGACTTCTCGTCCACCTCAATCTCGTCGATATAGCACGCAGCCCGGACCCCTCACATCTTCCGCAGCCATACCTCTTCCAGCGAGTGATCGGATTGTTTGCGCAGCACGAGGTCAGCTCGTTGTCGCGTAGGCTGAATATTCTCTCTCAAATTGACCAGATTGATCTCACGCCAGATACCGGAGGCGAATTGCCGGGCCTCGTCTTCAGGAAGATCCCGGTAACGGCGGAAATAGGATTGGGGCTCTTGGAAAGCAGTGCGTTGAAGAAGCATAAACCGCGCAATAAACCATTGCTCGATATCTTCCTCCTCGGCATCGATATAAATCGAAAAATCGAAGAAGTCAGAGGCAACAACAGCCGCGCCACCCGGAGCTTGAAGCACATTGAGACCCTCGCAAATCAGAATATCCGGCTGCTGGATCGCCTGCTGCGCGTCTGCAACAATATCGTAGGTCAGATGGGAATAGACAGGAGCCTCAATCTCGTCGGTACCTGCTTTGACGGCGGCCAAGAAATGTATAAGGCGGCGAAGATCGTAGCTCTCTGGAAAACCCTTGCGCTTCATCAACCCTCGTTGCTCAAGAACGGCGTTCGGATACAGAAAGCCATCGGTTGTAACCAGCTCAACCCTGGGGTGATCCGGCCAGCGAGCCAGAACGGCCTGCAGTACGCGGGCAAACGTACTCTTGCCCACAGCAACGCTGCCGGCTATCGCAATGACAAAAGGAGATCGAACGACAGGTCGCCTGAGAAAAGAATCTCGCACAAGACTGAGATTCTGTGCCGCCTTCACATGCAGGTTGAGGAAGCGCGACAAAGGCTGATGTACTTCTACCACCTCAGTCAGCGAAAGGCGTTCATACCGGCTGCAAAGCGCTGAGAGATCTTCCTCTGAAAGATGCAGCGGCGTATTGGAGCCTAACGCGGCCCACTCTTCTCGATGGAAATATCTGAATGGGCTAAAAGTCATTACACTCCATGCAACAACTACGAGAAATCCAACTCTATCTCATCGATGTAACACCAGCCCCAGCTCTCACCCGGCTCGATCGAACGCATAATCGGATGCTTCGTCTTGTGAAAATGCTTCGTCGCATGCTTGTGCAGTGAAGAGTCGCAGCACCCCACATGCCCGCACTCCAGGCACATGCGCAGATGGACCCACGTGCTGCCGATCTTCAAACACTCCTCGCAGCCGGTCGCCGACGGCTTCACCTTTCGTATCTGGTCCATATGGGTACATTCCATGGCACACCTTCCCTCGCACGATTCTATCGCCGCGACTGGCAAACCTCATGCTCCCACCGCAGCTAGAGCAGAATTTGTGTTCCCGTCCCACCGTCGTTCCTTCTGCTTTAATCTCCCAGCCCCTCCGTAATCCCATACTCCTTCAGCTTCCGGTACAGCGTCGTCTTGCCAATCCCAAGCAGCTTCGCCGCCATTAATTTATCGCCCTTCAGTTGCCGGATCGTCTCCAGAATCGCATGCTTCTCCATCTCCGCAATCGACACGATCTCCCCGCTGCTTGTACTCGCACCCTCACTCCGCTCCGGTTCATCCTCCTCCGCGCACATCGCAGGCCCCTGCTGCAAACGAAAGTTCTGCAGCTGCGTCGGCAAGTCGCCCATATGCAACACCGGCCCCGAAGACAGCGCACAAGCCCGCTCAATCGCATTTTCAAGCTCCCGCACATTCCCCGGCCAGTCGAACTCCGTCATCACCCGCAGCGTCGAGTCGGAAAAAATCCTCGCCACTCCCGACTCCTTCTCCATCCGCTCCAGAAAATGAACCGCCAACGGCGCAATATCCTCCCGCCGGTTCCGCAGCGGCGGAATCCGCAGGTTCACCACATTCAGCCGGAAGTAAAGGTCCTTGCGAAACCGTCCCTGCTCCACCATCCCCGCCAGGTCGCGGTTGGTCGCAGCCAGCACTCGCGCAGAAATCGGCTTAGTCGTCGTCGACCCTACCGGACGAACCTCCTTCTCCTGCAGCGCCCGCAACAGCTTCGCCTGCAAATCCAGCGGCAGCTCGCCAATCTCGTCCAGAAACACCGTCCCGCCCTCAGCCGAGGCGAGCAGACCCTCCTTTGCGCGGTCCGCTCCCGTAAACGCTCCCCTAACATGCCCAAACAACTCACTCTCAATCAACGTCGGCACCAGCGAACTGCAGTCCACCGTGACAAACGGCTTCGCCGCGTTCGGCCCATTGAAGTGGATCGACCGCGCCACCAGCTCCTTGCCCGTCCCGCTCTCTCCAAGGATCAAAACCGGATGCGTCGAGTACGCCACCTTCGACAAGATCCGGTACAGCTTCTCCATCTCCGGAGATCGCCCGACAATTCCGCCCATCCCCTGCTGCGTCCGCAGTCTCTCCCGCAACAAGCGGCTCTGCACATCCAGCTCCAGCTGCTGTGCCATCCGCTCCAGCACTGTCGTCAACTCCTCCAGCGCAAACGGCTTCGTCAGATAATCTCCCGCACCAATTCGCATCGCCTCAACCGCCGATGACACCGTCGCAAACGCCGTCATCACGATCACCGCCGTATCCGGATGCAGCGCCTTCACCTGCTCCAGCAACGGCAGCCCTCCGCCGCCCGGCAGCTTTAGATCGAGTAGTAGCAAATCAATTCGCTGATGTTTCAAAATCGCACGCGCCGACGTCGCACTGTCCGCACCCAGCACCACCGCAAAGCCCATCCCCGACGCGATCTGGCAGCAAGCTTTCCGCACCGCTTCATCGTCGTCGACTACCAGCACATGCAGCAGCCCAAAATGTTCCGCCGCACCAGTCGTCTGCGCTGTCCTTCCCCGCCGCCATACTCACCGGCGACACGCCCACCAGCACACCCGACGGCACATCCGTTCGATCCCCGACAATCTGCATAGCCTCTACTCGTTCGCTCAGCATCCCAACCTCTCCCGCTTTCGTCACTAACGAATCCACAGTCTTTAACATGCGATCCACCCAGCCTCAGCCTTCAACAACGTCTTCACCTCCGCAACCATCATCCTTGCCTCCTCACGCCGCATCTCATTCTCCGATTGCTTCACCACATACCACTCCACCGAGATGCTCGTCCCCACCTCCGGCTGACTCTCCACATTCAGACACCCACCCGACATCGCCACCAGCTCCCGCACAACGCGGAACCCCAGCCCCCGCCCACTCGCCGTCGAGATTCCCCCCGCTTCCATCAGCCGCCGCACCGCCGCCTGATCCATCCCGCAGCCTCGATCCCGCACCGTCATCACCACCCGCCGACGAGCTTCCTCGCCCACGTCTTGGACACCCTCCAACACACCCTCCACGTGGATCGAAATCGCGCCCACCCAGGGAGTCGCCTCCGCCGCATTCTTCACCAGGTTCGTCACAATTCGTTCCACCGCCTCCACCGGAACCTGCACCGGCTGAAACGCCCCCACCCCATAGGAGATCTCGATCGTCCGCCCTGCCACCCGGCTCAACAGCCCCCGGCACCGGTCCACCACATTCGGCAACACCGAAACTTCAGTCTGCGCCCTCACCGGCAGTCCCGACCGAGAATGGTTCACCAGTCGATTGATCATCGCCCAGCTGCGATCGCTCAACATCCGCAACTCCGTCGCATACTCGCGGTGCTCCTCGTGCAGCACGCCCGGCATTCCCAGCAGATCCGAATAGAGACTCAACGCTCCCAGCAGATTCCCCGCATCATGCGCAAGCCCCGCGCCCTCGGCAACTCCCGCGATCGGAGGAACCCCATCGCCCGCAACCGGCGCTCCCACCGGCCTCCGCACCACCGGCATCGCAGCCCGATTGAGGCTCATCTCGCGCGTTACATGCCGAAGCGCCGCAAACTTCCCTGAATAATTCCCTGACCCTGAGGCAGTACTGCTCTGCGTTGCCTGCATTCCTTCATTCCGCCTTTTCCTGCATGGCTTGCTCTTATAGCAGGTGCACTTCTGTAATCACTTCAAGTGCCAAACTGGAACTCCTTCGCTAAGTAGTTACACATCAGCCGATAACTCCACCTTACCGCATCCCGCTCGCAATTCATCAATTCCCAATATAGAACTACACCATCACCCAAGTCCCACAAAATATTCAATAAAGCCCAATCTGTTACCCATTCCCGTTCTGGAACAGTCCCCTTTTGGAACTCATGGCCGAACTCATAGCCGACCTCACAGCCGGACTCGCCGACGAACTCGCCACTCTCCAATCACCACGCAGACAACCAACCGCAAAAATCATGAGAAGAATCTCACAACTATAATTCTTGAATGTCCCTAACCACCTCCCCGCAGCTCTTCCGCCCCGACCACCGAGCAGCCGACACCCTCCGCCCCATCCGCATTACCCCTCACTATGTCGCCATGGCCGAAGGCTCCGTCCTGATCGAGTCCGGCAACACCCGCGTCCTATGCAACGCCACCATCGAGCAGGGTGTCCCCGGCTGGCTCCGCAACTCCGGCCGCGGTTGGGTCACCGCCGAGTACGGAATGCTCCCTCGCGCCACCCTCACCCGCACCCCCCGCGAGAGCGAACGCGGCAAGGTCGGCGGCCGCACCCACGAGATCCAGCGTCTCATCGGCCGTTCTCTACGAAGCGTAGTCGACATGAAGGCCCTCGGCGAGCGCACCGTTATCCTCGACTGCGATGTCCTCCAGGCCGACGGAGGCACCCGCACCGCAGCCATCACCGGAGCCTGCGCCGCCCTCGCCCTCGCATTAGGCAGGTTAGTAGCGGCAGGCACCTTGAAAACTTCACCTCTCAAGCAAATGGTCGCCGCCACCTCTGTCGGCATCGTCGACGGCAACATCCTCCTCGACCTCTGCTACGAAGAGGACTCCCGCGCCGCTGTCGATATGAACGTCGTGATGCTGGCCAACGGCGGCCTCGTCGAAACCCAGGCCACCGCCGAACACAACTCGTACACCCGCACCCAGCTAAACCAGATGCTCGACTACGCCGAAAAGGGCATCCACGAACTCCTCACCGCGCAGCGAGCCATCCTCGACGCCCTACCTGATCTTCCACCGAAGCGCCATCTCGGCGACAGGAATCGAAGAATCCGTGATATCCGTACCATCTGTGTAATCGGAGTTGAGCCTTTGCCTCCTTCACTCACCACACAGACCGAACCCGCTCTGTACTGTGTAAAATGACTCTCAGTAGACCTAATAAATTAACCCTTCAGGAGACATGACCAATGGAAAAACTGACCCCAGGAAAACTCGCAGGACTCAAAGCCGTCTCCGACCATCGCGGCGTCATCGCCGCCGCCGCCATGGACCAGCGCGGCTCCCTCCAGAAGTCCCTCGCCAAGGAGCGCGGCGCCGCCGCCGACGCCCACGATCTTGAAGAGTTCAAGACCCTCGTCACCTCTGTCCTCACCAAGCACGCCACCGGCATCCTCCTCGATCCTGAGTACGGTCTCCCCGCCTCCAAGCACCGCAACGGCAAGGGTCTTCTCCTCGCCTACGAGAAGACCGGCTACGACGCCACCACCCCCGGCCGCCTGCCCGACCTCCTCGACCTCTGGAGCGTCCGTCGCCTGAAGGAAGCCGGAGCTGACTGCATCAAGATCCTCCTCTACTACACGCCCTTCGAAAAATCCTCCGTCAACGACCACAAGCAAGCCTGGATCGAGCGCATCGGCGACGAGTGCATCGCCCACGACATTCCCTTCTTCCTCGAGTTCGTCGGCTACGACGCCAACGCGGCGGCGACGAGAAGTCCCTCGCCTACGCGCTCAAAAAGCCCGAGGTCGTCTCCGGCTCCATGGCCGAGTTCGGCAAAGCCCGTTACAACGTCGACGTCCTCAAGGTCGAGGTCCCCGTCGACATGTCCTTCGTCGAAGGCACCAGGTCCTTCAAGGGCGAAAAGGCGTACACCCGCAAGGAAGCCCTGCAGCACTTCCGCGACGCCGCCACCATGACCCACAAGCCCTTCATCTACCTCTCCGCCGGCGTCTCCAACCCCGTCTTCATCGAAACCCTCGAGCTCGCCGTCGAATCCGGCACCAGCTTCAACGGCGTCCTCTGCGGCCGCGCCACCTGGAAGGACGGCATCCCCATCTACGCCAAGCAGGGCGCCAAGGCCTTCGAAGACTGGCTCAACACCACTGGCGTAGAAAACATCAACAACGTCAACAACGCCCTCAAGCAAGCCCACTCCTGGCACGAAAAAGTCCAGTCCCACTAATACCGAGTCATCGACACGCAACAGAGGCGCTGCTCATCGCAGCGCCTTTTTCCTTAAGCAGCATTCAGACCAACATCCAGACATTACGACTCAACACCCATGTATCGTCGCACAGCATCGTCGCAAACACACCGTTCATGAACAACTCTTCATGTTCGCTTGAGGTTATATGATCGATAATTTTGTCATGGGTCTTGAGAAGTCTGCGCCTCTGTCTTCTGGCTTCTGGCGTTCGTTATCGCCAGTTGAGCAGCGCAAAGCATCACCTTCCCAACGCGAAAGTCCGCTCGCCCTCCGCATCGACGAGCCTTCATTTGAATGCTGCGTCTAACCCACAAGGGCCACGGCTCATCTCGTATTCGCCTAAGGTTGAAACCTGGAATTGATCTCAATGATTTGTAAATCGGCCCTGGCCATCGCCCTCTCCCTCTTCCCCTGCGCGATCCTCTGCCAGACCGAAGGCGGCACTCTGCCCGCCGAAACTCCGCTCGCCCTGCAAATCGACCAGCACCTTCCCATGCGCAACGGGCAGCCGGTTCGCGCTCACCTTCTCTACCCCATCTACGGCAACGACAAACTCCTCCTCCCCAAAGACACCATCGTCACCGGCAGTGTCGTCGAACTCCGCAACGACCGCTCCCGCCGCATCAGCGCCGGCTTAGGAGGCGATTTCACCCCCTTCCGCAAGCCAGTCGTCCGCTTCAACACCTTCATCCTCGCCGACGGCACCTCCGTCCCCTTCACCTCAGGCGACGCCATCGACGGCGCTCCCATCTTTCGCGCTGTCGCCACGCCACCCGCCAAAGGAGGCTTCCTCCGCCGCCAGTTCGATGGCCTCCTCACCGTCGCCCGGAGCGACGTCGCCATCATTACCGGCCCCGAAAAGGCTGACCGCTTCGTTCAGTTCATCTACAGCCAGATCCCCTATCATCCCCAGCGCATCGACAAGGGCACCGCTTGGACCATCGAGATCGCCCACTCCGTCGAACTTCCCGCCGACCCCGCACCGCCCGCTGTCGTCGCCATAGCCCAACCAAAGCGTCACTTCTGGGAGGAGCCGCTTCCCGCCGCCGACACCGCAAAGAACGATTCCGGCAGTTGGATCGTCCAGGCCAATCTCGACGAACCCATCAGCTCCGAAACCTCGAAAGACGGCCAGCCCATCAAAGCCACCGTCGCCGAACCCATCTTCAATCCCGACCACACCATCGCCATTCCACAGGGTTCCACTCTCATCGGCGCAGTCACCCGCGCCAAACCCTCACGAAAGTTCGGCCGCACCGGCGTCCTCACCTTCAACTTCCGCCAGCTTCAGATTCCCCACGAAGAGACCCGCACCGTCGAGACCCGTCTCGCCGGCGCCGACTCCGCGCGCGACATCGCGCTCAACTCCGAGGGCCAGGCCAAATCCAAACCGCAGGACAAGATCAGCCTGCCCATCCTCCTCGCCCTTCATGGCCAGTCGCCCGCTTGATCGCGACGAAGGACGACACGGCGGAACCGGAGACAGCAACAGTCTGGGCAAGAACGCTGTCGGCGGAGCAGCCGGCCTTGGCCTCGTCGGCACCGTGATCGGCCTCACCGGAGTCTCACCCAATGTCGCCGCCGGCATCGGCTACTACGGCGCGGCACGTGCCTTCTACTACCGCTGGATCGCCCACGGCCAGAAGATCGACTTCGCCAAAAACACCCGCATCGTCGTCGAAACCACCCCGCGCAACTCCGCCCCCATGAAGTCTGATCCGCAACTCTGACCTATCAGGGTCCTTCTACTCCCACTCAATCGTCCCCGGCGGCTTCGAAGTAATGTCGTACACCACCCGATTGATCCCCCGCACCTCACTCACAATCCGGCTCGAGATCGTCCGCAGCACCTCAAACGGCAGCGGAGCCCAATCCGCCGTCATCCCGTCCTCGCTCTCCACCGCTCGCATCGCGCAGGTATTCGCATACGTCCGCTGGTCCCCCATCACACCCACGGACTTCACCGGCAGCAACACCGCAAAACTCTGCCAAACCTTGCGATAAAGCCCCGCCTTCTTGATCTCATCCACCACAATCTGGTCAGCCTCCTGCAGAATCGCCACCCGCTCCGCCGTCACCTCGCCCAGAATCCTCACCGCCAGCCCCGGCCCCGGGAATGGCTGCCGCTCAATAATCTCCTCCGGCATCCCCAAATCCCGCCCAATCCTCCGCACCTCATCCTTGAACAAATCCCGCAGCGGCTCAATCAGCTTCAGCTTCATATCCGCCGGCAACCCACCCACATTGTGGTGGCTCTTGATCGTATGCGACGGCCCATGCACACTCGACGACTCGATCACATCCGGATACAGCGTCCCCTGCACCAGCCACGCAACCTCTTCCCCCGCGCTCTTCTCCGCCTCAGCGCTCGCGCAGATGATTCCCAGATCTTCTTCGCCTCATCATCGAACACCGCAATAAACTCGTTCCCGATCACCTTCCGCTTCTGCTCCGGATCGGTCACTCCAGCCAGCTTCCCCAAAAACCTCTGCGAAGCATCCACCGCAACGACATTCAACCCCAGCTGCTCACGCATCGTCGTCTGCACCTTGCGAAACTCATCCTTCCGCAGCACGCCATTGTTCACGAAGATACAAGTCAGCCGATCCCCAATCGCCCGCGCCACCAGCACCGCAGCAACACTCGAATCCACCCCTCCGCTCAGCCCGCAGATCGCGTGCCCATCGCCAACCTGCGCCCTCACACGTTCCACCGTCGACTGGATAAAGTGCTCCGGCGTCCAATCCTGCTTCGCCCCGCAGATATCCAGGCAGAAGTTCCTCAGCAGCTCCATCCCCTGCGGCGTATGCGCAACCTCCGGATGAAACTGCACCGCCCAGATCCTCCGCGCCTCATCCGCAATTCCCGCCACCGCATTAGCCGTCTTCGCCGTCAGCTCAAACCCATCCGGCAGCGTCTCCGCATGATCCCCATGCGACATCCACACATTCAGCGATCCAGGCAGCCCACGGAACAGCGGCGTCTCCGCCACAATCGTAACCTCCGCATGCCCATACTCCCGCGCCGCCGCGCCCACCACCTTCCCACCCAGGTGATGCACAATAAACTGCAACCCATAGCAGATCCCCAGCACGGGCACACCGATCTCCAGCACACCTTTATCCGCTGCTGGAGCATCGGCGTCATACACCGAGCACGGCCCGCCCGAAAAATCACACCCTTAGGCTGCAACGCCTTCACTGTTCCAGCGGAACCGTACAAGGCAGCACCACAGAAAAAACATTGAACTCACGAATACGCCGCGCAATCAGCTGCGTATACTGCGACCCAAAATCCAGAATGACGATCGTCGAGGTATCCACCTACCCAGTGTAACCGTGGAAGGCGGCCCAGCATCCTCAATAGTTCGTGTGTTTCTCCCGCGCATTCTCGAAGCCGCTTACCACGCCAATCCCTAGCATGATCACGACGATCCCAACGATGTATGGCTCAGGAATATGGCTGTGGTAGGCGAGATAAGACACCAAGGCAATTAGAAACAGATACACGATAGCAAAGAGTGCAGAGGACATGGTCTCTCTCCAAGGTGGAATGAGGGGCCCGTAGTTCTATGATGCAAACGTTGCATCTCACGTCCAGAAAACTTTGGTACTCATCTCCTCGCAAAAAAATGCAGCGGCAACTAACTAGGATCCTTCTGTCGAGTGGTCTGCACACCCGTAACCACCCCAATTCCAAGCATAATCAACGCAATCGCAACAATATAATGCTGCGGAATATGCATCAGATGGGCCAGATACGCCACCCCGCAAATCAAAATCAAATAACCAATCGCATAGAGCGCAAAGGACATGGTCGTATCTCCGAACAGAAATTCAGTGCCTGTCCTGTGAGATGCAGAATTCGCGCCTACCCGCGAAGTAAATTTTCTTCATTCTCATAAGCCCGCCAAAGCTGCAGATAAGCCACCTGCCGCGCCACATGGAAGAAATCCGACCCCAGAAAATAAAGCACCGTCACCCCCGCCCACCACCACGTCAAAAACCCCGGCGTAGTCACACTCTCAAACGGCAGCGGAGTCGCCGAAAACACCATCGCCAGCACAATCAGCGCGATCTTCACGATCCCCATCACCAGGTTGATCTCCACCAGCTTCGACTTCAGCGGCCCCAGCCGAAACGCCGCCGCCAGACTTCCCGCCGCACCCAGCCCCCGCAGCATCGCCAGCAGCGGAGCCACTGACAGCGCCCAGCTCACCACCGCCCACAGCGTAAACAACCCCAGCGTCGCCACAATCACCAGCGCAAAATACCCCACCAGGTTCGGCTCACCTCCCGCCGCAACCGGCCCCGTCACGGTCATCTCCGCTACCCGCTCCAAACACCAGAACCACACCACAAAGCTCCCCAGCAGCGCCACCACACGCACAGCCTGCAGCACAATCAGCGTCCCCACCCGACCGTGCAGCCGCCCATCTACTCTCCGCAACACCACCGTCCGCCCAACGGCCGACACCACCACCCACGCCACCACCATCACAGGAGCCAGCCACAACGCCACCCGCAACACTGCCGGCAACAGCACATCCATCGCCTTCGCCAGCGTCGCCGCCGATCCCATCGGATCCAGCACCGTCATATTTTGCAACGCCGCATAGTCCACCGGTGTCGCCTGCAAAATCCGCAACCCCTCATACCACAGCACCAGCAGCGCAGGAATCCCATACGCCCACCGCCACAGCACCTCCAGCGCCGTCAGCGAAGGTCGCCGCCAGCACTCCGAAAGCGTATGCACAAACGACTGCGTCCCCCGCACCGTCCCCGCAGCAATTACCACGCCGTCCTGCTGTACAGGCTCCACTACTTCACCACAAGATTCACAAGCTTGCCGGGCACCACGATCACCTTCACCACTGTCTTGCCCTCAATCCGCGCCTTCACCTTCGCATCCGCCAGCGCCGCAGCCTTCACCGCAGCCTCATCACTCCCCGCCGGCACCTTCACCACATTCACCAGCTTGCCATTCACCTGCACCGGAATCTCAATCTCATCCTCCCGCGCAAGCTCCTCATTCGCCACCGGCCATGCTGTGCGAAACACCACGCCCTCACCGCCAATCTGCTCCCACATCTCCGCCGCAAAGAACGGCGCAAACGGAGCCAGCAGCAACACCAGGTTGCGAAACACCTCCGCAACGGCACCCGGCGAAACCTCGCCCGCATCCATCGCAGCCTCAGCAGCCGGCAATCTCATTCACCAGTTCCATAATCGCCGCAATCGATGTATTGAAGTGCCACCGTCCGCTGAAGTCCTGCGTGATCTTCGCAATCGTCTGATGCAGCTTCCGCAGCACCTTCCTGTCCACCGCAGAACTCGCAGCAGCACGCGAGGCTTCATCAGCCATCGCGCACCGTCGCAGCATACTTCGTCACCAACCGATACACCCTCCCCAAAAACCGGCTGATCCCCGCAACCCCTTCTTCCTGCCACTCCAAATCCCGATCCGGCGGAGCCGCAAACAACGCATACATCCTCGTCGCATCCGCCCCATACCGCGCAATCATCTCGTCGGGCGACACCACATTGCCCTTCGACTTCGACATCTTTGCGCCGTCCTTGATCACCATTCCCTGCGTAAACAACCGCTCCGCAGGCTCATCATTCTTGATCATCCCCAGGTCCCGCATCACCTTCGTCCAGAACCGCGAGTAGATCAAATGCAGAATCGCATGCTCCACTCCGCCGATGTACTGATCGATCGGAAACCAGTAGTTCGCCTTATCCGAATCAAACGGTGCCTTCGAGTTCTTCGCATCCGTATACCGATAGAAGTACCAGCTCGAATCGACGAACGTATCCATCGTGTCCGTCTCTCGCCGCGCCTTCCCGCCGCACTTCGGACAAGTCGTATTCACAAACTCCGCCACCCGCCCCAGCGGCGACCCATTCGTCTGCGTAATATCAATCTGCTCCGGCAACAGAACCGGCAACTCGCTCTCCGCCACCGGCATCGGCTCCATCCGGCGAGCACGTATCGCAATACACCATCGGTATCGGCGTCCCCCAATACCTCTGCCGGCTCACTCCCCAGTCCTTCAACCGATATGTAACCGTAGGAGTACCAAATCCTTTTGCCTTGGCAAACGCAGCCATCTTCTCCTGCGCCTCCACGCATCCCAGCCCGCTCCACTCGCCCGATCCAACCAGCACCCCATCCTCCTCCGCAAGATAAGGAAGATCACCCATGAAATATCGTCATCCTGAGCGGAGCGAAGACCCCTGTATTTTGCTTTTGTTCCTGCCGTTCTTCCCGGCGGCTGCCGGAGCCATCACCCGCCGCACCGCCAACCCATACTTCGTCGCAAACTCAAAGTCCCGCTCATCATGCGCCGGCACGCTCATAATCGCGCCCGTCCCATAGTCCGCCAGAATGTAATTCGCCACCCAGATCGGCACCCGCTCGCCATTGAACGGATTCACAGCGAACCGCCCCGTATTCACGCCATGCTTTTCAATCGCACCCAGCGCATCGCTCTCCACGCGCCTTCTGCTGCTCCGCCAGCAACCCTCTATCTTCTCGCGCAGCCCATCATCCTCAAGCGCAAACGCCTTCGCCACCGCATGCTCCGGAGCCAACTGCACCGAAGTCGCCCCAAAGATCGTATCGACCCGCGTCGTAAACACCGTAATCTTGCTCCGCCGAGTCCGCAACCGCAAAATCAACCAGCGCCCCCTCGCTCCGCCCGATCCAGTTCCGCTGCATCGTCCGGACCTTCTCCGGCCAGCCCTCCAGCTTGTCCAACCCGTCCAGCAACTCATCCGCATACTTCGTAATCCGCAAAAACCACTGCGTCAAATCCCGCTGCTCAACAACCGTATCCTCATGCCGCCAGCAGCGTCCGCCGATCACCTGCTCGTTCGCCAACACCGTCTGCACTCCGGACACCAGTTCACCTTGCTCTTCTTCCGGTACGCCAGCCCCTTCTCGAACATCTTCAAAAAGAACCACTGGTTCCACCGGTAATAATCCGGCAAACAAGTCGTCACCTCGGTCGACCAGTCGTAGCTCAACCCCATCCGCCGCATCTGCTTCTTCATCGCCGCGATATTGCCCAGCGTCCACTCCCGCGGAGGCACACCGTTCTTCAGCGCAGCATTCTCCGCCGGCAGCCCAAACGCATCCCACCCCATCGGATGCAGCACGTTGTAGCCACGCATCCACATATGCCGCGCCAGCGCATCGCCAATCGCATAGTTCCGCACATGCCCCATGTGCAGCGCACCGCTCGGATACGGCAGCATCTCCAGGCAGTAATACTTCGGCTTGCCCGAATCATGCCCCTCCGCCGCATACAGCGAAGCATCCGCATCCCATCGCGCCTGCCACTTCGGTTCAATCTCCGCCGGACTATACCGTTGCGGCTGCTGCTCAATCTCATTTGTTTGCGTTGTTTGCATATCACTTCTTATTGTAAAGAAGTGCTCGCAAGCGGCCTACAAAGTTCCATTCCAGCCGCAAATAGGGCACTTAGTGCCCGGCCCGCCCCACCGCGCTCGCGTTGACCTCATCCTTAACAAATCCAGCCGGTATCTCAAACAGCTTGGCATCCGGCTCTCGTGTACGCTGTTGCACGCCGAAGGGCACTCCCGGAAGGCCCCGCAGCTATTCCTCAGGAAGATCCGTTTGGTTGTCAGGCAAAATTGTGAAACGGACGAACTCCTCACCGGCCGCCGCAGCTCTCACCGCAGCCAAAAGATGCAATCCAGCATCTGCTTTCGTAATGTACCCCACCGCGCCAAGCCGCAATGCCTCTCGGATTACTTCCCTGTCGAGATTCGCACTAACGAACAATATCTTTGAATCCGGCGAAACCTCTCGGATCTGCCGGGCAGCCTCCAAACCATTGAGCTTCGGTAACCCAACATCCAGCAACACCACATCAGGCCGGACTTCCCAACAAATCTGAACTGCCGCGACACCGTCCGAGGCCTCGTAGATAACCTCCAACTCCGGGTCTTCCTCAATCATCGAAACAATGCTTCGTCGCCAAGGCTCAAAATCATCCACAACAACAATACGAACTGGTCCCAACTACTGTGCCTCCCCGCCAAATCTCAAGTCCGCACCAGCAACTGGCGGTACCGATCTTAGGCTTAAGTCTTACATCTCCTATAATTTAGGTCGTTGCTCCAGCGCAATGAGCGTCCCTATTCTCCTCTGCTACTCAAAACGGGACGGTCAAACATACGCGAGCCGAAACTCAGGCCGCCATCCGAATCAATTCTTCCGGCGACGGAACCACCACCTTGCCCCTGCTCTTCGTCAGAAGCCCCTTCCGCTGCCACTCTCCCATCAGACGGCTCACAGTGAAAATCGTCACATTCGCCTCGTTCGCCAGCTCCTCGTTCCTCACATTGAGCTCCAATCCCCCGGTAACTTGCTGCCCCATCTCCTTCGCCAGATATCCCAGTACCTGCGCCACCCGCTGCGGAGCCGACTGACAGCTCAGCGCAACATGCAAAATCCGATAATAGAGGAAGTAATCATGTGCCACCATCAGCGCATTCTCCATCAACCGCGGATACGTCACGGCGAGCGACCGGATCGTACTCCGGTCCCATACCAGCGCGGAGCTATTCTTCGTCACCTCCGTGCTCAAAATATATGACACTGGCTTTGACATAAAACTCGCTCCTCCTACCACCTCCCCAGGCGGAAGCCAACGCACAACCACCTTCTCTCCCTTGGGCGACATCGTGAAATGACGCGCGCCCCAATCCAGCATCAGAAAAAAATGCTCGGCACGGTCTCCCTCTCTGGTCATCAGTGAATTTGTCTTGAACTGCTTCAACGTCGCAGCTGCCACGATCAAACGAACCTCAGCCGGATCCAATCCTTCCAGAAATCTCGACTTCAACCCAGCCACGATCGCAGCAACCCGAGAACTAGTCCTCCCGGTTCTTCCCTTCGCCTCACCGTTCATGCACCCTCCTCAGCAAACAGCCCTCACTGGAAGGGGCCAGGTTTCACGCCAGCGATCAGGGCCATCGGCGCATCGGATTATAGGCTCCACTCAGCAGCAAGCGGCACTGGCAAAAGCATCAGCCAGCCATCACCCCGCAGCCAGCGTCCGCAACACCCCCACATTCCGCGCCTCATCCCCCGGAGCATCCACCGGCGTCTCCGCAATAAACGCCGCATGCAAAAACCGCTCATCATGCAGCAGTCGCCGAAACACCTCCGCCCCAATCGTCCCCTCGCCGATATGCTCATGCCGATCCAGCTTCGACCCCATCGCCGCCTTTGCATCATTGCAGTGCCACACCTTCACCGCATCAAACCCCACCGTATCCCCCACCACCATCATCGTCTCCACATACCCATCCGGCGACACCATGTCATACCCCGCCACATGCACATGGCACGTATCCAGACACACCCCCACCGGCGCGCAAGGCTTCAGCCGCTCCACCAGCTCCGCCACCTGCTCCAGCTTCCCGCCAAGCGAAAACTCCGCCCCCGCCGTATTCTCAATCAAAATCTGAAAATCCTTCCCCTGCCAAGGCACACCATCAATTGCTTTCTCAATCGACTCCGCCGCCAGCCGCAACCCCTCCTCGCGCGTCAATCCCTTCCAACTTCCCGGATGCAGCACCAGGTACTCCGCTCCCAGCGCCAGCGCGCGTTCCACCTCGCCGCGAAACGCCGCCACGCTGCTCGCCCGCACACTCTCCGTCTGGCTGCAAAGATTAATCAGATAGCTCGCATGGAACGACACCGGCCCTACATCATGCTTTGCGCGCAGCTCCCGCATCTTCCGTGCGTCCTCAGGCTTCACCGCCGCCGCCCGCCACTGCCGCGGACTCGACGAAAATATCTGAAACGTATTCGCCCCCGCAGCCACCGCCCGCTCCACCGCCGTCCACGTTCCACCCGCCGTCCCCACATGCACGCCAATCCGCTTCTTCCTTGCAGTCGCCATCCCTCAAGCCTATCCCAGATGGTATGCTGAGGCCCACCGCACAACCTGCTCTGAGAGGACTCTTCATGCCCACTCCACAAAGCTTCAAGAACTACACCCGCTGGATGCCTCCCTTTCACTTCTTCGTTCTGCCCCTGCTCCTGCTCAACTTCATCTTCTCCATCTACGCCACGATCCACCACTGGCCCGAACACCGGATTCTTTTCCTGTGGTGGATCGTCATGTCCATCGTCCTCTTCATCATGGCGGGCCTCGCTCGCAGCGGCGCCATCAAAGTGCAGGACCGCGTCATCCGCCTCGAAGAGCGTCTCCGCCTCGCCGCGCTCCTCCCCGCCGAAGACCGCGCCCACATCGATGAGCTCTCCATCCAGCAACTCATCGCCCTCCGCTTCGCCTCCGACGCCGAGCTCCCCGCCCTCGTCCGCAAAACCCTCACCCAGAACCTCGAACCCAAAGCCATCAAGCAAAGCATCGTCAACTGGCGCGGCGACTACTACCGCGTCTAAAAACCAAAGCCGAGCAACGCGAGGACCCAAGCCCTACGCCTTGCCCCGACAAGGTATACCCGCCACGAAGTGGCCGCACGCCGCGCAGGCGGCCCGTCCGGCAGGACATAGCCTTTTCTAGTAAACGTCCCTCTGATACCGCTTCTGCTTCTTCATCGCAGCCAGATACTCCGCCGCATGCTCCAGCGTCCCATGCGAACCCTTCGCAATCACATCCAGCAGCGCCATCTCCACGTCCTTGGCCATTCGCGTCACATCGCCGCAGACATAAAAGTACGCCCCGCGCTCCAGCCACTCGAACAGGTCCGCGGCATGCTCCTGCATTCGGTCCTGCACATACACCTTCTGCGCCTGGTCGCGCGAAAACGCCGTATCCAGCCGCGTCAGCACACCGTCCTTCTGCATCGCGTAGAATTGGTCCCGGTACAGAAAGTCCAGCTTCTCTCGCTGATCGCCGAAAAACAACCAGTTCTGCCCAGTCTGCCCCGTGGCCTGCCTCTCCTCCAGAAACGCGCGGAACGGTGCAACGCCCGTCCCCGGCCCGATCATGATCACCGGCGCCGACGTGTCCTCCGGCAGCCGGAAGTTCCCATTCGCATGCAGAAAGATCGGCATCGTCGTCCCTACCAGAGCACGTTCGCCAAGCTGTCCGCTCGCAACACCCTGCCGGCTCCGCCCATGCGACTCATACCGGATCACCCGCACCGTCGTCTGCACATTGTCCTTATGCACCCTCTGGCTCGACGCAATCGAGTACATCCGCGGCACCAGCCGCTGCAGCACATGGAACAACTGCTGCGGCTCCGCCACCACGCCCGGAAAATCCGTCACCAGATCAATAAACTCGCGCCCCCAGCAGTACTCCTCCGCCCGCGCCTTGTTCTCCGGCCCCACCATCTCCTTCAGGCCTTCCAACTCCGGCGCCAGCTTCGCATACTGCTTCAACGCTGCCCCGCGCCAGCTTGCCGATGCCCAGCCGCGTCCGCAGCGCCTCCTCCAGGCTGATCTCGACCTTGTAGTGGTCCAGCACCCGCTCGTCGCCCTTGAACCCCAGAGCCGCCATCACATCCGCCACCGCCTCCGCCCGGTTCTCCGGATTGATCCCTACCGCATCGCCCGGCGTATAGGTCATCCCCTCGTCCAGCGTCAGCTCGATATGCCGCGTCTCTTTCTCCGACCCTGCGGCCGTCTGCAGCTCATTCACCCGAACTGTCGATAAAAATGGGTTATTTCGCGTGTACTTCGACCCGTGCCCCGCCGCCTCTCAACTTCCTGCTCCTCAACCTCGATCATCCTTCTATGGTAGAACGCCAGCCCACAAAACGCAGCCCCACACCCTCGGCAGAACAACCCCTCAAAGTGTGTATTGCGCCACGCTTACATTCACAGGCTCCAGAAAGTCGTTCTCTTTGCACACCGGAGCGAGCGCAGCGCAGAAAGCCCCCGTCTTTGCACTTCGTAGGTAACGTAGGCCAGAAAGCCACCGTCTTTGCACTTCGTAGGTAGCGTAGGGCAGAAAGTCGCTGCCTTTGCACTTGGGAGGGAGCGTGGAGAGAGAAGCCGCTGGCGTTGCACTTCGGAGGGAGCCTAGGGCTTTAGCCCTAGGAAAAACAGGGCACTTACAGGGGCTTCAGCCCCGGGCTTTCTCTTCACCGGCACGAATTCACTTTTCCCCCACCGTCTTCTCATAAGCCGCGAAGCGCAGCGGCTTACTGCGCGCAGGCAAACAATTCCCTTTATGCCATTATTCTCGCTGTTAATATTCACCTTTTGTTCGCCTATAATATTTCAATATTCGATCTTGACGCTCACCTGCCCCGAATCAACAAGGGGATGATTTATTTAGGCGCCTGCCTCATTGCAGGCATACGTCCTTCCGACATCCCCGGTTGTCGATGAATCAGCGAATCTCGCGCACGAGATTTACAATCGTGTGTTTCGCAAGGTGCCAGAGAGATTGATGGGGAAATGAAAATGAGGTCTAAAGGATATGTGCACAGACACCACGGAATCTCTGCGAATCTTCCTCAAACAGCAGCTTCGTGAGGTTGAAGAAGACATCGAAAGTATTAGCAATTACATATCCTTCAACCCGCCCGAAACCACAGGCGAACTTCTGAAGCTGCGCGAATTGCAGCTCAAGTATCGTGAGATCGCCGCAAGCCTCAAGAAAGAAATCGTCAAGCTGGGATAAGTCGCTGTCTTTGCACTTCGGAGGGAG
>CAWBTR010000013.1:0-98301 GCA_963791735.1 uncultured Acidobacteriaceae bacterium | reverse complement strand
CCGATATTCCAGGAGCTTTGTTTGCGCCGAACATCTATGACGTTGTGATTTCGCCTGCGGACGCGGACGTAGTGCTGGTGTCTGCGCTAAACAGCCAATTTGTCCATGGACGAGACGGAATCTATTGGATCACCATGAGGGGCTAGGTTGACGATGGTTTTGTAGAGCCCGTACCCGTGCAATATTGTGTTTGCTCCGGATGACCCATCGCTGGTTTTTGTGGCGATAGGATATTACGGCGTGAGCATGAGCACGAACGGAGGGGTAATGTGGACGACGGTTTCCACAATTGTGCGTGGCATATTGCTGTGGGGCCAATGGAACCGGGTGGTGTGCGAAGAGTTTATGCGGTTGGGGACAGAGGTCTCTTATTCGTCTGACGGCGGAGCTAACTGGACGCAGGATACAGGTGTTACAACGATCAATGCGTCTCGTGCGGCGTTGGATGCGTTGCGATTGACCTGCAATCCGAATGATACGGGTATTGGAGGGTTTGGCGGATCGACGGATATCGAGATGCACAAGGCGCAGGTGCGAAGATGCTGGCGATCGAGCCGGGAAATCCTGCACGGGTGTATATGGCGACGGAGGGAGCAGCGAACGGTCCGACTTATTACGACTCTGCAGTTCCTGATGGCACGTTGTGCAATACGATGTGTGCGCGGCTGGCGGGAGAATCGAGCGTTTGGCTTGGCGATTTCAGCCAGTTCAGCACTATGAATCCGATGGCGCAGTGGACTTCGTTGCCGGGGCCTCCGGTGTACTACGGAGGATCGACCCCGAGCGGCGTGACGATGGTTCTTACGAAGCCGACGAGTACGGGATTTCTATTATTCTTCACGGATTGCAGTCACGTGCATGTGTCGGCGGGGACTCCAACAGCGACGACGTCGTGGCACAGGCTGGATGGCGAGGACGTTTCGGTAGCGCATCTGGCGGGGCATCACAGCAATATTCTGTTCGTGCATATGGACCCGCACGGAATCGCGTTTACAGATGACTTTGAGATTGTGATTACTCCTGCGACTGGAGTGAGTGCGCCGTATAACCAGAACAGCGTTCTGAGCCAGTACGTCGGCGGGACATTGTGGATGGCGAATGATGGCGGCGTGGTCTGGACCGCTGATGGCGGGAAGGATGCGAACAGTTGGAACTGGCCCCTGGGATTGAATACGCTCGACCCGGTGAATATTGCGGGACTGTTTGGGATCGGCGACACACCGGCGCTCTATTTTGGCTGCGGAGACAATGATGACTTCTTCACGCTCGATGGTGGGGGGAGTTGGGGAGATCCAGGCGATAGCTGCGGAGATTGCGATGCGTGGTTCACTGACACTGCTACCGCCGACCGGGTAATTCAGTTTCTGCCACGAGCGAACGTCGTGGGAATCATTGTGAGCAGCAATACGTCGCAGTATCCAGATGCGAGCGACAACGACAGCAAGACATTTGTGCCTTCAACACAGATCATCTCGGCTGGTCCGCCTCCGAAACTTGTTCCGTACCCATCGTCGGGGTGGGTGCTGCAGGGATATCGGCCGATTGTGAAGACGCTGGCTACGGAGGTCGCGCTTCCAGATGGAGATTATCTGTTCGTAAATCAAGATTTGAACACTGGAGTTGCGACGCTGCTGCGGACGACGGCGATCCGATCGATCTTGCAGGTGAGCGATTGGCTTGATCCTTCGAAGGCTTCGCCTGTGGGACCGGCTTTGCCGACGAATGCGTTTGTTATTCAGGCAGGCGGAGGGCATTATTCCACGGTGTTCTATGTCGGGGATGGAAACAATGCTTCCGGCTCGGTGTGGAAGCTGGATGCAAGTGGAAACACATGGAATAAGATCGTTCCGACTGGTCCAGCGCCTGTGCCGGTTGGCTTTGCGCTGAGTTGGTTTGTGAATCCTTATGATCCTGATGAGATCTACGTACTGGATTACGGAGGAATGAAGCTCTCAATCGATGGAGGGCAGAGTTGGCTTAATCACATTACGATGACGAATGCAGTGACTGCAGGGGGAATGTTGAATATTTCGTCGTTGCTGCTACAGGATATGCAGTTCTCGCGCGGAGAGCATCAGACGCGGTTTGTAGTTGGGAGAGCGGGAGTTTCGTACTCGATAGACTTCGGGGTCACGTGGTTTCCGGTGCTGAACTCAATCGCGATACCGGGGATTCCGGAGTCGGGGTTCTTCGATCCGATCTCGAATCCGGACGATCGCGCTTTCTATGTGGAGTGCCAAGGACGAAGTGTGCTGCGGATTGACGGACTGCCGGCGCTGTCACCGCCCCCACCGCCACCGATCTTCGATCTGATGGAGTTCGCCGCGTTGGATTATTAAGAATTTGTTGAATAGCAGCTCCGCGTTCTTGCAGGAGAGAGACCAGAGATACTACGCCGTCTGGAAGCTAAGTAAGAATCTGAGTTGGTCTGCGCATGCTGCTATTGCTGTCGCCAGCGTCCGACACGACCCACCAGCCATCAACCATCCCTCGCAGGGAGGCGCCCGGGTTCTTCTCCCGCGTGTCGCTCCCTACGAGAAGTTAACCTAGGTGACTGTGCTGAAGATTGAACTGTCATTCGATCCTAGCGGCGTTTTAGGAGCGTTAGACGAGGTCCTAGCTAGCAACTGACGCTCAGGGGTGGTCCAAGTTGCCGTTCTACATAGAATGCAACTTTTAGGTATAACTTTGATTTTGCGTGCTAGAAAAACACCCCTCGAAGTGGGGTGTTTTGACGAAGATCAGCTCCAATAGCCCAAATTATGTATTCGAAGCTGGGGGGAATAACCCAGCCAGAAGCTATTCCATCTATCTCTCCGGCAGTAGATCAACCAACTCGGCAAGGGCACAGGAGCAGTTATGTGCCCTTGTAGGTCGAAGCTTCGAAATCCCATGAGGTGTCGAAGGAATCATGGTAGAGTCTGGAAGCTGTTTGAGCGTAGGAGTGGGAAGGGTTTCCCTATCATGATAAGCGGAATACTCGATGCGTTTCTCGATGGATTCACTGGAGCTGGTTTCTGGGAGAAGGTGAGCCTGCCGGGTCCGCCGACGACCTATCGCCAGGCCATGATCGCGCTATTCTGCGGCTTTGCCGCATCGGTGATAGTGATATGCGGTTTTACATACCTTGTCGTTCATGACCATCCGAAGACAGCTTACGTTCTTATCAGTGCGCTGGTTGCAGGGGGGATCGTCCGGATAGTCCGCACAGTCCGCCATCGTCGAGGCCAAAAGGTCGCTCCGGTGATAGGCCCAGCAGATACCCAGTAGACCCAGGACCAGGGGGGAAGAACCAGCATAAAGCCGCGCCAGCAACCGCAGGCGCGGAGGTCGGGGCCGTGCTGACCGGCAGTAGATCTAGGAGAGTCGGCAGCCGTTTGGACCTGTTGTCGTGGGTCCGGAGCGCTTCCGGCGGCCTCTTTAGTCAGCGAACCAGGACCATGGCCAAGTCAGATCAGTGCCGGACGGGCAAGCTGGGTCAATACCAGATCAAGACCAAGCCAAGAGCAGCCTAAAAGCCCCGTCAACACTGAATGGCCCAGCATCCTGGCCGGCTATCTCCGGTAGTAGATCTCAACTCGGCATCGGTGCGCGGACGGCGATTTACTGAGTAACTAGCTGACGAAGCCGACAGTCGCGAGGTCGAAGTTGTCGTCGTTGACGTCGAAGGGAGCGACACCGACCAGACCCCGGTGGATACTCGAAGGCCGGGTCGTCAGATCGAACGAGATGATCAACGCCCCCGGCGTCGACATCTCGATCGCTCAGAGCTAAGAGTTCTTGGCAACAGCGATTGCCTGACCTTCGTTGAGCACGCCGAACCCGTAGCTCTCTTCGATTCGAGGTTCTGGATCGAGTACTGCGGTTCGTCCCAGCTCTTGAGGTGGGGCTTCTCGTCCACGATCAGGGCGCCGAGGTTCCGCGAGTTGAACATGATGATGTCGGTGGTCTTGGTGGCCACATCAAACATCATGAGGCCAATAAATATCGCTATGCTTTGGCAGATTGTGAGAATAGTCTAGGTTGGTATTTATATCGACGATATATCGTAGGTATAAATGAGGGCCTTTATGAAAACCAACTGTAGGCCACGTCTTTTTCGCCGCTATCGTCGCTCTGTCCCGCTTCCTGCAACCCGTTCTCAGGTCCGCCAGCAGGCCGATCGCCTGAGGGATCTCTACGAGTTGGCGGCCGCTCTCGAGCTCTGCCGGGCAAAACCGGACATTCATTACCTGCTCCAGCTGGACCTGGAGTCGAGCTATTTGCGTGACGTCATGGCTTCACTCGAGGGGACGATATGAAAACTGTAGCTCTATATCTGCGCGTATCTACTGTAGACCAGCACCCGGAGACCCAGCTCCACGATCTCCGCGCGATGGCCGGGCAGCGGGGTTTTCAGATCGTTGCCGAGTACACCGACCGGATCTCCGGAACCAAAGCTCGTCGGCCTGGTCTTGATGACCTGCTCCGGGATGCTCGCCGCGGCCGCTTCCAGGTGCTGCTGGTATGGGCCTCGGACAGGATCGCCCGGTCCGTGCGCCACTTCCTCGAGGTGCTCGACGAACTCAATCACCTCAACATCGAGTTCGTCAACTTCCGCGAGAACCTCGATACCAGCGGCCCGCTCGGGCGGGCCGTCGTGATTATCATCGGCGCCATCGCAGAACTCGAACGGAATCTCATCATCGAGCGGGTGCGGGCGGGGATGCGCCGCGCACGGTTGGAGGGCAGGCATATCGGCCGGCGGCCACTCGATATCGATAGGGTTGCTGTTCTCCAGCAGCGTGCTCGGGGCCAGAGCCTGAGTGAGATCGCCGAGACGCATCGCATCTCGCGCGCCACCGTAAGTCGACTGCTCAAGCAGGCAAAGGAGGCAGCTGCTCCATCTATATAGACAGGATCAAAAGGGGTGCCGCAGGACACCCCTCAACTCCTTCAATCTACGCACTCGAAATCTTCATTTCTGCTGTCTCATAAGGTGTGGCTTATGAAACAACGCTCTTCGGGTTCTCGGTTTCTAAGGCATCGGGTCAGACCGCCTCGGTCAACAGATAACCGGCATTAAAACCGATAACCCATCTCTCATTGATACCTCGACAACATCACTTTCTTAGTAAAAGACTGCGCTTTTGCTCTGGGACACTCGTGCTGCCGATCTACATCGCTTAGCGAGTTAGTTCTCAAACTCAGTCTCTGGTACCGGCAGGACATCGCCTTCCCCTGCAATCCAGACATAGAGCGTAGGGAGGAGAAAGACGCTGATGGCAAGAGCGCCAATCAGTCCTCCAACGATGACGATGGCGAACGGCCTTTGCGAATCGGACCCGATGCCATGAGACATGGCGGCCGGAAGCAGGCCAAGGGTGGCAACTAGCATCGTCATCATGATGGGGCGCAGGCGAAGCACCGCTCCGGCGATAGCGGCATCTTCGATCGAGTGGCCTTGCACACGAAGCTGGTTGATGTACTCGAGCATGATAACTCCGGTTTGCACGGAGACGCCAAACAGAGCCAGAAAGCCGACTCCTGAAGAGACACTGAAGTGCGTACGTGTGACGAGTAGCGCGAGTAATCCGCCGATGGGAGCCATCGCAACGTTCGCCATAATCAAGGCGGCCCACTTGCCAGATTTGAACATCGTGTAGAGGATCGCGAAGATCAGAAGGATGGTGACCGGAAGCACCAGAAACAGCCTCCGTTGCGAGCGCTTCTGGCTCTCATATTCTCCGGCCCAGTCGATGTGGTAGCCCGGAGGCATAGATACCTGCTTGTTTACCTTGGCGATGGCTTCTTCGACCGTGCTCCCAAGATCACGGCCGCGAACACTGTACTTCACGGCGATGTAGCGTTGTTGGCCTTCACGGTAGATCTCTTCGGCACCATCAGTCGTCGCGATCTTAGTGAGTTGTGCCAGGGAGATACGCGCTCCGGAGGGCGACAGGAGACGGACATTCTCAATCGCCTCACGGGTATTGCGGTACGGCCGCTGATAGCGGAGCACGAGATCATAACGGGCCTCTCCCTGTAGTACCTGGCTCTGCGCAGTGCCGCCGACAGCAGTTTGGATCGCATCCTGCACGTCGGATACATTGATTCCGAAACGCGCGGCAGCCTGCCGGTCGACGGTAAATGTCAGGTTTGGTTGGCCGATTACACGGAACAATCCCAAGTCCTCGACCCCGCGGATATTGCTCATGATGCTGACAATTTCGTTGCCCTTCGCCTCCAGTGTCTTCAGATCGTCGCCATAGATCTTGACGGCCAACTCACCCTTTACGCCGCTCACTGCTTCTTCTACGTTGTCAGAGATGGGTTGGGAGAAGTTCCAGATGACTCCAGGAATCTTCTCCAATTCCTGATTCATGGATGCGATGAGATTCTCCTTATTCTGGTGGAAGACCGGTCGCCACTCGTCTTTAGATTTCAGTCCGACGTAATACTCTGTATTGAAAAAACCGGTGGTGTCGGTGCCGTCGTCGGCTCGGCCCACCTGACTCGTAGTCTCAGTCACCTCGGGGAATGAGGCCAGCAACACCCGCGCCTTGTTGGCAATGGCTATGCTTTCGTCGGGTCCGGTGCTCGGTGCGAGCGTTCCGCGTACCCAGACAGAGCCCTCGTCCAGATGTGGAAGGAACTCCGAACCGATAACGCCGCTGAATGCTAAATAGGCCGACAGTGCAAGCGCCAAACCCGCAAGGCCCACAGTCAGATACCGATTTCGAATGGCAAATGCAGCTGCGCGTTTGTAGCCATCAATCAACCAAGCCAAGATTGGGTTACTCCATTCCTTGGCGCCGCGCCGAAATAGAAAGCTGGACAGAGCAGGCGCGAGCACCATGGAGAAGATCAGTGCGCCAAGCAAGGCAAACGCGACCGTCCAGGCCATGGGCTTGAAGAGCCGTCCCTCCACAGCTTGCAGGGTGAAGATGGGTAGATATGCTGTGATGATGATGCCGATTGCATAGAAGACGGGCCGTTGTACTTCGTGCGCCGCTGTTTTGATTTTTTCTGCCGGCGTTTCATCTTCCCGGCCGCGCTGATTCAAGTGGCGGACTATGTTCTCGACCATCACAACCGCGCCGTCGACGACCATCCCAAAGTCTAGTGCCCCCAAAGAAAGAAGGTTGGCCGGGATGTGGCGGAGGTCCAGACAAATCGAAGCGAACAATAGCGAAAAGGGAATGGTCAGCGCAACGATCAGGGCACCCCGCGCATTGCCGAGGAAGAGAAAGAGCACAATCACAACCAGTACAATCCCCTCAGTCAGGTTGTGCAGCACAGTGCGCGTGGTGTAGTGGATCAGATCGCTGCGATCGAGAAATGGAACGACCTTCACTCCTTTGGGAAGAATTCGATCATTCAGATCTCGCACCTTAGCTTCAATGCCGCGGAGCACTGGGTCTGAGTCCTCTCCCTTTTGCAGCAGCAAAATGCCTTCCACGACATCCGGGTTGTCGATAAGCTTCCCGTCCTCACGGCGGATGGTCCTGCCATTCTGACCCAACCGGATCTTCGGACCTTGTTCGACCGTGGCGATATCTTTTACGCGCAGGGGAGTTCCGGCCTGGGTCTTGATAACGGTGTTTTCAATGTCCTGTATGCTGGCAACCAGTCCGACCGCCTGCACATTGATCTGTTGCGCTCCTGCGACGATATAGCTGCCGCCGGCATTGATGTTATTGTTGGCCAACTGTTGCTCAACCTGGGATATGCTCAACCCGTAGGAGACGAGTTTGTCTGGGTCGAGGCGGATCTGATATTCCTTCGTCTCGCCACCGAGGCTGGATACATCAACAACGCCGGAGACTTGCTTGAACTGCTTTTCAAGCGTCCAGTCCTCGATTGACTTGATCTCCATCACGTCAATCTCGGGGTTCTTGCTTTCGATCGTGTAGAAGTAGATCTGGCCGACCGGGCTCCAGTCTGTACCCAGCTGAGGCACAAGGCCCGTAGGCAGTGAAACCATGCCCATCCTTTCGACGACTCTCTCGCGGTTCCAATTGTTGTCGGATTCGTCGTCGAAGATGAGCATAGTGCTGGACAGTCCAGCCAGCGTCGTCGAACGCAGATGCTGCAGGTGGGGGATACCCGCCATTTGGATTTCGGTCGGAACCGTAACTTGCTGTTCAATGTCTTCTGCAGAATGCCCAGGCCATTGGGTAATGATGTTGACGTAATTGTTTGCGACGTCCGGATACGCTTCGACGGGAAGGTTATGGAACGAAACGACACCCCATACGAAGAGCAGAAGCGCTCCACCCAGAACAAGAAATCGATTGTTGAGCGCAAAGTCGACGATCCGTCGGATCATTGCGCCTCCAGCGTGGATTCAAGCTGCAGGACGTTGGACACCACGGATTGACCGACAGATAAACCAGAGAGAAGCTCCTGCCTGTTCCCTGAGAGCATTTGACCGGCGTGGACCTCCACACGCTTGAAACGGCTGTCACCGGCTGCGACATAGACCCAATCACGGTCGCGAAGATGGAGGATGGCAGTGGCCGGTACGACGGTGTGCATTTGTTTCTCTTTGCTCTGAAACGTCGCCGTAACAAACATCCCCATCTTGAGGAACCCTGGGTTAGGAAGCTCGATACGCACCTTGGCGGTACGTATGGATGGATCGAGGATCGGCTCAATATCCGAAATTCGCCCAGTAAGCTGTCGACCTGGATAAGCATTCGTATAAATGGTCGCGGTCTGGCCAAGCGCGATCTTCGGTAAATCATTTTCATAGACGTCGCAGAGAATCCAAACGGAAGACAGGTCCGCAATGGTGAAAACCGTTGACGATCCCGAGAAAGTTACGCCGGCTGCGGCAGCATTTGTGACGTTCTGCGCGATGACCACACCCGAGATCGGTGCATACACGGGAACGATACTGCTCGGATGATCTTTATCCACGCCGAGAGTCTTTAGCTGCTCTTCGGCGGCATTCAGGTCCGCCCGCATGTCTTTCTCTGTGTCCTCCGCCTGCTCTAAAGCGCTTTGCGGTACAGCACCGTGTTCATAGAGATCCTTTGCACGCGCATAAGCCTTATTGGCTAATTGCTCATCGTTGACGGCCTTTAGGTATGCATCAAAGGCGTTCGTGATGTCGGGACTCTGTACTCTAAGGAGCAACTGGCCTTTCTTAACATCGTTGCCAAGCCGTGTCTTGATGTCCACCACGCGACCGCTGGCAAGCGAGATGACGGGCACTTCACGCGATATATCGGGGTTGACTGTTCCAGTGACCTTTAACTCTGCCGGAGCTTCGATTCCTTCAGCGGATACCAGCGGAAACTGATCTGGCTTGTCCACGGTCACCAAACTCATGTCGCCAACCTCCTTTGGCTTGGAGGATTGCGGGGCGCCATCTGCTGGGTTGAACTTCTTCTCACATGCAACCATGGAGAGACACGCCGCTAGAAAGGCGACGGACTTTATAACCGATCTCCTGGTAGTCATTGAATCACCTCGCGCCCGACAGCAAGATTCAACTGGCTAGCAGCTGTCAAATAGGAGCCTATGAGTTGCAGGTAGGCCAACTGCACGTTGCGGTAATCGCTCTGCGCATTGAGCAAATCGAGCAAAGAAGCCCCGCCCCGCTGGTACGCGTAGGTAACCGTGTCGCGGACGCGCGTTGCCTGTGTGAGGTACGTTGCCTTATAAGGCCGCAGCAAGATTAAGTTGCTATCGATTTGGGCATACGCCGAATCCACATCACCAAAGACCTGGGCGTGTATCGCATCGGTCAACCGTTGATTGCGGCCGATGTCCAACTGAGTTCGCGCCTTTTCCCCCTGATTGCGATCGAAGATGCGAAGGGGGATGCTTACGCTCATACCAAGCGTTTGATTTGCATACGGGTTGCTGAAAGACGGGTTATACGTATACCACGCACCCAAGGTCGGGTCGGTCGAACCGTTGGCGATGGCAAGTTTATGGTTGGTATTTGCTTGCTGAACAGACTCGAAGGCTGCCTTCAGGTCAGGCCGGGTATCGAGAGCGATCTGTCGGAAGGCGTCGAGCGGCTGCAACTGGTCGAGAAAATCGAATGGCCCGATAACGTCGAACTGTTCAACAGGCGTCCTGTCATTCAGCAAAATTAGCAATTGAATCTTGGATGTCCGCAGATTGACTTCAGCGGTCTGGACGTCTGATTCGTACTGAACGCGTTGGAGCTCGATCCGATCCAAGTCGATCTGCGCAATGTCCCCTTTGCTGTAGCGTGCACGGCTGATGTCGATCAGATGGTCGTAGTAGTCGAGCTCTTGACGCGCCAACTCGAGCACAGCTTTCGCCTGAAGAGTTTGCACGAACTGAGACCGTAGGCTGAAAAGCAAATTACGTTCAAGATCCTGGTGTTGTGAAGATGCAATCTGCGTACCCTCTTGTGCACTTTGAAGGCGCAGCTCTCTCTTGTGGTCTCGCTCGTGGAGATAGCTAAAGCTCGACAAGGGGGCAGTGCCAGACAAGGGCTTCCAAATTCCTTCGTGAGGAGCAATTTGGATGCCGTCGGCGCTGAGCGTTAGCTGCGGATTGGGTCGGAGATAGGCCGTGATCTCCTGGGCTTTCATCTCCTGCACATTGATCTCATCCGCCTGCAGTGTGGGGTTGGCAGTCTCGAACTTGCTCTTGATTTGCTCCCATGTGTAGCCGGATTGGGCGTTTGCAAGTTTGCCTGGAAACATCAGTCCCACGAACAAAGCAAGACAGAACAAGACAAGATGAATGGATAATTTTGGGGGACTCATGTAATAGGTCTCTTGGTTTCTAAGTGCCAGGCTCACCAAAACTTGACATCATTTCATGCCTGGCATGGTTCGTAGTTTGCTGGACGTTCGGGAAATGCTCCCCATGGATAGCCTAGAGGCTGTGCCAGCACCGTAGACCCTATCTTTTAGGCGGAGCAGGCTATCTTTCGGTCAATTCCAATTACTACGTCGAAGAAAGCTGCAAGGATGGTTTCTAAGGAGATCGATCTGACTATGATGACGAGGGGCGGCCTTTGCGAGAATCCCCCTCGCATCGATGAAGCTTACGATGCACCCACATCGAGCGACTAAAACGGAGAGCTATGCTTTCACCATTACTTCGAGGCAGCAGGAAATCGGTCTTGCTCCGGTCCGGTTTCCTGATCACTGCCATCGCACTCATCGACTGGCGCCTGGTCAACGATTTGCCTCTCGGCTTCCTTTATCTGCTACCCATGCTCATGGTGGGCAGAGTCTTGCGTCCTTGGCAGATCGCGGGCGTCGCCGTGCTTTGTACGGTCGTTACGGAGAACTTCGATCAATTTGTCTGGAGCTTCAGAGTAGGGATGCCGCGGGATGTTCTTTATTTTGCAGCTTTCTTCTGCGTGGGACTCTTCGTTTACGAAGTAAATCGGAACCGCCAGGTCGTCATCGAGCATCTTCATGAGATTGAGAAACAACGGGATGCGCGCCGTGAGGCAGAAGAACAGCTGAAAGTTTTGATAGAGAGCAGTCCGGCCGCGATCTTCACTGCCGATTCGAATGGATGCGTACTGATGGCCAACGAAGCAGCGCATCGCATGTTGGCGCTTGAATCCGCTACGCTCCCGGGTCGTTCGATTCATCGCTATTTCCCGTCTCTTTCAAATGTCTCACGCCGCGATAGCCAGCAGTTGTTCCGTACGGTCATGCAGTCGCGCGGACAGCGAGAGGATGGTGAAGTGTTTTTGGCAGACATTTGCTTCTCAACCTATAGCACGGATGCAGGGTCCCGCCTGGCAGCCATGATTCTTGACGTATCCGAGGAACTACGCACACGGGAAGAAGCCAGCCTGCACCAGATGTTGACCGGATCGCGTATTGCTGTCGGAGCCGTATCTCATGAAGTTCGCAACGTATGCGGAGCAATTGCTGTTGTGCACCAGAATCTTGCGCGCAGTGAGTTGCTATTACAGAATAAGGATTTTGAAGCCCTCGGAAGCCTCGTTCTTGCCTTGGAACGAATCGCCGCGGTAGACCTGCGCCAGACTTCAGATCAAGCTACAGAGGTCGATCTTATTACCGTGCTGGACGATCTCAAAATTGTAATTACGCCGACACTGCGCGATGAAGGGATCGAATGCGCCTGGATGGTGGAGCCGGGTTTGCCTCCAGTATGGGCCGATCAAACCAGTCTGATACAGGTTTTTCTGAACCTCACCACCAACAGTCGACGAGCATTGTCCCCGAAGAAGGACAAGACGCTGTCCGTATCCGCTAGGAGTGAAGAGCACCGTGTCCTCGTGGAATTCATTGACAACGGTGGCGGCGTGGACAAACCAGATCAGCTATTTCACCCATTTCAGGCTGGCGCGCAGCAAAATGGACTTGGTCTCTATTTATCCCGTGCCATTATGCGCTCTTTCGGAGGCGAACTGCGATACAAAGCTCTTCCGGGCGGAGCTTGTTTCATTGTTGAGCTATCGCATATGAGTCAATTAGAGAAAGCCTCATGAGCAACCGCGTCCGCATTCTGCTGGTTGACGATCACGCTCTCTTTCGCGAAAGTCTGGTGCGTCTCTTGGAATCAGAAACTGATTTTGGGGTTGTCGGTCATTGCGCAACGATTGCCGAAGCGCGTCAGATTCTCAGCAGCACCCCTGTTGACGTCATTTTGTTGGACTATGATCTGGGAGAGGAATTCGGGACCGACTTACTCCAGGAGTTCCACATCCGTGAGAGCAGTGTACGGGTCTTGATGGTGACAGCTGGCATGCGAGACAGTGTCACGTTCAATGCGCTTAACGCAGGCGTGGCTGGTGTGATCTTCAAACACAGTGACCCTGGCCAGTTAATCGATGCTATTAAGAGAGTGGCGAAAGGGGGAACGTGGCTGGACGCGGGAGTCATGCGTTCCTTGATCGCGGACTCAAGCGAAAGAAAGGAATTAGAGCGGAGTGTTCGGTCTCTGAGTGAGCGACAGCACCAGGTCCTCCGCAGCATCCTTGATGGACTCGCGAATAAGGAGATTGCTGCGAAGTTGCAGGTCTCAGAGACTTCCGTAAAAGCTACCATTCAAGAACTGTTCAACAAGGCAGGCGTGAGGACACGCAGTCAACTGGTCAGGAAAGCCATTGAGAAATATTCGACCGATTGGCTGAGAAGCGAACAGTAAAGCTCCACCATATCTAAGAGCATATTGATACTCTTACGAACCGTGATAAGTGGCCTGCGGAAATTATGCTGCGAGGTGCAGGGAACCTGGCCTTCGTTGGGTGGTCTCCTGTCCATAACCGGACCGCATGAATTAGTAATGAAGAGTCCGCCCGGAACCTAGTCGATTGGTTTCCATTCGAGCAGTGTAGCGTTGGGGTCGGCTGATGTTTGATGCACAACGTTGTTTCATAAGCCACACCTTATGAGACAGCAGAAATGAAGATTTCGAGTGCGTAGATTGAAGGAGTTGAGGGGTGTCCTGCGGCACCCCTTTTGATCCTGTCTATATAGATGGAGCAGCTGCCTCCTTTGCCTGCTTGAGCAGTCGACTTACGGTGGCGCGCGAGATGCGATGCGTCTCGGCGATCTCACTCAGGCTCTGGCCCCGAGCACGCTGCTGGAGAACAGCAACCCTATCGATATCGAGTGGCCGCCGGCCGATATGCCTGCCCTCCAACCGTGCGCGGCGCATCCCCGCCCGCACCCGCTCGATGATGAGATTCCGTTCGAGTTCTGCGATGGCGCCGATGATAATCACGACGGCCCGCCCGAGCGGGCCGCTGGTATCGAGGTTCTCGCGGAAGTTGACGAACTCGATGTTGAGGTGATTGAGTTCGTCGAGCACCTCGAGGAAGTGGCGCACGGACCGGGCGATCCTGTCCGAGGCCCATACCAGCAGCACCTGGAAGCGGCCGCGGCGAGCATCCCGGAGCAGGTCATCAAGACCAGGCCGACGAGCTTTGGTTCCGGAGATCCGGTCGGTGTACTCGGCAACGATCTGAAAACCCCGCTGCCCGGCCATCGCGCGGAGATCGTGGAGCTGGGTCTCCGGGTGCTGGTCTACAGTAGATACGCGCAGATATAGAGCTACAGTTTTCATATCGTCCCCTCGAGTGAAGCCATGACGTCACGCAAATAGCTCGACTCCAGGTCCAGCTGGAGCAGGTAATGAATGTCCGGTTTTGCCCGGCAGAGCTCGAGAGCGGCCGCCAACTCGTAGAGATCCCTCAGGCGATCGGCCTGCTGGCGGACCTGAGAACGGGTTGCAGGAAGCGGGACAGAGCGACGATAGCGGCGAAAAAGACGTGGCCTACAGTTGGTTTTCATAAAGGCCCTCATTTATACCTACGATATATCGTCGATATAAATACCAACCTAGACTATTCTCACAATCTGCCAAAGCATAGCGATATTTATTGGCCTCATGATGTTTGATGTGGCCACCAAGACCACCGACATCATCATGTTCAACTCGCGGAACCTCGGCGCCCTGATCGTGGACGAGAAGCCCCACCTCAAGAGCTGGGACGAACCGCAGTACTCGATCCAGAACCTCGAATCGAAGAGAGCTACGGGTTCGGCGTGCTCAACGAAGGTCAGGCAATCGCTGTTGCCAAGAACTCTTAGCTCTGAGCGATCGAGATGTCGACGCCGGGGGCGTTGATCATCTCGTTCGATCTGACGACCCGGCCTTCGAGTATCCACCGGGGTCTGGTCGGTGTCGCTCCCTTCGACGTCAACGACGACAACTTCGACCTCGCGACTGTCGGCTTCGTCAGCTAGTTACTCAGTAAATCGCCGTCCGCGCACCGATGCCGAGTTGAGATCTACTACCGGAGATAGCCGGCCAGGATGCTGGGCCATTCAGTGTTGACGGGGCTTTTAGGCTGCTCTTGGCTTGGTCTTGATCTGGTATTGACCCAGCTTGCCCGTCCGGCACTGATCTGACTTGGCCATGGTCCTGGTTCGCTGACTAAAGAGGCCGCCGGAAGCGCTCCGGACCCACGACAACAGGTCCAAACGGCTGCCGACTCTCCTAGATCTACTGCCGGTCAGCACGGCCCCGACCTCCGCGCCTGCGGTTGCTGGCGCGGCTTTATGCTGGTTCTTCCCCCCTGGTCCTGGGTCTACTGGGTATCTGCTGGGCCTATCACCGGAGCGACCTTTTGGCCGAAAACATCAAGCAATTGAATTGAACCTTGGGTGCTTTTTCCCTCCTTTTTCGGTCTCAAAATAAAGGGCCCGCGTGCACACACTTCTAGCTGCGCGACGAATTCTATACCTTGATCATCGGTGAGCCCTTAAACACGGGCAAACCGCAATCATCATGTAGGTGCGGATTCCTAGTGCACTGCAATCGACCCGGTGTGCACGCGGCTCGCATTCTTCAAATTGTTATACGTGTTAATCCCAGTCTGAATTCGCGAATCGTGGATGGGTATCGGCTAATACCTTCGTATTAAAGTATCGGTAAACGCACCAAGGTGTGATAACCGAAATGGGGTTCTGAACCATCCGTTTGCCACGGCGAATGGAGGCCGTATCGATATCAGAAATGATCGAGGAAATTAAATCCGGCGGCAGGCAACGGATGCGTCCAGTTTCCGCATCGGAAATGCGCATTGCTAAGGATTCAGCGACGGAAAACTAGCACTTTGGCGCGGTAACGCCGGCAATGTCTTCTCTCAACCCTTTCCGAGAACAACGGATCCTGAAATCACTGAAGAACCGAAATTTCTCTAGCCAAGGATACGACATGCGACTCCTGCTTAGTTGCACCCTTCTCGGCGGAGCAGTGGCCTTCGCACAGTACAACCCACCAGCCACACCTGCGCCGTACAACCCGATTGCTCTGGCCGAAGTAACAGGAACGCCAAGGGCCGCCGTCCAAGCCGGGCAGAATAACTATCAAATCCTGTCGCAGAATCCGTACCTCGGAGGAGTTCCTGGGGGAAAACTCAGTGCAACGCCGGTGCTGCTTTCCCTCGACGACGCCGTCGCCGTCGGACTTAAGCAAAATCTCGGAGCAGTTTTAGCCACGGATGCCGTTACCGACGCGCGAGGACAGCGCTGGCAAGCGCTCAGCGAGCTGCTTCCCAATGTCGTCACCAATACGGGTTTCGGAGTTCATCAAATCAATGTAAAGGCGGCGTTCGGGCTGACTATTCCTAACGAACCTCCGATCATTGGACCATTCGGCTATTTCGACGCGAGGGCTTATCTCACACAATCGGTTTTTGATTGGGCATCCATCGAGCGGGCGCGATCTTCAACGGCGCAGCTGAAGTCGGCAGAGTTCAGCTCCAAAGATGCTCGCGAGGTTGTCGTGCTTGTGATTGTCTCCAACTATTTGCTGGTCATCGCCGACCAGTCGGAAGTTGAGTCTGCCACATCGCAGCGGGACACTGCCAAGGCACTGTTTCAACAGACATCCGACCAGAAGACCGCCGGTCTTGCCTCAGCCGTGGATGTTCTGCGCTCACAGGTCCAACTACAATCACGCGAACAGAAACTGATTGTGGCACAAAATAGTTTAGCGAAGCAGAAATTGGTTTTGGCGCGAGCTATCGGCCTCCCTTTGGGGCAAAAGTTCGAGATAGCTACCCGCGTCCCTTACCAAGAGCTGACGCCCTCGGTTCTCGATGAGGCGCTCGAAAGCGCCTACAAGGCTCGCCCTGATTTTCAGAGCCAGATCAATCAGGTCCGGTCTGCTGAGCTCCAGAGAAAAGCCGCTTCTGCCGAGCGTTATCCATCGGTAGGCGTGGAAACCGACTATGGTCTCTCGGGAGTGAACCCGGGCTCGTCGCACGGCACCGTTGATGCGGCTGCCACGCTCCGCATTCCTATTTTTCAGGGCGGAAGAGTACACGGGGATGTTCTCCGGGCCGACGCTTCGGTAACAAGGGAAAGACAGCGACTTGAAGACTTGCGAGCCAATATCGATCAGGAGGTTCGCGACGCTTATCTCGATCTAGATTCGGCTGCGCAAGAAGTTTCCGTCGAGAAAAGCGCGATAATGCTGGCCACTCAGAACCTGGAACAATCTCGCGATCGATTCGCTTCGGGAGTTACAGACAACATTGAAGTCGTTCAAGCGCAAGATGCGCTGGCAATCGCCAGTGACGCCTACATCGCCAGTCTTTACAGCTTCAACCTCGCAAAAATATCTCTGGCAAGAGCGACCGGCGTCGCGGCCTCACGCTTTGCTGAATACGTGGAGGGAAAATGAGTATGGCTGAGCAAAATCAAGCAACGAATCCACCGCAAGCAACACCGCAAGGGCCAAACGTACCAGCGGACGACGCCAGCGTAGCTGACCCGCCAATTTCAGCCTATCCGAGGAGGCGCTCCTACAAGCGTTTGATATTTCTTGCCTCGTTCGTTGTACTGGTCGTTGCTGGCGCTTTCCTCTGGCACTATCTTTCCGGCTTCGAATCCACCGACGATGCGCAGGTGGACGTCCATCTTTACCCTGTCAGCGCTCGCATTTCCGGATATATCGAGAAGGTCAACGTCGAGGACAACCAATGGGTCGAAGCAGGTTACACACTCGTTGAAATCGATCCAAGAGACTATGAAGTCGCGTTGGCAAGAGCCCAGGCAACGCTCGATACATCAGAGGCCACCGCGAAAGGTTCGAATATTGATGTGCCCGTGTCTTCCGTCGATACCTCGAGTCAATTGAAATTCACGTCCTCGGATATTAAGAATGAGGAAGCAGCGATTCAGGCAGCAGAAAAACAAGCGGCGGCCGCCCACGCTCGCGTTTTGGAAGCGCAAGCGGAAAATGTAAAGGCTCAAGATGACGTCACCCGCTATCACTCGCTGCTCGCGAAGGAGGAGGTGCCGAAGCAAGTCTACGACCATGCTTATGCTGCCGCAGCGACCGATGTGGCCGCCGTAGCTGCGGCAGAAGCATATGAGGCCGCAGCGCAACAAGCCGTTGTGGAAGCGCACAGCCGCCTCACTGAGGCTGAGGCACACTACGAAGATGCTGAAGCCGGGCCGCAGCGCGTAGCCTCAACGCGCGCCAAAGCCCTTTCGGCCATGGCAGATGTAAACCAGAAAAGAGCTGCAGTCGAACAAGCGCAGTTGAATCTGGGATACACCAAAATATTTGCACCGGTAGCCGGGGAGGTCACGAAAAAGGTTGTCGTCGGATTGAACGTCGAGCCTGGGGAGCAGATGCTCACTGTGGTTCCCCTGGATCAGGTGTGGATCACGGCGAATTTCAAAGAGACCCAACTCAAACACATGCGTGTGGGCCAGAAAGCAAAGATTGACCTCGACTCGAACGGCCGCACGTACCGCGGTCATGTCGATAGCATTGCGGGAGGAACGGGACCCATCTTCAGCTTGCTGCCGCCCGAAAACGCAACGGGCAACTACGTGAAAATCGTTCAGCGGGTACCGGTAAAGATTGTTCTGGAGCCGGGCGAAAATCAGGATCACCAGCTTCGGCCGGGTATGAATGTCGAAGCGAAAGTGTACTTGCGATGAGCGCCGCAACACTGACTCTTCCGTCGGAGCAGGTCGCTTGGCGCCCTAGGGTAAATCCTTGGGCGATCGCCGCCACCGTGTCGATGGCGGCGTTTGTCGAAGTCCTGGACACGAGCGTTGCCAACGTCGCATTGCCTTACATCGCCGGAGGCACGGGAGCCAGCTACGACGACAGCACCTGGGTACTTACCTCGTACCTTGCTGCGAACGCTATCGTCTTACCCATCAGCGGATGGCTCGCGGAGTTGATTGGCCGCAAGCGGTATTTCATGACGTCGCTTGCCATTTTCACAGTGAGCTCACTGCTTTGCGGGTTAGCACCTAGCCTGCCGCTATTGCTGTTGTTTCGAGCTGTGCAGGGCATTGGAGGCGGCGGACTGCAACCGATGGCACAAGCCATTCTCAACGATACGTTTCCTCCGGAGCAGCGCGGCTCGGCGTTTGCTGTCTACGGCATTACAGCAGTTCTCGCCCCTACAGTCGGGCCGATGCTGGGAGGCTGGATTACTGACAACTATTCCTGGCGCTGGATATTTTTCATCACGCTGCCCCCGGTCCTCCTAGCTCTTTATTTGACGCACATCCTGGTCGAAGATCCGCCGTTCCTCCATCGGCTAAAGAGAGGGGGTATCCGGGTGGACTACATTGGAATATCGATGTTGACGCTTGGTGTGGCGTCGCTCCAGATCCTTCTGGACAAGGGGCAGGAAGACGATTGGTTTGGCTCGCATTTCATCACGACCTTGGTGATAACCGCAACGGTTTGCCTCAGCTCGCTTGTCATCTGGGAATGGTTCCGCAAAGATCCGATCATTGATGTCCGCATGTTCAAAAGCTTCAACTTCGCGGCGGCAAACTTAATGATGTTCATGATGGGCTTCATGCTCTTCAGCACCCTGGTATTGATTCCAGAATTTCTGCAGACACTAATGGGCTACACAGCAGAACTTGCAGGTCTCGTCCTGTCCGGCGGCGGAGTCGTCTTGCTGGTGATGATGCCGATCGTCGGCCGGCTTACATCAAAGATTCAAGCCAGATGGCTGATCGCGACAGGATGGCTGTGCCTTGCCATTGGACTGTTCTATTGCGGGCACCAGATTGATTTGTTCGTCAGCTTCCGTTTTGCGATGTGGCTGCGCGTCGCTCAAGTGGTAGGAATCGGATTTCTATTTGTCCCCATCACGGCAGCGGGTTACATCGGAGTTCCTCCAGAGAAAGGCAATAGCGTCTCGGGCATGATCAATTTCATGCGTAATATCGGCGGCAGTATCGGAACTTCCGTCGTGACCACGATGATTGCCCGACGGGCTCAATATCACCAGCAAATTCTCGTCGGCCACATCACTCCCGATTCCCCTGCATATCGCTCGGCAGTCCATGCACTGAGCTCGAAAATCGGGCACTCTGGGCTACGGGCCGCGGATGCTCACGATCAGGCAATTGCGAGGTTCTACGAATTGGTGCACCAGCAAGGCGGCGCACTGTCCTATATGGACATCTTTTGGGTCTTGGGCGTGCTCTGCTCCATCATGTTCGTTCTTGCGTTTTTCTTGAAGAAGAATGATCCAGGAGCGGGGGGAGATGTCGCGGTGGGTTGAGGATAAACGCAATGGTTCACGCTATAACAGCTATAACAATTGAACGCGAGTTCGGCTGCGGAGCGTCCGAAATTGCCAGTTTAGTCGCCAGTCGCCTTGGATGGAGTCTGTGGGACGAACGGTTGACACAGGAGATCGCGCGACTGACCGAGAGTACGCCGCAGGCGGTCGAACAGAGAGAGTGGCGAACCGATCCTGTCGTGTACAGGATTTTCAAAGACTTTCTTCGGGGCGGCTTTGAGGGGGGCTTGCCGCCCACCAACCGGCTGCACTTGCTCGATGCGCGCCGGATCGCCGCTGTTTCGGAAACAGCTGTCAAGACAGCACTTTCCAGCGGTCCGTCGGTGATCGTAGGCCGAGGTTCGCAGTTTTTCCTGCGCAATCGCAAGGATATCTTCCATGTATTTCTCTATGCATCTCGCGATTATAAGATCCGCAAACTGATCTCTAAGGGCGTAACTGAGGACAAGGCAATCGAACAGATCGACACAACGGATAAAGCGCGAGCTGCTTTCGTCCGGGATTATCTCGGGCTGAAATGGCCGGAACCCCACCTATACCACGCAATGTTCAATACCGAGATGGGGGAGTCTTGTACTGCCACCATGCTTGTTGAGTGTGTCCAACAGTTCGACCGGTCTCAATGGCCAGAGCAACGGAGTCAGACGTGATCGATCGGGATCGCCGGACTGTCAGTGCTGCGTATTGCTAGCAAGTGCAGTTGTTTTGTTCTTTAGGAAAAGAACGAAGGTTTTGCTTGCACAGGTGGGCATTGATCCAAGGCAATGCGTTCATCAAGCACGTCTTAGGCAGAGAGGAAATGGATAGGTTCTGTGAACCGCGCTTTCGTTTACTAACCCACGGAACGCCAAGGGCTGAGTCCCAATCTAGACGCCGAGCCGTAGTTCCCGAAAAACGGGGCGGTCTCAACCGGTCGATGCAACACCGGCTTGGAGTTTACTCGCAGGAGTTTGAAAGCCCAAGGTCTTTCGCGGGCGTTGATTTAGGCGCAGGGCTACCTTGTTGAGATCGGATTGAGAGTAGCCGGACAAGTCGGTTTTCTTGGGGAAGTACTGTCTTAGTAGGCCGTTGGTATTTTCATTGGTGCCGCGCTGCCAGGGGCTCTGCGGATCACAGAAGTAGACTTTCACATTCGTGTCCACCGTGAAGCTCTTGTGTTTTGCCATCTCGTGCCCCCGGTCCCAAGTCAAGGAGCGCCGCAGGGTCGCGGGCAGTTTACGCACGTGCTTGCTCAGCGCGGCGACGACGGTCGCGGTATCTTTGCTGGGTACTTTGATGAGCATGGTGAAACGCGAATGTCGTTCCACCAGGGTAGCGATGTGACTGTTTTTGCTGCCTGCGAGCAGATCGCCCTCCCAATGACCGGGAATAGCGCGGTGTTCAACCTCCGCAGGTCTTTCCCTAATAGAGATGGCATCGACGATCTGACCTTGGGATTTTCCGCCAGCCCGAGAGTGCCGTGAGCGACGAATAGACCTCTTGGACCGCAGGTGCTGAATCAGCTCCTTTTTCAGCACTCCGCGGGCCTGGATGAATAAGCTGCGGTAGATGGTTTCGTGGGACACATGCATGCTCTCGTTCTTGGGATAGCTTACCTTCAACCATTTTGAAATCTGTTCCGGCGACCAGTCCAGGGTCAGTTTACTGGCCACGATCGTCCTCAATGTCTGATGGTTCGCAAGAAAACACACCTTAGGCCGCAGAGCGGACTCTCAGGCCTGAGAGTCGGCTTCATTGGCTCGATAGAGTGGACGACCGCCATGATGCGTCACCTCCCGGCTCACCGTCGACGCAGCACGCTGCAACCCTCTGGCTATCTCCCGAATCGACGAACCGGAAGCAATTCCTCGTGAGATGTCTTCCCGCTCGGCCAGCGTGAGCGTTCGCAGCGAGCGCCGACGAACCGGAGGAGCTATCCCCCCGCGCTTCGATAACAAGAACTGAATGGACCAATGGTCCTTGCCAAAGGCACGGCCAATCTCATGTAACGACTCTCCCGCTTTCCAGCGGCGCCACATCTCCGTCCTCCGCTCCGTCGAAAGCCTGTTCCGTTTTCCTTGTGCCATAAACACCACCTTTAGAAAATGAATTCATATCAGATGGTGTTGCACCGACCGGTTGAGACCGCCGGGATTATCGGCAAGTTCGACCGTGGCGGGACAGGCCGCGACCTCTGCTTTCTTCAGTCCTCAAGGGTTCGATTAGGGTGCTGAAGGGTGGGTGGTTTTGAGCTTTCTGAGCCATCAGTACGCTTTAGAATCAATGAGTTGCGATTCAGCTTCTAGCTGTCACGGCAGAAGTCAAGGCGTCCAGTTGGTTAGTAATGAGGACGCGATATAGGTCGATAGCGGCGCCTACGTCGGCCTTACCGCTAGAGCCACTGATTCGATAGGATCTGCGCTCATTAGTCAGAAACTCTTTCATATTCCCGATCTGATCCAAGACGTCGGGAGGCGCTATACTAAAGATATAGGAATGAGCAACTTAGGTAAAACTTTCCGACCTCGCGCCGATCAAATCTCTGCGCCCACTAAGCCGTCATTTGTCATATCCAGGACAATAGGTGGCAGCCGGTCTCGCGAAGAATATCTGTGAAATTCCCGCCAGATCCTGGCAGCCCCTGATTTGGGGTCACCGGATCGAGATCGTCTAGCTCTGGTTGTCGAAGCTGCGTCAGCACAAGGTCTCTGGTTTGCGGCTGTGTTACATGAACCGAGCAACGCTGAACTCTACGAATTTTTCGAAGAATTTGTGCTTCGTTGCGTAAAGACTCGTCGAAGAGCGAGGGCTTAATGGAATTCCCCACGGTAAGACTAACAATCACTCCAGTTGAGTACGCCTTACTAAGGCCCGGACTCGAGATCCTGGCGAATGGCCTGGCTGACGCGACGCTGGGACACTTTCCCCATCGTCATCCTTGGCATCAGATCGATCGCGTTGCGTCGAATGTCTATCTTGATCGGGCTTACGACAAGAATATGTCCGCTCGTGTCATTGGGGTGCGGGGAAAACTCTGGAATCTGTCCCTATCACGAAAAATCCGCATCGATGCATTTGAGTTGCTGGTACTGGCTCTCGCCTTGAGGTTGTCGAAGGCTTGTACGCTAATCGGAAACGCCGAGGTGGTTTCCACAGAAATCCGGCTACTACAGACAAAGCTTGAGACCTATCGCAAGCGAGCAAAATGTGCCGCGACCGCAAGAATGGGGACAGCAGGATATCGTCTAGCCGCGGATCGGTGGCGACGGTTCCTAGCATGGTCTCGCTACACTCTTTTGTACACAAAACTGCCTCACAGAGGACAAATTCGCCGTTCGACTCTCTGGCGGGAGCAACGCCAACAATTCGCCACGATTATTGCGAGTGCCTTGGAGAGAGGATTTTATGAGCCGCTCAACGAAAGGCAGATGGCGAAGATCGTCACGTTGGGAACAACGACCCTTCGCCGAGGACGGCATTCTGTTGGGCTTCGGGAAATGCTTGCCAACCCAGACGCCCAACACGAATATTTGGTTGAGTTCGTTACGAAGCGTGTGAGCCTCGAACGTCTTCCAGGTGCTCCAGTGCCGGCATGGAAGGCGATGTTAGATCGGGCCGACGTATTCAGAGCGTACCAGGAGAACAGCCGCGGAAAGGTAGAGAGTTTCTCCACCGCTAGCCCCGGCAAAACGATCACCGAAGGCCAACAAAACCTGGTCCTGCCTATGAAGGTTGCTTCAGCCTACAGATCCACCCACAACCACCACACTCAAACTCCCGAGATGCTGTGTAATGCGATGGCCGAATGGTTATATGAAGACGTCACCCTCAAGTTTAATTTGACTCAGCAGGTCTGCGAGGAAGCGCTTTTTCAGATTAAGAATGCCTCTCTCGATCAGTATCGTGTAGCGGCCGTTGCGAAATCCTTCAACGGTTTGATCAGCGAATTACGTCCGACAGAGTTTTCCGACGACCTAGGGATTCTCATCGGTCAGTACGCCGGATGGTTACTGGGATGCCTTCTGGCTCTGGGCCAGAACCCCGGCTGGATGTACCAAGCAATCGGCGTGGCGTGCGCTCGAGCTAAACAATTGAATTCAACGGCGCGTTACGATAAGTGGATTGCCACCACGCCGTATGGGAGCCAAAGTGTCTCACTCAATACTTGATTTATTCATTTTGTCTCTGCTGGATCGTGGACTTGAAACTTCCTACGATTTGCACATCCACGGAGGACTTTCTCTTGGTTCGACGGTGCCGGCGCTGAGGCGACTCGGGTCGGCAGGCCTCGTAAGGAAGAAGGCACCAGTAGGTTCGAGTAAACGACCGCGGCACTGGTTCCAACTTTCCGCAGCGGGGAGAAAGCTGGCTCGTGGCGGATGGGTTTCGCTGCTAAAGGATCAGCCGCCGAGTGACTTCGATGCGGTATTGAGACTGGCGGATATGGCGCAACACTATGGGGCGACATCTGCGGATATAGTCACATTCCTGGAAACGGTCGCTTCAGGGCGGCGATCATCAGCCAGATCCGGAGTCTCCGAGGCCCACGAGATGCGCGATTCACTCGGACTCGTGGCTACGCGCGAAGCCTGGGATGTGGCTCGCCTGAAGGCTGAGGCAAAATTTATTGACGGGTTGGCGAAGTCCTTCCGGCAAAACCATACCAGTGCCCTGAAACGTTCATTGAGACAGTCGCCTGGATCGACATTTGGATAGCCCGAAAGGCCAACACAGCCTTTTGAGGCGTGGGTATGGATCATCTATTCAGCGGACGAGGACGGCCTCCTTCCGCACTACGTTTTGGCAGAATCAAATGGCGTGTCACACTTTGAGAGAAATCGAAAGGAGGTATCTCCCCAAAAAAATCGCACCCCCACAAAGACGGGCGGTGCACACGGCCGATGGAATTCCATCAACTTTATCCGTGCGCGGTGCAATTTGCGCAATCAGAAACCCAGTTGCAATACTTGGCCATCGCAACCAGTACGCGATGCCGGGAAGAAGACAAATAAGTTCAGCCCAGAAATCAAAAGCTGGATCGACAATGTTGTCGTCCCGATACTCATTCAGAAACTTCTTCAGGAACTCAAGCAGCAAAAGGCGGCATAATGACACCAATACTTCGATGTGCGACTTACGCGCGGTACTCCTCCAGCCAACAGCGCGATGCGTCCATCGTGGATCAGCAACGTAACATGATGCGCTATGCCGAGGAGAGGGGCTGGCGCATCCTAACCGATTTCATGTTCAGTGACGAAGCTATCTCGGGAGCCGGGCTTAATCGTCCCGGCTTCCAACAGCTTCTCCGAGCGGCGAAGGCATCCCCTCGCGTAATCGACGTGATTCTTGTAGACGACACAAGCCGAATTTCGCGGAGCCTTGCCGATACTGTCCGACTTCGTGAAGATCTCAACTTTACTGGCATTCGGTTCGTTGCTGTTAGCCAGGGAATCGACTCCGATGATGAACAGGCAGATGTCATGATGACGGTGCATGGCTTGGTTGACTCACTTTATATAAAAGAGTTGGCTAAGAAGACCCATCGAGGTTTAGAGGGCCTGGCCTTGAAGGGATTTCATACCGGAGGCAGCTGTTTTGGGTATCGCTCGGAAAAACTGGATGGTGGAAGCCAGCTTCAAGTTGATGAAGAAGAAGCGGCGGTCGTACGGCGCATTTTCCAAATGTCCGCTTCCGGTCTTTCATTGAAGGTGATCGCCAAGGAACTCAACGCAGACGGCATTCCGCCTCCCAGGGGAACGAAGAAAAAGACCCAATCGAGTTGGGTCTATACCGCAATTCGGGAGATGCTCAGGCGTGATATCTACCGCGGTAAGGTCGTGTGGAACAAGCGGAAGTACAAAAAGCGTCCCGGGACAAATAAGAGGATCAGCGTTGCCCGCCCCGAGAGTCAGTGGGTTGTCATCGAAAGACAGGAACTGAGGATTGTGTCGCAAGACCTGTGGGATCGTGTTCGGAAGAAGCTCAAGGCGACGGCAGACAAGTTTCCAGGGATGAAGCCTGGACTTCAGAACCGATCCACCAGTGTCCCTTACCTCTTCAGCGGAATTCTCAAATGCGGAGAATGTGGGGCGAACCTCTCCATTCTGACCAGCCGGGGCAAAAACAACAAAGCAGCAGCATACGGGTGCCCGCATCACGCCAATCGCGGGGTCTGCTCTAACAATCTGTATCAGCGGCGCGACGCGCTTGAAACGCAGCTCCTTGAGGGCCTTCGAGATCGGCTCCTGGACAATTCTGCGATCGAAGACATCTTGTCGCAGGTATCTCAATCAATCAGTTCGACCAGATTGAATCAGCCCGAAAAGGTTCGTGGTCTCGAGAAGGCCCAGATACAGGTCGAAGCAGAAATGAACAATCTCGCGGATGCGATCGGCAGAAGTGGCGGCTCAGCCTTCCTGTTGAAAACGCTGCAAGCCAAGGAAGCGGATCGCGACTCGATTGTTGCGAGTTTGGCACGTTACTCTACCCGTGCTCTAAGTTCTGTCGACCCCGATTGGCTTAGGACCAGGATCCGAGCTGAGTTGGAGGATCTCGGGAACCTGTTGAACATGGATCCCCCGAGAGCCAAAGCTGAACTGAGCAAGCACGTCACTGAGATACGAATGACCCCGTCACACAACGAAGGCAAAGGGTTCTATGTCGCAGAAGGTACATGGGATCTGGTGGGGGAGGGAAGTAGTGGCCCTCAACTTCAGAACGGGAAGGAAGGCCAGTACTTTCCGATGGTTGCGGGGGCAGGATTTGAACCTGCGACCTTTGGGTTATGAGCCCAACGAGCTACCGGGCTGCTCCACCCCGCTCTTTGACTATACCGTCATGATGAGTGGAAGGTCAATCCTGCTTTGGATCCATTTCGCGATGTAGCTCCTTACTACCATTCAGGGTCGTAAGCGTAACTTTTTTCAGAAAAGGGAGTCTGCATCAATAGTATGTTTGTGTGGCGGAACCGCGCACTTGCGCAGGAGGTAGCGGAGGAATGTATGTATCAGACGTATTGGAGCAATACTTTTTCTAGATTCTCAAGGACGGCGCTTTTGACGGCGGGCTTGCTTATGGCCGGCAGCCCAGGCTTTGCGCAAATGAAGCCGGCGACGATGCCGGATGCGCAGATTGAAGCCAATGTTTTGAAGGCGTTAGCTGGTGCGCCTGAACTAGCGGATCAAGCGATCACGTCGACCACTGTTTATGGCACGGTGACGTTAAATGGGACGGTTCGGGATGAGCCGTCGCGAGATTTGGCTGAGCATTTGGTAGCGAATACCACGGGTGTCCAGAAAGTCGTCGATCAGTTGGTGATCAGCGCTCCTGCGCCGGCGAGTGTCGATTCGCAGCAGGGAGCGACGAATCCGAATCTCCAGTCCGATGGAACAATGGCGCCTCCACAGGGGCAGAATCCTCAGACTCAGGGCAATCCCAACGGTTCTGGTGCGCCACAGTATGGTGCGCCTCCTCCTCCGCAGGGTCAGTACCCTCCGCCGCCCTACGGAGCGCCGCCGCAAAATGGTCAATATCCGCCTCCTCCGCAGGCGGGTCAGTACCCGCCACCTTATGGCCAGCCTGTGTACCGACAGCCTTATCCTCCACAGTACCCTCCGCAGTATCAGCAGCCGTATGTTGCTCAAAGAGGTGGAGATGCTGTCGTGGTCCCGAGCGGCTCTGCCCTGCGAGTTCGGATCAATCAGGCGATGAACAGCAAGAGTACGGCGCCAGGCACGACGTTTGATGGTATTGTGTTGACCGATGTCGTTGCGGGTGGGTCGATTGCAATTCCTCGGGGCGCTTCCTTTCAGGGAAAGGTGGTCGATGCCCATACGGCCGGTCAGTTGAATGGGAAGGGCGAGTTGAAGCTGCAGCTTACGGATGTGTCGTTTGGGGGTAAGACCTACCCCGTCGTCACGGATTTCTGGTGGCACCAAGGTGTTGATAAGACGGCAAATACGGTTGGCAACACGGTTGGACTCGCGGGCGTGGGCGCCGTAATTGGCGCTATCGCGGGGGGCGGTGTTGGAGCTGCGGTTGGAGCTGGGGTCGGCGGTATTGCCGGTCTGGGCGTGTCTTCCGCGTCGGGAAGGGGTGAGGCAGCGCTGCCTGCGGAGGCGATTATAACCTTCCATCTGACTCAGCCTACGGATGTTACGACAGTGTCTCAGGCGGAGTTGAACCGGCTGGGTGCTGGGGTGCCGACGAGCGCTCAGCTACAGCGGCGCTATCCGCCACCACCGCCGTACCCGTACCCGTATTATGGGCCTGCTTACTACTATCCGCGGTAGCGAAACACCGTTAGTTTTTTCGGAAAATTTCTCAGGCGCCCGTCGAACCGTTGTTCAGGTTTTACGGGCGCATTTTTATGGGCTTTTTGGAAAAGCGTGTTTTTGCTGTGGTGTTTTAATGGTGAAGTTGTGGTGGAACGCGTCGCTAACGTGGTGACAAAGATGGCTCTGATTCGGAACCGAAAAACATGCCACATTTTGCAGATTTATTTTCGGGTTCTGTTTCGAGAGTTTTGGTTGTCGCTCTTGCGGGTCGCCGATGCGTTGGTGGACGATTGACAGGGCAATCCTATTAGATGTATATACACATAATATGAGAGCCGAAGCCTTTGGAAAGCAAACCGCAGACGCACTCTTTGAGTTGCCCTGCGCGTGTCAGAACCTACGCCGCCTCACTCGGATCACTACGCGGATCTATGAGCAGGAACTGAAAAAGGCAGGACTCGAGATCACTCAATTTGGACTCCTCACCGCACTGACTAAGACTGGAGAGGTTAATCAAAAGCGGCTGAGTGCGGGCTTTGCGATGGACAGCACGACGCTGACACGTACGCTGGGCCCGCTGGTGAAGAAGGGTTGGGTTCAGGTCAAGCCTGGAAGAGACAGACGAGAACGTTTGTTCAGCCTGACGCGGTCAGGCGAGCGGCAAATAGCTGAGGCTCAACCGCTCTGGGGACTGGCGGAAAAAAGGCTGCGTCAAAAACTTGGAGACGCAGGCTGGAAACAGATGAAAGAGGCGGTATCGCGAGTAACGGCAGCGGCAATGGCGGCGTGATTTTTTTGCGTCCATATAGATGTATGTACATCTATTGTTGCAGAGAAGGAGACCTCTCGGAAAGGAACTTTTATGAAAATCTCCATCTACTTATCGGCTGCGCTGTTATTGCTATTGTTCGGAGTTTTTCTTGCCAGTCTGCGGAAGGCACCTGCTGACCGTTTTCCGGGGAGTTCATCCGAGACCGGCTCCCGTCGCCCGGAGCTGGAGTATTTCAAAGCCATCAACAGGGTGGCGCCGCCGACAGATCCGCAGTTTCTGTTTCTGCTGATGGCACAGTATTCGAATGCCAACCTGCAGAATGACGGCGTGGAGTTTCTTTCCGCGCGGCTGAAGGAGTTCGGCCCGCGTCTCACCGACACTCAAAAGGCCTTGTACCTGAGCGCGATCGGTTTGTTGCGGGCTCAGCATGCATCTTCGGTCTCGTTGCTGCGACGCGTCGGTTATGTGAAAGAGACGATCGCGATACTGGAGCAGGCCAAGCAGCTTTCCGGAGGGCAGGTCTACGTCGTGAACTGGATTGCCGGCGTCGTCTACTCCGAGCTTCCGGGCTTCTTCCATCAGGGGAAGGCAGTGCAGGACGATCTGACCTGGTGCGTGGAGAATGCCGACAAGGCGCCGCACGCGGGCTGGTTGCGGGAGGTTTACTACCACCTGGGAAAGCTCGCTCTCGCTCGTGGAGAACAAGCCAAAGCGCAGGACTATTTGAAGCGAAGCGGCTATAAGGACTTTAGCAACCCGATCACGCTGATCACTCCTTTTTCAGAGGATGTCCTGTCCGGGCATACTTTCGCGCCGCGACACATCACCGAGATCGTGCCGCGCCGGGTGTACGTGCTCACGGGGTTCGAGTTTACCGAATATTATTTCGTGGTCTCGAACGATGGGAAGGAGCTGATCGGCATTGATGCCGGGACTCGACCGGACTCGGCTAAGGCAGCCTACGAGGCGCTGCGAGCGTATGCTCCTCATCTTCCCGAACTCACGACGATCTTCGTTACGCATTCCCACTGGGATCATATCGGCGGCTACACCTATTTTCGAGCGCTTAATCCCCGCGTGCGTTTTTATGCCAGGAGCAATTATCAGGAAGAGATTGCCAACGATCTCAACGGGCCTGAGGTCTTTGGTAAAACCTTTTTTGGCAGTCGATTCAACCTTGACGACGTACGCAGCTTCAAGCCGGATGTCACGATCGACCACCGGACCGAGTTGAAGATCGGTGGAACGCGCATCGAGTTGATCCCCGTGCAAGGCGGAGAGACCCATGATGGAATGTTCATTAATCTGCCGGATCAGGGGGTTATGTTCGTGGGCGATTTCATCATGCCCTATCTCGGAGCGCCCTTTGTAGAAGAAGGTAATCTACAGGGACTGCTGGATGCGATCGACATTGTGGTCCAGGAGAATCCAAAGTATCTACTGCACGGCCATGAGCCGCTCACGCGGAATTTCGCGTCTCCTGTCATGTTGTCGCAGCTCAAATTGGATCTCAGCTGGCTGCGCGAACAGGTGCTGAGTTCGATCCGGCGCGGTGAGGAATTAGCCGTAATTCAACAGGCAAATTTGATTCCCCCGGACCTGCTCGGCGGTAATCCAGACGCGTATATGCCATATTTCATCATGCGCGAACACGTCATCGATCGCCTTTACGACCAGAACGTCGGCTATTGGCAAGCGGACCTCCAGGGCCTCGACCATATCAGTCGTGCCGACCGCGCAGAACTGCTGGTTGACTATCTGGGTCTGTCGGAAAAGCAGCTTACAAATGCAGTAGGACGCCTGGTCGCCGACGGCAAATACGAACTCGCGGCCTCGCTGCTTGAATCGTCCGAAGGCAGGTTCGAACATAGCGAGTCCGTGGCCAAGGCCAAACAGCTCGTCTACCTCAAGCTTATGGAGAAGAACCAAAACACCGACCCGTTCAAATACATTCTGTACTCAGCGAAGATCGGGGAGCAGACGCAGCAAATGTCTGTCGGCAAGTGATTACCGAGGAGCGCCAGTTGAAGTTTTGATGTTAGAAGCCAGAGCCCCATTGGCGCTTCTCCAGGGTTTGCGGGCGGATCAAGGTCAAAACCGGAAGTTGAGTGTCAAGTGGCGACAAGAGGGCAACTCATTCATTGAGTGCTAAGGCGATTTGTAACAACTGACTTGGCAGGACAAGCTGGGATTTGACCTTTGGGTTAGCGCTCTCTGCAGGACGTATTGGAATATGCTTGGCACCATGATTGCATTCGATGCAGCACATAAAGCCGTTCATTACCCCTCGGACCGGCGATTCCGCATCTGGATCAAGCCGTCGTTTATCGCCGTCGCCGTCTGTCTGGCATTGATTCCGCTTGGGTTGGCCTGGGGACAGGCGGCAATTTACGGGTTGCCGTATCTTGCTCCGGTGCAACAATTCAATGCAGCGACCTTTACCGGCGTGCATGGCTTTCCCTGGTGGTTGCGCTGGGCGCACTTTTTCAACTTTGTCTTTCTTATGATGCTGGTCCGCAGCGGACTGTCGATTTTGGCGGATCATCCGCGGCTTTATTTCAATAACGGCTGCACTCCGGGCACGGAATGGATTCGCTTTACTCCGTTGAAGGTTCCCAAAGATCGTGTCTGGAGAGCGAGCGACGATGACCGTTACATCTCACCGTTGATTGCAACACCCGGCTATCGTCACAGCGTGGGCATCGCGCGCTCATGGCATTTCATCGACGTGTATGGGTTCATCATCACCGGCCTGATTTTTATTCCATTGCTGTTTGCGTCAGGCCAGTGGGAGAGGCTGGTGCCGAACTCCTGGTCCGTTCTGCCGCAGGGCTGGGCAACCTTCGTCCACTATGCGAATTTCCACTTTCCCCCTGAACCCGACGGCTTCTACGCCTACAACGCCCTCCAGCAGATCTCGTATTTCTTCGTCGTTTTCATCTTTGCTCCTATTTCGATTGTCGCGGGCGCCGCGATGTCGCCCGCCATGGTCAACCATTTTCCATGGTTTCCCCGCATGTTCGGCGGCAGGCAAGGAGCGCGCTCCATCCACTTTCTGATGATGCTCTGCTGGGTCGGGTTCCTCATCGTGCATGTCACGCTGGTGCTCCTGACCGGGTTTCAGAGAAACATGAACCACATCGTGCTGGGAACGGACAACCAACGCCCTCTGGGAATGATTCTTGGCTTTGTGGGCCTTGCGGTGGTGATTGCTTCATGGATTGTGGCCCACTACATCTCCTGGAAAGCGCCGCGCTTGCTACAGCACGCGCAGAAAGCGGTGTCGCTGCCTCTGCGGCTTACTCTCATCAATCGGCTCCATCCCAGGAGCCGCTATACGAAAGAACAAATATCGCCCTACTTCTGGTCGAACGGCAAGCCGCCCGATCGCGAAGACTGGAAACATCTGGAGCGTGACAATTTCCGCGACTACAGGTTGAAGATCGGTGGACTGGTTGAGAACCCAGTGGAGCTATCGTTGCTGCAAATTCAGGCGCTTGAAGAGGAAGAACACATCACTATGCATCATTGCATCCAGGGATGGTCCGGGATCGCACAATGGAACGGCGTGTCCATGAAAAAGATCATCCAACTCGTCCAGCCGAAATCGTCGGCTCGGACTGTCGCCTTCTTTTCTTTTGGTGAAGACCAATACGGGGAACCGTACTACGATACACAAAGCCTGGAGAACGTACTGAAACCGGAGTGCATACTTGCCTACAGGATGAACGGCAGCATACTGCCCAGCGAACATGGCGCTCCGCTGCGTTTGCGGGTCGAAAACCAATTGGGATACAAGATGGTCAAATGGATTGAGCGGATCGAGTTCATTGAGTCCGAAAAAGAACTCGGCAAGGGCGAGGGTGGAGCGAACGAGGATGATGAATACTTCGACCTGCTGCCAAATATTTAAGTTAGCTGAATCAGAAGCCACCACAATAAGCCTTTTGAGACTGCAAGAAGGACTGTATAAGTTTTCCGAGAGTCCTTGGTCTATTGTTTTCACACAGGATAATGTCCTTATTCATGGGTAAGGACGCTGCCTCATGTCACCCATAACGCTCTTCGTGAGTCCATAGAGGTCAAATGGCGATAGCAGGCCAACTCAGTCATCCACCTCATTGGTCCGGCCTGAAAGGACAGGAATCAGGTAACGAGAGACGCTCTTGTCGTGACAGACCTGGAATTGCCAATTGGGAAACCGACCCAGAATTCCGCGGCCGGGTGAATTCCGGAGGCTGCTGATTTATACTAGAAGCTTGCCCTGCAACCGGCGTGGCGTGAGTTAAGTGACTCCCCCGCACGGTCCCGCAAAATCCCGGGCACGCGTCCAATCCCTTGAAAAAGGAGTCGGTGACGCGCGAAGTGAAGGTTCTAGCCACGTATGATTCGCATGCTGCAGCAAGACAACCGCCTGATGAAGATTATCTTTGCCGTCATTATTGGGCTGGCCGCCATTACGATGGTCATTACCCTGGTGCCAGGCATCTTTGACAACTCCGGCAGCTCGAACGATGCGTCGGTGTTTGCGACGGTTCGGGAGCCAGGCTTCTTCGGTCGCACGATTGGAGAGAGCACGTCGATCAAGATGGTCGAGGTGAACCAGCTGGCGGCGCGGCAGTTGCAGCAACAGCACCTTCCGGAACAGCTGATGCCGTACCTTGTGCCGCGTGCCGGACAGATCCTGGTGCAGCGGGCGATTCTGAAGCACGAAGCCGACAGGATGAACCTGCAGGTGAGCGACGAGGACCTGCGACGCGAACTGCAGACCGGTCCCTTCGCACAGTATCTCTTTCCCAATGGGCAGTACATCGGGGATGAGGCCTATATCAACTTTGTGTCGAGCGCTTTCGGGAACCAGTTGAGCCGCGCGGATTTCGAGTCGCAGGTGAAGAGCGACATGGAGCTGAACCGCCTGCAGGCGTTGATCACGGGTGGTGTTACGGTCTCCGACGAGGCGGTGCGCGAGGCGTACAAGGCGGACGGCACCAAGGTGAAGTTCGACTACGCCGTGGTCTCTGCGGACGATGTGCGCAAGAGCATCAACCCGTCGGACGCTGAACTGCAGACGTTCTTCAAGAACAACGCAACGCGTTATGCGGCAGCGATTCCGGAGACTCGCAAGATCCAATATGTTGCCTTCGACGCGTCGAATCTTCCTGGCGGCAAGCCGCAGGTTTCGGACGCGGACGTGCAGGCCTACTACAACGCACATCAGGACCAGTACCAGGTGAAGGACCAGGTGAAGGTGCGGCACATCCTGATCGCCGTTCCCGCAGGCGCGGACGCCAAGACCGACGCAGCGGCGAAGGCGAAGGCGGAGGACATTCTGAAGCAGATCAAGAGCGGTGGCAACTTCGCCGATCTTGCAAGCAAGAACTCAGACGACCCGGGCAGCAAGGGGCAGGGCGGTGAACTGGGTTGGCTGGATCGCGGCAAGACGGTTCCTGAGTTCGACAAGGCGGCCTTCTCGCTGGCGCCGGGGCAGACGTCGGACGTGGTGAAGACGCAGTTTGGTTATCACATCCTGCAGGTGGAGGAGAAGAAGACCGCTCATCTGCGTCCGTTGGCCGAGGTGAAGCCGGAGATTGTGCCGGTGCTGGAGCAGCAGCGTGCGGGCGCGGCGGAGCAGACGTTTGCGTCTACGCTGGCGGCCGATGCGAAGAAGAATGGTCTGGAAAAGGCAGCCGCTGCGCGAGGTTTGCATGTGGTGACGACGGACTACCTTCCGAAGGATGGGGTTATTGCCGGGTTGTCTGATGGCACGGTGTTGCTGACGCAGGCGTTTGCGGAGGTGAAGGGCGCTGATCCGGCGTCGGTCTCGACGGGTGACGGATTTGCTGTGTTTCAAGTGACCGATATCAAGGCGGCGCATGCTCCGGAGTTTGCGAGCCTACAAGCCGCATATTCTCGAAGACTATCGGGATCAGCAGGTGCCGCAGTTGTTGAACGCGCAGTTGAACAAGCTGGACGAACGGGCCAAGGTGCTGAACGATCTGAAGAAGGCAGCGGCGGAGATGAACGTTCCGGTGAAGACGAGCGACCTGGTGGGCAAGGATGGTCAGGTGCCCGATCTTGGTGCGATGAGCGGCGCCGGGTTCGGTTGCGTTCTCGCTGGCGAAGGGCGCGATCTCGGGGCCGATCAATACAGGCCGGACGGGTGTTGTGCTGAGCGTGATCGACAAACAGGAGCCGACGGCGGACGACATTGCGAAGAACTTTGTGGCGACGCGTGAGAGGCTGCTGAACGATCAGCACGAGGAGATCTTCCGCGTGTACATCGGCGAGCTGACACAGAAGTATGAGAAGAGCGGCGCGGTGAAGTACTCGAAGAGGCCGGAGCCGGCTTCTGTCGCCGTTCGGGAACTAGCAGCTTTCAAAGCTGAAAGGACGATACCCCGGGGAGAGGCTCCTGCGGGGTATTTTTCTGGTCGGCAGGCTTGCGTGATGGGCTTGTGTTCTTGTCCTGTTGCGGCGAACCCGTATGATGCATCCAAGGTCTCAAGGGATTCTCAGGGGATTCTCGGGGGATTGAAGTGTTCAAGGGGGTACGGCGGGATGAGTGGGGAAGCGAGTAATCAGGAGCGTTTGTCGGGAGTTCTGCTGCATGTGACGTCGTTGCCTTCGTATGGTGGGGTGGGCGACTTCGGTCCGGCGGCGTATGCCTTTGTCGACTTTCTTGCCGCGGCGAAGCAGAGACTATGGCAGGTGTTGCCGCTGAGTCCGACGGGTTATGGAAGCTCGCCGTATTCTGCGCTGTCGGCGTTTGCGGGGAATCCGCTGCTGATCAGCCTTGAAGTGCTGGCGCAGGACGGTTGGATTGCAGGGGAACGGATCGCGGGGTTGCCGGGGCATGACGGGCCAGCGGATTTCGGGGCGGCGCATCGTCTGAAACTGCCGCTGATTGAAGAGGCAGCGGCGAACTTTCTGGATCGCGCGCCGGATGATAAGCGTGCGAGATTTCATAAGTTCTGCAAGGACAATATCTCGTGGCTGCCCGACTATGCGATGTTCAATGTGCTGCGGCGTATGCACAAGTACGTCAGTTGGAACGAGTGGCCGGCAAAGTATGCGCGGCGGAAACACGATGCGTTGACCAAGGTGATGAACGAGCATGGCCGCGAGCTCGAAATCGAACAGGTGATCCAGTTTTTCTTCAATGAGCAGTGGTGTGCGCTGCGCGGCTACTGCAAGGACCGCAAGGTCCGTATTCTGGGCGACGTGGCGATCTTTGTGAATATGGATAGCGCGGATGTGTGGACGCATCCGGAGTTGTTCGAACTGGATAAAGATCTGAAGCCGTTGCGGGTCTCGGGAGTACCGCCGGATTATTTTTCGCCGACGGGGCAGAGGTGGGGGAATCCACTCTACAAGTGGGGCGTGTTGAAGGAGCGAGGATTTGATTGGTGGGTGGCGCGGATTCGGCGGGCGCTGGCGCTGTACGACTTGATTCGTCTCGATCACTTTCGCGGCTTTGAGGCGTATTGGTCGATTCCGGCGGACGAGCCGACCGCGATCCATGGGCAGTGGGTGAAGGCGCCGGGGCATGAACTTTTTCAACGGTTGAAGGAGGTCTTCGGCAACCTGCCGTTTATTGCGGAGGACCTTGGGCTGATCACTCCTGAGGTGGATGAGCTGCGCGAGCACTTCGGTATGCCGGGGATGCGGATTCTGCAGTTTGGTTTTTCGGATCGCGGATCCCATCTCTATCTTCCGCATCGCTATGTTCCAAATACGGTGGCGTATACCGGCACGCATGACAACAATACGACCCTGGGGTGGTGGCGAGAGAATGCGAGCGAGGAAGAGCGGGCCCATGCGCAGACTTATCTTCAGACGATTGAGCATGAGGGCGACATTGTGTGGGCGATGATGCGTGCGGCGGCGCGGTCGGTGGCGAATCTGTGCGTGTTTCCCATGCAGGACGTGCTGCATCTGGGGAGCGAGGCGAGGATGAATACGCCGTCGGCAGGGGCAGGGAACTGGACCTGGCGGTATGGGTTGAATGCGGTGCATCCGGACTTTGCGCAGAAGCTGGCCGCGCTGATGGAGATGACCGATCGCGATGGCTATGAGAAGCCGGTAGAGGGGCTGCAGGCGGGCAAGCCGGTTGAAGAGGCGTCGAAACGGGCAGAGCTGGGCGCGAACGTTTAGACTGGAGAGGTAGCTCTTAATTCTTCAGGAGCACCACGCATGCCTCTCTCTGGCGAAGCCATCCGCACCATGAACTATGTTGACGATATCTCTGTAACTTTGCGCCGGATTCTTGCGGTGCTGCCATCGTTGACAGACGACGAACGCCAGCGCGTGTCGGACCATATCAAGGCTGCAGAGCCGAGCTACGAGTCAGTGATCACGGCTGTCGCGAGCAAGAAGTGAACGAGAGGGCTGCTGCTCGGCCGTCGGTTGAATCACCGGTGCAGATTCGCACGGTGGCAGTGATCGGAGCCGGAGTGGCGGGCCGTAGTTTTGCCCTGGCCTGCGCCAGTGCGGGCTTTCATGTTGTGCTGGAAGACGTGATGCCGGCGAATCTGCGGAAGGCGGAGGCCGACTACCGGGATTTCACGCAGCGCGGGGCTGTTGGGAGCGCCGGCCGACTGGAGCTGGCGCTGACGGTGGAGGACGCGGTTCGCGAGGCCGATGTTGCCGTGGACTTTGTGCCGGACGAGCTGGAGTCGAAGCTTGAGATCTTCAGCATGGTCGATCGCATGGCTCCGCCGAAGACGATCCTGTGTACGCCGAGCTATGCGCTGAGCATCACGGACCTGGCTTCGTGCGTGTATCGTCCGGAGCGGTGCGTTGCTGTGCGGGGCAATCTGCTTCGTGGTGGTGCTGACGTGGCTCCGGTGGTGCGGCTGCTGTATCCTGCAGCGGCTGCTGAGTCGACGCTGGCGACGATGGATGGATTTCTGCGAGCCCTTGGGGTAGAGGTGCGGCGGGAGCTGGATCCGGATGTGCCGGTGCTGATGAAGAACGCGGTGATGTAGGTTTTCGGCAGGTTTCAGGGGTGGATGGCAGATGGAACGCACTTGGTTCGCAAACTGGATAGCCCACAGCGGATAAATTCGTAAAGGGTTAGTAACAAAAGGGAACTGTTTGTCGCAGGACTGCGTAACGAACTGAGAAGAGGTTTCGTCCAACGACTGCCATGCGCGCTCTCGTCACGATTTTTGCTCAGGTATTTCGCTCGATTGGGGCTAACAAGCTTCGGTCGTTCCTGACGATGTTCGGGATTGCGTGGGGCGTGGCTTCGCTGCTGTTGTTGATCGGATTGGGCGAGGGATTTCGCTCGGGACAGAGGCGCGGGCTGTCGGAGGTGGGAACCGACGTGATCCTGCTGTTCGGCGGGACGATTCCGGCTATGCCAAACCAGCATACGGGCATGCGTCCTTACAAGCTGACGCTGCGGGATGCGGCGGATATTCACGCGGAGGCTCCGCATGTGCGCGGGTCGACGGCACTGATCAACCGTGGCGACCTGAAGGAGGTCAGCGAATTTTCAAGCGCGGGCGGAGCGGTGATGGGAGTGCAGGTGAATTTTCCGGAGATCCGGCATCTTCCGATCGCGCAGGGACGATTTCTGAACGACGACGATCTGGCGCACAGCAGGCTGGTGGTTGTGCTGGGGCAGAAGAATAACAAGCTGCTGTTTCCGGGGCGTCCGTCGCTTGGCTCGTTCATCACAATCAATGGATACAGGTTCCAGGTGATTGGCGTGGCGGAGAAGATCGGCCGAGGGAACAATGATGGCGACAACCAGAAGATCTATATTCCGCTGTCGACGATGATGGAACTGTTCGCGATGACGGGCGACAACATCCCGCGCGACTCGGTTTATTCGATCCAGTACCAGCCTGTGACGGCGGATCTGAACGAGACGGCGAAGGCAGAGGTGCACAGGATCATTGGGCGAAACCATGGATTCGATCCGAATGTTAAAGACGCGTTCGAGGAGTGGGACACGATCAAGTCGCAGCGCACGGTGGGTCTGATCTTCACGGCGATGGACATTTTTCTGGGTGGAGTGGGAATAGTGACGCTGGCGTTAGGAGCGGTGGGGATCATCAACATCATGCTGGTGACGGTGACGGAGAGGACCCAGGAGATCGGATTGAGGAAGGCGCTGGGAGCTACGAACCGCAGCATCCTGATGCAGTTCTTTTTCGAAGGGTTGATGCTGACGGGGCTGAGCGGATTGATAGGGATTGTGGGCGCGGCAGGGCTGATGGTGGGACTGCGAGCGGTGCTGGGGAATAATCAGATGGGGTTCGATCCGCCGCGGCTGGTGCCGTGGTCTGCGGCGATGGCGCTGGGGACGCTGACGCTGTGCGGAGTGGTGGCGGGACTGTATCCGGCGAGCAAGGCGGCGATGATGGAGCCGGTGGAAGCGCTGCGAAAGGAGTAGCGGCCGATGCTGAAAGATATCTTCGGGCAGGCGATTGAGGCGATGCGGCACAATGGCCGGCGCACGATCATTACCGTGGTGGGGATGGCGTGGGGCATCGCGACTGTGGTTTTGCTGCTGGCGTACGGTGCGGGATTCGGGCGCGCGTTTGAAAACATCTTCGCGCAGTTCGGAACGAACATGATCGGGGTGTTTCCAGGGACGACGAGCGAGCAGGCAGGGGGGACGAAGGCCGGAGTTAAGGTGCGGTTTCAGATGGACGACGTCGAGCGCATCGAGGAGACGGTGCCGAACGTGGTTCATGCCTCACCTGTGCTTTGGAAGACTGTGCCGGTGCAGAACGATCTCCACACCTACACGTGGGAGACAGACGGCATTATGCCGGAGCTGCAGCAGATTATGAACATGGACATGGATGAAGGAAGGTTCATAACGGCGGACGATGTGATGCAGAGAAGCCACGTGGCGGTGATTGGATCGGAGGCGAAGACGAAGTTGTTTTCGGGGTTGTATCCGCTGGGACAGAGGATACGAGTGAACGGCGTGAGCTTCGAGGTGATCGGGGTGCTGAAGGCGAAGATGCAGGAGGAGGACGACAACCTGAACCGCGTGATCGATATCCCATACCCGACGATGGGGGACATCAAGGACACAAAGTATGTCGACGGCATCTGGATGAGCTATCACGGCGAGCCAAAGGCGGTGGAGCACGCGCTGAGGAACGAGATGGCCGCGTCGCACGGCTTCCGGCCAACGGACCGGAATGCGATCTATGTGGCGAACATCATGGAGCAGCTGGCGCAGTTCCGCATCATCTCGCTGGGACTGCAGGCGCTGCTGTTGTTTATTGGCGCACTGACGCTGGGTATTGCGGGCGTCGGCCTGATGAACATCATGCTGGTAAGCGTGCAGCAGAGAACGAAGGAGATCGGCGTCGAGAAGGCCCTGGGAGCGAGAAAACGGCATATTTTGATGCAGTTTCTGGCTGAGGCGCTGGTGATCTCGGGCATTGGTGGCGCCGGCGGTATTGCTCTGGCTTATGCGGTTTCGAAGATCGTTGGCAAGATTACTTTTTATAGCGCGCTTGCGTCACACGCTGACGCCGGGGATATTCATCTGATCATCTCACCGAATATTGTTCTGGTGGCAACGGTGATCCTGGTGATTGTGGGGACGGTCAGCGGGATGATTCCGGCCATGAAGGCTGCGAATCTGGATCCGATCGAGGCGTTGCGGTACGAGTAGGTGACGTCGTCAGACTTTCTGAGTGCGACATGCAACCCGGACTAGTTGTCGACGTTTTCGCGTTTGTAGGGTTTCTGCATCAGGGCGCGGGCTTCGTTGACGGCGCCCTGGGTGTTGTCGTTGGTCTGGACGGCGAGGCGGTATTCGTTGACGGCGCGGTCGCGCTGGCCGGTGACGTCGAAGATTCTTGCCGAGCTCGATGTGGCTCCAGACCTCGACCCATTTGGGGTCGCCGTCGCCGCGCAGGGCGTCGCGGAAGGAGTTCGCGGCGGACTGGTAGTTGCGCTGCATGAAGAAGACTTCGCCGATGCGATAGGCGGCGAGTGAGCTGTTCCTGTTCGCGTCAAGCGCCTTCTGGTATTCGATGAGCGCGGCGGTGAGGTCTCCCTGGGCGACCTGTTCCTGGCCGCGCAGTACGGCGACGCGCACGGCCAGGTCGGGCGTGCTCTTCAGCAGCCAGTTCTCGGGATCGATGCTGATGCGGCGCGGACGGCCGAAGGTCTCGACGGAGTAGTGGGAGTCGGTGCCGGAGACGTCGACGCGGCGGATCTCGGTTTTGCCGTCGGTCTCGATGCGGAGTTCGACCGGCATGCGGAAGAGGTCGAGGTCCTGCTCGATGGCGCCGACGGTGCGGAAGCCCTTGTTGTCGCCGAGGCGGAAGACGGAGTACTTGTTGGCAAAGGCGGGAGCGCCGGTGCCGTCGAGCCACTGCGCGAAGAAGGCCTGTGAGTTCGAGGTTGGACTGTGCTTCGGCGATGGTCTCGACGTTCGAGGTGCGGATGGACTTGTCGGTGTACTGCGAGAGGAGGGCGCGGAGGAATTTGTTGAAGACATCGTCGCCCATCTCCCAGCGGAGCATGTGGAAGACCATGGCTCCCTTTTCGAGGGTCATGGACTGGAACTGCGGAGAGAAGGGATCGAGGCGGCCGATGGTGGTGAGGGGCTCGGTGTCGTAGGCGAGGGCGCCGGCGGAGACGTCGGTGATGGCGGACTGGAAGGCGCTTTTGCCGGCGGAGTCTTCGAGGTACATCAGCTCGGCGTAGCGGGACATGCCGTTGGTGATCCAGGCATCGTTCATAGTAGCGGGCGAGATCTGGCCGCCCCACCACTGGTGGGCGAGGGTGTTGGAGAGCAGGCGCTGCTCGTTGCGGGCGGCGATGCGATTGCCGGCGATGGCGGCGATCTCGGGCGCCCAGGCGGCGGAGACGGCGTCGTCGGGTAGCTCGACGAGATTCATGCGCGTGGATTCGGGCTGGCCGAAGGCGCCGGACATGTACAGGTACTCGCGCTCGGCCTGGCTGGCGAAGTCGTGGGCGAATTCCTTGCGCTTCTCGGTGACGTAGACGCGCATGTTGCCGGCGGTGATTGGCTCGATGAACTTGCCGGCGATGATGGTGCCGGGGAAGCCGGGCTTGGCCCATTTGAAGGTGAACTCGGTGCGGTTGCCGGGGAGGCTTTTTGTGCGGCGACGCCGCTGCCGCTGCCGACGACGCGCTCATCGCCGGGGACGCGGATGTGCATCTCGGCGGTGAAGCGGTTGGTGAAGAGGCCGGTCATGGGGAACCAGCGGCCGGGGTAGAGCAGGATGCTGATGGGATCTTCGACGGCGGCCAGCTTGATGCCTTCGACGGGGCTGGTGTCGGCGCCTTTCAGAGTACCGGAGTACTCGAAGTGGTAGGTGGTGGTGGCGCCCTTGGGCACGGGTGTGGCCAGGGTGAAGCGGACGGTGGTGTTGTTGGTCAGGCGCTCGTACTCCAGCGGCTTGCCCTGCTGGTCGGTCGCCTTGGTGACTTGCAGGCCGTTGTTCAGCTCGAAGGTGGGATTGGTCAGCTCTTCGAGCGCGGTGAAGGTGACATCGGCGGTCGCGGTCAGGCGGTTCACTGCCGGGTCGAGGTCGGCGTTGATGACGTAGCCGGTGATCTGCATCTGCACCCTGACGGGCGCAGCCCACGCCGTCGCCGTGACGAGGGAAAGCGGAAGCAGTATCAGCGGCTGGGATTCGAAGAATGCGAGATAGAGCAGACATGCAGCTAACGTTCCTCAAAACATCATGGTACAGCCCATTCCCCTATTAGACGCTTGCAGGTGACTTTGGGCCACTCGTCGACTGGTTTTCGGGCAAAAGTGCGTCGACTGCGTCGCAAACCTGCTGGATGGAGCCTGTTCCGGGTGGCGGTTGCAGAGAGCGGCCAACCTCGGCCAGGTCGGCGATCATCCTTTCGCGCTGCGGACCGTCGGCGAGCAAGGGAGACACGGCGGCGGCCACGTTTTTCGCAGTGTAACGCGTCTGGAGGAGTTCGGGGACGATCCGGCGGCCGGCGATCAGGTTCACCATGGCGATGGGCAGGTTGCCGTCGGCGTCCAGATCGTTTGGGGGCCAGATTTCGGGGGGGTAGTGGACCAGGCGCTTTGGCCAGCCGGAAGGTGAGGGCCGAGACTCGGTAGACGACGACGAAGGGGTTTCCGATGACGGCGGCCTGGACGGTTGCCGTGCCGCTAGCTACGACGCCGGCGCGGGCGTGGTAGAGGGCTTCGCGGGCGTCGGGGACGAGGTGGATATGGAGAAGCTTCAGGGCTGCGTCGGCATCTCCCGGCCACCACTCTTCGTGGCCGGCGATGAATTCCGCGAGCTCCTTGCGGTCGATTGTGGAGGCCACCGGCAGGATATAGTCGCAACCGAGAGGGAAGCGGTGCGCCATCTCCATCATCACCTCCAGATTCGCGGTGATCTCCTTCCATCGGCTTCCGGGGAGTAAAGCGATCCATGGCTTTGCCGGGTCGAGACCGTGCGCGGCGGCGTAGTCTTCGCGGGAGATGGTGGGCTTCGGCAGTTCGGCCAGTGGGTGACCGACGAACTTTGCGTCTACACGGCGGGCACGGTAGAAGCGGACTTCGAAGGGAAAGATTACCATCATGCGGCTGACGCGCTGCTGCACCCAGCGCAGGCGACTGCGCTTCCACGCCCATAGCTGCGGGCTGACGAAGTAGATCACCGGGATGTTGAGTTTCTTTAGCTCGCGGGCGAGACGGAAGTTGACGTCGGGGAAGTCGATCAGGATGGCGGCGTCGGGGCGGCGCGTTTTGATGGAGGTGACGAGGCGGCGGTAGCTGTTGTAAACGCGCGGCATGTGGCGGATGACTTCGGTGATGCCCATGTGGGCGACGTCTTCGGCACGGATGACGCGGTCGAGGCCTGCGGCCTCCATCTCCTTGCCCCCGAGGCCGAAGAAGGCCGCATCAGGATGGCGGCCGCGCAGTTCGGTGATGAGCTGTGCGCCGTAGTGGTCGCCGCTGGCTTCGCCGGCAGAGAGAAAGATGCGCGGATTGGGTGGATTAACGATGGAACCAGTGTAGATTTTTCTGGAGGGGATTGCATGGCAAAAGGTGCAACCAGAAGGTTCCGGGCAGTGCTGGAGCCTTTGCAGAATGGGCTGGGGTGGGTGGTGGCGCGGCTTCCGTTCGATGTTGACACGGCGTGGAAGAAGATGGTGAGGCTGCGCGTGAAGGTGGAGTTGGGCGGTGAGGTCTTCCGTACGTCGTTGTTCGCGGATGCGCGGCGGGGCGGCCACTTTTTGCTGGTGAATAAGAAGATGCAGAAGGCTGCCGGGGCTGGGTTGGGCGCGGAGGTAGATTTTGCGATCGAGCCCGATCTTGACGAGCGTACCCCGGCGGTTCCCCCAGAGCTGGCGAAGGTGCTGAAGACAGAGAAAAAGTTGGCGAAGTGGTATGAGGGGCTGAGCGAGTCGATCCGGTGGGAGATTGGCAAATGGATTGACGGAGTGAAGGGCGTGGAGGCACGGCAGCGACGCGCGGAGCAGATGGCCGAGCGGCTGATGCTGACGATGGAGGGTGAAAAGGACCTGCCGCCGGTGCTGGAGGTGGCGTTTCGGAGAGTTCCTGCCGCGCGCAAAGGATGGGAGGTGATGACGAAGGTTCAGCGGCGTTCGAATCTCCTGGCGGTCTTCTATTATCAAAGCCCCGAGGCTCGCGAGAAGCGAGTGAGGAAGGTAGTTGAGGATTGTTTGAAAGCGGCAAAAAAATGAGGGAAGAATTTCTTTCTTTTCTGTTGACGGCTACCAGCCGCTCGCTGTTTTTGAGGGACCGACTGAACGGCACCATGAGGCATATACTGCGCGATTTCGCCTTCGCTCGGGAGCGGCTGGTCATTCTGAGCGGTGACAGAAGATTGTCCGCGGTTTACTTCTCCGCAGGTGTCGATACTCCTGCGATCCTGATCTGTCATGGGATCGGCGAGCTGGTGGAATACTGGGGAAAGGTGCAGGGCTTGTTGAAGGCGATGGGTGTTTCTTCGCTGGTGTTCAATTACTCCGGCTATGGCGCGAGCTCGGGCTCTTTGAGTACGGCTCACTGCGAAGAAGATGCGATGGCGGCCTACGCGGAGCTTGTTGATCGGGGGCACCAGTCCATTGTTCTGCTCGGGTTTTCTCTTGGGACTGGGGTGAGTTGCGCGGTGGCTCCGCGACTCGATGTGGATGGATTGATTTTGTGCGAAGGATTTTCATCGCTGCGAGAAGCGGGGGGCGCAATGGGATTTCCGCGATGGGTGACGCGGATAGTGCCGAATGTCTGGGATACGGTTGATCGAGTGAGGGAAGTTGAAGTGGCTGTGCTGGTTGTTCACAGCGACGTGGATGGATTATTTCCGCTGTCCATGGCGAAGCGAGTCGCCGAGGCCTGCGGGACACGTGGGAGATTAATCGTGATCAATGGCTTGACGCACAATGTGCCGGTCTTCGCACCCACGGAAGACTACTGGCGCCCCATTGCAGACTGGGTGAAGCGGAGATCACTGGAAGCGCTTGCGGGTAGATCGCCGGTGGCGCGAAGCTAGTCTGCGCTGAGTGGCTGGAGTGGTGCGGTAGCGTCGGCGCCGAGCTCCTGGTCGCGGTACTGGAGCTGATAGAGCTTCCAGTAGAGGCCGCGCTGGGTGAGGAGTTCCTGGTGGGTGCCCCGCTCGCGGAGCTGGCCCTTGTGCATGACGAGAATGGTGTCGGCGCGCTGGATGGTGGAGAGCCGGTGGGCGATGAGGATGGAGGTGCGGCCGGTGATCATGCGCGAGAGGGCGAGGCGGACGCGAAGTTCGGTGTCGGTATCGACGGAGGAGGTGGCTTCATCGAGGATGAGGATGCCGGGGTCGTGGGCGAGGGCGCGGGCGAAGCTGATGAGCTGCTTCTGTCCGGTGGAGAGGGTCGCGCCGCGTTCGCGTACCGGTTCGCGAAAATTTGCAGTGGAAGTGTGCGGATGAAGTCGCCGACGTTGACCTCATCGGCAGGCGCGTTCGAGGCGCTCGTTCGGTAATCCAGGTGGAGCCGAGGCGAATGTTGTCGGCGATGGTGCCGGTGAAGAGGAAGGGATCCTGCAGGACGACGCCGAAGCGGCGGCGGAGTGTGTTCAGATCCTGCTCGCGGACGTCGACGCCGTCGACGAGGATGCTGCCGCGCTGGATGTCGTAGAAGCGCATCATCAGGCTGGTGATGGTGGTCTTGCCGGCGCCGGTGTGGCCGACGATGGCCGCGGTCTCGTCGGGTTCGATGACGAAGTTGACGCCGCGCAGGATCCACTCGATGTCGGCGTAGGTGCGGAGGTCTTCGTCGGTGGCGGAGGCGATGCGCGCCTGTTGTGCCTCGTCGAGTTTTTGATAGGTGAACCAGACGTTGCGGAACTCGACGCGGCCTGAGCCGTCGCCGGCGATGGGGATGCGCGGGCGAGACGATGGTCGGGTTCGGTGTCGAGCAGCTTGAAGACGCGCTCGCTGGCGGCCATGGCTGCCTGCAGGATGTTGTATTTGTCGCTGAGGTCCTGGATGGGGCGGAAGAAGCGCTGCGCGTACTGGATGAAGGCGATGAGCACGCCGAGGGTGACAGTGCCGAAGAAGCCGGGTGCGCGGTCAGGATGCAGGCCTGGCGGCAGTGCGGCGAGAAAGGCGGCGTTGTGCAGCACGGCGCAGCCGCCGCGCCAGATGACGAGTGCGATGGCGGTGGAGCTGAGGAACTCGACGATGGGGTAGTAGAGGGCGTAGGCGAAGATGGCGTCGGTCCAGGCCTGTTTGTTCTCGGCGTTGACGGCGGAGAAGTCGTTGAAGGCGCGGCGCTCGCGGTTGAAGAGCTGCACGACGGACATGCCGGAGACGTACTCCTGCGTGAAGGAGTTGATGCGTGCGGTGGCGGCGCGCTGGCGGCGGTAGCTGTCGCGGACGTGGCGCGGAAGATGCGGGTGACGTAGAGAATGGCGGGGATGACCGAGAGGGTGAGCAGCGCGAGCGGCCAGCTCATCCGCAGCATGATGATGACGATGAAGGCGAGGACGAAGACGTCTTCGAAGATGGCGAGCACGCCCGAGGTGAACATCTCGTTGAGCGCGTCGACGTCGGAGGTGACGCGGGTGACCAGCCGGCCGACGGGGTTGCGGTCGAAGAAGGCGGGCGACATGCGCTGCAGATGGCGGAAGATCTGGCTGCGCAGGTCGAACATGATCTTCTGGCCGGTCCACTGCATCAGGTAGGTCTGGAGGAACTCCAGCATGAAGGTAACGAGCAGCGCGCCGAGGTAGAGGAGACCGATCTGCGTGATGCCGGTCATTGGGCTTCGGGCTGAGATGGCGGGGAAGCCAGGAGAGATGTGCCGGAGGCTTGCCCGACATGTAGATGTCGACGGCGACCCTGACCAGAAACGGACCCATCACGTCGCTGCCGGCTTTGAAGATGATGGAGACGGCGCGAGATGCGGTCTGCAGCTTGTAGGGACGCAGATAGGTAAGCAGGCGGCGCATCAGGCGTCCGTCGTAGGCCTTGCCGGCGACCTCGTCGTCCTGCGCCGCCTTCTTCGCGGGTTCTTCCTTCGGATCCTTCGGTTTCCGATCGTCTGCCATGTGCGGTATCCATTTTAGATGCTTATGGTGAACGTGGGATTCCGGTTTCCAATAACACTAGGGGGTTACGGCGGCGGATACCGCGCCGACGACCGCGCCCTGGCCGCTCTGCTGGGCAAAGACGACCACGCGCATCTCGCCCGGCTTGGCGTCTGCGGGGGCATTCAGGCTGAACGAAACCGGACCGGCGGCGAGCTTCTTCAGGCTTCCGACGCGTTGCAGGTTGCGTACGACGCCTACGTGCTGGAGCCGGTGGCCGCCGTTTTCGCCGCCGCTAACGTTGGTGGTGTCGGTGGGGTCTACCAGGGCGGCGTAGAGGTCTGCATGTGGGTTGGTCGTTGCAGAGGTGGGAGCAGAGACGGATGCGGAGATTTTGCGGCCGTCTACAACTGGCCGGGAGAGCGTCAGCGTAACCTTGGGGGTTTGGGCCGCGTGTTGGATGGCTCGTTGCGCGTGAGCTGCATCGTTGCCGACGAACTGTTCGGTGCCATCGACGATCATCTGGGGAGTGTAGACATCGGGGAAATGCAGGCGAGAGCTGTATTCGCTCTGGCGGTCGGTGTATTCGTGCGACGAAAAGCGATCGTGCCAGCCCTGGCCGTCCCAGTAGTCGACGTGCTCGCCCAGTACGATGATCTGGGCACCGTCAATGGGCTGGTCGTGGTCGAGCTTTGCCAGTAGAGCGTCCGCGGGAGGGCAGCTTGAACAGCCCTCGGAGGTGAACAGCTCCACCAGGACAGGCGTGCGGTTGGTCTGGGTGCCTTGCGCGACGCCAACGCGGGGTGTGAGCGTGAACACTCCCGACAGTACGGCGACAAAGGCGAGAGTACGAAGCGGCGACATGATAGCTGACCTCCAGGCATTAGAGTCGCTGGCTGACGTTAAGTTACACCCCAATAAAAGAATCTCCGTGAAACAATTGAGGTGAGGGCTGTCGTTCGAATGGCTGGACCTGTCGGCATCTACATTTCGGTTCCGTTCTGCAAGGCAAAGTGTACGTTCTGCAACTTCGCTTCGGGAGTCTTTGGCGCAGAGCGGATGCAGCAGTATGTGGACCGCTTGTGCGATGAGGTTCGCGCAGTGCAAGAGGCAGCACAAAACCTGACGGCCTTTCTGCCGCGAGCGGTGGACACGATCTACTTTGGTGGTGGAACTCCCAGCCTGCTGTCGGCGCAACAGTTTCGGCAGATATTTGAGAATCTGCGCGGAGAGTTTGATATTGCCGATGATGCTGAGATCACGCTGGAATGCGCGCCGGGGCAACTCTCTTCCGAGACACTGGACGAATTGCTGCAACAAGGGATGAATCGCATCAGCTTCGGTGTGCAATCGTTTGTGGATCGCGAGACCGCAGCAGTTGGCCGTTTGCACACGCAGCAGCAATGCGAGGCGGAGCTTGCTCGGGTGCGTGCGGCGGGTGTTCAGGAGATCAATATCGATCTGATCGCCGGACTTCCTCATCAGACAGAGCAGAGCTGGCAGTATTCGGTGGAGCGGGCTGTCGCGAGCGGTGCTCCGCATGTCAGCGTCTACCTGCTTGAGGTGGATGATGAATCGCGACTGGGCCGCGAGATGTTGGAGAAGGGATCTCGCTACAGTGCATCGGCCGTGCCGGGCGAAGATGAGAGTGCGGAATGGTATCAGTGGGCGTGTGCCGCGCTTCATGCAGCGGGTGTGCATCAATACGAGATTTCGAACTTTGCGCGGGAGGGACATCGCTCGCGGCACAACCTCAAGTACTGGCAGCGTCAGCCCTATCTGGGCTTTGGGCTTGATGCTCATTCGATGTTGGCGGCTGGTCGCGATGCCGTAAGGTTTGCCAATACCAGCGATCTGGATGAGTACCTCGGCGATGCGGCTTCTGCGACTCCGTTTCGTTTGTTTGAATCCACGCTCTCTGCCGCCGCGACTGAGGTTGATTTCGTCGGCAGAGAGGAAGCCTTTGAGGAGTCGCTGTTTCTTGGGTTGCGGTTGAATGAGGGCGTTGATCTTGAGCGTCTGCGCGGTCAGTTTGGTGAAGACATGCTGCGCGATGCAATGCCCGCGCTGCTTGAGGTCCGCGACGCCGGTCTGCTCGAGTTGAATGCGGACAGGATGCGATTGACTCCGCGCGGCCGCCTGGTTTCGAACGAGGTCTTCAGCCGCTTGTTGATCCCTTCAGCAGCATAGAAAATAAATGACACACCGAAACAGGAGAGAACGAACATCATGATCGATTTGCGCAGCGACACCGTCACTCGTCCAACCCCAGCCATGCGTGACGCGATGGCCTCCGCCGAGGTTGGCGACGATGTCTACAGTGAAGACCCGACGGTCAACAAGCTGGAAAGAGATGCCGCCGAAGTGTTCGGCCGTGAGGCTTCGATTTTTGTTCCTACGGGGACGATGGGGAACCAGATCGCGATTCGCCTGCACACGCAACATGGCCAGGAGGTTATCTGCGAGGCGCGTTCGCACATTCTGGACTGGGAGATGGCGATGATGGCGGCCTTCTCCGGTTGCATCGCCCGCACTGTTGCGGCAGAGCGCGGCATTCTGACCTGGAATCACATCAAGCCTGCGATCGGCGCGAAGATTTATTACCGCGCGCAAACGGCGTTGGTGTGTGTTGAGAACACGCACAATATGGCGGGCGGTACGGTGACGCCGCTGCCAGTGCTTGAAGGGATTTGGGCAGGGGCTCGCGAGGCGGGGCTGCCGGTGCATCTTGACGGAGCACGCGTCTTCAACGCCGCTACTGCGCTCGGCATAAGCGTTGCAAAGCTGACGAGCGGCTTTGACACAGTGATGTTCTGTCTGTCGAAGGGGCTGGGCGCTCCCGTCGGCTCGATGCTGGTTGGCAGCAAGAAGGCGATTGAGAAGGCGCGTATTCATCGCAAAGCGCTGGGTGGCGGGATGCGGCAGGCTGGCGTTCTTGCGGCTGCGGGGCTTATCTCATTGCATGAGATGCCGAAGCGTCTGTCGGAGGACCACGCGAATGCGCGCCTGCTGGCGGAGGCTGTCGCGGCGCAGCCTGGAGCGGCGGAGATCGATCTCGATGCGGTGCAGACGAACATCGTCATCTTCACGCTGAAGAACAACGGCGATGCCGCAGCCTTCACTGCGGCGTTGAAGCAGAAGGGCGTGCTGGTCAGCGCCATTGGTCCGCACTCGGTCCGCTTCGTCACCCACTACGATGTCGACCGCGCCGCGTGCCAGAGTGCGGCTGCGACCGTCACCGAAGAGCTGAAATCGCTGACAGCCTAAACGGCGCCGGCATTGATGGTCGGATTGGTCGCGAGAAAGACGCTGACGACGGTGCCGTGTGCGGTCTCGCTGGTGTCGCTCTTGAGGGCAATTGTGCCGCCGTGCTTGTTAATGATGCCGCGGCTGACCCACAGTCCGAGGCCGGTTCCGCGCTCCCCCTTGGTGGTGAAGAACGGCTGGAACAGATGGGACTTCACCTCTTCCGGGATGCCCGCGCCGTTGTCGGCGATGGTCACTGTCGCTCCGGCCTGTATCTTCTGCCCGGTCGCATCGACGCCTGGGTCCTGCTGAGTGATTGTTATCTTCACCTCGCCGCCTGAGTCCGCTGCCTCTGCCGCATTGGTGATGAGGTTTGTGAAGACCTGGCGCAGTTCGGCGGGGAAGGCGGCGACGGAGACCGGCTTTGGCATATCGGCGGCGACCGTTACACCTAGATCGATAAACCGCCGCTCCATCAAAAGAAGAATCTCCTGCAGCATCTCCTTCAGGTCCACGACGACGGGCGCCTTCGACTCGCGATAGAGCCCCAGCATGGCGCGACTGATCTGCGTGACTCGCGTCAGCTCCTGCTCAGCCATGTCCATGAACAGGATCGACTCTTCCTTTGAAGAGCCGTTGCGCATGAGGTAGAGCAGGTTCGAGACGGAATCGAGCGGGTTGTGGATCTCATGCGCGATTGTCGCGGCCAGCCGCCCCGCGACGGCGAGCTTTTCGTTTGCGATTAGCGCGTCCTGAGTCTTGCGCTCCATCGTAATGTCGCGAAAGACCAGGACGATGCCGGTAGTCTCTCCATTTTTGTCACGTATTGGGGCGCCGCTGTCAGCGATATTCAGTTCAGCGCCGTCCTTACGAACCAGGATCGTATGATTCGCCATGCCGACGACGCGTTTGAGGCGCTTGACCTTGGAGACAGGGGTTTCCACGGTCTCCCGGCTCGTCTCGCTGACGATGCGGAAGACCTTCTCGAGTGGCTGTCCGGTGGCTTCAGACTGGCTCCAGCCGGTCAGCTCCCTTGCCACAGGATTCATCATCTGAATGCGCCCGTGCGCATCGCAGGTGATTACACCGTCGCCGATGGAGTCGAGCGTGGTGCGCAGTTGTTGCTCCGACTGGAAGAGCTCTTCGGCCCGGCGCCCCAGTATCTCCAGCGACGTTCGGTACGCGGCCGAGACAGTGTGCAGGCGGCTGCGTGTGAACAGGCCAATCAGCAACCCCATGCCAAGAGCCAGAAACAGAAGCACGAGCAACATGGTGTGGACCTGCCGGTGCCACCGCGCAATACGCTGCGCACGATTGTCTTCGGCCTTGTGGATGATGTCATTGAGGTCGTGGCGGACCTCATCCATCAGAGCCTTGCCGTGCAGGTTGAGACCGACACCGCTGGTCTTACCGCCTCCCCGGACCTGGGCGATGACCGGCAGAGCGAAGCCGTCGTGCCACGTCTGGTGCTCTTCCCTGAGGTCGGCGACATCGTGCTTTTGATCGAGGTCTGCTCCGGCCATTTTGTCAAGGTTCTGGATCTCTTTCTGCACGCGCAATTCTGCATCGGTGAAGGGCTGCAGAAACTGCGGGTCGCCGGTGGTCTCATAGCCGCGCAGGCCGGACTCCTCGTCCACGATGAGCTTCGATACAAGGGTTGCCTGGGAGATGCGTGCATCCGAATCCTGAATCAGGTCGACCGTGGCATTGGCCCCCTTGATCTGCAGGTAGAGCGCTCCGGCGACAACCAGCAGCGCCACCACAGGAAGCAGGAAGACCTGTCGCAGCACGCTATTGAATTGACTTAGATTCACAGCCCTCTCGTCCCATCTCTCGTTTCTTCGAATGTTTGCTATTGCAGCAGGCTGCCTAACTTTTCCAGAAGTACGGGCGCGCCCTCCCCTTTGGTCATGTAGAGGTCGACCACTGAGGTCACCTCGACTGAGAGATCGACGTATGCGGAGAGCAAAAGGATGGGAACCTGCGGCTTCGCCTGACGCATCCTGGCCGCCACCTCGCCGCCGTGCATGCCCGGCATGGAGTAGTCGAGCACCACGGCCTCGACCGGCTCTGCGGAGAAGATCGCCAGCCCGGACGGCCCATCCGGCGCCGTCAGGACTCGGTACCCGGCCCGCTCCAGCAGGATCTTCCGGACCTGGAGCCCGACGAGTTCGTCATCAACGCAAAGTATGAGATTGGAGTTTTGTTTCATAGAGTTCCGCACGCGTCGAACGGGTAGAATCTCCTTTGAGTATACGAGGGTACCCATTTTCAGGTTTTCACCCTCCGCACGATTTCATCGTACGTTCGCAATCTTCGCGGGTACGGTGCGCTAACCTGACGTTAATCAAACCGAGGTTTACGAATTGAGTCAGACGATTTTCGTTTTGGAAGATGACGCAGATATCTCCCGCCTGGTGCAATACCATCTGGAGAGCGCCGGTTTTACGGTCCGCCCGTATTTAGCCATCAATCAGATACTTACTGATGCCGAACGGCAGCCCCCCGCACTCTTTCTGCTCGACATTATGGTTCCCGGCGGCGACGGGCTCGACCTCTGCCGCAGGCTCCGTCTGAACCCTACGCTCAGCATTGTGCCGATCATCTTTCTTACCGCCCGGGCTGCGGAAAACGACCGCGTGCACGGCCTCGAGATGGGGGCTGACGACTACATCACCAAGCCCTTCGCTACGCGCGAGCTGGTCGCCCGCGTCAAGGCTGTTCTGCGCCGCTTCGAGCGGCCAAGCTCGCCCTCGCTCCTCAAGTTCGAGAACGTCGAGATCGACGCCGGCGCCATGCAGCTTCGGGTCAAAGGCGAGTTGGTCACCACCACCGCTACAGAGTTCCGGCTCCTCGACTATCTCGCCCGTCATCCCGGTCGAGTATTCAGCCGCGACCACCTGCTGGATGCCGTCTGGGGCGACGCCCGCTTCGTCACCCCGCGCTCGGTCGATGTCTATGTCCGGCGCATTCGCGAGAAGATCGAAGAAGACGCCGAGACGCCGCGCTATCTTAAGACTATGCGCGGAGCCGGCTATCGCTTCGAGATTCCGAAGAACATTCCGGCCCAGGCGTAGAGGCAGCACGTGAAGCGTGGTCTCTTTCTTTCGTTCTTCATCTGCATCGCGGTCGCCCTGGGCTTCGTTGCGTTGGTGCGGGTCTGGTACACACCGCGGAGCTGGGTCCTGGGTGTCGCGCTGCTCATCGGCTGGGCGGCCATCAACGCTTTTTTTCTGGCACGTTCGGTACGCAAGAATATTATTCGCCTCCAGGTTTCGACCGCGGCGATTCCGGAGCGACACGTCGGCGCCATCGATCTGTCCTATAGCGATTTCGACGGTATGGCCCGCGCAATCTCCGCTGCCTCCGATCACGTTGAGCACGCGCTCACCGGCGCCTCCGAAAGCCGCCGCGAGCTCGAGGCGATGATCGACAGCATGCAGGACGCCGTCGTTGCGGTCGACGCGCTGGGCCGCATCCAGTGGAGCAATCAGCGCATGCAGCGGCTGATTCCAGACACCTCCTCCGGAAGTTCTGTGCGCCTTGGCCACGCTCTTGTCCAGACGATTCGCGATCCCGGCGTTCTCGAGTGCGTCCGCACCGCGTTAGAGCAGCGCATCGTTAGCGAAGGCCGCTCGACCTCGCTGTTGCCCGGACGCATCTTCGAGGTCAACGTTTCGCCGATGCCCGGCGGCGGCGCGGTTGCCGTTCTGCATGACATTACGAGGATTGAGCAAGTCGAACGCACCCAGCGGGACTTTGTAGCCAACGTGTCCCACGAGCTTCGCACCCCGCTCACTTCGATCTCCGGCTACGTCGAGACGCTGCTCGACCATGAGGCTTCGCTCAGCAACCAGGCCCGTGAGTTTCTCTCCACTATTCTGAAAAATGCGACTCGCATGAACCGCCTGACGGAAGACCTTCTCGTCATGGCGCGCGTCGAGTCGTCAGAGCAGGAGCTGCATCCCGCGCCGATTCCCGCCGACGTCCTGGTGCGCGATGCCGTCCAGGCGATGAGCGGGCTCATTCAGGACACCGAGGCCGTCCTCGAGATCGGCGAGATCACGACTGCCGAGGTCATCGCCGATACTGACGCCATCCTCCAGGTTCTCAGCAACCTTATTGAAAACGGTATCAAGTATGGCCAGGCCCGAAACGAGCCGCATTGCAGAATCCTCGTTAGCGCTCGTGAGGTCTCGGACGCCGGCGGTTCCAGCGGCTCCGGCGGCGCTGTCGAATTCAGTGTCCGCGACTTCGGCCCTGGAATCGCCTCCGAGCACTTGAACCGCATCTTCGAACGTTTCTACCGGGTCGACAAAGCCCGCTCACGGGAGTCTGGCGGCACCGGTTTGGGCCTCGCTATTGCACGACACATGGTGCAGACGCATGGCGGCTCCATCCGCGCCGAAAGTGAGCTAAACGTTGGCAGCACCTTCATTTTCACACTCCCAAGGGCTTTATCTTCCGTCGAATAATGCCGTTTTCACCCCCGTGTAACCTCCCCGTAACAATCACCCCTCAAACTCATAGGTGAAGGTATTGACCGATTGCGAACCGATGCAATTTTTGGCCGAGGGGGAATTGTGAATTTGAAATTTATCGTCGCAGGTGTGTTGTCACTGGTAACCGTGGGAGCCAGCGCACAGAGTCTCAACGGGGCCGGGGCCACTTTTCCGAACCCTATCTACTCAAAGTGGTTTAGCGAGTACAACCAGGTACATCCGAACCTGAAAATAAACTACCAGTCCATCGGTTCCGGCGGCGGAATCCGTCAGGTCACTGAGGGAACGGTTGACTTCGGCGCCAGCGACGTTCCGATGACCGATGCACAGCTTGCCGCCGCGAAGGTCAAGGTTATGGCGCTGCCTACTGTCCTAGGCGCGGTTGTTCCGGTCTATAACGTCCCCGGAGTCAACAAAGAGCTCAATCTATCCGGCGACGTGATCGCCGACATCTATCTGGGTAAAATCACCAAGTGGAACGATGCCCGCATTGCGAAGGACAATCCCGGGGTCACTTTTCCGGACAAGCAGATAATCCCGGTTTATCGGTCTGAAGCCAGCGGCACATCCTTCATCTTCACGGACTTCCTCTCCAAGGTCAACCCAGACTTCAAGAGCAAGGTCGGCGCGGGGGCCGCGGTCAGCTGGCCCACCGGCATCGGCCAGAAGGGAAATGAGGGCGTCGCGGGTATGGTGCGCCAGACGCCGAACTCCTTCGGGTATGTCGAACTTATCTATGCCGAACAGAACAAGATGTCCTTCGGCTCGGTACGCAATGCAGCCGGGAAGTTCGTGAAGGCGAGCACCAGTAGCGTCACCGCTGCCGCTGCCGCAGCCGCCAAGACGATGCCGGCAGACTACCGAGTCTCCATCACCAACCCCGGGGGGGCAGACTCCTATCCGATCTCCAGCTTTACCTGGCTGCTCATCCCGACCCACTCCACCGATCCTTCCAAAACGCAGGTTCTCACCGGCTTCCTTAACTGGATGCTAGATAAGGGCGAAACCGAGGCCGCATCCCTGAGCTATGCTCCGTTGCCGAAACAGGTTCAGGATATGGTTCGCAAGAGTATTGCGACAATCAAGTAGTTTTGTACCGCCGCGTGGAGTTGTAATCTTGCAAATTCGCGCGGCGCTTTTTCATCCCGGCTCAAGAGCACCAAGCCCGATACAATCGATCCCTAGACTAAACCGACTGGAAAAACTGGATTGTGTCCTCTACCCGAATGACTGACGAACGAGACTCCAGGTCGTTGCAACGTGTGCCCCCCCCGATCCTGCCGAATCCGCCTGCGCCTCGTGCGCCGGAACTGGTGCCGCCCGCAGTCGATGCAGGGCCGTCTGTCATCCGCGACTTTCTTGCCAAGCGGGGAAGTGGAAGCGCAGCCGACAACAGCTTCGCCGCGGTGATGCTTCTCTGCGCGCTCAGTATCTTCGCCATTGTCTTCTTCATCTTTGGCATCCTTGTCGTTCACTCCCGGCCCAGCCTGGCGGCATTCGGCTGGAAGTTCTTCACCCGCCAGGCCTGGGACCCTGTCTCCGGCGACTTCGGCGCGCTGCCTTTTATCTACGGCACTCTCGCTACCTCGCTGCTCGCCCTGTGCATGGCTGTCCCCTTGGCGCTCGGAGTGGCCGTCTTCCTTACAGAGCTCTGCCCCCGCGTGTTGCGCGCGCCCATCTCCTTCCTCACCGAACTCCTTGCCGCCATCCCCAGCGTGGTCTACGGCCTCTGGGCAGTCTTTGTCCTTGTTCCACTGATGCGCGACGTGCTTGGCCCATTTCTCGTGAAGATGCTGGGCTGGACCGGCTTCTTCGAGGGAATTAACTTCGGTGTCGGACTTCTCACCGCAAGCATTATCCTCGCCATCATGATTCTCCCAATCATCTCTTCGCTCACCCGGGACATTATGACGGCCGTGCCCAATAGTCAGCGCGAAGCCGTTCTCGCTCTTGGCGCGACGCGTTGGGAGATGATCCGCATCGGCGTGCTGCGGAACTCGCGCATCGGCATCGTGGGCGCCATCATGCTCGGTCTCGGCCGTGCGCTGGGCGAGACGATGGCCGTCACGATGGTTATTGGCAATCACCCCAACATCAGCAAGTCTCTCTTCGCCCCGGCCAACACTCTAGCCAGCGTCATCGCCGGAGAGTTTTCCGAGGCCACCGGCGATCTCTACCTCAGCGCGCTCATCGAGATTGGCCTCGCCCTCTTCCTCGTTACCATCGTGGTCAACGCCATCGCTCGCCTGATGGTCTGGGCCGTCACACGCGGCGCTCCAACGCGGGTGCACTAACATGGCCACCCAACCCACCAGCAATCATCCCAGGCCGATGGACTTCAAGACGAAGTCCATGCGCATGAACAACGCCCGCCGCACTGCGACCAACTATTTCATTAGCGGCTTGTCCATCCTGGCGACGGTCATTGTTATTCTGCCGTTGATCGCTATCCTCTTCTATCTCATCTACAAAGGCGCAAGCTCGCTCAACCTCGCCTTCTTCACTCACATTCCTGCGCCCGTCGGCGAAGCGGGCGGAGGCATGGCGAACTCGATCGTAGGCTCGGGCATCATTCTGCTGGTTGCCAGTCTCATGGGCATTCCGATCGGTATCGCCGCTGGTGTTTACCTCGCGGAGTTCGGCCGCGGCAGAGCGCTCGCCACCGCCGTCCGGTTCACCGCAGATGTTCTCAACGGCGTTCCCTCCATCGTAATGGGCATCTCCATCTACTCGCTCATCGTCATCCGGCAGAAACACTTCTCGGCGCTTGGCCGGCGGCGTCGCCCTCGCCATCATGATGGTTCCCACGATCACCCGCACCACGGAAGAGATGCTCGCCACAGTTCCTCATGCCATTCGCGAAGCTGCCCTGGGCCTTGGCGTGCCCAAGTGGCGCACCGCCATCTCGGTCAGCCTCCGTACGGCCTCTCCGGGCATCATTACCGGCTGCATGCTGGCCTTTGCGCGCGTCGCCGGAGAGACTGCACCGCTCCTCTTCACAGCCCTGGGCAACCAGTTTTGGAGCTTCAAACTCAGCGAACCCATCGCCGCGCTGCCACTGCAGATCTATGTGTACGCACTATCGCCTTACGACGAGTGGCATCGGCTGGCATGGGCCGGTGCACTCGTTCTTATCGTTTTAATCATGGTATCCGTCACGCTTGTCCGCATCTTTGCCAACCGCGGCGTACTCAAGGGAGGAAGCTAGTGGGAGTCGGCATTTTAGTTGAGGATTTGAACGCGTGGTACGGCACAACGCATACCCTGCAGGACATCAATCTGCATATTCCTGCGAACCACGCGACCGCACTCATCGGCCCGTCGGGTTGCGGCAAGTCCACCTTCGTTCGCTGCCTCAATCGCATGCATGAGACCAACCCTATCGCTCGCGCCACGGGCACCGTTAAGATGGGAGAGGTCGACATTTACAAGGACGCCTCGCCGGTCGAGATTCGCCGCCGCGTCGGCATGGTCTTTCAGCGTCCCAACCCCTTTCCCACCATGTCGATCTACGACAACGTCGTCAGCGGCCTCAAGCTCAATGGGTTTCGCAATCGCCGCATCCTCGATGAGACTGTCGAGCGCTCGCTCAAGCAGGCCGCTCTCTGGGAAGAGGTTAAGGACGAACTGAAGAAAAAATCCGGAGCCTCGTTGTCAGGCGGTCAGCAGCAGCGCATGTGCATCGCGCGCGCCCTCGCCGTCGATCCCGAGGTCCTCTTGATGGACGAGCCCGCCTCCGCGCTCGACCCCGTCTCCACCTCGAAGATTGAAGACCTCATCTTCCAACTCAAGAGCCAGTACACCATCGTCATTGTGACCCACAACATGCAGCAGGCTGCGCGCGTCGCGGAAAACACCGGATTTTTCCTCAACGGCAAGATGGTTGAGTTCGACTCCACGCACAAGATCTTCACCAACCCGAAGGACAAGAGAACGGAAGACTACATCACAGGGAGGTTCGGCTGATGCGGGTCAAATTTCACCAGAACCTCGACGATCTCAAGGAAAAATTGCTTATCATGGCCGGGATGGCCGAGCAGGCGATCCAGCGCTCCATCGAGGCCTACCGCACCCGCGAACTCAGCATTTGCGAGCTCGTCCTCCGCGCGGAACCTTCTATCAACCGTCTCGAGCGCGAGATCGATCAGATGGCCCTCGACCTCCTCGCCATGGAACAGCCGATGGCCGTCGATCTCCGCTTCATCCTCTCGGTCATCCGCATCAACGCCGACCTTGAACGCGTCGGTGATCAGGCCGTCAACATCGCCATTCGCGTGCGCGAGATGGGCGCCTTCGCGAATATTGACCTCCCCGTCGACGTCCCCAAACTCGCGTCCCTGGCGCTGGCGATGGTACGCAAGGCGCTCCAGGCTTTCATCGAAGCCGATGCCGATCTCGCCAAGGCCGTCCTTCTGCTGGATGACCAGGTCGACGAGATGAACGACGCCGCCTTCTATGCGCTCAGCACGCTGATCAAAGAAAAGCCCGAGCTTACGCCGCAGTCTCTCAACGCCCTTATCATCGCCCGCAATCTGGAACGCGTCGGCGACCACGCGACCAACATCGCCGAAGACGTCATCTTCTGGGTGCGCGGCGCTGATGTACGACACAACACTACCGTCACCTAATCCGCAGCGTCCACTTCAGCCGTCTCTGGCACCCACCAGACCAATCGCGCCAGCATCGGATAGTAGAGCCCGACGCGCAATCTTCCCGCCTCCATGCGATCCCGCATTATTCGTGCATAGGCCTGCATCTGCGGTCCATACTTCACCCGCTCTCCGGCCAAAAACTCCTCCACTCCATCGCGGCCGTGCGTCGCCGTTTTATAGTCGATGATCCAGAGGCAATCACTCCCCGCATCCAGCGGCCGTTGCCCTGCAAGAAACAAGCGGTCCATTCGCAAGCTGGAGCGTCTCTCGTCCCACGAGGTAAGCGCAAGCTCACTCATTGCATCTTCATGCTTGCCCAGAACCCACAAACCCTCAGCATCCTTCAACGTATTGCCGAGTGCCGTCTTCACCCGCGCTACCAACCTATCGACAACTACAGGAGCCAACCCATCCGCTCGCAATACCGCCGCAATCCGTGGCGTCCATCCCGCAACCTCGCGCAGCAATTCGTCGACGGCAGCCCCATCCGCTAGGTGCTTCGTCATCATCTCCACAAACGCGTGCACCGCATTGCCAAACGCCCTCGCCTCAAACGATCCTTCGGGCCGTTCAAAGTGTGTCGGCGCAATCGCAGTGTTCCCGTAGGAGAGCCTACGCTCGACCGCGAACCGTCGCTCCGGCTCAAACTCCAGTGGGAGCCGTTGCAGCATCGCAGGTCGTGCCTGTTCGTCTGCTCCGGCCGCTAGTTCCACGACGAACTCATCCTTCTCATCCTCCTCAACCTCTGCAGCCCGCGATATCATAAGCATCTTTGCCGCATTCGCCGCATTCCCCGGCACTGACGCCGACGTTGCAAAATGTCGTTCCGCCGCAGGCCACGCGGCCTCCAGCAGGCTGCCTGCCTGGCGAGTAATTCCACCATCCTTCTTCGTCTCCGGCGCGGCAAACAGATGGAGCGCCTCCCGTGCTCGCGTGGACGCCACATAAAACAGCCGCTTCCGTTCCGCGGCCTCTCGCTCCTTCTGTATACGCTTCAGCCACGCGTTCAACTCGCGCGACTCACCCTTCCCCTCGATCGGCGCGAGCACCACATGTGCCGTGCCCTCGTCTGCAAAATCCATCTCCTCCCAGGTGAGCAAGCGCCGCGCATCGCGCCCTCCCAGGCGCTCCAGTCCGGGAACGATCACCACATCCCACTCCAGCCCCTTTGCTTTGTGGATCGTTACAAGCTCCACTGCATCTGCGCGCACCGGAGTCTCCGCGTACAGTCTGCTCATCCTCTGTTCGAGCTGCTTCAAATCAAACCGCCCCGACTCCTCTTCCATCGCGTCGAGCAGCTGCAGATAGCGCCGCGCATTCCCCATCTCCTCGGCCGCAAGGTAAGCGTCTCCGCCCAGCGTCCGCCAGGTCCGCTCCACCCACTCCGCCGTCGAGAACCGTCCCCGCTGTGTCTCCGCTGCTTCCATCACGGGCCACAACCGCTCCAGCCGTGCAACACCATCCACGCTTAGAAATTCGCCTCGCTCTTTTACAGCCTCCCACAGGCTTCGCTCTCTCCAGGCCGGATCGTCCGCCCCCGTCAGCAGATGCAGATCCGCGAGCCCCATCCCACACCACGGAGCTCGCAGCACTGCCAGCCACGCCACTCGGTCCGCCGGATGCAGCAGCGCCCGCGTCAACGCGAACAGATCCAGCACCTCCTGCCTCTCGCCGAGTTCCTCGATATCGACAGCCCGGTAGGGAATTGCCGCACGTCCTTCACCGCCCTTCAACTCACTCATAATCTCCGCGAGATGATTTCTGTTTCGCACCAGCACCGCGATGCGCCACGGTGCCGTCCTGTTCTGGGGCAGCGGAGTCGCCCTCCATTGCTCCACCACAGCCCGCACCGTCGCCGCATCTCGCCGCCGCTGCGCCCGTTTCGCCGGCTGTTTCTCTTCTGCCGTCAATCCGTAAGGCAGAGCATTCGCGTGCCACTGAACCGCCTCTGTTTCATTTCCAAAGTGGCTAGCGGGCCGCACGGCAACGGCTTCTACGAACGCCACCTCTCCGGCGTTAGCTCCACGCGTCTCAGGTGGAAACAGTAGCCCAAAGTCTTCATTGAACGCCTCGACCAACGCTCCTTGCGAGCGGAAGTTCGCCGTCAGCCGCAAACACCCCAGCGGCAGCTCTCCCAATCTCTTCGCCTCCATCGTGCGCAGAAATAGTTCCACGCGCGCCTGCCGGAACATGTAAATCGACTGCTTCGGATCGCCCACCAGGAACACGGTCTGGCTCGCCCCATCCCACCCCTGCGTCAGCAACTGAATCACCTCATAGTGACTCGTCGAGGTGTCCTGCATCTCGTCCACCAATAGATGCTCCAGCCGCATTCCCATCGCCGCCGTCATCTCACTCGAGCCGCCTTCGCGCAGTGCGTGCTTCGCCAGCAGTGTCAACTCGGTAAAGTCGCATTCACCGCCTTCCGCGAACACCACCTGTAACTCTGCCAGCGCGCGCCGCAACACACGGAATAACGCCTTCGCCTCCTCCCACTGTTCCTGCGGATACTTGGCCGGCGGCAAACTTTTCACACTGTTGATTACCTCTTGAAGGTGATCGTCATCGCGCAAAGCATCGACTATCTCTCTCAACCGTTTCTTCTCGAACTCCGGGATGAGGAAGCCGAGTGTCTTAGGTCCCAGCATCTTCCGCCATGTCCGTGTCGAAGGCGCCACCATCAGATGAATCAAAGCTCGCCAGTGATCGAGGTCGTCGGCGCAGGCCGAAGGAAGATTCATCCTGTTGGCGCAGACTGCAATTGGCAGATGAGCCTGTTCCGGAGCGAGATCTTCGCTTATCGATCGCGCAATCATCGCCAGATCGCGCAGGATCGCAGGAGGCATCGTGTTCTCCAGCCGGGCCAACCCCGCACAGATCGCAGTCTCCAGCGCTCTCTCCAGCCTGGGAAGCATCACGCCATCGAGATGCTCCTCCGTCAGCTCTTCACCCCGCAGCGGAACGAACTCACCCCACTGCTCTCGTCGCTCGAGCATCTCTGCAATCAGTCGCTCGCAGTCTGCGAGGTTTCCGTCGCGATGCAACAGCAGCTTCGTCAGCGAGCCGATGCAGCACCGCATCGTTTCCTCCCAATTGCATCAGAGTTCGTCGCGCGGCCTGGCGATAGAGCGGCGCAGCATCCTGCATCGGCGCAAGTCCTCCACCACTTCCCGAAAGCACAGGCAGCGATCGCGCGATCTCCATGCACACGGAATCGATGGTCTGGACTCGCAGGCGTCGCGGCTTGTCCAGCAATCCCCACCCCAGCGCATCATCTCGTCGCAGCGCACCTTCGGCCAGGTCTCTCGTGGTGCGCTCAAACACGCCTTCGCGCTTCAGCGGAGCTCCTTCCGCGGCGGCTTCCAGTTCTTCCAGAATTCGTTCCCGTATCTCTTGTGTCGCTTTGTTTGTAAATGTGATTGCCAGTACTTGTTCCGGCTCCGTCACGCTCTTCTGTCCCAGCAGTTTCAGATACCGTTGAATCAGCAGTCCCGTCTTGCCCGAACCAGCCGGCGCCTCCACGATCCATGACCGCCCCACATCGAGCGCATCTTCGCGTGTCTGCCGATCCAGCGGAACAGAATCCTGGGCCCCAGTGGCATCGCTCTTTTCTGGAGATAGGTCAGGAAACAGGAGCAGCTCACTCACCGTTCACCCCCGACGACTCGCCCGTCTCGTCTTCCTCCTCCGTCTCTTCGAGCGCAGCGCCATCCACGCGGCACAACAGTCTCTGCCCGCAGTATTCGCACGTCTTCGGATACCTCTTCGGCAGCACCCGCGCATCCCCCGCGGCAAACTGCTCCGCCAGCTTCGTCAATACTCTCCGCCACTCCTCCACCTGCGCCGCGAAGCTCTCCGCCTTCAACTTGTCCGGCTTTAGCAATACGCCATCCTCCGCGGCAAACCCCTTCCATCCCATGTCCTTACCTACCTTCACCCGTGCAAACGCCACACCGCCCAGCCGCTCCGCATTCGACACCACCGCATAAAGCGGGAGCTGCGGAGCGTCCGGTCTCTCCGACAGCCAGTCGCTCGTCGCAGCGTTTCCCGTCTTGTAGTCGATCACCAGCTCCCCACCCGCCGTCTCATCGACGCGGTCGACTCGCACGCTCAGATGCAGCGGCCCAATCTGCACATCGCTCGCTCTCTCCTCGCGCCGCTTCACCTCGAAGTCCGGCCGCGCCAACTCCTGCTCCAGCCATGGCCGCAGCAATCGCCGCAGGCGGTCCCGCTGCATCTCCACGTAAGCGGCATCCCAGTTGGAGTTGCTCAGTTGCGCAATCTTCTCCAGACCCTCGCCGATAGCGCTGTCCAGCGCCGCTTCCCGACCCTCTACCGTCAGCCTGCGCAGCTCATCCTGCGTCTTAACCTGTCCCCAGAAGACCTCCATTACCTTATGCACCACGTTTCCACTTTCGAGCGCATCCATGCCCAGTTCCACGCTCTTGAGTTCCGTTGACGCGAGCCGCAGCTCGGCAAACGCCCGGAATCCGCACGCCGCCTGCAGCTGCAGCACCGTCGCTCCACCTCGTACCATTCGATCCGGCAGCGCTGCCACCATCACATCGTCTTCCACCTCTTCCAGATCGACGACTGCCCGGGGAATCTCCGGCGCGAGTAGTTCCGCAGCCGAAGTCTTCTCCAGATCCAGCTCATCCAACACCTGCGAAGCTCTCTGCCGTCCCTCCGCCGACTCCCTCGCATAGCTGAACACAACCGCCACTGCGCTCATCACCAAGCGCTCCGACACCTGCCGTGCCAGCTCTGCATCGCGCGACGCGTCCAACCCTGGCATCCCAAGCTCCCGCTGCATCGCCCACGGCAGCAATGGGCTCGCTGCTGCGACGGCGGGCCAGCTCAAATCTCCGGCCCTCATAGACCACACCGCGTCGAATGTCCCGCCGGCAGCCTCCAGCGGACCCATCACCTGCACCGGCGCATCACGCGACTCCGGCGCAAACGTTGTCTGCCGTGCGATCCTCTCGAGTGCTTCCAGCGCCTGCACAAACTCGACCTGCACTCCATCGAAATCGAGCGTAGCGAGCTCATCGAGCGCACTCTCCCACTTGCGCCGCGCCTGAAACTCAACGCTGGTCTCCTGCACCCTTGAACCCCATGCCGCAGCCTCCAGCAACTCCCGCATCCCCTCTGCCAACTCTGCATTTGTCCGCGCGGTCATGCCTTGCAGGCGCTTCGCGACGGGGCGCATCGCTCGCAGCCCACCCAACAGCCGCGAAAGCTTCGCCCTTCGCTTCGATCCCTCCACCGCAGCGACCAGGTCGTCGAGCGAGACCTCCGGCCGCAGCATCCGCTTCTTTCGCAACTCAAACACATCGAACTCCGCGCGTGCCCCCTGCTCTTCGCCGGTCTTCGCAAAATAGCGCGACAGCAGCAGGCCGCTCACTCGCTCCAGCGGCAAGGCCGCCACTGCCCATCGCAGCAGATCCAGAGCTGTCGCGATCATCGGCGTCTCCGCCAGTGCAACTCCCAACGAAAACTCGTAAGGCCCTGCCTCATTCCCAGCCCGTATATCCTCGAGCTCCGGCGCCAGCACCTCGCGAAATACACGATCGATCTCGCGCCGCTGAGCTCCCAGTCCTGGTACGATCACCGCGACCTTCGCCTTTGGCTGTTCCTCCAGAATCTTTCGTACCCAGCGCGCTGCTACGCGCAACTCCTCCTGCTCATCGTGTGCTTCCACCAACATCCGTCGCGCAGCGATGGCCGCCGGCCGAAACTCCTGTATCTCCACTCCTGTCGAGCGCAGCGACTCCACCAACATTGCCTGCGCCGGCGTCATCCCATCGAACCCTACCAACAGAACCCCACCCACGGGAAGCCTCACCAGGTCTTTGTCCACCGCCCCACGCAACGCCTCTTCCAATTGCGCCTGGGCCAGAAATCCCTCCGCAGCGCACAGCCGTTCGAACGTTCGCGTCCACCGCTGAAACGACCGCGTATCTGCACTCCCCTCCGCGGCGCGCAACCGTCGCTGTCCCTCGAACCGGCAGACCAGCCGCCACGCCTCTCCCGCCATCTCTGCGAGCGAATCCACCGTCCGCAGGCTGGCCAGCTCCTTATCTGCCTCCAGAATTGTGCGCCAGACCGCATGCTCCTGTGTCCGGTTCAGCAGCATCTGCGTAGCGTGCCCCTCGATCAGCAGTCCGTGCCACAACGCCGCCATCCAGGCATCCCACGCCATTACTTGCGCCGGCGCCCAACTAGCAAGCCCCCGCTCCCGGTTCCGCTGATCGAATCCCCGCCGCAGAGCCCGTGCTGCCCGCTGATTTCCCGTCACTACGATCGCGCCCCGCTCCAGCGCCTCAGCAATCTTCAGCGGCAGCAACTCCACACCATCCATACCTCGGTTATACGCTCGCAACCGCTGGAAAATCAGTCCATCGAGACGGGGTTCTTCGGCGCAAACCAACTCATTCCCAGCAGCCCCATCGCTGCAGCGAACGGTAGCGCGAGCGCAACCTGCAGCGACTGTGCCCGCGTCGACACCACGCCCATCATCCACGGCAGCGCGGCCGCACCCAGCCCCGATACTGCCAGCACAATCCCCGCCTGCCGCGCCGTCGGCCGCTCTGCCATCAACAACGCCCACGTAGCCGGAAAGAACGGTGCCAGACTCAGTCCCAACAACACCGCAAATCCCGCGATGGTCACCGCCGAGTGCGCCATCGCCAGACATGCCGTAAACAACGCAGCCAACCCCAGCCCCCATCGCTGAACCGTCTTCTCGCCCACGCGCAGCATCACTGCCGAAGCACCCACCCGCCCCACTGTCAGCGACATCCACAGCAGCAGCGTCGTGTACTCGCTCACCGCAAGCGTCTTATCCCCATAGCGCAGCGCGAACGTCGTCAGCCACCCGCTCAGGCAAGTCTCCAGGCCGCCATACAACACCAGCAGCCCGGCAAAATACAGATATACGCGCGTGTTCAAACCGGTTTGCGGCTCTGCCTCCTTTGTCGCCTTATCAAAATCTTCCGCAGCCAAACCATCCCCGCGCATCTGCAGGATCAACCCAACCCCACCGAGCAGAAACGCTCCGGCGAAGCACTCCAGCAGCCCGCGCAGCGCAAACCGCGGCAGCAGCCACGCAGCCAGCAACGCCGACAACATCGCCCCCAGGCTGAAAGAGAAATTAAGCATCGACAGCGCTGACCCGCGATGCGTGGTAAACCTCCGGCCCGCCAGAATATTCACCGAAGTAATGATCTGCCCCAATCCAAACCCGCCCACAAACAGACCCACGCAGCCCACGCTCATCGACGGCGCAATCGCAAAGCCTCCAAACCCCACCGCGCCTGCCATCAGCCCCACCAGCAGACTCCACCGCAGCTTGCCGGACACCGTGACTCCACCCAGAAACGCCCCGCAGAACTTCGCCGTCATCAACAGCCCACTCTGCGAATCCAGCATCGCCCACTGCCGCGCCAGCACCGGCAGAATCGGCCCCAGCAGCGCCGTTCCCAGTCCAGCGAGCACCAGCCCGAAGTGCATCAGCCCCAAAGATGGCGCAACCGTCCTGCCTCGTTCGATCAACCCAACCCCCGCCGCAAACTTACGTACCAGCCATTATCATGGACACAGGAGTTCCCCTGTGTCCCGCAAGCCGTTATTTCTCCTCTCTCTCCTTGCTTTGCTGATCGGTTGCCATTCAGGCCCACCAACGTCAACCTCCTCCACTCCGCAGAAGACCTTCACCATCCGCGGCAAGGTCATCTCCACCGACGCTACCCACGTCACACTCGACGGCGAAGACGTCCCCGGCTTCATGGAGCCCATGGTCATGGCGTACAAGCTCAAAGATCCCAGCGTCGTCAGCGAACTTCACCCCGGCGACCGCATCACCGCTCGCATCCTCGCCGACCCGGATCCCGCCGACCACGACAACTACACCAACATCCAGCTCGACAACATTGTCGTCATCGCCCAGGCTCGCCCCGACATCAAGCCCGCAGTCTCCTACCACGTCCCCACTCCCGGCGACCCCGTCCCCGACTTCAAGCTCCTCAACCAGAGCGACCGCACCATCCATCTCGACCAGTTCAAGGGCAAGGTCGTTCTTATGACCTTCATCTACACCCGCTGCCAGCTCGCTGACTTCTGCCCACGCATGAGCCGCAACTTCGCCGACATCGACAAAGCCCTCGCCGCCGACCCTGCCCTCTACAACCAGACTCACCTCCTGAGCGTCAGCTTTGACCCCGCCTACGACACTCCGAAGGTTCTCCGCAGCTACGGCGGCGCCTACACCGGCAACTATACCAACGAAAAGTTCCTCCACTGGGACTTCGCCGCTCCCACCGATAAAGATCTTCCCGCCGTCACCCAGTTCTTCAACGTAGGCGTCACCCCCGGCGACAACAAATCGCTCACCCACTCCCTCTCGACCATTCTCATCGGCAAAGACGGCAAGGTCATCGCCTGGTACCCCACCAACGACTGGGACCCGAAAGATGTCCTTGCAGCAATCCGCAAAGCTGCCACCGCTTGAGATCCAGTATTCTGATACTGCGCTCAAACGAGGAGATCTCTCATCATGGCAAAACTCACCATCGGCTTCGGCATTCTGCTCATCCTGCTCGGCGTCTTTGGCTACGTCTCCACCGGCAGCGCTCATCCCACCGCACTCATCCCCACGTGGATCGGCCTCCTCTTCGTCCTCTTCGGCGTGATGGCCAACTCCGAGAACCCGAAGAAGCGCATGCTCTGGATGCACATCTCCGTCACCGTAGCGCTGCTGGTCTTTCTCGGTATGATCCCGGCAGCCATCGACTGCATCCGCCTCGCGCATGGCGTACCCTTTCCATACCCCGCTGCCGTGGAAGAGAAAGCAGCCCTCGGACTCTTCAGCCTCCTCTATGTTCTCTTCTGCGTCCGCTCCTTCATCGCGGCTCGCCGTAGCCGTCTCGCGTAAGCATGCAGTAATTTGCATCCTCGATCACTACGGAATCATCGAAGACCCAGTCCTCGCAGCGGAATTTCATCCAAGGCGGTTTGTTCTCGCCTCACGCTCTTCAATCAGGCGGGAGAATAACTCATCTCACAGGATAAAATGGGCACATCCATGTCCTCTTCCTTCGGTCCATCCAAATTCGGCGGCGGGATGAAGTCTGTAGACCGGCCCTCGCGCGGTGTCGGCCGAGCCACAACTGCCGACCTCTCTGCGTCTCGCGCAAAGCCAAAGCTGAAGAAGGTTATGCCCGAGGTATGGAAGCTCATCAAGCCACGTCGCTTGCTCCTCTTCGGCAGCTTTCTGTTGATCGTTGTGAACCGTCTCTGCAGCCTGGCGCTGCCTGTCTCGTCGCGTTATCTGATCAACAATGTGATGCTGGCGCACCAGATGAAGTTCTTGCCCTGGATCATCGGCGCAGTTGCCGGCGCCACCTTCCTCCAGGGCATCACCTCCTACACACTCACGCAGTTGCTCTCCACCGCCGGCCAGCGCCTGATCTCCGAGTTGCGCACCCAAGTTCAGCAGCACATCGGCCGTCTGCCGGTCGCCTTCTACGACGAAAACCGCACCGGAACCCTCGTCGCCCGCATCATGACCGATGTCGAAGGTGTGCGCAACCTCGTCGGCACCGGCCTGCTCGAGTTCGTCGGCGGAGTCCTTACCGCCATCATCGCCTTCTGCATCCTCATCCGCATCAGCGGCCGCATGACGCTGCTCACCTTTGTCATCCTGGTCGTCTTCGGCCTTATCCTGCAGAAGGCCTTCAAGACCATACGCCCCATCTTCCGCGAGCGCGCCAAGATCAATGCCGAAGTCACCGGCCGCCTCACAGAATCGCTCGGCGGCGTCCGCGTCGTCAAGGGGTACCACGCCGAAGACAGCGAGGCCCGTGTCTTCGCCGCCGGCGTCAAACGCCTGCTCGACAACGTCATCAGCTCCATCACGGCGCAGTCGCTGATGACGCTCTCCTCCACTATGGTCCTCGGCGTCGTCGGCGGCCTCATCATGTACCTCGGCGCCCACGAAGTCTCCGCCCATCGACTCAACGTCGGCCTCTACGTGGAATTCAACGCACTGCTGGTCTTCATGATCGCGCCCATCGTTCAGCTCGTCTCCATAGGCACTCAGCTTACCGAAGCGCTCGCCGGCCTCGACCGCACCTCGGAGATTCTCAGCGAACGAGAGGAGGACAGTGAGCCGAACCGAACGGTCGTCATGCCAACGATCAATGGTGATGTCGCCTTCGATAACGTGACCTTCAGCTACGAGACCGACAAGCCCGTTCTCCATGGCATCAGCTTTGAGTCCAAGCCCGGCACGGTCACGGCCCTGGTCGGCTCTTCCGGCTCCGGCAAGTCCACCATCATCTCGCTCATCTGCGCCTTCCACACTGCCAACACCGGCCAGGTCCTGATCGACGGCATCGACCTGGCAACGATCCGCCTCTCCAGCTACCGCCAGCAGTTGGGCGTTGTCCTGCAGGAGACCTTCCTCTTCGACGGCACCATCCGCGAAAACATTCTGTTCTCGCGGCCCAACGCCACCGAAGAGCAACTCATGGAGGCCTGCCGCATCGCCCGCGTCGATGAGTTTGCCGAGCGCTTCCCCGAGAAATACGACACTATCGTCGGCGAGCGCGGCGTCAAGCTCTCCGGCGGGCAGCGCCAGCGTCTCTCCATCGCCCGCGCCATCCTCGCCGACCCGCGCATCCTCATCCTCGACGAGGCCACCAGCTCGCTGGACTCCGAGTCCGAAGCGATGATCCAGAATGGCCTCAGCTACCTCATGCAGGGGCGCACGACGTTCGTCATCGCCCACCGCCTCTCCACCATCCGACGCGCCGACCAGATTCTCGTTGTCGAGCAGGGCGAGATCGTCGAACGCGGCACCCACGAGACTCTCTACGCGCTGGGCGGGCGCTACTACGACCTCTACACTCGACAGCACGGCCTCGAGACCAACCTCTTCCTCGCACCCGGCGAAGGCGACAAGATCGAAGACACAGAAACCACAAAGGTCTAGGTTCCGAATAGTTTGTGAAGTTTTGATTGTGAGGACTTCATGAAAGCAGCCTGGTACGAAAAACAGGGACCCCCGCGAGAGGTTCTCATCGTTGGCGAGATGCAAGACCCGATTCCAGGTCCGGGGGAACTTCGGATCCGCATTGCTGCCTCAGGAATCAACCCTGGCGACACCAAGAAGCGCGAGGACGCCTTCGGGGTTGGCATGCCGTACCCTCGCATCATCCCGCACAGCGATGGCGCCGGGAAAGTGGATCAGGTCGGAGATGGTGTCTCGTCGGACTGGATAGGCAAATCCGTGTGGTGCTACGGCGCCCAATCCTATCGACCTTTTGGTACTGCCGCTGAATTTACAGTGGTCCCGGCGGCGCAAGCAGTTCCTCTACCCGCGAACGTGACGCCAGAGCAGGGTGCATGCCTTGGCATTCCCGGCATCACAGCGCATCGCGCAGTGCGCGTGGCCGGGTCTGTCAAGGGACGTACGGTGCTTGTGCAAGGAGCCGCAGGCTCCGTAGGGTTGTGCGCAGTGCAGCTCGCGCGTTACGCAGGAGCTCATGTCATTGGCACGATCCGGACGCTGGCGGAAGAACAGACAGCGAAGCAGGCGGGAGCGCACGAGGTTCTTCTGAACGATGCCGAACTCCCATCAAAGGTGAAAGCCCTGGCTCCTGAGGGGATCGACCATATTGTTGAGGTCGCGTTTGCGGCAAATATTGAGCGTGATGTCGAACTCCTGAAGATGGGCGGATCCGTTGCGACTTATGCCACGAATGCTGCAACTCCGACGATTCCTGTCTGGCCAATGGTCTTCAAAAACATACAGCTCTTTTTTCTGGGTAGCGATGACTTCCCACCAGAGGCGAAGGCGGCGGCGGCACGTGACATAAACGACGCGCTTGATGGGGGCTGGTCGGGCTTTGGGATAGGCGAGCGAATTCCCCTGTTGGAGATTGCACGAGCCCATGAACTTGCGGAGCATCCGCAGCGTCCAGGACGAGTAGTCGTTACGCTCTAAAGGCTTGCGACGACCTCAGCATGTCCCGCCAATTGGTAATGGCAAATGCGCCTGTTTTTAACGTTCCACTCCAAGCTGCGTCAGCAGAAACGCATAGTCAAACGCGATCTCCTTCAGATAGTCATACCGTCCTGAAGCCCCGCCGTGCCCCGCATCCATGTTGATGTGCAGCAGCAGCGGCGTGTCGTTCGTCTTCAGCGTCCGCAGTTTGGCGACGTACTTCGCCGGCTCCCAGTACATCACCTGCGAGTCGTTCAGGCTCGTCTTCACCAGCATCGCCGGATAGTCACCAGCTTTCAGGTTGTCGTAGGGCGAATAGGACCGCATGTACGCGAACGCCTCCGCCTCATTCGGATTCCCCCACTCTTCATATTCGGCGACGGTAAGGGGAAGGGAGGAGTCCAGCATGGTATTCATTACATCCACGAACGGCACGTGCGACAGCACCACGCTGAACAGATCCGGCCGCTCGTTCACCACCGCGCCCATCAGCAACCCGCCGGCACTACCGCCCTCGATCGCGACCCGATCCTTCGCCCCGTACCCCTTCTCGACCAACTGCTCTGCCGCGGCGATGAAGTCAGAAAAGGTGGTGCGTTTCACCATCATTTTTCCAGCATCGTGCCACGAATCACCCATCTCGCCACCACCACGAATATGCGCATACGCGATCACCACACCCCGGTCCAGCAGCGACAATCTCGACGGACTAAACCCGATGGGCAAGGGGTATCCATATGACCCATATCCATAAAGATAAAGAGGATTCTTCGAGTTATGCTTGAAAGAATCGCGGCGGTAGACCACCGAGACCGGCACCTTCACTCCATCAGAAGCCTCGACCCAAACCCGCTCCGATCCATAGAGCGTCGAATCAAACCCTCCGGGAACTTCCTGTTGCTTCAAAAGCGTCGAATTCCCGGTTTTGAGCTCATACTCATACACCGAAGCCGGCGAAACCAACGACTGATAGCTGTATCGAAAATTTTCCGCTTCAAACTCAGGATTTGCATGAGCTCCCGCCGAATAAACTGGCTCCGGAAACTTAATCTCCCGTGATTCTTCCAGCTTTCCACCAACTCCAATCGTCGTTACGGTAAGCGTTGGCAGGCCCAGCTTTCTGCGTAAGCTAACGCAGAACGATGCAAACAGTTCAAAATCTTCCAACGGTGCATCACGGTCCATCGCAATCAGCTCCGTCCAGAACTCACGACCGGGTTTTTCCACGGGAGCTGTCACAACTCTGAAGTTCTTCCCCACATCGTTCGTCCGGATGTAGAACAACCCGTCGCGATGGTCCACCGAATACTCTTGCTCGTCGACTCGGGGCGCGATCGTCTGAAACTCCCCCTCAGGCGTCTGTGCGGAGAGAAAACGGCATTCGTTTGTCGTATGGCTACCGGCCTCCATCAGCAAGTACTTGCCGTCCCTGGTCTTACCCACTCCCAGATTGAAGCGTTCGTCCTTCTCCTCGTGGACTACGACATCCCTGGCCACCGCATCGCCCAGGCGATGGCGAAACAGATGGTCCTGCCGCTTCGTCACCTCGTCCTCCGTTGTGTAGAACAGCGTCGTCGAATCTGCTGCCCAGGCAACTGACCCAACCCGCTCCGCAGTATCGAAAAGATCTGTCCCACTCTTCAGGTCGCGAACATGCAGCGTGTACTGACGGAACCCCGTGTTATCGGTCGAGTAAGCCAGTCTGGACCCATCCGGGCTCACGGTCATTGCGCCGACGGCCATAAATGGCTGCCCCTCCGCCAACCGATTCACATCCAGCACAATCTCTTCCGATTGCGACTCGTCGAACTTGGTACCTGTGGCCAAACGGCGGCAATGGATCGGGTACTGGCTCCCTTCCACCGTCCGGACATAGTAGAACCACCCTCGGTTCCGATACGGAACCGACACGTCAGTCTCCTTGATGTGCGATAGCATCTCGGCATACAGCTTTGCCTGCAGCGGTTCTGTGGGAGCCATGACGGAGAGCGTATAGGCGTTCTCCGCCTCCAGATACGCCACCAGCTCAGGCAAGGACTTATCCCTCATCCAGCGGTAGTTATCTTCAAGTGTCTGTCCATGCAATGTGGTGGGTGTCGGATCTTGGCGGGCGCGGGGTGGCCTGATGGTACTTTGCGTCATTAATCGAACTCCAACTGAAAGAATACAGTGTGAGACTGGAGTCGGGAGGCAACCATAAGGTATCCTCGGACACCATAAAAGGTGTATGACCAAAGACGGGCACGCGCTGCTACACTACCCGCGACAGGAGTCACCCATGAAGTTCAGTCACATGTGTACGATTCTCCTTGGCACGGCAATCGCGTCCCCTGGTCTGCTGTTCGCTCAGTTCGACCCCATGTCGACCACGGCATCGCAAACCCAGCCAAACCGGCCAGGTCAGCAGGCGCCCTCGACTCCCTCCATGCAGGATTCTGCTCCTAACTCAGGCGACCTCGGCCAGGTGATGCAGGACAAGATGTTTCTTCGCAAAGCCGCTGAGGGAGGCATTGCCGAGGTGAAGCTTGGACAGCTTGCCGCACAGAAGGGAAGCAGCGACGAGGTGAAGGTCTTTGGACAGAAGATGGTCGACGACCACACGAAACTGAACAACGATATGGCCCAAATCGCTGACTCCATGGGTGTCATGTTGCCGAAGACGATGGACAAGGATGACCAGGCGGAGTATGACAAACTCGACAAACTATCGGGCAACGACTTCGACATGGAGTATCTCACCTACATGGTGAAGGGCCACCGCAAAGATCTTCACGCGTTCCGCATTGAAGCGGTCAGCCCCACTGACCCGGCTCTCCATGATGCGGTCGTCAAGGCAGAGAGCGTCATTCACGAGCATGTCGTGATGGTCGATAAGCTCGCCCGCGAAAGAGGCATTCCCATACCTGTCCGTGGCGGCAACCATCCGACTCCCGCTCCCTCGTTATAGGGGTTTAGCAGTTCGTCTCACACAAAAGAGAGTGCCTCGCGCACTCTCTTTTGCCTGAGTGCTTCAAATCATCTCGAAATCGATTGGCGGCCTCAGGAAGATCAATGCGCAGAGCGTAGAATGACCATCGATGACCTTCCTTTCGCGTTGGCTGGCAGTAGTGCTTCTGATCTTCGCACCGTCGGTCGTCGCGACGGCCGAATCGGTGAGCACCCTTCCGGCTCCCACCGGCTATGTCAACGATTTTGCCGGTGTCCTTTCTCCTTCAACCAAATTCAATCTTGAAAATCTCTGCACCCAGGTTGATCGTCAAGCACATGCCCAGATTGCCGTCGTTACGGTCAAGACGATGGACGGCGACCAGTCGATCGAAGAGTTTGCCACCGCGCTCGAAGACAAGTGGAAGGTAGGCGCGAAGGGAACGGATCGCGGCGTCCTGGTGCTCTTCGTAATGAACCCCCGGAAGTACCGCATCGAGGTTGGCTACGGTCTGGAAGGCATCCTGAACGACGCAAAGGTGGGCGACATCGGCCGCACCATGGTTCCGGCGGCCAGTCAGGGCGACTTCAACACTGCGATCCCTCTCGGAGTGAGTCAGATAGCTCGCATCATCGCCACCGACGCCGGAGTCACACTGAATCTCGCCCAGCCGGTTCATCAGTATCACCGCCAGCAGGCCGCCCCGGTTCAGCTCAGCCTGATGGAGATCGTCCTCGGCGGCGGGGTCATTCTGCTGATCCTGTTCTTCCTCATCAAGACTGGCAACACCGGCCTGATCTTCTTCCTCCTTGGAAACCTGATGGGCGGCGGCTTCGGAGGTGGACGTGGCGGACGTCGTGGGGGCGGCGATGACGGAGGAGGCGGCTTTGGCGGTTTTGGAGGCGGCAGTTCTGGCGGCGGCGGTGCCAGTGGAGATTTTTGAGGATTGCAGAATGTAAGAGATACTGCTGCAAAGAAGGGTGTGGGTTCCGGTCCGATGATAAAGTACAGCCGGAGAGACCAGCCAAGGATAGCATCGAAAATCTAGCCGAAGGAAAACCGAGGAAACATGAAACCTTTATGGATTGTGCTTGGCGTAGTGGCTCTTATCATCGTTGTTCTTCTTTTTATTGGCGGCAGCTATATCGGCGCGAAGAACACTTTGGTGACAAAGAATGAGGCAGTGAATAACGCTTTCTCGCAGGTTGACATCGAACAGCAACGCCGTCTCGACCTTATCCCGAACCTGGTCGCCTCCGTCAAGGGCTACGTCTCCGAAGAGTCGACCATCCTGACCAACATCGCCAACGCCCGCGCCGGCGTCCTTGCCGCGGGGAGCGATCATGCCAGCAGCATCAACGCCAACACGAAGCTCGACGTGGCCTTGGGCCCCTTCTTCCGCCTGCAGGAGCAGTACCCCGATCTAAAGGGCAACCAGCAGTTCATGCGCTTGACCGATGAGCTTGCGGGGGCGGAAAATCGGATTGCTGTGGCACGCCGACGGTACAACGCGACGCTGCAGGACTACAACACATACGTGAAGCAGTTCCCCAACAGCATCTGGGCAAACATGGCAGGATTTCACTACAGGGACGAGTACTACAAAGGCAATCCCGAAAACAGTGTGGCGCCAAAGGTCGACTTCTCGAAGTAGACGAAGCGAACTGAGCTTTGGCCCAATAAAAAGCCGTCGCATCCGCGGCGGCTTTTTATTGGGCAATATTGTTCGAAGCGTTTACTTGGTGAACGAAGAGATTGCTGTGGCCTCGTCGTCCTTGACGTCGAAGACGGTGTAGAGCTTCGTGATCTGCAGCAGATCGTGGACCTTCTTGGTGAGGTTGAGCAGCTTCAACTCGCCGCCGCTGTTCTTGACCGTGGTGAAAGCGCTGACCAATTCGCCGATGCCCGAGCTGTCGATGTAGCTGATGTCGCCCAGGTTTAGCAAAATCTTGTTCGAACCCTTCGCCAACACATCACGAACGGCGTCGCGAATCGTTACGCTACCTTCGCCGAGAGTGATTCGGCCGCTGAGATCCAGAATGGTAACGCCGTCCACCTGGCGGGTTTGTACTTTCATACTCATGTGTTGTCTTCTCCTTAAGTCCCCGTTTGCGCGGGTGTTCGGTGTTTGATGAGGGTCAGTTCCGTGCCTGGATGTAACTGCCGAAAGTTTACCTCATCCATGAAGGCCTTGATCAGAAAGATGCCCCGTCCCGACCCTCGAAGTATATTTTCCGGAGCCAGGGGGTCAGGAATTTTATCCGGATCGAGCCCTGGACCCTGATCGGCAATGCGAATAATCAACGAGTCGGTCGTCGTCTCAAACGAGGCGACGATGTGCTTGCTTGTGTCGTACGAATTGCCATGCAGAACCGCATTTACGGCAGCTTCCCGCACAGCCATGGCGATATGCGGAATCGTGTCTTCGTCGAACCCGGCCCGTTGTGCCACTTGCTCAGCCGTCAGCTCAATTTTGTTAACGCTGTCCAGAGACGAATCCAGTGTGAAGCTGACACGGCTTGTCGTTGAGTCGGCCAAAGATGTCCTTGCGTTACCTGTATGCCATCGTCAACCTCGGATAACGGCTGTGATGGCAGTGTGCTTGTGGATTTCTCGAATGTCAAGGTTCCCCTTTCGATCCTGCCCGTCCCCGTTCCTTTCCGGCCCCTGTGGCATTGATCATGGCATTTCCGCGTGATGTTGATTAGAACGGCCCTTACTGCGCCGATTGGCAGCAAGTTGGGCTAACATGCGGGGTAGTAGGTAAAGTGGGTAGAGCACCGCGGCCGATCTATGACAAAGCATGGCAATCACAGGACGAGCGTCTCCGCCCTTATGGGGTCCGCCGTAGTCGACGCCCAGGGAGGCACCATCGGCCACGTGCGCGAGTTTGCCGTAGCACCCTCGGTCGATGCCGCTCACGTCCACGGCATCGTCCTCAAACTGTCCGCGGCCAAACGCGGCGACCGCAACTCCCTGGTCCCTGTCACCCAGCTCCAGCTCACTCCCAACGGCGGCATGCAGCTGCGCGATACGGCCCTCCCCATCACTCTGCCGGACGATGACAGCTATCTCCTGCTTGAGCGCGATTTGCTCGACCAGCAAATCATCGACGTTGATGGTCACAAGGTCGTTCGTGTCAATGACGTAGACCTGGTGTGGGAGAACTTCCAGGAGGACAGCTCAGAACTCTCGCTTCGCATCGCCGAAGTCGAGGTTGGGATGCGCGGTGCCGTCCGGCGCCTCCTTAAGGGCTGCCCCAAAGAGCCGGTAAACAGCATTGCCAACCGCTTCAGCGCCAGCGTCATCCCCTGGGACTTCGTCGACCTCATCGACCGTGATCCAGCCCGCCGCGTCCGCCTGAAGATCGAGCAAGACCGCCTCTCGAAAATGCACCCCTCGGACATCGCCGACATCCTCGAAGAACTGGCTCCCGCCGAGCGCCAAGCCCTTTTCATTTCGCTCGACGAAGAGGTTGCCGCTGAGGCCCTCGAAGAGGTCAAGCCGAAGATGCAGCAATCCCTCATCGAATCGCTCGACTCTGAGCAGATCGCCGGCATCGTCGAAGAGATGGACCCCGGCGCTGCCGCCGACCTCCTCTCGGAACTCACGGACGAACGCTCCGAGGCGATCCTTGAAGAGATGGACCCGGAGGAGCGACAGGAGGTCGAAGATCTCCTCGAATTCTCCGGCGACTCTGCTGCAGGTCGGATGACCACCGAGTACGTCGCCTTGCCCCCCAGTGCCATCGTCGATCAGGCCGTGAACGCCTTGCGCGACTTCGAAGGCGACATCGAAACCATTACCGACATCTACCTGCTCGACGAAGAGGGGCGAATCGCTGGGCTTATTCCCGTCGTGCGGCTTGTGCTTGCGAAGGCTGAAGCGCGGTTGTCCGCCCTGCCGCAGGGCCATATCGTCACTTGCAACGTAGATGCCAACGGCCGCAAAGTGGCTGAGCTTTTCGACAAATACAACCTCCGCTCCCTTCCGGTCGTCGATCACGATAGAAAGCTCGTCGGGGTCGTCCACGCCGAACAGGTCATCGCCCTTCTTCGGGCCACTCATTAGGACAGATCCGGACACCAGGGCAAACATAAAGGAAACGCAGTATTCAATGAAGATTCTGTACGCCGCCGGCCTCTCGCTCAAGGAATCATCCCTCTATCGCCTCTGGGCACTCGAGCGTCTTGGCCATCAGGTCATCCCTTTCAATACCTACGACTACGTGCCTCGAAATCCCCTGGTCAGCAAGGTCGCCCATCGGCTCTCCGCCGGCCCCTCTGTCAACCGCCTCAATCGCGATTTGCTTCGCATCGCCGAAGCCGAGAAACCCGATCTCTTCTGGGCTGACAAACTTCTTTCGATGCGACCCCGCACCCTCGACCGCATGCGCGCCATGGGGATGGCCACTGTCAGCTACATGATCGACAACCCCTTCGGCCCCCGTCGCGATAGCGGCTGGCGCCTCTACATGAAGAACATTCCTCAGTACGATCTGCACGTCGTCCAGCGCGACAAGAATATCCTCGATTACACCTCCCGCGGAGCGCGCGACGTCATCAAGATCCAGACAGCATACGAGCCGACGCTGCATTTTCCCCCACCCGCAGGCTGGTCAGACACCGATCGCGACCGCCAGGTCTCCTTTGTCGGCACGCCGTATGACGACCGCGCCCAGACCCTCGGCAGACTCTGGCGCGAGTGCGGCTTCTCGGTCACAGTCTCAGGCAGCGCGAAGCTCTGGGGCCGCACCATGCAGCCCGACGTCTTCAAAGCCACCTTCCGCGACGGAGAGCTCTACCGCGACGACTATCGCAACGCCATCTGGCGCTCGCGCATTAACTTGAGTTTCCTCACGCACTCGAACCAGGACGAGTTCGTCCACAAGAGCTTCGAGATCGCCGGTTGCGGAGGCTTTCTTCTGGCCGAGCGCTCGGCAGGGCATCTCCAACGCTTCAAGGAAGATGAAGAGGCAGTTTTCTTCTCATCCTTCGAGGAACTTGCCGAAAAGATTCGCCGCTACCTGCCGGATGAAGCGGCCAGGCAGCGGATCGCCGCCGCCGGAAACCTGCGCGCAACCCGCGACGGCTATCACAACGACAGGCAAGTCGGACTCATCATCGAACAGATTCAGTCCCTCCTGTCGACTCGCAATACAGCCGGCCTCTCCGCGAATCCAGCTCTCGCGGGGCGCCCGTGATCTACGATCTCCTCAACGACACGCCACCGCCCGGCTTCATCGCAGACGTCTGCATCGTCGGTGCGGGAGCCGCTGGCATCACACTCGCCGTCGAGTTCGCCCGCAAAGGCAAAAAGGTGCTGCTCCTCGAAGGTGGCGGCGCTGTCCGCGAAGACTCCTCGCAGTCCATCTACGACAGCGAAATCGCCGGCCTTCCACACCGCGGCATCCACACTGGCCGAATTCGCGTGAAGGGCGGAACGACCGTCCGTTGGGGAGGCCAGATCCTCGAGCTCGACGCCCTCGACTTCACCCCGCGACCCGGGATTCCGGAAAGCGGCTGGCCCTTCCCCAAGACTGAGCTCACGCCCTATTACGAACGGGCCCTGCACCTCGAAGGCCTCGCGAAGGTGGAACGAAGTGACGAGGCCGTCTGGCGCGATCACAATCTGCCCTTCACGCAATTTCCCGACCTCGAAGCATACCTCTCGCGTTGGTGCCCAGAACCTAACTTCGCGCGCCTTCACAACAAGGTTCTCACCACGCATCCCAACATTCATTTGTGGCTGCACACCAGCGCCGTCGAGCTATTGACCGAAGGCGACACCACCACTGGCCTTCGCTGCCGAACGCTCACCGGCATCGAAGCCATCTTCAACGCGCGGAATTACGTCTTCGCACTCGGCGGTATTGAAAGCTCCCGCTTCTTCCTGCAGCCGCGGTCAGGCGGCCTGCCCTGGAACCGCTCGGGACTCCTTGGACGGCACTTTCAGGATCACATCGACTGCAACGCTGCACAGGTCGTTCCCCACGATCTCGCCGGCTTCCACGACACCTTCGATCCCATCTTCTCGCACGGCTTCAAGTACCTTCCCAAGCTCCGTCTTCCGCCCCTTCTCCAGGCTAAGTTGGGAACCCTCAGCGTCGGCTCCACGATGGGATTCGAAGACACCGGCAAGGCCCGCATGCAGGCCAAGCACACCATTCGCAACCTGATGCGCGGACGCTTCAACGAGGTTACTCGCGACAACATCACTCACACCGGCAAGCACGTCCCCATGCTCTTCCGCCAGGCCTGGCGCTACTACGTGCAGCGCCGTGCCTACGCTCCACCCGAAGTTCGCATCTTTCTTCGCATCCACTGCGAGCAGGAGCCGACCTCCCGCAGCAGCATCACCCTGACCGACCAGCGCGACCCCCTCGGCCTGCTCCGCATCCGCTTTGACTGGCAGATCTCCGAGAGCGAATTGCAGACCATCCGCCAATACGTCCTCATTGCCCAGCGCTCCCTCTCCGGGATCGCCCGCATTATCCCCGACGAAGACCTGATGTCTGGCAGTCCAAAGTTCCTCGCTCGCTGCGACGACAGCAACCACCATATGGGTGGCATGCGCATGTCCCTCTCCGACACCGCTGGCGTCGTCGACACCAACCTCCGCCTTTACGGCCTCACCAACACCTACATCTGCAGCAGCGCCGTCTTCCCCTGCTCCGGCTTTTCCAACCCAACCCACACCGTCCTCGCGCTGGCCGTCCGGCTGGGTGATCATCTGGATCGGGCGGACTAAGACAATGGAGCAAATTGCACTGGGAACCTCCGGCCGCAACACCACCCGCCTGGGCTTCGGCTGTGCGAACCTGATGGGTGCCACCGGCCGACGCGATTCCCTCAAGCTTCTCGAGACCGCCTACGACGCCGGTATCCGACACTTCGATGTCGCCCGCAGGTACGGCTATGGCGAAGCCGAGAGCTGTCTCGGCGAGTTCCTGCAGCACCACCGCGGACAAATCACGGTCACTACAAAATACGGCACCCTCCCGCCAAAAAAATCCCCGCTCATCCGCCTCGGCCGACGCATAGCCGGCCCAATTGTCAAGCAGCTACCCGGCCTGAAGGAGCGCCTGGCCCAGAGAGCCAACGCCGCTACGCGCAACCCCGAACGCCCCACCTTCTCCGCTGCCCAAGCCAAAGCCTCCCTCGACGAGAGCCTCACGGCCCTCCGTACAGACCACGTCGACCTCTGGCTCCTTCACGAGGCCACCGCCATCGACCTGCAGAACGACAGCCTCCTCCGTCTCCTCGAAGACCTCGTGCAGCAGGGAACCGTCGGCACCTTCGGCATCGGCAGCAGCGCCGATAAAATCCCCATGCTCCTCGCTGAACGCCCAGCTTACTGCCGCACCCTGCAATACGACTGGTCCGTGCTTGACAGCCCGATCCCGCTCTCCGGCCCCTTCCGCATTCACCACCGCGCCCTCACCGATAACTTTCGTTCTCTCCACGCGGCCCTCATCAACAACAAGCCTCTCTGCCAACGGTGGTCCGCATCGACCGGCACCGACCTCGGTAACCCGGAAGCCCTGGCCTGCCTTATGCTCAAGGCCTCTCTCGCGATGAACCCGTCCAGCATCGTCCTCTTCTCCTCCAAAAATCCCGCGCACATCCACGCCAACGTCCATGCAGCCGCCGACAGCAGCCTCGAGATTCCGGCTCGCCAACTCTACAATCTGGTGCAAGCAGAACACGACCAGCTTCCTGCACCCCGATAGACCCCTTACCCGATCGAACTGCTGCCATGGCAAAAGATGAGTTAGCCTGATAGTGGCGAGCCGAAGCGTTCTCCCAACCAGCAAAAAGGAAGACAGGAAATGACTGCCTGGCGCATCTGGAGAACTCGGCTCATTATCATCTTCGCCGTCCTGGGTCCCGGTTTCATTACTGCAAACGTCGACAACGACGCCGGTGGCATCCTCACCTACTCCCAGGCCGGAGCGCAGTTCGGCTACACGCTCCTCTGGACGATGATTCCTATCACCCTCGCCCTCATCGTTGTGCAGGAGATGTGCGCCCGCATGGGCGTCGTCACCGGCAAGGGCCTCAGCGATCTCATCCGCGAAGAGTTCGGCCTCCGCATCACCTTCGTCATCATGGTTCTGCTCGTCGCCGTCAACTTCACCAACGTCGTGACGGAGTTCTCCGGCATCGCGGGCAGCATGCAGCTCTTTCACGTCACCAAATATGTGAGCGTCCCCATCTGCTCCCTCATCGTCTGGGCGCTCGTCGTCAAGGGTGACTACAAGAGCGTCGAAAAGATCTTCCTTATCGCGAGCGTCTTCTACATCGCCTACATCATTAGCAGCGTTCTCAGCGGCCCCGACTGGCACCAGGCCCTGGTCGAGACCGTCAAGCTGCCGCCACGCAGTCTCTGGCAGAACAAAGACTACGTCTACATGACCATCGCTGTGATCGGCACGACGATCACCCCCTGGATGCAGTTTTACCTGCAGGCGTCGATCGTCGACAAAGGGGTCAGCGTTCGCCAGTACAAGACCTCGCGCCTCGACGTCATCATCGGTTCTCTCTTCAGCGACCTCGTCGCCTGGTTCATCGTCGTCGCCTGCGCCGCCACCCTCTACACCCACGGCATTCGCAACATCACCGACCCATCGGACGCAGCCGGAGCCATGAAGCCTCTCGCCGGTCAGTACGCCTTTATCCTCTTCGCCGCTGGACTTTTCAACGCTTCGCTCTTCTCCGCCTCCATTCTTCCGCTCTCGACCGCATACACGGTCTGCGAGGGTCTGGGCGTCGAAAGCGGCCTCGACAAGAGCTTCGGCGAAGCGAAGTTCTTCTACTGGCTCTACAGCCTGCTCCTTTTTGCGGGCGCAGCCGTCGTGCTCATCCCGAACTTCCCCCTGGTCAAATTCCCCATCCTCTCCCAGGTTTTGAACGGAGTTCTTCTGCCCGTCATTCTGGTCTTCATGCTGAAGCTCATCAACAAGCACGAATTGATGGGCAAATACACCAACACCCGGTGGTGGAACATCGATCGCCTGGATCACGGTGATCATCATGATCGGGCTTTCACTTGCCTTGGTCTGGAACACTGTTCACGGCGGCTGATTCTGTCACACTGAAGCCTAACGGCTCAAAGCTCTAGAGCAACTTGCCCTCGGACAAATCCCGGATCAACCCCAAATCCGCCGCCAGAAAGTCATACCCTGGCAGCTCCGTCAGCGGTGCCCACCGCATGTCATTGAAGATCCGGTTCTCCAGCGTTCCATCGAACTCCCGCACCACAAAAAACTGCAGATCGATTACCCCGCCATTCCGGTACTTGTGCCGGATCCGGGCCACCCGCCGCCCGATCACCGCCGTGATTCCCAACTCCTCGTTCAGCTCACGCGCCAGCGCATCCTCTGAGGACTCCCCGGCCTCAATCTTGCCGCCGGGAAACTCCCATTTCAGGCTCATGGGCTGGTCCGCCTTCCGCTGGCAGATCAGCACCTCCATCCCCGATGCTCCATCGTTCGCCGAACCGCGCAAAATCAGTGCCGCGACCACTAACCGAAGCGGTTTATGCTCCTTTATCTCACCACGTTCCTCGAGCTTGCGAATGGGCTCTCTCATCTGCCTGTAGATTAGACGACGCGCAGAGCCAAAAGCTTCTATTCGCTTTACTTAGGCCGAACCGACGCTGGATAGTAAACCGGCCAGCCCTCGTTGCCACTGCGCTCCAACAGCGCGGGCGAAGGATTCACTGGAAATGCCCGCGCCGCAATCTCCAGCATCGCCGCGTCGTGCACGGAGTTGCCGAACACCGCATCCGGTGCCGTTACGCCCGCACGACGCAACGCCGCCACCTTGCCTTCATCCGTCGGCACATCGATCAGAACGTCGGTCACCACGCCATCCTTCACTTCCACGCGGGCTGCCAGCACCCGTTCCGCCGGAATCCCAAACCGCCGCATGCCCTCCTCGATCACCCAGTTGTTGGTCGAACTCACCGCCCAGATGTCGACACCGTTGCCGCGAAGCTCCTCCACCAGCGCCAGCATCTCCGGAAAGATATTCTGCTCGATCCGGCTCTCAAAGAAGACCGCCGCCGCGCGTCGCATCTCCTCCTCGCGGAGCCGCTGGTACATCTGCACCATCTCACCGCAGATCGCCACCTCCGACACCTCGCCCTTCAGGTATCCGCGGTACCGTGCATCGATCCAGTCAGTCATCTCGCGCGACACCAGGCCGGTCTCAATCGTCCAGTGCATAAACCCAGAACCTGCATCCCCGGACCACAGCGTTCCGTCACAATCGAAAACGGCTACCTTAGGAGACAACGCATGAACCGCCGCATGAAACTCCGAGGTACTCAAACGATTAACAGTCTTAGCAACATCAATATCGCTCACGAAATGAACTCAACTTTTCTACGCGCCGACTCTCGCGCGTCGATCTTCTATTACTATGACCTCTTTACAGACCGGCCAATATTAATCTTACGTGTCAAGCAGCGAGTTGTTCACGTTCCGCTCACAAGCGGCAACCACCCAAACCGTCAGAATGTTCCTTGCCGTTGCCGGAAGGTCTGCATTTCGGACAGTCCGCTAGATCGGCGGCAGCCCCTCGACCACCGTCACCCCTGGCGGCGGAATGAAAGCAAAGTCGGCATCTTTCAACGGCATATTCTCCTGCAGGTCAGAGAATGCAAACTCGGTTACTGATCCATCCACCTCTTCGAGCCGCATCCGCTCGATCGCCCCCGTCGCGGTGATAACAAGTGACAGCAACTTCACCCTTTGCGCCATCCCCTTGGGAACACCCGAGATCTGAAACCCCGAACCATTCGGAACCACCACAAGGTTATCGAGCTCTTTGGTCAACTGCGTATGCCCCAGCAAAAACCGCAGGGGAGACCGCAGATCGTCCAACTGCTTCGCCGGCACCCGCGTCGCCTGGGCGTCCCCTGGCGTATAGAACCACGCAAACTTCCCATCCAGCACAAACACCTTACCCACCGGTGTTGCATAGCTCCACCGCATCCGCCCCGGCTTCTTCAGCAGTAGCGTACCCTCTTCCGTGCGATCCATCCCCATCCCGGTGTAGTGCTCCGTATAGTGCGCACGGAGAGAGCCCAGATGGTTGTAGTGGTCGTCGACCCTGCGGACGATCGCGTCGTTATCCTGCGCCAGGAGGTACGGAGCGCAACAGATCGACAACAGCAGGAGAGCCCTCGCCAGCATCACTGAATGGGTTGCGTGCAGTTGGTTCCACCTGCCGGATCGAAACGAATGGTATTGTTCTCGTCCGTGCAGAAGCCGCGGTCACCCGTCTTTCCGATCGAGTTCGGCACGGCGGTAATCTCGTACCCCGTAAACATGTCCTGATTGTTCACTGTCACCTTCGTGCAGTTGGTAATGGCGAAGCTGTACCCAGCCTTCTGTCCGCTGGCCAGATCCGGCGTAATCATCTGGGCGGCCTGTGCCGACGGCGCACCCGACTTGGGATCGCCACCCAGCGTCGCGAGCGAGCAGGAAAATCCATTTGCCGGATACGCCGAGTTGTACTGCAACTCCGCTTGCCCGATCGTCCGAAGCGACTGCACGGCGGAGGTCTCATGCGCCTGCTTCGTCAACTTCAGCAGCTGCGGCACGGCAAGCGTCATCAGGATCAACATCACCGACATGACGATCAGCAGTTCGATCAGCGTGAATCCCTCTTCTGTCCGTCGTTCTGCGCCTAACCCGTCCAATGCGTTCATGGTCTTCATCATTCCTCGGCGATTCTGGTTTCCAACTCCGAACAAAACTCTATCAGCAGATCGCCCTAACAAGCCAAATCTCCGCGCTCGATCTTCATCGTCCCAAGATTTCCCAAGAGCGTCAACGCCATCAGCTCGGGTTGGAAAAGCTCCTGCGCCAGCTCCTGCACATCAGCCGTCGTCACTGCTTCAATCTCTTCCATAATCTCATCGACGCCAAAGAAGCGTCCGAAGTACATCTGTTGTCGGGCCAGGTTCGCCATCCGGCTTCCCGAGCTCTCGAGCCCAATGACCATGTTGCTCTTCAACTGGTCCTTGGCACGTTTCAACTCCACATCACTGACCGTCTCTTCCTTGAGACGCCGCAACTCCTGCAGGGTAAGCTGCAACACCTTCCGGGTCTTATCCACCGAGGTTCCCGCGTACACGCACAGCGAACCCGTATCGCGAAAAGGATTCATCTCCGAGTAGATCGAGTAGGCCAGCCCCTGGTCCTCGCGGATCGTCTGGAACAGCCGCGAACTCATCCCACCGCCCAGCATCGTGTTCAGCAGATAGACCACATAGCGCCGCGAATCATTTACCGGAGGAGCCGGCACTCCGAGACAAAGCTGCACCTGTTCCAGCGACTTCTTCCGCTTCAGCGTAATGTGCGGAGTCGCTTTGGGCGCAACCACCTTCGGCGCTGTTCCTTCACTGGCCGCCAGCGAACTGAACTCCGTCTCCACCTGCGCGACAAAAGCATCATGTTCAAGATTTCCCGCAGCCGAAAAGACCATATTGCGCGGGGTGAACCGGCCTGCATAGAAATCAAAGACAATCCGCTGGTTGAAGTTTGAAACTGTCTTCGCCGTTCCCAGAATCGGCCGCCCCAGCGCGTCACCCTTCCAGAAGTTCTGCGTCCAAACCTCGTTCACCAGATAGTCGGGGTTATCCTCGTCCATCTTGATCTCTTCCAGAATCACGCCCTGTTCGCGAGCCAGCTCCTCCGGCGTAAAGGTCGGGTGGAGCACCAGGTCGGCCAGCACATCCAGCGCCGGCGGCACGTTCTCATCCAGCACTTTGATGTTGAAGCACACCATCTCTTTGCCGGTAAACGCGTCCAGATTCCCGCCGATCGTATCCACCTCGCGGGCAATCTGCTGCGCCGACCGCGAGGTCGTCCCCTTGAACACCATGTGCTCAACAAAGTGCGAGATTCCGTTCACCTCGGCGGCTTCATCCCGAGATCCGGTCCCAACCCAGGCGCCCATCGACACGCTCCGCACATGGGGCATGCTCTCGGTCAGCACCATCAGGCCATTCGGCAGGACAGTCTTTCGGATATTGCGCGAGGCGTTTCTGGACACACGGACATCGTCAATCAGCGTTGCAGGCATGCGGCTCCTTGAATCTTCATTGTTTCACAGGAGGGCCTGGAATTGGCTCCGCCACACCCCACAGCGTAAACTGATAAAAGCCTCTGAAAACCTGTGCTTCCGCAGTCTATGTTGAACAAAATAAAAGCCGATACCGAAATAGCCCCCATCCCCGGACCCCTCTTCGGCGCGTCGCTGGAGGAGCTCACCGCCCTGATGAAGGGGCTCAACCAGCCCGGCTACCGGGCCAAACAGCTCCACGACGCCCTTTACCGCCAGCGGATCGACTCACTCGACCAGATCACCACCTTTCCCGCTCCCCTCCGTGACCTCCTGCAGGCCGAGGGCTACACCGTCGGGCTTCCCGAGATCGTCCAGAGCGCCAAATCCATCGACGGCACCGAGCGCTACCTCATCCGCATGGCCGACGGCGAAACCGTCGAAACCGTCTGGATGCCTGACGGCGACGGAGGCGAACGCGGCGACGGCTCCCCGGCCGCCGAAGAGGAAGAAAAAGAGGACGCCCTGGCCGCCACCCCCAATCCTGCGGTCTTCCCGTATCGCCGTTCCACGATCTGCGTCTCCAGCCAGGTTGGCTGTGCCGTCAACTGCCAGTTCTGCCTCACGGCCAAACTCGGCATCCGCCGCAACCTCACTGCGGGCGAGATCGCCGGCCAGGTCGCCGCCGTCCTGAACCGCCATCGCGTCGACCTCGGCAGTTCCCGCGGCAACCCCACCCCCGCCCGCATCAACCTCGTCTTCATGGGAATGGGCGAGCCCTTTCTCAACTACGCGAACTTCATCGCCGCCGTCCGTCTCCTCACCCAGATGCCCATCCCGGAGTCGCGCATGACCGTTAGCACCTCCGGCATTCTTCCGGGCATCCTCGACTTCGCCAAAGAATCCGTCCGCCCCAAGCTCGCCGTCAGCCTCAATGCCTCCAACGACCAGGTCCGCGAGTCCATCATGCCCATCACGCGCAAATGGAACATCGCCGCCCTCCTCGAAGCGCTCTCGACCATCCCCCTGCGCAACCGCGAGTGGATCACCTTCGAGTACGTCCTCCTCGGCGGCATCAACGACTCGCTCCAGCATGCAGATGAGCTCATCGCTCTGGTCAGCGGCATGCGCTGCAAGATCAACCTCATCGTCTGGAACTCAGGCCCCAACATGCCCTTCCACGAGCCACCCCAGGCCGGCGTCCAGGCCTTCCAAAAACGAATCATGGCAGCCGGCATTCCTGCCTATATCCGCCGCCCCCGCGGCCGCGACATCTACGCCGCCTGCGGCCAGCTCAAGCGGACGGTTGAGTCGCCCGCACCTGAGCCTCTAGTAGCGATCGCACCCGCGGCCACTCTTCCCGGATAATTGAAAACCACACGCTGTGACGCAGCGAACCGTCCGGCATAACCATGTGGTTCCGAAACGTCCCTTCCTCCACCGCTCCGATCTTTCGCATGGCAGCCTGCGATCGGAAATTTTCGTGGTGTGTCTTCAAAGCCACGCGGTTGAGCTTCAATTCTTCAAACGCATACGTAAGCTGCAGCAGCTTCACCTCCGCGTTCAGGCCAGACCCATGAAACTCCGGGGCCAGCCACGTCGATCCAAGCTCCGTCGTCTTATGCTCTCTGTTGAAGTCCATAAATCTCGTACTCCCAATCACGCGATTCCCATGCTTCAGGATCGTGACCCAGGGCATTACGGTTCCCGCCGCTTCCAGCGTCAACGCAGCCGCCACCCACTGCCGCAGATCGTCAGGACTCTTCACTCGATGTAACGTGTACTGCCAGATCCTATCGTCAAACGCAACCGATTCAAGCCTCGCCAGATGCCCCGTCGTCATTGGCTCCAGCCGCACTCTTGCGCCTTCCAGCACAGGCGTCATAGCACCCTAACCTCATCGCTCTCGTTCTTTTTCACCCAGGACTTGTTCTCATCAGTCATCGCCACCTCCCTGCCGGTCTGTTCTACTGCGTCAGCGCCGGAGACAGCCGCTCCAGTCCGAGCGCGAGCAGACGCTCCGCCACGCGGTCATAGTCATGCCGCAGGACATCGCCCTCGTGGACGAAGTTACCCGTCACCGGCTCGACCCCCAACGCCTGCACACGCTCCAGGTCCACCTCAATCGGCTGCTGACCCTCACGCGCATACTGCTCCAGCCGCACTGCGGAGATCGGTCCCGTATTGATCAGCGCATAGTCGAAGATAGGCGATTGTGTCCCCACGGCGTGTTGCATGATCTTCTCGATATGCTGCGAAGCCGACAGGCCCAGCGACTCATTCGCCTGCGTCATCAGGTTGCATACGAAAACCTTTGTCGCCCGTGACGCCGCCAGCGCCTCCGGAATTCCGCGAACCAGCAGGTTGGTAATCAACGAGGTGTACAGCGATCCTGGCCCCAGCGTAATCAGGTCGGCGTTGGCGATTGCCTCCAGCGTCTCGGGCAACGGATCGGCCGTCGCCGGCTCCAGCCGCAGTTCGACGATGCTGTGTTTGCTCGCCGTGATGTTGGTCTCGCCGTGCACCAGGGAGCCATCGTCCATCTGCGCCGTCAGGCTCACATTCGTATTGGTCGAAGGAAAGATCCTTCCTCTTGCGGCCAGGATCTGCGACGACATCTGCACCGCCTGAGCAAAGTCGCCCGTGATATGCGAGAGTGCGGCGACAAACAGATTGCCGAAGCTGTGCCCCTCCAGGTCGCCATGCTCGAAGCGAAACTGAAACAGCTTCGACAGCAGGTGCTCATCCTCGGACAGCGCCACCATGCAGTTCCGGATGTCCCCCGGAGGCAGCATCTTGAAGTCTTCGCGCAGCCGTCCTGACGATCCGCCATCGTCAGTCACGGTCACTACTGCAGACAGCTCGCGGATAATACACCGGAACGAGGGGCACGGCGGGGTAGAAAGGCTCTCGGGCTCTGTGGCGCGCCCAATCCGGATTCCTTTTCTCCGGTCCGGAGTCACAACATACCGCTTCAGCCCCCGCAGCAGCGTCGACAACCCCGTGCCGCCGCCAATGGCGACCACGCGAAGCTCTTTCTCTTTTGATTCAGTCAAGTTCGGCAACGACATGCGTGAGGGATCCTCTCCAAGCGTAAATGAACCTTGTTTAGCTTGGATGCAGAGCGGAGTCAGACCTCCGGATAAAGCAGCTCCGTGAAACGCGGATCGTCCGCCATATCCTGGAAGTCCGAGTCCGAGCGCGCCTGAATCCTGTTGCGCGGGTTCTGCCGGATCGCCTCCGTCAAGTGTTCCAGGCAGTGTTGCGAGTCGCCCGTCATGCTGGACAGCACAGCCAGCCCATAGAATGCATAGTCGGCCTTGTCATTCGCTTTCAGGATGAGCTTGAACTGCTCGCGGGCGTCCTCATAGTGCCCGTCGTTTAGCAGCGATACGGCATAGTCGTAGTGCTCCTCATGGCTGGCAAAGGTGTTCTTTCCCTTCGCGGTCTGCAGCAGACACGCGTTGGTGTACATCCGGACGCGATCGCCTAGTTCGCCCGCTCCGGTCGCCAGCATCTTGTCGAATGCCGCATGGGCCTTCTCGTATTTGCCCTCCTGCATCAGTCGCAGCGCGGCCTCATATTGTGCAACGATCTGTGCTCGCGCACCGTCCGTCGCAGGGAGTGTTCCAGCCAGCGTGCGCGGAGCACGCTTTGTTGTTGCGGGTGCAGTTGCGGTCTTCATCTGAGCCATGGTCATTCCTGTCGCCTGGGCATTTCCGAGCTTTCTCATTCTAACGGTAGCTCAAACCTGGTTTAGCCTCGTGTCGGTTTTATACGCAGACAAGGCGGTTAGGTCAACTCCACACATTCTGCCTGCTGCTATGGCGTTCCATTCCGGGTAGCCCCTTGCACGGTTGCCGTCTGCTAGCTTTGGCCCTGGCTTCTGCTGTAGACCGCGGGATTCAACTCAGGATCGTTGTACATCTTCATCTGCCGATAGAGCTTGAATCGCCGCGTCCCCTTCAGCACCTCCGCCCACAAGGCATCCAGACACCCCGCCAGATCGTCGCGCTGCTCTTCCAGCAGAGACAGCCGCTCTGCGTTCCGCAGCCGATGAAGCTCCGTCGCACTTGCCCGGTGCGCCTCTTCGCGCGTGTGGTAGATCTTCAGCGCCAGGATCGGAAAGCCGATCGATCATCAACCCCGGTGTCTCCGAGTGCAGTGGGGCAGCATCGTTCTGCTCCAGCCTCTCCATCAGCCACGCGTCCATCTTCTCCATCAGGTCGTTCCGCCGTTGGTTCAACCGATCGATAGCCCGCTTCACCCGCGCAATCTCCGCATCGGCTACTCCTGGCACGCGCGCCTTGTCTTCCTCATGCCAAAGCTCAAAGTTAGCCCGGTGCTGCGCCATCGCAAGCGCCATCAATCCATCGGCACTCGTCTCGATCGCTAATTCACTCTCACTCTCGTGCAGAGCCGCCGTCATCTCGCCCTGCATTCGCGTTATCAAAAGAGCATCGAGCATAGGCCCTCCGTTCCAACTAGCTTAGAAACTTTGCAATCGCGGCAGCCCCAGGGTGCAACGCCGGTTCTCGCAAGGTCAGGTTAACATTACCCGCTGGCTCGCCACGCTTGCCGGAAGCGAGCGAACCAAGCAGACTAGAGTCACACAATGGCAAGCTCGACAAAACGGGTTCTGATCTACCGGCTAGGCAGCCTCGGCGATACTCTCATTGCGCTACCGGCGCTTCACCTGGTCGCCCGCGCGTTTCCCGAGGCCGAACGCCGCCTGCTGACAAACTTCCCGGTTAATGCCAAAGCCCCGCCAGCTGCCGCCATCCTCGAAGGCAGCAATCTCATCCACGGCTACTTCCGCTACGCAGTCGGGGTCCGCAGCCCGCGCGAACTCTTCAATCTCTGGTGGCAACTCCTCCGCTGGCGTCCCCAGGTACTCATTTATATGGGGCCTGCGCGCGGAGTCGAGTCTGCACGCCGCGACGAAAAGTTTTTCCGTCTTTGCGGGATTCCGCACCGCATCGGCATTCCCGTGACCGAAGACATGCAGCAGAACCGCTGGGAAGAGTCCGCACAAGCCCTCGAACCCGAAGGAGCACGCCTCGCGCGCAATCTGGCGGAGTTGGGCGATGCTCATCTCGAAGCTGCGGCAAGCTGGGACCTGCACCTGACGGACGCAGAGCGCGCCAGGGCAAAAGAACTGCTCTCGTCAACGTCTGGCCATCCCCTTCTCGCCGTCAGCGTAGGTACGAAGGTTCAATCGAAGGATTGGGGCCGAGACAACTGGCGTGCCCTATTGAATCGCCTGGCGGCCCTCTACCCGGATCGCGCCCTGGCCCTGTGCGGAGCGTCTGAAGAGAGCGAGGCCAGCGAGTTTGCCGCGGATGGCTGGCGGCAAAACTCCCGCAGTCCTGTCGTCAATCTCTGCGGCCTGCTGACCCCTCGAGAGAGCGCCGCCGCCTTGGCGCAGGCCGAGGTCTTTATCGGCCATGACAGCGGCCCCATGCACCTCGCTGCAGCCGTTCAGACCCCTTGCGTGGCCATCTTTGCCGCCCGCAACAAGCCGCGTGTCTGGTTCCCCTATGGCAAAAAGCATCGCGTCGTCTATCACCAGACCGACTGCTGGGGCTGCGGCCTCGAGACCTGCATCATCGAACGCAAGAAATGCCTGACCTCGATTACTGTCGATGAGGTCGTCATCGAGGTTCGTGCCATCCTCGGCTAGTCGCTGAAGCGGCGAGCACGTGGAAGATGCGATGATGGTTCCAAGGAGATCTTCTCGCGCATGCTGCCGGAACTTCATTCGATTCTGAACCTGCTGGAAGGCGGCTTCGCTCAACTCAAGGTGCTGGTTATTGGCGACATCATGCTCGACCGCTACATCCACGGCGACGTCGAGCGCATCTCTCCCGAAGCCCCGGTTCCGGTTCTCCGTCACGCCCGGCGTTATGAGCGCGCAGGTGGTGCGGCCAATGTCGCAATGAACCTCGCGGGCCTCGGCTGCCAGACCTTTCTCGCAGGCTTCTGGGGCAGCGACTCCGAGCAGGTTGAGTTGTCAGGCATCCTGCAGCGTGCCGGAATCGACACGGTTGGCGTGATTCCGAGTTCGCTCCCCACCATCTCCAAGACTCGGATCGTCGGCCGCATGCAGCAGTTGCTCCGGCTGGACATCGAGAGCCGTGACGCGCCCTCCGCTGCCGAAGCCCAGCGCCTGCGTGGAGCGCGCTACCGACCTTGTCACAAAGGTCCACGCCGTCATCCTCTCCGACTACGCCAAAGGCGCGCTCTCGGCTGATCTCTGTGAGGCCGTCATTCGCGCCGCACGCACCGCCGGCATTCCCGTACTGGCCGATCCGAAGACGCCTGACTTCAGCAAATACACGGGTGCAACGACGGTCTGCCCCAACCTTGGAGAGCTCTCGGCCGCAACCGGAATCCCTGCCCACCATACCGACGCACTACTTGCCGCGGGGCAGGCCCTGGTCACCGAGCACGACTTGAAGTTTCTGACCGTCACGATGAGCGAGAAGGGAATCAGCGTTCTTCGTCCCGCCGCCTCGGGCAGTTCCGGCGTATATCACTCACCAGCACGCGCGCGCGAGGTCTTCGATGTCTCAGGCGCAGGAGACACGGTCATCGCGACACTCGCCGCATGTCTGGCCGGAGGGATACAGGTTGAGACGGCTGTAGAGCTCGCAAATCTGGCAGCTGGAATCGTGGTCAGCAAGGTTGGTACAGTCCCAATCGCTGGACATGAACTCGTTGCAGCGTTGACGCCAAGCTCTGGACTCACTGCGGGTGAAAAGATTCTCGACCTCGATCGCATCAAGTTGCGTGTTGCCGAGTGGCGCGCCTCGGGCGAAACCATCGTCTTTACCAATGGCTGCTTCGATCTGTTGCACGTCGGTCACATCACGCTGCTCGAAGACTGCCGGCGCTTCGGATCGAAGCTCGTGCTGGGTCTCAACGCCGATGGCTCCGTCTGCCGGCTCAAGGGCCCGAGCCGTCCTATCGTGGCCGAGCGGGAACGAGCCCGCGTCATGGCCGCTCTCGCCGCCGTCGATGCCGTCGTGCTCTTCGAGGAAGACACCCCGCTTGAGCTCATCCGCGCTCTGAAGCCGGACGTTCTCGTCAAGGGCGGCGACTACACCATCGAGACCGTAGTGGGCCACGAGGACGTCATCGCCGCCGGTGGACGAGTCGAGATCGTCCCTACCGTCGAAGGCTTTTCGACCACCAGCATCGTGAAGAAACTTACTGCGAGTTCTGCGCAAAACGAGGAGATGCAGAAGTGATCATCGTTACCGGCGGTGCAGGCTTCATTGGCAGCAATCTGATCCACCAGCTTAACGGTGCGGGCGAGAGCGACATCCTGCTCGTGGACAACTTCGCCCCGGCGCCCAATCTTACCGGCCCGAAGTTCCTGAACCTTGCTGGCGCCGACTACGCCGACTACATGGACAAACGTGAATTTCGCGCCGCCCTCAAATCCGGCTACTTCGAGAAGACAAAAGTTCGCGCCATTCTGCATCAGGGTGCCTGTTCGAACACACTCGAAGATGACGGCCGCTACATGATGGACAACAACTTCACTTACTCCAAGGAGCTGTTGCACTTCGCGCTCGATCGCGGGATCCCGCTAGTCTATGCCTCGACCGCAGCTGTTTATGGAGCCAGCACGGAGTTCACCGAGTTGCCGAAGAACGAGCGCCCGCTGAACATTTACGGCTACTCCAAGCTGGTCTTCGATAACTACGTCCGCCGCTTCCTACCGGAGATGAAGAGCACCGTCGTCGGCCTGCGCTACTTCAACGTGTACGGCCCACGCGAACAACACAAGGGTCGCATGGCCAGCGTAATCCACCACTTCACGCGCGACCTCAAGGACACCGGGACCATCCATATGTTTGAGGGTTCGGGCGGCTATGAGGACGGCGAACAGCGGCGCGACTTCGTCTTCGTCAAGGACCTCGCTCGCATCAATATGTTCTTCGCCGGCCTGTTGCCTGATAGTCCGAAGAATCCGATCCACGCCGTAGTCAACGCCGGCACCGGCAAAGCCCGCACCTTTAACGCGGTCGCCGAAGCCCTCATGCAGGTGCACGGTCCCGGCAGGATCGAATACATCTCCTTCCCAGGCGACCTGAGAAACCGTTACCAGCACTACACCCAGGCAGACATTACCGGTCTGCGTGCTGTCGGCTACACTGCGCCTTTTACCACTCTCGAAGACGGCGTCAAACAAACCTTCGTCGAAGAGCCGGTACTGTAAAGCCCACGAGCCAAAGCCTGGGCGGACTCGGATGCAGAAGTTCGTGACTCTCGCTGGATAAGCGGTTAAGCTCCTATTGAACGATAGAGGAAGTGCGACCTATTAAACGACGGAGGAAGCGTGACCGACGACCGACAGAAGCCCACGATTCTCTGTATCAGCACCTACGAAAAGGGACAGCCTTTTCTCGAAGAGGCCGCCCGCCTCGGTGTCAACGTTGTCCTGCTCACGGTCAACAAGCTCGAGAACGCCGACTGGCCACGTAAGTCCATCTCCAGGCTCATCACCATGCCGGAGAACCTTACTCCGGAGCAGGTTCTGAACACCGTCAGCTATCTCGCGCGAGAGAACAGGTTCGACCGCATCGTCGCGCTCGACGAGTTCGATCTCGAAGTGGCTGCGTTGCTACGCGAGCACATGCGTCTGCCCGGAATGGGTGAATCGCTGACACGCCACTTCCGCGACAAGCTGGCCATGCGTGTCCGCGCCCGGCAGTGCGGCGTTGCGGTCCCCGAGTTTACCTCCGTCTTCAACTACGACGCGCTCCGCAAATTTATGGGACATGTTCCCGGGCCATGGTTGTTGAAGCCCCGCACCAACGCCTCAGCGATCGGCATTCGCAAGATCGAAAACGCAGACGCACTCTGGCCGATCCTCGACGAACTCGGCGATCTGCAGTCGCATTACCTCCTGGAGCGTTTCGTTCCCGGTGAGATCTTTCACGTCGAGGGCATCACCTGGAATGGAAGAACGCTCTTCAGCTCGGCCTTCAAGTACGGCCAGCCCCCCATGCAGACCATGCATCAGGGCGGTGTCTTCAGTACTCACGGTCTCGACAGGGAATCGAGCGAAACTCTTGGCCTGATTGGAATGCACACCCACGTCATCGAATCACTAGGCCTCATCTCCGGGGTCACTCACACCGAGTTCATCAAGGCGCAATCCGACGGCAGCTTCTACTTCCTCGAGACCGCCGCCCGCGTAGGCGGAGCGCACATAGCCGACGTCGTCGAATTTGCCTCCGGAATCAACCCTTGGATCGAATGGGCGAGGATTGAAGTCGCCGCACTGTTTCACATGGAGTACGCTCTGCCCAAGCCGAAGCAGCTTTACGCCGGAAGTGTTATTTGCCTCGCAAGGCAGGAGCAGCCCGACACCAGCGGTTACGACGCGCCCGAGGTCGTCCGGCATCTCAATCGGTATCATCACGCGGGACTGATCGTTTGTGCCGACTCGTCCGAGCGCGTCGAAACGCTTGTCCGCGAGTACAGCGGGCGCTTTCTTGAGGAGTTTTGTGCGGTTGAGCCGGCTCCGGCCAAAGCTACGGCTTAGGCTAGGCGCGGCGGACGCAGAGTCTTCGGACGACCCAGCGTCTTCTATACGATTAATTCCATACCCAATCACTCCCGATAGAGCCATGCCCCCGCCAACGCTGCAATAATGAGCGCGGGAAGGGACGCTCCGCTCGCGGGCAGGACCGCAGTTGGCGCAACAAATCCGAAAGAATCCCAGGTAGCGTCTACGCAGGTGCTTATAATCCACCACGAGAATCCGGCAATCACGGCGGTCTTTGGTCCCGGTCCGTAGCGAGGACGAATGGCGGCATAGAGCCACATTGCCCAGATTCCTGTCACAAGGTTCACGATGGATAGAAAGGCGACCAGGCTGCCGGGTGGTTTGGACAATCGTCCGCCGGGTACTGCGGCCACAAAATCTTTTGCTAGAAAAGCCGTGATAAACGAAGAAAGCACACTCCAGACGATGCCACACAAGACTCCGCAGAGAACAACTCTAGGCCAGTTGATTTTCCCCATCCCAAACTCTCCTGCGTCGCTCTTAGCTTGGAGTTTTCGGTTTGAATCTCTTAGTGAGAATCCTGCGTCTGCCTTCCGCGCTCCACAACCATTTCGTGAAGTAGCCACTACCTGTTTTTCATACATGCAAGGCGAGCATGGAACTGGTAAGAGTGGCAGGGATGTATCAAAAGAGTAAGTATCCCTTTTGTATCCCCTGATTCTTCAGTGGTTTTTCAATTTCCTATAAGTTATTGATTTGATGGTGA
>CAWBTR010000012.1:0-412308 GCA_963791735.1 uncultured Acidobacteriaceae bacterium | reverse complement strand
AAATTCTTCAACAACCTAGGTGGTATATGTCTCTCCCCTGACAAGGAGGAGGTCGTCGGCCAATTCCGACCGCAGAATCGCCCGGTTTCGATGAAGTTCACCTAGCGATAGAGCACGAATGGTTCCAGAGCACGATCCGACCTGGACCGAAACGGTACGCTGGCGAGTCGGCTTGTCATATCGTCCACACTTGACAAATCTAATCGCCCCGCTGCCTCATTTCCTAGTGCATTTTGCTGCGTCACATTTATTACCGTCCCAAAATTACAAAACCAGCGCCAGTCCTCGCTTCGCACCAGGTTAAGAGACATCTATTTACCACGTTTTCACCACCGAAAAACCACATCTTGACCACACTCCACCACAACGTTTCTGACTGAGGTTTCACATGTCTCGACTTCGCACATTTCGGCTTGCGCTCCTCGGCCTGATGCTCTGGGTTCCCCTCCAAGGCTCCTCGCAGGAGGTCATTCAAATCGATGCCCACGCCCAGGCCACACCCTTCCCGCACTTCTGGGAACAGATGTTCGGCTCGGGGCGCGCGATCCTTACCTTGCGCGAGAGCTACCGCGATGATCTGCGTGCTGTGAAGAAGGTGACTGACTTCCGTTACGTTCGCTTCCATGCGATTCTTCATGATGAACTTGGTGTCTACAACGAAGACGAACATGGAAATCCCGTTTACAACTTCGCTTATGTCGATCAGGTCTATGACGGTCTCTTAAGGAACGGTGTGAGACCGGTTGTGGAGATCAGCTTTATGCCGAAGAAGCTGGCATTCAACCCTGATGCGCTTCACCCCTTCTGGTACAAGCAAAATGTCTCGCCACCAAAAAGCATGGAAAGGTGGGACGATCTCATGACCCATTTCGCTCAGCATTTAGTTGATCGCTATGGAATCGACGAGGTGGCACAGTGGTACTTCGAAGTCTGGAATGAGCCCAACATCGATTTCTGGAATGGTATTCCGCGCAAGCAAAGCTACTTCGACCTCTACGATCACACGTCACGCGCATTGAAGGCAGTCAGTCCGCGGTTGCGCGTTGGCGGTCCAGCGACGTCCGCGGCACACTGGGTAGATGATTTTCTCAAACATACCGCCGCAGTTCATGTTCCCGTAGATTTTGTCTCGACGCACGGATACGCCGATGACACCGCTCAGGACATGCTGGGCACAAACGAAAACATTCCAATGGATGATCGTGTCTGTCTCGCAGTGAAGAAAGTACGTAATCAGATCCATGCATCGTCGACACCTAATCTGCCGCTCTTCTGGACGGAATGGAATGTGCCCGGCGCCATGCAGGCCCGCGACACGACCTACGTAGGACCGGCGCTCGCGAACACAGTAAGACAATGCGACGGCATGGTGAACATGATGTCGTTCTGGACCTTCTCTGATGTGTTTGAGGAGGGAGGGCCAATGTCGAGGCCCTTTGTAGGCGCATTCGGCTTGCGAGCTAAAGGCGGCATCAATAAGCCGAGTTACTACGACTTTGCTCTGCTACATGAGTTGGGCGACGAGCGGCTGGCCAATCCATCCAACAACGTGATTGTGACTAAGAGCAAAGATGGAAGTTTGGTGATTGCCGCATGGAATTTGGTCGACCTGTTCGAAAACGGCGAAACGAAGGGCGGGGCAAAGATAATGAATATCGAGTTTCGCAACGTACCGCGTAACGCGGAGGTATCGATCGAACGCGTCGATGACGAACACGGCAATGTGCTTCCGAAGTATGCCGCGATGGGAAGTCCCCTGGATCCAACCGAAATACAGGTGGAACAGCTGAATCGCGAGACTGCCCTAGGACAGCCCGAACGAACAACGCTCAAGGATGGCCGGCTCGAACTTACTCTTGAACGGAATGCGCTTATCGTCCTGCAGGTTTCCGTGCAGCAATAAACAAAATACACAGGCTATATAACCGCGAAACAAATCGCAGCGGGGCTACCCTGATGGCCGCTCCTCACTACGTCATCCGAGTGACCATGTATATTGGTGGTGCCCATGTCCAGCCAAAGCCCCTCAGCGATCGGCTCTGCTCCCTTGGTCAGCGTTTCAATTACATCCTTCAACTCAGAAAAATGGCTCGCAAAAGCTCTTGATAGCGTCCTCCGCCAACAAACAAGTTTTCCTATCGAAGTTGTCATCGGCGATGACTGTTCCTCGGATGGCACCATCGCTGTCGCGCGCTCCTATCAAGAGCGGAATCCCCAATTGATTCGAGTACTGGAGCGAAGCAAGAACCTCGGAATGCAACGTAACTACTATGAAACGTTTGAGCAATGCCGGGGAAAATACATTGCGTGGCTGGATGCGGATGACTACTGGACGGATCCGGAAAAGTTGGCAGTCCAGGTGCAAGTATTGGAATTGGATCCATGCGTCAGCGTGTGTAGCCATTTTGTTCGATGGGTTACCAAGGATGGAGAGGTAAGGCGAGAAAGATATCCTTCCATATCTCCCGGCCGGTACGGCCTTGCAGAGATCATTCGTCATAACTTCGTGCCATCTCCTTCAATTATGTTTCGTAATGGCATACATCGCGACCTGCCCAAATGGTTCTTTGACCTCACTGGCATGGCTGATTGGCCGGTACTTGTATTAGCGGGAAGTTCAGGAGATATTGTGTTGCTCGACCGCGTCATGGCAGATTATATGCTTGCTCCCGGAAGCTCCATGACGAGTAAAGGGAGCCTGTATTGGTGCGCGATGGATTTACAATTTTACGAACACATGGAAAGCATCCTTCCCTCCCAATGGCACAGGTTTGCTCGTGCCGGGAAGGGCAAGCGATATGAATCGATGTCCTATCTGCTCAGTAAGCAGGGGGATTTTGCGGCCTCGCGCGAGGCGGCCGTCAAAGCTTTTTTCTCGCCTGCACTCATGGATAACCTCGGCAGCAAATCCAAGTCGCTCGTTGCAGCAGTAGTGCGCGAAACGAAATCGAAACTTCGACGATCTCGTTTGCGATCTGAGCATTCAGCCTGAGTCACGATAGTCCAGGCGCTGAGGTCTCCGCTCAATCATTTCTCGTTTCGGGAGTTCGTGGTTGGTCAATTTGGCCTTAGCCGCCAACTTCCTCCGGTGCGTATTCTGCGACTCTCATATCTGTCCGGCAGAGACTCCGGAAAAGGCGGGACCTTGCCGGCAATTATTCCACACGGAGCAGATTTTCCTGTTCCGGAAGTGTCTCCAAATGGATGATTTCCCAACACTTGTACAACTTTCGTGCATTGACCCCACACCTGCGCGGCTTGATTCTACGAGAGCAGTTCCCGCGGCCTATTGTTGCTCCCGTTTGAGCCGATGTATTGGCTAGCGACTTTCTCTCGTCAGCAGGTATTGATGATCGCTTTTCAGCGGCAATTCGGAGTAGTTTTTGTAGGCGGAGGACCTGCCGGCCTCGCCGTATTGCTTGCCGCGCACAGAGATGGCCGGCTGACACAGATGTTGCAGCAAGGTTTGTTGATTGTGGAGCAAAGCGCCCACATCGGCAAGGGACAGATCGGCAACTACGTCATCAACTCCGACAGCACGGGAGATACCTTCGTCGATCCTTTGCGAGTCGGCGGTGAAGCCACGCTGCACCGGATTCTTGAAACTCCTGTCGCGCGGCGCATTGCGGCCGCCGGACAAAACGCGATACCGCTACGTGATGCCGGAGAATTATTGGCGCTGGTCGGGCAGGCGTTGCATACGATGATCGACGACCATCCCCTATGTGAGGTACTGACCTGCTGCACTGCCGAATCCGCCCAACTCCAGTCCGACGGCAGTTGGAGCTTGATTGCAAACAAGGCGAGCGGAAGTCAGCTAACCATACGGGCGAAGAGCCTGATTCTCGCAACCGGAGCGAGCCAGCCGCAGGTTCGGCTCCAACAGGAGCGCGTAGCCGGTGTGAGTGTAATCGAGCGATGGGGCGATCGCCTTATGCAGTCCGGAGAAGTGCTCGGCATCGGCCGTCTGGCCGAGGTCGTCGCGCGGCTCGAGGGCAAGGACAACCCCAGGGTAGCCATCCTGGGTGGCTCAACCAGCGCAATGTCAGTGGCCTACACACTTCTTCATCGTCTCCAGAACGTGCGGTTCGGCGAGGGAGGCGTGACTCTCTTTCACCGGCGTCCGTTGCGGGTGTACTACACCAGTCCGGAGGAGGCCTTCGCCGACGGTTATACCGAGTTTGGCCCCGAGGACCTTTGCCCGGTTACAAATCGAGTCTTCCGCCTGGCTGGTCTGCGGCTTGAGTCCCGTGAGTTGCTGATGCAGCTCCGCGGCATCGGAGGCAGGTCGCCCGAACCGCGCATGAGGATGCATCGACTCAGGCAAGAGGACCCCGAGGCAGTCAGGCTCATCGACTCGGCGCACCTCATCGTGGCCGCGCTGGGCTACAGGCCCAATGCGTTGCGGATTCTGGACGAGTACGGAGCAGAGACTCTCCTATTCGCCCATACGGGCCCATCGGCACCTCTGGTGGATGACCAGTGCCGCGTGATGGATGGCCATGGCAGACCAATCGCGGGATTGTTCGGAATTGGCCTTGCGGCGGGCTTCGTTCCGCGCGGCAAGCTCGGCGGAGAGCCCAGTTTCACGGGCCAGGCCAACGGTCTCTGGCTGTGGCAAAACGACATCGGATCAATCATCGTCAAGGCGGTCGTACCGCCGGCACCTGTCGCGCCCGGAATGCTGCGCGTAGCCACGGGCGGCGCTCCAAAGCACGCTACCAGCAGCCCTGGTGCTCCAAGAATCGCCGTAGCTGTGGCGACGGAGGCCTGACCTGCCGATACCTCTCACCAAACCCAGTCCCCCGAAGCTCAGCGAATCCGTCTCTCGCCTGCGTGAGATCGAAGATCGGGCCATCTTCACCAACTTCGGCCCGCTCAACGCAGCCTTCGAACGGGATTTGACCGCCCGGATGTTTGGCGGTGTTGGGGAGTGCCTGACGGTCTGCAACGCGACTACGGGACTTCTGATCGCGATTCGTCAGGCGATCGAGAGCCGTCCCGGTTGCCGCCGCCGTTACGCTCTGATGCCTTCATTCACCTTTGCCGCGGCGGCACAGGCGGCGCGGTGGAACCGGCTGACACCGCTGTTCTGCGACATCAACCCATCCGATTGGTCCGCGGACACGGCCTCCGAGCAGCGATTGTTACGGAAATACCATCCGGAGATCGCCGTCGTGGTGCCTTATGCTACCTTTGGCTACGACATCGACCTCGCATGGTACGAAGATATCCAGCGGCGGTATGACATTCCAGTGGTCGTCGACGCAGCAGCATCGCTCGGCACTATCTCCGGGGACGGACACGGTTTTGGCACCGGTTTTTCGGGTGCCGTCGTCTACTCGATGCATGCGACCAAGTCCTTCGCCACTGCTGAGGGCGGCGTCGTCTACAGCGCCGACTCCGAACTTATCCGGGCCCTACGCACCATGAGCAATTTCGGCTTCGGAGAGACACGCAACGCAACCCAGTTAGGACTGAACGGTAAGATGAGCGAGGTCACTGCGCTGCTTGCGAACCTCCGCCTGGAAAACTTCGATGCAGTGATCGAGCAGCGCTGCCGCATCGTCGAACTCTACCGCGATGCCCTGCCCGGGTTCTCCTTCCAGCCGCTCAAGACTTATCGCCAGGCGCACCAGTTCACCTCCACACTCTTACCCTCAGACATGGCTGCCTACCGGACCAAGATTCAGGTTGAGATGCGCCAGCGCGGCGTGGGCTCGGCATCCTACTTCTCCCCGCACGTAGCCGAGCAGGACTACTTCCGTGACCTCGCAAACCTTGCCTCGTTGCCGGTCACCAACGACGTGGCCTCGAGAGTCCTGACATTGCCGCTCTACGACGCGATGACCGGCGAGGACGTTCAGGAGGTCGTCTCCGCGGTCAAGGCAGGGCTCGCCCTTGTCGACAAACGCAGACTTCGCCCTGCGCACAGGCTATCTGCCGCCAGAAGCTGAACCACAATGACAAAGCTTGCGCCGAAAACACCAACAGCAACCCATACCCAGCCCCTAGAAGATTATGTGAACTCCCCCTTGCAGTTGCCGGCTTGTATTCAATTGGGACGAAACCTGAGCGAATGCTGAAGACGTGGGCGAGAGGTTTTGATTGCCGAACTGGGGCCGGTTAAAGGCATTGAACGCGTCCACACGAGGTTGAATTACCAGACGCTCCCATATGGTGAAGTTTTTCAAGATGGAAAAATCAAAGTTCTTGGTGGGATCGGAGCGAAGGAACATCGCAGGGAAAGTGCGGTAGTTATTTCCGTTCGGTTGAAGGCTTCCGGTGTAGAAGCCGGAAGTGTTAAACGTGGGGCCAAGGTAGTTGTGAGCGTTGAGGTTGAAGTCGTGCCAGTTGCCGGTGTAGTCGACATTACCCCAAGACTGAGGCGTCCCGGAGAGGTACTGGAAGATGGTCGTAACGCTGTAGCCGCCAATCAATTCATCGAGGAGTCTTGAATTGTTAACAAACCTCCGGCCCTTGCCGAAGGGCAGCAAGTAGATTGCGGTGAGCGAGGCGTGATCGGGAAAGTCGGACGACGTCACTCCGTACCACAAGGGACCGCCGGGATTCAGCTGACCTGTGGTACCCAGCTGACGTGAGTGGATGTAGTTGAAATCGAGTTGGAGACCGTAAGACATGCGCTTCGCCACTTTGAATAGAAAGGCATTGAAGTTAATGCCCTGGCCCGGTATGAGCGACTCGGACACACTTGTGTACTCGGGATAGGCCTGCAATATCGCGCCGACAGTCGTGGTCTTCGAGGTGTTCAATCCGGTCGTTGTGGCGCCGGCGGGAAAGGTTCCCAAAAATGGGTTTGGAATCGAGGCTGCCAATTGAGCGTTGACGGTGGCGTCGAGCTGCGGGGAACGGCTAAGAAAGGGCAGCAGCGGCGTCGAGCTAATCATGTTGGTGTAGGAGTTGTGAACCTGGTGATCTCCTACGTAGCTCGCTTCGACCATCCAGTTCCCGACAAACTGCTTCTGTATGTCGAGCTGGTACTTCTCGGAGTAAGGCACTTTGACGGGAGCGTAGAAACCGATTGTGCTGCCGATGTTCGTATTGATGCCGTAGAGCGAACCAACAGGTGGTTGGATAGGATTGGGAGTCTTCGTCGTGCTGCCAGCAACCGGAAAAGGATCGTCGAGTTCCGTCGCAGGCGAGAGCATGGAGTTGTTGGTGGGAACAAAGTTGGTTGTCTGCGAGAAACCGTAGGTCTGGCCAAAGTCGTAATCGGTGAACGGATTGACGAAGACAGCAAAACCGCCGCGTATGGCGAGTGTCCCATGGGAGAACTCCGGCGAATACGCGAACCCAATCCGCGGGCTGACGTAGACGGGCGCCGGGTTGTAAGCGGAGCGATTCGATGGCGTCGCGTAGATGATGTTGCCTGTCGGCTGGAAATTGGCCACCGGCAGATTGGGGTTCGGAGCCTTGGCATAGGCGGCCTGGGCCGCAGCAGTAGCGCCGTTGGGAAGGTTAGGATTCCATCCGGCAACGAGATTGTTATTGCTCTCGACCACAGGTGTCTCGTGATCGAGGCGGATGCCCATACTGAGGGTGAAGTTGGGAAGCAGCTTCCAGTCATCCTGGGCAAAGCCGGCTGTGTACCAACTGTCATACTGAAACTTTGTGCTGATCATGTAGGAACCGGTGGATGGAAGGCCGAGTTCGAAGAGTGCGAAGGCCCCGCCAAAGTTCTGATTCGCGCCCTTGACGGTGGCATTGCCCGGACCGGAGGTGACGAAGTCGTTGGCTGCTGCCTTGAAGGCGTAAGTTCCGTCGGCGGGGCCGGGATTAAGCGTTGAATCTTTATAGGAGCGGATGTCAGCGCCGACCTTGATGGTGTGATGTCCCCAGGTCTTGTTGAGGCTGGCATATAACTGGATGGTATCGAAATCCTCGGTTGATCCGGGCGTACCGCTCAAGCTAGGTATGGGAGAGGCGTCACTGAATGTCAGGTAAGGAAGAGCAAGCAGGGTTGAGTTGTCGGCGACATACGCTGGCATCCCCACAGTGGTGGGGTTGATGCCCTGACTGGTTGGCTCGGAGCTAGTTTCGTACCGGCTGAATCCAAGACGCGTCTCTAGGGCGAGCGTGGGGGTGAAGGTGTGAACATCGTCGACTTGGCCGCCCCATATGATCGTGTCCTGGGCGGTTCCGGTGAGAGGGTTGTTGAAAATCTGCGCTGAGGACGACGCGTAATTGCTGCGATGCGCCTCAAACCTAATCTTGTTGGAGTTGGTGATGTTCCAGTCGATGTCACCCTGATTGGATTTGTAGTCGTTGACTGTGGGATCACTGGCGAAGAAGTTGTTCTCTCCGTCCGGCTTCGTGGACGCCCCATTGTAGTTTGGCAACGGAATCATTTTGAGGTACGCCTGGGCTACTGGATTGATCGAGAGGCCGGCATTCGCGAGGACATTACCTGGAATCGGACTACGACTCACGTTGCTTCCGACCATTGTGGCGGTAAACGGGTTATAGAGCTGATTAGCGGGGCTGATCGCAAGGAGTGCAGAGAAGTCGCCGTTGCGCTCAGCCTGCGTCGGGACACTGGTAATCGTGGTTGCCGGGGACTTACCGGAGTATCCTTCGAACGCATAGAAGAAGAAAAGCTTGTCCCGGCCGTTGAAGACGTGAGGAATTCTGATTGGACCTCCGAACGTGGCGCCATATTGATTGAAGTGTACGGACGCTACCGTGGCTCCAGGAGAGGTGAAGAACGGCTCTGCCGTTAGTGGTCGGGAGCCTGCGTAGTATTCCGACGCGGTACCGTGATATTGATTGGTGCCACCCTTGGTGGTGATGTTGAGAAATCCGCCCGCGGTATCGCCGAGGGCCGCGTTGGCGGTGAACTCGTCGACCCTGATCGCGTCGACTGCGTCGAGTTGTGGGCTGTAGCCGGCAGTGCGGCTGCCGTCTTCCATGTTAGGAACGCCGTTGAGGAGGACCTCGTTCGAAGCGGAGTTGCCGCCGCCGAGAGAGAAGTCGTCTCCGGTTGAGTTGTCAAACGGTCTTACCTGCGACGCCGAGTGCTTGCCCTTCGCGACAGCGCCATACTCCAGGTGCGCAAAACCGAGAGGGGACCTACCGTTGCTCGGCAGATCCTCGACCTCTTCGGCGGTAAGTACTTGTCCGGTCGTTGCGGTCGCGGTGTCCACCAACGGAGACTCCGCATTTACGGTTACGGTCTGAGTGGTCTCGCCGAGAGCGAGCTTGACGTTCTCGGTCACGGTCTGCTCAACCTGCAACGTGATCCCCGTGTGGACATACTTCTCAAAGCCCGGAGCAGCCACGGAAACCATGTACGGACCTGGCGTAAGGAAGGGGACGGTATACTCCCCGGCCGAGTTGGAGAGCACGTTTGTCTGCGTGCCGGTATCAGTACGAGTCACGGTGATTCTGGCACCAGGAATAATGGCCCCCGATGGATCTGTGACTCTTCCTGTTAGCGTGGCGCGAGTTTCCTGTCCCACCGCGATACCGCATACCAGCAAGAGAATGACAGCAACTGACCGTACGAGTTTCATTTCGGCTCCTTGGCGTTAGGGCAAAATGCCCAAGCGGCAATCACCCTAGCGAAGCAGTTTGGTCACTGTCAAGCAGGTTGTGAGAGTTATGTTGTTATATTTGCTGAAACTTGTCGCGAAGTTCCAAATACTAAACGATCGCCCGAGTTTCAACGCCAGCTTTGGTTACCCGCGCGCACTGCAGTACCTGAATTGTGGGGCTAAAACCTGCGCCGTGGCTCGCTAAAGTGCTTCTCGGTACGGCGTATATGGCAAAGACTCCGAAAAATGAAAGCTACTGTATTGTTTCGAAACTTGCATATAGACTGCCACTGGAACCTAGCGCCGTTCGAAGAGAGATTTGCTTTGACCTCTGCATCCCGTCACTTCCGACTCCTTTGCACAGCATCCCTTTTGATCGCCGTCGCCTGGGCCCCTACGCCGATTCACGGCCAGTCGAGCCTCGTCATCGATCACCGATACGCCAATACCGACGCTCAGTCATTGATCGGCCTACCAATGGGCTCGCACAAGACCATCGTCGACAAGAGTGGAAGCCTGAAGTGGTCGCAGTGGTCGCTCAAACGCAAGCCACTGGATACTCCCATTGGATTTTCCAGCCAGATGGATGGGGAGCTTGCTATCGAGGCCAGCGTCGACTCCCGGGGCACATCGACACCACTTACCACGCAGGCACAGGTGCTTTACCAAGACCGCTATCCGTTTGTCGTCTCGAAACTTGCAGCGGGCGGCGTGAACTTGGAAGAGCTGGCCTTCGCTGCCGATCCTGACCAGGACCCTGCGCAAACCCCAACTACAAACTCGGGAGCGCACGGCCTTGATCTCGTACGTCTCGTCTTTACCAACACAGGCGCTGCACAGACCGGTATTGTGCTTAGACTCAGTGGTCGCGAACGCAACCTCCCCGGCCACGCTAATGAAAACTCCTTGATTTCAAGCACAGGTGAGGATGTGGTCCTCGTAGACCCCGGTGTAGACCCCGGTTTTACTTCTTCCACAGAGAGCTCCGGGCTCACCCTTGCATATCGCCTCACGCTAGCGCCGCAGCAGACAAAAACCCTATGGCTGCGTCTGCCCTACGAGTGGTCCGCATTGCGGAACGCTGAAATGTCCACGCCTTCTGGTGAGGTTCTCTTACAGAAGGCGGTCGCCCAGTGGGACGCGCTGTGGTCCAGAAGCACGCGTATCCACTATCCCGACCAGCGACTCAACGACTTCTTCGACTCTTCCCTTGCCTATGTCCTCATCCTTACCGAATTTGACGCTAAGGGCGATCTCTGGGCGCTTGACGGCCCTGGGGTCTATCGGCAGTTCTGGGGGCGCGGCGAATATTTCCAGGCTCGCGCAATGGAGGTCGCCGGCCAACTCTCCCCTGCGCGGCAATCGGTCGAACACAGCTTTCACATTCAGAACGACGACGGCGAATGGGACGGTCCACCGACCAGCGGCTATCCCGCGTGGGACAACACCGGAGGCGAAGCCGGCGCAGTGTGGAATTACTACCTCTTCACTCGCGACAAGGACTGGCTTGCCCGCGCTTATCCATACCTGCTGCGGTCGTCGCAATGGGTGAGTGCGCATCGCGAGGAGACTACGGTTGAAGATGTGGCCTCTACACCGAAAGGAGCTCAACCTATACGCCGACTGCTCGCCGCGAAGTGCCGGCCTGAACCGAACCCGCCCCTGGCTCCCGGCGAGAAGACCTACTGGTATGGGATGCTTCCCTACTCTTACGGCGACTCAGGCTTGCCTGAAGGTCACTCCTATTCGCACAACTTCCTTGCGGCTTACGGAGTCAAAGTCTCCGCGGAAGCAGCTCGCACTCTCGGCAAGACCGAGGATGCCGCGTGGCTTGATCATGCCTATAGCGACTTTGTCGCGGCCATCCGCGCCTCGGTTGATCGTTCGGTCAAGCTCGAGACCATCTCACCTCCGTATCTACCTGCGCAGCCCACACGACCAGAGGCTGCCTACTCCCAGACTTTCCTCGCCATCTGGCCGACCGGCATCTACAGCCCCGACGATCCGCTCGTCACCGGCCTGTTGACCCGCATGGAAGAAGAGGAGGTACAGGGCGAACCAACTAACGTTGCGTGGGCAGGGTCAGCCGGCATCTGGCCGGGAGAATCCATGAACATGTCAGAGACCTATCTGCTGCGCGGAGAGGTGCAGAAGAACGCCGACATGTTGGTGGCCGCGCTCAATCATTCGTACACCACCAACGTGTGGAAGGAGGAGATCCTCACCGATGTCACGAAAGAACGCGCCTGCGACACTCCCCACAGTAAGCGCGAAAACATGGAGGGCACTGGCGACCAGCCCGAGGCCTGGGCCAACGCGAATCTAGTCGACCTCCTTCGCGACATGCTGGTGCAGGAGCGTAGCGATCCGGCTACCGGCGAGATGACTTTGCATCTGCTTGCTGGTTTACCCGCAAGCTGGCTTCTGCCAGGGCAAGAGGTGAGCATCCAGAATGCGCCCACTACCTTGGGTACGACCGTCTCGCTCACACTCCGGGTCACGCGTGCCGGGACGATGCAACTCACGTTTGTTCCTGGTAAAGAGACTATTAAGACCGCTGTATTTCATCTTCCGCTCGCCCCGGGAGAAAGCATTCACAAGCTCGACATCGCAGGCCGCCAACCCAGCGATTTCAGACCTGAGGACACGGCGGAATCATCTGCCAGCACGGTTGTGCTGCATAACATCTCCACGCCAATCACGATCGATTTTGAGTTCTCCAAATGAACCGCCGACGCTTCCTCGCGACTCTCGGCGCTACTGCCACTACCGCGCGTCTCACGTTCGCGCAAGAGATCCCGGCGCCGGCTACTGTCACCATTGACGCCACGGAACCGGGCCACACGATCCCTGCGGACTTCATCGGCCTCTCCTACGAGTCTGCCCAACTTGCAAACCCCGCTTTCTTCTCAGCACAGAACCACCAACTCATCGAGCTCTTTCGCGGTCTCTCGCCCAGTGGCAACCTCCGGCTCGGAGGTGGCTCGAGCGAGTTCACAACATACTCTGAGGCAGATCCCGCTGGGCCGCCGCCCTTTGAGGTGTTCGGCCCCGATACGAGTAAGACCGTCAAACATGGCACGACCACGACGGCACTTGCCCTCCGGAACCTACGAGCTTTTCTCGACGCCACAAACTGGAGTTGTCTCTACGGCCTCAATCTCGGCCAGGGTACAAAAGAGAACGCCGCCGCGGAGGCTGCGGCGGTCCATCGCATCGTTGGCCCTCGTCTTCTCGCGCTTCAGATCGGCAACGAACCAGACTCTTTCCGCAACCGCTACCGCCCCGCCACCTACGGCCCCGCCGACTACCTAGAAGAATGGAACCTCTTCCGCGACGCAATCGTTGCCGTCACACCCAAAGCAAAGTTCGCTGGTCCGGACATCTCGAATAAGCTTCCCTACCTCATCGCTTTCGCCGCTGAAGCTCCGCACTATCCAGACATCGTCTTGCTCACCGCGCACTACTACGCCATGGGCCCCGCGAGTTCACCCGACGCCACTCTTGGCCAGCTACTCGAACCTGACCCAAAGCTTGCGACCATTCACCTGCACAATCTTCCTACCATCGAAGAGGCGATCGCGACCGCGCACCTTCCTTTTCGCATCACTGAGGGGAACTCTTGTTGGGACGGCGGCAAACCCGGTGTCTCTGACACACTGGCCTCCGCTCTCTGGTGTGCTGATGCGATGCTCCGCTTCGCTCAGCTGGGCTGGTGTGGTTTCAACCTCCACGGTGGCGGCAACGGCTACTACACTCCGATCGCGGGCTCCCCATCTACGGGTCTGACGAGGCGCCCTGAGTACTTCGGCATCCAGTTCGCCCAAATCTTCACGGGCGCCACATTCCTCACCACGACACTTACGGGAGCCAGCACGCGCATCACCGCCTACGCATTCCAGCGCAATCATCGTCGGCAACTCGTCTTATTCAACAAAGACACCACCCCAATCGCCATCAAACTCCCAACTCAGCCCCAACCTATTGCCAGACTTCTCACCGGACCGTCCCTGGAAAGCAGAGAAGGTGTCTCCCTGACCGTCGTCAACGTGCCCAATAGTCAAACCGTCTATGTCCCGTCCCACACAGCAATTCTCTACAACCTTTAACATGCAATAAGACCGTACGCCGGATGCAGCGTAAACCCAAGAAGACATGACCGCACTCTTCCGCACCACTCGACGCCGCTTTGTCACTGGCACAGCCGCTCTGGCCGCCACACTCGCGCATTGTCGCACGCGGGCGCTCTCGTCGTCTTCAGCCGAAGAACAGACTCCTTACAAACTTCACTTCTTGCAACCAGCCGCCACCTGGCCGGACGCTCTGCCTGTGGGCAATGGCCGTCTTGGAGCGATGGTCTTCGGTCGGCCTAGCCTCGAACGTATCCAACTCAACGAAGAGTCGATCTGGGATGGAGAGATGCGCGACCGCAACAACCCGCGTGCAACCACGGCTGTTCCGAGGATTCGCGAACTCCTCTTTGCGGGCAAGATCGCCGAAGCCGAGGCTCTCGCTACCAGCGACATGCTCTCCATCCCCCGGCGTATGCCCTGCTATCAGACGCTCGGCGATCTGCATCTCGACTTCAGCCCCTCCGGCTTTACTGCTGAAGCCAAAGTTGAAGACTATCGGCTGGAACTCAACTTAGACACTGCAATCGTCACTACCACCTTTATTCACGAAGGAACTCGCTACACTCGCGAGATCTTCAGCTCCGCACCAGATCAGGTCATCGTTATCCGCCTCACCGCGAGTCGTCCCAGCAAGCTCTCGTTCCTTGCCATTCGCGACCGCCCCGGTGACTTCCAATCTGAACTTCTGCCAAACAATCGCGTCGCCCTCACCGGTCAGGCTCTTCCCGTCAACGACAATCCCGGCCTCCCCGATAAAGAGCGCCAGACCGGCATCCGCTTCTATTCTGAAATGCTCTTTCTCAACGAAGGCGGTACCTTTGAAGCTGCCGTCGACAAACTTCGACCCGCTCCTATCCACCTCATCAGTGCGGACGCCGTTACCATCCTTCTCGACTGCGCCACTAGCTATCGATACCCCGCGAAGGTCGGCGGTCCTGCCAGCTATAACGAGGGTGATCAGATGGCCATGCGAGCCGCAGTTAGCAGGAACCTCGCCGCTGCCAGCAAGCGTAGCTACGCCGAGCTGCGCGCTCGTCACATCGCAGACCACCAGCGCCTGTTCCGCCGCGCAGATATCAAGATTGGCGTCGACGAAAATCAACACATACCTACCGACAAACGCGTGCAGCACATCAAGGATGGCGGCGAGGATATCGCTCTCCTGTCCATTTACTTTCAATTTGGCAGGTACATGCTCATCTCCAGCAGCCGCCCAGGCACTCTTGCCGCCAACCTGCAGGGCATCTGGAACGAGTCGGTAGACCCTCCGTGGGGCAGCAAATACACCGTCAACATCAACACCGAGATGAACTATTGGCTGGCCGAGCGTGCCAATCTGGCAGACTGTCACACTCCACTCTTCGATCTCATCAACACGACCAGAGGACCCGGCGCGGTGACCGCAAAAAAGTACTACAACGCCCGTGGTTCCGTCGTGCACCACAACACCGATATCTGGGGCGATGCAGGTCCGATCGATGGCCTCGGCGGCGGCATCTGGGCCATGGGTTCTGCATGGCTATCGCTCCACTCGTGGGACCACTACGAGTACAGCGGAGACACGAATTTTCTGCGTACCCGCGCCTACCCGATCCTGCGGGACAACGCCATCTTCCTCCTCGATTACTTAACCCCTGCTCCTCTGGGAACGCCTTACGCCGGTCTTCTCGTCACCGGCCCATCCTGCTCCCCTGAGAATAAATACACGCTACCCGATGGCCGATCCTTCAACCTCTGTATGGGTCCCACGATGGACATCGCCGTCACCCGCGCTGTGCTCACGCGCTTCCTCCAGGCGTCTGCGCTGATCACCGCCCCGCCAGCCGACGCGGATATCCTTGCCCGTGCACGCGCAGCACTGGATCGTCTCCCTCCTTATCGGATCACCCATGACGGACGTCTTCAGGAGTGGCCCGAAGACTACGTAGAACATGAGCCCGGTCACCGTCACATCTCACACCTATTCGGCCTCTTCCCCGAAGACCAGATCACACCAGACAACACACCTGACCTTGCCCTGGCAGCCCGCGCCACGCTCGACAAGCGTCTCGCAGCCGGAGGCGGCAGCACCGGATGGTCACGCTCCTGGATTATCAACTGCATGGCTCGCCTGCAGGATGGCGACGCGGCCTACCAGAATATTCTTGAGCTCATTCGGCTTTGCACCCGTCACAACCTATTCGACGTCTGCGGCCTCAAAGAGAATTCACCTTATCAGATCGACGGCAACCTCGGCGGCCCCACAGGCTTCATCGAGATGCTCCTGCAATCCCACGCAGGAGTCATCCGCCTTTTGCCTGCTCTCCCGAAGGCGTGGCCCAATGGCGGTTTCCGCGGCTTGCGCGCGCGCAACGGCGTAGAGCTGGATCTCGAATGGCAAAACGGCCGCGCCGCTCAAGCCACGCTCCGCACCAGCCTTACCCATACCCACGTGATCGCCGCACCACCAAATCATCACATTGTCCGCGTTCGACAGGGCACGATACAAATCAAGCCGAACATCGACGAAGACGGTCTGCTTCGCCTGCCGGTCGTCATGGACTCCACATACACGATTGATTTCAGCTAACCCTGGAGCTGACGTGCGATCTTTTTGGCGGAATCCAACACCGCCGCCCGTATCTCCTTCTCCCGCTCTTTCGTCATGCGCATCACCGGAGTCGAAAGGCTAATCGCTGCGACCACTGGTTTCTTTTCATTTCGCACCGCGGCGCCAACGCAGATCCCTCCGCGAGTAGACTCTTCACGGTCGAATCCAATCCCTGTCTTTCGCACCTCTTCGAACTCCTGAAAGAGCTTGTGGCGATCGACGATAGTTTTATCCGTTCGCGGCAACAATCCATATACTTCCAGCATCCGATCCGCCAGCGCCCGTTCCTGAAAAGCCGTGATGGCCTTACCCATCGCACTACAGTGTGGTGGCAACACACGACCGATCTTGTTGGTCATACGGATCTCATGAAACGTCTCGATGCAATCCAGAACATGAATCCGATCATCAAACAAATACGCGACACTGACGGTCTCGTTAAACGTATTGGCCAGACGCTCGAGCTCCGGCCGTGCAACCTCCCGAACATGATTCGCTGCCTGCGCCAGCCAGCCGAAGATCAACTTGGGCGCCAGCTGGTAGGTGCCATCTCGATGCTGTTGCAGATACTGGTGTTTTTCGAGCGTCAACAGTACTCGAAAGAGTGTCGACTCCGGCAGGTCCGTTCTTAATCCGAGTTCCTTCAACGATAGCGGCACCTGCCCATCGAAGCAGTTCAGCACGTCCAGTGCACGGCCGATGGAGCGCAAATAGTATTGCTCGTCGCTGGAACCATTCTCACCCGCCTGCAGAGCCCACTTCGGAATTCGCCGTCTTACACTCTTCTCTGGTACTACTTCCACAGTCCGTGCTGTCGCTCGTGCCATATTCCCCCGTACTAACCAGCTAATTGCCAACCATAGTATCGCAAGATGTTGCGTCGTGTTTTCGTTTTCTTACCATAATTTCCAAAAATCAAATTGACACTCTCGTTTGTCATTGATAGAACAATCATCTTTCCACCTCTAAGCGTGACGCGCCCTTGCACCCAGCGCCGTCATAGGCCTAGGAACTTTGGCTAACGATAGAAAGAGCCCATGCATCGTCGAGACCTCATCAAACTTGGAGCCGCCACCATGGCCGCGACGCTCCAACCAACGCTTCGCTCCGCCGCCGCCGAACGAAAGGCGGATCCTAACTCCCAAGACATACTGCCGGTCGAACAATGGGGCATATTCGAGATCGCTCTGTCCGGCCCAACCACCGGAAACCCGTTCAAGGACGTGACCTTCACCGCCGCCTTCACGAACGAGCATCGCACCGTGCAGGTGACGGGCTTTTATGACGGCGAAGGTATCTACCGGGCCCGCTTCATGCCAGATGCCCCTGGCCGCTGGACCTTCGTGACCACAAGCTCTGCGCACGAACTCAACGGCCACACTGGAGCGTTTACGTGTACCACGCCTACCACCCCTGGCAATCATGGCCCCGTCGGGGTAGCCCACCAGTTTCATTTCCAATATGCCGATGGCACCCCCTACTTTCCTCTCGGCTCGACTACCTACGCTTATCTCTTCACTTCAGACGAGAATGCGCAGGCCTCCCTCTCCGGAATGCAGCAAGCTAAATTCAACAAAACGCGGATCTGCGTGCTGCCGAAACCGCTCGGCGAAGGGCCGCAGATTTTGCCTTTCGCTAACTCCGGGGTTGGTTCCGACGGCCGCAACGGCACCAACGATCTCACCCGCTTCAACCCTGACTACTTCCATCTTCTCGAGCAACGTCTTCTCGCGCTTCAGAAGGCCAATATCGAAGCCGACCTTATCCTCTTCCATCCTTACGACGCCTGGGGTTACAAGGCCATGGGTTCGGATACGGATGACTTCTACCTTCGCTACGTCATCGCACGCCTTTCCGCATACCGGAACGTATGGTGGTCAATTGCAAACGAGTACGACCTCGTCAAGTCGAAGACAATGAAGGACTGGGACCGCTTCTTTCGTATTACCCAGGCCGAAGATCCGTACTCTCATCTTCGCTCCATTCATCACAGCCGCGTCATCTACGATCACTCCAAACCCTGGTGCACTCATGCCAGCCTGCAGAGCTACGACTTCGAAAAATCCGCCAGCCGCCGCGAGGCCTGGGGTAAACCGATCGTCTACGACGAGATTCAATACGAAGGCGATGTCGATCGCCGTTGGGGAAATCTCTCTGCCGAGGAGATGACTCACCGTTTCTGGCTCGCGATCATCCATGGAGCTTACGCCAGCCACGGCGAAGTCTTCATCTCCGATACCGGAGAATCAAGCTGGTCTGACGCCGGGCGTCTTCGAGGTGAATCTGCCCCGCGCATCGCCTTCCTTCGCGCACTACTCGAACGTATTACGAAGGTTGGCCTCAAAGAGTACGAAGGCGCCTACTATCTGTCTGCCGGAGCACCCGACCAGCTTTATCTCTACTACTTTGACTACCATCGCCCGGCTCGCTACGACTTCCCACTACCAACGACAGCCAACTTTTCCGCCACACTGATTGACCCATACGGCATGACGACAACTACGGTCCCGGGCAGCTTCACGGGCAAATCCCGCGTAGCGTTGCCCAGCAAACCGTATCAGGCGATCCTCTTCCAGAAGACCTCTGATGCTACCGGCAAACCCAAATCTCCCAACCAGCCACTCGTACCGGACAACGAACCCGGGTGAAGTCGTTTGCACACGCACTGTTTCGGTCCCTTCCAACCAAAGCTCATAAGCAAACGATCCCCATGAGAATCTGCCTGACACTCCTCACTCTCGCCCTCACCGTTCCATCCTTTGCCGCTCCCCGCATCCAACTCTCCGCTCGTCCTTCCCCCCGCGAACAGTTCGCAGCATTGCGTCTCCAACAAGCCGTCGCTCACCTTCCTGGCAACGAGCGGATCCTCCTCGCCACTCGCCACGATCCACTCCTTCAGCCTCTACGACAAAGAGATTCCGGACTTCTGGCCCGACGCGAAAGAAGCCTTCCTTCTGCGGCGTCTCGGCAACACCATCGTTGTCGCGGGCTACGATCCCTCCGGCGTTCTGTACGGCGCGCTCGAACTTGCAGGCCGCATCGCGCAAACTCATGCACTTCCAGTAGAGCTCGACTACGAAGACCATCCCCAGCTCAAACTCCGCGGCACAGCCATCGGCATGCAGAAGCCAGAGCTCACCTACGATAATGCGGAGTACGATTACCGTTACACCCCGCAAGAGTTTCCCTTCTTTTACGACAAGGCGGCCTGGACCAAATACCTCGACCAACTCGCCGAAGAGCGTTTCAACACTCTGTATCTCTGGAACGGTCACCCCTTCACCTCGCTCCTGAAGCTGCCCAAGTATCCCGAAGCCCAGGAGCTCTCCACTGAACAGCTTGAGCAAAACATCGCAATGTTCCGTTGGCTCACTACCGAGGCTGACAAACGTGGTATCTGGGTGCTCCAGGGCTTCTACAACATTCATCTTTCGCATGCGTTCGCCAAGGCCCACGGCCTTCCCAATCACCTCTCCGCACCAACGCCGCTTGCCAGCGAGTACACCCGATACTGCATCTCCGAATTCATCCGCCAGTACCCCAACGTCGGACTCTTTATGACCCTCGGCGAGGCCATGGGACCGCACTACGGTCCCGAATGGCTCACGAAGACCATCATCCCCGGCGTTCTCGACGGTCTCGCTGAACAGGCCGCTGCCGCCGGACATCCTGTCCCCCAGCCGCCCATCGTCGTGCGCGCCCACGCCACTGATATCGACGACGTCATGGCCGCCGCGAAGCCTCTCTACTCCAACATCGACACCATGTTTAAGTGGAACGGCGAGTCTCTCACATGGACTAACGTTCGGGGCCCCGTCAAAGACCGATTCCAGAAGCTCGTCGCCGACTCCAACGTCGACATCGCCAACATCCACCTTCTGTCCAACCTAGAACCGTTCCGATGGGGCGACCCTGACTTCGTGCGCCAGACCATACTCAACTTTCAGCGCATCGGCATTGGAGGCGTTCACCTCTACCCGCTTCGTTATTGGGACTGGCCGTATACGGCCGACAACACCGACGCCGCGACTACTCCAGACCGACCGCGACTGGATCTGGTTTCAGTCGTGGTCGCGCTACGCCTGGAACCCCAATCGCGATCCTGCAAAGAGAACACACCTTCTGGGTTGACCAGTTCGCTCAGCGCTTCGGTACCCCAGCGGCCGGAGAACATCTTCTCGCCGCCTACGAACTGGCAGGAATCTGCGCGCCGAAGCTTCTCCCACGTGTCGGTATCACCGAAGGCAACCGGCAAGTCCTCTCGCTCGGCATGACGATGCCTCAACTCATCGACGCAAAACGCTTCAACCCGGCCGAAACGCTTTGGACTGGTGACGCCCCCGACGGTGAACGTCTCGATGAATGGGTCGCGAATGAGATCAACCACAAACCGCATTATGGTGAATCACCGCTGAGCATAGCTGCTGAGGTCGCCAACAGTTCAGCCAAGGCCGTCATCGAGGCCGAAGCTGCTTCATCAGGGATCACGGCAGATGCGCGCCCCGAGTACGAACGAATCGTCAACGACATGCGCTCCATCGCCGCCCTGATGGCCTTTTACAATGCCAAAACCCAGGCGGCCGCCCTCGTGATGGAGTTTGGCTACAATCACAACCTGTCCAATCTGACCAAAGCCGAAGCGCTATTGAAGCAAAGCGTCGAGGACTTTCAGCATCTTGCGGATCTCACTGAAATGACCTATCGCAATGCCGCCGGCATGCAGACGTCGCAGCGTCAAATCCCTGTACGGGGCGGCCCGACGACTAACCACTGGCGCGATCTCCTACCGGTCTACCAAAAGGAATTAGCTGTATTCGAGCAGCGCCTGAAGACGCTTAACGACAGCGTCTTCAAATAACACTCAGGCATCTGCTGAAACCACACCGACCCGTCTCCCGCAGGTCCCTTTCACTCTTGCTCCAGGGGCAGGTGAGACCTTCCAAGTCATTCCTGGTGAAGGGCTTTATAGTGACGCTTCAATGAAGATTCAGAGTGTAACGGCTGAGCTCAGTGGGCTTACGGGCATTCGCGTTTCTGCACAGCAAACGGCTCCGATTCATTTCACGCTGGAGATGCCTGCGCAGATTCTGGTTGGTTTCTTCAAATCCGATTCGCTCAGGGCGACAAACGTGTCGCCCGACACTGAACAGTGGAATCTCCTGTTGCCCAATGCCGTAATTCCAGCCAAAGGCCTGCCTATCTCTATCTGGACAAAGACTTTGCCGGCTGGGGTCAATGATCTTGATCTGGGGAAGGGGGCTTATGTTGTTGTCGGTTTCATTCCGGAGGACGCTCACGTCACTCCGCATATCACTTTTTCCACCGATGCGGGGGGTCAACTGCCGAATCTTGACTGGCTTTTTGAGAATTAAAGTCAGGAGTTTTTTCTGCATGGTGGAGTGACGTTTTTGCTGAGGTTTTTGCAAAAAAGCGAGTGCAGAACGTGGTGTTTTTGTGGTGAGTTTGTGGTGGAATGCGTCGTTATCGCGGTGAATTAGTGCACGTATTTTCGTCGACGAAAATTTGCCACGTTTTTCAAATTTATTTCGGTCCAGCTGTGGAAAATTTGCGTCAGGGCAATGCAGTGGCCGGTGCCTGATCGTGGCGGCTCAATAGTCTTCGTGCTTCTGCATCGCTGACCCGGAAGAAGCTGCCGTGTTTTGCTGCGTCGGGAAAGTGCATCTGGTCGTTCACGCTTGACCAGTGCAGCCAGTCGGTCGTTTCGACGCCTTCGTATCGTGCGCGGGGAGCGCGATAGTGATCGTAGTAGACGATGAACTTGTCTCCTACCTTTACGACTGAAGGACCTTCGGACCAGCTCTCGGTGATCGGACCGGAGAGGGTGCCCCATGGTCCATCTACGGTTGGTCCCGAGGTCCAGCGGATGGCGTAACGGAGAGGGTCGGTAGTCTGGTCCTTGAAGACGAAGTACCACTTATCGTGACTGTGAAAGGCATGGTCGTGAAACATCGTTGCGTCGATGACGGGAAAGCCACGATCGAAGAACATGGTTGGCTTTGAGAATGTCTTGAAGTCTTTCGTCCGCGCGGACCAGATTCGCAAGCCTTCGGGTTTATCTGAAAATGACGACGACCAGATCACCAGCCATTCTTTTGCCCTTGCGTCCCAGTAGGTCTCGGGCGCCCAGACCTGGCGCACCGTAGGGAAGTCCTTCATGATGGGAACCTCTTCCTGCGGGGACCATGTCATCAGATCTTTCGATGAGGCGGTTCCGAGCGAGTTTCCTCGCCAGCCCCAGGTCCACACCATGCGAAAGCCGTCGCCTTCCGGCGTGCGAGTGATGAAGACGTCGCGCATGAGTTCTTCTGGATGCTCCGGCTTACCCACGGCTGTCCGTCGTTCAGCGGCGTGAAGGTGTAGCCGTCGCGGCTTAACGCGAAGTAGATTCCCTGCGTACCTGGCTCCTTGAAGTATGCGAAGACATATGCTCCGCCAGCAGTCTCGTCCGCAGCTTTGCACGATGCACCGAGGCCGAAGATCAGCAGGCATAGCAGGAGACGTTTCATTCGCCGTCAGGCTCCGGCAGCTTGTCGTCCTTCTTCTTCGTGGGAACGTCAGGAACATCGCTGCTCAGCAGCGTCTTGCCCTTCCACTTCGATTGCGCGACGTGTTTGCCGTGCGGAGTCGAATGAGTCCCATGTCCAGGTTCCGTCAGCGGCGTAGGTCTTGAGCCAGACCGGAGTTCCATCCTCGCGCAGGTAGCGCTCTTCGCCCACCTTCTTCCCTGCTTTGAACTCGACCGCCCACATCAATTTTCCGTCCGGATAGAGAAACTTCTCCGGGCCCTGAAGGAGAATGCGTCCATCCGGCACTTGAATTGTTGACCAGCTTGCAATCACCTTGCCCTGGCCATCGCGATCTACGCTGTCGACCTTCGCGACATCACCGGCTTTCGTGTCGGATGTATCGCCATAGGCGTTCTTGTCCAGCACCCAGGCTTCGTTCAGTTCGATCTCGTAGTTGGGCTTGTTCTTGGAGGTGACGATGTGGATCACGCCATCGGGGCCCTGCGTCGCGGTGGTGTAGCCGACGGTGAGGACGTTCGGGCGGAAGTCGCTTCATCGTCCAGGTCTCGCCGTCGTCGTCGGAGAGCGCGACGTAGGCGCCGTCCTTGTGGATGTGTTTTTCGTGCTTCGGGTTGAAGTCGGCGACGAAGAAGAGACGGCCGCTGGCGAGGCGAATGACGCTGGGGCGTTCGCCGCTGAGCGAGTTCGTCGAAGGGCGTCTTCGATTTGACCCACGTCTTGCCGCCGTCGGTGCGAGGTTGCCAGCGGCATGCGTGCCGTCGATCTCGGAGTTCTTTCCGCCGAAGCCGAGGAGGTTGCCGTTCTTTGCGATGACGATGGTGGTGTGACGGCCGGCGGTGCGGCCGCCGGTGTCGTACCAGGTTTTGCCGTCGTCCTTTGTCGCCCAGACTGCGCTGATGGAGCCGTTGCCGTCGGCGTCGCGGCCGGTGGAGTCGGTGGGAATGTAGATGGTTCCGTCCTGTGCGCGCACGATGGTGTTGATGGGCTGCGAGACGTAGCGGCCGATGGGTCTGCGGGAAGTACGGGAACATTACCTGCGACCATGTGGCGCCGTTGTCAGTGGAGGTGGCGTAGGCAGAAGGGCGGCGCGCCGATGAGGCGCGGGAATCCCCAGAACATCCAGACCTTGTCGGGATGTATTTGGTGTCGTTCCAGATGACGGGTGCGGCGAGAGCCGGCGTCGGCGAAGTCGGGGTAGGGCTCGGGCATGTCCCAGTCTTCGCGTCCAGCGCGGCGGCGCATGATCATGACGGTCTGGTCGGGGTCGTCTTCGCGATCGGGCGTGTTGTAGTAGGCGGCGAGAAGATCGCCGTTGGGCAGCACCTGAATGGCGGAGTTGTGATAGTTGATGCCGAGGCCCGGCGCGAGGCCGAGCTTCCAGCCGACGTCGGGCATGCTCTTGCCCGCGAGGTCGGGGAACAGCTCGTGCACGTGGTACCAGGGCTTGGCGGGATCGGGTCCCGTGGTTAGTGGCGTTGCTCAAGAAGAGGCATCTGCTTGACGGCGGTTTCGAAGAAGAAGTTCTTCGCGGGCGCGGGTGTGTCGGTGGCGCGGCCCGCCTGCACGACGCGAAAGCCGATGTTGCCTTCGGTCGATGCGTACGCGGGAGCCATGCTGGCGCGGTTGGCGGCGCGCGCGAAGTAGGGCGCGGTGGCGGGCACATTTAGATCGGGAGTGGTCTTGGTTGCCGATTTGCGGTAGTCCAGGCCGCCGCCGCGCACGACTTTCGTGTATCCGGCCGACGCGCCGGCGGGATCGATCTGGGCCGGGTTGGTAGGGCGCGTACCAGTCCATCACCCACTCGGGCCGGCCGACTCCCATATTTTTTACGCCGAATGCGTTTGGCGTATCCACCTTCGGCATGGTCGGAGTTGGCGCCGAAGATGCCTTTGCCTCCGGCGCGCGCAACGTACTCCCACTCGGCTTCGGTGGGCAGGCGCCACGGTTTGCCGGTCTTCTTGCGTGAGCCATGCGCAGTACGCCATGGCCTGCGTCCAGCTGATGCCTGCGGCGTATGCAGGCGTTGCAGGGCCGGCAACGTATGTGGGATCGAACTGCTGGTACTCCTGCGGGTGTCACCTCGGTGATGCCGATGGCGAAGGCTTTGTGAGATCTTCACCGGGTGCGCGGGGACCTCGTCGAAGTCGCCGTGGTCCGGGCGGGTGGACATGACGCCGAAGCCCTTGGTGATGGAGGCAGGCAATGGGCCGGCATCGGCGCCCATGACAAAGCTTCCGGCGGGGATCTTCACGACGACAGGGACGCCGTCCTTCGACATTGCCGGGGCGACGCTCGCCAGGTGCGGCCGAAGGTGCGCCGTCCTTTTGCGCTGATGCCAACGCTCGCTATGGCTAGCAGCACGGTCAACGATGAAAGCGCGCGCGGGATTCCGATCCTGTTCATTCCGTTTCCTTGTCTGCTGAAGCGATCTCATGGCAACTGGCCTTCCAGCGGGCCCAGGTCTTTGCGGCTCGGCGATCTTCGTGCCGTCCACGAGCAGAGATCATGCCGCGTGCCGCGTCCGTAGCGCTTGCCGGTCGCGTCCCAGATGATGGTGAGCATGTGGCCGTGGTACGGCAGGCGCATCGATGGCGAAGTAGCTCCACGTGCCGGCGGGCAGCAGCGGATGCACGACGAGGCGATTGTCTGCGCGCGGCCGCAGCCCGATGAGCCCGGTGATCAGCGGGTCGGCGAAGCCGGAGTGGTTGTAGTAATTGCCGCGGCCCACCTGCTTATTCTTGGCGATGAGCATGTCTTTCGCGATCCACTCATCGGTGTCGGCGTCGAGTCTTCGTCGATCCAGTCGATGACGTGACCGTTTTGCAGATGTCTGATGCTGCGACAAGACGTAGCGCTCGAAGAGCTTGTAGTAGTCGGCTGCGTTCATCAGCGAAGGTGCCGGGCGCATTCTCATAAGCTGCGAGCGCCAGTGAGGGTCTGGGTCGTCGCGAAGGGCCATGACGGGCCGTTCCATGTGCACTGGTCGGAGCTCGCGAAGCGGAAGCGCGGGCTGCGCCGCTCGGCGGTGGTGGCGCCGTATTTGCCATCGAAGCCCTGAGGATCGAAGAGCTGCTTCCATGCGATCGCATGGCTGGGCGCGGGGATGTCGAACGTCCACGGAATGTAGCCGATGAGTTCGCGCACGCCGGAGAACTGCATGGCTGTGCCGGGGTCGATGAACTTTTTCTGCTTGCGAATGCCGGAGTCGGCGGCGGGCGAGACGACCTCGTAGAACTGATCTTTGGGATTCCAGAGTTTGGTCTCGATCAATTCGTGAGCGCGTCGGCCTTGTTGTTGAATTCGGCGGCTTTTGGCGTCGCCGGCGGTCAGCGGCGATTTCGGCGATGGCGCGCGCGTCGGCGTACATGTAGCTGTTCAGCGTGGGGCGGTAGCCATCGCCGCTGATGGATTTCTCCATTGCGTCGCGGGTGTCGATGGACCAGAAGAGGCCGTTGGAGTCCTGCTGCTCAGTCTCCCACTGTTTGTAGTTCGCGATCAGTGCGGGAAGGAGCGCGGTGGCGAGAGATGTGTCGCCGTTGGCGAGGGTGACGTCGCGCACGGCTGTGGCCATGGCGTCGCTGTATTTGTGGCTGTCGACGCCGGGGGAGAACCAGTAGCGCGCATCGTCCTCCGCGATCTTGGCTTCGCGCAGCCAGCGGGCTTCGCCGAGATGAAAGGGCGCGGCGTCGGGCAGCGCGCCGAAGCTGCCGTCAGTGAGCTCGGGCTTGGGGAGCCACTCGGTGATGATGTAGCCGGTGGGGGCTTTGACGAGATGCTTCTTCCACGCATACCAGCGGAAGTAGTACATCTCCTCAAACTGCTTGTCGGAGGAGTCGAACCAAGGGATGTCTCGCTTCATCCAGGTCCATGGGTCTTCGTCATTGCCGCCCTCGCCGGGATACACGGTGCCGGTAGCGTCGCGTTCCTGCATGCGGAACAGATCGACGTAGTGCTGGTAGTCTTCCGGCTTCAATACAGTCGCGCCCGTGCGTTGCTGGCCTTGCAGAATCGGGACGAACAACATTGAAAGAATGCCGATTGTCAGGCATCTGCGTGCGTGCGATCGAATTCCCATGGTCCTCACTGAACGCCTGTCACTATATCGTTCTTGAGGTGGCGCACTCAACCACAATTTGAAAATAAGCGGCCATTTTTGGAAATGAGTGGGTTAGGGCTTGCTCTGTGCGTCGGCGAGGGCCCGGGTGACCCAGGTGGAGTAGACGAACTCACTCTTGCGTTGTTGCCAGGCGGCAGGACTGAGGATGTTCAGCTGGTCTTGACTGAGAAGGGGGACGTCCGCGGTAAGTATGGTGAGGCCGCCGTCGCGATCTTCGCGGGTGCTGCTCTTGTTCAGTTCGTAGCCGACGCGTTCGGCCCAGGTTCGCATGGGCTCGGTGGGTGGCTGCTGAGGCCAGTTGGGGAAGTGAAGATTTTTGTTGAGCCAGTCGGCGGCGATGGGGGTCATCCAGTTGGGGCGATGGCTGGCGCCGGGATCGAAGTAGGTGTCGAAGACGCCTCGCGAGCTGCTGTTCAACGCGATGACGCGAAGACGGAGCGCGTCGAAGAAATCCTGCTCGTGATGGGGGATGTCGACGACGGTGTCGTTTGTGCCGTTGATGATGAAGGTTGTGCCGCGGCGTGCGTTGAGGGTGTAGAGAATGGCCGGGCGGTCGCCGAGAAAGCTCAAGGCGCGGTAAGGGCCGCCCTGACACATGATTGCGGAGCGGTCCCAGTAGCCGTCGGGGCCATCGATGTCGCCGCCACCGGTGAGGAGGAGAGCGTGAATTCGCGGGTCGACTGCGCCGGCGAGGACGGAGGTGAAGGAACCCATGGAAAAGCCAAGGACGGCGATGCGGTGAGGGTCGACGTCGGGGCGCTGCGTCAGGTAGGAGACGGCTTGCATGATGTCGGTGACCATGCGGCCACCCATTCGTGCGGGCATCGTTGGCGGATCGACGATACGGGTGTCGTGTTCGCCAGCGCCGGGTTTGCGGTCGTCGTTGGATTCGCCTGCGCCGATGGGGTCGTAGGTGAGAACGACTGCTCCTGCGTGCGCGTAGAGAATGCCGGTGTAGTAGGAGTACCAGCTCGATTTGTCGCCACCGTGTCCGTTGACCAGGACCATTGCGGGCATTCTTCCGTTCGGGGCGGATGACGGCCGGTAGACGATTGCCGGGACTCGCAGACCGTACTCTGTGCGATAGGAGACCCGTTCGGCAACGACTCCTGGAGTCGGTGTGAAGACGCCGAGCATCTCCGGTTCGACGTTGGGTAAGGGATCGGGGATGAATAGCGCTTGCTTTATCTGCTGACGCCATTGGTCCACTTGTTTGTTGGTGGCTACCTGGGCATGGGAAAACGTAGTGAGTAAAAGCAGCGTGACTATGAGGCGGCGCATTATGGGTGGGCCTGCTTTCGGAAGTACAGATCGAGAAAGAAATTGAGATATTGCATGGGTACCGGTCATGAGTACCAGTCCTAGCTGCTAATACCCACTTTGTACCGTTTCCATTCGGGGCGGATGAGGTGGTGATCGACGACTGGAGGCTCATCGCATTCCAGTTCGAGGACCGTCGTAGGATCGTCGGGAGGGATCGAAGGTAGTCCGGTGAGCCGCACAGTGGTTTCGTTCTGCGTAAACTCGATCTTCTGGCCTGTCTTCAGCAGCTTTGCGGAGAGTACTTTCGCGCGAATGCCGCCGACTGCTACGACTGTCTCGGGCTGGTAGAAGCTTAGCCACTTTGCAGCGTCTGTGCCGGAGGGCCAGAAATAGACGTGCACGTAAAGGGTGTTGCCCTTCCGCGTAAAGTTGTCGTAGTTTCCAAAGCTTACGGATGCGCCGCCGTCAGTGGCGTAGATTGCCTTCCCGTTCCCATCGAGCCAGCGGCCAACCTCCTCGAGGACGCGAACCGATTCCTCCGGCGCTGAGCCGTCTGGCTTCGGTCCGATGTTCAGCAGGTAGTTGCCGCCTTGCTGCGCGCAGGTTGTCAGATCGTTGATGATCCGCTTGGGTGTCTTCCATTCGGTATCGTTCTTCTGCCAGCCCCAGCCAAGGTTCATTGTGTCGCATGACTCCCATGGACGCTGGGCGGCTTCGATCTTGTGCTCGGGCGTGGAAAAGTCTCCCGGCAAGCCATTGCGGTTGTTAACGATAATCTCCGGCTGCAGTTCGAAGACCATGTTGTTCATTCGCTGGGACTCCCACTGTTCGGGGGTTAGGGGCTTGTCGACGTCGTACCAGAGGATGTCGATCTTGCCGTAGTTCGTCATCAGTTCGCGGATCAGGCCGTGAGTGTAGGCCACGAAACGCTTACGCGCTTCTTCATCGTGCTCACACTTGATGCCGTCTGGATGATGCCAGTCCATTAGCGAGTAATAGAAGCCGACGCGAAGCCCCTCTTCCCTTGCGGCTTCGACGAATTCGCGCACCAGATCACGGCCTGGGCCTTGCTTCGGCGCGCAGTAATCAGTCAACTTCGTGTCCCACAGGCAGAAGCCTTCGTGGTGCTTGGTGGTGAGGACCATATATTTCTGTCCGGCTCGCTTTGCCAAGCGCGCCCACTCGCGCGCAGCCCCCGGCTTCGGTGTGAAATGCTTTGCGAGGATTTCGTATTGCGGAATCGGGACGCCCTCCGACTCCATTACCCACTCCTGATGGCCGATGATGCTGTAGAGGCCCCAGTGGATGAACATGCCAAACTTCGCTTCCTGCCACCAGCGGATGCGGCGCGCGCGGGAGTCCTTCTGGGCCTGGGTTTCCGGCTTCATCGGCTCAGTCTGTGGAGCTACCTGAGCCGGACCAGTCGCCGGACCGAGCAGGCCGCTTGCGCTAAGGCCGATGACAAAATTTCTTCTTGAGAATGAATTCTGCAGCATGTACGGGCTCCCACGTAAGTTTGCAACAACCTGCGCATACTAGCAGAGGGTTGGTCTAATGCTCCACGATGATTTGCATTCGACCTTGACACTACTGAGTGTGCGCTTCACATAATGATGAGCGGTCTGCCAAGTCCAGTCTAGCGAGGGTGAGAGAATGCGAGCAGGTCGAGCCAGTTGCCTGGCTCTTGTTGGTTGTCTTGCGTGGTTCGGCACGGTGCACCATATCGTCAATGCCCAGGAGACCGTGAAGCTGCCGGCGCCTCCTACCATTTCCCTGCCGACAGCTGAGCAATTCTCGTTCGTATCGGATGGTCCTACGGGGCCAGGTTGGAGCAGACCCGACGAGATCGCTCGCGTCTATTTTCATGACGATTTGCCCGCGCTGTTCCAGCGCACCATCATGCTTTCGCAGAGTGTGCCGATGCATGGCAAGCTTTCGTGGATATTTACCGGGCCACATGCAGGCTTCACCGTGGAGCTTACGCCGACGAAGGTTCGTCTGGTTCAGCGTTACTATGACTCTTTCGCGCTGTACAGGGGTCAGGGCAACTATCCGGAGGAGACCATCCATGACAAGGAGCAGCAGTACGTCGGCGATGCTCGCACCGTGACGGTCATTCTGGATTCGCATCTCAACGTTGAGGTTCGATTGAATGGGATAGCGGTTGTAAAACAGGCATGCCTGATCGATATTACGAGGCATCAGTTGATGTTCTCCGCGCCGCGCACCGAACACCTGACGCTCGCAGGCGCGTTGCTCTCGTCTCCAGTGGCCGACGCTTCCATTCAGGTGAATTCAAATGACAGGCACCAGACGATGCTTGGCTTCGGAGGCAGCCCGAGCATTCCGGCTTATGCGGCGTTAAGTGACGAGGGCAAGAAGCAATATTGGGAGTTGCTAAAACGCTACAACCTGTTGATTGATCGCGAGTATCCGATGGGTACGGAGCTGAAGCCGGAGCTTTCGAACCTCGACGCCATCAAGGATGCTACGCCTCATTATTACGGGGACAATTTTCCTAACGGGGAGGTGTCGGATTTTGAGTATAGCCATCGCGCGCTGGAGCTTGGTGGAGATGTGATCTACGAGATGTGGGCGCTTCCGGGATGGGCGACTCAAGCCTACACTGCCGACGGCAAGCCGATTGTCGATGCGTGGGGGAAGTACGTCAGGACAGCGGCGAAGCCTGAGGAGTATGCGCGAATCGTGGTCGGCTTCTGCCGTGCGATGAAGCAGCGTACCGGCTCTGCGCCTGCGATCGTCGGCATCCAGAATGAGGTGGAACAGCCGCCGGAGGTCTTCAACGCGATGGCGGTGACGTTGCGAAGCGAACTCGATAAGGCCGGCTTTCAGTCGGTGAAGATACACATGGCGGATGCGAGTTATTTGTATCTCGGTGTCGAACGGGCCAAGAAAATGCAGAAGGATCCTGCTGCGTGGCGCGTGATCGACTATACCGCGGCGCATGAATACGACTACCAGGAATTTTTTGCCAATCCTGACATGTATGACGCACGCATGTTTGCGATGCACGATGCGAGCGATGGCAAGCCATTTCTCGCGACGGAGATCTGCATCAACGATCCGCATTACCAGGAGTTGTCTTATCGAATCGCGCTGAACGTCGGGCAGCTTTACCAGAAGAACCTGACGGTGTTGGATGCGGAGGCGCTGTTGTATTGCTGGTTGTTGTTGGATGTGGAGCAGCCTAGCTTCGGCGGTTCGCGGTCTCTGCTGGTACCGGATCGCATGCGTGGCAATTTGCCTGTCGCATCGAGCTTTGAGTTGCGGGTCCTGGGCGCGTATAGCCGGCATGTTCTTAAAGGGATGACTCGGGTAGAGTCCAGGAGCAGCAATCCGGACTTGTTGACGGTTGCGTTTGAGGATTCGAAACACGCGAGCCTGATTGTGTTGAATCGTTCGACAACCGCGCAGAGGTTGAAGGTGGAGTGGGCGGGTAAACATTGGACGCAGATCGAACGTACCAGCCAGACGCTTGAGAATGCCGCTTCAACTACGGTCCCGTCTGAGTTGGTGGTGCAGCCGGGTGAGATTCTCACGATTTCGAACTTCGTGGTGGACTAAGGTGTGCTCGTCTCATAAAGAACTCGCCGATTCTGCACCGGGGAGCTTCGATGTCGCGGAAGATTGGAACGAACTAAAACGTGATGCGGCCCGAGAGTTCCAACTGGCGCATGTCGCCGGCGGCGGTGGCATAGCCGAAGGAGCTGGCGTTGGTCGCACTGACGAAGTTGAAGCTGGTGTTGATTGAGTTGATGTTGGGGTGATTGAAGATGTTGAAGGCTTCCGCCCGGAGTTGGACTCCGACGCGCTCGGTGATCGGGACGGTCTTGTTGACGGCAGTCGCGAAGGCGACCTCTTTGGGACCACGCAGGACACCTGGCTGTGAGTTACCGAAGGCGCCCCAGCCGGGAACGGCGAAGGACGAGTAGCTGTAAAGAGGCTTTTGTCCAATCGCCTTCTTGCCGCTTCCGCTATTTCTAATGAGCGATGCGATCTGATTTGGACGGGTCGCCAGACCTGCGTATGACGAGCTAAGAGTCACGGTGTTGGCGAAGCCGCTTTGCGCCGTGATCAGGCCTGAAGTTCCCCAGCCAGAGAGTAGTTCGCGAGCTAACAGATTGCTCGAGTGGCGAAATACGGGCAACGTGTAGACGTAGGCAGCGATGAAGACATTCGGGCGATCGTAGCTCGGACGGCCATAGTCCAGTTGAGGATCGTGGGGATTTTGAAAGCCGATGTTGGAGTCGAAAGCGTAAGCTACGCTTCCGGTATTGGTCTGGTTCTGATCGCTCAGCGCCTTAGACCAGGTGTAAGCAACGTTGAGCTGCAGGTCGGTCAGGCGGTAGACAAAGCCCGTCTGAAGCGCGTTGTAGTTTGCCGAACCGATGGATACGCCGGTGTTGATGGATGAATATCCGGGATATGGCCGCCAGTAGTTGACGCTAACCTGAGTGGCGCCTGCAACGGCCGCGTTGGGTCCGTTGATGCAAGGGTCATAAAGGTAATTGCCCGCGGGAACAGGGTTGATGTTGTTCACAGAGGCAGCGCAGTCAGCGGTATGCGTACTGGTTCCATTTATTGCGAAGTTGCGATCTACTGCGTTCGAAAAGATGTGGTCCGTTTTGTCGCCTGCGTATGCGATAGCAAGGACTCCGTGTGGAATGACCTCGTTCTCGACCGTCAACGACCATGCCTGCAACATCGCCGGACGATAGGTGCCGTCGAGTCCAGCAAGAGATTGAAGACCGGGAGCGCCGGCGATCCCGCCGGCAGGGTTGCTGAACTGGGTGTTCACAAAAGATGGAGTGGATACGTACGGGGAGTTGCTGATGAGGCCCGACGTCTGGAACATACCTACCTGCGTATATCCCGCACCGTAGCCGCCATGCACCGAAATTGTCCCCTGATTGTTCACGCGGTACGCAAAGCCAACCCGTGGAGCGAAGAGGTCTTTCTTTGGCGTGGTAAAACCGCAGGGTGTTCCGTTCTGGCATGCGATCACAACGCCGTTTGTGAGGTAGTTAGCGATCGCGCCGGTTGGAGTGAGAGGCTGGTTTGCGCTGTTGTAGACGAATCCTCCGCCGGTGGTGACAGCCGGGGCTTGCGAAGGAACAAAAGTAGCCGCGTTGAAGTTTGAGATTTGGTTGCCTTCCATCGTGGAGGGCGAGTAAAAGCTGTAGCGGACGCCATAGCTCAGAGTGAGACGAGGCGTTGCTTTGAAATCATCCTGCCCGTAAAGCTCAAACCAGTGCTGGTGAAAGCTGCCGTAGCGCTGAATGTTGGACTGCGAATAGGTGGCGAGCATACCGAGCAGGAAGTCGCTGGCTATGTCTCCAGTGTGGACCCCGCTGAAGGAAAAGTTTCCTTGCGCGAAGGCGGAGGAGTTGAGGCGAACGATGTTCCACAGGTACTGGCCGCCGGTCTGGATGACGTGCCGGCCATGCACATAGGTGAAGTCGTCAGAGAAGATGCCATCGCCCGACTTCGAATAATTAGGCTGCGCGCCAACACCGAGCCACGACCAGTAGCCACCGATGCTAACGCCTGGAAGACGAAGGTCTCCGTTGTTGAAGGCCTGATTGAAGGTGCCTGCCGGGACGAAATAATTGCCGGTCGGGAGAAGCTGCACTTTCTGATAGGTGTACGCAATGCTGGCTGAGTTGATGATGGCGGGGGTAATGGTGTAGTTCCAGCGCACAAGCGCATTGAGAGCGGGAGTGTATGCGATCGCGCCTGGGTTCGGCGAAGGATCGTTGTAATTTCGCGCGGGACGAATGTCGTTCACTTCCTCGTGCATGTACCGAACAATGATGAGGTTCTTTCGGGTGAGGTATTCGTCAATGCGGTATATGGTGTCGTTTTGGCTGTCGCGTTCGGGTTGGGTATTGATGTAATTTGCGAAGCTGGTGTTGTTGTTCTGCGGCTGGTTGGGAAGCGGCCAGAAGCCGCTCGCTGGATTGATGAAGAACGAGGAAGCGGAATCGAAGCATGTGGTTCGAACCTGGTTGGTGACGCCGCTCGAATCCTTGAAGAGGCAGTTTGCCTGTGTGAGACCGCGTGTGGTGAGCAGATTCTGACAGAAGCTGTCGCAGATCAGGTAGTGGTCTGTAGCGAGTGCGGGGGTGCAGCCGGCAGCCAAGGCAGCGGCGGAGGGGGTGGCAGTGCAGGTCGTGCCGGTGAAACTGAGGCTTACGTCGCCAGCGCGAATGGCAGGTGTGAACATCGAGCGCGAGTTGAGCAAGGAAGCGTAGTGGTTGGTCTTGAACTCCGCGCCTGTGAAGAAGAAGGTTTTTGTTCGATCGGTGTTGTAGACCTTGGGAATGAAGATCGGGCCGCCGAATGTGAACCCGAAGATATTGAGGTGAAGTGACGATACGGGGGAGGGAATGCCGGAGATCGCGTAGGGCCTGGCACTACCGAAGCTGTTGCTGCGGACGTATTCGTAGCCGGAGCCATGGAAGGTGTTCGTGCCTGATTTCGTCTCGATCAGGATTTGGCCGGAGCCGGCGTAACCGTACTTGGCGGTGTAGGCGTTCTTCAAAACGGTGAATTCGTTGATTGCGTCGATCGACGGGGTGATGTTGATGTTGATCAGAGAGGTTGGCGTCATGTTGTAGACACCGTCGATGGTGTAGGTCGTTTCTTCGGAGGAGGTCCCGCCGACGATCAGCGAGGTCTGTCCGAGATAGCCCGAATTCACCTGCGCATTGGCGCCGTTCGTGCTGCTGACTCCGGGGACGATGGTCGCGAGTTGCTGGAAGTTGCGACCATTGATCATCAGGTTGGCGACCTCCTTGGCGGAGATGGTTCCGCCGGACTCAGCAGACTCAGTTTGAACAGCGATCGTGTCGGCCTGCACATCGACCTTGGTATCCACGTTGCCTACGGTGAGCTTGATGTCCACGCCACGACGTTGACCGGGATCCAGATGTAGATCGGTGAGGTCGTACTGGCGAAATCCGGTGATAGAGGCAGTGATGGTGTAGTCGCCGCCTGGAAGGTTCTCTACCGAGTAAGAGCCTTTGCTTGTGGTGGTGGTCGTTGTGATCTGGCGTGTCCCCTGGTTGGTGACGGTAATCTGTACGTTGGGGAGAAGTGCGCCGGTTGGATCGATGACGCTGCCGGCGATGGCACCGGCGGTCGTCGTTTGAGCGTGGGCAGTGAGACTGGCGAAGGCAAGGAACACAACAGCGGCGAACTGGGTGATTTGGGAGAAATATTTGCGCTTCATGCTTAGGATCCCTCCAAAAAATGCAGCAATAGTCAGAGGCCCGATCAGGCTGAAAGCCCGGATTGCGAGGCTAACCTACGAAGCGAAGGAAACGATGTCAACACTGAAAAATGATTTGGTTTAGAAATTTGGTGCCCACGGGTCGAAGTATCCCGAGCAGCACTCGTGAGGTTCCGCAAAACGGAATAGAGCTTCTCAATGGTTCAGGGATGGATCGAGCCGGAGCAATGCGTGGGGATGGCGAAGACGTAAGCGAGGTCTTCTGGAAGTGCAGCGGGCGCCAGGGCAGGCACGGTTAGGTGGAGACCGTCTGGGCCCTGGTGGAAGGCTATCGACTGTCCGGTACCGAGCAGAGTGACGGCACAGACGTGCCCCGAAATATAGGGATTTCCAGCGTACAGAGTGTGGAGCGTGAGGCTGCCGCCGGTCGGCCAACCAAGTGCTGTCGCGTAGAGGATCGAGCCCGATTTTGAGGTCGTGTAGCGAATGTCCAGGGAAGTATATGTCTGGATGTCCTGGTTCTTTTCCATTGAATTTTTAGGGGCTTTGCTTGGTCCTTCACCAAAGACGGTGAACGGGCGCGTACCGTAGATGGCTTCGCCGTTGATGCGCAGCCATGCGCCCATCTGTAGCAAAACTGTGCGTGCTTCTTCCGGTATGGTGCCGTCGGATTTGGGTCCGACGTTGAGCAGGAGATTGCCGTTTTTGGAGACGGTATCAACGAGTTGATGGATGAGGGACTTGGCGGTGCGGTACTCGTCGTGCTCGACGTAACCCCAGGAGTGGATTGAGACGGAGGTGTCCGTTTGCCAAGGGAGGAGACGGAGAGTGTCGAGCTTTCCGCGTTCGATGTCGAGGGTTGCGACGTTGGCGGGCATGGACTCTTGTTTGTAGGTAAGAACAGGCTGCTGGTGCCGCTCTGCGGAACGATTGTAGTAGTACGCGGCGAACTGTTGGAGTGCAGGCTTGAACGCAGGCTGGCCGATCCACCAGTCGAAGTACATGAAATCGGGATGATATTTGTCGACGAGTTCGGTTGAGAGCGCGAGCCAGTTGTCGAGGAAGGGCTGGCCGGGTGCAAGCCAGCGTTCGAGGTGGTTCGGGTCAGGCTCTTTCTCGTCGTTGGTGACTCCGTCGGGGCCGGGCAGGTTCATGTATTCGGCAGGGCCGTAGAGTTTTGCGGTCTCCGGCGTCGTGTCGCGAACGACCGCATCCTGAACGTCAGAGGGAAAGGAGCGGCCGCGGCCATACCACCACCAGTGTTCGGCGGTGTGGGAGGAGACGCCGAAGTGGAGACCGCGGGCGCGAGTTGCGGCTTCGAGTTCGCCGACGACGTCGCGATGGGGGCCCATGCGCGCGGCGTTCCATGGGGTGATGTCGGAGTCGTACATGGCGAAGCCGTCGCAGTGTTCGCCAACGGGGACGACGTAACGGGCACCCGCTTGAACGAAGAGGTCGACCCAGGCGTTGGGGTTGAAGCTCTGCGCTTTGAAGAGCGGGATGAAGTCTTTGTAGCCGAAGGTGGTTTGGGGGCCGTAGGTGGCGATGTGGTGCTCGAAGGCTGCGTTGCCGGGGACGTACATGTTGCGGGAGTACCACTCGTTTCCGAATGCCGGAACAGAGTAGACGCCCCAGTGGAGGAAGATTCCGAACTTGGCATCGCGGAACCAGTCGGGTGTGCGGTACTGGGCGAGGGAGTCCCATGTGGCGTGGAAGGGGACGTTGGGATTGGTTGGTGCGGTTTCTGCGCGGACTTTGGCTACCTGGCGGGCGGTGTTGGCAATTGAGTCCTGCCGGGGGGCGGACTGCGCGTGGAGCATCGGCGCGAGAAGAATGAGGACGCAGGCGGACGCAAAAGATTTCACCGCGACACGATAGCAGAGGGCAGGGTAGTTTTATAGGGAGTCTGAAGAGGTGTGGATGAAACGGTTGCTGGCGAGTGCAGGACTGGTGTTGCTTTGTGTGGGATGCGCTATGGGGGCGGCGCAGCAGCCGGTGCCCTCGAAGGCAAGTGCGAATGAGTGGAGGGGCAAGTGGATTGAAGCTCCGTGGAGTACCGAGCGCGATGGCGCTGAGTTGGACGGGAGCAGGCCGATGCCGGTATTTCGGCGGGAGATTGCCCTGCGCGGAGACCCGCTGGAAGCGGTGCTGCGGATTGCAGGGCTGGGGCAGTATGTGGTTTCGCTCGATGGAGTTGAAGTTGCGCCGAAGGGGCTGCACCAGGCGTGGACGGATTATCGGAAGACGGTGACGTATGACACGTTCGATGTGACGAAGGTGCTATCGCGTGGACGCCATGTGATTGGCGTGATGCTGGGCAACGGGATGTACAACGTGCAGCGGACGCCGGGACGTTTTACGAAGTTTGCAGGCAGTTTTGGTGTGCCGCAGATGATTGCGGAGCTACGCGTGAGCTATGCGGATGGCACGAGCGAGGTGATCGGGAGTGACGATGCCTGGAAGGTAGCTCGGGGGCCGGTTGTGTTCAGCTCGACGTATGGAGGTGAGGACTTCGATGCGCGGAAGCTAAGAGCGGGGTGGGACCGCGTGGGTTTTCAGGATGCGGAGTGGGCGGCGGCGAAGGTTGTGGATAGGCCGGGCGGGATGATGGTGCCGGCGATTGCGCCGGATGTGCGGGCCAAGGAGATGCGGAGTGCTCATCTGATGAAGGCGTTGGATGCGAAGAGGCAAGTGTTTGACTTTGGGCAAAACTTTGCCGGATGGCCTCTTGTGGTAGTGAATGGGCCGCCCGGAGCGGTGGTTAAGCTGACGCCGGGGGAGTTGTTGAATGCTGATGGGTCCGTGAGTCAGCAGAGCTCGGGCGGTGGGACTCGGGGGACGCAGTGGTGGAGCTATACGCTGCGCGGCGGCGAGGAGGAGACGTGGGAACCTCGGTTTAGCTATTACGGATTTCGATATCTGCAGGTGGAGTGGGTCGGAGATGACACGACGGCCGCGTCGGGTAAGGTTGTGCGTTTGGCGGCGGAGCGATTGACCTCGGACTCGCCGGCGACGGGAAGTTTTGTGAGTTCGAGTGAGATGCTGAACGCGATCCACAAGCTGATTGTGGAGGCGATGCATAACAACGAGGTGAGCCTGTTTACCGATTGCCCGCACCGGGAGAAGCTTGGCTGGTTGGAGGAGACGCACCTGGTGGCTTCGGGGTTGATGTTCAACAACGACCTGCGCGCGCTGTATGCCGCGACGGCGCAAGAACATCAGTGACGAGCAACATGAGGACGGGCTGGTGCCGACGATTGCGCCGCAGTACACGATGTTCGGGCCGAAGAATCCGATCTTTGACGACTCGCCGGAGTGGGGGTCGGCTTCGATTCTGGCAACGTGGGCGGCGTATCGGTTTTATGGGGATACTACGCAGCTGGAGCGGAATTATCTGACGATGAAGATGTATCTGAAGTTTTTGGAAGGCAAGGCGACCGATGGAATCGTCGCGTATGGGCTGGGCGATTGGTATGACATTGGGCCAGGTGAGCCGGGGTTCAGCAAATTAACCACGACCGGCGTCACTGCGACGTTGATGTTGTATGAGGATGCCGTGGCGATGCAGAAGATTGCCACGCTGCTGGGGCATGCGGATGATGCTGCAGCAGATGCCGCGTTGGCCGATCGAGAGAAGGATGCGTTCAACCGCCGATTCTGGGATGCGGCGAATGGGTACTACGACAAGGGCAGTCAAACGGCGAATGCGATGCCGCTGGCTCTCGGCGTTGTGCCTGAGGACAAGCGTGCGGCCGTACTGGAGCATGTGGTTGCAGAAATCCACGCGCATGAGGACCATGTGACGACGGGAGAGGTGGGTTATCCGTATCTGCTGCGTGCGTTGATGGAGGGCGGACGCAATGATGTGCTGCTGGCGATGATGCTGCGCAAGGATCCGCCGAGCTATGGCTCTCAGCTGGCCGCGGGCGCGACGGCGCTGACCGAGGCCTGGGACGCAAATCCGAAGAACAGCCAGGACCACTTTATGCTGGGCGGTGCGGAGGAGTGGTTCTATCGCGGACTGGGCGGGATCGACTTCGATCTTTCGCGAGCGGATGCTGCAGAACGGATTACGATTCGGCCTCGGATCGTGGATGGCGTGAGTTGGGTTCGATGCGGATATCTTTCGCCGTGGGGGACGATTGAAAGCGATTGGAAGCGCGAGGGGCCGTTGACCACGATGGAGGTAACCGTACCGGCGGGAGCGCAGGCGACGGTGGTGATACCGGTTCGGACGGGAGCTCCGGTGATGGAAGGTGGGACGGCGGCTGACAAGGCGGAGGGTGTTACGTTTGTGAGCCAAGAGAATGGGAATGCGATCTATCGCGTGGGATCGGGAGTGTTCCGGTTTTCAATCACAGATCTTGATTTGTGATTTGGCTCTCCGTGGCTCACCAGGGTTTGGAGCGGGCTACGGCGATTCCGCGGACTTCGTTGGGATACTTGCCGCTGACGGCGCAGTAGAAGTGGTAGAGGATTCCATCGTGAGTGATCACGGAGGGTTTATGGGCGAAGGTTTCGTCGATGGTGCCGGGTGCGCCGGTGTCGATGAGTACCTCGGGGACTTTGACGAAGGAGTAGGGATCGACGCTGAGGGCGAGCAGCTCACAGGCACGGCCTGGACGCTGGTAGCCAAAGCCAAAGTAGAACATGGCGAAGTCGCAGCCGTTCTGAACGACGAAGGGGTTCGAGGCGAAGCGACTGTCGCGAGCGTCGGGTGTCGGGGGTTCGGTTGAGGAGATTGGGTTCGTAGCGGGATAGGTTGCGCTGCCGCGTGGACCGTTGCGGAGGATGGGATTCTCCCGGTAACGAGTCCAGGCTTTGAGGTCGGACGAGGTTGAGACACCAGTCTGTTCGTGCCAGCCTCCGCCTTCGATCTTTGGAAGCGAGTCGGTCTTGGCGTTGTAGTAGAGGTAGTAGGTTCCGCGGTCGAGCATGAGGTCGGGACGGTAGAGGCCGCCGTGCTCCCAGGGGGCGCCGTCCTGCGGTGTGAGGATGGGATCGGTGAGCTGCCAACGGAGAAGATCGTCTGAGGTGGCGAGGCCGATAACAGCTGCGCCCTCTTCGTAACCGGCGCTGGGATAAGCGTTCCAGGCGCCGAGGTATTTGCCGTTGACTTTGATGGCTTCGCCGTTGGAGCGGAGCTGCTTGTTGCGGAGGATGGAGCTGAGAGCGAGGTTGTATCGGGTGTACTTCGAGGAGGGATTGCGTGGGGCGACGAGAGCGGTGCGAGTCCAGTGGACGAGATCCGTAGAGGTCGCGAGGCCAGTTTGATAGCCGATGCCGTCCCAACCAATGTAGAGCATCCGGAAGGCTCCGTTGGCGTAGAAGACGATGGGATCGTCGACGGATCGCTCATCGAAGTCGCCTTTGTTGCCGGTCGCGGACAGGATGAGCTTTGGGTATTTGTAGGGAGTGCGGAAGGGCGCGATTTCATCAAGGGCAGCTAATGCGAGATGCGATGCGGCGGTGGCCGTGACAGCGCTGACTGCGGCGTCGCGGAGGAAGCGGCGGCGAGTTGTGCTCATTGGTCGCTCCCCGCGCTGAAGACTGCGATGCCTTGTGCGGGAAGATCAATCGTCGCCAGGGTCCTGTCCGTGAGGAGTTCGCGCATAGATTTTGGAAGCGTGACCATTTGAGAGATCTTGCCGTGATTGATGAGGATATAGACAGTGTGGGTTGCACTGATGCGCCGGCAGACTTCAACGTCGGCAGGAATGGGGCCGAAGGCGCTTTGGATGTTTGCGTCGGTAGCTGCCGTTTGCATGAGAGATTGCATCAGTTCGGGATCTGGAAGAGTGCCGAGATAAGTGATACTTCCCTTCCCTATGGCGCGGGTGATCATGGCAGGCTGGTTGTCGAGCCAGCCGTTACTGTTGCCGTAGCGAAGAGCAATCTTCGTATCGGGAGAGGTTGTAGAAAGTTGTTCGGCCCAGATGCTTGCAGTTCCGTTGCCGAGAGGAACCGGAGTGTCGAGCGCGTAGAACTGTTCGACACGGCCTCCGAGAGCTTCGACTAGTGGGCCGGGCTGGCGCTGGGGGTTGAGGGAGTTGTACTCGTTTTTCATTCCGCTGCGGGGACCAAGGATGAGGTGGCCGCCGCTCCTGACGTAGGCGAGAAGGTGATCTGCCAGCTGCTGCGTGATGACGTTGAGGCTGGGGGCAACAACCAATTTGTAACCGTCGAGAGGCGCTGTTGCTTCGATGACGTCGACGGATTGCGCGATGGACTGGAGCGGGCGATAGAAATCGAGCAGGATTTGCTGCTGGTCGTAGTCCCTGGTGTGGAGTTGGAAGTCGATGGCCCAGCGCGAGTCGTAGTCGTGGAGGATGGCGATCTCGGCGCGGGGGCTGGTGCCGGCGATGACGGCGCGGGTTAGATCGAGGTCGTGGCCGAGCTGCTGGATTTCGGCGTAGATGGGAAGGGGCTTGCCATCGGGGCCGACGATGGCGCCGTGGTACTGCTCCTGGCCGTTGAGGGCGTCGCGCCACTGCCAGTAGAGGATTGCGTCAGCACCGTGGCCGATCGCCTGCCACGCGAGGGCGCGAGTCTCACCGGGATCAAGGGCGTTGTTGATGGGTGCCCAGTTAACCGAGCCGGGTTGAGTCTCCATGATCCAGAAGTTTTGGCGCTTCCAGCCGCGGGCGAAGTCGTTGAGCATGGCGTTGCGCGAGACCTGCAGATGCCCCTGCCCGACGTAGTCGTCCCAGCTTGCGAGGTCGAGGTCTGCGGTAATGGCGTAGTGATCCCAGTTGTCGGACCAGGCGAGTCCGCCGATGTTCGTGGTGATGAACTGTGTGGGAAGGATCGCGGTGCGGAGAATGTCGATCTGCTCGCGCTGGAAGCTGCGCCATGTAGCGGTGACGAAGTGCTTGTGATCGAGCAGAAGGCCGGGATTGCCATTGGTGTTCTCCATGGGAATCTGGGACCAGTCGGTGTAGGTCTGAGACCAATAGGCTGTGGACCATTGCTTGTTGAGGTTGGCCAGAGTTTTGTATTTGGCCTCGAGGAACTGCTGGAATTGCGCACGGGTAGCGGGGTCGAACGACTCGTCGGTGTATTCGTTGCCGATCTGCCATCCGATGACGTTGGGGTTGTGGCCGAAGCGTTTTGCGAGCTGGGTGACGATGAGGGCGCAGAGCTGACGGTAGCGGGGACTGGCGTAGTTGAACTGGCGGCGGTTGCCGTGTTCACGATAGTGGCCGTCGGCGTTCATGCCGAGAGTGTCGGGATATTTGCTGGTGAGCCATGCAGGTGGAGCGTCGGTGGGAGTTCCGATGACGACGGCGATGTTGTGCTTTGCTGCGAGCGCGATCGCCTGGTCGATCCAGTCAAGGTTGTAGTGCCCTTCGCTGGGCTCCATGGTGGACCAGGCGAATTCGCCGATTCGAACGACGTTCATGTGGGCCTGCTCCATGAGAGTCAGGTCAGCCTCCCAACGTCCCGGATATAGATCAGGAGGCCATTGCTCTGGATACCAGGCAGCACCGAGCAGAGGGGCGTGGGGCGTAGCGTAAGGCGTGGGTGTCTCGGCCTGGGCAAGAAAAGTGGCAAAGCAGAGCGCGGCGAGGAGCAGGGGAACGGCTCGGGCCCAGCGTTGGTCTGGATTGCGAGTCAGAGAAGTCATCGTGCCGGGACCGCCGTTAGTACAGCTACATCGTGTGCCTTGAGGTCGATGGTTGCTTCCTCGTGATCTGCGAGGATATTTTGCATGGCGCGCAGAAGTACGATGTGCTGAGAAGTGTCGGTGTGATTGATAAGAATGAAGACTGGTCTGCCGCCCGGGACGCTGCGGATATTCACTTCAACACCTTCGGGGATATTCGGCAGCATTGGTTGAACGCCCGCTTTCGTGAAGCATGGTGTCAACGGTCGCAAGCATGAGTTTGGGGTCGAGGGTGGCGCCGATGTAGGTGATAGTTCCCTTCCCGTAGGCGCGGGTTAGTGCTGCGGGCTTATCAGTGAGCCAGCCGTTCGATCCGGGCGATGCCGCGTATGTCAAAAAAACCTTCGTATCGGGTGCCGTGGGGGTTAGTTGCTCGGCCCAGATGGTGGCGGTGCCCGAGCCCATTGAACTGGTTATGGGAACAGGCTGATCGAGCGCGTAGAACTGTACGACGTGGCCGCCAAGGGCTGTGACGAGTGGACCGGGCTGGCGGGCTGTCTGGAGGGCGTCGTCGTCATCTTTCATGCCGGAGCGTGGGCCGAGGACGAGGTGTGCCACCCTGCTGGACGTAGTCAAGTAGATGCTTTGCGGTCGGTTCCGAGAGGACGTTGAGTGCAGGGGCGAAGACAATTTTGTATCGAGTGAGCACGGCATCCGGGGAGATGATGTCGATGCTCTGGGCTACGGGTTGAATGGCAGCGGTAGAAATCGGTGATCTGGGCAACGTAGTCGAACTTTTGCGTGTGTTTCTGGAAGTCGATGGCCCAATGGCTATCGTAGGACTGGAGAATCGCGACGTCGGCGTGCAGGGTGGTTCCCGCAAGAGCGGGACTGGCACGTTCGAGTTCTGCTCCGAACTGCTGGATCTCGGCGTAGATCGGATTGGGCTGACCATCCGGGCCGAGGAGGCTGCCGTGATATTGCTCCTGTCCGTTGAGGGCGGAGCGCCACTGCCAATAAAGGATGGCGTCGGCTCCGTGACCGATGGCTTGCCATGCCATTTCGCGGGTGACTCCGGGCGGAAGCGAGACATTGATCGCGCCCCAGTTGACGAAGCCGGGTTGCGTCTCCATCAGCCAGAAGTTTTTCTGCTTGTAGCCTCGGACGAGGTCATGCTCGGCAGCGTTCAGGATGGGGTCGAGATGGCCATCGGGGAAGTAATCGTCCCATGCGGCGATGTCGAGGTTCTTGTGTAGGAGATAGTGGTCGAAGCCGGCGTTCCAGTGCATCGTGTTCGTGGTGATGAACTGCCGCGGGTCGATGTTGGGGCGAATGACATCAATCTGAGTCTGGAGATAGCTGATCCATGTGTCAGTGACGAAGCGCTTCCAATCAAGCAGCAGCGCAGGATTCTCTGCTCTGGAGTGAACAGGGATCTGCTCGAAGTTGTCGTAGGTTTGGGACCAGTAAGCGGTGGTCCAACGGCGGTTGAGATCGGCGATGGAGCCGTACTTCCGTTGAAGCCACTGATGAAACTGCTGACGTGCCGAATCATCGAAGGAGGGTGCGGCGAGTTCGTTGTCCAGTTGCCAGCCAATGACATTTGAGTTGTGACCGTAACGCTTCGCCATCTCGAGCGCGATGCGGGCGGCGAACTGGCGATAGCGCGGGTTGGTAAACGAGAACTGCTGACGGTTGCCGTGTTCGGCGCGTCTGCCGTCTTCGTCGACGCGCAACGTCTCTGGATATTTGCTGGTGAGCCACGCTGGAGGCGCGGCGGTGGGAGTGCCCAGGACGACGGCGATGTGGTGTTTCGCGGCGAGTGCGATGGCCCGGTCGAGCCAGGCGAATTCAAAGTGGCCTTCGGAGGGCTCCATGGTGGACCAGGCGAACTCACCTACGCGGACGACATTCATGTGCGCCTGCTGCATAAGCTGGAGGTCAGCGTCCCAGCGCTGCTCCGGCCATTGTTCCGGATACCAGGCGGTTCCCAGCAGAAGCGAGACCGAAGGGTCGGGTGATTGCGGGACACCGGCATCTACCCCACGTGCGGCGAAGGCGATGGCGAACAGAAGCAGTGCGACGCAGAGGAGGATACGGCGTTGGAACGACACGGGACCTCACATGAGCAGGTTCGTGAATCAGCATAGAGGTACCCGGAGAGAATTTCCATGAGCGCGGTCCACTAAAGGACAACTGCGTGATGAGTTGCTGCAGGATGTCATTCCGCCATGCGGTTCGGTTTTGGGGAATAAGTGTCCTTTATCGCAAGGTCAACGTTCGACAACATCCTTATGCTTTACACGGCGCGGAGCTACGCGTAGAAGAAGATGCGTCAGCTTCTTGCTGCGCGGAGACAGGTTTCATTGAACGATGGAGGACGGAATACCTTGGCTAAGACCCTTGCACTCATCCACACCAGCCCTACCCTGACGCCTATGTTCACGGCCTTGTGCTCGAAATATATGCCGGAGACGGAGATCTTTCACATGGTGGATGAGAGCCTGATCAAAGACACCATTCGTGAAGGAACGTTGCGGCGAGTGACAATTCGAAGACTGTTGGCATTGATCGAATCGGCGAATATGTCAGGGGCTGATGCGGTGATGGTGACGTGCTCTTCGATCGGACCGGGCATCGCGATTGCGCAACAGCTATTCGACTTTCCAGTGATCCGCGTGGACGAGGCCATGGCAGAGGCCGCAGTGAGGAGCAGCCGCCGGATTGGTGTGATGGCCACCCTGCGGACTACGCTGGAGCCGACGATCGCGCTACTCCGCGAAAAGGCGGCCGAGGCGGGGCGGGACATCCAGATTGTCGACTCGCTGTGCGATGGTGCGTTCGACGCAGTGCTGGACGGAGATACAACGACACATGATCGCATCCTGAGTGAGGCGTTGGTGAATGACATGCGCGGAGTGGACATCGTGGTGCTGGCGCAGGCCTCCATGTCGCGCGTCGTGAGGACGATGCCTGAAGGTACGCTCGCGATGCCGGTGTTGAGCAGCCCGGAGCTTGCCGTAAAGCAGGCGTGTGAGATCCTGTCCAGGATGAGTAACAGCGAAAACATGGCGAGGACAGCGGTTTGAAGAAACGCCACGGCGTTCTTGGTCTGCTTTGCGTCGTTTCGGTGATTACGTTCCTGGACCGCCTGGCAATTCCAGTTGCCGAGCCGGGTATACGTGGGGAGCTGCATCTGACACCTGACCAGTGGGGATGGGTGTTGAGTGCATATGTGTTGGCCAATGCAATCTTTGAGGTGCCTTCCGGCGCTCTGGGTGATAAGAACGGGCAGCGGCGGGAGCTGACTCGCATCTCTGTGTGGTGGTCTTGCTTCACAGCGGCGACTGGATGGTGCCGATCGTTTGTGCAGATAGCGGGAACGAGATTTTTGTTTGGAGTTGGTGCGGCAGGAGCTTATCCAAATGCAGCGGGCGTGATCTCGCGATGGTTTCCAAAGAAGGAACATGCACGGGCACAGGGATTTGTTTGGGGCGCGAGCCGGTTGGGGGGAGCCCTGGCGCCGCTGCTGTTGGTTCCGTTACAGCGACATCTTGGCTGGCGAGCGATCTTCTGGTTGATGGGTGGGGTGGGGTTGGGTTGGTCTGTGGTGTGGTGGGCGTGGTTCCGCAATACGCCAGAGCAGATGTCGGAAATTACGGAGGCGGAGCTCGCCGAGATTCGACGTTGAAGGATTCGCAGGCGCGCATTCAGATGTGCCGTGGAGGCGATTGTTCGCACTGCCGCAACTCTGGCTGGTTGCGGTGGCTTACTTCTGCTACGCGTGGGGGAGTTGGTTCTACTTCGGATGGTTTACGACCTGGCTGGTGAGGGGAGCAGGATTTTCGATTGGGCAGATGGGCGTGTTTGCTTCGTTTCCGTTTGTGATGGGTTTGCTTGGCAACCTGGCAGGGGGGGCGTTGAGCGAGCGGTTGGTTGAGAGGTATGGACGACGGGATAGCTATCGCTGGGTGACTGGAATCTGTTTGCTCGTGACTAGCGGACTGCTTCTGGCGATGAGCTCTGTGCATGGGCATATAGCAATTGTGTTGCTTGCGACGATTGGATTTGGTGTGATGGACTTGATGCTGCCCGCGGCGTGGGCCATGTGCATGAGCATTGGCGGGCAATATGGAGGGACGGCTACAGGAGTGATGAATACAGCGGGAAATCTGGGGGGCTGGCTCTGCACGATTGTGTTTGGGTATGCGGTGATGGCGACCGGGGACTATAACCTTCCGCTGCGTGGAGTAGCGGCGATGGTGCTGGTGGCGGCTGCGGTGTTTTCCCAGGTGGACTGCACGCGGGGGGTGGCGGTCGAGACGGTGTAAGTAGCTTTGTCATCCTGGTTGCCATGAATATCCTTGGCCGGTCATCGGGACGGATTGCGAACTACGTCAAAGAAGTTGTCCGCGCCAATCTGGCCTCCTTTGAGGACGAGTTCGATGTGGTGCAGGTTCGAATGAGTGTCCTCGGCGTAAGCGCGACAGAGGGGAGCTCCCGGCTCAAGAGAGGCGATCCAGGTGAGAGCGTAGAGGCCAAGCTGCTGAACGGCGTGTGATGATGTATCGCCACCGCACAGCAACACACGGCGTACGGCAGTCAGCGTAATTATTTCGTTCAGGATTGAGCCGAGAACGGAACCGAGGTTCTCTCCGTGCGGTGTGGTCGTGGGCAAACCAAGAGACGTGTACAGGATGGTATCGCGACGGGCAGCGAGCGAAGTGACCGCAGCTTTGACGGCGGCGGCGCGGGCCGAAGCGGCGGTGTTCGGGGCTAGGAGCGTCGCCGGATCAAGAGCAATTCCGCAGTAACCTTTGGCAAGTGCGAAGCGAATCTGGCGCTCGGTGACGGTGGAACAGGAGCCGCTGACGACAAGGAGAGGAGTCGCCACTTCAACCTCTCCAACGGCAATGGATTTGCGAAGGAGGCCTGCGTTGCGTAGCGCGGGAACGATAGCTGCGGTGAGTCCGGAGCTAGAGGCTGAGAAGAGTGGTTGCCGTTGGGCCTCCTGCCAGAGGAGTTCTCCGATGGCGATCTGTGTGACGGTGTCGATGGTGTCAAAGAGGATTGCATGGTTGCCGGCTTCGAGTTGGGTTGCGACAGCTTTGTCGGCCCTTCCGGCTTGTAACTCCCTAAGATCGACTAAGCCGATGGGAGTGGCGGTTTGGGCCCGCAAGTGTAAGCGAAGGTCGGCCTCGCGCATGGGAGTGACGGGATGGCGGCTCATGGGGTGGCGATCGATGCGCTGCACAGTGCCGTCTGACGCGGCGACGAAGAGGTTGCCGAATGCGACATATCGGCGAAGATGCGGGGCGCCGACGACGATGGGAACGAAGCGAGGGTGGAAGACTTCCCTGCCCAGCTCGATCGCGCGACCGATGCTGCCGTGGCTGGGAGAACTGTCAAACGTAGAGCAAAACTTGTAATGAGCGATGGGAGCGTTGAAGCTTTTGAGTGTGGCGAAAATGGTTGGAAGGTGGCCGGACATCCACTTCGGGGAGCGGGAGCGGCTGTCTCCGGCGATCCCGACAGCCTCCGCCTCAGGGAATGCCGCAAGATGTGCAGGAGTTGGCGGGGCGAGGAACAGGACGGCAGGGACGCCGTTCGAGGCAAGTTGTTCGAGAACATCCGTGGAGCCGGTGAAGTCGTCGCCGTAGAAGGTGTAGAGAAGAGCCATGGTTTAGGCGCCGAAGAGTTCGAGCGCGGACTTCAGCTCTGGGTTGGTGTTGGCGTAGGTGACGAGCGGAATGTTCTGCACTGCTGCCTCCCATGCTTGCTGCAGGCTGCGAACACCGGCGGCGATACCCATGGGATGGCCGATGATGCCGCCGCCAGCAGGCGTAGATGAGGTCGGTTGTGCCGAGGGCTTTGAAGGTGTCGGGCGCCTGAAGTGCGGATTGGCCTGAAGAGAAGACCGGCATGATTTCGCACCCGGCAGCGGGCGGCGCGAACATCGGTGTGAGGCAGGCGCGGGCGGAGGCGATAACGGACTCATCTGACTCGCAGAATTTGTTGCGGAGGCCGTTGACATGGGTATGGTCGATGCCCGCGACACGCCAGAGTTTCTGGAACGCGACGAAGGACATGCCGATCGCAGGAGAGCGGCCCAGCATGCCCCAGCCGTTGCGATGTCCGTGGATGACGAGCTGTGAGTGAGCGCGAAGAGCCTTCATCGCGGGCAGTCCGATCGAGTTCATGCTGACCATAATGCAGGTGCCCTCGTTGACGAGAACGTGATCGTGGCGCGATAGCATCTGGTCGAGGTCGCCGGTAATGTTGGCGGCGTACATGACGCGCTTGCCGGTGCTGATCGACGATGCCGGTTAAGAACGCGTTGTACTGCGGTGATGCGTTCGATCGAATGGGCAGTGGGGGCCATCGGATCTGGAGTTCATCGTCCTTGATGAAGTCGATGCCGGCTTCGGCGAGAGCCTTCACCTGAGCGGCTGTGGCTTCAGGCGACATGCCGAGGCTTGGCTTGATGATCGTGCCGATGAGTGGGCGATCGTAGACGCCCGTGGAGGCGCGGGTGCCTGAGATGCCGAACTGCGGACCCTGATAGACGCTTAGAAAATCCGCGGGAAGGATTATGTCGAGAAGCTTGAGACCGCTGAACGCCTTGAGCTCGGATAGATTGCCTGCGATGGTCGCGAGAAGATTGGGCAGGGATGGACCGATGTTGTGCAGCGGCCAGGAGAGTGTGACCTCGGCGGTGCGACGGATGCCGTCCCAGTTGGAAGGTGCGCCCGAACCGGGAAGGCTGGGAGATGACGCTGGAGCTTGCTCTTCGATTGACTTCGACGCGAGCCGCGTAAAGCTCACGGAGTTCGTCGGTCTCTCCGGGAACACGCAGGAAGGTGCCGGTAGACTGCTCCCCCGCCATGGTGGCGGTGGCCTGGACGAGAGGAAAAGCAGTTTCGATCCAGTATCGAGCGTAGATGCGGTCGCTAGAAGTGTTCACGGCTTTGGCGCTTTATCTGGTTGAGCTGATTATTATGCGCGGCTGAAGTAGCTTGTGTAGGTCTCGTTCCTGACACTGTGCAGCGGGACAAACGTAATCCTGTTTCCCGAATAGTTTTCTACAAAAGATTCTGGATGAAGTCTGTTTGAGACCGGCGGGTAGAGTGAGACGCTCGCGGTCGAGCTGCGGGGACGGGTTGATGGCGACGTACTGGACTGGGCCGCGCATGAGAGCAACGGTCGTAGGATGTTGTTCGTCGATGGGTTCTGTGCGGAAGCTCTGAGGAAAGGTGAGGTCGATGCGATCGCCGGGGCGCCACGTGCGGCGGATGGCAGCGAATGTGCCGGGCTGAGCCGGTGCCGTAGACGGCATGCCGTTAATCGTGATGGTGGCGGCCCGGGTGAGCCACGCGGGGATGCGGAGGTAGACAGTGAAGGCGACCGGACGCTCAGGTTGCAAGGTGATGGCGATGGTGTCTTCGGCCGGGTAGCGCGTCTGCTGGTTGAGCTGGATAGGAACTCCAGCGTGAGTGAACTTGAGTTTGGAGTGGATGTACTGGTTGACATAAACGCCGGATGATTGTGGAAAGCCTGCACGCATCGGCGTTCCCGCGTGAAAGTAAATGTTCAGAGGGTAGTCTGCCACGGTCTGGATGAGAGTGCCTGAGCAGCATGGCCACTTTTTCTGGTAGTAGACCTTCTGTGCGACTGGGCGAATAGGTCGAGTAGTAAGGATAGTCGCCATCGGAGTCGGGAAATTTAACGGCGAGAATGGTGTTGTACAGAACACGCTCGAGGTTGTCGCCGTAACGAGTGTCTGGCGGATCTGCGGTGAAGCGAGTAAGGTAGCGAGCGAGTTTGGTGGCAGCGTAGGAGCCGCAGGGGGTCTCGAAGTGATCGACGGTGGTGCGAGAGAGAGGCATAGAGCTCGCCTTTATGCGGAGTGATGAAGGTCTCGTTGGGGCCCCAGCCGCCAGAGGCGAATTGCTGCTGGGTGGTGAGGAGAGTGAAGGCGTTCTGCATGGCCTGTTTGTATTTGGAGTCGCCGAGATTGAGGTAGGCACTCGCAGCAGAGCTGAGGGCGATGACGTGAGAATAGGCATGCTGACCGGGGAATGGATCCGCGCCACGGGCGAGCGGATCGAAGAGGTCACGGTCGAGCAGGTAGCGTTCGGCGAATTCGCGGAAGGCGGGATTGCCGGTGAGTTGCGCGGCAGTGAAGAGATTTTCCGGCATGACGTATGTCTCGTCGTAGGGCGGATCCTTCTTCCCAATGCGATCGTGGACCTTGGCTGGGAGCAATGGCTCGGCGCCGGCGAGGACGCGGTTGAGGAGATCCGTCGCGAGCGGCATCTTGCTGAGGGTTGCGGCGTCGATGAGGCCCGCGAAGTGTTTGTCGAGCGTGTAGCAGATCCACAGATTCGTTTTGGGGCGCAGGATGCTCTGATTATCCGGACCGAGCGTGGCCGCGAAGCCCTCGACCAGATCGTGGACCTTTTGATGGCAGGCTGAATCTCCTGTGCTGGCGCCGATGCGAGCCAGGCCGGAGATGTACTGGCCGAGGCTGTGACCAGGAACGAAACCGTCAAGATCGTACCAGCCGCCCATATCCGCGCCGGGTGCGGGTAGACCGGCACGTTGGCGATAGACCTTGAGAAGTCGGTCGTTGGAGAGGGCCAGATAATGGGCGTGGAGAGCATCGTATTGTTCAGCAAGGGGTCCGCCGGTGAGCTGCACCTGGCTGTAATCGAACTGACTCAGCGGTTCGCGCTCTACTGTAAGAGGATGCGGCGATAGCGGCGAAGGGGTGTGCCGCGGTGATCGCTGCCGCTTTGACGAACGTGCGACGTGTGAGAGTCATGATGGAGCCTTGTAACGATTGGACAAAATTTGACTATCGAGATTTGCAGGCTCATCGAGCGCGAGCCTCACGAAATGCTGGCGGAGCCGAAACCTGTCTTGACGTCGTGGCGTTCGTCCAGCGGATAGATGAGGTCGACATTGCGCGGGGTGATGAGTTGATGTTTGACGAAGACGGTAGATGGAACGGACTTTTTCTGCAGGATTCCGAGAGCCAGTGGAATGATCTCGTCGCCGTAGCGCTCGGGAAAGTAAGCTACGGTGCCGACGAGGCGAGTGCCGGGACGGCGTAGTTCGTTACGTGACTCGCGGACTGCGTTCTGGCCGACAACCGCGCAGCTTCTCACTGGCGCCGATCTCTTCGAAGGCACGCAGAGCAGCTAAGGCGCAGATGTCGTTTACCGTGCCGATGAGAGTGCGCCGTGGTGGCGAGCGGCGCAGATATTGGCGAACGACCTCAAGAACTTGCTCGAAGTCTCCGCGGCCGTTGAGGTGCACGACAGGGACGTTCGCGATGCTGGGTAGCTCGGCGCGGAGACCGTCGGCGAATCCGGTGATGCGAAGTTCCAGCAACGAACCGGCGATGGGAAGTTCGAGAAGAAGAAGCTGATCGACCTTGCCATCCCAGTGTTCGCGAGCCCAGCGGCCCAGTGCTTTGCCGCCGATGAGGCCGGCCTTGTAGTTGTTTGCGCCGAAGTAAGTAGCGCCTGGATGCGGAATCTCGATGGCAATTACGGGAGTATTCGCTTCGAGGAATTTGGACGCGATGACGGGGGCCACACGCTCGTAGGTTTGGAACTCCAGGACGAGATCGACACGTTCCTTGATGAGAAGGTCGGCGTTGCGAAGGGCTTCGCGAGCGGAGTAACGATTATTCACGGTGATGAGATGGATGTGTTCGCGGGCGGCGGCGGTCTCCACGTTCTGCATGACGGAGCGGGAGAACTCGGAGTCCCCCTGGGCCGCGAAGCCAATGCGGAAGGGTCGGGCTGTGACTGGACCGAACCTGTTGCGATAGACACCGGAGCTGGCTCGTTCGAGCAGGCCGCCGTGGATGAGAGTACGGAGTAGACGGAAGACCGTGGTCTTTGGCAGTTCGGTTCGCTCGATGACGTCGGCGAGCCCAAGTTCTTCGCCGAGGCTGTGGAAGGCCTTGAGGACGTCACACGCACGAAGCACGGTCTGCGATTCGTTGCGGTCGCCACGGCGGTTGGAAGTGCCGCGAGTGATTGGTTTCAGTTCGCTTGCCACAGATTCAACCGAAGTCGGTTTCGGGGGAGTCATCGATGCAACCTCAAATTAGGTGCATCCTATATTCCGGGTTCCGGAATTTGCAACTCCGTTTGCGGAACGTTTGGGTATGCGGAATGAAAACAGCGAAGCTGCGTGCAAGCGAAGCCAGTGACGGAATCTCGATACAGAACGACCTGACTGGGTATTGAGATGCTTTTGTCGGAGATACTGGAAATACCGCTATGCGGAATTAGAGAGACACGCCCCGAAATAAGGGCATAAGACGCTACGCAGGTTGTGGTCTAAGCTGGCTCAGCTTTTGAAAAGGGGCCGTGGTTGAATCCGAATCCGTTTCTTGGTGTGCTGTATCACTGGACCGGCGGCCTTTCGGCAGCGAGTTGTTATCTCCCATTCCGGGGAATCAAAAATTGGTCGTGGGAAATCTACTGGCTGGTGCAGGGTTGGTTCAGTTGGATCGTCGCTCCGCTCATCTTTGCGGGCCTGTTGGTGCCCGAGCTGACGAAGATACTGCAGGGGGCACGCGCAGAGACTCTGTTTTATGCGTGGTTTTGGGGCGCGATGTGGGGGATCGGCGGACTGCTCTTTGGACTTGGCGTCCGTTATTTGGGGCTTGCGCTCGGGTATACGATCGCGCTTGGGTTTAGCACGGTATGCGGAACGCTGGTGCCCCCTCTCTTCGCGGGTCAACTCGGAGCCGTTGCCCGGGAGCGCGCCGGGCAGGTGACTCTGTTTGGCGTGGCGATCTGCGTAATGGCGATCGTGGTCACCGGCGTAGCCGGGCTGATGAAGGAACGTGAGCTGGCAGGATCGCCCGCCGACGAGGCGGCATCTCCAGGAGGGGTGGGAGAGTATTGGTTCGGACGTGGCATTCTGGTGGCGACATTTGCCGGAATTCTGAGCGCGTGCTTTGCGTATGGGTTGGCAGCCGGCAAACCAATGAATGAGATGGCCCGCAAAGTTCTGCTGACGCATGGAAGAAGCGATCTGTGGCAAAGCCTGCCTGCGCTCGTGGTAGTGCTTTGGGGAGGGTTCACGACGAACGTGCTGTGGTGTGGAGGGATGCTGGTGAAGAACTCAACGGCTGGTCAGTTTTTCGGGGCTGCAGCTGACGGGGATGGACGACTGAGCGCGCGACGTATCGGGTTGAACTATGGGCTGGCGATGGCGGCAGGGCTGCTTTGGTATCTGCAATTTTTCTTCTACTCCATGGGACAGACGAGGATGGGGAAATACGACTTCAGCAGTTGGACACTGCATATGGCTGGGACGATTCTGTTTGCAACATTGTGGGGCGCCGTGCTGCATGAGTGGCGCGGAACACAAGTCAAGACGAAACTCGTAGGAGCACTGGGGTTTGCGCTGCTGGTGAGCTCCACGCTGGTGGTCGGGTATGGGAATTATTTGAAGGCAAGGTAGCTAGCTGAAGCTGGCGTCGGCTTGTTGAAGAAGAGCGTCGATCGGAGTTGAAGTGGTTGCTGTGGCCGTGACGAGCGTGTCGATGATCGCTGCTATACGGGGCCAATCGGAGCGCTGTGGGATCTCGCGGGCGTGAGCGTGGAGTTGCTCGATGCGGTGATAGAAGGGGATGGCCGCGTTGACCTCCGCGTCGTTCCAAGTGGCTCGGCGGCACCCGATGGCTCCGCTGGTGGTAGTGAGCTTGTCCATGGCGGGGGTTTGCGTGTGGCGGAGGAACTGCCATGCTGCGCGTCGATGCGGGCTCCCGCCTGCGATGGAGAGAATCCAATAGACGTTGAGGGACGTAGTGTTTCCCTGCCCTGCACAGGGGATGGGGGCAACGTTGACTTTGCCCTGGACAACCGAATCCGGCGACGTCTGGGCCATGGTGGCAAAGCCGAACCAGTTGATCATCATCGCGACGTGGCCGGCCGCGAAAGCCTCGCCGGCTTTTACGGAGTCTAAGCCGAGGCAGCTTGGGTGCACCGCTTCTTTGTCGGTAAGCATCGCGCGATAGAAGGTGAGGGCTGCGATTGCTTCGGGGGTATGAAAGCGGAGTTCGCCGGTAACGTCGAAGAGCTCACCTTTGCGAGTCCAGAGTTGGAGGAGAAAGTCGTAGACGGAGTTATGGCCGTCGGGATACGCGGCGAAGACGGTGCCGTAGATCTGCTCAGCCGGGTTATGGAGGAAGCGTGCGATGCGGTGGAACTCTTCCCATGTTGCGGGTGGGGCGAGGGATTGGTTGAACTGACGTTGATAGCGATCAACGATGACGGGGTCTTCGAAGATATCACGGCGGTAGATGAGACACTCAGGACCGTCGTGATAGGGAACACCAAGGACTGCTTCGCCGATACGCTGAAGGCCGAGCAGCGAAGGGGTCCAGCCGTGCGGATAGTCTTGAGGAGGCTGTTCTCGAAGGAGCGGCGCAAGATCGACTGCGCACTGCTGAGAGTGCATGGACGCAATCCAGTCAGTGGCGATGAAAGCTACGTCCCAGTCTCCATCGCGCATGCCGTTATTTTCGAAGAGCGCCTCTTCGAGCGGATACAGGTCAAATGCAACGAGGTCGAGATTAAGGCCCGTGTTGGCGACGGCTTCAAAGTCATGCCACTGAGCGCGGATAGCAAGCTCGAACGGTGGAAACTTGCGGACCGCGATGCGAAACGCCTCCTTACGCGGATGGTTGCAACTCATTTGAGAAACTCCTCGGTAATGAGCTGGTTATGTTCGCCGATGCGCGGTGCGGCGAGTGAACTGGTGAGAAGTTCTCCGTCGATACGGATCGGACAGCGAGTCGTTCTCATGGTTGTGCCCGGTCGGCTGTCCGGTTCGCGCACGACGGTCTGGATCATATCGAGGGAGCGGAAGGCTTCGTGGGCGAAGAGGCTGTCCCAGGTAAGAACGTCGGCGCACCAGACGTCGGCGGGTTCGAGAATGGACAGCCAGTGTTGTGTGGTCTTGTGCTTGAGGTGATGAACGAGGATGGATTTGATTTCGTCGCGCTGATCGAAGAGGGAGCCAGGGTTGGTGTACTTTGCGAGCGCCGGACAGTCGAGCAGTTCGCCGAGACGGATCACTGAACCCATGGCAAGCGCCAGGTAGCCGTCGGCGGTGGCATAGATACCGTAAGGTGCGCCGAGGTAGGCGTGGGCATTGTTGACGGCGCTTCGCTGCGGGTGGTTTACCGCCATCGTTGAGGTAGGTCGTGAGGACTTCGAATTGAAGATCGAGGATGGATTCGAGAAGCGAGACTTCGACTTTGCCGCCGAAACCTGTGACGCTGCGACGGAGAAGCGCGGCGAGCAGCCCCTGTACGAGGTGCGCTCCGGCCATCATGTCCGCTACGGCGAGACCGAAGGGCACGGGAGGTTGGCTCGCATCTCCGTTAAGGTACGGCAGACCGGAGAGCGATTGGACGAGCAGGTCCTGTCCGGGTTTGTTGCGCCACGGGCCGTGGTTGCCGTAGCCGGTGATCTCGCCATAGACAAGACGAGGGTTGAGCGACGCGGACAGATTCGTAGCCAAGGCCGATCTTTTCGATTACGCCGGGACGAAAGTTCTGAATCATCACATCGGCGCGGGTGAGGAGCGTACGAATCTGAGCGAGGTCGGCAGGGCTTTTTAGATCGGCCGCGAAGGACTGCTTGTTGCGATTGATGGAATGAAAGAGCGTGGAGTCGCCGTCGAGACAGAGGTTCGAAATGTAAAGCTGACGACACAGATCGCCGACGCCAGGCCGCTCGATCTTGATGACGCGGGCGCCCATGTCGGCGAGGCGCAGACTCGCGGAAGGACCAGAAAGGAACTGAGAGAAATCGATGACGAGGAGACCTTCAAGCGGCTTCATGCGAGATTCTTTCCGGACTGTGCGAGGGCTTGGTCCATTTGGTCGAGAACTGAGGATTCAGGGCCGCCGTGCAGGAGATAACGGTGGACCAGATTCGAAGCTACTTCCTGAAACGCGATGAAGCCGGGAAATCGTGGACGGACCCAGGCTGCGTCCAGCGTCGGCAGTGTGTTGATGAAGAAGTTATTGGACGCTGCATTGAGGGCTTCGTCGAGCCATGCAGCGCGGTGACCGGGCTGACCTCCAGAGTGAGTGTAGATGGTCTTCTGGATCGTTGAACTGGCGGCGTATTGGGCGTAAGCAAGGGCTTGCTCGGGATGCTTGCAGGCTCGGGAGATCGTCAATCCCGCACCGCCGAGAGTGGAGCGCAGCGCTTTGCCATTAAGCGTGATGAGGCCGCCGGTTTGCAGCAAGTTGGCCGCGTAGCCCGGACGCGAGTAGTTGGAGTAACCGTAAGCGAAGGGGCAAAACGCTACCTTGTCCGAGTCCGCGAGAAACTGCCAGGTCCGGATGGGGTTGCGGTCGAGCGAGCCGGAAGCGCTGAGCTGAACCAGCTCGCGTAGGCGTTGGAGCGCTTCAGTGCCTTCGAGCTTAGGAATCACTTCTCCGAGGGTTGTGAACGGCTCTGCGTCGAGAGCGTTGGCAATCATGAAGATGTTCATGAGGCTGTCGATCGGGATAGCAGGAACGGTCACAAGGCCGCGGCGCGCAAGGGCAAGAAGGCCCTCCCACGTAGCGGGAAGCTCGGCCTCCGCCCGCACGAGGAGATCCGGCCGCCAGCCGGCGATGGGAGTGGCTGCGTCAGTAGCAAGAGCATATTGATGACCTTCGTAGTGATAGCTCGCATGCGACTGGCCCACCGAATTTTCCGCCTGATCGGCAAGGTACGCGGCGGCCAGATGTTCGTCGAGCGGCAGCACAAGATTGTGCTGCGCAGCCTCGCCGATCGAGGGGTGATCGATGACCATGAGGTCGAATCGCGCAGCGAGGTCAGCGAGGGGCGCATCGGCAAACTGCTGGAGCGAACGCTTCTGCCAAGTGATCGAGACATCGGGATGCAGTTCCGAAAAGCGCTGCGCCGTGGCAACCATGGGGAGGTAGCCGCGGGTGTGGTTCCAGGTGATGCCGGTGAGTTCAATCATGCAGATTCATGGTCCCCAGGCGCTCGATCAGGATGATAAGTTTGCGGAGTGATGTCAACGCTGCGTAGTTCCGCAGAGTGGAATGGAGAAACGATGACAGGCGAGGTTTTTTTCGAGGATTATGTCACCGGAGCAACGCGAGAGACGATAGGTCGTACGATCACCGAGGCCGACGTCGTGCTGCACGCCGGACAGACCGGGGACTTCTACCCTCATCACATGGACGCGGAGTGGTGCAAGACGCAGCCATTCGGTCAGCGTATGGCGCATGGGACGCTGGTGTTCTCGGTTGGTGTGGGGATGACGGCAGGTGCGATCAATCCCCGGGCAATGAGCTATGGGTATGATCGCCTGCGATTTGTACGGCCGGTATTTCTCAACGATACGATCCACGTGCGCGTGTCGATCAAGGAAAAACGCGACGATGCAAAACGACCTGGGCACGGCGTGGTAATCGAGGGCCTCGAGGTAGTGAATCAACGAGGCGAAACGGTGCTGGTTGCTGACCATCTGTTGCTGGTAGAGAGACGAGTGCCTTAAGCTAGCGCACGGTGATCTCGTAGTGGCCAGAATGTGTCAGTTCGACAAGATGAGTTGTAAACATTGGACTTTCGGCGACGATCTTCCCATTCACGTAGAGGTGCTCGCCACGGTCTTCCAGCGGCAGGGAGACAAAGGCCTTCTCGACACCCGGCGGAAGATCGAGGGAAACTCCCTTCTTCTTGTCGACACTGATCGCGATGACACCTTGCGGCGTCGGAACGGTGCCTCGGACCCAGTCGAGCCCTGACAGGTGGGGAGCGATCACGACGCTCTTGTAACCGTCCTGTGGATCGCGAATCCCGAGTACATTTTCCGAAAGCCACGCAGTAGGACCCGACGACCATCCGTGTGCAAGCGAGACAAAATAACCACTGGTTCCGTCGGCTTGCAGCGAAAGATGGGAGTTTGTCTTCGGCCAGCGAAGATCGTAGGACTCCCAAAAACTCGTCGCGCCCTCAGCTAACATGCCCCCCCAATAGGTACGGAGCCAATCGAGCGCTTCTCGATCGTGATCGAGAGCTGACATCGCATCGAGAACGGTCACGTTGAAGTAAGGGCTGATGACCGGATCCGTCGGACTGTCCTGCTTGACGTGCGACAGGACGTTGGACCAAATGATCGCGCCAGCTTTGGAATCGATTTCGAACGCGAGTAACGCGAGCGCATTGAGCTGCCAGGTGGTGCCGTAGGTGGGAGCATCGTGATCACGCAAACTGCTGCGTGTTACGGCAAGAACCCTGCTGCTTTGCTCGGAGTATTTGTCGGCGTTGGGTTGATCGCCGAGCATGTGAAAGAGGAGGCTCGCGCGATTGTAGGCGATGACGTACTGAAGGTTGGTGCCGATAATTGCCTCGGACGTGTAGCCGTAGAGGCCCGGTGACCAATCAACAAAGAGCCATTGGTGTTTTGGGTTGGTGAAGAGTCCGGTCGCGTCGAGGCTGGCATCCATCGCGGCAAGTAAGCGGAGGAGAGCTTCGTGCTGGGACGCAACGAAGGCCTTGTCGCCCGTATGAGAGTAGAGGTTGAAGAGCGAAGTGATCCATAGGGCAGAATAGCCGGGAATACCATTCACGTGGCCGTCTCCATCGGGGACGAGAGCGCCGAGGGTCTCCTCGATCAGTCGAGTGTCGCCGAAAACCGTACTGATAACGCGGCCTTCGACGTCGAGGTCGCCGGCCCAACGACCGCGGTCCCGTTTGGGTGCGTCCCATATGCCATCCTGCATGCAGAGGTGAACGGTATAGGCACCTGTCTCCCATATGCGATTCAGCAGCGGATCAGACGATTCGAATGAGCCTTTGTATTCGGCTGGGTAGTAAATGCCTTCGAGGCGGATGGATTTGAATGCGGTGACAGGCGCGCCGCGGAGGAAACGGATGCGAACGTAGCGGAAGCCGGACTTAGGACCGCGAGCGATGCCATTTGCCGGAACCTCGAGCAAGTTAGTGCCGAGATAGTTTCCTCCCTGCTGTCCAGGAGTTAGACCGGTGGCCATAGCTTCGATTTCAGATTCTCCGTAAGCAATCGAGAGCGTTGCATCGCGCGCAGAAGCCGATTCCACCAGCAGCCGTCCAGAGACCTCACGACCGAAGTCCAGTAGAAGAGACGGTGCTTCGGCATCGGTAGCTCCAGTCTCCGACTGCCTGTTTGTAACTGTGAACGGCACGTTTGCAGAGTTGTGGGTGAGCGATTCCAGATGAGAAAAGCTTGAACTACCGCTGAAGACGTGAGTGACAGCGGCGGCTGGAAACGAATAGGTGCGGAGCGACGAGGACATCCCCATATAGCCCGGCCAGCCGTACATTCCCGCATCGGCGGACCACTGGAAGAAGTCGAGGTTGGATTCGACGGGACCGAGAGAATCAACGGACGGCCATGCAGAATCTTTGAAGTCAGGCTCAAACCATCCTTCAGACAAAGTAGAGGAAGATTTCCAGGTGGCATCGCTGATTACTAGTGCCGGAACGTCAACACCAATAACTGCGGGAGTGAGCTTGGCCACCAGAATCTCTCCGTAGGCAAGCTGCTGAGTCGCAATTGGGCCTGCACCCGCGACGACGCCGCGTCCGCGAATGGCCCGGATGGCCAGGACATTGTTGCCACGGTGAAGCGCTTTGGAGGCATCGGCATGGAAGACATGAAAGCCAATCGGAGCGTCGATGTCCGAGTAAAAGTCGCTCAGTAGATGTCCGTTGAGATATACGTGTGCCTCTCTCGGGCCTGCGATATAAATTGTGGCTGCGTGTGGCAAGTCCTTGACGTTGAAATGAACGCGAAAAAAATGTGGCGCAATGCGAAGGTCGGGACGGTTCCATGGATATTTGTTGTGATCTGGTCGACGGGCAGTTACGTCGTTTGCGGTCCAGATGTACTGCTCGGGCAGTGGTGCAGGCCGCCGGGGCGGCGGTGTGAGATTGCGGGTAGGATCAAGCGGCGCAGCCATCGGAATGGGCGATTGCCCTTGCGCGCTCGCAAAAAACATCAAAGAGATCAGGCCAAAGAGGACGATTTGTGCAGGTTTTCTCATGAGTGACAGCGATCCAACGGCATTGCCAACTCTAAACGAGTTGCGTATAAGGGGAAACTGTTTCAATCAAGCAGAAACTGAGTGCATCTGGAATGAGATCGATTTCGTCGAAGAATTCACGGTTCCGAAGGGCAATGCAGGTAATTCCCTGCTGCTTGTTGTAACAGCCTGGGCTGGAGTTGCTCATGGACAAGACCTGCCGCTGACGCAGGAGTCTTCGATCAGTCAACTGACGCCGCTCGACCCCACGCGCAACCTGACACAGCCTGTTCTTGAGAGCAGCCGGCACGTCCCATTGCCGGAAGAGTACATCTGGACTGCCAGCGATCGCCCCGCCGATGACAAGCTGATTTACACCTTTCCTAAGGTAACCGAGCAGATTGAGCCGCACTACTTTCGCGAGCGGTTCGAGGTGACAGCTTTGCCCAGGCAAGCCACGCTCTATATCGCCGGGCCGCGTCGGGTGAAGGTCTGGATTGATGGACAATTAGCCGACGAGGTAGAGAGCGATGTCACCTCTCCGTTGGGAATGCATGTCTTCATCACCGACGTATCGCGCTTTCTGCGACTGGGACAGAACATTATTGCGATCGAGGCGGTTCGAGGGCGCGGCGTAACAGGGTTCGCAAATAGCGCACTGGTCCGGCAGCAGACTTTTGGACAGGTGATGGTAGCGAAGATCGTGCCGCTGGCAGCCGGAGTAGATGGCCCGGCGATAATGCGAAGCGGTAAGGAGTGGCGAAGCTCCACTATTGCTGGGAGTGGGTGGGAGAGACCGGAGTTCGACGATACAGCCTGGAAGCCGGTCCAGAGCATTGGCGGGATCGAGAGTTCCGTCGAGCTGTTTCAGTGGAATGCAGATGCCGGTTTGTACAACTGGCCTGGGTATGACGGAATCTCCGCTTATCTTGCTCATCTGCCGATTCCGGCCAGCGGAATCCTGGCGCAATACACAGGGCGAGGCAACTTCTCGAATGTCACAAGTTTAACGGGAGGCGGTGGAGAGTTCATCGTGCGGCTGCCGGCCAAGAAATTGACCGATACCGAGGCTCCAAGCGTCGTTCTCGACTTCGGCAGGGAACTTACAGGAAGAGTTGAAATCGTTTCCGACTCGGATGCGCCAGCCATCGTGACAGTGCAGATGGGAGAATCGGAGTCGGAAGCAATGAAGGTGCCTTTTCTTGGTGTGAACGAGATGACGATTCCGCCGCATGGCACCGGGTATGGACCGAAATCGGCTTTCCGGTACATAAAGATTCGGTACGTCGGCGGCGGGCCCGAACTGCACTTCAAGTCGATCCGCGTGGATCACATCTTTTATCCGGTGACCTATCCGGGCTCGTTCGAGTCGAGCGATCCGCTGTTGAATCGTATCTGGGAGACAGGAGCCTACACCGCTCATCTGTGCATGCAGGATGGTGTTTGGGATGCGAGTAAACGAGACCGTGGACGCTGGATGGGCGACACCGATGTGAGCGGACGTGTGATCGAGGATGTGTTTGGCGAGCGGCCGTTGATGGAGGACACGCTTGATCGGCTGATGGGACCAGCGCCGGTGGATCAACATGTGAACGGTATTCCCGGCTATTCGTCCTTCTGGTTCACTGGAGTGGCAGACTACTACCGTCATACCGGCTCGAAGCAGTTTCTGGAGCGCGAACACCAGCGAATGGTGCAGCTTCTCAACTTCGTGGATCGGGAGTTCGATGAGCGCAACATTTATGCGAACAAGAGCAAAGTGTGGCTGTACGTCGATTGGTCTCCGGAGCTGAACGGAGATACGTCGGAGACTCGGCGGGCGACGACGCTCGAATTCTACCGGGCGTATCGCGAAGCGGCGTGGATGTTACGGGAGCTGGGCGATACTGCCAACGCAGACAAATACGACCAGCGGGCAACAGAGTTGAAGGCGGGAGCGGAGAAGTATCTGCTCGACGCCTCAACTGGGACCTTCGGGCCGCGCTGGCAGACCAATGCCGCCGCCGTGATTGGTGGGGCAGCCGGACCAGAACGCTACGCCGCCATCTGGGAACATGTGTTCTCGCAGATCGGCAAAGGAAGTACCAAAGGTTTGATCATCTCGCCGTATTACAACTACTACGTAATTCGCGCGATGGCAGAGACAGGCCATCGGCAGGAGGCGCTCGAGTGGATTCGTCAATACTGGGGAGGCATGTTGCGAGAGGGAGCAACCAGCTTGTGGGAGGCGTACGACCCAAGTTGGTATAAGGAGGATTTTCATTCCTCGCTGCAGGCGGACAACCGCTCCGGCTATTTTGTAAGCCTCGCACATGGCTGGTCTGCAGGGCCGACGGCATGGCTGATGGAACAGGTGCTAGGCATTCAACCGACCGGCGCAGGTTTTAGTACGGTGGACATCCGGCCCGATCTAGTTGATCTATCGTGGGTACGGGGCGCAGAGCCCACACCGACGGGCCTCCTGAAAGTGGATGCGCGCAGGAATGCGGGTGGGTTGGTGGTATCTATCGATCTGCCCGAAGGCGTCGTGGCGCGAGTATCGGTTCCCGCCGTCTCCGCCGTGACGGTCAATGGCAAGACAGAACAGGCAGTCCACGCGGAGGAAGGTACACGGATGGTCGTCACGCTAAGCCACGAAGGCCATTACGACGTGGCAGGACGCTAGAGGATGACGAAACAGTCAATATATTGCGGATTGGGGAAGAGATTGTTTGCCTGCTGGGGATAAGGGCGGTGAGAGTTGCTGAAGATTATGCTTGTTACCGCGACGGTTGCTCTTGGTGGAATGCCTTTGATGGCGCAGGCGCCTGCGGAGCCACCAGTCAAGATCTCCGTCGACTGGAACGCGGGAAGAAAGACTCTACAAACAACGCCAACGTTACAAGTTGTGGTGAATCCCGTGCTGCGTCGTAGCTCTCCCATTCACGATGCCGCGTTTCAGAACTTGCAAGAACTCGGCGCCGACTACGTTCGGTACGTGCCGTGGCACCCGTATCCGAGACTTGCTGTTGCGGAGTTGGAGGCGCCAACGAAGGAGAAAACTTCGTGGAATTTCACCCTGATCGACCCAATGACGATCGATTTTTTGAACGCGACGAAGGGACATGAGACGATTCTGAATTTCAGCACGATTCCGGCATGGATGTACGTGACGAGGAAACCAGTGGAGTTGCCAACGGATCCTGACCGTGTGGTTTGGGATTACACACAGGGCAAGGAGTTGCGTGACCCTTCGCGCAAGGAGCTTGCAGGCTACTACTCGCGGCTGATCAGTTGGTACACCAAGGGCGGATTCACCGATGAACTTGGCGTGCGCCACGAGTCGGGATACCACTTCCAGGTGCCGTACTGGGAGGTCTTCAACGAAATTGACATCGAACACCAGCCGACACCCGAGCAGTACACGGCAAGCTACGACGCAATCGTCGGAGAGCTTCATGCGATGAATCCGAAGATGAAGTTCGTCGGATTGGCGCTCGCCTTTCCTGAGACGCATCCCGAGATGATGGAGTATTTTCTCGATCACACGAAGCACAAGACTGGCATTCCCCTGGACATGATCTCCTACCACTTCTACGCGTCGCCCACCCGAGAGCAGACGCTGGATAACTGGCAGTACACCTTCTTCGACCAGGCCGATAGATTTCTCGTCGCAGTTCGATACATCGAAACGATTCGGAAACGGCTTTCGCCCCAAACGCGCACAACGCTCGATGAGATTGGGACAATCCTACCCACGGACTGGCACCCGGATACACCCTACGATCCAGGTCCGGCGATTCCGCTTTCGTACTGGAATGCCTCGGCCGCGCTCTACGCCTATATCTATCTTGAAACGGCAAAGATGGGCATCGATGTCGTCGGCGAGTCGCAACTGGTAGGCTTCCCGTCACAGTTTCCGAGTGTGACGATGCTCGACTGGACGACGGGCAAACCAAATGCCCGGTTTGAGGTTTTACAACTGCTGCACGACCATTTGCGGCCCGGAGCAGCGATGGTCGAGACGAAGCTGATCACGAAGGATGTGGATGCGCTGGCATTCGAAGATGCATCCGGCCGCCATCTTTTGCTACTCAACAAGCGGAACCGGAGGATAAAGATTGAACTGCCGCCTGAGTTTACAGACGGCGCGTTCCATGCGATAGATGAGACCAGTCCAACTGTCGGAACGGGTTCCCTTCCCAGCAGCTCTGAGTGCGAGCTGAATCCTTTCGCTGTCTCGATCTTGGACGCGAAGGTTACAGCTCATCGATAGTTCGGGATACACGCTGCGGACTCTAAGGATTCCGCAAAGCGGACTGATGCCACGATTGCCCGTCTAGTTGGATAGTGAATGCGTATACACGATGGTCTTTGCGCGAAGCGCGTTGACAATCTCCCACAGCGTTTCTAAAGTTCTGTTTGAATTGCAGCTGTCGATGGGAGTAGGCCACTTTGCCAAGTCCGGACAACGCTTCTACTCCACGCCATCCGGGTCTAAACGATCCCGCGTGGCTTCGTAAACAAGCGAATCTGATCCGCTTCAGCGCGATGACGATGACGCATCATGCGGGCATCGGGCATACCGGTGGAGATCTTTCGTGTTCGGACATCCTCGCGACTCTGTATCTGGGCGGCATTCTTAGACTCGATCCGCAAAACCCGCGTTGGCCCGAGCGTGACCGCTTCATCATGAGCAAGGGTCACTGCTCCGGAGCGTTCTACTCCGCGCTCGCCGCGCGAGGATTTTTTGCCACGGACCTACTTCAAACGCACATGGATCCTCTGTCAAAGCTCAACGGGCACCCCGACCGGAATAAACTGCCGGGCGTGGAAGCTAATACCGGTCCACTCGGGCATGGACTTCCAATTGCAGTTGGTTGCGCGCTTGCGGCGAAGATCGACAAGAAAAGCTGGCGAACCTTTGCCCTGACAGGAGACGGCGAGTTGCAGGAGGGCTCCAACTGGGAGGCTGCTATGACGGCCCACCACTATAAGCTGGATAACCTAACCGTAATCGTCGATAGAAATCGCATCCAGCAGGGCGACTTCACTGAGAATACGATTCACATGGATCCGCTACCCGATAAGTGGCGTGCCTTCGGATTTGCCTGCGAAGAGATCGACGGCCACGACCATGCGGCGCTTCACGCGCGCCTATCTTCACTGCCGTTACAGACGTATAAACCGACGTGCTTGATCGCCAACACAATCAAGGGCAAAGGTGTTTCGTTCGCGGAAAACAAACCGGAGTGGCATCACGGCGTCCCCAGCGCCGCCCAGTTGCAAACCGCAAGGATTGAACTCCAAATCGAGGAGACTCAGTGAACTCTGTCGATTTGCATCAGAACCAGCAATCCGGTAGCACCCCCAAACTCTTTGACTGCCGGGATGCATTCTCCAGAACTCTGGAGGGAATGGCCGGCCAGGACGAACGCATCGTCGCCGTTGTCAACGACTCCACGGGCTCGACGAAGCTGAAGAACTTCCGCGCCACTTTTCCGGATCGCTTCATCAACGTCGGCATCGCGGAACAGAACATGGTGGGTGTCGGCGCCGGATTGGCGAACGGCGGCAAAATCGCATACGTTTGCGGCGCCTCGTGTTTTCTGACAGCTAGAGCGATGGAACAGGTGAAGGCGGATCTCGGCTACAGCAACGCAAACGTCAAGCTGTGTGGCATGTCGTCGGGGATGGCGTACGGCGAACTTGGCCCGACGCATCACTCGATCGAGGATCTGGCATGGACGCGCGTCATTCCTAACCTGACTGTCATCGTTCCCGCGGACTCGATCGAGACCGCCGCTGTCATGCGTTTTAGCGCACATCATGAGGGGCCGATGTTTCTTCGCATAAGCCGAATGCCAGTGCCCGACGTGCTGCCATCAGCGCACACCTTCGAATTGGGCAAAGCGCATATCGTGCATGCAGGCAATGACATCACGTTAATGGCAAATGGGGTGCTCCTGTGCCGTGCGCTCGAAGCCGCGGGCACTCTGGCCAGGGCAGGCATCTCGGCCCGAGTGCTGAATATGTCGAGCATCAAGCCGATCGACGTAGAAGCGATTCTCGACGCTGCGCGTACAACGCACGGCATCGTGACTGTCGAAGAGGCATCGATCTATGGAGGTCTTGGCGGCGCGGTTGCAGAGATCATTGCGCAGAACAGCCCAACAAGAATGCGCATCCTCGGCGTCCCCGGAGTCTTCGCACCTACGGGCTCCGCCGAATTTCTGCTCGATCATTTTAATTTGAACGCAGCGGGCATCCACGCTGCCGCAGTTGATCTGTTGCGCGACCGGTAATCTATGCAACCGCTCATCCTCAGTGTCGATCAAGGAACGACCAACACCAAGGCGTTGCTCGTTGCGGCAGATGGGCGGCCTGTGTTTCGTGCCACGTCGCCACTTGCTCTGCTGCACCCGGAACCGGGCTCCGTCGAACAGGATCCCGGCGCGATCTGGAAGAGTGTTGAGTGTGCAGTCGCCGAGTGCCTTGCTTTCCTTGCTCAAAACCGGATCGGTTCCATCAACGGCATCTGCATCTCAAACCAAAGAGAAACCGCGCTTGCGTGGGAACGGAGCACGGGGAGACCCGTTGCCCCCGCAATCAGTTGGCAATGCCGACGCTCGGCAGCGTTATGTGAAAGCCTTCGGCCATACGGGGACGTCCTTCGAATCCGAAGCGGACTTCCGCTTGATCCACTGATCTCTGCCAGTAAATGGGCGTGGATGCTTCAGGAGATTGACGGCCTCCCTGAGCGGGTTGTCGCGGAAGAGATATGCTTCGGCACGGTCGATAGCTGGCTTATCTACCAACTCACCGGTCGAACGGTTCATGCTTGCGATATGTCGAACGCATCGCGTACGGCCTTGCTAAACCTAAGAACAACGACATGGGACTCCGAACTTCTCGCAATGTTCGGCATCCCCGTTCAGGCCCTTCCCGAAATCAGACCGTCCAGCGATATCTTTGGAATTTGCACGGCGATACCGAGTTTGCATGGCACCCCTATCGTCTCCGCGATAGGCGACTCTCACGCCGCGCTGCTTGGGCATGGTGGGCTGAGCCCAGGCTCAATAAAAGCGACCTATGGAACGGGCTCCTCGCTGATGACGCTCATGCCCTCGTTCCCTCAGCCGGACGCACGCCTCGCGAGCACCATTGCGTGGTCGGCGCGGAACGTCGTGCAATATGCGCTCGAAGGCAACATCACCATGAGCGGTGCGGCAATTCAATGGGTAGGACAGTTTCTCGGCCTGGCAGATCCGGTATCCGACACTCTAGCCTTGGCCGCGACTGTGGACAACGCGTCCAGTGTTCTCTTCGTTCCCGGAATGGTAGGCCTTGCCGCGCCGTATTGGGACACCAGCGCGCGTGGAACAATCTCCGGACTCGATTCAAACAGCACGTCGGCACACCTGGCGCGGGCAGCGATAGAAGCCATCGCATTCCAGATTCGTGACGTCTTCGAAGCCATGGAAAGCGCAGCAAAGATGCCCTTGTCAGAACTGCGCGCCGATGGCGGGGCGACGCGGAACGACGCGCTGATGCAGCTACAAGCAGATCTGCTTGGCCGCCCTGTGGTCCGATCCGCGTGCGAAGATCTTTCTGCCTTGGGTGCGTCATGGCTTGGAGGGCTCACGCTCAACTGGTGGCGTTCTACCGCTGAATTCGCTTCGCTTCCGGAATCGCCGACCGTCTTTGAGCCGCGACTCTCCACCGTCGCACGCGAGGCTCGTTACAATGCGTGGAAAACCGCTGTCCGGCGTACTCTGCTGCAACCGGAGGCACAGTGACGATTCACATTCCGAATCCGGTTCCGATTCCGATTCCGACGACCAGTTCGAAGATCATCCTGGAGGCGCGCAATGTGCTCAAACGTTATCCCGGCAATGTCGCGCTCGATCATGTCACCTTCCGGGTCTATCGCAACTCCGTGAACGTCTTGATTGGCGAAAACGGTGCGGGCAAATCGACGCTAATGCGAATCCTCGCCGGTGTGGAAGCGCCGGATGGCGGCGTTATCATTCTCGAGGGCCAGCCTATCGAGCTTCGTTCGCCCAGAGCTGCCTCTGCTCATGGCATCAGCATCGTGCATCAAGAATTGGCTCTGATGCCGAACCTGGATATCGCCGAAAATATCTTTGCTGGCCGTGAACTAGTTCGCAACCTCGCGTTCGTCGATCGCCCGCGCGAAGACGTTTGCAGCACGACCGCCCTCGATCATCTGCGGAAACCGATGGCCGCAAACACAAACGTGTCTGGCCTTTCGTTAGGATGTCGCCAGATCGTAGAGCTTGCGCGCACTGTCACTCACGGTGCTAAGATCGTCATCCTCGACGAGCCTACCTCCGCGCTTTCGGCGACCGAAACGGACTCGCTCTTCAAGGTGATTGAAGACCTCAAGCGCACTGGCGTCACCATCATCTACATCTCGCACCGGCTACATGAGCTATTGGAGCTGGGTGATCACTTCACCGTACTGCGAAGCGGGAGAGTCGTTGGCGAGGCATTACGTGACCAGGTGGACCATACGTGGATCGTCGAACGCATGTCCGGACGTAGTCAGACGGCGGAAATACAAAATCCTCCAATTCACTGTCAAAACCAAATACTCACCGTGCAAGAACTCGGCGTTCCGACCGCGACACAAGACGAGACTGGGCAGTCGCCGATTATGAACGTAAGCTTCTGTCTGCACCGGGGCGAGATTCTGGGCATCTACGGCCTGCTGGGCTCCGGGCGTACTGAGTTGCTCGAAGCGCTCGCCGGTGCTCGCCACTATCATGGCAAGATCCTGCTCGACGGATCACCACTCTCAATAGCCGCAGTCGGCGATGCCGTGAATGCCGGCATCGTCTTAGTTCCCGAAGACCGTCAGCGCGACGGCCTGATCCCCGATCTATCTATACGCGAGAATATTGCCCTTGCTGCTTCGCGAGGTCTCTTCCTGTCGCGAACTACGGAAACGGCCAAGGTCCGCACCATCGTGAGCAAGCTAAACCTAACCGCACACAATCTCGAGCTTCCGGTTACTACGCTATCGGGAGGCAATCAGCAAAAAGTGTTGTTGGCACGTTGCCTGATGCGCTCGCCAAAGGTTCTTCTACTCGATGAGCCAACTCGCGGCGTCGATGTCGGCACGAAGAGGGAGATCTATCGCATTCTGAAGGACCTCGCAGCGCAGGGACTTTCCGTCCTCTTCACATCGTCGGAGATCGAAGAGACACGCATGCTTGCAGATCGCGTTCTTGTCCTCTGTCAGGGCAGCATCGCCGGAGAGTTTGCACGGACCGAACTTTCGGACGAGGCCCTGTTCGCTGCAGCCAGCCCATGGAGGCCCGACACGCCTATCCGGATGATGGTGTCCCATCCATGACAACCCTCCAATCGGCTCCGGTCAATGCACGCGGTCACTTGGCACCACGACTGGCGCGTGTAATGTACTTTCTGCTTCGCGCCCGTGCTTTCTTCATCCTGTTTCTTCTGCTAATCCTTTTCTCTTCCCTCACTCCCAGCTTCCTGACGGTTAACAATCTCTCCATCCTCGCAAAGCACGTCGCCATTAGCGCTCTGCTCGCGGTCGGGATGACCTTCGTCGTATTAGCCGGCGGGATCGATCTCTCGGTCGGCTCCGTCGCAGGACTAGGCGGCATTGTCGCTGGAATGCTCATCACGCAGGGCATCGCCTTCGGTGGAACGGTTCACTATCCACCAATCCCGCTGGTCCTCCTGATCGCTTTGGCCGTCTGCATGGCAGTAGGAGCGATCAACGGATTCCTTGTCACCAAAGCTTCGGTAGCCCCATTCATTGCGACGCTCGGGACACTGTACATTGCAAGGGGTGCGGCTTTATTGCTCTCGAACGGCCACACCTTTCCGAACCTGGGCGGCTTACCGGAGCGACACAACACCGGCTTCACGGTCCTGGGTCAAAGTTTTTTTCTCGGCATTCCTCTACCCGTCTGGATCATGCTCGCGGTCGCTCTCGTTGCTGGCGTCGTCGCGGCCAAAACGCCCTTCGGCCGTCACGTTTACGCAGTCGGCGGCAATGAACGCGCCGCGCACCTTGCAGGAATTAAGGTTGCGCGTGTCAAAATGATGACCTATTTGTTTTCGAGCGTCTGCGCCGCCATTGTTGGCCTGATCATCGCCTCTCAGCTCGAGTCAGCGCACCCCGCTACAGGCGAGTCGTTCGAATTAAATGCGATCGCCGCGGTCGTGCTTGGAGGCACATCGCTGATGGGAGGCAGGGGGTCGGTTACCGGTTCGATCATCGGGGCCTGTGTAATCGGCGTCCTGGCCGACGGCCTGATCATGCTCGGCGTGTCAGAGTTCTGGCAGATCGTCATTAAGGGTATCGTCATCGTCGTCGCTGTGGCGATCGACCAGATGCAGGCGAGGTTGCAGCTGCGTCTGTCACTGCTTTCCAGCAGCCCTGCACAGGCGGTGACATAATGCGATGCTATCGGTCTCTTCTTTGTATTGCAGCCGCCATTCTCGGAACAGCCATCGGATGCCATCGTGACAACCAAAGCAAGCCGCTGATCGCGATCATTGTGCCGTCGGAAGATAACCCGTTCTTCAAAGCCGAGGCGGACGCTGCAGCATCGCGTGCAATCGCGCTCGGCTATCGCGTGCGCGTCGACTCGCACAACGACGACGCGTACAGACAGGACAACCTCATAGACGCGGCCATAGCCTCGAACGCAGCCGTTCTAATCCTGGATAATGCCGGCAGCGACGCCTCGGTGTCTGCCGTACGCCGCGCCACAAGAGCCGGCATCGCCTGCTTCCTCATCGATCGCGAAATAGCTGCAACCGGCTACGCCAAGGCACAGATCATCGCGAACAACCAGCAGGGCTCGCGACTGGTTGCCGCGGAATTTGCGCGCTCTCTCGGTAACGGCAAGGACTATGCCGAGTTGCTCGGACGTGAGTCGGACACCAACGCGCAGATTCGCACCAACGGTTTTCACTACGTGCTCGACAAGATCCCTGGCCTCCGGCTTGTCTCGGCCCAGTCAGCTAACTGGTCCCAGTCGGAGGCCTTTCAAAAAACCGAAACGATGCTTCAGGCTCAGGGAAACATCGCCGGGATCATCGCAGGAAACGACACCATGGCACTCGGAGCGGCAGCTGCCGTCAAAAGTGCCGGTGTCCGGAATATTCTCATCACCGGCTTTGACGGTAGTCCGGATGTTCTGGCTGCTATCCGCAGAGGAGAGATTCAAGCGACTGCACTGCAACCCGCAGTCCTCATCGCCACGATGGCAGTCAACCAGGCGGACCGATTTCTCAAGACAGGCGACACTGGCAGGCCGGAGTTACAGATGATTCCATGCGATCTTGTGACAAAGGAAAATGCTAACCAATACGTCAACTTCGAAAAGATCAAATGAGCCTTGCGAGACGAGAGCTTGGAAGGAGATATTCATCATGAAAAAAATGACTCTTGGCGTCATCATTGGCAACCGCGACTTCTTCCCCGACCAACTCGTCTCAGAGGCCCGGCGCGATCTGCTCAAGCTGTGCGCAGAATTGGAGATCGATGTAGTGATGCTAAACGAACAGCAAGCCAAACTTGGCGCCGTGGAGACCTGGGCCAACGCCATCACCTGTGGAGAGCTGTTTCTCAACAACCGTCAGCGCATTGATGGCATTCTTGTCTGCCTGCCAAACTTCGGCGACGAAAAAGGTGTCGCCGACTCCATCCGCATCTCCGAACTTCAAGTGCCCGTTCTCATTCAAGGCTGTCCGGATGACCTCGACGCCTTCGGTTTGGAGAGGCGCCGCGACGCGTTCTGCGGCAAGATTTCGGTTTGCAATAATCTGCGCCAGTATGGCCTCAAATACTCGCTCACGCGAGACCATACAGTTGCTTTGAGCGACAAGCGATTCCGCGAGGACCTGCTTCAATTCCTTCAAACCTGCCGGGTCGTCCGCGGGCTGCGACGCGTACGCATCGGAGCTGTGGGCGCAAGACCCAACGCCTTCAATACCACTCGGTACAGCGAGAAACTGCTTGAGGCCGCGGGTATCAGCGTCAATACCATCGATCTATCCGAGATATTCGGCGCAGCAGCCGGCATCGCCAGCAGCGATATCAGAGTGAAGCAGCGGATCGAACAGATGCGTGCCTACGCCGACGCTTCCCTCGCACCTGACGAGTCGATGATTAAGATGGCGAAGTTTGCCATCGTCGTCGACGACTGGATGGCCTCGCTCGGTCTTACCGCGACCGCTATACAGTGTTGGAGCTCGATGCAAAAGAACTACGGCGTCAACGTCTGTACCATCATGTCAATGATGTCCGAACAGATGCTGCCCTCGGCCTGCGAAGTCGACATTGCGGGCGTGGTTTCGATGTATGCGCTCCAACTTGCCTCAGAAAGACCAAGCGCGCTGGTGGATTGGAACAACAATTACGGCCAGGACCCCGAAAAATGCGTCTTCTTCCACTGCGGCAACTGGGCCAAAGACTTCCTCCCCGATATCCGGATCGGCACTGCACCAATTCTCGGGACAATCCTTGGAGAGCAGAACACGATCGGAGCACTCTCTGGCAGGACCCCGGCCGGCCCTGTTACGTTTGGCCGCATCAGCACCGACGACCGTAACGGATGTATTCGCGCCTACATCGGTGACGGACGTTTCACTGACGATCCGCTCGACACCTTCGGAACGAAGGCTGTGGTCCATGTCCCCCGTCTGCCTAAGCTAATGCAATACATTTGCCGAAACGGCTTTGAGCATCATGCCGCGATGAACGGTTCCCATTGCGCAGCTGCGGTTGCCGAAGGTCTCGAGAACTATCTCGGATGGGAGGTCTACCATCACGGCGCGCTCGAGTATTAAGCCCGAAGAATCGGTAAGGATGGCAAAGCTGATAAATCTTAGGGCCTCTGCGCGATCATCGAAATATTTATTTTCACAGATTACATAAAATGAAAATAAGATTGACATGCTTCCGGTTGCCGAAGCCCACAGACCGTCTGAAAGGAACAACGACGCAGTGTCGATCGAACCATCTTCGCGAACACGAATCTTCATCATCGCCGATGACCTGACGGGCGCATGCGATGCGGCTGTCGCGTTCTCCAGCAGAGGTGCCAGCACAGCGGTGTTCCTTGACGCGGAGCACTCGGGAAGCGTCAACGTCGATGTATGCGCCATCTGCACGAGAACCCGGGAAGCCTCTACGGAGCAAGCCCTCGAGGCGATCCGTGATGTCGCGCTACGACAGGATCTCAAGCATTACGACCTAATTTTCAAAAAGGTTGATTCAACCTTCCGCGGTAACACCTTTCATGAAATCCAAGCTGCCTTCAACGCGTTCCACGACTATTTTGTAGTCGTGGCGCCAGCGTATCCTGCGGTTGGCAGAATATTGGTCGACGGCATGTTGAAGGTACACGATGTTACCGGCGAAACATCCATCGCAGTCCGAGACGGCCTGCAAGCGATCGGTCTGCGACCCTATTGGATCGCCGCTGGCCAAACTGCGCATCAAATCGAACGGCAGATGTCAGAGAACCTGCGACAAGGCAATCGCGTAGTCTTCTGCGATGCTGTCACTGACAGAGATCTGCAATCTACTGTGTGCGCGGCAAAAGCAATGCAGAGACGCGTTCTTTGGGTAGGTTCGGCTGGTTTGGCGCACGCCCTGGCGGCGGGTCTTCCCGCGCGAAGGCCGCGTACGGAACGCCCCGTCAAGGGTTCCACACTGATCTTCGTCGGCAGTAATCACGCCGTGACGCAGCATCAGATGGCTGATCTATACGGGCAGAATGCTCTCTGCGTATGGCCCTCTGACATCGCCGACACGAAGCCGCCAGAGAATTCAGCCATCGTCTTCCGCGTCCAACACGATCAAACAACAGAAGACGAGATTCGTACCGCGGTGGCGAACTTCACTTCTCAAATGATCTCTTGTCTTTTTATGACCGGCGGTGACACAGCGATGCTCGTCTGCCGCGCCCTCGGAATTCGCTCACTTTGCCTGCACGATGAGTTTGAACCGGGACTTCCGCAGGCGACGGCCGTGGGCGGACCCTTCACCGGCTGCACCGTCATTTTGAAATCTGGAGGCTTCGGACGGACCGATGTCCTCACCCGCATTGCAAGGCACTTCAACCGAGAGAAGGAAACCGTTTTGTGAGCCAGCGTATTCCAAATGTGGTTGTCACCCTGGGCGACCCGGCAGGCGTTGGCGGGGAGATCACCCTAAAGGCTTTGAACGACGACGAGATTCGCAACTCAGCCCGCTGGATTCTCATTGGCGATCAGGCACTCATCGACTCCGCGGAGCAGACTACGGGACTAAGGCTCGCGCAACTTGGCGTCGAACTCCGTGATCTGAAGACGCTGCCAACCGGACACCCCGTGCATCTTGGCGAGCTTCGCGCCGAGTACGGAAGGGCCGCGGCAGCTTATGTCTATACGGCGACCCGGATGTGCCTAACGGGCGAAGCAGACGCCATGGTGACAGCGCCGCTCAACAAGGAAGCCGTAACGATGAGTGGATTGAAGTTCTCAGGCCACACCGAATACATCGCCGAGATTTGCAGAGCCGACGACTCTCGCATGCTCCTTGCAGGGACAAAGTTCAGCGTAGTCCACGTCTCCACCCACATCAGCCTTAGAAAAGCCTGCGAACTGGACACGCAACGCATTATTCGTACCATCGTTCTGGGCAACGATGCCATGAAGCTCCGCGGCTACGCCAGGCCGCGCATCGCGGTCTGCGGTCTGAATCCGCACGCTGGCGAGCACGGCCTCTTCGGCAGCGAAGACGAGGACTTCATTCGACCAGCAGTGGATTCCTGTCGTGTCATGGGCATCCGCTGCGAAGGTCCCGTAGCGGCAGACACCATCTTCCTCAAGGCCGCTACTGGTTCATACGATCTTGTCGTCGCGATGTACCACGACCAGGGCCATATTCCCATGAAGCTGCTTGACTTCGAAGCGACCGTCAACACCTCGCTCGGCATTCCGATCATCCGCACCTCGGTCGACCACGGCACCGCCTTCGACATCGCAGGAAAAAATATCGCCAGCGACAGCAATATGCGAGCCGCAATGAAGATGGCTGTCACAATGGCACACCATCGCATCCTGCAGAACGACGGTGCCAAACCGGAGAATCAGGAGCCGTAATGCGCATACTCGACATCCTTGTGATCGCGCTCTATGTGGCCAGCCTGGTTGGTATCGGCATCTTCCTGGCTCGACGACAGAAGACCACGGAGGACTATTTCATCGCCCGCGCCTCTATCCCCGGCTGGGCCGCTGGATTGTCTCTGTTTGCGACCATCATCACCAGCGTCACCTTCATCGCCTACCCAGGTTCGGCTTATGCCGGCGACTGGTCGCTTCTGGTACCCGGCATCATGTTCGTCGCTGTGCTTGGCCTCGTGGGTTTCGTCGTCGTACCGTTCTACCGGCACGTCGTCCACATGAGCGCGTATGAGTACTTTGGCCGCAGATTTGGTACCGGCGTTCGCGTCTACTCATCGCTTGCATTTGCAATCGGTCACTTCTCCAAGATGGGCTTCGTCTTCTATCTCCTGGCGCTGACGCTTTCCAGCATGACCGGCTGGCCCATCGATCGCGTCATTCTGCTCACCGCCGCCGTCACCGTCTTCTACACCATGCTCGGCGGAGTAGAGGCCGTCGTGTGGAGCGATGTTGTCCAGGGCTTCGTGCTTTGGCTCGGCATTCTGGTCTCCATCGGCTTCCTCTTGTTCCTGCCACCGCAAGGGCCACATGCCGTTCTCAGCGATGCATGGCAGCATGGCAAGATGAGCCTTGGCAGTACAGCATTCCGGTTCGATAAGCCAACAATTCTGGTATTGGCCATCTACGGCTTCTTCTTTTATTTGCAGAAGTACACGGCCGACCAGACGGTGGTTCAGCGTTATCTTATCGTCCGGTCAGACCGCAGCGCCTTGCGCGGCATCACCCTGGGCGCAACGCTTTGCCTTCCCGTCTGGACTGCGTTCATGCTCATCGGAAGTTTGTTGTGGTCGTTCTATCGTGTCACCGGAGAGAAGTTGCCCACTACGATCCAGAAGGCAGACCAGGTGTTTCCGCATTTTCTGAATACTCACATTCCGCCGGGGCTGGCCGGTCTCTTCGTCGCATCCCTGCTCGGTTCTGCGATGGCAATGCTTGCATCGGATATGAACTGTCTTGCCACCATTGCGGTTGAAGACTTCTACGGCCTTGCTCGCCCACGCAGCACCGACCGGCAACGTCTCAAGGTGGGCAAGGCGATCGTCATCCTTAGCGGTGTTGCTGCCGCAGCCGTCGCAATCAAACTCGCGGAAAGTCAGGGTACTGCGCTTTCGCTCTACTACACCATCACGGCAATTGTCGCTGGCGGCCTGGCTGGACTCTTTCTGCTCGCATTTCTCTTCCCACACGCAACGCGAAGGGGAGCCATCGCAGGTATCATCGCTAACCTTCTCTTCACCATCTGGGCAACGCTAACGTTGGACGGCAAAGTCCTCAACCTCGGACGCTTCAACTTCCCGTGGCACGACTACATGATCGGCGCCGTCGGTCACGTCGTGCTTCTGGCCACCGGTCTTCTCTTCAGCTCGTTTCTTCACGACGCCTCACCTTCCGCACCTCAACTGACTTTGCGTGGATGGCTCGCCACACGCAAGAGCAATAATCTGGAACCTCACCTGACAGCCTATAAACAGAACGTCTAACTTCACCGCTGCGGCACTGTGGGAGCACATATGAATCGTTTGCATCACGCCATCAGCCTCGCCGACGGAAAGCCTCTTCTCGGAGCGGCGCTATACTTCTACGACCCCATCTTTCTCGAGATCGCAGCTCACATGGGCTTCAAAGTCATCTGGATTGAGATGGAGCATGCAGCCATCACCTTCGCCGAGGCCGCAGATCTCTGTCGGATGGCCGCCGGCACCGGCATGCTCACCATGATCCGTATCCCCGATACCCGTCGCGAAAGCGTGCTCAAGGCCGCCGAATGCGGTCCCGACATCATCGACATCCCCATGGCGGAATCGCCGGAACAGGTCGCTGAACTCGTGCGCTACGCGAAGTTCGCTCCTGAAGGAACGCGCGGCTTCTACAGTGCCTCACGCGCACTGAAATACGGCATCGTCGACAACGTTCCCAATGAGCAGCAGAACGTCAACGCGGAGCTCAGTCTGCTCGCGCAGATCGAAACCGTCGCCGCGCTCGATCGCCTGGAAGAACTCGCCTCAATTCCCAATGTCGATATCTTCATTGGTCCGGCCGACCTGGCCGCCAGCCTTGGCCTTCCCGGCCAGACGAGCCATCCGAAGGTACTCGCAGCCACCGCCGAGATCGTCCGCGTGGCCCGCAAACACAACAAGAAGCTCGTCTCAGCCTGTGGAGTGGCCGATTTCATCCACTGGACGCGCCTTGGCATTGATCTGCTCTTCTGCACCAACGACATTTCCTGCCTGAAGGCAGGCGCGCAACTTGCCATTGATGCCGCAGTAAAAGCTATCGCCCAGGCAGCCTCCGAGACAGAGGTCAACAATTCCATCCGTTGACCAGGATCATCTTCACTCTGGCCAAAGCTGCTCACCCTTTCTAGAGGAGATGCTACGCGCAAAACCAAACCGCTGTTTCGCCACTTGGCAACAGCGGATGGTAGTGCAGCCCTGGTAATTTCTTCACTTCCTCCGCAGTCATCGATCTTCTCTCACGCTATCCTGTACACAATCCACTCATTCTAGTTTCGAACAAAGTTTCCAAAGCCGAAGGAGCCTCACCTGATGCCCGTCCGCACCCGCTTGGAGCACTACTTCGGCTTCGCCACCCACGCCACCAACTGGCGCACCGAGATCCTCGCCGGCCTCACCACCTTCATCACGATGGCCTACATCATCTTCGTCAACCCGGCCATCCTCTCCGAAACCGGCATGCCCCTCGCCGCCGTCACCGCCGCTACCTGCCTCTGCGCTGCATTTGGCAGCATCCTCATGGGCGCGCTCGCCAACTATCCACTCGCTCTCGCCCCTGGCATGGGTCTCAACGCTTACTTCACCTACACCGTCGTCAAGGGCATGGGCGTCCCCTGGCAGACCGCTCTCGGAGCCGTCTTCCTCTCCGGCGTCATCTTCCTCGCGCTCACCTACTCCGGCATCCGCCAGCGCCTTCTCGCGGCAATCCCCCACCAACTCCACGCCGCGGTCGGCGGAGGCATCGGCCTCTTCATCGCCTTTATCGGATTCCGCAACGCCGGCATCATCGTCCCCAGCCCCGCCACCACTGTCACCCTCGGCAACCTCCACACTCCGTCCACCATCCTCGCTATCGTCGGCCTCCTCCTAATCGCCATACTGCAAGTCCTCCGCATCCGTGCCGCGATGCTCATCGGAGTCCTCGCGACGACGCTCCTCGGCATCCTCTGCCATCAGGTCCACTGGCAACCCGTCCCCTACAATCTCGCAGCAATCAAAGCCACTGCCTTCCACCTCGACATCCACGCCGCCCTCAGTCGCGGCGCCCTCGAAATCATCTTTGTCTTCCTCTTCGTCGACCTTTTCGACAACATCGGCACCCTCGTCGCCGTCACGGAGCGCGCTGGCCTCATCGCCCCCGACCACACCATTCCCCGCCTCAACCGCATCTTCTTCGCCGACGCGACCTCCACCATCCTCGGCTCGCTCGCTGGCACCAGCACCGTCACCAGCTATATCGAATCCTCCGCCGGAGTCGCCGCCGGAGGACGCACCGGCGTCACCGCTATCGTCACCGGCATCCTCTTCTTCCTCTCACTCTTCATCGCCCCGCTCGTTGGAGCCATCCCGAGCTTCGCGACCGCCCCTGCTCTCATCCTCGTCGGCGCCCTGATGCTCACGGGCCTCGGCACCATCGAGTGGGACGATCCGCAGATCGGCATCCCCGCCTTCTTCACCGTCTCCACCATCCCACTAACCTGGTCCATCGCCGACGGCCTCAGCTTCGGCCTCACCAGTTACGCCCTCATCCAACTCATCACCGGCCGCGCTCGCCGCCAGGACTGGATGCTCTACTTCCTCGCAGCCCTCTTCCTCCTGCGTTTCATCTACATCGTCCGCAAATAGCCACCCACAGATTCGTCGCGAGAATCTCACGCAATTCGCGAACATACCATTCGGCGACCAATGTTCTTCACTCTTCGGAATGATTGGACTTCGATTCGTCCGGGAAATCCCTCCCCTCCGTCAGTGGGACCTCCTGTTCTTTTGTCTCGCGTCCAAACGGCATACGGATCCGCAGCACTCTCTCGCGAGCGCGCTCGTCTTCAAGGTTCCGCGTTCTTGCGCGCAGCAAATCATTCAGCGCCACCATGCCAACGATCTTCCCGTCGCCACCTGGATCGAAGACTGGAAAACGCGTGAAGCCCGACTCCGCCATCCGGTTCACGACAGCTCGGAGGGGCTCGTCTGCAAAGGCAATCTGGGGATTACGCGTAGCGATTTCGAAAAGCCTGGTCGTACGGGCCTTGTCTGCCATCTGTTCATAGAGCTGGACCAGCTGGTTTCGAGTGACCACTCCCGCTAACTCGCTGTCTGGACCGAGTACCGGGAAGAGATGTTGGCCCTTTGGACCTTTGGTGGAGCGGATCAGGTGATACGCATCTGCCAGCGTTCCATCGCGTGGCAGAACAACGACATTCGTCCTCATAACCTCTCTGACAAACAGAATTTCAAGTGGATCGAGTGCGTATTCACGGCTCAAGTGATAGCCGCGACGCGAGATCTTCTCGGTCAGGATGGATCGCTTAAGAGTGAGGACCGTGAATAAATGCGCAAGGAAGCAGGCCACGAGAAGCGGCAGAATCATATTGATATCGTGAGTCAACTCCACGGCGAATACGATGCCAGTGAACGGAGAACGCATCGTGCCGCCGAGAATCGCGCCCATACTGACAAGAGGCCAAAATCCCATGCCCAGGTGCGGAAGAAATATGCTCTCAACGCCACCGAGGGCTGCACCCATCATCAACAGTGGCGCCAGCACGCCGCCGGATGTACCTGAACCGAGCGAAATCATCCAAATCGCAGACTTGACCAGAAGAACTCCGGCAAAGATCGTAAGCGGAACATTTCCCCGCAGAAGCATCGCGATCGTGTCGTATCCCACGCCAAGCGCCTGCGGAAAAATCAGACCACCCACCCCGACAAACACGCCCCCAATTGCCGGCCACCACATCCAGTGAATCGGTAACTTCTGAAACAAATCTTCGGCAGCGTAGACTCCGAGGGTCAGCAACGCCGAGAGACCCCCGGCAGCAAGACCGACGACAACGCAACCGCCGAGTCCGGCGAGTCCGATGAACGCCGGATGCGAGGGCACTGGAAATAGCGGCCCCAGTCCGAGCAGGTAACGCCGGACCACACATGCGGTGGCACTCGCCAGCGCCACCGGAATCGCGCTGCGTGGCTTCCATTCGAATAACAGCAGTTCGACGCCGATCAACACCGAGGACAGCGGTGCCGCGAATGTGGCGGACATGCCGGCCGACGCGCCCGCCACAAGTAAAGTGCGGCGCTCCACACTCGTGAAGTGGAAGAACTGACTGATCATCGACCCGAGAGCTCCGCCGGTCATGATGATAGGACCCTCGGCGCCGAACGGGCCGCCCGAGCCGATAGAGATTGCAGCAGACAGCGGCTTAAGAATGGCCAGCCGCGGGTGCACACGGCTGCCGTTCATCAAGATAGATTCGATGGCCTCTGGGATGCCGTGCCCGCGGATACGCTCAGACCCATAGCGCGCCATGAATCCCACAATGAGCGACCCAATAACCGGCACCAGAATCGCATAAACGCCGAGATGGTTTCCTGCGGGCGAAGCAAACGACGTGCTGAACCGATGATAGTAGAACAGGTTGGTAAAGATGCCGATAAGCTTCAACAGGCTCCACGCCACATACGCGCCGATGACACCGATGACGATGGCAATCAGCGATATCGGTATAACGCTTGCGGTCGTAGTGAAATCGCCGAGCCCTTCGAGGCGCGACTTGTGATGTCGAGCACCCGATTGAGCACTCATCGCCGTCTCCCTCGGCCCCGGTTACAGTAGTGCACCACACCTGATTTGAGTGCTTCCACGCAATGGAAATCTTTGCCCGAAACCATTGGAGAACACCTGCTATCTAGAGCTATCTAGAGCGCATCACGATAGCTCCGTAGTGCGCAGCCGGCTTGCAATCCCGCGCCCCATAAGGTTCCTCGGATGACGGGATACGTCACGAAAGGTCACGCTGAGTATGTGAGCCTTTCGAAGGGCAGCAACGAAACGATTGTACACATGCGAACAAAGTTGGTACTGGGAGGGAAAGTTTCTGTTCTCGTCCCTCATGCCAAACTGATAGTGAAGCTCATGGTCGGAACGACATATCTTTGATTCAGAAATGGAAATCAAAAACCGATGAAACTCATCAAGCTGATCCTGGTCGCAATCGTCATATCGCTCTCTACGCACGCAAAGGCTGCAGACTGCCTCAGCGGGCTGCCCGACTCAATGAGATCGGCCGTCGAGCAGGACCATTGGAAGATCCTGTCGCCCTTCGATATCCCCTCAGACGACTGGAAGCTCTGGAAAAACGCTCATCAGGGCCAATGCCCCGGCGTAGCGGTCGGCAACTTCCTCTCAAAGACGGATTCCTACGTCGTAGCCCTCATCCAGGGCGATGACCCAAAGAATCTGCTTGAGAAAGTGGTATTGCTTACAGAAAAGAAGGGCCAAACCATAACCGAGATCGTCGTCAACCCTGTACAAGCCACGACCCTGGCCCTCGTATGGAAGCTCCCCCCAGGCCACTACGCTGGAGTCGATGGGAAGAGAGCCTCGCTCTCTCGAGATTCCTTCGTCTTCGAAAAGGTCGCGTCTTCCGCGACGCAGTTCTACTACCAGGGCAGCAAACTTCAGTCGTTTGTAATCTCAAACTAAAAATCGCACTGTGCGAAAATCGGGTAGTGGGTCAGTTCTGGAGTGAGACTGAAGTTTCCGAAAACCCGACTTTGCGGGAATTAGGGGTCGACCATTTACTGCATCTAGAGCATTATCATCAGACTTTACGGCAACGCGTAGGCAATCACATCGTCTCCTGCGGCAACGGCGAAGTACTGCTTGCCCGAGATGCCATAGCACATGGGAGACGCATGCATCGGCTGTGGCAGGTCAAACGCCCGCAGCTTCTTTCCTGTGTGAGCATCGTCGATCTCGAACTGTTTGACGTCATTCCCGAACGCCACGAGCCCGCCCGCGGTTGACATCACGCCCGCGATGGCTTGGTCTCCTTTCAGCTCGTTGCGCCAGGCAAACTCGAGCGTATTGAGATCGAAGGCATTAAGGTATCCCGCATTGGGAGTATTGCCCGGCGCGCGCTCTGCTCCGGTGGAGTAGTAACCACTCCCTTCCTCGAACGGCTCCGTCTTCCCCTTGAACAGGCTGCATGCCTCCAGCGAACGGAAGTAAAACATGTTCGTCTCTGGGTCATAGCTCGGCGAGTACCAGTTCGTTGCGCCACTGTAGCCCGGACACACGGTTACTCCCTTCTCATCGGGTATCAGGTTGTTGGAGATCGGCCGCCCATTCTCATCGATGCCCTTCGCCCAGTTCTGACTTGGGCTGAACTGTTTCGAGTAGAGATAAGCTCCATTCGTCCGGTCCAGGATATAGAGAAATCCGTTGCGGTTCGCCGTCACCACCAACTTTCGTGGCTGACCCTTGAAGATTGCGTTCACCAGAACCGGCGTCTGCACACCGTCGTAGTCATACAGGTCATGCGGGTTGAACTGGAAATACCACCTCAGTTTGCCCGTATCCGGGTCCAGCGCCAACAGCGAACTCGTATACAGATCATCTCCGGGCCGCACGCTACCGTCGAAATCAGGGGAAGGGTTGCTCGTACCCCAGTAGATGGTGTTCAGGTCGGCATCATAAGTGCCCGGCATCCACGTTGTCCCGCCGCCATGCAGATACATTTCGCCCGGCCAACTCTCCGATCCCTTCTCGCCGGGCGCCGGAATGGTCCAGAACCGCCACGCCTCCTTGCCCGTCTCCGCATCGTAGGCTGCCACAAAGCCACGCACGCCATCGTCGCCGCCCGACGTTCCCACCAGCACCTTGTCCTTCACAATCAGCGGAGCGCTGGTAGCACCGTAGTTCTTGTTGCCCGTGGCATAGGCAACATCCCAGATCATCTCGCCGGTACGTGCGTCCAGACACAGCAGATGCGCGTTGTCAGTCTCCATGTAGACGCGCGTTCCCAGCACCGCGACGCCGCGGTTGATATGGCCCGAGGCGTCGTCGATCAGCCCCTCGGAGACGGCGCGTGCATGGTGCCACAGTAGTTTGCCTGTCTTCGCGTCCAGCGCATACGCATCGTTCGAGCGCGTTACGAACATCACTCCGGCAATCACCACCGGAGTCACTTCCATCACCCCTGCGTTGCTCGTGTGAAACACCCAGGCCGCCTTCAGGTGGCTCACGTTCGCGGGCGTCACCTCGGCCATGCTACTGAATCGCCGTCCCGTATAGTCACCGTTGTAAGAGACCCAGTTCTCCCTGGTCTCCTTCTGATTCAGTTGGGCCTGCTGCACATCGATCTGGTTTATACCGCCAGATACTGGCTCAACAGCCTTCCCTGCTGCCCCCTTCACGGGATTCTCTTGCACCGCAGGTGACTTCCGTCAGCGCCATAGCATTCACATTGCCTGATGCCTTAGCCGCAACCGGATTAGTTGCAGTCGCAGCTATGCTCGTCGATTGCAACGTGCGCAGATACCGCACAATTGCCTGAATCTTTTCATCACCGAGCTGCTTCGACCCCGGCATTCCCTTGCCCGGAACGCCGTCGCGCACAATGCGGATCAGGTCATCGTCCGAGAGCGCGATTACCCTGGGGATGGTAGCAATTGCCGCTCCCTTTGCGCTGCCCGAACCATCCAACCCATGGCAACCCGCGCAGGTCTTGGTGTACTGCTTCGCCCCTGAATCCTGGCCTCCCTGTGCGAACATTGCCATCTCTGCAAACACGAAGAAGGAGGAGAAAACTAACATCCGTGTGAGCCGGGCGCATGTCATTGGTTCTAAATTTCTCCGCAAAATCGGCCAACACCAATGATTCTCGAGGGTTCAAGAAACAAATACCCTTGTACCACAAATTAGTCAAAAACCCTGATAAGCCATCGCCTTCCTCGCCGCCGACTGCGGGCCCGCTCTATCGGGAAGAATGGGTGAAGACAACTGGTGAAATCCCTAGTCTGCGTAGCCCCCACGTGGCGAGTGGCGAAGTTCGCGCGAAACGGGGTTATAGGCAATTTGGGTTGCCCCGGAGTTCAGACTGGCCCACTACCGAAAATCGGCAATCCGCCACTTAGCGATCTTGGACGAATCTTCCGCGCTGCCGAAGGCTGTAGCATGAAGGACGAAACCACTGATTTTATTGCACTTGCTTGGGCCGCTATTTTTCTTTTGCCATTTTTAGCCCAAAAATCGCATGTCAAGCCCCAAAACTACCTAAATCCTTCAAACCAAAAGAGATCGAGTTGGCATGTTAGTTATGCTCCAACAGCTATACTGAATATATAGATCGAAAAACAAGTAAGCCCCGCAGGGGCAGATCCCCTGCGGGGCTAACTCGTTTATTTGGAAATATTTAGCCGTAACCATTTTGTTATGAATATTTTGCAGACATCCGCCTCGTAAAGGACATAACATACTTGCCACACAAACCCTCGCGGGAGCATCATGTTCTCAAGGGGTTACGAGAATGGTTGAGGGATACTGGAGCAGGCATCATACTGGCGTCATTCAATGCGCCCTCGCGCTCTATTGCGCAGTGCTGGGTACGCTGGAATACGTCCACAGTCTCTCAATCCCAAAGCAGGTCGCGAGCCCTTCGTCGACGGCTGGTGTGGCCATGACTCATGGGTATTCCATGCCGCTCTACCTATTGGGAGGAATAATCGCGCTCTGCTTATCTGTGGCGATTCCGGCGATTGTGAAGATGATCCATAAACGCCGGGTACCAGCATCTGCGCCGCCTGATCCGCAAACGTCTGGAGTGGTTCCGGGAATCCCTACTCTATCCGCGCTACTAGGACAGAATCCTAGTTTGGAATTCGACGCGAAAAAGTTTTTTTCGCTCGCATACTACAGCCCTGTAACGGCAGAGATTGAAAAGAATATAAAAATAATCGCGCAACAAAACTCTCCAAATGACAGGGAAGCGTTCTATGCCCGTTTCATTGGGATTGGAGCTGTAGCATATCAACACGATGTGTCGTGGTTCACGATATTTGGAAGTCAACTGAGGGCGCTGGAGGAAATGAATTCTCGCGGCTTGATCCCAGTTGCAGACCTGAAAAAGCACTACGACAAAGCCGTTGTTGACTATCCAAAAACATTTGAGGACTATTCATTTGACCAGTGGCTGGGGTTTATGAAAAACCGCCTGCTAGTCGCTGTTTATCCAAGTCAAATGGCCGAGTTGTCTTGGGGTGGAAGGGACTTCTTGAAATATCTGGCGCACATGGCATGGAATACGAAGGAAAAACCGAACTGAATGGAAAGCATATGAAACACGAATACCATGAAGGCCCGGAAGCCTTAGAGCGTTTTGAAAAGGGAATGACCAAGTTGTTTCAGGCACCCAAACTAAGGACCAAGCCAGCCGCTAAGAAAGCGGCGAAGCGGTCTACCAAAGCTCGAAAAGGTTCAACTGTTCGGGAAGCGAAGTAGTAGCTTTTGCGGCTCTGACGGCAAAGACGTGTTTACGGCCCCTCTTACCACGTCCCTGCCGATTCTGAATGTGAGGTAGCACTGCCAGTGCCGGTAAGCGTGTTGTACGTCAAACGGTGTCCCGCGACGTTTCCCATCGCTTTCTCGAAGCGAAGAGTATCGTTCATTTTCTTGCCGCTGTTGTTGAAACGAAAGACTTGCTCATTGAGGTACGAATCAAGGTGAAAAGGCTCAACCGCAACATACGTGCCCTTCAGAGTCCTTTCAAGAGGCTCCAAAAGTTCTCGATGCCTTGCGTGTGTACCTCGCCGCGAACATATTCCGTCATGTGATTCACGGTCTCATGGACAAAGAGGCGCGTAGCATTCAAGCCTTCATAGCCAACATGCTGATCGGTGTAGATTTTCGATCCGAAACCAACATTTTCCAGAATCTTGTTTTGCAGCGTCTCACGCTTCGCGTCGGGTATGACCATAGCGCGAACCTCGCGGCTGTGGCGCGTCCGCATTCCCATGACAACAGCTTTCTTCTCGCCGTTCTGGTAGGCGATGCGGCGTGCGGTATGCATATTGCGTGCCTTGCCACCGATATAGGTCTCGTCTATCTCAACGGGGTCTTTGCGGTACCCGCTGAGTTTTCCCGTCCGAGACTGCATCACCTCGCGGATGCGATGGAGCATGAACCAAGCCGACTTTTGAGTCACCCCGATAGTGCGGCCCATCTCATAGCTGGAAACCCCATTCTTGCAATTGGTGAGCATCCAGAAGGCCGTCATCCACTTGTCGAGTCCGATAGGGCTGTCCTCGAAGATCGTCCCCACCTTGAGGGTGAACTGCTTCTTGCAGGGGTTGCAGTACCAGATTTTCCGGGTCTTGATGAAGGAATGGTTTTCCCCACCGCACCGGGGGCAAGTAACGACGCCATTCGGCCACCGCAGATTGAGGGCGTACTGGAAGGCACGCTCGGGATCGGAGAAGAAAACAATCGCCTGTTGGAGTGTTTTTGGGCTGTCCATGACCTAAATGTACGCCTAAATTGGTTGTGTGTCAACTATATTATTACCCTCGTAAATCATTGATTACAGAATATTTACGCGCAGGCAATGGGAGGGGGTACCCCCTCCCCCAAACCCAGGCCCACAATCACAAAAGGAGATTACTTGCCCAAAGTAGGCGGAGTGGATGTACTCCCCACCGCCGGTCCAGTCGCCCCGGTGCTCACTCCATCGAGCATCGCCTGGTACGAGATGATGTTTTTCAGGGTCTCATACGGAATCCCCGTCAACGGCAACACGTGTCCATTCACCGCCAGCATCGGCGTCTGATCGACCCCAACATCCTCCGCCAGCTTCATCGACGCATTCACCTGGTCCTTGGTCGCCTGTGTCGCGGCGCACGCATCCACCGCCGCCGGATCCAGCCCAGCCTTGGTCACAGCGTTCTTCAGCGTCTCGTCTCCCGCCTCCGTGGTCAGGGCCTCCTGCGTATCGAACACCGCAGCAGAATAGACAAAGAAGGCATCGTTCTTCTGCTTCTGAACGCAATACCCGTACGCCGCCGCCTTGAACGCGAAAGGATGCAGCTCAACCAGCGGAAAGCTCTGATAGACCACGCGAGCGTTCGGGAAGTCCTTCACCAGCTGATCCATCGTGCCCTGCGCCTCTTTGCAATGCGGACACTGCAGATCGGCAAACTCCACCAGCAACAAGTCCTTGCCCGTCGCACCACGCGCCGCACCGTCCGCGCGAGCCTGCAGAATCTTGCGCAGATCCGCAAACGGCGTTGCGCCAAACGGCACCACCGCATCGCCCGCAACCGCATGCTTCTGATCCGGAGTCACGAAGAACGCAGTCGACTGCACCTTCGCATTCGGCGACTTATCCGACACGAACACCACCACCTTGCTCACATTCGGAGCGGCCGTCGTCTGGATCGCCTCCACCCGCCAGATGCGGTTCGAGTCATACCCCCACAGCGACTTCAAGAACGCATTGACTGTGTCCACCGAGGGCGAAGCCGCCGTAAAGAACTTCGGATTCGCCTGAGGAAACGGATCCGCTTTGGGCACCTGTCCCATATTCTGCAACTGCAGCGGAGCCGCCGGCTTCTGTGCTGCCGCCGCCGGAGCCTGTTGTGTCGCCGCCGGAGCCTGTTTTGCCGCCGTTCCTGTCTGCGCTCCCGTTTGCGCTCCGGCCATTGCCGTAACGCTGAGAGCCGTCGCCAATCCTGCCAACATCCAATTCGAAATCTTCAAAGAATCCATCCTCCGCTGCCGCTGTACGCGTGCAGCACTCCTATTACACCTGAACCTTGACCGCAATGGGAAACCGTCGTCCCATTCCGAACGATTTTCTCGTCACCTTCAACACCGGAGCAGCCTGCTGCCGCTTATACTCACTCCGCTCCACCAGCTGTAGGACCGATCTCACCAGCCGAACGTCAACCCCCTGCTCCTCCGCAATCTGCTCCGCCGAGCAATACCGCTCCACATACGCCTCCAGGATCGGATCCAGCACCTCATACGGCGGCAGCGAATCCGTATCCATCTGCCCGGGCCGCAACTCCGCTGACGGAGGCTTCTCAATCGTCGCCCACGGAATAACCTCCTTCACCCGGTTCACATACCGGCTCAACGCATACACCCGCGTCTTCATCACATCGCCAATCACCGCCAGCGCCCCGACCATATCGCCATAAAGCGTGCAATACCCCGTCGACATCTCGCTCTTATTTCCTGTCGTCAGCACCAGCGCGCCAAACTTGTTCGACAGCGCCATCAACAGCGTCCCCCGAATCCGCGGCTGCAGGTTCTCCTCCGCCAGCCCAAACGGCGTCCCGGCAAATAGCGGCTGCAGCACATGCTGAAACTGCGCGAACACATCATGAATCGGCAGCAGCTCAAACCGCACCCCAAGGTTCTTCGCCAGCTTCCGCGCATCCTCGAATCGACCCCAGCGACGAATACTCAGTCGGCATCCCCACGCCGATCACGTTCTCCGCCCCCAAAGCCTCCACCCCAATCGCCGCCACCAGCGCCGAGTCGATCCCCCCGCTCAACCCCACCAACACCTTGGTGAACCCGCACTTCCGCACATAGTCCCGAGTCCCCAGCACCAGCGCATCCCACAACTCCGCAACCTCATCCACCGTGGCGTCGGCGACAACCGCCCCTTCCTTCTCCGTATCGAAGATCACCAGATCCTCGGCAAACGAAGCCGCCCGCGCCACCACCTCGCCGTCCGGCCGAATCACCAGCGACGACCCATCGAACACCAGGCTGTCATTGCCCCCCACCTGGTTCACCAGCACAACATACGCGCCATGCCGCTTCGCAATCGCCGCCAGCATGCTCTGCCGCACTTGCGGCTTTCCCTGCCAGTACGGAGAAGCCGAGATATTCACAATAATCCGCTGCGTCCCCGCCAATTCCTTCTTACGCGTCTCCCACTGCGACATCAGACCCTCAACAGGATCCACCGGATACATCTGCCGTGGCCAGAACCCTTTATCGTTCCACGCATCCTCGCAGATCGTAATCGCCAGCGGCTGCCCCCCCACACAGGTCAGCGTCTGCTCTGTCCCCGGCTCAAAGTACCGCTGCTCATCGAACACGTCGTAGAACGGCAGCAGCATCTTCTGCTGCACGAAGCTCACCTTGCCCCCAGCGAGCAGCACCGCCACATTTCTCACCTGCTTCCCCACCTTGGCGACCGCAGCCATCACCGTCCCGCACAGAATCGCCGGACGCCCGCTCTCGCGGTCCATCCAGCCAATCTCAGTCACAGCCTGCTCAGCCCGAGCAATAAATACGGTCTTCTCCAACAAATCCGCCGGCGGATACCCACACACCGCAAGCTCTGGAAAGACCACCAGACCAGCGCCCATATCTCCGGCGCGGGCAGCATATTCAAGAATCTTCTTCGTATTCCCGGCGAAGTCTCCCACCGTCGGGTTGATCTGGGCAAGCGCTATCTTCACAGCCTTAAGTCTACTGCTTACGAGCCCGTCCCGCTCAACACCACACCCACCGTGCGCGCCAGAATCCTCAGATCCATCATCAGGTTCCAGTTCTCCACATACGCCGTATCCAGCGAGATATAGCTGTCGAACGACGGATCCTGCCGAGCCTCCACCTGCCACAATCCCGTAATGCCGGGCAACACATCCAGCCGCCGCAGGTGAGCCAGGTCGTACTGCTCCACCTCAGCCGCCATCGGCGGCCGTGGCCCCACCAGGCTCATGTCACCTTTCAGCACGTTATAAAACTGCGGCAACTCATCCAGCGAATACTTCCGCAACACACGCCCCACCCGTGTAATCCGTGGATCCTTCGCTATCTTGAACAGCACGCCATCCCGCTCGTTCATATGTTCCAGATCTGCCTTCAGCGTGTCCGCGTTGTGCACCATCGTCCGAAACTTGTAGCACGGGAAGGCGCGCCCCTTCCGTCCGATCCGATGCGCCTTATAGAAGGTCTTACCCTCCGAGTCCATCCGGATCGCAACCGCAATGGCCAGCATCACCGGCGCCCCCAGCACAAGTCCCAACGACGACACCGTAATATCCAGAACTCGCTTCACCAGAATCCCACCGATCGGGAAGTCTCTCCGATGCAGCGGAATCGTCGGAAACTGGCCGATGTACTCCACCCTCGCATTCCACGCCAGCCCGTCATACATGTCCGGCACCACGCGAACATCGATTCCGGCCACGCGCGCCTCCTCCACCATGTCGATCACCAGCTTCTTCTCCGCCGGCACCGAGAAAAAGATCTCGTCGACAAACAACGACCGCGCCAGCGACAAGCAGTTCCGCACATCGCCAATCACATCCGCATCGCCAGACTCCGCCTCGCGCTCGCTCAACGCGACAAAGCCCTTGAACCGGAATCCCAGATGCTGCAGCGACTCGATGTGGTTCCGCAGCGCGTGTCCCACCCGTCCCGCGCCGACAATCAGCACATTGCGCGTCTCGACCCCAGCCCGAAAACGCCGATAGACCATCCGCCGCCACAATGCCCGCCGCAGGCAAAGCAGCGACGTCGAAAACACCACCATGAGTGCCACGACAACCCGCGATATCGACTCGCCGCTCGACAGGTAAAGCGTGCCGCAGAGAAGCAACCCCGACGTCAGCGACGCCTGCACCGTCATCCTCTGTTCATGCAATCCGCTGCGGTGTTGAATCGGCCCATACAGCCCGTACGAACGCGTAAAGAAGACCAGGCACACGCCAAACCAGCCAATATAAAAAGGCAGAAGGTTAGGGGAGGAATGGATCAGGTGGGGCAGAACGTGGAGGGTAGAAACGTCAGGCGGCGTGGGCACGCGGAATCGCAACGCCAGCATTGCAGCAACCACCACCGTCAGCATGTCCAGCGATGCCCAGACAGAGCTCGTTATCGAAGGCCTGCGGAATAACCCGGTATCCGCTACGGACGTGCGCCCGCCGCTCCCTGCATTTTTTCTTCCTGAAACAATGACCTGCTGCAGATAATCCGGTGTCGCCATAGCGAACGCCTTTCAACTCAATATCACCTAGGCCTCAAGATCGGTAGGATGCCTGAATCGAATTTCAGGGAACGTCCCGATCAAAAAAATCAAAGTACGGCAGAAAAACACGAGCCTGCACACTTGGTCTCTCCGAACTCATATTTCGTTCACCAGGTCAAACTCGTTGAAAAATGTTTCAGATTACTACTTGCAGCATACGTCTCGGGTGAGGGCTTGGCAATAAGTCAAATTGCTTCTTTCAAATATCTTATAAATCACCTGTATACCTCTTCTTAACCCAGTCATTTCCGCCGTCCCCGGGGATCGCCTAAGCAGGCGTTACCAGCTCGTCCAGAGTAAGAAACTCCTGCACAATTGGGTCCTGGCTCTGTTCCATCTCTTCCATCGTCCCAAAGAAGATCGCCTTGCCCGCACTGAGAAACACCACCCGGTCCGCCAGCTTCTTCGCCAGCCGCATGTCATGCGTCACCACGATGCTTGTCAGATGCAGCTGTTGTTTCAGCCGTTCAATCAGGTTGCCCAGCAGATGCGCCATCAACGGATCCACCATCGTCGTCGGCTCGTCGTATAAAACCGCCTCAGGCTGCGCCGCCAGCGCCCGCGCAATCGCAACCGATCGCTTCATCCCCGTCGACAGGTCAGACGGCAGCAGATTCTCCATCCCCGCCACCCCCACCATCTCCAGCAGCCCCTTCACCACCTGCAGAATCTGGTCCTCCGCCATCTCCCCGCGCTCCCGCATCGGAAACGCAACATTCTCGCCCACCGTAATCGAGTCAAACAGCGCTCCGTTCTGGAAGACCATCGTCACCTTCCGCCGGATCTCCTGCAACTGCCGCTCATTGAAGCCGCAGATATCCTCCCCCGCCACATTGACCATGCCCTTGTCAGGCTTCAGAAATCCCAGCAGTATCTGCAGCGAAACCGACTTTCCCACGCCGCTTCGGCCCAGAATGCACAGCGTCTCTCCCGGCAGCACGTAGAAGCTCACATCCTCCAGCACCACAAAGTCGCCAAACGACTTATACACATGCTCGAACGAGATATATGGTCCCGGTTTGTTCTTGACATCCGGAACAGCCTCAGCCGCAGCCTCATTCTGCTGCGCCGCCTGCTCCATAAACTCCCCAACCTCCGCCGACACATCCTCGGAGACACTCTCGATCAGCGGAGCGTCGGCCGACACCCCAACGTGCTCTGCATTTACCTTGTCGTCCGTCTCAGCCATAGCGACTCCACCTTCGAATCCGATCCAAATCTAGCCTAACCCATCACCCCCGCTAAGTATCCAGCGCATCAAGATGCCGTTCCGCCTCAGCAAACTCCTCCGGCGTATTCAGATTGGCGAACCACCGCCCGCTGCCTCGCTCCTGCGCCTCCGTCGTGTAGCACCAGTCCTCACCCTCCTGCTGAGGCCCGGACTTCGCAGTAAACTGCGACCAGTACGGAATTGCTACCATCCCCACGCCCGGCAACAATCCCTGGCCAACCGAGATCTCCCTGCAAGCCTTCTCCAGCACCGGAAACAGCTTGTACTCCCCGCGCTCAAGCGCCTCCGTCAGGAAAGGCCGAACCTCACGATGCACCAGTGCCACCGTCGGCTGCGGCACGCCGTCTACCCTGAACATCCAGACGAGCGCATGAACACCAGGCATCTCAAACCCTTGATGCAACTTCCGGACCACCCCATCTGCACGATGCACCGCATGCGTCACCCAATGGCAGAGATAAGCAGTCGGCAAGAAAGGCACATCGACCGGCAGGAACAAATTCCAGTCATACCGCGAGTGGAGCAACGCCGCCTCCATCCCCCCCAACGGCCCGCAACCCGGATGCACATCCTTCACCAGCGGCGCATAAGCGTCCAGAGCAGGATTGCTCGCTCAGAACATTCACATCCATGCACACGCGGCGCAGCTTCATCACCGCATGGAGAATCAGCGGCTTGCCCGCAAGCTCCAGCAGACGCCTTGTCCCGCCCCATCCGCGAGCTCTGACCACCCGCCAGCACATAGCCCCCCATCTCCGCAGGACCCCGCCAGAGCACCATCAAGCCCCCACGCCACTCAAGAACCGCACAATCGACTCAATCCCCCGATAAAAATTCGCCAGATGAAACTTCTCATTCGGCGCATGCAGATTGTCATCCGGCAGCCCAAACCCCATCATCACCGTCGGCGTCTTCAACTCCCGCACAAAATCCCCCACAATCGGAATCGACCCACCCCCGCGCACAAACACCGTCTCCTTCCCGAACACCTCATGCATCGCCTCAGTCGCAGCCTTCACATATTCGTTATCCGTGCTCACCACAATCGGATCGCCCGATGAATCAGCCGCACCTCCAGCACAATCCCCTTCGGCGTCAGCGACTCCACATAAGCCTTGTACTTCGCAAAGCTCTCCGCCGGCGTCATATCCGGCACCAGCCGCATGCTCACCTTCGCCACCGCCTTCGCCGGAATCACCGTCTTCGCCCCCGCGCCAATAAACCCACCCGGCATCCCATGCACATCGAGCGTCGGCCGCGCCCACGTCCGCTCCAGCACACTCAACCCCGGCTCCCCGGTCAGCGAAACCGACCCAACCTCCGTCTCCCGATAGTGCTCCTCATCGAACGGCAGCGCCTTCCAGGCCTTCAACTCCGCGTCCGTCGGCTTCTCCACCTTGTCATAGAACCCCGGAATCAGAATCTTCCCATCCTCATCCTTCAGCTTCGCAATCACCTGCGCCAGCGCCACAAACGGATTCGGCGCCGCCCCGCCATACATCCCCGAGTGCAGATCCGTCCGCGCCCCACGCGCCTCAATCTCCGTATAGATCATCCCGCGCAGCCCGACACAAAGCGTCGGCAGCTCCGGCGCAAACATCTCCGTATCCGAAACCAGCGCCACGTCCGCCTTCAACTGGTCTCCATGCTCCCGCACAAACGCCGCAATCCCCTCCCCCCCAACCTCTTCCTCTCCCTCCACAATCACCCGAACATTCACCGGCAGCTTCCCACCACCCGCCGCCATCAGCGACTCCAGCGCCTTCACATGCATCCACATCTGCCCCTTGTCATCGACCGCCCCACGCGCATAGATATTCCCATCCCGCTCCGTCGGCTCAAACGGCGGCGACTTCCACTCATCCAACGGCTCCGCCGGCTGCACATCATAGTGCCCATAACAAAGCACCGTAGGCGCAGGCTTCCCGTCAGCCTTAGCCGCTGCATGCAGCCAATCCGCATACACCAGCGGATGCCCCTTCGGATGCTTCGCCGTCGTCGTCTCGATCAGCCGAACATTCTCCATCCCAATCCGCTTCAGCTCCGCAGCAACAAACTCCGCCGCCCGCCGCACATCCCCCACTGCTCAGGATCGGTCGATATCGATGGAATCCGCAACAACGCCTTCAACTCTTCAACAAACCGCCCCTTGTTCTCCTGCGCAAACGCAACCGCCGCTTCCATCGTCTTCGTCGTCACTGATTCACTCCTCAGGAACATCTCTTCCGCCGGCCAACTCTGCTACCCGAGCGAATCACAAGTATATGAAACATCTGCCCGCCCCACCCAACCCTATACTCGGATTCGCTGTCATCTGCGTTATCTATTCTTATCCGCGGTCGCATTCAATCCCATCGGAGGCGTAAACTTCCTGCCGACAAAGGAGATCAACATGACAACCTCCCTGCAAGACGGAACCATGGTCGACAAGATCGCTCACTTCGATTGTCCAAAGAGATAGCCGACTCCGAACAGAAAAAGCCCTGGCCAGCCGGCCTCTACTCCAAGACCCTCTTCAAGAAGCACGACCTCCGCGTCGTCCTCATCTCCATGCAGAACGCCGCCCACATGAAGGAACACCACGCCGACGGCACCATCTCCATCCAGGTCCTCAAGGGCCAAATCCGCGTCTCCGTCAACGGCAAGCCGCACGATCTCCCCACCGGAACCCTCTTCACCCTCGGCGCCTCCATCCGGCACGACGTTGAAGCCAGAAGCGACTCCGCCTTTCTGTTAACCATCTCCTGGCCCAGCGACGAAGAACTCGCCGCCATGAAGCACCGCGGCTACGGCTCCTGATTCCCACACAGAACGAGAACATCGACCCTGACTATCCGACTCAAACGCGTCTACGAAGAGCCTGCCAAATCCGACGGCACGCGCATCCTCGTCGACCGGCTCTGGCCCCGCGGCCTCACCAAAGAGAAGGCCCACGTCGACCTATGGCTCAAAGAAGTCGCTCCAAGCAACGAACTCCGGAAGTGGTTCGCACACGACCCCGCGAAATGGCCGAATTCAAAGCGCGCTACAAAGCCGAGCTGAAACACAACGCCGCTCAGTTGGCACTCCTGAAACAAGCCATATCCAAAGGCCCAGCCACCCTCCTCTACGGAGCAAAGGACACAGAACACAACGAAGCCGTCGTACTTCAAGACCTGCTCAACCGCTGAAACAGCACAACCCGCAATCAATTCGCAGGAACAACCTTCTCCGCCGCCACCGGCTCGCCCGCCAGAAACTTCGCAATATTCTCATTCAAAAATTTCGCATCCGCCGGATCAGCCGCCGCACCCGCCGGATGCCCCCACAGCGAAGGAATCGGCAGCAGCGACACAGTATGCATGAACTGCGCCTCATACCGCGCATCGCCCACCGGAAAATACTGATCCGTCATCGAAGGCATATACAGAAACGGCACCTTGATCGATCCCAGCGCCTTCTTCTCATCACCGCCAAACCCCGGCGTCGTCCCCACATCATGCTTCTCCCACGTCCGCATCTGCAGAATCAAATTATTCGCATCTGCCCCTGGAATAAACCGCGTTCGAAACCGGTCCACCACATCATTGAACGTCGTTCCCGGCTTCGTATTCGTCCGCCACAACTCATCCCGCCACCACTGCGGCGAGTACAACCAGGCCGCCCACACCATCCCAAACGCATTGATGCCCGTCTGCGGTTCCTCCGTATAGTCGCCGCCCGCAAACTTCTCATCCGCCGTAATCGCCGCGATCTCCCCCTCCAGCCGCACAATCCCATGCCCATACGTCTTCGCCGTCCCCGAAGTCGCCACCGACCCGATCCATAAAATCCGGATAGCTCACCGCCCACTGAAACGCCTGCTGCGCCCCCATCGAAAACCCAATCACCGCCTTCAAGTGCGTGATCTTCAACTCTTCCGTCAGCAGCCGATGCACCGCCTCCACGTTGTCGCGAATCGTCATCACCGGAAACCGCGGCCCATGGAACGGCTCCGGCGTATTGCTCGGCGAAGACGAACTCCCATTCCCAAATAACTCCGTCGTCACCAGAAAAAGCTTCTCCGGATCGAGCGCCTTATCCGATCCCATCAGCCACTCATATCCATTCAGCTTCGCCATGTAGTGCGAAGGCAGCAACACCGCATTATCCCGCGCTGCATTCAGATGCCCATACGTCCCATACACCACATGCGCCTCAGGCAGCACCACGCCGCTCTCGGTCTTGAAGTTCTTGATCACGAACTCATGCCGAACCGGCGCCTCCAGGCCCCATGCGGTCGAAAAACTCGCAAGCGAACCCAACAGGAAGAGCACACAAATAAGTTTTTTTCATGGTGCAGCGATCTTACTCCGCCTCTTATCCCACCCTTGTAAAATTCTTATCTTCCTCGCGCATCGCCCTCACGAACGAGACAATACATCCATGCCCTCTCCAACAAGAACAGGCCAGACCTGGAACACCGAAGCCTACGCCGCCAACGGCCGCTTCGTCGCCAACCTCGCCTCCGCTGTCGTTGAACTCCTGAACCCTCAACCAGGCGAACAGATCCTCGACCTCGGCTGCGGCGACGGAGCCCTCACCGAACAACTCGCCGCCACCGGAGCCATCGTCACTCGGCGTCGACGCCTCACCCACCATGCTCGCCGCCGCCCGCCAGCGCAGTCTCCGAGTCGAGCAGCACAACGCCACCGCCCTCCCCTACGAACACCAATTCGACGCCGTCTTCTCCAACGCCGCCCTCCACTGGATCACCGGCATCTCCGGCCAGCAAGTCACACTCGCCGGCATCCACCGCGCCCTCCGCCCCGGCGGCCGATTCGTCGCCGAAATGGGCGGCCACGGCAATATCGCCGCCATCCGCACCGCGCTTCAGGCCACCCTCGCACCACTTCCACATCGACGCCGAAGCAGCCGCCGCCAGCTTCTACCCATCGCCCGCGATCTACCGCCGCCTCCTCGAAGTCCGCCAACTTCACCATCCAATCCATCGACCTCATCCCCCGCCCCACGCCACTCCCCAACGGCATGGAATCCTGGCTCAACACCTTCCGCAACGGCGTCCTCGACCAACTCAATCCCACGGACCGCGCCACCGCACTCACAAACACCATCGCTCTGCTCGAAGCCCGTCCTCCGCGACGCCGACGGCAACTGGGCCGCCGACTACGTCCGTCTCCGCTTCCACGCCACCGCCAATAGCTAGAGCAGAATAGGTCGCGTACCGATCTATCCTGAAAACATCGGTCTATTCCTTGTTTTCGTCGTCATCCTGAACGAAGTGAAGGACCCCTGTATTTTGTCGTGGAGCAATAGTCGCAGAGCAAGCTTAGTTTGAATTAGTCTGTATCGAATCCCTACGCACTAACCTTCAAGATTCGCCAGACACCGCTCCAGCGTTTTATTCAACGCTTCCACCGCGCTGTCCGGGATGCCCTGCCACAGCTTCTTCTCGATCACTCGCGCCAGCTTCTCTCCCGTCTCCAGCAGCTTCACCCCGCTCGGAGTCAGCTTCGCAATCAAAATCCGGTCATTCACCGCGTCTTTCGTACGAACAATCCACCCGCCATCCTCCAGGCTCTTTAGCAGCGCCTGCGCCGACTGCGGCGTCACATGGCAGGCCCGCGCCAGTTGCGCGCCCGAAGCCACCGGCTCGTTTCGAACTGCCCTTAGCACAATCCACGCGCCGCCGTCACGCCCTCCGGACGCAGCAGCTCATCCATCTGACCGCGAAAATGCACAATGATCCGCTTCATCATCTGCGCAGCCCGGCGTCTATCCGTCTGTCGATTTTTTCCGTTGCTCGCTCGAACGACCATATCAGTCTCCTGATATCATATCAGGAGACTGATATGGCAACCGCGACCATGACCGCACCGGCGATCCCAGCCGTCTGGAGACCCCACCACAACAAGTGGGCGGTCGCCCTCACTGTCACTCTCGCCACCTTCATGGAGGTCCTCGACACCTCCATCGCCAACGTCGCCCTTCCCCACATGGCCGGAACCCTCGGCGCCAGCCAGGAAGAAGCCACCTGGGTCCTCACCAGCTATCTCGTCTCCTCCGCCATCGTCCTGCCCATCTCCGGCTGGCTCTCCGACCGCTTCGGACGCAAGCGCTTCTACATGACCTGCGTCGCAATGTTCACCGTCTGCTCTTTCCTCTGCGGCATCGCCAACACCCTCCCGCTTCTCATCTTCGCGCGCATCCTGCAGGGCGCAGGCGGCGGCGGCCTCGCCCCCAGCGAACAGGCCATCCTCGCCGACACCTTCCCCATCGAAAAGCGCGGCCAGGCCTTCGCCGTCTACGGCATGGCCGTCGTCATCGCGCCCGCCATCGGTCCCACCCTCGGCGGCTGGATCACCGACAACTTCAACTGGCACTGGATCTTCTTCATCAACATCCCCGTCGGCATACTCTCCCTCTGGCTCTCCAACCGCATGGTCGAAGACCCGCCGCACCTCAAACTGCGCCGCGAGCAAGCCAAGCACCTCAGAGTCGACTTCATGGGTCTAGGCCTCATCTCCCTCGGCGTCGGCTGCCTCGAGTTCACCCTCGACAAGGGCCAGGAAAAAGACTGGTTCGGCGATCCCATGATCCGCACCTTCGCCATCCTCGCCGCCGCCACCCTCATCTTCTTCGCCTGGTGGGAGTGGCACCACCCCGACCCCATCGTCGACCTCAAGCTCCTTAAGAACCGAAACTTCGGCACCGCCGTCTTTCTGCAACTCATCCTCGGCATGGTGCTCTTCGGCTCGACCGTTCTCATCCCGCAATACCTGCAGGTCCTCCTCGGCTACACCGCCGAGCGCGCCGGCATGGTCCTCTCTCCCGCAGGCTTCGTGATGATGATCATGATGGCCGTCGCAGGGCGTTCTCTCGGCAAATTCGACCCCCGCATCATGGTCTGCCTCGGCTACATCGCCACCGCCGCCGGCATCTACAACCTCACCCGCCTCGATCTCAACACCGCCTTCGGAACCGTCACCCTCTGGCGAATGCTCCAGGTCATCGGTCTGCCCTTCATCTTCATCCCCATCAGCACGCTCAACTACGTCGGCGTGCCCAGCAACAAGATGAATCAGATCTCCAGCCTCTCCAACTTCGCCCGCAACCTCGGCGGCAGCGCCGGCACCGCGCTCCTCACCACCTACCTCGCCCGCAGCGCCCAGGTCCATCAGGTCAACCTCGCCGCCCACGCCGTTCCCGGCAGCGTCCCCTACCAGCCTCTACATGGACCGCATGAAAGAGATGATGATCGCCCACGGAATCTCCGCCGCCAACGCCTCGCAGATGGCCGTCGGACAGGCCTACCAGCAGATGCTCCGCCAGGCCTCCATGCTCGGCTACAAAAACGCCTTCTTCATCCTCTCCTGCGTCATCTTTCTGTTATCCCCGCTGCCCTTCATCATGCGGCTACCCACCAAAGCAGCGAAGCCCGACCCTGAAGCCCTCGCCGGCCACTAAGCCGCTTCAAATTGAAATGGCATTGCATAAGGTGACAAGGGCTTCAGCCTCCGCATCTGGCTACACAGAGCCTGAGGCCTCGCATCTAGGTACGCCGAGGCTTCAGCCTTGGCCCTCTCAAGCTTGTCATGGCAACAGGGGCTTTAGCGCACCTGGGGGTAAACCTTCTCCTCCATAGGCAATTCACTGCATCATCGCCAGCGCTCGCTCGAACGCAATCGGACTCACCGACACCGCCCCTTCAAACGGCCGCGCAAGGTCCGCAATCGCCGCCAGCGCCACCGCCACCACAAATGTCAGCGCCAACACCTGGCAATAGTGCAACCACTCATTGTCATTTCCCAGCAAACAAGACGACCCCACCGTCACACCCGCCCCCACCACCAGCAACATCCACAAAATCGTCGGCAGCCGTTCTTGAAACTCCTCCTCTCTAAGTTCCTTCGCTCCGAAAGTCCTTCAGCGCATTCTCAAATGATCGGCCCCACTGCTCCCAGCGCTGTCAGACTTCATTTCGGCCAGTACCTTCCACATATCTCCAGCCACCCGCGCGCTCGCACTGCTATCCTCCTGCACCTGCATCGCCGGCCAATCCTGTTGATCGCCGTCTCCGCATACTTCACCCCCAGGGCCTGAAAGTTCTCTCTCTCCGGAGAAGGCAGCCCCCTCGCAATCCGTGACATCGTCAGCAGCGACGAGGCCTCCAGATTCGTATTGACCTCCGCCGTGCGAAAGTCATTCCAAACCGTAAACAGCATGAACCCAAGAATCACCCCATAGGTGGTCCCGAGAATCCCCAGCTGCCATCCCGTCACATCATTCACCAGCTTGCGGCTCCGAATCGGCCACACGCGATTCAGTAAAACCACAATGACGACCGACAGCACCATCGCCCCAATAACAAAAAGGCCGCTCTGCGCATAGCTCAACATAGCCGTCCTCCATCCGAAGCTTCCACCGACAGCCAGACTACATCAGTGCTACCCTATCGCCCATGAGCCAGAAGGTGTCCTACTCCAAGTCTCTTCGTATCCTGCTCAGCCTCCTCTTCATCGCTCCCGCCCTCGCCCAAACCCCCACCACCCCCGACGCCCCGCCCCAAACGAAAGCCGCTCAAAACGCTCCCCTCAACCCCGCTCTACCCACCCTCTTCATCGTCGGCGACTCCACCGCCCGCAACCAGGCCGACCTCGGCTGGGGCGACCACCTCGCCCACTACTTCGACACCACCAAAATCAACATCGCCAACCGCGCCAGCGCCGGTCGCAGCTCCCGCAGCTACTACAACGAAGGCCTCTGGGCCAAAGTCCTCGCCGAAATGAAGCCCGGCGACTTCGTCCTCATCCAGATGGGCCACAACGACGGCGGCACCACCACCCCCGAAACCGACACCAAGGCCCGCGCCAGCATCAAAGGCATCGGCGACGAAACCGTACAATTCCCTCTCCCGAAACCCTTCACCACAGGCCCCCTCGCCGGCCAGACAACAGAGACCATCCACACCTACGGCTGGTACATCCGCAAATACATCGCCGACACCCGCGCCAAAAAGGCCACCCCCATCCTTCTCACCCTCACCATCCGCAACATCTGGGTGAACGACGCTGACGGCAACCTCCGCATCGAACGCGACATGGGCTTCCGCGACTACGAGTACCAGACTCGCCACATCCGAGCAGGTCCCCTTCGTCGACATGGCCACCGTCGAAGCCGACCGCCTCGAAGCCCTCGGCCCCGAAAAAACCGCGCTCCTCTTCCCCATCGACCACACCCACACCAGCGCCGAGGGCGCCGAACGCAACGCCGAGTCCGTAGTCATCGCCCTCCGCAACGCCAACCTGCCACTCGTCGCCTATCTCAAGCCGCAGTAACTTACTCCACCCCGCCGTTCTTCTTCACTTCAAACCCAAACACATCCCGCCGGTTGTAATGCCCCGCTACATCCAGATCGAACTTCCCTCGGGCAATCTCATCCAAATCAATCTCTGCCACCGCCAAACCCGTCTCCTCCATCGGCCCAGCCAAAACATCGCCATACGGCGAAACAATCAAACTCTGCCCCTCAATCGGCACTCCCACTCCCCGCAAATCCTCCGGCCAATCTTCCTTCACAGTCCTCTGGCAAGCGCTCAAAACAAAGCACCGCCCCTCATAAGCGATATGCCGCATACTCGTCCGCCACATCTCCCTCACATCCACCGTCGGCGCGCACCACAACTGCACCCCCTGCTCATAAAGGTGCTGCCGATACAGCGGCATGTAGTTCTCCCAACAGATCGCCATCCCGATCCGCCCAATCTCCGTCTCCACCACCTTCATCGTCGAACTGTCTCCCATCCCCCAGATCAGCCGCTCCATCGCCGTCGGCATCAGCTTTCGATGCTTCCCAACCAAACCGCCATCCGGCGAAAACAGCAGGCTCGTGCAATACAGCGTCCCTCCATCGCGCTCGATCACGCCAATGACAATATGCAGCCCTAATCTCCGCGCCCACTCCGCCAGCATCTCGGTCTCCGCCCCCGGACACGTCACCGCACCCTTGAAATACCGCAGAAACATCGCCTTTCCGGCTTCGCTCCGGCTCCCCACCACTGCCCCAAAATCCAGCCCCTTCGGATACCCGCCCAGCAACGCCTCGGGAAACACAATCAACCGCACCCCTTCCGAAGCAGCCTGCTCACAAAGCCTCTCCACCCTCTGCAAGGTAGACGCAATATCGAACAACACACTTCCAACCTGGGCAACAGCAACTTTGAGCATCCCAGCAGTCTAACCGTTGCCCGCGTCTTACTTGCAACTTCACCCCCAACTCCGTAACCCGAAGCCCCTCAGTGTCCCCATACCATTTACACTAGTGACTGGGCCAAATGCGCGCCCACGAAGGACACCAGTTTTGTTCAACAAAGTCATAGCTAAAGTCTTTGGCACCAGCAACGAACGCGCCGTCAAGCGCCTCATGCCGCATCGTCGCCGCAGATTAACGCCCTCGAGCCCGCCATCCAGGCGCTCTCCGACGACCAACTCCGCGCCAAAACCGCCGAATTCCGCCAGCGCATCGCCGACCGCCCTCGAAGGCATCGAAGACACCCCGAAAACAAAGACGAGCGCATCGCCGCCGAAAAGGCCGCCCTCAACGCCATCCTCCCCGAAGCCTTCGCCGTCGTCCGCGAAGCCGGCAAGCGCGCCGTCCAGATGCGCCACTTCGACGTCCAGCTCATCGGCGGCATCGTCCTCCACTCCGGCAAGATCGCCGAGATGAAGACCGGCGAAGGCAAGACCCTCGTCGCCACGCTTCCCTGCTACCTCAACGCCCTCGCCGGCCACGGCGTCCACGTCGTCACCGTCAACGACTACCTCGCCAAACGCGACGCCGAATGGATGGGCAAGATCTACGGCTTCCTCGGCCTCTCCGTCGGCGTCATCGTCCACGACCTCTCCGACGAGCAGCGCCGCGAAGCCTACGGCTCCGACATCACCTACGGCACCAACAACGAGTTCGGCTTCGACTACCTCCGCGACAACATGAAGTTCGAGCTCAAGGATCAGGTCCAGCGCGGCCACTACTACTGCATCGTCGACGAAGTCGACTCCATCCTCATCGACGAAGCCCGCACCCCGCTCATCATCTCCGGCCCCACCGACCAGACCACCGACAAGTACGCCCGCGTCAACGTCATCATCCCCAAACTCGAAGATGGGCGAACTCATCGAGACCCTCGAGAACCAAGACCTGGTCCGGCGACTTCGTCATCGACGAAAAGGCCCGCGCCATCACCGTCACCGACGAGGGCTGGGAAAAAATCGAAAAGCTCCTCGGCATCGGCAACATCGCCGACCCCGAAAACTGGGACCTCAAGCACCACGTCGAGACCGCCATCAAGGCCCACAACCTCTACAAGCGCGACGTCGAGTACGTCGTCAAAGAGGGCGAAGTCATCATCGTCGACGAGTTCACCGGCCGCCTCATGCCCGGCCGCCGCTGGTCCGACGGTCTCCACCAGGCCGTCGAAGCCAAGGAAGGCGTCGCCATCCGCAAGGAAGACCAGACCCTCGCCACCATCACCTTCCAGAACTACTTCCGCATGTACAAAAAACTCAGCGGCATGACCGGCACCGCCGAAACCGAAGCCGCCGAGTTCGACAAGATCTACAAGCTCGACATCGTCGTCATCCCCACCAACCGCAAGATGCTCCGCTCGAAAATGCCGACGTCGTCTACCGCACCGCGCAAGGAAAAATACTTCGCCGTCGCCGACGAGATCGCCCGCCTCCACGCCGAAAAGCAGCCCGTCCTCGTCGGCACCACCAGCATCGAAAAATCCGAGCTCCTCTCCGAAATCCTCAAGCGCAAGGGCGTCCGCCACGTCGTCCTCAACGCCAAGTTCCACGAGAAGGAAGCCGAGATCGTCGCCCAGGCCGGCCGCCTCGGCATGGTCACCATCGCCACCAACATGGCCGGCCGCGGTACCGACATTCTCCTCGGCGGCAACTCCGAATTCATGGCCCGCCAGGACCTCGTCCGCAAGCAGCAGGCTCGCGCCGTCTCCGCCGCCGAAGGCGCCATCTCCCCCGTCGCCGGCCCCGGCATGGTCCGCTTCTACTACACCGGTCAGGAGTTCGAGACCACGCAAGCCGCCTGGGACGCCGCCATCGCCGCTCACGAAACCGCAGCCAAAGTCGAACACGAACAGCGTCATCGAAGCCGGCGGCCTCCACATCCTCGGCACCGAGCGCCACGAGTCCCGCCGCGTCGACAACCAGCTCCGCGGCCGCGCCGGCCGTCAGGGCGACCCCGGCTCCTCGCGCTTCTTCCTCTCCCTCGAAGACGACCTCATGCGCATCTTCGCTCGCGAGTGGGTCTCCACGCTCCTCCAGCGCCTCGGCATGGAAGAAGGCGTCCCCATCGAATCCGGCATGATCTCCCGCCGCATCGAGGCCGCGCAGAAAGCCGTCGAATCTCAAAACTTCGAATCCCGCAAACACGTCCTCGAGTACGACGACGTCATGAACAAGCAGCGCGAAGCCGTCTACGGCCTGCGCCGCCAGCTCATGGAAGGCGTCGACCAGAAGCAGCTCATCACCGACGACTACCTCTCCACCATCCTCTCCAACGTCCTCGACGAGAACGCCCCCGAGAAGGTCCACGCCGACGAGTGGAAGCTCGAGCCGCTCTTCGCCCAGCTCTACGACCTCTTCGGCGCACACCTCGAAAACCAGAGATCGACGCCACCCACCTCAACCGCCACGAGCTCGGCGAAGCCATCTTCGAAAAACTCCGCGCCCGCTACGACATCAAGGAGCAGATCCTCGGCGCCCAGCAGATGCGCTACCACGAGCGCATCGTCATGCTCTCCGTCCTCGACGGCCTCTGGAAAGATCACCTCCTCGCCATGGACCACCTCAAGGAAGGCATCGGCCTCCGCGGCTACGCCCAGCAGGACCCGCTCGTCGCCTACAAGCGCGAGTCCTTCGAGATGTTCGAAGGCATGATGATGCGCTTCCAGGAGGACACCGCCCGCCACCTCTTCCGCATGCAGATCATCGGCCCCGACGGCACCCCCATCGAGTCCGCCGAGCAACTCGCCAACGCCCAGGCCCACGTCGCCGCCGCTCAGGCCCAGCAGCAACTCGCCGCAGGCAACGTCAACGCCCTGCCCACACCCTCTCCAGCGCAGAGCACCAACGCACCGCGCCGCATCCACCCGTCTCCAACCGCGCCCCCTCCACCACCATCGACGCCCTCGAGCGCGAGTTCCAGAAGAAAAAGCAGCGCGAACTCGAACAGGCCCGCTCCGTCAGCTCCTCCTCCGCACCGGCACCAACGGCACACGCCCCCGCGCCCCGGCGAAAAGCTTGGCCGCAACGACCCCTGCCCCTGCGGCTCCGGCAAAAAATACAAAAAGTGCCACGGCGCCGACCGCCTAGAAGACGCAAATCAGCTGAGTTAGCATAAGAACCAGCGAGTTAGCATAAAACCAGCGAGTTAGCGAGTTCAGCAACAAACTCGCTAACCCGCTAACTCGGCTGCTAACTCGCTACTTCTCCAGATCATCCAGCAACAACTTCGCCTTCGTCGCCAGCGTCTTCGCCCCCTCCGCATCGCCCGACTTCAACGCATCCTGCGCATCCTTCAGAAATTCTTCACCTTACTCACCTGCGCCTTCTCCTCTTCAGCCTTCTGCGGCGACAGCGCATTCAGCCGCTTCTCATTCGAAGCAATCAAGTCCGCCGCCTCCTGCTTCGTCTGCGGATTCGCCTCTCCACCCGCCGTCAGCGCACCAATCGCCGTCTCCTCCGGCGAGGGCGGCGGTGGCGCACTGATCACCTGCGCCGGCTCGGCGTACGGCGCCGTCTTCGGCTTCTTCTTCTCCCGCTTCGGCCTCCCTGCGTTCGACGCATACGGCACCGGCGGCAGCTTGATCTGCGGCATCTCCACCATCGGCAGATTCTCCGGCTCAGGGATATCCACCAGCTCCACCGGCGTCAGTACCGGAGGCAAAGGCGCAACCTGCACCTTGTGCCGGCATCCTCCCAGCCCAACCGTCAGCCCAAAGCAAAGCATCACGCTTGCCACGCGTTCGCGTAATGTTGCCTCTTCCGTTCAAGCTTCGCTCCTCTAATCCTTTATGAGCGGCTCCAGCCGTAACCACCTTTCTTCCCTCCACTCCAACTCCCGCCGCCATCGGCAACCGGAACGTAAACACTGTCCCGCGTTCCGGCGAACTCGCGTCGGCATTCGACCGCACCTCCATCGCCCCACCATGCAACTGCAGAATGCGATACGTCATCGCCAGTCCGATTCCGCTGCCCTTCGGCTTTGTCGTGAAGTACAACTCGAAGATACGCGGTAATAGCTCCGCCGGTATACCCTCTCCTTCATCAACCACCTCCACAACCGCAAACTGCTGCTCCCGCCGCATCGTCACCCGCAAAGCACCACCGTGCGGCATCGCCTGCATCCCGTTCAGCAGCAGATTCAGCACCGCCTGCTGCATCAGCTCCGCATCCACCCTCACCATCATCGGCTCCTGCGGAGCCTCCACCGTCACCCGCACGCCGTTCTCCTCCATCTCCGCCGCCGTCAGCTCCATCACGATGCCCACCACCTGCCGCAGATCGTGCTCCCGCAGATGCAGCTCCATCGGCCGCGAAAAGTCCGCAAGCGTCTGCACCACCCGGTCCAGCCGCTGCATCTCGCCCGACAGAATATCCACATGCCGCTGCGCCCCGCTGAACGCCTCCGTGCCCTCGCGGACTCAACTTCCCGCGCAGCAGCTCCAGGTGCACCACCATCGCGTTGATCGGATTCTTCACCTCATGCCCCACACCCGCCGTCAGCTTCCCAATCGCAGCCAGCCGCCGCGCCACCTCCAGCTCCTGCCCCAGCTGCGCCACCGACTCCATATCCCGCAGCGTCAACAGCGTCCCCATATTGCCCCCGTCGCCCAACCCATCGTCGATCCGGTCCAGCGAAATCTGCACCTGCCGCCCATCCTCCAGCGTCACTCCCTCTGCGCTCACCTGGCCGCCATCGGCAAACGCCTCCAGCACCGCCGCCCCCAGCGCCGTCTCCGGCGCAAAGATCTCCTCCAGCCGCTTCCCCACCATCTCTTCATGGCCGCCTTCACGCCCGGGCGTGGTCAAAAAATAAGCCACCGCATCCGACACCATCACCGCGCGCCGGTCCGCCGTAAACAGCAGCACGCCATCACGCAGCGTATCCAGCATCTGGTTCAGATTCGCCTGCAGCGCGGTATATCCCGCCTCCTGCGTGCGCATCTGCTCGCCCAGCCGGTCGATCGTCTTCGTCACCCGCACCACCGTATCGCTTCCCACGCCACCCGCCAGCAGCGCCGTCGAGCATCGCTCCCCGCGTTCCTCCCAGCCAGCGTCAGCCGCTCCAGCCGCGCACTGATCGCCTCCAGCGGACGCAGCGCCACATTCGCCAGCACCCCGGCCGCACAGCATCGCCGCCAGCGCCGCCGCCAGCGCAAACCACAGCGCCGCCCGCAGCCATGGCTCATACGAATTCTTCAGAAACGTCGACCGCACCCCAATATGCACCACCAGAAACGGCACTCCGTTCCGATCCAGCGCCTGCGAGATATCCAGCACCCGCGGCTTGCCAAACACCTCCCTCATCTGGTGCGCCAGGCCTCCGCCTTGTACAACTCGCGAGGCTAAACCGGGACTGAGCCGGCTGGTCCAGCGCATCCGGGTCCGTGCTCACCAGCGTCATCCCATGCGCATCCGTCACGCTCACGTCCTGCACCGTCTCCGAATAGCGCACAATCGTGTTCATCACATCAGCCAGCGGCTGATCTCTACGCAGCGCATCCGTCACCGCCGCGTGCAGCGCCTCGTCGCTTCTGTCTACCGGCGGATTCGCCCGCAGCCCTGTCTCCACCGCCTGCCGCGTCATCAGGTAAACCTGGTGCGCCAGCACATCGTTCGCCGCCACCGTCTGCTCGATCCTCTGCCGCATCAGCTCGCCCACAAACAAAGCCGACAGCATCAGCACGATGCAAACGTCAACGCCGTCGCCGACAGCACCAGCTTGGTCTTCAGCCGCATCTTTACTCCGTCGCAGCAGCCGCGTTCGAGTATTCCTTCAACTTGTTCTGCAGCGTCTTCGAGCTGATCCCCAGTATCTCCGCGGCCTTCGTCTTGTTGTTATGCGTCGACTCCAGCGTCTTCAAAATCAGCTGCCGCTCCGCCTCATTCACCGTCGTCCCCACCTCCACCCGCACCGTGTTCGGCTCATCCAGATTCCGCTGCACTGCGCTCGCATGCCTGCCCGCCGCCTCCGCAGCCGCCAACGCCGCCACAGCAGCACCCCGGCTTGGCGGAGGAGCAAACCCAGGCTCCCCAAAGTGCGGCGGCAGATGCTCCTCCCCCAGCATCCCCGACCCCGCCAGAATCACCGCCCGCTCAATCGTATTCCGCAGCTCCCGCACATTGCCCGGCCACTTGTACTCCTCCAGCCGCCGCATCAGCGAGTCCTTCAGCCCCGCCACCGTGCAGTGGTGCCGCTCATTCATGTCGTCGATCATCTTCTCCGCAATCGCCGACACATCCATCAGATGATCCCGCAGCGGAGGCATCTGGATATTGAAAACATTCAGCCGGTAATAGAGATCCCCACGCAGCTCCCCGCTCGCCACCGCCTTCTCCGGATCCTTATTCGTCGCCGCCACCACCCGCACATCCACCGGCGTCTCCATCTTGCTTCCCAACCGCCGCAGCCTCCTGTCCTCCAGCACCCGCAGCAGCTTCGCCTGCGTCGCCATCGGCATCTCGCCAATCTCGTCCAGCAGCAGCGTCCCCTCTTCCGCCAGCTCAAAGCACCCCGCCCGCCGCTCCAGCGCTCCGGTAAACGCGCCCTTCTCATGCCCGAAGATCTCGCTCTCAATCAGCGTCTCCGGAATCGCCGCGCAGTTCACCGCCACAAACGGCTTCAGCCGCCGCGCACTCAAATCATGCAGAGCCCGCGCCACCAGCTCCTTGCCCGTCCCGCTCTCCCCCGTCACCAGCACCCACACATTCGAAGGAGCCACCCGCTCAATCAGCGTAAAAATATCCTTCATCTGCGGCGAAGACCCCACCAGCTCGCCCAGCACCCCCGTATCGCGCAGCTGCCGCCGCGTCGCCTCCAGCTCAACATCCGCCTCCCGCTGCCGGCTCGCATTATGCAGAATCGTCCTCAGCCGCACCGGATCGACCGGCTTCGGAATATAGTCGTAAGCCCCCATCCGCATCGCTTCCACGGCCGACTCGATCGATCCCTGCGCCGTCAGCATCACCACCGACAATCCGCTGCGGCAGCTCGCCAATCCGCTGCAGCAGCTCCATCCCATCCATCCGCGGCATCTTCAGGTCGGTCACCACAATCGCCGGTGCCCACGCAATCGCCTTCTCCAGCCCTTCCACCCCATCCGCCGCGCACTCCGCCCGGTAGCCCCAGCTCTCGATCAGCTCCGTCAACCCGGTCCGCGCATGAACCTCATCTTCAACAATCAGAACCTTTTCCAAGACAGTCTCCATCCCAGTTCCACTCATTATCCACTTAATGCGTGCTCAATAAGATGCAAACCACGCAAACGCGTACCCAGCAGCAAAACTCCGCGGTACAACTCAAATCATCAATGGCAACCGGACCCCAGCCCATTAGCTCCCTGGCTCCTGATCCTCTACTAAGGATATCCTTGAATCATGCTAGAACCAGAAATCACCGCCGAAGCCTTTTCCCAGCAGCGCCAGCAGCCCAACGCGCCCCTCCTGTTGGACGTCCGCGAACCATGGGAGTACCAGACCGCCAGCCTCCCCAACTCACTCCTCATGCCCATGGGCGAAGTCCCCTCCCGCGCCCACACCGAGCTCGACCCCGACGCCCCCATCGTCGTCATCTGCCACCACGGAGCCCGTTCCCTCAACGTCGCCTTATGGCTCCGCGATCAGGGCTTCACCCACGCCCAATCCCTCGCCGGCGGCATCGACGCCTGGTCCCGCACCATCGACCCCAACGTCCCCCGCTACTAGCCTCACCAGGCGCAGCGGGAGCCGCAGAGCTCCCCCGGCGCCGTACCAGTCTCATAAGCCAAATTTCACCAATAATTTCGCGTTCTGTAATAATTTCGCATCCACATCGAACCTCTCGGGTAAACCCGGCATCACACAACATGCTGGCGTTCTAGTGGAATCTGGGATTTACTTGAAATCTGATATCTACTTGTTCCACTTACTGGCCTTGGAGTCTGAACCATGAGTGCAAGCACAGGCCTCCCGGCTGATGCGTCCATCGGTCTATCCCCTCCCAGACCGGACCCCGTCGTCGGCACTCACTCCGTTCATTTCTACGAAGAAGACTCTTTCCTCCTTGACTCCCTCACAAAACTAATCGGCACCGCTCTCATAGCTGGCGACACTGCAATCGTCGTCGCTACGCCGGAGCATCGGGACGAACTCGCGAAACGTCTCAAGGCCCGAGGGTTGGATCTTGAATTGAACGCGAAGCTCGGCAGATATTACTCGTTGGACGCCGCCGAAACCCTATCCACCTTCATGGTCAACGGCTCACCAGACGCTGCCCTGTTCAACGTTGCCATGGAGCATTTCCTATCCTCCATCCGCACCGCAGCCAAAGGTGAGTCTCCTCGCCTTGTCCTCTTCGGAGAGATGGTCAACCTCCTCTGCTCGGGCGGAAACTTCGATGCCGGTCTCAAACTCGAACAACTCTGGAACGATCTTGGACGAAGGCACTCCTTTCACCTCCACTGCGCCTACCAGATGAATGGCTTTAACCGCGAGGGGCACAGTCAGGCATTCCTCAACCTCTGCGCCGAGCACTCCCACGTCGTCCCGACAGAAAATTACACCGCACTCGCCAGTGAGGACGATCGCCTCCGCCACATCTCCTTATTGCAGCAGCGGGCTCAAACTGCCGACGTCGAAACCGCCGGCCGTCTGCGCGCCGAAGAGGCGCTTCGCCGTTCCGAGAGGCTCGCCGCCACCGGACGGCTCGCCGCCACCATCGCGCACGAGATCAACAATCCTCTCGAAGCCATCTCCAACGCGATCTATCTCGCTCGATCCTCCTCCTCTTCGTCAGACATTTCGCTGTATCTGGGAATGGCGGACGCAGAGCTCGCGCGAGTCGCGCAAATTACCAAACAAACCCTCGGCTTCTATCGTGAAACCGCAACTCCTGGCGTCGTCAGGCTGTCCGTTGTCCTCGACGAAATCCTTGCCCTCTACACCCGGAAGATCCAAGCAAAAAATCTCTCCATAAAGAAGCAATATCGCGATGAATTCGAGATCTGGGGCCTCGAAGGTGAGCTGCGACAGGTCTTCGCCAACCAGATCGCCAACGCCATCTACGCCATGTCACAGGATGGTTGCCTCACGATAAGAATCAGGAAAACAAAGTCCTGGAGCAACGGCCAGCGCCCCGGCACAGCCGTCACCCTGCTCGACACCGGCTCCGGCATCGCGCAGGAATCGTTGAACAAAATCTTCGACCCCTTCTTCACCACCAAGCAGGATGACGGCAACGGACTCGGGCTCTGGATCACACACGACATCGTCACCAGGCATCGCGGCAGCATCCGGGTCAGAAGCAACACCCGTGCCGACGCCAGCGGCACCATCTTCACCACATTCCTCCCCCACTACCCCGCCGAATAAATCACCCGGCCCGCACGGAAAAAATCCGGAAAATTACTTCGCCCGCGGATGCGTCTCGTCATAAACCTTCTGCACCTGCCCCACCGTCAACTGCGTATACCGCTGTGTCGTCGACAGCCGCTCATGCCCCAGCATCTCTTGAATCGCGCGCAAATCCGCACCCTCCTCCAGCATATGGGTCCCAAACGCATGCCGTAGCGTATGCGGATGCACATCCGCCGCCAGCCCACGCGACAGCGCAATCGCCTTCACAATCCGTCCCACGCTCCGAGTCGTCAACCGGCAATCTCCCCGCATCCGCAGGTTCATCACCAGCGGCCCCTCATGCACCAAACCCGCTCTACCAGCGGCCAAAAGCTTCGCCTCCCGCAGCGGCAGATAGGCCTTCAAAGCCACCGCCGCCTCATCCCCCAGCGGAACCAGCCGTTCCTTCCGTCCCTTGCCGCGAACCAGCACCGCATCATCCCGCCATTTCACACTCCCCATATCCAGCCCCACCAGCTCCGAGTTCCGAATCCCGCACCCATACAACAACTCAAAGATCACCCGATCCCTCTCCGGCCACGCCGAAGCCTCTCCCTCATCCGAACCGCCAGCACTATCCGGGTGCCCCATCCTTCGCGCACTCTGCGAAGAGTGGGAATGTACGTCGCCAGCCGCGCCGGCCTTCGAACTTCCCACGCCTTCCAGCGAATTCAAAACCCGATTGACCTCCTCCATGCTCGGCACTCGCGGCAGATGTTTCGGCAGCTTCGGCGTACTCACCAGCAACGCCGGATTCTGCTTCACCTTCCCCTCCTTCGCCAGCCATTTGAACCAGCTCCTCACCGCCGCCAGCGCCCGCGCCGCACTCGCCTTCGTCAACCCACGCTCATACAGCACTCCCAGATAAGCCCGAATATGCAGATGCTCCACCGCCCCCACCCGCCCATCATCACCCAGCGTCTCGCGCAAATACGCAGCAAAACTCCGCACCTCCCGCGCATAAGCCCGCACCGTATGCTCGCGAGCCCCGCGCTCATTCGCGAGCATCGCCAGAAACCCCTCCGCCAACCCCTCAATCTCGCCAGCCTTCCCCATCAAAAAATCCTCAACACTCTCACCTGGAAAAAAATCCGCTCTTATCAGCTTTTATCCCTTCGATCACTGTTACGCAGTCGCCCTCCGCTTCCCTCGCGGATGATGCTCCCGATGCACCCTCTTCAAATGTCCCAGCGCCACATGCGTATACACCTGCGTGGTCGCGATATCCGCATGTCCCAACAAAGTCTGCACACTCCGCAAATCCGCTCCATGCTCCACCATGTGCGTCGCACAACTATGCCGCAACATATGCGGACTAGCCTTACTCCCCGCAGCCGTTGCCCCACGCACCATCTCCCAAACCCACTGCCGCGTCAGCGCATTCCCCCTCACGCTAAGAAACAACGCCCGCTGCACGCCTGCCTTCACTAACCCCGGCCGTCCCACCTCCAAATATCTCTCCAGCGCGTCCACCGCACTCCGCCCCAGCGGCACAATCCGCTCCTTATCTCCCTTGCCTCTCACCTGCGCCCTTCCCTGATCGAGGTGCACATCCTCCACCCGCAGCGCAACGATCTCCCCCACCCGCAACCCGCCCGCATACAGCAGCTCCAAAATCGCATGATCCCGTATCGCCAACCCATCCGCATCCACACTCTTCGCCGCTGTCCCTGTTCGTTCCAGCATCTCCGACACCTCGCCCTCAGCCAGCGACTTCGGCAGCACCTTCCAGCTCGACGGCGTCTCCACATTCACCGTCGGATCATGCGCAATCCGTTTATCCATCAACAGCCACCGATAGAACCCACGCAGACAACTCAGCTTCCGCGCAATCGACCGCGACTCCACCGCATGTCCCCGCAACCCCTCCATAAACCCACTCACATCCGCCTGAGTCGCCCCCACCAGCAACCCATCCCGTCCCTCAACGTGCTCGGCAAACTGCTCCAGATCACGCCGGTAAGCCTCACAACTCGCAGGCCTCAGCCCCTTCTCCACCCGCAGATACGCCACAAACTCCCGCACCACCCGCGCGTTCCCGTTTACCTGGCCCTTTTCCTGCATAGAAGTCGATTATCCCGCCCCCCAACTTCCTCTGCGTCCCTGACTCGCACAATGTACCCACCTAGCCATCACCAAGCCCGTCACTTGCCAATCCACAAGCGCTAACTCGCTGATTTGCTAACTCCCTAACCAGCCGCTGTTCCGCTGGTAAACTTAGAGCAGTATGTTTGAAAACCTCAGCGACAAACTCCAGCGTTCCTTTAAGACCCTCCGCGGCCAGGGCACCATCTCCGACGAGAACATCTCCGACGCCCTCCGCGAGATCCGTCTCGCCCTTCTCGAGTCCGACGTCAACCTCTCCGTCGTCACCGACCTCATCGAACGCATCCGCACCCGCGCCATCGGCGAAAAAGTCGCCACCGCGCTCTCGCCCTCCGAGCAGATCGTCAAAATCGTCCACGACGAACTGGTCAACGTCCTCGGCCGCGACACCGCCCGCTTCCAGAAATCCTCTCAGCCCCCATCCGTCATCCTGATGGCCGGCCTGCAAGGCTCCGGCAAAACGACCACCTCCGGCAAGCTGGCCGCTTGGCTAAAGAAAGCCGGCCACCGCCCCATGCTCGTCTCCGTCGACGTCTACCGTCCCGCCGCCCGCGAGCAGTTGAAGGTCGTCGCCACCAGCATCAGCGCCCAGCTCTACGAAGGCAAAGTCACCGAAGCCAACCCCGGCACCGAAGCCGTCCTCCGTCTCGCGCGCGAAGCGCAAGTCGCGAAGCCGCCAACTTCGGCTGCGACATGCTCATCGTCGACACCGCCGGCCGCAACCACATCGACGACGCATTGATGCAGGAGATGGCCCAGCTAAAAAAGCTCCTCTCGCCCAGCGAGATCCTCTTCATCGCCGACGCCATGACCGGCCAGGACGCCGTCAACTCCGCCAAGGCCTTCAACGACCACCTCACCATCACTGGCGCCATCCTCACCAAGATGGACGGCGACGCCCGCGGCGGCGCTGCCCTCTCCATCCGCCACGTCACCGGAGCGCCGATAAAGTTCCTCGGCACCGGCGAAAAGCCCGACGCCTTCGAGCCCTTCCACCCAGACCGCATCGTCGGCCGCATCATGGGTCACGGCGACATCGCCACCCTCCTCGAGCGCGCCGAATCCACCCTCGACCGCGGCAAAGCCGAGCAGTTCGCCAAGAAGGCCCTCTCAGGCGATGGCTTCAGTCTTGAAGATTTTCGCGACCAGCTCCGTCAGATCAAAAAAATGGGCAGCATGAAGTCTATCCTCAAGATGCTCCCCTCCGTCGGCCCCTTCGCCGGCATGCAGCAGGCAGTCGAGAACGTCGACGAAGGCCAGTTCAACCGCGTCGAATCCATCATCAACTCGATGACGAAAAAAGAGCGCGCCGACCACGAGATCATCAACGGCAACCGCCGCAAGCGCATCGCCCGCGGCTCCGGCACTACCGTCCAGGACGTCAACAACCTCCTCCGCCAATACGCCCAGATGCGAAAGATGTTCAAGTCCATGGGCTCAGGCGGCGGCATCAAGGCCCAGCAACGCATGATGAGCCAAATGCAAGGCCGCCAGAAGTTCGGTCGATAGATGACTTACATATATCTCGACAACGCTGGACAAGGATTCCGGCAAGAGAGTTAGACCATGAGAGTTACGATTCGGGCAGCTTCTCTCGCGGCCTGCAAAGTTGGATTGTTATGCGGAGCGCTGCTCCTTGCTGGATGCGGCATTGTCACCAATCCCGTGCCCAGCATATCGAGCCTCTCTCCCGCTTCGCTGACACTAGGAAGTGCGGCGCAGACGCTCACTATCAATGGCGCTAACTTCCTCGCCACTTCGACGGTAACTTACAACGGCATTGCCCATGCCGTGACTTACATCAGCGCCAGCCGACTGACTATCAGTCTAACTGCGTCCGATCTATATGCACTCGGCAGCTATCCGGTAGTAGTTGCCAATTCAGCACCCGGCGGCGGAGCTTCCTCTCAAGTCAGTTTACAGATTTACGGCGAAGCTCAGAATTCGACTGTCGTAGGCAGCGTAGTGCCTAGCTCGTCTTACGAACTTGACGCTTTCGACATTCAAGGGAATTACGCTTACATTCTAGGAGACAACGGCAATCAAGGTTCAGGATCCTCGGCTGCGCAATTCTATGTGGTGGATATCACGCATCCGGCAAGCATGGCCGTCGTCAGCGCGACGTCAATCACTGGATTTATAAATTACGGGCAGTCCGGGATAAGAGTGCAGGGGCAATACGTTTACCTCGTATCTTCTACAGGGACGGCGAGTACAAATCTATTGCAAATCTACGATGTATCGAATCCTTACGCTCCTGCGTTTGTAGGAAGCGTTCAAGTCCCGCTGTATGGACTTGGTCTTTGGGTATCTGGGGAGTACGCCTATGTCATATCGTATGTAGGCGCGTCTTCCAGAGGCACTCTGGATGTCGTTGACGTTTCCAATCCTGCATCGCCGACGATTGTTGGATCGACCGACACGGGAACTGCCGGTGTGAATGTAGCCGACATCAAGGTAGTCGGAAAATACGCTTATGTGGCAGGGCAGGCCAACGGGCAATCCGAGATACTTGTATTCGACATCTCCAATCCCGCATCGCCGTATTTGCTTAGCAGTTTACCGGTGGCGCACAGTCCGCAAGGTTTGGATGTCGAAGGAAGCTACTTGTATGAGACGTTTTACGATCAGTACTCGTTGAACATTTACGATATATCCAATCCGTCATCGCTTTCTCAGGTAGGCACGGCTTCATTGATCGGAACATGCAAGCCGCAAGACGTTACCGTGGAAGGAACCACAGCGTATGTGGCATGTTATACAAATTCATCGGTAGCGGTAGTGGATGTGTCCAATCCGACTTCTCCAAGTGTGGATGGATACATATCTCTTCCGGCAACTTCTTATCCGATATTCTTGGAGTCAAAGGGTAGATATGTGTATTCGATCTCAAACACTCCAAGTGGAATGTTATCAGTTATAGACACTGGTGGTACGTAGGCGAGTGGGCGGGTGGCCCACACATAAAAACCAGGCGGGTGACTCACACATGAAATAGAGGCAGGTGGCCCAGATCTAAAATGAAGGCGGGTGGCCCACATCTAAATTGAGCCACAAAATCGGGTGCCCCATATCTCGATTCTGAGATGTGGGCATTCGCGCAAAGCGCGAACCCGATACTCAAAAATCACCCCATGCCGCTAAGGCTTAAACGATATCAATAAGAAGGCGACGATCACCTTCAGTTGTTCCCACCGCAGACCCTACCTCAATTAACGCGTCTGGGCCGCCCGTCTCTACACTCTAGACGAAGAAGACCGGGCGCGAATACCAGATGTTCATTCGATTGCGATTTTTGGGAACCGGGGCGCGTCTACGGGCGTATTCTTATGCGGACGCTGCTGATTACGCGCCGGACGCGAGGGTCATCATGCTCTGCCTGATTCTAATCGTTCTCTTGTTGAGCCGCCGCTGCTGGTGCGGTTACAGATACTACCCCTACTATTACGGAGCTTACCCGTATCCGTATGGGTCGTACACTCCGTACGATCCCTACTGGCGGGCGCGATACCCCGGATACTGGTATGGGTACCGCGGGTGCTACTGGTAGGCGGCAACAGCTGCTTATTTGGGCGGGTGGCCCACACATGAAATGGCGCCGATACCGTGGGTGCCCCATTCATGCAGTCTCACCGCATGAGTGGGCATTCGGCGGGTGGCCCACATCTAGATCGAAGCCACAGAATCGGGTGCCCCATATCTCGATTCTGAGATGTGGGCATTCGCGCAAAGCGCGAACCGTACTCCTCCAACAATCAAAAGATAGAAAGGTACGGCAATACCTCCAGGACAGGGGCATCAGTCGTACGTCCTCAAAACTAGTTCGATCCTGCGGAACTCGCTACCCAGGCGGCAAGGCTGGCGTGCTTCTCATCCTGCCGCCACGGCGGGCCAATCGGCTTTCCCATGCGCTGCAGATGCCGGTCGATCACTTCCCCCGAAATTCCTATATCCTTTACCGCGCGAGCAATCAGCTCTTTTTCCTTTACAGCAACCACGGGAAGACCTTGATTCAGGCACGCTCGCGCAATCGCGTTGCGGAATAGTTCGCCCTCGGCGGTGTGAAGCAAGGGGTGCGACGCCAGAATCTTATCAAGCGCCGGAATGGATCTCCCGGAACCCGTCAGAATGCAGCTGGTCGAAATCTCATAGCCCTTCTGCCTTGCGTCTGCGATCGCCTCCCGCACAGCTTCAGCCGCCAACCGCGCAGAAGCTTCAGCGCAGGCACTCACCAACGCTTCCGCGCCCTTTAGGGACAGCCCTTTCGCAGCATGGTATGGTTGCTTCGAGCCGGCGATCTTCGGATCAGCAATTTCAATTCGCCTCCGGTCCACAACGATCGGAGACTCCATCGGTCCGGCGAGAACCACGAGCACGGCCCATCCGGAATGCGCCCGGAGACCCAGGGCTGCTCTCTTATCCGGAATTTTCGTTTGAGCTTTCAATAGCCCACACTATACGCGCCGGCGGGCGGCCCGCATCTAAACTGACACCACAGAATCGGGTGCTCCATATCTCGATTCTGAGATGTGGGCATTCGCGCAAAGCGCGAGCCGTCAGATGCCAAGAATCTCTTTGCAACTCGAGAGCCACCACCCAGGCGAGCCGCGCCAGAGATAGATCGCCAGGTTCTGCCCGACCACCAACGCCGGAAGCGCATACAAATAAACCTTGTGCACACGCCTATCCACAAGAAGGTCACGCGCGACGCCAAGCAGCATCACCACATCCAAACAAACATAGAAGAGACTGTGATCGAACAGATAATCGAAGCGGCCGAAAGGTGCACTGAGCAGGCAGCACGTGCCCAGCACCAGGAAGCGCCGGTGCATCTCCGGCTTGCCGCGCCATACGATCGCCAGTCCAAGCAGCGTACCGAATGACATGATGTCGAAAAACGGGATGCTGAGGAATGCGGGGTCAGGCTGATGAAGTTGCAACGCATCGAACCGCCCCATCACCACGGCAATCACAGCCCCCAGCGTGACCATTACGGCCCCGAGAGTAGCCCCGAACCATCCCAGCGTCCGGTGGACACTCACCTTCCGAACGCGCACCAGCGCCGATTGCAGCATAAAGAAAACCACCCACCCGGAAAATGCCGCGCCGTGAATCCACAAGAGGACTGGCCTCGGCGGAGCAGCATGAAACAGATTCCGGTCGACCGTCCGGCTGAAACCAACCACCACGATTCCGGCCACAACCAACGAAAAGAAGAAGTAGAAGTAGCGACCCACCAGGCCGCCTCGGCCGAGAATCCGTGAGACCCGTGAAACCGGGCGCACCGCAACAGACTGACTGGCTGAAGCCATCAGAGCCTCCAAATACTTGCCTCAGGTCGAGGGGAGGAGGTGCGCAATAAAATGCCTGAAGAAGTTGAGATACTCTAACACGGCGATTGCCGTTCCAGATCGCAATCCGAGACTTGACAGACCCACCCCCTCAAAAACAAGCGTCGCCCGGCAGCCTCAATCATCTACAACCATCCGCGCATACAGCAAGTCCAGACCTAAAATCTCTACTTCGAAGACTTTGCACACTTATGACGGGGAGGGGAGGGTCAGGCACCCGCGCAAGCGCGAACCTGCATCCAACCCACATGAATTTCGTTTAGAGCGCAGAACCCTGCACGTAGATGAGTCTCAGGTCCTGCATGTGGTTCATTTTATGGCCACCAAGTTCGATCCTGCGTGCCTGGCAAACCTAACCTGCCTTCCCGTCACCGCTGAAGGCTCTCTTACGCCTAAGCGGCCCGTTACATTGCACTCCCCGCCGACCGAATTGAGGATCTAAAATGTTTCCGCCAGTCAGGAATTTGCACATCTCCATTGTCATCACCGCGCTCATCTTCGCCCTTACCCCCATTGCCCCAGCGCTCGCCGACAGCTATAGCGTCACCGTGATCGCCCACACCCAGAACGAAGATTTCTACGGAATCGATGCCAACGGAGACTTCACCGTCAACGTGTCAAACAACGCCGAGGAATTTTCCGCTTGCGGCGTGCAGTTCAACCCATGTTATGAAACGTTCTTTTTTGGCCAGTCGCAGCCAGTCATCTCCACTGCTCCTCCCCTGCTCGCATGGGACAACGGTTCATCCTGCACTCCCGTCATCCCTCCGGGAATGGATCTCTTAAACGGGACCTGCAACAACGGACACGAGATTTACGGAGGCTTCTACAACGGCGCGATACTCGGCGTGTGGACCGGCTCAGACCCAACAACAGACCTGCTCCTCGATGGAGCCTCGTTCGATGGAGGCTTCATTAACGCCAACGGCGATGCCGTCTTCATCGACGGCCACGACGACGAGCTTATCTTTGCCGACGATCTATCCACCATCACAGATCTATCCACCATCACACCAGAGCCCGGCAGCTTCATTCTCCTCGGCACCGGCTGCCTCTTCATACTGGTAGCGTTGCGTCGGCGGCCAATCCGCACCTGAAATAGGAATCTCAGAAAACGACGGGGGATCACCCACCTCTGCGAAGACTTTAGGACTTCTTAGGTAGGGAGGGGGGCCATCTCTTCACCTGAGCGGGAGGAGTGGGATGCCAGGAAAAGCTCCGAAAAAGGACTACATTTTGCCTCATGATCTGACAGGCGAGCGGCAACGCCTCGCATTGATGTCAGATCTGCTCGATCCCTTGCACCGAAGCCTTCTCGAAAAACTCGGACTGCGGCCCGGATGGCGATGTCTGGAGATTGGCTGCGGCAACGGATCGATCTCCCAGTGGCTTGCCGCCCGAGTTGCGCCAAACGGGCGTGTCGTAGCGACGGATCTGGACCTCCGGTATGTCGGCAACCTGCACGCGCCGAACCTTAAGGTGCAGCAGTTGGACATTCTCAAAGATGAAGTCGAAGCAGGCGTATACGACCTGGTAACCGCGCGGGCCGTGCTGCATCATGTGCAGTCTCCAAGGAAGGCCGTGCAGCACATGGTCGCGTTCCTGAAACCCGGCGGCGTGTTGCTTTCCATCGAGCCGGATTTCCTTCCCGCAACCGTCGCGAGTCCGAAGCCGTTGCGCGCCTTCTGGCAAGCCTGGCTGCACTGGTCGAAGTCCGCAGGGGTGGACTACTTCATAGGAAGCAGGATGCCTGCGCTTCTTTCCGCGACGGGATTGGACCATGTAGGCGCGGAAGGCACGACCGCGCTCTATCGCGGCAAATCTCCATGGGCGGAATACTGGCTGGAAACTATCAAGGAACTGCGGCCCCGGCTGATAGAGTCGGGTTACGTGACCGCACCGTTGCTGTCCCGGTTCAAGCGCCTCTACTCCGATCCGCGAATTTGGACGAGCGCGATTACCTTTGTGGCGTCCTGGGGAACGAACCCTCGTACGAGGTCGCGCCGAGCAGCGATCCGGTAACGAACCACAACGCAAAACGGCATCGACCAGCCCCTTGAGCAAGAGTGGCAGGCCAAGACCGCCTGACACCTGCTCCTCCGTCCCCTCCAAAAAAGCTCTAGACTGAAAAAGACGGGAGAAAATCATGGAACCAAAGATCAGCGAGTCTCAAATCAGCACCCTCGTAGATCGCTTCTACGCCAAAGTCCGCCTGGACTCCGAAATCGGCCCCATCTTCAACGCCATCGTTGACGACTGGCCCCATCACCTCGCCACCCTCAAAGACTTCTGGTCCACCGTTCTGCTCACCACCGGCCGCTACAAAGGCCAACCCCTGATGACTCACCTCCAACTCCCCCTCGACCCCGACCACTTCGAGCGCTGGCTCACCCTCTTCGCCGAAACCGCAACCGAAGTCCTCCCGCCTGCCATCGCTGCAACGGTCATCGAAAAATCCCAACGAATCGCGGAGAACTTCAAGCTGGGCATCGCCCGCCACCAATCCAAAGCCGCAGTAGCCAGATAGCGCTGACACCTTCAACGCTGCGTCTCAAAAAAAGTCACCAGCAAGCCCATAAAAATAAGACGCTTACGTGCAAGATATCCCCCGGGGGAGGCGCGCGCCACCTATATCAAAAATTGCATACAAGCCAGGCAACCTAACGAAAAAAGCGATTTTATTTCGCGCAGAACAAAACCAGCATCACACCTCCATCGCGAATTTTCGCGGAACGGAGAAATGAAAGATGATTATTCTTCTGATCGTTTTGATTCTTGTGTTCGGTTTCGGTGGTTATCGCATGGGGCCAGGGCTCGGCTACTACGGCGGCGGCGGAATCTCACTCATCCTCACCATCGTCCTCATCCTGCTCTTACTCAAGCTTGTCTAGCATTCGGGGTCTCATTCTTGGCGTCCGCGGAGAGTGGGACCTCCAACGGCCTTTGGCCTCGAAGACTCACCACACGCAAGTCAGCAGTAGCCATAAGACTACCAACTTGCGTCTTACCCACCCAATCACTACATTGGCTCGATAGGCAATCGCTGCCGGAGAGCCAATCTCAACCATGCAAATCACACGCCGTCAGGCGCTCGTTCTCCTCGCCACCGCAGCTCCCGCCTTCCGGTGCGCTTACTCGCAACAGAATCAGATCACCCTCACGCCGGGTCCCTTCACCGGAACTCCCGCATCCCTTCAGGCCTATCGTTTCCCCGCATGGTTCAACGACGCCAAGTTTGGCATCTGGGCCCACTGGGGTCCGCAGTCCAGCGTCGAATTCGGCGACTGGTACGCCCGCAACATGTACATCCAGGGCTCAGGTCAGTACAACTACCACGTCGAAACCTACGGCCATCCCTCGAGGTTCGGCTACAAGAATCTGATCCCTCTCTTCAAGGCCGTCGCCTGGGACCCCGACCACCTCATCGATCTCTACGCCAAAGCCGGCGCAAAGTATTTCTTCTCGATGGGCGTCCACCACGACAACTACGACATGTGGAACTCCAAATATCAGCCGCGCTGGAACGCCGTTGCCACCGGTCCCACACGCGACATCGTCGGTATGTGGGCCGTCGCCGCACGCAAACGGGGCCTCCGCTTCGGCGTCAGCGAACACCTCTCCAACTCCTACGACTGGCTCGCCCCCGCGCACACCAGCGACACCACCGGCCCGCTCGCAGGCGTCCCCTACGACGGCTCCGACCCCGCTTTCGCCGACCTCTACCACGACTACACCGGCCAGCCGGCTGGCTTCGCCAGGACCGCGAAGGCCATGGGACGCGTCGCACCCGACCGCTGGAAACTCCAATACTTCCGACGCATCAAAGACCTCGTCGACCAGTACCAGCCCGACCTCCTCTACACCGACGGCGGCATCCCCTTCGACGAGTACGGCTACTCCACCGTCGCTGAGGTCTATAACGTCAGCGCCGCCAAACACAACGGCAGAGTCGAATCTGTGTACTTCAGCAAGCAGGCCGACAATTGCGCCATCGGCACCTGCGCCCTCGATCGCGAACGCGGCGTCCTCGACGGCATCTCTCCCACACCCTGGCAAACCGACACCTGCATCGGTGACTGGCATTACAAACGCGGCGTCAACTACAAGACCCCCAAAAAAGTCATCGACCTTCTCATCGACATCGTCAGCAAAAATGGCAACCTGCTCCTCAACTTCCCCCTGCCCAACAGCGGCGAACTGGACTTCGCCGAACGCGAGGTCCTCGCCGGCATCACCGCATGGATGGCCGTCAACAGCGAAGGCATCTACGCCACTCGTCCATGGAAAATATTTGGCGAAGGCCCTTCAACCAAAGTCGTAATGCCTAAAAACGGCCAGGAGTTCGACCCCAACGAAGGCAAGAAGCCCGACCTCACCGCCTCAGACATTCGCTTCACCACCAAAGGCTCCGCGATCTACGCCTTCATTCAAGGCTGGCCGGAGGGCACCGCCGTCATCCCATCACTCGGCACCAGCAGTCCGCAGAACCCCGCGAAGATCACCAGCGCAACGATGCTCGGACAAGATCAAAACCTGAAATTCATCCAGGACCCCACAGCCCTCAAGGTCACCCTACCCACCAATCCGCCACCCACTGCCGACATCGGCATCACCATCAAACTCACCACTGTCTGATAAAGATCACGCAGCGTTACCTTCCAGCGTCGCCCACAAACTTATATTAGCGCGCACCCTCTTAGTGAACAGGAGAGGCTTCCTTGATCATCCTCACCACCTCTATCCTCTCTCCTCCTCCAACCGGCACCGCAATTCGCGCGATCTCGCGATACCCCTTCGCCCAATACAACGGCACTCCGGTCAGCGTGCTCCCCATCTCGAACCTCTGGAAACCCATTGCGGTAGCAGCACTCTCTGCGGCATCCAAAATCAAACTCCCCAGCCCCAGCCTGACAAACTTCGGGTTCACAAAAATCGCCCGAATCTTCGCCGCATCGACGTCTGGATTTAGCTTTTCCGCCTCAATCTCTTCTAGCTGGTGGTCGCCACCGTAAAGAGTCTTCCGAAAACTCCACCCGCCGCATCCGGCAAGTTCTCCGTCGCTCGTCAGCGCCACAAAATAAGTCTCATCCATAATCAGCCGGCTATCTATCGTGAACACTGTAGCTAACGCTCCCTCAATCTGTGCGGGAGAATAATCTTTCGCCTGCAGCACGCGTACCGAAGTCTCGATCAACTTACAAATTCCCGGCACATCTTCGGGCGTCGCAACTCGCAGGTGAAACTGGCTCATGCGCGCAGTATAGCGGTGTCGCACCTGCAATGACCGAGATGTAAAAATCTCTCCCGTGATCTTGTCCCTCCCCCACGCTTCGTACTAGACTCCTCCGCATGACGATAACCATGCGCAGCGCCCTCAAACTCCTTGCCGCCGTTCTGCTTCTTCCCCTCGCCGCCGCTCCCATCCAGGCACAGGACTGGGCCAAAACCCGCCTCGACGCCTCACCCCGCCATCACGAATACATCAACCTCAAGCACGGCGACCGCAGAGTTCAGGCCTTCGTCGTCTACCCCGAGGTCAAAACCAAAGCCCCCGTCATCGTCCTCATCCACGAGATCTTCGGCCTCAGCGACTGGGCCAAGGAGATGGCCGACGAACTCGCCGGACAAGGCTTCATCGTCGTCGCACCTGACCTTCTCACCGGCTTCGGCCCCAACGGCGGCGGCTCCGACGCCTTCCCCAGCATGGACGCCACCACCAAAGCGGTCTCAGGTCTCGACCCAGCGGTCGTCAACGCAGACCTCGACGCCGCAGCAGACTACGGCAAGAAGATCCCCGCCGCCAACGGCAAAATTGCCGTCGTTGGCTTCTGTTGGGGCGGCAGCAAATCATTCGCCTTCGCTGCTCACCGCAAAGACCTCTCCGCCGCCTTCGTCTTCTACGGCACTGGCCCTTCTGATGTCACCACCATCACCGCTCCGGTCTACGGCTTTTACGCCGGCAACGACGCCCGTGTCGGCGCCACTGTTCCCGCCACCACTGATGCCATGAAAGCCGCGGGCAAAAAGTATGAGCCCGTAACCTACGACGGCGCAGGCCACGGCTTCATGCGAGCTGGCGAGGATCCCAATAACACCGTCCCGGGCAACAAGACTGCTCGCGAGCAAGCTTTCACCCGTCTCGTCACCCTCATCAAAGACATGAAGAGTTCGCCCATGGCCAGCAACGCAACCAGCCACAAAACCGTAGCCGCCAAAAAACCGACAGCCCCAGCCATCGAGTGCCACGACTCATCCATGAAGATGGCAGGTTCAATGTAGCAACGAGCAAAGCAAGCTCGCGGTTTTTAGCTACCTCGTGCTCGTACCCAACCGGAAGCAGTGAGTCAGTTTGACCTGGTTGTTTCCGCCCGTCACTTTATGGCGGGCGGAATCAAACGGTGTTGCTCTCAAACTCGGTCTATTTCAGCGGTTGGATTCTTCCGAATACCACGGTTTCTCATGGCAGCGAGACGCGATAAAGATTGCGATGCACCGTGGTATTCACGTAGGCGTAGTGTGAAAGGTCCATGCCTGGAACGAGTTCTGCGCGGCCAACCGACTGGGCCCCGGGCACTACACTAGGTTCTGCCAGCGGCTCGATGCCTCCCGGAGGAAACTCCGGCAGGTTTTCTCCCGGGCCAACCGGAATAGCGAGGCTTCGCCCCGCCGTGGTGGGCGACGATGCTTCAACCGGAACAAAGAGGAATCTCCCGCTTGACGACCATACTGGAAGGCAGTAGCTTGCGCATATTTGGCGCGGAGGTCCGCCGTCGAGCGGAATCGCCACGACCTTGGGTACGACGCTGTTGCCTTCAGGATAAGGCGCGATCGCCATCAGCCACTTTCGCGCTGGCGAGATGCCTTGCACTTCGATGATTGGGTATGGAAGAACCTTCGACCGTCCGGAGCCATCCTGATTCATCTGTTCCAGATAATTGGCGTTTCCCTCTGCAAGCCGAAAGAGAATCTGTCCTCGTGGGCCGAAGTGGGGCGTTGTTTCACCGGAATGACCGATCTGTCTGGCGGGTGAGCTTCGGTCAATCGGGGCGAGCCACAATTGGGACACGCCGTCGCGACCCACACTGGCGTAGACAACCTGTTTTCCATCCGGCGACACATCGTAGGAGACCATGGAAGTTCCGGGAAAAACCGCTTCGCCCTTGCCGGTGTCGAGCGTCAGGCGCCAAAGTTCCGGGCCAGCATTCGCGTCCTGATGGCGCAGAAGGTAGTAGAGGGTTTTATCGTCCGCTCCAAAGGACGGAGGCGAGAGGTTCGCGGCAATCTCTCCCTCGGACGACAGGGATCGTTCCCCCGCAGCATCGTGAATCCAGATGGAGCTCTCATGCACGCCAATCGAGGTGATGATGGATCGGCCATCCTGCTCCACGGCCAGTCCATACTCTTCGGAGGGGCCGAAGGTGATCTGCTCCGGGCGGTCGTTTGGAGATCGCTGGCGCCAGAGATGACTCTGACCTTGCACGGTCGCGGCGAAGTACATCCATGAGCCATCGGGAGACCAACCCGCAGCAGTGCAGGCACCGTCTGGCCCTACTGGTCTTGGCGGGGACCGGCCCTCGAGTGAGATGAGCTGGCACAGCGACCACTCGCCCTGTCCGTTCATCTCGACTACCAGAGCTGTTCTGCGATCCGGGGAGGCGAACGAGTAATGGGCCATGGCCCGTTCATGAGGGGGATAATACATCTCATGAAAGTCATCGCCCGTTACTGTTTCGGTAACGATTCCCAGATGCAGTCCGGAACGGATTCTGGAGAAGAGAAAGTGGTGTGGGTCGAGCCAGGTCAATCCCGCCGCATTGTCGAGGAGAAGATGCGAGTCGCCACCCAGTACCGAGACGGTGTAGGTTGCAAAAGCGGGATTTTTCAAAACCGTGTAGGCGATCTGCGAGCCGTCTGGTGAGAATGCCAGGTTGTATTTCACCCGCGCGTCATTGGTCAGAGGTCTCGCCTCGCCATCGGGAAGCATCTTGACGTAGATTTGACCAGCCGACATAAAAGAGCTATTTCCGCGGATGAACGCGAGGATGTGGCCGTCTGGCGATAAGGCGGGAGTCGTCACGGAATCAGTGAAATCGGTTAGCTGCGTGTACTTTAAGACAGCGGGATGGAAGCGGGCGGAGAGATAGACCGCGATGCCGGTTGTCGCGATTATCGCGAGGACTCCTGCGGCGAAGAGGAGCCATCGCGATCTTTGGTTGCCAGTGACTATCGCAGCCGGCGGAGAGGCGATGCGATTTGGTGGCCTCTGCGGGATCTCGATGTCAGCTTTAGGCTCTAGCGGCTGTGTTCCGTTTCTCACTGGAGCGATGAAGCGGTAGCCGACGCGGGGGATGGTTTCGATGTAGCGGGGAGAGTCAGCCGAGTCGCCGAGCGCGTCTCGAAGTTTCTGTATCGACTTATTCAGCCCGTGGTCGAAGTCGATGAAGACATCGGAGGGCCAGAGCCGCTGACGGAGCTGTTCGCGGGTGACGATCTCGCCGGGGGATTCGATCAGGACAGACAGAAGCTGAAGAGGCTGCTGCGGCAGCCGGATCTTTGTTCCGTTCCTGGTCAGCTGCGCGGCCCTGAGGTCAAGCTCGAAGAGGCCGAAGCGAACCGTCTCCTGGGTCGGCGAAACCGCCACTCCGCACCCCCTGTACCAGCGAGAACTGAGTTTAGCACCCGCAGGAGACGAGTGTATTAACGTTTCTCACCGTGACGAGCGGGGACAAGATCGCCTAATCGATTGCAGCGGCAGGGATTGGACGGGGAGAAACAAATCGCCGCGCGGGTATTGCTCTAAAACGTGCCGGGGCTGCAGACTCGGCCCACGCGTCGCTCGCTCGGACTAGATGCGAAAAGGAGAAACACATGAATCGAATCGTCAGGAATTTAGTACTCTTGATCATCTCGGACGGCAGGTCGCGGACGCGGCTCTACCGCGGCGGCTTGGGTGTGCTTGCTGCCCTATGCCTTCTCATTCTCCCAACCGGTGCCAAAGCGGCTTGCGGAAGCTTCGGCGCAGCCAACCTCACACCGGCGATCAAACTGCCCATGGTTGCGCAGGCTGCTGTTGGCTCCTCATCCCTTGAACCCGCCAATCCGACGATCGTCGGCGTGTGGCATGTGATCTACACCAACAGCGCCGATCAGTCGACCTTCAACGACACCTTCGACACGTGGCACAGCGACGGCACCGAGTTTGAAAGTGCATATCTAGCGCCGTTGGGCGGCAACATGTGCGTTGGAGTGTGGAAGCCGACCGGCTTGCGGACTGTCACTCTCCATCATGTAGGCTGGCTTTTCAATCCAAGCACTCCAGCGGCTACGGCTACCAATACCTTCACCGTGGATGCGGAAGTTACGGTTTCCGCGGACAACAAATCTTACAGCGGCCGTTTCACGTTCAAAGTGTGGAACCTGGATGGAACCCCCACACCAGTTGAAGTAACGGGCACGGTGGCCGCGACTCGAATAACGCCGAATTAACGAGCGGTCTTTTCCCCAACGATGCGGCCACCGGCGGCAAGTCTGCACGCCTGCCGGTGGCCGCGCAGGGGAACGTAATTCTGGATCCAACGACCAAAGAACCGCTGAACGTCCTCGTCGGTTCCGCGAACATCCCTGAGGATCTCACTCTCGGCCCTGACAAAAATACGTTCGCCGACTGGCTGAGATGCGACTTCCTCCCGGAGTGCCACATGATGCCTGCAGCGATATGGGATCGAAGGCACACCTTGAGCTATCGGCATCTGCTGGTGCGGCAGATGGTGCAGATGAAGAACCGTGTCTCTGGTCTGCTGATGGAGACAGGTGTCTGGTTCTTCCGAGTGCAGGAACCGATGCCGAGAGGTATACCTTGCGTGTAGAACATCCTGGATAGCGATGACTTGCACGCTCTCCCGAGCGTGCCCGGGACATCCGTGCCTCCACTTGACAGGTGACTTACATGGAGGTCGGCAATCCGGAAGTTGGAAGTGCGTCTGAATCTCGGTAAGTAATAAATCGCCGAGTCACTCAATGAGCGCTACGCCTGTTCGCAACAATTGAGGTCGAGCCAGAAAACTTTGAACCACTAGGACTCCCGCCTTTGTGCGGGCCGTCTCCGGCCTGAGGAAACAGAACAAGCAATACTCGCGAATTTCCAGATCAGACGCTCAACACTGGAAACGGTGAATCGCGCACCATGGCGTAGGTCAAATCCCTCATGCGGCCGTGACTGCCGGGCTGATGGCTTCTTCCGATCATGAGCGCGTCGGCATCCGACTCCATAGCGGCCTCAAGCAGCGCCTCTTTGACTGAACCAACTGCAACACGGACCGGAACATCGGTACCATCAGCTGGAGATCGGCGATGCGCCGTCTCGCCTCCCGCCTTTCGGCGGAATGGATTTCTTCTCGCAAGTCGAGTTGAATCGGCCGATCCGTATCTCCGGCTTGCACCGCATGAATGATCGAGAGTTTGCCGCGCGCTTGTGCCGCCACTTGACTGGCATAGCGAAGCACTCTCTCCGAATTTGAACTCAAACCGATCGCGCAGAGCCATTCCCGGTGCTCCAAAGGCCTCGGAGCGATTATCTGAGCATGTCGGCTCGTCAATACTGGACAGTCCGCATCGTTAATTACCTTGGCCGTCGTTGAGCCGAGCAGCATCTCCCGGAAAATGCCCGCATGCGTGGGCATGATGATGAGATCAAATCTGTTCTCTCTCGCAACTCGAGCAATCTCGGTCGCCGCATCCCCCGAAGCTAATATTCTTGGGCACTGCGCCAAAGGAAACTCTGCCGCCAGGAACGAATCGAGCCTCTCGCGGCCGATGCCCAGATACTCCTCTGAAACCTCGGAAATAGGTCTTACGTAAAGTTGCAAGCCGTTGTAACCGGTAGGATCGACAACATGGACGAGCGAAACTCCGGCTCCTAGCAGAGCCGCTGCTCTCTTCACATAAGCAGCCATGGCAACGCAGGAGGGCGAAAAATCCACCGGATAGAGGATGCTTGCGATTAAGGACATAGCCAATCCTTAGAAAACTATAACCACTAAGTCGTGCGAGCTAGAATATCTCCCTGCATTTCGACGATAAGGACGATTTGTTTTGACGTCATCTGTCGCCAAAAATCGCCATCACTCGTTGTAATGAGAGCTTGGATCAGGGCTTTGCACGACTTTAATAGTCGATTTACTGCCGCTTAGTAATGCCGGCTTACTCAGCTTCCGACCGATTCCGACCTCCTCTTCAGATGGGTCCGTGTCAACATCCAACGTGAGCAGTAAATCAGGCTGCACCATTCCGTGCTGAGGGCCGCCACAGACGGGACACGCCTCGGCTTTCAAGGTAATCTCTGCTCCACAGCATGCACAAAACGCGGCCACGCCACTTTGTCTCCCAAATTGCTATCGCTCTTTAGATGAACGCAGGAAGCGCAAAGATTCGAAGCGGAGCAGTGAATAACGGTGCTCAACGTTAAGCGGTTGACTCCGACTCACGAAAATAGACTTCCCTACATGCATTGCCGTGATAACGCCGACTGAGGCCAAACTTCAGGTTTGCCCGTCATCCTTCCTCGAATTCGGACAACCGGAATTCCGGTGCTCCCTGGGGAGACTCGATGAGCGATTAGGCGATTTTGCAACAAGTGAGAAATGACAATGCGTCTTCCTGACCTCCGGCTAGTCGGTGGATCGAAAACTCACCATCAAAAGGTGGTCTCAACCTTCGTCGAGACACTCACATCCGTTTGCCACCTGCAGCGATGATGACCTGGCCAGTAATCCACCGGGCATCGTCTCCGGCAAGGAAGGTAGCTGCCAGGGCAATATCATCTGGCTGGGCGATCCGACCCAGAGGAGTCTCCCTGTCCTGCTGCTTTCGAAAGTCACCTTCGTGGAGACCCGAGGCGCGCAGGCCCTCAGTTTCGACCATGCCCGGATCAAGCGAGTTCACACGGATCTTGCGTGGACCAAGCTCTTGAGAAAGCGAAACCGTTATTGCATCGACCGCAGCTTTGCTTGCACTGTAAGTGGACGCTTGAGGCGCTGGCATTGGACCAACGATCGAGCCGATATTAACGATCGAACCGCCCCCCGGCCCGATCAGTTTGACCGCTTCTTGTGTGGTCAGCAGTAGACCAGTAACGTTCAGATTGAATTGCTTGTGGATGTACTCTAGTGTAATGGCCTCGAGTGGAGCGAACTCATAGAATCCTGCATTATTCACAAGGATATCGAGTTTCCCGTACGCCTTCCTGGTTTCCGAAAAGAGGCGGTGGATGTCGTTCGGTTGAGAAACATCTCCCTGAACAGCAATCGCCTTCCCGCCCTTCTTGGTAATTCGAGCGACGACAGCGTCCGCGCCGGACTTGCTGCTGGCATAGTTCACTACAACCGAAGCGCCTTCTGCCGCAAGATGCTCTGCGATCGAAGCTCCGATACCTTTCGAAGCTCCTGTAACCACTGCGACCTTACCGCTTAATTTGCTCATGACAATTCTCCTTTCCAACTCGCCCTCGCTCGGGCATTCAAGGTTCGCGATAAAGCTGATCGAAACGGCAGTTAAATGGGCACGTGGACAGCAAAAAGGACGAGATCCTTCATAGGAAGGCAACTCTTTCAGTCATCGCCGGGAATCCGCCGGCAGACGGAGCCCATCCGTCCGGTATGAACGGAATGATCGTGAAGGTCGCGATGAATGAAAACTTGCGCCAATAGCTCCAAGGATTCCCAATTTTCCTTGTTCCAGAAACCGGCGAACAACAAAGCCCCAAAGAGCCATTCCGCGACACCCATAAACAAACATTCGCCTTTGATGCCGAAGACGGGATACATCCAAAAAATAAGTGGGCCGTGGCTGATATAGGGGATCAACGCGTGCGCCTCATAGTCGAACCACTTCTGATACCCAAAGAACAAGAAAATGATCACCATCGAGGCGGCCGAATCAGATGATAATCAAGATCTTCTTTAAGAAGACCGAGTGTGGTCATAATGTTGACAAGCAAATTCATGATCTACTCCTTTCGCGGAGCACAGAAAAGTTAGTAAAGTCGCTTTGTTTATACCTTCTGGAACTCACCGACGTGCTGAATCACTCGCTCACTCGGTCCAGAAGGTTCCGATGAGAACAATGCGTGAAGTCCTTCCACGAATGTCGGATGAGCCAGAATTGCGTCACGAAGCCCCGTATAGGGCAGCCCCGCGATCATGGCGATTTGGGTGGCAGACATGATCTCGCCTGCGCTTCCACCGAAGACGGTAATACCGAGAATGCGATCGTCGTCCGGCGCGACAAGTGCTTTCAGAAATCCGCGCGTTTCGCAAAGTGCAAGCGCACGTAGTACCGCTGCCATGGGGACTTTGAACACGCGGTATGCAATACCTCGCGCCTTAGCTTCCGTTTCGCTCAGGCCAATGCGGGCGAACTCAGGGTCCGTATACACGCAGAATGGGACTTGCCGACTAGTCGTTATGTGTTTACCACCCGTAATGCTGTCATGGAAAACACGGAAGTCATCTTCGCTGATATGCGTAAATTGCGAGCTACCTGCCACCTCACCGACCGCCCACACTCCAGGTGCTGTAGTCTTGAGCCGCTCATCGACTTTCACGTACCCGCGATCGGTCAGCTCGACACCCGCCAACTCCAAGCCGATATTTTCCGTGTTTGGAACGCGGCCAGCCGCAACTAGCAAATGAGTGCCCTCGAGTGTCCTCTGCACTCCGTCTTGCTCGACGGCGAGTTTTACTGACTGGCCTGATTTTCCGGATATTTTTTTGATCCGCGTATTCAAAATGAGTTCGATACCTTCGTCTTCGAAGAGGCTGCGAAGAGCCTCCGAAACATCTTCATCTTCTCGATGCAGCAGCCTGCCATTGCGATCGATCACTGACACCTTGCTGCCGAACCGACGCATCGCCTGGGAAAGTTCGAGTCCTATGTATCCACCACCAATCACAAGGAGGTGTTCAGGAACTTCATCCAGTTCGAGTGCTTCGATATGCGTGAGCGGCTGCGCGTCAGCAAGGCCCGGAATCGGCTCCAGTGCAGCTCGCGTGCCCGTGCTGATGACCACATTCGTCCCTCGGAGTTGACGAGTTGTTCCATCGGATAGTGTGGCCTCGATGGTCTTCGGAGCTATGAAGCGTCCGGTACCGAGAATGAGTTCGGTTCCGCTTCGCTTGTATTCGGCGAGATGTATGTCGACCAGACCGGATACCATCTTGCGCTTTCGGTCACGAACCGCAGACATATCAACCCTGAAGCCATCCCTTGCGATGCCGAACTCTTCGCTTCTGCGCACGTACGATGCAACCTGCGCAGTGTGAATGATGTGCTTGCTAGGCAGGCAGGCGATGTTTGGGCATGATCCTCCGATGTACTTTCGTTCGACCACTGCGACGCGCTGACCCTGCCCGCCAAAGGTCCAGGCGATAAGTTTCGATCCTGTACCGCTGCCTAGGATCACAAGATCGTATTCTTCCGGAGCCGTCTTCCGGGATGAGTGTGTTGAAGAAGCATTTTCCGTGCTGTTCATGCAGTCTCTCCTTTCGCAGAGATGTGGAAAACATAGTTATTGTTGAACGGTCAATCCGCTCACTTACCGGATTGCATCGATTTGACGAGGGCCGCTGCGGAAGCGCCTTCGAGCGAGAGTCCATAGCCGACTTCTCGCACAATGCGCTCCTTCAAAGGTTGAATGAAGTGAGCGCGGGTATTGCGACGCGTAACCTCCGGAGCCTTCAGGTAGAGCGAGGCCAGTTCACGTGCCCGAGCGAGCGCTGTACCGTTTGGCACAACCTCGGCAACCACTCCCCACTCGTACACAGTATGCGCCGTCAGCGGATGTGGATTCAGCAGGAACGCCTCCGCTCTTCCTGCTCCGGCACGGTAACTCCAAGTGGTAAAGATCCCGTCACCCGGCACAATGCCACCGGCGAAGTGAGGCAGATCATGAAAGGTCGCGCCTTCGCCAGCCACGATCACGTTGGCCAACAGCGCATACTCGGAATGAACATAGGCGCGCCCTTCGACCGCCGCGATCAGAGGCACTCGGACGTTTGCGAGATTCTCGAGAATCTGGACACCCTCATCGTGCACCTGGCTCCAGACCTCCGGGTCGGCGACGTTGCCGAACGACGAAAAGTCGATCCCCGGGATGAACTCTCCGCCTGTGCCTGTCAGGATCACGATCTTGTTTGCCCGATCCTGGGAGATCCGATAGAAGGCGTCCACGAAGTCTGTATGGTCCTGCGCCGTAAAGGTCAGCGGGCCGCCGTTCGTGTGGAATTCGACTACCAGCACTCCCTGTGCATCTCGTGTCATCTTCAAACCGCGGTAGTCAGTGAAATAAGTGGGTGTCGTTTGCATGGCAGTCTTCGTTCCTTTCGAGTTGTGCGGTTGATTTACAGACAAAATGTATGCATTCCAGATCACTTTAGAAAGAGCCTCCATGGTGATAACATTTATTCCAAATATGAATAAGTAACTGAACCTTCAGAACCAAAGAGATACCGATGGGCCGATTTCGCGAAATGGAAATCTTCATAAGAGTGGTAGATGCCGGTTCATTTTCGTCCGCTGCGCGTGATCTCAAAATTGGCCAGCCCGCGATCTCCAAGACCATTGCAGGCTTGGAAGACAGGTTGGGTGTGCGTCTTCTGGCCAGATCAACCCGCCGACTGACTCCAACTGAAGCTGGCATGGCGTTTCATGAGCGTGCACTTCGTGCGATCACAGAGGCGATCGAAGCTGAAGCAGCAGCAAAGGGTGTGGGGGCCAGTCTTGAGGGGCGACTACGGATTGCTGCTCCTGTTACGTTCTCGCGACTCCATCTGGTTTCAAAGCTTGACGCGTTTCTTGGTTTGCATCCGAAGCTACAGTTGGAGCTTGTGATGGACGACCGCCCCATAGACCTCGTGGCGGAAAGCATCGACGTCGCTCTCCGCCTGGGAACTCTTACCGATTCGTCACTGAAGGCGCGCAAGCTAGCGCAAGGAGAGCGCCTCGTTGTAGCCAGCCCGGCCTATCTTGCCCGAAGAAGAGTACCGACGACTCCCACGGATCTCAATGAGCACGAAGCCATTGTCTACAGCCAACGATCTGGCGGCGAGGAATGGATTTTCCGTCGTGGAACTTCGGAAACCTTGGTGCGCCTTCAGAGTCGATTAACCCTCACTGCCGCAGAAGGAGTGCGCACAGCAGTGATCGCCGGACAGGGCTTTGCGATCTCCTCGCGCTGGCAGTTTGCACCGGAGCTTGAATCCGGCGAAGTAGTGTCGCTTCTCGGAGAATGGAGTCTGCCCTCGATGGACCTTTGGGTGATTTACCCATCTGGTCGATTGACGAGTACAAAGGCCCGCGTCTTTGTGAAATGGTTCGAACAAATCATGACTTAGGTCGAGAACACCCAACTTGCACCGAGCGGATGGAAAGGTGGCGACAAGAAGCAGCTCGGCGTGCATAGAATCGCGTTCAGATCGGGTAGGAGATGAACTTGTCCCCACACAGAAAAAAACGGGTTGACACCGACCGGCCTTCTCATGGAAGGGGCAATCCCCTCATCGGTGAGTGACTCGGCGATTTGCAACAAGTGGGATGTACTGCGGCGGATTGGAATGACAGTTTGACATCTGAACCCATACTTCGCTCAGCGTCCATTAGAACGATGTGACCACCAGGAGAAACGGCAGGCCCCTCATTTGCAGACCCTCCTCGTTGCAGGTGCTGATCGTGATAGCTGCGAGAGCGATCGGGAATTGTTAGGAGATCAGACACGCGTAAGCTGCACTCGGATTTGATTAATGCAGGTTGATCCTGACCCTTAGTCTGATACCCGACAAACTAAAGTCAATTTCTAATTCGTCACCATAACCGATATGTCAGCCGAGGACACAACCCCCGAACCTGTACCTGTAATAGTCACTACCTGCGTACCGGCCGGGGGCAGCTTCAACGGACTCCCGCTACTGCAACTCGTCGCTCCCGCTGCGAGCGCCAGCATGGCGATGAGCAGTACACCTTTGCCCGTTGCCCGCTTCCGTTTCGCGAACCCGATCATTCCGAGTGGCAGTACCATCGCCAGCCACGTTAGGTTCTTTGGCACGAGCGGGGAGTCCGCTAAGGAACTTACACTCGGGGACACCGTAATAATGGCCGTGGCCTGCCCTGCGACTCCGCCGCTTACGGTCACCGTTGTCGGCGCGATCGCACACGTCACATAGCTCACAGGGCTTGAGCATGTCATCGTTACCGTCCCGCTAAACCCGCCTGCGGGTGTCACCAGCACAGTCGTGTTAGACAATCCACCAGCCGCAAGGGAGACCGTCGTGGACATCGACGTTACCGCAAAAGGTTGCACCACCGCGATAGCGATCGTGCCGTTGCTCATGAGATAGTTGGAGTCTCCGCTGTACTGCGCAGTCAGCGTATGCGTGCCCAGGCTTTGCAGCGTTACCGGGATCGTCGCCTTGCCTGCAGTCAGCGAGCCTGCGCCCACGTTCGTCGCGCCATCCGTCACAGTTACTGTGCCAGAAGGAAGCAACGCACCCGCGACTCCTGCGATGGTTACCGTCAGGCTTGTGCTTGCTCCCGGATTGATGGCTGTTGACGTCGCCGTGACAGACGTCGCACTCGCTGCCTGCGCGATAATGATCGGCGTTGCCGCGCCGGTAGACGTAGCATAAGTCGTGTCGCCCTGGTAGGCCGCAGTCAGCATGTGAGTTCCCGCCGTCAGGCTCGCAGTCGTAAGCGTCGCCACGCCGTTCCCGAGGGTCTGCGTGCCAAGGACAACCGTACCGTCGAGGAACTGCACTGTACCGGTGGGCGTGCCTGTTCCCGTCGGCGTTACCGTCGCAGTGATCGTGGTGGGTCCACCGTAGACCAAATTGCCGGAGGCAACTACGGCCGTCGTCGTCGGCACACCAATCACATTTACCGTCACGCTACCGAACGTCAGAGGATTCGTATAGGTCGTATCGCCCGGATACTGCGCGGTGTAGGTGTGGGTACCCGGGAGCACCCCGGTCAGCGTCACGCTGGCGATCGTTCCATTGCCACCCAGCGTTCCAGTCCCCACCACCGTCGAGCCCTCCAGAAACTGCACCGGCGATGTCGGAGCCGGCGTTCCCGTATACGTTCCTCCACCGCTGATCGACGCATAACTCACCTGACTCATCGCCGGCTGAAGCATCGCATTCAGCGTCACCGACGTCGGCGCATTCAGTGTCTCTGTCTGCAAATTTGTCGACGTCGCGTTGGATCCAAATAACTCGCCCACCAGGTACTGAAAGTTGCTCTGGCTGCACGGATACGGCGCCTCATTCGGCATCGTCACCGAGCCCGTATAGGTGATGTTGGTTCCCGTCAGTGTCGTCAGCAGCGACGATACCGGCCCGGGTCCCAGCGTTACCGCCAGGTTCTGCGGCGCCGGGCTGATGTCCTTCTGTTGCAGATCGTCGAAGATCACGTTATCCAGCGTAATGGTCGACGGATTCACCACCGTTCCAGCCGAGTTCTGATATCCCTGTAGCGTTACCCCACTCTCAGTAATCACATGGATGTCGCGGTAGATGATGTTCTGCAAGCTCGGGTAAGACGTCCCCGCCGAGGTGCTGTAATACGGCGAAAGATAGATCGCAACCTTGTTGTTCGCGCTGCAGATGTTCTGGTATGTCACGTTCTGCACCAAACCGCCGTTCGACTGCTGTGCCTTGATCCTGATCCCGATTCCATTCGAATCATTCGCCGTCCCCATCTGGACGATGTTCTCCACCAGCATGTTGGTCAGGCCGCCCTTCGTGATGCTCCCGATCGAGATCCCGTGCCCGCTATACGTATTCACGTTCGCCACGGTGATGTTCTGCGCAGGATTCGAGGCGCTGACCGCCACATTGTCGTCCCCGTCCGAGATCGACGAGTTCAGCACTGAGATATTCAGCCCCGAAGGATCGATTCCGTCCGTGTTCCGAGTACTGAACGGCGTGATCACCTTCACACCCCACGCCGTAAAGCCCGTCTTGTTCGTCAGGTTGCCGCTCCATTTCACATGGAACATGGCAGAGTTCCTAAACGTAATCTTGTAAAGAACCAAATTGGCGGCACTGGCCATGACCAGGATCGGATTGTTCTGTGCGCCGCCGCTCGTCAGCTGCGCCTTGCCAGCGTTATCCCACCACGAGATAGTCGACGGCACCCCGCCCACCAGCAGCTTGTCCTGTCCGCGCCCATCGATCACCCCATAACCCATGATCCCCGCGTTCGCCGAGCTCGCCGTAATCAGCGGCAGGCATCCGTTGCCCGCCGTCCCCACCGTCCCGCAAGTCTCCACTCCCGAAGTTGTCACCTGGTAGTCCGCCGGGTTGCGTGAACCAAACACCGTCACCCCGCCATCCACCAGCAGTGTCACCCCGGCCGGAAGCGTGATTGGTCCGATCAAAAATGCGTTGTTCGCGCCGTTGGTCGCCAACTCTACCGCTTGCCCCGACGCGCATCCCGTCAACGCGCTTTGGATTCTGGCGGTATCCAGTGTTGTCTCGGACGACGGTTCGCCATTGAAGATAGCCTGTTGCGCCTGCAGCACTATACAGCTCGGAGGAATCACCGGCTCCGTAACCGTGCGGGCATCCTGCGCGACAGCCGTTGCAGGGCCTATCCCCAAAGCTACGACTCCAACCCAGAACAACCTCGGCATACGGACCATATCAAACTCCCCAATATTAGATTCGAATCGAATCGGCTCTGCGGTGTTACAAAACCCCAGTGGACGGACCAATCGGACCTGACAGCCCCGCCATTCTTCCCTTTTGAAAGCAGCGCTGTCAAGCGGTCAAGTTAGTTTCTTGCGAATTACAGCGACCGACAGTCATATCGATACCTCGGTCGATCATGTGGGGAGTTTGCCGCGTGCAGACAGCAGCATAGGAAGGGTTAGGGGATCAAAGCGCGGATTACTCTGATTTACCGGTTAACCGGAAACTTAAAATTTCACTATTGCTAACGGCCAGCCACTTATTGACAAGTTCCAACCATCGTTCGTCTTCTTCGCAATGATGTAGCCGGAGACGCGCTTCAAGACAAGATCGACACTATCATCGAGCTCAGCAGATGTGCACATCATGCTCGGTGCCGAGCGGTCCGTTCGACGCTCTGCGTGCAGGCTACCGTCGATAGCGCAACGATAGCGAGCATCAAAAAATGTAGCATGGGCTCCTTGAATGACGTGGGACGCCACCGCCAGAACATACTTGAGATGCCGTCATGATGTGTGATCAATTGACCGCTCGGCGATATTCTATGGATACAGTTAGCGAAAGTCGGAGAGACCGGAACTAATGCGCGTGCTTTTGGTGGAGGACGAGGTTCGGCTGGCAGAGAACGTAGCGACTGCGCTGCGGGACGGGCCCGGGTTCGCTGTGGATTGCGCAGAGGACGGAGCGACAGGGGCACACCTTGCAGGCGACCCCTGCTATGACCTGATTGTGCTTGACCTGATGCTGCCGGGCATCGATGGGCTGACACTGTTGAAGCGGCTTCGGGCGCGCGGGGTGGGGACACCGGTGCTGATTTTGACGGCGCGGAATGAGGCCGGATCTGTTGTGGAACTCCTTAATGCCGGTGCGGATGATTATCTGGGCAAGCCGTTTGATCTCGGAGAACTGATTGCGCGGGTAAAGGCACTGATCCGGCGAGGGAAGGGTGCAGCCCACCCGACGTTGCGCGTTGCGGGGATAGAGGTGAATACGCTGGAACAGAGCGTGAAACGCGCGGGCAGGCCTGTCGATCTTTCGCCGATGGAGTACAGGATACTTGAGTACCTGATCCACCGGCCGCGAGCGACTGTGTCGAAGCGGGAGTTGTTGGAGCATCTATATGACTACAACTGGGAACACCACTCGAACGTAATTGAGGCACATATCTCGAACCTGCGGAGAAAGCTGGATGCCGGCATGGGCGTCGCTTCGATTGAGACGCTGCGGGGGCGAGGATACCGGCTGCTGCCGGAGGATCTGGGGAGCGTGTCGTGAGACGGTATTCGATGACGCGACGGGTGGTGTTGCTTGTGCTGCTGATCGAGCTGTTGTTTGCCGTGTCTACAACAGCGCTTGTGTATTTCTACGAGCGACATACTTTCTTTGAGGCACTGGATATCGCTCTGCGTGGGCATGCCGACTCGCTGATGGGAGCGGTAGTGGAGGCGGCGGATGATACGGACAGCGTCCTGCTGGATGTTGCAGGAATGCAGACACCGAAGGACGATCTCTACGAAGTGTGGGAAAAAGATGCATTGCTCGGGCGGACCGGGGATTTGAGCGGGGGAGACGCGACGCTGCGGAAGGGCGGCGAGTCGTTTTTCAACTTGAAGGTAGGCGATCGAAAATACCGTGTGGTGCGGATGCATGGGATGCGGGTGATCGATCCGGCGACGTTGAAGGTTCGGCACGAGGTCGTGGTGTTGTATGCGTCGCCGACCGCGGGATTGTGGAGAGCGGTGGGGCGTGCGGTTCGATTTTTTGCCGTTGCCAATGCGGCAATTCTGCTACTGACGGGGTTGCTGGTGTTTGTGTTTGTGCGGAGGAGCATTACTCCGCTCTACCAACTGGCTACCGAGGCCTCGACGATTGCGGCAAACTCATGGCAGTTTGCCCCGTCCGACGAAGCGCGATCAGTAGAGGAACTGGAACCGCTGGTTGCAGCGCTCGAGGGCGTGATCGGGCGGCTGGAACGATCGTTTGGACAACAGAGGGTTTTTGTAAGCGATGCGGCGCACGAGTTGAAAACTTCAGTAGCGGTCGTGAAGTCTTCCATTCAACTGCTAAGCATGAAAGAGCGGACAAGTGCGGAGTATCAGGCCGGGTTGGAGCGTTGCCAGATGGATTGCATGCGGATGGAAGAACTTGTGCAACGAATGCTAACGTTGGCGATGGTGGAAGAAGGAGATTTGAAGCAGCGAATTGCAGGAGACGTTGTGGTGATGAGTGTCGTGCGGGAGGTTATGGAAGAGCTATCCACGACGGCGCAACTGCGTGGGATACGGCTCGAGTGCTCCGGTAGTGAGGTGGCGCGCGCGGCAATCTCTGGCGAACGATGGAAGACGGTTTGCACAGAGTTGCTGCAAAATGCGATTCAGCATAGTCCTGACGGCGAGGTGGTTGCAGTTGAGACGGCGGTCGACACGGGGATGGTCAGGGTTGTGATACAGAATGCCGGCGAAGCCATTGCGGTGGAGATGTTGCCGCATCTGTTTGACCGGTTTTACCGGGGCGACCCCTCGCGAGCACGGAGCACCGGTGGTACGGGGCTGGGGCTGGCTATCTGCAAGGCGATGGTGGAGCAGGCAGAAGGACGGATTAGCCTGCACCATGGAGTGGGCGTCGAGGTAAGGGTGGATTTGCCGGTAAGTCTGGGGTAGAAGCCACGTTTCCTTCATGTTGTCTTCAGGATCGATGGTGGAGACTGGGGTAGAAATCCTGGAGGATGTGGCAATGAACCTGAAGAATTCTTTTTCCGTGCTGACCGCTGCGATGTGCCTGGCGGCACTGACCACGGTAGCGGTGCCTGCTCAGACGACTGCTGGAATGTTTGAAGTAGTGGATCACTGGAAGATCGGTGGCGAGGGAGGATGGGACTACCTGCTGGCCGATCCATCATCGCATGTTGTCTATGTCACGCATGGGCCTCGCGTGGAGATTGTCGACACCCGAACGGGCAAGAGCGTGGGTCGCTTTGACGGGCTTCAAGAGTACGCATGGCGTAGCCCTGGACCAGACTGGAAAGTTTGGGTACGTGAGTGACGGCGGCGGAAATGCAGTGTGGGTGTTCGACCGGCACACCTTTCAGGTGGGCGCCTCGATCGCTGCGGGGACGAACCCTGATGGGATTGTCTTCGAGCCTGTGACCAAAACGGTTTGGGCGTTCAACGGACGTAGCAACGATGCGACAGTGATCGATGCAGACTCGCAGAAGGTTGTGGCGACGATAAAGCTCTCCGGCAAGCCTGAGTTCCCTACCGTAGATGGCAACGGGAATGTGTATGTGAATATCGAGAACAGAAACACGATTACAAAACTCGATGCAAAGGCGAAGAGTGTAGTTGCTGAATGGCCGCTCACGGGCTGCGAATCTCCATCGGGGATGGCGATCGACACTGCGGGACATCGTCTGTTCTCGGTATGTGATGGGAAGAAGATGGCGGTGACGGATTATCTCTCCGGTAAAGTGGTCGCGAACCCTGCGATTGGAGATTCGCCGGATGCAGCGGGCTTCGATACAAAGCGCGGGCTTGCCTTCAGCTCAAATGGCGATGGGACGCTGACCGTGATCGACGCGAAGGACCCCGGATACAAAGTCCTGCAGAACCTGGCGACACAAAAAGGTGCGCGGACGATGGCATTCGATTCGGGCAATGGCCGGGTTTATCTAGTAACGGCGGAGATGGGACCGCGGCCTGCGGCTACGGAAGCTGTTCCGCATCCACGGCCCGCGGTGTTGCCGGGGAGCTTCCAGATTCTAGTGGTGGAGCGCAAGTAGGTATCGTGATTACGCTACAGGATCAAACGATGACCGGTTTCCTTCACGCGACACCGTGGAGAACACGCTTTCGCCGCTGTGCGACTTCTCTGCCCCTGCTGGTTTGTGCGGTGGCGATAGCGCTACGCCCGAATAGCGTACTTGCCCAGGTCGTTGGCGCGGGAGTCGGCAATGCCGGCTCCCGCTCTGCGTCTGCGGCGAACGAGTCCATCAATCTTGAGGAGGCCATCCGCCGGGCCCAGGCGAGCGACGTGACCTACAGGACGGCCGCCGCCGACAAGGCTATCGCAGGCCTGGATAAGTCCATCGCCCGATCGGCTCTATTGCCCGGCGTGGTCTATCACAACCAGTATCTCTATACCAAGGCGGGCCAGCCTTCTCCGCTCTCGACAAACTCCTTGAACACCGCTTCGACGAGCGTACCGATTTTTATCGCCAACAATGCTGTTCACGAGTACATCAGCCAGGGCATTGTCACTGAGACGATTGGCGTCGCCGGCGTCGCCGACTATCGTCGCGTCTCCGCCGAAGCCGAGGCTAGCGCCGCCCGGCAGGAGGTCGCCCGCAGAGGTCTGGTAGCGACCGTCATCGGCAACTACTTCGGCGTGCTTGCCGCGGAAAGAAAACTTGTCGTTGCCCAGCGCTCCACCGACGAGGCTCAGCGCTTCAGCCAACTCACCCAGAAGCTCGAGTCGGGCCGCGAGGTTGCCCATGCCGATGTGGTCAAGGCGAACCTGCAGCTTCAGCAGCGTCAGCGCGATCTGTCAGACGCCCGCCTCGCTGCCGAAAAGACGCGTCTCGATCTTGCCGTTCTCCTCTTCGCGGACCCCCTTACGCCATATACGCTGGCGAACGATCTCGACCAGCCCTTGGTTCTGCCGACCAAAGCCGAGGTGCAGGCCGAGGGTGCGAAGAATAATCCGGATCTTCGTGCCGCGCTGCAGGCTGCTCGCGCTGCGAAGTTTGAACTGACGGCAGCCAGGGCCGCCTACCTTCCCGACCTCTCCCTGGCTTACAACTATGGAATCGATGCGGCGCAGTTCGCGGTGAAGGCGCCGGACGGCTCAAGCAATCTCGGTTACTCGGCAGCCGTAACGATTGATATCCCTGTGTGGGATTGGTTCGCAACGCGCTCGCGAGTGAAACAGAGTGCTATCCGCAGCGATCTTGCAAACGTTGAACTGACGGCAACGCAGCGGCAGTTAGTTGCCTCTCTCGAAGAGCTCTATAACGAAGCGTCTGTCGCCGCCGAGCAGGTCGCCTCATTCGATGAGACGGTTCGTACCGCCGCCGACAGCCTGCGTCTCACCAACCTCCGCTACTCTGCGGGCGAGGCCAGCGTGCTCGATGTTGTGGACGCGCAAACATCCTACAGCGCAGCGCAGGCCGCCCAGGTCGATGCCGCGGTCCGGTATCACGTTGCTTTTGGACAGTTGCAGACTCTGACAGGAAAGCTGCAGTAGAGAGACTTATGTGATTTGCCGGAAAGAACCGAAGGAGCTTATGCGCGTTATCCGAGAAACTACCTGGAGTATTGCAGCAATCCTGTTTGTTGCAAGTACCTTGCTGACAGGCTGCAAGGCGAAGGAAGAGGCTGCGACGACGGAGGTCAACGTTGAGGCCGTCGCCGTGACCAAACAGCCTCTGACCGAGGAGGTCGCGGCAGATGCCGTGTTGGCCCCTCTCGCGCAGGCTGCCATCACGCCTAAGATCACCGCACCCGTCCACAAGTTTTACGTACAGCGCGGCGCAAAGGTGAAAGCCGGGCAGCTTCTTGCCGTCCTTGAGAACCGCGATCTGACGGCAGCTGAACTCGACAACAAGGGTGCCTACGAACAGGCACAAGCCACCTATGCGACGGCGACAAAAGCATCGGTTCCCGAGGATTACCAGAAGGCGGAGCAGGACGTCGGCCAGACCAAAGCCAACCTGGACCTGCAGCAAAGCATCTACGACGCACGCAAAAATCTCTTCGCGCAAGGTGCGATCCCCGGACGCGATCTCGACACCGCCAAGGCGGCGCTTGTCCAGGCACAGGCGGCTTACGATATCGCGGCCCAGCACCTGGCATTGCAAAAATCGGTCACTCGCGAAGCAGCGATCGAAAGCGCAAAGGGACAGTTGCTCTCGGCGGAGGGAAAGTATCAGGGAGCGCAGGCAGGCGTCAGTTACTCCGAGATACGCTCGCCGATCGATGGAGTCGTGACCGAGCGGCCGCTCTTCGCCGGCGAGATTGCCGCCACTGGTCAGCCGCTCCTCACAGTGATGGATGTTTCGACGCTGCTCGCCAAGACGCACCTCTCGCAGGAACAGGCCCAGCGGATGCACGTTGGCGACGCAGCCGAGGTGACGGCACCGGGAGTGGATGAGCCCTTCAAGGGCGCGGTGACTCTCATCAGTCCAGCGCTCGATCCGGGCTCCACAACGGTAGAGGTCTGGGTAAAGGTACCTAATCGCGGTGGCGTTTTGAAGCCCGGAACACCTGTAAAGGTCGCCATCGCGCTGAAGACAATTGAGGATGCCCTCGTAGTCCCCACTGCCGCCATCGTGACAGACAGCGCAGGCAAGAAGCAGGTAATGGTCATCGGCCCGGACAGCACAGCGCACCATCGCAGCGTGGAATTGGGCATCTCCCAGGACGACAAGACGCAGATCACCAAAGGCCTGAAGGTCGGCGAACAGGTGATCTCCTCCGGCGCCTACGCGATGGATGACGGCACCAAAGTGAAGACTGGCGCCCCGGACGATAAGGACGCGGACGAAGCCAAACCCTCCGCAGGCAAAGACGACGGAGGCAAGGACTGATGTCCGCTGACCCCATCTATCCGAGTCAGGTCAACGCGCCGGAACAACGCATTGAACGCGCCGCCTTTTGGCTTGCGCGCAACGCCAAAACCGTCTTCTTCTTCACCATCGTCCTTGGACTGGCCGGCATCTACCTTGCCCAGAGCGTTCCCATCTCTGTCTTTCCCGAGACTGACTTTCCTCGCGTCGTCATTGGTATCGACAACGGTGTTATGCCGGTCGAACAGATGCAGGTACTCATCACCAAACCCATCGAAGACGCGGTCAATGCCGTCCCCGGCCTCGTCACCGTGCGCTCCACCACCAGCCGGGGCAGCGCCGAAGTCAGCCTTTTCTTCGGCTGGAGCGAGAACATGGTCACGACGCTTCAGTTGGTCGACGCCGCGCTCTCCAAGGTTGAGCAGACGCTGCCCTCTACCGCGCGGATCACCACTAACCGCCTCACCTTCGCGACCTTTCCTATTCTCGGCTACAGTCTCACGTCGGACACCATCTCCCCCACCCGTCTTTGGGAGATCGCTACCTACGACCTGAAGCCGCCGCTCAACCGGCTTCCCGGCGTCAGTACCGTCATCGTGCAAGGCGGCCAGGTGCCGGAGTTTCAAATCGTCCCCAACGGCGCCAAATTGCTGCTCGCCGGCGTCACCATCCCAGATATCATTACCGCCATCGACGCGACCAACCTCGTCGATTCCCCAGGACTTTACGAAGCGGACCATCAGCTTGTCCTCGGCCTTGTCGGCGGTCAGGTCCACAACGCCGACGAACTCGGACAGATCGTCGTAAAGAACAGCCCCGCCGGGATTCCCATCCACATCGTCGATGTTGCGGACGTCCACCCCGGAGTGCAGCCCGTCTACACTATCGTCCGCGCCAACGGGAAGCCTGCTGTTCTACTGAACATCGCGCGGCAACCCTCCAGCAACACCGTCGAGGTTGCAAATGAAGTCGCCGCCGAAGTCGAGCGGCTCAAGGTGAATCTGCCGCCCGGCGTTCATTTCGAACCTTTCTACGACCAGTCGCAGCTGGTCCGCGATAGCATCACCAGCGTGCGCGATGCCATCCTCATCGGCATCATTCTCGCGTCTATCATCATCGTCGTCTTTCTGCGTGACTGGCGTTCGTCCCTTGTCGCCGGTCTCGTAATTCCCATCACAGTTCTGGTCACCTTCGTGTTTCTCAAAATGACCGGCCAGAGTTTCAACCTGATGACGCTCGGAGGCCTCGCAGCAGCCGTCGGGCTTGTCATCGACGACGCCATCGTGGTCGTCGAAAACATTGTTCTGCACCGCGACTCCGGCGAGGGTCGTGTCGAAGCCGTCCGCAAGGCACTGGACGAGATCACGACACCGCTGATCTTTTCCACGATTACTCCCATCGTCGTCTTCCTTCCTCTCGTCTCCGTCACCGGCGTTACCGGAACCTTTTTTCGCGCTCTCGCCATCACCATGACGGTATCGCTGCTCACATCTCTGGTGCTCGCGCTCACATGGACTCCGACGTTGAGTTTGCTTATTCTGCGCGGCAACAACCAGGAGACCACCCCTGCCCTTTCCGCCGAAGAGGCATCGGAGCCTGAACTGTTACGGCTGATGCATCACGAGCAGGAGGAACTCTCCGGCTTCATGCGCCGGGTGTTGGACTTCTACGAGCGCTGGTTCACTCGCGCCCTCAACCGCCGCCTCTATCTGCTGCTTGCATGCCTTCTTCTTGTCGTCGGCACTATCATCGGCTATCAATCGCTCGGGTCGGATCTTCTCCCCGAAATGGACGAGGGCGGCTTCATCCTCGACTACATCATGCCCGCTGGCAGCTCGCTCACCGAGACAGACCGTGTTCTCCAACACGTCGAATCAATTCTCAGAGATAACCCAAACGTCGAGATTACCTCTCGCCGTACCGGCCTGCAGATGGGTCTTGCCGCAGTCACCGAAGCGAACACCGGCGACATTACCGTAAAGCTGAAGGCAAAACGCAGTCAGCCGATCGACGACGTAATGTCGGACATACGTGCCGAGATCAAATCGAAAGAGCCGGAGCTCGACGTCGAGTTTACCCAGGTCTTGCAGGACATGATCAACGACCTTTCTAACTCGCCGGAGCCAATTCAGATCAAACTCTTCAATAACGACCCGGCTCTCCTCTCTCAGGTCGGCGACGAAGTCGCAACCGCCATCAAGAAACAAGCGGGAGTCGTCGATGTCCTCAACGGCGTTGAAAACACCGTCAGCGGCCCTTCCACAACCTTTCGCATCGACCCATCGATCGCCTCGCGTCTCGGCTTCACCGCACAGGAGGTCTCCACCGATGCCAGTGCCATCATCGAGGGCGTACCCGCTGCAAACCGCCTCATCCAGAATGGACGTCCGTATACCATTCGCGTTCGCTTCGCCGATGATCATCGCACTTCATTCGACACGATCCAGAACACTGTCTTGAACAGTTCGACCGGAAAGTCCGCGACACTGGGCTCTCTCGCCACCATCGAGCACACCGCCGGCGAGCAGGAGATTCGCCGCGAAAACCTGCAGCGCAACATCGCCGTCACCGGCCGTCTCGAGGGCACAGATCTCGGCTCCGGAATACAACGGGTACAGGCTGCGGTGGCCGCGCTGCATCTGCCCCCCAGCGTTCGAGTGCAGTACGGCGGTACTTACGAAGAGCAGCAGAAGTCTTTTTCCGAGTTGGGACGAGTGCTCGTCCTCGCACTTGCGCTCGTCTTCGGCGTGCTCCTCGCGGAGTTCCGGAATCTTTCCGCTCCCATCTCTATCCTTACCTCGTCCATCCTCTCCATGTCAGGTGTAGTCGTTGCTCTACTGGTAACCGGAACGACCTTCAACGTCGCCTCCTTCATGGGACTCATTATGGTCATCGGGATCGTTGCGAAGAATGGAATTCTGTTGCTCGACGCCTATCAGAAGTTCCGCGATATCGGCATGAACCCGAGACGCGCCATGATTCTGGCCGGCCGCCGCCGCTTGCGCCCCATCCTGATGACGGCACTCGCAGCCATAGCTGGAATGTTGCCTCTGGCCTTCGCCCTCGGGGCCGGATCACAGATGCTGCAGCCTCTCGCCATTGCGGTCATCGGCGGCCTCGTGGTCTCCATGCTGCTCTCTCTCGTTGTCACGCCCGTTATGTACCTGCTAATGCAAGGAAGCGCGGCCACACAGACTGAGTAGCCGCCGATCCGACGTCGCGGCTGGTAAGATTGTCCTTTCGACAGGAGGTCCGCCATGTCCGTTACATCAACGCTCTCCCATCCTCTTCCCACTGGTCACAAGCTGCGCGAAGTTCACCATTGGGTCGACGGTAAGACGCTACCCGGAGTCTCCGGACGATTTGGGGATGTGTACAACCCCGCCAGCGGAGCACTGCAGGCCAAGGTTGCTTTGGCTACAGTCGCCGAAGTGGATACGGCTGTTGCTGCTGCCGCAGCTGCATTCCCCGAATGGTCCTCACAACCATCTCTCAGGAGAGCCCGGGTGCTCTTCCGCTTCCGCGAGATCTTTGAACAGCGTCTCGACGAAGTTGCTGCGCTCCTGACCAGTGAGCACGGAAAGGTCTTCTCCGATGCAAGGGGCGAGGCGACGCGGGGACTCGAGGCGATCGAGTTCGCAACCGGCATTCCTCAAATGCTCAAGGGAGAATTTTCCGAACAGGTAGGCTCTGGCATCGATAGCTGGTCAATCCGGCAGCCTCTTGGAGTGGTCGCGGGAATTACGCCGTTCAACTTCCCGGCAATGGTGCCGATGTGGATGTTCCCCATTGCCCTGGCGTGCGGCAACACCTTCGTTCTGAAGCCTAGTGAGCGTGACCCGAGCGCATCGCTGCTGCTTGCAGAGATGCTTAAGGAAGCGGGGCTGCCCGATGGCGTCTTCAACGTCGTGCAGGGAGACAAGGTGGCCGTCGACGCGCTTCTGGCCCACCCGACGGTGCAGGCAATTAGTTTTGTAGGCTCGACACCGATTGCGGAGTACGTGTATCGCGAAGGGACGAAGTATGGCAAGCGCGTTCAGGCTCTTGGCGGTGCGAAGAACCACTTGGTTGTGATGCCGGATGCCGACCTCGACCAGGCCGCCGATGCTCTCGTCGGCGCGGCATACGGTTCGGCGGGCGAGCGATGTATGGCGATCTCCGTCGCAGTAACGGTTGGAAGCGCAACTGCTGACGCTCTGCTGGGCAAACTCGAGCGGCGCATCGCGGGCCTGCAGATGGGTGACGGAATGAAAGAAGGCGTAGAACTCGGGCCCTTGATCACCAAGCCTCACATGGAACGCGTTGCTGGATACATTCAACACGGAAAAGAAGAGGGCGCTCAACTGGTCATCGACGGACGTGAGAACGCTCTGCCCAAAGGAGAAGGATTTTTCCTCGGAGCCTGCCTGTTCGACCACGTGAAACCGGAGATGAAGATCTATCGCGAAGAGATCTTCGGACCGGTACTGGCAGTCGTGCGAGTGAACAACTTCGAGACGGCACTGCAGATGATCAATGAGCATGAGTACGGAAACGGGACGTCCATCTTCACGCGCGATGGCGACACAGCTCGCGATTTTGTTCATCGCGTACAGGTAGGCATGGTCGGCGTCAATGTACCGATTCCCGTTCCGATGGCGTTCCACAGCTTCGGCGGATGGAAACGCTCTCTGTTTGGCGATCACTCCATTTATGGACCGGAGGGAGTGCGCTTCTATACGCGGATCAAGACGGTGACATCGCGGTGGCCCAAGGGTATTCGCACCGGCGTGGATACATCGATGCCAACTCTGGGATGAAAGGCCAAGCGTCGCGGTTGTAGAGGAAGGGGGCTCATGAAGAGCGGCCTCTACGTTTGACAAACCTTTTCTGGCCCACACCCTTCCCTCCTTTTGGTCGGCGACGACCTCAAAGGGAAGTCCAAGCCTAAAGTCTTTCCTTCTAAGACTTTGCACAAAGAATCAGGGGGGAGGGGGTGCCCCAACAGATCAGCGGCCCGAGCCGGGATCGACAGACGCATCAGCCATCACGAGATGCTTGTCGAGAGCCGCAATACCGCGATCGATCTCCTCCTTGGTGACAATCAGGGGCGGCGCAATCACAAAATGCGAGACCCAGGCCTGAATCGTAACGCCTTCGCCAAGAATCTTCGCGGCAATCTGATCAACCAACAGGGACTTGCCCGAAACCTTATCTTCGTACGTATTGAAAGGCTCCTTCGTGATGCGATTCTTGACGAGATCGACCGCCCAGAACAACCCTTTGCCGCGAACATCGCCAACGCTGGGATGTCTGGCTTTGACATCATTAAGTTTGCCCTCAACATAAGGCGCCAGTTCACGTGCCCGTTCCACAAGCCCAAGACGCTGCATCTCGTGGATTGTAGCGACGGCCGGTGCGAGCGTAAGCGGATGCGCTTCGTAGGTATGGCCGTGGGCGAAGTAGTGATCCTGAAAAAACTCCGCGATCTTCTCACTCGTAGCGCAAAGCCCAAGCGGAACATAGGCGGATGTAATTCCCTTGGCTGTAACGAGAATGTCCGGCACGACTCCCCAGTGGTTCATTGCAAACCACTCCCCCGTGCGGCCCCATCCCGTCATCACCTCGTCTGCGATCAGCAGAACCCCGTTTTCATCGCATATGCGGCGAAGTTTCGGCATGTACTCCTCGGGAGGAACGATGACGCCATTCGTCCCAACGATCGGCTCAACCAGGACAGCAGCCACATCCGACTCATTGCGGATCATGTGTTCGATGTAGTCGGCGCACGCGATGCCACACTGGGGATACGTATGTCGAATGGGACACTTGTAGCAGTGGACCTCCGGCGCAAAGATAACGCCTGGCCCCTTGCCGCCTGGCTCCATGGCCCAACGACGCGGATCTCCGGTCGCCGCAATCGAACCTGAAGTCGAACCGTGATAGGAGCGATATCGCGCAATGATCTTCGTCTTACCCGTATACATGCGCGCGATCTTGAAGGCGGCCTCATTGGCCTCGGTACCGGAGGTCGTAAAGAAAAATTTGCTAAGCCCCTTCGGAAGAATCTCCACCAAAAGCTGAGACAGCTCAGCGCGCGCTGTCGTGGCATAGCCAGGCATGGCGTAGCTCAACTGCTGAGCCTGTCGCGCGATAGCGTCGATGACGGCCTGGTTCTTATGGCCAAGGTTGGAGCACATCAGCTGCGAGGAAAAATCCAGGTAACGCTTCCCTGCCCCGTCAATGATGTAACAGCCTTCAGCATCGACGACATGCATCGGGTTCCAGCCCTTCTGGAATCGCCATGTGCCGTAGTTATATTGCCGGGTAAGATCGACAACCTGCTGGCTGGTAAGGGTCTGGGGCTCGGCAACATCGACGGGATTCATGATGACCTTCCTATTCGTTGGCAATCGTGTGTGTCATGGTGCTGAGCGGTGCAGGAATATTCGCGCTGTATCTCAGCATAAGGAAATAGTAACTGGCAGCCGACACAAAAAAGCCGACAAACCAGGCGTAGTCATAGAGGAATCGCAAAGCTGGCACAGCGAGTCCGATAAGCGCTACGACCACGCCGGCAACAAGCGCGACAATTGCTCGGGGATTTATGCCGCGCGTGTATTCGTATTGGCCTCCGCGGCGGTACAAAGAGACCGTATCCAGATGGGTTCCGCGAATCAGGAAATAGTCCGCAACCATGATACCCGCAACCGGGCCAAGCAATCCGGAGTAGCCAATGAGCCACCCAAAGATGTAGCTCCCGAAGCTGTTCATCAACTTCCAGGGCATCATCGCAAGCCCCAACAGACCGGTGATCAGCCCACCGGTGCGGAAACTGATTAGCCGTGGAGCAAGGTTGGAGAAGTCATTCGAGGGAGAGACAACATTCGCCCCGATGTTCACATTAAGCGTCGCGATCAAAAGGGCAACAAGCGCCAGCAACGCCGCCAGCGGCTGATGGAACCGTCCAAGCAGTGTGATCGGCGACCACACCGGCTCGCCGAAGATGGTCACCGACGCCGAAGTACAGGCTATGCCGATAAACGAGTAAAGCACCATAGCGACGGGCAGACCGAATGCCTGACCGGCGATCTGCGAATCCTGCGACTTGGCATAGCGGGTGAAGTCTGGAATGTTCAGGGAGAGCGTCGCCCAATAACCGACCATCGCTGTCAGCGAAGGAAAGAAGAAGCGAAGAAAGCTGCCCGTCGTGTGGAAACGGCTAGGCGCGGAAAGCATCGGTCCAAAGCCACCCGCTTTATGCAGCATCCAGAAGAGAAGAATAAACGACATGACAAGCATGAATGGCGCAGAAAAGCTCTGCAGAAACCGAATGGATTCGACGCCGCGCCACACCACATACATATTGAGGAGCCAGAACCCGAGAAAGCTCGCCCACAAAACAGAAGGCATGTGAGCAGTCGCAGGCCACAAGACGGCAATCATTGCAGCGATCGCCTGTCCACCCAGCCACGACTGAATTCCAAACCACCCACATGCCACAAAGGCACGCAGCATCGCAGGGAGATTCGCTCCACGCGTGCCAAAGCTGGCGCGGACAAATACCGGAAACGGGATTCCGTACTTCGTCCCGGCGTGTGCGTTCAGAAGCATCGGGATGAGTACGATTAGATTTCCGAAAAGGATGGTGCAGATCGCCTGCTTCCAGTTCATGCCGCCCGCAATCAGCGAAGAGGCAAGCATGTACGTCGTAACCTCCATCGACATGGAGAACCAGAGCGCGATGTAGTTATAGGTGCCCCACGTGCGCTGCGCAGCCGTAGTGGGGGCAAGATCTTTGTTGTAGAGGCGTGGATCGTGCTGCGTTATCAGGCTTGCCGCAGACTGATCGAGGATGCCGGAGGTCGTCGAACTCACTGCCACGCTCCTCCCTTCGCCTCTCGCCGCAGATACTGGCCTCGTCCCGTCGCTGCCACATAGCGCCCCGCATCCGCAACGAGTTCTCCGCGCGAGTACACCTGTCGTGCATTGCCCTTCACCTTCCATCCCTCGAACATCGAAAAATCGCAACGCATATTGTGCGTAGCTGCGGAGATGAGATGTTCGGCATTAGGGTCCCAGAGCACAATGTCAGCATCGGAGCCTACAGCAATCGTCCCTTTCTTCGGATACATGCCGAAGATTCGCGCGGGTGCCGCAGAGGTGATCTCGACAAATCGCTGTATCGTGATCTTTCCGGAGTTCACACCGAAGTGGTAGAGCAACTGCAGACGGTTCTCGACTCCCGGACCGCCGTTGGGAATCTTGCTGAAGTCATCCTTGCCAAGCTGCTTCTGATCGGCGAAACAGAACGGACAATGGTCGGTTGAAACCACCTGCAAATTATCTGTGGCGAGCCCATCCCAAAGCTTCGGTTGGTTTTTCTTCTCGCGCAGTGGTGGGGTAAAGACATATTTCGCCTCCTCGAAGCTCTTGCCTGGCATCTGGTCTTCGATTGAGAGAAGAAGATATTGCGGGCATGTCTCAGCGAACGCAGGAACTCCCCGGTCTCGCGCCTCACGAACCTCATTGAGCGCATCTTCGCTGGACAGGTGGACGATGTATACCGGCACTCCCGCCATCTCGGCAAGCGCGATCGAGCGGTGCACGGCCTCCGCTTCAGCCTTCGTCGGCCGCGTCAGTGCATGGTAAACCGGAGCGGTCTTGCCCTCGGCCAGCGCCTGCTGCACGATCACGTCGATGGCGCTTCCATTCTCGGCATGCATGCAGACGAGCGCACCATTCTTTGCAGTCTGCCGCAGCGCTTTGAAGATCGTGCCGTCGTCCACCATCAAGACATTCGGATAGGCCATGAAAAGTTTGAAACTGGCGACGCCTTCGCGGACCATGTCATCCATATCGTGCAGGCCTTGTTTTCCGTTATCCGATCCAAGGTCCGTCACAATCATGTGCAGGCCATAGTCGATGCAGGCCTTGCCTTCTGCCTTCGCCCGCCAGATATCGAGCGCATCCCGCATGCGCGTCCCCTTTGCCTGAATGGCGAAGTCAACGATAGTCGTCGTACCCCCGATGGCGGCGGCTCGGGTACCGGTAAGAAAGTCGTCCGCAGACACCGTTCCCCCAAATGGCATATCCATATGGGTGTGCGCATCGATGCCGCCAGGCAAAACGAAAAGCCCCGCAGCATCTACGATCGTATGCCCTTTAGGATCGATATGGGCGAGCACCTCACGGATCGTGCTGCCTTCGATGAGTACATCCGCCTTCTCAACGCGATCTGCGGTAACAACAGTGCCATTCTGAATCAGGATTCCCATACTTCGCTCCGAACTGTTCGCCGTTAGAGTTGCATGGCACAAGATGGTTCATGCCGTTTCAGGAAATGCGTGCGACGTCAGGTATTGGTGCTCATCACCTCGGCCGCACCCGGAGGAACCAGACCCTTGGCCGTGCGCTCTTCCCAGCTTTCAAACGGCAGACCGTTGTCGACGCGCTCCATCGTGATGCAATTCTCCACCGGACAAACGAGCGAGCAGAGATTGCAGCCCACACAATGGTGTTCGTCCACACGCGGAATACGTTCGAGCGGCGTGACCGCACTGCTGCGGCCCAGGCCTCCGGCGTCGAGCTTGGCAATGGGTGTAGTCGAGATGAATCGTGCGGCCTCCGCCTCGACCATCCCCGGGGTTCGCGTCGTATCGGGCACGGGCGATGTCCGATCCAGATGAATGCACTGATGCGCCCCATCCCAGCAGGCGGTGTAGCAAAGCTGGCACCCGATACATAAATCCTCATGAATCCGCGCGACGATTTGATAGTTCAGATTGAGTTGCTTCCATTCGCGAACGTTAGGGAGCGACAACCCGCGAAAATCTTCGATCGTCGCGAACCCCTTCTCCTCCATCCACCCAAGCAGGCCGTCCTGCATGTCCTCGACGATGCGGTAGCCATAGTGCATCGCCGCGGTGCATACCTGCACAGTGCCGCAGCCGAGCAAAATAAACTCCGCAGCATCGCGCCAGCTCCCAATACCACCAATGCCGGAGAGCGGAAGAGCGCTTGCAGGGTCGGACTGTATCTGCTGAACCATATTGAGCGCGATCGGCTTTACCGCAGGGCCGCAGTAGCCGCCATGCGAACTCTTGCCGTCGACGTTGGGACTTGGCTGGAACGTGTCGAGATCGATGCCCGTAATCGAGTTGATGGTGTTGATCGCGGAGACCGCGTCGGCGCCCCCCCGCTTTGCAGCTCGCGCAGATATGCGTATGTCGGAGATGTTCGGGGTCAGTTTGACGATGACCGGCGTCCGCGCCTTCTCTTTTACCCACGACGTAATCTGCTCGCAATACTCAGGCACCTGCCCAACGGCAGACCCCATTCCGCGCTCACTCATACCATGAGGACATCCAAAGTTGAGTTCCAGTCCGTCTGCGCCGGCGTCTTCCGCACGCTGTACTATATCGTGCCAGGTGTCTCGCTTGCTTTCGACCATCAGCGAAGCGATAACGACGTGCTTCGGATACCGCCGCTTCACCTCCGTAATCTCCTGAAGGTTCACCTCGATCGGGCGGTCGGAGATGAGCTCAATATTATTAAAGCCCATCATGCGCCTTCCCTCCCAATCGATCGACGAGTAACGGGAACTGACATTTGTAATCGGCTCGCCAATCGTCTTCCACACAGCGCCGCCCCAACCCGCATCGAACGCCCGCATGATCTGCTCTCCACAGTTCGTGGGCGGGGCTGATGCGAGCCAGTACGGATTGATGCATTTGATCCCGCAAAACGTACTCTCAAGTGTCGGCTTAGGCTTGGACATGCTGTGCCTCCAACCACGCGGCAATACCAATGCCAGCGCGCTTTCCATCTGCAACCGCGTCTACGACCTCGCGGCCGCCGTTAGTGCAGTCTCCACCGGCAAAGAACTTCGGGCTGGAGGTCTGGCCTGTAACGCGATCAATGAGAATGCGCCCACGTTCCAGCTGAACCTTCGCGCCTTTACCCTCAGACTCAGTGAGAAAGCCCGTGTGCGTACCCTGTCCGATAGAGAGGACGATCAGATCCGCGTCGAGCGAAAACTCCGAGCCGGATTGCGGGACAATTGACCCATCCTCCGTCAAGACAATCTTCGTCAATTCAAGTCCCTCTACGGCCTTGTCGCCGCGAATGTTAATAGGTTGAACGTGCCACAGAAATTTCACTCCTTCGCTCCGGGCATGCTCGTATTCGAACGTGAAGGCCGACATCTGCTCCGGACCGCGTCGGTAGACGATGTGCACGTCGGTAGCGCCGAGCCGAACCGAAGCAATTGCCGCATCGATAGCCGTGTTCCCCGCGCCCACGACGACTACTCGCGCCGGTACCGTCGTCATCACGCCGGATTTGTATCCTGCAATAAGATCGAGCGCATTCGTTACCCCGGCAAGTTGTTCTCCAGCAACTCCGAGCCGATGAATTGCACCCAGTCCAATTCCCAGAAAAACGGCATTGTGCTTCCGTTCGAGTTCAGCGAGTTTGACCGCATCGATCATCATATTAAAGTGAAAATCGACTCCCAGCTGCGACAGCATCTCGATCTCACGAAGACTCTCAACCAAGCGGCAGTTTATATTCTGCAACTCCGTAGGTATTCAAGCCTCCCGGCAGCGGACGAGCGTCATAAAGGTCAGCGCGAATACCGCGACGGCGAAGTTCGGCAGCACACGCAAGCGACGCTGGACCGGCGCCGATCAATGCAACGGAAAAACCCGTCTCAGCACCGGGCTGGAACGGCAGCGGAGCACCACTTTCATGAAACGAGTCCATCGCGAATCGCTGCAGCCGCGCGATCTGAATCGGCTGCTTATTGTAGCGATGCATCACACAGGCGCCTTCGCACAGCACCTCCACCGGACATGCCCGGGAACAACTCGCACCGAGAATGTTCGCATCGAGGATGGTGCGTGCAGAGCCGTCCAGATTGCCGCTCGCGATTTTCTTGATGAAGCGCGGCACATCAATGTGGGTCGGACAAGCGATCGTGCAGGGCGCGTCAAAGCAATAGAGGCAGCGATTCGCCTCAGGCACGGCAGCTTGTCTGTCGAAGGGCGGATGCAGGTCGCCGAAACGCTCGACCACCTCCGATTGAGTCGTGACCTGCTGATGAAAAGGAAGTCGCTGGTTCATTGGAACCCAATAGCCTCGTGATTTTCAAACAGACCAGAAAAATCTGTACGCGAGACGGTACCGCGAGGTGCCTCCACAAGATCCGCACGGCGCGGCAACCGCCAGACCAAAAGCCGTTGCATCTGAGAAAACGACATAGCCCTCCTTGGGTGCCAGTCCATCTCGCGACTTAGAAGTGACTATTATGCACTATCGCGGCCAACATGCCCGCCCCGCAAGAGAAATGCGCATCCGAATACTAAATACTTACTCTCCTGCGCGCTCAGCCAATTCACAGTCCGTCTTGCAAGCCGGTCGAAGGCCTGCACGGCCATTTTCAGATCGTCGATCCGTGTATCTTCTGCCTTGTTGTGGCTGAGCCCGGCGAGCGATTGCGTAAACATCATCACCGTCGGAATCCCCGTTCGCGCCACCTCGGCCGCGTCATGCAAAGGTCCGGAAGGCAATCTGTGGGAGGCGCCTGCAGTCTCCTGAACCGACTCGGCGCAAAACTCAATCAGCTGCGGATCAAATGAGATCGGCTCAATGCTCCAGATCCTCGACCAATCGACAGTACATCCCTCCTCCGTGGCAAACCGTTCGCTAGCAGCTCGCGCCTCTGCCAGCATGGAAGCAAGAATCTTCGCATCGAGATCGCGCATATCAAGCGTCGTCTCGCACCGGCCAACCACCGCAGTCACAATACCGGGAAATGTCTTCACACTTCCCATCGTCGCGACGGCGTCGGGATGTTTTTTCGCGATTGGCCGAATTTCAAGTGCGAGTTTCGCAGCAGCGGCCAGCGCATCCCGGCGCACGCCCATCGGAGTCGATCCCGAGTGCGCCTCTTGCCCATAAAAAGTAATCGCATGTCGTTCTACCCCCTTTGTGCCGAGCACGACGCCGAGCGGAAGACGCATTCTCTCGAGAACTGGCCCCTGTTCGATGTGTAGCTCAAGATACGCGCCCGCTTTTCCGCGCTCGCTCGCAGAGTCTCCGATCTTCTCTATGTCAACATCGCAATGCCGAAGAGCATCCTCCAAACGAACTCCGTCGCGGTCGGTCCGAACGCGGTCGACGGCGATGGTGTGGGTGCCGGCGAACGCAGAAGAGCCGAAGAGACTCCGGCCAAAGCGCGCACCTTCCTCATCGGCCCAATCAACCAGCCGAATCGTAACGGGCGGCCTGCCATTGAAATCCTCAGAGAGACCGCGCAATACCTCAAGGCCGGCTAGAACACCCAGGCACCCGTCCAGCCAACCGCCATTCGGTACAGAATCAAGGTGACTTCCAAGGATAAGCGCACGCTCGGAATCGCCCCGAAGCGTCGTCCACGAGTTCCCGGCAGCATCATAGTGGTGCTCTACGGGAAGGCCTTTCAGCTTGCTCTGAAACCAAGCGCGCGCCTTGATCCAGGTCGGACTCCATGCGATGCGTTGAGCGCCGAGATCATCGGCCGTCAAGGCGCGAAGCTCCTGGAGATCGGATATTACCCTAAGTGAATCTACCGGCATGCCGCTCCTCCTGAAGAAGACAGATTACTCCGATTGCCTGAGAAATATCGCTTTCCGTGGAGTTCAAGACGCTACGTATAAACATCAAGGCTCATTCTTGCGAAGAGCGTATCGACGGTTACTCCTCGCTCAACACGGATACGCCATACCGCTCTAGCGTCACAGAGCCAACACGCCCGCCCCGCAGCACATCCGTCATTTGCCCCGGCAGAGACACCGTCGCAACATCTCCACCAAAGTTGATCAGAATCCAGACCGTCTTCTGCCCGCCACTCTTTATCTTTTCGCTGCGCACATACAGATCCACACCCTTCGGCAGTTCGATCGGCAGCAAATGAATACCACTGTTCTCCACCATCCACTTTGCCGCGGCATTCATCGTCTTCTCATCCAGCCACGCACCGATATAGGTGATGCTTCCTTTGCCCACCGCCCTCGTTATCGCCGCAGGCTGTCCGTCGAGCCATCCGTTGCTCTTGCCATAGCGCATCAGAACATGGGCCTGCGGATCCTTCACGCTCAGCTGCTCGGCCCATATCTTCCCCGAGCCCGAACCCCAATCACCGGAGACAGGCACGTCCTGATCCAGCGCGTAAAACTGCTCCACGCGGCCGCCGAGCAGCCCCACCAGCGGACCTGGCTGCCGCTCAGGCTGCAGCCCATTGTCGTCGTTCTTCATTGCACTGCGCTGTCCCAGCACCAGATGCCCGCCTCCACGCACATAATCCATCAGATTCTTGGCTTGCGCATCCGTCAGCAGGTTCAACGCAGGCGCTACTACCAGTTTGTACTCGCTCAGCGACACCGATGGCGAAACAATATCTACGCTATGCACCAACGCTCGCAGCGGCCCATAGTAGCTGATCAACGCCTCCTTTGGATCGAATGCCTGATTGTGCCTCTGCCAGTTAATCGCCCAGCGACTGTCATACGAATGCAGCAGGGCGACCTCGGAGTGCGGCTCCGTTCCACTCAATGCGGGTCCGGCCTTCTCGAACTCACGCCCCAACTGCGCGACCTCGTCATACAGCGGCACCGGCGTGCCATCGGCGCCTACCAGCGTGCCGTGGTACTCCTCCTGGCCGTTCAGCGCGCTCCTCCACTGCCAGTAAGAGACCGCATCGGCGCCATGGCCAATGTCGTGCCACGCCATCGCACGCACCTCGCCCTTGTTGAGTGCGTTGTTATCCTTCGACCAGTTCACAAAACCCGGCTGCGTCTCCATCACCCAGAAGTTCTTGCGCAGAAATCCGCGCGTCAGATCATGCGCCGCGCCGTTAGACACAGGGTCTAGATGCCCCGTGCCCACATAGTCGTCCCATGCGGCAATGTCAAGATCCTGGCTTACAGTGTAGTGGTCATAAGCATCGAAGAAGCCCATCATGTTCGTTGTAATGAACTGCCGCGGATCGCTATGCTCCCTTATCTTGTCGAGCTGTACCTTCTGATAGCTGCGCCACGTATCGCTGACAAAACGTCTCCAGCTCAACAGCAATCCCGGGTTGCCATACGAGGTTTCAATCGGAATCTGGCTCCAGTCTGAATACGTCTGGCTCCAATAGTTCGTCGTCCACCGCGCATTCAGATTATCGAGCGTGCCGTACCGAGCCTTCAGCCACGCTTGAAACTGCAGCCTCGTCTCCGGCCCGTAGGATGCGTTGGCATACTCATTGTCAATCTGCCACCCAATAACATTGGGATCGTGTCCAAAACGAATTGCCATCTGCTCGGCCATCTTTCCGGCCAACTCGCGGTACTTCGCATTCGACCAGTCGAACTGCTGGCGGTTCCCATGCTGGTCTTTGCGGCCGTCTTCCAACGTGCGCAGCGTCTCGGGATACTTTGACGTCAGCCATGCGGGTGGCGCAGCGCTCGGAGTTCCGAGTACCACCGCAATGTGATGCTTCTCCGCCATGCGCACCGCACGTTCGACCCAATCCAGGTCATAGTGGCCTTCGCTCGGCTCCATCGTGCTCCAGGCGAACTCGGTAATGCGCACAAAGCGTATATGCGCGTCCTCCATTAACGTCAAATCGGCATCCCACCGCGACTCCGGCCACTGCTCCGGATACCACGCGGTGCCCAGATAGAGAGGCACCTTCGGCCCCGGCCTCTCTTGCGCCTGCGGCGAAGCGACAGTTGTGCCAAACAACATCGTAGAAACAAAAAGCGCGAACGTAGCGATACAAGCGATACTGCGAATCAGCTTCATGAATGTCCTTTGCTGGTTGAACGCCTTACAAACCCTACTCTCACTGACTAATCAGAAACTCGCAAACTTGCCTGTCGAAGCGTCTCAGCCGCCGACTCCGGTGTGATATCCCGCTGCGGAGACCCCAGCAGTTCGTACCCCACCATAAACTTCCGAATACTCGCCGACCGCAACAGCGGAGGATAAAAGTGAGCATGAAACTGCCACTCCGAGATGCTCCTCGCCATCGCAAGGGGCAGGATGCAGCCCCATCGAATAAGGAAACGACGTATCGAAGACGTTATCGTACGTAGCTGTGACCGCCCGCAAAATGGCCGCGAAATCCGACCGTTCCGTCTCTGTGAACGCTTGAAGTTGAGCCACATGCCGCCGCGGCAGAATCATCACCTCAAACGGCCATACCGCCCAGTAAGGAACTACCGCAACAAAACTTTGATTACGCGCCACCACACGCTCCCCAAGCGACTCCTCCATCTCCTGGTACTCGCACAATAAGATGGTGCGGTTCTTCTCAAAATACTCTCGCTGCCCGCTCAACTCCGACACCACTTCATTCGGAACCGAGCGGCTGGCCCATATCTGCCCATGCGGATGCGGATTGCTGGCTCCCATCATCGCCCCACGATTCTCAAATATCTGCACATAAGCGATGTCGTCCCGCGAGCCAAGTTCCACACACTGCTCCGCCCACACATCCACCACGGTGCGAATCTCCGCAACCGACATCTTCGCCAAAGTCAGATCATGACGCGGCGAAAAACAGATCACGCGGCATACTCCGCTCTCTCCCTCCGCCACCAGCAAACCCTTACCGCCTTCATCGCTCGAAAACCGTGGCGTATCCAGCTTCAACGCGGCAAAATCGTTTTCAAACACATATGTACTGGTGTACTTTTCCGTCCGCACTCCACCCGCTCGAAGATTTCCAGGGCACAGATAGCAATCCGGATCGTAACGCAATGCAACCGGCGCAGCCTTCGTCTCCGTCTGCCCCTGCCAGGGCCGCTGCGTCCGATGTGGGGACACCAGCACCCACTCCCGCTTCAAAGGATTGAACCGCCTATGAGGATTCTGCTGCGCCAACGGATTCACGCCGCACCAGCCTTCTTCGCCAGCGCAAACGCCCCATCCGAAGGCATGCACACAAAACAGTCCGCCTCAATTCCTGTCTTCACCGCATACTCACGCCGCAGTGTTGCGACAAACTTCTCTGTCGCCTCGGCGCGAACGATATTAACCGAACAGCCGCCAAACCCGCCTCCTGTAATGCGCGCCCCGAAACACTCTGCCTGCTGCATCGCGATCGCAACCAGCACATCGACCTCCTCGCAGCTTGCCGCAAAGTCATCTCGTACGCTCACATGCGCCTCGATCATCAACGCTCCAAACCGCTCCACGTCGCCCTGCAACAGCGCCTCCCGAGCCTCCATAACGCGCGCATTCTCCGTGATGATATGCCGGCACCGCTTGAAGCTCGCCGCAGACATCAAATCCCTGCAAGCCTCAAGGTCCTTAAGCGTTGCATCCCGCAGCAACTCCACGCCCGGCCGCTCCCGCCGCAGCACTGCCTGCCCAGCCTCCACCTCAGAACTTCGGTCGCCGTACTCACCCGTCGCCACCGCATGCTTCACCATCGAATTGCAGATCACCACTCGCACCGCATTCGGCAACGGCAGCAACTCATACCCGAGCGACCGGCAGTCCAGCAGCATCGCACGATTCGCCACTCCACCCGCCACGGCGAACTGATCCATAATGCCGCTCTTCGCCCCGACATATTCATTCTCGGCTCGCCGGCAAAGAGTCGCAACCTTCTCCAGCGGCAGCTTTACCCTCGCGCGCCCCAGCAACGCCATGGCCGTCGCAACTTCCACCGAAGCAGACGAACTAAGCCCCGCGCCCAGCGGCACATCTCCCACCAGGCTCATGTTGAAACCATCAACAACAATTCCTTCCTCTCGGAGGCTCCACAGAACGCCGGCGGGATAGTCGCTCCAGCGTCCACTCGGCGTTTGCTGCAAAGAAGCAATCTCGAAGCCAACCTCCTCGTCATAGTTAGCCGAATAAAAAACCGCGCGCCCATCCTCCCGTGCGCTCACAATGGCCACCGTCTGAAAATCGATAGCCATGGGCATCACAAATCCACCCGTATAGTCGGTATGCTCGCCAATCAGATTCACCCGCGCCGGAGCAGCAAATATCCGCCCCACTTGCCCAAAACGCTGCCGATGCCCTCGCAGCGCCTGTTCTCTCTCCACCTTCATCCACAGCACCTGCACAATTGGAATTGCAAGACAAATTCATCCTACAACCCCGACCCGATTAACTGGTCTTGTGACTCTTCTTCGCTGCAGCAGGCGTAACCCCCATACGTCGAATCTCACTTCCCGCCATCAAAAACGCTCCCACCCCATACGTATAGCTCGCCGTAGCTTTGAACGGCGCCGGCTCAGCACCCGTCTGCTGGATACATCCCAGCCGGCCATCGGCATACACATGCTTCAGCATCCCCGCCCATGCCTTCGCGACCACTGGCCGATAGATCTTCCCATCCAATACGCCTTCATTGATCCCCCACGCCATTGCATACGTAAACAGAGCCGACCCCGACATCTCAGGCTCGGAGTAGTTCCCCGGATCCAGCATCCCTGCCCTCCAGAGTCCATCTGGCCCTTGCAGCGAAGCCACACGCGCCGCCATCTCCTTCAATTGCGTCACGTACTTCACCCGCGCCGGATCGTCCTTCGGCAGATAGTCGAGCGTCCTCACGATACCGCCCATCACCCACCCATTGCCGCGCGACCAGAACATCTTCTTGCCATTCGCCTCAGTCCTGGTCAGGTAGTCCGCATCCCGCGCATACAGATGCTCCTGCTTGTCATACAGCAGGTCCGAGGTCTTCCACCACTCCTCATCGAGATAGCCGATGTACTTCCTGTCGCCCGTCGCCGCATACATCCTCGACCACACCGGCGGCGCCATGAACAGCGCATCGCACCACCACCAGACAACCGACTTTCCAGGCCTCTTTGAAACATGCGGCTCCGGCAACAGCGCATCCAGCTCCGTCCGCGTCGGCTGCAATCATCGCCGGATCTTTCTTCAGCAGATAGAGCTCGAGATAAGTCTGCCCAACACTCTGATCGTCAGCATCGGGCAGGTGCGACCGCAGTTGCCAGTCGAACTTCTTCCCCATGGCCTCCATCGCATCGCGATATTTCGTATCTCCGAGCGAATCCGAAGCCGCCATGAATCCGCTGTAAAGCACACTCCATGTCCAAATCCGGTCGAAGTATTGTTCGGACCGCGCCATCTGCCAATCCCCGACCTTCCGCATCGCCTTTCCCACAGCCGCCGGATCGAGCGAAGCCGACAAGTCCGTGGCAATCGGCCCTGCATCATCCGGATCATCCCCAAAGTGCCGTGAGTTGTCCTTCGCAATCCCCGCCAATTGTTGCGGAGTGGCATGCTCGTACGACACCTGCTGCGCGGCAATCTGCGACCCCATCCCACACCAGCAAACTCCCGCCACAACGGCAATCACCCAGCACCGACTTCGCAACAACATCCCGCACCTCAATCTAGTATCTAAAATAACCGAAGCCAGGCGCCCCATACTTCGTGGCACCTGGCTCCAGGTAAAACAATTCGAAGACAAATTAGAAGTTCAACCTTCCCGAGAACTGGAAGTCGCGGCTGCCGGTATTGCTTGTTGCGGTGCTCACAGTTCCAAAGCTGGCGGAGTCGACGCTCGCATTGATGCCGCCGAACGTAACTTTGTTGGTTACGTTCTGGCAATCCACCGCGAAGATGAACTTGACCCGCTCCGGCGTAAGGTTGAAACTCCTCCGGATACTGGCGTTCAGGTTGTATACGCTGGGATTCCGTAGGCCGAAGGCGGCAGTGCGTTGCGCATCGCCGAACATGAAATTTCCAGAGTTGCAGAAGGCCGTGGTGGCTGTGGCGCATGGCACAGCGGCACCGGCGGCATTGCCACCGTCTCCCTGAGTTGCGTTACCGATATAGCCGTTGGCATAGGAGATGCCGCCCGCGCTCGGTACAGCCCCCAGCGTCTTCGCTGTAACGCCTTTGCCCCAGCTTCCATTCTGCCTTATAGTATTCGACGTGTAGTTCGGGTTGAGATCCGGCATGCAGGTTCCCGCAGTCGGCTGAAAAGTGCTGTTGCACGACGAAGCTGTGACCAGCAGCGGCGTACCCGAAATATACGTAAAGACCGAGGAATAAGTCCATCCGCCAGCCAGGATCCGAACCAACCGGCTATCGTTGCCAATTCCCCCCTTGCCGAACGGCAACTGGTAGACACCGTAGATTGCAAGGTTCTGAGGAACACTATTCACGCTCAACCCGCGATCGATCCGGTTCTCCTTCCAGGCCCGACCGCTGATGAGTCGGTTTGCTGGAATTGCCCAGCCGCTGCGCATCGTACCGGCATCGTCAAGGTTCTTCTCATAGGTGTAGTTCACGTTAAACGTCAACCCATGGGACACCCGCTGCGACAATGATATCTGCAAGGCGTTATAGTTCGCGTTCGCCGACTGACTCCCCCAGGTATCTGTAGTGCCGGAAAACTGCGGCATCCAGGTCAACGCCTGACCGATGGTTGCTTTGCCGGAACCCGCACTCGTTGCCGCGGCCAGACCAAAGCTGGCATACGGCAGATTGATGGCCGGAAGCCCCGCAGCCGCAGCGGCAGTGTTCGCTGCTACAAGGTTTGCCGGTGTGGCTGGCGCTGTCAGGAGGGTGCCCAGCGCATAGTAGATGGGATTGATCTGGCCCGACTCCAGCCCACGCATATTGCTCGCGCCAGCGATGAAGTGACTCTGCGAGCCAGCGTAGTTCACCATGACCGTTATGTTGTTTGTAATCTCACGCTGGATACCAACGTTCCAAAAGTTAAACTCCGGTGCGCGACCTGAAAAATACGGGTCAGCATAACCAGGCGCTCCGCTCGCAGTGATAAATCCTCCGGTACTGTTGACCGTGTTCCCGACATTGAGCGTCTGGCTGATGGCCCCCGGAGGGGTAATCGCCGGTACCGTATAGTTCGGGCCACCAAAGTTGTTGTTCGCGAGGCCGAGCGCAGTAAAGGCCGAGCTGGTGTTGAGATAAAAAGCTGGACCAGCCCCCGTTCCCGCGGCGCCGTCGGTATAGGAAGGAGAACTCGTAAAGCCTAGCTGAGAAGGGCCGTTATATGTACCACCGGCTCCGCCTGTTCCGCCACCATGTGAGTACACCATAGCAAAGGCCGCACGAAAGACAGTCTTGTCATCCGCCGAATAGGCCAGGCCTACACGAGGCCCCCAGTTCTTCATGTAGTTGTTCACAGGTGTGCTGCAACCACAACTGACAGCCGAGCCGCCACTGGTGCCCGCAAACTCCAATGTCCCCAGGTTTCCTGTAACTGGGTTGCTGATCGCTGGATTGAGGAAAGAGAACCGGTTCTGGACCTCCGTATAGGTCGGGATGTAATCCCAACGCAGTCCCAGATTCAGCGTCAACTTGGAGTTGACCTTGTAGTCGTCTTCGAAGTAAGGAGCTATAGGGCGGAACCGTCCGCCAAGTACAGAGAACGGCTGCAACGTTATTCCCGTGCTGCCGACCGCGCCCAGCAGGTAACTGGCATAGGCATAACCAGTACTGCCGGTATAAGCCGAACCGCTCTCTTGCGCCGTCTCATTGACACCCCAATTCAGCGTCAGTGACGAGGTGGGTCCGTCGTAGTTGGATGCATTCTCTTCCAGCCACTGGAACTGTGCTCCAAAAGTCATGGAGTGCTTACCCTTGATCCATAACAGGTTGTCAACCGCGGTGTACGCCTCGCTCACCGTAGTGGCAGTAACACCCGAGCCGCCCTCTCCCCATTCTTGTTGCGCGTTACTGCCGCCAAAAATCTGGGTCGGGAACTCCGTGACAGCTTGTCCATTGGATGGGACGCCGGTGAAGTTGATACCCTGCAGCGACGCCGCATATTGAGTATTTTCAGTAATATTCTGGATCGGTGGCCCACCAAAGTTGCTGAAGCCAAATTTGAACTGATTCACGAGGTTCGACTTGATAGTGTAAGAGTCGGACATGTCGGCCCAGTGCCCGGCGACCGTCGAAGCTGTAGTCCCAAGGTAGGGCAACGGAAGGATATTGGCAGTCCCGGTATACGGCACAGCATGGCGGTTTCCGCCTGTCAGTGTGAACGACAAGGTCTGCTTCGGCGAAATCGTGTAGTCGATGCGCCCCGAGTAAAGCCAATTGTCGTAGCCGCTGGGAATTCCACCAAAATAATTGTTTTGGATACCAGCGCTGGTTGGCGTCGGCAGGTAGGACTGCATCTTCTGGGAAATCGGAGAGATTTCGCTCGATGGGATCACATTCGTTGTCGGCAAACCATTCTTCATCCCCATAAATGGCTTGCGGGTGCAGGAGTTGCCCACGCAGGCTTGTGTGGTCGGGTCATAGATCAGATAGCCGGGACCACCGTTTGCCGTCAGCAACTCAGTGAAGTCGCCCCCCTGCATTAGCGTGGTTGGAACGGTCTGTGTGGCATAGGTGGGAGCGGCCCTGGTGTGGGCCTTGTCATAGGCCACAAAGAAAAAGAGCTTGTCATGGCCGCTGAATAGATGCGGGATACTGATTGGGCCGCCTACAGCTGCAGCTAATTCGTTCTGGTGATCCACTGGCTTTCCAACCGGGACTGTGGTTACGACACCGTTGACAAGTGCTTTCTGGGTCGCGTTGATTGCCGTGAATCCCCAGGTATCGAAGATGGTATTGCGTACAAAATCGGCGACGGTGCCGTGATATTGGTTCGTGCCGCTCTTCATCGTGTAGTTCACCGAACCCGCGCCCTGGTACTCCACCGATTGCCCGCTCGTCAGCGCTCCCACCTGGTCGATGCCCTCAAACGGAACGATGTTGAAGATCGGACGGTTGTCCCCAATCTGGCTGATCGTCGTTAGCGGAATGCCGTCCAGATAAACCTCCTGCACACGATTCGCCGTACCGGAAAAAAGTGACGACCGGCTGCCAGGCTGAGCACCCGGCAATAGATTCGAGAACGAAGTGATGTCGCGCTGCTGATTGTTCGCCACCATCAATGGCAGATTGGCGAACTCCGTGCTCGTAATCGTCGCGCCCAGCGTCGCATTCGCCGTATCCAGTTGCGGTGGCGCTGTCGTCACCGTCACCATATCGTTCTGGCTTCCAACCTTCATTACGGGATTCAAACCGAAGATCTGGTTTTCATTGATAACAATGTTCTCCTGCGTAATCTTCTGGAATCCGGTCGCCGAAACCGTCACCGAATAAGTCCCGATAATGATCGGACTGATCTGGTAAACGCCCGCCGAAGAAGTAACACGCGTCGTATCGACGCCCGTCGCAACGTTGTGCGCCACAACCGTCGCATTCGCAACCACGGCACCCGAAGAATCCGTCACCGTGCCCGTAATCGCTCCCTCACCCGCCGTCTGCGCGATCGCAACCGGCAACATCAGACCAACGCACACCAGGAGGGCAGTCACAAATCTCATCCCGCCCACTCGCCTTCCGGCCAGCCCTGACCCCAATACACTCTTGTCCCGCATAAAATTCACTCGCATCGTAGCTCTCCTGAAGTTCTGCAATTCGCGTGGTCCATTGCACATGACCAACTGGTTCGACCAGATGGATGGTTATTTTGGCCCAGCACGGAATCTACGGGACTGGAGAAACGAGTGTCAATAGAAAAATTATTTCCCGGAATGCATCCGGCCCGTCTTCCCCGAAATTCCCGCACTTGATAATCACCTACCCGGGGAACTCAGCCGAAGAACGGACCAATCCGAGCCAGACCCGGAAGTCCAGACCTAAACTATCTATTTGGAATACTTTGCGCACTTTTGACGGGGACGGGTACCCACAGCGAGCTCATCCGGGAACAGAAGCCCGGACCAACAGCTCATCCGGCCATACCTACTCTTCGCGCAGAACCTCAAGCGGCTTCCGCCCCAGGATCCGATGGCTCGCCATCCACCCCGTTGCAACCGTCAGAGCCGCAGTCCCCACCAGCGCCACCGCCGCCCATCCCCACAGAAAGTGATACGCCACCGTCATGCGCGTCAGCAGCACTCGCGCAATGATATTGGCAAACAAGATTCCCACAATCCCCGCGACCATCCCAAGCACGGCAAATTCGATAGAAAATACCGCAGCGATACGCCGCCGCGTAGCTCCCAGCGTCTTCAGCACCACCACCTCCCGAATGCGCCGATACCGCGTCCCCGCAATCGAACTCGCCAGAATAATAATGCCGGCAAAGATTGAAAACGCCGCCAGAAACTGAATCACATACGTAATCTGGATCACCACTGCCCGCACCGTCTCCAGCGCCTGCGCCACGTTGATCACCGTCACAGTGGGATAAGCGTTATACAACGCCCGCTGCACCTCTCCCACATGCGCCGGGTCCACATGCACACCCCCATACCACACCACGGGCAGCCCAGCCAGAGCAGCCTGCGGCAGAATAAACTCCGCCCGCGAAAAAGCGTGTTGCCCGTCCGCCTTCGTCAGCGCCGCCACCGTTGCGACGATCTGCGTATCCTGCGCGGCAAACGTTATGTGCGATCCGACGTGAACCCCGAGCCGCTGAGCCTGTCGCTGCTCAATCGCGACCATTGGCTCCCTTTTCATCAGCCGCCCACCACTTCCCTTCCACACCTTCGTCCCCGGAGGCACGCTATCCGATCCACGTCAGACTGATCGACCGCAACATCCGCTTCGAGAAAGTTCTTCAGCTTAGCCTCATCCGCAGATACTCCGTTGATGTCAATCACACGCGACGAAACCACCGGCAGCAGCTCAGGATCAGCCGTCACGCTATGCTGCGCCTTCAGCAGCGTTCGTATCCCACCCACCTCGCCGCTCGTGATATCGATCAGAAACACATTCGGCAGATTCGGCGCAGCCGAGACATGCAGCTCCGACACCACCGCCTGCTGCACAAGATAGACCGTCATGATCTGCATCACGCCCATCCCCAGCGCCGCCAGCAACGCGGCAGAGGGATTCCCCGGTCGATACAGATTCGCCAGTCCATGCCGAACAGAAGACGGCAGGTGAAGCCGAGTCTTCGACAAAAAGAATCGAAGCCCCGCCAGAACCGCGGCAGACGCGGCCAGCAGCACGCCCAGCACACTAACCAGGCCCAACGAGAATACCTGCCCGACGACCACCGAATCGCTCAACGTAGTCGCAATCGCCGCGAGCCCGGCAAGGATCAGCACTGCCGCGCCGATCTGTGCCAGGTTCTTCGTAATCTTGCGCCAGATGCCGGCCACAAAAGGGTCGTCGTTGTCGTCCACCGCTCGTCGAAGAATCAGAATCGGCCGCACTCCGCGAATATCCAGCAGCGGAGGCAGCGTAAACAAAAGCGTCGTCAAAATCCCCACCGCAACTCCCGTGAGAACCGTACTTAACTGCACATGCAGCTCAGTATCTACATGGATCAGCTTCGCCAGCAGATACGGAAAACTCAGCTGCACCCCCACTCCAAGCCCGACGCCGAGCACACCTCCGGCCGCCCCCAGCAATAATGTCTGCAGCAGATAGATCTTGATCACCTGCCCCGACCGCGCACCCAGCGACTTCATGATCGCAATCGTATCCAGCCGTTGTTGCAGGTGCGCCCGCATCGCCATCGCCACACCGATCGCGCCCAACACCAGTGCCACCAGGCTCATCAGCGACAACAGACTCGTCGCTCGATCCAGCCCTTGTGTCAGCGCCGGGTTCGTCTCGCGATAATCAATAATTTGTGCCTCTGGCAGGAGCTTCTCCAGCCGCGCCTTCAAATCCGCAACAGCTTTGTCGGAGATCGGAGCGCCATTCCGCGGCTTCGGCACCTTGAAAAGATACCGCTGCCCCGCATGACTCCCCGGCGCAAGCAAACCGCTCGCATCCAGCCCTTCCCGCGAGATCAGCACCCGCGGCCCCGCCGCAAAGTTGCTCGACAGCCGGTCCGGTTCATTCACTACCACCGAAGCAATCTGAAAGAGCTTCGTTCCGACTTTCAACTGGTCCCCAACCTTGAGATTCAGCCGAATCAGGAGATCGTCCGCCACCGCCACCGTATCGGGAGTCAGCACCGACTTCAACGACGCAGCCGGAGCCAGCTCCACATCGCCGTAAAACGGATACTTCGCCGGATCCACCGCCTTCATCGAAACCAGCAACGGGTCAAGCGTCTTCGGAGAGGACGCCATCGACAGCAACTCCGTCACCGGCGTAATCTCTACTCCGCTCGCCGCAATCTCGTCCAGCCCCTTCTGCTGCTCCGGCGTCGGCTGTTGAAACATCCGCGCCGAGAGATCCGCAGCCATAATGCTGCGAGCGCGATTCAGCAGCGCACGTTCGAAACGAAGAAGAAAAACCTCGCACTCCGGTCAGCGCAGCCACGCCAATCGCAACAGAAAGAATCACGAAGAAGAACTTTCCGCGTGACGAATGCATCTCGCGCGCGGCGATCTTCAGAGCAGAACGATAGCTGAGGGCGGCCATCAGCCCTCCGCCAGCGCAGCTTCGCGAGGTGCCGCGGCCGGGTTCGGATTGATCTCGTCCGCAATAATCAATCCATCGCGCAACACAATGCGCCGGTTCGCATACGCGGCCAGCAGCGGATCATGCGTCACCAGCACCAGCGTCGTACCTTCGGTGCGATTCAGGTTCAGCAGCAACTCAAGCACGTGTGCCCCATTCGCCGTGTCCAGATTTCCTGTAGGCTCATCGGCAAGCACGATCGGCGGTCGCAGAATAAACGCCCTCGCCAACGCCACCCGCTGCTGCTCGCCGCCAGAAAGCTGCACAGGATAGTGGTCCATGCGATCACCCAACCCAACGCTCCGCAACAGCTCACGCGCCCGCGCCAGTCCACTCTCCCGTGCATCAGCATTCAGCTCATGCGGCAGCAGAACGTTCTCCAGCGCCGTCAGCGTCGGAATCAGTTGATACGACTGGAAGACAAACCCGATCGCCTTTCCCCGCACCTGCGCCAGCTTGTCCTCTGGCAGATAGCTGATCGCCGTGCCATTCAGGTGGACGTTCCCTTCACTCGGCGTGTCGAGCCCCGCCAGCAGCCCAAGCAGTGTTGACTTGCCACTGCCGCTCGCCCCCATGATCGCAGCAAACTGTCCCTGCGGAATCGTAAAATCCAGTCCCCTCAAAATATCGACCGTGCGGGTGCCGTTACGAATTGACTTGCGAAGCCCTTCAACAGAAATCATCGGAGTCGGTTGGCTCAAAATGCGTCGTTCTCCTTCCACTCTTGCGATTAATACGCTCTCGGCTGCCGTTTTGTTCTGTCGCGATCCGCTTGTCGCTCTCGAATGCGATTCGTCGCCAGGCAGATTTGTTACTGTGTAGACATGCGGAGAACTGCACTCCTCGCTATTTTAGCGGCCCTGACCCTCTCACCCGCCGGCTGTCGCACCGGCAATCAAGCAAATCAAGCAGAACAAACGCCCGCCGCCACTCCCGCACCCGCTCCCGAGGCTACCGCTACGCCCCCTCCTTCCGCCCCAGCCTCGACTGACCATCGTCCCCTCATCGTCTGCTTCGGCGACAGCCTCACCGCCGGCTACGGCGCCGAATTCGGCAAGAGCTACCCCGACTACCTCCAGGCCGACCTCGACGCCAAAGGCTACCACTACCGCGTCGTCAACGAGGGCATCAGCGGCAATACGACGAAAGACGGAGTCGAACGAGTCAACGACATCGTCGCCATGAAGCCTGCCATCGTCGTCGTCGAATTCGGCGGCAACGATGGTCTCCGCGGCCTCCGCATTGAAGACTCACGCGCCAACCTCGACAAGATCGTCAGCACCTTAAAATCCAGCGGCACAAAAGTCGTCCTCGCCGGCATCACCCTCCCACCCGACTATGGCCCCGACTACATCCACCAGTTCAACGACACCTACACGCTGCTCGCAAAGAAATACAACGTCCCCATGCTCCCGTTCCTGTTGAAGGGCGTCTTCGGCGTAGACGGCATGATGCAGGCCGACAGAACCCACGCCACAGCAGAAGGAAACAAGGTAGTAGCCAACAACATCCTCCCGCTCATCCTCCCTCTGCTCAAAAAATAATCCGCTTAACTCGTTACTGGTGCTCTCGAAAGCCCAGAACCGGAGTTCAATGAGTGCGTTGCCCTTCTTATCGTCATTCGACAAATTCGGACCCTGTTTCGTCCCTTGACAATCGATAGTCGAGTGTCTACCCTCGTTGCCAGGTTGAGGGTAGAGTGTCTTCTATGGCGAAGCAAGTACAGCAACGGGTCGGACTCCTCCAGGGAACGCTTGACATGCTCATCTTGAGGACCCTTCTCTATGGGCCTGCTCACGGTCACCAGATCGGGAAGCAAATTCAGAGGACCACGAATGAATTTCTGCAGATGCAGCACGGTTCGCTCTATCCCGCGCTGCATCGCCTGGAGCGAAGAGGGTGGGTCCTCTCCAAATGGGAGACTGCGCCCGACCGAAATCGCGAATTCAAATACTACCGTTTGACCGACAAGGGCAGGAAGCAGCTCCTGGTCGAAGAATCGCAGTGGAAGCAGATGGCCGAAGCTGTGGCGCGCGTGATGTGGCCCGCCGCCGAGGAGAACTGACATGCGATGGTGGCAGATCAAGAAGAGAGATGCAGACCTGGAGCGGGAGCTGCGTTCCGACCTGGAATTGGAAGAGGAGGAGCAACGGGAAGGTGGCATTTCAGGAGAAGCGGCTCGCTACGCAGCCTTACGCGCCTTTGGAAATCCCACTCTTATTCGTGAACAAACTCGCGCCACCTGGTCGTGGAACTGGGTTCAGTCCCTCGCCCGCGATCTTCGCATCAGCCTGCGTACCCTTCTTCGCACCCCGAGTTTTGCCGTCATCGCCGTGCTGGTGATGGCGCTGGGCATTGGGGCCAACGTCGCGCTGTTCACGGTGGTTCGCGGCGTATTGCTCAAGCCTTTGCCGTTCCAAGACCCGAATCGCCTCGCAGTTCTCTATGAGGGTGCCCTTCGTGAAGATGATTCGGCTGGGTCCACCTGGGTTGCCGGCGGCATGTACGCCGAGTGGAAGAAGGAGAATCGCAGCTACAGCAGTCTCGCGCTCGCGCAGCCTATCCGGGTGGGGCTGTCGGGGTCGGGCGGGCAATTGCCGGAGAAGCTGAAGAGTGCGTTGTTTTCATGGGACATGCTCCGCACTCTCGGCGTGCAGCCCGCGCTGGGTCGAGATTTTTCTGAAGCCGATGACAGCCCCGGAGCTCCCGGCACGGTATTGCTGAGCTGGGGTTTGTGGCAGCGTCGCTTCGGCGGTAACCCTGCCATTTTGAACCAGACCATCGATCTGGACGCCAAGCCGTACACGGTGATCGGCGTTATGCCCGCCTGGTTCGATTTTCCTGACCCGTCGACGCAGCTATGGACGCCGGTTTACCACGACAAATCCGAAGACGTGATGAAGTCGTACAGCAATCACATGTTTCGCGTTGTGGGGCGTCTGAAGCCGGGAGTCAGCGCGGCGCAAGGCGTGGCCCATCTGAGCGTCATCTCCCAGCGCATCCACAATGAGCACCTGAACGACCCATTCGTATTTCAAAGCGCCAAGAGCCGTCCGCTGCTAGAGCACATCGTAGGCGACATCAAGAAGCCGCTCTATATGCTGCTGGGGGCGACGTGCTGCCTGCTGTTGATTGCCTGCCTCAATGTGGCCAATCTGCTGGTGGCGCGCGCGGCGGCACGACGCAAAGAGCTGGCGATTCGCACAGCATTGGGCGGGGGCTGGTTGCGTCTAATGCGCGAACGGCTGATGGAATGCCTGATGCTTTCTGCTGCCGGCGGAGCGCTGGGACTTCTACTCGCCTTCGGCATGCTTCACTGGCTGACACTAACTCGCCACGACATGAGCCGCGTCGAATCGATTCACATCGACGGTATGGTGGCCGCATTTACGGTGGGCGTCATCTTACTGTGCGCGCTGTTTTCCGGAATGATTGCTGCGTTCAGCGCGAGCGACAAGCGTATCCTGGGCGCGTTGCATGAGGCGGCGCGCTCAGTAGGGGGCGGCGCGCGCGCCACGTTGCGCAAGGTGTTGCTTACAGTAGAGGTAGGGCTGACGGTGATCCTGCTGGTCGGCGCCGGGCTTCTGATTAAGAGCTATGAACGGCTGCGCTCCGCCGATATGGGCTGCATCACGCAAGACGTGATCACGATGCACCTGGGTCTCCCTGACGCCCGCTATGCGACCCCTGCTCAGCGAGCCAACTTCTACGACACGCTACTCGATCGCGTTCGTGCGCTGCCCGGAGTGGAAGCAGCGAGCTTTGCAACGGTTGTGCCTGGGCAGGGATATGCGATGGATTGGACCTTCACCATTGTGGAGCATCCGCCACTGCCGCAAGGTAGTGGTCTATATGCGTTAAGCCGCTGGGCCGATCCGAAGTACTTCGGCGCGATGGGCATTCCAATTTTGCGCGGGCGTACCTTTGACGGCGGGAAGCGATTGGATACTGCCAACGAAGCCGTCGTCAGCCAATCTTTCGCCAACCAGTTTTTTCCTGGCGAAGATCCGTTGGGCAAACACCTGCGAGTACGCGGTCGCGATGCCGTGATTGTGGGGATTGTTGGCGATACCCGTTACGCGATCGGCGAAAGGCCGCGGCCAGTTCAGTACTACCCGCTGGATGCCGGTGTCGAGACGGTCGGCACGCTTGTGATTCGCTCCGGGCATGATTTGGAGCAGTTCGCTCTTCCAGTACAGCGCATCGTATCAGAGATGGACCGAGATTTGCCGGTCTCTGACGTGCTCACGATGAATCAGTTACTGGGCAAATCGACTACGGACCAGAGCTTCAACACCACGCTGCTCGTGGCTTTTGCCACGTTGTCGCTGGTTCTTGCCGCGGTGGGGCTGTTCGGCGTGATGTCGTACATCGCAGCGCAGCGGACGACCGAGATCGGTATCCGCATTGCGCTTGGCGCAAAACGCGAACAGGTGATGCGGAAGATGTTGCTGGATGGAATGCGGCCCGCGGTCTTCGGTCTTATCGTGGGACTCGCAGCAAGTCTGGAAGCCTGCCGGCTGATGCGCGACCTGCTCTACGAAATCAAGCCGCTCGATCCGGTGGTCTTTGCCGCAGTTGCCGCAACGCTGCTCGCGGTGGCCGTGTTGGCATGTATCGTTCCCGCTTGGCGTGCATCGCGCCTCGATCCGATGCAAGCATTGAGAGCCGAATAGGCTGATATTCGAGCAATCTGCCAGAGGCAATAACGACTGATTCCATTGCCTTTGTTCTTTCCATAATTTTTCTTTCCTCATTTTCAGCCCAAAAATCGCATGTCAAGTCCCAAAACCACCTAACCCTTTACCAACCAACAACATCCGCGTGGCATTTTAGTTACACTCAAACCGCTATACTGGATACATAGATAGGAAAACAAGCAAAGCCCCGGACACCCTCCGGGGCTAACTCATTAAGAAAGAAAGAAGATTCTCGCCCGTAACCCCTTTGTTTGTAAATATTTGGCCGTAACTCCTTTATTATGAAATTTTTGCGAACCATCGAAGACTGTAAATCATTGAATATAAGATATTTGCACCCGGGCAATGGGGGGAGGGGGGCACCCCCTAAACCGCGCAACCACATCCAAGAATGGGAACAAAGTACACCTGTGAAGTCGGAGAATTTGAGGGGAACAAGAAGTCGAAAGGGAGAGAATGGTGCGCCCGGAAGGAGTCGAACCTCCGACCTACTGGTTCGTAGCCAGTTGCTCTATCCAGCTGAGCTACGGGCGCACATTGCGTGGGGGTGCAACTCTTTAAGGATACTGGAATTTGCAGCGCAGGGCAAACGCGCGCGCCTAACTATCTCAATGAGACTGAGAAAGGATGTGGTGCGCCCGGAGAGATTCGAACTCCCGACCCTTTGGTTCGAAGCCAAATGCTCTATCCAGCTGAGCTACGGGCGCGAAAAACAAGACTGTACAGACACTAAAAATAGCGGACAATCCGCTCAGCGGCAACTACGTTGCAGCGACAGGCTCAGGTGGTGGCGGCGTAACGAACATCGGCATGGTCTCGACGATGTCGATGCCCGCACGACGCAAAAGCTCGTGAATCACCGCCCCCGTCAACCGGCTGGCGTCGTACTCAACCCGCACGGTCTTGTTCGCTTCGTCCACCTCCATGCGGCGAACGCCATACACCTCGCGCACCTTCGCCATCGCCAGGATGGCTGATTCAGTTGGCGGAGCTCCATAGCGGTAAAGAACATCAAGCTGTGTCATGACTTTGATGATATCAGCGGCGAGCAGGGAGTCGCCCCGCAGTCAAACTAAAGCTACATCTTCGCGAGATAGCCGGTTATCTCCGGGCTAGTCCAGTTCTGAGCCCCGATGAATTTTCTCCGCAGAATGCCCTGTCTGTCGATGATGTAAGTCTCAGGAATCTGCACTGTTCCATACAGTGCATTCACCCGCTGCTCTTCATCGCGAACCGTGAGCACATCCACATGATGCTCGGCCAGAAACCGCCGGTAGACATCAGGATCCTGGTCCATGCTGACCGCGACGACCGCAACATCAGGCATCTGCCTCTGCAGCGCCAGCAGGCTGGGCAGCTCTTCGATGCACGGAGCGCAATAGGTGGCCCAAAGATTCAACACAACGACCCGTCCGCGCAGCTTGCTCAGGTCCGCTGTCCGGACACCATCGCTCAAAACGAACTGCGGCGCAGGCTTATCGATGTTTCCCGGGTGACTTCCCCGATCGCACCCAGTTACCGCCAATATTCCCAGCACCAGAACTACCCAGACTCGACGCACAATACACTCCACTTCCTATAATACGAAGTCGTGACCAATACGAACCGCGAGCTGGACCGAAACCCGTCGGAACAGCTCGAGCAGCCCGATCTCGAACTCTCGGTAATCATTCCTGCCCGCAACGAGGAACGTTCGTTGCCGGCCTGCATCGCCTCGCTGCTTCGCCAATCCGAACCCGGCTTCGCCCTCGGCCAAGAGTGGGAGTTGATCATCGTCAACGACGACTCAACCGACAAAACACGCGAGATCGCTGCCAACGCCGCCGCCAGCCACAACGGCGTGATCCTCCTCGATGCTCCGGCTCTGGACCTGAGCAGTTGCGGCGGGTTTACGGGCAAGAGCAACGCATGCTGGACCGGCGCACAAGCCGCCCGAGGCCGATACCTCCTCTTCACCGACGCGGACACCATCCACGAAACAAACAACCTCTCCCGCTCTCTTCGCGAGGCGGAGAAGTACAAGGCCGTCCTGCTGTCCTACTCTCCCCGGCAGATCGTCACCGGCTTCTGGCAGCGCGCCGTCATGCCGCTGGTGTTCTCGGAACTCGCATCCGTCTACCCGCCGCAACAGGTGAATGACCCTGTTCTTCGTCTTGCCGCCGCCAACGGCCAGTTCATCCTGGTCGAACACGACGCCTATTTTTCTGTCGGGGGTCATCGTGCGATCGGCAAGAATATTCTCGAAGATGTAGCGCTTGCCCACAATATCAAACGGGTACCACGTATTATCCGTTTTCGCTATGCCCCGGACGCCCTTTCCACTCAGATGTACGGCACAACCTCGGAAATGATCGAAGGCTGGACAAAGAATCTTGCGCTTCTCTTTCCCAAACCCATCGCCCTGGCGCTCTGGCGCATACTCGACTTCCTGCTTTTCTTCGGCCTGCCTGCGCTGGCACTGGGTATCTATTGGCTGGTGCCGTGGCAGCGCAGCGTGATACTTCTGCTGTGGGTTCGCACACTATGGCGCTTCTATTCGCGTGTTGCCCGTTCGAACTTTCCGGCGATTGACGTGGCTATCTCCATACTGGGAGTCCCCCTGTTCGTCTTCCTTCTCATTCGTAGCGTCATTCAGCATCGCATCAAGAAAAATGTCGTCTGGAAGGGGCGCAGCTACAACACAACTACTTAGTAATCAAGCCTTTGTATCCTCTTCGCCCGCCATTACATCTAATACCAGGAGACCCATGATTTTTCTAACCCGCAAAGCCGAGTTCTCTGCAGCCCATTTCTACTGGAATGAAGCCTGGTCTCCAGAGGAAAATCTGCGCGTGTTTGGCAAATGCGCGAATCGCAACGGCCACGGCCACAACTACACGCTGGAGGTCACTGTGTCGGGAGCGGTCGACCCTGTCTCAGGGTTTGTTGTCGATCTGAAAGAGTTGAAGGACATCCTCGAGCGCGAAGTTGTGAGCGTCTACGATCACCGGCATCTCAACTATGAAGTTCCCGAGTTCAAGACCACCATCCCCACAACAGAGAACATCGCGATCGCAATCTGGCACCGGCTTGATAACAAAATTCCTCATGCGAAACTGCATCGCGTCCGGGTTTACGAGATGCCTGATCTATTCGCAGACTACTATGGTGAGCAATGAAAGCCCATCTCAGCCGCCGGTACCGCTTCAGCGCCTCGCATAGGCTGCACACAGACGTATACGATACGGCGCAGAATCGGACAGTCTTCGGGAAATGCAATAACCCTCACGGTCACGGCCATAACTACACAGTGCAGGTAACATTGAGTGGCCAGGTTGATCCCGCAACAGGAATGGTTTGCAATCTCGCGGATCTGGACACGTTCGCGCAAACAAATCTACGGGCTCGGTTTGATCACACAAATTTGAATACGTTGGACTGCTTTGCGGACAAAGTTTCCACGACAGAGAATCTAAGCATCGAGATTTACGACATCTTTCAACGTTTCACCGCCGCTCATCTTGAGCGGGTTCACGTAGAGGAAACCAGCAATAACTCATTTGACTACGCCGGCGGATCGGCACCATCGCCAGGCACAATCTAAGAAAGGCTCCTCCTATGCCAAGTACGTCGGCCATCATCGAAACCCCCTTGCTCGACAGTGTCTCAACCCAGGATCTCTATCGCGAACTGCTGATCCGCATCGGCGAAGACCCTACGCGCGACGGACTGCTGCGCACGCCCGAGCGCATGGAGAAGTCCATGGCGTTTCTTACGCGCGGCTACTCGATGAACGTTACTGCGGTCCTTCACGAAGCGCTCTTCGACGTCGATTATGACGAGATGGTGATCGTAAAGGACGTCGAGTTTTTCTCCATGTGCGAACATCATCTGCTACCTTTCTTCGGCAAGGCCCATATCGCATACGTCCCGAATGGGAAGGTCATTGGCCTTAGCAAAATTCCACGGCTTGTGGATGTCTTTGCACGACGGCTACAGGTGCAGGAGCGATTGACGCGACAGATTGGCGAGGCAATCACCGACGCGATTCAACCTCAGGGCGTAGCCGTAATCCTCGAAGCCCAGCATCTCTGCATGATGATGCGCGGTGTAGAGAAGCAGCACTCGTCCACAGTCACCTCTGCGATGCTCGGCGTGTTCAAGACGCAGTTGCAGACGCGGAATGAGTTCCTTTCTCTGGTTCGGCGTCAGGGGAACGGGTTTTAGCAACTAAACTAGAAGCTGCATGAATGGTCTTCTAGTTCTAGACAAACCCTCCGGCGTCACCTCGCACGACGTAGTCGCTATCGTCCGCCGCGCTACTGGCGAGAAATCCATCGGACACCTCGGCACGCTCGACCCGATGGCTACCGGAGTTCTGCCGCTCCTGCTGGGCAAGTACACCCGGCTCGCTCAGTTCTTCGGGCAGGCGGACAAGTACTACACCGGCCACATTCGCTTCGGCTTCGCGACCGACACCTTTGATGCCGAAGGCGTTCCGGCAACAGATGCGCGGCCGCTGACTCAGTCCCTTGAAGAACTGCGAGCGTTGAGCCACAGGTTTCACGGCGGGATCGATCAACTTCCTCCCATCTACTCCGCGAAGAAGATTAACGGCGTGGCAGCGCACAAGCTGGCACGAGCTGGGACAGAAGTTGCAGTAAAGCCGGCTCGAATCACGATCCACAACTTTGAGCTGACCTCGCTCGAGGGCGATACCGCAGCCTTTACGATGTCCCTCTCCGCAGGTGGCTATGTGCGGTCAGTAGCCCACGAACTGGGGCAACTGGCGCGCTGCGGAGCGCACCTTTCGAGCCTGCGCCGAACGCAGGCTGGAGCGTTCACGCTCGAACAGGCGATTACCCTCGATCAACTCAAGGCTGCCTCCCTCGCCGAGATCGAAGCGCTGCTCCCGCATCCGCGTACGCTGTTGCCTGAGATGCCTTCGGTCACGGTAGACGATCAACTCGCCGGACGGCTACGCAACGGAATGCAGGTCAATCTACCTGACTTCTCGCAGGCCCCGCTCATCAAAGTGTTCACGGCTCCGACTGATCTGCTTGCGATAGGCCGGCGCGTCGCTGGCACTCTGATGCAACCGATCGTGGTACTCGGCTAGCTACCGCGGTCCTCTTCAAGTGGTTCGATTTGCGGGACCCGGACCGCTGGGATTGCACCTCGTCGAGCCTCTTTTACTGGCCAGAGATAAGTCCTTGCCGATTGACGACCAAATTAGTCCGCAATACACTGGATAGTGGAACGAGGACTAATTCGGTCCTTGTGGAAATTGCTCGACGGGTGCCACTTCACGGCACAGGTGAGCTCCCCAGAGAAGAGAAAAGACGTTATGTTGCAGGCATTTATCATTACGCTTCGCGAAGGGGTGGAAGCGTCGCTGATCGTCGGGATTGTCTTTGCGTACCTGACGAAGATTGGGCGGTCGGAGCTGAAGCGGACGGTCTTCTGGGCGCTGGGTTCGGCGGTTGTCGCCAGTATCGGTGTGGCGATCGTAGTGGCCCATACCGCGTACAACTCGGACATCGTCGAGGGATGGGTGATGCTCGCTGCGGCGGCATTCGTAATCAGCATGATCTGGTTCATGCACAAGACCGCCCGGACGATGAAGGGCTCAATCGAAGAAAAGATCTCGCGATATACAAGCGCCGCCGGAGTATCGAAGCTTGGGCTCTTCTTCTTTGTCTTTCTGCTCGTGCTCCGCGAGGGCGTCGAGACGGTCCTGATCCTGTCAGCCGTCACCCTCAACTCGACCGAGCTACTAAGCTTTACGGGGACGCTGTTGGGCATCGCCGTTGCGGTCGTCTTCGGCGTGCTCTTCATCCGTGGCAGCGTGAAGATCAACCTCCAACGGTTCTTCCGCGTCACCACCGTGATTCTTTATTTTGTGGCGTTCCAATTGATCGTCAGCGGCCTGCATGAGCTGAGTGAGAACGGCGTTCTGCCGTCCAGCACCGCCGAGATGCGTCTCATCGGCCCAATCGTTCGCAACGACCTGTTTTTCTTTATAACGATGCTCGCGCTTGCTGGCTTGATGATGTTGCTGGAGTACAAGCGGCGTACGCCTGCGCCTCTCAGTGCGACAGCAACGGCTGCGGATAAGCGGCGCTCCGAATGGAGCCAGCGTCGCGAAAAGATGTGGATGACGGCTGTCGTCGCGACGAGCTTTGTCTTTATCTTTCTTTCAACAGCAGAATTTATCTACGCAAAGAGTTCAACCGCGCTCTCGCCCACCTCAGCCGTCACTCTCGTCGGCTCGCAGGTCACTCTTCCTCTCGCCGACATCAACGACAACAACCTCCACCGCTACGGCGTCCACATCGACGATGGCAAAGGTGGCAACGTCGAAGTCCGTTTCCTCCTCTTCAAAAAACCCGATGGCACCGTCGTCTCCGTAGCCGACGCCTGCCAGATCTGCGGCCCCGTCGGCTTCTACATCGGTGACCAGGGCATCACCTGCAAGATGTGCGCCTCGCCTCTCAACGCCGCATCCATGGGACAGAAAGGCGGCTGCAACCCCATCCCGCTCAAATCCACCACCACCGCCGGCCTCCTCACCATTCAGGCCGACGACCTCCGCACCCTCGCCCCGGTCTTCGAACGCTGATGTCACCCCGCCACGAAATCGGGTGCCCCATCTTCGCGCGGCTTCATCGCGCTAAGGTGGGCATTCACGCGAAGCGTGAACCGCTCTCTTCGCCAGCACACAACAGTTCGGGTGCCCCATCCTTCGCAGCTTTACCGCAAAGGGTGGGACGTAAAATCTCCGCCCAACAGGAGGTCGCCTGATGCTCTTCCGCCTCCTAATGGAGAGCTTCCTCCGCCAGCGTCGCCGCAAGATGCTGGCCGGCATCGCGATTCTCCTGGGCACAACAGCGGTGACAGCGATGCTCGCCCTCGCGACCACCATCGGCGACCGCATCCACAAAGAACTAGCAGTCTACGGCGCCAACATCATCGTCTACCCCAAGGCCGAGCAGCTCGAAGTCAAAGTAGGCGGAGTCGACATCAAACCAGCTTCCAGCGGTTTCTACCTGAAAGAAAGCGACCTCGAAAAGCTTCACGGAATCTTCTGGGCAAATAACATCACCGGCATCAGCCCTGAATTCGAGTTGCCGACTACAGGCCTTCTCCTCGCGGAGGGCCAATTTAAGCCGCAGCCTGTTTCAGTAGTTGCGATGTGGTTCAATCACCATTTCGGCGGGATGCAAACGGGAGCGATCCAGCTTCATCCGTGGTGGAGAATTGAGGGCCATTACCCGGATGAATCTTCGATCAAGAACGTCTACTCTGATCACTCTTCTTTAGAAAGCGGCTCTATGCCAGTCCCTATGCCAGTTCTCTTGGGAGCACGTTTAGCCAAAGAGATAAATCGTGGAATCGGGGATTATTTAGGATACGACCCGCCCCCGGGGATCGTAACGACCATCACCTACCATCATGGGCTCCAAGTGGTTGGAATTTTGACGACGGGGGATTCAACTGAAAACAAGCTCATCGTCCCACTCGGCACTTTCGTAGCAAAACAAGGTGACATCTCCCGAATAGAGATCTCCGCCCGCACCAAACCCGAAGACGCCTTCGCTCGCAAAGACCCCGATTCCCTCTCCCCACAAGACCACGAGATCTGGTACTGCCGCCCCTACGCCAACTCCATCGCCTACCAGATCCGCGAAGCCATCCCCGGAGCGCAGGCCGAACAGGTGCGTCGCGTAGAACAGAGTGAAGGCAACGTGCTGAACCGGATCAGCGGACTCATGTGGCTGATCAGCGCCGCCGCTCTGCTCGCTGCAGGGTTTGCCGTGAGCGCCGCGATGGCCACAGCAATTCTCGAGCGACGCGGAGAGATTGGGCTGATGCGCTCGCTGGGAGCAAGCAAAGGCGCGATTGCCTTGCTCTTTTACGCAGAGACCGGACTGCTTGCGATCTTTGCAGGGAGTTTAGGCTATCTTGCCGGCTAGGCCTCGCCGCCTGGCTCGGAGCCAGCATCTTCCGTGGCGATGGCGGTGCAACCGAATCGGTCCTCATCCCCGTCCTCCTGCCCGTTGTCGTCGCACTTGCTCTGGTCGTCGCCATCGCAGGAAGCACTCCCTCCATCCGGGCCGCGCTGCGAATGGAACCCTCCGCCATCCTGCGGGAGGACGCCTGATGGCGACACTGAGCCTTACGGGCATGTTGCGGCGATCGCTGGTGCATCGCAGAGCGCGAAGTGTCTCCGCCCTGATCGCGATGACGGTCTCGGCGGGTGTGGCTACGGCGCTCTTGACGCTGTATGCCGACCTCGACACAAAATTGCACAAGGAGTTTCGTAGCTTCGGCGCAAACATCGTGATAACAGCGCCTGCGAACGCTTCACTGCCGCCCGACGCTCTCGATCACGTGCAACAGGCTGCAGGTGCGGATGCGCTTGCTGCAGAGTTTGCCTACGCTGTGGCGACCACAGATACAGGAACGCCAGTCGTTGTAGCAGGTACCGATTTTGCCGCAGTGAAGCGGCTCGATTCATGGTGGCAGGTCGACGCGTGGCCCGATCCTGCCGTGACGAATGCCGCCTTGCTCGGCCAGCGCGCAGCTCAGTTTGTGGGGAACGAACACTCCGTCGCGCTCACCTATGCAGCGAGGGCCGTTACACTGCAGGGAGCGGGCCGGATCAAGACCGGCGGCGACGAAGACAGCCGCATCTACATCCCTCTAGCCGCCTTTACTGCATGGACCGGCGTAGAGCCAGGCGTGATTGAACTGCAGGTGCCCGGCGGGACCGCGCGCGTCGAGGCCACGATGGCAAAGCTGCAGAAGGAACTGCCCGGCGTGCAGGTGCAGCCCGTGCGCCGACTCGTTGAAGGCGAGTCTAAGATCGTCGACCGCACTCACGCGTTGATGTATGGAGCGGTGCTGCTGATTGCGCTCACGGTTGCCGTGAGTGTGCTGGCAACCCTGTCGGCAAGCGTGCTGGAGCGGCGGCGGGATTTTGCCCTGATGAAGGCGCTGGGCGGCTCGCAAGGCCAATTGATGGGTATGTTCCTTCTCGAGGCCCTGGTACTTGCGCTTGCGGGCGTAGCAGCAGGATTCGTTGTGGGCTCGGCCGCCGCGTGGGCGATCAGTGAAGGAAACTTCCACACAGCGACAATGCCCCATCTGTCGGTGCTGCCACTGGTGCTGCTGCTCAATGTTGCGATTGCAGCTCTGGCAGCACTACTGCCTGTGCGGGTGCTGCGCGGGTTGCAGCCTGCAGCGTTGTTGAAAGGCGAATGAGAGGATAGAGAGTGTGAGTGAAGCCAAGATACAGACCGGGCCGCTTCCCGATCCTTTCGGAGACATCAGGGACGACTGCGCCGTCATTGCACTAAAACACGTGACGCGCGAGTACGTTGGACATGCCGGCGTAGTACGAGCCCTCTCCGACGCTACCTTCTCCATCGTCGCCGGCGAGTGGGTTGCGATTACCGGCCCTTCTGGCTCTGGCAAGAGCACTCTTGTCAATTTGATTGGATGTCTTGATCGGCCCACAGCGGGAGAGTTGAAGATCGACAACGTCAATGTGGCATTGATGACCGCGACGGAGCTGGACCGCTTTCGCGCCGACAAGATCGGCTTCATCTTTCAGCAGTTTCATCTGATTCCTTATCTGTCCGCAGTCGAAAATGTCATGCTGGCGCAGTACTTTCACTCCATGACCGACGAGTCCGAGGCGCGAGCCGCGCTGGAGAAGGTTGGGTTAGGCAATCGCATCTCCCATCTGCCAAGTGAGCTGTCAGGCGGCGAGCAGCAGCGCGTCTGCATCGCGCGGGCACTCATCAATGACCCGCCAATCCTTCTCGCTGACGAGCCCACCGGCAACCTCGACGCGGCAAACCAGGCCATCGTGGCTGAGCTTTTGCAGGACCTGCACCGCAACGGCCATACCATCGTCATGGTCACCCACGACCCCGAAATGGCCGGCCTGGCCCAGCGCAAAATCGCCCTCAGCCACGGAAGGGTCTTCTGTCACCCGGTGGGCGGTCCTATGGTCACTCTCCGCCGCTAGTTTTTTCTGGGTGTGGTGGAGGGGCGTTTTTGTGGGGGTTTTTGCGAAAATGCGTGTTTTATCGTGGTGTTTTCGTGGTGAATTTGTGGTGGATGGGTGCTTTAACGTGGTTCGTTGATGGACGCTGATTCGCGCACAAAAGCACGCCAACTTTTTGAACTTTGTTTTTGGTGACTGCTGCATGCGCAGATGGACGGCGGGGTATTGTCACCAATTCTTAGCGTTCGCCCCATTTGAGTTTGGAGCGGAGGACGCTGAAGAGGCCGTTGGGGCGGTGGCGTAGGAGGCGGACGCTGTACTCGGAGCGCTCGCAGTGGACGTGGTCGCCGAGGACGAGCTCGACCGCCTCCTGGCCGTCCACAGTAAGGTAGATCTCGTTCGGGACGCCGACGACGTGGACCCTGACGGTGGCTTCGCCGGGGGTGACGATGGGGCGGATCGTTAGCAGGTGAGGACAGATCGGCGTGACCAGCATGGCGTTGACAGAAGGCATCACGATGGGGCCGTTGGCAGCGAGGTTGTAGGCGGTGGAGCCGGTGGGGGTGGAGACGATGACGCCGTCGGCGCGAAAGGTGGCGACGAGTTGGTTGTCGATCTCGACGGAGTAGTCGCCCATGCGGGCAATAGTGCCTTTGGCGATCACGACATCGTTGAGGGCATCCCACTGCCGGATGATCTTTCCATCGCGGATGTGCTCGGCGTGCATCATGCTGCGGACCTCGATGTCGGCGCAGTTGTTGCACCAGTCCTCGAGAGTCGGGTAGAGATCGGATAGAGGGATTTCGGTGAGGAAGCCGAGGGAGCCGAGATTCACGCTGAGGATCGGGGTGGTGGTGCGGGCGAAGGCTCGGGCTGCGGCAAGGAGAGTGCCGTCGCCGCCGAGAACGATGACGAGGTTCGGCTTGTGTTTGGGCAGGTCAACGCGTTCGATGGGGTTTGGGGCGTCGAGGTAGGCTGCGCTGTCGGGGTCGAGAAGATAGTGGTAGTTACGTGCTTCGAGCCACGCGATGAGATCGCGCAGGATGGCGGCGACCTCCGGCTTCTGGGGCTTGGAGATGATGGCGGCCTGGAGCATTGCTGTTTAGTGTAAATGCATGGGTGCCGCGTTTCGCGGCTGGCGGTCTGATGGACTCGCCGATCGTTCTCTCTGCGCCTGAAGAGCCCACCTCTCCCGCATTCACTTTTTCGGTGGTTGTGGTTGTTGCATCTCCTTCAGCTTATTCTCCATCATCTTGATCTGCTGTTCCCTGGTGAACTTGGGATAGAGCAGCGCGATCTGAAGCCGCATGCCCCAGGAGGACGCGCCCGGAGGATGCACGGCGTTGCCATAGAAGCTTGCTGAGATGTTGACGGGCTGAAACCCGAGCTTCATGATGCGTCCCGCACCGCCGCCGACAGGCACCGTCCATACACTTCCGCCAGTGGTGTCGTTGCCGTCGGCCGCTTCGCCGCTGCCCTTGCTTCTCCAGTTCGCGGTGATTATCGGCGCGGAGGTGAGATACCAACCCTTTTTCATGTTGTAGTTGATGAAGTATTGCAGCAGCATCTGGTTTACATAGGGCCGGTGAGGGGAGCCGGCGACGGAGAAGACATTGTTGACGAGCGCTCCGATGGTCCAGGGTCCTGGTTGTGTGAGGGCGACAACCGAAGGGCCAAAGCTCAATTTTCCCTGACCGAGCGATGCACTGGTTGCGGTTGGGATGACAATCGCCGGGCCGGCGCCCCAGATCAACTTGCCAGGTTTTGCGGGCGAGAGAAAGAAGGTGGGGTTCATGTCCCCAATCCCGTACTCGCCGCCACTGTTTGCGGAGGGGGTCGGTTGCCACACAATCGGTTGAATGATTCGCGAGATCAGCATCCAGTTTTCGCTGATACGAGCGGGAATCACTGGTTGAATGTTGAGCACGTCCTGGGTGCGGTTGTAAGGCCCGACGCCAAAGTTCGAATTGTTCTGAAAAGGGACGCTGATAAGGCTGGCGACTGGGTTTTGTGTGGCTTTGGCCAGGGCGGCCGTATCATCATTCGCTGTGGAGGCCGGTGCGGCTGCCGGCGCTGCCTGGGCATCCGGTGCGAGAGTGTCCTGCGCGGCCAGAGTTGCAGCACAAAGGACTAATCCTGCACCCAGGAGCAAATGGCGGCGTTGTTTCGTCATGCGATGACCCCCCCGCAATCGACCTTAGCCAGCACGGAGAAGTTTGACCACTAGCACAATTGACAGTCGATCAGAAAAATATCAAGCGGATCTGGACGGTGTGGGTGTGGCTGTCTGGGGTCGACGGTACGTTTTCTTCTGGCGCGTCCTACGCATTGCAGCCGAGTGCGACGCAGCTCACATGCTACGTTCCTGCTCTGAGTGCTGTGCTGATTCAGGCGATGTAGCCGATTCAAAGACAAAAGTCTTCAAGCGAAGCGGGCGTGGAGGAGGTATTCGTGGTTGCCCTCCATGCCCTGGATTGGGGAGTCGATGACTTCGATGGCCTTACCGTTCAGTTCGAGGACGCAGGCGAGGACGCGCTTGATGGCTGACTGGCGGGCTTCGGGGTCGCGGACGATTCCGCCCTTGCCGATGTTGCCGCGGCCGGCTTCGAACTGCGGCTTGATGAGGATGACGACGGAGCCTTGCCAGCGTTGATCGTGAACGCTGAGGGCTGCGAGGACTGGGGGAAGAACCAGGGTAGCTGAGATGAAGGAGACGTCCATGGCGAGGAAGGCTGGGGTCGGCTGTGGCGGCGTGAGGAGTTCGCCAGGTGTGAGGAGGCGGGCGTTGGTGCGCTCGAGGAGCGTGACGCGGGGGTTGTCGCGGAGCTTCTGGGCGATCTGGCCATAGCCGGTGTCGACGGCCAGGACGGAGGCGGCGCCGCTTTGGAGCATGCAATCGGTGAAGCCGCCAGTGGAGGCGCCGATGTCGACGCAGGGGAGACCGGCGAGGTCGATTGACCAGTGAGTGAGGGCGTGCTCGAGTTTGAGGCCGCCACGGCTGACGTACTTGAGATCGGAGCCGAGGAGACGGATAGCGGCGGCGATGGAAATGGCGCTGCCGGGCTTGTCGATGCGCTGCTCGTCGACGAGGACGCGGCCGGCGAGGATGAGAGCCTGGGCGCGTTCGCGGGAGGCGGCGTGGCCCTGGTCGACGAGGAGTTTGTCGAGGCGGACTTTTTCAGGCCGCTCTTTTGTGGAGTTCGTCATTCTTTGGATTCCTGAAGCCGTCTAGCAAAACCGAACGGCGCGTCTATTTCTTTTGTCTTCTCTTTATCTTTTCATGGCCACAAACGAGTGCCGGTGTGAGAAAAAGAATGAGACGGAAGTAGACTCTTTTTCCGGTAAGGTTACACTGGTATCGCTTTAGACCGCCGTTCTTGATGGAAGACCTGCGCGGTTGCATGTCGACCGTAAATCGTTGAAGTTTGTGCAATCTGCTACAGGCTCAGGTGCGTTTTATGTATAGAGAAACGGGACTCGTGAACGCTTCACCACCTTCGGGGCAGGATGACGCTGCACTGCTCGCGCTGGTGCGAAGGGGTGACGAGTCCGCGATGGCGTCGCTGTTCGACCGTTACTCGAAAGTTGTGTACTCGGTTGCGTTGCGGGTGCTGCGGGATCCGGCCGCGGCTGAGGATGTTTTACAGGAAGTGTTTATGCAGATCTGGCGCAACTCCGATGGTTTCGTGGCAACTCGAGGCAGCCTTGGCGGCTGGCTGGCGGTGGTTGCGAGAAACCGGTCGATCGACGCGCTGCGACGAAAGCGCCCGACCGAGCAGGTGGATGATATGGCGCTGGCCTCGAACTACAATCTGGCGAATGAGGCGGAACGGAATAGTTTGATGGAGAGGGCGCGGGGGGTTATCCGGCTGCTTCCTATGGAGCAGAGGAAGACGTTGGAGATGGCATTCTTTGATGGGCTAACGCACACGGAGATCGCGGAGATAACAGGCGATCCGCTGGGTACGGTGAAGACGAGAATACGCAGCGCGCTGACCTCGCTGAGAAAGGCGTTTACAGCATGAGTGAACAGCGGCGAATTACCTCGGAAGACCTGGCGTTGTTTGCCATGCAACTGCTCTCGAAAGAAGAGACGGCGGAGGTGACGGCTTATCTGGCGCAGTCGGCAGAGGCGCGACGGGAGTTGGCCGAGATACAGGGTGACCTGGCGCTCTATGCGCACACGGTGGATATGCACTCGCCCCCGGCGCAGACGCGCGAACGGCTGATGAAGCAGGTGGCGCGAGAGAAGAAGGCAGTTCCGGTAGATCGTCCTGCGGTCGCGGAGACGCGTGCAAAGGAGGCTGCGCCCCGGCCCGATGCGATCTTTACTGAATCAGGTGCGATCGTCCCCAGTTATTTGACCGAGGAGCTTCCACCGAAGCGCGGCTTGGGAGGCAAGGTGCTGCCGTGGATCGGGTGGGCGGTGGCGGCTGGACTGGCAGTGACGGCGGGCTATCTGTACAACGGACGCGAAGCTCTGCGTAACATGGCCATGACGCAGGCAAGCCAGATTGACCGCCTGACGGCGAATGCTGCGGATGCGGCAGCGGCACGGCAGGTGCTGGATGCGATGACGGATAGCTCTGCGATGCGAGTGACGCTGACGAAGGGGCCGGCGGCTGCGGTTCCACAGGGGAAGGCGACATATGTTGCGAGTAAGGGCGCGCTGATCTTTCTGGCGAGCAACCTGCAGCCGTTGCAACCGGGGAAGACGTATGAGCTTTGGCTGATTCCGGCTGCCGCGGGGGAGAGTCCGATTCCTGCGGGGACGTTCCATCCTGATGGGCGCGGTAACGCCAGTGTGATCATGCCTCCGCTGCCCAAAGGGGTCGAGGCGAAGGCGTTCGGGGTCACGGTGGAGGATGAGGGCGGGGCAACGACGCCGACCATGCCGATTATCCTTGCGGGGGAATAGCTCTAACGCTTTCGGACCCGCAGGCAAAACGAAAGAGCCATCCTGTGCGGATGGCTCTTTTATTTACTGCTGTTCGGAAACTGGCTGGTTGCGAATGCTTATGGCTGGGTTACGCGAACCGAGACGCCATTGCCCTGGAGCGGGACGGTGAGGTCGACTGCGTCTATATCGGTGCGGATGACGGTCATGAAGTTGGATTCGGGAGAGGTGACGTAGACTTTGCCGGTTGGTGTGCCGTTGGTGACGGCGATGTAATTGGGGTGGCCGTTGATGTTGGGAGTGCTGCCGGTGATGAGACTGACTGGGATGGGAATCGTTGCCGTGACGGTGTTGGTGGTGAGATTGACGACCGAGACGGTGCAGTTGCCGAGCGGAAGGGCTGGAGTGGGGGGGGCGCAGGGGAGGTTGGGGTTGCCGCCGTTAACGACGTAGGCGCGGCTGTTGGTTGTATCCTGCAGGACTCCAACCATGCGGGGGTTGATGCCAACGGGAACGGTTGCGAGCACGGTGCCGAAGCCCACCGCGTCGACTGGATTGTTGGGATCGCAGTTGGGATTGGTTGGAAGAGCGGTCGCTGAGCAGAGCGGAATGCTGATGATGCTGACCGAGCCTGCGTGGACGCCGTCGCCTGCGTTGGCGACAACCATCTCGTTGCGGGCTGGTGCGAAGTCTGCCCAGAGGGGGGAGGGGCCGACGCTGATCGGGTTGGTGGCTCCTGGGGGCACAATGTCCGGCAAGTTAGTCTGAGCGTTGATGACGCTGACCGTGCCATCGCCCTGGTTCATAATGAAGGCGCGTTTGGCGTCATTGGTCATGACACCGTAGACCGGATTCTGTCCCACGGGGATCGGGTTGGGATCGATCGTGTTGCTACTGGTCTCGATGGTAGAGACCTGACCGAGACCTCCGCCAACGCGCTGGCTGATCGCATAAACCCGTGGAGCACCGGAGATGCCGGTCACGTAGACCGGCGTGAAGGCTGGGTTGATGCTGAGCTGCTGCTGCAGAGTGAGGGGTTGGCCGGTGAACTGGGAGACGACGTTCAGGCCGGGATCTGAGACGTAGGTGTTGGCGCCCTCAGGAAAGAGGCTGATGGGGTTGGCGCCGGGGAGCAGCGTGGTCTGAAGAACCTGGCTTTGGAGCAATGAGGTGTCAACGTCGAAGGACGTGAGGGTATGGTCACTGTTGAGCGTATAAGCCGTATTACCTCCACTATTGAGGATCAGATAGTAGGGGTCTACGCCAATATTAACGGTGATGAGAACAGTGTCGCCGGAGAAGTCGACAAAGGTGGCCAGACCCGGGGTGGGGTTTGTGGGCGTGCCGGTGGTGGAGATAACCACGGCGAACTTCTGCGGTTGCGCCGCGGGGCCGACGGGGTTGATGGCACTGACGACGGGGCGGTAAGTGTTGCCGCAGCCGATGACGGATGTCATGACGGCAGCTGCCAAAGCGAACCTGAATGGGGACCGGAGGGCCTGCGCTACGGACCGAACGGCGCGCCGGTGTGGCCGCGACTGGGTGTTTCCTTCTGCTTCGATTCTTGCTAAGTGCAAAACTGCTCCCGCGCTGCTGCTGGTGTTGGCTATGCTCAAGGTTGATTGTAAATGATGAGGCGGGGTGAGTCCGGACGATGGGCGAGGAAATCCAAGGGGTCGAGGGAGATACGGGCTGGAGAAAGGCGATTCCAGAGAAAAGGGATTGGCTGCAGTCACGGGTACTGGTGGGTGTGGTGGGAACGTTGTTGGTGGGAATAAGTGTTCTCAACCTAACGGGCGCCTATGCGAGGTTGGATCGATTCCCAGCGATTGTCTACAGCGGCATAGGAATCAGTCTGGCGTTTGCTATCGTAGTATGGCTGCTGAAGGCGGCAACGCCAGTTGGCGCGGCATGCGGGGGAATGATTTGTCTTCAGCTTATGTTCTGGACATCTTCCTCTAACGGTCTGATTGGACGGAGTGCCCTGACTCCGCTAGCTGTACTCTTTGTCCTTACATTTATTTCGACTCGCACAGGGAGATATCGTAAGGCCAGGTCCGGATTGGCGGAGGAAAAAAGTGGTCGCAGCGCAGCACAGGTGATTGCCAATCTCTCGGTTGCAGCGTTGTGCGTGACTCCGATCATGATCGTCCTGATTGGCAGTCGGATGACGGAAATAATGTGTCTAGCAGCTCTGGCCGAGGCTACAGCCGACACGGTCTCATCGGAGATCGGCCAGGCATTTGGCGGCGATCCAGTGTTAATCGCTGGTTTGCGTCGTGTTGAGGCGGGCACCGACGGCGCGGTGACCCTCCTTGGCTCATGCGCCGGTGTAGCAGGCGGTGCCACGGTCGCAATCACTGGTGGATGGGCGATGCGTCTGGATGCGAGGGCGATGTTGACGGCACTTGGAGCCGCTATCTGCGGGCTGTTCTTCGATAGCCTTTTGGGAGCGACTGTAGAGCGGCGAGGTTGGCTGGGGAACGATCTGGTGAACTTCACTTCCACATTGTTTGCAGCCGTATTGGCGGTGGTCTTCTATCGATTCCTCGTTCTGTAGATGTCCGGTTTGCCTTCCGGCTAGCCGTGCAGCCAGTCAATGTTCAGGTGGAGGCGCATGGCGGTGTAGCTGATGATCTCGTGGAAGTAGCGCATGGCGAGGTCGTAGTTGCTGATGTGGCCAAGGGTGGGGCGGGGTGAGGTGTAGACATCGAGGCCGGCGTCTTTGCAGAGCTCGCGGATACGAAAGAGATGGGTTCCGTCGGAGACGACGACGATGTGGTGGAGATTGTTTTCGCGGGCGATGGCGGCGAGACGGTGGACCTGCTGCTCGGTATCGACGGAGCGGGTCTCGGCGATGATGCTGCCGAAGGGAATGCCGTTGGCGAGGAGGTAGTCGCGGCCGACGCCGCCTTCGGTGTTGCCGGAGTCTTTGTCGCTGCCGCCACCGAGAGTGATGACGAGCGGGGCGATCTGCTTGCGGTAGAGTTCGACGGCGTGATCGAGACGTGCGTGAAGGACAGGCGATGGGTGGCCGGAGTATTCGGCTGCGCCGAAGACGGCGATGGCATCGGCGGGCTGGGCGTTGTCCTGGCCGGCGACGGTGGCGATCTGCTGATAGACCCAGACGCACCATGCGGTGGCGAGCACAAGGACCATCGCGAGGAGCCGGCGAAGGAAGAGACCGTGGGGGGTGCCTCGGCGTCGCAGATTGGAGGAAGGAGCGATCATCGTGTAGGAAGAACTGAGGCTGGTGGATTTGTGTGCCGGGCTAGTTTACAGGGTTGGACCGGAAGGTCGAGGCAAATGTTGTGGGTCGCCTCTTGTGGGAATGGATGTCTACGAATTGCCAGATTTAACGCTGGAGTGCGAGGGCGATCTCGTGTGTGGGGATTGCTCCTTCTCGGAGAATCATCCAGGAGTTGCCGCCGCCCGAGAGATCGACAATGGTGGTCGGGGTGGTGCGGGCGGTGGGGCCACCGTCGACGATGAGGGGGAGCTTGTCGCCGAGCTGCTCGCGGACGCCGGTGGCGGAGGTGCACTCGGGCAGGCCGAAGAGGTTGGCTGACGTGGCGGTGATGGGGAGGCCGAGGCGGCTGACGACGGCGCGCGGGATGGCGGCCTCAGGTACGCGGAGGGCGAGGTTGCCGGTGTTGGCGGTGACACGCAAAGGGAGTCTGCTGCCGGCTTTGACGACGATGGTGAGGGGGCCGGGCCAGAACTTCTCGGCGAGGCGATCGAAGGCAGAGTCGAGTTGACGGGCGAGCTCGTAGGCCTGGGCGACCTCGGCGATGAGGAGCGAGAGGGGCTTGTGGCGGGCGCGGGTTTTGAGTTCGTAGATGCGGTCGACGGCCTGGAGATTGACGGGGTCGACGGCGAGTCCGTAGAAAGTGTCGGTGGGAAGGGCGACGACGTGGCCGCTGTTGAGACTGGCAACGACGTAGCGGATGAGAGCGGGCTCGGGCTCGTCGGGATGGATACGGAGGGTTTCGGCCGTCAAAATCTGGCTCCTGTAGTGACGCCGGGGAGGGTGTCCCCTGGGGTACTAATGTTGCGCAAAGTCTTCCAACGGCAAGGGTTAGATCCGGACTTCGAAGTGAGTCCGCGATTGTTTTGGGGCAAAGTCTTCATTGCAAAGAGGTTGATCTTACCTGTGTACGCCGGTGAATTTGGTGCTCGGCATTGATTCTAATTGATGTTGGGGCTGAGGGGGTTCGGGGTGTAGGGGTAAGATTCTCGGATGGGTCCAGAGGTGATTTCGAGCAGGGCGAATGCGCGGGTGAAGCAGTTGCGGGCGGCGTTTCAGGGCCATGCGCGGTTGAGTGGAGGGTTGGTCGCGATTGAGGGAGATCATCTTCTGGAGGAGGCGCTGCGGAGTGGGATGGTGTTGAAGAGTGTATTCGTGAGTGAACGTCGTGAGGTCCCGAAGGCAGTGCCGCGTGGGGTGGAGGTGATGCGGCTGACGGAGGAGGTGTTTGGGAGTGTGGTGGAGACGCAGTCGCCGCAGGGTGTGGCTGCGTTGCTGGTGCCTCCGGTGCGGGTGCTGGACGATGTGGTGGGATCGGGTGGGGATTTGCTGATTTTGATTGCGGTGGGGTTGCAGGATCCGGGGAATTTGGGGACGCTGGTGCGGTCGGCGGAGGCGTTTGGGGCGGCGGGGGTGCTGACGACGCCGGGGACGGTCAGTGCGTGGAACCAGAAGGCGCTGAGGGCTAGTGCGGGGAGTGTTTTTCGGGTGCCGGTGGTTGGGGTGGATGCATCTGAGATTGAGGGACTGAAACGGCGCGGGGTGCGGTTGATTGCGGCCGTTGGGGCGGATGGTGATTGCGTGGTAGACGCACGGGAGTTTGATTTTACGGTCGGGTGCGCGGTGATGATTGGCAATGAAGGGAGTGGTTTGTCAGCGGAGTGGATGGAGATGTGCGATGCGCGGGTAACGATTCCCTGCCCTGGTGCTGTGGAGAGTTTGAATGCGGCGGTGGCGGGGAGTCTGTTGTTGTATGAGGCGAGTCGGCAGAGGGCTGCTTTGCGGGAATCCACAACATGAGTCACGGGAGCGAGTGCGGGATTGTGGTAGTTCGGGCATCTTACATCCCACCCTTCGCAAAGGCGCGAAGGATGGGGCACCCGAGCGTTGGCGGCAGGTGAAAAGAATGACTGTCTACAGCACGCAGCTGAGGGAAAGTGCGATGAGTTTGTTTGATACTTCGCTTACATCCCGAGCGTTGGCGGGCAGGTGAAAAGAATGACTGACTACAGCACGAGGATGAGAGGAAGTGCGATGAATTTGTTTGATACTTCGCTTACATCCCGAGCGTTCGCGGGCAGGTGAAAAGAATGACTGACTACGGCACGAGGCTGAGGGGAAGTGCGATGAGTTTGTTTGATACTTCGCTTACATCCCGAGCGTTGGCGGGCAGGTGAAAGAATGACTGACCACAGCACGAGGCTGAGGGGGAGGTGCGATGAGTTTGTTTGATACTTCGCCTGTCAGTGCTCCGGGACGGTCGCAGCGTGGTGCGCCGCTGGCGGAGAGGATGCGGCCACGGTCGCTTGAGGAGTTTGTGGGGCAGGAGCATCTGCTGGCGCCTGGGAAGCCGCTGCGGCTGGCGATCGAGAAGGATGATCCGACTTCGATGATCTTCTGGGGGCCTCCGGGGACGGGGAAGACGACGCTGGCGAAGATTATTGCGCAGATGACGCAGGCTAGCTTTATTGAGTTCTCTGCGGTGATGAGTGGGATCAAAGAGATCAAGAACGTGATGGTGGAGGCAGAGAAGGCGGCTAGTTTTGGTTCGCGCACGATTTTGTTTGTGGATGAGATTCACCGCTTCAATAAGGCGCAGCAGGATGCATTTTTGCCGTATGTGGAGCGGGGGACGATCCGGCTGATCGGAGCGACGACGGAGAATCCTTCGTTTGAGATTAATGCGGCGCTGCTGTCGCGCTGCAGGGTTTATACGCTGGTGGCGCTGACGGAGGAGCAGATTGTCGGGTTGCTGCGGCGGGCACTGGCGGATTCGGAGCGGGGGTTGGGGGCTAGCGGTGTTGAGGCGGAGGACGAGGCGCTGGCTACGATTGCTTCGTATTCGAGTGGGGATGCGCGGAATGCGCTGAATGCGCTGGATGTGGCGGCGAAGCTAGCCGTCTCTTCAGGGGCTGGGGAGAAGTTGATTACGAAGGCGGTGGCGGCGGAGGCGCTGCAGCGCCGGGTTCTGCTGTACGACAAGAAGGGCGAACAGCACTATGACATTATTTCGGCGCTACATAAGAGCGTGAGGAACTCGGATCCCGATGCGGCGATGTACTGGCTCGGGCGAATGCTGGAGGCGGGTGAGGATCCGATGTATGTGGCTCGGCGGGTGGTACGGATGGCGGTGGAGGATATCGGGCTGGCGGCTCCGGAGGCGCTGAATCTTTGTTTGAGCGCGAAGGATGCGATGCATTTTCTGGGGCATCCGGAGGGTGAGCTGGCGTTGGCGCAGGCGGTGGTTTATCTGGCGCTGGCTCCGAAGTCGAATGCGGTTTATACGGCTTATGGTGCGGTGCAGGCGGATATTGAGGCTACGGCGGCGGAGCCGGTACCGCTGCATTTGCGGAATGCTCCGACGAAGCTGATGAAGGAGTTGGATTACGGCAGGGACTATCAGTACGCGCATGATGTTGGAGGGGCGCGTGGCGGATATGGAGTGTCTGCCGGCGGGGCTTGCGGGGCGGCGGTACTACTTGCCTACGAATGAGGGACGGGAGAAGTTGTTGGCGCAGAGGATGGAGGAGATTCGGCGAATTAGGAGCGGAAAGCGGTAGTTGAACAGACAATCAGTCAAAGGGACGGGATATGGGACTTACGATCAGAAGGATAAAGGCTGATAAGGGCAGATTGGTCTCGATTTGCTGAGATGGACGCGGTGCTTCACGGGATGGATAGATTTCACTGATCAATTCATGGAACGAGGCATTGAGCGAGGCAGTCAAACGAAAGTCGAGCGTGATAGTTTAGTGCTGCGAATTTCTAAAATCACTGCGAGGTGCTGCTATGAGTCAATTTCCACCACTGCTTCCCTACCTGACTGTCTCGGATGGAGCGGGTGCGATTGCGTTTTACAAGAAGGCTTTTGGGGCTGTGGAGCAGGAGCTCCATCTTGCTCCGGGTACGACCAAGATTATGAATGCTTGTTTGAATATCAACGGCGGTGTGTTTATGTTGTCGGATGATTTTTCGGCGCAGTTTGGCGGGACAACTTCGACTCCGGAGGCGTTAGGCGGGTCGCCGGTTACGCTTCATCTTCAGGTTGAGGACGTGGATGCAGCCTGGGCGAAGGCGGTCGGGGCCGGAGCGATTGTGACGATGCCGCTGGCAGATCAGTTCTGGGGAGATAGGTATGGTCAGTTGAAGGATCCGTTTGGGCACAAGTGGTCGATGGCGCAGAACAAGGTGTCGCTGACGAGAGATCAGATTGAAGAGGCGGCGAAGACTTCGTTCAAGATGTAGCTGGTTTTTGGTGATTCGACGTCGTCGTGGTGCTCGAGCACTTCTTGGGCGCCTAAAAGACAAATACAGGGGTCCTTCGCTGCGCTCAGGATGACGACGTAATAACAAAGCAAAAGACTACGGCCTAAATCCTAACGACCTAGAACGCACGAAACGCACGATCAGTGAGCGTACTTGACGGAGCAACCGTAGGGGCGGGTGCTCTCGACGGCTACGGGTTTGCCGGCCATGGAGGCGTTGAGGGCGTCGTTGAGGTAGTTGTCGGCGCCCTTGAGGTCGGCCTGGTCGGTGGTGGGTTTGTTGTCGATGGCTCCTTCGTAGATCAGCTTGCCGGTGGGATCGATGACAAACATGTGTGGGGTGGTTTTGGCTTCGTAGAGACGGCCGATGGCGCCGGTGGGATCGAGGAGCACGGCGGTGGATGCGACGTGCATGGTCTTGATGTACTCGTTCTCTTCAGGCGGCGTGACGTAGCCTTGCGTGCCGGGCGCGGAGGAGATGACAGAGAGCCAGACGACTCCCTTGGCAGTCCATTCTTTCTGGAGGTTTTCCATGCTGCCGCTGAGGTAGTGCTTTTGGTCGTAGGGGCAGCCTTTGTTGGCCCACTCGAGAACGACGTATTTACCGCGGTATTGCGAGAGGGAGTGCTCGACGCCGTTGGAGTCTGTGCCCTTGAAGTCGGGGGCGAGAGTGCCGGGGGCTACGGCGATCGCGGGAAGAGTGAATGCGGTGAGGGTTAAGGCTAAGGAGAGAAGTCTGCGGTGGGTCATGAATCACCTCCACAACTGCTGTCTGGGGATATTTTGCGACGGTTGGCTTCGGGATGCAAGCTGGCGGTTGCGAGCGACGAGGCGTGGGGAATGGATTCTACATCCCACCCTTCGCAAAGGCGCGAAGGATGGGGCACCCGGGCTTTGGAGTTTGGTCAAAAAGACAGATAAAGACGACGGCAACGACAACAGCCAAGGGATTTTTCCCCTGCGACAGGCTCGGGGTCAGAATGCGATATTTTGCAGCTCAGGGCATGGCGATGAGGGCAGACATGGTTTCGACGCCGTCCCACAGATTTTGCAGGCGGAGGTTTTCGTTGGCGGCGTGCTGGTTGTCGTCGTGGTTGGCGATGGGGACAGTGATGGTGCGGGTTTGCGCGGCGCGCTCCATGGCGTCGAGCGGGACGGTGCCGCCGAAGGTGGGGAGAAGGATGACTTTGCCGCGAGCGGTTTCGATGGCGTGGATGACGTCGGTGGCGATGGGAAGGTCCATCGGAGTGCGGGAGGCTGGTTCGCCGCCTTCGGCTTGGATGTACGCGACTTTGGGGTGGGCCAAGCGTTGTTCGCGCGTCGCTGGGGTTTCGGTGATGAAGTAGCCCTGAGAGCGGATGTAGTCGATGACGCGCTGCTGCTGGGTTTTGGGGTCGATGCCTACGACGAGGCGGAGGTCGAGGTTGGCGGTGGCGGTGGTGGGAATGGCGTTGGTGGAATGGGCTCCGGTTTGGCCGGAGGAGATGCCGTTGATGTTGAGGGAGGGTTCGTTGAGGAGTTCGAGGAGATGTTTGCCGCCGCCGTCGGTGTGGCCGAGGACGAATTCGTTGCGGAGCATCTCGTCGTTGATGGGAGCTTCGGCGAGGGCTTTCTTTTCGATAGGGCCAAGGGGAACGATGCCGTCGTAGAAGTGAGGGACAAGGACGTGGCCGTCGGCGTCTTTCATACCGGCGAGGAGCTGGACGAGCATGAGAGCGGGGTTGGGTGCCCAGTTGCCGTAGTGGCCGCTGTGGAGGGCGTGGTCGGGACCGTAGACGGTGATCTGCAGGTGGGCGTCGCCACGTGCGCCGAAGATGAGGGTCTGACGGCGGGTCTGGTCAACGGGACCATCACAGACGAGCCAGATGTCGCCGTGGATGAGGTCGCGATTGGCCATTAGGATTTGCTCGAGATGGGCGGAGCCGGCCTCTTCTTCGCCCTCCCAGACGAAGCGGATGTTGGCTTTGAGGGGGATGTGAGCGGCCTGGAGGGCGCTGAGTGCGGTGAGTTGGGCGAAGATAGCGGCCTTGTCGTCGCCGGCGCCGCGGGCGTAGATGCGAGGTTCGCCGTCGACCTGCTTGACGACTGGAGTGAAGGGCTGGCCGGTGTCCCACTCAGAGGGAGTGACGGGCTGGCCATCGTAGTGGGCGTAGAAGACAATGGTGCGTTTGGCTCCGGGGGTTTTGATCTCGCCCCAGACTACGGGCGGGACGGTGGCGGGGAGGCCGGGGGCGGTGAGGAGTCTGGCTTCGGCTCCGCGCTGCTGGAGTTGGGTGACGAGGAAGTCTGCGTTTTTGCGGAGACTGGCGGGATCGGCGGCGACGTTGGGGATGGCGAGGAATTCTGCGAACTGCTGGATTAGCTCAGCCTGGCGCGGCATGGTGTAGTTGTGGGCTGCTTGTGGGGGCGTTGTCTGGGCAGCAAGCGCGAGTGAAGATGCGACGACGGCGAGCGTCACTACAGTGTTTCGCATGAAGGGCATGATGAGAACTTAGCATGCCAATGCGCGCGGACTCTTATTTCCTTTTCCCGAAATTAGTGCGCTCGCGAGGATTTTGGACAGGCGAGCGATTGACGTCCCACCCTTCGCAGAAGCGCGAAGGATGGGGCACCCGGGCTTCGTGGGCTGGGAAAGATTATGGAAAACGGCGTTGCGTTCACGAACGGCGTTGGGATTTTTTATGAGGTCGTGGAGATTAGAGGAGGGCGAGAAGGTTGGCGTCTCGCCAGATACGCCACTGGCCGTCGGTGCCGCGGCGCAGCGCGGTGAGGGTGTGGCCGGCGTGCTTGACGGTCTCGCCGCCTTCGATGGGAGTGAAGTCGACCTCGAGGAGGTTCCAGCAGATGGCGAGATCGCCGCTGACCTTGATTTCCTGCACGTTGGAGCGGCAGGCGAGGCGGACGACCGCCATCATGGCTTTGAATCCGGCGGCGAACTGGTCGCGGTGCATGGGCGGGTTGCCGGGGGTGAGGAAGATGACGTCGTGGGTCATCAGGTTCATCTGCGCGGGGAGGTCTCCGGCGGCAGAGGCTTCGCCCCAGGCGTCGATGACGCCGCGGATCTGCTGTTCGTCTGTCTGCTGAGAGGCGGTCGTGTTCGAGGTCATGGGTTCACGTCCTTTTTGAGGGCGGTGAGGACGATGTCCTTGGTGAGGAGTTCAGGGAGGACGTCGGGAGCTGAGTTTATGGGCGCGGGGTAGATGACGTAGGTGGGAACGCCGCTGCGGTTGATCGAGGCGAGCTGACGGGTGATCTCGGGGTCGTACTGGGTCCAGTCGGCTTTCAAGAGGGTGACGTTGTTCTTGCTGAACTGTTGCTGGACGTCGGCGGAGCGGAGGACGAGGCGCTCATTGACCTGGCAGCTTAGACACCAGGCGGCGGTGAAGTCGATGAAGACAGGGTGGCCGGCGGCGCGGGCCTGGTCGAGGGCTTGTTGCGAGTATGGGGTCCAGACGAGGGTGGTGTCTTTGGGCTGGTAGAGCGGGATGGCGAGGCCGAGAGCGGCGATGAGGATTGCGGCGATCGTGCTGGTCCAGCGTGCGGGCCATTTGCCCAGAACCCAACCGGCGACGGCGAGCATAAGGAAGCAACCGAGGAGTAGAGCTACTCGATAGATACCCTGGCCGCCGCTGGCACCGCCAGCAAAGAGTGAGCCGTAGACGTAGACAAGCCAGATGACCGTCGCGAAGAAGATGACGGCGGTGAGTTGCTTGAAGATCTCCATCCATGCGCCAGGGCGGGGGAGCAGACCGGGTCCAGGCTGGTTGGAAGCTGAGTAGAAGATAGGGCGCGGCGAGGCCGAGGCCAAGGGCGGTGAAGATGCTGAAGGTGATTGGAGCGGGTTGGGCGAGAGCAAAGCCGATGGCGGCTCCCATGAGCGGCGCGGTGCAAGGGGTGGCGACGATGGTGGCGAGGACTCCTGTGAAGAAGCTGCCGGTGTAGCCCTGTTTCTGTGCGAGTTCGCCGCCGACGCTGGTGAGGGAGAGGCCGATGTCGAAGAGTCCGGCGAGCGAGAGGGCGAAGAAGAAGATGCCGGCGGCGAGGAGGGTGAGGAAGATGGGGGATTGGAGTTGGAAGCCCCATCCGGCCTGACTTCCGCCGGCTCGCAGGGCGAGCAGGACTCCGACGATGATCCAGAAGGAGACGAGGATGCCGAGGGTGTAGACGAGGCCGTGGCTGCGGAGATGCTTGCGCTCCTGGCCGGAGGACTGCAGGAGGGCGAGTCCTTTGAGGAAGAGGACGGGGAAGACGCAGGGCATCAAGTTGAGGATGATGCCGCCGAGGAACGCCAGGCCTATGGCGGTAAGCGTGGTGACGCTGCTGGTCGTTGCGCCGGGAGCGGTGGCGTGGGGGGCAGCGGCGACTTCGCCGGGCGTGACGGGAGCGGTGACGTCGTAGGCGATTTCGTCGGAGAGTTTGAAGACGCCGTGAAGAGTCGCGGGGAGGGTCTTGAGATCTTCGGAGCGGCGGACTCGGAGGCGGACGCCGTCGGGAAGGGATTCGATCTGTTGCGGCGCAGCGTTGGCGATCTGTTCCTGATCGAAGGGGTAGAACTCGGCGTTGGTCTCGCGCTTCCCGGTGGTAAGGGTGAGGACGAAGTCGGATTGACCGCCGATGACGGTGAGCTTTGCGTCCGGGGGCAGAGGCTTGGGGATGAGGGTGAGGGCTTCGCCGAGGGCGCCGACGGGCTGCGCGGGAGCGGCGTCGGGAGAGACGGTGAGGTTTAGGCCGAGGTGAGCCTTGCCGGGGATGCAGACCTCGCGGCAGACGAGCCAGTCGATCTTTGCGTCGAGGTGGATGGGACCGGGCTTCAGGGAGCTTGCGGCGGTAAGCTGAACCGGGAAAGCAACTTCGTCCTCATAGCCGAAGTCCATGAGCGGGCCGAGAGGGAGACGGCTGGGGATGGGAAACTGCATGGGGCCTGCGGTGATGCCGTCGGGGAGAGTCCAGGTGATTTTGGGTGGTTCGCCGGAGTCGCCAGCGTTGATCCAGTAGACGTGCCAGTGCTCCTCGAGCGTGAGGACGAGGCCAACCTGGAGGGTGCCTCCGGGCGCGATGTCAGGGGCGAGCGAGACTAGTTCGGCCGTGAGATGCTGGGCCTTGACGGGGCCGGGGCCTCCGTCGCCGACGACCTGAAGCTGGGCGTTTGCGGATGGATGAAAGAGGAAGGCGCAGGCGAGGAGAAGCAACGCGGCGATAGGACGAACGATTTTCATTCAGCCTCAATTGTAGGGCTTAGGAGCGGCCGTATTTGTCACTGCAATGTCAAGTATCGATGCTCGACCATGATGCAGCGGTCCATAACGACGTGGATGCCACCGGCTTCGGCGCGGGCCGCGGCTTCGAGGTTGACAATTCCCTGCTGGACCCAGAGATTCGTGAGGCCTAGCTGGAGCATCTCGTCGACGATGGCGGGGATGAATCTGGGCAGGCGGAAGACGTTGACGATCTCAGGTTTGATGGGGAGATCGGCGAGGCGCGCATAGGATTTTTCGCCGAGGACCTCCGGGATGGATGGGTTAACTGGGTAGATCTTGTAGCCGTGTTGCTGCATGTAGGCGGAGACGTAGTGACTGGGCTTGACTGAGACCTCGGAGAGACCGATGACGGCGATGGTGCGCGGATTTTCTTTCGTGCCGACGCCGAGCATGGTGCGGATGAGTTCGGGTTCGTTCATCTTCTGTTGGATGTCCTGAGAACGAGTTTACTTGTGCCAGGCACCGAGCAGGCGGCGAAGTACGATGAGTTCGCCGAGATGGTGGGAGTTGTGGTCCGCGAGAAGCAGGGCTTCGCGAAGCAGGTTCTGACCATCTCCCCAACGGAAGGGTTTATAGAGGTCGGTGGCCGGGCTTTCGATGAGTGCGATGAATTGCTTCAAATCGCTGTGAATGGCGGCGATGGAGTGGTCCCAGGCGTGAGGGGCAGGAGGTTGTTCGGATTTGGGCCAGTAGTCGGCGGGCCACTCGAGGGGCTGATAGCCGCCGGTGGGAGGCGCGGAGAAGTTGAGGATGTCGCGTTGGGAGATCCTGAGGTGCTCGAGGAGTTGCCACGCGGAGTAGGGGAGATCCGGCGGGACGGTGCCGCGAAGGTCCTCGGGGAAATCCTTGACGATGTCGTCGAACGTGGCGTGGGCCTGGCCGCCGTGAAGGAGATCGATCAGTTGTTTGCGCAAAGGCGCCTGTGCGTCCGGAGTGGATTTGGATTTGCCTGTTGCTTTGGTCGCGCTCATCGTTGGTTCATCCCCCTGCGGGTTTTTACATTGGATGCGGCGCAGGCGGCAGAGTTACACGGGTTTGCGGGCGATGATCACGGTGAGCGGAGGAAAAGTGGTAATGAGGCTGCCACGCTTCTTTTCAACGAGGAGGCCGGCCTTGCGAAACTCGTCGGCATACTCGCCGGTGAGCTTGTAGTCGGAGATGAGGGCGATGCCGCCGGGTTTGAGGACGCGGACGATCTGCTGGAGCGCCTGACGGCGTGTCGATGCGTTGTAGATATTGTGGAGGCAGAGGTTGGAGACGATGACGTCGAAGGTTGCGTCGGGGAAGGTCATCTCCTGCGCAGGTTGGCTGATGATGGTGCAGAGGGAGGAGACGCCTTCGAGGTCGAGGTTGTGCTGGGTGGCGGCGGCGGAGTTTCCGCCCATGTCGACGTTCGACCAGACGTCGACGCCGGTGGCACGGCCTGCGCCCGACATGGCGGCGATTCGCTTGGCTGCGCCTGCGAGGAGAAGGCCACGACCGCAGCCAACGTCGAGGACGTTTTCGTCGCCACGCCAGGCGTGAAGGTTAAGCATGAAGTCGCGGTGGCGGAACTTGCCGATCTTGACGTAGAGGAGAAAGAGAAGGCCTTCGCCGATGAGAAACCCGGCTAGCCAATAAAAAGGTCGAGAGGCAAGTGAAATGGGTCCGAGGTGAAGCGGATTCGGCGCAAAGATTGCGATGAGCAGGCAGAGCGCTCCGATGAGGAAGAGGTTGCGCATGACGGCGGGAGCGTCCACACCGTAGTCAGTTCTGGTTGAAGTAGTCGTCACGAGTGGCTCCTGGCGGGGTCGTTGGTGCTGTGCATAAGCATCCCATGGAGTGGGCCGTGACGATAGTGCCGAGTGTCAGCGAGCGGGGATGACGATTGTCATCCCCGACTCAAGCGGAACGTCGACGTTTTGATTTCAAAATAGGCTGGGTTTTGACTACTGCCGCGGGTGAGGGGGTTCAGTTACTGTTGCCGGAGGTCTCAAGAACCTGGGAGGCCGAGGAAGCGGCAGGCTGAGATTCCTGGGCTGGGTTTGGTTCGCTAGCGTCGCTGTGGCGACGAGTGTGAGCGGGATTGCGGCTCTTTGCCGTGCGAATTCTTCGCTCGATGACGAACTTCTTTTTGAATAGTTCGTCGCCAAATTGGGTAAATGCGATGAAGGCGATACAAATAGCCGGAATTGCGAAAAGTACCAACATCCCATGATTCATGACAATCCTCGTTCATCAGGGTTCGACAGCATTCAAGCTTCCATCAGCCGATGGATCGCTACCTGATCAGGATGGCATTGGCAGTTTTCCGCACCTATCCCCCATTCGGGTCAAGGGTGGTTACAAAAGTCTTAGTTAGATCGTTGCCGGAAGGGCTAGCAAAGGTGCTTTCTTAGCTCAGATCGTCCTCTGCGGCAGCTACGGGGAAGTTGCCCTCGCGGCGCATACGCAGGTAACCGCGGATGAAGGGCTCGAGGTCGCCGTCGAGGACCTTATCGACATCGCCTACTTCGACCCGGGTGCGAAGGTCTTTGGCCATGCGGTAAGGCTGGAGGACGTAGCTGCGAATCTGCGAGCCAAACTTGATGTCGAGCTTGGAGTCTTCGAGCTTTTTGCTGACGGCTTTTTTCTTTTCGAGTTCGTATTCGTAGAGGCGCGAACGGAGGAGCTTCATCGCTCTCTCTTTATTTTTATGCTGCGAGCGTTCGTTCTGGCAGCCGGCGACGAGTCCGGTGGGGAGGTGGGTGATGCGGACGGCGGAGTCGGTGGTGTTGACGTGCTGGCCGCCCTTGCCACCGGAGCGATAGGTGTCGATGCGTAGGTCGTCGGGCTTGATGTCGATGACGATGGTGTCGTCGATTTCGGGCGAGACGAAGACGCTGGCGAAGCTGGTGTGGCGGCGCTTGGCTGAATCGAAGGGCGAGATACGAACCAGCCGATGAACTCCCGTCTCTCCGCTTAAGAGTCCGAAGGCGAAGTCGCCCGTGATGGTGAAGGTCGCGGATTTGATCCCGGCCTCATCGCCGTCTTGAATTTCGTTGATCTCGACCTTGAAGTTCTGGCGTTCGGCCCAGCGGATGTACATGCGCATCAGCATCTCGGCCCAGTCCTGGGATTCGGTGCCACCCGCGCCGGGGTGAACGACGACGATGGCGTTGAGCGGATCGGTTTCGCTCGAGAGCATGGTTTTGGATTCGAGCTTTTCGGCGAAGTCGACGAGGGATGGGATCTCGCGGACAAGATCGGGTTCGGTGGGTTCGCCCTCTTTGGCGAGTTCGAAGTAGGCTTCGATATCGTCAGACCGGCGGGCTAGTTCGGCGTCGTCGGCGAGGAGGGTTTCGAGGCGCTTGCGTTCGCGCATGAGCGGCTGAGAGCGCGAGGCGTCGGCCCAGACGGTGGGGTCGGATATTTTTTCTTCGATGGCAGCTAGTTCGCGGCGGAGTCGGGCCGAGTCAAAGATACTCCCGCAGATCGCGCACTTTGTCGCGGACCGGGGAGTAGGAGTATTCGAGATCGCTAAGCATATTAGCTCTAGTTTACGGCAAGTTTGCGCTGAAAGCTGAAAGCGAGGCCGAGTGTCGTTATAAAAGCGCAGGCGTAGGCGAAGAGATCGCCGTGCCTGGTGTAGAAGGTCAGGTAGTCCTCGTAGGCGAAGTGGACGCGGATGCTTGTTCGCTGGTGACGTGGTGCGGCGGCGGTGACTCGACCGTAGGGGTTGATGGCTGCGGTTACGCCTGTGTTGGTGGCACGAAGGATCCAGCGGTGATTTTCGATGGCGCGCATGCGGACCATGTTGAGGTGCTGCCATGCGGCGCTTGTGTTGCCGTACCAGCCGTCGTTGGAGATGTTGACGAGAACGTCGGCTCCCTGCTGGGCGTAGTGGCGCATCTCGTCGCCGAAGATGGATTCGTAGCAGATGAAGACACCGTAGCTGTGACCTCCGGTTTTGAAGATGGTGCGCTGCGCGCCCGGTTCGAAGGTTCCAACTTCATTCAGGAGGTCCTTTGCGAAGAAGAAGAGTTCTTTGTAGGGCACGTACTCGCCAAAGGGAACGAGATGCATCTTGTCGTAGTGGCCTGCGAAGGTGCCGTCAGGGGCGATGAAGGAAGCCCGGTTGTAAAGGATGTAGCCGGATTTTGAGGTGGCGTCCGGCTCGAAGCCAACGTTGCCGGCGATGACAGGAGCCTGCGCCGCGCGAGCGAGGGCTGACAGCGCAGCACGGATTTGCTGGTCGTTGTCGGCAAAAGGCGCTGGAGATTCGGGCCACACGATGAGATCGGTCGGAGTCGGAGTGGGCGCGCTGGGATCGGCTCCTTCGGCCGGAGGCTGATTCCGGATGAGATAGACAGAGGGTGTATCTGGCAGTTCCGGGATGCCCAGAAGGAATCGTGGGGACGGGTGAACGGCTGAGGTAGGCGAAGGAATCGAGAAATTGCTGCGTTGTGGGCTGCGGGCCGGTGTTGGCTGCTCCTACCTCGATGTTCTCCTGAACGAGGGTCGCTGTGGCCGTGGTGGGAGAGGCCTTGGGATTTGCGATCAGTCGCAGGCCTGCGATGTAGAGCACAATGATGCCGACCCCCGCGACGGTGAGCGCCGGGCGAGTGAAGCGGTGCTCGCGGATGCGAATGCGGCTGAGCCAGAGGGCGTTCACCGCCGCGATGACAAAGGAGAGACCGTAGACGCCGGTGATAGGTGCGAGACGCGTAAGCAGCGGGTTATCGACCTGGGCGTTGCCGAGCGGGTCCCAGGGCAGGCCGGTGATGCGGGCGCGGGCTAGTTCTACGGCAACCCAGGCAAATGGAACCAGCAGAAGAGCGGCTTGACGGCCGAAGCGCCTGCGGAAGGCGGCGATGAGTGTTCCGAAGAGCGCGTGGTAAAGCCCGAGATAGAGACAAAAGAGGACAAGAATTCCGGCGGCTATGGGTTTTGCGAGGCCGCCGTAGAGATACATCGTCTGGTAGATCCAGTAACAGTTTCCCAAGTACCAGATGAAGCCGCAGACGTAACCCAGGAGAGCTCCCTGACGCAGGGTAAGTGGATTTCCTGTCTTGCTGTTACCGAGAAGCGCCCAGAGAAGAGGTAGAAGCGCGATCCAGCAGAAGGCGGTACGCCAGAGAGGTGTGGGTCCCGCAATCGGAAAAGGAAGAACCTGGAGGACGCCTGAGAGTACGGCCATGGCCCAAAGTCGCAGGGGGATTTGTCGCATCGCGTTTGAAGTCTAACATTCCGCTATCGATTGACTGCTGGTTGGGAGATACAATCACCAAGTATGGATTTTTTGATTCATGTCGTTGCCAGAATTGTTGTGCCACTGTTCTTTCTTGGAATGGCAGGATCTGCTGTTGTGATAGTGGTCAGTTTCGCAGAAGATCTGAAGGAGTTGCTGGAGGACGAAGATTAGCTGTCGACGGCGAGGGCTGAGCGGTAACTCCCCTTTACCGGTGGGTCGTGACAGCCTTCTACTCAGGGTCGAAGGTTTACCCATGATGACGAAGTTGTTCGATGCCGCCGGTGGAACACGTTTTCTTCAACAACAAACCCATAATGGCCTCCAAACAAACTATCACTAAGCCGCAATCGAACCGCGTCCGCCTGGTCGTGGCGTCGTCGGTCATGCTTACCTTCATTTCCTTCTGGCGAGCGGCCGCGATTGTGCTGAACGATCTTGGGTCTTCCGCGTTTTATGCCGGCGGCATTGCGGAAGAAGCGGTGGGAAAGGCCGCGCCATGGTTCATTCTGGGGGTGATGCTGTTCAGCTTCGCGGTGCGATCGGTCTATGTCGAGAGCTGCAGCATGTTCACGCGGGGCGGCGTCTACCGGATCGTGAAAGAGGCTCTGGGTGGAACATTCGCCAAGGTGAGCGTCTCGGCGCTGATGTTCGACTACATCCTGACCGGACCGATCTCGGGTGTATCGGCCGGACAGTACATTGTCGGATTGCTGAACGAGTTGTTCCGGCTCTGTGTGGCACATCACTGGATCATCATGTTGGTGATGCATCCGAATGGAACGGCGCGCCAGTTTCCAGTGGATGGCACGTCGGCTGTGATTGCGGGGCTGATAACCATCTACTTCTGGTGGCAGAACACCAAGGGCATCGAGGAGTCGAGTGACAAAGCCTTGAAGGTGATGAAGATCACGACTGTGATGGTTGTGATTCTGCTGACGTGGGGAATCTTTTCGGTATTCCATGTAGGAGCACACCTTCCACCATGGCCTACGCCGAACAATCTGCACTTCAGCCAGGACGCTCTTGGATTTCTGAAGCACACAGGGTTCATGCGGTCGCTTGGTCTGTTTGGTGTGCTGATGGCCTTTGGGCATTCGGTTCTGGCGATGAGCGGTGAAGAGTCGCTGGCGCAGGTGAATCGCGAGATCCAGCATCCGAAGCTGAAGAACCTGAAGCGCGCTGCGATTGTGATTGCGATTTATAGCTTCATCTTTACCGGCGTCGGCACGCTGCTAGCTGTAATGCTGATCCCGGACTCGGTGCGGGTCCCTCTTTATCGCGACAACCTGATCGCAGGCATGGCAATGTTTATGGTGGGTCCGCTGGCGCTGCGGATCGGGTTCCGCGTCTTTGTCGTCATTGTCGGATTTCTGATTCTCGGCGGCGCGGTGAATACTGCGATCGTCGGTTCGACCGGCGTGTTGATGCGTGTGGCAGAAGACGGCGTGCTGTCGGACTGGTTCCGGAAGCCGCAGCGCAAGTATGGAACCAGTTATCGCATTGTGAACCTGGTCGCCGGACTGCAAATGTTCACGATTATCGTGGCTCGCGGCAACGTGATCATGTTGGGAGAAGCCTACGCGTTCGGTGTTATCTGGAGCTTTACCTTCAATGCTCTGGCGATGCTGGTCCTGCGCTGGAAGTACAAGGGAGAGCGCGGCTGGAAGGTTCCGCTTAATCTGCGCATTGGTAAGACCGAGATACCTCTTGGATTACTTTCTGTTTTCTTAGTCCTGCTGACTACGGCAATTGTTAACCTATTTACTAAGTCGGTAGCTACCGTAAGTGGAGTTATTTTTGCAGCTGGGTTCTTTCTAATTTTTTCGCTCTCTGAAAGAGACAATAAGCGGCGTCACGACCTGACAACCAGGCAAATGAAGGAACACTTTCAACTGGAGCATCAGGACAATGTCGGACGTGAAGCGCTGGAGATTCGTCCAGGCGCCGTTGTGGTGACGATGCGCGATTCGGCAGCGCCGTTCGCGCTGAAGTGGGCTTTGACACATACAAATACAGACGATCAGGACCTCGTAGTGCTGGCCGCGCGGATGATGGGCGCTGGGGGACCGGAGTATGTTGATGCCTCGGAGCAGTTATTCAGTGAACACGAGCAGATGCTCTTTACCAAGGCGGTCTCGGTTGCTGAAAGCTTCGGAAAACATATTTCTTTGCTGGTAGTTCCTGCCGGAGATATTTTTGCCGCGCTGGTGCAGACTGCTAACTCGCTCGACGCAGCGGCCGTTGTGTCCGGATTATCGACAAAGCTCACGGCGCAGGAGCAGGCATATCACGTTGGGCAGGCGTGGGAGGCGCTGCCGGAACCGAAACGGCAGTTTACGTTCTATGTGATCAAGCCGGATGGGGCGTCGCTCAGCTTCCATATCGGACCGCATGCGCCGACGATTGAACCGCATGAAGTACAACTCGTCCATCGTCTCTGGCTCAATCTGCGACGGGCGCCAGATATGCAGGACTTGCACCACAGCGACATTTTGACTTACGCGCTAACCCGCATGGCGACTGAGTTTGCACGGGATAAACAAGGAACGTTGAAGGATTTGCAGAAGTGTATCGAAGAGAGTCACCATCGCCATGGTCTGGGTGCTTTGCGTTACGAAGAACTGGATGAGGCTGGCCCGGGGTATGCAATTCAAACGCCACGCTCCGAGGTAAAAGCCGATGACAATGGTGCTAGCTTCGATTAAGACGAAATAGTCACTCGACTTACATTTATTTGCCTGATATTAGTTCGTTCTGTATCGTCGTAGCGTGGCATAAATTAAGTCTGCGGCATCTACCGAGTGATTCGAACCTAGGAATGCCCCAACTGGAGGTAACACGTGGAAGTAAACCGTATTATTGCTGAAATTGATGCCCAGATATCGAAGCTGCAACAGGCGCGCGCTCTACTGGCCGGAACGACGACGTCCGCTGCACGCAGTGGTCGAGGCCGTCCCAAAGGCAGCAAGAATGCCGCTAACAGCGACGACCTCGCAAACGCAAATTGAGCCCCGAGGGCAGGAAGCGTATCGCCGACGCCATGAAGAAGCGGTGGGCGGAGCGCAGGAAGCAGAACGCGAAGAGTTAGTTGTTTTGAACCTGCAGTGATAAGAGCATAGGCGCCTCGAGTCGAGGCGCCTACGCTTTTTCAGTTTATTGGCTGATCTATCCGGACACCCAGTGTCTGCGGGGTATTACGGGGTATTACCGGGTAATGATGACCTCTCGAAGGCTATCCTTTGCGAGAAAAAATCGGTAGTTACTGAACCCACTTAGCATGTTCTCAATCTTGCGGTTGTTATAGACGTTAAGTAATGGATAGTTCCCCGCCCGCTGCATCTCAACAACATCAGTGTCGGTGAGATGGTAGCGGCAGAAGACTGTATCCGGGCTGGCTGTCTGGTGGAAGAAGGCAAGCATCAGGCCTCCTGGCTGCAGGACCTGGTGAATGCGGGCTATGACAGGAGTAACCAGAGACTCTGGAAGATAGTCCGCGGTATCCCAGAGAATGACGACGTCGAACATGCGGCCGTGGAAGTTCAGGTTGCTCTCAAGGAAGCGGTCGACATCGAATGTGGGCTGCTCTCCAGCTTCGCCTGGGATGAGCCACTCCGGTTTCGATGCTTCTTCCACCACATTCGCCATGTAGATGCTGTGGCCGAGGCTGGTGATGTAGTTGATGTTGGTGGAGGAGGTAGGCCCGATGTCGAGGATGCGCAGTGACTCCTGCGTTCGCAGGTACTTCATCAACTCGTTCCATCCGCTCGAGTGACGGGGCACACGACCGGCATCACTTCTACGTTGAGTGCTTGTATTGTCGCCGCCGCCGAAAAGGTTGCGCATGCGTCCGCTTCCCTTTCTGTTCTAAGCCTTTGGTTGAGAAAACAGTGGGGCGCTCGCCTCAACCGGCGCGGGAATAGCGACAGCAGGGGCTGACGACTTTGAGACCTCGGAGACGACCTTGAGTTCGACACGTCCTGTCAAAACAGCACTCTCTTCGATCGAGAGTCTGCCGGCGTGGATGTCGCCTTTCACGATGGCGGACTGCCGCAGATCGACGCGGCCCGTAGCTTGAACGTTACCAGTAACCTGGCCAAAGATAATAACGTCGCGAACGTTGATATCTGCGCGTACACGCGCATTTGGACCGATGGTCAAACGGCCCTCCGGAAGGGTGACGGTTCCTTCGACATCTCCGTCAATGTAAAGATCTTCATTGCCGGAGAGTTCTCCCCGGATGACGACCGACTTACCGATGACGGTGGAACCTTCTGCTGGCTTCATAGGTTTTTTGTTCTCCCTTGGGTGCTGTCTCCTGCGGGTGCGTCTTGCCCGAACTATACCCAAGCTCATGCCGTGAGGCAACCTGCTTAACTTTTGGCACGGGTCCGGCGTCTTACGTAAGATGAGCAGAGGAGCGACGATGGGGGAGAGAGGTGCTGTTTGGTAACGGTTGCAACAGGGGCGCATGGGCGTGTTTCGTGCTTTGCGTTCCGATTGAGAACGGCCTCAGGGCGTCATAAATTATTGAGCCGGATTGTAGCGGGATGTCTCGTCCTGCTGTGTGCATTGCCCGGGGCGCGGGCACAGGGCGGCGATACGACGAAAGACCCAGCGGGAACATCGTTGCTATCAGTTCTACCGCGCTCCCTCGTGGTCGATGCAGCTGCAAACGAGTTGGTGGCGCTTCATCACAAGGACTCTTATCTGCGGTACCGCATGGAGACGATCAATGAGAAGGGCGATCAGGTTCGCGACGTCATCGAAAGTAAAGATGGCACCGTGGCGCGGCTGATCCTTAAGGACGGAAAACCGTTGACCGCCGAGCAGGACAAGTGGGAGCGGCAGCGTTTGAACGACATGATCGCTTCACCTGATGCCTACGCCAAACATGTAAAAAACGGAGAGTCCGAAAAGACAATGGCCGACAAACTGTTGCCGCTGATGGCGGACGCCATGATCAACACCTACACGCCCGGACAGCCGCAGTCAGGTAGAAACGGCGGGGCGCAGGAGATTGTGCTCGATTACAAGCCGAACCCGAAGTGGGTTCCTCCGAGTACGGAGGCTCAGGCTCTGACCGGACTGGAGGGGAGGGTCTGGATCGATGCGAAGACCCATTATGTGGTTCGCATGGAAGGAAGAATCTTCCGCGGAGTGAACTTTGGTTGGGGGATATTGGGTCACATCTATCCCGGAGGCAAAATGGCGCTAAACCAGACCAATGTAGGCGGCAACCGCTGGATCTTTACCGACTTTTCGATGCAGCTGACCGTACGGGCGCTGATGGTCAAGACGTTGAATATCCACTCCACAGCGAAAGCGAGCGGATTTCAAACGCTTAGTCCGATGAGCTATCAGGACGCAATTCAGTTGTTGCTGGCGACGCCGCTGCCGGATCGGTAGAGCGCAGCCTCAGGCGGTAACGCGGGCCCTGGCATTGAGCGTCTGCCGACGAACGGTCAGGGCTTCGATGCGCTCGCGTTGTACCTCGAAGCCACGTCCGACGGTGGTTGGCACGACGATCTCGCCTTTGGGGCTGACAGTGACTGCCGGCTCGATGATGTCCTGTGCCCAGTAGCGGCTGGAGGCGGAGACGTCGCCGGGAAGCGAAAAGTTCGGCAGCGAGGACAGGGCGATGTTGTGGGAGCGGCCGATGCCGGTCTCGAGCATACCGCCGCACCAGACCGGAATTCCCCGCTCCTCGGCTGCGTTGTGGACGGCGATCGCTTCGCTGAAGCCGCCGACGCGGCCAACCTTGATGTTGATGATGCGGCAGGACTCCATGTCGATAGCGGCCAGGGCGTCGCGGCGGTTGCGAATGGATTCATCGAGACAGACAGCAGTTTCGAGACGTTTCTGCAGCATGGAGTGGAAGTAGAAGTCGTCGTACCAGAGAGGCTGCTCGATCATGAGCAGGTTGAACTGGTCCCAGCTGGCGATGTGGTCGAGATCCTTCATGCGGTAGGCGGAGTTGGCGTCGCAGCTGAGGGTGATGTCGGGCCACCGTTTACGCACCGCCTCGAAGATTTTGTTGTCCCAGCCAGGCTTGCATTTCAGCTTAATGCGCTGGTAGCCGGCGGCCAGCTCTGTCGCGATCTTTTTCATCAACTGCGCCTGTGAGGGCTGGATGCCGATCGAGACGCCACACGGGATGACGGTGCGAATTCCACCAAGGAGTTCGGCAAGGGGGACGCCCTCGACCTGAGCCTCGAGGTCCCAGACTGCGTTTTCGAGCGCTGCTTTGGCCATGCGGTGACCGCGCACCTGCCGGAAGATATCCGGACAGCTGCCGCCGCGCTCTACATTGGCATCGAGAAGACTTGGGCCGAGTTCGTTCTCGATGATGATCCAGGCGGTATCAATCGTTTCGTCGCTAAAGTATGGGTGCTCGCCCGCGACACACTCGCCCCAGGCGGTGAGACCTTCGGATTCGAGCTCGATCAAAAGGATGCGGCGACCGGTGGTAAGGCCGAAGCTGGTCTCGAACGGATGAGCCAGCGGCATATTGATCTCGCGCATGTGAATTGCATCGATGTTGAGCATGTGCTATTCCTGTCTTTCCAATTGCCCCAGGTTCTGTATCGTGGCGGATCGAATGTGATCGGTGAATTGTTATTCGATATCTTTTACAACGGTGTCAGTTATCTGAATTTCTGCCATTGACCAAGAAGGAAACTGCCATTGCCCTGAGCATCGCGTTCGTAGCCGATGACCGCAAGACCACGGTGGAATGCTGATTCCAGCGCCTCCCGATTGCTGCTCTGCAGGGCTAGCGCAAGGCTTCGTTGCTGGGCATCCTGCTTCCACTGGTAGATGGCATGCGGGACGGTGATGCGTTCGATGACTTCGATTGGCTGAACTTCTCCGCGCAGCGTACCTGCTACCCGGTCGGAGCGCAGCCACCACTCCGCGTATAGCCTATCCGTCGGGAGGCCTCCCTGCAATGGGGACGAAGATGGACCATAAAAATCGGGCTGGTAACGCCGGACGATTGCGCCAAGCCGGGCGATGTTCAGATGGGCGTTGCGGATCTCCAGCGGATCGAAGGTCCACTCCATCAGATCGAAGCCCCGGGCGATGGCGTCGTCGCGCTGGGCGAGTTTGAGACGGCGGCCGATGCCGAAGTTACGGTATTGCGGGAGAACGGCCAGCATGTGCGAGTGGAGGTACGGCTTGCCGTTGCGGTAGCCGGGCAAAGACATGGCGAAACCAACCAACTCGTTGCCGTCGAACGCACCGATCGTCTGGCCACCGATGCGCTGCGCTACCACGAAGACGCGCCGAGGGATGACATCGCCATCGCTATAGCCCCAAACCTCAAGCTGTATGACGACGCAACGCTCGAACTGTTCGAGAGTGGTAAGGGACTGGATGTGGATGTGGGTCTGGTGGTCTGTATTCATGACCTTGGGGGCTCGCTGATGGCGTTCTTCGCCTGATTCCATAGTAAGTCCAGCTCCGAGGGGGTCGAGGCCGCCAGAGCGTCCCTGCTGCCCGCGGCGGACTCCATGGCAGCGAAGCGGCGTCGGAATTTTGCGTTGGTGGCACGCAGGGCGGATTCGGGATCAACCTTGAGGTGCCGGGCAAGATTGACCGCGGTGAAAAGAATGTCGCCGAACTCTGCTTCGATTGCGGGAATGGATTGACTGCCTGAAGGCGCCGTCAGCTCGGCCTTCAGCTCTCCGATCTCCTCGTGAAGCTTGTCGAAGAGCCCGTTGGCGTCCGGCCAGTCGAAGCCGACCTTTGCGGCGCGCGAGCCCAGCTTGGCCGCCTCGAGCACCGCTGGCATGGTGCGAGGAATATCGTCCAGCATCGAAGACTGCGGGATCGCGGGCTTGCAGCAGCTTTCTTTTCGGATTGCTTGATCTGCTCCCAGTTACGCAGGACGTCGGCGGAGTCCGAGGCCACAACATCGCTGAAGATATGGGGATGACGGCGGATGAGTTTGGCGTTCAGGTTGGAGGCGACGTCCTGAAGGGTGAAATAACCTGCCTCAGAGGCCATCTGCGCGTAGAAGAGCACCTGCAGGAGCAGATCGCCCAGCTCGTCCTTCAGATCGGGCCACGCGCGGCGTTCAATGGCGTCGAAGACCTCGTAGGTCTCCTCTAGCGTGTGCCGCTTGATGGAGTCGAAGGTTTGTTCACGGTCCCAGGGACAGCCGTCCGGCGCACGCAGACGAGCCATGATCGCAATGGCCTGGGCGAGCGCAGCGGCGGCGGCTGGTGCGGCTTCCAACTGAGGACTCTCCGGTGTGGGTGTGGCCATACCTTCAACTTTACCCGATGACGGAGGCTTCCCGGGCTGAATGCAAATGGATTATGCTTTGCAACATATGGTGCCCGAGCGCGCAACGAACGCCAAGCCGACACGACGCAGGACTGGATGGGTCCTGCTGCTTGTATTGCCGTACCTGGGGCTCTGTTTTCCTCAGATCTACGCGCGCTCTACACCGGCTCTCTGGGGATTTCCATTCTTCTACTGGTATCAATTCGGCTGGGTAATCGCCGCCTCGGCATTGCTGGCAGTCGTCTATCGCAAGCTAAAAACTTAGGCGGAGATGAGCGGGCAGGGTGGTATCCATGCTGCCCTGCCGTCATCAAGAGAAGATGTAACGCCCCGGCAGCATCCCGGGGCGTTGCATGAAGGTAGGTTTGTGTTGCGGGGTTGTCGTGCGAAGCTCTATGGCCGATTATTGCTGGCCGTTCGGACCAGTCGATGAGGCAGTCGTGGGCTGAGGATTGGTCATGTTTGACATCAACTTAATGTCGACACGACGATTCTTTGCACGACCAGCGGCAGTGCTGTCGCTGGCGACTTGCTGGTCTTTGCCGATCCCGACGAGATAAAACTTGTGCGGCGGGATGTTGTACTTCGATTGCAGGTAGTTCGCAACTGCGTCGGCGCGTTTCTGACTGAGCTGATAGTTGTAGTTGGCATCGCCTACAGAGTCGGTTCCGCCAGTCACTTCAAGAATGTAGCCGCGTGCGCTGGTCAGATTTGCAGCCATATCGTCGAGCTGCTGTTTGTCGGCGGCGGTAAGCACATACTTGTCGAAGGCGAAGGTGACACTTATGTCTGAGAGCTGCTTGTAGTTATCCAGATTGGCAACGACTCCGCTCAAGCTATCGACACGGTTGTAAGCCTCTTGCGCCGATCGATTGGCTGCATCCGCAGACTGACCGGCGGCAAGCGCATGCTGATCGGCTGTGTTCGCTGCGCTCTGAGCGCTGGCGATACCGGCTGTGGCGCGCTGGTCGGTGTCGACGATGTAGCGGTGATCGGCAGCAGTCTTGGTGTCCAGTTCGTTCGTCTGTTGGATGATGGGAGTGGTCTGAGAACGAACATAGTTCTTGGTCGAGCAGCCGACCGTAAAAGCGATGACGAATGCACTGGCTAAGACAACCGTACCGGCAGATTTTATTTTTGATTGACTGGTCGAACTCATGGGTCACTCTCCTGGTTAGAAGTACTTCAACAGACATCTAAGAGCAATCGTCATGCCAAAGCAATCTCACGTGTAAATTGTTTGTTTACATATGCTTGCAATAAAGAGACAGAATCTTGCGTGGAAGGCAAGACGCTCCAATCGGGAACTTTTGATATGGTAGCGCGTCAAATCTTCTAAGCAAATATGTGCATACAGCACTCAGGGTGTGGCGACTACACTCAAGACTCGGGCCCTGATCAACAGAATGGATTTACATCAGAAAATTCGAACTCTCCCCACTCAACCGGGCTGCTATCTCTACAAGAATGCCGAGGGCGAGGTGATCTACGTCGGGAAGGCGAAGAACCTTCGCGCGCGGGTGCGTTCCTACTTCCTGGATGCGTCGCAGGCCAACGCGAAGACCGGTTCGCTGATGCGGGAGGCTGTGGATGTCGAGTACATCACCGTCGCAAATGAACACGAGGCGCTGGCTCTCGAAAATAACCTGATCAAGCAAAAGAAACCACGCTTCAACATCCTGCTTCGCGACGACAAGACCTATCCGTACATCAAGCTGACGATGAACGATCGCTACCCCAAGGTCTTCGTGACGCGAAGGCTGCGTAAGGATGGTAGCGCATACTATGGACCGTACTTTCCCGGAAACCTGGCCTACCGGCTGGTCGATCTGATTCACCGGAGCTTTTTGATTCCAAGCTGCAAAGTTGATTTGTCGCGTTACCATCCGCGCGCATGCCTGCAGTACTACATCAAACGCTGCCTGGGGCCTTGCCTGGAGGGATTGACGACGCCGGAGAGCTACCGGGAGACCATCCACGACGTGCAGCTCTTCCTCGAAGGGCGTCCGAGTGAGCTGGAACATTCGTTGACACAACGCATGGAAGCTGCGGCGGAGGCTGAGCAGTTTGAACTCGCTGCGCGGCTGCGAGACCAGATCGTCACCGTGCACCAGATGCAGGACAAACAGCGGATGGCGACGACGGACAATGAGGATGCAGACGTCTTTGGCTATCACTACGAGAACGAGATGCTGGCCGTGAATCTGTTCCACATGCGTAGCGGCAAGATAGTTGACCGGCGCGACCTTTTCTGGGAGGATCTGCCCGAGTCGCCGCTGGACACGTTGACCGAGGCCGTTGCTGAGACAGATGAGCTGGAAGCGATCCCTCGCATGGAACCTGATCCCGCGGCGCCTGCGCCCGAAATTGGAGAGGGGATTCCGGTCGTTCAGCATACGGCGCTTTCGGAGCCTGGTGCCGGATTTAGTCCAGCCACATTTTTCTCCGCTTTGTTGAAACAGGTCTATCTCGACCAGAGCTATGTTCCGCGATCGATTCTTGTACCGGTCGAGTTTCCCGATCGCGCGCTACTGGCGGAAATACTGTCGGAGCGAACAGGCAAGCGCGTTGAGATCCTCGCACCGCAACGTGGTGAAAAGCGTTCGCTGGTCGATCTGGTATGCCAGAACGCAAAGCAGTCGTACGATCAGCGGTTTCGCGTGCTGCAGCCGGGAATGAAGGCGATTCAGGAGGCGTTGCAGGACGCGCTGACATTGGAAGAGCTGCCACGCCGAATTGAATGCTTCGACATCTCACATATTCAGGGCGCCGAAACTGTTGCGTCCATGGTGGTGTGGGAGGACGGCGCGATGAAAAAGTCCGACTACCGGAAGTTTCAGGTGAAGACCGTCACCGGCGTCGACGACTTTGCCAGTATGCGCGAGGTGATTCAGCGTCGTTACAAACGGCTACAGGAAGATAAGAAGCCGTTCCCTTCCCTTATCCTGATCGACGGCGGACTGGGCCAGTTGCACGCTGCGTACTCGGCTCTGGAGGAGATTGGCGTGACGCTGCAGCCACTCGCGTCGATTGCGAAGCGGGAGGAGATCATCTATGTCTATGGGCAGGAGAATGAGCCGGTGGTGCTGGATCGTCGTTCTCCTGTGCTTCACCTGATGCAGAAGATTCGCGACGAGAGTCACCGTTTCGCCGTAACCTACCATCGCAAACGGCGGCAGATGCGCGACCGCGATAGCGAGCTGCTATCGATACCAGGCGTGGGGCCACGGACACGGCAGCGATTGATTGAACACTTCGGCAGCGTGCGTGGAATTAAGCAGGCTGCCCCGGATGCCCTCACCGCCGTAGTAAATGCCGCGACAGCTGAACGGATTCGTAACTACTTCGAGGCCGAAGCTGCCAGCAATGCGGTGTTGCCGGTACTTCACTAGCCGCTCTGCGGTGGCCGTCGGTCATTCGCTGGTCGAAGTTGCGGAAGAATAGCAACGGTATGCTACTCTCCGGAAACCGATGCAAAAGACCCGGCCTGAACTACCTCGCGTCCTGAACGCGTCCCACGCGACATCCATCGTTGTGGGCATCATTATCGGCAGCGGCATCTTTCTGGTGCCGAGAGAGATGATGGCCGCGGTGGGCTCATCGCGCGGAGTCTACGCGGTGTGGATCGTCGGCGGTCTACTCTCGCTCTTCGGAGCGATGACGTATGCGGAGATCGCCGCTGCGCGGCCTCGATACGGTGGCGAGTATGCCTTTCTGCGCGAGGCCTACGGTGATCTTGCCGGCTTCCTCTATATGTGGACGCAGATTGCGGTTGCGAAACCCGCTTCGCTCGCGACGATCGCAGCCGGGCTGGCACGTGTCCTGGGAACCTTCGCCGTCTTCAGCTTTTTTGCTCAGCCGGCATTTGCTCATCTGCTCTGGAGCCAGATCTTCGCCATCGCGGTGACGTGGCTGATCGCTGGTCTCAACATCATCGGAACAAGAAAGTCTGCCAATGTGCAGCTTCTTCTGACATGGCTAAAGGGTCTGCTGATCCTTGTGATTGCGTGTTTCTGCTTTGGAGCGGCCGGTCATCACGGATCGTGGCACAACTTCGCCACCAGCTTCGCGGGAGCACATGGCGGCTTTTCCGGCTTCATGATCGCGTTGGTTGCGGCGTTGTGGGCCTATGACGGATGGAGCGACGTCGTGACCATGGCGGGCGAGGTAGAGCGGCCGCAGCGCAGCATGCCCGTTGCTTTGGTGGGCGGCGTCGCCATCGTGGGCGGCCTCTACATGCTTACGAACGCGGCCATTCAGTATGTCCTGCCAGCAGCTGCGATCGCCACAGCGGATCGGCCAGCAGCGGATGCGATGCGCGTGGTCGCAGGGCAGTGGGGAGACACGCTGGTGTCGATCGGCATGGCCGTCAGTATCTGCGCAACCTTTGTCGGATCGTCGCTCTCGGGAGCGCGGGTGCCGTTCGCAGCCGCTCGCGACGGACTCTTCTTCAAGCAACTGGCACATGTAAGTCCACGGTTTCATACTCCTTCGGCTGCGCTCGTCCTCCAGGCTGTGTTGAGTTCTCTGCTGCTGCTTGCGATCGGAAGATTTCAGGCGCTCTTTTCCCTGGCCATCTTCAGCGAATGGCTGTTCTACGCACTGACTGCCAGCACGATCTTTGTCTTCCGTCGACGTGAGCCAGCGACAAGCCGTCCCTACAGCATTTGGGGTTACCCTGCACTGCCTGCTCTCTTCATTCTCGCGGCGGCGGTGCTTCTGGTGTTTTCGTTTGCAGATCAACCGCGGAATTCGCTGATCGGAACCGCGATCATCCTGCTTGGCATTCCACTGCATCTCCTGCTGCGACGCAACCGAAGTACCTAGCTTCGATTCTGGATCACCCGCTCGTAGACACGTTCGTACTCCTTCGCTGGAACGTCCCATGAGAAGTCCTGCGCCATGCCACGCTTCATCATCCCGGTCCACTCTGTCTTATTGCGGAAGGTCCCCAGCGCGCGACGCAGAGCATCCATCAGCGCCCACGGACTATATCCCCAGAACTTGAAGCCGTTGCCACCGCCAGAGGGCTGTTCGTCGATGGTGTCGTCGAGTCCCCCCGTGGCACGAACCACAGGAACTGTGCCGTACTTCAGGCTGTAGATCTGGTTCAGTCCGCCGGGCTCGTAGCGGGATGGCATCAGGAATATGTCTGCGCCGGCTTCGATCTTGTGGGCCATCACGTTGTCGAACTTCGCCTGCACCCGCACTTTTGTTGGGTGGCGGCCAGCCATCTCCACCAACAGACGCTCGTAGTACTCCTCTCCATTGCCGAGGATCACCAGAACCATGTCTTCCTCTACCAGCTTGTCCATGATCTCGACGATGAAGTCGAAGCCCTTCTGTGTTGCGAAGCGCGAGACGACACCAATGACTGCCGTTTCATCTCCAACACCTTCAAGTCCAAAGGCGTGCAGCAGGTCGCGCCGGCACTCTTTCTTGCCTGCTAGATTCTCAGCGGAATAATGCGCCGCGATGTGCGGATCGGTCGCAGGGTTCCACTCGTCGTAGTCAACGCCATTGAGGATGCCGAAGAGATCACCGCTGCGCCGTCGCAACGTGTCTTCGAGCCCATTGCCAAACTCCGCTGTTTGAATTTCCTGGGCATATTTGCGGCTCACGGTTGTGATGGCGTCTGAGTAGACGATCCCCCCCTTCAGAAAATTCACTGTGTCGTAGTGTTCGAGCTTGTCGAGGGTAAACATGTCCCACGGCAACAAAAGCTTTTCCATCGTCTTTGGCGGAAACCAGCCTTGATAGCCGGCGTTGTGGATCGTGAGCACAGCCGGGACGTGGCGAAAGACGGGGTCGAAGTAGTACGTGGAGCGCAACAGAACTGCAACCATTGCCGCCTGCCAGTCGTGCACGTGGAAGACGTCGGGGATGCCGATAACCTTTGACGCTTCGATGACGGCGCGGCTGAACAGACCGAATCGCTCTGCGTTATCGGGGTAGTCGCCGGAGGGTGTGCCGTAGAAGCTCTCGCGGTCGAATAGCTCCGGGCAATCGACGAAGTACATTTGCACTCTCTCCACTACGCCGCCATCGAGGATGCGGACGAAGCGGTTGTACGACGGAAACGGAATGGTCACGCTCTGAAGAACGACCGGAGGGTTCGGAACGGCTTTGGCGACCTGCCGGTAGTACGGAATAAATACGCTGGCCTTGTGGCCAAATTTGGCCAGAGTGCGCGGCAGCGCGCTCACCACGTCTGCCAGTCCGCCGGTCTTGGCCCAGGGAGCACACTCCGATGCTGCGAATACGATATGCATGCTGTCTTCCTTTTTCTTTCCAACCAAACCGTTAGTCTATAGGAGCACGCGACAAGTCACACCATTGGATGCAGATGAAACGTAAGCCAAAATTTGGGCAGAACTTTCTTGTGGATGATGCTGCCCGCCATGCCATCGTCGATGCTCTTGGCGATATTACCAAGCGCACGGTAATCGAGATCGGGCCGGGCCATGGAGCGATCACCGAGATTCTGGCCGGACGTTGCCACAGGCTGATTGCGCTGGAGCTTGACCGGGCCCTGGCAGCCGAACTGACCTTTCGATTTCGCGATCAGCCGCAGGTACAGATTATCGAAGGTGACGTTCTCAAAGCGGACTTCCGAACGCTTGTGCCGGATGGTGAGACCGCCGATGTGATCGGGAATCTGCCGTATTACATCACGTCGGATATTCTGCTGCAGCTCTTTGCCGCAGGCAGTGCAGGACTGATCGCCCGTGCGGTTCTGATGATGCAGCGTGAGGTGGCCGACCGCGTCGCTGCTGCTCCGGGCGTTCGGGACTATGGTTTGCTCTCGGCCACCGCGCAGATGAACGCGCAGGTCGGCAATCTCTTCACCCTGCCGCCATCTGCGTTCTCGCCGCCGCCTGATGTTTACTCCACGGTATTGCGGTTACAGTTTGCGCCCCGGTTTGTCGAGCTCGGCGTTGACGCTGCCGGGTTCAATAGCTTCCTGAAGCAATGCTTCGCCCAAAAGCGGAAGACGCTGCAGAACAATCTTCGTGCAGCAGGGCACTCGGACGAAGAGCTCGCTGCTGTGTGGCCAGCCAGTATTCCCGCACAGGCGCGCGCCGAATCTCTGCCATTGGAGCCTATGGCGGAGTTATACCGCTCACTTTCAAGAGCCGACGCTTTTCATACCTCGGCAATGCCGCACTAGATGCAAACACGCAGTCATTCGTTTTAGTGGGGTTGGCTACTCTTCGGTGCGGCGGGAGCTGAAGCACTCGGTGCCGCTCGCGGAGTCGGAGGTGGGGACGAAGGAGGCGCGGAACGAGGCGCATACACGGGCGCTGCCTGACGCGGCGCGGACGGCTCGCCCTGTATCTGTGCCGGGTAGGTCGAGCGCACCTGCGGCGGCGGGGCAGGACGCAGCTGTCTTGCTGGCTGTTCGGCTTCATTCGCTGTTGCAGACGGAGCTGCAGGTCGCGTTGGTGCGGACCGCAAGTCGCCTCGAGGTGTCGCAGGGGGAGCCGCGCCTACTGCGCCCAACACCGGTTGACGGCTTACCCGGTCGACGGCGAAGTCGCTGCGTAGAGCGGCGCCCACCACACTCTGGCTCGCTGGCGCGGACGCATCTCCAATCGGCCGCAGCGGCTCCACTGGTGCACCGGCGATCAAACGAGGCTCATGCGAAGGGCGCAACCCGGTGCCCACCCCGGGGGCACCGCGCCCGACCAGAACGGGATGCCACATCATGCCCGGCTCATGCACAGGCCGCGTCGGAAGACGATAGTTCAACGGAGGCCGAACGATATTGATGATGTACACGCCGCCAAAACCGCTCCCGAATCCCCAGCCTGCAAACCCGCAGCCTACACCCGGGGACCAACCCCAGCCAAAGCCGTTCCAGTACGACCAGCTACCGCAACGGAAGGGTGTCCAACCCCACGCATAACCCGAAGCCCAGACGTATCCGGCACCGGGATAAGCAACCCAGCTGCCGTATCCGTAGGGATCGAAGTCGGCGTCCGCCGCAAGCGCAGGCTGCCACATCTCGCCCTGTCCGGGAACGTCGTACCAGCTGCCGTTGGCGTCCAGATCGGCCCAACCATAACCCTGATCCCCCGCATAGCCGTCGCGCGCCGTCGTCCGGTTTGCCGCTGCATCGGCTGCAGCCTGATCGCGCTCGTGATTCCACGTATCCCAGGACTCCGGTTCGATGCTCTGCAACAAGAAGTAGCGGCCGCTGTCGGATGCGTCGCCGGTAAGAGACTCACCAGCGTGCACGTCTGTCTTATAGCCGTTTGTCTCGGCTGAGCTGGAATGTTCGATGCGCACCGTCCCATCGAGCACCGAGACTATCGGCGGTGGCTGATCCAGATTGATGCGCATCGACGCATTCGTAACCGGTGAGATTACCTCGCCATCCACGTTCACGCTGTAGCTGAATTTGGCCGCCGCGCGCAGTTCGGCATACACCAGGCCATGCAAAACGGTCAGTTGCGTACGGAAGTTCCCTGACGCATCCACGGTGAGGGTGATCAGTCCGACGGAGCTGTTGGGCGTCACCCGAACGATGCTGCCATCTTCGAACTCCACCTCTGCCTGGCCATCTTCACCCGTGGTCAAGCGCGAACCTTCGGCCAGCGGCATGTTCATCTGGGCTGGATCGCCCGCGGTGTTATCCATATGATCGACGGTTACGTTGCCCTGCAGATAACTAAGCCTAGCAGCACGGTGCGCAGGAGCATCATCCGCACGCGCATCGAAAGTCCAGGCTGCAAAAAGAAGAAGTAACAGGGTCAGTCCGGCACTCAAATCGTTACGCCACTTCCACCCTGACGCGAACACCCGCATGACACCCTCCGGGCCCGACTGACACTACACCTTAGACGTTGGCCGTCGGCGAAGAGCTCTAGTGAGCTTCTGCCGCCACCTGCTCCAGCATCTTCTGTGCACGCAATCGTACGCGCTGGATCACCGCCGTGTCATCGGCGATCGCAGCCAGTGTCGGTGAGATCGTACCTAGCTCGAACGCGCGTCCCGCCTCAAGCTCTTGCTCGAATGAAATCATCTCCGCGTCGAGCCCGAGCCGGTCGTAGCGATGCAGAAACTCAAGTCTGCGGCCTTCGTCGATCGTGTAGGCGATGCCGAGGAAGGTGTCGGTCAGAACGCCAACGGTCTTGTTCTCCGAGTAATTGTAGGTGCACGAGCCCGAGCCGTCAGCGCCTGTGTAACTCAGTGTTTTCTTGCCCGTGTCCGCTATATTCTTCACCTTCGTCTCGCATTCGATATTGAAGTGATTCAGCACCCGCGCTGCTTTGAATATCTTCGCAACGGTCGCCTTGCTCAGGTTGATTGGTCGGTCGATGTGCTGAGCAGCCTGACCGCGCATCGATGTCTCCGTTGCGGGAATCTCCGCCTGATCGGCCTGATAGCGGCCTGCACCGTCGTCCTGGAGCCGGAGAGTGAAGTGCGGTACCGGCAGCCCCGTGCGGTCAAATTGAAAGCTCACCTTAGCCTGTGTCTTGGCGGATGCAGTAGTTGACGGTTCGGGCGTCTGGGCTAACGCAAGAGCGGAGCAAACCACCAGCGCGCCTCCGAACACAATGCGGGCAGCAACTTTCATCTACGCGCACCTTGAAGTTCGAGAGTCTGTGCGGTGTGGATGTGACAGATCGCGATGGCCAGCGCATCGGCGGCGTCCGGCGAATCGAAGGCGTTCTCGTTCTCGAGCAGACGTCTCACCATGAACTGCACCTGCTCCTTGCCTGCAAGGCCGTACCCAACAACGGAGCTCTTGATCGACAGCGGCGCGTACTCCGCCACCGGCAAACCACTTGTCGCTGCGGCCAGCATCGCCACGCCGCGAACCTGCCCAAGTTTCAGCGCAGACTTCGCATTCGCGGAGAAGAAGACTTCCTCGATAGCGACGATCTCCGGCTGATGCAGCGCCATCAAAGCCGTCAGCTCCGTGTATACCTGGGCGAGCCGCTGCGGCGTCTTGTCTTTCTTGCTCAGCCGAATAGTTCCTGCAGCGAGATGAATCAGACGCGGCATGCGGGCATCGCAATCCACCTCGACCACGCCATAGCCGGTGAACTCCGTTCCGCAGTCGATGCCAAAGACTCGCATGGGCGAAGTTTACTGCATTTTGCTGTGCCTTCGGACTGTCAAGGTTGAGTCCCCGAAAGAGTGATGCGTGGCTAGCGCGAAATCCCCTCAAGCGGCGAACTAGCCGTCGCGTAGAGCTTGCGCTGCATACGGCCCGCAAGAAACGCCTGACGCCCGGCGAGAACCGCATGCTGCATCGCCTCGGCCATCAGCAGCGGATCCTTCGCCGCCGCAATCGCCGTGTTCATCAGTACCGCGTCGAAGCCTAGTTCCATTGCGACCGCAGCATCAGAGGCAGTTCCTACACCAGCGTCAACGATCAGCGGGACCTCGGTGATCAGCTCGCGCAGAATGCGCAGGTTCGCTGTGTTCTGCAGGCCAAGACCGCTGCCGATCGGCGCGCCAAGCGGCATCACCGCCGCCGCTCCTGCATCGATCAGCCGCTTCGCGAAGACAATGTCGTCGGAGGTATAGGGCAGCACTGTAAAGCCTTCTTTCACCAGCACGCGCGTCGCCTCGAGCGTAGCCTGTACGTCCGGATAGAGGGTCTGCTGGTCGCCGATCACCTCGATCTTCACCCAGTCCGACAACCCCACCTCGCGCCCCAGCCGCGCCGCGCGAATCGCCTCATCTGCGGTGTAACACCCAGCAGTATTCGGCAGCAGGAAGTAGCGGCGCGGATCGATGAAGTCCAGCAGCGACTCACTCGTCCGGTCGAGGTTGACCCGTCGCACCGCGACCGTGACCATCTCTGCGCCCGAGGCTTCGATAGCCGCCTGTGTCTCCGCACCGTCCTTATATTTTCCCGTACCAACGATAAGCCGCGACTGAAAGGCTCTGCCGGCGATCACCAAAGGTTTCATGGTTAATATCCTACCCGTTTACGAGCGCGAGCAAAAATGCAAACGGCTCGCGCTCAAAGGAGAGCGGCGAGCCGTCTGGCGGTGAACTGTTGAGATTGACCTGAGGCGTCCATACTCGGACTTGGCCTCGGCGTGGACCTTCCAACTACAAAGACCGCCAGGACTAGAGCTATGGACGCTCTAAGCCTCAGTCACCTCACGTATTGTGGTGCAACTATTACTGTCAATTTTCATAGGCTGGATCATCCTCCTTTCCCGTGTAAAGGCAGATTACTCCTGAGCCGGGTTGTCGACAAGTGCCAATCAGAACACCATCACGGTACATCCACACCCACACAGTCGGCATCACATCGCAGGTTACGCTTACTCACGCTCAAGGGAGAGGCTACAACCCAATGAAGGCAGCCACCATCATCGGAATACTTCTCATCGCCCTCGGCATCATTGGATACGCGACCGGCGGAATCTCCTTCACGCACGAGAAGAAAGACGTTGATCTCGGTCCGGTTCAGATCTCTCACAAAACTCAGGACACCCTCCCGCTCTCACCGATCTTCAGCACGGTTTCTCTCATAGCCGGCCTGGGCCTCGTCGTCGTTGGAGCTAAGGCGAAGTAGTCCGCCTCGCAGGCGGCCCGTCACTTCAAATAAGCCCGGACAAGATCGATCAGGTCTTCTCCTAGCTCCGGCGTCAGAGGAGCGTGTCCGTCTCGTAGAAGTGCAGTCGAATATGGTCCTCGAGCACCTCGGCCATCAACCCGTTGATTCCGCCGCGCGCCGCTGCCAGCAACATCAACACGTCGGCGCAGTCATGGTTTTCCGACGCCAGTGCCCGTTCGACACTATCCATTTGGCCCGCGAATCCTCTTCACTCTGTTAAGCAGCTTGATCTTTTCCCGATCCTCATGTGACATTGCCTTGTCTCCTATACCCTACCGGGGTATACTATACCAGTTGTCAGCCCGCCGTAAGAAGTGTCCCACAATCTGGACTCTTCGCACGCAGAAAGGAGAAGTAAAGCCGATGATTCACGCGACCCTGCGGAGACTGCCGCACAATCCGTCTAAGTTGACCGCCGCCAATCGTCCTCGCGCCGAGATCATCCAGCGCTGGGTTGAAACTGCGGATGAACGTTGCCCAATCGCCAGCGTCTGGTTCGCCCTGCCGGAAATCGCCGCAGACCAGGACGATGAGCCCGAATCAGCACAGCCTGCCTTCTTCTTATTCCGTTCGAAGGCAGGCTGTTTGTATTCCCTTACATTCATCCTGCACCCTCTATCCTGGCCCAATCTTTGAAGAACGCAATACATACAATCGCAGCGATTCTGCTGCTGACAATCTCCCTCGTCGCGAATGCTCAGACGCAGGAGCTGGTCGATGATCGTCCGGGCCAGCCGGCAAAGCTTCCCGAGGCGCCTGCCCCAGTAGACGAGACAGCGCCAACGATGTTTCCCCACTCTGAGACCTCGCGCTTCTACATCGCCGGGCAGGCGAACATCATTTTCCAGGCGGATGGGCCGTTTCACTCCCCCTACGAAGGCACGAACAGCTTCATCGGCCGCGGCGAGTACAAGACATCCCTGCTCGGCACGCTCTATCTCGCTGCGCAACTGCGGACCGATCCCAAGACGGAGACCGACGCCCTCTTTAACCTTGAATCGTCCGGCGGCCGTGGCCTCAGCGAGGCGCTCGGTCTCGCCGGATTTACCAATCTGGACGTGGTCCGCAATCCCAACCTGGGCCCGGTGCCCTATATGGCGCGCGCCCAGCTTCATCAGACCATCGGGTTCACCGACAAGCTGGTGGAGAGCCCTCGGACACCATTCTCCCTCGCCACCCAGGTACCCGAGCGCCGCCTTGAGTTCTACGTCGGCAAGATGAGTCTGCCGGACTATCTCGACATCAACAGCATCGGCAGCGACAGCCACCTTCAGTTCATGAACTGGACCGTCGACAACAACGGAGCGTGGGACTACGCCGCCGACACTCGCGGCTACACCTATGCCGCCGTCGCCGAGTACGACGACAAGGACTGGTCCGCCCGCTACGCACTCGCGCTGATGCCGACTGTAGCCAACGGAATCGACCTCGTCTGGAACCTGCGCCAGGCCAGCGGCCAGAACTGGGAGTTCGAACTCCGCAAATCTCTGCTAGGCAATCTGCTTCCCGCCGATCGCAAAGGCGTCATCCGCGTCCTCAGCTACGTGAACCACGCCCACATGGGACTGTACCGCGATGCGAACAAGGCCTTCCTCGCTGGCGAAGGCACTCGTCCCGTCATCCAGAACGTTGAGAAGTACGGCGCGGTGAAGTACGGCTTCGGGCTGAACGCCGAGCAGGAGCTGACGGAGAATCTTCGTGTCTTCACCCGCATCGGCTGGAACGAGGGCCAGCACGAGTCCTTCGCCTACACTGAGGTCGACCAGACTTTTGAGTTTGGCGGCGACTACTCCGGAAGGCAATGGTCTCGGCCGTATGACAAGCTCGGCGTGACCTTTGTCACGAACGCCATTAAGGCCGATCATCAGGCTTACCTGAAGCTTGGCGGCCTTGGCTTTCTTTTGGGCGACGGCAAACTGAACTACGCCCGCGAAGACATCCTCGAGAGCTACTACAACCTGCACACCTGGCGCGGGGTCTACTACGCACTCGACCTGCAATACATCAACCACCCGGGCTACAACCAGGATCGTGGCCCGGTGCTGGTCGAATCCGTTCGCATGCACGTCGACTTCTAGGCGACACCCCTACTGGAACTTTTTGCGCAAAGTCTTCGAACGAAGAGGTTTAGGTCTGGACTTCTACTCTTAGGCCTCACATAGGAGGTGGCGGCCCGGGAACGTATACTCATCCCGTGAACACGCCTGGAATCTTCCAACTCACCGCTTTTGTCATAGGGTTACTCTTCGGTAGTTTTTTGAATGTCTGCATCTCGCGTCTGCCCGAAAAGAGTCCATCGTCAATCCACGTTCGCGCTGTCCACAATGCGGAGCGACCATTCGTTGGTATGACAACATTCCTCTCCTCAGTTGGGTTCTGCTTCGAGGTCGTTGCCGTGACTGCAAGGAAACAATCTCCTGGCGATATCCCCTAGTAGAGATTGCCGTGGGCTTCTGGTTTCTGATCGCCGGGCAAGAGTTATTTCTGCTCCAGCTGGCGAGGTCGAGTGGACCGACTCCCGCTGAATACATAGCGACCCTTGCGTTCGCCATTTTCGGCTTTCTCCTGATCGGCCTGATGGTCATGGATTGGCAGACCATGGTTCTTCCCGATGCCTTCACCCTTACCGGAATCGCCATCGGCCTCTTCCTCGTCTGCAGCCAGGCCATCTTTCTCGGGCCCAACGAAGATCAGGTTCTCCTCACCAAGCACAGTCTCCATCTCACAAGCCCCGGCGGCGTCACCGACAACGGCAACGTCTTCCTCACTGGCCCGGAGAGCCTGATCTTCGGCCGCATCGCCGCGGTCTGCGGAGCGGCCCTTCTGCTTCTGCTCATTCGCTGGCTCTACCGGGCCGTGCGTCACCGCGAGGGTATGGGACTGGGTGACGTCAAACTCATCGCCATGATTGCGGCGTTCCTCGGCTTCTGGCCGGCCGTGCTCTCTCTCTTTGTCGGCACTCTCGCCGCCGCTCTCTACGGCGCTCTTCTTCTTGCGCGGGGCAAGGCGGGAGCGGTCTCAAAACTGGCCTTCGGAAGCTTTCTTTGCGTTGGCGGACTCGTCGCTGCAATGTACGGTAATCGCCTCATCGACATATACATAGCACTACTTCGATAACACGCAAAATTGGCCTTCGCTCGCTTGACACTTGCCAGCCACGATTCTAGAGTCGAAGATGGCCATGCACAGTTACCCTCCATATATCTGGAACTATGTTCCACTCGTGCTTCAGATCCTGGTCGCTCTTGGGCTGGCCTGCGGAATGGTGGGGGCCTCCTTCCTCATCGGCAAGCACAAAAATTCACGCACCAAGGCCGGCGCCTATGAGTGCGGAATGGACCCCATCGGCGACGCACGCGGCCGCTTCACCGTCCGCTTCTACATGGTCGCGATGCTCTTCGTCCTCTTCGATGTTGAAGCCGTCTTCGTGCTTCCCTGGGCCGTCATCTTCCGCCGCCTGCCCGCCATCACCGGCTCGCGCATGTTCGGCTTCTACGAGATGCTCGTCTACCTCGGCTTTGTCGCCGTCGGCCTCTTTTATGTCTGGAAGAAAGGCATTCTCAACTGGGCGAACGATAAGGGAGACCTCTAATGTACGACCCTTCCTCTGCCATCACAGGCAAGCAAGCCGTCTTCGGGGCGCATCCTGAGAACGCAGCAGTCAAAGCCCTCGCTAACCTCGCCACCGACGCTAAATTCGACCGCGCAGAGCTGACCATCACCGTCGCCCGCGAGAACATCGTCGCCGCCGGCAAGGCAGCCCAGCAAGCCGGCTACAACTTTCTCGAAGACGTCACGGCCGTCGACTGGTACCCCTCCGAGCCGCGCTTTCAGATCACCTACCACATCCTCTCCATGTCGCTGAAAGAGCGTCTCCGCCTGGTCGTTCGGCTCGACAGCGAGGACGCGGCGCTCGACAGCATCACCCCGGTCTGGCCCTCCGCCAACTTTTACGAGCGCGAGGTCTTCGACCTCTTCGGCGTTCACTTCGGCGGCCATCCCAACCTGCGTCGCATCATGATGCCCGAAGACTGGAATGGGCATCCGCTGCGCAAGGACTACCCCGTGGAGGGCTACCGCTAATGACTCCCCCTGTTCACGATGTTGAAGAGATTACAGGCGCTGCCGCCATTGATCCAGGCATTGAAGATGTAGTCGCCAACTCCGCGCGCAACCGGCAGAACCCTGAGGGCCGGGACCAGACAATGGTCATCAACATGGGCCCGCAGCACCCTTCGACCCACGGAGTCCTCCGACTCGTGCTCGAGATCGACGGCGAAACCATCGTCTCCCTCGCCCCCGACATCGGCTATCTGCACACCGGCATTGAAAAAACCTGCGAGGCCAAGTTCTACCAGCAGGTTGTCCCCCTGACCGATCGCATCGACTATCTCTGCCCCATGACCAACAACCTCGCCTACTGCCTCGCAGTCGAGAAGTTGTTGGGCCTCGAGATTCCCGAGCGCGCCCAGTACCTCCGCGTCCTGCTCAACGAACTCACCCGCGTCCAGTCGCACCTGGTCTGGCTCGGCACCCACGCTATGGACATCGGCGCGCTGACCGATCTTCCTCTACTGCTTGCGCGAGCGCGAAGACATCATGCGCATCTACGAGAACGTCTCCGGCCAGCGCATGATGACCAGCTACTTCCGCATCGGCGGCCTCGCGCTCGAACCGCCGCTGGACTTCTACAAGCAGATTCAGGACTTCCTGAACATCATGCCGGACGCGCATCGACCAGTACGAAAACCTGCTCACCGGCAACCCGATCTGGATGAACCGCCTGAAGGGCGTCGGCTACCTCTCCGCCGCGGATGCGATTGCGCTAGGCGTCACCGGGCCACCGCTGCGCGCCAGCGGCGTCGACTGGGACCTCCGTCGCGACATGCCCTACAGCGGCTACGAAAAATTTCAGTTCACCGTGCCCGTCTCCGACGTCGGCGACGTCTGGGCGCGCTACGTAGTCCGCATGCAGGAGATGCGCGAGTCCGTCAAGATCTGCCAGCAGGCGCTTGATGGTCTCCCGCAGGGACGAATCGTCGCCGACGCTCCGAAGATCATCCTGCCCGACCGCGAGAAGATGAAGACCCAGATGGAATCGCTCATCCATCACTTCAAGATCGTCACCGAGGGCTTTGGTGTTCCGGCAGGTGAGGTCTACCAGGCAGTCGAATCACCTCGCGGCGAGATGGGCTACTACGTCGTCTCTGACGGCACCGCCAAGCCTTACCGCGTCCACATGCGCAACCCCTCTTATGCGACTCTGCAGGCACTCGAAACCATGTGCAAAGGAAGACTGCTCGCCGATGTCGTCGCCGTCATCGGCTCCATCGATATCGTCCTTGGAGAAATCGACCGCTAAGTTTTTGCTTAATGGCGCGGCTTTGGCCGTGCCGAAGAAGTTGAATGGAAGAGGGGTTTAGCCCTTGAGGTAAAGATTGGACAACGATCGCGTTCACGTCGAACTCTGGACATCGTTCGCATCGCTGATCAGGAGCTATGGGGCGGCCCACGGGCTCAACAGCCACCACCAGGCAGTAGTAGAGGTAGGCAGCAACCAGATCATGCTTCGCGTCGGCAACTCGCTGGCTTCTCTTCACGCCCAGCGAGATGTCCGAAGACACTAACCAGACGGTGCCCTTCCATCTGAACGAAGATGGAACTGTCACCCTGAACGGCATCACCGAAGAGATGGACCTAGCCGCTGAACGGGTGACGCGGGAGCTGATGCAGTGAGCGCAATCGCCAATACGATCTTTTCGCCGGAGCTGGCCGCCCGCTTCGACAAACTCGCTACCATCTACCCGGTGAAGCGCTCGGCGCTCGTCCCGATGCTGCTCTACGCGCAGGACGAGGTCGGCTACGTCTCAGACGCTGTCGTCACCGAGATCGCCCAGCGCTTAGATCTGCTCGAGCTCGACGTCCGCAACGTGCTCAGCTACTACTCCATGCTCCGCACCAAGCCTGCGGGCAAGTACAACGTGCAGGTTTGCACCAACATCTCCTGCATGCTGCGCGGCGGCTACGAGATCCTCGACCACTGCAAGCACAAGCTCGGCATCGGTCATAAAGAGACAACCAAGGACGGCGTCTTCTCGCTCGAAGAGGTCGAGTGCATCGGAGCCTGCTGCTGGGCCCCGGCTATGCAGATCAACTACGACTTCCACGAAGACCTCACGCCGGAAAAAGTCGATGCACTTTTCAAGATGTACCGCGACGGCAAGGGAAAGGACGAAAAATAATGCCGACCCTCGTCAGCCATCCCGATGAAGTGAGAGTGCTCTCCCGCCGCTTCGGCAAGGGCGCCGCCGAACATCGACAAGTACATCGAACTCGACGGCTACAAGGCCGTCCAGCAGGCCATCGCCCAAGGCCCGGAGAAGATGGCCGGATGGATCATCGACACCATGAAGGCCTCGCGGCCTGCGCGGACGCGGCGGAGCCGGCTTCCCCACCGGCATGAAGTGGTCGTTCGTTCCAAAGACATCGCAGAAGCCGAAGTACGTCCTGGTCAACGGCGACGAGTCCGAACCCGGCACCTGCAAAGACCACGTCATCTTCCTCGAAGATCCGCACGCCGTCATCGAAGGCACCATGATCGCCGGGCTGGCCATCGGCTCCAAGCTCGGCTTCATCTATCTGCGCGGTGAATACCGCTACCTCCTCAAGATCGTCGAGAAGGCCGTAGCCGATGCCTATGCCAAAGGCTTCCTCGGCAAGAACATCTTCGGCAGCGGGATCGACTTCGACGTCATCACGCAGACCGGCGCAGGTGCCTACGAGGTCGGCGAAGAGTCTGCGCTGATGGAGTCGCTCGAAGGCAAGCGCGGCGTTCCCCGCATCAAGCCGCCCTTCCCTGCTGTCGTCGGCCTCTACGGCGGCCCCACCGTCATCAACAACGCCGAGACGATCGCCTCCGCGCCGCACATCCTGCTGATGGGTGGCGAGGCCTTCGCCAAGCTCGGCAGCGAACGCAACGGCGGAACGCGCCTCTTCGGCATCAGCGGCCACGTCGAACGCCCCGGCGTCTACGAGTTGCCCATGGGCTACTCGCTCCGCAAGGCGATCTACGACGTAGCCGGCGGCATCAAGGACGGCAAAAAACTCAAAGCCGTCGTCCCCGGCGGAGCCAGCTGCCCTGTCCTCACCGCGGACGAGATCGATGTAGGCCTCGACTTCGACCAGATGGCGAAGGCCGGAACCATGCTCGGGTCTGGCGGCATTGTCGTGCTCGACGAGACCGTCTCGATCGTCGAGTTCGCCCTCCGCACCATCGCTTTCTACCAGCACGAGTCCTGCGGCTGGTGCATCCCCTGCCGCGAGGGCACGGACTGGATCAAGAAGACGCTCACCCGCGTCTACAACGGCGGCGGCAGCAAGAAGGACGTCGACAACGTTCAGTACCTCGCCGAAAACATGATGGGCCGAACCTTCTGCCCGCTCGGCGATGCGGCGGCGATGCCGACACTCGGCTTCGTCAAGAAATTCCGCAAAGAATTCGAAGACTACATCGATGGCAACAAAGCCGGAACCCCAATCATCACCGTAGAACAGTTGGTCGGAGCACATTAATGCCAGACGTAACATTCACCGTAGACGGCAAACAACTCACCGCCCCCGCAGGCACGCTGCTCATCGAAGCCTGCAAGTCCGCTGGTATCGAGATCCCCGCCTTCTGCTACTATCCCGGCCTCTCGCTTCAGGCAGCCTGCCGCATGTGCGTCGTCCGCATCGAGAAGATGCCCAAGCTCCAGACCGCCTGCACCACGCCGGTTACAGAGGGCATGGTCGTGCAGACGGAGACTCCTGAGATCGCCCAGGCTCGCAAGGCCACCCTGCAGATGCTCCTCGGCAACCACCCCCTCGACTGCCCCGTCTGCGATGCCGGCGGCGAGTGCGAGTTGCAGGACATGACCTTCAAGTACGGCGCCGCCGACAGCTTCTACGCCGAACCCAAGAACCACCGCGAAGAGCAGAAGTGGTCGCCCGTCGTCTACTTCGACCGCCCGCGCTGCATCCTCTGTTATCGCTGCGTACGCATGTGCGGCGAAGGCATGGACGTCTTCGCCCTCGGCATCCAGAATCGCGGCAGCTCCTCCGTCATCGCCCCCAACGTCCCCGCGCACATGTCCCCCGACGACCTCGCGCACGTTGACTGCGAGCAGTGCGGCATGTGCATCGACGCCTGCCCCGTAGGCGCGCTGACCAGCGGCACTTATCGCTACAAGACTCGCCCCTGGGAGATGAACCACGTCGCCACCATCTGCACCCACTGCGGCGACGGCTGCAAGACCACGCTCGGCGTGCGCTCCACCTCCGACGGCAGCGAGATCGTCCGCGGCGACAACCGCGACAAGTCCGGCATCAACGGCGACTTCCTCTGCAACAAGGGCCGCTACGCCTTCGACTTCGCCAACAACGAGACCCGCATCACGCAGCCCCTCGTCCGCCAGCCCAACGGCGAGATGAAGCCCGTCAGCTGGGAGGTTGCGCTCGACCACGTCGGCAAAAGCCTTCGCGAACTCCGCGACACACGCGGCGGCAAAGTCCATCGGCGTCATCGGCTCGCAACCGCATCACCAACGAAGAGGCCTACCTCCTCCAGAAGTTCGCGCGCACGGTTCTCGGCACCAACAACATCGACCACCACCGCACCGCCGACTACGTCTCCTTCGCGCAGGCCCTCGCCGGCAAGCCGAACCGCACGGCCTCCCTGCGCGATACCCTCACCGCCCCGGCCATCATGATTCTCGGCGGCGACCCCACCATCCAGGCCCCCGCCACTGCGTGGAACATCCGCACCAACGTCCGCAACAATCGCGGCCGCGTCTACATCGCCAACTCCGCAGAGATCAAGCTCCGCCGCCAGGCCAAAGCCTTCGCGCACATCGCTCCCTTCAGCTACGGCGCACTCGCCAGCTTCATCGCCGGAGACGACACCGCCGCCGAAGCCCTTACGCGCCCCGGCACAGACGCAACCGCGCTGCACAACTTCCGCGACGCCGTCCGCGCCGAAGAGCAGCTCCTCGTCCTCATCGGCTCCGAGCTCCGCGGCGCCGACCTCAAGCGGCTCCTCGACTTCGGCACCACGCTGCCGAATCGCAAGTTCGCGCTCCTCTCCGACTACGCCAACTCGCGCGGCGCAGCCGACATGGGCCTGCTCCCCGACATGCTCCCCGGCTACACTCCCGTCGCCGGCACCACCACCTTCAGCGAGTACAACGCCCCCGCCGACCCCGGCCTCGACATGCTTGAGATCTTCGAAGCGGCCGGCCGGGGCGAACTCTCCGCCCTCTACGTCGTCGGCTCCAACCCTATCGCCCGCTACAGTGTCGATCCTGCCGTCCTCAAGAACACCTTCGTCGTCGTACAGGAGATGTTCCTCACCGAGACCGCGCACTACGCCGACGTCATCCTTCCCGCCGCGAACCTCTACGAAAAGTCCGGCTCCGTCACCAACAGCTACGGCGACCTCCAGCTGGTCAACAAAGCCGGAGACCGCGCCGGCGTCCGCACCGACTTCGAGATGATCGTCCGCATCGCCGACAAGATGGGCGCCAACATGCACGCCCTCGTCCCCTTCGGCAAAGGCACCCGCGCCGACATGGGCCAGTCCCGCGGCGCGCAGTCCGGCGAGGCCGACCGTCACGCCGTCTGGCTCACCGCCAACAATCTCGAACCAAAGCTCAGCCCCTTCGATCCCTTCGCGATTCTCGACGAGATCCAGCGCCTCGTCCCCGGCTACAACCTTCTGCGCCTCCAGCTTCTCTCCGGCAACGACCAGCACCTGCAGCCCGCCGCCACCGCACCTCTCGTCCAGATCAACAACCGCCGCGACCTTGTCCTGCCCGCCAACGACACGCCTCTTCACCTCGGGCACACTCGGCCGCTACTCCGCCATGCTCTCCGACTTGCAACACAACGAGAGCCTCCGTCCACCAACCGGACTCACTCAGATCGAAACCGCAGCCGATTAGACAGACTCAACTCGACACACGAAGTCAACTATAGGAGCCCAATCCAACGCCGTGAGTCACCTCACCCAATTTCAGACATTCCTGCTGCTCAGCATCCTCAAGGTCCTGGTCGTCGTCGTCATTACCCTGACGGCGGTCGCCTACACGGTGCTGCTGGAGCGCAAGGTCCTGGGCCGCATCCAGAACCGCTGGGGACCCTCCCGCGTCGGCCCCTTCGGCCTGATGCAGCCGCTCGCCGACGGCATCAAGCTCTTCCTCAAGGAAGACCTCATGCCCCTCGCCTCCGAGCGTCCGCTCTTCATCCTCGCCCCCATCATCGCCCTGACGTGCGCGCTGATCTCCATCTCCGTCGTTCCCTTCGGAGGCATGCAGAGAGTCACGGTCAACGGAGTAAGCGTCGAGATGTTCAACGTTGCCGACGTCAACATCGGCCTGCTCGTCATCCTCGGCATCACCTCTATCGGCGTCTACGGCATCGCGCTCTCCGGCTGGTCGTCGAACAACAAGTTCGCTCTCCTTGGCAGCCTTCGCGCCACCTCGCAGATGATCAGCTACGAGCTCGCACTCGGCCTTTCGCTTGTCGGCGTCGTACTTCGCGCACAGTCCCTTAGCCTTCGCGACATCGTCAACAGCCAATCCGCCCACGGCATGTGGAGCTGGAATATCTTCGGCGGCTTCCAGTTCGTCGCCTTCTTCATCTACCTCATGGCCGCCTACGCCGAGACCAACCGCGCGCCGTTCGACCTCCCTGAAGCCGAGTCCGAGCTCGTCGCCGGCTATCACACCGAGTACAGCTCCATGAAGTTCGCCATGTTCTTCATGGCCGAGTACGCCAACATGATCACTGTAAGCTGCGTCGCCACGCTCCTCTTCTTCGGCGGAGCCTCCAGCCCCCTGGGTCATCTGCTCCCTGACAACTTCGGCGGACCTGTTCTAACCGCCATCTTTCCTATCCTCTGGTTCGTTGTCGAAGGTTCTCTTTTTTCTTTTGCTCTATATCTGGGTGCGCGGCACGCTGCCCCGCTTCCGTTACGACCAACTGATGAGCTTCGGCTGGAAGTTTCTCCTACCCGTCGCCATGGCCAACATCATCGTCACCAGCTTAGTGATTGCTTTGCGCAGTTGAGAAGCACAAAACAACGAGGCAAACTGTTTTACAATCAGCAGATAGCCAGAAAATACCTTCTGCTCTTTGTTAAACGATTTGAAGTCGTTAACAGACTCACGAAAGAACTAGCGGAACATCATGGAACTGGCACTCTTCATCATCTTTGGCACGCTGGCCGTAGCAGGAGCACTCAACCTCCTCCTGCAGCGTCATCCCATCAACTCTGCCCTCTCGCTGGTCGTAGTTATGATGTCGCTTGCCGTCCTCTACTGGTCGCTCGGAGCTGAGTTCCTCGCCGCCGCCCAGGTCATCGTCTACTCCGGCGCCATCATGGTTTTCTTCGTCTTCGTCATCATGCTGCTCAACGCCGGTGAAGAGGAGCGAACCAGCGGCAGCCGTGCCGCCTACATCGTCGGCTTTCCCGGTGCTGCGGCCATCTTCTGCCTGCTCAGCTTCGTCTTCCTCTCCGAGCGCCGTGCCCTCGGCTCTTCCAATGTCGGCGGCTATCTCAACAGCTTCACGAGCAACATCTCCGAGCTGAGCGCCCTTCTTTTCACCAAGCTTCTTCTTCCCTTCGAAGTTACCTCCGTCCTCATCCTGGTTGCCATCCTTGGAGCCGTTGTGCTCGCGCGAAAGGAGCAGTAGCCATGTCCGCACAGGTTCCTACCGCTGCCTATCTCATTCTCGCCGCGATCCTCTTCTCCATCGGAGTCGCCGCTTTTCTTATCAAACGCAACCTCATCACCATCTTCATGTCGATTGAGCTTATGCTCAACGCCGTTAACCTCACCTTCGTCGCCTTCGCGCACATGTGGCACCAGGTCTCCGGCCAGATCTTTGTCTTCTTTGTGATGGTCGTCGCTGCCGCCGAGGCCGCTGTCGGCCTTGCCATCATCATTGCCATCTTCCGCACCCGCGAAACGCTGAACGTCGACCAGGTCGACCTGATGAAATCGTGAACACTATGCCTGCTGTCTCTGCTAACTCGGACTATCTGTGGCTGATTCCGCTGCTTCCTTTCGCCGGCTTCCTTATCAACGGAACCATCGGCCGCAAGCTGCCTCGGGCCCTCGTCAGTGCCGTCGCCCTCATCTGTACCGCCATCCCTGCCGCGATCGTCGCGTGGCTCTGGATTACGATGAAGTCCACAGGCGGCCCCGACGTCATTCAAATCGTCGGCAAGCCCTGGATTCAAATCACTGGCCTCACCGTCAACTTCGCCTTCACCGTCGACCACCTCACTCTCATCATGCTCGGCATAGTGACCGGCGTTGGCTTCCTTATCCATATCTACTCCGTCGGCTACATGGCCCATGAAGAGGGCTACTGGCGCTTCTTCGCCTACCTTAACCTCTTCATGTTCTTCATGTCGGTCCTGGTCCTCGCCGAAAGCTTCCTTCTGATGTTCGTCGGCTGGGAGGGCGTCGGTCTCGCCTCCTACCTGCTCATCGGCTTCTACTTCAAAAAAGATTCCGCCGTCAACGCAGGCAAGAAAGCTTTCATCGTCAACCGCATCGGCGACTTCGGCTTCCTTCTCGCAATGTTCCTTATCGTTCGCGAGTTCGGCTCGCTGGACTTGACCCACGTCTTCAACGCCATCAGCGTAAACCCCGAGTGGCACGGTGGCATCCTCACAGCGATCGCGCTTCTTCTCGTCCTCGGCGCAGTCGGCAAGTCCGCACAGATCCCTCTCTACGTCTGGCTCCCCGACGCTATGGAAGGCCCCACCCCCGTCTCTGCCCTCATCCATGCGGCCACCATGGTCACAGCTGGCGTCTACATGATCGCGCGCTGCCACACACTTTTCGACCGCAGCCCCTACGCTCTCGGCGTCGTCGCTATCATCGGAGCCGCCACCGCCTTCTTCGCCGCCTGCATCGGCGTGGTGCAGCACGACATCAAGCGCGTCCTCGCCTATTCCACCGTCTCCCAGCTCGGCTACATGTTCCTCGCCTGCGGAGTCGGAGCTTACACCTCCGGTATCTTCCACCTCCTCACCCACGCGTTCTTCAAGGGTCTGCTCTTCCTCGCCGCCGGTTCTGTTATCCACGCGCTCTCCGGCGAGCAGGACATGCGAAAGATGGGCGGCCTCTGGCGCAAGATTCCCATCACCTTCGGAACCATGACGATGGGCGTCTTCGCCATCTCGGGTATTCCTCCATGGGCAGGCTTCTTCTCGAAGGACGAGATTCTATACCGCGCCTTCACCTCGGATAACCCCATCGGCAAACTGCTCTGGTTCGTCGGCCTCGTCACCGCCGGGATCACCTCGTTCTACATGTTCCGTCTCTGGTTCAAGACCTTCTTCGGTCCCGAACACTTCGAGGAACATACCGATCTCCACGATCACGGAGCTGCCGTCCACACTCACTCCGGCAGCCACGCCGTGATGGTCGCTGATCCTGAAGAAGGCCACTCCCACGGCGTCCACGAATCGCCGTGGATCATGCTCTTTCCGCTCGTGGTGCTGGCCATTCTCTCCTTCATCGGCGGTTGGGTTGGCATTCCCGCGGTCTTTGGAGGAAGTGACGAGGTCGAACACTTCCTGCAGCCGGTCATCAATGAAGGATTAGCTGGAACGCTTACCAATCTGCCAAGTCACGGACTCGAACTCGGCCTCGTCTTGATCTCAGTCCTCGTCGTCGCTATCGGTTTCTCCATCGCCTACGTCTTCTACTACAAGAAGCCCGGTACCGCCGCTTCTCTCGCCGGCCGCTTCCCTGCTCTCTACCGCCTCGTCGAAAACAAGTTCTACGTCGACGAGATTTACAGCGCTCTCATCGTTACTCCATTGCTCCTGTTCACCCGCGCTATCCTCGGTGGTCTCATCGACAGCGGCATCGTCAACGGCTCCGGCGCAGCCGCAGGCGCCACCACCCGAGGCTTCAGCTCACTTGTACGCCGCGTGCAGTCCGGCAACATTCGCTCCTACGCCGGCTGGCTCGCCATAGGAGCCGCCGCCGTTCTCGTCGTCATGATCTTCGGCCGTTCCATCTGGCCGCACTAAAGTATTTCGCTCTTCGAAACATGCGTTGTTGCTTCACAAAAGGAAATGATGAACATCGACCACACCATCCTGACCGTTATCACCTTCGTCCCCCTCGCGGGAGCGGTCCTGCTGGCCCTGCTGCCCGACAAGGGCAAGCTGATGCAGTGGGGTGCGCTCGCCGTCACCCTCATCACCTTCGTGCTCACGCTGCATCTTCCCATCCGTTACGACTACAGCACCGCGTCCGGCACCTTCCAGTTCGAACAAAATCTGAGCTGGATCAACTCCCCCGCCATTCGCTACCACCTGGGCGTCGATGGCCTGTCCATGTGGCTCGTCGTCCTCACGGGTTTCCTCGCACCGCTTGGTGTCCTCATCTCCTGGAACACCATCAGTGATCGCAAGAAGCTCTTCTATACCCTCTTCCTCCTTCAGCAGGTCGCGATGCTGGGCATCTTCGTCTCGCTCGACCTCTTCCTCTATTACGCCTTCTGGGAACTCTCCCTCGTCCCGATGACGCTTTTGATCGCCACCTTCGGGCGCACCGTCAACCGCCGCCGCGCCGCCATCAAGTATTTCCTCTACACCTTTATCCCTTCGGCCCTCCTGCTCGTCGGCATGCTCTGGGTCTATGCTCACACCGGCACCTTCCAGCTACCCGACCTTACCCAATTCGCCGCCAACCACAACATCTCCGGCAACTCCGCCGCCCTCTGGCTCGCCTCACTTGCTTTCCTGGTCGCCTTCGCGGTCAAAGTCCCGGTCTTCCCGTTCCATGGCTGGCTCTCGGACGCCATCAGTGAAGCCCCGACCGCCGCGGTCATGGTTCTCGCCGGCAAACTTGGCCTCTACTCGATCCTGCGCTTCTCCTTCAGCATCTTCCCCGACCAGTCCCGTCAGATCGCTCCGCTGATGATCGCCCTCGGAGCCATCGGTATCGTCTACGGCGCACTCATCGCTCTCGTCCAGAAAGATTTGAAGCAACTAGCCGCCTACGGCACCCTCGGCCACGTCAGCGTCGTGATTCTCGGCATCTTCACCTTCACCATCGCAGGCATCGACGGCGGCATCTACGCCACGCTCAACGAAGGCATCGGCGGCGGCGCACTCTTCATGCTCCTCGGCATCCTCTATGAGCGCTATGGCACCTACGATATGCGTGACTACGGCGGCCTCGCCGCAAAACTCCCGTGGATGGTCACACTCTTCGTCATCACCACTCTGTCCGTAGTCGGCCTGCCCATGCTCAACGGCTTCGTCGGCGAGTTTCTGGTCTTTACCGGTGCGATGCAATCCGCCGTCACCCATCACACCCGCTGGACAGTCCTCGCCACCACCAGCGTCATCTTCACCGCTTCCTACATGCTCTGGATGGTGCAGCGCGTCTTCTACGGCGATCTCAACGACAACACCGCCGATGTGCCGGCCCCGGACCTCGACGCGCGCGAGCACCTGGCCCTCTGGCCCATGGTGGCCCTCATGCTCCTGATGGGCGTTGTCTCCCCAATCTGGATGCGCGCCATCGACACTGCAGGCACCGTTCTCGCGCAAGAGCCCGCACCGGCCGAGCCTCTTCCGTCAGCCCAGGTCGAACATCAGTTTGGCCCCAATGCCATCCACACTAACGAAGCCGTCTTTGTAATCCCTGTAATCCCCGCAACGGAGGCCAAGAAGTAAATGTCCAATAACGTCCTGGCCCTCCTTCCCGAGCTCATCCTCACCGTCACCGGCGTCCTCGTTATGATGGCCGAGCCCTGCCTCAAGCCCGGCACCAGCCGTAAGCCCCTCGGCTGGCTCGCCATCGCAGGCACCATCGCCGCCCTGGCAGCCAGCTGGTACCAGGTCTCCCTCGGCACCATCCATGCCTTCTCCAACACTATTCAGGTCGATGCCTTCTCCGTGCTCTTTCATTACGTCATTGGAGCAGTCGTCCTCGTCACCCTGCTTACCTCGCTCGACTACTTCGAAGGAAACGCCAGCCACGCCGGCGAGTATTTCGCCCTGCTCTGCTTCGGCGCCGTCGGCATGATGCTGATGACCTGCTCCGTCGAACTCCTCATGGTCTTCGTTGGCCTCGAGATCTCCTCCATCTCCACCTACATCCTCTGCGGCTTCCGCAAAGGCCAGGCCACCGGCACTGAGTCCTCCATCAAGTACTTCCTCCTCGGCTCCTTCGCCACAGCCTTCTTCCTCTACGGCGTCGCCCTCGCCTTCGGAGCCACCGGTTCGACCGACATCTATGCCATTGCCCTCGGTCTCCAGACCACGGCCACTCCGCATCTAGCCTTCATGGCCCTCGCCATGATCCTCATCGGACTCTGCTTCAAAGTCTCTGCCGCTCCGTTCCACGTCTGGACGCCCGACGTCTACGAGGGCGCACCCGCCCCTGTCGTCGGCCTCATGTCCACTGCACCCAAAATGGCCGCCATCGCCGTCCTGCTCCGTATCACCTTCACTGCCTTCCCCCTGATGCAGCATCGCTGGGCCATCCTCATGTGGGGCGTGGCTGCCCTTTCCATGACGGTGGGGAACCTTGGCGCCCTTCTCCAGCGCGACGTCAAGCGCATGCTCGCCTACTCCAGCATCGCCCACGCCGGCTACCTGCTTGTCGCGTTTACCGCCTTCCCCTACGACGGAATCGCTGCCGCCTGCTTCTACAGCGCCACCTATGCGGCCATGCAAGTCGGAGCCTTCGCCGTTATCACCGAGGTGGGCGGCTACCATGAGCGCGCCCGCACTATCGACGACTACACCGGCCTCGGTCAGAAGCGCCCATGGCTCGCCGCCCTGCTCGCCTTCTTCCTGCTTTCGCTCATCGGAATCCCATTTACCGGTGGCTTCTTCGGCAAGTTCTACGTCTTCTCGGCCGCCATCCACGGTGGCCACGTCTGGCTCGCTGTCATTGGCCTTCTCAACAGCGGCGTCGCCTGCTTCTATTACCTGCGCCTGCTGGCCGCCGTCTATACCAGGCCCGGCACCGAGAGCGCCCGCCTCAACCAGCTTCGTCCCATCAGCATTCCGGCAGCCATCGGCCTCGCCCTCGCCGCGATCGCCACCCTCAGCCTCGGTATTCTGCCCAACGGCGCAGTCTCCTTCGCCGAGTACGCCAGCCACTCCACTCTGATCGAACAGGCCCGCCAGGAGTGCGCAGCCCACCCCGCAGGCTGCCACATCCAACTCCAGTTCGACGTCCACTAAGCAGCCGGACACACAACGCATCCCCTGTCCGTCTCAGATCCCAACCCGCGCCTCTCCGTGGGTCCTTCCGTATAACCGCAGGCCCGCCAGGTCTTCTCTTTCCTTGCCAACTGCATCACAGCGAGTAGAATGGCGGTCCACTGGAAGGATTCTTCTTGAACGACCTGCGCACGATTCACGTTACGGCCGTAATTTTCGGCTGTCTGTGCCTGTACATGCTGCTGATTCACCGCAGCACCCCGGGCCTACGTGGTGTCAGTCTTATCACCGTCGGCTACGCCACCTCGGCAGTCGGAATGGAGCTCCTAGCTCTGCGCGGTCGCATCCCCGACTTCTTTTCCATCACTGTCGCCAACACACTGCTCGTTCTCATCAACGTCTTCCTCTACTGGGGCATCGCGGACCTTCTGCATCTGCAACGTCCACAGCGCTGGCTCCTTCCCATCTCCGTCGTCCCTGCCGCAGCCATCAGCCTCTACTTCAGTTACATTCAGCCCGACGTCTCCGCCCGCATCATTGGAGTCAGCGTCATAGCGGTCGTGCAATATGCCCTGATCGGACATTTGCTCTGCGGCCCTGCACCGCAGCGCATTAGCATGCCGCGTCTCGGCCTTGCCATCCTCTTCACCGTCTACCAGGCGATCAACATCTATCGCGCGTGGGAGGCGCACCTGGGCGATCCGCGAAGCATGCTGAGGTCCGCTGGTACCAGCACCTTCGCCTTCCTCACCCCGATCCTCATCGCCGTCATGACCGCCCTCGGCGTCATCTGGCTCGCCATGGCGCAGCTTCAATATGAACTCGAGGCACAATCCAAAATTGATTCGCTCACTGGCCTGCTCAATCGTCGCGCACTCGAGCAAATCGGCGCCAAAGCCATCGAGGTCGCCCGCCGTCAGAGCTCCGCACTCTCTCTCATCATCCTCGACCTCGACCATTTCAAATCCATCAATGACGTGCACGGCCACGACGGCGGAGACGTCGCGCTGCACCACGCCGCGTGCTGCCTTCGCGATAATCTCCGCGACGTCGACCATGTCGCCCGTCTCGGCGGAGAAGAGTTCGTCGCCGTGCTGCCCGGCACCAGCCACGATCGCGCTGCCGAGATCGCCGAAAATCTCCGCTGTTGTCTCGCCAGCCTCACTGTCGAGCACCTCAACCAGGAGATTCGTCTCTCCGCCAGCTTCGGCGTCGCCACCATGCTCCCCACCGACACCACCTGGCTCGAAATCCTGCGCCGCGGCGACCGTGCCCTCTACCTCGCCAAAGAGCAGGGGCGTGACCGCGTAGCGCTTCTATAGTTCTTTTGCCAAAAACAGAAAAAGCCTCCGCATCGCGGAAGCTCTTCCTTGTTCGAAACCTGCCCTGAAGCTTACTTGACCTTTAGGAAGATCATGACGAACGTAAACAGCGCGAGCGACTCGATAAAGGCGAGACCGAGGACCAGGAAGATAAAGATTCCAGGGCGAGCGCCAGGGTTACGCGCGAGTGCAAGAGTGGCTGAGGCGGTTGCGTTGCCCTGGCCAATTCCGCAAAGACCGGCAGCGAGACCCATACCGATACCGGCAGCGATGGAGACCCACCAGTAGCTAGGTTCAGTAGTGCCCTGCGCGAACGCCGGCGTCGCGAGAAACATCACGGCCAACGACATAAAAATCATCTGAAGCTTACGCATTTTGTTGCTCCTTCTTCTTGGCCCCCGTCAGAGTGTCCGCCACCACTAGATGCTTCCAGTACCTGCATCGTCATGTTATGCAGCGAGTGAAACGACCAGCCGAGAGGGGGCGCCCCGCGGCCAGTGAACTTGATACTAATGTTCGTGCGCGACTGCCATTGAGAGATAGATCATCGCCAGCAGCAGAAAGACGTAAGCCTGGATGATGGCGACGCCGAAGTGAAGCCCCAGAAAAATAAGTGGGATCCCGATGGGCACGATCGAAAAGAAAGCCAGCACAACCAGATCGCCCGCGAACATGTTCGCATAAAGCCGAACCGTCAATGACAGAATGCGAGCGAAGTGCGAGATGAGCTCAATCGGCAGCATCAACGGATAAAGCCACCACAATGGCCCAAGGAACTGCTTAATGTAACCGACACCGTTCGCGCGAACGCCGTGGTAGTGGTAATAGACAAAGGTGCAGAGCGCAAAAGCGAGCGGCACCACCACGTTCGCAGTGGGTGATTTAAGCCCGGGGACCAGTCCCATGAGGTTCGCGATCAGGATGAAGACACCCAGCACCGTAAGGTAAGAGACAAACCGCTCGTAGCCGGGCCCGATGATGCTTTCGCCCTGCTCCGACACAAACTCATGCGTCATCTCCGCCACATGCTGGACGCCCTTGGGCTTCTCGACGCTCAGTGTGGTCCGTACAACAACGAAGTAAGCAAGCAGCGCTACAAAGATCAGCAGTTCCATGGCAAAGGCATCCGTGATGGGTGCCCGCGGGTACGTCGGCTCAACATGCAGCGTACGCAGCATGGACGTCGTGAACGCGCCAAAGTGGAGATTCAGAAACTGGGCAAACAATGTCTGTGTCGGCATATAAAAAATAAGAGAAAGCTTTTGCTCTGATTCCCGCCTCTGAGTACCTTCGAACGACCGGCCTAAACCGTCCACGCCTTCACCAGCCTCAAAGCTTCGACCGAGAGTGCAAACACACCCAGAGCGAGGCCACCGGCAAGCGCGTAGACCGAACCATTCAGTACTTTAAGGCTAACATAAAGCACCACCACGGTCAGCCCCAGGCGAAGGAAAAACCCCGCCAGCACAAGCGCCATGGGGCGCGCCTTCTCCCCGCCATCCATCCGTACCATGACAGCAGTCATCAGGCGCAGCCACTCGTACAACCCCGACCCCGAGATCGCAGCCCCCACCAGCAGCAGCACCGCACTCTGCCACCCCATCTTCCACCACACCAGCGGAGCCACAACTGCGGTTGCAACCACCATCAGACGCAGCGCGCTCCGGACCGTCCGCTTGAAGTCCTCATCGGTCAAGCTGTCCATCGCCCTCAAAATGTCATCTCCCAAAACATCATCATGACCCGTCCTTCTTCAAAAACCGTGAAGCCGTAGTAAATATCTGCACGAACCCCGCAACCGCACCCAGCAGGATCCCCACAACGGAAATCCAGCTTTGATGAAAGTGCCGATCCAGCCAGCTTCCCGCCACCCACCCGATCAGGCATCCCGCCGGCAGCGCAATCGCCAACTGAATCATCGACTCCACCTTCACCAGGTCGCCCAGCGGACCTTTGCCGCCCCTGCCCTTGCCGTCGTTCCCTGTTCCGTCGTCCGCCATAGCAGCACTATTACATCACGCAGGCTCATAACTGGCACATTCGTGTGCATAACTGCAGCATTTATGTGCCTCTATACTTAGTTGTCAGCAACATCCAGCCAAAGGAACCCTCGTGTACGAGTCGGAGTTCGAAAAAAATCTCTACCAGCAGCGCCGCGAGAAGCTCCAGCAGATCGCCGCTCTCGGGCAGGCCAACGGCCTCACCTACGCCGAAGCGACGTATCCCAATAGCTACGCAGCCACTCACACCATTCCCGAGCTGCGCGCCGCCTACGACTGCCTCACCGCCGAACAGCTCGAAGCCGCACCCTCACCCATCAACGTCTCGATCGCCGGACGCATCATGGCCATCCGCGTCCAGGGCAAAGCCGGCTTCGCGCAGCTCCAGCAGGGCGGCCAACGCTTCCAGATTTACGTCCGCAAGGACGACGTCGGCGAAGACGCCTTCGCTCTCTACAAGCTCCTCGACCTCGGCGACCACATCGGTGTCCGCGGCCATCTCTTCCGCACCCGCACCGGCGAGCTCACCGTCCACGTCGAGAAGATCGGCGACCACGCCGCCATCACCTTCCTCGCCAAGGCCATGCTCGCCCTGCCTGACAAGTACCACGGCCTCGAAGACACTGAACTTCGCTACCGCCAACGCTACGTCGACCTCTTCATGAACACCGGCGCGACGAAACCTATCGCAGCGCCGCCCTTGACTGCAAACAAAGATGCCGTCATTCTGAGCGAAGCGAAGGACCCCTGTATTTCGCCCGAAACGGCGGCAACATCTACGGAGTCAACCGAGCCCGAAACTCCCAACGTCCGCGAGGTCTTCGTCAAACGCGCCGCGGTGCTTCGAGCCATCCGCACCTTCTTCGACCACCGCGGCTACCTCGAAGTCGAAACCCCCATGATGCATCAAATCGCCGGAGGAGCTGCAGCGCAACCCTTCACCACGCATCACAACGCACTCGACCTCGACCTATTCCTACGCATCGCACCAGAGCTGTACTCTGAAAAGACTAGTAGTAGGCGGCCTCGACCGCGTCTACGAGATCAACCGCAACTTCCGCAATGAAGGCATCAGCACCAAACACAACCCCGAGTTCACCATGCTCGAGTTCTACCAGGCCTACGCCAACTACCACGACCTGATGAAACTCAGCGAAGAGCTCATCATCTTCGTCGCCAAACATGTCAACGGAACCTGCATCACCCACTTCAACGGCCACGAGATCGACCTACGCAAATGGACGAAGCTCTCCATGCGCGAAGCGATCATTACACTTCTGGCCGAGAAATTCGGTACGCCGCCTGACATGGATTCATTTCGCCTCGCGAAGATCTGTTGTCGCGTCTTGTATTTCCAGCTCGTAGTGTGGAGACTTCAACATTGATACCCTGACTATCCGCCGCGGACCCCTCTTGGAGAACTATCGCGATCGCTCTTCGAATTCCGTCGCCGAACCGCACCTCATCCAGCCCACGATCATCTACGACTTCCCCCTGGCCGTAAGCCCACTCTCGAAGAAAAAGCCAGACGAACCCGACTGGGTCGAGCGTTTCGAGTTTTACATCGGCGGCTTCGAGGTTGGCAACGCCTTCTCCGAGTTGAACGATCCCGATGACCAGCGCAGCCGCTTCGAGCAGCAGATGATCGAAAAAGAACGCGGCGACGACGAAGCCCACCAGATGGACGAGGACTACGTCCGCGCCCTCGGCTACGGCCTCCCACCAACTGCCGGAGAAGGCATAGGCATCGACCGCCTCACCATGGTCCTCACAGACTCGAAATCCATCCGCGACGTTATCCTCTTCCCCCTCCTGCGCCCCCAAGCCAAACAGGCCGAGACGGGAGAAGGCAAACACGGAGAGTCAGCAGAATAGCGCCCAGGAACGGCAGCCTCGCCGTGGCAGGCGCGCCAAACGCGTTATCCTAATACCGTGGCCACCTCCGCGACATCCGATCACGTCCTAACACCCGCGAAGCCCCACTCCCTGCTCGCCGACTACGCCGCGCTCTTCAAAATTCGCATCTCCACCATGGTGCTCATCACCGCCGGAGCCGGCTATTACCTCGGCTGCCTCCGCAGCGGTATCAGCCCCTTCCAACTGGACGGCGTCAAGGCCCTTGTCGCCATCGCCGTCGTCACCTGCGGCTCCAGCGCCCTCAATCAAGCTCTCGAGCGCAAGTCGGACGCCCTGATGCATCGTACCGCCGACCGCCCCATGGCCACCGGCCGCATCTCGCTCACCCACGGTCTGATCCTCGGCTTCGCGGCCACCTTCCTCGGCTCGCTCTACCTCGCCTACGCCACCAACCTCCTCACCGGAACCCTCACCCTCCTCACCGCCATCGGCTACGTCGCCATCTACACTCCGCTCAAACGCGTCACCACCATCAACACGTTCATCGGAGCCTTTCCCGGAGCGCTCCCGCCTCTCATCGGCTGGACCGCCGCCCGCGGCCTCATCGAGTGGCCCGGAGTCGCACTCTTCGCCATCCTCTTCGTCTGGCAGTTTCCTCACTTCATGGCCATCGGCTGGATGTACCGCGAGGACTACACCCGCGGCGGTATTCGCCTCACGCCCAACCTGCCGAACCAGCAGCACGCCGCGCTCAGCACCGTAGTCCAGGCTCTCTTTTACGCAGTGATCATGATTCCCGTCAGCCTCTGGCCCGCCACGCTGCACGTCACCGGCAAGCCGTACGCCGTCGCTGCGACGATCCTCGGACTCGGCTATCTCTGGTTCACCGTCCGCTTCGCACGCATCGTGCGCGACCCCAACTCCGAAGCCTCACGCCAGGTCGCCCGCGATCTTCTCCACGCCTCCGTCATCTACCTTCCACTTCTACTAGCCGCAATGATGCTCGACGCCAAAGGACGCCTCCTCTTCTAATGCAAGCAACCGTACCCAGCAACAATCTCCGCACCCCACCCAGCATCATCGCAACCATCATCCTCGTCAGTGCTGCCGCCAGCGCACTTATCTGCTACCTCGTCTACTTCCACGCCCCGCTCGACGTCACCGGCGCCCACCTCCGCTCGCTTCCTCTGCTGAACGCCGTCCTGAACGCTCTCTGCACCGTCGCACTGATCACCGGTTTTATCTACATTCGCAGCCGTCGCATCCCGCAACACCGCGCCGCGATGTTCACCGCGTTCTTTTTCTCATCGATCTTCCTCGTCTCCTACCTCACCAACTTCACCCTCCACGGCGAGACCCACTTCAATCGTCTCAGCCCCTTGTGGCCCTTCTACTGGAAGCTCCTCGCTTCGCACATCATTCTCTCCGTCGTCGCGCTGCCGATGATCCTCATCACCTTCTTTTTGTCCCTCACCGGCCGCTTCCCGTCGCACAAAAAACTCGCTCGCTACACCTTTCCCATCTGGCTCTACGTCTCCCTCACCGGAGTCATCGTCTACATCATGCAGGCCTCGATCCACTGATGCCCATACAACCAGATACCCGGAAACTCCTTCGCACCGGCCTTCTCATCTTCGGCACCGGAGTCATCGCCGCAGCGCTCATCTTCACCAGCTTCGGCGGCGTCACCGACCATGGCCCGCACACCAACCTCGGCTGGCTCGCGCTGATGCTTGCCATCGGCTGCCTCCCCACCGGCTTCCTCACCCTGCTTCTCGCCGCGGTCAAGCTCATCGGCGACCGCCACCGCTAAACTCCTCCGCACCTCCACAATCCCTCATCTGCTATCCTCATCCTTCAAAACCTGCAATAAACCGGAGCATTTCAAAATGGCAAAAGGCGTCAACAAAGTCTTCCTCCTCGGCAACGTCGGCAAAGACCCCGAGATCCGTTCCACCGCCGGCGGCATGACCGTCGCCAGTTTCTCTCTCGCCACCGCTGAACGCGCTAAGGACGCACAGGGCAACTGGGCCGACAAGACCGAGTGGCACAATATCGTCTGCTTCCAGCGCACCGCCGAGGTCGTCCGCGACTACGTCAAGAAGGGCACACAACTCCTCATCGAAGGCAAGATCCAGACCCGCTCATGGGACGACAAGACGAGCGGCGAGAAGAAGTACAAGACCGAGATCCTCTGCAACGAACTCACCCTGCTCGGCGGCAAACCCGGCGGCGAAGGCGCCTCCACCGGAGGCTACTCCAAATCCAGCACCGCCAGCTACGACCAGCGCACCCCCGCCAACCCGGCCGATTACTCCGACGTAGGTATCACCGACGACGACATCCCGTTCTAGGCCGCATCATCACTCAGTCAGCAAAGTCGGCTGGACCACCCGGTTCAGCCGACGTTCTTTCAATACCGTAGAAAACTGCTTATCAAGTAATGCAATCAATTGACCCTGCGCTGACAACACCCTGACAATCCTCTCCTCCGCTCTCTCTACCCTTAGGGTTGGCCGGCAAGGGCGCTCCTCGTCCGGCCAATGACTGCAACTGTCCGTGCAGTCGATCAATATGTCTCACCTCCACCAGCCGCCTGCACCATTGGGCGGCTTTTTTTGCTCACATCGCCAGAGATTCAAGATCGCACTGCGGCGAGCAGCTTCCTTTCCCGCGACATAACAACCTGCTGTCGCGACTCCCTTGCGACAATTTGTTCGTGCGTTTATCGTATTAGTAGTCCGTCTATCGGACACCTTGGTTCGCCAGACGCGACCGAAAGGGAACCCGCATGAGCCTCACCCCCCGCCAACCCCTCCCTGCCCCACCCGCTGTTACTCCACCCACAGCCGCCAGCCCCAAGCCAACTCCGGCCGCCACTCTCGACGTCTACACCGGCGACCCCAACTTTATGACGTCCCTCGCTCGCGGACTCATCGTCATCCAGGCCTTCACTCAGCAGTCTCCGCAGATGACCATCTCCCAACTCAGCGTCAAGACCGGCCTCTCGCGCGCCGCTGTCCGGCGCTGTCTCTACACCCTCACCAAACTCGGCTTTGCCGGCGCAGAAGACGGCTCCCGCTACTCCCTCCGTCCGCGCATGCTCACGCTCTCCCACACCTACACCACGTCGAATACCCTCTCCACCGCAGCCCAGCCCATCCTCGAACGCATGTCCGCCACCCACCACGAGTCCTTTTCTGTCGCCACGCTCGACGGCGAAGACATCGTCTATATCGCCCGCACACAGGTCAACCGTGTCATGGCCGTCGACCTCCACATCGGCAGCCGTCTCCCCGCCTACTGCACCAGCATGGGCCGCGTCCTGCTCGCCTACCTCCCCACCGAGCAGCTCGAACACTACCTCGCGAAGGTGGTCCTTACTCCGCACACCACCCGCACCGTCAATTCCATCGAAAAACTTCGCCTCGTCCTGCGCAACGTCCGCCGCAACGGCTACGCCCTCGTCGACCAGGAGTACGAAGTCGGTCTCCGCTCCCTGGCCGTCCCTGTCTATGCCCCCTCCGGCCGCGTCGTCGCCACCCTCAACCTCAGCGGCAACGCTCCCCGCCTCTCAGTCCTCGAGATGCAGAGCCGCTACCTCACACCATCTCCGCAACGCCGCTAGCGAACTGGGCGTCTTCCTCAACTAGCTCCTCGATTCGTCTCGAGAATCGGTTGCCGTCGCCTCTAATCCGATTATCCGCGTGAATCAGTGTTAAGCGCTCACTCGGCACAACCCTGCCGCATCATCTCCGCCAGCTGCAAAACCGTCCGCCAGTTCCTCATAGTGCTCACCGTCTTCAGCTTCGAATCGAAGTAAGCATTCGTCAGCTTCGTCCTCGACATCCCATTCACCAACTGCATATAGATCTCCCGTCCCACTACCGTGAACGCATCCGGTGCCGATCGTCCTGCATCCAGCCCAGAGATCAGATCCTTTCCGGGCTGATCCGCGAGAAAACAAACATGCAGTATCTCCTCGCCCACCCCAGCTTTGATAAATGGATTCCCCTGAATCACAGCGTCGATCTCCGCAGCCGTTCGCAACACCACCGGAACTCGCAGCCCAAATCGCAGTTGTATCTGCTTGGTAATCACTTCACGTAACTCCGTGACCACCTTATCCGCTGCACTGAAAACTACATTTCCGCTCTGGATATAAGTCATCACATCGCCACACCCGGCGTTGACGAACATCGCCGTTAGTTGCTTCATCGGCAGCATATTCTTACCGCCAACATTGATTCCACGCAGCAGCGCCACATGTCTCGACGAAGCCTTCGCGCCTCGTTCCCCCATCGCAACACCGCCTTCTAAACCGGAGCCACGCACCTTGCAAATCTCAATCCATCCCCACTCACCAACAACGGTTCACTGCCCGCCGGCACAACCACTGCCTGCGCCGTCTTCAACTCAACCAAATCCCCACCACACCGCACCACTCCACTTCCTGCCAACCCAACCAGACAACCCGCCCCATCCATCGCAACGTGCACTTCATCACCAGCCTTAACATCAAACCGATCCACCACAAAATATCTCTGCTCAATCAGCCGCGTAAAGCCATCTATCACCCTCGGCGCGACCTTCCCCGCCGCTGTCTTCGCCTTCATCACCTGCAAGCCCTTCTCCAGATGCAGCTCCCGAGGCCGTCCATAGTCGTACAGCCGATAGGTCACGTCACTCGTCTGCTGTGTCTCCAGCAACACAACGCCCGGCCCGATCGCATGCACCGTACCTGGATCCACAAACAACATGTCCCCCACCGACACCGGCACCCATTCCAGCAGCGCCTCCATCGTCCCGTCCGACACCGCCGCCGTCACCACCGCAGCATCGGCTCCATTCTTCAGGCCCAGCGCAACCGCCGCCCCCGGCTCCGCCTCCAGCACATACCAGCACTCCGTCTTCCCGCGCGTCTCTCCAAGCGCCCGCGCCTGCGCATCATCGGGATGCACTTGCACCGAAAGTTTCTCCGCTGGAAACAGTATCTTCACCAGCAAGGGAAACTCACCACCTAGCTCAGCCGCAATCGAAGACAGCGTTTTTCCCGCAAACGGCCCCGTCTCCACCAGACACTGCGGTCCCGTCAGCCAAGCCTCCCCTACCAACTCCTTAGTCCCCGTATCCGAATACCACGGCAGCAGGGTCTTCCTTCCCCACGGCCGCTCACTGAACCACGGCTTCAATCGAAACGGCGCAACCTTAGTCGTCATCATCATCTTTCTTGGTCTTCAACTTCACTTTTAGTTGAGCAGGCACCGGCTTATCGCCCATCGCATCCTGCCAAAGAATCACATTCAATTTCTGTACAGGTGCTCGGTCCGCATGACGAAAGTCCATCTTCATCGACGCCCTCGCGCCCGGCGCTGTCCGCTTGTTCGCCGTATAGATCAGCCCATTGTCGCGGTTCATATAGTTCGCCACAAAGGGAGCCTGATCCCCGGGCCCAGTAAATATCGACCCCATCGCACTGCTGAATGCGTCGTTGTTATTCATCGGAGGCAGTCCCAGCATCATCTCCATCGTGCGAACCATCGACACCGTCGTATAGAACCGGCTATCCACAAACGCCGCACCATCCGCGCTCTTTGGCGAATACTTACTCACAATCAGCGCCATGCTCCGGTGGGCATCCACATGGTCCGCGCCGTTCTGCGCATCATCCTCCAGAATAAAAAACGCCGTGTCGTCCCAATACGCCGAGTGCGAAACCGCATCCACCGCCCGCCCGATCGCCAGGTCGTTGTCCGCGACCGAAGACTTCGGCGAAGGCCCACCCGGAACAGTCCCCGCCGTGTGATCATCCGGCATCCGCAGCATCACAAAGTCCGGCATCGTATCCTTACCCGCATCTCGATCCGCTATCCAACCTTTCAGGTGACGCAAAAATACAGCGACTCGAATCTGGTCAGGAATCCGCAAATTGAAGTCCGGCTGCTCTTCTGCAAAGTGCCCCACCAACTCCGGCTTCGTCGCCACATTCCGCGCCAGCAGCGGAATCGCCCACGGCCACTGATTCACCCCGCCGCCCCAAACCTCAGGAATCTGCCCACCTGGCTTGATCTCCTTCGGCACACACACTTTCTCCTCACCCAGCATCGGCCCCAGCTGCGAATCGGCCGCATTCCCCATCACATCCTTGTCATTGCAGAACGTCGAAGAGATGTATTCCCCAAAGTGATACAGCGTCTTCCCATGCTGCGCCAGGTTTCCCCACAGATACCCGCTCGCAGGCTCATTTACATCGGGAATCTTCTGCTGAATCGGATACCCATCCGCAACCATCCCTTCAAAGTCATACGTTCTCTGTCCCCTGCTGTAGTTCTGCTGCCACGTCTTGTCCAGGTAGTCCGTCCCTATTGCCGCGTTCGACCACACATGTCCTTCGCCCGACACCTCACCCGAGTCATAGAAGTTATCCATCACCCCAAACTGCAGCGCCATCGCATGTTGATTCGGCGTAATGTCCGCACCATACATCGTCAGACTCGGATCGCCATTCCCCACCGCCTTCCCATTTTGTTTCAGATCACCGAACAACTGATCGTACGTTCGGTTCTCTTTAATGATGTAGATCACATGCTTGATACGATCCTGCCCACCGGCAAACTGAATCTTCTCCTCAGCAGCCTTCATGCGGTTCGACTCCAGCACCTCCTCCGTCGACTGCGGCAGCTCTCGCTCCATCGAAGCCTCATCCAGCACGGCAATCGACCCATACAACAGCGTCGGAATATAAGTAAAATCCCGCTTCATCCGGGGCATGTTCTTCGTCAGCTCCGTCACCTTCTGCGGATAATTATTCGGCCCCGTTCCCTTGCCTTTTGCCGTAGCGACATACAGCTTTCCACCCGTGAACGCCATCGACATCGGCATCCACTCCGTAGGCACAAACCCGATCGGTTCGACCATTCCCTCTTTCGCGGCCTTCGCAGTGAGCTCGTGCGTATCCATCACCGCCACAGCGTCGGTCATCGCATTCCCGACATACAACCTGCTCCCGTCACCATTCAACGCCAGTGCCTCCGGCTCCGCGCCAAAGTAGCTTTGCCCCGGCAACCGCGTATCGTAGTAGCCCTTCACCCCAAACTCTCCGGCGTCGACATTCACCGCTGCCACCACGTCCCGATTCGTCAGCGCAATATACATCGTCCTTCCATCTGGCGACATCTCCAACGCCGACGGATGCGTCCCGGGAGCAATCGCGCTCTTCGGCTTCATCAACGCCAGCTTCCGCCCCACCAGACCGCGCTTCAAATCCAGCTCCACCACTTCGGAGGAGTTCCAGAGCGCCACAAACCCCCGCGTCCCATCCTTCGTCACCGCAAGCGCCACAGGATAAGTCGACGGCACCGCATCACTCTCCGACAGATCAAAACGCTTCACCACCGCGCCCGTAGCCGCATCCATCAACAGCACATCGTCCGAAAGATTATCCGCAACCAGAAGCCGTTCCGAACCAGGGCCGCCCACCACCGCAATCGCCGCTGGAAACGGCACACCCTTGTCTCCCTCTACCCCACCGACCAATTTCGTCTTCCGCCCCGCTGCCAGCTGTTGCAGCGGAATCCGGATCACCCGTTCCGGCGTAATCTTCCCTTCGCGGAAGCTGTAAACTACAACCGCATTGCCCACCAACTTCGCCCCATCCCCCATCGGATTCGTGGTCGATCCCATGCTCGCGTAGACATGCCGTCCATCCTTGGTGAACGCCAGTCCCGAATAAAGCGTCTGTTTCGCATCCAGTAACGTCCGCTCATCCGGAAAATCCGTCACCGCTCCCGTCTGCGTGTCCATCACCGCCAGCGACTCCATGTATCCCGACTCGAATGTCCCGTACCCCGCATTCACCGTCACCACGTACCGCGCATCCGGCGACACTGCCATCGACATCGGCAGGCTGTTCAATCGTTGCGGACTCCCAGGCACTGGCCGCACAATCTGTTTGCCCGTCGGCAGATCGATCGCCTGCCCGAGAGCCCACCCGCATTCCAACACTGACCCTGCGAACCAGAGTGCCATCATCGCCCGACGTCGCAATTTCATCATCTATACACCCTATCAACATCAGTCTTTCTGTGGTGTTACAAAAGTCTTACCGGACTAACTAACACCTTTGGGGAGCATTACAAAAGTCTTACACAACGGTCTCTTCACGCCTGTTAGCGTGATTAATAGTAGTTCAAGGATACCGAGAAAACATGACTCCCCTCACCACCGTCGAAGAAGCCCCCGTAAAGACCGCACCGAAGCTGGCTGCTGTAGTCCCGGCTGTCGCCGAAGTCACCCAGAAGATCAAGCAGGATCTCCGCATGGGCCGCGAGCACCAGCAGGGCCGCATCAACTGGATCACCACCATTGCCATGGGACTCTTCCACGTCGGAGCCATCGCCGCTCTCTTCTTCTTCTCGTGGAAGAACCTCGCCGCCTTTGTCATCACCTATTTCTTCGCCATCAACGTCGGCATCGGCATGGCCTACCATCGCCTGCTAACGCACCGCGGTTATCGCACCCCCAAGTGGGTCGAGTACTTCGTCACCATGTGCGGTTGCCTCGCACTTGAGGGCGGCCCCATCTTCTGGGTCGCCACCCATCGCGTCCACCACCAGAACTCCGACCACGAAGGCGACCCTCACACTCCGCACGACGGCACCTGGTGGGCTCACGCCGGCTGGATCCTCTCCGGTCGCGCACTTCACTCCGAGACCGCTCTCCTCGGCCGCTACGCCCCCGACCTCACCAAGGACCGCGTCCACGTCTGGCTCAGCAAATTTCATTGGATCCCGTTGGTCGTCACCGGTGTGATCCAGCTTGTCCTCGGCGGCCTGCTTGCCGGCCCCGGCCACTACGTCGTCGGCGCAGTCGGCATGGTTCTCTGGGGAACCTTCCTCCGCGTGACCGTTGGCCTCCACGCCACATGGCTCGTCAACTCCGCGACGCACCTCTGGGGCAAACGACGCTTCGAGACCAAGGACGACTCCCGCAACAACTGGTGGGTCGCTCTCCTCACAGGCGGCGAAGGCTGGCACAACAACCACCACGCCCACCCGGTCAGCGCGCGCCACGGCCTCAAGTGGTACGAGCTCGACATCAACTATTACGGCATCTGGTTCCTTTCAAAGATCGGCCTCGCCGAAAAGATCCAGATCGCCAAATTCGACCCCAAGAACCCCAAACCCGCTGGCGTCCTATAACTGAATTTCCAGCACTAACATCCATGGCCGTCTCCTCAGAGGGGACGGCCATTTTCATCTTCCGCCGACCGAAATCTCATCTACAGGCAACCTCCGCCAAAATATCTTCATCTGCCAACGAGAAGCCCCTCAATTCCAGCGACGATCTTCATCTCGAAAAGAGGCAAGATGACACGCATACGGAAGCTTCTCTTGATCGCGGCCTCTATTGTCGGTGCCGCCTTAGTTGCACCCATGCCCGCCCACGCACAGCCCCCTGGCTACACTGGGCGCATCACTTGCTCCTCCAATGACGGAAGGAGAAACTGGTGCGACATCGGCGCTACTCGAGACGTCGTCCTCGTGCGCCAGATCAGCGGCTCGGCCTGTATCCAGGGGAGCACCTGGGGCCTCGACCAGCGCGGCCTCTGGGTCGACAAAGGCTGCCGAGCCGACTTCGCCTTCCGTCAACCGGGCCGACCCCTACCCCCGCCCGCCCAAACCATCAACTGCTCGTCCAACAACGGAAAGAGAAATTGGTGCGCGATAGGCAACAGCCGCGACGTCCAACTCGTCCGCCAGATCAGCGGCTCGCCGTGCATCCGCGGCAGCACGTGGGGAATCGACAACCGTGGCCTCTGGGTCGACAGCGGCTGCCGCGCCGACTTCGCTATCGGTCGCCCCATGGGCCCACCGCCTCCTCCACCGGTGCAGATCGTCACCTGCTCTTCGAACGATGGCCGGAGAAACTGGTGCGCCATCGGCAACCGCCGCAACGTCGTCCTCTCACGCCAGATCAGCGGCTCGCCCTGTATTCAGGGGAGCACCTGGGGCCTCGACCAGCGTGGCCTCTGGGTCGACAAGGGCTGCCGCGCCGACTTCGCTGTCCGCTAACCGATCCATCCACAGGGCCACGTCCCGCGAAGTGGCCTTGTTCCCTTTACCAACCTCAAACCTTCGGAGAAAAATCCGTCAGCGTCATAAACGTGATGTCGTGCTTCTCCACAAACGCGCCATTCGCCTCCGACTCCGCCTTCAGCTTCACCCACTCCGGATCCTTGCTGAACCTGGCCCAGTTCTCCGTCGCCGCAGCCCGGCTCTTATGCCGCAGCATGTAGATCAGCGCGTTGCCCTTCAACGGATCATCATCCGGAGTCCAATATCCGACCGGGTGCATGTCCAACCGTTCGAATATCTTCGTCTCCCGCTCGCGAAACCGCTTCAGCAGCGGCTCCAGCTTGCCGGGATACGTGTGATAAATCCGCAGTTCATACACGGGACCGCCTGCATCGCCCGTGCTCTGCCCCTCAACCCCGCTTGCGGACAACATCATCATCGCCGCTCCCATTCCCTGCAACATCTCACGTCGATTCATAATTCTCCTTTGCGCATCGCGCTCATCCATCCAATCACTGCACCGTCACCTGAATCGTCACAGTCTTCGCCGCCGGAGTTTCCTTCTCCCACGGCCTGCGATACTCAAACTTCAAATCCTCCCTACCCGCCTTCGTCGCCTTGAAGCGCCAGGTCTCCACTCCGCCCACTCCTACCTTTCCCTCAGTTGTATTTTCCTGATACGTAGCCTTCCCTTCGCCCATCAACACAGGATTCTCCACCGGTACCGCAGCCCAGCTGTATCCGGTCGTATGATTCGCCGGCAGTTGCACCTCCAACTGGCCAGCCGCCTTCAAACTCACATTTCCGCTTGTCTGGCCGTCCGTCTTGAACACGACTTTGTCCGCAGTCGTCAGCTTCAGCGTATGCGGCACGCTAGCCGGAAGCTCCGTCATATCCCCGCCCAGCATACGCAGCTCATCGCCCACCTTCACGAAACTTGTCACCGCCGTCGACCCAGCCTGATGAAGCTGATACACAGTAGCGTTCTTGTCCGTCGCGTCTCCCTGCTCAATCGTCCACCTCCCAGCCGTCACCCGCGGCTTACCTGCAGCCGGCTTTCCGATGAACGTCTCCATCATCGTGTAAACGATCGGCGTTCCCTGACTACTTCGGTTCAGCGTCAATACCGTCTTGATCCCGCTGCAATCCGCGCAGGGCATCATCCCGGAGTAATGTTCCGACACAACTGACTGCTGGGCAACGCCCGCCGCAACAAAAAACGCTGCCACTGCCGCGCTCCGAACAATCAATCCCGATCGCCCCATACACGCCTCCAGTTTCAGCGAAAATCACGCCCGCAACGAACACTTGCCATCACGTCCCCGGCTGCCGATAGTGCGCTCCCGCCGCAAACACCCGCTCCGCTCCCCGCGGATCCTTCTCCACCCGCGTCTCGTTGTCGAAGATCATCGTATTCCGTTCCTTCAGATCGTAGCTGGGCCAGTGCGGTATCGCCTTGCAGTTCGGATCTCCCGTCCGCGCAAACGCAATCAACATCTCCGACATCCTTGTCGCCAGAGGCTGCGCCGCCGCCTGCTCCTCCGCGCTCGCACCGCACATTCCAGGAGCCAGCGCCACGTTATCAAACACAAACGGCAGATCGATCGTATGCAGCGCCCAGTGCCCTGGAAATGGCACCTTCCAGTCGATCCGATATACCCACGTATGCGGTTGGCTCTTCGCATCCGCCGCGCGCCTGTCCGCCTCGATCACCTGTCCCGGCCATGCGCGAAACGCCACCGCCGCCGCCACCACAATATGTGCCGCATCGCGGTCAGGATAGATCTCCCGATACCGCCGAATAATCTCCTCCGGCGTATACGCCCCAAGATACTGCCCCACACTCGTCTTCAAAGCCTCCGGCGCCTGCTCCCACGTCAACTCGCCCGTCCTCCCCGCCGCCGACGTCACCGTCTCATCATGCGTATTCGCCAGCATCATCGGCACCCCCGCCGAAATCCCCGGTGCGTCCGGATCGAACGGATCCCGCGGCAACGAACCTCCATCCCGCACCGGCAACCACGCGGAACTCACCCGCGCCGCCTCCTGGATCTTCTCCATCGGCAGCGTCTTCAGCGCATCCAGCTGGTCGTATTTCAGACCCAGCTTGTCCAATACGTCCTTTGTCACCTCGTTCGCAATCACCGTAGGCTTCGCCGTCACCTGTTGTCCGCTCATCGTCAACACGCGATGGAACAATCCCTTCGCCGCCGGCATCGCCATCAGCGTCGCACACTTCGCCCCTCCACCCGACTGCCCAAAAATCAGCACCCGCGAAGCGTCCCCGCCAAACTCCGCAATATTCTGCTGCACCCACTTCAACGCAAGAATAATATCCAGCATCCCCGCATTGCCCGAGTCGGAATACTCCGTCCCGCCCAACTCCCCCAGGTACATATACCCGAACGCGTTCAACCGATGGTTCACCGTCACCACCACCACATCCCCGCGATGGCACAGCCGGTTGCCGTCATACAGATCGCAGTTCACCGTCCCGTTGTTGTAAGCCCCGCCGTGAATATAAAAAAGCACCGGCCGCTTCTTCCCATCGCGCAGCCCGGGGGTCCACACATTCACATGGAGGCAATCCTCACTCTGCTCACCCTTGTCAGGAGGCAGATGAAACCCCGTTCGCACCGGCTCTCCACCCGCCGCCGGACCTCGTCCCGCCCGCTCCCCCGTCAACTGTGGCGCGCGCGTCGACCACTCGACACACTCCTTCACTCCGCTCCACGCCGCCACCGGCAGCGGAGCCTTGAACCGCGTCTTCTGCGTATCCTCCCCATAAGGGATTCCCCGAAACACATTGATCCCGTTCTCCACCCGTCCGCTCACCTTGCCTGCCGTCGTCGTCGCCACTGGAGCCTCTTCGCCATAAGCAAACCGTTCCGCCCGCAGCATCATCGAAGCCGCGGCCATCCCCGAGTAGCGCAGTAACGTTCGACGATCAAACTCCCTCATCCCTCACCTCTTCGACAAGTTGTCCTACCACCCCGTCGGCAACCGATCATACCGCAACCTCTCCCGCTATACTTCTCCAAGCCATGTACATCAACCGACTCAGAGGGAGAATTGTCTTCTTCGTCGCAACCCTATGTGCAACTCAGATACCTCTCTTATCCGCCCAGACAAAGGTTCCCGCCGACTCCATCATCATCTCGATATCTGCTCATACCCTATCGCTTATGTCGGGCAAAACGGTCTTGAAGACATACCAAGTCGCCATAGGCCGCGGTTCAGCAGGCACAGAGCAATTTGCTGGAGACAGATCGCACCCCGGAAGGCAAATACGTCATCGACGAGTCAAATAGCGCCTCCAAATTTCACAAAGCTCTCCATATCTCGTACCCAAATGCAGAGGACACAATCCGAGCCCTGAAACTTGGCATTCTCCCGGCGCCAGACATTGAGCATTCACGGTTTACCGACAACTTTTGCGTGGCTAGGAACCACACAGCACAGTCATTGATTGGACAGCCCGTTGTATCGCATCTAAGTCATGACGACATAGACGCCGTATCCAAGATGCTTTCAGTCGGCACCACTGCATACATCGATCCCTAGTTTCTCTCCCGCTATACTTCCACCAAGCCATGAACATCACCCGACGCCGCGGAGCCATCGCCACCTTCATCACCCTCGGAGTCCTCCTCGTCGGCCTCACCGTCACTCTAAACATCACCTGGATCGTCCTTCACAAGAGTCGGCTCGCCTACCTCATCCTCGGCATCATCCTATTCGCCGTCCTACTCGCCGGGGTCGTCCTTAACACCGTCTTCCTCGTCCGCGAGATCCGCCGCAACGAGCGTCAGGACTCCTTCCTCAACGCCGTCACCCACGAACTCAAAACCCCTATCGCCAGCATCCGCCTCTACCTCGAAACCCTCCAGCGACGACCGACCTCAGAAGAACAGAAGCAGGAGTTCTACAAGATCATGCTCTCCGACTCCGACCGTCTCCTCGCCACCGTCGAGCAGGTCCTCAAAGCCGGCCAACTAGGCCAGCGCCACCGCCAGCAAAACCGAACTCTCATCAATCTCGAATCCCTTGTCGCCGACTGCATCGCCATCACCCTCCAGCGCCACCATCTCAACCCCGACAGCATCGTCCTCGAGCCCGTCCCTGGCGCCGTCCGTCTCCAGACCCTCGGCATCGCCGAAGACCTCCGCACCGCCGTCATCAACGTCCTCGACAACGCCGTCAAATACTCCCCCGAAGGCGTCCACGTCCGCTGCTCCCTCGCCATCGTCAACTACACCTCGATCGCCCTCACGCATCACCGACACCGGCGTCGGCCTCCCCTCGAATCAGTTCAAGCGCATCTTCAAGCGTTTCTACCGCGTCCCCGGCCGCATCCATGGCAAAGTTCAAAGGCACCGGCCTCGGCCTCTTCCTCGTCCGCAACATCGCCCGCCAGCACGGCGGCGACGCCACCGCCACCAGCCCCGGCCCTGGCCGCGGCACCACCATCACCATCACCCTTCCCCTCGCCAGCCCTACCGAAGCATCGCCAGTACTGTAGCCGCAATCGAACCTCATCGCCGCACCAGGCCGCCAGCAACCCTCGGTACAATCACCTCTGATATCGCAGCTATCCCAGGCGCCGTACCGTGTGAATCCATGTTCCTTATCTGGAAATTCTTCGCTCTCGGTTTCAGCGCGCTTCTTCCGCTCGTCAACCCCCTCGGCTCCGCACTCATCTTCCTTGGCCTCGTCGGGCACGCCCCCATCGACGCCTACCGCGCTCTCGCCCGCAGAATCGCCATCAACACCGTCATCTTCTTCGCCGTCATCGAACTCGTCGGCTCAGCTCTTCTCGGCTTCTTCGGCATCTCACTGCCCATCATGCAGGTCTCCGGCGGAATCGTCATCGCCATGATCGGCTGGTCGCTCCTCAACCAGGAAGACAGCGCACCCAGCCAGGATAAAACCGACGCCGCCGACGCCGCTGCTCCCGCCATCAACCGAGCAGAGATCAGCAGCCTGCAGGAGAAAGCCTTCTATCCCTTCACCTTCCCCATCACTGCCGGTCCCGGCTGCATTGTCGTCATGCTCACGCTCAGCGTTCACGCCAAACAACGGACAATCCCCGATACCGTCCTCGCCTATGTCGGCCTCTTCATCGCCGCCATTCTGCTTAGCGCCAGCATCTATTTCTGCTACGCCTACGCCCCGAAGATCGCACGCTCCATCTCACCCTCCACCATCCATGGAATCCTTCGCGTCATCGCCTTCATCCTGTTCTGCATCGGTGTCCAGATCGCCTGGAACGGCTTCGATAGCCTCCTTAAACCACTTCTGCAACACTAAAATAAGTAACCATCAAAGTCACAAGTGTCTTCTGCATCAAACCTGAAAAGATCTATGACCGAGCCCACCGCCCCATTGATCGTCCTCGTCGAAGACGAAGAACACCTCGCCCAGGGCCTCCTCTTCAACCTTCAGGCCGAAGGCTACCGCACCCACCACGAGTCCGATGGCGACGCCGCCCTCGCCTACCTCCTCAACCCCGGCGACAACATCGCCGCCATCGTCCTCGACTGCATGCTCCCCGGCGCCGACGGCTTCACCATCGTCCGCTCCCTCCGCGAAGCCCAGCGCTACACGCCAGTCCTCATGCTCACCGCCCGCTCCCGCCCCGAAGAGATCCTCGAAGGCATCGAAGCCGGCGCCGACGACTACCTCGCCAAGCCTTTCGACCTCAGCATCCTCCTCGTCCGTCTCAAGTCCCTCCTCCGCCGCACCGCCTGGCAGAACGCCGCAACCCTCGAAACCCCACCTCCCGTCCTCGCCGATCAAAGCGACGAATACATCTTCAACCACCGCACCATCCGCTTTGACACCCTGGAACTCATCGCTCCCAACCGCATCACCCACCTCACTCTTATGGAGGCCGACCTCCTCCGCTACTTCACCAACCGCGAAGGCCAGATCGTCTCCCGCAAACAGATCCTTGAAGAGGTCTGGCGCGTCCACGAGGACACCGACACCCGCGCCATCGACAACTTCATCGTTCGCCTCCGCCGCTACATCGAAGACGACCCCTCAGACCCCCAGCACCTCGTCACGGTCCGCGGCATCGGCTACCGCTTCCTGGCCAACCCCTGAGCCTCGCCTCACTCACGCCCCGCCAGCAATCCATCCACCGCCGCCCCCCTGCTCTTCCGTCCACCTCCGCGCCTCCACCGGAGCCAAAATTCGATGCACCTCCCCTAGCAGTTCCGGCAGCCGGAAGGGTTTCGCCAGAAAACTCCACCCCTCCTCCTCCAACCCGCCATCGAAGATCCCGCCCGAGATCAGCAACACCGGCAAATCTCTCCGTATCGCCTTCAATTCCTGCGCCAGCTCCATCCCCGACCGCCCCGGCATATACAAATCCGTCACCAGCAAATCGATCTGAGGCACGTTACGAAATATCTGTACCGCCCGATCCGCATCGCCGGAACTGAAGACGCTATACCCTTCATGCTCCAGAAACGTCCTCGTCAACGAGCGTACATCCGCATCGTCATCCACCAGCAGAATGATGCTTGGCGAAAGTTTTGACGAACTATCGTGGTCCGCAGAAATTTCGAACGCCATCCGCGAATCTTTTTGCCTGCTATCGGTAAATATTTCCATGCTGCTCAAACTCAATTCGCCCCTATCGCACCCACAGCGTCACCTTCATTCAACTTTTCCCGCTCAAAAGATGGACTCCTCAATCCACTCCGGAGTTGCCTCGCCATGATCATTCCCTCACCCCCGGGATACACTTGAACCAGCATCACCGGGCAACAAGAAAAAGCAGTAAAAAAATGCGTATCCTCACCCGCTACATCCTCCGCGAAGTCACCTCCCACGCCCTCCTCGGCGGAGCCCTCTTTACCTTCATCATCTTCACCCGTGACCTCGGCAAGATTCTCGAGTTCGTCGTCCGCGACTCTGCCTCCTACTCCGACGTCGCCCGCATCATCGCCTACACCCTGCCCAACGCCCTCGTCGTCACCATCCCCATGGCCGTCCTGGTCGGCATTCTCCTCGGTCTCTCCCGTCTCGCCGCAGACAGCGAAATCACTGCTATGCGTGCCTCCGGCATGGGCGCTATTGACTTCGTCCGCATCGTCTCCATGGTCTCCGCCGTCGCCCTCGCACTCGGCCTCATCAACTCCCTCTACCTCGCTCCTCACGCCGCCGCCGGCCTCATCAACCTCGGCGAATCCCTCAAATCCTCCCAGGCCTCCTTCGAGGTCCAGCCCCGCGTCTTCTATGAAGAGTTCAAGGACCGCGTCCTCTACGTTCAGGACGTCTCCCCCGCTGCCGGCGCCTCCGTCTGGCACCACGTCTTCCTCGCCGACCTAACCGAGCCCGCCGATCCCCACATCACCACCGCCGAGCAGGCCATCGTCGTCAACGGTACCCCCAACACTCCCGACGCCCAGACCATCCGCCTCCATCTCCTCGACGGCGGCCAGCACGACACATCCCCCAACGACCCCAACCAATACAACATCTCCACCTTCACCACCACTGACATCCCCATCGAAACCGAAGGCCCCGAGGACGCCCACCTCGGGCGCATGAACACGCCCATCCAGGCCCTCTCCCTCTCCGAACTCTGGCGCGCCGCCAAATCCGCCAACTCCACCAAGGGCCGCGAAGCCTCCGTCTATCGCATCGAGTTCAACAAGCGCTTCTCCTACCCCTTCGCATGTCTCGTCCTCATGCTCGTCGGCGTCCCCCTTGGCATCTCCTCCAAACGCGGAGGTAAATCCACAGGCTTCGTCCTCACCATCCTTCTCGTCTTCATCTATTACTTCCTCTCCTCCGTCGGCGTTGCCTTCGCGCAGTCAGGCAGGCTCTCCCCTTTTCTCGGCGTCTGGGGAGCAAACCTTCTCTTCGCCGCCGCTGGCGCCATCCTTCTCTATCAGATGTCACGCGGGGGCATCGCCCTCAGCATCTTCTCTTCCATCGGCGTCCGCCTCAACAAACTCGCTACCCGCCTCATCAATGGCGACGCATCACCCAACGTGCGTTCCAACTACGACATCGCCACATGGCTTCGCCGCTTCCGCAGTGTCTCCCGCATCCAGTTCCCTCTTCTCCTCGACGACTACGTCATGCGCGAGTACGCCACCAACTTCTCCATCGTCCTCCTCTCCTTCTCCACCCTCTTCCTCATCTTCACCTTCTTTGAGCTCATCGGCCCCATCTTCCGCAATAACACGCCCTTCATCATCGTCGGCGAATACCTCATCAACCTCATCCCCTACATCCTCTACAACGTCACGCCTCTCTGCGCGCTCGTCGCCGTACTCGTCACCTTCGGCACCCTCAACCGCACCTCAGAGCTCATCGCAATGAAGTCCTCGGGCATCAGTCTCTACCGCATCATCACGCCCGTCCTCTTCGTCACGATGCTCATCTCCGCAGGCCTCTTCACCTTTGACGAGTTCTATCTTCCCGCCGCTAACCGCCGCCAGGAAGCTCTCCTCTCCATCATCAAAGACAAGCCCACACAGACCTTCTCGCGCCCCGATCGCCAGTGGATCTCCGGCCAGACCAACAACGCCGGCGAACCCGCACGCATCTTCTACTACCAGTACTTCAACGCGGAGACCGACAGGTTCGCCAACATCACAGTCTTCGAGTTCGACCCTGCCACCTTCACCCTCCAGCGCCGCATCTTCGCCGCCTCCGCACGCTGGGACCCGCAGGTCAACACCTGGGTCTTCGACAACGGCTGGCAGCGCACCTTCGCCGGCGAAACCATCGCCAGCTACAAGCCCTTCACCGTAGCCGCCTTCCCCGAAATCAAGGAGCAGCCCACCTACTTCAAGAAGGAGTACATCCCCTCGCAGGAGATGAGCTACAACGAGCTCTCCCGCTACATCGACGACCTCAAACAATCTGGCTTCGACACCAAGCGCCTCAGCGTACAACTCAACAAAAAAATCGCCTACCCTCTCATCACCCTGGTCATGGCGATCCTGGCGATCCCCTTCGCTTTATCGATGGGCAAAAAAGGTTCCCTCACTGGCATCGCCACCGCCATCAGCCTCGCCATTGTCTACTACGTCGTAGCCCTCATCTTCGAATCCCTCGGCAATGTCAACACCCTGCCCGCGGTCCTCGCCGCCTGGTCCCCCGACCTCCTCTTCGGGATCACCGGCGCCTACTTCCTCCTCCGCACTCCAACCTAGAGCAGGATCAGGATTACTGTGGCCCGAAAGAAGCACGTCATCCTGAACGAAGTGAAGGACCCCTGTAATTCGTCGTTGTTTGTTCTCTTCTAGATGGGACACACCAATCGTGATTCTGCTTTAGTTTCCTGTCTCTGAAGTTATGACATAATCTGTCATCTCGACCGGACCCTGAGCGAGTGAAGCGTGTCGAAGGGGGAGTGGAGAGCTCGAGTGGGGATCTGCTGTTTGTTTGCGTTAGCAATCATGAAACCCACTACTCTCGAAACAAATGATTCAGAATCGCATTCATCAGCGGATCGATCACCACCACGTCCGCCGGATAAGACCAGAATCCAATCAGGTCACGTACCATCTCGTTCACCCGCTTCTTCATCCCATTGCGAAAGATCTGTTGCTCCTCGCTCGGCAGGTGATTCAGCAATAGCCCGTTCAAGCTCGTGTCGATAGCATTCGTCCGCGTCGGCGAGTACCGTATTGGCCCAAGCTCCCCCGGCTCGCTCAGCATCGGATCAGTTAGCACCCCCCGCGCCACCATGCGTCCCCTGTCGTAGTCATGGTCGCGATAACGCTGATCGAAAAACCCGAGAAAAGCCGACAACTCTGCCCCAGCCAGCAACTCCTCGGACACTGCGATCCCATAGATCCGCATATAGTCGCGCTCGCCGAGATTCGCCGCCGTCTCGAACGCCAACACCGTATCTCGAAACGCATCGGCGCCATAACTTCCCGCCCCCAGCATCGCGATCTCCTCCTTGTACTGGTGCTCGATCCGGCGTCTCGCGTCACTCAGAGTCTCTGTCCCAATCTTCGCCACGCGCCTGTTCCCGTTCCCGGCTCGCTTCGGCTGTTTGAACAACACCTTCAGCAGACCGTCCGCGACACGTTTCAGACTCCCACTCTTCAACTCACCCGAACTCAGCCCCTGCGCCAGCTCAGTAGCCCGAGCATCCATCAGGGCAATCTGCTCATTCATCTCCACCGCATTAATCCAGTCCTGAAACTCCGACTGGCCAAGCAGCACCTTGGACAACCGCTTCATCATGTGAAAGTAATCGGCATCCACCTCGCGAAAGGTCGAGTCCACATTCGACTTCCTCCCATGCGGCGACACAAACAAATAGAACCGGCTGTCGTTATTCCAGTGTGCGTCGATCGCGTTCACCAGGTTCTTCGCCATGCCCAGCGGCTCGTTCTGCAACACACCACCATCCGTATACGTGAACCGCGACGGATCGTCCGTCCACGGCTCCAGATTGCCCTTCGTATAGTCCGCCCGTTTGCGGTCAAGCTCCTTCGCTCGAAACGCCAACGGATACGCCCCGCTAGCCACCGAGGCATCCCGTATCTCTTCCCATATCTCCTTGTTGTCCGTTCCGCCAACCGAGAGCACCCGAGTCAACTGGTCTTCATGCCGCGTAAAGACAAACTTCCCGTTAGGCTGCATGTCGTAGCCATAGTCCACGCCATTCAGATTGGTCAGCGTCATCCCCAGCGAGATCGACTTCGCCGCAGCCATATGCGTCACCCGCGGCGGCGGCTCCCCGGACTCATACCGCTTCGTCAACGACTCCGCCGCAATTCGCTCCACCATATTCGACGAAAAAATCGATCGCAGCGGCGACTCGCTCTCCGGCGACCCACCATTCTTCGTATTCAGCAGATCCTTCAGGTCGATCTGCTTCACCCAAACGTTGTATAGCGGATTGTCATACGGATCGCGAAACTCATTCGCCGCATACAGCATCTTCTGCGCCACAATTGCCGCCGTCATCCCCCCTGCCGACGCACCCGTCAACACATCAATCTCGATCCGCTCCTCATCCGGCGTTCCTGGAACAGAATTATGCTGATGAATCGCATCCAGCACCTCATACAGCACACCCGCCTCGTAACTCCCCAGTGACACCGCACCCGCAATCGTAATAGCCAGCCGTTTCGGCATATCTCTCCTCGCAGCCAGAATTAGACCATCTTCCAGAACCCGTAACCATATACCTAATTGGGCACATCCCTTGGCAGAATAGCCAGACGGCCCGCCAGGGCCCAGGAACATGCGTTTCGGCCGGGCACTATTATCGACCGGCAATAAATCCACACCAACCAAAGCCTTTATCCACGCCGACCCATAAACTAACGTTCGGTTCCCACAAAAAACACCCGATTCGTCCTAAACTTAGACCACGATGATCTTCAAGCTTCCCTCAATCGCTCTCCTGGCCGCCCTCACCACGGCCGCCGCCGCCCAAACCACCACAGCAAAACCCGCAACCACCCACCACACCACGACCACCTCCAGTACCACCCCGCCGAACATCCCCAAGGTCGTCGGCATCCCCAAATCCCTCTATGCCCTCCGCTACATCGACACCCACGTCGGCACTGGCCCCTTGGCCCAGTCCAGCGTGCTGGGTAGCTCGCCGACCGACTCCAAAATCTACTACTACACCGTCCACTACACCGGCTGGCTCAGCGACGGCACTAAATTCGACTCCTCCTACGACCATCCCGGCGGCGAACCCATCACCTTCCCCGCGGGCGCCCACCGCGTTATTTCCGGCTGGGATACCGGCTTTCAGGGCATGCACGTCGGCGGCAAGCGACGCCTCTTCATCCCCTACCAGCTAGCCTATGGCGAAGCCGGCAGACCGCCCCACATCCCGGCCAAAGCCAACCTCATCTTCGACGTCGAACTAGTCGCCGTCTCCGACACACCACCCACACCGAAACAACCCGCAGCCGCACCCAAACAACCTGCGGCCTCACCCACAAATCCCAGCGCGGCTCCAACGAAGCCAGCGGACACTCCGGCGAAACCCGCAACCGAACCCTCCGACAAGCCATCAACCACGCCACCTCCGACAGATCCGACGAAGCCTGAAACCACTCCGCATCCTCAGAGCCTCTAACCTCATCTGATCGAAAGACCTGTAAGACGAATCGATATGTTCGAAAAACTCAGACCCCTCGCACCCTACCTCAGGCGATATTGGAAGCACCTCGCCTGGGGCGGGCTCGCGGTCGTGCTCTACAACGTCATTAAAGTTCTCATCCCCCTCGTCATCGGCCACGCCATCGACGATATGCAGCACGGCATCACTGAAACAAAGGTCATCTACCACGCCCTCCGTCTGCTTCTCATCGCAGCCCTCTCCGCCGTCTTCCTCTACATCTGCCGCCAGGTCATCATCGGCGCCTCGCGCGAGATCGAGTTCGACCTCCGCAACGACATCTTCGCTAACCTCGAACGCCAGTCGCCCAGCTACTACCACACCCATCGCACCGGCGACATCATGGCCCGCACCACCAACGACCTCAACGCCGTCCGCATGCTCCTCGGCCCCGCAATCATGTACAGCGCGAATACCATCGTCTTCACGGCGGCCGCGCTGCCCTTCATGTATCGCATCAGCCCCAAGCTGACCTTCTTCGCCTTCGTTCCCCTTCCGATGGCCTCCGATCCTGGTCCAGTACTTTGGCGCCCGTATTCACCGCCGTTTCGAGCGCATCCAGGCCATGTTCTCCGATATCTCCGCCAAGGCCCAGGAGAACTTCTCTGGCGCCCGCCTCATCCGCGCCTTCGCCCAGGAAGAAGCCGAGATCGCCTCCTTCGAAACAGCCAACCTTGAGTACATCAAGCGCAGCCTCTACCTCGTCCGCCTCATGGCCATGCTCTGGCCCACGCTCGAGTTCGTCCTCGGCCTCTCGCTCATGATCACCCTCCTGGTCGGCGGCCACGAGGTCGTCTCCCACAACATCAGCGTCGGCCAATTCACCGCCTTCAATGTCTACATGGTGCAGCTCACCTGGCCCATGATCGCCGTCGGCTGGGTTGTCAACCTCTTCCAGCGAGGCACCGCGTCTGTAGTCCGCATCGACGAGCTCCTCAAGCAGCAGCCCTCTATCGCCGACGCTCCCACCGCCACCGACGCCCTCATCACCGGAGACATCGAGTTCCGCAACCTGACGTTCTCCTACCCGGACGCCCCACCCGTCCTCCACGACATCAATCTCCGAATCCCCGCCGGCAGCAGCCTCGCAATCGTCGGCCCCACCGGATCCGGAAAATCCACTCTCGTCAGCCTCATCCCACGCCTCCATGATGCTTCTCCGGGAACTGTCCTGATCGATGGCCAGCCCATCCGCAACTTCACACTTTCCACGCTGCGCAAAAGCATCGGCTTCGTCCCGCAGGAGACATTCCTCTTCTCCGAGACCATCCGCCAGAACATCGCCTTCGGCACACCCGACGCCTCACCCGAACAGGTAGAGGAAGCCGCCACCATCGCCCACATCGCGACTGAAATTCTCGAATTCCCCAAAGGTTTCGACACGGAGGTCGGCGAGCGAGGACTCACTCTCTCCGGAGGCCAGAAGCAGCGCACCGCCATCGCCCGCGCCATCATCCGCGACCCCAAAGTTCTCATTCTCGACGACGCGTTAGCTAGCGTTGATACCTACACTGAAGAGCGAATCCTAAGCGGTCTCAGGCAAAACATGGAAGGCCGCACCACCGTCTTCATCTCACACCGCATCTCCACCGCGCGCAACGCCGATCAGATTGCCGTCCTCGTCGCCGGCCGCATCGCCGAACTCGGCACCCATGACGAACTGCTAGCCCGAAACGGCTACTACACCAGTCTCTTCGAAAAGCAGCGCCTGGAAGAGGAGCTCTCCGTAGCAACTTGAGTTACGCAAGCCACCGCGAAGCACTCGCCTCACCCGCAACTACGCCCGTCTCTGAAGGCGGCACGAACTTCTCTTCACGCGTTCGCAGTTCCCTCGGCAACACCCGGCCGGCTGCTGGATCGCGAGCCACCACCACCCACGCCTCGCGCACATTGCGAACAAAAGCAATCACCTCTCGAAACTGCTCCGTCGATTCAAGGTGAGAAGCCTCCAGCGTCAGCGTAAACATAGTCGAATAAAAATCCCCAAGCGAAGCCGCAACCGATCCACCAACATCGGGCCGCAACCGCGCCTGTAGATACATCAAAATATCAATCGCCTTCTTCACCGCAACACGGCGACCGTGAACATCGTTCTCTTCAACACACTGCATCGCCCGATATAGAAAACGAATCAAGCCATCATAGAGCGCAACAACCAGCTCAACGCCCGTCGCTCCCGCCAAAACTTGCTGCTGATAACTCGTCTCATTCATCCGCTTATCCTTGTGGGTTTTCGTTAAAACCCGTCGTAGCGCTGTAAATCTCATTGATCTCATTAAGCTGGCTGGGGATGGACTGCAGAATCTGGTTTGCGCTATTCAACTCATTCGTAAGCTGTGTCTTCTGTGAAGCCAGCAGTGAATTTTCGTTCGTGATGTCAGCATTCAACGCCGTCTCCTGGGTTGAGTTCTGTTGCTCCGCAAGAAAGACTGCGCCATCCGGTGCCTGTGTCCCAACGTTATTCAGCGCGGTCGACAACGTCTGGCCGAAACTGCCAGAGTTCTGCAGAAAACCGGTAACGTCTGAGAAGTTCGAATTCAGCGCGCTATTGAGCGTATCCGGATTCAAAGTCAAAGTGCCGTCATTATTGATGCTGATTCCAAGCTGCGTGATATTGCTGATCGCCCCGCTTGCCGACCCAGTGAAGAGAGACTGCGTGAGCTGGTTCTGTATCAGAGCAAGCGTTGGATTACCAAGAAGTGGTTCAGGATTGCCACTCGAGTCGTTTCCCTCCTGCGTATTAATATCAGTGATCACCGCGTTATAGGCGGACACGAAGCTGCTCATCGCTGTCCCGATATCCGTAGTGTCGTTGGTGATCTGCACCTGTACTTGCGTTCCCGGCGAGGAAGAAGAAAGCAGTTGAAAGGTCACGCCGGGAATGGCGTTGCTCACAGTATTGGACGGACTCGTAATCGACACTCCATCCACGGTCAGGCTGGCATCTTGTCCAGCCTGGCCGGTCTGGAAGGTTATATTGCCGGAGGACGCCCCAGACAACGAACTCGTGATTGACAACTGCCCCGCCGCCCCGCTGGTTCCGCTTACAATCGAAAGTCGCGACCCCGAGGAGTCGGTGATCACACTTGCCTGGACTCCTATATCAGCCGCGTTGATCGCAGAAGACAGCGACGCAAGCGTGGTGTCGTTGTCCGCGCTGTCCACATTGAATGTTTGGCCTTGAATGGTCAGGCTGCCGGAGAGAGTATCGCTCGGATCGGAGATCGCGCTCGAAACGTCCGACGAGGTCTGTGCCAGAGAACTAATCACGACAGTATGACTGCCGGCAACGGCAGTTGTGCTGGCAGAGGTCAGACTTAGTAAATTCGTGTCGGAGCTGGACCCTTGTTTCTCCGAGAAAACCCCGTCAAAGTCGGTAAGCGCCTGCAGACTTGTCGTGAGCGTCGAGAGGTCGGTTCCCAGCGAACTGAAAACAGTATCCTGCGCCTTAAGAGCGGTCAGCTGGTTCTGCCACGGAGTTTCAATGGCCTGCTCTGACGCCTGAATCTGCGTAACCGTTGACGCCACGTCGAATCCCTGGCCGCTGCTCGCCGATCCAAAACTTAGCCCGACTGTGCCCATTTCACCTTCCAGTTTTCGTTCCAGCAAGCAAGAAGCAATACCTTTGCCAACTTTGCCTCTTCAGAATTAGAAGAAGCTAACGTTTCTGAGAACGAAAGGATGGCGACCAGGCCAACCAAGCCTGGCCACCTTCGCTTCTCGAACTTATTGCAGAAGCTTCAGAATCTCCTGCGACACGCTGTTGGCCTGCGCGAGAGCGCTGATGCCGGTCTGGCTCAACACCTGGTACTTCGCAAGATCGCTGGTCGCCTGACCATAATTGGTCGAAAGAATCGAGCTCTGAGCGGAGGACAGATTGACCTCCTCCGAACTCGCAACGTTTGCGGCTGCATTCAGTTGGTTGATGTTGGCACCGATCGCGCCGCGCTGGTTCGAAACATCGGCGATAGCAGTGGTGATATCCGTCAATGCAGTCTTTGCCGCGGCCTGGCTCGTCAGGACGTCTGCCGAGAGGCTCTGTCCAGCTCCGCCACCAGTTGCTGTACCGACGCTGGCGTTCGTCAGAGCTCCAGTGGTGGCAGCAATGGTTGTGGTTCCGGCCGCGGTGCCGTCACTGACGGTGAAGTCCGTCGCCGTCGCTGAGAAGACGTTCGTGCTGTTGAAGTTCGTCGAGCTGCCGATGTTGCCGATCTCGGTCACGATGCTCTGGAACTCCGTGTCGGCCGCACTCGACTGAGCGGCAGTCAATCCGCCGTTGGAAGCCTCTGTCGCCAGAGTAACCGCGCGATCCAGAAGATTGGTCACCTGCGACAACGCGCCGTCGGCGGTCTGCAGCAAGCCAACGCCATTCTGCGCATTCTGTGCGGACTGTGTCAGCGCCGCTTCGTTTGCCTGAAGACCGTCAGACACGGAGAGACCGGCTGCGTCGTCCGCGCCGCTGTTGATACGCGAACCGGATGAAAGTTGCTGGAGAACGGTCTGGAGACTGTTCTGCGTCTGGTTCAGATTGTTCTCTGCATAGGTTGCTGCGACGTTTGTAAGAATGCCCAAGGACATAAGGAAACGCTCCTGTACTGCTCGGTTTGAGTTGCCGCGATGCCGCCCCGAGTGACCGCCCGGCAAACTCATACCGCCAACAAAGCAGCGATGAGATCCGATTCACCATGCGGAAGGCTCCGCGTTCCCCCACCTCATCGGCTCCCGCAATGCAGACTTTAGACCTGTCCTCTTTTGTCTCCGCACTTCCTCATCATCCATCCCTTCTTCTATTGACAACAATTTCCCAGCCGATGAGACACATGGGAGGAACACCACACATGATCGAACTGACACGCCTCAACGGCAGCCCTCTCGCCATCAACTGCGACCTCATCAAATACGCTGAGGCCGCGCCCGACACGGTGCTCACCCTGATCACCGGTGAGAAACTCGTCGTTCTGGAGCCCTGCAGCGAGGTCTCGCAGCTCACACTCGACTACCGCGCAGCGGTCTTGCGCAAAGCATGGCCCGAGGCTGCGTCCTCCCTCAGCGCCAAATCTGCACATGACGCGGGCCAGCTCGTCCGCGATCGTGCGCGCAATGCCTCCGGCGAATAATCAACTTCACCTGAAGAGGAGACCCATGGATATCGCCAGCATCGGTGGAATCGCACTCGCCATCATCGGCATTCTCGCCGGCATGATGATCGAAGGTGGAAGCATCGCTCAGATCACCCAGCCCACTGCGGCCATGATCGTCTTTGGCGGCACCGTGGGCGCCGTCATGCTTCAGTTTCCAATGAACATCTTCCTGGCGGCGCTCAAAGCCGTCATCAAGATCTTTCTGCATAAGAGCTCGAACGGCGAAGCCACCCTCACGCAGATCGTACGCTTCGCCAACAAGGCCCGTAGAAGCGGCATCGTCTCGCTCGACGCCGATCTCGCTACAATCGCCGATCCATTCCTCAAACAGGCCCTCATGCTTGCCGTCGATGGTACCGAGCCAAGCGAAGTACGCAAGATCATGCAACTCGAACTCGACAATAAATCCGAGATCGAAGAGAAGATCCCTGCAGTATTCGAAGCCGCTGGCGGCTACTCTCCCACCGTCGGCATCATCGGCGCTGTCCTCGGCCTCATCCAGGTCATGAAGAACCTCTCCAACATCGACGAGGTCGGCCGCGGCATCGCGGTCGCCTTCGTCGCCACCATCTACGGCGTCGCCATGGCCAACCTCATCTGCCTCCCCGCCGCAGGCAAGCTCAAATTTCGCCACCGCGAAGAACAGATGATCAAGGAGATGACGCTCGAAGGTGTCATCTCCATCCTCGAAGGCATGAATCCGCGCATGATCGAGACCAAGCTCCGCACCTATCTCTTTGACTCCGAACCTGCAGACTCCACCAAGCCCTCAGAGGTCAAGGCATGAGCAAGAAAAAACACCCGGAGCACGTCAACCACGAGCGCTGGCTCGTCTCCTACGCCGACTTCATCACGCTCCTCTTCGCCTTCTTTGTCGTCCTCTTCGCCTCCAGTCAGTCGGACAAGAAGAAACAGATAAAGCTCTCCGAGGCCATGCAGTCTGCCTTCACTCCGCTCGGCACCTTCGACGCCCACTCGAAGACCCCGCCGCTCACCGACGTCAAGCGCCGCAGCCATCAGCAATACAACCCCTGCAGCTCTCACGCCACCGCTGCCCACTACCAGCACGGAGACACTCGAAGAAACCAAAGCACGTCTTACCAAACTTCTCGCCGAACAAGTCGCAGCCGGACGCATCCCTCCCGGCAGCATGACCATGCGCATCACGCCCGACGGTCTCGTCATCTCGCTTGCACGAAGCAGGCTTCTTCCCCTCGGGTTCAGCCGAAGTCCGCGACAGCATCCATTCCCATGCTCTCCATCCTCGCTACAACCCTGCCTCCGGGCCCACTCCGCATCGAAGGCCACACCGACAACGTACCCATCCACACCGCGCAGTTCGCCAGCAACTGGGAGCTCTCTACCGCACGGGCCACCGCCATCGCCCGCCTGCTTCTCGAACGCGGCCCCATCAACCCAGCCAACCTCTCTGCCGCCGGCTACGCCGAATTTCATCCCGTCGCCAGCAACGCCACCGAAGACGGACGCACCCAGAACCGCCGCGTCGACATCATCCTTTTGCGACACCCAGCACCTTCACGATAACCCGCTTCGACCGCTGCCCATCGAACTCCGCATAAAACACGCGCTGCCAGGTCCCGAGATCCAACCGTCCCGCGCGTCACCGGCAGCGTCGTCTCATGGTGCAGCAGAAGCGATTTCAAATGCGCATCCGCATTATCTTCGCCCGTTCGATGATGTTTGTAGCCCGGCCAGCGCGGCGCCAGCTTCTCCAGCCACGTCCCGATATCTTCGATCAACCCATCCTCATTGTCATTCACATAGATCGCCGCCGTAATATGCATCGGCGACACAAAACAAAACCCATCCTCAACACCGCTGCGCCGCACAATCTCCTCCACCTGCGGAGTGATGTGCACCATCTCATACCGTTCGCTCGTGTTGAAAGTTAGATACTCCGTATGCGCCTTCATCGTAGACATAGACTATCCCTCGCCGTATAGAGCAACTCTTTTATGCGACTAACCATGCTAGACTTGCCGCCATAAGCGATCATCTCTGATCAAACCAGTCATCCACAATTTAAGATCGCCGATCAGAGTAGCCAATCAGAGTAAAAGAGACGCCCAAAGCAGCTCCAACGAAAAACAGGAAAAAATCATCTGCATGCGGCAACTTCACGTCTTGGAACGTCCAACAGTAAAACGATGAAGAAAGTGCTGCACAGCTTCGCTAACGTTGCTCTGCCTGCTGACTATCTCGCTCAGCACAGTATACCTGCCTGCGCGCGAGCAGGCAAAGCAGTCATGCAGTCACTGTCCGAAGCACGCACCCGTGCGTGACAGTCTTCCGTCATGCTGTACCATTCAACATCAATCGCCGGTCGCAATTACCTCGGAGGTCAAACGGCCGGTTCGATCCATCCCCGTTCTGACCTCCATAATCTCCGACGAAATCGCGTCGTCGCGCTCCTTTCCTGTAGTCCGAGTACTTGCGTCACCACCCTCCCCGCCCCGCATCGCACTTCGTATCTGATTCTCTTGCCCTTCGCGTCTTGCAGCGTCGTTCACGCTGCTCTGCCCGCAATGCAGTCTTCAAGAGAAGGATCCCCATGCACCACAGACTGGCAGCGATCTGCTTCCACTGCATCTTGTTTGCTGCGCTCTCCACTCACGCGCAAACAAATCAACCCTCCACACCGGCGATGTCCGGTATAGACGTGCACTCCGCACAAATGTCCATGCCGCCAGCCTCGCCCGCAACCCCGATGAACATGGGCATGAACATGATGGAGCCCCCAACCACTCTCATCGAAGCCGAGCTCAGCCACACCACCTCCGGCACCAGTGTCGAGCCGCCATCCACGCCCGTCTCCATGCTCATGCGCGAACTATCGCGGCTGGATGCTCATGCTCCACGGCACCGCCTTCATCGCCGACACCCAGCAGCAAGCGAAGAATCATCGCGGCGGCGACAAACTCTTCTCCACCAACTGGATCATGCCCATGGCCATGCGCCAGCTCGGCCAACGATACGGCCAACTCACGCTACGCACCATGTTCTCCCTCGAACCCGCCACATCACCGGCCGCCAATACCCCGAACTCTTCCAGCAAGGCGAAACCGCCTTCGGCAAACCCATCATCGACGGCCAGCACCCTCACGACTTCTTCATGGAGGTCGCCGCCCTCTACGACATCCACCTCAGCGAGCGCACGCTCCTCAGCTTCTACGCCGCACCCATCGGCGACCCCGCCATCGGCCCCACCGCCTACCCGCACCGCCAGTCTGCATCCGAAGATCCCATCGGCGCCCTCGGCCACCACCAGCAGGACTCCACCCACATCGCCTTCAACGTCCTCACCGGCGGCCTCACCTGGCGCTGGCTTCGCTTCGAAGCCTCCGGCTTCCACGGCGCCGAACCCACCGAGCAGCGCTGGGGCTTCCAACCCTCCCCCAACGGCCTCGCCCTCGACAGCTACTCCTCGCGCGTCACCTTCGTCCCCGCGGCCAACTGGACCAGCCAGTACTCCATTGCCCACATCACCAGCCCCGAAGCCCTCTACCCCACCGAAGCCCAGCAGCGCCAAACCGCATCCATCATGTACAACCGCCCCATCGGCGTTCACCACGACACCACCAGCATGCCCGGCATGAAAATGGATACCGACATGACCACTCCCGCCACCGGCAACTGGTCCACCACCCTCCTCTGGGGCCGCACCAAGTCCTTAACGGACAACGGCATCGAAAACAGCTACCTCCTCGAATCCCTCCTCCAGTTCCACACACGCAACTACGTCTGGACGCGCATCGAAAACGCCGGCCGCACCAACGAACTCCTCCTCCCACCCGGCTCCGCTCTGCCCCCCAACTTCACCGAGTCTCCCATCGGCCACGTCGCCGCCTACACCTTCGGCTACGACCGCGACTACCGCTTCATCCCCCACTCCTCACCGCCCCCGGCGCACAATTCACCACCTACACCACACCCGAAGCCTCATCTCCACATACGGCCACCATCCCTGGGGAGTAGTAGCCTTCATCCGCTTCCGCATCGCAAAATAACCACCGTCAAATCGCATACCATGTTCCCAGATGACAGACCGCAAGATCGTTCACATCGATATGGACGCCTTCTACGCCTCCGTCGAACAACGGGACGACCCACAGCTGCGCGGCAAACCCGTCGTCGTCGCCTGGCGCGGCAACCGCTCCGTCGTCTGCGCCGCGTCCTATGAAGCCCGAGCCTTCGGCGTCCGTTCCGCCATGCCCGCAATCCGTGCCGAGCGCCTCTGCCCCAAGCAATCTTCATCCCTCCGGACTTCACTCGCTACCGCGCCGTCTCCCGAGCCACACGCGAAATCTTCCAGCAACACACCGACCTCATCGAACCGCTCTCCCTCGACGAGGCCTATCTCGACGTCACCGAAAACAAAACCGGACTCCCCACAGCGACCCGCGTAGCCCGCGCCATCCGCCAGCAGATCCGCGACGAGCTCAACCTCACCGCCTCTGCCGGCGTAGCCCCCAACAAATTCCTCGCCAAGATCGCCTCCGACTGGCGCAAGCCCGACGGCCTCTTCGTCATCCAACCGCAGGAAGCAGATGCCTTCCTGCTGCCCCTTCCCGTCGGACGCATACCCGGCGTAGGCAAAGTCACCGAAAAAAATCTCGAAGACCTGAACATCAAAACCGTAGGCGACCTCCGCACCAAAGACCTCCCCACTCTCGAAGCCCGGTTCGGCCGTTACGGTCTCCGCCTCTACCAGCTCGCTCGCGGCATCGACCACAGCCCGGTCGTCCCCGACCGCCCCACAAAGTCCATCTCCGCCGAAGACACCTTCGCGCAAGACGTCCCTCTGACCGAACTAGAACCCATGATCCTGCGCCTCGCCGAAAAAGTCTGGACAGCCTCCCGCAAAGAAACCCGCATCCCCCGCACCGTCGTCCTCAAACTCAAAACAAGCGACTTCAACATCCTCACCCGAAGCCACACGCCACCCCTCGCACCCTCCTCCTGCGAGGAGTTAATCTCCATCGCCCTCTCCCTGCGCGAACGAGTCAACGCATCACCACGACAACGCTATCGGCTCGTCGGCGTAGGCCTGAGCAACTTCCGCGAACCCGGCAACGCCGAAGACAGTCCCACCCAGTCAGCACTCTTCTCCTGATCACCCATCCCTACTCGCGATACCACCACGCCGTGACTGCGTTATACCAATAGAGAGATGATCCTCTACATCGCCACCTCAAACCCCGGCAAGCTCCGCGACTTCGCCGCTGCCGCGTCGCCGAACATCACGCTAAACCCACTCCCCAGCCTAAAAGAAATCCCAGCCCCCGCCGAAGACGAACCTACCTTCGAAGGCAACGCCCGCCTCAAAGCCCTCTACTACTCCCACCACGCCCCCAGCGAGATCGTCATCGCCGACGACTCCGGCCTCGAAGTCGACGCCCTCCACGGAGCCCCCGGCGTCCGCTCCGCCCGTTACGCCGACGACCACAACTTCCACCGGCCCACTCCGCTGCACACCACAGACGAGCGCAACAACCTCTACCTCCTCCAATCTCCTCACCAAAATCCCCAACCCAAATCGCAACGCCCGCTACCACTGCGTCCTCGCCGCCGCCCGCAACGGAAAAATCCTCGCCACAGGCGACGGCACCGTCGAAGGCGAGATCCTCACCACACCTCGCGGCGCCAACGGCTTCGGCTACGACCCACTCTTCTATCTCCCCCATCAAAACAAGACCATGGCCGAGCTCGACATCCAAACCAAACTCACCTTCAGCCACCGTGGCCGAGCCTTCGCCGCACTCCTCAAGGCCCTCCTACCACACCTCCAACCCCCTCAAATTCAATAACGATCAACTTAATCGCACAAACCTAACGATAACCGCACAAACAACACCACTTTCCTTGACGCTGGTCAAACAGGAGCGGAATAATCTTGCTGCTGCACTTTTTCCTTCCCGACAGTGCATTCATCATGAATTAGAAGGAGTCCTCATGGCCACCGCCGCCCCGCCAGCACCTCCTGCCACGCCGCCCCTTCGTGGGGTGCAGCCCCTCCGCGCCGGCGAAGGCCACTCCTTCTTCTGGCGCAAGCTCCACTCGCTCACCGGCATCGTCCCCATCGGCGCCTTCCTCATCGAGCACATCATCTCCAACTTCGAGACCGTCAACGGCCCCCTCGCCTACGCCAAGCAGGTCCTCTTCCTCAACTCCCTCCCGCTCGTCCGCGTGCTCGAGTGGACCTTCATCTTCATCCCCCTCGCCTTCCACGCCATCTACGGCCTCTTCATCGCCTTCCGCGGCCGCGCCAACGTCAACGTCTACCCCTGGGCCGGCAACTGGATGTACCTCTCCCAGCGCGTCACCGGCATCATCGCCTTCCTCTACATCATCCAGCACGTCTGGCGACAGCGCTTCAGCGGCGTCTCGCTCCCCGAGCACCCCGGCGCAGCCTTCGCCAAGGTCCAGCACGAGCTCTCAAACCCGTGGATGCTCGCCATCTACGTCATCGCCATGATCGCCACCACGCTGGCACTTCGCCTACGGCATCTGGCTCTTCGCCGCCAAGTGGGGCATCACCCCCGGCGACAAGGCCCGCAAGAAATTCGGTTACGTCTGCGGACTCGTCGGCGCAGCCCTCTGCCTCATGGGCCTCATCAGCATCTACGCCGTCGTCACCGCACCACCCGCCCCCGAAGACGTCATGCCCGACGCAATCCGCTGGCATCAGCACTCCCCGCGCCGAATCAACACCGCCGGGAACGCAACTAATCCAAATCAACCTGGACATAGCGTTCCGCAATAATGACGATCCTTCACCCTTTCGCTGCGACGTTCTTTCTGATCGGCATGACAGGAATGGTTTGGCGAATTATCACGCTCTTGAAGATGTTGTCTCAAGTGAACAAACGTTTGGATTCAGCTGAGCAGATAAGCATCTTCTGGGCGGAGCTATCAAGATTTCTCAGATTCGGCAATATCATCGATCGTTTTTTCGCCAATAGCTCTCTTCTGGCAAAAGATACGATGGCAACTGCGGTAATAATTATCGGTTTCGTCGGATTCGGAATCACCGCTTTCATTTCACCGCTCTCAAGCGGTAGCAGATAGGAATGCAAATGGCAGCAGCAACCCCAAGAATCATCGTAGTAGGCGGAGGCCTAGCCGGCCTCGCCGCCGTCATCAAGATCGCCGAAGCCGGCGGCAAAGTCGACCTCTTCTCCATCGTCCCCGTCAAGCGCTCCCACTCCGTCTGCGCCCAGGGCGGCATCAACTCCGCCAAGAACCTCAAGGGCGAGGGCGACACCACCTTCAAGCCACTTCGACGACACCGTCTACGGCGGCGACTTCCTCGCCAACCAGACCCCCGTCAAGCACATGTGCGACCAGGGCCCCGCCATCATCGACCTCCTCGACCGCATGGGCGTCCCCTTCAACCGCACCCCCGAAGGCCTACTCGACTTCCGCCGCTTCGGCGGCACCCTCTACCACCGCACCGCCTTCGCCGGAGCAACCACCGGCCAGCAACTCCTCTACGCTCTCGACGAGCAAGTCCGCCGCTACGAAGCCGAAGGCAAAGTCACCAAGTACGAAGGCTGGGAGTTCCTCTCCGCCGTCCTCGACAGCAAGGGCGCCTGCCGCGGCATCACCGCCATGGACCTCCGCACCATGGAGACCCGCACGTTCCCGGCCGACGCGATCATCGTCTGCACCGGCGGCAACGGAGCCATCTTCGGCAAGTCCACCAACTCCGTAGTCTGCACCGGCTCCGCCCAATCCGCCCTCTACCAGCAAGGCGCCTTCTACGCGAACGGCGAATTCATCCAGGTCCACCCCACCGCCATCCCCGGCGAAGACAAGCTCCGCCTCATGTCCGAATCCGCCCGCGGCGAAGGCGGCCGCGTCTGGGTCCCCAAGGACAAAAACGACAAGCGCGCCGCCATATCCATCCCCGAACAAGACCGCTGGTACTTCCTCGAAGAGTGGTACCCCAAGTACGGCAACCTCGTCCCCCGCGACGTAGCCACCCGCGCAATCTTCAAGGTGGTCTACGAGCATGGCATGGGCATCGACGGCCAGCCCATGGTCTACCTCGATCTAACCCACATCGATCGAGCCACATTGGACCGCAAACTTGAAGGCATCCTCGAAATCTACGAGAAGTTCGTCGGCGACGACCCCCGCGAAGTCCCCATGAAGATCTTCCCCGGCATGCACTACACCATGGGCGGCCTCTGGGTCGACTTCAACCAGCAAACCAACATCCCCGGAGTCTTCGCCGCAGGCGAAGCCGATTACTCCATCCACGGCGCCAACCGCCTCGGAGCCAACTCCCTTCTCTCCTGCATCTACGGAGGCTTCGTAGCCGGCCCGCAGGCCATGGCCTACGCAAAGTCCCTGCCCGCACAGGAAGGCGACGGTGGCCACGCCGCCGAGCTCCAGCGGCAAAAAGAGTTCAACGACCTCCTGCTCAACAACCACGGCACCGAAAACCCCTTCAAGATCTGGCGCGAACTCGGCGAAACCATGACCAAGCACGCCACCATCATCCGCTACAACGCCGGCCTCGACGAGGCCGACGCCAAGCTTGTCGAACTCCTCGCCCGCTACCGCAACGTCAACCTCTCCGACAAGAGCCAGTGGGCCAACACCAGCTTCGCCTTCACCCGCCAGCTCTGGAACATGCTCCAACTAGGCCGCGTCATCGTCCAGGGCGCACGCCTCCGCGACGAGTCCCGCGGAGCCCACTACAAACCCGACTTCCCCGAACGCAACGACGAAAAGTTCCTCAAAACCACCAAAGCCACCTTCAAAGACGACGCCCCCGCCTTCGAGTTCGAAGACGTAGACACCAGCCTCCTCAAACCGCGCCCCCGCCGCTACGACGCCACCGCCTAATGTCGATACAGCGCCCTAAAGCAGTTGTCATCCTGAGCGCAGCGAAGGACCCCTGTATTTCGTCTTTGCTTTTGCCCTTTACCAGTTGCCTCAAAACCCGCTTAAGCAGTCTAATGCGGCATGGAAACCATCCACATTGTTTACATCACCCTGGCCGTCATATTCGCAGGAGTCATGGCGTATATGTATCTCTACACCACGCACCTCAAACCCCGGGAGCGGTGCCAGGACCTCAAGGGCCGCCCGCCGATCAGCAAAGAAGAAGGCATCGCAGTCGCCACACTGGAGAAGGAACACGCTCACAGGGGTGGAACCATCTCCTGACAGCAATCCAGCGCCTGGCGAATGAATTCAATAGCACGCAAGGCCTCCAACCTCACTATGGACTGAAGGCATAGGAGAGCTTTAGGCCTCAAGGAGCATTCGCATGGCAAGCACCACATCAAAGTCGAGATCAAGCGCCAGTCCAACCCGGACGCCACCGCCACCACCGAAAAGTTCGAAGTCCCCTACCGCCCGGGCATGAACATCACCTCGCTCCTCGGCGAGATCGCGCTCAATCCCGTCGACGTCGCCGGCAAAGCCACCACTCCCATCACCTACGACTCCAACTGCCTCGAAGAGATCTGCGGCTCCTGCGCCATGTTGATCAACGGCAAGGCCCGCATGGCCTGCTCCGCCCTCGTCGACAAACTTCGTGGGCCAAATAACGACCAGCCCATCACCCTCGCGCCCCTCTCAAAGTTCCCCGTAGTCCGCGACCTCGCCGTCGACCGCTCCGTCCTCTTCGAAAACCTCAAAAAGGTCAAAGCCTGGGTCCCCATCGACGGCACCTACGACTTGGGAGCCGGACCAAAGCAGGCCCCTCAGATACAGGAACAGCGCTACCCGCTCTCCAACTGCATCTCCTGCACCATCTGCATGGAGGTCTGCCCCCAGTTCAACGACGCCACCGGCTTCGTCGGCGCCGCCACCATCGCCCAGGCCAAACTCTTCAACATGGACCCCAGCGGCGCTGTCCTCAAAGAAGAACGCCTCCGCGCCTTAGCCGGCGACGGCGGCATCCAGGAGTGCGGCTTCGCCCAAAACTGCGTCCAGGCCTGCCCCAAACAACTCCCCCTCACCGAAGCCATCAGCGACATGGGCCGCGACGTTTTCGTCCAACAAGTCAAAGACCTCTTCGCCCGGTAGCGCTAGGAGAAACCGTTTGAGCTGGGACCTCTTCGTTCAAGATATTCCTGCATCGGCGACATCAGTTACCGAAATCCCCGATGACTTTAGACCGTCATTGATCGGGAAGCGCGCGAATATCATTGCGCAAATTCAAGAAGTGGTCCCAACTGCTGACTTCACTTCTCCAGATTGGGGAGTCATCGACGGCCCGGACTACTCAATTGAAGTAAACATAGGAAGCGATGAGGAAATTGATGGTTTCGCGCTTCATATTCGGGGCGGAGATGAAGTTGTTTCTGTCGTCGCGGCTATCTTGAACCATCTCGGCCTTCGAGCATTCGATCCTTCTTCTAATACCGGCATCTTCGAATCGGATTCGAATGGCCTGAGAAGATGGCAATCCTATAAGGATCAAATACCTTAGGAGAGTGTGGCGTCGAATAGAACTGCATCAAACCGCATTCTTCTCGCAGGCATCACATCTCCAGAAACCGAAACAAGGAGTTCCAATGATCCAACTAGCAGACGCCCGCCGCATCATCGCCGCCGCCGAAAAGAAAGCCACCGAGATCGGTCAACCCATGAACATCGCCGTAGCCGACGCCGGTGGCAACCTCATCTCTCACGTTCGAATGGACAACGCCTGGATCGGCTCCATCGATATCTCGATCAAGAAGGCCTGGACGTCGCGCGCATTCGAAATAGCCACCAAAGACGTCGCCCCGCACTGCCAGTCCGGCGGTCAGTTCTTTGGCATCCACGCCTCCAACGACGGCAAGGTCATGATCTTTGCTGGAGGAATTCCTCTGAAGAAAGACGGCAAGGTCATCGGCGCCATCGGAGTCAGTGGTGGCTCCGGAGAGCAAGACCAAGCCGTAGCCGAAGCGGGCGCAGCGGCTCTCTAGTCCCATTTCTGTCCTGAAAAATATATTTTCAAAAGTAGGAAAAAATTAGCCCGCGAAAATCGTGCACGCAACAACCACGTTAATGCATCCTTCCACCACGTTTTCACCACAGAAATACCACATCAAAACACCCACATTTTGCAAAATACCCTGTAAAACACCACAAACCCACCGGAAAAAAATTCTCTCATTTAAACCAGGAAAATCCCCGCTGGCTCGCGGGGATTTTTCTTTCGAACTACCCGGTCACTTCGAAAACACAGAATTCCCAGGCGTCGTCTCTTCATTCGAGACAATCCGATTCTGCGCCCGCTTCGCACTCTGCATCGCGGCATGGTCCATTCTTTCCTGATCGCTCTTGTTCCCCTCATTCGCAGTCGTCTCGTCTTCAATTGCCTCGTGCGAAGGACGCGCCGCACTCTTCGTCGAATCCAAACCTTGTGCCATAGATCACCTCTGCCTAGACAGATGGCTAGGACCAGCGTGATGGTTGCTCTAGAGAAAAACCGGCAACTTCCAAAATGGTTGCCTCGCTCACCACGAAAGGCGAACCAGCATAACTCCCTGTCTTTCCAGTTTGATGTCGAAGCTCGCACTCCCACCCTTCGTCTCCACTGGCGTAGCAGGAGCAACCGGCTCAAGCTTAGCCGCGCGCTGCAACTCCACAAACTGCCGCGCCGTAGGCTGCTCCGGGCTCCCCATCCTCTGCCATACTGCGTACCCATTGCTATGTTCAGCGTCCACCAGAAACTCCTGCACTCGAACACCACGCGCTGGAATCGCAGTCACAGAAAGATTCACCCGAGCCGCCTCCGTCGCAACATCATCATCGTGGTAGTTCCACAGCAGCACATCCACCCCATGATCCGATCGCGTAGCGATGGCATTCACATCCGGAGCAGTGCGAACACTCTCCTTCACAACCTGCTCTACCGGCAGCGCACCCGAGCTCGTCACAGCAACATACTTCCCACCCATCATCCCCATCATCCGAAACACATTTAGCACCGGCTTATCCACGAGGTAGTTCACTCCATCAGCCTTCCCACCCGTAGCCAACTCACGAAACCCCGCAAACAAAGGCTGATCTTCAAACTCAAGCGCCCACGTCACCGCCCCCTGTAACCTCACCCCATTTCGCCGTGCCAGTTCAACCGCTCGCGCCGTGGCCTCTGCAACACTCACGCCATACAGCGGCCCATTACGATAGCCATTCTGCGCCCCCTTGCACGCCGCGCAGCCCTCCGGATCGCTCTCCCCCAGAATGATCGGAGTATTCTTCCACTCCGGATACGAAGCCACAACACGCATCCCAAAATCCATCGCTCGCAGCTGGTGCCCAATGTCCATACGCACATGCCCATCCACAGTCTTGGGCGAACCCTTCGGATGAAAGCTGATAAAAGCCAGCGGTGCACCGGTCCCACCCGTAGCAACATTCTTGCCATGCGCGCAGTGCTCCAGAAACTGCCGCAGAAAATTCTCCGACCTTCCCGGCCCAACCCCAGTCGCCTCCGGCCCACCTATCTTCGCGTTCGGCAATACCTTCCGAATCGCCGCTGTCGTCACATCGTAGAGCTTGTCGTACTCCGCCGGTGTCCCATGCCAGTAATCAATATCCGGTTCATTCCACACCTCCCACAGCCACGTCTTCACCGCCGCATCGCCATACCTTTCGTGCAGATGCCGAGTCCACGCTGTCACAAGTGCAGCCCACTTCGCATAGTCGTTCGGCGGATAACTCCACCCCGTAAACACCGACCCATCCGGAAAGTTATGCCGATACGGCTGCGGATGCGTCGACAGCGCCTCCGGCATAAACCCAACCTCGACCAGCGGCCTCACCCCGTTGTCCCGCAGCGAATCGAAGATTCGATCCGTAATCGTCCAGTCGTAGATCGGCCGCCCCTCCGCGTCCTCACGATAGACGTTGGTCGAACCCCACTTCAAGGACCCACTCCCGTCACCTGTAGTCAGCAAATTATGCAGCCTCACATAAACCGGCGCAGAACTCAGCTGCGAAAGCTCCCGAAGAAGCTGCTGTCCGTTCGCCGCGTAGCTATAGTTCGGCTCATCCGCGCCAAAATAACTCCACACCGCCTCATACGGCCCGGTAGAGTGTCCCGCATCCACATGTACTTGAATCGGAGCAACAGCACTAGTCCGCGCAAAACACCTCTCGCAAAGAGCAACCATCAAAGCCAGCGCAGCGAAATATCTTCCAAAGAGCATGGTGAAACGTTAGCAGAGATCCCCCTAGTCAACTTCTGACAACATGTCATTCCACGCATGAAAGAATGGTGTCACGATGAACAAGCAGCTTCTATTTGCCGGTGCCTTGCTCACCATAAGCTGCTCGCTCGGCACCTTGCACTCAAACGCTCAAAGCCAGGCATCAACCGGGAACAAGAAATCCATGACCAATCAGTCCGATCCAATCGCCGTCCACCAATCCGCCATCGTGATCGACACTCACGCCGACACGCCCCAGCGGTTCGTCGACGAGCACTGGAACTTCACCGACCCTCTCAACGGCGGCATGCTCAACTACGACTCCGCAAAAAAAGGCAACCTCGACGCACAGTTCTTCTCCATCTGGGTCGACCCCAACCAATACCCCGCCAACGCCTCCGCCAAGCGCACCCTCACGCTCATCGACGCCACCCTCGAACAGGTTCGCAAAGCTCCCGACAAACTCCAGTTCTGCACCACCGCCGATGACATCCTCGCCGCGCATAAGGACGGCAAATTTGCCGTCCTCATGGGAATCGAAGGCGGCCACTCCATCGAGAACTCCCTCGCCCTCCTCCGCGACTACTACCGCCTCGGCGTCCGCTACATGACTCTCACCTGGTCCAACACCAACGACTGGGCCGACTCCTCCGGCGACATGGACGACCCCAGCGTCCAGCACCACAACGGCCTCACCCCCTTCGGCAAACAAGTCGTCGCCGAAATGAACCGACTCGGCATGATGGTCGACATCTCCCACGTCTCCGACAAAACTTTCTGGGACGTCATCGCTACCACCCGCGCGCCCGTCATCGCGTCGCACTCCTCCGCCCGCGCCCTCACCAGCGCGCCCCGCAACATGACTGACGAGATGCTTCTCGCCATGAAGAAAAACAACGGCGTTGTCATGGTCAACTTCTTTCCCGCCTTCATCGACGAAAAGTGGCGCGAAGCCTGGACCGCGCAGGCTCCCGAACGCAAAAAGGCTCAGCAAGCCATGGAAGCCGACTACAAATCCAAGGGCCTCCCCGTCCCCTACAACGCCTCCGACAAAATCGACCGCGAGTTCGCCGCACGAATCGGACGGGCACCGTTCGATTCACTGATAGACCACTTCGATCACGTCATCAAAATCGCCGGCATCGACCACGTCGGCATCGGCACCGACTTCGACGGCATCCCCGTCCCACCCGACGGCATCGACTCCGCCGCCGATCTCCCCAAAGTCACCGCAGCCCTGATGGCCCGCGGCTACACCGCCGAGGATATGCGCAAACTCCTCGGCGGCAACCTCCTCCGCGTCTTCCGCGAAGTACAAGCCGCAGCAGACACAAAATAGTCCGGCTACTTATCCGCCACAATATCTATCTTGTGGATCTTCGGTGCCTCCGAAAACAGCGTCTCCGCATTTGCCATCAGCGCCTTGGCGATCTCGCCGTTAAGGTGCGCGTTCCTGCCCGCCTCATCATTGAACGTATCGAAAACGCTGTAGCTGCCCTCATCTTCCTTCAGGCCAAACCACGAGACCGTCCCCGATTCTTTCTTCGCCATCTCCGCGCCCTTTTTCAAAAACGCCTCGACGTCCTTCTCTTTACCGGGCTTCGCCTTCAACGACACATAAAGTGAATACTTCGCCATACGGTTATTCCCTCCTGCTCAGTGAGATGCAAAAAAACTGGCCCAGTCGCAGATTCTCACAGCCGAAACGCCCGAAGGAATAGCCCTACGACGATTCTTTTCAATTCATATCCGGGGCAGCGCAAACGCCTCACCCGAATTGCTCCAGCCGCGTGTCTGCGGTAGCCTGTTTATTGGAGTCAAACACCGCATGACGCTTCGTATCTTCGCATTCGTCTTGGCCCTCAGCGTATTCTCCTCGAAAGGTCAAGCGCAATCGACCCCACCCTCCCAGCAGCAGCTTCCGGACGCCCCCAGCACTACCAGCCAAGTCAAGCCCGCGCCCGTCCCCACTGGCCCAACTGCCGTCATCGACACCACTATGGGCCGACTCACTTGCAAGCTCTTTGAAAAAGAAGCCCCCATCACGGTAGCCAACTTCATCGGTCTCTCCGAAGGCACCAAAGACTGGACCGACCCTAAGACCCTGCAAAAAATGCATCATCAGCCCTTCTATAACGGCACCACCTTTCACCGCGTAATCCCCACCTTCATGATCCAAGGCGGCGACCGCATGGGCGACGGTACTGGCGACCCCGGCTATTTCTTCCAAGACGAGATCGACCCCACCCTTACCTTTGATCAGCCCGGACTCCTTGCCATGGCCAACGCCGGTCCCGGCCCCTCCGGCGGCGGCACCAACGGCAGCCAGTTCTTCATTACCGAAGAGCCCGTCCCCCAACTCAACGGAAAGCACACCATCTTCGGCCTCTGTGACGCGCACTCCGTCCTGCTCGTAGCCTCCATCGCACGCGTCGAACGCAACTCGAGCGACAAACCCCTTACCCCCGTTGTCATCAATCGCGTCACCATTGTGCGCGAAGGACAACCCATGCCGCCTCTACCGGCAATGCCCGCGGCAACATCGAGCCACACCGCCCGCAGCTGCCGCACCCAGCGCACCTCCAAAATAAATCTTCCGGCCTCCGCGATCTCAGCGAAGCGCTCCCCCTTTATCGAACTCATCAACCGCAAGGAGAACTCCGACATGCCAACGAAACCCGGTACCTACGCCAGATTCAAAACCTCAGAAGGAACGGTCGTCTGCGAACTCTTCGAGAAGGACGCACCCGAGACCGTAGCCAACTTCATCGGTCTCGCCGAAGGTACCAAAGACTGGAACAGCCGCAGCAAGAAAGGCGCGAAGCTCTACGACGGAACCGTCTTCCACCGCGTCATCCCGAGCTTCATGATCCAGGGTGGCGACCCCGAAGGCACAGGCATGGGTGGCCCCGGCTACAAGTTTGCCGACGAAACCCGCGGTTCAAAGCACGGCTTCCAGAAGCCCGGCAAACTAGCCATGGCCAACTCCGGACCCAACACCAACGGCAGCCAGTTTTTCATCACCGTCACCGACACCAGCTGGCTAACCGGCAAGCACACCATCTTCGGCGAAGTCGTCGAAGGCTACGACATCGTAGAAAAAATCTCCAAAGTCCCCACCGCCTCGCAGGACCGCCCCAAGAAGGACGTAGTCCTCGAGTCCGTCACCATCGAACGCGTCGCCTAATCACACCCGCACCAAAAACCAGAAGGCCCGCTCAATTGAGCGGGCCTCTTGTATCGCAAGCGAATGAAGCCTCGATTTTTGAGCTAGATCCTCTTCGAAAGATAGAGGACAAGATCATCATCCGCCACTACAGACTGCCGATACCCGACGGGCTGTCTTCTGTAGTGCAGGCCGCGGCCGTCTGGAATATAACCAAGCCTGAGATAGAGCCGTTGAGCGCTTCCATAGTCAGCCAGTAGTCCAACTCCTAAACCAATCTCTCTCATCCCTCTTTGCTTTGCAGCGGCCTCGCATTCGCGCATAAGACGTTCTCCGAGACCGTTCTTTCGAAACTGTGGAAGTACGTTTAGATCTTGAATCTCGGGCAGATGCTTTGCGAGAAACCGCGTGTAATCCGCAAGCCACCTGATCGTCACGTATCCTGCAAACTCGGCCTTCAGTCTGGCTATCAAAACTGAGCGCACGCCGGCCGTCTGTTCAGCATAGTAGGCTTCGTATTGCGACTTGGGTTTGTTCCATCCCAATTTTCCAAACGCCACAGCGATCTCTTCAAAATCCTCCGGCGACAGCGCTTTGATCTCGATCAAATCCATCAGAAAAAGATAGCTGACTATCGCTGCCGAGCTCAAATGGATAGAGCCGCCCTCATTTGAGTGGGTCTTCTTCAAGAATGCGGCTACTATGGACGCATGAACGCATAGAACGAAGCGGCTTTACGCCATCCCAATCACTGTGCAAAGCTCCTTCACCGAATCCGCACTCTTCTGCAGCGCAGCCTGCTCCTCAGCCGTCAGCTTGATCTGGATAATCTGCTCCAGCCCCTTCGCCCCCAGCTTGCAAGGCACTCCAACATACAACCCCGAGATCCCATACTCCCCCTGCAGATAAGCCGCGCAAGGCAGAATCTTCTTCTTGTCCTTCAGAATCGCCTCGACCATCTCCACAGCCGCCGCCGAAGGCGCATAGTAAGCCGACCCCGTCTTCAGGTGCTTCACAATCTCCGCGCCGCCATTGGCCGTACGCGTCTCCAGCTCCTTCAGCCGGGCAGGCTCGATCAACTCCGTAATCGGAATCCCCGCAACAGTCGAGTACCGCGAAAGCGGAACCATCGTATCGCCGTGCCCACCGAGCACAAACGCCGTCACGTTCTCTACTGACACATTCAGCTCCTGCGCAATGAACGTGCGGAACCGCGCCGAATCCAGTACACCGGCCATCCCTATCACGCGCTCGCGCGGCAACCCTGCCTGCTTGAACGCCGTCTGCGCCATCGCATCCAGCGGATTCGACACGATAATCAAAATCGTATTCGGTGAAGCCGCAACAGCCTTCGCCACTACATCGCTCATGATTTTGAAGTTCGTATTCAGCAGATCATCGCGGCTCATCCCCGGCTTACGAGCAATCCCCGCCGTAATCACCACAATGTCCGAGTTGGCGGTGTCCGCATAATCATTGGTTCCGACGATGTTGCAGTCACGCTTCTCAATCGGCATCGCCTGCAGCAGGTCCAACGCCTTGCCCTGCGGCACACCTTCAATAACATCGAGCAAAACGACATCGGCTAATTCCTTAGCAGCAATCCAATGCGCCGCAGTCGCTCCAACGTTGCCCGAACCAACAACCGTTACCTTCTTCCGCATCTCTTCTCCTTCAAAATCGATTCAAAATTCTTACTGCCAGCAAACATAAACAGATCCACCAAAAAGAATCCGCCTTTATCCCTCTTAACCGCTTCGATCGCTGTTACGCAGTTGCCTTGATCCGTGGTCATCCGCGAAATTCCGTGGTCGCTACATATTCTCAATCATCCGCGTAGCAAACTCACTCGTTTTAGCCTTGGTCGCTCCCTGCATCCCGCGCTCAAAGTCGTATGTCACGAACTTCTGTCCAATCGTCTTCTCCATTGAGCTCTCGATCAGCCGCGCCGCCTCCGTCCAACCCAGAAAGTCGAACAGCATCACACCCGAAAGAATCACGCTCCCCGGATTGATCACATCCTTGTCGGCATACTTCGGAGCCGTGCCATGCGTCGCCTCAAACACGGCATACCCATCGCCTATATTTCCGCCCGGAGCAATTCCAAGTCCGCCCACCTGCGCCGCCGCAGCGTCCGAAATGTAGTCGCCATTCAAATTCGTCGTCGCCAGCACGCTATAGTCCTCTGGCCGCAGGATGATCTGCTGAAAGATCGAGTCCGCAATGCGATCATTCACCAAAATCTTTTTCTTCCATTGGCCATCCCCATGCGACTTGCCAATCGTCGCAACAACATTCTTCACCTCGGCAACAACCTCTGCACCAAACTCCTTCGAAGCAAACTCAATTCCCGGCTCAATCAACGCGGCATTCTCCTCCGGCGTCAGCTTCGGATTCGCCTCTAGATTTCCCAGTATCCAGCTCTCTCGCTCCGTCACCGTCTGCTCGCGAAACTCCTGCGCCGCAACCTCATACCCCCACTCGCGGAACGCCCCCTCCGTGAACTTCTGGATATTCCCCTTATGCACCAGCGTCACCGTCTTGCGTCCGTTATCCAGCGCATACTGAATCGCCGCCCGCACAAGCCGCTTCGACCCCGTAATTGAGATCGGCTTCACCCCCACACCCGAGTCCAGCCGAATCTTCTTCTTCCCACCCTTCAGCATGTCGTCATTCACAAACGCAATAAACTTCGCAGCCTCAGGAGTCCCTTCACGAAACTCAATCCCCGCATAAATATCCTCCGTATTCTCACGGAAGATCACTACATCCAGCTTCTCCGGATGCTTCACCGGGCTCGGCACGCCGGCATAGTACTTCACCGGACGCACACACTGATACAAATCCATCAACTGCCGCAGCGCCACATTCAGCGAACGAATCCCGCCACCCACCGGCGTCGTCAGCGGCCCTTTGATCGATACGCGAAAATCCACCGTCGCTTTCACCGTGTCATCCGGCAGCCAGTTCTGCGTCTGGCGATAAGCCTTTTCCCCGGCCAGAACTTCAAACCATCGAACGGCCCGCTTACCCCCATACGCCTTCTCCACCGCGGCATCGAACACGCGCTGCGAAGCCTTCCAGATATCCCGCCCCGTGCCGTCACCTTCAATGAACGGAATTATTGGATGGTTCGGTACCGTGTACTTGCCGTTGCTGTATTCGATGGCCTGCCCATTGGCGGGCACTGCGATTCCGTTGTAGCTTGCTTGCATTGACGTGGACTCCGAGTAGAAAAAGGTAGTGTTCGAAGGCTACCACCCGCGCAAGACCACTAGCAACGATATGCGGCCCAGCCGTGCGCTTATCGAACGAGATAATAATCCACCGTTGATACCACGCGAACCTTCTTCATCATGCTCGAATCCGGATTCTCCACCGGACCTCCACCCCCACCATCTTCTCCCGGAGCCATCCCGCTCCCCGCATCTGCCGCCGAGATCGAAAACACCCCCTGGTTCGCCGACCGTATCGACCCCACCTCGCTGCCCGAATCCGCCGCGAACCGGTCCGCCGCCGCCCGCGCATTCTTCGTCGCCTCCGTAATCATGTCCGGCTTCAGCGCGTTCAACCCATTGAACACATACCGTATCCCCTGCCCATATCCTCCAACGACAATAATCCCCGCCTGCAGCAACTGCGCCGTCTTCTGCCCCGCCTTCGAAATCTTGTCCACGTCGTTCGAACTCACCGTCACCGTCTGCTGCACGATATATCGCGGCCCATTATTGTTATTGCCGCCATACTCGTTGGCCATCTTGTCCGTCACCTGAATCTGCCCCACCGAAATCTCCTGCGGCGTAATCCCCTGCGCCGTAAAAAACTTCAGAATCGCCCCGCGGTCCTCCTCGCTCTTCGCATACACCTGCTGCAGATCGTTTCCCGTCTCCTTAAACGTCACCGGCCAAATTGCGCTGTCCGACTTCACCGTCCGCTCCACCAGTCCCTTCACCGTCACATACCGGTCAGCCAGCCTCGTCTCCTTGATCTCCATGCCCAGCAGCAACCCACCCAGCACAAGCCCCAGCATCACGCATCCACCCAGCACCGCCGCCGGAACCAGCCAGGTATTTCGATCATCCGTGTGTATCGTCTCCAAAGAAAACCTCCCACGGCAACAGCAGCAGAATGCAGCAGCCCCAACGCTTTGTCAAACAACCCAAACGCCCGATCTGACACCACGTCGATCAAAAGCAAAAAGGCCCTCGCATCTTCGCAAGGGCCCTTGGTTAATTGAATCACTTTACGCTTAGAATTTATTCCACAACAGCTGGTTGTACACATCATGGTGGAACTGCACCTCGGGCGCCTTCACAATCGTGCCGAGCAGCCGCGGACAGCGGTCCGCCGAAGCCTGTTTCAAATCGGCATACCGCGCCTTCACATCCGCACCTAGCAGCTTCGTCGTCCACTCCGCCGCCCGGAAGTTCTCAAGCGCCGTGTAGACGTTATCCGGCAGGTACCGCTCCGCCTGCCGCAGATTCTTGATCCGTGCCGTATCGCCCTGCAGTCCGGTCTTGAATACCGAATACAGCACCATATAAGGATTCGCGTCCGGAGCAACCGCACGCACCTCGATCCTCGAAGACTTCTCATTGCCGATCGGAATCCGAACCATTGCCCCACGATTGACCGCCGAGGCGTTAAGTTGGTTCGGCGCCTCATAGTGAGGGTCCAGGCGGCGATACGCATTGACGCTGGCATTGAACACTAGGCAGATGTCGTTGCCATGCGTCAAAATACGATCCGTAAACTGCCACGCCATCTTCGAAATCTTTTCCTCGCCCTTCGGGTCCCAGAACAGATTCTTTCCGCCCTTTGTGATCGAGACGTTTGTGTGCATCCCGCTTCCGTTCACGCCAACCACCGGCTTCGGCAGAAAACTCGCCGTCATCCCCATCTGCGTCGCCACCTGCCGGCAAATCAGCTTATAAAGCTGAATCTGATCCGCGGCCGCAACCACCTCGCCATAGCTGTAATTAATCTCGAACTGGCTCGGTGCCACCTCTGGGTGGTCCTTCTCGTTCTCGAACCCCATCGCACGCTGCACCTCGGCCGTCGTGTCGATGAACTCCCGCAGCGGGTCTCCGGGCAGCGAGTGATAGTACCCGCCCTTATTGACGTACTCGAAGCAGCCGTTCTCGTGATAGCTCCGCTCGGCGTCGATGCCCTCAAACAGAAAACCTTCGATCTCATTCGCAGCATTCATCGTGTAGCCGTTTTTATCGAATTGCTCCTTCGAAAACTGCTTCAGCACTCCGCGAATGTCCGCGCTATACGTCGTTCCGTTCTTGTCGATCACCTCGCCGAAGACCAACACCTTCCCCGGCCCGAACACATCTGCCGGCGCCCAGTAAAACGCGCTCCAGTCGATCCCCAGCCGCAGGTCGCTCTCCCGCTGTGCCGTAAATCCACGAATCGACGAGCCGTCGAACGTCAGGTTGTCGTAGCTCTTCACCAGGAACTTCTTGTCGTAGTCCAGCATGTGCAGACGGCCTTCAAGATCGCTGAACAGCACCGTCACAGCCTTGATCCGGCGCTCGTCGGTCAGATACTTCAACCGCTCTTCCTGAATCAAATCGGGGGAGACGCGCTTCCTGCGCTGCTCCTTCGCTGCTAGGTTCAGGTCTTCGAGTTCACCATACGAAAGTTCCAAAAAATCACGAAGCTCGCTCAAAATAACACTCCTTCTGCAATGAAATACACGATAGCCGCACATCACGGCAACCCGAAAACTACTGTAAGGATGGATGAGCCGCGAAAGCGTCGTGGGTTCCCCGGCACCTTCAACGGTATCAGATATTCCCGCCCGAAAAAAGCAGCCCTCCCGAAAAATTCTGACTCTCCGAAGATGGAGCGCCTGCTTCATCGCCGCCCACCTCAGCCTGAATCACGCACCCGCTCGTCACCATCTAATCCTCTATCCGCCGACCCTCTCGGCACAAAGGAATTCGCATGCAATATAAGACCCTCGGTGACACCGGCCTCCTTGTCTCCACCCTCTGTTTCGGGACTATGACCTTCCACGGCGGCACCGGACTCTTCCGAGCTATCGGCGCCGTCGATCAGGCCGGAGCCGACCAACTCATCAAAGCCTCCATCGACGCCGGAATCAATTTCTTCGACACCGCCGACGTCTACTCCGAGGGCGAGAGCGAAAAGACTCTCGGCCAGTCCCTCAAAAATCTCAACATCGCCCGCAAAGACGTCATCATCGCCACCAAGGTCTTCGGCCGCACCGGCCCCGGCCGCAACGACGTCGGCGCCTCCCGTGGCCACATTATGGACGCCATCGAAGCCAGCCTCCGCCGCCTCCAGACCGACCACATCGACCTCTACCAGATCCACGGCAACGACTCCATCACCCCCATCGAAGAGACCCTCCGCGCCCTGGACTCGCTGGTCACTTCAGGTAAAGTCCGCTACATCGGCGTCTCCAACTGGCACGCCTGGAAGATCGCCAAGGCCCTCGGCATCTCCCAGTTCAAAAACCTCGCCCGCTTCGACACCCTGCAGGCCTACTACTCCATCGCCGGCCGCGACCTCGAGCGCGACATCGTGCCTCTCCTCGAAGCCGAAAAGACCGGCCTCCTCGTCTGGAGCCCGCTCGCCGGCGGCCTGCTCTCCGGCAAGTTCTCCCGCGAAAACCAGAAACCCGCCGACTCCCGCCGCTCCGAGTTCGACTTCCCCATCGTCGACAAGGAGCGCACCTGGCGCATCCTCGACGTCATCGCCCCCATCGCCAAAGCGCACAACTGCAGCCCCGCCCGCATCGCCCTCGCCTATGTCCTGGCAAAACCCTTCGTCACCTCGATCATCATCGGAGCCAAACGCCTCGACCAGCTCGAAGACAACATCGCCGCCGTCGACCTCAAACTCACCGCCGACGAACTCAAACAACTCGACGAAGTCAGCGCCCTCCCACCCGAGTACCCCGGCTGGATGCTCCCCTTCCAGAGCAGCAACCGCCTCGAACCCGTAGCCCGCACCGTCCCACGCGTCTCCGACACAAACTAGCATTAAGCAGAAACATCGGCTTCCAAGTAGGGTGTCTCCAGGAAGTCAGAAAATGCTCGGGTGCCCCATCCTTTGCAGTCTCACCGCAAAGGGTGGGATGTAAGCCGCTCGACCAGCCGTTTCCTTGACTAATCTCCGGCAAATAACCTGCCGACACCCGCGCGCCCAACATCGCTCCACCCGCGAACCCGATAAACTAAACAGGACCATCATGACCAACAACGCCCACAAAAACTCCGACACCAAACGCGTCGCCCTCATCCAGATGTCCATGGACCCGGACACCCAGCTCAATCTGGACAAGGCCGCCGAGCGCGTCTACGAAGCCGCCCGCCAGGGCGCACAAATCGTCTGCCTCCCCGAGCTCTTCCGCGCCCAGTACTTCTGCCAACGCGAAGACCACGCCCTCTTCGGCCTCGCCGAACCCATCCCCGGCCCCTCCACCGACACCCTCACCCGCGTCTGCCGCGAAACCGGTGTCGTCCTCGTCGCCAGCCTCTTCGAGCGTCGCGCCCCCGGCCTCTACCACAACACCGCCGTCACCATCGAAAAAGACGGCACCATCGCCGACACCTACCGCAAGATGCACATCCCCGACGACCCGCTCTACTACGAGAAGTTCTACTTCACCCCCGGCGACCTCGGCTTCAAATCCACGCAAACCACGCAAGGCCCCATCGGCACTCTCGTCTGCTGGGACCAGTGGTACCCCGAAGGCGCCCGCCTCACCGCCCTCCGCGGAGCCGAGATCCTCTTCTTCCCCACCGCCATCGGCTGGCACCCCTCCGAAAAGGAAGAGTTCGGCACCGCCCAGTACGAAGCCTGGCAGACCGCCCAGCGCGCCCACGCCATCGCCAACGGAGTCTTCGTCTGCGCCGTCAACCGCGTAGGCCACGAGCACGGCGACGTCAAATTCAAAACCACCGCCGCCGACGGCAACCCCGCCACCGTCGAACTCCACGGCCCCGGCGACCACACGCCCGCATCCGGCATCGAGTTCTGGGGCGGCAGCTTCATCGCCGACCCCTTCGGCCGCATCCTCGCCAAAGCCAGCCACAACAAAGAAGAGATCCTCATCGCCGACCTCGACCCCAAACTCATCGAAGTCACCCGCCAGCACTGGCCCTTCCTCCGCGACCGCCGCATCGACGCCTACGAAGGCATAGCCAAACGCTTCTTGGATTAGACACTACGGAGTGCGAAGCCAGAGGACGAACCATATCTAGAAGTACGCGGTCGATATCGACGCAACTCGGGTAATCGTGGAAGCTCTTCCCGATCCGAAGATTGCCGCTAAAGCCGAGAGGCAATTCATATCGATCAGCACATGCACGGTCGAAAAATATGGCGGGTGATTCTCCTAGAATGAGAGCCGAACCTCCCCAAAACCGGAATTGGACGAGCGCTAGCACGAGTGTGAGTGTGAAGAGAATCACTGAAGTCATGATATAGACGGCTGAAGGCCTTGGCAGCGACCTCTTATCAAATACCCGGTCACAATCATCGCAATAAGAAACGCCACGTTGACGATCAAAAATAGAATGGCAGCTATCAGCACGGTTCCCAATGCTCCCAGCGCATCTGGCCCATCAAGATACGCGGCGAATAAGACAATCATTCGAAAACCTTTCACGACTGAAATAATCAAGTTATTTTCACGAAGGCTTCATCGTAGCAAGAAAGTCGAGCCCTCCAGACGATCTTGCCGTTGCTTCTAGGTAAGCCAACGCCTTTAGGCTTGGCCCTCCCTTGCGGCTAAGAAGAAAGGGGCTTTAGCCCCTGGGGTCATGATTTCTCTTTTTGCCCACAATCGCCAAAAGCAGACCACCGACGCGGTCACGATCCTGACCTTCCGCCGGGTGCCCCATATCTCGATTTTGAGATGTGGGCATTCGCGCGAAAGCGCGAACCACCTTCCCTCAATCAACCAACACCGCTCGGGTGCCCCATCCTTAGCAGTCTCATCGCTAAGGGTGAGACGTAAGCCGCCCAACCAACCGCTTCACGGACACACCCACCCAGTACAATCTGACGGTCCCTCCAAGGAGTCAAGCAATGAAATATTCTCTAGGGCGTTGCCTCTATGGCTTGGCGGCGATTGGCTCCGGTATCTGTGCCTTGGTGTGGCATCGCTTCAACGAGCTTGGAGACGTCCCTCACCGCGGGATTCTCACCTACATCGTGGCCACCATCGAAATCCTCGGAGGCATAGCCGTTCAATGGCCGAGAACGGCCCGAGCCGGTGCTGTCGCACTCGGTGCAATCTACTTCACCTTCGCCTTGCTGGCGGTACCGTTCATCCTTGAGCATCCACTCGTCTACAACGGCTATGGCAACTTCTTCGAACAACTCTCACTGGCCTCTGGGGCCGTGATCCTCTATGCGTGTTCCGGTCCAATCGCCTCGGCTCGAACGGCAAGATTGGCTCAGATCGGGTACTATTCGTTCGGTATTTGTGTTGCCTCATTCGCACTGGAACAGCTTTTCTATCTCTCTGCAACGGCCAGTCTGGTTCCGAAGTGGATTCCGCCTGGACAAATGTTCTGGGCGATAGCAACCACCGCCGCGTTTGCTCTTGCCGCTATCGCTCTACTCACGGGGTTCAAGGCCCCGCTCGCGTCCCGATTGACCACGGCGATGCTCGTGATTTTCGGGTTGCTGATATGGCTGCCTGCGCTCTTTGCCAATCCCCATAGTCTTCTGAACTGGACCGAAACTACGGAGACTTTCGCGATCGCCGCGTCGGCGTGGATTGTCGCGGACCTTCTCGGCCGGGTGCCCCATTCATGCGATCTCACCGCATGAGTGGGCATTCGCGCGCAAACGCGAACCGTCTTCCCTCGATCAACCAAGACCGCTCGGGTGCCCCATCCTTAGCAGTCTCATCGCTAAGGGTGGGATGTACACCGCCAATCAGCCGCTTCACAGACCAACGAGACATTACAATCTGACGATCCCTCCAAGGAGTCAGAATGCTACCTCGCATCTTCCTGTCCCTCACTCTCCTCACCACCCCGCTCATCGCCCAGACCACCAAGCCCACCATCCACACCGCCGTCGACCTCCAACAGCGCGAAGCCACGCTGATCGAGACCGCCAAGGCAAGCCCTACCGGCCTTGCAATAGGAAGACTCGAAGACTACGGCAACGACTACACCCTCCTGGTAGTCCGCCTTCACACCGGAGACGCCGAGCGTCATCAATTCTTTGCCGACCAAATAGTCGTCAAAGAAGGCACGATCACCCTCGTCACCGGCGGCACCATGCAGGACGAGCACCCGAACAACGGCCCAGGCCGCCCCGGCGAGACCCTGGGCTCAGGCATCGAAGGCGGAAAAGAGATCGTCCTTCACGCCGGAGACATCGTTCACATCCCTGCCGGAGTTCCCCACTGGGTCAAAGTCGCCCCCGGCACCACCACCACCTACCTCGTCTTCAAAGAAAAATAATCCCCGCAAAAAAACGGCCCCATCTCCGGATTCTCCAAAACGAACATTCGCGCAAGGCGCGAACCGCCTCCCACTCACGCGCATTCGCGCACAAGCGCGAACCGCTTCTAGGTAAGCCAGGCCTTTAGGCTTGGCCCTCGCAAGCCCGTCTACGAAAAACGGGCTTTAGCCCCTGGGGTATGTTTTCTCTCGATGCCGCCCCATCAGCAAAAAAAATCGCCCCAGACCCTCGAAAAACCTCAGCATTTTCGCTTGTCAAGCCCCAAAACCACTTATCTCATTGCATCCAAACGGAATAGACTTGGCACTGAGGCCGTCCTCCCGGTCAATTCCGCATACGTGAGTCTGCGACCTACGATGTCTTTCAGTACAGCTTTGAATCGGTCGGCATCTGTGTGCTTGTGGCGAAGGTTGAAACGGAATACTTGCTCCTCTACGTAGCGATCAAGATGCACCGGCTCCACGCTGATGTACGTGCCGTTCAATCCGCGCTTCAGGCAAGACCAGAAGTTTTCAATCCCGTTTGTGTGGACGTGTTCGCGTACGTAGCCTTCGATGTGATTGATGATCTCGTGAACGTAGTCATTCTTCGCTGCGATTAGCGGATAGTTTGCGTGCTCGTCTGTGATGATGTGGGAACCTGCTTCCAGATTGCCTTCTAGCATCGGTTCCATGTTGTGTTTCTTACGGTCTGCGATCACGCCAGCGCGGACTTTGCCGCCGCGCTCTAGCATCCCCATGACGATTGCCTTACCGTTGCCAGCGGAATAGTTGAGTCCCCTAACTCGGCGAGATTTGTGCATGTTCTTTTTTTTCTATCTTAGTTAGGGTCAACCAGCTATACTTAACATAGTGAGTTAAATAAGAAGAACGCAAAGCTTTCTCGTTTCGAATGAGGACTTTAGACCCGATCTCCCTCGGAATCTGGACTTTTGCAGTATGGGGGAGACAAGGTCCAAAGCTAAACCTATTCGATGGAAGACTTTACGTAATATTGTCAGGGGTGGGGGCATGGTCGATGAGACCGTAGAGGAGCGCCGGAACAGCAAAATGACCACACCTCGCGACCTCCACTACCGCATGCCCGCCGAATGGGCTCCCCACGCCGCCACATGGATCGCCTGGCCCCACAACGCCGACGACTGGCCCGGAAAATTCCAGCCCATCCCCTGGGTCTACGCCGAAATCGTCCGCCACCTCTCCCAGGTCGAAGACGTCCACATCCTCGTCAACAACGAAGACGCCGAAAACCGCGCCACCGGCCATCCTCCGTCCGCGCCGGAGCCAACCTCGCCCGCCTCCACTTCCACCACTGGCAGACCGACCGCGTCTGGCTCCGCGACTCCGGCCCCATCTTCGTAAAAAATCCCACAGGGCGACCTCGCCATCACCAACTGGAAGTTCAACGCCTGGGCCAAGTACGACAACTGGCGCCGCGACGACCAGATCCCCCACCACGTCGCCAAGCACTACGACATACCCCAGTTCAAACCCGAGGTCGAACTCGCAACCGGCAAACCCCACCGCCTCGTCCTCGAAGGCGGCAGCATCGACACCAACGGCGCCGGCATCCTCCTCACCACCGAAGAGTGCCTCCTCTCCGAAATCCAGCAGCGCAACCCCGGCCTCGGCACCGAAGCCGAAACCCGCAACCACCTCGAGCAAGCCTTCCACGACTACCTCGGCATCGAAAAGGTCCTCTGGCTCCACAAGGGCTGCGCCGGCGACGACACCCACGGCCACATCGACGACATCGCCCGCTTCGTCGACGAAAACAAAATCCTCACCTGCGTCGAGCCCAACACCCACGACGAGAACCACCTTCCCCTCGCCGAAAACCTCGACCGCCTCCGCAGCTTCCGCAACCTCAAAAACGAACCCTTCGAGATCGTCAAACTTCCCATGCCCTCACCCGTAGTCTTCGAGGGCCAGCGCCTCCCCGCCAGCTACGCCAACTTCTACATCGCGAACGATCTCGTCCTCGTCCCCACCTTCAACGACTGCAACGACCGCCACGCCCTCAACATCATCGCCCGCTGCTTCCCTGACCGCGAGATCATCGGCATCCACGCCGTAGACCTCGTCTGGGGCCTAGGCACCCTCCACTGCCTCTCCCAACAGGAACCCGCATAGCGCGATGGAAGACGACCTCAACTACCTCCGCGCCGCCATCGCCGAAGCCACGAACGCCGAAGCCAACGGCGAAGTCCCGGTAGGCGCAGTCGTAGTCCACGAAAACAAAATCATCGGCCGCGGCCAAAACCGAGTCCTCCGCGACAGCGACCCCACCGCCCACGCCGAGATCGTAGCCCTCCGCGAAGCCGGCCTCGCCCTCAAAAACTACCGCCTCGAAGACTGCACCCTCTACGCCACCCTCGAACCCTGCGCCATGTGCGCCGGAGCCATCCTCCACGCCCGCATCGCCCGCCTCGTCTACGCCGCGCCCGACCCCAAAGCCGGAGCCTGCGGTTCAGTCCTCTCCGTCCTCAACCATCCCCAGCTCAACCACAAACTCGACCTCCTCCCCGGCCTCCTCGCAGACGAGTGCGGCACCCTCCTAACCAATTTCTTCCGCAAGCGCCGCCTGGAAAAGTCATCCGTCCCGCATCTTAGGCAAAGAAGCACCGACCCAGGAGGCCCCGATGGCGACAAAGAAGACAAAAAAGAAGTGGTCCGCGAAAGTCACAACCGACTCCACCCACCCCGACGAAGGTCTCTTCAACAAGAGCGCCTCAGCCATAGCCAAAGCGCTCGCTTCAAAGAAAGTCTCGCCCAAAGGGCCGGCCTCCGGCATGCGCATGCTCAACTTCTACATCAACCGCGCCGGCAAAAACCTCTCCGAGTCCCGCCACGCCGAACTCGAAAAAGCCAAGACTCTCCTCTCCGAGATCATCGCAAGACAAAAACCGAAACCACCGGCCAAAGCAGCAAAGAAACCCACAAAAAAAGCAGCGAAGAGGTCGCCGCCTAAAGTCAAAAAGAGGGCCACAGGCAAAAAATCTTCATCAAAATAAGAGCTGCGCAGCAGAAAACCCTACACAAAACGCATCTATCCTTCCATCAACTTCAATTCCTCTCGGTAAGGAGCAAGCCATGTCAGGTCGTCTAGCAGGCAAAGTAGCCGTCATCACCGGCTCGGGCTCGGGCATCGGTCAATCCATCGCCATCCGCTTTGCCAGCGAAGGCGCCACCGTCGTCGTCGACTACCGCAACCATCCCGACCAGGCTCTCGACACCAAAGCCAAGGCCGAAGCCGCAGGCGGAAAGGCCTCACCGTCCAGTGCCGACGTCTCCATCCTCGCCGACACACAGCGCCTCATCGACGAAACCTACAAGCAGCTAGGCCGCTGCGACATCCTCGTCAACAACGCCGGTATCGAGATTGAATCCCCCTTCTGGGAGGTCACCGAGAAGGACTACGACGCCGTCCTCAACGTCAATCTCAAGGGAGCCTTCTTCCTCACTCAGGCCTTCGTCCGCCCACTCATCAAGGCCAAACTGCCCGGCCGCGTCATCAACATCAGCTCCGTCCACGAAGACATGGTCTTCCCCCACTTCTCCACCTACTGCGCCTCCAAAGGAGCAATGCGCATGGTCATGCGCGACCTGGCCGTCGAACTCGGCCCCTACAACATCACGATCAACAACATCGCCCCCGGCGCCATCGCCACTCCCATCAACACCGCAATGATGGCCGACAAACCCGAACTTAACGCCCTCCTCGCCAACATCCCCCTCGGCCGCATGGGCACCCCGGAAGACGTCGCCGGCGTCGCCCTCTTCCTTGCCTCCGACGACGGCGCCTACTGCACTGGCTCAACCTTCATCGTCGACGGCGGCCTCATCCGCAACTACCACGAGCAGTAAAGAAAGGACTTTTCAGCAAAGAGTCTTCTTATCGGAATGGCACAATTCGTCCGTTCCGAAAACGCTAAAATAGAGGTATGGATCTTACCGTCTACTCAGCCTACTGGTGCCGCGACTGCCGCGAGGCCAAGCGCTTCCTCACCACCCACAACATCCCCTTCAAAGAAATCGACATCGAGAACACCCCCGGCGCAGCCGACCTTGTCATCGCCAACACCGGCAAGCGAGCCATTCCCCAGTTCGTCCTCGACGGCAAATGGGTGCAGCCCTATACCCCCGGCCGCGGCTTCCTCTACGAGGAGATGTCTACCCTCTTCGGCGTGAGCCCCGCGTAAATTCACGCGTGAGGCAGATCTTCCACCTCAGAGTCCAGAGCCTCCACCGCCTCCACCGTGCTCTTGCTCTCGTCGTCACGGCCAAACGGCCATCGTAGCCGTAAGACTCGCGAGCGATCGCTCTCTCGCTGCTTCTCCTTGCTGCGCGCCAGGAGCAGATCGTCGATCGCAATAATTCCGACAAACTTGCCCGACTCATCCAGAACGGGGTATCTCGTCAGGTGCGACTCCGCCATTGCGCCGGCAACCTGACGCAGCGTATCCATGGGAGCGACCGTCTTCGGCGAAAGATTGCCGTCTTTAGCCAATGGCTGGCTGAGATCTGCCTGCTTCGCCGCAACCATCATCTGAGACCGTGTCAGGATCGAAACAAGTCTCCCGTCCGCGTCCAGCAGCGGAAACAGCCGCTGCCAGTGCGACCAAGCCTCCGGTCCGCGTTCTCCCATCCTCTTGAACCAGTCCGCCGCAGCTCTTCGCGTCGCATTCTCCGGCAGTGCGAATACGCTGGTGTGCATCGCCTGCGACACAAGCATCTGCTCCAGCGGATCCACTCCGTATTCCCGGCTTAGATGAAGGCCTCTACGGCTCAGCCGTTCCGTCAGGATCGATCGCTTCTGCAACAGCACCGTCACGGCATACGACATCACCGACGCCATCAGCAGGGGCAGGATGAGTCCGCTATTGCGCGTCAACTCCACCGCCATCATCGCCGCAGTCAGCGGCGCTCCGATGGCCCCAGCCAGCACCGCTGCCATCCCGATCAAAGGCCACGCCCCCGGAGCAATCGCCGGCAGCACATGTCCCACAACAGCCCCCATCCCCCCGCCAATCATAATCAGCGGAGCCAGAATGCCGCCCGAGGTTCCCGAACCGAGAGAGAAGCTCCAGATAAGGGTCTTCACAATCAGAACACCCAGCATCAACTGCCAGGTAAACTCACCCGAAATCAGCCGCTGAATCACGGTATAACCAACCCCGAGCACAGGCGGATAGACCAGCCCGCCAAGTCCGATCACCACACCGCTGATCGCCGGCCACCACGCCCAGTGAATAGGCAGCTTCTCAAACAAATCCTCGAAGAAATAAATCGATTTGCTCAGTACGAGAGCCAGCACGCCTGCAATCAATCCCAGCAACAGCGCCGATGGTATGACGACCTCGCGAATGCTGCCCGTCGTCAGTGGCATCGTAAAGATGGGAGTCGAACCTAACAGCAGCCGACGCAGCGCCGCCGCCGTCACGCTGGCAACAGCAACCGGTATCAAACTGCGCGGGCGCCACTCAAACAGCAGAAGCTCCACGGCGAGAAGAATCGCAGAAAGCGGCGCGATAAAAGTTGCCGACATGCCCGCAGCAGCGCCCGATACCAGCAGTACCGTGCGCTCCGCGTCACTCATGTGGAGCAGTTGTCCCAACAGCGATCCCGCCGCTCCGCCAGTCACGATAATCGGGCCTTCCGCGCCAAACGGTCCGCCAGATCCTATCGCGATCGCAGAAGCCACAGGCTTCAATATCGTCAGTCGCGGCGCCACCTTCGCACCGCTCGTCAAAATAGCCTCAATCGCCTCCGGCATCCCGTGGCCTCGGATCTTCGCGGAACCGAAGCGAGCGATACCGCCCACGATCAATCCGCCCACGACCGGCACAAACACAGCCTTCCACCCCAGCGTATTCGTTCCAGGATCAACAAAGTTCGCAGCGAATCGGTGAAAATAAAACAGGTTCGTCACGATGAAGATCAACTTCAGCAGCACCCACGCAAACCCCGCGCCGGCAGCGCCCACAACTGCGGCCAGTCCTGCCAGAAGCAGCATTCGGCTGTCTGCCGAGTAATCTCCCAGTTCTTCCTGTACCTCGCGCTTATGCGATGTCGTGCCCATCTCAACTCCATTTTTTCTCGCTCCATCCCGGAGCCTGTTATTCTCGTGCGCCTCTAATTTCGCGGCACTGGCTTCTGCGTCGCTGCCCCGTTCGCTTCGCCAGTAACTCTACGCAGGAGATCGATCATCTCCGGCCCCCACTTCTTCAGTTGCTCCATATGCAGAATCACCAGCGAGGCCAGCAGCTCTTCCCCTCGCCTGGTCAGCCGGAGCAAGATCTTGCGATGATCGTTGACATCAACCTCTCGCTCCAGCAACCCCTGCTGCTCCGTGCGGTCGACCAGTTCCACTGCGCTGTTATGCCTTAAAAAAAGGCGATTGGCAACATAGGCGATCGTCGGCGGTTCGTCTCCCGGCGCAGCGCCTACGACCTGTAACAACTGATACTGTTGCGCCCGCAGACCTGCCTCTTCTGCAGCGACTTCGCTGAATCGAAGAAACGCTCTCAGATGATGGCGAAACTCGGCCACTGCAAGCAGATTTCTCTTTGCCACAGCCTGCTTCCCTGTATTCTTCGCGCTTGCCATATATCTATCGTATCACGATACATCGTAGTGCGATACTTTGGTTCTACATGAAACCAATCCCGCTAGAATGGAACTGTGTCCAAACAAAACAGTTCCCAAGGAACAACTATGATCGCCCGCTACACCCGCCCCGCGATGGGCAAAATCTGGTCCGACGAAAACAAATACCGCTGCTGGCTCACCGTCGAGATCGCCGCCTCCCAGGCCCTCGCAAAATTCGGCCTCGTCCCGCAGTCCGCTGCTGACGCCATCCGCGACCGCGGAAACTTCACCGTAGACCGCATCAACGAAATCGAAGCCGAAGTCCGTCACGACGTCATCGCCTTCACCACCACCGTCGCCGAGCACATCGATTCCCCCCCGCATTCCTCAGGGAAGGCCTCCCGCTGGCTCCACTACGGTCTCACCTCCACCGACGTAGTCGACACCGCACAATCCCTCCAACTCAAAGAGGCCTCAGCCATCATCCGCGCCGGCATCGTCGCCCTCTCCCACACCCTCAAAAAGCGCGCCATCGAGTTCAAGCACACGCCCATCGTCGGCCGCACTCACGGCATCCACGCCGAACCCTCCACGTTCGGTCTCAAGCTGCTCCTCTGGTACTCCGAGATGCAGCGCAACCTCACCCGCTTCGACGCCGCCGCCGAAGACCTCCGCGTCGGCAAACTCTCCGGAGCCGTCGGCACCTTCGGCCACCTCAAACCCGAACACGAAGAAGCAATTTGTAACCAACTTGGTCTCAAACCCGTAGAAGTCGCCACACAAGTGGTCCAGCGCGACCGCCACGCCGCATATATCTCGACCCTTGCAGTTCTAGCGAGCACTTTAGACAAAATCGCCACCGAGGTCCGCCATCTCCAGCGCACCGAGGTCCGCGAAGCCGAAGAGTTCTTCTCCGAGAAGCAAAAGGGCTCCAGCGCGATGCCGCATAAGCGCAACCCCATCACCTCAGAACAAATCTCGGGCCTCGCCCGCGTCATCCGCGCCAACGCCCAGGTCGCCTTCGAAAACATCGCCCTCTGGCACGAGCGCGATATCTCCCACTCCTCCGCCGAGCGCGTCATCCTCCCCGACTCCACCATCCTCACCGACTACCTGCTTGCGAAGACGGAAAATCTCATCGAAAAACTCCTCGTCTACCCTGCCCGCATGTTGAAGAACCTCGAATCTACCGGCGGCCTCATCTTCTCCGGCCAGCTCCTCCTCGACCTCGCCGAATCCGGCATGTCCCGCGAAGACGCCTACCGCCTCGTCCAGTCCCACGCCATGAACTCCTGGAAGAACGACCTGATCTTCCGCGACGAGATCGCAAAAGTCCCGGAGATCACCGCCCGCCTCACTCCCGAAAAACTAGCCCGCGCCTTCGACTACACCCGCCAACTAGCCAATGTAGACACCATCTTCGAACGAACCCTAAAAGAGAACCCTTCGGACTAAAACGGGGCTTTTACTCCGCTCGATCAAGACGATATCGTCAAAGGGATCGCAACCGGTCTCCTGGACTTCGTCGGCACGCTGCTCTCAGTCGGCGTGACATAGCCTCGAGAGGCAAATGCCGAAGCGCAAAGAGTAGACGCGTCGTCGACCTCTTGTTCGAAGAGCGCGGAGCGTGAGAGGATTTCGTCATGAGTGATTTCATTCCGAAAGCAGCTGAGATAAAGGTACGTGGGTTGGGCCCTAAAGCTCAGAAACTCCAGGCAGCACGCGAAAAGGCAGCTCAACAAAAGAACGGCGGAAATCCGGTCGCCGAAGCGTCTACGGCTTCGGTCAAGGCGAAGGATTCCTTCACCGGCACGAAGAAGACGACCTTCCAGCGCAAGGCCGTTTAGCGAAGCGCGCGAGTTCTCCCCCTCGCCCGCGTGCTCTCTTCGTGACGGAAATGTATGCTGTGTCCATCGAACTCGTCGAGAGTAGCGTCACGAATCGATGGAGAGCACAATGAGTCTCTTTTCAGATGCTGACGTCAAGAAGGGCCTGATCGCCGGCGCCTTCGGTCTCGCCGGCACGCTCATCCCCGTCGCCTTGTCCTGGAGCCGCGATCGCGACGCCGCCTCCACCCGCCAGCGCAGGATCGACGAAGCGACCAAGCGAGTGGCCTTCTGGGACCAGTGGCTCAAGCTCTCTTCCCAGGTCGACTCTCCCTCCGGCCAAACCGCCGTCCAGCGTGTTCAAAAGGAACTCGCAATACTAGGCGAGATCATCGAAAACGACTCTCTTCTGGCCCACACCCAGATCTCCCGGCAGCAGGAAAACACCTCTAGGTTCGTCGAGCGGATCAACGTCCTGTCCCGATGGCGCAAGATCCTGCTGCTTTACCGGCCCGAGCGTTCGTTGGCATGGTTTCCCCGCCTCCTCTTCTACGCTGGCCTCATGTCGATGATCTTGTTCGTTGCGGTTCAGATCTCTGAATTCAGCAAGAGTGATTCATCCGCCGTGGGTGGCCTCTTCCTCTTTGAGTTCATGGCCCTTGTCTGGTGTGTCGTCTTCCGTTACCTCTCCCGCTTCCTCGAGCAGCCGCACGGCTCATCGATAAGCCAAACCAACGCAATCCCGCCTCGTCCAAAGGTCTGACACCGTGCCATCCGGTTCTACCCTCATCCAAATCGTAGATGCCGCAGTAGCCGACGCCTACCGCCGTGGCGGTCAACATCTCGTCTGCAAACCCGGATGCTCTCAATGCTGCATCGGTGTCTTCCCCATCGCCCACCAGGACGCCGCACGCCTCCGCGAAGGTCTCACCACACTCGAACAAACCGACCCGCACAAAGCTGCCCGCGTTCACGAAAGAGTAGCCGGCTCCTTAACCCGTCTCGATCCATGGTTCCCCGGCAATCGCACCACCGGCATCCTCAACGAAGACCACGAAGCCGCCATCCTCTTCGAAGAGTTCGCCAACGACGAGCCTTGCCCCGTCCTCGATCTCGACCACGGCACCTGCGACCTCTACGAACACCGCCCCATCCTCTGCCGCACCTTCGGCCCACCCATGCGCACCGCCGAAGACAACCTCGCCACCTGCGAACTCTGCTTCATCCACGCCACCACCGAAGAAATACAAGCCTGCGAGCTAGACCCCACCATCCCCGCGCAGGAGGAAGCCAGCAACGAAGCCTTCAACGCCGCTCACAACCTCCACGGCCAAACCTTGATCGCCTACGCTCTCCGCAACGCCTGAGCGATAATCATTTCTGTGCCAGAACCCCCTCAAGTTCCGCGCAACATTACCCTCGCCGTCACCGGAGCCAGCGGCAGCATCTACGCCGCCGAGATCCTCCGCACCCTCGCCGCCGACACCCGCGTCACTAAAATCAACTTCGTCGCCTCCGAAAACTCTCTCCGCGTCTTCGCTGAGGAATTAAAGCTAAGCGGCCGCAACGACCTCGCAGAAAAACTCATCGGCGCGCCTTGTCCCAAGCTCCACCAACACCCCGAAACCGACATCGGAGCCAACATCGCCAGCGGCAGTTACCCCACCGATGCGATGGTCATCCTCCCTTGCTCCATGGGCACTCTCGCCGCCATCGCCAACGGCCTCGCCCAGAACCTCATCCACCGCGCCGCCGACGTCTGCCTCAAGGAAAACCGCCCCCTCATCCTCTGCGTCCGCGAAACCCCCTTCAACCGCATCCACCTCCGCAACATGCAGTTTGCCTCGGACGCTGGCGCCACCATCTTCCCAATCATTCCCACCCTCTACAACCACCCCCAGACTACCGACGACATGGCACGCAACTTCGTTCATCGAGTCCTCGCCCACATCGGCCTGCGCCAACCCGGCACCTACCAATGGCAACCCGACTCGCCGCATCACGACCACTAATCACCAACAGGAAAAGTCTTCTCTCCGCCCTGCATCGGCGGCTCGGATCTAAGAAACTCCACTGTCCCCTCAGTCACCGGCCGCGCACACTCCGCAGGAGCCAAATGCCCACAGCCGGCAATGACGTCCAGCACAGACTGCGCCACACCCTTGTGGATCGTCTCTCCAACCGACAGCGGAATCAGCTCATCCTCCGCGCCCCATACAATCAGCATCGGCTGCGAGATGGCGTGCAGCCGAAAATCCAGCAGATCACGTCCATTCGTCATCGCCGCCATGCTTCGCCGCACCACCCACGCATTCCCCTGCAACTTCCGCACCACAGCTTCAGCCACAAAGTTCGGTGGGTCGAATGGTTTCGGCGAAAGAAATCCGTGTAGTTTTTTCACCCCGGCCACATCATTCGGTGTAAACAACTCCGGCCCAAACGTCGCTGGAAAATAAGTCCCGGCACTGTCATAGATCACCAGCCGATCCACCATCTCCGGATGATCCAGCGCCAGCTTCATCGCAATCCATCCACCCATCGACCAGCCGCCAACGTCGGCACGCGGAACATGCATCGCCTGCATGAACTGCGCTACCGTCTGCTCCTCCAGCGAGATCGAGTAACTCACATCCGGTCGCGGCGACCGCCCATATCCCAACAGATCCGGCACATACACATGAAACCCCTGCGCAGCCAAAGCCGGCATCATCGCTCCCCAGTCCTCACCCCGTGCGCCCAGCCCATGCACCAGAACCAGCGGCGTCCCACCGCCCGCATTCTGCAGGCGACGCTTCAAAGTAATGCAGCCTGTACCCGCCCGCCTCGACATACTCGCTCTTCACGCCAGCACGCCATAGATGAAATCGAGTCTGCTGGTCCGCCACCCAAAGCGGATACCGGTAAAAGATCAACCCAGCCGCGACAGCAAACAACACAAGAACAGCCACAACGCGCAGTGCAAACCTCATAGCCCAGTCGTCTCCGTCGCCGCTACGTCAACTTCAGTGGTTTGCCAAACTCTTCGCCGAACACAGTATGCCCCATCTCAAACCGCCCACCGTAAAATTTGTCCGGCCCTTTCGCATGTCCGATCGCCAGCAACGCCACCACCCAATAGCTCAGCGGAAGCCGCAACACCTCATGCACCTTGTCCTGTTCGAACCCTTCCATCGGCGCGGTGTCGTACCCCATCACCTCGGCCATCAGCAGCATGTGGGTAAACGCCAGCATCACCTGCTTGTTCAGCCATCCCTGCATCTGCCCGTTGCTGAAGCTCGACAAGTAATTCGGTACGCTGCTCTGGGCCTGCGCCGCGTAGCTCTCCGGCATCCCACCTTTCCGTCCCAACTCCAGCATCAAATCCAGGTCCCTGCGCCATCCATCCGCATCGCCACACGCCACAATCACTGCCGATGCCTCTTCCACCTTGCCTTGGTTGTAGCTCGCCGCGCGCAGCCTCTTCTTCTGCTCCGCCGACTGCACCACCACAAACCGCCACGGCTGCATGTTATATCCGCTAGGCGCATGCAAGCCCGCATCGAGAATCTGTTTCAGGTCTTCCCCGGGAATCGGCGCTCCATCGAAGCTGGGAGTCGCTCTCCGTTCCTGGATCGCCTCGCTCAATGTCTTCTTCAATTTAATCATCATTCTCTTTCTTCTTTTGCCAATAAGATGCCAGTCTGGCCTGGGAAACACATGCTCGTTTATTACGAGTCTTACCGTCCTGTAGAAATGATTCTCAAGATAGCACTTACCCCGTCAACGCTCATCACAACATTTGAAAAAATGCTGCCGCCATGACTAGTGAATCTCACTCATCGCCTGCTCCGTCGCAAAAGGATTCTGCCCCGGCACCTCCGCGAACATCCACACACCATGGAACGGCTTCCGCATCTCCGGATATGCCGCCAGCAACGCAACCATTGCATCGGAGTTGCGTTTGCGAGCCGCGACTGGATCACCGATCTGATCAACCTTCAGGTGCGCCGTAATATCGATCTTGTCCTTCGCAAGAGAGTCATCCACCCCCAGCGCGGTAAAGTGATACTCCACCCCATCCGGCCCTTTCACCACCAACGGTGCCTCCGCACTCACGCCATCAGATAGTGCCGGCGGGGCTGCCGCACTTGCCTCCGTTTTCAACTTCTCAAGATGCGTGCTTTGGATGAAGTTCACCGGCGTCAACAAACTCTCCGCCTGCTGGTAGTAGAGCCACGCATTCCAATGTTCCTTCTGCGCCGTCATCGTCCGCGCCTGCGTCCAATACCACAGGCCATCATGGCCCGCCGCCGTCAACGCCTTCGGATAGAACCCCGCCATCACCCACTGGCCCTGATCCTGCCGCAGCAGAAAGGACAACCGCCATGGCGTACTCGTATCGGTTACATCCACCATCACAAATCCATAGCGTCCAGGAGCCAGCCCGGAGATCAGAAAATCCGCCTCGGCCATCGTCTTATTCAGCGAACAGAAAAACTGGGCATCTGGCATCGATCCATCCGCCCCACGCTTCAACTGCGTTGCATCCAGCAGGTAGACCTGCTCCACAATCGGCGTGCCACCTTTCACCTTCGCCGCAGTGCTCCCCACCACAGCTCCAATGCCACTAAAGTCCTTGGCATATTCGACTGCCGTTGCTGCCTGCAACCCGCTCACGTCGTTGGCCTGAACCTTGGCCGCAAGCCCTCGCGCCGCCGCTGCAAGAGCATCCCTGTCCGTCGCCGTCATCTGAGACTGCGTCGTACACACCTCAGCCGAGGCAACAGCAGCCACCAGCATCCCCGCCGCCAGCAACCCGATCCCAATTCTCATCATCGCGCCCGCCATCAGCCCGTTACGATCTCCCGTCTATTGCATACGAGGCTTCTCGACGAACCATTGTCAGTCTAGTACAAACAACGTTGCCATAGCAGTTACCCCCGCTCATCACCTTTGCAGTCATGGATTAACGAAAGGAACCTTCGTTGCGGAAGTGGTAGGCGCCGAGCTTGTTGAGCAGCGGGGAAATCCGATGCCGCTGAAATGGTCTGTCTTGGTCAAGCGCACGACTTCAGCCATCACGCAATCTCTCCGCTCGCGACGCGGCATTAGCCGCTGAGGTACGCTTTTGCCGGCTCACACCCATGGTTCGCGATAGACTTGTTCACAACAACGCGTCATTGCGACGGGTTACCTCCGCTGTCGTGGCGCGTCCTACAAGCCACATGCAGAGCTTCGCGCCAATCCGATTCGCCAGTCGTCGCGGGCCTCACCCTCGCCATGTCGCTGATGGCGCAATCGACCGGCACTCCACAAGCAACACCCGCCGCCTCCACCCTCCCCGCCACGCAAGCCACCACCCCCGCACCACCTCCCGTGCCACTCACTCCATCCCAACGTCCGCCGCAACGCGCGCAGGTCACCTACGCGGACGGCACGCTCTCAGTCTCAGCGGACAACTCCAGTCTCAATCAGATCCTCCGTCAGATCGCCAACGATACCGGAATGAAGATCACCGGCGGCGTCGCTGACGAACGCGTCTTCGGTCAATACGGACCGGCCCTCCCCGCTCAAATTCTCACTCAGTTGCTCGACGGCACCGGCAGCAACATGATCCTCGTGCAACGCGACGACGCCGAACTCGGAGAGCTCATCCTCACCCCACGCGCGGGCGGTCCCACTCCCCCGAATCCCAACGCAGCTGCCTTCGATGACAGAAACGACAGGCGCGAATCGCGAGAAGTCTCGCCCGCACAGGTTGTGCAACCAGTACCCGCACCAGCTCCGGACAACATTGTCCCACCACCCAACCCAGGCGCTCCCACCTCAACGTCCCCGGCCAACTCCTCCCAGCCGGACTCCCCTAACGGAGTCAAAACGCCGCAGCAGATCTACGAGCAGCTCCAGCGCCTCCGCTCGCAACAGCAACAGCAACAGCAACAGCCGCAGCCGCAAACTCCACCTCAGTAACATTGGTTCAAATCGAAAAATAGGGGCAGCCAGTAGGCATACCCCAAGAAGAACAGGAAGAACTCGAAAAATCTAGCTCTTCACCACCTGAGCCGGTGCCACCACGCGCCGAGCCACATTCTCCGCCGCCACCTGACGGACATGCATCTGGAAAATTCCAAACATCGCCATGCAAACACCGTAAGCCACCAGCACACCCACAGCCAACGAAGCCAACACCGCACAGATCAAAACAATTGACGAAGCCACGACCACTCCTGAAAATCCAACATTTGTCGCCAGACCCTGCAGCCTGGCAACACTTCAAAGCAGTCGCTATTGTTACAAATCCGTCAGCGATTACAATGACCCGAACGTGTAGCTCTATTGTTCCTTCAGATACATCTTTCCGGTCATAAGGTTGTCCCGACCAAATCCATCGCATCCACCCTTCCCATATCTCTACTTCCAGCCGAATGCCGTATTCTAGAGTCTTGGCCGAACACCGCCTGAACACTCACATGGGCATCACACACATCACCGTCCGCGGCGCGCGCCAGCACAACCTGCGCAACGTCGACGTCAGCATCCCGCGCAACACCCTCACCGTCGTCACCGGTCTCTCCGGCTCCGGCAAGTCCTCCCTCGCCTTCGACACCATCTACGCCGAAGGCCAGCGCCGCTACGTCGAAACCCTGTCAGCCTATGCAAGGCAGTTCCTCGACCAGATGGAGCGCCCCGACGTCGACGCCATCGACGGCCTCTCGCCCGCCATCTCCATCGAGCAGAAAACCACCTGCCGCAGCCCCCGCTCCACCGTCGGCACCATCACCGAGATCTACGACTACCTTCGCCTCCTCTACGCCTCCGTCGGCCAGCCCCACTGCCCCAACTGCGGCCGCCCCATCACCCGCCAGTCCGCCGAGCAAATCGTCGAGCGCATCGCCAGCCTCTCCCCCGGCGAACGCATCACCGTCTACGCTCCCATCGTCCGCGGCCGCAAAGGCGAGTTCCGCGAAGAGCTCGAAGCTCTCGACCAGCAAGGCTTCCGCGCCCGCATCGACGGCGAGATGGTCGAACTCACCGAAGGCATGCGCCTCGAGAAGCGCAAGAACCACACCATCGAAGCCATCGTCGACCGCATCATCCTCAAACCCGGCCCCGACGCCAAGCCGGACACCCGCCGCCTCGAAACCTCCGTCCTCAAAGCCCTCCAGATGGCCAACGGCCTCGTCCTCATCGCCATCCACGGCATGGACGAAACCCTCTACACCTCCTCCATGGCCTGCCCCGACTGCGGCATCAACGTCCCCCGCCTCGAGCCCCGCAGCTTCTCCTTCAACTCCAACTACGGCGCCTGCCCCGACTGCCACGGCCTCGGCAGCATCTACGACTTCGATCCCGCCAAGACCATCACCGACTGGTCCAAGCCTCTCCTCGACGGCGCCATGGGCCCCGGCTCCGGCTCCGCCTACCTCCTCCGCCTCATCAAGCTCGCCGCCGAAAAATACAAGATCGACATCAGAAAGCCCTTCGAGGACCTCACCGCCGAACAGCAGAACCTCTTCCTCTACGGCCCTCCCCGCAACGAAGCCGGCCGCACCGGCTTCCACGGCATCTTCAACTACCTCCGCGCCAACCTCGAAGACACCAAATCCGAGGGCTACCGCGAGTACATGATGCAGTACATGTCCGCGACCCTCTGCCCCGTCTGCAAAGGCCGCCGCCTCCGCCCCGAATCCCTCGCCGTCACCGTCAACGACGCATCCATCGCCGACTTCACCGCCCTCCCCCTCGAGCGCGCCCTCACCTCCGCCCGCGCCATGAACTTCACCGGACGCGACCGCATCATCGCCGACCGCCTCCAGCGCGAGATCATCGAGCGCCTCGAATTCCTCAACGCCGTCGGCCTCGGCTACCTCGCCCTCGACCGCTCCGCCGCCACTCTCTCCGGCGGCGAAGGCCAGCGCATCCGCCTCGCCACGCAAATCGGCTCCCGCCTCCGCGGCGTCCTCTACGTCCTCGACGAACCCTCCATCGGCCTCCACCAGCGCGACAACCAGCGCCTCATCAACGCCCTCGAAAACCTCCGCGACCTCGGCAACACCGTCCTCGTCGTCGAGCACGACGAAGACACCATCCGCAAAGCCGACTACGTCCTCGACCTCGGCCCCGGCGCCGGCAAAAACGGCGGCCACCTCATCGCCGACGGCACTCCGCAACAGATCATGGACAACCCGGCGTCCATCACCGGCCAATACCTCGCCGGAAAAATCGAAATCCTCGCCCGCGAGCAACCCCGCGAACTCACCGGCAACTGGGTCACCGTCGAAAACGCCCACTCCCACAACCTCCAGAACGTCACCGTCCACTTCCCGCTCGGCGTCATGACCGTCATCACCGGCGTCAGCGGCAGCGGAAAATCCACCCTCGTCAACGACATCCTCTACCGCTCGCTCGCAAAGGAACTCTACGGCTCCCGCGAAGAGCCCGGCCAGCACGGCCGCAGTCATCGGCATCGACCAGCTCGACAAAGTCATCCAGATCGACCAGTCCCCCATCGGCCGCACCCCGCGCAGCAACCCCGCCACCTACACCGGCGTCTTCACCGCCATGCGCGACCTCTTCGCCATGCTCCCCGAGTCCCGCGAGCGCGGCTACAAACCCGGCCGTTTCTCCTTCAACGTGCAAGGCGGACGCTGCGAAGCCTGCCAGGGCGAAGGCCAGCGCCGCATCGAGATGAACTTCCTCCCCGACGTCTACGTCCTCTGCGAAGTATGTAACGGACGCCGTTACAATCAGGAGACCCTCTCCGTCAAGTTCAACGGCTACTCCATCGCCGACCTCCTCGACCTCCCCATCGCAGACGCCGTCCCCATCCTCAAAGACATCCCCGCCGTCAACGTCAAACTCCAGACCCTCGTCGACGTTGGCCTCGGCTACATCCACCTCGGCCAGTCCGCCACCACCCTCTCCGGCGGCGAAGCCCAGCGCATGAAGCTAGCCCGCGAGCTCTCCAAGCGCCAGACCGGCCGCACCCTCTATCTCCTCGACGAGCCCACCACCGGCCTCCACTTCGACGACGTCCGCAAGCTCCTCGAAGTCCTCCACCGCCTCACCGACCTCGGCAACACCGTCGTCATCATCGAGCACAATCTCGACATCATCCGCAACGCCGACTACGTCCTCGACATGGGCCCCGAAGGCGGCGAAGGCGGCGGCCGCATCATCGCCCACGGCACGCCCGAGCAGATCGCCACCGTCCGCGACTCCCACACCGGCAGCTTCCTCGCCCGCTACTACGCCAGCCACACCCCAGCCCTCGCCAGCCGCAACGGCGCCAGCCACGCCGGCCCCCAACCCCCCACCATCGCCGCCGCGCCTGACGCAATCAAAAAGCCAAAAGCCAAATTCATCGCCCCCGAAAAGAAGACCGGCGTTGCCAAAGCCAGCACCGCCAAGCCCGCAGAAGGGCGCGCGCCAAAAACAACAGAAGCCCGCAACCAGTAAATTGCCCGCAAAAAAAGCCTGCCAAAGCTGTACCCTCATCTCGCACGAAACAAGCATGAGCGACCTCACCCCCAACACGTCCCCCGCTGTACGTCCATTCACCTCCGACGAACCCGCCGTCACTGTGCCCGTCTTCCGTCCGCCCGCCAGCCCGGAAGACCAGACCATCTTCTTCCCCAACGCCGAGGCACCCCGCCCCCTGAGCCTCCCGTCCGCATCCCCCACCTCGGCCACGCCGCTCTCTTCCTCGCCATCACCGGTTTCTTCCTTCTTCTCACCCAACTCGTCTTTTTCGGCCTCAGCCACCCCGCCTCTGAAACAGCAAAGGCCTCCGTCAAGCTTCTCGTCGGCTCCGAAGCCTCACCTACCTCGCCACCCTCACCCTCTCGTGGTTCATCTTCCCGCTCCTCTGGAAGCGCACCTTCGCCGAAGGCCTCCAGGCCAACCCCGACGCCGCCCGCCGCAACCCCCTCCGCCTCGTCCCCATCGGCATCATCCTCTCCTTCGCCGTCCAGGCCATCTCCTCGCTCACGACCATGCCCAAAGACATCCCCATGGACGACTTCTTCCGCACCGCATCCGACGTCTGGCTCGTCACCGCCTTCGGCACCCTGCTCGCGCCGCTCTTTGAAGAGGTCCTCTTCCGCGGCTTCCTCCTTCCTGCCTTCGCCATCGCCTACGACTGGCTCTCGCTCCCCCGCACCCCCGCCGCCCGCGAGCATGGCGCTCCAACAACCGGCTCACCCGCCCCGCCCTCGTCTTCTCCGCAGTCCTCACCAGCATCCTCTTCGCCGCCCTCCACGGCCAGCAGACCGCCTTCGCCTGGCCCGTTCTTATCCTCCTCTTCTGCGTCTCGCTCGTCCTCAGCTACGTCCGCCTCCGCCTCCGCTCCGTCATGGCCTCCACCCTCATCCACGTCAGCTACAACGCCACCATCTTCCTCACTGCCTTCATCGCCACCGGCGGCTACCGCCACCTCGACACGATCTGCCTCGTTAATTCACTACCCGAAGTTCTCTCATCCTCCCTAGCGCAGCCGAAACTTTTGGCCCTCTACCTATAGAACCGAGCCTCTTACTCCTGTGAGAGAATGAACCGCTCACATGGACGCTCGAAACAGAACCGTCCTTCTTCTCGTCAAGAGCGCTCTCACCGGCGCCCTCGGCGGCCTTCTCTTCGGCTTCGACACCGCCGTCATCGCCGGAGTCACCCACTCCCTCCAGCTCCACTACGCCCTCACCGAAGGCCAAAAAGGCTTCACCGTAGCCATCGCCCTCTACGGCACCGTCATCGGAGCCATCTTCTCCGGCCCGCTCGGCCAGCGCATCGGCAGCCGCGCCGCCCTTCGCATCATGGCCGTCCTCTACGTCGTCTCCGCCCTCGGCTGCGCGCTCGCCGGCCCCTGGTCGAGCTTCCTCTTCTTCCGCTTCCTCGGCGGCCTCGGCATCGGAGGCTCCTCCGTCCTCGGCCCCGTCTACATCGCCGAGCTCTCACCCGCCAAGTGGCGCGGCCGTCTCGTCGGCCTCTTCCAGATCAACATCGTCATCGGCATTCTGCTCGCCTATCTCTCGAACGCCATCATCGCCAGCTTCCACCTCGGAGCCATCGAGTGGCGTCTCCAGATCGGCGTCGGAGTCCTCCCCGCCATCCTCTTCCTCGCCCTGCTCTTCACCGTTCCCCACTCCTCCCGCTGGCTCGTCAGCCAGAACCGCATCGACGAGGCCTACCGCATCCTCGCCGAACTCGGCTCACCCGACTCCCGCGCCGAAGTCGACGCCATCGCCGAATCCATCCGCGCCGAAGGCGGCGTCACCCAGCACACCCTCTTCCAGCGCCGCTACGGCAAACTCATCTTCCTCGCCATCTCCATCGGCCTCTTCAACCAGCTCTCCGGCATCAACGCGATCCTCTATTACCTCAACGACATCTTCTCCTACGCCGGCTTCAGCTCCGTCTCCGGCGACCTCCAGGCCGTCGTCGTCGGCCTCGCCAATCTCGTCACCACCCTCGTCGGCATCTCCATCATCGACAAGATCGGCCGCAAACCCCTCCTTCTCATCGGAGCCGTAGGCTGCTTCCTCTCCCTCGCCGGCGTCGCCTGGATCTTCCACACCAACCAGCACCTCCACTGCTGCTCGTTCTCCTCGTTGGCTTCATCGTCTCCTTCGCCATCTCCCAGGGAGCCGTCATCTGGGTCTACCTCAGCGAGGTCTTCCCCACCAACGTCCGCTCCAAAGGCCAAAGCCTCGGCTCATCCTCCCACTGGATCGCCAACGGCATCATCGCCAACCTCTTTCCCTATGTAGCCGTCTACTCGAAGTCACTCCCCTTCGCCTTCTTCGCCCTCATGATGGTCGTCCAGTTCTTCACTGTCCTCTTCGTCTACCCTGAAACCAAAGGCCAGACCCTCGAAGGCATGCAAGCCCACCTCGGCCTTCACTGACGCCGACCAACCCCCGGTTCAAACTCCTCTTCAAGTTACCCTCTATTGAAGCGACCGGGCAACTTCCGGATAGTCCGTGACTCGGGTGCAACACGGAAGTGTTGAGCTTGTATGAAGCTCAACGAGTGCGATTTGCCACCAACGGAGAAGAAGAAAAGTCAATTTCCGGGTCGCCGACCTCATGCCGAGAACCAACACCTCTGTCCGAAAAGCCTGGCTGAGACTCATTTGGGTCTAAGGCGCTTGACTGAACTAACATAGGGTTAGTATTCCAGGACAATCAAATGGAGAGTTCGACCGTCCGCGTAAGACCCCTGCGTTTTGCCTTCCTCGTGGACCCACGAAACAAGCGTGACTTGCAAGCCGTGTTCGAGGCAAACTCTGCTCTCTGGGGCGGCCTCTACAATTTTATCCTTCCCGTGTTCAAGCAAATTCCCGACAGGTATAAGCAGTCATATCAGAAGCAAATTCCTGCCAAGGAAATGCTCAAGGGACTGGTCGAGGCGTTCCAACCCGATTTTCTAGTCGAGACAAAACCAGGTCAGACAGTTTCCTACGGAATCGGTTTTCCGCCAGATCGAGTCATACCCTTCTCCGATCTCACAGCACGGGTGGATGGCAAGTGCAAGATAGGCGTCGATCTACGGACAATCTGCGACGACCTGTATGACACGACGTTTCGATTCGTCCAAAGACATCCACCTAAAGTCGTTATCCCAGAGTGCAGCGATGAGCGTTACAAGTTATTCTTCTCAGCAACTTTCGGTTTCCTTCCCAAATCCGGCTCGCTAGACGAGATTTCCAACATCTACTTGAAAGCTCTCGATGGGAAACGCGAGATCATATCGCCTGCTGATTTTCCACGCCTGTTCGAGCCCAAATACGTCTTCCCACTCCGTGTCACGCGACATGAACTCGAAACCTTCACCAACAGCTGGTCTATCGACTCGAAGCTCTTTTACATGGATGCAACATCTTCCTACGACTTAATCGAATTCTGGAACCTCCGCGCTCTGGGATGGAAGATTCGGCCTCTGCCTGCCGATCTGGCCCCGAACCTTACCAATTACTGCGAAGCATACATAAAGCAAAACTATCGCGCCTATTCGCCGCCCTCCAATGCTCACCACAGCACAAGTTTTCAATGCGCCAAGAGCCAAACTATTGCCAAAATGCAAGCATTTATCAGGCTCTTGAAACCTATCGGCGATGATGCAGTGAGCATGAACGACCACTTTCCGCGAATATGGGAGGAATGGGGGCGCAGCGCAGATCACGCGGAGCCGCAGACCGTGACGAATTCAAAACCGTCCGTTGACGCGAGCATCATTGGTGAAGGTCTTCACCTGACCGCAGTGCTTCCGGACTTCGTGAAAGACCACGGTCTTGCTGCAGCCACCATTGCTTGCGCGAACGTTGTCGAGACGGTTCAGGGCGGCGCTCCTGTGATCCCTTGGAAAAAGAATGTCGCAGCAGGTCTGACTCATAACTTTGGCGACGAAAAGACTTGGATTTCGAGAGAAGGCATTGTCGTATTCGCGGGCGATTATCCGCAGATGAATTTCTTGCGGGTTCCGACCGCATTGAACATCTTCGGAGCCGTGGCCGAGTCCGCAGGCTACACCCTCTCAATGTCGCCGGCCGGAAGGACGTGCGAGCAAATAATCGCCGGAGTCGGCGGGATTGAAATGCTGGGTATTGTTGCTCTCGTTCGCCGGAGTTGCTCGGCCTTCTCGACAGGATTGCCCATGAGGATGTGGAAGTCGAGCTGGAGATAGAAGAAGGAGCAATTCGTCGAAAGAAGCCCGTTGTGAAAGAGTACGCGACTCTGGCGATGGTTCAAGAAACGATCAGCAGGTCGAACCAAGGCCGTGACCGCGTCAACGCGTCGCATTTGAATGCTCTCATCCGTCAAAAGGTCCTACGGATCGGAATGTCTCTCTGCTGTTCGCAATGCGGTCACACCAGTTGGTTCAGCCTCGAAAAGCTAGCCTCTAAACTGCTTTGCCCGAGGTGTTCGACTGAATTCTCATTTCCGTCTGGCACGCCCCCCGGCAAAGAAGCTTGGGCCTATAGGGTGTCGGGGCCGTTCGCCGCGGGCAACTACGCCCACGGCGCGTACTGCGTCGCAGCCGCTCTTCACTTTCTGATCAAGAAGATTGCGCGGCAATCGACCTGGCTCCCCAGCTTCGATATGAAGGGAGCGGACGGAAAGAGGTTTGAGGCCGATTTTGGGATGTTCGTCGCCCCCAACAGAAATTCCCATAGGTCGTCACCACATCTCATTTTGGGCGAGTGCAAATCCTACAATCGGTTTGAGGAAAAGGACTTTGCTCGGGCTAAGGATGCGGCTGAGTTGTTCCCAGGCGCCGTTCTAGGCTTCTGCACATTCAGGGAAACTTTTAATCGAGATGAAATCCGTGCCGTAAAAGCTATAGCGCTAAAGGGCAGGGAGCGGCTCGAGGTTGGGAAGCAAACCAATCCGGTTCTAGTCTTGACTGGGAAAGAGTTATTCGGTCAGTTCCGAGTTGGAGACTTCAACAATCTTTACGGCGATAAGGCACATCAGGTCAGGATGATGTTTGCGCGAGGCGATATAGAGGAACTATGCAACTTCACGCAAGAGACCTATCTGGGGATGGAGAACTATTACACATGGCGGGATCGGGTGAGCAAACAAAAGTTTGCGGCACGGGCTGCCGCGAAAAAACGTCGATCTAAGGGATAAAGGGACGCTCGATTGGCGTGTAACGGGTACCGTCGTTGGCGACACGAGCCGTAATTCTCGGTTTGCGAGAACAGAGTTTAGCGCTCGTCGAGGAGCCGTTGGTTAGGGTTCCGGGTGGATTGTCGGCAACTCGGAAGTTGGACCAGCGCTGAGCAGGGTCCGAGCATAGAGTTTCGTAATCAGTTGTCCTCATTACTGCCGCTGCTTCTAGGTTCAGCCGGGCTTCGGCCCGCGTCTCAACCCGGGCCAACAGGGCCCGCACTGCTCTGCCGAAGGCAGGAGCGAAGCCTAAAGGGCGAAGCGACCAAAATATTGCTTTTGTTGTTGTCTGTTCTCTTCAATCCAGCCCGTCATCCCCAAGTTTGAGGAGATTTTGTCGGTCCAAATCTTTTTTTCATCAAACACCCTCAAAAACACCAGCAAATTCGCATGTCAAGCCCCAAACCAACCTAACTCATTGATTATCAACAACATCCATTTGGCATTTTAGTTATGCTGCAACCCTTATACTGAATATAGAGCTAAAAATAGCCGCCGAAATCTGATTTCGACCCAATGTCGCACCTTAACCCTTTTATTATGAATATTTTGGAAGTAACCCATTTGTTATGAATATTTTGCGAGCATCTCTATCGCGTAAACAACTGATTTAAAAATACTTACACGCAGGCAATAGGGGGGTACCCCTCCCCATCGATAATCGGACAAGACTATGCCCACCGACAACAAGACCGCTCTCCTCAACCTCATCGCCACCCACTCCTTCAAGCTCGGCGACTTCACCCTCGCCAGCGGCAAGAAGTCCGACTACTACATCGACTGCCGCACCACCACTCTCCACGCCGAAGGCGGACGCCTCTCCGGCCTCGTCCTCTACGAACTCATCCGCGAGCACACTCCGCAGGCAGAAGCCGTAGGCGGCCTCACCATGGGCGCCGATCCCCTCGTCTCCAACACCGCCAGTGCCAGCGCCTGGGCCCTCGCCGACTTCAACGAGATTCGGGAACTCTCCGACCAACTCGAGCTCAGCGACGACGAGCGAAGCGACGAAGGCCCCGCACCCACCCTCATCCACGGCTTCCTCGTCCGCAAAGCCGAAAAGACCCACGGCACCGGCCGCAAGATCGAAGGCTTCCTGAAACCCGGCGCCCACGTCGTCATCGTCGACGACGTCTGCACTACCGGCGGCTCCACCATCACCGCCATCGAAGCGGCCCGCGAAGCCGGCATGCACGTCGCCGGAGTCCTCTGCCTGGTCGACCGCGAACAAGGCGGTCGCGCAAACATCGAAGCAGCCTGCAACGGCGCGCCCTTCCTCTCCGTCTTCACCGCCACCGAGGTTCGTGCCGCCCACCTCGCCCAGCAAAAAACCAAATGAGCGCCATCAACACAAACTCAAAACTCCACGCGGTTATTCATCTGCGTAATCTCCGGAAGCTTGCCGCTGGACACGACCGTGACGCTTCCTCCCTTCCAGTCCGCACCGGAGGGTAACGTCAGAACGACCGACGCGGTCTTCGGAAAGAGATCAATCGGAGCCTTAATCGCAGGCACTGCCGCACTCGCCAACACCTTTCCCGACTTGTCGCGAAACACAACCTTCGAAGCAGGCGCATCCACCGACCCCAGGCTATGGACGATGACCTTCACGCGATTACCTTCAACCGTGACGTCCTCCTTCCCAATACCCAGATCAGGACGCGACCAGTACGGCACCCCCTTCGCGACCAGCTTCAACTCAAGCACCGTCGTAACGTGCGGCGGAAACGTAATCTCAAGATCACGGCTCCGTTCAAACTCCTCAGTACGAGTGCTGACCTCGCCTGAAGGAACATCCGGAGACGTCCCCTCTACCCCTTGCATGATCTCCCACTTGCCCGGATCGATCTCCCATCCGGTCATGTGCGCCTTCACCGGAACGGAATCGAGGTTGTACGCAATGATTTTGATGTGGTCCGGTGTTCCCTCGGGTATAAGGATGCCGACACTCTCCCCCTTCGCCGGCGCATCGAACTTCCAACTCACGACATTGCCCGGATAGACGTAGTTACGCATCAGCGCCACACCGCCCAGCCGCGCACGCTGTAGTTCACCGTTATTGAAATAAATGCGATCGATCCACAGACTTCCTTCCGTGTTGATGAACTCGCGATCAACCGCGGTCTCGATCTGCGACGCATAAAGCTTGTCGAGGTTCTTGGTATCTCCCGTTAGCTGCCAGGCAAGATGAAGGTTAGTCTCACTCGCTGTGCCCGAATCGTTGCGGCGATCAGGAGCAGTCGTCTGCAGCAACTGTTTGCCCCAGGTGTCGCGAACATTCAGCATGTCGAGCACATCGGAGTTGATCAGCCGCAGCGAATCCGGAGGATTATCGCCGAAAGGAACAAGGTACTTCTTGTCTCCGGTCCAGCGATAAGCAGCCCAAAGCATGAACCATGGAGTGTTTCCGTCGGAAAGGTCCTCGTTGGTATGGAAGTTGACTGCATAGTGCATTCCCATCTTGCCATTCGCGTCGAGATGCCGATGAGCAAGAAAGCCATCGGCAATCTCTGTCACCATCTTGCGCGTCTCAGGCATGCCGTTGTAGAGCACAAGCTGCAGCGCCGGATGAAAGACCATGTAGGAGCGTCCTTTACCCCAGCCCCAAACGCCGCCTTCGGCCATCTTTGTGCCGCTGTAGTAGGACGATCGCACCTGCCGTTGTCCGGCTACGTTGACGCCGGTGAGCCATTCGAGACGACGCGAGGTCTCCATCGCACGCTCAATCTGCTTCGGGCTGCCGAAGTCGATCATCATAGCCTGCCCAAGCACATTGATGCCGTCCTCATAGCTATGCAATTCGTCATACTGAGCCGTGGCAAGGCCATTGGTGAACATGTCGGTCGCATACATCACATCAAGCGTCCGCAGCAACGAGTGCCTCAGCTTGTCATGATCCGCGCCCATGAAAGCGAGCCCTGGCCACCAATTGAGGAAGTCGCTATCGTCCGACAGTCCTCCGCCAAACTCGCCGTCGGAGATCTGCCTGTTATCGATGTACCAGTTGATCTCGCGGTCGAGATAACCCAGGTCGGTCGTCTGCAGAAAGGCCCACTCAGGCACGCCGGCAGGCGCCTTCGGCAGCGTAAACGGAGGCTTGATCTGTTCATGGTTCATCTCGTTCCAGTACTTGCGGCCCAGGTCGTTGTCCGGATCGACGCGCAGCAGGTCCGTTATATCGGCATCGAACCGGTTGAAGATGTTCAGCTTCCGCGAGTTCACCGACTCTTCCACAAGGTTCGCGTAGTTGTCGCGCACTTGAGTCAGGCGGTCGCTCACGTGTTCAGGCAGAGCATCCTTCCACGGCTTGAAGATCAGCCTCAGATGCATCCCTTCAAGGGCTGCGGGGCCAAACTCCGCGCTGGCTGAGGCGATGGTGAGATAGAGGCTCTTGCCGTTCGGCAGCATACGGTCGCGTGTGTCGAGCCAGAGTGTATGTGGCTCGCCCGGCTTCACCGAGAAGCTGAAGTCGAGCATGTCGCGCATCGGCCAGATTGGGTCTTTGATCTGGATGTTCATCGGGATGTACTCGCCATGTGTGGGCTTCAGGTTCAGCGCAGGCAGATCGATGGCGATACCATCGAGGCCTGCGTGCATGTTCTCCCAACTGTAGGAGGTTCCATGGCCCTCGTCAGCCTGCAACGCGCGGTAGTCCGACGGTACGAGCAGATGGACGATCGGCAGGCTTTGTTTGGCGACGGTTGCGTCTGCGTTCTCCCTGCCGCGACCGATGGAGGTACGTCCGCCGCCAGTCGACACCCCAGGCATTGCGATCATCGTGGCGCGTTCGTCTGCGGGGAAGCGACCATGGATGAAGTCGACGAGCGCGGTCGAGCGAGGGGTTGTCGAGAGAGCCCTTGCTGGTGAAACTGTAGTGCAGCACAGCGACGCCCGCAGGCTCTTTGCCTGGGTGCACGTAGTAGGCGGAGAACTCCCCGATGGGCCACTCCTGCTTGGCGTTGGTGAAGCGCACCTTTTCACCCGTGATCGGCAGGCTGAAGTCGTGGATGGTGCGCTCCTGGCCCTCGGGGCGCTTGAAGAGCGTCCGCGCAAGCTGCGGCGAGGTGTCGTGCTGGTCGGGATCAGCGACTGCGCCAGATTTGCCTTCACCCGGCGTCAGCACGGAGACATTGCCCCATGCTCCGCCCTGGATCTCGAGATGGTTCCATGGTTCGTCTGGCATGTAGAAGGTGACGGATTTGCCGGAGAGCGCGTAGCAATCCCAGTCGGGAAGCTGGAAGTAGTCGAAGCGTCCGGTCAGCGTGGAGCGGTTGTAGACGCCGGGCCATGTCGTCTCGCGGATGCCGTCGGTGCCCTTCCACCACCAGCGCTTCAGATCGTAGGCGTCGTGGATCTCGACCTTGCGGATGGTTGTGTCTGCGGCTGGCAAGGGCGCAGGAATGTCGTTGGGGCGATTCCAGCCGTAGTGGAACCACCACTCTTTCTGCCAGTCGGGCTGGGCGAACGTCGCGGTGGATTGGCGGAATCGACTGCGGTGTCTCGCCCTTGGATAGTGAGGCGATGTTGCCGTCCGAGAGCATGCGGTCGTAGATGCGCAGCTCGTCGATGTCGCCGCCGCGGTCGTAGTTGTAGGAGCTCTCGACGCCGGTTGGAGCGATGATGCGTGAGTGCGGCCCGAACTGATCGAGCGCGGCGTCGAACATGCCGGTTGCGGCCTTCTCGCCGGCGAATTTGCCGTTGACATAGAAGCGGATTCCGCTCGTTTCGTCCCAAGCGAGAGCGAGATGAACCCACTCGTTCGGCTTGGGGAAGTTGGGCATCGTGTAGGAGACGCGAGTTCGCCCGAGGTTGATGTCGGTGACGAAGGCATCGAAGCCGTGGCCGTTGTAGTCGATGCGCAGCCATACCATGTCCCAACTGGAGTGATCGCCGTAGCCGACGCGGAAGACGGGAAACTCAGTTGCGTCGACCGGATCGCGTGATCGCCAGTAGAAGGAGAGCGTTCCGCGTTGCGAGTAGATGTTTCCCGGAGCCCAATAGGAGAGCAGCTGGTTGTTGCCGCACTGCAGGTAAGAGCCCTTTGCCCCGCCCGGAAGAATTTTGACGTCCTTCAGGAAGTTCGGTTGCGGGTTACCGCCGGCGGCGTAGTCGGCGTTGAAGCCGTGGTCGCCGGAGAGGTAGAAGAGAAGGCCGGGCTCTTTCGAGGGTTCGGTCGCGGCCAGCATCGTACCAGTGAGCAGGAGGACTAAGAGGAATGATCGTGAGTGGCGCATAGATTCCTACTTGAAAACCGATTGAGATCCGGTAGGAAACCTATTCATTCGCGACGGAATTAATTGGTCTGACCTGCCACGCGCGATTGTGGACTAAAGAGGCAGGAAGATGCAAATCCGGCTGGAACTGACGGATTTGAATCCGGTGTCCGGTGCGCTGGTACCCCCTCCCCCTGGGGTATTTTGGATGTAAATTACTTGTATTCAATGGTTTACAGCGTATTGTTGTCTGCAAAATATTCATACTAAAGGAGTTACTTGCAAAATATTGCAAACAAATTCGTTACAGCTGAGAGTTTCTTGTTCCGTGAGAAAAGCCCGCGGATGGGTGTCCGCAGGCTTCTTTCATTTCTGTACTGTATTCATTATACCGGATTGGATGTAACTTAAAATGCAACGCCGATGTTATTGTCTGGCAATGGGTTAGGTCGTTTTGGGGCTTGACAAGCGATTTTGCTGGGGTTTTGGCGGCTAAAAGTTTTGGGGTGATGGCCGCGGCTTGCAAGAGGACGTCAATTTTGTGCATTACAAAGGCCCATAGCTGGAGAAGACGTGGTGCAAGACGATGCCGGGAAACTGGCATGGGAGCTAGTAACCGCGAGGGGTGAATCAAAAGCCGGTGAGACAGAGCAGGGCCGCGGGGTCAACTACAGACGCCGCGATCTACTGGGACGGAGATGTGGCGGATTGGTTTTGCTTTTGGAGAACCATCGCTTTTTGGCTCGACTGCTCCGCGAGGGTCACGCTTTGGGTCCGTTTTGACTCGTCTCCGCAGGCGAGGTCGGCCTGGCGGCGATAGGTGAGATTCAGGTACTGGATCGCGTTTTCGTAGTCAGGCTTCAGGGCGATGGCGCGGTTGAGGTGGTCGATACCGTCTTTGACGAGGGGGGAGTTTTGTCCGCGCAGTTCGAGGCAGGCGGATTTGCTGAGCTTTGGATTGCCGGTGCCATCGTCGGTGAGATTTGCCGTGGCGAGGACTTGAACCGCGTTCTGGTAAGCCTGTCTCCAGTCGATGACGCCGATGGTGAAGTTGGCCGCAGCGTCAGTGGGTACGAGCTTCAAGAGTTGCAGTTCGGTTTCTTTTGCTTCATCGAAGCGTTTTATGTTGTGGTAGAGGAATGCGATGTGCCTGAGAGCCGAGATGTACTCCGGAGCACCCTCTGGAATTTGCTTAAAGATATCGAGAGCGGTCTTTGCTGTGGCGAGGTTCTCAGGTGTGTCGAGGTTGGGAACGACCTGATTGGAGTAGGCGATGCCGAGGTAGAGGCGAGCCTGGGTTGATTTGGGGTCGAGGGCGACCGCTTTATTGAAGTGCTGAATGGCGGCAGCGTAGCGGGCGTCTTTGAAGGCCGAGACTCCGTTACTTATCGCCTCCTGGGCCGATGAGTCAACAGGTTCCTTCACTGTCGGGTTTTCTTGATTTCCGGTCGGCTGTGCTACCAGGGCGGCGGTGAATGCCATTGCGAGGAGGAGAGGTCCGAATATTGCTCGTTTATGCGAAGGTAGCATGGCGGGATAGTGGCTCTGATCTTTCCATTCCTGTGGCGGTAGATGTTCGAATAGATGGAGGACGGTAAGCGCCCCCGGCGGCAACAACTGAAAACGATGAAGTAGAGGTGGTCCATGCTCCTGAAGAGACCGAGATCGTTCTAAGCAGACCATTAGTTATGCCCTTACAGCAATGCAACACAAGTGGTACTTCGGACAATCCCCAACTGTTTGAGGCACGTCGGCCGTTGCGCCCACGCTTGATCCATATACCTGTGCAGCATCCGCTGACAAGTGAATGGCCAGTGGCAAACTATGGACATGCTGATGTGGCGGCGTTGCTGGATCGCCGTCTTATCGCGTAACTAAATTTCAACATTTCAACGCGAGGGTTTGACGGAGTGCTCTGGTTCCTGCGCTAACCAGGCAGCGGATTGCAACTGATCGATCTGAATCGGGGTTAGAACAAGCAAAGGCAGTTCTATACGGAAGCTTGTGCCTTTTCCTTCGACGCTTTCGACAAACGCCTCACCACCATGAACGCTGCAGATGGCCTTGACGATTGACAAGCCGAGGCCAGTGCCTCCGGATTCTCTCGTCCGCGCCTGATCTGCGCGATAGAAGCGGTCGAAGACTAAAGGAAGTGCTGCGGCGGGAATACCAATACCCGTGTCCGTCACTCTTAGAATGGCCTTTTTTCTCTCTGCCGTGACGAATAGGCTTACCTCTCCTCCGTCCGGTGTGTACTTGATCGCATTGTCCACAAGGTTAACCACGATCTGTTTCAGTCGCATGGAATCCCCTGTGACATAGGTTGGTGATCCTGGCTTGAAGCGCAGAGTGATCTTCTTTTCCTCCGCGAGGAGGCTCATATGGTCGAGAGTTGTTTTGACGATATCGACAAGGTCGACGGGGACGAGTTCAATCTGCTCGCCTCCGCAATCCAACCTCGAGATCGTCATCAAGCTATGGACTATTTTTGCCATGCGTGTGCTCTCTTCCAGCGCACTCCCAATGCCATCCATTACGGGAGCAGGAAGAGAGGGCATCTGTATAAGCGACTCGAGCTCTCCACGAATGATCGTCAAAGGAGTCCGAAGCTCGTGGGAGGCATCCGCGGAGAAGCGATGATTGTGAGCGAGTGCCGCTTCGAGGCGTTCGATCATGCGGTTTAGAGCGAGCGAAAGGCGCTCCAACTCGTCCCCGGTGGGGATGATGGGCAGCCGTTCTCCCAACTCCTTTCGACCGACGCGTTCTGCCTGCTCAGTGAGTACAACAACAGGGCGCAAGGGTCTCGACATCAGGAGATAGCCTCCAACGGCGGCCACGACCAGGATAGTGGGGGTGGTCAGGAGCAATATGAGAAGAAGACTGTGCAGTACGTGTCGAATGGATTCGATCGTGGCGCCCGTCTCAACAAGGGTCATTGAACCGTTCGAAGCGCGATACGGAACGGTGTACAGAACGACCCGTTGGCCGCTCGCTGCGGTTTCGCGATGAAACGAATCGAGCCACTCCGGGTTGGATGGAAGCGGAATCTTCGACATGCTGACGAAGGGGTCGCGCATGTCGCCCGACTGATACAAGATTCTCGACCCTTGAGACACTCTAACGAACGGATCACTGGAACCCGCGGGGTAGGCTTCGCTCATCTCCGCAACCAGCCAAGGCTCGCCTTTCTGGTTCAGCGGCACGAGATAGTCACTGATAATGCTGTGTGCAGTGTTGCTGAGTGATCGTTCGAGCGATCGAGTGAGGAACGTTTTGACTCCAAAATAGACGGCAGCGTTGAAGACGAGCAACGCGATCGCGAGCATTCCCACATAAAAAGTGGTTACCCGGGAGCGAAGCGAATTGTGCTTCACGTCTCGTTCCCGCTGCGAATGGTGTAGCCCGTTCCGCGCACGGTGCGAATCATCTTGAATAGATTTCCGTCGTCGACCTTACTTCTGAGATGACGCACATAGACGTCGACGATGTTGGTGATGCCGTCGAAGCTCTGATCCCACACATGTTCGATGATCATGTTGCGGGAGAGGACGCGCTCTTCATTTTGCATGAAGTACTCGAGTAAGGCGTATTCCTTCGCGGTGAGTTCGATCCGCTTGCCTGCGCGTCTGACCTGCTGGGTGAGGCGATCCAGTTCTAATTCTCCGACACGGAGGGTGCTGGAACGGTTGACGGGGCCGCGACGCAGTAGAGCCTTGACCCGCATCAACAGTTCGGCAAAGGCGAAGGGTTTGGTGAGGTAATCATCCGCTCCGAGCTCAAAGAGTTTTACTTTGTCGTCAATCGAATCCCTGGCTGTGAGCACGAGAACGGGGAGAAAGGTGTTTCTTCGGCGCACGCGCTGGAGCACCTCGGCGCCTGTAAGTCGTGGGATCATCAGGTCCAGGATCAGTAAGTCGTAGGGGTACGCCTCGGCGAGTTCCAGTCCCTCAATGCCGTCCGCGGCGATGTCGACCGCGTACCGCTCCGAGGTCAGTCCGCGCTTAATAAGCGCCGAGACCTTTTGCTCATCTTCAATCACCAGGACACGCATAGCAGCCGCCGTAACCATTAATCGTTTCGCGCATGAAGTGCAGCTGAAGCTTAGATGAAAAGCATTTCATCTCTTTCAGCCGCTCACGTGCCTTCGAAAAACACAATCAGATGAACACATTTTCATTCAGGCTTCAACCCAAACTCATGCTGAACTTACAAGCTCTTTGTGTCCGCAAGGAGCGCTTATGTACAAGCCTGTAACCTGGAAACTCTTTCTCTGCATTTCTCTTTCAGTTGGGACCGCTCCTTTGTCCATCGGGCAGGCACAGTCTTCGGTACAACTTATCAAGTCGGTCGAGCTGACGGGGTACACAGGGGACTTCGATCATTTTGCAGTCGACTATGATCGCAACCGTCTCCTGCTGGCGGCGGAAGATCACGGCACGATTGAGATCTTCGATCTAAAGACCTCCGAACATCTGCTTACGGTGGGCGGCTTCGGGAATCCGCACAGCATTCTGGCTCGGCGAGGCGTGCCTACTCTGTTCATTACGGATAGTGAGAAGCAGATGTCGACGATTCGCAACGCCGATACTCTGGCCCGGGAAAAGACCGTGGTGCTTACACCGGGGGCAGATACAGCGAAGTATGACGCTGCGTCTAACACTCTTTATGTTGTCACTGGCGGCAAAGATGTCGACATGAAGACCGCGAATCTTGAAGCTATTAATCCAGACACCGGTGACAGAAAAGCTCTGCTTACATTTCCCGACAACCACGTTGAAGCGATGGCATTTGTTGACGGCGATCCGCGGCTCTTCATCAACCTGACGCAGACCAATAAACTAGCTGTGGTCGATCGCAATACGATGAAGGTTTTGAACGTGTGGCCGGTACCGGCGGCACAGCAGAATGCGATGGTTGCCTTCGATCAGGCGCAACACCGTTTGTACATTGTCTGCAGACAGCCGGGGATGGTCGTCGTGATGAACTCCGACACAGGAGCCGTCGTCGGGACGCAGCAAGCTCCGCTTCGCGCCGACGAGGTGCAATATGACGCAAAATCACATCGTCTCTACGTCCCGGGAGGCGAAGGCTATATGGGAATTTACGACACGGGCGATCCGGACCATCTGAAACTGGTGGAAAAAGTGACCACAGCTCCAGGCGCGAAGACCGGGCTGCTGCTTCCGGGCCTGCATCGGTTGTTTCTTGCCGTTTCGCCGGGTGAGTCCAAGGCTATGGCGAAGGTTCTTACCTATGAAGTGAAATAGAATCTCCAAGAAGAAATTCACGGTTATTATGCGGTGGTTGCTCTGGTAATTCGGCAAGAAGAAAAGAACTCTATGTCGGTAACAATTCATTCCGAAAAGAAGCAGCCTTTGCTGGGGCGCGCCACCGGCTTCTTCGTTTATTTGTTTGAAAAGGTGATGCCAGACCCATTCGTCTTCGCGGTCATTCTCACCTTTGTGGGAGCGCTGCTGGCCCTCAAATTTGCTCCGAACGCAACGTTGCCTTCCGTCGCCTCTGCCTGGTATGGCGGCATCTTCGCCATTTTTGCGTTCGCTTTCCAGATGGTGCTGATGCTGGTCGCCGGCTACGCGCTGGCTATTGCTCCGCCGGTGCAGCGAGGCCTTGCGAGAATCGCAGCGCTGGTTACTAACCCTCTGCCGGCGATATCGCTCACCATCGTGATCAGCATGATTGCCTCGTGGATCAACTGGGGGCTTGGTCTGGTCACTGCAGCTCTGTTGGCACGCGAAATAGCAAAGCGAGTCAGGCTGGACTTCGGATGGCTTGTCGCTGCAGCCTACACGGGGTTTGTGATCTCGACCGAAGGGCTATCAGGCTCCATCGCTCTATCGCAGGCGACCCATGGCTCCGCGCTCAACATCGTAGAGAAGGTCACCGGCCATGGCCTGCCTCTCAGCGAGACCGTTTTTACCCGTTTCAATCTGATTCCATGCCTCATTTTGTTCATCGTGTTGCCGGTCATCTTCCGCGCTTTGCAGCCAACCGAACAGAACACGATGGTCGCGGACCCCGACCGTTTGCGCCAGGAGGACCAGGAGATCCACACCAAGGAGCGCGAAGACAGCTTCGGCTCAATGCTGGACAATGCCTGGATTCTAAACCTTCTGCTCGTCGCCTTCGGTGTCTTCGCTCTGATTTGCGAGTGGCACCGCACTGGCTTCGCGCTCGACCTGAACTCTGTCATCGTAATGCTGGTCCTGGGTGGTCTGCTGCTTCACCTGAGGCCTTCGGCTTACGTTGGCGCAGTCAAGCGCGCGGCCCGAATTAGCGGATCTCTCATCCTGCAGTACCCGCTATACGGCGGCCTGATGGGAATTATCACGACAACGGGTTTAGCCGGTGTTCTCTCGAAGGTATTTATACGGTTCTCCACGGCGCACACTTTGCCGTTTTTTACCTATCTCACCTCAATGATCATCACTCTATTTGTGCCTAGCGGGGGCGGCCATTGGGCAGTGCAGGGTCCTTTTGCCATTCCGGCAGCTCGTGAACTTCATGCATCGCTGGCAGGAACCACAATGGCAGTAGCCATGGGAGAGTCGGTGGCCAATATGCTGCAGCCTTTCTGGGCTCTCCCTATCCTCGCGATCGCGGGCATAAAAATGCGCCGAATGCTGGGTTTTATGGTGGTGACGTTTGTCGTCTCGGCAGTCGTATTCGGTTTAGCTCTGCTCTTTCTTGTGCCGACTCAGTAGGGCTTGCTCGGTGAGCATGGCTGATGTCCGGAATGCATGAATGAGTTTTCATGTCGACTTCACTCATCATTCATTCCAGACCTTCTAAATGTTTCCGTTCCCATGCTGTGCGTCTTTGAGGTATCGAAGATTCTTCGGACTGACCCGAATCTGCTCAGCAAACGACAGCGCAAAGCGTCTTCAAAGTCAGCACGCGGCTTTGCCAACATTGAGAGGCATCAAATGATCACGCGCACTCCACAATCCCGGCCATTGTTTCTCGCTATCCTTCTGTTGCTCTCCGGTCCCATCGTCCTCGGTCAAGTATCCACCGGCACCATCGCCGGCAATGTAAAAGACAGCAGCGGAGCAGTAGCAGCAGGCGCCACAGTAACAATCACGAACACGGCAACTGGTATCGTCACTCAATCGGTGACCAGCAGCAGCGGCTTCTATTCTGCACCCAATCTGCAGACAGGACCGTATACCGTTTCGATCACCGCCGCAGGATTCTCCCAAGAGATTGCACAAGACGTTCAGTTGAATGTGGGCGCCGAGCAGGAGGTAAATTTCACGCTCAAGGTCGGCGCCGTATCCGACAAGATCGTAGTCACCACGACGCCTCCGAACATCGACCTCGTGAGCTCGACCACGATGCCTGTGGTCGATGAGCGCACCATCGTGGCCCTCCCGCTCAACGGTCGCGACTGGACCCAACTGGCGAATCTACAGCCGGGCGTTGCGGCCGTCCGCACGCAGCCAGCGGTGGCTGTGAGCAACCAACGCGCTAATCGAGGCCTGGGCAATCAGCTGACGATTGGCGGAGCCCGTCCACAGCAGAACAACTATCGCGTCGACGGTATCAGTATCAACGACTACTCCAATGGGGGTCCTGGCGGCGTGATCGGCTCCAATCTCGGTGTCGACGCCATTCAGGAGTTCTCCGTCGTCACCTCCAACGCGTCTGCGGATTACGGTAAGTCCGCTGGCGGAGTCATCAACGCCGTCACCCGCGCAGGCACTAATCAGCTTCACGGCAATGCCTATGAATTTTTCCGCAACTCCGCTCTCGACGCTCGCAATGAGTTCGATGCGCCTGGCCAGATAGCTGAATACCGACGCAATCAGTTCGGCGCGTCCGCTGGCGGACCCATCATCAAGGGCCGGGCCTTCATCTTTGGCGATTACGAAGGCCTTCGCCAGTACCAGGGCGCTAACGCTTCAAGCATCGTACCTTCTGCCATAGCTCGCACTGGCAGCCTTTGCGTAGCCGCCGGCAGCAATCCTTGCGCCAGCCACACTCAGGTCCCCGTCAGTCCCGCTGTCGCGCCCTACTTCACCTTTTATCCGTTGCCGTCCACCGATCCGGGGCCAAACTCCGACACGGGCAGCTTTCTCTTCAACGATCCATTCACCTCGCATGAGAACTACTTCACTATCCGCGGCGATTACCGCATCTCCGACAAGGACTCGCTCACTGGCACCTATTTCTACGACAACGGCAACCTCATCTCCCCCGATCCCTTCAACGTACGCATCACCGGCAACCTTGCCAAGCGCCAACTCGCTACTATCGGCGAATCGCACGTCTTCAACGCCAACCTCCTCAACTCCGCCAAATTCGGTTATAGCCGCGTCATCTCCGACGCACCCACCACCCTCGGTGCTATCAACCCCGCTGCCGGGGACGTCACCCTTGGCTTTGTCCCCGCCCTGCCCGTTGGGTTAATCAACATTGGTGGCATCGCCAACTTTCAGGGCGGCCTCCACGCCACTGGCGAGTTTATCTTTCACCTCGACTCCTACCAGTTCTACGACGATGTCTACCTCACCAAAGGCAAGCACGCCCTTAAGATGGGTTTTGCCTTCGAGCGCCTGCAAAACAATCAGCTAGGCACCTCCAATCCCAACGGTCAATACATCTTCTCCAGCCTGCAGACTTTTCTCACTAATAATCCAACCAGCTTCAACGCTCCGCTCTCCCAAGGTGTCAGTCCTCGCGACCTTCGTCAATCTGTCTTCGGCGTTTACATCGAGGACAACTATCGCGTCTCCCCGAATCTGACACTCAACCTCGGCGTCCGTTACGAGCCCGTTTCGGTCCCCACTGAAACCGCCAATCGTCTCGCCAACCTTCGAAACCTGACAGATGTCAGCCCTCATCTCGGCAGCCCTTACTTTCAGAACGCCAGCCTTGCCAATGTTGCACCACGAGTCGGCTTCGCCTGGGACCCGTTTGGAAAGGGCATGACCAGCGTTCGTGCAGGCTACGGCATCTACGACGCCCAGCAACTCAATTATCTCTATGAAGGTCTCTCGATCTTCACAGCTCCGTACCTCGAACTCGGCAACAACGCCGCTCCCGGTATAGGTTCTTTCCCAAAAGGGGGATACCCGTCGCTGACCGCAGCTAATCTGCGATACGCGTACGCTCCCTACGTCTCCTCTCGCAGTTACGTCCAGCAATACTCGATGAACGTCCAGCAGCAGCTGCCCTATGACCTTGTCTTCCAGGTTGGCTATGCCGGCTCAAGGGGTACACATCTTCCCTACCGCGTCGACGACGTCAATACTGTGCAACCTATCGTCAGCAACGGCAGCTATCTCTTCTACGGCCCCAACGGTACGAAGTCACCCTCTGCGGCGGCCCTCAAGGCGGCGATGCTCAACCCGAACATTGGCCAGATCAGCGCCGTCTTCATGACCGGCTATTCCCACTACAATTCGCTGCAGACCAGCCTCACTAAGAGCTACACGCACCATACACAATTTCAGATCTCCTACACGTGGTCGAAGTCTATGGACGATGGATCTTCCTCGACGTTTGGCGATACCTTTGCCAACTCCGTCTCGAGCCTTCCGCTATGGGCTCCCAACCGCCGCCGCGGTATCTCCGACTTCAATGTCCCGCAAAACCTCGTCCTCAATTACCTGATTGATCTCCCCAACGTTCCCAAGGACGTGCCCGTGGCTCCAATCTTTCTCAACGGCTGGCAGTGGGGTGGCATCTTCCAGATCAGTGCCGGCGAACCATTTACGCCGCTTATCAGCGGCGACCCACTCAACCTGCACAGCAGCGATGTCTTCGCCTTCCCTGACCGTCTCTACGGAACAGGTTGCTCAAAAAATCCAGTCAGGAGCGTTTCTCCATTCAATCGTCAGTATGTCAACGTCAGCTGCTTCGCCTTCCCGACCTTCGACCTAGTTACCGGGCTCACCCACCTTGGCACGGCCGGGCGCAACTCGATACTCGGCCCTGGTCTTACGGACTTCGACACGTCGTTGGCCAAGAACATAAGGATTCCGAAGATCTCTGATTCCTTCATTGTTCAGTTTCGCGCTGAACTCTTCAATGTGGCCAACCATGTGAACTATGCGACGCCACCGAAGGCGGGGACACAGCTTTTCAACGGCGCCGGAGCTGCTCTGGCGACCGGAGGGGTTCTCGTTGGTCCCACAGCTTCCAGTTCGAGACAAACGCAGTTCGCGGTGAAGATTCTCTTCTAGCCGCGGTCGCAGGATCCCAGTAAGGGGTCTGCAAGCCTTGCTTTATTTACTACTCTGAAGTGAAACGGGAGAATTATGAAAACAGCACGAATCGTCTTTGCAGTCGTTTTCAGTGCATGTTGCGTAGCATCTGTTCTGGCGCAGGACACTCGCGAGCAGGCGATTGCCGGAATGCGGAAGGTGGATGCCAAAGAGATGGATCCTACCTATACGAAGCCCGCACCATTTGCTCAGAAACTTGTTGATGAGGCACTCGCGAAACATTCTGAGGTGATCCTGCTCGCGGTGCACGCCCAGCCGCCCAATCACAAAAACCTAATTGTCGCTTCAAACTTCGGACGCATTGGCAAGATTGGCGATGAAGACGACCTTCGCTGTATTCGTACCGGGAAGAGCAATCTCGAGCTGAACTCAACTGGAAAACATTTCGAGGATGAGTTGATTCTGCTGGACGCTTCTGGGAATACGATCGGCGCGTTGGGAGTTGTGTTTAACTACAACCCTGGTGATGACAAAACGGCTCTTACGAAGATTGCAGAGCAGATTCGCGATGAGATGAAGGCACAGATACCCAATAAGAGCGCCCTGTTCGGGCCGGCCTAAGATCAGCCAGAACCCGGCAATATTTTCCTTGTTTCCTTAATGCGTGCCGAAATTCAGGCGGACGGAAACCCGTGCTCTTTAAGGAATGCTGCTACCAGTTCCTTGTCGCGGAAGGCCTCCGTGCCGCCTGGGCGCAGAGTCGAGAGGGCTCCTGTTATGTTGCCGGCACGCAGGCAGCGCTCCAGTGGCAGACCCTGCAACCATCCAAACAGGAAGCCTGCGTTAAAGCTGTCGCCCGCGCCTATGGTGTCGACCGGCGAGACGGCAACTGGAAGTGCCGTGAATGTCTGGTTGCCGGCTCTGACGATTGAGCCTCGAGGGCCGCGCTTTACTACGACGCAGGGGACACGTTTTGCAAGCACGTCGATTGCTTCTTCTGGAGTCTGCGTGCGGGCGATGCGACACGCTTCCTCTTCATTCGGCAGAAGGATATCTACAAGGTCCAGCAACTCATCGAGGACACCACCCCACTGATCGTCCGGATCGTCGTTAGTATCAAGCGAGATGGTGAGCCCGGCACTCTTGAGTTCACTGAAGAGCCCGGGGAGCGTTGGTGCAAGCGCGCGCTGAAGAAACAAAGACGACAGATGGAAGTGTCGCGCGGATTTAAGATAGTCGAGATCGAGATCCTCAACGCTCAGGTCTGCCGTCGTTCCCAGATAGGTTAGGATGTGGCGCTCTTTCCCGTGCGGTAGAAGCACCGTGACTCCGGTGGAAGTAACGCCTGCGTCAACAACAATACGACTAAGATCGACGTTGCTTTCACCAACGCGCTCGAGCGCAATTTTACCTAGAGCATCTGATCCAACCCGCGTGATAAAGCCGACCCGCGCTCCCAACACGCTCAGATTGTGGGCGAGGATCGCAGAAGAACTTCCGAGAGTGACGCGGAAGTCTGTTCCGAGTAGTTCCCGTTCCATCGGCATAGCGGGAGGAAGGCCATACAGGATGAGATCCAGATTGATCTCTCCTGCAATGGCGATGTCGAATGTCTTGAGCGACGGGTTAGGCGGGTTAGATATGGGGCCTCTCACCGCGACCATAAGCCGCGACCATAAAGGGAGTAAATACAAAGTAAAAAATACCAGCAAACGTCAATTTAATCTTCGAATCAGTACACACGGATGATTGGTGCTGAGAAAGCCGACCTGCTAGGATTATGCGAATTGAGGCGAACCGCAATTCAATATTGCGCGGTCTATAGAAAATCTCACACATACGCTGCCTGTATGTTTAGCAAGGCGAAGCTTTGTGATGATGGAAGTAGAAATTGAAAGCATTTTATATATATGACGAAGAACATATTGAGCCCGAGCAGTTACAACCGTTTTTTAGTTTTCATCGCTGGTCTCGGTGGTCTGCTCTACGGGATTGACGTCGGCATCATCGCCGCGGCGCTGCTGTATTTGAGTAAGACCGTCAACCTTTCGGTGGAACAGACCTCCTTTATTGTGGCGGCGGTGCTGGGTGGCAGCATGTTCTCGTCCTTGGTCGCCGGCGTAATGGCCGATTGGTTAGGGCGTAAGAAGATGATGATTGTCAGCGGCCTTCTCTTTGTGGCCAGCGTGGGCTTGATTGTCATCTCGCAAAGTTTTATTCCGCTGTTTTGTGGGCGCTTGCTGCAAGGCGTCAGCGGCGGCGTGATCGCAGTGGTCGTACCGCTCTATTTAGCGGAGACGCTCGGCGCCGGCAGCCGAGGAAAAGGCACCGCTGTCTTCCAGTTCATGCTGACTGTCGGCATTGTCATTGCGTCTCTCACCGGCTTGTTTTATACGCATCAGGCAGAAGCAGCCATTGCCGCGGCTGCGGGTAATTCCACACTGATTCGCGCTGCGCAAGACCACGCCTGGCGCGGCATGTTCCTGTCGGTGATTTATCCAGGTGTGGCTTTCTTCTTAGGCTCGTTCCTGCTGAGCGAAACTCCACGGTGGCTTGTCCGCCATGGCAAACCTTCGGAGGCTTTGGCAGCGCTGCGGCGTACCTCTGACGAGGCTGAAGCTCAACTCGAGATGCGTGAGATTGAGGCGCTCGCGAATGAGGACGGGAAGAAGGCGCATATCCATCCTGCTGGTTTGCTGCTCCAAAGGAAGTATGTCATTCCATTTGTTCTCGCGTGCGTCATTCTGGCGTGCAATCAGGCTACGGGAATCAATTCGATCCTGGCTTTCCTGGTCATCATCCTTAAGCAAGCCGGGATGAGTGCGAATCACGCGACCCAGGGCGATGTCGTGGTGAAGGTGCTCAACTGCCTGATGACGATCGTGGCAATTGCGCTGGTCGACAGGAAAGGACGCAAATTCCTGCTGAAATTAGGCACCGGAGGCATCATTGTTGCGCTGGCCGCCGCGGCGCTGCTCTTTCATGGGTTCGAATCGAAGCGCGTGAATGTACTGGATCGGCTGAACCATCTGCAGACGGGAAATACACTCACCTTACAGGTCGACGAAGCTAATCTCGGACCCGCGGTTGACGGTCGTCCGATGGCGCTCACGGTGCTGTATTCCCAAGGCAGTGGGGACAAGGTATCCACGGTGCTAAGTGACGACAAAGACCCGATCCTGACGATCGCGCCGGAGCAGAAGAATGCCAACGCTCCACTCACGATCAAACGCGCGCTTTATGGCCCTGTCCCAACAGAAAAAACAGGGTGGCTCATTACTGTGTGTCTGGGGGTTTTCATCGCCTCATTCGCAGTCGGACCCGGCGTCGTTGTCTGGCTCGCATTGTCGGAGTTGATGCCAACGCGTATCCGGTCAACCGGGATGGGGGTTGCATTGCTTATAAATCAGGGAGTGTCTACGCTTATCGCCGCTGTGTTCCTGCCGGTCGTGGGCAACTACGGTTACTATGCGATGTTTTGTTTTTGGGGGGCATGTACTGTACTGTACTTCATCACAGCCACGTTCTTCTTACCAGAGACCAAGGGCAGGACACTGGAAGAGATCGAAAAGCAATTCAACAAAAGCAACTCGGAGGTGCAGGTGTGAGGATGAGTTTCAAAGATCCCTCAATTGCACCAGCGACCTGGGCCGGTCCCGGGAGGTCTGGACTCCAGGGACCCCAGGGCTCAGGGGATTGTCTTTTCCAGCGCTTGCGAGGGTTCGGTTCTGCCTAAGGTGTCAAAGAGCGGTTGCGCCGGATTCAGTTCCGGATTCTCATCGGCCACAGAGACGGCAAGAACACGGATCTTGTTGTTCTTCGGTAGCGTAAGTGTCCGCTCGTTTCCATGCAGATCAATTGCGTAGCCGAAGAGATAGGAATATTGATACGGCTGATTGAGCCCGTCGGCAGTGTGATGATGCGAGGCGTACCATGCCAGACCTGCGGGCTTGATGTAACCCGCTTCGAGGCCGACATAGTCCTCGGGATACCTGGGGGCTGGAGTGGGCTTCTCTCGCTGCTGCTGGTCTGCCGGAGGCCACACTGCATGATTGGCTGAAATTGCCCAGTTAACCTGAGGCTGGTTCTTCCAGATGCGCGTGTCCCACTGGCCTATATATCCGGTCCAATCCTGAATGTTGAGAGCCGTCGCTTTATCCCCAACTCGAAATGAAGCCGTTTGGTCTCCGTCCGCGGATGCGGCCAGAATATAGACGCGGTTGTAATGGCCAGCGGGCAGATTGATTGTCTGGCCATTTGCAACAACCGCATTCAGAGCTCCTGTTTTTGCGGGAGCCAGATTAAACCGCACATCATGATAGTCGATCTCAGAGGGAAGCATTTCAGCTGGCATTGCATTGCCTTTGCCATCGAATCCGCCACCAGTGGTCTCAGTGTCGTCATTGCTGGCAACAGCAAGATCATAAGTAAGCGTCACAGGCTGCGAATGGACTGCGGCAAGCTTCGAGACGGGCGAACGGAGGCTCAACGCAAACGTGCGCGGTTGGTATGGTGTGAAGGATGTGGTGAGCGCACCACCATCTATAGTCGCTGGCCCTACGGGCTGTTCCTGAGCATTTACTTCGCGCGCAGCAAGAACGGGTGCAGGGAAGGAAACGCGGACGTCCTGTGCCGGTTTGCCATCGAGCTCAACCATGCGGAGGATGATCTCGTTAGTGGATTCTGCTTTCTTCAGAGCAAGTACGCGGATGCGGGAATTGTTGAGGCGGAGCAGCGAAAAGCTCTTGCCGAGAGAGCCGGGGTGCTTCGTCGTCTTGAATGCGATCAGCGGGTCATTGAGGCGGTATGCTTGCCAGTCTGTCTGAGCTTCGGTCCAAGCACCGGCGTGTCCCGTCAACCCGAAGACGAATTCATGATGACCCCAATCCTGGTTCGCCTGATCGACGTAACCTGACGGGCGGCCATTGCTTTGAGAATGCATCCCAGGCGAGCGCATGAGAGTCAAGCGAATCGTATTGTCGTTTGGCTTATCGGATCCGTTTTTGCAGTCAGTCAGGATGGTCGTTCCGAAACTATCGCTCTTATCAGTAAGATCGATCCAGCGATGAGAAGCTACTTCGAACTGCCTCTCATTTGCATTGGGCCGTTGAATGGTCCCAATTTCCCAGTTGTAGGTGGCATTTTCATTCGATGCTGCAAAGGGAAAAGATACTTTGAGATTGGCAGCGAGAGTTCTCCAATCAATTGCGTTGCCGAACTCCACTCGATTACCAGCATCACCTGCTGAAAGGCTAATGGTCTGAACGAATTTAGATCCCTCTGCTTCTCGCGTGACTTCGAGTGAAACACGAACTGGACCATTCTCCTTGACAACAACCTTGACAGGCCCATCGACAAAAGCGCGCGGCGGCGCCTGTTCCTGGTCGAAGTCCATATTCCAAGCCGGATACTGTCTAGGCACATCTGTAGTAATGGCCATTCGAATCGGAGCCGAAAGCAGTTCCTTCTTCACGGTTTTATCGTAGATGCTAGACACGTCGCCATTTTGATCGAGATGCACGCGATACCTTGCATTCTCAAGCGATGAGGCCGTCACCTGAAGAGTTGAAGCTGAACTTGGGCTCTCGTCAGGCAGCACGTCGTAGACTGCATAGCCTACTGAAGGAGCCTTGGCCACGAAAAGAATCTTGCCGTCTTCAAGTTGGGACGGAACTTCCCTTCCTTCTGAATCGGTAACGCGTACGGCTTTGGGAGTGCCGTGCGGAAAGTCGACTTTCGCTTCAACAAGATCTTCACGCGCAATATTAAGAGGATTGAAAACGACGATCGGTATTCCTTTGGTCTGAGTGTTGAGGCCGGAAGCGATCGCTTCGGTGGCACTACTCAGGATGCCTGCAAACTGATTGGCTGCAATCAGGTCGTCGTTCCAGGCAAACTGATAGGCAAGAGGGGTTGCGGTTCCGGCAGCGATATCGTGAAAATGTCCAGCTAATTCGAGCATCCAGGCATCGTTAAGCCGTTGCTCGGGATAAGGCCTGGCGCCTAACCATTCGGCTGCAATCGAGGATTTCTCGGCGGCATCGGCGAGGAGTTCATTTTTGATGATCCAACGCTTGTGATAGGCCTGTGATGTCAACGAACCAGCGGAATGGTTAATGAGTTCGAGATCGCCCTTGTACTCTGGCATACGGCTTGTCATGTCAGGCTTGATATCGTTGAACATCTGGTCGGCGGCGGACTCGACAACGTGCACCGGCCCGTTGCCAACTCTCACCATTGTCCCAGTTGCCGGGGATCCAGGTAGCGGGGCTTGGCCAGGTGTTGTGGAAGGTGGCGCCAGCACTGCCTCACCTTTTGTGACAATCGCTTCGAGAAGCTTAACGGTTGATTCGTCAGTGGCTCCTCCAGTATCGCCGGTACCGACGTAGTGGTAATCCGCATACACTCCGGTGACCTTGCCATCCAAATTAATCCGTTCAACCCAGTTCTGCTCTCCGGGACGTTGCGCCGCGCGCACCTGATCAGGCGACAGTCGCGCCAGTTGCTCAGGAGTCAGCTGCGGTGGTGGTGGCTCGCTGAGATCGCTGTGGACCCTGCTGCCATATCCACCAGGATTCAATGCCGCGATCACGCTTTTTCCGTCAGGTCCTCTCCATATTCCAACGTTAAACGGAATACCTTCCGGCGTTTGTTCGGGCGAGCCCGGGCCGCCAACCTTCGGAGCCGGCTGCCAACCCGAGTTGAGCTTTTGGGTCGAAAACCCGAGTACGCCAGCATGCGCCAGGATGCTGGGCAGAGAGGCGGGAAATCCAAAACAGTCGGGCAGCATATACTCCGTGCTGGCTTTTCCAAAGTCTTTCCGGAAGTATTCATTGCCATAAAGAATCTGGCGAAAGATACCTTCGGCGCTCGGAAGGTTGACGTCTCCCTCCTCCACTGAAGAGCCCGCCGGAAACCAACGTCCGGCAGCGACGTATTGTGTCAGTCGGGCGTAATCTGCGGGGTAATACTCTTTCATAAGACGATAGCGGTTGGCCCCTGTCCAGTTGAAGACGTAGTGTGGGTACTTATCGATGTAGTCAAAGTTCACACGCATGGTCTTCAGCAGGTACTCGCTAATGACTTGCGGAAATTCCCAACGCCATTGCGTGTCCAAGTGCGCGTATGGAACGACATACAAGGTGGGTGTCTTGGTAATATCTGGCGCCTTCATTGTCTGGCCATGAACAGCAATGGGCAGACAAAATGCTGCAACTGTAGGTAAGAACCATTTGGCTCCCAGATTCGGGGAGTTCGAGTTTTTCGTAAGCAATATCGAACGCAAAGAGCGTGTCAATCTCATAGTCTGCCTCTTCACTCCGCAGCCCGGAGTCGGCCCTTAATAAAAAATTCTCAATAAAGCTTTGAATCGAAGGAGAGATGCGAAAAGCTCGTTGACTAACGTGTTGGAATTTCACTTCATCGCTAAGTACTCTCCGAAGTTGATAGTGAGTGCGAATCATTGAAGCGGCGTTTCCCGGTGATGGCAAAGAGCGCAATGGTTCCGGCGAGAGGCATCATCGCGGCAATGGCAAACACCGGCGTGTAAGAGATATGGTCTACAAGTACCCCTGTCAAAAGGGGAAAGAGCAATCCGCCGAGACCTGATGCGACTCCACTCAGCCCGGTCGCGCGTCCTACCGCACTCTCAGGAAAAAGGTCAATGATGGACCCATACATGTTCGCGGAGAGAAAATTATGCGCAAAGATTACAAGGCTGATCGCCAGGAAAGCCACCGTCGTACTGGCTACAAACGGGACTATGAGACTGGCAACGCAGAGTATGCTGCTGCCGTACATGGTGATTGCGCGCACTTTATAAGCGCTGGCACCCAGTTTCTGGAGCCATCCTGCAGCCCATCCTCCAGCAACTCCCCCCATGCCACCGAGGAAATAGGGTATCCATGACAATGCGCCGATCTGTATTAGTGACAAGTGACGCGCGCTATACAAATAACTTGGCAGCCAGTACCAGTAAAATTGCACGACTGGACCAACAAGACATCGGCACAGCATCACGGCCCATGTCGGAGCTTGCTTCAGCAAAGAACTGAGCGGTATTTCAAATGACTTTTCCTCCGGGGCTCTAGCAGGCAGCGTACGATAAGTCAGCCACCACGCGAGAGCCCAAAGCAAGCCAAGAGTCGCAGGAAAGATGAATGCGGTTCGAAATCCGTAGTGCTGGGCAAGAAATACTATCAGCGGAGGAGCAATGACCGCACCAACGATGCTGCCGCTATTAAAGATGCCAATAGCGAGTGTCTTCTCCCTCGTGGGGAAGAGTTGGGACACCACTTTTATGCCTCCTGAATAGTTTCCGCACTCGCTCGTTCCCATCCAGAATCGGGTAATTCCAAGTTGCGTGCCCGTTCGGACGAAGGCTTGCGCCCCGGTGGCTGCAGACCACCAGAGTACGGCCACGGACAGCCCCAATCTGCAGCCCCACCGGTCCATGACCCACCCCATGGGGAGCTCGCCACTCATCATTCCGAATTGAAAAGCGGCGACGATTCTTCCGTAAGCAGAATTGGAAAGGTGAAAAACCTCCCGTATTACCGGCGCAAGGACGGAGACGGTCTGGCGATCAATAAAATTGATGACCGTGATGGTAAACAGAAAGGAGAGAATGATCCATCGCCGGGAAGACCACGAAGGCGGTGCTAAGACAGGAGATCCTTCCTCCAGGACATCAGTCACTTGTCCGGACTTCTCTCTTGCAACTTTCATCGCTGGTCTCTGCTTTTCCAGGTAGCATCCTCTCCCTGGCCAGCCTGCCACTGCGGATCTCTTTTGCTGCCATACGTGGTCAAAAGCCGCTGTGGTTTCAATTCACGATCCTCTTCGACTCAAGGGTTCTTATTTTCTGCTGAGACGAATGCCACTAGTCTAGATGTGGAAATTATGATGTCTGGCGTTACGACGCATTTATTCTGAGAGGCTCCCCTCGTGCACGGGCCTCGCCTCTCGCATGCAACCACTCTCAAAATGTGCTACCGGCAAAACTATAAGTTCCGATAAGCAAGATTGTCAATCTTTTGCAATCAATCGCAAATTTAGTGAATAGCTGCGAGATCTAAAGGATATAATCGATTGGAATCGATTGGAACGTGTTGCAAGTAACTTATGACTCTCAACTAGGTTCAAGGAGTACTCACCACAAATGGTTCTTCCACTGGGCAAATTGGCTGGTTTGAAGGCAATATCGAATTCGGATGGCGTGATCGCTGCCCTCGCCCTGGATCAGCGCGGCATCCTCAGAAAGGCGATTGCCAAAGAGATGGGCGCGGAAGATGTTCCTTATTCGGCAGTAGTTGAGTTCAAGGAGATTGTCACAGAAGTTCTGACGAAGCATTCATCGGCGATTCTCCTGGATCCTGAATACGGTTTTCCTGCGGCAAAGCGACGCAATTCGACCGGGTTACTCATTTCCTATGAAAGATCCAGTTATGATGCCGCGCCACCGACGGTTGCCGGATCTTTATGATCTTTGGTCCGTGCGTCGACTGAAAGAAGCGGGAACAGACTGCATTAAGGTTTTACTGCATTACACCCCCTTCGACTTACCGGCCATCAATGAGCAAAAGTGCGCCTGGGTCGAGCGCATCGGGGACGAGTGCATTGCAAATGACATTCCATTCGTTCTGGAACTACTCGGGTATGACGCTGGCGGAGGGGATGGAAAGAGCCTCGACTACGCAAAATGCAAACCTCGGATCGTCATTCAATCAATGAGGGAGTTTAGTAAGAGCCGCTATTCTGTAGACCTTCTGAAGGTCGAAGTTCCCGTGCAGATGAGATTTGTTCAAGGGACGAAAGCCTTCAAGGGCGAGCAAGCTTACACTGAGGCTGAGGCGCAAGGATATTTCCGAGACACGTCCTCAGCTACTGAGAAACCCTTTGTCTATTTGTCCGCAGGGGTCAGCAATGCGGAGTTTATTGAGACGCTGGAATTTGCATCCGCGAGCGGGGGGAGTTTTAACGGTGTCCTTTGCGGACGCGCCACTTGGCAGGATGGCGTTTCGGTCTATGCCAAACAGGGAGCAAAGGCCCTGGAGCAGTGGCTCGCTACGTATGGCCTGGAGAACATCTTGCGTGTCAATAATGCTTTGAAAGCTGCGCAGCCATGGCATGACAGGGTCAGCGTTCCTGCCTAGGCCGGTTATCCGATTGCTAATCAATAAGCATTCAACGTGTCATTTCCGAGCTTCTCTCTGTTTGATCAAGCATAAAGAATGAAGCGGAAGCGCATATCCTCGCCGAACCACATGATGTAATTTGTGCCCCACGAGTTATTAAAGAGATTGCAATGAATCCCATCAGAAATATCTGGTTGGGATCTTGAGAAATTAATCGGGGATTTCTCACCTAAAGCAATCAGCGGCGAATCTAGCGTCTCCACGCCGATTGAGCCCTTCCCGTCTGTGTAGTTGAACCCTGTGGACACGGCGTGCATATGACGATTGCCCGCGGCAACGACGTCGAAGGGAGATACATCTTCGTCCGATTTGGTAATAGTCCATCCCTGCTGACTTCCGACAATAGGATTGAAACTTAGCCACAGAGCTTCTGGAAGCCGTGTTGCAGGCTTTTCAAACCAGTAGAAATTCATGTAAATTGTCGGCTCTGACTTAGGGAACACCAGTTCCAGATACATCCTTCGCGGGAACGCGGCTCGCCCGGATTTCAACGCGTCGGCATCGCGGACCTCCAAGCGCGCAAGCAAACGGTGTTGCTGCTGATCTTCCTCAACATGCAACTCTGCAAGAGACGACATCCAATCCTGACTCTCCGCACCAAAGCGCTCGATGTTCGGCTTCCCAAAGTCCTTCTTTGCCCAATCGGCAGAGCTGATCACATAATTTTGAAAGAACCGGGAATAGTCTTGCTGCGAGAGCGTCTGATAAGTGAAGAGGGCCAAAGGATGCTTGGCAGAAGCCCATTCCCGTTTGGTGGCCTTGTTGAAAAGACGATGAATCGCGCCAGTCTCTGGATCAAGTCTGACGATAAAATGCGGAGTCTCGATCTCCTTCCCTGCGGGAGAGCTCTTCCCTTGGGATAAGTGAGGAGCTTCGGCCTTCAGACTTTCCACGGCTGCCTTCGCCTGGTCACGAAGCGGTGAAGGCAGTGTGTCAATTCCATCAAAGAGATCCTGACGTTTCTCTATCCAGCTAGACTGCACTACCTCGTAGTTCTTCGTCGGCAGCATCGTAGCTAAGTCACGTGGAATATAGTGGTCGAAGTCGAGCCAGGTTTTGGTGTCAGTACCCCAAGTGTGTTCCGTTTCTAAAAGAAGGTGACGCAGCAGAGCTAAGTCGGTTGCGTCGCCGACCTTAAATTTCTCCTGCGCAAGCCACGTTTGACGAAGTCGCGCAACTTCGCGATATCTGGCGAGCTTCAGCGGATCGCTCGCGACACCATGGATCCAGGTATCTCCTATCTCCTGCGTGATCACGGGCAGGTTGCTCTTGAACGGCTCCAACGCATTCGCAACCTCGGTTAGGCTGGTGGCAGTCAGCTGCGCATTTGGGAACTGGCGGCTCAAATCGGAGTAGAAAGTAGTGATCTCTTCCGGCGTGTGCGGGCCGCTGTTGTCCCCTCGAACGAAGATTGCGACTGCAAGATCCGAGCCTGGGATCTGCACAACGTCGCCATAGTTATGGTGATACATCACGATGAGCTCTGATCCGTTTGAATTCTTCCAAAGGAAGACAGGAGGCACTTCAGCTGGTGTACTGGCAGAGTTCACTCCGATATCGAGAAACTTCACGCCCTGTTGTGCAAGTGGTTCAATCAACCCGCGCGTATGGCCAGGCACATCCGTCATCTTGGCACCTGTGGTGTTGCGGCCAAAGCGCCGATCCAGCGCCTTTGACAAGGCAATACCACCTGAAATCATCGATCTGTCCATCAACTCCGTCTGCCAGTTGAACGGAAGTGCATGCCACGCGATGTCACCTATGGAGATTGCATGCTCCATCCTCCGCCGATCTTCCGGTGCCGCCTGTTCGAGGTACTCATAGAGCAGCCATGAACCCGTCGTCCATACATAGGGATGCCCGGATTGGCGCATCTCATCCGCCACCTGAATGGCCTTTGGAAAATATTCAGCGAAATAGCGATGGACGACCGCGGCCTGAGTGTTGATAAAACCGGCATCGAAATGACATTTGAAGACCATCAAAACACGCTTCACTTGGAGAGCAGCTGATGATGGGGCGGCGGGCACTTGCATTGGGAAAGCCGTGCGGCTGCTCCCCGCAAACGCACTCCCAAGTACGATTGCAGACTTGATAAATTCACGACGTTGCATAAACTCCCGGCTCTACTGTTCCATTGCAATTTTTCTTCTGAAACGCATGATATATATTGAGAATAACCCACGGTGCACTCCGGTGCTCTAGCGAAACAAGGAGCATTTGCTGCGATCTTACGAGTCTTGGTTGATAGGCTTAGGACTAAGTCCTCACAGCCAGCAGGCGCCGCTACCAAGACGCTCCGAATCATAACTCCATCACTGCGGCGGCGGAACGTGCTGGAATCTGCAACGTGCCGGATGTTGGTTGGGCATCGAGTCTCTCTGGTGTGGCAACTACCAAGCGGCGAGGATTTGGCACATCCACTTCAACGGTAATTGTCTTTTCGGCCTCCTGATTAATGACCACAACCGCACGTTTGCCTGTATCCGTAACGAGTACGGAATACAGACAGGAACCGTTCGAGGTGGAATCCGCGCAGGTCACCTGAGCTCCCACTGTGTCCCTGAACGCAGCATCCCAGAGCCATGCTTTGTATTTGTGACGCAGAGCGTCGATCTTCTGGCCATAGGCAAGCGTCAACGGAAAATCGCTTAACCGACCCTTGAAGTTGTAAGGCTCATAACTAATGATGCAACGGTGAAGCAAGATCCTATTGAGCTGCTCTCGGTCATCGAAGCCATTCACTCCAGCCATGATTGGATTATGGGGCGCGATGTATTGTTCTACCGGCGTAGGACTGCCACGGAAGTAGGAGAACGGATAGTACTGTGTCAGCCAGTCCTGCGGCCCTTCACCGGCAAAGAGGAACTCCGAGTTGATTTTGTTTGCGGCGGAGCGTAATTGCGTGGCTAGAGGAATATCACCTGAGTAGAGATAACCAGGTTCAGCATATCCATGATCCGGACTGAAGGAGTACTTGACTTGCCCGTGAAAACAGACCTCATCATAAAGCCAGCCTGCGGCGCCTAAGTCCAATATCTTATGGAATTCCTTTGCAGCGACATCGCGGTAGGCCGGAGAACAGAAATCCATTACTGCAAACTGGCGATTGTTGATTCCAGCCAATTGTGTCGGTGTGTGATAGCTATCTCCGCCCCACTGATAGAGAATGCCGTATGGATCAACGGCTGCGTACTTGAATAGTTCCTTCTTGTACCAGTCGGTTGTCATATCTGCCCAAGGGAACTTGCCGAATAGAATGACCTTCACTCCCTTCGCCTGAATTTGGGCAATTGCATCATGCAACTCCTGCCAAGTACCCAGCCCCGGATCAGTATCGAGCGAAGGGTTCCCGCGATCCTGGCCACCGCGGTTCCAACCCACTAGTTGAATGGCTTGTACCCTGTTCTTCACACACTCGTCGCCGTACTTTACAAGATCGCTATACCGAATGCGGAACTCTTCTTCTGGCGAGTTGATCTGCAATTGCTGCCAGGAATGTACCTCGAGAGCCCAAGAGGGAATTTGAGGTGCCTGATACCAAGTGGACCGCCATTGTTTATAGAGATCAATACCGGCATGCCAGTCGCCGTTATAACAACGCATGACGATAGGCACGAGTTTCCTGGTTGAATGAGGGTGGGCGAAGATGAAATGACAGGTGCGGAATTCCAGATGCACCGGGATACCAGAAATGTCATCTCTCGGTGGAACCAGATGCACTTCCCCGATCGAATTGGATCCAACTGCGGAAAAGGGAGCAAGGTTACTGATTACACCGGGATGCTGCTCAAAACTGTACTGCAACAGGTAAGGAGAAGCGGGATCGTGCATCTCCACATACAAACCCTGATGCGTGGATTGAATAAGACAGAAGAGACTGTTGAAAGAGTCGAGGGTTTTCGTCGGAAAATCGACGCCCCAGTAGCCTTTTTCATTGGCAAAATGCGGATAAATCTCTGTGGATTCGAGGTTATCGTATCGCATGATTCGGGCTAGCACCTGCTCGCCTTGTACGGGAGGATTGAGGTCTCCGAAGTAAGGGTAGTCAATGGTTTCAACTGCCAGCGCCGAATTGTTAATCAGGGCGCCGTCAAAAGTCAGCGTGCCATTCTCCAGCGTCACAGTAGCCGTGAACGTCATCGGTAATACGCCGCCGTGCTCGCTGATCAAATCTTTCCACTGCAGCCGCACCTGATGGTCCGATAGCTTGTCGACCGAAACTGCTTGCTGTTTCTGACCAAGTACGAAGTTGTCGCGTTGCTCAGGAAGTGGAGCATGCAGGCGAAAAGAAACTCCCAATTCAGGCCGGCGCTGGATTACCCAATGAGTCGACTTATCTTCCACCCGGGTCAGCGCACCTGATTTGGAGTCAAATGCAATCAGCAGCATTGCGTCTTCTAAAATTACCTCACCGACGAAGCCGGCTTGCTCCGCATCTAACCCAACATTTCCCGCTAGAGCGCTGATTGCCGTAAGACCGGCTAGCTTGTTGAATGTTCTTCTATTCATCGATTTCCTACCTGCAGATTTAGTGTGCACTGGCTAGTAAGTACTTTTTACACATGAAAGATCAACGCAATCATTTATGGCTGGCCTTTATAGAAAGCCAACCCAGAACTATTGCCGAAGGACGTCCAAGATCCATTCCAAGAGTCGCCGGGTCTCCCTTGCCAGTTCGAATAAACAGTTCCGCTACTGTTGACACCGAAGACTTGCAGCCGGCCATCATTCGTATTGCCTACCACCAGGTTAGGATTCAGCAGGCCAGTTCCATTCGTCCCACTGATGCTTTCCCAGTTGCCCCAAGTACCACGGGACGTGATCCAGGTGTGATAGATGTTGCCGTCGCTGCCGACAGAGAATAATTCGAATTGGCCATTGGCATTTTGACCAGACACAAAGCCCGGAGTCATCGTGACTCCGCTGTGAGTTGGCAATGCAGTCCATGATCCCCAGGAAGCGCCCGGCGAAGTTTGCGCAATACTCCAGACGTTACCAGTAGCACCGCTATTGCCACTCGTATCGACTCCGAAGATCGTCAGATTTCCGGCAAGACTTCTGGCGATTTGAAGTCGGGATTGAATCGTCTTTCCAGGTGGTGTGCCCAGGCGGTCCCAGGAAGTAGCCCAGGTATTGCTCCTTGTCTGCGAGATGTGCCAGAGCACGGGGCGGAGACTACCGTCCATGCCAAATACATCGAGCCGTCCATTGAGGTTCTGACCGACCACATAGCCCGGTTTGATTCCACCGCTGACTGAGGCTAGCTTGGTCCAACTGGACCAACCGACGCCAGGCGCAACTTCAGTTGCAGTCCAGAGGTTGCCTCTGGAATCGAGCCCAAACACACTCAGGCTGCCATCAGCATTCTGCCCGGCTTGTAGGTTGGTCATGCCTTTGCTGCTGCTTCCCATATCAGTCCAGTTGTTCTGCCAAGCTCCGCCGGGGGTCTCTTGTTGGTTGTAAAAAACGTCACCGGAGGTGGGAACGAACACCTGCAAGGTATTGTCCTGATTTCTTGCCACGACCGGGCTACCAATCGCAGAGCCAAAAGCAACTCCGGAGAGATTTTCCAACCAACCGTTCCATTTATTGGCGACGCTGTTTGGTTGTGCGTTTACGGTAGAAGCCTCCTGCCAGTCGCGCCAAAGGTTGCCTATACTGTCGACGGCAAACATCTCCAAGGCACCATTCTGATCCATCTGGATGGGCCCGACGTAATTGCTGCCAGCGCGGAATTTCACGATCATAGCGGTTGCAGGTTGCACGGACAGCGTGACTGAGCCGTTCATATCAGGACTCTCGGCCGTCCATTGTCCTATCCACTGCGCGCCAGTATTGGCAATAGATGCACCACCAAGCGTCGCGGTCAGCTGTCCAGCGTCACCAACGATGCTGGAGGCAAGGACGATCGAAGAGACGCTTGCGCCGGTGAACGGCGCACCGGTTGGAGCAATGGTCACTCTCGCGGTGTCACCACTGGCTGTTCCCTGAGTCTTGTTAATAATGGTGACATAGAGATCCTGGCCTGAGGCCACTGCATAAGATGTCAACCTAAACTCGGTAGGTGGACTGGCAGGAGTAGAAGGAGCATCCACGGGGTAGCCGTGGCCACTCATATTAAACGCCTTGATGCCATATCCTTTTGGAGTAACGTAGTAGTTTGAGCAGGGTGAGGGGTCGCATGAGCCGGGCGCCCGCCAGTGATTGTTATAAGGCACTAAGGTATCTGTATAAATCCACTGGTTGTTATGAAAATTGATGCCGGCAGCGCTATTGAGGGCCCACCAATGCATGTAATCTAATCCCCATAGAGCCGCTGCAAAGGCGTTACTCGCATTCGCAACTCCGCCGAGATAGTCATTCGACTCCGTTAGCCGGTACTCCATTCCCAGCTTCTGCACGGGCTGATAGTTCGTAGCGTAAAGCCAAGCGTAAGGAGTGTAGATAAGCTTGTCGCTTGAGGGAATACCCGATGGCTGATATGGTTCATCACCAATGCTGGTGCCTTTGATCCACTCCGACGACAACATATTGTTTATTGCTTCCGCGGCGGTCAAGGCATAGGTCTGGTACGACGTATTTCCGCCGACATAGTAGTGCCCGAGTGCAGTTGTGAAGTTGACCGTCGAACTACCCTTTTCGCAGCTGGCAAGCAACTGCGGCCAGCCGGCGTTCTTATATGTAGAACCGCAGACTGCACCGGTGAATTGGGCAGTCGTAGTGTATGACCCTGCATCCGGCCCTACCATGGGCACGTTCGACATCCCGGCACCCGAAGTAATGGCTGAGGTGTAATTTCTCCACTCACTGAGATAGGAAGGAAACGCGCTTCCGGCATTACTCCTGCCGGAGGAAACGCCCACTTCATAGATTGCCGGATCACGAATAACAAGAGCAGAACCGCTGCCGGTGCGGCAGGACATATCTCCCGATGTGCAGTGACATCCGATTTCACCTAAGCAGGTACAGTCGGACTCACTGGTGCAGTAAGAGTGGGCAGCATGGAAGTCGTCCTCATTGCCCGAACTAAGAGCAGAAACATTCGCCGAATAATGGCTCCAAATGTACTGGGCAGTGGCTGCGTTAATCGAAGCCAGACCTGGATTGGCGCAGGAGGCTGGATTTATCAGACGAAACTGATAGATCACCTTCAGCCTGGCGACAATGGCGAAGTGAAACAGGTCGTCTATGTCAGCGTAAGCAGGAAATGGTGTTCTACAACCATCTCCCGTGCCTGCTCCCACACGAAGGTTCTTGATCCCCATCTGCTGGAATAGGGCAAGGGGCTGTGGGTTGTTCACTGGATCGAAGAGATGCACTCCCGGCGCCAATCCATTTGCACCGGGCATCACGCTTGTTATTTCGAAGCCCAACCCTGCAAAATCAGGCGCAATCGGTTTGACTGAATTGATATTGCTGTACGTTGAATTGATTGGCACACTTACTTGTGTTTGTGCTGACACAACACCGGCAAAGAGGCATGCGGAACATACTAACCTTGAAATGGTACTCGTCATCTTCTCCCAGGGTTGCGCAGAGTTCTGTTCATTAGCACATATCTTGTCATGACTTTCATTTACGGGTAGCTCCCTCTTTGAGCACCTTCAACTCGAGAGCTGGCCAGGGCAGCTGTTCTCTCTGAAAACCTTGGCACAGAATTGCGATGCTTCTCTGCGGCGGATGGGACTGAGCAATCCGGTCGTCTCCTTGACAATCATTCACAATCGATTGTACGCTGTGACACTTGAAGGCACATTTGTACGATGTTCGTAACGGAAGTAAAATGAGAGCGAATAACCTGATGATCGTGCAAGGTGGAGGGCCCACTACCGTCTTCAATGCAAGCCTCTCAAGCGTTATCGCGGAAGGTCTTTGCCATCCTGGAATCGGACGAGTATTTGGCTCTAAATCAGGAGTAGAAGGAATCATTAAAGGCGACGTTCTGGACCTTAGCCAGATGTCTGCCAGCGAACTTTTTGTTTTAAGGAATAGCCCAGGCGCGGCGTTGGGTTCAACTCGCTATAAGCCCACTGCAGACGATCTGTATCGCCTAGTTGAAAATCTTCAACGACTCGAGATCGGCTCCCTCATCTTCATGGGTGGCAACGGCACGATGCGCGGTGCGGAAACAATAAGCGCCTTCTGCCGGTCTATCGATTTTGAAGTGCAAATCATCGGCATACCGAAGACCGTCGACAACGATATTTCCGCTACGGATCGCTCTCCTGGTTATGCGAGTGCAGCCCGGTATGTTGCACAATCGACTCGCGATCTCGGTATGGATATCCGTTCTTTACCACAACCGGTCACGATCCTGGAAACGATGGGCAGGAGCGTAGGCTGGCTCGCAGGAGCATCCAATCTCGCCAGAGTAGCTGAAAACGATGCACCACATCTGGTCTATGTGCCCGAATTGGCCTTTCACAAAGAGAGATTTCTGGACGATCTGGACAAAATTGTAACCAGACTTGGGTGGGCAGTTGTTGTCGTGTCCGAGGGCATCCGGAATAAGGACGGAAGCCTCGTCTATGAAATGAGCGATCCCTCTCAGCTAGACCCGCTCAAACGGCCCATGACAGGTGGGGTCGGGCAGTTCCTGGCTGGCGTTGTGGCGGAAAACCTGAAGATTCGTTGCCGAAATGAGAAGCCAGGTTTGCTTGGTCGAGCATCGATGGCGCTTGTCTCAACCCAGGATCAGAAGGATGCCGAACTTGTTGGGCGTGCGGGAGTGCGTGCGCTGGTGGCTGGAGAGACCGACAAGATGGTGGCGCTTCGGCCGCTTGAAGATCCCGGGCCGCTCGAATACGATCTCGTTCCGTTGAGCGCCGTTGCCGGAGTCGAACGCGCCATACCGGCAGAGTGGCTGACAGACGGTCCATTCGCCGTGACAGACGGATTTGGCGAGTATCTACGACCGCTTCTCGGAGAACTTTTTCAGTACTTGCCGGCGCTGCCATCTCGTCTTCAAACCATGGGAGTTCCTTAAATTATGCTAAGCACGAGCGAACGCGGCTCAACCAAAAACATTGGTGTACTGGTCTTTGGGCGCAAGCGTCCAGGATTCGATCAGGAATGGAACAGGATCATTCGCGAACGGGCCCTGTCGACGCTGAAGGCTCTGGGGTTTACATGCATCGGAGCAGACAGGCTGGTATTGGACGATGAGACAATTCACGCGTCAATGGATGAGATTGAGAGCGCAAAGTGCCATGCGTTGATTGTGATCCAGCCGTCGCTCACTGACGGTCAGTTTGCTTTGACCATCAGTCAGAGATGGTCCAATCCCATCATCCTGTGGGCGACGCCTGAGAGGCCAGGCGATGGCAAGGTCAGTTCTTGTTCGCTGGTCGGCCAGCATCTATGGGCATCGATCTACCGCCAAGCACATCGCTCATTCGAGTTTGTCTACGGCGACCCGGATGAAATCCATAATGATTTGTTACAGGCGATTGCGCTTGTGAGCACGGTGTCCCGCCTTCGACAGGCAAAGATAGGGGTGGTTGGCACCCACGCACCGGGATTCATCGATCTTGCCGCAGATCCCTTCCTGATTCGTCAGACCTTCGGAATGCAACTCCATTCACTGAGTCTTCCACAGTTCATCGAACGCGTGGGTAACGTAACTGAGGATGCCATTGGACAGGACCTGCTTGAGGTTCACAAATTTGGCCTGACCCAAGGGGGGACTAAAGCTTCTCCATCCGATGCACTTCTTTCCGTCAACTCCCGTTTCTACCTGTCGATTACCGACTTGATGAAGGAAATGAGCCTGGATGCCTTGTCGCTTCAATGCTGGCCTGAGTTGCCGAACATGGTCGGGCAATGGCCGTATTTTGCCGTCTCCAGGCTGACGGCTGGCGGCAACGCCGTATCAATCGAAGGGGATGTGGATGGCGCAATTTCCGGTCTCGCCGGTAGCTTTCTTGGAGTTGGCCCCGGTTTCTTGACGGACTGGCTGGAACACTATGATTCCACGATTTTCTTCTGGCATCCCGGGATGGCGCCACTCGACATGTGCAACGCTATCGGGAGCGAGGATGGTCCAACACTTGGAGAACACTTTAACATAGCGCGACCACTTGTCGTGGATGGCCTTCTGCAAGGAGACCATCCCATCACCGTTTCACGCCTTTGGCGATGCGACAATCGCTACCACATGACGTCCTTTGAAGGTCGGGCAATTCCACCGAAGCGAAGGGTTACTGGCAACAGCCTCCTCGTTGAAGTGGAGGGAGAGCCAGTCCCGAGGCGCTTTGACAAACTCATCCATGCTGGGATGCCGCATCACGTACTTGTGCATTTCGGAAGTCATGCAGAGATATTCCGGCGTCTAGCGAGACTTCTGAGGATAGATTGGCACTCGTGAACAAGGAATCATAACGTGCGGCGTTTGTGATAGGTTACAATCGATTATCTAGAGCGGGTTCAAATTAGTTCCATGGTTGCTGAAAATTCAATCCAAGAGGGACATATGGTGAAGGCTCGCGTTGCACGGCATGAAGTTAGAGAAGAGATTCAACGACGTATTCTCACCGGCGAAAGCAAACCAGGGGAGCGACTGAGTCAGCAGAGTCTGGCTCGCGAGCTTGGCGTAGCCCAGGGCACGGTCAGGGAGTCGCTTCTTGAATTGCAGTGGCTAGGGTTGGTGGAATCGATCGATCATCTTGGGGTGTTTGTCGACAATCTCGATGCCACCCGCATCTGCGAGGCCTACATGGTGCGTGAGGTCATGGAAGGACTGGCGGCGCGCCTCGCATGCGTCCATGCTGGTCGAGCGGATATCGCTGAACTACGAAGCATGGCGGACAACATCTATCGACTGTCGCAGGAAAAAGACAGCGAGACGGCATCGCTGGATCGCAGTTTTCACTTACATATTACGGAGTTGTCGCAGAATGGCACTCTAATCCGCTTGTCGCAAACCTATCGTGTTCTGGGCATGACTGTGCGCGCATTCAGGGAGCCGTCGATTATTCATGCGGAGCACCTTCGAATCGTCGAAGCAATCGAGCATAACTTTGCAGAGGAAGCAGAAAGACAAGCCCGTAATCACGTTATTGGCGCCAGGGAGATGATCGAAAGTCAGGTTCTTCAAGGCAAGTTTGTCCCTAAGTGGGTCGGGTAGTTCTTAGCCAACGTGAAGTAATCAGGAATAGAGGGAATGTGGAAAATAGCATCAAAAACTCGTACTGCTCTTACTTAGGTGGTCAATGGGTAAGGACTGAAAATGAGTTCGAGGTTGTCAATCCCGCAACTGCCCAGCCGTTTGCCAGAGTGTCGACCATTGATAACAGCCAACTGAAGGACGCTTTGCGCGCTGCTCAAGACGAGTTGCCCTCCTGGCGCGCGAAGACTGCCAAAGACCGTGGCATCTTGTTGCACCTGGTCGCGGATGAGATTGCCCGCCGAAAAGCAGAGATCGCACGAACCATCACGCTCGAGAACGGTAAGCCGTTGGCCCAGAGCGCGGGAGAGGTCGCAATGGCCGAGGACCATCTTCGATGGTTCGCGGAGGAAGGACGGCGAGTTTACGGCCGCATTATTCCACCTCAGGTTCATGGAAAACGTCATCTGGTCGTAAAGACATCCATCGGGACGGTTGGAGCGATTGCTCCATGGAACTTTCCTCTCGTCCTGTCCGTCCGCAAAGTAGCGCCGGCCATGGCCGCCGGCTGTCCTGTCATTCTCAAGCCAGCCTCGCAGACTCCTCTCAGTGCTGTGGCATTGGCGGAGTGCATGGAGGCTGCAGGAGTTCCTGGCGGAGCGTTTCAGCTGGCGATCGGCAATGCGATCATGATCTCCAAAGAATTCCTCTCGAATGAAATCTGCAGAAAAATCAGCTTCACGGGCTCCACCTCAGTTGGACGAGAGCTGATCCGGGGCGCAGCCGAGACCATAAAACCTCTCTCTTTGGAACTCGGCGGACTCGCACCGGTGCTGATCTTCGATGATTGCGACCTAGATAAAGCCGTCTCGGAGACGATCATCGCGAAATATCGCAATACGGGGCAGTCGTGCATTGCTGCGAATCGAATCTATGTCCAGAAGACAATCTACAAAGAATTTGTCAAACGCTTTACTGCCGCAGTCGGCGAGCTAAAGATTGGCCCCGGTCTTGAGCCTGGCGTAGACGTGGGACCAGTAGTTAACCAGCAAGCTCTGGACCTGGCTTTTTGCCAGATCGAAGACGCGGTAAAGAAGGGCGCGCGTGTCGTCGCAGGAGGTGAGCGGCTGAAAGACTCGCCAGGCTTCTTCCTCAAGCCAACCGTTCTCGAAGGAGTAACTGACGACACCGACTGCATGTCTGAAGAGACGTTTGCTCCGATCGCGCCCATTAGCAGCTTCGATACGGAGGAGGAAGCAATCCGCAGGGCCAACGACACTTCTTATGGGTTGAGCGCTTACGCAATGACGCGAGATATTGGACGCATCTTCCGACTCAGCGAGCAGATTGAGGCGGGGACGCTAGGTATCAATGATGGTGCACCGTCCACCAGTCAGAGTCCGTTCGGTGGCGTCAAGCAGAGTGGCTGGGGGCGAGAGTTGGGTGTAGAAGGTTTGGAATCTTTTCTCGAAACAAAACACATATCAATCGGCGGAGTCTGATGATCCGATCTGACGCCACGAGAAAAAGTAAAGAAGGAGAAAGTCACTAATGATTCATTTTCTAATACACGATGCGTCGGACAACGTCGGCGTGGCAGTTGTTGATATTGCGCCGAACGCAGACTGCGTCGGCAGAAACCTGACCAATAACGAATCCCTTAAAGCTCATTCGGAAGAAGCTATCCCACTAGGTCATAAGCTTGCACTGAAAGATTTTGCAGTAGGAGATTCTGTAACCAAATATGGATGTGAGATCGGGAGGATCGTTCAGTCTGTCAAAGCCGGACACCACGTTCACACACATAATCTCAAGACGAAAAGGTGGGCGTAAGTATGGCGAAGCGGAAAATTCTTGGATATAGGCGCGAAAACGGGCGAGTTGGAGTACGCAACCACGTCATCATCTTACCGGTTGACGATATTTCAAATGCTGCTTGTGAAGCGGTTGCCAACAATATCAAAGGCACCCTCGCACTGCCTCACGCATATGGCCGTCTGCAGTTTGGAGAGGACCTGGATCTGTTCTTCCGCACAATGATCGGTACGGGAAGCAATCCGAATGTAGCTGCGGTAGTGGTTATAGGAATTGAGCAGGGGTGGACGCAGCGAATTGTGGATGGAATCGCTAAGACAGGCAAGCCCGTGAAAGGCTTTTCTATCGAAGGCAAAGGGGATATACGAACGATCGCCGATGCTTCCTACCAGGCTAAGGAATACGTGCAATGGGCAAGTGAGCTTCAGCGCACTGAATGTAACTTAGATGAGTTGTATATCAGCGTTAAGTGCGGCGAGTCGGATACCACAACGGGGCTGTCAAGTTGCCCAACGGTCGGCAACGTAATCGACAAGCATTGCGCAGAAGGTGGGACTGCCTCTTTCGGAGAGACTAGCGAACTGACGGGTGCCGAGCACATCGTCGCAGCTAAAGCTGCAAACGACCAAGTCCGCAAGGAGTTTATGGCGGCCTTTGAGGACTACACCAAGCTAGTCTTTGATCAGAAGAAGGATGACCTCTCCGAATCGCAGCCGACGAAAGGCAACATCGCAGGCGGTCTCACCACGATCGAAGAGAAGGCTCTCGGCAATGTTGAAAAGCTTGGCAAACGGACGAAATTCGTAGGATGCCTTCCACCCGCAGTCGCTCCTTCCAAGGCTGGACTGTGGTTTATGGATACATCGAGTGCTGCAGCTGAAGCCGTGACACTTTGGGCCGCGTCCGGGGCAGTTATTCACCTCTTCCCTACTGGCCAAGGAAATGTCATCGGAAACCCCATCGAGCCGGTTATCAAGCTTTCTGGCAATCCGAAGACCGTTACAACGATGAAGGAGCATATCGACGTTGACGTTTCGCCTATTCTGCAGGGCGAGATGACGCTCGATCAAGCTGGCGATGCTTTGCTCGACATGATCGTCCGCACCGCGAACGGTCGTTTCACAGCGGCCGAAGCACTTGGACATCGCGAATTTGTGATGACAAAGCTTTACCGAAGCGCCTAGCTCTTTCACCTTCACTCCCATCTTCGAGGCAATCTGTCCCATGAAGAGGTTCTGTCCAGAAGCGATGAGATGTCTGGTTACCAGACTCGCCACTGCGATGGGTGTCCAGCCGAACGACGCGGACATCTTCGCTCGTGCTCTGATCGATGCGGATCTGCAGGGAGCTTCAACCCACGGAATCTCGCGCTTGAATATCTACCTTCAGCGGATCGAAAAGGGACTGATTGCTTCGGAGGTCGAGTTAACTGTCGAACGGGATGGAGGCAGCGTACTTGTGCTAGACGCCGGTAATGGCCTGGGCCAGGTTCAGGCCGTAAAGGCGTTGGATCTACTTGCACCGCTCGCGATGAAGAATGGAGTCGCGGCTGCGACTATCCGCAATTCACAGCACTTTGGTGCACTGTCGTACTATTGCAACCGAGCAGCCGATGAGGGACTGATCCTTCTTGCTATGACGAACTGCGAGCCGGCAATGTCGCCGGAAGGCGGTTATCAACCGTTCTTCGGCACGAACCCGATTGCTGCATCTTTTCCCACTGGAAAAGGATTCAACATCAAAGTCGATCTCGCGACCTCTGTTGTTGCACGCGGAAATATCATCGCCGCTCAAAAGAAGAAGCAACCGATTCCAGAGAATTGGGCCTTGGATCGGCATGGCGAACCTACAACCGACCCTCAGGAAGCTCTCCTCGGCACCGTACTGACAATGGCAGGGCACAAGGGTTATGCGCTTGCTTTGATGGTCGAAATGTTCAGCAGTGTCCTATCGGGCGCGTCAATCGGTTCGGAGATTGGATCGATGTATAAGGATATGGACCGGAAACAGGGAGTGGGACATTTTTTCTGTCTCCTGAATATCGCGGCCTTCCTTGATCTCTCTGACTTCAAGAAACGCATTGACGAAACGATCGATCGAATTAAGGGCAGCAAGAAGCGGCCAGGGGTTGAAGAGATTTTGATTCCCGGAGAACGTTCTGCAAGGAACGCTAAAGTGAATAAAGTGCGTGGAATTCACGTTAGCGATGAGACGCTGGCTGAACTTGAGATTTGGTGTACCCGTTTGAAGGTACCTTTCGATTGCACTGAGGTGAAAGCCTAGGATATGCCCGATATTCTAATCACTGAAAACATTCGTGGCGCTGCGGTGGATGCCTTATCGGCGCGATTCGATACCACGTTCATGCCTGAATTATGGAAAGATCCCGTAGAGTTATCAAAGCGGATTGGCGACTTCCGTGCACTTATTATTAGAAATCAGACGCAGCTAACGGCTGCGCTTCTTGGCGTGGCTAAAAAGCTTGTCGTCGTTGGCCGGGCCGGAGTCGGTCTGGATAACGTGGATGTTGCAGCCGCAACGAAAGCAGGTATTCTCATCACATCCACTCCGGACCAGAATGCAATCAGCGTGGCGGAACTTGCCATGGGCTTGATGCTATCTCTGGCCCGCATGATTCCTGGCGCAAACCAGGATACAAAAGCCGGTAACTGGAACCGTCAACAGTTTCTTGGGACCGAACTCTACGGCAAGACGATAGGCATCATTGGCATCGGCAAGATTGGGTATTTGACCGCACGGCGAGCGCAGTCATTCGGGATGAAGGTACTTGCCCATGATCTCTTTGTCAGTCGAGATAACATCCTGCTCAGCGAGTTGAATGCTGAACTGGTTACACTCGACGACTTACTCACCCGCGCAGACGTCGTCTCATGTCATCTTCCGGCGACGCCGGAGACTATCGGGTTGTTGAACGCAGAGTGTTTTGGGAGGATGAAATCCTCAGCTACGTTTATCAACACATCTCGTGGAGAGGTCGTCGCTGAGAACGATCTTCTCTGTGCACTCAAATCCGGAAAGATTGCCGGCGCTGCGCTGGACGTGCGCTGCACAGAGCCTCCGCTCATGGGGGAACTGGAGCGGCAGCCCAACCTAATTTTAACGCCGCACGTAGCGGCATTTACGCACGAAGCGCAGAATCGCGTAACGAAAGCAATCTGTGAGGATATAGCACGCGTGCTCGATGGTAAGCCTGCTCAGAATCCGGTCAATAGAGTCTAGGCGAGTTCTTTACACAGCCGAAGACCCATGACACCGCAGCCGTGATGAAGAGCTTTGCCGCGCCTTCGAAAAGGTTCACCTATGCATGAGTCCTTACGAAGGCTTTGATCGTAGCGCATTCGCAGCCCAAGGACGGTCCATGAGGGCGGACGGTGTAATCCCCAACTGATGCCGGGATGATGAAGGTCTCGGCATAATGGACAACGAGTGGCTGAAACGCATTGCTTGGACTCTCGACGATGGCCTCGGCGCCCTCGACTAGGTTGAGGACATTGACACCATAACCGGTATGGTGTGGCACGGTCCCGGTGAACCAGTGTCGGCGTGTCTCAATAAACTCACGTTCGTGAAGGCCGGTGGACTCCTCTCGCCATCCCGGGCCTGATGCGAGTGGAGCGATGCGGTTGACCAAATTTTGACGAACCCAACGAGTGCGTCGGTCCCACTGAATATTTGCTTCTCCGTGGTCGATATGGATTGGCCGTGGAAGGCCGTCTAGGCCAGCGCGGGCCCAATCCCACAACTTGAACGTAAATATATATGGCGTCGCGCTGATCTCGAGCACCATTGAGTTTTTGCCAGAGCAGTGAACAGTGCCGGCAGGGATTAGAAAGTGATCGTGCTTGCGCGCAGGCCATGGGTTCACAAAGGAGTCGACGGGAAATGATTGCTGGCCAGCTTGCGCAGCTCGGAGTTCGCGCAAGAACAAATCGGGTTCAACATTCTCGTGGAGACCAAGATAGACGCAGGCATCCTCTGAGGAGTCTAAGAGATAGTAGCTTTCATCCTGCGTATACGCCATTCCGAATTTGTCTTGAATGTATTCTGTCAGTGGATGAACCTGCAGGGACAGGTTACCGCCCCCCATTGTGTCAAGAAGGTCGAATCGTATGGGAAACTCCGTACCGAAACGGCCGTGGACAGCTTCACCCAATAACGCTTTGGGTTGCGCGAAAACCACGTCGATGGCGGGAATCTCTACACGGTGACTGTCGAAACCGAGAAGCAGACTATTTTCTTCGGGTACACAGTCGAAGCACCAGGCGTGATTTGGCGCATCGTCTGTCAGATCGCAGACCGCTTCCATCCAGTGGCCGCCCCAGGGACCTGGGTCAAAATATGGAACAACACGGAAGGGCCGGTGCGCTACTAGCTCGAGAGCGCCGCGGAAATCATTTCCTCGAATGAGTTTGGGGAGGCTATCTGTATTGGTGTCGAGCAGAAAATCAATGTGCGGAAGAAGCTCCTTCTTAAGCCGATCAGCAGCGCGCCATTCGACAAAGTAACCGCACTTGTACTTAGTTGCGATTCCCTCTGCATGGTTATCGAGACCCAGGTTGGGGAGACCTTTTGTGCGCCAGCGGAGTTGAATTTCCCATCGAGCCAAATCCGCGTAGACAAGCGTTGCGGCGGTGGGAGCGATAAGAGACGCACCAGTGCCGACGACGATAAGGTTATCGGCCTGACGTACACGTTGTTGCTGTTGCGCGAGTAGATCGAGATCGAAATAGTCCTCAATCTGGAGGCCGTTCATTCGGCCGAAGACACGATCGTCTCCAAGGACGGAATGGAACATCCTCTCCAGGGCTTTAGGCGTTTTGTAACTGTCACGTGCGCGAATGATGACTTTAGGGCCGAGATACATTTGCAAAGCATTCTCCATCTCATCAAGCGAGACCCCTGGGTAACATTCGATACAAAGGACTCCGGTCTTGTGATGAGATGCGATGGCGCGCGTTACCTCACTCCAGCCGACAGCGCAATCTTCCGCAGCGCCTACTGGGATGAAAGGGTGCTTGTCGTAAGAGGAGGAGCCATGTTTAGTCGGTATCCGCAAGCGTGCCCTCCAATAGAAGAGGCACTGCACCGAGCAAGCCTGCGTCGTTGCCGAGCGCAGCAGCACGGATTTGTGGGTGGCCCCATGGTGTCCAGGCGTGCTGGTTGACGTGTTGCTGGATGCCCGGAAGAACCTGGTCTGCGCTTTTCATGACACCCCCCCCGATGACAACTATCTCGGGGTCATAGGCATGGATGTTGGCTACAACATTGGCAGACCAGACTTCGATACAGTGTTGGCGCAGAGCAAGAGCCACGGTGTCGTTCTTGACCTCATCTGCAAAGAGCTTGCGGAAGTCCAAGTCGGGTGCACCCGCAAGCAGGCTTGAAGAATAGCCGGGCCAGTCACGAGCCACAAGGGGGATCGACCATCCAGCAGCCTCAGCTTCAGCGCAACCGATGTTGCCACAAGTGCACGTTCGCCCCTTGTAATTGATGGGGATATGACCTCCGAGGCAACCGGCCTGGGAATGGGCTCCACGAAGGAGTCGGCCATGAATCATGGCAGCGCCGCCAATGCCGGTGCCGAGAGTCATCATAACGATATTCTGATAGTTTTGTGCGGCTCCGGCGTAGTGCTCTCCCAACAACGCCATGCGAGCATCGTTTTCCATGCGCAGCGGGATATCGAAGTTGTCTCGGCTCCAGGAAGCGAGATCAAGGTGCGGAGCATCTTCATATTTCTTATGGGTGGAAAGGATTTCGCTTGTACCGCTATTGACGATGCCGGGGTAGCCGATAGAAAGGCCGGCGCAGTCTTCAGGTCGAATAGCGTGCGAACGCAATAGAGTATGAAGTGCATCTGCGATGAGCGGAAGCATGGAGGCAAGGCTCTGAGCTCGCTCCGAGGAAATACTGATGCAGTCAAGCAATTTGCGGTCTTCGACAATGGCGCAGCTGACGTGTGTACCACCCATGTCCAACGATAGCGCCTTCATGCTTTCTTCACGATCCCAGTTATGCAGATATGCGTTTTAGTAAGACTCAGAGGCATGATTACGGTCCTTTTCAGGATAAATGGCTGCTCGTGGCGGCAAGAACAAAAACTGCGGCGACTAAGACCGCAACACCGCCAAGTTGGATCAGGAGAGGCTTGCGGCCGGCGTGCTTCCACTCACCTGTAAGCACACCAAGTAAGCTTGCCGTAATTACTATAAGAGACATGAAGAGCGGCCATCCCAGGATTGGACCGAGGATACCGAGATGCGAGGTGGCTGCTCCATACAACACCGTGCTGGCAAACCAGAGAAAGGCCATGGTGGCGGCGAGGACCCAGTAAGTGAATCCGCCATTGGTAAAGCATGCGACGGTTTGGTTTTTTCGCATGAGATAAACGCAGTAGACCAAGTTAGGGATGGAGCCAGCGAGCATAAGCGGTAACCAAACGGCATTTGCGGATCCGCTTAGGCTGGCGCCTTGACGTTGAGCGGCAAGCAACAGAGGGGCGCCGAAGGCAAGACCGAAGTTGATAAAGGACGCGCCAAATCCGCAGGCAATAGCCAAAAGAAGACCACCGGTAGAGCTCTTATGTTCTGTCAGTGTACTGAGATTAAGAGCGTTTTCGCGGTGGCGCCCGGCTACCGCACAGATGGTGACGCCAATGAGGGCGAAGAGAACTCCAGCGATCAGGGTGTGTCCAGAATGCGTATGTAGGCGCTCCGGATGCAGACGAAGGAGCGGAAGCAATGTACCGACAGCCGCCGAAGTACCGAGTACAAGCGAAAAGGTTAGTGCTATGCCGATCGATTCGACAGCGAGGCCAAAGAAGATTTGAGCAATTCCCCAGCCGAAACCGAATCCCGCAACAGAAAGAATGGTGAAAGCATCAACTGAGTGATAGACGGACGCGAGTTGGGGCACAGTGAAAATCCCAACGACTGGAGGCAGTATGAGCAGAGCCACGATAGTCCAGACAAGCCAAGTATTTTCCCATGCCCAGCGGCGCGTGAACTTCATAGGAAGAGTGAAGCTAGCATTCATCAGGCCAGCAACAATGAGCATAGAGAGACCAATTGCACTTTGGTTCACGAGTGTGTGGCCCCGGACGCATTGGCGATTGACGTAGTTTCCGTCAATCCACCACCGAGCAATATTTTTGTATTCAAGGTTCAATCTCCGGCACAAAGACGAAACCCCTTGCATCTTCACGAGATTCAGTCGGGGTTAGGGTTTATCAAGTCTAATCGATTATAATCTCTTGACAATCCCCCTATATACAAGTAGCTCTCTTCCAAGCACTGATTCGCCTCTTGCCAGTCGCTGAGATTGCTTCTCGTGGGTCAAGGAGATGTCGTCAATATATACCCTAGTTGCCCAAAGCGCCGGGCTTATCAAAGCCAATGCCGATTGCGTTGATGCTGCCCAGGTTCGCGAAAAAGCGCAATCTGTACGCCTTGCTCACATAGCTGTTGTGGTGTCAGCCGCAGCGCTGAACTGAATTTGGCTGACAAAGTTACCTATCCGAACTCCCGGATATTCGCGGGTTAGCGGTTGCGAATAAAGGGTCACGTTATCGAACGAAATCGCCCTGACGTCATGCGCGTCGGTAAGGCCTTGGAGATAGACCGATGGCAGAGGCTTTCCTGAGGCGTTCTGGCCAGAAATGGTCACGTTTTTGAACACCACGTTGTGAATGTAAGGTCCTGCGCCCGGGACAACCTTATACGGCCCAGTGCCAGGGATGTCCCAATGAGAACGATCTTCCGGGACAGCGCTTGAATTGCTTGTCGGCGCCATCTTTTCCGGGGGTGGGTTTTTCTTGGGGGGCGTCGATCGCATCGGTGTCAGGCGTGCCAGGTTAACGACCGATTCGCCATTGATACGGATGTCTTCAAACACGAGATTTTCCATGGACAGATTATCGCCGGGATGCAGATAAAAAACGTACACTTGGGGGCGATCGGGGAAATGGATGAAGTCGATATTTCTTGCCGTGAAGTTGCGGCAGCCGATTGCCCTGCTTTCGGCGCCGATTCGAAAGCCATTTGCGAAGTCAATCGCGAAGGTGCAGTCCTCGACAACGATATTCTCCGAAGCCTTGGGGTCTTGATCGCCTTCGGCGGTGCCCTTCACGGCAATGCCGTCGTCATCAGTATGAATAAAGCAGTTTCGAATCGTGACATTGCTGGAGTTACAGGGATCTATCCCATCATCATTTCCGCAGCGCGAGCCACAGATCTTTAGATTGGAGATCAACACTTCATCGCAGCGCGTTGGCGCGACGGTCCAGGTCCAAGAGCCACGAATGATGATGTCCTGGATAAGGATATTCCGACCATCCGCCGGCCATACCATACGATTAGCTGGCCCCTGAAAATGCGGCCAATCGTTGCCGTCGAGGACGCCCCGCCCCATAATGCGGATGTTATCCCCGACGGAGGTAACAGCCGCTTTGACCACGGCCCCGCCGGCGATGTACAGAGTCTGCCCGGCGGTCAGATCAATCCGTGTCGGCTTATGGATGCCAGGACCAAAATAGATGACGTTGCGATCCCCTTGTTTTGGAGGATTAATTTCAATGGGATTGCCGAAGAGGTGCAACGGGCTGTCTTGCCCGGTCGGCTCAAAAGAAATATTGAAGGGACGGTCAGTCGTGAAGGTTGCCTCCCCGTCGACAACTGTAGGCCTTATGCCGTACTTACCCGGAAGAACCGCTAGACGATCGAGGGATGGACGAGTTTGGATTGACGAGAGGTTGGGCTTAATCTTTACCGTCATCGATCCCGAGAAGTCGAAGTATGCAGCAGAATATTTTTTGTCGTGCCACCGCGACTGAATGGCATAAACCGGCACGAGCCTGCCATTCACCTCCACGGTATAGTCAGTCGACAGGATCTCGCCTTCGGGAGCAGGATAGACGATCACTTGATCCCGTACGGGCGCACCTATTGCGCCTGCATCACTGCTCACAGTGCCCGCATGGCCTGGTACACGCCGCCCCAGAGTCGTGGCCACCAGCACCGCTCCACCCGTCTTTACAAAATCCCGACGGTTCGTTTTTTCGTAAGCCATCAATAACCTCTCTAAATTTTGCGCGCTTTACTACATCTAATCTCCCAGTCCGCTCGCAGCGGCCGATCTCGCGATTGAAGTTTTGCCTGTACACTCGCAGGGGTGCAAGGAAAGTTCGAGCCCAAGAAAACCAATCGCACTTTGATCAGAAAATCCAACAAGTCCTCCCGGTGTTTGTAGTCACGCACATGAGTAGTCCTACTCCGTAATGGCAATCACGCTCGCAGCCTTGATTTTTGCAGAGGAACTTCCGATCATGACTCGCACCCTATCATGCTCAATTTGCCAGTCGTTCCTTCCTTCGTCCCAATATGCCAAGGCTTTTGCCGGCAGATGAAAGCTAATCGTTTTCATTTCGCCAACCCGCAGCGACACCCGTTCGAATCCCTTTAGCTCTTCCCTGAGAAGATCCGTCTGCGTGCCAAGATGCTGCACATACATCTGGGTTACTTCCTCTCCTGTCCTTTTCCCGATATTTGTAATATTTACGCTGACTGTGACCTGACCATTTTGTGACAAGCGCTTGGAACTGAGCCGGAGCCGGGAATACTTAAATTTTGTATAGCTCAGCCCATACCCAAAGGGATAAAGCGGATTGTCTTTCATGTACATATAGGTACGCCCGTGGCGGATGTCATAGTCCATCATTGGGGGGAGCTGACTAAGCGACTGCGGCCAAGTAACCACGAGGCGTCCTGCAGGATCATAAGCACCGAATAGAACGTCCGCGAGAGCCTTTCCTTCCGTTTCGCTGCTATGCGCCAGATGGACGATGGCTGGGATATGCTGTTCTTCCCAATTGACGGTGTAAGGAAAACTGCTAATCAGCACCACAACGGTTCGTGGGTTTACGGCATACACGTCCTCCACCAGCTTCTCCTGCTCTGCGTTCAGACTCATGTCTTTGCGATCGAAAGCTTCTTTGCCTTCTGATGGATCCGGGCAAAGTGTGACAGGGGCGTTACATGTCGGCTGGTTTCCAATCACAACGATAGCTGCGTCAGATGTCTTCGCTATTGTTATTGCTTCATCATGGTCAGCGCTATAGCGAACCGCAGTCCCAGGGCCGACTTCATCCTTGATCCCCTGCAGCGGAGTAATCGTGAACGGCGGCGTTCCTCCATAGGAATCCGAATCGACTTCATCGGCTCGTGGCCCAAGAACGGCTATGGATTTCAAGTTCGATGCGTCGAGAGGAAGCAAGGGAGCAGTCTTTCCTCGCGGAGCATTCTTCAGAAGCACAACGGACTCTCGCGTAATCTGGAGCACCAGATCCTTGACCTCTGGTGAATCCCATGGCGCTGCTCCTGTATCCGCCTTGATCCTTGTATAAGGAACGTGGGTCGGCGGATCGAGGAGTCCAGCCCGGATCAGAACTCGGAAAACTCCTCTGAGATTCTCGTCGATATCTGCTTCGGTGACGAGCTTATCCTGGAGCGCCTTATGAAGTGCATCCACGTATCCGTTGAGAAATTGATTGACTCCCGCATGAATTGCCCCGGCCACGGAGTGTTCCATGTCCGGATAGTATTCATGCTTGGTGACCATGTTGTTGAGAGAGGCACGATCCGTATCGATCAAGCCATTGAACCCCCATCGCTTCATAATGAGGCTCTTCAACAAGGGATTTGCGGTCATTGGGATTCCGTTCACCGCGTTATAGGACGCCATCAAGGCATTCGCTCCCCCCTGCTCGATGGCCATGCGGAAAGGAGCTGCATAGTAGTCGTGCATTAGTGCGGCATCGAAGTTTGATGACGAGCCTGTCCGATTGTCTTCATTGCTGTTGGCCACGAAGTGTTTGACCAGGGAGATGGTAAGCCAGTACCTCGGATCATCTCCCTGCAACCCCTTCACGAAAGCCGTCGCCATAGTCCCCGTCAGGAAAGGGTCTTCGCCATAGGACTCTTCGGATCTTCCCCAGCGTGGATCCCGCGCCAGGTCTGCGTTCGGAGCACGCAGGATGAGTCCGCCGCGATCGTAACTCTGGAAGATGAACCGCGCCTCCCTGCCCTCCTGTGCTGCCGCCTGCTGTATCAGCGCCGGATCCCAAGTCTCCCCAAGTCCCACCGGCTGTGGAAATTGGGTTGTCGTGATGGTTGAAACTCCTCCATGCTCGCCTGGCGTTCCCGGCGAGCGTCTACCCCAATTGCCGGGACCACCTAGAGCTAATCCGTGTAATCCTTCGAACTGGCCGCCCGATCCCGGTATAGTCGGCACGTCTCCCTGTGCGTGAATCCCGAGGCGCTTAATGTTCAGCGAAGTCCCCATAAAGTCGATCTTTTCCTGGAGCGTCATGACGGAGAGGACGTTACTGATCCGATCCTCAACTGGAAGGTTGGGATTCTGAAACGGGTACTGCTCCTGTGCAAAAGCCTCGCCGTTCGCCATCACTCTAAGTGATAGAACTGCTACGAGCAGGAAACATTTCACTTCAAGTTCTCCTATATCCTTAGCTGCTCCAGGAATGAAGCGGGAACGGACGTCCACTCTTTTTAGTTGATTCCTGATTCGTATCGCACAGCCAAATGCGGGCACGAACCCCGGAAGTAGATTCCCGGAGCTCGTTTGTATTAAAGTGGCTGCTTAGAACGTCAACCGCAGCGTGAGTTGCATCTGGCGAGCTGGGTTGTACGACGAGAGGAAGCTCTGTGTGCCGTCGGTAGTATTCGGATTGTTTTGTCCCTGGACATTGAAAAGGTTGAATGCATCCACGTTCAATCGCAGGTTTACTTGTTCCTTGATTGGGAAGACCTTGAAGAGGGACGCGTCAGCTGTCCAGTTGATCGGTCCGCTGAGGATGGTCTTCGAGAAAGGATTCCCTCCGCTGACGCTCGAGATGGGAGAATAAGCAATCGCGGCCGGAGCCTTGCCGGGCAATGTAATGTTCACTTCGTTGTCCCCATAGTATGTGGTGCCGGGGGTGCTGTCGATCGGGGTCTGATAGGGCACCCAGCTGGCGGGCAGACCACTAACACAGTTCGTTGTACAGGCAACGTTGGCGTTGGCCGTCGGGGCCACATATCCGTTGAACCACTCATACTCCTTGTAGCAGACGCCGCTGCGGCAATCGGTGATGGGAACCTTGTGCTTGTAAACCTGCAGCGGATTAGTCGGTCCCCAATTCGCTGAAGCGACGGCGAAGTCCTGGGACACGATATTTCCAGCGCCTGCAATCTGGAAGCCACCGACCAGCTCATCTACAAAACGGTTGACATTGCTCAGATACCGCTTTCCACGCCCAAAGGGCAAATCGACGATTCCGTTGAATTTGATGTGCTGCTTGGGAAAATTCGTGTCTACCTTGTAGTTCTCAAAGCGGATTAACTCCTTATAGGACGCAAACGAAGCCGTGCCTGCTGGTGGTGACTGCGGAAGAGCGGGCGTGATGGCCGTTCCGTAAGGCGATGTCATCGTACTAACCGAAGGCGCGGAGTTGATAAAATCCGCGAAAGGATAGGTGATGCCTGTACCGCCTGTCTCGCCGCTTGTATCCATCGCTTTAGACCAGACGTAACTAACTTGATAGGCAATCCCGTGATGGAACAGCCTCTGATAGTTGACTTGCAGGGCGTTGTCGGTCGACCAGCCGGTTTTTTGGATCAGGCGAGTGGTACCACCCCAAGTGATTTTGTCGTAAGGTCCGGTTGCGGTCGTGGAATACTGATTGGTCCCGATCGTCGAGGCTCCTCCGGTTGGCGGAACTGTGCCAGTTTGCATCTCCCAAATGTAGTTTGCAGGATGATTGTTGAATTGGTAGAAATTCCACAAGTTCGCGTCATGAGAATAGATCCAACTCACGCGAAGCACCGAATTTCCCTTCATCGGCTGTTCGAGGGTGACGTTCGCTTGCGTGACCAGATCAGGCGCGTCGTCGGGGTCGATGGCATCGATGTTCATGCCCGGAAGAATGGAATTGGTCGAGTTGCTGTTCACCACATTCGAGCTGTTTACACCCGCGGTGACGGTCTGTGCGGACCGCAATAAATAGTTGGGCAGACCGTCCGGAGATTGGGCGGCAGTCACATAACTTTGCGTGTAAGAGGCTTCGAACGGAGTTGCCCCGCCTACACTTGCCATAGAGAAATATATGGGTATCGGATAAATATATCTTCCATAGCCGCCGCGAAGTACGGTCCCCCATCGATCGCCGAACGGCTGCCAGGCAATGCCAAACCGTGGCAATATGTTTAGATCATAATTGTTCGTCATGGCGGACGGTATTCCGGCCTCTTGAGTGGTCTCAATCTTTCCGCCGTCGTTCTCTACGTTCGAAATGATCGCTTGTGTCGTGTAACCCTTGGCTATCAGAGATGCTGTCGAGGCGCCCAACACCTCGGCGTCGTTCTTCAGATCGAAGCCTATCTGGGTACCATTTTTCATCAACGGAGCCGGGTGGGCCTCGTAGCGCACTCCAAGGTTAAGGGTGAGGTTTTTGGCCACATGGTAGTTGTCTTGGAAGTAGCCGTCGAACTCCATGTCATGGAAGTGTATGTAAGGCGGTTGAAGATTCACAACGTAGTCTTGGGCGGCGCCCAGAAATTGGTCGGCATCCGCATAGCCGGTATTTGTTGTGGCGGTGTAATTCGCCCCAGATGCCGGATTCTCGAGGGCAGTTGCGTAATCGCCGAAGTCGATTTTGTCCAGTTGCTGGTTCTCTCGATAGCCGAACCGCTCATGCCGGTAACGGCCGCCAAACTGCATCTGGTGCCGTCCCTGCGTCTTGGTCAAATTCTCATCGAAAGTGTCTATGATCTGGGTAATCCCATACTGGTACATCGTCCCATTCATGTTATTGAGATTGTTTGAAAAGTCTGGGAAACCCGTTTCGCCAAAGTTATTGGGCGTACCCAGTTCCGCCTCAAAATTGGTGTTCGGCGAGCCGCCCGCAAAATTACTCTGATTAAGCCACTGCTGGCTGACCACCGTTTCTGAAAAGAACGTGGGCGAAAAGATATGTGTAAACCCGGCAGCGGCGACAAAGAGCGCAGTTGGCAGGCTTTGAATGCCAGTCGCCTGCGCGGGGAAATTGGCGCCGTTCACCGTGGCTGCAATTGTCGCCGGTTGACTCGCTGAGCGCAATGAGGTGTTCGTCGTGAGAACGCTTGTGTACCGCAGATAGGCGCGATTGTTCTCATTGAACTCATGATCGAGCCGGAAGGTAATTGTCGGAGCCACTACATAGGAAGGGTTGCGAGCGCTGAGGTTGTCCGTGACCAGCGGGTTCGCAGCCGATGTTGGCTGCGGCGTAATGGCATAGATAGCCTTGGCGGTTGGGGAGAGGCGGCCGATCGGAATCTGGTTGTTAGTGAAGGGCGCACGGCACCACTTATTGGCAACGCCGGTGCCATTGCAATTTGATGACGAAGCGGTCGTCGCGGGGTCGTAGAGCTGCTGCAATACACCCGATGCGTTGACCAGACCACTCCAGTCGCCGTTTCGCATTGCCATGGTCGGCGTCGTCATCTCGACATAGCTCGCGTTGGCCAACGAATAGCGCTCGTAAGCGAAAAAGAAAAAGGACTTATTCTTCCCATCGTAAAGATGAGGAATGACAATCGGACCGCCGAGAGACGCCCCAAACTCGTTGCGCACATAGTGGGGTGCACTGTAGTTGGCGGGATCCTGCCTTTGCTTTGCGATGCCAAAGGCATTGTTACGCGCGGTTTCAAAGATCGTGCCGTGCAACTGGTTGGTTCCCGATTTGGTCGTGATTACACCCGCAGCCGGCGTTCCGAACTGCGCGCCCACGCCGCTTGTTTCCATCTTGACTTCCTGGACCGAATCCGGATCGGGGACGCCGGTTTGCCCTGCACTGGCGCCTCCGAATTCACGGGCGTCCAGCGGCGCGCCGTCTACAACATAATCTGTTGCCCCCGGCATCATGCCGTTGGCGCAGGAGGGCGACTGGGCGCAGCTGTCCATCCCTGGAGTGGTTTCATTAGTAAGAGTCAATAAATCGCGACCATTCATCGGGAGCTGGTTGATTCTCGCATTTTCAAGAGTTGAGCCGACCACACCGCTGTCGGTGGTGGTGAGCTGAACGATGTTGGCGGTTACGACGACCTGCTGCGCCACATCGCCCACGGTCAAGGCCGCGTTGATGATTGCAGTCTGATCTACCAGCAGATCGAGCGTCTGCTCGTAGGTCTTCATGCCGGGAGTGGAGATTGTTACCGTGTAGACGCCTGTGAACAGGCCCGGCACCTGATAAAAGCCAACACGATTCGATTTTGTGTCGGCGGCTACTGAGGTGGCCCGGTTGACTACGTGGATTGAAGCTCCAGGAATGACAGCGCGGGTGGTATCGGTAACCGTGCCCTGAATGGAGCCGGCGCCGCTCTGAGCGAGCGCGACCGAGCAGCAAATCGTCATTGCATTCGCGGCGGCAATGGCAAGAATGAGCACATTCCATTTCCCAAGAGTGTGCGTCAGATTTGCAAATAAGTTTTTCATTGAATGCTTCCTCCAGAAAATTTGGTTCACGCGGAAAGGGTTATGTGTTCAGGTTGTAGGCCTCTCGCGAGATGCAACCAGTCTTCGTCGCTGGGGGCAGGGGGAGAAGTCGCCTTCCCTCGGTATGAGTGAGTCAACATGCATCGAGAACCGCTATCTGATCTTTTGCAACATGTCTCTCGTGTATCCAATTGCGGAGAATTTGGTCTTCGTGCGTATGGCCACTGGTTGTCCACTTATAATTTATCGCAATCGATTTCTGAGCCGTAAACGTACACGGTCCATCTCGAAACTGTCAAGAAATAATTAAATCCCCCGGCAAATGGGGGGAACCTCGACGCTTTGGGCATGGGCTCAAGGCCGCTTCGTCTCTGAAACTCTCGATTCGCCGGAATAGGGAGAACAGGAGTGCGCTGAGAATGCCAGATACGCAGGTTGAGGTTAAGCAATCAAAGGCTCGCCGGGCGGATGCAACGTGCTCGATTAGAATACAGTTGTGAAAAAAGAGCTTTCCAAGTCAGCGGGCATCAAAGAAATAGCCAAGGCGCTGGGAACATCCATTGGTACCGTAGATCGCGCATTACATTCTCGACCTGGCATAAGTCCCGAGACACGGGCTAGGGTGCTCAAGATGGCCGAGAAGCTCAACTATCGACCGAATGTGGCGGCCCGCAGTCTCAAACTGAATCGCAACCTGCGACTGGCCGTGCACTTACCGGAGCAGATCGCATTGTTTTTCGACCCCCTCCGTGAGGGTGTCCGTGCTTCGGCTGCTTCGACCCTCGGGTTGCGCGTAGAACTTGATTTTCGGACCTATCCCAGATTGGGCGAGGGTGAAATCGAACTCTTAGAAAAAGATTTGGAGCGGGGGTACGATGGCCTCATCCTGACCGTTGGCAATCCCCAACGGATCGATCCTCTTCTTCGGCAGATGGCAGCGCGAAATATACCTGTCATATGCGTGGCTAGCGACGCTCCCCATAGTCCGCGTCTGGCATCGGTGTCGGTCGACGCGTTCGTCAGTGGCGGCATTGCAGCCGAATTGCTCGCGATGACTGCAGTTCAAGGCGGATCCGTTGCTGTGGTGACCGGCAACCTAAGCACGCAGGACCACGCCGAGAAGTTACGGGGATTTGCGGCCACCCTGGCTGTCATCGCTCCGCATCTGCAACTGCTCGCCGCCGTGGAAGCCCACGAAAGGCCTGAGGATGCTTATCGTGAAACGATCGCCCTTATCAAGGGCAATTCACGACTAAACGGAATTTACATCAACACGGCGAACAGCCTTCCTGTATTGAGAGCTCTCGAAGAGCAGGGGCTGCTCGGACGAGTTCAGGTAATTACCACGGATTTCTTTCCTCAGTTGGTTCCCCTGATCGAATCGGGAGGCGTCCTTGCAACGCTTCATCAGCGGCCATTCACCCAAGGGAAGGTCGCGTTTGAAACACTCATACGTTATCTTGTCGATCATTCGAAGCCAACCGTCGTAACCAAGTTAGCGCCGCACATAGTGCTTCGAAGCAACCTCCCGCTCTTTTCCAAGCAGATGTGATCTAAGGAAAAGTTTGCGGAGTTACTACATCCTTCGGTCACTGCTCGTCCTTCGTTTGATACCCACGTTACGTGTCTTGAAGATGCCGTTGACAGCACCGCTACCTCGCTGTTCTACTCACCTGTGGTAACGTACACGATATTTGACTCGCGGACTAGATTCGGAGTTGGCGGCAACGTGGGCGCACAATTGGATATCGATAACCATGTCGCACGAAAATGCAAAGATGGCGAACGATAAATGTGAGGCTAGTCATAGACTGCATTTGCCGGACCCTCCGGTAAGTGAGTGCGGTCCTGTCAAGGCATGGGAACAGTCGGTTGAGATGCTCAGCTTTCTGCCGGAGGCCGCGGAATTGAATCCGATGTTCCTCGAAAAACGGATCTATCAGGGGAGCAGCGGGGAAGTATATCCGCTACCATTCATTGACCGCATTGCGACAAAGCCGCTTCTGCGATCATGGCGTGCGATTCATCTTGAAAACCGTTACCTACGCTTGATGGTGATGCCAGAGATCGGTGGGCGGATTCACGTCGGTCTCGATAAGACAAACGGCTACGATTTTTTTTACCGACAAGATGTAATCAAGGCCGCTCTGGTGGGGCTGGCTGGCCCGTGGATCTCAGGGGGTGTCGAGTTCAACTGGCCGCACCATCACCGACCCCAAACCTTCATGCCGGTCGAAACGATGATCGAGCGGCATGTCGATGGCTCGGTGACAGTCTGGTGCAGTGACTATGACCGGCTGACCAGCATGAAGGGTATGCACGGCGTCTGCTTGCATCCTGATAGAGCTTTAGTTGAACTGAAGGTGCGACTCTACAATGGCACCGATTTCGCGCAGCCCTTTCTCTGGTGGGCCAATGCTTCCGCGAGAGTTCACGAAGACTATCAGTCCTTCTTTCCACCTGACGTGCGATACGTAGCCGACCACGCAAAGCGGGCCATCAGCAGCTTTCCTCTTGCCAATGGAACCTACTACGGAATCGACTATGGCGCGCGTGTCAGGCACGGAGTGTCCGAAGACGAGATTCCAACCCACTTCAAGCCGAGTGGGTATCAGCCTAACGACTTGAGCTGGTATGCAAACATTCCCGTTCCCACCAGTTACATGATCGTACAGTCGAATGGGGATTTCTTCGGCGGGTATGATCACGCGGCCAATGCAGGATTCGTGCACGTAGCTAACCACCACATCGCACCAGGTAAGAAGCAGTGGACCTGGGGCAACCATGAGTTCGCGTATGCATGGGATCGCAACCTCACAGAAACAAATGGGCCCTACGTCGAATTAATGGCGGGTGTCTACACTGACAACCAGCCCGACTTTTCTTTTCTCGCGCCCGGTGAGACCAAGACCTTCAATCAGTTTTGGTATCCCTTGCGAAAGACTGGCGTACCCCTGGCGTCGAACCTCGATGCCTCCATTCGACTGGATGTCGCGGACGGTTCGGCACGAATCTCGCTTTGCGTAACGCGCGACCATTCCGCCGCAACAATCATTCTCAAATGTGACGGGGACGAACTTGCTTCATGGAAGACACCAGTGACCGTGGAATCCGGATTCTCGGCGACTATCCCGCTTTCGGAACGATGCGATCCAGCGATGCTCAGCATCTTATTTTCCGCCGATACAGGCCGTGTCCTTGAGTTTTCGCTCGCTCCCCGACCGGAACAGGCTGCTCCGCAGCCCGCGATTGAGCCGCCGCTTCCACAATTTATCGGCAGCGTGGATGAGCTCTTTCTAATCGGTGTTCATCTCGGGCAATACCGCCATGCCACGCGTTCACCGGAGCCCTACTGGCGAGAGGCGTTGCAGCGCGACCCTGGCGATATGCGTTGCAATCACGCCCTTGCCAAACTGCATTTGCGGCGCGGCGAGTACGCACTGGCCGAAGCGCTTCTACGCTGCGCCCTCGATCGGGCGACATGGTTGAACCCAAACCCGCAGGATGGCGAGATATCGTACACGCTGGGTCTCACGTTGCGACTTCTGCACCGTTCAAACGAGGCCTACACGGCCTTCTACAAGGCGGCCTGGAGCGCGGCGTGGCGATCTCCAGCGTACCATGAACTCGCGAAACTCGATGTCGCCCGAGGAGACCTTGATGCTGCCTTGGAACATCTGCAACTCTCGCTCGTGACCAACTCGGAAAACCTCAACGCGCGCAATCTCTGCGTCGCCGTTCTGCGCAGAATGAACCAGGCAGAGGCCGCGACCAAGTTGCTCGCGCAGACCCGAGCCCTCGATCCGCTCGATATCTGGTCACGGTATTTGGACGGTGCGGAGTTGCCATGCGACGGCCATCAGATCCTCACACTGGCACTTCTCCTCATTCGCAGCGGTCTGGTCGAGGATGCGATCCCCGTTCTCGAAAGGGCCGAAGTTTCGAAGATGGATGGATCATCGCCTCTGATCCACATGGCGCTCGCACGCTGCTTCGACGAGACCGGGAAGCATGCGCAGGCTGAGCGGCACATAGAAGCGGCCGCGGAAGCTCCACTTTCCTACTGCTTCCCCAGCGGGGACGAGCAGTTCGCGATCCTGGAGTATGCGATCGCAAAGAGGCCCGGGACCGCTCGTTTCCGCCTTTATCTTGGCAACCTTTTGTTTCATCAGAAGCGGCATGAGGAGGCCATCAAAGAATGGGAGCGCTCCACCGCGCTCGATAGTTCGCTCGCTCAGCCGTGGCGCAATCTCGGCATTGCGTACTTCAATACAAGACACGACGCGGAGGCGGCGCAGCGCGCTTTCGATCGGGCCGTAGCGGCGTCGCCGGAGGACGGAAGGATCTTCTACGAACGCGACCAGCTGCGGAAACGGCTCAAAGTTCCGCCTGCAGTCCGCCTTGCCGAGTTCGTTCTTCATCGCGCTTTGGTCGAACAGAGGGACGACCTCACCGTCGAACTCGCAAGCCTGTATAACCAGCTTGGAAAGCCTCTCGAAGCGCTCGACGTTTTGCTGGGAAGGCAGTTCCGTCCATGGGAAGGCGGCGAGGGGCTGGTCCTCGCACAATTTACGGCAGCGCATCTCAAACTGGGGCGCACGCGACTGGAACAGGGAGACGCCATGGCGGCCAAAGAGCACTTTTCCATGACTCTTAGCCCTTCTGAAAGCTTGGGTGAAGCGAGACATGCTCTAGCCAACAGCAGTCATATCTACTTCTGGCTTGGTGAAGCTCTTGCTGCCTGCGATGATCAAGAAGGCGCATCGCAAATGTACGAGCGTTCCGCTAGGCAACTTGGCGATTTTCAGCGCATGAGTATCCAACCTTTCTCCGAGTTGACCTATTGGAGTGGCCGCGCTCTTCTTCGGCTGGGCCGCACGGAGCAAGCAATAGACCTTTTTCGCCGATTGCTGCATTATGCGTCAAAGCTTGATCGCGAGACCGCGACGATCGACTACTTTGCTACTTCGCTCCCGAACCTGCTTCTTTTTGAGGACGATCTCGACGAACGGCTCAGAACACATGCGAAGTTGCTTCGAGCATCAGCGTTGATCGGACTCGGAGAATCCGCACAGGGTCTGGCGTTGATTGAACAGGTGCTGATCTCTGATCCGAACAACTTGGCCGCTGCAGATCTAATCCTTGAATGCAATGCACTCTGGTCTCGAGCTTACGAATGCCAGGATCGGCCGTGACCAACGCAATGCAAGTTCGAAAACCACTTGAGGACTCAGCTCGGCTCGAAATTCAGCCAGTCCGCTCCGGCTATGTCTGGTTCATCTCGATCGTCGCGGCTCTGGGCGGGCTGCTCTTCGGCTACGACTGGGTCGTCATCGGAGGAGCAAAGCCGTTTTACGAGGTCTACTTCCACCTCAACGAACCCTCGCTCCAGGGCTGGGCCATGAGTTGCGCCCTCGTTGGTTGTCTCTTCGGTTCCCTCTTCTCCGGGATCCTGAGTGAGCGATTCGGGCGCAAACCAGCCCTGATCGCCGCGGCGCTCGCCTTTACCGCGTCCTCTCTCGGCACGGGCTACGCGGGCAGCTTCCATGCCTTCATCGCCTGGCGCATGGCCGGGGGTCTGGCTATCGGCCTAGCCTCGAGTCTCTCGCCGATGTATATCGCCGAAGTCGCCCCCGCGAAGATCCGCGGCAAGCTGGTCTGCCTCAATGAGCTCACCATCGTCTTGGGAATCCTCGCCGCCCAAGTCACCAACTGGCTGATCGCGCAACCCATAGCCCAATCCACCCCGACCGCTATTTTCAATTCCTGGAACGGCCAGCACGGCTGGCGCTGGATGTTTGCCGCAACCGCTGTACCCGCAACATTCTTTCTCGCCGGCATGTTCTTCGTCCCCGAAAGTCCCCGATGGCTCGTAATGCGCGGGCGAATAGCGGAAGCGACACGCATTCTCACTCGCATAGGCGGCGCTGCTCACGCCAACTTCGTTCTGTATGAAATGAATCTCACAAACGCAACCAGCAGCTCTCTGCGCCACGAACTTGGGCAACTCTTCCAACCGCGCTTCCGCCGTATCCTCGCTCTCGGCGTCGCCTTGGCAGTACTACAACAGTGGTGCGGTATCAACGTCATCTTCAACTATGCTCAGGATATCTTTAGCGCTGCTGGCTTTCCGCTGTCGACCATCCTCTTCAACATTGTGGTCACAGGTGTGACAATGGTGATCTTCACTTTCCTCGCCATCGCCACCGTTGACCGCCGCGGACGCCGCCCGCTAATGCTCCTCGGCAGCGGCGGATTGGTGCTCATCTACACGCTCCTTGGCACGCTATTCCACATGCACAGGCACGGTCTGCCGATGCTCTCGCTCGTTGTGGCCGCCCTGGCCTGCTACGCGATGACTTTGGCCCCCGTCACCTGGGTCATCCTCTCCGAAATATTCCCAGGACCGGTCCGGGGCACCGCCATGGCGATCGCCACCGCATCGCTTTGGATTGCCTGCTTCGTACTGACCTATACCTTCCCTCTGCTAAATAAAGCGGTAGGTACCGCCGCCACGTTTTGGATTTACGCAACTATCTGTGCCGTCGGGTTCCTGCTTCTCCGCGTACGTTTGCCAGAGACGCGGCACAAAACGTTGGAGGAAATCGAAAGTTCATGGGTCTAAGTGCCTGGAGACAAAACGTGCGAATAAGATTGGCCGGATCGCTTTTTCTCGGATGGATATTTCTGTTCGTAGGGCAATCCCATCTTCTGGCTTCGAGCAAGCAGAGCGACTACGCCAGAGCAGTGTTCCGGATCGACGCGTCGGCGTGTAAAGGCAACCTCACGCAGGCGGTCAACTTCATAGTCGGGAAAGGTGATCCACGAAAAGATTGGTGTGCTGCGCAGCCGGCCGAGGTTATCTCGAGTTCAGGAGTATCTATATCGAATAAAGGGTCAGATCCGCGGACAATCACATTTTCGCTCGATCACGCTCCTGTGGCTATGTACAGATTGCGCCTTAATCTCCTGACGGGGCGCCACAGTGATCCAGCCATGTCGGTCACGATCAATGGAAAGCGCGGAATGTTCTATCTTCGTCCTAAGTATGATGGGATAACTCGCACAAACCCTCCTGCAGAAGTCACAGTTTTATTCCCCGGCAACTTCCTGCACACAGGCCTCAATACAATCACCCTCAAGGCAATCGAGACGGCAAACGAAGTTATCCCCGATGCGGGCATTCTGTATGAATCCATTGAGCTTGACTGTAATACTGAAGACCTGCGCGCTTCCGTGTCGTCTGCTCAGATCGAGCCAACCATTTTTTATCAGCAGCAGCAAGGCAAGCTGGTGGAACTCGTTGATGTTTTCATTGATCACGGGCCTGCAGTTCTGGGAACTGTCGTTGACTTAAATCATCGGCGATAAACACTATAGCCAATCCATCGGAAACGTCGAAGACTTTGGTGAAGAAAAGCTTGAGTTCCAGGTCTCCGAATTTCCGACAGGTACGCGAGCCTTCCTGAAATGGAAAGTCAACGGGCACGAGCAACGCCAGAAACAACTTATCTCCCCGGCAAAGAAGTGGACATTATTCCTGGTTCCCATAGTCATCTTGATGTTGGATTCACAGATTATCAGGCCACGGTTGCTGCAATCCAAAGCCGAATAATCGACCAAGCGCTGGACTCAATAACGCAACATCCTGACTTTTGTTTCAGCATTGATGGGGAATGGAACCTGGAGCAATTCCTAAAGACCCGTACTCCTGCGGAGCGGCAGCGGGTGATTACCGCGATCCAGCAACAACATTTGTTTGTGCCGGCACAATATGCCAACCTGCTCACTGGGTTTCCCACAGCGGAGACGCTCGTCCGCTCCTTATATCCCAGCGCTGACTTCAGCTTTGAGCACAACACCCCATTTAATTACGCCAATATTACAGATGTTCCCTCCTACTCCTGGTCCTATGCGTCGATTCTGGCGTCCGCGGACCTGAAGTATTTTCTTGCAGGGAGTAATGGCGACCGCGCTCCTGTGCTGAACCAAGGACATCTGAACGATATGTCTCCTGTTTGGTGGGAAGGTCCGGATGGAAAAAAGGTTTTGTTCTGGAACGCGCGTGGATACGGACAAACGAATCCTCTGTTTGGGCAGCCAACACTAGTCTCTTCAGGCCATGACATGTTGCCGCTATTCCTTAAGCAATATGAGCATCCCAGCTATCACGCGAATGCGGCCATTATCTTCGGCACACAGGGAGAAAACACGGATCTAAGGCCTGCTCAGACTACCCTGGTGCGGCATTGGAACAGCATCTACGCTTATCCTCGGTTGCAGTACTCCGGGGTGCAAGAGGCTATGGAGAATATTGCGCAACAATTTGGGGATAGCATTCCAGTGATGAGAGGCGATGGAGGGCCCTACTGGGAGGATGGCATCGCTTCGGATGCTTTTTATGCTGCTATGGAACGGGCAAATGAGAGTCGCGCCCCTTCAGCGGAGAAGCTAGCTACCCTGAGTTCCCTGTTGAATCCGCACTTGTCGCCAGCGAAGGCGGATCTCGACCAAATGTGGAGAGAGATGGTGCTAATGGATGAGCATACTTGGGGGTCCAGCGACAGTGTGTCGGACCCAACCGGCATGGAAGCGACCCAACAGCTTTCCGTGAAGGATGCCTACGCTCTACATGCCCATGAACTTGTCAGCAGGTTGGTGCGCAACAGCGTGGAGAATTTGCTGAACTCAATCTCCGCTGAGCCCGGAGATGTGATCGTCTTTAACACGTTGAACTGGCGTCGCAGCGGCTTTGTCGTTCTCGATGTAAACAAAGACCAGGAGATCGTTGATCTCTCAATGGGCCAGATAGTTCCATATGAAGTGCTTCGAACAGGCAATAACCTTCTTCACGTTCGGTTTGTGGCACAAGATGTTCCTGCTGCGGGATACAGACGTTTCAGATTGCGTCATGCAGAAAAGCCGCCCGCTGCCGGTGCCTTCACTCAATCGACGGTTCTAGAAAATTCTTACTATCGCGTAGGACTTGACCCTACAAACGGAGCCGTAAACAGCATTTACGACAAGCAATTGCAGCGCGAATTGGTCAACCAGCAAAGCCCCTATCGATTCGGACAGTATCTCTATGTATCTGGCGGCGATCAGGCACCCAACAGCATATTGAATTCCGGGGTGGGGCCGCCAATAAAACCCAGTCTGGAGATACATCTCTCAGCGGAAGGCCATCTCTTATCGGTTACACGCACTCCCTATGGATGTGTAGCGCGCATGCAAAGCGCGGATACGAACACGCCTGAACTCGTTACAGAAATCAGGCTCTTTGACAACGCAAAAAAGATTGAGTTTGTGGAAGATGTGGACAAGAAGGCCGTAGATACCAAGGAAGCCACATACTTTGCCTTTCCTTTCGCCATGAAACAACCCCAGTTCCAGTATGAAATTCAGACCGGTGTAGTTGATCCGAAGAAAGATATGTATCCCGGAGCGGGCCACGAATGGTTCTCCGTGCAACATTGGGTGTCTGTGCAGGAGGACGGAATATCGGCTGCGGTGATGCCACTGGATTCGGCTCTGGTTACGCTTGGCGATATTAATCGCGGTGTATGGCCAGCCGGTTCGACGAGCGGCCTGGAACCATCTTCTCTTATGCCATGAATAACTATTGGTACACCAATTACCGTGGCGATCAGGGCGGGCACTTTCGCTTTCGATATGTCGTCACCAGCGGGCCATCGATCAATCCTATTCAGCTGAGCCGCATGGGCTGGGAGGAAGTGACGCCTCTGGAGAGCCAAAATGTCGCCGCTCGATACAGGGAAATAAATCCGTCGTCCACACTCAGTGGCAATCAGAAAAGTTTCCTCGATGTGAACGATCCGAGTTTGCTGCTTGACACCTGGAAAGTGGCCGAGAATGGCAACGGCACAATTCTCCGCTTCCTCGATCTGGGTGGAACCCCTCGAACTATTACGGTACAAGTCCCCGTGCTCAAGCTGCAACAGGCGTGGGAAACCGATGCGGTGGAGAGAAATAAGAAGCTCCTATCGTTGGTTGGAACCAACGGTTTTGTATTCACAATAAATCCTCACGAAATTATCACGGTGAGGATTGTCGGCCAGCCAGAAGTTGATGCCACTCCCTAAAACGTCAACCACGGCGTGAGCCTCATCCGGCAAGCGGGGTGCACGATGAAACGAAGCTCTGCGTGCCGTCGGTTGTATTCGGATTGTTCTCTTGAAGCACTCATAACGTCTTCTCTGAGCGTCACTGCTTGGATGCCGGCAGGCTGACGGGGTCTTCGAAATGGAAAGCCAAGAGCGTGATGTCGTCCTCCGGTTCCCCGCCGGAAGCAATATTGGACCATTGCGACAATCTATCAAGAAGCGCATCGACGAATTGCCCCGCTGATAAATCATGATTGTTCTGGAGAAATTGCTTGAGGCGATCCAACCCAAATTGCTCTTCTGAAGAGTCGGTCATTTCCGGTATTCCATCGGTGTAAAGCATACCCCAGCTGTCCGCTTTGAAAGGTATTTCCATCGCGGTGTATGTGGCTTCCGGAAAGAAACCAAGGAACAAGCCGTTCTCAAGGAAGTCGCGGGCCTGCCCTGCCGAATGGTCCATCAAAATGAGTGGAGGGTGGCCTGCACCGGCATAGAGCAGCCTTTGCCTTTCCGTGTCTACCACAACATACACGGCTGTGACGAAGTGCCCTTGGAATTTTCCACACAACGCTCGATTCAGCCCGGCCAATACGCGCGCAGGATCCAAGGCACATGCAGTTTGACCGTCCAGTGCAATTTTGAGCATGGAGGATATAAGCGCTGCCGGCATACCGTGGCCCGATACATCCGCCACCAGAATGCCAATTCGCTTTTCGTCGATCGGGATGAAGTCGTAGAAATCGCCCGCCACCGACGCCATGGGAATATAACGGGCAGCAATGTCCAGACCTTTGATTGCGGGGATCTCGCGCGGCAAAATAGACAATTGAATCTGTCGTGCGGTGTCCATTTCGTTCTGAATGGTCTGCAATTGCCTCGCCAGTTGTTCGCGTATGCCGCGGAGCACGAGGTGCGTGTGCACCCTAGCTTGTACGACCGCCGGAGAGAAGGGCTTATGAATGTAGTCGACCGCCCCAACCTTGAAACCCTGCGTTTCGTCTTCGATATCAGTTTGGCCCGTCAGAAAAATCACGGGGATGTCCCGAGTATGGTCAGCTGATTTGAGACGGGAGCAGACTTCGTACCCGTTCATCTCCGGCATCATGACATCCAGAAGAATCAAATCGGGAGCCGGCTCTTGATTGGCGAGTTCCAGGGCCTTCGCGCCGCTCGTAGCGATGCGAGTCTTGTAGATGTCTTTGAGAATCGAGTTCACGATCTGGATGTTTGCGGGTTCATCATCGACAAGTAATACCGTTTTCAATTCGGCGTTCATTTCTTTACCCCTTCTGGATCCAAGCTGTGTTCTCTAACAATCTCGTTCAGCTTAAGCAGTGCTCCAGTGAAATCGAAATCGCTTATGTCTGCACCAAGCGCATCCAATTGCGCTTTCTCGACTTGGCCGGTGAGAACGCTCTGCAGAGTACGAAACGTCTCCTCCGAACCGCCTTCGCTTGCCTCGAGCTGACTACGCAGTCGTCCGATCTCATGTGAAGCCGCAATGGGGTCGAAGCTTTTCCTGGGTTCGATTTCGAGCACAAGTGTTTCCAACGGCAAAGCCTGTTCGATGGCATCGATCTGAGTACGCAGGACTGAGGTGAAATCAGGAAGCAAGGTCGAGACTGCCGAATCGCTCTCTCTAATCGCCTTCTCCAACTTCTCGGCGGCGAACTGGACCGACTTGATACCGATGTTGCCAGCAACACCCTTCACCGTGTGAACGATTCTCTCAGCGGTGTTGCGGTCGCCGATATGCAGAGCGTCGGTGATCTGAAGACCCGCGTCACTGTGTTTCGCCGCGAACTTCATAAGCAGATCCCGGTACAGGCGCCTGTTTCCCCCCACCCGTTTGAGGCCATCCTTGGTGTCGACACCGTCAATTTCGGGCAAGTCGAAGAGACTTTGTGAAGAGATAGTCTCAACCTTCGGATCCGTAGGTTCGTAGGGCCGAGCGCGGGGCGGCTTTATCCACTTCATCACCGTTGCAAACATTGCATCAGGATCAATGGGCTTGCTCACATGGTCGTTCATCCCCGATTGCCGACACAGTTCGCGGTCCGCGTCCATCGCGTTGGCGGTCATCGCGATGATGGGAAGCTCACGGAAGCGCGGGTTAGACCTGATAGCCTTTGTCGCCGCGACTCCATCCATTACTGGCATCTGCATATCCATCAGCACGAGATCGTAATCATGCTTGTTCACCATCCGGACCGCCACCTCGCCATTTTCCGCCACGTCGATGGACATGTGGGCAGGTTCGAGCAGCCCCATTGCCACTTCTCGATTGAGCTCATTGTCTTCTACAAGCAACACTCGTGCCCCGCGTAGTTGATCGAGGTTGAGAGTTGAACTGGCCTCTACTTCGCGCACTGGTTGCTGATCACCACCGAGGGCCTGGACAGCTGAGTCAAAGAGCATCGAAGGAGTTACAGGTTTGATTAGCACGTTATCGAAGGCAGCTTCCTCAGCCTGCTTCATCACCTCTTCTCGACCATAGGCCGTCACCATCACCAGATGCGGCGGGACTGCTAGCCCCGGCAGTGCGCGAATCCGTTTGCCGGTTTCGATGCCATCAAGGCCAGGCATCTGCCAATCGACAAAAACGATGTCGTACGGCTCGTTGCGGCTGGCCGCCTGCTGGACCATCTCGATACCTTCCAGACCGGACGGCGCTTCATGTACCTGGAATGTCATGCTTGTCAGCATGCTCGACTCAATTTCACGGGCCTGCGCGTTGTCGTCGATGATCAGAGCTCGTCGACCGCGAAGGTCGGGCCGCGAGAGACGTTTCGCCGTGGCATCGCCCTTGGTGAGATAAGCTGTAAACCAAAATGTGCTTCCTTTCCCTACTTCGCTGGTGACTCCAACATCCCCGCCCATCAACTGTGCCAATTTTTTGGAGATCGCGAGTCCCAGCCCGGTCCCGCCGTGCTGGCGCGTGGTTGAGGCATCTGCCTGTTCGAACGCCTGGAAGAGACGGCCCATCTGCTCTTCGGTCAGGCCGATGCCAGTGTCGCTGACCGAGAAGTAAACCAGTTGGCCCTTCTCGTCTTCTTCCTTGACGCGAGCCTTGACGACAATCTCGCCGCGCTCTGTAAATTTGACTGCGTTGTTGCTGTAGTTGATGAGGATTTGCCCGAGGCGAAGCGGGTCGCCTTTTGCGTGGGTGGAAACTGCAGGGTCGATGTCGAAGATCAGCTCCAGTCCCTTGGCTGTGGCCTTCTCGGAGATCAGAGTGCTCACGTTTTCCAACACTTTTTCAATATCGAAGTCGATGGCTTCGATGGATAATTTGCCCGCCTCGATCTTCGAAAAATCCAGTATGTCGTTAATGATGCCCAACAAGTGCTGGCCGGATTGTTGGATCTTTCGGACATAACCCTTCTGACGAGGATTTAGTTCGGTCTTCAGAGCCAGATGCGACATGCCGATAATGGCATTCATCGGTGTCCGGATCTCGTGGCTCATATTAGCCAGGAAGTCTGATTTGATCCGAGTGGCTTCTTCTGCCACTTCCTTGGCGCGTCTCAATTCTGCTTCAGATGCCTCCAAAGCTCTGTTGCCGGCCTCGAGCTCTTCTTTGCGCGCGATGATCTGGCGTTCGGAAATGACAAGCTTTTCGGCCTGGGCTTGAGTTTGTTCGAGAAGCTTTCTTGTCCGGATATTGGCGGACAGTATCTCCGAGTTCACGGCCAAAGCAGGCAGCAGTGCATCGAGCAGGGCCTGCTGGCGCTCCGATAACGATGAAACCGGTGCCATTTCTAGCACTCCCACAGCCACCTCTTGACTGACCACCGGCATGAACAAGAGAGTATGGGGCGTAAGAGTTCCCATCCCGGCCGAAACAATGACGTGATCGCTCGCGTTTGCCGGGACTACCAAAGGCCGGCGTTCGACCGCAGCCTGCCCAACGAGCCCCTCGCCCAGAGCGAACTCCCGAGTCTGGTCCGGACCATCGAGCGCAAACCCACCGACGCGAACCAAACGAGTGCGACTCTCGTCGACGACATAAAGAGCTGCATAGAGCAGCGGGATGGACTTCGAGAGGCGCGAAAACAAAGACCTCCCAACAGACGCAAAATTCTCGGAGGATTGCAGTTCCTCAGTGATGCCCGAAACCTCGGCCTTCACCCAGTGCTGAATTTCGCGCTCCTGAGCACTGCGCTGAAGGGTGCTCAGTGCACGGCTAATCGCGCCGATTTCATTCGTCTGATCCAGATAGGGGATGGCTTGATCCAATCGTCCATCGGCAAGGGCCTGGACGCTGCCGCGCACAGCCAACAATTCGCCAATGACTTGAGTCTGGACGACATAAAGGGTGAAGGTTAAAGTTGCCGCAAGGCCGAGGCAGACGACCAGCCATGTGATCAGAATGGCGCGGTGAGATTTTCTGGTGAGATCGTCAGATTGCCGGTCTACGGACGCTCGCAGGTCGTCGACCGAGTCGATGGCAGCCTGCCGCGCCTGTTGCAATTCGGCGCCCGCGTTCCCACGTATCAAACTCAGGGCCTTTTCGGTGTTGTTCGCCAAGGCTGCGGCGCGAACGGGACGTGCATCCGACATCGCCTTATCGAAAAGGTCCGTAGTGGCCTTGATTTCCCTGGCATGATCGGGGCTCTGAGCCATTGCTTCCGCTATACGTGTTTGAAAATCAGCGTAAATCTTGTCTAACTCTCCATCGATTTTGACCCTCCTATCGGGGTCGGGTTCGGTGATCTCTTCATAGAGGAAAAGGCCGACTCGATTCGTATGTGCTCGTGCCACCGTAAGGTTCTGCAGCGCCTTGACGTCGTGATCGATCATGTCGCTATATTGCGTGTCGATTCTCTTACTTGTGACGGATGAATAAAGCGTCGCGAGGACCACCATCAGCGCCAGCGGAAGCCCGGCAAGAAGCAGCTTGGTCCGAATTGTCAGATTCGCTAGTAGAGCCATCATTTTCTCCGATCACGCCCGGAGTCGATCCAGGTAGGGCGAACTACGCCGAGGGCATTTCGCGTGACGAAACCTGCCGGGGACGGTTCCGACACCTAGACTCCATTCAAACCAAGCAATTGGCCGCCTAACCGTACTCGAGCGTATGCCCTTTGCAAATCCGGATTCAAACCCTCTCAAGACCTACCGACCGGGTTCGCCGAGAAATACTGGCTAAGTCCAGCAGCGACCTCTCTCAGCCCACGATCGAGATTGGTATCCAGCGCCGCAACGACCGCGGGGATGTCTTTGCTCTGCACTGCTTCAGACTGGGAGTAGAAATGCGTCCATAGGGTTTTGCCCGACTTGCGGTCATAGAGTTCAAACTCCATTGACACGAGTCCGGTGATATTCGCGCCGTCGACTTCCGCGAATTCGTAGAGCCTGCCGCGGACCACAAATTGTCCGTTCGAATTACTCCCAAGGCTGGTCACGGACTGATAATCGCCTGACGCACTCAATATGCGAATCAATTTGTCTTTGACCAATTCGACCGGCGGCTCCGCCCAACGACTGTACTGGTACGCACCGATCTCGTTGGTGCCAATGCGATATACAATCGGCGTGTCCCGATATATATCCGCCCCCCCAATCATTCCAACCAACAAAGGCAATGGGTGCGCGCTTGTCGAAAGTGTGGGCGCCACGGGGAGCCCCACAGTGTAATAGTGGATGGGCTTGCTTTTTTCGCAGCCGTTTAGGCTCAAGGAGAGCGCGGATATGAAAACTAATCGGGCCATTCGATGCATAGACAACCTCTTCCGTAGGCCCTCGATATTGCTTCAAGGGCCCTAAACTTTATCAACGCCTGCGTGCCAATACGCTCTTGCCGCCGTAGCAGGAACCAGTCGCTCGACACACATCGGTCATCCCCGGTGGATAATCTGCCTCACTTTTGGCCGGGTTTTCGGTCTTTCAGGCTGCTTCCGCGAATAAGTACTGAAGGGTTGGCCTTCAACTCTTCCGTCAGTTCTTTCATGTTCTCGGTCGTAGCGCGGATATTCAGTATGATCTGGTCGATGTTGTCCGCATTGTCCTCCGTCGTATTCTTTAGCTGATCCAGGAGAGAAGACGCCGTAAGCATCGTTTCTCTAAGCTCGACGACGATTGTTCGGATGTCCTCGCGATTCTCTACTACTACAGAGTCAACGTGCCCCAAGGTCGTGTTCGCTTCATCCATGGTCTTCTTGAGGTTGTCGAGCAAGGGGACGAGCTTCGCACTCGCTGCCTGCACGTTCGTTAAGCTAGCTGACACCTTTGGCCGGTCTTCAGCGAGCATGGCGTTCAAGTTCCCCAGGCTGCCGCCTATGTTCGCACGGTTCCTGTCGTTCAGGAGATCGTCGACGCGGGCTATGGTCACTTGCAGTTCGGTGAGACGCTGGTTCAGGGTCTGCAGCGTCTGTTTGGCAATCGGGGTCAGGCTGCCAATCATGTCGCTGAGGTCACCAATTCCGAGTGTCTCGGCCGACTTGAGTTCGCTGCCAGGCGGGGCGAGTTGGCCGTTCCTGGTTCCGGTCCCGACCTCCACGTAGTTATCGGAGAGGGCCCCTAGAGCGGAAATCTTTGCGATGCTGTCGGTTTTTACGGGAACGTTGGGGCGCACACGGAAGTCGATCTCAATGCGGGTCGAGTCTTTGGGGTCCACATGCACTCCGTCGACCTTGCCGGCTTCCATGCCACCGTAGCGAACCATAGCGCCTGGCACCAGGCCTCCGGCCGACTTGAAATAGGTATGATACGGGACGCCTCCGGATGAAAAAGTGCCGGATACGGCGAGAATCGTTCCGATAAGCAGGGCAGCCGCAATCAACACAAAGAGCCCCACTAGTACCTGTTCGCGCATACTATTCATAGCTTCCTCATCTTCGATCGCTCCGTCCTATCAAGTTCTCTTGCCCTTGCGGTCCGCGGTGAGCATCTGCAGGTAGTCGAGTTCCTGGACCACCTCAGGCTCCGGCCTCCGGTCCAGAAACTGGCGAACGCGCGGATGGTCGCTCGCCTGGAATTCCTCTTTGGTGCCCAGTGCAACAATGTTGCCGCGGTCCACATAGACCAAACGGTCCGCGATCAGAAAGGCGCTGGCCAATTCGTGGGTCACCACCACTATCGTGATGGCATAGGCCCTCTTGAGCTCCAGGATCAGTTCGTCGAGTCCCGCAGCGATGATCGGATCCAGCCCGGCCGACGGCTCGTCGAAAAACAGTATCTCGGGATCCATGGCTAGCGCCCGCGCCACAGCGGCCCGCTTTTTCATGCCTCCGCTGAGTTCGGAAGGCATGTAGTCCTCAAAATTGCCCAGGCCAACCTGCCCCAGCTTGATCCTCACCATGACCCTGATCGTGGATTCTTCGAGATCGGTATGCTCTTGCAAAGGCAGCGCAACGTTCTCCCCGACAGTCATCGATCCGAACAACGCCGAGCCCTGGAATGACATACCAATCTTCTTGCGAATCGAGTCCATCTCGCGGTCGGAAATCTCAGCAATGTTGGCTCCTTGGATCCACACTTCGCCAGAGGTCGGCTTCTCCAAGCCAACTAACGTTCTCAATAGTGTGCTCTTGCCTGAACCTGATCCGCCCAGGATCACCATGGTCTCCCCCCGGCGCACGTCGAACGTGATCCCGTGCAGGATCTCGCGCTCACCGTAGCTCACGCGGAGGTTGACCACTGATATGGCCGCTTCGTTGGAAGGGTCAGTCATCTCTGCGACCTGCCATCGACGCCGCTTTCGCAACCATCGCAGGGTCAATTGGTACTCGGGATTTCAGCATCTGCGGACGCCTTAACGTCATGCACGTGCTCCTGATCAAGAAGGATTGATCACGTAGAATAAGCTCGTAAATACCAGGTCCACCAAGATAACCAGGGCGATCGAAGTGACGACTGCCGCGGTCGTCGAGCGTCCCACCTCCTCGGCGCCGGCACCTGTCGAAAAACCCTCCTTACATCCGACAGCCGTAATCACCATGCCGAATAGTAGGCTCTTTATCAGTCCGGTATAAATGTCGCGCGCAAGGATCGCATCTCGCGTCGCCTGGAAATAAGAGACGATCGTAAAATTGGCAGCTGCAACGCCGAAGACGCAGCCCCCAACCACGCCCATGAAGTCGGCCCAGATCGCCAGGGCCGGCATCATGAACAGCATGGCCAGAAACTTTGGTGCGACCAGAAACGCGACCGGATCAAAAGCCATGGTTTTGAGAGCGTCTACTTCTTCAGTCACTTTCTTGGTACCGATCTCCGCCGCGAAAGCGGACCCCGAACGGCCGATGACGACGATAGCGGTAAGCAACGGCCCAAGTTCACGGAGAATCGAAACGGCCACGGCCCCAGCCACCAACTGCATGGCCCCTAACCTCCGCAACTCATAGGCGCTTTGCAGGGCCATGATCAAGCCGACAAAAAACGTAATCAGCGAAACAATCGGTATGGCTTCCACGCCAATAGCCATAGCTTGATGGAAAGCCCGCTGAGGGCGCAGGCGTTGCCCCCGGAATGGGCCCACAAATGTGAAATAGGCAGACTGGCCTGCGAGGTTCGCCAAATCCCCTATGTAGGCGAGACCGTTTATGGTCCGGAATCCCACCCGGGCAGGTATCTGCGCGATTCTTTCTGAGGCTGTCAATGCGCGGGGCCTCCCATCAAAGGTGTCATCTTGGCGGCATATCGGTGGGAGGCTTTTGACGCGAACCCGTCCGCGAAAGTTTGGGGCTTAAGCATGGAGCACCTGCTCCTCGGTTGCGAGAATTTCAAAAACTCCAGTCAGACGCGTGAGTTGCAATACCTGCAGAACTGCCCCGCCTACTCCAAATAGGACAAGCCTTTTCTTGGTATCTTGCGCTTCCCTGAGCACCTCCACTAAAGAGGCAATCCCGGAACTATCGATGTAGCTCACCCCGCCCAGGTTGATGGCCATATGCTTTGTGGCTTTCAGGGAATTTAGCAACGTCTTTCGCAGAGCCGGTGAACTGCCAAGGTCTATCTGACCGACAAGGTCGACGATCGTGATCTCTCCTGCGCACCGCGTTGAAGCACACATTGTTCTTTGCATATCCATCCTCTACATAAGGTATAAACCAGCATCTAGAGTCGACCTTCGCCATTGCCGCCATTCACCTGGCGACGCTAGTTACCCGCCGACGGCATGACCCTGGCGCCGGGAAGGTTCTTGACTAATCTGATCTCGTTCTTCCCCGGAGTTTGTTCATACGACACCTCATCCATGATCGCCCTGATCAAGTGCGTTCCGCGCCCGCTCAGCGAGACGTCATTCAGGGGCTGCCCGCATATCCTAGCCGGGTCTGGTGGTTCGCCTTGGTCGAGAAGTCTAAACACAATTCGATCGGAATTCGCCTCACAGTCCAATTCGATTTCCTCATCACTACGACTCTTGTAGGCGTGTCGAATAACATTAGCTATGGCCTCATCGACGGCCAAAGTTACTCCTTGGCACACTTCTTCGGACAAACCACAAATAGCGCTTACCTCGCATACCGCATTGCGGGCAATCGATAAGAAGCGAGGATCGCTCGGCACAACGAGCTTCAAATGAAAGTCCATTTCGCGTTGCTAAGCGCCTCCATTGGAAACATCGCACCAACAAGTCTTCCTTACCCGTACGTCTCACTCAAAGCATCTGGATCCACATTCGAATCTTCGACGCGCATTTCACTGGGTTGTTCCTTTCGGCTTGTATTCGCTCTGCAGTGCGGACCGCGGCGTAAATAGGTAGGTAGCGAAGGTCGGCAGCAACAGTTCGCGATTGTCTAATAGTCAAACTTCACCGCGCATACGACTACTGGGAAAATTACTAGCAAACGATTGATAGATTTGATGCTTGATCGGTGTAGGAGGCTTCCTCGTCAAGAACTCGATAGCTCCCGCCTTCAGCGGTTGAACCGTCATCGGCGCAGCGGATCGATAATTCCAACAATTTGTGCATCGAGACGCCGTCGTTAACAACGAAAGCGATCGGGGTAGTGTAACAGCATGGGCGATAACCTCGACTTATGGTCACGTGCAGCAGACTCTACGGTGTCCTAAGGGTGCAAGTAGGTGGCGGATCGCTCAGTTCACTCGAAGTTCAAAGCGTCTTAAGCTGAGCCGTCTCCCAATGGCTTGAGCAGCGTTCCAAATACCGGCGTTAAAAAATGCCGACAAGTGCTGCCCGGGCACGCCTTTTGCAGCAGCCTGTATCTCTTTTATATAGATAAGGAAGCTTTTTCTTTGCGCTCTGTCGTAAAATACCTATTTTTAGAATAGGTATTCTAATACTATAATTCCCACAATGGCGAAAAACCCCAAACATCGCGACCTTTTCCCTGGCGCACTGGAGATCATGATTCTCCAATCGCTGCGGCTGAAGCCGATGCATGGCTATGCGCTGGTGAAGCACATCAAGCAGGTCTCCGACAACCTGCTCCAGGTGGAAGAGGGTTCGCTCTATCCGGCGCTTCAGCGAATGCTGAAGGAAGGCTGGCTGGAAGCTCAGACTGGGACCTCAGCCAAGGGTAGACCAACGCGGATTTATCGGCTCACTGCTGCAGGCGTTCGTCATCTCGAAAGCGAAGTTGTCAGTTTCGAGAGGATGTTTGCAGGCTTTACCCGTGTGCTTGCCGCTGCCAAAGCATAGGAGGTGTGGATTGCCACAGTTCAGTCGCTTCTTATTCAGAAATCGCCGGTATGACGACATCTCAGTCTCCATTCAGGAACACCTCGACGAGCGGATCGATGAACTGATGGAAGAGGGCATGTCGCGCGATGAGGCCGAACGAACCGCGCGTCGCGACTTCGGCAATGTGACACTCCTCCGCGAGCGGAGCCGTGAAGTGTGGCAGTGGCAGAGACTCGAATCGCTGCTGGTGGATCTGAAGCATGTATTTCGCCGGCTAGTGCGGTCGCCGGGTTTTGCGATCACGGTGGTGCTCACGCTAGCGATTGGCATCGGAGCGAATACAGCTGTGTTCAGTGTGCTCAACAGCGTGCTGTTGCGACCACTGTCCTACCCTGAGCCGGAGCAACTGGTTGCGATGCGTCTGAACGCCCCAGGTGCGCCAGGGTTGACCGACTTCCGGGATGAACTGCGTATGTCGCCCTCGATGTATCTCACCTTTGCCGCGCATAACAGTAGCTTCCAATCGATGGGCGTGTGGCTGCCTGGGACTGCAAGCATCACGGGAATCGCACAACCGGAGCAGGTCAACACGGCGATGATTACCGACGGCGTTCTCCAGACGCTCGATGTGCCTGCCGCCGCCGGGCAATGGCTTACCGCGGCCGACCAGGAACCACGCGGAGCACAGCGGGTGATGCTCAGTTATGGATATTGGCAACGGCGTTTTGGCGGCGATCCAGGCGTGGTGGGTCGCACCATAAGTGTCGATTCCCAGTCGCGCGTGATCGCCGGTGTGATGCCGCGCGGATTCAAAGTGGTCAGTTACGACTTCGATCTGCTGGTGCCTCTGGCCTTCGATCCGGTCAAGCAGATATCTGGCTGGCTTTGCGTACCGCGGCATCGGGCGGCTTCGGCCGGGCGTTACGATCTCACACGCCGACGCCGATGTGGCGCGTCTGCTAAACGTCTGGATGGACTCGTGGACGAACGGTCCAGGCACCGATCCGCACTGGTATGAGAACTGGAAGATCACCCCAGCGTTTCAGCCTTTGAAGGAGCAAGTGGTCGGCAGTGTCGGCAACGTGCTGTGGATAGTCATGGCGACGATCGGCGTAGTAATGCTGATCGCGTGCACCAACGTGGCCAATCTGCTGCTGGTGCGTGCCGATGGGCGCCAGCAGGAGCTTGCGGTCCGCTCGGCGCTCGGGGCGGCACGATGGCGGATTGCCCGCGAGCTGCTGTTGGAGAGCGTGACGCTTGGCCTACTGGGCGGTGCAGTTGGTGTGGGAGTTGCGTATGCGGGACTGCGCTTGTTGATAGCAATTGGACCGGAGAATCTACCACGTCTGAGCGAGATCTCGCTCGACGGCCAGTCGCTCGCATTCACCCTGATTCTATCGGTGCTCTCCGGGCTGCTCTTCGGCTTCATTCCTGTGCTGCGGTACGCCCCTTCGCGGCAAGCCGTGCCGCTGATCGGCGCCATGCGAACGGCAAGCACGAGTCGCGAACGGCAGCGCGGCCGCAACCTGCTGGTCGTGGCGCAGGTAGGAAAGCTGCCTAGGCTCCTCTCGGTTGGAATGGGGCTGCCCACCAGCAGCCCCATTTTGTTGCTTCTCGCCCGAGCCCTTCGAGGCGGCAGGAGACTTTCCCCCTCCTGCACCTTCCCCTTTATAGCGCCAAACATCGGCTCTTAGAGGCTATGTGCGTTACTTGACTGGTCTGTCGAGCAGCCATGAGCGACGATTGAAGCGCGACCGCAATCACTCTGGAAAACTGTCAGGCCATTAACGAGAGATATTGATGCACGAAAGCAATGGCCATGCTGCCTTCTCCCACGCTGCTGGAAACGCGCTTGATCGAGTTGTAGCGAATGTCACCTACACAGAAGAAGCCCGGAAGATTTGTTTCCAGCAGAAATGGAGCACGATCTGCCGCCCAACCTGGCTGGTCGCTCACCTCGCGTCCGGTCCGGACATAGCCGTTTTCGGTTTGGAGTCGCGCTGGCAACCAATGGGTTACTGCATCGGCGCCGATCATGACAAACAGTGCATCTGCAGCCCGCTGGATGGCAGGCTCCCCCGTTTTCCGGGTTTCTATTGCTTTCAAGCAATCCGTGCCGTCTGCAGAGACCACTTGAGTTTCCGTCTCCACCCGAATGCCTGGCACGAGAGCAATCTGATCGATCAAGTATTGCGACATGCTGCGCTTCAGATCTTCGCCGCGGACCAGCATGGTCACTGAACTCGCGTAATCTGCGAAGAACAGGGCAGCCTGACCGGCAGAGTTGCCGCTGCCGATGATAAAGACGCGCTTTCCTGCCACCGTGGGGGCCTCCGTACGTGCGGCCCCATATAAGACTCCACGTCCTATGAAGCGATCGACGCCGTCCGCCTCAAGTCTGCGCCAAGCAACTCCGGTCGCCAAGATCACCGTCTTTGTGGCAACCCTATCGCTGCCATCGAGTCCAATCGTGTATGCGCCATCGGGATGCGGAATGATCTCTTGGACCTCTCGGGTGAGAACCACTTCGGCTCCGAACTTAACCGCCTGCCGGAACGCGCGCTGACTGAGATCATCTCCTGAGATGCCATTGGGGAAGCCGAGATAATTCTCGATGCGAGAAGATGTGCCAGCCTGACCGCCGGGAGCCTTGCGCTCGACCAACAAGACGCTGAGCCCTTCGGAGGCTCCGTAGACGGCAGCCGCCAATCCCGCTGGGCCGCCGCCAATAATCACCACGTCATAGCTTTGGTGATGGGGAGCCGTCTGGAATCCTAGCGCTTCCGCTACCTTACGAACCGTAGGAGGATGGCTGACGCAGAACGAACCATCCACGACGACTGATAGCCCAGCAACCTCGCAAGCCTGGTCAGTCGGAGCCGGATGTGCGCTACGATCGCGGTCGGCCCACTCATAAGGGATTCGATTCATGCTCAGGAAGGTGCGAATCTCCCGGCAGTCGTCATCAAATTTCGATCCGACTATCTGTACGCGGCTGGAGGGAAGACTCAGCATGTACTTCTGCACGACTTGTACCCGCTCGTTAAGGGTCTGTAAGATCACCGCGCTGCACTCGGGCGAGCGTCGGATCAATTCCTGGAGGTGTTGCGGATCGAGCCGTGCCAAGTGGCAAGCTGTCTTCGCGCGGACGGAGGCAGGAGCTGCCGTTGCCATGAGAATGGCCAATTCGCCAAAGAAATCGCCCGGCTTGTGCTCTGAGACTTCAGTTCGACGCCCCATCACATCTTTGAGCACTTCCGTGGTTCCGTCCATCACTACAAAAAAAGGGGTGGGCTCCCCTTCGTGAATGAGATACTCACCCGGTTCCAGATGAAGATCGGCAGCCTGCTCCGAGAGCCACATGAGGTTCGCGTCATTCAAGCAGGAAAAGATTGGTATTTTCTTCAACTCCGAGGATGTCAGCATGGCGACTGGTGTCCCTCTTTCTGTGCGGGTAGCACGGGTCCAGGGCCAAGGTTTTCGGTATGGGGCGGCATATGATGCACTGAAGCAACAAGAGCGACGAACTCCGGAAATGATTCAAATTCAGTTCTCAAATACTCCCACTCACGCACAAATAAGGGACTGCGGAACCTCCGCTCAGCGGAACGGAGCATCAACTCCCACATTCGTTTTGGTATGCGGCGTTCGCAAAATAGAAGATAGGTTAATGAAACCAGCGTGCAGAATCGCAACATCGAGATGGTTAAATCGTCCGTCCGCTCAGGAAGCTCCGTGCCAACTGGCACACTCAGCCAGAATGCCGCCGAAGAGTTCTTCAACAGTTCGTCATACTGGGCAGACATTGCCAGGAAGATCTGCGTCTTCACCTGCACGCGGTGATTTAAGACCGCGACAACCACACCGAGACCTCCCATCAGAAGCGACAATAATGTTGCGTATTGGATGATGTGCCCAAAGTTCATATCGGTCACGCATGCACCCCCGATATTGCAGGCATCTCTGCCGGTTTCTCTGAAGCAGCAGAAGCCGTGTGCTCCGTTTGTTCCCAACGGATCAACTTCAGATCCAGCACGACGAAGGAATAGAGGACGGGAACGAGCAGAAGCGTCACGAAAGTAGCGATCGTCAGTCCCCCAATCTGCGCATAGCAAAGAGGCTCCCAAAGCGGGCCGCCGTGTGCAGCCAACGGAAACAGCGCAATCACTGTGGCCGCAACCGTGATCATCACTGGCCGCAAACGAAGGATGCCGGCATCGATCAGCGCCAACTCCAATTCCTCGCCCTCTTCTCGTCGCTCCTCGATAAATTCAAACAGCACGATGATGTGGCTCACAATTACACCGATGAGGCTGATGATCCCAAGGAATGCCATGAATCCAAAGGGCTGGCCCATAATGGCGAGTGAAAATATTGCACCGACAACGCCGTACGGAATGGCAGCAAAGACGATGAGGGGTTTGAAGGCATTCTTGAACTGTGCGAGGAGTGCCAAGTAAATGGCGCTAACGCAAATGAGCAGCACCGTAGTGAGATCAGCAAAGCCGCTGACCTGCTCTTTTTGCTCGCCTGCGAAGCGGAATATGAACCCGTCGGGAAGCTGCTTCTGGAATGCCTCCAGCTTTGGCATCGCCGCTGCGATTACCTCCGAAGGTAAATGCCCCTGCGTAGGCCAGCACTGCACGGTAATAGTCCGGTACTGATCGAAGCGTCGGATTTTAGGCGTTACCGGACTCAGGGCAGTCGTCGCCACCTGATCGAGAGGCACTGGAGGGGTGTCTTGCCGCGAGAAGACGTATAGACTGCGCAGATCGGAGAGTTGGGACCGCTCCTCCATCTGCATGCGTCCAACAATCGGAACCTGCTTGTTGCCATCTCTCAAAACTCCAGCCGTAATGCCATGAAGAGCCGCACCGACGGAATCGGAGACATCTGCGTTTGTGACGTGCGCCAGGTTTGCCCGGTCCGCATCGACGTGCACCACTTCTCTTGCACTCGGCTCGCCCCAATCGTCTCGAACTCTGGCGGCGATGGGGATGTCGCGAAAGATTTGCTTCAGCTGCTCGGCTTCCGCTCTGAGACGTGGCAGATCTTCGCCGGAAATTCTGACCTGAATCGGAATTCCAACCGGCTTGCCCGTTTCGAGAGTCCGCGTATCAATGATTGCTCCAGGAATTTGCCTGTCCAGTTCCGGCTGCAAAAGGGCAAGCAGAGGGGTCGTATCATGATTGTCTTTCGTTCGCAGAATCACCTGAGCATAGTTGGTTTGCCTGTCCTCGGGTGTGGCGCTGCTCCAGAAGCGAGGACCGCCGCCGCCCACAAAAGTCGTCATCGATTGCAGAACATCCTTCGGATGTCCGTGCTCCGGATGGCTTCTACCATACTCTTCCGCTACTCGGCGGGTAATGGATTCCACCTGCTGAGCAACCGCGCTGGTCGCGCTCGCCGGAGTATCTTCAGGCAGCCACACGTCGATGTAAGAAAAGTATTGAAGATCTTTTGGAAAGAACTGCGGCTTGAGCGTGGAGAATACGACGCCGCCCGCTACCAGCAGACCGAGCGATGCTGCCAGGCAGACTTTCCTGTGTTCAATGGCCTTCTTTGCCGTTCGAAAATACCAACCCGTGAACCCGCGCTGCCGCCTCTCCTCGATAGGAGTTTCGCTCCTGGCTTTCCAATAGAAACGAACTGATGAGCGGCACAAAGGTCATCGAGACGAGCAGGGCCGCCAGCAGCGAACAACTAATGACGATAGGCAGACTGTATAGGAATTTCCCTGTATCTCCGGGCAACAGCAGAAATGGCAGATAGGAGACGATATTCGTGACAGTTGCAAACGCCATCGTTTTGAATAGCTTTGTCGGTCCCAGCCACGCGGCGACGGACCGTGGCTGGCCGGCACCCAGTTCGCGCACAATTGCGTCGCCGGACACCACCGGTACATCGACCAATAGTCCCAGCGCGATGATCAGCGAAGCGATTGAGACCTGTTGCAGGTCGATCCCGAGCGTGCTGATGACCCCAAACGTAATCGCGAGCGTAATCGGCATGGACACCGCAATCAGAATGGCCGTCCGCCAGCTCCAGAAGCCAATCAAAGCCACAACTACCACCAGCACCAGCGCCTCGATCAAGCTGTGGCTGAAGAGCTCAATGCTGTCGTGTACCTGCAATGGCTGGTCCGAGGTCCTGGCCAGCACCAGGTCGGCCGGCAATGTTTTTCTGACGCTCGCCAGATTGGCGTCCACCTGTTTTCCAAAAGATCCGATCTGTTCTCCCTTCTTCATCTGGACCGAGAGCGTAATCGCGCGTGTCGTGATCCATCTGCCGTTTTCGTCGCGGCGCGTGTACCGGTTCAGGAACGAAGGGGGATTCTCGTATCCCCTGTCGATGTCCACGAGATCCCGCAAGTAAAGCGGCGTTCCGTTCGGTGACGTGCCTATCACTACATTCCGCAGATCGTCGATGCTCTTGAACTCGCCTGTGGTGTTGACGCTGACCGTGCGTCCGCGTGCATTGAGCGTTTGGCCGCTCTCCGGTAGATTCCGGGCCGCGAGGATGCTGGAAAGATCCGCCGGCCTTAGCTTGTATTGCGCCAGGCGCTGCTGCGAGAAATTCAGAAATACGTTCTCGTCCAGTACCCCGGAACGTTCTGCCTTCGCCACGATCGACAGCGTTTTGAGGCTTCGCTGAAGGGTATCGGTAAAGTCGTCCAGGTCGCGATAAGTGTACTTGTCACCGGCCACGGCCTGAAGCGCCGCGGTGGTGTTTGCCGGTTCGTCGATGATCGCAGGTTTCCATGCATCGGGATGAAGTTCGTCGGTTTGCAGGTTCTGATTTGCGAACTTCCTCAAGGCCGATTGCAGATCAGGAGTGCTGAGGTTCGTCGCCAGATCCACCCCTGTGAACCCCGCTCCCGAAAACACTCGCACGTCGGAACATAGATGTTGGGTTGCCATGTCTCGGGTCACCCAAGACAACTT
>CAWBTR010000011.1:0-539093 GCA_963791735.1 uncultured Acidobacteriaceae bacterium | reverse complement strand
AGAGCGCTGGGGCTCGAACCCAGGACCAACGCCTTAAAAGGGCGATGCTCTACCAACTGAGCTACGCTCTCATACCACACTACCAAGTTAGCACATTCAGCCGATTGAATTTCGCCGCCAAGCACTGGCCGTGCAAGGTTTACAGACCATTGTTTTTTTTGGCTGTTGTCGGTCTCTCGCTGTAAGTGGACTCCGCAGCCATGACGTGGCAGTCATTTGCTGCAGGAAGCGACCAAAAAGCTACTCGCAGCGCTGTCCGGATTGCGTCACGAAACTAGGAAGAGTTCCATTTTGGGCCTGCGAGAGTAGGCTGCGTTTTAGCTGGGTTTTACGGGGAGATCCCCCGAGTTTGTTGCTCGGTCACACTTAAGTCGCACAACGGTTTCATTGACTTGCAGTACTCCCCACAGTAGCCTCAGGCTATTGCATGATAACGGGTGCAGCAACATCCATTTGAGCTGGCAGCGAACCGGCGCAGTTCAAGTAAAACTAACACCGTTACCGGAACTTACAGGACTCGGAATTATGGATTCTCGCAGCATGGACAGGATCGATGATCAGGCGGTAGCGGAGACCCCGGAAGATGTGGCGGTCCTCTACTCCTGGGCGAATCTTCACGGAGCAAAGTATCGCGACTTCTCTGCCTCGCGCCGGGAGTATCGTGCGCAACTGAGACATCGTGCTGCCGAGCAGGTCCGTGAACAGGCATTGCTGGCCCAGGCAGAGGCCGAAGCCGCTGCTGCCGCCGCCGATTCCGCTGCACGTCACGCAGCACAGGCTGCCCGCACCCATCAGGTTGACGACGCTGACTCTTCCATGCGACGTGCTCTGCGCGAGGCCGAAGAGGCAGCCCGCACTGCCGCGGCAGAGCGCGTCGAAGCCGCACGCCGGGCTGAGGCCGCCGCTGTGGCCGAAGCCGCCGCACGCCGCGAAGAACGCGAGATCGCCGAAGCGCATGCGTCCGCACAAAGACAGGCAGCCCGCTACGCCGATTCGGAGATGCGCCGCAAGACCGGCGCCGGTGATCAACAGGCGTCGCCACAGCTTCCCGGCAGCGTCACGGATCCGTATACCGTCTACTCCACTCCGCAAGCACCGGTTCCGTCTCAGCCTCTGCTGCGACCCGCGACGGAGCCCGCAGTGCAGGAGCATGCCTCACCGCTGTTGGAGCGCCGCGCCTCCGACGGCCATACACCACGCCGTCCGCAGGGTTACCATCCCGACGATGCATCCGGAGTCCGCCAGATCTACCGCGGTCCCGACCACGATGCCATCCGTTCCGAGTACACTTCAACCAGTCCGGCACGCCAATCCGTTTCGGTGGAGGGCCGCGCTGTTCCTCTGCTTGCGGCGTCCCAGGAAACGAAGCCGACATCCGAACAGTCTGTCCCCTCACCACGTTCGTCTTCCAACACCAACGAAAGTCAGGCCTCCCTTATGGGTCAACGCCATAACGATCCCCAACCGCACGTCGCTCGTCCACCTCAATCCGAGCCCGTTACATCTGTGACTCCCACTGCCCATGGCCAATGGCCTCCGAGCGCGGGAGATCGCCTGCCGCCGATTGATCCTTCGCATGACTCCACCCGCGAGGGGAACGGCAACCTGCCCTCACCCAGACCTCCGATGTCGAGACAGATGTCGGCTCAACGAGCCGCGACGTATGCCTCCACACCACCCCGGCCAGTGTCGCCATTCTCGCAAGCGCTGGTCCCATCCGACTCGACTCGCGGCCGCCGCGCCAATGATGACTTCGACTATCAGCAATCGCATGGCCTCCCCGAGTCCTCGCGCCGCAGCTCGGACGCTGTGCCCGAATCCCCGGCACTTTCTTCGACACTTCCTTCGCAGCGGCCCGCTCATCAGGCAGACCCCGCCGGACCCGCATGGCTCTACGCTCCACCTGCGTCGCAGATCTCGCCGAAGCCCGCCGCATCGCAGCCGGCGCCCGTCCAGTCGTCGGTGGCCGATACACTGCAGCACTCTCGCGAACGTGTCGCCGCTCGCTGGTTTGCTCTCAAGGGTGTCTTCGAGCAACCCGGTCAGGAACAGACCGAGGCCGCACCCGTGCGCCAGAAGGAAACCCGCACGCCGGTCCTTGCCGTCTTCTCGCTTGCCGGTGGGGTCGGCAAGACCAGCCTCGTTGCGACGGTCGGCCGCGCGCTATCGTCCATGGGCGAAAAAGTCCTGCTGACCGACACGACCTCGCACGGTCTGCTGCCGTTCTACTTCGGCGCCAGCGAACTTCGTCACGGCACTGTCCGCACCTTCTCGCCACCCAGCGGCAGCACCGACGCGCCAATCTATCTGGTCAGCTACGACGTGGACCAGAAGGGGAGCGACCCAGCCGCGCAAGAGCAGCTTGCCGAGGAGATCATCAACAACAGTCGGGGTACGCATCGCATCCTGCTCGACCTCACCGTCAGTTCAAGCTGGATCGTTCGTCGCATGTCTCGCATGAGCCCGACCATTCTGGTTCCGGTAGCGCCCGACATGAACTCCGTCATCAGCCTCCAAACAGTCGAAAAGTTCTTCAGCGGCGTCAATGACGGCGACGGCCGCCCTCTGCTGCCTTACTACGTGCTCAACCAGTTCGACGCCTCGCTGCCGTTGCACCTCGATGTCCGTGAGGTGATGCGCCGCCAGCTCGGTGACCGCCTGCTGCCCTTTGTCATTCGCCGTGCTCCGTCCGTCAGCGAAGCGCTCGCCGAAGGCATGACCGTGGTCGACTATGCACCTGACGCACCCGTTGCCGAGGATTATCTCAACCTGGCGACGTGGCTCCGTACCGTCGCAGCACCGGCCACCGCCGGCTTCCGCAACGTGCGGTGGAGCGAGAGATGAGTTCGTCACCTCTCTTCAAGCAAGTCGAGTCAGGTGACAATCCCTTCTTCAAGTTTCTTCGGTTTCTTATCTTCGTCAGCGGGATCACCCTGCTCTGCTTCACCGGCGTCCTCGAACTCACCTGGCCCCAGCAGATCGTGCTTGGCATTCTCACTGTCGCACTGGTCATGTGGCTGGACCGCAGTTCAAGTTCGTATCTGGTCACGCTTACGCTGATGCTGGTCTCCATGTTTTCGACTTTTCGGTACGGTTATTGGAGATACACGACTTCCGCTAAATTCTTCCTCGACCCCGGCTCAGCCTGGAGCGTGCTGGACGGCTTTTTCATCGCGCTGCTGCTCTTCGCCGAGACCTATGCCTTCGTCATCCTTTTCCTCGGTTATTTGCAGACGCTCTGGCCACTGCGCCGCACGCCCGTTCCTCTGCCCGACGATACCGACCTTTGGCCCGCCATTGATCTGCTGATCCCCACCTACAACGAGCCGCTCAGCGTCGTGAAGCACACGGCCCTCGCTGCAATGAACATCGACTGGCCGTCGGACAAGCTCAACGTCTACATCCTCGACGACGGCAGACGCGAAGAGTTCCGCAAGTTTGCCGAAGAGGCGGGCATTGGCTACATGACGCGCGACGACAACGAACACGCGAAAGCCGGCAACATCAACTGCGCCCTCGCCCGTCTCGATGCTCCCTACGTCGCCGTCTTCGACTGCGACCATGTTCCCACGCGCAGCTTCATGCAGGTCACCCTTGGCTGGTTCCTCCGCGACAGCAAACTGGGCATCCTGCAGACCCCGCACCACTTCTATTCGCCCGATCCCTTTGAGCGCAATCTGGACCAGTTCCGCAAGATCCCCAACGAGGGCGAGCTCTTCTACGGCGTCGTCCAGGATGGCAACGACTTCTGGAACGCAACATTCTTCTGCGGTTCCTGCGCTGTTCTCCGGCGATCTGCGCTCGACGAGATTGGAGGGATCGCCGTTGAAACGGTGACCGAGGATGCCCACACTTCGCTGCGCATGCAGATGAACGGCTGGAACACGGCCTACATCAATATTCCTCAGGCAGCTGGTCTCGCCACCGAACGGTTGAGCGGACACGTGAAGCAGCGCATTCGCTGGGCGCGCGGCATGATCCAGATCATGCGGACCGACAATCCGCTCTTCGCACGCGGGCTAAGTCCAGCGCAGCGGCTTTGCTATTTCAACGCAATGACGCACTTTCTTTATGCTCTGCCGCGTCTGATTTTTCTTACCGCGCCGTTGATCTATCTCATCTTCGGCCGCGTCAATATTCCCGGCTACTGGGCGGCCATCCTGGCTTTTGCTTTTCCGCACCTAATACTCTCGACCATCGCGAACTCACGCATCCAGGGCCAGCACCGTCACTCGTTCTGGAATGACATCTACGAGACTGTGCTCGCACCGTACATTCTTCTGCCCACCATGCTTGCCCTCATCAACCCCAGGTTCGGCCGCTTTGAGGTGACGGCAAAGGGCGGTGTCGTGAATCGCAGATTCTTCGACAAGCATCTCGCACGGCCGTTCCTCTTCATAATTGCGTTGAACGTTCTCGGCATCCTCTGCGCGATCCCGAGGCTCTTCCACCTTCCAGGCGCAGGTCTCACTTTCCCGTTGAACGTCCCCGCCAGAATGTATGACGGCAACCACGTAGGCACGATTGTGGTGAACCTTGTGTGGGTCTGTTTCAATCTGGTCATCCTCGGTGTTGCCACCTTGGTTGCATGGGAGAGCCGCCAGCGCCGGCAGACCGTCCGCCTGGCCATGACCATTCCCGCCGATGTGCAGCTAGCCAATGGAGCCGTCATCCCCGGTGTCACGGCGGATGTGTCCACTGGCGGTCTCATGATCCGAATGGAGGGCGATTTTATCGCGGGCCCGGGCGATGCCATCAAACTTACCCTCCCGGTTCTCGATGGCAACGCGACGTTACCCGCCACTCTGGTCGGAGTCAGCGGCAACCTTCTCCGCGCGCAATTCGATCCACTCACATTGCAGGAAGAAGAAGCTCTCACGATGGTGCTTTACTCTCGCGCCGACACATGGCTTGGGTGGGGCGAAACTCGTGAAGCCGACAGGCCGCTGACCAGCCTGAGCCGGATCGTCAAACTAGGCTTCCGTGGCCTGGGACAGTCTCTACGAGCATTGATGAAGTCGAAGAACTCTACACCCGCGGGCAAGCTTGTCACCAGCATCGTGCCGCTTCTCCTGGTAAGCATTTTGTTCGGCGCCGCTACGCTGTCGGCACAGGTTCGTCCCTTCGCCACTGCGCCATCGTCAACGCAGGCCGCTTCCACTCCAGCCCAGCCCAGTCCAACTCAGCCCACTCCAGCCAAGCCCAGTGCAGCCCAGTCCAACCCAGCCCCATCCCGCCCGGCCCAGACGAACCTAGCCCCGCCCAGCTCAGTCCAGTCCACCCCGGCCCCATCCAGCCTGAGGGTCTACTCAGCAGCACGGTGGTCGCCAGCTACAGCGCAAACCTCCATCAACGGAAGCAATGCACCCGGTAGCCTCACTACGTCCGGCACCTTCGACAACATCCTTTCCTTCTCCGACATCGGTGTGCCGGGCACGATCGTTCTGCGCGGCGTCGACGCCCACGACACCGTCCACTTCTCACTGCCGCAAACGCAGATCGTCAAGACTGCGACCATACGGCTGCGGTATCACTTCTCGCCTGCGCTGATCCCGTCTCTCAGTCATCTCAAAGTGAGCCTGAACGGCAGGCTCGTCGCCACTCTCCCGGTCACCGCGCAACCGGACGGAACCGTCCAGCCCGGCACCGCGACTATCCAGTCCAGCACTGGGCTCATGCAGAAAAACACCGGACAGCCTGCCAACGACACACGCAACGAAAACGGCGCCCCACTGGAGACCGTCCTCACACTTCCTGCCGATGTGCTCATGCACGACAACGAGTTCACCTTCGAGTTTATCGGTCACTACGCCATGAAGTGCGAGAACCCATCCAACTCCGCGTTATGGAGCCACATCGACAACAATTCGTCGATCGAGCTTGCAGGCTCGCTGATTCCACTCCACGACGATCTCAAGCTGTTGCCCGCGCCATTCTACGATTCCGGCGTCAATCTCCGTCCCGTAATTCCGATTGTCTTTCTCCACCCGCCGTCACCCAAGGCTCTCCAGGCCGCTGGGATCGTCGCCTCATGGTTCGGTATCTTCGCGGACTCACGGCCAATACGCTTTCCCGTCTCCATAGGCACTATCCCTGAGGGCAACGCGATCGTCATCGACGAGAACGGGGCCGACATTTCGACCTCTCTCCGCATGAACCCAATCGCCGGTGCCACGATTGCCATGCAGCCGAATCCGTCGGATCCGTACTCAAAGATTCTTGTCCTCTCCGGAGCCTCGGCAGACGATGTGCTGAACGCGGCGCTGGCGCTCGCCCTGCAGCGTGATCTTCTCCAGGGAGCAATGGTGAGCGTGCCTTCGATCAAGATACCCGGCCCCCGCGACCCCGACGATGCGCCGCGCTGGCTGAGCACCGACAAGATCACCCCCCTCGGCGACATTCTGCAGAGCAGCAGCTTCGACTCGGACGGCAGTAACCCGGTGGCGGTTTATCTGCGCCTTCCGCCCGATCTCTATTACGGAGCGCGGCGGAACCTCGGCTTTCATCTGGGCTATCGCTACAACGGCGTTCCCATCTCGAACGACAGCACGTTGCAGGTCTCCCTCAACGGTTCGTATGCCAGCTCGACGCCCTTGCCCCACACCGACAACGCCTCGGCCCAACTCGAAACCATCGTGCCGATGCCTGCATCGGACATGCGCCCCTTCTCGAACTCCATCTTGATGCAGTTCGTCTTTATGCTGTCCAAAAAAAGCGAATGTCAGGACACCTCACCCGACAACCTGAAGGGCTCCATCCTGAAGGACTCCTACCTCGACATTCAAGGCATTCCCCACTCCGCGACCCTCCCGAATCTGGAGATCTTCGCCAACGCCGGATACCCTTTCACCCGCAGAGCCGATCTCGCCGACACCGCGGTCGTGCTGCCCGACACCGCCGCCCCCGGAGAGATCGAAATGTATCTCACCTTCATGGGACACTTCGGCGCGCAGACCGGCTACCCCGTTCTCAATGTCACGGTGACCAACTCCGACGGGATGAAGTCCGATCACAGCAAGGATTATCTAGTGATAGGCACGGTCGACGATCAGGCCGCGATCGCACGTTTGAACCCTTCGCTGCCTGTCGGGGTCGATGGCAGTGGCCTTCACATTCAGGACACCCGGGGCTTCTTCGCGCAACTGCAGCACGCCTGGTGGAAGGTCCGCAGCTCCGACCGCGTCCAGTCCGGTCAGCTTGAGACCGCCGGCGGTCTGCCCGATGCGCTCATCGAAGGAATCGAATGGCCCAGCGAATCGAACCGTTCCGTCATCGTCGTCGTTCTCCGCGACAAGGATGCCATCCCTGACTTCCTCTCAGCCTTCCTGAAGAGGTCGCAGTCCTCCGACATCTCGCAGTCCGTGAGCGTTCTGCATGACTCCCGCTTTACCTCCTACCGGATCGGCAACGATGTCTATCGTGTTGGTTCGCTCTCACCGTGGGTCAGGTTGAACATGCTTTTCGCGGACTACCAATGGCTGATGGTGACCTGCATCCTGGGATCCTGCTTCCTTCTGGCTATCATCATTCGTACCGTCCTGCGCAAGATGGCGCGCACCCGGCTGCAGGGTAATGGCTAGACCCGGATGGATCGATCAGAGTTAATTTCTGAGAAGAAGAATCACCCAAATGGGTAATAGCCCCCGGTTTAAATTCTCTTGAATTGCAGCTCTCCCACACGTATAACTTGGCGGTACAAACTCCTTATCTTCCGGTTCAGGCTTTTCGTGCAGCGGTAAATCGAGTAGTGCATTAAGGGTCCAATGACAGAACGAGTAATACCGCAGGCAGAGCAACTACGCAGACCTTCTATGTACTCTTTCGCTTTGGTTCTTCTCACCTTCCTGGCTGTAGTTCCGGCTTTTGCGTTTAAGTCGGACAGTGTTCCCGACTGGGTCCGGACCGCGGCCCAGCAAAAGCTCCCCGTCTACTCACCCGAGACCAACGCAGTCGTCCTGCTTGAAGACACCACTTATACCGTCGCGCCCGACGGCAGCGCCATCGAGCACTACCGGTATGTCGTCAAGATTCTCCGGCCCCAGGGCAGGGAAGAAGGAATCGTCGCCGTCCCCTTCGACAAGGACAGCAAGATCCTCTCCATGCATGTCTGGAGCATTGGCCCCGACGGCCACGAATATGTCGTCAAGGACAACGAGATGGTCGAAGTCGGCTATCCGGGTCAGGGCAATTTCTTCATGGACTTGAAGGTGAGAGCCGCAAACGCTCCGGGCCGCGATCCTGGCGGCGTAGTCGCCTATGAGTACGAGCAGCGCAGCCATCCGTACCTGACCGAGAAGACATGGTTCTTCCAGAGTGACCTTCCCCGCCTCAACCAGAGCTTTACGCTCGAGCTTCCTCCTGGCTTTACCCACGGCACCGTCTGGGCCCACAGTAAGGAAGTGCCGGCCGTCGACCTTGAGCATCAGCGCTGGCGTTGGGAGTTGAAGGAAACGCCTCCCATCGACCTCGATCATGTTCTGCTGCGCCCGTCAGAGTTGGCCTTGGCCGGCCGCATGACCGTGCACTATGCAGGCTCAGGTATCCAGACGCCTACCGAGGGCACATGGAAGAGCATCGGCGAGTGGTATCAGACCATCTCTAAAGATCGCCTCGCAGCGACCCCGGAGATAGCCGCCAAAGCGAAAGAACTCGTGGGCGATAAGACCGATTTTTACGACAAGTCCGAGGCCATTGCAGAGTTCGTTCAAAAACAGGTACGTTACTTCGTCATCGAGATGGGCATCGGCGGCTACCAGCCCCATTACGCTGGCGACATCTTCCGCAATCGCTACGGCGACTGCAAAGACAAGGCGACCCTGCTCACAGCCATGCTCTCAACAGTCGGCGTTCACGGCGCTCTGGTCATGGTCGATCATCGTCGCGGTGTCGTCGATCCAGATGCACCCTCGATCGTCGGCGACCACATGATCGCAGCCATCGAGATCCCCAAAGGCTACACCTCGCCCAAACTCCGCAGCGTCGTCACCTCGAAGACTGGACGCCAATACCTTATCGTTGACCCCACATCGGAGAAGACCGCATTCGGCCAACTTGAGCACAACCTTCAGGGCGGCTACGGCCTTTTGGTAGACGGAAACGACAGCCAGCTCATACAGTTTCCGGTACTACCCCCGGATCTCAACACCATCCGCCGAACTGCCAGCTTCCAGCTCCAGCCTGACGGCTCTCTCAAGGGCACCGTCACCGAGAAGCGGTTCGGCGACCTCTCCGAAAACCGTCGCGACCTCTACACTACGGGCGATGCCAAAGAGCAAACCCAGTTCCTCGACCGCTTGCTTGGGCAGGACTTCACCACCTTCACGGTCTCAGACTTCAAGGTGCAAAACGCCGAGGCCCTGAACAAGGACCTAACCACCTCCTATTCGCTGACAGCCGAACGCTTCGGCAAGCCCATGGGGCCTTTGCTCATGGTCCGACCCCGCGTCCTCGGCAGCGAGGATCTCGAGACCGATAACAAGAAGCGTCACGTGCCCATCAATCTCAGTGAGACCATGCAGGAGCAGGACGACTACGCCATCCAGCTACCCCCCGGCTATGCCGTCGACGAGATACCCGATCCGGTCAAACTCGATCTCGGCTTCGCGTCCTACGAAAGCTCCAGCGTCGTCAAGGACAACGTCCTCCACTACACCCGCACCTATACCGTCCGCGAGGTCACCCTCCCCGCAGACAGGTACCCCGACGTACAGAAACTGGCCGGAGTGATCGCGGCCGACGAACATAACAGCGCCGTCCTCAAAAAACAGTAAAACAAGACAGCAAAATCCACCGGCCCATTCAGCCGCCTCATCCACAGAAACCAACCGAAGAAAGAAAATTCGAAAATGAACCGCACCTCAGGCTGCCGCCTTCTCCGCCTTTCGCTGTTTCTCTGCCTTGCTCGCCTTGGCTGCACCCCTCGCTCGAGCGCAGTGGACCGTACCCACTCCGGAAGAGCTTTCCATGACATCGCAGCCTCAGGTTCCCGGCGCTCCCGCCGTTTATCTCTTCCGCGAAGAGACCACCGACGACAAGTTCCACATGTTCAGCATCTACACCCGCCTCAAGGTCCTCACCGATCGCGGCAAGGAGTATAGCAATGTCGAACTGCAGTTTGCCCGCGTCAGCGACGGAGGTGGTTTCACTGTCGAAGACATCCAGGGCAGAACCATCCATCCCGACGGCACCATCATCCCGTTCACAGGTAAGCCGTACGAGAAGCTCGTCGAGAAGACACAGGGTGTCAAGTTCATGGCCAAGGTCTTCACCATGCCTGACGTTGAGGTTGGCAGCATCATCGAATACCGCTACAAGCTGCGCTACAGCGACGAGTATTTTCGAGCTCCCCAGTGGTTCATTCAGTCCGATCTCTTTACGCGAAAAGGTCACTATATTTGGAGGCCGGTCGACCTCGGCGATATCAATCTCAACGTTGGCCACGGCCAGCTCGGCAATACCATCGCATGGACGCCGATCCTGCCCGCCGGCGCGGTGGTCAAACAGACCAACCTCCCAGGCAACGATAGGATGGTCACCCTCGAACTCAATGTGAATGACATCCCTCCCGCTCCCGAAGAAGATTTCATGCCTCCGATCGGCAGCTTCACCTATCGCGTCCTTTTTTACTACTCGGCCTATCGCACGCCCGAGGAGTTCTGGAAGAACGAAGGGAAATACCTCTCCAAGTCGTGGGACAAGTTCATCGGCCCTGGGCCTGATGTCAGGTCAGCAGTCAACGAAATCACCCTCCCCACCGACACCCCCGATCAGAAGTTGCGCAAGATCTACGCCGCCGTCATGAAGCTTGAAAACACAAGATTCACGCGCGAGCACTCCAGCGCGGAAGAGAAGGCCCAGGGATTCAAGGAGGTCCGCACGACCGATGACATCTGGACGCGCAAGCGTGGCAGCGACGACCAGCTTACGGAGCTCTTCGTCGCCATGGCCCGCGCCGCCGGAATGAAGGCCTATATCGGTGCCGTCACCGGCCGTGATCGAAGCCTGTTTATCAAGAGCTATCTCAGTCTCAACCAGCTCGACGACCTTGTCGCTATCGTCAACATCAATGGCAAAGACGAGTATTTCGACCCCGGCTCGCGCTATTGCCCCTACCAGCATCTCGTCTGGAAGCACACCATGGCGGACGGTGTCCGGCAGACGGACGGTGGCGTTGACTTCTTCCACACTCCAAACGAGCCGTACACCTTCTCGCGCACTCAGCGAGTCGCCAATCTTGCCATCGATCAGCAGGGCGCCGTTACCGGGACCATCACGATGACCTACATGGGAGACATCGGAATACGCTGGCGGCAGCGCTTGCTTGGGGGCGACGCGGCAAGCCTCGAAAACGAGATCCGCACCAGCGTAGAGAGGCTCATGCCTCCAGGGCTCGAGATCAAAGTAACCGGGATCGACAGAACCCTCGACTATGAGCAACCGCTCGTTGCCAACTTCGAGGTCAAAGGGACTCTTGGCTCATCTACCGGCAAACGTGTGCTCCTTCCCGGCGATATCTTCGTAGCCAACGCAAAGCCTTCCTTCCCCCACGAGAAACGCGATATTCCCGTCTATTTCGAATTTCCCCGCATGACCCAGGATGCCGTCCGCATCAAGTTCCCCGAAACTCTCAAGGTGGAATCGCTCCCCGTCACCGACAAATCCACCTTTGAGAAGTCCGCCGCATACGCCTTGACCACCGAGTCCACGCCGACCAGCTTCACCGTCCGTCGCAACTACATTCTCGGTGAGATTGTCTATACTCCGGATCAATACGCCAGCCTACGCGCCTTCTACTCAAAATTTGAGAGCAAGGACCAGGAGACCGTCGTCCTCACCACCGCCCCCGTCCCAGCCAAAGCAACTCCAGCAGGGAACTGATACGAACGCCGCCTGCACCTCAGTTCAGGGCAGGCGGCACACCTTCACCGCTTCGTTCGCGTACGCACACACAAACCCCGTCACCGCATTCCGCTCCAACACCAGCCACGTCACCCCAAGTGGTCTCAGCGCCGCAAGACGCAGGACATCCGGCTCTCTATTCAGTCCTGCCTGCGCCACCTGACCCTCCAGCCAGTCGGTCGCAAGCTCCGGCTTATTGGTCACCACGCCGCCGTCCTTCGAGTAGTCCGGCAGCACGCTCCGCTCCGCAATGGCCCGGAAGCTCTGCGCATCTTCGCCCGGTTCGGTGATGTACTCCGCATCCATCGCAAAGACCGCATCTCTTGGTGTGTTCCTGCCGATCCACGCAAACGCCCGCTCGTAACTATTCCCCTCGCCTGCCGAGTCGTTCCACGTCAGCGAACCCGGCAATTCAAGATGTTTCGAAGCAGGAAACGTCCTTCGTTCCGCGGCAACCATCACCGCAGCCAACAGCGAAAACGCCGCAATCCACCGCATCGGTCGCCGCCGCAACACCCGTTCCCCCAACGCTGCACCCAGCGCAAGAATCATCACCACATAGACCAGCTGAAAGATTCTCAGCGGTTGCATCCTCGCCACCAGGTGCGTCGCCATCCCCTCACGCGCAAACAGCATTGCCACAAAAGTTGCGGTCAGCCCGGCGACGACTGCCATGCGCGCCAGGCCTACCCGTGCCGCGTCTCCGTCTCTTCGCCCTCCCAGCGCAACTACCGACAGAATCAGCAACGGAGCAACTAGCCCAATCAACTCATACCAGTGCCACTGGCTCAAAAACCAGTAGTCCCGAGTCAGCACAACCCTCTGGTAGATCTCGCTCTCCGGCGGTCCCGACAGTTGCAGCCCCCCCGCCATCGCCAGTCCGGTCAAACCCAGCCCCACCGTACCCCACACCCGCACCAACCGGCTTCGAGACAGCAGCGTACCCAGCAGCAGCACCGATCCCAGCGCATACGCGGCCATCAGAGGATGCATCATCCCCGCGCCCGCCAGCGCCCCACAACAAAGCGCCAACCCTCGCCACTGTCGCGTCTGCCCTTCCTCCATCTCAAACTGAGGCTGCAAAAACTTCAGCGCCCCCACCAGCGCCAGCAGCGCCAATGGAGTCGAAAGACTCCGCGCCGTCACATAGGGATCCATCAGCATCAGCGAAGTCCCTGCGATCGGCAGCGTTATCCACACCGCCAGCAGCGCCACCGCGCCACCTCTTGCCGCCCGCGACGCATAGCACCGCGCCGCCAGCACCCACGCCGCAAACAAAGTCATCCAGAAGCTCGCCAGCTGCACCAGCAGCAGCGCCATCTCCACGCTGAAATGAGACTCGCGAACCAGCCCGGCCATTGCGGGCGCAAAGAGCGAATACCGAAGATGCCCCACCACGAACTCGGCCCCATGCGGATACAGCCCCGGATCGAGCAGTCGTTTGATCTCCGGCAGATAGACGCCGCCATCTTCGGCATACGGGTGATAGCCATTCACCAGCAGCGCAAGAAACGTCAGCGCCGTTACCAGCGCAGCCGCAAAACTTCGCTCCCGCCGGTACTCCTCCCGTTCGAGCCGTTCCGAAGAGATGGGTGATGCTAACGATGTAGCCAAATACCTGTCGCTCCTGCCGCGATGTCGTTACAAGGACCTGCTACAAGGTTCAATCTCGCCCATCGATCAATCGGCCGAGCCTCAAAGGAAATTAGCGCAAATCCTGCAAAGTTAGACTGCCAATTGAGCAATACAGTCTACAAAGCTCCCTAAGTCATCATAAGAAAGATATCGAGTTCTGGATTCATGAGAACACTCTCATCTCTACGGTACCAAGATGGCCCTACGGTTGCTCCTTAATGGCACAATCGATCGAAGGGAGAGGCGCATGCATATCCGCAGCAGCCCGTTAAACAACCAGCTGGCTTTTAGCCCCACAGAAAGCGCTCAGCAAACCATGGCAGCCAGAAAAGCAGCCGCAGAGGTGCGCCGGAAGCTGACCAGCTTCACCTACAGCGAAGAAGAGGACGCCGTATCCCGCGTCGATGCCCGTTCCGAGGCCGATCCGAATCGCAGACGAAGCCCGCAGCACGACGACGAGCCATTCCGAAGCGTTTTTTTCTCCGCCTCGGCCTGACGGACCACCACTTCTCTGTGGCCCCATGGAAGAAGCAGAAGATACAATCGAGTCTGCATGTTTCATCGTCCGGTAACCCAGCCAGCCTCCCGCGCAACCTCGCATCGTCCCTCGCAGCGTGGCGTGTCGGCATGACTGCTGCAACGACAGTCAACAAGAGCCGAAACCTTCTGAAGACCATCCCAGGTCTCCTCATCAGCGCCTTCTTCCTCTGGTACACCTTCCGCGGAATCTCCTTCGCCCAGATCCTCGCCCTCCGCGCCGCGCATCCCGCATGGATCCTTGGCGTCCTCGGCTTTACCTTCGCCAGTTACACCCTGCGCTGCGTCCGCTGGACCCAGATGATGCCTCGCGGAGTGCGTTCCATCCGCTCTCACTTCATCGTCTGCGCCCGCGTCCTGATGACTTCCCTGGCCGCCAACAACATCCTTCCCCTGCGCATCGGCGACGTCATGCGCATCTTCACCTACGCCGACGACCTCGGGGCCTCGCCCTCCGTCATTCTCAGCACCGTTATCCTCGAAAAGTTTCTCGACATCTTCGTTCTCGTCCTGATGTTTGTCTCCACCGTTGGCCGCGTCGCCACGCCACATCTGCGCCTCATTGCAGAAATATCTCTCGCCATCTCCGCCATCGGCCTTCTTATCCTTCTGGTCGCGGCACGTAGCCTCCAGGCGCCAATACAACGCCTCTTCACGCGCCTGCCCGCAAACCCAAAACTCGCGAAGATCGAGCACTGGATCACTCTCGCCCTCGACGCTACCGGCCGCCTCGGCGTTACCGGCTCGCTGCTCCTGCTTATCCAGACGGTCATCATATGGACCTGCGAAGGCATGATCTTTGGCTCCGCGATCTTTCTGCTCGGCATTCCTGTCGATCGCATCGCACCCTGGCTCTCCGTCTCCTTTGCAAACCTCTCCTACCTGATCCCCAGCTCCCCGGGAGCGATCGGCCCCTTCGAACTCGCGGTCAAAACCTCTCTGGTCAACCACGGCGCCTCCATGGCGCAAGCCGCAGTCTTCGGCCTGGCCATCCACGCCTGGATGCTCATCTCCGTCACTGGCGCAGGCGGAATCATCTTCCTCGTACATCGCATCCGCATCCACAACACGAGGCCACTCTTCGTCGAGATCGAAGAACTCCCCACCGAGCTGCCCTAACGTCCATCGGGCTACTAGTGACCAGCATCGATGTGTAACAGTGATCAAAAAGATAAAGATTGATCAAAGATTCAGACGTCTCCAAAACGACCCCACCCACGAAACGCTCACGTGAATCTTCTCTTATCAGTTTTTATCCCTCGTATCACCGTTACGCCTTATCATTCTCCCCTCTAGTAAACTGAAACGACTCCACTAACGCGGTGAAACCCAAAGCATGTATCGCACAATCCAGCAGTCTCTGTTGGCCCGCATCCAGGCCATCCTTCTAGCGAAGTACGACATCACGCTAACGAACCTCGTCGTCGAGCAGGCCCCCAGTATCGCCCTCGGCGAACTCGCCCTCCCCGTTGCCTTCGAACTCGCCAAGCGCCTCCGCAAAGCCCCCCGGGCCATAGCAACCGAACTCGCCGCCGAACTCACCGCTGCTCTGCCTGAACTCGAAGGTGTCACCAGCGTCGAGGTAGCAGGCGCTGGCTACCTCAACATTCGTCTCGACCGCACCGTCGCCGTCCGCCGAATCGCCGCCGACCAGCACGCCGACATCGGCGGCCCCGGCTTCCGCCTCGTCGAGCACACCAGCATCAATCCCAACAAGGCCGCCCACATCGGCCACCTCCGCAACGCCATCCTCGGCGACACCTTCCAGCGCCTTCTCCGCCCCGACAACTTCAAGCGCGGTTACGAAGTAGGCGTGCAAAATTACATCGACAACACCGGCGTCCAGGTCGCGGACGTCGTCGTCGGCCTCGTCCACCTCGAAGGCAAAACCCTCTCGAGCACTCGCGAACTCCTCACCGAGCTCCTCGAGACCAACCAGCGCATCGACTTCTACTGCTGGGACCTCTACGCCCGCGTCTCCCAGTGGTACACCGCCGATCCAGACCACCTCGAAGCCCGCAAACAAATCCGCCTCGACACTCTCCACGCTCTCGAAATCGGCAACAACGACACCGCAGAGATCGCCGACCTCATCTCCACCGCCGTCCTCCGCCGCCATCTCCAGACGATGCAGCGTCTCAACATCGAGTACGACTTCCTCCCCCGCGAAAGCGAAATCCTCACTCTCCACTTCTGGGACGCAGCCCGTACTCTCATGCTCGAAAAAGGCGTCCTCTACCTCGAGACCGCCGGCAAAAACAAAGGCTGCTACGTCATGCGCCGCGCCGGCACCGAAGCAATCATCGCCCACGAGGGAACTGACCCAAATCTCCCCGACGAAGACGCCAAGGTCATCGTCCGCTCCAACGGAACCGTCACCTACGTCGGCAAAGACATCGCCTACCATCTCTGGAAGTTCGGTCTCCTTCCCGGCAAGGACTTCGGCTACGCAAAGTTCTACGAGTACCCATCCGCGGAAACTCCGCCGCACATCGCTGAGCCGCTTCCTTCTGCTCAATCTCTGTCTCGCGCCAGCCACACCTGCTGGATCTCCACCACGTCACGGCGAAACCCCGCACCCCTTCTTCGGCCACGCCGACCACATCTACAACGTCATCGACTCCCGCCAGAACGACCCGCAGAACAACGTCATCGCCGCCCTTCGCGGCATGGGTTACACCGAAGCCGCCGACAACTACACCCACTTCTCCTACGAGATGGTCGCCCTCACCCCACGCTGCGCCATGGACCTCGGCTACACCATCAGCGAAGAAGACCAGAAAAGATCCTACATCGAAGTCAGCGGTCGCAAAGGCTTCGGCGTCAAAGCCGACGACCTCCTCGACCAGCTCATCGCCGCCGCAAAATCCGAAGTAGACACCCGCCACCCCGAACTCACCGCCCCGGAACGCGAGACCATCGCCAAACAGATCGCCGTCGGTGCCCTCCGCTACTTCATGCTCCGCTTCAGCCGCAACACCATCATTGCCTTCGACTTCAAAGACGCCCTCAGCTTCGAAGGCGAGACTGGCCCTTACGTCCAGTACGCCATCGTCCGCGCCGCCAACATCTTCCGCAAGGCCAACACCACCGAAGCCGAATCCCTCGCCGCCATCGCCACCCTCGACCTCGGAAACCTTCTCGACACCGAAGAAGGAAGCAGCCTCTGGGAGACCTGGCTCCTCGCCTCCAAACTAACGCTCCTAATCGAGCAGTGCATCGCCACCGCCGAGCCCGCCTACCTCGCCAAGTACGCCTTTCAGCTAGCCCAGCAGTTCAACAACTTCTACCACCGCCACCACGTCCTCAACGAAACCGACCCCACCCGCAAAGCCCTCCTCCTCGCCACCGCAGCCGTAGCCCAACGCGAAATGACCCGCGCCCTCGGCTACCTGGGCATCGAAGCCCCACCAGTTATGTAACAAGAACAAGCACAAATAAAGCTAATTAGGCGAACATAGCTGCGATGATTGCGCTTCTCGCTTCTATCCGTTCTAATCCGCGAGATCCGTGGTCGGTATCTGTTTTCTTCTAACCCGAATAACTCCGCACCCACTCCAGAATCGACCGCACCGCAATCCCACTAGGCCCATTCGCAATCCACGGCTTATTCTCATCATTCCACGCACACCCCGCGATATCCAGGTGCACCCAAGGCGTATCCCCCACAAACTCTTTCAAAAACATCGCCGCCGAAATCGCCCCGCCATAGCGGTTCTTCCCCGTATTCATTATGTCCGCAATCTGGCTTTTGATCTGGTCTTTATAGTCGTCGGTGCAAGGAAGCCGCCAGAACTTTTCCCCTGAAATCTTGGTCGCCGCCTGAAACTTCTCCCAAGTCGCCTCATCATTCGAGAACAACCCAGCATTCAAAATCCCCAACGCGACAACGCAAGCTCCAGTCAGCGTTGCGGCGTTGATCAGATGCGTACACCCCAGCGTCTTCGCATAGTGCAACCCATCCGCCAGCACCAACCGGCCTTCAGCGTCGGTATTCACCACCTCAATCGTCTTACCCGACATCGCCGTCACAACATCCCCCGGCTTGAACGCCTTTCCATCCGGCATATTCTCCGCCGAGCACACCACCCCAATCACCTTCACCTTCGGCTTCAACTGCGCAATCGCCTGCATCGCACCGATCATCGCGCCCGCGCCGGCCATGTCGTACTTCATCTTCTCCATGCCGTCCGCCGGTTTAATCGAAATCCCACCCGTATCGAACGTAATTCCTTTCCCCACCAGGCCAATCACCGGAGCATCTTTGGCCGTCACGTGTCCCTTGCCCAACTGCGGCTCATACGTCATCACAATCAGCGCCGGCGGCTCCTCCGACCCTTGCGCCACCGCCCAGAAAGCCCCCATCTTCAACTCATGCAGCTTCTCGCTCGAGTACACCTCGCACTTCAGACCTACCTCCGCGCACATCGCCGCAGCGCGCCTCCCCAGCTCCGACGGCGTCAGCACATTGCCCGGCTCGTTCACCAGCGACCGCGTGAAGTTCTGCGCTGCCGCAACAATCAATCCTTCATTAAATCCTTCCTGAATCTCTTCCCGCGTCGATCTCTCCGCTTCGTGAACAACGACCGAGAGCATACGCACCGACTGGTCCTTGCGGTCGCTCCGGTAGGTATCCCAGTCCTTCTCCGCCAGCTCCGCACCCTCCACCAGCGTCCGCGACATCAACTCGCAGGGTAGTGACTCAAGATGCTCATCATCCAGCGCATGATCCTCGGGAAATGCAATCGCCAGCTCCCGCACGCCAAGCGGCTTGGCCGCCCGCATAGCCGCACCTGCGCCCTTGCGCACCTCGTCCACCGACAGGTTTTTAGCTTTGCCCAGCCCCACGATCAGCAGCCGCTCCGCCTTCAGTCCGCTCGGAGCATGCAGCAGCAGCGTCTCTCCCAACGTCGCCTTCAGTTCGCCCGACGCCAACACCTTCGCCGCAGCATTGGTCACCGCATCCGAGGTCGTCAGCAGCGCCAGCAGGGGCTCTGCATCTTTGCCCACGGCGATATCAACAGCGAACACCGCGAGCATCGGCGTCTGAAATCCGGCAGCATCCTGAAAGAAGAGCTTCGTGTCCATACAATATCGTAGCGCGACTGCGGCTCCATCGCATTGCACAAAAAGCTACAACTAAAGCAGAATTAGTGCCGTTGACTCCGTGCCACCGCAGCCTTTGCTTCGCTATCGGCTTCGCGCTTGCGTTCCGTGGCGCGCTTATCCCACTCCTGCTTGCCTTTGGCCAGCGCCAGCTCGCATTTCACGCGACCGTTGCGAAAGTAAAGTCGCGTCGGAATCAGCGTAAAGCCCTTCTGCTTCGTCATACCCTCGAGCTTCCGCACCTCGCTCTTGTGCAGCAGCAACTTACGCGTACGCAACGAATCATGGTTCATCGCATTTCCATGAGAGAACGGCCCAATGTGCGCGTTCAGCAGAAAGCACTCCCCGTCCTTCAGCAGCCCGTAGGCGTCCTTCAGGTTAGCCTTGCCCTCGCGGATCGACTTCACCTCGGTCCCACGCAGCGCAACCCCAGCCTCGAACTTGTCCGACAGAAAATAGTTGAAGCTCGCCGACCGGTTGAACGCGGCATCTCTCTTGCCCGCGGCCACGGGATCGCGGTCCTTCTCCTTCACCACCGGCTTCGGCTGGTGAGCAATCGTCGGGTTGGACAGGGAACGCGCCATGGAACCTTTTACTTTAACACGCCTGCAACTTTAGTCCCATCTTCATCTCACCCGGAATCGAACTGCGCGTCTAACCATAAACTTTCATGGCCGGGCCATGATTGCGGGCGTGAGGCTGCTATAACCAGTAGCAACCTTGTAGCTTCGAACTATGCTCCAAAGCCTTCGCGAACCAAGAAAGGCTATCCTTTCCGATGAGGTCGAACGTTCAGCGAATGCTATACTCACCCGAGCGCAGTAGCCTGGCAGGCACCGCCCCCACAGGCGCCCTGTCCGGGAATATCTTCCCGCCAGGCGTGCACTCCGGCACACGCCACACTCTTCAAGGTGTAAAGGACGAAAACGGAAGCAGCATGGGTCGCGGGTACAAATCAATCGGCAAACTAAAGGCATTGTTTCTTCGGACGTCTCCGCTGCTGCTCCTCTGCGGCCTCGCACCCATTGGCCCCGGCACGGCGCAAGCCCAGGCGCCCGAAACCAAGGCCGAAATCAAGGCGGAAAAAGGGTCGGCCAAAACCTGGGACAAACGCGGTGTGGATGCAGAAGCACGCCAGGACTACGACGCCGCCTTCGAGGACTATCACAACGCGGTGCTCAAGAACCCCAAGGATATTCGCTACAAAGAGCACTACGATCACATGCGATTCCAGGCCTCCGTCGCCCACGTCGATCGCGGCCGCGTCCTTCGCCAGAACGGCGATATCAACGGCGCTCTGGCTCAGTACAACCGCGCCCTCCAGATCGACCCCGGCATGCAGGTCGCCCAGCAGGAGATCGATTCCATCCAGCATGAGCAGACCGTAAAGCAGGAAGAGTCCCCTCAGGCCAAAGAGCAGATGTCCCGGCAGAACGAGATCCTCAACAGCATCGGCTCCATCGCCGGTCCCGTTGAACTCAAGCCGCTCTCGAACGATCCAATTCCTGCAATTCACATGGTCGAGGACGTCAAGGTCATCTACCAGGCCATCGGCAAGGCGGCCGGCTTCAACGTCCTCTTCGATCCCGACTACACCTCCAAGCGCATTCCAGTCGACCTCACCAACGTCAGTTGGGCCGACGCCCTGCGCATCGTAGGCACCCTCGCCGGGACCTTCTACAAGCCCGTCACCTCCAACACCATCTTCGTCGCCGCGAATACCCGAACCAAGCGCACCGACCTCGACGAGCAAGCCGTCCAGACCTTCTATCTCACCAACGCCAGCCAGCAGAACGACGCAAACGAACTCGTCGTGGCCATCCGCAACCTGCTCGATCCCAGCGTCAAAATCTACGTCGTCCCCAGCCAGAACGCCATCGTCATGCGCGCCACGCCGGACGAGCTCCTTATCGCGCAAAAGTTGCTGAACGACCTTGACCGCGCCCGCCCCGAGGTCGTCGTCGATGTCGCCGTCCTTGAAGTCAACCGGAACGTCGAGCGCAACCTCGGCATCACGCTGCCGCAGTCCATCACAATCACCCCTCAGGCCAACCCGACCACAACGACAACCACGAGCGGCTCGACGACCACCGGCACCACGACCACCCCTTCGAACTTCACCCTGAACTCGCTCGCCCACCTCAACGCCAACAACTTCGCCGTGTCCATCGGCCCTGGCACTCTCAACGCGCTCCTCACTGATGCCGACACCCGCATTCTTCAGAACCCCAGCATCCGCGCCACCGACGGCCAGCGGGCCACGATGAAGATCGGCCAGAGAATTCCCATCGCGACCGGCTCGTACAACGCAGGTGTCTCCACCGGCGTTGCCAGCATCGGCGTGCAGACCCAGTTCACTTACATCGACATCGGCGTCAACATCGACATGACCCCCACGGTCCATTACGACCGCGAAATCACCCTCAAGATGAAGATCGAAGTTCTCTCGCAAGCCAACACTGTCACCATCAGCGGTGTTCAAGAGCCCATCATCGGTCAGCGCTCCTCCGAGCAGGTCATCACCCTCAAGGATGGTGAGCCCAGCCTGCTCTCCGGGATCATCACCAAGCAGGATAGCCTCAGCATCAGCGGAACCCCCGGCATCGGCGAACTGCCGTTTCTGAAGTACTTCTTCACCTCGCGGGACAAGGTAAACGACAAGACCGAGATCGTCTTCATCATGATCCCTCACATCGTCCGCGAGACCGTCCTGACCCGTGCCAACACCCGCGCCATCGACACCGGCACCGGCCAGTCCATTGAGCTTCGCCACGACCCCACCCTCGACATCGGTGCCCTCGATCCCGCCTACGTGAAAGCCCACGCCGCCGTCATCCAGCCGACCAGCGCTGCCAACGCCGCCAGCGCCATGGTCCAGCAACTCAGCCAGCAGGCCCAGCCCATCGCACCGCCCCCCACCAGCCAGCCCGCTCAGGCAGCAACAACCCCCGGCGCCAACCCAGTCAGCTTCACCGTCGTTCCGCCTAGCTCGAACCAGACCGTCGGCAGCACCTTCCAGGTGGCCGTCATGCTCGGCAACGGACGCGACATCTTCTCCGTGCCCCTCCAACTGAAGTTCAACCCCGCAGTCCTCCAACTCGTCAACGTCGACTCAGGAGACTACCTCAGCCGCGATGGACAGCTCGCCTCTCTCGTGCACCGGGAAGACAACGGCCTCGTCGCCATCTCCACGAGCCGTCCTCCCAACGCCCCGGGAGTCAGCGGGCAGGGAAGCCTCTGCACCCTCACCTTCAAGGCCGTAGCTGCCGGAGACTCCGAACTCACGCTCGTCAAAGTCGGCGCTCTCACCAGCGCGCAGGCCAATCTTCCGGCCGTCGGTTCGCAAGCTGTGGTCCATGTGAAGTGAGCAACATGAGTACGCGGCACACTACTCTCGGATGGTCTCAAACCGTTGGTCACCCTGAGCTTCGTGGTTCGCCCTGTCTCTTCAAATCAGCCCCTCATCGAGGGCTGCGCAGTTCCGAATCCGGTCTTACCCTGGTCGAACTCATCATCTGCGTGGCCATCGTCGCCATTCTCGCCTCCGCTGCTATCCCCATAGCCCGTTTTCAGGTCAAACGCGAAAAGGAGCGCGAACTTCGCCGCGACCTATGGGAGATGCGCGACGCCATCGACCGTTACAAGGACGCCGCCGACAAGGGAGCCATGCAGATCAAGGCAGACAGTCTCGGCTATCCCCCAGACCTCGAAACCCTGGTCAACGGCGTCGACATTCAGGACAAAAAGGTAAAATTCCTTCGCCGCATCCCCACCGACCCCATGACCGGCACCACGGACTGGGGCCTCCGCTCCAACCAGGACGACGCCGACTCCGACTCTTTCGGCGGCCAAAACGTATTCGACGTCTACACCAAGAGCCAGGGCACCGCACTCGACGGAACGAAGTATTCCACATGGTAAAACTCTTTTCATCTCGGGCACTTTTCTCTGGAGAGTTGCCAATGATAGCCCCGAAAACGTCCTCTTCAACTCTCTCCGCGAAGTTGAGCCGCCCTTCGGAGCAAGGTTTCACCCTGCTCGAACTCATGATCGTCATGGTCGTCATCGGCCTGCTCGCCGCCATCGCCATCCCCGCCTACACCACCAACATCAAGCACGCCCGCGAAGCCGTCCTCAAGGAAGATCTCCACGTCCTCCGCGTGGCCATCGACTCCTACACCGTCGACAAGCAAAAGGCCCCCCAGTCCCTCGACGACCTCGTCCAGTCCGGCTACATCAAAGTTATGCCCATTGACCCCTTCACCAAGCGCTCCGACACCTGGATGCCCGTCCAGGAGGACACTCTCATGAGCCTCGACCAGACCGAATCCGGCATCGACGACGTCCACAGTGGCTCCCAGGAGACCGCCCTCGACGGCACCTCCTACTCCACCTGGTAGGAAACGCCCCCGCCTCTAGCCCCGGCTCACAAAAAGGCGCATACTATGGTCTAACGTTCGTCGAGCTGCGTCCGTCAGCAGGGAAGCGGCCCACAGGAGACTATCATGCGTTCCGTCATGCACCTCGGCTTGACCGCAGCCCTCACGTTCTCCGTTGCCGCATTTGCCCAGACTCCATCCACCACCTCCGGCTCCGACAACCCCGTCCAGCACTCAGACCACCCCGGCCTCGACCACCCCCGCCAATACTCAGGCAGCCCCGGCCTCAACGACCCCGGCCGACACTCACGCCTCTCCCGCCCAAGCTTCCGCCCAGACCTCCGACCAGACCACTCCGTCGACCGCACAGCCTCCCGCCGACGTCCCCGCCGAAAAGCCCACCCCTGGCAACCCAACCCTCACCAAGAAACAGATCAAGGAAGCTGCCAAGCAGGCACAAGCCCAAAACAAGAGTGACGACCTTCCCTCTCCCGGCGAGGCTCTCGATCCCCACATCAAGCCCGGCAGTGAAGACGACGTGAACGCCGTAGGCACTCGCAACATCGGCGGACGCGGCGCCGGCAACTGGTTCTCCACCGACTGGGAGATCCGCAACGGCAAGAGCTACTCCATGGAGATCGAGAAGTCCGCTCACCTGGTCACCGACCCCGTTATCGTCGAGTACGTTAACCGCGTCGGCCAGAACATCGTCAAGAACTCTGACTGCAAGGTCCCCTTCACCATCAAGGTCATCGACTCCGACGAGATCAACGCCATGGCGCTGCCCGGTGGCTTCTTCTACGTCAACTCCGGACTCATCATGGCAGCGGATGAAGAAGCGGAACTGGCCGGCGTCATGGCCCACGAGACCGCCCACGTCTGTGCCCACCACGCAGCCCGCGAGATGACCCGCATGTACTACGCGCAGATCGGCTCCGTGCCCCTCATCATCATGACCCAGGGTAGCTGGACTGGTTATGGAATCTACGAGGCGACGCAACTCGCCATCCCCATGACCTTCCTCCAGTTCTCCCGCAACTTCGAGGCGGAGGCCGACTGGCTCGGTCTCCAGTACATGTACAAGGCCGGCTACGATCCCCAGGCCTTCATCCAGTTCTTTGAAAAGATTGACGCCCTCGAGAAACACAAACCCGGCACTCTGGCCAAGGTCTTCGCCGACCATCCCCAGACCCCCGACCGCATCATTCACTCCGAGGAAGAGATCGCCACCATCATGCCGCCGCGGCCTGACTACATGGTCACAACCTCCGAGTTTGACGACATCAAGGCCCGTCTCGCCCGCCTCGAAAACAAGCGCAAGATCAACAACGGCAAGGACGGCAACAAGCCCACCCTTCGCCGCGCCAGCAGCGGCAACGGCAACAACGACCCCAACAACCCCAACAATCCCGCCAGCAGCACAGACGACCGCCCGACCCTGGGCCGCCGCAACTAGCCGCTTCGAAATCGACAGACAAAATGGCCGCGATGGACTCTCTCATCGCGGCCATTCTCTGTGCGTAACCAGATAAAATGGATCTATGAGCAAAGAGAAAGAAAAGAAAAAAACCACCGGCTACACCGACGACCACGCCAAAGCCGGCCTCGACACCAAATTCCCTCCCATCGAAACCTGGCGCAATCAATTCCGAGCCTACGAGATCCTCGTCGACGACCCTGAGTTCACCTCCGTCTGCCCCAAGACCGGCCTGCCCGACTTCGGCCGTCTCCTCATCCGCTACATGCCCCGCGAGACCTGCCTCGAGCTCAAATCCCTCAAGGAATACCTCTTTACCTACCGCAACCTCGGCATCTTTCAGGAGAACATCGTCAACCAGGTCCTCGACGACGTCGTCAAAGCGTGCGATCCCGTCTGGGCCAAAGTAGTAGGCGACTTCCGTCCCCGCGGCGGCATCTCCACCATCGTCGAGGCCTTCTACCCCCGCCCCAAAGACTCCAAAGGCCCACGCGGCTGACGCATCTCCGTTTGAAATCCGTACGGAAACACCGCAGACTGTCGGAGCACCCTGTTCGACCTGTGGTCCCACCGTCGTCGAAGCCTCCGACTCCCGTCCATATCGACTTTGAGCGCCTCCCGTGGCCGCTCGCTGGCATCGACCCATACCCTCTCCTTTCCAACTTCCCCCGCAGCGAAGCGCAGGGCGTATAATTTCGACCGACCCAGGGGACCCACCAAACAGTACCTGCTCGGAAGGGCGATAGGACTATCGCCTCATCGCTGAGTGTGCTGCGGGCTACACAGCACTGCCTTATGAAAGAACGATCCCACCGCAGCCGCGGGGATGCCAATTGGCTCGCCGGCAGCTCGGGACGCTCTCCCCGCGCGTCCCCCATACATCGATCGCGAACAGGGCTCCGTTTCTTTGGAGGAAATTCTATGAGCTTCATCACATCTTGGACATCTCTCAGGTTAGTTTCTCTCCGGTCGTTTGCCGGCGCGGCTTTGATCGCCGCACTCTGCCTGCCGGCAGTCGCATCTGCGTCGTGTGTCAACCCCGGCGGCACAGCGGGATGCTATTCCACGATCTCAGCCGCAGTCTCCGCTGCCGTCCCGGGCACCGCTATCTTTGTGGCGCCTGGCACCTACAAGGAGGACGTCGTTATCGGAAAGACGTTGTTTCTGATCGGCGCGAATTCCAGCAACACGATCATTGACGCCACGGGTCTTCCCAACGGCGTTTACATCGATGGCCTCGACAACGCAGGTCTAAGCAATGTCCTGGTCACAGGCTTCACCATCGAAAACGCCAACTACGAGGGACTCCTCATCACCAACGCCTCCAGCGTCACTATCAGGAGTAACATTGTCACCGGCAACGACCTTCTCCTGAACATTGACCAGGACACCTGTCCGGGGCAGCCACCCTTTGAGACCGGCGAAGATTTCGACTGCGGCGAAGGGGTTCATCTCCTCGGCGTCGAGTTTTCATTCATCGCCAACAATATCATCGAGAACAACTCCGGCGGCATCCTCCTCAGCGACGACACCGGCCAGACTCATGACAATATAGTCACCAGCAACATCGTCCAAGACAACCCGTTCGATTGCGGAATCACCCTCGCATCGCACGCTCCCTACCTCATGGATCCCACCGCTCCCCACTCCGGCATCGTTCGCAACACCATCTCCAACAACCAGTCGGTTCATAACGGCTACGAGGTTCCCGGAGCAGGCGCGGGCGTAGGCATCTTCTCCGACGGCAGTGGAAAGGGCCTCGTTCACGGCAACACCGTCATCAGCAATCAGCTCCTTAACAATGGCATCCCCGGCGTTGCCTTCCATAGCCATGTCGGTCCCAACTTCGGCCTGCCTGCGGACGATCTCAACGACAACTTCATCCTCAGCAACCACATCTCCGGTAACGGCGCCGATGTTGGCGATACGCCGACTCCCGGCCCAACAGGAATTAACATCAACAGCGGAGCCGGCGGCACGCCCATCACCGGCACCGTCATCTCGGGCAACCAGATTGACAACGAAACCGACGATGTTGTCGCCAACACACCGGGAGAGGTGGATCTGCACTACAATGACCTGCTCGGCGGCCAGACCGGCGTCGATAACCTCGGCACTGGCTTAGTCAACGCAACCAACAACTATTGGGGTTGTTTCAACGGCCCCGGTACCACGGGATGCTCCACAGCAAGCTCCGGAGTCACCTTCGTGCCTTTCCTCAGATTCATGCTGTAATACTGCAGAGTGAAGCCCCAGGTCTCGACCTTTGAGGCCTGGGGCGTTAGTAGGAACATATTCCAATAATCCAACGGAGGAACTTCAAGATGAAGCGATTAGCTGCCCTCTGGGCCGCCGCTGCCGTCGCGTTGATGGTCACAGCTTGCAATCAGGCGCCCGACACCCACGACGCCGATGTAGCCGCGATCCAAGCAAATGAAACCCAGTGGAACTCCGACTACGCGGCGAAAGATTTGGACAAGATCGTCTCTCACTACGCCGACGACGCTGTCCTCATGGTCCCCGGGACACCGTCGACCTCCGGCAAAAGTGCAATTAGCGCTTCCCTCAAGGGAATGGTGGCCGATCCCGCGCTAACGCTGAAGTTCCAGTCCTCAAAGGTCGAAGTGGCGAAATCGGGCGACGTCGCCTACACCCAGGGAACTTACACCATGACAATGACCGACCCGCAAACACACCAGGTCGTCAACGACCACGGCAGCTACGTCACCACCTATCGCAAGCAGCCGGATGGCACATGGAAGGCCGTCGCTGACATCGCAACCTCGGAAGTCCCGCCTCCAGCCCCTCCAGCCAGCCACGCGTAGTACGCCGCTAAACGGAGCCATCCATCGCGCAGCCTGTCTGCGATGGATGGCTGCCGCACCTTCCCCAAAAATAAATCTCAAAAAAATGGAAAATTTTAAGTCACCATAAAACCGGCGGCGAAAAACCAAGTTTCACCACACAATCACCACACATTAACCACTAATTCACCATCAAAAAACACCCCAAAAACGCCATATTACCCAGCAAAACCACCAATCCACCACGTCGGGGAAAAAAGCGCGCAAAACTCCTGCTATCCTTCCCCACAGATGGCCTCAGCGACCAAACCCACCCGAGCTCCCTCCGTCGCCGGAGCCACCACTGCCCTCGTCCTCCTCACCGCACTCAACTTCGTCAACTACATCGATCGCTACATCCTCCCCGGCGTCCAGGAGCAGATCAAACACGAGTTCCTCCTAAACGACAAGCAGATCGGCTCGCTCACCTTCTGGTTCATGATCGCTTACATGGGCACCTCGCCCATCACCGGCTGGCTGGGCGACCGCTTTCCGCGCAAGCCCATGATCGTCATCGCCGCCCTCTTCTGGTCCGGCATCAACTTCTTCACCGCCAGCGTCCACTCCTATGACTCGCTCAACATTCGACACGCCGCACTCGGCATAGGCGAAGCCAGCTTCGGCATCTTTGCTCCAGCAGTTCTCTCCGATTTCTACCCCGAAGACCAGCGCAACCGCGTCCTCACCATCTTCAACATTGCCCTCTTCGTCGGCGCGGCCCTCGGCTATCTCGTTGGAGGCACAGTCGGCGAGCACTTCGGCTGGCGCAGATCCTTCATCGTCTCCGCCGTCCCCGGCACAATCATCGCAATCCTCATAGCCTTCTTCATGAAGGAGCCGGCACGCGGAGCAAGTCAAGAGGACAGAGTCACGTTCGAGAAGGGAACTGTCTCCGCGCTTCTGAAAAACAAGGCGTACCTCGCCTCCATCTTCGGCTACGCTGCCGTCACATTCTCTCTCGGAGGCATCTCCTGGTGGATGCCCTCCTTTCTCCAGCGCGTCGACGCACGCAGCGAGTCCTCCGCAGCTTACCTCATGGGAGTCATCACGCTTTGCGCCGGTCTCGGTGGCACCATAACCGGTGGCTTGATCGCCCAGCGTTGGTCTCGTACCAACTTCAGGGCGCTCTACCTCGTCCCCGCATTGAGCTCCGCTCTTGCGGTCCCTCCAGCGCTCCTCTGCTTCTTCGGCCCACACTCTCTCACGCTCGACGGCCTCGCCGCCGCCGTGTTCTTCATCTCGCTTGGCACCGGCCCCGTAAACGCCGCCACACTCAACGCCGTACGTCCCGAGGTCCGCGCGACCGCCATGGCCGGTCAGCTCTTCATCATCCACGCTCTCGGCGATGCCATCTCCCCACCCATCATCGGAGCCGTCAGCGACCGATCCACCCTCAACATCGGCCTCGGCTCCACCCTTATCACCATGCTCATCGCCTCCGTCATCTTTTTCTTCGGCTCCCGCTATGCGCCACCGCTGCACGCACCTCTTACGCAGCGGACATCCACACATGAGTGACCCTCCTACCTTTGCATTACTTTTTGGCAAACGAACGCACTAAGATCACCATGTTCCACATATCGTCTGTACTCCCGCGGTCCCCTTCGGGGGGCATCTGCCCTTTGCCGTTCTTGATGATGTAGAAGAGTTCTCCATCAGTCATGTCCTTCAGCGATGCCGGATCGGTGTAGTCCTTGAGTGGAGACTTCATCTCGCCTGCGATATCTCCTTTGCCGTTTCCGTTCGCTCCATGGCACACGGCACAGTCATATCCGTACATCTTCTTGGCATGGGCATGGGATTCCGGCGTCGGCTTCACCGGGTTGACCATACGTGCAACTTCAGCAGGAACAGTCGACTGGGCAGGTGTAGCAGCGGGTTGTTGTGGCGAGAGTGAGAAAGACAGTAGCGCTGAGAGGACCAGCAGAGCCTTCAACATATAGGTCACCTCTATGCAGACGGCATCCTATGCCTCAGCAGGCCCGAAGGGGAAGCTTTATCTTTAGCGACGTTCCGGGATAGGTCCTGCCTTGGCAACGGCAGTGTTCGATCAGAACTAGTAACATTTAATTTGCGGCGAAGCGTTTGAGCCATCTCTTACAATCCGGCCTCACACTCATTGCCTGGCTGATCGCTCTCACCTGGCTCTGGAAGGTCATTGCCGCAGCCCGTGGCCTCCCCCGGATCCCAAATCTTCTCCTCTCACAACATAACCTCTCACCGGCAGGCACTCCCTCCGTCACCGTCATCGTACCCGCACGCAACGAAGCCGCCGACATCGCCGCCACTCTCCACTCGCTCCTCGCGCAGGACTATTCGAACCTCCAGATCATCGCCGTCGACGACCGCTCCACCGACGACACAGCCGCTATCGTCGACAATATCGCCGCCCAGCACCGGACCACACTCCGCGCCTTACACGTCACCGAACTTCCCTCTCGTTGGCTCGGCAAGACCCACGCCATGGCTCTCGCGGCCCGCCAGGCCTCCACCGACTACCTTCTTTTCACCGACGCAGACGTCCTCTTCCGCTCCGACGCTATTCGGCTCGCCCTAGCCAACGCTGTTGCCACCGGTGCCGACCACCTCGTCACCGTCCCCACAACGATCATTCGTCGCTGGGACGAAGCCGCCATCCTCGGCTTCTTCCAGATATTTGCTCTCTGGGGAGCGCGTCCCTGGCAAGTCGCCAACCCCCAAGCCACGCGCGATGCTCTCGGCGTCGGAGCCTTCAACCTTCTCCGCCGCTCCGCCTACCTCGAGATAGGCGGCTTCGAGTCTCTCCGTATGGAGGTTGTCGAAGACCTCGGCTTGGCCCGCCGCATCAAACGTTGCGGCCTCGCTCAGCGTGTCACCTTCGGCCAAGGCCTGGTCAGCCTCCACTGGGCCTCTGGTGTCAATGGCCTGATCAACATCATGACCAAGAACCTCTTCTCCGCCTTCCGCTTCTACACTTGGCTGGCTCTGCTCGGCTGTCTCTGGTTGCTTGTCTTCTGTGTTGCCCCAGCCATCGGCCTCTTTTTCGCACCAACCCGCGTTCCTGCTGTCCTTACCCTCGTCGCGGTCGTCTGGGCCTATCGCCTGATGAGTCGCCACTCCGGCATCTTTACCTGGAATGCTCTCTTCTTCCCCTTCAGTGCCCTGGTCTTCGTCTTCGCCCTGCTACGCTCGATGCTCATCACACTCCAACAGGGTGGCGTTGTCTGGCGCGGCACCTTCTACTCCCTCGCCGAACTTCGCAAGAATGCCGCGCCTCTCTTTTGATTAGCGTAATGAGTTATTTCGGAGTTCGCGGCATTCAGAATGGCACGCCTCTAGGGCATCGAGCGCGCTAGTGGGGCTATTTGGCAAGCAAGACGACGCCTATGCACACAAAGATTGCGGCAAGCCAGCGGCGTCTGTCTACGTTTTCGTGGAGAAAGGCTTTGGCGGCGACGGCGTTGCCGATGTAAGTGAGCGACGCGGTAGCAGGGGCGGCCAGGGAGAGATCGACGATCGAGAGGGTGAAAAGCATGGCGAAGAAATTGAGCGCCATGCAGAGCGCTCCTATGAGGAAGAGCGGGCTGGAGAGGACGGCTCGGATTGCTCCCGGCAAACCGCTCTTGGCGCGTATGACGTCGAGGTCGCCGAGGCTGCGCATGCCAGCAGCGATGAGGCACTCACCGGAGATGGCGAGGGCGGCGACACAGAGGATGCAACTCCAGGCGCGGAGGGAGGAAGCAGGAGCGAGCATCAGCGGCCGACTCCAGAGTCCATGACGTCGAGTTCGTGGTGCGGGGGCGGGTGTTCGGTAAGTGAGGGGCCTCCTGCGACGAAGCCGACAGCGCAGACGATCAGGAGAATGCCTGCCCAGCGGTACAGGCTGAGGTGCTCGTGCAGCCAGAAGCGGCTGAGGAGAGCAACGACGACGTAGCCGAAGGCGGTGGCAGGCATGACGAAGGTGAGGTCAGCCCAGGAGAGCGCGGTCATGTAGCTGGCGAAGAAGCCGATGAGCAGCACGATGCCCGAAGCGACGAAGGGATTGAAGAGAGCATGCCAGAGGAGGCCGAGGTGGTCGACATGGACGGGTCCGATCTGGGACATGCCGCGTGAGAGGAGGGTGTCGCCGACCGATGCGGTGAGCATGATGGTGAGGAGGATGGCGTATTGGGAGGGTTTGAGGCGGTGTTTCATGCGCGGGAAATGCCTTTGATCAAACAAAAGCGGTCAGCATGAGTCATGCTGACCGCCGTGAGATGGAGACGCACTAGGCGTTCATGCTGACGGACTCCTGGGCTTTGAGAGCATTCTCTTCCTTCTTCAGGCGAGAGGCCTTGTTGCGCTGGCTGCGGAGCTTCATGAAAGCCTTGGCTTCGACGTAGAGACGGGGAACGTCGCGGTTGACGACGGCCTTCCAGACGACCCGGAAGGCGGCCTTGGGACGGAAGTAATATTCGTCGTAGAACTTGTGCACCATCTCCATGACGTACTCGGTGGGGAGGCCGGGGTACTCGATGTGGGCCATCTGATGGCCGCCGCCGTCTTCCATCTTTTCGTTGGTGATGAAGTTATTCTTCGCGGCGAAGTCGTAGAACTCGGTCCCTGGATAGGCGTGGGCGACGGAGACCTGGATGGTCTCACAATCCAGCGTCTTGGCGAAGTTGATGGTATTGCGTATCGACTCCTTGGTTTCGCCGGGCAGACCGAGGATGAAGTCGGCGTGGATGATGAGGCCGAGGTCGTGGCAGTCCTTGACGAAGTCGCGTGCGCGTTCGACGGTGGCGCCTTTCTTGATGTTCTTGAGGATCTGCGGGTCGCCGGATTCGAAGCCGACGATGAGGAGACGGCAGCCGGCGTCCTTCATGGCCTTGAGGGTGTCGCGGTCGGTCGTGACGCGCGAGGTGCAAGACCAGGTGATGCCGAGGGGCTTGAGTTTTTCGCAAAGCTCAATGGTGCGGGCCTTCTGGATGTTGAAGGTATCGTCGTCGAAGAAGAACTCCTTGACGTGGGGGAAGTTTTCCTTGGCCCACCTCATCTCGGCGGCGACGTCGTCGGTCGAGCGTTTGCGCCAGGCGTGGCCGGAGAGCGTTTGCGGCCAGAGGCAGAAGGTGCATTGTGCAGGGCAGCCGCGAGTGGAGTAGAGCGCGATGTAGGGGTGGAGCAAGAACGGCACGTTGTAGCGAGTGACGTCCATGTCGCGCTTGTAGATCTTGGTGGCCCAGGGCATGGCGTCAAGGTCTTCGACCTGCGGACGGTCAGGATTATGCTGAATGACGCCATTCGCGTCCTTGTAGCTGATGCCTAGGATTTCGTTGAGGGGCTTTCCGTTGGCGAACTCGACCGTGGAGAAGTCGAACTCGCGGCGGCAGATGAAGTCGATAACCTCGCACTCGTTGAGGGCGCGGTCGGGGTCGGTGGTGACGGGGGGGCCGACGAAGGCGATCTTGATGGAGGGATTGGCCTTCTTGATGGCACGGGCGAGGCCGTGGTCGCCGCTCCAGCCTACAGTCGAAGTGAAGAGTACGAGGAAGTCGTAGTTCCTGGCAATTTGAATGGTCTCATCTGCGGAGACATGGTGCGGCGGGGCGTCCAGGAGCTTCGAGCCCTCCAGCATGCCGGCGGGGTAGGCCAGCCAGACCGGGTACCAGTACGACTCGATCTCGCGTGTAGCGGGCCAGCGAGAGCTGGCGCCACCGTCAAAGTTCTCGAAGGAGGGCGGGTTCAGAAACAGTGTCTTTAGCGGCATAATAATAAGCTAATTTTACCATTCAGTTAAGGGGTTAAGGGGCTTTTCTGGAGTTCCGTATCTGGTTCAGGGCATTATTGCTCAGAACAGGCAATATATTCATTTCACGAAAGATAAAAGCACTGGCTCTTAGGGCTTTGCCGGAGCTATGGGCTGGAGCTGGACGGCTGCTGCGATCCAGGATTCGAGTTGGCCCGCCGCTCGCAAGAGATTGATTTCGGCCTGCTGTGCTTCGAAGTTAGCGTTGAGGACTGCGACGAATTTTTCACGCTCAGCGATGCGTGCGGTCTGCTCGTCTTTGGGAGACATCTGCGGGCCGGAGAGATTACCGCTGCCTGACTTCAACTGAACGAGGAGGACCTCCAACTGCTGTTGAGCCAGTTGCTGGTCGAGAGAAGCGATCTCTGCGCGCGTGGACAGTTCGATCGCGGTGTGACGGGCTCTGAGGCGACTGTCGAAGAACTGATCGCGCAGCGTATCTGCTTCGTGTTCGGCATGCGACGCATCGGCCGCAGCCTCGCGAGCTTTGGCGCGATGGGCCATGTCGTAGAGCGGGACTGTGATCTGCACGCCGACAGCGGCGTTGTTGTGCTGGAAACGGAAGTAGTAGTCCTGGAGATTATTGAACGAGGCAAAGCGGCTGTACTGTCCGTCAAAGGTGATCTGCGGTCTCCAGAGATAACGGGCTTCGCCGAATGCGGTTTCGCGCTTGGAGCGCGCGATGGCGTAGGCGGACTCAACCGCTGGGCTCGTGATCAGCGTCGTGCCCGTAAGTTCGGACGAAGTGGCGGGGAGCGCTGGAACGCTGCCGCTCGTAGTGCTGAGAGCCTGCGCGGGAAGTCCGACGAGACGCGCGAGATGGGCCTGGTCGGCGGTAGTTTCATCTTCGGCACGGAGTCTGGCCAGGCGGATCTGCGCGGCGGTGAGGCGCGAAGTCGTGAGATCGATGGGGGTGTCCTGCCCGGCGTCAAGACGATCCTGAACGATGCTGACGAGACGGTCGGCGAAGCCTTGCTGCTCCTGGAGCGCAGTTTGGCGCCGCATGTCGCGATCAAGCGCAAGGTAGGTGACGGCTGTGTCCTCAGCTACACCTTCACGAATGTCCTTGAGGTTGAGGTTGGCTGCGTCGAGCGCGGCCTGAGCGGCGCGGAGATAGTCGCGTTGCGAGTAGCTGAAGACCAACGACTGCGCAGTGATATTGAAGATCGACGGCTGGCCGAGAGGAAAGCCGTAGGAAGGTGGACCGAGGCCGGAACCGCCGACAACGCTTGGAATATAGGCGTCACGCAACTGTTGGATGGCGGCGACTGCCTTGTCGACGTCGGCCTTGGCCATAAGGACTTTAGGGTTGCTTTTCAGAGAAAGGTCGATCGCTGTCGTGAATGATATCTGCGCGTCGGCAGGCGCGGCCACACAGGCGAGCGTAGAACACACGATACATAGGCGAAGGATGCGAATCATACGTCCTGAGATATTCCTTGATACCGGTCAGAGACCATGGTATCGCTTTTCCTTTAGGAGTCCTGCATCGCTTTGCGGGCAGGTGCATAGTTCGATGCGAGGGCAACGGCGGCTGCATATTCGCGATGCGCTCCGGCAACGTCACCGCGGTGCTCGAGGAGATCACCTAGCTGGATGTGTACTTTGAATGCGGGGGCGTCATCGGTTTTGGCGGGGGAGGCAAGGTAGGCGCGGAGAAGAGTCTCGGCGAGTTCAGGCGAGCGATGAGCTGAGGTGAGAATACTGGCGGCATCGACAAGGGCTGGGCCCTTGTGGCGGTCTGCACCAACGCCGGATTGGAGCGCGTCGACCATCTTGTCGGGTTGATTGTGACGCTGGTAGAAGTGGCCCAGGTCGATGTAGGCCTCGGGTGTTTTGCCGGCAGCAACCGCATTTTTGAATTCAACCTCCGCCACAGCGTCGTCTTTCTTTTTTTCCGCGATGAGGGCTAGCAGACGGTGGGCCTGGGAGGGGAAGTGCGGCTGCATTCGGGCAGCGAGAGCTTGTGCCTTATCGAGGCCGCCGCCGATAAGGGACGGTGCTTCGACGTAAAACTCGCCGAGGTCGTTCATCGCGTGGATGTTTTCAGGGTCGAGTTCCACGGCACGTTCGAAAGCGATGCGAACCTTGATGGCGAGTCCAAGAGCTGCGAAGGGACTTGCATGAGAGGCCTTGAATCCGTAGGCCCGGCCGAGCCACATTTGATTGTCACTGTCGGTGGGAGCACCGGATGATGCGAGCTCACACTCGTGGATGGCGTTGTCAGCCATCTCCTGGGCGTAGTAGATGCGGCAGAGAAGTTGGTGGGCCTGGGCATCGCCAGGTTGCGCTACGAGAACTTGGTGAAGACTGACGGCTGCTTCATCGACACGGCCCTGCTGTAGAAATGCGTTGGCCTGGGTTGCGTCAGCCAGGAGAAAGCGAACGCTGAAGAGGAGAAGAAACAAAAGGGTGAAGCGAATACGGGCCGCAGGTGTTGAAATGAGCATGGCTAGTCGACTATTTTGACCGCGAGCCCATTGGATAGTTCACGGTTGTTGATAGCACCTAAGGCGACGGTGTCCGTTTCGGTGAGGCCACCGGTGATCTCAACCCGGATGAGATTGACCAGGCCGACCTGAACGGGTGTGCGGACGAGTTTGTTGTTGACGACGCGATAGACAAAGTCACCTCCCTCGGTGTGGAGGGCTTCGCGAGGAATGCTGAGCGCGTTGAAACGTTGCGCGGTGGTCACGGTGACTAGGACATTGGTGTTGGGCAGGAGGTCGCCACGAGCATCATCGACGGTGATGATGCACTCACCGACGTTGCGAGTGCCGTAAGTGATGACGGTGGTTGGCGCGATGCTGATGTGTCCGTGCCACGTCAGGTTGGGCTTTCCATCCCAGCCGATCTTCACCGCCTGTCCAACGGCAAGTTTGCCGATATCGGGTTCGTCGAAGTAGGCGTGGATCTGGATTTTGTTCAGATCGGCTACATCGATCAGGTTCTCGCCGGCGGGTACGAAATCGTAGGTGGAGACAGGGATGGAGTAGACCGTCCCAGCTATTGGCGTCCGGATATTGTAGGCAGCATAGCTGCTCTCTGCGGCGGTGACTGCAGCGCGGGCATCGGCAACCTGTGATTCGATACGGGCCTTGTCGGCTGGGCTGTAGCGCTGGGTAGTGCGCGATTGAAGGTTCTGCATGGAGCTGTTAGCCGCCTGCAAGCGTTGTTCCGCGGCGGCGACCTCGCTGGCGGAGGCTGCACCTTTTTGCTCGAGATCCTTGAGGGCGTCGAGATCCTTCGTTGCCTGTTGTTGTTGTAACTTGACCCGGCTAAGGTCTCCGGCGAGTGTGAGATGCTCTTCTTGGGAACCGCCCTGTTCCATGTCGTGGAGGGTGGCTTCGGCGGTTCGGAGGGTGGCATTTGCTGACGCAAGCTTGGCTTCCGCGTCGGAGTCGTCCATTTTGAGGAGAAGGTCGCCGGCCTTGACCTTCTGTAAGACATCGACGTAGACCTTCCCGACGACCCCAGCCGCAGGAGCATATGCCTGAAACTCCCCTATTGGCTCAACTTTTCCGTTGGTCGAGACCGCGCTGACAAGGTTTTGACGAGTGACTGCCTCTGCTTTGATCTCCACAACGTCACGGATCGACGATCGGGCAATGACAAATGCAAGAAGAACAATTGCGAGGAAGATGACCCACAGCATGAGGGGATTGAGTCGTCTTGTCTCGGTCGTTGGCATCAGATAGAAGCTTCAGTATATAAGACGGTGGATGCACCAGAAACGAAGCAGAAAGTTTTGACCGCGAAGTGGTTACCCGGCGGTTACGGGGTGACGAAGAGTCTGCTTACGGCCAAGTAGAGACGGCTCGGTAAGAACATCGAATACTCGGCCATCCCAAATTGCAATGACAGTGGGATTTTCAACGGCTTCTTACGCCAATCGGATGTCGATAAGTTCAAGTTCAAGACCTGGAAATTGAGGGTTGGTCTTTGCTTTCAGGCGGTACACGGCGTCGACTAACGATCCTTTATCGAGTGCCATTTCGGCGCAGCGGACGACCCAGTCGATGCCGCGGCTCCAGCCGATCGCGCTGAAGCGGAGAGTCTCTCCGGCCTTTTCGAGTTGAAGGCAGATGTGTTTCTCTTTGATGTAGCGAACGGGCGCAGTGAGCGTTAGGCCGCGGGTGACAAAGACCGGCTCGCGATTTCCGATTCCAAAGGGCTCGCATTGTGTGAGCCAATCGAAAAAGCCCTGCGTCAGATCACCAAGGGACACTTCGGCGTCGCATTGCAGAGGCGGGGTTAGCATGTTTGTTGTCAACCGGCTTGCCCCATATAACTGCATCCGTTGCCGCAAGGTGTTTACTCGGTCCGACGGCATCGAGAATCCGACAGCATGAGCGTGGCCGCCAAATCGCGTGAACAGTGTGTCTGGTCCGTCGATTTCCCCATGAACGGCGGTCAGGGCATCAAGCAGATGAAAACCTTCAATGGAACGGCCGGATCCATGCGCGTGTCCACTTTCGTGGGTGAGGACGAGCGCAGGCCGTCCAGTACGGTCGACGACGCGGGAGGCAAGAATTCCAAGGATGCCGCGATGCCATGTTGGGTCGTCCAAAATCAGGCACTCAGCCAAAAAGTTCCCTCGCTCACTATTTAGCGTTGCCAGTTGGGCTTCGATCGCTTCCAGCGCTTTCGCCTCAGTCGCGCGCCGCTCATCATTGAGACGGTTGAGCTTTTCTGCCAGTTCGGTTGCGCGCGCCGTATCTTTCGTCAGGAAGAGTTCGACGACCTCGCTGGCGATGTCCATTCGGCCTGCGGCGTTGATGCGTGGCGCGAGGCGAAAGCCGACCTCGGTCGCGGTAGGGGAGCGGTTTACCGGGATTTCGGCGACTCGCATCAGGGCGCGCAAGCCCGGCTGTACTGGATTGCAAAGTTCGCGCAGGCCCAATGCGGCTATGACTCGATTTTCTCCTTCGAGGGGGACGGAGTCTGCGATGGTGGCGATGGCAACAAGCTTCAGGAAGGAAGGAATCAGTCCGCGCTTCAGGCGGAAGCGCTGTTCATCAGTTTCGGTCGCCGACAGCAGCAATGCGTGAGCCAGTTTGAAGGCGACTGCAGCGCCGCAGAGTGATTTGAAGGGATAGAGGCACTCTGCCTGGGCGGGATTCAGAACAGCGACCGCTTCAGGTATTCCCATTGCATCGTCTGGGAGGTGATGGTCGGTCACGATGAGGTCCATGCCGAGGGCCTTTGCCTCGTCGGCTGCGGCGAACGCACGGATGCCGGTATCTACGCTGATAACCAGGCGGACTCCGGAGGATGCTGCTTGTCCGAGTACGCCGGTCTGCATGCCGTAGCCTTCGCGGATCCGGTGCGGGACATGGTAAGTGACCAGGGCCGGCTTGTCTTTGGGAGCGATCCGTTCGATGGCAGTCTTCAAAAGGACGGTTGCAGTGGTTCCGTCGACATCGTAGTCGCCGTAGATGAGTATGGGTTCGCTGGAACGGACTGCGTGCTGGATACGCGCTACTGCCAGGTTCATGCCGAGCATGAGCATGGGATCGATGAGGTCATCGATTGTGGGATTGAGAAAGGCGTGGGCGGCAACAGGATCACAGATGCCTCGTGAAACGAGGAGGCCTGCTATGGCGTTTGGACAGCGAAGGTGCTCCGCAACGCGCGCCACCGCAGCAGGATCGGGTTGTTGAACTATCCATTGTTGCGGCCCAGCGTGGGCGGAGGACATGGTTCGTCTACTCGTCGCTCTCGCGGTTGTCCACGACGATGCCACCGAGATCGGTGACTGTTTCCATCAAGTTCTGGAAGCTGTCGTACCAGTCGGTGGCGACTTCGAAGATGAACATGACTCCCTGGTACGCGAACCCTAGTTGGAGATAGCCGACCTTACCTACATGATTGACGAGATATTCGGCGTCGTCGATCTCTTCTGAGGCACCGGGGAAGGTCTCGTCGCGAAGCTGATCGAGCAGAATGGCGACGTCGGCCTTCTCGAGAACGACCTCGCTCATGGTGACAAAAGGTGCGCCTGCGGCCTTGGCGTGCTCGACAAAGTCCTTCCAGCCGTCTGCGTTTTCTTCTTCGAAGATGACGGTGGGGACTTCTTCGGTGATGAACGCAGTGAGACGGCGCATACCGTGGCCGGCGATGAAGGCCACCATGTCGTCCTTGAGCGAGATAAGATTGTCAGGTTGCATTCGTTAGTTATTGTCTCAGAAACCCGTGTGCGCCGCACAAGGAATCAACGAAACGTCCAGCGTGAGGAGTGCCGGCGATGGCAAAGTTCGAGCATCATGTCTTTATTTGCACCAACGAGCGGGAAGAGAGCGCTTCGCGTCCGAGTTGCGCCAAGGGGAGTAGTGAAAAACTGAAACCGGTCTTCAAGGAAGCCATCAAGCAGGCCGGTTTGAAGGGTAAAGTCCGGGCCAACGAACTGGGGTGCCTGGACCAGTGCGAGCATGGGCCGGTAGTGGTGGTGTATCCCGATGCGGTGTGGTATGGCTTCGTTCACGTTGGGGACGTGGAGGAGATCGTCCATGAGCATCTGGTGCATGGGCGTCCAGTCGAGCGGCTGCGGCTGGCTGATACGTGCCTGAATACAGAGCGTTGCCCGCATAAGCCGATGCCGAAGGGCAAGTGATCGGCCGGACGAGTGCGAAGAGTTGCGTGGTATATTCGAAGGAAAGTCAAATGATTTTTTCTAAAGATTACGTTGGATACCTGGCGCGCCAGACGGTAAAGCATTTAGTCGCCGAGAAGATGATCCATACCGAAAAGCCGGTACTGGTTAACGAGCGCGTCGCGGCTGCGATGGTCGAAGAACTGTCGCTGGAAGACCGCATCAATGATGAGGTTCGGGTAATTCTCGAGGCGTTTCAGGACGATATGCGCAAGACGGGCGCGAGCTATCCTGAGATGTTCAAAAAGGTGAAGAACGAACTTGCCCGCAAATATAAGGCGGTGCTGTGAGAATTTCGCGCGACAAGCTGAATAAGCTGGCCCATACGGTCGCCGACACGCTGGCGGAGATCGCCGAGGTGGACTTCCTGGAGGATCGGAATACGATTCGGCAGGAGGCGCGGAAGGCGCTGGAAAAGCTGCTGACGGAAGAGACGAAGATCGATGCGGCGGCGCGGATGAAGATCTCTTCGCAGCGGAAGATCATCACGGAAGGCTCGCAGGAGTGGGATATTCTTTACCGGAAGTACTATAACGACGAGGTCAAGAAGCTCGGGCTGTAGAGGATTCTATTGGTGTGAAGGTAGTACCCCCCTCTCCGTCAAAAGTGTGCAAAGTCTTCTAAAAAAAACAGGTTAGGCTTGTACTTTGATCTAACCTTTGGGTTGAAATAGGATGACTTGCGTTAGTCAGCTCGGGTTCTTGCGGGTCTGGCGAGCCTTGGGTTGTCAAGTCTTCCGGCATTCCGCACAGGCCGATAGTTTTTTGACCTGCAACCTCTTGGTTGCTTTTCCGTTTTGGGTTGCGCTAATATGCAACCTGGAGGTTGCTTATGGCGAATGACAGGATCGAGAAACAAATTGAACTGAAGGCGACTGTTTCGAGAGTGTGGCGTGCACTGACGGACTACCGCGAGTTTGGGGAATGGTTTCGGGTGAAGTTTGAGGGACCGTTTGTCGCGGGCCAGGTGTCGCGAGGGCAGATTACACACCCCGGATACGAACATGTCCGGATGGAGATTGTTGTGCAGAGGATAGAGCCTGAGCGGCTCTTTTCTTATACATGGCATCCTTATGCGATTGATCCAAAGGTTGATTATTCAGGGGAGACTCCGACGCTGGTCGAGTTCACGCTGGAGAAGAGGGTCAACGGGACATTGCTGGTGGTGACGGAGTCGGGCTTCGACAAGATTCCGAGTGAGCGACGCGCGGAAGCGTTCCGTATGAATGACAACGGCTGGGCGCAGCAGGTGAAGAATATCGAGAGCTATGTCGCACAAAGACCATAGCGGGACAGCTACCAGGCGGCAGGACCGTGCAACGGTCTTTGCCGCGCTGGGCGACGAGACGCGGCTTTTGTTGGTTGCGAGGCTTTCGGACGGGCGGCCCGCTTCGATCTCTCAGTTGACGGAGGGATCCAGGCTAACGCGGCAGGCGATCACGAAGCATCTTCGAGTGCTTGAGCGTGCACGAATCGTGCATGGCGTTCGTGCGGGGCGCGAAAGTTTGTTCGCACTAGATCCGAAGCCGATGGAAGAGCTTAAAGAGTACCTGGATCTGGTGTCGGCGCAGTGGGATCGGGCGCTGGGGAGGTTGAAGTCGTTTGTGGAAGACTAAGTCAGGAATCAATCGCCGCCACGCATCGTTTAGTCAGATACGACCTCAAGCACGTCCTTTTCAAAGCATGTCGTGTTGTGCAGCCATCGCATTCGGCGGTTTGAGTTCGAGCGGTGGGCTTGCTATACTTTGTAAGTGCGCTGGAGAGAATATCCTCCTGCGGATGTGCGGTTTTGGCGTTATGGTGTAACTGGTTAACACGTCGCCCTCTCAAGGCGAAGAGTCCGGGTTCGAGCCCCGGTAACGCTACCAAATCTTAGTCAAGAACTTAAATGCCGTTTTCATGCAGCCATTTTTCGCCTTTTTCTCGCGTTCGGGACGCTGTCGGGACGTTCAGTCACGAGAAGCGCTTTGCCGGAACTAATCCTTGAACGTTGATGTCTGTGCATGGTGCTCTAGCAATTTGGCAAAACTCAGGATCCCTCCTGGCGGCATCGGCGTTTATCTTGACCTAAGGTGAAGAGGCCGTGTCGGAAACCAGCGACGGTAACTCGAACTCGTACAAGATTCCACAGCGTTGCAGAAGGGCTGAAAATCGCGCATCTCCGCGAATCAGATCCCATTTGGGATCAATAGTCAGGAAGATGACGTGCACGTCGTGTGCATCGCAACAACGGCTGAGCCACTGCAGGGCCAGATCGTATTGCCCCAGTCCGGCATATACGATCGCCAAGGCATACGGTGGAACATACCGCTCCTTTGAAATGGAGAGCAGCGTGTTAATCACTTCCTGCGCCTCTTCGAATCGACCCATGCGGGCAAACACATAACCTCGCAGTGCTACAACCTTGGAATTGACCCCAAATTTTCCTGGATGATTGAGCTCAGCGAGCGCCAGTTCATTTTCTCCCAATTCGACGTAGACCTGCGCAAGATGCAGCCGGGCAATCCAGAACTCGGGATCGACCACTATGGCCTGGCGCGCGAATTGAAGCGCAGCTGCGTAGTCGCGGGCCGCAAATGCAATCTGCGATGAAAGCGACTGGTTCATCACGTACAGCGGATCCAGTTCGCGGGCGCGCCGGATCGCGGCCTGCGCCGCTTCGTGCCGGCACATGTGTGACAAAGCCACTCCCAGCATCCGGTGTCCCAGCGGATAACTGGGATCAAGTTCGATAGCCTTTCGGTAGGCGGCCTCCGACGCAGGCCATTCCCAGTCCAGCCAGAACTTCATGGAACCGAACGATGTCTGCACTTCAGCAAGATCGGGCTCGGCGTTCACGGCATGAACCATCGCTTCACGCGCCTGGGGCCACACCACGTGCGGAGGCGCATCGCCGTTTACAGGGCCTGAAGTGTAGCAATCTGCGAGGCCGGACCATGCCAGGGCATAGTTTGGGTCAATCTCGGTCGCCTTGGTGAAATATTCAATGGCCTTCCTCGTCGTTGGTGGGCTGAGCTGCTGCCAGAAGTGTCTCCCATGAAGGTACAAATTGTAGGCTTCGGGGTTTCGAGTCTGTCGTCGTCCCAGCGCGCGGAGGCGTTCTGGCGAAAGCCTGAGGCGCACCTGTTCGGCGATCGTCTTGCTAAGTTCGCTCTGCAGCGCCAGCATGCTGCCGGGCCCGCTGTCGTATGAGGCAGACCAGATCTGCAACTGATCGCGGACGCGAATCAGCTTGGCGATAATCCGCAGACGATCGCCTTCGCCACGCAGCGAACTCTCGACAAGATAAGTAGCGTCTAGCTCCTTCCCGATCTCGGCCAGCGATTTTAGGGTATGTTTGTACGACATCACCGAAGTGCGGCCGATGACGTTGATATGTTCTGGATCGATCTGGCCAAGCGCGGCGATTGTCTCTTCAGTCAGGCCGTCGGCCAGGTATTCCCGATCGATCCCCGCCCCGATGTTTTCAAACGGCAGAACGCCGATCCGCACAGGCTGGGACTCCGCTGATCTGCCCTCCGACAGGATTCGAACACTCGGGATGAACCGGTAGCCTTTCCCCGGAACGGTTGCGATATAGCGATTTTCACCGCGGCTCTCGCCCAGCAACCTGCGCAGAGCAGAGATGCTTTGGTTCAGGTTGTTCTCTTCTACGATTGCGTCCGGCCAGACGGTGCGAATGAGTTTGTCTTTCTTCAGCACCTCCCCGGTGTGCTTCACGAGCAGAAGGAGCGTCTCGAAGGCCTTGGGAGTAAGCGGGATAGGCTCTCCCGCGCGCGACAGGGTGAACTTCTCGGCGTCAAGCCGGAAGTCTTCAAACTCATAGATCAGAAGCTCGTCCTTGCGCATCGGGAAACTTCCGGATCCTCAGAAATCTTCAGAAAACCTTCAGATCGCCCTAAAGATTTTCCCTCTGGTGTGAGCCAGTATAAGCCGCATGCCGGGAAACTTGGCCGGCAAATTACCGCCGAGGAGAAGAAAACGATGAAGTCAAAAGCCTTGAAAGCACTCTTGACCGTGAGCACTGCCTTCGCATGTGCACTTTCGCTCGCCCAGTCCGCGTCGGCGCAACCCGAAGATCGGGGCTTCGAAGCGCGAACTCTTGTGGGTAGTTGGACCGTGCAGATTACGCAAGTCGACTGCCAGACCGGCGAAGCATTGGGCAGTCCCTTTTTTTCCATGTTGACCTTCGGACCGGGAGGGATCTTGCTTGAGACGACCGCCAATCCCATGTTCTTTCCCGCCGTCAGAGGCCCTGGACATGGAGTTTGGAGCCACGGCCTCGACCACTCGTTCAAAGCGGTCTCCGTTGCATTCATCACACTGAACGGCGCGCTCGTAAAAACCCAGACCATTACCCAGACCATTGAACTCGGTGAGGACCCGGACACCTTCAAGACTACATCGGCTTCGGTGACTATTGTTCCCGCGGGCGGCGGATCCACCATCTCCGGGTGCGCAATCGCCTCAGGAAACCGGATCAAGTAAATCGGAACGGTACGGACGCTCGCGCTGGCATTCCTCAGCTACCATTTCTTCGATTTTCCGATGCTGCGCCTGAAGCACCGCTTAGCCTCCGGCAATGTTGCAAGTGTCGTTCTCGCGACTTCATCTGCAGAAGTCCCCGCATGAGTTCCATCATCTCCAGCCTGATTGATCGGATATCTCGTTGTCGTCGGATGGATGAATGGTAAGCGCAGCGCTCTTTTCGCTAATTGACAGATCTATTCGGCAAGCTTCTGGCTTTTGGTGCCGAATTCAGGGCCAAAATAGCAACGCTCGACGATCATACAGAAGATGTGCTCGAGGGCAAGGTGCGACTCCTGGATATTCATCGTCGTGTTTGAAGGAACGATGACGTTGATGTCGGAGAGAGCTTTCATCGCTCCTCCTCCATTGCCCGTGTAGCTTACGGTATGGATGCCCATGCCGCGGGCAAGTTTGAGGGCCTTGATACAGTTCTTCGAGTTGCCACTCGTCGAGATCGCGAGCAGCACGTCGCCTTCGAGGCCGAGGGCTTCGACTTGCCGTTCGAAGACATTGTCGTAGCTGTAATCATTCCCGATCGCGGTGAGGATGCTGGTGTCGGTCGTGAGGGCGATGGCCCGAAGAGCCGGGCGGTCTATGGTCAGGCGCGAAACGAACTCTGCGACGAGATGCTGCGAGTCGGCGGCTGAGCCTCCATTGCCGCAGACCATCAACTTGCGGCCGGCCTTCATGGCCTCGGCGGTGAGGGCGCCGGCCTGCACGACCGCTTCGTGGATGGACTCATCGTGGAGGACGGCAGTAATCGTGGCGACTGACTGACTGAGTTGCTTTTTGACGAGGTCTTTGATGATGGACTCCGGAGTGAGTGCTCGGCTAACTGGTGGCTGTTGCCAGGAGGCCGGTTGGTGCATTCGATTTGGGGAGAGAAGGGGGATATTCGAAGTTGATGCGATCGAGCTCCACGGCATAGGGGCGATTCTGGACCTGTGTGTAAATGGCTCCGATGTACTCACCCATCACGCCGAGGAAAAGGAGTTGGAGGGACGAAATAAAAAATACTCCGATAAGCATGGGCGCAAGGCCGAAGCTGAAGGTTGACCAGAAGACGAGTTTAAGAATGAGGTAGACCAGCGCAATGAGGAACGAAACACCGGCCCCCAGGAAACCGGCAAACGTGGCCAGGCGAAGGGGGACCTTCGAGTGGTTGATAATGCCGAGCATGCCGATGTCGTAGAGCGTGTACCAGTTGTTCTTGGTGATTCCGAACTTGCGAGCAGGCTGATCGTAGGGAAGCTTTACTGTGGGAAGACCGATCTCGGCGATCATGCCGCGGAAGTAGGGGTAGGGATCTCCGAAGGACCTGACGAGTTCTACGACCTTACGGTCGTAAAGGCCGAAGCCGGTAAAGTTCTGGATGGTCTCAATGGAAGACAGTCGCTCGGCGAGCTTGTAATACTGCTTGCGCAGCCAGAACATCAGCGAGTGCTCCTCGCTCGCGCGTTTGACTCCGAGCACACAATAGGCTCCATTCTCCCACTCGCGAATCATGTCCGCGATCATCGGCGGGGGGTCCTGCAGGTCGGCAACAATTCCTATGACGGCATCTCCGCGGGCCTGGAACAGCGCATGGATGGGCGAACGGATATGGCCGAAGTTGCGCGAGTTCACGATGACCTTGACGTTCTTGTCTTCAGCGGCGATCGCCTTCAGGATGGCAACGGTGTTGTCCTTGGAGGAGTTGTCGATAAAGATGTGCTCGTACTCATACTTGCCAATGCCGACCATCACCTCGCGGACCTGGTTGTAGAGGTTGAGAACGTTCTCCTCTTCGTTATAGCAAGGCGTCATGATGGAGATCGTCTTCTGGCTCACAGCGATGACACTCCTGAAGGGCTGGCGTAAGTCTAGCTTAACGGGTGTGCCTAAGCCGCTTCCTTGGTGCGGAAGGTAACCTTCTTGTGGCCGACGAAGCTGTAGATGGTGGAGACCCCAATCACGATCGCGCCAGCGATATAGCCGGCCATCGCCTTGCCGGTCGCGATGTGCTGAAGGAACGCCAGGGGACGGCCGCTTAGATGGCGTTCGACTGCACTGAGAAAAATATGCAGCGAGGCCGCATGGCTGTGAATCGTCGATTGCAGAAAACGAGTGAGCGCCGAGAGCACAACGAGACCGGGAATCATGCCGATGCCGTAGACGGCGAAGCACTTGAGCCACTCGCCGAGATAGTTGCCTTTGGTGCGGAAGACGAAGAACTTGTAGCCAAAATAGGCAGACAGTGATGTTCACGGCGTCGCTAGTATTGACGCGATGATGACTGTTAGGTAAAGCAAGCGAGCTCGGCAGAACGGCGTTGAACAACGTGAAGACAACGGCAAAGCTGATGTAGCCAAAGAAGCTGTTGAATACCCCAACGCCAAGGTACCGGACAAACTGGCCGCTGGGGAACAAATCGACGAGGCGCTGCAGCCTACGCCTGGGAATAAAAGGGTCTTGCGGAATCGGGACGACCGGCGGATGCTGCGGATGGATCTCAGGCACCATGGAAGGACGCTTTCTCCGCGTCTGAGAGCACCCTATCAGGGGGAACAGCATATAAGACGGTTTGGAAGCCATCGCCCTCATAAGGCCGCAGATATAACTTATGTTTTGGAAGCATCTCCTGCGCAAGCAAGGGAAGACGCCACAGGTCGTTCTGGAGGTGATAGACGCATACGGCGAGAATCGGGCGATCGCGTTGAATGATCTTTCTGCCGCCGATCAGGGCATCATACTCGGCCCCCTCGATATCCATCTTGATCATGGTGACCGGGGTGCTCACAAAGAGCTCGTCCATCGGAGTGCAATCTACCTCGACGCCGCCCTCGTCGCAGATCTTAGAGTCGACTGTACCGGTGGTTTCAAAGCGCACTTTCCCGCGCTCCGCTCCGACGGCGCACTCGTGGACTTTGATCTTCTGGCGCACTTCGGGCGACATCTTATCCATGTTCTTCTGCAGCTTCCCCAGCGAGAGTGGATCTGCTTCGATGGCGTGGACGCTCGTGAAGCGGGAGCCGACGCGGTCGATAACCTGCTGAATGGTATCGCCGTCGAAGGCGCCACAGTCCACCAGAACTTCGTCCGGAGAGATAGAAAAAACGTCAGCGGGAAAGTAAGAGTTTTCCTGAGGACGAGGCGGGAGGCCGGAGGCGTCGCCGGTCGCGTACCAGCGAACGTGCGAGCGATAGGCGTCGAGTGACGCCTGGTCAGCCCAGAGGGCCTCCGCCGCCAACACATTGTCCGCATCTTCATAGACCTTATGGGAGAGGTCATTCAGAAGGAACGGCAGGAAGGTCGCTGGAAAGCGCCAGAAGAGAGGCGAATAAGAAGAGATATGTTTGCAGCCGAGACCACGCAACTGTGCCAATGTCTCAACGTACCAATGCGCCGCATTCCAGATAGTCACGAGGAAGAGCGAGTCGGCGCCATAACGCGCCGCAGCATCCGCGGGAGATAGGACTTGGCAGCCATCGATGGTAGATCCCCACCGTGACTCATTATTGTCGGAGAAGCAAAGCGGGTTGATGCCGATCCCGCGCAGCTCCTTGAGCGCGCGAGTGCCAACACTGCCAGCACCAAAGAGGACAACGCGGCCACCGGTGCTTTTGAGCAGCTCATCGAGCGCGGATTGTTCGCGCAGGCGGACGGTATCCGGCGTTTCATTCAGCAACTGGGACAGAGACGTTGACATGGACTTGGCGATCATATTTTTGAAGAACTCCCGAGGGGCGGCGATGAGATAGAGCTATGAGCGGTTCGCGAAATCAACCGCTCCGGCGGAATGGCATAGTACACAGTTTCCCAACACTCCTCAGCATACCGGCGCAGGAATATCTCATACTCCGGTAGTGCGTTCTTGATGAGTACGGGAAGCGTCCATAAGTGTTCGCACTTGTGATACGCACAAATCGCAAGGATGGGCCGTGATGCGCGAATCGTGGCGGCAGCCCCGAGGATAGCTCTCGGCTCGGCACCTTCGATGTCCATTTTTATTAACGTGGGTTGAGGGCCGTCCAGAATGTCGTCGAGCCGCCGGCAATGAATGCTCTGCGATCCTGTTCCAGAGCTGGCGCGAGCGCCGACTGTGCCGCTCGCATCAAATGACACAACCGCGTCAGAGTCGCTCAGCCCGAAGGGCAAGACGGAGATACGCTGCGTCACATCGCTGGGGAGCAAAGCAAGATATTTGTCCAGCGCGGCACGATTCTTCACATCTGGCTCAACAGCATAAATGTGACGAAAGCGCCCCTGTGTCCTCTCAAGAAACATCCGGATACTATCGCCGTCAAAAGCTCCGCAATCGACCAGCACTTCATGCTCGCTCAAGGGAACCAGGTCTGGGGCGTAATACATCTCGTCCGCCGGGTCCGGCTTCGAGAGATAGTCATAATTGAGCGACCGCCGCCAACGAATCTGCGCGACGAATTCGAGTCGTGACTTCGCATCACTCAGAAGCGTATAACCGGAGCGGATTGCATTCGGATCGTCGAGCACGTGGTCAGGCAGCTCCAGGCTGTCCTCGAAAGGCATGTACTGCGAAAACCGCGAAAAGAAGAGCGGGTAAGGCACAATCCGTTTGCAGTTCAATTCTGCGAGTTGCTTCCGCGGAGCCGTCCCGTTATAGATCGCGACGACGAAAAACGCCTCATCGTTGTATCGACGGACAGCTTCTTGCGGAGATATCACTTCGATTCCCGCGATGCGCCGGCCCCAGTTCGCCTGGTTGTTGTCCGCGAACGCCAACACATCCAATCCTGCTCCGGTGGCCCCATCCAGGGTGAATTTGCCCAGATGCCCGCAACCAAAAATGACAACGTCCTTTGCTCCCTCGCCGAATGGTTCGAGGCTGGGGAGTGCTGCAGGTGAACTCAATGCGGCGAGAACCTCCGCAATATCTAAAGACGATTCAGTTTGTGACAGATACGTTGACATAGTGCTGACTCCACTTCCTGAATATAAAGGAATTCAGCACCTATTCGGGCATGGGCGTGATGATCATGTTTTCGAGGAACTCTTCGCGGGAGAGGAAAGGGAAGAGATCTTCGAGAGGCTTGGAAACAAAGGAACCATCGGGCTTCTGGTAGCTCTGCAGTCGCGGTGCGCGAACTTCGTCGGGAATGACGCGGACGTCGACCATGACCGGGCCGGGCATGGCGAGAATGCGGCGCACCTCTTCGCGCAGGTTCGACTGGTCTTCGATGACGACTGCGGGTATGTCATAGGAGGAGGCGATCTTCGAGAGATTGGGGACAGTAAGGCCGGTAGCGGCGTCCGCCCCGATCTGCGCCTCGCCAAAGTAGGCCTTCTGCGAAGCGCGGATGGAGGCGTAGCCGTCGTTGTTGAGCACGAAAAACTTGATTGGAAGCTGAAGACGGTGCACCGTTTCAAGTTCCTGGATGTTGAATTGGAAGCCGCCGTCCCCGTCGACCAGAATAGTTTGCTGGCGACCCGAGCCGATACAAACCGCGATCGACATCGGTAGTCCATAGCCCATCGCTCCGAGGCCGGCGGTGTGGAAGATCCGTTGGCCGCTGCGCGTGGGACAGGCCAGGAGGAAGATCTCAATGCCGGAGCCGGAGGAGCCGGAGACGAGCTTGTCTTCCTGCTTGGACTCGGTGCCGATAACCTCCGCGAGATGGAAGATCGAGACCAGACCTTCGGGCTTACGGTGCTCGTCCGTGACGACGTTGTAACGCGTCTTCCAGTCGGCGACACGCTTGTTCCAGTCTGCCCAGCCAGCGTGTTCGATCTTCTTCAGTGCCTTGAGCTGCGTCAAAAGCTCGTCGAGGAAGGCGCGGGCGTCGGAGACGACGGGCTGCTGGAGGTGCGGGTAAAGCTTGGCGAGCTCGGAGGCGTCGATGTCGACGGCGACCTTGTGGGCCTCGCGCGCAAGATTCTGCGGAGCGTAGCCGGTGATCGCCATGTCGAGGCGGGCGCCGAGAACGAGCAGAAAGTCGCAGTTCTGCAGCGCGAAGTTCGCGCCACGTGCGGCGACGTTGCCGGGACGGCCAACGAAGGTAGGCACGTCCGACGGAACAAGGTCGGCCGCGCACCAGGTAGCGACAGTGGGAATGTCGAGCAGCAGGCGGAGTTCAGTGAATTGTTTTTCCGCGCGGGCGAGGCGAGTACCGTTACCGGCGAAGAGCAGCGGGCGCGTGGATTTTTGCAACTCGACGACGACACGGGCCACTTCGTCCTTGAGATTGGCGTTGACCTGCGCGGCCTCGTGCTCGGAGGCGTCGAAGGCACGCAGAGTGGACGGATCAGGAATCGGCGAGGCTTGTACGTCGAGCGGGATATCGATCCACACCGGGCCAGGGCGGCCGTTGAGCGCGAGGTAGTGCGCCTTCTCAAGCTCGTAGCGGATGTCGAGCGGATCGAGTACGACTACCGCGTACTTCGTGATCGGCTTGACGATCGAAACAATGTCGACCTCTTGCACACCGAGCTGGCGCATTCCGAGAGGCTTGCCGGTGACCGCGTCGAACATGCGATCGGGGCGCTTGACCTGGCCGGAAAGGAAGAGTGTCGGGGTGGAGTCGAGCCACGCGCCGGCTACACCTGTGATGGCGTTGGTTCCGCCGGGGCCAGTGGTGACCAGGGCCACGCCGAGACCGTTCACGGTCTTGGCATAGCTCTCCGCACACATCGCGGAGGCCTGCTCATGCGAGTTGCAGATGGGTGTGATTCGCTTTTCTGCGGCGAGTGAGGCGTTGAGATGCATGGCGCCTCCGCCGGTGACGAGGAAGACGTGCTGGACGCCTTGATCGGCGACAAACTGGAAGACGTAGTCAGAGAGTTTCATTATCTCCATCTATCGTAATGCAGAAGCCAACTGCTTCGGCGGTTGAAGCCGGGGCTTATACGCAAAAAAACCGAGGTGTGCATCGGCTATACTGTCGCTTTGCCGCGCAGGATAGGGACGAGTCTCGCAAGGTACGAATCCATCCTGTTAGCGGCCAAGTCGACCGATCAAGATCGGCGATTAACACTGTCACACGAAGGGAAACGGTGCCTCCAATTACGGTCATAGTCCCAGACGAAGTCAAAAAGCTTGCGGAAGATTCCTTGAATCCTGTCTTCTCTCCGCTCCAATCGCGAACCTTCAGTGATAGCGACAATGTGTCGGATTTTCTGGACTTGAAGAAATCTTTGAAGCGGGCAGAGTTATTGGCAAAGTACGCTTCATTGGATGGGAATACTAAGTTGCTCGAAATCGGTTCAGGCTTTGGAACCAACCTGGCAATCTGGCTGCAAGAATTTGGCATCGATGGCTACGGAGTCGAACCCACCAGCCCCGGATTTGACGCGGGGTTTGTGGCTTCAAGAATCTTGTTTTCGGCGAATGGTCTCGATCCGGAACGCATATTCGAGACTCCGGGGGAGAGCCTCCCTTTCCCCGATGGAACCTTCGATGTTGTTTATTCCGCGAACGTGCTTGAACACACCGGCGATCCAAGGAAAGTGTTGAGCGAAGCAGTGCGCGTTCTGAAGCCCGGGGGCATTCTGCATATGGAAATGCCGAACTTCCTGTCCTATTTCGAGGGGCATTATATGGTCGTGATGCCACCGGTGATATGGAGAGGCATGCTTGGCCAGGTAATAAAATTCATCTATCGTCGCGACCCTGGCTATGCCGGTACTCTGCGAACTGAGATTAATCCTGTCTGGATCCGATCAACATTCCAGGACATCAACCGAAGGATGCCTGTCAAACTTATGTCTACGGGGGGAGAGGTATTCCGCGAACGCCTCCGGGAGCCCTTTGCCTTTGAAACTTCTGTTGTCAAATCGAAGGTTGGAACTTTGGTGAAGGCCCTTCAGGCGCTGAATATCGGCAACTGGATTGGGTGGACAATCACGGGACTGCAAGGCTACTACCCGATGTACGTCACAGCACGACGTCTCTGACTCGAGATGTGGGGTTGCGTCGGTTACTCCGGCGGTCGAAGTTGAAAGACATCCCGGCCGCTGAGTTTGCGTGCGGCGAGGATGGCGTCGGCGAAAGAGCGGACAGCGCCATGACCGCCGGGTAGCGGCGAAAGGTAGCCGTGTTCTGCGACGTGGGCGAGCACCTCGGCGGCAGCGTTCGATGGGCAGGCGCAGAGGCCGGCGATTTCCATCGCTGAGAGATCGTTGATGTCGTCGCCGAAGAAACAGGCTTGTTCAAGGGGGATTTGGAACTTCGCGGTGAAGTCGCGCAGTGCAGCGGCCTTGTCGCGTGTACCCTTATGCACGAACGGGATGCTCATCTTTTCGGCGTAGCGATCGACCAATGGCGAAGGCTCGCCGGAGATCAACGCCATCTTGATTCCGAGGCGGCGGAGCAGGGAAATACCCATGATGTCTGCGAAGGAGAAGCGCTTGGACTCTTCGCCGGCAGGCGACCAGAGGAATGTGCCGTCAGTGAGAACGCCGTCAACATCGAAGGCGATGGCCCGCAACGCAACTAGTTGTTGAGGATCGAAGGGCATGCTCCCTTTCAAGGTTGTGGTACAAAAAGGAGCACCCCACCCCGCGACGGCGGGGTTGTCGCGGGGATGAGGCGCCCGGTTCCTGTTGGCTTCACGCAGTTCAAAAGACTAGACGGCAGCCCCGACGCGGCGGAGTTTCTTCATGACAGGGATCTCTTCTTCGTAGACGCGCTTGATACCGTCGCCCATCGACTGCTCGCAGAGACGGATGTCCCGCACCAGACGGCTGATTCCGTTGGGCTCCAGCGATGCGGCCTGGTCGGAACCCCACATGGCGCGGTCCATCGTGATGTGGCGCTCGACACAGCAGGCGCCGAGGGCACTGGCAGCGACCGAAGTAGGAATGCCAGTCTCATGGCCGGAGTAGCCGACGGGGACGCCATAGCGCTCGGCCATCGTGGGGATCGCGCGCAGGTTCAACTGCTCGTACTTGGCAGGATAGGTGCTGGTGGTATGCATCAGGATGAGGTCTTCCTTGCCGAGGACGTCGACGGCATGGTCGATCTCGGCGTAGGTGCTCATGCCGGTCGAAGCAATTATGGGCTTGCCGGTCTTGCGGATATGCCGAAGGAGATGGTCGTCGGTGAGCGAGGCAGAGGCGATCTTGTACACCGGAATGTTGAACTGCTCCATAAAGTCGACAGCGCCCTCATCCCAGGGGGAGGCGAACCACGGAATCTTGATTGACTTGCAGAAGTCTGAGATCTCGGCGTAGTCCTCGGCTTCGAATTCAAGGCCGTATTTGAGGTCACCGTTGGTGGGTCCGAAGGGGTTTTCACGGGGAGTGGCAAGTTCTTTGGCGGTGTAGACCACGTCGACCGTGCGCTTTTGGAATTTGACGGCATCGCATCCTGCGGCGACGGCAACGCTGATGAGCCGCTTGGCGATATCGACATCGCCGTTGTGGTTGATGCCGATTTCCGCAATAACGTAGCAAGGGTGGCCTGCGCCCACATGCTTGTTACCAATCTTTACAGTTCTCATTTAAGAGGCTCCTGCTCGCCGCCCGGGGATTGCCCAAACCGAAGTTCGGAGCGGAACAGCGTGCGCGTTATTGTTTCAGAATAGCTGTAAACCCGTCCACCCACTTATGGAGAGAAGAGCCATAGTCGAATAGCTGCCGTGGCAGGTGCTTGTTAAATCCGTTCCTCAGGGGAGGAAAAATCACCATCCCCGGCAACTCGCGTTGTAAACTCCCGCAATAGGTTGTGTAGGGGGATCCGTGACGAAGATCATGGCTGGTGTCCTGTTTCTGGCGCTCGGTCTGGGGTTTTACGCCTTACCGGTCGCCCTTGCCAACGTGAGTTTCGCGCAAGCCGCCAATCAGACTACCAATCCGGCGAAGGAGCGGAAAGCCTACTTGAAACAACAGAAGAAGCAGCAAAAAAAGACAAAAAAGGCGCAACAGAAGGCGGAGAAGAAGTGGAAGAAGGATCACAAAACAGGCAACTAAAGTCCAGACCGGACGTGATGAATGCGGGTTTTTGCGAAATGCGCGCTATCCGTCTAAAATGGTGTCAGCACCTCTTTGGGTGAAGAGGCCGGATAAATTCCGGTAACGCTACCGAATCTGTTTCCTTCTGTGATTTTCAGCTTCAGAGCTGCGGACGGCATATAGTTGGGTAGTGGGATGTGTGTGTGTTTGGCGCCATGGTGTAACTGGTTAACACGCGGCCCTTTCAAGGCTGAGAGTCCGGGTTCGAGCCCCGGTGGCGCTACCAAACCTGCTCCCTGATATCTCGAATTTCGACAATCGAATTGCTTTGCTGAACATATGTCCGCTGATGCGGAAGGGAAGGGAACGATGATGGCGGGGAGAAGGCGAGGCAACGCAACCGACCTGGTGTTTGAAGGAGTCGTTATACCGAGACACACACGTTCGGCGAAGATTGCGGCGGAGGGGATTACGAATGAAGACGATATGGGGAGATTTCTGACTGCTGTCTTTTCCGACACGCTCAACGGAAAGATTGTTTTGCCGAAGCCTGGTTCTCGTGCGGGCGCGCCATCAAGAATATTGAACGGCGTTGAACAGAAATTAAGGCGAGGGCTTCCGGTGACAATTCAACCAATCGGATCGAATCTTAAAAAACCTCGTAAATCAAATGCCAAACGACCGAAGGCAGGGGTGGCCCCGCTGGGAAATCTCCGGGGTTGAGGCGACGGTGGCTTCTACCGGTAGAAACGCCCTAATTTCTGAGTTGACGACACGGGTGGTTGGATGATGAACGGTGCTGATCTGGTCTTTAGCGGCTGTTGGATGGGCTGGTTACCACTTCCCAATTTGTCGCGATAAGGTCGTCCCAATCAAATGCCGTAGGCTCCTCGATCACCTCAGATGAGTTCAGCCGGGTCTGCCTGACAAATAAGTGGTCCTTCCCGTGTTCTTTCCTTAGAAAATAGGACGTGTTCCTTGCATTCGAGTCGGGACGATGGATACTGTGACCTGCTTTTAACAAATTCAAGGCAGTGGCGATATCGGGCATTGCAGCCTCCGTAGAGAATCAGTTTGCCAGGTAGATTGCTTGCTGGCTTCTGAACATAACATGTTTTCGGCCTGTCATCTTCCAATCGTTTGACAATCTCTCAATGCGATGTCACGCGTCCTCAGGCTTGGATTGCGTACTTGTCTGACCGCCGATCCCTATCAGCTGACAGGCTGCGAACGGCTATACTATAGCGGTGAATAAGACTTTTTATATTGAGACGTTTGGCTGTCAGATGAATGCCCATGACTCCGAGAAGGTGATTGGAACGCTGGAGCAGCAGGGATATGCTCGCGTCCAGGATGAGGGCGAGGCCGGGTTGATTCTGTATAACACCTGCTCGATTCGCGATAAGGCTGAGCAGAAGGTGTTTCACCGGTTGAATGAGTACAAGCGGCTGCAGGGTGAGGGCAAGAAGTTTGCCGTGCTGGGGTGCGTCGCCCAGCAGGAGGGCGAGCGGATCTTCGAGAAGGCTCCGTATGTTTCGCTGGTGGCGGGGTCGGCGTCTTATCGGAATTTGCCTGACATGCTGCGGCGGCTGGAGGCTGGGGAGCAGCGGATTACGGGGCTCGATGACCGGCAGACCGAACTGACTTTTGAGACGGAGTTTACGGCGCGGTCGAATCCGCATCGTGGGTACATCACTATTATCGAAGGCTGCGATAAGTTCTGCGCGTACTGCGTGGTGCCGTATACGCGCGGGAAAGAGCGCAGCAGGACATCTGCTTCGGTGCTGGTTGAGGCGCGTAAGATGGTGGACCTGGGGTATACGGAGATTCAGTTCCTTGGGCAGAATGTGAACTCGTACCGGGATCCTTCGGGGCGGATGTCGTTTGCGGAGTTGCTGGTGGCTGTGGGTGAGCTGCCGGGGATTCGGCGGGTAAGGTTTACTACGTCGCATCCGAGGGACTTTACGCGGGATATCGTGGAGGCGATCGATGCGACGCCTACGCTGTGTGACCATGTTCATCTGCCGGTGCAGTCTGGCTCGAATGCAGTGCTGAAGGCGATGGCTCGGGAGTACACCCGGGAGTGGTACCTGGAGCGGATGAGCTGGATCAACGCGGCGAAGCGCGACATCAGTATTACGAGCGATATGATTGTTGGGTTTCCTGGTGAGACGGATGCTGACTTCGAAGACACGATTACGCTGGTCGGTGAGGTGAAGTACGACGCCGTATTTGCGTTCAAGTTTTCGCCAAGGCCGAATACGCCTGCGGTGACGATGGCCGACAGCATTCCGGATGAGGTGAAGTCGGAGCGGCTGCGGATTTTGATGGACCGGCAGCGCGAGATTCAGCGTGAGCACTACGGACGCCATCTTGGACAGGTGCAGGAGTGCATGGTGGAGAGCTACAACCCTTCGCGTGGACAGGTTGTTGGGAGGAGTTCGCAGAATAAGACGGTGAACTTTACTACCGCGCAGATTGCACAGGCACAGCCTCCTGTGGGAAGCTATGTGCCGGTTCGGATTACGCAGACACTGCCGAACTGCCTGGTTGGAGAGGCTATGGCGGACTCGCCGGAGGCTGCGGCTTTTGTGCCGATGCCGCGTGTTGCGCAATTTGTGGTGCTGAACTGATATGACGACGACTCCGGTCCATCCCGAGACGAAGGCCACCGATGAGGTGGAGATGCAGATTCGCGGGCTGATGATGGACCCGGTGACGAACATGCCCATCATTGTGTTGAAGGACGTGGCGAGCGATCTGGTGTTGCCGATCTGGGTGGGAATCTTTGAGGCGAATGCGATTGCGCTGGAGCTGGAAAAGACTGCCATGCCGCGCCCGATGACGCATGATCTGCTGCAGAACATGGCGCGAGGGCTGAATGCCGAGGTTCGGAAGGTAGTGGTCTCGGAACTTCGCGATGAGACTTTTTATGCGGTGATCTGGATGGACCATGCGGGGGAGACGGTGACGATGGATGCTCGACCATCGGATGCGATTGCGCTTGCATTGCGTTGGGATTGCCCGATTTACGTCAATCGCGATGTGCTGGAGAGCTCCAAGCAAGCGGTCAGTGCGCAGACTGTGAATGCCGACGAGATGCGGCGGTGGCTGGAAGGCCTGAATGACGACGATATGGGGCGCTACAAGATGTAGTTCGCCGCGGGACTAGTGCGGGTCGGGTGGCTTGCCGGTCAGTTGGTGGAGTAGGCGGTCCCAGGTTTCGCCGTAGTCATCCCATCCGCCGAGACTCTTGACGCGGAGCATCGCTGCTTCGCTGAGTCTGCACTGAAGGACGGGGTCGTCGGCAATCTGTTGCATCTTTTCGGTTAGGGCATCGACGTCGCGATCGGGCACGATGAAGCCCTGCTCGCCGTCGGTGAAGAGGTCTTCGGCTCCGGTGGCCGTGGTGGCGAGGACCGGACAGCCGCAGGCCAGGGCCTGTCCCTGTACCAGGGCGAGACCCTCTTCGATGCTGGGCAGCACGAGCAGGTGGCTGGCACTCATCTTTTTTGCGAGCTGCGGTTGTGGGAGCGGACCGGTGAAGACGACGTTTTCGCTCGGCAGCGTGGAGAGAAGACCGCGTATGTCGTCTTGAACGGCGCCAACGATGGTGAGGTGCTTGCGCGGATGCTTCAGCCGGGCGAAGGCTTGAAGGAGATAGGGTATGCCTTTGCGAAGGCTGACCTGACCGGCGAAGAGGACTTCGAAGGAATTTTGTGGCGGCGCTTCCGTGCGGGTGAACTGATCCAGGCGAACGCCGTAGGGGATGGTGTGGACCTTTTCGGGCGCGATGCCCATCTGGAGGAATGACCGTCTGGCGACCGAGGAAGGTACGGTGATGGCATTGGCGGTGGCGTAGATCTCCTCTTCGCGCACGGTGATGTGAGGCTTGCTGAGAGGCTGGGGCAGGTTCCAGCGGCGATACTCATCTGCCAGGACGTTTTCCTGATAGCGCTGGTGGGTCGAGCCGCGATCGCAGATGAAGACGCCCCCGTTGGCCTGCACCTTGCGGCCTGTGAGGAGGCCGGCGCCGGAGATTGCGATGAATGCGTCGCAAGGCTCGATTTGTCTGTTGGTCCAACGATCAAAGCTGAGAGCCGTCAAGGACCTCATCCTGGAGGAGAGTCGTTGGGAGTGGAGGCCGGCGCGGTTGAGCAGATAGTCGGTCGTGTGAAGGAGGGGAAAGCAGCTGACAAACGAGTGGGGCAGTCCTTCGCGCTTTAGACGTACCCAGGGCCAGGTGGAATAGAGCTTCTGGAGATGATTGCGCCGGCGCATTTGATGCGCGAGTTCGAAGTGGTGGAAGACTCCAAAGACGGCCTGGGTAACTTTCATGAAGGATGGCTGCTTTCCTGAGGCAATGCTAGCAGATAAGAGAACGCTGTCGAGAGGCGTAGTCGTGGGTACAATCGAGAGGCTACGGATAGGACGATGAGGGGCTGAAAGGATGCTGGCTCGCACCCTGCTTGCTGTTGAAGGGATGTTTCGGAAGGTCGCAACAGTTGAACCTGAGAGGGTGAAACAGGCGCTGGTGTTGGAGTACATGCTTCCGCTCGGAACCTGCGTGCATCTGACGCCGTTCTTTGAGGCGATGAAGCTTTGCCGACCGGATGTGGCGATTACAGTTGCGACGCGGGGGCTGGGGTTGCAGGTGTTACGGCATTCGCCTTATATCGATCGGTTGATCGATACTCCTGATCCGTTGACTGATTTGAAGGCGGCGGTTTTGTCGCTGCGGAGCTGTTTGCGGCGGTTGAAGCTAGAGCCGGATTGTGTGTTAACGGGTGCGTCGGATCAGCGGACACGGATTGCTTTGATGGGAGTGCTTGGAGCGAGTGGATGGCGCGGTGGATATACGTTGAAGCGAGAGTTGTATCGGCGTCCGACTGGAGTATGACAAGAGCGTTAGTTTGATTGGCAACAATTTGAGGCTTGCCGGGATCTTTGGGTGTGGATTGGATGAGGTTGAGCCGCGTGTCTTTTTCTCGCGTGAGAATGCAGGCGCGGCGCGGGCGCTTCTGCTGGAGGTGAATCCTGAGGGAAAGCCGATGGTAGTGATGGTGACGCAGAATAGCGGGGGCCAGGCAACGGGTTGGCATACGGAGCGGTTTGTACAGGTGATTCGGCATGCTGCCGAGAAGCGTGGGTATGCGGTGGTTTATGTTGGGACGGCGGGAGATGCGGTGGCGATTGACGCGATCCGGCAAGCTGCCGGCGGTATTGGGAGGTCGATTGCGGGACGGACGAGTGTGACAGAGTTGGCGGCGGTGCTGGCGATGAGTGACACGATGGTCACGTTGGATACAGGGACGATGCATATTGGCCGCGCGGTGAAGACGCCGATGGTGGTGCTGGGGCCTTCGTGGCAGAAGCCGGTGGAGTGGCTGCCGCTTGGGGCGAAGAATGTCAGGATCCTGCGGGGAGCGGATCGCGATACGGTGCCGGGGAGCTACAAGCTCGATGAGATTTCGGCGGATAGCGTTGTTGGGGCGCTGGATGATCTGGTGGGTGCGTATCCGGCGAGCGTGGAGTCTCGGGCGGATCGCGTGGAGCGGAGTTTATCTTCTGTCGATCATCTGGCTTTGGAAGCGTGAGCGATTAGCGTTGGCAAAGGGCGTCGAGGTGGGAGAAGAACTCGGGAAAGCTGATGGCCGCGGCTTCGGCTCCGTGGATCTCGGTGTCGCCGGTGGCGCGGAGGGCCGCGATCGCAAAGGCCATGGCAATGCGATGGTCGGTGCCGGAGTCGATTTGTGCGCCGTGGAGTCGCTGCTTGCCCGGGATCTCGAGGCCGTCCTCGTGTTCTGTCAGGTTGGCTCCCATGGCGCGGAGGTTTTTGGCGACGAGGGCGATGCGGTCTGACTCTTTGACGCGCAGCTCGCGGGCGTCGCGGATGCTGATGCCGTCGGTGGTGTAGGGGGCGATGGCGGCAAGGACGGGAAGCTCGTCGATGATCTGGGCGGAGAGGGCTCCGTTGATGTGCATGCCGCGCGGGCCGGCAGCGGGGCCGTTGACCTGGATGGTGCCGATGAGTTCACCGTGATGCTCTTCGACGTTGAGGACTTTTATTTTTCCGCCGAGGGCGGTGATGACGTCGAGGAGTGAGGCTCGGGTGGGGTTCATGCCGATGGAGTCGAGGATGAGGTTGGAGTCAGGGAAGAGGAGCGCGGCGCAGAGGAAGAAAGCAGCGGAGGAGAGATCGCCGGGGATGGTGGCGTCGACGGCTTTTAATTTCTGGAGGCCCGGGATACCTAGTTTTTCGCCGTCACGCGTGAGCGTTGCTCCGAAGGCGCGGAGAGCGTGCTCAGAGTGATCGCGTGTGCGGACGGATTCAGTGAGGCTGGTGGTGCCTTTTGCCTGGAGGCCGGCGAAGAGGACTGCGGTTTTGACTTGGGCGCTGGGGATGGGGGTGTCGAAGTCGATGGCATGGAGCGGGCCGCCGTGGATGGTGATGGGGGCGTGGCCTTCGACGAGATCAATTTTGCGCCCATTTGCATGAGGGGTTTGCGGATGCGCTCCATGGGGCGGAGGGTGAGGGAGTGGTCGCCGATGAGAGTGAAGGTGTGAGGGTGCGGGGCGATGAGACCGGCAAGCATGCGCATGGTGGAGCCGGAGTTGCCGCAATCCAACGGAGTGGTGGGCTGGATGAAGGAGCCCGCGGTGCCCGTGACGGAGATCGTCTTGTCGGGATTATGGACGACTTTTGCCCCGAGGGCCTGCATGCAGGCGAGGGAGGAGTGAGGGTCGGCACCGGTGGAGAAGTTGGAGAGGTGGGTGGTGCCTTCTGCAATGCCGGCGAGCATGGCGTAGCGATGGGAGATGGACTTGTCGCCGGGGAGGGTGAGGGAGCCTTGCAGGTTGCGAGCGGGGGAGACGATCTGAGTGGTCGTTGTGGAAGACATTGCTTCTAGCTTAAATGTTTTTGAGGTGTTGCGTTGGAATGTGGATCGCGGGGGCTGGTGACTGGTTAAGAGAGAACGCGGCGGGAAGAGGAGTTCCCGCCGCGATGGTTTGTGATGCTCGCTTTGAAAGTTAGGGGATTACCACTGATGGTTGTCGACGGGAGTGAAGGAGACTCCGCGGAGAACCTCGGCGAAGCCAGCTTTGCGGATGGCGATGAAGCTTTCTTTCGCTGCCTTGGTGGCGTCGGTGTTGGCGATGTCATCGATGACTGCCACGAGGCGATTGGGATCGGCGCCCTGGTCGCCGGCGCCGCTAACTGTGGAGGTTATGCCGTAGAGGACGACGTGACCGAAGATATCGACCGAGCCGGTCAGGTTGCGGATGCCGTCGGTTGCAGGCGCCCACGGAAGATTAGTAGCGGTGTTGTTGCCGGTAGGGTAGTGATCGACGGTGTAGGGAACGCCGAGTTCGAGGCCGCTTTGCAGCGTGTAGGCGAGGCTCCAGGTTTTTGTGGTCGAGTTGAAGGTCCACTTCTGGATGCCAGCTGTGGTCTGCGCGGCGGCGTGGGTGTAGAGGGTTGTGTCGCCGGAGAAACCGTCGCCTTCGTCGGCTACGTAGAGGGTGTCAGCGTTGGCGAACCAGAGGCCAAAGGGGGCTGCTGGAGTGGCGAGATTTTTCGCCAAGGTTGTGGGGAAGCCGGCGAGGATGCACATGTTGCTGGGCAAGCCGTTCTGCGGGTTGACGCCGCTGAGATTCAGAGGCGCGATGGGAAGCGTCGCGCCGACTGCGGGAATACCTACGCCCTTGGGACATGCGGTGCCAGTGGTGTCGACGAAGTAGACGGTGTTGACGCCGTTGCTGCCGCTGCCTTTGGTGAAGTAGACAACGTTGTTGAAGATGGTCATGCCGCGGAAGTTGTCGTCTTTGCCGACTTTGTCTGCCTTGTCGCCGAGGAGAGTGACAGAAAAGCTGCCGAGCGGAGTGGGTGCGGCGGGAGTCTGAAAGCTCTCTGGTGCGTTGGAGGGGTCGATAAACTGTGCGCCCGCTCCAAGGATGACGCCGTCGGGCTGGGGGTTGGAGCCGTTGCCTGCGTTGCCGGCGGTATAGAAGAAGTTGGCTCCGTTGGTGTTGTTGAGGATGGCTGAACGGCCATTGTTGCCGCTATAGGCATTGGTCTCGGTGAAGGTGAAGTTGCCAGAGCGGTCGACGGTGGCGACGGCGCGGAAGAAGTTGATCCCGACGGGATTGGTAGGGTCGACGGCGCCGGGTGTGTTGGAGTTGGAGGCGTCGATGGTATTGACAGGGGCGACGTAACCCATGAAGGTGAGACGGCTTCCGTCGGTAGAGAGGTGGAGAGCCATCTCAGACTTGGAGCTGAAGCTGGTGACGAGCTGATTGCTGCCGGCGTGGGCGTTCCATTGAGAGCTGTTCGGGACCTCGAGGCTGTTGAGAAGTAAGCCGAAGGGTGTGATCTGATCGAGGAAGATCTTCGAGGTGACGCCGAAGGAGGGATCAGGGATAACGTTATTGAAGACGAAGGGATAGGTGCCATTGTTCGCTGCTGGAGCGCAAGGGCCGACTGTCTTGGCACAGTTGGGGGGAAGCTGGGTGCCGACTGCGATGTTGTTTGCATTGTTGTCATAGACGCTGCGGCTGACAACGAGATTGCCGGGGAAGAAGTGGATGCTCGTCGCTGTCGTGGTCCTGGGCGATTGCTGGGATGCTGGTGGCGAGGGCGGCAAGAGAGAGAACAGCGATTCTCTTTGCGAGGGTATAGGCATGGGTTTGATGGTTAGGGCAAATTTGTTGCATGGATTCTCCTAAGGTGTGAGTTTGGCGCTGGCTACACCGAGGAGCGTAGGTGACGCCTGTTAGAGTCACGTGAATTTGCGGGAGACGAGGGCGGCGTGTGTACTATTTGTGAAGTGAATGGGGCGCGGTCCTGTTGCTCTCCCACAATTGAAAGAGGAACGATGAATCGACGTTTTGTGCGTTGCATTTTTGTTTTCCTGCTGGCAGTTTCGGTGACGAGCGCGGGGTTTGGATGGGGGGCTTCGGTAAAGCCGACTGCGTTCGATGTGAGAGAAACGACGATTGCCCAGACGCAGGCTGCGATTCAGGCGGGGAAGGTGACGTGCCGCCAATTAGTGGAGGCATATCGGAAGCGGGTCTTGGCGTATGACCAGACGACGCATCTGAACTCGATGATCCTGCTGAATCCGGAGGCGCTGGCGGATGCGGACCGATTGGATGCGGAGTTCAAACGGACACATACGATGAGGCCACTACATGGAATCGTCGTGATTGTGAAGGACAACTACGACACCAAGGGGCTGCAGACGACGGGCGGTTCCCTGGCGATGAAGGGCGTCGTGCCGACTACGGACGCTTTTATGGTGAAGCGGTTGCGGGAGGCGGGGGCGATTGTTTTGGGGAAGTCGAATATGGCGGAGTGGGCGTTCTCGCCGTATGTGACGGAGAGTTCGATTGCGGGGATAACGCGGAATCCGTATGCGCTGGATCGCGTGCCGGCGGGGTCAAGCGGAGGGACAGCGGCGGCGGTGGCGGCGAGCCTCGGCGAAGTGGGAGTGGGGACGGATACGGGGAACTCGATTCGTGGACCTTCATCGCATACTGCGCTGGTGGGGATTAGGCCGACGATTGGGTTGACGAGCCGGGATGGGATTATTCCGTTGAATTTCTTCGCCGATGTGGGTGGGCCGATGGCGCGGTCGGTGGCGGATGCGGCTACGGTGCTCGGTGTCGTTGCGGGGTATGATCCGGCGGACCCGATTACGAAGATGTCAGAGGGGAAGGCAGAGAAGGATTACAGGAAGTATCTGGTGAAGGATGGACTGCGCGGGGCGCGGATCGGCGTGGTGAGGCGGTATGTCGATGTGGAGACCGGCGATTCGCAGGTAAAGGCGCTGATGGAGAAGGCGATTGCGGACTTGAAGGCGCAAGGAGCGGAGATCATCGATCCGTTTGTGATTCCGGACTATGACAAGCTGACAGAGAGGATCGGGTGCGGGGATTTTCAGAACGATTTAAATACTTATCTTGCGTTGCATGCTCCGAATGCCTACTACAAGAGCCTGTCGGAGATCGTGGATTCGGGGTTGTATCTGCCGTATATCGAGGCACAGATGAAGCGAAGCGTTGCACCGAAGACGGAGGCTCAGTTAAGCCGCGGGCCGTGTGTGGATACCTACCATGATCCGAAGAAGATTGCGTTTCGGGATGTGGTGCTGGAGGAGATGGAGAAAGACAAAGTTGATGCACTGATCTATCCGACGTGGAGCAATCCGCCGCGAAAGGTGGGAGATACGAAGAGTCCGGCTGGGGATAACAGTCAGATTATTTCGCCGCAGACGGGGTTTCCAGCGATTACAGTGCCGATGGGGTTCACGTATGACTCGCTGCCTGCGGGACTGACTTTTGTGGGAAGGTCGTTCAGCGAGGGTCTGCTGATCAAGTTTGCGTATGGGTATGAGCAGACTACGAAGCATCGGCGGCCTCCGGCCGGGTTTGGGACGGTTGAGTGAACGAAGCGCGATCTCTTTGCGTATGGTGACGTGGAAGAGCTGCGGCGCATCTCATGTGAAGTGATTTGCGGTGAAGAATAGGGACGTTGGGACGCGATACGCGTCTATCGGTTTGCGGTCTATTTGCGTTCTGGGTTCAGCAGGGCGCTCAATCATTTGGCATACAACGGAAAAGGAAGATTTATGACTCCCCAAGAACAAGAGATGATCGGCGACCTTGTCGACCGGGTGCAGAAGACGCAACTGGCAGAGAAGGACATGGACGCGGAACAGATGCTTAAGCAGGGCATGGGAAAGAACCCTGATGCGCTGTACATTTTGGCTCAGACAGTGTTGGTACAGAAGTATGCGCTGGAGCAGGCACAGATGCAGTTGACGCAGGCGAAGGCACAGATCGAGCAGATGCAGCAGCATCCAGAGCCGAAACATACTTCGAGTTTTCTGGGGAATCTTCTCGGAAGGAACGATGCGCCTGCGCCGCCACCAACTGCTCCTGCACAGGGATGGACCACGGTGCCTGCGTATCCACAGAGTGCGCCGGCGGTTGGATACCCGCAGTCTGCAGCGCCGATAGGAATGGGTGGCGGAGGCGGATTTTTGCAGGGCGCATTGCAGACTGCCGCAGGGGTTGCCGCTGGAGCACTGGCATTTGAGGGGGTGGAATCATTGATGCATGGGTTTGGGCACGCGGGGGGTTATGGGCAGGGATTTGGCGGGTTCGGCGATCGGCCAACAGAGGTTATTAACAACTACTATGGAGATGACCGGGGAGATCGCGGCGAACACGGCGTTTCGAACGATGAGCACAGGATGGGAGACCAGGTCGATCGAGACTCCGGAGGTGGCAGGGACGATCGAGGCGGGAGTTTGGACGACAGGGGGACGAGTGATGTTGCGGATGTTTCGTCGTTCGACAACAGTGGATCCGGCCTCGATGATAACTCTAGCTTCGATGACGGTGGATCGAATTTTGACGATGGGAGCAGCAGCTTTGACGACGGCAGCGGGGACTTTGGGGGCGGAGACGACGGCAGTTCTGTCTGAGACCTAGTGTGACGGGTCGGGTGGCTCGAGGACGCGGAGGACGACGATAGTCTCGTCGTCGAAGTGGGCCGTGCCTGCTTGAAAATCGGTGACAGCCTTCAGGATCGCGTCGACTGTGGATTGCGCAGTGGGGTGGTGTTGGGATTCGAGGAGTTGTTTGAGGCGGTCGTCGCCGAACATTTCCTCGGAAGCGTTGACGGCGTCGACGATGCCATCGGAGAAGAAGACGATGAGGTCGCCGGGTTGGGTGGAGAGGGTGAACTCTTCGTACTCGGCGTTGGGGAAGAGGCCGAGGGGGAAGCCTTCGGCCTGGATGGTGCGGACAGCGGGGGCGTTGGTTACGCTGGGATTGGCAGCGACGAAGAGGGGCTGGACGGAGCCGGCGTTGGCGATCTGGAGTGTTTGGTTGCTATCGTCCCAGACGGCCATGAGCATGGTGACGTATTGGGAGTCGAGCTTGCGCTCCTGAAGTTGATCGTTGAGTGCGCCGAGCATGGCGGCAGGTGAGAGATGCTGCGGGGCGAGAGATCGGAGGATGCCGCTGGTCAGAGCAGCATAGAGCGCAGCGGGGGCGGCTTTGCCGCTGACGTCGCCTACTGCGAGCGCGGTGCGGCCGGGCCCGTAGTCGAGGTAGTCGTAGACGTCGCCGCCGATGGAGCGGGCGGCGACGAACTGGGCTGCGATCTCGGCGCGCTCGAGCTTCGGTGGGCGAGAGGGCATGAGGCGGAGCTGGACCTGACGAGCCATCTCGAGGTCGCGCTCCATGCGCTGCTCCTCTTCGTGAATGCGCCGGTAGAGACGAGCGTTAGCGATGCTGATGGCTACCTGCGAGGCGAGGGTGGAGAGAGTGCGTTGGTGGTCCTCGTTGTAGTAGTTGACGCGAGTGTGTTCGAGATCGAGGACGCCGATGACCTCGCCCTTGTAGACGAGAGGGACGGAGAGCTCGGAGCGAACCTCGGGGTTGGCTTCAACGTAGCGGGAGTCTTTGCGGACGTCGGGGGCGAGGATAGGTTCGCGGAGTTGGGCGGCGGTGCCGATGAGGCCTTCGCCGAGTGCGATGGTACGTTCGCGGGTGACGCGCTCGCCGAAGCGGGAGGAGAAGCGGTGCTCGAAGAGCTGAGTGCGGTCGTTCCACAGGAGGATGCTGAACATCTGGAAGTCGATGACGCGCTTGAGGAGATGGCCGATGCGCTCGAGGAGATCGTCGGGATCGAGGATGCTGGTGATCTCGCGGGAGATGTCGTTGAGGACGCCAAGCGTCTGGGCCTGGCGGGAGACGCGAGTGTAGAGGCGAGCGTTCTCGACGGCGATGGCCATGCGGGAGGCAACGAGCTCGAGCAGACGCTGGTGTTCAAGGGTGAAGTAGCCCATGGTTTCGGACTGGAGGTCGAGGACGCCGATGACCTTGTTCTTGATGATGAGAGGGACGGCGAGTTCGGAGCGGACGTTGGGGTTGGCGTCGATGTAGTTCTCGGCTTTGGTGACGTCTTCGATGAGGAGGGATTTGCGCTGGAGCGCGGCCTGGCCGGAGACGCCACGGCCAAGTTTGATACGCATGCGTTCGACCTCGGTGGTGTGGCCGATCTGGAAGCGCATGCGGAGGTCTTCGGAGCGGTCGTTGATGAGGAGGATGGCGAAGATTTTGTAGTCGATAACGGCGCGGACCAGGTCGGCGACGCGATGCATGAGGGTGTTGAGGTCGAGCGTGGTGTTGAGGGCGTCGGCGAGTTTGTGGAGGAAGTCGACCTGGAGAGGCTCGACGCGAATCTTTGGGTCGGCGGCGTGGGGGTGGAAGAGGGTGGGCGTGGTGGGGCGATAGTCGCCTTCGAAGGTGTCTGCGGGCGCGGGCGTTTCGGTGGGGGCGGGTTTGGCGCTTTGCGGTTTGGTGGAAGGAGGCATTCTGCTTTGCGTTGATCTTACCGGGTGGGGTGGGGTTTGGGGAGTGCCTGTGAAGGAGATGGACGAGAACGAGTTCGCTGCCGGCTGAAGGTGTCCGCTGGGCAAGGCGGTTCGCTTCGCGACTATCTACTCATGAACGACACAGAGCTTTTGCAGCAGGGGATTAGTAGCCGGGAGTGGAAACGGGTGGTTCGGCGGGATGGCCGGCTAATTCGGCTACGATTTTTACGCTGGCGCTGGCCCCGATGCGGGAGGCTCCGGCTAGAAGCATGACGGTGGTGTCGGCGAGGGAACGGATACCGCCGGAGGCTTTGACGCCGGCGCGGTGGCCGGCTACGCCGCGAAGGAGGGAGATGTCGTCTGCGGTGGCTCCGCCGGTGGAGAAACCGGTACTCGTCTTCAGGAAGTCGGCGCCGGCAGAGAGGGCGATCTCGGATGCGCGGAGTTTTTCTTCGAAGGTGAGGAGGCAGGTCTCGAGGATGACCTTGACGATCGCGCCGGCGGCGTGGGCGAGTTCGACGACGCCGCGGATGTCCTGACGAACCGCTTCGTAGTCGGCGGACTGGCCCGACTTGAGGAGGCCGATGTTGAGGACCATGTCGAGATCATGGGCGCCAAGTTTGAGGACTCGCGTGGTCTCGTCACGTTTGGAGCTGGAGAGCCCGGCACCGAGGGGAAAGCCGACGACGGCGCCGACGGGGACGCCGGTACCGCTGAGCGCGGCGATAGCGAGAGAAACCCACGTGGGGTTGACCATCGCGCAGGCGAAGCGGTATTCCGCGGCCTCGTGGCAGAACTGGAGGACCTGGGTGCGGGTGGCGTCGGGCCTGAAGAGAGTGTGGTCAATGACGGCGGCGAGGTTTTGTGGAGAGGAGAGGGTGTGGGCTGTGAAGGCTGCGGCGTCGAAGTTTTCGGGTCCGTTAGGGAGTGGATTGGAGATAGACAACGTATTCAAAAGCTTGCTCCTTCGACGAGGGGGAGTCATTCGCCGGGTTACTTTCTATCATACTGTGGTAACGACTGGTTGAAGGGCACTCCTCCTCCTGGTAATAGTTGCGCAAAGTTTTCATTCTTTGACAGTTGACAAAGTAATTTTCATTGCGAAGGTCTTCACGATTCTTCTGCGTCGGATGGAGGTGGTTCGGCGTGCGGGACAGCGATGCTGATTCGATTCAGCGGCTGAGACATCCAATCAATTGATGAAAGAAAAATCAAATGGTGGCATAAAACTTTCGGTGCTGGATCAGTCGCCTGTGCCGGCGGGGAGTACACCGGGGCAGGCGCTGCAGAACTCGATTGCGCTGGCGCGGCTGGTGGATGGCCTGGGATATACGCGGTTCTGGATGTCGGAACATCATGCGATGGATACGCTCGCGTGTACGGCTCCGGAGGTGATCCTGGCGCGAATCGGCGGGGAGACGAAACGGATTCGGATTGGGTCGGGCGGCATTATGATGCCGCACTACACGCCGCTGAAGGTGGCGGAGTGCTTTCGGATGCTGCATGCGCTGTATCCGGGAAGAGTGGATCTGGGCATTGGACGTGCGCCTGGCGGTGGACCGATTGAGGCGTTGGCGCTGAAGCGAGATCGGAAGACGAAGATGCTGGATGATTTTCCGGAGCAGGTAAGTGAGTTGCTCGCGTTTCTGGGTCATTCGTTTCCGGCGGGGCATCCGTTTGCTGAGATTCGGGTTTCTCCGGAGATGCCGGGCGGCCCGGATGTGTGGATGCTGGGGTCGAGTATGTGGAGCGCGGCGGCGGCGGTGGAGTTTGGGCTGCCGTATTCGTTTGCACATTTTTTCAGTCCCGTGCATACGCGGGCAGCGATCGAGACCTATCGGCGAGGCTTTTCTGCGAGTGCCTATAGGAGAGAAGCGGAGGCTACGGTTGCGGTGGGGGTTATCTGTGCAGAGACGCAGGAGGAGGCGGAGTTTTTATCTGGCAGCGTGAGGCTGCTGCAGCGCAGGATTCGCATGAACGATCGGAGACCGGTGGCTTCGCCTGAGGATGCGATGAGGGAGTTGAAACTGCTGGGGCAGATTCCTCTGGAAGAAGGGGAGTGGCCGCGGTACTTTGTGGGAACTCCTTCGCGGGTGCGAGAGGAGTTGCATCAGATGGCGGAACTGGGGATCGGGGAGTTGATTGTGAATACGATTATCTGGGACCAGGCAAAGCGGCTCCGGAGTTATGAGTTGCTGGCCGGGGAGTTTGGCTTGACTCGCCCTCTTGACACGACGGACCGCGAAGATTACAAGGTGATTTCCAGCTAAAGACCGAGTGCTGCTGAGCGGAGACGCGCCATGTTTGGTTCAGTCGTTCTGGATGTCGCGATCGGGATGGCGTTTGTTTATTTGTTGATGAGCCTGATTGCCTCTGTGGTGCAGGAGTTGCTGGCTGCGTTTATGCAGCTTCGCGCGGCAAACCTGGAGAAGGGTTTACGTAGTTTGTTTTCGGGTGATTCGCTCAGCGCCGAGATGGATCTGGTGAACAGCATCTATGACCATGGTCTGGTAAGGGGTCTCTACTCCGACCCGAAGAGGGACAGCGGTAAGCTGCCGAGCATATTTCGCAAGGCGATGGATTGGGTGCGAATGGTGATGCGGCGGGTGATTGGCATCAACGCCGATAAGCCGTTGACGATTGCCGTCGATCCGCTGCTTCTGCCGGCTTATATTCCTTCGCGGACGTTTGCACTGGCGTTGATCGATACTCTGAATGCGAACAAGAAAGAGGGAGCGGAGGCGATGGCCTCGATTAAAGAGGCTCTTGCGACGCATAACAACAAGGCGGCGCAGGCGCTGTTGGCGCTGGCGATTGATGCGAAAGGGGATGTGGTTGCGTTTCAGCGGAACCTGGAGCAGTGGTACAACGACGCGATGGATCGGGTGTCGGGGTGGTACAAGCGGTACACGCAGAGAGCGCTGATTGTCATCGGGCTGCTACTGGCGATTGCGTTGAATGTGAGTTCGGTGAGGGTGGCGCGGACGCTTTGGCTGGATCGGGATGCGCGGCAGACGATGGTGGATGCGGCGGGAAACTATGCGAAGAATAATCCGGCGTTGGGGAGTCCAGCGACGCCCGCTGACGCGGCAAAGCTCAAAGAACAGCTTCAATCGGATGTGAATGTATTTAGCGACGTGACGACTTCTTCGCTATTGCCGCTGGGGTGGAAGCATTCGTGGCAGTCGTATGAGAGCTACTTTGAAAGGGCTCCGAAAGATGCAACGTTCAGCGCTTTGACGGTGCTGGCGGGGTGGATTGTGACAGCGCTGGCGATCTCGTTTGGGGCGCCATTCTGGTTCGATACGCTGAATCGATTTATGGTGGTGCGGAGTACGGTGAAGCCGCAGGAGAAGAGTGGGACTGAGGTGGCGAAGGGTTAGGCCTTCACGAGACCATGGTGAGATATCCTCAAATGCTCCTTCTCGCTGCCATTTTGCTCTTGTCCAAATGCACGCTGGCGCAAGACACGGCAGTGACCGTGGTGCAACAACCCCCACCAGTGAACGGGCCGCTGGCCGCTGGCGGCATTAGCGGTAAGGTCATGTGTGCTGATACGCATACACCGGCACGCGGCGCGCGCATTATGGTGATGGCAGCGAGCGCGTTCGGCGAAGGGGAGGAAAAGGAGACAAATCCAGGGCCGCCTCAAATGGCAATTACAGCTCTCGATGGCAGTTTCCGGGTACCTCACGTGTCACCGGGCGATTACTTCATTCTTGTGTTTGCTTCGGGTTATCTTTCGCCGCTGGATGGGGTGATGGTATCGAATACCAAGGACTCGGCTCAGCAAAGGTCGGTCGGTGCACTGCTCAAGGAGAAGGCGCCGAAGGTAAGTATTCATGGACAAGAAACTGCCAGGGTCGATGTCGAGCTCCAGCGTGGCGCGACTCTCACCGGCAGGGTCGTTTACTCCGATGGGTCTCCAGCAGCGCAACTTCCTGTTCAGTTGCAGAAGCCAGAGCCTGCAAAGAGCCAAGGTAAGTCGGAGGATTTGATTGACGCAGGCGCAATGCTGGGAGAAATGTTTCACCAAAGTCCGATTACCGACGATCAGGGACATTTCCGAATCTCGGGCATTCCAGGCGGCCGGTATCGGCTGGCTGTAACCCAGAAATTCGAGCAAAGCACGAACCTCGCTGAGGATCTGATGGTTCAGTTCAATCCTGGGATCAACAAGAATGATCGGCTGACGATCTATAGCGGGAACACACTTCACCAGAAGGATGCCAAGATCTATGAGCTTCGTGCGGGCGAGACATTGGACGGAGTCGAGATCATTCTTCCTCTCACCGGCCTTCATTCGATTCAGGGCGTTGCGACAGGCAAAGATGGAACGCCGCTGAACTTCGGACTATTGAGCCTTTCCGACACGGCAGACCCAACGATCAGCTTTCATACCAACATTCGTGCAGGCGGCGAGTTTCGATTCAGCGGTATTCCAGAGGGAATCTATGAGATGAAGATTACGAGAGGAGGAGTTCTTGAGAATCCTCCTCAATATGAATTTCCCGACGAGGCATTTTCTGCGATGCAGGATCAGTTCAAACCTATCCGAGCCTTTGCGGAGACCAAATTGCCGTAACCGTGCAAACAACAGACATAGACAATCTCGCCGTTACGCTCGCTGATACTAAGCTTCCCGACAAGGCCGCTCCAGCAGCCGATTCGGAGAAAACGGCGGACGGGGTTGTCGTCCATCCACAGTGATGGATCGGTTGTTGCGTGTGCGCTTGCATCGCTAGTGACCGGCGACTTCGGCGGGGAAGATGCGGATGTCCTCGACGCCGCGGTAGCGCTCGGCGTAGTCCATGCCGTAGCCGATGACGAACTGGTTGGGGATCTTGAAGGCTACGTAGTCGGCTTCGATGGGGACGAGGCGGCGCTCGGGTTTGTCGAGGCAGGTGGCGATCTTCAGCGACGCGGGCTTGTGTTGGAGCATGAGGCCGCGCAGGTAGCTGAGGGTAAGGCCGGTGTCGAGGATGTCTTCCACGATGATGACGTGCTTGCCTTCGATGGGGTTGTCGATGTCCTTGATGAGCTTGACGGCGCCGGAAGAGACGCGGGCGCGGCCGTAGCTGGAGACGGCGACGAAGTCGAAGGTGTTGTCGACTCCGATGGCGCGGGCGAGGTCGGCGAGGAAGATGGCGGCGCCCTTGAGAACGCCGATGAGGACGATGGACTGGCCTTTGTAGTCGGCGGTAATCTGAGCGCCGATCTCACGGGTGCGGTCGGCGATCTGTTGTTTGGTGAAGAGAATTTCCATTCCTGCGGCGGGGGGGAAGACGGGCGTGCTGGTAGGTGCGCTTGTAGGCATAAAGGAAGCGTAGCGCGAATAGGGGGTTCAGGGAAAGGTGGCTATACTTTAAGGAAGCGAGGATTATGTTTCCCTATATCGATATTGGCCCGGTTCACCTGGGTACGTTTGGGTTGCTGTTGTGGTTGGCGGCGGTGGCGGCGACGGTCGTGTTGCATAAGAATTTTGTGCGTAACGGCGTCGATGCAGACGCGCTGAGCGTCGTGGCGTTAGTGGTGATTGCCGGTGTGATCGGGGCGAAGACCTGGCATGAGCTGCAGAACATTCCGGACCTGCGCTATGCGCTGAAGACGATGGGAGCACCGGGTTGGAAACATCCGTTCGACGTGGTGATGGAGTTTCTGCACTGGTTCCAGGCGGGATTTGCATGGTTCGGCGGGATGCTGGCCGGGATCGCGATGTTGATGTGGCAGGGCAAACTGGCGAAACCGGAAGGGTTGACGGGGTGGAAGGCCGCGGCGCGAATGTTGGACCTGGCGGCCCCGGCGGCGGCGATTGGCTATGGGGTCGGGCGGATCGGATGTTTGACGTCGGGAGATGGGGACTACGGGATCAACACGACCCTGCCGTGGGGCGTGCATATGGCGAAGAATGCGCTGGTGCCGCCTACTCCGCCGAACGCGCTGGTGCAGCCCACACCGGTGTATGAGTTTCTATTTGCGCTGGCGCTGGGCTGGTTGTTATGGCGGCTGGGAGCGAAGGCGAGGCCGATTGGCTGGCTCACGGGCGTGTATCTGGCGTTGAGTGGGCTTGGGCGGTTTCTGGTGGAGTTTGTGCGGATCAATCCGCGGCTCTACTGGGGGATGAGTAATGCTCAGGTCGCGGCGCTGGGTTCAGTCGTGGTGGGAGTGATCGTGATGGTGGTGACGTGGCGCGGAAGCGTTGTAGAGGCGCCGGTTGTGGAGGCGAGTTCATAGGGTTCTACGAACTCGCTCCCGGTTGGAAGGCTAAGGTTTTGCCGCCATTTCTTGGCGGAGGGGCTGCTGTGGCGCGGCGAAGAATGCTGTCGAGATGAGACCGCCGATGATCGCGCCGAGGATAGGTGCGACCCAGAAGAGCCAGAGCTGACTGAGCGCCCAGCCGCCGACGAAGATTGCGGGACCGGTGCTGCGCGCGGGGTTGACCGAGGTATTGGTGACCGGAATGCTGATCAGGTGGATCAGCGTGAGGCAGAGGCCGATGGCGATGGGTGCGAAGCCTTTGGGGGCGCGCTCGTCGGTTGCGCCGAGGATGACAAGAAGAAAGAAGGCGGTGAGGAGGACCTCGATGAGGAAGCAGGCTAGGAGGTTGTAGCCTCCGGGGGAGTGGTCGGCGTAACCGTTGGCGGCGAAGCCGTGAACGGGTGCCCAGCCCGGCTTGCCGCTGGCGATGATATAGAGGGTGCCGGAGGCTGCAATGGCTCCGAGGACTTGCGCGACGATGTAAGCGGGCAGTTCGGCGATTGGAAAGCGTTTGGCGGTGACAAGTCCGATCGAGACGGCTGGGTTGAGATGGCAGCCGGAGATATGGCCGATGGCGAAGGCCATGGTGAGGAGAGTGAGTCCGAAGGCAAAGGCGACGCCGAGAAAGCCGATGTTGAAATTCACGCCGGGGATGAAGGACGGAAAGGCGGCGGCGAGGACGGCAGAGCCGCAACCGCCGAAGACAAGCCAGAAGGTGCCGAAGAACTCGGCTGCTGCACGTTTTGAGAGATGCATCGTGTCACCTGCTCTTTCTTTGGGATGGGTTTTTCTGTCTGCGAGAAAGAATTGCTAAGCGGGCCCGCGAAAACCTTGGAGCGTTCTGCTAACTGCAAATAGTCCATCTTGTGCGCCGAAGCGTGGACGCTTTTGGCGTAGCGGAATCGTAGCACGGTGAGGGCCGACGCTGGGTGAATCTGATCTTCGACGAGGATCGGAACTGGAAGAATTTACAGGCGTTTGAGGTAAGCTTTGGCGGCATCGAGTTCTGGGAAGAGGCGTTCTTCTGCCTGGAACTCGCGGGAGTGGACGCAGCGGCGGCCGGATTTGACGCGAACCGGGTGCTTGAGGTGAAGCATCTCGTGGTAGAGGAGGTACTCGATAGCACAGCGAGGTGTGTCGGCGCGGTCGAAGACGCGGCTGACGACGATGGTGTTGTGGGCCGCGTCGTAGTGGCCGAGCATGCGGCGGGCGTGGTGGGCGGACCAGGTGAGCGTGGGGCGGCCGAGCAGGCCGTGAAAGAAGCGGGTGTTGAGAGACTCGAAGACTTCGTCGAGATCGTAGTGGTGGCCCGACGCCGTGGAGAGACGTTTGCGGCCGCGGGTCCGGCGGATATGCTCGGCTTGTTTGGAGACGGCCTCACTCGAGACGTGACGGCGATAGCGGTCGGCGTGGATACGGGCGATGGGTTTCTTGTAGAGCTTGGCGAGGAGTATGTGGGCGATGGCGTGATGAACGGTTTCGTGCGCTGGCTCGAGTAGGTCGGAGAGGCGAACGTGCAGGCGGCCTTCGCGGAGGCGGATAGTCGTGTTGAGCGAAGTGAAGCGGCGGAAGCGGATGTCGAGTGCAGGGATCGGCGCGCGGGGACGGAGTTCGCGATATTCGTGCTCGAAGATGGCGACGAGGGAGGTTGATGCGGGCATTTTTTTGGCACGCGGCTTTTTGAGTCTGGGGGGATGGAGGGTCGCCGCGGGGATCTCGTGGAAGAGAGTAGGGGGTGGCGCTGGCGACGGCGAAAACAGCTGCAGGAACTGACGCAGGGGAGATGGGCCGGGATGCTTTGGTGTAGTCAGTGTCTTGGTCCTTGTTGCGGCATTGATGTCTTTATTAGACCAGACTCCATTCTTAGGTTGTTATCAATTCCTATTTTGCAGGATGGGGTTCAATCGTTGGTTCACTGTTGGGGGAATAGCTATTTCGAGCGGTGACTTTGAGATCTGGATAGGCTTTGAGGCGCAGCTCGATGGAGTGAAGCCCTGGGTGGGGTGACTGTGGTTGAAAGCTGAGGATGTAACGATTTGGTATGTGGTTGGAGATCGTCATCAGGCTACGTTCCAGGCTGCGGCGGTCGCCTAGTTTGAAGAATTCGCCGCCGGTGAGCGTCGCTACGCTCTCCGGAACGTTGGTGCGCAGGCCGTCGGTAGCGGCGATGGCGGCCATCTTGGCCAGGGCGAGGGGTGGTGCGAGTTGGGTGAGGCAGTCGTAGGCTTGGATGGCCTTGTTGTGGGTGGCGTCGGGATCAGGATCAGGGTCTTTGCCCATGCAGCCGTGAGGAGGGTTGGGATGGGGATTCTCCATCCACAGAAGACCGGGCCGAGTCGGGAGTTCTCTTGAGGCGTAGTTCGATGCTTCCGACTTTCCAGTGGAAAATTCGATGCTGTAAATTGCGGTATTCGTGTCGCTGATCGCGTGGATCGCTTCCTCGAGTTTTGTATGGCTGCCGCGGTCGATCGTCTCGCTGAGGAGGAGAATTGCGCGGCGGTATTCTGGAGGCTGCTTGCTCAGGAGGTCGAGGGCGAATGCGAGGCCATCGAGGATAGCGGCGCCGTTGTCTCCCGGACTAAGACTGTCCATTGCATCTTCCACTCTGGAGGGGTTGGAGGTGAAGTTTTGGAATAGTCTCGGTTCACTGTCGAACTCCACCACGGCGACCTTGTGCCTGACATTGCCTGTGATGAAATCGATCATCGTTCCGAGCGTGTGATATTTGCCGAGTTGACGACCGCCGTTACCGCCGGTTTCTACGACTACCACTAACGCTAATGGCTCGCTGCCTGTGTCTTCCTCGAGAGTGAGCTTCTGCTCGACGCCGTCGTCGGTGAGCACAAAGTCTTTGGCGGAGAGAGTGAAGACCGGATCTCCGGCCTTGTTCCTTACGAGTGCGGGAACGACGATCAGGGTGGAACGTGTGCTTAGAATCGTGTCTTGCGTGGCTCGAGATACAGGAGCTTGGGCGGAATACTGCGGGAACGCATGCGAACGCGATTGCAGCAGCGAGGTTCATGATCGACACCCGGTGGTAGTGTAACTCTCTGCTCAGCGTTGGACGCACGGCTGAGACGCGAGATAACTCGGGTTGTGGTGCTGTAGTCTGCGATGAGTATTGCTAGATGAGTTTTGCTTAGGGTGCGCATGCTTGCTGGTATTTAGAATTGTCTGCGAGGTTGGTTGGCTCCATGAGGTCGGCGTGGACGTCGAAGAGCATCGCGCCGTTGATGGCGTCTTGGCCGAACTCAACGCGGCGCCATTGTTCGGTTCAGACGGCGGTGCCGTGCACCGTGGATCCGTCTTGAATTGACCAGTCAAGGTGTCGGTTGAACGCAACGGAAGCCGATGTTCGAGGTGGCGCTGTCCGAGGTGTTGGAGGTGCGGGCGGCAACGCGGTACCGGTTGCAGTAGGAGGCGTGGCAGAGGAAAGAGCCGCCCTTCATGACCTTCGATTGTCCAGTGGCTGGCCCGGTCGGGTCGTGCTGCTCGGCGCTCGTGAAGGCAGTGTCGAACCAGTCGGAGCACCACTCCCATACGTTGCCTGTAACGGAGTAGAGGCCGTAGGGGTTGGGTGGGAAGGCATCGACGGGGCAGGCTCCGGCGAAGCCGTCTTCGGCGGTGTCGATGCGGGGAAACTCACCCTGCCAGATGTTGCAGAGGTGTCGGCCGTCAGGCGTCAATTCATCCCCCCACGGGTAGAGCTTTTGTTCGAGGCCACCGCGAGCGGCGTACTCCCACTGGGCTTCGGTCGGAAGGGATTTGCCGGCCCATGCAGCGTAGGCCGCCGCATCATTCCATGACACGTGGACAACTGGGTGGTCGGGACGGTCGGCAATGTGTGAGCCGGGGCCTTCGGGGTGTAGCCATGATGCTCCGGGGACCTTGCACCACCATGGAGCGGCGACGACGGTGTCTTCGACTAACTCGTTGAGGCGTTCCGGCGGGAGGTGAGCCCAGAAGACGAAGGACCATTGGAAGTGTTCCGATTCGGTGAGGTAGTTGGTAGCGGAGACGAAGGCTGTAAACTCGCGGTTGGTGACAGGGTAGGTGTCGATGCGGAAGGCAGAGAGGGAGACGGGGCGGACGGGACCTTCACCGTCAGCAGGGAAGGCGTGGCGATAGTCGGTGCCCATGAGGAACGTGCCGCCAGGAAGCGAGATGGTTGGGGTAGTGTGGATGGGCGCCGCAGCGGGGGTTATGGGGGCCGCGTGTTGAGGTTTCGACGGTGCTTCGTGTTCGGCCGATGGGGTGCAGCATGACGAAGCGGTGTGGCCGCTCGTGTTGTTATCGTGCTGGCTCGGGTCGGTCATCGATCTGCCTCTCTATCAGCTTAATCGATCTGATACAGCACTGATAACCCGATCTATTTGTATCCATAGAAACCTGTTTAACAAACGTCACGACGTAGGATATCGGTGAGTTCTTTTTATGAGCACTCTTCAGCGAGGAACCTCATGCGCGGGTGCGTTTGGAGGTTCTTTGGGGGGAGGATGGGCGGCAAACCACGCCTTCTGGTCTTCGACGAGTTGGATGGCTTCCTCGCGGATGTCGCGGATCGACTCGAGAGCTAGTTTGCGGGCGAGGTCGTAAGCGCTGTTTTCAGGTGGCTGCTTAATGTTGGAAGACCAACGCTCCGTTGCGTCGATGAGTTTGGGCAGGGCCTTGCGTATATCGCGATGATTGGGGCCGTAGTCGTCGAGGTTGTCGTTCAGCTCGTCGGCGATGTCGGTGAACTGCTCAAGCAGGTCGTGGGTGTCCTGTTCACGGCCGGGCTTGCGGGGATGGGCAAAGAGATCCTGAATCGCCTTGTTGCGTGCGTCGAGAAGTTTGATGAAGACCAGGATGCGATCATTGGGAAAGTAGGCGGCGTCGCGAAGCTGTTCGATCTCGCCTTCAGAGAGCGATGAATCGCCGCGCTGGGCGTGAATGGGCAAAGTGAGAGTGAGGAGAACGAGGGCGAGAGGGAACCGGCGGAGCATTGTTTCCTAGTGTTTCATGACTTCGGCGAGGAGTTCCTCGTGGACCTGGTCGAGCTGCTTGAGCGTGGTCTTCAGGGTCGCCTGGTCTTCACTGGACGCCTTGTGGAGATATTCGCCGAGACGGTAGGTGGTGTGGTGGAGTAGCATCTCCGCGTTCTTCAGGCGTTTGCTATTGCTGGCGAGATCCATGTGAATCAGTTGAGCGTAGTGGTTCACCTTCTTGAGAGTGGCGCTGGCCTGGTCTACGTCTCCATCGAGCATCTGCTTGCCGGCGATCTCCGTCATCGTGTTGACGAGCTCAGTGTAGAGAAAGCACTGGTCACGGGGACTGGCCTGCTGGGCGCGCAGCTCGAGCTGGGCCAACGCCTGGGCGTCGGGGAGATTTGCGTCGGAGGAGGAGGCGTGGGCCGTAGCGCAGAGCGGAACCAACAAAGACAGTGGAAGAAGAAGAGTGGCGGAACGAAAGATGAGTTTCATAACGCACCTCGAGGGAGCGCCTGCTACTTCATGTGTTCGAGGGTGATGAGGCGGTGGCGGGCCTCCCACTCCTCGTCCGGAAACTGGCCGTTTGCCACGGAGAGGAACTGTTTGTACAGGTCGGTCGCCTGTTTCGTATGGTGTAACTTATCGTGAGCCGTCGCTTCGAGGAACAACGAACTCGGCGAATTGGGCAACACTATAGCACGTAACGCTAACGCTTGCAAGGTCGTAGCGGGGTCGTTATTAGCAGAGGAGGCGAAGGCGAGGTGGCTGGCAGCGCCGGCGAGGTCGTCTTTGGAGGGGAAGGCGGAGGGGTCGGCGACAGCCCGCTTGAGAAGGGTTTCGGCTTCGGCGAATCGTTTCAGGTGAATCAGGACGTCGGCGTCGTCGTCGAGCAGCGTGGGGTCCTTGGGAGAGTTAGCGACGAGTCCGGCATATAAGGGCACGGCCTTGTCGTACTGTTGGTCACGACTGTAGAGGCGGGCGAGGAGACGGGTGAGGGTGGGGTCTTCTGGGTGGGCAGCGTGGAGCTTTTCTGCAATGGGGAGCGCCTGGGCGGGTCTGCCCTGTTTCTCGTAGAGGCTTGCCAACTGGGCGTTGAGGGTTGGTTCGTCAGGGTCTTTCGCCAGGGCGGCGGTTAGAAGGGTTTCGGCCTGATCGGGCTTCTCCTGGTGGAGCAGGAGATGGGTGAGAGCGGCCGTGGCGTCGTGATTTTGCGGGTCGGCAGCGAGCAGGCGGCGGTAGGCGGCTTCGGCTGCGGCGGTGTCTCCGGAGGCTTCGGCGAGCTCACCGGAGAGGAGAATGTCCTCGGGGGTCTCGGGGGAGAGCTTCAGGGCGGAGAGTAGTTCGTCGCTGGCGGTGGCGGGGTTGGCGGTCTGGTCGATGCGGGCGAGCGCGCGGAAGGCGCGGGCCTTGAGGAGCGGGTTGTCGGTGGTCAGGGCGGTGGCCTGGAGGAGTTCGGCGTGGGCGAGGGTAAGCTTGCCGCTGCGGGCGAGCAGGAGGCCGAGGGCGAGGTGAGGGTCGAAGTAGGCGGGGTCGGCGGCGATTGCGCGGCGGTAAGTGGTCTCAGCCTCGGCAGTCTGGGCCGGAGTTTCGGCGAGGACGTCCTGGGTGAACGCCAGGTCGTAGAGAAGGTGAGGGTCGTTAGGGGATTTTGCGGCGAGGGTGGTGAGGAGCTTCAGGGCGGTGGGGTAGTCCTGCTTGTCGAGGGCTTCGTTGGCCTGGGTGAGGAGGGGGTCTTGTTTCTGAGCTTGGGTCTGTGTGGCGTCGGTGGTGCCGGCAGGAAGTTGGGCCTGGGCCGGGAATGTGGAAAACATCAAGAGCGAAGCTGCCAAAAGGTGGTGACGAAGTTCGGGGAGGCGGAGGATTGGGGTGTATCTTTTCATCGGTATTAGTTAGACCCCCTCCCCGTCTTAAAGTGTGCAAAGTCTTCGAAGGAAAAGACCTAAGTCCGGACTTAGGGTCCGGCATTAAGCGCGGAAGCCCGACCTAGATGGCCGGGCTTCGACAGCTTTTCCTTGATTTAAGGATAACAGGCGCGTCAAGAAGCCGGGCTGGTAGAGCGTCACCTTAGATCGTGAAAGGAGAGCCTCTTGCCGGAGAGGATGGCTACATGGATTCCATTGGAAGAACATGCGATCGATACAGTGGCCCTGACGTCTGCGCTCGCATCTCGCCATGTCGCGGCGGAAAAACTCGTGAGCAGCTTGCCGGAGGGAATAGCGTAAGCCGCGATTCCGTGACCGCTGCCGAGAATAAACCGGCCGGAGGTGCCGCAGAAGGCGCCACGCATTCCGCCGTATAGTTCATCTTCTGGAATCTGCTCGCCAAGCTGGGCGACTGTCTGTCCGCCGGTGCCCTGTTTGAGAAGCACAGCTGCCGACGCCGATTCATTGAATGATCGATTGGGAAACTCGACGACCCACGCTCCATCAAGAGAACGCACCCAGTTGGGGCCAAATTGTCCAATAAGGTTGCCGGTCTTCAGGCTGACGATTTTACTTCCGTCGCGGTTGTTCGCGAACTCAACCGCCCCGTCTACGGTGACACCCCCGCCGTCAACTCCGCCGGCGTGAATATCCTCAATGCTTCTTTTAACGACCAGGGTTTTGGTCGCCCAATCGTAGACAGTAACGGTCATCGGGAACTCGGAATAACTCGAGATGAGGCGCCCGTCTCCTGAGAGCGCAACCTGTGGATATCCGGGGTCGTACCAACCTGGGGGAATATCGTCGCGCTGCCCCGTTACTGTGTCGAGCAGGAAAAGACGGGAATGCGGAAAGTTACCGACCGCAATGATTGCTTTTCGTCCATCTGAACTGATGGAGCCGATCGTCGTATCGGTCTCGAAAGTCACAATTTTGCCTACAACCATCGCTCGGAAGTCGCCTCCACCTCGACTCTGGAAGGTCCTCGCTTCCGGTGTATACGTGACCATGCGACTGCCTCCGATCGCGTAGACCGGTGGATTATCTCCATCACCAAACACGAGTTTCGCGTCGGGATCGGGTGCCAGGGTCGCGTCTTGTCCGATGGCGCTGCTCGCGGCTTGAACGACCTGAGCGTGCAAGACCCTTTGGCTCGGCGACCTTTCGCGAGGGTAGAACAACAAGCCGAAGATGCTCGTAACGCTCAAAACCAGAAATATGTGGTTTTTCATCGATTATCGAACAATACTCTCAAAAATGAGGATTGCGATTATGTCGGCTGGTCCCTGCGCTTTCAACGCTCAGTTGTTCACAAATCGCCGATGCACCAATTGAGACTCATTGGGACCGAAGAGTCGTCTTCTGAGAAGTCATTGAGCTGATCGGAAGATGAGGCTCCGTCGCAGAGCTACGCGGTGACCTGTAGCTCGGGTTCTGCCTTCGCAGTAGGGAGTTTTAGGACGGGGGCGAGCCAATGGCCAGTGTGGCTCTTTGGGTTGGCGGCGATCTCTTCAGGTGTGCCGACTGCTACGATCTGGCCGCCGCCGCTGCCGCCTTCGGGGCCCATGTCGATGACCCAGTCGGCGGATTTGATGACGTCGAGATTGTGTTCGATGACGAGAAGCGAGCCACCGCCTTCGATGAGCTTGCGGAAGGCGGCGAGCAGTTTGGCGACATCGTCGAAGTGGAGGCCGGTGGTGGGCTCGTCGAGGATGTAGAGGGCGCGGCTGCGGACTTTGGCGGCGGTCTCGTTTGTTGAGCGGGTGGTGATGGAGCGAGCGGTGGCGAGGTGCGAGGCGAGTTTGACGCGCTGGGCTTCGCCACCGGAGAGCGTGGTGGCGGATTGGCCGAGACGCACATAGCCGAGGCCAACCTCGTCGAGGACGTAGAGTTTGTCGACGATCTTGGGATGGCCGGCGAAGTAAACGAGAGCTTCCTTCACCGTCATATTGAGGACGTCGTAGATGCTTTTGCCTTTGTACTTGATGTCGAGGATGGCGGCTTTGTAACGTGTACCGTTACATTCTTCGCAGGAGAGTTCGATGTCGGCAAGGAACTGCATCTCGACGGTAACAGTGCCGTCGCCTTCGCAGACGTCGCAGCGGCCGCCGGGGACGTTGAAGGAGAAGTGTCCCGACCCGAAGCCGCGGCGCTTGGCGTCAGGTTGGGCCGCGAAGAGGGCGCGGATGTCGTCGAAGGCTTTGATGTAGGTGACCGGGTTGGAGCGTGGCGTGCGCCCAATGGGCGACTGGTCGACGAGGATGACGTCGTTAAGGTGATGGGTGCCGGTGAGTTCGCGGAAAAGATTCGCGGGATCGCTGCCTTCGGTTTGTCCCAACGCCTGCATAAGCGCGCGATACAACACCTGGTGGACGAGGGTGGATTTTCCGGAGCCGCTGACGCCGGTGACGCAGCAGAGAAGGCCCAGGGGGATGTCGACGTCAACGCCGCGGAGGTTGTGGATACGGGCGCCGGTGAGCTTTAGATGTTCGCGTCCGGGTTCGCGGCGATATTTGGGAACGGGGATGGTGAGTCGGCCAGAGAGATATTTTCCGGTGATGGAATTTGGGTTCGCGGTGACCTGCGCAACCGTGCCGGAAGCAAGAAGGTGGCCGCCGAGTTCGCCCGCGCCGGGGCCAAGGTCAAGAAGATGGTCGGCGGAGCGGATGACGTCGGGGTCGTGCTCAACGACGAGGATGGTGTTGCCCAGGTCGCGAAGGTCTTTCATGATGCGGATGAGCTTGGCCGTGTCGCGGGTGTGGAGGCCGATGCTGGGTTCGTCCAGCACATACAGAGCGCCCACAAGGCGCGAGCCCAGTGACGTTGCGAGTTGGATGCGCTGAGACTCGCCGCCGGAGAGTGTGGAACTGAGGCGGTCGAGCGTGAGGTAGTCGAGACCGACCTGATGGAGGAAGTGAATGCGCTGGCGAACCTCTTCGAGGATCTTTCCGGCGATCTCGGTTTGTGCCGGTGACAGTTGCAAATTGTCAAAGAAGGTTTGCGCTTCGGCGATGGTAAGCGCGGAAGTTTCACAGATATTTTTGTTGTTGATCAAGACAGCGCGGGCTTCGGCGCGAAGACGCTGGCCGCGGCAGTCGGGGCAGAGAGCGTAGCCGCGATATTTGGAGAGGAAGACGCGGACGTGGAGCTTATATTTCTTGCGCTCGAGCGCGGCAAAGAAGCCGCGGATGCCGGGAAAGCTGTCGTCGCCTTCTTCGATGAAGCGTTGTTGGTACTCGGTTAAATCAAACCAGGGAACGTTCGTGGGAATGTTGGCGGCTTTGGCGGCGCGTTTCATCTCACCATGGTGGGGGCGATATTTCGCCGTGGTCCACGGGGCGATGGCGCCTTCGTCAAGAGTCTTCGACTTGTCGGGAATGATGAGGTTGGGGTCGAAGTCGATGGTGTTGCCGAAACCCTGACAGCGCGGGCAGGCGCCGTAAGGGTTATTGAAGGAAAAGAGGCGCGGTTCGGGCTCACGGTAGGCGCGGTGGCAGGTCGTGCACTCGAACGCTGCCGAAAATCTGATTTTTCTTGCTTCGGTCTCCCCTTCGCGCGGAACAGTGTGGAACTGGACCTCGCCGGATTCGCGATAGCCGGTCTCGATGGCGTCGACGATTCTTGCGCGCGAGTCGGGAGTGATGGTGAGGCGGTCGATCAGGGCGAAGATGGGCTGTCTGAAATCGAGTTCGAGGAGAGACTCGGGAGTCGAGAACTCCACGATCCTGCCGGCTTGGTAGAGACGGTTATAGCCGCGGCGGCGAAGCTCGGTGAGGCGGTCTTTCAATGTGTCGGTGAGGTTGAGAATGGACGACGCGACCGCGGATTTCGCAGCCTTTTTTGTTGCGGACTTTTTCGGCGGTTTGAGCGCGTCGGCGGTCTCTTCGACCGTGGGGACTTGCATGGGTTCGAGTTTTATCTCGGCCCGGATGATGGGGAACAACACGTAGGTGCGCGTGCCTTCGGGAAGGGCAAAGAGAGCGGAGACGATCTCGTCAACGGTGTCGTGCTTTACCATGCCGCCGCAGTGCAGGCAGGTGACCGTGCCGCAACGCGCGTAGAGAAGCCGGAGGTAGTCGTAGATCTCGGTTGCGGTGGCGACGGTGGAGCGGGGGTTGCGGGTTTGATTTTTCTGCTTGATCGCGATGGCGGGGGCGAGGCCGTCCATGTGGTCGACGTCGGGCTTTTCGATGCGCTCGAGGAACTGGCGGGCGTAGGCGGAGAGCGATTCGACGTAGCGGCGCTGGCCTTCGGCGTAGACGGTGTCGAAGGCAAGGGACGATTTTCCCGAGCCGCTGACGCCGCTGACGACGGTGAGCGCATTGTGCGGGATGTCGACGTCGATGCTCTTCAGGTTGTGGGTCCGGGCTCCCCGGATGGTGATCTGGTCATTCATAGCCAAACCTCTATTTTCCCGCATTAGGCGACGGAGTGCTAATTAATCCTGAAATGGTTGCTATGAGATGACTTTCGGTTGCCGAAACGCGACGGACGAGCCGGAGTTGCTCAAATGACGTTTCAAGTGCCATCCTCAAGAGATGAAGCGAGAGATGTTACTTAGTTGCATTGTTGGATCGGTGTTGGTTTGCTGCATGACGGCTGCGGCGCAGGATAAGGGGAACTGGCGTGCGACGAGCTCGACGGCGCGGTCAATCACAGGAGACGTGTCTCTCTCTGAGGAAAAGGTAGCCATTAACTTTTCGAGCTTTACGATCGCTCGAATACGCGGTCTTCAGGCAGCCGAGGCCAGCGCGCTATTTGACGCGGATAGCAGCAGTGGGGGGAACGGCAGCCTTTATCGACTGAGTGTCCCGGCTTCCAAGACTTTTTTGAAGCACAATACTTTGTGCGGCTCCGAAGATACTCAGTGGATGGTCACTTACGCAGCGGGGCGCTCTCTGCAACTTGCATTTTTCTCCGGGCAGAAGCCGCCGGTCCTCACCCTTGAGGCACTGGCGAATTCATCGGATATGTGCGGCACGTTCTCCTACGCTCGGTAAGCCCCGTCGAGAGCTGCGGATAGCGCGCTAAGTCAGGCGTTCTGGATGAAGAGGTTGTCAGCTCTTCGGCTGTGGCCGAAAGATCTCGATCAAGAGGAGACACGCGCCAATGACGATGCAGCTGTCGGCTACGTTGAAGTCGGGCCAGTGGTAATGGATGATCCGGACCTCAAGAAAGTCGACGACGTAGTGGTAGCGGACGCGGTCGTAGAGATTCCCGAACGCTCCGCCAAGAATGAGAGCGAGAGCAACGGAGGTGAGGGTGACGGCGCGGCCTGCGCGCCAAAGCATTCCGAGAAGAATGATGACCGCGATGACCGAGAATGCGATCAGGATGTTGCGGACTGTGACGGGCGATGCGTTCTCCGCGAACATGCTGAAGGCTGCACCGGTGTTGTGGACGTCGGAGATCCGGAAGATGCCGGGGATGACGGTGTGGGCCTGGCCGTTGGGCAGGCGCTCCATGACGATGTTCTTGGTGAAGCGATCGACGAGGACGACCAGGGCAGATATGCCGAGCACGAGGCCGCGTTTATCGAAAGGCTTTGGGTCGAACTCGGTGGGCGGATATTCGTATCTTGAACTGTTGGGAGTGTTCGTTGAGGACATCAGGCTAGCGGCTCCGTAACTTGAGTTGACGACTTGAGTTGGCGCGGGTCAGGCGTAAGGGGGAAAGTCGATGGCTTTGAGAGCGTCGGCGCAGCGTAGGCAGACCGTAGGATATTTTCCTTCGTTGCCTACGTCTTCGGTGAAGCGCCAGCAGCGTTCGCATTTACTGCCTGCTGCTGGTTTTGCCTGAACGTAGAACGCGCCCTTCTCGACCTCGCCTTCGGTGACGATGGCGTCGGCGACCTGCACATGAGCGACGCCGAGAAGTTCGGGAAGGACGTGTTGGTACCTTTCGAAGAGGGGGTCGGTGTGGCAGGCATCCTTGTTGAGCCAGCCGACGGTGACCTGCACCTCGGACGCGCGGTTGCTGATCTCTTTGGCGGTGCGCGCTTCTTCGAGGACTTTGAGGACTTCGTCGCGCAGGGTGAGGAGTTGGTCCCAGTCTTCTTCAATTCGCTTGACGCTTCCGGGGACTATGTCGGCGATGTCGGGGAAGAGGGCGAGATGCACGCTGGGTGCGCGGCCTTCGACCTTGGGGAGGAGCTGCCAGACCTCGTCGGCGGTGAAGCTGAGGATAGGAGCGATCAGCCGGGTGAGCGCTTCAGCGATGCGCCACAGAGCGGTCTGCGCGCTGCGACGTCCGGGGTGGTTGGGGGTGAAGGTGTAGAGGCGGTCTTTGAGAACGTCGAGGTAGAGCGCGCTGAGGTCGGTGTTCACGTACTCGTTGAGAGCCTGATAGGCGCGGTGGAACTCGAAGTCGTCGTAGGCTTCGCGGATTTTTGCGTCGAGCTCGGCGGTGCGAGCGAGGATGAACTGATCGAGAGGCTCCATCTCCGAGAAGTGCACCGCGTTGGTCTGCGGATCGAAGTCGTAGAGGTTGCTGAGCAGGAAACGGAGGGTATTGCGCAGCTTGCGGTAGTTGTCACTGAGGCGCTGCATGAGATTTTCACTGGCTTTCACGTCTTCGCGGAAGTCGACGGAGGCAACCCAGAGACGGATGATCTCGCCGCCAAGCCGCTTGGCGATGTCGACTGGATCGACGCCGTTACCGAGGGATTTGGAGAAGGCGAGTCCGTTTTCGTCGAGTGTCCATCCGCTGGTTGCGACCATCTTGTACGGGGCGCGGTTGCGGACTGCGACGGAGGTGAGCAGCGAGGAGTGGAACCAGCCGCGATGCTGGTCGCCGCCTTCGGTGTAGAGGTCGGCAGGCGAGTGAAGCTCGGGCTCGAGGTCGAGGACGGCGTGCCAGCTTGAGCCGGACTCGAACCAGACATCGAGGATGTCCATCTCTTTGCGGAACTCCTTGTGGCCGCAGGACCGGCAAGCGGTGCCTTTGGGGAGGAGCGCGCCGGCTTCGTGGGTGTACCAGGCATCTGCCCCCTCTTTTTTGAAGAGTTCGACGATGCTCTTGTTGACGCCTTTGTCGTTGAGGGGCTCGCCGCATTTGTCGCAGAGGAAGACGGCTATCGGGACGCCCCAGATGCGCTGGCGCGAGATGCACCAGTCGGGGCGGGTCGCGATCATGTTGGAGATGCGCTCTTCACCCCAGCCCGGATCCCAGACCACTTGCTTGATCTCGTCGAGGGCGCGTTGGCGAAAGGTGGTCTCGGTGCCCTCGGGTGTGATCATTGGGGTTTCCATGCCGATGAACCACTGCTCGGTGGCGCGGACGATGATGGGATTATGGCATCGCCAGCAGTGCGGGTAGGAGTGCTCGTAGGTAGTGGCGGCCAGCAGTGCGCCTTTTTCTTTGAGAAGTTCGATGATGACGGGATTCGATTTGAAGACGGTGAGATCTTCGTAGGGCTGGGGCTTGTCACCTCCGCCGAAGCGTCCGGTGTGGCGCTGGCGGCCGGCGTTGTCGACGTACTGGATCTCCGGAAGTTGGTAGCGCTTGCCGGTGTCGAAGTCGTCGACGCCGTGGGCGGGCGAAGTGTGGACAGCTCCGGTTCCCTGGTCGGCGGTGACATAGTCGGCGGTGACGCCGAGGACTGTGCGATCGAGGAATGGGTGCTGGAAGATCGAGCCCTCAAGCGCGCTGCCGGGAAATCGCGCGATGATGTCGGCCGATGACGCAAGCTCGCCGTTATTTCTGCCGCTCATCAGATTGCAGTTCGCGATGACGGAGGAGAGCAAACCTTCGGCGACGATGTAGGTGGCGTCAGCGCATTGGAGGGCGACGTACTCGAGGTGCGGGTTGAACGCGACGGCCTGCGATGCGGGGAGGGTCCACGGAGTCGTGGTCCAGATGATGGTCGAGACCTGCTTTCCTCCGAGTGACGCGTGGATCATCTCCGGGTCGCTGGTCAGTTTGTACCGAACGTAAACGCTCGGCGAGGTGTGCTGTTCGTATTCAACCTCGGCTTCGGCCAGCGCTGTCTTGTCGTGGATGCACCAGTAGACAGGCCGGAGGCCTTTATAGACGAAGTCTTTCTCGAAGAAGTCGTAGAACGTCTCGACGATACTGGCCTCGTAGCCGTTGGACATCGTCAGGTAGGGGTCGTCCCAGCGGCCGAAGACGCCGATGCGCTCGAACTGACTCCGCTGGAGGTCGACGTATTTTTGCGCATACTCGCGGCAGGCGCGTCGGACGGCGAGGGGGGCCATCTCGAGTTTCTTGCGGCCGAGTTGCTCGTCGACTTTGATTTCAATAGGGAGACCGTGGCAATCCCAGCCAGGAACATAGGGGGCGTCGAAGCCGGCCATCGTCTTGGTTTTGACGACGAAGTCCTTGATGCATTTATTCAGGGCGTGGCCGAGATGGATGGCTCCATTGGCGTAAGGCGGTCCATCGTGGAGGATATATTTCGCTGCTCCGGCGCGGGCAACGCGGATTTGGGCATACAAATGCTGTTGTTGCCACGACGCAAGGCGTTTCGGCTCATTGTCCGGCAGATTCGCCTTCATGGGAAAGGTGGTCTGCGGCAGGTTCAGCGTGGATTTCAGCAGCTTAGGCGCTCGCTCCACAGCGGTTTCGCTCCCGCCAGCGGGCTGGTTCTGCGTCGATTTCAGCGGCTTTCCGTCCTGGGGCTTTCCTTGGAGTGCTTCCGGCATTCGTTCCTCGTATTGGTGGTAGCAGAAGTGCAGTTTGCGCCAAACTCTTATTGTAGACGGGGTGGCGGGGGAACCAACAGGGCGGTGGAGACATTCCTGGGGGGATTGCGTCCAAGTTAACGAGCGTAGGAGGATGAAAGTTTGTAGAATGTTTCGTGGAGCCAGAGCGCGCTTGCCGTAGGGAAAGAAAAACCGGCCAAAGATCGGGAATGTATTGACAGATGTGGAGTCTGCGCACATTTTTTAAAGTGGGTGGAGGGTGGCTGCGGCTGACTCCACCGAGGCGAAGCAGCTTATGGCGAATTCATTGTTGACACCACCACCGCAGATCGATCCCAACAAACAGGCCCCGACGCTGCGTCCGGCGGATGCACCGCACCTGAATGAAGAGACTGATGGGTCAATGTGGACCTCGCTGATCGCAAATCTTCGGGATGCGTTCAGCAAGTCAAAAGAAGAGCCGCTGGAGCTGGAGTCGAAGCCGGTCAAGACCGACCTGATCATCAAAGAAGAAGGGGTGTTTTCTTCGCTGTGGAGCAGCGTGCGGGATGTGTTCTTCCCGGTGAAGCTGCCGCCTCTGGTCCTGGAGTCGAAGCCGATTCCGGTCGTCGACCGCATGAAGACCAGGCAGAACCCGCTGGCGACAGGCTCTGCCGTCGTGATCTATGCGCTGCTGATTTTGCTGATTGCCTGGCTGCTGCATGAGAAGGTCAAGTTTGCGGCGCCGGTGAAGGCGATGGTGGTGACTGATCTTGCGATTCCGCCGCAGGCCGCGCCGAGGGCGGACAAGATGGGTGGCGGTGGTGGGCAGCGCGGGCCGACTCCTGTGACAAAGGGAACGCCGCCGAAGTTCGCGGACACACAGATCGTGCCGCCGAATAAGCCTCCGCTGATCGAGCCGAAGATCCATATCCAGCCGACGATCGAAGTCCAGCAGGATGTGAAGATGGCGAGCAGCCTTCCACAGATTGGCATTGCGAGTTCGCCGCTGGTCGGAATGTCGATGGGAAATGGATCAGGGACAGGGCTCGGATCGGGAAATGGCTCGGGGCTTGGACCGGGTTCGGGCGGGAATACAGGCGGTGGGCCAAGGCGGATTGGCGGCGGTGTTTCGGCGCCGGTGCTCATCTATTCGGTCGAGCCGGAGTTCTCTGAAGAGGCACGCAAGGCCAAGGTTGCGGGCAATGTGCTGGTCAACCTGTGGGTCGATACCAATGGCAATCCGAGCCACGTCCATGTGATTCGCGGTGTCGGCATGGGTCTGGATGAGAAGGCCGCCGAGGCGGTGAAACAGTACAGATTCAGGCCCGCCATGGAGAATGGCCATCCCGTCCTGGTGGAGTTGAACGTCGAGGTTAACTTCCAGATCTTCTAGGGCCCGATACGAACGGTGTAACAGTGATCGAAGGGATAACGACGGATAAGAGCGATACATGCCTCGCTCTTATCCGTTTTTATTTTTCTTATCACCGTTACGCCTTGTTTTTTCCGTTTCGGTTTCGACTTAGGCGGGTTGGAGTGTCGGTTGCGGTTGATTGTTTCGGGATGGAACGAGCCTTGCGTCAGGCGCGGACTTCAGGCTGAAGCGGTCAACCTGCTGCTCCAGCGTGACCGCGGTTGTGCGCAGCGATTCGATTCCAGCGGCCGTGGTGGCCATCTCCGTCAGGTTGTCGTGGCTCAGCGAGTGGATGGCGTCGAGGCTGGCGCTGGACTGATCGGCGGCGGCGGCCTGCTGAGATGCAGCGATAGCGATCTGCGTAATCATGCGGTCGACACGCTCGGCCATACCGATGATGCGTTCCAGCGCTTCGCCGGCCTGCGTGGTTGTGACCACACCCTGCTCGACTGTGCCGGTGCCGCTCTCCATGCTGGCGATGGCGGAGCGTGTGCGATCCTGAATGCCCTGGATCATGGTGGCGATTTCGCCCGTGGCCTGCGCGGTGGATTCGGCAAGGCGGCGGACCTCGCCGGCGACGACCGCGAACCCGCGGCCCTGATCTCCGGCGCGTGCGGCCTCGATCGCAGCGTTGAGCGCGAGCAGGTTGGTCTTGCGGGCGATCTCGTCGATCACAGTGACGATCTGGCTGATGCGGCGGGAGTCGTCGCCGAGCAGGCCGACAGTGGCTGAGGTGTCGCTGACGGCGGTGGCAATCGAGTGCATGCTGCCCAGCACCTGCTTGACGATGGTGCCGCCGTCGCGTGCGGTCTCGGCAGCGCTGCGTGCGGTCTCTGCGGCGGACTGGGTATGGCGCGAAACCTCGGCGATGCTCGCGGACATCTCCTGCATCGCAGTGGCGGCCTGTTGCGTCTGCTGGTTCTGCTGGTCCATGCGTTGGTGGATCTGGTCGCCGGCGGTGCGCATGGAGGCGGCGCTGCCGGTGAGAGAGCCTGCGGTCTGGACGACAGTGCCGATGATGCCGGAGAGGTTGCTCTGCATCTGCTGCATGGCGACGGCGAGCGCGCCGATCTGATCCTGACTGTGCAGGTCGAGAGCTTCGCCGGTCAGATCGCCTGCGGCGATAGCGTCGGCGCGAGCGGCAACCAGGCTGACGGCACGCGTGATGCGCCGGGCAAGTAGGAAGGAGACAGAGCCTCCGACGAGTGCGCCGAAGATGGTCGCGAGCCACAGCGTGAGAAGGGTGGAATGATTGGCGCGGCGAAGGCGCTCCAACTCCTCATTCGTCTGCGCCATCTGCGACTGGGCGAGATCCGTGACGTTTTCAAAGAGATTTTTTTCGAGCGGGAGGATCTGGTTCTGAAGCGTGTCGTAGGCCTGAGCGGTTCCTTGAGAGGTCTTCGACTCGTTCAGGGTCTCGACCTTCTCTTCAAGCGGCTTCAGGGCGGCAAGCCCTGTTTCAAGCGCGGTGAGACGTGCGGCGTCGGAGCCGAGGTCAAAGTGCGCGCTGTCCTGACGAAGTCTGGTGAGCGAAATCTCCGCCTGCTCGAACTGCTCGCGCCGCGAGTTCCGATAGGCAACCGAGGAGTTCTGATCGATGCCGAAGAGCATGTAGGATTCGAGCGCGCGAATGGTGTCGGTGAAGTGAGAACGGAGATCGCGGCTGCCCATGATCAGCGGAAGACGGTTGGTGGTGATGACGTCGGAGAGGTGATTGGCCTCGGTCATACGAACATGGGCCGTGTACGCACTCAGAAACATGGCGGCGATGAGGAAGCCGGTGCTGAGGCCGAGCTTTGATTCGAGTTTCATGATGGTCCTTACCTGCACGGTGATGGGGTATCGCGAAGAGGTTGGAAGTTACTGGCCGTCCGAGTTGAAGTTGACGTCAATCTCTGATTCGGAGGTGTCGGGACCGGGAGCGAAACGCCAGCGGCTGACCGCGTCCTGTGCTGCCGGGGCGAGCAGGGCATGGCCCGACTCTACTTTGGTGGCTGAGACCTTTCCGTCAGGCTGAATGGTGACGAGCAGTACGACCTTGCCGCTCACATGCATGCGGCGAGCAAGCTCAGGATAGGTTGGGGAGACGCGAGAGACGATGGCGCGCTGTGTGGTTGCAGCCAGAGCAATGCCCGCGCAGAGGACAAAGCCTCCAGTGAGGATAAGAGAACGCGAGGAGCGAAGTGGGATTGCCAAGAGAACCTCCTTTTACAGAGGTAGTATCGGCGCGGCCGTGCCTGGCTTTAGCGGGGAGTGAGGACACGAGAGGCGATATCGGCGAAGGTGAGGTGTTCGGCGGGGCTGCCGGTGCGTTCCTTCCAATCGAGAAAAAGCTTGCCGTAACTGTCGGTAAGGCAGACGGCGTGGTGGATGTTGAGATCGGCCAGGGTGCGGTCAATCCACTCTGTTGGGCCTTCGAGTTCGGCGTAGGTACCGATCGGTGTTTCGTCGATGACGAGATGCGCGAAGTCGTCGGAGTTGGGGCCGATCGGCTGAGACCACTCGGTGCGGTATTTTTCGTAGACGAACACCGGGTCGTAGCCAAGTTGGTGGAAGATTGCAGCGATGGCAGCGCCTTCGGCGACGATGGTCTCAGTCTCGATGCGGACCTTGTAGCGTGTGATGTCTATCGGGTCCTGCTGGTAGGGCAGGCGCTTGTGGGTAACCGTGCACAGGCCGCCGTACTGACGGACGCGCAGGACCTCGCGGCGGCCGCGGAGTTCACGGGTTGGCGTGTCGAAAAGGGTGTTGTGCTCGTAGGTGCGGGGAGTGACGAGGTGGAAACCGAGTTGAGGAAGGCGAGTCTGGAGGGTTTCTAAATCGGAGATGGGGAACTTGAGTTCGATCTCGGCAGCCTGCATGGCTGGAGTATACGGCTGAGGCGAGAAATTCGCAGCGATAGAATGGCGATATGTTCAGTGGAAAAACGGTACGTTTATCTGCGGAGAATGGGATTCCGCAGGCCGCCCGAATCCTGCGCGAGGGCGGCACCGTGGCATTTCCGACTGAGACCGTCTACGGACTGGGTGCGAATGCTCTTGATGCCGCGGCAGTTGCCAGGATCTTCGAGGCGAAGAATAGGCCAGGATGGGACCCGGTGATCGTACACGTCAGCGACCGGGAGATGCTCCAGCAGGTTGCTCTGGTCTCCTCGCGAGCGGAAGCGCTGATCGAGTCATTCTGGCCCGGCCCCCTTACCCTTCTGCTGCCCCGAACCGATGCAGTACCGGACGTTGTGACCGCCGGACGGGAGCTGGTCGGAGTAAGAATGCCGGCGCATCCCGTGGCCCTGGAGTTGATTCGTGCTGCGTCACTTCCGGTGGCTGCGCCGAGCGCAAACATGTTCGGCAGAACGAGTCCGACCACGGCCGCACACGTGCTGGAAGATCTGGATGGACGGATCGATGCGGTGCTGGATGGCGGTCCAACGTCGGTGGGGGTCGAGTCCACCGTGCTGGACGTGGGAGCGATGACCATCTATCGGCCGGGAGCGGTGACGGCAGCCATGATTGCGGCCATTGTGGGTGATGTGACCGTATTTCAGGCTCAAGCGGTGGAGTCATCGAAGCCGCCCGAGAGCTTGCCTTCGCCGGGAGTCGGGCTGCGGCACTATGCTCCGCGCGCGAAGCTGGAACTGGTCGATATACGCTTCCAGCGACGATTTGGTCTATGCCCTCTACCCGGCGATAGAGCGTCATGACCAGACCCGCGAGTCGATCGGGCTTATGCTGCCCGACGATTGGGATGCTTCGTACGCGAGGCACGTCTTTCCGTGGGGAAAGTGGGGCGATAACGAGGCCCTGGCGCGGAGGCTCTTCGCCGGGCTGCGAATGCTGGACGAAGCCGGAGCCACCGTCATCATCTGTCCATTGCCCGGCCCGGACGGAGTTGGCCTTGCCCTGCGGGACCGGCTGCAAAAAGCAGCCCGGAAGAAATAGGCGGCGAACCGGGCCTGAAAATAAAGTTGAAGAAAGTGGCATTTTTTAGTCGCCGGAGATCACGTCGCCAATTCACCACGATAACGACGCAATTCACCACAACTTCACCACAAAAAAACCACGTTCTGCACCCACTATTCTCAAAAAACCCTGCAAAAACACCAATCCACCACAAAGAAAAAGACAGAAAAAACCTGCACTTCTAACCGTCGGGGTAGTGAGCTGCCCGGCGAAGGCGTCGAGCGAAAGACTGCGGAGCAGGTTGCGGCGAAGCCCGCTTTGTACCTGATCAAGGCCGCGAGAGGCGTTCTCGATCCACGCAAAGCTGAGATCGGAGTTGAGCCGCTCGAGCTCCGGACGAAGGTCGGTATTGCGGAGCAGCTCAGGAGTGCCCGCCCCAAGCAGCAGAAGATCTTCGAGCAGCAGCGAGAGGCTGCGGAGCAGTGCAGAAGTCTTTTGCTGGCCCTCTGCTCCAGCGCGATAGGTCTCGGTCATCTTGAAGAGCGCGGTGTAGTCAGGCTCTGCGGTTCCGCTGCTGGTTGCCGCGGCGTTGCGAAGAAATATCAGGGCATCGGCGCGCGCGGCGGTGTACGCGGCAAGGTCGAAGCCGAGGGCCTTGCCGGCGGCGCCCTGAGACAGGCGAGCGATGAGCGTGCGCTGCTGCGATGGGACATCGGGGCGGCGGTCTGCGAGGAGCATCTCGATCTCTTCAACGGGCAACGCGCCAAGGCGCACCGTGGCGCAGCGGGAGCGGATGGTGGGGAGGAGTTCGCCGGGATTTTCGGCGAGGAGGATGAGGTGGACGGTGTCGGGTGGCTCTTCAAGAACTTTGAGGAGCGAGTTCGCCGCCTCCTTCATGAAGTTGGAGGCGGTGAGGATGAAGATTCTTTTGGGGGCTTCCGACGGAAGATAGTGGGAACGCTGGATGAGGGTGCGGACCTGGCCCAGTTTGATGAGGAGTTGTGGAGGATCAGGCGGAATGATGAGGACGTCGGGGTGAGGCTGGATGAGGACGCGCGTGTCCTTCTTATCGGCCTCGCGGAGCTCTTCGCGGATGGCCACCGCCTTGTCGACCTCGTCTTCGAGGTTGGCGGCGGAGGCGATGCGGGTGCAGTTGTGGCAGACGCCGCAGAAGGAGGCCAGGGACTGGCCGTTGGACCAGAGATCGCGGGGCTGGCGTTCGCACTCAATAGCCATGGTGAGCATGAGGGCGAGCGTGTACTTTCCTGCTCCGCTGGGGCCGGCGAGGATGAGGGAGTGGGGAAGGCGCCCGGCGGCGATGGCAGTGCGGAGGTGCTCGATGGCTATGCCGTTGCCCAGAAAGTCATTGAAGGTGGCGGGAAGGGCGGGCATTGGTCTTTGGTCTCCTCTCTGCTCGTTGTTGGAGCGGTATCGTCCTATCCGCTGGGGATAGTTTAGGTGGAGGCTGAGTGTCGTCCGGCGTGGGTGTTCTCAGTAGAGAAGGACAGCGATGTGATAAGTAGTGAACTGCTGGGTGGATTGGTTGCTGGGGCAAGCTCCTACGGCGGCTGAGCTGTACTTCGTTTTATCAAGCTGCTGGACGACGGCGTCGGGGAGACGGCTGATGTCGGAGCCGTCCCACTGGATGACGAGTTTGGGAACACCGGCCTGACCCTCGGCCATGGTGCAGGTCTTGCGGGCGTCCTGATTCGAGGGGCCGGGGGGAAGCCCCTGGCTTGAAGAAGCTTTGCGACCTGATGCTCGATAGCGTCGGGCGTTAGGGCAGGGACGTCGTGTGCGAAGTCTTCTACGGCGAAGAGGAGGCCTTGATTTTCGACGACAGCGATGCCGACGACATTGAGGTTGGGATCGAGGAGGTTGGCACGGTGGGTGGGAGTGGTCATCCAGATCTGGTGGAGCGATGCGGGAGTGTCTCCGTGTGCGGCGATGTTCTCCGAGATGGTGCCGAACCGCGCTCCGGCATGGGCGCCGCGGGTGATGAGATCGGGTTCGCCTGCGTATTGGTGGAGGAGTTCGCCGGGGTTGCGGATGACCCATTGGAGGTGGGCGCGGGCGGCGCTTGCAAGGGAACTATCCCAGCGCAGGGGTGGTAGATTGTGCTGAGCCCGAGATTGATTGGCGAGTTGCAGGAGAGTCTGCTCGTCCGGGGATGGGCCGGTTTGGGGACCGTTCTGGGCGAGGGCGAATGGCGCTGTGAGGGTGATGACCGCCAGAGCGAAGAAGAGTAGCAGAGATATTTTCGTTTTGGCTCTATTGTGCATGCTTCTACGTAAGATGCCTTTGCGCGAACGTGGTGTGGAGGTGGTCATCGGAGGTTCATCCGCCGGTTCCGATAGACTGGAAGTAAGTGTAGTCGAATAGACTTGCAAGTATGCCCGGGTTCGGCCGGCAATGTCAGTTTTTGAAAGCAAAGGATTTTTACCTATGAAGTTGCGGTTCCTCGTTTTATGCCTCGCGTTCGCCCTGATGAACCTTGCAGCACTTGCTCAGGATAACCCGTCCACTGTAAGCGCTTCCACTGCGAGTTATACCGGAGTTGGCCCGACCGACGTTGGTTTGTATGTAAATCCCATTGGCATTCGCATCACCAATTCCCAGGCAGATACCGGCCCGTTCGCCTTTCTCGGCGACAATACGACTTCACGCACGTTCTACGGCGCTGACATCGGCGGGTACGTGAATTTTTATCATGCTCGAAGCTACGACGCCGGCATCGATATCCGGGACGCGATTGTGAGCGGCAATGGCGCGCATCTGAACAGTTTTCTGGTTAGCGCGCGTGTGATCGCCAAGCCGCTTGCAGAGTCTTTCAAACCGTACCTGCAGTTGTCGATAGGCGCCGCCACCTCCAAACCACCGACGAGCACGGTCCACCTGACCAGGGCGCAGTACGGACTTTTTGGGGGCCTTGACTACACGCTGGCCAAACATGTGGATTTTCGAGTGTTTGAGTTGGGGTACGGTGCCGCTTCGACGATCAACAGCGGCGACTTCAATGGGGCGGTCACTTTTCCCGCCTCCCGTCTGTTTAGCGTCAGTACCGGGCTGGTCTTTCGCATACCGTAGTGGTTGCTGAGCGGTTCCTGATTGTGTTCGCTGTGTTGGCTACCCGCGTGTAGAGGGGAAGCTGGTGGGGCCGGTGGGGCCGGCCCCGACGAGCGATGGTTACTGCTACGACCCGGTCTTGGTGATGTGTATGATGACGATCTTCGAGGCATTGCCTTGGGGAGTGACCGTGACCATGACACTGTCCTTCTCCTTGTCGCCTGCCGAAAGCACGGTGCCATTGCTGCTTTGGACGACTGAGGCCTGGTCGCCGAGCCTTTCCTTGTAAAAGGCAACGATCTTATCGGACGAGTCGGGGCTGGTGTAGACCGCGGTGACCATGGATCCGTTTGGAGTCTTCATGTTCATCGAGCCTTGCCCGCTGGTGGCTCCAGGATAGATGGCGGTGCCGAGATCGGCTGCTGTGAGATTGGCGGAGTTGCCGGTGGTAATGGTGCCCCCGGGCGTCGAGAAGCTGACTCCACCGTCGGCGTTTTTGTGCATGGTCTTCGAGACCTTGTAGACGCCGATGCCGATGATTCCGGCAACGATGACGCCGCAGACGACGAAGACACCGATGACGATCAGAACGATCTTCAGAACGGTATTGCCGGAGCTCGCGGGGGGCGGGGGGACGTTTTGATAGGCCGGGTTGGGTGGGATGGGGGCGCCAGCACTCATCGAGAAACCTCGCGCGTCGGGAATGCAGGACAAGGTGTGTTGGGATCTGTCAAAGTAAGTCTCCTTTTCAATGCAGAGTAGGTACAGAGGGCCGCTGGTGTTCGGGAGAGAACGATCGCGTTTTCCCTGTAGTTTGTTGATAGCGACGAGGTTACTGGAAGGTGATGATGAAGTCGATAGGAAAATGCGGGACGGTTTGAAGCAAAAAAAGAAATAGGCCAGCTCATTGAGCTTCGAGCTAGCTCCGGCGAAGACCGTAAAGAAAGACCTCGATCTGAATGGCCTGATAAATAATTGAAGACCCGTCGACAGCTAGCGGGGCGTGAGCTTCATGAGAAGAGGATCGCGGGGGCGGAGAGTGACCTTCGCTTGTGGGATTGGTGGGTTGGTGCCGAGGTAGGACATACGCCAGTGCTGGGCGATGGTGGCGATGGCGAAGACGCCCTCCATCCAGGCGAAGGATTCGCCGATGCACTGGCGGCTTCCGCCTCCGAAAGGGAAGTAAGTGAATTTGGGACGTGCGGCCCTGGCTTCGGGAGTGAAGCGGTCGGGGTCGAAGCGGAGGGGGTCGGGGAAGTACTCAGGGGTGCGGCTCATGATGTATTGGCTGAAGAAGATGTGGGAGCCGGCGCGGATATTGTAGGGGCCGAGGTGGATCTCACGGGTGCACATGCGTCCCATAGCCCAGGCAGGTGGGTAGAGGCGCATGGATTCGGCGAAAACCTGCTCGGTGTAACGGAGGCTGGAGTAGTCGGACAGAGCGGGGAGGCGGGCTTCGCCGCCGGTGCCGAGCACTGCGTCGAGTTCGGCGTGGAGTTTGGTTTCTACTTCGGGGTTTTGGGAGAGGAGGTACCAGGTCCAGGTGAGGGCGTTGGCTACGGTTTCGTACCCGGCGAGGAAGATGGTGAGGACCTCGTCACGGACCTGATCGTCGGACATGCCGGTTTGGGATGCGGGGTCATCTCCTTCGTACTTGCTGGCTAAGAGCATGGAGAGGAGATCGCCTTTGTCGGGCTCGCCGCGTGCGGCTGCGGCGCGATGTTTGGTGATCAGGCGGTTGACTACTGAGTCGAGGCGCGCTTTGGATTTACGGAATTTGATGATGCCGGGGATAGGGAGGTGGAGGAAGGACTCGACGCGGGGGAAGGCGACGATGAAGTTGTACAGACCCATGATGGTGTTGACTTCGTCGTTGATGGCGCGGATGTCGGGCGTGACGTCAGTGTCGAACAGAGTGCGGGCTACGATTTCGAGCGAAAGAGCCATGCTGGCGGCGGCGATGTCGATGGTCTGGTTCGGTTGCCACTGATCGCGGTGAGATGCAGCAATCGAGACGATCTGGTCCCCGTAGGCGGCGATGCGGTGACGATGGAAGGCGGGAGCGGCGATGCGGCGCTGACGGATGTGAATGGGGTCTTCCGAGGTGATGAGGCCCTCGCCGAGAAGGACCTTCATACGACGGACGGTACGCTCCTTGACGAAGTGTTGGGCGTCGGTGACGAGGATTTGCTGGATGTAGCGGGGGTCGTTGAGGAAGACGATGGGGGTGCCCATGAAACTGTATTGGGAGATGTTGCCGTAGGTTTTGATGAGGTGCTCGAAGAGCCGGATGGGCGAGCCGGGTTTGACCCAGCGCCGGAACATGTAGAAGGGAAGAGGGAGGCGAAGGCTGGGAATTTCCTGGACCCTTCGGGACACAGAAGAGGGGACTGTGGGATGGATGGAGGCGGGACTGACGGTTTCAGTGTTGGTGCTCATGCTTCCAGAATGGATGCTGTGATAGGTGGTTCCGCTGCGCTTATTCTTTTCGTGACGATTGCGTGAATGTCTTTCTCGATTTCTTCGATGCCGTCATTTCTGTCGAGGATGACGACGCGGTGGGGTTCGCGGGCTGCGATCTCTTTGTATTTTTCGTAGATCCGGCGGTAGAAGTCGTCCGACTCGCGCTCGAAGCGGTTTTCGTCGGTGCCTTGCTTTTCGGTGTGGCGCTGATTGCGGCGGCGGGCACGGCGGAGTGAGGCTCCGAGCGGCGGCAGGAGGAGGAGGGTGAGGTCCGGTTGAAGGTTGTTGCAGGCGGCGGCGTGCATGGCCAGGACGCGTTTGCTGCCGAGCTGCCGCCCGCCGCCCTGATAGGCCTCGGATGAATCGGTGTACCGATCGCAAAGAACGATCGAACCGGCAGCAAGCGCGGGCAGAATGATCTCTGCGATGGATTGGGCGCGGTCGGCGAACATGAGGGCCATCTCTGCGGCGGGCGCGATGGGACCGAGGGCGGCCTCGGATTTTGAGTCGAGCAGGATGCTGCGGATGCGGTCGCCGAGGGCGGTGCCGCCAGGTTGGCGGAGGGTGACTACGGTATGGCCTTCGGCTTCAAGTGTGGCGGCGAGGCGGCGAAGCTGAGTGGTCTTTCCCGAGCCGTCGAGGCCTTCGAAGGTGATGAAATATCCGCGCGACATATACATAGAGATTATCGCAGGCCGAATGGAAGCATGTTAGTTCGAGAGGGGGAGCTGCGCCTGCATCGTCGCGAGTTTTGACGGGCAGCGTTGCTTTGGCTTTCGATCACACTTCACCATCACACTTCACTGAGAGGCGGAGATTACCAGGCGATCGTGATTGTGAAGGGGCGTCACTGGCCTTGATGCCCAGAGATACCACAATAACCATGCCGGGGCTGTCCAAACGTAAAGAGGGACGCTCACGAGAGGCACACCTCGAAAATTGGCGATCTCAATAATTGCGCTGATTGAAGCGAGGACGGCTACCGCGAGGCGTGAGCGGGTTTGAAAAAGCGCGTGCAGAAGTGCTGGGATCAGAACAACCTGATCCATGAACCAGGCGTATGGTGCCACGGCCACGGAGACGAGCATGAGCAGCGATCCATGCTCCATCCAATCCCATGCGTTTCGATGTTTGTAAAAATAGAAAAGCGCCCAGACGCAGCCAAGGAACGCTGGGAGGTACTGGAGCCATGCGCTCTCCGGACGTATGATCTGGCGAAGAACGATACTCACGCATGGAATAGGTTGTTTTTCGATCCCGGCGTGACTCATCATCTCGCGATAATGGAGCCACGCTGAAGGGTCCAAGGCATAAGCAATCGTCAGGCTAACCAGAAAAGCACCGACAGCGCCAACCGCGATCCTGTACCGTTTCGATCTGATGATCCATGCGAGCAGCACGGCACCAAAAGGCAGAAACAGGTGGGGCTTCGGGGCGCAAAACCACAGAGAGGCGCCGGCAATCAAGGGGCTGGTTCGGTTGAAACGCAGGAATAGGACTAGTCCCAGGAGCACGAAAAGCGACATCTGTCCTGACGCAAGGCACGACAGCGCAGCCGCGAACGTGTACCCAAGATAGTGCAGGTAATTGTCGGGACGGTTGTGCATGATCCAAACGATTCGGACCGAAGCGACTAAAGAACCCAGCAGTAGCAATGACCAAAGTCCCGCCGCAATTTTTTCATCAAAAAATGCCAGCGGAAGAACCAAGGGAAGAGTAAACGGCGGGTTCCGCATGACCATGACCGATACGCCAGGAGGGAATCCTGCGGAGCGTTCGAGCTGCAGAATGTCATGTGCATCGTAGGGATTCGAGTGATGAATGAGCTGTCGCGCCGATGCCCAGTACGTTATGAAGTCGCGAGACGCTGCGTTGCTTCCCGTCAGCAATCTGGTGCCGTCACCAATTGCGGATACGACGAAAGCTACCGTGCAGATGCCCACAACGAGGAACTCAGCTATGGTGCGGAGATGGCCCGGCAGAGAGACGTGTGCTTTCGGGTTGTCGTCGGAATCAACGCTTCGGATTTCTGTACCCATCGCCCCGCCCTTTGTGCTCGGCAATTCTGGGGGAGTTCTGAGAAGTTTAGGACGCAGGTTAGAAAGCTGCAAGGAGATTCCGGTTCGCTTCCGGACCTCGAACATGATTATGAAGCCGATGAAAAATATCCGCGCGGTATCTTCTTCGGCTATCGCAGATGGCGGAGATGGCATCCGAAAGAGAACTAGCGATGCGCTGCATGCAAGAACGGATTGCGATGTTGCGCAAAGCAAAAACAAGGCTCAGAATGCAGTTGAGTTCGGGAGGCCCCGTGATCATTATCTTTCTTGCAATGGCACTTCCACTGCTTGCGCTTGGCGGCGTGTTCGCGTTGCTGGCGAAGGACAGCGTGCGCAGAGGGCAGAGCGGTTCGCCGGGCACGGCCAGCGTCGCGAAACAGGGGCGCGTCGCAGATCCGGACGACTAGGAGCTACTTGGCGGCGGCTACGGTGGGTGCGGGCTGCCAGGTAACGCCTGTGTCGCCAATTGTGATGGTGAGGGGGCCTTCGGCGCCTTCTTTGAGGAATGGACCGTCGGATTTGTGGTCATGGTGGGCGCTGTCGGTGTAGAGAAGCTTCATATTGCCGGAGCCGAGGACCTTGAAGCGGTAGTGGAAGTCGGCGGCGGGGGCGAGGTCCTGAGTGCCGAAGCTGGCGCTGGGATAGTCGACTTCGAGAAGTTCGATGGGCTTACTGGTGCGGTTGCTGACTGTCGTGACGACGTAGGGGGAGTGGCAGCCGATAGTGGCGATAAGGGCGGTCAGGAGTGCGAAGGCGGGGATCAAACGCATGAGAGTCAAGAGTATCAGGCGGGGTGAGAGACGTAGTGCCGGGGAAGGAAAAGGTACTGACAAGGCTCCCGTACGCCGCGACAATCCTAAAACGCAGCGACATCAGGCGTTAGAGGAAGGGCAGCAGGTCTGACGTTCGGGTGGGGAGTTTTTCCACGATGCGGGCGGTGAGGACGGCTCCGTTGCGGTTGTCATGCAAGGTGATGGGGAAGGCGAGGACGCTCCACGTGAGTTGCTGCTCCTCGGGGCGGGGGTGGTTGAGGAGGCCGCGACGAGTGCGGTCAATGTAGGTTTCGCGGCTGTGGCAGACGGTCTGGATGACCTCGCGCCAGTCACGCATAAGGGGCTGCAATTCGTTGAAGACGCAGCGGCCGGTGAACCAGTCGCGGGGCTGGCCGAGATAGTCGGCTGCGGCGTCGTTGCAGTATTGCCAGATGCCCCTTTCGTCGAAGATCTGGACGAGGACGTCGGAGCCGATGGTGAGCGAGATGCGGGAATAGAAAAAGTCGCGGGCGTCGACGACGACGGGAGCGCCGCGGCGTTTGGCGCCGAGGGAACTGAGGGCGTCGAGGAGATCGTCGACAGAGCTGTGGCCCTTGAGCAGGTGCATGTCCTCAACGCCGCCGAAGTAACGGTCGAGAGTGGCGGAGAGAATGATTATGGGGACGTGGGGACGGCGGCGGCGAAGCAACGCGGCAACTTCGGTGCCAAACTGACCGGCTCCAAGATGGTAATCGAGCACGGCGATGTCGATATTGTTGAAGAGGTCAGTGGCTTCTTCGATGGTGGAGGCGGGGATGCACTCGTAGCCATGCTGGCGCAGGATGACAGTGCGGAGATGGAGGTTGGTGGGTTCGTCGTCGAGCAGCAGAACGCGCACGGGTTGTGAATGCGTGTTTGTCATCTGGTGAAGGACGGTGGGCATGCTATCGGGAGGCTCAATCATGTCTACCCCCTTATGATGCTTCTTTATACGACTTAGGTCACCACTTAGACGGTTATTTTAGTTTAGATTTTATATCGCGAAACAATTCGGGAAGACGATTAAAAAGTGCGACCGAGCGGAGCCACTGGCGGTTGTCGATGGCGGGGTAGCCGCTGACGATCTTCCCTGGGTCTACGTCGCCGGGGATGCCGCTTTGGGCGGTGGCCATCGCTCCGTCGCCTACGGTGCAGTGACCGGCTACCCCGACCTGGCCTGCCAGGATCACGTTTTTGCCGATGGTGGTGGAACCCGCAAGGCCGACCTGGGCGCACAGAAGGGTGTTGGGGCCAACGGTCGAGCCGTGACCTACCTGGACGAGGTTATCGACCTTGGCGCCGGTTTGGATGCGGGTTTCGCCGATGGAGGCGCGGTCGACGCAGGCGTTGGCCTGGATTTCTACGGCATCTTCGAGAACTGCAGGACCGGATTGGAGGATTTTGTACCAGGCGCCGTCGGATTGGCGGGCGAAGCCGAAGCCGTCGGCTCCGATGATTGCTCCGTTTTGCAGGATGACGTTATCGCCGAGTTGGCAGTGCTCGCGGACGATTGCGTGGGCGTGGGCGAAGAGGTTGTCGCCGGCATGGACGTCAGGGTAGATGACGACGTGCGGGAGAATGACGGCATTGTCGCCGATAACGACGTTGTCGCCAATGACGGCGTAGGCGCCGATGTGGGGGTTAGCTCCGATGCGGGCGGTGGGGGCGATGGCGGCGGTGGGGTGGATGCTGGGGGCGTAGGCGGGAGACTGGTAGAAGAACTCGATGGCGCGGGCGAAGGCGAGGTAGGGGTTTTCGATGCGGAGGGTAGCGGTCGGGATCTCGGGGAAATTGGGCTCGACGAGGATGGCCGTGGCCTTGGTAGTGCGGGCGAGGGCGGCGTATTTGGGGTTGGAGACGAAGGTGAGGTCGCCGGGGGCAGCGGTCTCGATGCCGGCTACTCGGATGACTTGGCCGGTTGGGTCGCCTTGGAGGGTTGCGCCTAGATGCCGGGCTAAGTCCGCTAGCTTCATGGTGGGGATTGTATAGGACGGCTGGTAACGGACAGTGGAACTTGCATGGGCGTCGTTCCGGGGCAGACTAGAAGATCAGCCAACCGATATAGACCGACAGGATGGCTATGCCCAATGCGAGACTGACGTAGCGGGCGATGCGGTCGCGTTTGCGTTCGACTTCACGAAATTGACCGCTAGCTGCTCCCCGGCCTATGGCGATGAGCGCCAGGGCTAGAGCGATGACGGGAAAGGCGAGCATTTAGTTTGGGCGGCTGTTGGGCGGGATGAGGTCGTCGAAGAGATCCTCCTGCATGGAGGGGACGGAGGCCGCGGGAAGGGGTTTGCGGCGGGAGGGGGTGGTGATGACGGCGAGAAGCTGAAGTTCGGTGAGGGAGGTGCGGGGGACGTAGATGCGCTGAGTATTGGAGCGGGTGTCGGGTGGCGTGAGATGGAGGCCGACGTCGTTGATCAAGTCGTCGAGGAGGGCGATGTCGGTAGGGGCGAGGCCTTCGAGGATGTCTGCGCTGCGAAATGTCATGCGGAGCCAGAGGCCTTCGGTGCGGGGGCGAGCGAGGAAGGTGCGGCGAGTGAGGCGTTCAGGGTTGGCGGTATCGTTGAGATTGAAGTCGCGGACGTAGCAGACGTGCTTGATGTCGTTGAGAAGAAGAGGGATGACTCGGCCGGTGAGGTCGAGGAGGTCGATGGCTGGTTGGGTTGCGCGGTTGCGGACTAACGAAGACAGAGGGAGGTAGCCGGGGAGGGTTTCGCCAGTGAAGCGGCGTACGATGACCTTTTTGTGGACGGAAGACATGGTTCAGGAATTGGGTCTAAGGGATTGTCGCATGGACGAGAGTGGGTCAGCGAAAAAGGTGCAGGCAGGGTAGTCAATACGCTAATGCTGTGTTACACTTACGTTTCGTGCCTACGAGTCAAGATCTCGATAAACACTTGATTTGTCTGAGCTTAGGTACGGGGCTTGGACGAGTTTGAGTGTACCGGTTAAGACCGGCTTGGAGTAAACCTACCAGTTATGGCCGATTACATTTATCTGCTTGAAAATCGACTTTCCGCGGCTCAGCAGGCTGCGTTGCTTGCTGTGCGCCAAGTGGCTCGCGCTAAAGGGCTTACTGTGTTTCTGGTGGGCGGGGCGGTGCGCGACATGACGAGCGGCTCGCCGGTGCGGGATCTGGATGTGGTGGTTCAGGGAAACGCTCTTAAGCTTGAAGAAAGATATAGAGAAAGCCAAGGGTGTAATCACTGGCGAGACCGAGGCCGGACAGGCGTTGTTTGTGCGGTTTCCTGGTGGTGTTCGGATGGAGATTGCCAGCACTTTGACGGTGACTTATCCGAAGCCGGGGAAGCCGGTGGTGAAGCCGGCGACGATTCTGGACGACCTGCGGCGGCGTGACTTTACCGCTAACGCGATGGCGCTCTCGCTGAATGATGGCTCATATGGCCTGCTGATGGATCCGCTGAACGGGGTGGCGGACATTGAGAACCGGGAACTGCGGCTGGTGAGCAACTACGGATTTATCGAAGATCCGGTCCGAATGATTCGCGCGGTACGGTTCATGGCGCGGCTGGGCTGGCAGATGGATGCGAAGACCCAGGAACGGTATGAGACGGGGAAGAAGGAAGGGTATATCTCGGCGATGGATTCGTTTCATCGTGGGTATGAGACCGAGGAGATCTTCCACGAGGAAGATCCGCTCCGGGTGCTGAGGCGGCTGGAGGCTGAGGGGTGGATGAAATACCTGTTCCCGGCGCTGTCGTCGGCGAAGGCAAACGTGGCGGAACTGGAGCGGTTGCGGGAGAGCCAGATGCAGCTGCAGATGCAGGGGATTCACCCTGAGGCGGCGGTGGCGAACTTTCCTTTGCTGACGGCGAAGATGGCTCCGAAGGATGTGTCGGCGCTGAAGAAGAGCTTTGCGCGGCAGGGATTTGTGGCTGAGATTGCGGCGCTTGAGGGCGAGGCGAAGGCGTTTGCGGCAGAGTTCGCGGGCAAGGGTGCGGCGTCGCCGTCGCAGGCGTGGAAGCTGCTGCACACGGCTAAGCCGGAGTCGATTTTGTGGGTCGCGCATACGTCGAAGAATGCGGGAATTCAAGCGAAGTTCAAAGGGTTCTTTACCGAGTGGGCGCAGGCCAGGCAGAAGATTCCGTATGTTCTTATGCAGGAGATGCGCATTGTTCCTGAGCTGCCTGTGTACAGGGAGCTGCTGGACAAGCTGTTCTTCGAGCTGATGGACGGCAAGCTGGCAACGCCAGAGGAGATGAAGGCTTATCTCGAGCCGTATTCGCCGCCGGCTCCTCCTCCGCCGGTGCATCTGCGACGTCCGCGTGTGCCGAAGAAGGATGCGAAGCCGCCCAAGAGCCGGAAGAAGGCTGTGGCCGCAGTCGAGGGTGAGGTAATTGAGGTGGTTGCTGGTACCGGGGGCTCAGGTGCGGGTAAGGCTGAGGTACCGGTGAAGACGATTGCGGCTAAGACGACTGCAGTGCCGGTAAAGGTGGCTGCTCCCGCGAAGAAGGCTGCTGAGCCGGCGAAGGGCAAGGTTGTTGCCAAGGTTCCCGCAAAGAAGGCGGCTGCTGTGAAGAAGGCTCCGGTGAAGGTGGCTGCGAAAAAAGCTCCTGCGAAGAAGGCTGCTCCGGCGAAGAAGATCGTGAAGAAGGCTGCTTCGGTGAAGAAGGGCGCGGTGAAGAAAGCTCCTGCGAAGGTGGCGGCGAAGAAGGCACCTGCGAAGAAGGCTGCTCCTGTGAAAAAGGTTGTCAAGAAGTCTGCTCCGGCGAAGAAGACAGTAAAGCCAGCGGCCAAGAAGAAGCGCTGACGAGTTTCAGGAGACCTTTAGAGAAGTATCAGAACGATCATTTTGCCGCAGCATAGGCGAACATCAGGCTGGCGTGCGGAAAATATATTCACTTTGAGATCAGCAGCAGCAAGGACCGACCGCACTGATCGTAATTGGTGCCCGCGCCTCCGATCGAAGCTTCGGTTCCTGGAGTGACAAACGTGTTGGGACCGTCGTTCCAGTTGCAGGTGTCTGTCACTCGATACCAGTTCGTGCCTGTGGGGGGCGGCGGCAAGGTGAAATTGATGCTGCCGGACCAGCCGTTATAGGCAATATAGATCGAGTTGGAATCGCCCAAGGAAGAACCATTGATGGAGTAAGCGATCGCGTAGTTGCTGGTGTTGTTCCAGTAGCTGCCGGTGGCAACTGCGCCGTTGGGTTCGTACCAGACGACCTGGCTGGGGGTATACCACGTCACCGGGCGGAGGGCCGGATGCGCTTTGCGGAAGGCGATGATTCGCTGAGCGAAGTTGTAGAAGTTTGACTGATCAGTGCTCCAGGTATAGTTCAGCCAGTTGGCGGTTGAGTCGAGGTTGTAGGGGTTGTTGTTGCATTGAAGCGTCCGCAGATATTCGTCCCCTCCCTGCATGAGGGGCGTTCCGGCCGACAACATTTCGAAGGCCATACCGGTGCGTGCGGCGCGGCGTTGATCTGCTGCCGCTCCTCCCTGATCCCAACTGTAGTTGGTGGAGGTTCCTCCGTTGGACGGGCCATATGGCCAAGCCTGGCCGTTGTTGGAACCGTTGCAGGAATAGACGTCATTCAACGTCAAGCCATCATGCACATCGATGAAGTTCGTGGAGTTCCAGGGCGAACGGCCGCTGGCCTGGAATAGTTTGGACGAGCCGGAGAGATTCGCCGCATCCTGACTGATGGAGATCGTCATGTTGCCAAGGTCGTTCTGCGCCTGGCGCATGCTGTCCCGAAAGACACCGTTCCATTCCGACCAACCCACCGGGAATCCGCCGAGCTGATAGGAGTTGCCGCCAATCGCCCATGGTTCGGCAAAGAGGTCGAGTCCGCTGCCGCCCGTTGCCGGACGTACTGTGAATTCTTTGAGGATACGGTTGATCGCGACCTTCGGATCGGACGCATCGAAGTTGAATCCGCCATTCGGGCAGTTCGGAGCGGCGGCCTGAGAAGCTCCATTCAGGCAGCTATTGGCGAGCACCGAGGCGAGATCGAAGCGGAAGCCGTCGACGCCGATAGTGTTGGTCCAATAGGCGAGCGAGTCGACAATCAGGTTCTGCGCGACTGGGTTGTAGGTGTTGTAGTTGGCGCCGGTGCCGGTGTTGTCGTAGAAAAACTGATTGCCCGAGGCGAGTTCGTAGTAGGTCACATTGTCGAGACCGCGCCAGGAGTCGATGGTTGCGGTGGTTGGGTCGGAGCTGCTCCATGTGCCGCCTTCGGCGGTGTGGTTGTAGACGACATCGATGTACACCTTGATTCCAGCGGCGTGGAATGACTGCACCATCGCCTGGAACTCGGCTGTTGGACCGCCTGGGGCCTTGTTGCTGGCATAGCGGCGATCTGGAGCGAAGAAGCCCTCGGTCATGTACCCCCAGTAGTTCTGGTTGGCGTCCGAATTGGGGATGACGTCGTTCTCGTCGTTCTGCGTCTCCTGGACGGGCTGGAACTCGACGGCGGTGACTCCGAGACTCGCGAGGTAGCTCGCCTTGAGTCCGGCGCCGCGATACGTACCCTGATAGGCGGTCGCGATGCTCGAATCCTGTTTGGTCAGGCCTCGAACATTCACTTCATAGATGACATCGTCTTTTTGTGCGCGATTCGGTTTGGTGCCTGTGCTTTGTCCGCTGGCAGCGAGAACGATCCCCTTTGGAGCGTAGGTGCCGCTGTCGATCGCGCGGAAAGAACCGGACGCGAAGATGTTGCCATTTTGATTTGAGGTGTTGAGCGGATCCTGACTGATCTCCAGCGCGTAGGGGTCGAGCAGCAGCTTGTTCGGATTGAAGCGGTTGCCATTGGCATCGACATCTGAGATGAAGCCAACCGAAGATCCTTTTGTCCAGCTCGCACTGTAGGGCCAGTTCGGACCCCAGGCGCGGTAACCGTAGAAGACCGTCCCGGTAATCCCCGCGGCATTAATGGAAGAGACCGGAACCGTCACCGCCCAGACTTTACTGCCGGCCGGGCTTAGAACATAGGTTGCGGACTCCTGTACGCCGTACCCAGTCGAATAGAGGTAGAGCGCTATACGAGTGGCTTGCGAGGAATAAACACGGAAGGTAATGTCGGTCTTGTGGGTGCTGTACCGTGCACCGAGGCTCATGCTGTCGATTGCCGCATAGGCCGGGGCGGCGGCGAGGCTGAGGTGTATCAGCATCAAGAATGCGAGAATCTTCGGAGGGTTCATTCCTGGACTCCTTCTAGTTCTTTTAACTCCTTCTCGCTCTTTAAATTGATCCAGTTAAAAATTGGAAGTTGACGTGGCCTCGAGAGGGCCATGGGAGGTTGCGCAGAGGAACGGTAAGGAATGAGTAGCCTGTCGGAATCTATTGTCGCGCATTCCAGCAAGGGAAGCGATCAGTAGAAAGAGAGATGCAACGACAACTCTCTATCCCTTCGTCATATACTTCGTCACGTCAGAGTGGGAGATTGCGTCTGCGGCGTAGTTGAAGGTTCCTTTGTCTTTTACTTCGCGGGCGGCTCGCAGGAAGGCTCCGATGGCGGCTCTGGCGAAGGACCCTCCGACGCTGATTCGCTTTACTCCGATGGCGGCTAGTTCTTCAACGGAAAAAGTCGCGCCCTGAAAACCCATGAGGACGTTGACGGGTTTGGAGAGGGAGGCACAGACCTCGCGGATGGCGTTGAGGCCCGGAAGCCCGGGCGCGTAGAGGACGTCGGCGCCGGCTTTTCGAAGGACTGCAGACGGCGGATGGTGTCCTCGAGATTGGGTCGGCCGTGGAGGTAGTTTTCGGCGCGAGCGGTGAGGAGGAACTGGTGGGTGTGGGCTGTTTCTGCAGCGGCTGCGACGCGCTCGACGGCGAGTTGGTAGTCGTAGATGGGGTGGGCCGGGTCGCCGGTTGCATCCTCGATGGATCCACCGGTGAGGCCGATGGCGGACGCGAGTCGAATCATCTCGGCGCAGCTTTCGGGTGATGGGCCGAAGCCATCCTGCATATCGGCGGAGACTGGTAGATGCGTTGCGTCGACGATCTCTTTCGCGTTTGCGAGAGTGCCTTCGCGCGTGACCTGTGAGTTAGAGTCCTGGCGTCCAAGGGAGAAGGCGTAGCCTGCACTAGTGGTAGCAAGCGCTTCGAAGCCTAAGGCGGTGAGGATTCTTGCGGTGCCTGCGTTCCATGGATTGGGAATGATGAATGTTCCTGGGCGCTCATGAAGTGCTTTGAATGCGTTGTATTTCTGTTCGCGTGTCACGTGGGATTCTCCTCACCTCTTTGACGCATTTTATTCGGGGGCGACGATGGCGATTGAGGCTAGCGGTGGCGCTTGAAGAGAGCGAGGGTGGTGACGAAGAGGCCTCCTGCGGTGAGGGTGAGCAGGATGATGGCGTGACGGTAGGCGGCCTGCGTTTTGGGTGGAGTGGCGGCGGTGTTGTCGAGGCATTGGGTACAGCCCTGGGCGTGGGCTAAGGCGGCGATGGTGAGGATCGTTGCGATGAGAGCGATTTGCCCGAGGCGTGACGATTTCATTGAAAGAAGACTAAGAGGGAGAAGAGGAAGAGCCAGAGAATGCCCATGGCGTGCCAGTACCAGGCGACGCCATCGACGAGGATCTGGCGAGTTTCGAGCTGGCGAGAGACGTAGAGGCCGATGAAAGCGGCGATGAGGGCGGCGATGCCGAGGAAGAGATGGACGGCATGGACGCCGGTGATCAGATAGAAGAAATGGCTGCTCTGGTTGGTGCGGAAGAAGATTCGCTGGCTGGCGAGTTGGCGCCATGCTGTCCACTGGCCGGCGAGAAAGAGCAGACCGAGAGCAATAGTAGCGGAAAGCCAGGGGATCGCGCCGCGGGTGATGGGTTTGCCGATGCCGAGCCACTCGTCCATGACATCGGTCTCGCGGAACATACTGCGGCGGGCCATCTCCATGGCGAGGGAGCTGAGTAGAAGGACGGCGGTGTTGAGCCAGAGGATGGGTGGAATGGCGGTGGGGACCCAGGTGTTGACGTAGTGGTTGTAGACATCGACGTGGCTGGAGGACTGGTTGACGAAGAAGGTGCTGATGATGGCGACAAAGAACATGAGGTCGCTGGCTAGAGCGAAGAAGATGCCCATGCGGTAGCGATGGAGACGCTCGTAGGGGCCGCGGCGGCCGTTGGGGCGTTCGTTCCAATTGTCGTTGTCGCCACCGCCGCCGGTGCGCTTGTCAGTTGGCGGCCGTCGGCCTGAACCATTGTCGTTGTCTTCGAGACGACGGTTTCGTTGTGGTTCAGTTTTGTTTGGCGTGATAGTGGCCGGCATGAGGGTTCACTCTTAAAGCACGCGTTGTGGAAAGCTTACTCCGGTTTTGCGTTTCTGCCCGGGATTGTTGCGTCGGCGACGGTGCCGGGTGCCCATTGGGGAAGGAACGTTTCTCCAGGCTCAGTGGAATGATAGTGGCAAGGGGCGCGGTAGACGGCAATCTCTGGTGTATCGGATGCCGTTGGGGGGGTAAAAGGATTCATGGAGGGATGCCATTCGAGCGTAGTGGCGCTCCATGGGTTGGACGTTGCTAGCTGTCCTTTGCTGAGGCTGCGGGCGAGGTTGAAGAGAAAGATGAGCTGGGCGGAGGCGAGGAAGATGGCGGCGTAGGTAATGAAGCGGTTGAGAGGAAGGGTGTGCGCGAGGAGGACGCCCGTTGGACTGAGTGCGCCCCCGGGGCCGGGGATGCCGGTGAGCTGGGCGTAGTGGCGGGGTTCGCCGGCGAGGCCGGTGAGGTGCATGGGGAGGAAGACGGCATAGGCTCCGATGAGGGTTAGCCAGAAGTGCAGGTGGCCGAGGGGTTCGGACAGGAGGCGGCCGCGGTGTTTGGCGGTCGCGGTGAGGAGCGGGAACCAATAGTAGGTGGCGGCATAGAGGCCGAAGATAGCGGCCATCGCCATGATGAGGTGGAAGTGGGCCACGACGAATAAGGTGTTGTGGAGGTACTCGTCGAGTATGGGCTGGGCGAGTATGGGGCCGGTAAGGCCTCCGGCGATGAAGAGGCTGACGAAGCCGAGGCTGAAAAGCATAGGGGTTTTGTAGGTTGGCTTCGAGCGCCAGATGGTGGCAAGCCAGCTTAGGACCTTGGCGGAGGCGGGCAGGGCGATGGCCATCGTCGAGACGGAGAAGGCGGTGCTGGCGAAGGGGTTGAGACCGGCGACGAACATGTGGTGTCCCCAGAGCAGGATGCCGAGGAAGCCGATGAGGAGTGTGGTTGCGATCATGGTGCGGTAGGCGAAGACTTTTCTGTGGCTGAAGTTTGCGAGGAGCATGGAGGTGACGCCGAGGCCGGGGAGGATGGCGATGTAGACCTCGGGATGCCCGAAAAACCAGAAGAGATGGAGCCAGAGGAGAGGACTGCCGTCACCGCCGTGGTGAAGAACACCGTTGATGAGGTCGCCGGTGGGGAGGAAGAAGCTAGTGTGGGCGTGGCGATCGCAGAAAAGGAGCAGGATGGCGGCGAGGAGCACGGAAAAGGCGAGAGTGCTGAGGAGCGCGGCGGTGAACCAGCCCCAAACGGTGAGGGGAAGACGCTCCCACGTCATGCCTTCGCAGCGGTTGCGGATGATGGTGGTGAGGGTATTGATGGAGCTCGCAGTGGAGGCGATGGCGAAGAGTGCGATGGAGATTAGCCACAGGTCCATGCCGAGGGCCTGACCGGGGCCGGAGCTGGGGACTGCGCTGAAGGGTGGGTAGGCTGTCCAGCCGGAGATGGCGGCGCCGCCGGGGACGAAGGTTGAACTGAGGAGGGTTAGGAGCGCTACGGCTGTTAGCCAGAAGCTGGTGGCGTTGAGGACGGGGAAGGCCATGCTGCGGGCGCCGATTTGGGCAGGGAGGATGAGGTTGCTGAAGCCCGCTTGCGGGGCGGTGGTGAGGACGAAGAAGAGCATGACGGTGCCGTGGATGGTGACCAGGGCGAGGTAGTCTTCGGGGAGGATGGGGCCGTGCAGGGGGAGAGGCCAGTTGGGCCAGACTAGGTGGATTCGCATGAGGAGGGAGAGGAGAGTGCCGATAACTACGGAAGTCAGTGCGAGGATGAGGTATTGGACGCCGATGACGCGATGATCGGTGGTTGCTATGCGGGTTTTGATGAAGAGCTTTGTTGTTGACGGGTTCATGGGGTGGCTGCTTTCTGCTTCGAAGCGAGCCAGCTTGCGAACTGGTCGGGGGAGAGGATCCGGAGGGTGGCGTTCATGCGGTAGTGGCCGAGACCGCAGAGTTGGGTGCAGAGGATCGCGTATGTGCCGGGAGTGGTCGGCGTGAAGTGGATGTGGATGGTCTGGCCGGGGACGGCGTTCTGTTTGAGGCGTAGCTCGGGGATGGAGAAGCCGTGGATGACGTCCTGGGCACGGAGCGCAAGGTCGACTTCGCGGTTGGTGGGGAGAACCAGTTCGGAGGTGACCTCGTCGTCGGCGGAGTGGGGGTCGGCGGGGTCGAGGCCGAGGGGGTTGCCTTCGCCCGGGGCGACGAGTTGTGGGCGAGTGATGCCGAAGGTGGCGTCGGGACCGGGATAGCGGAAGTACCAGGCGAATTGAACACCGGTGACTTCGACGTGCATGGCGGTGAGGGAGGCTCCTGTGTAGCGGGTGGCGGCCCAGAGACGTTCGGCTTTGATGGTGAGGGTTGCGAAGAGGAGGGCAAGGGCGGCCAGGGGAAGGTATTCGATGCGCCAGAGGTTGGTGGCTTCGGAGTGGCGGCGGAGGATGAGGCCGAGTAGCAGAATGATGTGGGCGAGGGCGAGGAGGGCAAGGGCGATCCAGAGATTGAGGAGGAGATGGTGGTCGAGCGCGGGGCCGTGGGCGCTGGCGTCGTCGGGAAGCGGCCATGATGGGAGCGTCATCGACACGTAGTGCGAGGTGAGGAGAGCGTGCACTGGATAAGGATACTGCGTGTGGCTTGCGAGATGGCAGAGGCCAGAGCCCGTCAGGTACGCGTGCCCTGATGGAAGACCATCTGCCATCGGCTGTCGCGGCGGATCCAGAGGGAACTGCGAAGCGCGTGGGAGGCGGCCTTCAACGCAATAGCGCGGGTGGAACGATAGGTAAGCAGAGCGATGTCTTCGGTCAACAACTGGCAGGACGGATCGCTGAGGGTGATCAGATGCGACGACTCTACGGCCAGTTCGTCGACGATTTGCTGCCGATTGTAGATGCGGCCGGAGCTACCGAATTCGCGAAAGTCTTCGGCGAGCAGTGACGCGAGGGCGGTCGCATCGCGTCGCGTGGATGGCTGCAGGAGTTGCCGCTCGAGTTGGATGAGGTGCGTGGCGAGTTCGTGCGAGCTATCGGCCATGGCTTGAGCGGACGAGGTCGAGGAAGAGCTGATGGACGCGGGGGTCGGAACTCAGTTCGGGGTGGAAGGTGGCGGCGAGGAGGTGTCCTTCGCGGACGAGGACAGGGAAGCCGTCGCGGGTGGCGAGGGTTTCGACGTTGGCGCCTGTGTGCGTGATGCGTGGGGCGCGGATGAAGACCATCTCTAATGGGCCGCCGGGGAGTTTGGTCGGCTCGGTGAGGATGGCGGAGTCGATCTGGCGGCCGTAGGCGTTGCGCTCGACAGTGATGTTAAGGGCGGCGAGGGATTTCTGGGCCGGGTTCTCGACATTTTTTGCGAGGAGGATTGCGCCGGCGCAGGTGCCGAAGGTCGGCTTGGTTTCAACAAAGGACTGCAGGGCGTCGAGGAAGCCGCCGCGCTCGAGGAATTTGAGGAAGGTGGTGGATTCGCCGCCGGGGATGATGAGGCCGTCGAGATCTTTGAGTTCGGCCGGGGTGCGGATGAGTTTTGCGGTTACGCCGAGGGCAGTGAGGGCTTTGGCGTGGGCTTCGAATGCGCCTTGCAGGGCGAGGACGCCGATGGTGAGGGGGGCCTGGGACATTAGGTATTGATTGTAGAGAAGAAGATGTGTTTCAGGCGGACGGGAGGTTGTCGCCGAAGCGGAGAAGGTTGCCGTCGGGGTCGCTTAGAACGTTCATCTTCCATCGCGGACCAAGACGAAAGAAAGCCAGACCGTGGTTGCGGTCTGGCTTTTATTGAAGTGCTGCAGTGTGTTTTTAGCGGGTGCCGTATGCGCGTTCGCCGCTGGCGTGGAAGAGCTCGCTGACGGTGCGGACGAAGCGGCGGCCCTCGGGAGGCGTTGGGACTCCGCCGGTAAGGATGGTCTCATAGGAGATATCCCGGCCGCCGTAGTAGGCGCGGGTGTCATCCTGGTTCTGGTTGACGACGTCTCCGGTGAGGTCGACGCCAGCGAAGACGCCCTTGCTGCGTGAGTAGGTGAGGAAGCCGGCGTTGGCAAGTTCAGTTGTGGAGGCCTGCGCGTTACGTCCCACGGGGCCGGCGGCAACGGCTGCATCGCCGCCGAGCTTGACCTTATCGTGGAGGAGGCGCTCGAAGCCGTCATGAGTGGTAGCGATGAGGACGAGGTCGGTGGACTCGCCGCCAATCTGGAAGCCGAAGCTCGCTCCGGTCAACTGAATGAAGGCGGGCGCGCTCCAGCCATGGCCCGTGCGACAGGAGACGACGCCCTGGCCATACTGTGCGCCGACAACAAAGGCTCCTTTTTTGAAGCCGGGGATGACGGCAACGCAGGTTGCGTGGGAGGCGACGCCATCGGGGATTCCATGGTCGGGGGTATCCATGAGTTCGTGAAGGACCATTTGGGCGGACTCAACGCGTTGGTCGAGTTTCTGGACGTCGGCGGCGAATGCTGGCATGGCAACGGCGGCGGTGAGACAGAGCATCTGGATGATTTTCATAAAATTTACCTTTCAGATGCGAAGAACTTTTGTCTTTCGTATCGTCACTTAGTGCGATGCACTTTGCGCACTGGTCGGTAGCGACTGGATCGGGGAAACGAGGGTTTATATTGAGGGCGGAAAATGGTTGTACGGGATTTGAGGATATTCGCTATGTAATGCGAGCGAATCTATTGCACTGCTGCTGCCTTCATATCGTGACATGGCTTTTGCGAACTGGGAAGAAGGCCGGTCAAGAGGCCGATTGCGGGAAGGTAGGCGCATACTTTGTAGACGAAGACGATGCTGGTCATGTCAGCCAGCTTGCCAAGCACAGCGGCGCCGATGCCACCCATTCCAAAGGCCAGTCCGAAGAAGAGGCCAGAGATCATTCCGACTCGTCCTGGAACGAGTTCCTGCGCGTAGACGAGGATGGCCGAGAAGGCTGATGCAATGACGAAGCCGATGATAATGCTCAGCACGCCGGTCCAGAAGAGGTTGGCGTAGGGCAAGACGAGCGTAAAGGGAAGGACTCCGAGGATGGAGCACCAGATGACTGCCTTGCGGCCGACCCGGTCGCCGATGGGGCCTCCCATAAAGGTTCCGGCTGCTACTGCGGCGAGAAAGACGAAGAGATGGAGTTGCGAGCTTCGAACGGAGACGTGAAACTTTGTCATCAGATAGAAGGTGTAGTAGCTCGTGAGGCTCGCGAGGTAAAAGTACTTAGAGAAGACGAGCGCGACCAAAACCGCGATCGCTGCGATGACTTTGTTTCGTGGCAGTCCTGAGGATTCTTCGACGTGTGCTGCGGGTTTGCTTTGCAGATGGCTGAGGCGGGCTTTGTACCAGCGGCTGACTCGGATGAGGACAACGATGCCGAGAAGTGCCGCGAGGGAGAACCATGCGGAACCGACCTGGCCGTAGGGAAGCACGATGAGGACTGCGAGCAGGGGGCCAATTGCAGAGCCGGTGTTTCCTCCGACCTGGAAGAACGACTGAGCGAACCCATGCTTTCCGCCGGATGCCATTCGAGCTACGCGGGATGATTCCGGATGGAAGACAGCCGAGCCCATGCCGATCAACGATGCTGCAAGAAGAAGCAGGGGGAAGGTGGGCGCGACCGCCAGCAACAGCAGGCCGATGAGTGTGAAGACCATTCCGATGGGGAGCGAATAGGGCATCGGCTTCTGATCGGTGTAGTGTCCGATGACTGGTTGAAGAAGCGATGCAGTGATCTGGTATGCCAGCGAGATGAAGCCGATATGGGTGAAGTTGAGATGAAACGACGACTTCAGGATGGGATAGATGGAGGGCAACAGGGACTGCATCATGTCATTGAGGACATGACAGAAGCTGATTGCGGCGAGCACACGAAGCATCGTCCGTTCCTGGATGGTGTCGGGACGATCTATGTTGTTCGTTGTGACGGCGTGGGTGCTCATTTCGTTTTTTGGCGACCTTCTTTTGTTATGGTAGCGACTCTGCGAGGGTTTTGCAGTCGCGGTGAGTAGTGACCTATCGAGAGACGGCGGATGGAGGAGAGGCTGAACGCTAGCGGAACCATCGCAGGACATGCGAACGATAGTGACGATGGGAAAAAGGATACCCTGAACATTAGGAATTGCCGCGTTGATTGGTACAGCGATCTGCTGCAATGGAGCCACGGAGGAGACTAGGAATGGAGAGTGAAATCAAGCCAGCTGTCTATCCCAGTCTCGAAGACCGTGTCGTTGTGGTGACTGGTGGCGCGAGTGGGATTGGCGAAGCGATTGTTGAGGCCTTCGCGATCCAGGGCGCGCAGGTCGTCTTCCTCGATATTCAGGACGATGCCGGTGGAGAGTTGGCCCGACGACTCGCGTTGGCCGGAGTGACGGAGCCTTTCTATTACCACTGCGATTTGACGGACATCGACGCATTGCAAAAGACGGTCAGCGAGCTGCTTGTGAGATTTCCGCGTGTCGACGTTCTGGTGAACAATGCAGGTAACGACACGCGCCATTCGATGGAAGAGGTGACCTCGGATTACTTTGATAAATCGATCGCGGTCAACCTGAAACACTATTTCTTCATGATGCAGGCCCTGGCGCCGGTGATGCGGAGCGCAGGCCGAGGCTCGATCATCAACATCGGCTCGATCAGCTGGGTCATTTCGACTCCGAACCTTCCTGTTTACGTGACCGCCAAGGCGGCCATCGTTGGGATGAGCCGCACATTCGCACGTCAACTGGGGGGCGATAATATTCGCGTGAACTGCGTTATGCCAGGCGCCGTGTGGACCGAGCGGCAGAAGCAGCTGTGGTATACAGACGCCTACAAGGCCCGGATTCTTGCCAATCAGACCCTGAAGCGAATGATTCTTCCCCAAGAGGTGGCGCGGCTGGTCCTGTTTCTTGCTTCGGACGACAGCTCGGCGATTACGAACCAGAGCTATGTGATCGATGGAGGATGGATCTAGAAAGGGCAGATAATAAACCCGCGCTCTACCAGCCGCGGGTTTGCATGAGTTGGGACTCTTCGATGGCGGCGGCGGCGAGGCCCTTCATGGTGCCGGTGACGGATTCGCAGGCTTCGGCGACGATCTTGGGGTCGTTGAAGTGGGTGGTGGCGATGACGATGGCGCGGGCGCGGGAGACGGCCTCTTCGCGCTCCTTCGGATCGTTCTCGACGTCGAGGGGAGTGGCGCGCTCCTTCATGAAGATGCCGGAGCCTACGAAGACGGTTTCGGCGCCGAGCTGCATCATGAGGGCCGCGTCGGCGGGAGTGGCGATGCCGCCGGCGGAGAAGTTGGGGACGGGGAGTTTGCCGGTCTTCGCGACCATCGGACGAGTTCGTAGGGCGCGCCGTGGACCTTGGCGGCGTTGTAGAGCTCTTCGTCGCCGAGGACGGTGAGGGACTTGATCTCGCGGACGATCTGGCGCATGTGCTGGACGGCGTGGACGACGTCGCCGGTGCCGGGCTCGCCTTTGGTGCGGATCATGGCTGCGCCTTCGGCGATGCGGCGGAGAGCTTCGCCGAGGTTGCGCGCGCCGCAGACGAAGGGCGTGGTGAAGGCGTGCTTGTCGATGTGGTAGGTCTCGTCGGCGGGGGTGAGGACTTCGGACTCGTCGATGAAGTCGACGCCGATCTCCTGGAGGACCTGGGCTTCGGCGAAGTGGCCGATGCGGGCCTTGGCCATGACGGGGATGGTGACGGCGGCCATGATCTGCTTGATGAGTTTGGGATTGGCCATGCGGGCTACGCCGCCTTCGGCGCGGATCATGGCGGGGACGCGCTCGAGGGCCATGACGGAGATGGCGCCGGCTTCTTCGGCGATGCGGGCCTGCTCGACGTTCATGACGTCCATGATGACGCCGCCTTTGAGCATCTCGGCGAGGCCGAGCTTGAGGCGGAGGGACGAGGTGCTGAGGTTGCCGTTGTGGGTGTGGTCTGCCATGGGGTTTCTCCTGACTCTTGTGTCTGGTGCGCGGCGGTGGGCGCACTGTGCTGCCTGAATGTCCGCGAGATCTTAAGTTTAGCAGTTTTGCGCTGGAGTGATGAGTCTGTGTGGCTTGTTAGCTATGTAGAGTCTTGGGTGTAAGATTTAGCGGAAATTTCAATTGCGATTTGATTTGCGGTGTGGGGTCCCGGAGTCATGCTTCGCGTAGAGGGCGGTGTGTCCGCCGCTGAATTGCCACGGGAGGTTTGGATGGACGCTGAACTGACGATTGTGATTCCTGCGAAAAATGAAGTTGTGATGCTGCCGAGGCTGCTGGAGTCGTTGTGCCGGCAGGATTATGCGGGGATGAGTGTGACAAGAGTGTTGGTGGCGGATGCCGGGTCGACCGATGGGACGGTAGAGGTGGCGCTGGGATTTCGCGACAGATTGAAGGTGGAGGTCGTCCGTGGAGGACTGCCTTCGGTGGGAAGAAATGCAGGTGCGAGGCTGGCGACGACGAAGTATGTGCTGTTTCTGGATGCGGATGTGGAACTGCCGGAGCCCACTTTGTTGCGCAGGGCGTTGTGGCGGATGGAACGAAGGAGACTGCATCTGGCGACGACGAATATTGCTTGTCGTGAAGGTGGATTTTTTGATGATGTGTTGTATGCGGGAAATAATTTGATGCAGCGGGTGGGGTCGTTGACGAAACCGTTTGCTACGGGGATGTTTATGCTGTTTGATCGCGAGGCGTTCTGGCGGCTAGGTGGATTCGACGAGCGGGCGCTGTTTGCAGAAGACTATTTATTGTCGAAGGGCGTGGCGCGGATACGGTTTCGGATAGTGCGCGGAAGGGTGCTGACGACGAATCAGGCGGTTTCAGAAGCTGGGGCACTGGACGATGGTGTGGATGTTCTTCAAGACGATGGTGCACACGTGGGATGATGGGTATTTTTTGCGGGACCAAGGGTATTGGGGCGAGGCTGGGTGAGGCAGCGTTGAAGCAAGCTCAGCTTGATACACTACGTTGCAATAAACACGACAGGTTGCTCATCGATCGGTTGACCGTTTCGTGCTCGTAGGAGAAGCAGAGATGCGAACAAGGAACTTCACTGCACTGCTGTTGCTTAGCGCTTCGATCGTCGGTATATGTTCCAACATTCTCGTCGCCGAGGATCTTCCCAAAGGGAGCACCGGTGTGCGGCTTGATCTCGGATAAAAGTACCGGGACCATTCTTGTGGACGCGTCGGTGAATGGGCAACCGGTCGTCATGATTCTTGACACGGGCGCCAGTCATTCGATGTTCGACGCCAGGCATATTTGGACTATCGGCAGTGCAGCTCCAAGAGGCACGAATGAAAAGCCGAGGCCTGGGGCTCGATGCGGATATTGTGGTGCGAACCGCCGATTTCGAGATAGGAGAGGAATCGTGGAAGCAGCAACCAATTGAGATTGCCGATCTGCATCCGCTCTCCAAGATCTATGGCAGGAAGGTCGGAGGAATTATTGGACAAGATGTCCTTCGATCGTTTGTCAGTGTTCAGATCAATTACAAGGGTCAGTGCGTTATGTTTCAGCGGTAAAGACGCGAAATGGAGTTAAGAGTCGACGGTAAAACACCTGTTCTTATGGTTGGGGGGCGGTGAAGCCGGCGGCGGCGAGGAGTTTTGCGTCGATGGCGATGAAGAGGCCTTTGCTGCGGGCGAGGACGGTGCCGTCGGGGCGCTGGATTTCGGCCTGGTGGAAGATCTTGCGGTCGAGGGTGCCGTCCGGCTTTGTGGCGCGGTTGAGGTGGCGCGCGACGAGGACGAGCGGCTGGTAGAGCGGGACGGGGCGGAGGTAGTCGACCTCCATGTGGCGGGTCATGGCGAGGACGTTGAGGGGGCGGTTGAGCTTGCTCATGGCCTCGTCGAGGAGCGCGGCGACGATGCCGCCGTGGATGTGGCCGGGAGGGCCCTCGTGCATGCGGTCGAGCTGGAAGTGGCAGGTGGCGGTGATGGCGTTGGGGTCAGAGGTGTCGGTGGTGAAGATGAGGTGAAGGCCCTGGGGATTGGCGGGACCGCAGCCGAAGCAGTGGTTGGCGCGCTCGTCGATGGTGGGGGCGTCCATGGAGGCGGGAGTGTGGCGGGTGGTGTCGGGTGTCGGCATGGCTTCGTGGTTGCACGTTAGCACAATGCGGGGTGGAATGAATAGTCATTCAGTTTTGGCTTGGTGGTGCTAGGCAGTGCAGACTTCGATGATGCCGGTGCCGAATTTTTCGATTTTCTCGTGGCCGAGGCCGTGGATGGTCTTGAGTTGGGAGAGAGTTTGCGGGCGGGCGAGAACGATGCTGCGGAGAGTGGTGGAGGCGAGGACGAAGAAGAGAGGGAGGTTGAGTTTTTCGGACTCGGTCTTGCGCCAGTCGCGGAGGCGCTGGTCGAGGGCTTGTTGCTCGGGGGTGAGGGTTTCGGCTGGTTCGGGTGTGCGAGTGCGAGAGAAGGTTTGGACGTGAGTTTCGTTGGTGGCGCTTAAAACAAAATGCAGCGGCCTCTCGAGTCCGCTACGCTTCGTCGATTCTTTGAATGTGTTGGACGAGCTAGAGTCGAAAAGTTTGCGAGAGTGGTTCGATGGAGAACTGCTTGATTTGACCTTTGATGGTATTGGATTGGACGACGCAGTGACGGATTCGGGGAGAGTCTCGGAACGGCAGAGAGCGCAGATGGTGGCTCCGTGAGTGTCGGCGATGCGAGGGCCCACGCCGGAGACTTGCAAGAGTGCTGGAATGGTGATGGGGTGTGCGAGGACGATGTTGTTCAAGACGGCGTCGGTGAAGACTATGAAGGCGGGTTTGCCGGTCTTGGCGGCTTCTGCTTTGCGCCAGGCGCGGAGGTTGGCTTCGAGGGATTTTTGTTCGGGTGTGTAGGCGGCGGTGGTTTGTTCGCGTTCGGCTTTCAGCGAGGCTTTGGACGGCCTTGCGGATGTGGTAGAGCGCGAAGTTTTGCTTCGTGACGAGGTGGCGGCGGGTAGCGCGTCTTTGATGAGGAGGTCAGGGGGCAACGGGCCGGTGAGGGTGCGGCCCTCGTGGGTGAGGGAGGCTTTTTTGAAGGTGATGAGATTGCCTTCGGGGTTGGTCCATTGGTCGGTGTTCAGTGTGATGAGGCCGGCGCGCGTCGAGAGCGTCGAGGAGGGTGTCGAAGATTTTGCGATCGGCGGCGGATGTGTTGCGGAGCGCGCCGGTGGAGAGCTCGGTGTGGAGTCTGCCGGTGGCGCGGGTCTGGGCTGTCGAATTTTCAAGAGCGCGGAGGATGGCTCGGAGTTGGCGTTCTTCTTCGGCGGTGGGGGTGCGGAAGGTTTGCGCGGTGGCCGTTTAGCGGGGCGCAGAAGTCGCAGTGGCCGCAGGGGCGGAGGCCGTCGGCGGTGTCGCCGAAGTGCTGGATGAGGGCGGCCATGCGGCATTGCGGGGATTCGGCGAACTGGACCATGCGGTCGATCTGGGAGCGACGGAAGGCGATTTGGTCGTCGTAGCCTTTGCGCCAGGCGGTTTGGCGGGGAGCGTCTTCAGCTGCGCGGACGTTGCCGGCCATGTCGATGGTGGCTGCGCCCTGGGCGATGAGTTTTTCGACGGCTTTGTCGAAGGTCTCGGCGTCCATCTTGAGGCGTTGGCGGAGGAGATCGGGCATCTGGTAGTCGTCGGTGAGGAGGGTCGGCGACGCGGGTGAGTTCGGTGATGGCGGGGTAGTCGCGCTCGAGGAAGAAGTCGTGCATCTTGCGGTCGGCGAAGGAGTGGAGGAGGACGGTGCGGGAGGGTTCGCCATCGCGGCCGGCGCGGCCGATCTCCTGGTAGTACTGCTCGACGGAGCCGGGGAGCGCGGTGTGGACGACGGTGCGGACGTCGGCTTTGTCGATGCCCATGCCGAAGGCGATGGTAGCGACGACTACTTCGAGTTTGCCGGCGAGGAAGTTGCGCTGGACTCGCTCGCGGGTGGCTGGGTCGAGGCCGGCATGGTAGGCGGAGGCGGTGCTGCCGAGTTGCGAGGCGAGTTCTTCGGCGGCTTTGCGAGAGGGAGCGTAGACGATGGCGGGGCGGTTGGATTTTTCGCTGAGGAGCTTTGCGGTGAACTCGTTGCGGCGGGGTTTGGAGAGTTCGACGACCTCGATGGCGAGGTTGTGGCGGCGGAAGCCGTGGATGAAGAGTTCGGGTCGTGTGAGTTGGAGTTGGGTGATGATGTCTTTTTGTACTGTTGGTGTGGCTGTGGCTGTGAGCGCGATGACGGGGGCGGGGCGGAGGGCGGGGAGGAAGTCGCCGAGAGTACGGTAGTCGGGGCGAAAATCGTGGCCCCAGGCGGAGATGCAGTGGGCCTCGTCGATGGCGATGAGCGAGGGTTTTTTCTTCGCGAGCATCTCGGGAAAGTTGGGGACGCGCATGCGCTCGGGTGCGATGAAGAGGAACTGGAGGGTGCCGTCGAGGTAGTCGCGGCAGGCCTGGCGGGCTTCGTCGCGGGAGAGGCCGGAGTGGATGCGGGCGACGCGGAGGCCGGCGGCGGTGAGCTTGGTGGCCTGATCGTCCATGAGGGCGATGAGGGGGGAGATGACGAGGGCGGTGCCGCCGCGGGCGATGGCGGGGAGTTGGTAGCAGAGGGACTTGCCTGCTCCGGTGGGCATGACGAGAAGGACGTCGCGGCCGTCGGTGGCGGCGCGGCAGACGGCCTCCTGATTGGCACGGAAGGACTCGTGGCCGAAGGTCTTGTGGAGCAGGGAGGTGAGGTTCATCAGCTTGCTCAGTTTCGCATATTGTTCGATTCGAGCGAAGCAGAGATGATGAAAGGTAGGTTGTTCGCGCTGATACCCCGTTTCGGTGAAGGGTGATGTGGTCAGTGCGTCGCGCTTTCTGTCTAAGCCATTGCGTGTGATATAGTTTGCCGCTGCAGGAGCGTCCGGGTTAGCGTCAGTGGAGATTTGCGACTTTCTATGCAGTCGTGAAATCTGATAGAGCATGATGTCGGTGGAGGTTGGATATGTATCTGATTGCGATTTGCGCAGTTGGATTGCTCGTCTTGATCTTCGGGATTTTCAGGATGAAGCAGCTGCGAAAGAGGCGGGAGCTGGAGGAATTCAGTATCGGACCGGAGACGCTGCACGATCTGCTGAAGGAGCAAAAGGTTCTTCTGTTCGATGTACGCCAGCCGCTGGATTTTCTGGCGTATTCAGAGATTATTCCTGGAGCGAAGCGGATTCCACCGAAGGACCTCGTCGAGGAGACGGCTTCATTTCCCCGGGACCAGAATTCGGTCATCTACTGCACCTGCATCAACGATGAGACGAGCCGAATGATCCTGGCCAAGGCAAGAGCGCTGAATTTTACGCACGTGAAATTGCTAAAGGGCGGGCTGGCGGCGTGGAAGGCGAAGGGATACCCGGTAGAGGCCTATACCAAGCCCTTTCACCTCGATACGGCGGTTTGACTTTGCGATGCCTATGACAATGCCGCTGTCGATTTTTTCTTCCATGCGCCGACGATTGCGCCGATGAGCATGAGATCTATGAGCGCGTAGCCGGTGTTGATGACGTAGATTTGCAAGGTGCGGACCTCGAAGATGTACTCCTTGGCCCAGCCGGTGGCGATGAAGCCGAACCAGATGACGGCCCCGCAAATGATGCCGCGACGAGCGGTCTGTTCGCCTGAGGCTTGTATGCAAATGGTGAGGACCGCGGCGACGATGATGGAACAGAGGATGGCGGTTGCGTATTGAATAGACGGATTGAGGCCTGTACTGACCAACCACTCTCTTGTGCGACCGATACCGGCCAGCCACTGATTCATGAAGACGCTGTACCACAGCGCTTCAAAGATAAAAGAGGCGATAGCCGCGACGAGGATCGCTACCCAGTTGAGTCTGAACTTGCTCATCCTGCCCTCCGCTAAATTGTCCCTTTGTTGTTGCAGGGAGAATATAGCGAGGGCGAAGGATTCGCAAGTCACGCGTTCATGATTTTGTCGAGGGTGATGGGAAGGTCGCGGACGCGTTTGCCGGTGGCGTTGTAGATGGCGTTGGCTATGGCGGCGGCGGCTCCGGTGATGCCGATTTCGCCGATGCCGCGCGATCCCAGCGGATTGAACTTGTAGTCGGGGATGCCGACGACGGTGACGTCGATTTCGTGGATGTCGGCGTTGGTGGGGACGTGGTACTCAGCGAAGTTTTCGTTGACAGTGCGGCCGTAGGTGGGATCGATGACGGCCTCTTCGTGGAGTGCCATGCTGACTCCCCAGACGATGCCGCCGATGAGTTGGTTGGTACCGGTCGTCTTATTGATGAGGGTGCCGATGTCGTAGGTGCCGACCATGCGGCGGACCTGCACCATGTGGGTGTCTGCGTCGACGGCTACTTCGGCGAATATGGCGCCCCAGGAGTGCGAGCTGAAGGAGTCGCGGTCTTTGGGCATCTGTGAGGTGGCAGTGGCTTCGACCGGCGTGTTGCCGTTGCGGGCGATGAGGGCCGTGATGGATTCAGACTTTTGCGGATCGGATTTGAGGAAGATCCTGCAGTCTTTGGTGCGGATGTCTTCGGCGACGGATCCGTGCAGCGGGGATTGTGTGTCGGCGACGGCGAGTTGCGCGAGTTTGAGCCTGGCCTGGATGGCAGCATCGTAGACCCCAGGGCATACGGAGGCCGCAGTGGTCGATCCGCCGGAGCCGCCAGAGGGAGGCAGAGTGGTGTCGCCAAGCTTGACGTCGACGAGGGTCGGGTCCATGAAGAGAGTGTCGGCTGCGGTCTGAGCGAGGATGGTGTAGGTACCAGTGCCGATGTCCTGGGTGCCGACGCCGACGTAGACGCGGCCGTTGGGCAGGAAGCGGACTACCGCCGCTGAGGGACGGCGTCCTGCGCCGTAGTTGGCGGTGGCCATGCCGTAGCCGATGAGTTTGTTGCCTTCGCGGTGCTGACCGGGTTGCGCGCTCCGTTTGGACCAGCCGAAGCGTTCCGAGGCTTGGGTGTAGCACTCGCGGAGATGTTTGCTCGACCACGGGAGGCCCTGACGCGGGTCCTTATCGGCGTAGTTGATGAGACGAAGCTGGATGGGGTCGATGTTGAGCTTTTCAGCGAGCTCGTCGAGGGCGATTTCAAGGCCGACGCTGCCGGTGGCTTCACCGGGGGCACGCATCCAGGTGCCCATGCCGAGGTTCAGGTCAACCAGAGGTTGGCTGGTGGAAAGCGATTCGGTGTCGTAGAGGAGCTGGGTCTGGCCGGTGGCGCCTTCAATCCAGTCCGAGATGAGAGAGGTGTAGCAGGTGGAGTCATGCTGCGTCAGGAGGAGTTTGCCGTCGGCGGATGCGGCGAGCTTGATGCGCTGGTAGGTGTTGGGGCGGGAGCCTACAGGACCGAACATCTGCTCGCGACCGAGGACGAGTTTGATCGGGCGCTGGGCGACCTTCGCAGCCATGGCAGCAAGGATTGTGTGGGACCAGACATAGCCTTTGCAGCCGAAGCCGCCGCCGGTATACGGACACTGGACATGAACGTTGGCCGGTGGAATCGAGAACGCGTGGGCGAGAGATCCCTGGACGCCGCTGATGCCTTGCGTGGCGTCGTAGATGCTGAGCTTGTCGCCGTCCCATGAGGCGATGGTGGCGTGCGGCTCCATTGGATTGTGGTTCTGGATTGGCGTGGAGTAGGTCTGTTCGATGACCACGGAGGCTTTGGCGAGGGAGGCTTCGGGGTCGCCGCGGCGAGAGGAGCCTCCACGCTTAGGTGGGCGGGCGTCTTTAAGATGGGAGTTGAAATCGAGTTTGGCGGGCTGTTCTTTGTACTCGATGCGGAGGAGCTTTGCGGCTTGCTGGGCCTCGGGCAGAGAGCGGGCGACGACGACGGCGATGGGCTGGCCGTTGTAGAGGACGTTGGAATCCTGAAGGACGTTGACGTTGCCGGGGACGGTGAGTTTAGGCGCGTTGAACGGCGTGATGATGGAGTAGACGCCGGCACATCGGGTTGCGGCGCCTTGATCGATAGAGACGACGGTTCCCGAGGGGATGGTGGCCTGGACGACGTAGGCGTAGGCGACGTTTTCAACGGGGAACTCGGCTGCGTATTTGGCGCGGCCGGTCACTTTGACGAGGCCGTCGTAACGATGGTCGAGCTGGCGTGAATCAAGTTTGGGGTGGGGTGTTTCCTCGATGGCGATCATGCCTGAACTCCTTGTGCGGCAAGGGTGAGGGCGCGCACGATGCTTTGTTTGGCGAGTTCGATCTTGAAGGCGTTGTGTTCGTAGGGTTTCGCTCCGGCTACGGCAAGGTTGGCGGCTTTCTTGAAAGCGTCGGGGCCGGGGGTTGCGCCGGATAAGGATTTTTCGGCTTCCGGAGAGCGCCAGGGCTTGGGGGCTATGCCGCCGAGTGCGAGGCCAGCGGACTTGATGGTGTTGCCGTCGATCTCGAGGCCGGCGGCGACGGAGACAAGAGCGAAGGCGTAACTCTGGCGGTCGCGAACTTTGAGGTAGTAAGAGTGCTTTGCGAACTTTGGCGCGGGGAGTTCGACCGCGGTGATGAGTTCGTCGGGTTGGAGGTTAGTGTCGAGCTGTGGGGTAGCGCCGGGAAGGCGGTGGAAGTCGGCGATGGGAATGGCGCGCTTGCCCTTCGGACCCTGAACGTGGATGGTGGCGTTGAGTGCGGCCAAGGCTACGTTCATATCGGAGGGGTTGGTGGCGATGCACGCGTCGCTTGCGCCGAGGATTGCGTGGATGCGATTGAAGCCCTTGATGGCGGCGCAACCGCTGCCCGGGATGCGCTTGTTGCAGGCGGGAAAGGTAGTGTCCATGAAGTAATAGCAGCGTGTGCGTTGGAGCAGGTTGCCGCCGGTGGTGGCCATGTTACGAAGTTGCGGGGAGGCTCCGCTGAGAAGCGCCTGCGAGAGAAGTGGGTAGCTAGTGCGGATGGTCTCGTGGTTGGCGAGGTCACTGTTGCGGACGCCGGCGCCGATGGTGGTGATGCTCCCGGCGGTAGCGATGTGAGTGAAGTCGATGTGAGTGACGTCGATGAGGGTAGTGGGGTGCTCGACGTTGTACCTCATCAGGTCGACGAGATTGGTGCCGCCGCCGAGGAACTTCGCTCCGTGAATAGAGACGGCCTGGACAGCTTCGTCGGGGGCTGTAACGCGCTGATAATTGAATGGATTCATGCTGACATTCCTTTCGCAGCGGCCCGGACGGCGGCGACGATGTTGGGATAGGCTCCGCAGCGGCAGATGTTGCCGCTCATGCGCTCGCGGATCTCGTTGTCAGTGAGTTCGGGGTTGCTCGTGTGGCCGGTTTCGAAGGAGACCGTGCTGAGGGTGTTGTGCTTGTGTTCTTTCAGCAAAGCGACGGCGGAGCAGATCTGCCCCGGTGTGCAGTAGCCGCACTGGAAGCCGTCGTGTTCGAGGAAGGCTTCTTGCACGGGATGGAGGGTGTCGCCGTGAGCGAGTCCTTCGATGGTGGTGATCTCAGCTCCGTTGGCGGCGACGGCGAGGGTGAGGCAGGAGTTGACGCGGCGGCCGTCAAGGAGGACGGTGCAGGCTCCGCACTGGCCGTGGTCGCATCCCTTTTTGCTGCCGGTGAGTAAGAGATGTTCCCGGAGGGCGTCGAGGAGCGAGGTGCGGGTGTCGAGGGAGAGGGTCTGTGATGTGCCGTTGACCTTGAGGGTCAGGTTCATCATCTGCGGGGTAGTGGCGGCTGCAGCCTGGATGTCCTCGGCTGTCGCGAGATGCGGGAGGCCGGTGGCCGCGGCTGCGGTGAGGATGCCTGCGGCTTTGACGAAGCTGCGGCGGGAGAGTTCGACGTCAGTAAGGGAGGTGGACTGTTCAGGAGGGGCGTCGTCGAGGTGTTCTTCGATGTCGGTACAGCGTTCTAAGCTCATGGCCGAACCTCACTTTGTATTGATAGTGTGCGATAGCCGTCGTACGTCGAGCAAGTATTCGTAGACGAAGCAGGCCAAGAAAAAGACGCAGGCAAAAAGCGAGATTTTACAGGCAGTTTCAGAGGTATGATGGTCGCATTCACAAAAGCGTTTCTTATCTTTTCAACAGAAATTTTCAGGAGAGTGAAATTGAGTCTGGCTACTGTTTTCAAGTTTGCTGTGGTATCTCGCATACCACGAATTGGGCTAGTTGTGGCATTGGCGGGGACGATGGCGATGCCGGCGTTTTCGCAAGCGCCGGAAGGACGACAGCAGCGAGGGACGACCGGTGAGACCTCGGCGGCGAAAGAAGACCAGGGTATTCCGATTCCGCCAGAGACGAACTCGGTGACGAAGCATGACTGGAGTGAGGGTGGACGCACGGTTCACTACACGGCGACCGCGGGAAATCTCCTTATTCGAGATGAGCAGGATAAGGCGAACGGCAGCATCTTCTACGTGGCGTATACCGAGGATGGTGTGGACGCGAAGACACGGCCGGTGACGTTCTTCTACAACGGTGGACCGGGGTCGGCAACGATATGGTTGCACATGGGATCGCTGGGTCCGGTGCGCGTGGTTACGCAAAGCCCGGAGGCGACAGGACCAGCGCCGTTTGAGTGGATACAGAATCCGCAGAGCCTGATCGACAAGAGCGACTTGGTGTTTATTGATGCTCCGCTGTGCGGGTTTTCGCGTGCAGTGGGCAAGGGAACAGCGAAGGACTTTGCCGGGACCGACCAGGACATTCACGCGTTCGAGAAGTTTATCGTTCGCTATATTACGGTGAACCAGCGTTGGAACTCGCCGAAGTTTCTCTTTGGCGAATCGTATGGGACGACGCGTTCGGCGGGTCTGGTTGCGGCGCTACAGAACGATGGAATCGAGTTCAATGGTGTGACGTTGCTCTCGTCAATTTTGAACTACAACCGGCGCGCGCCAGGGCTGGATTATGAGTCAATTGGTTATCTGCCTTCCTATGCTGCGATTGCATACCACTACAAGAAGGTGAAGACGACCCTGAGCATTGCGGAGTGGGTGCAGCAGGCGCGGTTGTTTGCGCGCGGACCGTACACCGAGGCACTGCAGCAGGGCGATAAGCTGCCGGCTGCGGAGTTCGACGCAATGGCGGCGAAGGTGGCTGCGATCACCGGGTTGAGCGTGGAGTATGTGAAGGAATCGAAGTTGCGGATTTCAGCGACACGCTTCCGCAAGGAGCTGTTGCGTGGAGACGAGCGAATCCTTGGGCGATACGATGCGCGATTCATGGGCTGGGATCCGGAGTCGGCTGGAGAGAATCCGGGATATGATCCTTCGGACACGGGCATCAGCGGCGTGTATGTCGGGGCGTTTCACGACTACATTCAGAAAGAGCTGAAGTATATGAGCCAGGAACCGTACTATCTGTCGGGGCCTGGGTTGAATCAGGTCTGGGACTTCAAACACAGGCCGGCGGGTGCGATGGGCGGTGGCGGCGGCGGACGTGGCGGGGAGCAGAATCAGCCGGATGTTGCGGTTGACCTGTCGGATGCGATGCGGAAGAATCCGCACCTGCATGTGTTTTCAGCGAACGGGTACTTCGACCTGGCGACGCCGTTCTTCTCGACCGAGTATGACCTGAGCCATATGGATTTACCGGCAAACCTGGTGGGAAATGTGCAGTTTGGGTACTATCCTGCCGGACATATGGTCTATTTGAATGTCGAAGCGCTGAAGGAGTTGAAGGCGGACATGGTGAAGTTTTATGCCGTGGCTGAGCAGCACTAAGACAGGATTGAAGTTAACGGGCATAGGAGGGTGTATTCGGGCGGAAATTTACCCCGATGCACCCTTGCTTTTCGATCGTAACTGCCTTAGAATGAATGTTGCTGTGTTTTCCCAGTGTTCGTATAGCGAAGTGCGGAAATTAAATTCAAAGAGGTACTGATAAAGATGGCAAAGCGTCGTGGAAATCCCAACTGGGGCAAGCCTGAGCCGATAGGGCCGGTTGTTCCAACGGTGACATCGTTCGAGCAGGTTGTGAAAGAGTTTAAGTTGACACCGGATCAGTACATTCGTTCGACCCGGCTTCGTGAATGGGCTCGTCGGAATAAGAATTCAAAGTACATTCCTGAGGCGCTGCTGGAGGCCTGGGGTTTCGAGATTGAGTCAACGCTGTAGATTTATGTTTTGATGCGATACGCCGCCTGCGAGGGCGGCGTTTTTCTTTTTGCGACGAACGTATGATGGAATGCGTCGAAAGAGATGAAGACGGAAGGCGGAGTTATGTTTGCTGACGTGACGGAAGCAGTTGCAGAGATACGTGCGGGCCGGATGGTCGTGGTCGTCGATGATGAGGACCGCGAGAACGAAGGCGACCTGACGCTGGCTGCGGAGTTTGTTACGCCGGAGGCGATCAATTTTATGGCGAAGTATGGCCGTGGGTTGATCTGCCTTACGCTGACGGAAGAGCGCGCGGACTATCTGCGGCTGGGGCCGATGACGCAGGAGAATACTTCGCGGTTTGGCACGGCGTTTACGGAGAGCATCGAGGCGCGCGAGGGCGTGACTACGGGGATCTCTGCTGCGGACAGGGCGCATACGATCAAGGTGGCGATCGATCCGCGATCGACGGCGCATGATCTGGCGCGGCCGGGCCATGTGTTTCCGCTAAGGGCGCGTAAAGGTGGGGTGCTGGTGCGGGCGGGGCAGACTGAAGCGTCGGTGGATCTGGCGCGGATGGCGGGGCTGGTTACGGCGGGTGTGATCTGCGAAATCATGAATGATGACGGGACGATGGCGCGGGTGCCGGACCTGGTGAAGTTTTGTGAGACGCACAACCTGAAGATGGTGACGGTGGCGGATTTGATCCGGTACCGGTTACAAAATGAGCGGTATATTCATCGCGTGGCGGAGTCGCTGATGCCGACGGCTCATGGCGAGTTTCGCATGATCGCGTATGAGAGCGAAGTGGAGGGTGGGGAGTCGCATGTTGCGCTGGTGTTTGGCGATGTGACGGGAGATGAGCCGGTGCCGGTGCGGGTGCATACGCATTGCCTGGCGGGCGATGTATTTTCTACGACGCTTTGCGATTGCAGGGCGGTGGTGGAGAATTCGCTTGCGCATGATTGCCGAGGCGGGTAGAGGGGCGCTGGTGTATCTGCACAATGGGAGCGCGGGTTTTGGCGTGGATAAAGGTGTTACGCCGGCGCGGGTGGTGTTTCACCGAGAGCAGCGGTCGCGTGAGGGAAGTGAGGAGCGGGCGCAACGGACGCTGCGGCAGGTGGGGCTGGGCGGGCAGATACTTTCGGATCTGGGGATTCACAAGATTCGGCTGCTGACGAATACACCGACGCATGTGCCGGCGCTGCAGGGGTTTGGGATCGAGATTGTGGAGCAGGTTCCTGTGTCGAAGGATTCAATTCGGCGGTAAATTTTCGCAGAAAAATTGTGGGGCGGTGTGTGGGGCGCATGTCCTTGATTGGCGGGTGTTTTTAAGGGGGGTTTTGGGAAAAGGTGTGTTTTTTGGGTGGTGTTTTTGTGGTGAAGTTGTGGTGATTTGCGTCGTTAACGTGGTGAATTAGCGACTTGTTTTCTGGTGGCTAAAAACATGCCACTTTTCTCAACTTTATTTCTTGTTGTGTTTCCTCTTGTGACAGTTGAGGAGAACTCGTGAGGCCCATTTCCCGACGAGGTCAGTTCGGAGTAATAATGGCGTGCATATTCTGGACAGGAGGTTTTGCCATGAACGGAGGTCGCGTCGTCAAGGGTTTGGTGCTTGGGCTGTTGGGGGTGGCGGTTGCGATGGCGCAGATGCCACAAATGCCGCAGCCGGCGCCGATGCCGCAGCCGGCTCCAATGCCGCAACCGGGACAGATGCCCCAGCCGGGACAGATGCCTTCGGTGCCGGATATCAATCCGGGAGATCCTGGCCCGCAAGGGTCTCAGGGGAATAACGGTCAGCAGAATGGGAACCAGGATTCGAACCAGCGGAACAGATATCAGAACGCGGGGTTCATTGGTGGATGGTGCGCGCAGGGTGACCGAACGAAGCAAACTTCGATCAGCTATAACGGGGCGTTCTACAACCTGAGGAATGAGAATGGGGATACGTCGATTGGGAACCTGCAGGGGAACAATCAGATTCAGGCTCCGGGATGGCAGTTTGTGACGGGGACGTTGACCAGGAATGGCACTCAGATTCAGTGGTCGAATGGAACGTACTGGGCGCGCTGTCCTACGGGTGGCGGTGGAGGGGGAACGCTGAACTTGAGTGGGAACTGGTATCCGAATGGGAACCGGTCGCTGCAGTGCTCGATTCAGCAACGAAAGGGAAACCTGACGCTGCAGAACGAGGGTGGCGTGAGGGCGTCGGGGTCGTTTACGTCGAAGCGGCAGATCACGACTAACTGGCAGGGGACGACGATTACGGGGTCGGTGTCTTCGGACGGGAATCGGATCAATTGGAACAACGGGACGTATTGGATCCGGTACCGGTTGTATACGCAGTGAAGCGGAGCGGCGCGGTTTGCTTTTTCCGGACCGCCTGGATAGTTCGGTTCATGAGATGGCGATTTGCCACGCATTGAAAAGCGATGCCAAGATTCGGTCTCGACCCGTATCTCATGGCCGCAGATTGAATTCTGCTATTGTGGACGGGGCGGCCGCGCCATACGGCCGCTTTCCCATTGGAGGCAACCCGCCATGCTGCCCGTCGTGCGCACCATCGCCTTCGTGTGTTTATTTGCTTCGTCTCTAATGATCGCGCAGCAACCAGTCCGGCAGCCCACCTCTGCTACCGAAGCGCCAAGTCGCGACACGAGCTACATCGATGCGAATGGAACGGCCCACATCACCCGCGTCGTCCCCGTACGCCAAGATCTGAGCCCCGAGGCCCAGAAATTCATCAGTCCGATCGTGCCCGATGACCACGCGACGCAGCCACATGGACGAATGGGCAGCCAACTCGAATGCGGAGTGGAGTAAGCTCTGCCCCAACAAAATCGAAAACACCACACTTGCCGGAGTTCCGGTCCGTATGGTCACACCTGACAATATGCCTGCTCGCAATCGCGATAAGGTTCTCATGAATCTACATGGCGGCAGTTTCAACTCTGACTCCGGTTCGTATGCTGAGTCGATCCCCATCGCCGGCTATTCCAGAATCAAGGTGGTGGCGGTTCTCTACCGGCTGGCCCCCGAGAATCCTTTTCCGGCCGCGGTGGACGATGCGCTCGCCGTCTACAAGGAGTTACTGAAGACTTACAAGCCCAATCGCATCATCGTCTACGGCACCTCTGCGGGAGCCACGATGACCGCTGAACTCGCGGTGAAGCTGAAGCAGCTGTCCTTGCCCATGCCTGCCGCACTCGGTATCTTCAGCACGCTCGACAGCTTTGGACGAATGGGTGATTCGTATGCGATGTACACCTTGCGCGGGTTGGCCGGTCATCTTGATCCGCCTGATTCGGGCGTCCACGATCCTTATTACGTCGGCTCTGCAGATCCCAAAGATCCTGTGCTCTCGCCGATCTACGCTGACTTGCACGGGCTGCCTCCGGCGCTCTTCATCTCGAGCGGCCGGGACGCGCTCTTAAGTAGCACGACAAATCTGCATCGCGCTTATCTCCGTTCTGGTGTTGATGCGCGTCTTGTCGTCTTCGACGGGCTTCCGCATGCTTTCTGGTACCACTCCGAACTCCCCGAGTCGATCGAGGCGAGCCACATCATGGCCGATTTCTTCCTCGAGCATCTGCCAAAATAGCCGGCAGCCTGCGGTCTGGCGAACTATCTCTGTAAGTTGTCCCACTAATTGTTCCCGTCCCGCGTGACCGTCCCGTTGATTCTCGTTCCCTGCCAGTTCGTCGTCACGCTTTTCCGCAGAGGCCTGGATAGTTCGGTTCATGAGATGGCGATTTATCATTCATTGGAGAGCGATGCCAAGAATCAGTCACGACGAGGGTATCTCATGGCCGCAGATTGAATTCCGCTATCGTCGACGGGTCGGCCGCGCCATACGGCCGCCTTTCCCGGGGAGATTTATGAGCAAGCGAAGAATTACCTTGGGCCTATTCCTGTTGTTGTTCGGACTGGTTCCTCTCTTGAATAGCTTAAGCAACCCTCGCCTCGAAAAGCTCCATGGTTCTGACTTCGTCCAACTCATTGCCGCTGGCCTATGCCTTGGAGTCGGATTCGGCGTGCTGGTCGGCGGTCGCAAGTTTTTCGATACGTAGCCGCATTCTCTCCTTAGTTGGTTGAGAACTGCTTTACTCCGTACGGAGCGTCTCCATCGGCTCGATCATGGCTGCGCGCCGACAAGGTAGAGAGGTCGCGGCGGTACCGGTTGTATACGGAGTGATAGGCTCTTACTTGCTCGCATAATTCTTGAGAGGGCTGCCGAAGGCAAGCTGCGCCTGCGGTCATCTTTTTGGATCGAAATTGATGAGTAACGAGGAGCAGTCCGCGGAGATATTGTTGGGGGCAACTCTCGATTTGCCACCGGAGCGCCGATCCGCGTATCTGGACCAGGCGTGCCGGGGAACGCCTGAGCTGCGTCGCATGATCGAGGAGCTGCTTCTCCGCAACGGATTTCCAGGCGGACCTCTGTCTCCTGCCGATGGAGAGTCATCCTCGGCCGCGAAGACTTCTCCGCCCAGCGGTGATCTGGTGGCCGGGACGCGGCTCGGGCGCTACTCGATCATCGAGCCTCTCGGCGCGGGGGGAATGGGCTTCGTGTATCGCGCGCGCGATGAGAGGCTGGAGCGTGCCGTTGCGATCAAGATTCTCGCGCCGGGCCTGCTGACGGGTGAAGATGCGCGCCGGCGATTTCATAAGGAAGCGCTGGCGCTTGCCAAACTAAGCAATACCCACATCGCAGCGGTGTACGACGTGGGCGAGCAGGACGGCGTCGATTACATCGTGATGGAATGCGTTCCGGGAGAGTCTCTCGCGACGAAGCTGAGGTCCGGCCCGCTGACCGTGAAAGAGGCCACGTCGATCACGCTGCAAATCGCCGAGGCCCTTGAAGAGGCGCACGAACAAGGCGTGATCCACCGGGACCTGAAGCCGGCGAACGTGATGGTGACGCCGAAGGGACAGGTGAAGGTCCTCGACTTCGGTCTGGCGAAGCTACGAGAGACCCAGGTGACAGATGCGACCTTGACCATTATGGAGACGCGCGGTCTGCTGGGCACTCCACTTTACATGTCGCCCGAACAGGCGCATGGAATGACAGTTGATGCGCGAACGGACCTTTGGAGCCTGGGCGTGGTGTATTACGAGATGTTGACGGGCCGCAAGCCGTTTCACGGCGATGGCATCATTGGCGTTTTGCGCGCGATCACCGACAAGGCGCCGACGCCGATGCGCCAGATTCGTTTCGATGCCCCGCCGCTTGCCGATCAGATCGTTGTTCGAGCGTTGGAGAAGGATCCCGCAGCTCGTTATCAGTCGTCTTCGGAGATGGTTCGAGATACGTCGAATCTCCTGGCAGAGATGAGTGCGATACCGGTAGTGCTGGAGTCCGCGCCGAAACGGGTGTCTCGCTGGGCTGTCGTCCCTGCCGCGATAGCTCTTGTTCTCGCGGTTGGCGCAAGTATCTGGCTCTACCATCGCTGGTCGATGAGACATTGGGCTCGCGAAGAGGCAGTCCCACAGATAACGAACCTCGTTGCCTCAGGGAAGCCACTGGCTGCGTTCCTGATTCTCGAAAAGGCGGAACGATATCTGCCGTCGGATCCGCAACTGAAGCAGATCGTTGATCAAAACACCAGAGTCGTTTCCCTAGCCTCCTCGCCAACCGGCGCTACGGTCGAAATCCAGGATTATGCCGCACCGGCTACGCCGTGGCATCGGCTTGGCGTGACGCCACTGGAAAATGTTCGTATTCCGAAGGGATATTTCCTTTGGAAGATATCGAAGGCCGGAGGCAGCGATTGGATTGCGGCACCAGAGGTCAGCGACACGATGGACTTCCCGATGGGCGCAGCGCAGAGTTCGCCGGATGGGATGGTGCCTGTTCATGCGGGCACTTGGGGAGAGGACGTCGGTTTCATCGGCTGGCTAGGCCCATATAAGTTGCCGTCCTACTACGTCGACCGCTACGAGGTCACGAACCGCGAGTATCAGAGGTTCGTCGATAGTGGAGGTTACGAAAAGAAAGAATACTGGCCGGAGACGTTTGCGCAGAATGGCCGCGATCTCTCGTGGAACGAAGCGATGGCGGAGTTTCGCGATACGACGGGGCGGCCTGGCCCCTCGACCTGGGTTGCAGGTCACTATCCTGAAGGCAAGGCCGATTATCCGGTCTCGGGCGTGAGCTGGTTCGAGGCGAGCGCCTACGCCACGTTTTCCAGAAAACAGCTTCCCGTCCTGTCGCAGTGGTTTCAGACGGCACCGCCGGATGTTGCGCGCTACACAATTCCGGCCAGCAATATAACGAGCGGCTCGCTTGCACCGGTTGGCGCGTATCGAGGTATCGGCCCGTATGGGACTTACGACACTGCGGGCAATGTGCGTGAATGGGTCGCCAACACGGTTGACAACAACCTACACTTCATCCTAGGCGGTTCCTGGAAGTCGCCAGCGTATCTGTATTTCAGCCCGGAGGCGCTGTCGCCTTTCGACCGTTCGGAAGAGAACGGGTTTCGTTGTGTCCAAAACCTGGGCCCGATGCCCGAGGAAGCAGCAAAGCCGGTAATACGTCAGGGGCGCGACTTCGCCCACTATAAGCCGGTGTCGGACAATGTATTTCGCGCCTACGAGCTGCTTTACGCCTACCCGAAGACGAATCTGAATGCGAAGGTCGAAGGCGTCGTCAAGGAGACTGAGGACTGGCGCGAGGAGAAGGTGAGCTTCGACACTGCTTACCGCGGCGAACGGATGTCTGCCTATCTTTTTCTGCCGAAGAACGTGCGGCCACCGTATCAGACCGTGCTTTTCTTCCCGAGCGCCCGAATCGAATTTATTCCGGACAATAAGAACGGCCGCGAACTCGGCGATATGAAGTTCTTCGATTACATCGTTCAGAGCGGCCGTGCGGTCATGTATCCGATCTACGAGGACACTTACGAACGCCGAGTGAAGTTCTCTCTTCCCGGAGGTTCACAGAATATTCAGATCACTACGGACTGGTACAAAGACGCTGCTCGCTCGCTCGATTATCTGGCCACACGGCAGGACATCGACAGCAGTAAGCTGGCCTACCTGGGCGTCAGCATGGGTTCGGTGGAGGGTGTCATTATTTCAACACTGATGCAGGACCGCTTGAAAACTGCCGTTCTTCTGGATGGAGGTTATTTTCTTGATCCGACTCCTCCGGGCGGTGACCAAGCTGATTTTGCGCCTCGTATGAAGAAGCCGGTGCTGATGGTCAATGGGCGGTACGATTTCACTTTTTCTCTCGAGAAGTCGCAAAACCCGCTGTTCGCCATGCTTGGCACACCTGAACAAGACAAGCGCCACGTCGTCTTTGATACGCCGCACGATGTGACGGAACAGCGTCCGCAGCTCGTCAAGACGGTGCTTGACTGGCTTGATCGTTATCTAGGACGGGTTAACGAATAGGCGGAATTTCCGGGGCTCAACTTTCGACTCATCCGCGGATCATGATCTATTCTGCGCGGAGGGCCTCCATTGGTTCGATCTTTGCGGCGCGGTTGCAGGGGACAAAGGTCGCGGCTACGGCGGCGATGGCGAAGATGGCGACGACGGAAAAGATGACGGTCAGGTCGGTGGGCTTGGTGCCGTAGAGGAGTGATGCGAGGCTGCGACCTATGCCGAAGCTGGTGAGGCAGCCGAGGATGAGGCCGGCGGCGACAGGCGCGATGATGGTCGCGAGCATGAGGCGGTAGATGCTTTGACGAGTGGCGCCAAGAGCCATGCGAACGCCGACTTCCTGGGTGCGTGCAGAGACAGAGTAGCTGAGCGTGCCGTAGATGCCGAGGAGGGCGAGCAGCAGTGCGGCTGCGCCGAAGGAGACGAAGATGGCGGTTTCGAGGTGCTCGGGTGCCAGGGAGTCGCTAACTTGTGAGTCGAGAGTGTGGATTCGAGCGATGGTGACGTTGGGGTTGTAACTCCAGATGGCTTTACGGATCTCTTCGGTGAGGAGTTCCGGGTCCTGGGTGGCGCGAATGAGGAAGTAAGTCGCATAGGGTGGATTGTTGTTGAATGGGAGGTAGACCATGTTGACGGGCGCATCGCGCAGGGAATTGCTGTGAGCGTCGGCGACGATGCCGACGACGGTGAAGGGCTTGTCGTGAAAGAGGAACTGGCGGCCGAGAGCGTTGCGATTGGGCCATATCGCTTTGGCTGTGGTCTGAGAGATGACGGCGTTGGGGGCGTTGCGGTCGCGGTCGTCGAGGGGACGGCCTTCCGTGATGCGTTGGCGCAGGGTGTCGAAGTAGCCTGGGCTGATCCAGCGATAGTTGGCCAGGCCGGAGGTCTGGGATGGCGCATCGACGGGAGTGACGCCGTCGATCCAACGCTCGCCTTCGAGGATCATGGAACTGACGAGAGAGACGGACTGGACGCCGGGCAGAGTTCGGAGTTTTTCGAGAACGCCGTCGTCGAAGGCGGTGCGGACTTTGTCGTCTTTGAAGTCGTTGCCTTGAAGGAAGACGTCGGCGGCCATGACGTGGTCGGCGGAGAAGCCTTTGTCGAAGGTGGAGAGATGGATGAGGCTCTTGGCGAAGAGTCCTGCAACGAGAAGGAGGGTGGTGCAGGCAAAGACCTGGGCTCCGACGAGCCAACGACGAAGGAGGGCGCTGCGGCGAGAGCCGACGGAGCCCTTGGTGCCTTGAAGGGCGTGAAGCGGTTTAACGCGAAGAAGGCGAAGGGCGGGAAGGACGCCGCAGATGAATGTGGCTCCTACGGTGAGAAGGATGGAGAGAGTGAGGACAGAAAAGTTGACGGAGATGGTTTGTGTGCGCGGGATGGCGAGCTGAGTGTATCTGGAGAGTTGGTGGACGGCGAGGAAGGCGAGAGCGATGCCGAGGATTCCGCCGGTGACGGAGAGGAGGAAGACTTCGGCGAGGGCGCTTTGCAGAATGCGCGAGGCAGAGGCTCCGAGGGCGGAGCGGACGGCTGCTTCGCGGTCGCGGCTGACAAGGCGGGCTAACTGCGCGTTGGCGAGGTTGATGCAAGCGATGAGCAGAACGCTGAGGACAGCAGCCATGAGAAGCCAGAGGCGGGCGGAGGTTTTGCCGACAAGCGCTTCCTTCATGGGCTGGATGTAGGCGGAGAAGGCACCGTGCGGGGGACCGTCGAGTTGGCCGGCGGGAATCTGACGCGCGAGAGTGTCGTCGAGAGCGTTGAGGTTTTGCTCGGCCTGGGCGATGGAGATACCGGGTTTAAGGCGAGCGAGGGGGACGTAGTTGCCGTAGTCGCTGTTGAGGCCGAAGTCGTTGAAGTCGATGGCGAGAGGGGTGAGGATTTCGTTGTCGGGCAGTTGACGGGCGAGGGGAACAGCAGCGAGTTCATTGGCTTTGGGGAAGTAGAAGTTTTTCGGAAGAACGCCGACGACCTGATAGGGCGTTCCGGCGATCTGGATAATTCGACCGGTTACGTTGGGGTCGGCGTCGTAAAGAGTTTGCCAAAGATGCCAGGAGATGATGGCGACTTTGTCACGGCCGGGAGTTGCTTCTTCAGGAAGGAAGTTGCGACCGAGAACTGGCTGCACGCCGAGGATGTCGAGAAGATTGGGAAGCGCAGTGATTTTACCGACGAGACGGGGGTGATCGTTCGTAAGACCGACGCCGGTGGAACCTTGCTGGAGGAGAGTGAGGTTATTGAATGAGGTGGACTGTTTCCGCCAGAGATCGAAGTGGCGAGGATTGGCTCCGGTGTAAGGGAAAAGTTTTTCGAGGAAGCGAACTTTCTCCCAGATGACGACGAGACGTCCGCTGTCGCGGTAGGCGAGGGGTTTGAGGAGGACGCCGTCGACGACGCTGAAGAGAGCGGTGGTGGCCCCGATGCCGAAGGCAAGAGTGAGAATGGCGGTGAAGGTGAAGCTGGGAGATTTGCGAAGCTGGCGGAGGCCGTACCGCAGGTCCTGCAGGATGGAGTGCATCGATCACCTCTCCGGAATAGCGAAGTATACGAACTTTGGGTAAAAAAGTTCGGAATGGGCTTCGGCTAGTGGGCGGCTAGTGGGGGGTGACGGTGAGATTGAGGGTGACGGTCTGGGTGAGTTGGACGCCGGTGGTGGAGTTGGCGGTGACCTGATATTGATAGGTGCCCGGCGGCGTGGTGCGGATGTCGGGGTCGCCGCCGCTGCCGCAGCCGGAGGGCCAGAGAGTGGTCGCGGTGAGGAAGAGAAGCCAGAGGATTGCGCGCGGTGTTTTCTTTTTGCGGCGGATGTTCCAGAAGAAGAGGAGAGATGCGGGAAGGAGACAGAGGAGGGTTTTGTTCAGGGTGGCGTGAGTGTTGTGTGCTGTCGCGGCTGGGTTGATTGTGGTGATCGTGTTGATTGTCGCGATGGCGCTTTGGGCTGCGGCATTGAGAGGGATGCTGGAGGGAAGGAGGGAGCAGGTGGCGTATTGGCCGGGATTGATGGGCGTGCAGTTGAGGACGACGGTGCCGTTGTAGCCGGATTGCGGGGTGAGTTGGAGGTTGTAGGTGGCGGGGTTTTCGCTGGCTACAGAGGCGGAGGCGGAGGAGCCGCCGTTGACGGTGAGGAGGAAGCTACCGTTGGGGACTCCGGTGCCGGTGAGAGGGAGGAGCGCGGGGGAGCTGGTGTCGGAGCTTGCGATGGTGAGGGTGCCGGTGCGGGGACCGAGGGCGGTTGGGGTGAAGGTGATGGTGACGGGGCAGGTTGAACCGGGGGTGAGGGTGGGGGTGGAGCAGGGTGCGGTGACGGCGTAGTCGCCGGTGATGGTGAGGGCGAGGTTGGTGACGGGACCGTTGCCGGTGTTGGCGAGTGTGAGGGTGAGGTTGGCGGAGGCTCCGATGGCGATGCTGCTGAAGTTGAGGGCGGAGGGTGTGATCTGTAGATGCGACTGGATGCCGATACCGGTGAGCGGAGCGGTGATGGGCAGGGTGGAGAGCGAGGTGGAGACGGCGATGGTGCCGGTGCGGGTTCCGGTCTGCGCGGGGGTGAAGGTGATTTGTTCGGTGCAGGTGGTGTTCGGGGCGAGGGTGTTGCCTTGGGTGGGGCAGGTGCCGGCGGCGGTGTAGTCTCCGGTGGCGGTGATGCTGTTGAAGGTGGCGGGGGTGGGGCTGGTGTTGGTGATTTGCAGGGGGAGGGTGCTGGTGCTGCCTAGCTGGACGGTGCCGAAGTCGAGGGCGATGGGAGCGAGGGTGAGGGGGGATGGCGTGGCGTCGCCGAGGAGGCTGATGAATTCGAGCGCAGTGCTGGCGTCGGAGGTGATTTCGAGGGCGCTGATGCGGGTGGTCGATTGTGCGGGCGATGTTGTTGGTTGCGGAGTGAAGGTGACGATGAGGATGCAGCTGGCGGAGGGGAGGACGGTGCTGCAGTTGCTTTCGACGGTGAAGTCGGGTGTGGTGCGGAGGGCTGTGATGTGGATCGGAACAGTGCCGGTGTTGCTGAGGATGACGGTCTGGGGCTGAGCGGCGTCGCCGACCTGGGTGGTGGCGAAGGTGAGGGAGTTTTCGGAGGCGGTGAAAGAGACCAGCGGGGCGGCGTTGGATGGGGCGGCGCTTGGTGTGGGGGATGCGGTGCCTGTGAGTTCGATGAAGTCGGGGACGCTGAGCGCGTCGCTTTCGATGACGAGGGTGCCGGTGTCGGTGATGGGTGCGGAGGCTGGGGCGCCGGTGGCGGTTTGGTTGAGTGGGGTGTAGGCGAGGGTTACGGTGCAGGTTTGGGTGGCGGCGAGTGAGGCTCCGCAGGTGGTGGAGGTGACCAGGAAGGGCCATTCGCTGGTGATGCGGCGGATGGTGAGGGGGGTGGTGCCCTGGTTGGTGAGGGTGAGGGTTTGGGTGGCGGATTGGCCGGAGCTGACCTGGCCGAAGTTGAGCGGGTTGCCGGGTCCACTGGAACTGGGGATGATGTTGCCGGTGATGGCGAGGGTGGCGGTGCCGATGCCGTAGCCTTCGACGTAGCCGAGGCCGTTGAGGGTGGCGGAGCCGTCGGTGGGTGTGGCCTGGGCGAACAGGGTGCCGGTGATGTCGCCGTTGGTGAGGGGAAGGAAGGTGACGGAGAACTGGCAGGATGCGTTGGGTGCGAGGGCGGCGCAGGGTGGGCCGGCGAGGACGAACTGGCGCGGGAGAGCGATGTCGAGGGTGAGGGATTTTGCGGTGAGGTTGTTGATGGTGAATTGGCGGGTGCCGCCGAGGGTACTGGTGGGAGTGGGACCGTAGTTGGCCTGGTTGGGGAGGATCTGGAGGCCGGCGTTTTCGGTGGTGTAGGCGCCGGTGAGAGGAAGGGTGTAGACGGTGAGGCCGGTGAGGGAGCTGGTGATGGGGATTTGGAGCGTGTCGGTGATGAGGGCGTCGCTGGGAGTGTAGATGACGGTGATGGTGCAGGTGGCTGCGGGGGCGAGGGTGTTGCAGGTGGTGGTTTCGGTGAAGTTTGCTGCGGTGTTCGTTGGAGTCGCGATCTGGAGTGTCGCTGAACCGGTGTTGGTGAGGGTGATGTTCTGCTGCGTGGAGGTGGGGCCGGGAACGTTGTTGAAGATGAGGGCGGTGGGGTTGAGGGCGAGGCCGGGGTCGGGGCTGCCAAAGCCTGTGAGCAGGGCGGAGGTAGTAGCCGATGGTGAGGGTTCCGGTGAGGGGGCCGGTGGTTGTGGGGGTGAAGATGATGTTGACGAAGCACGCGGCGTTCGAGGCCAGGGTGCCACTGCAGGCGGGGCCGCCGGTGGGGTTTGCGGTTGGGTCGGCGAGGGTGAAGTTGCCGGTTGCGGTGGGGTTGGAGAGGGTGACTGCGGAGGTGGTGAGGTTGGTGAGGGTGAAGAGGGTTGGGGCAGAGGAGCTGTTGACGGGGACAGGGCCGAAGTCCTGCGTGGTGGGCGTGAGGATGAGGCCGGTGAGAGGGAGGCCGGTGCCGGTGAGAGTGAAGGGTGACGGAGTGCCGGAGGTGGTGGAGGTCAGGGTGAGGGTTGCGGTCTCGGGACCGGCGGTGGAGGGGGTGAACTGGACGCCTAGCCAGCAGTTGGTGCAGGAGCCGGTGTAGGTGGCGAGGAACGCTGAGGTGGGGGGATTGCCGTGGCCGTAGCCGATGTCTTCGACGAGGATGGCTTTGAAGTCTTGCGCGGATGTTGTTGCGGTGAGAGTGGTGAAGGGTGATGTGATTTTTGTCCACTGGACTGTGGGTTGGCCGATGAGGACGGGGCCGAATGCGAGGATGCTGTTGGGAGTGGTGGTGATGGCGGTGCCGGTGCCGGTGAGGTTGACGAAGGCGGGTGAGGTTCCGGAGTTGGCGGTGACGGAGAGAAGGCCCTGGCGGGTTCCGGGTTGCGAGGGGGCGAAGGTGATGAGCGCGGTGCAGGTGCTGTTGCCGGGAAGGATGGCGGGGCAGTTGGTGGTGTCGGTGAAGTCGCCCGTGATGGCTAGGGTGAGAGCGAAGGGTTGAGTGCCGGTGTTGCCGATCGTGACGGGTTGTGTGGTGGTAGAGGTGCTGGTGACGAGGACGGGTGTGGGAAATGTGATGGTAGCGGGAGTGACGGTGAGGTTGGGGTTGACGATTTGGCCGATGCCGGTGGATTGCGGCTTGGTACTGCCGGTGATGAGGACGGTTAGGTCTTGATCGTTTCGTCAGGGAGGGTGAGGGTGGTGGAGTCGGCGGATGGGGCGACGGGGGATTGGTACGTGATTGCGAGTTGGCAGACGGTGTGGGGTTCGAGAATGGTGGGGCAGTTGTCGCTGAGGGTGAAGGGTGAGGCGAGAGAGACGGGGGTGTGGAGGATTGGGGTGGCGGAGTTGTTGGAGAGGTAGAGGAAGCGTGGGAGGGCGATGCCTCCTTGGAATTGGGTGCCGAAGTCGATTTCGGTGGCGGAGAGGCTGAAGGAGGCGGCCTGGGTGTAGGCGGTGAGGAGGACGGAGCCGGGACCGATGGTCCAGTTGGATTGGGCGAAGCCGTCGTTGGTGGAGGAGGTGCTGGCGGTGAAGCTGAGAGTGATGTGGCAGATGGCGCTGGCGGCGAGGGTGTAGGTGTTCGTGCCGGTGAGGGAGCAGTCGCTTGAGAATTCGGCGAAGGTGTATGGGGTGAGTTGGTTGCTGCCGATTGCTGATGTGAAGGTTTGGACTTGTTGGGTGAGGTTGGTGATGGTGATGGTGCGGGTGGAGGGTGCGCTGGTGGAGGTTTCGATTCCGAAGTCCAGCTCTTTGGGGGAGAAGGCTATTGGGTTGGGTTGTGTGGTGGTGGCGGGGATGGTTGCGGTTTGAGGGGTGGCGTTGTCGGCTTGCGCGGTGAGGGTGCCGGAGTTGGTGGAGGTGCTGGTGAGGGCGATGGTGCAGTCTGCGTCGGGGGCGAGGGTGGCGGGACAGTTGGAGACGAGGGTGAAGTTGGTGGCGGTGAGTTGGAGGTTGGTGGCGGCGAGGGTGCCGAGGTTGCGGAGGGTGATGTTGGGCGACGCGTCGGTGGAGAGGGCGAGGCTGGGAGCGGCGGTGGGGTTGAGTTTGGCGAGGTAGGCGGCTGATCCGGAGCAGAGGCTGCCGTTGCAGGTGCCGGAGGGAAGGGCTGCGGCGCGGAGGGTGGAGGGGAGCGCCGGGGTGGGGGTGTTGTAGAGCGGGAGGTCGTAGGTTTCGGTGGGGAGGAGGCTGGAGCTGGCGGTGGGGGAGACGCTGCCGGCGAAGATGGGTTGGCCGGTGGGGTCGGTGGCGATGGAGGTGAGGGTGATGGGAGCGCTGGCGAAGGTTGGGTTGGTGGTGGGGAGGCCGCCGAAGCGGATGGTCTGGTCGATTGTGTTTTGTTGGGTGACGCGGAGGGCGTAGCTGTTGCCGATCGTGGAGAGAGGAGTGAGCGGGAGGAGCCAGGAGGGGGTGGTGAGGGTGCTGGTGATCCAGATTGCACTGGATGGTGCGGGGGTGAGGGTGGATTCGGTGCCGGGGGCCAGGAGGGTGGAGGCGAGGACGGTGCTGCCGTCGAGTGAGAGGCGGAGGAGGGTTTGATAGGTCGTGTTGACGAGTGGAGTGGAGACGGTGGCGATGGGGAACTGGCCGAGGGCGATGGCGCCGGAGAGGAGGAGGTTTTGCGCTGTGGGGTCGATTGCGATGGAGGTGATGCCGGGGCCGGGAATGAAGGTGGAGAAGAGGAGGCCGTCACCGGCGGGAGTGAGTTTGGTGAGGAAGCCGGAGGTTGGGCTGAGGATGTCGGGGATGAGGGCGGAGAGCGTGGGGTAGCCGGTGCTGGTGGTGTAGCCGGCGATGTAGGCGTTGTCGCTCGGGTCGGCGGCGATGGCGGCGGGGGCGGTGTTGCCGTTTTGACCACTAAGGTAAGTGGCGTAGACGAGTGTAGTGCCGGTTGCGTTGAAGCATTCGACGAAGCCGTTTTGCAGGCTGTTGAAGGCGGGGGATTGGATGATGGCGGAGGGTGTGACGGGGAGGGTGGAGCCGAAGATGCTGCCGGTGAGGAAGACAGCGTCGGCGGTTGCGGCGATGCCGGTGACAGAGAGGCCACCGCTGCCTGCGTAGGTGACGAAGATTGGATTCAAGTTCTGATCGAACTTGCCGATGAAGGCGTTTGTGGAGGTGCCTGTCGGGTTGGGAAATGCTGCGCCGGAGGTTGCGGTGATGGTGCCGGAGGTTGTGGTGCCGGTGACGTAGATGTTGCCGGAGGGATCGAGGGCCATGGCCAGGCCGATGTCGCCTGCGGCGCCGAGTTGCGTTTGCGCGAGGATGTTTGTCGCGGAGGCGTCTGTCTTGAGGAGGCGGACGCCGTCTTTTTGATCGAGGAGGAGGTAGAGGTTGCCGGACGCGTCGGACTGGACGGCGTTGAACTGGGCGTTAGATTGTGTGGGATTGGAAGAGCCGAGGAGGCCGGTAAAGACGAGTTGTTGCGGGCCGGTGTTCTGTGCGGCGAGGGGCCAGGTGGCGAGGGCCAGGGCGATGAAGCTGCAGAGACCCGCAGCGATACGTTGGAGAGAGCGCGGTGTCTTCGTCTTCATGGGTTCCTGGCTGCGGGCGTTGCGCTATTGCAGCCTGACCTTAACTATCCATGGGTTGTGAAACGGTTGTAGAGTAAGAAATTTCGCAAGACGTTACTGAGGTACTATAGCTTCCCGTTTTGGGAAACGGGATGACCTTCTAGTTGTAGCAGGTGGTCGAGACCGCGTGTGTGCATCTCTGTTTCGAAGGCGTTATGAGTTGTGTACTGGATGGCTTGCATGCCGAGTGCCAGGGCGGCTTCGATGTTTTCGGCCTTGTCGTCGATGAAGAGGATGTTTTCCGGTGGCGTGCGGAGGCCTTCGGTGGCGTGGAGGTAGATGGCGGGCTCGGGTTTGGCGAGACGGAGTGAGTGGGACCAGGTGTGATGGTCGAAGGCTTCGATCCATGTGTGGCGGGCGCGAAGGCCAGCCTCCAAGGCGTCGGGCATGTTGGAGAGGATGCCGGTGCGGACGCCGGAGCGCTGGAGGCGTTGCGCCCAATCGAGCATAGGGAGATTTAGTGTTGACCAGAAGTCGGTGTCGGCGGCGATGAGACTGGTGAGTTGGGATGGGGTGAGGACGATTCCGGCGCCTGCGGCGGCTTTGTTCCAGTAGGCAGCGGATGAGAGGTCGCCGCGGTCGTAAGCGTGGCGGTGGGCCCAGTATTCGCGATGGAGGAGGTCTTCCGTGAGTCCGGTGATGGTGCGCATTCGGACCCAGGCGGCGGGGTCAGGTGGTGCGGAGAGGACCATGCCGTAGTCGAAGAGGACTGCTTTCACAGGAGTCATATGTCGGATTATTGTAAGTGGCTCGCCGACTCAGCGCGATGGTTCGGAGGCATTGCCATGGCCAGCAGTAAGACTGTTCCGGCGAAGAGCAGAGTGTCTGCAACGTAATTCACTCCTTCAGTTATTTGCGGCATGCTCGCCATGGCCAGTATGGGAGTGTAGAGAAGCAATGTGAGTGAGGCCATGACCAGGCCGACGTATGCTGCGGCGATTCGAGATCTTTTATTGAGAAGAATGGCTGCTCCGGCAACGAGCAGTACAACCCCGGTGAGATAGGCCCAGAAGAAGGGAAATGGAACCCAGGCCGGAGTTAGTTTTGCGAGGGGAACCCCGGGCGCGTTCGCAGGGTGCAGAAGGTGTTGGACGCCGAAGATGATAAGCGGAATGGCGACACAGAGGCGCGCAAGGAATATCAGAATCCTCGAGCGGCGAAGGTTGTCTTGCTGCATTGTGAATCCAGTGAGAGCAAGAGCGCCACCTGCGAAGGCGGTCTCTCTTGCAACCAATGTCCAGAAGAGTCTTTCTTTCGGATGAGCTATTGCGTTGGGTAGGTGGATCATCAGCACGAAGAGGAACATCATTATCGCCAGTAAGGGAGCTGACCAGCGTACATACTTTCTCAGTGAAAGACTGAGGGCTGCGGCGAGAAGGGCCAGGCCAACGAAGTATGCCCAGAATAAGCGCGCGGGCATCCATGGCGGGACCAACTGCATGAGGAATCTGGCGCCGGCAAGATGTTCGCCTGCGAAGACTGCTAATGGTGCGGCAACGAATACGTATCCCAATGCGATCAGCTTTTCGAGTCCGCTTGCTGCTGCTAACTCTCTCCTGATAGAGACAAGTCCGATGACGAGAAAGACTAGTCCTGCAAAGCATGGCCAGAATATAAAAGGTGACACCTCGGAAGATCCTTTCTTTCAGACGAGTGTGAATTCGGCGAGCTGTGGGGAATTCCGATCGTACTTCCGGGTCGACTTTGGCGCAACGGCTGCAACTCGTCAGCGCACAGAGTCGGCTGACGCGATTCTGATCCGCAAGTTTTGGGCTTCGCATTAGCATGGTGTGGTGAGCTATCGGTTTTCGGCGCGGACGGGCTGGGATTTAGGGGAGAGCAGGTTTGCGGCTGCGATTCGTGAGGCTCGGGCTTCGGGGCGGAGGCTGGTTGATCTGACGATGTCGAACCCTACGGTGTGTGGGTTTGAGTACGATGCCGAGGCGATTTTGCGGCCGCTGGCCGGTGCAGGCGCGTTGACGTACGATCCTGATCCGCGGGGGATGCGGTCGGCGCGGGAGGCGGTGGTGGGGTACTACCGTGATCATCGGGCGAGTGTGGATGCGGACGCGGTGGTGCTGACGACTAGTACGAGTGAAGGGTATGGGTATCTGTTTCGGCTGCTGTGCGATGCGGGGGATGAGGTGCTGGTGGCGCAGCCGAGTTATCCGCTGTTCGATTTTCTGGCGGAGCTGGAGGATGTGAGGCTGCGGACTTATCCGCTGTTCTATGACCAGGGGTGGTGGATCGATTTTGCGGAGTTGGAGCGGAGGATTGGGCCGAAGACGAAGGCGATTGTGGTGGTGCATCCGAATAATCCGACGGGCCATGCTACCGGGGCGGTGGAGCGGGAGAGATTGGAGGAGATTTGTGTGCGACGTGGGTTGGCGTTGATTGTGGATGAGGTGTTTCTGGACTATCCGCTGGGTGGGGATGGATTGACAAGTTTTGCGGTGGGGCCGCATCCGGTGCTGACGTTCTGTTTGAGCGGGATGAGTAAGATTGCCGGGTTGCCGCAGATGAAGGTGGGGTGGATTGTCGGGTTGGGGCCGGAGGGTGCGAGGTCGCAGGCGATGGGGCGGCTGGAGGTGATTGCGGATACGTTTCTGTCGATGAACGCTCCGGTGCAGGGGGCGTTGCCGGTGTGGCTTGGGGGCAGACGAGGAATTCAGGGGCAGATTCTGGAGCGGGTGCGCGGGAATCTGCAACTGGCGGCGGGGAGTGGGGTGGAGGTGCTGCGGGCGGAGGCGGGGTGGAGTGCGATTCTGCGGTTGCCGCAGATGGGCGGGGATGTGGCGGAGATGCTTTTGAGGGATTTGGGCGTGGTGGTGCATCCGGGGTCGTTCTATGGGATAGCCGAATCGGGACGGGTAGTGGTTAGTTTATTAGGGCCTGCGGGGGAGTTTGCGGATGGTTTGGAACGCATCGTGCATGGCCTGAAATTGAACCACGATAGTTACTAGTTCATGTGATGCTTCTAAGGTGTTAGGTTCGCTAATTTGTATAAAACACTAATTCTAAACTCTTTGTAGATATGGATTTTCGAGACGTTCGGACCCAATAGTTGTACGGGGTCCGTGGCCCGGGATGACGGTGACTTCGTCGGGGAGGGTGAGGAGGCGCTCGTGGATGGAGCGGAGAAGCTTGTTGGTGTTGCCTCCGGGCAGGTCGGTGCGGCCTACGGAGCCGGCGAAGAGGGTGTCTCCGGCGAGGAGGAGGGTTTGGGTCGGGAGGTAGAGGCAGACGCTGCCTTCGGTGTGGCCGGGGGTGTGGAGGATGGAGCCGGTGAGGCCGGTTTGGCCCTTCTCGGGGTTGGCTCCGATGGTGATGATTTTGCCGTCGTCGAGGGTGTCGTCGGGGTTGGAGACGGTGGGGGTGGGGATGCCTAGCCAGGTGGCCTGAACGTCCATCATCTTGACCTGGGCGAGGTCGTTCTGGTTGTAGAGGATGGGCGCGCCGGTGACTTGTTTGAGATGGTGGGCGCCGGCGATGTGGTCGATGTGGGCGTGGGTGATGATGATCTGCTTGACGGTGAGGGAGTGTTTGGCGAGGAGGGCGAGGATGCGGGGGATGTCGTCGCCGGGGTCGACCACGATGGCTTCGCGGGAGGTCTCGTCGCCGAGGATGGAGCAGTTGCATTGGAGGGGTCCGACGGGGATGGTTTCGAGGATCATGGATGCCTTTCGGATTGAGGCTCTGGGATCAGAGTTCAGGGTTGCTGGAGATTGTTGATGCGGTCGTACTCGGCCTGGGTGATGCGGAGGAAGGAGCCGTGGCGAAGTTTGGCGGGGAAGGTGACGCGAGCGGTGGCGTCGGTCCAGGTTTTGAGATCGGTGGAGAAGATGGCGGCGTAGTGTTGGGGGTCGCGGTAGTGGTCGTAATAGGCGAGGTAGCCGTCTGCCACAGGGATGATAGCGGCTCCCTCGGACCAGGGTTCGGAGATGGGTGGGGTGATGTTTGACCAAGGACCTTCGATGGTTGGGCCCTGGGCGATCTGGAGGACTTTTTTGAGCGGGGTTTTGCGTTCGTCTTTGAAGATGAGGCGGTAGTTAGTGTCGGTGTGGATGAGGGTGGCGTCGATGACGCTGTAGCCGGGGTCGAAGAAGACCTTGGATGGGGCGAGAGTTATGAAGTCGGTCGTGGTGGTGTAGAAGATGCGGTGGTTGAGGTTGTTGTCACCGGATTGGTCGCCGGGGAAGCGGCCGGGAATGGTGGAGGACCAGAGGAGGAGCCAGCGTTTGTTGTCGGGCTCGTAGTAGAGTGCGGGCGCCCAGGCGTTGATTGCTGCAGGCTCGTTGGCGAGGACGTTGAGTTGCTGGTGGGCGGTCCAGTGGATGAGGTCGGTGGAGGTGGAGTGACCGATGACGGTGGGGCTACCCCATGACCAAGTCCAGACGAGGTGGAAGGTGCCGTCGGGGCCGCGCTGAAGGAAGGGATCGCGCATGAGCTCGTTGGGTTGGGTTTGGTGGAAGATGGGACGGTCCTGGTTGGCGATGGTCCAGTGGTAGCCGTCGGGGCTGATGGCGTAGAAGACACCGTCTTCGCCGTTGCCTTTGAAGCCGGCGAAGAGCCAAGGGGAGTTTGAATTCAGATCGTGTGGTAGCGCGGGCGCGGATTTTTGTGCGGCAGCAGGGATGGCGAGCGCGAGGAGGAGGATGACGACGGGCAGCTTCGGCATGTGGAGATTATCGCGCTTTATCTTGAAGCATGAAAAATGCGCAAGCCGATGGCCTGCGCATCTTTTGATTTAGTGGTTGCTACTTCTTCGCTGGCGCGCTCTGCGTGGTCTTGACGCCGGAGAGGACGGAATGTTCGCCGCTGGAGCGCGAGAGCATGATGGTGAGGCCGATGGATGTGATCATGAAGATGACGGCGGAGTAGGTGGTCAGCCTGGTGAGAAGGTTGGCTGCGCCGCGAGGGCCGAAGGCCGTCTGGGAGCCCTGACCTCCGAAGGCCCCGGCGAGGTCGGCGGATTTGCCTTGCTGGAGGAGGACGACGCCAACGATGAAGAGAGAGACGATAACGTGCACAATAACGAGAAGAGTGACCATCGGGGTGCTATAACCTCTTGAAGTCCGGAGAGAAAAGACCGGAGAAAATGTGTGGATTGGTGCGGAGGAGGGGACTTGAACCCCTATGCCTTGCGGCGCTAGCACCTCAAGCTAGTGCGTCTGCCAATTTCGCCACCTCCGCGTTGTGTCTCGACGCTGGTGGGCGTGAGTTGCGGTGAGCAATCCGAAGGGTAGTATAACATCCCGGGCGGGTTGACTGGTGGTCGGGCGCAGTTGGAGGTGGGACAACAACGTGTCCCTTTCCCGGTGTCAATGCAGAATGTTTCTCGACTTTGAAAGACAAGGCGGAGAGCGCACCGTCAGATTGACGTTGCTGCCTCCGCCTCAGGTTTTGTATACCGGTCGTCGTTACCTAATATACTTCGGCGTTTCCTTGGTGAGAATGGCTTCTAGGCGCTTGCCTGCGGGTGTCGCGGTGGCTCCGCCTTCGCGGACGATGGTTGTCGCCGTGATGTCCTTGCCATAGACGGCCTTGTTGGCGTCATCGTCGGTGTCGAGCGATGCGCTACCGAGGGCCGCACCGGCAAACAGGCCGCCCTTCGCACGGGAGTAGGTGAGGACGTCGACGTTGGGGTCGTTGAGACCTTGAGCCTGAGCGCCACTGGGTCCGGCGGTAGCACTGCAACCTGCGCCGAGTTTCAGTTTGCCGGAGAGGATCTTCTGGGCGCCCGTCTGGGTTAAGACGAGCAGCACGTAGTCGGTGGAAGAGCTGCCGAGCTGGACGCCGAGGGAGCCGACGTCAAGCTTGTACATGGCAGGAGCCGACCAGGGGCCGGTCATTTCGGGGCCGGTGCGGCAGAGGATCACGCCGCGACCATACGTTGCGCCGATGCCGACTGCGACCTTCTTGACTCCGGGGAAGACAAGGACGCACCTCGCTCTGTTGAGGTAGGCCTGAGGGATAGCGTCTGGTTTGGCAATGAGCTGATTGAGAACTTCGGCTGAGTCGCCCAAGCGATTGTCCATCTTGTTCTGAGCAACAGCCGGCAGGGTTATTGCGACGCTCACTAGAGCTAACAACACGGATTTCTTCATTATAAGACCTCTCTGGATTTTTATCGGGGGCCTGACTACATGGCAGAAAGGTACTCCGTCAGTTCCCCGATTTCAAGTTGAGGCTATCGACCACTCGAAAAAAGCGAAACTGGCAAAACTACTAGGTGGTGGGGTAAGGACCTGATGAAAGAGGGCTTGGGCGGCGAGTGTCGGTGTTCCGGGGGGCGGTTTGCGGATGATGGGGAGAGGAAGACAACGGCCTCTTCAGTGGAAGAGGCCGGAGGTCAACAATTAGCTCTGAAGACGTGATTTATCTCTGCGAGGAGAGGCCGGTTGGAGGTACTTCGGGCGTCGTTGCCGGGGTTGGTGTGGAACGCTTCTTCTTCTTAACGGGCGGGGCTGCGTTGGGTGGGCGCTGCTTGCCGCTTCCGTTGCCGTTTTTCTTTTTGTCGGTGGAGGTACTGGGCTCGATGACGGCGCGCATCCAGTAGTTGCCCTCGGCGTCGACTTCGATACCGTGAACTTCGCGCTCGAAGCCCGGGAAACGCTTGCCGAACTCTTCTACGGCGAGAATGAGTTTGATGACGGGGCTTTCTGCGCTGCCGAGACGTTCGCCGGGCATGGACATGGGGATGCCTGGAGGATAGGGGACGAGCATGACGGCGGCGATGCGTCCGGGCATTTCCGTGAAGCGGATCTTCTCGGTCTCGTGGCGCAGGAGTTTTTGATAGGTTTGCGCGGGGGTGAGGACCGGGTCGAAATCTTCGTCGCAGGCGTCGTTGACCAGGCCGGATAGATTGAGTTGGATCATCGCCGCATGCATCTCGTCGGAGAGCTCCTTGAGGGTGACGTTGCGATAGCGCGCGGGATATTTCAAGACGAGTTCAGGGAGTGCCTCTTCGAGGGAGGCTTCGCTGTCGTAGAGGCGCTTGAACTCGAAGAGATTTTCGAGCAGAGCGCCCCACTTGCCTTTGGAGGTGCCGACGGAGAAGAGGACGAGTACGGTGTAGTCGCCGGTGCGTGCGATTTCGACGCGGCGGCCGTCGAGGAACTCGGTGATGATGGCAGCGGGGATGCCCCAGTCGCTGACTTTGCCCTGCGCGTTGACGCCGGGAGTGAGGATGGTGACCTTGGTGGGGTCGAGCATGCAGTAGCCGTCGGCGATGTCTTCGTCCTGGAAGCCGTGCCACTCTTCGCCGGCCTTGAGGGTCCAGGCGCTGGAGCGATTGGTGAGCAGGCCGTCAGCGGCCTCTTCGAGCAGATGGGTCTGGCCGTCGAAGGGGTCGAAGACGTACTCGGGTTGATAGAGGCGGAAGAACCAGCCTTGTTCGGCGGCACGCAGACGGTGGCCGATGGACGACATTGCCTTGCGGAAGCTGATTGCGTCCTGAAGAGTCTCGCTCATCAGCGTGGGGCCGGCGGGCTCATCCATCATGGCGGCGGCTACGTCGAGAGACGCGATGAGCGGGTAGAACGGTGAGGTGGTTCCGTGCATCATGAAGGACTCGTTGAATTGATCGAATTCGAGCGGAGCGCGGGGGCTGAGCTTGACGTGGATCATGGAGGCCATGGAAAAGGCGGCGAGCATCTTGTGCGTGGATTGCACGGCGAAGATAGTGGGGCGGTCGGGCATGTCGTCGGGAACGCCCATGGCGAAACGACCCTGATAGATCTCGTGGAACTTTGCGTAGGCGTACCAGGCCTCGTCGAAGTGAATACGCGGTACGGATTTGGCGAGTTCGCCGACGACCTTGTTCACGTCGTAGCAGAGGCCGTCGTAGGTGGAGTTAGTGACTACGGCATAGGTGGGGTTCTGGTTGGCGATGCCGGTGGTGAGAGGACTCTTGTCGATGATGCCGCGGATATACTCGGGCGAGAAGCGCTTGAGGGGGACGAGGCCGATCATGCCGTAGCCGTTGCGTGTGGGCTTCATGTAGACGGGGCGCGCGCCGGTGACGGTGAGGGAGTGGCAGATGGATTTGTGGCAGTTGGCGTCGGCGAGGACGATGTCGTCCTGTGCGATGACGCCGTGGCCTACGATCTGGTTGGAGCTGGAGGAGCCGCTGAGGACATAGAAGGTCCAGTCGGCGCCGAAGATGCGTGCGGCGTTGCGCTCTGATTCGCCGGGAGGCCCGAGGTGGTCGAGCCAAGAGCCGAGAGGCGAGGTGGAGATGCCCAAGTCCGAACGCATGATGTTTTCGCCGAAGAATTTGTGGAACTCCATGCCGACGGGGTGTTTCAGGAAGGCGACGCCGCCCATGTGGCCGGGAGCGTCCCAGGAGTAGGCGCCCTGGTCGTTATATTTTTTGAGCTCGCGGAAGTAGGGCGGGAGAAGTTGCTCGTGGTAACGCTCGACGGCGAAGTCGACGCGGTTGGCGATGAAGGCTGGTGTGTCGCCGAAGAGGTGGATGTATTCGTGAACCTGCTTGACGACTTCGAGGGGGAGTTCGCTGACGAGGGTGCGATCGGCGATGAGGAAGATGGGGATTTTCTTGTTGCGGCGGCGGACGGCGCGGAGGATTGCCAGTGCAGCGCCTTCGGCGAACTGGTTCTCGCCCTCGAGGTCCCAATCGAGAAGGATTGTGCTGTAGGACGGATCAGATGTGACCAGAGACAGGCCGTCCTCTGGCGTTGACGTGCGCACAACTTCGTAGCCTTCGAGGCGAATCGCCTCGACTAATCGCTCCATGGCGCGGTCCGATACGGAGTCCGTGCCACCCACTTCACTTGCAATCAATAAAACCCAACGACCTTCGCTCATGAACCTCTCACTTCTTCTTTATCGTATAGCGATTTGCCCTTGGACATATTAACAGTCTGGGTATGTTGCTGTTCTTTGGTGTCTGCGGCGGGGCGGAGAAGGCGTAACAATGATAAGTGGGATAAAAGGCTGATGAGAGATGACACACGTGAGGGGTTTTCCGTGGGGATGGGCGTGATTTGAGCAGGGGAGATCGCGGTTCGAAGGGAACGTCGGAATTTGTAACTTAGAAGGGAATAAATAGGCCAATTTGCCTGGAATAGAGCCATGAATCGAAGGATGTTCTTGCGGAACGCAAATATGGCGGCGGTGTCTTTGGCTGCCAGCGGGGGATTGCTGGGGTGCGTGAAGAAGCCTGTTGGCACAGCGATCGCAGCGGGGATGTTGCCTGTGAATCTGCCGGACACGGCTTGTCACCTGCCGCGCGTGAAGGTGTCGGCGGAGCGAGAGATTCGGACGGTCGTTGGATTGCGTCCGTATCGGCCTTCGGGGTTTCGGGTGGCGAAGGAGATGGTGGGTGGGACGGTTGTGGTGCATAACTACGGACACGGCGGCGGTGGGATTACTTTGAGCTGGGGGACTTCGAAGCTGGCTGCGGACCTTGGACTGCCGGGGCATGTGGGGCCGGTGGCGGTGCTGGGATGTGGCGCGGTGGGGTTGGCTACGGCTCGGCTGGCGCAGGAGGCCGGGTTTGACGTGACGATCTATACGAAGGCAATGCCTCCGGAGACTACTTCGAATATCGCGGGCGGGCAGTGGAATCCGGTGACTGTGTATGACACAAGCAGGACGCTGACGCCAGAGTTTACACAGCAGTTTGTGGCGGCAGCGCAGTATGGGTATCGGCGGTATCAAATTATGACGGACCCGAAGTATGGAATTCGCTGGATGCGGAACTATGCTTTGTCGGATACGCCGTGGCATTCGCCGATTAGTGTTGCCCAGTCCGGGTTGCTTCAGGGGCTGCAGCCGGAGCTAAAGGATCTGCCCGCGGGGACGCATCCGTTTGCGACTAAGTACGTGCGGCAGTTCGATGGGATGATGGTTGAGCCTCCGATTTATCTTCCCGCGATGCTGACGGACGTTCGGATCGCCGGGGGCAAGATTGTGGTGCGGGAGATGAAGAGTCTGGCGGAGGTGCAGGCATTGCCCGAGAAGCTTGTTTTCAATTGCACGGGGCTTGGGGCGAAGGCGCTGTTTGGCGACGAGGAGTTGACACCGATCCGTGGACAACTGACGGTTCTGCTGCCGCAGCCAGAGGTGACCTATGCGACCGTTTATGAGAACACTTATATGTTTTCGCGGCGGGACGGGGTGGTGCTGGGTGGGACGCATGAGATGGGGGATTGGAATCTGCAGCCCGATATGGCGACGAAGACTGCGATTCTGGAGAAACAGGCGAAGTTGTTTGATGGGATGCGCGATTGTTGAGAGAACGGACGGCTACCTAGGATCTGGCAGCTTCGCGATGAACGCGTCCATTTCGCGTATTACGTCAGCTTCGTCGATTCGCGTCATGTGAAACTCTTCCTCCCGAATATGGCTAGAAGTAACGCGTCAGGTCAGCGAAGGCGGCCAGTTCGAGGAGGTGCTGGCCGCTGGGAGGCTGGTTGACAACCTCGTGCTCAAGGACCCAGGTGAAGTCGTGGGGGATGAAGACGGCGTTGAGGCCGGCCGCGAGGGCAGGGTTGACGTCGGACCGGGGACTGTTGCCGATCATCCAGGTGTCGCAGCCCTGGCAGGCGTGGCGTGAGGCGACGGTGAGATAGGCCTGGTGATGCTTTTCGTGGAGGACCTCGACGGCGGTGAAGTGGGGGGCGAGCCCGGAGCGCTCGAGCTTGCCGGTTTGTTCTTCGGGATCGCCTTTGGTGACCATGATGAGGCGGTGGCGGGTGGCCAGGTCAGCCAGGGTTTCGGCTACGTTGGGGAGGAGTTCGATCTCCTGGTCGGCAATGGACTGGGCGAAGCTTTCGATGCGGCGGTGCTTCTCGGGGGTGAGGGGGACGTCGGTGAGCTGCTCGAAGCAGGTGACGAGGGAGTGGCGGAAGCTGTGGAGGCCGTAGCCGTGGGTGAGTGTGGTGGCGTGCTCGACCCGATTCAGGTGGCCGCGGACCTCTTCTGGGGTGTGGACCCGGTGATCGAGATAGGAGATGAAGCTGGTAATGGCGCGCTCGAAGTAGATGTTGTTTTCCCAGAGCGTGTCGTCGGCATCGATGAGCAGGGTCTGGTTCGGCCGCCCGCGGAAAGGCTGCTTGGGGGACTGGCTCGGGACGGTCTGTTTCGAGGCTCTCACAGACTGATTATAAGGTGGTTCTGAGTGGCTGATGTTACCAAGGTGCGGTAGTCATGCCACACTTGGGGGATGTGTGGCCCGGTGGGCCTGTGACAGATTGGAAGTAATGATTAATACAGAAGTTACGCGCCAGGACGGATCTGGTGCGAGACGGGTAACTCATGATCGAAGAGCTTCAGCCGATGTTGGTTATCGAGTGTGGAATCCATTTGAGGCAGAGCTGCGAATCGATGCAGGTGGACGACATGATGAAGTCGTAAAAGGGTTTACCCACGGTATGGATGTGTTCGAGAGATAGAAGATCGCAAGAAAGACAGAAGCAGAGGCATGATTCCTGAAAATGGCCAGAGGTTCGGGCCCTACGAGATCCTGGGCCGCCTGGGGGGCGGCGGCATGGGTCTCGTTTTCCGTGCTTGGGATGGGCGTCTGCATCGGGAAGTGGCAGTGAAGTTGCTGCATGACGACTACACGATGCCGGGGATGCGCGAGCGTTTTCTGCAGGAGGCGCGGGCGGCGTCGGCGCTGAATCATCCGAATATCTGCACGGTTTTTGATATCGGCGAACAGGATCAGAATCCGTACCTGGTGATGGAGCTGCTGCAAGGCGAGACGTTGAAGGACCGGATTGCACATGGGGCGCTGTCGGCGGAGGAGATCGTCCGCTACGCGATAGAGATTTCGGATGCGCTTGCCGTGGCGCACGCCAAAGGGATCGTGCATCGAGATATCAAGCCGGCAAATATTTTTCTGGTACCGATGCCGAATGGGAAGAGCCAGGCAAAGGTGCTGGACTTTGGACTGGCGAAGATTGAGCCGGGGGACCGCGGGAGCCGGACGTCAGAGGGGCGGGACCTGACGCAGGCCGGGGCGACGGTGGGAACGCTGTCGTACATGTCTCCGGAGCAGGCGCGGGGCGAGTCGCTGGATTTGCGGTCGGATCTGTTTTCGTTGGGGGTGGTGCTGTATGAGATGGCGACGCGCCAAGTTCCATTTCGCGGGACGACGAGCGCGCTGGTGTTTGTGCAGTTGTTCAGCCATAATCCGGAGCCGGTGAGTAACTGGAACGAGTCGATTCCGCGAGGTCTGGAGAAGGTGATTCTGAAGCTGCTGGCGAAGGAGCGCAAGGCGCGCTTCCAGACGGCGAAGGAGTTGCAGGATGCGCTGGTGAAGGTGGGCAGCAGACTGGAAAAAGGTGGATGGCTTGGGAAGCAACCGTCCGCTGTGGTTCCTTTGGTGCGGGCAAGCGATCCGGTGGCCTGGCATAAGGGGCCAAGACGAAGATCTGGGCGAGGTCCGGGGGAGGCGCGAACCGCGTTGGTGTCGGCGATTGAAGATAAGACGCCAAGCTCCGGCGGTACGGTGATTCGGCCGCTCCGCGTTCCGGATAACGAATGGGGCGGCCTTGAATTGAGGGAGAGACATTCTGTGAAGGGGAGCGCTGTTGCGGTTGCCAGTGGAGAGATGCTCGCTGAGCTGCATACGCTTCATGGTGCCGCCGCAGAGGACAGCTCGGTTGCGGCTGCGACCACGCGGGGGGTTGAGAAGGATCTTCGGACTGCAAGACAGGTGTGGCAAGAGGAGTCGGTTCTGACGCAGTCGCGACGTGGTGTGGCGCAGTTCGAGAATGGTCTCGAGGATGCCGGCCTCGGACGAGCGTTGGTAGAGACCGGGGCGAAGGAAGGTATCGCTCAGGAATTGATAGCTGCTGCTTTGGAAGTAGAAACACGGACGCGGGTTCGAATGGTCGCTGCAGCGGTATTGATCCTCATTGGGGTCGCGGTAATGGCGGTGCTGCACAGTGGACTCTTTCGACCGCTTGTGCTGGGAATGAACGATCATTTGCTGCTGACGGTTATCCAGAACAAGACCGGGGATAAGGCGCTGGACGGGACAGTGATGCAAGGGATCGAGATTGCGCTGCGACAGTCGCAGTCTCTGAACGTGCTGGGGGGGGACGCGTATCGCGCGGGGCTCCGACAGATTGAGGTCGAGGGTGGCGTTGCCACAGCGACAGTTCCTGAGCGGCGAGCGGCGCAAAAGGTTGGCGCGAAGGCGTATCTGTACGGCGAGATCACGCGATCGGAGACGTCGTATACGATCAGCGTCGATGTGTTGAAGACCGACTCGAACGACAAGGTGGCGACACTGGAAGAGACTGCGGCGAGCAGGGAAGAGATTCCGGCAGCGATCGGCAGGATGGCGCAGGATATACGCACCGAAGTAAGTGACGACAACAAGGCGCAGGTGCAGAAGAGCGTTCCCCTGGACGTGGAGGCAACGGCGAGCATCAGTGCGCTGCACTCGTATGCGCTGGGAGAGGCGGCGATGCGTAACGGCCGCACACGTGATGCGATGGCAGCGTATCAACGGGCTATCGAGTTTGATCCCAAGTTCGTTCAGGCGCAGATGCGGCTGGCGTGGCTTTATGGCTCAGAGAAGGCTGAGGTCGCGTCGGCGAATGCGGCCGAGATGGCTATGAAGGCGGGGCATACGAGCGAGAAGGTGAAGCTACTGGCGCAGTTCTGCTATGAGATGAATGCAAGCGGAGACTACGATCAGGCTGCGAAGACGATCCAAGAGTTCGTCGCTAAGTATCCGCACGATATGGAAGGAAGGAAAGGCCTGGCACGGGTGCTGCGGATGCAAGGGAATCTCCAAGGGGCGTTGTTGGCAGCACAGCAAGGATACGGCGGAAACCATTTCGACTCGGAGATGTATGCAGAGGTCGAACTCGCCATGATCGGACTGGATCGTTATGACGACGCGCTGCAAATGGAGGCTCAGGCGAAGCGCGTTGGAGTTGTACCGAGCGGAAATGCGTTGATTGCAGGGTATCTGGCCGGGAATGAGGATGTCACTGCGAAAGAAGCGAGAGCGATGCAGAGTGCTTTTGCAGGAACGACGGCTGCTAACGGAGTACCGACAACCTATGCTGAGCTGTACCGCTACGGCCTCTATCTGGATAACGTGGGAAAGATAGGAGCGGGCTCGGAGCTTTGGAGGGTTAGTGCGGCGATAGCTGGCAGCGTCCCGGAGCTTGCTTCGACGCAGGCATCGATGCTGGCCCAGGGGGCGCTGGATCGTGCACTGGCGGAGAGTTGTACCGTCGCGCTTGAGATGGTCGAAGAGGCGAAGAGTCTGCCGAAAGGTCCGGTTGCAAGCTTCAATGCCGGGATGGCAGCGGCGCTTTGTGGAGATCAACCCTATGCGGAGAAGACGATTGCAACGTTGCAGGTGAGCTATCCGCAAAGTACCGCCGTGGCGCAGTACTACGTGCCGGAGTTACAGGCGGCAGCGGAGATTGGCGGGAACCAACCGGATAAGGTGCTCGACTCGCTGATGGATTTAGAGCAATTCGATCAGATAACTCTGACACCGTATCTGCGTGGGATGGCTCATGCGGCGCTGGGACAGATGCCGGCTGCGGTTCTCGATTTTGAGACAGTTCAAGCCAACCGCGGGTCGGCATTGTTAGCGGGCAGCAACGTCTATCCAATGGCAGAGATGGGCGTAGCACGGGCGGACGCGGCTAGCCGGGATAAGGCTGATAGCGTTGAGGCTTATCGGAGATTTCTGATGTTGTGGAAAGACGCAGACCGGGACCAATCTTTGATGGTAGAGGCGCTGGCCAAGAGCAAGTAGTGATAAGCGCTACCTGGCTAATTTGCACAATAGTTCAGGGAACAGACGCACCGCCGGCAGGTTGGGTCGGCCTCCATGTCCAGCGACTGTCTGAACTTCTGAGCCGCTTCTCCATTGATAACCTCTTCGAGTGTGGATGAGGTTATGTTTCCTATCGTGCGGTGAAAAAAGCAGGGGCGCACGGAGCCGTCGACTTCAACGACGGCAGAGACCCAGGGGGCGTTGCAGATCGGAGCCACGGGTGGGAATTGGCCGAGGTGCTCGCGAAAGCGGCGGCCAATCTTTCGAAGTTTAGCGGCTGATTCAACGATGTATTTGTGATTGATGGCGGCTTCGTATTCGAGAATAAGCTGTTCGATTTCTTCTTCCAGTGCTTTCGCTTCTTCGAGGTTCAGACCTATTTCACTCTGTCTTTCACCTGGCCATATAAGAGGGCGGTTGAACGCCTGCGAAGTAAGGTCGGCTGCGAGGAAGGAGATGGAGTCGAGTCCCAGTCCCCTTGCGGCATCGACAGTTTCGCGCAGATGACGGTGGTTGGCCCTTTGGACTGTTGTGCGACAGGTGATTGGAATGAAAGGGTTGTGATGACGCACGGCGGCGACGCCTTTGTGGATGAGATTGTAGGCTCCGCTAACGCGGCGGATGGCATCGTGAATCTCCTGCGGTCCATCGAGAGAGATGATGATCTCGTCGAAAAGAGTGGCTACCTCTTCTGCGCGTTTGTGCAGGAGAATGCCTGTGGTCAGGAGGGTGAGGTGAATTTGCCGTTCGCGAAAAAAGTTACAGAGAGCGGCGAGATCGTTGTGCAGCAATGGTTCGCCGCCTGTGAGGACGACGTGGCGAACGCCAAGATTTTCGAGTGATGTGCGGTGACGCTCCAGATCCTGTGCGCGCATCTGGTCGTTGGATTCGCGCTTCCAGATGTCACACATGACGCAGCGGCAGTTACAGCGGCTGTGGGCGTTCAGGATGAGGATAGGCAGAGTCGTGAGCTTGGCGCGAAGAAGACGATGTTGCGGGAGCTTCACGCAGCGCTGGCATTGTCCACCTTCTTTCCGCCGAGACGAATATCTCGTCCAACTACTTTTCGCGCCTCGGTGATCAGGTTGTCGACGGGAGCGCGTAGCCAGCGTTGGTGGCCGTCGATGGTGAGAGGCTGCAGGCCAGCTTTGAGTGAGCCGGGTAGATGATCGTAGAGAGTCGCGCTGGCGAGTTGGACTCGCCCGGAGAGGATGACCAGCTCAACCTGGTCGAAGGTAAGTTGGGCGACGGTTTCGGCCGGGGAGAGGCCTTTATTTTTTACGACGACAAGGTCGGCTATCGACCCGGTCCGGAGGTGTCCCTCTCCATTGCGCAGACGCAGAACATTTGCCGACCTCGCTGTGACCATCTCATAGAGTGCATTGCTATCGAGGCCGATCTCGTTGCGGGCAAAACAGATTTCGTCGAGCAGATCGCCGGCAGAGGTGAGCGGAGAGTCGCTGCCCAGGACGACTGTATTGACTGACTTGATCAATGTCGAGGAAGGTGCACAGTGAAAGAGAAATTGATTGGAGGTAGGGCAGACGACCAAGGCCGTGCGGCGTCGATTGAGAAGGGCGACAGCTTTCGGATTCAGCGCCAGGCCGTGTACCAGCACGGTTCTGTCATCGAGAACCTGCATGCGATCGAGGTCGAAGATCTCCTGAGCACTCTTCGCATCGACTCCTTCTGCCGCATGCAGCACGAAGGGCAGATTGGGCGGCGTGTGATCGAAGTTGTGAATGAGGTTTGGATCCATCTCCAGCGAGTGGGCCCAGCCAAACCTGGAGAGGACGCGGACGGGGAAGTCGGCGGAGATTAGTTCGCGTGAAAGAGGGTTGTGATGACAGACTGTGGTCACGCCGCACAGCAGATTGCGAATGGCTCCCCACCACAGACGGACGGCCTTCGGCACCTTGAGATGGCGAGCGATGAGGGAGGCGTGGGTGTGGTGAATCTCTTTCGTCCACTCGACGGAGTTTTGATATGGCCCCGCGCCGAGATGGGGGAAGAGGCCGAACTCGAGATGGTCATGCGCGTTGATGAAACCGGGGAGCAGCAGATATCCTGACAGATCGATGATGGCTGCTGATGGAGAGATGCTGTTGCCGCGCGTTGACACAGCGCTTGAGATGGACTGAATATGTCCGCGCTCGATTGCAACGGACGCCCTAGTTGCGGCATCCGGTCCGAGGGCGCAGCTAGCTCCGCTGATATGAAGCACCTCAGAGTTCTCGGATAGGCTATGCAGACGGGGGATCACGGATGCGTGTTTTCGCAGCTGCAGGATGTAGATGGCGGGAAGATTTACGGAAGACTCGTTGGATTCGAGTTTTCCATTTTGTCCAAGAGCTGTCTTCTCGTGTGAGTCAAAACCTGGTTCGATGCGAGTGAGCAGTTCAAATCCGCAGAACCGAAAGGCGTCGCTAATTTGTTTAAGAGAATAGAAGGCGGACTGAAGGTGTTCTTCCGAATCGTTCGCTCTGAATGACCTCTTCCAGTTATAGGAGGCTGCAGTATCCGGATGCATGTCGGTTAGAAAAATGTTTGCGCCGGGGCGCGCGACACGATGGAGTTCGCGGGCGAAGTCCTCCACACTCTCAAGATAGCTGAGAACAAAAGAAGCCAGGACGAGGTCGGCTGTGGCGCTCGGGACGGGCAATCCGACACAACTTCCGAGGTGTAGCTTTGATGTCGTTCCAAGCTTGGCGGAGGCGCGTTGCAGCATCTGAGGAGAGGTGTCTACACCTATTAAACTGGCGGGGTGGTGTGAAGCGAGAAGGTGAAGCCATCTGCCCGTACCGCAGCCGACGTCGAGCACATCGAGCCCCCCGATATCAGGGAGCATACGACTGAGAAAGCGTTGCTCCAGAGTCAGGAACGGATTCGGCTGCTCGTCGTAGACCTGCGCCCAAATGTCGAAGAGGTCGGATGGAGAGACGGCCATAGTGGTCATAAACTTTCCCGTTCGGGTCTGCGGGGGTCGATGGACTGATTGGCAGATTGCAGGAGTTTTGCCATCTAGCTTTGCCTCGTTGCCGTGACCAATGCGTGCAGGGGAACAAACTTCTGTTTGCTGGTGCCGTCGGAGATGTCTGCGCGGAATGTTGCCTCGTCATTTTTTGTCTTCGGTTCAAGCTCAAAGACACGCTGCCAGAGGAGGCCTGCGTCTAAAATTTCGGATGAATCCTCGTTTTGCCATGAGGTGACCTCGGCGTGGAGCGCATTTCTCAACGCCATGTAGAACTCGTCCTTATAGGTGGCGCGGAACATGACGCATAGGTCGTCACTGTCGGCCCAGTTCCGTTTGACCCCGATCTGTTCGTGGACGCGCTCGTAGAAGACGGTGCCGGGGAGCGGATAAGAAAACGAAATTCCGATGTCGTCAGGGCGTGTGTTGCGGACCAGCGCAATCGTTTGCTGAATGTCTTCCCAGGTCTCTCCCGGATAGCCGAATTGCAGGAAGTAGCATGCACGGATGCCTTCGTCAGCAAGGCGGGAGCGCGCGGTGACAACGTCGGAGACACGCAGGCCTTTGTCCATCGCGTTGAGGACCTTCTGTGAGCCGGATTCGACGCCCATCCATATCTCGGTGCATCCGGCGCGCTTGAGGTCGGCGACGACTGCGTGAGTCATTAGATCGGCGCGGGACTGAATCTTGAAGGGCAAAACGCAATGCATCGCTTCGATCTCATCGGCGAAGTCCTGGACCCAGTGATGGTTGAGTGCAAAGACGTCGTCTCCAAACCAGATGTGCTGCACCCCATATGTCTCTTTCAGTTCACGTATCTCCGCTGCGACGGACCGAACAGGGCGAATCTGGAACTTATTTCCGGAGATTGGTTTAGCGCACCAGTTGCAGCGATAGGGGCACCCACGGCTGGCGACAACATTCGCGGAGAAGTGGCCGTGCGCAGAAGTCCAGGCCCGACGGTAGGGCTCGAGATCAATGAGTTCGCGTGCGGGTTTGGGAAGGGTGTTCCAGGATGCGTTCTTCGGAGTCCTGTCTGCGCTTTGAATAAGAACGCCCGTTGCATCGAGGTATACGAGGCCTGGGATATTCAGGTGGGGACGTCCGGCCAGGATCGCGATACAAAGTTCGACGAGCGTCTGTTCGGCCTCACCACGAAGGACAAAGTCGACGCCGTTGCGGAGGTAGGCTTCGGCTTGATCGGTTGCGTCGGAACCGTGCGCGATGACGATGGCACCTGCGTCGTGAGCCGCGTGAGCCAGTTGCCAAGCTAGTTCGCGCATTCGCGTGAGGCACATTTTAGAGAGAAAGTTGAAGTCATCCTCATAAATAGCAACAACGCTTGGGCGTAGCTGCTTCAGTGCGTTCGCGAAGCCGGGTTCGGGGGCTTCGAGCATCGTGTCGAAGACCGCGACAGAGATATGTTCAGCCCTGAGGGCAGACGCAGCGTAGAGCGTACCCAGTGGCGCATAGGGCTGCATCTTGCGTACCTGCTTGGGGTCGTAGGGAAGGTGATACGAATGGGTGAGAAGAACATCGGCCATCGATTACCTCCTTCCCTTCGTTCAGCTGGCAGGTATTGGCAGGCTCCTTCGACTTGGGCGCTGCGAACTCCTCGCTCATTGTGGACGATATGACTTGCAGGTGCAGTATTTGTCATGGTCGTGTCAGCAGTTTGTAAAGTTTTTCGTTCCTGCGCGGATTGCCGTATTTCCTGCGTTAGAGTGAGCCTTATAGGTGTTTCGATGTTGTTCGTCCCAATTGACCAAACCGCCTTGCCTCACTCGATGGAGCTATGCTTTGCGGGTGCGGCCTGTGATTTGCAGACAAATTCTTTCGAACTGGCGCGAGCGCTGGAGCAGCTTTCACTTTCGTCGGCTGATCCTGAGGTGAGCGGGTTCGGTATACGGGTTGTTGTGGACGAGTCATCGTACGAGACCGTAGGAGAACCTCATTTTCGTGGGCTGCACCATGTTGTAACAGCGTTCTTTGGCAGGTCGAATGTGTTTGTGTTCGATATCCTGCGCCGCACGGTGAGTGCAAGTGTTTCGGCGACAGTTGCTCGGGATGATCGCTTCTGGAAGGAGACGCTGATCCCCCTCACGCTCGGCGTTCTGGGCTGTGCGATGGGGCTGGTCCCTGTTCATTGCGCCTGTCTGGAGTCGGACGGTGACGGATTATTGATTGCCGGACTGTCGGGAGCGGGGAAGTCTACGCTGTCTGTGACCCTTTCCGAGGAGGGCTTCAACTATGTCTCGGATGATTGGACTTACATATCGCTGCGCCGCGACCGGATCGTGGCCCATGGTACGTCAGCGCCGCTAAGGCTTTTGCCCGATGCTGTGACGCACTTTCAAAGCTTGCAGCGGCATAATCTGCAGACGTCGATGAGTGGTGAGTTGGCCTACGAGATAGACGTCGCAGAGGCGTTTGGCGCTCAGGTGAAGCGAGTGTGCGAACCGAAGTGGCTGATCTTTCTGGAGAGAATAGAGCGAGCAGGGACTGAATTCACGCCAATGTCGACCGCAGAGACGCAAAGCCGCGTCAATTGCTGCGTAGAAAGACTGCCAGTGCAATTGCTCGAGGCCGATGCGATGCGGGAAGAGACGATCAGAAGCGTATCCATGCTGCCCACCTGGCGCTTTCGATATGGGGGTACTCCGCAGTTTGCCGCGAAAGACCTCCGAGAGTTTGTCGTCAATCTCAGGCAGGAGGTCTCCGTGTGAAAAACGCACCATGCTGGCGTCCTGACCTGCTGCGGCGATTTGTTCCCGCGCCTTATATCTTCAAAAAATCCGTTGGTTCGAGCCAAATTTGCGTTGAGTCAAACGATCTGGAGATTGCACTTTGCGTTCGGCAATCGGGCATTGTCCAACGTCAAGGGAATCGAACTGGCGGGTTGCTGTGCAAGGTGATTCGAGATATGGCCGGTCCGGTTGATGGCTCAGAGATATCGGTCATCTCTGATGGAATGCTTCGGGTTCTGTACCTGGGAAGAGGAACGATCCTGATCCATGATCACGAGAGATCGGAGATTCTTGGATTCATCTCGCGCAATGTAAAAGTAAAGGAGCTCGTTTCGTCGCTGATTCCTGCGCTGCTCGATCCCGGTGGCTGACCTTTCATTTCCGGCAGCTTATCGACCGCTTGGCGGAGACGTAGCTGCGGCAACTGTGAAGGTGCCAAATTGCTGCTGGTAATTGGCATTCCAGTTTTGATTTACGTCCTCGCTTCCCATGTAGAGTCGCTTTGTCCCGGCGAACCGAGTGGGGAACGTCACTTCGAGATTAACGGTTACTGTATCGCCTGAAATCATCGCTGAAGAACCAGAGGCTTTCACCGTGCATTGTGAGTTGCTCAAAGTCGACGAGGATCCAGCCGTAATCGACCGATCGCCCCACGTTCCACCCATGTTGGGTACTAGCCAGATAGCGTTCGTGGCGATGTCAAAGCGTAAGAGACATTCATTCGCAGACCATTTGGATTTGCCGCCTGGGAGAGCGTTGTCAGACATGATGGATAGAGTAACTTCCGCAATCTGCGATCCACCGTTGGAGTCTTTGTACGTGGCCGTAAACGTCTGTGCCGAACCTCTCCCGGACGATGGAGTAACAGAGACCGGAGACGCCGTGGCGAGTGCGACAGTCCTGGTGTTTGAACAGCCGTCGAGGAATAGGGAACAGCAAAGGATGACAGCGACACGCACGTTCGAACTCCTTAGCCGAAGCGAAATCAAAGCCTGCGCATTCCGTTATACCGAATCCTCGAAGGACAGTTTTATGGGGGTGTTGCACCCGGTTGGACAATCACCAGAAACCTGCTGGCAAACTGGGATAGAAGACCCAGCCGAGTTCTCCACAGTTCAGCTTGCCGCAGACATCAAGGAGCCGCGATGAGCATAACAGCTTCCCATGCGCCGGTGCTTGCCAGGAGTGATGAGGCCTATGACGGCCATCCGCTGCTTGCGAGGCAAGAGTTTGCTCACCGTCGTACCTTCTATCCACTTGGTTTTGCAGTCGAGATCGAAACGAACTCGATCGAGATTCTGCTTGCGGCATCCGAAAGTTGGAGAGAGCATGCCTGCGCCTCAAGAGATCCTTCGCTGAGGATTCGCCTTGGAGTGACACAGGCGAGTTCATCCGGCTGCCCGCCTGCACCTGTCCCTCGCGCGGATGGTCATCTGCTATCCATCGTCGCCGATGCTGTGAACTTCGCGGTCTGCGATCTCCTTCAAGGCGTTGCCTTCGGTTGGGTGAGCGAAGCCACGCTCAAGAGCCGACTCTACTTTCGCTATCACTTCCTCGAAGCCATTGCTCTGTCACTAATAGCAACCTCGCGGGCTTCACCCTTACATGCGGCATGCGTCAGCTTAGACGGTCGAGGCATTTTATTTTGCGGTGCATCCGGGGCAGGTAAGTCCACTCTTGCCTATGCATGTGCACGAGCAGGATGGACTTTTACGTCAGACGATGCCAGCTATCTGCTGTGGGAGAGTACTGATCTACACGTTCGCGGTAACTCGCATCAAGTGCGGTTTCGCCCATCGGCCAAGGAGCTGTTCCCTGAGCTGCAAGGCCGAAGCCTGACTCCTCGCGCGGCGGGAAAGCCGTCCATTGAGGTGTTTACGGCAGAGTTGCCGGGCATCGTCACGGCGAAGGAATCTCAGGTGCACTATATCGTTCTGCTAAATCGTTGCAACTCAGCTCCATTGGAACTCATACCGCTAACTCGGGAAGAGATGTTGCCTCATCTTGGCGGTTCGTTATTTGCTGAAGAATGGACGTCGCACCCTCGTGCAAAGATTCTGGATCGGCTATGTGCGGCTAGCATGTACGAGCTACGTTACTCGGACTATGAAGGTGCTATTGGGCTCCTCGAACGGCTGGTGCGGGGAGATCTTCGATAGCGATGAAGCTCTCTCGAGCCATTACATTCGCCCAGAGGCACGGATGGGATATCAAGTAGAACCGACGGAATATAGCAGCGTCCAGATTGGACTCAGTGCCCTGGATACTTCGCCTGGAATTGCCATTCTGATCCCGTGCTTTAACGAAGAGCTCACGATTGCGCACGTAATTGATGAATTCCGTACTGAATTACCGGACGCGCGAATCTATGTCTTCGACAACAACTCGACAGACCACACGGTGGAACGCGCACGTGAGAACGGTGCCATCATCCTCCATGAACGGCGCCAAGGCAAAGGATTCGTCGTACAGCGTATGTTTCGCGAGATTAACGCGGACATCTACGTAATGGTGGATGGAGATGGTACTTACCCCGCGGCGAGAGTGCATGCGCTGCTCGAACCTGTTGTGATCAACGATGCAGACATGGTGATTGGCTCACGATTAGGCCCAGCCAGCAAAAGTCAGTTTGGGCTGATGAATCGGCTTGGGAATCACTTTTTCCTGTTTCTAACACGAACGCTTTTCGATGTGCACATCAAGGACATGCTCTCCGGCTATCGAGTATTTAGCCGCAACATCGTGAAGCAACTCCCACTTCTTTCACGTGGTTTCGAAATTGAAACCGAGCTGACTATTAAGGCTCTCGAACGCGGTTACCGGGTCATCGAGTTTCCAGTCAACCTCTCAAATCGACCCGAGGGAAGCTACTCGAAGATTCGTCATGTGCATGATGGACTGTTGATCATGAAAATGATCTTCTCGTTGGCCCGCGATTACAAGCCACTCACTGTGTTTGGAACTATCGGACTTCTGTTTGTCGCTGCTGCCCTTATTCCTGGAACCATCGTGGTTCTGGAGTTTTTGCACACTAGTGCGATATCCCGACTATCTTCGGTCCTTCTTGCAGCCGCTTTGGCCGTCTCCGGTCTTATTAGCGGCATGGTGGGTTTGGTCTTGCATACTATAGCCCGACGTTTTCAAGAACTAGATCTGCAGATGCGTGTTCTGGGAAGAGAACTCTCGGAGGCAAACCGGGAGAAAGAACAATGAATCAGGAAGGACTGTAAGTGTCTTTCGTTTTGCGGCGAGACTTACAAGTTGACGGAAGAGCTCGTTAGTTTCTGATCGGTTGGTTGGTTATTGTTCTCAGCTACGCGCGCCCGATACAAGGCTGGCAATCCAAACGCTCGGCCGCAATCACTCGCAAATAAAATAGCTTTGGAATCCAATTCCCAAGTGGGTGAGGAGCTGTTGCAATTGCCGCCCGTAAGGAGTCTCTCTTGGCCGTTCAAGAGATCGCGGAGCCATATTTGCGTGGGACCATTCCGTGCTGACTCAAATGCCATCCATTTTCCGTTCGGGGAGACAACGGAAGCGGCTGAATCAATGGGAACAGACATTCCTATTGGTGTGGCTTTCCCAGTGGTTGGGTCAAACTGCATCATCGTAGAAATCCGATTTGCCACTAGTTCGAAGGAAACAGATTCGCCGTCGGGTGTGAGCCTGGGGTGAAGAGCTTGCCCTTCGAATGTGAGCTTTTCGTTTCGTCCGTCATGTAGCCATCGAAGCACATACCGATCCGGTCCCATCGATTGGTAAAAAATCCCAGCCCGTGAAACCACTGGATACGAAGAGAAGTTTGCCCCTCTTTGTACGGCGACTCGCTCAAAACGCTGTCCGGGTTCGGCTTCATAACTCACCATGTGCCGCTTGGCATCGACGAAGGAAATCAGAGCCGCAATCATTACCGCAGTAAGGGCGAGTCGCCGTGGCATTTCTCGCCAGCATGGCCAGCCGATAACGATAAACAATGCACTCAATAGCCATACCTTGGGGAAGATCCAGGCTAGATGCAGTGGCATTGTTAATAGCACATACGAAACTACCAGGAAGATGGTTTGCCGCGGTCCAGACTCTTCCAATAGCAATACCAAAGGCAGCAGAAGAATGATGAAAGTGTAGGAGGCTGTGCTGGTCGACAGGAGAAGCGCAGTTACCACGAGCCAGGAAAAATCATGCCTATCCGTGGTTCGTCTCATGGCTATGCCAAGGAAGAGAAAAGCAATAATTGCGAATGAAGCAAAGCTTCGCAGGAAGAAAAATAGCCAAGGGGCTTCCCAAAGCGGATGGGGATTCAATTCCGGTTCGGCTACAAATGAGCGTCTCAAGAAGGTTGATAATGTTGCGTCGCCGGGATTGTACGGATCGACCGACCCGCCTTCGAGCGTGCGAGCAAGAATCTGTGTGATGTAATAATGGACGTCTGCCGCTCCGAACAGCGCAATCGCTACTCCAACAAGCATGAGAACCATGGCGATCATTCCAATCAAAGGTTTCCATTGGCGCCTGATCGCGAAGTATGGCAAGAAGGGGCCGCCATACAGCTTCAGCCCAAAAATTATTCCGGTAACGCAGCCTCCGAGCAAATGATTGTTTCGATGAAGAAAATAGAAGGCCAGCGTAAGCAGGAATAGCAAGAAGACATAGTACTGCCCATAGAGAAACATCGTTCGCAGTGAAAAATAAGCGCAAAATGCGAGAAGCCAGATCGTTTCGAAACGAAATCTCGTTACTCGCGACAATAACCAGACTGTCAGTCCAAGGAACACCAGATTGGATACGAGCCATATCCGTTTTGCTGTCTGGGGCGCGAATCCGGTGAGCGGCACCATCGGAAGCATGGTCAGGGGGGTCTGCGGTGTATAGGCACCGAGTTGCGTGCCGTTGCCGGCGTAGTTCATTTGCCGCGCAAACCAGGTCCAATCGTAAAAGTTGCGTAAAGGCTGATGCTGGCGGACCAATGTCGCAGCTGTGTAGTAATTTGGAAAATCGGTCTCGGCCCGCGTCCAGCCTGCTCGAAACGGGACGGCCAAGAGAAATAGAAATGTTCCAATTGCTGCCAAGCGCATGGTGGACTGAGAAGACAAATTCTTGGACAGCGAACTCATGATTCTATGACGAGATTCGTGCTTGGTTGAAATTTCGGCAAGCATCTCTGGATCTTGAGTCACTTTTTATCTCGCTCGGGTAGCACGTATGTACGATGGGTGTATTTTATTGGGGAAGCTCCGAGATAACGCACCGGCCTTCCACCGAGCAGCAGCTTGTTCTGGCCGAGAACGCTCTCAGCAGCTTCAAAAAGTCCCTGCAAGTGTGCGCGAATCCAACGTTTGTGACCTGCCACCTCGATGAGTTCCATGCCGGTGCGAAGATCGTTCGGTAAGCGTGAGTAAAGGAACGGAGATGCCATTTGAACTGTGCCCGCGAGCAGAACTAATTCCACGTCAGTGAAGGTTAGTTCCGAAAGGGCGCGGGCGGGAGTATTGTGCTGGCTACGAACTGCGATCAGATCGGCCACGCCGAATTCCTGGATTCGTCCTTGACCCTCTTGTAGGTGAAGTATCTCGGCTGGGTTGGAGGTGACCATGTTATAGATCGTGTTCGGGTGGAGGTGGGTTTCGGTATGTAGATAGCGGACCTCATCGAGCAGGTCGCCAGCCGCAGTGATTGGTGAGTCGCTCCCGAGCGCCGCCCGTTCAATGGAAGTGAGCAGGTCGCGCGAAAGAGTCTCTGCGAAGAGGAAAATGTTCGACGTCGGGCAGACGACCAGTGCTGCGCCACGTCGGTTGATCAGGGATATCTCTTTCGCGGTGCATGCCAGCCCATGGACGAGCACGGTGCGTTTATCGAGCACGCCCATTTGATCAAGCCGGAGGATTTCGTTCCGGCTCCCTTCATCAATGCCTTCGGCTGCGTGGATGATAAACGGATGATCCCTCGGAGTAGCCTGAAACTTCTTGGCTAGATGCGGATCCAATGCGAGCGAGTGCGACCAGCCGAAGCGCGAGGGAACTCGTACAGGAAAGTCGTGACGAGTCAGATCTGTGTGCAGAGGGTTGTGATGGCAGACTGTTGTGACGCCACAGAGCAAATTGCGGATTGCGCCCCACCATAAGTGAGTTGTCTTAGGGATCTGCTTGTGCCGCTCAATGATATCGGCGTGGAGCTGATGAATCTCCTCGCCCCACTCGGGTGAATTCCGATACGTGGGGGCATCTGTTGAGCGGCCGAGTTTCGGAAATAGTCCGAACTCGAGATGGTCGTGCGCATTGATCAAGCCTGGGAGAAGGGAATAGCCAACGAGATCGAGCGTTCGCGCTGACCCACCGCCGTTTTCACGGATGCATGCGACGTGCCCCCCTTCGATTAAAACGGTACCCTCTCTCCAAGTAGCGGGGCCAAGGCCGATGCGCGCACTGGTAAGTTGCAGCGTGATCTGGCGAGGAGCTGTCACCGACAGGCTCGGCCCCCGCTTCTGCAACTTCAGGATGTATATTGCAGGGGCTCCAGCGAGTTCATCAAGCTCCGCTAATTTCCCGGATTCTTCGAAGATAGGCCGTTCGGGCGCTGCAAATGGGGGCTCGATGAGAACTCGAAGCTCGAAGCCGTAGTGGTGAAATGTGGAGACGATCTCTTTAAGGGAACGAGGGTGAACTGCGATTTCGACCTTCTCCCCCTCAACGCGAAAGCTTCGTGTCCAGCCTCGTCTCGCAGCGGTCGCGGGGTGCATGTCGGATATAAGCACCCACCCGTCAGGTCGAAGGATGCGAGCGCACTCGTTTGCGAACCCGTGCAGGTCGCTGAGGTAGCTGAGTACAAAGGAGGCCAGGACGAAGTTCTTGGAGGCGTTTTCGCCAGGCAATGTCGAACACTCGCGGTGCTCGAGTCTCGTTGAGGGATAAACTTTTGCTCGAGCGCGTTCCAGCATGGTCGTGGAGCAATCAGTTCCGGTGAGAGAGGCTGGGTTCAGTGTTTGCAATTTCGTGAGCCAACGCCCGGTACCGCAGCCGACATCCAACACATCTCCGCCGCTTAGAGGCGGCAGCAGCGGCATCGCGCTTCGCTCTTCAAGCATCAGCAGAGGATTAGACTGAGTATCGTATACCTGAGCCCAGAGATCGAAGACGCGGCTGTCCGGCTGAGTCGAGGCGCCCGTCAGTTCAGAATGTGTCTTCACAGGCTCTCCCGTTTGGGTTTACGTAGAGCTATGAACTGGTTCGCGAGCTGAAGCTCGAAAGGGAAGTTATAAATGTGCAAGGCATAGCGCCACGCGCTGAGGCTTCGCAGGAACATGCGGCTCCAACGCGGAGCGGTAATATCTTGAACGGTGGGCCAGCGCGAACCAATGACGATCTCGAAGTTGTCGATGAGTTTCTTGGTCCGGCGCTTGAGCCATGGGGCCTTGGTGTCGATGCGCAGAGTGAAGTCCATCCACTCCTTGGTTGCCCATCCAGCCGGCGAATCTGGGAATGGCACATCGATCTTGCCGTACATTTCCCCGCCTGCCTGGTGGGTCTGAGGCGTTGGGGTGTAGTGCTGGATGATGATCTCCGCGTCCGGGTTGATACGTTTGATCTTGCGAATGAATCGAAGCGTCTCGTGCGTGTCGCGGTCAGGGTCGTTGGGATTACCAATGACGAAGGAGAACTCGGGAATGATGCCGAACTGACGGATTCGCCGGGCGATTTCTAGAGTCTGTTTTGTGGTTATACCCTTTTGCATCTCTTCGAGTACCCAGTCGGAACCGGACTCTGCGCCGAAGAAGATCATCGCGCATCCAGCCCGCTTGATTGCGGCATAGGTTTCATCCGAGTAGCGCGACATGATGTCGATGCGCGCCTCACACCACCAGCGAAGGTTTAGTGGCGCCATGCGATCGCAGAGCTCCCGCGCATGATCCTCGCGCAAGAAGAAGTTCATATCGTAGAACTGAACCGAATCCGCTCCGTAGCGTTCCACGAGATGGTTAAGAATGGCGACCGTGCGCTCCGGTGACTCCATCTTCTCCTTGTTGCCATAGGCCGCATGGACACCGCAGAAGCTGCAGTTGAACGGGCATCCTATGCTCGCATGATGGACGGCGGTACGTTTGCCAAAGAATGACGGACGCAGGTATTTTTCCACAGGCAGACGATGGAAGGGAGACCATGGGAACTCGTCTGGTCCCTTCATTTGCCGCTCTCCATTGTCGTGCCGGAGGCCGAACATGTCCTTGTACGAAAGGCCTCGTATCGAGTTGAGAGAACGGTTGCCACGAAGCGCATTGAGCAGTTCAAGGAGAGTGTCCTCTCCCTGTCCACGAGCGACGTAGTCGACGTAGCGTGCGTTGAGCGCAGCGTCCGGATAGATGGACGGGAAGTAGCCACCCCAGCATATGGGGACCTCCGGATGAAGACGGCGAATCTCGCGAGAGGTCTCCATTGCGGCTACCATCTGCGGTCCGGGCATCACGGAGACACCCAGCAGTTCAACCTTGTGCTGCGCGATGAGTTGCAGGATGCTTGCTGTCGGATTGTCATCGAGATTCCCGTCGACAATCTGGTAATCCTCTCTTCCTTCAAGCGCCGCAGCGAGCGCGAGGACGGCTAGAGGCAGCCTTCGGTTCTTAGGCCGTGTAGCACGCGGATGATAAAGGATGATCATGCGTTGACCCTTGCGACGTAGATGCAGAATTGCGACGGCCGCCGCCGCCCTTTCAGCCTTGCGAGGAGTGGCCGGAGAGCCCAGCGAATCCCGTAGAAGGGCTTTATCCATTCCCATTGAACTTTGAATTCACTTTGCAAACGTTGCAGACGATCTGGGCTGAGGTATTCGAGACTTGAGATCGAGTTGGACGGAAAGTCGTATGTGGACGTAAAGCGCTTGTGCTTTTCTTCAACCATTTCTTGGCCGCTCTCTTCTTTTGCGTACCAGGGCGTATCTGCAATCACGATGGCACCGCCGGGACGTGTACAGCGAAGGGCTTCCGCGAAGGTGAGTTGGTAATTCTCCGAGTAGTGGAACGACGCGTTGAAGATCACAAGGTCGAAGGTGGATGATGCAAACGGCAGTCGGTCGAGGACTGCCTGAACGCGTGGGAATAAGGGCCGCACACGTGAGCTGAAGTGGATGGCGGCGCCGAGACCATCAAAATCGTTAGTCAACAAATCGACTGCAACGGGGAGATGTCCAAGAAGCGTCAGTCTATAGCTCAACCAGCCATTGCCTGCGCCAAGATCGAGGATGTGGAGAGGGCGTTGATGACGTCTTGCGAGCGGAGCAAGAATGTCACGTTCCATCGTGCGGAAGGTGCGAGCCCGTATCGTCCACTGATCGCTATTGCGGCCTGAGATGTCCTTATACGGCAGGTTGAGATAGTACTCCGATCCGGCACTCCCGCGCCCTTCGGCTGCACGGATAAACTCGTACTCTGTGACGAACCGACGGAAATGGTTGGTTTGCTCTGGTGCGAGTGAGAGCCAGATGCCGTCTTTGTAGTGTGTTATTGCCGTGCAACTGGAACACACACGCTTGCCGGAACCTGTTCGAGTTGCCATCGGCATATCCGCGAGGGGAGCTTCGCATTGCCAGCACAAAAGCGCGATATGTTCTGCCTGCAATTCTGCGCTGTCGTGGATTATTTCATTGTCGGGCACGATCATCTGGACACCTTTTCAGGGCAATACATGACATGATCGTCTGAAGCGCAAAGAATGGGTGGCAGAGATAGTATTTCTTTCAGGCCGGGGAGAGCCCGCAAGACCTGGGAGTGGTGGCTGCGAGACTTTACGGCGCGCGGATGGTAGGAGATGATCATGAACCTGTTTTTTCAAAATGGAGCAGCATGTGATCACCAATCACGCGAAAGACCGGAAGATTGCAGAGTACGCGGTCGATTCGGGAAAGAGCGCCGATAAACTGCGGATGGTTCCGCGCCCAGGGTTCGAGATACGACGGTGGAACCAGAAGTCCGATACCGGTGCAGGAGCGCAGCGCAAAAAACGCAAAGAGTGCGCGAAGCTGGTGCAGAGTAGGGTATTGCACATGGATGGCGTAATCGTTGAAGCGGGCGGTTGCGTGCCCACCGCAGCGGCGAAAGGCCTTACGAAAATTCCATTGTGAGAGATACCAGAGGATTTCCCAGAGACAGAAGCGTGTAGAGAGACAGAGAAGCAGCGGCGCACCGGGCTTAACGCGGGCGGAGAGCTGTTCGACGACAACGGCTAGATCGGGTACGCAATTGAGTCCAGAGAAGTTGGAGAAGACGCCGTCGAAGAGCGGCGCGTCTTTCAGCTCCGCCAAGTCTTCGGTAGGCAGCAGTTCGAAGCGGATGGGAGAGTGGGGTGCTTCGAGGTCACGCCGCCGTTGGGCCTGCCGCACCATCTGTTTCGAGGCATCGAGCGCCGTGACGGAGATGCCGTGACGCGCAAGGAAGAGCGCATCCTCACCGGTGCCGCAGTTAAGTTCGAGTATGTGTTGTCCGGCGGAAAAAGTTGCGGCAGCCTTTTGCCAAACGGCGTTACGTTGGGTACGGCCAACGACTGAACGGGTGAACTGGTCGTAGTGTTCGGCAACGCTATCAAAGGCGAGCGTTGTCTGATTCGGGATGGCAGTAGTGGTCATGCTTCCACCTCGGCGCGCGTGGAGAGCAGGTTGGCTCGGTGCGTCTGTATCTCATTGCGAAGATCCGCAAGGACTCTGGCGTCGGAGGCGGGATTGTCCACGAGACGCGCAAGCTCGACCTCGTTGCGCAGAAGTCTGTCTGAGTGCCCGTAAAACTGCCGCGAATGACGGCCCTTGATCTTTAGGTCGCGATCGGAAGTTTGGCTCCATGGCCGCAACTGCACCAGACGGTCTTGCACCTGCTTGTAGTAAGGCGTCCCTTTGACCGGATACGAGACGGTGGTGAAGAAGATTTCAGGTTTCGTGGCTCTAACGTGTTTAATGGTGGCCTCAATGTCCTCAATCTCCTCGCCCTCATAGCCCCACATAAGAAAGAGGCCACTCTCAATGCCGCGTTCACGGCAGAGGTTGACGCTGTTCTGTACCTGATCGAGTTTGATGCCACGGTCCATCGCCTTGAGAATGCGCGGGGAGCCGCTCTCCGAACCGATCCAGACGCGGAAACAGCCAAGTTCAGCGAGCAGGTCGAGCATCTCGGGGCTGAGACGGTCGGCGCGCGAGATGCATTCGAAGGGGATGCGCAGGCTTCGCCGCTTCATTTCGGCGGCATAGTCGCGTAGCCAGTGATGGTTGATAGTGAAGACGTCGTCGGAGGGCCAGACCATCTCCGGCGAGTATTCGTGCAGCAGCCAGTCTACTTCGTCGACGAGAAGCAGAGGATTGCGGCGCCTATGGGTCCGTCCACATACTGTATTGCTGCACCAGCGGCACCTAAAAGGACAGCCGCGTGCGGTGATGAAGTTGATAGAACCGGTGCCGTGTGCGTCGCGCCACGTTTTGATGTAGCGGTGTATGTCGATAGCATGGCGTGCGGGCCACGGCTGTGCATCGAGATTGGCGATCTGGGTTCGCGGCGGGGTCTGGCACAGGTTTCCGTCGCTGTCCAGCGAGGCAAGGCCGTTGATCTTTGCCACAGAATCCTGTGCGCCGCTGCGGAGCGCAGTCAGGAGTTCTTCCATTGTCAGTTCGCCTTCGCCGAAGATGACAAAATCCGCGCCTGATTGCAGATATTCCAGCGCGTAGGAACCGGGTTCAGAACCACCCACGACAGTGGTCCAGCCAGCCTCGCGTGCAACGTCGATAATCTCGACGACATTGCTTCGCGTCATCAGGTTTGTGTAGATGCCGAGCACCGAGGGTTTTTCCGTGCGAAGGTACTCGAAGAGAAGTTCGCGGCAGGAGAAGGTGGTGTCGAAGACTTCAACATCGAACCCCTTTTGGCGTAGGTGTGAGCAGAGATAAAGGATGCCAAGTGGAGCGTAGAGCTTCATGATCTGAAGCTCCTTGGGATCTTCATGAACGAAGTAACCGTGCGTCAGTAGCAGGTCTGGCATCAGGGCCTCCTAGTTGCCCACGATGAGGTCTTCGAGCGGAAGAAATGTGGTCTCGGTCTCGCTTGGTGAGAATTCGGGCAGAGACTGCACGTTCATATTTCTACATACAGGCTCCATCTTGTGGACGCGGTGCCATAGAGACTCGCAGGTCGACGGATCGGATGAATCGGTGGGTGCATACCATGCAGTTACCTCGGCATGCAATGCGTCACGAAGAGCATGGTAGAAGGTGTCGCTGTAGCTAGCGATGTAAATTGTGCAGAGGTCGTCGCTATCGCTCCAGTTGCGCTTCCATTCCAGCTGCGCCTGTACGCGGTGGAAGAACGCCGTGCCCGGGAGGGGATAGGAGACAGAGACACCTATGTCGTCAGGGCGTGTGCGGCGCACCAAGCGGATCGTCTCGCAGATTTCGGCCCAGCCTTCCCCGGGGTAGCCGAATTGAAGGAAATAGCATGCTCGGATGCCGGCGCTTGCGAGCCTCTCTCGCGCGGCATGAATAGAGGAGAGCTTCAAACCCTTTTTCATCGCATCGAGGATTTTTTGCGAACCAGACTCAACGCCCATCCACACCTCAGCGCAGCCCGCTCGCTTCAGAGCTGAAACGGTGATGTCATTCATTAGATCGGCACGCGACTGAATTTTGAAGGGAACGATTTCGCCATGAGACTCCATTGCGTTGGCAAACTTCTCGACCCAGTGGCGATCCAAGGCAAATATGTCATCGCTAAACCAGATGTGCTGCACACCGAAGAGTGTCTTGAGTTCATGAATCTCCGCCGCAACCTCCTCCGGTGCTCGCAATTGGAAGTGATTGCCAGAGATGGGCTTCGCACACCAGTTGCAACCGAATGGACAACCGCGGCTCGACACCATGTTTGTAGAGAAGTAACCATGCGCTTGCGTCCACGCACGCCGATATGGCTCGAGGGGGATGAGTTCTCTCGCTGCGCGTGGCAGAGTGGCCCATGAAAGATTCGTCGGCGCAGGTAACAAGCTCTCCAGGCGACCATCCGCAGCGGAATAGCGCACGAGTCCGGGAATCGCCTCCAATTGCCGGGACTGCAGAAGAGCGTCACAAAGATTGGTCAGGCTCTGCTCAGCTTCGCCTTTCAGGATGAAGTCGACTCCATTGTCAAGATATTCCCTGGGGTGATCGGTAGCGTCCGATCCGTGTGCAATTACGGTGATTCCTGCAGAGCGGGCTATCGTGGCTAGCTCGTTTGCCAGTTTGCGCATATGCATCAGGCACATCTTGGTTACGAAGTTGAAGTCGTCCTCGTAGATGACGACTATCTTTGGCTTGTGTTCTTCGAGCGCTTCCCGGAACCCTGGCACAGGCTGCGCGAACGTCGTGTCGAAGACAGCGGTGGATATGCCTGCAGAGCGAAGCGCCGTCGCGGCATAGAGCGTGCCGAGCGGAGGATACGGCTGCATCTTCCGCAGTTGCTTTGCATCGTGCGAGAGGTGGTATGTGTGCGTCAGAAGAACATCTGCCATTGGCCAGCTCCGACCGAAAATGATTCAGCAGGCATTGGCCTGCTCCGCAGGCAGCTGGTTCAGCATACCGCCTCCGCTGGAATCTCATTGGGCTCCAGACGCTTTGCATCCACCACGGGTTTGAATCCAGGCGTTCTTTCCTTCAGCTTGTCGTTCAGCCAGAGTTCGATGGGAAAGCGGTATGCGCCATGGTCAAGACGCAGCCGCGCCGGAAATGAGATGCATTTTTGCGCCAGACGGGTGAAGCGAGTGCGCTTGTCTGCTCCGATAGGAATACGATCGAAGGCAATGCGCAGATAGTCTCGCATTACCTGGAGTTGCTTATGGTCTTTGCCGTTAAGCCATGGAAGCTTGGTGTACCGGGGAAAGAAGTCGGCCCAACCTTCGAAGGTGTCTGGCGTAACAACTCCAAGCTCGGCAATCTTGTCCATGATGGGAGCTCCGGGATAGGGCGTGAAGATGTTCGTCCAGAACTCGGCGCCGGGAAACTTACGGCAGACATCCATGATGAAGCTGATGGTTTCCTTTCGCTCTTTCTCCCCCTCGCCAGGAAAGGCGAAGATGATGTTGAACGAGGGACGAATTCCCGCCTGGACGCACCGGGCCGCGCTTTCGTAGATTGTCCCAAAGTCTTGAAAGTTCTTGTTCATAGCCTTCAGCACTTTGGGCGAACCTGATTCCGCTCCCTGGCAAACTTGATGAAGACCGCTACGATGCAGGAGTTTGAGATCTTCGAGCGAAAGACGAGAGGTGAGGTTCGTTGTCGCCTGGATGCTCCACTTGAAATGTGAATTTTCACGAACCAGGCCCTCAGCGATGGCGCGTGCCCGATCAAGATCAACCAGGAAGTTGTCGTCAACGATCCACAGCATCTCGAGGTTATACCTGCGACTGAGGTCGACGGTTTCTTCGACAAACTGTTCGGCCGGCAGCGCATTCCATTTGCGCCCATAGACGCCCGCATTCGTGCAGTAGCCGCAGTTGTAAGGGCAGGCGAGACTGGAGGTGTACATGGCCCAACGTTTGCCGCAAACACGCTCGTATGCGTCGAAGTCGGCAAGGTGATAGGCCTTCGGTGGCATGTCCACAAGGGGTTTCAGAGGGCGCTCAGGCGTGAAGATGGTTTTGTTGTCGCGCTTGAAGCCAATGCCGGCGATTAGTTCAGGTGCCGAGCCGGAGCTTAGATGATTGACGAGTTCGAGCATTGAGTCTTCGCCTTGTCTGCGAACGACATAGTCGATATACGGAGCCTCTAGCGTCTGCTTTGGCAGCAGCGATGGATGCCAGCCGCCGAGGATGACAGGGAACTCAGGGTTCCAATCCTTGATGGCGCGGGCAATTTCGACCGTCTCGCGAATCATCGGGCCTGTAACTAGCGAAATGCCCAGACAGAGCGCATCGCGGCATTCTTCCAGTACGCGTTTCTTGTAGTCCAGCGTGATCGTCGAATCGATGAGAACAATCTGATATCCGGCGCGGATCAGCGGGGTTGCGACTGCCAAGATTCCGAGCGGGGCCGTTGCATCCGAGCTCGCAAAGGAGGGAAAGAAAAATACCACTTTTCTTGAAGAGCAATTAGATTTCAGCATTGGTTATTGTCATCACTCTCTTGGGTGTCAATATATTCCAATGCACTTCTGGCTTGTGTCAGGATATTGTCCCGATGTTGTCATTGATTTGTCGCGATGTGGATGCCGTGATCTCGACCCTGTTTTAAGCATTGTCGGGGCATACGAGAGATTCGATTTCAGGCTTCCATAAAACCGCCCCACGAGTGACCTCAGACGGTGAGACCGGGCGATGGTCATCCGCTGCGGCCAGTTCGCAGCAGGGAGTTGCGTGGCGTGCCGCGAAGAGCACAAACTGTCTTTCATCATCGCGGACACCTCTATCCTTCAGCGTAAACTTGGCCTATCTATGTCTTCGCCCTTCGATCAACCTAGCTACAGCCCCAGGCCAAAGCTCACCAAAGTGATGCCCGAGGTCTGGAAGCTCATCAAGCCATGTCGCTGGCTCCTCGCCGGCAGCCTCCTCTTAATGATAGTCAACCGCATCTGTAGTCTTGCCATGCCTATCTCCTCACGCTATTTAATCAATGACGTGATGTACAAGCATCAACTTGATAAGCTACCTCTGATTGCAGGCGCTGTCGCTGGTGCGACCTTCATCCAGGGCATTACGACCTACATCCTTAATCAGCAACTCTCGATTACGGGCCAGCGCCTCATTACAGACCTGCGCATGCAGGTCCAGCAGCATATCGGTCGCTTGCCTGTCTCCTTCTATGATGAGAACCGCACCGGTACACTGGTCGCCCGCATCATGACCGACGTAGAAGGGGTCCGCAACCTCATTGGGGCCGGACTTATAGACTTCGTCGGTGGAATTCTCACAGGGATCATTGCGCTCATCATTCTCATTCACATCAGCACCCTCATGACAGCCATTACCATTTGCATCATGATCGCTTTTGGGTGGTTCTTGAAGGGGGCGTTTGGGATCACACGCCCCCTCTTTCGCGAGCGCTCGCGCATCAACGCCGAGGTCTCCGGCCGTCTCACCGAATCGCTCAGCGCCGTACGCGTCGTCAAGGGGTACCATGCGGAAGAAAGCGAAGCACGCGTCTTCGCTGAGGGCGCTATGCGACTTTTCCATAACATCACCAAATCGATCACCGCTCAATCCTTTATGTCTTTCTGTTCCACGACAGCCCTTGGAGTTGTCGGCGCGTTGGTGATGTACATCGGCGCAAGGGAGGTTGCGGCGCATGGTCTCGATGTCGGCGGCTACGTGGAGTTCATCATGCTGCTGGCTTTCATGGTTGCGCCTATCGCCATGTTGGTCAGTGTCGGCACACAGCTCACCGAGGCTTTAGCCGGTCTCGATCGTACTGCGGAGATCCTGAACGCGCCCGAGGAAGACCGAGAACCAACTCGCACCCAGATTGTTGAACCGATCCAGGGAGATGTTGCATTCAAGGACGTTACGTTCTCCTATATACCCGACAAAGCTATCCTCCACGGTATCAGCTTCGAAGCTAAAGCCGGCGCCGTCACAGCTCTGGTTGGCTCTTCCGGCTCCGGCAAATCGACCATCATTTCGCTCATCTGCGCTTTCCACACAGCCGATGGGGGACAGGTCTCAATTGACGGCGTGGATCTTAGCACCATCCGCCTCAGCAGTTTCCGCCAGCAACTCGGTGTCGTCCTGCAGGAGACCTTCCTCTTTGACGGCACCATCCGCGAGAACGTTCTCTTCAGCCGTCCTCAGGCCACCGAGGAGCACCTCCTGGAAGCTTGCCGCATCGCTCGCGTCGATGAGTTCGCGGAACGCTTTCCGGAGCGATACGAAACGGTTGTCGGCGAACGCGGCGTCAAGCTCTCAGGCGGCCAACGTCAGCGGATCTCCATCGCCCGCGCCATCCTCGCCGATCCACGCATCCTCATCCTCGATGAGGCCACCAGCTCACTGGACTCCGAGTCCGAGACGATGATTCAGGATGGCCTCGTATATCTCATGCAGGGCCGCACTACCTTCGTTATCGCCCACCGCCTCTCCACCATCCGCCGCGCCGACCAGATCCTGGTTGTTGAGCAGGGGAAGATCGTCGAACGCGGCACCCATGAGTCCCTCTATAAGCTCCAGAGCCGCTATTACGATCTCTACACGCGTCAGCACGGTCTCGAAACCAACCTCTTCCTGGCCCCGGGCGAAGGCGACAAGATCGTTTAGGATCACCTTCACCAGCTTGGCTCAGAACCAATGACGACACTTGTTCGAATTCTGGTTGCTTAAGAATTTGGAGAGTAGGGAATTGGGAACGCAGGCCTTGGCTAACTGGTGTCTGATGTTCCCTGAGATCAAAGTTACTAACCGATATCGTGGACGGAGAATGCACCCTTGTGAGGTAGCGGGGTTGAAAATGGCCCACTTTCCAAATCTGACAGTCTATTGACAGGCTCCAGACAATTCGTTGACACACTTACGATGCCTGCGCGATAGGTTTGAAACTATTATGAGTTCTTTACCGCGTTTGAAATATTGCGCAATCCCGCGACGAATCGGTGCAGTGTTGCTTTCGCTGGGAATGCTTTGCTTCGCGTCAGGTTTAGCGGCACAAGAGATTCCATTAATCTCCGGAGGAGTAGGCTTCCTTACAAATACGGATGCTGGCAGTACGTCTTACCAGACCGTAGCGATGCCTGTGCTCGCGGCGCCGATAGGTGAGCACTTTCTGGTTGAAGCTCGAGGGACTCTGCTGGAGAGCTTCTCCCCTAAAGGCAATGGCCAGGGGGGCTACAACACTTCGCATTTTCTGCAGTGGTCGTATGTGCAGGCGGACTACATCACGCCGCACCTGACATTGGTGGGGGGTGACTATCTAATTCCCTTTGGCACGTACAACGAAAGGCTCATTCCGATTTGGATCAGCAACCTGCAGGATGCTCCACTGATCTTCCCAATCGGCACGGGGACCACTACCGGATTAGGCGGCCAGGTGAGAGGAAACGTGTACTCAACGGGCAACGTTTCGATCAGCTACGCGGCATACGTCTCCGCGGGCAGCACAAATAAGCAGTTTCAAACGTTTCGCTCCGCAGGTGGACAGGGTTATGTTTACTTTCCGAAGTCGAGACTGGAGGTCGGAGCATCCTACGGGCGGCTGCGAGAAGGCACCCACTCGAATGCTTTTGGAGTGGATGTGTGGTGGGAACCGGCAAAGATTCCACTGAAGATTCGGTCGGAGTATGCGCATCAAGCGCACTCGCAGGGCTACTGGATTGAGACTGATTACCGGTTGTCGCAGTTTCATGGCGCGGAGAGTTTGATCGGCAGGCTTGAGCCAGTATTCCGGTTGCAACAGACGTTCAGGAATAGTCAGGATTTTACCGATGGTTTGCCGTCGGCGAATACGCAGAGAACCGACTTCGGGCTGGATTATCACTTGCCGCACGAGGTGAGGATCAACACAAGCTATGCACGACAGTTTTCTTCAACGGGTAACTTCAACGTATGGGAGACCGGCATCGTGTATCGCTTTCTTTTTCCGGCGTGGAGGGGTAAATGACGAATCCTTTGAAATGTATCTACGTTGGATTTCTATTGCTGGCTGTAGTGCCGGTACTTTCACAGACAGGAAGTGCCAGAACGGCACCGGCCAGCGGTGGACAGCAGCCAGCTAAAAGCAACGCAGTACAAGTGGCGCAGAAGAGAGATGGCCAGCAAGTATTCGAGCAGAATTGCTCACGATGCCACAACGCGCCACAGGGCTTTTCTCCGAGCATCAATGTGGCGGTTGCTCGACATATGCGCGTGCGCGCAGGACTGAGCAAAGAGGATGAGCAAGCCATTCTCCGTTTTCTCAATCCATAACCAGAATCAATAGTAGTACCTGGATGACATGTCTCATGGTGAAACTTAAATACGTGCGCCATCCTCTTCAGACAGCGAAGGCCGCGAAGGCAATGTTTGCAGCACGTTTAAGCATGTGGAGATTTGGCGCTCATGGTGAGCGCCTCTATAGAGGCGATGCGCGCTACGATCTACAGAATGTAACGAATGGCTTCATATCTTGTATCGACGAAACGGACGATGATACGCAACTGCTGGAAAGGATATGCACTGCATACATTAAAGCCGTGAAACAGCAGCAGTTTGTGCCGGAGGCCTACAGGGCTACGGAATGGTGGCAGCAGGTGCGGCAACGAAGTCTGGGGCCCGTAACACAGGCGCTCCTCACGCGAGATATTGATGCCTTGCGAAGAATGTACCGAAACTTCTTCCGCGATCCCTGTTCCTCAGGTCTGCTAGGGGCACCCTATGGAATGTCGAAGGCCTATTTTGGCAGGAAGATCAAAGATGTTTATCGTCGGTTTTATTTAAGTCATGTTTTGTACCGGTTTGACTACTGGATGGAGCAGACGGGCGGCCGTTTTGCACTGCACGATCTAGCCGGTCCTGGGATTGGCAATCCGTTCGGCGTGGTGATTGAAGGAACGCATATAAGTGTGGGCTCAGAGTACGCGCACTATTGTGCCCATAGGATGGCCTCCCTGCTCAAGTCTGAGATCGCCACAGTTGCCGAAATTGGAGGTGGGTTTGGTGGAATGGCTTACTATCTACTCCGCGATCGGGCGAGGGTGACTTATCTCGATTTCGATATTCCCGAGAGCATTGCACTGGCCTCGTACTACCTCTTAAAAGCTTTTCCGCACTTAACATTTTTGCTTTATGGCGAGAACGAGCTGACAAAGGAGGCGATCGCTCAAGCGGATGTCGTGCTAATGCCAGTGTTCGAACTGGCAACCATGCCGGCTGAAAGCGTTGATGTTACTTTTAGCTCCCATGCGATGTCGGATATTTCTTTTCTGGCATTGGTGGAATATCTGAACAATATTGATCGGATAACGCGGTGTTGTCTCTTATACATTGGCAACAGCCGAGCTAGTAAGTCGATCTCGGATTTGGTAAGCCGGAGCTATGATTCGTTTGAACTGATAGAAACGCGCTCGTCTGGCTGGCATAGTCATAAGGTTTCCGGCGCTGGCGTAGGTGGTGCAGCCGGCCTGGCAGCTTCGACCATGCTTGAACAATGCTATATACGAAAGGTTACCGCGCAGGTTGCGTCAGCGAGGCTAGTCGCCGCCGATCTCGCGGGACGAGGTCATGAAGTTTGAGACTATCGCCAGCTTTTTAACCACAGGCGCTGGAGAGAATGGCCACATGTCGATGGTTAGCCAATGTCGTAGAGTAATCCGAAGAATTGTGTTCGGTGATACTTTGCTTCCCCAAGCATTTACCATTGGACTAACTGAACCACAGGCAGAGATTACGGTGTGGTTACATGGAATGGGCACGCCCATTGATGTGACTCGCCGTCATTCTATGGCATGTACCGATCCGTTTCATGTCTGTATCGGATTCGATGAAGGACAAGGACTCAGAGCGCAGGAACTCAACCGCTTATCTTTGAAGTTTTGCGAGCGAGACGGACAGAAACGCGTATTGGGAGCGATCAACCTTAAGCCTAAATCGGCCACAGCCATTCCGGCGTCTGGAACCGACCTCATCTTATTTGAAGCTAGAAGCTCAAAAAACTATTGTCTGCCGAAAGTACATCTTCTGGCTCATTATTTGCGGCATAGATACTTGCTCTGGCGAAAAGTTGATCTCGCCGGAATTAGGATGTCTTTCCTGGAAAGACGCGCAGTGATGGTGATGTTCATTCGTCCACATCCCGTCGTGTTGTTGAGCCTTCACGGTGAAGCTGGTGGTGGAAATATTTTTCCGATGAATATCATGGGCGATCTCGGTGATGGCTATTTTGCTTTTGCGTTGAAGGAGTCGAGGCTCGCCGCCCATCTTGTGGAAGGTGCTGGCCGTGTGGCGCTAAGTAGCGTGCCATTATCACGGACCTCATTGGCCTATCAGCTGGGCGCCAATCATCGCAAGCAAGCCATCGATTGGGACGCACTTCCTTTCGCAACAAAGATGTCGTCCACGTTTCATATTCCGGTTCCTGTATTTGCTCAGCGAGTAAGAGAGATGGAGATTGAGAGGGTGCGTAAAATTGGAAGCCATACATTCTTTGTAGCGCGGGTCATTCATGACGAGAGCTACACGGAAAGCGCTGGATTGTGCATAGTTCATGGGTTCTATCAGGCTTGGCGATTCAAAGGACGTCGCGCTGAGTTGGAGGCTTCTCTGGCGGAGGACTTGCTTAACAAAAGAGGCATTCCTCATAATTCATTGCCTCTTTAGAGCGTTCATGCAAAGTTAGTGGCGGGCTCCAGGAGATCGGTGTATGTCGATAGTCAGGCGAGGTTACCGAGCAATCCAGAAAATTGTGTTCGGGGATACATTTCTTCCCCAGGAATTCTTCTTAGGTTTTGAAGATCCACAGACAGAGATCACCGTCTGGCTGTACGGGATGGGTTCTCCACTCGATGTGACGCGCCGACATTCTATGGCCTGTGCCGCGCCCCTCATCATATGTATCGCATTTGATGAAGACGAAAAACCTGATGAGAAGGACCTAGGGTGTTTGACGCTGAAGTTTTGCGAACGAAATGGACAGAAGCGAGTGCTAGGAGAAATCGGCCTCAAGGTGACCACAATCATTCTGGAGGCTGGCTTAGTCATTGTCTTGTTCGAAGCCCGAAGCTCGACAAACTATTGTCTGCCGAAGATGCGTCTCTTGGCTCACTATCTGCTTCACGCATACTCACAACTACGGAAAGCCGATAACTCTGGGATGAAGATGTCCTTCCTGGAAAGACGGGCGGCGATGGTGATGTTCATTCTTCCGCACCCCGTGTCGCTGGTAAGTCTCGCCGACGAAGCTGGCGGAAATATCTTTCCGATGAATCTCATGGGGGATCTCGGCGATGGATATTTTGCCTTCGCATTGAAGGACTCAAGGCGGGCAGCACATCTTGTAGAACGGACTGGTCGCATCGCACTGAGTAGCGTGCCACTATCGCAGGCTTCACTGGCCTATCACCTCGCTGTCAACCATACCAAGGAGTCCATTGAATGGGACCAACTTCCCTTCGCAACTAAGATGTCGGCTGAGTTTAATATTCCGATACCCGGTTTCACTCAAAGAGTGAGGGAGATGGAAGTTACTAAAGTTCACAATATCGGAAGCCATATACTGTTTTTGGCGCGGATTGTTCACGACGAGACCTTTTCCAAGGACCTTGGATTGAGTGTGATTCATGGGTTCTATCAGGCTTGGCGGCTCAGCGGACGAAGCGCTGAGTTACACGCTTCTCGAGCGGAGGACTCATTCTATAAAAGTGGCTCTAAAGCGTCATCGACGTAAACGTGATACGGCAGGGTTGACAGCATGTTTCCTAAACAAGTTTTCGCTTCAAAGAAACAACTAACGATGCCGGAGAACGGAAGCCGGTGCCACCCTGCCACTCGACAGGTTCGACGAGGTTCACCCGGGCAAACTGTTCCAGCAAGGGACGGCTAATCGTGACGGCCGCCATGCGGATCAAGCTGGCGCCTACGCATGAATGTGGCCCCGCCCCCAATGTGAGTTGTCCTGCTCCGCCACGTGTCACGTCCATCCGGTCTGGGTTAGAAAAGCGATCTGGGTCCCGATTCGCCGCAATGATCCGCAAGATGATGCGCTCCCCCTTGCGAATGTGAAAACCATTGAGGTCTATGTCCTTGTTTGCTCTCCTGAAGAGGATACGCGGGAGGCCAGCATAGCGCAGCAGCTCCTCAATAGCCTGCTCCGTCAAGTCGGGTTCGCTGTGCAAGATGTTCCACTGTTGTGGGTGTTGCAGCAGAGCGAACCAGGCGTTCGCCAATAGACGTGGCATAGTATGCGCGAGAGCAACAAATCCGGAATCGCGCAAGAACTCAGGCCCAGGTTGGAAGCAGCTCCGAAGCTCGACTTTTGCGGTCTTCGAGCAGGAGCGCAGGGCTTGGTCGTACGGCTCGGCTGCAAATGCCGATATAGGCTCAGCAATCTTCTCTAGGCGGCCGGCATCATGTGGGTCAATGCCAATTACCATTGCTGCCAAGGCAAGACACAGCGGCCGCGCATATTTGGCTACGAGATCCACTGACTGATCCGCGGGAAGGCTATCGGCCAACGCATAAACCAGTGGAGTCACGCGCTCGCGCCATGAGCGCAACTTAGCCGGGGAGAGAGCCTCGCGCGTCTCCTCCCGCATCTTCAAGTGACTGCTTTCGTTTCCCGCTTCAGAAGTGGCCTTGCTGTTGGGGCCAATGGGAGAAAGACTCGAAGAGCGGAAAGCTGCTAGAACATCAGAATGCCGGCTTAGCACCCAAGCTCCCAAGAGGTCGTCGAAATGTGGAGCTTCGATTTCGGGGGGAGATGGAGAGTCAAGCTGGTCGCTGCTCCAAGCGGGTTTGGTGGGCCCTTCTCGTCTTGCGCACATTGCAGCACCCAAAAAAGTTGCGAGATCAATATAGACCACCGCTGCTAGGAGTCTATCGGAATAGCATGGAGCTTCAAGAATGAGGAGATGGGAATGCGTTTATTTACCACCGTGAGAGCGGCCTCACCCCGGTGACGGTGGCCAACGTGCTCCGGCCGCTTTTACAAAGAAGTGACAAACGACACATCGCGTGATGACAACTGAACCGGCGCACTGCACTACGTTGAATATGCGTAGGTGCAGCACCGATGATATGAGGTCTAGTGGCTTGTATTAGTTAATAGGGTTTATTCTTTACGTTTATCCCAAGCTTGGTGTCCTACGAACAGGCATGGCTATGCGGCAGATATGGCATGCCTCCGCAACATTTGAAACCTAGATTTCAAGTTCGCAAATGCTACTTCCAATTTGTGAGGGGTTGTGAGAATGAAACCGGGAATCCTTGTGAGAACCATTTTTCTTGGCTGTTTGGCTACGAGCTCTCTAGTACTCTCCGGATTTGCTCCAGTTCCGGACGCCCCGCGCCGGATCGATGTTTCGGTGAAAAAGTTTGCGTACGCCCCGGCAGAGATTACCCTGAAAAAGGGTGAACCTGTCGTTCTCGTATTGACGACCGAAGATGTGACTCATGGATTGAAATTCAAAGAATTGGACCTGAATACGAAGATTGAAAAAGGTAAACCTTCAGAGCTTGCTTTTACCCCTAACAAAGTAGGAGATTTCGTGGGGCATTGTTCTGTGTTCTGCGGTTCCGGGCATGGCTCGATGACTCTCACGCTTCATGTTACGGAGTGACGATGCGGCGAGTTGCCTCAGTCTCGGCATTTGCTTTGTCGGTGTTGATAACGGGGTGCAAGGCAGGTCCACCCGGCAAGGTGGAGCACGGGGTAATGAGTTGGATAAAGCATACGGTGACCGTTCGCAACAAGTCGGAACGAAACCCGCTTCCGGCCACTCAGGAAAACCTTGCTGCGGGCAGGGAAGCTTTTTCGCATTATTGCGTGGCCTGTCATGGAATGGATGGTCAGAATACCGGTGTTCCTTTCGCGGAAAGGATGTCCCCTCCAGTGGCATCGCTCAATTCTCCAGAGATCCAGTCCTACACCGACGGCCAGTTGAAGTGGGTGATCGATAACGGGATTGAGCCCTCGGGAATGCCAGGTTCCAAAGGAATTCTCAGCGATGAAGAGATTTGGTCGGCGATTCTCTTCATCCGTCACCTTCCACCGGCGGGTAGCTTAGGCGATCCGCCGATGTATGACAAGTAAGACACCGGAAGACGATAGAGACCAACCGGAAGGAGCATTTTCGCGCATGGATCATGAACTCGCAGAAGCCGTGATTGCTACTTTCCGAGAAGCCGAGATGAATGTTCACCGCAATCGCCTTGCAGAATTTGACTATCGAGCGTGGGTTGGAATCTACAGTTGGCTGGATGCCAGCGGCCTTGCGCTTTATTTTCTCGACCGTCTTCGGACTCTTCGACTGGAAGACACTATTCCTGATCGAGTCTTACGTCGTCTTGACCAAAATGCTATTGATAATCGACAAAAGACTGCTGCTATGTTTGAAGAGTTCGTCAGGATCAACCGTGACTTTCAAGCGGCGGGCCTCTCCTACGTCAACCTCAAAGGCTTTACTTTATTACCCAATATAGGTGGGGACGCCGCTTTGCGCTGCCAATTTGATCTTGATTTTCTCGTGACATGTAGTGACATTCCATGTTGTGAAGGAATATTGGCTAAATTGGGCTACTTCTTGGCTGGCACCGGCAAAAATGTCAGGGAGTTCAAAGCGGGAGGTGAAGAGCTGCCATCTGTGCGGGATTTATATAAAGCTAAACCACAGCGGTCAGTAGAAATTCATTTTGCGGATCCTGTTGGGCCGAATGCGAATGGAAGTCGGCTTCCGGACGAAAGATTCCTGCGACAGCGATCACAGAGTTGGGACGGATCAGAATTTCCCGCCCTTTCTGACTGTGATAAGTTTCTTGGGCTGGCCCTTCATCTGTTCAAACATCTCAGAAGCGAATGGACACGCGCTTCCTGGATCCTTGAATATGCCAACTTTATTACTTTTCATCTTGCAGATGAAGCTTTATGGCTGGAGGTAAAGAGGCACACGGCAAACAATTCTGGGGTTAGGGTAGCAGTTGGAGTCGCGACACTGATTGCAGACCAGAGTTTTGGTATATCTCATCTTCCCAAGGTACTGACCAGCAGCATTCAAGAGCTGCCACAATCTGTTCGATTATGGATTGAATGTTATGGGGACAATGTGTTATTTGCGTCATTTCCTGGAACAAAACTTTACCTTCTACTCGAGAAAGCTTTTTCTGACGATGAAGATGCTCAGCTTAAGGAGAGACGCGAAAAGTTGCTTCCTATGCATAGACCGCCAAAGGTTGTCCTTGGGCCTGGAGGAGAGAGTCTAGTTTTTCGATTGAAACAAATGCGGATTGAGCTGAACTACTTTTTGTTTCGGTTATGGTTTCACTTTACGCAGGGTGTCTCTTACATGATCGAAGCAGCGCGCTGGAGAAGAACTATTGCTTCATTGCACGGTTGAACAACATTGAATGAGTGGCATGAATGACCTTGTTCCGTGAACAGGGGTGTAACACCAGATGAGCAGGGAAGGTCACCAACACCTAAGTGACAGGGCGAAGCTGTAAGTAGCTTGTCGCAGTGGTCATAGGTGCTCTGTAACGAAAGGAACGGCTGTTAGGAGGTTCGATGCCAGTGGAAATAGATCGCTCGTCCCGTTGTTGCGAGGCCCCATTGAACTGGTATGCGCTTCATATCCGATCAAGACATGAGAAAAGTGTCGCCGAGCGGCTTGTCTCGCAGTCGATGGAGACATTCCTCCCTTTACACCGGAGCCGGAACACATGGAAGAACGGCGTCCATGTGGATGTCGATCTGCCCTTGTTTCCTTGCTATCTATTTGCCAGAGCGTCTATTCGTGACCGAATTCGTCTGTTGCAGCAGCCTGGAGTGCTTGGATTCGCAGCCTCGTCGGCAAGACCAACCGTTATTCCCGATGAAGAGATTTCTGTCTTACGGACCGCAACTGAAAGTCTCAGGGCTGAGCCGCACCCGTATCTGAAGAATGGTGATGCGGTACGTATCGTAGCAGGGCCGCTTGCTGGAATGACGGGAATCCTCACGCGACGCAAACAGGAATATCGTGTCGTTCTGTCGATTGAAGCCATTATGAGGTCGATTGTGGTCGAAGTGAGTGAGTTTGATATCGAACCGCAGGAGAAAAAGCAGTGAGCAACCTCGATGCAATCTGTGAAGGCATTGAAGGACAGGATAAATAAGTGAGAGCTGTGCAAAACGTTTGGAGTCGTAGAGCGACATTAGGCGCAACAGCAAATCTAGTTTGTCTCCTTCTGTCGGTGATTGGGTTTGCGCAACAGTTACAAACACCGAACCTGCCATCGGGTTTGCCGTCTGCGTTGCCATCGGCTCCGTTGCCAGCCACGAATTCGACGGAAGAGGATAGAACCAACGCCACGGGTAGTAACGGTGGAAGCGGCACTAGCAAAAATTCAGACGGTATTCTGACCGCCGGCCAAATTATCGCTATTGTGCAGGTGCGTCCGGAGCTGATTGTAGATATCAAGCAGGTGATGGCCGATTATCTTGAACAGCAGGGAAATCCAGTTCAGGTGGACTCAATAACCGACGACATGCTGTATAGAGGAATAGCCTCAGACGCGGGGTTGCGTGGAGCAATCAGTGTCTGGTTGCGAGCGCGGGGCTACGTGCTCGATTCAAATTTTGACACATCAGATCTCGATGCGAAGAGTTCGGATGATGTTACCGGCAACGTGGATGCAGTTACACCACGGCTTACGAATTCATCGACAAGTGGAGCCGGTGCAGACGCGACGACCATCGCCTCCAATCCTGATGGAATCAAAGGAAGACGGACTGTGTCGAAGCAGGCTGAGGGACGAGATGCATCCTCAGCAGGGGCACCCGACCGCAATAACCCAAGTGCGATAGAGGTTGTACATCAAACAGCCCCCTACAACCTGCAGTCTCTTCGCGATCTGTATACGCAAGTTCCTGAGCAGGTCTCGAAACTAAGGCGCTTTGGTTCAGATATGTTTGTGGACCGAGGATTGGGCACGAAGCAGTTGACCGTGGATATCCCAATAGGTCCTGATTACATTCTTGGCGTGGGAGACGGGCTCATCATTAATCTATGGGGAGGTGTCTCGCAGAGTTTCTCCCGTACTGTCGATCGTGAGGGCAAGATTGTTCTGCCCGAAGCTGGAACAATTGTGGTGACTGGTTTGTCTCTCGACCGGGCGCAAGCCTTGATCCAGGGTGCATTGAGCCAGCAGTTCAGAGATGCAAAGGTGGCCGTAACCATCGCGCGACTGCGAACTGTTAGGGTATATGTTGTCGGCGATGTCCAGCGGCCTGGAGCCTATGACATAAGCTCCTTATCGACACCTCTCAATGCCCTATACGCAGCAGGAGGACCAACGAGCGTTGGGTCACTTCGTATTGCACGCCACTATCGGGGAAAGGAACTGATCCGCGAAGTGGATCTCTATGAGTTTTTGTTACGAGGCGTGCGGCCGGATACTGAAAGGATCGAAGACGGTGACACGATTCTCGTTTCGCCCGTGGGGCGGCAGGTTGCGGTATCGGGGATGGTCAAACGTCCTGCGATCTATGAATTGAAGGATGAGACGAAGCTGTCCGATGTGTTGAACGATGCGGGTGGTGTTCTCGTATCTGCGTCATTGACGCACATTACGATCGAGAGAGTTGACATGCAAGGCCACCGCGCTTCATTGAATCTAAACCTGCCTGAGGGAAGTACCTCGGCATCGTCACGAAAGCTGCTGGACGCATTTGTCATTCAGGATGGAGATCGGGTCAGTGTTGCTCCAATACTCCCCTATAGTGAGAGGGCAATTTACGTTGAAGGCCACGTCGTACGCCCTGGGAAGTTTCCCTATCGTGACGAGATGAAGCTCAATGATGTACTTCGTTCTTACCAGGACCTATTGCCGGAACCGGCTGACCGCGGTGAGATTATTCGTCTTATGCCTCCCGATCTAAGGGCTGAAGCAATCGACTTCAATGTCCCTGACGTACTAGCCGGCAACGAGCAGATCCATCTGCAGCCCTTCGACACGATTCGCATTCTCGGACGCTACGAAGCGGATGGGCCCAAGGTTCAGGTGCACGGAGAAGTGCTTCATCCCGGGACCTACCCTCTTTCGCAGGGCATGACGGCGGCACAACTTGTGCGAATGGCTGGCGGATTCACTCGTAGCGCGCTGCTCGATGATGCCGACCTGGCTAGTTACGAAGTGAAAGACAGACGACAAGTGATAAGCCGGAGAGGGGCGGTCAAAATCGGGGCGGCGGTGAATAATCCCGAGTCAGGTGCAGATGTAGTTCTGAAACCTGGGGACATGCTAACGATTCATCAGATATCGGGGTGGAACGACATTGGATCATCCGTAACCCTGGAGGGCGAAGTAACCTATCCTGGCCCGTATGGGATTCAGGAAGGAGAGAGGCTGAGCTCTGTTTTGAAACGCGCTGGTGGGTTCCGAGTCACAGCTTATCCTGCTGGGGCCGTTCTAGTCCGTAATCAAGTCAAAGAACTTGAATACAAGAGTAGGAATGAATTGATTCATCAAATCGAGACGACCTCGGCTGGCGCCAAGCTTGCTCCAAGCCTGTCTGCGCAAGATGATGCTGCTACCTTACAGATGCTAATTCAGCAGCAGAAGGAGGTTGTGGAGCGCTTGCGCAGTCAGCCTGCGATAGGACGGCTCGTCATCAAAATCACTGCAGATATAGCTAGCTGGGAAGGTACGCCTGCCGATATAGAATTGCGGCGCGGAGATGTGCTTACTATTCCAAAGAAGCCAGGCTTCGTCCTTGTAAGCGGACAGGTTTATAACGCGTCGGCGATTACGTTTGTTCCTGGCAAGAACGCTGGCTGGTATCTCAAGCGTGCAGGAGGAAGCACCGAGGGCGGGAACATGAAAGAGGTGCTGGTCATTCGCGCTAACGGCTTGGTTGTAGGGCGTAGATCCGGCGAATGGTACGATTCAAGCGTTTTGGAGACAAAGCTTGAGCCTGGAGATGTCGTTGTAGTGCCTCAAAAAGTCTTTGGAGGATCAGCAGTATTGAGAAATCTATTTGCTTCGGCGCAGATACTTTCGTCTGTTGGATTCGCTGCTGCTCTTGCACTCCACTGAGTAATTATTTTATGCACTTATCTTTGCGCTCAATCATTCGGAGAGTATTCGTACCATGACTCAACAGGACAGCTTTATCGTCGCAATTCTGCGGGTAGTTAAAGGGATGACGGTGTGCCGTTTGCAGATATTGAGGTGTGGCTAATGCGAACGGAATCGCTTGAGCAAACACGTCAAGGTGCGGAACACTGGAAGCAGGACCCACTACCAGTAGTTCTGGAAAAGGCGACTTGGGTCCAGAATGCGTCCTTATTTTGGGATTATCGACGCATGTTTTTCCGCGTTGCTGGGATAGTGTGTGTAGTTAGCATACTGATTGTATTGTTTTTGCCGAAAGAATACGTGTCCGGAACACGCATCATGCCGCCAGAACAAGGGAGCAATAGCGCAGCGATACTTGCAGCACTAATCGGTAAGAGTTCTGCTGGTGGATTGGCGGGTCTGGCGGGAAGTTTGCTAGGTGCCAAGAACAGCGGCGCGCTCTTTGTCGCTCTCTTACGTAGTGGAACCGTGAGTGGACATCTGATTGATCGATTCGATTTGCAGCGGGTGTATCACAAACGTTATCGCGAGGACACTGCTAAGCGATTGAACCATTTGACCAAAATAACCGAGGATACCAAGAGTGGCGTCATTACTATCGCTGTCACAGATAAAACGCGCGAACTAGCCCGTGATTTAGCACAGGGGTATCTGGATGAGTTGAACAACCTGGTCGCAAAAGTAAACACTTCGTCGGCGCACCGCGAACGTGAGTTTATAGAGCAGCGGTTGAATACTGTTCAGGTTGAGCTGCAGCGTGCTCAATTCGAGTTGAGTGACTTTTCCAGCAAGAACACCGCGATTGACATCAGGGAACAAACGCGGGCCACGGTGGACGCCGGAGCGAAGCTCGAAGGTGAATTAATCGCAGGAGAGTCTGAACTCGATTCGCTGCGTCAGATTTACGGCAACCAAAATGTACGTGTGCGCGCGGCTGAAGCGAGAACTGCTCTTCTGCAACGCGAACTGCAACGCGCCAATGGCCAAAGTGACCCAGATCTGGATGGGAAAGATATCGATGCAAGCCATCCATATCCAGCTTTACGGCAGCTCCCCCAGTTGAGCGTTCGATGGGCCAATCTATATCGAAACGTCCGTATACACGAGACGGTCTTCGACTTGCTCTCGGAGGAATACGAGACTGCGCGTATCGAAGAGGTGAAGTCAATTCCTACAGTAAGCGTTATCGATGCTCCAGGGCTTCCCGAGAGAAAGTCGGGACCTCATCGGACACTGATCGTACTTATATCGACCCTTCTCTCCGTGGTAATTGCCGCGATATTTCTCTTGATTAGACGTTCATGGCTGGCGATGGAGGACGAGGATGAGCGGCGGCTGCTAGCTTCTCGTATCGGAATGACTATACGAAGTCATTGGAGACGCAGTTCAATATGAAACGCCTCTGGAGGAGATGGCGTATGGGACTTCTTGCTCATCTCGGTCCGCCGCGTGGCGACACGAAAGCGCGGGGATATGAGAATGCGTTCTATGGAGTAGCAGACTACTTGGCCTTACCGATAGGTATGCTGCTTGCTGCTCCCTTTCTGCTGAGACATTTAGGGGCTGCCCAATACGGCGTGTGGATATTGGCCAGCGCGGCTGTGAGTGGTGGCGGAGTGGTCTCCTGCGGTTTTGGCGATGCCGTGATCAAGTATGTTGGGGAGTGCCGTGGCCGGAAGGATTGGCCAGGCGTTACCCGAATTGTGCGGAACATGGTTTCGATTAATTTGACACTAAGCGGCATCTTGGCTATCGTCCTTTGGTATTTGGCGCCCTATGTGACCCGTCACATCGTCAAGATTGATATTGAACTCCAAATACCATGCTTGCAGTCGCTTCGCGTTGGGAGCGGTCTGCTTTTGGTCAAATCGATCGAGAGCGTATTCGTCAGCACGCTACGCGCCTTTGAAACCTATGGGCCGACGGTGCGAATCGCGATTTGTTCGCGCTTCGCGATCCTGATCGCTGCAATAGCGTTAACCAAGTATGGACATAGTGTTGTATGGATTATGGTTGCTACGCTGTTCATTTCGGCCTTAGGTACGCTGGCGCAAGCGCTCGCTCTCAAGAGCAAGATAGGGAGGTTTTCGGCGATGCCTGCGTGGCACCAGGGGACTGCATCTGATATCGCCGCGTTCGGGACGTTTAGTTGGCTACAAGCAATAACCGGTGTGGTGTTCAACCATGTTGACAGGTTCGTTGTCGGCTTCCTTATGGGGGCCCCAGCCGTCGCTTACTATGGTCTTTGCGTTCAGGCAGCGCAACCGATCCATGGGTTGATCTCGTCCGGAATGCACTTCTTATTCCCACATCTCAGTGCACGTTATTCTGTTGCACCAATTACTGAGATCCGTTGTAAAGTAGCCTTGGCAATCAAGGTGAACGTTATATTGGTCGGCGCCCTGTCGTTACCCGTCCTTGTCTTCGGAAGGCATGTCCTTACAATATGGATCGAGGCGGCTTTTGGTCAACAGCCGCCGCTGATGTTTCCGATAGTTGTCTGCAGTTTTGCATTGCTGGGGCTGAATGTTACTGCGCACTATGCTCTGCTTGCCGTGGGACAGGTAAGGGTCGTGACATATCTCAACATCTTGGCAGGAGTGGTCATGTTGCTCTTTATGGGGATACTGATTCCCAAACATGGCTTGCAGGGAGCGGCGTTGGCGAGAGTCGTCTACGGGCCGATTACCTGGGTGGCTTACTTTCAGTTATACAGAATCGTCTGGCGCGCGGAGCCGCGATCATTTCTGTCGCAGTCGCCAATATATAAGGTGGCGACAACTAGTACCGACTAGTTGACCAACCTGTACACCCCTTAGACAGACAAGACAGGCCGAATAGCATATTTGTTCATGAAATATCCCCCGCTGATCTCCATTGTTACACCGTCCCGCAATCAGGTGCGCTTTATTGGAGAGGCTCTCCAGAGCGTGCAACTTCAAAGCTACGCGAATTGTGAACATTTAGTAATAGATGGCATGTCTACGGACGGAACTGTTGATCTGCTACGTGGTCTGACGGCAAATAGAGAACACCAAAATGTACTGTGGGTTTCAGAGAGAGACAGCGGTCAAAGCGAAGCTCTAAACAAAGGATTTCGACAAGCAAAGGGTGAGATTATCGGTTGGTTAAACTCAGATGATCGCTACCGAGTCGGTTGCTTTGAGCATATCGTCCAGGCCTTCGAAGATAACCCTGGAGTTGACATCTTGTACGGAGACTACCTGATTGTGAACGAGTCGGGTGAGGTCCTTAAAATTAGACGCGAGATCGAGTTCAACGAGTTTATTCTTCAATACCATCGCATTTTGTATATTCCAACAACCGCAACATTCTTTCGACGCAGAGTATTTGAAGAAAACAATTGGCTCGACGAGAAGCTTCAGTATGCAATGGATCTGGACTTTTTCATTCGCCTTTCGGCACGCGGCTATCGCTTTAAGCATATTCCGCATTTTCTTGCCGACTTTAGGTTGCAGGCGAACAGTAAAACGTGCAGTTCTCCTGACAGACAGCGGATGGAACATCAACAGGTTGTTTTCGCAACAACGCCAATTCTTCGCTGTCTTAAGTCGCCGCGGTTGAAGGGACTCGTGCTCGCATTATTGCGAACAATTGCCTGTGTCAAGCGATATTCAGAAAAGCTGCTCAGAGGTCATTACTCGGAGCAATCGCGTTCAAATGGCTCCAGCCTTAATGGCATCTAAATCGCCGTTATGAATCTATTGATTACTGCGCTCTCCTCGGCAACGGGCCCCTCGGGAATCTGCAGACATGCTTATAATCTCATGCGCTGCGCGGCTGGCCGCAAGGAGGTGTTGCAAATTACTTTGGTCCTTGGAAAGTGGCGAAAGTCATATTTTAAGAATTCATTCCATCTTGAAGCTGCGAAGCCAGAAATTGTTTCAGTCGATATCTCTAACGATTCTCTTGCGAGAAATCTGTGGTATCTGCGAGACCTGCCAAAGCCGGCGAATGTCGTTGCAGCCGATATGGTTCATCTGTCATTTTCTGCTCTCATTCGACGAAGCATCTTGCGGTGTCCCGTGGTTGTTTCACTGCATGATCTCCACCCATATCATGAACCAACTAATTTTGGCTTTCCACAGATTTTATTCAACAGAGTATTTCTTCAACAATGTTTAAACAAAGTCGATTCCGTCGCATGTGTTTCAGAGCCGACACTGTCAAGGCTGAAGGAGCGCTTTCCTCGGGTAGCGCACAGAAAGTCGGTAGTAATGCCCAACTGCGTGACCATTGACTGTAATGAATCTTATTCATCTATGAGCGAAGGCCTCAATTTGCGCTGATGGTGGCGCAGCACCGTGCAAACAAGAATATCCCCCCTAGCGCTCAGAGTGTTCGAAGAGCTTCTACAGGAAAACCAAATAGACAAACAAACACTATTTCCGCTTGTAGGTAGTCGCGGCCCGGAGACTGCCGTGATCAGTTCCTTTATAGGACGACGAGCGCTCGAGAATAGTGTCAAGTTGATAGATGGGGTAAGAGACGGAGAGCTAAGGTGGCTTTACACAAATTGTGAGTTCCTGATGGTTCCATCGTCGACGGAGGGATCTGGTCTTCCAGTAGCTGCCAATGAGTACGCAGATCTTTATACGCAGTTACGAGAAGAGGCGCTAAAAGTGATTAAAGAACGGGGGAAAGCTAACAGTGCAGCCAGCTAAACAGGTCAACGTGTTGGGCGTAGGCATCAATGCCGTTGACATGAAGAGCGCGGCTTTGCTTTTGGAGGCATGGATCAGAAACAGCGCGAAGGGCTATGTATGTCTAGCTGGAGTTCACGGGATTATGGAGGCTCAACGAAATCCCAGCCTGAAGTCGATATTCACGGAAGCTTTTTTGGTCGCTCCTGATGGAATGCCTGCCGTCTGGATTGGGCATCTGCAGGGATTTTCTGCGATGAAGAGGGTGTTCGGCCCTGATTTGATGGTTAATGTTATCGGTGGTGCGGCGTTTCGTAACTGCACTCATTTCTTCTGTGGAGGACAGCCCGGAGTTGCTGAGAGCTTACGGGAGGAAATGTTGCGACGATTCCCGTTCGCACAAATTGTGGGAACCTACTCGCCGCCGTTTAGACCCATGCTAGCGATGGAAGAGAGGGACCTGGAGACGAAGGTGAGGTCGTTACAGCCAGACATCATTTGGGTGGGGCTGAGTACTCCTAAGCAGGAGCGATTCATGGCACGCTATCTCCCGGTGTTGGATACAAAGCTGATGATCGGCGTCGGTGCGGCTTTCCTCTTCCATAGCGGTGCGATTCAAGATAGCCCCAGATGGGTTAAGAATGCAGGCCTACAGTGGCTGCACCGTCTATTACAGGAGCCGTCTCGACTGTGGAGACGGTACCTTCTGAACATTCCGTTGTTCATCTTCTATGCCCTATTACAACTCACCGGCTTGAAGCGATACCCGCTGGAAACAAGATTAGAACGCCAGCAACCGTATAGCTACGATTCATGACCTCAACAGGGCGACGGACATCTATGGGTCAGGTCTTGTGGAAACAATCTCTTATCTCACAATTCAAACAGTAGGGATCAATGAATAATTCTGAGCTATCGGTGGCTACGTCCACAGCGGACGCGCTTAGGGAACCGCAAACTTACGCTTATCCTTCTTCCTGGAATGACTCTCGCAATATATCTCTAGAGACCGGTCCGCCACTTCACAACGGATGCTATGAAGACGGAATGGCCGTAGATACCCAGGTAATAGCGCCTCGGCCGTGGTTGGAACCTGAACGACCTGATCTGGGTCTCTGGTTGCTGTGCGGTTTTGCCACCCGGCATGATCAATGGGAGCGTCTGCGAGGCCCGTCATCCGATGCCGTAAGAACTCTTGATAATAGTGGAAGATATTTGTCACATTTGGTGAAACGGTTTGGCGATGTCATGGGATCATTGTTTTTCTTGATTGCACTACTTCCGCTATTCCTGCTGATCGCCATTTTGATCAAAATCGATTCTTCAGGGCCTGTATTGTTTAGGCACCAAAGGATTGGCAAGGACGGCAAGCCCTTTGTGTTATGGAAGTTCAGGAGTATGAGAGCAGAAGTGCCGAAATATGAAGCTTCTCCCATAAGTGCTGTAGATGTTCGTCTAACCCGTGTTGGCCGGCTAATTCGTCGAATGAGCATCGATGAACTGCCTCAACTTATCAACGTCTTAAAAGGAGAGATGAGCCTCGTTGGTCCACGGCCGGAGATGCCTTTTATTGTGGCTCGATATCATCCTGTTGCGTGCGAGAGACTAGCTGTCAGACCTGGGATAACAGGCCTGTGGCAGATAAGCCCTGCGCGTGCATTTCCAATTCACGAGAATCTTCAATATGATCTTCATTACATTCGTAATCAAAACCTGTTTTTAGATTGTGCCATCATTGTTCGCACGATAACGGCTGTCATCCATGGCATTGGCGCTGTCTGAACAGTACTGTTTGCCCATTGCAAGTTACAGAATGGCAACGACTTGGTGCTTATGGTTTGGGTAGCCCGCACAACGGCCAAATGGCGGCCCGAGCCATGTGGTTTACTCATCTCTGCCTTCCCCGCATCTCTGAATAAGCTTCACAACACGGGGAAGTGGGGAATTTGTGGCTGAATGAGAATGTCTCTAAAATGTCACGGCTTTGTCATTTGATGATATGAATCAATGACTTGGGAATATTCCATGGCTTAGTGGGCTGTGTGTTTATATAAAATGAGTTCGTAAGAAAGAGTTGCGAAATCAACTATCCGCGATTCTTCAAGAGGGTAAACGTGAGCTTGATTTTGGTTATCGAGGACGATCCTAGAATACAGAAAGCGCTCCACAGGCAGTTCACAACGGAAGGCTACGAGGTGCATGTGACCGGCGACGGCGCGGAGGGGCTTGCAAGCTGCAAGAGCCTGAAACCTGCAGGCGTCGTACTTGACCTGATGCTGCCAAGCATGTCAGGTCTCGAGGTCTGTAAAGGGATAAAAAGGTGGTCTGCAAGTACACCGGTAGTCGTTCTGAGTGCCGTCTCGGAGGTAGCGGACAAGGTTTTGCTACTGGAGTTGGGCGCTGATGACTATGTGACAAAGCCGTTCAGCCCGCGCGAGTTGATGGCGCGGGTCCAGGCCGCAATTCGAAGGACGCAAAAGCCGGCGACAAATACTCATGTCAGCTTCGGAAACATCACGGCAGATTTCTCCGGCATGGAAGTCTTCAAGGATGGCGTTCCAGTGCTTCTCACCGCGCACGAAATCAAACTCCTGCAGTATTTCGTTGAACACGCAGAACGGGTCATTACGCGGGAGGAACTCCTCAACGATGTCTGGAACTACACCTCCTATCCGACTACCCGCACGGTTGACAATCACATCATGAAGTTACGGCAGAAGCTAGAGGTTGATCCAGCGAAGCCTGTGTATTTCCGTACAATTCATGGGATTGGCTATAAGTTCGTCCGCGGAAATTGATATTGTCACTGCGCGTGGGAGGGTGAGGCTGATGGACAGGCTGCGGATGAGAACGACGCTGCTGATCCCTCTGCTCATCCTCTCGTTCGGTTGCACGGTGGTGAGCCTTCTGGTGATCCGAACCATCGTTGAGCAGCAGACCCAAACGAATCTAGCTTCCGATCTTCAGCATTCAGTAAAAACCTACCGAAACTTCCAATACCAGCAGCGGGAGTTGCTTGCGCGCGAATCGGCGCTGTTGGCTGATCTGCCAAGCTTAAAGTCACTAATGACCACCTACGATCAGCGAACGATCGAAGATGGTGGAGTTGAGTTCTGGCAGGTTAGTGGGTGCGACTTCTTTGCATTGTTCGACCAGAAGGGAAGTCTGATCGTAGCCTACAATCGCGGCCCCGCGCCTAATCGATCCGGGCTTAGCAAAGGACTGGAGATCGGTCTTCATAGACCGGAGGAACCGGTCCTGCTCGCCCTCGATGACCGTATCTACGAGATATCGACGCAACCACTCTACTTTGGCCCGAAGGAACACGGAACCCTTCTCGGCTTTGTCGCCGTTGGATACGCTATTGATGAACATGTTGCGCGGGCGGTCAGCGAAGCCGCTGCGGCAGAGGTTACTTTTACGGTTGATGGAAGAGTGGTCGTCAGCACACTTAGCCCCAGCCTGCAGCAGCAGCTTATTGACCGCGGTGGAGAGTTGCTGCAAGTGCCAACCCAGAACAAGAAGATAGAACTAGGAAATGTGGATTACCTTGCGGCATCGGAACGTCTCACCATGTCTGATGGCCACGAGAACGCACTCCAAGTACCTCAACTTGTTGTTCTCAAATCGTTTTCTAGTGCCACTCAACTGGTAGATCGAGTGAACCGATGGGTATTAACTCTGGCGCTTCTTGCATTGGTTGCCGGTACAGGAATGCTTGTTTCAATCTCGCGCACTCTTACCCGACCGATCGAAACTCTGGTGGGTGGAACCCGAGCTCTCGCGCAAGGAAATTTTGATTATCAACTCAGCGAAGACGGAGCAGAGGAGATAAGGGAATTAAGCAGAGCTTTTGAACGCATGCGCATTCAGCTGCGGGGGACTCAGAAAGAACTGCTTGATTCGGAGAGGCTTGCGACCATTGGCAGAATGGCGAGTTCCATCTCGCATGATCTGAGACACTATCTTTCCGCGATGTATGCCAACGCGGAGTTTATGAGTGATGGAAACATATCTCAGGCAGAACGCGAAGAGCTGATGTTGGAGGTGCAGACAGCCGTTCAGGGAATGACAGATCTTCTTGAATCCCTGCTTCTCTTTACTCAAACCGGTCGAGCGCTTCACCCGGAGTTCGAATCGATTGCGCTCATGATCCAACGAGCGGTCAGCATGGTCCGCGCTCATCCTGGCAGCCGCGATGTAAGAGTTGTGCTCAACGGCCTTTCGTCGCTCGAGGCATGGGTCGACTCAAAAAAGCTCGGCCGCGCTGTCTACAATTTGTTGCTAAATGCCTGCCAGGCGGCAAAGCGGGGTAAGGGGCCTCCCAAGGTAACCTTGAGTCTCTACGAAGACGAGCGATCGATCGGTATTAGAATTGCCGACAATGGTCCCGGGATCCCAGCGTCTCTGCATCAGAAGATATTCTTGCCGTTTGTCAGTGAGGGAAGAGAGAGCGGAATCGGACTTGGATTGACTCTCGCTCAACAGATTGCACAGGAACATGGCGGAGGGATCAGTCTTGATGAGACAAGTGAAGGCGAGACCGTCTTCACAATCAATCTGCCCAAAGCATCGCTGCAGGCACTCGGTGCTGTGATCGAAAGAAAGACTTCACCGGCGTACGCTCCGGCAAACGGAGAGGCTGAAGAATGAGAGACATTCGTTGCGGGCTCTTAACTTGTCTCATCTTGATTGCGGTGCAGGGTTTTCTGTATGCTCAGTTGCCCGGCTGTGTTCTTGCTCCGGCGCCTCTATCTCCTTCGGCGGCTGACGCACATTCCCTTGAATTGGAAGGGAAGCTGGAAGCGATCTCGTCGGCTCTTGCGATAACCCACCAGCAATTCGAGCAGTCGCAGCAAGAGATTGAACAACTGCGAGAGGAACTGGCTCAGATCAAGAAACAACTTGCCGCGGCTCAATCCGGAGTAGCCCAATCGCCCAGTTCGACAAGCTCCGTGGATGCGGCGAAGGCGACGGCCGCAGCGATTGAAGATTTACGGGAACAGCAACAGACTACTGAGGCTCAAGTTAAGCTGCACGATCAGACGAAGGTTGAAAGCAGTTCGAAATACCCGCTCCACGTGACGGGCCTTGTTCTGTTCAACTCTTTCGTAAATATAGGCATTGTCGATAACATTGACCTTCCCGAGGCCGCCCTCAGCAATCAAAACAATACGACCGGCAATGGTAGCGCGGGAGCAACGTTTCGTCAGACAATTCTCGGACTCCAAGGATACGGTCCCAAAATTGCGGGTGCGCGGTCCTCTGCCAGTGTGGATCTGGACTTCTTTGGTGGCCTTGCGTATAGCAGCTATGCGACCTCAGCTGGAACCGTCCGCATGCGGACCGCGAGCATCAATTTGGATTGGACCAACGATTCGATTCAGGCCGGCTTAGTGATGCCGCTTATCTCCCCATTGTCGCCTTCGTCTTATGCTATGGTTGCTGAACCAGCCTTGGCGGGGGCAGGGAACCTATGGACATGGGCGCCGCAACTACGGTACGCACATCAAATACCACTCCAGTCCGGTCGGCGGTTGCAGCTTGAATTCGGACTGTGGGATCCTCCAACTGCTGGTTACAGCACAAACGAATTGTTTCGCACCCCGAGCCCCAGTGAGGCGTCAAAGCAACCAGGTTATGAATCGCGCGTATCGTACGGGACCTTTGCGGGCGAACATCCTTTCCAGATAGGTCTTAGCGGGTACTATAGCCGACAAAGCTATCCCGGCGACCAAAGTGTGGACTCCTGGGCAGCTACGACAGATTGGCGAGTTCCGCTCGGTGACAGCTTTGAAGTCAGCGGAGAAGGATATCGTGGCAGGGCTCTAGGTGGTTTGGGCGGCGGCGCATACAAAGATGTTCTGTTCGGCCTGTACTCTTCCACGGGCTTGAACGCTTACCGCGGACTGAACTCCATCGGCGGATGGACGCAGTTCAAAGTTCGTTTCAATCAGTCGCTGGAAGCAAACGCTAGCATTGGACTGGATGACGGCTATGCCAGCGACTTTCACGAATTCGTCTTCCCGCCTACAGCTTCCTCCACGCTACTGCGTGCGCGCAACAAGATGGTCGTCGGCAACCTGATCTTCAGACCGAAGACATACCTGATACTGTCGCCGGAGTACCGCAGGATCTGGACGTGGCCCATCTACGGCACTGTTAGTACAGCAAATATCTTTACTCTTTCTGCAGGATATCAATTCTAGGAGGCAGAATGGTGCGTAACTTCGAACGCTGGATAATCTTCGGATGCTCGTCCCTTCTCCTGGGGTTCTCCGTGCAGCAATTGCATGGACAGGGGCTGGAGGTATCCGGAAGAATTGTGATGCGGCCGTCATCACAGTCTGCCGGCAAGAAGGTGAAAAACGAACCCAGCACGGCAAATGTCGTTGTGTGGTTGTCGCCATTGAAGCCTGGTACTGTGCCACTTGTGACTCCTGCTCGGCAGCCGGTCTACCGGCTTGTTCAGAAGAGCAAAATGTTTACTCCTCATCTGCTTGTCGTGCCTACTGGCAGCCAGGTTGAATTTCCCAACCAAGATCCTTTCTTTCACAACGTGTTTTCGCTATTCAATGGCAAACGTTTCGATCTCGGATTGTATGAATCCGGAACAAGTAGGTCCGTGCGGTTTGACCGCGAAGGAATCTCCTATATTTTCTGCAATATTCATCCGGAGATGGGAGCGATCGTTTTGGCGCTGAACACTCCTTACTATGGAATCTCTGGTGAAAACGGAGTTGTTACTCTCCACAATGTTGCAGCTGGAAGTTATCGCCTGAATGTGTGGAGCGAGAATGGTCAACTTGCAAACCCAGGCGTCAATCAGAGAATCGTGCAGATCTCAGCCGACTCTGTGCATCTGGGTGACATCACGCTGCAAATGGCGACGGACGCGTTGGCAAATCACAAAAACAAGTTCGGCGAGGACTATGAACCGAGCCGCGATCAGAAGTATTAGATACCTGATATAACAACTTGAGGCCTCGGCCACAGACGCCGAATCGGTCAAGGAGGTCGCTGTGAAAAGCTTTGCGCTCGCTCTTATGCTGTGCGCGGCCGTGCCGTTTCCCCTCTTTGCCCAGGGCCACACTGTGCCAGAAATTCCTTTCGACTCTGTTCCCAATTTTCTAAAACTTCCGCCGAACATCTATCTCGGTGAGACCGCCGGCGTGGCGGTGAATTCGAAGGGACACGTCTTCGTATTTACGCGTGGCAACTCCACAGGTCCAGCTTATGGTGCGAGCGCCGCCCAACTTTTGGAGTTTGCTCCTGACGGCTCTTACCTTCGCGAGATTGGACACAATCTGTACGCATGGTCCTACGCGCACGCTGTGAGAATCGACAAAGAAGACAACATCTGGGTCACGGACAAAGGGTCGGACATGGTGATCAAGTTCGATCCGGCAGGCCGGGTGGTCATGGTATTCGGGCGCAAGCAGGAGGCCTCGGATGAGGGCGCCGGCCCGTTGAAACATGTGCATCCGCCGCTGCCTCCCGTCGACGGACAATTCCGCCAGGTCACCGACGTTACCTGGGACGCAGATGGCAACACGTACATCAGCGACGGTTATATCAACTCGCGGGTCGCCAAGGTCGACAAGAACGGCAAATGGCTCAAGTCGTTTGGCGAACCCGGTGACCAACCCGGCCAGTTCAACACTCCGCACAGCATCGCCGCCGATGCGCGGGGAAACATCTACGTGGCCGACCGCGGCAATCGTCGCATCCAGGTCTTTAACGGCGACGGAAAGTTTCTCCGCCAGATTACGATCGACGTACCGTTTGATTATGCGAGTGCGGCTCCGGCGATCGGTAAGAAACCCGGACCGGATGCCACCGGCACGATGGCGCCCGGCGCTCCCTGGGCCCTGTGCATCTCACCGGGACCCAATCAGGTGCTGTTCGCTGCGGACGCGTTTCCGGGGCGGGTGTACAAGCTGAGCCTGGACGGAAAGGTGTTGGGAGTACTCGGCGAGTCCGGCAAACAGCTTAGGCAATTTGGCTGGATTCACGAGATCGCGTGTCCGTCCGAGAACGTCCTATTTGTCGCAGAATTGCTGAACTGGCGTGTGCAGAAACTTGTCCTACATTCAGAGAAATAACAATTTGCGGAGCAAGGCGCGTACCAACGCTCCCACTCTAAGAGCTGTCAGATGTATCGAAAGAGTGCTTTGAAGCCGTAGTCCATATGTTGCTGGATATGGCAGTGGAAGAGGGAGAGGCCGGGGTGATCGGCGGTGAAGTCGACGATGGCGCGCCCGTAATAAGGGACGACCACCGTGTCCTTGATGACGCCAGCAGTCTTCTTTCCGTTGATCTCGGCCAACTCCCACAGATGCCTGTGCAGATGCATGGGGTGGGCGTCGTCGGTTCGGTTGCGCATCACGAGCCTGTAACGCGTGCCCTGCTGCAACGCAAACTCATGCTCATGAGGGTATGGCTTACCATTGATCAGCCAGGAGTTGTACTTGCCCGCTCCGCGGGGAATCTTCTCGAAGACCATTTCGATGCTCTCTTGCGGAGGGGGTGAGCTGGAGGTTGATGACCCGAAGATGGTGTAGTCCCACGGAGCTTTGGGTGGGTCTATCCATTGCGGTTGGTGGTGGTGCCCAGCATACTCCACCACTACACCGAGACCGGATTCGCGAACCATCTTCTCCGTCGAGCCGAGAATCCAGACGCCGGGATGATTCATTTCGATGACGACGTCGATTCGCTCGCCTGTACCGAGAAAAATAGAATCGAGTGTCTGTGGTGTCGGCACTGGGTTACCATCGAGCGCGATCACCTTCATCTTGTGGCCGGCGAGCGCGACGCGGCGATTCTCAATCGCGCTCGCGTTCAGAAATCGGATGAGCAGCCGCTGTCCCTCGCGGACGCGAATCGGTTCGCCTGAGCCGAGCGCCTTGTCGTTAATGGAGTAGGTCATGGAGCCGACCTCGAGGCCGTTTGGGTCGGCGTTCAGTTTCGGCGGCTTTTCCAGCAGTGGACCATCATGGGTGTCGTCATCATCGTCCTCCATCGTGCTGGTGAAGAACGGCTCCCAGTCGCGCAAAGCAAGAAAGAGTTCCTTGTCGTAGTGACCGGGGTCGTTGCCGTCTTCGATGAAGACGAAGCCAAACTGGCCGGTATAGGAGCCTTTGTGCAGGTCGTCCATCGCCATGGCGTGCGAGTGATACCAGCGGCTTCCGGCTGGGCCTGGGGTGAGTTGGAAACGGCGGTAGCCGTGCGGCGGCACAAACGGCGAATCTTCCTCCCCGGTACCGTCTAACTCAGCTGGAATGAGCATACCGTGCCAGTGCACGAATTCTGGTGTGTCGGTGTCGTTAATCACGTCGACGGTGACCTGCTTGCCGTCACGCATTCGCAACAGCGGTCCCGGCGCTGTGCCGTTGTAGCCGGTGGTCGAGATGATATGTGACCGATCAAGTTCGACCGTGACCGGGGCGATGCGAAGCGTGTAGTCCGCCCCGCCATTGGAGAGTGTGGCGGAGGGCATCGGCATACCTGTCTGCGCCAGCAACGGCAACCGCGCCGCGCCGGCCTGTCCCAGGGCCATGCCTCCGAACTTGAGTAAGTCGCGTCGTCTCATAAAATCTGCCATTTCCGCAGCGACGGTGCCTGAATGCATGGTCTCACGCTGAAAACTGCTACGACAAGAGCGCAGGATGCAACCAGCCACGGCCAGCTTCGTCTATATAGACAGCGCAGCAGTCATTTCTGGTACTCTCGCCGAACAACTCCTTTTCGTGGAGGCCGTGATGAAGCTCTCGCAGATCGCATTGGTATCGGTAGCGGCGGCGACCTGCTGCGTAGGACTGCGGGCCTACCAAAGAGTGGCGGACTTCGGCTTCGGCAACGACGACTCTCCCCACAACATTAAGGCGGAGTTCTACTGGTCGCGCCTGGCCTATACCTCGAACATGGAGAGCTTTGGCGGCTATGGCGGTCGCGGCTACTGGGGGCGCAATGCCTGGTCGCGCGACTATCCCAAGGCCGACCGCCAGTTTCTCATCGCCATGCACCGGCTGACCCGCATCGACGGTCGACCAACGGAGCAGGTAGTCACGCTTGACTCCGACGAGATCTTCAACTATCCGTGGATCTATGCGGTACAGGTGCAGAGGTGGTCGTTTACCGACGAAGAGGCAAAGCGACTGCGAGAATACTTGCTAAAAGGCGGTTTTCTGATGGTGGACGATTTTCACGGCACCGAGGATTGGGAGAACTTTATGAACGGCATGCGGCAGGTGCTGCCGGACCGGCCAATCGAAGATCTTCAGAGCGGCGATGAAATATTTCATACGCTCTACGACGTCGACGACAAGATGCAGATTCCGGGCGAGCAGTGGATTCGTACCGGACACACCTATGAGAAGGACGGCTATCAACCAAAGTGGCGTGCCATCCGCGATGATAAAGGGCGCATCATGGTTGCCATCTGCCACAACATGCACTTAGGCGATGCATGGGAGTGGGCGGACGATCCGAATTACCCGGAGCCTTTCGCATCGATGGCCTTCCGCGTGGGGCTCGATTACATTCTCTACGGCATGACGCATTAGGTTCGCCCGCGGCTGAGAGGCGATCGCATTTGCAACAGAAACGAACGATTTTCAGTCAGGTCTCAGCGGGCATGTTCCAGTTTATCTTCAAGTATCCGACTCCGGTGTTCACCAAAGGGCGATTTGTACTGCTCTCGACGTGGCCTGCGTGGCTCCTGCTGGCGCTGTTCGTTGTTTCTGCGGGCGGGCTGGCGTTGCTGGTTCGCTGGAGGCTGCGGGATGCCGCACCAAATCTGCGAAGCTGGCGGGCATGGGCGGTGTGGGGGACGCAGTCGGCATTTGTAGCACTGGTTCTGCTACTGCTATGGCAGCCAGCAATGACGGTAGCGGCGCTCAGTTCGCAGCAGAATATTATCGCGGTAGTAGTGGATGACTCGCGCAGCATGGCCATTGCGGATAGCGGCGGCAAGACGCGCGAGGCCGCGGCACTGGCTGCACTGCAGGATGGTGTTCTCTCCGGGCTGCAGAAGCGTTTCCAGACGCGCATCTATCGTCTTGGCAGCGGAGTGACGCGGGTGGGTGGACCCAGCGGCATTGAACCTACGGAAGCTGCTACACACATCGGCGATGGTTTGAAGCAACTCGCCACGGAAACGTCGGACCTGCCAATTGGTGCGGTCTTGCTGCTGACCGATGGCGCCCAGAATACAGCCGGGATGGGCGACTCTGGGATAGGCGTAGACGCACTGCAGGCGCTGCGGAACCGGCGCCTGCCGGTGCACACAATAGGCTTCGGCAGCCTGGAGCAGGCGCGTGATGTGGAGCTCGAGAATGTGAGCGTCGCGGCGAGTTCCGTCGCGAACGCGCGCCTTGCCGCGACCGTCAGCTTTACACAGCACGGCTACGCGGGCCAGAACGCGATGGTCACTGTCCGCGATGGAGATAAGACGCTTGAGGCACACGAGGTGAAGCTGGCTGCGAATGGAACGATCCAGACAGAGCCGCTCATCTTCTCTGCTGGCGCCGCGGGTGCGAAGAGCCTTCAGTTCGAAATCGAGCCACTGGCGGGTGAAGAAAATCTCAAGAATAATGCGATGACTCGGCCGATGCTCGTAAGCGATACGAACCGCCGGATTCTTTACGTCGAAGGCGAGCCTCGCTGGGAGTTCAAGTTCATCCGGCGTGCGGAGGAGAACGATCCGACGGTGCAGCTCGTGTCGATGCTGCGCACGAGTGAGAATAAAATTTATCGCCAGGGCATCAGCGACCCAGGCGAGTTGGCGGACGGCTTTCCGGTCCGACCGGAGGAGCTGTTTGGTTATGCAGGCATCATCATCGGGTCGGTCGATGCCGATTACTTCACACCCCTGCAGCAGGAGCTACTTCGCGAGTATGTCGACCGACGCGGAGGCGGTGTACTCTTTTTGGGCGGCCGCTCGTCGCTGAGTGACGGAGGCTGGGGCGCGTCGAGCATGAGCGAACTGCTGCCGACCTTTTTGCCGCCAGGCCGCAATAACTTCCATCGTAACGCGGCGACAGTGGAGCTGACGGCGGACGGCGCTGATTCACTCATAACACGGCTGCTGGATGACCCGGCTAAGAACGCCGCGCGCTGGAAGAAGTTGACCTATCTGGCCGACTATCAGGATGCCGGTTCGCCCAAACCCGGGGCCACTGTGTTGGCGCAGATGAATGTGGGACATCGCAAGCTGCCTCTACTGATCACGCAGAGCTACGGCCATGGTCGCACCGCAATCATGGCGACGGGTGGCGCATGGCGCTGGCAGATGAGCGAAGCTCTGGGCGATCCGTCCCATGATCTCTTCTGGCAGCAGCTGCTGCGCTGGTTAGTGGGCGACTCACCGGGGCCAGTAACTGCGGCAATGCCAGCACGGCTACTGATGGATGAAGGACGAGTCCAGCTTTCAGCGCAGGTACGTGACCGGCAGTTTCAGCCGACGGCAGACGCGCACGTTACGGCACACATCGTGGGACCGGAGGGCGCGAATGCGTTGGTCGATCTTGTGCCATCGCAGGATACTCCGGGTCTATATCAGACAGAATGGACGGCGGAGAAGCCAGGCACGTATCTGGTGGAGGTCACCGCAGAATCAGCCGGTAAGACAGCCGGATGAGATAGGCCGTGATGTGCTGACCTTTCAGCGCGAGGACGGAACCGCCGAGAACTTTCACACCGAACAGAACCGAATGTTGTTGGAACAGCTCGCATCGCAGACCGGTGGCCGTTATTGGGAACCTTCCGAACTGAAGGATCTACCCCGCGATATTTCGTACTCCGAGGCAGGGATCTCCGTCCGCAGTACGAAAGAGCTATGGAACATGCCGATCGTCTTTCTGTTGCTGCTTGGGCTTCCGATCGTCGAGTGGTTGTTGCGCCGCAAATGGGGTGTCATATGAGGCGTTCCATGCTGCTGATCGGGTTTTTCGTGATGGTGTGTGCGCTCTCGCTGCAAGTTAGCGCAGCGGTGTACTACGTTACTGTGGCCGGACTCGGCGGTGAGCCGGATTACGAACAGCGCTTCACGGCGGCGGCGAAGGACCTCGATAAGACGTTCAATGTCTGGGGGCAATACAGCGCACGTTTATACGCTGACAGGCGCCCAGGCGACGGGGTCACAACTGAAGGAGACACTGGGTGCAGTGGCGCGCGATGCGAAGGCAGACGACGACTTTGTGCTCATTCTGATTGGCCATGGTTCCTTCGATGGCGTCGAGTACAAGTTCAACCTCGTAGGCCCGGATGTGACCGCCGGCGAGATCGCGGCGATGTGCGATCGCATTCCGACGCGACGCCAGCTTGTCGTCGACACGACCAGCGCCAGCGGTGGAGCGATGCAGGCTCTCATGCGGCCGGGGCGAGCGGTGATTACGGCGACGAAGTCGGGTACGGAAAAGAACGCAACTGTTTTTGCGCGGTACTGGGTTGAGGCGCTGCAGGATCCGGCAGCCGACACGGACAAGAGCGACTCCATTAGCGCTATGGAGGCTTTTACCTATGCAACGACGAAGACTGCGGTGTTTTACGACTCGCAGAAACGACTCGCGACCGAACATGCGGTCTTCGACGATGTCGGTCGCGGTGAGCCGGTGCGCGAAGCTGGCAACGGTCAGGGCGCACTCATGTCGAGCTTCACATTGTTGCATCTTGGGACGGGCCAGCAAGCGGCCAAAGATCCAGCTAAACGCGCATTACTTGCACAGAAGGAGGAGCTAGAGCAGAAGATCGACATGCTGAAGTATCAAAAGGCGGCGATGGACCCTGCAGATTATAGGAAGCAGTTGACTACGGCCCTATTGGAACTGGCGAAGGTGCAGGAGGGGTTGGACAAATGAAACGCCTCGCTGCTTCTCTTGTGCTGTGGCTGGTGGGCGCCGCGTTTACCTGCGCCGTTGCGTCTGCTGTTGCGCCCAGTGACTGCTGGTCGCTGCGCAAGCATGGCCGCCGCATGGAAGCGCAGGCATGCTTCGACGGGCTGACGCAAAGCACTGACGCCTACAGCCGTGCCGAGGGTTTCTGGGGCCTAGAAGAATGGGAGCAGGCAAACGAGCAGTTCCGCATAGCCACGAAGGCGGCGAACAGTAAGCCTATCTACAAAGTGCGCTGGGGAATGTTGCTGCACGAGCGTTTCAACAATCCCGAAGCGGCCGATCTCTTCCGCGAAGCGCTGGCGCAGGAACCGTCGAACGGTGAAGCGTATCTCGGACTCGCGATTGTCTCAGCGGAGGGCTTTGACGGGAAGGCGGTGGAGTATGCGGCAAAGGCCATCACGCTCGATCCCAAGCTGGCTGAGGCGCACGAGATGATGGCGAACCTGGCGCTCGAGAATGATGACACCGATTTGGCCGTAGCAGAAGCTGACCAGGCGATCGCAATGGATAAGGATGCACTGGATGCGATGGCGATACACGCTGCAGTTGACTTGATTGCCGACCGCTCGCCAGATGCTTGGTTCGCGAAGATTGCCGCGATCAACCCCGACTATGGAGAGGCGTACGCGCTCGTGGCGCGCCAACTTGAGATGCACTACCGCTATGAGAACGCGGTGACGTACTACCGCAAGGCGGTGAAGGCCGACCCGCGGCTCTGGGCGGCCCATTCGGCGCTCGGCATCGACCTGATGCGGCTAGGAAAGGAAGATGAGCCGGTGACAGAGCTGGAGTTGAGTTACAACAACGGTTATCGCGATGCGGCGACGGTGAACAGCCTGCGCTTGCTGGACAGCTACAAGAACTTCAAGACTTTTCGTGACGACACGACGATTTTGAAGTTGAAGAAGACTGAGGCCGAACTGCTGCAGCCGTACATGGAGGCGGAGCTGCACACGATCATTGCGACCTACGAGAAGAAGTACCGCATGAAGCTGCCCGCTCCAGTGCAGGTTGAGGTTTATCCGGATCATGAGGACTTTGCTGTGCGCACGATGGGGATGCCCGGACTGGGTGCGCTAGGCGTGACCTTCGGGGAGGTCGTGGCGATGGATAGCCCTTCGGCGCGCAAGCCGGGCGACTTCAATTGGGGCGCGACGCTGTGGCACGAGATGAGCCATGTTTACATTCTTACGGCCACGAACCATCGTGTGCCGCGCTGGTTCACCGAGGGGCTCGCGGTGCATGAGGAGGGCGAGCGTTCGCCGGAGTGGAGCGACCGCGTTACACCGGAGGTGCTGATCGCTATTCGTGACAAGAAGCTGCTGCCTTTGGCTCAGTTGGACCGCGGCTTTGTCTATCCGGAGTATCCGTCGCAGGTAATCGTCTCGTACTTTCAGAGCGGCAGCATCTGCGATTTTGTAAAGGCGAAATGGAGCGAAGAGAAACTGCTGGAAATGGTTCATTCCTATGCGAAATCGCAGACGACGTCGCAGGTGGTTGCAGCAGGACCTCGGGCTCGCGCCAGAGGAGTTCGATAAACAGTATCTTGCGTGGATTGACAACAAGTACGGCGCGGAAGCAGCTCATTTCAATGACTGGCGAGAGAAACTGAAGCTGCTTGTAACAGCATCGCAGCAGAAGCAGTACGACACGGTGCTTGCGCAGGGACCCGACGTCGTTGGCGATGTATCCCGAATACGTGGATGATGCGAACGTTTACGAACTGATGGCTGATGCGGCCAAGGCAAAGGGAGATGCGAAGATTGAGGCTGCGGCGCTGACCGCTTATGAACATGAAGGGGGGCAGGAGCCAGCGGTGCTGAAGCGGCTGGCGACGCTTGAAGAAGCGGCTGGGCAACATGCTGAAGCGGCGGCAACGCTCGAGCGTCTGAACTACATCTACCCTGTCCAAGATGAGGCGCTTCATCGACAGCTTGGTGATTTGTTGTACGCCCAGAAACGGTACGATGGCGCGATCCGCGAGTACATTGCGGTTGTGGCGTCGAATCCGCTGGACAAGGCCGGTGCGGAGTTTCATCTGGCGCAAGCGTATCTTGCCGCGGGACAGAAGGACAAGGCCGAGGAGAGTGTGCTGGCCGCGCTTGAAGTTGCTCCAGGCTACAGGCCGGCACAGAAGATGTTGCTGGAGTTGAATCAATCGCCTGAAAAATAATTTGACGAGGATAGGAACTAATGGCTACTACTTTTGCCGATTTGAATCCGGATGCCGCACAACTCCAGCAGCGCGTCGAGCGCTTTCATGCAGTGCGTGAAGGCATCGTTAAGCAAGTGCGCGAGGTGATTGTGGGCCAGGACGAAGTGGTTGACCAGATACTGATCGCACTCTTTGTGGGTGGCCATTGCCTGATTACAGGCCTTCCCGGCACGGCGAAGACCCTGATGGTGCGTACGCTCGCCGAAGCGCTAGGCCTTGAGTTCCGGCGAATTCAATTCACACCGGATCTGATGCCTTCCGATATCACTGGTACCGACATCATTGAAGAAGACCTGACGACCGGTCATCGCAAATGGACGTTTGTTGAAGGGCCGATCTTCGGCAATGTTCTATTAGCCGACGAGATCAATCGGACGCCACCAAAGACGCAGGCTGCGCTGCTGGAAGCGATGCAGGAGCACTCGTGCACGGTGCGCGGACACACCTACCAGTTGCCGGCTCCGTTCTTCGTGCTGGCGACCCAGAACCCGATCGAACTCGAAGGCACGTATCCTCTGCCGGAGGCGCAGCTGGATCGATTTCTCTTCAACGCTATTCTGGATTACCTAAGCGCTGAGGATGAACTGAAGGTCGTCGACCTGACGACGACGACGCGCACCGCGACGATAGAGGCAGTGACGTCAGCTGAGGAACTACTTGATTTCCAGCAGCTTGTGCGGATGGTGCCGATCGCCGAATCGATCGCGCGGTATGTGGTGAACCTGGTGCGTGCGACGCGGCACAAGAGCGACAACGCGCCCGACTTCGTAAAGAAGTATGTGAACTACGGAGGAAGCATTCGTGCGGCGCAGTTCATTGTGCTGGCCGCGAAGGCGCGCGCGCTCTCGCGGAAGCGTTACCACGTGACTTACGACGACATCACGTCTGTGGCGTTGCCTGTGCTACGACATCGCATCCTGCTGAACTTTCATGCCGAGTCGGAACGGATCGACACAGACGAGATTCTCAACCGGCTGGTGGCGTCTGTGCCGCGGCCGAAGGAGAGCTGATGCAGCGGTTCCTCGATCCCGCTCTGCTGGCCGGCATCTCTTCCTTGGATCTGCTGGCGAAGACGGTGGTGGACGGCTTTGTGGCTGGCCTGCATCGATCTCCGGACTTCGGTTTCAGCCAGGAGTTCGCGGAGTACCGCGCATACGTCCCGGGCGACGATCTGCGCCATGTGGACTGGAACCTCTTTGCGCGCACCGAACGCTGCTATCTGAAGCGCTATCGCGGCGAGACGAACAGCCAGCTTGTGATATTGCTCGATGCGAGCAATTCGATGCAGTACACCTCGGGCCCTCCGAAGAAGATAGACTACGCGCGGTTTATTGCGGCGTCGCTCTTCTACCTCGCGATCCGAAACCAGCGTGATGCTGCGGGGCTGATCGTTTTCGATGATGAGGTGAGGGAGTATGTGAGGCCATCCACGCGGCAGGGACAGCTTGCGCGGCTCTTCGCGGGACTCGAACAGGCAGAGCCGCACGCACGTACGGACTTCGGCAAACCGCTGCAGCATTTTCAGCAACTACTACACCGGCGCGGCATCGTGATCGTGATCTCGGACTTTTATGAGCAACCGGAGAGGATCGTGCGCGCCATTGAGCCGCTGCGCTTCCATGGCAATGATGTAGTGCTGTTTCATATTCTCGATCCGCAGGAGATACGGCCGGCGCTAAAGGGACCTGCGTTACTAGTTGATCTGGAAACTGATCAGGAGATCGAAGTCATTCCTGAGTACACGAAGACGACCTATCGAGCGAAGATGGACGCGCACATTGAGCAGCTTCGTACACACACACGGGCAGCGGGGATGGATTATCAGCTTCTCTTGACTGATCAGCCTCTCGATGGAGCGCTACGCGAGTATCTTTCGCTTCGGAAGGCAGGGAACTGATGGGCTTGCTTGCGCCATGGTTTCTGGTCGGACTCGTAGCGCTGGGCGTGCCGGTCTTTGTACATCTGCTGCGGAAGCATGTGACCATACCGCGACCGGTGAGTTCGCTGATGTTCTTCGAGCGCGGCACGCAGAGTTCGACGCGGCACCGACGATTGCGGTATCTGCTGCTCTTTGCCCTGCGGTTTGCATTGTTGCTGCTGGTGGTGCTGGCGTTTGCGGACCCGTTTGTGCGCCGGCCTGCGGCAGATGCCAACGGGCGTCTGCTGCTAATCGTGTTGGACGATTCCTTCAGCATGCGTGCGGGGACACGGTTTGCGGATGCGAAGCAACAGGCGCTTGCGGTGCTGGCCGCGAAACCGCATTCGCAGAGCGCACAGGTGATGGCGCTCGGAGGGCAGCTCGCGGTGCTGACGCAGCCGATCGCCGATGGAGCGCAACTGCGCTCGGCGCTCGAGAGCATCCAGCCGGGTGATGGGCATGCAAACTTCGGGGAGTTAGGACGTAGTATCCGTGCGATGAGCGAGACGGTGCATGGGCCAATCGATCTGCATCTGTTCAGCGATATGCAGCGTACGGCCATGCCTGCGAACTTTGCCGATATGGTGTTACCGGCGAACGTGACGCTGGTGCTGCATGCTGTGGTAAAAGGCACAGTGCCACCTAACTGGACGGTTGAGAGTGTAAGTGCACCGGCGGAGCTCGCCGACCCGAAAGATCCTAAGCGATCGCGCGTACAGGCCGTGGTAGCAGGCTTCGGCACTCCGGCAGCAGATAAGACGGTGTCGTTCGTCGTTAATGGCAGGACGCTCGCAACGCACAAGGTGGCTGTTCCGGCCAATGGGCGCGCAACGGTAGAGTTTGCGCCGCTTGATGTGGGCTATGGATTCAACCGCTGCGAGGTACGGATCGAAGAGAACGGCGATGCTTTCCCTGCGGATGACACAAGCGTGTTCGTGATACGGCGGTCGGACCCCGAGCGAGTGCTGTTCGTCCATGCGACGAGCGATACGAGGTCAGCGCTGTACTTCGGCGCTGCACTGGGTGCGGCGGCACAGGCGTCGTTCGTGCTGCAATCTGTGACTGCGGAGCAGACGACGGACCTCGATCCGTCGAAGTACGCATTTGTGGTGCTGTCGGATACAGTCACGCTGCCGTCGATCTTTGAGCACTCACTCGCGCAAAACGTTTCGAAGGGAGGTAGTGTTTTGATCGCGCTCGGTACTGCGGCAGGGCATCATGCACGCATTCCGCTTTGGGGAGGCGACGTGAAGGACGCGCACGATTATACTCGGACCGGCGGTGCGGCGACGGTCGGCCAGGTGGACTTCACCTATCCCGCGCTTGAGCAGGCACAGCCCGGGCGCGACAACGGGGGCTGGGCGGAGACGAAGTTCTTCTATGCCACAGTCGTGGACTCAAATCGGGCACGCGTAGCGGCTCGGTTGGGCGATGGGACGCCGCTGCTACTCGACAGGCAGATGGGCGAAGGGCATGTGTTGCTATTCGCGTCCGGACTTGAGAATTTGACCAACGACCTGCCGCTGCATCCGGTTTTCGTAGCATTCGTCGACAAGGCGGCCCGATATCTCTCGGGCAGCGAGCGGCTGAGCGGCTCGCGTTTGGTGGACTCGTTCGTGCAACTCCGCTCGGCGGTCGAGCCGGTGGGCGAAGTGGCGAGCGTGGAGGTGATCGATCCCGATGGACGCAGGCCACTTTCACTGCAGCGAGGCACGGACGGTCCAGTCTTTTCGGCTACAGCGCGCGGGCTTTTATCAGATTCGATTTGCGAACGGACGCGATGCAATGATTGGGGTTAATCCCGACCGACGTGAATCGGATTTGGAACCGATTGCACCGGATTTGCAGCAGCTTTGGAGCGGAAGCAAAGGCGAAGCGTCTATACAGACAGCCACAACCGCTGGGGATGAAGCGAAATACCGTCCAGTGAGCCTGTGGTGGTACGTTATGCTACTTACATTGTTGGTGGCCCTGGCGGAGATGGGACTCGCCAGCGGCTATATGGGCACGCAGCGGGAGGACACATGAGCAGGCAGAACGAGCTCAACTCCTATATCGCGCGGCTGCAGCATAGGTTGCGGCTGGGAGCGTGGCTGCGCGGTGCGGCGATTTTTACCGGCACGGCGCTTATTGTCACACTGGCGCTGGTGCTACTCCTTAATCACTATGCTTTCCCGACGCATGGAGTGGCAGGGGCCCGTCTGGTGCTGCTCGCTGTACTAGCTACAGTTGCAGGGTTTGGCATTGCGCTTCCGTTGGTACGCCTGACGCGGGCACGTGCCGTGGGGGAGGTTGAAACGGCACATCCTGAGCTCGAGCAAAGGCTAACTACTTTCCATGAGCGCGAACGCGAGGGCGGCGACCCATTTCTTGAGTTGCTGGCTGCTGATACACTGTCGCGAACGCAGGATGCTGCGCCGTCGTCGCTGGTTCCGGACAATCGGCTCTTTGCGCTCAGCGGCGCGGGCCTCGCATGCCTTGGCGTGCTGGTGTGGATGGTTGCCGCCGGGCCAGGCTATCTCGGTTATGGCGCTTCGTTGCTGTGGACGGGGCCGAAGAAGAACGTGGCCCCACTGTACGCGATTGCGGTGACGCCCGGCGATGTGGCGGTGCGACGGAACAGCGATCAGCTTATAACAGCGCATGTGATGGGCATGCGGCCGGAGAAGGTGCAGATCTTCGCTCACTATCAGAGCGCGGGCGCGATGGGAGCCGGCCACAATGCAAACGCAGCCGGACTCAGGTGGGGCGGCTTCGTATCAGTTTGTCTTTGCCGGGCTGCCCGAGAACGTCGAGTACTACGTGACCGCTGGTCCGCTGGTTTCGCCGCACTACAAGGTGCGCGTCGTGGACCTTCCTTCCGTGAAGGGAATTCGCGTGACTTACCAGTATCCAAAATGGACAGGGATGAAGTCCGGTAACGGAGGAGCACTCCGGCGACCTGCGCGCGATTGAAGGGACTGACGCTGCAATCGAAGTCGAGATGGACCATCCTTTGAAGGACGGACAACTGGCGCTTGATGGTGGCAAGACGATCCAACTGGCAAGCGGCGAAGGAAACAGATATCGGGGCACGATCCACATGGAGAAGGACGGCGCCTATCATGTGGCTGCTATCGATGAAGGCCAGCCGGTGCGGCTCTCAGAGGACTACTTTATTGCGACCGACAAGGCGATGCCGCCGGAAGTCGCGATTAGCCGACCCGCTGGCGACTACCGCGCCAGTCCGATCGAGGAGGTAACGGTCGGCGTGAAGGCAGCAGACCAGTTTGCGCTGAACGATGTTCATCTGCATTACTCCGTGAACGGTGGACCGGATCGCGACGTGAGCATGCTCAAGGAACCTGGTGCGAAAGAGGCTGACGGCTCCTACACGCTGCGGCTGGAGGATTTCAAACTGGTGCCCGGCGATCTGGTGAGTATCTATGCGACTGCAAAGGATGGACATGCTGAAGCTCGCACTGAGATTAGTTTTATTCAGGCCGATCCGTTTGAGCGCGAATTTTCACAGTCTCAGCAGAGCGGCGGCGGTGGCGGTGGAGGTGGAGGCGGGCAGAACAACCAGACGGAAATCTCGAAGCGCGAGAAGGAACTGATTGCCGCTACCTGGAAGCAGCAGAACGACAAGGCTGCGACCCCGAAGGACTCCGCGGTGGCGGGTCAGTTCCTCTCTGATGCGCAGCAGAAGTTGCGCGACCAGGTGATGGCACTGTCGGCTCGTATCCAGAGCCGCGATCTCTCTGCGGCGAACGAGGAGTTTACCGGCTTCGACAAGGACATGCAGACCGCAGCCGAAGCGATGGCTCCTTCAGCGGATAAGCTGAAGAGTATGCAGTGGAAGGATGCGATTCCACTGGAGCAGAAGGCGCTGCAGGCGCTGCTGCGTGCTGAGGCAACCTTCCGGCAGATTCAGGTTGCCTTTGGCCAGCAAGGTGGAGGCGGCGGTGGAGGTGGCGGAGAGTGCAGGGCGCGATTTGGCCAGTCTCTTCGACCTGGAGCTCGACACGGAGAAAAACCAGTACGAGACGGCGCAGACGGCCTCTCCTGCGGAGCAGCACGAAAAGAACGTGGAAGACGCGCTTGCGAAACTTGACGCATTGGCCAAGCGGCAAGAGGAGTTGGCGAACCAGCAGCACAATCCGCAGCAGAGCTTCCAGGAGCGTTGGCAGCAGGAGATGCTGCGGCGTGAGGCTGAACAACTGCAGCGGCAGATGGAACAACTGGCGCAGAACAGCCAGGGTCAGCAAGGTGACCAACAACAGGGAGGTCAACAACAGAGTGGCCAACAGCAGAATGGGCAACAGGGCTCAAGCGGACAGTCTGGTTCGGAGTCGTCGCAGTCCGGTTCCCAGAGGCAGAGTGCGTCGTCGCAGAGTGGTTCCCAAGCATCGGCGACGACAGCATCCGGTCAGTCCAGGACAATCTTCTGACCAACGCATCGAGCAGGCGTTGAGCCGTCTGCGTGAGGCGAGCGATGCGATGAAGCGCAGCGCTGGTCCGCAGCAGACCGCCGACGCCGCACGGCAGGCTGCAGACCGGCTCCGCGAGGCGACGAACCTGATGGGCGGCACACAACAGCAGCTCGCATCGGGGAAGTTGGACTCGCTCTCGCATGAGGCAGACCGGCTAACGCAGGAGGAACGCGCGCAGGCAGGTCGAATCGACAAGTTCGCGAGCCAGCAAGATGACTCCGACGCGACGGACCGCGACAGCATGATGGCGCGGCTCCAGGAGCGCGACAAACTGGCCGGTGAACGACAACAGCTCTCTAACGATCTGTCGAAGCTGCAGAAGGGAGTTCGCGACGCCGCGCGTGAGATGGCCCCAAACCAGCCGGGCGTCGCTCAGAAGTTGCGTGACGCGCTGACTGAGATGGACCAGTCCGATCTCGACAATCATGTGCAGAGGACGGCTGATTGGCTGCGCGGCGGAATCAATCCGAACTCGAATGGTACCGAGAACGAGATCGCGCAGGGGCTGCAGAAGCTGAGTCAGCAGCTTCGGCAAGCGGAGCAAGGGATGGGTCAGGGCAAACCTGGAGAGCGGGGTGCGTCGCAAGGTGATGAGACGGCTGCGTTGGGTCAAGTGGAACGGCTGCGCAGCCAGCTTGAGGCGATGGCTGCCTCGGGCCGGGGCAACGGTCGGCGGCAGGGCCAGAATGGGGAAAGTGATCAGCAGGGTCGCAACGGACAGCAAGGTCAGAACAATCAGGCCGGGCAGAACGGCAATCAGCAGGGACAGGTCAATGGCAGTGGACAGCAGCTACGCAACGGCGGCCAGCAAGGTCGTGCCGGGCAGCCATTGGGCCAGAACGCACAAGGTAGCGCACAGCAGGGCGGCAACTTTGGCCAACAGACGGGAGACCGCGGCGGCCAGAGTGGTGACGTGCGCTACGGAGGCGGAGGGGGCGCGGACGGGACGGTGTGGGGCAACATCAATACCGGAAACAATCGCTATGGGCAAGCCGGGCAGCGGCCAGCGCCGACTGACGCCTCAGGCAATCCTGCCGATACAGAGCGGACCTACCAGCAGGGCATACGTGACCTAAACCAGCTTCGGCAGATGGTGAAGGGCGACCCGGAGGCTACGAAAGAAGTGCAGGAGTTGGCGAGACAGATGCAGCAGCTCGATCCCAGTCGTTTCCCCGGCAATCCGGCGATGGTCGAGCAAATGCACCGTGAGGTGCTTAGCTCGGTGGATCGCATCGAACTTCAGTTGCAGCGCGATGATGCTTTGTCCGAAGCACGCACCGGTAAATCTTATGCTGTGCCAACTGGATATCAGGATTCAGTAGCTGAGTATTATCGGCGACTAAGCAGAAATCCCTAGTGGAATCTGGGGCCTTTCCGTTGCATCGTTACATATGTACGAATTATTTCGTTGACATGTACGAAGACTCTCGTATATGTTTGGGCGTATGGCGAAGAAGCGCGAAATACCGAGACCAACTGAGGGCGAGCTGCAGTTGCTGGGGATTCTCTGGGAACGTGGGCCTGCAACGGTTCGGGAACTGTTTGAGGAAGTGAATGCGGCCCGTCCGGTCGTTTATACGGGCGTGCTGAAGCTTTTACAGATTATGACGGAGAAGGGCCTGGTGCTACGCGATGAGCGGGAACGAGCGCATGTGTACCGGGCCGCGGTGTCGCAGGGAGATACAGAACGGCGACTTCTGCGCGAGTTGAGCGAAAGATTCTTTGCTGGGAGCGCTGCACAGTTGGCGCTACGGGCGTTGGAGATGGAGAAATCCAGCGAAGAGGAACTTGAAGCAATCCGGAAGCTGATCGGGAAAAGGAACGCTGGGAGTTAGTGTCGACCGCTCTTGTCTTAGCGGTCGGCAGTGAGCTGTCGACATTGCCTCGGAGGATGTTCGGAGGGTTCGAATATGGGCACGATGAGTTGGTTGTCTCGGGGAGAGATGGTAGCGCTGGGATGGACTCTCCTACACTTCTGCTGGCAGGGTACAGCCGTAGCGGTGGTGTATTCGCTTGTAGATCGAATGACGTCGCGTGCATCCGCAGGGGTGCGGTATATGGTGGCGCTCCTGGCGCTGACTTTGATGCCAGTGGTGGTATTGGCTACATTTGCGGAAGAGATGCGGATAGCGGATACAGTGCCAGCGAATTTACAGACAGGAGAGGCAATTGCGAGAGTGGACGTCGGAGCGCTACAGAGACCAATCTTGCGGGAGATCCCGCTGGCTCCCATTGAGGAGCGGGGTGTGTGGTTCGCCGCGCGGGCGGAACATGTATTGCCCTGGGTGGACGGCGTGTGGATGCTGGGCGTGCTACTGCTTGCGCTGCGGGCGATGGGCGGATGGTGGCAGTTGGAGCTTCTGCGGCGACGGGCGCTCGGTTTGGTTCCCGAAGAGTTAGAGCGCGGCTTCAAACGGATTTGCGAGCAGGTTCAAGTTGGGCGGTGGGTCACGTTACGAGTGTCGAATGAGGTGATTTCGCCGCTTGCGATGGGCGTCTGGCGAGCGACGGTGATCTTGCCGGTGAGTGCGGTGCTGGGAATGCCAATGGAGGAGTTGGAGGCAATCCTAGCGCATGAGCTCGGCCACATACGGCGCTGGGACTATCTGTGCAATCTGTTTCAAACCACAGTCGAGAGCGTGCTCTTCTTCCATCCCTCTGTATGGAGTTTGAGCCGGACGGTACGCGAACGGCGTGAGGTCTGCTGCGACGAGATCGCGGTGCGAAGTTGTGCCGGTGCGACGATCTATGCGCGAGCTCTGCTGCGGTTGGAGGAGCAGAGGACGGTTCAGTTGCGCTTGGCGATGGCGCTGGGCGGATGTCACGGATCACTCTTGAGAAGAATAAGGCAGGTATTGGGAGAGGAAATGGCGATGGAAAGCAGGATGACGAGTGGAGTGCGCGTGGCGGCTGTTGGCGCAGTAGTAGCGGCGTTATTGCTGGGGCCGAAGATAACTGAGGCAGTGGCGACTCCACTGGTGAGTACTTCGCAGCGGGTGATAGCACCGGTTATAGCAGCACTCCCCCGGGCGGTGACTTCACGGATGGTTGCGGCGAAAGCGCAGGTGGTGAATGCGCCGGTGACGACGTTGGTGCCGCAGGCCGAGCCGAGTGCACAGCTTGATGAGAGCGCGCCCATGCCGATGGCAGCGCCCGTTGCGAATGTGGGCGTGGTGGCTCCGGTCTCACCAGAAATCGAATTAAACGTTAGGGCACCCCAGGTGCAGGCCTATCTGCAGGCAACGGAGGGGACCGCCTCGCCGAAGGGTATGGCGTATCTGGATGGCATGCGTGACGCGGGCTACCCACTGGATTTGAATAACGACCTGAATACTTTGGTTTCGCTGAAATCGCTAGGCGTAACGCCGGAATATGCAAAGTCGATGAGTGCGGCTGGGCTGGGCAAGCCGACTGTCCATGAGCTGATTACGCTGAAGTCTCTGGGTGTGACCCCGGAGTATGTGGCGACGATGAAGCAGAGCGGGATCCCGCCGAAGGACTTCCGTGAAGTGGTGACAGAGAAGTCGCTGGGTATAACTCCGGAATATGCGAACGAGATGAAGCAGAAGGGCTTCGGCGATCTGAGTCTGCATGAGCTGATCGCCATGAAGTCGATGGGTGTGACCCCGGAGTATGCCGCGGCAATGAAGCAGATGGGCTTTGGCGATCTAAGCGCGCATGACCTGATTGCCTTGAAGGCCCAGGGAATGACTCCGGAGTATGCGAGATGGCTGAAGCAACAGTTTCCACAAGCAACAACGCAGGAGTTGCACCGCGCTGCAGCTTTCCACGTCGATGAGAAGTTTGTCGCCGAGGCTAAGTCGCATGGATTCGATGGGAAGGACCTGGATAAGTTATTACGGCTGAAGATGTCGGGCCTGCTGGATTAGTAGCAATTAGCCCCCGGTTTGCAGTTTCAAAGGAGAGACACAATGCGGCGAATTTTTGTGCTTGGTTTGCTGTTGGGGTTGGGTGTCGCGGTCGCTGTTGCCGAAACGGCCGAAAGTTGCTCGATTCGCGCTGGGCGGTCCGAGGAGAAGATGTCATTCGACTGGCAGCGTGGAGAGTGCGTCGAGGGACACCGGTGCGGTAGCGGCAGTTCGGACATGCTCTGGAGCAAGTGGAGCGGGGTAACGCCTCAAGACCTGCAGCACGAGGGTGCGACGGTGGATGCGCGCATGAAGGCTGAATCGGGTGAGATGCGTTGTGCAGGCACGGTCCATGATGGGGCTATGCGGGGGACATACTCGTTCACTCCAGACGCGGGATTTGCAAAGCGCATGGAAGCTATGGACTTTGATGATCAGACTCCTGAGCGGCTGCAGGGCTACGCCATGTTGGATGTGACCACCTCTTGGGTAAAAGAGATGAAAGACGCCGGGGTCAGCGAAATGACGGCAGGAAAATTGATGGGATTGAAGGCGCTCAAGGTGGATCCAGCCTATGTAAAGGGGATGGCTGCAGCGGGATATCCTGAGCTGCGAGCAAGCAAACTTACGAGCATGAAGGCCGTGGGAGTATCTCCGGAGAAGGTGCAGGCAGTGCGGGCGATGGGGTATTCGCCAACAGAAGAAGAGTTGATTCAGATGAGCGTCTTCAAAATCGACGCTCCGTTTGTAGAACGGATGAAAGCTCGCGGCTTCCAAAACCTGACCATTGCTCAGCTAGTAAAGATCAAAGTATTCAAACTGGACGAGTAAGTCCGTATGGCTTTGTTCGTGCGGGGAGCAAACCGTATTCCAAGGCTGCTCGGCATCTCAACTGGCGCATTTCGATTCGAGCATTTAGAAGTCAGTCGACGACTGCAGATCGCCGGAGCAAAGGTGAGCGCTCGGGTCGTTCATGGACGGGGGTGGAGTCGACCTGCCCCAGCCGGATGGCGCTGAGCCCATAGTGAGAACAAGCGTTGCCCCGTCCATGATCTGCGCATGGCGGAACCAGGCGTTTGGAAGATCGACTCCGTTAAGTGTGGCGGATTGGACGTAGCGGTTGAGACCATTGTGGTCCAGGTTTCTTGCGACAACGCGGAGCTTTTTGCCGTTGCCCAGAGTGAGCGATGCGTCGGGAATGCTGGGCGTACTGATGAGGTAAATGTCCTGACCAGCGACCGGGAAGAGGCCCAGGGTGGAGAAGATCAGCCAACTCGACATGGCTCCGGAATCATCGTTGCCTGGGATGCCGGCGCGAGTGTCGCTGAAAGCCTTTTCGAGTAGAAGAAGAACGATGTCGGCGGTCTTATCTGGACGGCCTGCGTAGTTGTAGAGCACGGGAATGAGGAAGCCGGGTTCGTTGGTGACATCGAAGTGGCCGCGGAGGAAGATCCAGTCGAGGCGACGGACGAATGTCTCGTTGCCGCCGGCTAACTCGATGAGTCGTCGCATGTCCTGTGGAGCATAGATGGAGTAGGTCCAGATATCGCCCTCATAGAAGAAGTCGGGCCAGGTGCCACGGACGACGAGGTAGGGAGCGGCCCAGCTACCGTCAGGATTGCGCGGTCGAAGAAAGCCCTTAAAGCCCTCGACGGTCATGTCTTTGTCCCAGAGGTGTTCGAAGTTGTGAGCTCGGCTGGCGTAGAGCGTTGCCTCCTTCGGCTTGCCGAGGCCACAGGCGACCTCGGAGATGGCGAAGTCGTCATAGCTGTACTCGACGATACGCGAACCGGAACGCTCGTCAGCCAGGGTAATGTAGCCCTTCTCGTTGTAGTCCTTGAGGCCTCCGCGGCCTTCCTTCTGCGCATTGGCTGGAGCAACTTCTGCGTCGTGAACCATCGCGGCGAGGGCGGTTTCGTAGTCAATTCCCTTGAGGCCCTTCACATAAGCATCGGCTATTACTACGTTCGCGTTGGAGCCCCCTTGAGTGCGGCCGTTGTCGTTGCCGCTACGGGCATCGGGCATATAACCGGTGTGACGGTAGATGTCGATGAGCGAACGAATTATGTCGCGCTGGCGGTCGGGAGAGATCAGCGTCAACAGCGGACTTGAGGTGCGGTAGGTATCCCAAATGGCGTAGTAATCGTCGTAGTAAGGTTCAGAAGACTTCCAATCGGGGTTCTCGCCGGTGCGGTCGGTGGGCATTAGCATGATGTGGTACATCGCGGTGTAAAGCTGGCGGCGCTGGGAGTCGGTGGCCCCGGTAATGTTCAGCTTCGCAAGCTCGGCGTTCCACAAGGCTGCGGCAGAGGAGTGTACTGAGGCGAAGTCCCAGGCGGTAATCTCCTGCTGCACATTCTGCTTTGCCTGCTCGGCGCTAATGAAGGAGATGCCGACCTTGGTCTGGATGGCTTGATTCGCCTTGGTGGTGAAGTTAAAGGTGGCGCCGATAGGCTCATCCGAATTGACGATTGCGTTTTTGGCATCGGTGAGGGTGTCGCCGGTCCAGGTCTGTGTAGTGGCCGCTGGAGTGTCGATGACCAGGTAGTAGTAGACCCTGTACTCACCACCCTTGTTCCAGCCGCCGGCAAAGCGCGCAACCCCCTGCGCTTCGTGGTTGGAGGTGAGATGAACCTCGGCACCGAGAAAGCGTTGTGACTCGGAGCCAGTACCAAGTCCGAGCGCGTGGGCAACGTTTATAGTAAGGTGGGCCTGCTGTGATACCGGAAAGATATAGCGATGGAAGCCCACGCGGCGGCTGCTAGTGAGTTCGACCTGGACGTTGTACCGGCTCAGGGTCGCTCCATAGTAGCCGACCTGATTGACCTCGTTCGTGCGCGGAGATTTGATGTCTTTAAGATTAAGCGGACCCGTTAAGGGAGTGACGAGGATGTTGCCATACTTGCCCTGAGCACCGCTGAGGTGCAGATGCGAGAAGCCGAGGATCACGCCGTTGCTCGAATAGCCGAAGCCGGAACGACGTCCATCGAAGGTCTCCATATCGGGACCAAGCTTGACTAAACCGAAGGGAATCGCAGAACCGACAAAGGTATTGCCACCCCAGTCAACGCCAATGAACGGATCAACGTTATGCGTGTAGTCCTGCTCGGCGGTCTTTTGCGCGACGAGTGCGGGACCTAGTAGGAAAAGGCTCAGAACCAAGAACAGGAACCGGCGAAGAAGTGAGCGGATGTCTGACCGCATTGTGATATTTCCTTTAGAACTTTGCTTGCGATGCGATCTAATGTTAAATCCTGATGACGGCTTTATCTCGCCCCGGGGATGAGCGACCTCTCTCTCGAAGCGGATACGTTTGAGATCTTTGACGATCTCTACTTCCACGCGCTGCCACAGTATTCCTGACGCCAACGAGAAATCCCGATGCAGTACTACCGGCGCCACGATGAAGCTTCGCCTGCTGGGTGAGCGGACGGCTCCCTCCGGGTAAGAGAAGTGTTGATTCATGGCGATTAGCTTCTCCTTAGACGAACGGCGCGGTTGTGAAGGCAAATGTAATGATTACCGATTGTGGCCAGGGAAGGTTCGGACGGCGAGGATCTGTGCGGTGAAAGGAGTTCCGCTGAGGCGCGAAGTCTTCAACAGCACCTGAAAGTATGGGAATTTATTCACGTTCATCTGGCGCTTCAGGGATGACATGCTTTCCTCGTTGGTCACAAACTCGCCGGCGGCCTCAGTCGCCTGAGAATCCGTTCCCTCGATGAGGAGGGCATTCCCTTCCGGCCCAATATTCGGCAGGAACGCTATGATGCCGTATCCCACATTGGTCGAGGGGTCTTGTGGTTCAGGATAGAACTGCGGCTCACCCGGCACCGGATGCAGGTTCTTGACTCCGATTTGGTAGAGAACCGCGTCGTATCCGATGACAAACTCCGACTGATCCTGAAACAGGTCGACCCACGGGTTGGACTTCCGGCTTCCGATCAGGATGACGTTGTTGTGTTTGAGGAAGTCCGGGGTATAGTCGCGCGCGAAACGAAGGCGAGTGGAGGCGGAGAGCGGATCGAGCATAAGGATTCGTCGCGCCGCACGGAAATCGCTGATGCTCCCATTGTTTCGAGACCGTGTGGCTTCCAGAGCGGATCGCGTATCGGGGCTGATGTTTTTGCGGTAGACGTTTGTAGGCGTAGTTGAGGTAATCGCTGAGCGAATCGAGGTCTTGAGGATGTCTTCCTCAAGTGCGAAGGAGGTATCGGCAAGAATAATGTCCGTATCCCTGTTGCTTCGAGGAAGTTCCCCCAGAAGGAGCGCAGGGTCGGCGTTGCCTGCCAGCCATGCATCTGCAGGCGCATCGTTCGATTTCTCAAAAAAGGAAAGCTGCAAAAAATGCAGGCCGCGACGACAATACCTGTCAACGTGAAGATGATGCCCATTAACGTGCGATGGGATAACCGGTCACACTCTGGCGGTCGAATGGAATTCGGATTTACCTGAGTGGGGATCGAACGCTCAGGTACGACGGTTGTCACGATGGAGACGTGGTCCGATTGCCGGTCCACATCTGTTGTCGGTGAGAGCGATATCCTTCGACTAAACACCGGAGTATAGCCGCCGCGAGGAACCTCTAGTATCCAGGGCTCGTCGCTGCCTTCCGTGGCAAAGTAGTTTTCGAGCCGCTTCCTCATCTCGGTAGCGTTGACTCTGACGATGTTGTCATGGCTAGTGCCATAGTCGGGTCGCCGTCCAAAGACCGAGAAGCCAATCTCCTGTTCGTGTACCTCCCGCCTACCTTCGACGATCGATTGCTTTCCGATATATACGAGAAGTTCTTGGAGACGGGGTGCGCGTAGAAACTCCGGGCTGCGAACCAGGCGATCCAGGAGGGCCAATAGCTCCTTTGCGTTGGCCTCAGTCGGAATAATCTCTGGAAAGAGAAGACGCGTCATAGGTAAGCACCGAGGAAGACTGAGTGTAACAAAAGCAAGAGTCCATGGAGAATAGAGCGATTTTTGGTGTCAAGGCAGAGCTTCTAACTGTTAAGGATTCCTCTTACAGATAGGTAACCTTCGCTGTGTTTGTAGCAAAGCCGACGATGCGCGAACTAATGACGATTTTCTCGTTAGCAGATCGCACAACTGCCTGGCAAGGAGGAGGATAGCGAACTGTTTCGCCGTGTTTTCACGGGCCGAGCCCGAACTGCCGCGATGCAATCGATTGGGCTATGGGGGAAAAGCCTTTCATTTCCGCGCCCGAAACGCATCGTCTGGTGCCTCTTACATGCGCTCGGCGACCTTGAGTGGTCAACCACTTTCCAGCCTCGCTGACACATCACGAGATTGTAAGTGCTGGTGAACTTCCCTTCGAAGAGTCTCGTATCCCTGATCGAGCTTGGCCCTCTCTGGGAATTGGTAGTAGTGGCCTGCTCTTTACAGTGGTTTCACCGATCGTTGTGTCTCGCCGCACCGTGATTGCGAAACGAGAGCAATATCTGCCGACGCCCTGAGTGGGAGTTTTGGATGGGAAGCCGAAATCTAATCGGATGACCTGGAAATAGAGCTGCACCAACAGTGTGCGCGGTCAAAACGCGAGAAAGCACAGAGTTCCAGTTCGACAGGCAAAGCAGAAAAGGAGAAGTGATGAAAACTTTATTGGAGATGCCAAAACAAACCAGGAAGGAGGGAACACCTTCAGCAAAGAGACCTATCTGGAGTTCCGCCCTCGTTGTCAGCCTGCTGCTGACCCTTGCTCTGGGTCTAGAGCCGAGTTCGTTCGGCCAGGGCATTACCGGGTCGATCGCGGGCACCGTCACCGACTCCAGTGGAGCTGGAGTTCCAGGAGCGACCGTCACCGTGCGTGATGTTGACACCAATGCCTCTCGGATCGTCACGACCTCAGACATCGGAAGCTACACGGTCACACAACTCCCTCCTGGGACATACAGCGTGAAAGTCGACAAGACCGGCTTCAAGACCTTTGAGCAGGATGGCATCATTCTTGTGATCAACCAGATAGCGCAGATCAATGCAGAGTTGGGGGTAGGTTCAGCGCAGGAGACGGTCGTCGTTAGCGGGACTCCTCCGGTCATCCAGACTGAGGATTCCTCGGTCGGCCTGGTGGTCGACAGCCAAACCATCCTGAACACACCACTGAATGGCCGCTTGAGTCTCATGGGTCTGATAGCGCTCGCTCCGGGAGTACAGGGAGCCGGGGCACAGGACCAGCTGGCAGTCAGAGGTGTTACGCCATCGATCGGCACGGGGACACGCAACTCCTATGGAGGGTTCGGGTCCACGCTCGATGGTGTCACGAACCAGGAGGTCACCCTTCAGCGTGGCGAAGCTGAAGTTCCCTCGCTCGATGCGATAGCCCAGTTCAAGGTCATCTCCACAGGAGCCCCGGCTGAGTTCAATCAGCCGGCCCAGATGATCGTAGTCAGTAAGAGCGGAACCAACCAGCTTCACGGAGGGGTCCTCGAGTACAACCGCTCCAAGGGCACCTCGGCAAAGGCCTTCTTCGGAGGCGCGCTACCGCGGCCACCCTACGAGCGGAACGAATACGGCGCCAATCTCTCCGGTCCAATCTTCATCCCCAAACTCTACGACGGTCGCGACAGGTCCTTCTTCTTCTTCGCCTTTGAAGGATTTCGTCTGTCACAGTCCGCCAATGTCAACAGTCAGCAGCCGACTCTCGCCGAGCGAGGCGGAGACTTCTCCGCATTCCTCGTCAATGGCGGTTGTGCACCTGGCAGCGGTGGCACCTGCATCTACGACCCATCGACCGGAAACCCATTCCCCGGAAACATGATTCTCCCGGGCAGGTTCAACTCCGTGGACACGCAACTATTGAATATTCTCTATCCATTGCCCACCCAGGCTGGAACCGGAACCAATACCTTTCAGCTGGTCCCTTATACCAGCGTAGCCACCCGGTACTCGGTCCGCCTTGACCATAAGATCAACGACAACAATCAGATCCGCGCAACGTATTTGAGGGCCTTCTATGGCCCAAACCCGGATGTCGGGACCTCGAGCCTTGCAGGCGGCTTCTCTGGCGATGGGGAACACAATAGCAATGTCATCATCGGCTGGACCCACACCTTTTCCCCAACTCTTCTCATTGACACGTACGCCTCTTACTTTCATCTACCGATCTATCGCACACCGCAAAACTCCAACGTAAACTTCGCCTCGATCATTCCAGGACTTGGTCCGCAACTGATCGAAGGAGCGCCGCAAATCACCATTACAAACATCACTTCGGTGTCAGAGGCTGGATCGAAGGACCTTGAGCAAGTGATTCAAGGCAACACGGCCGTCACCAAGGTGCTGCCGCAACACACCATCAAAGCGGGTTTCTCCTATCTCTGGGACGACCACTGGAATGACGCCGCACAGAGCTCCGCAACGTGGCTCCTATGCGTTCAATGGTCGATACACGACAAATCCAAAGCCAATTACCGGCCAGCTCTCAGGTATTGCGTTTGCGGATTTTCTACTGGGATATCCCAGCTCAACCGGGAACGCCACGCCAAGCAACTACATCACGAGAAACCTTTCGAGCCAGTGGGGCATGTATGTGCAGGACGACTGGAAACTGAGGCCAAATCTGACTCTCAATCTAGGTCTTCGTTATGACTTGCAGTGGTTCGAAGCGAACCCCTATGGGAACAACTCTCTCTACTTCCCGTCGCCGCAGAAGGTCGTCGTCTTCGGCAACTCCTACCCGGCCGACTCGATCCCGGCCTTCCTTAAGGTCCCGATCACTCTATCGTCCCAAATCGGTATATCGAATAATGTTTGGAACTACCTTGGGCAGGACAAGAATAATGTCGCTCCCCGTTTCGGCTTTGCCTACCAGGCCTTTCCTAACACGGTGGTGCGCGGCGCTGTCGGCATCTATTACAACCTGATCCCGGCCTCCTACGCAGGGGGTGCCTTCGGGACCCTTCCTTTCGTAGGCTCCGAGACATTTACACAGCCCGCTGGCTCAATTCCTTCCATCACGATGAACGCTCCGTTCGCGGCTACTGGAGCGTTCGCTGCCAATCCTTCTGTGACCGCTCAACATTCCACCGTCACTCCTTATACAGAGCAATACAACCTTGCCGTCGAACATCAATTCAACAAAGGGCTCGATATTCGCATTGGCTACGTAGGTCAGCACAACGTCAAACAGAACAACGCCAGCGGGAGCGGTACCGTGGCCCCGAATATCAACCTCGCTAACCCGCCACAGGTTGGCGTTGCTGTCCAAAATACCAATTTGGTCCAGCCCTTCTCGACGATCAGCCTGATGCTGGATCCCATCTTTCACACCCAGATGAACGCGCTTCAAGTCGGCGTGCATAAGCAGTACAGCCACGGCTTCATGATCAACGCTGAATACCAGTGGACCAGGGTCACGGGAACAGAAAACCTCGAGAACCCCTCCGGCGCAACTCCCAACGACTCGAGCGGCAACATCGCCGGTATCACGCCACAGGTGTTTATCTTCAGTTACTCCTATGCGCTTCCCATTGGCACTGGACAGGCGCTCTTTGGCGGCGCCAGCAACTTCGTCAACAAATTCATCGGTGGCTGGCAAATCTCGGGCATCACCTCATTCCAGACCGGTCAGCCTTTCTCCGTCACCTACACCGCTCCCGGTAGCCCCGTCGGTCTTGTAGGCGGACGCGCGAATGTAGTGCCAGGAGTCAACCTGTATCCAGCCACGAAGACCCGCGCCCAGTGGTTCAACCCAGCCGCGTTTGTTGCTCCTCCCTGTTACAACGTGCTTGTGACTGGCCCCTGCGGCACCATCTACAGCGCGAGTGGGCCGACCACCTACGCGACCTATGGGAACTCCGGATATAACATGCTCCGCGGACCTGCCTGGCAAAATTGGGACATGAGTTTGCAGAAAAATACCGTATGGAAGGACCGGTACAGACTCCAGCTTCGCGCCGACTCCTTCAACATCTTCAACCATCCCAACTTCGCACCTCCGAACTCGGCCATTAGCAACACCTCTAACGTCGGGACGATCACCTCAATCAGCTCATCTCCAGCTGCGGAGGCCCGCACCGTGGAGTTTGCTGTGAAGTTCAACTTCTAAACCGCACGTACTCAACAATCAAATCGCTGGCATCTCGAACAAAGTCGCTGACCGAGTGATCACTCCGGAGAACAAATGAAGAGACAGTATGCGATTGGTCTGTTGCTCCTGTTGGTGTGTGCGGCGCGGAGCGAGGCGTATGTTACTCCGCGCCACGTCAGCCCGGCGTCAATGGACAAGAACACACGCGAGCTATTTCAGGAGTCGATGGACCTGGACGCACAGCTCTACGACGACAGCGTGAAGCTGGTTCATCGTCCCGGGTACCGCTCGAGCGCATCGCGCATCGGCGGCTACATGGTTCGCGAATCGAGCTGGTATGCTCTTGGACTCTTGCTTCGCGACGCGGCAGGCGATCGGCAGCGAGCGGCCGACATTCTGGATGCGGTCCTGAAGCAGCAGTACGTCACGCCGGGGGTGAAGTGGTACGGAACATACCGTAGAACACCGGAGGAGCCAGATCCCACCGGAAATCCTGTTATGTGGCGCGGCTACGACCCAAACTGGCGCCACTTCATCGGCACGACGTTGGCGATGATTCTGATCGAGTATCCGGACCGCATCTCGCCAGAGCTTTCAAAGCGGATGTATGAGGCCATCGATCGCGCGATTGAGGGAGAGATGAAAGAAGGCCGACTGGTGCCCTCCTACAGCAACATCGCCCTGATGTACGGGTTCCTCTGGGACTTCGCCGCAGTGCATGACAAGAATGACGATTGGCAGAAGCAGTCCGCCGCCTGGACCGAGAGCGTCTACACTCTCTTCAAAAAATACGACGCATTCTTTGAATACAACTCACCCACATACTACGGCGTTGATCTATACGGGTTAGCCTTGTGGCGCGATTATGGATCAACCAAACGTATCCAAACGATTGGAAGCGAGATGGAGGCCACCTTATGGAAAGACATAGCCTCGTACTACAACCCAAGACTTCGCAATGTCTCGGGCCCTTACGATCGTTCGTACGGAATGGATCAAGAGAGCTACGTAAGCATCGTAGGTGTGTGGATGCGGACGATGCTGGACGCGAAGACCGCACCATTGCCCCCGATCGCTGCGTCTACTGACCACGTTGCGGACGTCTGGTTTGCACCTCATCTGGCGATTCTTGGCACACGTATCCCGCCTGACGCGCTCGAGAAGATGAAAAAGTTCGAGGGCGATCATCAGGTGCATAAGCAGATCACCGACGACCGCGTAGCGACGGCATGGATCAGTCGCGACGTGATCTTCGGCAGCGAGTCGACCAGCAAAACGAAAGATGTGGGAACGGGATCGCAATTTCATCCTGCGACCGTCCAGTGGCGCACTCCTTCTGGCGAGATTGGATGGGTCCAGCTGACTCAGGCTCCGATGATCGATGCGACCGCAGACCAACACGGCCTGAAGATTTCGGCGACCGGAACGGTTCGCTTTCGTATCCACGCGAAGAACATGGTGCAGACGAAGGTTAGTGCGACCGTGTGGGACCTACCCGGGTTGCATGTTGCTGTTACTTCGGATGCCAAGAATTTCAGCGTGGAGAAAACGGAGGGTGCGATCGACCTTGTCTATGCCGAGATGACCGGGATGAGTCTCGACATCAAAACGGCACCGTGAGAATGATATAGGGAGAACGGCAAAGCCGCGAGCCTACTCGTTGTCCACAATCAGGTGGATAGGGATGCAAGTCAACAAGAATTTTGAGCGATTTGATATCGGCCGACACGCTATAAGGTGCGTTTGAACAATGGCGTGGCGAGCAGGAGTGATCCGATGCCAAAGGCTAAGAGGAAAAGGACGTCGGGTCCGATGGAGGTGAAGCCTCCGTCTTTGAGTAGGATGGATTTGAAGCCGTGGACCGCATAGGTGAAGGGGTCGACCGCGGCAATGGCGCGCAGCCACCGGGGAAGGCCGGAGACCGGCGAGATAGCTCCACTCGGAAAGAAGAGGAGTGTGTTGAGGACGCCGAACATGGCGCGGGGAACCAGGGGGTCTTCGACACGGACCATCATGAGGAACATCATGCCGTTGAAGGCGACTGAGGTGGCGACGATCAGCAGTGCGAGCTGCACCAGCCTCATGGGGCTGAAGATGACGCCGAGGCCGGCGAGCAGAGAACCGATGACCGTGAGGCTAATGCCGGAGAGAGTGGCCTTAATAGCTCCGGCGAGGTTGAGGCCGAGGACGAGTTCAAGCCGCGTAATAGGAGTGACGAGGTAGCCCTCGTGGACACCGCGGGCCTTGTCGTCGATGTAGAGCATGCCGCCGCCGATCATGACGGCGACGTACATGGCGAGGGAGATGGAGCCGGCGAGCAGATACTTCATGTACTCGACGTAAGGGTAAAGCTCGACGATCTTGAGAGCGACCTGCTGGACGACGAGAGGCTGGATGTTGGGCGCGTTGAGTGCGTCGGTAAGCGACTGCATCTCGGCTTCGAGGGAGGCGCTCATGGTTTGGTCGGAGTTGTCGACAATGAGGCCGATGGAGGGTGAGTCGCCGGCGAGGACGCGGCGGGAGTATTGTTTGGGGATGATGATGGCGGCGTCGAGCTTGCCGGTGCGGACGTCTTCGCGGGCCTTGACCTCGTCATTGTAAGGGACGGTCGTGAAGGTGCCGATGTTGGCGCGGATGGAGTCGAAAGCCTCGTGGATTTTGAGGGCCTGCGAGCCGTGGTCGTAGTCGACAACGCCCATGTGCGCGTTGCGGATCTTGCCGCCGAAGGCGTTACCGAGGATGAGCAGCTGCACGAGCGGGAGAGTCATCGAGACCATCATGAGCGCAGGCGAGCGGAAGAACTTGCGCATCTCGCGTTCGACAATTGCAAACATTCGGTTCATGGTTGCACCCCGGGCCGTGGAGGCATGATGAAGCCCACCGGTTTGACCTGCTCGTCGCGCAGGACGCGGCCGGTGTAGTGGACAAAGACGTCGTCGAGTGTAGTGTTCTGGACGCTGAGGGATTTGAGGGTCTCGTTGCGAGAGGATGCCATTTCGACGAGTTGGGTGGTGGTGCGAGAGCCGTTGGAGGTGAGGACACGGTACATGTTAGAGCTCTGCGATTCGACTCTGGAGACATCGTCGAGCTGACTGAGCAGTGTGGGCCAGTCGTTGGATCTGCTGGACTCGTGGGTGAACTGGACCTCGACGACGTTGGTGCCCGGGACGTTGGCCTTGAGTGCCATCGGCGTGTCGAGCGCGACGAGTTTGCCGTGGTCGACGATGGCGATTCGGTCGCAGAGGCGGTCGGCCTCGTCCATGTAGTGAGTGGTGATGAGCATGGTGAGGTGGTGAAGGTTCTTGAGGTTGTTGAGCATCTCCCAGACGGCGACCCGGGAGACGGGATCGAGGCCGGTGGTGGGCTCGTCGAGGAAGAAGATGCGCGGGTTGTGGATGAGGCCGCGAGCGATCTCGAGGCGGCGACGCATGCCTCCGGAGAGGGTTTTGGTCTGGGCATTGCGCCACCTCAGGAGGTCGACGGCTTCGAGGAGCTCGTTGATGTTGCGTTCGCGAGTAGCCTTGGGGACGTCGTAGAGTTTAGCGTAGATGGAGAGGTTCTCTTCGACCGTGAGGTCGATGTCGCTGGTGAGGGCTTGCGGGATGACTCCGATGACTCGGCGCACGGCGTCGGGGTCGCTAGAGACGTCGTGGCCGTTGATGATGGCTTTGCCTTCAGTGACGGGGATCAGCGTGGTCATCATGCGGATGAGAGTGCTTTTGCCGGCGCCGTTGGGACCGAGGAGGCCGAAGATTTCGCCGTCGGCGACGTCGAAGGTGATGTCTTTGACGGCCTCGAAGTCGCCGTAGCGCTTGACGATGTTTTGCACTGAGATGGCTGGCTGCTGCGAGGTGGTGTTCATGGACTCACCAGCTTGCTTTTGGGGATGTATACCTCGGCAGTTATGCCAAGCGTGTACTTCATGCCGGGGTTGGGAATGAGGAGCTTGAGTTGAATGGTCTTGATGTCGCGTTTGCGGCGGCTGACGTCGCGCTGAGTGGCGAAATCAGCCTCGGCGGCTTTGTTGATGACCTTGCCCGGAATAGAATCGCCGCCCGGCATGACTACGGGGAGGGTGTCACCGAGCTGGACGGAGTCGGCCTGAGTTTCGGGCAAAGGAGCGTAGACCCAGGTCTGGGTAAGGTCCGTGATGGTGACGATGGGGGTGCCGGCAGCGACGACTTCGCCTTGCCGTGCGGCGCGGACATTGATCCTGCCTGAGATGGGGGCGACGACCCTGGCGTAGTTGAGCTCGACCTGCGCCTGATTGAGCAGGGCCTGTGCGTTCTGCACGTCGCTGCGAGTGGAAGCGACGGTCTTCGCGGCAGCCTGCGCCTGGATAGTGTTAGCGACGGCGAGCTTGAGCGAGGCCTGTGCAGCGGAGACGCTTTGCTGTGCGGAGTCGACTGCGGCTTGTGCGGCGCTGAGCGAGGTCCTGGCCTCGTCGCTGGACTCCTGGCTCATAACGCCCTGCTGAGCGAGCGCAATAGTGCGTTTACTGTCGGCCTCCTGGTGCTCGTACTGGGCTTGTGCTTGGAGAAGAGCCGCCTGGGCTACCTTAAGTTGTGCCTCGGCGTTGGCTACTTGGCTGGTCGTACCGCCCTGCGTCTGACGCTCCGTGTCCTGGGTTTCCTGGAGTTTGAAGTGCTGGCTGACGGCGACGGCTTCAGCGGCATTTCGGGCGGCAGCGAGGTCGTCGCTCTGGATGGTGGCGATGAGCTGGCCAGCGGTGACGGAGTCACCTTCGTCGACGCTGAGAGTCTGAATGCGGCCCGGGATGCGGGAGCTGACGACGACTTCGTTGGCATCGACGGTGCCGATGAGTTGGAGGTCGGACGAGTGGTTGGTGGAGAACAGATACCAGACCAACGAAATGATGAGCAGTATGCCCATCAGGATAAGAATGCGGTTGCGCGGATTCATAGTTGCTTTCTCCAGTGGGGGCGAGAGCTGCCTTCTGGCATTGGCATTGCGGCGAGGACGCGGCGCGCCAACTTCTGTCCTTGAGCGCGATCAACGAAGAGGGCGTTTGCAAGAAACTTCACCGCTGCTTTACGGCGTAAGGCCAGTGTTGCGGGAGCGAGGGGTTCGAAAGAATCGGCGGCGAGTGCCACGCGCATCATGGGGGCACTCAGGAAGTAGAAAACGTTGGCGCCGAAGCCGGAGTAGATGACCTGCATCCAGTCGAGTTGGACGAGCTCGCCCGTGCGGATACCTTGACGGACGGTCTTCTGCATTCTGGCAAGCAGAGGCATAAAGGCGGAACGGGCGATCACGGGCAGCACGGTGCTTTTGCTGTTTCGGAAGCGGATCATCTCCTGCTGCATGAGACTTTGGAAATCGTGCTGGGTAAAGATGCGGTCAAAGTGGTTGAGGGCAAGCCGCAGCAGGTGTTCGCCAGGAGTGCATCTTTGCTCGAGTACAGCGGTGGTGGTCCTGACGACATTCCCTATCAGGTCTTCGATAGTTGCGGTGTAGAGGGTTTCCTTGCTTTTGAAGTAGTAGTAGAGCAGGGCTGTATTGACCTTCGCAGATCGAGCGATGGCGTCGGTGCGTGCTCCTGCCAAGCCATGCGCGCTGAACTCTTTGACGGCGGCCTTGAGGATTCTGCGACGAGTCTGATCGGAGCGATCCTGCTGTTGGTTCGGTTTTGAGCTAACTGATTTCATTGATTAACTAGTTAGTTAAAAACTATAACAGATGATTTTGATTAGGCGATGGATTCATGAAGTGGGCTAGGGCATAAACCTGGTTTGCATTTCCTACACCACTCAAGCGGTGTTTTGGAGAGGAAAAAGCAAACGTCCAGCGGTAGTCACTAACTGAAGCCACTAGAGCGGTGGAGTGAAGCGGCCGTCAACCGCGGTCCAGCCTCCATCGACGATGGTGAGGGTTCCTGTGGCGAAGGAGCCTGCATCTGAGGCGAGATAAACGACGGCGCCGGCCATCTCGTGGGGCTTAGCCCAGCGTCCGAGAGCGCTCTTTTGTGCGTAAGCGTTATACCACTCCTTATTGGCGGCGATGGGAGCAGTGAGTGGCGTATCGACGACACCGGGCCCAATAGCGTTGACGCGGACGCCGTGCGGGGCGAGTTCCGCAGCCAACGTACGACACATCTGCAGGACGCCGGCCTTAGTGGCAGCGTAGACGCCCTGACCAGGCTCGACGGTGATGGCGCGAATACTTGCGAACGCGATGATGCTGCCTTTACCGCGCTTCTTCATGTTGCGTCCGGCAGCGGTGATGAGACGGAAAGTGCCTTTCAGGTTCAGGGAGATGACTAGGTCGAATTCCTCGTCGGTCAAATCGAGCAGGGGTTTGCGAACGTTGATCGCGGGAGTGCTGACGAGCACATCGAGATCAGGCAATGCCGCCATGGCTTTGATGATCGCGTCGCCGTCACGCATGTCGAAGGCGAGGGCCTCAGCCTTTCCGCCTGTTTCCTTGATCGCATTGGCGACTTTCCGGGCTCCCTCCACGTTGAGGTCTGCGCAGAGAACATAGGCCCCGTAGGCCGCGAGCCCGAGCGCCGCCGCCTCACCGATACCGCTGGCTGCGCCCACGACGAGTGCTTGCCGGCCCGTCAGATCGAAAAGCTTCTTGTAGTCAAACAATGGATTCCTCCCCTTGGCTGTGACAGTGATTGACTCTAAATCTTATTTTCGAATTTGCCTATGCCGCGCCTTCGATGGAGGTTGAGACGGTTGCATCGCGGGAGATGAATGTCGACTGCTGGTTGTGGGTGTAGTACATGCCGTTGTACATGCTCGGCTGGCCTTCGATGCGCTGGCTGCGGAAGTGCGCTTGGTCGGCGAGAATGGCACGCTGGTTGGCGATGGCGGAGTCGTTGAAGTCGCCCACGCGTTGATAGAATATGTGCGGGCATATGGACGAGATGGCCAGCAGCAGGCGCGAGGGTCTCTGCAGTTCTGACTGTAAAACGTGGAGGTCGTGATTTGCGTCCTGGGCAAAGCGCGTGGCGAGAGCTGCGATGTAGTCGCGCTCGAGGGCGGGGCGTTCGCGACAAGCTGCTCCACCTTGGAGATGGCGTCGAAGGCGGCCCCTCACTAGTGTGGCCAATGTAGACGTCGTTATAGTTGGGGGCCGACCGCGAATGCTACTCCCCAGAGCGGAATGGCGGCGTTGTGATCGAGTTGGGCGGCCCTCTCAAAGGGAGCGCCTCACCGGAGATGCCATGCAAAGGAAATCGTTGACCGTCGTATGTGAGAGTGCCCCGAAGATCCGATCACATATTTTCGCCAAGGCGATACTGCCCTGTCTGTTCGTTGCCTTGCTGGCGCTAATGCCTAGGCAGGCTTCGGCCCAGGCGACGGGGCAGATCTCCGGAATGGTGACCGATCCCTCTGGCAGTGTAGTGGTTCAGGCCAAGGTAGAGCTGACCAGTCCCACTACAGAGAGGCGCGTTCTGCGATGTCTGGCCCCGACGGCTCATATACGTTTCCGCTAGTATCTCCCGGTATTTATCAGATCCGCGTGAACCAGACGGGATTCCGAACGAGCGTGACACAGGATGTCGAAGTACTGGTTAACGGGACGACGAGGGCCGACGTAAGGCTGGTCGTAGGAAGCGCAAGCGAGCAGGTTACAGTGACCGGCGCTGCGCCCCTGGTGGAGACTGCCAACGCGACGATGGGCAGCGTGGTCGAGCACGAAAGCATCATCGATCTGCCGCTGAATGGGCGTAACTTTGCGCAGCTGGGGACGTTGATTCCGGGTGTTGTTGCCGCGCCGTCCGGGCTGGGTGGCGCGCAAGGTAATGCGACGGTAGGCGGATTCGGCGACAGCACGGGCAGCTTCAATGTAAACGGCATGCGCAATCAGTCGAACAACTTTCTGCTGGATGGCGCGCCCAACAACGACTCCTTTAACTCGGGCTTTGTCATGCGCCCTCCGCCGGACGCCATTGAAGAGTTCAAGATCATGACCCACTCCTACGAGGCGCAGTACGGACGCAATGCGGGTTCGGTGGTCAACGTCGTGACCAAGTCCGGCACCAACCAGTTGCACGGCAGCGTATGGTGGTTCAATCGCGAGGCTGCGCTTGCGGCGAAGACATACTTTTCCGTGACGAAGCCAAACTATCAACAGAATCAGTTCGGCGGTGCGGCCCTAGCGCCAATAATCAGAAATAAAGTCTTCATCTCCGGATACTACGAGGGATTCCGGTTGAAGGACGCTACTTCCAATGTGCTGAATGTGCTGGTACCGGGTACAGCCGAGCGAGGTGGTAATTTCTCAGAGTTGCTGCCCGCAGGAACAACCTGTGCGAACATTACGTCGTCGACCGCCGGGGCGGTCATCGATCTTACCTTTACGAACTTCTTCACGAAGAATTCGCTTTCGGACTTTGTGCTCGGCTTCCCGACGGAGTTTCAACAGGGATCGGGTGATCCGGCGCTCAACGGAAGCTCCTGGACCTATTCCGAGTATGCGGAAGACCAATTTCGCGTGAGCAAACGAGTCACACTGGAGTTCGGTGTCCGCTACGAGTTGAACAAACCGTACGTCGAAGACAATAACCATCTCGCGGCGTTGCATCCAGGCCAGCAATCGACCATCCAGCCGACCGCGCCGGTCGGGCTGGCTTATCCAAATGACATAAACACTCCGCGGGGGACATACTACATCGATACAAATAACGTTGCACCACGTCTTGGCTTCATCCTTGATCCGATGGGCGACGGCAAGACGAGCGTTCGTGCGGCGTGGGGCCTGTTCTATGACACGATTCCAGGGCAGGGCGACTTCTTCCAGAACGGGACGCTGGCTCCGCCCTTCCAGCCGCTACAGGAGATCGATTTCAACAATGCGAGCGTCTTCCCCGGCAAACCCACCTCGACCTACTTCTCCAATCCTTACAACGGCGTTCCGATCGGGGCAGCGGGTTTTCCGCCGGGCCTGACATTCATCGGCTGGAGCCTGCCGAACTCCTTTAAGACAGCGAAGGTGCAACAGTACAATCTGAGCGTACAGCAACAGTTGACAAACACGATGGGCTTTGAGGTGGCGTATGTCGGATCGAGAGGGAACTACTTGCCAATCTTCATCGAAGTGAACCCGACCGCGGTGTTGGCCACCGGTGCGACGACGCCAGGAGCTAATGCCTTTACGGCAGGTGTACGTACACCATTCCCGGCCTTCGGACTTACCCGTCCTACTTTTGCGGCTGCTAAATCGTGGTATGACTCGCTGCAGGCGAATTGGCAACTGCGGAGCTACCATAACCTTCAAGCAACCGCGGCCTATACGTGGAGCCATTCGCTCGATAATGCGTCCGGCCTGAATATCGGCGGTGACTCGCGGCCGCTGCTCCCGGTGACGATCGGCAACCAGGCGTCGATTGACGCCGGAGTGGCAAAGGAGAAAGGTCCATCACTGTTCGACGCCCGGAATCGCATTGTCGTCAGTCTCCAGTACGAATTCCCGAGGCTCGATGGCCACTCGCTTGCGGAGCGACTGCTGATTGGCGGATGGAACTTCAACACCATCTTCCAGGTTCAGTCGGGAAGCCCGTTCGCAGTGGTCAATCCGGCAACGACGGCGCAGTCATTGACCTTCCGGCCGAACCAGACCTGCAATGCAAACTCGGGTGTGACGCCCCAACCAGGAACGTTGCCGACGCAGCACTTCATCAACACCTCTTGCTTCGCGTTGCCAACGACTACCATTGGTGGTGTGTCACTGGTCGATAACAGCCAGAGCAGGAATGCGGCGCGTAACTCAGTGCTGGGGCCCGGATTTAACACGACAGATATGTCGTTGTTTAAGTCATTGAACTTCACGGAACGGTACCGGTTCGAGTTCCGCTTCGAGGCGTTCAACGTGTTCAATGAAGCGCATTTCTCGCAGCCTGTTGCAACGTTCGGCACAGGAACTTTCGGCCAGATCACAAGCACCGTTGGCAACGACTCGTGCGTGATCCAGATGGCGAACAAGTTGGCGTTCTGAGACTCGCAGTGATTGACTTCCGCCGAGGGCGGAGACCTTCAGCGGAAGGTGGAAGTTACAATTGTAGGATTTTCGCCTCTCTGGAGGCAGCACAAGCCCATCAAACAATCTCCCCGAGGTTCATTTATGGTTGCCCAAGATATATCAGCAAAGATTCAGGACACTGTCTGTCGAAGCGTAGAAGAGATTGGCGACGAGATGATCGCATTTCTGCAGGATCTCGTGCGACTTCCGACGATCAACCCACCGGGTGAGAACTACATCGAGGGCGCGGAGTTCATCGGAAAGAAATTGAAGGAGTTCGGTTACAACACGGACTACATTGCCGCAGATGGACTCCCTGAGCATACGGCGAGACATCCGCGCATCAATGTTCTGGGCAGGATTGAGGGCTCGACGCCACGTCCATCGCTGCACTTCAACGGGCACTTCGACGTGGTGCCGGTGGGCGATGGCTGGACGGTCGATCCGTTTGGCGCACTGATCCGCGACGGCAAGCTGTATGGCCGCGGAGTCTCGGACCAGAAGGCTGGGATTGCCTCTTCGATCTTTGCGGTTGAGGCCATTCGTCGTGCAGGAATTGCAGTTGTTGGGAACCGTGGAGCAGAGCGGTAGTGTCGACGAAGAGAGCGGCGGATTTGCGGGGGTCGCCTACCTGGCGAAGCATGGTTGGATCGGGCAAGGACAAAACGGACTACGTGATCATTACGGAGCCTACGAACGCAGACCGGGTGTGTCTGGGACATCGCGGCGTGTACTGGTTCAAGGTGACAACGCATGGGCGTATCGCGCATGGTTGCATGCCGCACTTCGGCGTCAGTGCGATCGACCATATGGCCGACTTTCTGCATGGACTGACGCATAAGCTGAAGCCCGCGCTGGCGACACGCAAAACCGCAGCACCGGTTGAGCCTCCGGGCTCACGTTTTGCGAGCATCAATGTGAATTCTGTGTTTGGCGGGCAGCCGGAGGAGGGAACGCAAACGCCGTGCGTTGCAGACCGCTCGGGTGCGATCTTCGATCGGCGCTTTCTGGCGGAGGAGTCGTTTGAGGAGGTGCGGGGTGAGATCCACGAGATGCTCGCCGATATGCAGGCGAAGAATCCCGAATTCAAGTACAACATCGAGGACATGATGGTGGTGCATCCGGTGCACACGAGCGAGACATGCGACTTGGTCACGACGATCAGCAGTAGTGTGGAGAAGATCTTCGAACGCAAGCCGAAACTCACGGCCAGTCCGGGCACCTACGACCAGAAGCACGTGGTGCGAATTGCGAGCGTCTCGCAGTGTATCGCGTATGGGCCGGGCATCCTCGACCAGGCGCACCTGCCGGACGAGCACTGTCTGGTGGAGGATGTGATCCAATCTGCGAAGGTGATGGCTCTGACCGCTATGCAATTGCTGGGCGCTGGACAAGCGGAACTGGCCCGCGCGGCGCGATGAATCTCTACCTGGTGACGCTGCTCTTCTATTCGGCGTTTCTGATGGCCCTCGGGCTCTTCATCAGCCGCCGCGTCAAGAACTCATCCGACTTTCTGGTGGCGGGGCGCAGCCTTGGGGCAGGGAAGATCTTTGCGACTTTTCTTGCCGCGAATATTGGAGCTGGTTCGACCGTGGGTGCGACTGGGTTGGGCTATCGGTTCGGAATGTCGGCGTGGTGGTGGGTCGGGTCGGCCAGTATCGGGACGATGCTCCTCTCACAATTCCTGGGCCCGAAGTTGTGGGCCATGGCAAAGGAACATGGGCTGGCGACGCTGCCAGGACTTCCTGGAGTTTCGCTACGGCAAGGCGGTCAAGGCGATCATCTCGGTACTGTTCTGGTTTGGAGCTCTAGCTATCTTGGCAGGGCAGCTGATTGCGATCTCGTGGATACTGAACACCATCGCGGGCATCCCGAAGTGGGAGGGTTGCCTGATTGGGGGCGGAGTCGCGATTGTTTACTGTACCGCGGGCGGGCTGATGTCGTCGGCGTTCGTGAATATGTTCGAACTAGCTGTCACGATGTCGGGTCTGCTGCTGGCCGTGCCGTTCGCTATTCACGCACTGGGAGGCTGGACGCATATTCATGAGCTGGTGCTGGCGCAGAAGAGCAGCCCAACCGTGTCGGATTCGATGTTTAACATTGTCGGAGCGGGGCCGAAGCAGGTGCTGGCCTGGGTTGCGATTCTGGTTCCGTCGTTCATGATCTCTCCGGGGCTGGTGCAGAAGTTGTATGGAGCGCGTGACATCAAGACCGTCCGGCTCGGCGTTGGACTAAATTCTATTGGACAGGCTTGCTTTGCGTTTGTTCCGCCGATACTGGGGCTGTGCGCGTTCGCCGCGTTGCCGCATCTTGCGAACCCAGAGTTGGCCCTGCCGACGGCGATGAAACTGCTACTGCCGAAGTGGTTGGGCGTCTGGACGCTAGCGTCGATCTTCTCGGCGGAGTTGAGCGCCACCGACGCGATATTGTTTATGCTCTCAACTTCACTGGCAGTTGACCTCTACAAGACTTTTCTTAGGCCGAACATCTCACAGCAGAAGCTGCTTGTGGCTAGCCGAGTGGCTTCGGCGGGCGCGGGCGTCTTCGGTATCCTGCTGGCGACAGTACTTCCTTCGATTATTGCCGCGGTGAGCATCTTCTATGGACTGATTGCGGTGTCGCTGTTTGTGCCGGTGGTCGCGGGGCTCTACTCGCGTCGTGTACTTTCAACCGCGGCCATCGCAAGCATTCTTAGCGCGATTGCGGCGACGGTACTCACGATGCGCCTTACCGAGAACCGCGGAGTCGGATTGCTCTCGTCGCAGGCGGTCGGGATTGTTACGGCCGCAGTAGTGATGCTTGGGTTTCGCTTTCTGCATCCGGGAGTCGCCGAGAATAATGCCGCCTTTGCCGGCGGAACGGATGCGCGGTAGTGAGGTTTAGTTGGTCAGAATTTTCTCTACAGTTGAACTTTTAGAAGAGAGGTAACTTATGCAACGCCGCGAATTTACTCGGAACCTGCTTGGACTCCCACTGGCCGCCGCTCTGCCCTCGATGGGTTACGCGGCCGCCGATATTGACCCACACCTGTTGCCGCCGGGTGGCTCCATCACCGATGTGCCGGGGCTGAAGGTCGGACAGTTCACCCAGACGGAGCGGCCGACGGGTTGCACGGTGATGATCTGCGAGGCGGGTGCGACGGCGGGCGTGGATGTACGCGGGTCGGCGCCAGGCACGCGGGAGACCGACCTGCTCAATCCGATCAACCATGTGCAGACGGTGAACGCAATCGTGCTTTCCGGCGGTAGCGCGTACGGGCTTGATACCGCTACGGGGGTGATGCGGTACCTGGAGGAGAAGAAGATGGGTTACCGGATCGGACAGTTGGGCGTTGTGCCGATCGTGCCCGCAGCGATCTTAATGGACCTGGGAGTCGGCGACTTCAAGATACGGCCCAACGCGGAGTCCGGCTACAAGGCGTGTATGACCGCTAGCACTGGGCCGGTCGCGGAGGGATGCGTAGGTGCTGGCGCAGGTGCGACCATCGGTAAAATGTTCGGCGGCAAGTTTTTGATGAAGTCAGGGTTAGGTACTGCCAGCGCGAAGATCGGCGACACTGGCATTGTGGTGGGCGCGATTGTGGCGGTGAACGCGGTGGGAGATGTGGTTCGGCCGGAGACAGGCAAAATTGTCGCCGGAGCGCGTAGCGAGGACGGCAAAGGCTATCGCGACTCCATGGCAGCGATGATGAACGGCTACCGCGTGGAGGTGCGGCCAGCGGCCAATACGACCATTGGTGTGGTCGCAACGAACGCGAAGTTCACTAAGACACAAATGTCGAAGATTGCACAGATGTCGCACGACGGTTACGCACGTGCCATCAACCCGGTGCACACGATGGGGGACGGAGACACGATCTTCTCGATGTCGACGGGAACGTCCACGGTGAACGCGGATGTCAGTGCGATCGGCGCAATTGCGGCTACAGTGATGGCACGAGCGATCGTTCGAGCCGCGATGATGGCTACCAGCATCCCCGAGCTGGGACTGATTGCGTACCGCGACTATGCGGGGCGCGGATCTGCATAAGCCATATAGCCCGACGTTCGCTCGGCAGCGCCAGAGTGACAATAGAGCAACTCTCTAGTGGAAATCATGTGAATGCAATTCGAGTGCTTTATCTGAAAGTGCTCTCAGCCGCACTGCTTTTACATGAATTACTCCATCCTGATTTTGGAGCCGCCCTTCAACCGCAAGAAACTTGCTGTTTGTCACCACTAATCGCTCGCGCTCGTACAGGTCGGGCGTAACGATTACGTTTGCAATGCCCGTCTCATCTTCCATCGAAAGAAATATAAACCCTTTTGCTGTGCCTGGGCGCTGTCGAGCAATGACACATCCTGCGGTTTTCACAAAGTCCCCATCGTCGTAGGTTCTCAACTCGCATGCAGACAAGAGTCCATGATGTCGTAGCTCCGGACGGCGGTAGTACATCGGATGTCTCCCGACGGTAAGACCCGTACCGGAATAATCTGCAACCAATCGCTCTCCGATGTTCATTTGCCCAAGAGGCAGTGTCTCTGTGTCGTCACGCAGTAAATTGCTTTTCTGCCTGAATAACGGGCCTTCCAATTTGCCAGCACGTTCCACCTGCCATAGCGCATCGCGGCGATGTTCGATTCCGCCTAACTTGTTGAGTGCGCCGATGCGGGCTAGTCGCGTCAACTCCTTTCTATTGAGCAACGGGACTCGTAAGGCCAAGTCTTCTGTGGAGCAGAATAGGCCACCGGTCCTTCGGGATACAACGAGAGCATCCGCAGATTGCTTACGTAGCCCTTTCGCATAGCCTAGCCCCATGCGGAGGGAAAGCGATCCATCGCGTTCATGTTCTACACTACAAGCCCAGTCTGATACCTGTATATCAATCGGTTTTACCCGCAAACCATGGCGCTGAGCATCCTTCACTAGCACTGCTGGCATATAGAAGCCCATCGGCTGATTGTTCAAGATCGCACACGTAAAGGCCGCAAGATACTTTACTTTGAAGTATGCCGAGGCATATGCGATAAGAGCAAAGCTGGCAGCGTGTGATTCAGGAAAACCATACAGCGCAAACGAGCTGATGTTTTCAATGATCGTCTCTTGTATCTTCGCGTTGATACCGTTGGCTGTCATCCCGGCACGTAGTTTCCCTTCCAGATTCTTCATTCGCTCCCAGGATCGCCGCATACCTACAGCACGGCGCAACTCTTCCGCCTCTGTACCCGAGAAATTTGCGACGGTCATAGCCATACGTAACAACTGCTCTTGAAAAAGCGGAACACCTAACGTTCGCTCAAGCACTGGTTCTAAAGATGGATGCGGATATGTAATTTCTTCTCTCTTTTGACGCCGACGCATATAAGGGTGCATCATCTTGCCGACGATAGGGCCGGGTCGGATGATTGCCACTTGCACAACTAGATCATAAAACTTTTCTGGATTGTTTCGAGGCAGTGACGCCATCTGTGCACGGCTCTCCACTTGAAACATGCCTACAGTGTCTGCCCGTTGCAGGACTTTGTACACATCCTCATCTTCCGGCAGTTGGGCGAGATCGATCTTATCGCCGTAGTGTTCGGGAATAAGCTCCAGGCAATCTTTCAGCACTGCCATCATGCCCAGACCTAGCAGATCTACTTTGATGATGCCCAAATCGGCACAGTCCTCCTTATCCCACTGCACGACCGTGCGTGCTGGCATAGAAGCACGTTCCAATGGGACGACCTGATTCAACTGGCCCTGACAGATGACCATCCCGCCTGAATGCTGTCCGAGATGGCGGGGCAAATCCTGAATGCGCATGCAAAGCTCAAGGTACTTAGCGATGCGCGGGTGTCTCACGTCGAGACCTGCATTGTGGAATGAGTGTGCCATCGTGTCCGTCTTGCCACGCCACTCCCACTGGCTGACGAGACTGGACAACCGTCCTAGCGATTCGCGGTCAAAGCCGAGAGCCTTACCTACTTCGTGTGCGGCCGATTTGCCGCGATAGGTGATAACGTTGGCAGTCATTGCCGCACCCAACTCCCCGTATCGCTTATAGATGTACTGTATGGCTTGCTCTCGGTTGTCTTCTGACGGAAGGTCTAAATCTATGTCCGGCCACTCGCCACGGTTCTCGCTTAAGAAACGCTCAAATAGAAGATTCATGCCGACTGGATCAATAGCCGTAATTTCGAGTGCGTAGCAAACGGCAGAGTTTGCCGCACTGCCACGGCCTTGAATAAGAATGTCATTCCGTTTGCAGAACTGTACGACGTCCCACACGATGAGGAAGTATCCGGCAAACCCGAGCCGTTCTATAAGAGCCAGTTCGTGTTCAGCCTGTTTTTTTACCCGCTCAAGCAAGTCCCGGTCATTCTTCGGGCCATATCGATGCATGACACCTTCTGCGACTCGCTTCCCAAGAAAGCTATCCATTGACTCACCATCCGGCACGGGATAGCGTGGGAACTCGTAGCCAAGGTCGCTCAATTCAAACTGTAGGCGGGAGGAGAGTTCTACCGTGTTGGGGACAGCACATGGCACATCGCGGAATAGTGCTGTCATCTCGCCTGCGTCACGCAAATGCCGTTGGCTATTCAGTGCGAGTAAGCGTCCAGCGTGATCAAGGTCTGTGTGATGTCGCACTGCCGTAAAAAGGTCCAGGATTTCGCGGTCATGTGTATTCGCGTAACGTATGCCGTTGGTTGCAAGTACGGGAAGCTTGAGCGAGTTTGCGATCCTGAGCGCGGCCTGATTGCGCCATTCTTCTTCGCGTTCCTGATGCCGTTGCACCTCGACATAAACGCTATCACTGCCGAAGATTCCGACAAGCTGCTTAACCACCTCTCTCCCTTTCTCTTCACCTCCGTTGACTAAAGCCGATGCCAATGGGCCTTCATCTCCCCCTGTAAGGCAGACCAAACCAGACGCGTATTTCCGAACGTCATCAACCGTGGCAGCTCCTTCGCACTTACTCTTCTCCCGCATTTTGAATTGCGTGATGAGTTGGCAAAGGTTCTGGTAGCCAATGCGGGATTCACAGAGTAGTGGCAGTCGTACGGATTCCGAGACATGCTGATGAGTTAGCCACGTTGGAGGCGTAAGACGTAATCCCAGACTTGAAACGCCAACCTCCGCTCCAATGTGAGCACGCACGCCGTTTCGCTTTGCGCTTGTATGGAAACGAGCAGCCCCATAAACTCCATTACGGTCTAAGAGCGCCATTGCTGGCATGTCTAATGCGGCGGTACGTTTTATTAACTCGTCTGGCTGAGATGCACCTTCAAGAAAGCTGAAGGCACTTGCGGCGTGGAGTTCAACATATTGTTCAGTCATAAAGCGCAACCATTTGATAGAAATTGTGGCCTGGATCGTGTACAAGGCAACAGGAAAGGAGCGCCCCATCTGGGGATCTCGCAATCAAATCCCACTGTTCAAGTTGCCATAGCATTGAATTCCACCATTCACCGTTCGTTGTCCAAGGACCATATGCGCGTTCAACGTCGTATCGCTTTTGTCGGAAGAACAAAACTATAGGCCGTTGATTGCAGAGCGTGACCGTAACATTCTCTGCTGGGCCGAAGTCGACGCATGACGGCAATAGTTCGAGTATTGATTTCAGAAGGTGTCCCCGATGGCACAGTGAACGGTTCTATACGAAAGGTGTCAGGTTGATGTGTGTCTGTGAGCACGGGGCTTCCCACGCAATCATCGCCAACAATTGCGCGGATTCGGGCAAGAGTTACGTCTAGGCGTATCGGCTCTGGCAGTTGTGGGGAGAATAAGCCGAGTTGCACTTTGCTTGTTCTGCCCGGTTCGGCGGTTAGCGTAAGCGAAAGGATGGGAGCCTGTGGGGGGTATGTTTTCAGGTCAAGATGAATAAGTTTTAGCCAAAGTTGGCGGTCATTGGTGGGGAGAGCGGGTCTGACGGTGCGAATATGTAATGCGCCGCCCTCTAAAGATAGTGCGACAGAGACTGAGGCGAGAGCTAGTACCCGCGCAATCGCTCGTGTAACGAGTTGCTCCAACATCACGCTTACAACGAAGAGCAATGAATCAAGCAATTCGACAGGAGAACCAAACTCCATATGTTCGTGCAGTTTAAACTCAGGCGCAAGTGGAACGAATAGATGCGGCAATTCTCCACGCGCCATCTGACGAAACCGTTTTCCTTCCTGCCCCATCCGCGCAACCAACTCTTTCTCAGGAAGAGCCGCTAACATGCCAAGAGAGTGAATGCCCCATAGAGCAAACGTTTCAGCGTGCTGCTCAGAGAGAGTTAGAACTGACAAGGGCAAAGAGGCCAATGCGGCGCCTTCATGTCCAGGCGTGATGACCGTTACATCAAACTGTGACGCGCATCGAACAAGGCAGCCAGCAGCATGAAAATTACTGCTCACAGTAGCTGAAGACGAAATGCCTAAAGTCCTGACGCGGCGTACTAAATTCTGTATCAGCGTTCGCGGCGAGCCGAATAATCTTTCGGTTCCTGCAATGTCAATGACGCACAGAAAAGAGTTGCTATCACTTCGGTCTTCTATACGAGGCGAGAACGCCCCTGCGCATTCGAGGAGGGCCGTCTTCACTGCGGTCTCCTCGGGGAAGGATCTCGCCAAGGTTCTAACTGAGGGAAAAGTATCTATCTCCACTTTTGTCATGCCGCGGACAACACCAAGACTGCGTGCTTTCGAATTGAGAGAGCATACTGATTGCAACGGAGGCTCACCCTCAATAACGACAAAGGGTTTTCCCCGCAGGTCAGAACGCAGACGTAGCATCGCTTGCGCAGGAAACTCCTTTACATAAAGACAGGCGTAGAGTTCGATAGGATTGCTCATCGGCGGCCTACCCATGTAGTGCGGGATTGCCAGGTTGCAATGTCGGCTCTTTGTGGGCGTTTTCTGAGGGGAACAATATTGGAAGGGTTTTGCACGAATCGTTGGCGTAAAATTTCCGCCTGATACTCGATACCAGCAAACACGGTTGTCCCCTTCTCGAGTGCGTTACTTGATTGCAGACAAAGGACTAGCCCTGCGCTGCTCTTGGCGCAAACGTGTTGAGTAAGTAAAAGAATGCTTGCCTGAGTTCGTTCGGCAGCCGCACGGTATCGGAACCATGTCGCCATAGGTACACGCAATACATGTTCGAGAGCGATACTCCCCATATCCAACACGATCGCGCTGAAGCCGCCAGCTTGCAGCAAAAGGTCAGTGACGCGTAGAGCTTGTTCGATCTTCGTCCACGGTTTACCAAAGACAATCAAACTTCTATTGCTCTTTCCCGGCGGCAGTGGCGGTTTTACTTGAAAAGTTTCTTTTTCAGCCCTTATCCTGCGTTGTGGTTCAGCGCATCGCGGAACAATCATCTCGGGAAGCAGGAAATCACTGACAGCATCATAAAGTTCCTTCGTGGGGGCTTTGGCCCGGATCGACGCGGAGAACTTAACAGGCTTTTCAGGAAATGTAAGGCCACGCAGAGTAGATCCCTCCATATTGACGACGGCAGGCACTCCACAGCGCACCCAGAGGAGTCGATTCAAGGTCACTCCCGTAGCCACCGCTGATTCAGGGTGCAGTGTGTTCGACACGTCCACCCACGCGCATACCTTTCCAGCTTGGGTCATTTGTGCGATGAAGGAAAGTGCGAAGGAAGTTCGACCCGAGCACTCCGAGCCGATAATCTCGGTAATTGCACCTACTGGTAGTCCGCCGTTTAATAAATCATCATCAATAGAGCTGATACCGGAAGGCAAAACACGGCGAATGATCTTTGGGGCAGGCGTAAGTGCAGACGGGATCTTCTTTGCGAGAGCAGATTCGATCTGGAGGCGGATTGAGGAAGCGGAAGGCATATAAATTATATTCGCCTAATATTCGCCTACCGCCCTGCCTGGTTGTCAAGCTTGACCTGCACTATATCTTGTGCATACTGTTTATAATCAATAAGATATAGCGGTAATCAAAATTGAAAATTACAAATTTCGGCACCTCGAGCAAGTTTGTGACCTTCCTCTGTGTGCATGCAATAAGCGTCGCATAAGTGCGCTCTTCGCTGCATCAAGGCACGTTCAAGCACCACGCCAAACACTTCTTCTATGCTTGGAAGAAATTGGAGCCAGTCTGGGATCTGCTCATCCGGCCCGGCAACTCACCCGGGTTACTCCACGGATATGCTTTGCGACATCAGCAGGAAGAGGAGGTAGGAGATTGGATTGCAGGTTGTCAAAATCGGCAATTATGCTGCTTTCGTCTCCGTATCAGGGACGGCTCAGCCTTATCATCGGTGTCTCTCAGGCCTTTGTCGCATTACTGATAGTCATTTTTCTCGAAGGCGATCTTGTGTTACGGATGGCTTGCTTCAAGTTCTCGATATTTTCTCGGTACATTCGTGACACGGCGCGCAAAGCCATGAGCGTGCTGGTTGGAACTTCCTGGCCTTCAAGTGCAGCCAGCTTTCGGTCAATCAGCGCCGCGTCTACCTTGGATGACTCCAGTTTCTTCTTCAGCAATTCTTTGGGTTGGGGGAGAATGCACATTTTGTGTTAGATGCAAATTGATCAAACTTCGTTGCACTGTCCGATCCAGGTAAAGTTAAACTCAGTATAGATCGGTTCATGATCGCGATCGACTGCTATTCCGTAATTGCGGTTACTGGCCATGTGGCGCATGCTTTTCTGCCTCTTTCTGCGCTGTCTCCCACTGCTGAAGCGTCATCACACAGCGAAAGCCAAGGTGGTTTGTCCCCGTATCTACGTCGCCCTTGCCACGCGTTCCTACCATGTAGCGCGAGCAGTACTGATCGGTGCATAGAAACGAACCTCCACGCTGTGCTTTTTTGGCATGACCTGGCTCCGAGGGATCGTAGGCGGAGTCCGGTCCCTGTGGATTGCGCGCCACTTCGCCGGATTTGAAATGTTGATAGTAGTCTGGGCGATACCAATCGCTGGTCCACTGCCAGACGTTGCCCGCCATGTCGTAGAGGCCATAGCCATTGGCAGGAAACTTTGCGACAGGCGAAAGCCCAATGTAGCCGTCGGCGCCGGTATCGTTGTCGGGAAAATGCCCTTCGTGCGTGTTGGCCATCCATTTGCCGTTGGGACGGAACTCATCACCCCAAACAAAGGGTTTGCCCGCAAGTCCGGCGCGAGCGGCAAACTCCCACTCGGCCTCGGTGGGAAGGCGCTTGCCCGCCCATTTGGCGTAGGCCAAAGCGTCCACATAGGCGATGTGGACCACCGGGTAGTTTTCCTTGCCAACCATGCTGCTCTTCGGACCGAGAGGGTGACGCCAGTTTGCGCCGGGCACGTATGCCCACCATTCGAAGTAGTCGTTGAGGGGAACTGGATGATCTGGCGGAGAAAAGACGACCGAGCCCGCCACTAGATTCTCCGGTGGAGCGCCGGGATAGTCTTCCGTGCGAGGTTTTCTCTCCGCGACAGTGATATAGCCAGTTGCCTTCGCGAACTTTTGAAACTGAGCGTTGGTAACATCTGTCTTATCCATGAAGAATCCGTCGACGTAGACGCGATGCACTGGTCGGGAATCAAGCGTAGCCTTCATTCCTACGTCGTCCATATCGGGTGGATTCTGTGCGCCCATGGAGAACTCTCCGCCAGCAATCCAGACCATGCCGTCCGGAGTCTTCATAGGGGCAACAGCCGCGTTTGGAATGGTAGGTCCGAAGGCAACCTCTTTCATCTCAGGAGCCGCAGCCTTTGGTTCTGGAACTGCAGAATTGCTCGCAACAACTACCGCCGCTTCGTTCACATCCTGTGGAGTTGCAGAAGCGACAGGAAGCTTTGCCTGAACACGCCCTGAATGCCTGTAGACCGCAATACATGCACCGATCGCCAACGCAATGACGAGAACCGGGACCCAAAATGTTGTAGCCGACCTGTCTTCTATCTGCCTCTTCTTAGTCTGGATGAAGCCCGAACGCATGGACAATCCTCCTTGGTAGAGGCTGTACTTTACAGTAATGCAGGCAGCAGACATCCTAACTCCAGACCACGATCAAGTCCAGCCGATGGTCAAGCTAAATCGAGGCGGATATATTAGCTTCCGCTGCCACGAAAAGAATGCCTAAGAGAGAGTTTGATGCCCGTAAGCGCGCAAGGTTTGGACCAGTAAAAGTCGGCGTGTTTAATACGGATCAAGATGTCTTTGTAGCGCATCGAGCGCACTGTCCGGTAGCGTTTCGCATCCTTCACCATTTGCGGCCGCCGACCGACGCGATAACCATCTTCCTTATTTTCGTGCGCACCACCCGCAAAAAATTACATTCGCATAATCGTCGGGAGCCGCCGAGTTGCAGTTGAGAAACCGCTATCTCATAAATGGCAAATAAGCTGTGACCTCGATGTATCTGAAGTGTCAATTTCAGGCGAACTACGATATTATAAAACCTATATCTAATTGATAACAATAAAATTAGTGCGAATCGGTACTGGAAAGTTTCTGTTCCTGTTTATAACTCTAGGCGTTATCTGAATTAATTAGAAACCGATCTCTTGACAACAATTGACTGATTCACATAGAGTGCCGCACGTTGGGTTATTTCCTATAAAAACTACACGAACCAACGTTCGTTTCTTTGGAGGCAGCATAAAGATGAATCAGTCAAAATCAGGACATGGTGATGTGGCGAGTATTTTGCTCCCAGGGGCTAGTGCGACCTATTCGCATATGACGAATCACCGGGTGGCTCAGCAAACAATTTGGCACTGCGGCGGACGGTCGCAGATGATGACCGATTCGGCGGAACGCGTCCAAAGCGACACATCTATAGGCAACTCCAAGGGCAGAAAGACGCTGCTTGTTCAACTCAAAAAGTTGGGGGTATTCCTTATTTGCGCCGCTATCCTGGGAGCCTTCGCACCCAGACAAATCTGGGCGCAGATCGATATGGGCAGCGTGACGGGCACCGTAGTGGACGCATCGAGAGCGATCGTGCCGCAGGCGAATCTCACCCTTACGAACAATGCGACTGGAGTCGTGCAGAAGGCTAAGTCCTCCAAGAGCGGAACGTACGTGTTTGAGGCGGTACCCCCCGGTACCTACACGTTGAAAGTCGAAGCCAAGGGATTCCAGGTATATCTCGCGAACGGTATCCAGGTACATGTTCAAAGTGCCCTGACCATCGACGCTACTCTGGCTGTGGGCAGCATTAGCCAGCAAGTAACGGTCACGGCTGCAGCACCCCTGCTACAAGCGGAGGACGCTTCGTTAGGGCAGACTGTGAATTCTGCGGCAGTGAATGATCTTCCGCTCAACGGCCGGAATTGGCTGTCGCTGACTCAACTCTCTGCAGGTACGTACGCCAGTTCGGGATCGTCTCCAGATAACAGCGGCACCATCTTGGCCAATGGCGCCGAGCCGGGGCAGGTGGACTTCCGGCTGAATGGCGTCAATGACAACGAAGAGGTTTTCGGGGGCACCACTGTCGCCCCGGTTCCCGATGCTATCGAGGAATTCAAATTGCAGGATGGCGACAACAGCGCCGAATTTGGGCACTCCCTCGGGGCAGTGGTCAATGCTGTAACGAAATCAGGCACCAACCGGTTCAGAGGAGATCTGTGGGAGTATTTCCGGAATGAGGCCCTCAATGCCAACGATTACTTCAACAACCTGCATAACGTGAGGAGGCCGGAGTACCGGCAAAATCAGTTTGGCGGAACCATCGGCGGCCCCATCCTTCTCCCCCATTACAACGGAAGAGACAGGACGTTCTTCTTCTTTGATTACCAGCGAACGCCGCTGGTAACCTCGACGAGCTTCACCGATACCATTCCCACCGCCTCAATGCAGACCAGCAATTTCACGAACGTGCAGGATTTGATTACCTATAACAGTGGAACCGCCACAGATGCGCTCGGGCGCGTGTTTCCCCACGGTACAGTTCTCGATCCGGCGACGACCCGCGCTCTCGCAGCTGGTACAGTCGATGCTGTTACCGGCTTGAAGAACACTTCCGCCAGCACCATCTACGTTCGCGATCCCTTCTATAGCGGGAGCCTGGGAGGACAAACGAACTTCGTTGGCCAGACCGCGCAACTCAATCAGATTCCAGCCTCGAGGATCGATCCGAATGCAGTTAAGCTGCTCCAGCTGCTCTCGTCGCCAACCCAATCCGGGGTACTGCTCAATAACTACTTTGTTGCTCCGCTGCAGCATACAACCATTAATCAATACGATCTGAGAATCGATGAGCACATCAACGACAAGAATTTTGTCTTTGGCGTCTTCAGTCGAAGTAATGCGGTCGTCAGCTCGGCCCAGCCCTTTTCGGGTATCGCGGGTGGCGCTCTTCAGATCGCGTTTGCGACCACTCAGCCTGTCTACCAGTTCGCTGTAAGTTACACGCACATCTTTTCACCCAGTCTGACGAATGAAGTAAGATTCGGAATTGACCATAACTACAACACCCGCGAGATTCCCGGGGCGGACACTCTTGGTGTACCGGCGCAATATGGAATTCAGGGAATCCCCCAGTTTGCTGGAAATGGTGGCCTCCCCACCTTCAATTTCGGCGCAACCTTCAGTGCCTTTGGCGGTCGCCGGTTCTCACCCACAATCCAGACAGTCGGCGCGTATGAGTACACCGACAACGTGACAAAGCTCAAGGGCAATCACGCATTCAAGGCTGGATTCCAGCTCGATCAGGTCTTTGGAGATATCATCCAGCCAGCCTACAGCAGAGGCAACTTTACCTCCAATGGCCAATACTCAGATATTCCCAATAAGAACTCCTCGCTTACGTCTATCGCGGATATGCTGCTGGTTCCAACCACATCGACCATTACTGCATCGTCTGGGGTAACTCCGTATAACAATCTTGGCGGACTCAGCGGTTATAACGGCTCCAATTTTGCCGGAACCAATTATTCGACGCCCTACCTTGCTTTCTATGGGCTAGACAACTGGAAGGTGACACCGCAGCTGACATTGAACATTGGGCTTCGTTGGGACTATTTTGCTCCATTTTCTGAAACCAATGGTGAGCAGGCTAACTTAATCATGGCAGGCGGCAACGGGAATTCGGGGACCTATTACATCGCTCATGACGGGTGCAATACCCCCCGCTCCACGGGCTTTAATTCTCTCTTGGCCGGCTACAATATCGCGGTCACATGTACATCTGGGAACACTGTGAACAAGGCGCAAAAATCTAACTTTGCTCCACGCCTCGGTATCGCATACCGGGTTCGTCCGAACCTTGTGGCGCGCGCCGGCTTCGGCATAGCGTACGGCGCTCTTGATTCCGTCGGATATGGAGGCACGTTGGGCACGAATTATCCATATCAATATACGATCAACTCGCCCAGCAATACTTCGCAGCTTCCAACCCTGCTTTCCAATGGTCAGACGGCTACCATGGAAAACACATTCGGTAGTATCAACCTTCAGGATCCGACGCAGGTAGGCGGTTCAGGTCTAAGCCTGAGTGGCAAACAATATAACTACCAGACGCCGTACGATGAGAGCCTGAACTTAAACGTGCAGTATCAATTTACGGCGAAGGACTCGATTCAAGTAGGCTACGTCGGATCGATGGGAAGGCATCTGGATGCCATCGGTGTGCATAACTCTCTTACTGAGTTATTGCCTCCAGGTACCAACACAGCGGGCTATGTGCCATTTCCAAATATTGCCACCAATTCACAATATCTAAGTACAAACACGACCAGCAACTATCAGTCATTGCAGACCGTCTACACGCATCAGTTCGCTAGCGGTCTGAACATACTGGCAAACTACACATACGGCAAGTGCATGTCGAATGATGTCGGAAAGACGGGGCTTGGCCAAAGCTTCAGAGCCGAATGGTTGCCTGGCTTCGGCGTTGCGGCTGACTACGCTCTCTGCACCATGGACGCAACCCACGTTGTTCATCTGTCGGGACAATATGCCTTGCCCGTTGGGACTGGTAGCCGGTTCCTGGGCAACAGCGGCAAGTTTGAGAATGCGTTGATCGGCGGATGGCATTTCAACTTCTTCCTCGCGGCTCAATCCGGTCAGCCCGTGAACGTCGGGTGCCCGGTCGCGACAACCGCTGGCCTTGGCTGCAACGCGACGATGGTGGCTGGCGTGAATCCTTATGCCGGGCCTCACAATCGGACGCAATGGCTGAATCCTGCCGCATTCGCTCAGCCGCCTGCCGCTACCACAATCGGGCAAACTGACTATTCTCCTCTTGGTGGAAGACCGAATCAGGTGCGCGGTCCGGGGTTCTACAATCTGGACTCTTCGATTTTCAAGAAGTTCGCAACGTCGGACAATACAAATCTTGAATTTCGCGTTGAGGCATTCAATACTTTCAATCACGTGCAGTACTCAAATCCCGGCAGCCTCAACTTCACCACCACAGGATTTAGCAGTATTACCGGTGATCGGAACAATCCTCGCTTAGTGCAGTTGGTTCTGAAGTGGTACTTCTAAGACTCCACGCAAACTAATCTCGACGGTGAAGATTCGCAGGTGATCTTCACCTTTGGGAGGCTTCTTTCACCTCCGGGGACTGGGCGAATGCAAGTGTGCATCTCTTTGAGATTCGTCATTAAGGGAGAAGTTCGCTCTCACTGCGCTGGTGGAATGTTGACGTTCAACCGTGCGCATCCAAAGAACACTTCCTTCATTACGCAGGGCAGATACGTGCGCTCGCCCAATATCGAATCCTTACGGGCACGAAACGGGAAATCAGCTTTCGTACCAACGATCACAAACTGAAGAGAGAAGTCATCATCCGTTACGCGCCTGGGGAGTTCATTGAACTGTTGGCAGACCACGTGCCGGATCACTACCGACACGCCATCCGGCACTTCGGACTCCTCGGCCCGCGCTCCAAGAGCCATACTCTTGGAGCCATTTTTGTCCAACTGGGACAGCAACGCCGTCCGCGGCCTCGGAACCTCAGTTGGGCATACTCGATTGAGCGGGAATACGGCACTCACCCGCTTCTTGATTCGCAAGGCGAGCGCATATGCCTGATTGCAAGAAGATCGTCCCTCCTCTGATCGTCGCTGACACGTAGCGCTTAGAAAAGTAGTCTTGGGATCTCGCCACCAACTCACGCAGGCCACGTTAGGAAAACGCGGCTCAATTTGCGGCTGTGGCATGAGTAATGAACTCGATTTTTGATCTTCCTTAGACTCAAGAAGCGAAGCCACTCTCGGCCGCGTTGCTTCACCCAGGAGTGAGCGGCGCGAGCATGGCGAAGCGCGAAAGACGAGTTATCCGGGGGGGTGAGCAGGTGGTAGATCTCCTATGGATTGAGCTGCCAATCAGCAGTCCCATACCCCGGTTTCTGGATCACACGCTCACTCGGCGGCACATCACAACTGGCAAGTCGCTCACGGTGCCGGTTGCACACGTTCCTGTTGCTGGCGCGGCTATGGTAATCCAGGCGCCTCTGTATGGCTCGAACTGGGCGGCTGCAAACGGGTCATCGAGCACTTCGCAGTACCGCGCGGCCATGATCGTACTCAACGGCATCCGGTACTTCGCCCAGCGATATGCCATTGATTGCTCCAAACTGACCAGAACAGCCAAACGTCACACGGTAATCCGGAATACCCCGAGCTCCCATTTGAGAGGTCGATGAGTGCATTGGCGAGTGAGTGTTGAAAAAGTCGGTACGAATCAGCTGATTTTCATGAAAACCGTATGGCAATGCGAGGTGTTTAGCAGCATAGTTTGACCATGCTGTTGTGGATCGCCATTGTCGGAGGACTAACGCTCATGATGGGTCAGCACCCGCGCTCTGAATCGCTGTTCTACTACTTCCGACTGGAAGATCAGCTTCCAGAGAACTATCTGTTGTGGTTGATTGATAAGCACATTGACGTCGGCTTTGTGCGCGAGCGGCTGAAGGAAAGCTATAGCGAAACTGGTCGTCCATCCATCGATCCAGAGCTCTTGCTGGAGTCTCGAGCCGCGGAGGAGATGATCGCTCGCTTCGCCCAATGGCAAGGCCGGAAGGCGCAGTCCATCGCTGCCGATGCAAGCTATGGCAAAGGTGAGTTTTTGCAGTGGTTGATGGACCGGGAGATCACGCCGTACATGCCCACCAGGGATCCTGTCGGGCGAACGAGGGCCACTTCTATGGTCCGGAGTGCTTCATCTACTTGACGGATAGCAAGAGCTACACCTGCCCGGGCGGCCAGCAACTGAACTATGGCGGCCGCAACGAGAGGAATCGCACGTTCGGCTATATCGGAACGCGCAAGAAGTGCGGTCCGTGTCAACAGAGATCCCAGTGCACGACCGGACCGTTCCGGTATCTTGCCATCCACATGAACGAAGCAGCTCGGCAGCGAGCGCGAGATCTGTGGACTACACCGGAGTTCGAACGGGCACAACGAGAACGGAAGTAGGTCGAAGCACTGTTCACCGAACTCAAGAGTCACATCGGTCTTCGCCGCCTGCGCCTGCGAAGGCTGAAGTTCGTCCGAGAGCAGTTCTTCCTGGCGGCTACCGCCCAAAACATCAAACGTCTGGTCCGGTTCCTCACTCGGCCAACGACACCACCTGTACTTGCCACAGCATAGGTACCACTTAGGGCGGTGCCGACTAAGTCAAATGCAGGGTTCAAGCCCCAAACGCCCGAAGGCGGCACCGACTTTTTCAACACCCACCCCTGTCATCGCCAATTGAAATTAGGTTTGCTTATCAGGTTACTTCGAGAGTCAATCATATTTGGTCGATGTCGGCGTAGGACGCGGCGGAAGGCCGACATGCTTCAGAAAGACGTCGAAGCGAGGATCGGAGTGGAGCGGCGCGGTGGATACGTCACTTCTGAAATCAATATGAATGTCTACGTGATGCGTCCTGTGCCGACAATGATTCCAAGAGATGCTTCGTATACAGTCCGGTCGCCACAAACTTTGCCCCATCTCGGATCATCATCAGGAGGACCTGCTCGCCATCCTTGTCGATGGACGTGATCTCGTTGAGATCTACAAGACAGCTCTGAGATGGCTGACACCGTCGATTTGCGCGCCAACTGGAGATCAACTCTTCGATGGATGATCCTGTCAGCCGGCCTTGAAGAATCCATCGTTGCTCAGATGTCGTCTCGGTCACCGTGATTCGCAGCATGTTGCTCGTTCCTTACAATCCTATATGTCGACGTATCTCCTTGAGACAAACCTTGCTATTGCACACTAGCCCGTCAATCACGATGCATCGGCGGACGTCGACGGCCGGCCAATATTTTCCTCTCTTCCATCGGGTTCAACGTTCCATGTTTGTCGGCTGTCTAACCTGCGAGCAATCGGCATGCCTAACGTGCAGCCCTTTTCCAATGGCTAACTTTTGCGTAGGAGATAGTGAAGTCAATAGGGAGACGTTCTCGGAGATGCTTATAGATTGGCAGCGTGCCAAACGGTTGGCACTCAGCGGGTCGACCTATTGCGCATTTTTGTGAATTTAGGATTTCTGCGGACGGGAGATGCCGAGCTTTTGCATGCGAAACTGCAGCGTTGGACGCTTTATTCCAAGCTTGGCGGCTGCTCCGTTCGGGCCCGCGAAGACCCAGTTGCTCTCCTCAAGGACCGACAGAATGTGCCTTCTTTCGATCTCCTCCAGAGTCGCAGTTCCATTTATGTGAGCGTTTGGATCGGAAGATTTTGATTTCGGGTCAGATATAGATACCTTCAGAACGGACCCTTTCGAGAGGATCACCGCCCGCTCAATCACATTCTGCAATTCACGAACGTTTCCCGGCCAGGGGTAATGGGTCAGCGCGTTCATGGTTTCGGCGGAGATCGTGTCGATGTCCTTCGTCATATTGCGGGCGAAGTGCTGGGCGAAATGCCTGACCAGGAATGGGATGTCCTCTTTCCGGTCCCTGAGAGGAGGGACATAGACCGGGAAAACGTTCAGCCGGTAAAACAGATCAGAGCGAAACTTCTGCCCCTCCACCATGGCGCTCAGGTCCCGGTTGGTGGCTGCAATGAGGCGGGCATCGGTGCGAAGCGTACGCGAACTGCCCAAGCGTTCAAACTCCCGTTCCTGTAAGACGCGTAGAAGCTTCGGCTGCAGATCAACGGGGATCTCACTGATTTCGTCAAGGAAGATGGTCCCTTGGGAAGCCAATTCGAAACGTCCAATGCGTTGCGCGATTGCTCCTGTAAACGCCCCCTTTTCGTGCCCAAATAGCTCGCTCTCGAGCAAACCGGTAGGAATCGCCGCGCAGTTCAGTTTGATGAAGGGACGTTCCCGCCGACGGCTAAGGTTATGAACAGCACGAGCAATTAGCTCCTTTCCGCTTCCGGTCTCCCCTTGTATGAGAACAGTTGAGTTTGTCGGCGCAACCGCTTCCACTTGTCGCAGCACCTGGTGGAGTGTCGTGCTGTTTCCGATGATGTCTTCAAAGTTGAGTTCGCTGCGGATCTCATCTTCAAGATAGAGGTTTTCCTGTTTGAGCTGGTCGGAGAGCTCCGAAATGCGCCGATAGGCAAATGCGTTGTCGATGGCGATTGCGACCTGTCCGGCTATTTGCGTCAAGAATTCGATATCTGGATGAGTGAAGGCATTCTTCTCCAGTCTCACCAGACAGAGGACCCCAAGGGGGCTGCCGCACCGGATTAGCGGAAGCATACACAATGTCTCGACGCCTTCGCCAGAGACGGTCCAGTTGCCGAAACCGGATCCGTTAAGATCTTCAATGTTGCCAACCCATGGCTTTCCAGTACGAAAGACCTGGCCGGCGAGCGAACCGTCTAGCGGTCTTGACATGTTCTGATGCGCGATGCCTTTGCCGTTTGGAAAATCGAGCGCATACAGTTCAAGCTGTCTATTCGCGGCATCGGGCATGATCAGGGCCACTCCGTCCAGATGCATGATCTTGCGTATTCCAGGAGAGACAGAGCGGAGGACCTCTCGCAAGTCAAGATTGGATACGACGCTGTTGTTCAGGTCGAGGATGAGTTGCAACTTCTTCCGCTCGCTCTCCAGCTGAGTTTGCACGGCTTCCGAATGGGCGAAGTTCAGACGGTTGTCGATTGCCAGCGCAACGTAATCGGCAATGAGGGACAGAAGGTCGATTTCGTTCCTGGAGAAGGCGTCTCTGGGCTCTCTTGCAAAACAAAGTGCCCCCAGTCGACGGACCGCCGTATGGAGCGGAAGGACGCAAAGGGATTGGTTTCCGCGTTCACGGAAGAACCGAACCGCCTCATCGAACCTGACCTCCTTGTCGACGGACGAAACGACGAAAGGCCGCGACTGCTCAGAGATTATCTGATAGACCTCATCCTGCCATGACTTTCTCTGGGACTCTGGGATGATTGTAAGTCGTCCCTTGTCAACGACGTACCCTGAAGGGGCAATCTCCTTCGAAAGAACTAAGGCAGCCGTATTGGAGGCCACAAGATCGGAAAGCTCAGAAGGGAGGGAACGAATCAGTTGTTCGGAATCAGAATGTGCATCCAATGTGCGTGCAAAGCGCACAAGTTCTTTGACCTGTTCGGTCGACAGGCCATTATCTGTCAAAGGAATACACTGGGGTCGCGATCTCATGATCGGATAATTAACCTCCCCCTCCCATCGATAACTGATAGATGAAGTTTCGGGCCCGAAGGTGGCAACGATCGCGCGGTCTTAATTTGCTTTGAGGTCCAGACCATGGAAACGATTGCAGGGTTCTTGTTGGCTGCCAAGTACTTGGCAGGCAGTCAATAGGCTGGCAGGCAGCGGCCTGTTTTAGGCGGGTTGTCCCAAAGCGAGCCTACAAATCTTCCTTTTATATGAGTAGCTTATGGCGACTCGTAAAGATTGCGCTCATGGCCCGAAAGTTGCTGGCTGGACTAGGAGGATCGTTAGCTCATCCTTTGAGAATTGCGGAACAACACTTTTCATTTTGTTCTGAGGGGGCCCGGATGCATCTGGAGCAACAGCAAACTGAACAACCGCCTAGCTTTCGCCTCGATGTCCCGCTTCACGATCTGCTCACCAAATCCCAAGCGAGTGCGCCGGGGCTGCAGCCCAGTGGGAAGCCTCAGGCGTTTCCCGACCCCGTGTTTCCCCAACATCCCGAACTGTTGGGGCCGATCGAGGAGGCCGACGGCTGGGTTCGTCCCGAAAAACGCAGCTGGACCCCCGGGCAGATCTACCACGCGATGCAGGGATGGCTATTCCCCTACGTCCGTTCAAGGGTTACAGCGGGAGACTTCCATCCACTCATCTCCTACCTCTTTACGGAGTTCAAGTGTAATCTAGACTGCCATTACTGCTGGGCCTTTGACAACAAAGTCAAGGGAATGACCGAGGATACGGCGAAGCGCTCCATCGACTGGCTTCATGGAACGGGCTGCCGGGTGCTTGCCTACATGGGCGGAGAGCCGCTGCTTCGCCCGGATCTTATTCATCGGATCACCTACTACGCTGCTAAGAAGAACTTTTGGATCTACCTGCCGACAAACGCCCGCCTATTGCGCACCGATGTAATCGACAAGCTGGCTGATGCGGGTATGTCCACCTTCAATATCGCCGTGGACGCTGTCGATCTGAAACCGGGCTTGCCTAAGGCCCTGGTCCCCATCCGCAAGCAATTTGATTACCTCATCCGCAAACAATACGGATACGGCTACTCGGTCTTCCTCAACATCAATATCTGCCGCAATAACCTGGACGATGTGCGAGAGCTTACAGAGATAGCTCACGACAACGGCATCGCAACCGACTACCACATCAATGAGTCCCCATTGCTTGAGCAGGACGAGCACTTCAAGCACGCGGACCACAACGTCACCTACATCACGAAGGATGACTGGCCAGCCGTGGAGGAGACGATTCAGTGGCTGACCGAAAAGCAAGATGCCGGATACAAGATGGTGAACTCAAACACCCGGTTATGGCAGATGGTCGACTTTATGAAAGGCAAACACTTTCCCTGGAACTGCCGCGCCGGTCAGAACTCCATGATCATCCGTGTCGATGGAACGCTCGCGCCGTGCTTTCCGATGTATACGGCGAGCTATGACTGGGGCGTAGTCGGCGATCACAAGTTCGACACCAAACAACTGGATCACCAGAAAGAATCCTGCCAGACCCACTGTTTTTCTACGCTCAATCACATCCTGGGCTGGTGCTACAACGACCAGCGTGTCATCAAGTATTTCTTCAAGCAACTCGCTCATGGCTTCCAGGGAGCGAACGGACAGATGTAACGCCGGTCTATCCCTGATAGCAGAACCGATCGAAAACTCGCACGCAATCGAGCACAAGGAGACGCAAATGCCGGTAACCGAAGAGATCGTTCAAAAGGACTTCGAAGTAGAAATCCAAGCTCGTATCGACGCCGAGCGGGCGCGCCTTCGCGCGGAAGCTGGATTGGCGCGCATGCGCGAATTCAAGAAGCCGGTAGAGCGCACATTCACTGCTGCGGAGCGGGACTACGTGACGATTCTCTTCGGCGGCCTCACCTGGAAGCACGAAGAGATGATCAAGGCCGTCTTTCACGGCAGCGGCTATCGCTGCGAGAATATTCCGACGCCGGTCGTGGATGACTTCCAGGCCGGAAAGGAATTCGGAAACAACGGTCAGTGCAACCCGACGTACTTCACGGTAGGCAATCTCGTGCGCTACCTCCAGAAGCTGGAGCAACAGGGACAGACCAAGCAGCAGATCATCGACAACTATGTCTTCTTCACAGCCGGTTCCTGTGGTCCGTGCCGTTTCGGGATGTACGAAGCTGAATATCGCTTCGCCCTGCAGAATGCTGGGTTCGATGGCTTCCGGGTTCTGCTGTTCCAGCAAACCGATGGCATCAAGGCCGCAAGCGGAGAGCCGGGATTGAAGTTCTCCGTTGACTTCGGCATGGGCATGCTCAATGCGCTCAATCTTGGAGACGTCATCAATGAGCTTGTGTACCAGGTTCGCCCCTTCGAAGTGAACAAGGGTGAGACTGACCGGGTCATCCGGGAATCGGTGAAGACACTCACCGATACGCTGCGCGACCGTAAGCGCTGGCACATCATGGACGCTGCTCCTTCCTGGGCAAAACCATTCCTCGAGAAGAATAAGAAACTCACGGGAATTAGTTGCACGCTCGGGAAGATCGGCGACAACCTCTACGGCAAAGAGTATGTGGATGCGCTGCACGCCTGCCGCGACAGCATCAACGCGATCGAAGTCGACCGCTTGCGCGTGAAACCCGTCATCAAGATCACTGGCGAGTTCTGGGCCCAGACAACCGAAGGTGACGGCAACTTCAATATGTTCGCCTTCCTCGAAAAAGAAGGTGCGCAGGTGCTGGTCGAACCGATCGCTACATGGATCGCTTACATGATGTTCGTCGCCAAAGAGGGAGCCAAAGCGCGAGCGGACGCCGAAGCCCCTTATCGTGATCCCAAGTGGTACGAGGTGAAGAAGCGTCTTGCGAACGAACTAAAGGTCTTCAAAAAGACCGGAGGACTCAGCGCCGGCAGCGCCATGTGGACATATTTCTATCACCGCACTATCAAGCACATGGGAGATACAGCTCACCACTTGGTTCCGCAGAAGGAGCTCGCGCGGTTGGCACACCCCTTCTACCATCAGCTCGCACGCGGTGGAGAGGGCCATATGGAGGTCGGCAAGAACGTCTACTACACCGTGAACCATCTGTGCCACATGGTCCTGGCGCTGAAGCCGTTCGGCTGCATGCCCTCGACGCAATCAGATGGTGTTCAATCCCGGGTCGTCAACAAGTTCAAAGACATGATCTTCCTACCCATTGAGACCTCGGGTGAAGGCGAAGTAAATGCGCACAGCCGTGTCCAGATGGCACTGGCAGAAGCAAAGGCCAAGGCGCGCGCCGAGTTTGATGGGGTCTTGCAGGAGACTGGCAAATCTTTAGATGAGCTGCGCGATTACGTCGAGAAGCACCCGAAGCTGAAACATGCACTTTACCGGGTTCCACATCGGAAGGGTATCGCTGGGACCGCCGCGCAGTTTGCCTGGCACGTGAGCGATTTGATGAATAAAGATAGCGCCTATCGTCGCCGGAATCGCGTTTCCACGCCACAGATGCAGCGGGTTGCCTGATGCGCGTTTTGTCGGGGCTACTCCTGGGAGCTGTTTCGTCTTAGGCATGGCTCTGCTGGCGTTGTTCGTTGTACTGCTGCGATCCGCCCTGCTGCATTTGGTCAAGCTGCAACGCGGAAAGGCTATCCCGGAGAGTGGACCTTATGCTGGCGTTGGCCAAAACGAACGAATTAGACGTCCAGCTTTTCTTTCCGGCATTCAGGGTTAGTCATTTGAGGAGATGGTAATGCATCAATTCTTAGTTGGCCTGGACGTAGGTTCCACTACCGTCAAAGCGATTGTGGTTGATGCCGCCACAGATAAGACTATCTGGCAGGACTACCAGCGTCATGAGACGCGTCAGCCAGAAAAGGTCCTTGAGTTCTTACGACGCATGGAAGCCGACACCGGAATCGCCGCGGGAAACACACGCATATTCGTCACAGGATCAGGCGGAGGAACCATCGCCGAGATGATCGGCGCGAAGTTCGTTCAGGAAGTGCACGCCGTCTCCCTTGCCGTCGAGAAGCTTCATCCCGAGGTGTACTCCGTCATCGAATTGGGTGGACAGGATGCGAAGATCATCGTCTTCAAAGATGACGAGGAGACGGGGCGCAAGAAAAAAATTCCCTCCATGAACGACAAGTGCGCCGGCGGCACTGGAGCTGTAATCGACAAGATCAATGCCAAGCTCAAGATCCCCGCGGCAGACCTTGCGAATCAGGGATATCACGGTATCAAGCTGCACAAGGTCGCCGGTAAGTGTGGTGTCTTCGCCGAAACGGACATTAACGGTTTGCAGAAAACCGGTACGCCCTCGAATGAGTTGATGGCCTCGCTCTTCGAGGCAATCGTGCTGCAGAATCTCAGCGTGCTGACTCGCGGACATACACTGCGGCCGCATGTTCTTCTCCTGGGCGGACCAAACGGATTCATCCGCGGCATGCGGGAGGCCTGGCAGGCCAACATCCCCCGCATGTGGAAAGAACGGAAGGTCGAGATTCCGGAGGGCACAACTCCGGAGGAGTTGATCAAAGTACCCGACAATGCGCAGTACTTTGCAGCGCTGGGATCGGTCGAATTTGGAAAAGAGGAAGAGCCTGGGGTGGGCAGCTATCTCGGCACCGAAAAGCTTCTTTACTACATTGACTATGGTCGTGCAGAGGAAAAAGCAACCGCTGGGGGTAAAGGTCTGGTCGCGGAAGACGCTGAGCTTGTCGCATTCAAGTCGGCCTACGCGAAGAAGAAGTTTAACCCTGCAGAGTTTTATCCAGGGCAGGTCGTCTCCGGTTTCATCGGAATTGACGCAGGATCGACTTCGACCAAAGCTGCCGTGCTCGACAAAGAAGGGAACATTCTTTGCAAGACCTACCAGCTTTCGAACGGCAATCCGATTCAGGACACGATTGAAGTATTCGAGAAGCTTCGAGTCCAGATCGAATCGAAGGGCGCCACGCTCGAGGTGCTCGGTGTCGGCACTACCGGTTATGCCAAAGACATTCTCAAAGATGTTTTGAACGCCGACGTCGCTCTGGTCGAGACGGTCGCACATACGGAGTCGGCGCTGAAGTTCTACGACGACCCCCATGTCATCGTGGATGTGGGCGGACAGGACATCAAGCTCATCGTCTTCAAAGACGGCCGCGTAAAGGACTTCAAGCTGAACACACAATGCTCCGCCGGAAATGGATACTTTCTGCAATCGACCGCGGAGGGCTTCGGCATGAAGGTGGAGGAGTTTGCGGATATCGCCTTCGCCGCCAAATCCATGCCGTCCTTTGGCTACGGATGCGCCGTCTTTATGCAGTCCGACATCGTCAACTTCCAGCGTCAAGGCTGGCGATCGGAAGAGATTCTGGCCGGTCTCGCTGATGTGCTTCCGAAGAATGTCTTCCTCTACGTTGCCAGTATCCCGAATCTGGCCGCCCTCGGTACACGCTTCGTCCTGCAGGGCGGAACCCAGAACAACCTTGCCGTGGTCAAGGCAGAGGTGGACTTCATCAAATCCAGCTTCCGCGCGAACGGCAAAGAGCCGGAGATTATCGTTCATGAGCACTGCGGCGAGTCCGGCGCAATCGGCGCCGCACAAGAGGCACTTCGTCTCTGGAACAATGGCCGGGAGACCACGTTTATCGGTCTTGAAGCCGTTGCGAACATTCGCTATCGCACGACGCGAAATGAAGACACACGCTGCTATTTCTGCAAAAACAACTGCCTGCGTACCTTCATCGATGTCGATGTAACTGGAGAACAAAGCCCGGAGCACAATCACACTCTTGCCGCAGAAGATCGTGCCGCTACGAAAGAAGAGCTAGCCGAGGTTGTATCCATCCTGCCTTCCCTTGAGCAGATCCAGGCGAACCTTCCTCCTGTCGAATCGCATGGTTCCTGCAGCACAAGTGGAGGACCCACTTCTCCCTCCGTATTCAAAGCGAAGGTAGAGCCGCTGGTTCAAATTCAACTGGCTCCCGGATCGAACAAAGTTGTCGAGCTACCAAAACCCACCGAATTTCAGCCGCGCAAGACCAAGGTCCCACTGCGAATGGGCGAACAGCGACTCATCATCGCCACCTGCGAGAAGGGCGCCGTGGAAGATCTCGATGAGATGAAGGACATCAAAGCCGATATCGAAAAAGTCAAAGCCATCAATCCCAACTATGTTGATATCGCTGCACGCGATGTCTTCCGTCACCGTGACGTCGAGGTCGTCTCCGACGCCATTCCAGCCACCCGTGGCTTGTTCATTTCAAAGGCAACCAAAGAACGCGCTTCACAGATGGAGCGGCGTAAGGACTTCCGCGTGGGGATTCCGCGTCTCTTGAACACCTATACCTATGCACCGTTCTTTAATGCGTACTTCGCCAGCCTTGGACTAAAGTCCGAAAACATCATCTACTCCGATTACACGACCCCGGAACTTTACCGTGCAGGCGCAAGTCGCGGCGCCATCGACCCATGTTATCCCTCAAAGATCGGCATCGCGCATGTCTACAATCTGCTCGCGACCAAACACACAAAGAAGCCGCTTCACGCGATCTGGTTCCCGATGTATGACGTCCTGCATTCGCATCTTGTGAACCTGACGGGATCGAACGCCTGCCCAACCGTAACGGCAACACCGGAGACCGTCAAAGCCGCCTTCACCAAGGAGAGCGATATCTTCTCGGAAAACAACGTCCTCTACATGGATCCGATCTTGAATCTTCAGGACGAAAAGATCTGTGCCGACCAGATGTTCAAAGCATGGGCGCCCGTACTCGGCGTTACCCGTGAAGAGAACGACCGCGCCATCGCTGTTGGGTTCAAATCGTTGCACGAGTGCGAAACCGAGATCCGCCGGCAAGCGCGACAGACGCTCGATCAACTCGAACGCGAAGACCGCATCGGTATTGTCATGTTGGGCCGCGTCTATCATCACGACCCCGGCCTGAACCACGAGATCATGGAAGAGTTCCAGAAGCTCGGATATCCGGTCTTTTCGCAAAGCACCTTGCCGCTGGACGAAGACTTGCTTGACCGCCTCTTCGGAGAGGAGGTTCGCGCCGGGTTGATCACCCATCCGCTCGACATCAGCGACGTCTGGAAGAATCGTTACTCGACGAGCACCAATCATAAAGTCTGGGCCGCAAAGTTTACTGCGCGCCACCCCAACCTGGTTGCGCTCGAGGTCTCCAGTTTCAAGTGCGGCCACGACGCTCCCATCTACGGAGTCATCGAAGGCATCATCGAGCAATCAGGTACGCCCTACTTCTCATTCAAGGATCTCGACGAAAACAAGCCCACCGGCTCTATCCGCATTCGTGTCGAGACAATCGACTACTTCCTGCGACGCTATCGTGAAGACATCATCAAGCGCCGCCACATCGAAAGCGATATCGAAACGCAATTGGCCGTGCTCGAACAATCGCTTCGTAGCCAACCGCGAGAGCAATACGAGATGGCAGTGGCAGGGGATTAGAACCTGCCGCATAGCATCAAGCGCATCGCGATCCAGGAGTGTCGGTTCGTTCTATGGTTGCATCGTGGAGTCCCATCAACCGATTCGTCCTCTCCAACCTTGCTCATCGGCCTATTCGCACGATCCTGAGCGTTCTGGCTATAGCGGTTGAAGTGACCATGGTCCTTACCCTCGTCGGCGTCAGCTACGGCACGCTCGACGGTACAGCTCGTCGAGCCCGCGGGGTTGGAGCGGATATCCTGATTCGCCCGCCAGGATCATCGATCATATCGCTGAGCACTGCTCCAATGAGCGACAAGCTGGTTCCGTTGCTTGCCACCCAGCCGGACGTCACGATGGCAATAGGAACGATGGTTCAGCCTCTTCAGGGCCTCGACACGGTCACCGGTCTCGATCTTGATCAATTCTCGAAGATGAGCGGGGGTTTCCGCTTCCTGGAGGGCGGGCCCTTTCAAAAGGATGATGACATTCTTATCGATGAGTTTTACGCACGCCAAAAAGGGCTCCGAGCGGGCGATACGCTAAATCTGATCGGCCACGATTGGCATGTGTCGGGTGTGTTTGAGTCCGGCAAGCTCGCCAGAATTTGCGTCAGACTCCCGGTTCTCCAACAACTAACCGGAAATCCACACCACCTCAGCCAGATCTATCTCAAGCTCGACAATCCCGGTCAAGCGCAGAATGTGATCAACGAACTTCACAAGACGCTCCCCGGATATCCGGTTTATACAATCGAAGAATTTACCTCACTGTTATCAATCAATAGCATCGGCCTGTTGCGCAACTTTATCGGGATTGTAATCGCGGTCGCGGTTATCGTGGGATTCATCGTCGTCTCGATTGCAATGTATACCGCTGTTCTCGAACGTACTCGCGAGATTGGTATTTTGAAATCGCTCGGTGCATCCTCGTCTTTCATCCTCAGCCTTCTCCTTAAAGAGACTCTTCTTCTGGCTCTCGCCGGTACCGGCGTAGGCATTGTATTGACTTGCTTCGCGAAGTGGTCGCTCGAGCATATCGGGCACTCCGGCCTGACACAGGAGACCGTCTACTCCTGGTGGCCGATAGCCGGTGCGATCGCCATTACCGGCGCAATGCTCGGCGCCGTGGCGCCTGCATTCATGGCCATACGCCAAGACGTAACTCAGGCGCTTTCTTATGAATAAATCGCGTGTCCTCAGTGTTTTTTTGACGTGCCTTGATTAGTCATCGAAGCCCATGGACGATGACTGTCCAACATCGCTCTCGGATTCCATCTCCTCATCACTGCAGTATCGCATGCTGAATAGGCTCCCTGATGGTCGACCAGGCTGGAAGTTCGACATTCGTTTTCAAATAGTGATAAATCACCGAGTCACTCAACGAGAGACAGTGAATTGTGCCAAGCTGGTTCTCAATGAGTGCATTGGCCTGGAGTGCATTGGCCTGCAGTTTCCGAAAAGTGAGATGAGAAGGTCTTTCGGAAAAGAGAGAGACTATGCGGATGAAAAAGCATACGCAGCACCTTATCGCGGAAGTACCACGCAGAAGCTCCAGGGTCGGGATGACGATCGGGATCGATCTTGGGGATATCTGGAGCCATTACTGCACGCTCAACGAAGAGGCGAGGTCATCGATCGGGGCCGTTTCCGCGTATAGAAACACGGTGGAGAAACAACATGCGTCGCAACCAACAACAGAAGCAAAAACCCCCAGGGAAGGAAAACGGAGATAAACCCTTGACAGAAGCGACCTTCTCATAGAAACTCTCGTTTTACGAGAACTGCGGCGCAACGCTCATTGCATTCAGACATTTAGCGACAGTTCCGCCAATTGGGCCCGAGTGCTGGGCTATCCGGAAGTTGAATCTCAGATGCAGAAAACATGGCATTTGGTGAAACGAGAACCAATGGGTAGGCTAAATGTTAGGATTTCATCGCAGCCGCCCCGACGGCAGCACAATTTGCGGGATGCAGGTCTCGCAGTCACCATGAAGAATGCGAAACGGTCGTCGATCTATGCCGCTTAATCGATCGATTAAATTCAACTAAGTATGGAAAGTAACAGCCAGTCCGTCTCGCGAAGGGAAATCGAGCGTCTTTGGGATTCCATTAGAGATCAAACGTCCGATCCGCAGGCGGGCATTTTCGGACCGTCCTCTATCAGTTGGAAGGTCAATCGCGAGTCTGCCTTGTTCCTGGGCGCGGGGCGGGCTGCGTTGCTGCAGTTGGCACACCCCTGGGTCGCAGCCGCGCTCGATCACCACTCAAATCTCCGAAATGACCCGCTCGCCAGGTTTCACAACACATTTCGCGTCGTATTTACAATGATCTTCGGGACTCTCCCTCAAGCATTGGCAGCTTCCCGCCACCTTTACCATCTGCACACAAGAATCAAGGGAGAACTCCCTGAGAGCGTCGCCGGTTATCCGCAGGGTTCGCCCTACGACGCCAATGAAGTAAACGCACTTGTCTGGGTGTACGCCACCTTGATGGAAAGTGCGCTCCGGGCCTATGACACGGTGTTGCCGCCGCTTTCAAATACCGAGCGGGAGGCTTACTACACCGAGAGCAAGACCATAGCTGCGCTTTTCGGCATTTCGCCGGCGGCCTTGCCTGTAGACTGGTCCGGATTCGAAGCCTACAACCGAGCCATGTTGACATCAGACATGCTTGGAGTCAATGCGCTCTCGCGTGAGCTGGCACACCGTGTCCTGCATGGTCGAGGGTCCTGGGTGCCGGTTCCTGAGTGGTATCGTGCGCTTACTGCCGCCTCGATGCCCGAACGGCTGCTCAGCGAATTTGCACTGGAATATGGCAAACGAGAAGAGAATGTCGCGGACCGGGCACGTGGACGACTGCGGAAAATCTACTGCCGGGCGCCGGCGGTCTTGAGATTTGTAGGTCCATATCAGGAAGCAAAGGCCCGCCTACTCGCCCGTCGCGTAAACGCGCTGACCCGCACCAGCAACCGATTCTGGATGGGGCAGCCACGAATGATGTTCGCGGAGCCTGAGCGTTTATGCAAAGCTCCGGGGTAATGGAGATGCAATGGTCATTTACAAAGAACCATTCCGAAACCGCCTGTATGCCGCGTTGCCCCCTTGCCCCCTCAGCTCATGACTCGGTGACTCTTCATCCATTGGCATTCGCAATGGCTACCTAACTTCCGTATCGCCGGCTACACATTCACGGTCTGTGGGGCTCGCGGAGGCGTTGCTCAAACGCCTGGGTCAGTCTACAGTCTACTCAAAAACCCTGTTTGCAGAGGACCTGTCGGGCACCCCCGGGTTCTTTGCCCTTGGAACGAATGCAAAGAGATTGCGGGCCGGACACTCGGAGGTATGTTCTCTGGTGGCCGGGAACGCAAAATGAAATTCCTGTTAATGATTTGATAAGGCGCATTCCGGACCCAGGAGATGCCTACGCGAATCTCTATCAGTGCGAGCTGTCGGTTCTGGAGCGGGGCCGAATCACCGAGCAGACGGTGGCTTCGACCATCCAGCAGGCGGTAAGATTGCAACCCTGAATCCTATTTTGGGAAAGATCATGACCGATTTGAATTCGCTTGTCGTGTTCGCACATGTGGTCGATGCAAACAGCTTCTCAGAGGCGGCCCGCATTCTCAAAATGTCGACCTCACCGTGAGCCGACGCATCGCCGAGCTGGAAGATCAACTTGGAATACATCTGATCGAGCGCTCCACGCGGAAACTGCGGCTAACGGACGCTGGATCAGAGGTCCTCGAACACGCACGGCGCATGATTGAACTCAGCGATACCGTCGAAAATTCAGCCTCCAATCTCTTGTCGCATGTTTCCGGCACGTTACGGCTTGGGTCTCCACCCAGCCTCTCCGACACTTCGCTGGCACCGATCTTAGTGCCTTTCAGAAAACTTATCCCGACGTTCGCGTTCAAATTTTCATCACCGATCGAATCGTAGACCATGTTTCGGAGGGGCTGAACTGAAGTTTGTCGTGACGAATACTCTTTATTGTGGGGGAAATACAGCGCTGGGTCGCATTCTATCGCGACCTCCTCGGTGCTACGGTGCTGCGCGAGGGCGAGCCGACGTTTCTGCGGCTAGGCAACGTTGGGCTCATACAGCAGTCTCTCCGCCTGATGAACCTGCAGATCCATTATGTGTTGAGCGACATCACGGGTGCCATTGGCCTGGCCATCCTGAATGCGATCCTCGCAGGCTACCGTGATCCATTGTGCCTGGCACACCTCTGTAACATTCGCGTGAAGAGCCCTCGCGAGACAGTCGCGCAGGTACTGGTGGGAGACTACCGGCCTGAGCACCTGTTTCACCTTGAAGCAGTCGCTGGACGGCTATCGCTACTACCAGAAGCTCATCGCCGAACTGGATGACGAGATAGCACGGCTTATGCACACTCTGCCGAACGCCACAGAGCGTCCTTCCCCAATACCAAAGGGCACCAAACGTACGGCCCCTATCAGCGGATGGGAAATGATCCCTTATTCGATCTTCGCAGCGAACTGTACCGCATCGCTGACGTCGATCTCACCGATATCCCAGGAGTGAGTGCCATCGCCGCACAAGTGGTCCTCACCGAGGTCGGACCGGATGTCAGTCGATTCCGCAATGCCTCCGCTTTTGCCGCCTGGCTTGGGCTCTGTCCGGATAAACGAATCTGCGGCGGTAAAGTGCTCTCCACCAAGACACGGAAGGTGAAGAACCGAGCAGCCATCGTGCTCCGAGTCGGGGCCAAATCGCTCTCTCGTGCCAAGGACTACTTCGGCGCCTTTCCGCAGAATGCGAGCCAGGCTTGGCACTGCGAAGGCCATTACCGCAACGGCGCATAAGCTCGCACGCATCGTCCACCACGTCCTACACAGCAAAGAACCCTACACAGAGACAGTCTTCCACCGCTGCGATGAACAAGAACAGCAACGAGCCGAAATGCGCCTTCGCAAACACGCCGCACAACCCGGCTTCCAACTCCTACCCATCTCAACAAACTCAGCAGCTCAGCAAATTAGTTCCTGAGGAGTCAGGTTATTGGCTAGTTCGGGTTTGGCATGGGTCGGAGTTGAAAACGCCGCTTTACGTGAGGTTCGAGAACGTAGAATAAGCCGGTAGCTCGAGCAAGGTTTCCTAATCGCAGACAATCCAGAATCTATGGTCCGCCGGCGTGCCGCAAGCTAAAACGAGTTGCGACGGCTAAGCCTGCTCGGATGTACACGGGTTTCGTGGGAGCAGTTTCGACACTATGAGGACCGATTTCTGAAGATGGTATTTTCGACACAGCTTCAATCACTGTTTTACGTGGATTGCCACCATCGTAATATCGTCATCCAAGTCTGCAGCCGAGCCTCGATCTGACCATCTGGACAACTCCTCAAGCAGTCGATCGGCAAACTGATCTGCCGAGGTGCTTTGTTCAGTCTCCAGAAACTGCTTGAAGCAGTGGGTGCCAAATTGGACTTCCGCAGGATTCGTCGCTTCCGAAACGCCGTCAGTGTAGAGCAATGCTCGATCACCCGTCTTGAGCGGCAACTCGACCGAAGAATAAGTTGCAAACGGAAATCTTCCGAGAAACATACCATTTTCCATGACAGCACGCACGTCTTTGGATGATCCACCCGACAACAGTAACGGTGGGTGACCAGCGCCCGCGTAAGTCAGTGTTCGCTTTTGCATGTCCACGAACAGGTATGCTGCTGTGACGTAATGATGCTCGAACTTTCCGCACAGCGCTTGGTTCAGGCCCAACAGCACTTGCGCCGGGTCGGCAGCGTGCACTACCTGGGCCGAGAGTGCAACCTTCAGCATTGAGGCGATGAGCGCGGCAGGCATTCCGTGTCCGGACACATCGGCCACCAGAATCCCAATGCGTTTCTCATCCACGACGATGAAGTCGTAGAAATCGCCAGCGACCGAGGTCATGGGCACGTAGCGTGCGGCAATGTCGAGACCTTCGATCTTCGGGATTTCGGATGGAAGAATCGACAATTGGATTTGCCGTGCTGTTTCCAATTCCTTCTGGATCGTTAGCAACTGGTGTGCGAGCTGCTCGCGGATGCCACGAAGCACTAAGTGAGTTTGCACCCGCGCCTTCACGACCGCGGGGGAGAAGGGCTTATGAATGTAGTCCACAGCACCAACATCGAATCCCCTAGTCTCCTCATCGACATGTGTCTGTGCGGTAAGAAATATGACAGGTATGTCCCGCGTCTCCGGACCTAGCTTCAACTGTGTACACACTTCGTACCCATCCATGTCGGGCATCAGGACGTCCAGTAGGATTATGTCGGGCGCAGGTGTAACCTGCGCCAGCGTCAATGCTTGCGTGCCGTTGGTTGCAATGCGGATTTTATAGATGTCCTTCAGGATCGAATTCACGATTTGAATGTTGTCGGGAGCATCATCCACCAGCAGCACAGTCTTCCTTTGATCAGCGTGGTTCATGAGTCACCTTCATTTTGTGCGCAGCCTTTGGCTATCTCATCTAATTTCACTAGCGCCGAGTCAAAATCGAAGTTGTTGATCGATGTGCTCAGCTCTTCTAATTGCGTCTTCTCGACAGCGCCTGCTACAGCGTCTTGCAGACCGCGAAATGACTCTATGGCTTCGCCGTCCCTTGCTTCGAGCAAAGTCCTGAGCCGGCCAATCGCCCCGGCCGCCACCTCTTCATTGAAAGGCAAACTTCGCTCTTCCTCCGGCTGAGCCATGGCTGAACCGCACAGTGCTCTCTCGATGGCATGAACTTGAGCACCCATCAAGCTTGCAAACTCAACAAGCAGCTCCGAGACCTTTCCCTCACCATCACGGAGGGTTTCCTCCAGCTTCTGAGCCAGGGACTGCACCTCTGTGATTCCAATGTTGCCGGCAGCGCCCTTCACGGTATGGGCAATGCGTTCAGCCAGTTTGAGGTCGCCACTTTTGAGCGCGGTTGAAATTTGCAGCGGCTGCATCGCCTTGTCTGGCGGCAAACTGCCCCAGCAGGTCACGGTAGAGCCGCCTGTTGCCGGCAACGCGCATCAGGCCATCCGCAAGATTGATCCCTGCGATTTCTGGCAGAACCACTTCGTCGGACGTTGTTACGGAGGTGAATGATGCTCGTGGCTCGACTGCTTGCTTAGGCCTGGGCTGCACCCATCGGATCAAGGTCGAAAATAGGCTATCGGGATCAATCGGCTTAGACACATGATCGTTCATACCTGCATCCAGGCAGCGCTGGCGCTCTTCAACCAGGGCGTGCGCCGTCATCGCGATAATCGGAATCTTCTGCAAACGCGGGTCTTTCCTCAGTAGCTTGGTTGCTGTGAACCCGTCCATCTCGGGCATCTGCAAATCCATGAACACCACATCGAACGCCGGAGGCTGGTCTCCATCGGTCAGGATTTTCACGGCTTCACCACCATGATTAGCCACGGTTACGATTGCTCCGGCGCTCTCCAGTAGTTCTGTCGCAACCTGCTGATTGATCTCGTTGTCTTCGACCAGCAGGACGCGGATTCCCGTGGCATCAGGCACCGTGCCTTCGTTCTTACTCTCACGGGACGGGTGGTCCTCGCCTCCCACAAAGCCGAACAGATCCACCAGAGTGTCGTAGAGCAGCGACTGATTGACGGGCTTCAACAAATAGCTATCGACGCCAATCTCGTCTGCCTGCGTCCTGACATCTCCCTGCCCGAATGAGGTAACCATCACGATTTTGGGAATATGCTGTAGACGATCATTGCGCCTGATGATGCGGCTGGTCTGCAGTCCGTCCATTCCCGGCATGTGCCAATCCATCAACACCAGACGATAAGGATCGAACGAATCTGCAGCGGCTATTTCGCGCACTGCGTCTTCTCCTGACGAAACCGAGTCGGCCCGGAGCGCAAATGCCTGGAGTGCCTCGGTGAGAACCTCGCGCGCCTGCGCGTTGTCGTCCACAACCAGCGCCCGGATGCCCGCCAGTTCAGGAACGAAGCGTTTGCGTTTACCGTCTGATCCAATCCCGAACCAGGCGGTGAAATGGAAGGCGCTCCCTACTCCAGGTTCGCTCTCGGCCCAGATGGTGCCCTCCATCATCTCAACCAGGCGTTTGGAAATAGACAGCCCAAGCCCGGTGCCCCCATACTTTCGCGTCGTCGAAGTGTCTGCCTGCGAGAACGCCTGGAACAGCTTGGCGCTCTGCTCGGGTGTCATGCCGATACCACTGTCGCGGACGGAAAACCTCACCTTCACCCGATCTGCTAACTGCTCCTCTAGTGCAACCGTTACTAACACCTCGCCACGTTCCGTGAACTTGACCGCGTTGTTTACCAGGTTGATCAGGATTTGACCAAGGCGTAGGGGATCGCCGATAAGATTCGGCGGAAGATTCTTCGGCGGGGCGATCAAAAATTCCAGGTCCTTGTCGCGGGCCTTCTGGCAGACCACGGAGGAGAGGTCCTCGAGTACTTGATCGAGGCGAAACTCTGTATTTTCCACGTCCAGCTTGCCAGCCTCGATCTTCGAGAAGTCGAGGATGTCGTTGATGATGCTCAGAAGGGCCTTGGCAGCCACCGTTGTTTTTGTCAGATAGTCGCGCTGCTTCGCGGTCAATTCGGTCTTCAGCGCCAGATGGGTCATTCCGAGAATTGCATTCATAGGGGTGCGAATCTCGTGGCTCATGTTTGCCAGAAAGTCGGATTTGGCCTTGGTGGCGGCCACGGCTTCTTCTTTGGCAGCGAGGAGATCCGCCTCGGCCTGCTTGCGATCGGTGATGTCTTTGGTCGTGTTGAGGAGATACTGAGGATTTCCAGCAGTGTCCCTGATCATGGTAAAAGCGCCGTCTGCAATGACGAGGCGGCCATCGCGGCGAATAAAGTGTTGTTCCCACTCGTCGTAGTCGTACTTGCCTTCGACGAGTTCCGCGTAGCGTTTTGCACCAGAGGCACGTTGGTCTGGGTGGACAATCTGGTCCCACTTCTCAACGGAGCTCAAGTCTTCGTGAGTGTAGCCCAGCATCTCGTGCAAGGCGCGATTCGTAAAGTATTGCGCTTCCGGAACGTTGTAAAGGCCGATGCCGACAGGGGCGTTCTCGAAGATAGAACGGAAGAGCCGCTCGCTATCTTGCAGGGCCTCCTGGGCACGGTTGCGTTCCGTGATGTCTTCCGTCAGGGCGACGAGGTATTGTGGCTTGCCTGCGGCATCTCGAAGCAACTGATACCTCCCGTTGCCGACAACGATGCGGCCGTCGCGACGAATGTAACGGTGTCCGTATTCGTCGGCGTCCCGCTTACCCGCGAGCAGTTCCGCATATCGTTCTGCGCCCAGGCCGCGATCATCCGGATGAACGATTTTGTCCCATTGCTCCAGACTCCTCAGGTCTGCCTCGGAGTAGCCCAGCATCTCCTGCAATGCGCGGTTGGTTATATGCGTTTGAGCCTCTATTCCAAATATGCTGATCCCGATCTGCGAATTCTCAAAGATGGAACGGAAGAGCTGCTCGCTCTCCTGCAACGCCTCATGGGAACGCTTGCGTTCCGTGATGTCTTCCGTTAGACCGACAATGTACTGCGGTTTGCCGTCGGGGTCCCTGAGCAACCGAAACTTGTCGTTGGCGACAACGATGCGGCCGTCACGCCGAATGAAGCGTTGTTCATATTCATCTGTGTCCCGTTTTCCCTGGACCAGTTCGTCATATCGTTCCGCCCCGGATGCGCGATCCTCAGGAGCTACAATCTCGTCCCATTGCCCGAGGCGGCTCAACTCTTCTCCGGTGTAACCCAACATCTCGTGGAGCGCCCGGTTGGAGACATGTTCATGGCTATCAATCTTGAAATACGCGATACCAAGCTGGGCATTCTCGAAGATGGAGCGGAAGAGCTGCTCGCTCGACCGCAGTCTTTCCTCAGCCCGCTTACGCTCTGTGATATCAACAAGTGTGACGACGGCCCCTGTGATCACTCCGCTCTCAAGAATTGGAAATGAAGAATATTCAACCGGAATCGATGTGCCATCTCGTCGCCAGATCAATTCTGAGTCTGTGCAGCAACCCTCTCCCTTCTTGAATGCACGATACACGGGACATTCCTCTACCGGGTAAACAGAACCATCTGGCTTGTGGTGATGGATCAGATCATGCATCTTCCGACCCAAGACCTCCGCGGGTTGGTAGCCGATCAATTCACAGGTAGCCCGGTTGACGAACGTGCAGTCTCCTTGCAGATCGATACCGTAAATACCTTGACCGGTGGATTCCAGCAACATCTCCATTTGTTTCGCGATGCGGTTTCGTTCCTCCTGCGCGCGCTTGCTCTCCGTAATGTCTTCCATCAAGCCGACAACGTATTGCGGGTTGCCGTCTGCATCCCTGAGCAGCTGAAACCTCGCGTCGGCAACTACGAAGCGGCCGTCACGGTGAACGAAGCGTTGTTCACATTCGTAGGTGTCTCGCTTCCCCTCGATGAGTTCCGCATATCGCTCCGCCCCGACAGCGCGTTCATCCGGATGGACGATCTCGTCCCATTTTTCAATGTGACTCAGCTCTTCGCCGGTGTAGCCCAACATTTGGTGCAATGCGCGGTTAGAGAACACCGCGTGGCCATCGATATTGAAAAAGCTGATCCCAAGTTGGGCATTCTCTAAGATCGAGCGAAACAACTGCTCGCTCACCTGCGCACTGTTTTCGACATTCTGCTGCACGGTCTTTCTCCGGAACTATAGACCTGGTCGCAGACTTGAGGTTGCTGTGGTCCTCTGGTCGTTGAACCTTAGTGAGCGCGTCCCACACCGTTGAGGAAATCGAGTAAATTCAACTCTTCGGCCACTGTTTGAACATCTTATTGATGGCATTCTGCACCATCTGCTGGTTCTTGTTGCCGTTGTTGCTCAACGTGTCCTGAGCGATCCCGCGCCACACCAGAGACTGGGTTTTGACGTCGTGCAGGTCGACAATCAACGTCGCTTCTACGTTCTGTTGTGGGGTGATTCCACCCATTCCTCCGCCGATCCCTCGCATGCCCCACGCGCTATAGGAGGTCTGCTGTCTCATGCCGCCGCTTGCGAGCAGGATCAGGTCAGGATTTTGAGACTCCTGCACTTTTTGAAGCCCCTTACCCTGCAATGCCGTATCGATGTCCTGTTGAGCCACCTGAGCCAGGATCGAGTTTTGAATCTGGTTGGTGTTGTTGGATGCCCAGGCGTAGGTGTGATATTGGCTGAAGCTTTGGCTGTGGTTGTAGTTGACCGAAACTGTTTGTCCCACGGCGATCGCTGACGTGATGCAAACTACCATCGCGCCTAACGCAAATTTGGTTTTCATGATTGTCATCCTTCCTTGGTAGTTGTGTTCCTCGGTGACTAGGCTCACACCTTCGAGGGCCCCGCACCTTTCGGATGTTGCGCTCTTCTGCGTAACGTATAGAAGCATGAGCATAGGCTCTTCACCTGCTTAACGCAGCTGGCAAAAGTACTAGGACGTCGGCTATCCAAACCGATAAAATCAGGCCGCTAAGCAGTAGCACCAGGACATTCATAAATCCTGGACAAGGTGGCTCTTTGGTCTCACGGCTAAACTTCCTACACAGTTACGAACAAATCTGCTTTGCAAAGCAGGCTAGCCACTTGTCGGAAGTTTCGTTCCAACTACAAGTTTTGACAGTATCCGAAAGCCGAAGCTACGCCTAAGCTAAACGTCCTCAGGAGGCGTACTTCAACTCCAATTCATCAGTTCATCGGCGCTTGATCGGCAGCATGCCGCTCACCATTCACGGAGGGGTAATCTGCACATCGCGATCACCGCGATCGCGACGCGGAATTGTTGTGGAGGCGGCGCAGTAGCATTTGAGGAGGAATAGGCTTTTGCTTTGCACATGCCACTAATTTAGAGGTTCCGGCATTAGTCGATATGCCAGATACCATAATGCTGGCGAATGGCGCCAAGCTGCCTTGGACAGCAAAAATAGATAACCCCAGCGAATGCTGGGGCTTAACGTTACATCTTAGATCTCTTCGAACTTCTTGGAACAGGTAGGTGGCGGAGAGACAGTGATTCGAACCCTGGATACCTTTCTCAACCTTTTGAATCAATCAGATAATAGCGAAAGTCCGCTACTGGCGCGGCGTTTATGAGTTGCCTCACGTGTCGAATCATATCGCATCATGTGGTTTGGCTATACTAAAAACGACGAAAAAGTGTAGCCGAGTGTAGCCCGGAGTTTCGCCCATTTCTTTCGATTTGGTGGAAAGATCGCAGAAAAAAGCCACCCCCGGCTTAAGGGTGGCGTTGAAGAAGCAGAACGGGCTACACTTGGCGGGCCTCTAGCCATCGGGCGACGGTGGATGGGTCAAACTTATAGTCCTTACCGATCCGGAGTGCGCTTATAGCGCCGCTGCGGACCCAGCCGCAGAGCGTGGCACGCGTCACACCGATGATGGACATCACCTCGGTCGTGTTGAGGTACGTTTTGCGCTGTTAGTGTCGGACGATGTTGGTTCGAATTTGCCCATGATGGGAGATACCGAAACCAGGTTGGCGACCTCAATTACTGCCGATTTATTTTTCCACCCACCTGAGATCGGACGCCGTTACGCGGAAGCGGTGCAGGTTGCTGTCGTCATAGATCATGTCTACTTCAGTTTTATCTTTGCTTCACGCGGGCGACGTTGTAGACCAGCTAGGAGCGTGACGGGATGACTTTATCGCCCACTTGCGAAATCCTGGGCGGATTGGATGCAGCGGCTTGTCTACTGACCCTGGCCACGATTGGTCATTCACCTGTATGGGCGGATGCTCTGAACCATTCAGCCGGAATTGGCCGCCGATCCACGTGCTTGTGTAGCATCTACGAAAGAACGGGATGGTCCTTCTCAAGCCGAGCTACTGTCCAAGGCGTTCCAGACAAGGCATTCCAGATTAGAAATGCGGGTAGTTCGAACCCGCGACCTCTGCTGTGACAGTTGTACAAATGCTTGTAACCTATTGATTCTAGTAGCATCGGTGTCACCGAAAAGCCTAAAGCACCCTTAGGGCACCCTCAGCACCCTCGCCAGCACCCTTGAAACGCAGAAAGCAGAGGTCTGGAAGCGGCAGAGGTCGTGGGTCCGAACCGGAAACCGCGTTATAGGTACTCATGGGAACCCTCTCCCTTATCAAAATGACACCAACCTGAATCCTCACTTTCCGCTCGGGACCGACCTTTTACGCGCAGATACTTTCTTATCAGCCGTCTTCCAGGTGAGCTTGGTTTGGGGTGACTCTATTGGCGCTCCACGCATAGAAACAGCCATTAACCACGCGTTGAACCCAAATTCAAGGCCGGTTGCCGGTTTGATCTCACCTAACACTTGAGCGGCTTCTAACGCCACGGTTCCATGTAGGAAGGCCCAAAGCGCGACAGACGCCTGCGCAGCTCGGTCCGGCCCGGCAATTCGTTGCACCTGCTCGACAGTGAACGTCCAGAGGCTTTGATGAAAGGTCGCATCGTGCCCCGGCGCGTGGAGGCTCATCATCACTTCGTAGAGGTGACGGTTGTCCCTTGCGAATTCAATGTAGGCGGATGACATCTCGCGGATTGCCGTAACGGGTTCGCATCCATCGGCTGCCCTCCTCAGTGCCAGTTCCAGTTGCCGTGCAGCTTCGTTTGCCAGCGCAGCTTCGAGTGCCCGGCGATCGGAAAAGTAACGGTAGATCGCATTGGGAGCGAGGTCGAGGGAAGCAGCAATGTTCCGGAGAGATAAGTCCCGGATACCCCCTTGGACCAGTTCCTTGACCGCAGCCGAAAGGATCGTTTCACGGTCTGTTTTCGATGGATATGGCATGGAGAACACTGTACACCTTGACACATTTATGTACCAAGATGTACGCTGTACATGATAAAGATGTACAGTGCTCATTTTAGGAGAAAATGCGATGGCAAACTGCAAAGACGTTGTGGTCACCGGGGTTTCCACCGGAATCGGTTGGGCAACCACGAAGGTGCTTATTTCAAACGGATTTCGCGTGTTCGGTTCTGTGAGAAAGCAGGCTGACGCCGATCGTTTGCAAAGAGAGTTCGGTAACGGCTTTGTGCCTCTCATCATGGACATCACGGACGCCGCCGCTGTACATCAGGCTGCTCAGCACGTCGGCTCAATGATAGGCGACAGGAATCTAGTTGGCCTGGTGAACAACGCGGGAATTGTAGTGAGTGGGCCGCTGCTTTATCTAAAGCCCAACGAGTACAGGCGGCAGTTGGAGGTCAACATGATCTCGCCGCTTGTCGTCATCCAAGCCTTCGCTCCTCTTTTAGGAACAGATAAGAAGAAGCAGGGTCCCACCGGTCGCATTGTGAACATCAGCTCTACCACTGCAAAAGTTGTTATTCCGCTTCTCGGTGCCTATAGCTCCTCGAAATCCGGCCTGGAAGGAATGTCGGAGGCTCTAAGACGAGAACTGATGCTATTTGGCATCGACGTCGTGATGATTGAACCCGGCACCGTAAACACGGCGATGTACGACAAAGGCGAACAAGAGGATCTGAGTGAGTTCAAGCCGACCGAGTATTGGGAGGCGGTGCAAAACTTCCAAAAGTTTATCGTTGCCGAAGCCCGCAATCACGGTTTACCGCCTGAGCGTCTGGGCGAAGCCGTCCATTTGGCACTCACCACGGCAAAACCGAAGGCACGCTACGCAGTCGTTCCGCAACGTTTCAAGAACTGGACATTGCCCAGACTCCTTCCTACGAAGATGCTCGATGCGGGTCTCGCAAAGCAACTCGGACTCAAAAAGCCGTAGATGTAGATAGGTTCCTACTGCGGACGAACTGGAAAAGTTGCTCTTCGATTGAACACGAGAAGACGTGATTCATGGCTAAAACCCGTAAACAATCCGACGCGCCAGAAATACCTTTGATGCCCCAGGTTGGCGACAAAGTGAAGCCTCCACGCTCCGAGATGGCCTACGAAATCAGCCGCGTCAGTCAATCTTCGATTCCGACAAGCCATTGAAGAAAGAAGTCGTTTGACTCAATGCAACGATAGTGGTGCACTGTTGTGAATATCGAAACGCATATTTGGTAGCTAATATCATGGCTGATCAACACGATTTCGAGACGAGGCTGTCCGAGCTAATCTGGCGAACCGTCAAACTAAGAGTATCTGTCCTAATTCTGTCGATCCTCGCTTTGCTGCTCATCTGGTCCGCATTGATAACGGGCAATAAGGAGGCTCAAAAACTTGATGACAGTTCTTGCCGCTTCCTTATAAATCAAGACAATGACATATTGAAATCGGTTGGCGACCGCACAAACGAATGGCTCGCCAAACGGGAGAAGGAGCCATTAGAAACACATTTCCGAAAAGCCGATGAATACTGTTCAGGGCGTGGGAGTCGTAGATGGATCGAGGTAATCCGATCTATGGATTTACAATTTCCCCTAATAGCTACTCCTGGACTACCAGATGATGTTACGGCCTGGCTGGGGCAAAGACCGAAGGCGTTCGCAGACTACGATACTCAAAGACGTGCCTCGTATCGCCTGAACATCAAGCTATCGTCAGAATATTCAGAGAGCAGTGTCGAAGGCAATACCTTAGCGGTCGCTGAAATTGTTCCGTTCTGCATCTTTATCGCTCTTACAGCCTATTTTATTCTTGGATTTCAGGAGGATTCGTACAGAACGCAGTCGCGACTTCTCTTGCAGACTCGCGAAGACGAGGGTAGAGAGACAGGATTGGTGTTAGCGGAGACTCAATTTTTTGCTCATCCTCTTGTGGCCAAGAGCTCGCCATTAACAAGGCTATTAGTTTGGTCTCCGAGCAGATTGTCACAAGAACACTGTTCGTTGCCCTTATTTTATTGCTTGCGAAGGTGATGTCGGTGTTTATCGTGGGCCTCGTGCACCTGAGGCACCGTTAGCAGTCACAGTGCCCGTCAAGCCCGTGGTGGTCAGTGTCCCTTCAGAGTGAGTTAAATCGACCGCTTGCGCACCGACTTAGAGGTTTGGCTTTACGGGCACAGCTCAAACACCATAACCGTTCAAAGCGTTAGCTCTCGTCATCATTTGCCGCTCCCCACGAAGTGGAACCAGTAGTCCGGAATCAGTAATCCCATGGGTTATAAACACGCAGGACTGCTGTGCCGGTACCGTCGCAGGTGCCCCCGGACAACGTATAGTTCCCGGTAATCGAATAGCTGTCAAATTCCGCGTCATAACTATCCAGATTCACGGTTCCAAGGAAGGTGATGGTGCCGTTGCCAGTGTCAAATTCAAGCCCGACAGTAGTGCCTATGATGAAGCTGCCCGACGAAAGTGTTCCTGGCGTGATCGTTGCCGAACTAAAGCAGGGGGTACTGAAAGCAGCTGTTCCCGTGATCCCGAAGCTACCGTCCAGACTGGGGCTACTATATTGACCGAGGCCCCCCGACACAGTGAATGTTTGCTGCTGGGAAGTCGTGAAGGTACCGTCCAACGCGTCGTCGATATATATGGAGATGCCGGTGACGGTTCCTTTGTCGCCGTCGCCACAGCCACCGGTGATGCTGTATGTGCCGGTGAAGGTGAGAACGCCCGTGTCAACGTTCTCAGTGATAGTCCCAGTGAGTGTAATGACCTGTCCTTCAACCGGTGTGGAAGTGAGGGATATGTCGCTGCCAGTGAGGGTACCGGTCAAGCCCATGGTGGTCAGTTGATTGAAACAATTGGAACCGTTGACATGCAGCGCGGCGCTGGCCGTAGAGTTGGTTTGGCTGATGCTACCGGCAAAAATAAGGGGAGGCTTCCCCGGGACAGTTGACAACGCATTGAATTGCCAATTGCCGGCTATGTCAGGGGTCGCGGGCGTGGCGGGAGGTTGCGCCGTGGTAGATGTAGGCGGAATTATTGGTGCAGGTGCAGGCACACCTCCACACCCGAAGAAGAACAGTGGCCGAAAGAGCAAAAACGGCCGCCAAAGATTTCATGAGCTTCCTCCCGAAGAAGTCTTGGAGTTCTTGCACTGGTCGGCGTCGAATCAGGTGGACAATGTCCCCACGTTCGTCGCGAGTTCATCTCTTGGGTGACCTCCATACGCCGAGTTCCTGGGTCTTAGGAAATCCTCCGCCAAGGCCTCAAGAATCTCAATGCACCGCGCCTGACATTTAGGTGAAATCCGGATGACATGAGATATGTCGCGCGTTCTTATTGGCTTACAGAGGGTTGGAGGCGGTCATCGTAGCAGCGTGATAGAATTTGGCCTCGTGCAGCGCAGGAGACCGAGCCTGTGGCCACCTCACCCGAACCTGCCCACACAGAACCCGAACCTGCCCAATCAGAGCAGCCGTCGATAATTCGCTTCGGCGGATTCGAATTAGACCTCCAAAGCGGCGTGCTCTCCAGAAATGGGACGAAGAACCGTCTCCAAGGCCAGCCACTGCAACTCCTCGAACTTTTACTACGCCAGCCCGGCCAGATTGTTACGCGGGAACATATCCAGCAACACCTCTGGCCTGATGGCACCGTGGTCGAGTTCGAACACAGCGTTAACGCGGCGGTCAAACGCCTCCGGGCAGCATTGGATGATGATGCAGACGACCCCACCTTCATTGAGACGATCCCGCGCCGCGGCTACCGCTTCATCGCTCCCGTCGAAAACGGTCCCCTACCCTCATCGGCTGGCGTCGAAAAACATCTTGCGCCCGGTCTGCCCTCAGCGACGGTGCCTGAATTTTGGACCAGACGTCGCCTTGTCGTCGCGGCTGTCGTAGCCTTCCTCATTGTTGGGGCATTGACTGCCTGGCGAGTGCGTTCCGCGCGGCCCAAATTGACGGAGAGTGACGTCATACTCCTGGCGACCTTCGTCAACAAGACAGGTGATCCTGTCTTCGACAACTCTCTGGACAAAGCCCTTGAAGTCAAACTGTCCGAGTCCCCCTTTTTGAGCGTGCTCCCCGAAGCGGACGCCCGCTCGACGATGCGTATGATGCGTCACGATCCGAACGAGCCAGTGACACCGGAATTGGGTATCGAAATCTGTAAACGACTGGGGCTCAAAGCCGTCGTCGTGCCTGAAATTTCTGCCTTCGGAAGCAAATATCTGATCACTCTCGACGCAATCGACGCGCGGAACCAAAAGTCCATCGCGCGACGGCAGGCGGAAGCGGGGTCCAAGGATAAGGTGATCGCCGCGTTGGGCAAAGCAGCTTCACAGTTGCGAAAGCAGTTGGGCGAGAGCCTCAGTTCTCTCGAGAAGTACGATGCTCCTCTCGATCTCGCCACAACGAGTTCGCTCGAGGCGCTACAAGCCTACAGAACAGGGCAGACACTCTATCGTTCTGGAAAGCGGCGCGAGGCCGTTGCCTTTTTTGAAAGAGCGGTGGAACTGGACCCGCAGTTTTGTTCTGCTTACGGCATGCTCGGCAGTGCATACCACAGTATTGGTGACACCGAGGCGTCCAGGGAGAATTTCGCCCGGGCTTTCGAACTGAAAGATCGCCGTCTCACGCAAGAAGAGAATTTTCAGACTACTGCCCTTTATTATTCGTCCATAACCGGCAACCTCGACAAAGAGACTGCTGTACTGGTTTTGTTCAAGCAGGCGTATCCACGCAGCGCGTCCGCCCACAACCTGCTGGGGATCGCCTATGCCGAGCAGGGTAGGACAGAAGAAGCCCTGCAAGAGTTCCATTGGGCTATTGACGATTCTCCGGTACCCTCTGCTCAATACAATTCCAACGCAAGCAACGCGCTCCTGATTCTGGGCCGTTTTAACGAAGCTAAGAAAATGCTCGACCAGTGGCAGCAAAAGGGAGCATTCACCCCATTTCAAAGAAACCTCCGTTATCGGATCGCCTTTTCCGAGAACGACACCGCAACGATGGACCGTCTTATTCGTGAAGCCCCGTCGGATGATATCTCCTGGCTCCATTTGCAAATGGAGTTCGCATTCCTACGTGGCGATTTCGACAAGCTCCGTTCGCTTAGCGAAACCCTTGTGAAGCAACAGACTCACTCGAACCGGATGGAAAACGTTGCCTACGAGTTTGCCTGGCAGGGCGTGCTTGAATCCGATGCAGGAAACTATGTCTTGGCACGCAAGCTCTGCCGTCAAGCTGACGATTTGGGTAATGACAGCCCTGCAGGACTCAGTGTATGTGCCAAAGCATTGGCGGACGCTGACGACTTGCCGGAAGCTTCAGCCGTGGCAGCGAAACTGGATCGGCTGTTTCCAGAGGATACTTACCACCAGAAGGTCTATCTCCCGATCATCTTTTCTATCATCGAGCGCAAGCGAGGAAACGCGGCCAAAGCCGTAGATTTGCTCGCTCCAATCACGCAATACCCAAATGTCCTTGTCTTTTACTATCGTGCGCAAGCTTACCTGGCTGCGGGAGAGCACGCCAAGGCTATCGACGAGTTCAAAACGGTCATCGCTAATCCCGGGTGGCCCGACTGGCCAATCTTTGCTCCGCTGGCGCAGCTCGGTCTGGCGCGGGTCTATGCCGCGCAAGGGAACCTTGAGAACAGCCGCAAAGCCTACAACGATCTCTTCACGACCTGGAAAGACGCGGACCCCGACATCCCAATCCTTAAACAAGCCCAAGCCGAATACTCAAAGCTTAAGTAACTTTGGCTCGCTGCTATCTGGCAGATCGTTACTGAATTACGGGCAAACCGGAAGTTATGCCGAAGGTGAGCCAACCGGCTGAAATTGATTTATGAGATGCGTTCTAGTCTGACGAGTACGGATCGCCGAGGCCCCATACGGCTTCATTGCCACTCACATGATACGCTGACGTACCTCGAAGCAGAGGAATTTAGAAGAGGTGTACGATATGCAAAAGTCAGCTATCAGCCGATATGTTGCCGACCCACCAAACCATGCTCATAAATGCCCTATGGGTTGTGTTGAGGGAGACGCCGCGTTTGTTTTCACGGACCCGAAAGGCGTCAAACAATATGTGTGTGAGCGGCACGCCTGGGATTTATTTAAGGGCAAGAAAGAGTTTCAGGAAGAATTACTGTTTATGCTCGCTATGCCCACGTAAGGCTTAAACAAAAAATGCTGCCCCACGAATCCTCAAAGGACAGTCGGGCAGCTTTCTATTTGAGGAGAGCCGAAAACGGAGAATGCATCTTGACGACCTTTTAGAATTCTCCTGGCTCACTCGGGGTGTCAACAATTCCTTTGCTTTTCATTAACCCTTCATAACGGTACTCGTATAGTTCTTTGATCTCGGCAATGACGTTAACGGCTCTCCAAATTTTATGAAGGCGAGAGTCTATACTCGCTCCTTTGAACCGATAGAAAGCCTGGATCTCAGTCAAGAGGCATAGCAAAATGCCAGCCGCTCGCCCCAGATGTGTTGTGATCAGAGCCTCACCGAAATCGAGACTAGCTTCGCGAGATTCACGAGGTATCCGGTCAGGAGCGATGAATTGATAAATACCGATCAAACCGTCGTAGCTAGTATGTGAAATTGACGAATATTCTTTCCAGAAGCCGAGAGTGATCTTGCGTAACATCTGTTTGTGAGCTGTATCGGGATTAGATTTTAGATAGGTTCCCAATAAGGGCCACGGCTTAGCGTTATCGAGGTCCTTGTCGTCAATCTGTCGTCATCCATGCCTGCTTTGAACCTCCGCCGTTCTTGTTGCAGATAGGGAATCCAACGCGCATCGCTCCCAAACTTTGCTTCTTCAGAGAGCAGCCTTTCATTGGAGGCGATAGTAGCCTCCGATACGAAAGGATATTGCTCGGTTCGGATCATCCAGCAACGCTGTTGCGTTATAAAACCCGTCAATCATTGTGCGAACAAGCGGTAGGATTACAAAACTGTATGCCTGCCGATAGTACGGGTCGAAATCACGCCTTTCATCGGCATTTACATATACCAACAGGTCGTAGGTGTAAGTGAGGTGCCGCAACATCACGCTGATGTCAACGTTCATCGGGGCCAGCCCAACTTGCTTGTAACCCTCACGTTCCACTTTATAGGTGAGCGTGATCGCCAGCCTTTCGATCTGCCTGACAAATGTTGAAGCGTCTATTACGAGAAGAGCCGGGTTGCGACGGTCAAGCCGTTTCTTCCTTCTCCGCTCCGTGCGAGCTCGCATGAGAGCATCTATTTCTATATCAGTGAGCATGTCAAATCTGAGCCAGCCCCTTCGTAAGCGGCTCAGTGATCTTATCAGGGCGGCATTATTAAACCCGCGTCTATGGGCCGTTGGTCCGAGAAACAAAAAAATAGCCCACCACCTCCACTAAGGAGAATGGTGGGCTTTGAGTGCTATGGATCAGGCGTGCTGGGTTAGGTTAATTAAAGGATTCGTGCCTGCGTTCGTGGCAAATCCAGAATTGCGATGGTAGCCAATGAATCCAACTTCGCCCGTATCTGCGTACCGCTCATTCAGACGAAGGATAGAGACATCACCAGCAGTGCGGAGAATGTATGCGTCGGTCAGAGATCCAAACTGCACAGCGCCACAACAGTGGATACCACGTTTGGATGGTACCGACTGATCACAACAGGGCGCGGCCAAGAATACTGTCCAGGGTGTCAGTGTTGCGGAGCGCCTTGTGGACAGTTGGGATTTTGGTTGGACTCGGCATCTGGTATGTCGTCGCGTCCGACTAGGACTGCGAGGGACTGTCGGGAACCTAGCAGTTGCAGATTTTCGGGGTCGCAACTTTCCCTAATATGACCGACGGATAGGTTCCTGGTTTCAGGAGGCCGACGGTTGGAATCACTCCGCCCGAGTAGTCTTCCGACGGGTACGTCTCAGCAAACCCGACTAATGAGATGGTCCGCCGCTTGATTCACCTGCATAAGCAGGTTGATCGTGGTGGTCGAAGTTGCTCAAGACTCCGGCGGGCTCAACCGGTCGATGCAACACTATCTAATCATCTGATCCACAAATGCTTAACTGAAGAATCGATCTGTTTGGCTGGTGTGGCCAAACCTAGCCAGGGTAAGGTTCCGGGTGATCTAACCCTACCAGGCTTTTTAGTTTTTGTTTTCAATGAATGTGGGTCTGAGCTGAGTGTTGCGTCGACCCATTGAGACCACCCGTTTTCGGGAAGCTCGTTCCTCATTTCAAGCTAAGGCCTGTTAGCGTCAGTTGAGGCTGAAAGTTCCCGATTTCCGGTGACACAGTCCTATCGAGAATTCCAATGCACCGGGAGCATCCAATGCTGACCCGCATTTTGTTCGCCGCTATTCTCTGCCTCGTCCCCGCTTGCGCCGTCGCGCAGGCTGACACCGGCCCTGCGCCCGATGTCGCGGCTATCCACCGGCTCATCGACAAGTACACCAAAGCTGTCGATACGGTTGATCTGAAGCTACTCTCGCAAATTTGGTCTCACTCTCCCGAGGTTTCGTTTATCTATCCGCTGGGCGAGGAGCACGGCTTCGAAGCTATCGAGCAGCATGTCTTTCAGAACGTAATGGGCGGCATGTTCTCGGCCCGCGTTCTTGAGACACATGGGGTAGCGATCCACGTGAACGGCAATACAGCGTGGTCGGAATTCCACTGGGTTTTCCACGCGACGATGCGTAAAGACGAATCAGCCATAACCACCCACGGTGTCGAAACCCAGGTCTACCGCAAAGAATCTGGGAGCTGGCGCTTGGTTCACGTCCACTACTCTGAAGATCGCCAAGCCGTCCCCTGAGCAGTTGGCACCTAGACAAAACCCCTCATTGCCTGGCATCGCCGACGATCAATGTGCTTGGTCAGATCACTTGCGGCGTGTAGACCCTCAAGCAACCTTATGTCCACCGAGCCGGACATCCGAGCGTCTGGCAGCAAAGTGATGGTCCAGACGAGTCTCAGGACTCGGTGCCGGTAAGAAGCCACTCAATACTTTCCCATAGTGCCGGGAGAGGCGCAGCAGTATCAAAGCGCCGATCTCTCTCTGTCCATGTTCGATGGCGGAGATGTGGCTCACCGGACAATGAGCTTGGGCGTCAATCCCTATTAAAGGGTGCGCTGGTCCGTTGGTTCCTGTGTGCCCCGCCGACCTAGCCTAGTATTTGACCACGGTGGCCCGAATGGCTCCCATCCCACGGGGTCCAGTTAGCAGATTTGGCGGAGCCTGCAAGGTGCTTCCGCCAGTAAGGGTCTTTCGCAAATGCCCGGTGATTCTTAGCCGGGCGTCTCTTTCTCTTGATGACGTGAGTTCCAAAATGAAGAGTAAGTCGGCCATCGCCTCAACCGTTGGAGAGGGTGCTGGCGTTGACGACGCTCTACGCTGACATTCACGTCCGGGTGTTAATGCCGTCGCCGAACCTGTTGTATAGGAGTGAAACCTTGGGGAATTTTTCAGATACCAAGTTGCGCAAAGGTCCATACAGGTTGGCTCTGCCTGTAGCCGAACCCCATCCTGAGGCAGTGCGGACTCTCATGCGCGAGTGCCTTGTCCCACTTCTCGCGGAAGAGTTCCTTAGGCGTCGGGATGGTACTGCACCATCGGGAATCACAACAAACTCCGAAAATCGACTATCGAACTGCACGATAAGCAATGCCGTCTCTAGAGACCTTCACCGTGTCCAGAATCTTGGAGCAGCTGACGGCGATCAGGGCAGGGTACAGCACGAGTGATATCGAACCGTGGTTGCTCGGGTAACAATCGGAGCAACTATTTTCCGACCATAATTTACCTCCGCGCTCCCCAATTGGTATCTCCCTTTGAGGAAGTAATGGAAACGCGGATTGAAACAGCCAAACAGGGTAAGATGCCGGACACGACCAACACCATGACGAAACAGGTCAACGGGGGATCAGGAACGTCACCCGGAAGCGATGGACGCGTTCGTTGCGCCATCTATGCCCGTTATTCATCAGATAATCAACGGAAAAGCTCGATCGAAGATCAGATTCGGAACTGTCGCGAAGCAGCCGACCGAAACGGTTGGGTCCCTTTGAGGTAACGCAGATGGTAGACGCCGTCAGGGAAGTGGACGGGCTTGCCGTCGAGACGAGCATATCCAGCTTTCAGCTTGTTGTTTGCGGCGTAGACGGGGTCGAGGTAGGGGCGGGAGCCGTCAGGCCGACGGACTCGTAACTTAAGTCGAACAACCGGGGGCATTCGATTTCTCCTGAAAGGAAATACCGATCCGGAGCAGACGATCCCCATTATCTGTAGCCCGGTGTGTAGCCAGGCTTGTAAATTATTGATTCTAAATGGCTGGCGGAGAGACAGGGATTCGAACCCTGGATACCTTGCGGTATACACGCTTTCCAAGCGTGCGCCTTCAGCCACTCGGCCATCTCTCCGCAGTATTGCGGGCCTTTTTGAAGGTAACACAGTTGGGGCCCCTCCCGAAGTCCGCCCGTCCGCGCCCAAGGCTCACGGAGCTTGCGCCGAAATATTCTGTTTCACAATCGCGGACGATTTCAGATCGATCGGAACCCCCTGCATCAGATACCGCCGCAGCGTGGACGGATCGCCCCAGTTGATCTGCCATCCATGGTCGATGGCAATCAGAATGTATTGCCCAGGAAGGACGTTTGCCAGATCGAAGCTGCCATCCGTGTTCGTCTGATCCTGACGCAAAATCGTGATGGAGTTCGGATCTTCAATCGTTATCGGAACCAGCAGAACCATCGCCCCCACCGACGGTTTGCCGTCGAGCGTCGCGATCCCACTTAGGCTCGCTGGCCCACTTGCGACATGCACCGTCAGCGTGGAATCACCCGCACCAACGGTCACATATCGTCCCGCCACCTCGGCGCCTTTGGCCGTCAGCCCGGTAAGAAAGAAGTTCGGCCGCCCCTGCAGCACAACCTCATAGCGTCCCGGCGGAACCTCCAGGATGCGATCAGCAGCCTGACCTCTCCCCTCACGGCGTCCCATGTTGGGGCCTCCGCCTTCGTTACCGTTGAAAGAAAAACTTCCGCGGTGGGTATCTGTGTCGACCAGTGTGACCATAACGCCGCCATTACGTTCCTGCCTCGAATTCGATTCCGATTCCGAATCCCCAAGTCCATCGAGACGCAGCGCAATTCTGGCCATGTCACGCGCCGGTGCGCTCATGTCGACCGTGCGCGCTGAATTGGCGCTTACCTCGACCAGCGCAACATGACCCTCCTGGTTTCGGCCGGCCAATCGTACCTGGTACAACCCCGGCGTCAACCCTCCCACATCGATCTGCCCCTGCTGGTCGATGTGCGTCGTGATCTGCACAAAGCTTGGCCCAGCTGCACCCGAGCTGATCTGCTGCACAATGGGAAACGTCATCGGTCTTGGAGAAGCGTTCGGTCCACTGGTCACCACCGTCGGAGTCAGGATTCGCATATGAATCGACGGTATCGGAACCAGATGAAAGTCAGCTTGGCGCGTGTCTCCTGCGTGCAGCACGATAGTCTCCGCAAGCGCAGGATCGCTGACGCCAGGAAACCACGTCACCGGGTAGGCGAAGTCGAGCGAGGGATCAAGCGATAAGGTATCCGTATCATTTCCACGGTTCTGCTGCGCGTTCACCGCGTACCACGGTTGCGCATGAACGCTCAGCCGATAGTCTCCCGGGGAAAGATTAGCGAGCTCGTACATGCCGCGGTCATCCGTGCGAGCGCCCCCGCGCGTGGTGCCGGCAGGCTGCGGACCTCCGGGAATCCGGGGCGGCACATTTTGAAGCGTCACCTGAGCATTCCGTACCGGTTCACCCGCCTCGTCCAGAACAACCCCGACAATACTGGCCTCAGGGCTAAGCCGGAATTCAATATCTTTTGTTGGAGTTCCAGCTGTCAGCACGATCGCGGAGGAAAAAAACTGGTGCTCATCGAAGGCTTGACTAACAAAGCCTCGCGCGTTCGCAGTCAGGCGCCACGAGCCCGCAGAAGGAACCGTGACGGTAAAGCGGCCATGCGCGTCGCAATCGAAGCCGTTCGACGGGGCAGGGAACTGGCGGTTGCCGTATCCTCCGTATCCTCCCCGTCCAGCGAGATTCGCGGTCAGATGGCAGTGCGGCACCGGATCTCCATCGACGTTGTTGATCACGACGCCGGTAATCTCATAGTGCGCAGTGGCGGAGCTTTGCTTCGTCTCGTGCCTCGTCTGCGCCGATGCCTCACGCGGAACGATCCCCACACAGCAAACCATCATCATCACGAAAGAGAGCCGCATCACATCATTTCGTCTCACGGCGTCACCTCGGCAACCGGGACGGCGTCCAGGTTCAGCGTAGGCTTTTCACCCGCGTTCACCGTCACGGAGCGGACGTGGCTGCTGAACGATGCAAGGCTGGCGGGATCGCGGTAGTTGGCCGAGTGGCGTTGTTCGAACGCGATCGCCTGGTAGCTGCCAGGCGGCAGATGGGCCGATGTGTAACTGCCCGAGCTGCCGCTGCGCATCGCAATCACAGACTGCGCGTTAGGACTCGTTGGAATCAGATAGACCCAGCAAGCTGACGGGCTGCCGTTCAGGTTCACCGTGCCTTGCAGACTGCCGGTCACATTGCTCACCGTCACGCGGATCGGGGTGCCTGCAGAACCCGGAACAACTACAAGCGCATCCTGCAGCAGATCGGTGTCGCCATAGCTGGCCGATTTGATGTACCACTCGCCAGTGCTACGCCCCTGTAGACGATAACTGCCCGGTGGTGCCGTAAACACAAAGGTCTGGTCGCGCCGCGTTGTCGGCCGAAGAGTAGAGTCACCTCGTTCAGGGTCCGCCTGATCGCTCTGCAGCATAAGCCCCAACTGCATCAGAGTGGGAGGCTGACCGTTATCCGACGTTGCAGAGGTATCAATATTCAGCTCCACCGGAATCGACGGAATCGGAGAGAACTGCAGTACGACACCCGATATATCGTGATCCGGAACCGTCACCGTAGTCTCCGCTTCTTCGGGATTCTCAGGGTTGTTCCTCCTGGCAGTCACAGTGTAAGTACCCTGCGGAAGCTGTATCTTTGTCGTTCCTACATCGCCGCTCATCTGCGGATTGACTTGCAATGTACTTCCATTGCTCGATCGCGCAGAAACCCGCACGAACTCGCGCCCCTCAGAGGATGGCGTTGACAGAGTCACGGTATGGGTCGGACTCACAGCAGGCCGCAGATCAAAGTGCAGCTCTTCGCCAGCGTGAATCCTGATAGCTTGCATAGTATTGGATGAACCTTCGCTCGGAACTGTAACAGGCAAAACGGCTTCGCCGGTTGTGCGATCTACCGGCGTGTATCGTGTTTCCAGCCTGTACTCCCCAGCCGGCTCCGTCACACGGAAGTTGCCATGCGAGTCCGTCTGCTCCTGACCCACGGTTACCCAGCGATGACCATTATCGTCGTAAATGCTCCGCGCCACGCTCACCGGGATTCGCGGAAGTGGAGAACCGTCCGGGGCGAGCACCGTCCCCGTCATCAGAGCCTCCGGGTACAAGCGAAGCTCCAGCGGTTCGCTCAACTGCGCACCTTGAAGAAACAGATTGCCCCCGTCCTGCATCTCAGTGCTGGCCGAGTAACCCGGCTTCGTCACCAGGATATTCGCGCTGCTCGCCGTGTTCTGATCGAAGTGGAACTTGCCATCGTGGTCCGTCAGGACAGCCCTGTTATTCAGCCGAACCAGCGCACGCGGTACCGGTGCGCCAGTGGTCGCATTAATCACCTCACCAAGGATCGTGCTCGGAATAGCCGTAGCCCCCGCCGCAGTTCCCGTCGCGGCGCTGCTCCCGATAGAACTCGAGCCCACTTGTGCGCAGAGCGACACAAGCGGAATCAGGAAAACGCCAGGAAGCAAGAAGGGAAGCCGCAGGTCGGAGCGTCGAAGGCGACCTGTGATCCGGGCTGACAACACGAACGGCACCTCACAAAGAACTCGCCAGAGTTAAGACGTCCCACGCTCAATATTAGTGAGAGAAACGGTCCAGGCACCCAACCCGCTCCGGATTCGCTCATGTCTGAACTCTCGGCGTTCTCGATAGTGTGTTTATATCGATAGCGTTTAGTTTCTGTCAATTACAAGAATCCAGTGTTCGTCCTCGCATCTTGAGAGATTGGTGGGCTTCCATCAAGCATCGTGAACTCCGGGTATCTATCGACGCTACCTGGCGTGCTCGAATTATCGGTCATAACACCGAGATGGGATTTACCTCGCTCAGAGCGGGGCAGTATCAAAATACAAGGGCGAAAGTTGCCCAGTTAGATGCGGTGGGCAATTAAACATTCCCACGCCAGAGGCGGGACAAGATAACAATAGGCAACCAGATCACGGTTGGGGGTTACGGATATGCCATCGACTGACTATTTTGAGGATTTGTACGGTGTCACGGAAGAAGGAGCCATTAACTTCTGGGCCTCACATCTCCACGAAACAATAGGAAGTGAGCAGTGGTCTCAGATTCGTGACTCTACGGGTGTTTATCTTGCCAGCGTGCTTGGTCATTTTTGTCTGCAATCGGTAGATCGGATGGAGATCCTCTCTCCGGATTACAGCCCGGGCGATCAGGAATTCCGACAGTTCGCGGATCTGACCCAAATCGCTGAACTCATGATGCAGCAGCTCACCAGCGCGAAGAATCCTCTCTGGATGGAGTCAGCAGGTGCCCACATTCTTCTTTATGCCGGCTTCTTTCAAAACCAAAATAAAGACCGGCACAACATCGAGTTCTATTCAACCATGGGCAGAGAGTGCTATCTCATGGCGGCAGTAGGGAAGAGGGAAAGGATTATGAAGCTGATGGCAAAAGGCTTTAGTCAGTACCTCTTCCATTTGGCCAACCTCCATCGACATCTGCATGAGAGCAGGTACCTGATAAGGACGGAGAACTAGGTTTTAGCTAGCTTCGGAGCGCCTGAAGGGCCGGGTGAACATCCATCAAAGGCCTCGTTCGCAAGAATGCGGTGATCTCTCTCAGAAAGATAATTAGATTTTCTGAACCCAAGCGTCATGGAAATGGAAGTGACCCTCGTGATGAATGGCAAAGAAATTGTGTTAGGCACGGCGCGTTTTAGGCAGGCAGCAGGCGGCTTCAAAGCAGGGAGATATACCCCCCATAATAGAAGAACTCAAACTGACCGAGTACCCTGTTTCCCCACTGCTTGACTTCTTCTCCAGCCCTCAAAATCGTTACTCGGACCATGAGCGTCCCTGCTCATACCCAGAAAGTCAATTCTGGCCACAGCTGACAAAAGAGCTGCGTTGCCGCTGTCATTTTTGCCAGTTGATTGCGACTTCTAGGTCGCAGAGGATTCATTCATCATCGACCAGAGCCATGTCGCCGCTCAGAGGGATCAGCAAGACAGAATTCAATCATGACAAAGCTTGGACAGCGTTCCACGAAACAGGCGAGAGTGCTCGCGGTAGTCTGTGGTTTTATCCAGTCTTCTTATGAAAAGGCTTCTTCTCAGTCTCCTTGCTCTTGTATTACCGGTGGTTAATCCGGACAGTTACGCTGCCACGCCAAATCGCGACGACTGCTGCATCACAACGCCAGCGGCAATGCTCGAAAGTGGACAAGCTAGTCAGCCATCGCAGTTCACAAAAACAAAGACAGAACCGGAGAAGAAAAAGAAGAAGAAGAGTTTCCCCCATCGTGGCGCCATCGTTGCCGCTCCCCTTCCAATTGTGAGCCCGGCCATTGGCGCCGGAATCATCCCGATTGTTGGCTATATCTTCCCATTTGGCAAAGACGACAAGATATCTCCCCCCTCGACAGTTGGAGCAGCGGGACTCATTACCAATAATGGCAGTAGCGGCTTTGGTGTGGGCGCTCAACTGTTCATGAAAGAGAACACATACGCGGTCACGTCGCTCTACGTTCACGGCAATGTGAACTACAACCTGTACGGCATCGGCACCGCCGCAGGAAATGGAGACCTCAAGGTCCCGCTGGACCAGACAGGTCAACTCTATTTTGGTGAGGCACTGCGTCGGATTCCCTGGCAGTTTTTTATAGGCCCTCGATTTTGGACGGGAGATTCCGTAGTTACCGTTCGGCCGAGTAGCGGGGAAACCGCTATTCCACCCGCCGATCTCGGGCTTCACACAACTCTGCGCGCTTTGGGTCTACGGCTGATGCGCGACACTCGCCCAAACCACTTTTACCCGACCACTGGAATGTTCACGCAGTTCACATCGGACTTTTTTGCACAGGCGTTGGGCAGCAAATATACCTTTCAGAGCTACAGATTCACGTTCAACAAATATTGGACCGTTGGGAAGAATCAAGTTCTTGCATACAACCTCTTCGATTGCAGCACAGGCGGCACGCCGCCCTTTTACGGCAACTGCGTCTACGGCACAAACAACGAACTGAGAGGATATGAAGCTGGTCGCTACCTCGATCGCTACATGATCGCGACTCAGGTCGAATATCGTGTGTCGTTGCCGAAGAGGTTCGGTCTGGCCGCATTCGGCGGCATCGGCGAAGTCGTCCCCGGTGGAAAGGAGATTTTCAGAATCAATAACTTTCTGCCGAGCATAGGTGGGGGACCGAGGTTTCAGCTAAGTGCGAAGTACCACGTTAATCTTCGCGCTGACTTCGCCCGTGGCAAAGATAGTTGGACCTGGAGTATGGGAGTGGGGGAGGCATTTTGATGCAGAGCGACCGTAATCGAGAGGAAAATCCCGCATCAAAGATAGTCATTGATCTCTGACCGAACAACTGTCACTTCTTCTAGCGGGTAGCCTTTCACTTGGTAATAAATCGCCGAGTCACTCAATGAGGGCTAAGCCCCGTTCTCGCTAGCTGACCTGGCCCCGCGCCGATTCCATCGCAAGGGCAATTGCCTACGCCGATTCTGCGCTATACTCCGCGCATCTTGAATTCCGCAAAACGGAGCCACCCATGCCCGTTCCCGCACCCCAGCAATCATCCACTGACATTCATGCCAAAGCCTTGGCCATCAATCTGGAGGCTTCCCTCTACGGTACGTTTGCCGAGATTGGAGCCGGTCAGGAGGTGGCCCGCTGGTTTCTGAGCGTTGGCGCGGCTTCGGGAACGGTCGCCGAAGCCGTTTCGACCTACGACAAGGTCGTCAGCGACGACGTGTACGGCGCCGGCACGCGCTATGTCTCCAGGGAGCGCCTCGTGGCCATGCTCGACTACGAATATCAGGTCCTCCTAACCCGGCTCGCCAAAGCTCGCGGCGACCATACCCGATTTTTCGTCTTTGCGGACACCGTCGCCACCCGGAACTACCAGGGAACCAACGAGCAACACGGCTGGCTCGGTTTCCGCTTCCAGGACGAACCCAACGGCCAGCCCAATCAGATTCTTCTCCACATCACTCTCAAGGATTCCAGCGCGCAGCTCCAGCAGCAGGCCATTGGCACGCTCGGCGTGAATCTGATCTATGCCTGCCATCATCAGCGGTCGTCCCCAGGGGTCTTTCTGGCCGGCCTCTTCGACGACTTATCCCTTGAAAGGATCGAAATCGACGTTCTCGAACTAACTGGCTCCGTCTTCGCTGGTGCAGACTCTCGCGTCTGGTGTCTGGAATCGCTCCGCGCCGGCATGTCCCATGCCCTGGTCTTCGATTCCAACGCCCAGGTAGTCGAGCCGTCCACTCTCTTTCACAAGCGTCCCCTCATCGTGCAGCGTACTTTACGCGGCCATCCCGGCCCATCTTCCGCCGAAGCCTTTCAGGCCGCGCGTCAAACGTTCCTGGCTAGAGGGCTTTCCTCCGACCGCGAACCTTTAGCCATCTTCGAGGTCATCACTCCAAGTCTTGAAGGCTCGGCTGCCTCTGATAATGCGGAACTGCTCACCATGATCGAACATCTTGCCCCCATGGGCACTGTTGTCGTCACCAATTACCCGGTGGGCTACAACGTCCTTGAATACCTTCGCCGCTACACCGCTGAGCCCGTCGCGGTGATTGTCTGGATCTCGATGTTTCTTAAGATCATGGAAGACCGGGTGCTTCCGGCACTCCCCGGCGCTGTGTTGGAGTACTTAGGCCGATTGCTCCTCACCGATGTGACAATTTATGTCGCTCCCATGAGCAGGGAATCGTTGGTGGTTGCGCTCGGCGGCCTGCCGGAAGGTCTTTTGCGGGAGACCCCCAGCAGCAATCTCCTGACCCTTGACGATTTCCTTCCCAAGCCACCCCTGGACCACCTCTTCCGCTATCTTCGCGCCGCAGGCCGCGTCCTTCCTCTCGAGAAAACGCAGGTCAAAACCTGACAAAATTGACAACCGTCCTCTTGACAATTGACTGCCAAGTGGCGATTCGGAAGGATTAAAATCACAGGTCCGCCTTGCCGACTAGGCGCAGATGTAGCCTTCGAACTCACTTCTGTATACTTTCCACGACTTCCAAAGAGATTCCCCAGATATCCCCAAGAGAGTTGCAGCTTTGCCTTTGAAGCGTCGGAGACTGTCGAGAAGCGGGATCCGTCGTGACGGGCACGAACTCTTCGGCTTGTCGCCGGAAAGCTTCCGCGCGTTGCGCGCCCTCAAGACACCAGCGCAAATCCAACGGTTTATTGACGCGCTGCCGTACCAGTACGCAAACACCGCGTGGTCTCCGCAGCGCGTGCTGCGGGAGCGCAAAGGGCATTGCCTGGAGGGAGCACTGCTGGCGGCTGCCGCCCTCCGCGTCAACGGCTATCCGCCGCTGCTCATTGATCTGGAAGCCGTGCAGGACGACGATCACGTCCTGGCCATCTATCGCCAATCCGGTCTGTGGGGAAGCATTGCCAAGTCAAACTTTGCAGGACTGCGCTCCCGCGCGCCCATCTACCGCACTCTGCGTGAGCTGGCCCTCAGCTACTTTGAGCACTACTACAACCTGCGCGGTGAACATACTTTGCGCGCCTACTCGACGCCGGTGAACCTGGAGCGTTTAGACAGCGAACACTGGATGACCTCCGAGAAAAACGTCTGGTGCGTCCCAGAGTCCCTCATCGCGGCGAGACATTACGCGCTCCTTCCCGACAAGGTGGCAGGCACATTGCCCAGACTCGACCGCCGCAGCTTCGAAGCAGGAATGCACGGCTGGGTGAAGCACTAAATGCACGGGGTGACTTGACCCCTGCGTCGATCGGAACCGTAAGCACTTGGCCGTAAACGAGCTTCTCGGAGAAAACCAATACGTCCGATAACACATATTATGTATAGTGAAGGCCAGCAAGCCATCTGCCCTGCCTCCCTACCCAGCAACTTGGACCCAACAAGAAATGACATCCTACCATTAGGTCAATCCTGCAAGCACATGCCGCCTACATCTCATGCGATGCATCCTGATGAGTCCATCATATTAATGATAAAAAGCTAGATATAGCTGCTCAATTCCAGGAGCCAGCTCCTCAAACCCCACCCCCGACAAAGTGAACCACCTCCAACCGGTCCCCTCCGTTCAGCATCGTTTCGGCCCAACCAGGCCGCGGAACGATCTCCCCGTTATGCTCAACCGCAACCCGGTCACCTTTCAACCCAAGTTCCCCAATGAGCTGTTCAAGAGTGGCAGGCTCAGAGAGCATATCGAAGGCGCGGGACTGACCGTTGAGAATCAGAGTGAGTGACATAACTCCACCAGCCTAGCAGGTGAACCGGTCACCCCGAATCTAGCGGATTATCAGACATTGCCCGGTCCCCCTTCCAGCAACCCCACCCTAACCCTGTCAGCCTCAGCGAACTGATTCACCGCACTCCATGTCCAACGCAGTCGAAGGACCTCGCGGTTGCTCTTAAAATCCGCGTCATCCGTGAAATCCGCAGTCAGCCTTCCCCACCCCTCCAACTATTCGATCAGCCGCACAACCCGCTCAACCAACCAATCCCCAAAGCGGCCATTCAACGCGCGACGCTCAGCAAACTCCTCGAAGACGCTCCGACTGAGCCCCATCAGAATGTGAATAGCTTCGACACTCGATGCATGGTCCACCTTCTCCGTCGAATATCTGCGCGAGTTCGCAAGGTGCTCGGCCGCATGCCCCAGCATCAGCAGCGTACGTCCATGATGTGTCCTTGTGATGCGATGAATCGTCAGGTCTCCAACGCTTGACATTGCTTTGCCCTGCGAGAGACTAGGGAAAGCTCGCGCCCTGCGCGGAACAAGTACAGGCCGGGTAACACCGGGAGAAATTGCTGTAGCCATGGACGTTAAATCCTCCGTCCTCCTCCCTATCGGCCCACTCCCCTCCGGCTTTATTGCAAATATCGCGTCGAAAAACGAGTCGTCCCACAAAGCTTCGGGTTTATGGAAACAGGCGCATAAACTACGCCTCAGCATCTATGTGCAAGTATCGACAGGAGCCTGTCGTGCCGACTTCCCTTCTGCATCCCGCACCGCACCCCCGTCGCACGGCCGATACGCCCCTCTCATTCCCATTTCTGCACACCGTTATGGTGTCTCTGCTAACCGCACAGCTGGCACTTCCAACCGGGCTCCTCTCCCAGATGGCGAGCCCGTCGGAGACCGGACAGCCCTCCCCAACCAGCAACTCCATGCTCAACGCCACCCCGGCGAAGCCCACCTCCACCCATCCCCTCACCCCCCTCACTAACGACGAGAAGATCCTGCAGGTCCTCAACCGCTTCACCTACGGCCCCCGTCCCGGTGACATCGAGCGCGTCCGCGCCATGGGGCTCAACGCATGGTTCAGCCAGCAGATGAACCCCGTGAACATCGACGACAGCGCCCTCGAAGCCCGCCTCGCCCCCTACCCCGCCATGCAGCTTCCCTTGCAGCAGATGATGGAGATGTACCCAACCCAGCAAATGATTCGCGCCGACATGAACGGTCGCGGCTCCGGAGTACCCGGTGGTGAGGCCGAAAAAGCCATCTATGCCGACCAGATGTCTCTCGAAAAAAATAAGAAGAAGGGCAACAATCAGGACGCCGCCTCCCCAGATACCCCACCCCTCTCCACCGAGGCAACCGCGCAGATCCTCGACCTCCCCTCCGACAAACGCTTCTCCGCCCTCTGCAAAATGCGGCCGCCCCAGCTCCAGCAATTCCGCCGTTCTCTCACACCCGAGCAGCGCGACCACCTCACCGACGGCTTCACCCCAAAGCAGATCGAAGAGCTCGCCGCCTTCAATCGTCCTCAGGCCGTGGTCGCTGCCGAAGACGTCCAGACCAAACTCCTCCGCGACATCTACAGCGAACGGCAGCTCCAGGAGGTCATGACCGACTTCTGGCTAAACCACTTCAATGTCTACATCAAGAAATCCCAGCAAGCGCCTTATTACATTGCCAGTTATGAGCGTAGTGTTATCCGCCCTCGTGCCCTCGGCCGCTTTGAATCCCTCCTCGTAGCCACCGCCTCCAGCCCCGCCATGCTGAACTACCTCGACAACTCCTCCAGCATCGGCCCGCACTCCCAGTTCGCCACTCGCCCCTTCCGCAGGGACAATCAGAAGAAAACGCCCGACGGCCTGAACGAAAACTACGCCCGCGAAGTCATGGAACTCCACACCATCGGCGTCAACGGCGGCTACACCCAGCACGACGTCACTGAAGTCGCCAAGGTCTTCACCGGCTGGACCGTAGGCAAGCGCCCCTTCGTCGCCGAAGACGTCCAGCCCCTGTTCGACGAATCCAAGCACGAGCCCGGCTCCAAGCATGTCCTCGGAGTCACCATTAAAGAGAACGGCCTGAATGAAGGACTGGAAGTCCTCCACATGCTCGCCACCAGCCCCAAAACCGCGCAGTTCATCTCCACCAAACTTGCCATTCGTTTCGTCAGCGACAACCCGCCCCCCGCCATGATCGACCGCATGGCAAAAACCTTCCTCGCCACCGGTGGCGACACCCGCCGAGTGCTCCTTGCCATGATCAACTCCCCCGAGTTCTTCACCCGCGACACCTACCGCGCCAAGGTCAAAACCCCGCAGGACTTCGTAGTCTCCGCCATCCGCGCCTCCGGAGCAGAAGTCACCAGTCCCGGCGCCCTCGTCGACGTCATCGCCGAACTCGGCATGCCCATCTACGGCATGCAAACGCCCAACGGCTACTCCATGAAGTCCGATGCCTGGAACAACACCGCCGCCCTCATCGACCGCATGAACTTCGCCCTGGCTCTCGCCTCAAACCGCGTAGCCGGAGTCACCACCAACTGGCCTGCAATCCTCGGCCAACACGACACCCCGCTCACCCCTCAGGCCAAAGCATCCGCGCTTGAAGAAAATCTCCTCCACATCTCCGTAAGCGACCGCACCCGCCAAACCATCCTCGCTCAGATCAGCACCGATCCCGACCAGCAGGAAGCAAGCCTCCGTCAAGTCGGAATCAAGGACCGCAAGCGCGATCCCCTGGCCGTTGCCGCGCGCAGCCACCGCGACGATCTCGCCGGCGTAGACAGCGAATCCGCCCTCGCCGCCGGCCTTCTCTTCGGCTCCCCCGAATTCCAGCGCCGCTAGCCCCAAGCCATAAGCACCAACACGAAAAGGTATACACGCCACGAAGTGGCCGCCCCACGCGCAGTGGGCCTGCCCGGCAGGACACAAAGCACTAAGCGAAAACGCAGTCAACGCAGCGGCCACAGATGATTGACCGGCCCAAGCCCTTTCCCCAGCGGGACCCCTCTCCGAATCGCCTCCGCCACATACTCCTTCGCCCTCGCAGCGGCGTCTCTGGCGTTGTCACCCAACACAAGCCTGCTCAGCAGCGCGCTCGAAAACGCACATCCTGTTCCATGCGTCGACCGGCTCACCATCTGCGTCCCAGGCAGCCAAACCATCTCTCCGTCAGCCGTCACCAGCAGATCGTCCGGCGGATTCAGATGCCCTCCAGTCACCACCACATTCAACTCCCAACCCATCTCCTGCAGCGCAGCCGCGGCATCGGGCATCTCCTCACGCCGCTTCACCGGCCGCTCCGTCAGCACTCCCAGCTCCTCCAGATTCGGCGTCACCCAGTCCACCAGCGGCAGCAGGCTCTCCCGCATCACTGTCACGCCCTCTGCATCCAGCAGTTCCCTTCCCGAACTCGATCGCAGCACAGGATCGAGCACCACCGGCACCCGCTCCTTCTCCACACGTAGCCCCGAAAGAAACTCCGCCACCGCCGCCACATTCGCAGCCGTCCCAAGCATGCCAATCTTCACTCCCACCGGAGGCAGATCGTTCGCAAGGCAATTCAGCGTAGCTCGCACCGTCTCGCGCCGAAACCGCCGTAGTCGCCTGCACTCCCACCGTCGACTGCACCGTCAGCCCCGTAATGCATGAGGTCCCAAACAGCCCATGCGCCGCAAACACCATCAGGTCGGCCGTCACGCCCGCACCCGACGATGGATCGAACCCCGCAATCGTCAGTACCGTCTGCATCGTCCCTCCAGCATAAAGGAACGCACATCTGGCCCTTCACTGAGTGACTCGGCGATTTAGCGTCAACCGAGATTGGCAAAGCGGCTAACATCCTTTTGCACATCTTCGGGATGTTTAGGGTTCGGTAGCGAGAGCGGCCACAATTTACGGCAGCGGCAAGCCTCTCATCGGCACGACTTCATAAATTAGCCGCATTTGCCATTCCCTCAATCTTATATTAGGCTACGCTTTATGAAATATTTAGCTATGACTAATTATTCAATTAGCGATAGCTTATGCGTGCCCTCCCTGGCACTGCTCCTTGTTCTCTGCCAGTTGGCAGTTACTTATCTTGCGCTCGGCCAAAGCGGCACCTCCAGCGCCTTGACAGGAGTGGTCACGGACGTCTCACACGCCGTGGTCGCTGGATCGACTGTAACCGCAAAGGACGTAAACACCGGGGCGGTCCGTACCGGCCAGACGGACATCAATGGCCGATTTCTCTTCGCGCAGTTGAATCCCGGGACCTACCAGATCGATGTGAAGGCCCCTGGCTTCGCGATCCAGCGTTCCCTATCCATCGTCGTTGCCGTAGGCCAAACCGCGACGGCAAATTTCACCCTCGCACCCGCGGGAAACAATCAGACGGTTGAGGTCAATGCGCCAACTGCACAGATGGACCTTGAGAACCCGAACACCTCCACCACGCTCGATGCAAAGACCATCGCCAATCTGCCCAACCCGGGCCAGGACCTTACCTACGTCGCCCAGTTCGCTCAGGGTGCTTTGATGAACACGGCCGGTTCGTCGAACGACGCAAAGGCCGCGGGCGGCTATGGCAACGTCGAGTTCAACGGCCTCCCCGCGACCTCGAACGGCTACATCGTTGACGGGTTCGATGCGAACGATCCCTTTCTTGGCCTCAACATCGGTCTCTCCACCAACCTCGTCATCGGCCTCGACGCGCTCCAGGAAGCGACTGTCAACACAAACTCCTATGCTGTCGATCAGGGCCGATACGGCGCATCGCAGATCGACTACTTTACGAAATCCGGTACGAATCGATTCCACGGCGACGTGTATGAGATCTGGAACGGCTCACTGTTCAACGCCACCGATTACTTCCTCCACGCGAATGACACTCCGGGAAACGTTGCCACTAAACCTCGATCCACGGTGAACCAGTTCGGCGTAAGCGTGGGCGGCCCCATCCTCCGAAACAAACTTTTTTTCTTCGCACACTACGAAGGAATCCGCATCGCCCTGCCGATCGTCGCGCGTAGCACGGTGCCTTCGACCGCCTATCAACAATTCGTCCTCCAGCAGCTCCCGCTGGGCGGAACAGATCCCGTGAATGGGACCGTGCTGCCCGCCCAGGCAGCAGAAGTGGACTTCTACCGCAACATGTTCGGGCTTTACAGCAACACAGCCGGAACCCCGACACCCGTTCTCTCCTGCCCGCTCGATACCAATGGCGCATTGCTTCCGGGCACACAAACCGCGTCGAACCTGTTCAACGGTAGCGGCTGTGCTAACATTCGCACCCAATCGCTCAACAACAGCGACAAAGAAAACCTGATCGTCCTCAAGATCGACCACACGATCAACGCGAAGAACAGCATCTGGTACAAGTATCAGCAGGACACCGGTCTGCAGGCCGCCTACACCGACCCGATCAATGCGATCTTCAACGCGTATTCGCCGCAGCCGCAGCGGACCGGCGTCGTCGGTTACACGCACCTCTTCACGCCGAATCTCGTGAACCAGTTCAACCCCGGCGTGAGCTGGTATTCAAGCCTCTTCCTTCCCAACAACTACCCCCAGGTGCTGCAAACCTTCCCGATCGTGCTCGCCGGAGGTAGTTCGAACGCTCCTTTCACCACAGTAGGGGGCAACGACCAGACCTACACGCAGGGCCGAAAGGTAACGCAGTGGCAGATCAACGACAATCTGATCTGGACGCGCGGACGCCACAACATGAAGTTCGGTGTCAACACCCGCCGGCTCGATGTGAGCGACTACGACTTGGGCGAGGGCGTCGTCCCAACGATCATCTACAACGATCTCGCGGAGTTCACCTACGGGGCCGCATCGACGGCAACGCGGGCCTTTCCTGTAACCCAAAAAGAAAGCATCGCCAGTGGCAATCTGGACATGTATGCCATGGATACCTTCCGAGTCACCCAGAAGCTAACGCTGATCGCCGGTCTGCGAGCAACCTGGAATACAAACTTTGTGAATCAGCATGGCCAGTTTGCCCGGCCCGCAGGTTCGTTTCTCGACATGGAACACGAATCGACCCAGCCTCTCAGTCAGGCGATCGAGACAAATGTGCGGAATCTCTTTCCGGACACTCCGCTCATCAGTTGGCAGCCTCGCGCCTCGGTCGCATACAAGCTCTCAAAAAAGCTGGCGCTGCATGCAGGCGGAGGCGTCTTCAACGACATTATTCCCGCACAGGTGGCTGATTTCGGAGCGATGAATCCTCCGTACGCGCCCGTCTTCGTAGGGGGGATCAATGGTCAGGTCGGCGGTATAGGCATCGCGCCAGGAGTGCCGAACAGCGCAGTCGATGCGACCGCACTGGCAAATCAATCGTTTCAGAGTACCTTCCAGACAAACGGCAATCCTTGTGCAGGAGTCGCCCCGGATGCGCCAACCTGCCCCTTGGCCGTCAACCTGAACACCTTCCCAAGCGGAAGACTGAAGACGCCGTACTTCCTGCAGTGGAGCCTCGGCATCGAGCGAGAGCTGGGTGCCAAAGGCTCCCTTCGCGTGGACTACGTCGGGACCCGCGCCGTCCACGAACCGTACCAGGTCCAGCTCAACGGTTATCAAAACGTCTGCGATAGCTGTTTTGCACCCTTCGCCTACAACAAGCCGCTGGACTCGCGCTTCGGCAACGTCAACGAGTTCACCACCGGTGCGGGCAGCAACTACACCGGCCTTCAGACCAGCGTCACGAAACAATTTGCCGGCCTCACTCTGCACGGGAACTACACCTACAGCCACTGTCTCGATGAGATCTCGAACGGCGGTCTTCTCCCCTTCTCCAGCCTCGGCATCATCTCTCCCTTGCCGGGCGACCTGCGTCGCGAGTACGGCAACTGCGACTATGACATTCGGAACAATCTCTCCGCGTTTGGTGTCTACGAAGTTCCGTTTCACTCCACCCACAAGATCCTGAACGGCACTCTGGGAGGCTGGCAGATCTCGCAAACTGCAATTCTTCACAGCGGCGTTCCATTCAGCGTCCTGAGCGCCCCCTATACCGCGAACAACAAAGGTATCTTCCAGGGCAGCGGACCACAGTATGCGAACCGTGTTCCCGGCGTACCTCTCTACCGCAAGACACCCGTTGCCGAAGTGACGCAGACAGGCACAAGACAGTGGCTGAACCCAGACGCCTTCGCCTCCGTTGTCGATCCTGCCACTGGGGCCTGCGCGGATAGTGACTCACCGGCAAACTGCCAGTTCGGCAACTCAGGGCGCAATCAGTTTCGAGGCCCCCACTTCACTTACTCGCAGCTCTACCTCACCAAAAAGATTCCGATCACCGAACACGTCACCTTCCGCTTCGACACGCAGTTCTTCAACGTCTTCAACCACCCCAATCTAGCTTTGCCCTCCAACCAGGCGGGAACACCAGGCAAACCCGCAACACAGACAGGCTTCGGTGCAATCTCCAGCACGATCTCGCCACCTACAGGGCTGCTCGGCGTTGGCCTCGGAGGGAACAGCTCTCCGCGCAGCATCGCGTTTCAGGGCCGAATCGAGTTCTAGTCCACACTTACTTTAACCACAACAGTTTCTGCGCTCACTATTTTCCGAAAACTCTGGTTTGATTATCAATTGGCCTTAGCACTCATTGAGCAATTCCTCTAGGGTCTTTGTCACGGGCTCCGATGGTTCATCAGTCATCTGGAAGCTAAACAGAACCACAGATTGTTTGCGGTTTTCAGACGCTAAACTAAAACCATGCCCTCCGCCACAGAGAAAACCTCTCAGCAAAAGACCGCCTTGCCGTAGCGCTCGACTTCGCCGATGAACACGAGGCGCTCAAATTCGTAGACCGCCTCGGCCACACCTGCCAATGGTTCAAAGTCGGCATGGAACTCTACTACGCCACCGGCAACCGCATCGTCCAACAACTCCGCGACCGCGGCTTCAACGTCTTCCTCGACCTCAAGCTCCACGACATCCCCAACACCGTAGCCGGAGCCGTTCGTTCCGCCACCCAGGCCGGAGCCTCCCTCCTCACCCTCCACGCCAGCGGCGGCGCCGCCATGATGTCCGCCGCAGCCGAAGCCGCATCCGCCCCCGGCTCCCCCCGCCTCCTCGCCGTCACCGTCCTCACCAGCATGGACGCGAACGAACTCAGCCGGCATCGGCATCACCGCCTCACCCGCCCAGCAGGTCCTGCGCCTCGCGAAGCTCGCAAAAAAATCAGGAATCGACGGCATGGTCTGCTCCGCCGAAGAGGTCGCCGCACTCCGAAAAGAGACCGGCCCCAACACCCTCCTCGTGGTTCCCGGAATCCGCCTCGCAGGAGGCGCCATGGACGACCAGAAGCGCATCGCCACTCCCGCCCAGGCCATCGCCGACGGTGCCTCCATGCTGGTCGTCGGCCGCCCCATCACCCGCGCCGCCGATCCCGCCGAGGCCGCCCGGACCATCCTGGAGGAGATCGAACAGGCTCAACCCGCAGCCCACTAAGATAGTCAAGAAAAATTGGAAAAATCGAAAAATATTTTGAAAAGTTGGCATGTTTTTGGACGCGAAAAAGTGTCCGTCAAAACACCACGTTAATGCACCAATCCACCACAAATTCACCACAAAAACACCACGATCAAAACGCTCTTTTTCGCAAAAACCCCTGCAAAAACGCCCCTCCACCACAAATCAAAAAAAGCCTAATCCTGGGTAACCAAACCCGGCGTTCCAGCCCCATGCGTCACGTCCATATCGCTCAGCCGCAGCGCCAGCGCCTTGGCCGACCCACCTCCGCGCTGGAACTCGCTCAACTGCAGCTCCGTCACGTCAAAACCCCGCTCCGTCAATCGTTTAGCCAGGTCCGACTCCACCGCACCCATCAGGATGTCCCGCCCGATATTGATGACATTGCAGCCAAACTGCGTCGCCTCCAACTCACTGACAACAATCCGTTTATCCGCGTCGTACGCCGCATCGATCTTCGCCCGCGAAGCCGCATCGAATGCCTCCGGAAAATACAGCAAATATCCCCCGCTCAAAGGCGCAAAACAAAGATCCAGATGATAAAACCGCGGATCCATCAGATGCAGCGAAGTCACCGGCGTATGCCACGCATCGGCCACATGCCGATGGCTGATCTTGCAAGTGCGAACCCCATGCGCAGCCCACAATTGCCCGCCATTCGCATCGAAAAGCGCATCCCCCTCACCCTCGAACGAAGTCTCGCGCGGCGTCGCCCACAGCAGAAAACCCGCGTCCTCCAGCCACTGCCGCACATGCTGTTCCTCTGTCTGCCGCTGCGGATGAGTGAAGCTTGAAACTGCTGCTACCCCATGCTGCACCAGCGCTGCATGAGCCACAAACACCATATCCGGCGAACCTTCGCGCGCATGCAACAACCGCACATCCGCGATTCGCTGAAGCTCCTGGTACAAGTTCTTCCACTGCATAAATGCGGTGTCGCGCGATGGTTGATGAAGATTCCCCGCCATCCACGGGTTAATGACGTAGTCGACGTCATACCACTCCGGTGGACACATTAGATAGGTGGGGTGATTGAAATGGGGCAATGACGCAAAATTTGAAGCAGAGGATGATGCGGGCAAGGTGGTAATCATAAAACCGGGTTCCTACTTTCCACGCTAGAGTCTGCCCGTAGACACTGACGATCGTCAAGTGCTCACCCAAAAATTGTTTGTACAACTTTGGTGCCTTGATTTTGACCCGAATTCTCATGCGACAAATAGCTGTCGGTCACAAGGCAAAGAGCCCACAAGGGGCTCTTTGTCACATGCTTCGCGGATCGTAGATTCCTTAGAGTTTCTCGAAGAAATCGCACGCCGAGCAGGAGATGTACACTCCGCCAGGAGTCCCGCGCTCACGGTCCTTGACGCGCTTGACGATACGGGTGGGTTTGGAGCACTTGGGACAATCGGTGCTCTTGTTGGTATCCATGACCTTCTTACGGTCGCCGGTCTTGGCAATCTTCGCCATAATGCTTGCTCTCCCTGGTACGAATGTTGCGGCTCGCGCGCTGGATGTCTTGATGAGCTGCCGCCCTCGCGGGCAACCAGAATCGAATCATCCGGAACTTCTCGTAAAGATTGTCCGGGGCTTGTCCTCGGCGGGAATCGGATGGAGAAGAACTGCGATTGAGGCTCTGCTATGAGTTTACACGACTGGTGCCTATTGCATCGGTGGCTTGGGAGTAGATTTGGGACCCACGCCAGGATTCGTCCCAACACCTGTTCCCTGATCTGTGGTTGAAGGAGTGGTGTCAGAGGCTGGAGGCGGCGGAATCGGTGCGGCCGAGTTGTTCGTCGGGAACTGGACTTTGCCGGGACCGTCAGGAGGTGCGGCCTCTCCGGGCAGGCGTAGCGACGGAGGCGCCGCCGGTTTGTCCTCCGTACCTCTCTGGTCCTGATCGCCCATTGCGATCACACGTGTAGGAGGTTGCGGATTGAAGCCGCCCATCTCATCCTTGTCGTGAATTTCGATGGGCTTGCCAAGCGCAGCGATCTCGACCATGGTGACCCGATCTCCCACGAACCGGACGAAGCGAATGGTCTGCGGCACGTGACCATAGATCCACTCCTCATAGCGTGCGCCATTTGGGTCGCCGCTCTGCTGCTCGCGCATCTTGTTCTCCGGAGCGCCGAGTGCGGCGAGGACCATTCGGTGGTTCATCCCAACCAGAACCTCGTGAGCCGCTATTGCATCCTTCAACGGTGTTGGAAGTGTATCGGCGTAGGCCTGCTCAGAGGACTTAACTCCGAAGTCGATGAGCGGTTCGAGGAGCGCCTTGATCTCCGGGCCGGACACTTCCGGCACGCCACCCTCGAAGACCAGAGTGATTCGCGAACCGGTTGCTACGTCTCCGACATTTTGGGTGATGGGTGCATCGTTGAACTGAACGTGGCTCAGGAAGCGGTGTTTCGCGTAGGGGCCACCGTTGAAGTCGATCGTGATGCGGTCTGGTTTGAATGTCAGTGACGTGATGATAACGCGGTCGCCGGGGGCAGCGGATTGACCTTTCTGGTAGATCAACTTCCTGTACTCTGCCGGGCCGGGGGTGAGTTGTCCGTTCGCTTGAAGGGTAATGCCTGCGCTGACTGGAAGTGCGCGGTGGGCGAAGCCTTGCTCTGCCTCAAGGTTGCGAATCAGCTCGCGGCGGCCGCGTTCCGTCAGTTTCCCTTCAGGAAGCGGTACGTGTGTGGGGGTGAAGTCTGTGGCGATGTCTGCGGTGGCGGATTTTTCGCCGACTACAAAAACCTGGGCACGCACCGTTGTGAAGGTCAGGGCCAGGAGGCCTGCGATGAGGGCCGGTTTGCAGTGGGTTAGTGCCACGAAAGCACCTCTAACTGTAGAACAGTTTGCGCCTTCTCTTTGCTTTTGACAAGAGGTAACCGCAGTTTGTGGGCGGCAAAAACTCCCGGTTTTTATTTGTGTGGTGAAATAGCGTTTTGCTGGGGGTTTTGCGAAAAAGAGCGTTTTGATCGTGGTTTTTTTGTGGTGAATTTGTGGTGGATTGGTGCAACAACGTGGTGTTTTGATGGACACTTTTTCGGGTCGAAAAACATGCCACCTTTTCAAAATTTATTTTTGGTCTTCCGGTTAGAGTCCTGGTTCGGGGTCCTGGTCAGGGTTTTGGTTCGTCGGTAACGGATCGGGTCTGGGGGGTCGAGGGCAGGATCTGGACAAGGGGGGCGGGCTGGGCCGGCCTTGTCTGCTCCATGGCAACATGGGCCGCGGGAGGAGGGGCTTCCATGGCATAGCCCGCTGCGACGATGGGGACGTAGGTGTAGTGCCAGGCGTAGTCGCGGGTGACGCGGACGAGAATGCCTATTCCCACGAGAAGAACGATGGCGGTGAAGGCTGCGCCCTCGGGCCCGTAGTCGCCGCCGGTGAGCGAAATAGGGCCTATGGCCCGGGTCTGCACGACGGTAGCGAAGTCGTTGATTCCGCTGATGGGCAGGCCAAACAGAATCGCTATGCTGGCGTTCCAGGCAAAATGCAGGCCCCACCCGAGCCACAGCCCGCGGGTACGGAGCCAGGCGACCGAGAGCAGCAGACCGGCGAGCATCGTGACCAGGGTACTGGTCCAGGTAGCGCCCGGATTGAGGACATGGCCGAGCCCGAAGAGCAGAGACATGCCGATGGTAGCCGCGACCGGCCCGATGGCTTCAATGAGGCGGCGAAACGGGTAACCGCGAAACGCTACCTCTTCGGCGAGAGCGGCGACTGCGAGGGTCACAAGGTTGAGCAGGAGCAGACCGAAGGAACGCGGTTGGGTCCAGAGGTGGACGCGCAGGGTTCCAGCCAACGCCATGGGAAGGATGGCAACCACGACGAGGCCCCAACCGAGTGCCGCACCGAGTTCCCACTCGTGCCACGCTGTGGAGCGCTTCGGAAGACCCAGCACTTCGTTGAGGGGGGAGTTCCGGTTGGCAATGGACTGCAGGATGGTGAAACCTACCGCCAGCAGGAAGAGCAGAAAGACTGAGGTTAGGAGCGGGCGCGCGGCGTCGAGCGCGAAACGATCGGAGAGACCACGGGCGGCGCGCGCGGCAACCGTGTCGGATGCAATAAACCAGGCTCCGGAGGTGATGCAGAGTGCAAACTGCAATGTGCGCTCGGAGCGGCGTGCGGTTGTCGAATCGAGCGCGTGCAACGGTAGCTACTCCAGTGTGGTTGGGTGCTGCAAGAGCAGAATCATTTGATGTGCCCGGAGAAGCCGGGAGGACCGGAACAAAATACAGGGGTGCTTCACTGCGTTCAGGATGACGACTAAAAAATCGGGGTTACGGCAAAACAAATCGGGGTTACGGCAAAAAATCAGGGTTACGGCTAAAAGTCGGGTTAATAGATGACAATCTGAATGACGACGTAAAACAGGTAAAAGTTAGATGAGTTCGGGAGCCCTAATGCTGCTTAAGCGGTGGTGTAAAACTGTGCGATGTTGCGGAACTTGGTGTAACGCTGCTGCAGCATGACATCGAGAGGAATGGCGCGAAGCTCCGAAAGGTGCCACTGTAGTTTTTCGCTGACCATGGCCATGGTTGCGGCGGGATCGTTTTGCGTTCCACCCCTGGGCTCGCGCAGGACATCGTCGACGCAGCCCATGAGTTTGACGTCGCCGGCGGTGTATTTGAGAGCGGCGGCAGCCTGCTGTTTTTTGCTGGCGTCCTTCCACATGATGGAGGCGCAGCCCTCTGGCGAGATGACGGAGTAGATGGCGTTTTCGAGCATGAGGACACGGTCGGCGACCGCGAGCGCCAAGGCACCTCCCGATCCGCCTTCGCCCGTGATGGTGGCGATGGTGGGGACGCGGAGGCGCGACATTTCGATGAGGTTGCGGGCGATGGCTTCGCCCTGGCCGCGCTCTTCGGCTCCGATGCCGGGGTTTGCGCCGGCCAGGTCGATGAAGGTGAAGATGGGGCGGCCAAATTTTTCGGCGATCTTCATGGCGCGGAGGGCCTTGCGATAGCCTTCGGGGTCGGGGCTGCCGAACTTGCGGGCTACGCGCTCTTTGAGGGTGCGGCCCTTGAGGTTGCCGACGACGAGGACCGGCTCGCCGTGGAAGAGGGCCATGCCACAGGCCATCGCTGCGTCGTCGCCAAAGGCGCGGTCGCCGTGTATCTCGCTGAAATCGGTGAAGAGTGCGTCGATGAAGTCCATCGGATAAGGACGCTGCGGGTGTCGTGCCAACTCCGTCTTGATCCAAGCCTCGGGAGTTGGTGCGGGTGCCGGATGAGGATGCGCTGATCTGCCTGCTTCGTGTTCGGCCATCGTAATTCATTGTATCGAAGAGCGGTGGAAGTAGTTATCTGTTGTCCCGTTCTCAGTTCTCAGTTGGCCGTTTGATGAGAGACACGGGAGAGAGGGGTGCGTAGCTAGTATCCTCATCCTCACAATACCGCATTGGATGATGTCAAAGGATCGGAGAGGAAGGTGCCTGATCTCGTGCCAGATCGCTCGAACGGTTACGAAGAGTACGCGGATACGTTCATCCGATCACGTAACCCGCGGATTGGGCTGGATGTGGTGCGCGACTGGGCGCGTCAGTTTACGCAGGGCGCAGAAGTGCTGGAATTAGGATGTGGTCACGGCGTGATCTCCGTGGTTCTGGTTGAGGTTGGGCTGGCGCTGTTCGCTGTGGATGCTTCCCCGACTCTACTTCGTGCGTTTCACGACCGTTTTCCTCATGTAGAGACGGACTGTTCTGCGGTAGAGGAATCAATGTTCTTCGGGCGCACATTCGATGGAGTGTTGGCGTGGGGATTGCTATTTTTGCTTGAAGAGGACGCTCAGCGGCATGTTCTCACCAAGGTGGGGAAGGCTCTCCGACCGGGTGGACGGTTTCTATTCACTGCTCCACGCGAGGCGACTGAATGGATTGATGTGATGACAAAGCGCCCGTCGCGTTCGCTCGGCGCAGTCGAGTATGAACAGTTGTTGCGCGGCATTGGTTTGGAAGTTTCGTCTGGCGTGACGGATGAGGGTGAGAACTATTACTACTACGTGATAAAGCGATGAAAGAGATCGATAATCGGGCAGCCGAAACAAACTTTCGCTGCTCCTGAATCAGGAACTACACAGAAGCTATTCTGGTCCACTCCGAGCCACCCATAACGTCTTACATGGCGAGCTATTCCTGTGTCGTGTGGCGGAGATAGTTATCCAGCGCGAGGGCGTTGTGCTCGATCAGGTACAGCAGAAGAAAGAAGACCACGCTGTAGAGGAGCTGCTGACTGGCCAGGTCCCACTGCTGGATCGAGGTGACGCCGATGGTGAGGAGCATCATGAAGACCGCGCCGCAGACGAGAGAGATGCGGGTGAAGACGCCAAGGATGAGCGTGAGACCGAGTATGGCTTCGAGGAACGGGATGGCGTAGCTGAAGCCGAAGATGAAGCTGTGTGGGAGGGGAGACTTCGCGAGATGTTCGGCCGTGGAAGTGGCGAAGGCGCCAACGCTGTTGTGAAGGCGGATGAGGCCGTGACCGGCGAAGTTGACGCCTAGGGTGATGCGAAGAAGCGCGTAGGCGAGTGACTTGTTGTTCATTCTCATTTTTGTAAGACGCGCTGGAGCTAAGCCGGGTCATCTTCTCGCTTGATAGCTGATGGACCACACACGTCAACCCGCACCAAAATGAACTTTTAGTCATCTTGCGGTGCAAGTCCCTTGAGCTCCTATATAACGAACATTGAGCTCTAACGAACCTTTGGGTACACGCAACCTCGGGGCAAGTTTTCTTCACAAGGGCTAGAGAAGGTAAATGTCATAAGCCTCCGCGCTTGTGATCTTCGTCGCTTGTCACGGACACAACATGGCGTGATTGAGCGAGACCTGCTGCAAGCTTTCGCACACTCAAATTTTTCGGTAGCAGGGATGTGCAGTAGGGATTTACGGAGATCAATATGACAATCCTTGGGACAGTTCTCAGGCAGCTTTCGACGGGTTGGTTGAGTGTTCTAGTTGGTGGAATGGGTCTCTTTGTTCTCTCGGGCATGTCAGATCCGCTGGTTGCGCAGGCGGTTGGGCAGGTGCAGGTGAAATTGGTGCTGAAGGCCGATTCCGGGTCCGCAGAGCTGCCTGACGCTCCAATGCCGGCTGCATTGGACGGGAGGGATAGCGGCGGCTCGGCGACTGACATCGGAGATTCGAGCTCTGCGCAGGAGACGCCGAAGCAGGACAAGCAGCAGCAGAAGCCTGGCGAGCAGACTCCTCAGACGCCGGCGGGGCCATCGCTGAGCGATCTTGGGTTGACGCCGGAACAGACCCATGGCGATGTTAAGGAACAGGCTGTGCTCGACAAGCGAACAGAGATGCTGAAGATTCATCAGCGGCTCGGCCTGATCACCGTAATTCCAGTCGCCGCGGCGTGTATCAGCTCGGTCGGTGCTCCGCCGGAACGCAACAATCCGGGTAATACCACGACACGCGATTTGCATGTTGCGCTGGGTGCCGTTGCGGTCGGAATGTATGGAGCAACGGCCTACTATGCCATTCGTGCTCCGAAGGTCTCCAACGAGCCGCGCGCGGCGGCATTAAGCTGCACAAGTACCTCATCTACATCCACGCCCCCGGAATGATTCTCACTCCGATACTCGGCGCCATGGCGTTCAATCAGGCGAACAGCGGCGAAAAGGTTCACGGCATCGCGTCGGCCCATTCTGCCGTGGCATGGGCTACGGCCGGAAGTTACGTCGCCGCGATCGTTGCGGTGTCGTGGCCGATTCATCTCAAATACTTCTAGGTGGGGTCATGAAAAATCGTTGCCTTCTCGTCTTGATGTTTCTCACTGTGTCCGCGCTCGCGCAACCCGACCGTGTGTGGATTCTGGATCAATCCACGCTGACTTATCACATGTCGCACCCACTGCATGAAGTCGATGGAGTGAGCCACGCAGCGAAGGGAAAGGGAGTCTGCCACGCGGGACAGTGTGACTTCCTGCTCGCCGTGCCTGTCAAATCCTTCGACTCGGGCGACAGCAATCGCGACCTCCATATGCTTCAGGTCACTCGCGGCGCGGAGTTCCCTGTTGTTGCCGTCCGGTTCAGGCTTCCGGAAGCCAGCCTCGCATCACCTACGCTGGATTGCGATCTTGAAGTTCAGTTCGCAGGCAACACTGCACACTATTCCCATGTAGCTTTCACCCAGGTGGTTGAGGGGACTGCCCATCACATCACGGGCACCGTTCCTTCCACGCTCTCCGATTTCAAGATCGACCCCCCGACGTTCTTTACTGTCCCCATCAAGAATGAAATCCCCGTTCGGGTTAACGTGACCTGGCATCCATCGTAGTGCGACGAGGTAGTGCTGACACCGGGAGCGATCTTCAGGGTTTCAGGCGCGTCCCACGACTGCGGTTTGGGGACTTCTGGGAATGGGGTGTGCGGTGACGGCTTTGAAGCCTGCCTCGGTGTACAGGGCTGTGAGGTCGTTGAGGGTGTAGGCGTCGCCCGACGGTGTGGAGGTCAACATGGTCATGCTGAAGGCTGCAGGCATGGGTGGAGAGACCCGGTCTTCGTTGGGCACGAACTCGAGGGTGATGGCTCGCCCGCCGGGCTGCAGTGCGGCGTGAACCTTCTTCAACAGAGCCACGCAGGTGGGCTTGTCGAAGTGATGCAGGAAGTTGGTGAGCAGTACGGCATCGTATAGGCCTCCGAAGTCGACGTCGAAGGCGCTGCCGGGAAGGGTCTCGTAGCGGTCCTGGACGCCCGCCTTGCCAGCATTCTCCAGAGCAACCTGCAGCACGGCCGCCCAGTCGAGACCGGTGATGTGAGCCTGCGGGTTCTGCGTGGCGATCTCGATGCCGAACAGGCCGTGGCCGGCGGCGATATCCAGCACGCGCATCGGGCCAGTGTGCCCTTCCAGCACGACGGCGGCAAACGGGCCAGCTGCCGGCCCCATCATCGGCACCATGCTTTTCGCGAAATTAACCCAGATGGGGTTATCAGGCTCGACGTTGCCATCGCCGGGAAGGACGGTGCGGCCGGTGCGCACAATCTCGGTTAGATGGTTGTACGACTCCCGCATGCTCGGGCTCATGATGAACTGCGTAATGGGAGCCAGACAGGCAGGAGAGCGCGGGTCAAGAAAAGCGGCGCTCGTCGGACTGTGGCGATAGCGACCGTCTTCTTTGGTGAGGACACCATGGATGGTGAGGAAGTCGCACAGGATGCGAATGCCACGTTCGGAGGCGGAGCATTGACGCGCGAGCGAGGCCACATCTCCCGGCCCGTCACCCACAGCGCGGAAGAGATCGAGTTCAATCGCCGTCCGCAAGGCAGCGGTGCGCTGATGAGCATTGAGCATATCGAAGAACAGATCGGGGGTTGCGGGGCGTTCGGCAGTATTTCCAGCGGACATAGTTTTCTCATCGTTTCTGCAGCCGTGGCTGCGAGTTTTGACATGTAGGGAGTGCCGCCAGTGTACACATTAAAGCGCTGGTGTTTGTGAATGGACTGCTCAAGGTGTCGAAAATTGGTGGTATTTTCCTAGGGCAAAGGTCGCCAGCGTGGCTAGCAGCGCGGCCAAGGAGGCGCAGGCTAGCGGGATTCGGTAGGATCCGGTGGCGTCGAAACCTCGCGACGATGAGGTATCGAGCAGTGGCGTTGCCCAAGGTGTAGGAGCCGAATGCGAAACCGTGAGTTCCGCCATGGAACGCATTCCGAAGTAGCGGCTGATGAGGAAGGGCATGACGTCTGCCTCGGTGCCGATTGCAAGGCCGATGAGGAAGCATGCGAGATACGCCATGTTTCCGGTGAAGCCGCTGGATAGCATGGCAATTCCGATCGCCGCTCCGGCGAACATGACGGCGGCGACGCGTGGGGCGAAGAAGCGATCGATGAAGTAGCCGCTTCCGACTTTCCCGATGATGGAGGCGAAGCCGAAGATCGAGGCTGCAAATGCGGCGGAGCGTCCGGAGGCGCCGTGATCGGTGAGCAGCGGCGCGACGTGTGCGGCGGTTCCGGTACCGCAACCGGCGATCACGAAAAAGATGCTGCAGAGGAGCCAGAACGTCCGGGTTCGTACTGCCTCCGATAGCGTCATTCCCGGCACAGGAGTGTTGCGCGGTTCGGTGATGAGGGCGGCGGTCGCCCCGTCTGGTAAGAGGCCAACCTCTTCAGGGCTTCCTCTGAGAAAGATCGCAACTGCCGGCACGGCCAGCAGAAGGACGAATGCTGCGAGGCCGAGGTAAGCCTGGCGCCAGCCTCTCTCGTCGATGAGAAACTGCGCGAGGGAGGGCCCGACGAAGGCCCCGAGCCCTGTACCAATGCCTGCGAATCCGAGCGCCAAGCCGCGCTTCCGATCGAACCAGTTGGCGATGACGCGGGAGTACGTTACGGGCGAGGTAGCTACTCCGAGAGATCCGGCGAGCATGTAGAGAGCGTAGAGATGCCAGAGAGGCGGTTGAACATAAGAGAGCCCAACCAGGATCGAAATAAGGAGGAACAGTGAGGTTACGATGATGCGGCGTGTTCCGTAGCGATCGACCAGGCGTCCGACCAGAGGGGCGGAGAATGTCACACACACGTCGAGTAACGAGACTGCCAAGGCGATGGAGCCGCGGCTGGATTTGAACTCGGTGGTGAGGGGTTTGGCAAAGATGGTGAATGTGTAGACAAGTGCGGTCGCGATTGCGAAGGACTGCCCGATGATGGCGACAATAACGCCACCAGCCGCGGAAGATACGAGGCGAGGTGCGGCTGGCGCTTTCGGTTACGGATGGCATGGGGTCGGATGAGTATACACAAACACTCACTGGACCTTCGTGCGGGGCGCAGGAAGGCAAAACAAAGCGAAAAGTTGTTTCACTGTGGAAGTTTCCGGATTCGTTGGATTTAGAAATGCGGGAAATCTACTCAGATTCCTCGTCTTCGTATATGGAACCGAGCTCAGGGCTGTCGCATCTTATAGTAGGTACCGGATGGCATCCTGTGCAGTGGCTCGATTTGGCCGACTGCAGTGCCGTGCGGGACTCAACGGCAAGCAATAGAATTATAGGCAGGGGGTATGAATGCTTTATCGGAAGATCAATATTGAACTGATTGTCGTCGAGGATGACGCCGAGGCGGTAGTTGCAGAGTTGAACTCAGCGCTCGACCGGCTTGAAGAGGAGCACACAATCTTCGGCGGAGAGATCGAGACCGTTGCTGTCGAAGACCCCGGAACGCAAAAGAGATCAGCGTTCACGCACACCAAGGCGGCGGGTGAGACGGCGGCCGCCGCCGTCAAGAAGGCCGGTGAAAAGGTCGCTGATGCACTCCGGAAAGTCATCTGATCTGAAGAAGCTTTATTTCCGTTATTCCTGGACGTGAATCTCGTAGGGGCTTCCTGAAACCTGGCCGATGACGTCGACCACGGTGATCCACTTCTCCTCGCTGAATGGGCTGGCGATCTTATCCTGAAGCTTAGGCAGAATTGCCCCGGCCTGGTATGAAACGTCGGCAAAGGTATTTGTCTTTCTGTTCTTGAAGCGCACAGTAAATGCCATGATTTTGCATTACCTCACGCTAAGCGTACTCCTCCAGTGGCTTCCCTGCATCGCGTTCGCCGGCGCGATGGGTGACGTCACTTCAGTCGAGGACGCGCACGCCGCCACGTCCGACCAGCTCTTCGATGTGGTCGATGAAGAGGCGGTCTGCGGCGACTGTGATGTTGTGGGGTTCGAGGACGGCACAGAACTCGCCGGGCTCTTCGAGGTCGAGCAGGACTTTGCCTTTGCCGGGTGCGCCGAGGAAGACGGCGTGAAGTTTTTCGAGGAGTGCGGTGTCGGGGTTGTGCAGGGGGACTTTGATGCGCAGCGAGTCGGGGAGTTTGATCTTGACGTCTTCGAGCGCCTGGATGTTGGAGAGGGCGAGCTTAGGGGCTGAGTCTTCTTCGCCGCGCAGAACGCCACGAACGACTACGGGGACGTCGATCTTCAGCTTGTCTTTGAGCTTTTCGTAGTTGGCGGAGAAGGCGATGAGTTCGATCTTGCCGACCGTGTCTTCGAGCGAGGCCTGGGCGTAGAGCTCGCCAGAGCGTTTGGATTTTGCAACCTTGAGGCCGGTGATGACGCCGGCGATGGAGATCTCGTTTTGCGGCTCTTCACCACGGCGGCGGAAGTTTTGCGGCTCGGGCTTCATCTCGCAGGCTGTGACTGTGTCGATGACCTTCATGTTGCGAAGCTTCTCGCGGTACTTGTCCATGGGGTGGCCGGAGACGAAGAAGCCGAGGACTTCTTTTTCGTTTTGCAGGCGGGTGTGTTCGTCCCACTCAGCGACGCTGGGGAGAGCGTCTTCGTTTTTGGTGGCGGCGGGATGGACGTCGGAGTCGAAGATGCCGAAGAGTCCGTGTTGGCCGGCGGCTTCGTCGCGTTGCGATTTCTGGGCGCGCTCCATGGCTTTGTCGAGTGCGGCGCAAAGTTGCGCGCGGCCGCCGAAGGTGTCCATGGCTCCCGCCTTGATGAGGGATTCGAGGACTCGCTTGTTGAGGAGGCGGAGATCAACTTTTTCGCAGAACTCATAGAGGCTTGCGAAGCCTTGCTTCCCTGCTGCTTGTAAGGCGGCGCGTGCGGTGATGATGGACTCGATGGCGTTGTGGCCGACGTTCTTGATGGCGGCGAGGCCGAAGCCGATGGCCTTGCCTGCCGGCGTGATGATTGGTGTGAAGTTCGCGTCCGAGACCTGAACGTTGGGAGGCACGACGGGGATGTTCATCTCGCGGCACTCCGAGATGTACTTGACGACGTTTTCGGGCTTCGAGGTTTCGCTGGTGAGGAGCGCGGCCATGAACTCCACTGGATAGTGGGTCTTGAGCCATGCGGTGTGATAGGCGAGGAGGGCGTAGGCGGCGGAGTGCGACTTGTTGAAGCCGTATCCGGCGAACTGCGCCATCAGGTCAAAGATCTTTCCAGCGACATCTTTGGGATGTTTGTTGGCGGCGGCTCCAGCCATGAAGCGGTCGCGCTGCTTCGCCATCTCGGCTGCATCCTTTTTGCCCATGGCGCGACGGAGCAGGTCGGCATCGCCTAGGGAGTATCCGGCGAGGACGTTCGAGATCTGCATGACCTGTTCCTGGTAGACGATGACGCCGAGGGTTTCGTGCAGGATGACCTCGAGTTCGGGGAGGTCGTAGCTGACGGCGCGGCGGCCCCATTTGCGCTCGATGAAGTCTGTCGATCATGCCGCCTTCAATCGGTCCGGGGCGGTAGAGGGCGTTGAGGGCGGTGAGGTCTTCGACGGTGTTGGGCTTGTAGCGGCGGAGGACGTCGCGCATGCCGCCTGATTCAAACTGGAAGACACCTGAGGTTAATGCACGGTGGAAGACCTGCTCGTACGTGGTGACGTCGTCGAGTGGGACGAGCGACATGTCGACGGTGGTGCCAGTGGTGGACTTGATGAGCTTGAGAGCGTCGTCGATGACGGTGAGAGTCGTCAGGCCGAGGAAGTCCATCTTGAGGAGGCCCATCTTTTCGATGGCCTTCATGTCGTAGGCGGTTACGATATCGTCGTTTTTTGCGCGGGTAACCGGTACGAGCTCGGTAAGGGGCTTGGGCGCGATGACGACGCCGGCGGCGTGGACGCCGGCACCGCGGACGAGGCCTTCGAGGCGGAGTGCGGCGTCGATGAGCTCTTTTATTTTTGGGTCGCCTTCGTAAGCTCCGGCGAGCATGGGCGAATCTTTGAGGGCCTGGTCGATGGTGATGCCGATGGTGGTCGGGATCATCTTTGCGATGCGGTCGACTTCGCCGTAGGGCATGTCGAATGCTCTGCCTACGTCCTTTATGGCGGCCTTTGCGGCCATGGTGTTGAAGGTGATGATTTGGGCGACCTGGTCGCGGCCGTATTTGCGCGTGACGTATTCGATGACCTCGCTGCGGCGGTTCATGCAGAAGTCGATGTCGATATCAGGCATCGATATACGCTCGGGGTTGAGGAAGCGCTCGAAGAGGAGTTCGTTCTGGAGCGGGTCGATGTCGGTGATCTGCATGACGTAGGCCACGAGCGAGCCGGCGGCGGAGCCACGGCCGGGGCCGACGGGGATGTTGTGCTCACGTGCATACTTGATAAAGTCCCAGACGATCATGAAATAGCCGGGAAACTTCATCTGCTTGATGATGTTTAGTTCGCGGTCGAGGCGGGCGTGGTACTCGGGGATGGTTTTCTTGAGGAGGCCGCGTTCGCGCAGGTGGGCGACGGCGGTGTCGAGGCGCATCTGCAGGCCTTCGCGGCAGATTTGCTCGAAGTAGCTGTCGAGGGTTTCGCCTTCGGGGACGATGAAGTCGGGGAAAGGGTTGTCGACCTTGGCCATCTTGAGATTGCAGCGGTCGATGAACTGCATGGTGCGGGTGCAGACCTCGGGCGTCTGGGAGAATTTGCGGAGCATCTCCTCGGCGCTCTTGATGTAGAACTCCTGCGTGTCGAACTTGAAGCGCTTGGGGTCGTTCATGCTGCCAGCGGTCTGGACGCAGAGGAGGATTTCGTGGGCGCGGGAGTCGTCGGCGGCGACGTAGTGGCTGTCGTTGGTGGCGATCAGCGGGATGTTGAGTTCGCGCTCCATCTTGAAGAGCGCTTCGCAGACGGCTTTGTCGGGGGCGAGGCCGTGGTCCTGGATTTCGAGGAAGTAATTGCCTTTGCCAAAGAGATCTTCGTAGAAGCCGGCGGTGCGCTTGGCTTCGTCGTACTTCCCTTCCATGAGGTGCTGGTTGACTTCGCCGGCGAGACAGCCGGAAAAGCCGATGAGCCCTTCGGAGTGTTTGGCGAGAAAGCTTTTTGAGACGCGGGGTTTGCGGTAGAAGCCGTGCAGGGCGGCTTCGCTGGTGAGGCGGACCAGATTGCGGTAGCCGGCTTCGTTTTCGGCGAGGACGAGGAGGTGGTTGTATTTGTCGTCGTTGAAGGGGGCGCGGTGGTCGTCGTTTTTGCAGATGTAGAGTTCGCAGCCGAGGATGGGCTTGATTCCCTTCTTCTGCATGGCGTCGAAGAAGTGGACTGCGCCGAAGATGTTGCCATGGTCGGTCATGGCGGCAGCGGTCTGGCCGATTTTGTTGAGGTGGGCGGAGAGTTTGTCTACGTCACAGGCGCCATCGAGGAGAGAGTAATCGGTGTGGAGATGAAGATGGGTGAACTCTGCTGCCATGTACCTATTCTAAGGCGCTTGTCTCGGTACTTTCGCTGAGGATAAAGTGGGACCGAATTTGATTCTCTCTTGCATTTTTTCCGAGAACGTTCGTTTCGAAGCTTTTCGCCGAAGGGGAATGCTCCTCCAGAGACCGTCCTGCGAGGTGACAGCGGCGGGCATCCCGGTAGCGAGGTATTAGAATCGTAAGCCAAATGGCTGGGATCTTTCTGATCGATGGAATTCGCCGGTCGCTTCGCCGTCGTGCACGCGACAAAAGGGTTGGTCTTGCGAAGAGCTGGCCTGCGGTTCAGGCTGAGGTCAACCACTGGCAGGTGTTGAATGCGGACGAGGATGTGGCCACTACGGGCACACCTTTCCAGATCGAAGCGGGATTTCACTTCACGTTGAACGGTGAATACTATGGCGGCTATCTCCGCAGCGTCGCGATGACCCTCCATGAAGCGGAGACGAAAGCGAAGGGTGAACCGAAGGTGAATGCGCGCTATAACCCAGCGAATCCGGACGAGACGGCGGTGCTGGCCGAGGATAATGGCGGGAACCTGCCGTTCGGTATCATCTCCGGCTGATCGGCGGGGATGATCACGCGGGATGGGGAAGAAAACGCGACTTAGGAAATCCGAAGATTCGCAGCCTGAGACAGTACTCTGCTTCGACCGCGTAGTGGGCGGCGCGTTGCCAAAACGAGTAGTCCGAGGGCCAGGATGCCAAATGGGTGCGCCACTGGATCGGAAAGTGTTCGAGGATGAGAGCGGTGCGGGGGAGATGGCTGGGCGAGCTGACGACCTCGGCGCTGGTCCAGCCGTGCTGAGCCATGATGCGCTCGCTGTAAAAGATATTTTGAACGGTGTTTTGCGCCTGGTCTTCCTCGATTACCGCACTCGGTGGAACTCCCTGTGCGATAGCGAGCGTGGCCATGACGTGCGCTTCGACGAACTGGTTGTGGGCAGCGGCTCCAGTGAGAATCAGCGCCGGAGCGACGCTGGCTTTGTACTCGTGAACGCCTTCGAGGGTGCGTTCGCGCTGCTCTGGCGAGGGTGTTCCGTCGGGATTAGCTGGTGTGCCGAGGACGATAATCGTGTCGAAGTGAGCGAGGTTGGTGTTGTGAGTGGGGATGTCCCGATAGACGAAGATGGCGTCGACTACCGTGATGGTGACGATGGCGAACACGACGGTCAGAAGCTTACGAAGAGGTTTCGCCATAAGGCTGTCTGGGCGCTCTCGACCAAACTAGTAGCGACTTCAACATACAGGTCTACAGCCTCGAGAAGCTCTTTTTTCGCGATCTTCTCGTGGGGGGTGTGGGCGACGTGAATGGAACCGGGACCTAGAAGGAGCGGCTCTCCCCAGGCTGTCAGAACGGGGATGTCAGTTGTGAACTTGGCGATCATCGTCGGGAGATTCCCTACCTTTCTCATGCGGATGAACGGCAGGTCGAGGCTGAAGGCGACGTCGGCACGATCGCCCACGACGGCGAGGACGGATCTCTTGATCTCTTCTGCCGGGCCGACGGTGCGAATGAGGATATGAGCCTCGGCTTTGTCGGCGATGACGTTGGGTGCGTATCCGCCGGAGATGAGACCGATGTTCAGGGTCGCTGGACCGATCTCGGGTTCGACCGGCAAGGGCATCGCCAGCACGTCATGAAGCGCTTCGATAAGCTTGTCGATGGCCGATTCCCCCAGCTCTGGATAGGCGGAGTGGGCCATGCGGCCTTTGGCGCGGAGTTCGACGCGAAGTGCGCCTTTGGAGGCGATGGCGAGACGATTGTCCGTCGGTTCGCCGTTGATGAGAAACTTCGATCCCTTGGGCGACTTGTTGGCAACGATGGCTCCGGCTGAGTCGCGCTCCTCGCCAACGAGGAAGAGGAGGCCGACCTTGATGTCTGCCTCGCGCAGTTGATCCGCTGCGGCTATTTGTGCGGCGATGATGCCCTTCGCGTCGCAGGCGCCGCGGCCGTAGAGGAACTCGTCGTCCTCGCTCGCACCGAAGAAGGGAGGGACTGTGTCCATATGGGTCGAAAGCACGACATCCGGAGTGACGCCTGGGAGCGCGGCGTAGACGTTGAACCGCTGGCCGTTCCCTGCCCCTGGGGTACATGCGCCATTCGGTTGTTCTACCTGCATCCGCTCGACGGCGTAGCGTTGCGATGTCAGGAACTCGTGCAGAAAGACGCCGGCAAGACCCTCGCAGTAGGTGATGGATTCAATATCTACGAGCTGTTTAGTCAGTTGTATGGGGTCGATCGCCATGTGTTCCAGCATACGTTATCGCTTGTGAACAGCGAATGATTCCGAGTACCCGCTAGACTGGAAGAGATGACGCAAACTACTTCTTCGCAGATCAGATCGATCGACGATCTTCGCGGTCCTGCAGGGCGGTTGGAGGCCCTTCTGAACACGGGTCGGGACGACGCTCCGTACGCGGCGCTCGTCTGCCACCCGCACCCCTTCGGCGGTGGAACGATGCACAATAAGGTCGTGTATCACGCGATGAAGGCGTTCTCTTCCTTTGGACTGCCGGTTCTTCGGTTTAACTTTCGTGGCGTTGGACTGAGCGAAGGCGCCCACGACGAAGGTATGGGCGAACAGGAGGACGTTCAGGCTGCACTTGCCTGGATGGAACAGAACTTGAAACTTCCGATTCTCTTCGCAGGTTTCTCCTTCGGCTCAAACGTTGGTCTGCGTGCGTGCTGCGGGGATCCTCGCGTGAAGGGGCTGATTGGGCTGGGAGTGCCGGTGCGCGCTGAAGGCAGGGACTACAAGTACGGGTTTCTGCCGAAGTGCACCGTGCCGAAGCTCTTCATCAGCGGTGATCACGATCAGTATGGGCCGCGCGATGTGATGGAAGGTGTCTTTGAACGGGCTTCGGAGCCGAAGCGGCTGGTGTGGATTGCAGGAGCCGATCACTTCTTTCAAGGAACGACGGATTCGCCGGGTCCCAAGCTAGTTCTAATGCAGCAGGAGATTCGTTCGTGGTTGCAAAGTGAGTTTGGCTTGAGCTAAATCAGGCCGCGCCGCGTTCGGCAGGATTGTTTCGAATAGCGAGGTCATCCTGATGACGGCTTACGGGCGATCGAAGCTCGGACGGCAACGGATTAATCAGCCAGTCGCGCATTGCCTGGTTGCAGAGCTCGGGCATCTCTTCGAAGGCTATGTGTCCAACGCCGGGCAGGACGAGCAGGCTCGACTGCGGAAGGGTACGGTGCAGCTCGCGCGCTGAGTTCAGACCGACGGCGCGATCGCGGTCTCCCCATATCAGCAGGGTTGGCTTTTCCGCAAGCCGGGTGAGAGCAGAACGGAGCAGACGCATATCCTCGAACCAGCGCTCGATGATTCGCAAGACATGATCAATCGTGCCGGGAACGTGCAGATCTGCGGTATATCCGTCGAGCGTGCCGACCGCAACCCGCGATGGATCGCCATACATCCGACTGAGTGCGGTTGCCTTTAACTTTCTGGGCAGGGACGGAATCCGCCGGGCTAACCAACTTCCAAATCGCGTCTGGTAGAAGCGAATCAACTGGTTTCCCAGATCACAGAACGGATTTGCCGGAGCAAACAAGATAAGCCGGCGAACCCGGCCGGGATGGCGCGCAGCAAACATCATGGCCACTGCGCCTCCATGCGAATGCCCGGCGATATCCGCCTCGTCAAGGCCGAGAGCGTCCATACAGGAGGCCAACCGGTCGGCCGTAGCCTCGAGTCCCGCATCCAGGCCCGGAACCCGGTCCGACTTGCCCATGTTGAAGAGATCGACGGCATACACGTTCGAATCGCGTGCAAGAAAGCTGATGTTCTGCCGCCAGTTCCTCGCCGAACCGACTAGTCCATGGAGCAGAAGGAGAGGCCGACCGGAGCCTGCGCGCTGGTAGTAAACCTTCGCCCCGTCCACCAGGGTAAAGTGCTCTTCAATCGTGGGATGCCCTCCGGTCACAGTCGCAGCCACCCTCATTATGTGGAGAGATCGCCAGTCAGGCGCGGGAAACATTCCTGCTGCTTCCTCGTCCATAAAGTCATGTTACAGGACAGTTAATAAATCTTAGGTGACGAGCTTATGTCATTTGTTTGTCGTTGGCAAACGGCTGGGGGAAGAAACGTAGAATTAGATAGTTTTTGAAGGGAGTAAGTGGTATTCGAAGCGTAAGATATCACCGACGCGAAGATGTGAATTACGGAATAGGTTATGATTTTTTGTAGGAATAAGCGCAGTGCAGCCTTTAAATGCTGCATTCAAGCTGTTTAGGGGTTTGGTCATCGAGATGCTTAAATATTTGCGAGCTACATGAAAAATGCTGCACAAACCCGCGTTCTGGCTATTGTGCTTGCTTTGGCAACCGTAGCTGCCTGCGTGCTTGCGGCGATGAACTTCGAGCACCAAAACGGCCTGGATGTTCCGACAGACGGTGTCTGGTGGGTTGAGGCGAATGGCGGGCTGCGGGCGGAACGAGTGCCTGCCGACTCTCCCGGACATCGTGCGGGGATACGTACCGGTGACATTCTTCTCAGCGTTAACAATCAGCCGACGCCGCGCGTTGCGTCCCTGGGCCGGGAGATGTTTCGCAGTGGCAGCTTCGGTAAATGTACCTATTCGATCCTCAGACCGGTTCCCCAATCGATCGATTTGAATGGCGCGACGCGGCTCGATATCCAGGTGTATCTGGAGCCTAAGGACCGGTCTTTCGATCAGTATCTGCGGTTTATCGCTCTGGTCTACCTATGCATCGGGATCTACGTGTTGTTCCGGCGCTGGACTGCACCGAAATCTATCCACTTCTATGTCTTCTGCCTAGCCTCGTTTGTGCTCTACAGCTTCCGGTCTACCGGAGAGCTGGGTGTCTACGACTGGGGCTTTATGGTGGCGCAGGCGCTGCAGCCGGCGCTCTTCCTGCATTTTGCCGTCAGCTTTTCGGACAACTACGCCTCCGAGCATCGCAACCGGTTCAAACGGCGACTCGTCTGTGCGCTGCTGTATGTGCCGGGAATCTTTCTTCTGGGCCTGCAATACACCGCGATCCGATTCTGGTCGGCGACGGAGATCCTGCTTCATCGTCTGGATCAGATTTCGCTTGGCTATCTCGCGCTGTACTACGTCATCGCGGCTATCGTCTTCCGGTTGCGCTATCGCCGGGCCGAGTCTGCGCTGGAGCGCCAGCAACTGAAGTGGCTTACCCGCGGCACGCTGATTGCGGTTACGCCATTCACGTTGCTGAACGTAATTCCATATCTTGCGGATTGGTCGATGCCGGGTTCGCTGACGAAGCTCGCCGGGCTCTCGCTTGTCATTCTTCCGCTGACCTTCAGTTGGGCCATCGTTCGGTACCGGCTGATGGACGTCGATCTGATCTTCAAGCGCGGTGTCACCTACACGCTCGCGACGGCCTTGCTCGTCGGTGTCTACTTCGGCGTGGTCGCGGTCACCGGCGAGATCGTGCACAGCCGACTCTCCCCCCAGTTCGGTTTCTGGGGCCTGATGGCGGCCATCATCATCGCCGGCATCGTCTTCGAGCCGTTGAAACGAACGATTCAGGCATGGGTTGATCGCGCCTTCGACCAGAAACGTTTCGACTACCGCGAAACACTGGTTGAATTTGGCCGCGGCATCAACTCACAGACCGATCTCCGCGCTCTGCTCGACTCCATCGTAGAGCGTCTGCCGCAGGCGCTGCTTGTCACGCGTGTCGCCGTTTTTCTTGCTTCGGAGAGCGACGGCCGCCCCGGCTCGCCCCGGCACTTCGATCTGGCCGCATCGCATGGACTCACGAATCTGCAGGCCTCCGACCTGCGGGCATTGGATGTTCGCTTTCTTGACTTCGACCGGCCCGGCGCAAACAACCATATCTTCCTGGAGAACCCGCAACAGATCCTTCGTCTCCCGGAAGCCCAGCGCTCGCAGCGCGGGACGGCTTGACCTGAATTATTACCTTCCCTGCCGCGTCGCCAATCGCGAGGGAGGCGGCACGCGAACCGTCGCTGTAATCGGCCTGGGCCGCACCGACGACGGCGACTTTCTCTCCAGCGAAGACATGGAGTTGCTGGAGTCTCTCGCCGGCTATATCGGCATTGCGATCCAGAACGCGCAGCTCTACCGGCGACTGGAACAGAAGATCACAGAGTTCGAAAGCCTGAAGGAGTTCCACGAAAACATCGTCGAATCGATCAACATCGGAGTCTTCGCCGTCGACCTCGACGATCGCATCGAGAGCTGGAACACCCAGATGGAGACCATGTACGAGAAGCCGCGCGCCGAGGTCCTGCGGCAACCGATCTCCGCTGTACTGCCACCGGAGTTTGTCGCCAGATTCAATAGCGTGCGCAACGAACATGGCACACACACGCTCTACAAGTTCCGGCTGGTGCTGCCGAACGGGACCGAGCGCATCGCCAATATCGCGATTGCACCGCTGGTCACGCGAAACTTCGTCGCCGTAGGCCGCATCATTCTGGTCGACGATATTACCGACCGCATCCAGTTGGAGGCCCAGCTGACTCAGTCGGAGAAGCTCTCTTCGATCGGCCTGCTGGCAGCGGGCGTCGCGCACGAGGTGAATACGCCGCTGGCGGTCATTTCGAGCTACACCCAGATGCTTACCAAGCATATGCGCGACGATGAACGGCTCGCGCCGGTGCTCGAGAAGATTACGCAGCAGACCTTCCGCGCCTCGGAGATCGTCAATGGTCTGCTCAACTTCTCCCGAACCAGCGGGACGGAGTTCACCAGCTTGAACCTGAACGATCTTCTTGGCGACACCGTTACGCTGCTGGAGCATCAATTCAAGACGGCGCAGATTCGCGTGGAAACAAACTTCGATCCGCACCTCGCTCGTATTCACGGGAATCAGGGCAAGCTGCAACAGGTCATCCTTAACCTGATGCTGAATGCGAAAGATGCGATGTTCGGAACGACGAACGCCACGTTGAAGATTGCGACCTTCAATGGGACCGGCCGTGTGCTGGTACGCATTCAGGACTCTGGTGGCGGCATCGAAAAAGAACACCTCCATCGCATCTACGATCCTTTCTTTACGACGAAGACGAAACCGCAGGACGGCGAACATAAGGGTACCGGCCTGGGGCTTGCCGTCACCTACGGAATCATGCAGGAGCATGCCGGGAAGATCCATGTTGAGAGCGAACTCGGCGTTGGCACTGCCTTCCAGTTGGAGTTCCCATCCTCCGGCGCCCGTCCTGCAACCAGTGCTGAGGTACCAAAGAGCATTGCGCAGGACATTGAGAGGAAGACGATCCATGTCTGAGATAACTGAACTTGCCGCCGAGACCCTGCACCTGCAACGAACGGCGCGCGTGGTTGGCGATCCACGCATCCTCATCATCGACGACGAGGATGCGATCCGCGAATCTCTCGACACGCTGCTGACGCTGGAGGGCTTCTCCGTCAGCGCGGCCGTCGACGGTCCAGCCGGCCTGGAGCTGTTGTCGCGCAACGAATATGACTTGCTGCTCCTGGACCTCGCTCTTCCGGGTCAGAGTGGTATCGATCTGCTGCCTCGAATCATCGAGATGCAGCCCAACCTTCCCGTCATCATGATTACCGCGTACGGAACCGTTGGCAACGTAGTCGATGCCATCCGTGCCGGCGCGGAAAACTTCGTTCAGAAGCCGTGGGACAACGAAAAGCTGCTTGCCGACATTCGCGCAGCTATTGGCCGGCATCGCGCCGAAGAGGAAGTTGTTCAGCTCAAGCGCACGCTGAAGCAGCGGTATAACTTTGAAAATATCGTCGGGAAGAGCGAACCGATGCTCCGCCTCTTCGACCTCATCGCGCAGGTTGCGCCGAGCCGCTCCACCGTTCTGATCCAGGGCGAAAGCGGTACGGGCAAGGAGCTGATCGCAAAGGCGATTCATGCCAACTCACCGCGTCGCGACCGGCCATTCGTTCCTGTCAATACCGGCGCTGTGCCATCGGAGCTGCTGGAATCAACACTATTCGGCCATGTCAAAGGCGCCTTCACCTCAGCGGTCACGGCAAAAAAAGGTCTCTTTGAAGTTGCCAACGGCGGCACGCTCTTTCTCGACGAGATCGGCACGATGGGCATGGACATGCAAGCGAAGATTTTGCGCGTCCTGCAGGACCGGCGCTTCATGCACCTTGGCGGGGTACAGGAGATTCAGGTCGACGTTCGCATCATCGCCGCGACCAACGTCAACCTGCAGGAGGCTGTGCGCGAAGGTCGCTTCCGCGAAGATCTCTTCTATCGGCTGAACGTCATCTGCCTCGAACTGCCACCACTCCGTTCGCGCCGCGAGGATATTCCTCTGCTCGCGGCACACTTCCTTAAGTTTTACGCGGAGGAGAACGGCACGGAAGACCGCTCGCTCTCACCTGAGGCAATGCGCATCATTATGGACTACGAGTGGCCGGGCAATGTGCGCGAGCTCGAGAACGCCATGGAGCGCGGTGTTGTGCTCTCCACCTCACGGACCATCAATCCCGATCTGCTGCCGACCCAGTTGACCGGCAGCACATACTCCGCAAGCCTGTTGGACCATCAGCCCAACGCTTCCCTCTTCGATTTGATGGAAGAGATCGAGCGGCGCATCATCTCGGACCGTCTTGAGCGCTGCCACTGGAACCAGACCGAGGCGGCTGAATACTTCAAGATTCCGCTTTCCACGCTGAATCAGAAGATCAAGCGCCTCAATGTCGAAGTGAAAAAGCGTGCACGGGACTAGCTTCCCGGCTGAATGACGATCTTCATCGAATTGGCCTGAGGGTGCGACGCCAGTTCTATTGCGGTGACAGCGTCTTCCAGCGAGAAGCGGTGCGAGATCAGGTTCGTTAGATCGAAACCGTTGCGGTATCCCTCGAAGACCAGTTTGTTGACGTCTTCATTGAAGGAAACCGAAGAGCTGTACGAGCCCATCAGTGTCTTCTCGTCCATGCAGACGGCGGCTGGGTCAAACCGTGCCTCGCCATGCTGCGTCTGAGCGAATAAAACGACGCGGCCGCCGGGACGTATCGCGTCCATTGCCACCTTGATCAACGCATTGCCACCTACTGCAAGCAGAGCAACATCGGCGCCGCGGCCCTCCGTGGCAGCCTTCGCTGCGGCGGCAACATCTCCGTGTGCATCGAGCGGATGATCGAGCCCGAACTTTGCGGCAATCGCGTGGCGTTCAGGATACAGATCGCTCGTCAATACGGTTGCGCCGGTCCTGCGCCCAAGAGCGGCGAGTAGAACGCCGATCGGGCCCTGACCAATCACCAGCACCGTCTCATCGGGCTGCAGGTTCAGCAGTTGGATCGCTTTGTAGCATGTGTTGACCGGTTCTAGAAACGCAGCCTGTTCAAATGAAACCTCATCGGGAATTTTTACCAGTCCACGTCGCACAATCCAGTCCATCACGCGGATGTACTCAGCGAAACCGCCGCCGGAAGGAGTAAAGCCGGCAGTGCATCCAACCTTTTTGTAGGCGTCGCACTGCGCGAAGGTTTGCTTTCGACAGTAATAACATTCGTCGCACGGAATGTGGTGGTATGCCATGACACGGTCGCCGACGGCGAACCCGTTGACGCTCTCTCCTACACGGACGATCGTACCCGACATTTCGTGGCCGAAGACTCGCGGCGCATCGTGCGAGCCAGTGTGGATCTTCTTCAGATCCGTACCGCAGATCCCGCAGGTGTGGATTTTGACCAATACTTCGCCCGTGCCGATCTCAGGCACTGGAATCGTTTCGACACGAACGTCGTTTATCCCGCGATAGACTGCGGCGCGCATCGTGGATGGGATCGCACTGATTTTGTTAGACACTTCCGGTTCGAATGAGCTTTTCGACATTTTTATCTTTCATGAAGCTTCAAAATTAAGTCTCGCATGGCTTCGGCTGCCCGAGCACTGTTCTTTCCGAGATGGAGCAAAGACGGCCAATACCGTGGCCGGAGAGTGATGTAGATAAGAAACCGCGTCATCCGCATATGTCCCATCGGATCAATGAATGGATTCAAGTCCGGCAGGTTCGTGCCAACCCCATCGGAGACCCCTTTGATACAAAGCAGAGGAATTTCGCGCATGGCAGCCAATCTTGCTACCGTCGCGGCCTCCATGTCGACCAAGATGGCTCCCGGATAGGCCGCGACGAGGCGGCTTTTTTCGGCAGTGTCGGCGACACGAGCCGTCGTTATCAATCGCCATTTTCTTTTTCCGTCAGTTAGGCCGAACTGTTCTCCCGTTTGCGCATCGATGACAACGGTCGGGACCTGAACTGTTCCCGGGAGAACTTCTGCATTCAGCGAACCGGCCCAGCCAACGGAGATGAGCATGTCCAATGGACCGTTCGCCGCGGCGATTGTGTAGGCCCTCAGTGCTGCGTCGGCGCCCATTCCAGCGCAGACCGCGATCCATGTGTCCTCATCGTGCGAGAGTGTCCACATCTTCGCAGTGGGATACTTCGTGGCGACGCGCTGCCACCGCCTGACCAAAGGCTTTAGCTCACCCGGAAGTGCCGCAATGATTCCGATCCTCATGGCGCGGGCGCATATCCATGCGCGATGAACCACTCGATCGCCGCCCGCAGCGCGGTATAGATCGGCAAAACCTGAAAGCCAAGTTCGCGCTCCGCCTTTGCCGACGAGGCGAACATCATCTTCTTTCCCATGCGAACGGCCTCCACTGTGGCGCGCGGCTCCTTGCCGCGCAGCTTACCGGTAAAGGTCTCGTCGAAGAAGGCAAAGGCCATGGCGACTGCGTGCGGGACCTTCATGGTCGGCGAAGGCAGACCGGTGATGGCCGACATACGGTCGAGAATCTGCTTCAGCGTAAGGTTCTCTCCACCCAGGATGTAGCGTTCGCCGGGAGTTCCCGTTCGAGCGCGACCACATGCATGCGGGCCACCTCGCTCACGTCGACCAGGTTCAGCCCGGTGTCCACATACGCGGGAAATTTCTTGTTGAGGAAGTCGACGATGATCCTGCCGGTTGGCGTCGGCTTGGCATCGCCAGGGCCGATCGGCGTCGTCGGGTTCAGGATCATCACGTGCTGGCCAGCCTTCGCAGCTTTTATGGCCTCCTGCTCGGCCAGAAACTTCGACCGCTTGTAATGGCCGATCATGTCCGCCAATGCAACGGGCGTCTCCTCGTCCACGATGGTGCCGTCGGCCTTGAAGCCCATGGTCGCGACGCTCGACGTGTAGACGACGCGCGGTACACCAACCTCGCGCGCCAGCTTCAGCAGTTCGCGCGTTCCATCCACGTTCGCAGCATACATCTGCTCCGGATCGCGCACCCACAGGCGATAGTCCGCCGCAACATGAACCAGCGCATCGCAGCCAGTGAGCGCGGACCGCAGCTTCTCCGGTTCGCGCAGATCGCCCGTCACCATCTCCGCATCAATTCCCTTGAGCGAATCCAGCCGGCTTGTTTGCCGGGTCAGCAGACGAAGCTGGCGCCTCCGCCGCATATGCCGCGCCACATGGCCGCCGACGAAGCCCGTCGCTCCTGTGATGAATACGCGCACTTCTCGCTCTTTCCCCACCTATCCGGCAATTCGACGCAGTGCCGGGAGCCGGTCTTAGTCCAGCTTCTCCGGCTCAATCTGGATATTCTTCTCGCCGGCCGCCTTCTTCTCCCAGTACTTCTTCACCCAGGCCTCGAAGGTCTTGCCCGCGGCGGTATCGCGCCCGGTAAATGCCAGCGCCGCGATCTCGGAGTAGGCAATATTCACCTTCGTCGGCGCGTTGGACGGCATGATGCGCACGAACGAGTCCGCCAGCGTCGAGCCCGTGCGGCGGTCGAAGAGATAGCCCTCGACCTGCGTGCCGTCCTTGCGCGTGATCGTGATGTCGCCGCGATAGTCGAAGGCCTTCTCCAGCGCCTCGCGCACCTCGGCGTCAGTCGCCAGCGCCGGAACCCAGCCCTCGAGTTGTTCGCGCTCGCGGCCCGCGGCAACTTCAATCTCATCCGGATTCTCGTGCGCCAGTTGCTCCAGCTTTGCCGCTTCCTGCGTCTCGGTCGCCATGCTTAGTCTCCTGAAACTCTCTGCAGCTCAGCGCTCTGTCGACGCTGTACCGGGTGCCTGCAATCTGCACCAGCGGGCCGGAGTGCGCCGGCTTCCACTCGTTCAGCAGCTTCATCGCGCCGTCGTCCGGATACGTGTCGAAGAAGATCGCCTTCGCCGTCTCCAGCAGGCCCTTGATCGAGCCGAAGGTGTAGTTCACGCCGCTGGCCTCGTAGCCCGAGTGCACCATGCAGTTCGCGCACTGCGGATTGCCGCTCTCGGTGCCGTAGTTCTGCCACTCCACCGTCTCCATCAATTCCTGGAAGGTGTCGGCGTAGCCGTCCTGCAGCAGGTAGCAGGGCTTCTGCCAGCCGAAGATCGAGAACGTCGGCATGCCCCACGGCGTGCAGGTCGAGGTGCTTCTTGCCCATCAGGAATTCCATGAACATGGGCGACGCGTTGAAGCGCCACGTCTTCTTGCGGTTCGACAGAATCGAGCGGAACAGCTTCTTCGACCGCGCGCGCGCCAAGGAAGTGCTTCTGGTCCGGCGCCTTGTCGTAGGTGTAGCCCGGCGAGACCATCATGCTCTCGACGCCCGCCTCCATCAGCTCGTCGAAGTGCGCGCGCACGCTGTTCGGGATCCGCGCCATCGAACAGCGTCGTGTTCGTCGTCACGCGGAAGCCCGCGGCAACCGCGGCCCGCACGCCCTCCATCGCAATGTCGTATCCGCCCTCGCGGCAGACGGAGAAGTCGTGATGCTCGCGCTGCCCATCCACGTGGACCGAGAACGAGAGATACTTGCTCGGCGTGAACAGGTGCAGCTTCTCCTTCAGCAGCAGCGCGTTGGTGCACATGTAGACATACTTCTTCCGCGCCACCAGGCCGGCGACGATCTCCGGCATCTGCGGATGCAGCAACGGCTCGCCGCCGGGGATCGCGACCATCGGCGTGCCGCACTCCTCGGCCGCCTTGAAGCACTCCTCCGGCGTCAGCTCCGCCTTCAGGATGTGCGCGGGATACTGGATCTTGCCGCAGCCGGCGCACGCCAGGTTGCAGCGGAACAGCGGCTCCAGCATCAGCACCAGCGGATACTTCTTGCGCCCCTTCAGCTTCTGCTTCAGCACGTAGGTTGCAACGGTCCAGGCTTGCGAGACTGGCACTGCCATCCGGTGTCTCCTCCATCAAAATTTGTCCGCAACATGTTCGCTGTTGCAAATATCTTTACGCTGCTACTGCCGCTTCCTGTTCCATCGCCCGCTTGTACGTCGTCAGCGCCAGCAGCGGGAAATAATCGCGATACAGGTGATACGCGAGGTAAAACACCCGCGGGAAACCCGTCCCGGTGTAGATCGCTTCGCCGTTGCGTCCTGCTGCCGACTCGTCCCAGCTTCCATTCTCCATCTGCTTCGACACCAGCCAGCGAATGCCCTTCGCCACGGAATCCGATCGCGTATCGCCGGCCGCCAGCAGCCCCAGCACCGCCCACGCGGTCTGCGATGGCGTGCTCGGCCCAATGCCGCGCTGGTTCGGGATCGTCATAGCTGCCGCAGGTCTCGCCCCAGCCGCCGTCGGCGTTCTGCACCATGCGAATCCACTCCGCCGCCTGCAGGATCGCCGGCTCGTGGCTCCAGACGCCCATCGCCTCCAGGCCGCGCAGCACCAGGAACGTGCCGTACAGATAATTGACGCCCCAGCGCCCGAACCAGCTTCCGTCCGGCTCCTGCTCCTTCAGCACGAACTGGATCGCCCGCTCCACGCGCTTGTCGCGCCGGGTGTAGCCGTAGTTCGCCAGCATCTCCAGAATGCGGCCCGTGATGTCCACCGTCGGCGGATCGAGCATCGCGTTGTGGTCGGCAAACGGAATGTACTGGAAGATCATCTTGGTGTTGTCGCGATCGAAGCTGGCCCAGCCGCCGTTCTTGCACTGCATGGCGAAGATCCAGTCCAGCGCCCGCTGCGACACCTCGATGCTGGTACCGCTCGCGCGGATTGCGCACGCAGTTCAGCGCCAGCAGAACCTGCGCCGAATCATCCACATCCGGATAAAACTCGTTGTTGAACTCGAAGTACCAGCCGCCCGGCTGCAACATTCTTCACGCTCTCGGCCCAGTCGCCCTTGTGGCGGACTTCCTTCGACAGCATCCAGTCCGCCGCCTTCAGCAGGCGCGGATCGTTCTTCGCGCACGCCCGCCTCGCCCAGCACATACACCGCCTGCGCCGTGTCCCACACCGGCGAAAAGCAAGGCTGCATGCGGAAGGTCGGCGTCGGGTAATCCGGCTCGCCCTCTGGATTGTCGATGCCCAGCTTTTCAAACTCATCCATCGCGCGGATGAACTGCGGATCGTCCGGCGTATATCCCAGGCACGCCAGCGCGATCAATCGCATTCAGCATCGCCGGATAGATCGCGCCCAGCCCGTCCGACATCTCAAAGCGCTCCAGCATCCACTTCTCCGCCTTCTTCAGCGCCATCTTGCGCAGCGGCCGAATGTGAACGCGCTCGAACCAGTGCGCCATGCGGTCCGTGAGCAAGAAAGAAATTCCGCCAGCCAACGGATCTGCTTCCTGTCCCACTTCAGGTGCAGGTCGGCGTTCTCGCGTCCGCCCACGAAGAGCTCATCGATTCCCTGCTCCGGCGGAAGCTTCTTGAAGGGCTTCTTCGCATAAATGATCGAGAGCGGCACCAGATCGCGCGCGACCACGCTGAAATCTCGTAGATATTGAAGTAGCACCAGTTCGGAAACAGGACGAATCTCCGGCGGCACCGCAGGCACCGCGTCGTACTCGTACTGGCCCAGTGAAGCAGAGATAGATCTTAGTGAAGGTGTTGCACTCGGTCACGCCGCCATTCGCCAGAATCCACTCACGCGCCTTCACCAGCACCGGATGGTCGGCCGACCAGCCCATCAGCTTCAACGCCAAATAGGCCTTCACGCCAAGCGAGATATTCGACGGGCCGTTGGGATAGATGCTCCACCCGCCATCCTCATTCTGGTGGCGCAGAATCTCGTTGACCGCGCGCTCCATCTTGCCGCGATCGCCCGTGCCCAGCAGCGTATGCATGAAGATGTAGTCGGACTCCAGCATGGAGTCCGCCTCCAGCTCACCGCACCAGTAGCCGTCGGGATGCTGCAGGCCGAGCAGCCAATCCGTCGCGCGCTCGATGCCTTCAGCGACCTGCTCCAGCCCGATATCCATGCGGCCATAGCGAGGCTGCGCGGGCTGGCTTACGACCTTCGGATTCCGTGGAAAATTGTACGCCATCGAAAACAAACTCTCTGTCTACGGATAATCTCGCGTCTACCGGCGCAACTGGCGGAGCCGACGCAATCGCCTGAACGATCTCCGGAGGCAAGCCGAAGCGCACATTCTCCGGCATCACTTCGACCTCATCGACCGACCCATACCCCATCGTCTGCAGATATTCGACCACATCCTGACCAGCACCTCGGGAGCGGACGCGCCCGCCGTCACAGCAACGGTGTTCACGCCCTCGAGCCACTCCGGCTGAATCGCGTCCGCCGAGTCGATCAGGTAGGAATTCGTGTCCAGATTCTTCGAGACCTCCACCAGCCGGTTCGAGTTCGAGCTGTTCCGCGACCCCACCACCAGCACCAGGTCCGCGCCATGCGCCACATTCTTCACCGCAACCTGGCGGTTCTCCGTCGCGTAGCAGATGTCCTGCGCGTGCGGGCCCGCGATGTTCGGGAACTTCTTCTTCAGCGCCTCGATCATGTACCGCGCCTCATCGAGCGAGAGCGTCGTCTGCGTCAGATACGCCACCTTGTTCGGATCGGGGACCACCAGCGCAGCGACCTCTTCAACGGTCGAGACCACCTGGGTCACATCCGGCGCCTCGCCCTGGGTTCCTTCAACCTCTTCGTGGTCGCGATGGCCAACCAGCACCAGCGAATAGCCCTGCTTTGCAAACTTGATCGCCTCGAGGTGCACCTTGGTCACCAGCGGGCAGGTCGCGTCGATCACCTTCAGTCCCGCTCCTTAGCCCGCTCCCGCACCGCCGGCGAAACGCCGTGCGCAGAGTAGATCACCCGTGCGCCCTCCGGCACCTCGTCCAGTTCGTTGACGAAGATCGCGCCCTTCTTGGCCAGGTCGGTCACAACATAGCTGTTATGCACGATCTCTTTGCGAACGTAGATCGGCGCGCCAAAGGTATCCAGCGCAATCTGCACGATGTCGATGGCTCGCACAACGCCGGCGCAGAAGCCTCGAGGCTTTAGAAGGAGTACCCGCTTGGTTTTCGTTTTGTTGCCGCTCCGGTCGATAGAGACGTGCTCGAGGGTGGTTGTAGTCACATCCACAAGTATACCGCGTTAACCCCACGCCCGGAACTTCTTTGAACCAATCCTGGTGCAGGTTTAGAGTCCCAGAAGACACGCTAAAATCTACGAAAAACGTGAAATAATGGAACTTCCATGACTTTGCTGCATCTCGCCGACGCAAAGGCTCTAGAGCAAACTAGAGCTTCTGACTGGCGCAGCCAGGATGACCGCAATCACATTGCAACTTGATCGTGTTCTTCGCTGCCTCACAATACGTGCGAACAATACTTCTGGCCCGCGGGGACGGTACATTGACAACCGGCCATCGCACATTTCTTCGTATCTGCCGACATGGTCCATCCTCCTGGATTCTGGATTGCTGGGTTGCTGCTCTCCAGTCGGATGCACCTGCGCTGCTGCGAGATGCCGGGCTCGCGTCGCTATCGGCTGCTTTCCAGGAGATGCGCTGCGTGTTTCAGGCTTGTCTCGGTCAGCTTCGCCCCACTCAGCATGCGGGCGATCTCCTGTGTCCGCTCGGAATCCTCCATGCGGCGAACCTCGGTCCGCGTGCGCCCGCGCTTTTCGTTCTTTTCAATCAGGAAATGCTGGTCCGCGAACGCGGCAATCTGCGGCAGATGTGTAATGCACAGCACTTGCTGGCCCTTCGACAGCGTCTTCAGCTTTCGCCCCACCGCCTCCGCAGCCCGTCCGCCGATGCCGATATCGATCTCGTCAAAGACCAGGGTTCGCGGCAGGATTGACTTCTTTTTCCGGCCCGAAACTCCCGAAGCGGCTTCCTCCACCGTCACCTTCAGAGCCAGCATCACGCGGGACATCTCGCCGCCCGACGCAATCTCATCCAGCGGCTTCAACGGCTCCCCCGCGTTCGTCGCGATCAGACACTCCACCTGGTCCCAGCCATGGGCGGTCCAACTCTCGGGAGACTTCTCTGCCGTCACTTGAACGTGAAAGCGCGTGCTCATCGCAAGATCGTTGATCTGCGCCTCGGCCAGCTTCTCCAGCCGTTCTGCCGCTTCTGTACGGCTCGCAGTCAGCTGCGACGCAGCCGTACGATAAGCCGCAGCATCCTGCTCCTCTTTCGCCTTCAACTCCACGAGCAGCGCGTCGCGGTTCTCCACCTCTGCTAACTGCCGCGCAGCTTCGACGCCAAAAGCGATTACCTCTTCCAGGCTCTGCCCATACTTCCGCTTCAGCCGGTCGAGCGCCGCCAGCCGGTCCTCAATCTCCTCCAACCGCCCCGGAGCAGCGTGCACATTGTCTGCAAAGTCCCGCACTTCGGCGTCGACATCCTCCACCATCGCCTTCGCCGCGGCCAGTTGCTGTGCAGGCTCCGGAAATCGCACATCGTACCGCGCCAGTTCTTCGACATGTTTCAGCGCCGCTCCCAAAGCGCCTCTCGGCCGAGCCCTCCGACTCGTACAGCAGCTCGTGCGCGCTCATCGCCGCTGTGTAGAGCTTTTCCGCGTTGCCCAGAACTCGCTTCTCCGCCTCAAGCTGAACGTCTTCATCCTCCGCAGCCAGCGCAGCCTGATCGATCTCCTTGCTCTGAAACCGCCAAAGGTCTGCCATTCGCAGCCGATCCTGCTCCGCCGACTGCAACTCGTCCAGCTTGTTCGTCGTGGCCCGCCACGCAGCAAACGCCTCGGCAACGACCTCTGTGTTCAACCCGCCGAAACGGTCCAGCAGATTCCGTTGCTGCGCCTGGTCGAACGAACCCAGCGTCTCGCCCTGCGAATGGACCAGCGCGAGCTCCGGCGCAAGCTCTCGAAGCACCCCCACCGTCGCCGGCTGATTGTTGACGAAGACTCGTCCCTTGCCGTTCGCGACAATCTCCCGCCGCAGCAGGATATCGTCCGACTCGCGAGTCGATTCCGTTTGCCTCGAGAATCGCAGCCGCGCCCGGCGTCAGCTCAAAGACGCATCCCACGACAGCCTTGTCCGCTCCATGGCGAACCACATCGCGGCGATGCCTTGCCGCCAAGCAGCAGCGCCAGCGCGTCGATCAGAATCGACTTTCCGGCGCCGGTCTCACCCGTCAACAGGTTCAAGCCCAAGCCCAAACGTAGCCACCGCATGGTCGATCACCGCATAGTTTTCCGCGCGCAACTCCAGCAGCATAGGGGCCTCAGGCTAGGACGTATCGCGAGGATAGCAAACCTCATAGGAATTCTGTCAGGAACCAGCCTGAACATCGAAAGCCAGCACCAGAACTGATGCCCCCGCCTGATTTGTCCAAATCACGATTTACACTGAAGACTGGTGAACAATAACTATGGTCTGGATCTTCGCCCTTGCTCTCTACTTCCAGGAAGACGCCACGGCCGCGGCGCCCTCTGCAGCCAATGGCAGCGCTCTGCTGGAGATGATTCACAATAGCGGCCCGGTAGCCTTCACAGTACTCGTCATTCTGCTGATCGCGAGTGTCTTTTCGTGGGCCATCATGCTCTCGAAGTGGTCCCGCTTCGGCAAAGCACGTACGCAGAGCCTGCGCTTCATTCGCGCCTTTCGTAAATCCGACACGCCTCAGCGAAATCGCGGCCGTCGCCGAGCAGTTCAAGCCCAGCCCTCTGGTCGCCGTCTTCAACGAGATCCATGATGAGTACCAGCGGCAGAACGGCGGCCGCGGCCTGCCGCGCAATCCCGTCGCGCTCGAACGCGCCGCGCAGACCGCCGCGAGCGAAGCCCTCACCGCAATGGAGAGCCGCATGACCTGGCTCGCCACCATCGCCGCCATCGCGCCGTTCATCGGCCTCTTCGGCACCGTCATGGGCATCATCGACGCCTTCCACGGCCTCGGCACCGCCGGCGCAGCGACCCTCCGCGCTGTCGCACCCGGCATCTCGGAGGCGCTCATCACCACCGCCGCTGGTCTTGTCGTCGCCATCCCGGCTGTCGTCGGCTACAACCAGCTCACCGCCCGGCTGCGCGAGTTCGCGGCACGCATGGACGACTTCGGCCGCGAGCTTCTCAACGCCATCGAAAACGCCGCCATGATCATGCCACCCTCCGTTCGCCCCACAGGCCGGAGGAGACAAGACGGAGGACCTTCTAGCCATGGCCTTCTCCTCGAAAGGACGACACCCAGACCGCACTCGCCGAGATCAACATCACACCGCTGGTCGATGTGGTGCTCGTGCTTCTGCTCATCTTCATGCTCACAGCGCCGGTGCTTCAGTCCGGCGTCGAAGTGGCCATCCCCAAGACGCGCACCGTCAATCAACTCACCGAAGAGCGCATGGTCGTCACGATCGACCGCGATCAGAACGTCTTCCTGCAGGACAAGCCTGTCAACGTCAACGAACTGCCCGGGCTGCTGAAGGTTCCCCGGCAATGCCGATGCCGCCAAACGCATCATCTACCTGCGCGCCGACGAGCGTGTGCCCTTTGGAGCCTTTGCCTCGGTGATGGATGCCGTCAAACAGGCCGGCATCACCAACATCAGCATCGTCACTCAGCCGCTTAAGCAGCAGTGAGGAGTGTGTCATAGCTGCTCGTCTCAAATTCGACCACGACGATTACATTGACGGCGACAGGCTCGGCGCCAACTTCGCGGGCTCCCTCGTTCTGCACGGTCTAGTCGCTGCGATCATCGTGGGCTGGGCGTTCCTCTTCCACACACGGGGCGCCCACTGGGGTGAAAACGCTTCGAACGCCGGAGCGATCCAGGCCACCATGGTCTCGTCGATCCCCCTGCCCCCTACGCAGCGGACACTCGACACCGGCGTCCTGACGTCTGAGGCGCCGAGTCCGGCACCTGTGGTCACCAAAGAGAGGACCGAGCCGCCTCCAACCCCTGACGCGGTCGCTATTCCTGAAAAGATCACGAAACCAATCAAAACGGCCGAGAAGGCCAGCACCCGCTCCGCCAAAGCACATTCAGCCAATCACCCCGCCGCCCACCAAAGCCGTCACCGGCGAGACCGCGGGCATTCGCATCGCCCAGTCCACCGTGGAACTCAAAAATGGCACCTCCACCGTCTCGATCCAGGACCGCAGCTTTGGTGAGCGCTACGCCTACTACGTCAATATCGTCAATGCCAAGGTCTCGCAGAACTGGTATAAGTCCGAGGCGGATCCGATTGCCTCGATGGATAAGAGCACGACGATCCTCTTCGACATCGATCACGACGGCATCCCATCGAACGCCCGGGTAGAGACGCGAAGCGGCTCGCCCTCGCTCGATCTATCCGCCTTGCGCGCGGTACAGCGTGTCGATGGCTTCGGGCCCCTTCCGCAAGGCAACCGAATTACGGTTGAGTTCACGTTTCACTACCGTCCGCAGTAGTTTGCGCACGTGCGGTATTCGTTTGATTATCTTGACCGTGCCCTTTCAGATACCCCCTAAGACCTTTTTTGCGTCTAACATTAGACAGAATGCATAGTCCGGACCGATCGCTTCCCTCTCTCTACGCTCGGCTGCAATGTTTTGGAGCACTTCTCTTTGTGCTCGCCAGCGCCTCAATGCTCCGCGCACAGGAGGGGTTCCACACCGAAACCTCCACCGGCGTCATCTAACGTTCGCATTGCCGTCGCGGACTTCAAACCCGCCTCCTCCGATCCACAGACTGACGCCTTCAAGCGGACCTTCGACGCGACGCTCTACGCTGACCTGGCCAATGCTGGAATCTTCGACATCGTCTCGAAGAGCATGCTGCCGCAGTCGACGCCCGGCGCTCCGGCAGAGATGAATCTGCAGCAATGGTCCGTCGCTCCGACCTCCGCCGCAATGGTGGCGTTCGGCAACTTCGGCGTCCAGGGTGGCAAGATCACTTGCAACGGCTTTCTCTTCGACGCCAAAAATCTGCAGTACCCGCAGGTGCTCGCCAAGCAGTACAACGAAGACGCGAGCGATGACTCTGCCCGGCAGATCGCTCACCGCTTCGCCGACGAGATCATCTTCCGGCTCAGCGGAGGCAGTCAGGGTATCGCCGAATCCAAGATCTTTTACGTCAAGATGGGCGGCGGCGACAAAGAGATCTGGGAGATGGACTACGACGGCGCCAATCAGCACCCCGTCACTCACCTCGGCACCGTCTCGATATCCCCGCGGATCTCGCCCGATAGCAGCCGACTCGCCTTCTCGTCGCTGGGCCGCGAGGGATTTCAGATTCGAATGTTTTCGCTCGTCCTGGGGCGCATGGTTAGCTTTCCAGGTGTCGGCGGAACGAACATCACTCCGGCCTGGGCGCCAAACGGGAAAGAGATCGCCTACTCCTCCTCCCGCTCCGGCGACCCTGAGATATGGATCTCCGATGCCAATGGCGCGCTGGCCCGCCGCATCACCAGCTTCCGCGGTCCTGACGTATCGCCCGTCTACAATCCTCGCACCGGATCCCAGATTGCCTGGATCAGCGGACGCACCGGCCTGCCCCAGCTCTACATCATGGATACCGATGGCTCCGCCGTGCAACGCATGACCGACGGCGGCTACGCAACCTCTGTCTCCTGGTCTCCCAACGGGCAGTTCCTGGCCTTCGCCTGGGACCGTAAGTACGGCCCCGGAGCACCCGGCGGCCAGGACATCTACATCATGGAGATTGCCACCAAACGCTGGATTCAGCTCACCCACGACGGTGGCCGCTGCGACTTCCCCTCCTGGTCGCCAGACGGCCGGCATATCGTCTATGCCAACACTGCAGACGGTAAGGCCGACCACATGAAGATTATGACTATGCTGGCAGACGGCACACAGAAACGCGCGTTGACTGGCCCGGGCGCAGATATGCCCAACTGGAGTTGGAAGTAGTTACTTCTTCCCTGCGAGATCGCTTCGCAGGGTCCTGATTTTTTTGAAATACTAACGATAGGCAGGAGATATTCGATGAGTTCGATGCAAAACAAAATCAGTAAGACCTTGGTTATGGTGGCGACCTTCGTCGCACTTAGTGTGGTAACAGGCTGCCACAAGAAGGCCAGCGGTGTTAATCCCAGCGCTCTCGGTCCCGCTCCTGCTACCGCCCCCGCCCCCACCGCCACTATTACTGCGGATCCGCTGGCGATCGACCTTGGCCAGTCTGTCGTCCTTAACTGGCGCAGCCAGAACGCTACCTCCGTCAGCATCGACGGCATTGGCGATGTAAACCTCAACGGAACCCAGACCGTCTCGCCCTCCAACTCTACGAATTTCCATCTCACTGCAAAGGGTGACGGCGGCACCACGGAGGCGAATGTTCGTGTCACCGTCCGTGTTCCCGTCGCTCCGGAAGCACCCGCCGCGGTTACTGCGGACATGGGCAGCGAAGCCGTCTTCCACCAAAACGTCCAGGACATCTTCTTCGATTACGACAGCTACGAACTCCGGCCCGACGCCGGAACCTCAATAACCCAGGCTGCTACTTATCTCGCCGCGCACCCGAGCATCAAGGTCGTTATCGGCGGCTACTGCGATGACCGCGGATCGGCCGAATACAACCTGGCGCTCGGTGAAAACCGCGCCAACTCTGCTCGCGCCGCACTGGTCTCTGCAGGCGTGGCCGCGAACCGTCTGCGCGTCATCAGCTACGGCAAGGAGAAGCAGTTCTGCACAGAAGAGACCGAGAGCTGCTGGCAGCAGAACCGGCGGGCCCAGTTCTCACTCGATCGCTAACTCTCGCAGTCCCACTTCAGCTCAGCCCTCGCGCAACTCATCGCGCGAGGGCCGACAGGAAGACAGAAAGCCGAGCGTACTACGCCCATGATTCCTCAGCCCGATCACCCCAGCAGCTTTAATCTCTCCGTTAAGCCGATTCGCCTCGCCTCTACAGCCCTGTTCGCCACCGTCCTCCTCTGCTGCTCTCCCGCCTTCGCCGCCAACAAAGATATGGTGCAGCTGCAGACTCAGGTTCAGCAATTGCAGGACGCCGTCGCACGCCTGCAGCAGTCGAACGACGAGCGCATGGGCGTCATGAAAGACCTCATCCAGCAGAGCGCCGATTCGGTCAATCGAATGTCCGTCACGTTGGAAAATGTGCAAAAGCAGATGCAAGTCCAGCAAGAGGGGCAGGGCGGCAAGATCGACCAGGTGTCTGGGCAGATTCAGTCTTTGAATGACTCCGTCGACGAGATCAAGGCGCGCATCAACACCCTCCAGAAGCTTGTGCAGGATGTACAAAGCCAGCAGCAGTCGATGAGCGCCAACATGCAGAACATGCCGCAGGCAGGCGGGTCAGCCTCACCCGCTCCCATGAACGCGGCTCCGGACACACCCGTAACCACGCCGGCTCCCATCGTAAGAAGAGGAAAACCCTCGGCGGACGTTCCTCTCGCGGAAACACCGCCACCATCCGCAGGCGGAGGCGCGCTACCTGCCGATGAGCTCTACAAGACAGCACTCGGCGACTATATGGCCGCCAAATACGCTCTTGCATCCTCCGAGTTTGGCGACGTCGTCAAAAACTACCCCGACAATCCCCTTTCAGGAAGCGCCTATTACTACCAGGCGGAGATTGACTATCGCGGAGGCCGCTATCCCGCTGCGGTAAAGGCTTACGACAGCGTCCTCGAACAGTATCCGGATAGCAATAAAGTTCCCGTCTCGCACCTTCACAAAGGCATGGCGCTTATGGCTCTCAACCAGAAAGACGCCGCTGTACGCGAGTTCCGCACTCTCATTCAACGCTACCCCAACTCACCCGAGGCCATGCAGGCGCGTAGCAAACTCAGCGGCATGGGCGTCACCGTAACCCCCAAAACCCACTAGCATTTTTCGCAGCCCCTATGATCTTCAGTTGCGCAACCCCTGCATAAGCGCCTCGATCTCTGCGCGTTCTTCGCCGGTCAACGGCAACAGAGGAAGCCGCGGCCTCCCTCCGAAGTACCCATTCAGATCGCAGCCAAACTTGATCCCCGCCACGCCAAGCTCTTCTTCTACTCTCTTCGCGACGCCTTGGAGGCGAACCTGCTTCTCCCTGGCCAAACCTTCATCGCCATCCTTCCACGCCGCCAGCACCTCATAACACGCCTGCGGAGCCGAGGCTGCAAACGCCGGCATCGCTGCCACCACGCCAGCTCGCAAACCCTCCAGCATCCCCGCCGTACTTCCCGCCAGCATTTGGAATCCGACGACCTTGGTCCGCGTCTTCGCAGCCATCTTTGTTGGAGCAACTGCCACTGCGGCGTCTCCGCCCGTCAACCTATCGGCCGCGATCAATCCCACGGCACTCTCGCTTCGAGCCTGCATCCTTCCGGTCACTGCAGCGAACACCGCCGTCACGGCCACATCCCGCTTCACCGCAGCGGTGCCATCCATGATCGTTCTCAGCCGCTCCTGCCTGCTAACGCCATCCACCAACCCAATAATCTGCGGATGTCCGGCGAGCTCGATCACCACCTCAGCCGGCAACAATCCAGTCTGCTCCCAGGCTTCGCTATAGAGCACAACCGGCAGCACGGAACGATCGGCAACCGACTGAAAATAAGTCAGCAACTCCCTAGCATGATCGCCGCGAGAACGTGCCTGAAACACCGAAGGCCGTTTCACCAGTACCGCATCATAGCCAAACTTTGCCGCAGACTCCGCCAGATCGAGTGTTCCCGCCAAGCTATCACGCGACACCCCGGCCATCAGCACCTTCTCTGCAGCGGCTGCATCGGCCACGCTGCGCAACGCCTGACGTGTCTCTTCTTCCGACAGCATGGTCGGTTCGCCAGAATCGCTCAGAGCCACCAGGCCGGCAACCGGCGTCTTCGAGTAGCGTGCCGCATTGTGTTCGAGCTTAAGGAGATTGAGCCGTCCGTCGGGATAAAACGGCGTAGTCAGCGGAAGTTGAAGTCCTTCAAGCAGCATCTCTCTATTCTAAGAGCGAATATCCCAACGAGCGAATACCCCAGACCGATCCGAGTCTGTTAATCAGGGGCGTTCATTCCACGAAAGACGTAACCGGAAATCGTCTCCACCAACATTCCGATGGAGTACCCTTGCTAGGACATCCATGGCTTACGAACGAGACATCTCGCAGGATAAAACTCCGGCCGGTCTGGCTCGTGAAGCACTCGGGTTTCTCAGTCACACTCTCATCGCCCTCGCTCTGCTCGCAATCGTGGTCGGCGCCATATCGCTCAACCACCCCGACCCGGATTCCCCGGCGCCCAAGCAACTCGGGACCGTCCTTGCCTTCCTGGCCCCATTGATCGGCGGCTTCCTCCTGGGACGCATCCATCAGAGCAACGTTGCTGGCTACACGTGGATCTCTGGCCTGGTCATCTTCTCTGTCGCCTGCGTCCGTGTCCTCGACCTGCCCACCGGCAAAGGTCTCTGCGAATCCTGCGGAGCTATTGAAAAGCTTTGGCGCACCTTCTTCACCTTCAGCCATGGCAGCGGCCTTATGAGCGGCGACGGCCTGTTGATTGGCGCGTGGATACCGCTCTCCATGATCGGCTACGCCATCGGCGCCAGGCTCGCGCACAAATCCTGATACTCCCTGCCTGCCATCTCCGCTGCTCTACTCGACACTGGCGACGGCCTTTACCTCACCGGCAATCCGGTCCGAGTGCAGCGTCTGCAACGCGACGACGCTCAACGTGCCTTTCAGCAAGGCAGCGATTCCCTCAGCAGCCGCCCGGGCCGCAGCCAGTGTCGTAATAGTAGGAATCCGCGCCATCACTGCCGCACGACGAATCGCCTTCTCATCGAAGAAAGTATCCTGCCCCCGCGGCGTGTTGACGATCAGATGGATCCGGTCGCCTTTGATCAGATCGACGACGTTCGGCCGGCCCTCCTTCACCTTGTGCACGCGCTCCGGCTGCAACCCGGCCTCTTCCAGCACAATCGCCGTTCCATGCGTCGCCACGAGATGAAACCCCATCTCGGCAAACTGCCTTGCCAGAGAGACCGCGCGATCCTTATCGTGGTCGTTCACACTCAGGAAGACAGTTCCCTTTAGCGGAAGGACCTGCCCGGCGGCAATCTGCGCCTTGGCAAACGCCTCGCCGAAGTTGTCCGCTACTCCCATCACCTCGCCAGTCGACTTCATCTCCGGACCAAGCACCGTATCGACTCCGGGAAACTTGCCCCACGGAAACACCGGCGACTTTACATAGTAGTGCGAGCCCGTCTCCAGATCCTTGCCGCTCGTAACCTGCTCCGGCAGCATCTCCTTCAACTTCCGCCCAACCATAATTCGCGAAGCAACCTTGGCCAGCGGAATACCCGTTGCCTTTGAAACATAAGGCACCGTGCGCGAAGCCCGGGGGTTCACCTCAATCACGTAAACCGTTCCACGCTGAATCGCGAACTGGATATTCACCAGCCCGCGCACGCTCAACGCCATGGCCAGCTTTCGCGTGTACTCACGGATCGTCCCCAGCACATCGTCGCTCAGATCGACCGCCGGCAGCACACACGAAGAGTCGCCAGAATGGATCCCGGCTTCTTCGATATGCTGCATAATTCCTGCGATCAGCACATCATCACCATCGCAGAGAGCGTCGACATCGCACTCAATCGCATCCTCGAGAAAGTGGTCGATCAGCACAGGCCGCTCCTGCGAGTACTCAATCGCCGTCGTCATGTACTGGACAACCGCCGCATCGTCATAAGCGATCACCATCGCGCGCCCACCCAGCACATACGAGGGCCGCACCAGCACCGGATAGCCCACGCGATTTGCCCCGGCCACGGCCTCTTCCACGCTGGTCGCCATCGCTCCCTCAGGCTGCGGAATCTTCAACTCCTCGATCAACTTCCCAAACCGCTTCCGGTCTTCGGCCAGATCGATCGACTCCGGCGAGGTCCCGATGATCGGCACACCAGCCTTCTTCAACGGCAGCGAAAGATTCAGCGGAGTCTGCCCGCCGAACTGCACGATCATCCCGATCTCCGCACCCGACGAAGCCTCATGCTCATACACTCCAAGCACGTCCTCGAGCGTCAACGGCTCGAAGTACAACCGGTCGCTCGTGTCGTAGTCGGTCGATACCGTCTCCGGATTGCAGTTCACCATGATGGTCTCGTAGCCATCCTCACGCAGCGCAAACGCAGCATGACAGCAGCAGTAGTCGAACTCAATTCCCTGCCCGATCCGATTCGGCCCGCTCCCCAGAATCAAAATCTTCTTCTTCGACGTCGGAGGCATCTCGTCCTCCTCGTCGTAGCAGCTATACAAATAGGGTGTCTCGCTCGCGAACTCCGCCGCGCACGTATCCACCATCTTGTACACCGGCATCACATTCAGTTTCTTGCGCAGTGCGCGAACTGCCGCCGTACCCGCAGCACCGCTCAACCCCCAGACAGCTGCCAGTCGCTCATCGGAGATGCCCATCCGTTTGGCGCTTCGCAGTTGATCAGCCGTCAGCTCCGCCATCGGCACGCCACCAACAGCCTTGATCTCGTCGGTGATCTGTTTGATCTGATACAGAAACCACGGATCCATCGACGTCATGCGCGCAACCTCGCGCACCGTCATTCCCCGCTCAAACGCATAGCGAATGTAAGATAGCCGATCAGGATGCGGCGTCACCAGGCGCTGCGTCAGCCGCCGCGGTTCGATATCGTCCGCCGTCGCCCGCTTACCCGTCTCCAGCGACCTCACCGCCTTCATCAGCGCTTCTTTGAAGGTCCTGCCGATCGCCATCACCTCGCCAACCGACTTCATCTGCGGTCCCAGCACATCATCTGCACCGGGAAACTTCTCAAACTGCCACTTCGGAATCTTTACCACGACATAGTCGATTGTTGGCTCGAAGCAGGCCGGCGTCGCCTTCGTAATGTCGTTCTGAATCTCGTCCAGCGTGTACCCGACCGCCAACCGCGCTGCAATCTTCGCAATCGGAAATCCCGTCGCCTTCGACGCCAGCGCCGACGACCGTGACACACGCGGATTCATCTCGATGATCGTCATACGCCCGTTCAGCGGATTCACCGCGAACTGCACATTGCTTCCACCGGTCTCCACACCAATCTCGCGCATCACGCGAATCGCCGCATCCCGCATCGCCTGATACTCGCGATCCGTCAGCGTCTGTGCCGGCGCCACCGTAATCGAATCGCCAGTATGCACACCCATCGGGTCAAAATTTTCGATCGAGCAGATGATGATGACGTTATCCTTCAGGTCCCTCACCACCTCCAGCTCATACTCTTTCCAACCGAGCACGCTCTCTTCAAGCAAGCACTCATGCACCGGCGAAAGATCCAGCCCGCGCGCCAGAATCTCCATCAGCTCCTCGCGGTTGTATGCGATACCTCCACCCGATCCACCCAGCGTAAACGAAGGCCGGATCACCACCGGAAATCCAATCTTTGCAGCAAACTCCAATCCATCGCGAAGATTGTTGATCAACGCAGATCGCGGCATATCCAGCCCGATCTTCGTCATCGCATCCTTGAACAGCAGTCGGTCTTCAGCCTTCTTGATCGCCTCCAGCTTGGCGCCGATCAACTCAATACCAAGCTTATCGAGCACGCCCGAGTCCGCGAGAGCCACCGCAAGATTCAGCGCAGTCTGTCCGCCGACAGTAGGCAGCAGAGCAAACTTTCCCTTGCCGCCAAACCCATCAGAATCGAGCATCTCCGCTTCGACCCGAAGAATCTCCTCCAGGTACGCCGCATTCAACGGCTCAATATAGGTCCGGTCCGCCACCTCAGGATCGGTCATGATCGACGCCGGGTTCGAGTTCACCAGCACCACCTCATACCCCTCGGCCTTCAGCGCCTTGCACGCCTGCGTCCCGGAGTAGTCGAACTCCGCCGACTGCCCAATCACAATCGGCCCCGAGCCGATCACCAAAATCTTCGCAATATCATTCCTGCGTGGCATATTTTTATCGAACCTGCGCCTTATGTCTTTTTTTGTCCACTCGCTTCAAGCGACCTTCGCGCATAAGCAATCCGAGAATGCTCCAAGTCAAATAGTCTTTTGACCCGCCAAGATAGTCGCTTTGTAAACCAAGCGAATGAGCTACATCTGAATTGGTAACGCCGTCTACATTAGCGATGGACAGTTCAAGTACAGCATCTTTCAACATTGATAAGCCTAACTGTGCTTTTTCTGCGATTCCAGAAGGCATCACTAGATTTCTCAATCGTCTTTTGCTTGGATTGAGTTTCGGAACAACCGAATTTGTTAGCAATCCGCCAGTGGCTTCAGTGCCGAAAGCTGTAATTAGCTCGGCCTCAATTCGTAATGCCTCTAGCTCCGTGATGTCTTCCACAAGTTTTGAAACGAGAACTTCCAAACCTAGTTCATGAATAGCTCGAATTCTTTGGCCTTTGGCAGACGCATCGATTGTTAAATCGTGTTCCCAAGCTCTAATCCCAGTTCCTTTGCCAATCTAAAAAGGTTTTGCAGGAGTACCACGGGTATCTTTCAAAGCGTACACGTAGTAGCTTCTCTCCTCGCTCACTTCTTCCACTCTTCCATCATCTTCCGAAAATCCTTGAAGAGATAATGCGAGTCATGCGGCCCCGGACTAGCCTCCGGGTGATATTGCACACTGAACATGGGGTCCGTCTTATGCCGCAAACCCGCCAGCGTCTGGTCGTTCAAATTCGTATGTGTCTTCTCAACATCCTCTGGCAGCGAATCAGGATCGACATTGAAGTTGTGGTTCTGTGCCGTGATCTCCACCTTGCCCGTCTGGTGGTTCAGAATCGGATGATTCCCGCCATGATGTCCAAACTTCAGCTTGTACGTCTTCCCACCCAAGGCAATCCCAAAGATCTGGTGCCCGAGGCAAATCCCGAAGATCGGTTTCTTGCCCTGAAGCTCTTGCACATTCTTCACCGCATACTCGAGCGGCTCCGGATCGCCCGGTCCGTTCGAGAAGAAGACACCATCGGGATTCATCTCCAGCACGTCCTTTGCCGGAGTCGTCGCCGGAACTACAGTCACGCGGCAGTTCTCTCGCGTCAGCATTCGCAGAATATTTTCCTTGATACCGAAGTCATACGCGACCACATGCATCTGCTCCGAGCCACCCTCCGCCTTAGTCAGCAGCGCGTCACCTGTCTGGTTCTTAGGCTCATTCGCATCCCACTCGTAAGCGACCTTCGTAGTCACAACGCTGGCAAGGTCCGTGCCATCCATCTTCCGGATCGCTCGCGCCTTTGCAACCAGCGCCTCTGCGTCCAGATTCTCCCCCGAAGCAATCACGCCGCGCATCACGCCATTCGACCGCAGATGCCGCACCACCGCACGTGTATCAATTTCCGCGATCACCGGCACGCCATAGCGCTCGAGATATTCATCCGCCACCTGCGTCGAGCGCCAGTTCGAGCTCATCGGCGAAAACTCGCGCGTCACCAGCCCTTCGATATAGGGCTTCTTCGACTCCGCATCGCTCGGCGTCGTTCCATAGTTTCCAATGTGAGGATTCGTCAGAACCACAATCTGCCCCGCGTAGGAAGGATCGGTGAAGATCTCCTGATAGCCGGTCAGTGATGTATTGAAGACCACCTCGCCAGAGCATTCCGCTCGTGCGCCAAAACTCTTGCCGCGAAAAATGCGCCCGTCTTCCAGCGCCAGTATTGCCTGCATTGCCTCTCCTGTTTGGAGTGGATTTAATAGATTCTATCAGCATTTACGCTCAAGAACCTGATCGCAGGCAAAACCTTCCGCGCGATGAAGAAAGACCCGGCACAATGACCGGGTCTTCTCGCTAATCAGTACAACTTAGTGACGAGAATGATGGTGGCGATGATGACGATGATGGGACGCGGCGTTGGCAGGAACCACCGCCCCAGCCAGAACGACGAACGCGATGGCAGCAAGAAATAACGTGCGTAACTTCATAAGAATTCCCTCTCCGGCAGCCGCTCTTTCGAGCGATTTGTAAGTTAGATGAAGCGTATCGCGACCATAGATGTTTAGCACGAAATATTTTTCATCACCGTTCCAAGCTTGGTTCGCGCCGCTCTACTCACCCGATGTCCACCAGAACATCCTCCCCCTCCACCCGCAGCGGAAACACGTCGACCCGTTCATGCACCGGATACTCCGCCAGCCCGGTCTTCACGTGAAACGCCCACGAGTGCCACGGACAGATCACCGACTCACCTTCCACCCATCCCTGCCCCAGCGGTCCCTGCCGGTGTGGGCAAACATTGTCCAGCGCCGATAACTCCCCATTCACATTCGCCAGACAGACCGTAACCCCCTCCACCTCGGACTCCGCGACCTGCCCCACTACCGGTGCCTCAGCCAACCCACACAACCTCACCCACTTCGCCACTGCAAATCCTCCGCTATTCCTATGTTAGATCCTCTCCTTATAAGAACGACTCACCGGCGCTAACCTCAAGATGCTAAAGTCGACACAGAAGCTCCGATGCCGCGCCCCACTCCCAAGCCAAACAAGCGCACGCCACCACAATCTGCTCCACCGGATGTCGTCAACCCCATTTGGCTCGCCAAGGCCATCGGCCTCGCCATTCTCGCGGCGCTCCTCTGCGGCTACCTCACCTTCTGCCTGCTCTTTTATCAGGGCCAGTGGCAGCTCGTCCTGCACCCCGTTCGCACGTCCAGCGGCCCTGCATCCGTCGCCGGGATTCCCTACGAGCTTATCCGCTTCGGCCCCGACGAATCCGCCACCCCGCAGCTCACCGGCTGGTGGATTCCCTCCGACCCTGGCGGCCACTACGCCCACCTCACCATCCTCTTCCTTCCCGACGGCAAGGGTTCCCTTGCAGACTCAATCCCCACCCTCGCCAGCCTTCACAACCTCGGCATCAACGTCTTCGCCTTTGACTACCGCGGCTACGGCCAGAGCGCCGCCATCCGTCCCAGCCAGCAAAGCATGACCCACGACGTCGACTCCGCCTGGCAGTACCTCACCAGCTCTCGCGCCATCACAGAGCAACACATCGTCCCCTACGGAACCGGTGTCGGAACCTCTCTGGCAACCCACCTGGCCGTCTCTAATTCCGCCATCCCGGCCCTCATCCTCGACTCGCCACGCGCCGACCTTCTCGACGCCGCCCGTCATGACACTCGCTCCAACTTCATTCCCGTCCGCCTTCTCTTTCACGAGCGCTTCCCTCTCGCGGAGCCGCTCGCTACGCTCCGAACACCCAAGCTCCTCCTATCTCGTACCACCGCGCCGAATCAGACCTTCCGCGACGCCGCCGACCCCAAGCTGACCGTCGAACTCGCCTACCCCTCTGACGTTCTATACAACCAGAGCCTCACCCGCTTTCTCGATCAATACCTTCCACCCGCACCAATCCCTCCGCTCGTGCCTTCCCCGGTACCCGTTCACTAGATCGCCGCCAACACACACCGACCCGCGATTACTTTTAATCCAGAGAACTTTTTATGACGAAATGGCTCAACGGTCTGCAACCCTTTGGCGCCCTGCTCCTGCGCCTGGTCCTCGGTGTCTGCATGGTCGTGCACGGCTACGACAAAGTCGTTCCCCACGGGGCGCTGAATCACCATGCTCACTTTGTTGCCACTCTCGGTATCCCCTACTGGCTAGGCTACGTCTCGGCCTTCACAGAATTCGCTGGTGGCATGCTGCTGCTCCTCGGTCTACTGACGCGCTTCGCGGCATTCATGGTTTCCATCAACATGCTGGTCGCTCTCACCATGGTTAACCGCCACCACGGCTACCCGGGTTCGGAGTATTCCTTAGCCCTCTTCGTCATCTCACTCATGCTTGTCTTTTACGGCGCAGGAACACTGGCGCTCGACCGTAAGATCGGCTTTGCCTGACCCGGGATCCTGCCGTCGGCCAAAAGGAGTGAAGGCCCCCGATATGCTGGGGGCCTTACGTTTACGGTGGGGAGTTCTTTTGTTGCGGATATTGGAAGCCGGAACTGTGGGAACTGCTAGCCCGACTGTTTGGTTGTTACATTCAATAAGACGCGGGTTCGTCGGAAAAGTTGTCCTATTTTTTCCACTATTCCGTAGATTGCAAATTTTTACATTCCATAAATGGAACAAAGACAACAACCTTACAAACACGCAAAAAGCCAACCTTTGCAACTAGCTAAAGTTCAGGAAATCACCCGGATTGACCTGCGCTCCGGGAAAAACAAGCTCAAGATTCTTCGCTCCCAGCGTTTTGTAAGCCGCCTCGCCAAGCACTCTGCGAAAGTCCGTCGTCACCGTCAAGATCACGGCCTTCATTCAACTGCTCATTCGCCAGGCCCGGCCACTTGCCGTACACCTTGCCGCCCTTCACCTGTCCGCCCAGCACAAACATCACATTCGCATGGCCATGATCCGTCCCGCCGGTACCATTCTGCCGGGCCGTCCTCCCAAACTCCGACATCGTCACCAGCGTCACATTCTCCGCATCGTCTCCCATGTCCTTCCAGAAGGCCGCAATCGTGTCCGAAAACTCCTTCAACCGGTTCGCCAGTTGACCATTGACGTTTCCCTGGTTCTGGTGCGTATCCCATCCGCCGATGTCGGAGAACGCCGCCTCCACTCCAAGGTTCGCCTTCAACAACTGCGCAACCTGCTTCAGGCTGTTTCCAAACGGCGTGTTTGGATAAACCACCCCCGCCGCCGGCTGATAGTGCGACGGATCAGCCGCCTTCAACATCTTCACCGCTTCAAATGTCTCCTGCGCCGGTTCCATGCAGCACGGCGTCCGTACTCTCGTCATACATCGCCTGAAACGCATTGCTGATCGGCGAGGTCTGCGGTCCCTTGCCGCCGACAGAAAAGTCCGCAAGATTATTCACCGCAATCGCCGGCAGCTTCCCCTGCAGCGTCCGCGGAACCTGAGTTCCCAGCGCCACCGCACGAAACGCCGAAGGCTTACCTGTCGTCACCTCCGCCTGCAATGCCCGGTTCAGCCAACCATCCGCAGTCGACTTCACGCCCGGCGTCCCGCTCTCCATATAATCCTGCGCATCGAAGTGCGACCGCGTCGTATCCGGCGATCCCGCAGCATGAATAATCGCCAGATGCCCCTCGTCATACAGCGGCTTGAACGCCGCCATCGACGGATGCAGCCCGAAAAATCCATTCAGATCCAGAACATCCTTCTCCTGAATCGCAATCGAAGGCCGCATCGCGTAGTAGTTCTTCTCCTTATAAGGCACCACGACGTTCAACCCATCGACCGCGCCCCGCTGGAACAACACCACCAGCTTTTTCTTGTTCGCAGCAGCCGTCGTCACCTCGGCCAGAACGCTTCGCGACAGAAACGCCGGAATCGTCGACGTCCCGATCAGCGCCAGCGCACCACCCTTCATAAAGCCGCGCCGACTCACGCCTCGCTGCGCCGCATCACGCCCGTGAATATCGCATCCCCAGTCGCTGTGGTCCGCTAAACACTTTGTTTTTGACATGTCCCTGCTCCTGTCCCGGCATCCGATCGGCGACGCGGTTGCCTCGCCTGCCTCTACAAACGCGTTTACAGCTCAGAAGTTGCCGACAACGTCAGATTCCCTGTCCGGACACATAATAGGCCATTCAGGAAGTCTTGAAGTTACGCGAATCTTTTCAGTCACTTCTGCAGACTACTGGATGCCATGGAGTTTGGGCAGAAGAGCAGCTAATCCGTCAACAGCCAAATCCCGCCCTTTACCGCCGCTGAAACTCCGGCGACCCCAGCAGCAATCCAGCCATCATCGCCGCCTCCCGATCCTGCGGTGGCCGCATCTGCCGGTTCAACGCATCTGGATTCAGCACCTGCGCCATCGGTTCGAAGTCATTCGGCCGGATCGGAAAATCCTTCTCCGCCTGCTGCTGCATCGTCTGATTCTGAAACTGCTGCAGCACCGTCGACCTCGTTCGGTCGCTCACCGGCTGCCCCAACAGCATCATCTCCAGCTTCTCTTCCTTCGCCGCCGACACTCCATTTGCTGCACTCGTCGTCAACGTCGCCGGCTCCATCCCGGCCTCCGTCTCTCCCAGCAATCGAGTCCAGTCCGTCTGCACTCCCGGAATACGATCGCTGCTCAGCCCCAGCGCAAAGTTCATCCGGCTCACCAGGTCGCCAGTATTCACCCACGGCTCCGCGCATCCAGCTATACCCATTCGGCGTCTGCATCCCATAGAACGGCATCCCCAGCTTATCCAGCGCCTGCACCAGCGGCATGCGCATTCTTCACCTCCGCGCCGCTGGCCCGCACCGCCGAAATCACAAACTCCTCCGGCGTCTTCACCTTCGCCCGGTATACCTCCGGCGACCAGAACTCCGGCGAATCGAACATCGTCCGCAGCACCGTCTTGATGTCTCCACCGCTCGCTAAAAACGCCTTCGCCATCCGGTCCACCAGCGCCGGCGGAGGCGTGTCGCTCACAAACCGCACCGCCAGCTTGGTCGAAATAAACTTCGCCGTCGCCGGACTGGTCGCCAGCATGTGCAGCACCTGCATCCCCTCGCTCATCGCCATTCTCTGCAATCGTCTTTCCCAGCACCGTCTTCGTCCCCGGCTCATGCCGCCGCTCTTCGAACTGGTACTCCGCCACCTCGGAACGGCTGATCGATCGTCCATCCCGTCAGCACCTTCGCCACCTGGGTCACATCCTGCTGCGTATACCCTTGCCCGCAGGTCGAATCCAGTGCGCTCACCGGATGGTCCTGGCTCACCTCGCACTGCACGCCCAGCGTATGCAACTCCATCAGTTCGCGCGCATAGTTCTCGTTCAACCCGCGGTCCTTCAGCGCCTGCTTCACCTGCGGATTCTGCGCACGCTGTGCAAGCCTGCCGCTATTCTTCGCCGCCATCGAATCCGGCCCGATGCTCTGCCAGTTGTCCAGATACATCAGCATCGCCGGACTCTTCGCCGTCGCCACCAGCAGGTCTTCAAACTTGCCCAGCGCATTCGGACGGATCACATCCCGCTCATACTCCGGCAGCATGTAAGGCTCATTCTGGTTCTTCCTGATATATACGTTGAAGTGGTTCAACCAGAAGTCCGTCATCACCGCTTCCAGCTGCCGCTCGCTGTAGATGTCGCGAATCATCCGCGACTCCAGCAACTCCGCCCCAATCATTCTCGGCGAACCCTGCAGCGCAGCCAGCGTCTCCCGCTGGATGGGCGACAACCCCTCCGCAGCATCCGCCAGCTCACGCTGACTCAAACTCTTGCGAAAAGCAACCAACTCTGCCGGCGGCATCGCCAGAATCCGCTGCATCCTCTCATCCGGCGGCAGGTTGATGATCTTCACCGCCTCCAGTCCGGAGTAGAACTGCTCCTCATGGGTCGCCATCGCGGCTACCCCAGGGTCCACACCATCTCCGGGCAGAGCGGTCTTGTTCAGCTTCGCGTCGTTCTTCGCCATCGTCTCGTCGCCGGCGCTCATCGGCATATCTCCGTCGCCCTTAGCATCCTGCCCCGCCGCAGTCTGTTTCGCCTCCTGCTTCGCCTTCGCCGCCTCGTAGAAAGCAATCTCATCCGCATAAATCGCGTGTTCCACCGGATCCGACGGCAACGGCGCATTCCTGGCAATCATCTGTCGCAACATCTGCGGGCTGGGATACCGCTGCTCCATCTCCGCCTGTTGCATCTTCATCGCAGGAAACATCTCAAGCCGCGCATCCAGCGCCGAATCGTCGATACTCCCGGGATTCAACTGCCGCTCAAACCACCGCTGCACCCCCATCGCCTGTACCGCCGCAACATCCCCCGGGCGCGGCCCAAACGTAAACCGGTTCAGCACATGCAGAACCCGCTCCTGCCCTTGAATCTGTTGCGTCGAACTCTTCACCGGCTTGTTCGCGGTCAGCCGCCGCCACCACCGGCTGCTCCACCAGCAGCACGCACAAAACACCGGCCATCAAGGCTCGCACCGAGTACGTCAGAATCTCAGCAGACTCCCGCCTGAATCGCATAGCCACTCCTTGTCACGCTCCAGGCCGCGCTCCAGCCCGATTCCTGCTCAGCTCAAATAGTCCGAGAACTGCCTGCGCTAGCTCAGACCCGGTAACTGCCCGGCAGTTGCGGACAAATTCGCCTGTACGCCTCGGCTAAAACGCCGCAAGCTCCTGCATCGCCCGGTACAGATCCTCCGGTTGCGGCAGAATAGCATCCTCCAACACCGGTTGATATGCCACAAAGGTATCCATCGCCGCCACCCGCCGCACCGGGGCATCGAGATCATGAAAGAGCTCATCCCCAATCCGCGCCGCGATCTCCGCACCATACCCCCAGCTCAACATATCCTCATGCGCCACAATCACGCGATTGGTCTTCTTCACGCTCTCCGCAATCGCCTCCCAGTCATACGGAGTCAAACTCCGCAGATCGATCAGCTCCACATCCATCCCCGTCTCACGATGCAGCTTCTGCGCCGCCTGCAATGCGCGCGGCACCACGGCACCATACGTAATCACCGTTAGATCCTTCCCCGGCCGCACGATCTGCGCCTTCCCAAACGGAATGCAATACTCCGGCCCCGGATAAGCCGCCCGCCCAAACGTCTCCCGGTACAGCCGCTTATGCTCGAGAAAAATTACCGGATCATCGCAGCGTATCGCTGTCCGCAGCAACCCCAGCGCATCCAGCGCATTCGAAGGCATCACCACCCGCACTCCAGGCGTATGAGTAAAAATACTCTCGCCTGACTGCGAGTGATAGATCGAGCCACCCGTCAGGTATCCGCCAATCGGCACGCGCATCACCAGAGGACAACTGAACGCACCGTTTGACCGCCACCGCACCAACGCAAGCTCATTGCGCATCTGGTGCATCGCCGGCCAGATGTAGTCGAAGAATTGAATCTCCACCACCGGCTTCATCCCGCGAATCGCCATCCCGATCGCCCTGCCGGTAATATTCGCCTCGGCCAGCGGCGAATTGAAGCAACGCTCGCTGCCAAACTCCGTCTGTAACCCGGCGGTCAGCTTGAACACGCCGCCTTTGCCCTTCACCTTGCCCGCCCGCAGTGCTTCGTCCCGCGTCGCATCGGCAACATCTTCGCCGAACACCACCACCCGTTCATCCCGCCGCATCTCGTCCTTCAGGCAGCAGTTGATCAGGTCCGCCATCGTCCGTTCCGTCGCATCCGCCGTCGCCGCCGGCCTGGTGTCGAACCGCGCATCCATCGGGCTCAGGTCCTCCGAGTACACATGCTTCGTAATCGAAGCCACCGTCGGCAACGTCGCCATCACCGCGCGATCCGCAGCCCGCTGCACCTCTTCGTCCACCTGCTGTTCCAGCTTATTGATCCCCTCCGCGTCAAGAATTCCCTCACGCAGCAGCCACATCTGCATCCGCGAGATCGGGTCCCGCGCCGCATCCGCATCCAGTTCCTCCGCCGAACGGTACAGCCGCTCATCATCGCTCAGCGAATGCGAATACGGCCGAATCACATGACCATGCACCAGCGCTGGACCACGTCCGGCCCGGCAATACGCTACCGCCTCCGCCATCGCTTTGTAACTCGCAATCGGATCGGTCCCGTCGATCTCCGCAAAGTGGAAGTTCGGAAAATTCGCCACCAGCTTCGAGATATTTCCCCCCGGCGTATTCACCTCCACCGGCGTCGAGATCGCGTACCCATTGTCCTCGACGACAAACAGCACCGGCAGCTTCCCATTCGAAGCCGAGTTCAACGACTCCCAGAACTCTCCCTGGCTCGTCGACCCCTCACCGATCGAAACGTAAACCACCTCGTCGCCATGAAACGTCACATCCTTGAACTCGCGATAGTCCCCATCATGCTTCTTCGCCGCCTCGGGATGCCGCGTGAAAAATCTGCCCGCCTCCGCGCAACCCACCGCATGCAGGCACTGCGTCGCCGTCGACGAAGAAGGCGTCACGATATTCAACTTCTTGCTCGACCAATGCGAAGGCATCTGCCGTCCGCCGCTCGCCGGATCGTCCGCCGCTCCCACCGCCTGCAGCAGCTGCTCCTCAACCGTATTTCCCAGCGCCAGGCAGATCGCGCGATCGCGATAGTAAGGAAAGAACCAGTCGTACCCGGGCTTCATTGCCATCCCGGCAGCGACAAGCAGCGCCTCATGCCCCGCGCACGAAACCTGAAAGAAGATCTTCTGCTGCCGCTTCAAAACGATCTCGCGATCGTCCGTCCGCCGCGACAGGTACATCAGCCGGTAGAACTCCACCAGCTGTTCACGCGTCAGCAGGTTCTCCGCCACGCCGACCGCCGTCTTCTTGCTCTCCTGCACACTGAGTCCAGACTGTCTTGCCATACACCTGTCCTTATAAATCGAAACCGCAACCGAAAAGATGCTCCAAGCCAAGATTGTACCGGGAAGAGACCAGGATTGACTCTCCCTGGCGCCTCTTTTTTGACTCTGCGTTCAATTAGAAAATACTCCCGAAAAATAGGCGGCCCGAAGGCCGCCTATTTCACAAACATCTTCAAACTAAACAAATAACGGAGCCAGCACCAGAGTGATCGTAGCCAGCAGCTTGATCAGCACATGCAGGCTTGGTCCGGCCGTGTCCTTGAACGGATCCCCGACAGTATCGCCCACAATAGCCGCCTTATGCGCCTCCGACTTCTTGCCGCCATACTGCCCCGTCTCGATGAACTTCTTCGCGTTGTCCCAGGCGCCGCCGCCGTTATTCATCAGCATTGCCAACAGCACACCCGAAATCGTCCCGACCATCAGCAGTCCAGCGACAGCCTCGGCCCCAGCCAGATTCACCGCCTTGCCCGCAATCGTGGGAACTACAGGCAAACCCTCCCCCGCTCCGAACAACGCTGCGCCTGCCTGGTAGCTCTGCGAAAAGTGCCGGAAGATCAGCCCCACCGCTACCGGCAAACAAACCACCAGCAGCCCAGGGAGCACCATCTCCTTCAACGCAGCGCCCGTCACAATGCGAACGCATCTTCCGTAGTCAGGCTTCGAGGTCCCGGCCATGATGCCGGGATTCTCCTTGAACTGGTCCCGAACATCCTGCACCACCATCTGCGCCGTCCGTCCCACGGCCTTGATCGCCATCGAACTGAACAGGTACGTCAGCATCGCTCCCAGCAGCGCCCCCACAAACACAGGAACCTGTGCCAGATTGATATTTGTAAAGCTCCAGCCCGCCGGCATATATCCGCCCGCAAGGTGCACCTTGTCCGCAACAATCGTCTTGATCTCCTCCAGATAAGCCGAAAACAGCAGGAACGCCGCCAGCGAAGCCGACCCGACAGCATACCCCTTGGTCAGCGCCTTCGTCGTGTTGCCCGCCGAATCCAGCTTGTCCGTCCGCTGGCGAATCGAATCCGGCTGATTCGACATCTCGATAATTCCACCGGCATTGTCCGTGATTGGCCCGAAGGTATCCATCGCCAGAATGTAGGCCGCACAGCTCAACATCCCCATCGTCGCAATAGCTGTTCCGTAAATACCCTTTGCATAATCGCTGATATTTCCAACTCCGGCCAGCCCCTGCACGCCGAAGTAGTAGCTCAGCAGCAACGCCGCCGAGATCGCGATCACCGGCATCGCCGGCGTCTCCATCCCGACAGCAAGTCCACTGATAATGTTTGTTGCAGGTCCCGTCAGCGAAGCCTTTGCAATCGACTGCACCGGGCGGTAGCGCGACTCCGTGTAGTACTCCGTAATCCACACAAACAGAAACGACGTGATCAACCCCAGCACGCCACATCCCAGAAGCCACAGCCACTGCACCTGCGGGCCGTTCAGCATCAGATGCACGGCGCCCGCAAACCCCAGCAGCGCAAGCGCCGACGTCACATAGAACCCGCGATTCAACGCATGCATCGGGTCTTCGTCTTCGGTCGTACTCACTACAAAGACGCCCACAATACTCGCAATCAGATTGATCGCCAGCACAATCAGCGGAAACAGAATCCCCTTCACGCCAAACACCGGATAAAGTGCCGCCCCAAGAATCATCGCGCCTACATTCTCCGCCGCCGTCGACTCAAAAATATCTGCTCCACGACCCGCGCAGTCGCCAACGTTATCCCCAACCAGGTCGGCGATCACCGCTGGGTTCCGCGGATCGTCCTCTGGAATCCCCGCCTCAACCTTACCCACCAGGTCCGCGCCGACATCCGCGGCCTTGGTATAGATTCCACCGCCAAGCTGCGCAAACAGCGCCACCAGCGAAGCTCCAAACCCGAACCCGACCAACTGGTACGGCACTGTCTCCGGGTGGTCCAACCCGCCGAAGAACAGGAACAGCGAACCTACTCCCAGCAGGGACAGCGCCACCACCACCAGTCCTGTCACCGCCCCACCCCGCAAGGCCATCTGCAATGCCTTGTTCAAACTCGTCCGCGCCGCCGAAGCCGTCCGGATATTCGCCCGGATCGAGCAGTACATTCCCGTATACCCCGCCAGCCCGGAGCAAACCGCACCCACCAGGAAACTGACCACCGTCTTCAATGCATATGGCGCCGTCCTGGCCGACATGTGGTACCCAACAAACAGCACCACCGCCAATGCCACCGCAATCTCCCCGATCGTGGTGTACTGCCGCCGCAGAAATGCCTCGGCTCCTTCACGAATCGCGTTCGAAATAATCTGCATCTCCGAAGTTCCCGTATCGGAGGCGATTACCGCACGCGCCAGCATCAACGCAGCCACCAGGGCCAGTAACCCAACTACAAGTGCAACCCACAGATACATCCGGCCGTCGTTATTTCCTGCGTAAGCGGGTGTAGCCGCAACCTGCTCCTGTACGGCCATACACAAAAAGCTCACTACATCCATGCAAAGTTCTCCTTAGAACGCGGAATTTCTCTTAGCTTCACAAAGGCGGCAATTAGAGCACGCGCAATCGAAGAGGGTCAATGTGTCCCTTGATGCATCCCGGAAACATGCTTCGATGCGAACTTTCGTGCTCTGTGGATTAGGCAGTTTCATTAAATCGACAAACCAAAGTAATAGCACACAGCTCTGCACTTTCTCATGCAAATTCCCACAGAGCCGATGCACACCTCAGTGCAATAACGAGGTGCAACCGTGTTCGTTCACCGCAATTTGACTCTTCGTAAGCCGGCTTTTTTCGCCTCAGTCGGGCATCGGATCGGCTGCCGCAGCCTCCAGCGAACCTTCGTCCTGGCCCTCTTCCTTACCCCTCTGGCCTCCGCGCAGATCGACACATCCAGCATCGCTCCCCACCGCTACCTCGTCCTCTATCGTAACGCCACTATCCCAGGCGACGCTGAATCCCGTATCGCCTCCGCCGGAGCCCGTCTCACCCGGCGCAACGAGCACCTCGGCATCGCCGCCGTCGAGTCCCCAAGTCAATCTGCAGCCAAGTCCCCCGCCCAGTCCACCGCCCAGGACGACGCCACCACCCTCCGTCTTCTCGCCGCCCAACCCAACGTCGAATACGTCCTCCACGATCGCATCGTCTTCGCTCACCGCCTCCGCCTTCAGAGAATCAACCCGGCCTCCATCGGCATCAACATAGCCGGACAGTCCAGCCCAACCACCGCTATTGGCAGACTCCCGACCCACGGCCCCGTCCTCACCACGCTGCCCTTCCCTCCGATCCCTGCCCCTCCACCGCCAGCGCCATACGACACCTACTACACCAGCACCCCTCAGGGCTGGGCCGTCCAGCAAGTCGGCGGCTACGGCAACAACGTCCCCGGCGGCCCCGCGCACGGCCCTTGGGACACCACCATGGGCAAAGGAGTCCGCATCGCCATCATCGACAGTGGCGTCGACCAGACCCATCCCGACATCGCCCCCAACCTCGCCCTCAACCTCACCGAAGTCGACCAGACCGCCTACCCCAGCGCCTGCGACGACGGCACCCCGCAGGACCAGCAGGGCCACGGCACATGGACTGCCTCTCTTGCCGCCGCAGCCATCGGCCCCGGCACCGGACAGGTCATCGGCGTAGCCCCCGCCGCCACCATCCTCAACATCAAGGCCCTCCAGCGCATGCCCGCCTCCATCGCCGGAACCAGCACCCTCGCCGACCAGTGCGAAGCCGGCGAAGCCAGCGGTCTTCTCAGCTGGGTCATGCAGGGCATCGACGACGCCATCACCAATCGCGCCGACGTCATCAGCCTCTCCATCGGCGCAACCGCCGACCTCACTACCGGAGACGGTGCCGGGCTCCTCGCCGCCTTCGACCGCATTACCTACGCCGCTACTCAGGCCAACATCGTCCTCGTCGCCTCCGCCGGCAACGACGGCCTCGACCTCTCCAATCCCCGCTACGTCGAACTCCCCGCCCAGTCCCGCGGCGTCCTGGCCCTCGTCGCTTCCACCAACCCAGCCTGCGCCGAAAACACCACTCCGGGCGCCGTCTGCACGCCCGGCCCAGTCACACTCGCCTACTACAGCAACTTCGGTGGCCCCCTCAATGCCCTCGCCGCGCCCGGCGGCAGCTACCCAGCGGGAGATGACCTGGGTATCAGTGGCTGGGTCCGTGGCGCCTGCAGCTCCGGAAACCCGAACACCGTCGACGGCGTCCCCTCCGACTCCGCCCACAGCTTCGGCTGCTTCAACCTTGGCCACACCGCATACGTTCAGGCCATGGGCACCAGCGCCTCCGCACCCCTCGCCGCCGGTGTCGCCGCCCTGCTCCGCGCCGCCCACCCCGACTGGACCGCCGACACCATCGTCACAGCGATGCGCAATTCAGCCATCGCCGCACCTGGCTTGTCGGTCCCTCTGATCAACGCCGCCACCGCTCTAACTCAAATTCCACCAGCACAATAGCGCAAGCTGTTCTAGTCACACTTGCAATTACTCGGAACCTCGCCTGCTAGCCGCCAGCTCGCTTCACCCTTTCATCCGTTCCTTCACGCTATGGGCCAGCTTCTCGATCTCGTCCGCCTTCTTGATCACATCCACAGACAAAGTATCTTTGGTCGACTTATCAACCTGAGCTTTCAGATCCGTGGCCAGCGCCAGCAACTTATCCGTATCCTCCACTAACCTCTTCTGCCGGTCGGAGTTCCGTAACTTCTCCTGCTGCTCCGCCCTGTGCGGATCCAAAGGACTATCCGGGTCGGCCGGGTTATGCCCCGGATTCGGAGGCATTCCGGGAATCTGGCGTGACTGCGGCCCGATCGGCTGCATCTGTCCCCCGCTCAATCTCATCGAGCCCGCTGTAACCAGAATCACACCCACCATCGCCACACGAAACATTCTCATGGTCGTCTCCCATCTCCGCCCGCAGGCGGCGTCTCTATCCCGCCTCCCTGCCAGAATTGCATCTTACAAGCTGCTGAAGCATTCTGTTTCTAGAATCCCTTCCCGAAAGCGAGATGCAGTAATCATGCTCCTTCTGGCCATGGCCTCGCAAGATCAACCAACTGGTATCGTCGAGGTCATCGAGCGTGACTGGCGTAACGACTTCATCCTCACCATTCAAAACAAACTCCCAAAATTCCTCGTCATTCTCCTCATCGTCTACGTGCTCCACCGCCTCGTACTCCTCTTCGTCAAACGCCTGCGTCGCCTCGCCGACCGTCAGGCCCGCATCAACTTCCACCGAGCCGCCCAGCTCCGCACTATGGCCGCCATTATTCGTGCCACGTCTTACTCCATCTTCGGATTCATCGTTTTCCTTCAGGTCCTTAACATCCTGAATATTCCCTACCAGCCGCTGCTCGCCTCGGCTGGCATTCTGGGTATCGCCGTCGGCCTTGGCGCGCAAAGCATCTTCAAGGACATGCTCAACGGCATCCTCATCCTCGTCGAAGACCAATATAACGTCGGCGAAGTCGTCTCCCTCGCCGGTCTTAAGGGCACCGTCGAAGACTTCTCCCTCCGACGCACTACCCTCCGCGACGCCGACGGCACGCTCTACATCATCCCCAACAGCCAGATCGCCACCGTCTCCAATCTCTCACGCGACTATGCCGTCGCTACCCTCAACGTCAGCGTCGACGCCAGCGCCAACCCCGACAGAGTCATCGCCATTCTCACCACCGTGGCCAACCAGGTTCGCAACGAGCCCGACTTCAAGGACATCGCCGTCGCCGACCCGGTCGTCCTCGGCGTAGACAAGATCGAAGGCCGCGCCGTTTCCTACCCCGTCCAGCTCCGCGTCCACACCAACAAGCGCGACATCATTCTCCGCGAACTCCGCCGCCGCGTCATCCTGGCCTTCGAGAAAGACGGCATACCCCTCGGCAACGACCCGGCCAATATGCTTATCCTGCGCGCTCCAAATCCCACCGCCACACCAGCCCAACAACCCGTCATCGGATAAACCCGTCGTCGAAGATATCCGCGGCGCCTATCCGCTATCCAAGGAGGAAAGGCATGAAGGTCATGCAGGTAGTCGAAACCGCTAACGGCCTCACGTTGCAAGCCTCCACCCGTCCGCAGCCAACAGCGGGTCCAGGCGAGTTGCTCATTCGCGTTCACGCCGCGGGTGTCATAACAACCGAGCTTGGTTGGGAGCCCACCATCCAGCGCAAAGATGGCTCACCCAGAAAAAACGCCGTTCCCACCCACGAATTCTCCGGTGACGTCGCCTCCATCGGCGAAGGCGTAAAGCGCTTCTCCGTGGGCCAGGCCATCTACGGCATGAACGATTGGTATCAGGACGGCGCCCTCGCCGAGTATTGCGTCGCCCCAACCTCCTCCATTGCAGAAAAACCGAAGTCGCTCTCGTACGACCAGGCCGCAACCGTTCCCATCGGAGCACTCACCGCATGGCAGGCCCTCACCGTGCACGGTCACGTCGCGCCCAACGACCGCGTCCTCGTGCACGGCGGCGGCGGCAACGTCGGTCTCTTCGCCGTGCAATTCGCAAAGTCTCTCGGCGCGCACGTCATCACCACCACCACCGCCTCGACCATCGCCCTCGTAAAAGACCTCGGCGCCGATCAGGTTCTCGACTACCGCACCACTCGCTTCGATCAAGAGCTTCGTGACATCGACCTCGTCGTCGACACAGTCGGCGGAGAAGCGTTACCTCGGTCCTGGAGCGTCCTCCGCCCGGGCGGCGGCCGCGTCGTCACGGTAGCATCCGACATTCCCAAAGACGCCTCGCAGCATGTCAAAGACGCCTTCTTCATCGTCCAACCGGACGGCCCGCGGCTCGCCGAGATAGCCAACCTCCTGGATGCAGGCAAACTCCGAACCTTCGTGAAGGCAGTAGTTAACTTGCAGAACGCCGATCAGGCCTACAATCATTCCCTGCCGCCCCAACAGGGCTACGGCAAAATAGTCGTTTCCGTAGCTGCATAGAAGAACATCGCAGCGGCTGCATTGCTGCTTGCAATTACATAACTCATCTCAGCCGTCAGGCGGACCCATTTGCCAACCAGAATCATCAACAGAAAATCTGCCGAGCACTACAAGTGGGGAGGGCCACAGGGAACCGATTGCGACGGTTGGCACCTCGTCAAGACGCCGGAGCTCAGTGTCATCGAAGAACTCATGCCTCCCGGCACCAGCGAAGCCCGCCACTCCCACGTTCACGCACGCCAGTTCTTCTTCGTCCTAGAAGGCGAGTTAACTCTCGATGTGGGGAGCCATTACTTCGTTCTACAGACGGGTGAAGGACTCGAAGTCTCTCCCGGTCAACCGCATCAGGCCATCAACCGAAGCGCCAGATCTGTGCGAATCCTCGTCACCAGCCAGCCCCCAAGCCATGGCGACCGCATCCCCGCGTAAGAGTTAGGGCAGACGCTTGCCACCGAGCAGCGGGCCTAACCGGAAATCTATCGTCTCCTAAAGCGACTGATTCATCGCCGCAATCAACTCATCCACCGTCGATACCGGCGGCAAACAACCCTTCCCATTGCAAACTACCGCGAAACTCCCTTCTTCCTTCAAACCCGGAAGATGTGGCAGCGTCTCCGCCAGCGCTTTAGGCAACGCCTGCAACTGATCTCTCCGCAGACGAATGACGCTCTTGTTCACCGCATACCGAGCCAGTGCCACAGCCTCCAGCCTTCGCGCTGTCGCATCGTCACCGATCACACATACCTGCACCGCCCGCAGCACCATCCGCTGCAGCGCCAGCCCATAGCTCGCCGCATACAGCCCAAAGTGCTCCACCACGCCGGCAAATGTCTCCAGCGTCTCCAGCGCCTTCACTGCGTAGTCCTCGCGCCCATTCAGCGCCTCCAGTCGCAACAGCAGAGCGGCGCCCACCGGGTTCCCTGCCGGCGTCGGCGAGTCCTGCAACGGCTTCCGCCGCGTCACCAGCGCGCCCAGTCGCACCTCCCCTTTGGCCGCAGCCTCCGTATCGAAGAACCCGCAACCCGTAGCGTCGTAGAACCGCGCCAGAGCACTCTCCATGATCGACTCTGCGGCGATGTAGTACCGCATCTCCCCCGTCATCTCCCACGCATCCAGCGCCGCATGGCCCAGAAACACATAATCATCCAGCACCCCGGCCACCTGCGCTCCGTTCCCGCCCTTCTCGCCGTAGGCCACCACGTGGGCCAGGCCTGTCTTCGAATCCCACGCCTCAGCCAGCACTCGATCCAGAGACTTCAGCGCAAACGCCCGCACCTCCGGCAGGTCCAGCACACGTCCCGCCTCCAGGTAAGCCGAGATGCACATCCCGTTCCACGCCACATAAATCGTCTTATCGACATATGGCGTAGGCCGCTTCAGCCGCGCCGCATACAGCTTCGCTTTTGGCAGACTCCAGCCGCGTCTTCGCCTCATCAAGCGTGATTTTGTTCGCCTTCGCCACTCCCTCCAGCGTTCCCCGCACATGCAGCACGTTCTTCGCGGGATTGTGGTGCATGTCGCCGATCTCGCCGATGTCGTAGTACGCGCTCGCCACCGCCATCTCCTCCGCCGTCAGCACCTCGGCGGCCTCATCCAGCGTCCACGTAAAGTAATCGCCGTCGTCGTCCAGCGAAAAATCCGCATCCTGCGATGCATAGAATCCGCCCAGCTCGCGGTCGCTCAGCCACTCATCCATCCATCGGATCATCTCTCGCGCCACCCGCGCAGCCTCCGGTTCAACGAACGTCTGGAACGCGTGAACATAGTTCTTCAGCAGCTCGCTGTTGTCATACGCCATCTTCTCGAAGTGCGGCACCACCCATCGATCATCGACCGAGTAGCGATGAAACCCGCCCGCCAGATGGTCATAGATCCCGCCCTTCGACATCTTGGCGAGCGTCACCATCGCCGCATTCTTCGCCGCCTCGCCCACACCCTCTGTCCCACCCACCGACACCCGCGACGCAGCAGTCCAGCAACAGATCAATCGCGCCCGAATGCGGAAACTTCGGCTGCGACCCAAACCCACCTGACCGCGCATCGAACTGCTTCAGCGCCGAATCCACCAGCTTCGCCACCAGCTCCGGCCCCGGATTCCCGCTTCGCCCCATAAACGATTCGTTATGCTCGATCGCCGCCATCACACTGCCGGCCGACTCGTTCACCTCATCCCGCCGCTTCTGAAACGCCTCCGCCATCGTCAGCAGCACGCGCGGAAACCCCGGCCGTCCATGCTGATCGCTCGGCGGAAAATACGTCCCGCCAAAATAGGGCTTTCCCTCCGGAGTCAGAAACGCCGTCAGCGGCCACCCGCCCTGCCCGCTGATCGCCGACACCGCCGCCTGGTACCGCGTATCCACATCCGGCCGCTCATCGCGATCTACCTTCACCGCAATAAACTGGTCGTTGATGATCTTCGCCGTCTCTGCACTCTCATACGACTCGCGGTCCATCACATGGCACCAGTGGCACCACACCGCACCGATGTCCAGCAGAATCGGCTTGTCTTCGCTCTTCGCCTTTGCAAATGCCGCCTCGCCCCACTCCTGCCACTGCACCGGCTGGTGCATCGCAGACCGCAAATAAGCCGAAGACGCCTTCGCCAGAGAGTTCAAATGCTCTCCAGCCTGTTCCTTAACCTGTTCATCACTCATAGACCTTCAGTTTAGTCCACGCGAGGCCACAGCCATCGCTCGGAAGACTCAAACACAATTACTCTGGTCATCTAAATCTCCCGCGCATCAACAGTCAGCAAGAAAAAAAAGGGCCCGAGCCGAAGCCCAGACCCTCTCGCAAACCAATTCACTCACCTATTGCGGTGGCGTATTCGGAGTCACCGAGATCGGCTTCGGCGGCTCCGGAGCCTTCGGCGCCGTCAACCCGGGAATCACCGGAGTCTGACCAATCACTCCAGTCGCCGCACCCTGAATGCTGATTCCGTAAACATCCAGCGTGTTCGCCAGCAACTGCCGCAACTGCGATCGGTCTCTCGCATACGCCGCCGTATCCGAGATCAGCGTATTCTCCGCAATCGCCAGGTTCCTTTGCTGCTGCAGCACATTCGCTGTCGTCGAAGCCCCCAGCCTGTACTTCTTCTGCTCGGCATCCAGGCTCTGCGCCGCATAGTCCCGCGCCGCCTGCGCCGCCTGCACCTGCGCTCGGTCGTTGGTCAACGCATACTGCTGGTTGGTTACCTGGATGCGAATCTGCGCGTAGAGCTGCTGTATTCGCATCTCCGTCTGCCGGTACTCCATCTGCGACCGCGCCTGGTCCGCCTGTGCCGTCCGGTTCCGCAGCGTGACGTTGATGTTTACCCCAACGCCCTTGTCCGGAGCGCTGCCGTTGAACAGATTGCCGAAGGCCGTAGCGTAACCGACGGTAGGAAAGGTTCCAGGCGGATAAGGTCCCCCAGTTTCGAAATTGAGGGCCACTGGGTTCTGCGATCCAGCCAGTGCGCTTGCGCCATAGAACGCATACGCATCAACCGTCGGCAGCAAGCCATTCTTGAAGGCCTTGATCGTGATCTCGTTGTTCTTCAGTGCTCAGAACCGCCTGCTCAATCTGCGGATTGTTCACATACGCCTCTTTCACCAGATCCTCGGTCGGCATATCCTCCTCCGCCAACCGCTCCAGGCTCACGCGATCGGTCGGAATCACCGGCGCATTCGCAAGCTGCGGTTCGTTCAGGTTCCGCGCAATCGCCTGCTTCATGATCAGTTGCTGATACTCCAGATTCGTCTTCGACGCCACCAGCGCCTGCTTGTCGGTCGCCACCGCGCTGTCGGAGTTCACCACATCCAGCGGAGCCAGCGTCCCGATCTCCAGCTGCTTGCGGTTATCCGCCGTCAACTGCGTCGACTGCGCCAGCGCTCGCTCCTTCGCCTGCTCATCCTCATACGCGCTCACCAGCGCCCAGTAGATGGACTCCACCTGGTTCACCGTGTAGAGCAGTTGCTGCCGGAACGCCGAGTCAGTAATCCGTCGGTTGTTCTTTGCCTGCAGAACAAACCGCCCATTGATCCCCGGGCCAAACCCCTGCAACAGATGTTGAGTCGCCGTGCATCTGAAAGGCTGTCGTGATCGACGGGCTGTAATTGCTGAACGGATTGTTCGTCGTTACCCGCGAGTTAGTTGAAGCCCGCCGTGAATAGAGTGCCGGTCAGAAAGCCCTGAGTGTAATTGAAGTTATACGTCGCCTGTGTCCGTGTTCAATACCGGCTGGCCGCCGCTGAACAGCGTGTTCAACTGTGGCGAGGCCTGCGCCTCGTACTGCACCGTTCCCGTCAACACCGGGTCCAGCGCCTCAGGCAAAGGACCGCCGCCATTCGTGCTCAGTCACCAGTCCGCCCGCGCCCGCGCCCGCCCCGCCTGTTCCGGCCGAGGTCGCTCCTGGTCCGCCGCCGGTCAAAATCGTCGTTGTCGATCCGCCCAGCGTATTGGTCACCAGACCACTCGAAACGCCGCGGAGCAGCGACCCCGCCTTCGCCCGCAGAATGTCCGTATCCGCAATATCCAGATTGATGCGCGCAATCGCAATGTCGTAGTTGTTTTCGAGCGCGAGAGTCACTGCATCCGCCAGGCTCAGATAAATCTTTCCATCCTGCAGCAACTGGTCAAGACGAGTTGTATTTCCCAGGCGCGGCGAAGGAACATTGATCGCCGTATACGGCGCAATCGGATTCCAGAAGTGGCTTCTCGGCTTCGTGTAATCGATGCCCGTATCCCGCAGATACAGCGGCTCAGTCAGCTTCGGCGCCGGAGCCTGCGGCAATCCCGGCTGTCCCGTCGTATCGTTCTGTATCGCCTGTGGCGGCGCGGGTTTCGTCGCACTCGGCGTCGTCTGCGCCGGTGGATTCGTCTGCTGCGCCATTCCCGGCTGCGTCCATCCACTCATCAGCAACAGTGCAACGCTAGCTGCCGCCTGCATATCTCTTAATCTCACGATGCGCTCTCCAGCTCTCTCTGATACTTCGATACTTCCTAACTACCTGCCAGCAGTGCCCGACTCAGGCTGCCGGACTCTCGAATTCATACCAGCGCCTAAACCCACACAACTCGCACGGGCCTGCCCAAACCTCATTTGTCAATGCTTATTCAGACGCGCAGCACCTTCCCGACGACTCTTAAAGAACACTCCTGGTATGAACAATGCAGTCCTGCAGAAATGCGTTGGCTGGGCTGATATACGCACCTATTCGCTGCTTCGTTCCCAACAATCCATCAAAATTATTGAAAGGATATAACGCACCCAAGTATATCAACCTCTGCCATTACCTAGTGTTCTGTCTCCGTTAGCATCTAGCTAGGTTCCCTCACCGCAGGAAGAACCACCGCTACTATAGGAACCAACTCCAGCAATTCATCTTCAAGGGGGCTTCCATGCGCAAGTGTTTTTTCACCCTTCTGTTGCTCTCCGGTCTTGCCGTCGCGCAGTCGCCTGTCACCGGCGTCGTCCACACCCCCGACGTCGATCTCGCTTACGAGATCTACGGCGTTCCCAGCACTGCCACGCCAGCAATCATCGCCAACGGCGGCCCCGGCTTCTCCCACACCTACCTTCTGCAGAACGACGTCTTGACCACGCGCCTCGCGCATGATCGCCAGATCGTCTTCTACGATCAGCGTGGCGACGGAAAATCCACTCTCCTCAAACCCGACGCCCCGCAGGACATGAACGCCCAGGTCGCCGACCTCGACGCCATCCGCGCCAAACTCGGCTTCCAGAAGTTCGACCTCATCGGCCACTCCTGGGGTGGTCTTCTCGCCATGGGCTATGCCTCCGCCCACCCCGAGCACATCGAAAAGTCGATTCTCATTGACTCCGCAGCTCCTGCCTGGAAGGACACACTCTTCCTCTTCGACAAAGTCTTCCCCGACGTCGGCGCAGAAGACGCTGCGATCACCAAAAAACTCGGCCGCACTCCCGAGGCCACCAAATTGCACCTCACCAACTACTTCAGCATGCTCTTCTACAGCCAGCAGAATCACGACCGCTTCCTCGCCGGCATTACCGACCCAGGACAGAACAGCGTCGTCAACGCAGCCGTCAACAAAGCCATCGCCAAACTCGACCTCAATCCAGAACTACCGAAATTCGCCTTCCCCACTCTCGTCATGCACGGCCGCTTCGACATGAACGTCGCCATGCTCACCGCATGGAAGACCTGCAATGCCATCCCCGGAGCACGAATCGTCATCTTCTCAAAAAGTGGCCACCTCCCCTTCTACGAAGAGCCCGACAAATTCACTCAAATCCTCAGCGACTTCCTGGCCGGCAAATAGTTCTTCACGCGACAAAGGCTTTTGTCTGTCTCTCTGACTCAACCAGAAAATCAATCATCATCTTTGCTGTCGCACGTTCTCCGCATCCCAAAAAGATTGTCATCCTGAGCGAAGTCGAAGGACCTGCAGTTGCCGTTGCTCGCCTCAATCAGGATCATCCGTGCAAATCCGCATCAAGCCGTCCCCGTGATACCGTCCAAATCAGTCCCATGCCGCACTGGAAACTCATCCTCACCTACGACGGAACCCCCTACAACGGATGGCAGATTCAACCCAATCTCCCAACCGTTCAGGGCACCCTCGCGCAGGCCATCCACCGCATCACCGGCGAAACCGTTCTCCCGCAGGGCTCCGGCCGCACCGACACCGGCGTCCACGCCCTGGCTCAGGTCGCCACCTTCTCCCTCACCGTCCCCATCCCCGCCGCCAACCTCCATCGCGCCCTCAACCGCGCCCTTCCCCCGAGCATCCGCGTTCTCTCCGTCGAAGCCGTCCCCGAAAACTTTCACGCTCGCCACAGCGCTCTTCGCAAAACCTACGAGTACCGCATCCTCCCCTGTGGCTCCCCCGGCAACTCCGAAGATCGCGAAGATCCGAAGATCGCGAAGACCGCATCTGCTCCCCCATGCTCGCCCCCTACGTCTGGCCCTGTCGCCTCTCTCTCGACCTCGCCATCCTTCAACAAGCCGCCGCTCACATCCTCGGCACTCACGACTTCACCTCCTTCGCCGCCGTAGACCCCGATCTCACCACCCGCACACCTCCACGCCCCCTCGATCGTGAAAACGACCCTCGAGACGCCACGATCCCCACCAGCAACATCCGCACCATCTACCACTCCGCCTGGCATCAACAAGAAGACCTCCTCATCTATCGCATCACCGGCAACGGCTTCCTCCACCACATGGTTCGCAATCTCGTCGGCACCTTCGTCGAAGCAGCCGCACATCGCATCTCCGTCGACACAATCCCAACGATCCTCGCCGCTCTCAACCGCAGCGCCGCCGGCCCCACCGCCCCCGCCAGCGGCCTCTTCCTCGTCGAGGTGGAGTACGAGGTGGAGTACCAACGATGAAATCGGGCTTTAGCCCCAGGGGTATGCCTTCTTACCCCAGCCACAAATTCCTCACGTCCGTACAATAATCCAGCAGACGGTACATAATGCCCGCCACCTCCATCGCGCAGCGCCGCATCTCTCGCCTCGCCACTCTCACCGCCGTCCATCGCGCCTTCCGCTGGCTGCATCTCCACCAGCCGCAACTCCGCCAATGGCAACTCGAACTCGTCCGCATCCCCGCCCCACCCTTCGGCGAATCCGCCCGCGCCGCCTGGTTCCTTGACCGCTTCCATCAACTCGGCCTCACCAACATTCATCTCGACGACGCCGGCAACGTCCTCGCCGAAATCGCACCAGACCCTTCGTCAGCCGACACACCCTGCATCCTCCTCTCCGCTCATCTCGACACCGTCTTCCCCGCCAACACCCCCGTCGAGCCCATCGAAGCGAAGGACAGCCCCCGCATCTACGCCCCCGGCATCTGCGACAACGCCGCCGGTCTCACCGCTCTCCTCGGCATCGCCGCCGCACTGCGCTACGCCAACATCGCCCCACCTATCCCCATCCTCTTCGCGGCAAACGTAGGCGAAGAGGGTGAAGGCGACCTCCGCGGCATGCGCCACCTCTTCGAACGCGGCCCTTACCGCATCCGCATCGCCGCCGCCATCGCGCTCGAAGGAAGTGGAAGCTCCGCCGTCGTCACCCGAGCCCTCGGCAGCCTGCGCTTCCGCATCACCATCACCGGCCCCGGCGGCCACTCCTGGACCGACGCCGGCACCGTCAATCCCATCCTCCTCCTAAGCCAGGCCCTCACGCACGTCGCCGCCCTCAAACTCCCCACCAGCCCCCTCACCACCATCAACGTCGGCCACATCTCCGGCGGCACCTCCATCAACTCCATCCCCGAGTCTGCCACCGCCCTCCTCGACATCCGATCCACCGACCCCACCCAACTCATCGCCACCGCCACCGCCGTCCATCAGATCTTCGACGAGATCACCACACCCACGACACAAAAGACCACAACTCCACCACCAAAACTCCACATCGAACCCATCGGCAATCGCCCCGCCGCCGCACTTCCCGACGATTCACCCATCCTCCACACCCTCCGCGCCGTCGATCGCCATCTCACCCTCCGCACCGAACCTCGCCTCGGCTCGACCGACGCCAACATCCCTCTCTCCCGCGGCGTTCCCGCCATCGCCATCGGTGCCGGAGGCCAGGGCGGCGGCATCCACACCCTTCAGGAGTGGTACGATCCCACCGGCCGCGAAACCGCCCTTCGCCGAATCCTGCTAACCCTCCTCGACACCGTCCAAATCACCGCTGACGCCCACGCGATCGTCGTCTGAACTTAGTGCGGCCCTACAACCTCTAGCGCGGCGCCGTTCTCAATTGACAACTTTTGACACCGTGCAGATACTGCAATCTGCGCATGTAGGATGCAACGGCAGCTCGCCGAAGGGCAATGCCCACCTACGATCTCATCGTGGAGGCCTACATGCCCAATCTAGAGAACCTCAAAAAGCAAGCCAAGCTCATCTTGCGGTGGCATCGCGAACGCCACTATCCTGTCGCCGCACAAATCCGCGAGCATTTGCCTCGTTTCCTGAATATGCCCGACTCCGAGATTCTTGCGGCGAGCTTTAAGCTCAGCGATGCGCAGGAAATGGTCGCAAGACAGCAAGGCTTCGATAGTTGGCAGGCCCTGAAAACTGGACTTTCGACCACGTCGCTCAACGTGAAATCATCGCCATCCAAAGCAACGATTGTCGGTGCAGAGCCGCAACTGTTGGTCACCGATATCAAGAGATCATGCGAATTTTTCTGTGAGAAGTTAGGCTTTTCGCTTGTATTCAGTTACGGCAGACCTCCCTACTATGCACAGGTGGGTCGCGACGCGGCGCGTCTCAATCTAAGATGTGTCGAGCAAACAGTAATCGAGTCGACGGTCCGCGATCAGGAGGAACTGTTGTCGGTATCGATGACCGTCGCTACAGCGGACGAGATCAAGCTGCTGTTTCTCGAGTTTCAGTCCGCCGGTGTTGCCTTTCAACAGACGCTGAAAAAGCATCCTTGGGGCGCCAGGAATTTCGTCGTCAAGGATCCGGATGGGAACCTGCTGCTGTTTGCTGGACCCGCAAACTAACAGTGCTGACGGGGACATCCAAAGTTTGACGCCCGGACTTACTCTGAAGGCCGAGCGCCTCTCGCTTCTCGCGAAACAACTTGTTCTTCGGATCATCCGGACTTGGCGGATACGACAAATAACTCTCAAACGCTGTGCCAACTAGCGATCAAAGCTACAGTCTATGCAACGCTAAACAGGGGAAAGACCCCAGGGTCCTCGCTGGCACACCTGTGCACCCCAATTTAGACATTTCCTTATTTCAAATACTGGCGCAACGTCTGTATATGCGCGAATAATCAATCACGCACTAGGAGAGAGGAGAACCTATGTCTCATCATTTCGATACCAAACTTGCGAAAGAGGATCCAAGCCTGAACGTATGTGATTTCTATTTGTTTCAGGGCGCTCCCGACACAACGGTGATGGCGATGACCGTCAATCCTGATGTTGTCCTCTCTGCACCGGATACCCTTCATGTTGAGGGTTTGTATGCCTTCCGCCTGGACCTGACTGGTGATGCTCGCGAAGATGTTGTCTTCAAGTTCAGGTTCAACGAACCGAGACATGGGAACGGGGACGAGCATGTCCATGTTCAGAAGTTTCAGGTTCGTAGAGCCACTGGCGAGGCTATCGGCGGGGACAAGGGCGAGCTTCTGATAGAAGGCGATACGGGCGAAGTCCATAGCAAGTCTGGTATTCGCGCCTTCGTCGGAATCGTTCCCGAGCTGTTCGCCGCCGACGCTCTCGCAATGCAAAATCTTCAGAAGACCTTCCACGACGAACACAGGTATAACGGCGATGCGTTCCTGCACAGTGGTCAGAACTTCTTCCACAATCGTAATATCACTGCGATTGTCCTCGAAGTCCCAAACGATCTGATCGGCAAGGGAACGGTGCACGCCTGGGCCACGGTGTCACTTTACGGCCATGCTCCCGAGATGCAGGTGTCACGCTGGGGCCTGCCGATGGTCACGCACCTCTTTCTCAACGATCCCGCCAATCAAGAGGTGAAAGAGACCTTCAACAAATCGGTGCCATCCGATGACATCGCTTTATTCTCGGGATACATCGCAGACTATACCCAGAAGATGACTACCTACGCAGGATCTGCCGTGAACCCGGAAGAATACGGAAAGCAAATGGTCTCTCGATTTTGCCCGGACACCTTGCCCTATGAATTAGGAACGGCAGCTGCATTTGCTGTCGCGAGATTCAATGGGAGGCCACTGGGTGATGATGTTCAGGATGTGATGCTTACTTTGGCGACAAACAGGCCCATCCAGGACGGCGTTGCCCCTGATCGCAATCGGATCCGCACCGAGTTCCCATATTTTGGCGAGCCCTACTCGAAGGAAGAACAGAAGGATGTCGTGCCATGGCACCCACGTCGTAGTCACTGAGATTCCGCAATACGCGTCCTGATGTGAAAACCGAAAATCCTAAGACGTAGAGGCTATGTTTGTTAACTGAATCCTCGCTCGATGCTGTTGGATCCCTCACAACTAAGGAGATCGCGATGAGCACCCACGGAGCAATTAGTAACGATGCGCCAGGAAGTGGAAGCGTCACAAATGTCATGAAGCTCGAGGTAGTCGTCATTCCCGTCTCGAATGTCGACCGTGCAAAAGAGTTCTACTCGCGGCTCGGGTGGCGGCTCGACGCTGATCGCACCGCCGGTGACAACTTTCGCCTGATCCAGTTCACGCCTCCCGGCTCCGGCAGTTCAATCCAATTCGGTGTGAACCTCACTTCAGCCGCACCCGGTTCGGCCCAGGCCTTTCTCCTGGTCGTCTCCGACATCGTCGCTGCGCGTCGGCAGCTTGTCGCGCAGGGTATCGACGCGAGCGAGGTGTTTCACTGTGCAAGCGGGACTGGCTGCAGGTTTCCAGGCATCGACGTCCGCGCCAGTGGGCCACACCCGGAGCGTCTCAGCTATGCGTCCTTTGTTTCATTCAAGGACCCGGACGGCAACGGCTGGTTGCTCCAGGAAGTCACGGAACGGCTTCCTGGACGCGTTTAGAGTGACACGGACCTAATGGATCAGCCGCACCTCCAATCTACACTTCTACACTCGGTTTTCGGTTGGATTATAGAAAGCGGGGGGTATGTCTACGGCAACAATAATCGGCTCAGGACCGAACGGACTCTCAGCCGCAATTGTCCTTGCAGCATCGGGCGTAAGGACAAACGTACTAGAACGTAATGGGCAGATTGGTGGTGGCTGTTCAACCGCCGAGGTCACACAGCCTGGTTTTCTTCACGACCTGGGCTCTTCGACATACCCCCTGGGCGCTGCAAGCCCTTTCTATGGTTCTCTTCCCTTCACCATTCCTTGGATTCAACCGCACGCGGCATTCGCTCACCCGTTGGATGACGGGACCGCGGTCGTGCTTGAACACTCGATTGAAGAAACAATCGACCAACTGGATGCATGTGACCGCAAAGCATACCAATCACTGATAGAACCCCTAGTTTCTAACTTCGCTGCTTTGGTCGAAGAAATTCTCGGCCCCATCCTACATATCCCCGGAAGTCCGTTCGTGCTGGCGCGTTTTGGCCTATCCGCTCTGTTGCCGGCGCTGTCGTTGGCTCGTTCTCACTTTGTTGGAGAACGGGCTCGATCCCTCTTTGCTGGCGTCTCAACCCATTCCATCCTCCCGTTAGAAACTACCGCTTCAGCTGCTGTTGGCTTGACGTTGATAGCCGCTGGACACACGACAGGTTGGCCGATCCTGCGTGGCGGTGCGCAGTCTCTCACGGATGCCCTGGTCCGACATTTAGAGGATCTCGGAGGCCGAGTTGAAACCGGTCGTGAAGTAACCGAGCTACCTTTGTCCGACCTCGTCCTCGCAGACATCACCCCGCGCCAACTCCTTCGCATCGCCGGTTCCCATCTATCCACTGACTATCGAAAGCAACTGGAGCGATTTCGGTATGGACCCGGTGCTTTCAAGATTGACTACGCACTGAATGCAGCGATTCCGTGGACCGCTCGCGAATGTCTGCGGGCCGCCACCGTACACATCGGAGGCTCTCTCGAAGAGATTGCTCAGGCTGAAAGGACCCTTTCACCCAACAAACCATTCGTTCTGCTCGGCCAGCCATCGCTCTTCGACTCCAGTCGAGCTCCCTCTGGTCGACATACCGCTTGGGCCTACTGTCATGTTCCTAACGGCAGCACCGAAGACTACACCGATTCCATTGAGCGCCAAATCGTACGCTTCGCTCCCGAATTCCGCGATTGCATTCTGTCCCGTTCCGTCTCTACACCCAAAGATCTTGAGAGTTGGAATTCCAATCTAGTCGGCGGCGATATCTTGGGGGGAGCAATGAATCTCCGCCAGCTACTGTTTCGTCCTACACGGTCGTTGTATCGCACCTCGCGTGCGGGACTCTATCTTTGCGGAGCATCAACGCCCCCAGGCGGCGGCGTTCATGGAATGTGTGGATTTCATGCAGCCAGGATGGCCCTCAAGGATCTCAACATTTAATTCGATTTTCTGTCGGTCATTTCGCTTTGGCACAAGGGAATCCGTGAGGGGATATCGTACGAGACTCTGGCTCCGGAAAACATAGTGACCAGGGTGTCAGGCCTGAATTGGGCCGCCATACTCAACTTCCTGCAAAACGGGGGTTTCGGAAACTACGAGAGAATTGTGTCTAGATCGCGGTTGACGCATGCGTTACGCATTCGGATCTCAACTACATCTTTCCCCAGCCCGTCAAAAATTTAATCGTCAAATTCAGCCCAAGAATCGCATGTCAAGCCCCAAAACCACCTAACCCAAAGCAAATGAGCGACATCCGAGTGGCATTTTTACCCCCTCCATTCCGCTACAATTAAAGCAGGCTCGAAAAATCGAGAGAAGCACCACGACGTTCTTTCTCATCTCAAATCAAGACTTTACGGATCCGACATTTAGAATCAACACTTTGCAGCCGAAGTCCCAAGCTAACCCTTGTGATTGGAAGACTTTGCGCAAAATCAGGTGGGGAGGAGGTAAGCCATACAAGCAACCATGAACCCTGCTACACTCCCATCCGTGAAATCCCTCACGCTCACTTCAATCCTCCTGGTCACCGCGATGGCCGTAGCGCAAAACCCACCGGACACAATCTTCGTCCACGGCAACATCCTCACCGGCACCCACCTCCGCCCCGGCGACGCCTCGCCAACCCCGGCAAAGGTTACTGCAATCGCCGTGGCCGGAGGAAAAATCCTGGCCGCAGGCAGCGATGCGGATCTTCTGAAGCTGAAGGGCCCGACGACAGAGATCGTCGACCTCAAAGGCGCCTTCGCCATGCCCGGCTTCAACGACGCCCACACCCACATGGGTGAAGCTGGTCGACAAAAGCTAGCCGTCGACCTGGTCGGCGTCCGCTCTCTCGCCGAGATGCAGCAGCGCATCCGCGCCTACGTCGCAAACGCCAAACCCGGCACATGGATCCTGGGCGGCGGATGGGACCACACCCTCTGGGCCGACAACAAACTACCCTCCCGAACCGAGCTCGACCAGGTCACCGCCGGCCATCCCGCCTTCCTCGTCCGCGTAGACGGCCACATGGCCGTGGCCAACTCCGCCGCCCTGGCCGCCGCCAACATCACGTCCGCGACACCCGACCCCCCCGGCTCCAAAATCGACCGCGATGCCTCTGGCAACCCCACCGGCATCCTCCGCGAGGCCGGCGCCCACGCCCTCGTCGTCAGCAAAATTCCGCCGCCGACCCTCGAACAGCGCCGTCAAGCCCTCACCGTAGCCATCTCGGACGTCCTCGCCAACGGCGTCACCAGTGTCCAGGACAACTCCGAGTGGGACGACTTCCTCGCCCTCGAAGAGCTCGAGCACACCAGCAAACTCCGCCTCCGTGTCGCCGAGTGGCTAGACTTCAACCAACCCGTCGATGTCCTGAAGGAGCGCCGCGCCAGTCATCCGTCAGACGACATACTCCTTCATCTCACGCAACTCAAGGGCTTCATGGACGGCTCCCTCGGCTCCCGCACCGCAGCCATGGACGAGCCCTACTCTGACGATCCCGGCAACTCCGGCCTCGCCCGCTACGACCAGGACAAGCTCAACCAGATGGCCGCCGAACGCGCCGCCGCAGGCTTCCAGCTTGGTTTCCACGCCATCGGCGACCGCGCCAACGCCATGGCCCTCAATGCCTTCGGCGTCGCCGATCAGGTCGCCAACCTACCTCCATCGCCACCCGAACACGGCCCCAACGCCAACATCGTCACCAAACCGGAGCAAGGCCCACCACCCCCGGCAGCCCTCCGCTTCCGCATCGAACACGCGCAGGTACTGCTCCCCGGCGACTTCGACCGCTTCGAAAAAGAAGGCGTCATCGCCTCCATGCAACCGTCCCATCTGCTCACCGACATGAAATGGGCCACTGACCGCCTCGGTCCCGAGCGCGTCAAATACGCCTACGCATGGAAGAGCTTCCTCGACCACAACGTAGTCCTGGCCTTCGGCACCGACTACCCCGTCGAACTGATCAACCCCTTCCGCGGCCTCTACTCCGCCGTCACGCGGCAGAACGAAGCCGGCACCATGACCTTCCAGCCGCAGGAAAAAATCTCGCTCAACGAAGCGATCTACGCCTACACGCAAGCCTCTGCCTTCGCCGAGTTTCGCGAACACCAGAAGGGCCGCCTTGAACCCGGCTACCTCGCCGATCTCATCATTCTCGATCGCGACATCACCAAGACCACGCCGCAGGAACTCCTGCACACTAAAGTCCTCCGCACCGTAGTCAACGGCGAAACCGTCTACACCGCATCAGGAGCACAGAAGTAGTTGCTCGAACGCCTTAGTCCCAGCGCACTCGCACACATCCTGCTCCTCGCAGTCGTCTTCGTCTGGGGCACCACCTTCGTCCTCGTCAAGGACGCCCTCCAAGATGCTTCGCCACTCCTCTTTAATCTCCTTCGCATGTCTCTCGCCTTCATCGCTCTGGCCATCGTGAACCATCGACAGCTCCGCTTCATCAGCCGTCGCGCGCTTTTCTCCGGCCTGATCGTCGGCCTCTTCCTCGCAGCTGGCTATCAATTCCAGACCGCCGGCCTCGCTCGCACCACTCCAGCTAAATCCGCCTTCATCACCGGCCTCGTAGTCGTCTTCGTCCCCCTCTTCACCATCGTCCCAGCCCTTCGTTCCGCCAACACGCCGCGTCCTCGCTGGACCACAGCCGTCGGAGCGCTCCTCGCCTTCTCCGGCCTGCTCCTTCTCACCACGCCATCTGGAACGTCCTGCCAGAATCTCTTCCTCAGTATTGGCCCCGGAGATCTCCTGACGCTTGCCTGCGCCGTAGCGTTCGCCGGCCACCTTCTCGCCCTCGCCCATACCTCGCCCCGAGTTCCCACCGGACAACTCGCGACCCTCCAGATCGGCGCAGCCGCGCTCATCATGGCCATCACGCTGCCCTTGGGCGGAAGACCCCACTTGTCCGTCACCCCACGCCTCATCATCGCACTCGCCGTCACCAGCCTCCTCGCCACTGCCGCTGCGTTCACCATCCAAAGCTGGTCCCAGCAGCATCTTCCTCCCACCCACACCGCCATCCTACTCACCCTCGAACCTGTCTTTGCAGGTCTGACTTCCTACCTCATCCTGCACGAACATCTTGGCCGTCGCTCGCTTCTGGGAGCCGCCCTTATCCTCGCGGGAATCGCCTGCACCGAACTGCTTTCTGCAACGGTTCCGCTCCCCACCCACCCGAACTGAAGACACAGAAGACTTTTGCCAATATTTCGCGTCTAAGCAACGTGTAAAGCCGCTCCTCGAATAGAGCAGCGGCAGAGAACAGCGACTATACTTAGGATTCAGGCCGCGCACGCATTCCGGCGCACTGCAACGCACACAATGAGGTTATGACTGACTAATGGACACCCCGAATAACACATCTCTCACATTGCTCGAGCGCATCCGCAGCCGCCGTCTCACCACGACGTTTATGCTTCTCGCAACACTCTCGGTGGGCATCCTCGCCGGCTCAGTCCTCACGCGCAACGTCAGCGGCAAAGAGCAGTCTGGCGTCGACTCCTCCGATGCCAGGCCTCTGGTCATTCCTTCGCCGGTAGCGCTCTCGAACGGCTTCTCGCAGATCGTCAAACAGGTCGGTCCCGCAGTCGTCAACATCAACACCGAGGAGTTGCCTAAGCCTTCCGCCAGCAAGCGTAGACGCGGTGGTCAGCGGATCCAGCCAAACAGTCCCGATGGGGACGATGACAGCCCGCAGTCCCCCGGCGATATGCAGGACTTCTTCAACCGCTTCTTCGGCGGCCAGGGCGGCGATGACGGCGATGGCGGTGGCGGCGAACGTCGCGCTCTAGGCTCCGGCTTCATCGTCGATCCCCGCGGCTACATCATCACCAACAATCACGTTGTCGATAAAGCCGACAAGATCTACGTCAAGCTCTCCAGCGATCCTGACGATGCCGGCGATCCTGGCCGTCTTGCCACTGTAGTCGGAGTCGATAAAGACACCGACATCGCCGTCATCAAGATCGACACCAAGGAGCCTCTCCCCACTATCAAACTCGGCAACTCCGACGGCGCGCAGGTCGGAGACTGGGTTCTTGCCATCGGCAGTCCCTTCTCCCTGTCGAAGACTGTAACCGCCGGCATCATCTCCGCCAAGAACCGCAGCATCGAAGAGGCCAGCGCTAACGGCGTCTCTCAAACCCAGTTCCAGCGCTTCATCCAGACCGATGCCGCCATTAATCCCGGCAACTCCGGCGGCCCGCTCGTCGATATGGCCGGCCAGGTCGTCGGCATGAACACCGCCATCTACACCCAATCCATGGGCTCGCAGGGCGTTGGCTTCGCCATGCCCGCGAATATCATCGCGAGCGTCTACAACATGCTCATCGGGCCCGAACATAAAGTCGTTCGAGGTTCCATCGGCATCCAGTTCCAAACCGCCCAGTCCGCCGCTGTCGGTCGCGTCTACGGCTTCACGAACGGTGTCATTGTTGGCGTCGTGACCCCCAACGGTGGCGCGGCAAAGGCTGGCATTCAGGCCGGCGACGTCCTCGTTTCGATCGATGGTCGCAACATCAAGGATGGCGACGATCTCGTCAATGACATCTCGGCGCGCCACGTCGGTTCAACCGTCAAGCTTGGCTACCTTCGCGACGGCAAACAGAACACCGCCAATGTTGTCATCGGGGATCGCGCCAAAACCTACGCTGAGATCACTGGACAACAGGATGAACCCGCCAGTCCGCAGGAAATAGATGCAGGAGAAGGCAAGCTCGGCATCACCGTCACAGCCATCCCAGCCGCTATCGCGGCAAAGACCGGCATCAAGGGCGGGGTGATCATCACCAGCGTTCGCCCCGGCTCCTTTGCCGACGAGATTGGGCTCGGCAAGAGCGCGATCATTACAGCTATCAACCGCAAACCCGTCACCGATGAGGCAAGCTATCGCGCCATCGTCGCCACCCTCAAATCCAAAGACGACGTTGTCTTCGTAATTCAGTCTCCCACCCAGAAGAACCTGAACTCTTACGTAGGAGGAACACTTCCGTAGATCGTATTCGGCGATGTAAGGGGCGGCGTTTCTTCAACTTACGCGCTCCTTGCTCGCCGAGAATCCGCGCGGCTGGCCAAAACAGGCCGCCTCAAAAGATGTACGCGAAGTGGACAACCTTTTGTTGCCACAGAGCGTTACTCTCCGTATACTCTAGCCACATCAGCGAGAGCTGGCGTTGCGAGTCTTGTTCAGCACCAACCTAAGGTAATGTCTGAGTATGCAGTTTGGTAAAGCCCTTATAAGTTCGGCCCTGCTTCTGTCATCCGCGTTGCCATGCGCGGCGTTTACGCATGCTCGTCGGGGTCCGACCTCTCCTAAGTTGTTCAATAAACGCTCCAAATCGGGAGCAAAGCCTGCAGCTCAGCGTGGTATCGATGACACCCGCGCCACCCAGATCCAGACCTCACTGATCAAGTCAGGCTATCTCTCCGGCGAAGCCTCCGGCCATTGGGATGCGGCGACCGAAGCTGCCATGCAGAGATTCCAGAGCGATAACGGCTGGCAGACCAAACTGATCCCCGACTCCCGCGCCATCATTAAGCTCGGCCTCGGACCGGCCCAGGACTCCGTTCTAAAAACCTCCACCATGGCTGCTCCTGAAACATCTTCGGCCGCCGATTTCATGCCGAGATAGAAAGTTTGAATCATGCAAGAAAAAGAGGGCCAATGCGCCCTCTTTTTCTTGCCATACGAGCCGCCGCTATCAACGTTATGCCTGCGCTCCAACGGTAAAAACGTGATCCTTCACATCTTCATCCGTCGCCGGTAAACTCCCCGCCTTCCCCAGAGCGCCGCTCTCCAGCCACATTCGCAGCCAATAATATTGATGAAGCCTGACCAGACGGGACGCGATCGGTTGCTTCTGCTCCAAAATTGCGGTGATTCTTGCCGCCATCACGTCCTTGTCTTCGCCGTCTCCAGCTTCACCTCCACTCCTTCGCAGGCGAGCAGCCTGCTTCGCGCAGCCTCGAACTGTGCACCTTCAACGACGCCACTCTCTACCTTCAACTCCGTCATCTGCTCAGTCGCAAACGCGGCAGAAGCATCCAGCCGGTCCGCAAAACCGAGGTACAGAATCCGCGATCCCGCCACCCGCAGAGGCAGCAACCCAAACCTCTCGACAAACATCCTCGGCATCACCAGGGCCATCTCCTCAGGAGAAAATCCGTCTGCCGTTAGCACCGGACATCCCCACTGCATACTTAACCCACGCACTATCTGTTCTGCCCCCAGACCGCACTCGCTCATAAGCCAGTCGCCGATCCGCCCCGTACCGCTTTCTCGCTGCGCTGTCAGCGCTTTTTGCAATTGTGTGTGAGTAATCCACCCTTGCGCCAACATTAACAGGCCAAGCGGAACTCTGTGACGATGCGGAGTCGCAACAAACCCTCCGCCATCGCCCAATTCGCGACGAACCGCTGCTTGCGCCATCGCCAGTACACAACGTCCGCTGCAACCCCACTGTCCTTCAAAGATCGGTCTGCGGCGGTTTCGCCATGGCATCGTCCAACCGCTCGCACACTCTGCGTTGCCGCAGACCCTTCGCTGTTGTACCTGTCCCAGCGATGCAGGCAGCCCCAAACCATTCAGCCCAGCAGCGTCCTTCGACGGTCTGTATTCGTCACCCTCCCAGACCAGTCCGTTGCCTGCTCCCATTACCACCTGCATCGACGCAACGGTTTCAGCGTCTCCAGTCTTCTTCGTTAGAAAAGGCATCGTATGCTCTCCAGTCTCAGTTGCGGCGTTGCCACTTCGGTAATACGCAAAGCAAAGTTGCCGTTGACCACGACCACCTCGCCCCGTGCCACAATCCTGTCTCCAACCACCAGGTCGACCGGCTCCGATACATGCCGGTTCAACTCCACCACATCCCCGGGCCCCAGTTCCAGAACCTCGCGCAATGGCATCTCGCGCGAACCAAACTGCAACGTCGCATCCAGCTCGATGTCACACAACAAACCAATCCCTGGATCAACTCCAGCAGCCTCACCCGAATCCATCACCTTCTCCATTGCGTCTTCCTCTCTCAATTCACACTCATCGTCTCAGCGATACTTTCGTCGGGCGCCTGATAGTTGCGATCGCCGTTGTCGTTGCCGGCCTCAAGCTGCGCCCCGCGATGCTCGCCGATACGCACCGGGTGAGCGCGTCCAAACTGCAACCCGCCTATGTGAAGATCTGAAATCGAATGCTTTGCCAATGGCAGTCGCAAGACCGTTCCCGGCGCCAGCCTGGCTAGCTCACTCGCTCGCAGACGCATCGCAGGAAACTGCAGGACGGCGCCGATCTTCGCTTCGCCCATCAGCTCACGCATCCTGCTCTCAGCTTCCTTCGACCGTCTCTTCGGGCGATCGCCCTCGGAGATCAGCCTGCCGCAGAATCGCATTCAGGACAACCGCCGGCAGACACAGATTGAGTGCTCCCTGTGCCTCAGGCATTCGTGCCTCGAAACTCACGCACAGCGTCTTCTCGCCGGCAGTCAGCATCCGCGCCACCGCAGGCTCCGACTCTCGCTTCTCAAAAACGAACTCCAAGCCAACCGACTGCCAGGCTAGATTCAACTCCCGCACCGCCATCTGGACGACCGATGTCAGAATTGCCTCTTCGATATCGGTCAGCTCCCGCGTCGGCCATGCTCGCCCCACTCCACCCAGCAGAACATCCACGATCGGCGACGCCAGTGAGAGCTCAAGCTCCAGCAATCCCACCGCGCCCAAAGGCTCTAACCGAATCGAGCAGATATAGCTGGGCGAAGAGAGTCGTTCGAGAAACTCGCTGAACGGCAGCTGCTCGCCCGCGACCAGCTTCATCTTGAACGGAGTCCGTAGCCACGCACCCAGCGTGTGCATCAGGTTCCGGGCAAACAAATCGTTCACCGAACTGATCGCACGCATCTGATCGTTACTGATCTGACCGGCCCGGCTGAAGTCATACCGCTCCAACAAAGCATTCGCTTGCCTGCCCCGAGGACGACGCTGAGGCATTCGCCCCCGCAGCCGCAAACAGTGCATCAATATCTCCCTGCCCAAGCTGTTTTCCCATGCCTTCCCTTCTTTGGTTAGAGGTTTCTAATCAATCGGTCAAGTGCATCGCAGCTTACCGTTTGGAGTTGCGCGGTTTGACCACCTCGGCTGAATCACCACTGCGGAGACTGGCGAGCGCCGTCCTCAGACGCAACACCGCCGAGGAGTGAATCTGCGAAACCCTCGACTCCACCACGCCCAGCGTCAGTCCGATCTCCTTCATCGTCAGCTCTTCGTAGTAGTAGAGCGTCAGCACCATCCGTTCCTTCTCCGGCAGCTCTTCGATCGCGTCAGCGAGACGCTGTTTCATCTCACCTTTCAAACAACGAAACAGCGGATCGTCCTCAGGAGAGCCCGGAATATACGCCAGCTCCTCATCTCCTGAGTCTTCGGATCGTTCCATATGCAGGCTGCCGATCTCCAGCCCCTTCAGATCGCCCAGCAACAGCTGATACTCCGCCAGGCTTAACTCCATCTCCCTGGCTATCTCCTGCTCCGACGGCGCGCGCCCTACCCGCTGCGTCACCGAACGTATTGCCTCTTCGACAGCCCTGCCCTTACGTCGCAGCTCTCGTGGACTCCAGTCCAACGTCCGCAACGAATCAAGAATCGCTCCGCGAATCCTGAACTGCGCATAGCTCTTGAACTGCACTTTCTTCGTGTGGTCGAACTTCGAGAAGGCATCGATCAGCCCAACTACGCCGGCCGAAATCAGATCGTCCAGTTCGACATGCTGCGGCAACCGCTCATGAATCCTCCGCGCCAGATATCGCACCGTGGGCAGATGCTCCATCAGCAGCAGGTCGCGCTCCGTCGCACTGTCGCTTTCAATCGTAGCCGTCGCTTCCAGGCAGGTCACCGGTAAACGGAGCAAACACTCCCGCCTTGGCCAAACCTGCGTCCTCCAACTGAAGCGTTGCCCTCGTTGAAAAGCTTGCCATTCGACAGCCTCTGCAAAATCACTGTACCGGAATCGAATTCCCTGCGCTCATGACTTCTCTCCCTGTCCTCGTCTGCATTTACGTCTTCCTGCGTTGAGCCAATCCAACTTCAACCGACCGTTCCGACACTTCGTACCCGAATCTCCGGCGGAATCTCTGCCGGCGCCAACACCGTCACCTTGTGGCAGAAACGGCTCCAGCCAACGCCGCACGTGATAACGGGCTGGACTCGGACATAGAAGCACGGGCAATGCCGCTGTGGAGGCCCCTCCGGTTAGGCGTTTCACAGATTCCACCAGCCGCCTCAGAAAGTCCGAGGCATTCCCGCCGGCCGCGCCCCATCCCCCAGCAGCAAGCCGGCTCCCTGCGGATCGAACGTATGCAGCAGATCGCTCTCGAGCCCCTGCTCGAGCACCAGCACGCGCAGCCCGCCTCTCCATCCAGCAGCGGATGCACCAGCCCTCGTCCCAGCGACTGCCGCACACTCTCCACCAGGTGCACCATGTTCTTCGATTGCTGCGCCGCCTCCACCAGGATCTCGAGAATCGCTCCCAGGTCACGAATCGAAACCTGCTCGCGCAAGCAACTGCTGCAGCACCCGCTGCACCTCGCCGAGTGTCATCAGCTTCGGCACCAGCTCTTCCACCAGCTTCGGATGCTCTCGTTCATGCTGTCCAGCAGCCGCTTCACCTCCTGCCGTCCCAGCAACTCATGCGCATGCCTGCGAATCAGCTCGCCAAGGTGAGTCCCAATCACCGTCGTCTGATCCACCACCGAATAACCCGCCGCCAGCGCCTGTTCCTCGAGCCCCGGCTGAATCCACCGCGCCGCACGCCGAACGCCGGCTCCTTCGTCTCCACTCCGGGCAGCGCCCGCGCCTTCGGATCTGCATTCACGGCCAGCAGACAGTTCTGCTCCGTCTGCCAGCGCGCAATCTCAACCCCTCGCAGGCTCACGACATACTCCCGGGCTTCAGTCGCAGATTGTCCGTAATGTGAACCGGCGGAACGATAAACCCAAGCTCCGTCGCCAGATGCCGCCGCAACGCGCGAACCCGGTTGAGCATCTGCCCACCCTGTTTCTCATCCACCATGGGAATCAACTGAAATCCAATCTCCAACGTCAGCTCATCCATCTTCAACAGCGAAGCCAGATTCTCGCCCTTCGCCGCGTCCACCGCCTTCGCCTTGTCTCCCGCGCAGCAGCGCCTGCAGATTCCTCTGCCAGCACCTGCGCGGCCTCCTTTGTCGCAGGCAGCCTCCGTGCAATCAGCCCCACACCCACCGCCATCAATACAAACGACAACTTCGGCAGTCCCGGAATCAAAGCCAATCCGAGCAGTACACCGCAAGCAATCCAAAGCGTATTCCGCCCGCGCAGCAGTTGCGTCCCAAGCTCTTCATCGAGGATGCCTGCCGACGACGCCCGCGTCAGCACCATGCCGCCCGCAATCGACACCAGCAGGCTGGGAATCATCGTCACCAGCCCATCGCCCACCGTAAGAATCGTGTAGGTCTTCACCGCCGTCACCAGATCCGTACCCTGCTGCAGCACACCGATCAACAACCCCGCCACAATATTGATCGCCGTAATCAGAATCGTAGCCAGCGAGTCCCTCTGATTGAACTTCGCCGCGCCATCCATCGCGCCATAAAACTCCGCCTCACGCGCAATCGCCTGTCGCCGCTTCCTCGCACCCTGCTCATCGATCAGCCCCGCGTTCATGTCTGCATCGATCGCCATCTGCTTGCCAGGCAGCGCATCAAGCGTGAACCTCGCCGTCACCTCCGCCGTCCTCACCGCGCCGTGGCTCACGACCAGAAACTGAATCGCAATCAGCGCCAGAAACAGCACCAACCCGACCACGTAGTTCCCGCCAACCACAAACTGACCGAACGCCTCGATCACCGACCCTGCCGCGTGCGTCCCCTCCTGCCCATGCAGCAGAATCCTCCGGCTCGAGGCCAGATTCAGCGACAGGCGAAACAGCGTCAGCAACAGCAGCAGCGTCGGAAACACTGAAAAGTCCACCGCGCGCCGCACCTGCACCGCGGTCAGAAACACAATCACCGAAGCCGTAATCGAGGCCGCCAGCAAAATATCCAGCACCACGCTCGGCACCGGAATCATCATCACGAACACCATGCTGATCGCGGCCACCGGCAGCAGCAGCGCCTGCAGCTTCGCCATTCGAAATCCAGTGCTCTTCATCGCCATCTCACTCACATCCCACCTCCAAAGCCACGCATCCCAACTGCCATCGTTCCGACATTGCCTCTCCCATCGACCCGCACAACCTGCTGACCCTCTGCTCTCTCTCTTTCGCCTGGCGATCCCGCCGCACACGCTCCTCCACCTTCTGCCGATACAAATAAGCCAGAATGCCCGCCACCGCCGCATACAGCTCAAAAGGAATCGACTGGCCAGGCTCAACCGTCTTGTACAAACTCCGCGCCAGCGGCGGGTTTTCAATGATCGGAACCCCCGCCCATCGCGCCTCTTCGCGAATCTCCGCAGCCAGCAGATCGCGTCCCTTCGCCAGCACTGTCGGGGCCGACATCGTCTCGAAGCTGAACTCCAGCGCCACGGCATAGTGCGTCGGATTGGTAATTACAACGCTCGCCCGCGACATGTCCGCCTTCACCTTGCGCTTGCGCATCGCGCGTCTGGATCTGCCGAACCTTCGCCTTGATCTGCGGATTGCCCATCGCATCCCGTATCTCTTCGCGCATCTCCTGCTTGCTCATCTTCAGCCGCTGGTTCCAGCTCCTCCACTCGATCGCATAGTCCAGAGCCAGACCACGCCAGCGTCACCCACGCCGCGTCGAGCGCCAGCCCATATGCGGTAGAAAACGTCGCTGGCAGTCGCAACAAACTCATCACCGGCATCGGAATCATCAACGCCTTCAGCGCGCTCCATCCCAACACCACCATCACCGCCGCCGGCACCAGCGATTTAGCCACCCGCGTCGCCGATCGCAAGCTGAACAGATTCCCCAGATTTGTCGCCGGGTTCAACTTCGCAAACTTCAACGCCATCGCAGACGGATAGATCTGCACGCCCCCGCTCTGCGCGACCCCTGACACCAGCGCCCCGGCAAAACTCGCGGCCAGTATCAATCCCACTGGCAACAAAACGGGCAAAAGTATCTGTCGCACGGCACCGGTAAAGAGCTGTTCAGCGCTCGCTCCACCTACGCTACTCAAACCTCCCGTTGCCGAGCGCAGGGTCTGCAGATACGCCTTGTTCCAATTCGAAACAAATCGCTTGACAAGACGCCCAGCATCACCATGCCGCCCAGCATCGCCATCGCAGACAGAAGCTCTCGGCTATGAACGCTGTCGCCCTCTCACGCGCTTTCTTCTTTCGTAGCGGAGTAGCCTGCTCTGTCCCCTTTCGGATGCACCCATCCGTTGCCATAAACAAAAAAAACAACTTTGCCGCAGCATCCAGCAACGCCGTAAAGTGACGTTCAATCCAACCCGGCCACACCGCCAGGCTTCCGATCAAGACGGCGTACGACATCATCGTCTTCAGCGGGATGCTCACTACCATCGCGGGCAGCTGCGGCGACAACCGTGCCACCAGTGCAATCGTCACCTCGACTGCCAGCGCCGCCGCCATCACAGGAGCTGCAAGCTGCAGTCCCGCAAGAAAAATCCCACCCGCCATCATCGCCAGTGCGAGTCCAGTCCTTGCCTGCATTACGGCCTGTCCCACAGGAACCGCCGAAAAACTCCGCACCACCGCTGCCAGCAGACTCCTGTCGAGCCCAGAGCCGATAATCACCAGCACACCCAGCCAGCTGAGCATCTGTCCCAGTACTGCTGTCTCAATCATCGAGTTCGGATCCAGGAGATTCACCAGCGAAAAACTGAACTGCAGCCCCAGCAGCGTTCCCGCGAACGTCAAGGCCTCATTCAACAACATCAGCGAAAGTCCAAACACAAGCCCTACGCCAAGCTCTCCCAGCACCGCGCGCATATCGAGTACCGCCCGTGCCCCAGGGACCGTCGCCACGGCCGGAGCCAGAAGCACCGTCATCGCAAACACAAACCCAACTTTGATGCGCGGTGCAATCGCCGACGAAGAGAATACCGGAGCGAACACCATCAGGCCGCTCAGCCGCACCATCACCAGCACCGCTGCCGTCAGAGTACTGCGGCCAGTCTTCGATCAATCCGCTCAACTCATTCATGGCACTATCCCAGGTACTTGTGAAAGCCGGTAAACAAATGCACTGTGAAACTCACCAGCCGGTGAACCATCCACGGCAGCACCGCCACCGTGACAACAAACACCACCACCAGCCTCGGCACCGCCGTCAACGTCTGCTCCTGCACGCTCGTCAGCGTCTGCAGAAGACTCACCACCAGGCTCACCACGCACGCCGTCACCAGCAGCGGCGCGCTCAACATCATCGCCTCAATCAGCACCCTCCGCATTATCTCCACCGTCTGGTCCGGTCCCATCGCCTGTCTCGCTCGTCAAATTCCGAATTGTTAGAAACTCTTAATCAACTGGTCCGCCAGAAGATTCCATCCATCGACCATCACAAACAAAAGAATCTTCAACGGCGTCGAGATCACCACCGGCGGCAGCTGCATCATTCCAATCGAGGTCGTCACACTCGCTACGACCAGATCCACCAGCAGGAACGGCAGAAATAACACAGCGCCAATCTGGAACCCAGCCTTCAACTCGCTCAGGATGTAAGCCGGCACCACCACCTGGATCGGCAGATCCTCTTTCCGCTCCGGACGTACAGTCATTCCCGCCGATGCAAAGACCGCCAGGTCCTTCTCCCGCGCATACCGCAGCATGTACCGTTTTACCGGCGCCACGCCTAGGTTTATCGCCTGCTCTCCCGTAATCGTCCCCGCGCTGTATGGAGCAACCGCAGTCTGCTCCACCTCAAGCAACACAGGCTGCATTAGAAACCAGGTCATCATCAGCGCCAGTCCCATCAGCACCTGGTTTGATGGAGCGGTCTGCGTCCCCAGCGCCTGTCGAAGAAAGTGAAATACCACCAGAAGTCGCACCAGCGGAGTCATCGACAGCAGCAGCGCCGGCAGCAGCGTCAACAGCGTCAGCCCAACCACAATCGACCATGGCACGCTCTTGCTTCCTGCAAGCTCCGACGCAATTGAATCGTTTATCTTCGTGCCACTCGCATTTTCGGCGGCACTCCCGCTTGTACTTGAACTATGCGCCTTCCCGTCATTTATCCCAGCAGTTGAAGCCGTTCTATCGCGTCCGGACACATGGGCCACCGCCGGCCGCTTCGTCCAGAACGACGCCGGCGCCATCACTACTGCAACCGTCCGTGGCACAACTGTCTGGGCATGAACCAAAGGCGAAGGCAACGTCATCATTAGCCCAAGCGCAGCCGATACCAGCAACCGAGGGATAAGGGCTACTGGCATGCCCCGTCCAAATTCTTCGCCGCCGCGTCCAGCGAGACCTCACCCTTCACCCTCACAATCGTCTCCACGCGCTCCAGGCTGCCGCCAACCAAAAAACTCTCTCCAGCACACGTCACTAGCATCAGTTGCCTTTTTCCTCCAAGCGGCAGAGTCTCCACAAGGCGCAACTGTCTTCGTTGCGTCTCACGTTCACCACGCCAGCCTTGCAGCAGACCAAACGCCCACCCTGCGAGACCCTGCACCTCGGAAGCTGCAGTCGTCATCGACTTGTTCAATTGCCCTTGTTCCGATCTCTGAAAAACCAGCATTTCATCGCCCCAATCCATAAGCCTTAGCCGTTCATTTGCACCAATCCTCGGTGGAACCTATTACCCGAGCCGCGTTAACCGCAAAGCCATCCGTTGTTCCAGCACTTCAAACTCACTCCAGCCAAGCTGCACCTGGCCAACCTTCACCGGCACGTCCTCCGTAGCCGGCGTCAGACTTTCAAATACCTGTCCCTCCTTCATCGCAAGCAGGTCGCTCACCCTGAAACGGTTCAGCAACGCACCAGCCCGCAGTGTCACTCGCAATTGCGCCAAGGTATCCCACGACGGATGCTCCTCAATCCGCATCATCCACGGCGTCCCGGAAGCCACCCGCGCTAAATCCGCATTTGCAGCACTCACGCTCTCTGCACCACGCCTCGCCAGTTCCGTTCCCGTCATCTCCCTCTCCATCTCTTTGCCATTACTCGATGCCTCACACTTCGCGTGTTAGCGCTGCACCAGAAAATCGGTGAAGAACACATTCGTCACCTTCAAATCCGCATTGTGTTCTGCGAGTTCCGTCTTCAAAGCCGTCTTCAAATGCTCCTTTCCATCGACGGCCAACAGACCATCCGCACTCTGTCGCCCCAGCACAGTCAACACCGTGTCCCGCACCGCGGCGACATCATCGACGCCCTTGTCATCCTTGCCCTTTTCGTCCTTTGCCTTGGCGTCCCTCTTGTCGACCGCGTCCCTCACCCTCAGGGTCAAAGCCACCCGCAGGTACGAACTCCCACCTGCATCCGCTAGGTTCACAAGCATTGGCTCTAAAACCATCGCATGAGTCGTCACGGGAAGAACAACCTCCGGCTTCTGCGCTGCCCCACCCTGCAACGGCAACCGGCCCGTGCGAGCAAGGTAGTACGCAACGCCTCCAACACCGGCAGCCGCAATCACCACCCCCGCCACAACAGCAATCAACAGGGGAACAACAGGAACCTTGGCTGCGGCAAGGGCCGGAGCAGAAGGAGCCGGAGAGGAAACAGGAGCACCAGCCAGAACAGTAGGAGTAGTAGCCATGATGACTTGCAGACAGTGCAAGCAACTGGCCAGTGGAACGGCGCCAAACATTAGCAAACTTTCAGGATGGAAAGTCCTGCAAACCGCATCGCCTCCCTGCACCCTTTGCCGCATCGCAAAGAGCAGCAGTGGCGGCCAACCGGCCGTGACCGATCCTCCGGTCCCGAACCCGCTGCGTCGCCCCAGGCTGTGTCGAACCGCCTTAGCGAATCATCGACAGCACATCCTGCGAGATCGTGTCGAATGTCGTCACCGTCTTCGAGTTCGCCTCGAACGCCCGCTGCGCCACAATCAGATTAGAAAACTCTGTCGAAATATTCACGTTAGACTGTTCCAACGCCGCATCATCCAGAGTTCCTCGGCCGCCGGCGCCCGCCACGCCGACGCTCGCCTGCCCCGACGCCGCTGTTGTCGTAAAGTTGTTGTTCCCCGAAGCCGTCAACCCTTCAGTATTGGCCACCGTGGCCACCGCAACCTGACCGATCGTCGAAGTCAAGCCGTTGCTGAACTGCGCGCTAATCACGCCGCTTGAGTCAACTGTGAAGCTCTGATAGACCCCGCTGGTAAATCCATCCTGCGTGCTCCCCGTGTTGCTCGAAGCTGAGGCCAGTTGCGAGATCGTCGGGTTTCCCGCGCTATCATTCAGGTTCCAGTTGAAGCTGAGGTTGCTCGCTCCATCCGTCAGCCCTGGAAACGTAATCGGGCTCCCTACTGGGGTCACGACTCCAAGATTCGTCCACACCACCTGGTTGGCCCCGGTATTATCCGTCGTCGTTCCACCCACAGCAGCATTCCACGCCGGAGCCGCGGCGCCAGTCGTACCGGTTCCAGACACGGATGTCACTTGCTCTAGATTGCCGTTGCTGTCCAGAATCGTAGTCCCAACAGTCACCGGCGTAGCCGAGGACCAGGGAGTTGCCGTCGGCTCAACTAAATTGCCCGACGTATCAAACGTCAACGTACCGGTATTGTTCACCGGCACTCCAGTTGCATCTCCCGCCGGCAGCGCCACCGAATAGCTCCACGTATTCGTTGCCGTCTTGGTGTAGCTCACAGTCGCCTCGTGGCTCTGGCCCAGCGAGTCGAAGATCTGAACCGGCGTCGAGAAACTCGTACCCACCGTCGCACCCGAGTTCAGGTTCGTCGTCACAGAAAAGTTCTGCGTCGCCTGTGCTCCTTCATTCACGCCCACCGGAATCGTGATCGGCATCAGGCTGGAGTTCTGATTCACCACGCCATTCACCGCGGCATAACCCATCACCTGTTGCCCATCCTGCGTTATCAAGTCGCCGTTAGAGTCCAACTGAAAGTTGCCCGCCCGTGTCAACGACTGCACGCCGCCCTGCTGCACAACAAAAAATCCATTGCCCGCCAAAGCCATATCTGCCGAATTCGCATTCGAGTCAGGCAAAATTGTCCCCTCTGTAAAGTCCGTGCTCGTTCCCGAGACCTTCGTTCCAGCACCAACCTGAATCGCATCGCCTGATCCCGACTCACCGATCTGCTGATAAAACAGATCCTCGAATGAGGTCGTCTGTCCCTTGTATGCCGTTGTGTTTAGGTTCGCCAGGTTGTTGCCAATCGTGTTCAATGCAACTGAATCGGCCTCCAGTCCAGACAGCGCTATCGAAAAATTTCCCATCGTCTTTCTCCTTGATCCTGCGTGGTTGCGTTTCGTTGTTATCGCGCGCTCTACCACAAGAGCCAGATCCATCAAAGGCCCTGCGGTCAGCAAATGGTTGCCGGTTGTCCCACTAACTCCCTGTCGATCCACCCCAGATCGCATTCTGCCCGGATACGGCTTGCGAACTCGGCGCGGCACTCGCTACCGCCGCTACTGCGTTCGCACTGGCGTCCGATCCGGATCCACTGGCCGACGACGTGCCTGGGCTGGAAATTGCGCTATCGAGCGTTCCGATCCCCTGGTTGATCGAGATCAGCTGCTGCAGGCTGTTCACTTGCGCCAACTGCGTGATGTATTCATTCGGATCCGTCGGCTGCGTCGGGTCCTGATTCTTCAGCTCGCTCACCAGCAGTGTCAGAAAGTCATCCGACGTAATATCCGCCGAACCATCTGTTGTGCTGCTCGAGCTGCTGCTTGTTGTTCCGCTGGTAGTTGTATCCTTCGGCGTCGCCTGCACTGCGCGGCGCGAAGACAATGCATTGGCCACCGTGGTCGCTGCCGATGTCCCCGATGCTGCCGATGTTGCAATCGAATTAAGCTGTGACAAATCCATCTCTATTCTCCTCAGTTCAAACTTTCATTCCACACGTCCGGCTCACGCGCGCACGCTCAACCAGCCTCCACCGCTTCCGTACCCCGCAAGCGGCGACAACCGATCCTCATCAACTCCTTGCAAGCTTTCATACGTCTTCATCTCGTCGGACTCATGCACTCCTGGCCCATTCACTCCCGGCTCGGCCGGGTTCTGACGCTGTCCTTTCCCCCCATCGCTCCTTTGGGATTCCTGTCCAGCGGCGTCGGCCATCCCCGTGGAGTTTCGCGCAGCACTCTCCGCAGCCAATGGCGCATGAACCACAACCGCATTTACCGCCACCTTTTCCTCCTGCAGATAAGCCGTCAGAGCAGGTAGCTCACGGTGCAGCATCTCCTGTCCAGCTGATGACGCCGCCGAGACCGAAGCATTCACCACACCACCGTCCGCCATCTCCGCACGAACCTTCAACCAGCCGTGCGTTCCGTTTTGAATACCAACCTCAAGCACCGACGGTGTAGCCGTCAGCATTCGCGGTACGGCCTCCATCGATGCCCCAACTACACCGGATCCATGCGGCTCTCCGGACCCAGTCGTCAAGCCCGTCGCATGAGCCGTCGCGTCGCCAGCCGGCGCTTTCGCAGCAATCAAATCTCCCGCTGCACCGCCAAACACCACGCCGCTCCCGACGCCCGAAGAAACTTCGGCTCCTCCCGCCATGGCATGAACCACAGCAGCCGCAGACCCGGCCGCGCCCTGCACCTTGCTATCGCCGTCACCACCCGCCGATATTGCAACCGCCAAGACCTTCCCTTGCCCGGAGCCTGACTTTGCCGATACGCTTAAATCAGCCGCAACAGGCATACCCGTTACGATATCCGGAACGTCAGCTTTCTCCCCTTGCGCCGAGCCATCAATGGTTACAGAAACAACTCCAACAGAAGACCTCCCCACCACCGTGGCCGTTACGCTTGAATCCTTTGTGGTCGTGCCAATCTCTCCCCGCGGCACAATACCGCTCACAGCCGCTTGACCCATCACAGAAATTGTGACGTCGGTCGTGCCCACCGCAGCAGACTTTGATTCAGCCGCAACCGCATTTGCGATCGGTTCGCCGTTCTTCTTCAACACCGTGGGAACCACCGCACTCTCCTGCGGTTTCACAGTCTGTTTTGCGGAGCCAACCTCTTTCGAACTCCCTGCGATCTCCATCAGGCCTTGACCCACGGGCCTACCAACACCCGACAACTGGAGCCGCTCTCCGTCATCGGTAGCGACACGCGACTGTTCGCCCTCAACCGCCAATCCCTCAGTCGGCTTGCCGTCAGTCAACGCAGCAGTCGGCAAAATATCATCAGACGTCTCTTCCACCCAAACCGGCAACTCAACCTCACCCGCACCAACATCACTCGTTGTTGTCTTTCCATAGGAAACGGCCGCAGTCATCGTCTGCTTCTGAGCGATCTTCGCCGCAACCGCATTCTTCAACTCACCTTGCCCCGATGGCTCCTGAGCCGCAACTAACTTTTCCTTCACTCGGACCGGCGTCTCAGCAACGACGGCCGACGTCTTTGCGCCAACGAGCACCGAAGAAGCCTGCGCAACAACCGCGCCTGCCACATTCCGTAACTCTATTTCTGTCTCACCCGCAAATTTACTTTCCTGTAGCGAGGTCGATTCCCCAACACTCTCATCGAGGCTTGCAGCAAACGAGATCCCTCCGGCCTCGCCCCGGTCGGAAGACGCAGACCGCACACTAGCCTGCTCCACACCCGCCATTAGAATCGCGGCACTTATCATCTCTGTTCCTCGCCCAGCTCCTGCAGTATTTTCAAGTGCACTCCACACGCCAAACTCAACATCGCAATCATTAGGAGACCTTCATTTCCTGATCGCCGCGCATCTTTTCCTGCGCATCCGTCCATCGTCTCCGAGCCAGAAAGCGGTCATCCGAACCAGCCTGTGTCCGCCGTCCTTCTTCGATCTCCATCCGCGAGGCAATATCGTTGAAGACGCGCTTCATCTGCTCTCGCTTCAAACGACTCGCCACATACTGTTCCCTGGCCGCATCGTTTAGTTCCTCGCGTTCGAGGCAAATCTGTTCCAGCCGTCGCCGCCGTAACTCAGCGCTCTCCTGCTGGGTCTCGGCCATCATGCGGCCCTCACGATCCCCTGTCAGCAAAGCTCCGCGCACATCAATTCGAGCCGAGCGCGCAATCTCCTGCTCCAGCCCGATCGCCTGCTGCGCCTCGTGAACCGCCGCTGTCATCCGCTGCAACTCGGTCGAGTGCATCTCCTCCACAGCCGCGTACAAAGTCACCAGCCGTTGCAACGTCTCAAGTCGCGGCCCCATCGTCTACAGTTCCATCGCATTCAATCGCGCAATGCACTCCTGCATCGTCACGCGCTCATCGCTTCTCTGCTCCAGAAACTCACGCAGCACCGGCATCGCCCGCATCGCCCGATCCAGATCCTCGTCGGTCCCGCCTTGTACGCGCCAATTCGCACCAGATCCTCAGACCGCGCATGCGCCGCCAGCAGCCTGCGCACCATCGCCGCCTGCGCTCTGTGTTCCGGCGTCGTCACCGCCGGCATCAAACGGCTTAGCGAATCCAGCACATTCACCGGCGGATACCATCCCCCCGCCGCCATCGACCGCGACAACACCACATGCCCATCCAGCAGCGACCGCACCGCATCCACCACCGGATCCTGCTGATCGTCTCCCTCCATCAGCACCGTATAGAACGCCGTAATGCTCCCGTTCCGAAAGTTCCCTGCCCGCTCCACCAGCTTCGCCAGCCGCGCAAACACCGACGGCGTATATCCCTTGCTCGCCGGAGGCTCCCCCGCCGCCAGTCCAATCTCCCGCGCCGCCATCGCATACCGCGTCAGCGAATCCAGCACCAGCAAGACATGCTTTCCGTGCGCCGCATAAAACTCCGCAACCGAAGTAGCCGCCATCGCCGCCCGCATTCGCAGCAACGGACTCTGATCCGAAGTCGACACCAGCACCACCGACCGCTTCCGTCCCTCTTCACCCAGCGAATCCTCTACAAACTCCCGCACCTCGCGTCCCCGCTCGCCAACCAGGCCAACCACGGTCAGGTCCGCCGCCGTATTCCGCGTCATCATTCCGATCAACGTGCTCTTTCCCACGCCCGATCCGCCAAAGATTCCCACCCGCTGCCCACGTCCCACCGTCAACATTCCATCCAGCACGCGAAGCCCCGTCTGCAGTGGCTCGCGAATCGGCTCGCGCTCCATCGGCTGCGGCACCGCTCCATCCAGCGGCCACATCTCCCCCACGCGCGGCGCCGGCAGACCATCCAGCGGTCCGCCCAACGCATCCAGAATCCGCCCTTCCATCTCCGTCGCCCACTGCGATCTCCGGCGCCACTCCCATCGCCAGCACAGCATCGCCATATCGAATCCCCTGTGTCGCCTGCAAGCGGCATCGCCAGCACATGCCGTCCGCGAAATCCAATCACCTCTGCACGATGCCGCCTGCCCCTCCCCATCGACAATCTCGCAGCACTCCCCCACCGAACACAATGGCCCCTCCGACTCCATCGTCTGCCCATTGGCCTCGACCACGCGCCCACTCCATCGCCACGCCGGCCGCATCGCCAGCTGCGTCAAATAGGCAGCAAGACTCGCCGAGCGTGGCTGTATCGCATCTTGCGTCTCACGTCATCACGACGGCCTCTGGTGCAGCAGATCGAAGAATCCCTTTCAATCTCCTCCAACTGAGCGCTCACTCCCAGTTCCACCGTGCCGACGTTTGTCTCGAGCACACACTCGCCCGCGCTCAGCCGCTCATCTCCAACAATCTGCAGCAATGACTCGGCGGCTCGCCACAAAAGCTCTCTCGCCACATCCCGATCGCGCTTACAGGCACTCGCAAGCACCGTCGCCGCTCTCCTCCGCCACCTTCTCCAGCGCGACCCGCACCACGCCTGTCAGCAGCAAAGGATCCAGCTTGCGCCTCACGATGCAACACCCGCGCCGCGATCGCCAACGCCAGCTTCACCACCTCCGCTTCAACTTCCGAGAAGTATCTCGCACGCTCTCGACCGAAACGCTTCGCAAGCCTTCAGCACCGTCGCAGCGTTCCTCTGCGATCCCCTCGTCCAACTCCTTCTCTCCACTCCTCGCGAGCCTCAGCCTTGCCTGCACTCCGCGCCAACTCCATCTCGGCAGACATCTGTTCCGCCTGCGATCGCAATCCGCCGCTACCGAGCGCCGCGACCTCCTCGCTTCAGGAGTACTTGCCGTGCCACTCCGACTCAACCTCCGGTCTACAGCTCACGCGGCCTCTCCAGCGGCATGAAACTCAAGCCGCGACACCGTCTCGCCCGCTCCACCACCTGCAACAACCTCAGGCATTCCAGAACCGCGACCGTGCTGATGCCTTCACACCTGCATTCTCAGACGGCGAGATCATCATCGGCCTCCATCTTCAGCATCATCCGTCCTTCGCTCTCCAGCTGTCGCGCCAGCGCCAACATCTCCTGCTGCGCCAGCCCGACATCCTTGATCCGCACCGGCCCCATCGCCTCCATGTCATCCTTCAACATCTCCACCGCGCGCGAACTCATCGCCTTGAACAGATGCGCCTTCAAATTGTCCTTTGCCCCCTTCAACGCCATCGCCAGCACTCTTCTTATCCACCGCACCGACAAATTCGCGAATGCTCTCCGCCGACACCGTCACCAGATCTTCAAACGTAAACATCAGATTCCCGATTCCGATCGCAAGCTTCGGTTCATTCTGTCTCAATCTCCTCCAGAATTCCTTTGCTCTCCATCTGCTCCAGCCGTTCAACATCTCCGCCACTGCCTTGAATCCCGAGTACGATTTCCGCCCACTCGACCCCATCCTTCCATCCGCTTGTGCAGCACCACGCCACCTTCTGCGCCATCTCCGGCGAAAACTGTCGCATCTCCGCCAGCCTCCGCACCACCTCCACGCGCATCGCCGCCTCCAGATGCATCAGCACCGATCGATCCACGCTTCGCATCCAGATGCGCCAGCACCAGCGCCACCGTCTGCGGGTGTTCGTTCTCCAGAAACTTGCTCAAGCTGCTGCGGATCCATCTTCTGCAGCATCGCCAGGTCGCCAGTCGTTGCGCTCGCATCCTCTTCACCTGCAGCCAGCAACTCCTCCGCCTTCGGTGCGCCAAACGCCTCTGTCAACAGCTTCAGCGCATAGTCCGGACCGCCGCGCACCATGTACTGCTGCGTCTCCAGCAGCCCGTAGAACTCCGTAAGCACCTGCGTCAACTGCGCCGGCGGAACCTCGCCCAGCCGCGTAATCTCGTCCGTCACCCGCTGCACGTCGCGTCTCCGACAGGCTCTGAAACAGCGTCTTCGCCAGCTCGTCTCCCAGCGCGACCATCAGGATCGCCGCCTTACGCAGCCCCGACATCTCCAGCCGCTACAAACCCCGCTCTGCGGGCAACAGCAGCGGATTCTGCCGCATCGCCTCTTCCCCTGCCATCTGCATCGCCGTTCCCATTACTCTGCCCCTCCTCAGACGACCGATCCAGGACTCCAGCAGCCGTGTGCTCTGCGCCGGCTCCCGTCGAATATGTTCCGACACATGCTCGAATATTCCCTGTTGCAGTTGATCGCGACTTGCTCGCCGGTCGCGGCAGAAGCCTCCTCAGGCTTCGTCCTCGCTGCAAGTTGCCGCTCTGCGCTCTTCAAACATCCGCTCGCCTCAGCTGCGTCCGCGCCGCGCAGCAACAGCGGCTCGCGCAACGTCGCCGTCACCTGCTGCGCCACCGGCCTCAGCACAAACAGCACCAGCAACACGCCGCACAGTCCCAATCACCAAGTCCGCATCAGCCCAGGCTGCGTATGCAGCAACGCCGCGCGTCTCCTCCATCACTCTTCCATCCCGGCAGCTTCACCTCAGGCGCATTGGCGCTGAAGCTCACGTTCTCCATCACCACCTGATCTCCGCGCCTCGCATCGAAACCCACCGCCGCCTGCGCCAGTTGTTCCAGCCGCTGCATCTCGTCCGCGCTTCGCGGCTTCCACACCGTTGCGCCAGCTTTGCCCGCACCCTCTGTCATCACTTCGGTCGTTCACCACCACCGCCGCGGTCACGCGCCGTATCCGCCCCGGCCCCTGCTCAGAGTGCATCAGATGCTTTGTCACCGCATAGGTCCCATTCTCCTCGATGCAGTCTCTGTCCCACCTCCGCCCCTTCTGCGGATAAACCGGCAACGCCTCCTTCTGCAGCAACGGCGGAGTCCCCGGCGCAGCCGCAGCCTGCGATCCAGCCACCGCACCCGCCGGAGCACCCGCAGGCGAATTACTCGCCGTCCCCGGAACGCCCTGCGCCTGCCCTGCTGCGCCGACGCTCTGTTCGCTCTTCTGCATGCGTCAGCGCCGCCACCTGCGTCGGGTCGTAGACCTCATCCGTCCGCTCCTCGCTGCCCTCGTCATAGCTCACATTCACCGTTGCGCGCACGTTATCCCGCCCCGCCAGTGGCTCCAGCATCGCCACCAGCTTGGCCTCCATCGCTTGCTCCTGATCGCCTGCCGCTGCATCCTTCGCTCGCGGCTTGAAGTTCACGCGTCCATCCGCATCCACCAGCGTCACCTGGTCCGGACTCAAATTCTCCACCGACCCCGCCACCAGGCTACGAATCGCATCCGCCTGCTCCGGATCCATCGACGAGCGCTTCAGCTTCAACACCACCGAAGCCTTCGCCACCTTCTCCTCCCCGGAAAACAACGACTGCTGCGGCAACACCAGATGCACCCGCGCCGACCGCACCGCGCCGATCGTCCCGATCGTATGCTCCAACTCACCCTCCAGCGCCCGCTGATAGTTCACCGTTCATCAAACTCGCTCCCCACCCAGTTCGGCTTGTCGAACAACTCAAACCCCAGCCGCCCCGTCTGCGGCATCCCCTTCGCCGCTACCTCCATCCGCGCCTTATCCAACATCTCCGCCGGCACCTGCACGCCGCCGCCATCCGCCGTCATCTCGTAAGGAATTCCCGCCGCCGCGAGCTCCTGCGAAACCTGCTGCGCGTCCTTGCCATCCAGCCCGGAGAACAATACCCGCCAGTCCGGCCTCTCCGCGAACCACGCCATCCCCGCGCACACCGCCGCCAGAAACACCAGCGAAGCGATCAGCCATGTCCGCTTCCTCGCCGGCATCGCCGTCAAACCGCTGCCGCATCGCCGACAGCATCGCCAACGCCTGCTCTCGCCGGCACCTGCCACGACACGCTGCTCCGTCGTCTGCAACCTGTCTCGTCTGCTCTGCCACCGCTCCACTCACCTGTTCAGTCTCTGCCATCTCGCCTCAACCTCCTGCAAAGTCCATAACCTAAAACTGCATGTTCATCATCTGCTGATATGCCCCGACAGCTTTATTGCGCACCTGCAGCGCCAGCTCAAACGCCATATCCGCCTTTTGCGTCGCAATCATTGCATCGTGGATCTCGACACCCTGCCCATTCATCACTCCCGTCACCGCCTGCGAAGCCTTCTGGTCCAGCGCGCTCGTCTGCTCCACCATCGCCTGCATCATGCCGCCGAACGGCATCCCGTAGAGCCCGCGGAAGCCGACTCCGCGCCATCACTCGGCAACCGCATCCTGCAACTCCCCTGCAACTCAGCCGCCGACTCCGTTACCATCGCAATTCCTCTCAATCTCATTCTGCCAAAGTCTTCGCAATGCATCGCTTACTTCAAAATCTCCAGCGAAGAACGTCACCATGTTCTTCTCCGCCTGCACCGCCGAGGCATTCATCCCGTACGACCGCGTCGCCCCCATCAGGTCCACCATCTCCGTCAGCGGATTGATATCCGGATAAGCCACATATCCATCCGGCCCCGCATCCGGATGCTGCGGGTCATACCGCTGCAGCGGCGCGCTCGTCATCGCTGATCACTCCCGCCACCGCAACCCCACCCGGCACGTCTTCGCATCACTAAACGCCGCACCAAATCCACCACTCACACCCGTCCCGAAATCCAGCCGCCGCTCAAATCCACTGCCACTCTGCTTCATCCACCGCTCATCTGCCCCGCCATCGACTGCTGAAAGCTCCCGCCGCCCTCCGCCGCAAACACCACATGATGCCGCCGGTAAGGCCCACCCTCAGGAGTCCGCGTCGTCTCCGCGTTCGCCATGTTCGAAGCCACCACCTCAGCCCGAACCCGCTCCGCCTTCAACGCCGAAGCGCTCACATCCATCACACCAAATAGATTCATCGCTTACTTAGCCTCCGCGTGGATCGCGCTCATCACGCCGGAAAACTCATGCTTCAACAAGCTCGACCCCCATGCGAAACTGCAACTGCGACTTCGCCAACTGCAATCCTTCGCGATCCATCGACACGTTGTTTCCATCCGGCCGCGCCACCAGTCCATCGACTCCTCCGCCGTAACCTGCGTCTCCGGCCAGCCGCTCCCGGCATCGCCGTTCAACTGCCGCGCCATCTCCTGTTCAAAGTCGAATCCCTGCGTCTTGTATCCAGGCGTGTCGACGTTCGCCATATTTCTGGCGGTCAATGCATCTGCTGGCTGGTCAGGTCAAGATATCGCCCCAGTGCATCGGTCATCGCTGTAGTGATCTGCATCGTCCTATCTCCGCGCAAGACAAATGCATTTCAACCACCAAACAAAAGCGCCCTCATATGAGGGCGCTCTTATCAAGCTGTCATATATGTATCGATCTAGTTACATACAACTTTCAGGAACATCTTCGATCGCTCACATCGCCAGGATCAAGCCCGAGTCACACGCCGAAACCGTATCTCATCCACACCAATCTCCTTCCGGTCCCCGGCACAGAATCGCCCCCCGCTCCAGCACATGCATCAACTCCCGCACATTTCCCGGCCAACTATGCTCATGCAGCTTCGCCGCCGCCGCCGCCGTCAACCGCTTCCTCGGCATCTCCTGCCCAATCTGCTGCCAGAAAATGCTCGGCCAGCAGAGCAACATCCTCCATCCGCTCCCGCAGCGCCGGCACCTCAATCGGAAACACCGCAAGCCGATGGTAGAGGTCCAGGCGAAAAGTCCTCTCCGCCCCTCGCCCGCTGCTCCAGCGGCTGGTGCGTCGCCGCAATCACCCGCACATCCACCCGCATCGTCTCGTTGTCGCCCACGCGCTGCAACTCGCCGCACTCCAGAAAGCGCAGCATCTTCGCCTGCAGCGCCAGCGGCATCTCGCCAATCTCATCCAGAAACAGCGTGCCTCCATCCGCCGCCTCGATCCGCCCCGTCCGCGACTGCACCGCCCCGGTAAACGCTCCCCGCGTATGCCCAAACAGCTCCGCCTCCAGCAACGCCTCAGGAATCGCCGCGCAGTTCAACACTGCAAACGGCTTTCGCCGCCCGCAGACTCAACCGATGCAGCGCCCGCGCCACAACCTCTTTACCCGTCCCCGTCTCGCCTTCAATCAAAACCGTCGTCGACCGCGGAGCCACCAACCGAATCAGCCCCGCCAGCTCCTGCATCGGCTCACTCGACCCCACCATCTCCGGCAGCATCCCCGGAGCACGCTGCACCGGCAGCCTCTGCGATAGCCTCGCAGAGCCTCACGCTGCCCGCCTCCACCAACACACCCATCCCGGCTCTACGCACCTGACCGTCGCACCCGCACAGGCATCTCCGCCACACGCAAGCTCGAAGCACCGCCGACCATACATCGGCACCGACACCGGAGCCGCAGCCCACGCCGCCGTATCGTTCATCGGAGCCTCCTGCGCCTCACGCAGCGCATGCAGCAACTCATTCCTCCGCGGACTCCGCGCCCCACCATCCGCTCCTCCATCCACCCGCAGCAACTCCATCGCCGGATACATCTGCCGAATCTGTCCCGCAAACTCACCCACCTCCAGGTCCGGAAGCCAGCTATCCACCAGCATCGCCTCCGGCCGCGACTCCTCCAGATGCGCCATCGCCTCCGCGCCCCCGCCCGCCTCTCTCACCTGCCACCGCAGCCCGGTCAGCGAAGCCCGCAGCCTCTGCCGCAACCCCGCATCCGCACTCGCCAGCACCACCGTCCGCATCATCGCCATGTCCATCACATCCCCGTCCACACCGCAGCCATCCTGCATTCATCCGTTCACCATGCCCTCTCCTCTGTTATCCGCCATCTCTGCTGCAACATCTCGCGCATCGTCGCCAACTGCCGCGTTCAGCCGCGCGCACTCCTGCAGACCCATCCGAATCGCCTCGCGCATCGCCTCTCGGCTCGCCATTCAACTCTCCCATCGCCAGCCTGCATTGCAGCACCGTCAGCGGCTGGCAAAGATCATGCAGCGCCACTTCGATCCCGCTCATCATCTCCGTCCGACGCGTCGGCTCTGCATCTCAAGCCTCACGCACCAGCACAACATCGCCGCACTCGACGACATATCCACTCGCCCGAGCCACCAGCTTCTTGCCGCACGCCGCCCATCCGGTATCCCTCGCCCCGCACCGTCTCGATCACCGGACACGCCGCATCACCCTTCCCCACCACCGCTCCCAGCTTCTTCCTCAGATAGTTGACATACACATCCACCACATTCGTCCCCGCATCCGGAGACATCTGCCACACCTCCCGCAGCAACTCGCTCCGGCTGCAGCACTGCCCGCCGCCGCTGCATCAAAAACTCCAGCAGCGCAAACTCCTTCACCGTCAGCTCCACCAGCCGCCCGTTCCGCGTCACCCTGCGCTCCATCCGGTTCATCTCCACATCGCCATGCCGCAGCACCGGATCGGCAAACTGTTCCCGCCGCCGCAGCAACGCCCGGCAACGCGCCGTCAGTTCATGAAAGCTGAACGGCTTCAACAGGCAATCATCCGCGCCCAGGTTCAGGCACTTGCACCCGCTCCTCCACCTGGCTCCGTCCCGTCAGCACCAGCACCGCAGTCTCATCGAACCGCCCGCGCATCTCCGCCAGCACTTCAGTCCCGTCCTTCTTGCGGAAGGCTCAGATCCAGCACGATCAGGTCCGGCCGATGCTCTCGGCATGCACCAGCGCCGCCTCTCCATCTCCCACCCAAGTCACCTCATGCCCCTCCAGCTTCAACCCCTTTTGCAGAAACAATCCAAGTGCAGCATCATCTTCAACAATCAAAACTCGCATTCCCTTCTCTCCAAACCAGAAAGTCTTCATCACCGCAGATCGACGTTACCAATTCGGCTGTGTGGTATTACCTTGGTTCATCAAGCGCGTCATGACAAGAACTCTTTGCAAGATTTTGCGCACATGATTTCAAAATGGGAATTTCACTTGAATGGGAGCCGCCCTGATTCTTCGAGGCGCGTTCCACCAGCGATCGACACGATGAGTGTCAGGTCGGAACGAAAACTCAGTACCCGGAATCAAGTAAGTCAGTAGTCGCTGGCAGGTTTTAAATAACGCTTGCAATTCGCTTTTTATTCGCTACAATTCATGCGCATGGCTATTACACGGCGGCAAAAAGAGGTCATCGACTTCCTCTCCAGCTTCACCCAGAAGAACGGCTACTCTCCTTCCTACGAAGAGATCGCCAGCGGCCTCGGCCTCAGCTCCCTCGCCACCGTGCACAAACACGTCACCAATCTGCAGAACAAAGGTCTCCTCCAGCGCGCCCACAATCGCAGCCGCTCCATCGACGTTCTGCCCGCCGCGCCCAGCAAAAAAGGCTCCGATCGCCTGCCGCTCCTGGGCCGCATCGCAGCCGGCCAGCCCGTCGAGGCCATCGAAACCGCGGAAAGCATCTCCCTCTCACGACATCATCGGCAACCGCGAGGTCTTCGCCCTTGAGGTCCGCGGCGACTCCATGCGCGACGAGCACATCGTCTCCGGCGACTACGTCCTCGTCGAGCGCACCCGCACCGCCCGCGAAGGCGAGATCATCGTCGCCCTCATCGACGGCGCCGACGCCACCCTCAAGCGCTTCTACCGCGAAGGCAGCATGATCCGCCTCCAACCCTCCAACACCGAGATGTCCCCCATCTACGCCCCCGCCGCCAACGTCAGCATCCAGGGCAAGGTACTCGGCGTCCTCCGCAAATACGCATAAAATCTGTCCGTAGCACTCCCCAAAGTGGGTATTCCTTTCAGCCGCCCGGGCGTCCAAAATGGGAGCCGGCACCAACTCGGCAACCTTGCGGCAACTTTCTCCCTCGTCTATGGAACCGCGCAGCTCATTCCTGCGTAAACTCACTCCGAGACAATCTTCTAACCAGCACTAACGGGAGCTCCCCTTGGCCACAAATCGTAAAGGCAAACGCAAAATCTGGCTCTGGACCGGCCTCATCGTCCTCGTCGCAGCCGTAGCTCTTGGCATCGCAGTAGCCGCCCGCGGAAATACGACCAAATTCGAGCCCTCGCAACTCGGTAAGGCCGAACTTGGAGACATTGCCCGTTCCGTCGTCGCCACCGGTAAAGTCCAGCCCATCACCAAGGTCGAGGTCAAATCCAAAGCCTCTGGCATCGTCACTCGCCTCGACACCGACATCAATGCCAACGTGAAACAGGGCCAGGTCCTCGCCCAGCTGGACCAGCAGGAGATCCTCGACCAGGTTGCCGCCCAGAAGGCCCAGCTCGCCGCCGCCGAATCCAACGCCCGCGCCGCCGCCGCCTCCATCCAGTACGACAAGGTCAACGCCGAAGCTCCCGACCTGCCGATGTACAAGAACACCTACGAACGCAATCTGGCAGATGTCCAAGCAAGGTCTAGTCCCCCAACAATCTCTCGATGACGCCCAACAGAAATATCTCGCAGCAGCCAACACCCGCGACAAAGCCGTCTCCCAGATCAGCGTAGACACCTCCAAGCTCCGTCAGGCCGAAGCCCAGGTCGCCCAGAACCAGGCCTCTCTCAAGCAACTTGAAGAGCAGCTCAGCTACACCACCATCACTTCGCCCATGGATGGCACCATCCTCTCCCGCGACGTCGAGATCGGTGACGCCGTCAGCTCCATCCTCGTCCTTGGCTCTACCGCCACCCTCGTCATGACCATAGGCGACACCTCGCAGGTCTACGTTCAGGGCAAGGTCGACGAGTCCGACATCGGCAAGGTCTACCTCGGCCAGGCCGCCCGCATCAAGGTCGAGTCCTTCAAGGACAAAACCTTCGAGGGCAAGGTCACCAAGATCGCTCCCCTCGGCGTCGAAAAGGACAACGTCACCACCTTCGAAGTCCGTGTATCCATCGACAACCCGGGCGGCGAACTCAAAGCCAACATGACCGCCAACGCCGAGATCCTCCTCGAAGAGCACAAAAACGTCCTTACCGTACCCGAACAGGCAGTCCTCTACGATAAAGATCGCAACGCCTCCGTTGAAGTCCCGGACCCTAAAGCGAAGAATGGCCGACGCAAAGTCGATATCAAGGCAGGCATCTCCAACGGCACTAAAACCGAGGTCCTTGCAGGTCTTAAATCCGGCGATACCGTCATCCTCCAGCAATAACTCAAAGCCAGTGAAAAGGGTTCAATTTGTAATCCGAGCGAACGGCTCCAGCAGCTTCTCGAAAGGGTCAGCATCTAAACCGCAACCATCAGAGTCGACTAAAGGAAATGCCCATGACCATCAAAGTTCTCGCCACCAGCCTCGCAACTCTTACCCTCGCCGCCGCCACCACGGCCTTCGCAGCCGACAGCACCTTCGACCGCACCCTCAACGTCAGCGGCTCACCTAACGTCTCGGTCTCCACTGGTTCTGGCGCCATCCACCTCCATCCCGGCTCCGGCAATCAGGTCCACATCGTCGCCCATCTCCACTCCAGCCACGGCTGGATGAGCGGTGGCAGCGACGTCGATAGCCGCATCCAGCAGATCGTCAACAATCCACCCATTGTCCAGAGCGGTAACGACATCACCATCGGCGAACGCCACAACAACGACCTCTACCGCAACATCAGCATCGACTACGACATCACCCTCCCCAAAGCCTCCGCCATCAACGCCGCCACCGGCTCGGGCGATCTTGAGATTCAGGACGTAGGTGACACTGTCAAAGCCCAGAGCGGTTCAGGCTCAGTCCGCGTCCACGGCGTTCAGGGTACCATCACCCTGGGCACCGGCTCTGGAGACATCGAGCTCCAGCAGAACGGCCCCGGCGACGTAAAAGCGGAGACCGGCAGTGGCGGCATTCGCCTTCAAGGCCTCTCCGGCGCGCTCAAAGCCAGCACCGGTAGCGGCGACATCGAAGCCCAGGGCCAACCCACCGCAGACTGGAAGCTCACCACCGGCAGCGGCTCCGTCCGCCTCGTCATCGGCAACGCTCATTTCAATCTCGACGCTGACACAGGCTCCGGCGGCATCAACGTCTCACAGCCGATCACCATGCAGGGCAGCCTCAACCGTCATCATGTCACTGGCGTCGTCAACGGCGGCGGTCCCACCATCCGTATCAGTACCGGATCCGGCGACGTTCAAATCAAGTAGTTCTCCATCGCACCAAAAAGGTGGCCACGATCCAGACTCGTGGCCACCTTTTTTGTACCGCAGCTCATTCCCTTAATCCACGAGCGTCACTCGCCCTGTACCCAGGTCGTAGACGCCCGCCGCCACCTTCACAGAACCGTCCTTCACGGCCTTCGCTATAACGGTCGAGCTCTCGCGCAACAGCCTTGCTTGAAAAGCAACATTGGATCTCACCGCCGCAGCTACATCTCCATGAGCATCGCGAATTCCCGGCATCAAGTGCTGGTACAGAACACTGATCTGGCCCGGTACTTCCTTGGCTGCAATCGCCGCGCTGATCGCTCCGCAATTTGTATGTCCCAGCACCAGAACCGCCTTTATGCCAAGGACAGTGACGCCATACTCCATGCTCGCCATGATCTCCGGTGTCACCATGTTGCCCGCCACTCGCCCCACAAAGATCTCCCCAATGCTTTGATCGAAGATAATCTCAACCGGCACGCGCGAATCCGCGCAAGACAGCACACCCGCGAACGGTTCCTGCTTATTGACTGTCTTCTCCTTCAATATCTTCAGGTCGTCGGCAAACGAAGTAATCTTTCCTGCAACGAATCGCTCATTGCCTGCCATCAGCTCGCGCATTGCAGCATCGGCCGTCATCGTCGTCTGGGCCAGAGCCGTCGCACCTCTCCATCCCCATCCTCCCACCACGGCCGCCGCTGCAAGTCCAGCACTAAACTGCCGTCGCGTCCACTCCCCAGTCATCGGTCTGTGCATACCCCCTCCTATTGCCAAGAAGCTTATACCAACCGGATCAATTACCCTTAATGAATGCTCCTCGTTTCACCTCCCCGCCTTCTCGTCTTCGATCTCGACGGCACTCTCATCGACTCACGCATCGATCTCTGCAACTCCGTCAACGCCACGCTCGCCCACTTCGGCAAGCCCGAGCTCCCCGAGGCTGTCATCTCCAGCTACATCGGCGACGGAGCCTCTATCCTCGTCCGCCGAGCCATCGGCGACCCCGAAGGCGACATCCACGACGAAGAGTACGTCAACGAAGCCCTCACCTTCTTCCTCAACTACTACCGCATCCACAAGCTCGACTACACCTTCCTCTACCCCGGCGTCCTCGAATCACTCGAAGCCATCCGCGCCGCGTATCCGGAAACCCTCATGGCCGTTCTGACTAACAAGCCCGTCAACCCCTCCCGCGACATCTGCGCCCACTTCGGCCTCTCGCGTTTCTTCTTCCAGAACTACGGCGGCAACAGCTTCCACACCAAGAAACCCGACCCTCACGGTCTCGTGAGCCTCATCGCCGAAGCCGCCGTCATCTCCGGCCACGCCATCACTCCCAGCGAAACCATCATGATCGGCGACACCGACATCGACGTCCTCACCGCACGCAACTGTGGCGCCCGCAGCATCGGCTGCGCCTTCGGCCTCAAGCCTCACTCCCTCGTCGACGCGCCCCCTGATCACCTCGCCGACTCACCCGAGGACTGGCTCCGCATCCTCAACATCGGCGCCAGATCATAGATTCTGGCATCAACCCTACTGCCCAGTCTCAAACCGTTTGAAGAAGCTCGTATCCAGATAATGCTGCCTCGCCGGATCATCAGCTACCGTCCTCGCCAGATCGGCAAAGAAAGCATTGAACTCCGCGGCCGCTGCCAGGTCCACCGGTTGTGTCAGATCGTCATCGGTCGAGTGATACCGTTGCGCCAGCCACGCCCTCCACGCCTTGTACTCAGGCGAACCCATCGTCCACCCAAACTTCATCGCCAATGCCGGCACACCTGCCTGCACAAAGCTGTATTGGTCCGTACGGATAAACGAGTTCCGATCCGGCTCCGGGTCCGGTGCAATCACAATCCCGTGCTCGGCCCCAACCTTCATCGCATCTTCCTTCAACGTCGACTCATCCAGCCCCTGCACATGGAGCTTCTTCAGCGCGAACAGCGGCATAAACATATCCAGGTTTAAATCCGCATCAATCGCATTCTCAGGAACTGTCGGGTGCCCCGCAAAGTATCGCGAACCCAGCAGTCCCTTCTCTTCCGCAGTAAAGATCACAAACAACATCGACCGCTTCGGCCTGGTCTTCGCCTGACCGAACTTCTTCGCAGTCTCCAGTACCGTCGCCACGCCCGAAGCATCATCCATCGCCCCGCTATAGATGGTCTTCCCGTTGATCGGCGCTCCCACGCCGAGATGATCCAGATGCGCAGAAATCAACACGTACTGCTTCGAAAGCGTCGGGTCAGACCCCTTCAATTCGCCCACAATATTCGGCGACACCACCTGCGAGGTCTCCCCCACCAGCGTAGCCGTCACGCTCTTGCCAAGCGCAAAATGAGGAAGCGGCTTTTGTGCATCCGCGAGCGCCAGCATCTCCGCAAACGTATGCCCCGTTCCTGCAAACAGCTTCTCTGCCTGCGCCGGATTGAAAGTCGCGGAAAACATCGCGCCATGCTGGTCGGCCAGTGCAGGATGCTTTGCCGCCACAGCATCCGCATCCGGAGCAACAGACAACCGCATCCCCGGCTGCGAAGCACTGCTCGCCATACGCTGCCATCCAAAGTCCATCGACTTCGGCGTGGGAATCGAGATTGTCCCCACGGCCCCGGCATCTCGCAACGCCTTCGCAAGCGGAGCAGTACGCGCATAAGACTTCAGCGCTCCCGGCAGATCCGCCGGCCCGCCATTGATATACACAACGATCTTGCCTTTCAAATCCGCCCATGGCACCTCAGCCGAGTTGAAGTCGTCATACTTCGCCTCCGGAAGATGCAGCCCATAGCCAATAAACACCAACGGCGCATCCACCTTCCCCAACAACGCACCGCGGGAACCAAGAATCGCGTCCTCACCCAACACCAGCGGCGTCGCCTTCCCATTCACCACCAGGCTCATCGACGATTTGCTCGCAATCACGCGCTGCACATCGAAGTGCACCGGCTGGTAATAGCTGCCATCCACGCCCGCCGGCGCTAATCCATACGCCTTGAACTGATCAACCACATAAGCCGCTGCTCTCAGATAATCTTCACTGCCTGTCAGCCGTCCATTCATCGAAGGATCGGCCAACTTCTGCACATGCGCCCACCACACCTTGCCCTGTGCCTCATCGCTAGAGGCCGATTGCCCCTGCACCGCAACACAACTCAACATCGAACCCAGAATGCTAACCGTGCGAAGCAAACGCATAATCGCTCCAAAAATGAGGATGCGTAAAATCTAGCACGCCCTCTGCCCAACAGTATTCCAATGTGAGAAGGCTGGGAGGAAGGAAGCATTACCCGACGATTATGCTTGATTCCCGTATAGGGTTAGTGCAAGCTCGGATTGTCTTCAGCAGCGGTTTTCCGGATCATCGAAATCCGAGGCAGATTGGAGGCTTCGATGCAAACAAAACAAATCATCCGGATCGGAACAATTCGTTGTTTTGACCTTCCCCCAAATTCAGTACCCTGCTCGCGGAAACCAAAACGATTCAGGACGACGTAGTGATTACCCCTTGCGTCGAAATTGGTGAAAACTGGTTTGCCCCACGTTCGGGTGCGTCGTTTGTTGCCTCGTGGAAAGCGACAGTGGTACATAGAAGCGATGACGGTACATCATTTCGTGAAGAAACCTCGCGCAAAGAGGCGCGAGACTCCGCCGGCAGGATATACGTCGAGATGCAGGGCTGGACCACGAACGGCGTCCAGACCTCCCCGATTGCTTTTATGATATTCGATCCCGTGAAAAACACTGTGATTTCTTGGGAGGAACACTCAATTCAAGCGTACCTGCGGCATGCTTCCCCAGGCGAACTTTCTCGCTTCAAAAATGCTCCCTGGATGGCGGACGCGACGGCGTGCGCTTGGGCTGGCACCGAACAGAAATTCAAGGTGGAAAAGCTAGGAACGAAAACTATTCTTGGCATGGTGGCCGAAGGGATACGTGCCAGCGGAATGATTCTTGGGGGCAAGGGCAACACTGAGTTGGTTCCGCTTACCGTGGAGTGATGGTACTCTTCCGATCTGGGGATTGCTCTACTGACCACATTGGACGCTCCAAGCACTGCCAGCGAAACATGGGAGATGACGGATTACAAACGCATTGAACCAAATTCCGCGTTATTCCAGGTGCCGGCGGGATACGTTATCAAGGAACTTGGCCCTGTTGATACGGTAGGTGCGAGATAGTTGGTTCACTTGAGACAACCCCTCCCCCCCAGAAATACTTTGTAAAACTTCCGCAAAAAGTGGCTATTGCTGGCCTCGAGCTTGCCAACCACCGAATAGCCAAGCGACTGCACCTGTAGCGTGCCTTTTCTGAGGGGAAATAGATCCTCGCCGCCCTTTCAACAGCCAAATTTGGATGGAAAGACATTTTTCCAGCAGCGCCTTCATCGCCCAAGTTTTGCCTCCCCTGTCATCAACCACTTTTTTTGACGCCCCACCCCACCCTTGCTACCCTCATCCCACCATGCCAACCGCCATCAAAACAACCTGCTGCATCATCGGTGGTGGCCCCGCTGGCATGATGCTCGGCTTTCTTCTGGCCCGCCAGGGCATCGCCGTCACCGTCCTTGAAAAGCACAAAGACTTCTTTCGCGACTTCCGCGGCGACACCATCCACCCCTCCACCCTTGACCTCATGTACGAGCTAGGCATCCTCGAAGCCTTTCTCGCCCTCCCTCACTCGCAAATCTCCCAGTTCGTCCTCGCAGTCGGTGGCGAATCCTTCCCCTTCGCCGACCTCACCCACCTCCCCACCCACGCAAAGTTCATCGCCCTCATGCCCCAGTGGGACTTCCTCAACTTCCTCGCCGCGCAGGCCGCAAAGTTTCCCAACTTTCATCTCCTGATGGAACACGAGGTCACCGGCCTCATCGAAGACAACAACCATCGCGTGATCGGCGTCCACGCCAACACCCCCTCCGGTCCTGTCGACATCCTGGCCACCCTCGTCGTTGGCTGCGACGGTCGAAGCTCTATCTCCCGGACCGCCTCCAACCTGCCCGTTCGCGAGACCGGAGTCCCCATCGACGTCCTCTGGTTCCGTCTCAGCCGCCAGGAAAGCGACCCCTCCAACGTCATCGGCAACGTCAACTACGGCAACTTCGCCGTCCTCATCAATCGCGCAGATTACTTCCAGTGTGCCTTCCTCATCGCCAAGGACACCTTCACCACCCGGGTCCAGCCCGCTGGCCTCCCCGCCTTCCGCGCCTCCATCGCCCGCCTCATCCCCTTCCTGGGCGCAAGCGGCTCAAACAATAAAGCCCGTGTCGACGAGCTCACCGACTGGAGCCAGATCAAGCTCCTCTCCGTTCAGGTCAACCGCCTCACCCGCTGGCACCGCCCCGGTTTTCTCTGCATCGGCGACGCCGCCCACGCCATGTCCCCCGTCGGCGGCATCGGCATCAACCTCGCCATTCAGGACGCCGTTGCCGCCGCCCGCATCCTCGCACCCGTCCTGCCCACCGGGATCGTCACCGAACTCACCCTCGCGCACATTCAGCATCGCCGCGAACTCCCCACCCGCATCACTCAATCCTTCCAGGTCCTCGTCCACCACTTTCTCTCGCGCATCCTTGGCAACCCTGCACCCGTCAAGCCTCCCCTCGCCCTCCGCATCCTCTCCCGCCGCCCATTGTTCCGCAGACTCCTGGCCCGCTTCATAGGCGTCGGAGTCCGCCCCGAACACATCCACTCTTGACAAAGCCACCCCCTGGATTCCGCGACAAAAAACGGAGACACCAGCCCGAGCCACTTACGGCCACTTGAAGTCCACCCTTAACCACTGCAGATAGAAGACTTTGCGACATTAAGTGTAGGGAGGGGGTAGCACCCCATCACTCAAACCCTCGATTCCAGCTTTCGATCACGCGAGTCTCCCGCTCCCATCCCAGCACACTCACGCTTCCCGTCCCCAGCGCCAGCAAAGCTCCGTCCCGCGCACCCAGCCCTATCCACCGCACCGCCAGAATCCTCAAAATATGCGCATGAGCGAACAGCGCGACATTCCCTCCATTCGGCGCAGCCGCCAGGGCCTGCTCAATCACGCCATCCGCCCGCTCCCCAACATGCTCCACCGTCTCCCCGCCCACAATCTCGTTTTTCCACACCGACCAGCCCGGAATCTGGGCCTGAATCTCCTTCGTCGTCTTCCCCTCATACACCCCGTAGTCCCACTCCTTCAACCCATCATCCACCACCGCAACATCCCCAAAACCAGCAATCGCGCAAGTCTCCCGCGCCCGCTGCATCGGGCTTACAAACACCGCCACAAATTTCGTGTCCTTCAAATAATCCCTTAACTCCTCCGCCCTCTTCCGTCCATGATCCGTCAGCGGAATATCCGTCCGGCTCGTATGAGCCCCGCTCAAACTCCACTCCGTCTCCCCATGCCGCACCAGCCATAGCTCGTCCCTACGCCCATCACACCCTCCTAAATCCTAAAAACGCCGTCATCCTGACCTTGAGCGAAGTCGAATAGGGAAGGACCCCTGTATTTGTCCTTGCCTTTGCAGTTGCTTTTACTGACCCGTCACAACCAGCCCTCTCAATAAACTATCCTACAAAGATGGACTTTCAGCTTTCGACCACCTACAAGCCCCAGGGCGACCAGCCCCGAGCCATCGCCGAGCTCGTCTCCGGCATCAACGCAGGAGAAAAAGATCAGGTCCTCCTCGGAGTCACCGGCTCCGGAAAGACCTTCACCATGGCCAAGGTCATCGAAGAGTTGCAGCGTCCCGCCCTCATCCTCGCGCACAACAAGACCCTCGCTGCCCAGCTCTACCACGAGTTCAAGTCCTTCTTCCCCAACAACGCCGTCGAGTACTTTGTCTCCTACTACGACTACTATCAGCCCGAAGCCTACATCCCCGCTGGCGATCTCTTCATCGAAAAAGAATCAACCATCAATGAAGAACTAGACAAACTCCGTCTCGCCGCCACCCGCAGCCTCTTCGAACGCCGCGACGCCATCATCGTCAGCTCCGTCTCCTGCATCTACGGCCTTGGCTCGCCTGAAGCCTACTACGGCATGTTGATGCTCCTCGAAAAAGGTCAGCGCATCAAACGCGAAGACATAACCCGCCGTCTCGTCGAAATTCTCTACGACCGCAACGACGTCGACTTCCGCCGCGGCACCTTCCGCGTCCGTGGCGACATCATCGAGGTCTACCCCACCTACGACGAAAACGCCTACCGCATCGAGCTCTTCGGCGACGAAATCGACTCGCTCTCCCAAATCGATCCCCTCTTCGGCACCGTTCGCCAGAAGTACTCCCGCCTGCCCATCTACCCCAAGTCCCACTACGTCGTGCAACCCGAGCGCAAGACAACCGCCATCGCCTCAATCATCGAAGAGATGGAGTGGTGGGAAAAAGAACTCGAGAATCAGGGCCGCCTCGTCGAATCTCAGCGCATCCACCAGCGCACCCGCTTCGATCTCGAGATGATCAAGTCCGTAGGCTTCTGCCACGGCATCGAAAACTACTCCCGCCACTTCTCCGCCCGTCTCCCCGGCGAGCCCCCACCCACGCTCCTCGACTACTTCCCCCAGGACTATCTCCTCTTCATCGACGAGTCCCACGTCACCGTCCCACAACTCCACGGCATGTGGCACGGCGACCGCAGCCGCAAACAAAACCTCGTCGACTACGGCTTCCGCCTCCCATCTGCAATGGACAATCGCCCGCTTAGGTTCGAAGAGTTCGAATCCCGCACCGGCCAGATCGTCTACGTCTCCGCCACCCCCGGTCCCTACGAACTCACCAAATCCGCCGGCGTCGTCGTAGAACAAATCATCCGCCCCACCGGCCTCATCGACCCCGTCGTAGAAATCCGCCCCATCAAAGGCCAAATCGATGACCTCCTCGCCGAGATTCGCGATCGCGCTGCAAAAAACCAACGCGTCCTCGTCACCACTCTCACAAAACGCATGTCCGAAGACCTCGCCAGCTACTACACCGAAGTAGGCGTCCGCTGCCGCTACATGCACTCCGAGATAGAAACCCTCGAGCGCATCAAACTCCTCCGCGATCTCCGCAAAGGCGAATACGACGTCCTAATCGGCATCAACCTCCTACGCGAAGGCCTCGATCTTCCGGAGGTGTCGTTGGTAGCTATATTGGATGCCGACAAAGAAGGCTTCCTCCGCTCCCAGGGCTCCCTCATCCAGACCATCGGTCGCGCCGCCCGCCACATCGAAGGCCGCGCCATCCTCTACGCCGACAAGATGACCGATTCCATGCAGCGCGCCATCGACGAAACCAACCGAAGAAGAGACAAACAAGAAGCTTCAATGATCGAAAACGGCATCACTCCGCAATCCATCATTCGTCCCTTGGCAATGGGTCTCGCTGGCATCGTAAACGCCGACTACGTCGATCTCATCGACGAAGCCGAAGGCATGCCCGACTTCGCCACCCAGCAAGAACTGGACGACTACCTCAACAAACTAGAATCCGACATGCGCGAAGCCGCCAAAAAATTCGAATTCGAAAAAGCCGCAAAACTACGCGACACCGTAAAAGAACTCCGCACCAAAGAATTCTTGTTCTCCTAGATCTGACTTCCTAAGCGCACCCAGAGTGCTCGCTCCTCGCACTTCAATAAGGCATTGTGCCTCAATATGCCATGCACCAGTTGTCTACCATCTTTTGCACGCCTGAGCCACCTTTCTTGGGCCACACACTCGGAGGTCTAGTTATGCGCGCAGCGATCGCATCTGCAGTGTCCCTCGCTTTGCTGTTGTTGCCGTCCGCTCATTGCCAGGGTCCGGCAACAACGGACTGTCACAGCTATTCGGAGTTGCACACCACGGGAGGCGGTGGTCCGTTCGGCTCGTACATCGCCGTCGCCGCGCCTGCCGGAGCGAATATCAAACAATTCACCGCTGAAGCGCGAAAGGCGGTATCTGATTTGAACACATACCCCTGGACCGTATGTTCTTCCGGCCAGGCATGCCTGCCAAAAGGGCCGGGTTCAGGCAGGGTCGTCTATCAGGTCACAGAGTTCGGCTTTCCGCCGCCGCCGGTGTGGTCTGAACCGAATGTAAAGAGAGCCTATATTGCTTCGTACTTGGTGCTCGATAATGTCGCAACAGATCTCCGGCTAAGTATCGAGTATTCCTGGGATAAACCCTACTGTGAGGCCCTCGCCTGGAATCGGCTGGAACACAATTTTGGGTGGCCTGCCATCAGGGTGATGGTGCCGGCTGGAGTTAAAATCACGGGATTCGGCGCTCGTGTTCGTGATGGTAATAACGGTGCGACATGGGTGGAATGCCCGACGAACGGCACCCATTGCCCGTTCCCGGAATTCCAATACGACAAATTTCAGCCTGCACAGGACCTAGCCCATAGTATGCAGGGATTCGAAACCGGTACCTACAACGGATCTTCTTGCTGTGTTCGAAATGCAGAGGTGTGGGTTCGATATCTACCCTAAAAGAGCTCCCCTCAAACTACTGCAAGCGGTTCTCGCTGATTGAGATCCCTGCGGCGATAGCTGTCCGCAACGTCCCCACCGAAGACGATCAACCCCTCTTTGCCAACCGATCAGCAGCACTGCAGCAGCAAATCGAATCTCACGCAGCCCCCCTCAAAACCGTATAGTTTTGTCACGGGAATCATACCTATGAGCAAGGACACAGAGAGCATCTGACGGGCGGGTGGCCCACTGATCATCTTTGGGGGTACCCATTCAGGACGCGAGGACGTGTACAACGAACCCCAGACCGAGCGCCATGGCATTGCCAAGCAGTTTGCCGAAGAGCTTCCATCCCGCCTCATACCATATTTGCTCAGTGAACTCGGTCAACTGTTCCATCACTTCCGCGCGCCGTTCAGCCGGAACGCACGCATCGAGCATTATCGCGCCAATTTTATGCCGGTGATCAGCCTCAACATCGTTCCCATCTGATCGCAGCAGGTCAATCAGCAAAATTAATCCGTACATCACCCAAAACGAAACAGGATCCACGTGGAAGGCAGGTACAACGAACCAACTCCAGAGTATGGTTAGGACAAACGCCGTGAACAGACCAACGATCACACGAACCGCGTAAAGCAAAAGGAACTCTTAACATTCATCTCGCCTCTTCCTGAATGACACTTTTACTAAGTACAAAAAATCTACACGAAAAATATGAGCGCACCCCCAAAAACCCACCACCGTCTTAAGCTCCTCCCAAAAACCTTCTACTCCCGCTCCCCCGAGATCGTCGCCCGAGCCCTCCTCGGCAAGCTCCTCATCCGCGATCTCCACGGCGAGCGGCTCACCGGCCGCATCATCGAGGTCGAAGCCTACCTCGGCCTCACCGACCCCGCCTCCCACGCCTACCGCGGCCTCACCCCCAACAACTTCCCCCTCTTCGGCCCACCCGGCCGCACCCACGTCTACTTCATCTACGGCATGTACTACTGCCTCAACGCATCCGCCCATCTCCCCGGCGAAGCCGGCGGAGTCCTCATCCGCGCCATCGCCCCCATCGACGGCATCGAGACCATGGCCCACCTCCGCCGCCTCTCACCCACCGCCAAACCCAAACTCCTCACCGGAGGCCCCGGCCGCCTCTGCCAGGCCCTCGACATCACCCGCAAAAACTCCAACGACCTCGACCTAACCTCACCAGACTCCCCCATCCAGATCGCCGACGACGGCCACCATCCCACCAACATCCAAACCACCCCACGCATCGGCCTCTCCAAAGCCGCCGACCGCCCCCTCCGCTTCCTCGTCGACGGAACGTGACGCATCCGCGCCACCTAACTTACTCCGCCCCCACCAATCACTTACAACGATTTCCACAACCAAAACCTTGACTCACACTCTATAATTAACTTATAGAGTAAAGATTGAGCCCGGCCACCCGCCGGGCTTTCGCATTTAACCCACCAAAAAAGGCCTAGGCCCAGACCAGGTATGCCCTACAACATACCGAAGTCCAGACTTAAGCCTTTTCCTCACTAGACTTTGCGCAAGAAAGTACCCCGGGGAGGGGGTACCCATGAACAAGACCATCGAAGTCATCAAGGACATCCGCACCCTCTGCACCCACATCTTCGAAGGAGGCCACCGCTGCGCCTCGCCCGCCCTCCAGCGCGAAGCCTTCTGCTATTACCACCACCCCACCCGCAAGCCCGCCCAGAAACCCATCCGCCGCCGCAGTCGCCGCCAATCCTTCGACCTCCCACTCCCCTCCGGCCAATCGAACCTCCAGCACGCCGTCTACGAAGTGATCCGCCGTCTCGCCGCCAACCAAATCAGCACCCGCCACGCTGGCCTGATCCTCAACGCCCTCGACAACATCACCTGAAACCCATCATCTGTCCCGCCAACAACTTCCTCGCCAAAACCGCGTCTACTATAAAGCGCAAAACGCAAAAAGGACCAAGGTATAAAAGAAGGTATGAACACAACTCACAAAACGCTGTCCGCACTGATTCTGTTGACTCTTTCCGTAGTCTCCCTCGCCCAGGCCCCCATCGTCCGCCAGCCACCTCCCCCGCCGTCACCGGACCAGCAACAACAGGCAGACCCGCAATACCAGCCACCACCACCGCCACCGCCAGCTCTGACGCACAGGCGCAAGCGCAGCCACAGGACCAGCCTGCCCCGCCCCCGCCAGTTGCCCCCCAGCAACTCGACCAGCTCGTCCAGCGCATCGCACTCTATCCCGACCCGCTCCTAGCCCAGGTCCTCACTGCCTCCACCTTCTGGCAGCAGATCCCAGACGCCGCTGCCTGGGCCCAGCAACACTCCAACCTCACAGGCGACGCCCTCGCACAAGCCATCCAGACCGACAACCTTCCCTGGGATCCCAGCGTCCTCGCCCTCCTGCCCTTTCCCTCCGTGCTCGACATGATGGCGCGCGATCCGCAGTGGACCGGCACTCTCGGCAACGCCGTCCTCGTTCAGCGAAACGACGTCATGGACGCCGTCCAGCGTCAGCGCCAGGCCGCGCACAATTACGGCTATCTCGCCTCCTCCCCCTACGACAACGTAGTCGACAACGGCGGATACATCGAGATCCAGCCCGTCAATACCGCGTACTACTACGTTCCTGTCTACAACCCCGCCATCGTCTTCTACGCACCTCGTCCCGGATTCGTCATCGCTACCGGAATCCGCTTTGGCCCGGCGGTCGTCATCGCTCCAGCTTTTGGCGTCTACGGTTGGTTCGGCGCCGGATTCGGCTGGGGTGGCCACACCATCCTGATCGACCATCGCCCCTGGACACGCACCTACTACAACCGCGCCGTCTATGTTCACCCCTACGCGCATCCCTATGTCCGACCCGCCGCTCCTCGCGCCGAAAATCACCCGCCCGCAGCAACACACGGAGCACCACGAGTCAGCCACGCACAACAACGAACACCAACACTAACGCCTGACTCAGACGCGGCCTCTGCATCATGCAACAGCAGCGGCCGCTTCTATTTTAATCGAACGACCGCTCGCATAACCAATTTGCTACCGCCAGCTCACCGCCAGATGCCACCGCATCTTCCGGTCCATCGTCTTCTCCAGCACATGCGCATACTCCAACAGCTCTGAGAGCACCAACTCACCCTCCGACCCAAGCTGCAGAGGATCTGCGTCCACAGCCATCAGCAGAGCCCGCACCGTCCTCAGCCCATCCTCCGGCGAGTACCACTGCGGCGGAGGCAGCCTGCGCATCAACTCCTGATTCCCCGCGCCTTCTTCAATCAGCAGCGACATCGAATTTTCATCCGCCGAGAAAAACTCAATCAGCGGACGCACACCAAGCCGAAGCGCCAGCCTCTCCAGCGCATCCTCATGCCGCGCCAGCGAGCGCCCATTCACAAAGATGTCGAACCCAGGGTCATCGCCCTCGACCACGATGTACATCGAAGCTGCCATTGATCGCAGTGTACCGCGCAAAACCCTCGTCGAAAAGTGTCACCGGAGCGACAGGACCGTCTCCTCGTCACCCACCTTCAAGAACAAGAGCATTCCCGCACCCACTGCCAGCAAAACCGTCCCAAACCCCATCCGGACCGTCCACTCCGGCCGCATCAAAACATAGCTCTCCAGCACCGTCAGCAGCGGAATCGCCAGATAACGCGCAGAGAAGCGCACGGGCGGTATCTCCCGCAACAGCCAGACAAGCAGCAACACCTCAACCACGTCCACTAGCGATGAAGCCGACAGCATCGAAGCCAGACTACTACCTCGCCACACAACATCGCCTCGAACAGCGCTCCAAACCAGCAGGAACACCGCATTGGCAAGCCCGACAACTGAAACCGACTCCGCCAAGCCAGCCCCTCGCAGCAACCGGTACAACCAGACACTCGCAAGCCCCACCAGAACAACCGCCGCACACACGACACCCAGCATCAGCCACCCGCGCGCAGAGCCAGAAAACTGCAACGGCAGCAGTAACAAAAGCCCGCCAAGTCCAACCAGCGCCGGCACCAGGAACCGCCTCGCTCCTCGTTCCTCCGGCCCTCTCGTATCGCCAGCCGCAACCACCAGCACCACCACAACAGGAACCACGGCAAACAGCGCAGATCGGCTCATTGCAGGGCACACTTCCTCGCGCATACTCAGCAACCACAATCGGAACCCCAAAGAATCCAACAGCCGATGCCGCCAACCGCCCTCGTCGCAATCCCCTGCTCCGAGACCACGCTTCCCGTCCGGCAAATGGAAGCGCAAGCAGTCCGATCACAGCAAAAATAAGTCCCTGTTGCTCTAGCAGCGGCAATCCATCGGACAAATCACGAGGAATCGCCCACGAAGTTCCCGACAGAATGCAAAGCGCTGCAAAGGCAATCCATGTAGTCCATCGCATGCCGAAGAGGGTCCAGTCTCAATCCAGGCTAGAAATCACTTCCATACATGAGGTACCGACCCTGCCGGAGCATGAGAGGTCAGTTCGAGGTAAACAGTCTCAATATCCTGTTGCAATCCATTGGAGCCATTCGGAACCCAGTTGCTGTCGCTATCCGGCAGCTTGATATGCATCTCAGAAGGCGTCTTTCCCATATCAGCCTGTAGTTTCACCTCTCGATAAAGGTCCCGCAGAAACCTTTGCTGCCCCGACAATATCTCCGCACCACCCGCCGCACCATGCCCGGGCAATACGTGAAGTGGCTTCAGCGCCAATGCCTTGTCGAGAACATCAGGCCAGTTCGCAATATTTGCATCGAGCAGCTTATTCCTCGGCCCATTAACCGCCGCGTCTCCCGTACAAAGCACCCGTTCCTTCGGCAACCACACGTATCCATCACCCGGCGTATGCCCCCACCCCAGAAAAAGAAACTGCACCTCGCGCTGCTTATCCTTCAGCACGAAGGAATCGCCGTCAATGATCTTCCGCGGTCGTTGAACATCAACTTCACCCGTCTCCCGAACATCATCCCGCTTGGCCATTGCCGTCTGCCACCTCGCAGGCTCCCAACGATCCATCTCGGTCACCACACCACGGAACGCCATCGTAGTCGCTCCCGCCGCAGTCCACACCGAATTGCCATACGAATGGTCGCCATGTGCATGCGTGTCGAAGACGTACCGAACAGGCTTCTTCGACAGGCCCTTCACTATCTGCAAAAGCTCCTTCGCTCGCCCCGGATAGTTCGCATCCACGACGATTAGATAGTTCTCCATCTCAATGATCGTCGTATTGCTATACCCCTTGCTCGAGTCGCCAATCAAAAACCACACGCCGTCGGCGATCTTCTGCGGAGCAGACATCCTCCCCCGAAACACATCGCACCAAACAGAACAGCAGCGCCATAACAACTATCCCCGCCACGCGAAACGGTGCCCAACGCCGCGACCTCCGTTTGCACCAAAGCCACAAAGGCCGCGCAAATGCGCGGCCTTTGTGATAACCGATGATGGAACTCTAGCGATTGCCGCCACCCTGTTGCCCACCCGGGCCCGAACCCGGCCGCCGGCCGCCACGACGACGTCTGCTTCCGCCAGGCCGTCTCTGTCCACCAGGTCCGTTCGGTCTCTGGCCACCAGCAGCCACTGGGACCGCAGGAGCGCCATCGGCTCGGTTGAAGTTAGGCTCATCGGCCGACTCTTCGCCATCATCATCGAAATCCTCGCCCTCCTCATCGACATCATCCGAAGGCTGGGTTCCCGGTGCAGCAGCTTCAGCTCGTCCGGTATCCGTTCCAATCTGTCCCGGCTCTGGCAACCCAAGCTTCGCGCGCTGCTCCCGCAGAACCGCTTTCCTCGAAAGCTTAATGCGGTTCCCTTCGATGGCAAGCACCTTCACCAGAATCTGATCGCCCTCACGAAGCTCATCCTTGACCTCCTTCACCCGATGCTCTGCTATCTCGGAGACATGCAACAAGCCATCGGTCCCGGGGAAGATCTCAACAAAAGCGCCGAACTCAGCAAGTCGCACGACCTTGCCCAGATAAGTCTTTCCAATCTCAGGCACAGCCGTAAGATCGCTGATCATCTGAATCGCCCGTGCCAGTCCATCGGCATCGCTCGAAGCGACATTGACGCGACCCGTATCGTCGACATCGATCTTCACGCCAGTCGCATCGATGATTCCGCGAATCACCTTGCCGCCCGGCCCAATCAGATCGCGAATCTTATCTGTCGGAATCTGAATGGTGTGAATGCGCGGCGCAAACTGCGACTTCTCCTGGCTCGCACTGGCGATCACGCCATCCATCGTATCCAGCAGGAACAGTCTGCCGTGCCGCGCCTGCTCCAGCGCCTCGCGCATAATCTGCGGAGTGATCCCCATGATCTTGATGTCCATCTGCAGTGCGGTAATTCCCTTGCGCGTACCGGCCACCTTGAAGTCCATGTCGCCATAGTGATCCTCCGCGCCGGCAATGTCTGTAAGAATGGCGTAGTTGTCGCCTTCCTTCACCAGCCCCATCGCAACACCTGCGACCGATCCCTTGATCGGAATACCTGCCTGCATCAATGCAAGTGACGCGCCGCACACTGTCGCCATCGAAGAAGACCCATTCGACTCAAGAATGTCCGAAACGACCCGCAACGTATAAGGCGACTCATCCTCACCCGGCAGCACAGCTTCAATCGCCCGGTACGCCAGCGCGCCATGACCAATCTCACGTCGGCCGACGCCGCTCATACGTCCAACTTCACCAACGGAGAACGGAGGAAAGTTATAGTGCAGCATGAAGCGGCGCTTCTGCTCTCCCTCATAGCTCTCAAGCCGCTGTGCATCATCCGTCGTTCCCAGCGTCGCGCTCACCAGCGCCTGCGTCTCACCACGAGTAAACAACGCCGATCCATGCACGCGAGGCAGCACACCAACCTCGATCGTCAGGTCGCGAATCTTATCGAACGCGCGATGATCCGGCCGAATCCGCTCCTTCAGAACCTGCTCACGGAAGATGTTCTCGCGCAGAAGCTCGTAGTACTTGCTCAGCTTCTTCGCCGCATCCGCATCACCCTCAGGAACGTCCTTCTTCAGCTCATCCTTGATCTCCTTGACCAACGCATAGCTCTCAAACTTCGGATGCTTCTGCGTATCGAGCGCGTCCTTCAACTTCGCTCCAACCTTCGCCGTCAACGCATTCAGATATTCGTGATCAACCTCGACCGCACTCACGGAACGCTTCGGCTTACCTGCACGGCTGACCAGATCTTCAATAGCAGCGCAGATCTTCTTGATCTGTTCATGGGCAAACTCAATCGCATCAACCACTCGCCCTTCCGCAATCTCCTTCGCGCCCGACTCGATCATCACAATGCCGTCCTTCGTGCCGACGACCATGATGTTCAACGTGCTCTTCGCGCGCTCAGCATAAGTGGGATTCACGATAAACTGATCGTCCACAATTCCGATCCGCACCGCACCAACCGGCCCGTGAAAAGGGATATCGCTCAGCGCCAGAGCGCAACTCGCGCCGTTGATGCCCAGCACGTCGGGATCATTCTCCTTGTCCGCGGAATAGACAAACGCAACCACCTGGGTCTCATTCCGAAACGCCTCAGGAAACAGCGGACGGATCGGACGGTCGATCTGACGGCTTGTCAGAATCTCCTTCTCACTCGGGCGCCCTTCACGCTTGATAAACCCGCCAGGAATACGGCCACCCGCATAGGTGAACTCGCGATACTCCACAGTCAGCGGGAAGAAATCGATTCCCTCTTTCGGGTCCGGCGAAGCCACCGCCGTTGCAAGAATTACATTGTCGCCACTTGTAGTGAGCGCCGCGCCGGAGGCCTGTTTCGCCATGCGTCCGGTTTCGAATTTAATTTGCTTGCCGCCGGCAAGCTCAACTGTCACGTCCTGTTTCATGTTGCCTCTCTTCTCTCTTTTCACTCAATTAAGCTTGTATCGCGTCATCCGTCGAGCGGGCGCGAAAAAGTGCAGTTCCCCCGTGCAGCTACTTGGCCGCCAGAGAACTGCACTGGTATCGATCGTTTAGGGTAGGGCATTCATCGGAGCCACAAACCGCGGAGACCACGCCGGCATCTGTCATTGTCAGCAACTCCAGCGACAAGGTCTTACCTGACCTTGCACGAATGTTGCAGCCGACTGTAGAACGGGCCGTGTGTACTTCCATAGTTTGTACGGTTTCTCCGGAGATGCTGCGGTTACTTGCGGATTCCGAGTTTGCCGATGACCTCGCGATAGCGGTCTGCGTCGCACTTCTTCAGGTAGTCCAGCAAACGTCGCCGCTTGCTCACGAGCATCAACAGCCCACGGCGCGAACCGTGATCCTTCTTGTGCTCTTTGAAGTGTTCCGTCAACTCGCCGATGCGCTCGCTTAAAATCGCGATCTGAACCTCAGGACTCCCGGTGTCTGAGTCATGCGTACGGAACTTTGCAATAATGTCTGTCTTTTTAGCGGATGCCAACACAGCTGTTTCTGCTCCTAATTCTTCTAGTCCATTCTTAGTATCTACATAAGGATAGCACCGCTGGAGAAACGCGGCAAACGCACGCAGAGCCGAAAACGCTCAAACCTTTGCAGACAATTTAGGCAATATGAGCTTTCAGAAAAGCGAGGCTGCGCTCCCGGGCAAGTTTCGCGGCGGCGGCGTTGTAATGCCCAGGATCGACGTCCCGGTTAAACGCATGCCCCGCACCCTCATAGACGAATATCTCCACTTCAGGATGCGCCGCGCGAACCGCCTCAATCTGATCCTTCCCGATGTGGTCGTCCTTCGCCCCGAAGTGCAGCATCACCGGACAGCTCGGCTCTTCCTTGGCAACCGAACCAATGCCGCCGGCATAGTAGCCAACACAGCACGACGGCTGCATCTTCAGATTCTCCCCGCGCGTTGCCGTCAGCCAGCTGATCAAGCCGCCATAGCAATAGCCTATGACGCCGATTCCTTTCCCCGTTTTTTTCGCCTCGCCATAAGCCGCAGCCACATCCAGCAACGTGACATCCGGCTTCAGCATTGGATAAAGCTGCATCGCTCGCTTCTGGTCCGCGCCTTCATACTTCAACTCCAGGCCACGTTCGAACCGGTCGAAGATCGCAGGCGCAACAACAAGAAATCCATCTTTGGCATATCCATCCGCAACGCTGCGAACATGCGAATTGATGCCATAGATCTCCTGGACCAGAACCAGCGCTCCAATCACCTCGCCCTTGGGCCGGGCAACATACGCGCTCAGTTCATGACCATCACTTGCCTTCACCTTAATCCATTCGCTCATGGTCTCCATCATAACGAGAGCCGTTGATATTTGCATTCGCCCGTTGTCAAAGAAAAGTAAAAACAACATCGCAGAACAGCCAGTCAAACGGAATATTGACGAAATCAAACTGCATTCAATCGTGATACCGCTAGAATGGTTTCGAAGAGACGGAGTAGTCCTTCATCTCACGCGTCCACCGAAGAAACCTCAAAAACTGTCTCTTCTCTCTCCAGAAAAGGTTCCAGAAGTCGCGCGCCCGCACCGTATCCGCCTTCTGGCCGGAATAGGTCTCCAGCCGCCACCGAAGATAGGGGCTCCGCCAGGGCCGCAACCGGTTGCCGCGCGTCGCATTCCACAAAAATCGCAACTCCTCACCCATCTCAACTCCCACACCAAGTATATGTATCGCCAACTCCAGCTATGTAGCATACTATTCTTTAGAGCTTAGAGCAGGGGTGCCATGAGTCCACTGCAACTCTCTTCCGCCTCAACACACCAGCCTCCGGACTCCGCCGACGAAGCCGCATCTCGTCAAACCCAATCATCTACCTCACGTCACGCATAGCAACGCAGATCCCAGCGAAGTTCGTTTACTCATCCTTACCGGTTGCCTTTCGGCAGCCATGATCGCCTCCCTCGCCTGCCAATTGCCCACAGCCCACACGCTATCGTGGGCCACGATCTTCTCTCTATCGATCAAATACATCGCCATCACGGCCCTGGCCGGCGCCATAGGAACATCGATTCCATGGTTCTTTCTCAGGGTAAAACCTTCGTTCGGCCTGTCCTTCTTGTCGAAGACGGTCGCAGTCGGCTGGATATTTTTTCCATGCATCGCATTGTTCTACCGCCAGCAGTCGCCTGGAATGTTTTTCGTCCTGTCTCTCGCAACAGTGGCTCTCGCCTTCAGCCTCAGGCGTCTCTTCCCACCAATCGCCAAATCCGATCAGACAGCACCTCCGCCCGGCTACGCCAGCGACCTTCCAAATCTCTACGGCCTGCCGATAGCCGACTTCCGCCCCATGCGCGCCCTCGTCATCGCAATGTGCTCTCAAACGGCATTCATCCTCGCTGTCGCGGGATATCTCCTCTTCGCCGGCGCCATGCTATCGACCTCTCTGGCCATGCTCGTCTGGCGTTGGACTGCCTTGAGTCGCACTGCTTTCGATCGCACCGCTGCAGTGACACTCTCAGACAGAAGCCGGTCCATCCTGCTCTGTGCCTCCGCCATCTTCTTCACCGTCCTCGCACTCATTCCCTGGGTCCCCGGCAAACCGAATAACCGGAACACCCCGGCTCACAAACCCGCCCTCATTACTCACGAATCAAAGGACACCGACACACCCGGCTCCGACTACGTCGGCATCATCTTGTGGCCACCACCCGTAAAAAAAACGGAGATCGTCCCACCCAGGCCGCAGAGTGCCTCGTTCGAAGTTGGCAGAGCGGCTAAACCGATCGTCATTCCATTCGACGGACAATACTGGTACTTCAAGGCACCAAGCAAAAGACCTGGCCCCCGCGCCCACGTCGCCCACGGAAGAGCCACCTACGTCAACGTCCGCTCCACCGACTCGGCACCACTATTGATGGAGGCCTATCAGAATCTAGGCACATCGATCGACCTGGCATGCTGCAGCGAGATCGACGTCGCAATCACCAACGCCGACACGCGCCCCGGAACAATTGCAGTGGGTGTACGCCTCTCCGACTCAACTTCCTTCGGAGAACCATCCCAGGACCTCGGTTATCGCACCATCGTCTCCAGCAGCGCCACTCTGATTCCCTTCAACCGTCCACCAGTGGACGAGGTCCTGCGATTTCCCATCCCGCGACCGACAATGATCCATCGATTCGACGAAATCACCATAGAGTTCCTCTCAGCCAGAGAACGCTCACGCGGCGGCGCCAAGGTCTCCATCCAGACCTTCACCCTCATCCCCCGATAGAAGCCGAAAATGCACCCATCAGCCGCCGGAGACTGTTCTTGCACCAAGAAGCCTGTCCTGAGCAGTGAAAGGGATGTACAAGCCAGAATGGAGAAAGTGACTCATTCTATTGCCGTTGCAGTTGCGGTTATTTTTCTTTTGTCATTTTCTGCCCAAAAATCACATGTCAAGCCCTCGAATCACCTAACCCATTACCAGCCAACAACATCTGTGTGGCATTTTAGTTACTCTCAACCCGCTATACTAGATATAGAGATCAAAACAAGTAAGCCCCGTGGGGACACATACTCCTACGGGGCTAACTCATTTAGAAAGAAGACTTTGACGACAATAACATTGAATGCGCCTGATTTGCACGCGAAGTCCGAAGGCAAGTCGCCTATTATGAAGACTTTGCGCAACAATGGTAGGGAGGGGGCACCCCCCTTTGACCCCGGCCAAAACGAAAGCGGAGTCTACTTCATAAGGCTAAAGAGATCGGAGCTCCCCAACGTATTGATAACACTCAACAACGCTTGATGCTGGGTCTCAGCCAGAGATAGTTGACTGGCAACGGCCGCAGGGTCTGCCGATACGAGGTTGCTCTGCGCCACCGTCAGCTGACTCTCCTCCGTCTGCACATACGTACTGGTCGACTGCAGCCGGCTCAGGGAACTATCGAGCACACTTCGTTGGGACGACAGTTGACCCAGAGCCGTCGTCAAAGCGTCTGTGTCCCCCGTGAGGGTAGCGCTCGCTGCACCACTCGAAAAATCGGAGATCAGTTGGTTGAGCGCCCCTAGCACACCCGAGCCCGCCGCACCAAAGACAGCGGATCCGGGAAGATTGACTTGAATTTTTTGCCCGCTTGGAGACTCAACATACTGCACGTTGGCATCGCCGTTATAGTTCGTCGTAGCAGGATTGGTCGTGGTGTCCAGTGTGAATGGTGGCGTCGATCCTTGGCTTCCACCGAACAGATACTGTCCTTGGTAGCTCGTATTGGCCAGGGACAGCACCTGATCACGAATCCCGCTCAGCGACTGGGCAACGCTGGCAAGATCACTCGCGTTGAGGGCCGTCCCGTTGTTCCCCGCCACCGCGGCCGATATCGCCGAGGTCACCTGGGTCACGACGTCGCCCAGCGTCGAATCGGTGACCTGCAGCAGTGAAGATTCGCCCGATGCAGTCTGAACAAACGAATCGTCCTGTGCGATCGAACTGCCGAGCAGAGTGCTCTGCGCCGCCGCAACCGGATCGTCCGAGAGCGAAGCGACGCGTAACCCGCTGGACAACTCCGACGTGAGTGTGTCTTCCTGGCTGGCCGACTGATCGAGCGCAGCTGTCAAATTGGTGACGTAATTCGGATCGACTCGCATGATGGTACTCCTGAGCTTCAGTTTTGGAATTCGGTGATGGCTCATTGCTGCATTAGGTCACGGACGTCTCTACGCCGAGGTTCAGAGCGCTCGCCATGATGGAATTCGCGATATTGAAGACCTGTGCTGCAGCTTGATAGGCCCGCTGATACTGCGTCAGATTCGATGCCTCCTCGTCCAGAGAAACGCCGGACAGCGAATCTCTCTGGGTCGTCAGCTGCGTGAGTGTCGCCTGCTGTGCACTGTTATTCGTCGTCGCTGCGGAGGCATCGTTACCGATCTGGCCAAGAAAGGAGGCTAGAAATCCTGAAGCCGTTTGACCGCCCGCGATACTGGTGCGTTCGAGAGATCGGCCAGGGCCGAGGCGTTTGCGTTTCCCGCAGATCCCTCTCCTGGTGAAGCTGCCGCAACCGCGTTGGGATCAGTCGTCGCAACCCCGATCAGCGCTGCTGCGCCGCTCTGAGTAGATGGAAGACTAAAGAGTGCTGCACCAGGATTGCCATTGGCATCGACTCCAAGTTCGTTCTGCTGGTTCACCTGAGTTCCAATGCCGAAGGCTAGACTGTCGAGCGCATTCTGGTACGAAGGTAGCTCCTGATCTCTTGCCTCCAGGACGCCCCCAAGATCGCCACCCGCGATCGAACTGCCGAGCAGAGTGCTCTGCGCCGCCGCAACCGGATCGTCCGAGAGCGAAGCGACGCGTAACCCGCTGGACAACTCCGACGTGAGTGTGTCTTCCTGGCTGGCCGACTGATCGAGCGCAGCTGTCAAATTGGTGACGTAATTCGGATCGACTCGCATGATGGTACTCCTGAGCTTCAGTTTTGGAATTCGGTGATGGCTCATTGCTGCATTAGGTCACGGACGTCTCTACACCGAGATTCAGAGCGCTCGCCATGATGGAATTCGCGATATTGAAGACCTGTGATGCAGCTTGATAGGCCCGCTGATACTGCGTCAGATTCGATGCCTCCTCGTCCAGAGAAACGCCGGACAGCGAATCTCTCTGGGTCGTCAACTGCGTGAGTGTAGCCTGCTGTGCACTGTTATTCGTCGTCGCTGCGGAGGCATCGTTACCGATCTGGCTAAGAAAGGAGGCTAGAAATCCTGAAGCCGTTTGACCGCCCGCGATAGTGGTGGCGTTCGAGAGATCGGCCAGGGCCGAGGCGTTTGCGTTTCCCGCAGATCCCTCTCCTGGTGAAGCTGCCGCAACCGCATTGGGATCAGTCGTCGCAACCCCGATCAGCGCCGCTGCGCCGCTCTGAGTAGATGGAAGACTAAAGAGTGCTGCACCAGGATTGCCATTGGCATCGACTCCAAGTTCGTTCTGCTGGTTCACCTGAGTTCCAATGCCGAAGGCCAGACTGTCGAGCGCATTCTGGTACGAAGGTAGCTCCTGATCTCTTGCCTCCAGGACGCCCCCAAGATCGCCACCCGTGAGATTCGAGGTCACATCCTGGCCGCCAACGCCTGCAAGGATGTGGGTTACCCCCGCCACCTGCGTCGTGCTCACTGCAAACGACTGGCTGCCGCTGACAAGAACAGCGCCGCCGCTGGTGGTCAGCGTAATGCCGTTATTCTGGGTTGAAATTTGATTCAACCCAACCAGTTGAGACAACTGCGCGATCGCCAACTGGCGCTGGTCTTCAAGAGTACCCGCGTCCGCATTCGGGCTAAGAGAGGTGATCTGCGTATTGAGAGAAGCAATTGTCGTCGTGAGTGAGTTCACCTGACCCACGTCACTGACGACTTGCTGATTGAGACTCGAAGACACCTGCGCCAACTGATTCGCCGCAGAATTGAAAGCACCGGCCAGCGTGTTAGCTGCAGACAGCACGTTTTGCCGTGTTGCCGTATCGGAAGGATTGCTCGTTAGCGCGGAGAGTGCGCTAAAGAACGAAGTGGTCGCAGTACCCAGAGCTGTCGAACTGGCGGAGTCCGTCGTTGAACTCAGGCCAAAGATATTCTGAATCTGCTGTAGCGCAGATTCGAGCGCACCAGACTGTGCCTGGGTCTGAGTCTGTTGCTGCACCTGTTGTTCAAGTACCCGGTCTCTCTGCGAAGTCGCGCTCGCCGTGACACCTGAGCCGGACGAGCTGCCACTAAGCGTGACCGCATCGATCGACTGAAAGTTCACAACCTCGCGGGTGTACCCGGCAGTGTTCTGATTTGCAACGTTGTTTGAGGTCACATTTAGGGCCTCCTGATCGGCCATAAGAGCTTGCTGAGCGATATCCATTAGTGACGTTATTGTGCCCATTGATTCCTCATGTTTCTGGAATGGAGACGCGTAAGTGCATCAAGATTTAGTTGACAGTTCTGAAGGACTATTTCGAGCCGACGCTTCTTCGGCTGGACCAACTGAATGTCTTCCTTTTCATAGTTCACGTTGGACTCTGCTAGCACAGCGGTCCTCTGCTCTAAGGCATGGAGCTTTGCTGAATCCAGATTGCTAAGAGCCTCGACGGTCTCATCGAGAATGTCTGCTAAGGCCTGAGCGATCGCCATACTTAATCCAACAGAGACTGGATAATTTTGTCCGCCACATCCGACGAAGACACGCTATAGCTTCCAGCGGCGATTGCCTGCTGCAAAGACGCAACCCTTGCATATCGTGTATCTGAGCTCGCCAAAGCCTGAGCGACAAGGCCTCCAGTGGAACTCATATTTGTTTGATCGGCATGTTCCACATTTGCGATAGGTCCTACGCTTGCCTTGGTCACGTTCTCCGATGTGTTAGCCAGTGTCGCCGGCTTCGCCTCTGATGGCGTGATCGAGTCAATTGTCTGCCTCAGACTACCGATTCCGCTTGAATAACTCATGGTGAGCCTCCGTCTACTTCAATGTATCGGCACGAATTCCGGAAACTTTAGTACTTGGAGATTTTCTTTTCGGAATTCCGCTGATGTTCCAGCGTTACCTTCGAGACGATTTGTTTCGCTATCCCAAACCCGCCCCCTTTAGAAATGGCCTTCGCGACCGCCTCCGTCCCGAAACTGCTGATCGTGTCAGAAGCTGAGTCGTCGCTCTTCTCTTCGTCTCCCCAGCTCCCTTGCCCATGTTGCATGGGCTTCAGTAGCTCCTGCAGCATCGTAGCCTCAAACTGTTGAGCAGCATCGACCAGCTTAGCCTGCTTCTGCCCTTCAATTGCAGACGCCGGATGACTTGTAACATCCAAGCTGAATCTTCATAACACCTCGATCTCCGCTTCCAGCGCGCCGGCAGATTTCATTGCCTGAAGAATTGAGATGACATCACGTGCTGAAGCGCCGATCGTCTGCAGGCTGCGCACCAGGTCGTCCACGGTTGCTCCTTGTTTTAGTTCAATACGATTAACCGGCTTATCCTGGGCTTCAATTCTTGTTTGTTGGACGACCTGCGTCGTACCACCGGACGAGAAAGCATTCGGCTGGGACACCTGAAACTCACTCACCACATTAACCGCGAGCCCGCCATGCAGGATAGACACAGGCTGCAAGACAACTGTCCCTCCGATAACGACCGTCCCGGTGCGCTCATTGACAACAACTTTTGCTCTGGGGAAGACAGGCACCTCAATCGACTCAACCTGTGCCAATAGAGCAGGAACCTCCTCACCGCTGGCGACTGACAGATCGATTCGTCGACTATCAAGTACATGTGCAGCCGGGCGCCCCAGAGTGTGATTGATTGCGAGGGCCATGGCCTCCGCACTGCGAAAATCGGCGTCGTTCAGCAACAACGAAAACTGGTTCTTACCCGCCAACTCTAAAGAAACTCCACGTTCCACCATTGCACCGAAAGGAACCCTGGCCGTATTGGGATGATTGAACTGCTTTACGTTGCCATTTACGTTGATCGAATATCCGCCCACGACAAGTGAGCCCTGCGCCTGGGCATAGATCTTGCCATCAGCTCCATAGAGAGGAGTCATCAAAAGCAGGCCACCCTCAAGACTCCTCGCATCTCCCGCGGAAGAGACTGTGATGTCCAGCTTTGTACCAGAGCGGGCAAAAGGAGGTAACGTCGCCGAGACAAAGACTGCGGCCAAGTTTTGTACACGAATCGAAGATGCCGGAACGCTCACACCCATTCGGAGCAACGTTGCCGCCAGTGTTTGTATGGGAAAAGTTGTTTGCTGGCTGTCACCGGTGCCCTGCAGGCCAACAACAATGCCATATCCAACCAGCTGGTTGTCGCGAATGCCCTCGATCGAGGAGATGTCCTTGACACGTGCTTGCCTAGGGGATGCCGGATCCGACGCAAAAGCATGAGCAGCAAAAATCAAGAGCATAGCAATTGTGCATGCGCTGAAAGGATAGGAACTTTTGACGTAAACCCTTGATGCTTTTGACGCTTTCGATTTGCTCATTTCAGCACGCATGGTTCTCCACTAGAAGATCAATACCTTTTGCAGAAGCCGAACTAGAGCGTTCTGGCGATGAGTGTAGTCGTTGATAATTCCCTTCCCGCGCACTTCCAGTTCAAGGCTTGAGATGGCGGTCGATAGAACCTGATTTTGCTGAGAAATGTCTTCGGGTCGAACCAACCCGCGCAGGATGATGGTTTGTGTTTGCTGACTGAACTCGACCTGCCTTGCCGCTTCGATCACGAGCATTCCATTTGACAGCACCTCAATCACTTGCCCTCCAAACGTCGTGCTCAAGCTTGAATTCGTTTCGCTTGTTCCCTGGGCGTTCAGTCCGGCCGACGATGTCTGATTAACTAAATTCTGCAATGCATTGCCTGGATGCAAGGTGCCGAACAGGCCTGAGATCGCAGAGCTCGCATTCGAGGCCCGCGAGTTTTTCACTGTTCCATCAGTCGAGGCCGCAAGGCTTTCTGAGACCACGACTGAAATCAGATCATGAGGTCGCATGGCGCGCACGTCGGTAGTCATGCGTGTGAGCCGTCCACTGTCAGTCCAAATTGAGCCAGGAACAGCCTGAATATTTGAATTTTCCGCTCGTACCCGTTCCAGGTACGACAACAAGGATGCGGCCGCAACATTGGGCTTTGGCTCAATTAATTTATTGATGGCCTTAGCTTGTGCCTGAAGCGAAGCGGCTGTCAATATTAGAAGCGATGCAACTCCGATGGTGAGCGCGAAAGATCGTGGACTTCTGTCTTTGGGTAGTTGCAACATAGCTTGTAAGGCAATAGACTGCTCACCGCCGGGCGCCGGCCAGGTGGTCACATTGAACGACGAACCTACCTTTATTAATTTCATCATGGCTGCATCTCCACATCCGAAGGCCCTCGAATAATGCCAGAGAACTGTTCCGGTATTGATTGATCGTCTGTGTTCCTGTGCAACAATCGCACTCGTATGGTCTTACCCAAGCCGCCACTTTCTTCTGACACTCCAGAAACTTCAATGCGCAGAAGCTTTTCCTGCCTCCACAGCCGTACGATTTCGCCGGCGTGGACGACAGGAACCGTCCTAACTGCCTCCGCGAAAGAACGCTCTGCCTGTTGAGGCGCTGTAGACGAGACTGCTCCATTCGTTGCAAGGCCAAACGCGGGCCATTCCGGGTGACCACAACTGGCGATCATCGCCCATATCTGTCCTAACACTGGGTCTGACTCGATCCTCGTCACTCGGTAGCCGGCGTTTTTTGAAGCCAGCGGAGCCGAAGGACTGATGACGATTGCATCGACAGCCAGACGGGGTGTACTGTAGCAGACCGCCAGCGCTGAACTGGCCATATACGCCCCCTGAAGTGCAAATAACGAGATAGTACCGGCATATCTCACGCCCTGAACAACGACCATTCCTCATAACGTTCCTATCGGATCAAGCCGTTGATCTGCGAATACATATCGTCCGCTACATGAATTACTTTGGAATTGCTCTCATAAGCACGTTGCGCCAGAATCATCTGTACAAACTCTGCGACGACGTCTACGTTCGAGTTTTCCAAATAGCCTTGTTGCAACGTACCCATCCCGCTGGTTCCTCCCGGAGTGTCGGTAATGGGATTTCCAGAAGACGCTGTTTGTTCGAGAAGATTGCTGCCGACAGAATTCAGGCCGCCTGGATTAGCGAAGGTCGCCAGTTGCATGGTGCCGAGCTGCGCGGCGTTCGTCTGTCCAGGGAGGGTGGCCGACACAACTCCATATTGAGAGATTGTGATCGAGGTAGCGTTGGATGGGACCGTGATCGCGGGCAGAATCGTGTCGCCGTCGGAGGTTACGATCGTGCCCTGATTATTCATGTGGAAGTTGCCGGCCCTCGTATAGGCGATCGTTCCGTCTGGCTTCGATACCTGAAAAAAGCCTGCACCCTGAATTGCAACATCAAGCGTGTTGCCAGTCTGATTAAAGTCACCTTGTGTCATGATCACTTCGCTGGCTGCCGACTTGGTTCCGAGCCCGACCTGTAGTCCGGCTGAAAGGGTCTGTTGGGTCTGAGCAGAACCTGGAGTAATCAGATTTTGGTAGATCATGTCCTCAAACTGCACCTGCCGCTGTCGAAATCCTGCAGTGGCTGAGTTGGCAAGGTTATTCGCGACTGTGTCCAGATTAGTCTGCTGGGCACTCATTCCACTTGCTGCCGTGTATAACGCTCGAATCATTTCGTGCTCCTGTTCTTATGCTTATGTCAAACCTTGGGAAGTTCCTCTGATGCAGTTTTGTCGAAGTCGTTGTTGAAGACACTGAGCGCCTTTTGCATCATCTCTGCCTGCCGCTGCACCAGTACCAACTGCATCGTGCCGTGAACGGCGTCCTCGTTAGCACCTTCAACAGAGCCTTGTTCGACCGCAGCGCTTGCCGCGATCGGCTTTGCTCCATTTGCCGAGAACCGATTCGCTCCTTCTGGTGTGAGGACTGATTTATCTGCAAAGTCGAAGGCCCCTACTTTGCCGACAATCATGCTGCCGTCTGCAGTGGATACGGAGATGCTGCCGTCTGGTGAGACGTAGATGGTGCCGGTGGGGATGGTGATGGGCTTCAGGTTTGTGTCGAGGACGGGCTCTCCCTGGGAGGTCTGGAGGACTCCTGTGGAGGATCGTGAGAAAGATCCGTCTCTTGTGTAGCGGATGCCGTTTGTGGTCTGTACGGCGAAGAAGCCCTGGCCCTCGAGCGCGAGGTCCAGTGGATTGCCTGTGGCCTTCATCTCACCTTGCCCGAGGTCGAGGCGGTTTCCGCCGAGGACGCCGAAGCCGTTTACGGACTGGCCTACTTGCGAGGCGGTTTCTAGATCTTGATCCACGCCTCCAGCCACGACGCCGCTGAAGTAGTCGCGCTGGGCCCGAAAGCCGGTTGTTCCTGCGTTCGCGAGGTTGTTGGCCGCAGTGTCGAGCGCTTGTGTGCGCGCCAGAAGGCCTGTGTATGCGGCGTAGAGTCCACTGTCCATGCCACGGGGTTATGCAGGTGGGTGGCCGAAGTTTGTAATGGCTGGGTTAGAAGACGTTAAGACGACGGCCTCTCAAGGTTGCTGACTGGTTGCCGATACTGGTTTCAGACCAGATGCAGTACAGGGAGGGTTGGTTGCGAGCTCTAATTGTTGACGATTCGGCGGTGATGAGGAAGGTAATTGAGCGGGCGCTGCGGCAGGCTGGCCTAGAGCTTAGTGAAGTTCTGCAGGCCACCAATGGCGAGGAGGCGCTGCAGACTCTTCGCGAGAATCAAGGCGCTTCCACTCCCCTGGCATTGATTCTGAGTGACATCAACATGCCCGTGATGGATGGGTTGCAGTTTCTGGAAACCAGGCGTCAGGAAAATCTGGCGGAGGGCGTTCCAGTGGTGATGATTACGACCGAAGGCAATGAAGCGTTTGTTCTGCGCGCTATTGCTGCTGGCGCTCAGGGCTATATTTGCAAGCCGTTTACGGCGGAGCAGGTGAAGGTGCGGGTGTTGCCGTTGCTGCGGGTGGCTTAGCCGATCCGTGCTTGCTTTGCTGAATTCAAATTTTGAAGCGGGAAGAGGACAAGCGTGACATATGTGCAGGATGAGGCAGTGACCCGGCTTGATTCGGCCGTCTCGGAGGTGTTTGAGACGATGCTGGAGCGAAGTTGCGATCCGATGGAAGGCGAGGTCGACACGGTCGAAGGACGGATCGTGGCGAGAATTCAATTTACAGGCGCAGTTGCTGGCGAGTGTCTCTTATATGCGAGCCAGGCTACAGCATCGGTGACGGCGGAGGCGCTGCTAGGCACGCCTTCGGAGCCTCATGATCCGATGGTGGATGATGCGATCGGGGAGCTGTGCAACATGATCGCCGGCGGCTGGAAGAGCAAGTTGTCCTCGCACGAGTCGTCTTGTCTGATCTCGGTTCCTGCGGTGACACGAGACGGTCTTGAGGGTTATCGAACGCAGTTTGGAACCAAGTTCAGCCGCAATTACTCCTTTCAGGGCAATGTGTTTGGGGTGGTTCTCGCCTTTTGAGAGGTGCCCCCTCCCCCCGGGTATCCTGGGCATAAAATACTTCTTTTCAATGGTTTGCAGCGTGAAGGTGTCTGCAAAATATTCATAACAAATAGGTTACACGCAAAATACTTGTTATCAATAAGTTAGCTGCAGAGCATGTTTACATTCGCATGGCTTGCTTGTTTTTGATTTACATATCCAGTATAGCGAATTGCATGAAACTAAAATGCCACACGGATGTCGTTGCATGGTAATGGGTTAGGCGGTTTTAGGGCTTGACATGCGATTTTGGCGGGAAAAACGCGATTAATAATTTGAACGGTACTGGTTCGCGACTCGCCCGCGAGAAAATGCCCGTTATCTCTCGTCTCTGTTGTGCGTTATCTATGGTTTCTATTGATGGTTTGCTGGTGTTAGTGTGGCTCCCGGGAGACTCTGCTGCTCGGTTCGAATTTGACTACATGGGTTCGACTTGTGCGGCGCGCCGGACAGAGATGAGGGTCGCGAGAAGCTCTACGGTTCCTGGGATGCCCCGGTACCTGCGAATGCGATTGGACGGAGTTCCACGGTGCAACCCTGTAAGCGACCGTTTTGGCGGGAGACCAGCTGCGGGGCAGTCCCTATTCCCAATCTTCACCCAATCCCTATTCCCGGTCTTCACCTAAGACGATACAGGGCACTTGATTCACCATCCTGATTCGGATGGTAGCGAAGCTGAACAGCAGAGGTTGCTAAAAACCATTTGCGGCTAACTGCATTTTTATCCGTCAATGTGGCTCCGGCTCTAGGCAGAGACCTTCGGTCACGACTATAGTGTGTCGCGAGGCGGCAATCGCTGCACGGGCCAGTGACTCCGTTCGCCCCCGAGAAGCAAACTCAAAATCATTCAGGGGAAGACCATGAGAATTCATTCGCTTGCAATGAGCGTCGTTCTCGGCGCACTCACAACTATGGGCTTTTCACAGATGAACAGCTCACCAAACGCAATGCAGGTGCAGACACTTGGAGCGGCAGATCAACACGCGGTTGCGCATTTCAGCGTTTATTTACCGTTGACCCATACGGAGGCTCTCGAACAACTGCTGCGCGATCAAACTGATCCTACTTCGTCGAGCTATCGTCAGTGGCTGACACCGGCGCAGTTCAAAGCGCAGTTTGGACCAAGCCGCTCTGATGTAGCCAAGGTGACTGGAGCCCTGCTGGCCGCGGGTTTTACCGTTGTCGCTGAGAACACGCAGAACCTCGAGGTGGAGGGTCCTGTCTCGGCCGTGGAGCAGATGTTTTCGGCGCATATACAGCGGGTGCAAACTGCAAATGGGCAGATTAAATTTGCTGCCGCGGAACACCACCTGACGATGCCGGAGAGTCTGGCCTCGGTGGGCGCCGTGATCCCAGAGTTCACGACCCACCTTGCAGGGCACGTGCATTCTGTAAAGATCGGCCACGCGCTTTCGGTCGCCAATCCGGCGTTCCGGCTGAGCAGTAACGACAGGTTCTACTATCCGAACGACCTGAACGAGGCCTACCAACTGCCTTCGTTCCAGACTGAGGTGGATCCGTTGCACTCGCGTCATCCAGCGCAGATCGCCGGTGTCGGCTCGCACATCGGCGTCGTTATGTCTTCGGTGATCAACCCCAGTGACCTGGCGAAGACCTTCAACTCGAACGTCAATCTTGGTGGTGGCCTGCACTTGATTCAAGCCTATTCGGCGAACTCCAATTTGCCTGTCCCGACGGTGACGATTCGTACGGTCGGCGGCGGCAGCGGCCCGTTCGATCCGAATTCCGACGCTGCGATAGAGGCCTCTCTCGATACGCAGATGTCTTTGGGGACCGCTCCCGGGGCGCAGGAGACGCTCTATGATATTCCCGATCTCAGCGATGCGTCCGTCCTTGGCGGCTATACGGCAGCGGACGAGGACAACGTGGTCGATGTCGTGAGCTCATCCTTCGGTCAATGCGAGCTGGACTATACAGCGGCCTATAATGGCGGCGTCGATTTCACCGGAATTCTGAAGGCGTACCACGCTCTGTTCCAGCAGGGTAACGCGCAAGGGATCACGTTTGTGGCGAGTTCCGGCGACAATGGCGGGTTAGCCTGCGTATCGGCGGCATTTGCCAACAATCCGACCAACGGTACTTCCTTCGTCCCAGGCGTGGAAACTCCGGCCGCCGACCCGAATGTGACTGCAGTGGGTGGGACGAACCTTTCCACCACTGCAACGCCGGGTGTGGATGACGCCACCTATCAGACGGAGAACGCGAACTTCGACCCACGCGTGCCGGCAGAGTTTCTAGTTGGTCCCGATACGATTGTCACGGTAAACAACAACACATGGGGATCGGGTGGCGGATTCAGCACGATCTTCTCCAAACCCCAGTACCAGTTCCTGACGAACACGGGCGTCAATCAGCATCGTGCCGTACCCGATGTTTCGCTGATGATGGGCGGTTGCCCGAGCGATGCGGATCTGACCAAAGAGAATTGCCTTGTGCTGCCGCGCAGCGCTACCCTCACCTGGTTCGATGGTGAGCTTGTACTGCTGATCGGTACCAGCTCTTCGGTCCAGGAGTTTGCCGGCGTGCTGGCGCTTGCAGTTGAGTTGAATGGCGGTCGCCTGGGCAATGTCAATCCGATGATCTACAACATGTCGTTTTACCAAACGCTCGCGGGAGGACTCAGGGCGCCACAGACGCAGCAGTACTTCCATCGTGAGATCTCGGGAAACAACAATCTCTATACTGTGAAGCCGGGGCAGTCGTTCAGCGAGGTGCTGGGCAACAGTACGCTGGACGTCAAGAACTTCTTGCTTCTGCAATCGGCAGCACCGGCCAGAGCGCCCAATACACTTAGCAATCCGTAAGAACGATGGGAGATGCAGGAAGGCCCGATCGTCGCAGTGAGTGCGTGATCGGGCCTTTTGCTTGCTTTGCGATGTTGCCGGCTTACTGGACTACCTGTCTTACTTGGCTTACTTGGCTTACTTGACTACGGACTGGAAGAGAGGCGAAGTGAGGAGGCTGGCGAACTGGCTGTCCGAAGAGGAGTAGTCCACGGTCAGGGTACCGGAGTTGGAGTCGATGGTGGTTTGCTCGAGAGCAGACTTCTCGAGCGGTGAGCCGGAGCTCTTGCGCATGATCGCTACGCCCTTCATCAGGGTGGCGGCGGTGGCAGCGGTGATGGTGTCTGACATGACGACGGCCATGTCGAACTTGACGCCGTTCTGGAAGTCCATCGTGTAGCGGCTGCTCTTCATGCGATTTTTGACGGTATCGTAGTCGGTGAGTTGTGCTGCGTCGCCGAGGACGCCCTTCATCATGGTCTGGGTACCCTTGGCGTCGAGCAGGCTCCAGACGGCTTTGGAATCTACTACGCCCATGTCGCTGATCATGTCGCTGTTGGAGAGGAAGTCGGGAACCATGCCGTCACGGGCGTCCATCGCTTCTTTGACCGCGTCCATATCGCCGAAGATCATCGTGGTCTGGTTGACGAAGACGACGCTCATGCCGTTGGAGCCCATTGGGTAGATGCTGTTGTTGCGAAGCATGTGGGGCTTGATCTTGTTCTTGACGAAGTTGGCCATGATCTCGCGGGTGTGGAACTGGCCCTGCGCGATGCCGACGATGCGGGTTCCCTGCCCTGCGGGATCACGGAAGGCGGCGAAGGCGAGAACGTCAGCATCCTGATCGACCTTGAGGCCGGAGCTCTTGAGCGCGCTCTCGAGGCGCTTGAGTTCGGGGGGGAGGACGCGATCCTTGAGGTCCATGGCTGCGGTGGAGTTCTGCATGGCGCGGTAGTCGACGACGATGAGCTGCTGGACATCCTTGGGGATGGCTGACTTGGCGTCGCTGGAGAGTTGCGCAGCGGAGGCGAATGTGGGCGCCATGATGGTCGCGATGGCGACGGCCGCGGTGAAGATGTTCTGCTTGATTGTGGTCATATTTCCCTTTTACTCCTTGAGCTACTACCGGTGTAGCGTCAGTACTTCTATTGTTTCGTGAATAGTCTGCTGTTGCAAGACTTGCCGAGGTTCGCTGTTGTTAGCAGAGTTACATCTTTTGTGGTACGGATTATGGCGACCAGGCAGAAAAGATATGCAATGTCTACGAGATGACAACAATGGAACAGGCAGAGGCGACGACACTTGATTAAGGCCAGGCGATGGGGCTGTTGAGCTTGCGCTCTAAAACCTTGCCGTCTGGATCGAAGCCAGTTATTTGACGTACCCACTCGGAATCCGGCTCATAGGCGGCCTCTGGAATGAGGCCGATGAGTTCGGCGTCGTCGATAAGGACGCCGTGGCGCAGGGCGAGGCGCTGGATGGTCGCGTGAACGTGGCGCATGGGGGTGATGTGGAAGTCGGTGACGTTCATGCTGACCTGGGCGCGCCCGTTGGCGAAGACACCAATGGCCTTGACGCCGTGGAGACCGCCGTTGGCAGCACGGATGTCGCGGGCGATGGCGCGGGCTGCGGAGATGTCGGGCTCGCGGAGGTGGACGTTGTAGGCGATGAGAAAGCTGCGGGCTCCGACGGCACTGGCGCCGGCGGTCTCGTGAAGATCGGGGCCACCGATATCGGGGCGGCGGCCGGCATCGCGGCGGGCGGCGTCGCGGAGGCCTTCGAACTGGCCCTTGCGCACGTCTTCGAGTTGGACGCGATCGGGACGGGCGGCTGCTGCTCCGTAGAAGTAGACGGGGACGCTGTAGCGACGCCAGATGAGGAGACCGGCCTGGCGGGCGAGGACGGCGCACTCGGCGAGGGACGCTCCGCTGACGGGAATGAAGGGGATGACGTCGGCGGCGCCAATGCGGGGATGAACGCCGTTCTGCTTTGTCAGGTCGATGAGCTCGGCGGCCTTGCCTGCGGCGCAAACGGCAGCTTCGACGATGCCGGTGGGTGTGCCGGCGATGGTGACGACGGAGCGATTGTGGGCCTTGTCGAGGGACCAGTCCAGGAGACGAACACCCTCGACACGCATGGCTGAGACGATCTGAGTGACTTTGGCGGCGTCGGTGCCTTCAGAGAAGTTGGGGACGCATTCGATGATGGCTTCTGGATTCATTTTTGCGTCAACGATTCGTTGCTGGTCGTCCTTGATTAGTTTACGAGTGTTTTATTTCCACCACGTGTAGCCGAGGGAGAATTGAACGCTGGCGTTGACGCCGGGGTTGCGGTCTCCCAGAGAGGCGCTGGAGATATGGATGCCGTTGGCGCTGAAGTCGATCGAGCGTCGAGGGTGAAGGAAGTAGTGGACGCCTACGCCTCCCTGCGGAGTAAAGTTCCAGACGCTGGCGTCGGCGTTGGGGCCATCGTTCTGCTCGTTGTAGGGTGGGCCGCCGAAGGCTGGGTACTTGTGGTTGGTCCAGAGGAGACCGCCGGCGCCCTGGCCCCAGAAGGAGAAGTGCTTTGTGCCGGCGATATTCCAACGGAAGATGACTGGGGTGATCGACATGCCGGTGAAGGTGCCGCCTACGGTGTAGAGTGCGGTGCACTGCTCGGGCGTGCCGGGTGGGTTGGTGCAGAAGGGACGCTGGAACTTAGGGGTGTAGGACTGCCAGAAGGGGAAGACTTCGATGGCGTATTCGAAGTTGCTGCGGAAGGCGCTGTGTCCGTGGCTGGTGACCAGGACCTTGCCGACGTGGACGCCGGCCATGAGGAACTTGAAGCCGTCACGGTCTTCGGTGAGGCCGAAGCCGCCCTGAACGAGGGCGCCGATTTCGAAGGGGAGGCGATCGGAGTCGACATGGAAGGGGGTTGCATCGCTGCTGGCGATGGCCTGCGCGAAGGCTATCCGGGAGGCGGAGAGCAGGAGGGCAAGGACACAGACAGAGGTTGCTCGGATGCGTTGCATGCGTTTGGTCAATCGACGTCTCCGGTTGTTTGTTGACAGAAGAAGGCCGCCGATGAACGGCGGCCGATTGAGGTTGGCGACCGATGGGTTAGTGACTTGCACTGGCCACAGCGGCTTCGTCGAAGTCGAAGTTGGAGTATACGTTTTGCGTGTCGTCGAGGTCTTCGAGAGTTTCGAGAAGGCGGATCATGGCATTGGCCTGAGCTCCCTCGAGTTTGGTGTAGGTAGAGGCGATCTTGGTGACCTCGGCGTGCTCGGGGGTGATCTTCGCGGCTTTGAGGGCTTCGGTGACGGCTTCGAAGTCCTTGGGATCGGTGAGGACTTCCCAGTTGTCACCTTCGTCAGAGAGATCTTCGCCTCCGGCTTCGAGGACGACCTCAGTGAGTTTGTCTTCGCTGGCTGCGGATTTGGCGATGGTAATGACGCCCTTCTTGGTGAACATCCAGGAGACTGCACCTTCGGCGCCAAGGTTACCGCCGTTCTTTGAGAAGGCGTGGCGGATCTCGCTGACGGCGCGATTTTTGTTGTCGGTGAGGACTTCGACGATGAGGGCGACTCCGCCGGGGCCGTAGCCCTCGTAGGTGATCTCTTCGTAGCTGACGCCTTCGAGTTCGCCGGTGCCGCGCTGGATGGCACGTTTGATGTTGTCGGCGGGCATGTTCTCCGCTTTGGCTGCGGCGATGGCGCCACGGAGGCGCGGGTTGCCGTCGGGATCGCCGCCACCGCCGGTCTTGGCGGCGATGGTGATTTCCTTGATGAGGCGCGTAAAGATCTTGCCGCGTTTGGCGTCAAGCGCGCCCTTCTTGTGCTTGATTGTCGCCCATTTTGAGTGGCCGGACATGGACTACCTCTGTGTTGATTTTGCGTGGGACTGCGGTTGGTTGCAGGCTTTCGCGACCTTGCGAGTTTAGCATGTTTGGGCGAGGATTCGCTCGCGGGGAGAGCTACCCCCCACCCCGTCAAAAGTGCGCAAAGTCTTCGATCGAAGTACTTTAGGTTGGGACTTTAGGTTTGGACTCCCGGTGAGGAACAGATTCGCTGCGGTGCCGTGTTTGGAGTGGTGGGGTTTGTCAAGCTAGCGGGTTTCGGGAAGACCGAGGAAGTGGAAGGGTTCGGCGCGCCGGAAATCTTTGACGGCGTTGCCGGAGAAGACGTTTCGCTGATTGGGACCGAGGTCGAGCTTCATGACCTTGCCGGTTTCGTGGGAGAAGTCGACTTGCTTGAGGTCGACCCAGAAGGTGTTGGGGGTCAGGGCCGACTCGAAGAAGTAAAGGAGGCGCTTCTGGTCGGCTACGGTGCGCCAACGGGTGGAGGAGATGTTGGGCTCGTCGGGCGTGGTGAGGCCGAAGGGTACAGAGACGTTGCGAATGACGCTGAAGACGCTGGCGAGCGCGATGACGGGGTCTTCGGATTTGGGGATTGCGTTGATGTAGAAGGAGGCTCGAGCGAAGCGGTCGGAGGCGCGGTTGGTTCCCGGAAGCATGATGGTTCCACCGATCTGCTGCCAGTAGGAATCGAGCGCAAGTTGCTGATCGAATATGGGAGAGTTGGTCATGACCTGATATTTGCGGTCGTGGTGGATGACCTGCTTGCCCTCGATGTACTCGACGATGGCGCTGTCGCCGGTGGCGTCGGACATGGAAAGATGGAGAGTGGCGAGGCGCTCTTCGCCGGGGACGCTTGCAGTGACGATGGTGAAGCGCTCGGCCGCTAATGTGTCGACTGCCTCTTGTACCGTTGCGAAGTTGTCGAGGATGTATTGCGCCCAGATGGAGATGGCGAGGCCCGGTTTGTTGGCGTCGCATTTCGGATACTGCGACTCGACGAGCCAGAGGACATTGGCGACGAGGCCTTTCTCATTCATGCCATCTGTGGTGGAGACTTCATAGCCGGTGGAGATGACGCTGCCGTACTTCGAGGTCCAATGGAGGGAGTTGGGACCGGCCTGCCCAGAACGCTGCATGCCTCGAGGGAAGATCCAGAGGTTCGTGAGAACATCGACCTTCCAGTCCATGGAGCGAGCCGTGATGACGTCGCCGTTGTCTCCAAGATAAACGGCTCGGGTGCATGCCGGGGCTGACAAAGTTGGAGCTAGAAGAAAGAGAAAAGCTGCGCGTAAGAGGACTTTGAAGTTTGTCATGGCTTCTCCGAGTGGTTCCAAGACGTTCTATTGCAAGACGCGGAATAAGACGTTGGAATGTTTGAGGGAGCCCGTGCTTCGTTCTCTTCGCCCATCAGTGTAGGCTCCTGCTGGCAACGAGGGCAAAGAGCCTATGCGAGTACTCCCGCCTGCCGGATAGTTCGCAGCGGCGAATGAGGCGGGTTCAGAGTAGCTAGTCTGAAATCATTCCAATCGTTCTCAGCCACGTCTCCACCAATTGTGGCCAGTCGGTTATCGGAAACTTCGTGCGCCGCAGACCAAACGCATGCCCGCCTTGCGCATACAAATGCATCTCCACGGGAACCCCAGCCTTCCTCAGCGCAATGTAGTAAGCAAGCGAGTCGTCTACGTTGTCCACATGGTCATCCTCAGCCTGCAGCAAAAACGTAGGCGGCGTCTGGCTGGTGACAGGAATCTCGGGATTCAACGCAAGATGTTTATCGGCAGTGGCCGGATGAGGAACCACGAACTTTTTGGTGCCTTGCTTCGCATCCCATTCCGCTGCGGAGAGTGACAGATGGCCTGGATAGATAGGCACCGCGAAGTCCGGCCGGCAGCTTTCTTTGTCGGCGGCATCGACAGCCGGGTACAAACGCTTTGCGTAGTGCGTGCTGATCGCTGCCGACAGATGCCCACCTGACGAAAACCCGAGCACGCCAATCTTATGGGGATCGATGTGCCACTCCGCCGCGTGAAGGCGCACCAGGCCCATTGTCCTCTGCGCATCTTCCAACGCCATGGGTGATTCCGGATATGGCCCCGATTTCGGATAGGGCCCTACATCCGTCACGCGGTATTTCAACAGCACACACGTGATCCCTTTCGGCGTCAGCCAGTCGCAGACTTCCGTGCCTTCAAGATCGATGGCAAGAACCTGATAGCCCCCGCCAGGAAACACGACTACCGCAGCGCCGGTATTTTTTCCCCTTGGCGAGTAGACCGTCATCGTAGGCTGCGTCACGTTGCTCACGCCAACCGCTGGTCTCCCGCCCGGAAGAAAGTCTTTCCCCGACGTCTCAGCGTACTCTGGCCCCGCGACAGGCTGCGGATCAGGGGCGGCCCCCGGCCATATCGGTATCTGCGTATGCCCCGGCGATGGCTGCCACACAGGCTTCTGCGCGCTCAGACTGCGAAACGCAGACATAACACAAAGAGCAAAGAACAAAGGCTTCATCGCAATCCCCCAGGGGCAGGATAGGGCAACACGGATTCGTATCTGAAGATAGGTTTTGATAACCGCTATGGCATAACTTCGGGCGCGAGGAGGTCTTTGATGGTTTCGCGGCGGCGTATGAGTTTTGTGGATTTTCCTTCGACGAGAACTTCGGCTGGGCGGGCGCGGGTGTTGTAGTTCGAGGTTTGGGACATGCCGTAGGCGCCGGCGTCGAGGAGGACAACCAGGTCGTTGGGCTTGATCGGCGGGATAGCGCGGTCGCGGGCGAAGAAGTCTCCGGACTCGCAGACGGGGCCGACGACATCGGCGACGAAGGGCGACTTCCCTGCCGGTTGTTTAGCTGGTTGCTTTACCGGGAGGATCTCGTGGTGGGCGTGATAGAGAGCGGGACGGATAAGGTCGTTCATGGCGGCGTCGGTGATGACGAAGGTTTTGGCGCCGTTTTTTTTGACGTAGAGAACGCGGGTGAGGAGTGCTCCGGCCTGGGCGACGATGAAGCGACCGGGTTCGAGGAGGAGATGGGCACGTTCGTTGGCGAGTCCTTCGGATAAAGCGGCGGCGTATTTTTGTACTTGCTTGCCGGGATCGTTCGCAGGGTTGGGGGCGTGGGCTCCGTAGTCGATGCCGAGGCCACCGCCGGCGTCGACGTAGCGAATGTTGTGGCCATCTTTGCGAAGGTCGGCGATGAGGCTGGTGACGCGGGCGAGGGCGGCGGCGAAGGGGTCGACTTTGCGGATCTGCGAGCCGATGTGGACGGAGACGCCGGCGGGGTCGAGCCACTTTGATGTTTTCGCTGCACGATAGATGGCGCGGGCAGCTTTGATGTCGATGCCGAATTTGTGTTCGCTGAGACCGGTGGAGATGTAAGGGTGGGTCTCGGCGAAGACGTCGGGGTTGACGCGGAGGGCGAAGCTGGCGACTTTGCCGAGGGCTTGGGCGCGCGCGGCGAGGAGGTGGAGTTCGGCTTCGGATTCGACGTTGAAGAGGAGGATGTTGGCGTGGAGTGCGGCGTCGATCTCCCAGATTTGTTTGCCTACTCCGGAGAAGACTACTTTTTTGAGGGCGGGTGCGTGGGCTTTGCGAACGCGCTCGAGTTCGCCGCCGGAGACGATGTCGAAACCTGCTCCCTGTCTTGCCAAGAGGCGGAGGATGGCGAGCGAGGAGTTGGCTTTGACGGCGTAGCAGATAGTGTGGGGGCGGGCTTCGGGGCCATGGGCAAAGGCGTGCTCGAAGAGCTGGAAGCGCTGGGTGACCTGCGCGGCTGAGTAGACGTAGAGAGGGGTGCCGTATTCGGCGGCGAGAGTGGCGAGGTTGGCTCCGTCGCAGTGGAGCGTACGGTTGCGATAGGCGAAGGGGCGGGGATTGGCAGAGGAGATGGCGATCTTCGTTTGCAAAACTCAGAGGCCCTTTGCTGGAAGGGCGTAGGGTGCTTCGGGGATGATGACCCAGGCGACGAGGTAGACGATGAGGCCGATGCCGCCGGAGAAGAACGTGATCACGGCGGTGAGAATGCGAACGAGATTGAGGTCCCAGCCGTAGTGGAGCGCGAAACCGGCGCAAACTCCGGCGATCATGCGGTTGTTGCGTGGGCGCGTGAGTTGGCTTGACTGTGGATAAGAGCCCATAGGCGGTGGCGGGACAGAGGAGATCGTGGCTCCGCAGGCGGGGCAGAAACGGGAGGTAGGTTCGATTGCTTTACCGCATTGTGAGCAGAACATTTGCGCCTCCGGGAAGATTCTATTTTGCCATAAGGAGGCTGCTCGATTGAAGTTTTCAGGTGCCTTCGACGCTACTGGTACCGCACGGCTCTTTTCGCGAAGGCTCGGTTGCTAGCTCTGGAGAAGGGGTACGACTCGCTGGGAATGATGATCCAGGCGGCTATATAGATCAGGGCTCCGACGCAAGTGCAGAGAATCAGGAATGCTGTGATGACACGGGTCAGGGTGACATCCCAGCCATAGCGAAGGGCGAAGGCGGCACAGACTCCGCCGATTATGCGGCCGGTGAGTGGGCGCGTGAGTTGGCCGGTATTTGGAGAATAACCTGGCGGCGGAGCGGTGGAGGAGACGGCGGCTCCGCAGGCGGGGCAGAAGCGGGAGGACTGGTGGAGTTGGTTGCCGCATTGAGAACAGTACATGGGGTTCTCCGGGACGATTCTATTTTGCCATAGCGAAGAAGAGATATCGGAATTTCCAGCTTCTATGCTCAAGAAGACCCGGTGTATCCGGCTGCCTGCGGCCAAGGATGACAACAAGAAAGGCAACAGTTATTTGCCCGTGTAGGGGGTCTTTATGTAGCGGTGAGCTGCGTCGGCCTGGGATTGGTCGCCGCCGCCGACGGAGGCTAGTTGATACTGCTTGATGGCTTCGTCGCGGTTGTGGAGGAGATCGAACATTTCACCGGCGTTGAGTTGGGCGCGGCGGCGGATCCATTCGCTGCAGGTGGGTTGGGCGGCGGCTTGCAGGTAGTTCTGCGCGGCGGCGGCGATGTCGTTCTGGCCGCGCTGGGTGTCGGCTAGTCCGAAGTAGGCCATGTGGAGGCGGGGCTCGATGAAGTAGCCGGGCTTTTTCGCGTCGGCGATAATTTCGAGATAGAGGGCGATGGCACCGGGGCCGTTGCCGGAGTCCTTGGTGAGGTTGGCGACCTCGAGGCGGAAGAGGTAGTCGTGGGGATATTGGTCGGCGAGACCTTTCTGGACGACGATGGCCTCGGGGTAGCGGGCGTCGTGGCGCAGGAAGAGCGAGAGGGCGGTGCGGGACTCGATTGGAGTGACGATGCCGTGGGCGGCGGACTCGCGGAGGAGCTCAAGGCCCTTTTCCTTGTTGCCGCCTACACCGGCGATGCCGACGAGTATGCGGACGAAGCGCGGGAGGCTGGCGACGGCGAACTGCTGGATGCCGATGGCCATCTTGGCGTCGGCGTAGTCGGGATCGATCTTGAGGGTCTGCTCGCTATCGCTGCGGGACGCGAAGCCCTGACGGGCGGCGGCGACGTAGCTGTGGTCGCACAGGGTGATGAAGGCAGCGTGCATGCCACGAGCGTAGCCGCGGGCGAAGTAGGCGTTTGCGTCGTTGGGGTTGGCTTTGATCTGCTGGTCGGCGAGGGCGATGGCGGAGTTGGTGAGGGATTCGATGCGTGCGCGGATGTCGGGGGGGACAGGGACGTTGCGCTTGGAGGTGAGAAAGCTATCGTGGGCGTAGTACGTTGTATCGAGGAGGTCCTGACGGTAGAGCTCGCGGAAGACGAGCGTCTGGAGGATGTAGCCGGTGGCGATGGCGCTCTGGGGGTTGGCCTTCTGGATGGCCTCGAAGCGGGTGAGGGCTCCTTCGTAGTCGAGGTTGTAGAAGTGCTCGTGAGCCTCGCGGACCTGGGGGGTGAGATTGATCGGGTCGGTGTGGTTGTTGGGTTCTGCAATCTGTGGGGCGGCGTAAAGGGCGTTGACCCGTTGACTGGCGGCTGAATGGTACGGCTGCGGGTGGGCTGGAAGTGCCAGCAGAGTTGCAAGAAAAAAGAGGCCGAGGTTTTTGACACTGCGTTTTATCGTTGTTCTCCAGGCCTGCGATCTTCGTTGTTTGCAGAGCACTTGTCATCTGATGCAGATAATTTGTCTAGACGCGGCCTGCGTTGTATTGGACGCACGTCACGGTAAACTATACCCTCTGGACACCGGGATTGCCGGTGTTGGTGTGGTTCCCTAGGATCTGGAACGAGGTTTATGACACGGTTTGAACTTCTTCACTTGTTAGTCGGCCAGGCGCGCAGTAACGGGTTCGAATTTCGAAGATGGTACGTCAGCAAGCTGGGGCTGCCCTGGCAGAGCGCACGTCAGGCAGTGGAGATGCTGGCTTCGGAGCGCCGTTATTATGCGCTTCTGTTCTCGCATGAGTTTGCTTCGAGCTTCTGGAAGCCGGGTGAGGTGATGACCTTCCAGGTGCCGACGCAGACATTTACGCGCAGGATGAAGGACGGCACGATCGGCACGGTGAAACGTAAAGGATATACGCGGCGCAGTGCGCGGGAAGATGCGTGGCTCTATCACCTGAAGGAGTTGGCGGCGACGGAAGAGCCGCTTCGCTATATGCGGCGGTTTCTGCGGGTGGAGGATGAGCTGGTGGAGGACGATGCTGCCATGGAGAGTGATCTGGATTAGTTGGGACGAATGTATACGGGCTTGGCAACCCTGACTTTGTTTAGACGTTGTGAGCTTTACGGATGGCGACGATTTGCTTGAGGTGGTGCTCGCCGTGGATGAGCTGAAATCTGCGCCACTGTTCGATGTTGAGCGGACCGAGGACAGCGTGAGTGGCGCATTGGCTGGCAGGTCCGAAGAGAGTTTCGGCCTGGGTGAAAAGCAGATCGAGATGGGTAAGATGTTCGGCGGCGGTCTGGGCGAGGTCTTCGCCGGAGTGGGGTTGCGTGGTTAACGGAGGAGTGACGATCGGAGGAGCTTTGCGGCCTGTGGGGAAGTATCCGCAGCGGGTGACGGCGTAACGAGAGACGCGCTGCGTGAGTGTCGGCCTGGCGAGGGTGGGCCTGCCCTTGGCGAGGCGGGCGTTGATGGCGGTTTCGGTGCTCGTGTAGGTGAGGAGGAGGTGCTCGATGATTTGCTGTACGGTCCACTTGTTGGGGCGTGAGGGTGGGCGGAGCTGAGTCTGGGTGGCGTCGAGTCCGTAGAGACAGGAGGCGATCTCGCGCTGGAGTTGTTGGAGGGTGGGGTTCATAGCGGCAGGATTACGTTACACGCGTTGTGGCGTGGGCGCTACTACTGGCGGCTGGGATGGTGGCCAAGCTATTGCAGACTGGCGAGAGCTTTTTTGGCGTCTTTAGCTTTTTCGCCGTCGGGGTCGAGTTTGAGATAGGTCTGGTATTCGGCGATGGCTTCGTCTTTTTTCTTCATCTTCTCCGCGATTTGGGCCAGCGCGAAGTGTGCGGCGGAGTATTCGGGCTGGACGGAGACGGCATCCTTGGCGCGGAGGTAGGCGCCGGGTAAGTTTTCGTCGCGCATATAAAACTTCGCGACGTAGAGGTCTTCGTCTACGCGCTCATCGTCGGTCTGGACCCTCTTGACCTTGGGAAGTTTGCGATGAACGGAGGTGCCTTCGGGCGGTTCGCCTTTTGCGGTTGAGTCGTCGGGCGGGGTTGGCGTGGAGTCGTCGTCGCTGGAACTGGAACTGGAGCTGCTGCTGGAGTCATCCCCAGGGAGTTTGGGCGGAGGCTGAGTGGGGAATGGGTGCTGGGCGGCGGCATCGGCGGGGCTGGTCGTTGAGCTTGGCGTTGGGCTTGGCGAGTCGGGTGGATTTGCGGGCTTGGTAGTTTCTCCGGGGAATGGGAACTGCTCGGCGGCGGATGGCTTCTTTGCGGCTGGAGCCGGTGGGCAGGGCTTGGCTGCCTGGTTCTGGGTCTGATCCGGAGTCTGGGCGGGGGCTGGGCAGGGTGCGGCGGGAGAGTTCTGTGGGGGCGCGGTCTGGGCAAAGCCCACGGTGGAGAGGAGGAAGGCCACCTGCAGGGCTCGAATTATTGGGTGAATTGCCATCTGGTCTCGATTACTCTTCCGATCGTTTGACGCTGCTGTGCGACGGTTTGTTATAGTCAGCTGACCTGGGCTACTTCCCTGCCAATATTTTATTTGATGGAACTGATTTGACTATGGTTGATGGACTTATTATTCGCTCTTCGTCGATTCACGCGGCCGGCTGCTATACGACTCGAAGCGATAAAGAAAGGGACGCGAGTCATCGAATATGATGGGCCGCGATTTACGAAAGATGAGGCGGATGAGCGATATAAGGATCGGGATATCACCTATCTCTTCAGCTGTGGAGAGGATAATGACAGGGTGATCGATGGGTTTGGGACGGCGATGTTTATCAATCACTCCTGCGATCCGAACTGCGAGTCGGAAAATGTGGATGGACGAATCTTTGTGGTTGCGGTTCGCGACATTGCTGCGGGGGAGGAGTTGACCTATGAGTACAACCTCTACGACAGCGATGATGAGAATGGGGATTGCTATTGTGGAGCGAAGAAGTGCCGGGGGACTATGTTCAGCGAGGATGAGCTGAAGCGGCGGGCGCGAAAAGCACGGGCTCAGGCGAAAACTAAAGGCTAGAGCGTGCTGCGCGCACGGCGCGATCTGCCATCGAGGCTGACGCGCCTTCGGCGTCGAGGGACAGGAGCATGACCGGTGGGCGATACAATAGGGGTTACGGCCGCGCTCGATTAGCTTAGTTGCTGCGCGATTCTTTTGTTTTATTTTCTATATGGCATATCAGGTTCTTGCACGAAAATACCGGCCACAGCGTTTCGCGGATGTTGCGGGGCAGGACCATGTGACCGTGACGCTGATGAATGCGCTGACGCAGAACCGGATCGCGCATGGGTACATCTTCAGCGGGCATCGCGGGATTGGGAAGACGACGATTGCGCGCATTCTGGCGATGGCGCTGAACTGCCGGAATGCGATTGGTTCGGCGGCGCGACCTACGGCAGAGCCTTGCGAGGTTTGCGATAGCTGCACGGAGATCAAGGCGGGAAATTCGGTCGATGTGATTGAGATCGATGCGGCGACGAATCGCGGGATCGATGAGATTCGCGAGCTGCGGGATGCGGCGCGGTATCGGCCGGCGAGGGATAAGTACAAGATCTACATTCTGGATGAGGCGCACCAGATTACGGATGCGGCGTTCAATGCGCTGCTGAAGACTCTGGAAGAGCCGCCGGACCACATCGTCTTCATGATGGCGACGACGCAGCCGGAGGATATTCCGCAGACGGTACGGTCGCGGTGCCAGCACTTCAGCTTTCATGCGGTGAAGCTGGTGGACATTCTGGACGAGTTGCGTGGGATTGCAGAGCGCGAGGGTGTGGATGCGGACGAGGGTGCGCTGAGCCTGCTGGCTGAGGCGGGCGATGGGTCGATGCGCGATGCGCTGTCGATCATGGACCAGGCGATTGCGAGCGCTCCGGTGGAGGATGGACGGGCGCGGCTGGATGCGGGACAGATTCGCGAGCTGATGGGGACGGTTCCGAATGCGGTGTTCGAAAAGATTCTTGAGGCGGTGGATGGGAATCGCAGCGCTGAGGTGATTACGGTTGCGAATCAGTTGCTGGATGCGGGAAACTCTCCGGCACAGTTGGCGCGGCAGTTTGTACGGTATCTGCGGAACTGCGCTGATTGCGAAGATTGCAGGGATTGGGGTGGATGGGGCCGGTGCGGATGGGGCTGCGGGTGAGTTGCTGCAGATCTCGGCGGATGAGCAACGGCGCGCGGGACGGTCGGCTGCGCTGTTCAGTGAAGAGGAGCTGACGCGGTTTCTGCAGGTGATGCTGCGGACGTTCGATGAGCTGGGGTATCGGCAGGAGCAGCGGTTTCACTTTGAGTTGGGGCTGTTGAAGCTGGTGCATCTGCGGCGGCTGCTGCCGATCGAAGAGGTGTTGAGCCAGTTCCCTGTTGGCGGGGGTTCGGGGCAGGTGCGGACGAGTGCGGCGGCTGGTAAGAGTATCGCCGGCGCTGCAACGGCTCGCGCGGTGGAGGTGAGCGCTGAGGTGGTGAATGCCAAGCCGGCGTTCTCTCCGTTTGAGCAAGATAAGAACCGGAGGCGGTTTGAGGAAAAGGCTTCTGTACCTGCATCGAGCACGCAGCCTGTGCCGATTGCTGCTCCGATGCCGGTGCCCGCGGTTGTGCCTGTGCCGTCTCCGCTGCCAAGCCCGGATGAGATGGTGTTGACCGACGGCGATGTGATGGGGGCGGAGCTGGTGAAGACGGGCGACATGGCTGATCCCGAGGCAGGATTTCTGTACGTTACGGAGGCTGAGACACCGCCCGTTCGCGAGACGCAAGAGGATAAGAGCACTGGACTTTTGCAACCGTTGTCGTTACATTCTGCCGAGGTGTTGCAGAAGGCGGCCGTTGGCGCTTTGACGGGGGCGAAGAATCAGGATACGGCGGCGGATGCTCTGGGCGATGCGGAGTGGGTCGTGGTGGACGGCGAGGTTCGGGTGCAGACTGAGCTTTCGAAGACGATGCTGCCGATGGTGATCAATGCTGAGGCGGAGAAGCTGATCAAGGCCGCACTGCGGAAAGCCGGGGCCGGTGCTTTGAAGCTGGTGCTGCTGCCGGGAGTGAAGACAGCGGCAGCGGCAAAGAAGCCGAAGGCGGTAAAGGCAGGAAGCGTTCAGGCGATGGCGATGGAGCATCCTGTTGTGCAGCGGGCGCAGACGCTGTTCAATGCCGAGATTCAGAGCGTGATCGATCTGCGGGAAAACGAGTAGGGAGCGACTGCGAGGAGCGACGAGGACTCGATGGATTTTTCTGATCTGGGCAAGATGAAAGAGATGATGGGGCAGGCGAAGCAGATGCAGGAGCAGATGGAGAAGAAGCTCGCTGCAACGGTGGTGGAGGCTTCGAGCGGTGGTGGCGTGGTGACGGTGCGGATGAATGGGAAGAAAGAGGTTCTGCGGATAAAGATTGAGCCGACGGCGATGGGGAGCTCGGCCAGCGATCTGGAGTTGCTGGAGGATTTGATTGCGGCGGCGATAAATGAGGCGGGACGACGGGCGGATGAGGCGATGAAGTCGAGCGTGGCGGGGATGATGGGTGGGCTGGGGCTGCCTGATCTGCCGGGGTTGGGCTAAGTGGCTGCGACTTTCGGCACGAACGGGAGCAGGTTTGCGGAGCCGATGGCTCGGCTGATCGAGGAGTTGCGGAAGCTGCCGGGGATTGGGACGAAGAGCGCGCAGCGGCTGGCGTTTCATGTGCTGCGGTCGCCGGCTGAAGATGCCGAGGCGCTGTCGGTGGCGATTCGGGAGTTGAAGCTGCATCTGCGGCTTTGCTCGGTGTGCAACAACATTACGGATGTCGATCCTTGTGGATATTGCACGAGTGCGGTGCGGGATCAGCGGGTGGTTTGCGTGGTGGAAGAGCCGACGAATATTGCGACGATTGAAAAGACGCGGAGCTATAGGGGGTGTATCACGTGCTGCATGGGACGCTGTCGCCGATTGGCGGGGTGGGGCCGGAGCAGTTGCGGATTGCGAATCTGCTGACTCGGCTGGCGGAGGTCGATGAGGTGATTCTGGCGACTTCGCCGACGACGGAGGGTGAGGCTACGGCTGGGTATCTTGCGGTGGAGTTGCGGAAGGCTAAGGGCGAGTTGAAAGTGACGAGGATTGCTACTGGGGTGCCGGCGGGGAGCGATATTGAGTATGCGGATGAGGTGACGATGACGCGGGCTATGGAAGGGCGGCGGGAGTTTTAGCGAAGACGATGTAATCCAAGGGATTCCCGGAGCCAAAGGCTTTATTTATATAAGTTGTACGAACCATGGGCCGTGCATCTTCATAGATGCGGAAGCTGCTTCGCATTCTGCCTCTGACCGGACCAAACGTCATCGATCTTAGCAAATTCATGTTTTCGAGACCAACTGGCGAGGTAAATGCCATAGGGGCACTTTGTGAGAGCGAAATCACGCAAAGTTTCGCTTTCTTATGACAGACGTCACAAACTGCGAAATCGCCCGCTGCAATCATCAAAATGTCATCGACGCATCTTGGCAAATCGCGCGGACCAGAAGCGAAACTATCAATTCGCACTAGTCTCCGAGTGCTATGGCATTACTGAAGTGTTCGCGACGAGGACAGCTTCCATTGAGTTTGAACCGAAGGCATCCCTGCAAGGTAGCGTTTACACACCGTTCAGGATTCGCCGTGATGACCACGGCCATTTCCACTCATAGCTGCTAGTAGACCGTCTCACCATGCGAGGTTGCCGCCGGTCATTTGGTTGGGCTGGTCGAGGTTGAGAAGCGAGAGGATGGTGGGGGAGATGTCGCGGAGGCTGCCGTCGGTGCGAAGGGTGGGGTGGTTGCCTTCTTCGGTGACGTAGATGAAGGGGACGGGGTTGGTGGTGTGGGCGGTGTGGGGGCCTCCGGTGAGGGGGTCGATGAGCATCTCGGCGTTGCCGTGGTCGGCGGTGACGAGGAGTGAGCCGCCGCGCTGTCTGATTGCGTTGATAGATGCGGCCCAGTTGCGTGTCGACGGTTTCTACGGCGCGGATGGTGGGCTCCATCTTGCCGGAGTGGCCGACCATGTCGGCGTTGGCGAAGTTGACGATGATGACGTCGAAGGCGGTGTCGTTGACGGCTTTGATGACGGCGTCGGCGATGCCAGAGGCGGACATCTCGGGGGCGAGATCGTAGGTCGCGACTTTTTGCGAGGGGATCAATGCGCGGTCTTCGCCGGGGAAGGGTTTTTCGATGCCGCCGTTGAAGAAGTAGGTGACGTGGGCGTACTTTTCGGTCTCGGCTACGCGGAGGTTGCGGAGGTTGGCTTGCGACATGAGGTTGGCGAGGAGGTTGTCCATCGACTCGGCGGGGATGACGATGGGGAGCTTGAAGTTTTTGTCGTACTGGGTCATGCAGACGTAGTGGAGATTTTCGGGGACGAGAGCGCGAGGGATCTCGGCCTCCAGTTCTGCGGCTTTGGGGAGGTGAGGCCCTGGCTGCCGATGGGATCGTGGGTGAGGCCGGAGCGGCGGGTGAGGACGCGGGTGATCTGGCGGACGCGGTCGGCGCGGTAGTTGAAGTTGATGACGACGTCGTGGTCGCGGATGAGGCCGACGGGGTGGCCATCGGTGGGATTGGTGCAGGTGAAGGGCGGGATGAACTCGTCGGTGATTCCGTTGTTGTAGAGTTCGCGGATGCGGTCGGTGTGGCTGTTGTAGGTACCGCCTTCAGGGCGGCCGGTGACCATTGCGTCGAAGGCCTGCTTCTCCTTCTCCCAGCGGAGGTCGCGATCCATGGCGTAGTAACGGCCGCTGACGCTGGCTACGATGCCGACGTTGTACTCCTGAAATTTGCGCTGAAGTTCCTGGAGGCATTCGACGCCGCTGGTAGGCATGGTGTCGCGACCGTCCATGAAGGCGTGGACGAAGACGTGCGTAAGCTTGTGCTGCGCGGCCAGGCGGAGGAGCGCGTAGAGATGGCGCTGGTGGGAGTGAACGCCGCCGTCGGAGAAGAGGCCGATGAGATGGAGGGCTCGGCCTTTCTGACCGGCGAGCTCATAGGCGCGGATGAGAGTGGGGTCGGTGTAGAAGGTGCCGTCGAGGATGGCGGTGTCGATGCGGGTCATGTCCATGCGGACGATTCTTCCCGCTCCCAGATTTAAGTGGCCGACTTCGCTGTTGCCCATCTGGCCGTCGGGGAGGCCGACGAAATGTTCGCTGGCGCGGAGAAGGGTGTTGGGGTAGTCGCGGAGGAGCTTGTCGTAGATGGGTTTGCGGGCCTGTGCGATGGCGTTGCCGTGGGTCTCGGGGCTGTAGCCCCAGCCGTCGAGGATGGTGAGAACAATTGGTTTAGACATCTTAATCAGGATAACAAGATTCGTCCGCGCGATGGCTGCATCGCAGGATGCGCTCGATCGGTGTGCAGTGTCACGGAACCGGGTTCATCAGACCAAAGGAATAGAAGAGGCCTGGCGATATCCTTAGGGTCTCGTGGAAGAGTCTCGCGGAGCTACGAGCCGCTAACTAAGACTTCAGGTTTCGGATGCAAGGAGCCCGCTTTTACGTCCCACGCAAGCCCGCATATCCGCAGTACGGAGATGCCGTACCAGTTCGGATCGATCTCGTACCAGGCTAGCCCGTGACGCGAGGATTGCGGATGGGCGTGATGGTTGTTGTGCCAGCCCTCACCGAAAGTGAGGAGAGCTACCCAAAGGCTGTTGCGGGATGTGTCGCTGGTGGCGAACCTTCGCGAACCCCACATGTGCGTGGCGGAGTTCACCAGCCAGGTGGAATGGAGGCCAAGGACGGTACGAAAGAAGATGCCCCAGAAGAGATAGGGCCATCCGCCGAAGGCAAGAAGCGCGAGGCCGAGAACGGTGATGGGAATCCAATGCCAGTGGCTGATCCAGACGTGAAATTTATCTTTGCGAAGGTCGGGGACATAAGGATTGAGTTCGGCTGAACCGTTGTGTTTCGTCTCTCCCGTCAACAGCCAGCCGACGTGGGCCCAGAAACCACCTTCGTTGGGAGAGTGTGGATCGCCTTCCTTGTCGGTGTTCTGATGATGCATGCGGTGAGTCGCAACCCAGAAGATAGGTCCACCTTCCAAGGTCAGTGTGCCGCAGATGGTGAGGAGGTATTCCATCCATTTGGATGTCTTGTAGCCTCGATGTGTAAGGAGGCGATGGTAGCCCATGCCGATGCCGAAGCCTCCGGCAACCCACCACAACAGCATGGCGACGAGGAACGGCTTCCAATGGAACATGAATAGCGCGACCACAGCACCGAGATGGAATGCAATCATCACGAGAACCGTTATCCAAACGATGGGTTGGGTGAAGGTTCTGTCGTGCCCGAATATCCGCGGTTGCTTCATGTCTTAATTGAACTACCAAGACGGGTGTAATGCGCGGGTTGGCTTCGTAATAGTTGTGTAATGGATACTGATGAGGTGCAAGTGTGCTGACTCTCGTGCAGAAGCGGGGCAGAAGCGAAGAAAGCGGCGGCCTCGACGGATAAGGTGGCGCGGTATGACAAGCTAATTGCGACGCGTAAGGGGATTGAGCGAAAGGGTGACGCGAATCCTTATACCGCGTTGAACGGAAATATGTTTACGATTCTGCTTGGGTCCGAAACACTGGGGATTCGACTGCCGGAGGTCGAGCGGGAGAAGTTTTTGAAGAAGTATGGGACCACGCTGCTGGAGGCTTATGGCGCGGTGATGAAGGAGTATGTTGCGGTGCCAGATGGCTTGCTCGGAAAAACAAAGGAGCTGGCGCGGTATCTGGATATGAGCTACGAGTACGTGGGGACGCTGAAGCCAAAGGTTACGGCGAAGAAGAAAAAGTGATCGATGACCGGGTAAATCGCGACCAGGTAAATCGATGACCAGGTGATCTGGATCATCATCTTCAGAATCCGGACGTTAGAAACGCAGTGAATCTACAACACCACGACCAATGACTGGGCGGTGGTGCGATAGTGGGTTCCGGTTGCTATGAGGTCGGCGATGTCGTCGAGGGGGTGAATGCCGCCACGGGCGCCGATGGCGGTGCAGTTTAATGCGGCGGCTGCGCAGGCGAAGTCGAGCTGGCGGTCGAGCGGCCAGTCCTGAAGGAGAGCGTAGATGAAACCTGCGTGGAAAATGTCTCCGGCTCCGGTGGTGTCGACTACGGGGACGCAGTAAGCGGGAGTGTGGAGGAGCTGTTTGCCGTCGAAGGCGAGGACTCCGTCCTGTCCGAGGGTTGCGGCAGCGAGGCGGCAGTTGTAGCTGCGTTGCATTTTGCGCAGGGCTTTTTCGAGGTCGGTTTCGGCGGTGAGGCGAGACGGAAAGTCGCGGCTGACAATGAGGTAGTCGACGTTGGCGAGGAGGTCTTCGACACCGGGGTAAAGTTCGTCGAGGTCGGCGACGACGGGAATGCCGGCTTCGCGGGCCCAGGTGGAGGCGAGGATGGCGGCTTCGGTGTCGTAGCCGTCGACGTGGAGGACTCGGGCGTTGATGATCCACTCGCGGTCGAGGTCGGCGGGGTGGAGGGCGAGACGGGCCTCGGAATCGCGGCGGATGAGAACGGTACGTTCGCCCTGGGCGTCGACGAGGATGAGGGATTGGGCGCTGGCTGCGCCGGGAACGGTGATGATGTGGGTTTCGACACCGGCGTGAGAGAAGGCTTCGCGGTGGAGGGTGGCCGCGAGGTCGTCGCCGAGTTTGCCGACGTAGCGGGTGCGCATGCCCCAGTGTTGGCAGGCGACGACGGTGGTTGCGACTTGTCCGCCGGGAAGAGTGCTGACGGTGGAGTATTCGGTCTTGGAGCCACGCGCGGGGAAGGAAGATAGGGGGATGACGGTATCGGTGGCGTTGAGGCCAACGCCGACGAGGTCAACCTTCGACGGTTTTGCCATATTTCCACTGTAAATGAATTGTGAGGGTCTTGTGGTCTGCGCGGGTGGGTCCCGGGTTTGCCGGTTCATTCGACCAGGCTCACTCGAACATCGAGGGCAGGGCCTGAGTGGCCGTGCTGAGGACGATCTGGTCGAAGGCATCGGCATTAAGTGGCTCCTCTGGACCCACATAGACGGTGCGAATGCCTCGCTGGGTGGCGACGTTCACGAAGCCGGCAGCGGGATAGACGGAGCCGGAGGTTCCGACAACGACAAGGGTGGTGGCGCGGTCAAGTTCACGGTAGATGGCTTCCATGTCGAGCGGGACTTCGCCGAACCAAACGATGTGGGGGCGGATGGGTTTGCCGCAGGTTTGGCAAACGGGGAGGTTTTGAGGGTCTTCGTAGAAGGACTGATCGGCGAAGGGTTTGTCGCAGCGAATGCAGCGGGATTGGAAGAGGCTGCCGTGCATGTGATGGATGCGGTGGGAGCCGGCTCGCTCGTGAAGGTCATCGACGTTTTGGGTGCAGAGGTAGAAGTTTTCTGGATTTATTTTGGCGAGGCGCTGTTCGATTTCGGCGAGGGCTTTGTGGGCGGCGTTGGGTTGGGCGGCGAGGGCATCGCGGCGACGCTTGGAGTAGAAGCGCCAGACGAGGGCGGGGTTGGCTTGCCAAGCTTCGGGTGTGGCGACTTCTTCTACGCGATGGCCGTTCCATAGGCCGCCGGAGCCGCGGAAGGTGGCCAGGCCGCTTTCGGCCGAGATGCCGGCGCCGGTGAGGACGAAGAGGTGATCTTGAGGGGTGAGCAGCATGATGAATAGTAGATGCGTGGGGTGGAAGAACAAGCAACAGCAAAAGCAGATCCCCTTCGGGGATGACAACAAGAAAGGCAACTGCGAAAGCAACGGTCAGTGGCCGGCGGACGGTTTACATCCCACTCATCGCAAAGTGCGCGATGGATGGGGCACCCCTTTCGTTGTGGCTGTTCGAAAAGGAACCACGACATCAGCAGTAGCGGGGGTCAAGGTAACGGGTGGATGGTGGTGTTGAAGAGGAACGGGTCGTCGAAGTCGGTGCGGTCGCCGGGTTTTTTGCCGGAGATGGGTTGGAGGCGGGCGGAGAGCGGCTTGTTCCACTTGACGGCGAGCGAGGCTACGTCGGAGTAGATGCGGTTCATCTGGTCGGCGGTAACGTCGCCTGGCAGAGGGATAGTGTCGAGGCCGGTTCCGCAGACGGAGGAGTAGGCGAGGAGCGAGTCGATGTTATAGGCGGACTCGGCCCAGCGCTGGGCTAGGAGTTTGTCTTCCATGATGGGGACCATGAGGCCTGCATAGCCGATTTGTTTGACAGGCACGGCTTTGACGGCGGCGGTGATGATGCGGGAGGCGGTGAGCGTGCCGCTTGATCCGAAACGAGCGCCGGTGAAGGCTTCGATGGCGGCGCCGATGGAGACATCGCCGAGAGGCGCGGGGGTGGGATCGACGCCCATGTAGGTCCAGTGGGTCGCGGCGGCGATCTTGTTGCCTACGGCGTCGGCTACTTTGGCGTGGATGGTGAGCGCGGCGGTGAGGTCGCGGGTTGCGGCGTCGGCGTTGCCCTTGTCTTTGGCGAAGACATCGCGGACTATGTTGGCTCCTTCGAAGCCGATGGAGAATTGGCCGCCGGGGCCGTCGTGCCATGAGCCGGGGTAGAAGGGGCCGTAGGGCTTGAGCATGGCGGTGGCGGCGAAGTTGAAGGTGCCTTGCGCGTGCGGGCTGTGCGCGGCGATGTACTTGACGAGTTCTGTGGTGCGGGAGATGGTCTTCCAGTGGATGCCGGAGTCGTCGGCGATGATGGCGCTGGCGTTGAGGTGCGGCAATGTGGAGAGCGCGCGCTCGAGGAGGTGCATGGTTGCGGGGTTGTCAGTGTCGTGCAGCATCGCGGGGCCGACATTGGCGTCGACTTTTTCTTTTACGGCGAGTGCATCGAGTTGGCCGAGGAAGACAAGGGCCTGGTCTTCGGACATGCCGGAGATGAGTTCAGCGAGAGGCTGAGTGGTGAAGCGGATGGTTTGGACATCGTAGCCCTGGAATTTGAATTCAGCTTCGGCCTTGTGGAGGACGGCTAGTGCGTCGGCTAGCTGGTGTTGGTAGTTTTTGGCGTCGAGTCGGACAAAGGCGGTGATGGCTCGGACCTTTGGTTTTGTGGTCTGGGCTTGCGTGAAGGTGCAGGAAAAGGCGAGGACCGCGGCCAGGGCGAGGCGCTTCATTCGATGGCTCCGAAGAGGATCTGGGATGTCGAAGTATAGCGTATGGGAAGATCTTCTAGACCGAAGCTTCTATCTATCGACCCAATCGGGATGTTTTGCTTTGTACTTCACTCGCGCAGCAGCAATTTGGGCCTTGTATTTTGCATAAACGGCATCATTGATTTGCATTAAGTTGCTGAAATTCAATTTATTCGCGTCATCTTCCATTCCACGCCTCAGCTCGGACCATTTAATGCAAGCCGGTGAACCTTGAAAATTCTCGGGGCCGAGTGATCTATAGGCATCTATGACACTCTGCATTGCTTCTCTTGATATGCAGTGTTGGTACAGCCCAATGTAGCCGGGAGCTAAATCGAACTTTAGCATTTCTACTTTTAGATCTGTCCAGAAAGACTCCGGCCAATACGGTGCGCCGAGCGGCCGATTTTTATCTAAAGCCACAATCCAGCGCTGCCGCTGCAGGTTCAACTCTCCGCTCAGTTCAAAGTATTTTCGAATCTGTTCTTCGGTTGCGTGGTTCTCGATGGGAATGAACCCGTTCGGCTGTGCAGGCTGAATCGTCAGTTTAGAAAACGTTGGCTTCGATTGCTGGCTCAGCAAGACGCGTGGAACCAGCATGGTGAAACCAGCGACAATTAGCATGCACAGCCTGAAGATGGTCATCTTTATTCGCCGAAGTTTACGGATTCTATGCCGAGGAATTCGGCGGATTGGCCTAGCTCTTCTTCGATGCGGAGGAGCTGGTTGTATTTGGCGATACGGTCAGTGCGGGATGCGGAGCCGGTTTTGATCTGGCCTGCTCCGGTGCCTACGGCGAGGTCGGCGATGAAGGTGTCTTCGGTTTCGCCGCTGCGGTGGCTGATGATCGAGGTGTAGCCGAAGCGGCGGGCGAGTTCGATGGCTTCGAGGGTCTCCGAGACGGTGCCGATCTGGTTGACTTTAATCAGGATTGAGTTGGCTACCTTTTGTTCGATTCCCTGCTGCAGGCGCTGGGTGTTGGTGACGAAGAGGTCGTCGCCTACCAGTTGGACTTTGTCGCCGAGGATTTTGGTGAGGTGTGCCCAGCCGGCCCAGTCGTTTTCGGCGAGACCGTCTTCGAGGCTGACGATGGGGTACTCGCTTGACCCAGGACTCCCAGTAGGCGGACATCTCCTCCGAGGTGAGTTCGCGCTTGTCGGATTTTTTGAAGACATATTTTCCGGTATCGTCGTTGTAAAACTCGCTGGCGGCGGGGTCGAGGGCGATGGAGATGTCTTCGCCCGGTGTGTAGCCGGCGAGTTGGATGGCTTCGATGATGAGGTCGAGGGCTTCGTCGTTGGACTTGAGGGAGGGAGCGAATCCGCCTTCGTCGCCGACGGCGGTGTTGTAGCCCTTCTTCTTGAGGACACCTTTGAGGGTGTGGAAGACTTCAGTGCCCCAGCGGAGGGCGTCGGAGAAGGTTTCGGCACCGACGGGCATGACCATGAACTCCTGGAAGTCGACGTTGGAGTCGGCGTGGCTGCCGCCGTTGAGGATGTTCATCATGGGCGTTGGGAGGAGGCAGGCGTTGACGCCGCCGAGGTAACGGTAGAGGGGGAGCTTGAGGGCTTCGGCAGAGGCGCGGGCGCAGGCCATGGAGACGGCGAGGATGGCGTTGGCGCCGAGCTTGGATTTGTTCTCGGAGCCGTCGATGGAGATCATAGTGGCGTCGATGAGACGCTGGTTGGAGGCGTCCATGCCTGTAAGTTCGGGGGCGAGGATGGATTCGACGTTTTCGACGGCGTGGAGGACTCCTTTGCCGAGGTAGTACTCTTTGTCTCCGTCCCGGAGCTCGACGGCTTCGTGTTCGCCGGTGGAGGCTCCGCTGGGGACGGCGGCACGGCCTCGGGTTCCGGAGTCGAGGACGACATCGGCTTCGACGGTGGGATTGCCGCGAGAGTCCAGAATTTCGCGTGCGTGGATAGAGACGATCTCAGTCATGTTGCTCCTGTATTTTGATTGGCTCGATGTTGCGGAATGTTGGGCTACGACGCGGTGGTTCAACCGTTCGTTTAACTTTGGGCGGCGATCGACTGGAACGGTGCTGCCTCCTGCGATGGAGATGGACTGCACCAAGTCTGCGTCGGATGGGGTCACCTGATGAATTTTAGCAAAGAGATTGGGTGTGATGCTGTTCTAGAGAATGAATCGTCTGAAGAATGAGAGGCGTTGAAGGACTTATTAGCAGGGTCGGTTCCCTGCCGGGGATTTTGGTCCAGGTGTTCGGCGGGAGTTCTAACCTTGTTAGTCAGTAAGAGTGCTGCTTTCTGGAGCGCTCGAATCTGTTTCAGAGGAAACCGCCATGATACTTCGCATTGCTACCGCCGCTCTTGTTCTTGTTGCTGCTCCTGTATTCGCCCAGACGAGTGGGGTTTCTCGCCCTGATCCCGCGGTGATTACGAGCGATGAAGCGACGCCGCCGACGCCGGTGTTGAAGGCGAGGCCGAGCGCTGCGATACCTGCAACGACACCAGCTACGACGCCCTCGTCGCAAGAGGTGTATGGGCCTTATGTTCCTTATACGGGGCCTGCGGTAGCGAGTTCTCATCCTGGCGCACAGGTCGCGCCGGCGGAGAATCCTGAAGACGCGATGATTGTGGTGAGTGTCCCGGAACGTGAAGGCGAGTTGCGTACGGGAACACTGCTGAAGACGAAGATGATCGATACGCTTTCGACGACCAGCACGATGCGGGGGAGCAGATTTACCGCGGAGGTGACGGAAGCGATCGAGAGAAATGGGCGGGTAATTATTCCCGTGGGTTCGATTCTTGAGGGCCGAGTGACGGAGGTCCATGGCGGCAAGCGAATTTCAGGTGGGGCGCTGCTGCATCTGGAGACAAATGATGTGACGCTGCCGGATGGGATGCACTATATCGTCCATGCGCAGGTGATCGATACGGGTAGCAGCGAATTCAAGGTGACGGACGAAGGGACGCTGAAGAAGAAAGATCATGCGAAGGAGACGCTGGCAGTGATGGGAGGCGTGACGGGAGCGGGTGCGGTGACCGGCGCGATGATCGGCGGTGGTGTGGGCGCGGCCGTGGGTGCTGGGATCGGGGCTGGCGTGAGCACGGTGATCTGGTTGAAGCAGGACCGGCAGGCTACGCTGCCGAAGGATGTGCAACTGGTGTTCAGCTTGACGACGCCGATGATCCTGACTCCGCTGAGTGGGCCTGCGGTGAGCAGTGTGAATGCGGGGGTAGGTGGGGTTCGTGCAGCGCAGTAGTTAATGAGTTCTTTTGTTTGATTTTCCTGGGCTGGGGTGATTCCTGGCCCTCTTTTTTTTCGTAGAACAGTATGGGCATAGGACCGCTTCGGGTGCGATCGCTCGCGAAAAGTAGATCAAGCCAGAATGAAGGATTGTTGCACGGGCCATACTGAAGGATCTTAGTCGCGGACCTGGGCGAGGAGGCGCTTCCAGTTTTTCTGGTTGCGGCGGTAGGACTTTTTGAGGTCTTCGAGGATGCGTTCGAAGTCGGTGTGGCCCTGAAGGTTGCGCCAGGCTGGGTTTTTCGAGAACCATGGGTAGTTCTCGTTGCCGAGGTAGATGGCGCGGCGGAGCCAGTGGAGAGCTTCGGACTCGTCGCCTTCGACGGCGAAGTAGGTGGCGAGGCGGTAGGCCATCTCGCTATCGGCTTCGGCGGCGGAGAGCGTCTCGTCGACGATGAAGGTGGAGGCCTTTTCGCGGTCGCCGAGTTGGACGTAGCAGAGGGCGATGGTGGGGTAGACGATGCGGAGGGTGGCGTCGTCGCGGATGACCTTTTCGAGGGTCTCGATGGCCTTGGGTAGATCGCCGGTGCGCATCTGCTGGTAGCCGAGGGAGGTGCGAAGGAGAGGCTGGCGGGGTTCGAGGGTGAGGCCCTTTTCGATTTCGTCGGCGGCCAGCTCGAGTTGGTTTTGGTATTGGTAGACGCGAGCGCGGTGGTTGTAGATCATGGCCGCGTTGGCGGGGTTCATGCGGAGCGAGGCGTTGAACTGGTCGAGGGCCTCGTCGTACATGCCGTCGATGCGGAGGGTCTGGCCAGCGACCAGGCGGACGTTCCAATCGTTGCCGGCGGTCTGGAGGAGGTTCTCGATGCCGTGGCGGGCGGACTCTTTTTCGCCGCGGGAGAGGAGCATGTAGACGCGGTAGAGATTGGCTTCGACGGAGCCGGGGTCGAGTGCAAGGGCTTTGTCGAAGGCGCGGCGGGCTTCGAGGACGTGCATCTGTCCGCCGAGGCCGTGGCGGGCGTACTGGAGGTGGGTGATGCCGAGACCGGACCAGCCGGGGGCGTAGTTCTCGTCCTGAGAGACGACGGAGGCGAAGAGCTCGCGGGCGCGATCGAGGTCTTCGCGACTGCCGGTGCGGGTCATGAAGGCGGAGAGGACGGCGCGGGCCTGGAGGTACTCTTCGGACAGAGCGGATGTGAGTGAGGGGGCGCGATGGTTTTCGTGCGGCGGTTGGAGGTCGCCGAAGCCCTGGAGGGTGCTGAAGACTTCGTTGCAGATTTCGGATTGAACGCTGACGAGGTCGAAGGAGGCGACGTTGATGGAGCCGCCGGCGCGGACGCTCTGGCCGGGGACGTCGAGGAGCTGCCAGTTGAGGTCGAAGCCCTTATCGGAGCGGAGGAAGTTGCCGGCGAGGACGAAGTTGACGAGGAGTTTCTTTCCGACGCTGAGGGGGTCAAGCTGAGCGGCGGGGATGGTCATCAATGAGGACGACGGGCGGACTACGAGCGTGGACATGCGAGTGAGGCGGGTGGCGATGGCGTCGGCCAGGGCGTAGCCGTAGAGAGGGGCGACGTCGGCGGGGCCGAAGTTGACGAATGGGAGAACGACGATGCTGTTTTGATTGCTTGAGGCGGCGGGGCCGGACTCGCGGAATCGCTCGGCGAGCATGGAGAGGATGCCGGTGGTGCGCTTTTCTTCTTCGGGGGTATCGAGGGGGAGGCGGCCTTGTGACGGCCGGAGGGAGATGTTGTCGCCGGGGAGGAGGACGGAGTCGAGTTGCATCGCCATCATGATGGTCTTGAGGGCTTCGCGGACTTCGGCGGCGGAGGCGAAGCGGGCGGAGGGCTGTTTTTCGAGACAATGAAGGATGACGGACTCGAGTTCGACAGGGAGGGCTGGGGCTATTTCGCGCAGGGGCGTCGGTTCGGCGAACTGGATGGCGCGGATGGATTGGAACTCGGGGGCGTCGGGGCGGTGGAAGGGATGTCGGCCGGTGGCGAGCTCATAGAGGATGAGGCCGAGGGCGAAGATGTCGGACTGGACGCTGGATTGGCCGGTAACGAACTGCTCGGGGGCCATGTAGGCGATGGTGCCACCACGTGCGGTGTAGGTGGGGCCCGGAACGGCCTGGGGAGAACCGACTTTGCGTTTGTTGACGGGGCCGCCGGGATCGAACTCGGCCTGATCAGGGCGGAGGCGGCGGGCAAGGCCGAAGTCGAGGATCTTGATGAGGCCGCCGTCGGTGAGCATGACGTTGGCGGGCTTGAGGTCGCGGTGGAAGATGCCGAGCGAGTGGGCGGCGGAGAGGCCGTCGGAGATCTGAATGCCGGCGGAGAGGACCAGTTGGAGGCTGGCGGGGCCCTCGTTGATGAGTTTGTCGAGGGACTTGCCGGGGATGTACTGCATGACGATGTAGGCTTCTTCGCCGGAGCCGCTTTCGGCGGGGGCTTCGCCGACGTCATAGATGGCGCAGACGTTGGGGTGGTCGATGGCGGAGGCGAGGCGGGCTTCGCGAAGCTGGGTGGCGCGCATCTGCTCGGTGGTGAGGTTGCCGCGTTTGAGGAGTTTGAGGACCACGGGGCGCTGGAGAAGAGTGTCGTTGGCGAGGTACACGACACCGCTGCCGCCCGAGCCGATCTTGCGGACGAACTCATATTGCTTGATCTCGCGGCGCTTCATAACTGCATTATTGCAAGTGTTGGGGTGCGGATGATTAAAGGAGGACCAGAAGTGCGATTACTATGCGGGTTAAAGTGCCCAGCCTTCGCAGAGACTGCAAAGGCTGGGAGTAAGAGAAGAGAACGCATGATTACCGAAGCAAACTGCAGTTCCGATTACGCAGACATGCGGCGACGGACGAGGCCGGCGATGCCAAGGATGCCTGTGCCGAGGAGCGACAGGGTCCCGGGCTCGGGAACGGCCGGAGGATCAGGCAGACCGACGAGGCCCTGCTGGTAATCGTTATATGTGTCCTTCCCGCGTTCCTGTGTGGTGAAGGGTGGCGTAATCCAGTCGAGCTGGGCTATCAAGGCAGATGGATTTGTAATGTTAGCGTTGCCGAGAGCGGTGAGATCGGCATTCTCTGCAGAGATGATGCCGCTCTGTCCAGGGCTGTAGACGGAGAAATCGTTGCCGTACTCTTCTTCCCAGATAGCTGCCTGCAAGGCATCACTTTGTGTGGTGTTGGTCACAGTGGTGTTGAGGATCAGCCAGGCAATGTCAGCGGCATTATGGACGGTGCTGTTGTTGACGATACCCAAGTTGTCGAAAGCGGTGTTGTTGTAGAAGGTGTTGCTGTTGATGCTGTCATTGAGATCGACACAATAGACCGCGGAGAAATCAACTGTTTTACCGCTGATGACTGCAGAGGAACCGGTATCGTTTCCTCCGGCTGCGTGCTCGAGGCTACCGTCGAAATAGAACCAAAACGAACCGCCGGAGCTTCCTAAAGTGAGAGAATCAGCGTGCGCCGCTACCCCGCTAAAGGTGATGGCGACCGCGACCGCAAGCAGAGAGAGTTTCGATAAGGACATGTGTTCTCCTGAGTGATGCAAGTTAGGGTTAGTCATGCTGTACGTTGCTTAACCTGCAAGTCTGGGGCCAATTGGGTTTATGGGAAACCTGCCGTGAAATCGGGGTTTTTGGGGATATCGCAGGAAGATACTGCAGGCTGCTTGCAACTAGAGTGCAATAGTTTGCATAGTTGGTAACGGTTTTCTCTTCATATGGGGAACAGAAAGTCTGCCCTAGGCGTGCCGTCAGATAGAACGAGAGGAACTAATGATGGGCGTTAAAAGCTATCGCCCCAGCCTGCGCAAGCGACGCTGCGAAGACCGGGCAAATGGAGCACGAGAGTGCGTGGCTGCCGAAGCAGTAACAGAATCAGGCTAGGCTGAGATGCGGCGACGGATGATACCGGCGAGACCAAGGATGCCGGTGCCGAGGAGCGACAAGGTTCCGGGCTCGGGGACTGGCGCGTCGACGTAACCTACGAGTCCTTGATCGGTTGTTACATCCTTAGCCGTTCCCGATGTCGGCGAAATCCACTCAAGGGCGCTGATCGATCCAGTGTTGACACCGAGAGCTGCAAGATCAGCATTCTCGTCGGCCAGGATCGCAGCTTGACCGCTACCCAGGGTAAAGAGAGGTGAGGTGGTGCCGTTGCCATCGTATTCAGTTGCCCAGATGGCAGCCTGCAGGCCTTCCTGCTCTGTCGTCGTGGTGGCTCCCCCACTGAGGTTGATGATCAACCATGCAATTTCGGCGGCGTTGTTTACCGTGCTGCCGTTGACGACGCCCGTGTTTGTAAAGGTTGCGTTGTAGGTGCCGCTACTGATGTCGTGAAAGAGATCAACGCAGTAAATTGCGCTAAAGGTGACAGGATTCCCGCCGATGACGGCCGAACCGGAGTCGTTACCGCCTCCTGCTGTCATGGCTGTGGTGGTTCCACCAACTTCGACTGAGAAGGTGAAGGCTGGGCCCAGCGATCCGAGGGTTAGAGTATCGGCAAAGGCTGATGCTCCGCCGAAGGTGAGGGTTGCTGCAACCGCAAGCAGAGTAAGTTTAGATAGAGACATGTGGGCTCCTCTAGTTGATGCAAGTGGGTATGTGGTCCCGTACTCTACTACATGATTTAAGCAAGTGTGTGGCCAAACGAGTCCAAAGGGATGCCACTCTGAAGTTCAAGTATCTTTTGAGAGGGTGCGTAACCTGCGCGGCAATGTCGTCAGAATTAACTCGAAAAGGTTTGCACAAATAGGCAACGGTTTTTCCCTCATTGGAAGCGGGAAAACCGACGGCCCGAAGCCCGGTGCTAGTGGCCGGGGCCTTTACCTGTTTCCCATGGGCGGGGGTTTACGGGGTCGTTCTGCCATTTCTGGCGGCGACCTACGACGAACATGACGAGGCCGAAGACGAACATGACGAGACCCCAAGTGAGATTGAGGTTGATGCCCATCGATTTTTCGTAGATGTCGGCGGCGTTGCGGGTGATGAGGCCGTAGACGCTCATGAGGCCGCCGATGAAGAGGAATATGAGGCCGAGGGGGATGCGGATGTCGAGTCCCATGAAAACTCCTTGGTGGTAAGAACAGCGAAACAAGAACAACAACCCAGGGCTAAAGCCGCATTTACTGCGTTGTGCTTTTCGTGGGCCTAAAGCCCTACGCTTAAGCCGAATCAAGTGCAAAGGCAAGAACAACAGCAGAGACAGAGACGATGATGAAGCGTTAGGCGAAGACGAGATTGAGGACGATGAGGATGGCGAGAACAGCGACGGCCAGGGTCGCGGGTTTCTGGTACCAGCTCAGGTGGGTTTCGACGGGCTTGGGGGTGAGGGAGTAGACAAGGCCTACGAGTTCGGGCTCGGGACGAGGTTTAGTAACGAGGCTGACGACGATCGTGACGACAAAGTTGACGGAGAAGGCGAAAATGGCGGTCCAGAAGTTCTGAGCCATGTCGCTTGGGTAGTGGTGAATGACGGCGATCCAGCCACCGTGGATGCCGGGGACGGCGTCGGTGGGCAGTGTGAGGCCGTGGTGGATGAGCGCGGCGGCGGTGCCGGAGAGGAGACCAGTGAATGCCGCGTGGCCTGTGGTTTTCTTCCAGAACATTCCTAGCAGGAAGGTAGCGAAGAGTGGGGCGTTGACGATGGAGAAGACGAGTTGGAGCGCGTCCATGATGTTGTTGAAATTGGTGACGAGGTAGGCAGCGGCGATGGATAACGCTACGCCTCCTATGGTGGCCATGCGGCCCATCCAGAGATAGTGAGCGTCGGTTCCCTTCTTGTTGATGTAGGCCTGATAGATGTCGTAGGTCCAGACGGTATTGAAGGCGGTCACGTTGCCCGCCATGCCGGACATGAAGCTGGCTAGCAGCGCGGTGAGGCCGAGGCCGAGGATTCCGGTTGGGAAGAAATGGAGGAGCATGACGGGGATGGCGAGGTCGTAGTTATAGACAGGGGTGCCGTCGCTGTTAAGGACTGGCTGATTGTTGATGGGGTCGACTTTGACGGGGATGATGCCGTGGGGATGGGCTTCGTCGAGCGGAAGAGAAGTGCCGTTAGGGGCGATGGTGGAGAAGGCTGCGGTGGGAGTAGATGGGCCTGCTCCCGCCATGTGGGAGGTGACGCTGACGGCGATGAGGCCGGGCAGGATGACGAGGAATGGGAAGAACATTTTTGGGATGGCGGCGATGAGAGGGACGCGGCGGGCGGAGACTTCGGAGTCGGCGGCCATGGCGCGCTGGATCACGAGGAAGTCGGTGCACCAGTAGCCGAAAGAGAGGACAAAGCCGAGACCCATGGCTAATCCCACCCACTCCACTCCTAATGTGTTCGTGGACGCGTGGGCCATGCCCTGCCAGGAGTGGGTCATGTTGGCGGGAAGGGTGTGCTTGATTCCCTGCCATCCGCCCACGTTGCGGAGACCGATCCAGACGAGAGGGGCGAAGCCGGCGACGATGAGGAAGAACTGGAGAACCTCGTTATAGATAGCGCTGGTGAGGCCGCCGAGGAAGATGTAGCCGAGGACGATGATGGCCGAGAGGAAGACGGAGACGTGGAAGATGTACTGGTCAGGGATGACTCCGTGGAGGAGCCCAAGGGTCTGGATGAGGAGCGCCATCGCGTACATGGAGATGCCGGAGCTGAGCACGGTCATCATGGCGAAGGAGAAGGCGTTGACGGCGCGGGTCTTCTCGTCGAAGCGAAGACGGAGGTATTCGGGGACGGATCGGGCCTTCGAGCCGTAGTAGAAGGGCATCATGAAAATGCCGACGAAGATCATGGCGGGGATGGCGCCGATCCAGTAGAAGTGGCTGGTGATGATGCCGTATTTGGCGCCAGAGGCTCCCATGCCGATGACTTCCTGAGCGCCGAGGTTGGCGGAGATGAAGGCGAGGCCGCAGACCCAGGCGGGGATGGAGCGCCCGGCGAGGAAGAAGTCGTTGCTGGTGCGCATGTAGCGCTTGAGGGCGAAGCCGATGCCCAGCACGAAGACGAAGTAGACCAGCATGATGAGCCAGTCGATGATAGAAAGATTCACAGTAGCCCTTAGTATTCGCGCGGTTTATTCAGTGAGGTGATCTGCCGATGGTACTTGGGCCAACTGTAACTCGTTTTCGATGTCGCCGTCCAGATTTTGCAGGGTCGTTGTGCGCAGGTTCGACGGCATAATGATCGGGGGGAAGAATTTGCAGGATGTCGAGCGAAGTATGCGTGACCTCAAAAGAAATTTTGTTCGATCGCCAACGTAAATCAGAAGATAGGCATCCGAATAGGTCGACCCGGCAGATTGTATCTTCGGCTGCAAAGTACTTGAGGAGAGAGGCCTGAGATGAGCAGCGCTGTAATTCTTCCCCTGGAGCCTGTGAGCCCACGCATGCCAGCCAATGTTCTTCTTATCGACGATAACGCTGTGCAGGCCGCTACACGGCAGACGATTTTGAGGCGTGCGGGGTATTTTGTGATAGCGGCGTTGAACCCCGCGCGGGCTTTGGAGCAGTTTCAGCGCAGCGAATTCCCTACTGAGATCCAGTTGGTGATTACTGACCACCTGATGCCGGGAATGAGCGGCTCAGATTTCGTTCGCGTCCTGCGGAAAACGCACCCGACGTTGCCGGTGCTGGTGATCAGCGGGCTGCCAGAGGCAGAGGAAGAGTATGCCGGCCTGGATGTGACGTTTCGGCTGAAACCGCTGCTACCGGACCATCTGCTTGAGGTCGTGCATCGCCTGGTTAAGCCGGGAGGGACGGGTTCGGCTTCGCAGGCGAATTCTTAGAAATTGTCGACATAGGAAGACAATGGCTGTTGATCCCAAACGTAGCCTTGTCCGGTAAACGACGCTTTATTGCTGTTCCGGGCTGCCCTTGAGAGAATGGGTAGAGGAATTCATGCAAGTGCATCCGATGCCGGAGTTTGGTAGTTTTACGCTGTTGCTGGCGTTGGCGCTGAGCGTCTATACGCTGGTGATGGGCGGGGTGGCTCTGTGGAGGACTCGCGGAGTCGCCGCTGGTGTGGATCGGCAGGCCGACAGGCTAGGCGAGACGGCGCGGCGGGCGGGGATTTCGAGTTTTATTGCGTGCAGTTGTGCGGCATTCGCCTTGGTGTGGGCATCGTTTACGAATGACTACTCGGTCTCTTACATTCTTCATCACACCAATAAAGATTTGAATACGGCTTATAAATTTTCAGCGCTTTGGAGTGGGCAAGAGGGTTCCCTGCTGCTGTGGGCGTGGCTGCTGTCGGCTTACGGGTTTGTTCTGCGCGTGCGGCACAAGGTGGATGTAAGGCTGACTGCGTTCGCTTCGACGATTTTGGCGGGGATTCAGGTTTTCTTTTTGATGCTGCTGAACTTTGCGGCTCCGCCGTTTGCGATCCAGCCGGGGCCAGTGGCGACGGATGGGTTTGGGTTGAATCCGCTGTTGCAGTATCCCGAGATGGTGATTCATCCGCCAATGCTTTACCTGGGGTATGTGGGGTTCTCGGTGCCGTTTGCGTTTGCGCTGGGTGCGCTAATGATGCGGTATCCGGGGGAGAAGTGGATCCACATTACGCGGCGCTGGACGATGGTGACGTGGCTGTTTCTGACTTGCGGGATTTTTCTGGGGGCGCACTGGGCTTATAGCGTGCTCGGGTGGGGCGGGTACTGGGGTTGGGACCCGGTGGAGAATGCGAGTCTGATGCCGTGGCTGACGGGGACGGCGTTTCTGCACTCGGTGATGATGCAGGAGAAGCGCGGGATGATGAAGAGCTGGAATGTGTGGCTCATCTTCTCGACGTTCATGCTGACGATTTTGGGGACGCTACTGACTCGATCGGGGATTGTGAGTTCGGTGCATGCGTTCGCGCAATCGAATATCGGCAACTGGTTTTATGGGTTCATCGTGATTGTCTTTGCGATTTGCCTGTTCACGTTCTTTAAGCAGAAGGACCATTTGAAGTCGGAGAACAGGCTGGAGTCGCTAGTGAGCCGCGAGTCGAGCTTTCTGTTCAATAATCTGATTCTGCTGGCGGCTTGCTTCACGGTCTTGTGGGGGACACTGTTTCCGATTCTGTCGGAGTATGTGCAGGGCACGAAGGTCACGATGGGCGCGCCGTTTTATAACCGCGTGGAGTTGCCGATCGGATTGTTTCTGCTGTTTCTGACAGGGATTGGGCCGCTGCTGGCGTGGCGGTCAACTTCGTTGCGGGCGATTAGACGGAATTTTATTCTGCCGGGTATTGCGATGGGCGTGGCGCTGTTTGTGCTGCTGCTGGTTGGTGTGCGGCCCTGGAAGGCGGGCGATGACTGGCAAGCGGAGTTGTTTTCGCTGGTGACGTTTACGCTGGCGGCGGGCGTGATTACAGCGATTTGTGCTGAGTTTCTGCGTGGGGCTTCCGTGGTTGCGACCCAGACGGGGAAGAATTTACTTGCTTCGACGGTGCTGTTGATAAGGCGGAATACGCGGCGATATGGCGGATATATCGTTCACTTCGGCATTGTGGTGATGTTTATCGGGATTGCCGGCGGGGCGTTCAATCAGTCACATGAGCAGGAGATGGGATCCGGCGATTCGATGAAGGTTGGGCCGTATAAGGTGGTGTGCGAGACCTACACGCAGGACAGTAATAGGAACTACGACACGGAGTATGCGCTGCTGAATGTGTTCAAGGGCAGCAGGAAGATTACGCAGCTTGCGCCGGAGCGGCGGTTTTATCAGGCGAGCCAGACGTCGTCGACGATGGTGGCGCTGCACTCGACGCTGGCGAGTGATCTGTATGTGATCTATGAGGGACGGAATCCGGATACGGATAGGCCGATCATTAAAGTGTTTCTGAATCCGCTGATGAACTGGATCTGGATTGGGGTTTTGATTGTGGTGGTGGGGACTTTGATGGCGCTGGTTCCGAACCTGACGCGGGCGCCTGCGCGGGCTGCGGTGCTCGAACCGAGCCTGGTGGAAGCGGCGGTTCATCATGTTTAGCTTCCGCCGGTCGGGTGGAGAGAGTGCCAAGGCTGAAGTCCTGGCCTACTCAGAAGCAAGGACGCGCGGTCGTTCGACGCGGCGATGCCTGCAGGCGGTTGTGGTTTGTTTGCTGGCAGCGGTGATGCTGGGGGCCGATGCTTCGTCTCGGTTCAATCGGGTTGGACACCAGATGATGTGCGCGTGCGGATGTGGGCAGGTGCTACTGGAGTGCAATCATGTGGGGTGCCCGGATTCGGACCGAATGATTGGTGAGTTGAGAGCGCAGATAAGTGGGGGAGGGTCGGATGATGCGATTCTGAACTGGTTTGCGGCGAAGTATGGAGCGACGATTCTGGCGGCGCCTATACGTGGAGGGTTTGATAATGTGGCCTGGATTACGCCGGTTGCGGTGTTTCTTCTGGCTACAGTGGGCGTGGGATTTTTGATCTGGATTTGGAAACGAAGGAGTGGTGGTGGAGACGGAACCGGAAGTGGTCCCGGGGGCGGCGAAGTTGGAGCAACCGAAGCGGATGAACTGCGAGAACGGATTCGGCGGGAGACGGTGTACTGACATGGGCATGATTGCGGGTGTGGTGCTGACGTTTGCGGTGTTTGTCTTTATGTTCTGGCCGGAGAAGAATCCGTTCGTGCAGGCGGATAAGACGCGGGTGGATTATCTGCGAGAGCGGAAGGATGTCATCTATGAGAATCTGCGGGATTTGAACTTTGAGTTTCAGGCTGGGAAGTATCCGGAGCAGGACTATGCGGAGCAACGTGCGGGGCTGGAGGATGAGGCTGCGCGGGTGATCGCTGAAATGGAAGGCTTTGAGGCGCGGGGGCAATTTGGGCGGAGAAAAAGCGCTTAGAGTATTGTGGATTGATTAACAATCATTAAGATTGAGTTGCAAAGATCATCGGCTTGCCTCATGCGATGAAGAATAAACTCCGTGGCCAGATAGGTTTCAACGGCTAAGTAGGCCTTTTTTGACGATTCAACGATGGAAGAAGTTACTACGGGCCACTGGCGTCGCGCTGGGTGTAACTTCAATTTACCTACTCTGGCTCCTGGGCCCGCTCGTCACTCTGACACACAAGGCCATCTATCACTGGGACGGCACGCCATCGCAACTCTTCATCGCTCCCATCCTGGACTTTTGTGCCTTCTGGCTGCTGCTGGCAGTAGTGTTGTTTTTTGCCAGCGGAAGACTGGGGATCGCGATATGGTGCGGGATCATCGCTTTGGCGCCGTGGGTGGACCTTAAGAATTGGGCCTACGTCACACATAAGAATCTTCCTCATTGGCTGAGTCTTCTGGTACTGAGTCTCGCGCTGTCTGTTTTCCCGTTTCTTCTGGCGCTGTGGCGATCGCGGTTCGAAGAGAAGTTTAAACGGGTGGAGGACTTTGCCGCGACCCTGTTTATCTTCTCGGCTTTTTATGGCGTTGTGCTGCTGGCGCAATATGCATGGCTGGGCTGGCAGATTCGCTCGCTCAACGCGAAGCTGCCATTGCACGATGCGACGCTGGAAAAGCCCGCAGAGGCCGGGAGACCGCGGATCATTTGGATTGTGTTCGATGAACTTTCCTACGAACAGGTCTATGAGCGGCGGTTTCCAGGACTTCAACTTCCGGCCTTCGATGCCCTGGCCGCGCAGGCAAGTGTATTCACGCACACAATTCCTGCGGGCATAATGACGGAAAAAATTTTGCCCGCGTTAATGACGGGTGTGCCTGTCGAGGACATTCATCCATCCTCCGATGGAGCTCAGCTCTCCCTAAAGAATCCGCGCAACGGAACCTGGCAGTCGTTCGACGAGCATAACAGCGTTTTTCAAGATGCACTGAATCTGAATTACAGCACGGCGGTCGTCGGTTGGTACAACCCCTATTGCCGTATTCTGCCAGATGTTCTGGACCACTGCTTCTGGTCGTACAGTACCTCAGCCAACAACTCCATGGTGCCGGGAGCGTCGTTGCAATCGAACCTGATCATGCCGTGGATGCGCTTTTTCAGGGACGGACCGGGCTATCGCTTTGCTTCCTTGTTCCTCCACGTTGCCACTGTTGATGATCTCCTTGCGGAACAGCACGTTTCCGACCAAGTGGTTCTTGCGGAGGCTGCAAAACGGATATTGGAAGACAAGTCGGCCGGGTTCGTTCTGATTCATATGCCAGTCCCTCATCCGAACGGAATCTATGACCGAAAGACCAGCAAGTTTGTTCTGACGCGCTCCAGCTATGTGGACAATCTTGCGCTCGCCGATAAGTTTCTGGGACAGGTGCGATCGAAACTCATGCAAAGCGGGCAATGGGATACTTCCACGATCGTTCTCATGGGCGACCATTCCTGGCGCACGAAATTAATGTGGGAAGATGCGCCAGAATGGACGAAAGAGGAGCAGATCGCCAGCCGAGGCGGGCAATTCGACGACAGGCCTGCCTACGTTGTGAAACTGCCTGAGCAACACATCGGGGCGCGCATCGATGCACCCTTTGCTGCTCTGAATACGCGGAGACTGTTCGACGCATTGTTAGCGCAGAAGATCCGGTCGAAGGAGGAGCTAGCCGTCTGGGCGTTGCAGGGTGGGCATTGAGCGACGGCGGCTTCGCACTGCTGGCGGGTTCGAAGGATAGGATTTATTCTGGTGATGTGCGTCTCATTGATAAATCTTTGCTGAAGTGGATGTGCTGCTTGCTTGGGCTGGTAAGCGGTTTGAGTCTTCCTGGCGTTGCGTGGGGAGCTGATTCGATCACTGGTATTGTGACGAACAGGACGACCAATAGACCTGCTGGTGGAGACGATGTGGTGCTGATCCGGCTGGCGCAGGGAATGCAGGAGGCGAGCCGTACGAAGACGGACGCGAAGGGTCGCTTCACGCTGGAGATTCCGGCTAACGACAATGGACTTCACCTGGTGCGGGTGACGCATGACAAGGCGAATTATTTTCGTCCGGCGCCTCCGGGGACGCAGTCGGTTGAGGTTGAGGTCTTTAATGCCGCGGCGAAGGTGAAGGGCGTGAGCAGCGAGGCCGACGTGATGCGTCTGCAGACGGATGAGAGCGGGAAGACGCTGCATGTTGTTGAGAATTTTTTTGTAAAGAACGAGTCGAATCCTCCACTGACGCAGTTCAGCGATAGGCCGTTTGAGTTTTATCTGCCGGATGGGGCGGTGGTCGAGGGGTCGGCGGCGCTGGCTCCGGGTGGAATGCCAGTGCAGGCTTCACCGGTGCCCTTGGGAGAGCCTAATCACTTTGCGTTTATCTTTCCGATTCGGCCGGGGGAGACTCGGTTTCAGATTACCTACCGGCTGCCCTATAGCGGCAACATGAAGTTTGCTCCGCGGGTGATGATGCCAACCGACACGATTGCTATCATGATGCCGAAGAGTATGACGTTCACGCCGGGACCTTCTGCTCCGTATTCGGCGGTAACCGAGGAGACGACGGCGCAGACCTATGTGGCGCGGGGCGTGCAGCCCTCGGAGGCGCTGGACTTTACGGTTTCGGGGACCGGGCAGATGCCGCGAGATACAGGTGCGGCGGCTACTGCAGGCGAGGGTGGAGCAGGTGGGGCAAATACGCCGGCGCAGGCTGAGGCGGGCGGGACGGCTAGTTCGGCTGCCAACGATACGCGACCGGGAGGCGGGCTGGGAGTTCCGCTGGATCCTGAGGGGACGAACGATCCGTGGGCAAAGTACAAGTGGTGGATATTGGGCGTGCTGGGATTGGTGATGGCTGTTGGCGCGGGGATTATGTTGAAGAATGGACCCGCGCAGGCGGCAGCTCCAGTGATTGCGGGGAGTGGTGTTGCGGCGGCGGGTAATTCCCTGCTGGCGGCGATGAAGGAAGAGCTGTTTGCGTTGGAGACCGATAAACTGCAAGGCAGATTGACCGAGAGCGAGTATGTCGAGCAGAAGGCGGCGCTTGAGGTGGTGCTGCGGCGTGCGTTGTTGCGCGGCGAACGTGCGGGGGAGACGTCTAATGTTGTGGGCCCCGTTGTGTAAGGGAGGAACACCATGAATACGTTCAAATCGACGTTACTTCTTGTAGCGCTGGCGGTGTTCCTGATTCTGATCGGGGATTATTTTGGTGGCCGGAATGGGATGGTGCTGGCGTTCCTGCTCTCGGTGGCGTTCAACATCGGGACCTACTACTTCTCCGACAAGATCGCGTTGAAGATGTACAACGCGCAGCCGGTGACGCGGGAGCAGTTGCCGCGGGCCTATGCGGCTGTGGAGCGGTTGACGGCGAAGCAGGGGCTGCCGATGCCGAAGATTTATGTGTTGCCGACGGAGTCGCCGAACGCGTTTGCTACGGGGCGAAATCCGCAACATGCTTCAGTTGCGGTGACGCATGGGATTCTGCAACTGCTGGATGATGAGGAACTCGAGGGTGTACTGGCGCATGAGTTGGGGCATGTGAAGAACCGTGACATTCTGACGAGTTCGATTGCGGCAACGCTCGCTGGTGCGATTACGATGATTGCGCGGATGGGTTATTGGGCTTCGCTGTTTGGTGGCTATGGCGGAGGTGGTGGACGCAGCCGCGAGCGCGGTGGCGGAGGGCTAGGCGCGTTATTGATGATTATTGTCGCGCCGATTGCGGCTTCTCTGATTCAGTTGGCGATCTCGCGGTCGCGGGAGTATGAGGCAGATGCAACTGGTGCGGCGACGACGGGCAATCCGTATGCGCTAGCGCGGGCGCTGCAAAAGCTGGACGCTTATTCCAAGAGAATCCCGATGGAAGCTTCGCCTTCGAATGCGCATCTGTTTATTGTTGCTCCACTGCTGGGGAGTGGAGGGATTGCTAGTTTATTCTCGACGCATCCTCCGATGAAGGAACGAATTCGGCGGCTGATTGGAAGGGACTTCGTTTAGGATGCAGACTCTTCTGCGGGCCCTTCGGTTGTATGCGATGGTAGCGTGGGTCGGAGGGCTGGCGTTCTTTGCCTTTGTGGTTGCGCCGGTGGCGTTCGGTAGCCTGCCGAGCGCGCATGAGGCGGGGATTGTGGTGGGTGGGACGCTGCGGGTGCTGCACTGGATTGGGCTGATCGGTGGCGGAGTTTTTTGTTTGGCGACGGGATGGCTTTGGTTGTGGGCTGAGGTGCCGGCGAAGGTGGGGTTTGTACGGCAATTGGCGCTGACGGCGGTGATGATGCTGGTAACGGCTTACTCGCAGTTCCGGATTCTGCCGGCGATGGAGGTTGATCGGGCACTGGCAGGTGGCGTGGTTGAAGCGGCTTCGCTGGACAATGCGGGACGAGTGGATTTTGAGCGACTACACAGGTTGTCGGAGCGGCTGGAGGGATTGGTGCTGCTGTGTGGACTGGGAGTGGTGTTTGTGCTGTCGCGTGAGTCTCAGTGACCGGAGACGGGTAAACCGGCGACGCGTAAAATCGTTAAACCATGAAGATTGAAGCTAATCGTTTGCAGCGGCGCGGTGTGGTTTTTATTTCTGACACGATCATTTCTGAAACGACCGAGGGCGATGGGATGAACATCCGCCAGAACGATTAGCGTGTCAGCGCTCTGGTTAAGCCTGACGCTGGGACTGGTGGCTGGGCTGGCGGATTATCTGGGTGGATTTCTGCTGGTGCGGCGGTCTCCTTCGGCGAAGGCGTTACGCTATTTCGTTGCGTTGGGCGCTGGCTTCATGCTGGCTGCGGCAGTGCTGGAGATGGTTCCGGAGGGGATGCAGGTGAATCCGCAGTGGGCTCCGCTGCTGATTCTGGCCGGGTACTGCGGAGTGCATCTGCTGGAACATACGCTGGTGCCGCACTTTCACTTTGGAGAAGAGACGCACCATCATGAGTTTCTTTCGGCGAGGACGAGCTACTCGGTTCTGCTGGGGCTGGCGACACATACTTTTTTCGATGGCGTAGCGATCGGGTCGGGGTTTGTGCTGTCGCACTGGCTAGGGTGGATTCTGTTCTTTGCGGTGTTCCTGCATAAGATCCCGGAGGGCTTTACGATGGCGAGCGTGATGCTGGCAGGTGGGCGCGGCAGGGCGATGGCGTTGAATTCGGCATTGTTTCTTGGGGCGATGACGGTGCTTGGCGTGCTCGTGATCAATCTTGAACCTAGCTGGGTGCGGGTGGGATTACCGCTGTCGGCTGGAGTGACGATCTACGTCGCGGCGACGGATCTGGTGCCGGAGGTGAACCGGGAGCCGGGGATCAAGATGGCGCTGGTGTTTTTTGTAGGAGTGGTCGTGTTTTTTCTACTGCGACTGTTGGGACCGGGCTAAACAGTGGATTGAAGAAATGTGAAGTGGCTGAGAGAAATTCCTTCGGCGGTTAAAGGCCGCGCCCCGTCAAAACAGCGATCTTACTGGGGTTGCTCGAGGAGAAGGGTTACGGTGGTGGAGTGTTGGAGGATGCTACCGGTGGAGGTCGTGGCTGTGCCGGTGACCGTGATGGTGTAGCTTTTTGCGGCGAGAGCGAGGGCATCTGCCGTGCTGATGCGGTTTCCGCAGCCGGCGGCGAAGAGCAGAGTGACACTGAGGAGTGCGAAGGTGAAGAGCTTCGTTGCGAGGCGGTGATTACGGGGTCGAAGAACAAAAGCCGCGATGGGGCACAACAGAAATGCCCAAGTCAGACGGAGGTGCGACCGGCTGTTCTCGGATGCGGTGGCGTCCGGGGTGGCGATTGTGAGGGTGAAGACGTTGGTGGTGGATCCGGGTGGCAGGGTGGGAGGGTTGAAGGAGGCAGTGGCCAGGTTGGGCAGACCGGTTGCGGCGAGTGTGATGGGGCTGGACATGGCTCCCTGAAGCTGAACGGCAAAGTTGAAGTTGGTAGAGGATCCGGAGACGACGGTCTGTGTCGTTGTGCCGGTGGCGTTGAGAGCGAAGTCAGGATTCGTGGTGGGGCCGGTGCCGACGGTGATGAGTTGAGGGGATGACGTGCTGGAGGCGAAGTTGGTGCTTCCGGTGTAGAGAGCGGTGAAGGAGTGGGTGCCCTGGGTAATGGAGTTGATGGTGAAGGCGCCATCTCCTGTGGCTGAGAGCGGCGTGGTGAAGATGGTGATTCCGCCGTCGAGGAAAGTGGCGGAGCCGGTGGGCGTGCCGCTCGTGGTGCTGGCGACGTGAGTGGTGAGAGTGATGGAAGAGCCGGTGGTGGCTGTGGCGATGAGGTTGCCTAACGTGATGACGGTGGGGGCTGGATTGATAGTGAAAGTTGCCGGGATGGAAGCGACGGCGTAGTTCCCTGCTGCGGGTCCTGTGAGGATTGCAGAGATTGGATAGGTTCCGGCGGGCGAGAGAGTAGCGGCGGTCGTGATGAAGGAGACGGACAGGTTCGACGCGTCCTGCTGGAGAATGCCGGTAAGGTTGCCGCTGATAACGGGGATGGGTTGGCCATAGAGGATGGCGATTGGCGCGACGATCGCAGTGAGTTGTTGTGGGGCGATGGTGAGCGCGAGGATGGGGCTTTGGGCTGCTAAGTGGGTCTGATCTCCTGCATAGGTGGCAGTAAGGGTGTGGAAGCCGGCGGCCATCGTAGTGGTGGGGAGGGTGGCGCTGTTGGCAGCGAGTATCGCGGTGCCGAGAGTGGTGGTGGCGTTGGTAGTGTCGAGAAAGGTGATGGCGCCGGTGGCTGGGGTGGCCGAAGCGATGGTGGCGGTGAGTTGTCCAGTGCCGTAGGCGATGACGGAGGGTGCGGTGAGAGTGAGGGCTCCGGGGGTGGTGAGGCCGAGACCGGCGATGGTTTGGATCGTAGTGGCTGGAGCGGGTGCAGCTGTGAGTTGGCGGATGCGCTGGTTGCCGGTGTCGGCGAGTGTGAGGAGGGTGGAGGGGGCGATGGCGGTGTTGCGGGGGGAGTCGAGGGATGCGGTGGTGGCAGGGCCTCCGTCGCCGGAGAATGCCTGGGTGCCGTCGCCGGCTACGGTGGTGATGATGCCAGTGGTGGCGTCGATGCGACGGATGCGATGGTTTTCTGTATCGGCGAGGTAGAGATTGCCTGTGGAATCGATGGTGATGCCGTGAGGTAAGGCCAGGGTGGCCGCGGTCGCTGCGGCGGTGTCGTCGGAGAAGCCTGGTGTGCCGGTTCCGGCGATGGTGGTGATGAGGCCGGTGGTGGCATCGATGCGGCGGATGCGATGGTTGTGAGTATCGGCAAGGTAGAGATTATTTGCCGAGTCGAGCGCGAGGCCGGTGGGTGAGTCAATACTGGCGGAGGTTGCCGGTCCAGCGTCGCCGGAGAAGCCTTGAGTGCCGGTGCCAGCGAAGGTGGTGATGATGCCGGTGGTGGCGGAGATTCTGCGGATGCGATGGTTTCCAGTGTCGGCCAGGTAAAGATTGCCGGTGGAGTCGAGGGCGAGGGCTGTGGGAAGGTTGAGTTGGGCGGAGGTCGCTGGGCCAGCATCGCCGGAGAAGCCAGAGGTAGTGCCGGCGACGGTTGTGAGGGTACCGGTGGTGAGGTTGAGTCTGCGGATGCAGTGGTTGTGAGTGTCGGCGATGTAGAGATTGTTTGCGGTGTCGAGGGCGAGACCCTGCGGGGAGTCGAGTGTAGCGGAGGTGGCTGGGCCTGCGTCTCCGGAGAAGCCCTGCGTGCCAGTGCCGGCGATGATGGTGATGTGGCCGGCGGTGTCGACTTTGCGGATGACGTGGTTTCCGGTTTCGGCGAAGTAGAGGTTGCCGGTGACGTCAAATACGATGGCGGACGGAAAGATGAGAGGGACGGTCAGTGCGGAGATGGATGAGGTTTGGGCGAGAGCGATGACAGGAGATGCGAAGGAGAGCAGGAGGAAGAGTGCGATCCGGAATGGAGCGTGCGTGGAGCGAGGAGGGTGGGTGATGCTCTGCGTACCCATGAGGAGATTGGCCCGGATGCGACTTGCTAATTGATTTGGCTGGCGATGCAGCCGCCGACCTATGCCTAACTTTACCTTATGGATTTTGAACTAAGGCTACTACTTTAGATACTGACGGGTTTTCAGTGCCGGGCTGGGTGGGGCGCTTGGTCCGCTGCATGTAGTCCTGCGTTCGCTGGGCGCAGCCTTCGGGATCTTTCTGGTAGAGGGCGATTCGTTCTGCTTCACTCATGAGGGCGAACTCGACGTCGATGCCGTCGAAGAGATCGGGAGGCAGGAGGGTGATGTCGGCCCTTCCTGCTGCGACCGCGGAGAGCTCGGGCCAGTGCTGGATGATGAGCGCGGTGTTGTAGACGCGAAAGGTGGGATAAAATAGTGGGCTTGTGTGAATGAGATCCAAGAGACGCCTTTGCTCTGGGCTCATCGCCCACGGATATTTCTTGAGTCGCTTGAGGAAGCAGAGGGCTTCGACTTCGTCGTAGAGCTCGTCTGCGACTGCGGCAATAGAGGCCCCGCGGAGATAATCTATCGGCTCGTTGAGGCTGGCTTCGAGAGCGCTTTCAACGTGATTGGCCAGCGTGACGCCTTTCTTGCGGGCGGCTACCTCGGCCAAGGAACGGAGCCGTTTGCTGAGCCGGAAGGTGAGGGTTTCGGTTCTTCGTTTTTCAGCGTTTCTGGCCTTGAATTGCTTTCTGGTCTCCATGGTGAGTTCTCCGGATTTATCGCCAGGATTATATTGTGATGCATCCTAAATGTAAGACGATATATTTAATGGACAAGACTGTATTTTGTGAAGGTTCGGGCCTTTCCAGATCCGAGAAGCCGAAATTGGCTGCCTGACACGGTAGCCGGACGTGGATGATAGTCTTCGATTGACCCTTGCGCAGCTGTCGCGGGAATCAATCATGGAAAGGTAGGCAGAGGAGAATGTCACGTCATTGTTTGACTTTGGATTTGAAGGACGACAAGACCGCGATTGCGGAATACAAGCGGTATCACGTGAAGATATGGCCGGAGGTGAAGCAGAGTCTGTTTGATGCTGGAGTGGTCGAGATGGAGATTTATCTCCTGGGAACGCGAATGTTCATGATCATGGATGTGGATGACTCGTTTTCGCTATCCGCTAAGGCGGCTAAGGATCTGGCAAATGCGAAGGTGCAGGAGTGGGAGACGATCATGCACGGATTTCAACAGCAACTGCCGGGGGCGAGGGCTGACCAATATTGGATGGTGATGGACAGGGTGTTCAGTCTGGCTGAACAGTAGAAACCGAGGTTAAATTTGCGGACGTTTCGCTTGCCTTGAATGAGAGTGGAAATGCAGAGGCCCCGGGATGCTGCTCCCGGGGCCTTCTATTGTTGGATGCCGCATTGGTTTAGGGGATGGACTGGAAGCGGCCATTTGCGAGGCCGACTGCGTAGGGCTGGTAGATCGGAACGCCTTCGCCGACGATCTCGGTGATGAAGTTATTGCCGGTGCCGATGACCCAGACGTTTCCAGCCTGGTCGACGACGGAGGCGCTACTGGAGTTCAGGAAGCTGGAGGTTTTCTGGAAGCCGGTTGAGGGTGAAATCGCTCCGCCGAAGACGCTGACCTGGCTCACGCTGCCGGTGGAGGTGCCATTACCGCTATTGGGAATCCATATATTTGCACGGCCATCGATGGAGATACCCGTTGGCTTGTTAATTCCCGCTGCGGTGACGGTAGATCCCGACAAGGGGAAGCCGCTGCATTCGGTACTGGTTCCGCTGTTGTTGAGTTGGGTGATGGTACACCGGTGTTGACCGCCGAAGTGAAGATAGCCACCGCGTACCGACTGCTAAGCCCATAGGAGCTACCCGATAGTGGTGAACTGAGTTGTGACGAAGCCATTCAGGCTTCCGCAGCGGTGCTGGGTTTTACCTGCGAGATGAAGGTGCTGCCGGAAGAGACCCAGATATTGACAGGATTAATCGTGGTTACAGGTGGGGGACCTGGCACCGTCGTCGTTCCCTGATAGTCAGGCATCAGGCGGATTGGGTTAGCTCCGACAGTATTCGAGATTTGAACTGGTGATACCGCAGCGGAAGCACTTGCTGCACCAAGCAACTCATAGAGTGAACCTGTAGTACTGCACGCGGTGAAGTACACATTTCCAACGCCATCTGCTGTGATGGCAAGAGGCGCCACGCCAACTGGAAAGGCGAGCGTTGTATTTGTGCCTGGATTGTACCGATACAACGTGGTACCGCCAGCGGACCAGACGTTGGGGCTGAATTGTGCCGGAAATAGCATACGAATCGAGTGTCCCTCCGGACGCTGACGCGCCAGCGTCAAAGTTGATGCAATAAGAAGGAGCCCCCGCAGCTGAGATCGAGGAGAGGTTGCCTCCGGTCTGCGAGTTTCCGAACCATACATTGTCAAGCGCGTCGATGTTGATATCGTTGGGCGACGAGATGAAGCTGCCCGTCCCACCGGTGGCCGTACCGCAGGTGCTGGTGCTAGCGTAGTTGATGCCGATGGTCCAGTCTGTCGGCGCGGTCCCAAGCGAGGGCTGATACGCCGCACCGGTCGCGGGTTGGAGCGCGAAGAGGTTGGACATGTTCGTTGCGTTGCCATTGGTCGGATTGGTGAAGATGTAATACAGGGCCTGGAGCGTATCGGTCGCCGCGGGGAACGGGGAGCTGGGATTCAGGTTCGTTACATTTGGAGCCGGGGAAGCAGCTGCCGCGAAGAGGGTGGTACAAGCTGTCGCAGTGTTATTCGCGCCATTGATGCAGGATGAGATGATGTTCGCGAGGGTATTGATTTTAGCGGTCTCTGGAGCTGCAGTGAGGGTGACTGCAGGATTAATACTGCCACCGGATCCGGCCGGGATCAATGTGGACGAATAGGCCATGCCGGTCGCCGCATTGACCATAAGGTTTACGGTGTTGGGGAGGTTGAGCACGATGAGCCTCTGCTGGCCAGTGCTATCCGCCCTGAGCGTGTCGACGTTGCCATTCGTATCGGCGAACGGATTGAAGAACTGCTGCACCGCGGCCATGGTGGCGACCGTGGTCACTTCGCTCATATAGACGAAACTGGAAGCGATCGCAGAGGAGCAATTACCGTAGAGTGCGATGAAGGACGCAGCTGTGTTGGTCTGTCCGCCCGTGCCATTGTTCTGCGTGTTGCCACCATTAGTGGTGACATAGACCAGCGGAGAGCCGCCGCTCGTGGGACAGGAGTAGAGGTCGGTAGTGCCATCATGGCCGCCGAGCGTGTCCTGTGTGAAACTGAAGGAGCCGTTGGCGCCAGATGTAGTGGTGGCCGCTAGAATTGCGGGCGCGCCCTGACCCGCGAACCATAGTTTGACGGTGGCACCGACGACAGCCTGATTTCCGCCGTGAATCGTTCCGCTGAGCGTTGCGGGCGAGCTGAGTGAGTTTACGGCTGGGGCCGTAGAGGTCATATTCGAGCAGCCAGCGGAGAATATGACGCTCGATGCCAGCAGCGCGAGCAGATTTCGCTTTGAGCCCGTCAGCCGGGCGGAATAGTTGCCAATCATGGGTGTTCCCTCCGAAAGGTAGTGGTGCGGTTTGCTATGCAAGGTAGTTGCCGAGGCGACAGGTTGAGGTGACCAGGGGGAATTCGTCCGTCAATAAATAAGACAGGCTTCGGAAAAAGGTACCTGATTGCAAGTCGAAAGTAAAAAAGCTAACGAGGTTCGAACGCATACAGCTTACAGGAGCCTCCCTTTGGAAGTAATAGTCCCCAATCGGGGAAGATAGTTACCAGACAAAGGAAAATCTTGATATCTCATGATGGAGCATAACCGAGGTTAGCCAATCTGTTACTTAATTGCTCATGATACTTTTGGGTCATTCATGACAGCACAATTTGTTTAATAGGGTCGGGCGCAGTTCCAGGGCGCGAAATCTTTTCCCTGAGATGTTCAAGGAATCGCATCCATCTAACTCTCGCTATTGCCTCATTTTAGGCGGAATAATGCGGATTAATGGCGCAAGGTCGCGGCGGGACGCCGACGAATTGGCTGAAAACAAAGTCTATGCAACGGAAGGCGTATACAACTTAGATTTGATTGCTCTCGCTGTTGCATAACTTTGTTCCATCTGTGGATTTCCTGATTTGCTTGATTTTTGAAGCCTTACTACCATGTCGCTGTTCCCTGTTTGGACAACCGGGGCGACTGCGGATTCGAGAACCGGACAGGCACTGCAATGCTTTCTGTTCTCCGAACAGAATAGGTCAGCATTCGGACAGGCAACTTTCGCTAAAGAGGGCTAATCTATTCGGGTAGATTTTCTTTCAAATCCGAAACCGCTCAAGGGAGATTCGCCATGCGTGAAAAATCTCTGGCATTTGCAGCAAGCTTAGCCCTTTCGGCAGCGCTCATTCTGAGCGGATGCAAAAGCTCGACGCCTGCACCGGCTCCGGCCTCTTCGCCGGCACCTACAGCGAGTTCCGATGGAACAGCCGCGCCTGCGGCTGCGCCGGCTGGTTCTCCATCGCCCGCTGCGCCGCCTAGGTGCGGCAGCGCCCGCTCCGCAACCTGCGCCCCCAATTGCGGCTCCTGTTGCTGAGGCACCTCCTCCGCCGCCGCCAGTGCAGTTGACGGCGCCAGCGGGAGCGGCGGTGGTGGTGACGGTCACGCAGCAGTTGAGCGCGAGCAAGAATAATGTCGGTGATGGATTTACCGGCGTGCTGGCCCAGTCGGTGAAGACGTCCGGCGGCGCAACGGTCTTTCGTCGGGGAGCACATGTGGTTGGCACGGTGGTTGCGTCCAAGGGCCAGGGAAAATTCAAAGGGTCCGGTGCCCTGGGGATTCAGGTGACTTCCATCTCGGGTATGCCGGTCAGCGTGAGTTCTTACGAGAAGGAACAATCGGGTAAGGGCAAACGCACCGCAGGCTTTATTGGTGGCGGAGCAGGCGGTGGAGCGCTGATCGGCGGCTTAGCTGGCGGCGGCAAAGGTGCTCTGATTGGTGGCCTCGTGGGAGCCGGAGCAGGAACGGCGGGAGCAGCATTCACTGGGAACAAAGACGTTGTGATTCCGTCGGAGTCGACCATTAGTTTCCACCTGACGGCGCCGGTCACGGTTACAGAAAAGCCTAAGGAGACAGAGGCGGCGCCGCCTCCACAATAAAATTGAAGCGGTGCGGCACCTGCTCTTTGTTTGGGGGCAGGTGCCTTTTTTTGCTGCGATGAAGTTGCATAGGACGGCGGCTGTGAGGGATAGACTGGATCCATGCGGCTGAATCCGGTTTTTTTATTGTCTGCAACTGATGTTGCGCACTTCCCTTCTGAGGCGAAGACGTTTGGAGCACCAGAGGTGGCGTTTCTCGGGCGATCAAATGTGGGGAAGTCTTCGCTGATCAATTCCCTGCTGGGATCGCGCGAGGCGAAGGTGTCATCAACACCGGGGCGGACGCGGGCTATCAATTTTTTCTCGCTGCATGAGGGTGCGGGCGAGAAGATGAGAGTGAGGCCGACGTTGATCTTCGCCGACTTGCCTGGGTATGGGTACGCGAAGATTTCGAAGTCGATCTCGGCTGAGTGGCCGAAGTTTATCGAGCCGTATCTGGAGGAGCGGGAGACCCTGGCGCTATGCATCTGCCTGGTGGATACGAATATTCCGCCGCAGGAGAATGATACTCAATTGATTACATATTTGAAGCAGACTCAGAGACCGTTTCTGGTGGTGGGGACGAAGGCGGATAAGCTGTCGAATAATCAGTTGGGGAAGTCGGTGGCTGCGCTGAAGAAGGCGCATGGGATCGAGGAGATTCTGGCGGTATCGGCGAAGAAGGACGCAGGGACGAAGGCGCTGTGGGCGAAGCTGATGGAAGTTGCTGAGTAGGTATCGGACCTGCGGCACCACTGGTCGAGTTGTCAGTTGCGTCAATGCCGTGATATTCAGGTTGCACCCGGCGGGCCTACGGGGGGGCAATAGTCGCGCAGTGATGAGGAGGATCTGTGATCAGGAAAAATCTTCTATCGATTAGCCTGGCAGCAATCGTGACTTTGACCGGCATCCTGGCAGGTCAAAGTTCGGCGCAAACACCGTCAAACAACTCGGCTCAGAGCAGTACCGATCAGGATATCGACTTACTTAGGAAGGACATTCGCTCCCAGAAGAAACAGATCATTGCAGCGAATCTCCAACTTACGGATAAAGAGGCGGAGAAGTTCTGGCCACTTTATGACCAGTACACTGCTGAGCTAGTAAAGATCAACGACGCAAAGTATGGGGCCATCAGAGATTATGCGACTAATTACGCGACGCTCACCGACGATCACGCCTTGAGTTTGACCCGTCAGATCATCGGAGTCGATCAATCGGTGGCACAGTTGCGGCTCAAGTATGTGCCGCTGGTAAGCAAGGTGGTAACCGGTAAGAAGACCGCGCTATTTTTCCAGTTGGACCGGCGTCTGGTCATGCTTATTGACCTGCAGCTGGCCTCGCAGATTCCTATGGTTGAACCTTAGGGATTGGAAGAAAACCTCGACAAGTCGCGGAGAAAAGGAGTCGCATTGGCCATACAATCGGCTGATGCGATTCCTCTTTGTTTTTTTGCTCACGGTGATGGCGTTGGCGCAGGACAGGATTGTTCTGCAGACGAGTGTGCTTTTGGACGGCAGGGGCAGGATACTGAAAAACCAGCAGATTGTGATTGAGGATGGACGGATTGTGTCGGTTGGCCCGGGGAAGGCCAAGGCCGATTATGATCTCAGGGGGCTGACGGTGATGCCTGGATGGATCGACACGCACGTCCACCTTCAGTGGCACATGGACGCGAACCATAAGGCAGTGGCCGGTGGTGCGAAGCCGGAGGAGATCGCGGTTGGCACCGCCTCGGATGCTTGGCTGGAGTTGGAGGATGGGTTTACGACGGTGCAGAGCGTCGGCTCGGAGTTTGATGCGCCGGTGCGCGACAGTATTCGCGAGGGCGTGCTTCCCGGCCCACGAGTGCTCACATCGCTGAATCAGCTACGTGGGGTCAGTGGCCCGGCTGACAAGCAGCATGTGTTGACGGACGATGAACTGCGCGAGATGGTGCGCAAGAACAAAGCCGACGGTGCGGACCTCATCAAGTTGTTTGCGACGTCCGGGCTGGGCGCGGGTGGAGGGCAGATTACGACAGATGAGCAGATCCAGACAGTTTGCTCTGAGGCGAAGGCCGTGGGGTTGCGAACTGTGGTCCATGCGATTGGAGACGCGGGTGCAAAGGCTTCTGTGGTGGCCGGTTGCACGTCGATTGAACACGGCACGTTTCTGAAGGATGAGACCCTTGACCTGATGGTGAAGCGTGGGACTTACTTCGACCCGAACTTGCTGGTGCTGCACAACTATCTGGAGAACCGCGCGAGCTATACGTTCACCGATGCCCAACTCAAGGTCATTCAGGATGGGATTGCGCCGACGATCGATGTGCTTCGGCGGGCTCGGGCCAAGGGCGTGAAGATCACGTTTGGCACCGATGCTGTTGCCGGTGCGCATGGACGCAACGCTGAGGAGTTCATCTATCGCGTGAAAGAGGGTGGAGAGAAACCTATGGATGCGATTGTCAGCGCTACGTCTGTATCGGCTGAATCGCTCGGAATGGGTCACGAGATCGGGACTATTGCTCCTGGATATCAGGCAGATTTTGTCGCTGTTTCTGGAGATCCGCTTACAGACATTACCGCAGTGCGCAATGTGCGGTTCGTGATGAAGGGCGGGAAGGTTTATAAGAACGTCTCGCACTAGTCCGGTGGAAAATTTGCGCTGGAACTGTCAATGCTATAGTTAGAAGCTATTCCCTCTACAAGGTGCGCGATGATCTCATTCTTAATGTGCCGGCGACTTTTCTGTCGTTGTTTGCCGCGTGTCTATTTCTTCAACCGTTGAGTCGTGCCTTTGGTGCGCGGGCTTCATCCTGCAGCGTGGAGCCGCAGGATGTAGGGAGAGTTACCGAGACTCTGAAGCAGATGTACGTTGCTGCGACGAACGAAGATATGGTGCTGTTCCATCGTGTTACTTCGGCGGACTTCTTTGCCTTTGATGGAGGTCGGCGCTTCAGTGGCGATGCGTTGATGGAGTTGATCCAATCTGCTCATAAGGCAGGCAAACGCTATGCTTGGACCGTGAACGAGCCGGACGTTCGTCTGGCGTGTAACGACGCGTGGATTGCCTACACGAATAGAGGATCGATACAGGATGCTAGCGGGACGAAGGATCTAACGTGGCTTGAGTCGGCGTTTCTGCATAAAGAAGCGGGCGCATGGAAGATTCAATTCTTTCATAGCACCCGCGTTCCGTAGGGCCTGACGCTATTACTCGCCGTAGTAGTCGAGGCCGAGGTGGGTGATGAGGCCTTCGCCCATGATGTGGCGGAGAGTGTTTTTCAACTTCATGGATTGAATGAAGAGGTCGTGCTCGGGATAGACGCCGGGAGCGCTATCGGGAGCTTTGAAGTAGAAGCTGAGCCACTCCTGAATGCCGAGACCGCGGAGCGACGGTGTGCGGGCGGCAAGGTCCATAAAGAGGATAAGGTCGAGCGCAAGAGGCGCGGCGAGGATAGAGTCGCGGCAGAGGAAGTCCACCTTGAGCTGCATGGGGTAGCCGAGCCAACCAAAGATGTCGATGTTGTCCCAACCCTCTTTGTTGTCACCGCGAGGCGGGTAATAGTTGATGCGGACCTTGTGGTAGAGGTCTTTGTAGAGGTCGGGATAGAGCTCGGGTTGGAGGATGACGTCGAGAACGCCGAGTTTGGATTCTTCTTTGGTCTTGAAGGATTCGGGGTCGTCGAGAACCTCGCCGTCACGGTTGCCAAGGATGTTGGTGGAGTACCAACCAGAGACGCCGAGCATGCGAGTCTTGAAGGCGGGTGCGAGAACGGTCTTGATGAAGGTCTGGCCGGTCTTGAAGTCTTTGCCACAGATGGGTGCGTTCATCTTGCGTGAGAGCTCGTTGAGTGCGGGGATGTCGACGGTGAGGTTGGGTGCGCCGTTGGCGAAGGGGATGCCTTCCTTGAGCGCGGCCCAAGCGTACATCATTGATGGCGAGATGCCAGGGTCGTTGTCGACGAGTCCCTTCTCGAAGGCTTCGAGGGTTTTGTGGACGGCGGTCTGCTCGAGGAAGATTTCGGTGGAGCCGCACCAGATCATGACCTGACGGTTGGTTTTGGTTTTGAATTCGGCGATGTCATTGCGGATCTGGTTGGCGAGGTCGCACTTGTTCTTGCCGGTCTTCACCTTTTTCGGGGTGAGGCGCTTGACGTAGTGCTGGTCGAAGACGGCAGGCATGGGCTCGATGGATTCGAGATAAGGACGGATCTGTTCGAGTTGGTCGCGGTCGAGGACCTGAGCGGTTTTGGCAGCGTCGTAGAGATTGCCACCGAAGATATCCCAGCCGGTGAAGACAATGTTGTCGAGATCGGCGATGGGGGCGAAGTCTTTGATGAGCGGGCTGCGGGCATCGGTGCGTTTGCCGAGGCGGATGGTGCCCATTTGGGTGAGAGAGCCGATGGGTTTGGCGAGGCCGCGGCGGACGGCTTCTACACCGGCGATGAGGGTGGTGGCGACGGCTCCCATTCCGGGAATCATGACGCCTAATTTTCCAGTGGCAGGCTTGATGCTGGCCGCGGCTTGCGTGGCGGCTCCGGGGGTGGACATTCTTGGCGGTACCCTTCTATGGTGCAGTTTTTCCGTTAGGCGGAAATTTAAGTATCGCTTATGGGGATGGATGGGGGCAAATGAGTGGGCTTAAGCTGAATGGGCACTTACTTATCTACCCAATCCGGATGGTCGGCTTGATACCGCGCACGGGCGGCCTTAATCTGCGGTTTATAGACCGCATAGACTTTGTTCAATACCTCCTGCGTCTTTGTAAGTTTCAGTTTGTCTATGTCTGCCATCATCGAGACCTGGGCTTCGCCCAACTTGAAGCACGCCGGTGATCCTTGAAAATGTGCGGCGCCCAGCGTGTGGTAAGTATCAATAACCTGCTGCATTAGTTCCTTTGAGACACCGTGCTGATAAACGGTGATGAACATTGGCATGAGATCGGTTTTCTGCATTTCTGCTTTGATAGCTGTCCAAAACGACTCCGGCCAGTAGGGTTCGCCGATAGAGCGGTTTTTGTCTACGGCGGCGATCCAGCGAAGCCGGAAAGAATCTAGGTCTCCACTGAGTTGGAGATACTGGTGGATCTGATCTTCGGTTGCAGGGTTCTTAAGCGGAGGAAGCGAAGCCGAATTGTCGGCTGAGGTCGCCGATATAGAAATTTGAATGGATTGGGGCAATTGTTTGTTTTGTGCGCAGGCCGTACCCACTATTCCGGCAATCGCGAAGAGAATCAAACGGCAGGATGGGCGTTGATTCATGCTTCTGCCTCCAAAATTCTTTTTATCGATGGTAAATTCTCAAACGACTTCAGTGCGGATGCGGTTCTTCCAATGCGAGATGACGAACCAGAGGAAGCCGGCGATTAGAACAGCTTCGACGGCGAGATGGAAGCGGTGGAAGATTTCTTTGAAGCGGGGATCGGTGTTCCATGTTGCGCCGAGCTTCATGCCGACGTAGGCGAGCGCGTAGCACCAGGGCCAGGAGCCGATGAAGGTATAGATGTGAAAGCGGAGCTGGTTCATCTTCGCGACGCCGGCAGGAAAAGCTATGAAGGTGCGGATGATGGGGAGCATGCGGCCGATGAGTACGGCGATGGAGCCGAAGCGGTCGAAGAAGTGGTCGACACGGTCGAGGTCGTGGCGGCTGAGGAGGAGGAAGCTGCCGTAGCGTTCGACCATAGAGCGTCCGCCACGGGCGCCGACCCAGTAGGCGGGGATGGAGCCGAGGTTAGAGGCGAGAGATGCGACGGTTGCGAGGACGATGAGATCCCATTGTGAATGGGCGAGGGCGTCGCCGGCGAGCGGCATGATGACTTCAGACGGGATGGGGATGCAGGCAGACTGGATGGCCATGAGGATGATAACGGCAGGGTATCCGCCGGCGGTGATTGCGCCGATGAGGAGGGAGATGATTTTTTCGGACATGCTCGTGCAGTATACCGGGAGAAATATATGCGTTGAATGCGCTAGCATTGAGTGTTTAGGAGATGTTTTATGTCAGATACCGTGATTGCTCCCGTCGTTCCAGTTTCGACCTCGGCGACTTCTACTGCTGCTCCATCCGGAAGACCGGCGAGCAGTTATGGGGCGGCGCCTCATGATCCTTCGAAGCCGCCGGTGAAGCGTCAGATTGTAGCCTTCAGCTTTTATCAAAGTGATGCCGGAGTGGCGGAGATTGCCGGCAGAGGAGAAGGCCGCGCATAAGGCCGCGTATGCGGAGGTGCTGGCGCGGTGGAATAAGCCGGGAGAGTTTCTATCGATGACCTATTCGACAGTTGGGACGCGCGGCGATGTGGATATGTGCGTGTGGTCGATTGGGTATGCGGTGGATGAGATGAACAAGATGCGGAGTGAGTTGATGGCGACGCCGCTGGGAGGGTATCTGAATTCGCCGCATAATTTTCTGGCGATGACGAAGCGTTCGCAGTACCAGATCGACCGGCCGGACGAGAGCGAGGGAGAAGGGCGTGGGGCGATTCGTCCGGGTGGGCAGAAGTACATCTTTATCTATCCGTTCTGGAAGACGCGGCCGTGGTATCTGCTGCCGGCGACGGAGCGGAAACGGTTGATGGATGAGCATATCCGAATTGGGTTGACGTATCCGCGGGTGAAGCTGAATACGACGTACTCGTTCGGGATCGATGACCAGGAGTTTGTGGTGGCGTTCGAGACGAACTTTCCAGAGGACTTCGTGGATCTGGTGCAGCAGTTGAGAGAGACGGAGATCAGCATGTATACGCTGAAGGACACGCCGATCTTTAGCTGTGTGCGGGTTCCGGCGATGGAGATGCTGGATCGGTTGGGGTGACTTCTCATCAAACTGAGGAAGGCGTCACTCATACTGAGTGGCGCCTTTCTTTTTGGTTTCTTTGCCTCTCAGAGGGAAACTTATTTCTTCGTCATCTCCTCGTAGCAGACCTGGGTCCAGCTCTTGTAGTTCAGCTTGTCGGTGTCGCCCACGGCTGCCTTGATCTCGTCGAGCGACTTGCCCTGCGCCACCAACTCTTTCACCTGATTGCGTCGCGCCTCTGCGTCGGCGATCCTTTTCTGGATGTCGGCTTTTGTCTGGATGGTGCCGTGGCCAGGAATGAATGTGTCGGCATCGAGCGCGACGATTCCTTTGGCGGTTGTGATCCAGCCTTCGGTTGATCCATTCTTTTCGTCGTGGATGCGTGGGTAGGGGTTGTTTGTGGCGATGATGTCGCCGGTAGCGACGATCTTATATTTTGGCAGGTAGATGATGAGGTCGCCGCTGGTGTGCGCGGGCGCCCAATGGTAGAGTTCGAGCTTTTCACCTTCGATGGTGAGAGTCTCTTTCTCTTTTGTGACGACCTGGGTGGGAAGATGATCGCGCGGCGGGGCTCCGCGGCCTCCGGCGGCAAGCGCGGCCTCCTGTTCCTTCTTGTTGTTCTCCTGAGCGATCACCTTTACGCCTGCGGGGAAGGCCGCGAGACCGTTGACGTGGTCGCCGTCGCTGTGGGTGAGGATGACCGTTGTTACCGGCTTCGGCGTAATCTTTGCGATGTCATCGAGCAGCTCCTGACCGCCTGCCTTCGTGGTTTTGGCGTCGACTACGATCACGCCGTTGGTTCCGACGATGACGGTGCTGTTGCCTCCGCCGCCCTCGATCCAGTAGATATTTGGCTTGAGTTGGTGGGTTACGAATGGAGTCGGTGCGGGCGCCTGTGCCACTCCGGCGGCGATGAATGTTCCGAGACTTGCCCATGCGAGTCCGTTGATCAGAATCCTGCTGCAGTTCATTCGCGGCACTCCCTTTGCTGGTTTGATGGCACGGCCATCTTATCGGAACATCGGTGAGGGAGGTAAACTCTCATCGTGCCCTCAAAGTCTGTTTCAACGAGTCGATCTACAAGGTCCCGCAGTGGAACCAAGAATCCGACTTCGCCGGAGCGGGTGGCGGCGATTCTGGTGGAGTTGCGGAAGGCTTATCCGGACGTGGTTTGTGCGCTGAACCACAAGAATGCCTGGGAGTTGACTGTGGCTACAATTCTGTCGGCGCAGTGTACGGATGTTCGGGTGAATCTCGTGACTCCGAAGCTGTTCAAGGCATTTCCGACGCCGAAGGCAATGGCAGCGGCTTCCCTTCCCGAGCTTGAGGAACTGATTCGGACGACTGGATTTTTTCGGAATAAGGCGAAGTCGATTCAGGGAGCGGCACGGGTGGTGACGGAGGAGTTTGGGGGACAGGTTCCGCAGACGATGGAGGAGATTCTCAGTTGCCGGGGGTGGCGCGGAAGACGGGGAATGTGGTGTTGGGGTCGTGGTACGGGATTGCCGTGGGAGTGGTGGTCGATACGCATGTGATGCGGTTGTCGCGGCGGCTGGAGTTGACCAAGGAGACTGCTCCCGAGAAGGTGGAGAGGGATTTGATGAAGATTATTCCGCAGGACCGGTGGATCGCCTTTTCGCATGAGCTGATTCATCATGGGCGGCAGATTTGTGTGGCGCGGAAGCCGCGGTGTGTGGACTGTACGCTGGAGAAACTTTGCAATTCGGCGGATAAGACGTGGAGTTCGCACTAGGCGCGACGTGTGGGTTCACCGAAGAGTGCGTGGCGCATCGATTTTCCGGAGGCCTGCCAGCATTTCACAGTTTCGTAGATGATCACCGTTGTGTAGCCGACGGCTATCCAGAGACAGACTGCCTCAATGGGGAGTTGTCCCCACGCGGTGATGCGAATTCCGAGCATCTGTTGGTCGCGATAGTTCCACCAGCCGAGGGGGATGGCTAGTGTTGCCTCCCATATGAGACTGACGAGGAGAACGAAGAAGACCGTGAGGCTGAAGGCGCGCCAGTTGATGACGGAGCGTGCGGACGAGAGCAACGCCGACGAAGGAACGAGTGCGGTCAACGCGACGAAGATGAAGTAGCCTGGGAAGCCGGTTGGTGAGGGTGAGAAGTACTTCTTGTAGATGATGGCTCCGGCGACAAGGACCAGGGACAGGACGATTGATTCGGGGTGAAGCTTGAATAGGCGGTGGAACTGTTTTCGCTGAGCGGATTCTGTGTCGACGTTGTAGGCGGAGAGCCAGTATTCGTCGAGCCATATGTAGAGGAGAAGAACGCAGAGGAAGCCGGTGAGGTAGAACACGTACTCTTCGATGGGTACCGGAGAGCCGAGGGCTGGAGCTTTGATTCCGAGGGTTGCGGACTCGTTGGGGAAGGTGAAGAAGTAGCGGGCGAAGAAAAAGTCCAGGCCGGCGCCGAGGGGGAAGAGGAGGCCGATGGTCCATCCGAAGGATTTTTGCGAGATCTTTATGGCTTCCTGCGGGAGGAACCAGAGCGCGATGATCAGGATTGGAATGATGAAGAGAAGAAGACTGACGGTGTAGCCGTAGGGGGAGGCGCCGGGGGTCGTGGCGATCGCTGGATTGAGCGCGGAGAGATGGACGGTGTTGAGCGTCAGCGAGGCTGGAATGACGATCATCGCCAGGATTGCGGCGACGAGCCAGGAGCTGAGGCGTGGGGATTGAGTTGGGTTACGCATGCGATTTGGTCTCTATGCCGCCAGAGAGGTGGGTGAGGAGGGATTCGACGAGTGCGGGGATGGTGGGTTCGCGGGCTTCGATGGTGGGAGAGTGGCCGAGGTCGCGGAGGGCTTCGCTGGTGATGGGGCCTATGGAGGCGAGGGTGATGTCTGGTGGGAGGGAGAGGTTGGCGGCTTCGAGGAGTGCACAGAGGTTGCGGGCTGTCGATGCGCTGGTGAAGGTGATGGCGTCTGGGTAGTTTTCTGGCGAAGCGAAGAGCGCTTGCAGGGCTGGTATGGATTCGGGGGGGAGTTGGTTGCGATAGGCTTCGGCGATGGTCACGGTGGCGCCGGCGGCGGTGAGGGTTTGAGGGAGGGTGTCGCGGGCTTCGGCGGCGCGGACGAGGAGGAAGGATTTGCCGGCGGCTTCTGGGAGTAGGGCTTCGGCGAGAGATTCGGCGATGTATTGCGGGGGGAGGAGGTCGACGGTGAGGCCGATAGCATTGGCGGCGTTCAGAGTCGCGGGGCCGATGACGGCGATGTGTTTGGGGAGTTGGGTGAGGTGGAGGAACTGGGCTCGACGGTGGAAGGCTTCGACGGCGTTGGCGCTGGTGAAGAGGAGCCAGTCGTAGGTGCGGAGGCAGGTAAGGGCGGCGTCGAGGGCGGCGAAGGACGACGGGGCGGCGATTTCTATTGTTGGGACGAGGATGGTGGTCGCGCCGAGGGCTTCGAGTTGGGTGGCAAGCTCGGAGGCCTGGTGCCGGGTTCGGGTGATGAGGATGCGCTTGTTGGTGAGTGGTTGCACAGCGACGATTCTAGACCGTGTTGTGTTCTGCATGGCTTGGTCCCGCTCCCCGTCAAAAGTGTGCAAAGTCTTCCAAAGAAACGACATAAGTCTGGACTTCGGGTGCAAGACTTCGGCTTAAATGAAAAGTCCGGCTTTCGCCAGACTTTCTTTACTTCACTTATTTAAGAATAGCAGATTGGACCTAACTAACATGCCAACGGTATGTTGTTGCCTAGTAAGGGGTTTTGAGGTTTTGAAGCTTGACACGTGAATTTGCCGGGGTTTTTGAGGGTGCGAGGTGTAATTATTTGTAGCCGCTGGGTTTTGCGGCGGTCATGCTGGATCGCCCCTTCTTTCATGTTGCACATTCCTGTGGACGCGAAGCATGTTTTCGCCGGGGCTGTTTACGGCTTTAGTTCTGTTCGCTGGGGATTGAGTGCTGACGAGTACAAGCCCGTGCAGCTGAGTGGTCGAGCGCAGATGGGTCGGGGCTGGAGTGATGACCATCCTAGAGGAGCGGGATGTCTCTAAAATGAATTAGAAAACATCGCAACAGCAAAACAAATGCGGGGATTCTTCGCTGCGCTCAGAATGACAAATTTTGGAGGTGAGAATTGGAGGACACGCATTTTTGCAGGTTCGAATGAGAACAAGCAACGGCAAATACAAAAGCGAATGCGGGGATTCTTCGCTGCGCTCAGAATGACAAAGGTTTAGGGGTAGTTTGATGGAGAACAGGCAGCTGCAACGGCAAAAAGCCATTGCGGGGGTTCTTCCCCATTCGACTTCGCTCAGGGTCAGAATGACAAGCTTTTGTGGTGAGGAAGAAAGGGAGCTTGAGAGGCTGCGTCAAAAGGTTTCGGGTGGACGGAGGTTGGCTTCATTGAACGGTTCGGTGGGTTGTACCCAATCGAGGCTCAGATCGCGCCATGTGGGGTTGGTCGCTGCTATGAGTTGAAGCTTTTTGATTCGTAGCAAACCTTTGAGTTGTGACTCTCGCGCGATTGCGTTCTGGATGTATTGGAACCGTTCGTAGTAGACGAGTTTGTCGATCTTGTAACGAGCGGTGTGCGCTCTGGGTTTCTTGTCGGTCTTGTGTTGGCTTATACGGAGGGAGAGGTTGTTGGTGACGCCGATGTAAAGCTTCTGGAAGGAGCTGGCGAGGATGTAAACGTAGTAGGTGTTGAGCATTGGTTTTCTTGAAGAGTGTAATGGAAAACCACAAGCGCACAAGCAACAGCAGATACAAAGGCAACAACAAAAACAAATGCGGGGATTCTTCGCTTCGCTCAGAATGACAAGCTTCAAAACATTCAGAATGGCAAGCCTCAAAACAATGGACAACAACGCAAGGATGATGATTTGTTGATTCAAGGAAGGGATTTGAGGAGGATGGTGCGGTACTCGATCTTCATGGGTGGGCCGACGTGGACCTGGACGCCGATGAGGCCTTCGAATTTGCGGTTGGCGGTGTCGTCGTCTATGACTTCGGACATGATGTGGCCGTTGAGAATGTGTATGAGCAGGTTGCCGCGGATGATGAGGTGGTAGTGATTCCAGTCGTTGGCGTGGATGAAGGCTTTGAGTTCGTCCGGGGTGCCTAGGTTGGCGATCACGGTTGGGCCAGTCGCGTCGACTTGGGTGACCTGGCCGCGCATGGCGAGGAAGGTGCGGCCGCGCTCCTCGTAGTTCTGGCCGGTGTATTTGTCGGCGCCGTCGATGTCGGCCTGGTAGCCGCGGAGGAGCCACTTGGTGCCAGGGATCTCGACGCTGCGGTAGTTGATGCCGGAGTTGCCGTGGTCGGAGATGCGGAAGTCGGCCTTGAGTTCGAAGTCTTTGGGCGCGCCGCCGCGCCAGATGAGGAAGCTGTTCTGCTTGAGGAGATTGTTGGGGGTGACTTCGCCGATGAGAATGTTGTTTTCGACGCGCCAATATTGCCGGTCGCCGTCCCAGTTTTTGAGAGTGCCGTCGAAGATGGGCTGGAAGCCGTCATCGGTGTCGGTGAGTGGGTGAGGGTAAATTTGCGGGCCGGGCGGTGGGGCGAAGGGATAGGGTTGGATGGGGGTTTGCGGTGAGGTAGTGAGGGTGAAGGTGAGTGCGAGGGCGGCGGCGGCTAGAGGGATTGAGCGCATTGGATGACTCCAACTGTTGGCGGTTGCTCTTTTGGTGTATCACGCGTCGCGTCGCGGCGAAATGTTAACTGGCCGTGGTGGGGAGGATGGATGCAGAGGCTCGCCTGGGGGCTTTGACTTTATTCGGGTTAAGGGCCTAGGATGCCGCGCCAAGGAGGAATTTACATGCCTACTTACATTTCACTCTGCCGATATACGCAACAAGGGGTACAGACGATCAAGGAGAGTCCGGCCAGGCTGGACGCCGCGAGGAAAGCTTTTGCGGCGGACGGGGTCAAGCTACAGCAGATGTATTTGGTTACGGGGAGTCACGACATAGTGGTCATCTCTGAGGCGCCGAACGATGAGGCGATGGCGAAGGCGATGCTTACTACGATGTCAAAGGGAGGCATTACGTCTCAGACTTCGCGAGCTTTTACGGAGGACGAGTTCCGAAAGATTGTGAAGAGCCTTTAGGCGACAGTGGTGGAGAGAAGATCGAGGGCTCCCTTGGAGATGAGATCGTCGGCGACCCAGCGGCCGAGAGCTTCGGGCGTGGTGGTGTAGGTGGCTTCGGTGTCGATCTGGATCATGGCTTCGCCATCGGGGGAGACGACCTGGGCGAGCATGCGCCACTTCCCTGTTTCAGTAGAAGGCGGGATGCAGTGGGCGCCGATGGGGAGAGAGCAACCGCCGCCGAGGGCGTCGAGTGTGGCTCGCTCGGCGGCGGTGGCGAAGCGTGTGTGAGGGTGCTCGAGGAAGGCGATGGCGTTGCGGATGTAGATGTCGCGGGCTTCGTCGATGGGGTGCGAGGGGCTGCGGGTTTCGAGGGCGAGCGCTCCCTGGCCGGGAGCGGGGCAGATCTCTTCGGGAGAGAAGCGCTGGTGGACGGATTCGGTGCGCTTGAGACGGTCGAGACCGGCGGCGGCGAGAACGAGGGCGTCACATTTTCCGTCGGCGAGTTTCTTCAGGCGGGTGTCGATGTTGCCTCTTATTTCTACGAATGACACGTCGGGGCGGAGGGCGAGAATTTGCGCGCGACGGCGAGGGCTGGTGGTACCGATGCGGCCGCCAGTGGGGAGAGTGTGGAGTGCCCAGTATTCCTCGCAGACCCAGACGTCGCGGGCGTCGGCGCGCCTGGGGATGGCGGCGAGGGTGAATTGAGGGGCTAGTTTGGTCGGGAGGTCTTTGAGCGAGTGGACGGCGAGGTCGATGCGGCCTTCTTCTAGAGCTTCCTCGATTTCCTTGATGAAGATGCCTTTGCCGTCGAGGTTGGGGGGCGGGATGAAGCCGGGTTGCTGCATGCGGTCGCCAGTGGTGCGGATGATCTCGATCTCGGCGTGATAGCCAGCGTCGCGGAGGGCGTAGAGGATGTGGTTGGCCTGCCAGAGGGCGAGTTGAGAGCCTCGACTGCCGATTCGGATGGGATTGCGGGGATTGTTGTGCTCGCTGCTCATGTTCTTAACTAGGATACGGGATGAGTGGCGAGATAGTTCTCGATGGACAGATAGATTTGCTGTTGAAGGGCTGCCAGGGGCTAAACCGAGCGCGCGATAGGCAGGTCTCTACAAAATTTCATGTACCAGTGAACTATCTGTGTGATGTCAGCGTAAGTGACTTGCGAGGCGATTTCCGCGAGGGACTTCATGCACGATATCTGGGTTGCGTTGCGTCAGTTTTATAAGGCGCCGGGATTTGCGATCACTGTTGTGCTGACGATGGCGCTGGGGATTGGAGCGAATACTGCGATCTTCACGCTGGTGCACGCTGTCCTGATGAAGTCGCTGCCGGTGGCTGATCCGAAGACGCTTTTCCGGGTGGGCGACAAGGATGATTGCTGCGTGAATGGCGGCTTCATCAACGATAACGGGGATTTCGACCTCTTCTCGTATGAACTTTACAAACATCTTCAGGAAACGACGCCGGAGTTTCAGCAGCTGGCGGCTATGCAATCCGGTGGCGAGACAGTAAGTGCACGGCGAGAGTCGGAGCCGGCAAAGTCTGAGCATGCGCAGTATGTTTCGGGGAATTTCTTTACGACGTTCGGGATTGGGCCGTTTGCGGGGCGTGTGCTGACGGATGCGGACGATACGCCGGGTGCGGCTCCGGCGGTGGTAATGAGCTACCAGGCGTGGCAGTCGGATTACGGCAGCGACCCGAGCGTGGTGGGATCGACGTTTTATCTGCAGGGTAAGCCGATGACGATTGTGGGGATCGCTCCGCCGGGATTCTTTGGTGACAGGATCAGGAGCAGTCCTCCGGCAGTATGGATTCCGTTGTCGGTGGAACCGCTTGTTGAAGGCAAGACCTCGATTCTGCATGTGCCGGAGAGCAACTGGCTGTATGCGCTGGGGCGGCTGAAACCGGGTGTGAACACGGAGGCGCTGCAGGGAAAGATGTCGGGCAGCTTGCGGCAGTGGCTTTCGACGCAGCCAGACTATACGGAGAATGGGCGCTCGACGCTGATTCCCAAACAGCATGTGGTGATTGTGCCGGGAGGTGCGGGCATTGAAGTGCTCCAGCAGCGGACGGGTAAAGGCCTTTATCTGCTGATGACGATTTCGGGGCTGGTGCTGCTGGTTGCTTGTGCGAATGTGGCGAACCTGTTGCTGGCGAGGGGAGCGACGCGGAGGGCGGAGACCTCGGTGCGGATGGCGCTGGGAGCGGCGCGAGGCAGGCTGATCCGGCAGATGCTGACTGAAAGCATATTGCTGGGGTGCATGGGTGGGTTGGCGGGGCTGGCGGTGGCGTATGCAGGGACGAGAATGATCTTGTCGCTCGCGTTTCCGGAGTCGCCAAATCAGCCGATTCCGGCAAGCCCTTCGCTGCCGGTGCTGGGGTTTGCGTTTTTGCTGTCGCTGTTGACGGGAGTGGTGTTTGGCATTGTGCCAGCGTGGATCACGTCGCACTCTGACCCGGCGGAGGCGTTGCGGGGTGTGAACCGGTCGACGCGCGACCGGACGTCGCTGCCGCAGCGGTCACTGATTGTGGTGCAGGCGGCGCTGTCGCTGGTGATGCTGGTGGGTGCGGGGCTGCTGACCAAAAGTCTGCGCAACATGGAGTATCAGGACTTTGGCCTGCAGACGGAGAACCGGTATGTGCTGCATCTGTTCCCGGCAGGCGCGGGATATACGCAGGATCAGCTGCCTGCTCTTTATCAACAACTCGAGCAACAGTTCAGCGCACTGCCGGGAGTACAGAGTGTGGGGATGGCGCTGTACAGCACGCTAGAGGGGAATAACTGGGGTGAAGCAGTGTATGTGGATGGACGGCCTGCGCCGGGGCCGAACGATCACATTGGTTCGTCCTGGGACCGGGTGAGCACGCACTTTTTCGAGACGGTGGGGCAGCCGATGGTTCGCGGACGAGGATTTACAGATCAGGATACGGCTACGTCGCAGAAGGTGGCTGTGGTGAACCAGGCGTTCGCGAAGAAGTTCTTTCCAAAGGAGGACCCGATTGGGCGGCACTTCGGGGTGTTCGACCAGAAGTATTCGTCTGCGTTTGAGATTGTGGGGATTGTGGCAGATGCGAAGTACAACAATCCGCGCGAAGAGATGCGGACGATGTACTTCCGTCCGCTGACGCAGGTGATGACGGGGTTGACAGAGGCGAACCCGATGCAGGCAGAGGCACGATCGCTGTATATCAACTCGGTGACGCTGCATTTTCAGCGGTCTCCGCAGAACCTGGACGCGACGGTGCGGCGAACGCTGGCGAACATCAATCCGAACCTGACGATGCAGGACCTTCATTCGCTGGACTACCAGGTGGCGGACAATTTTACGCAGGAGCGGCTGATTTCGCGTCTGACGACGCTATTTGGATTGCTGGCGCTGGTGCTGGCGTCTGTGGGTTTGTACGGGATTACGTCATACCAAGTGGCGCGGAGAACGAGCGAGATCGGGTTGCGCATGGCGCTTGGTGCAGACCGGAGGAACGTAGTGCGGATGGTGATGCGCGGCGCGCTTTTTCAGACGGGACTGGGTTTGGCGATCGGAGTTCCTGTTGCGCTCCTTGGAGCGCGTTACATGGCTGATCAACTGTACAAGGTGCGCTCTTATGATCCGCTGAGTCTGGCGATCGCGGTGGTGGTGCTGTTGGCGTCCGCTACCGTTGCCGGGTTCATTCCCGCGCGACGCGCTGCAAATATTGAGCCGATGACGGCGCTACGTACGGAGTAGCTTTCTGCAAAAGACACTTGTTGCGGGAGGCTTGAGCTCATGGTTGATGTCAATGAACTTCAGTTGAAGACGAATCAGGCAAAGTTTCTCAAAAAGCTTTACTAACCGCGGAATGAATCCGCGGTCTAACTCTGCGAGCGGAAGGAGCAATCCTTCGATTCGGCCCGTTCCTTAACGTACGAACCAATTCACTCGGCAGTATACGGGGGAGCAGATGAGTACCCTCAGGCTGTGGTATAGTCGCATACTACATAGGTACAGTCGTATGCTATATAGGTATGCTCTTTCTCTGCTGATTCTCATTGTGAGCCCGATTGCCGCTCTTGCGCAGAACGCTGGCGGGTTGCGTGGTCAGGTGCTCGACCCAAGCAAAGCGATTGTGCCGGGCGCTTCTGTCACCCTGACGCAAGGTAAGAATGTCTTCACGACCAAGTCGGGTCAGGATGGGGTCTACAGCTTTCACGAGGTCCCTTCCGGGGTCTACACCCTGACGGTCGATGCGGAGGGCTTTACCCGTCTGACGAGAACCAATGTTGCGATTGCGGCCGGGCAGACTCGGCAACTGGATGTTTCCGTGGTCATTGGGGTGCAGCAACAGGATGTCAACGTAACGGACCGGAACAATGGCGTCAGCGTGAATCCTGATGAAAACGGGGGCGCGATTGTGCTGAACGGAAGTGCCCTCGATGCGCTATCGGATGATCCCGATGAGCTGCAGAATGAGTTGCAGGCGCTGGCTGGGCCGGCTGCCGGGCCCAACGGGGGTGAGATCTACATCGATGGCTTCCAGGGTGGCCAGCTTCCACCGAAGTCTTCCATTCGCGAGATTCGCATCAATCAAAATCCGTTCTCTGCGGAGTTCCCGAAGATCGGTTATGGAAGGATCGAGATCCTTACTAAGCCGGGTTCTGACAAATTTTCCGGACATATCAGTTCGTTCGGATCTACTTCGGCGTTGAATACTGCGAACCCCCTGGTGCAGGAACAGCCGAGCTACTATTTGTATTCTGCTCAGGGGGACGTCAATGGGCCGCTGACGAAGACTGCGTCTTACTTCTTCAACGCGTTCGATATGCAAAGGCAGAACCAAAGCATCATCAATGCGTTGAATCCAAACGACACGACAATGACAATTCAACAGGCGCTGCCCGAATCCTTCGTCTTTCCTGTACGTCAATCCGCGCGTGGATTTTCAACTCGGGAAGAGCAATACGCTGACGATTCGGGAGTCTTTTTCTCGTTCGGTGCAGACAGACAGCGGGCCCGGAGGCCTGAGCCTTGCTGAGCAGGCATTTAATAGCAGTGGCACGCAGAATGGGTTGCAGATCGGCGACACGGTCGTCGTCAATCCGCATTTAATTAATGAGACGCGATTTCTCTGGCAGAGAATTCGCAATAGCCAGACGCCAAACTTTCTGACTCCAACAGTTTCGGTCCAGGGCGCCTTCACGACGGGCGGGAATAACTCCGGCGTGGTGCAGGACCACCAGGATATTTTCGAGCTGCAGAACTACAGCACTGCGACAGCGGGGCGCCATACGATGCGGTTTGGGGCACGTCTGCATGCGATTCGCGATGCGAACTATTCGACGTCGGGAGCGAATGGGAACTACATCTTCCAATCAGTGCAGCACTATCTGGCTGAGACGCCTGATCAGTATCACGTGACGGTTGTGAACAACCCGCTGGCGAGGGCGATTCTGTTCGATGCGGGCTTGTTCTTTCAGGACGATTGGCGGTGGAAGCCAAATCTGACGCTGAGCTATGGGCTTCGATTCGAGAGCCAGAACTGGATTAGCAACCATGCGGACTGGGGGCCGCGCGTGGCGCTGGCGTGGGCGCCGGGACACACGGGCAACAAGCCGGCGAAGACGGTGTTGCGCGCGGGATATGGCTGGTTCTATGACCGGTTTAACGTGCCGGGCTCGCTGAACGGGCAGGGCGCGACTCCTTATGTGATTCAGACGATTCACCAGAACGGAATCAATCAACAGAGCTACGTCGTGAATAACCCGGATTTCTACAATCCGAATGCGCCGACGTTGCCTGAGCAGGGTGAGTCCACTTCCCGACCGACTTTCTACAGCATCGATCCGCACTTTCACGCTGCGCTGAATATGCAAGGGGGAGTTGGCGTGGACCGACAGGTCGGCAAGGCGACGTTCAATGTGACGTATCTTTTTACACGGGGCATTCACCAATATCTGACGAACAACGTGACTGCGCCGGAGTTCGATCCGACGACATATACGATCACGGGTCCGTTGCCGAACGCTTATAACTATCAGTTTCAATCGGGCGGCGTTTACAGCCAGTATCAGGTGATTACGACCGCGAACGTTCGGCTGAAGAGGATATCGCTGAGCAGCTCGTATACGTTCAGCGAAGCAAACAGCGATACGCAGGGGGCGAATTACTTCCCTTCCGTCGCACAGAATCCTGGCCTCGATTATGGGCGTGCTTCGTTCGGGATTCATAACCGGATGTTTCTGCTGGCGACCTACACGGCGCCGCATGGAGTGATCATTGCACCGTTACTGTCGGCGCAGTCGGGCACGCCGTATAACGTTTCGATCGGCAGCGATCTGACGGGAAATAACCAGTTCAACGCGAGGCCGACGTATGGGACGTGCGGAGCGGCTGGAGTTGTGTCCACACCGTTTGGATGTCTCGACAGCAACCCGACGGGAAAGGGCGAGACGATCGTGCCGTTCAATCTTGGGACAGGTCCGGCGAATGTCATATTCCATATTCGCGCGAGCAAGGTGTTCGGAATTGGACCGAAGAAAGAAGGCGCGAGCGGAATGAACAGCCAGGGGCAGAATACCAGCGTGAACGGGCGCGGTCTTGGCGGGGCACAGGCAGGACCGAAGCTGGATGCGACGGTTCCGCGGAAGTACAGTTTGACCATAGTGGGGGTCGCACTTAATGTCTTCAATATTGTGAATCGGGGCCCGGAGAATGGCGTGCTGAATTCGACGCTTTTTGGGCAGTCACAGACGCTTGCAGGCGGACCGTATGGTTCGCCGACGCCAGGTAACCGAAGCATTCTCTTTGCGGCGAATTTTTCTTTCTAGGTGGGAGATTGAGGGCAGGCATCCTATTTGCGATGTCCGCCCTCGTTTATTTCACGGTTCTGTCGAATTGGTTATCGAGTTAGCGGTGACCGCCTCCGCCTCCGCCGTGGAAGCCTCCTCCTGCACCACCTTGGAAACCTCCGCCTTCACCACCGCGGAAGCCTCCGCCGCCTACGCTGGCTCCGTGGTAGCCACCGCCTCTAACGCCACCGGCGACGGCATAACCGCCGCGGTAGGAATAGACGCCATGTCCGTAGCGGCCGTAGATGAAGCCGCCGCCGTAGAGATAGTACGGGGAGTAGAAGCCGTAGCCGAAGGGGCTCCAGAAGAGACCGTCGCCGGGGAGCCAGGTATAGCCGTAAGGACCACCGGCCCAGTACCAGCCGGGGTAGAAGCCGGGATAGCCTGCGTATTCCTCGGCGAGATCCAGATTAGCTTCACCCAGGTAATCGGAGCGTAGACTGCTCCATCTATAGAGTTGGTCATTGGTCGCTTCGTCTTTATTGAAACGCTGCGGCTTGAGTGGCTCCCCGTTGAGCACGAGTTGGTGGTCACCTTTGAGCTCGACGGGTTTGACGTTGGTTCGGAGATCGGTTCCGGGGTAGACGGAGGCTTGGCCATTGAAGACGCGCACGGTCGAGTTGTTGGCATCGAAGGCGTAAAGACCATTCTTGAGGAGCTGAGTTTGTCCGTTCTTCAGGTCGATCAGAATAGTGTTTTGCGGATAGATCTGATCGACTTCGACGTTGGCGCGGCCTTGGTCGAGCCTGATCTCAGTGTGGGTGAGATCGGGGGAGACCATCTGAACGGCGCTGTTGTCCCCGAGACGAACGAAGATACCGGGTGTGAGCAGGACCTCGGCTTTACCGTTGGCGGTAGCGAGCATCTGGCCGGTTTGTAGGGTGGTATTGCCCACAGAACTAGAAGATATGGGGCGACCTTCGATCGAGGCCTGCCCTTCGACGTAGTTGAGAGTTCCTGGGCTAGCTGGGTTCGCATTTTGACCAAAGGCCGTCGCGGACAGAGTCGCCAAGGAGAGTACAAAAGTTAACGCTTTGAACCTCGGCATGATCATTAGACCTCTGTTGTTTAGATGCAGTAGTGAAGGAAAGGTCTCGAGCGCAAAGCATTGTCGTTACAGAGGCTTTGTGCGCTTTGTTGAGCGCAACTCTTGCTTGTTTTCGGTGTTTAAGGTGTTAATTTGTGGGTGGTCGGCGAGGGTTCAGCGGGCCTACTCTGTATCTTTATCCTTTGGCCGGGTGGATTCACGCAGGGCGGTGAGCTGGGGGTGGAGAAGTTTTGCGGTGAGGGAGCGCGTGAGAGCGTCTACGGCTTCGCGTTGTTGCGGGGTGAGGTCTGCGAGTTTGGATTGAGAGCGGGCTAGTTCGGCTTGGCGAAGTTCTTCGGCTTGTTGCTGGAGGGCCTTGATGGCGGGGACGGCGTCGCGGGACTGGAGACGCTCGTGGTATTTGTCGACTTCCCTGCTGACGATGTTCTCGGCGGCGGCGGCTTCGCGGCTGCGATCGGCGAGGTTGGCTGCGGCTACTTGCTGGAGGTCGTCGATGTCGTAGACGAAGCAGCCTTCGACCTCGTTCATGCGCGGATCGACGTCGCGGGGGACGGCGATGTCGATGAAGAACATGGGGCGGTTGCGACGGGCGTGGAGGAAGTGCTGGCCGTGGGAGCGGCCGAAGATCTTTTGCGGGGCGCCGGTGCTGGTGATGACGATGTCGGCGCGAGGAGCCTGGGCGTAGAGGTCATCGAAGGGGATGGCTTCGGTTTGAATGGTCGGGCTCGCGAAGTTGGCAGCGATTTTTTCGGCGCGGGATTGGGTGCGGTTGGCGACGAGGATGGAGGCTGCGCCCTGCTGGATGAGATGGCGGGCGGCTAGTTCGGACATTTTTCCTGCGCCTACGAGGAGGACGGTCTTTCCTTGCAGCGAGCCGAAGATTTTACGGGCGAGATCGACGGCCACGGAGGCGATGGAGACGCTGCTTGAGCCGATTTGAGTTTCGGTGCGGATCTTTTTTGCGACGGTGAAGGTGCGCTGGAGTAGGGATTCGAGGTGCGTGGACACGGCGCCTACCTCGCGGGCGATGGTGTAGGACTCTTTGACCTGGCCGAGGATTTGCGGCTCGCCGACGACCATGCTGTCGAGAGAGCTGGCGACGCGGAAGAGATGGCGGACGGCTTCGCGCTCGCGGAATTCGTAGAGGTGAGGCTGGATGTCGTTTGGAGGGACGGCGAAGTATTCGTGGAGGAAGCGGAGGAGGTCGGCTTTGGTTTGTGGCTGCGTGGTTTCAGCGTCGTCCTGCAGGGTGAGGAGTTCGACTCGGTTGCAGGTGGAGAGGATGAGGCCTTCGCGGATGCCGGGTTGGTGGAGGAGGGTGCGGGTGGCGTCGGCGAGGCGGCCGGAGGGGATGGCGAGGCGCTCGCGAACCTCGATGGGCGCGGTGTTGTGGTTGATGCCGAGGAGGACGAGACGTCCGTGTGTATTCGCGCTCATGGGGCGGTGAACCTGTGGACGGCGGAGAACTGGTTTGCGGCCCAGACGGCGAGGACGACGAAGAAGACGAAGCTGGAGAGATAGACAGCGCGGCGACCGCGAAGACCGGAGTGGCGGCGGATGTAGATCATCACGATGTAGGCGAGCCACATGGCGAAGGCGAGGAGGATCTTGGGGTCGCGGAAGTACGACGCGCCGACGGTGGCCTGGGCGATGAGAGAGCCGATGAGCAGGCCGGCGGTCATGCAGGGAAGGCCGAAGAGGAGCGCCTTGAGGGCGATCTGGTCGGTGGTTTCGAGCGGCGGGAGCCAGGGGAGGGTGGGAGACTTTTGTTTGAGGCGGCGCTCTTGAATCAGATACAGGAGAGAGGCGACGAGCGATAGCAGAAGGGCGGCGTAGGCGGCGAGGAGGAGAGCGACGTGGAGGAATATCCAGCCGGTGGGGAGGAGAAGAAAGGTCGGGCTCTCTTGACCAGGATGAAAGGCGGGGACGAGTCCGAGAAGGAAGCAGATGGGGAGGATGAAGATGCCAAGCGAGACGGTCTTGTAACGCGCGTAGACAAGCAGGAATGCGATGGCCAGGAGGAGGCCAAGGAGGGTCTGGGTTTCGTGGGTGTCGACGGGAAGGCGATGGTGGGCGGCGTTGAGCATCTCGGCCAGGGAGACGAAGTGGAAGAGGACGGCGGCGAGTGGTGGCGGGGATGGCGATGTGACGCCAGCGCGGGCGGTCGTAGAGGGCGGCGGGCAGGACCGCAAGCGCGGCTATGCCGTAAAGAAGGACCGCGACTCTGAGCCAGAGGAGGGACATAGGCAAGGTTTGTCAGCGATAAACTCGCGAATCTTCAGTATATCGGGTATGGCGAGACGATGGCGCCGAGCTGCCCGAGGATTGACCTGTCTGCAGGGGCCAACGAGGCTGACGTGTATGCAATGCAGCGGAATTTGAAAGGCGCGAAGGTTATTTTGCGAGCTCGTCGAAAAAGATGAGATCCTTCGGAGGATGAGCTTTCAGGGTTTGAAGACGATCGCTGAGATTTGAGACGTGTATCTCGAGCTTGTGCCCGTCAGGATCGAGAAAATAGAAGGAATCGCCGTGGCTGCGATTCTCCTGCCAACAGACGGCTTGCACGGCGCGAAGGCGTTCCACTAATTGAGAAAAATCGGCAGCGGGGACAGTAAACGCTGTGTGCGTGTACTCCGGATGTGCGGCAGTTCGGGTATTCGGATCGAGAGTAAGACACACCCAATCTTCGGCGGCTCGAAGATAAGCTCCCTTGAACCATCTGGCGACTGGCTTAAGACCTAAAACTGCTGTGTAGAAGGAAAAAGATGCCTCTAAGTCGCGCACGGAAAGAGTGATGTGGTTGATACCTGAGATCATGGAATTTTCCTTCAGCGATAGGGTAGCGCACTGCTGGGCGTTGGTACGGTATTCTGCGGTTCTGCGATGGCGATAGAGACGATGACGAATTTGGCGAGTGACACGGCTGGGTTGACGCCGGTGATGCGGCAGTACTTTGCGGTGAAGGAGCAGTATCCCGATTGCCTGATGTTCTGCAGGATCGGGGACTTCTATGAGCTGTTCTATGAGGATGCGATTCTTGTCTCGCGAGTGTTGCAGCTTACGCTGACGGCACGCGATCGAGAGAAGAAGCAGCCGATGTGTGGGGTTCCTTACCATGCGGCGGAGGGTTATCTGCAGAAGCTGCTGCGCATGGGGTACAAGGTCGCCCTGTGGGAGCAGATGGAGGACCCGAAGCAGACGAAGACGATTGTGCGGCGGGAGGTGACTCGGGTTTTGACGCCGGGAACGGCGCTCGATCCGACGCTGGGAGTCGGAGCAGAGTAATTATCTGGCTAGTGTTGCTGTGACGGGGGGTGGAGCGACGCAGGTTTGTGGGTTGGCTCTGCTGGATTTGTCTACCGGGGAGTTTCGGGCTACGGAGTTTGTTGGTGGGAGCGCGTGGCCACTGCTGGTGGATGAGTTGGGCCGAGTGAGGCCTGTGGAGTTGTTGTATGGGTCGGGGTTGCTGGGTGGGGTGAATCTTGCCGGGGAAGATTCGTCGGAGACGGCGGCAGGGTTGGATGGGATTCGGACGAAGACTGCCTTGGATGAGTGGGTGTTTACGGCGGACTATGCGGCGCCGCTGGTGAGGAATCACTTCAAGGTGCATTCGCTGGATGGGTTGGGGCTGGGCGGACATGAGGCTGCGGCGGTGGCGGCAGGGGCGCTACTGCACTACATGCGGGCAACCAAGCAGGGTGGATTGGAGCATGTGGATGGGTTGCGGTTTTATGAGAGGTCCAGTTGCTTGGAACTCGATGCGGTGAGTGTGAGGAACCTGGAGTTGGTGGAGCCGTTGTTTTCCGGGGAGTCGACGCAGACTACGTTGTTCTACACGATGGATGCTTGCTGTACGCCCATGGGAAAGAGGCTGCTACGGGCTTCGTTGCTGCGACCGGCGAATGGGTTGGCGGAGATTGAGGCGCGGCTGGAGGCGGTGGCGGAGGCTGCGGGAGATCTGCGACGGCGCGAGGGGCTACGGCGGTCGATGGATGGTGTGCTGGATCTGGAACGGTTGCTCGGGAGGGTGGCGCTGGATTCGGCTGGGCCGCGTGAGGTGATGGCGCTGGCGAAGACGCTGGGGTGTCTGCCGGGAGTGGTGGTGGCGGTTCGTTCGTTTGAGAGTGCACGATGGCAGGAGTTGGGGGCGAGTGCCGATCCGCTGGAGGATCTGCACGAGATGATTGTGCGGACGATTGCGGAGGAGCCGCCGGTGTCGCTCGGGGATGGCGGTGCGATTCGCGAGGGTGTGGATGCGGAGCTGGATGAGCTGCGGGAGTTGAGTAAGAGTGGGCGGCAGGCGCTGGCGGCGATTGAAGAGAGAGAGCGCGAGAGGACGGGGATTGGGTCGCTGAAGGTGCGGTTCAATACGGTATTCGGGTATTACCTGGAGGTGACAAAGGCGAATGCGAAGGCAGTTCCAACGGACTACGAGCGGAAGCAGACGCTAGTGAATGCAGAGCGGTTTACGACGCCGGAGTTGAAGGAATATGAGACGAAGATTTTGACCGCGCAGGAGCGGAGTGGGGAGATTGAACGAAGGATCTTTGAGGAGTTAAGGCGTCAGTTGCTGGAGGCCGCGGGGCGGATGCGGGAGACGGCGCGCAAGGTAGCAGAGATCGATCTGCTGGGATGTTTTGCGCATCTGGCTGCGCTGCGGGGATGGGTGAAGCCGCAGGTGGAGGCGAGTGGAGTGTTGGAGTTTGTGCAGGCGCGGCATCCGGTGGTGGAGAGACGGCTGGAGGAGTCAGGTGGGGGCAGGTTTGTGCCGAACTCGGTTTATATGGACGCAGATGCGGGGCCGGCGGTGTTGCTGATTACGGGGCCGAATATGGGGGGCAAAAGTACATATCTGCGAATGGCAGCTCTGCTGGTGGTGATGGCTCAGATGGGTTGCTTTGTTCCGGCGGAGAGGATGCGGCTGGGGTTGGTGGATCGAATCTATACGCGGATTGGAGCGAGTGACAATGTGGCGCGGGGGCGGTCGACGTTTATGGTCGAGATGACCGAGACGGCGGCGATTTTGAATACGGCTACGAACCGGTCGCTGGTGTTGCTGGATGAGATGGGGCGCGGGACGGCTACGTATGATGGCTTGTCGCTGGCCTGGGCTACTGTGGAGCATCTGCATGACCGCATTGGAGCGCGGACTCTGTTTGCGACGCACTACCATGAGCTGACGCTGTTGGGCGAGAGGCTGGAGCGGCTGACGAATCTGCGTGTGACGGTGAAGGAGACCGCAGCGGGGATTGTGTTTCTGCACACGGTGGAGAGCGGGCCGGCGAGTAAGAGCTACGGAATCGAAGTCGCGAAGTTGGCGGGATTGCCTTCTGGTGTGATTGCGAGGGCGCGAGAGGTGTTGAAGGTTCATGAGCGCGCGGAGAGTCAGCAGGTGCGGGAGGCCTCGCCTGCGGCGGTGCAGATGCAGATGACGATGTTTACACCGCTGTCACAGAGGATTGTGGATCGGCTGGCGGAGGCGGATGTGGATGGATTAACTCCACGCGAGGCGCTGAATTTGCTGGGGGAGTTGCAGAAGGAATTGAAGGGATGACGATGGTGGTTCTTCGAGGGGCAAAGGTTCGAATGAAGAGCATGGTGGTGGCGGGGGTGATGAGTGGGACTTCGGCGGATGGGGTGGATGTGGCGGTCTGCCGGATCTCGCCCGCTCGGACGAAGGGTGGGATGCCGGTGGTGAAGCTGCTCGGGCATTTGGGTGTGGAATATCCGAAGGGGGTGCGGGCGGCGGTGCTGAATGCGATGGATGCACAGGCGATTTCGGTAGCGGAGCTGGGGCGGTTGAACTGGCGGCTAGGCGAGGTGTATGCGGACGCGGTGGAGGGGGCGCAGGTTCGCGTCGGCGTGAAGGTGGGGTTGGTGGGGTGTCATGGGCAGACGGTGTATCACCAGGGGGCGGAGGATAAGTATCTGGGAAGGGCGTTGCGTGCTACGTGGCAGATGGGTGAGGCAAGCGTGATTTCGGAACGGTTGCGGGTGCCAGTGGTGAGTGATTTTCGACCTGCGGACCTGGCTGCGGGCGGGCAGGGGGCTCCGCTGGTGCCAATGCTGGATTACTGTATGTTTCGTTCTGCAAAGGTGAGCAGAGTGCTGCAGAACCTTGGTGGGATTGGGAATCTTACGGCGATTCCTGCGGGAGCTAATATCGATGCTTTGATGGCGTTCGATACGGGACCCGGAAATATGGTGATCGATGCCTGCATGAGGCGCTTGTATAAGCGGGAGTTCGATCGGGATGGGATGGTGGCTCGTTCGGGCAACGTATTGCCGAATGTGGTGGAGAAGATTTTGCAGGAGGTGTACTTCTCTGCCCTGCCGCCCAAGTCGTGCGGACGGGAGCAGTTTGGAGAGGCGTTTGTTTCGCGGTTTATTGCGATGTGCCGGAAGGCGGGTGGACGAGATGGCCGCGATGAGGATGTTGTGGCGACGGCTACGGCTTTAACTTCGGCTTCGATTGTGGATGCGTATCGGCGATTTGCCTGGAGGCATGTTGGGCAGGCAGCTCCGTTGTCTCCAGTGGAGTTTGTGGTGGCGGGGGGTGGGGCGAAGAATGATGTGCTGATGAAGATGTTGCGGGACGGGTTGGAGCCACTGAAGGTGAAGGTTCGTTTGCTGGAGGAGTTGGGTGTGCCCACTCAGGCGAAGGAAGCGGTGGCGTTTGCTCTGCTGGCCTGGTTGAGCTGGAATGGGTTGCCGGGGAATGTTGCGGCGGCTACTGGTGCGAACAGGGCGGTGGTTTTGGGGAAGGTGACGCATGCTTCTTAGTCGTCTTGTCGGTCCAGTGCATGTTGGAGGCGATTGTGAAGCTCGGGCGTCTTGATGGTTGGTGGAATCGTAGAGTTCCAATTGCACAAATTTGTCTAATTGTGGGAGTTCTGCTCGCCGGGCTTTACGTTTGGAGTGCCTATGGGGATTTGATCAGCAGCATTGTCTGGGGCGTTCGTCATAAGCGTACGGTCAGTTTTCGTGGACAAGCTTTACGGGTGCCTTGGTTCTGGCGTGAAGAAGTGTGGACTAATTACAACCAATTTGAACTGACTCGAAGCTATAGCGGGCTCGCATTTAATCCAACAGTAACTGTGAGATATGAAAACTCTGAGCCGGAGAATGCCCAAGGGGAAGTGGACGGCATCAGGAAGTTATATGCGCGAATATCCCAAGTACCTAGCTCATTTTATGGCGATTACGAGGGTGATAATTTCAGCAAGACTCATTATGTGTGCTTGGAGGAGCAGTCGAAACTCACCCCTGTAACTTTCGTCACATGCTTCTCGAGGGATGGTCGTTGGATGGTACGCATGATTGGGTTGAGACAGATTCTTCCTGATTTCGAGATGATTCTGCGTGGGGTGGCATCCATGGGAAATCCAACGAAATGATCGGCGAGATACGAAAGATAAAAGCGGTTCACTTCGCGAGCACTTCACCCGTTGGAAGTTTCACCGCGAGAATGTGGGGTACCCATATTTGCGGTGGGTTGATGGTTGTTGGGTGCTTGTTGATGATTGGGTGTAGGGGCAGCGTGGAAGCGCCGGGTTCAGTGGTGATGATTATCGAGAGTAGTCCGAATAATCTGGACTTGCGGGTCGGGACGGATGCGCAGTCGGAACGGGTGGGCGGGCAGATCTTCGATGCGCTGGTGAAGAAGGATGAACACTATGAGTTGCAGCCCTGGCTGGCGACGAGTTGGGAGCGGCCGGATGCGTTGACGTGGGTGTTTCATCTACGGGATGGGGTGCGGTTTCATGACGGGAGGCCGCTTGAAGCAGAGGATGTGGCGTCTACGATTCGGAGTTTGATTGATGGATCGTTGATAACAGCGAAGGGTGGGAGCTTTGCGGCAGTGGAGACGGCGGAGGCGCGGGATAGGTTGACAGTGGTAGTGCATATGAAGCGGCCGGATGCGGGGCTGCTGTTCAATATGAGCGATGGGTTGTTTGGGGTGGTGCCGCGCGAGAGTGGGAAGGATTTCGGATTGCATCCGATTGGGTCGGGGCCATTCAAGTTTGTGAGTGCGGTGCAGGATAAAGAAGTGATTGTGGAACGGAACCATGATTACTGGGCGGATCAGGTGAACAGGATGCCACCGGTGGCTGCGGGCGCGCAGAGGATCGAGCGGATACGGTTTCAAGTAGTGCCGGATACGATTACGAGTGCATTGGAGTTGAAGAAGGGGTCAGCGGATTTGGCCAGCAATGTGGTGACGTTGGATATGGTGCATACGCTGGAGGCGGAGCCGAACCTGAAGGTGGAATCCGGAGCCAGGATCGCCTGTGGTTTATGTAACGTTTAATGTTACAGATCCGCTATTGAAGGACAAGCGAGTGCGGCAGGCGGTGGCTTGTGCCATTGACCGGCAGGCCATTGTGGATGCGATCTGGAGAGGTCAGGCTCGTTTGGCGAATACTCTGTTGCCCACGGGGCATTGGGCGGCCGCTACGAATGATGAGCTTGCACAGTATCCGCATGATGTGGCGCGGGCGCAACGGCTGCTCGATGAGGCAGGCTTCCCTGCCGGCAAAGATGGTGTGCGGATGCGGTTGACGATAAAGACGAGTACGGATGAGACGACTCGGCTAATGGCAGCGGTGCTGCAGCAGCAGTTGAGAGCGGCGGGGATTGCGCTGGAGATTCGGTCGGCAGAGTTTGGGACGTTTTATGCGGATGTGACGAAGGGCGCGTTTCAGATTTATGCGCTGCGGTGGATTGGGAGTAACGAAGATCCGGATATTTTTCGTTACGCGTACGGTTCGGGGAGTTTTCCGCCGAAGGGAGGAAATCGCGGACGTTACTCGAATGCGCGAGTGGATGCGTTGCTAACGGAGGCTGCGGCTTCGCAGGACCGTGCGGTGAGGAAGTCCGACTACGTGGAGGTTCAGAAGATTCTCGCCGAGGAGTTGCCGGGGATTCCACTGTGGTATCCGAATAACGAGGTTATGCATACGCGACGGATTGTGAATGTGCGGCCGCGAGCGTCCGGTACCTTCGACTTCCTGCGGGAGGCCGAGGTTACCGGGGACGCTGCACGGTAGGTTGGGCGCTATGCTTTTTTCTGCTGCCAGAGGGCGATGGTAGCGCCGGTTGGGTCCGCTAGGACGCTCATGTGGCCGTGGCCCATGACTTCGCGGACTTCGGGCTGTTTCGGTGAAATTGGGATATAAGCAGCGCCAGACCAGCATGTGCCGACAATAGCTGCGTACTTCTCCAGGGTTCGCGATGCCAGAATGCAGTACGAAGTCTAAGCGCTATTTTATGCGCCACAGTCGAGAATTAGATCTTTTCTCAGGCTTACCGGATGTAATGCAGT
>CAWBTR010000010.1:0-808328 GCA_963791735.1 uncultured Acidobacteriaceae bacterium | reverse complement strand
AGAAAGGGGCGGCAGCGTGGATATCTCGGCATGTCGTTAGACAGTGCCCGTTGGGGCTGACATCCAGCAGTCGGCTTCCTGCCAGCGCAGCTCAAGACGACCGAAGTAGGAGCCGCGGAAGCCGGTTCGCCGGCAACCGGCGGCCCCGCCCAACAGGTAGGCGGCTTCAGCGCTCCACCTTGACTCTGATCTTGCCCGGCAAGATCCGGCACCTAGCGGGGAGGAGGGGAAGGGTACGGACAGTGGCTTGAGCTGATCATGATCGAGCCAGTGCCGCTGCCCGCTGGCGGCCTGGGCCAGCCCCTCATCGGGGTTGGCGAGGGGTTGCCACCGCTAGTCCAACAGTATATAAAGTAAGTATGACTGAGCGGGCCATGCAGGAGGCGACGTTCCTAGATCCTGACCGCGCTGGCCGATGGCAGCCAGCACGGGTACGGGATCATCGCCGACGTTCAGCAGATTTCCGGTGGCCGGGTCCGGCTGCGCGCCGGGACGCTGTACACGGCCCTGGACCGGTTGCGCGCCGATGGGCTGATCGGGGTGGACCGGGAGGAGGTCGTGTACATCAACTTCGGAGAAGTACCGGATGACTTCAATCAGGCTGTTCGGAATGTCGTTGGTGGCCATGAAGTAACTGTATCAAAATAGTCGTGGTGTGTCAAGTATATTTACACCCATCCGCGTGGCATTTTAGTTAGCTTCAATCCGCTATACTTAAAACAGTGAAAGAAGAAAGCCCCGGTCAGCAAACCGGGGCTTTTCTTTTTCAGCTCGTAACCCTTTTATTTGCAAATATTTGGACGCAAACCTTTTGTAATGAATATTTTGCAAGGAACGACTGCACGTAAACAACTGAAAATAAGCAACTTACGCGCGGGCAATGGGGGAGGGGGGCTACCCCCGGAAAGGAAGCACAACGGTGAACACTGGCTACGCGTAACTCGAAACACTGCGGGCATTTTTACTCCCCCGCTCCTTCGTAATCCGCTCCACATAGCCGCTCTCGGCCAGCGCCTTCAAAGGATCAGCCGGCAATCCACGAGCCACCCGCCACTGCCGTACCACCGGCCGCACATCCTGCCAGAACGCACCTCGGAAGCACTCCTCCGCCTCCACCAGCCTGCACTCCTGCTGCAACTCGGCAAGTCTCGCCTGATCAACCAGCGCCGCCTTCGCGAACAGCTCCTGAGCCATCACCACGGTCTGCACCATCGCCTCCATCTTTCCCTTCAGGTTGTGGCTCTGGTCGATCATGAACGCAACCCCCGCACGCTCCTCCTCCGCCACACTCAAAATCTCATGGAAGATCCGGAACACCTGGTACGGATCGATCGACCCCAGTGTCAGGTCGTCATCCGCATACTTCCGGTCGTTGAAATGAAATCCACCAAGCTCACCCAACCGCAGCAGCCACGCCACAATCTGTTCAATATTGGTCCCCTGGTAATGATGTCCCGTATCCACCAGCACCTTCGCCTTCGGACCCGCCCGCCGCGCCAGTTCCAGGGCCATTCCCCAGTCCGCAATGTCCGTGTGATAAAAAGCCGGCTCAAACGGTTTGTACTCCACCAGCATCCTTTGGCCATCGCCCAGCGCCGCATGCGTCGCAGCCAGCACCTCTTCCATATACCCAATGCGTTTGCGAATACTCTGCGTCCCGGGATAGTTCGACCCATCCGCAATCCACAGCGAAACATCCTTCGACCCGAGCTCTCGTCCAATCTCCACCGAATCCAGCAAATGTGCCAGCGCATTACCGCGAATCTCCGCACTTGGATTCGCAATCGATCCATACTTATATTCCGCATCCTGGAACAGGTTCGGATTGATCGACCCTGCCCTCACTCCATACTTCTTCTCCAACGCCCGAATCGCCGGCACATCCGCCTTGCCTCCCGGCAAATCCCACAGCACATGCAGCGCCACCGAAGGACTGGCCCCGGTCAGAGCATTCACCTGCGAAGCATCGCTGAACTTCTCTTCAATCGTCGTCGCTGCTCCGCCCTGCACGAACTTCCCGAACCGCGTCCCGGTATTGGCGAAGCCCCACGACGGAACCTCAATTCGGAAACTGTCCAGAGCATGCCAGACATTTTGTGCCTCGCGCTCTGCCGCACCTGCGCCGTCGATTGCCATGGTCCAATCCCTTCACCTAATCAAGTAGCACAGAATAGAAATATACTCCCTATTGAAACATTCAGCAGAATCTACCTTTCCGGCGCAATTGTCAAAGGTATTTTCCTTAGAGCCTTAACCAACCAGAATGACATCCAGAAACCGCGGCCCATGCACTCCCTTGATCCGCGTCATCTCAATGTCCGCCGTAGCCGAAGGCCCCGAAAAAAAAGTAGTCGCCAGCTCGGCCGTGACCTGCAGCCGCCCAATGGCCTCCGGAACAGTCTCCACCACGTCCTCCACCCGCACCACGCACAGGTGATAATCCGGCACCAGCGTCAGCGCCCGCCGTCCCTGACCCGCGACATTCTGCAGCACCACCGTTCCCGTCTCCGCAATCGCCACGGTCGCTCCCGTCATCACACCGTCGAACTCGTCCAGCTCCTTCGCCGTCAACACCGCCTGCGGCTCTCCCCCGTCCGTCACAAAGTCAAAGCCGCTCGGAAGAAACTCCGCCGCAAAGCCCTTGGGCAAAACCATCCGCCGCTTCCCTCGCTCGAGAAGAATCGCTGCCACTCTCGCCGCTACCTCTGCTCCATTCGCCCGAACCACATGAGCGTCATAGTCCCGCAGACGGTCCTCCAGAAGCTCCAGCACGGCCTCACGCGACCGCGTAGCCTCCCGGCGATATCTCCGTTCCACCGCACTCCACCCAGCCCGCACCTCCTCGGCGGTTGCAGTCCCACCCTTCGCCGCGCGTATCCGCCGCAACACCTCTTCCCGCGCCGAATTTGTAACCATCTCAGTTGCCATTCGCCCCTCGCTTCTCCCACCAGTCGCGGAACGTCTCCTTCGGCATCTCCCGCAGATCCCTCGCCTGCGTCCATCCCCCCAGTAACCCCGGCAGCCACCCAATCCATCCATCTTTCCCAACCAGAGGCGACTCCGCCACCCGTCCCAAACGCTGCGCCGCACGAAACCTCCGCTCACTCCGGAAGATCATCGCCATCGCTTTCATCGCCCCGGCCTCAACATCAAAAAGTCCCGCCACTCCAGCCGTATTCTGCTTCACCACCTTGTTCCGCAGATGAATCAGCACCTCGGGAATATTGATCTTTACCGGACAAACCTCATAGCAAGCCCCGCACAACGACGATGCATAAGGCAACGACTGCGCATGATGCATCTCCTGCAACTGCGGCGTCAGAATCGCTCCAATTGGCCCGGCATACACGCTCCCATATGCATGTCCACCCGTCTGCCGATACACCGGACAAGCGTTTTGACAAGCCGCGCAGCGAATGCAGTTCAGCGTCTGCCGCGCCTCTTCATCCGCCAGGACCTCCGTCCGCGCATTGTCCATCAGCACCACATGAAACACACGCGGCCCATCAGCAGCATCCACGCCGGTCCACATCGAGTTGTAAGGATTCATCCGCTCGCCCGTCGCCGACCGCGGCAGCAGCTGCAGCAGCACCTCCAGATCCTGATACCGCGGAACCACCTTATCAATCCCCGCCACGGTAATCAGCGTCTCCGGCAGCGTCAGGCACATCCGCCCATTGCCTTCGCTCTCGACGATGCACACCCCGCCCGTCTCCGCGATCAAAAAATTCGCCCCACTCACCCCAGTCTTCACCCGCAGAAACTTCTCTCGCAAAAACATCCGCGCAGCATCTGCCAGATCCTGCGGCTTGTCTCCCAGTTCCGGCAGATTCATCGTCCGCCGAAAGATCTCGCGAATCTCGTGCCGGTTCTTATGCAGCGCCGGAACCACAATATGCGACGGCCGGTCTTCCCCAAGCTGAATAATCAACTCCGCCAGATCCGTCTCGAACGGATGAATCCCCGCCGCCTCCAGCGCGGAGTTCAGCTGAATCTCCTCCGTCGTCATCGACTTGATCTTGATGACCTCATCCGACCCGCTCGCCTTCACCAACGAGACAATAATTTGCCGCGCCTCCTCCGCATCGCGAGCCCAATGCACGACCCCACCGGCGCGCGTGCAGTTCGCCTCAAACTCCTCCAGGTAAAAATCCAGATTCTCCATCGTGTGCTGACGAATCTGCTTTCCTGCCTCGCGCAGTTCCTGCCAGTCCGGCATCTCGCCCACCACACGCGCCCGCTTCGCCTGAATCACCTCCGTCGCATGGCGAACATTCTTCCGCAGCTGCACATCCCCCATCGCAGCCTTCGCCGCCATCGGAAACGGAGGCGCCGTCTTCGGATCCAATCCACTTCCACTCATCGTGCCACTCAACGCGACACCCCTTCATCTCCAGCCAGAATCTCCGCCAGATGCACCGTCTTCACACCCGTCCTCTGCCGATGCAACCCACCCTGAATATGCATCAGGCAGGAATTATCGCAAGCCGTACAAGCCTCAGCCTTCGTATTCAAAACCGCAGTAATCTTCTCCTCCAGCATCGCACCCGACACCTCCGCATTCTTCACCGCGAACGTCCCACCAAACCCGCAGCACTGCTCCAGTCCCTCCATCTCCACCAGGTCGATCCCCCGCACCGCCTTCAGCAACCGCACCGGCCCATCACCCAATTCCAGGTTCCGCAGCCCATGGCAGCTCGCGTGGTACGTCACCCGATGCGGATAGTAAGCCCCCACATCCTCCAGTCCCAACCGCTTCGTTAGAAACTCGGAAAACTCAAACACCTTCGGCAACAGCTCCTCAACATCCGCAATTAACTTCGCGTCCTTAAGCGAAGCAGCCATCTTCGGATAATGATCCCGCATCATCGCGACACAAGAAGACGAAGGCACCACCACGGCCTCGGCCCCGCGAAACTGCTCTACGAATCTCGGAAGCAAAGGCATCGCCTCCGCCTGATACCCGGTGTTGCAGTGCATCTGCCCGCAGCAGGTTTGGCCTGCGGGAAACTCCACCGTATGCCCCAGCCGTTCCAGCACCCGCACCACGGCCTTGCCTGTCTCAGGAAACAGCGTGTCGTTATAGCAGGTGATAAACAGCGAGACTCGCAGACCAACCTCCACAGCAGGCAATCAGAATTAAATTCAATAGAGAGTATATTTCCCCAACGCAACTCGCGTCAGGTACGATACTACTGCTTACAAAGAAACCATTATCCTGCAACACATCGAGGCATCGTGGGACCGAATCCGTTTCTCGGCGTCATCTTTCACTGGATCGGCGGATTCGCCTCCGCCACCAACTTCATCCCCTTCCGCGGCATCAAGCGCTGGTCATGGGAGATCTACTGGCTCATCCAGGGCTTCGCCGCATGGATCGTCGCCCCGCTAGTCCTCGGCTCCATCTTCGTCCCCAACCTCTTCGGCATCATCCACCACGTCTATGTCACCAACCCCAGAAACGTCCTGCTCGCCTTCCTCTTCGGAGTCCTCTGGGGAGTCGGCGGCATCACCTTCGGTCTCGCCATCCGCTACCTCGGCATCGCGCTCGGTTACGCCATCGCGCTTGGCCTCTGCGCTGCGTTCGGGACCCTCGTTCCACCAATCGCACACGGCCAGTTCGGCGCCATCCTCCATCAGACCTCTGGCCAGATCATCCTGCTCGGTGTCCTCGTCTGCGTCATCGGCGTAGCCATCAACGGCGCTGCCGGCGTCTCAAAGGAGCATGAGATCACTCCCGAAGAAAAGGCCGAAGCCGGTGAAACCGACTACAACTTCGGCAAGGGCATCGCCATCGCCATCCTCGCCGGATTCATGAGTTCCTTCTTCGCCTTCGGTCTCGATGCCGGAAAACCCATCGGCGACCTCGCCAAGACCCAACTTCTTGCCGCCGGCAAACTGGACCTTTGGCAGAACCTCCCTGTCCTCGTCGTCGTCCTCTGGGGAGGCTTCGTCACCAACTTCATCTGGTCTGCCATCCTCATCTTCCAGAACGGCTCCGTCCGCCAGTTCGCCGGCGAACCCGGCTCCAACCCCATGCGCGCCACCCACGCCTCCGGCGACACGCTCGTCGACTTCGATCCGCTCGACCCCTCCACCTACGATCGCCTCGCCCCCAAGACTCTTGTCTCCAACTATTTCTTCGCGGCACTGGCCGGCGTCGTCTGGTACTTCCAGTTCTTCTTCTACTCGATGGGCCAGACCAAGATGGGCAAGTACGACTTCTCCAGTTGGACCCTCCACATGGCGAGCATCATCATCTTCGCCACCCTCTGGGGCCTCTTCCTGAAAGAGTGGCGAGGCACCAGCCGCCGCACCAAAATACTGGTCGCCACCGGCCTCTTCTTACTCGTCAGTTCCACAGTAGTCGTTGGCTACGGCAACTACCTCAAAGCCAGCGAAACCCACACTGTCATAGCCACTCAATAACTAGCCTCGTTCGTCGTCCTATTTATTAGCCGCTGCAGCGCCAGCGGCTGCCGACGTCGCATGTATTGTCATTCCCATTTTGGGCGTAGACAAAAAACAAAAGCCGCAAACATCATCGAAAGTCTTCACTCCAAAACTAAACTTGGGACACATCGCAGCTGATGAGGTGACCATGTTTTCCGACGGAATATTCTGCCCCGAATGCCACACTGAATCACTCCACCGCTCTCACCGACGAGGGCGCGATTGGTTCTTTTATCTCATCGGCTTCCGTCCCGTGCGTTGCTCCTGCTGCTGCGAACGCTTCTACGCTCCCCGCCCTCCTGAAGACCACACCTGGAGCCTGAGCCGTCCGAAGTAAACCAGGCAAAACCGACCAGGCCCAGTCAGTCTTAAAATTTGTTGCGCCGCACACCGTCACGGCAACTGATTAACCGGGCCACTTCCGATAAACTGGAAGAACATGATTCCGACCCTCGAATGGCTCCCTTCCGGCGTTAACTTCCTCGACCAGACCAAGCTTCCCCTCGAAGAGACCTACGTCCTCGCAACCGACTACAAACAGGTCGCCACCGTCATCCGCGACATGATCGTCCGCGGAGCACCAGCCCTCGGTGTCTCTGCCGCCATGGGCATGGCCATCGGCATCGACCGCAGCTCCGCCACCACAATCACTGCCCTCACCGAAGAAGTGGCCGTCATCGCCAAGACTCTCGCTGAAACACGCCCCACCGCTGTCAACCTCTTCTGGGGCATCGACGAGATCCGCAATCTCTACAACGACCTCGCCGCAAAAAACACCCCCATCCCCGAGATCAAAGCAACAGTCGTCGCCAAAGCCCGCCGCATGTACGACGAGGACATCGCCGCCTGCAAACAGATGGGAGCCCACGGCGCATCGCTCCTCCCCATGGAGGGCACCGTCCTCACCCACTGCAACGCGGGCGCCCTCGCCACGTGCGGCTACGGCTCCGCACTCGGCGTCATCCGCGCCGCCATCGAGCGCGGCCACAAGATCGACGTCTTCGCTGACGAGACTCGTCCCTTTCTTCAGGGCGCCCGCCTAACGGCGTGGGAGCTCATGAAGGACAACATCCCTACCACCGTCCTCTGCGACAACATGGCCGCCGCACTCATGCGCCAGGGTCGCATCCAGGCCGTCATCGTCGGCGCCGACCGCATCGCCGCCAACGGCGACGTCGCCAACAAGATCGGTACCTACGGCGTCTCCATCCTCGCGAAGGAGCATGGAATCCCGTTCTACGTCGCTGCCCCCTGGGCCACTCTTGACCTCGCCACCGCACACGGCGACCTCATCCCCATCGAGCAGCGCGCCGCCACCGAAGTTACCCACTCTAATGGCAAACAGATGACCCCCCACGGCGTAGCTATCGAAAATCCCGCCTTCGACATCACCCCTGCAAAGTATGTCACCGCCATCATCACCGAACGCGGCGTCCTCCGCGCCCCCTACGAACAATCAATCCGGAACATGGCGAAGCAAACCATCTCCGAACCCGAACTGGCAGCGACCTAACCCCGCTTCATAACACAATTTAGACAAAAAAGACGCGACCCAGCCAAGCGGTCCGTGTTCCAATAAATGTGTTTCTGGGAGACGCCATGCCGCTCTCGCTCAATTACATCCTCGGCTCCATTCTCATCTTGGGCACTCTAGCGTCCGCGCAAACACCCCCACCCGCTCAGAGCGCTACCCCAGAGCTTCAGGCCCATCCCCCAGCCACCCCCACGATCCGTGCCGGAGCCAGGCTTGTCATCGTCGACGTCACCGTCTCTGATAAGAACGGAAACCCGTTACGCAACCTGAAAAAAGAGGATTTTACCGTTCTCGAAAACGGCAACCCTCAGACGGTTAACACCTTTGAAGAGCATGTGGCCCTCTCAGCAAACGACGCCGTCAAATTCCCACCGCTTCCCCCGATGCCGCCGGGCGTCTTCACCAATATCACTACCGCGCCAGTAAACTCAGCGATCAACATCATACTGATCGACTCGCTCAACACTCCATACGACGATCAGTCCTACTTGCGCTCCCAGTTGGTGAACTACATCAACCACGCGCGTCCCGGGACCAGCATTGCAATCTTCGGCCTAACCACCAGCCTCAACATGCTTCAGGGCTTTACCTCTGATACTGAAATCCTCAAGCGTATCGTCTCCAAACAGGCTGGCAACGCCTCTCCTCTGATTGCCAGAACTCAGACTGGGGAAGATTCAAGCGATCTCGAAGCAGCTTCGGTAGCAGGCCCTGCCGCAGCGTCCGTGGCTGCCTTTCAGAGCTTCCAGTCAAGCGCTGTCAACGGAAATTCACAGACCTATCAGCGGGCACGATTAACTCTGGACGCCTTTAACGTATTGGCGCGCTATCTCGGCAATATTCCGGGACGCAAAAACCTTGTTTGGTTCTCTGGCTCCTTCCCCTTGGATCTGGACCCGGCAACTGCTATCTCGTCTAACTCTGCTGACTCATTTGCAGGCAGCAATAACGAGTCGGAAGTCCGCCTCATTATCGACGCGCTCGCCCGTGGGCAGGTGGCTGTTTACCCCGTGGACTGCCGGGGCGTTCAGGCTTCCCCTACCACCCTCGGTGAGTACCAGGGAAACACCCCCAACAACGGCAACCCCGCCAACTTCGTCAACGACAAGGCCTCCTTCGAGCACACTATGGCCCAAGAGCACTCCACCATGGAACGGCTCGCCAGCAACACCGGTGGGCGCGCCATCATCAACGAGAACGACCTCACCAAAGCGACGGCCGAGGCCATCGAAGTCGGTTCCAACTACTACACCATCTCCTACACCCCCTCCAACGCAGATTGGAAAGGTGACTTCCGCAAGATCGAAGTCAAGCTCGCCAAACAGGGATATACGCTCGCCTATCGGCGCGGCTATTACGCCGACGATCCCAACTCCCCTCAAAATCAAATCACCGCGACCAATCTAGTACCAGGCAAAGGAACAGCCAAAGGACCGCCCACGCAGGACAACGGCCGTCTCGTCAGGGCTGCCATGGTTCACGGCGCTCCCGGCGCAACCGAGATCCTCTACAAGGTCCGCGTCCTCCCCACCGGCGATGCCGAAGACCTGGTCGCCGAAGGCAACGTCCTCAGTCCGTTTGGCCTGAAGAAAGCCGCTGGACGCTTCCGCCGCTATGTCGTGGACTTCGATGCCGACGCCAGGGACATGCTCTTCCCACCCAGGCCGGAGGGAGGATTCGACTGCAAGGTCGAATTCATCATCCAGGTCTATCAAAATAATGACGGCCAACTCGTCAACACCGTCTCCAAAACCTTGGTCGCTCCACTGACTCTGGCGCAGCGCAACAAGCTCATCCGCTCCGGCTTTCCCTTCCACGAAGAGGTCAGCGTCCCCCTCAACGGCGACTACAGTCTTCGCATCGGCGTCCACGACATTAGCAGCGACCACATTGGCGCCGTCGAAGTCCCCGTCGCCTCCGTCAAGGATCTACCCCCCGCCCCCACCTCAGCCAGGGCTAACCCCACATCCCCAAGCCAAAAATCCCCGAGCCAGCCGTAGCTCCACGACCGGCGCACAACATCGCCGACAAAAAAGAACGAGACAGAGCGCGACTCTTATGGTTGACTAAACCAGTTCCACTGGAGACACCATGCTGCGCTCGTTGAAGTGCCTTCCCGCCCTCATCCTCTCTGCCTTCGCCTTCACCACTTTTGCCTCAGCACAAGCTCCGCCGCCCAACCAGAGCGGTCCCCCAACGCAACCGTCCCAGTCTGGCGTTGCGACACTCCACTCGGGCACACAGCTCGTCATCGTCGACGTAGTCGTCACCGACAAGAATCAGAAGCCCGTTCACGGCCTCAAAGCGTCAGACTTCACCCTTACCGAAGAGAACGTCCCTCAGGTCGTCAAGCACTTTGAAGAGCACACCGCTCTCACTCCTGCCGACGCCACCAAATTTCCCCCCATGCCCAAAATGCCGCCGGGCATCTTCACGAACTTCACGCCCGAGCCCGTCAACGGAGCCGTCAACCTCCTTCTCTTCGACGCCTTGAACACCCCGCTCCAAGACCAGATGTTCGTCCGCCAGCAACTTCTCGCTTATCTCAACGCAGCGCCTCCCGGCACGCGAATCGCAATTTTTGGCCTCACCACCAGGCTCACTATCCTCCAGGGCTTCACCAGCGACCCAGCCCTGCTCAAAGCGGTCGCGTCTGGCAGCGCCGGAAAAAACTCGCCCTTGCTCCAGGACTCGGTCGGCGGAGGCGGCATCCAGAACAGCATGGCCGATGACATGGAGGACGCGGGAGCTGACCCCACCGCTGTCGCCAATCTCCGCCAGTTCGATGCCCAGCAGCAGTCCTTTCAGCTCCAACTACGCGTCAAGTACACGCTCGATGCAATGAACCAGCTCGCCCGTTACCTCTCCAGCATTCCCGGCCGGAAAAACCTCATCTGGTTTTCAGGCTCTTTTCCGATCAGCATTCTTCCCGACACCACCGGCACCCTACCCGACCCATTCGCCGTCGTTGCCGACTCCGAAGATGAGTTTCGCGATACCGTCAACCTGCTCGCTCGGAGCCAGGTCGCGGTCTACCCTATCGACGCTCGCGGTCTCCAAACCTCACCCGTCTTCCAGGCCACCACAACACGCAACTACACCCGCAACCCCTCGCGCATGATGCAGGACCAGAACAAATTCAGCTCCGACAACGCCGCGGAGCACGCCACCATGAGCGAAATGGCGGAAGGTACCGGAGGACATGCCTTCTACAATACCAACGGCCTCGCTCAGGCAGTCGCCACGGCTATCAGCGATGGCTCGAACTTCTACACCCTCACGTACACGCCGGCCAATCCCGGTCGCGATGGAAAGTTCCGCAAGATCAAAGTCCAGCTCGCACGCGAAGGGGTCAAACTCTCCTATCGTCATGGCTACTACGCCGACGACCCAGACAAGCGTCCTCCCGTCATCAAAAGTCAGCCATCAAAATCCGGCATCACCGACGCCGCCGTAACTGCAGCTGCCCAAAACACTCTGCAGAACATGCGTGTCGCAATGATGCGCGGTTCCCCCACACCCACTGAGATCCTCATGAAGGTCGCTGTCTATCCGACAGGCACCGCGACCCAGGCTGAAGACAACCCGGCCCCTGGCAACATCCTCACCGAAAAGACCCGCGGTCCATTTCGTCGCTACAGCGTCAGCTACGCCATCAGTCCGAACGACATCACCTTTCTCCGCACCCCCGACGGCAAAATCCACGCCGACTTTGACCTCGTCATCTTCGTCTTCAATCCTGACGGCCTCCTGATCAACAGAGTCAGTTCAGACCTCCATATCGCCTCAACCCTCGACGAGATCAGGAAGAACGTCGCACAGGGCATCCAATTCCGTCAGGAGATCAGCGCTCCTGCCAAAGGCGAGTACTTCCTCCGCATTGTGGTCCACGACTCCCACCGGGATCATTTCGGGGCTGTGGAGATAGCCACCTCTGAAGTAAAAAATCTGACACCCATCGCCACTCCAGCACCTGCCCCGGCTGCAGCTCCGGCCACATCTCCGGGCGCATCCCCGGCAACGACGCCTGCAACCACAATTAACCCGCCCACTCCCAGATAACAGAAGGAGCATAGAATCGGTTAAGTCAATCAGGATCGCGTGCTGCCCAGCATTTTCAATCCGCGCAAACGTTCTCTTATACGCAGCAACCTTCTCGTCCTGGCCAGCCTGGCCGCAGCCATCCGCCTCTCCGACTTCCCAAACAACCACGCCACCCTGCTCCTCGTCTTCCCCGCCTTCTTCGCGATGGCCGGCACCGCGGACACAGTCCGATGCGTGAAGGGACGTTGGAGCTTCTACCACGGCGGCGTCCTCCTCCTCATTTACATGGATCTCATGGCACTCTGCATGATCCTCTTCCTCTTCCTTTACCCATACACCCGCTGGATCACCTCCTCGCACTAGCCGCTTCGCGCGCCTTCAAAGGAAACAAACTAAAATCACCTCATCCATCCGGAGACAAACCACGACCATGCGCGCTCACACAACGCCCCGCTCCTTCTACGCCGCACTTGCTCTCACATTTCTGGGAACGTTCACCGCCACCGCGCAAACTCCGGAGAAACCCGATGCCGCCACCGCCGCGTGGTGGTCGCAGACTGTTGCGCTCTCTAACGACTCCATGGAAGGCCGCGACACCGGCAGCGAAGCCTACGAGCGCGCTGCAAAATATGTAGCCGACCAATTCAAATCTGCAGGCCTCAAACCCGCAGGTGACAACGAAACCTTCTTCCAGCGTGTCCACATGCACGAAATCGCTCTCGTCGAAGACAAGTCTTCCGTAGAGATCTTCAACACTGCCGGCAAATCCACCACCCTCCACTTCTGCACCGACGTAACCACAGTCCCTCGCGAACAAGCGTCTCTCATCGAAGCGCCCATGATCTTCATCGGCTACGGAATGCCTTCCGCCGACCTTGACCTCAAGGGAAAGATCGCTGTCTTCTTCAACAACACTCCAGCTAGCCTCGCCCCTGCCGACCGCCAGACCTTCATAAGCAATCGCCTCCGCGCCCTTGCTCAAGCTGGCGTTGCCGCAATTCTCTCCATTGACAACCCCGCCAATATCGAACCCTTCCACTGGCCCGCCGCCTACGCTCGCAGCGTCACTATCACCGGGACAGCGGCCCCCACAGCCAGCGCTCCCATCGTCATCCGCATCAACCCCGCCTCACTCGACGTTCTATTCGCCACCTCCGGTCACACCCCTTCGGAAATCGTGACCAATGGGGGAAAGGGAGCTCCACTCGCATTCTTCCCCCTCAATTTCTCCGCTCGCATTCGCCTCACAAGCGACAGCAAAGACATCTCCTCCCCCAATATCCTCGCCATCCTCCCCGGCTCCGACCCCAAACTCGCCCCCGAGTACGTCGCTCTCTCCGCCCACCTCGACGGCTACGGCTACGGCACACCCGTCCTAGGCGACAACCTCTACAACGGCACCCTCGACGACGCCGCCTACGTCGCCCTCCTCATCGAACTCGCAAAAGATCTTCACCACAGAGCTCCCGCCCGTTCCCTCCTCTTCTGCATCTTTACCGGAGAAGAAAAGGGTCTCCTCGGCTCCGCATACTTCACCCAGCACCTCACCGTCCCCAAAGAAAACATCGTCGCCAACCTCAACCTGGACCAACTCCGCCCCATCTTCCCCCTCAACATCCTCACCATGGAAGGTCTCACTGACTCCACTCTCGGCGAAACCGTCCGCACCGTCGCCGCGCAATTCAAAATCGAGATCCGCCCCGACCTCGAACCCGAGCGCAACCTCTTCCGCCGCGCCGACAACTACAACTTCGTCCGCATCGGTGTTCCCATCGCCGCTTCGTCTTCGGCTACGACAAAGGCTCGCCCGAAGAGGTCGTCTACCGCGACTGGTACGCCCGCCGCTACCACAAGCCACAGGACGACATCAAGACTCCCATCGACTGGGACGCCGCCGGAAAGTTCAACCGCTTCTACACCGCCCTCACCCTCAACATTGCCAACGCTCCCACCCGACCCCAGTGGCTCTCCTCCAGCCCCTACGCGCCGCATCAAAGATAGGCCCAACAGCCTAGTCGGCCTGAGCTATACTCGCCGCACCGGAACAAGCAGCGAAACGCGTTCCATGCAAGATAAAATCTTCAAGGAGACTCACTCATGATCAAGGGATTCCGCGACTTCATTCTGCGTGGCAACGTAATGGACCTGGCCGTCGCCGTCATCATCGGTGCCGCCTTCACGGGAATCGTCACCGCACTCACCGAAAAGATCATTAATCCGTTACTCGGAGCCTTCATCGGCAAGCCAAACTTCGGCTATCTGATCGGCCATATCAACGGTGGCGAAATCCGCTACGGCGACTTCCTTACTGCAGTCGTCAACTTCCTCATCCTCGCAGCAGTCGTCTACTTCTTCCTCGTCGTGCCAACACAATATCTGTTGAAGAAGTTCCATCCCACAGTCGCCCCGCCGACCACCAAGCCTTGCCCCCAGTGCCTCAGCGACATTCCCGTCGCCGCCACCCGCTGCAAGTTCTGCACCCAGCCCGTCACCAGCTAATCGCGGAAATTATTCCGGGAAAACGACTTTCGCACCAGTCAGAAATCGCCTTCGCAAGGAGGAGAAAACTCCAGACCTTCGAATAAGTGCTGCTTTTCCCAGCAAAATACGGCGACGGAGTTCCCGAAGAATCTTGCCACACGATTTTACGCACCAATTTACCCAGGGATTAAGATGAGCGACCTCTTTGCGCAAGCCCAATCCGCCGCCGACTACATCCGCGTCGCGGAAGACCTTACCCCGCACATCGGCGTCATCCTCGGCTCCGGCCTCGGCAACTTCGCCGCGCACGTCAACGACGCCACGCGCATCCCCTACGCCGAGATTCCTCACTTCCCCCGGCCCACAGCCGAGGGCCACTCCGGCTACCTCGTCCTCGGCACCGTCGCAGGCGTTCCCGTCGCCGTCATGCAGGGCCGCGTCCACCTCTACGAGGGCTACTCCCTCGACGAAGTCACATTCCCCACCCGTGTCCTCGGCCTCATCGGTTGCAAAACCCTTATCGTCTCCAACGCTGCCGGCGGCATCAACACCGGCTACAAGCAAGGCGTCCTCGTCGCCCTCTCCGACCACATCAATCTCACCGGAACCAACGCCGCCCTCGGACCCAACGAACCCCGCTTCGGCATGGTCCCCGGAGCGGGCCAGCGTTTCTTCGACATGTCCACCGCCTACTCCCCACGTCTCCGCGCCCTCGCCGTCGAAGAGGCTGCCCGTCAGGGCTTCCAACTCGCCGAAGGCGTCTACCTCGCCGTCCTCGGCCCCTCCTTTGAAACCCCGGCCGAGATCCGCGCCTTCCGCACCCTCGGCGCCGACCTCGTCGGCATGTCCACCGTCCACGAGACCATCGTCGCCCGCCACATGGGACTCGAAGTCCTCGGCATCTCGCTCGTCACCAACATGGCCGCAGGGGTACTCAACGAAACTATCCACCACGAAAACGTCTTGGACGTCGGCCGCCGTGCCGAAAAGCAGTTCACCAGCCTCCTGACAGCCCTGATCCCCCGGATCTCAACTCAAACCTGATCCCGCAGCGCCGCCACCGCCAAGCGTGCCTCCACGGCCGCCAACTTCCGGTGCAGCCTGTCGCTCGAAAACGCAATCGGCTCCTCCGCAAATCTCACCTCCGCACGCACCCCGCGCAGACCCAGAAACTTGAAAATATGCGCCAACATATTCCGGTCACCCCAATAGCAAATATCGTCGCCCACGCTCACATCAGGTCCATTGTCCACCACAAGGCTGTACTGCAAATAGGCCGCGGTCACCGGAGAACCACCGTCAAGAATCTGCGCCAGCAGACCACTATGGAACTTCAGCAACTGACTCCCATTTGAGGTCGTCCCCTCAGGAAAGAACACTACCGGCAAACCCGCATCCACCGCGGCCTGCATCCCCCTCCGCGCCCGCATCGCCGATCCGCCGTGCCCCCGCTCGACATACACCGTCCCCGACATCGTCGTCATCCACCCCACCACCGGCCACCCCCGAATCTCCGCCTTCGACACAAACACACAAGGACGCAGCGTCGCGAACACGACGATATCGACATAGCTCAGATGATTCGAGATCACCGCACCCCGCTCCGGAAACGTCCCTACCACGCTGATCTCAATTCCCAACCCTCGCATCGCTCGTGCACAGAACCGGTGCAGCCAGTCAGCCCTCTGCTCCCGGGTACGCCGGCCGCTGCACCGCCAGTTCGGTCCCGAACATAACAAACATCCCAAGCACTCGAACGCTACGCCAGGCAGCTCGAAAAAAATTCACAGGACCGAATCCTCATCTCTCAATGACGATGCCATTCAAACAAGCTTTCGTTGCGCAGTCTATCCTGTTAGAAGTGCAGCCCGACGGATCAAATCGCAACAACCCCAGCCAAAGCGCCGCTCCCATCCACCACAACTGGGTCTACCGCCGCGTCGCGCTTCCCATCCTCGCGCTCCTCCGCATGGGAGCCTCTCCCGAGAAGCTAGCCTGGAGCATCGCCGCCGGACTCCTCATCGGCATCAACCCTATTCTGGGCAGCACCACCGTCCTCTGCCTTGCCCTGGCCTTCGTCTTCCGCCTCAACGTAGCCGCTTCGCAGCTAGGCAACCACATCGTCTATCCGTTAGAGATCATCCTCATCATTCCGTTCATCCATATCGCCAGCCGCATCTTCCACACCGCACCCATGCCTCTCTCTGCGAGCGAGCTCCTCCACGCCGCCCGCGAACACCCACTCGACCTCTCCCGTCAGCTCTGGCTTTGGGAGTGGCACGCCTTCCTCCTATGGGCCTTTATCGCCGCCGTTGCCATCCCGCTCATCGCGCTCACGCTCGTGCCATTCCTCCGCAAGCTTCTGGCACGTGTCGAACGCCATCAGTACCCAATCCTCTCAATGGCGACACAAGCTGACAAAAAGCACTGACTACTCCGGCCGATAAGCCGGCACCGGCTCTGCACTCTTTACCCAGGCCGTATAGATCATGTCCCGCAGCTCCGTCGCTCCTGCGGCCAGCCGCTCATCGGTAAACGCCTTCCCTTCCGGCGTGCCCGCTCCCGCAAACGCCCCAGCCTTTTCCAGCTGATACGTCTTCTCCACCAGCGAGTTCGTGTGCCGCAGATAAGTCATATAGTCGGTGAATACATCGACCAGCACCACGGGCTTCGACGCAATGAGCGGAGCCACATCCGCGGCCTTCACGTTCGCTGACACATATACCGACTCAAAAAGAGAATGAATCTTGTGCTCCGTCGTATACCCATTTGGATTTGGCCCTGTCCATCCGTTGTACTGAATCGTCGTATGCAGCGGTTGCGATCCATCCGCAACATAATGCCCCAGCCAGCCCGCCAGAAAAACGATCTCGCACTCCGAGGGCTTCGTGTCTTTGTGATCTTCCTTTAGGTTGCGATAGTCCCGCATCGCACTCTTCAAGCGCTCCCACACCTCAACCGTCTGGTACGGCTGCAGTCCAACTTTCTCTGGCGACAACGGTAGATCGGGATGCGACTTCTGCGCGAACGCCAATGCCCGGACAAAGTCATACCGCCGCCGTGGCAAGTCACCCACGACATCGGCATACTCCAGATCGATAAAGTGTTCCGGAGCCTGTGCCGCATTCAACTCCGGCTCTCCCGGCGACCTCCACCGGTCGGGCTCCGGGCCGTAGTACTCCAGCGCATTCACCGCCTCTTTCGAACGCAGAAACTCAGGAACATCCGACGGCAGCGCCTCGCCAGCGAGCCGGTTGATTATCATGTGCCCATCCCTGCCCCATGCGAGTCCCTGCTGAACCAGTATCACCGGCAACATAGCTGAAGCCACAATCAAGCGCAACGCTTCCCGAAACTTCGTCATATCCGCAGTATATCCATCGAGCGCAGGCTTCCGCTCAAGCCTGCGCTCCCTTACGGCAAGCATTTGTGTTTGTCTATGCCGGAACGAACACGCGCTTTCACAACAACAATGTGAATATTAGCGAGGCCAATTACATACAGCAAAGAACACCGCTCTTCTATTGACGGCCTGCCTGACGCAACCAATACTGGGCTCAACGCTTCATATCCTGTATCTCTGAAAGGAATTCAGCGTTATGACCCTCCCCATCAAAGTTCTCGCTCTTGTCGCCATCCTTGCCGCCACCTTGATAGTCAAAGCCGACACACTGGATTTCACCTTGACTGGAGGCGGTAATACCTTCACCTTCTCTCTGCCTTCCAATCCCCCTCCAGACTCCAGCACCAGTGGAACAAGTTTCACTCTCGACAGCATCCTGGTCACGGAAGGGCTTATATCCTTCTCCACAGACCTCACCTTCTCCAACCTTGCTAAGGGTGGTGGGCTGGGTTTCTCGATTCCCGCTCCTCCTCCACTTCCAGGGATTGATCTCAACCTGTCCGGTCCTCAGATCTACAGCGGTCTCGAGGCTTCACCCATGTTCAGCGCAACCCCTACCCCCTTCCTATTGGAAACACCGAAGGGCGCCGACGACTACACGCTCGCCATCGCCGACGCATCCGTACCAGAGCCTGCGAGCGTCGGGCTGCTAGCCACAGGTGTGCTCGCGCTTCTTGGAACGGCTCGCCGCAAACGCCTGGCTCGCTAACTGAAGCTATCAACACTTCGCACGATCAGGATGGTAATCTGGATCAACGGCGGTGGATGGCGAAAGTTCACACCAACACCGCCGCACCCTCCAGCGCCACACTCCTAAACACCCTGCGATAACGCTCGATCTCCTCAGGTGGGCCAGTGGCCTTTCGCGCGTTGTCCGAGAGCTTCACCGCCGGCCGGCCCTCCACCGCCATCAGCTTGCACACCAGGCTGATCGGATCGAGCTCCGTCTCGCCCCGGGGATGGCACCCGCGAAAGTCATTCGTCAGCAGCGTCCCCCAACCAGCGCTGAAACGTATCCGCCCATGAAAGTACTCATGGAGTTGCAGAATCTCATCCACATCCAGGCCATCCGACGCAATCAGCCGCTTCCTGCGCGAATCCCGCCCGCGCAGCAGCAGCCACGCAATGTACTCGTCCCCCGCAACAAACGGATCCTTGCTATCGCACCGCTGCCCAGTCCAGTCCGCCACCCAATCCGGAGCTCCCTCCAGAAACTGCGTTGTCCCAAACGTATCCGGCAACAAGATCAGCAATTCACCGCCATAGCTCTTCTGCCACAGCTCCAGCATGCGATATTGCGACTCTTGCAACTCTTGATCTCCATCCGCCAAAGCCGCCATCGCCATCGGCAACTCGTGCGCGTTCGTTCCCATCGCCTCCAGATCGTGCTTGTAGGCAAGAAATGTATTCGAAGTACCCGAAAGGCTCGCCCCCAGCGCCACCCGCATCACCTGGACCACATACTCCTGCCAGAGAAAGCTGTGCCGCCGCCTTGTTCCAAACTCCGAGATCCGCACCTCAGGCACTGCACGCAGTCGTTCAATCTTCTCCCACAGCTTCGTCTTCGCTCGCGCATACAACACATCCAGTTCCAGTTCGCTCAACGTGCTTAGTGCGGCACGCGTCTTCATCTCGCTCACTAGCGCCAGCCCGTAGATCTCCCACATCGTCACCTCGGTCCATAGTCCGTAGAACCGCAGCACCAGCTGCCCATCGTGTTCGCTGACCTCATACTCCGACAATCTGAAATCATTCTCCAGCCAATCCAGAAATGCCGGCTCGAATATGCTCCGCGTCCCATAGAACGTATTGCCTGCCAGCCAGATAATCTCCGACCGGCGAAACCGCAACCCACGCAGATGTTCCATTTGGTCCACTAGCATCGCCATCGGGATATGCTCGGCCAACTTCACCGATACGGTTCTATTTGTAACCTCAGACGTTACATGAATCGTCGGAAAATTCTTCCAGATAAACTGCAGCATCAGCAGCTTGTAAAAATCCGTGTCCAGAAGCGACCGCACAATCGGATCAAGCTTCCAGTTATGGTTATGCGCCCGTTCAGCAAAATTCACATTCACGTCGGAACCCTCACGCTAAGCCTACCAACTGCTTGTTTTACGGGCTGACAGAACCTCATTGTCTGGATCTCAAAAAATAAATTGACAAGTACGCTTGACAAAAATAACAGGATATGTAAAGCTTAGTTGTCTTTATGGAAAGGAATCTTGTCATGTACTGCTATCCCGCCACGAAAGCCGGACGCCGCTACGTAAACCGCCTCGCCCCAACGATGGGTGTCTATCTCCTCTTTCTCTTCATCGCACAATGGACGTTCCACCATCGTCATCCCACCGGCTTCGTCGTCTACCTGCTCGCCGTGCTCCCTGCATTGCCCCTCATTGGCTCACTCGTCGTCGTTGGCCTCTACATCGCCGAAGAGTCCGACGAATTTGAGCGTTCCGTCCTCATTCAATCCATGCTGTGGGGCTTCGGCGGAACTTTCGCCGTCAGCACCGTCTGGGGCTTTCTCGAAGAATTCGCCAACGCGCCTCATCTCTCTATCTTCTATGTCTACGTCTTGTTCTGGATCTTCATGGCGATCTCTCAGCCATTCATCCGCCGGAGGTACCAATGAAGAACCGCCTCCGCATTCTCCGCGCCGAGCGTGACTGGAGCCAGGCCGACCTCGCCGATCGCCTCGAAGTCTCCCGGCAGTCCGTCAACGCGATCGAGACCGGCAAGTTCGATCCCAGTCTCCCACTCGCCTTCAAACTCGCTCGTCTCTTCAACAGCCCGATCGAGTCTATCTTTACCGACGAAACCGAGTAGCTCACGCCCATGACAACTGTCATCCGCGATTCATGACGCAAACCACTGCCGGCCACCATCAGCATGCCGCACACTCAACCTTGTCACCGTCTCTTCAAGGAGCCTCCGATGGTCATATCCCGCTTAATCCTTCGCATCCTTACTCTCATCCTGATCCTCGCCGGAATTCTGCTGTTGCGCAAACCTGCGGGTGCCCAAACGATCACCGCCGCCCCAACCCGATTCTCCATCGTCATCCAGGGAGTCGCGCCAGGCAACGGCACTAACGTCATCCTCATCCCCGGTCTCTCCAGTTCACGCGACGTCTATGCAGCCGAAGCAAAACTCCTCACCGCGAACTACCGCATCCACCTCATCCAGATCGCGGGCTTCGCTGGAGATCCCGCCGGCCGCAACGCCACCGGTCCCATCCTCGCTCCAGTAGTCGAGCAGCTCCACCAATACATCGTCACCAACAAGCTCCAGCATCCCGCCATCATCGGCCACTCCTTCGGCGGGCTGCTCGGATTGATGCTGGCTGACGCCCATCCCGAAGACGTGGACAAGCTCCTTATCGTCGACTCGCTTCCCTTCTCCGCGCTCGCCTTCGCACCCGAGGCGACGGTCGATGTCGTCACTCCGCAAGCCGTCGACATGCGCGACCAGATGCTTGCCGCCTCGCCCGACGTCTTCGCAGCCATGGCCAACCAGACCGCTGGCGTTGTCGTCCTCAACCCCGATGCTCGCAAACTCATCGCCGCCAATTCAATCGCATCCGACCGCACTGTCATGGCCAATGCCATCTACGAAGAACTCATCACCGATCTCCGCTCCAAACTAGCCACGATTAAAACTCCCACCACCCTTCTCTACCCCTTCGATGCCTCCGCGGTAGGCCCCGACTCCACCAGGATCGATACCGTCTACACCAGCGCGTACAGCACCATGCCCAACCTGAAAATCCACCGCATCGACGACTCTCGCCACTTCATCATGTACGACCAGCCCGCCGCCTTCGACAAAGCAGTTCAAGCCTTCCTCAAACCCTGAAGACGTTCAACTCAGTTCACCCTGACCTTGTGAGCCTGCCCAGGCTCGAAGTCTCTCCCGCTAAGCAGCCGAAGCTCAAGCCGGTCCCCCAGGCGCACGTTATAGACCAGCGTAGGCCTGAAGCAGACCACGCACGTTCCCTCGCTGCGCCTCACACTCGGATAAATAATCCCATTCGACTGCTGCACCAGCAGCGTCGCAGCAAGCTGTTGAGAAATGGAATAGCACTCCGGAATCGGACCGGCTTTCAGGTAACGTCCATACCGTGTCCGGTTCCCCCGGAGATCGTGCATCTCCGTTGTGAAATCGGCAAGGTAGTCGTCAAACGTCGATATCTCTTCCTTGTCCCAATCGACCTCTTCGAGCTGCTTTAGCCTGTGAAAGGCGACCTCGGCGATCGACGTCTCTCTCTCGATCGCGCAATACCACGCCCCCCGTTCATTGTTGTTGAACCGTCCCCCCAACGGCGAGGCATGAGTAAAAGCCGCATTGACAATGTGGGCGTAGCGAACGCCGTAGAGCAACTCGTGCACACCGATGCCCGGCAACAATCCTTCCTCGCCCAGCAACCGGTCGTTGGTTGCTGCGTCCAGTTCCATCAGATCGTTGAGAGTAGCCTCATCTTCAGTCAGCCGTGAAAGCACCGTCTCCCGTTCGCTGTACTTCGTGGGAATCAACCGATGCGTATCGACAAGTTGAAGTTCGGCAACCGCCGGGATCATTGTCCACCGCGGCGCGCGTCAAGCAGTTGGCGTACATGCACCATCCCCGGCTGCCCTCGCTGGATCATGTACGCCAACGGCGATACGCCACGGAACATCGCATTACGGTTTGGCAGGCTGGCCCACGCATCAGCCAGTGCCGGGCTGTACAGAATATTCAAAGCCTTGAATATCCCTACCAGCAGCGAAATCCGCGTCAGCGCATCCTGATCGAGCGTCCGGTGCTTCGGCTCCTTCTTCAATCCGTAGTAAGAACCCGACGAAAGCCCTCCCAGCAACTGCCGCGCGTCAGGATCCTTCACACCCCACTTCTCCATGATTCTCAAAAATCCCTTGATCGCAGCCGGACTGAGTCTCTCGCGGGTCGGTCGATGGGACAGATCCGGTGAGGTCTCCATCACATAACCAACGACATTCGGAAGAACGAGGGCGGCGGCGGCCATAAGCAACTCTCCAATATTGCATTATTATTGCATCATATTTGGAGCATCATGACAATCCCTAATCTTTACTTTCTCAGATTCAATCCGGATCCAGACGGACATTTCCTACATCGAATCGGAGATAGACCGAGGATGAATATCGCTGCCATCGCTCGTGCCGTCGTCGGGCCCCTTCTGTTCAGGAGTGCCACTTGAGCTCGCAATCTCTACAACCGTCTCCCTCCCTGCGCAATCTCGTCGAGTCCAACACCGAGCGATCCTGCGGAGACTGCCCCTACCTCCGAATCTTCAAGTCCACCGTCTACGTCAGCGATCACGATCGCAGCCTCGAGTTTTACGTCAAAAAACTCGGCTTCAGCGTCCTCGCCGACATCGATCTCACCTATGACGGCCGCTGGGTCGCGATCGCCCCTCCCGACGGCCAGGCCATCATCGCTCTCGTCGCACCCAAGCCCGGCACCGACAAGTACCGGATGATCGGCCGCGACACCCAGATCAGCTTCATCTCAGAAAACATCAACGGCACCTACGAACTCTGGAAGCGACACGGCGTGCGCTTTCACCAGCCTCCCCAGCAAACGATCTTCGGCGCAACCTTCGCTCACTTCAAGGACATCGACGGTAACGGCTTCGAACTCATCGGCACCGACCAGTTCACTCGCGAGATCGAACAGGAGCGCCTCATCGCCGCGCAAAAGGTCGAATTCGAGCGCCGCACGGCCCAGGAACTCGAGATCGCCAAGCAGGTCCAGGCCCGTCTCTTCCCCCAAACCCTCCCTCCTCTCAATACCCTCGACTACGCCGGCATCTGCATTCAGGCCCGCCACGTCGGCGGCGACTACTACGACTTCCTCGCTCTCGGAAACCAGCGCCTCGGCCTCGTCATCGGCGACATCGCCGGCAAAGGCATCGCCGCCGCACTGCTCATGGCCAATCTCCAGGCCAACCTGCGCAGTCAGTTCGCCCTCGCCCGTGACGAACCCCAGCTCTTCCTCCAATCCGTCAACCGCCTCTTCTACCAAAACACCACCGACAGCGCCTACGCCACCGTCTTCTTCGCCGACTACGACGACAACGACCGCCGCCTCCGCTACACCAACTGCGGCCATCTCTCTGCCATCCTCCTCCGCCGCAACGGCCACGTCGAGCGCCTGCACTCCACCGCCACCGTCCTCGGCCTCTTCGAAGACTGGAGCTCTCCCACCGTCGAGTGCCAGCTCGCACCCGGCGACATCTTCACCCTCTACACCGACGGCGTCACCGAAGCCTTCAACGAGTCCGAAGAAGAGTTCGGCGAAGACCGCCTCATCGCCGCGCTTCAAAAAAACTCCACCTTGCCACCCTCAGACATCCTCTCCGCCACCATCAACGAAATCCAGCGTTTCAGCCCCCACGAACAGCAAGACGACATCACCCTAATAGTCGCGAGATGCACCCCAAACCAAGGCAAGAAGACTTAATAATCTCTGAGTGGCCGACCATTTGGGAGTCAGTCGCTACTCGCGGTATGCAATGACTGGAATAACACGGGCGTGAGGAATAGACCGGTTCGAGAGCATTCTCATCCTCCCTTCGCCATCACAGAACGCTTCGCGATCCTTTAGGTTTCCATCCAGGCTCCGCGAAAGACAAGAATTGTAAAAAATATTTGACATATGTCGGAATGTAGCGCTATCTTTCTCAATGTCAAAGATTTTTGACAAGGGAGTGATTTTCCATGGCGACAAGCCTTTCATACCGGGAGAAGTCTCTTTACGCCTCGCTTGCGGCGGAGCTCTTTGTGTACGGCCCCTACTTCTTCCTGCACCAGCAAAACTCCGTCAACAAGGTCGCAGGCATGATTGTCGCAATTATCGTGTTGGAGATAATCCTGCAGTCGGTCATTGCCGCCGTAACGCGCAACCGTGTAACAGACGAGCGGGATCGCTTGATTGAACTCCGCGGCTATCGTGCCGGCTATCTAACGCTCGCTTCACTAATGGTGATCGGGCTGGGCATGTTGTGGTTTCACGCGACCGTCGGCCATCTTCAATTGGAAAGCCGGATCATAGGACTTCATTTCCTGAGCGTCTTCTTTGGCATGTTGGTCATCGCGGATATCACGAAGACCGCCACGCAGATTGTGACATACCGGAGAGCACTCTGATGCCCGCAATACGCAATCAAATTCGAGAACTCCGGGCCCTCCGGGAGATGACGCAGCAGGAACTCGCCGATCAAGTCGGCGTCACACGGCAGACAGTCATTGCGATCGAACAAGACAAGTATTCGCCTTCCCTTGAAACTGCGTTCAAAGTGGCAATTGTGCTTGGTGTTCCGATCGAGCAGTGCTTCCAGTATGACCCTCGCGGTAAGCGTTAACCTAAGCTGAGCAAGCTGCGATTCAGTGCGGCGCGGTCGACTCTCTGCGCTATCTTTCCCCGGGGCCTGCACGGTGGTCTTGCACCAAGCGGAGAGCGCCTTCGACCGGTCCTCGTTTACGCGTTTCCGCATCCTCGACTGCTTCGGAGAGTGGAAAGGACGAGACCTGCTAGTCGGAAAAAAACGCCAAGGGCCGGCACAGATCAGTAACGATTAGTCGGCTTCTAAGAAGTAGTGGATCGGTCCGAACAGGCAAACTATAAGTGGCCACACAGGCCTTGTTAAATTCACATAAATCCCGCGCCAATCCAGTCCCAAACGTTGATATCCTAGTATAGCCATGCCTACGAAAAAAGAACTCCTCAACCGCCCCATCCAGCACCTCGACATCAAGCAGCACAACGTCGTCCCCACTCGTCGACGCCATGGGCAATATGGCCTACTCCGCGCGTGACACGCCCGCGCCGCCAACATCTACGACATGATGCTCCGCGACACCGACTGCGGCGTCATCCTCTGCCTCGCCGGCTCCCTCATCTCCGCCGGCCTCCAGAAGATCTTCGTCGACCTCATCCGCAACAACATGGTCGACGCCATCGTCTCCACCGGCGCCAACATCGTCGACCAGGACTTCTTCGAAGCCCTCGGCTTCAACCACTACATCGCCGGCGACGAGTACAAGTACGGCGCAGGCGACGCCGACCTCCGCGAACTGATGATCGACCGCATCTACGACACCTTCATCGACGAGGAAGAGCTCCGCATCTGCGACGAGACCACCCACCAGATCACCAACTCCCTCGAGCCCCGCCCCTACAGCTCCCGCGAGTTCATCCGCGAGATGGGCGCCTACCTCGTCAAGAACGGCAAGACCCCGCAGGCAGGTGGCCGCGACTCCATCGTCCTCGCCGCCTACGAGAAGAACGTCCCCATCTTCTGCCCCGCCTTCTCCGACTGCTCCGCCGGCTTCGGCCTCGTCGCCCACCAGCACGCGCGCCAGGGCAAACCCTGCGTCTCCATCGACTCCGCCAAGGACTTCTACGAGATCACCCAGCTCAAGATCGCCAACCCCACCACCGGCCTCCTCATGATCGGCGGCGGCGTCCCCAAGAACTTCGCCCAGGACATCGTCGTAGCCGCCGACGTCCTCGGCGTCGACGCCTCCATGCACAAGTACGCCATCCAGATCACCGTAGCCGACGCCCGCGACGGCGCCCTCTCCGGATCCACCCTCAAGGAAGCCAGCAGCTGGGGCAAAGTCGACCTCACCTACGAGCAGATGGTCTTCTCCGAAGCCACCCTGGCCCTCCCCCTCATCGCCGGCTACGCCTTCCACAAGAAGGCCCAGGCCGCCCGCACAGGCAAAAAATGGGCGACCATCCTCGACCAGGTTGCCGTACCGGCATAGATCTCCGCTACAACCGACACAGCAAAATTGGCCGCCTTTCGCAGAGAAAGGCGGCCTTCTGTCGTCTGCCCGACCCTGTAAACCCTGCTACACCAATGTTGTCATCGCTGATAACCCACAGAGGTGTTATTGCCGCTGCAACTTAATTTCTGTCATTCTCAGCCTGTTGACTGAAATCCATTGCGATTTAGTGAAAGGAATTTGTCGTAAAGACCTTCAACAATCACATGAGATCTTCGGCCCTCAAATGTGCAGCAAATTCGGATTTATTAACTAAAGAGTAAATTTCCAAAATTTGATGAGACGGTTACCAAAAATAAGTTACTAATACTCTGTACGAAAAGTTACCATAGGGTTCCCGGCACATAATGCACATCCTTCCCTTACTTGGTTATCTCTCTCTGCTTACCACCTCCGGCGTTCTGCTCTTCGCATTCCTGCGAGCGCAGCATACGACACGCGACCTCGCGGCACAGCTCACGCTGGCCCGCGAGCAGCACCACCAGCACACACTCCAACTCACCCAGCGCTCCGAACTCGACACGCTCAAGGACGAGTTCATCTCCACCGTCTCGCACGAGCTGCGCACCCCACTTACCAGCATCCGCGGCGCCCTCGGCCTGCTCTCCTCAGGCATCATCGGCGATGTCGACGCCAAGGCGCTCAACCTCCTCCGCATCGCCGTCACCAACACTGACCGCCTCATCCGCCTCATCAACGACATCCTCGACCTCGAGCGCATGGAGTCAGGCCGCGCCCCTCTGCAGATTCGCCGCTGCTCCCTCCGCGATCTTGCCCAGCAGGCCATCGACACCATGACCCCCATGGCCGACGCCAACACCGTCCACCTTGCGCTCGAACCCTTCACCGTCGCGCAGGCTGCCTACCCCGAAGCCCTCTTCTTCGATGGCGACGCCGACCGCATCCTGCAAGTCCTCACCAATCTCCTCTCCAACGCCATCAAGTTCTCTCCCGTAGCCTCCACCGTTCGCATCCACACCGAGGCCACCTCCGACTCCATCCTCCTCAAGGTCGTCGACGAAGGCCGCGGCATCCCCACCGACAAGCTCGACAGCATCTTCGACCGCTTCCAGCAGATTGAGCCCTCCGACGCACGCCAGAAAGGCGGCACCGGCCTCGGACTCGCCATCTGCCGCAGCATCGTCCAGCAGCACAGCGGCTCCATCTGGGCTCAGCGCAACCTCGGCCTCGGAACCACCCTCTACGTCATGCTTCCCCGCACCAGCCGCTCCACCGACGTGATGCTTCCTGCGTCACTCCCGCCACGCGGCGAAGGCGCAATCCTGGTCTGCGACGACGACGCCGGCATCCGCACCGTCGTCTCCGAGCACCTCACCCGCCAGGGCTACACCGTCATCGAAGCCGTCTCCGGCGAACAGGCCCTCGTCCTCGCCGCCGAGCATCACGTCGAAGCCATCCTCCTCGACCTCTACATGCCCGGCCTCAGCGGTTGGGAGACCCTCCAGCGGCTCCGCAACAATCCCATCACGGCCAACATCCCCGTCGTCGTCCTCAGTGTTCTCTCCTCCACCCTCCGTCCCCAGCTCACCGGCGACGCCCAGGGCTGGGTCCAGAAGCCCTTCAACGAAAACCTCCTCTTTGCCGAACTGGGCCGCGTCCTCCACCACGGAGAGGGCCCCGCCTACGTTCTCCTCGTTGAAGATGACGAGGACCTCGCCAGCGTCCTCACCGCCAGCTTCCAGAACGCAGCCGTCCACATCGATCACGCCGCCTCCCGCCAGCAGGCCATCCGGCAGTGCATCACGCGCCCACCCGACCTTCTCATCCTCGACCTCACCCTTCCCGACGGCGACGGCTTCTCGCTCGTCGAGTGGCTCCGCCAGCAGCCTACCCTGCGCACCTTGCCTCTGGTCGTCTACTCCGGCCGCGAAATCTCCGAGACCGAAATGGCCAAGCTCCGCCTCGGCCCCACCGAGTTCCTCACCAAGGCCAAGGTCCAGCCCCAGGAGGTCGAAGAGCTTGTCCTCTCCATGGTCCACCGCATTCGCACCAAGTTCGCCGACCTGTCTGCCGTAGCCCCAACCGTTTCGTCAGCGGCTCAGGCAACGTAACCAGCAAGTCAACCCCGCACACCCGCGTCGCATGAGAGAATAAGTTCGCTCATGCGACGCATTCTAATCATTGACGACGAAGACGACATTCGTGAGGTCGCCGCCCTTTCCCTCGAGGCCACCGCGGGCTGGGAGATCCTCACCGCCAGCTCCGGCGCGGAAGGCATCTCCATCGCAGCCGCCGAACAGCCCGACGCCATCCTCATGGACGTCATGATGCCCGGCGTCGACGGCCCCACCACCTTCAGCGCCATGCAGCAGAACCCCGCCATCGCAAACATTCCGGTCCTGCTGCTCACCGCCAAGGTCCAGGGAGTCGATCAGCGCCGCTTCGCCGGCCTCGGCCTCGCCGGCATCCTCTTCAAACCCTTCGACCCCCTCACCCTCGCCGAGCAGATCTCCGAAGTCCTCGGCTGGAAGGACTAACCCAACCTCACCCAATGAAAAAATCAGCCCCCGACCAGATCGACAACCTCCTCGCCGACCTCTGGCAGAAGAATCTCCCCACCCTCCGCGAGCGTCTCGACCTCCTCGATCGCATCGCTTCGACTGCCGCCTCCGGCACACTAGCCGAAGCTACGCGCCTTGAAGCCCTCACCATCGCGCATAAGCTCTCCGGCTCCCTCGGCATGTTCGGCTACCAGCAAGGAACTCGAGATCGCTGCGAGCATCGAACGCATCCTCAAAGAACCCACGCCACACGATCTCGCGACCCTCACCGTGTTGGCCGCGGACCTTCGCCAGTCCCTGGCCGCCGGCCTCTAAGACATCTTCAAACACTCGCGCATCTGTCTTTTAGTTGTCATCCTTCGCCGAAGGCGGAGGATCTGCTGCTTCTTTTTTGTCTTTCTCGCGTCTACTTCGCCTGCCGAACCGCCCACCCCGCCAGATCGATCGCCGCCGCAAATCCGTCGTACTCCACCGGCAGCTTATTCCTCCGATCCACATATTCGTTGTAGACCCACGGATCGATCACGGCGAACACAGTTCCCTTCCCATACTTCGCCACCGCCATCAGCACATCGCCGCTGATCCTTCACCACCGCCTTCGCCGGCCCCGACACACGGATCGTGCAAATCTCCTTCAAATAAGCCTTGTGCGGATGATCAAACACTCCGGTCCCCGCCGGAATCATCACCGTCCCCATCTCCCATTTATCGCCATCCACCTTATTCCGAATCACCGGATTGAAGTGAATCCCGAACCGTTCGCTCATCGTATTGAAGTGATCGAACTCCGAGTTCGTCACATCGTTCTCCATCAGAATCAGCACCCCACCCGCCTTCACCCACGCCTGAATCACATCCCCGCTCGCCTTATCCATGTAGTTCGGCGTCGGATTCTTCACCGGAATATCCGGCGAAGCAATCACATAGATCTGCGCCTTGCTCAAATCCGCCGCAGTAGGCGCAGTCTTCTCCGTAGCAAGATTCACCCCATACCGCTGAAACGCCCGCCCAAAGAAAGCAAATCCGCTATTCGCATCATCGTCCCACTTGTAGTGAAACAACTCCGTCTGCCCCGCAGCATTCTTCCGCGTCTGCGAGTTGAACCACGCATCCAGCAGCACCGTCTTCCCCTGTCCCAACGCCTCCGTCGGAGCCTGCTCCATCTCCGACCCCGCCAGCAGAAACGCCCCAATCCCCTTCGCGTCATTCGCTCCAGTCTTCTCGCCAACGTAGTACTCATACGACCCGGAACGATACGGCGTCCCACCCAACCCACCAACCTTCACCGTCCCATTCAGCACCATCAGACCATCAGCGCCCGTCGTCACAAACTTCTTCTGAATCCCCTCCCACCCACGTTTCGCGGCCGCCTCATCAGCTCTGCGGCAGATACCCCATCCGCACGCCCTTCGCCAGCGCATAAACAAACATGCAACTCGCCGAAGCCTCCGGATAGTTCCCCTTTTTAGCGGGAATTTCGGATGGGCGTCCAGAAGTTTGAGTGAATCGTTGGGGGCCCTCATCCATCACCTGCCACCACAAGCCCGACTTCGCATCCTGGAACGCCACAACAGCCGCCGCACGTCCGGTTCAGCGCGGCAACCAATGCCGCCCGCTGCGGATGGTCCTTCGGAAACCAATCCAGCACATCCACCAGCGCCATCACAGTACCAACCCATCGCCCGCGCCCACACCTCCGGCGACAGCCCCGTCCTCATGTCCGCCCACGGCATCTGCTTCGACTCATCCCACCCATGCTTCATCAGACCCGTCCTCGGATCGCGCATGTGCGCATCCATCAGCAGCAATTGCTTCGCAATATCGTCAAAGTCCCCCGGCTCCTGAAACGTCACCGCATACGCCGCACGAAATGGCTCCGCCATATACGCCCCATCCAGCCACATCTGGTTCGGATAGATCTGCTTGTGCCAATACCCGCCGCTAGCCGTTCTCGGCTGCACCGCAAGCTGATCATGAAGAAACTTCGCCGCCTTGTAATACTTAGCCTGCTGGGTCACCCGGTACACCAGCAGCACCGCCCGCCCCATCTCGATGTCGTCCAGAGTATGTTCGTTCGCCTTATAACCGGTAATTGTTCCATCTTCAGTTACATACTTATCCACGGCAGTCTTGATGTACTTGAAATCCTCGCCATCCGCGGTTGAATGCCACTCCGCCGCCATCCCATCCAGCAGCACACCCTCCTCATACCCCCACGCTCCCGGATGCGCCGTCGTCAACACGGCCCCTGTCGGCCACATCTTGATCACCGTCGCCGCCATCGCCCGCGAAGGTGAGTCTTCTGCAATCACCCCTTGCGCCACGCCCACCCGCACCGCCAAACCAAACACCACCAATGCCGCAAACCGCTTCATCAACCGAGCCTCAAATCCAAAAAATAGCCACGCACACCAGCATAAACTCCCTTTGAACAAAACCGTTGTCGCTGTGACCGCCTACGTCGTCATCCCGACGGAATGATTCACTGCCATCAGTTACAAGCCAACGCCATCCACACCCCAGCCGCACTCCCACTAGCCCCACTCACACTAAAATCCACAAAGTTCCCCGCCGCCACCGCCACACTGCCCGACACAGTACAGCCAACACCCGGCGCCACCGAACACACCAGCGAAGTATCCGCCATACTCCCAGGAGTTCCCTGCCGCAGCGTCACATTGATCGTATTCGATTGATGCGAAAACACACTCAACTGCGTGGCCGTGCATCCCGCAGGCACCCAGGTCAACACCGAATCTGTCTCACTCGCCGCCGAATTCGCACTATTCACCGAATAAAACGAGAAATTGAACGAGACCGCATGGTACAGCGACGCAAATGGTATCCCGCTCGTCCCTCCGCCTCCACCACTCCCGCCAGTCCCCGGGGCGCCCTGCGGAATCGTAAAGTTCAACACCGCCGCATTCGCCGTGCCACCATTAGTGACACTGGCCTGCGATCCCGCCGCTCCTGTCGTCACCGTCCCTACGCTCACCGTCGCCGCCGCGCCCGAAGGGCCCGTCGCGCCCACTGCTCCGTTCACCGCCAGCACCGCCCACTGCGCCGGCGAAACATCCGGCTCCGATCCCAGAGAGGTTGTCCCCGCCAGATACGTCGCACCGCCAAACGCAACAACATCATTCGCGAGATAGGCCGTCCCCGCCGACCACGTCCCGCGATAGGTCACCCCCACCGTTCCGGGCGCACCTGCCGGCCCCTGCGCACCCGTGGCTCCAGCAGCCCCCGGCGTACCCGCCTGAGCCAGCACTGCCCAGAACGTCGGACTTAGATCCGGCTCTCGTCCCACATTCGCTGTCAACGCCACATAGCTCGACCCGCCAAAACCCACCACACTGCCCACCCCGTACGATGTGCCCACCAGCCACCCACCAAGAAAGGTCACCGGCGGCCCTTGAGGCCCAACTGCCCCCGTTGCTCCGGTCGCACCCGTGGCACCTTGCGCTCCTGCAGCTCCCGGCGCCCCAACAGGCCCCGCAGGCCCCTGCGCCGCCAGCATCGCCCACTGCGCCGGACTCACATCCGGAGTATTCCCCACATTCCCCGCAACCAACGACACGTACGTCGACCCGTCGAAGCTCGCCGCATCATGCAGCGCATAGTTCGTCGTCGAAGCATAGTTCCCCGTATAGTTCGCCACCGCAGGCCCCTGCGGCCCAATCGGACCCTGAGGCCCTTGCGCACCTGCAGCCCCCGGCAGCCCCGCCGGCTCCAGTTAGCCCCTGCGGACCCTGTGGCCCAGCCGGCCCTGTCGCTCCCGGAGAACCCGTCGCAAACAAGGACCACTGCGCCGGACTCACATCGGGCGTGTTCCCCTGATTGCTCGCCACCAGCGAAACGTAAGCTGCCCCATTGAACAGCACTCCATCCGCCAGTCCATAGTTCACCGCAGACGAGTACGCCCCCTGAAACGTCATCCCCACTGGCCCGGCAGGCCCCTGCGGCCCCATCGGCCCCGACAAACCCTGCGCACCAGCAGGCCCAGTCAACCCCTGAGCGCCCGCCTGCCCCGGAATCCCCTGCAAACCCTGCGGTCCCGGCGGCCCATTCGGCCCAACCGACCCAGGCAATCCCTGCGACCCCGCAACGCCCTGCGGCCCTTGAGCACCCGTTGCCCCGGTCGGCCCCTGCGCCGTCAGCACTCCCCATTGCGCCGGGCTCACGCTCGGTGTATTCCCATGGTTTCCACCCAGCAGAGACGCATAGCTAGCCCCCTGCCACAACACCACATCCCCCAGCGCATAGTTCGTCGTCGAAGCGTAGTTCCCCTGATACACCAACCCCGGCAGCCCAGGCGCACCGGCAACTCCCGTAGCGCCTGTCGGCCCCTGCGCACCCGTGGGCCCTGCCGGTCCGGTCAACCCCGGCGGCCCTGTAGCACCCGTGGCCCCAACCGGCCCCTGCACCCCCACCGCTCCCAACGCCATCACTCCCCATTGCGCGGACTCAACGCCGGCGTATTTCCAGATTGCCCGCAACCAGCGAGATATAGCTCGAACCCTGGAACGACACAATATCGTTCAACCCATAGTTCGCCGTCGAAGCATACGTTCCCTGGTACGCCACTCCCACCCCGCTCCCCGAGCCGCCAGTTCCTCCCTGCGCCAGCACCGCCCACTGCGTCGATACCCCTGGCGTATTCGCCTCATTCCCCGCTGTCAGCGACACGTAGCTCGATCCGGCAAACGTCACCACATCATGCAACGCATAAACGACCCCGGCGGCATAGGCCCCCTGGAAGTTCAAACCCGAAGCACCGGGAGCCCCCTGCAATCCGGTAGGCCCAGCAGGCCCCACAGCCCCAGCGGGTCCCGCAGGTCCGGCAGGCCCAGCAGGTCCAACAGCCCCAGCAGGTCCCGCCGAAGCCAACGCCACATCCAGCACAGCCGCATGACCCGTCAGATCATTCTCTTTGCTATCGAACTGCACCACTGCCGTCCCCGCCGTCAGCGCCAACCCATTATTCGTCGCCGGAGCACTCACCCACCCCTGCACCAGCGCCGTCACATCCACCGCGACATAAGCCCCTGCCTGGCTCACTGAAACCACCTGAGCCGCGCTCCCCAGCGAAGGCAGCGTCGCATACGTCACGCTGTACTCGCCCCACCTCCCACTCACTGGCTGCACGCTCACCAGCCCCGCGGTATCCATCCGATTGCAATACAGCCGCAGCGTTGCCCGCGACACCTGCGCCGCCGTCGTCCCCGCCGGCAGCGTCGAAAGATCGAACTGCAGCAGCGCACGTATACCCACCACCCACATTCAGATTCGAAATAGCCCCGCTATTCACCGCCGGCCGCGCGCTGTTCACATGAGCATCCGCCACCAGCGTCGCCTCCACAGCAAACGCTGGCAAAGCCGCGGCCGACAGCAGCCGCGAGCCCCACCCAAGACAGAAATCTCCTCCAAACCAGGCCCATCCAACTCCTCAAGGACGGCCTTCGCAACGCAAAACCCTGCGTACCCAAAGACCGACCAACCTACAACGATCCAAACTCTGCGATGCACGTCGCCGGTGAGTCCTTGACCCGGCACTGCAATTTTCCTAATCGAAACAGACAACTGGGATCATTCCCGTTTTAGGCTAACCGCGCTGAAAACACAAGCATTCTTTCGCTAACACCTCCGCATCATCCTCGAACCGCACCATTCCCTCCCACAGCCCGCATCCCATATAGTTGGCCCATAGCGTCGCAAAGATCGACAACCATCCCGAGGGACACAAAGGCATGAGCACCAATCCACCCAACCAGCCCGGCCACCATCCTCTTCCCGCAAACCTCGTCGATCTCCCTCGCCTCATCACCGCCTACTACTCCCTGCATCCCGACCCCGCCATCCCCGCCCAGCGCGTCGCCTTCGGCACCTCCGGCCATCGCGGCAGTGCCTTCGCCGCCTCCTTCAACGACGACCACATCGCCGCCATCACCCAGGCCATCGTCGAATACCGCGCCACCCAGCACACCACCGGCCCGCTCTTCCTCGCCAAAGACACCCACGCCCTCTCCGAGCCCGCCTTCGCCACCGCCCTCGAGGTCCTCGCCGCCAACGACATCGAAACCATCATCGACGAGCACCTCGGCTACACCCCCACCCCCGTCCTCTCCCACGCCATCCTCACCCGCAACCACAATCTCAAGCTCCACCGCGCCGACGGCATCGTCATCACTCCATCCCACAACCCACCCGAAGACGGCGGCTTCAAATACAACCCACCCAACGGCGGCCCAGCCGACACCACCGCCACCAAGTGGATCGAAAATCGCGCCAACGACCTCATCGCCTCTGGCCCGGACAATCCCGCCATCAAGCGCATCCCCTACTCCCGCGCCCTCTCCGCCGACAAAACCTATCGCCACGACTACATCACCGCCTACGTCAACGACCTCGCCAACGTCATCGACTTCGACGCCCTCGCCAACACCACCCTCAAGCTTGCCGTCGATCCTCTCGGCGGAGCCGGCGTCCACTACTGGCCCCGCATCGCCGAAAAGTATCACCTGCCGTTACAAATCCTCAACCCCAACGTCGACCCCACCTTCCGCTTCATGACCTGCGACTGGGACGGCCGCATCCGCATGGACTGCTCCAGCCCCTACGCCATGGCCAGCATGATCGCCAACAAAGAAAAGTACGACGTAGCCTTCGCCGCCGACACCGACCACGACCGCCACGGCATCGTCACCCGCACCACCGGCCTTCTCAACCCCAACCACTACCTCGCCGTCTGCATCCAGTACCTCTTCACCCACCGCCCCGAGTGGTCCGCAAAAGTCGGCATTGGAAAAACCCTCGTCTCCTCCAGCATCATCGACCGCGTAGCCAAAGGCCTCAACCGCCCCATGCTCGAAGTCCCCGTAGGCTTCAAGTGGTTCGTCGACGGCCTCATCGACGGCTCCCTCGGCTTCGTCGGCGAAGAGTCCGCCGGCGCCACCTTCCTCCGCCGCAACGGCCAGGTCTGGACCACCGACAAGGACGGCCTCATCCCCGGCCTCCTCGCCGCCGAGATGACTGCCCGCACCGGCAAAGATCCCGGCCAGCTCTACGCCGAGCTCACCAGCGAAATACGGCAACCCCGTCTACGAGCGCATCGACGCAGCAGCCACCAAAGAACAAAAAGCCAAGCTGGCCAAACTCTCCGCCGCAACAAGTCACCGCCAAACAGCTCGCCGGCGAACCCATCACCGCCATCCTCACCGAAGCCCCCGGCAACCACGCCCCCATCGGCGGCCTGAAGGTCACCACCGAAAATGGCTGGTTCGCCGCCCGCCCCTCCGGCACCGAAGACGTCTACAAGATCTACGCCGAATCCTTCAAAGGCAAAGACCACCTCAAACAAATCCAGACCGAAGCCCAGCAACTCGTCAACACCGCCCTCGCCACGTGAAAATCGCACCCTTCACCCAACCTCGTTCTCATGCTCTAAACTGAACCTCATCCGGAGGTTTCCCCTCAGCATGTTTGTCCGCCTTCTCGCGCCATGCCTCGCTCTTGCCACCGTGCCCGCCATCGCCCAGAACAACTTCTCCATCACCATCCACGGCAAACCCGCAGGCAAGGCCTCCTACTCCATCGACAAAACAAAAGACGGCTTCCACGTAAAGAGCAAGATTAGCTATCGCCTGACCTCGACCTCCGATGACGCCACCGCCGTCCCCGCCAGGGGCCGTTCCGGTTCGGCAGCCCCCGGCGTCGCCAAAGATTTTCAATTTGTCGGAGACTACAAACTCGACGCCAACAGCAGCTTCGCAGGCGGCTTCGTCAACAACATGGTGACCCTCGTCAACACCTCCTACTCCCTCAGCAAATCTCGCGACAAGCTCTTCATCTCTCAGACCCAGGTAGGAGGAGCGGGCCTGCCGACCATCATCGACCTCAAGCCCGACTTCGTTCTGATTCCAGACTACGATCCCAGCATCTTCCAATCTCTTCTTCTGCAAACAGCGGCCCATCCCGCTCCAAAAGATCTCTACTTCGCCGTAATACCTGGCAATAAAGCAGGAGAAGACGCCGTCCCCGCGCTCTGGCTCACCAACCAGCCCGACGCCCACGGCACCCTCAACGGAAATCCGATCACCCTCCGCCACTTCGTTCTACGCCTCTACAAATCCCAGTACGACATCTTCGCCGACGACAGCAACACTCTCATGCTCGCCACCAGCACAACTCTCTCCGCCATCTACACCCGCGACGGCTTCGTCCTCACTTCAACCAAATAGCAGTTCTTCGGTTCAAAATCGTAGTAATCCCCAACTCCCAGCGTCCCCAAAACAATCTGGACGTGCAATCATGAACTTCTCCAAAGCTCTTCACATGAGAAGCTCATGAAAGCCATCGTCTATCACAACTATGGTTCACCCGACGTTCTTCAGTTCGAAGAAATCGAAAAGCCGACCGCGTGCGACACCGAAGTCTTAATAAAAGTCCGCGCCGCTTCTGTCAATCCACTTGACTGGCACTTCATGAGAGGTACCCCGTACGTCGTTCGCCTACTGGCCGGGCTTCGCAAACCAAAGAATCACGCGACTCGGCGTTGATGTGGCCGGCCAGGTTGAGGCGGTTGGCAGGAACGTAACGCAGTTCAAACCAGGCGACGATGTGTTCGGCACATGCCATGGGCCTTTGCGGACCAGCGTCTACCTCCGAGTCAAACACTGCTCATCAACCCGACAACGTGACGTTTGAGCAAGCGGCTTCTTTACCTGTCGCATTCACCGCTTGCAGGGTCTTCGCGACAAGGGAAAGATTCAGCCCGGGCAGAAGGTCCTGATTAACGGTGCGGCGGGAGGCGTAGGGACGTTCGCTGTTCAGATCGCCAAGTCGTTCGGCGCCGATGTCACTGGCGTATGCAGTACGAGGAATCTGGACATGGTCCGATCGATCGGTGCAGATCGTGTCATTGACTACACCCAATAAGATTTCACCAAAAGTGGGCAACGGTACGACCTCATTTTCGACTACCGTTGGGAACCATTCGTTGTCAGCATACAGGCGCGTCTTGAATCCCAAGGGAATATGCGTCATGGCCGGAGGCCAAGCGGTCGGTGGATGATGCGGTCTCTGGCTCGTTTGATCACAGCGCTTGTGTTGTCACGTTCGTGAGCCAGAAACCTTATCGGCTTCATCGCGAAATCAAGCAAAGAGGACCTGACCATCATGCGCGAGCTCTTAGCGACCGGAAAGTAACACCCGTCATCGACAGGCGTTACAAGTTGAGTGAAGTCCCTGAAGCTATCCGGTATCTGGAAGAAGGACATGCTCGAGGAAAAGTAGTAATTACGTTTGGCAGTTCGTCTGGCTAATACTGCGCCACAAATTGATGTATTCCTCCAACCCGCACTCACTGTTCGCCCAGGCGCCCTTTCGCCTTCAACAAAACATCCACTGCCCATCGCGGATCTCGAATTTCAAACAACATCCGCTCCTTCCGGCACATCCTCACCCGTCGCCCGGATCGATCGACTGCAGATGAATAGATCCTCTCGCTCCGTATCTTTGCCGGCTTCAAGTGAATTCCCAACTGTTCCTGCATCGCCTCAAGCAGCGTCGGTCCCTCCAGAGGTGGAGCATCCACGCAGCATTTCCTCCACCATCCGCATCCGGCTTGAAGATCATCTCCCACGTCCACGTCTCCGCCCCAGGCCGTCCAATCTCGCCGCTGCTTTCTCCCGTGTTTCCCAAAAACCTTCCAATCAGTTCCATAGGGGATCCACATCGATCAAACAGCGCATTCCGTCCCCCTTCAGCATCGCTGAAAAGCTGTAACACATGCTCGGATACACCTCGGGTGTTGGCTTTGCGTCGCAGGCCGGACCCTTCTCATGTGGAATCAGCTTTGGCCCCGGAGTTCCTGGCTTAATCAAAACCATCTCCAATACTGGCATCTCTTTATCTTCAAAATGGATCTTCAGCCCGAATCGTTCCGCCATTAGCGTCTTCATCATCTCCCTGTATTGATCCTTCGTCACATGTAGCGGAGCGGTCACCTCAATTGCATAGCGATCTGTGTCACCCAGCCTGTCGCAGCGCCACATGATTTGTTTCGCTGCTCCTGTGACGCCAAGCTTTCGCAAACGACAACTGGCTACCGTAAAGTCAGACCATGCAACGTGCCGTGGTGCCCCATCTTCGCGAGAAGCGCTAAACTTGGTGTACGAAATGGCCCCTATCCGGACGAATCGAGGCCACCTCAAACCTCATTGCGTCATCGTCCGCCTTCCCCTGCTGATCAACATCCCTTGCAACTTGAACCTTTGCAACTTGCCCCTGCAACGACCATGTTCCCGCATACAGGCAAAGCAATACCCACAGGCACCATCTCCCGCTCATCAACCGCATCAATCGCAGACGAACTCGCATGGCTCTCCCTGTCAGAAATCGGTTTTATCGTCGCTAAGGTGGGCCTTCCTGACCCGACAGCACGAATCCGTCTTACTCACTGTTCACTCACCCGCCGCTTCCCCTTCAACAAAACATCCACCGCCTCAGGCCGATCATCCCAGAAATCCAGCCTCACCCGTCCATCCGGCAACCGACTCACCGTAGCCGGCTCCGCACTCTCCGTGCAGTACCACCCACTCGGCACCACCACCGCATTCCGCGGCCGCCCCAGACTCCGATCAAACACCAGCTCATCCCCGTCCAGCCGATAACTCACCGGAGCCGTATAAGTCTCCGCAATCCGCAACCGCAGCGTCTCCCCTGCCTTCACCGCCGCAGGAAACGGAATCACCACCACCCGGTCCTTCGCATCCACCGTCTCTCCCGCATTGATCTTCGAAGCCATCATCTCCGCCCCGCTCATCTCCTCCGTCTTCAACTTCTCGCCCGTGTCCAGCACATACGCCGAAGGATTGCTCGCGACACTCCCCGTCCGCACCACATTCGCATATCCATTAATCCCCGGCCGCCTCTCCGTGTAGTCGTGATACAAGCTGAACGAATGCGTCTCCGGCTGCTGCAAAAAATAAACAATATCCCGATCCTGATAAGCCCGCTCCGACAGCCGAGCCCGCTCGCTCTCTCCCGCAAACGGAGCCTCCCAGCTCTTCGCCGCAGTCAACTCCTTCGGCATCGCCGCCGCACCTGTCTGCGCATCCTTCACCGCCTTCAGCACCAGCGGAGCCTCACCCGTCCCTGCATGCATAAAGCTGATCGCGATCCTCCCATCCTTCTCCGTCCGAATCTGCGACGGCACCGTCAACCCCACCACCTCATACCCCGCAGGCAACACCACCTTGTTTCGCTTGATCCCGAGCGGCCGATTGAACACAATCATCTTCCCATCGATGTAATAACTCTTCGCATCCTTATACGTCTTCACAATCACCACGCGACCCTGCCCGTTCTCCGGCACAGGCCGAGCCAGCGTCACCTTGATGTAGTCCGTCCCCTCATCCGCCTTCGCCATCAGCGGATCCTTCCTTGCCTCGACCCCGCTCACCACTTCAAACTTCAGAGGCGACCCGCTCATCGCGTCGAACACACTCTCATCGCTCGCGACACTCCCTTTGCGAATCGGGTTGTAGAAAAACTTAGCTCCCGCCGTCGTCGCCGTCACCTCGTAATAGATCTTGAAGCTCGCCGTCTCCGGCGCCAGCAGCTCATAACGCGTATATTCGTCGGTCTCGGTCTGCGTCCCCGTCGCCGATGGCAACACCACTCCATCCTTCGTCGCTTGCGCATGTCCGACATTGCAGATCGAAAGCGCAACACCAACCACCCACACAGAGCAAACCATCTTCTTCATAGGCATGCCCCCGAGCATACCGCCTTTGTAGTCGCATTTGCATTTACGTTTACATTTGTCATCCCTCATTCTTTTGTCGGCATCCCGCAGAGATCTGCTTCATGTTCTTGCCGGCGCTTTTGTCATCCCCGAAGGGAAACTGCTTTCGCCGTTGCTGCTGTTTGTTCTCATCCCCACAAGAAACGCAATCCACAAACACACCACAACCCAGCTTTTTCATCACCCAAACGTAGCGACGAGCTACCACCTTTCGACCACGCCACAACGCAAAAGCGCATCTAACCTACAGACGTGTGAAAAAGGAGATGTTCATGCAGGTTCAGATCAACAGCGACAACAATATCTCAATGCACGGCAAACTCTCCGACTCCATCGGAGCCTATATCAACAACCTGCTGCAGCGATTCGACCCCTACCTCACCCGAGTCGAGGTTCACCTGACCGGCGAAAGTGTCAAGAAACCCGGCCCGAAGAATAAACGCTGTGTACTGGAAGCCCGCGCCAAACGTCGTCAATCCCTCATCGTCACCAACAAATCCACGGATATCGAGGACGCCTTCTCCGGTGCAGCCGCCAAAATGCACAGACAACTCGAAACCACTTACGGCCGCCTCGAGGACAAGCGGCGCCGCAAACAACCGATGGAGAGACGCATCACCAGGCTGCGCCCCGCCTCTGTTGCGGAATAGAGAAATATCTTTCGCTGTTTTCTGCCCAAAAACAGCGTGTCAAGCCCCGAAACCACCTAACCCATTACCCACCAACAACATCCGCGTGGCATTTAAGTTATGCCCAATCCGCTATAATTAAAACAGAGCAATAAACGAAGCCCCGGGATCTCCGGGGCTTTTCTTTTCAGACATGTTCTTTGAAATCAAGACTTTGCACAAAACAGCCCCAAAACGCCACGCATTCCACCTCGAAGTCCGAGCCTAAGCATAAAAGAATGAAGACTTTGCACACTTTTCGACGGGGTGGGGGCCTAGCGCGAGAACCGCACACCGCCCAGCACCGTCACCGGAGCGCCCAGCGTAAGGATCGGCGTCCGTCCCGCCTGCACCGGCTGGTTCAACACATTCTGAATCCCGCAGTAAATCTGCCACTGCCGCCGGAAGACGTGTTCAGCGAACAAATCCACCTGCGCATAACCCGCCAGCCGGAACTGGTTCGCCGAATCATCAAACTGCTGCCCGCTGGTCCGCAGATCCACACTCAGAATCCCCAGCCTCTCCTTCTGAAACCGCACCTGCAACGTCGCCAGATTCCGCGGAACCTGCGGCGTCCACTTCCCCACCAGCGTAGGATCAGCCTGGAACTTCGTCACCGTAGAAAACGCCAGCTGATACCCGCCGATCACCGACATAAATCCAACCGGATTCAACGCCCACTCCGCCGTCGAGCCCCTGACTCGTCAACTGCCCCAGGTTCTCCCGCATCAACAACGTGGAAGTCGGCGTCGAACTCAACGTCACCGTCGACACCGGCCGGTTCACCTGCGCCCAGAAGTAGCTGCTCCGCACCGACCCGAACCGCTCCAGACTCACTAGCGCTCCCGCCTCAGCCCCCGTCGCCCGCTCCGACCTCAGACTAGAATTCGGCAGCGTAATCTGCTGCCCCACCTGCCCCTGACGATAAAGTTCATTCATCGTCGGCCCGCGAAACGCGCGAAACCCCGACCCCGTCAGAGACAGAGTCCCATTAATCTTCTTCACCACCCCAAGCCGCGGATTAAAGACATTCTCGCTGATATTCGGCAGCGGAGGCGGCGTGCCTCCAACCTGCCTCGCATCGAAGCTCCCAAAGTGATCGAACCGCGAAGAGAACGCAATCGACCACGTCGACGGCTGCCAAAGAACCTCGCCATACACGCCCTCGCCCCGCTGGCGCGCACTCAGACTTACTTCCGAGATCTCCTCCAGATCGGTCCCGCGATTATCCAGCACATCACCACCCGCCACCACCGTCCACTGCCGATAACTCCGAGCCCACTGCACCGCCCCACCCACCTGCTGCGAAGGATCGATATGAAACGCCGTCAACTTCTCCGACGTTCGCGTCGCATTGATCGCAGAAAAACTTTGCCGAAAGTTTTGATCCGTCCCATAGAACCGAACCATGAACCTGCCCGCAGTACCCGATCGTCCAATCGCCCCCCGCAACATAGCGCCAGATCCGCGTCCCATTCGTCTGCAGTGGCGTCCCATTGCTCCGAGCCTCATTCAACAGGTTGCCCCGCACAAACACATCTCCATCCGAACCCAAAGCCCGCCGCAACTCCACCCTTCCACTCTGCGAGTGAACATTCGAAGGCACATCCACCGGCCCCCGAAACTCAGGAGCCGTCAAAATATACCCACCCGTCCGGAACAAACTGCTCGCGGCCAACCCGCTCCATCCGCGCTCGCCGCACCGTAATCAAACCATCGACGATCGAAGTATCCTCACTCCCTCCCGCCACGTTCAACCCGTAGTCAAAACTCTTCGGCACCACCGGAACTACATCGATCACACCACCGATCGCACTAGAACCGTAAAGGTCCGATGCCTCCGCCTCTCATCAACTCCACATCTCTGCGTAGCCAACGCCGGAATCTCGCTCCAGTGAATCCATCCTCCATAGGCATCGTTCAACGGCACCTGGTCACTCAGCACCAGGGTGCGGCTCGCAGCCGTCGAACCCAGTCCCCGAAGCGTCGTCCCTTCCGTCGTCGGATTCGCCACCCACGAACTCGTCCTCCGAAATAGCTGAAATCCAGCCACCTGCCGGAGCCGGTCATCCAACGTAAATCCCGGAGCCTCGCGCAACTGCTGGCTCGTCATCGTCCTTACACTGCTGGCACTTGCATCGAGCGCCAACGGCGACCGCGCAGCCGTCACCTCCACCTCTTCCTGATTCGTGGCAAGCAGCATCACAATGTCGACCTCCGGCGCACCGGCTATCGCTTGCGTAACACTATCGAACCCCTGCCGCACCACGCGCACCCTTAGCTCTGCGCTATCCTCCAACTGCACATTGGCGCATCCCGTCCCATCGCTGAAAACACTCGTTGATGGAACAGAAGTTTGTTGAATCTGCGCCTGGGCGATCGCCAAGCCCTGCTGGTCCCTAACGCACACCCGCACAACATGCTCATCCGCACATGCCGCCTGCAAATCTCCGCTCGGGAGCAGAACTCCCAAAACCGCGATCACTGTATAGAAGTAAGCTGGCACTTTTCACCATATTATCGCCGTCAGCACATAAACCCACCGTACCGCTCAGCAAAGAGAGTGTTGAGCCATTCCAATCAGTTCCGCCCGACGCGACCAGCATGCGATCTGTCACAAGAATCTGCGCATCCGTGCACTCCGACTCCGTCCCGTGGTACTCTTCCGCGAAACACCTCGGCCCGCTATGCTCCCAACCCGTCGAACCTTCTGCGCACAAGCCGCCACGCTTCTCCTGACTCCACGTCTCCTCCTGTCACAAGCCAAACCCACCTCCCGACCCGACGTCGCCGCCATCGACCATGACCGCATCCTTCAAGCCGCAGTGCATTACCTTACTCAATCTTCGACCCCACTTACCACTCTTCCGTGCCCCCGCTCCCCTGGCACCCCACACGATTTCTATTCCGAGGCCGAAGACTACTGGCCCGACTCCTCCAACCCGACTGGCCCCTTCGTCATTCGCGCCAGCGGTCCACCCAACCCTGACGCCTTTACCGCGCACCGTGATGCTCTGCTCAATTTCAGTATCTGCGTCCCTGCATTGACGGCGGCGTTCGTGCTCACCGGCGAGTCGCGCTATGCACTAGCAAGCCATAACGCATCTGCGGGCCTGGTTCCTGGATCCTGCGACCCGTATGAACCCAAGCCTTCTTTACGGCCAGACCATTCCACCCGCAAAGACCGGCCGGCCTGAAGGTCTCGTCGAGGCTGTGCATCTTGCAGAGGTTGTGCAGTGCATTCCATTCCTTACGAACTCCGAAGCTCTCACCGCGCCTGATCTGACGGGTCTGCAAAAGTGGTTCGCGGAATACTTTGAATGGCTCAATACTTCTCGCCTTGCAGGGCTTGCGCGCGATAGCAAAAATCACCATGGCTCTTCGTGGCTACTGCAGGCTGCTGCTATCGCGCATCTCACTGAAGCCAAGGATGATGCGCCGCTTACTACTTTGCGGCATCAGTACAAATCGAGCACGATTCGCGCGCAGATTGTGGCGATGGGGTGTTTCCTCACGAACTCACTACGCCAAATCCCTATCGCAATACGCTCTTCAATCTCGACATGTTGGCTGCCATCTGCGTGCTTCTTTCCACTCGTTTTGAAAGCGTCTGGGACTATGAGTTGCAGGATGGGCCGGGCATGCGCACGGTCATTGCCAAGCTCTACCCGTGCATTCTCGACCGCGGCACGTGGCCTTATCGTGCTGATGCGACATACTTTAACGATCTTCCCCTTCGGCAGCCCAGTCTGTTGTTTGCGGCTCGGGCTTATAACCGGCCTGAGTATGCGGAGCTTTGGAAGACTCTGAAGCCTGACCCCACGGTGCCGGAGCTGCAGCGCACCTTTCCTATTCGTCAACCGCTGCTCTGGGTGACCCGTCCGAAGCCTTGAGACGTTGGATTCTTCCGTTTTTTTTCTGCTGTGGTGGAAGTGCCGTTTTTCAGGGGTTTTGGGGAATTTTGTGGTGCAGTGTGATGGTAAATCGTGGTGAATTTGTGGTGGAATGCTGCGTTATCGTGGTCGGTTGACGACACTTTTTCGGCGTCGAAAAACATGCCACTTTTTTCAACTTTATTTTTCTTCTTTCTTTGACTCCCGGAACTCCCGAACGATTTCGAGATACTTCTTTGCGTTCTCGGTCACGATCTCGGGCTTTCCTTCGGCCATGGCCTTTGCATTCACGAGGTCTGAACCTACGCCGAGAGCAAACGCTCCGGCCTCCAGAAATTCCTTTGCCGTCGCGAGCGAGACACCGCCTGTGGGAATCATTTCGATCTGCGGCAGGGGTCCCTTGAGCGCGGTCAGATACTTCGCGCCGCCCATTGCGCTGGCGGGAAAGACCTTCACGACGTCCGCGCCCGCCTGCCAGGCCGTGACAATTTCGGTCGGGGTCAGCGCTCCGGGCAGCACAGCCACAGAGTACCGGTGACACATCTCGATCGTCTTCAGGTTAAGGGCGGGGCTGACGACAAACCGCGCTCCTTCAAGGATGCACATCCGGGCGGTCTCCGGATCGAGCACCGTTCCTGCGCCGATCAGGACGTCCGGCCTTTGCTCCGCGAGCTTGCGCATGACCTGGATTGCGCCAGGAACGGTCATTGTGATTTCAAGCGCGGTGACGCCACCATCAGCGATGGCATGAACAAGTGCCATCGCCTTCTCGACCGACTCCGCACGTAACACCGGAACCAGTCCAATCTCACGCAACGCATTCAATACCGCAGTCTTTTCCATTGTCGAGCCTTTCTCCGTTCGTTATTTGCAAAGAGAAACAAGTTGCTACACAAGAAAATTACGGGGGTCCTCTACGCTCAGGGGGACGATTGTTTCAGAGACTCGGGTCCCTGTCTCACCGCTGCACCCGGGCGCCGCCGCCCTTCATGATGCGTTGCACTTCGTCGAAGGTCGCCATGGTCGTATCGCCGGGGGTCGTCATGGCGAGCGCACCGTGTGCGCAGCCGCAGTTCACGGCCCAATCGGCGCCTTTATCGTTGAGGAAGCCGTAGATCAGGCCCGAAGCGAAGGAGTCGCCGCCGCCTACGCGGTCGAATATTTCGAGGTCGGGCATGGGCCTGGCTTCGTGGAACTTACCTTCGTAGTAGCAGACTGCGCCCCAGTCGTTCACGGTGGCGGTTTTGGCGTGACGCAGGGTTGTGGCCACTACCTTGAAGTTGGGAAACGTGGCGACGGCCTTTTCGATCATCCTGCGGAAGCTTGCTGATTCAAGTTCGCCCAGTTGTTCGCCGACGCCTTCGATCTCGAATCCCAGCGCAGCCGTGAAGTCCTCTTCGTTGCCGAGCATGACGTCGACATAGGACGCCAGTTCGCGGTTTACTTCGGTGGCGCGCGCCTTGCCGCCGATCGACTTCCAGAGCGAGTCGCGGTAGTTGAGGTCGTAGCTGATGATGGTGCCGTGCTTGCGCGCGGCGATCATGGCTTCTTTGGCGACCTCGGGAGTTGTTTCGCTGAGCGCGCAGAAGATGCCGCCGGTGTGGAACCAGCGCGAGCCTTCCTTGCCGAAGATTTCATCCCAGTCGATCTGTCCGGGCTTTAGCTGACTGACTGCGGTGTGGCCGCGATCGGAACAACCCAACGCCGCGCGGACTCCGAAGCCGCGTTCGGTAAAGTTGAGGCCGTTGCGTGTGGTGCGGCCGACGCCGTCGTACTTTGTCCAGACGACATGCGACTGGTCGACGCCGCCCTGCAGCATGAGGTCTTCGAGCAGACGGCCGACGGGGTTGTCAGCGAGCGCGGTTACGATGGCGGTCTTGAGGCCGAAGCATCGGCGCAGGCCGCGAGCGACGTTGTATTCGCCGCCACCCTCCCATACGTCGAAGCGGCGAGTGGTGGCTACACGGACGTCGCCCGGGTCGAGGCGGAGCATGACTTCGCCGAGGCTTACTTCGTCCCATTTGCATTGGTCTTTAGGGCGGAGGGTTATTTCGTTTTGCTTGCTCACGGAATTTGTATCTCCTGCGGGTTTGAATGTCGTGCGTTGCGGGATAAAGGCTCCGGGAAACCTAAGGCTAAAGCCTTAGGCTACGAGCCCCTTTTCGTCCGTTCTGATTTCAGGGGCCTGAAGGCCCCTGCTCCCTCCGATAATGCACGAAGGATTACTTCGGGTCCGCGAAAGTTTATCTCAAGTCGGCGATGGCGACCGGGTCCATATCGTCATAGGCCTGGTTCTCTCCGCCCATACCCCAGCAGAATCCGTAGTTCTTCGTTCCGACTCCAGCGTGAATCGACCAGCCTGGCGACACGACGACTTCCTTGTCTGCCACGACAAGGTGACTCGTTGCATCGGGAGGTCCCATGAGATGCATGACGCGGTGTGCGGGGTCGACATCGAAGTAGAAGTAGACCTCGCTGCGGCGCATGTGCGTGTGGGCGGGCATCGTATTCCAGTTGCTTCCGGGAGCCAGCAACGTAAATCCCATTACCAACTGGCAGCTCTTGATTCCATCGCGATAGATGGCCTTGTAGATCGTCCGTTTGTTACAGGTTTCGAGACTGCCGAGCTCAAGTCCTTTCAGGTCCCCGAACTTTACCATCGCGGTTGGATATTCCTTGTGCGCGGGATAACTGAGGAGATAGAAGTAAGCGGGATCCGCTCCGTTCTTACTTGAAAAGGTAACTGCCTTGTTGCCACGGCCGACGTAGAGGCAATCGAGTTTTTTCAAGTCGAAGCTCTTGCCATCGACGACGACCGAACCGGCTCCGCCGACGTTGAAGACGCCAAGCTCGCGCCGCTCAAGAAAATATTCGGCGCGCAGCTCCGGCTCTGTTTCGAGCTGCAACTCCTCGCTGACCGGAACCGCCGAGCCGATCACGGTGCGGTCGAGGTCCACGTAGGCAAATTCAATCTCCCCGGGCTGGAACAATCCTTCGAGCAGAAACGTTTCGCGCAACTCGTCGGTGTTCATCATCTCGTATCGCACCGCGTCCGCCATCTGATAAAGCCGCATCTATATCCTCCAAAAGCTGCGTTCCCAGTATAGTCATCGGAGATTTGTTCTTCGCCGGTGCATAACGTCAAAACTTCCTGCTACCATTTTCGTCAATCTGCCGCCAAGGTATAACACATGCTGAAGTTCCACCCCGCAGGACATCTCTGCAGCGCTGCCTTCCTCTTCGCCGCACTCCCGGCCCTCGCACAAACTGCTCCGCAAACCCGCCATGTTCATTTCAGCGTGCAGGCGCCTGCAACGATCACATCGCCGATCAGCGGGCGTCTACTTATTTTTCTCAAGGCTGGCGCCGGTGACAAGGCGGTCGATACGAACCAGATGAGTCCGGAGTCCACGTGGGTGGGAGCGAGAGAGGTGCAAAGCCTTGGCGCGGGCGACTCGGTCGAGGTTGACCCCGACGCCGAAGGGATTGCTTCGCCCGCTCCCTTCGCCTCGATTCCGTCCGGCGACTACGAGGTACAGGCCGTGCTGGACGTGGATCACAGTTACAACTACATGGGCCGTGGCACGCAGGACTGGATCAGCCCGGTTGTCGCGCTGCCGCACTGGACGCCGGGCGAAGGCAAGGAGACTGTGCTGCAACTGACGGGACACCCCGAGGAGAATGCCGCAACGCGCTGCTGCGCTTGCAAAGGCCAGAGCGCAGGTTTCTCCGGGCGCGATCCAACCTGAGGAGTTTCAAAGCCCTCTGCTGACGAATTTCTGGGGCCACCCCGTTTCTATCCAGGCCTGGATCGTGCTGCCTCCCGGCTACAGCGAACACAGCAAAGAGCGCTACCCAACTGTGTATTGGACACACGGCTTTGGTGCCTCTTTGGAGACCATTCTCTTCTCTGCAGTCGGTCTGCACGACCGCATGAAGGACGGCAAGATGCCGCCGATGATCTGGGTGATGCTTGACGAATCCTGCGCGCAAGGCACGCATGAGTTCGCCGATTCAGTGAACAATGGACCGTGGGGTGCGGCGCTCACGACAGAGTTCATTCCGCAGCTCGAGCGCAAGTACCGCATGGATGCGCGACCGACGGGCCGTTTCCTCAACGGCCACTCCAGCGGCGGCTGGGCCACGCTTCAGCTTCAGGTCAACTATCCGAAGATCTTTGGCGGGACGTGGTCCACGTCGCCGGACCCGAGTGACTTTCACTACTTTCAGCGAGATCTGACCTCTATGCTCCCAATGCCAACGTGTATCGCAAACCCGACGGTTCCCCGTGGCCTATCATGCGCATGGATGGCAAGGTGATCGCTACCCTCCAGCAATACGCGCAGATGGAACAGGTGCTGGGGCCGTATGGCGGACAGTTGGCATCGTTCGAGTGGGTGTTCTCTCCGAAGTCGGATAGCGGGGCGCCGCGGCAGATGTTCAACCGCGTGACCGGCGATGTTGATCCGGCAGTGGTCGCGTACTGGCATGATCATTACGATCTTGCCCACATCGTTGAAGCCAATTGGACGCGGCTGAAACCGGATCTCACGGGGCGTATCCATCTCGTCGTCGGGACTGCCGACACGTTTTATCTCGACGGTGCGGCGCACAGGTTCGAAGCGGTGCTGACCCGGCTTGGCGCGGAACCGCATTTCACTTACCTGCCCGGACGAACGCACTTCGATCTGTATGTGGTTGGTCAGGACCGTACTGCACTCTTCGACCAGATCGGCGCGGAGATGTATGCGGTTGCTCGGCCGAATGCACATTGGCAGCCGCATGCGGCTTCATCGGCTCCAAGACGCACCCATGACGATTCGACCAGCAGGCCCTGAGGACGCGAACGCAATCTGGGAGATTCTGGAGCCCACGATCCGCTCTGGAGAGACCTATACGCTGCCCCGGAACATGGGGAGAGAAGAGGCTCTTGCGTACTGGTTCTCCGCTGAACATACGGTTTTTGTTGCTGAGGAAGGCGGAGAGGTTCTTGGCACCTACTACCTTCGCGCCAATCAAAAGGGAGGTGGCGCGCATGTGTGCAACTGCGGTTACATGACGGCGGCGCGGGCCGTAGGCCGTGGCATTGCCAGCGCGATGTGCGAGCATTCGCTGGAGTATGCCAAAGCTCAGGGCTTTCGCGCGATGCAGTTCAATTTTGTCGTCAGCAGCAACGAGGCGGCTCTTCATCTTTGGCAGAAGTTTGGCTTTGCGACGGTTGGCCGCCTTCCGGCGGCGTTTCTGCATCCGAGCCTTGGTTATGTGGACGCTCTCGTCCTGTATCGCGCACTGTGAAGAGGAGGTTCTGAATCCGAACCGATGGAGTTGCCCGGACTCCGGCACACGACGTACATTGGCCTTAACCATGCAAAATACTCCAGCCAACATTCTCGACAGCTTCCGACTCGACAACAAAGTAGCCCTCGTCACCGGTTCTGCCAGCGGTCTCGGTGCCGCTATTGCGATTGCGCTCGCACAGGCTGGAGCCGCTGTCGCCTGCCACGGCAACCGTCGCGCTGCGACTGAAACCGCCGCAACGATCGGCGGAGATGCCGCGGCCTTCCGGGCTGACCTATCTTCCACCACCGGCGCCGAAGACCTCTTCACGCAGGTGAAAGACAAGTTTGGCCGCGTCGATATCCTTATCAACAACGCTGGCACCATCCTTCGGGCCGCTGCGGAGGAGGTCACGCTGGCGGACTGGGAGCAGGTTCTGCAGGTTAACCTGACGAGCGTCTTTCAGTTGTCGCAGCTCGCAGCGCGCGACATGATCCCGCGCGGTGGAATCGGCACCAATTGCGGCAAGATCGTTAATATCGCTTCGCTGCTTAGTTTCCAGGGAGGCATTCGTGTTCCGGCTTACGCGGCCAGTAAAGGCGGAGTTGCACAGCTGACCAAAGCGCTCGCTAACGAGTGGGCGCCGAAGGGGATTCAGGTGAATGCTATCGCTCCAGGTTACTTCGCCACTACGAATACTGAAGCGCTGCAGGCCGACGAGACTCGCAACCGCCAGATTCTCGAGCGCATCCCCGCCGCTCGCTGGGGGCAGCCGCAGGATTTGGCGGGCGCTGCGCTCTTTCTCAGCTCACCGGCGAGCAACTATGTCACCGGCACCATTCTTACCGTGGACGGCGGATGGATGGGGAGATAGACGAATAACTCCGCTCGTCGCTGAACTGCATCCAACAGACGGAGGAGTACACCATGCCGCAGAGTTCACACGACCGCGCCGCTGAATATCACAACAAGGCCGCTCATGCCCATCAAGCCGCAGCAACAGCACATGGCAAGGGCGACCATCTCACCGCGCATGAGCTGTCCAAGCAGGCGCATGAGTATTCCACCAAAGCGTTTGAGCATTCGAGAGAGGCCGCGGCGAATTTTAAACCTACGAAGCAATAGATTTCGTACCGCACTCGCCCTCTAAACTAGATTCATGCTGCGAGTTCCCTACGACGATCTCTACGCCGCCCTTCAACGCGCTATGCTGCGGCTCGGCCTTGCAGAAGGCCGTGCTGCACGGTGCGCGCGCCTCTTCGCGGAGACGACCCGCGACGGTGTCTACACTCACGGCCTCAACCGCTTTCCGCGCTTCGCTGAAATGATTGCGAATGGCAGTGTCGATGTCGATGCTGAACCCACCAGGATAGCCGGACTCGGGGCAATCGAACGGTGGGATGGGCATCGCGGAGTCGGCAATCTGAACGCGAGCACTTCGATGCAGCGAGCTATCGACCTCGCTCGACAGCACGGCATGGGGGGCGTGGCTCTCGGCAATACTAACCACTGGATGCGCGGCGGCAGCTATGGATGGCAGGCTGCGGAACAAGGAATTTTCGCGATTTGCTGGTCGAATACGCTGGCCAATCTGCCTGCGTGGGGAGCCACCACGCCTACCCTCGGCAATAACCCACTGGTGATGGCGATACCGCGACCGGGCGGGCACGTTGTTTTAGATATGGCAATGTCGCAGTTCTCCTATGGGACGCTCGCTGCGTATAGCAAACGCGGTCAACTTCTTCCTGTCGATGGAGGCTTTGACCTGGCGGGTAACCTGACGAAAGACGCCGCGGCGATTGAAGCTTCGCAGCGTGCTCTGCCCATTGGGTACTGGAAGGGCTCGGGGCTTTCGCTTGTGCTGGATATGCTCGCGGCGATGCTGTCGGGAGGACTTGCGACTCATCAGATACCGCTTGATCCGCTCCGCGAATCCGGCATCTCGCAGATCTTTCTTGCCATTGATCCCAGCTCTCTCGCGGATTCGCGAGAGCTGACGCAAATTGCTGAAGGTGTTCTCAACTCGCTACGTGAGGCAACGCCGGTTGATCCGGACAAGCCCGTTCGTTACCCCGGGGAACAGACGTTGCAGCTTCGCGAAGAGAATTTGCGCCTCGGCGTTCCCGTCGATCCGGAGATATGGCAGCAGATTAACGCTTCTCTCTAGCTGATCGCGGTGTTCTTCAGGTAGACGGCGTAACGTTCATCCATGATGGCGTTCAGCGGAACCAACGAATGGATTGGTTCGGAGCCCTTGCTGCGGAAGTGCAGCGGATACTCCGGCGTGGCCTCGGCGCGTTCGAACCAGACACCCGGAGCAGAGACTTCCGGCATGGGCGTGCCGCGATCGCTGCGGCTTGCACCTAATTTTGAATAGATCATTGACGTTCGCAAGCCTTCTGAGCCCATGCGTGCCGCCAGGACCAGCGGACCGTACATCGCGGCCTGCACCTGCTTGTCGTCGGGGGCGGCGGCAATATGGAGCGACATTGGCAGAGCGATTTCGACTACATCGCCGTTCACCCAAGGGCGGCTTAAAGTTACGAAGGACGATGGCGGGGCGACCAACTGCTGCAGTTCGCCATTCACTTTCACGGTCATGCCAGTCGTCCAGTACGGAACGCGCAGCTTTAATGCGGTCGCTTGTTTGGGTGCAGACTCAATTACCAGTGTGGTTTTCTCGTCGTTGGGAAAGGTGGTTGTCTGGCGCACGCGCATCCCACGTTCTTTCCAGTCGAGCTTCGATGCGATGAAGAGGTTCACGTACAAACTGCTGTCGTCGTGGAAGTAGACGGAATCCGTAAGCTTCGCATACTCCTCGGAGCCGGTTCCGGTGCAACACCAGAAGGAATCGAAGGGCGTGCCGAACACCTTGTATAGTCCGGGCTTCAGCGAGACGTAGTACATCAGCATGCCGTTGCGATCCTGCGTGCCGGCGCGCACGTTGAAGAGAAGACGCTCGTAGTAATCGATCAACTTCGCGTCCGGTTCCTGCGTGAAGAGATGGCGCGACAGCTTCATCATGTTGTAGCTGCAGCAGCACTCCTCTGCGTCGGAGCCTAGCTGGCTTGCGATTGCATCCGGCTTGTGCCAGATCTCTCCATTGCTTGTGCCACCTGTGCAGTACGTGTGATGGTCGACGACAGCCTGGTAGAAATTGCGGCTGATCCGATCGTAGCGTTCATCGCCGGTAAGCTCGTAGCCTCGGGCTGCGCCGATCATCTTGGGAATATTTGTGTTGGCATGGTTGCCGTCGAGCTTGTCTTCTCCGGCTGCAAGGGGATCAAAGATCTTTTTGTGTTCGAAGCGGTAACCGAGGTCGCGATACTTCGTCTTGCCAGTGATCGCGTAGAGATTGAAGGAGGCCTCGTTCATGCCGCCTTGCTCAACAAGCAAAATCTTCTGCCAATGCTCTGGATCGATGGGTTTGCTCCATGCGTCAGCCCAATCCGCCATGCCAATTGCCATCGTCAGGGCTTGCTGGTTGCCGCAGTACTGATACATGTCGATTAGCCCCGCCAAAATCTTGTGGTAGGTGTAGAAGGGAGCCCAGATCTTTTCACCCGCGCGCAGCTTGTCGTAAAAGGTCGTTGGATAGGCCCCGAGATACCCATCCTTCTGCTGGCACTCCGCCAGTATCGCTACAAGCGCATTTGCTTTGGCGCGCAACGCCGGGTCTCCCGTACTCGCATCCATCAAGGCACACGCAGAGAGATAATGACCGACGTAGTGGCCGCGAAGCTCGCAGTCGGGAGCCTCCCATCCACCGAGGGGGGCCGCATCGGAGGGCAAGCCAGCCGTCACGCGGAAGTTGTGCGCCAGACGATCGTTCGGCAGCGAGTAGAGGAAGCTGCGGTTCAACTCCATCATGTCCATCCAGTAGCCAGGCAGCAGCCGGACATCCTGCAGGTCGAATGGCTGCGCCTTGATCGGCACCTTTCCGGTGATAGCATTCGTCCGCCTCGCGATTCCTGATCCTGCAGGTTGGGGCTCTTGCGTCTCTGCCAGTATGGTTCCCGGCATTAACGCAGCGCCACCCACTGCTGCAACGCTGGATAGAAATCCTCTGCGAGTGAATCCGTCCTGACTCATGGCTGCTCTCCCTAATGACTCTGCCGACGATACTCCGTATTGCCAACCACCATAAATCAACGGCGGCAAAGCATGCTCTGAATATTGCGAACACAGGCCAAAATGCGACAGGCAGCAGGATAATCCCTTGCTGCCTGTAGCACGCTCTTCCTGGCGGTTCGGCTTAGAAGTGGAACCCTAACTCAGCAGTCATGGCGCGCGGTGTGACATAGTGCGTGCCGCTGAACGTAGAGAGGAAGTTGTACAGCGCGTATTTGTTGGTGATGTTTACGGCTGTGAGACGCAGACTCCACTTACGCTTGTCGCCGCCGAAGAGATTGTCCTCGCCAAGGGACAGATCGAACAGACTACGCTCCTGAATTCGCGGAGGATGATGGTCGTCGTTCTCCGTGTTCGGTGCAGGGATGGCCACAAGCTTAGAGGTGAGTTGCGACGCCAGACACTGATTATTCGCAATCCCGACAAATGGGGTCGCCTTGACTCCGTTACATGTCAGACCTGCCTGGAACTGCTGATCAGGAGTCAAGCCACTCAGGTCGATTGCTGGTTGGCCAGTGGCCGGATCGATGAATGAGGTGGCGATGCACAGGCTGTTTGGATCCGATCCGTTGCCGTAGCAGGGTACGGAGCCTGCGGTGAGACCACTGTCAAATCGCCAGTTGAAGCCCACCCACGGGCTATGCGCAAAAGGTATCTGATACTGCACGTGGGTGGTTTGGTTAAAACGTTCATCATGGTCGATGCGGAAGGGATATCCACTCTGCCCGACTGTGGCGCCTGCTCCGGCGACCTGTGGCGGGAAGAACCGTGCCGCCACCGACGACATGACAACGAACGCGGACAAGTTGTGATATTTCGGCACATCCGCGCGTAAGGCGAAGCCCGGGAATCTTCGAGTTATGCCAGTCGATCGGGAACGTGATCGGCGTATTGCCGAGCACGCTAAAGTCGAAGGCGTTGTGGGTGTACTTCCAGATGTAGTCCCCGCTAATGACAAAGTTCTTGCCGAACGCCTGCTGTAACCCAGCGTGAAATTCATTGCGGAAGCCGGGCTCCAGTGTTCCGGATACGCCGGGCGTGCAGAGGAGTAGCGGAGCAAGTACATCACTCGAGCAGCCCTGGCTCGACAACACAAGGTTTTCGTTGAAAGGCGATTCCAGCGTCCGCGCATACGAAAGACGCAGAACAGTGTTGGTCTTCGAGATGGTGTACGCGAGGCCGACGCGTGGCTCCGCCTGACGCGCAATCGCGAGACCGTTGTAAAGGTCGCCGCGGATACCGAGGTTGAAGAGCCAGTTCTTCAGCGTGATCTGGTCTTCAAGGTATAGCGCAAGCTCCTTCACATCGGTATGACCGATGAAGTTGAACTGGCCGCCACCGCGAGTCAAATCGTACGGAAGGAGGACGGAGTTGAATGTGCCGCCGACCGACGGATCGTTGGACACGAACCCCGCTGCTGCGCACTGAGAAGGATTGGTGAAGCCGGGCAGCGGGTTATTGTTGAGATCCACGCATGGTGAATTGAAGGTGGAGCTGACGAGACCCAGCGTATCGTTCTCTCGCAAAAATGTCTGTGAGTACATCGCGCCGAGCTTGATGTTGTTGACCCCCTTGACATACGAGATATCGGAATGTACGCCGGCATTTGTAAGCGAACGGTTTTGAGCAATGGTCTGGTTCTGAAGGTTCGGTGGTCCCAGATCTGCCAGCGGATTGCCGCTTGGGTAGTAGTTGTACTCGTCTTTCCGGACATAAGGTCCAAAGTTGAAGACCGAGTTAGCCCCAATCGTCCGGGTATAGGTTGGAGCTATGTCGAAGGTACCGATCTTCGAGCGTTGATCGGTATTGCCGACATTGCCGAAGACCGGACTCGCGCTTGTTCCTCCGCTGACGATGTTCTGCACATTCAAATTGTCATAAGCGTTCGGCGTCTGGAACCACGAACGGCTGTAGTTCAGGTTGAGGTGGATTGAGTCCGCCGTCGTCAGCTGGCGATCGATGCGATCGAAGACGTTAATTTCATTGCCCTTGTCGTGAAAGACGACGAACTCGGGAGGGTCGAGAAAGCGCCCGGTATTCAATCCGTCGACCTCAATAAAATTGCCCCAGTTCTTTCCGCCGTAGCTGAGGTCCACTGATCCGGTCGCCGACCCGAAGGTGCCATACGAAGTGGAGATACTGCCGGTCGGATGCGTTACTCCCTGGCCCGACCTGGTCGTGACCTGGATGACAAGACTGGTCTTGCCGCCAAACTCCGCCGGTGGCGCTCCGGAGATGACCTCAATCGACTGCACCGCGTTCGAAGGAAGCTGATTGGAGAAGATCTTGCTCTGCTGGTCGGTGATCGGTTGGCCATCGATCGAAAAAGAGTTCGATGCGTGATCGCCGAGTCCGTGAAACAAACCATTCGAATCCGCAGCGACGCCCGGCGAAGACAGGGTTACCAGCGAGCTGAGCGAAGAAGACTGGCTCTCCAGCGGAAGTTTGCTGAACGAATCGCGATCCAGATCTGTGTGAAACGTGGAATCGTTCTCCAGCAGATCACTGGCCGTAACCTCAATAACTGTCGATTCCGTGCCAATGGCCAAACTGTTCTTCAGCGTGATCGGCACCGAGGACCTCACATCAACGTCCTGACTGTAAGGCGCAAATCCTTTGACCGACACGGCGAGATGATACGGATTCAACGGCAGATTGGTGAATTGATAGTGGCCTGCGGTGTCAGACGTGGTGGTCCTGCTGTAGCCGCTGACTGGATTTTGTATGGTGATCGTCGCGCCGGGCACAATAGCGGCTGTCGAGTCAGTAACGGTGCCGTAGATGGTTCCGCCATTTCCAGCGGATTGGGCCCAGAGCCCTGAAATGCTAAACGAAAAGATAATCGCAATTGCTGCGAAGATGCCGCGCCTTATCGACGTGTGCATATAAAACCCCCTTGAGCTTTAACCTGTTTTTTGACGCAGTTCTACGCGAGGACTGAATCAACAGGCGGGGGTCGGGTGAAAAGTGCAAATGTGGATAGGGTCTGAGCCAGCGCCGGTGCGACAAACGCCACGACGATGGATACGACTGGCGCGACGTGGTGCAACGTCACGGGTGCTGCAGCCACCTCCACACTTAGGTGTGCGGTGGCGCAGAGCGCGCAGTCGGAGTGGGAGATGTCCCCCTGGGGGTGGACGTGAACAGCCTGAATCGTCCCGCAGGCAACGACCAGAGAGATGCACAAAAGCGCGAGGAGAAGCCTCCACGAACTCTGCACCTTCGGTCTTGAGAACGGTCTATTCATGCTGAAACTAATATATCGCGAGACGGCAATGTGTGTTGGACGGGTCGCGCGGCTGTTTTGTTGCACACGGGCCGTCAGACAAACCTTAAATCCAACTCCTTGATAACGCGCCAGTTTGAAGATTGCGTGTTCAACAGCATCCGCATGCATGGCCTCCCCAAGCCGATCTGCCTTCTCTGACGATGACTGGAATGGCTGCCAACGCGGCGATCGAATCGAACCATGCGATATGGAACGCGGCGTTGACTGCGAGGCCAGCCAACGTGATGAGCGCAATGTAGGCGCAAGTTGCAGATTGCACTGCATCTGCAGCCAGGGCCGCGCTCTGACTGCGGCGGGCCTCACGGCGCTTCAGAGAGGCCAGAACAGGCATTGCAATCAGCGCAGCGATGGTGATTGCCATACCTGCGCGACTCGTTTCCGGCCGCAACCGCAGAGCCAATGACGCGACAGCACTCCCCGCAACCACGAAGGCGAGCATAAACAGCAGGACTCCGGCTGTGCGGCTTGCCCTCCGTTCCGAGATCGACATGCTCGGAATCCATTGCAAGAGCACAACGGTAGCAGAGAGAAGCTCTACCAGGCTGTCGGAGGCGAAGGCCAACATCGCAGGGCTGCGGGCCGTTACAGCCGCATAGGCAGAGACACCGAGCTCCACCAGCATCCACGCGAGCGTGACTCCCTGCAACCAAAGCACTGTCGCGCTCGGCTTGGGAGTGCAGGCCATGTCAGGCTTCGACGGCTGAACACCGATCTGTATGAGTTCGGGCATCTCGTTCTGCTTACACCAATTGAACTTTTATCTTCTTGGCGCCGCGATCGACCATCGTGATGCGGAAGCTCCGAATCTGGCCCGCGCGAACGGCTTCCGGTTTCGCCTCGGCTGGCCGATGGACCATTCTTCCAGCGGGCCGAGAGCATTGAGCTGAAAGAGGATAGATCGGGCGCGCCTGCCGGTGACTGCTCCTTCACCGCAGCTTCCAGAACAAGGCGCCCGCTGGCGTGGATTCCGTCGCCGAGCTCGACGGTTCCCTGCTCCCCCGAAACCTCGATGAGGCGCCCGCTGACCACCTCGCCAACCTTATGCTCGGCGATGTATTCGTCGAGACCGGTCGGGACAAGTTGCTTCATGCTGAGCCTTAGCTGCCGCTTTTCCTTGTCGACCTCGAGCACCTTCGCCTTCACGACCTGACCGGCGCGAAGCACATCCTGCGGCCGCTCGACACGTTTCTCCGCGCTGATCTCGCTGACGTGGATCATCCCTTCGATACCTTCGGCGAGTTGCACAAATGCGCCGAACTTCGTGAAGGTGGTGACCGGGCCTTCCACTTGTGAGCCCACGGTAAATTTCTGCGGGGCGTCGGCCCAGGGATCGCCAAGCGTCTGCTTGAGGCCAAGCGACATCCGCCTCTCAGCAGCATTCACACCGAGAATCATTACCTCGACCACATCGCCGGGCTTCACCATGTCGCCGGGCTTTCTGACCTTCTTCGCCCATGACATTTCGGAGAGGTGAATCATGCCTTCGATGCCGGGTTCGAGTTCGACAAAGGCGCCAAAGTCTGTGACTCGCGTCACTTTGCCGCGTATGCGTTCGCCGGCCGTGTACTTCCCTGCGACAGCGTCCCACGGATGCGGCTGGAGTTGCTTCATGCCGAGCGAGATGCGTTTGCCTGAAGGCTCGATCTTGAGGACCTTCGCGTCGATCTGTTGACCCACCGTCAAGATATCGGCGGGCTTCTCGATGCGGCCCCATGCGATATCGCTGATGTGCAGCAGGCCATCCACTCCGCCGATATCGACGAACGCGCCGTAGTCGGTCAGGCTGCGCACGGTGCCGGAGACGATGTCTCCTTCCTGGATCTCGGAGTAGCGGCGCTCTTTGTTGGAACGGTCTTCGTCTTCGGCGACGGCGCGGCGATCGACCACCACGTCCTCCTCCGTCGCATCGAGCTTGATGATGCGGCAGCGGATCTCCTGCCCGACCAGCCCCTCCATCTCGGCGGCATCACGCGCACCGCTGCGAGAGCCCGGCATGAATGCGCGCACGCCCACGTCCACGGTCAGGCCGCCTTTGACGACGCCGGTCACGGTGCCGACGATGACGGTCTTGTCGGCGAAGGCCTGCTCGAGCGCAGACCAGTCTTTTGGGGTCTCCACTCGCAGGCGCGAGAGTTCGTAATAGCCTTCTTCGTTGCGGCCCTTTACCGAGACCAACAGCCTGGTGCCTGGTTCGACCGTCTCCTTCGCGCCCTCAAAGAGAGCCACCGGCAGAACGCCCTCTGTCTTGTAGCCAATATCGACGAAGACGAATTCGGCCGAGACCGCAACCACTGTTCCCGATATCTGCTTGCCGCCCTCTCCCGACCTGCGCGAGTGACTCTGCTCGAATTGCGAAAGGATGCGTATCGAAAGATTCGATGGATTCGGTGGGGTCTACGACAGGATCGTTCTCTGGAATGTTCTGGTTGGACATGAAAAGCTGCGGGCCTCGTTCTTCCCTGATTTTGCTTAGAATATCACCGCATCGGACTCCTCTCCCGATACCTTCTCTGCAGGAGACTGCAATTTGCCGTGGCCGCAATCCTTCTAACTGGCTTAGGCTGTTCTTATGCTCTCCGGCACAATCAGGAACCGCCTGCGAATCTTCGCGCTCGCCGCGTCGACACTCTTTGCGTGCGCGGTCGGCCTTGTGCAGCGACGCGGTCGTTCAGGACTCGGTACATGATCACTCCAGAGATGCTGACGAATGGAGCGCCCTGTCTCTTTACGGTTGCGTTGCACGACAAAGCCTCGATGGTCACGGGGAGCTGGCAGGGCCATCCGGTCGCGTTCTTCTCCAGCTCGAACCATCGGACATGGTTTGCGCTTGCCGGAGTGGATGTTGAGGTTACGCCAGACAAGTATCCGTTGACGATTGAGATCGATTTCAAGGATGGAACGCATCTGACACTGCATCAGGATGTCGCCGTTGCGGAAGCACCTTACGAAAAAGTGCCGTTGAGCGTGCCGGATAAATTTGTCGAACCCGATGCTGCGGCGTTGAAAAGAATCGCGGCGGATAAGATCGTGAAAGACAAGGCGTTTGCCAACTCAGCGTCTACGCCGCAGTGGTCAGGTAACTTTCGTCCGCCTCTACACCGTGCGCCGGAGTCTGACTCGTTCGGCAATCAGCGAATCTTCAATGGAAAGCTTGCCAGCGTCCATCGCGGTCTTGACTATCGGGCAAAGCCGAGCACGCCCGTGGCAGCTATCAACTCGGGCCGTGTTGTTCTGGCACGGCCGCTCTACTACGAGGGTGGCTGTGTCGTCATCGATCATGGACTGGGGCTGATGAGCGTCTATATGCACCTGTCGAAGATCGAGGTCTCCGTCGGCAAAAAGGTCCGTCAAGGTCAGATCATTGCGCTCAGCGGCGCCACTGGGCGCGCTACCGGTCCGCATCTTCATCTGGGGATACGGTGGCAGGGCAGCTATCTTGACCCGGCCAAACTATTTCAACTCCAGATGCCACAGACTCACTGAAGCGCTGCATCGCTCTGGAGAATCGACAAAGAAGGCAAGTCGAGGCGCTCCCGGAATTTTCAAATCCAGACTCTGAGGTTTTCCCTGCATGCCCTCTAACTTAGAGGTTTAGGAGAAGGTCTGTCCTCTTCCAGTTCGGTGCCGAAGAGTTTTCGCAGCGGTCGCTGTATCGCCCGCAGCAGCGACCGCGCCGCGAGGATCGCAGCGCTCAAGCACGCAAGTGCAATCAAGGCGGCGATGATCGGATGATGCGTCGCGAACCAGGTGATGCCAATCGCCGCGGCATCCTCCGTCGTGCTCAGGGCGATGTTGGAGATCGGGCTCGGGGCTGGGTGTTACCGCGGCACGCAGAGCGGTCTTCGAGCTGTGGGCGGCCAGCGCGATCGACTGCGCCGATCGCTGTTGCGAGAATCTGCATCTGCGGCGTCATTTGAGAGCTGGCGTGATACGCCACCAGCGCCGCGATGGGAACGCGAATGACGGTGTGCAGCGCATTCCACACGACATCGAAGCCGGGAATCTTGTCCGCGACGAACTCCATCGCAAACATGATCCCGCAGACCACCAGAACCCAGGTGTGGCCGAGCGAGTCGAGCCCCGGAGGCAGCGCAACCCAATGCGTGCGGGCAAGAATGCCCAGCGTCAGCACGGTCGCGTAGATATTCAGTCCGGCGGCGAAGCTGGCAGCAATGATAAGCGCCGTGATGTTAGCCGGGCTGAAGTTCATTTGCCTGAAAGTGTACAACCCTTTGCAGAAGGCTGTTCTCTGTTATTGGCCGCAAAGAGCGCCGCTAGCGACGGATGGCGCGCTTGATCTGGGCGTACTGCAGCAGGATGAAGCTAGTCTGTCATACCGGCGATATAGTCGGCGACCACGCGGGCAAGCCCCTCGTTCTCAACCTCTTCGAAGTGGCTGAGCGGGAGTTCTTCCGGGTCGTTGATCCAATGGTCGAAGAGCGCAGTGACGACCTCTTCCGCCTTGTCATGCTCGGTTTCGAGAGGTTCGCAGGTATAGAGCGTGTCGTAGAGATAGCGCTTCTCCTGCAGACGCTCCGCCTCGACCTGCGGAGAGAAGAGCGCCAGCCGCGTGGGATGGCGGCGAACGTCGGCGAGAGTCTCGGCCCCGATCGCCAGCGTATTGCGGGCCGTCGTCTCGATCAGATCGTCGGTGAGGATGTTCTGCATCAGCTGCAGCGCCTCGTTGAAGAGCAATTTTTCCTCGACACCAGCGTGTTGCTTCTCGACCTTGCGGTAGCAGCGCCCGAGGATATCGACGTTGTCGCGGATGTGACCGATCTCAAGCAGGCCGGACTCCACGCCATCGTCCAGATCAGCCGTAAGGTAGGCGATCTCGTCGGCGAGATCGATCAACTGCGCCTCCAGCGGCGGCCGCTGGTCCAGCAGATAGTCGGCGAGCTCCGGATGCTGCTCGAGTGCTGTAGTCGCGCGAGTGCTTGATGATGCCCTCGCGAACGCCGAGCGTCAGATTGAGTCCGCGGTGGGCGGCGTAACGCTGCTCGAAATGCTCGACGATGCGCAGCGCGTGAAGGTTGTGGTCGAAGCGGCGGCCATGAAGGCTGAGGCAGCGGTCCAGCGCACGCTCTCCAGCGTGACCGAAGGGCGGATGGCCGATGTCGTGAACGAGCGCAAGCGTCTCCGCCAGATCTTCGTTCAGGCCAAGCGCGGCGGCGGCGGCGCGGGCGATCTGAGCGACTTCAATGGTGTGGGTGAGGCGGCTGCGAAAGTGATCGGAGGCGCGGCTGGTGAACACCTGCGTCTTCCCTGCGAGCCGGCGAAAGGCGCGGGCCTGCACGATGCGCTCGCGATCGCGCTGGAAGGGCGTGCGCGAGGGGCGGAAGGGCGCGGGATAGACGCGGGTCAAAAGGAGATCGTCCGGATCTCCGGCGACCGCGCATCGATGGAGATCGATTGTCATAGTCAGATTTAAGTGTAAAGGCAGACGCCTTTGCGGCGTCTTATTCGCCGGAGAGAACCGTTACTGTTTGCCCGGTGTGCCTGCTTTGGCCAGCTTCACCCGGGCGTTTTCCAGCTTGTGCTGGACCTTGGCAACATCCGCAGGGTCGGCATCGGCAGGCAACGAACGCGCGTACTCTGTCATCGACCGCTCCCACTGAGCGACGGCCATCTTCAGGTTGCCGGTCTTCTCGTAGACCTCGCCGAGATGATCGTGAACGGTGGGGTCGGAATTGCTGCGCTCATTCGCCTTGCGCAGATTCTCTTCGGCCAGCGCATATTGACCCGGACTTGAAGTACACCCATCCGAGCGAGTCAAGAAATGCGTAGTTCTGTGGATCGAGATCGACTGCCTTGCGAATCATCGACGAGCGCCTCGGGCAGACGCACACCACGATCGGCAAGCATGTAACCGAGATAGTTGAGCACGGTCGGATTCTGCGGATCGATGGCGAGCGCCTTGCGGAACTGCGCCTCCGCCTCGTCGTACATCTTCTGACGGTCGTAGAACGACCCGCGCAGGAAATAGACGTAGAGCTTCTCGTCCGGCTTGGTCGCCAGCGCTTCGGCGCTGTTCAGCTCCGCCGACGCCTCCTGCCAGCGCTTCAGGCGGGTGTAGATCGTCGCCAGCGCCAGATGCGAGTCGCGCTCGTCGGGCGTCCCCATCGTCGCTGCAAGTTGCGCCTTTGCCAGCGCAACGCCCTGGTCGACCTGACCGGTATCGGCAAGCTGACCGGCATACATCAACTGGATCGCGTGGTCGTTCGGCATCGCCTTCGCCACCTCGGCAGCAACGGCAGTGGCATCTTTCCACTGGTGCGCGTCGCGGTAGGCGTCGATCTGGCCGGAATAACCGCTCTTGACGTACTCTCCGCCAAGCGCTATCAACTGCTTGTAGGTAGCGACAGCCTCCGCGGTCTTGTTCTGCTCGCGGTAGATGATGGCGAGGCGATCGAGGAAGATCGAGCGGTTCGTCTTTTCGCCATCGGAGTACTTCCCGTCCGTGCGCTCGGTGTCGGAGACGAGTTTGGTGAGCACACCGATCGCGTCATCGTAGCGGCCCAGCGAATCGTAGATCAGAGCTTCGTTGTATGTCAGTTCGAGCGAGTCGGGCGCCAGCGGCTTGGCCTTCTCCAGCGTCTTCAGCGCGTCGTCGTAATGTCCCTGCCGCCGCTGAATCTCGGAGATGTGAACCTGCGACTGCGCATCCTGTGGCTCTGCCGCGACGATACCGGTCAACACCTTCAGCGCTTCGTCCAGTTGCCCGTCGGCAAGAAGCGCGTTGGCGAGACCACGTTCGGTGTCGAGATTGTCGGGTTCAAGATCGAGCGCGCGATGGTAGGCGGCGATTGCGTCCTTGTTCTGCTTCAACTGCTCGTAGCTGGCGCCGAGGGCGAACTCGATGCGAGGCGAGCGGTCATCGACCGGAATGGCGTTGAGAACCTCGGCAGCGCGCTTCGGATCGCCCTGCTCGCTGTACAGGCGCGCCATATTGAGCGCAACTTCCTCCGAGTTTGCATCGATCCCCTGCGCGAGTTTGAACTGCGCCTCCGCCTTTGCCGAATCATGGTTCAAACCGTAGAGCTGGCCCAGCAGAAGGTGCGTTTCAACATCGTCGGGCTTCAGTTGAGCGAGCTTTTCGTACTCGGCAATCGCCAACTGCAGCATCTGGCCGGACTGCTGAGTTTGCATGTCTCCCAGCGAACGCAGGTAGACCTTACCCAGCAGGGCGTGTGCTTCAATGTCGTCGGGATTCTTGGCCACCTGGTCCTGGGCGGCGGTAACCGCCTCACGGATGCGGCCAATCTTGAAGTAGAGGTCAGCCAGACCATCCTGCAGCAGACGGGAGTTCGGATCGGCGTCCAGCGCGAGTTTGTACTGCTCCACCGCCTGGGTCGCGTAGTCCGACCGGCCCGCGTTGACGGCCATATCTTCGTAGAGGCGCGCCAGGCCATAGTGATAGTAGGAGGACGCGCGATCAGGCGTCGTCGAGGCAGGAACGACCAAGTGAGTCGCGGCAGCCGGAGCCTGCGCAACCATCGTGTGCGCCGCAAAAAACAGAGCGGCAGCGGGAATCAGACCGAGATAACGAAGAGAGGAGGCACGCAAAAACAAAGTCATGAGTTGTAGTTTCCTGTGCCAACGGAATGGAAGCCGCAAGCGATACACTGCCAGACAATCGTTAGACGAAGCCGCCCGCAGATTGGATGCAGGCGGCGCCGACCGGCCGTTTGCACAGCATGGACGTGATTATATCCGCCATTTCCCTCAAAAACGCAGCATTTATCCGTGGCGGAAGTGCCGGACACCGGTAAACACCATCGCGACGCCAAGCCGGTCGGCGGCTTCGATGACCTCGGCGTCTCGTACCGAGCCTCCCGGCTGAATGACGGCCGTAGCGCCAGCCTGGGCAATGGTTTCAAGGCCATCCGGAAACGGGAAAAAGGCGTCGGAGGCGGCAACGGTGCCCTTGAGCGGAAGAATGGCCTTCATCGCGCCGAACCGTGCGGCGTCGACCCGGCTCATCTGCCCGGCGCCTACGCCGACCGTCTGGCCGTGGCCGTCGCTGAAGCGGGCGTAGACGATCGCGTTCGATTTGACGTGCTTGCAGACCCGCCAGGCGAAGAGTAGTGCGCGCGTCTCCTCCGCTGTCGGCTTGCGTCGGGTGACGATCTGAAGTTCGGCCTCGCTGATGCGCAGACGGTCGGCATCCTGCACCAGCAGACCGCCCGAAACCTGCTTGAGTATCCGTGGCGTTTCGGCCGGGGAGATCTCGATCAGCCGCAGATTCTTCTTTGCGGAGAAGCGCGCCACGGCCTCCGGGCTGAAAGATGGCGCAACAATGGCTTCCACGAACAGCTTCGCAATCTCCTCCGCCGCCGCGGCATCGACCCCGCGATTGATGCCGATCACGCCGCCGAAGGCCGAGACCGGGTCCGCCTCGAGTGCGCGGCGATAGGCCTCAACCACCGTGGCGCCGGTTGAAGCTCCGCAGGGATTGGTGTGCTTGATGATGACGACAGCCGTCTCATCGAACTCGCTGACCAGCTCCCAGCAGGCGTCCAGATCGACGATGTTGTTGTAACTCAGCTCCTTGCCCTGCAACTGCCTGGCGTTGGCGATGCCTTTGCCGCTACCGTCTGTGTACAGCGCTGCCTTCTGGTGCGGATTCTCCCCGTAACGCAGGGTCTTCGACAGCGGATCGATCAAGCGAATTGTTGCCGGAAGCTGCTCCTGCGAGAAGACTGCCTTGCCGCTGGGTGTTTCAATACTTTCAAGTGCTGTCGCAATCCCGGCATCGTAAGCGGCAGTGATCGCGAAGGCAGCTTTTGCCAGCCGCCAGCGCGTGGCCCGGCCCAGGCTGCCGGAGTTTGCGGTCATCTCGTCCGCCAGCAAGGAATAGTCGGCCACCGAGGTCACGATCGCAACATCTGCAAAGTTTTTCGCTGCAGAACGGACCATCGACGGACCGCCGATGTCGATGTTTTCAATAACGTCTGCAAACGAGACGCCGGGGCGTTGGGCGGTCTTTTCAAAGGCGTACAGATTCACCACGACCATATCGATGGGCTCGATCTCGTGCTCGGTGACGGAAGCCATGTGCCCGGCGTTGTCGCGAATGTGCAGGATGCCGCCGTGGACTTTGGGGTGAAGGGTCTTCACGCGCCCATCGAGCATCTCGGGAAACCCTGTCAGGTCGCTGATATCGCGCACCGGCAGGCCGGCCTCACGGAGCGCGCGGGCTGTCCCGCCGGTCGAGACCAAGTCAACACCAAATGACGCCAGCACGCGGGCAAAGTCGACCAGGCCAGTCTTATCGGTAACGGAAAGTAGCGCACGGCGGATAGGACGGAGATCTGCAGGAGGGGCTGAAGCATCAAGGCTGTGTTCAATCATCACTACTTATTCTAAGGCAATGAAGCGGTGCGGGGAGCTTTCGCGCCTCAGAGTTGCGCGGAGCCGGTGAGCAAACTGATCTGGGCCACATCGTGCGCCGCGCACCAACGCTTCAAACCGTTGGCGATGTTCTCGACGGCGCGCGGATCGGCGTAGCTGGCCGTCCCCACCTGCACTGCCGTCGCGCCCGCCATCATGAACTCCACCGCGTCTTCGGCCTTCACGATTCCCCCCATGCCGACGACCGGAATTTTCACGCGCTTGGAAACCTCGTACACCATACGCACGGCAATTGGTTTGATCGCCGGCCCGGAGAGCCCGCCGGTAGTGTTGGCGATACGCGGACGTCGCGTCTCCACATCGATGGCCAGTGAGACGAAGGTGTTGACCAGCGAGACTGCATTGGCTCCGCCATCTTCCGCAACACGCGCCATCAGGCCAATGTCCGTGACGTTGGGAGAGAGCTTCACCATCAAAGGCCGTCGCGCGATTGCCTTGCACCGAGCCACCAACTCCCAGAGCAGTGGCGGATCGGTTCCGAAGACCATGCCTCCGTGGCTGGTATTGGGGCAGCTCGCGTTCAGCTCATACATGGCGATTCCGGGAGCGTCGTTGAGGATCCGGATCACCTCGAGGTAATCGTCAATCGTGAAGCCAAAGACGTTTGCAATCACGACCGTGCCTTTGATTCCATGCAGCTTCGGAAGCTTCTCTGCGATAAATGCGCGGACGCCCACGTTCTGCAGCCCGATTGCATTGATCATGCCTGCGGCGGTCTCGATGATGCGCGGGGCAGGATTGCCCGCCATCGGCTCCCGCGACAACCCCTTGGTGACAAAGCCGCCGATGCGGTCCAGTGAGACGACGTCCTCGAACTCAACCCCGTAGCCGAAGGTTCCGCTGGCCGCAATTACAGGCGAACGGAACTCGACGCCCGCGACCGTAACGCGCATGTCCGGACCTTTGCTCACCGCGCTCTTACTCTGTGACGGCGCGCTCACTGCCCCGCTTTCCTTCCTGCGGTCCGCTCGCTTGAATCCGTCTCGGGTTTGATCGCCTGGATCAGCACATGCCCAACAGAGGCCGACGGCTGGTTCACCCGCAGAAGCGACGCAAAGGTCGCCGCGATATCCACCGGAGCGACGCGATCATGGTATGTTCCGGGCACAAACGGCGTGCCGTAGAACGCTAACGGAACGTGGCGATCGTACGAGTACGGCGTGAAGTGATTCGTCCCCTTGGCGTTCGCCATTTCGTACATTCCCGGCGCAATCATGACGTACCATCCGCCGTTCGGCGAGTAGCTATGCAGGACGAGCCTGCCCTCCTCCGTCGCCGGCACCTGACCAGTCGCCATCTGCACCCGTGTGTAGCTATTCCGAATCATCGGCCTGGGCGGCAGCCGCGTCTGGCTTACGCCCTCCGGCACGGGCGGCAGAGTCGACTCGAGCGCAGCCGACACCATCTCCGCCACAGCTTCTTCCGCATGGGCTTCACTAACTTTTTCTGCTACAAATGGCCTCGGATCCAGCGTCAGATAGGGCAACTCGCTGCTCAACATGTAGTTTGTCTGCTTACCCGGCGAGAACCGCTCATTCAGCCGCTTATTCAGTGCAGCAGTCAGCTTCTTCAGGTCGAAGATGGCGGCCGGCATTCCCTGGCTTGCCGCAATCGCAGGTATCGGCGCGACTCCGTGGTCTCCGGTCAGCGCAACCCATACGTTGCCAAGGCCGCCATCGACGTTCTGATCCAGCCAGGTAAAAAACGCGTTCAGATCGACATCGACAGCATCGATCATGGCACGCTGCTCCGGCGCATCCGGTCCAACGGCATGGCCAAGAATATCGGTCGAAGAGATGCTGATCGTCAGCACATCGGTCACCTTGTGGCGGCCCATCTGCTCTCCGGCCACGAGTGCCTTGGCGAAGTCCAGCAGATACGACACCGACGCCGGAGACTTGCCGACATCGTCGTAGAAATGTCCGGGCGTCGCATTGGCCTCACGCAGAGCCTGATCTGCCCGGCCGCTGTCGTTGAAAGCTTGCGCCCACTGCGGAAGCTGCGTATCCCAATAGGTCGATGTGATAAATTTGCCGCTCGCATGATCGAGCCAGAACGCGCCCTTCGAAGCATGGCCCGAGGTCAGGATGGCAGCGCGATCCTTCAGCGAAATTCCGAACAGCTTCGACTCACCCCTGGTAGCCAGCACCACCTCGTCGCCCAATGTAGAAGCCAGCTCATTGCGCGGCGAAGCGCCTGTTTCCGTCGAGCCCGGGCTACCGACGATGGCGTAGTGTTCGTCCTCAACCGAGCTCACGGCATGGGTTGTCGAACGCTTCAGGTCCCACCATTCGTTCAGCGAGATGCCATGTCCATTCGTGTAAGCGCCGGTGCCAATGGTCGAGTGGCCGGGCGCCGTCATTGTGTTGGCGTAATCGTAGTAGCAGTCCGTGAAGTACGCTCCGCGCTTCAGAAAAAGGTTGAATCCGTTCTCTGTCTTGAAGTCGTCGCGGTAGCGCTCCAGATAGTCGCCGCGAAACTGATCGATCACCAGAATGACAACCAAGTTGGGCTTTCCATTGTAGGCATCTGCTCGCGCGGGCAGCACTCCGGGCAGGGAAAACAGCAGGCAAAGCAGAACAGCGGCAAACTTTCGCATGACTATTAGGGTAATCGCATTTTGCCGGCACGACGCAGGAACATCCCTTTTTCGGATAGAGACGCTAAAATGCAAGGTAATGATCGATTTAGCATTTGTGCGGGCCAACCTGGCCCTTGTAGAAGAAAAACTGCGCGCTCGGGGCATGGATCCCGCGGTGGCGCTCGGTGACTTTGCCGCCACAGACCGCGAGCGGCGCGAGGCCATCACGCAGGTTGAGACACTGAAGGCCCAACGGAACAAGTTGACCGAAGAGATCGCGAAGCTGAGGCGCGAAGGCGCGGACACGACCGCCCAGACCGAGCAGACGCGCACACTGAAGGCTCAAGTGGAGTCTCTTGAAGCAGTGGCAGCAACGACCGATGAACGTCTGCGCGAGATCATGCAGACGCTGCCCAACCTTCCGCAGGACAGCGTCCCCGTCGGCAAAGACGAGCACGGCAATCGCGAGGAAAAAATCTGGGGCGAGCAGCCGAAGTTCGACTTCCCTGCCAAACCTCACTGGGAGCTAGGCGAGGCGCTCGGGATTCTCGACTTCAACCGCGCCGCCAAAATCTCCGGGGCTCGCGCTTCGTCGTCCACTTCGGCCAGGGAGCACGCCTCGAACGCGCGCTCGCCAACTTCATGCTCGACCTGCACACGCGCGAACACGGCTACACCGAGGTTCTACCGCCATCGCTGGTTAATTCCAAGTCTCTCTTCGGCACGGGCCAACTGCCTACCAAATTCGCCGAAGACCTCTTCCATTGCGACGACAAAGGCCCCTACCAGACTGGCGTCTACCAGGATAGCGACCACTGGCTTATTCCCACGGCCGAGGTCCCCGTAACCAATCTGTTCGTGATGAGACGCTCGAAGAAGTCCGAGCTCCCCATCTCCTTCTGCGCGTACACGCCGTGCTTCCGCGGCGAGGCCGGCTCCTACGGGAAGGACGTTCGTGGCATGATCCGGCAACATCAGTTTCAAAAGGTCGAACTAGTAAAGTTTGCCAGGCCCGAGGACTCGCCCGCCGAACACGAAGCCCTGACCCGCCACGCTGAGACGATCCTCGAAAAACTCGGCCTGCCCTATCGCCGCATGCTCCTTTGCACCGGGGATATGGGCTTCGCCTCGTCCAAGACCTACGACCTCGAGGTCTGGCTTCCGGGCCAGCAGCTGTACCGCGAGATCTCCTCGTGCTCGAACTTCGAGGCGTTCCAGGCGCGGCGCGCGAACATCCGCTACCGTCCGACCGGCGCCAAGAAATCCGAGTTTCTTCACACGCTCAACGGCAGCGGCCTCGCCATCGGCCGGACTTATCTCGCCATACTGGAGAACTACCAGCAGGCCGACGGCACTGTCAGGATTCCAGACATCCTGGTTCCGTACATGAACGGCGACACCATCATCGGCAAGCAATCGGGCAGGAGCTAACCATGTTCAAACTACTTCACGACTACATCTTCTGGTCTTACGAACGCGGGAGCGTCCACTACGACGTGATGGTGACGGCGATTCTGCTTTTCATGTTCGTCTCACCGCACTTCATCAACTACAACGACCGCCCGGTCGAGACGGCAGCTCTGCACGCGAGCGAGGTGCTCGTCAGAGAGGCCGGCACCACACCAGGCGGCAGCAACCGCTTCATGTACCAGGTCCGCGCCGATGACATGGGAGCCGCCAAGACTGACGCCGAACGCCAAGCTGCCATTCTGCGCGTCATCGAGCCGATCTCCGGTGAGGTCTCGCTGGAGCGCTACGAACCTGTCTACGACGCACAGCACAAGGTCGTCGCCTACAACGCCTGGGTGCTCCGATAACACCGTTCTGGCAACTGGCATCCAACGAATCAGGAGCACTCGACTCTATGACCACCACTCGCCGCATCGCTGCATCGCTTCTGTTTTCAGCATTAGCCATAGCGCCCGCCTCTTTGCACGCGCAGCAAAAGGCCGGTCATCTGGACGAGGTCCTGCGCCAGATGGACGCGGCGAGCCTTAAATTTGAATCTGCCGAGGCTAACTTCCGGTGGGATCTATACGAGCGCGTCGTGAAGGAGACGACGACGCAGACAGGCACCATCTACTTCAAGAAACAGGGTGGTTCAACCATCATGGGCGCGAAGATCATGTCGCCCTCGACCAAATTTCTGGAGTATCGCGACGGAAGGCTTCGGCTGTTCGATCCAGGCACCGATCACCTTACAATCATTACTTCCAAAGGAAATCAGGCACAAATGGAGAGTTTTCTGACGCTAGGCTTCGGCGGCAGCGGCACGAACCTCACGAAGGCTTGGACGATCTCAGATCTGGGAGATGAATTGGTCGACGGCGTGCAAACCGCGAAACTTGACCTCGTCCCCAAGGACCCCGCTGTTCGCAACAACTGCACGCACATGACGATCTGGGTTGATCCCACCCGTGGCATCACCATCAAGCAGAGCTTCTATATGCCGTCGGATGACTATCGGACTGCGGTCTACACCAACATCAAGTACAACCAGAAGGTTGATGAAAAGCCATACCAGATCAATACAGACAGCAAAACCACGCGCGACGTGCACTAGCACTATTTTTCACGGGACTCTTGGCTCGGATCGAAAGAGGAAGCTGGCCCACACGATCAGCAGGGGAAAGAACTCCAGGGTGTAGCGGGGCTCGGAGTTGTCGAGGGTCAGGAGCAGCGCGCAACGCAGAATAACGAATCCCACCATCGCGCCTGCGACGGCAAGGTGCGGACCCCAGCCGCTCCGACGCCAGCGCCACAGGCCGATGCCTCCCAACACGAAATAGCCAAGGTTGAGTGCAGCCAGCTCCGCGGCGAGAACGGTCATCTGCGGATGTTCGGGAACTCTCCACCATTCGAGCGGGACCTCGTACAACTCCGCGCGGGGACGAAAGGCCATGTTGAGGAGACGGGCGAAAGGCAGGGCGACATAGTAGCGAAGCGGGTCGTCGTGAATACGTTCTTCGGCGAGGGCTTCGAAGCGCGCGTCGAGAGCCGGTGTGGCGTTGTAGGTGCGGCTGTAGTCATCCAGGATGGCTTGGGTCCTGGCGTACTGGTCGCTGGAGTCAAAGGCGCGGGCAGGCAGGTCGCCGATCCAAATGGGGGCGCTGTCATAGTTCCAGTAGACCTCCTCGGTAGAGGCGAAGTCTATGGCCCAGGTGCGGTACCAGCGCTGGAAGCCGAGCGGCACAAACTCTCCGGGATCTGTCGCGTAACGAGGCGCGAGCGGCTGGATGACGTGGAAGGTTCGCCAGTTCCGCACCGTCCAGGGCGCGAGCGGAAGCACCACGCAGAGGGCGGCCAGCACAAGCGGAAGAACGGTCTTCGCCATGAGGCGGCGTGGCTCTGACGCTTGCCAGACCATCCAAAGCATCGCAGGAATGACCGTGACGGCGAGGATCCCCTGCTCCGGGCGCAGCAGAACGGCGTAGGCCATGGCGGCAGCTGTGCACCAGAGCCACCGGTTGTAGCCGAGACCCTCGCTTCGCCAGCGTTCGAGGCCGTAAAAGGTGAGGGCAATGCAGGTCAGGGTGAGGACCTCAGTCAGCGGAGCGGCGGTGTAGGTCGCCGTAAACGGACACAGCGCGGAAAGCCAGAGGGCGGCCATTGCGGGCCGACGGCCAAACAGTCGCCTCGCAAGCGCTGCGATCAACAGGCAGGTAAACAAGTCGATCACGCACTGGACGTACATCACGGAGGTGTAGTGGTCGACGCCGAAGATGCGGAAACAGGCCATGAGGAAGAGCGGATAGCCGGGCAGGCGGATCAGGGTGGGGATCGCGGGACCCGGCGACGGGGTAAAGCTGTAGACGCCGTGCTGCATCCAGTTACGGGCGATGTTTCCGTAGAGCAGCGTGTCGCCGCTGACGCGCGCTACGTGGGCGACTAACCAGAGCCGCAACACAAGGCCAGCCGCGAGTGCGAGCGCGGCGTAGATGCTTATCTTCCCCCGTGGTCCGGTCATGTCTTTGCATCATACTGTGGGCGTGATTTTGTCTGCAGATGATATGACCCCGCGGCTGAGCGAGCACTCCTGAAGGCGCGTTGACTATGACCAGTCGCCTGCATACGATGGACTTAGCCGCTTGCCCCAGAGCCGCTCGTATTTCCCGATGAACAAACAAGTCTTCTACGACCCACAACGCAAGCGCTGGAAGCGGCTGCGCCGCATCTTCGACATACTTGCCTTGCTGGGGCTCGTGCTGGGAAGCATCTTCGTGGTCGGTCTGCTGCGTATGAAGCCACTGCCGGAGCTGTTCCTGCAGGCGCAGAAGCGCAACTACCGGGCGCTGGCCAACCCATCGACGATTGCTTACAAGTTGCGCCGGTCTGCACACCGCAGAACGGACGTGAAGCCGGGCGACGTACCCCTGAACTCGGGTGAAGGCCTTCGCGCGGCATACTACGTGGAAGACGATCCGGCGAGTTACTCGTCGTTGAAGCAGCACATCGCACAGGTCGACCTGCTGTTTCCCGAGTGGCTTCACGTCATTACGCCGGACGGCCAGTTGAAGGCCTACGGCCCAGACAATACTCCCTATCCGCTTATCGAACATGGCATTGTCCATCAGGTCGATCGCGAGTCCAAGGTCGCCCGCACTGTTGCGGCCAACCATGTCAACCTCGACATCTTTCCGCTGGTGAACAATTACGACCCGAGAAAGGGTCAGTCGGTGCCCGAGATTGGCAACTTTCTCTCCAATGAAGCGCTACGGAACGGCTTCATCCAGCAGATAGATACGTTTCTTGCGGCCAATCCGAGTTATCGCGGACTCACCGTCGACTTTCAGGAGATTCCGACGGCGGCACAACCGGGCTTCAGAGCGCTGATCGCTGCGCTGTACGACGATCTTCATCCGCGCAACCTACGCCTCTACGTGAACACCCCGGTAGGCGACCCCGACTGCGACCTGAAGTTCATCGCGGACCACTCCGACGGCCTGCTGCTGATGAACTATGACGAGCACAACGCTGACGAGCCGGGACCGATCGCCTCGCAGGACTGGTTTCTCGACAATCTGAAGCAGGTCCTGAAGACGGTGCCAAAGGAAAAGGTGATCTGTTCGCTGGGCAGCTATGGTTACGACTGGACGACGACGTTACCCGCTGAAACGACGGGCAAGCGCGGCGCGAGGAAGAAACCAGTTCCCGTAAAGGTGCTGGGACAGGTACCCCTGTCGACCCAGGATGCGTGGCAGGAGGCAGCGGACTCTGAATCGCAGATCGACCTGGACGATGACTCATTGAACGTGCACTTTGCCTACGACGACGTCGACGCGCACGTCCGTCATCAGGTCTGGTTTCTTGATGCGGTCACCATTCTGAACGAGATGCGGGCCGCGCGAACGGTGGGCATCCAGACCTATGCGCTGTGGAAGCTGGGTTCCGAAGACAATTCGATGTGGAAGATCTGGGATCACCCGATGACGTCGGACCCGGTGAAGGAGCTGACACAGGTTGAACCCGGATACGACGTGGATACGGAGGGCGAGGGAGATATTTTGCGGGTCACGCGAAAACCGCAGAATGGCAGACGCGTCGTCACAATGGACGATGACGACTCCGTGCCGGTGGACTATCGCATGATCACGGAGGAGTCAATGGACTCCTATCCGCTCTCGTACACCGTGGAGCAGTATGGCTACAACCCGAAGAAGGTGGCGCTGAGCTTCGACGACGGGCCCGATCCGGAGTGGACGCCAAAGATCCTGGACATACTGAAGCAGTACAACGTCAAAGGCACATTCTTCATGATCGGCGAGGTGGCCGAAGACTACATCGGGGTGATGCAACGGGTCTATCGCGAGGGCCATGAGATCGGCAACCACACCTGGACGCATCCAGACATCAGCGAAATCTCGAACCGGCAGGTAGACCTGGAGCTGAATCTGACGGAGCGGCTGTTTGCGTCGGAGCTTGGAGTGCAGCCGCTCTACTTCCGTCCGCCGTATTCCATCGACCAGGAACCGGACACCAACGACCAGGCCGCTCCAGTTGAACGGATTGAGGGGCTGGGATATGTGATCGTCGGCAACAAGATCGATACGAACGACTGGGACGAACATCCGCGCAAGACGACCCAGGAGATCATCGATAGCGTCTTTCAACAGATAAAAGAGATGGAGACAAAGCCATGGAATAGAGGCTCCATCATTCTTCTGCACGACGGCGGAGGGGACCGTTCTGTCACGGTAAAGTGTCTGCCGGAGCTGATCAAAGCTTTGCGCGCACGTGGCTACGAGATCGTGCCCGTGTCGGAGCTGGTTGGCAAGACCCGCGCCGAGGTGATGCCGCCGTTGACGCCGCGCCAACGCTGGCAGGCACGCGCGGACTCGATCACCTTCTTCTTCTACAGCTTCTTCCACTACTTTGTGGTTGGCGTGTTCTTCGTCGGCGACGTGCTGATGAGCGGACGGCTGATCATCATCGGCATCTTCGCCGTTATCGACCGGCTGCGCACGAGAAAGAACTATGCGACGCCTGAGTATCAGCCGAGAGTCGCCGTGCTGATTCCTGCGTACAACGAGGAGAAGGTGATCGTTCGGACGATCCGGTCGGTGATGATGTCGAACTACAAGAATATTCGGATTATCGTCATCGACGATGGATCGACGGACAACACCTACGACGTTGCACGCGAGGCCTACCCGGCCGATATCGCGTCCGGCCGCCTGACGGTGCTGACGAAACCAAACGGAGGCAAGGCGGATGCGCTGAACTTCGCGCTGGAGCACATCGACGAGGAGCTGTACGTCGGGATCGATGCAGATGGCGTGATCGCGCATGATGCGATTACAAAACTGGTACCGCACTTTGCGAATCCGAAGATCGGTGCGGTTGCGGGGAATGCGAAGGTGGGGAACCGCGTGAATCTGTGGACCCGCTGGCAGGCGCTCGAGTACATTACGAGCCAGAATTTTGAGCGGCGGGCGCTGGATCTGTTCGACGTGGTGATGGTGGTGCCAGGGGCGATTGGCGCGTGGCGGACGGCCCCGGTAAAGATAGGCGGAGGCTACCACTCGAACACGGTGGCCGAAGATGCCGACCTGACAATGAACCTGCTGGAGCAGGGTTATTGCGTGATCTACGAAGACCGGGCGCTGGCGTTTACAGAGGCTCCGGTGAGTGCGGACGGCCTGGTCCGGCAACGCTTCCGCTGGTCCTTCGGAATCCTGCAGGCGATCTTCAAGCACAAGGGCGCCATCAGCAAACACCGGGCGATGGGACTGTTTGCGCTGCCGAATATTCTGATCTTCCAGATCCTGCTGCCGCTGGTGTCGCCGCTGATCGACCTGATGTTTGTCGCCGGGGTCATTCACTATTTTGTCGACAAGCACTTTCATCCTGAGACGGCGTCGACGGACAGCTTCTACAAACTGCTGGCCTTCTTCGCTGCGTTTCTCGTGATCGACTTTCTCGCGTCGGCACTCGCGTTTGCGCTCGAACGGAAGCACCCGGCAAGCAAAGGAGACGGCTGGCTGCTATTCCACATCTGGATCCAGCGGTTCACGTACCGGCAACTGTTCTCGGTCGTGTTGTTCAAGACGGTCAAGCGGGCGATCGACGGCAAGCCGTTCAACTGGGACAAGCTGGAACGTACGGCAACGATGTCCAAGGAGACCGAAAAACTGACGGTAGGCGATTAGCTTGCCGTCGGCGCAATCGAAGGCGCTGCGGGATGCATCGAATGAAGGGCGTAGAAGATTTTGATTCGCTATAGTTCTGTTTTCATATCTCAAAGGCGACGAGTGTACAGCGCTCGCGCTAGAATCGACGCGTTATGGCTACCGTAAATCTCACTCACTCCGCTCCGACATTCACGCCGCAGACACCGTTCGTCAACGAGCCGTTCGTGGACTTCACCCTGCCGGAGAATAAGCGGCGAATGCAGGCGGCGCTCGCCGATGTCCAGAGTAAGCTGGGCCGCGAGTACGACCTCGTTATCGGCGGCAAACGACTGAAGACCGCCGCGAAGATCTTCTCGATGAATCCGGCGCGTCCGGCGGAGGTGATCGGCGTCCATCAGCGGGCGGGCGCAGATCACGTCGAACCGGCAATGCAGGCCGCGCAGGCCGCATATGCAACATGGAGCCGGACCCCCATGGAGGAACGCGCTGCGCTATTGTTCCGGGCGGCGGCGCTGATTCGTGAGCGGAGCTTCGAGTTCTGCGCATGGCTGACATACGAGGTGGGCAAGAACTGGGCGGAGGCCGACGCCGATGTAGGCGAGACCATTGATTTTCTGGAGTTCTATGGGCGCGAGGCGTTGCGGTTGAATGGAGCGACTACGCCGATTCAGCTCCCCGGTGAACGCAACCAGCTTCGGTATATTCCGCTTGGCGTCGGTGCGGTGATTCCGCCGTGGAACTTCCCATTCGCCATCATGGCGGGGATGACGGCTGCTTCGATCGTCTGCGGGAACACCGTCATTCTGAAGCCCTCGGTGGATTCGCCGACAATCGCAGCGAAGTTTGTCGAGCTGCTTGAAGAGGTCGGGCTACCTGACGGCGTCGTGAACTTCTGCCCAGGCGAGGGGAAGCAGTTCGGTAGTGCGGTCGTCGCGCATCCGCAGACTCGTTTCATCGCATTTACCGGCTCGAAGGCCGTCGGTCTGGATATTCATGAGCGGGCCGCGAAGACACAGCCGGGACAGATCTTCATCAAGCGGACGATTCTTGAGATGGGCGGCAAGGATTCGATCATCGTCGAGGCGATTGCGACCTGGACGCGGCACTGGACGGCGTTGTGGCCAGCGCGTTCGGATTCAATGGACAGAAGTGCTCGGCGTGTTCGCGGGCGATCGTCGCGACGCGACATCTACGATGTGTTTTGCGACCGGCTACAGGAGCGCGTGGCGAAGATCAAGACCGGCGACCCGGTGGAGAACGTCTACACCGGTCCGGTGATCAGCGAGAAGGCCTACAGCAAGATCCTGGAGTACCTCGAGATCGGCAAAAAAGAGGGTACCGTATTGAACGGTGGCCATGCGATCGAGACGCCGGAGGGCGGTTACTACATTGCGCCAACCGTGATTGCGGACGTTGCGCCGACAGCACGCATCTCGCTTGAAGAGATCTTCGGACCGGTGCTTGCGGTGATCAAGTCGCACAGCTTCGACGACGCACTGGCGATTGCGAATAACACGGAGTATGGCCTGACGGGAGCGATCTACTCGGGCTCGCGAGAGAAACTGGACCGCGCGCGCGAGGAGTTCAACGTCGGCAACCTGTACTTCAACCGCAAATGCACGGGCGCCATGGTGGGGGCTCATCCCTTTGGCGGCTTCAATATGAGCGGAACCGATTCCAAGGCCGGCGGCCCGGACTATTTACTGCTGTTCACGCAGGCCAAGAGCGTTGCCGAGAAGCTCGGACACGCCGGTCCGGCGGCCGAGAAACAGGCCGAGCAGATGGGAATGTAGGAGCAGCTTTCAAAAAGCGTAACAGTGATCAAAAGGATAAAGACAGATAAAAGAGATAAGTCTAAATTTGCTAAGATCTCGACTTCCGAGCCCAACAACAGCAAGAATTTAGGCTCCGCTCTTATCCGTTCTTATCCTTTTGATCACTGTTACGCTTTCTTCAGGTCAAGCGGTCTTCATTTGGATCAGGTGTCCGGCCTTTGCTGCAGCCTCGGCCAGCGCGCGGTGGTGGATCGTGAAGAGGGCGAGTTCGAGGCGGTCGGAGACTCCGCTCTTGTCGTAGATGCTGCGGAGGTAGTTCTTGATGACCTGCTCCTTGGTGCCGAGCTGCATCGCGATGTCCTTGTTCTTGCAACCCTGAACGATCAGCGCCACAATCTGCATCTCCTTTGGGGTGAGCCTGTCGCGAACGCGCGCGCCGACGCTATCTGCAGCCTGCATGGTGGTGACGTTGGAGCGCTGCACGAAGCGCTGCCCCTGGGCCACGCGGCGGACGCAGTCCACCAGGACCGTTCCGGGGACGTTGCGGCAAAGAATGCCGTCGCAGAGGGCGGCCGCATCCTCAGCAACCTGCTCCGTATTCTCAGATACAAGGATAATGCGGCTTCCCGCCGACCGGACGCGGGCGAGGAGGTCCGGAAAATCCAGACGCAGGCTGGAGGAGACCAGAAGCACCGACGCCGCGAAGGGCGTCGATGGCGGCGAACAGCTTCTCCGCATCTTCGCATTGGGCAACAATGCGCATGTCGTCTTCGAGCGCCAGCACTCGCGCCGCACCTGCACGAAAGATCGCCTGATTGTCAGCGAGAATAAGTCGATTCATGGGTATCTTTCTCTCCTGTCGGGATATAACGGCCCGCAATCCCTTTATCGGTGGATTGCGACGGAGAGTCTGCTATGTCTACAATTCGGACAAATCCGGCCCTGAGAGACTACTCTCGCCGATGCGAAGTTGCTGATAGAACACGATATGTTTCTGAACCCTGGAGGCGTCGACCACAATCGAATGATACGTGGGACACAGCGTAACGTTGTCACGAAGTATAAAGGGATATGCCAAAGCCTATTTTGCTAGCCATCGACGACGACACCAGCGTACTTGAGGCGGTGGTTCAGGATCTTCGCCGACACTACGGCCAGGACTACCGCATCGTTCGTGCGGCCTCCGGTGCTGCGGCGCTGGATATCTGCCGCCAGCTAAGTGAGCGGAAGGATACGGTCGCGCTCTTTCTTTCCGACCAGCGCATGCCGGGGATGACGGGAGTCGACTTTCTGCAGCAGGCGCTGAAGATCTATCCCGATGCGAAACGTGTCCTGCTGACCGCCTACGCCGACACCGAGGCGGCGATACGCGCCATCAACTCCGCAAAGATCCACTACTACCTGAACAAACCGTGGGACCCACCCGAGGAAAAGCTCTACCCGGTGCTCGACGACCTGCTCGAAACATGGAAGCAGGGCTATAGACCTCCCTATGAGGGCATTCGCGTCGTCGGTACGCGCTGGTCCTCGGCAGACCATGACGTCCGCGAGTTCCTCTCCCGCAATCGCATTCCTTACCAATGGCTCAGCCCGGAGCAGCACCCCGAAGCGGTTGATCTGCTCAAAGAGCGTGGCCTGGACGACTCGAAGCTCCCCGTCGTCATCTTCGGCGACGGCACAGCCTTGGTTCAGCCAACCTCCAGCGATCTTGCCACCAAGCTTGGCATGCCGCGCCTAGGCCCAGCAGAAGTTTTATGACATCGTCATCGTAGGCGCCGGTCCTGCTGGCCTCGCTGCAGGCGTCTATGCAGCCTCGGAAGGCCTCAGCACCCTCATCGTCGAGGGCGAAGCCATAGGCGGCCAGGCTGGTTCCAGCTCCAAGATCGAAAACTACCTCGGCTTCCCCCAGGGTCTCAGTGGAGCCGACCTTGCTGAACCGCGCGTACATTCAGGCAAATCGCCTCGGCGCCGAATTCCTCGCCCAGCAGGTTACCTGCATCCGCCGCGACAACCAATACCAGATCGTCCAGTTGTCCGATGGGCAGGAGATCACCTGTCATGTCTGCCTCATCGCTACCGGCGTCGCCTACCGCAAGGTCGACATCCCAGGCGCCGACGAGTTCACCGGCTCTGGCGTCTACTACGGAGCTGCGCTCGCCGAGGCGAAGTCCTGCGCCGACGAAATCGTCTACATTGTTGGCGGAGCGAACTCCGCCGGCCAGGCGGCGATGTACTTCTCCCGCTACGCTGGCGAGGTCCACATGCTCGTACGCGCCGACTCCCTCACCAAGAGCATGTCGAAGTACCTCATCGATCAGATTAAAGCCACACCCAACATCACCGTCGAGACTTGCACCGAGATCGTTTCCATGTCTGGCAACGGCCACCTCGAATGCCTCACCCTGAAGACCCCGCGCGGAGAAGAGGGCCGTCCCGTCACCTCCGTGTTCATCTTTATCGGGGCCGCTCCCAAGACTGACTGGCTCCCCAAGGACATCGCCCTCGACGGCAGGGGCTTCATCCTCGCCGGGCCTGACCTCAAAGCGCAATCACCAAAGTCCTGGACGCTCGACCGTGACCCCTATCTGCTGGAGACCAGCGTTCCCGGCGTCTTCGTAGCAGGCGACGTCCGCTACAACTCCGTAAAACGATGTGCCTCCGCGGTTGGCGAAGGCTCCATTGCAATCCAGTTTGTGCACCAATACTTAGCGACTCTTTGAAAGGCAACTAAACCCATAACCCGATGAGCGAACAAATCCAGATAGTCCGAGATCATGTCGTAGAAAAGATGAGCGCGGAACTTGTCGCGCAACTGCGCAACGTTCCAATCCTGTCATCGCTGAAAGACGACGAACTGCACTGCCTTGAGGGAGTGCGGGAGATCCACGTGGACAAGGGCGACGCGATTGCCCGGCAGGGAGACGTTGCACATTTCTTCTGGATCCTGCTCGAAGGCGAGCTTCGTATCCACCAGATTCAGCCCGACGGAAGCGATGTAACTTTTGCCACGATGGAAAGCGGAAACGCATTCGGTGAGTTGCCCCTTCTGACCAACGTGCCGAACCTCGCAAGTGTGGAGAGTACTCGGCCAGGTCGACTGCTTCAGCTTGACGAAGAGCAGTTCTGGGGCCTGATGACAAGCTGCCCTGAGGTCCGAAAGGCCATTCTGGGCAACATGGCGTCCCGGTTTCAAAAAATGCAGAGCGTGACCGTGCAGCAGGAGAAGATGGCCTCGTTGGGTACACTCGCCGCCGGCCTGATGCACGAGTTGAACAACCCTGGCGCTGCTGCGCGCCGTGCTGCCTCGCAGTTGCGCGAAAACCTGATACGCATGCAGGAACTTTCTGCTAAATTCAAAGAGTGCGACCTGACAAAGGAACAAAAGCAGTGCTTGTTCGATCTGCAGAAGCACGCGCTCGCAGCAAAGAAGCCGCTGATGATGAACTCGCTCGACCAGAGTGATGCCGAGGAGGCGTTGGCCGAGTGGATGGAGTCGGCCAAGATCGAAAACGCATGGAAGATGGCGCCCACGTTGGTGTCGATTGGGATGAACGCCAAAGAGCTGGAGCGTGTCCGCAACGACTTCGAAGGGCCGATGTTGTCTGATGCGCTGAGTTGGCTGGAGGCGCTGGTCTCGAGCATGCAACTGGTCGGCACCATCGAAGAGAGCATCGGCCGGGTCACCGATCTGGTTAAGGCTGTCAAGTCGTACGCGTACGAAGGCAAGGGGCAAAAGCAAACGATCGCCATTAACGACAGCATCCATGCGACGCTGGTGATCCTTGGGCACAAGCTGCGCGAGAAAGAGATCGTGCTCGAGAAGAACTTTGCCACCGACCTTCCTCCGCTGCATACCGAGTGCTCCGGTCTGAATCAAATCTGGACCAATCTGCTCGACAATTCGATTGATGCAGTCCCCCAGCATGGACATATCCGCGTACGCACGTGGGCAGAGAAAAAATCCGCCAGCCCGGACGATTCACACGTTGATCTATGCGTCAGCGTGAGCGATAACGGCAGCGGCATTCCCCTCGAGAGTCAGGTCCATATCTTCGACCCGTTCTACACGACCAAACCTGTTGGCGTCGGCACCGGCATCGGTCTGGGCATCGTGCAGCGCATCGTCGAACAGTATGGCGGCACGATTCGATTCAGCTCTGAACCCGGCAATACGGAGTTTGTCGTGCGCCTGCCCAGCGATCGCGGATAAAAAAACGCGCAACGCGAAAGCCTCTCCGACACAACAACATTTTTTCTTTACGAGCGTTTACCTATTCGACGCGCGGCCATTGATGCTTGCGTGAATCGAAGTGTGAGGACGCTATGAAACCCTCCCGTGTTGTACTCCTGCTCGTAACTGCGGCCTGTCTCTTTACGGCCGGCTGCGCTCCGCACCCTTACTATGCGGCGCCGCCTCCACCCGCCGGCCCTCCTCCCTTGATTGAGCGAGCCGACCATGAAGGCTTTCGCGCCGGCTCAGAGGACGGTGCTCGCGACCGTATCAACGGCTACGGCTATCATCCACGGCAAGATCGCAGGTATCACGACGCGCCCGGTTATGATCCGGCGCTGGGACCCTTTGGCCCGTACCGCGATGCCTTCCGCAACGCGTATCTGCGTGGCTATGATCAAGGCTTTCACCGCCCGTAAAGGCAGCCTATGGTCTCCTGGCATCGTATGATGGATGTCAGGAGACCACCGTGCCGCTTACCCCTTTTCATATTGCCTTTCCAGTTGACGACCTCGACGCCGCTCGTACTTTTTATGGAACGACGCTGGGCTGTCCGGAGGGCCGCAGCTCGGCGCAGTGGATCGACTTCGATCTCTTCGGCCACCAGATCGTCGCACATCTGAAGCCGTCTTCCACCGGCAACAAGGCTCACCACAATCCCGTCGACGGCCACGACGTTCCCGTTCCTCACTTCGGCGTCGTCCTTCCGATGGAAGTGTGGGAGACGTTGGCAGAGCGCCTTCGTCGCGCGGGAGTCGCCTTCGTCATCGAGCCCTATATCCGCTTCAAGGGTGAGGTCGGCGAGCAGGCGACGATGTTTTTTCTCGATCCCGCAGGCAATGCGCTCGAGTTCAAGGCATTCGCCGACATCGGCCAGCTCTTTGCAAAATAATGGCAAGTTCGGCCTTCGGATCCAGCCCTGCCTCGACTCATGGCTTTCTGTTTTCCACGTCGAAGCCCAAGAGAGCCCAATACATTTACCGCCCGGGCAACGCCTTCATAATCTGCCACGAACCGACCTTTTCTGGTGGATCCCAATCCAGCTTAAAGACAAACGCTTTACTATATCGTTTTAGTTGATTTAGACTCCTTGGCAACCTGAAAAAAGAAACTTTGACGGTCGCATCGAACCAGCCAATTTCGCAGTTTGTTGCATCCGGACTTGAGGGAGTACTGATGTCACCTTCCAAGCTCTTCCACGTTGTCGCCGCCTCGTCGATCTTCGCTGTCATCGCTGTCGCCTCTCTCGGCTGCGTTGCGGCACATGCGCAGACCAAGCCGCATACCTCGAAGATGCCGTGGAGGAACAAGGCTCTCTCGCCGGATGAGCGTGCCGACCTGGTGATCGGCCGAATGACGCTCGATGAAAAGATACAGATGGTCCACGGAATGGGATGGGGCGTTTTGCGTGCGGGCGCTCCGATTCCCCCACGATCGAACTTCGGCGCAGGCTTCATGGCGGGCATCGACCGGCTGGGCATCCCCGACATTAATCTTGCCGACTCTGCCGTCGGCATCCGTATGGCCGCCTACCAGGGGCGTTACGCGACACTTCTTCCATCGACACTTGGCGCAGCCTCAAGCTGGGACCCTGACTCCGCCTTCCTCTACGGATCGGTGATCGGCCGTGAGCTGCGCGCACAGGGCTTTAACATGTCTATCGGCGGTGGTGTGGACATTACTCGCGAACCCCGCAACGGCCGCAACTTCGAGTACACCGGCGAAGATCCCATATTCGCCGGCACCATGGCCGGTCAACTCGAAAAAGGCGTCTTGTCGCAGCATGTGATGAGCGACATCAAGCACTTTGCGTTCAACGATCAGGAGACCGGGCGCACCGTCGTGAATGTACTGCTGGACAAGAAGGCGATGCGCGAATCCGACCTGCTTGCCTTCGAGATCGCCATCGGTATTGCAGATCCCTCAGGAGTCATGTGCTCCTACAACCTCGTCGAGGGCGATTACGCCTGCGAGAACGACTACCTGCTCAATCAGGTTTTGAAGAAGGATTTCAAGTTCAAGGGCTGGGTGTTGTCTGACTGGGGTGCGACCCACAGCACCGTCAAGTCGGCGCTGAACGGCCTCGATCAGGAGATGCCCGGCGATGAGAATTACTTCAACGCGCCACTAAAGAAGGCCGTTGAAGACGGCGAGATTCCGACGGCGCGACTCGACGACATGGTCCATCGGATTCTGCGCAGCATGTTCGCGGCCGGTGTCATCGATGATCCTCCGGTCCGCACCGTGGTCGATCCCTTCCGCGGACGCGACGACGCCCAGCACATCGCAGAAGAGAGCATCGTCCTGCTGAAAAATTCCGGCAGCATACTCCCGCTCAAACCCTCCGCTTCAACCTCGATCGCTCTAATCGGATCGCACGCCGACGTAGGCGTTCTCTCGGGCGGCGGTTCCGCCCAGGTCGACGCGCCCGGCGGAAACGCGGCACACCCTGAACCCGGTGGCTCTAAATGGGGTGAAACCATCTACTTCCCTTCTTCTCCGCTGAAGAACATCCAGGCCAAATCGCCGCAGACCTCCGTCAAATACATCGACGGCGGAGATACTGCAGCAGCCGTGAAGCTCGCGAAAGCATCAACCATTGCAATGGTCTTCGTGAATCAACCGATGCACGAGGGCATGGACGCAACGACCCTCTCGCTGCCTGATAATCAGGATGCGCTGGTCGAAGCGGTCGCCTCGGCCAACCCCAACACCATCGTCGTGCTTGAGACCGGCGGCCCCGTAAGCATGCCATGGGCCCAGCACGTCAAAGGCATAGTCGAGATGTGGTATCCCGGCATCGGCGGAGCTCAGGCGTTGGCGAACATCCTCTTCGGCGAGATCAATCCATCCGCTAAACTCCCGGTCACCTTCGCCAAAGATGACGCGCAACTGCCGCATCCCGTAGTCCCGGGCCTGGAAGGCGTCTCCCCCAGCGAACCGAACATTGAACGCAAAGTTAAACCCTTCGACCTGAACTATACCGAGGGAGCCAAGGTCGGGTACAAATGGTTCGAAGCAGAGAACAAGCAGCCGCTCTTTCCCTTTGGCTTCGGCCTGTCCTACACCACCTACGCCTACTCCGGCCTTACGGTCGATGACTCCAACCGCACCGTCCACTTCAAGGTTCGCAATACAGGCCAACGCGAAGGAACCGAGATCGCCGAGGTCTATGTTGCCCTGCCATCCGCAGCCAAGGAGAACTACAAGCGTCTGGCGGCATGGCAACGAGTGAAGCTGGCTCCGGGCGAATCGAAGGACGTGACTCTCGCCCTGCATCCGCTTTCACTCACTGTCTTCAACACGGAGCAGAACTGCTGGCAGTTGCTTCCGGGCGACTACAACGTGACCGCAGGCCCATCTTCCATGGATACTCCGTTGAAGGCGACACTGCACGTGCATCCCTGACCTTGTCGTCCGTAAGCCTAAGGCCGCATGTTAGACTGCCGTACGCCGCCAAGAGAGCAGTTAGCAGGCAGCACGCACACTCCCTGCTCATCATGTGACGGCTCGCAGCAGACCTTATGGCTCCCCGACTGATCATCAATGCGGACGACTTCGGCCTCACTCAAGGCGTCAACCGCGCAATTGCGGAGCTTCACCAAGCCAAGGCCCTCACCTCCGCCACGTTGATGGCCAGCGGCGCTGCCTTCGATGACGCCGTCGCCATCGTGCACGCCAATCCGGCCCTCGGCGTAGGCTGCCACATCGTCCTTACCGACGGCATTCCCGTCTCTCCGCCACAAAGCATTCCCACGCTCCTCGGCGACGACTGCAAAACCTTTCGCTCTTCGCTCGTCGACTTCATTCAGGCGCTCTTGCGCGGCACAATCCGCGAAGACGATATCGAACGCGAGGCCGTTGCCCAGGTGCAGAAACTCCAGCGCGCCGGCATCGACGTCACCCACATTGACACCCATAAACACACGCATCTCTTCCCTGCCGTAATCCGGCCTCTGCTGCGCGTCGCCAGACTCTGCTCCATCGGCGCAATTCGCCAACCGTTTGAACAGTCCTGGAGCCTCGCACTCGGCCACGGAAACCGCATTCGCCGTCTTCAGGTGAAACTCCTCGGACACCTCAAGACTCAATTCGATCGCCTACCCCAGATCCGCAACGGGCACATCCTCACTACCGACGGAACCATCGGCATCTCCGCAACCGGTAATCTGTACAGCCAGACCCTCCACGAGATCCTGAGCCACATGCCTGCCGAGGGCACCTTCGAACTCTGTTGCCATCCCGGCTACAACGACAGCGACCTCGACCGTGTCACGACCCGGCTCCGAACCCATCGCGACGTCGAGCGCAACGCCCTGCTGACTGAAATTCCTGCAATCGCTTTGCATCCAAACGCTCCGCAACTCATCAACTATGGGAACCTCGGCGCAGACGGCGCACTCCGCGACGCCGGCCAGTTCATTCCGGACACAGGGCGTGAACGAGTCTTATAGAACGTCAACCTCGTCCAACAAGCTGCACCACAATCGAAGCCTCGCATGCAGCAGGAGAAGTATGGGAAGTCTATGAAGATCGGCATCACCTGTTATCCCACCTACGGCGGCAGCGGCGTCGTGGCCACTGAGCTTGGCATCGAACTCGCCGCCCGCGGCCACGAAATCCACTTCATCACCTACTCGCAGCCCTTTCGCCTGACGGGCCGCGAGGCCAATATTAACTTCCACGAGGTTGCGGTCTCGAACTACCCGCTCTTCGAACATCCGCCGTACGATCTTGCGCTCGCCACCCGCATGGCCGAGGTCGCCGAGTTCTATTCGCTCGATCTCCTCCACGTTCACTACGCCATTCCGCATTCGGTCAGCGCGCTGCTGGCGCGGCAGATGCTCGCCTCGCGCGGTCTCCATCTTCCCTTCATCACCACGCTGCACGGCACGGACATCACGCTCGTGGGCCTCGACCGCTCCTATCTGCCCATTACAAAGTTTGGCATCGAGCAGTCCGACGGCGTCACCGCCATCTCCACGTATCTCCGCAACCGCACACGCGAAGCCTTCGACATCGACTCCGAGATCGAGGTGATCCGCAACTTCGTGAACTGCGACGTGTACGTTCGCAATCCTGAGCTCGTTGCAGCCATGCGACCGCGCTTTGCGGAGCCCAACGAGCGGCTCCTCGTCCACCTTTCGAACTTCCGTCCCGTCAAGCGCATTCAGGATGTCGTCGAGGTCTTCGCCCGCGTTGCCAAGGCCATGCCGGCGCGTCTGATGCTCATCGGCGATGGCCCCGACCGCAGCGTCGCAGAATATCTGGCGCGCGAACACAACGTTCAGGACCGCGTTCACTTCGTCGGCAAACAGGACAACGTCCACGAACTCCTTCCCCTCGCCGACCTGATGCTGCTGCCCAGCGAGATGGAGTCCTTCGGCCTCGCCGCGCTCGAAGCGATGGCCTGCGGCGTACCCACGATCGCCACCCGCGTTGGCGGCGTCCCGGAGCTCATTCACGATGGCCACGACGGCCTGCTCTTCGACGTCGGCGACACCGAGTCGATGTCCACCGCCGCCATCTCGCTGCTCAGCAGTCAGACGCGCCTCGATGCGATGGCCAAGGCAGGACGCAAAACCGCGCAGGACCATTTCTGCTCCTCTCGCGTCATTCCGCTCTACGAGGATTACTACGACCGCGTCATCACCCGAACCCAAGGCGACCGCTAGACGCGATCACGCTGATCACACTTAGGAGCGCGTCATCGCCCGAACCGCATTCTGCACCAAGTGACCGATCGCCTCCGCCGCAGGACCGCCGATCGGCCCCCATGCCTCGGCCCCGGCGTCGAGAATCGGCATCAACAACGTCACCTTGGTCCCGCGGCCCGGACGGCTATTGATCTCAACGGACGCGAGGTTTCCATACAAGACCTCCATTCGCTCGCGAACATTTCGCACGCCGATTCCGGTGCCCACACTCACCAGCCCGCTTACCGGCGAGGCATTATCGCGCTCCGGAGCCATTCCCACGCCATCGTCTTCCACCTCCACCATCAATCGGCCTTCGTTGGTAATCCGGCTCCGCAAGGTCACGGTGCCGCCGCTGATCCGTGGCTCCAATCCATGCTTGATGCTGTTCTCGATCAGTGGTTGCAGCAGCATTCCCGGCACCACGATATCCAGCGTGTCGTCAGCAATCTCCTTCACCACCTTCAGCTTGTTTCCGAACCGCACCACCTCGATGTCCAGGTAGTCGTCGGTAAACTGCAACTCCTCGCTCAACGGCAGAAACGCCTCGCGGTCCTTCAGCAACACGCGCAGAATATTTGCCAGCTTCACGATCAATTCGCGCGCCAACTCCGGCTGCGACCGCACCAGCGAGGTGATCGAGTTCAGCGTATTGAACAGAAAGTGTGGATTGATCTGTCGCTGCAGCGCATCGAGACGAGCCTCCAGCAACAGCCTTCCCTGCTCCTCCAGCTTGCGCTCCACACGAATCGCATTCCAGATCTTCAGCGGAATCCCAATCACAATCGGCGCCGTCGCGCAGATCAGCAGCTCCACCCACCACACGCTCGAGTACAACTCAAAAAAATGGCGCGGATAAAACATCGCGAGCATGCTTGTCCCAAACTGCATCCCAGCCACCAGCAGCAGCAGCAGAATCTGCCGGTCCAGCTTCGGCCGCCGCAGGTTCCGCGTCACCCACCGGTAGATACTCAGGTCGATCATCGGCGAGAACGACCACACATCCTCGGGATCGGTAAAGCGTCCAAACGCTCCGGCGATCGCCGCAACCAGGCAGGTTCACCGGCAACGTCCAGTACTCGTGGTGCAGGAGCGCCGGAATCGCAAGAATCGCCCCACCCGCCATCGCCGCCAACGGCCCCACCAATATCCCCAGCAGAATCGTCGTCTCAAATGAGAGGTCCGCCGCAAGAAAGTTCGGCACCATCACCCGCACCAGAACACCCAGCGTCAGCGGCGCAACAATTATCGCCACCAGCCACACCGTCTGTCGCAAACTCCGGTTTGGCGTCAGCAGCAGGTTCTTAAACGTCTTCGACCGTGCGAGAGAACTCGACACCGCCGCCGCCACGCCCAGCTCAATCAGCAGCGTGATTAGAATCAGCTTGGAATCGGCCTGAGTCACATCACTACTTTACGCCCGTAAAGCCTCACCACGGATCCCGCGGATTGACACGGATAACAGCAAACCATTCCCAACGTTCCCTCTTACCAGTTTTTTCCGTCCTTAATCCGCATTTGTGTTTAAATCCGCCCCCCAATCCGCGCCAATCCGCGCCAATCCGCGGTCGCCTGCATCGAACCCAACCCATCACGAATCTAATAACCATGAGCACCGCAACGTATAATCAAATCATGCCCTTCGCAAGCGTGACAAAAGTAGCCGAAGCCGACTTCCCCACTCGCTGGGGACAGTTCCGTATCCTCGGCTTCGAGGGCTTGATCGATAACCCGGCCGCCTGCAACGACAATATTCCTCCGCCCGCCGTCCGCACCGAGTCGGCCGTGGCTTTGGTCATGGGCGACATTCACGCGGCGCCCCCCATCGTCCGCATCCACTCCCAGTGCCTCACCGGCGACGTCTTCCACTCCCTGCGCTGCGACTGCCGCCAGCAGTTCGAACTCGCCATGGCCGCAATCACCGATGCCGGCGTCGGAATCCTTCTCTACGAGCAGCAGGAGGGCCGCGGCATCGGCCTCATGGCGAAGCTCCGCGCCTATGAGCTGCAGGACAAGGGTCTCGACACCATCGAAGCCAACCTCGAGCTGGGTTACGAAGCCGACTGCCGCCACTTCGAGCTTCCCGCCGCAGATTCTCAAGCAGATGGGCGTCTCCGCCGTCCGTCTCATCACCAACAACCCCGCCAAGGTCGAAGCCCTCGAACTCGCCGGAGTCAAAGTCGTCGAGCGCATCTCCGCCGAAGTCCCCAGCCGAACCCACCAACGAGCGCTACCTTCAGACCAAGCGCGAAAAGATGGGCCACCTCGTCAGCTAACGGTCAACCCAGCGGCCCTCATCGTCATCTGAGCTAAGTACCCCGCTTAGCATCCATGAGAGAGGTCCTGTATGGCACTTCCACGCCGCACCCTCCTGATCGTCCTCGGCAGCATCGTCGCCGTCATCCTCATCGTCATACTCTCGATCCCGCTCTTCCTCAACGCCGACAGCTTCCGCACACGCATTGAATCCGCGCTTACCACCTCGCTCGGCCGAAAGGTCACCCTAGGCAAACTTGACCTCTCTGTCATCACCGGCAGTCTCGTCGCCGAAGACGCCGTCATCGCCGACGATCCCGCCTTCAGCAATCAGCCCTTCCTCCAGGCCGCCAAGGTCAAAATCGGCATCGAGATGATCCCCCTCATCTTGAGCCGCGAGATCCACATCACTGGCTTCGCAATCGACTCGCCCAAAATCGCTCTCCTGCGTGCCGCCAACGGTACCTGGAACTACTCCACCATAGGCAGCGCGCAACAAAACACGGCAGCCAACAAAGAATCCAACACCCTCATCCCTAATCTCACCGTCGGCCACGTCACCATCAGCAACGGTCAGATGACGGTTGGCATCACGCCCACTCCCGGCACACCCGCATCTCCCGTTCGTACCTACGATCAGCTCAACCTCGAAGCCAAGGACTTTTCCTTTCAGAAAGCCTTCCCCTTCACTGCGTCAGCCCATCTCCCTGGCGACGGTACCGTCTCGCTCAATGGCAGCGCCGGCCCCATCAACACCCGTGACGCATCGCTGACGCCTTTCTCCGCTCATCTCGTCGCCAAGCACATCGACCCGCTCGCCGCCGGCTTCGTCGACTCCACCGCCGGCGTCACCGGAACCATCAACGCCATCGACGTGCAGGCCACATGGAACGGCCAGCAACTCCACGTCGCCAACCTTCTCATCGACACGCCGAAGCTCACTCTCGTCCGCGACAACAAGCCAAACGCCGCCGTCACGCCTCCACCGGCCCCCAACAGCAACGACATGCTCAGTACCCTCACTGCCGATCACCTCCAGATCAAGAACGGCGCCATCACCATCACCACTCCTGGTCAGGCCGTCCCCGCGGTCTATCAGAATCTCAACGCCGACGTCACCAACGTCTCCCCCACAGCCGCCTCACCCTTCAAGCTGAGCGCGCAGATCCCCGGCGGAGGCTCTCTCACAGGCGACGGCACCGGTGGCCCCATCAATCATGCAAACGCCGCCGCAACTCCCCTCAACGCTCACATCGCCATCACGCATCTCGACCTAGCCTCCAGCGGCGTCGTTGCCCCCGACGCCGGTATCGGCGGCATCGCCGACGTCGATCTCAGAGCGCTCTCCGACGGCAAGACCCTCAACGCGAACGTATCCACCAAGATCCAGGGTCTTCGCATCGCAAAGAATGGCTCGCCCTCCGCTAAGCCGGTCGACATTCAGCTCACGGTCGCGCAAAACATGCAGTCGCTCGCCGGCCAGATCCAGAAGGCTGTCGTCACCATCGGCAGAGCCGTCATCAACATCACGGGAACCTACCAGACCACTGGCCCCACGACCGCACTCAATCTAAAAGTCAGCAGCGACGGTACATCGATCGACGAGCTCGAAGCCTTCCTGCCCTCCGTCGGCGTCCACCTGCCCACTGGCTCTCGCCTGCAGGGTGGAACCCTCACCACCAGCCTCAACGTGACAGGCTCCGCCGCGGCTCCCATCATCAGCGGCCCTGTCCGGCTCAACAACACCACTCTAGCCGGTTTTGACCTGGGCTCCAAACTCGGGCCACTCAGCTCCCTTGCAGGAATCAAGTCCGGATCCGGCACTACCATCCAGTCCCTCAGCACGAACATTAACGTCAACGGCGGCAACGTTCGCACCGACAATCTCTCCGTCATCGTCCCGTCTCTAGGGTCAGCCACAGGCGCCGGCACCATCAGCGCGGCCGGCGCGCTCAACTACAACATCGTTCTCAAACTCACTGGCATCCTCGGAGCAGTCGGCGGCAAAGGCGGCGCAGCAGCAGGAGCCGGAGGCATCGCCGGCCAACTCATGGGCATGATCCCAGGTGGCGCAGCCGGAGGAGTCGCCGGAGGCGTCGTCGGAAACATCGCCACCTCAGCTCTCCGCAACGGAGTCCCCGTTCAGATCGGAGGCACCACCTCCAGCCCCACATTCACACCCAACATGAACGGTCTGGCGAGCAGCGCTGCCGGAAGCGCCGTCAAGGGAGCAACCAAGCCATCAGGCAGCCAGGCCAATCCGCTCTCGAACGCGTTAGGCGGACTACTCAAACCGCACTAACCGACCTATCTGGTCAAACGCATCAAGTCGCACCCGAACAAACGATTAGTTAGAGGCGGTCCCTTCCCGCTGCTCCATCACAACCTTGACGGTCGTCACCAACTGCCCCGCATGCCGTTGCGTATGGTCGGCGCAGTGAACCAGCAACCCGCCCATACTCGTCGGCAGCATCTTCCTCCCCACTCGTCTCGCGTCTCCATAGCTCTCCGGAGAAAACTGCCTCACTCGCTCTTCCCCAGCTCGCAGCCCACCCTCGAACTCCGCAACCAATACCTCTCGTGACTCGCCCGCCTCCATCTCCGTCTTCATCGCCCGAATCTGTTCCTCGCTCAACTGCCGCCCCTCCGCATACGTCAACAGACGGTCCAGGCTACGCACGATATGCCTCATCTGGAAACCAACCGAAGGCAACCCACACGGCCGTGCCTCCATCTCCGCATCCGTCAACCCCGCACACCAAAGCTCAACATCCTCCCGCGCCAATTCCAAAGCATGCAGCACAGCCCGCCGCACCGCATCCATCTCCGGCAAAGTCCCCCTCAACCACGGCTCAACCATTAATCCCCCTCAACTAATCCATCAATTCTTCTCAGCCTTTTGCCTTCATCCGCGCGAATCTACGCAATCCGCGGTCGGCCCTCACAATCCCTTCCCCTTACGAAACTCCCTCACCACCTCCCCCACATCCCGGTGCTCGTCCATCCACCGCATCGTTCATCCCTCGCACCTCGTCCGCGCACACCTTCCCCGCCAGCCGATCCATCGCCACCTGAATCCCCGGATGACCGTGCGAGCGAATCCTCCCGCACCAGTGGCACCGCCTCATATGGCGGAAAGTAGTGCTTGTCATCCTCCAGCACCACAAACCCCAGTGCCCGTATCGGCCCGTCGGTCGAGTTGCCCGCCACCATATCCACCTGCCCGTTCGACAGCGCCCGGTACAGCAACCCCAGATCCATCGTGCGCGGCGCTCCATCGAACTTCAGCCCATACGTCGCCTCCAACCCACGCAACCCATCCGGCCGCGACTCAAACTCATACCCCACCCCCAACCGCCAGCCTTCCGAGTCAGGAGCAGTCTTCACCGCATCCGAGATGGTCTTTACCCCCAGCCTCTTCGCATCATCCCCCCGCACCACCATCGCAAACGTATCTTCAAACCCCAGCCCCCGCCCAACCTTCACCCGGTACTTCGACGCGTACAACTCGCTCACCCGTCGAAACACCGTCGCCTCATCGCGTTGTCCCACCGGCGGCAGCGGCTGCTTCAGAATCGCCGTCAGCGCCGTCCCCGTGTACTCCACATAGCCATCAATGCGCCCACTCACCAGCGCCTGCTGGCACAAATAACTTCCCGCCAGATAAAACCGCCGCTCCACCGGCTCTCCAGTCACGGCCTCGATCTCCTGCGCCAGCAACTCCCCCAGCACGACCTGCTCGGTAAAGTTCTTCGCCCCAATCGTAATCCGCGAAGACCGAGGCGGAGCACACGCCAGTATTACGGTCAGCGCTAACGATGCCACGGTCGCCGAAATCCATCCTTCGACTCGCAGCCTCACGTCTTACTCCCCGAGACGGACGCCGACCTCGACAACTCAAAGTGGTCGAACGACCGCGGTCCCAACTCCCGTCGCACAAGAACAAACCCCAATTTCTCCAACACACGAGTAGAAGCCGCATTCCCCACCTGGACAGTCGTCACGATCTTCCGCAGCCCGAGCTCGCCAAACCCAAAATCAACAAAGGCCAACCCCGCCTCACTCGCGAAACCCTGGCCCCAGTACGGTCGCGCGAGATAGAACCCCAATGCCCCCTCGCCCGCGATCGTAGCCCCATCGACAAGATGCGGATACACGCCACAACGCCCGATATAGCGATTGTTTTCCTTCAAAACCGTCGCCCATAGCCGGAGCCGATCTTGCACTGGCTGCAGCGCGCCCTGAAACTTCTCCTCAGCCGCCTGCCGAGTCCGCGGCGCACCGCCCACGTAACGCCGGACCTCCGCGTCCTGCTCCATCGCACAATACGCTTCCAGATCGCCGGGCTCGTGCGGACGAAATAAGAGCCGCTTTGTCTCGAGGATGATCATGACACCCGCCTTACCGCCAACCGTTTCTCCAGCAACCCGAGCCCCGCATCTGCCGCCAAGGCTAGCTGACACAATTAACTCCCCGCCAGATAGAACCGCCGGTGCATCGGCTGCCCCGTAACCGCCTCGATCTCCTGCGCCAGCAACTCCCCCAGCACCACCTGCTCGGTGAAGTCCTTCGCCCCAATCGGTAATCCTCGAAGACCGAGGCGGAGCACACCCGCAAAGCGAACCGAGCACCAAGCCGACAACGAGAGCCCTCAGTTTGATCTGGTCTCTCACGAAAATAACTTCCACTCACCATCAACCCGTTTCAGCAGAGTCTCAGTAATCACATGATTCCCATTCATAACTACATAATTGGCTTGCTCCCGAATCTGCTGCAAACCCTTCGTATTCGCCGATCCCGTAAATAGCACAGTATCCCTTGCAGGAACGGCCACGACCAAGTAGCCTTCGACTAAATTTGCGGCCTGGTCCCAGACATAATCCAGCAGTAAAGAAGTCGAAGCGTAATCAATACTTTCGCAGCCGAGAGTAAAGCACTCTCCATATGGACTGAACTGCATCTGTCCCAGCATTCCTTCAACATTCTCAACTCCGAGCCTAATCAATTCCTTCTTGTCGAACCCTAAAAACGCAGACTGCTTCGCTGTAAGAATCTCGATCGATTCGGGTAAGTCCACTGCTAAAATCACCCACAAATCGCCTAAAACATGATCAGTTACGAGCTCACGTTCGTCCACGGCTAAAAAATTGCGATATTCAGCATCGCGGACAAGGACTACAACATTTTTCGTGGACAGTTCCGCTTTGTCTTGGCTTGGCAAGGACAGAATGCGAGCATACTTATCGACAATTTCCGCCCGTTTCTCCGGCGATCTCTCGCATTCACTCCAAAGATTATGAAGAAATATCGAGCTGCTCTTTCCATTTGGGGAGAGAATTTTGATCTCGGACTCAGACGCAAACTCAGCTCGGATGTCTGGATTTCTAATTTCGATCAGTTTGGCCGCCAGTAGTGCTATCGAGTCTCGTCCATGCGAACCTCGCCTCAGCCGTTCTAAAACCTCTTCGATCTGCCTCTCTTGATCGGTCATGCACTCCTTATTGACTCACTCTTACTAAACCCATACGTTTGACAAAACAACGACCAGACAAGTACTCTTTTTCCTCCGAGTCCACACCGAGTCTGGAAGTCCAGACCTAAAGTCTCTCGTTCGAAGACTTTGCACACTTTTGACGGAAGTGGGGGGTACCTCATATTCGCCGCACTGCCAGCCGCTTCTCCAGCAGCCCCAACCCGGCGTCCGCCACCAGCGCCAGCAAGGCCGCAGGAATCGCCCCGGCAAGCACCAGCCCGTTATCCACACTAGCAACCCCGCGAAATATCAGCTCCCCCAGACCTCCCGCACCAATCGCGGCCGCAATCGTCGCCACACCGACGCACGTCACCGTCGCCGTCCGCAGCCCCGCCAAAATCACACTCGCAGCCATCGGCAGTTCCACCTTCACCAGCCGCTGCCACGAAGTCATTCCCATCGCATTCGCCACATCCACCAGTGCCGGATCGACACTCCCAATCCCCGCATACGTATTCCGCAGAATCGGAAGCAGCGCATAGCCGGTCAGCGCAATAATGGCCAGCCGCGCCGCATTCTCCCCCAGCCACGGCACCGGGAGCAGCAGTCCAAACAGCGCGAGGCTCGGCACTGTCTGAAGCACATTAGCGAACCCGATCACCGGCCTCGCAAGCCCCTGTCTCCGCGTCAGCAGAATCCCCAGCGGCAGCCCGATCCCCGCTGCCAGGAGCATCGCCGACAGAGTAAGCCAAAGGTGCTCAAACGTCAGCCGTCCAATCTCCCAACCATGCGCGTGCAAAAAGTTCATCACGCTTTCACCACGCGATGTACAGCCGAAACATAATCCTTTACATAAGAGTTATCCGACCCGACGATCTCCTCGGGACACAGATCTGCCGCGACCGATCCCTCCGAAAGAAACACGACCCGCTGCGCCAGATAAAGAGCCTCATCCAAATCATGAGTGACCAGCAAAACCGTCTTGCCCATTCGCTCCAGAAGCCCTCGCAACATGGTCTGCATCTCCGCCCGGGTCAGCGGATCGAGTGCGCCAAACGGCTCATCCATCAACAGCACCATCGGATCCGTCGCCAGCGCTCGTGCGAGCCCCACCCGTTGCCGTTGCCCCCCCGAAAGCTGCCACGGATACCGCCCCCGAAACTCCTCATATTCCAACCCCACGAGAGCCAGCACCTCCCGCACGCGGGACGCAATCTCCTGCTTCGAACGTCCCGCCAACTCCAGCGCCATCCCGGCATTTCGCTCCACCGTCATATGCGGAAACAGCCCCGTCTCCTGGATCACATACCCAATCCCCCGCCGCAACGCCACTGTGTCGTAATCCCGCGTGGCCCTCCCCGCGACCAGCACCTCACCTGAGGTCGGCACCACCAGCCCATTCACCGTTCGCAGCAGTGTCGTCTTACCCGACCCACTCCGCCCCAGCAGAGCCGTCGTCGTACCCATGTCCAGTTGCAGCGAAATATCGCGCAGCAAAACACGCCCATCAGCCAGCGTGTAGCTCACCTTCGCGAAGGTAACGCCCGGATCAACCATGTGCGTTCGATTATCTCAGCAAGCCACAGACAAGCCGTAGTTGACTCAGACCCAGCGCTCATCACCTGCTCAGCGAAGTCCGCCGACAGAGAGAGAAAGGGCAAAAAGCAGGACCGTCAAAGCACACGCTGTAAGCCCGATCCACCGAACTCTCGCCTTCGCAAAGCAGAGCAGCAGGGACGCAAAAATCGCAGCCACCGTGCCAACGAGAACCGCATCGATAGCAAGCTCCACCACCCGGGAAGCCTCCCCATTATCAGAGAAGATCTGCATGGTGAGGATCCACAGAGGAGGAACGAACGACGATATCGTAGCAAGGCCCAGCCCAGTGATAGACAGCCACCAGCGCCACGCAGAAAGCTGCTGACCCAGAAGATGCTTCCACAGCGGCAGGCACAGCGCCAGCGGAATGAGGCTTATGGCCATGGCAACAGCGATGAAGACTCTTATCTTCCACTGCTGCATCGACTCACCTCTGGCGCTGGGGCTGCTTCTCTCTAGTGCGTCACTTCCGGTGCAGCCTCCGTCGCGGCAGACTCTGCTGGGCCCGGCTGCCCCTTCACGCGAACCACAGTAATCTTCTCGAAGCCTTCCTTAAACGTAGGCGGCTTCAGACGCTCTGCCATCTTCTGCATCACATCATCGGTCACCTGCCGGTCGCGTTTGGAGTTCCGCTCCATGCACACGGCCAGCGGCACATCGAAGAAGACCGCATGCACCTCATACCCAAAGCTCTTCGCCATCTTGATCCACTGCTTGCGTTCATGTGGAGAGAGGTTCGTCGCGTCAACGTAGTTCCACGGCATCTTGGCGATCAGCCGCGCGCGCAACAAGCTCCGCAACGTCGAAAACACCAGCCCCTGATATCGCTGCTCCGTAATGTCGTCGAATAGCAGCGTCCGCAGCAGATCGCTCGACAGCGGAGTAACCCCGCGCCGCTTGTACCACGTCGTCTTACCCGACCCCGGCAGACCGATCGTCAGCACCACAAAGCCCTTGGGAGACTTCACCGCCGCCTGTTCCGCGGGGGGCGTGGCCAGAGATTCAGGCTGCGTCTCCACCACCATCTTGGGCTCAGGCGTCGCGACAACAGGTTCCGAAGGCTCCGGTCTGCGAGTGGCGTCCGCTGCCGGTTCCGCCCGATGCCTCCCTCCGCTTGGCGTCGTCTCGGCCGCACGCGTCGGCACAGCCTCCGGGTACGTTGGTCTCAAGGGAGCTGGCTGGTTTGAGGGCAACTCCTGCCCGCTCTTCCCCGTGGACTCCGAATCATTCGGTCCACGTCTAGGGCGTCGTCTCATCTTTTCGCTTATCCATTCGCGCAACTCGCGCATATCACGCTTGTAACACAGCGCAGAAGAACCCCGCAAATCGCCCGCACCTCCAGCGACACTCCGACGTACCTTCTTCGACCGGGGCCCAACCCCCGCAATACCCATCTTTCGCAATGTCTTAACATCGTCCATTAATCTCGCTGCGGTACCGTCTCGGGTAAATGAGGTGAACGATGGCAGTTGAAATCTCCGATCTCGACCAGATGCAGGCCGCTTACAAGACGGCGGTGGACGCCTGGATCAGCACAATCCGCGAAGAAGAAGCTCTAGCCTCCTGCGAGCACTCCGAGACAGAGATCGATGCCTGGGAGGCAGCAGGATTTCGCGAAGAGGACGCCCGTAAAAAGGCTAAGGAAACGAAGAAAGAGTACGAAGATGCTCTCCGCGAGAAGTTCTTCAACTTCTAAAGAGGGAGCCTGCCGGTTCTGCTTCGCAAGTCCCTCATAAACTGCACGGGCAGGGAGTTCTGCGCTCAGTTTGCGCACCCCTCAACCCGGTGATAGCATTTGAGATGGTGGGCGTAAGCGATTCTGCTGCGCTCTCAAGTGCCAAAACTCATAAACACCCCGTAGCACCACGACAGGAGCAACCGAAATCATGGCAGCAGTAAAGGTAGGCATTAACGGCTTCGGCCGCATTGGACGTAATGTGTTCCGCACCGCCCTCGGCAACCCAGACATCGAATTCGTCGCCGTCAACGACCTCACCACCCCCGCCACCCTGGCCCACCTCCTCAAGTACGACTCCATTCTCGGCAACCTCCCGCACAAGATCACCCACGGAGCTGACTTCATCGCCGTCGACGGCAAGCAGATCAAGGTCTTCGCCGAGCGCGATCCAGCCAAGCTCGACTGGGCCTCCGTCGGCGCCCAGATCGTCATTGAATCCACCGGCTTCTTCACCGACGCGGAAAAGGCCAAGGCCCACCTCGGAGCAACAGTTAAGAAGGTGATCATCTCCGCCCCGGCATCCAACGAGGACATCACCGTCGTCCTCGGCGTCAACGACAACAAGTACGACGCCGCGAAACATAACATCATCTCCAACGCAAGCTGCACCACCAACTGCCTTGCACCCGTCGTCAAGGTCCTCAACGACACCTTCGGCATCGCCAGCGGCATCATGACCACCATCCACAGCTACACCAACGACCAGGTCATCCTCGACACCCCGCACAAGGATCTCCGCCGCGCCCGCGCCGCCGCGCTCAGCATGATCCCGTCGAGCACCGGTGCCGCCAAGGCACTCAAACTCGTCATCCCGGAGATGGACGGCAAGCTCGACGGCTTTGCAGTGCGTGTCCCGACCCCCAACGTCTCGGTCGTCGATCTCACCTTCGTCTCCGAGAAGCCCATCACGGTGGCCAGCATCAACGAGGCGATCAAGAAGGCCGCCGACGGCCCGCTCAAGGGCATCCTCGGCTACACCGACGAAGAACTGGTCTCCTCCGACTTCAAGGGCGACCCGCTCTCCAGTATCTTCGACTCGAAGCTCACCAAGGTCGTCGGCACCAATACCGGCAAGATCATCAGCTGGTACGACAACGAGTGGGGCTACTCCAACCGCGTCAAAGACCTAATCCTCTTCCTCGTGAAGAAAGGCCTGTAACTTTTCTTCTATATCCCAAAAGAGAGGCGAGGCTTCGGCCTCGCCTTTTGCGTGCCTTAGTTCGTTTCAGCCAAAGATCGCCTCTGCGTACTTGAACGGCCTCGTGAGCTTACTCTTCCAGAAGTAAGCCAGAATGATCACGCTGGCGACCGCGGCATACGCGCACCACAACGACGTAAAGGCGTACCGCTTCACCGCCATCACCACTAGCAAGATCGCCAAATTGGCCGCGCCGAAGATCACCATGTCCTTCACCTTCGAGAAGAACAGCGAGCCGCAAGTCGCAATCACATACAACACCGCGAGCACCGTATTATTAGTCCCGTCGTTGATGTAAACGATGCTGTTATCCCTCACGAAGATTTGTAGTGGATACGCGATCAGCGCCCAAAGTATATAAAGCGTAGTTCCTGTGCCAATCGCCAGAAACGGCAACATTCGCTTGCGGCTCTTCACAGTCGGTTCAAACAGCAGCACGCTCAGCGGAATCACAAACGGCAGCAGACCCTGCGCATACAGCACAAAGGCCGCCCCCATGTTGTGCGTTACCGCAGGCGACAAAATTCCATCCAGCCCGAGCCAAACAAAGCCCTCAATAAACTGGTGCACCGCAAACAGCGTCGGCAGCGACGCGAACAGCAGCTCCCGCCTATGTTTCACCTTCGTGAAGGTAACGACTCCGATCGTCCCAAGCACTCCGCTTCCAACAAAGTTCGCCGTCGCTGAAAAGCACACGTTCGCAGCCCTCCATACTCTCAGGTTTGCAATTCAGCCGATAATACGCGAGTTCCAGCGGCTGAGAACCGTCCATTCCGAAGAATCCTGAATCCTCTGGACCGCGCAGGCTGTCTAAGACTGACGGCAGCGTGTCCACCTGCCCGAATCGAGAACATTATGGGTCGCCGCTTCCAGGAGCTAGCCTTCACGCGCCTCGTCAAAGAACATCAATTGAAACATGGCAGCCGTCGCCAGTACGAGCGCCTGGAGCAGACCTCGCCCGGGGGAAGTACACTCGGTCCCGCCGAGCAGGACTTCATCAAACGCCGCGACAGCTTCTACATGGCTTCAGTCAGCGAGACGGGCTGGCCTTATGTGCAGCATCGCGGCGGCCCCAGAGGATTCGTTCGTGCAATTAGCCCCGAACTCATCGGCTTCGCGGATCTTCGCGGCAACAAACAGTACATCAGCCTGGGAAATCTGGAGCACGATCCTCGCGTGGCCCTCTTCTTCATAGACTACCCCTACCGGACGCGTCTTAAAATCCTCGGCCGCGTCGAGGTCCACGAGCACGACGCGGAAGCTCCTGCACTCATCGAGTCCTTCGGCCCTGCTAACAACTCTGACGTCGTAGAAAGAGTCATTCTCATCCACGTCGAGGCCTTCGACTGGAACTGTTCGCAGCACATCACTCCTCGATACACTATGGAAGAGCTTCAGGAAGTACTCGCCCCCGTCCGCGAAAAACTCACGCAGCTCGAAGCCGAAAACGCCGCCCTCCGCGAGAAACTCTCATCGCCGGAGAAAAAACGCGGCTGATTCAACCATCAACCCATCTGCGCCAGCCGGAGCATCTTACCCACATGACCCAACGCAAAAATATCTCCGGCACCTCCCCATTCGAGCCCGTCATTGGCTTCTCCCGTGCTGTCCGCATCGGCAACCACATCCACATCTCCGGCACCGGTCCAGTAGGCGCGGATGAGGCCGGCGTCGCCGAACAGACCGACCAATGTCTCACCCTCATCGCCACCGCCCTCAAGAACGCCGGAAGCTCCCTCGACCACGTCTACCGCACCCGCATGTACCTCACCCACGCTGAAGACTGGGAGGCTGCCGGCCGCATTCATGGCAAGTTCTTCTCGTTAATCCGCCCAGCCGCCACCATGGTCGTTGTCGCCGCGCTCCTCAATCCGAAATGGCGCATAGAAATTGAAGCGGATGCATGGATTCCGGACGAGAAACCAGTCTAGAATCATTGAAAATGAACATGTCTGCGGATCGCCCCGCCCTCTGGAAGGTCATCTCCGGTGCCACTCTCCTCGTTGGCACGCTGGACATCTCGGACGCTCTCATCTTCTATGGGCTGCGTGGCGTGGCCCCACGCAGACTACTCCAGAACATTGCCAGCGGAGTCTTCGGCCGCGCTGCCTTCGGTATGGGCCACCGCTCGGCTCTGCTCGGTTTGATCTTTCATTTCTTCATCGCCTTCTGCGCTACCACGGTCTTCCTGCTCGCCAGCCGCAAGCTCCCCGTTGCCAGTCACCCTTTCCTCTGCGGCACTCTCTTCGGGGCTGCCCTCTACTTCGTCATGAACTACATCGTTCTTCCCCTCTCCAGGATTGGCCTGCGGCCATCGCCGCCGCTCGTTCCCTTCATCAACGGCGTCGCCGCTCTAATCTTCTGCATTGGCATCCCCCTCGCATTCATAGCCCGTCGCTACGTCTCACCACAAACCTCATAACTCTTTCTCTGAGATGATGTCTACTAGCACCAGAAGGAAACCAAATGACGAAGCTGTCCATCCGCGACTTAGACCTCACCGATAAGCGCGTCCTTATCCGCGTCGACTTCAATGTCCCCCTCAAGGACGGCATCATCACCGACGACACTCGCATCCGTGAGACCCTCCCCACCATCGAGTACGCTCTGCGCCACAAGGCCAAAGTTATCCTCTGCTCGCACCTCGGCCGCCCCAAAGGCAAGCCCGTCGAATCCATGAGCCTCCGCCCCCTCGTTGCTCATCTGCGCGGACTCCTCGACCACATCCTCGGCGATGACGAAAACGTTGCTTTCTCTCCCAACTGCATCGGTGCAGTCGCCAGCGAGATGGCCACTAATCTCGAATCCGGCCAGCCCCTCCTGCTCGAAAATCTTCGCTTTCACCCCGAAGAGGAAGCCAACGACCCGGTCTTCGCCAAGAAACTTGCCAGCCTCTGCGACATCTACGTCAACGACGCCTTCGGCAGCGCGCACCGCGCCCACGCCTCCACAGAAGGCATCACCCACTTCGTCAAGCAATCTGCCGCCGGCCTGCTGATGCAGAAGGAACTCACCTACCTGGGCAAGGCTCTCACCGATCCCGACAAACCCTTCGTCGCCATCATCGGCGGAGCCAAGGTCTCCGACAAGATCCAGGTCATCGACAACCTGCTCGACAAGGCCGACGCCATCATCATCGGCGGCGGCATGGCCTACACCTTCCTCAACGCGCAAGGCCAGTCGACCGGCAAATCCCTCGTCGAAACCGATAAGATCGACGTCGCCAAAGCGGCGCTCGCGAAGGCAAAGGCCAAAGGTGTCCGCTTCCTACTGCCCATCGACCACATCCTCGCCGACAAGTTTGCCCCGAACGCAAAATCCCATGCCTTCTCCGGCACGGGCGCGTTCCCCGCCGACCTGATGGCTCTCGATATCGGCCCCAAATCCATCGTGCTGTTTGAAGACGAGATCGCCGAGGCCCTCACCATAATCTGGAACGGCCCCATGGGTGTATTCGAGATGCCGGCCTTCGCGAACGGTACCAACGCCATCGCCCACGCCGTCGCGCGTAACCATGACGCCACCACAATCGTCGGCGGCGGAGACTCAGTCGCAGCGGTCCAGCAATCCGGCGTTGCCGATCGCATCACCCATATCTCCACCGGCGGCGGAGCCAGCCTCGAATTCCTCGAAGGCAAAACCCTTCCCGGCGTCGCGGCCCTCACAGACAACCAGAGATTTCGCTAGGAGCTAATGGAGATTCCAGCATGACGCAGTCGATCCCCACCAACATGAAGCCCTACATGGTAGCCTTTCTCTACCCCGGCCCCAACTACGCTGCCCTCTCCGACAAGACCATCCCTGAAAATCTCGCCCTCCACGCCGCGCATCTCGCTGGCGTCCGTGCTCACATCGAAGACGGCACGCAAATCCTCGCAGCCCCCGTCATGACTCCCGGCAGCAAGGTGTGCGCCCTCGGCGTATTCCCGGCGCACCTCTCCATCGACCAGGTCAATGACATGATGCTCGCCGATCCCGCCATCGCAGCAGGCCGCTTCACCTTCGAGGTTGTCCAGGCCTTCTTCCCTTCCCTCGAAACCGTGAAGGTGGAATACTAAAAGCAAATGCGCAAACTCCTCATCGCTGCCAACTGGAAGATGTACAAAACCCCTGTCGAATCCACCGCTTTCCTCACCAACTTCGCCCCGCTCGTCAAGCAGAACACCCAGGTCGAAATCCTCCTGTGTCCCGCGATGACCTCGCTCCCCGCGCTCATCGACGCCGCTCGCTCGCGCTCCATCTTCGTCGGCGCGCAGAACATGCACTGGAAGAACGAAGGCGCCTTCACCGGTGAGACCTCACCCGTCATGCTCACCGCCCTCGGCGCCACCCACGTCCTCATCGGCCACTCGGAGCGCCGCCAGTACTTCAACGAGACCGACACCACCGTCAACCTCAAGCTCAAGGCCGCCCTCGCCCATTCGCTCATCCCGATCGTCTGCGTCGGCGAGCAGCTCGAAGAGCGCGAGACCAACCTAACCGGCAGCATCCTCGAACTCCAGGTCTCCATGGCCCTCGAAGGCATCGACCCCGCCGTCGCTGCGCCCATCGTCTTTGCGTACGAGCCCGTCTGGGCTATCGGGACCGGCCGAACCGCTACACCGGAGATCGCTCAGGAAGCCCACGTCATCATCCGCGATCAAATCGCCAAATCCCTCTCACCCGAGCTCGCCGCCTCCATCCGCATACTCTACGGCGGCTCCGTCAAACCCGAGAACACCCGCTCTCTCTGCTCGCTGAAGGACATCGACGGCGCGCTGGTAGGCGGTGCAAGCCTCGATCCCCACTCGTTCGCTGAGATCGTTCGCTGCGCTCATTCGTAATCTGCTCTCTCGAAGCTTCATCATTAATGGAAAAGGACCCATGCGGATCGCCGCATGGGTCCTTCCATCTTCTCCTACGGTCTTATCGGTAATATCGATGACCGTGAGAGTAGTAGACGTGATGATAATAGTGGTGATTGTGGTAGTAACGATGATGCGTCGGCCCAACCCTCACCACGACCTGCGCTTCCGCCAATTTTGTCGCTGTCGCCAACGTGAAAAGCATACTCAGACCTAGAACGGAGCGAATCATAAGAGTTTTCAATGTCGGTTCTCCTTATGCAAAGTTGACCAACTCAATCATTTTGCTTAAGTGTGATTCGAAGGGATCATGTCTCGTTGTACTAAGATAGATTCTCTTTCGAAGCAACCTTTCACAAGCAGAAAAAACCGTCCATTTTATCTTTAGTTCGGAACAACTCTGCGCGACATCCGTACCCCTACCGCACCACCCCAGCCTGATCCATCGGCCAGTACACAAACGCCGCCTTGCCGTAAATCAGATCCCTATCCACAGGCCCGAACTCGCGGCTGTCGCTCGAGATCGACCGGTGATCTCCCATCACAAAATACTCATGCGGGGGCACCGTCATCTCCGGCTGCGACCGGTCATCGGCGAATCGCTTCGGCACATAGGGCTCCTCCACCGGGCTCCCATTCACATACACCTGCCCATGATCGATCCGCAGATCGTCCCCAGGCAGCGCAATCACCCGCTTGATATAGCTCTTCTCATGGTCATGCGGATACAGGAATACCACCACGTCCCCGCGATGGATCTCCCCTACCCTGTAAGCCAGTTTGTTGATGAACAGCCGGTCCTGATCCTCCAGCACCGGCAGCATGCTGGTTCCCTCCACCCTCACCGGCTGGTACAGGAAGATGATGATGAACGCCGACACCATAACCGACACCACGAGGTCTCGCAGCCAGGAGTTCAGCACCCCTCTCGCGTGTCCCGACGGCACCCCCAATTGCCTGTTCTCCGGGTCTTGGCCCAGCTGTCCGTCACTATCCATGCAATCTCCAGCTCCTCCTACAGTTAGACGCGCCAGCCATCGGGTCGCAACCGCCCACAAGCCGGGTCCCCGGCGTTTCAGGAACCTGTCCGGCACGGGCTAACCTAATCCAGCTGGACTGCCATCTATCTATCATAGGCCCGAAGCGTTGACTTCAGCCTCAACGAGCCATGCAACGCCTTCCTTACCAACCGCGGCAGCCTCCTAATCCAGCCCCAACCGAACGCTCTACCTCGCGCACGAACATGACCCCCCGTGAGTACCGTCTCCGGCAAACCTTTCTTAGAGCTTTTCATAAGCTATAGGAATAGAATGGATTGAGCACCAAAGTAGGATATTTATGGCAACCCTTACCATGCTTGAGCAGGCCACCACACTGAAATCCGTCAACCGAGGCGCAGCAGAATTCAACGATCTCACGACGGAGACCGCTAATATCGCATCCGAAGGACTCGACACCAAGTCTGCCCTTGAGATTGCGCGCATTATTAATCACGAAGATGCTAAAGTCGCGGGCGCTGTCAAGAAAGCGCTGCCCGAGATCGCCATCGTTATCGATACTGTCGCCCGCTCCCTCCGCGATGGTGGCCGGCTGATCTATGTCGGTGCCGGTTCCAGTGGCCGCATCGCCTCCCTCGACGCGTCGGAGTGCCCACCAACTTACTCCACCCTTCCCGCGCAAGTCCAATACATAATGGCTGGCGGTCCCAAAGCTCTCGCCTCCGCCTCCGACGTCAACGAAGATTCGCCAGAGATCGGCCAGCGCGACATCGCCCGCCGCCGTCCCACCCGCAAAGACATCGTCATCGGAGTCTCCGCCAGCGGCCGCACCCCCTATGTCGTCGGCGCCGTCGAATATGCCCGCGCCCGGGGAGCCAAGACCGCCGCCATAACGTGCAACCACAACACCCCGCTCTCCGACGTCGCCGACACAACCATCGTCAGCGAGGTCGGCCCCGAGGTAATCTCCGGCTCCACGCGCATGAAGTCCGCAAGCGCCCAGAAGATGATCCTCAACATGATCACTACCGGCGCTATGACCCGTCTCGGCTACGTTTACGACAACCTCATGGTCAACGTGCACATGAAGAACGCGAAGCTGGTCGAGCGCGGCATCCGCGTCCTCATGAAGCTCTGCGAGATCGACCGCGACACCGCAATCCGCACCATAAAATCCGCTGGCAAATCGATCCCTATCGCCGTCGTTATGCTCAAAGCCAACGTTGACAAGATGGAAGCCGTCCGCCGCCTCACCAAATCCGACGGCAACGTCCGCCTCGCCATCGACGACTCCCGCCTCGAGCTCTAGCGCCAATGAGCGAATCTCAACTGCTTCGCTCAATCCGGCTCTGGCTGTGTCTCTTCATCCTGGGCCTCGTCCTCAGCGGCCTGACTGCGTTTCCGCTCGAATCCGAAACAGCTTGGCTGGCAGACTTCGTGACCAGATATCCGCTGTTACCCAATGACGTTGTTCTCTGGCTCCGCACGGTCCACGAAGCCCTCCACAATAACAGCGTCAACTACCCTTTCCTCGCCTACGGCACAGACTGGCTTGCCTTCGCGCACTTTGTCCTGGCCATCGCCTTCATCGGCCCCATGATTCACCCCGTCCGCAACAAGTGGGTCCTCGAGTTCGGCATGATCGCCTGTATCGGTGTCGTTCCTCTCGCCCTCATCGCCGGCACACTCCGAGGCATCCCCTTGGTCTGGCGTCTCATCGACTGTAGCTTCGGCATCTTCGGAGCCATCCCCCTCCTCGTCTGCCTCAACCGAGTCAAGCGCCTGGAGAGCTTTCAGCAGATCGTCTTAACCCTCAATCCGGCTGATTACCATAATGATCCGCCCACTGCTTTCCGTTGATCTTCTCCGAATAGCTACTCGGATTCTCTGGAAGCATCGTTCCATTCCACGCGTCGTACTCAGCGACGAGACGCTTGTAAACCTGAGGCTGCCTCTCCTTCAGATTTGCTCGCTCCAGCGGATCCGACACCACGTTGAACAGAAAAGTATTCTCCCGAATCCTCAGCCACTTCATGTCTCCATCGCGCATCGCTCTCTGTACATTGGCATGAAACCTCCAATAGAGCTTGCGAGAGACAGAGGGTGCATCTCCAACAAGAGTAGCCAGAAGACTCATCCCATCGCTTGGAAATGCAGGGTCCGGTTGCGTGCCCGCCGCCTCCAGAAGCGTCGGCAGCCAGTCCATCGTGATCATCACCTGATCGTTGACCCTGCCAGGCCGGATGTGTCCTGGCCAGCGAATGATCGCGGGAATTCTAAGTCCACCCTCCAGTAATTCGCTCTTCTTTCCAGTGAACGGCCAGGTGTCGGCGAATCGCTCCCCTCCGTTATCGCTGGTGAAGACCACAATCGTATTCTCCGCAAGCTGCGCGGCACTGAGCGCGTCAACAACACGGCCCACCTGCCGGTCCATCGCTTCCACCATTCGGGCATACGTCTGTTGCGAGCCGCCATCGTAGTCGCGAAGACTAGAGATACGTTTTGATTCCGCCTCATCATCCGGGCCTTCCCACGGCCAGTGTGGAGCGTTGAAGTGAAGGCTCAGAAAGAACGGCCGATGCTCCCCGCCATAGTCGTGAATGACCGAAACCGCCCGGTCACCAAGAAGCTCCGTAAGATATCCCGCCTGATGAACCGGCGCATCCTGATCCCACAGATCTTCGCCGACGTCGCTCCCCGTTCCCGGTTTGTGCGTAAAGTAATCCAGAGCGCCACCGCGAAACCCGTAGAAGTGCTCATAGCCACTCTGCAATGGGCCGTAATCCGGCAGCCATCCGAGATGCCATTTGCCGACCAGCGTAGTTCCATATCCAACCCTCTTGAGAAGAGAAGGCAGCGTTGGATGCTGCGGCGATAGACCCACGTGAACATTAGGTCCAGGCAGCGGCTCCTCAAGCCCTACCGGCAACCGATATTGATAGCGTCCCGTGATCAGCGCAGTTCGCGTCGCGCTGCACACCGCAGAGTTGGCATAGGCCTGGGTAAATCTCATTCCCTCAGCCGCCAGCTGGTCGATGTTGGGCGTCTTGAAGTCCGGACGCCCATAGCAGGAAAGATCGGCGTATCCCAGATCATCAGCCATGATGAAGACAATGTTTGGGCGAGATGCTGGCAAGCTGCCGAAGCTATGACGCGCTAAAAAGCAGACGGGAGCAGCTGCAAGACCTGCGATTGCCCGCCGTCTGGTTGGTCGTGGGTTCAGGCTCATCTCGCTCCTGCAAGGCTATAATGCGCCACGCCAGTATCTTACCCACATCCGCACCTGCCAGCCGCAACATTCTCCGCCCAGCGTGTTTATTCCTCCATACAGCGGCGATCTTAGCCGCGACAAGGAGCACCACCAATGAACCGCCTTTTACTTTCCACCTCCCTCGCTCTGGCCCTCTCCAGCAGTCTCGTGCTCGCACAGCAACAGGACACCTCCCCTGCCCCACCGGCAAAGGTCCACCGCCATGCTCACAACCCTCAGCGTGAAGCCGCGAGGCTCAGCAAAAAGCTCAACCTCACGTCTGATCAGACGGCGAAGCTTGAACCCATTTTGGCTGACCGCGACAACAAAATCGCTGCGCTGAACAACGACTCAACGATCTCTCCGCTAGTCATGAGACAACAGATGCGCGCCATTCATCAGCAGACCAGGCAGCAGCTCGCCACCGTCCTCACGCCCGACCAACTCCAACAGATGAAGTCGCGCCACCATGGACAGGGCGCTCCCGCCTCAACACAGCCTCTGCCCAACCCACAATCGTCCTTCTAACCAACAACGGCAGCTAGGACCTCTCTCAAGTAGAGAGAGTTTCACCTCTTCTAGCTGCCGATTTTTTCATCCAAAGTAAGCGATTCAATCTTGTTATTCAGATCCGCTTCCGCAGTTTGCTGTTGTTGCTGCAGCGTTGCAAGATCACGCCGCATTGAAGCCAGCGTGTCCTCCTGCGCATTCAGCTCGGAAGTGTAACGTTTGGCCAGCGAGCGTTCTTCCGCACTGCCCTTCAAGGCACCCAAATTGTCGCGCAAACGCTTCTGGTCCTCCACAAGCTGGTTGATCGCGCTCTGCTTGTTCCTGGTCTGCGTACCGAGTGCAGCAACGGCCCTCTTAGCCGCAAACACCGGCTCAAGCTGCTGCATCACCCCAGGACCTGCCTTCGCATTTTGAAGAAAAACCGTAAGCTGCTGGTCGGTGGAGTCAACCAGCCTGAAATGTTGTTCGAGCGTGTGACGCTCTCCGATGTGCAGCCTTACCGTCTCCTTGGGCGCAGTCGCAACGCGGAAACGATACGCGGTCGGCGTCGTCTCCTCCGGCTTTGGATCGGAGTCCAGCTCCCACCCAGCGCGTCGCGGCTGTTCGACGATCACTACCCGTGCATCCGGCGCAGCGTTGTGGACAAGATACTCGACCTCGGCGACCTCCGCAGACGTGGCGCGCAGAATGCCTTTACTGGCCGATATTGTCGTGACCCGGCGACTGTCGTTGCGGTAATCGACTGAGACGCGAACCGCCTGGTCCGCCGCATACGAGAGCAGTCGCCTCTCCCCGGGATGGATCGTCTCCAGCAGTCCCTCCCCACCGAACGCGCCACTCTCAACAATGGAAAATGAACCGCGATCGAGCGTCAGATCGGAGGAGTTCGTAATCCACAGAGCCCGCAGCGGCATAGGCTCGGACGGCGACCAAAGCGTGACCCGCTCGGATTGAATCTTAGTCTGAAGAATAGGAACGAGCGCCGATCCATTCCGCGGGATGGTCACAGGATCAGTCAGGTTGTAAGCAAAAAAATCATCGAACGCAGCCGTCGTCGTATTCGGCGCAATGGACTTGGCAGCAATCGTCTCGTAAGGAATCATCGGGGCAGCCGGGCTGAGCATCACAGAGTTGAGCATCACTCCGTGACTCGCGTTCGCATTGACGTTTGGCGCTCCGCCAACGAAGCGAGCCCCACCACCTGTGTTGCCCCCGGATCCACTGCCAATGCCGCCCATGACTCCACCAGCAACTCCGGCACCAACCCCGGCGCCATTTCCCGAAGCCATGCCAGACATCCCGGCAACACCGGCCACGGGCCCATCCATAGCACCGACGGAATCAGCCGAAGCATGCGTCTGCGGCGTAAGCTGCGCATCCTGCGCAATCGGAATCTCAGGACGCCGTGCATAAATCGGCTGCGCCAACGGCTGCAAGAAACTCTGCGGCGACCCGGCGATCAAAGACAGCTGCACGTTCTTCCAATCCTCTCCAGTCGTATTGTCGACGACCGAGAAACCCTGCAGCGTCGCTGTCTCAACCTTGTTCGATGCGCTTCTGCCGTCGGCCTTTGCGTCGTCGGTAAACAGAATGCGATAGGTAGACTTCCACACCGGCACCTCGGAGAGGAACGAAACCCGAAGGTCGCGCGCGCCGGTTCCGCGGTCTGTCAACGTAAGGTGACGCACCCCCTCCGTGCGGTTTCGATCAAGCAGTTCAAGATAAGTATTGAGATCACCGCGCAGCGTCGTATCGAGAAGCCGGACAGTGGTCGCAGTAGTCAGTTCAAGCGTGCGCGTAGCCCCGGTATCCGCGATGACAGTCAAAAGTCGCCGCTCAGACCCAGCTTTTGACTCCTCATTGCCAACTGGCAGAGAACGCGCCTCAAGCGAAAGAATGCGCCCACTGAAACTGCCGCCGGAACCCGTCACCTCGACCCGCGCACCTCGAAGCGAGTTATACAAATCCTGTTGCGTTGGCTCCTCACCCAGCGAAAGCGGCAGCGCGCGCAATTGTTGATCGAGCGGCGTCGTCGAGTTATAACTCGCCCCGGTTATCCTTCCGCCGTTCAGGTCAATGGCCGTCAAAGACTGCAGCACGTCGTCGAGTTGCGCTGAAGTCAGATCGATCGTCACAGCCTCGTCCCCACTCACTGTCCCGCGTGCTCAAAGAACCCCACACCGTTCTTGTACAGCGACACATGCGTAACAGGAAGCTGCGTAGCCCGCACCTCATTCGCCGAGCCAGCCACGGAAGAGCTGTTCGCTCTACGCACGCTGGCTGGGTGAGAAGAGGTTTGGCCGAAGGCGGCAATGGAGACAAGGCAGACGGAGAGAGCGAACGGCAGAGAAGAATGCAAGGAGAACTCCCGAGTATTGCTCTCTTATAGACCGCACCCGCTGCAAATTTGTTCCCCAAAATTTTCTATATCGCACAAATATCCGTCTAGCCTCCATCTCCAACGCCTCTCGCCCTCTAGCCGGCAGAATTCCTCCCGCCCCGCCCGACCCTCGGAGCCTCGCCCTCACGAATAGCGCTACCCGTACCCGCCCAGCTACTCATTTCCACGCAAAATCTCCGTAAACTGACTGCATGGACAAGTTCGTAGTACGCGGCGGCAACCCTCTTCTCGGCACCATCAAGGTCTCCGGAGCCAAAAACTCCGCCCTCCCTTGCATGGCCGCCGCCATCCTCACCGAAGATGAGGTCATCCTCGAAAACATCCCCCAGGTCCGCGACATCGAGACCGAGCGCAAACTCCTCACCAGCATGGGAGCCGAAGTCGAACTCGGCTACGGCCGCGCCCAGCATCGCACCCGCATCAAGTGCGGCATCCTCTCCGACCCCGTCGCCAAGTACGAGATCGTCAAGACCATGCGCGCCAGCTCGCTCGTCCTCGGCCCGCTCATCGCCCGTACCGGCATCGCCCGTGTCGCCATGCCCGGAGGCTGCGCCATCGGCGGCCGCCCCATCGATCTCCACATCAACGGCCTGGAAGCCATGGGCGCAACCATCACCCAGGACCACGGCTATCTCGAAGCCCGCAGCCCTAACGACGGAAAGGGGCGTCTCAAGGGCGCGCACATCGTCTTCGACAAGATCACCGTCACCGGAACTGAAGACCTCCTCATGGCCGCCACCCTCGCCGAAGGCGAATCCGTCTTCGAAAACTGCGCACGCGAGCCCGAGGTCACCGACCTCGCAGCCCTCCTCACAGCCATGGGAGCCAAAATCGAAGGCGCTGGCACCGGTACCATCCGCATTCACGGAGTCGCCAAACTCCACGGCGCACGCCACCGCATCAACCCCGATCGCATCGAAGCCGGCACCTTCCTTATCGCCGGCGCCATCACCGGCGGCGACCTCAACGTCGACTGCTGCGAGCCCAAACACCTCGGCGCGCTCATCTCCAAACTCGAACAGTGCGGCGTCCGAATCGACGTCGGCGTCGACAAGGTCCGCGTCCGCTCCGGTGGTGACCTCAAAGCTGCCGACATCAGCACCGAAGAGTATCCCGGCTTCCCCACCGACATGCAGGCCCAGTACATGGCCCTCGCCACCCAGGCCGACGGCACCAGCACCGTCACCGAAAACATCTTCGAAAACCGCTTCATGCACGTCCAGGAGCTCATCCGCATGGGCGCGAACATCACCATCTCTGGCCGCACCGCCACCGTCCGCGGCAAGAGCCCGCTCCAATCCGCCGCCGTCATGTGCTCCGACCTTCGCGCCTCCGCCTCGCTCGTTCTCGCCGCCCTCGTTGCCGACGGCGAAACCATCCTCGACCGCGTCTACCACCTCGATCGCGGTTACGAGCACTTCGAAGAGAAGCTCCGCGGCGTCGGCGCACAGATTCGCCGCATGGGAGACGTCTTCGGAAAAAAGTAACCTGAGGCATTACAAACGCGGCAACTCCTTGCTATAACCAAATGCATCCAGTCCGGACGCGCCATAAAACCGGCGCCTCACTTCAATCCGCTCATAGCCTAGACCCTCATAAAAACGGATTGCTCCTGCATTCCCCGTAAAGACGTGCAACTGCATCCACCGCACACCTGCAGCCATTGCCTGTTCCTCCGCCTCTCTCATCAGCCGTTGGGCCAGCCCCTTCCGCCGAAACTCTGGCGCCACATCCAGCGTCACCACATACCCACGCCACTGTCCCCCCGCTCGCTCAATATGAACGATCACAAAACCGACAATCTCACCGTCAGCCTTCGCGGCAATCCGAACTACGGCATTCCGTTCCTCAGCAAACTCCCGCATCGACTCTCGATCGAAACGAAACTCCTCGTCAAAGCAGGTCTCGTCCAGCCGAAACATCGCATCAACGTCAGTCGTCTGATAGCCGCGTAGAACAATTTCACTGCTCATTCGGCACAACTCCGCCACATTTCACAACACAACAATAGGCTCTCAAACAAAAATGCGCCTCGTTGAAAACAACTCAACGAGGCGCACCTTGCACTCCTCCAGGTTAGAAGGTGAACTTTCCACTCAACTGGAGCTGCCGTGAAGAACCGCCGTCGCTGATCGCGAAGCGGGTCGACGAGATTTGACCGAAGGTTGACGACTGAGTATTGCCCGACGGTTGACCGAAGTTGGGGTGGTTGAGAATATCGAAGGCGTCGATACGCAACTTGAAGTTGAGCCCCTCGAAGATCTTCGTATCCTTCTCTGCTGAGAGATCGACGTCCGCAAACCCAGGGCCAGTACCTCCGTTACGCTCGATGTTGCCGATACCGGTATAGATGATGGTTGAGGTCGGAGTCGCCTGCGTCGCCTGGATCTGCAGGCTGCATCCATTGGGTGCGGCCAGCGTGGGCCCAATGGGGCAGACAAGCGATTGCGGAAGGTAGGTAACGTTGGCGATGGCACCCTGCGATTTATGCCGGGTGACTGGGCCAACCAGGTTAGGACGCACAAGGCCAGTCACGCCGTTGTAGCTTGAGCTGCCCGCAGTGATGTTGACAGGATTACCGGTCTGGTATTGGATGATCGTCGAAAACTCATAGCCCGAGACCAGACGGTTACCCTTGAACGGCAGCGCGTAGATCGCCGTTCCAGCAAAGTGATTGCGCGTGTCGAAATCAGACAATCCATAATTGCCGCTGGGGTTGTTGCTGTCCTGCAGATTGAGACCGCCCTGCGACCCAAGCGAATTGATATCCATCGACTTCGTCCACTCGTAGTTCGCGCTCACATACAGTCCGTGGCTCATGTTCTTGCTGATCACCGCCCACATGCCGTTGTAGTTTGATGAGGAAATGCTGTTCACCTCGGTGATGTTGGAGGCAATGGCCACACCCGGATCGATGGGGCTGGTCAGTGAGAGTGTCTGGTACGGATGCAGAGAGCCCACCGGGCCGGTAGCCTGATTCTCATTGGTGCGAATAAGCAGATGGCGTCCGACCGACCCGACGTAGTAGAGCGAGGCGACGAACCCGTCGGGGAGGGCCTGCTGCACGTTCAGATTAAAGCTCTCGGTGTACGCATTCCTATAGTTGGGATTAGTCGAGCCGATCGCAATGCCCGCCGCCTTTGCCGAGTTGTACAGGTTGCTGACTGGGATCGCCGCACCGTTATACGTGACCGACGTGCTGAACGGAGGATTGGACGCGAGCGCCGTCACTGTGCCAGAAACCGGTTGGTCAACCAGGTAGCCGTAGCCGCCGCGCACGACAGTCTTGCCGCTGCCGAAGACGTCGTAAGCAAATCCCACCCGAGGCTCAAGATTGTAGTTTTGCTTGTACGCACCATTCGCCGGAATCCCGTTGGTGCCCACGCGCGTCAGCGACGGGCCGGAGGATTAAAGAGCACCAGGCGGTTCGCACCCTCTACCGGCGTTCCGTTCCACTCGAAGCGGAGGCCGTACTCGAGAGTGAGACGCGAGTTGAATTTGAAGTTGTCCTGCACGAAAGCTCCCACTGCGGTATCGTAGACTCGGCTGGAGACAGTAGTTGGCTGGACCGAGAAGACAGTTGCGGTGTCGACCATGAAGTTATTGGGGGTGCTGACAAAGGTTATTGCGCCAATGTTTTCACCGAAGCTCGCAACGAGATAACGGCGGTACTCACCGCCAAATTTAATGCTGTGCCTGCCGCGCAGCAGGGTCGCCGTATCCGACAAAACGCCGAGGGTGTCATTGCGTCCCTGCGGGAAACCCGAAGGCCCCCCGAATACCAGACCGATATCGGAAAGAGTCATCTGGGGCAGACCAACGGGGCCAGATAGACCGTCGCCGATGCCTACGCTGGTGGGGTCAGTCAAATTGGCCGGGTTGAAGGCGATCGAGATGCGGTTGAAGCCAAGCCGAGCTTCATTAACGAGGCTCGGGCTAAAAATATGGGTCTCGTTAAATGTCAGCACTTGACGATGCGCAGCACGGTGATCACCCCAACCGGGAATAGTGTCACCCTGCAAGGCAGGCTCCGTGCGCACGTCCTTCTGAAAGGCGTAGAAGCCGTGCAATGAATCGTTGGAGCCGAGCTGCTGCAGTACGTCGCCGGTGAACTGATCGATCTGGACAGGCCCCGGTGTAAACGCAACATAGTTATTTCCACTATTTGGGAGCGGAATCAACTTGGCCAGAGCAGCGGCAGAGGGATAAATGCTGGCATTAGCAGCTATTTGCGCCTGCTGAGCCGGTGTAAGCACCGTGCTGTTCTGCAAGATTCCCTGATGCTGACGCAACCCTTCATAGCTGGCGAAGAAGAAGGTGCGGCCTTTCCAGATGGGACCGCCCACGTCCCCACCGAAGTTATTGCGTATAAGCGGTGCCTTTTCGCCCGGGACTCCAGGGATTGGTAGTCCGGTTGAAGGATTGAAATTGCGGTTGAAGTAGTTGCGTGCATCCAAAGCATCGTTGCGGAAGTAGTCGAAGGCATCGCCGTGGAACTTGTCCGTGCCGGACCGTGTGCTCACGTTCACAATTGAGCCTGAGCTACGGCCATACTCCGCACTGAACGTCGAATTGTTGATTTTGAACTCGGAGGTAGTAACGATCGACGGTTGAAACGTGATCTGGTTCTGACTTATATCGTTCAGATTGACGCCGTTAATCTGAAAATTCACCGAGTCTTCGCGGTTGCCGGCAGAATCGAAGGAGTTTGCGCCAAGGCCGCGGCTCGTAGCGGTTAGACTTCCCGCAGTCGGAGCGATTACTCCACCAGGAGTAAGCACTGTCAGATCGAGAAAATGGCGTCCGTTCAGCGGAAGCTCCTGCACCGTGGTGCTCCCAATCACCTGACCGACGGTCGGGGTCTGAGTCTCGATCTGCGACGCAGTACTCTCCACCTGAACCGTCTCACCAGCAGTGGAAAGGGCAAGTGGAATATTGACGGTTACTCGCTGGTCGACCTCGAGCGTTACTTTTTGAACGGTGTACTGGGAAAAGCCGGAGGCCTTAACCTGCACCTGGTAGTCCCCGGGCACCAGAGACGGAGCAACATATAGACCGGCGTTGTCCGTTACGAGTTGACGATCAAGTCCAGTCGCAAGCGAATGCACAGTGACCTGTGCGCCGGGAACAACTGCACCCGATGGGTCGGTAACAACACCTGACAACGTCGCTGTTGACTGCGCGAAGCACGCACTCACACTCGCCAGCAGCAACACAACAAGACCTAACAGTTTGTTCGTGAACTTCCATGAAGCATTCATTCAAGCCTCCTGCAAAAACGCGTGCCCCTTCCGGATCTCCGGGGAGCAGCGGCTAAGAAATAGGACTCACACTCGTTTTGTAGTGTGCAAAGCACACTCGATGGCCCTAAGTAACGCCGGTGGTCTGGTCTTCTGTGCCCATATTTTTACTTCCACAGCGGAGCTCGACCAATTCCACAATCTAGAGAACAACGAACTATTGGTGATATCTAAAATTTCATATTTCCATGGTAGTGTCAACGTTTCGCTATCGTTACGGGCAAATGTTTATCTCATCAATCTCAATGCGCCGAAGAAACCAGAGCCCCAATTCGCGGCGCCTGCCTCTGGTTCCTTCTTCTAGATCCGCCGATACTGCAATCTCTCATCACCGTGACTCATGGCGACGGGCAACTCGCCCAACTTCGCCACTCAAGATACTTCGGAAGATCAAAAACTGCCGCGGAATCTCTGCAAAGACAAGACTCAATCGGAACGGTGCATCTGAAAACAGCGCTCTCGAGGGCCACTCTAAGTGAGGATGCCTGTTAAGCTTTCAGACGGTGTACATAAAAAAACGTAATGGAAATAATTCATACGGACAAGCGTCAACCGTCACAAAATGAACCCTCAATTTGTCTCAATTTTGTAAATTTCCAACAGCACAACCAACAACAAAACTCTTGTAACCGGTGTCGAAGCCGTGCGTCATTCGAGCCAAGGGTGTACAACTGTTGCCATATGTTACACATCCATCCCCGCGGAGCACGATGACAGCGAAGAAAAATATTCCCGCCGCCGACAGGCCGGCCACGCTCAAAATGCTCGCCGACTATCTTGGCCTCTCGCCCGCCACCGTCTCCATCGTGCTCAACAACTCCCCAGTCGCGATATCCATTCCCGTCGCCACGAAACAGCGCGTTCACGCCGCCGCAAAGAAATTCGACTACCGCCCCAACCTCCATGCCCGCATGTTGCGCACCCGTCTCACCAACACCATCGGCGTCATCGTTCCCGAGCTCAGCGAAGGTTACTTTACCGGCGTCATGCTCGGCGTCGAGCAGTACCTCCTCCAGGAAGGCTTCCTTTACTTCACCGTCAGCCATCTCGGCCGGACCGATCTCAAAGACGAGTATCAGGAGCTCCTCATGCGCCGCCGCGTCGACGGCTTTCTCCTCGTCAACACACAACTCTCTCTCAACGTCCCGGCTCCTGTCGTCGGCGTCTCCTCGCACAGCAAAGCACTCGGCGTCACCAATGTCATGCTCGATCACAACGTCGCCGCTCGCATGGCTCTCCGCCACCTCTACGACCTCGGCCACCGCAACATCGCCTTCATGAAGGGCCAGCAATACTCTCTCGACTCTGAGGCCCGCTGGCAAGCGATTGCCGGCATCGCGCAGGAGATAGGCATCATCATCCGTCCCGAACTCTGCATCTATCTCGAAGAGAATCTCTGGTCGCCCGAGCTGGGCTATCCTCCGGTACGCGATCTCCTCTCCCGCACTCGCGACTTCACAGCCATCTTCTGCTTCAACGACACCTCAGCCATCGGTGCCATCCGCGCCATCCAGGACGCCGGCCTCACCTGCCCAAACGACATCTCCGTTATCGGCTTCGACGACATCGTCGTTGCCGAGTATTTCAACCCGCGACTCACCACCGTACGCCAGCCCCTCTTCAAAATGGGTTCAACCGCCGCCCAGCTTCTCGTCAATCGCATCCAGTCACCGGACGATCCGTATCCACAGGACGTCTGGTTTGAGCCCGAACTGATCGTGAGAGAATCGACGACGGGCATTCCCCCGCCCCGGCCGCCGAAAGGCAAACGCTAACAGGAGCGCTTTGCAACCACCCTCACCTGACGCTCTCCAGCCCCGTCAAAGCCCCGCGAATCCACTTCGCGCGCTCCTCCCTGTCTTCCTCTACTTTCTTGCAGCCGGCATCGCGACCGTCATGCTCGGCCCGCTTCTACCCGCGCTCATCCGGCGCTGGCACATCCAGGACGCGCAGGCAGGAACCCTCTTCACCGCCAGCTTTGCCGGCCAGTTCTGCGGAGCGTGGTTTGCCACGCGCAATCTTCGCGCCAGTATTCTCTACGGTTCCGCTATCAGCGCAGCCGGATGCGCCGCCATGGCCTGGGTCGGCTTTGGCCTGGCACACGTCGCGCTCTTCTGTATTGGCCTCGGTCTCGGAGCAGGTCTCACCGCAGGTAACGTCATCGCCGGCACTGCAGTTCCCGCCGCGCGCGCACGTCTCATCGCATTACTCAACGTCGCATGGGGTCTCGGCGCCATCGCATGTCCCTTACTCGTACGCGTATCTTCCGCTGGAGGCATCCAGAGCTTCTTCCTGACAACCACCGTCTTTCTTGCGGTTTCCTCGGTCATCTCCATCGCGATCCCGGCTCCAACACAACCGGCGAAACTGATCGAAGAGTTCTCGCAACCGGTAGACCGAGTGACCTCCACACAGCCGCGCATGCCCCTGCCGCCGATACCTCTCTTCATCTTCGGAGCAGCCATCTTCCTCTACGTCGGCGTCGAAAACTCCCTTGGAGGCTGGCTGCCCAGCTACGCCGTCCGCACCAACCCATCTCTTCACGCCTCTTCCATCGCCACCTACTTCTGGATAGCGGAACTCACCGGCCGCGTTCTTGTCACTGCACTGATGACCCTTCTTGGCGAAGCCGTCCTCTATCGCGTCTGCCTCGCACTGCTCATCCTCACGCAGATTTTGCTTTGCGCCACGACGCACATATCCGCCGCCGGCATCGTCACACTCACCGTTCTCGGCGCGCTCAGCCTCGCTCCTCTCTATCCCCTCATCATGTCGTTTCTCCTGGCCCGCACAGGCAACCACGCCCGTCTCGGCGCACTCTTCGCAACTGCCTCCCTTGGCGGAGCCACCCTGCCCTGGCTCACCGGCGTCGTCTCCACTCAATTCCACAACCTTCGCACAGGACTCATCGTCCCTGCAGCAGCAGCAGCGTTACTCCTCTTTCTCTCCACCATCCTCACCGCCAAACCGACTCGACGCTCCAAAGCGTAACGCAGCCTACACGTATGGTCGCAACGAGCGCCCGGGTGCCCATCCATCGCGCACTGTGTGAAGGGTGGGATGACGGATGCTCATCAAAACGCGTATCTTCGTCGACTTCACTGGCCAGTGCCGGTTAATCAGATGGGAATTGGAGACAAGATTAGATGTATTGGCTATGATCTGCACGTTTGCTGATCGGAGTCCGGTGGCTGTGGGCGAGAACGCTACGGTCAAGCTGCAGAACCCTCCAACCGCTATGGTGCTCGGACAAGGGGGGACCCATCGAGTAGACAGCAGGGCACAAAAGAAAAGAGGCCAGGCTTAGCCTGACCTCCCAGAACATGTCCTCCCACTCCACAGGCTGAGAAGACTACTGAACCGAGTGCATCGTTGACGACTCTACGGTGCTGCGAACCCCGTTAGCGAGACGCAACAAAGTGATCGCGAATCTGGATAACTGCAATAACAACCAGGGCCGCCATGGCTGGTCCGAACAAGAGATACATAATCCTCCTTCCCCACAAAAATGGGAGTACAGCCGAAATTTGGTCCTGCTTAACTACCATTGGAATGAATGGGATGACCCCATCCGATTCCCAGCAATGTGTTGATGCACTTTCTTATTGCAAGTGGGCAGCCAATCCCCAAAACCCCAGGAAATCCCTATTTCTTTGTTTTTTTGACAGAGGAAGGAAGGCGCAACTATGCAGAAAACCCGTCACTTAGCACCAAAAGATTTCCCACAAGGCAAATGTTTTCCACTTCTTATGTGCAATCTCTAATGTGAGGCGCACCTCATCAGGCAAGGTCAGCCTCTCCGTTTGCCGAGCGGATTATGACTCCGACCAGGAAGCAGATCACAACGCAGCGACAAGAGGAGTCAAATTAACCCGCCACACAACTCAGACCGCAACGGTAAACGTGTCTTCGCTCCGGGTCACTGCGCGATAAAGGGTGTCACGCTCAAACGGCTCTCGCCCAGCCTCGGTAATCAGCCGAACCAGATCAGCCCGCCGCATTCCCTGCGGAGTCGTCGCCCCGGCATCGTGATAGATCTTCTCCTCGATCACAGTGCCATCGATATCATCCGCACCGAACCGGAGCGAGATCTGCGCCATCTTCGGCGAGACCATCTGCCAGTAGCTCTTGACATGCGGAAAATTGTCCAGCATCAACCGGCCCACCGCAATCTGCCGCAGGTCCAGCATTCCAGTCGTCTTCGGAATATGCGCCAGCGCAGTATTCTCCGGATGAAACGCCAGCGGGATAAATGTCTGGAACCCGCCCGTCTCATCCTGCACCGCCCGCAGCTTCACCAGGTGGTCCACGCGGTCCTCTTCATTCTCCACGTGCCCGTACAGCATCGTGGCATTCGACCGCAGCCCGATCTTGTGCGCCGCCCGCGCCGTATCCAGCCACTCGTTGCCATCGATCTTGTGGTCGCAGATGATGTGCCGAACGCGATCAGCAAATATCTCCGCGCCACCACCGGGCATCGAATCCACCCCAGCCGCCTTCATCCGCTCCAACGCCTCCGGAATCGTCATCTTGCCACGCTTGGCCAGAAACGCCACCTCCACCATGGTGAACGCCTTGATATGCACCTTGGGAAACCGTACCTTCAGCCCCCGCACCAGGTCCATGAAGTATTCAAACGGCAGATCGGGATGCAGCCCCCCAACAATATGAAACTCCGTCACCGCCTCCGTCAGCCCTGTCGCCGCGGTCTCCCACGCCTCTTCGAGCGCCATCGTGTACGTCCCGGCCTCGCCCTTCTTGCGCCCAAACGCGCACAGCCGGCACGAGGCCACGCAGACATTCGTCGGATTAATGTGGCGATTGACATTGAAGTACGCGATATTCCCATGCAGCCGTTCGCGCACCAGATTTGCCAGCCAACCCACCGCCAAAATGTCGCCACTCCGGTACAGCGTCACCCCATCCTCGAAATCCAGACGCTCACCCTTTGCCACCTTAGCCGCAATCGGTACAAGGCTCGGATCGTCCGTCTGAAAGGGGTGTCGCGTCAGCGGATTCAAAGACTCAAAGCTCATATTACGATTCTATTCCTCATCGACAACCGTGGTGTCTCTTCAGTGCCTCGCCACTTCGCTCGAATCGACCATGCGCGGCTGTACCACGACGCCGTCGAACAAAGTAACTCCGACAAGATGATCTCCCATCGGCCGCACCAGCCGCAGGTGCCAACCCGTATTCCAGTACTTCACAGCATAGTCCGGCAGATGCACCGCGAAGACAATCTGGTTCCTATTGTTGGCCGTGATCAACATTCGTTGCGAAGGCTCGTCATAAAACAGGCTGTTCACATCCCCAATAGCAAGGTTCTTCACGCTGTGCCACGTCGTGCCTCTATCCTGAGACACCATAACGCCCTCCCGCCCCGCTACCCAGAGTCCTCCAGCATCATCGACTGCTACTGCTGCCAGTTGCTCCATCGTCACAGGCAGCCTCACCGGCTCCCATTGCTCGCCGCCGTCCGACGAAAGCATCGCAGACCTTAGCGTCGCAGCCAGAACCCATGACTTCGCCGCAGCAACAAAACTCCACTCCTGCATCGCCGGCTCAACCACCAACTTCCAACTCTCCCCTGCCGTCACGCTTCGCAATACTCCCTGGGAGGTAGCAGCATAAACTGTATCTCCAACCCGCGCGATCGCATTCACATTCGCATCGAACGTATATCCTCGAGGCACTTCTGCTGTCTTCTTAGGAGCCACTCGACGGGATTTGCTTCCCGATCGATGCACGCCTGCCGCCTTCGTCTCCGTCGCAGGTGGCGGATCAGCTTGTGGACTCGGCTGTTCGCTGAGAGAGACATTGTTCACCCGGTTCCAGGTCTCTCCCTCCAGCCGGTAGATGCCATGCCCCGTACCCGCCAATATCGTCCCATCCGACGCCTGCCCCAGGCTGAACACATCCTGCCCATTCAACCCTGCACTCTTCTGCGACCAGGTCAACCCACCGTTGTCGCTAACAAACACTCCGCCCCACGCCTTGTCATTCACCACACCGATATAGATCGTCGCTGGCTGCGCAGCGTCTCCGATATACGAAGTAATCTGTCGCGCCGAAAATCCTGTGTTCGAAGGAAGAAACGAGTATCCTCCATCATTGCTCGCCAGCACTCCACCACGGTCCGTGGCGAGCAGGATACGATTGGTGTTCTCCGGGTCGACATACACATCGTTCACAATCACCTCTGGCCCGGTCATCCGCAACCAGTTCGCTCCCGAATCCCCCGACCGAAACAGTCCCTCCGTCGTCCCTGCAAAGACAATGTTCAAATTCTGCGGGTCCTGCATCAGCACTCTGGTCCGCCGCGCAGTGGACGGGATGCCCTGAGTCTTGTTCACTCCAACACCGCCCGTGAACTTCGCGCCACCGTCTTCACTCTTATAGATGCCCGAGCACGCGCTCGCATACACAACGTTCGGGCGCTTCGGATCGATGATGATCGAGAACACATCCGAGTCGTCGATAATCCCATCTTTAATCGGGTTCCAGGTTGCGCCGCCATCGGTCGTCTTCCATGGCAAATGCCAGGTCCCGGCGTAAATGATCTCAGGGTTCGCCGGATCAATCGCAATCGACTCGACCTCATGGATCTCGTGGCTCCCCTCAGGGCTGATCAACTGCCAGTGTTCTCCGCCATCGCTCGACCGATAGACCCCCTTCAACGTTCCCGCCACCACGATCTTCGGATCTGACAGAGCAGCCTTAAGCGCCCGAATGGACTGCCCCCGCATGTCCGAGTTAATCTCCCAGCTCAAGCCGCCGTCGTTGCTGACGTAGAGGCCGCCTTCGGCGCTCCCTAGCACCCATGCGCCGACCAGGAGATGTCTTGGATTCGCGCTGTCCACCACAATCGAATCCAGCGCAAGATCGTCCCGCTGGCCGACAGAGGCCAGCCGCTTCCACGTTCCTCCGCCATCGTGCGACTCGTACATCCAACCCGTCAGAGTGCCCAGGTACAAATGCGAGTGGTCGCGCGGATCGGCCGCGAAGGAACGTGCGTCTCCCCCATTAGGCCCAAATGGGAGCCAGTTCACCGCATTCAATCGAAGGCACGATAAGGCAAGGAAAAGGGCAACGCCCGCAACGTATATTCGGTACGCTCTAGTCAATGATTCATCCTGATTCTTAAGTCTAACCTTTTTTGGCAGCAGCTTCCCACACCCACAACACAAAGGCTGACTGGGATGGTTCCCAGTCAGCCTCTGTAGCTTCTTATTGCGGGTCCTTACTTGCGCTTCTTGGCAGGAGGTGTCCGTGGCTTCGCTTGCACCGCGCTCTCGTCCACCGGAGTGAGACCAGAGGTGTCCAGCGTTGCGCCCGAGGGAATCTCAGTCGTCGTCACCGTCTTACTGTTATCCGAACCAGTGTAGACCGCGATACGGCTGGCATCGATGCCCTTCTCCGTTACCAGGTAGTCCTTCGTGTTGACCGCGCGCTCAGCGGCATACGCCGTTCCAACGGCCTTCTTGCGCTTCCCTGTCGCCGTTGTCTCGTCAGTGGTCGCATTGCCCACCACGGCGAGCTTCGCAGCCGAATCACTCTGCAGTTTCAGGGCGATATCGTCAAGGCAAGCCTTGGCTTCGTTGTCGACCCGAGTCGGCCGCCTCGCATCCCGCTCAAAGCTGACCGAGCAGAGTGCGCTGGTGGTCGGAGCCGGAGGCGGCGGAGGCGCATTTACAGTAACCGTAGTCGTCGCCGACGCGGTTTGGCCCTTATCGTCAACCACGTTACAGGTCACAGTTATAGTTCCAGGTGCCGCACCCGCCGTGCTCAGCGTCGCGGTAGAACCGCTGCCGGATACAGAACCAGCAGAAGCGCTATAGCTATAAGTCAGCGGACGATTCTGAGGACTCATACCCGTTGCGGTAATCGTCGAGGAATCTCCCGGAGCAACCGTCGAAGGATTCGCCGAGCAGCTGATCGTCGGCGGCTCAAACTGCTTGACAGTGTAGGTGGCCGTGCAATCTGCCATCTCGCCGGGCTTAGGCGCCTTCGTGGCGGCCTGGACGATATGACCCTTCACCGTGTAGGTACCGGGATTTGCATTCTTGGTATCGATGTTCGCTGTACTCGAAGTACCCGAAATCGTACCGCCGTCAGCCGTCCACGTATAGGTGTACGCCTTCTTCGGATTTAGGTTGGCAGCCGTTCCAGTAACCGTAATCGGGTCGCCTGGGTAGACCGTCGCAGGCGAAACCGAGCAGGCATACGTCACCGGCGGTGGAGGAATAATGTGGCCGAAGTGCACCACGAGACCCGTGCTCAACTCAGCAGCGCTCAGGTTGGCACGGCCTCCCAGCACCCCTGCGGTCGGAATCGTTGCCGCCGGGCCATAGTTGGCATGAATCCAGCGATAATCCGCCTGGAAGAGCCGTATCGAAAAGCGGTTATCGAAAAACGGCAGATCATAATCCATTCCGCCGCCGGCCGTCAGAGTTGGCCCCCACTTATAAGGATTGTGGTAATGAGGGCTCTCCGAGTTCGGGCCGCCCAGCTCGCCGCCACCGACGAGACCATGAGCAAACAGCGTGAAATTCTGCATCGGGGCGCGGAAGATTGGTCCAGCCGAGATGCTGTAGAAACCATCGTTCTTGCCGTCCGGATGGATGGATCCGACAACCTCGCCGCCAACATACTTGTTGAAGTAATAGGCACCGCTTGCCATTCCACCCTCATTAATCGAGGAGTAGGCAATTCCTTGGGGCTTCAACTGTCCGTGGGCTCCAAAGTACGAGTACCCAAAAAACAAGTCAACTCGCGATGGGTTAACCCCCTGTGGGGCAGCTGTACTGGAAGTTTGCGCATTCAGGCTTCCAACTCCAAGACCGACTGCACATGCAGCCAGCACTAACCGGCTTAAAATTGCGAAACGGGCGATAAACCATTCGAGTTCCTCCACTCAAATTCTTGCGTTTTACGAATCTTGAATTAAAAACAGGGATCGTTTTGTTTGTTCGATTCCTTACAGCTTACCGCAGTTGCTAAAGCATGCGGATAAAAATTACCAGTCGGACACTATATTTTCAATACGTTACACATCAAACCGGCAAAAATCTCCCATAGACCGTACAAGGGGAACCCTTCCAGTAACCAAACCAGCCTCTATCATCAGTTACGACAGATTCAAGGTCCGGCGCACCGTTCCCCGTTCCTGCTGGATCTTTTCCTGCAAAAGCGTGATCGCGTACAACAACTGTTCCGGACGCGGAGGGCATCCGGGAACGTACACATCGACAGGAATCACCTGGTTTACGCCCTGCAACAGCGCGTAGTTATTGAAAACCCCGCCTGAAGTGGCGCACGCACCCATTGAAATCACCCACTTCGGCTCGGGCATCTGCTCGTAGAGCCGTCGGATTACAGGCGCCATCTTCTGCGAAACCCGTCCTGCAATGATCATCAAGTCGCTCTGCCGCGGCGACGGACGAAAGACCTCCGCCCCAAACCGCGCAATGTCGTACCTCGAGCCCCCCATGGACATCATCTCGATCGCACAACATGCCAGGCCAAACGTCATCGGCCAGATTGAATTCTTTCGCACCCAATTAATCGCCGCATCCATCGATGCCAGAACCACACCCTCTGGCTGCTCATCCCCCCAGCTCACCTCATGCAGCTTCTCCTGGTTCTTCCCAAAGCTGTCCAGGCTGCCAAAGATATAGCGGTCATTCTTCTGCGGAACCGCCGTCGGACGGCCATTGCTCGTGTTCTCAATCGTGCTCATATTCTCTACTATAAAACCTATCAACCTCGGTACAACTGGCAAAACCACTAATTTAAGATTACTACCTAGTCAATAAGCCGAAGTCTGCCCATAAGATGCCGTACACACCTCATCCAGTTGTCCTCGAAGCAACTCCCGCGCTCCAGCTTCAGCGAACATTCTCCTCGATTGCCTGCACCAGGGCCCGCCGCAATACCCGCTCTTCGTTCTTATCCAGTTTCGATCCGTTCCGCGTCAAGTAAAACACGTCGATCGCCGTCTCCCCCTCCGTATCCACCAGCGCCACCTCGATATTGCATCCATGCGCCGCTAGCGTCAGGCTCAAGGCGCGCAGCAGCCCGGTCGTATCCTGCGTCACCACCTCCAGCAGCGTGCTGTGGGACGAAGCTTCATTGTCAAAATCGACCCGCGTCTCCACCTCCACCAGGGGAGCCTTGCGCCGTCCCCGCCGCCGCCCGCTCAACAGCTTTTCCAGCGAAACCTCCCCAGTCATCACATCATGCACGCTCTTCACAAACGCCTCATGCTCCGAAGCATTCATCTCCAGCGTGCGAAACGTATCGGTAAACCGGAACGTATCCACGACCACCCACTGCCGGTTTGAAAACGCGTCAGCCGTAACGATGTTCATCCCCCACGCCGCCAGCACCCCCGCGATCGTCGCAAACAGCTGCGGCCTATCCCGTGTCACCAGCGTCAACTCGCTTACCGTCGGCGCATACCGAAACTCCAATTGCACCGAGTCCTCAGCAAACCGCGTCGCCATCTTGAACTGCGCCCTCACCTGCTCCGGCGTCCTCGTCAGCACATACCGCTCCGGAAACCCATCCAGAAACTCCCCCACCGCCGCCTTCTGTCCGGGCAGCAACGCCACCACCCGATGCACCAGTTCACTCTCCTCCTGCGCGCCCAGCCGCTCATCATCCACGCTGCGATCCAGATAGTTCGCCGTCGCGATATAAAGCTGCCAGAGATTCTCCGCCTTCCACGGCGTCAGCGCATCCGGATGCACCGCATTGATATCCGCATACGTAAACAGCATCAGCATCCGCAGAGCCTCGGGCGTATGCACCTTGCCCGCAAACGCACGCACCGTCTCCATATCGAAGATGTCTCGCCGCAGCGCAGCCGACATCTCCAGATGATTCGTGATCAAACTCACCACCAACCCGCTCTCATACCCATCCAGTTCCAGCCGCGCCATCACGCTCTCAGCCATCCGCGTGCTCTCGCGTGCATGGTCACCGGTACTGCGCCCCTTCCCCGTGTCATGCAGCAGCGCCGCGATATACAACAGCTCCGGATGCGGCAGCTCCCGCAACACACTCCCAAACCGAGTAGCCCACTCCCCCATCGACCCCTTCTGCGCGCTCTCCAGCCCGTGCAGCGTGTCGATCAGCACAAACGTATGCTCATCCACCGTATACCGGTGGTACGCATCGCGAATCACCAGCGCATCGATCCCATGAAACTCCGGAATCAGCAGTTCCAGCACGCCCAGCGCATGCATCGACCGCAGCGCATCTCCAGCGTAAAACCCCGTCAGCACCCCACGCAGGTGATGCCACAGCGTAGGTCCCTCTTCCAGGTGCGCCGACAGCAACGGCAGCCCCTGCGACAACCGCTCCTCCGCATCCCGGCCCAGCCTGCATCCCGTCTGCGCCATCGCGGCGAACACCTGGAGCACCACATCCGGGTCCTCCGCCGGCTCATGCCCAAACTCCTTCGCCGCCTGCAACACTACGCGTCCTCTCTCCACGCGAAACCCATGCTCCGGCGTCTCCGCCTTGCGTTCACGTTTCAACCCCGGCAGCTTCGCAGGCGACTTCCCCACCGGCGCCTCGTCCAACACCTGCTTCACACGCCGCTCCACGCTCCGGGCATGACGAAAATAAACTCGCATCCAGTAAGCCGCATCCGCCTTCTTCGGTCGTCGCCCCACCAACCCCACCATCGTCTCCGCCGCCGCATCCTGCGCCTGCCAGTCCAGCGTATTGTCGTCCCGCTCATGCCGATAGTGCAGGAAGCACCGCACCAGCCACAGAAACTCCACTGCCTTGCGAAACTCGTTGCCCTCGTCGGCCGAGACAGCGACATCGTCACCACTACTCTTCTTCTGAACCTGGGCCGACACCTCGCGCAACTTCGTCATCCACCCGCAAACATGCACATCCCGCAGCCCGCCCGGGCAATCCTTGATATTCGGCTCCAGATGAAACAGCGTGTCCCCATACTTCGCATGGCGAACCCGCGTCAGCTCAGCCAGCTTCGCCATCACCACCTTATGCTCGCGTTGCAGCATCTTCGGCACACACTGCCCCGCTAGCTTCTCATACAGCGCAGCATCCCCCGACACCATCCGGTGATCCATCAGCGACAGCGCAAACTCCGCATTCTCCGGATCGACCCGTTCGCACTCCGCCAACTTCCTCGTCACCGGAGACACCCGGATCCCGCAATCCCACATCTCCTGGTTCACCCGCCGAATCGCGTCCTTCACCTCCTTCTCCGTCAGCCGCCCGTCCAGCAGAAAGAGAAGGTCCGCATCCGAGTAAGGAAATAGCTCCCGCCGTCCATACCCTCCCACAGCCGCCAGCGCGACACCTGTACCCAGCCGCGGCTCCCGCTCCACTGCCTGCTTCCACAACCCACGCACCAACTCATCGACAGCCGCCGCCCGCCCAGCGATCGTCGCCGCCCCCGAGGCACCCCCCGCCTCAAACGCACCACGAATCTCCAGCATCCTCCGCTGGTACGCCCCCCGCAACCCGCCGCTTGTAGATTCGTTTGCAGCCATAGCCCTTTCGCTCGTCAGAGTTGTGAACCGTCCCTTTGAAGGGGCGCGGCTTCAGCCGCGCCGTAGCTTCAATCCAATCCACGCGGCTTTAGCCGCCGAGGGAATATGTCTAGAACAATCAACTTCAAAAACGACGAATCCAACAGGCGCTAACTCCTACAGCGCAATCTCCCCGCGCTCATCGTTCCGAATCCGAATCGCCTCATCGATCTTCGAGACGAAGATCTTCCCGTCCCCGATCGCCCCAGTCCGCGCCGCGGTCGTAATCGCCAGAATCGCCTTATCCAACATCGCGTCCGCCACCACCACCTCCAGCTTCACCTTCGGCAGCAGATCGATCGAGTACTCCCGCCCGCGGTAAAACTCGGTGTGCCCCTTCTGCCGGCCATGTCCCGCGCGCCTCGGTGATCGTCATCCCCTCCACGCCAATCTCCACCAGTGCATCCTTCACCGCGTCCAGCTTCGACGGCTGAATCACCGCTTCAATCTTCTGCATATCAAAAAGTCCCTTCCTCGAAACTCAAAGCCCAAAGCTCATGGCTGTTTTTCAGTGCGCCCAATCGTACCCTTCTTCGCCATGTTGCGAAAGATCGAGCCCCTCGCGCTCGTCCTCTTCGCTTACCCTGAGCCCGATCAGCTTATCCACAACGAACAAAATAATCACCGTACCCACTATCGAAATCCTCCACGCAATCGCCACCCCGACAAGCTGATTCAGCAACTGGTGCGGGTTCCCCTCAATCAATCCCGTCGCCTTCCCCACACCGAAGATCGGATTGATCACGCTCTTGGCAAAAACGCCCGTCAGAATCGCTCCCATCGTCCCGCCCGCGCCATGCACGCCAAACGCATCCAGCGAGTCGTCATATCCAAACCACGCCTTCACCTTCACCACCATCAGATAGCAACCCACCCCGGCAATCAGCCCAATCCACAGCGCCGACATCGGCGTCACAAATCCAGCCGCCGGAGTAATCGCCACCAGCCCCGCCACAGCACCCGAGATCGCACCCAGCGCCGAAGGCTTGCCCTGACGAATCCACTCCGCCACGCTCCAGCCAATCGCCGCAGCCGCCGCGCCAAAGTGCGTCGCCACAAACGCCGAAGTCGCCAGCGTACCCGCACTCAACGCCGAGCCGGCATTGAACCCAAACCAGCCCACCCACAGCAGGCAAGCCCCAATAAAACTCAGCACCACCGAGTGCGGCGGCATCGGCACCTTCGGATACCCCAGCCGTTTCCCCAGATAGAGCGCAGTGATCAGCGCCGAAACCCCCGACGTCACATGCACCACCGTCCCGCCCGCAAAGTCGAGAGTCGGAAATCGCCCACCCAGCGAAGCATTCAACAATCCACCCTTACCCCAAACCATATGCGCCATCGGGCTATACACAAACAGCGCCCAAAGCACCATAAACACCAGCATCGCCGAAAACTTCATCCGCTCCGCAAACGCGCCCGTAATCAGCGCCGGCGTAATAATCGCAAACATCAGCTGATAGACCATGAACGTCTGCAGCGGAATCGTCGCCGCATACTTCGGATCCGGCGCCAGCCCCACCCCATGCAGAAACACATTGTGCAGCCCGCCGATAAACGCATCCCCCTCGCCAAACGCCAACGAATACGTCACTAGCGCCCACAGCACCGTAATCACAGCCATCATCGCGAAGGTCTGCATCATCGTGGCCAGAACATTTTTCTTCCGCACCAACCCGCCGTAGAACAGCGCCAGCCCCGGCCCGCTCATCATCAGCACCAGCGCCGCCGAAACCAGCATCCAGGCGTTGTCTCCAGCCGTCTGCGCCGCCGCAATCGCCGCCACATTATCCGCGTTCTGCTTCTCCAGCGCCGCAATCCGGTCCGCCTGGCTCATTCCGGCCGCAGATGCCGCAGCCGTCCCCGTCTGCGCCATCATCTGCGATCCACACACTACCGCCCCGCCCGTAATCAGCACAAACAGAAGAGACAGAAACACCTTCGCCACTGGAAGACGCATGGTCCAATCACCCGTTTCAAAAGTATAAAAAAATAAGTAAAAACCAAAGAGAGACGCCCGAGACCCCGTTACAATCGCGGTCTCCAACTCACATCTTCCCAATTCGGTAAGCGAAGCACCTCTGAATCGCCCCCGATTCGCTTACTCTACACAAGGGAGCGCGCAACACAAAGCGAGAAATTCATCTCCCGCCATCGTCACCCCAAAAGAAAGGCACTTCCTCCATGTCCAAAGCCACTCTTTACAGTTGGGACAATATTGAAAACGAGCAGCTCAACCCGCTCCTCTCGCGCAAGTTCGTCACCGGAGAAAAATCCATGTTCGCCCGCGTCGTCCTCGCCAAAGGCTGCGTCGTCCCGCGCCACTCCCACCCCAACGAGCAGATCACCTTCATCACCGAAGGCGCCCTCCGCTTCGACTTCGACGACGGCACCTCCCACACCGTCCACGCCGGCGAGGTCCTCGTCATCCCCGGCCACCTTCCCCACTCCGCAACCGCCCTCTCAGACTGCATCGACTTCGACATCTTCGCCCCACCCCGGCAGGACTGGATCGACAAAGACGACAGCTACCTCCGCAAATAATTAATTGAAGACCAAGCTGGGTGCCCCACATCTCGATTCTGAGATGTGGGACATCGTCCGAAGGACGACCGCACTCCTTGGGACAGCCACCTTCACCTCCCCAGCATCTCCCGCACAATCCCCTCCCACTCCGCACGGGAATCCCCCGTCGCCACACCTCTTCCCGCCTGCCGATACCAATACCCCGCGTTCCCCACATCACCCTGCTTACGATGCAGATAAGCATGCACCCAGGCCCCATCCGGCCCTCCAACATCCTGCGCAATCTCATGCGCCTTCTCCCAATCCCCCTTCGCATCCCACCACAGAGCCAGCAAAGCTCCATCAAACCCTGCACCATCCGAAGCCGCAAACTCATCCACTGTCATTGCATCCTCCTTACCGCGAACCAGCAGCCATATACCCACGCTCCCGCATCCACTTCGCCAGCAAATCCGGCCACACATTCAACTGCGGATTCGCCGCCGCCAACCCCGCCCCGTGCGCTCCATGCTGAAACAGATGCATCTCCACCGGAACCCCAGCCTTCACCAGCGCCGAATAAAACATCACGCTGTTCATCACCGGAACCGTCTTGTCATCCGTCGTCGCAAACAAAAAAGTAGGCGGCGTATCCTTCGTCACCTGCGTCTCCGCCGAAAGCGAATCCACCAGCTTCGGATCCGGCGTATCCCCCAACAAATTTTTCAGCGACCCCCGATGCAGAAAAGGCTCTTCGAACGTAATCACCGGATACGCCAGCACCAAAAAATCCGGCCGGCTCCCCTGCTGCTCAATCGGATCACTTGCAGAAGAATTGCCAGAATCAAACTTCGTCCCCGCGGTCGCCGCCAGATGCCCGCCCGCCGAAGATCCCCACATCCCCACATGATCCGTGGCCACGCCCCACTCCGCCGCATGCGCCCGCACCATCCGGATCGCCCTCTGAGCATCCTCCAGCTCCACCGGATAGTGATACTTCGGCCCCAGCCGGTACTGTCAGCACAAACGCCGCCACTCCGCGCTCATTCAACCACCGCGCAAATGCAAAACCCTCTTTCTCCATCGCCAGATGCGTATAGCTGCCACCAGGCGCCACCACCACACCGGTCTTCGTCACATCCGGAGCCACCGGCAAAAACACCGTCAGCGTAGGCTTATCGACATCCTCATCACCCAACGCCCCCGGCGCCCCCGCTGGCCACAACAGCATCGTCTTTCCCGCCCCGCCCTGCGAAACCGCAGAAGCCGTCGAAGGCGGAACAGCAGCGACAGCAGGAGCAGCCGCCGGGGCCTGCCCAAATCCAACCCCGCCTGCCAACACCACCATCACAATCCCGCAAAAAAACCGTCTCACAAATCCTCCACGTCGCAACTCTCTTGCGAACAACCCTATGCGCCAATAATGGCACAGCCATCGCCATCACCCTCATCGACACAACCCTTCGACTTCCGCTTCTCCATCCCGTACCCTTTAGCATCAGGAGAACCATGAAGCACATCGTCGAAGACCAGGTCGCCCAATCCGTCGCCACCCTGCAGGCGGTCCTCGCCGACGAAACACTTCAGCTAGCCGATGGAGACCTGAATGCACTTTAAACGAGAACTGCTCTCGGGGCTATGTTGCTTGTTTCTCCTAAACTGCACTTCTTGCAAACAACCGAACAATTCAGACGACAGGCACAGTGGAAACCCTCCACAAGTTGGCGTCCTTCTGAAGCGCGTGCCACCACAATATCCAGCCGTCGCCCGAGCAGCGCATGTGCAGGGCACGGTAGTGCTTCGCGCGATCATTGCGGAGGACGGTACGGTCGCGAGCCTAGAAGCCGTCAGCGGTCCTGAACTGCTCAGAGGAGCAGCAATCGACGCAGTGAAACAGTGGGTGTATAGGCCGTACATCTTGAATGGGCAACCAAGGAGGGTGGACACACAGATTGAGGTCAATTTCAACTTTGCTCCAACCGGACAGAAATAGCCTTGTCGCAAGGGCGCGCAATTGAATTACCGGCAGAACCGGCTTTTTTGTATTATCCCTGACCGAAACAAATTACAAGGCTGGACCGTCCCTTATACTCAGCTTCATCCAAATCTCAAGAGGTCAACCAATGCCCTACCGCTGGTGTAGTCGTCGTATATCGTTCGTTCTTACGATGGCAGCAGTCCTAACCGCCTCCTCTGCCGCAATTGCACAGGAGAAACCTGAAGAAAAACCCGCCGCACCATCCGCAGCTGCCGCACCTCACAACGCCGCCACCCCCACCACTCCAGACTCCACCACTGAAGGCAGTGTCACCGTCGGCGGCCAGGCCATCGCCTACAAGGCCATCGCCGGCACCATCACCGTCGGCGGCTCCGACCCACAGGACGCCACCATCGGCTTCGATGGCAAGCCGCTTCCCGACGCCAACGTCCATCTCCCCGAGCACGCCGAAGACGCACCGCCCACCGCGCGCATGTTCTACGTCGCATACTTCAAGAAGGACGCTCCCTCCGCCTCGCGCCCCATCGTCTTCGCCTATAACGGAGGCCCAGGATCACCCACCATGTGGCTGCACATGGGCACCTTCGGCCCCAAGCGCATCGTCACACCTGACACCCAGCATCAGGAGGGCGCGCCCTACACCATCGTCAACAACGACTACTCCCTCCTCGACGTCGCCGACGTAGTCTTCATCGACGCCCCCGGAACCGGCCTCAGCCGCACCTTCGGCAAGAACAAAGGCGAAGCCTTCTACGGAGTCGACGGCGATGGCCACGCCTTCGAGCGCTTCATCCGCCGCTTCCTCTCCAAATACGACCGCTGGAACTCGCCCAAGTACATCTTCGGTGAAAGCTACGGCACTCCACGCTCCGCCGTCCTCGCCGCAGACCTTCGCAGCGTCGACCTCAACGGCGTCATCCTCCTCTCGCAAATCCTCTCCTTCGACAACAGCGTCGACGGCCCCACCAACAATCCCGGCGTCGATCAGGCCTACGCACTCGCCCTGCCCACCTTCGCCGCCACCGCCTGGTATCACCACAAGCTCCCCACCCAGCCGCCGACCCTTAAGCCCTTTCTCGAAGAGGTGCAAAAGTACGCCCTCGGCGACTACATGGCCGCCCTGCTCCAGGGCAGCGACCTTCCCGACGCCCAGCGCCAGGCCGTCGCCGAAAAACTCCACAGCTACACTGGCCTTCCCGTCGAGTATCTCCTCCGCGCAGACCTCCGCGTCACCGGCGGCGAATTCTCCAAGGAGCTCGAGCTCGACCAAGGCATGACCACCGGCCGTCTCGATTCGCGCTACCAGGGTCCTGACGTCGATCCCCTCAGTTCAACCACCGGCTACGATCCCCAGAGCGACGCCATCACCTCCGCCTGGAACACCGCCATCAACCAGTACCTCCACGACGACCTCAAGTACGCTACCCAGGCCACCTACCTGATGTCCGCGCGCCAGGGCGGCGAGTTCTCCTGGAACATGAACCATCAGCCCCCCGGACGCGGCTTCCCCGGCGGTGGCGGCGGTAACAACTCCTCTGAGACCGGAGCCAACGTCATGCCCGACCTCGCCTACCGCATGAAGATGAATCCGAAGATGAAGGTCATGCTGGCCGGCGGCTACTACGACCTCGCCACCCCCTACTTCGAGGGCATCTACGAGATGCACCATCTCCCCATGCCCCACAACCTGCAATCCAACATCAGCTACCACTACTACGAGGCCGGCCACATGATCTACGTCAAAGAGGACGTCCTCAAGCAGTTCCACTCCGATGTCGCCAACTTCATCAAATCCACCGAATCTGGCAAGTAATCAACCAGACTCAACAGCAAGCAAAAGGCCGGGCATCAAACCCGGCCTTTTCTCTTGAACCAACAGGATTCTTACTTCGACTGACTGGCGATCCATCGTGTTACGCGAGCATCCAGAACATCCAGAGGCAGCGCACCGCCGCTCAGGATCTCATCGTGAAACGTCTTGAGATCGAACTTCGGCCCCAACTGCTGCTTCGCCCGCTCTCGGAGCTCACGAATCTTAAGCTGCCCCAGCTTATAGCTGCACGCCTGGCCCGGCCCGGAGATATAGCGGTCCGTCTCAGACTGGATCGTCGGCTCATCGATAGCATGTGATGCCCGCATGTACTCGACCACATGATCGCGGGTCCAGTTCTGGTCGTGGATCCCGGTGTCGACCACGAGCCGCACTGCGCGAAACAGCTCAGAGCGCAGACGGCCGTAATCCGAACCCGGATCCTGATAAAACCCGATCTCTTTGCCGAGCTCCTCCGCATACAGCGCCCAGCCCTCCGTGTACGCTGAGTTGCCGCCATGCTTGCGGAACTCAGGCAGCCCCGTCAGGCTCTGCTGGATTGAGATCTGAAGATGATGTCCCGGCACACCCTCGTGATACGCAACCGCTTCATCGTTGATGAACGACCGATGCGTCGGATCCGACACCGCCACCGAGACGCGTCCCGGACGCCTTCCATCCGGCGTCCCTCCCTGGTAGTGCGTCGCAGCCCCCGCCTGGAAGGGCGGAATCGGCTCAACCGTGACGGCAGTCTTCGGCAGCAGATTGAATAGCTCCGGCAACCGCGGCTCCATCTGATGAATGTATTTGGCAAAGTCGTCGACAATCGCCTGAGCCGATGCCGGAACGTACTTCGGGTCCGACTCGATCTTCACCCGGAAGCTCTCGAGGTCCTTATACCCATTCGCCTTGGCCAGCGCCGTCATCTCCGCAGTAATCCGATCCACTTCCTTCAGCCCGATCGCATGAATCTCAGCAGCCGAAAGATCGGTCGTGGTAAACCGCCGCAGAGCCGCCTGATAACGCCGCTTGCCACCGGGCAGGCTCTCAACCGAGAGCGTCGTCCGCGTATTCGGAATGTAGTCCGTCGTGATAAACGCGGCGAACTGCTTGTACGCTGGAAAGACTTCGTTCTGAACCGTCGTGTTGATCTCGTCCGTCAGGCGCTTCTTGTCCGCATCCGAAAACGACGCAGGAAACTTCTTCAGCGGAATCACGAAAGGATTCGCCGCGATCACCCCGTCGCACTGCCCCGGAACCTTTTCGGCAATAAACCGCACGATCACCAGGTGATCCTTTACGCCCGCACGAAGAACATCTTCTGTCTGCAGAAACGCCTTGGGAATCTGGTGCAGACGAGATATGTAATCCTCATAGTGCTTCACCGAATCGAACGGCATCGAGAGCGGAAGATCCGCGAGCCCCGTGTGGATGCCGCCCATCCCGCTGATCGGCATCTCATACTCTTTCAGGTCATAGTCCTCGACCCGCTGCTGAGCCTGACGTAGAAACAAATCGTGCGAGATCAGATCCCGCTCAGGAAATCCCGTCGCGTCGATCGCCTTGATGCGACGCCAGGTCGGCGACCTCGAGGTCGTGCTGGTGCGCGATGGCCGCCAACGAATCGTCACCAAGTTGATCGTTGTACCGGTAGTCTCCAACCGCCGTGGCGCGGGTCGGATTCAACCGTAACGATGTTTGCCAGGATTCTTCGAAGAGCGCGTTTTGAGCAGCGAGACGCGCCTCCACGGACTGCGCAGCGGGTTTTGGAGCCTGGGCTTGGACACAGCAGGAGGCAGTGGCCAGGAAGATGGCGGCTGAAACGGCAATATGACGGTGCATGGGTCCGAGATTAGCAGAGAAACCGGCTCTTCCGTAACGAAAACCTCGAGACCCGCTGCCCCCGATCCAGCAACTCCCGAACCTGTCTCCCGCCGTTCGTCACATTCCTATTGCCTTCCAATAGAACTACGTATATCTTCTATTGCGAACCTATAGGAGAGAACGGTGGACGAAAAGAATGACGTCCTGCAAGGTACGCTGGCGCTGATGGTACTGAAGACCCTCGAAAGCATGGGCCGACTCCATGGATACGGCATCGCGCGGCGCATCGAACAAATCAGCGGCGACCGGCTCATCGTTCAGTACGGCACGCTGTATCCGGCACTTCTTAAGCTCGAACAGGAAGGTTACATCCGCTCCGAATGGGGGGTCTCGGACAACAACCGCAATGCAAAGTACTACCAACTGACACGCGCCGGACGAAAACAGGTAGAGAAGGAAATGCTCCGATGGCGGCAGACGACCGCGATTCTTGAGCGCTTCTGCACGCTCGGCGAGGAGCCGCTATGAGGCCCCTTCTCGCGTGGCTGAACCGATTTGGCGGCCTCTTTCGCAACGAGCAGCAAAACCGCGAATTCGCAGCCGAAATCGAGAGCCATCTCCAGATGAACATCGACGACAATCTTCGCTCCGGCATGAACACTGCAGAAGCGCGACGCCAGGCGCTCATCAAGCTCGGCGGCATGCAACAGACAAAAGAGAGCTACCAGCAACGCAGCAGCCTCCCTTTTCTCGAGACCCTATGGAGCGACCTCGGTTTCGGCGCCCGGATGTTGCGCAAACATCCCGGATTTACGACCGTCGCAATCTTGACACTCGCTCTCGGAATCGGTGGCAACACTGCCATCTTCTCCATCGTGAACGCCGTGCTGCTCAATCCGCTGCCGTTTGCTAATCCCAACGAGCTGGTCTCGCTCAGCGAGAGCAAGCCCAACTTCGATCAGGGCTCCATCTCTTACCCAAACTTCCTCGATTGGCAGAAGGACAACCGTACCTTCTCCTCGATGGCGCTCGCTCGCCCCTACGCCTTCAGCCTTACCGGAAGAGGCGAAGCCGAGCAGGTCAACGCCGAGTTCATCTCCGGAGATTTGTTCCCGATGCTCGGAGTCAATCCCATCCTCGGCCGCACCTTTACGCAGGCCGAAGAACAGCAGGGTGCCGGTCCCGTCGCACTTATCAGCGAAGGCCTTTGGCAACGCAAGTTCGACTCTGCTCCCGACATCCTCGGCAAAGTCATCACTCTCGACGGACGCGACTTCACCATCGTCGGAGTCATTCCCGCGAACTTCCGTCTCCATATCCCAAGTTTTAGCGAGCAGGATGTCTACGCCCCCATCCGCCAGTGGACCAATCCCATCCTGATGAATCGCGGCGCCGGCCTCGGGTTCCACGGAATCGGCCGGCTCAAGCCCGGCGTCACTGTAGAACAAGCCCGTGCTGATATGGATGAAGTCACGCGCAACCTCGCGTCCGCCTTTCCCGGCGCAGACCGGGGCATCAGCGCAAACCTCGTTCCTTTGAAAGAAAGAATGGTGGGCTATGTTCGGCCGCTTCTGCTTCTCCTTCTCGCCGCCGTCGGCTTTGTTCTCCTTATCGCCTGCGTGAACGTCGCCAGTCTCTTGATGGCGCGTTCCACGGCACGAAGCCGCGAATTCGCTGTGCGCACGGCCCTCGGAGCAAGCCGCAGCCGCGTCATTCGCCAGCTGATTACCGAAAGTATGCTCCTCGGAGCTGCTGCCGGCGTCCTCGGACTTCTCCTCGCCGCATGGAGCACCCATCTCGCGCTGTCGCTCCTGCCCTCCGCTGTCCCGCGCGCCTATGAAATAGGGGTGGACCTTCGTGTCCTGGCCTTCACCACGATCGTTTCGCTCCTCGCCGGAGGTCTCTTCGGTCTCATCCCGGCACTCAGAACCTCGCACGCGAATCCCCAGGCAGCGCTTCGAGAAGGTGCACGCGGTGTCAGCGGAACCCACCGCACACTCAGCATCTTCGTCATCGTGGAGATGGCCGTTGCTCTGGTGCTCCTCATCGGCGCAGGACTCATGGTGCGCACCCTCACACGCCTGTGGAACCTCGATCCCGGATTCAACCCGAAAAATGTTTTGACCTTCGGCCTATCGCTTCCACCCTCGTTCATGAACGCTTCGCCCGGAACGATTCGCCAGGCTTTCCGCAATCTTGACGACACTCTCCTGACCACGCCCGGCGTAAAAGAAGTTTCGCAAACCTGGGGTGCCATTCCCATGGGCTCCGACGACGAACAGTTGTTTTGGCTCGATGGCCAACCGAAACCGGCAAACCAAAGCGGCATGAACTGGGCGCTGGGGTACATCGTCGAACCCGGATATCTGAAGACGATGGGCCTCGCACTCCAGCGTGGCCGATTTTTCACGCCACACGACGACGAGCACTCACCACCCGTCGCGGTGATCGACGACGTCTTCGCCGCCAAATTCTTTCCCAATCAGGATCCGATCGGCCATCGCATCAATCTCGACTCCGGCACAAAAGTCGAAATTGTCGGCGTCGTCCGGCACGTCAGGCAGTGGGGACTCGATCTGGACGACACTGAATCCTTGCGCACGCAGCTCTATCTCCCATGCATGCAGATGGGCGATCCGTTCGTAGCGATGACGCCTTCAGGCTCATCCGTGTTGGTGCGGTATGAAGGAAACACCTCCGCAGTCGTCGACTCCCTTCGTCACACCATCCACCAGATGAGCGACCAGCAGGTCATCTTCGGCGTTCTCACGATGGAAAAAATGATCTCAGACTCGCTTGCCCAGCGCCGTTTCGTGATGATTCTCCTCGCAGCATTCGCCCTGCTCGCGCTGGTCATGGCCATCGTTGGTATCTACGGAGTCATCGCCTACGTTGTCGGCCAGCGCACGCAGGAGATCGGCATCCGGATGGCGCTCGGCGCACAACGCCAGGATGTCCTGCGCATGATCCTTTGGCAGGGAGCGCGTCTTGCCCTCATGGGCATCTGCATCGGCATCGCAGGATCCCTCATCCTCACCCGCCTCATGACCAAACTCCTCTACGGCGTCAGCCCCACCGACCCCCTCACCTTTGCCCTTCTCGCGGCGGTCTTCGCCCTTGTCGCGATCGCAGCCTGTTCCCTCCCCGCCAGAAGGGCCACACGAGTCGATCCCGCGGCCGCCTTGCGCTCCGAATAGCACAGAGGCGCACGCACCATACCTCACAAAGAATGGTCTTTGAACTGGTCGCGCAGCTTGTTCTTCTGCATCTTGCCCGTAGCCCCCAGCGGAATTGCATCGACGAAGACGACGTCATCGGGAATCCACCACTTCGCGACCTTCCCCTCGTAAAACTTGATGAGTTCCTCGCGTGTAACCTGAGCACCAGGTTTCCTCGTTACAACGAGCAGCGGCCGCTCCTGCCACTTCGGGTGCGGAACGCCAATGCACGCCGCCATTGCCACAGCCGGGTGCGCCCCGGCAATGCCCTCAAGCTCGACGGAACCGATCCATTCGCCACCCGACTTGATCAAGTCCTTGGACCGGTCAGTGATCTGCATATAACCGTCGGAATCGATCGACGCCACATCACCGGTGGGGAACCACCCATCAACCAGCGGATCACGTTTCTCTCCGAGGTAGCTCGAGAGGACCCAGGGGCCGCGCACCATAAGCTCTCCAGTCGCCTTCCCGTCCCATGGAAGTTCCTTGCCATCCTCGCCGACAATCTTCATATCAACGCCGAAGAGGGCATAGCCCTGCTTGGCCAGCACCTTGTAGCGTTCCTCCGTCGGCATCGTTTCATGCCCCGGCTTCAGCAGGCACGATGTGGCAACCGGGCTCGTCTCGGTCATTCCCCACCCATGAATTACCCGCACTCCATACGTCTCCTGGAAGGTGCGCACCATCACGACTGGACAGGCGGATCCACCGACAAACGTGCGTTTCAACGTCGAGAATCTCAGGCTATTGGCTTCCATGTAAGCGATCAGGCCCTGCCAAACGGTCGGAACCCCGGCGGCCACGGTAACTCCCTCACTTTCCATCAGACTGTGCAGCGACCTCCCGTCAAGCTCCGGGCCCGGAAACACGATCTTCGCCCCCACCATGCAGACGATGTACGGCAGACCCCAGGCGTTCGCATGAAACATCGGCACTACCGGCAGCACCGTATCTGCGACGTTGTACCCGTTCTGCATAGCCACGGAGAAGCTGTGAAGAAGCGTCGAGCGATGGCTGTAAACTACGCCCTTCGGATCGCCCGTCGTCCCGGACGTGTAACACAACGAAGAAGCGGTATTTTCATCGAGTACCGGCCATCGATAGCCATCATCCTGCGCCTCAATCAGGTCTTCGAAGCATAAGAGGTTCGTCAAAGAAGTGACGCCGGGCATATGGGTGCGATCTGTCATCGCAACGAACCACTTGATCCCTGTAAGGCACGGCGCGACGGATTCGACGAGCGGCAGGAAGGTGAGATCGAAAAACAACACCTTATCGCCTGCGTGCCGAACCATGTAAACCAGCTGGTCTGGATGAAGCCGCGGGTTCACGGTGTGCAGCACGGCGCCTGAACCGGAGACCGCGTAGTAGAGTTCCATGTGGCGATAGCCATTCCACGCCATGGTCGCGACCCGGTCGCCCTCTTCTACGCCAAGCGCCCCGAGCGCCTTAGCCAATCGACGCGCCCGCGCTGCCAACTCCCGAAACGTCTCGCGGTGAAGGTCGCCCTCCACCCGGCGCGATACCACTTCCACCCCTCCATGGTGTCGCTCCGCGTGACCGATCAGCCAGGAGATCAGCAGCGGCTGTTGCATCATCTGTCCGTTCAAGGTCATCCTCTCCTTCGACCGCAAAAACTCATCGTCGCCGGACACCAGATCTGGCCCTGGGACCATCAGCTGCGCTGCGCCGTCCGTGTCAGAGCTTCCGAACGTGCAGTTTTGCAAAGTACGAAACACGGGGCATGCTATCACGCGATGCTTCCAGATTGAGCCATCGGCAGTCGTCTTCGTGAAAACAAAGCTGGCGCACTGCACATTCGCTGTTCGAGCTCCGGGGGCGACGCTCTCCGTGGCTGCACCCCGCTCCAGAGATTGTTCTCTCCTCAGCAGATCGAGCTGTTAGACTTCCTCAACTCCCCTGACTTCTACCATGAGGGCTCAAATGTCTTCGAGCGTATCGATCTCTCGCCGTCAATTCATACCTCTGGGCTTGGGATTCGTCGCCACCACTCAAGTCGCAGCTCTCCCCACCACGCAAGCCAACACCAGGTCGGCCACTTTCGTCCTTGTCCACGGCGCGTGGCATGGCGGCTGGTGCTGGCGCCGCGTTGCTGACCGTCTCACTGTCAAAGGCCACTATGTCGTCGCCCCCACTCTCTCCGGCGTCGGCGAGCGCTCCCACTTGCCGCCCGACATCATCAACCTCACCACCCAGATCAACGACGTCGTCGGCGAAATCAAATGGAAGGATCTCAACAACATCGTGCTCGTCGGTCACTCCTATGGCGGCATGGTGATCACCGGCGTGGCCGAGCAACTTCGCGACCGCATCGCCGCCATCGTCTACCTTGATGCCTTTGTCCCCGCAGACGGTCAGTCGCTTGCTGACCTTAGCAGCCGCAACTCCTGGCCGGAGCCTCTTACGCCGTCCTTGCCCGCGTCCGTCTTCCACGTCAACGCCAATGATGCCGCCTGGGTCGATAGCAAGACCACCCCGCATCCGACCAAATGCTTCACCGAGAAACTCAAGGTCACCGGAGCATACCAGTCCATCCCGAAAAAGCTCTACATCCGAGCGCCTCTTTTCGGGAGCAAAGCCTTCGATCAGGCACTCGCGCGCTTCCGCGCAGACAGCACCTGGCAAACCTCTACCGTCACTTGTGGCCACGACGTGATGATCGACCAGCCAGCAGAACTAGCCGCTATCCTCGAGAAGTTTGCTTAGAATCACGCGCACACTGTTTCATCGACCAGATCGGCTCGGACGCGACTAAAACCATTGACACCGCTGATAGACTTGAATCAGGGAAAATCCCAAGCCCGGCCCGCGCCGGGCTTTTTGATTTAGCCTCGGATGTCAGGTAGAAGTCCAACCTTATATCCTTTGTTTCGAAGACTTTGCACACTTTTTCCCGGGAGGGGGAGTATGTCCACAGAGCACAGCAACGCCCAGCACCGAGGCTCAATCCACAAGCCCCGCTCCCCGCTCTTACTCAGCACTCTTGCCAGTCACCGCACTTTATTTATCCACAGTCTTCGCCGCTCACGCCCAACCCGATTCCCCGTTCAACCCCAACCTGATGAAGTACGCCTGCGACCCCGCGAACCGCATGTTCGCCACGCTCACGCCAGCCACGCGCTTCACCGACACCACCGCCGGCTTCGACCTCCTCCCCTCCCCCACCGTCACCGAAAAATCCTGCACCAGCGACAAGCCCTTCTTCTTCTCTGTCCCCATCCCCGAAGGCAGCTACCGCATCACCGTCGTCCTCGGCGGACCCAAGCCCTCCGTCACCACCGTCCGCGCTGAAGGCCGTCGCCTCATGCTCGAAAAAATCCCCGCCGCCGCTAACGACTCCGTCACCCGCACCTTCGACACCAACGTCCGCTACCCCGAGATCAACGGCGATCCCGAAGACAAAGTAAAACTCAAACCCCGCGAACTCGGCATCCTCGACTGGGACCACAAGCTTACCCTCGAGTTCAACGGCGACCATCCCAGCGTCCGCTCCATCGATATCGAACCCATCCCCCACGAGCCCGTCATCTACCTCGCCGGCGACTCCACCGTCGTCGACCAGTACTACGAACCGTGGGCCGCCTGGGGACAGATGCTTCCTCGCTTCTTCCTTCCCGGCATCGTCGTCGCCAATCACGCCGAATCCGGCGAAACCATCAAAAGCTTCGTCGGCGAAGAGCGCCTCACCAAAATCATGACCACGATGAAGCCCGACGACTACCTCTTCATTCAGTTCGCCCACAACGACATGAAGCCCGGCGCAGTCCCCCATCGACGAATACAAAAAACTCCTCATCAGTTACATCAACAAGACGCGAGCCAAAGGCGCAACCCCAGTCCTCGTCACCTCAATGAACCGCCGCACCTTTGACGATGCCGGACACATTACCAACTCGCTCGCCGGCTACCCCGACGCCATGCGCGAAGTCGCCGCACAACAAAAAGTTGCCCTCATCGACCTCAACGCGATGAGCAAAACTCTCTTCGAAGCCATGGGCCCCGAAGGCACGCTCAAAGCCTTCATGCATTACCCCGCAGACTCCTTTCCCGGCCAAACCACCGCCATCAGCGACGACACCCACTTCAACAGCTACGGCGCCTACGAGCTAGCCCGCTGCATCGTCCGCGGCATCCGCGAAGCCAACCTGCCAATTACAAAATTCCTCGACCCCGCCCTATCCGACTTCAACCCCGCCCACCCCGACCCCCAACCCGACTTCAACCTGCCCTTCACCCCCATCCTCCTCAAATCCGACCCCACCAAAGTCGGCCAAACCTAACGCTCCGCCAGCAACATCTCAACATCAGTTCTAAAATCCGCCTCTCTCACCGCACCGACATACGTCTTCGCCGCCCGCCCCTCCTTATCGATCAAAATCGTGGTAGGCACGCCCTCCATTCCATACTCCATCTGCGACATCCTCTCCTGCATCACCACCGGATACGGCACATGGAACTCATCGACGAACTTCTTCACCTTCGCCTCTCCACCTTCATCGATCGCTACTCCAACCACCGCAAGCCCCTTCGGCCCCAACTCCTCTGACAACCGAATCAGCCCCGGCGTCTCTTCCCAGCAAGGCCCGCACCAAGTCGCCCAGTAGTTCACCAACACCACCTGCCCACGGTGGTCCACCATCCGCCACGTCCCACCATCAAGCTGCGTCATCACCAGCGCTGGCATCACCCTCCGCTCCCCCACCGCGCGAATCCCACCCGACTGTCGCGTCCCATAGTGCCACGCCCAGGCCACCACTCCGAACGCAATCGCCGCAACTGCATACTCACCCCATCGCCGCCACATCGCAGGCATCGCATCGCTCCCCATCGCCAGCCTACCCTTTTCTTATCCCCTTCATCCTATGTACAGTGTGTAGAGTCGAAACAGACCAAGAACGAGGCCGTGCGATTCCGACCCCCCGCCGCAATATCCTTGTCAGAACGCTAGCGATCCTCGGCCTGCTTCTGACTGCCACTCCCGCCATCCCCTACTCCGTCCAGACCCATCAGGAGTTGATCGACCTCGCCTGGAAGCAATCCATCCGCCCAATTCTCCTCAAGCAGTACCCCAACCTCACCGAAGCTCAGCTCCAGGAGGCTCACGCCTACGCCTACGGCGGCTCCGCCATCCAGGACTTCGGCTACTATCCCTTCGGCAACGCCTTCTTTTCCGATCTCACCCACTACGTCCGCGCCGGAGACTTCGTCATCAGCCTCCTCCGCGACGCCCACACCGCCGACGAACTCGCCTTCGCCATCGGCTCCCTATCTCACTACATCGGCGATACCGTCGGTCATAGTACCGCCATCAATCTCTCCGTCCCAGTCGAGTTTCCCAAACTCAAACAAAGATACGGCGACAACGTCAACTACGCTGAGAACCCACACGCCCACGTCCAGACGGAGTTCGCCTTCGACATCAACCAACTCAGCAAACGCCGCTTTGCCCCTTCGGAATACACGAAATTCGTCGGGCTCGAAGTGCCCAGAGACCTCCTGCGCAAAGCGTTCTTCGAAACCTACGGCCTGAACCTGCCCGATATCATCGGCACCAAAGAAACCTCCATCCGCGTCTACCGCTACGCCGTCCGCCGCTTCCTCCCTAACATCGCCCGCGCCGAAACTCTCCTCCACAAGAAGAACTTCCCTGACGACATTCCCAGCCCCGACCTCGAAGCGCTCAAAATCGATCTCATCCAGGCATCTGCCGACAACAATTGGGAGGCGTACCGCAAAACTCCGGGCTTCACCAGTCATCTCTACGCCAGCTTCATCTATATCCTGCCCAAGGTCGGCACACTCAAGCTCCTCGCGATCAAGGGACCCACCCAGGAAACCGAAGCCCTCTACATCAAGAGCGTCAACCGCTCCATCAAGGCGTTGCGCTTCGTCCTGATCCACTTCGATCGCATCGAGTACTATCTTCCCAACCGCGATCTGGATACCGGGCTCGTCGTCAAACCCGGCGGCTACCCTCTCACAGACAAGACCTACGCCACCCTCCTGGATATGATTACCCAGCACCCTGAAAAAGTTATCCCCAACCAACTCAAACACGATCTCGTCGCCTACTACGCGGATCCGGAAGCCCCCATCATCACCAAAAAAGATCCTCAAAAGTGGGCCCAGGTTCAAGCAAACCTTAAGACCCTCGACACCATGAAGACCATCGGCGAACTCGACCCTCTCCCAGAAGAGATTCAAGATGGAAATTAGGAACAGCCGCGCTCCAGTTGTCTTATCCCCTCGCCGCATCCAACAAGTCAGTCCAACAGGAGAAGCGATGAAGACCGTTCGAAGAAAACCAATCGCAAACGTGTTCACGGCCACAACACTGGCCTTTGCAACCCTCGTCTCAGGCTGCAACAGCGGCAAATCCGCCCCCACCCCGGCCAACTTCACCCAGGCCATCAACAACCACTTCCTCGATCACCTTGACTGCCTCTTCTCCGACACCCGTTTTCCCTTCGAGACCAGCGACCCGGTGGCGACGAAACAGATGGACAGCCTCGTCAAATCTCTCCTGCTCGAAAAGTCCGTCGAGTCGAGCATTCACGTCAGCCGCTTCACCGTCGCACCCGACGGTACCCGCTACGCGCCGCGCTTCTGCTACGGACACCGCGAGGTCACCAGCATCGACAGCTTCACACCGGTCGCCATCGTCGACGGCTTCAAAGAGACCACCGTCACCTACAGCTACACCATGAAAGAAGTTCCTGTATGGGCCCTCGGCCACGACATTCAAGAAGCCTTCCCCGAGATGGCCCGCGCCACCACCAGCCAGGTCACTGCCAAAGCCACGCTCGCCCAAACCCCCGTAGGCTGGCAAATCCCCGACTGACACTGATCGAAGCGCGGGGGGCGCATTCCCGTATTTGCCTTTCTGGCTGAACGGAATCTGCCTTTACCTTCGTCTTTGTCGTTGCCTATCGTTTCCTCACCGAGGAACCGTACTCCAACCAATCTATCTGTCCTACAATCAAACCAGATGGATCTGGCCGCCAAATTCGCCAAACTCCAAACCACCCTCCGAGAGCTGGGCAGCGTCCTCGTCGCCTACTCCGGTGGCACCGACTCTGCCTACCTCGCGTACGCCGCCCACCAGACACTCGGCGACAAAATGCTGGCTGTCATCGCCGACTCCGCCTCTCTCCCCCGCGCCGAACTAGCCGCCGCACTCGCCTTCGCCGCCGAACACTCGATCCCACTGCAAATCCTCCAGACCAACGAGCTCGACAGCCCCGACTACCAGCGCAACGACGCCCGCCGCTGCTTCCACTGCAAAGACGAACTCTTCACTCAAATGGAGCAAGCTCGCACCGAACGAGGCTTCGCCCACATCGCCTATGGCAGAAACCTCGACGACGATGGCGAATTTCGCCCCGGCCAGCAAGCCGCAACCCAGCACCACGCTGTCGCCCCACTCGTCACCGCGCAGCTCACAAAGCAGGAAATCCGCACTCTCGCCCACCAAGCCTGCCTCGAGCTCTGGGACAAACCCGCCAGCGCCTGCCTCGCCTCCCGCATCGAGTACGGCCGCCCCGTCACCCGCGAACATCTCTCGCAGGTCGAGCAAGCCGAAGCCGCTCTCCACTCCCTGGGCTTCCCTCAAGTACGTGTCCGCCACCACGGCGATCTCGCCCGCATCGAAATCGCCGTCGAAGACCTTCCTCGCGCCCTCGCGTTGCCCACCCTCGAAAAGATCACCGCCGCCATCAAGCCCCTCGGCTTCCTCTACGTCACCCTCGACACCGAAGGCTACCGCTCCGGCAGCATGAACGACGTCCTCCCCGCCTCCGCCATCGCTCCTGCCAGCCGCTAGCCAAACTCCAAAACAAATCCCACCCCCTACATTCAGACAGAGGTGGGAATCGTCCTCATTCAATACTAAACTACGGAGTTGTTGCAGCCTTCGCCGGAGCAGCCGCCTTCGGCTTCCAGAAAGGATCTGCCTTAACCCACTCCGGATCCGGATAGCTCATCTTCGGACTGAACTCGAACAGGTTTGTCTGGTCCCACTCAATGCAGGAAGCCGAGAGCTCTTCGAGCTTCTTCATCCCGCTCTCCCCCATGACCTCGGCGAACTTCTTGAAGTCCCCCATGCCCTGGTCCTCTTCGCCCAGCGACGTCATCTTCGTAATCACAAGATAGAGCCCGCCGTTGTCCTGCCCGTAGTGGCTCTCGTACAGCGCCCAGTTCACATTCGGTATCTTCGCAAACCCATCGTGATACATCTTCACCAGTTCCATCCACTCTGCATGGTGCCCTTCCTTGATCTTGAACTGGGTTATGTCAAAGTATCGCGAGTGAACAACACTGCCCGCGTTTAGGCTGCCTTCCGGGTTATACGTATAAACGCTCTGCTCAAACTCCGTCTGCAACTCACCGTCCGCGGCGTTGATGCGATCGAGTGTTGCAGAAAGCGTCGCGTTCTTCTCCATAGCCTGGTTGTCTTTCTCCCACGCGGCAAACGATGGATAGCCCATCATGAACAACGCGCGCGGACGACCCGACATCGATGTCATCCCCAAGTAATACGTCGGCCACTTCGCAGCGGTAAACGCCTGAACGAACTGACTCTCGCTCCTCTGATGCACAGCACCGGCCTTACCCGGCTTCAAAAACTCCCGCTGTATCACCAACACCGGCGGAGGCCCCATAGTCTCTTGCGCCACAGCGACTCCTGCACTAACAACCAACCCGGAGAAAATAAGACATATCGTAGATCCTGTTAACCTCTTCATCGTGCGAGCCTCCTTGGCTCTTTGAAAACAGTTCGGGTACGAAGATTTGCGGCGACACACTTCGATCCTCGAGACGACGCGGGGAGGCGTTCGAAGCATGGACCGGTAAAGCGAAGTAATCGGGAACGCGAGAAGTCTATACCCATCCTTCATCTTTCATCACGTGAAATTTTCACGCCCACCACTCGCCAACCCAAACGCCTCCCGACGGCCATGAAACAATGACTCCATGCGCATCGCCTACCTCGACTGTTTCGCCGGCATTAGCGGCGACATGTTCCTCGGAGCCCTCATCGACGCCGGAGTCGATCCCAAAATCCTCCAGGAAGCCACCGCCGCACTGAATCTCGACGCGTCTCTCAAGATCGAAAAGGTCGACCGCAGCGGAATCTCTTCCACAAAAGTTCACGTCTACGACGGAGCAAAGCCAGCCGAAGAAACTCACAAAATCGAAACACCGGATCACACCCACGAGCATCCCCACACCCATGATCATCCCCACACCCACGAGCACGATCACACCCACGGCCGTTCCCTCACGGTCATCCGCGACTTGATCAACGCCGCAGCTCTAGCCCCCGCCGTCAAGCAAACCGCAATCCACGCCTTCGAACTCCTCGGGACCTCCGAAGCAAAGATCCACAACGTCCCTGTAGAGAAAATCCATTTCCACGAAGTAGGCGCGGTTGACGCTATCGTTGACATCGTCGCCACCTCCGCCGGCATCAACGCCCTCGCTATCGACAAATGGTTCTGCTCCCCGCTAAACGTAGGTGGCGGCATGGTCGACTGCGCCCACGGCCGTTTCCCCGTTCCCGCGCCCGCCACCGCCGACCTCCTCCGCGGCCTCCCCACCTACTCGGCCCACATTGAACAAGAACTCGTCACTCCCACCGGCGCAGCGCTCATCCGAGCCCTGGCTCCCACCTTCGGCCCGCAACCCGCCCTGCGCGTCCAGCACATCGGCTACGGTGCCGGCACCCGCAACCCGGAAAACTTTCCCAACGTCCTCCGCCTCTCCATCGGAGAGACAGCCGACGCCACTCACACCGCCGTCGCGATCCTCGAAACCGCCCTCGACGACCTCAGTCCCCAAATCCTCGCGCACGTCACCGAGCGCGCGTTCGCCCTCGGCGCTCTCGACGTCATGTCTACCGCAGTCCAAATGAAAAAGGGCCGCCTTGGCACCCTCCTTACCATCCTCGCCGACGATGCACAGGTTCCCGCACTTGAAGACCTCCTGCTTCGGGAGACCAGCACCCTCGGCGTCCGTATCCACCACGAGCGCCGCTCCTGCCTCGATCGCACCCACACCACGGTTATCACACCCTACGGTGACATCCGCATCAAGATCGGCTCCCGCGACAACGAAGTCTTCAATGCCGCGCCCGAGTTCGAAGACTGTCGCACCGCCGCCCAGAAACACAACGTACCCGTCAAACAGGTTCTTCAAATCGCGCTATCCACCTACCTTCAGGCCAAGCGTTGAGCCAGCCGCATCAAGCGCAAATCACCTCCCTGCTTACCCGCACTGCCGCTGCCGCCGGCGAAGGCAAATTCGAGCGCTTCAAGACCACCTCTCAATTCGACGGCACCGCACAAAATCCAAAGTGGTTAGGATAGAGTTCACATCCTGATCATGAACAAAACCACTCTCCTCGAACTCCTCGCCGCAGTCCAATCCGGCAAGCTCACTCCCGCCGCCGCCAGTGAGCGTCTCGCAACTCTTCCGTACGAAGACCTCGGCCACACCCGCATCGACCACCACCGCTCTCTTCGCACCGGCCTACCCGAGGTCATCTACGCCCAGAACAAATCCCCCGAGCAGACCACCGAGATCTTCACCCGCATGGCCGCCTCAGGCGCCGACGTCCTCGCCACCCGCGTCGACGCCCCCACCGCCGCCATGGTTCTGGCCTCCTTCCCCGCAGCCATCTTTCACGCTCCAGCCCGCACCATCACCCTCAAACAATCGCCTGCGGAACCACCTGTGGGCCACATCGCTATCCTCACTGCCGGCACCAGCGACCAACCCGTAGCCGAGGAGGCCGCCGTCACTGCCGAGCTCTTCAACGCCAAAGTCACGCGGCTCTACGACGTAGGCGTAGCCGGCCTCCATCGCCTTCTCGCTGTCCACGATCAACTCGCCAAGGCCAATGTCGTCATCGTCTGCGCCGGAATGGAGGGAGCCCTCCCCTCGGTCGTCGGCGGCCTCGTAGGTGTCCCCGTCATCGCCGTCCCCACCTCCGTCGGCTACGGCGCCAGCTTCGACGGCGCCGCCGCCCTTTTGGGAATGCTCAACTCATGTTCCCCCAACGTTACCGTAGTAAATATAGACAACGGCTTCGGCGCGGCCTACACTGCCGTACTAATAACCCGTGCTGCTAATAAATGCATCTAACGACACAGGCGTTAGCAGCGCTGCGTTATCCCGCACAGTGAAAGGGGGTTCGAGATGCTTCCCAACGATCACAAACCCTGGGCAAAAACCGTCGCACGGATCGTCATCTGCGCGACCATCATCGGCCTGATCGTTCTGGCCTTCGTTCTCAAGTCTTACAACAACCTCCGCATCCCGGAGGTAGTGGGTATCTTCCTGCTCTTTCTCGCCATCGTGCCACCCAACCTGGCCATTCTTTATCCCTGGCTGCTCCCATCCAAACAGGTCCCCACACACGACTCCGGCCCCCATTCGACCGTGCGGTAATACCCACCCGAACCTGATTGAGACCCTGGAGTCAGGCAGCGGGTATTTCAGCGCAGTTCAATTCACGCAAAGGCGATCTCCAGCCAACTGATCTCGCGGAGCATGGCGCAGCAACTTCCTGTTTGCCGACGACTCGGGCGTTGGAGTCATTTTACTGAACACAAGGCGCTTATCAGTCTGATTTATCAGGACACTACCGCATCTTGACAACCGTTGCGCACAGGCCTAGGGTTATTGCTGAGCAAAGTATCTCTTCTTACTCGTTCAGGTTCACTGAACTAAGTCAGCCCATCTGAAGTTTCTCCTCTTAGATTACTGCTAAGGAGGACTGCGTCATGACACTATTGACCGGTTGGGAATCTCTCCGTGAATTATCCGCCATGCAAGACCGCATGAATCGCATGAACCGTCTTTTCCGTGAGTCGTACAGCCCCGAAGGCCCGGAGGAGGCGTTGACAACCACCGCCCTCGCGCCGCCGGTGGACATCTACGAAGACGAGCACAACATTATTCTGAAGATTGAAGTCCCGGGCATCGACGAAAAGGACATTGATGTTTCCGTTCAGAACAACACCCTCACCGTCCGTGGCGAGCGCAAGATCGAGAAGGAAGAGAAAGAGGAGAACTTCCGTCGCGTCGAGCGGCAATACGGAAGCTTTACCCGCTCGTTCACGCTTCCGAGCTCCGTGGAACCAGGGCAAGTGAGCGCCCGCTGTGATAAGGGCGTGCTGAAGATTAGCTTGGCCAAGAAGGCCGAAGCCAAGCCCACGCAGATCAAAGTCAATGTTGGCGGGGAAAAGACCCTCGAAGCCATAGCTCCCGGCAAGGCCGCGTAAAACCAGTAGCGAATGAGAGAAATGGGAGGTGGCTTATACCTCCTCCCATTTTGTTTTCCTCCACGCGCCTCGGGCGCGGTGTTTGCCTCAGCGTTCTGTCAGCACCGGCGAGGCAATCCTTGGGCTTGTAGGGTTGGCTCGCGTGCTGGCTCGCCCCAAGTGCAACGAAGGGGGAAAACCTTGCATCTTACCCAAAGAAGGTAATCAACTTGAATACCCCACTACAACTACTCAAAGCTAAGCGTTCGTCCGCCCTGATGGACGCTCGAAAGATGGAAGCGCAACTTGCTCGTCTCAATCAATCAGCGGAAACCGCTGGGATAACGACCAATCTGCGCTGCATTGTGCAAATGTTCCGTGAGTACATCGCCACGCTGGACGAAGCCATAAAATCAACCCATACTCCGCGAACCCGGAGGAATATTAGGCTGTCGGCCTGAAACGGTACGATCATCTGCGGCCGCTACTACAGCCTCTGCTCTGAGCTTCTCAGCGCGTTCTATGGCTTTCGCTTCGCCAGGACGGCCTAAATCAGATGACTGCGCGGAGGGCAACAGCCACGCTCTCACGTGCAGCCCTGACAGCAACGGCTACCGTCTCACCCGCTGCCATCGTATGCGCGAGTGCCGATCTCTTCCGTGTTCCTGGGTGCTCGAAAGCGACAGTCTCGATCCCACCACCGAAAAGTGTGTGCCTCTCTTCCAGCCGATCGAGCGCGGCGTTCAACTCCGCGACAACTGCCTAGGCCTGATCGGCAACGACGATCAGTTCGACATTGATCTTTTTGTATCGTATCTGAACACCTCCAGCCTCCGATTTTATGCATGCCCGACTCCAAAGCACACCCCGGCTCCCGAGTGACGGGCTAACCGGAAACTGACGATCTCAACTATTGAGCAAAGGATTGTAGTTCTCTCATTGAGAAGCTGGCCCCTGCTTCAGCAACTCCTGAATATGCCCCTCAAAGTTGTCTTTATCCACCACCCCGGTATGCGCAACCGCGATCTTCCCATCGCGGTCGATCAGCATCGTCACCGGAATCGTCTTCAACCCAAACAGCGGCACAAGATTGTCATCGCCCAGCACCACCGTGTAATCCATCTGCTTCTGCTGCATGTACGGCTGCACCACCTTCAGCCCATCCTTGTCCATCGAAACCCCAATCACAACCAGCCCCTCGTCCTGATACTTCTTGGCGAACTCCACATACCAGGGAATCTCAGACTGGCACGCCGGACACCACGTAGCCCAGAAGTCGAGCAGAACCACCTTGCCTTTGTACCCAGACAAAGTCACCGGCCGGCCCTGCGTGTCATTCAAGGTAAAGTCGGGTGCATCCTTTCTCTGTTCAACAGGAATCAGCGCGTCTGGCACACCCTTCACCGGCACTTGAATCACACGCGCCTGTGTACTCTGTGCCCAGACAGGCAAAACCACCGCAACCGCGCCAGCAAGCACTACCACGCAGACCGCGGCAGCAACCATCCGCCGCTTCCACGACAAAAATTGAATGAACTTCATAGTCAGCTCCTCCAAAAAGTAACCGGCTCACCACCGGCATGTAATGAACAAATCAAGACCTGAATCTGTTACATCCCTTAGATCCCTTCGCATTTGGATGCAATTTTCCTGGTCAAGCCCCCAAACAGCGAAAATCCTCGTCAATCCTGAACAATCGCGTGGCATATTAGTTCCACCCAACGTTCTCAGTAATGAAAAGTTCGCTTATGTAAAGTCATGCCTTGCGCCCGAGTTACGGGCAACCCAGAAGCGATCTCAACTTCCGGTTAGCCGACTAACCTCCAACAGAGCAAGGAATCCAGTCGCTCGAATCTTGAGTTTAGGACAGTGTTACGGCCAGAAGCGCCAAAGCGTAGTTGTCACCATACATCCCGCAAGCACAGCAGTAATTCCCAGCTGAAAAGCGTGCGCGTAGTTTGCAAGACCGACAGCCTGTCCCGGCTCGACAATCTTTCGTTCAAGCTCAGGTGTCACTGAGTTTGCTGTAAGGAGTACGCACATGAGGCGACGGAAATGCCGTTCCAGGCCCCGGTCAACTTGGTTTGATTTGGCTAAACGATGCAGCCAATAGGCGTGTAAGAAAAGAACAATCAGCGCGACAATGAGGGCACCCAAGCAAACGCCCCGGCTCTTCAGACCCAAATCTCTTCCCAACGCAAATCCGGTCAATGCTGAGAGCGAAGTCCACAGAGCGAGACTTACCTTCCACTCGTGCTCACGGCGACCGGAGTAGCTCTCCCAGGCTGCCGAACGCAACTCGGCGAGGGCGTCAAATTCACGCTTGGTATCCTCATCCATGTGCAGCTCCTCCAGGAAAAATATTCAAAGGCGCTGGCGGTCAACCGGGCTTATGAGTAGATCATAGTTCCAATTTCGCGATTGTGGCCGGATCACGGGCAAACCGGAAGCTGGGCTCCAGTCATGGCAAATTATTTTTTGCGTTTTTGGCCCAAAATTCGCATGTCAAGCCCCCAAACCACCTAAACCAAACAAACGAAACAAGATCGACTTGGCATCTTAGTTCCACTCAATTTGCTATACTTAAAACAGTAGAGAGAAAATAAGCAAGCCCCGGACACCCTCCGGGGCTAAGTCATTTAGATCCAATATTTTGGACGCAAACCATTTATTATCAATATTTTACAGACCAAGACCGACCGTAAACCACTGAATACAAGTAATTTACGCCCGGGCAAGGGGGGAGGGGGTACCCCCAGAAGAGGAGGACCTAACGCATCATTTACTGATTCACACCACTGGCTAAGAATCCACCGTCCACCACAAGGATCTCGCCCGTGACAAAAGCCGAAGCATCGCTCGCCAGAAAGATCGCCGACCCAACCAACTCCACGGTCTTCCCGAATCGCCCCATCGGCGTCCGCATCAGCAGCTCTTTGCCGCGGTCGCTTTCATCCAGCAACTTTTGGTTCAACGCTGTACGGAAAACACCCGGCGCAATCGCATTAACCGTCACACCATGCGAACTCCACTCCACCGCCAGCGATTTCGTAAGCGCCCCAACAGCAGCTTTACTCGCCGCATACGCCGTCACTTCCTTCAAACTTACAAACGTATTCAGTGAAGCGATGTTGATAATGCGCCCGTACCCGCGCTCCAGCATGTGCTTGCCGAAGATCTGGCAGGCCCGCAGCGTCCCAGTCACGTTTGTATCCATAATTCCGTCCCAGGTCTCCTCCGAAACCGTCAGCGTCGGTTCCCGCTTGATCTTGCCCGCGCAATTGATCAGAATATCGACCTTGCCAAGCTCCTTCACCGTCGCGTCCAGCAGCGCCTGCAAGGTCGCGCGGTCGGCTACATCCGAGGTCAACCTGAGCGCTCTGCGTCCCGTCGCTTCGATCGCCTTCGCGGCCTCATCCACCTGCTCCTGCCGCCGCGAACTCGCCACGACATCGGCACCCGCCTCGGCCAGTCCGATCGCCATCGCGAGCCCAATACCCGAGGTCCCACCCACCACTACGGCCGATTTACCGCTCAGATCAAACAACGGATGCCCCATTGAAAATGTCCTCTCTTATTTCAAAATCTGCCGCGTTGCCACATCTTGCACCGCTAATACATTCTCCAGTAAGTGATCTACAATCTGCTCCGGCGGACGATCATTAACAATGCGAAAAGCATCCGTCGGTCTCTCCAGAGTTGCCAACTGGCTGTCCAGAAGCATCGGATTCATATACTCATGCTTCCGCGTCGCCAGCCGCCGCGCAATCAACTCCTTCGGTCCATCAAGAAATATAAACTGGATGTGAGTTGGAGGCACGCCTGCCTCCAGGCTCTCGTGATACTTCGCCTTCAACGCGGAACACGCCAGCACGCCATTGCTTCCTCCGTCATCCCATTTCCTCAGCAGCGCGTTCAAGGTTAGCAGCCACGGAGCGCGGTCCTCGTCGGTCAACGGATGACCGGCCGCCATCTTCTGTTTGTAGGCCAAGGGAAAATAATCGTCAGCATCGGCGAAGATCCAACCCATTCGCTCGGCAAGAAGCTTGCCGATCGTGGTCTTTCCGGAACCGCTTACGCCCATCACTACCACGATCATCGCCGCTCCCCGAAGCTTACTTCCCAGACTGACAAGCGCGCTGATGCAGCCACTAGCGCACCGCATCACACTAACGCTGGATGCGGGCCGATCCTCCGCTGGCGAAAGCCTTCACCTGATCGACGGTCGCCATCGTCGTGTCGCCAGGGAACGTGGTCATCAAAGCGCCATGGGCCCATCCCAGCTTGATCGCTTCATCAGGAGACTCGCCACTCAGTAACCCATAGATGAACCCAGAGGCAAAACCGTCTCCTCCGCCAACGCGGTCATGAACATTCAGTTCAGTTGTGGGGGCATGAACGGCCTTCCCATTCACCCACGCTACCGCGCTCCAGCTGTGATGGTTCGTGGAGTGGACCTCACGCAGCGTCGTAGCAACAACCTTAACGTTCGGATGCTTCGCCACCACCTGCTCAATCATGGAAAGAAACACGCCTGTATCCAGCTTCGAGCTCGAATGGACATCCGGCCCCTTGAAGCCAAGGCCTTTCTGCAGGTCTTCTTCGTTGCCCACCAGCACATCAACGTGATCGGCAATCGCACCAAGCACCTTGTGCGCGCGCTCCATCCCGCCGACCGACTTCCAAAGCTTCTCCCGGTAGTTCAGGTCGAAGGAGCAGATGACCCCATGCCGCTTGGCTTCCTTCAGCGCCTCAATCAACAGCTCCGACGTCGTCTCCGATAGCGCGGAAAAAATGCCGCCGCTATGGAACCAGCGCACCCCCTGGCCAAAGATCTCCTGCCAGTCGAAGTCTCCCGGCTTCAACATCGCCGCAGCCTCGTTGCAGCGGTTGTAAAAGACCACCGGCGCGCGTACGCCCAGGCCCTGGTCGCTGTACACGGTCGCCATGTTCGGCCCACGTGTGCCGTCGTGCACGAACTGCTTGTAGTAAGGCTTGACACCCATTGCCCGAACGCGTTCTGCGATCAGATCGCCGATCGGGTAGTTCACCATTGCGGTCGCAATGCCGGTCCGCATTCCGAAGGCATCCGCCAGGTTTGCAGCAACGTTGAACTCGCCGCCGCTCACATGGATTGCGAGTGTATGCGCCTTGCGAAACGGAATGATGCCGGGATCGAGCCGGTTGACGAGTGCCCCGAGCGAAAGTAGATCGAGTGATCCCTGTTCAGGAATTTTGAAGCCAAGATTCATGACGTTACTCCTCTTTGATTCTCGATGTCCGCATGGAGACCGAGTTTGCTATCGATAGTGTGCGTTTGCTCGTAGACAAAACCTCTGCTGTGCCGGACAGCCTATAGCCCAAGAAATAGCGGCTTGATGTGGCGTTCAAACAGATTCGTCGTCACATTCCGTGCAACGACCTCTTCATTCGCCTCCAGCGCCTTCAGATATCTGTCCCCCATCTTCGCCGCGACCTTGAAGCCCACATGCAGCAGCTGACGAAAGCTCGGGTTGTAGGCCTTGTTGCTCTGGTCATGCCGCAGCGCAGAGGTATACTGCTCGCTTGTCCAGCCATTGACCTCCTCCGGCTTCGGCAACTGTGCTGGATCGATGTCGATCACGGTCGCATACGGCGCACACAGCTCCTCTCGATGTGCAGTACGCCTCGGCGTACACCTCCTTGGCAATCTGCCAGCCCCGTTCCGCCAGCCTCCGCCAGCCCAATCAACTCTTCCAGCCAGGTTGTACCCGCTGTCTTCAGATGCACTCCAGCGTTGAACCTCTTCACCGCATCATGAATCGCCTTATAGATCGAAAACTTATCCGAACCGGAGTGCACGCTCAGCTTCAAATTCTCCGGCAGCCCATAGGTCTTGACCGCAAACGCAATCGCCGCCAGATCTTCGTTGAACTCCTTGGTAAACTGCGCCACATCGCCCACATAATCCACGCCCTTGTTGAAACGCCCGGTAAACTTCGGCGCGATCGTCTGGATCGGAATCTTCTCATCCGCAATCGCCGCCAGAATAATCAGCAACTCCACCGGCGTCTGCGGCGAGTCCGTCTCGTCCATCGAAACCTCAGCCACAAAACGCCCCGCGCCCTTGTTCTCCACCAGAAAGCGATAGATCATCCCGGCATGCTGCACGGCCGCCAGAAACTTATTCGCCACGCCCTTCGACAAACGCCTGGATCCGTCTTGAATGGCTCCGCGATGTGCGGAATCGTCACCGTACCCACCAACTCCGGGTGCCGCTTCACAAACGCCGCCACATCTTCGGCATCCGCCGGCTGCCCAATCAGATCCGCCACGTCGAGCGTAAAAAAATCGCACGGCTCTAAGAATCTTGCACCGTCTTCAAATTGATGTGATCCGCATCCAGAAAGTACGGCTTGGTCCACCCCAACTCCTTCACCGCCGCATCGGCCGCCGCGCCGCGTCTGGCTTGGCTCGGAACCAATAATCATGTGCTCCCGGTTGGACTTGTTCCACACCGGCACTACCTCAACCCCGGCATTCGGCAGCAATAACACACGCCGCAAGCTGCGCCTTAGCCTGATGCGCAAATCGGTCACCCACACCCACCGAAAACTTTGGAAGCTTCAATTCTTCAATCATTGCAACACCCTTCTTCGATCTATTGGTCTAACCAATTCGTAACCGTCCAAGAATACCCACTTATCCTGTTGGTCGGCAAATCAAATTAGTTGGTGAAGCGACCTTTGTAGGCCCAAAGCCCTAAACCGGGGTTGGAGATGTAGAAGATCTCTTCTCCGTCTATCGTGTTCCAGCCGTCTTTGAGAGTGTCCGGGTCGTATTTTGCTGTCATCTCTTTCAGGTCGCCGTATTCAAAGTGGACGCTTTCAATCTCCTGGCGGGTCAGATGGCCGGGACAGTAGCGGATGGTGAATCTTCCTTCGCTTGAGCCGTGGATGAGGTGGGCTGCTGCGCTCAGGTTTCCGGCAAGTTGGGGGTCTTCTTTTACTGCTTCCAGGGTTCGCGGCGTTCCGCAGTAGCCATATTTGCGGATCAGCACGTCGATTGCGGCATCTTCGCCAAACTCGTGGACTCCCGGTGCAAGAACGATGAGTTCCGCGTTGTCGGCCAGGGCCATTCGTGTGCGGTAGACGGCTCTTGTTTCCCAACCATGTGCTTTTGAACTCGTGAGGATCGAGAAAGACCACGGCCTTCTTGATCTCGCGGTCCATCATTTTGAAGTTCACCTTGAGGCTCAGCGCTGCAGCGAGTTCGAAGCATTCAGCGTCGTCGCCGACGTAGAGGCCTCGGATGACTAGTTTTCCTTGCATCGTTCTTGCCCACAACGGTCAGGACGTAGACGATTGGCAGTTGCTTCGCGAAGTGGCTGCTGGCGTAGTTCAGGACGCGGCGGACTGGCGTGTCGGCACGGCCCATCATGCGCTCCATGCCGTACACCGCGCCGAGGAAGTGGCTGCGATGAATGCCGATGGAGCCACCTGTGCCCACGAAGATGTTCTTGTTGTAGCCCGCCATGCCGACGACTTCGTGTGGGACTATCTGGCCGATCGAGAGAATCAGGTCGTGGCCGCCGTCGCGCAGAAGTTTGTTGACTTGTGCGGGCCAGGTGTAGTCGAGCTTGCCTTCGCTGACCTCATAGACGAAGCTGCCGGGAACTTCGCCGAGTGTGACAACGTCGTTCCGCCAGTCGTGGACTCGGAAGAGGTTGCGCGGAGTAGCACCGTACATGGTGGCGATCTCCTGATCTGTCATTGGCTTGTGGGTTCCGAGGGCCGGCAGCACGTCGACTAGCTTGTCGCCGTAATATTGCCAGGCCATCTCGGTTAGCAGGCCGCTTTGGGAGTGCATGCGCGTGAAATCGGGCGGAACGGCAAGGACTTTGCGGCGTGGGCCGAGTTTGTCCAGCGCCTGGGACAGGTTCGACCGTATTTCCGTTGGGGACATCTCAGTTGTCGGGCTTCCGGCGGCGAAAAAGAGGCTCATATCGTTTTGATCTTACTCCGGATGGGTTGATGTTTTCTTTTGGCGCTGGTTTGGATCGAGTTCATTTTTCAAGAGTTTTGTTAAAAAAATCCCGAGGGTTCTCGGCGCGGGTTTTTGGGGTTTTGCGGGAGTTTTTGAGGGTGGTTTTGGAAAAAGCGTGTGGTACGCGATGGTTTTTCGATGGTGAGATCGTGGTGGAATGTGTCGTCAACGTGGATGGAAAACGTCTCCTAATTGGCGGTTAAAAACATGCCACGGATTTGAACTTTATTTTTGGCCGGACCAATTCATCGAAGAATCGACTAACTGAAAGTTTGGATGGCGGCCTTCGTGTGGTCGCAAACCTGGATGCGGACAACAAAATACAGGGAGCTTTAACAAAATACAGGGGTCCTTCACTACGTTCAGGATGACGACGTAAGACGGGCAGGAGCCACCAGGTTCAGGATGACGACGCTCAGGAGGTCCTAGAGTTTGTAGGCCTTCTTTACCAGGTTCACTGTCAGGTCGAGCACGACTTCGAAGGCTTCGTCTTCGTCGAGGCGATGCTCTGCGACGAGGCGGCCGAGGAAGGCGCAGTCGATGCGGCGGGCTACGTCGTGACGGGCCGGGATGGAGAGGAAGGCGCGGGTGTCGTCGTTGAAGCCTACGGTGTTGTAGAAGCCAGCGGTTTCGGTAGCCTGCTCGCGGAAGCGCATCATGCCCTCGGGCGAGTCCTGGAACCACCACGGGGGGCCGAGGCGGAGCGCGGGATAATGTCCGGCGAGCGGGGCAAGCTCGCGGGAGTAGCTGGTCTCGTCGAGGGTGAAGAGGATAAAGGTGAAGTTGGGGTTGTTGCCGTACTTGTTGAGCAGGGGGCGGAGGGCGCGGACGTACTCGGTGGGCGAAGGCATGTCAGCGCCTTTGTCGCGGCCGAACTTCTCGTAGACGAGACGGTTGTGATTGCGTACAGAGCCGGGGTGGAGTTGCATGGTGAGGCCGTCTTCGACGCTCATTCCGGCCATCTCGGTGAGCATCTGGGCCTGGAAGAGCTGCTGCTCCTCAGGGACGGAGCGGCCGGAGAGGATGCGACCATACAGCGAGGCCGCCGTATGCGGATCGAGATCGGCGGTCTGGGCGGTGAGGTGGCCGTGGTCGGTTGAGGTGCAGCCCATGGACTTGAAGAAGGCGCGGCGGCTGCGCAGGGCGTTCAGATAGCCGGTGTAGGTGCCGATGTCTTCGCCGGTGATCGCACCGAGCTTTTCGATGTTCCCGATGAAGAAGGCGTACTCGGCGTCGATGACAGAGTCCGGTCGAAAGGCGGGGATGATGCGGCCCTTCCATCCCGACTCCCTGATGGCTTTGTGGAACTCGAGAGTATCGAGGGGAGTATCGGTGGTTGCCAGCACTTCGATGTTGAACTCGTCGAACAGCGCTCGCGGTCGAAATTCCGGGGTCTGGAGCTTGTTCGCGATCACGTCGTAGTACTCGTCTGCGTTGTTTGCATCGAGCCTCTTGTTGAGGCCGAACTGATTTTCGAGAGCGTAGTCGAGCCAGAGACGAGTGGGTGTGCCGCGGAAGAGGAAGTAGTTCTTCGCGAAGATTCGCCAGACCTCGCGCGGATCGGCGCTCTCTCCGCCATCGACTTGAGGGATGCCGAGCGACTCCATCGAGATTCCCTGCGAATAGAGCATGCGGAAGATGTAGTGGTCGGGCTGAATCAGAAGCGCTGCTGGATTGGGAAAGGGTTCGTTGAAGGCAAACCAACGAGGGTCAGTGTGACCATGCGGGGAGATGATGGGAAGATCCTTGACGGTCTCGTATAGTCTCGCGGCGACCGAGCGCGCATCTCCGTCAGCAGGAAACAACCTGTTCTCATCCAGAATCATTGTTTCTGTACCTCTTCAGATATCAGTCCGTGGCGAAAATGCCAGCATAGGAAGCCTATCAAAGATTTCGCCGTACCTCGAACAAATGGGGAATTTTGGTAGTGGACCAGTTTGAACTCCGGGGCAACTAAAGTTACCTATAACGCCGTTCACGAGGAGTTACGACTCCAAGTTTTGTTGCTCTACGGCGACCCCTATTTAGTTCCGTCCAATCCCAGAGCCAAAAGCTCAGGAGGATATTCCTCCTCGAACACTAACCCCTCCGCCGACTTTGCGGAAGCAGTCGTACGCCAACGAGCTAACGTCGCAGTCACTACGAGCAGAGCGACCATGCAGAGGTAGCTGAATGGCCGGCTCAACATCTCCCTCTCGACTCGGGCCGCGCTCAACGGTACCAGCACAAGAAGCAAGCCCCAGAAAACAACATGGACCTTCGGTTGCCCAGGCAGGTAAGAACAAGCGAAGGGAAGTTTGTGGAAGCCATCCAAACAAAGCTCGACAACAATCACACCCAATAGTCCAAGCACGACGAGATGGCCAGCCACCGGCCAGGTGGGCCACCGGAAAAGAAATAGAACGGCCAGAAGCAGCCAGACGGGTGCCAGTGCGATCACCAGCAGCGATCGCCGGACTGCCGCCAGATACTCTCCTGCTCCCCGAGTCTCAGTCATGCGAAAGATCCAGTTCGCCCGTAGTGTATGCGGCATGGCTATCACCACGCGAACGCCGATCACGGCAAAACAGATCACCCACAGACTCGCTACCAGAAACGCAAGATCCACCACATCGCCGCGCGGTCCATGCAGAAATCCCCGCTGTCCAAGAGCTGTCCTCACACACGCAAGCACGATCGCGAACCCAGTACCAAGATAAAAGCAGAGCAAGATTCGATGCTGGCGGCTGCGCAGCAAGGTGCGGATACTGAACAGCGCCACGCACGTTTCGAGATGAGACCCAAACTGCGGTCCAAACCATAACGGCCAGTTCATCCGATGAACGCCCGGCACAATATCCGGCTCCTCCACGGTCTTTCCCATCGTTCGAAAGTAAGCCAGCAGCACCGACGCCACACCGCCGCAAACCGCGACCGCAAGACCCACCCATGCCCGTCTCGCCAGAGGCGCGAACGCCGGAATCATCGATCCATTGAGCTGTTGAAACAATCCGAGAAACCAGTACGAAGGCAGACAAGCAAGCAATCTCTGATTCTCCGGCGCGGCCAGAGCCTTAGGCGTTTCCAGCGAGGGTTCAAGAATGTACACGCCAAAGAAAACGAAGAATGCACCCGCCTGCAACAACGCCGACAGACGCAAAAACTGCTGCCGCGGCAGGACCAGCGAGGTCACACCCTGAACTCCAAGGACGCAGCAGAACATAAACAATCCAGCCAGCGCCATCGTGATCCAATACGCGGTCAGCGACCGGATCACGCCGAAATAGCCGCCACCGTTTGTGGCAGAAAATAGAAAAGGCCACACCAGTCCGGAGAAGACGTTCAGCGAAACCACTGACACACTCAGCGCTGCAATCAGGGCTGCCAGTTTTGCGCGGAACAGCGTATTGGCGCGAATCGGCAACGGAGCCAGCACCAGCACATCGCGCTTGTCGGGAAAGATGGAATCCCAGCACAGGACCGAGAATAGGCTGACGACCACCATCGTCGTCGCAATCAGGAAGTGCTCCATAATCCATAGGAAGGCCTTCGGAAATCTTCCAGCAGCTATCAGCCAAACCGTGAACAAGTAGCTCAATCCTGCAAACAACGCCGCAAACTGCCCAAGCAGTCTGGCCGTGTCCGCATCGGCAGACAGAAGCTCGAGGTCGATAACCCGCATCAGGAACGATCGATACAGAACGAGAAACTGGCGCTTCTCCATGTGGGGCTTACGGTCGTAAGGCTTACGCATTGATCAGGTCCGCGATCTGTTTCGAAATCCCCACGGTGTCCTGCTCAACGGCGAGTTGCGAAAAAATACCTTCAAGGGTAGGTAGCGACATCAACGTCCTCAGACGTTCTATCGAGTCGTCGGCCACAACCCGGCCGCGGTGCAGAATCACAATATGCGAACAGATGCGCTCCACTGTTTCAAGCTCATGCGAGCTGAATAAAACTACCTTTCCCCGGCCTGCGAGTTCCTCAATCAAACTCCGTAGGATAAGCGCCGATCCGACATCGAGCCCTGAAAACGGTTCGTCCAGAAGAATAAGCTCGGGATTGTGCAGCAGAGCAGCGGCCAGCAACACCTTCTGGCGCATTCCTTTCGAATACGCGGAGATCGGCACATGCCGGTCGTCGTACAGCGCAAACAAGCGCAGCAATCCGTCGATACGTTCGGAGGCCACCCGCCGCGCAATGTCCCTCAGTTGCCCGACCATCACTAGGTATTCAACGCCGCTGAGATGGGCATACAGGTGCGGCTCCTCCGGTACATAGCCCATGCGCTGCTTGTACGCCATCAGGTCGTCCTGAATGGGCCTCCCCTGAAAGAGGATCGATCCGGAACTCATTTCGATCAGCCCCGTGATCATCTTCATCGTTGTGGACTTGCCAGAGCCGTTCGGACCAAGATAGCCCGTCACTTCACCGGCTCGAGCAGAAAAACTCACGTCCTCCACGGCAGGAATACTGGAATAGTGTTTACATACACGGCGAAGTTCGAGCATAGGTTTTCCTATACCTATGTAGTTTACTATCTTGCCGATGTCAAGCGGTTCGTCATATAGATGTCCATTTTCGGATCTCTCCGCTCGCGCACGGGGGAGAAGTGACTGATTCCACAGTGTTTGTCTTTGCAGTACATTTGGGCGCAACTGTCCTTTCTTTATGGGAACGATGGCTCTGAATCAGGTTATCGCCCACCTCTGGTAAGGCTGTACAACAGGATCGCCAACACTCCTGAACTGATCAACACGTAGAGGACGTCTCGTTGCCGGGCGAACCCTACGACACAGAACGCGACACGAGCGACAGGTGTCGCGATCAGGAGGATCAGGCCCAACTGAATGATGCTTTCCGGGGACAGTTGGCGGGCGCCGCGAAGTATCCCGGTAAAAGTTCGGAGGGATGGGTTGACAGGGAGAAAGTGTGAGTAATCGGGAGTTGCGGACCATGGGTGCTGGAGATAGAGCAGGCCGCCGGCAAGCACAACCAGAGCAGCGAGGCCGACCCCAAACCCCAGCATCGCGGCAATCGAGAGTTCGAGGTCATGGTCTGTGGGCGTGCGCATTTAGATTCTCCCGAGGATGCCGTTGTAGATCATCTCGCAGCCCAGGATGACGATGACCAGGGCGAAGAGACTTTTGAGGGTTGTGACGCGGGCCTTGACGAGGACCCGGGTGCCAAAGAGGGAGCCGATGAGAACGCCCAGCATTACGGGCATGGCGATGCCGGGCTCAATATAACCGCGAGAGAGGTAGATGCCTGCGCTGGCTGCTGCGGTGACACCGATCATGAAATTGCTGGTCGTCGTAGAAACCTTGAAGGGCAGCTTCATCGCCTGATCCATTGCGAGCACCTTGACTGCTCCTGAGCCGATGCCCAGAAGGCCGGAGAGCGCCCCGGCGCCGAACATGATCCCAAAGCCGAGTGGAACGTGTTGTGCGCTGTAGGATTCGGCTCCGTTCGGTCCGGGATTCAGTCCGGGATTCAGTCCGGGATAAGTCCCATGCAACTCGAGCCTGGCGGCCAGAGGAGATGGCGGGAGGGTCGAGACCTGGGCGGACTTTGTGCGGAATGATTCAATCGCGGAGTAAAGCAAGACTACGCCGAAGACGATCGCGATCCAGTGGCTGGATATCTTTGCGGTCAGGTATGCGCCGAGGAGAGCCCCAAGCGTTGTAGCAACTTCGAGGAACATGCCAATGCGGATGTTGGATAGGCCCTCGCGGATGTAAGCGACCGCGGTGCCGGAGGACGTTGCAATGACGGAGACAAGGGAGGCTCCGATGGCATAGCGGATATCGACTTTGAACAAGAGCGTCAAGACCGGCACGATGACGACGCCACCTCCCAGTCCAGTGAGGGCGCCGAGAAATCCCGCGAAGAGCGACGTTGCGAATAGCAGGGAGATGAAGAGAATGACAGTCATGACACTCCGCTCGAGGGTTCGCTGGATGCGCGGATGGGGACTAATCGGCGGGCATTCTATGCAGGCCGATGATCCACAAAGCGATCAACAAAGCTGGTTGGGCAAGCTTACACTTCTTCGAAGGCAAGGCTCACTGGATAGGACTGCCGGTGGTTCGTCAAACTGACCCACTGCCTAAAAAAAGGCACCCCGGAGGGTGCCCTTTTTGTGACGCGACTGCGGCTGAGTGTTACGGGATGTAGTAGCGCATGCTGGTGAAGACCATGTTGTTGGTCGCCTTGGGGCCGCCGTAGGTTGCCGTCGGAGAGCCGAAGGTACCGCTTGTCAGACCAGCCCACGCCTCGCGGGTGAGATAGCTGTAGACGCCCTGATACTGCAGGCGGCCGAACTTGGGGCTGCTGTAGACGCGGTAGGTAAATCCAGCGGTTCCTTCGATGACTACCCGGGTTGCTCCAAGGCAGTTTGCCGGGGTTCCGGGGTTGTAGGGGGCTGCACCAGCGAATCCGTTGCCGGTACGAGGTCGGCAATGTCTCGGTGTTGCAACCTGCGTTCGAGCTGGTGATAGGCGCATATCCGATCAGCTTGCCGGCGGAGGAGCCGAGCGTGCTGAGGTAGACCGTGCGCTGCGCATACTCACCACCGCCGTAAAAGAAGACGTCCAGTTTCGGGGTGGGGTGGGTCTCGATCGAGACAAGGCCCTGGTAGTTCTTGATCGGCGCGAGGGTACCGTCCGGGTGAACCGTCACGTCAGGAAGCTGCGAGGTGCCGTAACGGCCCACGCCAGTACCGCCGAGGCCGTGGATGCCGAAGTCGACATATTTGGTGATGGGGACGCGGAGGTTGGCGAAGGCGCCGCCGCCAGCTTTGGTGTTATTGGCACCACCGGCTGCCGAAGGAGTTGCAAGGGTCTCGTTAGGGTAATAGCGGTCGCGGAACCAACGGGCGAGACCACCGATTTCAAAGTGACCGTACCTTGCATCGTAGGTTCCCTTGACGACCAGGTCCGGGGCGACGTTGTTGGTGTAGTTAGCCGTGACGTTGTAAAGACCGCCGCCTGTGCCAGCGTTTCCGATGAAGAAGTTCGCGTTGGGATTGGTCGCCGATTCGATCATCGTCGCCTGCTCGAGTGACAAGGCTGCAGTGAAGCCGTTGCCGAAGGACTGCTGGAAGCGAATGCTGGGCTGACGCTCCCAACTGAAGCCGACGTGGTATTGAGAATCGACCGTCATCGGGAGGTTTTCCGTGCGGTTGTCGGTGGAGTGCTTGGTCTCTGTGACGAGGGACCACATCTGTCCACCAGTTACCTTGAAACCTTCTTTGGTTGCGGCCTGACCCCAGATCTGGCGCTGACGGAGGGTGTAGCTGTTGCTCTGGTTGTCGTTGCTGGTGACACCGGCGGAGAGGAAGTCGGCTTCGACGTAGCCGGATAGCTTGAATGGGCCGGTATTGCCTTCGAAGAGACCACCGACGCGGCTCTGACGGCCAGAGAAGTTCAGCTCGCTGGTGTGCGCCTGCGCGGCGCCTGGGTACGGGGTGGAGTTGAACGGAGTGTTGATATCGGAGTTGATGGAGCGGGAGCGGTAGACGGTTTCAAACGCGAAGAAGGCTACCGGAGTGATGGTCACGCCCTTATAACGAATGGATGCGGGATTATCAATCTGATCGGAGACGGCTTTTTTGGCGTCGCTGATGGTCTGGGCGAGGCCGACGCTGGTGGATTTGAGGTCTGTGACGGTGCTGCTGAGGTTCGAGACTGCCTCGGTGTTCGTGGAAAGACCGTTGCTAAGACTGTCTGCCTTGGCCGATGCGCTGGCTGCGGCTGCCTCTGCTCCCTGCGCGGCTTGCTGGGCTGCGGCAAGTTTCGCGTCCTTGTCGGCGTTCTCTTGTTTGAGGGCGTCGATCTGGGCCTGCTGGCTTTGCATCTGTTCGCGAAGCTCCCGGATCTCGCGCTCGACTGGACTCTCGACAGGGGCCTTCTTTTGAACGGCCTTTTTGGTTGCAGGCTTATTTGCCGTGGTCGTTTGCGCTTGTAACGATATGCAACTAATCACCAATATCGCAGCCAAAGTCGCTCGTAATTGCTTCGTCATGGAACCTCGCAAGATTTTTTCTAAAAGGCACAAGGACATCCAAGGAAATCAGCCAGGGCGTGAAGCCCAGATCGATCTACTCCCTTTTGCTCTTTTGTCGATGGTCACAAACTATTGTGAATGCATGAATAATTTCATGCGTATGGGGAAAGAAAATAGGGACTTTCCGAGCTGAATGGAGAATATTGGCAATTTTTGATTGTCCCCCGGTGCGTCGGGCCGGCGAGCATGGCATGTTGCCTGTGAACCTGACGATGTTCGCCGACTACTGCACATCCTGCAGGAACTCATATACCGTTAATCCATGCACGTTTATCGGATTGGTTCCCTTCTGCTGGCTCTGGCCACGGTCGCCTCAGCGCAGTCATCGCCCAAACTTATCCCTATCCCCCGCGAGATTCATGCGGCGGCTGTACGGCCGCTGACTCATGGCGTTCGCATCCTGTGTGCGGCTCCTTGCGCTACTGAGGACCAGTTTGCGGCTGACGATCTGTCGGCGGCGTTGCTTGCGCGAAGTATTCCGGTCGCGGAGGTTGACGGCTTTCCGATCAAGCTGGCACGGCTGGCAGACAACGCCGACGCCAAGTTTACCGACGAGATGAGGGCCGAAGGGTATCTGATTACTACGACCTCGACCGGCCTTACGGTGGTTGGGGCTACTGCTGAAGGCGTATTTTACGGCGTCCAGACGGTGAAGCAGCTTATCGAGGGCGATGGGGCGCGCGCGACGCTGCAAGCGGCGAATATTCGCGATTGGCCCGCTATGAAGTACCGAGGGCTCGACGACGATATGTCTCGCGGACCGATTACGACGCTGGAGTTCGAGAAGCACATGATCCGCACGATCGCGGCATACAAAATCAACCTCTACTCGCCGTATTTCGAGCATACGCAGCAGTACGCGTCGAACCCGCTGATGGCTCCGCCAGGCAGCATTACCGCCGAAGAGGCTATGGAACTAGTCGCGTATGCCAAGCTTTACCACATCACGATTGTCCCGGAGCAGGAGGCGTTTGGGCATCTCCACAACAGCATGACCTGGGAGCAATATCAGCCGCTGGTGGAGACGCCGCATGGAGCGGTGCTCGCACCGGGACAGCCGGGATCGATTGCGCTGATCACCCAGATGTTTACGGAGCTGGCGGCGATGTATCCGGGGCCGTTTTTGCATATCGGGGCGGATGAGACAGTGGATCTCGGGCTGGGACAGACAAAGGCAGAGGTGGATTCTCGGGGGCTTGCGCCGGTGTACCTGGATTTTCTGCAGCAGATTGTTACCGCACTGAAGCCGCTCAATCGGAAGATTCTCTTCTGGGGAGACGTCGCGCAGGATGCGCCCGATCTGCTGAAAGGTCTGCCGCAATCGTTCAAAGATTCGACGATCGCGATCGCGTGGGTATACGGCCCGGAGCCCCGCGGGTACGAACGCTTCCTGACACCGTTTACAAAGGCGGGGTTCGAGACGTGGGTTGCGCCGAGCGTCAATAATTATCGCAAGGTGTTTCCGGACAACAATATTGCACTTACAAATATCCAGCGATTTACTGCGGATGGCCAGCGGCTGGGGTCGACGGGGCAACTGAACACGATCTGGAATGATGATGGCGAGGGGCTTTTCAACCAGGATTGGTACGGGATTCTGTTCGGAGCCGCGGCGGCGTGGCAGAAGGGTGAGTCGTCGATTGCGGCGTTCCAGGATTCGTATGGTCAGGTGTTTCATGGCGACGCGACGGGTGACCTGAACGAAGCGCAGAAGGAGATGATGCTGGCGCACGCCGTCCTGAGAGACGAGGCTAAGGAAGGGGATGGGACTAACAACATCTTCTGGCTCGACCCGATGTCGAAGGATGGGTTGAAGATTGGGGCTCAGGTTCTTCCGTATGCGCATGAGTTGCGGTTGCACGCTGAGCGCGCGTTGACTTTGATTGCGCAGGCTCGGGCGGCTGCGCCGGGGCCGCCTCCGATCTCTGCGAATCCCGGGATCTACAATCCTGCGGACTCGTATCCCTCTGCTGCCACGACGTTGCGAGAGACAGCGGCGATCGATGCGCTGGAGCTGGGCGCGCGCAGGATGGACTTTATCGGATTGAAGTTTCAGCTTGCAGAGGAGATTGCCGAGGGTTATCAGCGCGCGTATGCCATGCAGAACACCAAAGACAGGAAGGAGCGCATGGCTGTAAGCCGCGAACTCTCGGACATCAACGGCGTTAATGGGCGAATTCGAGATTGCATCGACACTTATTCTTTGCTGCGAGATTTGTTTGAGCAAGCGTGGTATCGGTCCAATCGAACGTATGCGCTGCGGCCTGTGCTGGAGCGCTACGACTACACGATCGGGATATGGGAGGCCCGGAGCGATAGGCTACACAGTGCGCAGCGACAATGGTCAGACACTCATACTCTGCCGACAGCTGCTGAGTTAGGCCTGCCGCTTCCAGCTTCCTCGACGCAACCGTGAACGGGTAATGATCTCCTGGGACGAAGTATTTCGGAGGCCGAGTCCCGCTTGGAGTCCCACTTGGAGTCCCACCTGGGTCGCGAAATCTGGCAATCTAAAAGACCATGCCTTCGACGCACTCAACCGGCCCCGCTATCGGAATCGACTTCGGCACCACGAATAGCTCCATCGCTCTCGCCCGAGCGAACGGTGCAGTTGAACTGGTGTCGTTTCCAACCGCAACAGCAACTACGGAGTCGTTCCGTTCCGTACTCTACCTGGAGCAGTTGAAGCACGCGGGGCGCACGCAGATCAAAGGCTTCACGGGGCCGGCGGCGATCGAACACTATCTCGAGGCAGAACATAAGGGCCGACTGATCCAGTCGTTGAAGTCGTATCTTACGAGCCGCACGCTTACTGGCACAGAGGTGTTTGGCCGGCGATACAAGATCGAGGAGCTGATCTCGCGCATTCTGACGGACCTCCGACTGAGTGCGGAACGGCAGTTCGATCAGCCTATTCGCCATGTTACGGTTGGGCGTCCGGTTCGGTTCGTCGGAGCTGAGGGCGTCGACGATGATGATTTTGCCGTCGAGCGGTTGAGGCAGGCCTTCCTGCACTCCGGATTCGAGTCCGTCGTGTTCGAGATGGAACCGATCGCCGCGGCGTACGCCTATGAATCCACATTGGACCACGACGAACTGATTCTTATCGGCGACTTTGGCGGTGGCACCAGCGACTTCTCGCTGCTCCATGCAGGGCCGGGCGTCCGGAGACGGGGCCGCACTGCGAAAGATCTTCTTGGGAACAGTGGCCTAGGCCTTGCGGGTGACAGCTTCGATGCTCGCATCGTCCGCAAACTGGTGTCGCCTGCGCTGGGTTCGAACAGCTTTGAACGATCGTATTCCCATGCGGCCGATCGGCCTCCGAGCATCATTCCCGCGGTGCCGGCGTGGATCTATGCCAACCTCGAACGCTGGCACTACCTCTCGTTCCTGAAGACGCGCAACGTCGCCGAGATCCTGAAGAACGCGCGCGCGCGTGCGCAGGAGCCAAGGAAGATCGAAGCGCTGATTAACCTGATCGAAGAGGACCTTGGATATCAGTTGCACCAGGCGGTGCAGCGTCTGAAGGTCGATCTATCGCATCAGGAGTCTGCCGAATTCAGGTTCCGCGATGGCAGCATGGATATCGTCGCGGCGGTCAGTCGCAGCGACTTCGAAGGCTGGATCGCCGAAGAGCTGCACTCGATCGAGCGTTGTGTCGACACGCTGCTGGCTACATGCAACATTGCGGCGCGAGAGGTGGATCGGGTCTTTCTGACGGGAGGAACAAGCTTTGTGCCTGCCGTGCGGCGTATCTTCGAAGCGCGCTTCACTGCAGCGCGGGTTCGCACCGGCAATGAGTTCACCTCTGTTGCGCGTGGCCTGGGACTGCGGGCTCAAGAGATGGATATGCAGAGGCTATAGACACCGTCGTCCTCTTGCTCAGGAGATTTGCTTCCCTGCTTGCCGTGCACGCCAGAGGGCGCCTTCGAGCGAATCGACCGCTCCCTCCATGACCCTTACGCCCGGGGATGAGGTCTTCAAGGCTGCGGTCATGGAGGAGCGAACCAGCGAGATATGCTCCAGCACACTTCCGGTATAGGCTGCTTCGATCTTGCGTTTGTTGCCGGACTCCTTCATCTTTAGAGCGACGAGAGCGACTTGCTCGGCCAGTTCGACGCCGGCGCGCTCGAGGACTGCCATCGCCAGTTCGTCGCCGGCTTCTGCACAGTGGGCGACGACGGGAGCAAGCGCGGGAAAGTCGGGGCCGGGACGCGCGTTCGCCATCTCGACAATTTCTCCGAGGGATTTTGCGCCCCAGAGTTCTGCGATCTCCGTAAGAAGGCTGGTTGTGATGCCGCGATCTTTGGCCCAGAAGGCCGGCGCGGAGAGCCTCCTGTCCGATCCAGAAGCCTGAGCCCTCATCGCCAAGCGCAGGACCCCATCCGCCGGCGCGATACATCGCTCCATCTGCGGCGCGCCCCATTACATTGGAGCCGGTGCCTGCGATGACGAGAATTCCAGGGCCTCCGCGAAAGGCGCCGTCGAGGGCGATCTCCTCGTCGCCGGCAAGCAGCAGGTCGCCTCCGACGATGTTGCTGATCTCTCGTTCAGCCCAATCGCGAACGGCATCGATAGTGAGGCCGGCGAGGCCGATACAGGTTTGGCTGACTTCGCCGAGGCCGACACCTGCGGCAAGCGAGACCTCCGTCGAGCATCGCTCGCAGCCGGGCCGAGGCTTCCGCTTCGCCGACGCGCATCAGCTTGACGCTGCCGGTGACGGCACGGCCGAGAATCCGGGTCTCGTCCGCCAGGAGACATCGTGTCTTCGTACCACCTGCATCGATTGCCAGAAAGAGACTCATCTTTGAACATGATATGTCAGGAGTGCGAGTCGGAATCATGTCTCGCGGGTTTACTCTTGAACACTGGCTTGCGGGATTGCGCAGCATGGCTGCCTGCTGTCGCTATACACTGGCTCGAATGCCAGCTGCCGTACTTCCAACGCGTCTTCATCCTTTCGATCTGGCGCTGATCGTTGTCTACCTGATCGGCATCACGCTGTTTGGGCTGCATTTTCGTAGCGGGAAAGATCCTAGCGCGCGGTCGCTGCGGAGTTACTTTCTCGCCGACCAGACGATTCCGTGGTGGGCGATTGCGTTGTCGATCGTCTCTGCAGAGACCAGTACGCTGACCATCATCAGCATTCCTGGTGTGGCGTTCGCAGGAGACTTCGGATTTTTGCAGATCGTGATTGGCTATATGCTGGGCCGGGTTGTGGTGGCGCTGATCTTTCTGCCGAAGTATTTTCAGGGCGCAGATGCTGACTGCGTACCAGTTGATCGATCGACGCTTCGGCCATACGCTGCACAAGGTGACTGCGGGACTTTTTCTGTTGACGCGGGCAGCGGCGGAGGGTGTGCGGGTGTTTGCGGTGAGTATTGTGGTGGGTATTGCCATCGGTACGCGCGATGTGTTGTCGATTGGGATTATCTCGGCGCTGACGCTGCTCTATACGTTTGAGGGCGGGATGGCGGCGGTGATCTGGACCGACGTCGTGCAGATGGCGATTTATATGGGCGGAACGTTTGTGGCGATCTACACGCTCGGGGCACACGTTCCGGGAGGATGGGCGCAGATCCACGCGGTGGCTGCGGCTGCGGGTAAGTTTCACCTGTTCCACTTTGCGTTCAACCTGACGGAGAGCTATACGTTCTGGGCGGGTGTTCTGGGAGGGACTTTTTTGACGATGGCGTCGCATGGCACGGACCAGTTGATGGTGCAGCGAATGTTGGCGGCGCGGAACCTTCGCGAGTCGCGGCTGGCGCTGCTTTCGAGTGGAGGCGTGATCTTCCTGCAGTTCACGCTTTTTCTACTGATTGGAGTGGGGCTGTATGTTTTTTATGGGCTTCATCCTGAGACTTTCGCGTCAGCGGACAGGATTTTTCCGACGTTCATTGTGCGCGAGATGCCGGTGGGGGTTGCTGGACTGTTAGTGGCTGCAATTCTTGCGGCGGCGATGTCGAATCTGAGTGCGGCGTTGAATTCGCTTTCGTCAACAACGGTAGTTGACTTTTATATGCACTGGCGTCCGGAGGCGGATGACCGGGAACGCATGATGGTCTCTCGCGCGAGCACGGTTGTCTGGGCGCTGGTGCTGTTCGCTGTGGCTGTTTACAGCGTCTTCGCCGGGGGCAAAGGACATGTTGTCGAAATCGGATTGTCGATCGCTTCGGTTGCTTATGGAGCATTGCTTGGAGTATTTCTGCTGGGTACGCTGACTCGCTATGCGACGCAGTGGGGAGCGATCGTGGGAATGATCTGCGGATTCGCGCTGAATCTTCTGCTGTGGCTCGATCCCGCTCCGATTGTGCTTGGTCCGATCACGATTCCGCATGTGGCGTTCACCTGGTACGTTCTGATCGGCTCGATCGTTACTTTCGCTGTGGGGACAGTGGCGAGTTTTGTTTTGCCGCGAACGAGAGACAGAAAAGGTAAGGTGACTGCACAAGTCGTCGGCGTTCTCATCGCAGCTTGCTATTCCGCTCTTGATGGCCTCGCGTTGTGAAGCGGAAGGGCCTGCTACTCTCGTTGAAATTCGAGCAGCTTCTGGAGAGCAGTACGATTTCGGCGCCGTTACTGCGCTTGTGAATCAGGCGATCGCGGCGAAGAAACTGCCGGGAGCCGTTGTGCTCATCAATCATGATGGGAAGACGGTCTTCGAACAGGCTTATGGAGATCGCGCTCTGGAGCCTGCGGTTGAACCGATGACCGAGGACACGATCTTCGACATGGCGTCGCTGACGAAGTGCCTTGTCACTGCGACGGCGATCATGCAGCTGTATGAGGCAGCATAAGCTGCAGTTCGACGATCCTGTGGCGAAGTATCTTCCAGAGTTTGCGGTTGAACGGAAAGCAGGGTGTGACGATTCGTGAGTTGCTGACGCACTACTCCGGACTGCCGGAGGATGTAAGTCTGAAGGATTCGTGGGGACTTGCCGCGCCGGATAAGGCCGAGGGTATTCGACGAGCGATGAATTCGACGCTGGACTCGGTGCCGGGCACACAATTCAAATACTCCGACATCAACTTCATCACTCTTGGGGCTCTGGTAGAGGAGATTAGCGGCCGATCTCTGGAAGTGTATGCGCAGGAACATATCTTCGGGCCGCTGGGGATGAAGCACACGCGGTATCTGCCAGGCAAAGAGTGGATTCCGCAGATCGCTCCAACGGCGTATGACGACCAGGGAACGGCTGCGACCAATCCGGACTTTGATCATCTTCTTCGCGGCACGGTGCACGATCCGACGACTCGGCGAATGGGGGGAGTTGCGGGACATGCGGGAGTGTTCTCGACGGCGGGGGATGTGGCGTTGTTTGCGCAGGCTCTGCTGGATCGGCTGGCGGGACGGCCGAGTGACTTTCCGCTGAAGCAGGCGACGCTGAAGCTGATGACTCAGCCGGAACAGCCTTCTACTGCGCTTGGCGGGGCGACCATTTTTGCTGCCGATGGAAAAGCGACAACCGGCGTCGCGGCGCGTGGGTTTGGGTGGGATATCAACTCGGCGTACTCTCGGCCGCGAGGCGAGGTCTTTCCGATTGGCAGCTTCGGACATACGGGGTTTACGGGGACGTCGTTGTGGATGGATCCGGGGAGCGATACTTTCGTTGTTATTTTGGCGAATGCGATTCATCCGCGAGGGGCTGCAGCCTATTTCGCCGTTGCGCGGACAGGTAGCTACGGCGGCGGCGGCCGCGCTTCACCTGTATCAGAAGCAGAATTCAGCTACCACGATTTCCGAGACTCTTCCTGGAATTGATGTGCTTGAATCGACGCACTTCAGTGCGCTGCGCGAGGCTGCTGCTCGTCATAACAACCACCTGCGGCTGGGATTGCTGACGAACCAGACTGGGGTCGATCGCGAGGGGCAGCGCACGATTGATCTTTTGCTGCACAGCATCCCTGAGGTTGAGCTGAAGACCTTGTTCTCGCCGGAGCACGGGATTCTGGGGTTGAAAGATACGACGAAGATTGGCAATGATGTTGATCCCTCGACGCAACTTCCCGTCATCAGCCTTTACGGAGCGAAGCCGGAGCAGCGCCGTCCCAGCCCTGAGGCTCTGAAGAACCTGGACGCTGTGGTGATTGATCTGCAAGATGTGGGGGTTCGCTTCTACACGTACGAGGCGGTGGTGGGTTACTTTCTTGAAGCCGCAGCGCAAGCGCACATCGAGATCATTCTGCTGGATCGTCCCAATCCGATCGGCGGTGTTGCGGTGCAGGGTCCGGTGTCCGACGCAGGGGCGGAGTCTTACACGAACTACATGCCGATGCCGGTTCGCAACGGACTTACTCTTGGGGAGCTGGCGCTCTATTTCAACAGTGAACGCCGACTTCCCAGTGCCGTTTCGCCGAATATTCAGGTTCCTATTCGTGCCCAGCTTACTGTCGTCGCGATGCAGAACTGGAAGCGCCGTGATTTCTTCGACGAAACCGGACTGAAGTGGATAAACCCTAGTCCGAATCTGCGCAGTCCGACTGCAGCGATGCTCTATCCCGCGATTGGCCTGACAGAGATGACGAATATATCGGTCGGCCGTGGGAGCGACAAACCTTACGAGCATATTGGTGCTCCGTACATCAACGGTTCTGAGCTTGCTGCTTATCTGACCGCGCGAAAGATCCCAGGCGTGAGCTTTTCACCCACGAACTTTGCCGTGGCAGAGGATGCTAACCACTATCCATTTCATGGGAAGACGATCCCAGGGATTGCCTTTACGGTGACTGACCGAAATGTGTTTGATTCGCCTGAGATGGGAGTCGAACTTCTCAGCGCTCTGCATCATCTCTATCCGGAGTTTCTGCTAACCAAGGCTGCATACCTGGTGACGAATGTGGATACGATGCGGGGACTAGCCAATCAAGACGACCCGCGTAAGATCGCCGCGGGATGGGCGGCAGATCTAGCTGCGTTCGAACGTCGACGACAGCCTTATCTGCTCTATCAATAGCTTTCACGTCGTCGAGCTATGTATCAAGCGCGCACCTGCGCCGAATAATATTCATAGTCTCTTCGCGTTCTATGCGTCACAATAGTTAAGACGGTTCCGAGGACCTCCCCATGCCCCGCATTCATTTTCAGCAACAGCTTCTTGCTCTCAAAGACAAGCTCCTCGCCATGGCGGCACTCTCACAGCAGGCTCTTTCGCTGTCGCTGGAGGCGTATCTCACCGGGGACATGAGTCTGTGCGAGCATGTGAAAGAGATTGAAGAGGCTATCAATGCCGCAGAGCGCGATGTCGACGAGATGGCGTACGACCTGTTGGCGAAAGAGCAGCCGATGGCGATCGACCTGCGCTTCATCCTTTCGGTGATCAAGATCAACGGCGACCTGGAACGCATTGGCGATCAGGCGACCAACATTGCCTCGCGCACGCAGTTTCTACATGACTCGCCAAAGATCTCTCTGCCGATCGACATTCCTGACATGGGGGAGAAGGTTGGCGTGATGATCCGCCGGGCTGTGCAGTCGCTGCTGGAGGCGGACGCCAAGCTGGCCGAGTCCGTGCTTACCATGGACGACGAGATTGACGATATGAATCGCGATGTGCAGGCTGAGCTGGTCGAGGTGATGCAGCAACACCCAACTGTGAGCGGGCAGGCGCTGAACGCCATCATCATCTCACGCAATCTGGAACGGGCCGCAGACCACGCCACCAATATCGCCGAGGACGTCATCTTCTGGGTGCGCGGCTCGGATGTGCGGCACAAGTTCTCGCTCGCCGAGGCGGACTAGATTCTTGCTGATTGCAGGGGCTTTGGCGACAGCACCGGCATTTGTAGCTTGACGTTTGTTCGTGTTGCATCTAATCTCAAAGCATGGCGATTTCTACTACCAGCCGCTACGCTGCTTGTCGCATGTGTTGTTGCGACCGCGTGCGCCGTCGCCTATGCCTGACTCGGAGACTTACCGACTAAGTCACGAATCTTTCAAGCAGAAGCCACCCGCACCCACTTACCCAGTGGGTTTTTCTTTTTAAACCTCAGACAAATCAATAAGGATTCCAGCATGAGCGCACCTATCGCAGCCGTGGTGAAAGAGACGAAGGCCCAGAAAGTCGAACGGCTGAAGGCCGCCAAGAATCCCTGGGAGGCGTGGGACGAGGTCCGCCAGTTCGCCCGAGAGGGCCGCGACTCAGTCGCTGCTGAGTGGGCCGGCATGTACCTGAAGTGGTGGGGGATTTATACGCAGGGCGATGGCCTGGGCGTTACCGGAGGCGTGGGCGGCGAAGGCAAGGCTACAGAGTTTTTCATGATGCGCGTCGGCCTGCCGAACGGCATTCTGACCAGCGCGCAGTTGCGGGTTATCGGTGAGCTGACGAAGAAATACGCGCGGAATCTTGCCGATATCACCACGCGTCAGAACATTCAGCTGCACTGGCTGACGATTGAAGCGCTTCCTGAAGTGGTCGATGCGCTGACGGCTGTGGGGCTGAGTCCGAAGGGCGCCTGCGGCGATGTGGTTCGCAATGTCACGGGTTGCCCGCTGGCTGGACTCGACGGTCATGAGATCATCGACGCTTCGCCTCTGGCCGTCGAGATCGCGCATAAGCTGACGGCAAACCCCGAGTTCTACAACCTGCCGCGAAAGTTCAAGATCTCCGTCACGGGCTGCCCGCTGTGGTGCTCGTACCCCGAGATCAACGATGTGGCGCTGACCGCAATCAAGCGCATCGTTGATGGCAAAGAAGAGATTGGCTACACGTTGCGAGTCGGTGGCGGTCTTTCGACCGAGCCTCACCTTGCCGTACGCATTCCTGCATTTGTCCGGCAGGATCAGGCCTTCGCGGTTGTGCGCGCTACGGCTGAGATCTTTCGCGAGCAGCAAGAGCTTCGCGAGAACCGCACACGCGCGCGCATCAAGTACCTCTTCATGCGGTTTGGCTGGACCGCCGAGTCGTTCCTCGAAGCATTGGAGGAGAAGCTTGGCTACAGATTGGATCCGAGCCCTGTCTCGGAGGATCTCGTGCCGGACGATGTTTATCGCGACCACATCGGTATTGCTCCGCAGCGTCAGCCTGGCTTGTCGTCGGTTGGCGCCAGCGTTCTTCGCGGGCGAGTTTCGGGCGACCAACTGCTGCAGCTGGCCGAGTTGGCGGAACGGTACGGCAGCGGTGAGTTGCGAACCACGATCATGCAGAACATCATTGTCGTGAATGTGCCCAATGCGAAGACGGCGGAGCTGGTTGTCGCGCTGAACACGCTGGGCTTCCAGGTGGATGTGTCGGCTTTCTGGCGTGGGGCGATCGCCTGCACGGGAACTGAGTTCTGCAAGCTGGCGATCGCGGAGACCAAGGGCTTCTCGAAGTGGCTGGTCAGCGAGATGGAAGAGCGTCTCCCAGGCTTCGATCAACAGATCAAGCTTCATGTAACGGGCTGCACCAATAGCTGCGGCCAGCACTGGATAGCGGATATTGGGCTTGAGGGCAAGAAGATCAAGAAGAACGGGACGATGGTTGACGCGTTTTACTTCTGCGTCGGTGGAGCAGTTGGAAAGTTCGCGAGGACCGCTCGTCCGCTGGGTTACAGGGCTGCGGCTGACGAGGTTCCCGACGCGATTGAGCGGCTGCTGCGCGGTTATCTTGACGTGCGTCTGCCCGGCGAGGATCTGCGTGCTTACTTCGCACGCACGGACGACGACAGCCTTCGCGCGCAGCTCGCGGGAACGATCGTGGATCCGGTCGAGCGTGATGCGCCACCGGTCGGCGCGGGCCGGCTCGCACCAGGAGAGTAGTAAAGTAATTTATGGATCTCTTTCCCATCTTCCTGAAGCTCGCGGCGCGACCTTGCATCGTTATTGGCGCAGGCAATCTGGCTGAGTCAAAGATTGATTCGCTTCGCGCGGCTCATGCCAGGGTAACGGTGATCGCGCCTGAAGCTCGCCCGAGCATCGTTGGACTCGCGGCCGGCGGCGACATCGAATGGCTGCAACGCGAGTACATTGAGGGCGACCTGACGGGATGCTTTATGGTGGTTGCGGCGACGAATCGTCCTGACGTGAATCGGACCGTCTACAAGGAAGCTATCGAGAAAAATATTCTTTGCAACGCGGTGGATGATCCGCCGTTTTGCGACTTCTACTTCCCTTCTGTCGTGCGGCGCGGTGATCTGCAGATCGCTATCTCAACCGCTGGAGCCAGCCCTGCGCTTGCCCAGAGGCTACGCAAAGAGATCAACGCGCAATTGCCGCTCGACGCCGGCGACTGGCTGACCGACCTGGGAAATCTTCGCCGCGAGGTGACGCAGATGGAGCCGCTGAACGAGGAGCGGAAGTGGCTGCTCCACCAACTGGCTACGCGTGAGGTGTGCGGTTACGAGGAATGTCCGTCGCGCGTGTTGGCTCGACAACATGCCCGGAGCAATCCACTACCGTCCAATCCGCTCCCTGAGAAAAAGTCGTGAACGCTGTCGCGCAGCCCGGCATCGTTTATCTGGCGGGGGCGGGACCGGGAGATCCCAATCTGCTCACACTTCGCGTGCTGCGGCTTCTCGAGACGGCTGATGTGATTCTGCCGGATGACCTGGTGTCGGAAGAGATTCTCGCGCTGGCGCACGCTGGAGCGGAGATTACGCCGGTCGGCAAACGCTGCGGGCAACCTCGCATTACACAGGCGGAGATTCATGTACTGATGCTCGAAGCGGCGCGGGCAGGCAGATCGGTGCTTCGGTTGAAGTCGGGCGATCCCCTGATCTTCGGCCGCGCGGGAGAGGAGATCGCCGCTCTGCGCGGTGCGAATGTCCGCTTCGAGATCGTTCCGGGGATCACCACAGCATTTGCAGCAGCAGCCAGACTGAAGACGCCGCTGACGGATCGTAGCGCAGCCTCAAAGCTGATTCTTGCTACGGCTCATCATGCGGCAGGCAAGTTGGAGCTCACTCCGAAGTGGACCGGAGCGTTTCCTGAAGACGCTACTCTGGTGATCTATATGCCCGGTCGCAAGTTTCGCTCGCTGGCCGAGGATCTGATTGCGTCCGGGATTGCCGCTGAGACACCCTGTGTTGCTATCAGCAAGGCGACTGCGCCCGATGAGCAGGTATTTGCCAGCACTCTTGCGGAGCTTGAAGATGGGGACGTTGGCCCGGCGCCAGTGATCCTGCTGATTGGCTATGCCATCCAAATACCGGCTAAGACGCGGGAGTAGTTGAAAAGATGATCAGGCTTTGAATCTGCGGCGAAATGCACCTGCTGCACCAACCATTCCGGTCAGCAGTAAGACGTAACTGGCTGGCTCGGGCACGTCTGGAGTTACGGGCGGGGTAGACGGTGGAGGAGGGGTGCTGGGGGAGCCAGGTCCTGAGGGACCAGTGACGGAAGATGTGATTGGTCCGGTAAATGGCGGCGTATAGACGGGGTATCCGCCATTGGATGGATAATTGGGTGAAGAATATCCGTCGGTGGGTGGTGGTGGGACGTCATTCTCTGCAATCATTTCGCCAAGAGGGGCGGGCAACAGATCAATTGTGTCGTTCAAAGGATGCACGTCGAACGGAACTGGGGTCTCTTCGGCGATTATGGGTTCCTCCACGGAATCTTCAGGCAGTACGCCGCAGGCCAGATTGAAGTGGTGGAGCGTCTCCTTGCGGGTCATGCGGGGAGCTTTTGCAAGGACCAGCTTCGGCTTGGGCTTGGCAACGTATCCGGCGAGCTTTCGCTGGGCGTAAAGCTTGGCGCGGCGTTTGGCGGCCGCGATGCGCTGCACGTTCCGCGCGTGTGCCAGTTCGCTTCGATATGCGATGAACCATCGCTCGCAGTCGGTCGATGCGCTGATACATGTTGCTGATGCGCCAACAAACAACACTAGGAGCAGTAAATAGATCAAGCGTCGCATTCGTTTCATCACCTGGGGGAACCAATCTCTGTTCGAATCGCCTTACTTGGGACGAATGCTAGTGAGTAATGCAATTACAGAGCCAAAGCAGGAATGCATAAACGTGCTAAACATTGCAGTATTCGGGAAAAATCTTTGCACAGTTGGGAATATTTTACCCTTTAGTACCAATTCTTTTCCTATTTTTTCTCCCCGACGAACTGATGTATGTGGAAAAACCCAGCAAAATAGAGCTTTCTGGGCTTGACGGTGGTTGCCGCCCGGGTTCAACATCAAGCTACGAGTCAATGAATTGAACCCGGTCATAAGCACAAAGTTCCGAAAACAGAGGACTTATCCGCAATAGTTTGCAACTGGATTGCCAAAGGGTGTGGGTTTAGCACAACCTTTTTTCGATTTTGGCGTTCAATTAGATAGGGCTTCGGACACTTCAAATGTTTGGACCCGGCAAAGTCACTGACGCCTTGACGGCGTACTGGGCTCTGCATAGGAGATTGGAAAATGCGCTTCTTACGCTATCTCGCTGTACTCAGTATTCTGCTGCTCCCAGCAGCGGCTTATTCCCACGCCCAGGTGTCGGTTGGGGTTGGGATCGGTGGCCCGGTGTACGGCGGCGGATACTACGGTTATCCAGCACCTGTTTGCGCCTACGGCTACTACGGCTATTATCCTTACGCTTGCGCGCCCTACGGGTACTATGGTCCGTCCTGGTTCAGCGGCGGCTTCTTTATCGGAGCCGGCCCCTGGTACCGTGGCTATGGCTACCGCGGCGGGTACTACTATGGACGACCTGTTTACGGTTATGGACGGTCTGGTTACGGTTATGGGCGGGCTGGTTATGGGGGATACGGTGGCGCATACCGCGGAGGGAGCACCGTTAGAAGTGGATTTGCCGGCGGAAGCGTTCATGGCAATGTGAGCGGCGGAGGCTTCCATGGCGGCGGCGGTGGTGGTGGATTCCACGGTGGCGGCGGCGGTGGCCACGCCGGTGGCGGACACCGGTAGTTCTTCCGTAGTTGAGCCAAAACACAGCGGCTGCAGGACTTCATTCCTGCAGCCGCTTCTTCATTTCAAGCAGAACTGGAATTGATCGCTATCCCAACCGCTCTTCGGCGAGCTTTGTGGCTTCGTAGATCTGGGTGAAGGATTCGACGGCGTAGAGCACGGGTTGCATCGCGCCGGTGTCGAACTTCTGGTTGAGGACGGCGTCGAGATCGAAGTCTTTGACCTCGCAGCCGCCTGCAAGCACGCGGGTGCATTCGCCGTGTGAGGAGATGAGACCGCTGCCATAGACCTTAATCTCGCCATTCTGGCGGATGAGGCCGAACTCGACGGTGAACCAGAAGAGGCGGCCCATGCGCTCGAGTTGTTCGTGGTCGGTGAGGCGGGCGCAGATCTGTCCGTAGCTCTGAAGAAAGTTTCCGAAGACCGGATGGGCGTGCATGGGAACGTGGCCGAAGACGTCGTGGAAGATGTCGGGCTCGGGCGTGTACTCCATCGAATCGCGCGAGCGGAGCCAGGTAGTGGTGGGAAACATGCGCGCGGCGAGCATCTCGAAGAAGGCGTCGGGCGGAAGGAAGCCGCTGACGGGCGTGGATTGCCAGCCGGTGCGAGGTTGCAGGAGAGCGCTGACTTCGGTGAGATTCGGCAATTTGTCTTCGCGCAGGCCGATCTGGCGGAAGCCGTCGAGATACTCCTGGCAGGCGTGTTCGCGAAGCTGAGGCATACGGCGACTTACTAGTTCCGCCCAGATTGCGTGCTGTTCCGGAGTGTAGTCGGCCCAGGCTTGTTCAATGAGATAAGGTGCGGCCACCTTCAGTTTGCCCTGTGCCAGATTCAACGTCGATGTTGCGATTCCCATGTCATTCCTTCATGGCGATTTCTCGCCTGCAAAAGCATACATCCTGCTTTGAATCGATTTGTCAGCTGCTAGTTATCCTTTTTGCTCAGGGGTACCCCCCTCCCCCATTGCCCGCGTATAAATGATCTCCTTTCAGTGATTTACGGGTGGTCGGCTCCTGTAAAATATTCCAAACAAATGGGTTACGTCCAAAATATTGCATAGAAACGAGTTAGCCCCGGATCGTGCCCCGGGGCTTGCCTGTTTTGATCTATATATCCAGTATAGCGGGTTGGGCATAACTAAAATGCCACGTGGATGTCGTTGACTGGTAGTGGGTTAGATAGTTTTGGGGCTTGACATGCGATTTTTGGGCCGAAAATGGCAAAAGAAAAATAACGGCAGGAACAACGGCAATAGAATCAGTCGCTTCGCCGATAAGAAGAGATGCCTCTCTCAGCCATCTGATCGAGAAGGCCCAACCGTCTCGGAATCCCTCGGGGACGATCGAGACCACTGTCTAAGATGGCTTGTAGATGAGGCCGATGGCTGCGCCGACGATGACCCACTGAATGAAGTAGGTGACGCCCTGGTAGAGCGTGAGCGTGAGGCCGATGTTCAGATTGACGTAGTTGTGAATGACGAAGGTGCAGACCGAGAAAATGCCAATGAGTGCGCCGAGGTATACGCCGGAGACGATGCCACCGCCTGCAGGATAGATTTTTGCGTAGAGAACGGCGACAACCACGATGCTGATGAGGATGGCAATCACGCCGTAGGGCATGACTTTCATCATGCCATCATGCGAGCGGTAGACGTTGGGGTACTTCATGAACTCGGACTTCATGGCTGGCAGGGCGGCGAACATGATGAAGCCGCAGGCGAAGTAGGCGACGGTGGCGCCGAGAAACGCGAGAGCGATGCTGGCGTAGTTCACTGGCATTCCTTTTGAAGCCGGACTGGGTTCGCGGAGAATTCTACATTGTCGGTGATCCAACTTAAAATGAAGTGGCGGTTTCACGATTGCGAGAGATACGGCTCAGCTTGGCGCAATCGATGGCGTTTTTGAGGTGGAGGAGCCTCAAGCTGAGTACCAATAAATGGGATGAGCGATGAAGAAGCCAGCGCAGCACCTCATCGCGGAAGTCCTACGCAGACAGGCCAAGGTGGAGAGGACGATTGGTGTCGTTCATGTTGCGATGGCAGTGAGGTCGTTGTGGCGCCATGCGCCGTCGTAATAGAGCTCGTGGACGTGCTGGTTGGTATCGATAAAGTTGACGTGCTGCTGGAAGTTGAATTCAGTCTGATAGCCGTCGAGTCCCCTGTTCACCTCTGAGTTGAGGAAAGACGGAGCTCCGGTGAGCTGGGTGAGGTCGTTGCTGATCCAGGTGGTGCCGTTGTAGATGAGCTCGAAGACGTGAATGTCTGCGCCGACGAAGGCGACGAAGTTGACGTGCATCTGGTTGTTGAAGGTGGTGACGTAGCCATCGAGCAGAGGCGGGGCTACCTCTGGAGCGCCGGTGAGTTGGGAGAGGTCGTTGAAGTGCCATGCACCGTCGAAGAAGAGTTCGGCGACATGGACGCTGCCGCTGGCATTGAAGGGGAAGTTGACGTGTTGCTGGCTGTTGAAGGCGGTTTCGTAGGCGGCGAGGGCGTTGCCGTAGACGTTGGGAGCGCTGACGAGTTCGGTGAGGTCGTTATGATGCCATGCGCCGTCGTAGTAAAGCTCGTGGACATGGTAGTCGGCTCCGATGAAGTTGACGTGCTGCTGGGAGTTGAATTCGGTCTGGTAGCCGGTGAGGATGCTCGTCCATGTGCTGTCTTCGACCTTGGGGTTGGTCGAGCCGGCGTTGGGTGCGCCGGTGAGCTGGGTGAGATCGTTGTGATGCCATGCGCCGTCGTAGTAGAGCTCGTAGACGTGGAAGTTTGAACCGATGAAGTTGATGTGCTGCTGCTGGTTGAAGGTGGTGACGTAGCCGTGGATGGGTGTTCCGAAGACGGGCGGTGCGCCAGCTAGTTCGGTGAGGTCGTTGTAGTTCCATTGGGTGGTGTAGTAGAGCTCGAAGAGGTGTGCCTCGGAGCCGATGTATGCGACGAAGTTGACGTGCTGTTGCTGGTTGAATGCGGTGATGTAGGCGTAGACCGATGATCCGAGATCGGCGGGCGGAGCTCCGGAGAGCTGGGTGAGATCGTTCAGATGCCATGTGCCGTCGTAGAAGAGTTCGTGAACGTGGAAGTCTGAACCGATGAAATTGACGTGCTGTTGCTGGTTGTATGCCGTCTCGTAGCCGTCGAGGCCAGATTCAAAGAGAGGAAGGATCATAGAGGGCTCCTTTAGCGAGAGGTGTTGTCGTATAGAGGGGCCCAGAAGTGTACCGGAACGATACGCCTGAATTCGCGTCGATGACAAGCGAGGCCCACCCCCGTTCGCCGAAGGATGACGATGATTAAAGAAGCACGCAGACACAACAGAGGGATGACAACGGAGGAAACAGGTTACATCTTGGCGCGGAGGGGCTGCAGCGGTTCGGTGTGAGGCATTGCGGGATCGGTGTCGACCATGTACTTCTTCAGCAGCTCGTGGTGGAGGCAGTACAGGGCAAGCTCCAGGCGGTCGGAGACGCCGAGCTTGTCGTAGACCTTGCGGAGGTAGTTCTTGATGACCTGCTCGGTGGTGCCGATCTGGTACGCGATCTCTTTGTTGCGCATGCCGCGGGTGATGCAACTGATGATGGCCAACTCTTTTTTGGAGAGCTTGGGTTGGACTTTAGGATCGGTGAGGCTGGTGGCCTGGGAACGGTAGGCTTCGATGACCCAGCTGATGGACTGGTTGTCGATCCAGGTCTCGCCTTCGGCGATCTTGCGGACGCATTTGACGAGGAGATCGGGGGATATGGAGCGGGGAACAACACCGCGGACGCCGCGGCGATAGAGCTCGACTGTATTGGACTCGTCGGCCTCGCTGACCTGGACGATCAATTTGGCCTCGGGTGCCTGGCGGACAAGCTCGGGGATGGCATCGATGGTGCCGGCGATGAGTTGGCCTTCGAGGACGACAACGTCTGTGGGGTAGCGCTGGAGAGCGGCATAGAGATTGGTAAGGGTCTCAACCTGGGCGACGACGCGAATATCGTCTTCGAGTGCAAACACCTTCTTCATGCCGACGCGATAGATCGCCTGCGAATCGGCCAGAATGACGCGGATGCCGGCGTGTGTTGCATTTTCCTCTGGAACGTCTTCCTCGTTGGCACGGGTTGGATCGATGTTAACTACAGTCATATTTGTCATGCCTTTAAAAAATACTCGTCGATCACTGCAGCGGCCTTTTTCTGGCCACCTTGCAGATAGTGGCGCACGACCCGGCCGATGCAGTGGATGGTTACGTCCTTTTCAGTCCCCATAACGGCTGAAGGCATCGCGATAGTGAACTCAATTCTGGCTTCCAACGGCGGAAGCTGTTCGCCGACGAAGAGAAGCCCGTTGGCGGAGATGTTCTCCGTCATGGCTTCCATTTCGCCCTGCTCGGTCTGCAGACGGATTGCAAGTCTCATTGGGAAACGTACTGCCGTGCGAACCGGATTGTCTCCGACTGGCATTTGCCACTGAGCCACGCGCCCTCCTCTTAGTTGGATGCAGCCTTTTGCCGAACCCACAACCACCACACTGGAGTGTACCCCAGAGACAGCCAGTTCCAGCATTTTTCTCAGGAATCGAGCTACAACGGAGGGGTGAGGGCGGCGGAGCTTCCAACCCATTGCCGGTCACGATTATGGTCGACTCCCATCATCAATCCGCGCCCCAGACGGACCAGGGAGATGGCCGGCTGGAGGGCTCCGCCGTCGGGCCAGAGGTACATGATTCGGATCTCGGCCTGCGTGGGGCCGTGGGGAGTCTGGATGACGGGTTCGAAGGCAACTCGTTGCTGGAGAAGGTAGAGATGACGATCGGCGGGCGGGATGGCGTTGAGGTCGGCGTCGGTGGGGGCGAACTGAATTCCCTTGCCCGCGAAGGAGTAGAGCGGCTTGAGGAGAAGCTGATCGCGTTGATGGGGCAGGCCTTCGGTGTTGCGGTGGTCAAACCAGTCGTCGAGAAAGACGGCTTTGGGGACGGAGGGGTGATTAAGAAATGGGAGCGAGAATTTGCTGATGCGGAAGTACCAGTTGGGATGGCCGGCCCACTCGACGTCAAGCGAGTCGCGGTAGTCGAAGGGAAGCTGGATTTTTTTTCGCTCGAGCTCCTCGACGATTGCGCGGTTGTAGATGCGGTGGATCGGGATTTCGCGACCGGCGCGCTGGTAGAAGAGGCGGTTGCCGCGCTTGCGGAGCTTGGCGATGTCGACGGTTTGGATGTGCAGCTTGTCTTCGTGGACGTGGAAGTCGGGGAGGGTTTTTTGACTGTCCGGGTCGATCTCAAGGAGGACTACGTTTTCGGGGTCGTGGTCGCCGACGATGACCTGATGGAGAAGCTGCCAGTAGGTTTGCCCGGTGAGGCCATCGAGATAACAGGTGAGATTGGGGTCGAGGTTATAAGCTTCGATGTACTGGCGGGCGAGGATGTCCTGGTAGCCGAAGATGGAGGGGAAGGCCTGGAGCTCGACGAGTTTTGGACTGAGGCCGCCGTCGGGATCGCGAACGAGGCCGAAGTCGACTGTCATGAAGTTGGGCTGAGGGTTTTCGTTGGGAACGTGGAACCGCTCGGGGATGGTTTGGCTGGAGGCCTGCATGTAAGCGGGATTGTCGAGGAGCTGGTGGGTGAGTGCTGCGCCGGTTTCGGCGAGCTCGTTGAGGAGGGATTGGGGGAAGAAGCAAGGAGTTTCCGCAACGCGGAATTCTATGGCGGTGCCGGTTTCCGTAGTGAGGCGGTCGAGGAGGTTAGCGTATTGCGTTGCAGTGAAGTGCGCGTTGAAGCGGTCGCGGTTGGGCTGCAGCATGGGAGATAGTGTAGCTGGTGAAGTGTATCGGCGATGAAGATGTCTGCTGAATGGAGTGAGCCGGGCAGCGAAGAAGATGCGGACCTGTCGGCGAAGGATGACAACTAGAAAAGCAGAGTCAAAAACCAAAAACAGAGTAAGAGCAGATCCCCTTCGGGGGAGACAGCAGGAAGGCCACGGCCAAAGGAAATACGGGGGTTCTTCGCTACGCTCAGAATGACAACTTTTGAGGAGGCGGTTTATGGGTCGAGGACAAAATTATGCGTCGAGGAGGAATTGGCCGTTGCGCATGATTTGTTCTTCGCCGTCGGCGTCGCCTAACCAGATGCTGAAGTCGAGGCCGACCACGTCGATGTGGGTGGAGGATTTCCAGGGGGCTCCGGTGTGGGCGCCGTAGGGATCTCCGAAGGCGATGTGGATGCCGGGAAATTTTTCGTCTTGCAGGATGTTGCCGATGACGCGCTCGACGCCGATGTTGGTGCCGATGGCGAACTCTCCGACGCGATCGGAGTTTTCGTCGGTGTGAGTGTAGGCCCAGAAGTCGCGCTCGAGGGCTTTGTTTGAAGACGCCACGCGCGTGATGCGGTTGCCTTCGATGTTGATGGTGAGGGGCTGGTCGCGCAGGATGCCGTAGCGAGCGCAGAGGAAGTCGCCGACGACGCCGTCGACGACGAAGACCCCGTTGACCTCGCCGGGCGCGGTGAAGCACTCGCCGCCGGGGAGGTTGCCCCACTTTTCGGTGGAGATGATGCCGGAGGTTTTGAACCAGCGATATTCGGGGTTGAGCTGGGCGTGGATGTCAGTGCCGGCGGGGGTGGTGGCGCGGACGTAGCTGGCGGCGCGGACCTTGTCGAGGACGGCCTGGGAGAGGCGGTCGATGGCGAGGAAGTCGGCGCGCATGCCCTGGGTCATGATCTCGGGGGTGATGTTGACCATGTGGGCGTGACGCATACGGCGGCGGTTGACGACGTCGGTCATCTGCATGCGCGAGTGGAGTTCGTTGGGCTGGACTGAGACGGCGAAGATGCTGACCTGCGAGGTCTCCATGTCGGCGAGGACGATGGGGGGCATTTCGGTAAGGGGGCGCGGAGCGACAGCCTCGAGGACGAAGGCGTTCCAGGTGCAGCCGATGCGATCGAGTTCGGCGGCGATGGAGGCGGCGATGGTGAGGCAGCGCTCATCGGTGATTAACGTGATTTTTTCGTCCTGCTGGATGCGCAGGCAGGTAGTAACAGCGTTGCGTGCGCCGGGTGTGAACTCGGCGGGGAACGGGGTGGTGCGGAGGTCCGGTGCTACGGGTGTTGCCTGGTCAACCATTTCTGCCCATCTTTCGTGTGAAGCTTTCTGTCTAGGATAGCTTGTTACTGTCCGGTTACAGAATTTTGAGTTGAAAGTATCTGCGCTGGCTCGACCCTCTGTGCCAGGGTCTTCTGTCTTTTGGTGTCAGGCCTGGACCTTCCAAACGTCATCTTGCAAGGGATGGAGATGCTGCGGTTTATGCTGCAGAGACAATGTAAGGCGCTCCATTCATTCGATTTAGAGATCACGCTGGAAGAAGTTCCTCTCCGCCACCGTATCCTACGAGGCTGTTACTTTGGATGCTTAGAGCTGACGCACCATGGGGGATGACGGTGGAAGGCGTATTTGACGTTATCGTTGTCGGCCTCGGCGCGATGGGAAGCGCCGCGGCATACCAATTATCGAAGCGAGGTGCGAAGGTCTTGGGGCTGGAAGCCTTTACTCCCGCTCATGATAAGGGGTCGTCGCACGGGGAGTCGCGGATTATCCGGCAGGCTTACTACGAAAACCCTGCCTATGTTCCGCTCGTTCTGAGGGCGTACGAGCTTTGGGATCAATTGCAAGAGGAGAGCAACGAGAACCTCATGAGGATCACAGGCGGGGTTGCTATCGGACCTCCAAAAGGAACGCTCGTGGCTGGCTGCTTGAGAAGCGCCACAACGCACAGGCTTCGACATGAGCTATTCGACTGTAACGAAATGCGTCGGCGTTTTCCGCAGTTTGTCCTGGCAGACGATGAAGTAGGGTTCTACGAAGAAAAAGCGGGCTATCTCAAGCCCGAGGAATGTATTCGACAGCACCTGCGCGGTGCATCGAAGCGCGGAGCAGTTCTCTGTTTCGAAGAACCCATGCTTTCATGGACCGCTTCTCAAGATGGTGACGGTGTAAGCGTTACGACGCAAAAGCAGACCTATCATGCCAGATCATTGGTGCTTTCTGTCGGTCCCTGGTTCGCAGAACTGGTGCCGGACGTTTCGATGCCGGTCATCGTCTCGCGCAGGGTCCTGTTCTGGCTTAAGCCTGTTCGCCAATCTTCCAGTTTTGATTGCGGAGTGTTCCCGATCTTTCTGTGGGAGCCTGAGGGATCGCCCTTGTTCTATGGCCTCCCGCGAATCAGCGAAGATGGGAGCCCAAAGATAGGGATTCACTCTGGAGATGAAACGTGCACGCCGTCCACAATTGTCCGGCGCATCCGTCCGCGTGACGAATTGGCAATCAGGTCCGCGATCAGGTCTAGAATTCCAGCACTTAACGGTGAGGTAGATCACGCGGCGACTTGCATGTATACGATGACGCCGGACGAACACTTCATTATCGATACGCACCCCAGCTATCCGCAGGTGAGCGTGGCTGCCGGATTCTCGGGTCATGGTTTCAAGTTTTCTCCCGTAGTAGGAGAGATTCTTTGCGACCTCGCAATGACACGAGAGACTTCAACTGACATCCGCATCTTCTCAGGTTCCCGATTTAGTATGCATGGATAGGTCAGAGGCCGGCTTTGGTTTCGGCAGCCATGTAGTCGACGACTGCTTTGAGGTCGTTGGTTTCGCGGAAGACTTTCAGCTGGCGGTCGGCGCCGGAGCCTTGTTGCAGCATGGCGTGGATGTAGGAGATCTCTTTGCGGCTGCCGAGTTCGTCGAGAACGTCGTCGACGAAGGCGAGGTATTCGAGGATGAGTTCTCGGGCGGGGACCTCCTGTTGTTTGCCGAAGTCGATCATCTTGCCGTCGAGGCCGTAGCGGACGGCGCGGAACTTGTTCTCCATTAATAGAGCGCGGGAGTACTGGCGGTAGTCGACGTTGCGCGAGTGGAGATGCCAGAGCTTGCAAGCGGTGGCCTGGATGAGGGCGGCGATGGCTATGGTCTCCTGAGCGCGGAGAGGGATGTCGCAGATGCGGACTTCGACGGTGTCGAAGAAGGGGTGAGGGCGAACGTCCCACCAGATTTTTTTGGCGTTGTCGATGCAGTTGGTCTTGATGAGGAGAGCAACGTAGTTTTCGAATTCGGAGTAGCTGGCGAAACTGTCTGGAAGATTGGTGCGGGGGAAGTTTTCGAAGACCTTGGCGCGGTAGCTTTTGTAACCGGTGTCCATGCCGAGCCAAAAAGGAGAGTTGGTGGAGAGCGCGAGGATGTGCGGGAGGAAGTAGCGCAGGGAGTTCATGACGCGGATGGCAGCTTCGCGGTCCTCGATGCCGACGTGAACGTGGAGGCCGAAGATGAGGTTGGCGCGGGCGACTAGTTGGAGGTCCTGGACGACCTGGGCGTAGCGCGGGTCAGGGTAGATCTCCTGGACGCGCCAGTCGGCGAAGGGGTGAGTGGCTCCGGCGACGAGGACGAGGTCGTGCTCTTCGGCCAGGGAGATCATGTTGCGGCGGAGGTCAAAGAGATCTTCCTGGGCATCCTGGATGGTCTTGCAGATTCGGGTGCCGACCTCGATGACGGACTGATGCATCTCGGCTTTGACGCGCTCTTCGAGGCGGAGCTTGCCCTTGGCGAGCATCTCGGTCGCGATGTGCGAACGGAGGTCGCGGGTTTCGGGGTCGATGGTCTGGTATTCCTCTTCGATGCCTAGCGTGAAGGTGGGACGCATAGATGTTGCCTCGTTGACGAATACAAAAACTTAACACGGATAAAAAGGATTTGACGGATAAAAACTGATTGTTTTGCGGCATCCATCTGCGTGTTGCTAGTCCGCTACTTCTTCGTTGCCTTCTTCCCTGCTGTCTTGGTAGCTGGTTTAACTGCGGTCTTCTTCGCTGCAGACCTCTTCTCCGAACCAAGGAACGATGCCCAGCGAAGTTCGGGTTTGGTTGGCTTTTGAGCTTTGCTGACGGCGAGTTTTGCTACGGCGTTGACGATCCAGTCGAAGCTCTCTTTGCCGACGGAGTGAAGGTCGGCGTCGGGGGCGGGGTTCATGAAGTCGATGGCGTAAGGGATGCCGTCTTCTACGGCGAACTCTACGGTGTTGAGGTCGTAGCCGAGGGCTTGGCAGATGGTGAGAGCGTCCTTTTCTACGCGCTTGAGGAGCTTCTTGTCGTACGCGGGGGGGTCGAGAACGTAGCGGTGCTCGTGCGGGCGTCGGGGGTCGTAGGGCATGATGCGGACTTCGGACTGGCCGACGACGTAGCAGCGGAAGTACTCCTGGAAATTGACTGCGGCCTGGAGGGTCATGCAGAGATCGCGGGTGTGGTCGTAGGCGTGGAAGAACTCGTCGCGGTTGTGGACGTGGTGAACGTCGCGCCAGCCGCCGCCGTCGTGGGGTTTGAGGAAGGCGGGAAAGCCGACGTAGTCGAAGATCCCGTCCCAGTCGAGGGGAAACTGCAGGTTGCGCATGGAGCGCTCGTTGGTCTGTGGGGGGAATTTCTTGTGAGGGAGGAGCACGGTCTTCGGTATGGCTACGCCGAGTTTGGCGGCGAGGGCGAAGTTGAAAAACTTGTCGTCGGCCGACCACCAGAAGGGGTTATTGATGACCTGCGTGCCGGTGAGGACGGCGTTCTTCAAAAAAGAACGGTAGAACGGGATGTCGTGTGAGATGCGATCGACGATGACTGCGTAGCCGGAGGGCACGGCCATTTGTACGCCGCCTACATGGACGAACTCGGCTTGAATGCCTTCGATCTCCATTGCGTTGATCCGATCGACAAGGGCGCTGGGAAAGGTATTTTCCATTCCGAAGAGAACACCGATCTTCTTCACGTAATCCTCCAATTGGTTCACTTCTATGCGGGCCGTTCGCTCATTAGAGACCGGAGATCAGACATAAGTTTGCAGCATGCGTTGCCACCAGGGCCAGTCGTGGCCGGTATTGTCTCCCCAGACGTCGAGACGGCAGGGGATGTTCTTGTCCCGGAAGATCTTCGCCATGCGCTCGTTTGCGTCCCAGCACTGGTCGTGCACGCCGGTGGCGAGGATGTAGGTGTTGCGCCGGTAGCGATCGAGATACCAGGGGTCGTTCATGTTCGGCAGATAATGCATGGGGATGTTGAAGTAGCAGTCGTCGTCGTAGTAGCTCTTGAGGAAGCTGGAGGTGTCGAAGGCGCCGCTCATGGAGAGCATGGCGGTGAAGACGTCGGGGTGGCGCAGGGCGATGTTGAGTGCGTGAAAGCCGCCGAAGCTGCAGCCGACGGCGGCGAGGTGCGAGGAGTAGTTCTGCCGGCGGAGGAACGGGAGAACCTCCTGCATCAGATATTGCTCGTACTGCACGTGACGCGCGATGCGCCAGCGTGGAGGGACGGCGCGGTTGTACCAGCTTTCGGAATCGACCGAGTCGACACAGAAGAGCTGCAGTTGGCCGTGTTCGAGCTTGTGGTGAACGGCGTGGACCATGCCGCGGTCTTCAAACTCGAAGAAGCGGCCGCAGGAGCTGGGAAAGACCAGAGCAGGAAGGCCCGCATGTCCGAAGACAAGCATCTCCATGTCGCGCCCGAGGGCTGGAGAAGACCATTTGTGGTATTCGCGTTTCATCGGGCCGCCTCTGCTAGTCTGATGCAATCGTACTTTACTGGAGCTGATTCCTTATCCATTGAAACCGCTATCCCCATCTTCTCCCCAGCCTGCGCCCGGGCCGCTGGAGTCTGTGTCGATCTCCGCCGACTCCGCCAAAGATCAGAGTAGAGAGCATACCGCAGACGATCTCGATGCCAATCCAAGGTACAGTGTGCGGGAGTTTCACTCGGAGATTTTGCCGGATGACCGTGCTGTCTCGGTGTATCTGCCGCCGCAGTATCTGGAGCAGGCGGAGCGTCGCTTCCCTGTTCTCTACCTGCAGGATGGGCAGAATCTTTTCGATGGAAGAACGTCGTACATTGCGGGCCGGACGTGGAACGCGAATACCACCGCGGACCGGCTGACAGAGGACGGCGAGATCGAACCGCTGATCCTGGTGGGGATTGCCAATACCGGGCTTCGGAGGATGGCAGAGTACACGCCTACGCGCGACTTCAAGATGGGTGGGGGCGAGGGTCGGAACTATGGACGGCTGCTGATGGAGGAGCTGAAACCAATGATCGACCGCTCATACCGGACGCTGCCGGAGGCGAAGAATACGGGAGTTGGCGGGTCGTCGCTGGGTGGACTGATCTCGCTTTATCTGGGGTTTGCGCATCCGGAGGTGTTCGGCAAAGTGGCGGTGATGTCGCCTTCGCTGTGGTGGGACCATCGCAGTATCCTCAATGCTATCAAGCAGCAGACGACCAAACGCGATCTGCGTATCTGGCTGGATATGGGGACGGCGGAAGGGGCTCGGCATGTGCGCGACGCGGATATTCTGGAGGATCTGCTGTTGAGGCGCGGCTGGCATATTGGGGTGGACCTTGCTTATGTAAAGGCGCAGGGTGCGGTTCATGATGAGGGCGCCTGGTCAGACCGTTTTGGGGATGTGCTGCGTTTCCTGTTTCCTGCCTGATTGCGGCGTTTTTTGTGCGTATACCTTGCGAAAAGCCGCATTTTCCGTGATACTTAGATGTTGGGTTAACCATGTCCGTTCTCTGTCGAGATGGGAGACTGGCGAAGCCCTTTGTAACTCAAACTAAAAAGTGTTTTGAAAGGCATTGCCCGTGTTGATGATTCGTTTGGCGCGCGTTGGAGCGCGTAAGCAACCCCACTACCGCGTTGTTGTCATAGAAAAGGATCGCGCCCGTAACGGCCGTTCTGTTGAAGTGGTGGGCACCTACAATCCGCGCACGAATCCCGCGACGGTCGACCTGAAGCGCGATCGTATCGATTACTGGACCAGCAATGGAGCACAGGTGTCGGAGCGGGTCGGAAAGCTGATGGCGCAGAAGCCGGCAGAGACGGTCGCAGCGGCGTAAGAGTTACTGGTCGGTCACTAACTTTGGGAACGCGATTCTGGTTCCCAAAGATAGCTGTCTCAGTAGATTCCTTGTGGTTGGTCTGCACACCGTTTCGCGTAAACTCCTTGGTATTGCAGCGTTAAGCGATTGAACTGCAAAGCAGAAGGTACGGGTTAATAGCCTTGACTAACTGTGACCGGGGTTCGCTCGTACCAGCACTTTCCGGAAGATCTCGCCGCAGCGAGACGAAGGGATAGCGCATGAGCGTTTCTTCGTGACTCCCAAAAGCGGAAGGTGTGTGTAATGACTGAGGCGACGCAGTTTCCCCCGGGGGAAAATCCTGTAAAGAACATGACAGACCTTATAACGGAGATAGCGCATGCCCTGGTAGATAATCCAGAGAGCGTCTCGGTCGAGGCTATCGCAGACGGCGATACCACTGTCATTCGATTGCGCGTCGCGCAGAGCGACGTTGGCAAAGTGATTGGGAAACAGGGCCGAACGGCGCGATCGATGCGTACCATTCTCAGTGCAGCGAGTATGAAGCTGAGACATCGCTTTTCGCTGGATATTGTGGAACATGGCGACCCGCCTGTGTCTCAGAGTTAACACCTCTACAAACAGACAGCGTCCTGGCGCTTCGTATCATTGAATTCGCCTGATGATTTGTCGCTGAGTTCCGCCTTATGACGCAAAGCGCTCCCGCATGGATCGTATTGGCACATCTGCTTCGGCCGCAGGGTCGCAAGGGTGAGATGCTGGCGGAATTGTTTACCGATTTTCCCGAACGATTTGAGGACCAGAAGCGGGTATTTCTGGCCGCGCCGGGCTTCGTTGGGGAAGAGGCGGAGGCGCTCCCGGCTGAGGTTGTGGCTTTCTGGTTGCCGGTGGGGAAGAATGAGGGCCGTGTGGTGTTGCAGTTTGCCGGCATCGACACGATCTCGGACGCTGAGTCGATTGCAGGAAGGGACGTGCTCGTTCCGCGCCAGGAGCGGCTTCCTCTGGACGATGACTCGGTCTACATCAGCGAGCTTACTGGGTGCACTGTGTATGACGGCTCAAAGCCAGTGGGTGTCGTTGCAGACGTGCAGTTCGCGATGACGGCAGATGGTACGCGCCGGCTTGACGAGGCTGCGCCGCTGCTCGCGGTGAAGTCACTTGAGGGAGATGAGGTGCTTATTCCGTTTGCGAAGGCGTTTCTGGTGGCGGTGGATACAGAGGCAAAACGGATCGATATGGTGCTGCCGGAGGGTTTGATTGAGGTCAATCGATCGACGGGTGGGCTAAGAACCAGCGATGATCAGAAGCGATAGGCCACTCCCACAGAGACGATGGGAAATACCGGATATCGCTTTAGATCTTCGTTGAGGTTGTGTACCTCTTGTTTCAGGAAGGTTTGTGCCTGCTGGTTTGCGTTGAAACTGACGCAGCCTTCTGTGGTGCAGGCAGTCCCGCTTAGGGAGACAGCGATTACCGAATCTCCGGTGTAGGCAGCGCCGATCTCAACGGGAAATGTGAGATGCCGGCCACTGCGCGGAAGAATATTTCCATAGCCAATTAGCAGCAAAGGGGAAAACTTGTGCGGAAAGACGACTGAGGAGGAACCACTGACAGGGTCGTCAACACTGTTGAGGAAAGTCTGGGTTCCCAGAACGAAGGTTTGACCGGGGCCGACGTATGCCGGCGCCGTCATGGCGTTTTTCGCATAGAGAACGCCGGGGCTGATGTGAAGCCCCTTTCCGACGAACCAGTCCAGGACGGCCTCACTGGATTGGAGATGAAGTCTGGCTTCGTAATTGACTCCGTCGATCGAGAAGGGATCGTTAAAGGCAAAGAAGTTGAAGCTGGTGCGGAGATTGAAGCTGCCCGCGATCGGCGTGGCGATTTCGATGCCCGCTCCGAGAGTGTCTGCCTTGAAGCCGATCGCGTAGGTTCGAAACGGCTTCATCTCCTCCAGCGGCCCTGTTACTGCGGGCGGGACGGGTATGGAGCGGACAAATTCACTAGTGCTGCCGGAAACGCCAATTGGGGACGCGGCTAGATTGTTGGCCACGGGCTCGGGCGGCGGAGTGGATTTGACAGGATCGGCTGGCTGAATCTCTATCGGTGGAGAGAAGTTCAGAGGCGACGAGTTGTGCGCCGTGTGCGCGCTTAGAGTGAGGCAAGCTTTCAAAGGTCCCGTGTAAGGAACGTAGGGGCCATAGATCTTGTCTGCTACCCAGAGGTCGGTATTGCAGGGCAGTGACGTAGCGTCGGCGACGTTACCTTGCGATGGGGGGGCCTGGCGCGACGAGTTGCTCGGCGGCGCCGCCTGCGCGCTCGGCGTGTTGCAAGCCGTGGCAGCTTTACTTTGCGCGACCACCTGCGGGAGAGGGCCTGTGTAAGGAACGTAAGAACCATAGACGTCCCCTGGAGGCACTATAAAGAGCAGGGGAGATTCGGGAGCTTCTACTGTGCAGTTTGACGGCAGTTCCTGCGCGACGGCTATGGAGCACAAAAGCGCCAGAGGCAGCATCATCGATTCGGCGGCGAGTTTTGTACGAAACATACAGGGCTCTTTCTATCGCCGTGATGACCTGGAGGCAGAGTTTGATGCGTAAAACATCACCCTTCGATTTTCAACGAAAAAGGATTGAGCTCACCTACAACTTCCTAGTGATAAGGTGCAATCAGCGGAGGAATCCCCCAATTGGCCATTCGGTAACAAGAATTGGTTATTCGGTAACAACAATTGGCGATTCGGTAATCATCCAATATGCATTTCGATATCATTACGATCTTTCCAGACTTCTTCACGGGCCCGTTCGACCACGGGATACTAAAGCGCGCCCGAACGGCGGGGCTGGTCGAAATTGCCGTGCACGACCTGCGCGGTTTCACGCATGACCGCCATCGAACTGTGGACGATCGTCCGTTCGGCGGGGGCGAGGGGATGGTGCTGAAGGCGCAGCCGATCTACGAGGCCGTGCAGTCGCTGCAGATTGCTCCGAAGGCGGAGCGGCGGAGGCAGAAGGAGACTGTGATTCTTCTGTCGGCGCAGGGACAGCCGTTCAATCAGTCGGTGGCGCAGGAGCTTGCGGCGACGGAACGTGTGGTCATCGTCTGCGGGCGGTATGAAGGCGTGGATGAGAGGGTGAATGAGCTGCTGTGCGATCGCGAGATTTCGATTGGCGATTATGTGCTGTCGGGCGGTGAACTAGCGGCGGCGGTGATCATCGATACCGTAGTGCGGCTGCTGCCGGGAGCGCTGGGGAATCCAGATTCGTCGCGGTTTGAGAGCTTTGGCGCGGAGGATGGAATAGAAGATGCTGTCTCTGCCGATGGACCGCCGCGATCGACGTATGGTGCGGGAGGGTTGCTGGATTATCCGCACTACACGAGGCCAGCGGATTTTATGGGAATGGCGATTCCCGAGGCACTGGCCGGAGGGAACCATGAGACGATCCGCCGATGGCGCAGGAGGATGGCGCTGAAAAAGACGCTGGAGAACCGTCCGGACCTGCTGGACAGAATTGAGATCAGCGAGGAGGATCGGGAGATCCTTGCGGAGTTCGGCTGGCGCGAAAATTGGGACCGATAAAGCACTGATACCGCGTGTTTTCTATGCGATTTGAGCCCAGCAGGCTTGGATTTCGTGTACACTAAAGGTCGAGTCCAACCATAGGAAAGTTGTGTCATGTCCATTCATCCGATTATGCAGAAGCTGGCCGCTAAGTTAGAGCGGACCGATTTACCTGAGTTCGCCCCGGGCGACACCGTTCGTGTACAAGTCAAGATTCGTGAGGGCGAGAAAGAGCGCCTGCAGGCGTTTGAGGGCATGGTGATTGCGTGCCGTAAGGGCGCACAGGGATCCTTCACCGTTCGCAAGATGAGCTTCGGCCAGGGTGTCGAGCGCATCTTCCCGTACAACTCCAAGGTTGTCGATAAGGTCGAGAAGGTTCGCTCCTACGAGGTTCGCCGTTCGAAGCTGTTCTACCTGCGCGGTCTGCGCGGTAAAGCCGCTCGTCTGCGCGAGGTCGAGCGCACCGCCAGCTAAGTTTACTTCCCTGTTTTCCACTGAGCCACGACTTCGGTCGTGGCTTCATTCTGCGCGGTGGTTATACACTCGATTTCAAAGAGCATGGCCTCCTCGATTCCTACCCCTCGCGCTCTTAGAACGGTGACAGCGGCCACAGCAAAACAACGGATGCTGAAGCAGCTGGTGTGCAGCGATGCACCGGAGCAGGCTCTGCGGCACTGCGGATTTCAACAGATCGCAGGCGTGGATGAGGTGGGGCGCGGGGCGCTGTTCGGGCCAGTGGTGGCGGCGGCGGTGATTCTGCCGGAGTGTCTGGACGAGTTGGCTGACGCGGGTCTGAAGGACTCCAAACAACTGACAAGGGAGGAACGGGAGACGCTTGATGCGACGATACGGCGGATGGCGCTTGCCGTCTGCGTGGCGGAGATCGATGCCGAGACGATCGACCGGGTGAATATCTATCAGGCGACACGGATGGCGATGCTGGCTGCGGTGCAGGGCTTGGCAATGACGCCGGATCATCTGCTGATCGACGCGATGCGGCTAGATCATCCGTGCCGGCAGACGAAGCTGATCTACGGAGACGCGCTGAGCCTTTCGATTGCGGCGGCGTCGGTGGTGGCGAAGGTGCATCGGGATGCGTTGATGCGGGAGCTGGATGCAGTGCATCCAGGGTATGGGTTGGCTTCGCACAAAGGATATGGAACGCCGGAACATCGGCGGGCGCTGGTCGAGTTTGGACCTTGCGCGCTGCACCGGCGGAGCTTTGCGCCGGTTCGACTGGTGGATCCGGATGCGCTGGAGCAGGCGATTTCGGCTGAACTTCTATTTGAGGATGAGGACCTGGAGGGGGCGGAGTGGGATTGAAGTTGATGTGTGTGGTGGCGCATCCGGATGATGAGTGTTTTGCGTTTGGTGGAGCATTGGCGTTGGCATCGGAGCGTGGGATTGAAACCTATGTGATTTGCCTGACGGATGGGCAGGCCGCGTCGAATCGCGGCGATGCAGCATCGGGCGAGGCGTTGGGCAAGATGCGGCGGGATGAGTTTCGCGGCTCGTGCGAAGTGCTGGGAGTAAGCCAGCACGAGCTGATGGACTATGCGGATGGGCGTCTGGAGTTCGTGGAGTTTCCTGTGGCGGTGGGGCGGCTGGTCGAGCGGATACGGCGCTTCAAGCCGGATGTGGTGATTACGTTTGGCGGGGATGGCGGGCAGAATACGCATGCCGACCACATGATGGCGTCTATGCTGACGACGACGGCGTTTCACTGGGCGGGGCAGAAGAAGCGGTATCCGGATGCCGGAGAACCGCACAAGGCGAAGCGGCTGTATTACGTGACGACGAACTTCCGGATTCCAGATAGACCGCCTGCGATGACGATGCCGTGGACGGTGACGCTGGATATTCGTTCGGTGCGGGAACGGAAGAGCGCGGCGTTTCGGCAACATGTCTCGCAGGCTCCGCTGATGGAGAAGACGAAGGGTTTCTTCGAACAGCACGGGGCCGAGGAGTTTTATGCTCTGGCGGCTACGACTGAGCCGGAGGCTGCGCGGCAGAGTACGGATTTGTTTGAAGGGTTGAGTTAGTTCACTTCTTCAATGAAATCGCAAGCGTTGTCAGGTGCGGCGCAGCTCTTCCAGTTGGGATTCGTCGTCCAATCAGACGGCAGGTTTTTCGGACGGTAGTTTGAGTCTACTGCGAGCTTCTTCCAGACACTTTCGTGGAAGGACGAGCCCGGTGGGATGACGCGCGAAGCTCCCAGCGGGATGCGCCACTTTTTCTTTTTGGACGCGGCATCGTAGTAGGAGTGCGGAAATACTTCGAGGATCCACCATGGGAGGGTGAGCGAGTTGTGTTCCGGCTGAGCCGGATTGGGCGCGACTCCTGGGAAGCCGGGGACGCGGCCGAGAATTCCATTCGCCTGCTCCGGGTTGACCAGCAGACCGAGAGAGACAGCTTCGCAGAGCATCCATTGAAGGGTGATCTGAGAGAGGCCGGACTGGGCGCTCGGGTAGGAGCCGCCGACATCGGAGTGGACGCCGCTGAACCACACCTGCTTGATGTCCTGGGCGGGGAAGGGCGCGCCCCAGAGGTTGTCGCGAAAGTAGCAGCGGCGCTCGTCGATGGATACGGCGTGGCGGCCGTGGGCCATGTCAGGATTGCGTGCGGTGTAGGGGAGCTTCAAGGGGTCCCATATCCAGCCGACGGAGCTGACTGTGTCCCACAGGCCGACGAGATGAAGAGGGCATGGACGGCAGAAGGTTGCCTTGAAGCCGGTGGCCACCTCGAACGTGTGGGTCATGCCGTCGGCTTTGCGGGTTCGCCTGGCATACATTCTTGCGACGTAGGGGATAAGGCCCTCGTTGCCGGGGCAGAGCAGGCCGAACATGTGCAGCACGCCGGCGAGGGCGCGCGCAGTGTAGGCTCCGCGGCTGAAACCGAAGAGATAGACGTTGTCGCCGTCTTCGTAGACGTTCATGAGGTAACGGTAGGCGTCGGATATGTTGTCGAGAATTCCTGTTCCAAAGGCGAGGCCGCCTACAACGGAGATGGCTGCGCTGATTTTGTTGGTCGAGGTGGGAGAGCCTTCGGTGCCGACGCCGGGATGATAGTAGCCGACCTGTCGTTTGCCGTCGATGACGAGGGTCCGGTAGAGCTGGACGACGTTGGAGTTTTCATCGCCGTACTCGTTGCCGGTACCGTCGCAGCAGATGACGATGTTCTTCGCCACGGGGATCTCCTAAAGTGCTTAGTGGAACGAATCATATTGGCAGGGGGGCGATGAGGGAAGTGTCTGTTTAAGGGAACAGTCGATTCTTCTGCCAAGTGTCACCGCTTCGCACGAAGAGAATCCGGTCATGCAGGCGACCCTCGCGGCTCTTCCAGAACTCAATCCGTTCCGGCCGGAGCACAAATCCCTTCCAATATTCCGGTCGCGGAATCTCCTTGGGAAATGCGGCGTCCAACTCCTTCACACGGACGACCAACGCCTCGCGCGAGGGCAGAACGCGGCTCTGTTGCGATGCCGCTGCGGCTAGTTGACTGAGGCGCGGGCGGCTATGAAAGTAGCGATCCGCATCGGATGGCGGCAGTTCGGTTACCGGACCTGTAATTCGCACCTGGCGTCGTAGCGACTTCCAGTGAAAACACAGCGCCGCCCTTGGATTCTCCTTCAACTCCAGGCCCTTCTGACTTTCTGCGTTGGTGTAGAAGGCGAACCCGCGTTCATCGACGCCTTTCGTCAGCACCATCCGCACGCTTGGCATTCCATCGCGCGTTGCGGTAGCTAGTGCGGCAGCGCTCGGATCGTTGGGTTCCTTCGCTTCGGCGGCTTTCATCCAGAGGCCGAACATCACCATTGGATCGAGCCCGGACTCGATGTCCCTGTCTTCCATCTTTGCACCCAATTTCGATTTCAAGTTTACAGACACCGATCGCTGCCTGCGCGGATCAGCGGAGTTGGAACTCGGGGCTGCCCATGACGAGGGCGGTGAGGAGGTTGAGGGTATCGATGGAGCTGGTCGCGGGGAGCTGCGCGATTTGTTTTCGGATGAGCTGATTGGTCTGGATGGAGACGTCGCCGCCGATCAGGGTGGACTCGAGGACGTGGAGGGCGATGTCCTGGCCGCTTGCATCGGGAGGCGGTGTGTTGGGGCCGATCTCGGTCATGAGGATAGCTTCAGAATATTTGGCGTGAGACGTGCTCACGGATGCGGTCTGGTTCGTGTTTGGGCTCGCGGGTTGAGCCATCAGGCCGAGGGCGAGGACGTGAGCGGAATCGAACTTCTGGTTGGCGAATTTGCTGCCGGTGAGGGCGTAAGCGAAGTTGAGGCGGTCGACCAGGGCGGTGGAGTTCATCCAGTGATCGGCGGTGATGTAGTAGCCGGTGGGTGGAAGCGCGTAGTAGAGGCGCATGCCCATGGTGTTGATGGTGTTGACGAGAGCGCCGGGGTTGACGGGGTCGGTGGCGGCGGTGCGGAAGGCGGAGGCGAGGAACTCCATCGGGGTTTTGACCTTGTTGCGGAAGTATTTTCTGGAGTTGAACTCGGGTGACTGGACGAGCGTGCGCAGAATGGCTTTGATGTCGCCGTCGGTGGAGAGGTAGGTCGCGGCCATACGGTCGACGAGGGCGGGCGGTGGGTCGTCGGCGACGAAGCGCTGGGCTAATTTGTAACTGATGAAGTGCGCGGTTTTGGGGCTGGAGGCGAGGATGTTGAGGGCTTCAACGCCTTCGTTCATGCCAGTGGGAATGTTAGCGGGGATGTCCACTCTTTCAGGGTCTGTGAAGATGGTGCGGCCGAGCCATTGCTTGGGGCCGGGTTCGTGCTTCTTGTAATCGAACTGGAAGGGGCCGCCCTGATTGGGACGGTCAACGGTCCAGCCGGTAAGGATGGCGGAGAGCGCGGTGACGTCGGCCTGGGTGTAGCCGCCGTCGACGCCGAGGGTGTGGAGCTCCATCACTTCCCTGCCGTAGTTCTCGTTGAGGCCGCGGTTGCCCTTCTTGGAGTTCGGGTTGGCGGGGTTGACACCGTTGGCGATGGAGTCAGGGCCGATGGACTGCCAATTGTCGAGATAGACCATCATGGCGGGGCTGGTGGCGGTCGCGAGAAGGAGATCGCGGAACTTGCCGAGGGCGTGTTTGCGAATGACATCGCGCTCGTAGCTGGTCGTGTACCACTGGTCGGAGTCTTTGCCGATGTAGATGTTGAAGTGATTGAACCAGAAGTCGGTCATGACCTCCTGAAGCTGGCGCTCGGAGAGGATGGCGCGGAGAAATTTGGCCTGGGAGAGCTCGTTGACGATCTGATAGGCGGCGCCGATGTTGGCGGCCATGCCGTTGAAGAGCTCGCGCTCACGAGGGGTGAAGTCGTTCATCAGGAGATTTTTCTGGTCGCCGGCAACGTAAGTGGTGAAGGCGATGCGGTCGGGAACGGGGAGTTTGAGGAGGGCGGCCATGCGCTGGTTTTTCGGCAGCGTGAAGAGGTCTCCGGCGATGCGAGTGGCCGTGGCCTGGTCGGTCTTTTTTTGCTCGGCCGCTTCGGCCTCAGTGGGCGGGGCGATGTTGGGTTGGCCGTTCGCGTTGATCTTCTTGGTGTCGAGGTCCCGGTTGTATTTATAGACCTGCACTTCGTACATGGCGGCTAGGTTGGGGTCAGGGGGATAGGGTCGCTTGCCCTCGGCTACCTGCTGGATGGTTCCGCGGTCGGGGAACAGGAGGAGCGCCTGGTCAGGTTGCAGGTTCAGTGTGGAGTATTCGTTGAGGCGCTTGTCGAGGATTGGGTCTGGGATGCTGGCGGGGCTGAGCTGCTGCTCGAACCATTTTTCGGGTGTGATGGCGAGGACTTGTTCGAGGTCGCCGGGGCGGGGGCCGAAGGTGAAGCGGTTGAGGAGCTGCTTGGCTCGCTCTTGTGGGTTGAGAGGGACGAGCGGGGCGGGTTTGGCTGTGGTGGGTGGCTTAGGTTTGGTGGTCTTTTTCTGGGCGTGTAGCGGCGCGGCGAGAAGAAGCAGGATCACGGGCAGAGCGAATCTACTCATGGGGCTACGCATGGGGCGCCTCTTGTGGCTTAGACCTGACGTGGGTGGGCAAGTTGCGTTTGGCTAATCGGGTGGGGTTACCCCCCCATTAGCCGAGCGTAAATATCTTGTAATCAATGATTTACGGAGTGCACTGGTCTGCAAAATATTCACAAGAAACGAGTTGCGTCCAAAATATTCCATCCAAAGGAGTTAGCCCCGGAGGGTGGCTGTTCCCTTTGTTTTTCTCAACTGTTTTAAGTATAGCGGATGGCGGGTAACTAACATGCCAACTCTATTTCCTTTGGTTTGAGTGGCTTAGGTGGTTTTGGGACTTGACATGCGATTTTTGGGCTGAATTTGAAGAAAGTTTTTTTGGCGATGGATTCTGTACGACCCATATTTGACTAATCAATCGCCTTGATAAAGTCGGGATTTTGGCAAGTTCGTCCTAAGCAGTTCATGCAAAGGCCTTCGACGCGGCGACGGTAACCAGCACCACCTAACCGCGTGGATCAATTTGACCAACGATCCAACCACTTGATGGGAATTCCCCTCCGCCTGGCGTACCAGAAAAGCGGGATCGCAACCAGCAGGGCGACTGCTCCCGTCTTGAATTCCCAATGGGCAACGCCGCTGAACTGACCGGGTGAGTCAATGTATGCGTCCGTCGGATCGCTAGGCCGGTAGAGAACCGACACCGCCTCGCCCACGGAGAACTCCGATGGATTCGAGCAGTTGTGTGAATCCACTTTATAGTTCCTGCCATCCGGCGTCTGAAATGAAAACTCAGGGCACAGATAGACGTCCCCGTTATCCTCTTCTCGAACGAGATTCTTTATGACCCCGTTTGCCTGTAACGCATGTTTCCGAAAGTGCGGAAAGTAGATTGCCGAACCGACACCAACTAAACAAAACCCAACTCCCGCCGCAAAGGACGCGCGAGTAAGTAACGAGTAAAAGCCCTTACCAGTCATGCCTACCAACCTAACACTGACTCCATCGCTCCTCGGGCAATTGATCGGAAACCAGAGCATCGAACTGCCTGCAAAGTTGGGTTTTCGGCAACTTCGCCTTCAACTTTCCGAAAACCCGTTTTTAGAAACTCCTACCAACTTGCTTATGCGCAACGACGCCCGCATAAGCCGATCGTAATCTTGCCGATGGATATCCCCGCCTAGGTGAGGGACTTGGGAGAACCAATGTTCAGGATAAATAAGTGTCTAGTCGACACGAAACTGACGCAAGACCTTGAAGACGCGATACTCAACGTTGCGCGAGTAGAGGACAATCAAGCTCTCTGCCCGATGCAGGCGAACGAAAGGTTTGCCGCTGCACAAGCGGCGTGGATTGAACACAAAGTGACCTGTCGATTTTGTTGCGGGCAAGAATTTAGCAGAGTCCATTAACCCAGGATGTCTCAATTGATGCAGTCATTCACTCCAAACTGACCCACTAAGGCGGTTTGTTCCTAGTTGATTTCTGGCTTACGAGACGTCGGATTCGGGCTATGGATCGTGGGTTAGTCAAATAAGTTCCTGCTTGAATTCTTCTACGCGGATTTGAGAGCAACGGCAGGTTTTCTGGTGCGCTTGATGATGGCGTAGGCGACGCGGGCCAGGAGCAGGATGGTGAGGACGGCGGTGACCTTCCAGGGGGCGTAGTTGCCGGTCTTGACCAGCCACCAGTAGTGGATGATTCCGGCGATGGCGGCTACGTAGATGAGGCGGTGGAGGCGTTGCCAGTTTTTGCCGCCCATGGCGCGCATGATGACGGCCGGAGAGGTGCAGGCCAGAGAGAAGAGGATGAGCCAGGCGAAGAGACCGACCTGGATGAAGCGGCGCTTGAGAATGTCGTCGACCATGCGGGGCCAGATGATCTTCCATTGCGTGACGAGTTCGCCAGGGTGACCGGCGCGCAGGCCGGCGAGGGCAGAGGTGATGTCGTAGCCGGAGAAGAGAAAGATGTAGGTCGCGAGATGAAGCGTGGCGTAGAAGAAGGCGTAGAGGCCGAGGAGGCGGCGGAAGCGGATGAGGAACGATAGCTTCGGGGAGAGGCGGCGGATGGGGGTGATGGCGAGCGAGGTGAAGAGAAAGTAGAGGGTCCAGTCGCCGGTGAAGTGCGTGATGTAGTTGATGGGGTCGGCGTAGTTGCCGAGAGAGTTGGAGGTGAAGAGATGCAGGAGCCAGAGGAAAGGGATCAGGCAGAGGATGTGGAGGAGGGCTTTGAGGGCGATGATGGCGCGCTTAGACATTTTGGACTGTGGTTAGTTTAGCGTGCAGGTTTGGCGCAGGAGAGACACATACATACAGAACGGTGGAACGCCGTGAGGGAAAGGTTCGAGCAGTATTGCAGTCAAGAGTTCTTCGGGATCCTTCACTACGCTCAGGATGACAGCAAGAACAATTCTTTCCTAGTTTGTTAGTGATCCTCGTCGTTGTCTTTTAGTAATACTTCTTGAGGTTCATGCCGGCGTACATGCTTGCGACCTCGTCGCTGTAACCGTTGAACATGAGGGTGGGGATGGTGCGGGGGAGGATGCTGGAGTCGATGCGCCGCTCGTGAGCCTGGGACCAGCGGGCGTTGTCGTAGTTCGGATTGACGTTGGAGTAGAAGCCGTATTCCATGCCGTCGGTTTGATTCCATGTCGTCACGGGCTGCTTGTCGGTGAAGTGGAAGCGGACGATCGATTTTGCGGATTTGAAGCCGTATTTCCACGGGACGACAACGCGGACGGGAGCACCGTTCTGGTTGGGAAGGACCTGGCCGTAGCAGCCGAAGGTGAGAAGTGTGAGAGGGTTCATGGCCTCGTCCATGCGCAGACCTTCTTTGTAGGGCCAGTCGTAGCCGGAGGGGAGTTCCATGGCCTTTTTGTCAACGTCGGAGAAGAACTGGATGTATTTTGCGCTGGGCAGGGGCTCGCAGAAGTTGATGAACTCGGAGAGGGAGTAGCCGTCCCATGGGATGACCATGGACCAGGCTTCGACGCAGCGATGCCGGTAGACGCGGGACTTTCGAGCGGACGGTAGTGGAGGAGGTCGTCGATGTTGATGGTCTGGGGTTTCTTGACCATGCCGGTGATCTGAATGGGCCAGGGGCGGGTGTGGAGCTTGCCGGCGTTGTGCGCGGGGTCGGATTTGTCGGTGCCGAACTCGTAAAAATTGTTGTAGCTGCTGGCCTTGGCTAATGGAGTTTGTGCGTCGGGGAGGGTGTATTTGCTGGCGACGATCTGGATCTGATCGGCGGCGTGGACCGTTGTCCCAGGGCTGATGAGACGGGGGATATAGCGGGCGGCCAGTGCACCGGTGCCGAGGGTGGCGGCTCCAATGAGGAAGCGGCGGCGGCTTTGCTCGTGCTGCTCGAAGACGTGCTGGGGAGTGATGTCGGAGGAGCGGATCGTTGATTCGAGACTGGTGGATTTGCGGAGAAGCATCGCGGGTTTTCCTTCCTGCTTGTACGGCTACGGTTCTAATAATAGGACGCCAAATCTTGCTACTAGTTACAGTACGCCGGGGAGATGGACACGGATGGGCATGGATGGATGATTTAGGCGTGATTTGGGGTGGTTGGGTGTGAGAGATTAGAAGTCAATGATTTCTATGCGGATGTTTGCAGGCTGGAGTTTGGTGGCGGGAATGGCGCTCGCCATGTGGGGTGGCGTTGCGTTTGGTCAGGGGTTGCGCGATCCGGCGAATCTGGCTGGAGAGCGGGTGCAGGCTTCGGTGACTGAAAATCCGATTCCGGCGAACAAAGGCGCGCTGGCTCTGGAGCAGAGTCTGATTAAGTTGCGGACGCGGGCTAGCCTGCTGATGATCGTGGCTCATCCCGATGATGAAGACGGCGGGATGCTGGCGTATGAGTCGCGTGGCCAGGGTGCGCATGTGGCAGTGCTGACGCTGACGCGAGGCGAAGGTGGGCAAAATCTGATGTCGGGGGACTTCGATGATGCGCTGGGACTGGTGAGGACCCAGGAGCTGCTCGCGGCGGATCGATACATGGGCGTGAGCCAGATGTTTGGGACCGAGGTGGACTTCGGATTTTCGAAGACGAAGGAAGAGGCGCTTGCGAAGTGGACGCATGAGCGGGTGCTGTATGACGCAGTGCGGGCGGTGCGGCTGTTTCGGCCGTTGGTCGTGACGAGTGTATTTGTGGGCGGATTGACGGATGGGCATGGACAGCACCAGGTGTCGGGAGAGATGGCGCAGGAGGTGTTCGACGCGGCGGGCGATCCGAAGGTGTTTCCTGACCAGATCGCTGCGGGGCTGCTGCCGTGGAGCCCGATGAAGGTCTACGCACGTACGCCGTTTGCACGGGTGACGAACAAGGAGATGTTCGACTATGCGACGGGAAAGTATGCTCCGGCACGGTTCTACAACTATGTGACGAAGGAGTGGACGACGGAACCGCCTAAAGGAAATGTGAGTATTCCTGAGGGGGAGAACAGCCCGCTGCTGGGGATGAGCTATGTGCAGTTCGCGCGAATAGGGCTGGCGCTGCAGAAGACGCAGATCGGCCAGGGCGTGAGACTGGCTCCGGCTGGGGCGTTTAACGTGAGCTATCACCGCTACGGTTCGCGGGTGACGACGGGGGAGACAGAGCAGAGTTTTTTTGATGGCGTGGATGTGACGCTGGAGGGGATTGCCACATTGGCTCCTGCGGGCGAGGGATGGCTGCGGCCGGCACTGAAGGCGATCGATGAGCATGCGGCGATGGCGGCGAAGGTATTTTCGGCGGACGCTCCGGAGAAGTGCGCGCCAGAGCTGGCAGCTGGGCTGAAGGGTGTTGATGCCCTGATCGCGAAGGTGAATGCCAGCGGGTTGCCGGTGTTGGAGAAGACGAATGTGCTTCACGAACTGAAGGTAAAGCGCGTTCAGTTCAACGATGCGCTGGTTGAGGCGCTGGGGCTGCGCGTTGTGGCGAGAATGAAGGCTGACGGCAACAACGCCTGCTCGGATGCGGTGACTCCTCAATGCATAGCCCATGTATCGACAAAGATAGTGAATGGCGGGAGGGAGACGGTCGACGTGACGGCGGACTTTGTGTCGTCGACCGAAGACGGCGTGGCCAAAGAGCGTACGTGGGCTCCGGGAACCGCGAAGATCGAACCGGAAAAGACTCTGGACTCTTTTTTTGAATACGGATGGCCTTCGAAGAGCGTCGTCGTTTCGCAGGGAGCACCGGATCCGAAAAGAGATCCGACGACTAGGCCCTATTTTTCGAGAAAGAATATCGAACAGGCTTACTACGATGTGAGCGATCCCGCGTTGCGGCTGGCTCCGCAGACGCCGCCGGAGACCTTTTGGGTGCGCGCGAGCTATGACGGTGTGCCTCTGCTGCTGGGGCAGGAGGTGTTGGCGCCAGATGGTAAGGAGAGCGATGCGGACCGGCCGATGGCGGTGATTCCTTCGCTGAGCGTGGCGATTCAGCCTCGGGCTGGGATTGTTCCACTGACGGAGAAGAGCTTTATGGTGAGCGTGGAGGTTCGAGGGGACGAACAGCGCGGTGTGGCAGGCACGACGAGGCTTGCGTTGCCCCAGGGATGGCGGTCGGAGCCTGCGAATGCGCGGTTTTCGTTTGGTCATGCGGGCGAGGCGAAGACGTTTTCGTTTCGCGTGACGCCTGGGGCGCTCGCGGAGACGAGCTACACGCTGAAGGCTGTGGCGGAGACGACGAACGGTGCCACGAGCGAGGGTTTTCGCGCGGTCGGTTACAAGGGACTGACGCCGACGAATATGTATACTGCGGCGACGTACCGGGCGCGCGGTGTGGATGTGAAGGTGGCTCCGGGGTTGAAGGTGGGGTATCTGCCGGGCACGGGGGATGAGGTGCAGGCGTCGCTGGAAAACTTAGGGGTACATGCGACGACGTTGACGATGGACGATATTGCCGGAGGCAAACTTTCCGGTTATGACGTGGTGGTGTTGGGAGTGCGGGCGTATGCGGCGAATCGTGGGCTGGCGGCGGCGAATGGTCAGCTGCTGAACTATGCGAAGAATGGCGGCGTGGTGATTGTGCAGTACAACCTGGGCCAGTTCGACTACGGGCCGTATCCGTACTCGCTGGGGAGCGCGGAGAAGGTGGTGGACGAGACGGCGGCGGTGCAGTTGCTGGTGCCGGAGAATCCTGTGCTGAGTTGGCCGAACAAGATTACGGAGCGGGACTTCGATGGGTGGGTGGAGGAGCGTGGGCATGGGTTCATGGAGAGCTGGGACCCGCAGTATCAGGCTCTGCTTGAGACGCATGATCCGGGGCAGGATCCGCAGAAGGGCGGGTTGCTGGTGGCAAAGACGGGCAAGGGTACCTATGTGTACGTTGCATTGGCGCTGTATCGGGAGTTGCCTGAGGGAGTGCCGGGTGCTTACCGGTTGTTCGCGAATCTGTTGAGCGTGGGCAAGGCTGCGGCAAGTAGGCGCGAGACAGAACTCAGTCAGTTGCGAGACACTGACTGAATGATGACTGGTGAACGGGAAAAAGAGTTGATGAGTGCGGCGGCTATGTTGCTGGACGCTCGCAGGACCAATATACCGATAGACGATCTGCCGGCGGCGCTGCGGCCGGTGACGCTGGATGAGGCTTACTTCGTTCAGGACAGGCTTGCGCTGGCGTATGGCGAGATCGGCGGATGGAAGGTGGGGGCTCCGACGGCGGACGCCACGCCGATGTTTGCGCCGATGCCGTTGGCGTGGATTGCTTCGAACGATGCGGAACTGGAGGGGAAGCACAGGTTTCGTGGGCTGGAGGCGGAGATTGCTTTCCTGATGGCGAAGGATCTACCGCCGCGAGAGACTGCTTATTCGCGAGATGAGGTTGTGGCTGCGATTGCGAGCTGCCATCCGGCGATCGAGGTGATCGAAAGCGGGTTGACCGATCCGATAAAAGCGGCGAAGCTGTCGATGATCGCCGATCTGCAGATGCATGGCGCGTTTGTGTATGGAGCGGCGGTTGCGAATTGGCAGAAGATAGATTTTTCGACAGAGCATGTGACGCTCGCGGTCGATGGTGTGGTGCGGGTCGAGCGGACGGGGTCGAATACTTCGGGCGATCTGATGCGCCTGCTGCCGTGGTTGGCCAATGCCGGAGCTGTGCGGACCGGCGGGTTGAAGGCAGGCCAATGGATAACGACAGGAAGCTGGACCGGATTGGCGCTCGGGACGGCAGGGTCTTGTGTGGATGTGACGTTTTCGACTGCGGGTCAGGTTCATCTGCGGTTTGAGTAACAGGTTGTCAGTTGTCGGTTCTCAGTCTTGAGCGCTTGGTTTTGCGTGTTGATTTTCTGACAACTGAGAACTTTCCGGAGGGATTGATGATGTCGGTCAAGAGTGTGGAGTTTGTGGCTCCGGTAACGGGGCGGTATGCGGAGATTTTGACTCCGGAGGCTGTGGCGTTTGTGGTGGAGCTGCAGCGGACCTTCAACGAACAGAGAAAGGAGCTGCTGGAGGCGCGTGTGGCGCGGCAGAAACGGCTGGATGCCGGGGAGCGGCCGGATTTTCTGAAGGAGACGAAGGAGATTCGCGAGAGTGAGTGGACGGTCGCTCCGCTGCCTGCGGATTTGCTCGACCGCAGAGTAGAAATCACAGGACCCGTCGACCGGAAGATGATTATCAACGCGTTGAACAGCGGCGCGAAGGTGTTTATGGCGGACTTTGAAGACTCGACGACGCCGACGTGGGACAACGTGATTGAGGGACAGCAGAACCTGCGGGACGCGGTGCGGCGGACGATCACGTTTGAAGATGAAAAGACCGGAAAGAGTTACAAATTGATCGAGAAGCCGGCGGTGCTGTTTGTGCGGGCTCGCGGGTGGCACCTCGAGGAGCGGCATCTGCTGGTGGATGGAGAGCCGATGTCGGGTTCTCTGTTCGACTTTGGGTTATATGCGTTTCACAATGCGAAGGAGTTGCTGGAGCGGGGATCGGGACCATATTTTTATCTGCCGAAGATAGAGAGCCATCTGGAGGCGCGGCTCTGGAACGATGTGTTCGTCAAGGCAGAGAAGGAGTTGGGGATTCCGGTTGGGCCGGGCGGATCAGGAAAGATCAAGGCGACGGTGCTGATCGAGACGATTCTGGCTTCGTTTGAGATGGATGAGATTCTGTGGGAGTTGAAGGATCACTCGGCTGGACTGAACTGCGGGCGGTGGGACTACATCTTCAGCTTCATCAAGAAATTTGCCGGAGATACGAGCGTGCTGCTGCCGGACCGCGGGCAGGTGACGATGACAACGCACTTCATGCGGAGCTATTCGAAGCTGTGTATCAAGACGTGCCACCGGCGCAAGGTGAGTGCGATGGGTGGGATGAGTGCGTTTATTCCGATCAAGAGCGATCCCGTGGCAAACGAAAAGGCGTTGACACAGGTGCGGGCTGACAAGGAGCGTGAGGCAACCGATGGGCATGATGGAACGTGGGTCGCGCATCCGGGGCTGGTGCCGGTGGCGCTTGAGGTCTTCAACCGGGTGATGCCACGGGCTAATCAAATTGAGAAGCAGCTGCCGGACTATCATGCGACGGCGGAAGATCTGCTGCAGGTTCCGGAGGGAACGATCACCGAGGCCGGAGTGCGGCATAATGTTGCGGTCGGGCTTGGGTATGTCGAGGCGTGGTTGCGCGGGATTGGGTGTGTGCCGCTGTTCAACCTGATGGAAGATGCGGCGACGGCAGAGATCAGCCGGGCGCAGCTTTGGCAGTGGGTGCATCATCATGCAGTGATGGATGACGGGTTGCCGGTGACAGTGGAGATGGTTGATGAAGTGATTGCGGACGAGCTGGAGCGTGCTGAGACTAGTGTGGATTCGGAGAGGTATACGGCCTATGTGCGGGCGGCGGAGTTGATGCGGGAGTTGGTGAGAGCGCCGAAGTTTATGGATTTTCTGACAGTGCCGGCTTATGAGCGGGTGTTGGCGGAGGGGCTCTAGTTCCCTGCTCGATCAGTGAAAAAGCTTCGGCGGGCTTAATTTCATAACGAGGCATTTTGCTGCGCCGCCGGCCTTGAGGAACTCGGTGAGTTCAACCTGCATGACGTTGAAACCGAGTTGTTCGAGCTGGCCGCTTAGTTTGCTGCTGATCTTGTTGAGGATGATGGTGCGGCCTACGTTGATGGCGTTGCAGGCGAAAGCAGACGGCATCGGCTTCTCGGATGATGATTCGTTTTTCTGGCGGGTAGAAGGCTTCGATTCTGTAGCAGGGAGAGGTGAGTCGAAGGCGTCGGGAAAGTACATGATGTAGCCGTCTTCGAGTGGGGCGAAGCAGGTGTCGAGATGATAGAAGCGTGGGTCGATGAGGTGGAGTGGCGCGACAGGGATGCCCCAGATCTCGCGGAGCGCGCGGTGGCTGGAGACCGCGGTGCGGGGCCCGTATCCGGCCCAAAGGCAGCGGCCGTCATTTGAGAAGAGCGCGTCGCCTTCGCCCTCGAAGGGAGTGGCGCGGGGGATATCGATGAGCGTGTAGCCACTTTCCCTGAACCAGTGGCGGAAGTGGGGCTCTTCGCCTTGACGCTCAGGGTAGAAGAAGCTGCTGATGGCAACGATGCCGTTGCGCTCGAGGCCGGCGTTAGCGGTGAAGACCATGTCGGGCGAGCCGGGTTCGGGCTCGATGAGTTCGACGTTGGCGATCTTGCTGACGGCCTCGTAGAGATGCTGCCACTGCTCGGCGGCGAGAGTGCGCGAGGAGGTGTGGACGTTGCCCGCCATCCATGGGTTGATGACGTAGTCGACGTCATAGAGCGTGGGCGGGCACATGAGGAACGTGGCGCGCGCGGGGTCGACGGTTGGAAGAGGTTTGAAGCTGAAGGAGGCGTGGGGTGCGTGCTGGGTGCTCATGGCCGAATACCTGAACACAGCATGCAGGATGCGAAAAGCCGCGTCAACACTAATGATTATGCACTTATAACGGATATTTATACAGCGTAGAGACAGGTGCCGCGTCTATTTTTCTTTGGCTGAAGACTCCTCTTTCAACCGCTTGACTATGCGGTCTTCTAAAAGTACGAATACCTTTTGAATATCGGCGAACGTGGTTTTTGGGTCGTTGTTGTAGTCCATCAGGCGGTGATTGTACTTTTTCCAATCAGGTGCGACATCTTCAATCACGAATCGCGCTTCCTGCATTGCAGCGCCGCGGTGCTTGAAGTTGCCGCTGACTTCATCCGTGGCCTTTTCCAACGCGCAATAGAGACTGAAGGTCTTAGCTGCCGGTGGGCAGACCCTGTTGTCAGCGCGATTCCACTTCTCCGCGGAGTTAAGTATCTCCTTCGCACGCTGCGCAATCCGCACATCGTCCTTGGTTACGGGCGGTCTGGCATCCGGATCGTCGGGAGCACTCGCGGACTTGTTCGAGGGCGTTTGCGCTTGCAACGTGGCGGCCACAATCAAGGCAGCTACGGAGACCAGGTGTCGCAGTTTTGGTTTCATGAAGGTCGATCTCCCTTGTGGTATGGCTAGAGATTGCCTCGGAGTGCTTGCTCGCGCTCGATGGCTTCGAAGAGGGCTTTGAAGTTGCCCTTGCCAAAGCTGCGGCTGCCTTTGCGTTGGATGACCTCGTAGAAGACGGTGGGACGGTCTTCGACGGGGCGGGTGAAGATCTGAAGCATATAGCCTTCGTTGTCGCGGTCGACGAGGATACCTAGTTTTTCGAGCTCCTCGATGGGTTCGTCGATCTTGCCGATGCGGTTTTGCAGTTCGGTGTAGTAGGAGTGCGGGACGGTGAGGAAGTCGACGCCCTGCTTTTTCATGGCCGCGACCGTGGCGAGGATGTCGTTGGTGGCGAGGGCCATATGCTGGACGCCGGGCCCCTGGTAGAAGTCGAGGTACTCCTCGATCTGCGATTTGCGGCGGCCCTCCGCAGGCTCGTTAATTGGAAATTTGACGTAGCCGTTGCCGTTCGCCATAACCTTCGACATGAGCGCCGAGTATTCGGTGGAGATGTCGTTGTCGTCGAAGTGCTGGTAGAGACTGAAGCCCATGACGTTGGCGTAGAAGTCGACCCACTCGTTCATGGAATGCCAGCCGACGTTGCCGACGATGTGGTCGATATGGAGGAGGCCAACGGGGCGGGCGATGTGGTCTTCCTTGACGGTCTGGTAGCCGGGAAAGAAGGTGCCGGTGTAGTTGGTGCGGTCGATGAAGGTGTGGATGGTGTCGCCATAGGCGGCGATGCTGGCGGTGGTGACGCGACCGTTTTCGTCGGAGAATTCTTTGGGTTCCTGAATGCTGCGGCCGCCGCGTTTGGTGGTCTCGAGCCACGCCTGGCGGGCGTCGTCGACCCAGAGGGCGATGGCGCGGACGCCGTCGCCGTGCTTTTCAACGTGGCGGGCGATGTCGGAGTCGGAGCGGAGGGCGGTGGTGAGGACGAAACGAACCTTGCCCTGCTGGAGGACGTAACTGGCACGATCGCGCTGACCGGTTTCGGGGCCAGCGTAGGCGACCAGCGACATGCCAAAGGCGGCGCGGTAAAAGTAGGCGGCCTGGCGGGCGTTGCCGACGTAGAACTCGACGTGGTCGGTGCCCTTCAGGGGCAGGAAGTCGGTGGTTTTGGAGTCGTTTTGGGTCAGGGTTGGAGCATGTGTTGCCATGGGGAAGTTCTCCGGGTCGGCGGCTGAGTTGCACCGCCTGTGCACGGTTGAGAATAGTCCAAGGGTATAAACATTGGCTAGGCTTGTGAGCACGGGCGGTGTTCGTCAGGCGCGCGCGGAAAGGATGACGGCGCGGCACTCGCCGAGGCCGATGCGGGGATGGCCGGCGGCTTCGCAAGAGCCGCGAAGGATAATCTCGTCGCCATCAGCGAGGAAGGTGCGGGATTCGCCGGTGGGGAGGAGAATGGGCTGCGCGCCGTTGCGGGTGAGTTCGAGGAGACAGCCGGCGGAGGATTCGGAAGGGCCGGAGATGGTTCCGGTGGCGAGGATGTCGCCGATCTGCAAGTTGCAGCCGTTGCTGGTGTGGTGGGCGATGAGTTGGGCAGGGGTCCAATAGAGATCCTGAGCGTTGGATTCGCTCAAAAGAAATGGTTCGAGTTTGTTGTCTTGCATGGTTTTAGTTGACATGAAAACTTGAAGCTTTACGTTCAGGCTTCCCTGCTGCTGGTCTGTGGCGGAATGGAGGTATGGGAGCGGTTTGGGATCGGTGGCAGGACGTTGGGCGGCCGGGACGCGGAAGGGTTCGAGTGCAGCCATGGGGGTGATCCAAGGTGAGATGGTGGTGGCGAAGTTTTTTGCGAGAAAGGGGCCGAGCGGTTGGTACTCCCAGGATTGAATGTCGCGCGCTGACCAGTCGTTGAGAAGACTGATGCCGAAGAGATGGTGGTCTGCGCTCGAGATAGGGATCGGTGTGCCGAGCAAACTTGGCTGGCCAACATAAAGTGCTAGTTCGAGTTCATAGTCTAACGCTTTCGTGGGAAGGAAGTTAGGTTGATCGTTAGGTTGATCATTGGGAGCTGATGGGCGGGTTTGGCCCGTGGGGCGGATGACGGGCATTCCGCTGGGGATGATGGAGGACGCGCGGCCGTGGTAGCCGATGGGGATGTGCTTGTAGTTGGGGAGAAGCGGCTGGCCCGGGCGAAAGAGCTGGCCGACGCGGGTGGCGTGATATACGGAGGCGTAGAAGTCAGTGTAGTTGGGGATGTGGATCGGTTTAACGAGGGTCGCCCCGGCGATGGAGTGGAGGGCAGCCTCGGTGGCCTGTCTACGGTCTGGATCTACGTCGGCGTGGAGAAGAGTGGTGAGAGTTTCGCGGAGGAGTGTCCAGGAACGATGGCCGAGCGACATCAGTGGATTGAGCACCGGGGCCTGGCAGACTTCAACCAGGGTTGGAGGAAGCAGGTTGGAAGCAGCGCAGGCGTGGAGGTCGAGGAGGTGAGCACCGACGGCTACGCAGATGTGCTGCTCGCCTTCCAGTTCGAAGGCTCCGTAGGGGAGGTGGGTGATGGGAAAGTCGGCGGTGGGTTGATTGGCTTCGGAGAGCCAGCTTCGATCAGGCGAGGCGGTTCGTTTTGCCATGGGGAATGATAGCTCCCTGCTATTTCGATGCGGAAGGATCAGGTAGAGAAGAAGCGTATTCTCTACCGCATAACGCACGATGAAACCGTGCGTTGCTTCGGCCGAAATGGCGACGACTTTTCCACTCCGATACAAAGGCAATACGATGCCGGCAAGTCAGTGGAGCGCGGCCTAGTGGATAGGTTGCGGTGGCGGCTCTGTTCTGCCGGCAGCGACCTTGGCCTTGCCGGAGAGTTTGCTGAGGAGAGTCTTCAGGATGACGTAAAGGACCGGGATGAAGAAGAGGTTGAGCACGGAGGAGAGGACCATGCCTCCAACGATGGCTGTGCCGACCGAGTGGCGGCCGTAGGCTCCTGCGCCGGTGGCGAAGTAGAGAGGACCGACGCCGAGTATGAAGGCGATGGAGGTCATCAGAATGGGGCGGAGGCGGAGTTCGGCGGCTTCGATGGCGGCTTGTGTAATTGTTCTCCCCTCCTCGAGCAGCTGCTCGGCGAACTCGACGATGAGGATCGAGTTTTTGGCGGAGAGGCCGATGAGCATTACCAGTCCGATCTGAACGTAGACGTCGTCGACCAGTCCACGGAGGTCTACCAGGGATAACGCGCCGAGAATCGCCATTGGAACGGCGAGAAGGATGATGAACGGGAGCGCGAAGGACTCGTATTGGGCGGAGAGAGTCAGATACACGACGAGCAGTCCGAGGCCAAAGATGATGATGGCCTTGCCGGCCGATTCAACTTCTTCGAGCGCGAGACCGGTCCAGGAGAACGACATGCCTGGCATCTTGTTTTTGTTGAAGAGCCGCACCATGGCGTCGAGGCCCTGGCCGGAGCTAAGGCCCGGTGCGGGCGAGCCGTCGATTTCGGCAGAGCGGAAGAGGTTGTAGTGGTTGATGACTTGCGGACCGGAGGTCTCAGTGATGGAGGCGAGATTGTCGAGAGGGATCATCTGGCCGGAGTCGGAGCGGACGTAGTATTGGCGTAGGTCCTGCGCGTTGCGGCGATAGGGCGCGTCCGCCTGGACGTAGACCCGGTAGGAGCGGTTGTTGAAGTCGAAGTCGTTGACGTAGCTGGAACCCATAAAGGTATTGAGGGCTGCGGTGATCTGGGTAAAGGGGACGCCCATAGCCTTAGCCTTCTCGCGGTCGATGGAGATGAGGAGTTGGGGATCATTCGAGGTGAAGGTGGTGTTCATACCGGTGAGACCGGAGCCGGGCGCTCGGCCCTGACCAACGAGAGTGTGGGCGATGCGGTCGATATCGCCGAAGGTGTTGCGACCGGAGTCCTGGAGGATGAACTGGAAGCCGCCAACGGTGCCGATGCCTGCAACAGCGGGAGGCTCTGCCGCGAAGGCAATACCGCCAGGAACGCCAAAGAGCTTCGGACCGACGTCGGCGACGATGGCTCTGGCGGTGTACTTATCGCCCATCTTGGTGCGATCGTTGATGGGTTTGAGTGGAGCGAAGATGAGGCCGGAGTTGGGCGAACTGCCTCCGGAGAGCGAAAAGCCCATAACGGAGAAGGTACCGAACACGCCGTCGTTTTGACGGACTACAGCTGAAACCTTGTCGGCAAAGTCCGAGGTGTAGCTGAGGGAGGCTCCTGGAGGCGTTTGCACGATGATGAGGAAGTAAGACTGGTCCTCCTGCGGGATGAAGGCCGTGGGGACGTGGTTGTACATAAATGCGGTTGCCGCCAGACCAGCGAAGAAGATCAGGAGCATGACATACCGGATGCGCACGACGAAGGTAACGGCACGGGCATAGACGCGGGTGACCCACTGGATCAGGCGTTCGATGGGGTTGAGAAGAAGGCCCATGATTCCGGTCTTCTTGCCTTCGGCGCGGAGCAGGATGGCGGCCAGAGCCGGCGAGAGCGTGAGCGCATTGAAGGCGGAGATCGCGATGGAGAAGGCGATCGTCAGCGAGAACTGCTTGTAGAGGATGCCGGTTGTTCCGGGAAAGAAGCTAACCGGGACGAAGACGGAGATCAGAACGAGCGAGGTGGCGATGACAGCGCTGGTGACCTCGGCCATTGCAATGCTGGTTGCCTCATGCGGATCGGACGAGACTGTCTCCATTCCTTTGGCTCCGCGTTTGGCGCTATCGAGGAGAACGTCTGGCGCGTAGGGGTCGGGTTCAGTCAACTCGGAGCGTTCAGGAACGATCGCTTTTCCAGAGAGGTGGCGCTGCACGTTCTCGATGACGACGATGGCGTCGTCGACGACAAGGCCTGTAGCCAGGGTGATGCCGAAGAGTGTCAGCGAGTTGATGCTGAAGCCGAAAATCTTGATGAAGGCGAAGGTGCCGATCAGGGAGACCGGAATAGTGACGGCGGGGATGATGGTGGCTCGCCAATCCTGGAGGAAAAGGAAGATGACGATGATGACGATAATGACCGCCTGCCCGATGGTAGTGACGACCTCGTGGACGGACTCACCAATGACGAGGGTGGTATCGACGGCGATGATACCTCTGAGGCCGGGCGGGTAGGATTTTTCGAGCTCGGCAAGCACGGCGCGACAGCGTTTGTCGACGTCGAGCGCGTTGGCGTTGGAGAGTTGCTGGATACCGACGCCGATGGCCTCACCGCCAGGAAAGCCCGTGCCCTGGAACTTGAGATCAGTGCTGTAGTTTTCGGCGCCGATCTCGGAGCGCCCGACGTCCCTGACCAGAACGATTCCATTGGCGCTCGTGCTGTTTTTGAGGACGATGTTGTCGAACTGGCGGGGATCGGAGAGGCGGCCTACCGCGCGAACGGCCATCTGAAAAGCCTGCTTTGGATCGGAGGGTTGCTGACCTAGCTGTCCAGCGGCAACCTCGACGTTTTGTTCGGTGAGTGCATTGGTAACGTCGAGCGCAGTGAGACCACGAGCTGCGAGGCGGTTTGGATCAAGCCAGAGACGCATCGCGTACTTGCGCTCGCCGAAGATGATTGCATCGCCGACGCCTGGGACGCGTTTGAGGGCGTCCTTGATGTAGACGTCGATGTAGTTCGAGATGAAGGCCTGCGAGAGCGATTTGTCCGGCGAGATGAAGCCGACGGCGAGAACGAAGTTGGGGTTGGCCTTGGTGATGGTGATGCCTGTGTTGTTAACAACGGCAGGGAGACGGCCCTGAACCGAAGCGACACGGTTCTGCACGTCGACAGCGGCGATGTTGAGATCGTAGTCGGTGTTGAAGGTTATGGTGATGGCCGAGGTGCCGTCGTTGGAGCTGGTGGAGCTCATGTACCGCATGCCCTCGACGCCGTTGATCGACTGCTCGAGAATGATGGTAACGGCGGATTCGACGTCCTTGGAGTTAGCGCCGATGTAGGTGCTGGTGACGACGACCTGCGGCGGGGCAAGCTGGGGGTAGAGCGAGATCGGCAGAGTCGGGATGCAGACGGCGCCAGCGAGCACGATAAGAAGAGCACAGACCGTGGCAAAGATCGGGCGGCGGATGAAAAAGTCTACGAACAAGGTGACCTCTAACCGGGGCGGCTGGCCCGGGGATGTAGCGAACGACGATGCGGAATCAATTTGCACTCCGCAGGAATGGCTAAATCCTCTGACCTAGCCCAGAGGCTTGACCGGTGCGCCCTCCTGCAGAAATTGCAGGCCGGAGACGATGACCTTGTCGCCCGGTTTGAGGCCGCTTTTCACTGGATAAGTGTTGCCGACGGTTTCGCCGAGCATTACGGGCACCTGATGGGCGACGTATCCGGTGCCTTTAGGAGCCGCGAGGTAGACGAAGGTTTGGCCACCGATCAGGCTGACCGCAAGAACGGGCACAACCGGCGCTGGAGCGGTGCTCCAGATGACGCGCGCTGAGACGAGTTGCTGGTTGCGGAGAAGCTCGGCGGTGCGCGGAATCTCCGCTTTGGCGAGGATGCTCTGCAGGCCGTTATCAACTTGCGGAGAGAGGAAGCTGATCGTCGATTTGACCAGCGTGTTACCCGAGTTGTCGAGGATCTCTACCGGCAGGCCGCGGCGAACCTGCGTTGCCCGGTCTGTTGGGATGTAGATGTAGGCTTCGAGGTCTGCGTTCTCGTCCACGGTGGTGAGAACGGTTGTGGCAGAGACATAGTCACCAAGGTGGACGGGGATATCGCCGACGATGCCGTCAAACGGCGCGCGGATATCGTAGTAGGCGAGCTGCTGTTTCTGGGTGTCTGTGAGGGCGATGTTCGACTCGTAGTCCGCCTTGGCATTCTGATAGGCCTGAGTGGCTTGATCATAAGCGTCGCGCGAGACGACACCAGCCTCGAAGAGCTTGCGCTGACGCTCTTCCTCGATCCTGGTGTAGTCGTAGAGGGCCTTCTTCTGCTCCTGAGTTCCCTGCTGTGACTGGACTGTGGCGATCTGTTTCAGCGGATCGATGCGCATCAGGGACTGACCGGCCTTGACGACGTCGCCAGACTTCACAAAGATCTTGACCAGGTTGCCATCCACCTGGGGCTGCATGGTGGCCGAGCGGCGGCTCTTGATTGTGGCGACGTACGTGTCGGAGTTGGGAACAGGCGACAGCGTAACCGGTGCGACCTGTACGGGCATTGCCTGGGGAGGTGGGGGCGGAGGAGGTGCGGATTTGCAGCCCGCAATGAGGCATGCGGCCGCGCAGGCAAGGAGAGGAAGAACGCGGCGAGAGTTCATAATCAGGGGCACAGTACTTCTCCTTCAGATTCCTTGGGGACGACGGCTTCAACGGTCTGCCGCGGACAGTAATGCAGCAAACGGTGATACGGAGGTTCAGGGCGCAAGCTTCTGCGGGTCAAGGCTTTATCCGACAACCAACGTTAGGATTTCATTTTAGATGAAGCCGTAGCCCGGAAGGGTTCGGGAATCTGCAATCAAATCGTTGCGTAGAGATTTGGGTAAACCAGCGCCGGCGGTGAAGATAGCGGGTCGGTCAGGCGTCCAGGCTGCTTTTTTCAGCGAATGAAAAGGGGTTGAAGCTCTCGTGACGATCGAACGCATCGGCCTGCTCGGTCCGCTTGAGCCAGTTGACGACCAGGTAAGTGAGGGGAGTGGCGATCACTTCGTAGCCAACCTTGAGGGCATAGCCGGTGGCGATGATGTTGAGGAGGATGCGGACCGGGTAGATGCCGCCGAAGGTCAGGGTGACGACGAGAACGGTATCCACGGCCTGGCCGACGACGGTGGAGCCGATTGTGCGCGTCCAGAGCTTGCGGCCATTGGTAAGGAGTTTCAGTCGCGCCATGGTGTAGGAGTTGGCAAACTCGCCGGCCCAGTACGCGATGAGACTGGCCGCAAGAATGCGCGGGATGAAGCCGAAAACCGTGCTGAAGGCCTGCTGGTTTTTCCAGCCCGGCGCCGACGGCAGCGCGATGACTATGGCTCCGATGACGTAAAGCAGTGACGTGCCGAAGAAGCCAAGCCAGATGGCACGGCGTGAGGCAGCGTAGCCGTAGACCTCTGTGAAGACGTCTCCAAAAATGTAGGTGATGGGAAATAGAAGGATGGCGCCGCTGACCGCAAACGGGCCGATCGACCACCCGCCGACGGAAACAGGGCCGATGAGACAGACCTTCTGCGCAACCAGGTTGGAGACGAGCAGGATGACCACGAATGCGGTGGTGAGGGCGTCGAGATACTTGTAGCTGCGAGCGGACGAGCGCATGGTGTCGGGTCGGATCGTGTCGGAATGCAGTGGTGTCTGTACCAGTATGCAGTGCGCGTTGCAAGTACGGACAGGTTTTGACACTGAAGGGCTATATTGTTAGCGTTGATGATGGTGAGGGTGCTGCTGGAGCCGTCATCCTTGCAGCGTCCCTGTCGTCTAGCCCGGCCCAGGACACCGCCCTTTCACGGCGATAACATGGGTTCGAATCCCATCGGGGACACCAAGGAATTCAGGCCTTTCGGCATTGCACATTGATCGACATGATTTCTTGGTGACTCTGTGGTAACCAAGTGAGGCCATCACCTGCAGTTTGAGGGATCGTGGAACTTCTCCCCATACGTGCCGCATTTTTCTACCAGAGCAGCTTCAAGGCGAATTGCACCTGTCGGGATGTCGTCGAAGTGCTGGTGATTGCCCCCGCCGTCCCCGACACACCCGTGGGCGTGAAGACGATTAAATTGGGAGTGTTGAAATTCGCTCGGTTCAGCAGGTTGAACAATTCGGCTCGAAATTGGATTGTGAGTCGCTCGCTGACAGCTGTATTCTTAAGCGCAGAAAAGTCCCACGTCGCGAGCCCGGGACCATTCAATGTGTCTCTGCCCAGGTTCCCATAAAACCCACTGTTCGCCGGTGGCTGCAGAAATGCCGCCGGGTTGAACCATTGCGTCGGGTTGCCAGTAACGACCGGTCCCCTGAAATTCGGGTTTGCGAAGGGCCTGACAGGATTGCGGGTATCTCCGTTGTTTGAGGGGTTATAGCTGAGCTGCGGTGTAATTGGAAATCCGGACTGCAGAGTGACGATGCTGGCCGCCGACCACCCCCCGACAAAGCGGTTGGCCAAACGTGACAGATCTTTTGCGAAGGGTTTGCCGCGCCCGAAGGGCAACTCATAAATAGCGTTGATTACGCCAATGTTTGTGGCATTGTATGTCGCGGGTCCCCAATCAGCGCGTAAGTTGTACGGGTTAGACGCCAGGGCCGGGGCGTTTCCAGCCGTCGTAGCGTTCAATGAATCCCCATCATCCAAGGCTTTTGAATAAGTGTAAACACCGCGAAGGGCAAGGCCCTGGCTAAAGCGGTGGTTGAGGTCTACCTGAAGCGAGTTGTAGCTACTATCACCGACAGAAAACCAGGTCCACGTATTTGCCAGCTTGGCGTTGGCCTTGGGAGCTCCAGCAGGAATGTAAAAGGATCCTGCCGGAATGGCTGAGTTCGCGAGCGGTGCCGGGAAGGTAGCCGGATATTGTGCCGGGCACGGGGAGTTTGGACAAATCGTCGGGACCGGCTGATTGGCATCGATTCCGATCAGTTCGTGATAGCCATGAGACCCGACGTATCCCACAGTCAACGATGTATTTTTGTCCAGGGCCTGTTCCACTCCTAACGAGTACGAGATCAGAGTTGGCATCTTCATATTGGGCTGAACACCTCCCGGTACCAGAAGCGCATTTGCGGGCACAGGTGCCTGTGGAGAGATGGGAAGCTGGGAGACCGTTAAAGCAGCAATACTGTAAGTCGGATTAAACGGGGCGTTCTGATCCGTGCGGTATCCGAGCGCGTCCTGGAGTTCGTTATACATTCCAAATCCGGCGCGGACGACGGTCTTATCGAGATGGGGACTCCACGCCACGCCAACTCGCGGCTCGGGCAGAAACTTCGCGTTATTGGTAGTGAAAGTGTTGTTTCCGACGCTTGGCTGGCTAGAGATAACGCCGTTTAAGAAAGTATAAGTGGACGCGCGCCCATGTGCTTCATTCCAGCCGGTCGAGAATTCAGCACGAAAACCGAGACTCAGCGTCAACGTTGGTCTAAAACGAATTACATCCTGAGCGTAACCCGCACCGAACAGAGACCGCCAGTTCATCTCGGTTGGCGCCGGATCATATAAGAAGGTGCTGGTAACTCCCGTCAGGAATGTCTGAAGACTCGTAAACGTTGCCTGTCCATATTGGCTGAGAGCTAACGTCTCGTTCGATTGGAACTGTTGGAACCAGGCGCCGAAGCTTAACTGGTGAAGACCGCGCGACAGCGTCACACGATCCTCATAGGTGAACAGATTTCTTGCAATCCTTAAGTTACTTCCGTTGTTACTTCCTGCCAGGCCAATCTGAGCCTGCGGATTCGATGCAGCGCTTCCTCCCACCACGACTGCACCCACCGGAAGTCCGGTGAGGAAACCTGGCACATTGGCCGCGGGTGTGCCGGGGGTTGGCTCTCCAGTGAAGAAGTAGCCGGCACGCGAGAATCCGAGCCGAGCCACGTTCAGCAAAGCGGGCGAAAAGACATGAGTCTCATCCAGACTGACGACCTGTTCCCGGAGATTCAGGATGTCGGTGCTGTACGGATCGAGTGTTGTTGGCGTGAAATCACTGCCATCGTCGATGGTGTAAGTTCCCGAAAGAGTGTCTTTCGACGAGAAAACCTGATCGAGGCGGGCAGTTCCAAAGTTCTCGTCGATAGTCTGCAATGGGGTGCTGTAGACTTGCGCGATTCCGTTGAAGTCAGGATCGGTCGCCGTGGGGGTCGGCCATAAATTGAGCAGCGGCTTCACACTTGCGACGGCCGCTCCACGGGAGGCCAGGTCGGGCACAAATGCCACCGAGGTTTGGTGTAGATGCTGCCGATATCCTTCGTAGTTTGCGAACAGAAAAGTTTTGTTCTTCCTTAGAGGGCCGCCTGACGAAGCTCCGAATTGATTTCGCTGAAATAATGGGGCGGAGCCCAGGTCAAAGTAGTTCGGCGCGTCCAGCGCATTATTGCGCAAGAATTCATAAAGACTGAGCCGTGCCACTGGTTGCTTCCTGATTGGGTGACGATAATCACCTGGGCGCCAGGCCGTTTCCCGTATTCAGCACCATAGTTGTCGCGCAGCACGTTGAACTCACGGACTGCTTCAACGCCCAGGAGTTGCTGGCTGGGACCACCCGGTTGCATATTATTTTCTGCAGCGCCAGTGAACTCAACGCCATTCAGCAGGAAGAGATTTTGCTGAGGACGGTTCCCCGATACCGCAAAGTTATTGCCGGTGGTCGAATTTGAAACCCCGATGCCGCCCGTTTTTTGCGAAGTGAAATTTACGATTCCTGGGTTGAGCGGTAGAAGCAGATCATAGCTTCGCCCGTTGAGTGGTAGCTCCTTCACTTGCTTTTCGCCGACCAACCCCGAGATGTCCTGGGTGCTGACATTGACGATAGGTGCGTCTTCAGTCACGGTCACTTGCTCTTTCACTTCGCCAACCTGCAGGACCAAATCGGCAGTGGCGTCCTGGCCCACAACCAGGACGACTCCGGTTCGTATCCGCTCGGCGTAGCCCTGCTTTGTGGCACGGACCTCATAGCGCCCGAGAGGAAGCGCAACCATCTCATATTGACCCACCTGGCTCGTAACCACTGTTCGCGACACTCCTGTGTCAAGGTCGTTGGCCGTCACAGTCGCTGCTCCAACGACGCCCCCAGTAGAATCGGTGACTCTACCTGACAAAGTCGCAGACACCTGCGCTCCTGCGGAAACTGACAAAAGCCACAGGTATGTGAACATCACTGGCAAGCGTAAGATTGTTGGCTTCATTGCGGCCTCATCGAGTATTGATGAATTGGTCTGGACTTCCGTCACCTGGTGCGTCTTGCATACTGCATAGGATCTGCACGCGATGCAGTATCGCCCCGGTTGCAGCAGTCCGCTCTTGAATGACGAAAAGTGCCGAACGTGGAATTGCAGATTTCTTCCCGCCGGGGAAGGCGGAAATGAGCCTTCCCGCCGCAGCAAGAACCACTGTTCGATTTGAAACGAATCAAACCGTTATTGTCAAAGGGATCTAGTCGGGTAGGACGATCATGACTTCAGTTGATTTGATTAGAGCAATAGCGATCTGTCCGCGCTTCAGTCGCAATTCCCGCACCGCATCAACTGTGATAATGGATGTGATGCGCTGATCTCCAATTGCAAGAGTGACCTGTGCGAGCAACCCGCTAATCTTTATGTCCGTTACTCGTCCGGTCAACTGGTTTCGTCCACTTACGCGCCGAAACATGCGACGTGTCTTCTCCGGTTTGCCTTTGACGGAAACCCGGGGCAGCACACGGTCGATCTCGGACTCGGAAATCCGATGGTGGCCGCCCGGCGTTTGGACGCTCTTTAGCTTTCCGCGGTAGATCCACTGCTTCAAGGACGCGTAGCTGACTCCTAGCACTTGGGCAGCTTCGCGAGGAGTGAACAGCTTGGGCACGTATAGTAGTCTCCAGCAGAGCATAATTGCGTCGAAGGTCCGCCGCAAGTCATAAGTCTATTGAGCACGAATCTTGTTGATCAGCTTTTTGAAACACTATTCGCAGAATTTGGTATTCGACTTGGAAACGGGCATCAATTGGCGCTACCGGGGCTTAGCACTCACTGTCACTTTCCGGATAGCCGACCTCCATGTAAGTCATCTGTCAAGTGGAGGCACGGATGTCCCGGGCAGGCTCGGGAGAGCGTGCAAGTCATCGCTATCCAGGATGTTCTACACGCAAGGTATACCTCTCGGCATCGGTTCCTGCACTCGGCAGAACCAGACATCCATTTGCAGTTGCCCGTGAACTGCTGGGGTTCATCTGGGCCATTGGAATTAGAGCCGAGACTATTTCCGCCTGACAACAACCAAAGCAAAAACAAACACCTTCCTAAGAATGAAAAAAAACAATTCGATCAATGAATATCACCGCCAATTTCGAGCACAGAGCCGGCAGCAGCCAAAGCAAGCACGAAGGAGAACCCTCGTTTGCGCTATGCGACAGGTCCAGCCGGATTCGCGATAACAGTCAGAGGCAGCTCCCGACGGACTGCAACATTTAACCCGGCAGGTTTTCCGCCGAAGTCCAATGCTAAAGTATTTTATTAGAAGACCTTGCCCACTTTTGGTAGGGGAGGGGTGTCATGTCCGCCAGCACAAAAGAGTCCCTGCAGGACCAGCTCGACCGTATCACGCAAAACACCCGCAAACTCGTCCAGCCCGAGCGTCTCGCCGTCTCCGAAAAGGCGACCGCAGACCTCTTCAACACTCGTATCGAAGACCGCATCCTGAAGGTCGGAGCACAAGCCCCAGCTTTCACCCTCGAAGACGCTCGCACCCACAAGCCCGTCAGTTCCGCCGACCTCCTCGCCCTCGGCCCGCTCGTCGTCAACTTCTTCCGCGGCCGCTGGTGTCCTTACTGCGTCACCGAACTCGAAAACTGGCGCGACCTCCACTCTCAACTGCGCGAGCGCGGCATACTCTTCGTCGCCATCTCCCCCCAGACCACGCGGCAGAACAACTTCACCCTCCAGCAACACGGCCTCAACTATCCTCTGCTCTCTGACCCCGGTGCCGCCGTCGCAGAGAAATTCGGCATCGCCTACACCATCCCCGCAGAACATCGCCGCTACTTCCAGTCCATCCTCATCAACATCCCTTTCAACAACGCCGGCCTCAGCTACCACAACGCCACCGAAGCCAGTTGGCGCCTCCCCCTCCCCGCCGTCTTCGTCATCGACCGGACCAACACCATCACCTTCGCCGAAGCCCACGCCGACTTCCGCGTCCGCCCCGAGCCAGCCGATATTCTCGCCGCACTCGACCAGCTAAACTAATCTCATGATCGACGAAGCCACCTTCCGCCGCGAATCCGAGCGCGCCCTCGAATCCCTCAAGCAGTCCCTCATCGTCGCCGAAGACAACGACCAGGGCTTCGAGTTCGAAGACAACAACGGCGTCATGAACATCATCTTCGAAAACGGCTCCAGCAAGTTCGTCATCACACCCAACACTCCAATCCGCCAAGTCTGGATCTCCGCCCAGGCCACCAGCTTCAAGCTCGACTGGTCTGAAGCCGCCCACGCCTTCGCCCTCACCAAAACCGGTGAAGATCTCAAAACCCTCACCCAGCGCCTCCTCCGCGAACACCTTAACGACCCCTTAATCACACTCCCCTGACTCTCTTTTGCTGCATCTGCGCCGGCCTGTGCTAAAAATACGCATGCCCAAAAATCTTGCCCTGGCCCTGCTCGCCATCTCCACAGCGCTCTCTGCCCAAACCATCTCCACCAAAACCGCAGGCATGAAGCACATCGACGGTTACCTGCCGCTCGACTGGGACGCCAAGGCCGGCAAGCTCTACCTCGAGATTCCCCACCTCGACACCGACATCCTCTACACCCACTCCCTTCCATACGGCACAGGCTCCAACGACCTCGGCCTCGATCGCGGCCAGATCTCTCGCGGCCAGCTCGTCCGCTTCCAGCGCACTGGCCCGAAGGTCTTATTGGTCGAGCCCAACCAACGCTTCCGCTCCACATCCTCCGATCTCAACGAGGTCCTCGCCGTCCGCCAATCCTTCCCCGAGTCCGTCTTGTACGGTTTCAAAGTAGAAGCAGAGGATGCAAACGGCACCGTCCTCGTCGACGCCACAGACTTCTTCGTTCGCGACGCCCACGAAGTTGCCAGCGCGCTCACTCGCACCCAGCAAGGCACATACAAACTCGACCCCACTCGCTCCACCATCGCGCTCGACGCCACTAAGGCCTTCCCCAAAAACACCGAGGTTGAAGCCATCCTCACCTTCACCACCGACGGCCCCGCGCGTGGCGAGTTCGTTCGCGACGTCACACCCGACCCCCACGCCCTCACAATCCGCGAACACCAGTCCTTCGTCGAACTCCCCGGCCCCGGCTTCACTCCTCGCCGCTTCGACCCCCGCGCCGGATACTTTCCCACCTCCTACCGCGACTACAACGTTCCCGTCAGCGAAACACTCGACCAGCAGTTCATCATCCGCCATCGCCTCATCAAGAAAGACCCATCCTGCAAAACGAACTGCGAAGCCGTTGCGCCAATTCAGTACTACGTCGACAGCGGCGCCGCCGAGCCGATTCGCACCGCGCTCCTCGAAGGGGCTCGCTGGTGGGACCAGGCCTTCCAGGCCGCAGGCTGGGCCAAGGGGACCTTCAAGGCTGACATTCTCCCTGCGGGCGCCGACCCCATGGATGTCCGCTACAACATGATCCAGTGGGTTCACCGTTACACTCGCGGCTGGAGCTACGGCGCCGCCGTCGTCGATCCCCGCACCGGAGAAATCATCAAGGGGAACGTAACCCTCGGCTCACTCCGCAGCCGCCAGGACTACCTCATCGACGAAGCTCTCCTAAGCCCATACCTTGACGGCAAGCCGCTTCCACCGGCCAGCGACCCCATGCTCGCAATGGTCCTGCAGCGCACCCGCCAACTCGCCGCACACGAGACCGGCCACACCCTCGGCCTCGCCCACAACTTCGCCGCAAGCAGCTTCCCCCACGCGCCGACAGAGTCCGTCTCCGTCATGGACTACCCGCACCCCTACATAACCCTCGACAAAAGTGGCATCCCCAACCTCTCGCAAAGCTATGCCGTTAACATCGGTATCTGGGACAAGGTCGCCATCGACTACGGCTACCGTGAATTTGATAAATCCGGAAAGCCCATCGAGGACCACGCCGCGTTAGACGCCATCCTTGCCGCCTCCGAAAAGACCGGCCTCATCTACATCACCGACGAAGACTCTCGCCCTCTCGGAGGCGCGCACCCCCACTCGCATCTATGGGACAACGGCACTGACCCCGCCGATGAACTCAACCGGGTCCTGACCATCCGCACGGCAGCTCTTCAGCACTTCGGCATCAACGCCATCCCCAACGGCACCCCGATGGCCCAGCTCGAAGACACCCTCGTCCCGCTCTACCTCTTCCATCGCTACCAGACCGAAGCCGCTATCAAGGAGATCGGCGGCCTCGACTACCGTTACAATCTCCGCGGCGACGGCCAGCCGAACCCCGAGATCGTCTCTCCTGCCGACCAGAAAAAGGCCCTCAACGCAGTTCTCAAAACTCTCTCGCCCGAAACCCTTACCCTCCCCGAATCCCTTCTCAAGATCTTGCCGCCTCGTCCTCCAGGTCTCGAGCGCACCCGCGAGTCCTTTCCCTCAGAGACCGGCCTCACCTTCGACCCCATCGCTACCGCTGAATCCGCCGCCGACCTTACCCTCACCGTCCTGCTCGACCCCGCCCGCGCCTCGCGCCTCGTCCAATACCACATGCGAGTCCCGGACGCTCCGTCCCTTCGCGGCGTACTCGAAGCCGTTTCGAAGGCCACCGCCGAACGTCCCGAAGGCGGACACACCATGTCCTCCGAGGTCGAACGCGCTGTCGAGTTCCGTGCCCTCGAAGCCATGCTCTCGCTGGCAGTCAATCCCCAGGCCTCAACTCAGGCACGCGCCATCGCCCGCTCTCACATCGCCGACGTCCTCAAGGACCTCACCACCGCCGCCCCGCTCACCGACACCGCCGAGGCCATCCACCGAGCCGCCCTCATCGCTCGCATCAACGACTTCGAACGTGACCCCGCAAAATTCGTCCCTGCCAAACCGATCGAAGCCCCACCCGGCATGCCCATCGGTGACGACGAAGACATGAACTAATCAGGTCATCCAGTAACAGAAATTCGTCGATTCACTTAGTTGAAAGCCACCACCCGTCCCCGGCGAACCAGCAACTCTCATCCGGCACACTATTTCGATGCAGCGACTTTACCTTGGCCCACCCACTATTCCGAAATGCTTCGGAAAGTTTCTGGCCCGTTGCCTCGTCCCGACCGCCGATACAGGGAACAAACTGTACCTGCAGAAGAAACCGAGCTGCAAACTCTCCATCATCCTGTTTCGTGATCAGCAGCATGGCGCCCGCTCCCTCAGCAGGTGTCATCGGAAACAAGAGGCGTCCCTTCGAACACAAAGCGTCGAGCCAGACACCCAAAGGCTCAGTCGCTCCGGCATTCACATAGAGAACATCACACGCCGGAAGAGGTCCCTCCGCCCCGGACCTCGAATGCACCGTGACATACGGAAACTCAGCAAGATTGTTTGTTGCACGAAGCGCAAACTCCGGTTCAATCTCATAGGCATCCACTGCTCCAGCTTCTCCTACCAGCTTTGCCAGCAACGTCGTGTAATAACCGGTGCCGGCACCTACATGGACGACCCGCTCGCCCCGCTTCGGATCCAGCGTCGCAATGCATAAGGCATGCAGCGTCGGCTGTCCATTGTTGAAGGGCCCTTCGCCGCCAAGCGAGACGACAACGTCCTGATACAAAAGTGCAGGATCATCCGAAGGCGTGGCCACATAACCTGAGCGCGTAAAGATCCTCCAGGGCGGCGGCCCCACGAACCGCTCTCGAGGAGTCGATGCCAGCGCAGCTGCAAGTTCACTTCCAGGAGGTAGCCCAGCCTGCCCGGTTATTAGATTGGCGAAGAACAATCGGTGTGCCTGCATGCGGTCCATGTCGAAGTATCTCATCGTCGCGCGCGCCAGCTATACTCAATCCTCGATGCCAACTACCCCACCCATCCGCGTCCTCGTCGCCAAACCAGGCCTCGACGGCCACGACCGCGGCGCCAAAATCATCGCCCGCGCCCTCCGCGACGCCGGTATGGAGGTCATCTACACCGGCCTCCGCCAGACCCCCGAAATGATCGTTACCGCCGCCATCCAGGAGGACGTCGACTGCATCGGCCTCTCCATCCTCTCCGGCGCCCACAACGTCATCGTCCCCCGCATCATCGCGCTCCTTCGCGAACAAAAAGCCGAAGATATCCTCCTCGTCCTCGGCGGCACCATCCCCGATGAAGATCAACCCAAACTAAAAGAGAACGGCGTCTCGGCCATCTTCGGACCGGGAACGCCGCTCGAATCCACCATCAACTTCATCCGCGAAAACGTAAAACCCCGCGGTCTTCTCACGATCTGACCTCGCACTACCAGGGCAGCGGCTTACCCAGATGAACGTAAGCCCCATTCGGCCCGCTATCCTGCAGCGTCGCCAACTCAACCGAGGTCTTCGCCCCAGTCGGAATATCGAGCTGCGCACCTTCGCCGCCCATCTCCGTCTTCACCCATCCAGGATGCGCCGAGTTCACCTTGATCTTCGTATCCTTCAGCTCATGCGCCAGATGAATGGTGAACGAGTTCAGCGCCGCCTTCGAAGCGTCATAGGCAAAAGTCTTGGCGTCGTAAATAAAGGACCCCGGCGTTGCATGCAGAGTGTTCGAACCCAGAATGCTCGACAGATTCACAATCCGCCCACCCAGACTCTTCTTGAGCAACGGCAGCAACGCCTGCGTCAATCCCACCACAGCAAAGAAATTCGTATCGAACGTCTTCCGCAAAATATCCTGCGAGGTCTTCGTCGTCTCATTGCCCTTCCGGCTATCGATCATGATGCCTGCATTGTTGACCAAGATATCGAGCCGCCCATAGTCCTTCTCGATCAGTTTCGCCACAGCCGCATAGTCCGCCGAATTATCCACATCCAGCTTCACCGCCCGCGCATCGACGCCATCCTTCTTCAACTCCGCTACAGCCTCCTCGCCTTTAGCCAGATCGCGCGCTCCAACCAGCACGGTAATCCCCAGCTTCCCCAGTTGCCGCGCCGTCTCCAACCCAATTCCTTTGTTCGCGCCTGTAATCAGCGCAACCTTTTTCGTCTCAGCACTCATCGCTCACCTCGTCATCAATCTGGAAATCTGAAAGCAATACCCCTATCAGATGAGATACGCCGCAAAACGTTCCGCATATTTCGGTGGCAAACTTCTCTTCTTCATATCCTTTCCCACGCACACATGCATCGTCTCCCCCTCGCACAGCAACACCCCATCCTCAACCCGCAAAATTCTATAACCAAACTTGATCACCGCCCCACGCGCAGCCAGCAACCGCGTCTCCATCACCAACTCATCGTCATACCGCGCCGGAGCCCGATACCGCGCATGCACATCGACCACCGCAATCCCGCAGCCGTCTTCCTCTTCCATCTGCTTGTAATCCAGTCCCATCTGCCGGATGAACTCCACCCGTCCCATCTCAAACCAGATCAGGTAGTTCGAGTGATACACCACACCCATCTGGTCCGTCTCGGCATACCGCACCCGTACCCGCGCCTCATTCACAGGCCTTCCCGCCCCGGCTTCACTCATCCAAACAGTCTACTGATTTGGATCTGCATTCAAAAATCCGTGCCATCTGCGTTCATCCGCGATCAGTCTTCCACACCGGCTTCCTCTTCTCCAGAAACGCCGCCACGCCCTCGCGAAAATCCTGCGTCTCCCTGCGCCTCGGCGTTCGCCGCCAGAGCCTCCGCAATCGCCCCATCCAGCCACGCCTTATTCTGCGCCGCAAGCAGCCGCTTCGTCGCCGCCATCGCCTCCGGGCTATTCCCCTTCAACACCCCCGCCAGCTCCAGCGCCCGCGCTCGCAGCCGCTCCGCCTCAACCACCTCATTCACCAGCCCCAGCCGCAACGCCTCTTCCGCTGGTAAACATCTCCCCGTCAGCAGCAGATCCCGCGCCCGCTTCTCCCCAATCTGCAACGTCAAAAACGCCGACACCAGCGCCGGCACAAACCCAATCCTCACCTCCGTATATCCAAACTTCGCCCCCGGCGCCGCCAGCGTAAAGTCGCACATCGTCGCCAGCCCAGTCCCGCCGGCAATCGCCGCCCCATGCACCACCGCAATCGTCGGCTTCGGCAGCTCATACAGCGTCCGAAACAGCTGCGCGACCCTGCGTCGCATCCGCCGTATGCTCCGCCGCGGACTTGTCAGTCATCTCCTGCAACGCACTCAAATCCAGCCCCGCACAAAACGCCTCCCCCGCACCCGCAAACACCACCACGCGACAATCACCCGCCGCAGCCTCCTCCATCGCAGCAATCAACTCCTCCTGCATCTCCGGCGTCATCGCATTCCGCCGCTCCGGACGATTCAGCGTAATCGTCCGAACTCCCATCCATCTCCGTCACCAAAATCGTCTAATAACTCACATTCCGCCTTTCACTGACAACTGAGAACTGACAACCGACAACTCCATCACTGCACCTTCGCCCCATACTTCCGCGCAATCTCCGCACTCGCCGCAATCAAACCATCCAGCGGCCCCAGCGGCGGCAACTCCGCCCCCAACTCCTTCAACTCCGCCAGCAACATCTCCGTAGCCATATTCCCCACCAGCGCATCCTGCGCAAACGGACACCCACCCAGCCCGCCAATCGCCGCATCGAACCGCCTGCATCCCGCCTCATACGCCGCCCTCACCTTCGCCGCCGCATCATCCGGCCGCGCATGCAGATGCACCCCAATCTCAATGTCGTCATGCACCGCCATCACATCGCTCACCACATCCGCCACCTGCTTCGGCGTCGCCAGCCCCACCGTATCCGCCAGCGAAATCTGCGTCACCCCGTTATCCACCAGCAGATCGCACGCAGCCACCACCTCATCAATATCCCACGCATCGCCATAAGGATTCCCAAACGCCATCGAGATATACGCCACCACATCCATCCCCGCCTTATACGCCAGCGTCCCCACCTTCTCCAGCTCCTCCAGCGACTCCTCCGGCGTCTGGTTCTGATTGCGCTGCAAAAACTCCGGCGAGATCGAATACGGAAACCCCAGCGTCTGCACGCTCCCCGTCTTCACCGCCCGCTCCGCCCCCTTCGCATTCACCACGATGCCGATAATCTCCACATCATCCGGCGGATCCAGATACTCCAGCACCTTCTCCGAGTCCGCCATCTGCGGCACCGCCGCCGCGCGAAACAAAGCTCACCGCATCGATATGCTTGAACCCCGCCGCAATCAACACCCGCAGATAGTCCGCCTTCACCTCCGCCGGCATATTCTTCGGCAGCCCCTGCCACGCATCCCGCGGACACTCAATAATCTTCACAACATTCGTTGCACTCTCAACTCCTACCTTCGTCCTTCACATCGCCCTAATCGTTGTCATTCTGAGCGCAGCGAAGAATCCCCGCATCTCGATTTTGTCGTTGCTTGTTATTGCCCGGTTACATTCATACACTATCTTCACCTGCGCCATCTAGAACTCGCCTCCAATCGTTCCTCTCTGGCGCGCTCTCAGATACAAGAACACGTCCTGCATCAAGCGAACAGAAGAATGCGACACAACGAATGAACCAACCAAGACACAAGAGTCTTAGGCCACAAAGCCATAGCTTTCCAGTATCGATCTGGCACGGAGTGAAGACCGACCTCGAGCCTCGTCGGATACTATAGCGGCGAGGATCCACTTTGAGCCTCACGCTTTTGCCACTTTCTGACATGGATCGCGACTCTCGATAGACTTGAATCGAAAGCGGAATGCTCAACGCGAGCGAGTAAGACCAGAACAAACACGATCGTGCGTTTCGCAGATCATGTCTGCAAAACCCCCGGATTAAACCTCGCCACCTCAGGATTCAAACTAGCCGCCTCCAGCGCAGTCATCAGCACCTCCCGCGTCTTCACCGGATCAATAATCGCATCGATCCAAAGCCTCGCCGCCCCATACCTCGGATCAGCCTGCGCATCATAAGTCGCCTTGATCTCGTCATAGATCGCCTTCTTCTCCGCCTCCGACAACGCCTTCCCGCCACGCTCCATCTGCTTCACCCGCACCTCAACCAGCGTATTCGCCGCCGAAGCCCCACTCATCACCGCATACCGCGCCGTCGGCCACGCAAACAAAAACCGCGGATCATAAGCCTTCCCGCACATCGCATAGTGCCCCGCCCCAAAACTCCCGCCCACGATCACCGTAATCTTCGGCACCACACTCGTACTCACCGCCGAAACCATCTTCGCCCCCGCGCGAATAATCCCACTCCACTCCGCATCCTTCCCCACCATGAACCCATTCACATCATGCAGAAAAATCAGCGGCACCAGACTCTGATTGCAATCCATAATGAACCGCGCCGCCTTCTGCGCACTCTCCGTATAGATCACCCCGCCAAACTCCGTCCGCTTCTTCCCTGCCGCGATCCGAGCGCCACCGTCTGCGACTGATGCACCTTCTGGTTCGCCACAATCCCCACCGCCCGCCCGCCAATCCGCGCATACCCACACAACACCGTCCGCCCAAACTCCGCCTTGTACTCATCGAACTCGCTGCGATCGACGATCCGCGCAATCACCTCGCGCATGTCATAAACATTCGTCGCCGCCTTCGCCGGATCAGGATCGATCAACCCATACAAATCCTCCGCCGCAAACTTCGGCGCATCCTTCACCGCATCAAACGCCACCCGCGAAAACGGAGCCCCGGCCCGCTCGCCCAATCTTTCCCACCAGAGACCGCAACCGCGCAAGGCACAAATGATCATTCGGCTCCTTGAAATCCACCGTCCCCGAGATCTCCGCATGCATCGAAGCCCCACCCAGCTCCTCCGCCCCTGTCTTCTGCCCAATCGCCGCCTGCACCAGCGAAGGCCCCGCCAGAAACAACCCCGACCCCTCCGTCATCAACACCGTATCCGTCATCACCGGCAGATACGCCCCGCCCGCCACGCACATCCCCATAATCGCCGTAATCTGCGGCACCCCCAGCGAGCTCATCACCGCGTTATTCCGAAACACCCTGCCCAAATCATCCGTATCCGGAAACACATCCTCCTGCAGCGGCAAAAACACCCCCGCCGAATCCACCAGGTACAGCGTCGGAATCCGGTTCTCCAGCGCAATCGTCTGCGCCCGCAGCACCTTCTTCGCCGTCATCGGAAAAAACGCCCCCGCCTTCACCGTCGCATCATTCGCGATGATCATGCACAGCCGCCCGCTCACCCTCCCCAGCCCCGTCACCACCCCCGCCGCCGGAGCGCCACCATACTCCTCATACATCCCATGCGCCGCCCAAAGCCCCAGCTCCAGAAACTCCGAGCCCCTCATCCAGCAGCAGCTTCAACCGCTCCCGCACCGTCAGCCGCCCCTTGGCCCGCTGCGCCTCCGCCGCCTTCGCCCCGCCACCCAGCCGAATCTCGTCCTCCTCCGCCCGCAATGCCGCCATCAACACCCGCAGCGCCTCGCGATTCGCACCAAACCGCGCCGCCTTCACATCCAGCTTCGACCCCAACACATTCTCCAACTTCAAATCCTCCGCCAACGCACCATCCAACAAAACACGTCAGCTTAGCATCTTAGTCATTCATCGCGCTTAACGTCTCGCACCGACACGTGTAGCCTATCCTCGACACGAATCCCGACGCTCTTGACGGAGACGGAATGACCATCCGCACCCAACTCGCAAGCCTCATGCTGATCGCCGGCGTACTCCTCCCGCCGACCCTCCTTGTCGCTCAAGCTGCCCCCTCCGCAACCGCCGCTCTCGACAAATCCATCGATCTATCCGTCGGTGACCACGTTAAAGTCCAACACATCCTCATAGAACTCCAGGCAGCCGTCGCCAAACACAACGCCCCCGCCGTCGCCGCCCTCGTCCACTACCCCATCAAGGTCAACCCGGGCAAAAAACCATTCACCATCAAAAACGAGAAGGCCTTCATCAAAGACTACGACCGCATCATCACATCCGACATCGCAGCCGCCATCTTCAAGCAGAAATACGAAAACCTCTTCGTCAACTCTCAGGGAGCCATGATCGGCGACGGCGAAGTCTGGATCACCGGCTTCTGCCGAGACAAATCCTGCAAACAATCCGACATCAAAATCGGCACCATCCAGGACACCAAGAACCTCAAACCATAACCATGGATTAGAGAGTGTATGGCGAACTTCGCACGACCACCACTCTGGTAAGCATGCCTTCTTCGTAGGAAGCCCTTCCATTTATTCCGATCCCGCGAAACCAAGCAAACGGAGACACCGCTCTCATTCCGACGATCACTCTCCTACACGCCTCACCAAACCCGAACTTTGCGTCGCCATCACGATTAAAATGTCCGGATATTCAAAATGTAATCTCCTACTGTCTGCTTCCCGCGAACAAGGGCACCAGCAAAATAAAGAAATACACAAACCATCGAGAGCACTACGAGAGGAAAACCCAAACGTAAATCCATCGGGGTTATGTAATCTCTCTCAAATGTCCAGGCAAACACTCCAGTGCGTTGACGCTCCATCAAAACGGCGACAAGCCCAGTCAATCCTGCTCCAACAACACGACCACTAAGATGTCGATGATGCAAGCAAGCATGCGCCGCCCCATCCTCGCGGCAGCATTTATTGTCGGCTCTGCTGTAGGCATACAAAAATATAGGGCAAGAAGAACTACAGCAATGACAAGAAGCACAGGATGAGTCCCTCCGGCCACATGACTTTCTCCACTGGCTGTCTTTTTCCATAGAGTAGCCATAGGTAACTGGAACTTCACTCCAGAACCCCTTTACCACCAACCCTCTGAGAATCGATACAACCGCAGTTGACACAACCAAATTAGAAACCCGCAATTTCATCCCTCCCGAGCAATAAAGAGTGTAGCTGCTGAACGTGTCAAACTAAGCTCAGTCATGCCCATTACCCTCCAACCCACCGACGCCCTCCTCGTGATCGACGTCCAGAACGACTTCATGCCCGGAGGCAACCTCGCGGTCCCCGACGGCGATGCCATAGTCCCCCTCATCAACGCCCTCGCCAAGAAATTCGACCACGTCATCCTCACACAGGACTGGCACCCGCGAGAGCACATCTCCTTCGCTTCCACGCACAGTAAGCAACCCTTCGAAACCATCCAGGCCCCTTACGGCCCCCAAACCCTCTGGCCCGAACACGTCCTCCAGCACACCGAAGGCGCAGCCTTCCACCCAGCCCTTCACATCCCTCACGCCGGACTCATCCTCCGCAAAGGCTTCCGCCGCCATATCGACAGCTACTCCGCCTTCCTCGAAAATGACCACACCACCCCGACCGGCCTCGCCGGCTACCTTCGCGAGCGCGACCTGCAACGCCTCTTCCTCTGCGGCCTCGCCTACGACTTCTGCGTCCGCTACTCCGCCATCGACGGCAAAGCCTTCGGCTTCGAAACCATCGTCATCGAGGACGCCACCCGCCCCGTCAACCTCCTCGGCTCCGGCGGTCTCCCCAACAGCATCGCCGAAACCAACACCGCCCTGGCGGCAAACGAAATCCCGCGCATCCAATCACAAGAGATCCTCAACACATGACAACCACCCCAACCCCAAAGCCGCCATGGCTCGAAACCGAAGCCAAGGTCACCGCCTGCAAATACGAACCCTCCCGCATGAACACCCTCACCCTCGGCATCCCCGCCGACGAGAACCACTTCCTGATCACCTTCACTTACCGTGCCCACGGCAAAAACTATACCGACGAGTTCACCTCACCCACCTACCTCCAACAAGGCGAAGCCTTCCCTATCACCTACAACCCGCTGGCCCCGCACCAAAACAACAAATCCGCCGCAACCCCTACGACGAAAACCCCACTCTTCGCCGTCGGCATCGCAGGCTCAATCATCCTCTCCCTCATCTGGCTGGTTCTCATGCACGGCTGCAGTTAGCTGGAAGCAACAGAGATCCCCGCCAATCCCAACTCCGCCGCCCGCGCCTGCATCGCCGTCAAACAATTCCCCACATGCTCCTCCACACTTAACCCCAGCAACTCCGCCCCACCCGTAATATCCTCCCTCATCACCGCCCGAGCGAACGCCTTGTCCTTCATCTTCTTCTTCACTCCGGCAACCTCCACGTCCATGATCGACTTCGTCGGCTTCACCAGCGCGCAAGCCGTCAAAAATCCAGCCAACTCATCGCAAGCAAACAGCGCCTTATCCAGATGCGACTCCCGCGGAGTCCCCGAATAATCCGCATGCGCCAAAATCGCATGCAGCACACTCTCCGGCCATCCCTGCTCCCGCAGATGCTTCACTCCAACAAACGGATGCTCCTCCTTCGTCGGATGCCGCTCGTAGTCCATGTCATGCAACAGCCCGGCGCTCGCATACATCTCCACAAACTCCTCAGCCTCTGCTCCACTCAACCCCAACCGCTCCGCCTCCATCGCTCCATACGCTTCAGTACAAACGGAAACCGCCATCGCATGTTTCCGCAAGCTCTCGCCCTTCGTCCATTGCTGCAGCGTCATCAAAGCCTGCGCCCGTCCTAATCCTTCACTCATTCAATCCTCCAACTCCAAATCTAATTCCGAATCCTTAATCACAACCCACCGCCTTTATACGTTACCAACTTGGTTCCCTTTTCGGTTATTTTAGGTATTTGTCCCTTAATCCTCGGTTTTCCGCTTGACTCCCTATTACACCAGTGTCAATCTAGGCACATCGCACGATCCGTTATCGGACGTGTGCTGCGGTCCTTGCTCTGGGTCCGCCCGCTACAGACAACTTATGGCAACTATGATGGCATCCGTTGAACAACGTGAGGTCCTGCGTTGTGATCATTGCAGCCTGGTGCAGTTTAGAACAGCGAATGCTCTTTGCCGTCGCTGCCACAAATGCCTCGAGGTCGAAGAGCCCGAACCGGCTCCCGCACCACTGGCACTCGTCCCCACCCCTGTAGCTGTAGAGGGCGGCATTCAGGTCGCCACTGCCGTTCGTGACCTGCGCCACGTGCGCAATCTCTCGCAGCGGCAACTCGCAGCCCGCATGGGAGTGCCGCGCACCTACATCTCGAAGATCGAGAACGGCAAGGCCATGCCAACCCTCTCATCTCTCGACCGCCTAGCCCGTGCCCTTCAGGTCGACATCTCCACCCTCCTGCGAGACTCCAACACCCGCCATCGCGACGAGACTGCGGTCCTCATGACCGATCCCTTCCTCGCCGAGATTGCCATGTACACCTCGCAGCTCGACGAACTGCAGCGCTCCATCTTCCTCAACCACGTTCGCGAGCTCGCTGCAGGACGCCGTCGTACAGCATAAATAAGTTCCGAGACGTCTGATCACCCTCTCCCAGTGAGAGCGCCACCATCCACGGTGACGCTCTCCTCTCCGTATCCCTCGCGCTCACCGGGACGGATGCGGCACTCTTCCGTCGACGGAAGCCGGACATTGAGAAGCAAAATAAGCAGCTTAGCCGGGGACACCATCCTCTAACCGGCTAGTCGTCAAAAGACGTTCATTGCACACCCCACATCGGTGTGCTAGCGTCATACTGCGAGGTTGCTTTTTGCGCGCATCAACACCCCTATCGACTCCCCCCTTCCTACCCAGCCGCGTCCCCAATCGCAGCCACGAACTCGCTCCCGATGAGTTGAGCATCTACCGCCAGCTCGACCCCGCGAAAATCCCGCAGCACGTCGCCATCATCATGGACGGCAATGGCCGCTGGGCCGGCAAGCGCGCCCTCAAGCGCTTCCTCGGCCATCAAAAAGGCGCCGAATCCGTCCAGTACGTCGTCGAAACCGCCTCGCGCATCAATCTTCCCTGGCTCACCCTCTACGCCTTCTCGCTTGAGAACAATCTTCGCCGCCCCAAATCCGAGGTCAGCTTCCTCATGAAGCTCCTCAAGAGCTACCTCGTCGGCAACGTCAAGCGCATGAACGACAACAACGTCCGCATGGCTTACATCGGCCGAACCCACGATCTCCCGCAAGAGGTTCAGGACACCATGCAGTGGGCCAGCGAATCCACCGCCAAAAACACCGGCACCACCCTCACCCTCGCCCTCAACTACGGCGCCCGCTCTGAGATAGTCGATGCCGTCCGCTCCATCCTCACCGACCTCACCACCGAGGCCCACACCCGCGGCTGCTCCGTCGACGACCTCCTCGGCGCCGGCGCCCTCGAAGCCCTCGACGAGTCCACCATCTCCCGCGCCCTCTACACGCGCGACATGCCCGACCCCGACCTCATCATCCGCACCTCCGGCGAGCAGCGCATCTCCAACTTCCTCCTCTGGCAGATCGCCTACTCCGAGATCTACGTCACCGACCGCCTCTGGCCCGACTTCCACGGCCTCCATCTCCTCGAAGCCATCGCAGCCTACCAACGCCGCGAACGCCGCTTCGGTGGCCTCGGCGAAACCTTCACCGACGAAGACCTCGACAACCTCCAGCCCGCCGAAGAGGTCGCTGCCGAAATCAAAGATCACCTCATCCCGAAAGCTGAGGCCGAAGCCAAGCCGGAAGCAAAAGTCGATCCCGTCCTCACCCGCCGCTAACCAAAATAACGAATGGCGCCGGTCTCAGACCCGCTCGACCTGCTTCACCGCTCCCCTCTGACAGATCGTCTACTCTAACTTCCTCGTCACCTACTGCAAAAGTTGCATACTGCGACTGCAACCTGTTTCATTCCGATGACGTCTTCACCTGCAGAGGTGTCGTATTCACGTCTTAATTAGGAAATTCATCTGCCCCACTCTTGCCTTGGCGTGCTTCACCGTTCAGACTGCTCGGGCCCAACAAACCACCCCAGCCGCTCCCGCCCCATCCCAAATCCAGCAAGCCCAAACCATCTTCCTCGCCAACTCCGGCTCCGACCCCAACTTCCCCATCGACGCAGCCAAAGCCTACAACGATATCTACGCGGCGCTGCAGACCTGGGGCCGCTACAAGCTCGTCAACTCACCGGATCAGGCCGATCTCGTCTTCCAGCTTAAAGGCGTCGCTCCCATTACTGACGTCAGCGGCGATCGCGGCGGCGTCTATTCCGTCACCAGCCCCGCCTTTCGGATCACCATCCTCGACCCCAAATCCAATATCCCCCTCTGGACCATTACCTCGCCCGTAAATGTCACGGGAAAGAACCAAGTCTTGGCACGCTGGGTGTCTATCTCAGAAACCAATCTTGTAAGCCGAGTCAAAGTCGTCGCCGGTCAGCCACTCTCTGCCGACGAGACCGCTGACCTCACCACGGTCCCCAATTACCACCGCACCAGAACGCTTCTGATCATCGGAGGCGCCTTCGTCGGCGCAGCCGTCGCAGGCGGCCTCATCCTGTACCACGAGCACGAAAACGCATTGGCAAATATGAAAGCCTCGCAGGATGCCTTCTGCGCGGCAAACAACATTCCTCTCTCCCAGTGCGCAGGCGGCTAATCGCCGCCCAGTCCCGAACGCGCCATCCTCGTGACGCAACATCGTCGCCAGGGTGGCGCTTGTCTGTGCAGTTGAGGCGCGATGACCACCCGCCGCATATCTCTCAACCAGAGCGCATGAAACGCGTCCTCAGCGCTACAGTTCTCATCCTTGCCGTCTTCGCTCTCATCTTCTCCGGCCAACTCTGGATGATCACTCTCTTCTACCCTGGTTCACAATAGTCTGCCTAGGCTCGCAGGCGGCATCTCCGACGATCTCCGCTTCAAGCCGCGCGTAAACTCGCTCAACGCAGGCTGAATCATCGCAAACATCGGGTCGTTCCGCTGCATCAGCGTCACCCCGGAGAACAGCTTCAATCCAACTCCCAACGATGCGATCGTATCTTCGTCGAACGGCAGGCGAGCCCGCATTCGTTCCACAATCTCAAGAATGTCGTCGTGGTTAGCGGCTTCGAACGTAAGCGACCGCCCCTCCGTCGGCACTCCCTTCGCTCCCGTCAGCGTCTCAACCGTAATTTTGTAACGGTACGAGTTCATCTCAGATCCTCTCAATCTGCTTCGCCGCAGCATCGATGATGTCGGTGATCGCGTGGATCTGTTCGGTCGTCAACGGTCCGCTCCTCATCCGCAGCGCCATGCGAAAGTTCGCGACCGCACGCTCAATCTGTTGTGCACGCTCGCCTCCCTGCTCGCCCCGCACCTGATCCATCCTGGCAAACAGCGCATCAACCTGCAGCTTTATTCTCCGCCAGCGCCTTCGATCCCTCCTCGGTAATCGTATAAAGCTTGCGCGGTCCCTCAGCCTCCACCGTTACGTGTCCCATCTCCTCCAGCATAGTCAGCATCGGATAAACCACTCCCGGGCTCGGAGCATACGTCCCGCCCAAACGTTCCTGGATCGATTTGATGATCTCGTACCCATGGCTTGGCTTCTCCGCAATCAGTTGCAAAATGACGTAGCGCAGATCGCCTGCTCCGAAGAACCGCATCGGCCCTCCTCGGCCTCGAAATCCATACCCATGCCGCCCGCCGCCAAACTCCCCGCGGCCGCCGCAATGTCTGTCTTCCTCTTGTCTCTCCCCACGGCCTTCTTCCCTGCCGTAGAAGCCTCTGAAATTCTCATGTAGTGTTCTCATAAAAAGATACTAACAAGATATATCTTTATATGTCAAGACTATTCTTACTGCTGATCCCATTACATATATCCTGTGTAGAGTCCATGAAACGCATCCTCACCGCCACAGTCCTCATCCTCGCCGTCTTCGCTCTCATCTTCTTCGGGAACATCTGGCTGATGACTCTCTTCTGGCTCCTCGTCGCCGAGCTGGCGACCTACGAATACCTCAAACTAGCGGCCGTCGGCGCAGAGGCCCATGGCGTCAAACTCCGTATCCCCGTCTGGTGGATGGCCCTCGGCACCGCCCTGGCCTTCGTCGTCACCCTGCCAAACTTCCCCGTCGAGGCCCAGCTTCCCGTTCTTAGCGCCCTCACCCTGGCTCTCTTCGCCTGGAACGGCTTCCGCGCCCCCCTCATCCAGGTCCTTCCCGACACTGCCCAAGGCCTCTTCGGCCTCATCTACATCGCCTATCCCCTTACCCTCATCCCCTTGCTCTGGAAGAGTGAGGACGGCCCCGCCCTCGTTCTCTTCCTCATGGTCTGCGTCTGGGCCGGCGACATCGCCGCCCTCTACATCGGCCGAGCCTTTGGTAAACGTAAGCTCGCACCTCGTCTCAGTCCTGGCAAGACCTGGGTCGGCTCCATCGCCTCCATCTTCGGCAGCATGCTCGCCGCCGGCCTGGTCATCTTCATCGCCTACACCCTCACCGCCCGCGGCAACACCCTCCTCCACATCTCCGAGCCCGTCTGGCAATCCCTTGTCCTCGCCGCGATCCTCAACATTGCCGCCCAGTTAGGCGATCTCCTCGAATCCGCCATCAAGCGCGGCGCGGGTGTCAAAGATTCCGGCACGATGCTCCCCGGCCACGGCGGCATCCTCGACCGCATCGACGCCCTCCTCCTCGCCGCCCCTGTCCTCTGGTTCGTCCTCCTTCTCAAGGACTACTTCGGCCTCGGCCGCTTCTAAATGTCGTGGCTGTTGATTGTTTTGCTGTCATCCTGAGCACCGCGAAGGATCCCGACGCCTCCAAGCGGCCGATACCGTTCACCCCTTTTCAACCGCCCAACATGGCTGGCAGACTCTTCACACGCAACAAAACATATCCGACCAGTAATACCTAATCCCTCGTAAGAGAACAGTTGTAGTGTTACCCCTCACCGAAAAATCAGCAGGTCTAATATCAGTAATTTCTTTCACTACAGAAATTACTGATACAATAGTTATATGATCTTGACTGACTCCACAAAGCAATTCATCCTGCACTGGGGAGAAATGGGCACCCGCTGGGGCGTCAATCGCACCGTCGCCCAGGTTCACGCGCTGCTCTATCTCTCCCCCGAGCCCCTCACGGCGGAGGATATCGCCGAGACCCTCTCCGTCGCGCGCTCGAACGTCAGCACAAGCCTGAAGGAGCTGCAGAACTGGAACCTCGTGCAGATCGACAGCCGCATCGGCGACCGTCGCGACTTCTTCCACACCTCCTCCGACGTCTGGGCGCTCTTCCTCACCGTCGTCGAACAGCGTGTCGAGCGTGAGATCCTCCCTACCCTCAACACGCTCCGGCGCTGTGCCATCGAAGCCCGGGCCGAGCGCCCTGCCCAGCCCGAAGTCGCAGCCCGCATCACCGCCATGCAGTCCTTCCTTGAAGAACTCCACGGCTGGTACAGCCAGATCAAGACATTGCCTCCCGCCAGCCTGCGCTCGCTTATTCGTGTCGGTGGTGGCATCACTCGAATACTCCCGAAGTCACGGAGACGGAGGTTGGACTGATGGCCACGCTTCAGACACCCGCACAAACGGCAGCCACTCCAGTCAACTTTCAACGCTACTACGAGGAAGCCGGCCCGGACTACGCAGCCTGGAGCCCGCACTTCAACATGCATTTCGGCTTCTTCCGCTGGGGCATTAACCCCTTCCGCCGCGAAGCCATGCTCGAGCAGATGAACCAGGAAATACAGCGTCGTCTCCATCTCGCAACCGGACTCAGGGCACGCGTATTAGACATGGGATGCGGCCTCGGTGCCACGCTGCGCAGCTTCGCCCGGCGCCTTCCCGACGCCGATCTGAACGGCATCACCCTGGTCCCCTGGCAGCTCGAACAGGGCCGTCAGCTCAACCAGAACTGCTCGGAAGGCCGCCACATCACGCTGACCCTCGGCGACTACGAACAAACAACCCAACCGGCTTCATCCTTCGACGCCGTCTACGCGATCGAAAGCAGTTGCTACGCCGAAGGCGCAAACAAATCCGCGTTTCTTCAGGAGGCGCACCGTCTCCTGCGCCCCGGCGGCCGAATCGCAGTCGCCGACGGCTTCCTCGGCCCCGGCAAACTGCGAGGCCCGCAAAAAAACATCTTCCGCAAGCTGTGCGAGTGCTGGGCGATCGACACCTTTGGTGAAGTCGATCAGTTCACCCGCGAACTCGAGCGCCTGGGTTTCAGCAGCATCGTAGTAGAGCCGATGCAATCCCGCGTCACGCCCTCCGTCCTCCACGTTCCCTGGGTCACGCTCAAATTTCTCCTCACAACGGTCCTCTTCGGAAAACGCAAGATGACCCGAGCTCGCTGGAACAACATCCTCGCGCCGGTCCTCCTGCCGTTCGTCGGCTTTCCCCTGGGCCCCATGGCCTACTACATCATCAGCGCGACGCGTACCTGAGTATTTCCGCCGACTCGCCCAACATCTGCGAAAATAAAGAGCGTGAAGAAATTAGCAATCCTCGGCTCGACCGGCTCCATCGGCCACAGCACCCTCTCCATCTGCGAATCCTTTCCCGACCGCTACCAGGTCGTCTCCCTGGCAGCTGGCCAAAACCTCGAAGCCGCATATGCCCAATGCCTCCGCTGGCGCCCAAAGGCAATCTCCCTCGCCACCGAAGCACTCGCGGTCACTCTCAAAACTCGCCTCAAAACCGCGGGCATCACCGACATCGAAGTCCTTCACGGCACCGCCGGCAGCGTTCACGTCGCCACCCTCCCCGAAGTTGACTTCGTTGTCTCCGCCATCGTCGGCGTAGCCGGTCTCGAAGCCACCTACGCCGCAGTCTGCGCCGGCAAAACCATCGGCCTCGCCAACAAGGAGTGCCTCGTAGCCGCCGGCGAGCTCATCATCGCCGCCGCAAAAAAACACAACGTCGCCCTCCTGCCCATCGACTCCGAGCACAACGCCGTCCACCAATGCATGCGCGGCGGCGCGCCAGCCGAGGTCAAACAAATCTGGCTGACCGCCTCCGGTGGCCCCTTCCGCAACACGCCTCTCGCCGACTTCGATCACATCACCCCGCAACAAGCCCTCAAACACCCCACCTGGGTCATGGGCCAGCGCATCACCATCGACTCCGCCACCATGATGAACAAGGGCTTCGAGGTCATCGAAGCCTGCCGCCTCTTCAACCTTCCGCCAACACAAGTCCGCGTCACCATCCACCCCCAGTCCACCGTCCACTCGCTAGTCGAGTTCGTCGACGGCAGCATCCTCGCCCAGATCTCCGTCACCGACATGCGCCTCCCCATCCTCTACGCCCTCGCCTATCCCGAGCGCGTAAAGTCCGACCTCACCTTCGACCTCGCCACCCTCACCCAGCTCGACTTCTCCATCCCCGATCTCACTCGCTTCCCCTGCCTCCGCCTCGCCTACGAGGCCGCAGAAGCAGGCGGCAAAGCCTGCATCGCCCTCAACGCCGCAGACGAGATCGCCGTCGCCTCCTTTCTTGCAGGAGATATACCATTTATGGGCATTCCCGGTACAATAGAGGCTGTGCTACAGCTAACATCCGGTCAACGCCCGGCGTCTATCCTCGAGGTGCTCGAAGCTGATCTTGCCGCGCGTCAATGTGCGCGCGAAGTGATTGCTCGCCAGTTCACCGGCGTCCGACGGTAGCCAGAACCCCAACGCGGTAACGAGGTCTTCCCCCACTTCATGTCGACAGTCATTCAGCTTCTTATCGTTCTGGGCATCATGGTTCTCGTCCACGAGTTCGGCCACTTCGCCGTGGCCAAGCTCTGCGGCATCCGTGTCGAGGTCTTCTCCATCGGCTTCGGCAAACGGCTCTTCGGCTTCAAACGCGGCGACACCGACTACCAGATCGCCGCCATCCCCCTCGGCGGCTACGTCAAGATGGCAGGCGACACACCGGGCGAAGCCCCCTCGGGCGATCCCGGCGAGTTCAACGCGCATCCTCGCTGGCAGCGCATTCTCGTCGCTCTGGCTGGCCCCATCGCCAACTTCATCCTCGCCTTCGCCCTCATGACCGGCGTCTCCATGCTCCACAACGAGGTGCAGAAGTTCCTCGACGGTCCCGCCGTTACCGATTACATCCAGTCCAAGAGTCCCGCGGCCAAAGCCGGCATTCACTCCGGCGATCGCATCGTCCATTACGACACCATTGAGAACCCCACATGGGACGATCTATTCAATCGTTCCATGCTCAACCTCAACCAGACCATTGCCTTCTCCTTCATTCACGATGGTCAGCGCGTTGACACTAAACTCTTCGTCGAATCCAAGGGCCAGCCCGAAGACTTCTCCCCCTTCGATCAGCTTGGATTCATCCCAAAGATGCAGGACACTCCCGTCCAGGTCAGCTCGCTCGAACCCAGCATGCCCGCCGCCCGCGCCGGTCTCAAGCCCGGCGACAAGATTCTCAGCATCGACGGCCTCCAACTCCACTCTGTCCCCGCCCTTCTAAGCTATCTGCAGGATCAGGCCGGTAAGCCTGCCTCCCTCACCGTCCAGCGTACCGCCGCTAACGGAACCGTCCAAACCATTCCCATCCAGATCACCCCGGAGCTTGCCGACACCGCCACTGGCCCCAAGGACTATCGCCTCGGCTTCGTCGCCGTTCTGCCTCCCGTCAGGGTCGAGCGCCTGCCCTTCGGCAAGGCAATCGTCGCCTCCTGGCAGTTCAACAAGAAGAACTCACTCCTCATCGTCGAGGTCATCAAACGCCTCTTCACCCGCCAGGTCTCGGTCAAGAGTCTGCAAAGCCCCATCGGCATCGGTCAGCAGATCCATCAGGCCGCGCAGATGCCCGGCTGGACGCCTCTCATCGGCACCATGTCCTTGATCTCCATCAACCTGGGCATTCTCAATCTCATGCCCATCCCCATCCTCGACGGCGGTATGATTCTCTTTCTCCTCATCGAGACCATCATGCGCCGCGACATAAACCAGCAGATCAAGGAGCGTATCTACCAGGTCGCTTTCGTCTGCATCCTAGCCTTCTTCGCCTTCGTCATCTTCAATGACCTGACCCGCCTCAACCTCTTCACCAAACTAAAACCCTAAAAAACAATCGACCACGGATTTTCGCGGATCAAAACGGATAAGAAAAAACGCTTATCCAAAACAATCCTCTAGGATCCTTAGTCTTTGCTTTTTAATCCGTTTTATCCGTGCAATCCGCGGTCGCTGCCCTTACGCAGTCGCCCGCAACTCCGCCACAATCTCCCCAACCGCCTTCCGCGCGTCACCCTCCCGGTCCGGAGGAAAACTAATCGCTCCCACGCGAGCGTGTCCCCCGCCACCATACCGCTCGCAAATCGCCGCTACGTTCACCAACTGCGAAGCAGGCACAGTCGTCCAGGGATTCGTCCCCACCGACACCTTCGTCCGGAAGCTGGACTTGCTCAACCCCACGTTATACGTCGCCTCCGGATGCAGATAGTACGGGATAAATTTGTTGTATCCCTCCGTCGGCTGATCCGTAATATCAAACGTAATCACGCCGCGCTCCACCATGGCCCGCTGTTTGATCAACTCCAGCGCCGCCCGGTGCCGCTCCATCAACGGGCCCAGCAGCACCTGCACAAAATCCTGATCCAGCACCTGCTGCAGACTCATCTCCGTCAGCAGTGGGATCAGCCGCGGGACTAAATTGTTGTCGGAGGCGCTCTCGATCACCATCGTCAACTTCATCGCCGGCGCTGCCATCTCCACCGCAGCCTTCGCGCTCTCATACCGCGCCCCATCGACGATGTCCGCCCACTTGATCAGCTCCAACACCGGCGCTGTATCGAATCCAAAGTTCACCTGCGCGATATCCGCGATCAAGCTCGTGCACGAAACATAGTTCGGATTGAAAAACTTCCGCATCCGTTGCGAGCCATCAGCCTGACCTGCCTCAAAATTCTTCTGATCCTCCGGCGTCAGAAACGCACTCTGATGATGATCGAACCACCACGTCAACCGGGGTGAAGCCGAATATTTGAAATCGACAATCGCATTCTCCCCACCTGCAAACGCCTCCTCATCGAACAGCGCCCCCGCCCGATGCACCAGCCCGTGATACGAGTACCGATCCGCCGTTTTCACACACTCGCGATGAAACCGTGTAAACAGTGAAGCCGAGCAAGCGCCGTCGAAGCATTTATCGTGATAAAAAATCCTGCATTCCAAGTCAGCCATCTCCGGTATCAAACATCTGCAGCAACGGAGCTTACAGCATAGCGCACAGGCTCAATAACACGCTGATTGCGGCTTCACACGCGCGAATGACCGGAACTACGGGGCTCTTTCAAGCGTATAGTCTCTACCACACGAGGAAACCCCTTGAACACTCCTACGGAAGATCAGACCCTTCACAATGCAGCGCTCGTATCAAGGGACCAAGGTCTCCCGCCTCAACCGTCGACCTTCCGCAAAATCTTCATCGGCGCTGACGGTCTTCGCGCCGGCTGGAGCATCCTCATCTTCATCGCTCTCTTCGCCGCTCTCATGGCCGCTGCAAACGTCATCGGTCACAAGTTGAAACCACCTGCGCCAAAGACCGCAGCGGCCGCCAACCAGTCCATCAGCCTGCGATCTGCATTCCTCGACAACTCAATCCCTCTCATCGCGATCCTCCTCGTCACCTGGATCATGTCGAAGATCGAGCGCCGCCCTAAATCCGTCTATGGTCTCGGCGGCAGCCGCAAGCTCTCCCGCTTCTTCGCCGGCCTCGCCTGGGGAGTCACCTGTCTCTCCCTCCTCGTCGTCACCCTCTGGAAGACTGGTCTCCTCGTCATCGACAGCCGCCTGCTCTTTGGCAGCGACGTCCTCCGCTACGGCGCACTCTGGCTCGTCGGCTTCCTGCTCGTCGCTCTGCTCGAGGAGTACCTCACCCGCGGCTATCTCCAATACACGCTCGCCCGCGGTCTATCCGGCCTCTACAAATGGGCCTTCAAGACCCGCCACAGCGCAACGCTCGGCTTCTGGACCGCAGCCCTCCTGTTCTCCTTCCTCTTCGGTCTTGGACACAAAGGCATCCCGAGCGAGTCCCCCATCGGCCTCCTCTCCGCCGGTCTCGTCTCTATGGTCTTCTGCCTCAGCCTCTGGCGCACCGGCTCCCTCTGGTGGGCTATCGGCTTCCACGCCTCATGGGACTGGGCCCAATCCTTCCTCTACGGCGTCGCCGACAGCGGCTCAATGGTCAAATCTCATCTGCTCGCCACCCATCCCGTCGGCAAACCCCTCCTGAGCGGCGGAGCCACCGGCCCGGAGGGCAGCATCTTCGTTCTCGCCATCCTCTTCCTCATCGTCCTCATCATTCTCTTCACCCTGCCCCGCACCAGCCAGAGCTACGCGCCCATTCTTCCCCTGCAACAACACCCCATCGAAGCCTGATCGCACACAAACCGGCATCAAGACAACGGAATCCCCTGATACTGACTCTCCGCCAGATCCAGCTCTCTTTCCAATGTCCGCAAGACATCGTCGCTGATCCGCCCCCTGTCCCGCAGTCCGATCAGCGTGCGCCGCTCTGCCTGCAACGCTCCCCCGGCAATCGATCGCAGCCGCGAATAAGCCTCCTTGCCCAGCCCATCGACGCTCTCCTCCGCACTCTCGCTCACGTGTGCCAGCTTGTGCCGGTAGCGGTGCACCAGATCATCGTACAGATGCACAACCGGGCCGTTGCTGTTCCTGCGTCCTTCTTCCAGATAACGAATCGCTGACTTCAGCACGATCTTCCTCGCCTCGATCTCCTCCGGATCCATCCCTTCTGTTCCCGCTAGCCCCAGACCGCGAATCAGCGCTGGCAACGTCAACCCCTGCAGCACCAGGGTCACGAAGATCACACAGAACGCCAGAAACACAATCAAATTCCTCGCCTCAAACGGTTGCCCATTCCACAGCACCTCCGGCACCGAGATCGCCGCCGCCAGCGCCAGCACTCCGCGCATACCCGTCCATCCGACAACGAACACCTCGCGCGGCTTCAGCGCGATCTCGTCCGTATGCCCCAACCACCGCCGCTCAACAAACGACGCAATCTTTACCGCCGGAAACACCCACACCATCCGCAGCAGAATCAACACCGCACTAAATACTGCCCCATAAAAAATCAACGTGCCCGTTCCATACCGTCCATGAATCCCCGCCAGCACATACGGCAGCTGCAGTCCGATCAGCACAAACACCAGCCCATTCAGCATGAACACCAGCGCCTCCCACGCCCCGTTCACCTGCAGCCGCACCGACGCAGAAAAGAACTGCGTACTCTTCCGGCTCATATAAATCCCGCAAGCCACCACCGCCAGCACACCAGAAGCGTGTGCGCGCTCCCCCGCCAGATAAGCCGCATACGGCACCACCAGGCTCACCACCAGCTCCACCGGCCCATCGTCGATAAACTTCTCCATCCAACCCACCACCACTCCGATCAACAACCCGATTCCCAACCCGCCCACCACCAGATAAACCAGCCGCGCTAGTCCGCTCCCCACCGTCGGCATCTCGCCGCGAGCCATCATCGCGATCCCAATCTCCAGCGCCAGCAGGCCTGTCGCGTCGTTCAACAAACTCTCGCCCTCAAGAATGTCGACGATCCGCCGTGGCAACCCTATGCTCTTCGCAATCGACGTCGCTGCAATCGCATCCGTCGTCGCCACTACCGCGCCCAGCAGAAACCCAGCCTTCCAATCCAGTGCTGTAATGAACCGGTCGGAAAACTCCGCAATACCCCACACCGTAAATCCCACCAGCCCCACCGCCAGCAGCCCGATCACCACCGCATTCCGCCGAAACTCCCGCCACGACATCGTCCACGCCGACGCATACAACAGCGGCGGCAGAAAAATCACAAACACAACATTCGGATCCAGCGGAACCCGTGGCATTCGCGGAACGAAGCTGATGGCCAACCCTGCGAGCACGAGCACAATCGGATACGGCACCTTCAACCGCCGCGCCACCACCGCAAACGCAGCCACCAGCACCAGCAGAAGCAGAATTACCGTCTCGACCGCATGCAAGCTCTCACCTGACCCCATCGCACCCTCCCAAACCAGCCGCTGCGGTTGTTAGTTCCTGCTGTCATCCTGAGCATAGCGAAGGATCCCTAAGAACTCGCCCAACCTATACCTCTCCGCCCTTCTGCCCATACTGCCCGCCCTTGTTCTTACTCACCGCCGAACACCCTGACGCGGGTGAACTACAGAGAAGGCCAACTCCAGTAAATCAAATTAAATCGCACAACCGCGAGCCTATTCGTCAAACTCACGCTAACCGTCCCACCCGCAGCATTTACACTTGCGATCAAGCCATGAGTCTGCCGGATCTCACCAACCCCGACGTAGTTCCCGACCTACCCCTCACCCCTGAGGAAGCCGCGCTGCGGGCAAAACGCCGCCTCATCTTCCGCCGAATCGCTATCGCTCTCACCACCCTCGTCATCCTCCTGGCCATCGTCGGCACCATCATCGCGCGTCAGTGGCTCCGCCAAACCATGAGCGACTCACTCCCCCAGCTCGACGGCGCCATCACCATCCCCGGCCTCTCCGCTCCTGTCACCGTCCAGCGCGATGCTCACGGCGTCCCACACCTCCGCGCCGCCTCGCTCGACGACCTCCTCTTCGCCCAGGGCTTCGTCACCGCACAAGACCGCCTCTGGCAGATGGACGCACTCCGCCGCCACGCCGCCGGCGACCTCGCCGAGATCCTCGGTCCCTCACTCCTCTTGCACGACCGCCTCCAGCGCACCCTCCAGATCCGCGCCTCCGCTGACCGCGCCATCCTCACCCTTCCATCGGACCAGCTCCACCTCCTCGAGCGTTACGCCGCCGGCGTCAACGCCTCCATCGACCTCCAACGCGCCCATCTTCCGCTCGAGTTCCGCCTCCTGCGCTACCAACCCGCAGCGTGGACCCCCCGCGACTCCCTCCTCGTCGGCCTGGTCATGTTTCAGGACCTCACCACCAGCTTCACCACCGAGCTCAACCGCGAAGCCCTCACCGCCAGCCTACCCCAGCACCTCATCGCAGACCTCTACCCCGTAGTCACCTGGCGCGACCACCCACCTGCTCAACCCATCGTCGACCTCACCACCCCGCAAAAGGACATCCCCAACGTCCCCCTCGACGAATCCCAAACCAGGCTCAACAAGACCCGTCTACACCACCTCCCCCGCCGACCTCCTCGCCCTCCAGCAAACCCTCCGCAACCCCATCTGCGAAGGCTGCTTCGCCGGCTCCAATGACTGGGTCGTCTCCGGCACCCACACCGCCACCGGCAAGCCACTTCTCTCGAACGACATGCACCTCGCCCACAGTGTCCCCGGCATCTGGTACCAGGCCGATCTCGAATCCCCCACACCCGCGGGCAATCTCCACGTCACCGGCGTCTCTCTCCCCGGCGTTCCTTTCATCATCGTCGGCCACAACGACCACGTCGCCTGGGGCTTCACCAATCTCGGCGCCACAGTTCAGGACGTCTACATCGAACACACCCGCGGCGCTGGCTTCTCTGCCCAGTACGAGTCACAAAACGGCACCTGGAAGCCCATTCTCCACCGCCAGGAGATCATTCACGTCAAAGGCAACAAAGACGTAGTCATCGACATCGCCGCCACGCAGCACGGCACCGCCATCACTCCCATTCTCTCCGGCGTGCTCCCCAGCGAAAAGCGCACCATCTCCCTCCGCTGGATCATCTACGATCCCGCCGTTGTTACCCCGTCCTTCCTCGCCATCAACACCGCCTCCGACGGCGCCAGCCTCGTCTCTGCCTTCTCTACCTTCGGCGGCCCCGCGCAAAACCTCGTCTACGCCGACGACCAGGGACACATCGGCTACCACGCCGTCGGCCACATCCCCGTCCGCGGCAACATAACCACTCCAAGCCCCATCAGCCCCGTCCCCACCGACGCACTCGACACCACGCAGGAGTGGATCGGCACCATCCCCTACGACAAACTCCCCCAGGCCACCGATCCCCCCAACGGCATCCTCGCCACCGCCAACAACCGCGTCACCCCAGACGACTACCCCTACCCAGTCACCCTCAACTGGGGCTCCCCCTATCGCAACCAGCGCATCTGGAAGGTCCTCGCCGACAAGTCTCTCTCCACTAAAAATCAACTGACACCAGCCGACATGCTCGCCCTCCAGACCGACGTCTACTCCGACGTCGACCACGCCATCGCCGAGCGATTCGCCTACGCCATCGACCACACCAGCAAGCTGGAGTTCATTCATGACAAGCGCCTCCATCAGGCCGCCGACCTCCTCCGCGACTGGAACGGCAACGTAGACGCGGACGCCGCGGCCCCCGCCATCGTCGTTGCTGCCCGCGCGGCCCTCTGGCCCCTTCTCCTCAATCCCCAACTCTCTCCCCAAGCCTCTACTCAGCCCGAAGCGGCAGCGAAGACTCAATCAGGCGCCAAATCTGGACAAACTCAGCCGATCCCTGCCGCCGCCCTTTACAACTGGGGCAACAAGGCCTACGCCGAAGAGTGGCTCATCATGCACACCCCTTCGCGCTGGCTCGCCAAAAACTACGCCACATGGGACGACCTCCTCACCACCGCTGTCGCCCAGGGCCTCCGCGTCGCAAACGCCCCCGCCGACCTCAGTCAATGGCGCTACGGTCAGTTCCGCCCCATCGAAATCGAGCACCCCATCCTCGGCCAGTCCACCCTCCTCCAGCGTCTCATCGGAGTCCGCACCGGCACAGGCATCCAGCCCCAAAGCGGCGACGACGTTACCGTCAAACAGGTAGGCCGCACCTTCGGCCCCTCCGAGCGCTTCACCGCCGACCTCGCCGACCTCGACCACAGCACCCTCAACCTCGTCCTCGGCGAATCCGCCAATCCGATGAGCCCATGGTTCATGGATCAATGGCCCGCCTGGTACCACGGCACCACCTTCCCCCTGCCCTTCACCAATCCCGCCGTCGATGCCACCACCACCCACACCCTGACCCTCAGCTCCAAATAGCAATCCGTTAGCTGATTGGAATCGCAATGCCGTGCTTCAGCCGAAGATGTCCCGGCAGCGTCAGTTTCTTTAGCTTCCGCTCCAGAACATCCACCTCCGCCACTGCAATCTTCCCCGTCCACTCACAGTCTCCAAACTCCACAGAGATAATCTCGCCCTTCTTCAACCCAAGCAGCAGCCCCCGAATCGTCGTTACTAGACTGACATCGAACGCGATCTCATGGACAGTCTTGCCTGCCAATCGCACATCCACATAAGGGTGCAGCGTGGAGTCAATCGTATGGTCCGCGATCGCAGACACAATCTCCACCTCCGGATTGCTCCGGCTTCGCCGCACATCTTCTATAAACATCGTGTAATGCTTCCATCCATTCGCCAGCGTCGCCAACACACTTACATGCATCGCCTCCCCAAGCGAATCCGCAACGCTCTCCTGCACGCTGCTCCACGAGATCGACTTCGGCACCTTCTTGCGCAGCTCACTCAACTCCTCCGCGCCAAGTCCGGCCTTCAGATTGCCCTCGGCCTCCTCGCCAGTGCCTATCTCAAACAGATCGCCTATGCTCAAATCCTCGGTCAGCACCCCAGGCGTCTTCCTCTCTACCATCTCCTCGATCGCGCTTGTCATCGCTACTCCAATCCGGACTTGCGTCTCTCTTTCAAAAATGTGATGCGTCCCTCAGGGGGTCTCATGCCAGGTTCAAAGCTCCACGAAGCATACGGCACACGGCTCAACAATCTGATCACCGGCACACCCGGCGCCCCTAACCGGAAGCTCGTGCTGAATAGCGATTTGATAATGAAATGCATCGCTCCACACGCCAACCCCAACACAGCGATCAGCGTGACAACCGGAGGCCACACGAGCGGCCGCACCTTCAGCAACATCTCATAATTCAGCTCGCTGCTGCCGGCCATAGTACTCGCCGACACCTTATACTTCTGCGCCTTCGCATAGCGATGCTTGCCAAAATCACTCACCGTCTCCACCGGCGAACCATCGCCCCAGTTCAACTTATAGGTCGTCCCCGCGCGCGACGGCTTCAACTCGGGCACGACGACGACATCCTTTCCCACCTGAGGCTGCTTCGGGTTCGCCGTCAACGTCAAAGCCACAACAAGCGGCACATCGCCCCCACCCGCCACGTTAGGCTGCGGAGTCGGCCCATTCGAACCATGCCCCGCTGGCGGCTGCGAGCTTGATGTCGGCGCGCTGGGCGTCGACGTGTTCGGCGTCGGAGAACCTGGCTGTTGTGTATTCGGCGTCGGCTGCTGTGGTTGTTGTGCGTTGTTGTTCGATTGCGTTGTCGGTGCCACCGGCGGCGTACTTGGCGGCTGGACTGCGGGCTCCCCTGTTGGCGGCCGGTGTCCACCCGTCCCGCCAAATCCCAGAGTCCCTGGCGACAGGGGCGCTGGCAGCGGTCCGCGCCATCCCCCGTTCGGAGGCGTCCACGGAGGTTGCCCCCGCGTAATTGGCGGATTATTCGCAGGTGTCGGCGAAGACGACGTCGGCGTCGTTCCCGGCTGTGTCATTCCCGGCTGCGTCTTCGTTCCGGTCTGTGTCGTTCCTGCCTGCGTGTTCGTCCCCGGCGTGTTCGTCCCCCTCGTTTGCCCACCCCCGGACGGTTGCTGAGGCGGCCCCGGCCCCGCCGGTTGTCCGCACCCTGGCGGCGTCAGTGCAGCTGATCGGTACGCCATGATCTGCACATTTGGCGTCGTCGTTTGCCCGCACCCCGACCCGGCAGGTTGCGTAGACCCATTCGTCCCCGATCCACCACCCGCTCCCGGCGGGAGCTTCGTCGGAACCTTGTGCGTAACCACAATCGGCGACAACCCAGGCTTTTTCTTCTCAGTCGCTGCAGTCTGCGTCGTCGCCTGCGGCTTAGTCATTGCAGGTAGCGTCTGAGGCGCAGTCTTCGCTTGCACCGGCGTCTGCGGCAACGCCTTCGCCTGCGGTCCATCCGGTTGCCCGCTCGTTGGCGGCCGCGTATACATGTACGTCTGCGGCGTCTGCGCAGCCGCTGCAGGCTGCTGCTTCGGCGAGTTCGATCGCTCTGTCTTTGGCGCACTTGCCACCGGAGGCGGCCTCTTTGGTGGCGGCGGCTGCTCCTGCCTCCGCTCCGTTGCTGCATTCGAAGCACCCTTGTTGGTCTGCGCCACACCCATCGGCACAGCCCACACCCCCGCACATACGAAACAAAATCCTCGGATCAATCCAGCGCATCGAATCATGGAATCCCTCCGGGGGGGGCCGTAGGCTTTCCACCTTAAGGGAATGGTGTCGCCATTCCCTTAATCGTTTCTGGGTAAAATCCTTCTTCGTGCACTCGGGCCGCGAACCACCATTTCAAATCAAAGGACACAAAATGGCAAATCCGTTCTGTCACGTCGAACTCGCCTCAACAGACATCGCCAAAGCCAAGAAGTTCTACACCACCCTCTTCGACTGGAAGACGAACGATATGGACATGGGCGGCGGCATGATTTATACCACCTTCAAACCCGCCGACGACAGCCCCGGTGGCGGCATGATGCAACACCCTATCCCCGGCGCTCCCTCCGCCTGGCTCCCCTACGTCCTCGTCGACGACATCAACGCCGCCAATAAAAAAGTCCTCAGCCTCGGCGGCAAAGTCATGAAGGACACCCAGGAGGTCCCCAAGATGGGCTGGTTCAGCATCATCACCGATCCCAGCGGCGCCCACCTCGGCCTCTGGCAAACCAATCCCAACGCCCCCAGACCATAACTTCAGAACAACAACCACGAAATCCGAGTGGCCCAACCGGGTGGCCCATCCCTCCACAGTCTCATCGTGAAGGGTGGGCTATCCGCGCGCGACACGCGAGCCACACTCTCCTCACAAAATTCAGATTGTCCCAGCTCCCAGCCTCCGATAAGATTCACGATCAGGAGCCTCCAATGATCCGCGTTCGAAACCTGTTCTTCTTCTGCCTTCTCACTCCCATCGTCCTCCACGCTGAAAGCAAAAACCCCGCCGACTATCCCCTCCGCATCCATATCCTGGGCAAAAACCAGACCACCTTCTACCACAACCGCTACGCCGAAGAAGCCAAAGGCGAAGGCCGAGCCGATCTCTTCGAAAACAGCGAAGCCCGCGGCGTCGACTTCACCTTCGACTGTTCGGAAAAACTCAAGGCATCCTTCGGCTTCGAGACCTATCCCGCCAAATGGAAGAAGCCCAGTCAGGAGCTGACTGTTCTCCTCCCGGTCTTCGGAAAAACCGGCGCCTACTTCACCTGCAATCTCAAAACCGACGTCAAGGACTTCGCCTACGCGATGCGCAATGGCCAGATGATCTCCGAACCGATAGCAGACTATAAAAAATGGATGATCAAGCACGACTACGATCCCGAACACGGCAAAAATATCCCAATTAAACCCCAACCCGGAGAAGAACCCGCAACCCCTTCGCAGGAATAACGCCAGAGCGAATATTAGCCGCGTGCCCACACATCGCTGCCATTGCGATGGCGCGAGAACGTTTCCGGCACCTGTCCAAAACCGGACGGCGATTCTCATCAGCGGACACTAGTATCACCACAATCTTCCTAAAAGCACTGATAACTATCAGGTTCGGCCCATCGTCTCTTGGCCGACAAATTGCTCTTGTGAACTCGGATGGAGGTAGCCGTATGTCCGCGCTGCTGCAAGACCTTCGATTCGCTCTCCGGCTTCTGAGAAAAAACCCCGGCTTTGCTCTCATGGCGGCCATCATTATGGCCCTCGGCATAGGAGCCAATACCGCCATCTTCAGCGTCGTTAACAAGGTTCTCCTCGAGCCGCTCCCCTTTCGCGACGTCGATCGTGTCGTGCAGATATGGCACACCCCTCCCCAATCCAGCTTTCCCGGAATGACCACCTTCTCCGTCTCCGCCGCCAACTTTCTCGACTGGCAGAAACAAAACCACGTCTTCGACAAGATGGCCCTTTACACCGGAGCGAACTTTGACATCACTGGTGTGGGAGAGCCCGAAGCCATCGGCGCAAGCCCCGTCAGCCCCGACTTCTTCTCCGTCCTCGGCGTCGAACCCATTCACGGACGCGTCTTCCGCTCGGAAGAGAACAACCCCGGCCAGAACCACGAGGTCATCCTCAGTTACAAATTTTGGCAGACTCACTACGCCGCAGATCCCGGAGCCGTCGGCAGAACCATCAATCTCGATGGAGACCCGTACACCATCATCGGCGTCATGGGCCCGGCGATGAATAAGCCCACCTTCGCACAGATGTGGGTCCCCCAGGCCCTCACACCCACCGAAGCCGCCGTCCGCAACGAGCACCACTTTCTCGCCGTCGCACGCCTCAAACCCGGCGTCACCCTCGAACAGGCACAGGCCGAGATGAACACCATCTCCCAGCGTCTCGAACAAGCCTACCCCGCCGATAACAAAGGCTGGGGCGCGGTGATTCATCCGCTCCGCGACGAGACCGTCGGAGACGTTCGTCCCGCCCTCCTCATGATGCTCGCCGCGGTCGCCTTTGTCCTTCTCATCGCATGCGCGAACGTCGCCAACCTTCTGCTCGCACGCACCTTCGCGCGCCGCAAAGAGATCGCCATCCGCACCGCCATGGGCGCCCGCCGACCGCGCCTCGTGCAACAGCTCCTCGGAGAATCGGTCCTCATCTCGCTCATCGGTGGAGTCCTCGGCCTCATCGCCGCTCACTTCGGCATTCAGCTTCTCCTCAAACTCTTCGCCGACCAGTTGCCGCAGCTCGGCGAAATCAAGCTCAACGGTCCCGTGCTCGCCTTTACCTTTGCCCTCTCAATCATCACTGGCATCCTCGCAGGTCTGCTCCCCGCGCTCAGCATGACCACAAGCGATGTGAGCGACGCCCTCAAACAAGGTCTCGGCCGCACCGACGCCTCCAGCGGATCCAGCGCAACGCGCTCCGCCCTCGTCGTAGTAGAAGTAGCGTTGTCGTTAGTCCTCCTCATCGGCGCCGGTCTCATGATCCGCAGCCTCTCCAAACTCCAAACCATCGATCCCGGGTTCGACCAGCACAACGCCCTCACCATGAACGTAGGGATCAACAAAAAGCAATTCGCCGACGCCACCCAGGAGTCTCAGTTCTTCGATCAGCTATTCCAGCGCGCACGCGCTATTCCAGGCGTCGAATCGATCGCCGCAATCGACAATCTGCCTCTCACCGGCGGTTCCAACCAGCCCGTGGCCATCGAAGGACATCCCGTCGTCGCCCTGTCGGAACAACCCGAGGTCTCCGTGCGGGTCGTCGCCGGAGACTACTTCAAAGCGATGCACATCCCTCTACTCCAGGGCAGAGACATCAGCCCCGATGACCGCGCCGATTCCGCAGCTGTTGTCGTCATCAGCCAATCCATGGCGAAACAATTCTGGCCCAAAGGCGATGCCATCGGACACCATCTCAAGCTGTCGTTCTTTCCCGACAAAGACCGTCAGGTCGTCGGCGTCGTCGGAGACGTGAAGCAGACCGGCCTCGACAGCTCCGCCGGCATTGCCACCCTCTACTGGCCTTTCGCCCAGTTAGTCTTCCCGCCGACGATGCCGTGGAGGGCACAGCCTCTCTCGCTCGTCATCCGCACAACCGTTCCTCCCCGCACCGTTGCCACAGCAGTCACCGACGCACTCCACCAGATCAACAAAGATGTCCCCGTCGACAACGTCCTCACGCTCGAAGAGTTCGTCGACGCGACTCTCACCCAGCAGTCCTTCAACATGCAGCTCCTCTCCATCTTCGGCCTGCTCGCTCTTGTCCTCTGCACGGTCGGCATCTACAGCGTGCTCGCCTACTCCGTAAAGCGCGGGATGAAGGACATCGGCCTGCGCATCGCCTTCGGAGCCAGCAGGAGTGACGTCCTGCGGTTCGTCGTCACGCAAGCCATCAAGCCAACCGCCATCGGAATCGGCCTCGGCCTCGTCGCCGCCTACTCTCTCAGCCGTCTCGTCACCAGCATGGTCTACGGCATCAGCGCGCACGACACTCTAACCTTCATCGCCGTCACCGCCCTGCTCATTCTCGTAGCCTTCGCCGCCAGCCTAATCCCGGCCCTACGCGCAACCCACATCGACCCCCTCACCGTCATCCGCGACGAATAGCGCCGACATCTTCGCCTTTGTCTTCAATTTCGGGTAGTGGTCAAGTTTGTCAAACTTGACCACTACCCACTTTCGCCCCCGCCGCCATAATTGTCATCCTTCGCCGAAGGCGGAGGACCTGCTTTTGTTTTTTGCCTCTGCCTCTTCTTTTGCCCTTGCTTCGTCTGTCATTCCCGAAGCAAACCTGCTTTTGCCTTTTGTTTTGTGATCAAGCGTGGGGCTTCAGCCCCGCGAAAGAGACCGGGCCGAAATGCCCTACCAATACTCAACTACAACATAGAGTATGGGGCACGGATTATGACCGATAACGGCACGGTGCTACATGGTGCGATTCACCCGCGCAAACACGACCAAATCCACCATTCAAACGAGGAGTATTCCCGATACGAGAAGGGCGTTTGCATCTCAACTAATACGGTCGAGGAGTTCTTTTCACTCCTCAAGCGGGCATCTACGGAACCTACCGCCATGTCAGCGAACAGCACTTGCACCGTTACCTGTCCGAGTTTGATTTCCGGTACAACACACGGAAGATTACAGACGGTGAGCGATCTGTGAAGCTAATCGGCAAAGTTGCGAGTAAAAGGCTGATGTACAAAGAGATAGTTCCAGAAAGGGGTTAGCAATGAGCATCCCCACAGAATTGGACGACAAAACTCTCGCTCTCCTGATTACTATTAGTGACCTTTGCGGACAAAGCGACAGCGCAAAGCATATTGTGGGCGTCTTTACACGTTCTCTTGAGAAAGCGAGAGAGCATCGAGACGAAGATCAGCCCAGCAAGCGCCGGGGTTTCTAGGGTCTGCGAACTTATCCGGAAACGCGGCCATCTCAATCCATTGGATGGCAGAACGCAGGGTATAAACCTGCTGCTGCCTATCAGACGTGTGGCTGTCGAGAGCGCGGATAACCGCTTCTACTCTTTCATCCGCCATTTCAAGTGTTAGGGTCATTTATCCATTTGGGTTTGTTGAAGGTACAATTGCCCCGCTCCCCTTGACACCCCTGCTACAATTAAACCAGAAAAGAAACCAAGCCCGGCACCCGCCGGGCTTTCGATTTTAGTACCATAATCGCAACCGAAGTCCAGACCTAAAGTCTCTTCTTCGAAGACTTTGCACACTTTTTGACGGGGGAGGGGGAGTACGATCGATGCGCCGAAAGACAAGCCCAAATCGCTACGCCGCAACCCTCTTCCTCATCCTCGCAACCCTCACCACAGAAAAAATTAACGCCCAATTCGACATCGAGGACTCCCACACCACCGCCAGCCTCCGCGGCATCCACAACGTAGGCGGCGGAGTCGCCTGGGCCAGCGGCACCAACGGCACCGTCCTCCGCTCCGAAGACGGCGGCTACCTCTGGCAGACCTGCAACATCCCCCCCGGAGCCGAAAAACTCGACTTCCGCGGCATCCAGGCCTTCGACGAAAACACCGCCATCGTCATGTCCTCCGGCCCCGGCGATCAATCCCGCCTCTACAAAACCACCGACGGCTGCCAAACCTGGAAACTCCTCTTCACCAACCCCGACAAAGACGGCTTCTGGGACGCCATCAATTTCGTTGGGAAAACAAACGGAACACTTCTCGGCGATCCGGTGAATGGATACTTCTCAATCTTCGAGACACAGGACGGAGGGCTACATTGGAACAGGCAGAAGAACATCGGCGCAGGCGTACCCGTTGGCGGCGTTGTCTTTGCGGCTAGCAATTCCAGTTTGGTCCAACACGATGGCGCGCAAGTATTTGGCATAGGGGGACCACAAGGGGCGTTTGCATATTATCGAGGAATCAAAACCGTAGAGTGCCTACAGGAAGTTCAAAATCGCAATGACTGCAAATTTATGTGGAACTCTGTGCTGATGCCACCCGGTATAAGGTGGCCAGTGAGCAGCAGGGTCGAATCCACAGGCGTTTTCTCGCTGGCGATACGACCCGGACAGTCAATCGATGCGAGCGTTATTGTCGCAGTCGGCGGCGACTATCTCAAACCGGACCAGCAATCAGATACGGCCGCAACATCGGTAAACGGCGGTCAGCTTTGGACCGCAGCCCAAACCCCACCCCACGGCTACCGCTCCTCCGTAGCCTACGACCCCACCCAGAAACTCTGGATCACCGTAGGCCCCAACGGCACCGACATCTCCACCGACGACGGAAAAAACTGGCGCCCTCTCACCCCGTCCGGCTACGACCCACCCGACGCCGACAAAAACTGGAACGCCCTCTCGCTCCCCTTCGTCGTAGGCCCCCACGGCCGCATAGGCAAACTCCGCACCATCACCCAAAAATAATCGCTCTTATCCGCGAAATCCGCGGTCGCTCTACTGCTGTGGCGGCGGCGGTTGAGCAGGCGCAGTCGGAGCAGTCGGCGAAGGACTCCCAGGCGTACTTCCGAATCCCGAGCTAGGCGTAGTCCCAAACCCCGAACTCGGCGTACTTCCAAACCCCGACGCACTTCCCGAATTCGCACCCAGCCCAGTCGATCCCCCACCCATCAACGCCCCCTTCGCATACAGCTGCTCGATCCGCGGGTCATAGATAAACTCCCACGTGTTATACGTCGTCTGCTCGTTCAGAATCGTGATCGAGTCGCCCTCCTTCGGCACTCCAACCCCGACAAACGGCGCGCCACCGCCACTAAAAGTACTCGCCGACTGACTCCCGATCCCGCTTGACCCGCCTGTATTCGACGACCCTGCAGAGCTATCCGATCCTAGCGTCGGCGGACCATTCGTCCCTCCACCCGGCGAACTCCCGCCCAGTGTCGGCGTAGAAGAAGCCCCCAACCCGCTCGGCCCCGGCGAAGAAGACCCAAACGCACTAGACCCCGGCGACGAAGACCCGAAAGCACTCGATCCAGGCGATGAAGACCCAAACGCCGAACCCGAACCCTGCTGGCCCGTTCCTGCCGCTCCCGTTCCCGGCGAGACCTGTCCCGCCGCCGCACCCAACCCCGGCGCCAGTCCCGCCAGCGGTTGACCAAAAAATCCCTTCACCGTCGTCTTCGCCTCACCCACCTTGATCAGCCGCCAGTCGTCCTTCCCCGTCATCGGGTCAATATAGCGCTGCCGCAAAAACCGTATATTGTTCGTCTTCTCCAACTGCTCCATCGAACCCGGATAGTGTCCAAACTTTCGGTAGTACAGCCGAATCGCCCGCACATACTGGTTTCCGCGGTGCACCGCCTCGACTTCCGTCTCGCGCCGCAGCGCCTGCGCCACCTTCGGCGCGGCCACGCTCAGCGCCAGCAGAATAAAAAAAATCGCAACAATCAGCCCCACCAGCATGAAGCCCTGCTCCCCCTGCCGCTGCCTCTCCACGCCGCGTCGTAAGGATGTGCAGTTTGCCCTCATCACAACCACCTCACCGGGCCAGCAGCGGAAGCGTCTGCCGGTTATTGTTCCCCATATCCTCCACCACAATGGAGTTGGCCAGGACCGATATCACCTTATACCGCCGCTGCACAATATCGCCATCCGACGCCAGAAACACATCGTCCCCATGCAGCAAAAACGCCTGCCGCATGCCATTCGCCGCAGTGGCCGTCCCGAAGAACTTCAAATCGATCGGCGGCGGCGGTGGTGGCCCCGGAGGTGGTGGCGGCGGTGGTGGAGGCCCTGGCTTTGGCCGCGCCGACGCAATCGCCTCGGGAATGTCCACCGGCGCCGAATTCGGAGAAAAAATATTCCGCCCGCTCCCCGAATACACCAGCGACTCCGTCACCAGCATCGCCTGCATTCGCAGCGTCGGATCGAGCTGCGCGGAGGTCGTCCCCAGATTCTTCGCAGCAGGACCGGTCACCCTGCCCGCAGTACGAGTCTTCGCCGCAGGAGCCGTCTTCACCGGCGCTGTCACCACCACAGGCGCGGCCACTGGCGGCGGACTATCATCCCGCAGCTCGTAGTACAAAATTCCGACCGCAAGCACCGCAAACGCGGCGAACGCAGCCCCCTTCTTCTGTTGGTCCGGAGTCAGTCTGATCATCGCGGGCCTCCCGCAACAGGTGCATGCGGCGGCGCACTGGGAGCGCGCTGCGTCCCATCATCAGCCGTACCAGACGCCGCTTCATCCGCGCCAGCCACACTCTTCTCCGTGCTCTCAATCCCCACCGGCGACCGCAGATACGTCGTCAGCCGCAGCCGCAACCCCACCGTCCCGCTCTGCTGTCCCGTCAGCGTCACTCCGTTGATCAGGAAAAACATCTTGTCCCGCTCCAGCGCATTGATGAACAGCACCAGCGGCCGGTAATCCCCGCTCAAACTCGCATCCATCTTCGCCTCGGTTAGTTCCCCGGCCGTCCCGTCCAGCACCGGCTCATACCCATAATTCCCTCGCGTCTAGCTTCACTCCCTGCTTCTTCGCCAGCGCTCCCAGCTCAGCCAGCACTTCGGAGTTCGCAAACGGCAGGCGCTGCCTGGAAAACTTGTCCGCATCCTTGGTCGCCTGCGCCAGCTTCTCGTCCAGACCCTCCAGCGGCTGCTTCGCAATCTCTGCCGTCTTCATCGCAATCGTCTGGTCTGCCAGCGCCTGCGCGTTGTCACTCTTCCCCGCCCGCCAGGCAAACGCCATATGCACCAGTAGATAGAGATTCACCAACCCCAGCAACACCACGCCCGCAATATGCAGGTTCCGCAGTGTGCCGAGCTTACGAGCCTTCTCAGCCCACTCCCTCGCCGCCACCGCCTTACGCTTCTTTTCCGCCACTGTCGTCATCGCGGAGCCCCTGTCTGCGCCGGTGCCTTCACCACAGCACCGCTCGGCGAGCGCCTCGGTCTCACCTTCTTCACCGCACCACTCGTTGGCGAATCACCTTCCGCGTCCTTCGTCGACGAGTTCTCCTTCACCGGTTTCGCCGGCAGCGGGTTATACCCACTCAAGATCTCGAACTGCACCGCCCCCGGTGTCGTGATCTGTACCGCAGCCGCGCCGCGATTGCCCTCCTGCGTCTGCGCCTGCTCCGACGCCAGTCGCGGCGACAAAAACCGCTGCGACGTCTCCAGATTCCTCACCAACTGCACCGCGCGCTCCCGGTCCCCACTCACCCGCAGCCGGATATTCACATCGCCTTCCTTCGTAATCTGCGGCTCGATGCTCGTCACCTGCACTCCCGCCGGCAGCACCTTCTCCAGATCCATCATCACTGCCGTCCAGCTAAAGCTCTTCGACGCAAAGACAGCATTCAAAAACTGCGACCGCTCCAGCACCGCCATGTTCTGCGGCTGGTGCATCCGGGCCTCATTCGCCACCCGTTCCCGCTGGAACTTCAGCGTCTTCGCCTTCAGGTCATCCATCTGCGCCTGCGCCACTCTCGCCTTTGCAGTCAGCGAGTGCAGCCCAAACCACAGCCCGACCGCCAGCACCGCCAGCAAACCCATCGCCAGTCGCAGCCGCGCAAACAGCGGCCGCAGCTCAACAAAAGGACGAGTCGCAAGATTGACTGAGATCCGCATCAGTTCCTCAGCGCTCCCCGGACACCGGCCAGCCAGCCCCGCGGCACACTTGCCGTCACCGCTCCAGCCTCCATCATCCCGGTCTCGACCATCTCGCGCACCCGCAGACCCTCCACTCCACTCTCTTCCATCATCGCAGCTATCGAGTCGGCCCCCAGCGTTCCCGCCACCAGCAGTTGATCAGGCGACCGCTGCAACGAATCCTCAAAATACGCCGCCGCCACGCTCACCGCCTGCGCCACTTCACGAGCAGCCGCCCTCACCCCAATCTCCCGCACCACCGCCGTCTCCGTCACCGAGGTCTGCATCGCAGCCTCCGCTTCAAACCTGTCCCATCCACCCGGCCCCAGCGCCTCCTGCTGCGCCCATTCCTGCGCCGAACTCTCCCGGTCCACCAGCGGCACAATCGTCGTCACCGCCGCAGGCGAATTCACTCCACTCATATCGACCGACCGGTGCAGCAGCAGCGTCCCTGCCTCCACAATCGCCGTCGTCACCGCGCCCGCCCCCGCATTCACCACCAGCACCGCACTCGGAGTCTCATCCAGCCCCGCCAGCGCCGCCAGCGTACTCGGCAGCACCGCTCCCGGCAGATACCCCGCCGCCAGCACCACCGACTCGTACTCCTCCAGCACAGCCTTCGGCATCGCCACAGCCAGCAACTTCACGGAGTCCTTCTCGCTCGACATCACCTGGTAGCTCACCATCGCATCGTCCGCATCGAACGGCAGCAGCTTCTTCAACCGAAACCGCACCACCGGCAACGCCTCCGCCGCCTTTGATGGCAGTTGATCGAAGTCCACAAACAGCACCCGCGCCGCCGAATCCGGCACCACCACCGTCACATCGCGCGACCGTTCCCGGCCCGTCCCCGCAACAGCATCCAGCGCCCTGCGCACCGCCGACACTACCGCGCCCTTGTCCCCAATATTGCCAACCTTCAACCCCGGCGCCACCGCACCTTCAGCCAGATCGGCACGAGCCACAGCCGTCAGCAGAGCAGCCGCATCCTCCGCACGCGCAGCCACGACGCCCTCCGCCCGAACCTCAACCGCCAGCCGCGGCCGCGTCCCCAATGTCTTCGGTAAAATTTCCATTCCGTCCTAGACTACCTATTTCCTTCCACTTCTGCCCGGCCAAGCTTCCAATCCCGCCATCCCGTCACCAACCAGGCCAGCAACGCCGCAATCCAGATTACCGGTTCTACATATCGCCAATTCCCAATCGGCAGCCCGAGCCCACGCAAACGCGAAATCTTCGCACAGCTCGCCCAAAGAAAAACAATGGAAATCCCGCTCATGATGACGGTGCGGAACACAATCGGCCAACCTTTCATCCGCGCCATCGAAACGCCCTCTGCGTCGCCTACCGCCCCGCCTCAATAAACGTAACCTTATTGATCTCCCTCAGCGTCGTAACTCCATCCCGCACCCGCTCCAGCGCCGAATCCCGCAAGAAAGCCATCCCCTTATCCCTCGCCTTCTTGCGAATCTCGCTCCCCGGCTTCTTCGCCAGCAGCATCTCGCGAATCTCGTCATCCAGTTCCAGCAGCTCATGGATCGCCGAACGCCCGCGATACCCCGTCCCGCCGCACTCAATGCATCCCGGTCCCCTCGCGGAAGTTGAACCCGCGCCACTCCGCCGGCTCCAGCCCGCTCGCCAGCAGCTCGGCCTCGCTATAGTGCACATCCTTCACGCAGAACTCACACACCTGCCGCACCAGCCGCTGCGCCAGAATGCAGTTCAGCGCCGAAACAAAGTTATACGGCTCCACGCCCATATTCAAAAAGCGCCCCAGCACATCGACAACGTTATTCGCGTGCACCGTAGTGAACACCAGATGCCCCGTCAGCGCCGAGTTGATCGCAATCTGCGCCGTCTCCGCATCGCGGATTTCGCCGACCAGAATCTTGTCCGGGTCATGTCGCAGAATCGACCGCAGCCCGCGCGCAAACGTCAGCCCCTTCTTCTCATTCACCGGAATCTGCGTAATCCCGCGAATCTGGTACTCGACCGGGTCTTCAATCGTGATGATCTTGTCTTCCTCAGACTTGATCTCATTCAACGCAGCATAAAGCGTCGTCGTCTTACCCGAACCCGTCGGCCCGGTCACCAGCACCATCCCGTACGGCTCTTTGATATACCGCCGAAACCGCGCCAGATCCTTCTCGGCGAACCCCACCACATCCAGGCTCAGCTTCTTGAACTTCTCGCTCATCGACTCTTTATCCAGCACACGAAGCACAGCATTCTCGCCATGCACCGTCGGCATAATCGAAACACGAAAGTCGATCAGCCTCCCCTTGTACCGAACCCGAAACCGTCCATCCTGCGGCACACGCCGCTCCGCAATATCCAGCTCCCACATGACCTTGATACGCGAAAGAATCGTCTGATGATGCTCCCGCGCAATCGGAGCCATCGCCTGCTGCAGCACGCCGTCGATTCTGTACTTCACCAGCAGACAATCATCAAACGTCTCCAAATGTATGTCCGAAGCCCGCCGTTCCAGCGCCGTAAAGATCGTCGTATCCACCAGCCGGATAATCGGCGAGATATCATCCTCGCTCGTCAGCCGTTCAATCGATATGTTCGAATCCTGGGTCTCATCGCCGTGCAGCACATCGAACGCCAATCCTTCACTGGCCTCATCCAGCACACGCTGCGACTGCTCGGTCTTCTTCAGCAGCTCCGTAATCTGGCTCAGCGTCGCCACCCGCGTCACCAGCCGCTGCCCCAGCAGCCCCGAGATCTCGTCCAGCACCATCAGCTTCGAGGGATCCGATCACCGCAATCGCCAGTCGCCCCTCCATCTGCTCCAGCGGAACGAAGTTGTACCGGAACATCATGTCCACCGGCACGCTCTTGAACAGCTCATGCGAGATCTTGAAGTTCTTCAGATCCACAAACTCCGCGTGGTAGCGCCGCGCCATTGACTGCGCCCGCTCGACTTCGTCCATTCCCGGTTCATTAATCGGTATTGCCAACGGTGCCATTGCCATATATCGTAAGACTCCTATTCCAACCAACCGTTACTCACACCTTTGCGTCATTTAACGTCGCAAAGCCATCTCCCGGTTTTAGCTCAATCCTTCTATTATTCAGCAGATCCTGCTCTTATGATATTCTCCGCCCAACCCTTGGGCCCAGTATCTACATCTTCTGGAGGATCCCCGCATGAATACCACCCCCGTGAGCCTCTCCGGTCTCGCCCCCAAAGCCATCAACTGGTCCATCGCCCTCAGCATCCTTTTGATCCTCGCCGGCCTTTTCGCCCTCCTCATCCCATTCTTCTCCGGCATCGGCGTTACGCTCTTCTTCGGCTGGTTGATGATCGTCAGCGGCATCACTCACTTTGTCTTCGCCTTCAAGACCCACACCACCGGAGGCGTCATCTGGGAGCTCCTCGTCGGCGCCGTCTATCTCTTCACCGGCGTCTACCTCATCCTCCACCCCCTCGATGCGCTTCTCGCCCTCACCCTCATCCTCGCCTGCTACCTCTTCTTCGAGGCCATCGTCGAATTCATCCAGTTCTTCCAGGTTCGGCCGCGGCACGGTGCCGGCTGGCTTCTGGTCGACGGCATCATCACCCTCATCCTCGCCGTCTTGATCTGGCGTTCCTGGCCTGCCAGCTCCGTCTGGGTCATCGGCACGCTTGTCGGCATCAGCATGCTCTTCAGCGGCTTCTCCCGCCTCATGCTCTCCCTCGCTGCCAAACGCGCCCTCAATGCCTCATAATGATGAGGCCGTTTATCCCCGGGAGTTGTGACGCACCACATGGAAATTAATCGCCGATCTTTTCTCGCATCGATGGCAGCCACCATCGCACTGCCCGCCGCCCCAGCTGCATCGGAATCCGCCGCCCGGCCATCCAAAGCTCCCATAGTTCCATCGACAGGCAAACGCCCCCGCAATGTCATCCTGATGATCTGCGACGACCTCGGGTATGGCGATCTGGGCTGCTACGGCTCCAGCCTTCCCACCCCGAACCTCGACGCAATGGCGGCAGGAGGACTCAGGTTCACGCACTTTAACGCCGGTCATCCTCTCTGTTCGGCCTCGCGAGCGGCTCTGCTCACCGGCCGCTATGGTCAGCGAAGCGGGGTCAGGGGTGCATTCGGCCCGCACGAGAAATCCGGCCTGTCGCTCCAGGAAACCACCCTCGCCGACATATTCAGAAAGCGCGGATTCCGCACCCAGGCCATCGGAAAGTGGCACCTCGGGAGCACCCCGGACTATCTTCCCACCAATCGCGGCTTCGACGCTTTCTACGGCGTCCCGTACAGCGTTGACATGAAGCCGCTGCCTCTGATTCGCGATACAGAGAGCCTCGAGGCCGACACCGAGCGCTCGCTCCTTACCCCTCGATACACCGAAGAGGCTCTCCGCTTCCTCTCCAGCCCGCACGACAAGCCCTTCTTTCTCTACATGGCGTTCTCGTACCCACACGATCCTGCTCGTGCCTCAGAACGTTTTCGGGGCAAATCCGGCTTCGGTGACTTCGGTGACGCCGTCCAGGAGATCGACTGGAGCGTAGGCGAGATCATTCAATCGCTCCGCAAGCAGAACCTCCTCCACGACACTCTCATCCTCTTCACCAGCGACCACGGCCCCTGGTTCCAGGGCAGTCCGGGAAACCTGCGAGGTAGAAAGTCCACCACCTTCGAAGGCGGCTTCCGCGTCCCGCTCCTCGCTCACTGGCCGGCTGCAATCCCGGCAGGTGAAGTCTCCAGCGCGTGGACGTCAAACCTCGACATCGTGCCCACTCTCACCGCACTCTGCGATCTCAGCCCCTCACCTAACCCGCTCGACGGCGTTGATGTCACACAAAACCTCCTCGGCTCGCCCCAGGACACCCCCCGCAAAGCCGTACTCTACTTCACTCCCTCCAGCAGCAACGGCATGGACGTGCACTGCGCCCGTAAGGGCGACTGGAAACTCCGATTCGCTCAACTCAACGGCGAGATCTATGTCAACGACTACACCGGCGGCCACAAAAGTTTCTGGCTTCCCCGGCCCGAACTGTACAACGTAAGAAAAGATCCCAGCGAGAGCTACGATGTAGCGAAACTCCATCCTGAGATCGTCAAAGACATCTTCGATGACCTCGACGCACAGATGAAGACCATGCCGGAGCCCGTCACCCAGGCATTCGCGCAGCTCCGTCAAAATATCGCTCGAGCCACAACGCCGCCAGGCGCCGCTCCCCGTCCCCAATCCACAGACCCAGTCCCTGACTGGGCACTGGAGGCGAAAGACAGGCCATGAACTTCCGTGGCCTTCCTGGTTTTTAGCGGCTCCCAGCCTCAAGCTCTACCGCGTCGCCAGCCTTGAATCTCCAGCTCGACATCCTCTCGAACGCAGCCAAAGCTCGATAGCAATCGTGTTGATCGAAAACCCAATCCAGAATGCGATACCGAAGAACTGCCTCGGCTCGAGATGCGTCAACCGGCTCGTTGCAAAAAACACGCCCATCACCGGCCGCGTCGTCGCGATGCCAAGAAGAATCGCCACCGCCCGTAACATCCATCGCATCTTCTCAACCGCCTCACCCCGCCGCATAGCCCCATAGGCCCGTGCCAGCGAAAACAAAAACAGGCTGTTGAAAAAAAGAACAGCCGACCGCTCCACCCATCCCCCGATCGGATAAGCGCTCATCGCATAGGCCGTCAGCCCCACCACCACGCCGAGCGGAAAAAACAGCCGCTCTGCCAACACCGAGCCCGATCGCCGCAGCAGAACAAACGGCGTCACCAAAACAAACGCCATCGCCGGAAGAATATGCGCAAGCGTCAGCGCAGCATGAGAGACAAATACCGCGTCCAGCGCAGCCGTAGGCGACGCCCCACCCTGCGACGGATGTGCCAGCACCACCACCCGGCGCACCACCACAGCAACCGCAATCACCACACAGATCCAAAAGCCAGTCTTCAACCAGCCAGGATAATGATCAGGAAAGTGGCCGGAAGACCCATCCTCCCCAATCCCTGCGACCGGAGCCTTTGCACTCATACAACCAGCCTCCCGCGAGGCGATCCTCACTACGCGATCATACGCAGTGAACCCTGTCCCGGTTCCAGTCATTGCCCCAGCCGCGAATCTACTGCCCTCCAGCCGCCCCACCCGCGCTCAGGCTGAAGATCGGATAGTACAGCGCGATCAGAATCGTCGTCACCACCAATCCCATCATGATCAGGATCGCCGGCTCGATCAAACTCATCGCCGCAGTAAGATTCGTCTGCACATCCTCTTCAAAAAACTCCGCCACCGAGTTCAGCATCTGTGGCAACGCACCCGTCGACTCGCCCACCTCGATCATCTCGATCGCCAGCTCCGGAATCACCTTCGTCTGCTGCAGACTCGCCGCCAGCCCCTTCCCCTCCCGCACCGTCTCCACCGACTTGTACACCGCACTCGCAATCTGCCGCGAATCGATCGACCGAGCCGCCGTCTCCAGCGATGGCACCAACGGCAACCCACCCGTCAGCAGCGTTGACAGTGTCCGCGAAAACAACCCCACCTGGTACTTCAGCCACACACTCCCAATCAGCGGCAACGAGATCCGAATCTTATCGATCAGGTTCGCTCCCGCATCCGTCTTCGACCATCGGTACAACAAAAATCCAACGATCCCCACCACAGCCGCGATGTAAATTCCATAAGCCTGCGCGTCTTTACCGAGACCCAGCATAAACGTCGTCACCGCCGGCAGCTTCGTCCCCAGTTGGTCGTAAAGCTGCGCAAACCGCGGCACCACAAACGTAATCAAAAAGATGAACAACCCCGTCACCATCACAACCAGCAGCGCCGGATAGATCAAACTCGCCTTCAGCTTCTTCCGGAACGTAAGCGACACCCGCTGAAAATCCAGATACCGCTGCAGCACCTCTTCCAGATTGCCCGACCGCTCCCCCGCCAGCAGCGTCGTCGTATACACAACCGGAAACCCACCCTGCGCCTCGAACGCCTGCGAGATCGACTCGCCTGTCTTTACCCGCGCCGCAACGTCCTCCAGTTGTGCTCGAAAGTGTGGCAGCTTCTGCCGCCGCGCCAGCAACTCCAGCGACCCAAGAATCGGCAATCCCGCTCGAATCAAGGTCAAAAATTGCTGGTTGAAGATGAGAAACGTCTCCAGCTTGACCTTCTTCTTACTCGCCCCCAGAATGCTCTTTGCTTTCACAGAGTAGACGTAGTACCCCGCCTGAGTGAACCGGGCCCGCAGCTCCTCCGCCGTCGCCGCCGCATGGCTCTGCTCCATCACCCTGCCCCGCTCATCCGCCAGCTTGATCACAAACTCAGTCATAAACCCCTAACCCACCAGCCCATCAGCATGAAGTAACTCCATCTTAGACGTTCCCCCTCTCAAATTCGTCCGTTATTGCGCCCCAGGGAATCTCAGATGCACCGGCAGCTATGCTCGTCTCAGCATCTTCTTGACCTTCGCGCAGTTTGCGGTAACCTTCGATCTACCCCATCTTTTCTGCGCCACTCGTCACCAAGGAGAACCATGGCCCGCCTGAACAACAACATCATCCGACGAAATCTCACCCTCCTCACCCTTCTCTGTCTCTCGTTCTCCATCGCCTCCGCGCAAAAGCGTCCGATCACCGCAAAGGACTTCGACACATGGCGCGCGCTCACCGGACAGGTCCTCTCCCATGACGGCCACTACCTCGCCTACGCTCTCTTCCCGCTCGAAGGCGACGGTGAAGTCGTCATCCGCGACCTCACCACAGGCAAAGAGTCGCGAGAGAACGCAGGCGAGCTCCCTCCGCCGCCAGCGCCCGATCCCAACGCAGAAGAAGCACCAGCTCCGCGCAGCATCCAGCTCTCCTTCACCAACGACTCCAAAACCCTCGTCTTCCTCGCCTATCCCAAACACGCCGCCGTCGAGAAAGCGAAAACAGATAAGTCCGACAAGAGGAATCCCCCGCACGAAGAGCTCGTCGTAGTCGATCTCGCCACCGCCAAAGCCATACGCGTCCCCGACATCAAAAGCTTCCAGCTCCCCAAAAAAGCCGACGGCTTCGTCGCCTATCTCAAGTTCCCCGCCCCGCCGCCTGCAGCCCACGAAACAAAATCCGACACAAGATCCACCAGCTCCGAAGCCACCCCCGAAGCCGCAGCGCCTGCACCTTCAACCCCCCGCGAAACTCCCGAGTTCGGCTCTCCACTCACCCTCCTGAAGCTCGCCGACCAGACTACCCGCGAGTTCCCCGACGTCTTCGACTACCAACTCAGCCACGACGGCAAGTCCCTCGCCTACGCCGTCGTCTCTCCCAAATCCGAAACCGACGGCGTCTTCGTACTCGCCACCGCCGGCGGAAACCCGGCAGCCCCGCACGAACTCATCTCCGGCAAGGCCCGTTACCAGCACCTCGCCTGGGACGACGACTCCAACGAACTCGCCTTCATCGGCGACCCAGCCGCATCTCCCACAGATAAGAAGCCGCTCTACAACCTCTATCTCTGGAAGACCGCCGAACCCAAGGCCGCGCTGGTCGTCTCCACCACCACACCCGGCTTCCATCCCGGCTTCATCATCCACGACCACGCCACCCTCACCTTCTCCAAAGACGGCACTCGCCTCTTCTTCGGAGCAGCTCCACCACCACCGCCCCGCCATCCCACGGCCATCGATCCCGACAAACCCTCCTTCGATCTCTGGAGCTACAACGAAGAGTCCATCCCGCCCATCCAGAAGGTCCGCGCGCCCGCCGACCTCAACCGCTCCTTCCGCGCCGTCTACATCGTCCCCGATAAAAAGATGATCCAGCTGGCCGACGAGACCCTCGCCGAAGTCGTCCCCAACGAATCCGGCCGCTACGCCCTCGGCACCGACGAACGCGAGTACCGTCCCATCCAGGACTACGGTGAGCGCATCACCGACACCTACCTCGTCGACGTCGACACCGGCAAACGCACTGTCCTCCTGAAAAAACATGAAGGCGCAACGCGCTGGTCCACCAGCGGCCGCTATCTCATCACCTTCGACGGCAAAGACTGGAACTCCATCGCCGTTCCCTCCGGCAAGGTCGTCAACCTCACCGCAAAACTTCCCGTCAAATTCTGGAACGAAGAAGAAGACACTCCCAGCACGCCCTCACCCTACGGCGGCGCCGAATGGACCAGGGACGATAAATACGTCCTCTTCTACGACCACTACGACATCTGGCAGATCGCGCCCGACGGCAGCTCCGCCATCAATCTCACACAAGGCCTCGGCCGCGCCCAGCATCTCCAACTCCGCGCCGTTCGCCTCCGCCCCGACAGCCCCGACTCTCGCGCCGAAGATAGGTCGCTTGACCCCACCAAACCCGTCCTCATCCGCGCCGAAGACACTGTCACCCGCGACTCCGGCTTCTTCACCACACACATCGACGCTAAAACTCCGCCCACCAAACTCATCCTCACTGCCGACGACTACAACAACCCCATCAAAGCCAAAGACGCCGACGTCTACGTCCTCACTGCGCAGACCTTCACCAAATTTCCCGACCTCCTCATCACCGACAGCTCCTTCAAAAATCTGCAAAAGGTCTCCGACGCCAATCCGCAGCAGTCCTCGCTTCTCTGGGGCACCAACGAGATGGTCAGCTTCCAGAACCTCGATGGCGTCCCCCTCCAGGGCATCCTCTACAAGCCTGAAAACTTCGATCCCCACAAAAAATATCCAATGATCGTCTACCTCTACGAGAAGCTCTCGCAGAACCTCAATCACTTCGTCGATCCGCGGCCCATGGATTCAATCAACATCTCCTACTACGTCAGCAACGGCTACCTCGTCTTCACGCCCGACATCGTCTACACCACCGGCTACCCCGGCGAGAGCGCACTCAAATGCGTCCTCGGCGGCGTCAACGCCGTCACCGCCCGCGGCTTCGTCGACGAGAAGAACATCGGCATCCAGGGTCACAGTTGGGGCGGCTATCAGATCGCGTACATGGTCACCCAGACCAACCGCTTCAAAGCCGCGGAAGACGGCGCACCTGTCGCCAACATGATCTCCGCCTACGACGGCATCCGCTGGGGCAGCGGCCGTCCCCGCCAGTTTCAGTACGAAAAAACCCAGAGCCGCATCGGCGGCTCCATCTGGGAGTATCCCGTCCGCTACATCGACAACTCTCCCATCTTCTACGTCGACCGCATCCAGACCCCGCTCCTCATCCTCCACAACGACGCCGACGACGCCGTCCCCTGGTACCAGGGCATCGAGTTCTTCCTCGCTCTCCGCCGCCTCGGCAAACCCGCCTGGATGTACTCCTACAACGGCGAACCGCATCACCTCCGCCGCCGCGCCAACCAGCGCGACTACGCCGCCCGCATGGCGGAGTTCTTCGACTACGAACTAAAATCCGGCCCCAAACCCGCATGGATGGAAAACGGAATCCCCTACCTCCACACCGCGGAAGAAGCCGCCCCATAATCCCCCTAGCGGGCGGCGGCGCTGCCCGCTTTTGCTTTTTTGGTTGTCATCCTTCGCGGAAGGCGGAAGATCTGCCGTTCCTGTTGTTGTTGTCGTTGCCCGCTCGATTGTTCTCTCCGAACCCGCCAAAGAACCCCGTATGATGCTCACATCCACTGGAGGGCCTTCCTTGCGGACCAAGTTCGTAGCCCTGTTCGCCTTGTTCGTTTTTCCGTCCGTTTTTCTGTCCGTTCTCTCGCAGGCACAAACACCTTCCACCCCGTCCCCCATCGTCATCACAGACCTGGGACAAGCCACAGTCCCCCTCGACGGCCTCTGGCAGTTTCACCTCGGCGACGATCCCGCCTGGTCCTCCCCCACCTTCGACGACTCCACCTGGGAGCAACTCACCACCGACAAACCCTGGGGCGCCCAGACCCATTACGACTACAACGGGTTCGCCTGGTACCGCCGCCACATCGATCTCTCCTCAAACTCCGCCGCCATCCCCGACCTCGCCATCCGCATGCCCATGGTCGATAACGCCTACGAGCTCTACTGGAACGGCCAGCTCGTCGGAAGCATCGGCAAGCTCCCTCCGCACCCCATCTGGTACTGGAGAGAAAACCCGAAGCTCGCCAACTTCTCCCTCGGCAAACCGACCTCCGGCATCCTCGCCATTCGTGTCTGGTCCGCGCCCTTTCATTCCTTCTCGCGCGGCGAAGAAGGTGGCCTGTACGCTCCTCCCCTCCTCGGCACATCCGCAGCTCTCGCTCCTCTTGCCGAAGTCTTCCGCTACTCTCATCTTCGCGCCACGCAATATTTCATTGCCGTCCATCTCCTCTACACCCTCGTAGGCCTCCTCGCCTTCCTGGCCTGGCTTCGCGACCGCAAAGATCGTGTCCTCCTATGGACTGCTGCCTACACCCTCAGCGAAGTACTCTCCTTCTATCGCGCTGTGATATGGCCCAATCTGTCCTTCCGCCCCGATTTCGGCATGGAAGGCATTCTCTATGGTCTCGCCGACGTCTCCCTGTGGTTCCTGCTTCTCTACCTGCTCGATCTCAACCGCCGCCCCGCCATCGTTCGCGCCACTCGCATCTGCGCCTGGATCTCCCTTATCACTTCTGCCATCGAAGGCAGCCTACAGTTCTACGACTGGAGCCAGGGCCACGCGCATCTCTACCTCCTCGGCGACATCACCTTCACCCTCATCCCAACCGTGCTGGAACTCTACCCGCTCGTCCTCATCTGTCTCGCCTTCCGTCAGCGCCGTACTCTCGCAACCTGGCTCGTCGCAATCTTCGCTCTACTCTCCACCTTCTTCGACACGATGCCGAATCTCTTTGGCCAGGCCCATCGCTTCACCCACTGGAACTTCGCGGGCAAATTCGATCCACATTTATTCACAATCAACGGCAACGAATTCGATGCCCGGGGAATCGCCTTCACGCTCCTCCTCATCTCCATCGTCTACGCCGTCTGCCGCTATGCCATCGACCAGAACCGCCGCCAAACCTCCCTTGAAAGCGAGTTCCGCAGCGCACAGGAGATCCAGCGCATCCTCATCCCCGAAACTCTCCCCTCACTCCCCGGATTCGCCGTCACCAGCTCCTACCGTCCCGCGCAGGAAGTCGGCGGAGACTTCTTCCAGCTCATCGCCCTCAAATCAACCGCGTGGCCCGAAGGCTCCTCCCTCTTTGTCCTCGGCGACGTCAGCGGCAAAGGCCTCAAAGCCGCGATGACCGTCGCACTCATCGTCGGCACCATCCGCAGCCTCGCCGACATCTTCCAGCGCCCAGCCGACATCCTCGCCGGCCTCAACCGCTGCCTCCACGGCCGCATGCAACAAGGCTTCGCCACCTGCCTCATCCTCCGCATCGACCCCGACGGCTCCTGCACCTTCGCCAACGCCGGCCACCTTCCGCCCTTCCTCAACGAGCGTGAGCTCAACCTCGCACCGGCGCTTCCCCTTGGCCTGGTCGCCTCTGCCAGCTACGAAGAGACCACCATCCACCTCAACATCAACGACCGCCTCACCCTCTACACCGACGGCCTTCTCGAAGCCCGCAACGCAGCAACCGGCGAACTCTACGGCTTCGAGCGCCTGAGAACTCTCATGGCCGCCAAACCCGACGCCAAACAAGCCACCGAAGCCGCCGTAGCCTTCGGCCAGGACGACGACATCACCGTCCTCACCATCACCCGTCTAGCCACCGGCATCGAATCCACCACCTCACTCGAAGCCCCCACTCTTATCGCCTCAACCGCCTGATAGCTCGCTCACTTCGAAGTCGTCATCCTGAACGCAGTGAAGGACCCCTGTATTTCGCTTTTGCTTTTGCCTGGTGCCCATATCTCGATTATGAGATGTGGCATCGAGCAAAGCTCGACCGCTCTCCTCCGGTCAAGCAATCCACCGGAAGCCCGCTAAGCCTCCCGCCCCGCCAACTCCATCTCCCCACTCATCTCCCGCGGATCAGGCTCCGTCCACAACACCCGCGCCTGCGGCAGTGTAATCAGCAAAACCAGTACCATCCAAAGCAGCGTCGCCACGTCCATACCTTCTAGAGGCTCATGCGAACGCGCAAACGTTCCCGACATGCAAGCCACAAATATACCAACCCATCGCATCGCCCACCGAGCCGCACCATCTCGCTCCCGCAACTCCCGCTCATCCAAATTCGAGTCATCCATCTGCGGCCACCTCATTGGCATATAAAAATTTCCAAAGCGATAGTTCCGCAGCAATTCCTCCTTTTTGCGATTCGCTCGCCTCATCGAACGACGGCGCGCCGAATTTATACTGCGCCCATGCATCCAAACCATTCACCAATATCCACCCGCCAAAGTTGCGTTGCTGCCCTTCAAAGTCCTTCATCGGTCCAAAGCTGCCAAACACACCCAACCACCATACCGCCAGGAGAAGCGCCACTGTCGCCACCATCGGATGTCCCCACCATTCAGCACCAGCGGACCCAAGCGCCACCAGAAAACTAACGTATGTCGCCACCACGGCGACTCTTCTCCGCCAGCGCGGCCGCATATCCAGCCTCAGCCACCGCGACCTCTTCTCCTCCGTCCGCAGCATCGCTAAGCCTCCCGTTCTACCAGCTCTATCTCGCCGCAAGCCGTCCGTGGATCGTCCTCGATCCACAGTACAATCGCCTGCCGCAGCGTCACCGACAACACCGCCAGCGTCCACGCACACGCAACAACCGTCTCAACATGAACCTGCTGCCCAGCCACCTTAACCGCCGACCAGATAATCGCCGTCACAACCAGCACAACACTCATCACCCGCTGCACCCGAGCCTTCATCTTGTCATCTTCCTGGCGCATCCGTTCATCGTCGAACCGGACCGCATGCCGTTCCCGCATCCACTTTCCCCTGGGATTCGAGTTGCGCAACTCTTCTATCTCCAGTCGCTGCTCAGCTGTCAGTTTCTTGAAGCGGATCCCGTACTCGTACCACGCAAAACCATCCAGCCCTACCGCAAACCCCAGCCGCGCCAGCCGCCGCTGCTTCCTCCAGCTCTGTGCCTCGCCCTTCGCAACACCCTGCGCCAACCATCCCGCGCCACTCGGTTCCACTAGCTTCCTCCACCCCACACAGCTTGTAACCATCAGGGCAGTAGCAAAGAAAGTGACATCGGTATAACTCTCCGATCGAACCGGAGCGGCCAATATCAAATACACCGCCAACAGCAACAGCACGCCCGCCACCGCCCGTCGGGCCCACACCGAAAACGCCTCTTCCAGCGCCGCCCACAGACCGCTCATCATCTGTGCGTAAATAAGCACTTCCAGCACCACCCGCGTCCGACGCGGATGAACCCACACTGCCACCAGAAATGCTGCATACGTCGCCACCACCGCCACTCTTCGCCTCCAGCGCGGTCCCCCATATCAATCCCCAGCCAGTGCAACTGCTTCGAATCCACGAGCATCGCTAAGCCTCCCGCTCCATCGCCACCACCTTCGGCTCCGCCACCTCATCCGGCTCCGTCCACATCCGAATCAGCTGCGGCAGCGCCAGCACCAGCAGCAACACCCACGTCAGCACCACCGGCCCATCCGTCCATCCCGCGCGAAACCACCCTGCCGGCAACAGATCCCATCCCAGCCAATACACCACGGCAATCGAAGGAAGCAGCACCTTCATCACTTCATACGCCCGCAGATGCGACTCCGCTTCGCGCGCAGACTCTAACTCGTCGGGAAAATAGTTCAGCAGGTAAGTCCCCACGCGGTATCGCCGCAATATCTCTCGCTGTTGCGTCTCATTGAGCTTCTCGAATTCAACCCCGTACTCTAGCACCGCACGATCGTCAAGCGAGCTGACTGGAAGCGTCTGCTGCCACTTCCACAAACGGAAGATTCTGCCGAACGCATAAACAAGAGGAATCCCTCGCGCGCCCAGCTCTGCCCACCGAAATGGGCGCCCGGCATACGACAGTCCCCACGTCATCACGAAAAAGAAGAACACAACTTCGAGCCTCCGCGACCTCCGCGTCCGGTTCTTCATGGCTCTCTTTAACCCGCGACTCACCGCCATCTCACGCCTCCCGCTTCTGCATTTCATAAACCTGCTCGCTCAAAGGCCGAAAAGGATCCCGCAAGAACACCTCCGTCACCTGTCGACGCCAACGCGGTCGCCTATCCATCCCCCACCTCAACCTCTTCTCATCCGCAGCCAGCATTCCCTAAGCCTCCTTCGACATGGCATACAACTCCCCCGATGGTTCTGCTTCCTCATACAGAATCATCGACTTGGCACCCGTATACGCATACACTCCCAGCCCCAGAAACACACCTGACAACCCCTGAAAAACCTCATGCACGTTGGCCAGCACCGGCCTCGACCCACAGCGGCAGAGCAGCAGACGCACCATAAGGCAGATTCCAATTCCAGCTAGAGTGCCTGCCAAACGCTTCAGCATCCGCCGAGAGTATTCGTCTCGCTCCCTCTTCTCCCGTTCATCCGGCTTATCCGGGTCACCCGGCCTGCGCGGCACCGAATACGAACCCCACCTGTAACCTTTCAATATCTCCTGCTGCTGCGCCTCGCTGATCGCATCAAATTTTTCACCATAACGCCACTTCGCCCGATCATCCAGATCGTAAAGACGCACTCTGTCTGTCAGGATGGTGTGATCCTCAAACCGCTTCACCGGTCCGCCATCCCGAAACACACTGAATTTGACCATCCAAAGCGAGGCCGCACACATCAGCCAAAACCCACCGTAATAAGCGTTGAATTGAGTCGCCGCAAACATCACCATCCCATAAGCGAGATAAGTCAAAACCACAATCTGACGTCGACGCCGTCGTAAATGCAGATCGATCCCCCAAAAGCTCAGCCGTTCCGCATCCCATGTCAGCATCCCTAAGCCTCCCGTCGCTGCATCTCATACACCTGCTCACTCAAAGGCCGAAAGGGATCAGGCGAAAACACCGCCTCCACCGGCAGCTTGAAAAAACGGCTGATCTTGAAAGCCAGCTCAAGCGAAGGCGTATAGTCCCCCCGCTCCAGAAACCCAATCGTCTGCGGATTCACCCCAACCTCACGCGCCAGAGCCTGTCGGCTCAAAGCCCGCTCCGAACGAAGCACCGCAATGCGGTTATAGAGCATCTGTTCTCCTCCCAACAGGCGCGGGGACTACTGCAGCGCAGGCACCGAAATGTTAATTCCATCCACATCCGAGTCCAGCACCTGCACCTCCTGCGTCGTCTGACCGTAGTTATGAACCGTCTTCTTATGCGCGACCGCCGTTCCCAGCGTCGTGGTCGTCTCCGTCGTCACCGCATCCTGCACATTGTGCGTCTCCAGCTTGTAGGCCGAGTTGCCCGGAACATAGTCGAACCGGAAGCTGCCGTCCTCGTGGACCGTCGCCGTAAACTGCACGCTGCCGTCGTTCTTGTCCGTCAGTTCCACCGTGCCGAAGTTCACCGCGTGGGAATCCACCTTCGCCGTCACATGCCCGCTGACCATGTGCATCAGGTGCAGCGGGATCACAATCTCAATACCGCTACGCTCATCGCCCGCCTTCACGCTGATCGGTTTTGCATCAGCAACGTGCATCGAACCACCCGAGTACACCGCAAGCCTCATCCCCATCAGAGCGGCAAGATTCCCCATCCCCATTCCCGCGCCGCTCGAAATCGGTGCGAATCCGCCGCGATCCAATCCCATCAGGTTGATTCGCGCCTGCAGCAGATAGTCGCCACTCGGAAGCCCACTCAGCCGGAAGTGGCCCGTGTCGTCGGTCGATACCGGCAGATGCAGCAGATTTTTCAGTCCACCGGTCCCCAGAGGACCCGCCGAGCCAAAAGGATTTGACCCGGTCCCTTCCTTCGCCGGCGCACTCGCCGATAGCACCTGCCACCCAATCGCCGCCGACCCATCTTCAAAGATCACCCTTCCGCTGATCGACGCCCCGCGCTCCAGCCGTAGGTCGACGTGCGCGCCCTCGCTTCCGGTAACCGTCACGATCTGCGCCGCCGCCCTGATCCGCTGCTGCATTGCCGGGTCCTGGCTGGCAAAATCCTCCGGAGAAAACTCTCCCAATGGATCGATATATCCGCTCAGCGTCGCTCGTATCTGGTACGTCCCCGGCGGTACATTGGTGAACCGATACGTTCCATCGAGCGCCACCGGCACCGTGTGACCCGCGTCCGCCATCATGTTCGCCGTCCTCATCAACTCCGCGCTCTGCCGCTTCTGGTCCGCCTCCTGTTCCTTGGTCAGCTTTGGCTTCTTCGCATCGTCTCCACCCGCCATCCCCCGGAGCGCCTCCAGCCCCTTCATCATCTCGTCCCCGGCATTCGAAGGAACCGTCGACCGAAGGATCACCTGAGCCAGCCGCGCCGGCGCATTCGTATCCGCACAGATCACCGAACCCGTAACTGTAGCGGTGGACTGAGCCACCGGCGCCGCAGCCAGAGCCGAATCCTGACCAAGAGCCCAACCGGAAATCAGGCCAAACCAAATCACTCCCGCCAACCGAAATCGCCGTCCGCAGAAAAATAATTCAATGCTTTTACCAATCATAAGACCTCGTAGGCAAAACAATACATTGCGGATAAGCAACAATCAAGGACAATCCGGAAAATAAATCAAGAAGAATTCAAAAAGTTGGCATGTTTTAAGTCACCACGGAAGGAGCTATCGAACGACCACGTTAATGCACTTACGCACCAACGAAGAACCACAAATTAACCATCACAAAAACACCCCTTTTTGCAGAACCCCCCGCAAAAATGCCCACAAAACCACGAAAAAAGCCCCGGCCACCGCCGGAGCTTTTTTTCAAACAAAAATCCAAAAAAGACTAAACGCTGAAGCTCGACCCACAACCACACGTGCTCTTCACCGCGGCATTCTCAAACTTGAACCCGGCAGCCTCCAGCGTCTCGACATAGTCCACCGTGCAATTTTGCAGGTACATCGCCGAGGTGGCGTCCACAAACACCTTTAGATCCTCGAACTTATAGACCTTATCCATCATCCCGCTCTGGTTCTCGAACGACATGGAGTACTGGAAACCCGAGCATCCACCACCAACCACACCGATCCGCAACCCTGCAGGGACAGGATTCTGCGACGCCATAATCTCCCGAACCTTATTGATCGCAGCGGGCGTAAGGGTTACAGGCGTAGTCGAAGCCGGCGCGCCAACAACGACCTCAGGGGTAATAGCAGCAGTAGACATTGGCAAATCTCCTTGTCTTATTCAGACACTATTAAGTGTATGCGCACGCCGTCGCTCAGGCAAGCGCTTATGTAATAGATGCACCGCCCAACTCGTCCGATTCAGCCACGTGAAGACACCGTGCCGACCTCGATTCCTGCTACCATTCGTTCATTGCACCATCAAACAAACTGATGAAGTTCATTCTCCTCATCTCGAACGCCTTTATCAACACTATGGGGATCACCCAGCCCTCCCCACAGGCCGCAAACCGCGCCGCATGGTTCATCTTCATCATGCTCAGTGCTGTGGTGGCCGCCGTCGCCACCATCGCAGTTGTGGCCATACACTTGATCTCCCATCACTGAAATAAACATCTCTGTTACAACCTGCGCTCTCCCGCCGAAAAAGGCTGTTTACGCGTCTATTGGATGGCGTATGATTGCGGCGGACGGTCTTTTACCATGGAGCGAAAGTCACAGCCGGTATCGAACGTCCTAGAACGTAGGCCCTGTCATAGGGCGGAGGAATCGCTATGAGCCTTATGGACTCTATACCAGTTCTGCTCATTATCTGGGCGGCAATTGTGGCCTGTTTTCTCGGCCTGCTCGCCTACAAGGGACAACTGACTCGCTATGAAGAGGACCAGCTCTTCCTCAGCGAAACCGTCTCCCATGAGCAAGAACTCCAAACCGAAATCGTTCGCAAGGTCACAAAGATTCAGCCCTTTGTCCGCCTATTTGGCGTAGCCGCAGGCGTGATGACCGCCGCCATTATCGGCATCTTTACCTATGACGCCTGGCAGCATCTGACAAAATAGCCCATTCAGGAAGCTCGCCCACCCTTAAGCCACAAACGCAAGCAAAGAGCCAGAAGCATCACCTCTGGCTCTTTGCTGTTACACCAAAAATTAAGCGTTATACGTTGACGAAGAGACCTTCCCGCCGCGTCCTGTCCAGTTGGTGTGGAAGAACTCCCCTCGCGGTTTATCGACGCGCTCATACGTATGCGCTCCAAAGAAGTCCCGTTGCGCCTGCAGCAGATTCGCCGGCAGCCGCTCGCAGCGGTATCCGTCATAGAAGGCCAGCGCCGTAGAGAAAGCAGGCATAGGTACCCCAATCTCAATCGCGTGAATGATCGCCTTCCGCCACGACGACTGGTACTTGCTCAGAGCACTGGAAAAGAAGTCGTCCATCAGCAGATTCTGCAGCTTCGGATTCTTATCGAACGCCGCCTTGATATTCCCCAGGAACACGCTCCGGATAATGCAGCCACCGCGCCACATCAGCGCAATGCCGCCCATGTTCAGGTTCCACTTCTCTTCTTTCTCGACTGCCCGCAGCAGCATATACCCCTGCGCGTAGCTGATCATCTTCGAGCAATACAGCGCCCGCCGCACGTCCTCGATAAACTCCTTCTTATCCGAGACAGTCAGGGTCTTCTTCGGCCCCTGAAGAACCTTCGAAGCCGCGACCCGCTCCTCCTTGATTGCCGACAGGCATCGCGCAAAGACGCTCTCCCCGATCAACGTCACCGGCATTCCCAGATCAAGAGCAGAGATAGCCGTCCACTTCCCTGTTCCCTTCTGCCCTGCCGTGTCGAGAATCTTGTCCACCATCGGCTTCCCGTCATCGTCCTTCTTCGCAAAAATCTCCGCCGTGATCTCAATCAGGTAACTATCCAGCTCGCCCTTGTTCCACTCGGAAAACACGCCATGAAGCTCATCCGCTGTCAGCCCCAGCCCATCCTTCAACAGCTGATACGCCTCGCAGATCAGTTGAATATCGCCATACTCGATCCCGTTATGCACCATCTTCACGTAGTGCCCTGCGCCATCCTCGCCCACCCAGTCGCAGCACGGAGTGCCATCCTGCACCTTCGCCGCAATCGCCTGAAAGATCTCCTTCACATGCGGCCACGCTGCAGGATTTCCTCCCGGCATAATCGACGGCCCGAACCGCGCACCTTCTTCTCCACCTGAAACACCGGTACCGATAAACAGAATCCCCTTCTCCGCCAGCTCTTTCGTCCGCCGGTTCGTATCAGTAAACAGAGAGTTCCCGCCATCGATCAAAATGTCGCCCTTCTCCAGATACGGCAGCACATGCTCAATCGTCTGATCGACCACCTCGCCCGCCTTCACCATCAACATCACTCGGCGCGGCAGCTTCAGCGCCGCACACAGATCCTTTGCCGAGTGCGTCCCCACCACCTTCGTCCCTTTCGCCTCATCAGCAAGGAACTCGTCCACCTTTGAGGTAGTCCGGTTGAACACCGCCACCTTGTATCCATGGTCATTCATGTTAAGCACCAGGTTCTGGCCCATCACCGCCAGCCCAATCAAGCCGATATCGCAAGTTCCTTCTGCCATTTCAATCTCCAGAGCGGCCCCTTCAGGGGCATCGCCAAAACGTGTCACTCGCCACTTCGATTCGTCAAAAAGTGGTCAGTCCACGAATGACTTTTCTATCACACGTATCCAGCGGAAAGATAGGGTCGCAGCCATCACATTCTCCACAGAGCAAAAGGCCCGGCAATCACCGGGCCTCCGCCATTTGGTGCGCTATTTGGTGCAACACTCGGCATTTCGAAAAACAGAAGAATTTACTTCCCCTTCACAGCAATCACTTCAATCTCCACCAGCGCCCAAGGAGCGGCCAACGCCGCCACCTGCACCGCACTCCTCGCCGGCTTATTCGGCTGCTCCTTCGTCCCAAAGAATTGCGTATACGAAGCCTGCAATCCAGGAAAATCCAGCTTCCCGCCATTCGCCGGATCACCCGCCAGGAACACCGTCATCTTCACCACATCTTTCATATCCAGCCCCTGCGCCTTCAGCAATCCTTGGATCTTCGTTAGCGCACTAAACGCCTGCGTCTTCGTATCTCCATAAACCGCAGCGGTTCCTTTCGCTGGATCGGCAGGCGTCACAGGCGAAGCCAATTGCCCGCTCAGATAAAGCGTGTCCCCAGCCCACACACCACTCGCAATCGGAGACTTCTCATCCTGCAGATGTTTCACCGCAACCTGAGCCTGCATCGCACACGCAACAGCCATCAGAGCCGCCGCCATCACACCAAACCTGATCTTCATCGCACTCTCCTGTTCCTGAAAATCGTTAACCCTGCACAACGCCAGTCGCAACACCCGACAACTTCGCCGCCTTCACCTTATCCGCAATCATCCCCACAGCGCGACGCGCACTCAACGCCGCGCCTTCCTGCCATCCCACAATATGGCTCGCCGTATCCCCGGCAAAATAAATCGGCCCGTCCGCCTGAATAATCACGTCGTATCCATTCGGGCCGCCACCATAACTCCGGATCCACGAGCCTTCATTCCACCGCACCCGGCTCCATCCGCAGAACACGGGATTCTTCAACTCCTTTCCATGCCCCGGATGGATCTTTTCAATCGACGCGCGCGAAGCTTCACACTTCTCCGCAAGCGTCATGTTGTAAAACGGCGAGCCCAGCTCGTCCGTATAACCCGACACCACAACTCCCGTCGGATGCATCAGCCGCGACGACGGATACCATATCGGGCTCGGCCCCTGCATCAAATACGAGAGCCCGCCATAGATGTTGTAGTCCTGCTCCCAAAACCGCCGGCTCTCCCACGCGAGCTTGTACGCTCCGCCCATCGTGCTCTCGTCCACCACCTTCTTGAACGCCGGCGACAGGTCATTCGGAATCTTCTTCAGCATCGAAAACGGCATCGCCATAATGCAATACGAAGCCTCCACCTGCTTCGTCGCGCCTCCGTGCGTGTACGACACGCGAACCCCCGTCGCCGTCTTCCGAATCTCCGTCACCGGCGAGCTGTACTGCACCACCGGCCCCAGCGCCTTGGCAAAGGCATACGGTATCCGGTCCATTCCCCCCACCGGCTGCATCATCGTCGCCTGCCAGTCCCACGCCTCTTCCACAAACAGATCGAACCAGAAGTTCTCATCCAGCAAAACCCGCATATCCAGCGGTGTTTCATCGACGCCCACCTGCGTCCCGGCGCCCGGAGGCGTCTTGTATCCCGCCCGCTCCGACCCCACATACGCGTTCTTGTCATTCAGCGGTCCATAGATCTTCAGAAACGCCGTTATCCGTTCGCGATCTTCCTTGGTCAACTCACTATCCAGCGCTCCATTCGCTACGCACTTCGAAAGCAGCTCCGACACATGTCCCCGTGTATCGTTGATCGCCTTCCGCTGCACCACCGGCTTTCCACCATTCGCCGTATCGCTCTGCAAAAACGTGGAGCGTGATGTATTGATCTCCACCTCGAGTGCAACGCCAAGTTCGCGACAATACCCCAACATCGTCCAGTGTGTGCTCGGCAGCCGTGCCGGCCCCAGGTTCTGATAGTTCCCTTCCTCCCACCGGATCGTCTGTGTCGTCCCATCGACGAACTCCACCTTCGTCCCATCGCGCCCCGTCCAGTTGCGCCCTCCCGGTCGCTCCCGCGCCTCCAGCAGAGTCACCTCGTACCCCAGTTTCTTCAACTCATATGCCGAAACCAGTCCGCCGATTCCGCCACCCAGCACCACCACCTTGACGCCCTTACCCGAACCCGCAGCCGCCTCGATCGGCGCGACCTGCTCCCCCTTCATCGGCATCAACCCGAGCGACTGCATCGTCGCAAATGCAGCGCTATAACCACCAACCTGCCCTACACGCATCAGAAAATCGCGGCGGGAGACACCCATCGGAGACACCTCTCTTCTTTGAATTCTTAGGAACGCGAGAAAACTGAAATTTTTGAAATTACGTCTACTCTATCGCAAAACCTCGCCACCGCTCAGTCAAATCTCACATGCAGACATTTTGCGGACGAATTCAAATTCAATCATGATGTCCGTCATATAATAAGTTGAGTGCCAAGATCGAGTACTAAGACCGGGCGTAAAAATGCGCCCCTAAAGTGAACACCGATGAAAGTAAGCCGTATCCAGGCAGCAGAAAACCACGAACGAATCCTCGACATAGCGACCAGGCTATTTCGAGAGCGTGGCATCGACGGCATCGGCGTCGCAGATCTCATGGAGGCCGCAGGCCTCACTCACGGCGGCTTCTATGGACACTTCGAGTCAAAGGAAGATCTGGTCGCACAGGCCTGTGGCGCGCGCCCTCTCCAGGATGCGGCAGAACTGGATCAACGTCGTTGACCATGCCACCGGCGATCCCCTCGAAGCGCTCGCCGCCACCTACCTCACCCCAAAGCACCGTGATGGTGCTGGCCGTGGATGTCCTATGGCTGCACTCGGACCGGAGATCGCGCGTCAGGGACCTCCCGTGCGTCACGCCGTCACCGACGAGCTTCGCCCCTTTCTCGACTACCTGTCCCGCATCGTTCAGGGCAATTCCAGCTCTCTTCGTCGTCAGAAGGCCCTCGCAACCTATGCAAGCCTCATTGGCGCGCTCATCGTCTCACGTGCCGTCGATGACCCGGCACTCTCCAATGAATTTCTGAACTGCTGTGGCCGCCACCATGCACTAACGACAGTACGGAGCAGAGCCCGGCGTCGCCGTCGTTTCGTCGCACAAACGCACTCAAATCGAAGAGCCGCAGCTCCAAAAACTCAACGCGTTCCTCGAAGATTTGATTCCTTTTCCCACAGAGAAATATCTTTGAACCCCCTCGTCACTCTCAAAACATCTGAATAAGGATAAAGGATGATCGTCATATATCACTAGACGGCGGTCTTCCCTGGAACTATCCGAATCTATCTGATGGCACAAGGAAAAGGAGGGCCGCACTTGGCAACCAGCGCAGTATTGAACGAAGAACCCCTTGTCTCAGAGCTGGCACTTGATCTCCCGGCAACCATCCAAAGCCCACACCCGCCCCCAAGCCAAAAGCCCGTCCCGCTCATCAATCCCTGGGTCATCGCCCTCACCGTCACCCTCGCCACCTTCATGGAGCTGCTCGACACCTCCATCGCCAACGTCTCCCTCCCCTACATCGCCGGCGGCCTCGGCCGCTCCTACGACGAGGTCACCTGGATCCTCACCACCTACCTCGTCGCCAACGCCGTCATTCTTCCCATGTCCGCGTGGCTCTCCCGCGTCTTCGGCCGCAAGAACTACTACATGGCCTGCGTCGCCCTCTTCACCATCACTTCGTTCTTCTGCGGCATCGCGCCCACCCTCGGCATCATGCTTCATCGCACGCGTCCTGCAAGGCATCGGCGGCGGCGGCCTCGCCCCAGTCGAGCAAGCCATCCTCGTCGACACCTTCCCCCCGGCCAAGCGAGCCTCAGCCTTCGCTCTCTACACCGTCGCTATCGTCACCGCTCCCGCCATCGGCCCCGTCCTCGGCGGCTGGATCACCGACAACTACAACTGGCGCTGGGTCTTCCTCATCAACATCCCCATCGGCCTGCTCTCCCTCTTCCTCACCAACCGCTTCGTCCACGACCCCGAGTCCTACGCCGAGGAGCGCAAGACCGTTCGAGCGCCGGCACATGGAAAACCGGAAGCTTCGCGTCGACGGCATCGGCATCGCCCTCATCGGCCTCGGCTCCGCAGCACTCGAAGTCCTCCTCGACCGCGGCCAGATCGACGACTGGTTCGGCTCTCCCTTCATCATCTGGATGTTCGTCATCGGCGTCGGCTGCCTCACCACCGCCGTCTTCTGGGAGCTGCGCCAACCCGATCCCGTCATCGACCTTCGCATGCTCAAGGTCCGCAACTTCGCCATCGCCAACATCTTCTACTTCGTCTTCGGCTTCGGCCTCTTCGCCTCCACCACCATGATCCCGCAGCTCCTCCAGTCCCTCTACGGCTACCGCGCCATCGACGCCGGCCTCGTCCTCGGGCCCGGAGCGCTCGTCATCACCTTCCTCGCACCAGTAGGCGCACAGCTCGTCCAGCGCGGCCTCATCCGCCCGAAGATCCTTCTCTTCGGAGCCGTCATGGTCGTGGGTATCTCCTTCATCCACTACAGCCACTTCAACCTCGACACCGACTACCGCCACTACGCTCTCGCCCGCGCCCTGCAAGGCCTCGGTTACGCCTTCTTCTTCGTTCCACTCTCCGTCATCGCCTACTCGCAGCTCAGCCCCGACCAAAACAACAAGGCCTCCTCGCTCACCAACTTCTTCCGCAACTGGGGCGGCAGCTTCGGCATCGCCTTCATCACCACCGTCAGCGAGCGCCGCCAGAACTTCCACCAGTCCACCGTAGGCGGCAACATCGCTGCCTCGTCACCAGCCCTGCAACAAAACGTCCACCAGACCGCCGCCTACCTGCAATCCCACGGCTTCTCCCCCACCGACGCCCTCAACGCCGCCTACGCCCGCGTCTACGAGCAGCTCCACGCCCAAACCCAGCTCCTCGCCTTCATGGACTGCTTTCACATCATCGGCGTCATCACCCTGATCGCAGCGCCTCTGGTCCTCCTAACCAAAGGCTTCAAACCCGCAGGCAAATCCACCGCCGCCCACTGATTACAGTCGCCGCACCTGTGCTGCTGCTATCTCGCGGCACAGTAGAGACAGTTGTTTTTCGAGACTAAGCGTAAGGCTTCAGCCCTACGAAAAGAGACACATCAGAGTCGCTATTCACTGCCCCCTTTGCTCGGACCATTAACAAGGTAACGACCTGCGTCTGCTTGGTCTCCACACATTTGATGGTCTCTCTATCTGAGATTTGTAAACTGAGAGAGTCGGGAGTATTCATACCATTCATAAGTATGCTGGCCGCCATCTTGCATCCAGCAGCTGCAGAAGCCTCGGAACATTGCCATATGAGATCGACGTTTGAGATGTGAGCAACGTTCGGCGAAACCTCAGTCAGGGTATATGCCTGTTCCATTTTTGATGAAGATATATTCCAGCGATGAACGACAAAAAGCACGTCATCGAACGGCCCATACAACCAACTACCATGCACGTCAGTATCTGGCACATGGCCGCCAACGAGAAACGCTAAAAAATCGCCACATTCATAACCTCTGGCAGTAATAGTGGCTGCAGGTGTTTTGAGTGGCGCCGCCGCAATGGACATCAGCGTGGCGGAAAAGCAAATCGCTAAGGTCGCTTTCGTCGTTCTCATAAATTCTCCTTCGGCCGTGGTGTCCTAATTTGGGCTCAAAACAGCATTGCAGTGTAGGTTTGGTCACCAATCGAAATGGTTACGGACTGAATGTCGTCCACAATCGTGTGTCGTTGGAGAGCAAATCGATATCTGATTTCATCCCATCCGCCCATCGAAATCGCGCTGGGAATCAGTTCCGCCGGGCCTTCAATCTTAGCGTCACTCTCCTTCAGCAGAACCTTCAGATGAACGGGCGGTAAGGATGACCGAGTGTAAGTGCCGCTTTTGCGGAAAATGGAAATTAAGAGATACCTGTCGTCAGCCGCGTCAATTCTAATGGAAAAACTCAGACCATCGTGCTCGATGTGAGCGATCAAACGACCGTCCTTGCAACAAGGAGCTTGCACAATTTGAGCCCTGCCAGTTGAAGCAGAATAAGTAATCGAGGCGATTATCACCGCTAGCACAACTAACTTCATCGCTGCCTCCGTAAGCTTGAATGACGCAACCTTGCTGATGATCGTAAGCCGAATATCTTTCCAATGTCGCGATCCGCAAATTAGGACACCACCTAATATCGAACTGATCTCTCTGGCCAAAGAATGGTCGTAAGCAGCTGAATGAATCAAATCTGTGATAATCGGCACAGAGCTGACGAGAGGTAATCTCAGTACATGGCGACCATTGGACCTTGCCGACTGAAGACGGTTCTCGCGGTATTGATCGCGCTAATATCGCGGGTGCCTTTGCTTGCACAGCCGATTATTATTCACCGGCAGAGCATCGATAGCACCGTCGCAACATTCCAGCAGGTGTTCGTGGGACGTATCGTGGAGATCGGAACACCCACGACAGATCGCAAGAGAGTCTCTATGCAGCCGGTCGTGTTTGCGGTCGAGGAGGTCCTCAGGGGCGAGCGCACGACACGGATTGCGCTACCCGATTTCACCTACCCCATGGCAACTCTTGCAGGACGGCAAAGCCATTCGAACCGCCTGTTGATAGCCGTGAGCCATGGTGCTCCCAGCGTATCTGTGGTGATTGATCTTGACGCAGACAGTCTGGAAGTTTGGTCGGCTGATTTCGTGCCAATGAAAAATGCCGCGGATGTTATACAAGCCGCGAAAGACGAGATTCGTCGAACTCCAACCGGCAGTGCACGAAGCCCCGACGTCCAGATTAGCGCCCCGAACGGCGACCCGTTCCTCCTGTTGACCATCCCGGCGGATGAACGATTGGAGAAACGTGCCCACGCCGTTCTCCGTGGTGAACATGGCTGGTCGCGCGAGGAGGCCGTGGAAGCGCTGAAATATTTCAAATCGGAGGAGAACATTCGGTTGCTAAAGTCGTTGCTTGGGGACTCGGATATCGAGGTCAGGCAAAGGGCGTACAAAGTTCTTACTGGCTGGAGAGCCACCAGTTAATCACCCAATCAAGAACCTGCATCTGCCACAGACTACCAGCGCCGACCGCGTGAGTGATGGACGGGGACCCATCTAAGCGGATTTTCTATCCACAGCCGATCCGCGCCGCTGCAGAGCAATCTGCCATTCTTCGTTGCACTTACAACTATTTTTTACGTTTTCAGCCCAAAAATCGCATGTCAAGCCCAAAAACCACCTAACCCATTATCCAGCAACAACATCCGCGTGGCATTTTAGTTACACTCAACCCGCTATACTGGATATATAGATAAAAAACGAGTTAGTCCTTGAGGAATATAGGCATCCTCAGGGACTAACTCGTTTGATTGCAAATATTTGGAAATAACCCGTTTGTTATGAATATTTTACAGGCCATCGCGAACCGTAAATCATTGAATCAATGAAGTTTACGCGCGGGCAATAGGGGGGTGGGGGTACCACGTTATAAGATAAGCCAAAGTCCTGCGTTCCGCGAGGTTCCTATGTCCAGTTTTCCGCTCTCGACGGGTGAAGTTGGCGTCAAACCCGTCCCGCAGACTCCATGGTACGTCTGGTTAGGCGCATTCGCCGTCACCTCAGCTTCGATCGGAGGAGCCTGGGACGTCGCCTGGCATCGCTCCATAGGTCGTGACACCTTCTGGACCCCGGCACACATGGCGATCCAGGCCTGCGGCGTAATTGCCGCTTTCATCTGCGGCTATCTCATCCTCGTCGATACCTTCGGCAAGTCCGAGAAGCTCAAAGCAGCGTCGGTCAACGTCCTTGGCTTCCGCGCTCCACTCGGCGCATTCATCGCAGCATGGGGCGGCATAGCGATGATCACCTCCGCTCCGTTCGACAACTGGTGGCACTCGGCGTACGGGCTCGATGTCAAAATCGTCAGCCCACCCCACACCCTCCTGATTCTCGGAATGCGCGCCGTCGCAGTCGGCATCCTCTTTCTGATTCTCGCCGCAATGAATCGCGCCTCAAGTGACGAGACCTTCTCAGGACAACAGACATACAAGCAACTGCAGCGTCTCTTCCTCTACGTCGGCGGCCTCATCGTCTCCGGCCAGATGTTCTTCCTGATCGAGTACACCTGGGACGTGCAGTTGCACTCGGTGATCGCCTACATTGCGATGGGAATCGCGGTACCGCTTGTTCTTGCCATGCTGTCGCAGGCATCGCGATACAAGTGGGCGGCAACCACCGCAGCTGCGGTCTACATGATATTCGCTATCTCAGAGATCCTCATCTTTCCGCTCTTTCCCGCGCAACCGAAGCTGGGCCCAGTCTTCAATCCGATCACGCACCTGGTTCCCGCCAAGTTTCCCATCCTCATCATCGTCCCCGCGCTCGCTCTCGATCTGCTCTGGCAGAAAACAAAATCATGGAAGCCATGGAAGATCGCGCTCGCCTCCGGCTTCCTGTTTATCGCCGTGCTAATCATCGTCGAGTGGCCATTCGCAAACTTCCTCCTCTCAAAGGCATCGGAGAATCGCTTCTTCGGCACCATCTACTTCGATTACAACTCGCGACCCGACGGCTACGATCGCCTGCGTCGCTTCTTCGAGCCGGACAGCGGTGTCACCCTCTACTGGGGTCTGCTGCGCGCCGCAATCTACGGCTCGATTAGCACCTGGATCGGCTTGAGCTTTGGACGATGGATGCGGGGCGTGCAACGGTGAGATTTTTTTCAGCGCTTGTTCGCTCTCTCTTTCTCCTGCTGCTTTGCCTTCTTGCTGCTCCGCAGGCAGCGCACGCTCACGTCGGCAGCAAAGACGTCTATGAGCAGGTCGAAGCCGGACCTTACAAGCTATACGTGACCATCCGCATGCCAACTGTGATCCCTGGCGTTGCGACTGTTGAAGTGCGTTCCAGCGGCGCTAACATCAGCGGCATTCACATCACTCCCCTGCCGATCACCGGCGAGGCTTCGAAACATCCTCCCTCTTCGGACCCGATGGCGCGCTCCTCCGCCGATCCGGCATTCTTCACCGGAAGCCTATGGATGATGGCGACCGGCTCGTGGGAGGTGCGCTTTGACATCGCCGGAGAGTGCCGGAGATCAAACCACCTCGGTTCCCGTCCCCGCCGTCGCTCTCTCTACTCTTAAGATGCAGCGAGGCCTCGGTATTACACTCGGCATTCTCGGTGTGTTCCTGGTCGTGAGCATGGCCGGTATCGTTGCAGCGGCCGTCCGCGACGCTCGCCTTGAGCCGGGAGCAACCCCCTCGCCCAGCCGTAACCGGCGAGCCGTACTCGCAACTCTAGGCAGCCTCATCTTTATGTCCCTCTTGATCTGGGGCGGAGCGAAGTGGTGGAACGTAGAAGCCGCCAGCTACTCCATGGACGTGTACCAGCCTCTGAGGGTCGACCCTGTCCTCTCCGGCAATGTCCTCGATCTCAATGTGCGCGCCTTCCATCCGGACAGCCAGAGACGAGGCCGTTCCAACAACGACTTCCTGCCGGACCACGGTCACCTGATGCACCTGTATGCAATTCGCGAGCCGGAGATGGACGCCGTTTTCCATCTGCATCCAGAGTTGGCCGGTGCGGGCGACTTCCGAATCTCACTGCCAACCATGCCTCCAGGCAACTACACGCTGTATGGTGATGTCGTCCATGCCTCTGGTTTTCCCGAGACGCTTGTCACCAAAATTGTTGTTCCTGCCGATATGGCCGGAGGCCCTGCTGGCCCGGACGATGCGGCGGCTTATCCGCGACCGCTCAGCGCCGGCATGCTGGGCGACTCCTACAAACTGCCCGATGGGTATGTGATGGTGTGGGACCGGCCGTCGACGTTGACGGCAAACACCGCTTATAGCTTCCGCTTCCGGTTGCTGAATGCCAGCGGGCAACCTGCGACCGATATGCAGCCATACATGGGCATGGCTGGTCACGCCGCGTTCGTGAAGACCGACGGAACGGTCTTCGCCCACACTCACCCTGACGGCTCCGCCGCCATGGCCGCGCTGACGCTGGCCAACGATGGCTCGGAACACGCGGGAATGAATATGGAGGGGATGAACATGGACATGGATGAGCGTGCCCAGCCGATCTCCAGTACCGTCGAATTTCCTTACGGTTTTCCGTCGCCCGGGCGGTATCGAATCTTCGTTCAGATGAAGCATGGAACAACCATTGAGACGGGAGCGTTCGACACGTTGGTCGAATAAGCGACAGCCCTCTGACTCGATCCTCAATATTACTTTCAGAGAGAGATCCCCCCTCTACGTCGAAATGGTGCAAAGTCTTCATACGACAACACTTATGGTTGTACCCAGAACGTAAAGTATTCATTACAAAGGAGCTTAATCCTAAAGTCCTCTATCCATGCAGGTTACGCGATATTGAAGTCAACTTTTGGGACATGGCCATCCGTAAACCGCGCCGCCCGAACGACCTGCTTGTCAAGAGAAGATCGACACACATGGAGAGAGGATGCGATGTCATAACTCGTGATTTGGCGACTTTCCTTCACCCAACAACAAGGGCTCCGCACGAGTGTATGCGCGGAGCCCTTGGGTTGTCGGACACGGTTAGAAATTGAAGCGACCGCTGTACTGGATCGTGCGAGTGGGACTGGCGTTGTTGCCAAGGGCGAAGCTGGTGATGTATCCGAATGTTCCGCCGCCAACAGTTACGTTGGGATTGCTGACGAGCTCCGCGTGGTTGAGCAGATTGAATGCTTCGACCCGAAATTGGAGCTCGCTTTCACGCCACACCTTGAAGCTGCGAGTGACGCCTGCGTTTATGTTGGTAACGCCCGGTCCGCGGAATTCGTTGCGGCGGGTGTTGCCAAAGTTTGGCGAGACCATGCAAGAGGGCACCGAGCAATTTACGTAACCAGGCGCGCTGGGGTTGGTGTATTGGGGCTCGACGGGGTTGGCGAATGATGTGGGATCGAACCAGGGGTTGCCGCCGGAGATAGCGGTGTTGCCGGGCGTGCGGTTGTGGCCGCCAAGCTGGTGGTATGGAGCGATGAGCTGGGCATACTCCGTTGCGCCAGGCGCGTTGATGGCTGAGGTTGACGGGCTCACTGTGAACGGCGCTCCGCTGATGTGGCTAATCTGTCCTGTCAACTGGAAGCCACCAAAGATCGCGCCAGCGACGCCGTGGGTCAGCCACATCTGGTTGGGGCCGAATGGCAGTTGGTAGATTCCCCAGAACTGGAGGTTGTTGGTGCGGTCGTAGCCGGACTGGGCCCGGTTCAAGTTGAAGTAGCCGGGATAGGCATAGGCAGGGCCGCTGGAACCCGAACCCGCACCGTTATCTGCATTGTCAAATGCATGCGACCATGTATAGTTCAGGCCGTACTGATACCCACGACCTGCATTGCGCGTCAACTGTGCCTGCATGGCGTTGTAAACCGCGCTGAAGATCGGCTCGTTCATGGTGATGCCGCCGGTGTTATAGCAGACATATCCGGTGAGGGCCGTGCAATGCTGCTGGTTGATGAGCTGGTTGGCATTGAACGAGCAGGTTCCGGTGAGACCGGTGGACGGATTGTATTGGCCATTGGGCATGCAAGTGGTGGCGCCGCTGGGCAACGGAGCCGCATTGAGTGTGATATCGGAGAACTGGCGGACCGCGTGAGTCCCGACGTAACCGATGTTGGCGACGTAGTTGCGGCCGAAATCGTGTTGAAGAAACAGGTTCCAGCTTTCAATGTAGCCGCGATGAATATTTCCGGGGGTGGTATTGGTCCCAATGGTTACGGGAAGCGAGGTAAAGCCATTGGTAATGGTTGGAGGGACTGCGAGGGGGATGCCCGTCGTCAGGGTAATGGGATTCCCGTTTGGGTCTAATGACACCGTTCCCGCTCCGGTTCCGACATAGGCCTGAGCGATTTCACTGGGGTACTGATCGCGCAGAAAGCGATAACTCTCGGGATCTGTGGTGATTCCGAAGCCGGAACGTATGACCGTCATTGGGTCCACGCGATAGGCCAGACCGAACCGCGGAGTGATCTGCCCCCATCCAACATTGATTCCCGCGTTCTTGGGGTTGGGGGCGACACCGCCGACTTCGATGTTGGCGGTCTGAGGCAGGGTGGGATCGAGGCGGAAGACGCCGTGCTTGTCAGTGTAGGGCGCCGGATAGAACTCGTACCGGATGCCGTAGTTAATTGTGAGCTTGGGAGTTGCGGACCATGTGTCCTGTGCATAACCAGCCCATTCGGTCCAGCGCAGGGAGTTCGGGTCGTATAACTGTTCATTCTTGGCTACGGCAATGCCCGTGCCAAAATTGGGGATACCCAGGAGGAAGTCAGCAAGTCCGTTGTAAGCGGTGACGGTACTGGTGTTGCTGGTGAGGCTTCCCTGGAACATAAAGCCTCCGCGCGGGTTACTGACGCCAGAACCGACGGATGGCTGAAAGTGGTTGAGGAGGAAGTGGTAGTAGGTGCCGCCATACTTGGTAGCGTGCCTGCCCTTGGTCCAGCTGAGGTTGACGTCGGAGGTGAACTGGTTGTCGCGGAACTTGAACGGGTTTGCACCGTCGGAGTTTCCGATGGACGAAAAGCCGGTCATCGCAAAATACGGCTGGCCAGCATAGTTGGGTCCGATTCCGTTGGTGCCGGGGATGCCGAGCGTATTCAGGCCAAAGTTACCGACAGCAAGATCGATGGAGGATTGCGCGCCTGTGACCTGGCGTGCATAACCAAAGTCCCAGTCGATAACCATACTGGAGGTGATGACGTGGCTGACGCCAAGTCCAACGTTCTGGATGCGGCCCTCGTTTTGACCGGGCTGGCCGCCGTCGATGGCAGAGCCGCCGGCGCCCCCAGTGCCCGCAGCGTTCCCAAATATCTGTGGATCGGTAAGGTTGTACGGCTCAATGCTGTACCGTCCGAAGATGTTCGTCCTGTCAGTTGGGTTATAGGTAATCTTCGAGTCGTTTGTGATCCGGACATAGAGGGTCGAGCCGACAGCCGTGTAGTCGTTGGCCAACTGACTCGTGATCTGCGAGGCGCTTGGAGTTCCGACCGCCGCTGCGTTGGGCTGCCACAAAGCCAGCATCTTCATGGCAGGAGCCGACTGACGCGAGACGGGGATGCAGTTGCATCCATACTCCGAAAGGAACGTGGGACGCTTGCCGACCGCAAGGTAGGGCCCTACGCCGCCTGGCTGGGGATCGTATAGAGTGGTGACGGAAGTTGCCTGCGAAAAGTCGCCATTGAGCATTGCGGAGGTCGGTACAGTCTCCAGTGGAGTGGACAGAGCGCTGCGGGACGTACGCTCAAAGTTTTCAAAGAAGAACAACTTGCTCTTGCCCTTGTAAACCTTTGGGATATAGACGGGCCCGCCGAAGTTGGCTCCGAACTCATTGAAGATGTTCTTGGGAACCCGCCCAAGAGGGTTTGTGGGGGAGATGAGGGATGCCTGGGTTGCCGTATAGGTCCGGGCGTTGGTGTTGAATACCTGGTTGTACTCCCACGCACTGCCGTGGTACTGGCTTGTACCACCCTTTATCGTAATGGCGATCGAGGCGCCGCCGGCTACGCCTTGTTCTGCATTGAAGGAGTTTGTAACCACGTTGACGGCCTGGATGGAGTCCGCTGGAGGCAGATAGGCGAGCAGGTAGGGCAGCCAGCCATAGTCATTCACTGCGCCATCGATGCGTGTGGTGTTGGTGTTGTAGCTAACGCCGTTAAAATTGGCCGACATGGCGCGCGCAGGGTTGCCGCCGATCGAGTTCTGCTCCTGAACAGCTGCCGCGCCGGGGATCAGGGTGTAGAGAGACTGAAAGTTTCGGCCCTGCGACCCGGTGATTGGAAGTTGGGAGATCTGCTCCTGCGAAATCTGGGCGTCTACCTGGGAAGAGTCCGTCTCGAGCATGGGTGCAGCTGTGTCTACCGTCACCTCGGTCGCAACAGTCGACGCTGGGAGCGTAGCATCAACGCGGGACTCGCGGGTGACCTCAATCGGGACGTTCTTTTCTAAGAAAGCCGCGAACGAGCTGGATGCCTTGATAGACACTGTATAAGACCCAGGCGCAAGGTCTACGACGTGGTACGCGCCAGAAGAGTTCGTCGTGGTAGTGCGGGTTTCCTGGGTGGCCTGATTCGTTACCACTACCGTGGCATTAGGGATCATTGCGCCGGTCTTGTCCTGGACGTTTCCAGTCAGGGACCCATAGACCACTTGCGCGCTGGCGTTAGGCGCCAGAATAAGACTCAAGCACAACGCGATTCCAAAAACAACCTTCAGAGCCGCTGTGCTTACCTTGGGGCGAACTAAGTTGCCGATCTGCGTCATACACTCCTCCAGTTGTACAAAATCCTCGACCTGAGTTATTCGGCGGTTACCGTCTCGAGGAAGCCCGGCAGTGCCGCTTTGCTCAAAATGTATTTTCTATGCGTCGCGAACTTTATACGGTTCGAAACAAAGCTGTCAAGAAGAGAATTTCGAAAGAACTGTTCGATAGCCCTGTCAGGGAGGAATCGTTTTGGAAGTTACAGAAAGTCACATAAACAGGCTTTAAATCTATGGAAAACGCGAAAGATAAGGCTCCTGAAGGCATCCATAGCGGCCTGGCCCAGCGCAAGAATCTGGTTGGTCAACAGTCAAGGGATGCAATCCAGACGGCCATTACAATTTTTCGATAAACAAATTAAGCGAGGAACGATGACCTGACTTCGTGACCCAGGGCGGGAAGTGAACCCGAGAGCTTATTGTTTGCAGGTGAACATGGGAGCGAACCGCGACCGCGGGTTTGTGGCTGTAACCAAAGCCTTCCTGACCACGGACGCGGCATCTCAAAACTCGATACGTTTTGGCCAATTTTCCTGGAGGCTGGAAGCCGGCTAGACCTTGATGAAGATACGGCGACGGTAGAGTGCGTCGGCAAAGAGCCAGCATGCGGCGACGATTCCCAGTGAGTACAGCAGCGATGCGAAGGCCAGATTCGGCACGACGTGTTGAATGGACCAGTAGAGCCACCGCTGTAGGTTTGTGCCCTCATGCAGATGGATGCTGCCGAGGGTTGACTGTAGGAGCTCCGAGAAGACATAAACCGCGATGGCGTTGGTCCCGAAGACGACAAAGGGCTTGAGGGAGCGGGAGAGATTGGGCTTGGTCTGGCTCTTTTCCGGCAGATCGACAATCAGGACACAGAGAGCAAGCAGGAGCAGGCTAAGACCACCGGCGAAAAGGACGTAGGAACTGGTCCAAAGCTTTTTGTTGATGGGGAAGGAGAGGTTCCAGAGGCCGCCCAGAAGAACTCCGCTAAGACCAGCGATGGCGATTCCATTGATTTTGGCAGGCAGTGCACGCTGTGTGCGCAACCATATACCAGTGAGGAGGCCGACCAGAGTAGTGGCCACGGCGGGTATGCTGCTGAGAAGACCTTCGGGGTCGCGTGTGCGCTCGTAAAGGTGGGACGCGGAGAAGATCTGGCGGTCGAGCCATGCGGTGAGATTGGCATCACGGTCGAGCAAGGGGATGTCATGGGTGGGAACGCCGAATCCAGGGACCGGGACGAAGCGCATCAGGATCCAGTATCCGGCAAGCGCGGCGACTGCCAGCGCCGCTGTGCTGCGCCAACCGGGGCTGATGAGATAGAGCGAGGCGACGATGAGATAGCAGATGGCGATACGGGGGAGCACTCCATAAAAGCGCATGGTATGCAGATGAAAGTAGGGAAAGCTGTTCACGACCAGGCCGAGGAGATAGAGGATGACAGACCGGCGAAGGACATGCAGAAACAAGGACTGCCGCGTCGCACCCTGAGCGAGCCGGGAGGCGGTAGAGAAAACAGTCGAGATGCCGACGAGAAACAGAAAAGTCGGGAAGACGAGGTCTGTCGGAGTAAACCCGCTCCAGGCAGCATGCTTGAGTGGCCAGTAGGCAGCGGCTTCGTTGCCGTTGTTATTGACGAGGATCATAAAGGCGATCGTAAGACCGCGCAATACGTCGACTGAAAGCAGTCGTCCTGGTCGTGCCGTACTTTGGGAGGGCACAGCGATTGTCGAAGACGGTTTCGTCGTTGTCATAGGCTACCTCTCCGCCGCATGCGGCTGATTAGGCAATAGATGAAGAGTACTCGCAATCGCGAGCGCAGCGGTGTAGGTATCACCTTGCGGACTGGTGCTGTAAATTTTTCGGCTGCGGTTCCACTGATCGCCAAAGGCATACCAGTCGATGCTCTTTGGAGCTTTCCCGGTGGCCAGTGAGGCGGACAGCGAGTTGAAGTACATCTGCCAGCGGGGCATGTAGTAGTCGCTCGTCAGGCCGGCCCAGTCCCGATTGCCGTATTCGTGGAGTCCAAACTCGCTCGCCTTGCGGTCTCCCCATGTCGTAAGGATGGAACGCGCATCGTAGTTGAGACGGTCAAGCTCCAGAGGAGATGAGGCCCACGGAGGGACGAAGGAGAGCCATCGGCCGAGAAGAAAGTAAGGGTTGGTCTGCAGCAAGTCATTCTGGAGTTGCATGTCGCGCAACCATTCCTTCGTAAGTCTGCCGAACGCAACTTTGTCTTTGGACTCGTAGGCCTGTTCGATCAACGGCAGCATTCGGCGGCCTTCGTTCGCCATCACCTGCCGAGTGACGTCGACTAAGTCGTAACGATAGGTCTCTGTGGATCGCAAAGCGGGTGCAACCTGGAGGAGTTCGGTGAGCGCGGGAGCAAAGTCTGCCGGGTTGTAGCGGAGAACGTCGGGAGACCATGTGGCGGCGCGTTTCGCCTTTAGGGAAGGCTGCGCATTGAAGAGGGAATCTTGTGCGGCGTCTCGTTCACCGTGCTGCATGTTGCCGTCAGCACGATAGCCATATACGGTCTTGAGAAGAATCTGCCAGGCACGGCGAGCGTGAGGGTCGTCTGCTCCGTATCGGCGAGTGGCGTAAGCATCCGTCCACTGGGTCAGGTCGACCGGATCGGCATGCCATGCCATTTCGGTATACAGATCAAAAGCGAAGGGGTTGGTATCAAGACCTTCCGTAAAAAGGGCAGTGCCGACGATGCGGCTGCCTTGGCGTTTGGCCATCTGCGGGAGCCGAACGGCGTAGTCGTAGAGCGGCGCTCCCATCGTGGTGCGTCCGCCAAACTCCCATAGGCCACCGTAGAGCCAGGATGCACCCCGGAACTCGCGGTCGCGGTCCTCGCGCGGAATGCGGCCTTGTTCTATTTCGGCGATGAGGACATGACTGGTGTCGATGGAGGAGAGTAGCTCCTGGGTTGGATTCTTCTGCCAACCGAGCATCATCCAGAGCGCGCCGGGGTGAGCTCGCATGAGTGCCTGCTGCACTTTTTTTGCAGCTTCCGGAACCGGGACGTCACCCGCAGCGCCGCCCTCCTGGAAGATCTCCATGTCATAGATCGGGGAATCGCCGTAGAGATCGTGTTCATGGCGATAAAAGGATTCAGCGAGTTTGCTGAAGTGCGGGTCGCGTGGATCGAGCCAGCCGGGGCGCGTAAAACCGTTCCAATCCCCCTGCGTGATGACGTGAGCTCCGGGGTTCAAAGAAGCAAAGTCCGCTGGGACGATGCCGTAGTAACCGGGTAAAACAGGAGTGATGTCGAGGCTGCGCAACATGGCGATCAGCTTTTTTGCCGACTCGGACCTCTTCTCGAGAAGTTCAGTGGAGATGGGAGCTTCAAAGCAGCACATGTTGCCCATCAGCTGCCAGTTCTGGTGGGCAGGCTCAACGATCCAGTTGCGTATCGCCTGATCAGAGTAGCCAGCGTCACGGAGCGTTTGATATAGGACAACGTCCATGCCGCGCTCGATCAGGATCGCGTTGACGCCGCTCAAAGCGAGGATGTCGATCTCATGCTGCCAGCGCTTCTGGTCCCAGTAGGGTGCGGAGTAGCCATCAACATTCTCGTTTAGCGCATAGCGCCAAGGGTAGAGGGCGGGCTTGTCGATAGTGGCCTGAGGGGCGGTCAGTACAAAGTTGGCAGGGCCAAGCTGGAGACCGTTGGGTGAGACCTGCAAGTGCGCGACATACTTCAAGTACCAGTTGACTCCATAGAGGAGAGTGGGTTGCGTTGCTGCCTCAACGTGGATGTGTCCTCGTGTTCCTGTGATGCGAAAGTAATCCTTGTGATCAGGTCTCTGGTTGAGGGCCAGTTGAAACTGCGGGGCGAGGTGCGGCATGAGGCGTTGTAGCACCCCTTCGGCGGGCGCTGTAGGGGATTGGGATTGCGCCGAAGCGAACGAGATCAGGATGGCAACAGTAAAGAGAAGGATCGCGAGTAATCGCTTCCAAGGCATGCATACCAATGTAGCGAAGTTTGCCGCAACTGAGCCTGCTCTTTTAGCAAAGTTAAGGCAGCGAGGCAGAGCCCTTTCTTTCCGTTCTTGAGCAGCGCGAACTCGAGAGAGTGTTCCTGCAAGTGAGCCGGTAATTTTCTTCGCGATATTACTTCGGCTCCCGCGGCAGCAAAGTAGACCCGAGCGCTAATGCGAATCAGGAACGGCCGCAAGCAGGCTGTCGACACAACCTGCCGGCTTATTCACGGGGTTGCATCGTGCTACGAGGCCCTGAGGCAACCCTACTGAGTAGGACGTCCAAGGGGAAGGCTCCGACGGAGGATAGTCCGTACTCAACATCTGCGCCCCGCTCGAAAGTGCGAGGTCACGTCGCGTAATGTCATTCGTCCGTGCCTGCTCGGTGGGTTCATCCGTGCGTGTTCGAACGAGATACCCCTGTTTCACCAGCGCATCGATCTCTTCGACTGACCCATTGTTCTGCTCGATGAACGCAGCATCCGGCGCACCCGGCAACGCGTTGGTGAAAAGAATCCGGCCCCGCAGCGAAGGATGTCCCTGTGTATAGATCGGACCAACATGTTGCTGATCCATCAGAAAAATCACGCGTCCGCGCGCTTTCGCCAGCGTCGGCCACCTCCCCGCATGCACTGCCTCGACCAGAGTTGGAGCATTACCGCGCACCTCGTCCGGAGTAATGATCTCGTTCGGCCGGAAGACAGACCGAATCTCAGCATCCATCGCATCGAACGTCGCTGATGTAAATGGCTCCGCCTTCACTGCATCGGGTATTCCCTTTGGCGTGTCCTCTTTCGTTTCCACCAGAATGAAGATCGGAATATGGCGGGGGTGCGCCTGCGACCAGGCCCGCACATCTTTAAGGCAGGCGACGAATGTATGGCAGGTGCTCCGTTCGTCGAGATCCTGAATATGCATTACCTTGAAGCCGGGCTTGTCCATCTCATGCTGAGGATCGAAGTCCGGATCCGCAGGGAGCCCTGCCTGGGCCACATCACGAACAATGGCTGGATGCGCAAACCGTCCACCCTCAGGGTCCGCAAAGATATCGATCTCAATCTGTCTAACGCCGCCGGAGAGTTGATCACCCAATGGCGCATGATGATAGTCGAGGCCCCGCATGGTTTTGGGACTCTTCATCTCCAAGTACTTCCGCTCGCTCGGCGCTAATCCCGCATGGTAGCTGTTGTGCGACCCGATGACCTGAATCTGGTTGAGGTGGACAATCTTATCCTGTGCTGCCTGCGAACTCGGCTGTGCCAATGCCGCTTGAGCCCATGGCAAGCACCGTAGCGCCAGCCGTAATTTGCATTGCACATCTAATACTGATCATCGATTGGCCTTGAGGGATTCTGATATTAGATGACGCCATTCGGGATAGACGTGACGCCTCAATCCTGACCTTTCACAACAAAGCCCTGAGGTGAAGTTCGCATCTCAGGGCTTCTGTTAATGCATCAATCCAGCTGCTACCAGGCAATCTTCCGGGGGAAAAACTCCGCGAACAGATCGTCGTAGTAAGGTTTCAGCTCCTTCACATTCGGCTTCGTGTGTCCCTTGGAGTACAGGTCATATACGTTGAATTTGTTGACCCACTCCAGCATCTCTCACATCGTGCTCGTTCATCAGGTATCGATACGCGCCATGCCGGTGCGCCGAATAGAACGAGTGATAGCGCAGCATGTACAGCGATTCTTCGGGCATGTAATTTTTCATGACCTCGCCGATGTATCCATCGTGGCCAAAGGACATGTGCACTTTGTCCAGCCCACAGTTCGGTTCGTAGACACCGTACTTCGTCTGGTACAGCGGATTGTTGATGTCGGGATTCGCCTTGAAATACTCGGGAAACACAATGTCCTTCGAATAGGCGCATCCCACGGGGAACGTATCGCCAACCACTCCCCACTGCGGCTCGCCCCAAAGACACAACACCTTGCCAAGATCGTGGATGAATCCTGTGAGCACAAACCATCGCGGATGTCCATCTTTTCGGATCGCCTCCGAAGTCTGCAGCAGATGCTCGATCTGAGTCAGGTCGGTGTCTGGATCGCTATCGTCTACGAGCGTATTCAGAAACTCTGCCGCCTCCCAGATGCTCTTCTCACCTTTGTTCAATCCAAAGTATTCCTTCTCTTTGGCAATGACATAGTCAAACGTCTGGTACTGATGGTTTAGCCGGTAGAACTCCGCGACACCAGGAGTGGCCTTCTCGTCATACTGACGAAACTCGGCTTCGCTCTTACCTTCCTTGTAGCGACCGGTCAGAAAATCATCCCATTCATCCATATCTTTCAGGGGTGCATTGGTTGGTACAACATGTGTGGCCACGGGATTTTCCCTCCATCGAAGTCCGGCACTTTACGTTACCGCTAACTGAACTTAACTATACGCTAACCACAGGAGATGGCAAGCACTTATTTTGAGGCCTTAACGTCCGCTAGCAACCGTGGACTCTCTCACGACCAACGTTGACGGAACAATGACACTCTTTGCAGCTTGCTCCGGGTTGCCCGAGAGCTCCAGAGCAAATTCGCCGGCGATTCGTCCTAACTCGATCGTCCCATGGTCGATCGAGCTCAGTGGAACTCGCAAGTAGTTTGCGTAACGAAGATTTCCGCAACCGATAACGGCAATGTCTTCAGGAACCAACAGCCCCGCCTGCAGCGTTGCGTCGATCGCGCCGATCGCCGTCAGATCGTTATAGCAAAACACCGCGTCCGGCCGCGGCTCCAGCTTCAGCAGTTCCTGCATCGCCTGAAATCCAACCCTATCGCCAGACTCTTCCATCCGCTCCCGCACAACGATGTAACTCTCCTGCACCGGCAATCTGCTTTCCGCCAAGGCATTCCGATAGCCCCGCAATCTATCAAACGAGGGGCTCGTGTTCTTGCCTCCGATATGAGCGATCCGCTTACGTCCGATCTCGATTAGGTGCCTGGTGGCCATTTCTCCCACCTTCACATCATCGGTTCCAACAAAATGCGCCGCCAGATGGGGAAAGTTGCGATCGAAGAGAAGATATGGTGTCCGGGCATCACCCAATTCGTAAAAGTTCCGCAGATTCGCCTGGCAGGAAGCGATCAGGAGAACATCCACTCCGCGACTCAACAGTGTGCGAATCTCTTGCCGTTCCACCTCAGGATCTTCTTCCGAGGAGGCAAGAATCAGTGCGCGGTTACTGGTTCTTAGAACGCCGCCCAGCGATTTTGCGAATTCCGCAAAGAAGGGATGCACCAGATCAGGAACCACCAGGCCGATCGTATAGGTTCGTCCGCTGGCCAGCCCACGGGCCATCATGTTGGGCTGATAGTTCAGCTCTTTCATCCGCTTCAGCACGCGCCGCCGTGTCTCTTCGCCAATGTCCGCATTCCCCCGCAACACCTTCGAAACGGTGACGACAGAAACTCCAAGATCGCGTGCAATGTCCTTCAACCTGACAGCCATACGTGCTCCTCACGGATGATCCCACAGGTTTGGTCTCAAACCGTGCGGAATGTTAACCTCGAAGAAAATTCAGCTAACAGAATCGGGTCCGCCGCCATAGACTCAAACTACCTGCAGCCAAACTCAACACCAGCACTATCGCCAGGACTGCGATCCAGTTGAGGTTCATCGTCAAACGAGGCACGACCGCCCGAACACCCAGAGCGACAAAAATCCCGGTGGCAGTGAGGACGATAGCGTAGTCCCACCAGCGTCTCCGTTCATCTCGGCCACCGAATTCGTCTCCGGCCTGAGCCATCATTGTTCGGTGGTAGTCCAGGCCGTATCGGTTGCACTCCCGTAGTACCGCCTGGTTTGTCGAGCTATTCTCTTTGGCTGAAGCGACCGCTGTGCTGATCGCCAGCGCTCCCAGGATCATGATCACCGACCCACCTATAACCAGCAGCAGGTGCTGCCGATCCGCACCGGCGAGTTCACCAAACACAAGGGCTCCCCACGCCAGTCCCCAAAGCTGATTTGTGTTCGATAGCGGAATTCCCCGGCCGATTCCCAGATACTTAGCCGCGAACTGCTGAAACAGATCTCCGATTACCCAGACAAATCCTCCGAGAAACAACCAGAACAGTACTCCCGGCATGTGGAACAGTTGAAACGCCGAAGAATGAAGGCCGCCGTCCAGCGCCAGTGTCAATGCCAACACAGTACCCAGCTCTCCGACCGTGAATGCCGTTACAAATGACAGGGGATTCATCCCGCTCAGATAAGCCTTGCGGTACGGAACATACATCGTCCCCCACATCAGGCTCGCGCCTAATGCCGCGGCGATCCCTCGAAACGCATGCTGTCCCATCGAACCGCCATGCATCGTGCTGAAACCCAGCATCACCGCCGCAATGACAATCGCAATCGCCCCCACTACGACCTTGCCGATGTTCTTTCCGCTCGCCCCCTCGAGCTCACGAAAAAGTACGCGCCCCCACAACAATCCGATCAACGAGTTTGCGTTCCACATCGGAAACGCGACTGCAAGACCCACATCCCGAATCGCGAACACCGTCAGCGTATTCGCCACAGCCCACAGCGCACCAGCCAGCAGCGCCCATACAATCAGGTGCTTCTTTTCCCGAAGATCGGCAAACACATACCCAGTTCCCTTCAGCAACGTAGGGAAGGTCCACCGAGCCGTAAAGACGCCCGCCACCATACACAACGAGATCGCGAACGGAGAAAACCCCGAATTCACGAGCTTCGTTGGAGCCTCAGCCGCCCCCAGCCACACGCCCGCAGTTAAACCGCAGATCACGCCCAGACCGTGCAGCGACAGGCTTGTTCTTTCCACCTTCTGCACCACACCCGCCATCCATTTCTCCTCAATTTTTCCTTCTGACTTGCGAGGGCCTTGATCGTTTAGTGCAATACCACTAGCAGGACGATCCCGGCCAGCAACACAAAAAGCGGCACCAAAAAGTGGCTATCGGTGACAATCGCCTTTATTCCTTTGGCCATACTCATACCGAATCCTCAACTTTAACTGCGCGATAGTAAGCGCTGACTCGCGCTAACCCTATACGGCAAGAACAGCACTGTCAACAGAATCAGCTCATGTTCAGGATCTTGACCACGGCCGCAGCCAGTGCAGCACCAGCCAACGGGCCGAGGATCGGCACCCAGGCATATCGCCAGCCTGACCCTCCCTTGCCGGCAATAGGCAGCAGAGCATGCGCGATCCGCGGTCCGAAATCGCGAGCAGGATTGATTGCGTATCCCGTGGATCCACCTAGCGAGAGTCCAATCCCCAACACCAACGCGCCTACCAGAACAGGCCCGAGACCAGCCGCAACTCCAGCCGGAGCAACTCGCTTTGAAAACAGAGCGGTCGCTATTAGAACCAGAACGAAGGTCCCCAGCACCTCGCTGAAGAAGTTCCAGAGCGGTCGATATACCGCCGGGGCAGTCGCGAAACAGGCAAACTTGGCATCTGCGTCATCGGTTAGTTCCCAATGCGGCTTATATTGCAGCCATACGGCGATCGCGCCACACAATGCCCCTAGAACCTGTGCCGGAATATACGTCGCCAGCCGCATCGGGTTGCCGGTCATCAACACCGAGGCCAGCGTGAATGCGGGGTTAAGATGCCCGTCCGTATCGCCCAGGGCAGCGCTGACGGCAACCCCTGCAAACACTGCTACTCCCCATCCAGCCGTAATCGAAATCCAACCCGCATTCTGCGCCTTCGACCGATTCAGAAGTGCTCCCGCGACGACACCGTTGCCCAGCATAACCAACACAAACGTTCCGACAAACTCACCGACAACAGGTGACAGATCAACCATAGCGACTCACTCTCCCAGGTAAACATAGCCTTGTGCAACCGTCAAAAAACTTTGTAGATCCCTCTCCCGCTCGGCTGCACTTCTGCCAAGCTCCTTGGCCAGCACATCTGCCACAGCAGGCGCAGCCTCAATCGCGGCTCGTGCATCAAGAAACAGCGCCCGCGTCCGTCGCGCCAGTACGTCTTCAACCGTACGCGCCATCTCATATCGTGCAGCCCAGACTACCTCACGCAAGCGATAAGGAAGTCTAGGATGGAGCAACTCGTCCAAGTTCGGATCCTTTGTAGACAACTGCCGAATCATTGGCAGATCGGTCCCATACACTCTCTCCGACTCCGCGACGCCTGCAGTCTGATCTGTCCACCCATGCAACTTCAAGTCGAGCGTCCGCGAAGCCACCTTCGGCAATCCAGCTACCTCCGCAGCATGGTCAATCGCGTCCTGTCCCATCCGTCGGTACGTCGTCCATTTGCCACCGGTTACAGTGACCACCCCGGACTTTGACACCAGAATCGTATGGTCTCGCGATAGCTTCGACGTCTTGCCATGCCCTTTCCGTACCAGCGGCCGCAGCCCCGACCACACGCTAAGAATCTCCTCCGTCGTTGGTTTACGTCCGAAGTATCGAGCAATATGCTCAAACAGAAAACTTCTCTCCGAACTCATCGAACGTGGCTCAGCAGAGGCACAGTCAACCGCTTCATCTGTAGTGCCCACCAACGTCGCTCCATGCCACGGTATGGCGAACAAGACTCGTCCATCTGCAGTCTTCGGAACCATCAACGCCGCCTCGCCCGCCAAAAACGAATGTGGCAGAACGAAGTGCGTCCCCTGGCTCATGGCCAGCAACGATCCGCGGGCTGCACCATCCATGGCCAGGACGTCCTCCGAGAACACGCCGGTTGCATTCACCACCACTTTGGATTGCAAGTCAAAGAGCGCATCCCCTTCAGAGTCCCGAGCCTGAACACCTACGGTCTTCCCGTTTCGGTGCAACAGCCCCGTGGCCTCAACATAGTTAATTGCTGTTCCTCCGAGCTCCTGAAATGTCCGCAGCAATGCGACGATGTACCGTGCATCATCGAATTGCCCATCGTGATAGAGCACACCTCCGCGCAGTCCTTCGCTCGCAACCCCCGGAAGCAACTCCAACGTTCGCTCGCGCGAGAGCAGCTTCGAAGCTCCAAATGAAAGCCGCCCCGAGAGCCGCTCATATACCTTCAAACCAAACCCGTAGTACGGAAGCGTCAAATAGCTGTACGCCGGAACAACAAACGACAGATCGTGCACAAGATGAGGACCGTTGCGCAGCATGTGTCCTCGCTCGCGCAACGCATCGAGCACCAGCGTAACGTTCAACTGCTCAAGATACCGAACGCCGCCGTGCACCAGCTTCGTGCTCCGGCTTGAAGTACCCTTGGCGAAGTCGAAGCGTTCGATAAGCAGGGTCCGAAATCCGCGTGCCGCCGCCTCCACCGCCGCGCCAAAGCCACTCGCCCCTCCGCCAATTACCAGCACATCCCAGGGCTCAGCCTGTTCCCCAAGCTTGCGCAACACCTCTGAGCGCTCTGTCACCCTTGAGTCTCCCCTTCATGCGCCCACCCTTGCGCTCTTCCCAAAGCCTTGTGCCATGTCTCGCGCACCTTGCTCCGCGTACTCGCATCCATCTTCGGCTGGAACACTCGATCCACCTGCCACTGCTTGGCAATCGCTTCCTTGCCCGGCCAGTATCCCACAGCGATCCCCGCCAGATACGCCGCACCCATCACCGTAGACTCGGCATTCTTCGGACGCACCACATCAATGCCCAGGACATCTGACTGTATCTGCATCAACAACCCGTTCGCCGACGCCCCACCATCCACACGCAACTGCGCCAGAGGCAATCCGGAGTCAGCCTGCATCGCTCCCAGCACATCCGTCACCTGCAGCGCGATTCCCTCAAGGGCGGCCCGTGCGATATGCGCCCGCGTTGTGCCGCGCGTCATCCCCAGCAGCGCACCCCTCGCATACTGGTCCCAGTGCGGAGCTCCAAGACCTGCAAAAGCAGGCACCAGCACCACCCCATCCGAACTCGTCACCGAAGCCGCCAACTCTTCCACCTCGGCCGACGTGCGGATCATCTGCAGATCGTCGCGTAGCCACTGCACCACTGCGCCGGCCATCAACATACTGCCTTCCAGCGCGTACTCAACGGTGTCGCCGATCTTCCATGCAATCGTCGTCAGCAGACGATTCTTCGAGATCATCGGCTTCGTGCCGGTATGCAGCAGCATGAAGGCTCCTGTGCCAAAGGTGCATTTCGCCATCCCCGGCGAGGTGCACATCTGCCCAAACAACGCGGCCTGCTGGTCTCCGGCGATCCCTGCAATCGGAATCCCATTGAAGATCCCTCGTGTCGTCGCGCACCGGCCACTCGATGCCACCACCTCCGGCAACATCGATCGCGGAACATCCAGCATCCGCAACAGCTCTTCATCCCACTCGAGCGTATGGATGTTGTAAAGCATCGTCCGCGAAGCATTCGTCACATCCGTCACGTGCCGCTCACCCTGCGTCAGCTTCCAAATGAGCCAACTGTCGACGGTTCCGAAGGCCAGCTTCCCTGCCCTGGCCCTGACTCGTGCGCCATCCACATTGGTCAGTATCCAGTTCACCTTGCTGCCGGAAAAATAAGCATCCGGTATCAGCCCCGTCCTGGCTTGAATCAACTCTCCATCACCCCGTTCGCGAAGAGCATCGCAGAACTCCGCCGTCCGCCGATCCTGCCAGACGATGGCGTTGTAGACCGGCTCTCCTGTCTCCCGGTCCCACACAATGGTGGTCTCACGCTGATTGGTGATCCCGATAGACGCAATGTCGCGCTCCGTCAGATCGGCTGCAGCCAGCGCCTCGGTCGCTACCCCGCTTTGCGAAGCCCAGATCTCCGTAGGCGAATGCTCCACCCATCCTGGCTGCGGAAAAATCTGCCCAAACGGTCGCTGCGCTATCGACACTACTTCGCCCGCTTCATTGACCACCATGGCCCTCGAACTGGTAGTGCCTTGATCTAACGCGAGAATATACTTGTTATTCGTCAAGTTGCTCTCCCTTTATTTCAGCACGGAAGTAAAATTCCAACTTCACCTCCGCAAACGGTTCGAGCAACTTTACCTCATCCGCCTGATTTTCTCGTCGAGCAGGCAAATCTGATCTTCATTCCACGCCATGAAAGCGCTAGGTGCGAGTTTCAATGTATAGAAGATCGAGGCTTCAGAACATCACCGGGACCGCCGGGCTCGAACCTAACAATCTTTCGCTTGGCAATCCATGATGGTCATTTACAGCACCTTACGCGGCGACGTTGCGACTTACATTCCACCCATGTATCTGATCTTCAGCAAAGTGCAGTCGTCTTGAGCAAGATTCGGCCTCTGAAAATTATTCACATGATCGATGATCGCATCGATATCTTCGTAATGAGCGATTGCATTCAATCCCGAATCACCCAATTGATTGCCCCTGGCGTCCTCCGCCTCCGTAACGCCGTCGGAGGCCAGGAGGATCCACTCTCCAGGTTGCAACATGCAATGCGCGGAGTTATAGCTTGCCCCGGCAATAAGCCCTACAACCAGATTGTTTTCCTCCAGACGTCGCACCTGGGTGCCCTTGATCGCAAGCGGTTTGATGTGGCCGCAGTTCGTGTACTCGACGCGCCCGTCTGGAAAGAGTTTGAGCAATACCATCGTCGCATATTTGCCGACATTGCGAGCACAAAGGAAGTGATTTACAACTGCAGCGATCTCCGGCAGGCGCTGCCCTGCAAGGAACTGAGCATGGATGATTCCTTGCAGCGTGGCCGCCACGATGGCGGCCGAAACTCCTTTGCCGGAGACGTCCGCAACGATGACGCATACCCCGTCTTCAAGTGCCACTGCGTCGTAGAAGTCTCCGCCAATCGCAAGACAAGGAACGCTTTTCGCGTGAATCTCCGCATAGGGAAGCAATGGCAGCGTCATGGACATCAAGCCACTGTGAATCTTCGCGGCAACCGCAAGCTCCTCGCTCGCCTGCCGGGCTTTGTACTCGGCCTCGGCAAGCAAAGCATTGTGCAGGAGCGCTGCCGCTTCAGCGGCTATCGTATCGAGCAGTTGATGATCGATCTTGGTAAGATCTCTCAGGCCAATATGGCTATCAAGATACAGGAGCCCAAGCAACTGGTCAGAGTCCTTCGCGGAAGCACGTTTTCGCAGAGGGATACAGCAGATACTGCGGATGCTGTTTGCCATCACGCTTGACCATCCCGATGCAACGTCGTCGGTCGATGTGTCACTGATCGAAAACTTTGACTCGCTCTCGATTGCTCTGTGAATGGCTCGGCGCGAAACGGTTGAATCCTCTTCAACGATCTTTCCGTCGGCACGAAGGCCTTGCGCAAGCCGCATCTCACCTTTTTCTCGCAGAAACACGAAACCTCGCTCCAGGCCGGTAAGCTGCAGCGTGACATGGAGAAATGCGCTGAGAATTTCTTCGATCGCGCCACCCTCGTTGAGTTGACGTGCGGCACGAAGAAGCCAGTTCAGTTTCTCAATCTCGCGCGCAGAAGGTCGAAGTTCACTGAGCGACGAGAGCAGATCAGCGCCCGGGGACTGCAAAAAGCTTCTTATTGTCTGATCGTCCTGCAGGAGATGAAATCGAAGCTGCGGTCCCTCGAGCGAGCCCATTTGCAGTACATCGTCGAACTTCAGTAGCGGCCCGCTCAACACGTATGGCGTTCAGAAAAGTTCCGTAAGTGCTTTTTTGATCTATAACCGTGTACGTATCGCCATCTCTTACGATCACGGCATGTTGACGCGAAACGCACGGATCGCTCAGCACGATATCCTGACCTGGCGAACGGCCAATTGACGTGGACTCACGGTCGAGGTCAACGCTATGCGGTCCATTGGCGTCGGAATAACTGAGCGAGATGATACTCATCGAATGATCCTGCAAATGACGGTACACTATGTCCCAACGTTGCGGGTAGTGTGGGCTTCGTCGATGGGATCCAGTTACCAGGCAACTGACTGAGTTTGAAATCGGACAGCTGCCTCGAATCAGTGTTAAGGTACAGAGTTAAGTGCCAGCTCAATCGACTTTGGACTTGTATCTTCACTTTCTGTTCGGTTTGCTCGGTAGATAACGACGAATCCCCGGGCATGAGCTTCTTGAAGCAGCTTGAAAAAAGCATAGCTCCTAACTTCTTCGTTAACCTCTGGCAGGTCGAAGGATAGTTGCGTCATCACTTCTTCAATTGTTCGCGTTCCGTCACAACCACTAACAAGGGCGCCCAACCAGACCGAGACCTTCGTAAGCTTTCGATCGCCACCTGCGAGTTCGCGGATCGCATAGAAAGTTCTGCGAGGCTGCAGCGACAGGTCGGTCCGCGATTTCAGTGCGTCAACAATTTGCTGAACATCCCATTGCAGTTCGACAACATCCGTGAGGTGAGTCATCGATGGCACATCGCTCCACCATAACGGCTCGCCTGGGGAGATTTGCTGACCGACTGGCGCTGTCGCCCTCGTGCTACGCATCAAGGCGTCTCCTGCGGCCAACAATCCGGACGTCATCTGTGTCTGACCGACTGGGTGCGCTCTCACAAAAGCCAGAAAGTCGGTACGAAAATCTCTTCCAACGTAATAACGCCGAAGCACAGCACCCGCTAAACCAGGGCGTATCGAGACGCGGTGTGCTCTCCATTCGAAATAGAAGCCCAACATATCAGTTACGGCCTGATCGATCGCGCACAACAGCCATCTGAAACACTCAACGGCTATGGTCAGGAACTCCCGCAACTCCAAAATGACCTCCCTATCCAGATGGAGCAAGGGCAGGAGATAGAAGTTAGGGAATATTTCGAAATGTTTTCGAATTAGAACAAGATCAGCTTCGTTCTGGCTCAAGCCTTGATGTGACATGTCGGAACATAGTTCTTCCAACACTAATTGTGATTTGTGAGCGGAGTAGATGGGAGTGGCCGCCAGTGGGGCCAGGATGTTCAGTTGTGGGCCAGAGCGTTGACATCGTGCCGAATGCATGAATATTCGGAGCGTCTCTCCGACATCCTCCCATGTTTCTTCCGGAAATCCAGTGATCAGTGAAACCGTTGTGCCGATTCCTAGCTTTTCGGCTATGTCGATAATCTCCTCGGCGCGCTGCGGGTCGAGATGTTTATCAATGATCTTCTGCATTCTGGGCGAACCTGCCTCCACGCCAAAGAAAACGCTGCGGCATCCGCTCCTCGCCATCAATTCGAGCAGGGACTCATCGACGCAATCTGTGCGCGCACTGCAGGACCAAGTGAATCCCTCGCCTGAGGCGATCATGGCTTCGCAAAACGCAGTAACTCGCCGCTTGTCCACGGTGAACATGTCGTGCACCAGGTCGAAGTTTCTAATCGAGTACTTCTCGGAGATATGTCGCATATCTCGAAGGACTCGCATGGGCGAGCGAAGTCTGAAGTTTCGCCTGAAGAAATCGTTGGTCGAACAGAACGTGCAGGAAAACGGGCAGCCGCGCCCCAATTCAATGGAGGCGGTCCTGGCACCATCCAGGCATTGGGAGAGGTGATAAGCGGGAGAAGGCAAGGAATCGAGGTCAAGAATCGCAGGCCCATTTCCGTTGCGCTTGACCTGCGATCCATCTCGGTAGGTTAGTCCGGCCACCCTATCAAGTTGAGCTTTGTTTAAGAGTTCAGCTATCAGAAGGGGCAATGACGTTTCAGCTTCTCCCCGTAGTACGAGGTCAACAAATGGGAACGCGGTTAACGTTTCGACATCCACAACGGATGCCTGTGGTCCACCAAACAATACGGTCGCGTTCGGTCGCAGCTTCTTGACCGACTCAGCAACGCGAACGCTCAAGGGATAGGTGCTACAGATGGAACTGAATCCGTAAAGCTCCGCGTCCTTCTCCACGATCGCCGAAGCCAGGAAGTCTGCAAAGTTGGCGGAATGAGAACTCGATGTCTCAATGAAGCGCAGGTACGCACGGTTCACATCGACGATGTCGGGGCGGTCGCCAATACCTTCCAGTACGGCCGCCAAGCTGAGAATCCCAAGCTGTGATCGTGAAGCCGAGGAATGAACCTCTTCGCTGCTCCACTCATCGACACTCTGGTATTCGGTAACCGTGGGAGCACTGACAAGACAAACATGCATCACGCGCCTCCATGAAGAAGGCATCTAGTCAAAATCTATCATCCGGACCTTCTTATTGCACCACGATGATTACCATCCATTAATCGGGCCTTCTTCTTGCACCACTATGATGACCTCTCTGGATACACTCGCCGCGAAGATATCCTGTGGCTGCTCATTAAGCGCGTCATGGATTTGCCTTTCTATCGCCTCTTTTGAGGTTTTGGGTGGCACTTGGATGACTATGTACCTTCCCTCATGACGTGAGGGAGGAGGAGGGCCCTTCTTTTTTTCCTCAGACATAATTTGGCTCCGATCTACTATGTGTAATTGGGATGCAATTGTGCCCGACGACCATTAGCTTGCGCAAGCCTAAAACAAGTTATTCAACAAGGTATTGCTTTTTCTCAGCTTTCCGATCCAGATACTCGAAGTGGATTCTCCCAGATTAAAGTAGATCGAGTCGCCGGCTACGGACAGATTAAACGAGCGTGGAGAGACGACGTCGATCGAATTTCGACGGTTGTGATAATGCATTACCGCGAATGGAGGTCCGCTCGTCGCCGCGGTTTCGGGATCAAAGGCTTGACCCCAAAGGCAGGAAAATCCATCGCGCGTAGAGAGATAGTAGATCGTCTTTCCATCGCCTGACCACCGTGGCCGATCGCTCGATTCGGATGCCGCAGTGATCGGAATCCACTTGCCCGTTACGGAAGCGGTTGACCTTGGAAAGCGAACAGCGAAGATCTGTTTGCCAAGATCTTGGGTTTGCCTTGTAAAAAGCAAGTATTCGTTTTGAGGAGACCAGCTCGGTTCGCTTAGAGAGACTCCATCCTCCTGGAGAACTGATCTGTGTTCGCCAGTCTGTGGATCCATCATCTCGATGCTTGATGGCGAACCGTCCCTGTAGAGGACCGCTCGATTTGTATCGAACCAACTTGTAGGAACGCTACAACCCGTGCATAGCCGTTTGGGCGGTCCACCTTGTAAGCTCGCGAAGATGGATGGGACGTTTTTTTCGCGGGCCTCGAACACGAGGTCCTTTCCCGTGTCGTCAATGATCGGCGACATCATCTCCAATCCATAGGCCAGCAGTGGCCTCTCGGTCATCGAAGCCATGTCCTTTATCCAGACATCTCGATGATTACCCCACCCCCTTGAAAAGACCAGCCAGCGACCGTTGGGGGAGATGAATGGGGATATGTCAACGGAAGGATCTTCGGTGAGCTTCGACTGCACAGCAATGTCCGGGTGAGATGCATTATCGATCCGCCAAAGGTGCAACGCCCCTGCAAGCTCTGTGTACGCGAGTGTCCCACCTTCTGCGAGCGTCGGATTAATGTCCCGGGCCTCTCCTAAAGTCACCTGTTTCGGCTTGCCTGTGGCTTTGAATGTCCGAGGATTCAAGGTGATCTCCCACAGAGCTGTCTGTCCGCCTTTCCTCCCGCTGAACAACACGCGATTGTCATACCAGGCGCTCATGTTCCCTTCCCACGGAGTGATTTGGTACGAGGAAAGAAGTTGCAATACGTGAGTGTTTTGGAGAACTGTTCCGTCGGTGCTCATGACCCACCACTCCGACCACGCGGGCATTGGCGTCTCGATGTCGCTGCGTGCAGAAAACAAGATCGAACGGCCATCAGCGCTCCACAAAGGGAGGCGCGCGTCACGAAAAGACTGAGCGATTTGAACGGGCGGCCCCTCGCCGAGGTGAAGGATATACATTTTGCCCGACGGGACGGTTGGATCCGGGTCACCAACCCAATAGAGAATACTGCTGCCGTCCGGTGAAAACCGCGGATTTCGCCCGTTCGGTACCAGAAGATGCTCCTGTCCTCCGTCCACACTCGACATGTATATCCCCCCGCCGTTTCTCTCCGAACGAAAGACTACCGACGTCCCGTCAGGAGACATGCTGGGGTTATTATCTTGTTCCGGATCGGTCGTTATCCTGATCGGGCGGCCATCGGGAAGACGTTGCGTGAAGATGTCTATATTGCCCGCTTCCGCCCGGTCGGACGAATACGCGACCACCTTTCCATCGCGCGACAAGCTGGGATGGTCGGAGAGGTCCGTGGCTGGTGTAAGTTGGCTAAGTCCTGTTACACGGCTTCTTCCATTGAGTTTTAGCAGGATGCCGCCTGCTGCAATCAGGACAATCAAAGCCGCAGCTATCCCGGTTTGCCATCTCCTCCACCTGCTCTCAGGAGGTCTTATAACGCGGGTAACCTCTTTCGCGGATTGAAATCGCTTCTCTGGGTCGTACTCCAGACAACGTTCGATGACTCGATCACACTGCCGGGGAACGTTGGGCCGGAGCGAAGAAGGGGGGGCCGGATGTTTGGCGCGGCGAATCGCTGCAGCGACGGGCGTGTCCGCGGCATACGGGCGTAGGCCCGTAACAAGCTCGTACAGGATGATGCCGAGCGCATAGATGTCCGTAGCTGGCGACACCGGTTTCGCCTCGAACTGCTCAGGGGCCATGTACTCCGGAGTACCCATGATCATTTGCGGAAGGGTTTTTCCGGGTCTCTCCGCAGGTGGCGGACTGCCGCTCTGGATAGCATCCACGCTAGAATCTCGTGCGAGGCCAAAGTCCATTAGTACGACTCGCGCAGCGCCACCCTGCTTGCAAAGCATGATATTGCCAGGCTTGAGATCGCGATGAACGATCCCATTCTCGTGGATCAGCCGCAATCCTTCGCAGATTTCAAGAGCAATGCTCAATGCCTCTTTCCACGGCAGCGGACCATCCCTCTGGATCTTTTCGTAGAGTGTGATTCCGTCCATGTATTCCATGGTCAGAAAGGCAGTTGCCTGATGCCGGCCGGATGCGGGAAGGAGATAGAGCTCATGAATTCGACAGACCTGAGGCCCGCTTACTCTCCTCGCCAGTTGGACCTCCTGACGGAAGCGTTCGAATGCGTCGGAGGAGGATGCTATGCCGTGACGGATTGTCTTGAGAGCGATGGTGCCGAGTTGCAGGTCTTCCGCTTCATACACCTCGCCCATACCGCCTTTGCCGATCGGGCGAACAATGCGAAAACGCCCAAGAACGAGCTCGCCTGGTTGAAAGCGAGCGCCCCTGTCATCCAGAAATCCGTTGAGGTGAGCAAGTGGAGCGTCAAGCGATCCGGTTCTTTGCTGTTCGGCCTGGAGAAGTTGTTCAAGGTGCATCTTCAGTTCGAGATCCCTGCCGCAGACAGAGTCTATAAATGCCGCACGATTCTGCGTGTCCTCCTCCAAGGCGGCATGAAATAACGGTTTCAAACGTTGCCAGAGCTCAGGAGTCATATTGGATTCAAGGCGACAGCTTCTGCCGAAGCCACGCACGAGCCATTGTCCAGTCGCGTTTTACGGTACGTGTCGACACACCAAGTTGCAGTGCGATCTCTTCGAACGTCAGACCTCCAAAAAAATGCATCTCAAGGATCTTTGCCTGCCTTGGATCAAACTCGTTAAGACAAGTGAGCGCTTCGTCGACAGCTAATACGTCGGCTGTTGAGCTACTTGCGCCGGGAACCATCTCTTCGATCAGAGTTACCTGAAGCTGGCCTTCCCCGCGTTTTCCCGCGTTATGAGCTCGGGCGTAATCGACCAGAATGTGACGCATTACATTGGAAGCCAGACCCAGGACGCGGGACCGATCCTGCCACATAGAATCAGAGCAATCAACGAGACGCAAGTAAGCTTCATTTACCAGCGCAGTCGGTTGGAGGGTGTGGTTCCCGCGCTCGAAACGCATTTTGCCTGCAGCCAGCCGATGCAACTCCTGGTACAAACTCAAGGCAAGGTCATGTCCGGCTTCTGGCATCAACGGCGATGACGGTAACCTCGGCGGGTCTTCCTGTCGTCTCGTAGCCATATTTCCTCATATATAGGTGGCCAGTATAGCCCTAAACGCATAGAAGCTTGTCTGTTGCGTGACATCCGTGTTACCGCGGAACACCGTCGATGACACCCACTCGACGTACCTCCCATCATTACAAGATCTCCGTCAAGACGTATAATCATTTGCAATCGATTGATCCAGTTGAATTGATTTCGAGTAGTGACTCGTCCCTGCTTGAATAAGCGAGTAAGGATGCAGGAAGGATTGAGAGGAGAATCGAATGTCGACGAAATTGACTCCAGGAAAAGTTGCGGGACTGAACGCTGTTTCTAATGAGCGCGGGGTTATCGCCGCGGCTGCGATGGACCAGCGTGGTCTGTTGAAGCAAATGCTTGCCAGAGAGCTTGGAGGCCAGGAACCGCCGCCGGAGATGATGTCAGAGTTCAAGGAGATCGTCGCGCGCACCCTGACTAAGCATGCGTCGTCGATTCTGCTCGATGTGCAGTATGGTCTCAGCGCAGCGAAAAACATTAACGGGAAGGGCCTTCTGTTGGCATACGAGAAAGCGGGCTACAGTCCCGACAAACCGGAGCGGCTTCCGACGCTTTCGGAGGGCTGGTCTGCATTGCGGCTGCGGGAAGCCGGGGCCGACGCCATAAAAATCCTCGTTTATTACACGCCATTCGAGAAAGAATGGGTGAACAACGAGAAGAAAGCCTGGGTTGAGCGGATAGGAGCCGAATGTCGCGCCGTCGACATCCCTTTTTTTCTGGAGTTTCTGGGCTACGCAGTGCACGGCGAAGACGAATCCGGACCAGAGCATGCCAAGCGCAAACCCGAGATCGTGATTCGGTCGATGGAAGAGTTTACCAAGGAGCGTTACGGCGCCGATGTGCTGAAAGTCGATGTCCCTGTCCAAATGGCGTTCGTTGAAGAGACGAAGGCCTTCAAGGGCAAATCTCTATATACGCGTGAGGACGCCATGCGGCTGATGCGTGAGGCTGCTGGGCAGACCAAGAAACCGATTGTCTATCTTTCTGCTGGCGTTAGTAGTTCAGTGTTCATCGAGACGCTGAAGCTGGCTGCCGAAGCGGGAGTCAAGTTTCATGGCGTCCTGGCCGGCCGAGCTACTTGGCAGGACGGAGTTCCGATTTACGTGAAGCAGGGTGCGGTGGCATTGGAGAAGTGGATGAACTCGACCGGCGCGGAGAATATCGAAAATATAAATCAGGTTCTGCGACTCGCCCAGCCGTGGCATGAAGCACAAAGCATGGGGACCTAGTGGCAGGATTGGCCGGCGTGTGGCCATAGTCTTGGCGAAGTTTCCAATGGTGAACGAGACCATCTGCGCTCGGTGCCGTCTGGCAACTGTGACGTCGGTTCTCGCAACGCGGAGCGTTATCTCGCTAAATGCATGGGCGGCCTGACGATCCTTTATCTCGCGGCAAGGATCGCCCGTGCAAACGGTTACTACATCCTTTCGCCCGGAGAAAGTTGGTCAAATATTCAATCTATTGAAATCGATTGACAGCAAGTGTTCGTCTGCCTACAATTCCCGCCACCAGCCAAGAGTAGTTCGCACGGTGTTCAAACAGGAGTTGCCTAATGAAGCGCATGACACGCAGAAGTCTTCTCCGAACCGCTGCTGTTGCCGCTGCCGGAAGGACAATAACACCGAACAGAGCGCTCGACGCGCTCGCTCAAGCCATGCACCGACAGCCTGGAATTCGCTTTGGCGTACAGTTGAACGCCTTCCCTATCGATCCCAATCGGTTTGATACGTTTCTGGATACCCTTGGGCAGGTCAAGCAGATTGGCTACCAGGGTTTCGAGAGCGGCTTCCGCAATGTAACGGCGCAGTTTGCATCTCCAGAGCAGGCGCGACGCGACATTGAGGCAACCGGACTTACTTTCTTTGGGATTCACATCTTTTTATCGAACAAGATGTACGACCCGGCCACGAAGATCGCTCCCGAGTCGTTGTACAAGAGCGTCGCGCGGGGAGGCGCGGCGTTGGGTGCAAAGCATATGATTCTGAGCGGGCTGCCCGTCACGAATGAAGACGAGTTGAAGCGCAAAGTTGAAGCATTGAACGCCGCCGGCGTCTTCGCAAAGACCGTCGGGATCACCGCCGCGTATCACAACCACTGGCCGGAGTTCGAATCGAACATCGGTGGCCGCAGTGAGATCGAAAATCTCTACGCGATGACCGATCCATCCCTCTTCTCGTTTGTTCTGGACGCAGGACACGCTTATCGTAGCGGCGCGGACGTACCGGCGTTCGTGCGCAATCACTCCAGCCGCATCATCGCGTTCCACCTGCGTGACTACAAGGATGGCCATCTTGTCTCTTTGGGACAAGGTACGTTTCCGATCCAACAGGTTGCCGACACCATCAAGCAGATTGGATGGACAGGTTGGGTGGAAAACGAAGAAGAGCGCGAAGATCTTTCCAAGACAGGGGCCGAAGTTATTCTGCCAGCCTACAAAGCAATGAAAGAGGCATTTTCCAAATGAATCGTCGCGATTTTCTCATCACCGGATCCGCCGCAGCCGCCATGGCAACTCACGGCATGACTGCTCGTTCTTATGCCGCGATTGCAGGCGCCACCGATCGAATGAACCTCGGCGTCATCGGCCTTGGCCGCAGGGCCGCGGTGGTCACGGGGGGAGGATTTGTGCGGGACCCTCGCGTCAACATAGTGGCGTTGTGCGATGTGTATGACAAACAGACCGCAGATTTCCAGCGTCGCTTCCACGATCATCTTTCAAACCCGGCGACCTTTGTCAACTATCACGACTTGCTGGGCCTCCAAGACATGGACTCGGTCTTCGTGGCAACTCCCGATCATCTCCATGTGCAAATCGCAAAGGACGTACTTGGAGCAGGCAAGAATCTCTATATTGAAAAACCCACTGTGCACCGCTGGCATGAACGTGAAGCGTTGATGAAGGCGGCGGCCGAACACAAGCAGCAAGTTCTTCATTGCGGTATGCAGCAGCGCAGTGGTGATCATTACAAACGCGTAAAGCAGGAGATCTTCGACACGCATCAGCTCGGCGATATTGTTCTGGTGCGAGCCGTGTGGCATAACTTTCCGTGGCAGCGGCGTGTCATCGAGAATGAGCCAAAGCCCGCGGGTCTTAACTGGGAACTCTTCCTTGGGCCGGCCCCGCATGTTCCGTATGAGACCGCCCGCTATTCTTCGTGGCGCTCGTATCACGACTACGGCAATGGCCTGCTGGCCGATATACTCACGCACTGGGTCGACGTAGCGCAGTGGATGATGAACGACGACCAGCCTCTCCGTGCCGTGGCGCTGGGCGGCGATTACAACTTGACTGGCGACCTCACCAATCCCGATACGATCAGCGCAATCGTTCAATACAAGGGTTGGAACCTGAACTTTGAGTCCTCGGTTCTGTCCCTTCACGACGATAATCCATCGGTCTTCTTCGAAGGGACTAAAGGAACCCTAAATCTGACCCGCGAAGGCTTCACGCTTAAGCCGAACGAGGGTCAGCCCACACAGTTTGACTCCAAACAGAACCTGGAACAGGCACATACACAAAACTTCATCGACGCAGTCCTGACGGGGAAGGCAACCAACGCTCCACTCTCTGCCGGCCTTGCCGCGACACTTCCGGTCGAGATGGCTCTGGCGTCTTATTGGCTTCACAAGACGGCAACCCCGGCGGACCTTACCGGTCAGAAAGATATCTGATCCACAACGTGGCGTTCATGAGAAGGCACAGATCGGTCATGCGTGCACCTCACAATTCGATTCATCAAAAGGGGTGTCGGCATAGTCGCTACGCGTCGACACCCCGCCAATGGAATCGGTTCATCGCGAGACCGTCGTCAACGATCGTCAGCCGGCATAAATTGACCTTCCGCTTCTACGTTGTTATTGTTCAAGCAAATGGTTATGAATTCCATGCCCCGAATCTGTTGTTGCGCTTGTTGTGTCAACAAGCGATGCGGCATGGGTCATTCCAGGCGATAACGAAGAGGCTTCATAGCCTCTCTTTACGATTGCACCCACGCAAGCCATCCGGCACAAGCGTGGGTTTCCTTTTTATCCCCTCACGCTCGCTTCTTACTTTAGGCCAGTGCGCCATCGACGTTCGGGATGGTGTATTTCGCTGCGAAAGCTTCCACCGGAATCTTGATCAGGATGCGAAGCTACTTCTCCGTGGCACAAACCCCTTACTTCCTCTGGTGGTTTACGAAAGGAACACATGAACGTCAAACTTCGCAGTCTTCTCTATTCAGGGCTCGCACTCGTTCTATTTCTCGGTGTCAGTCAACTTTCTGCGCAATCGACGGGAAGCATTCGTGGCACAGTTAGTGACCAGACCGGCGCTGCGATTCCGGGTGCGAGCGTCACAGTCACCAACACCCAAACTGCTCAACAGCGTTCAACGCAGACGACCAGCAGCGGCGTCTTTGTGTTTCCTGACCTGCCCATCGGCTCATACACGCTGCAGGTCTCGAAGACTGGATTCGGTACGCAAAAGCGTGAAGGAACGGAGCTATTGACAGGCCAGACCATTGGCCTAGACATCGCTCTTACCGTCGGCTCGCAGACTGAGTCGGTCACTGTCCAGGCCGACACGCAGCAGATTCAGACCACGACCTCCACCGTCGCGCAGTCGATTGACGAGAAGCAGATGCAGGACCTTCCGTTGAACGGCCGCAATCCTCTTCAACTCACCACCCTGACTCCGGGTGCGAGGTTGACCAATACTGGAACGGAGAGCGGACAGCAGGACAACACGGGACTCACAGTCAACGGCCTGCGCGCGACGCAGAACAACTTTCAGCTGGACGGCGCCTTATACGTGGATCGCTTCTTTGACTCCGTTCCAATTCTTCCCAGCCCGGATGCCCTGCAGGAGTTCACCATCCAAGCCGCCAACTATAGCGCGGCCTACGCCGGAGCTGGTGCTCTGGTTCAGCTCTCTGCGCGCTCGGGCACTAACAAGATTCATGGTTCGGCCTTCGAGTTCTTTCGTAACACTGTTCTCGATGCGAATAACTACTTCCCGGTGAAGAGCCCGACCGGAGCGATCATCCTGCCGCCTTACAAGCTAAACCAGTTCGGCGGCACAGTGGGTGGCCCGATCCGCCGTGATAGGACGTTCTTCTTCTTCTCCGCAGAAGATCTCCAGCAGCGCTCTTCGCCGAACCCCGCTACACTCACGCTACCAACGGCAGCTCAGGTTAACGGCAACTTCTCCGGCCTCTGCACCTCCGGTACTTTTAGTCCCACAACCGGGATCTGCACCAAAGGCGTACAGATCTTCAACCCGGTCACCGGACAACCCTATCCGGGAAACATCATTACGACCCCAATGGATGCGCTTTCCAAGGCGGTTTACAACCAGTATCTGGCGCCTACACCTGGAACGCTCAACCCGAATAGTCCAACTACGAATACCTATACCAGCTTGACCAATGCGAACATCGACAGCACTCAGTATTTGGTTCGCATCGATCACGCCGTCAATGACAAGAACCACTTAAGCGGCCGTTATTTCTACGATCAGGATAACTTTCAACGTGCTTTCACCGCTCCTCTTGGCTTCTTCGCAGCGAATCGTTTCCGCAACCAGTCCCTGACACTCAGCGATACGCATATCTTCAGCCCAACGCTCACTGCAACCGTCTACGTGAGCGCTGGCCGATTTGCCCGCACCCAAATTCCCGAAGCACCTGGGCTGAAGACGCTGCAATCACTCGGACAGAACGTCCCGCTCGGTACCACCAATGTGCCGATCTTCCCTGGTGTGCGCGACAACATCTCGGGTTACGTCGATGTTTTCTCCGGCGGCGCGCTCACCCAGGATTCGACCTCGTTTGAGTACAAGGGCGACGTCGTGAAGCTGGTTGGCGCAAATACGTTTACGTTTGGCGGTTCACTTGAGCGGACTCGCATCGACGCAACTGACTTTTCTTATGTACCGGGCGATAACACCTTCAACGGACAACGCACGCAGGCGCCTACCGGCACGGTCCTGCCCGCCGGCGTAACAAGCGGCAACGCCTACGCCGACTTCTACACCGGATACGAATCCTCCTTCTTTCAGGACAACGGCCGCAAGTTCTACCTTCGCGAGTGGCGCCCGTCCCTGTTCATCCAGGACGATTGGAAAGCCACTCACGCTCTAACTCTAAACGTCGGCCTGCGCTGGGATCCCTGGATACCTCCAATCGACCTGAATAACACTCTCGTTGGCTTTGTACCTGGTTTTCAATCGAAGATTGCGCCCGGTGCGCCTGTCGGCTTGCAGTTCAACGGAGACCCGGGCTCTCATCCGGCCGTCTTCAAGAACAACTATCTCGCCTTTGCACCGCGCTTCGGCTTTGCCTACAATGTGGGCGGCGCAGGCACGACCGTCATTCGCGGCGCGTTCGGAATCTTCTATGGCTTCCCGGAGGGTCTGCTCTATCAACGGACCGATGCCGCACAACCTATCAACCTGTATCTCAATCTCGTGAACCCTCCCCAGTGGGACAACATCTATGCCGGTTTCGCAGGCGGAGATCCTTTCCCTCGCGGGAGTGTGAGCCCGTCCCAATTCGCCACCTACACCTTCATCGTGCCTTTCTCTGGCGGTGTTCTCAATCCGGCTGCTAAGGTCGCCTATACGGAGGACTACAACCTTACCGTGGAGCGGCAGCTCCCCTGGAACTTCGCCCTGTCGGTTGCATACGTAGGTAATCATGCATTGCACGTGATGGGATCGCGGCAGTTCAATCCCGCGGTCTACGGCCCAGGTGCAACCCCTGGGAATGAACAAGCTCGTCGTCTTTATCAGGGTCTGGGTGCCGTCGAGTTAGCTGACTCCTACGAGTATGCGAACTACAATTCGCTTCAGGTCAATGTCACCCGTCGCGTGACCCATAACCTTACCCTGCTGACCAATCTGGTTTATTCGAAGGTCTTCGACAACACCTCGAGTGCGACCGAAGGCAATACAGGACCACCAAATCCGTTCAACCTCGCCAGCGGCTATGGTCCGGCCGACTTCGATCAGAAGATCCGGTTCAATGCGTCAATCAACTATTTCCTGCCCAAGTTCCAGGTGAACAAATTCGCCAGTGCTTTCGTCAATGGATGGCAGGCTAACTCCATCATTTTTGTGCAGACTGGCATGCCCTTCACTATCTTGAGCGGGACAGATCGCTCTCTCTCTGGCATCGGGAATGACTACGCCGACGCCGTACCGGGAGTCAGCCCCGCACGTCCCTCCGGGGCTTCGAGGCTCACCGAGTACTTCAATCAGGCCGCGTTCGTGCAGGCGGCGACCGGCACCTTCGGCGACACGTCGCGTAACTTTCTGCGCGGCCCCGGCTACACCGATGTAGACGCTTCTCTATTCAAGGATCTGTTCGCAGAAAAACGCGTTCATGGACAGTTCCGCGCTGAGGCCTTCAACCTGTTCAATCACACAAACCTTAACAATCCCGGAGCTACTGTCTCTTCGACTGGAAGCTTCGGCCACATCACAGGCGCCAACTCGCCGCGCGTCTTCCAGTTCGGTGCGAAGGTGCTGTTCTAGACAACGATCGTACCAACGGTAGTTAAGCGTGCCCTGATTTTTATGGGACTCGCTTGACTTATTCCCCATCTGAAAGAGCCCGGCGGTATGCTTCGCTTCGCTCCCGGGTTCCACGAATGTCTACTACGCATCAGAGGGTCTAATAGGTGAATATGTATAATCGACGATCGTTTCTTGCCGCCGGCGCTGCGGCGCTGGCCACCTCCAGTTTTTCTCGCGTTGCCTTTGCCAAGGCGCCGCCGCCGCAGGCTTTCGGCCTGCAACTCTACACCGTTCGTAAAGACATCCAACGGGACACTCCCGGGGTCCTGGCCACCGTCCGCAAGATCGGCTATCGCTCGGTGGAGACCTTCGCCGCCCAATACTCTCGTCCGGCAAAGGAACTACGCCAGATGATCAGCGACGCAGACCTGTCTCTGCCGAGTGCACACTTCGGCTACGCAGATTTGAGTCAGAAGTTCGACTACGCCAAGGAACTCGGTGTGAAGTACATCGTTGTAGGTGCACCTCCATTCCAAAAGGCTAATTCAGCCGACGCATTCAAGGAGTTTGCAGCGCAATATAACCAATGGGGTCAGGAAGCCGTGAAGTATGGCATGGAGTTCGGCTTCCACAACCACAACATCGAGTTTCAGAGCTTTGATGGTGTAACCGGCCTCGAGATTCTGATGAAGGAAACGGATCCAAAGCTGGTGAAGTGGCAGATGGACTGCTACTGGGCAACTCAGGCCGGACAGGATCCCATTGTGATGATCCATAAATATGGCGATCGTCTGCAGACGCTCCATTTCAAAGATCGCAAGCCCAACGTGCCGACCTCTACCAAGTCGGGTGGCCCCACGTACTTCACTGAAGTCGGCACAGGCACGCTCGATTTCAAGTCCATCTGGACTGCAGCCTCGGCCATCCATATCCCGTACTTCTTCGTGGAGCAGGACCAGACAGAGATTCCTCCGCTGGAGAGCATCAAAATCAGCTACGACAATTTGAAAAGGATACTGGGATAAAATCTCCGCGCAGTTGCGGTTTGCCAGAATTCGATCCGGACTCAATTATTCAACAATCTTCTCCGATACATGCCACGATGCTCCGCTCGTTGAAAGGACACTGAGTAACCCGTGATGGCTAAGGCACCTGCGCCGAGCCGTTTCAGAGGATGCACTTTGGTTTAGCTGAAAGTAACGGCACCACAGATGTGGCCCGTACACCCAGGGCATGGAACGTTGCGGACTTCACAGCAAGTGCTTGGACCGGCCGTTTTGGCATCCAAAGCGTGAGCAATATTGACATGGTTTGCCCTGTGTCTCGCCATGAAAGAATTGCGTGAAATGCCGTCGAATATAGCACTCACGATGGGCCACTCAATTGGTGTCTGATTCCAACGGCGCATTGTCTCCTCGGGAGGCAGTTCAATGACCGAGCCTAGTCCCATATCAACGTGTGAGGCGTTGTCTTCGACGAAAACACGGCTCCACACTATCTTGCGGCCCTATCTTCCCTTCTAAGAGGGCCGCCTTCAAGAGAAAAATACATTGGCGGTTGCCGACTGCTGGACGAACCACGATAACCGTCCACGAAATGACTCGCCGGAGCAGCGCCTGAAATCTGTAGTAACCATACAAAATCATCGATGCCAGACGCTTTGTAATGCTCTCCCCCAGCGTACATCGTGCAACGTGGTGGAAGGGTCGAGTCCGAGCTCAACCCAGCACAGATTTGTGTGGCACTATATGCGAGTCACTTATCTCTTGTCAAGAGATCGGTCTCTCAATATTATTTCTTGCGAATTATGAAGTGCAGCGGAGGGACAGCTCGTGTACAGATTGCAGATAAAACCAGCAATACACATTTGCAATGACTGTATGAGTTCAATCATGTTGACACATGAGATATACGGAGTCTAAAGTTATTTTGCGATTTATGAGATAGCGGTTTCTTGGCTGAAACTTGAGCGGCTGCCGGATTGGCCTTAACGGAAAGAGGAAAAAATGATAAGCACGGAGAGATCGGTGAGCCAGTCAACCCGGGAGGCCCTGGAGGCCGGCGAGGGTATTCTGCGACTTGCCCCCACATGGGTTCCAAGATCCTATTTGGTTCCTGGCCGGAGGCTCAAGCTGGATTCGCGTGATCTTTATGCGTACGGAGCGCATCGCGGAGGCATCGACGAACGCTGGATCGCTTCGACAACCTTCGCCATGAATGAGAACCGTACCCCCGACGAGGGTCTGACCTACGTAGTTTCAGAGGGTGAGCGCTTCACGCTCAAAGATGCAGTCGAGGCGGAAGGCCCTCGGCTCATTGGACGCTCGATGTGGGAGACGTATCATCGCTGGCCGGTTTACAGCAAATTCTTCGATAACCTTGGACCGATTCCGCACCACTTTCACCAGAGTGAGGAGCAGGCGAATCTCGTAGGGCGGGAAGGGAAACCAGAGGGATATTATTTTCCGCCCCAGCTGAACGCGACCTCTGGAAACTTCCCGCATACCTATTTCGGGCTCGAGCCTGGCACTACCAAGGACGATATCCGCAAGTGCCTGGAGCGTTGGGATGAAGGAGATAACGGGATCCTGGATTTTGCGAAGGCCTATCGTTTGAAGCCGGGAACGGGTTGGCTGGTGCCCCCACGAGTCCTGCATGCCCCTGGCTCTCTCCTGACCTATGAGCCCCAGTGGGGTAGCGACGTTCTCTCGATGTTCCAGTCCATGGTCGACGGACGTGCGGTCGATCGGGGGTTGCTTGTGCAGGATGTTCCTGTGGAGAGGCATCATGACCTTGATTTCCTGGTCGAACTACTCGACTGGCCTAGAAATACCGATGCCAACTTCAAAAACAATCACTATATTGAGCCTATCCCGGTCCATGACTCTGAAAGTACCGGCTATCTCGACAAGTGGGTCGTCTATGGCACGATCGAGGGCCAACAGCGATTCAGCGCAAAAGAACTCACCGTGATGCCAGGCGCGAGTTGCACCATCAAGGACAAAGGAGCCTATGGCCTCATTGTGACTCAGGGCCATGGAACGATCAACAAACTGAGCATTGACTGCCCTTCCCTGATTCGCTTTGGACAGATGACGGAAGATGAAGTCTTCGTCTCGTATGATGCGGCAACCGCGGGCGTGACCTTTGTCAATCCTTCCCCGACTGACCCCCTGGTGACGCTTCGCTATTTCGGACCCGACGTCCATTCGGATATGCCCGAAGTCGGCGACCATCTACGCCACGCAGCGGCCCACAGAAGCTGATTGTTTGTTGTGGAGTTCGAGAACGCGCCTATGCCGTTCCCGAACTCAGGAAGGGTGTACAGATATGAAACAGCAGAACTTTGAAAAAAAGAACGGCCAAATCAACGAGCATTTCCGAGCACTCAAACAAGCATCTCCGGAGAAGTTCAAGACGCGCTTAAATCTGTCTTGGAGCAATTGGGGGTTTGGCAGAGAAAGTCTGGCCGACTCCGCCAAAAGACTTCAGAAGGCTGAGGTTCCGTACATCGAATTGCATGGCAACCACTATGGGGCCGGCCTGGGCTACAAGGTCAATGAGACGTTCAGGATTCTTTCCGATCATGGCCTGCGCGTGTCGGGCGTATGTGGCATGTTTTCCGCCGACAACGATCTGTCCAGCAACCGCGCGCTCTGCCGGCAAGCAGCAATCGATTATCTAAGGCGCGAAATTCCTTTCACAAAGGAGATGGGCGGTTCCTATTTGCTCGTTGTGCCTGGAGCAGTTGGCAGGCCGCAGGCTTACGACGATGTTGAAATGGAGCGCTCCGCCGAGACCCTAAGGACATGTGCCGACTGGTTTGTCGAGTACGGAGTGAAGGCCGCAATCGAGCCTATCCGGGCCGCTGAAACGAGCGTCACGCACACTATCGGAGATGCGAAGCGCTACATAGAAGAGGTAGCCCATCCCGGTGTCGCACATATCAATGGCGATGTGTATCACATGCAATCCGAAGAAAGTCACATTGGCGAGGCCATACTGGACGCAGGTGATCGCCTCGTAAATCTACATTTTGCCGACAGCAACCGTTGCGCCCTCGGTGAGGGATCCATTGATACGTGCAATATCATCCGGGCTCTTTATCTCCTCGGCTATAACGAGAGTGAAAAGTTTGTGACGTTTGAGCCTTTGGGACCCGGAGGCGACCCTTACCCGGCAATGCATGGCAAGCCTGACGGTGCAAAACTTGATTCTCTCGTCTTTAACAGCATTAACTACTTCCGTCAATGTGAGGAGTTAGTGCTAGGTGAGTAATTTCAGACTGGCCCGCGAGAGCGATTTCCCACTATTTGCACACCTGCCCGTATTTCAAGGAGATTCTTTTGAATGAAGACTTATTGCCTTGCTCTAGATCTACAGGACGATCCATCCTTGATCGAGGAATACAAGGAGTATCACAAGCAGGAGAATGTCTGGCCCGAGGTGGTCGAGAACATTAGAAGCACGGGAATCCTGAGCGAAGAGATATATCTTATCGGTACCCGCCTATTTATGATTCTCCAGACTACAGACGAATTCTCTTTTCAGGAAAAGGTTGCGGCAGATCATGCGAATCCAGACATGCGGAAATGGGAGGCACTGATGTGGAAATATCAAAAGCCGCTTCCACAGGCGTTACCGGGCGAAAAGTGGGTTCTCATGGAAAAAATATTTGAAATCCGATAAAACCGAGAAGGTCCTATAGCCCACATGAAAGAACACCAATGAGTTTATTGAACGCCCCTATCATGGCGGTCCTGGTGGCAAAGCCTGCTCGCCTGATTTCGCTATCCTTTTCCGATCTACTGATCATCGTTGTCTACTTTGTCATGGTTCTGGGAATCGGACTTTATCTCAGGCGCTATGCAAATAGCTCGAACGATTTTTTCTTGGCAGGCCGCGAGATGTCAGCCTGGGTCGCAGGACTCAGTTTTCTCTCTGCTAACCTTGGTGCGCTGGAGTTGATGGGTTGGGCCGCGGCTGCCTATCAATATGGTATTCTCGCCGCTCATTTTTACTGGATTGCGGCTTTCCCTTCCATGGTCTTCCTCGGCTTGGTAATGATGCCGTTTTATTACATCTCCAAGACCCATTCAGTTCCTGGTTATCTTCAACTGCGCTATGGCGAGAGCACCCGGGCACTCAGCGGGATTTCATTTGCGTTCATGACGATCCTGATGTCAGGAATCAATATGTATGCAATGGCCCTCGTCATGAAGGTCGTTCTCGGATGGAATATCCACTTCAGCATTTGGGTCGCTTCACTTACAGTTGCAGTTTATGTAACTCTCGGCGGCCTGTATTCTGCGATTTTCAATGAAGTGCTGCAGTTCTTTCTTATTTGGCTTGGAGCGCTGGCTATCCCTATAATGGGACTGATCGAAACAGGCGGTTGGTCTGGAATGGTCGCGCGGATTCAGCAGAGGGTCCAGAGCGACACCTATGTCCATCTTTGGAGCACCCTAGGAACCTTTTCGGGGAATCCAATGGGGGTGCATTGGACCGGCATTGTATTCGGGCTGGGAGGCGTGATCGCATTCGGCTACTGGACCACGGACTTCCTTGTCGTTCAGCGTGCAATGGCCGCAAAAGATCTCAGATCCGCGAAGTTTGCCCCCATCATCGCTTCCTATTTCAAAATGATCGTGCCCCTGATTGTGATCGTTCCAGGCCTTTTGGCACTGGCCGTATTGCCGTTCAAATTGGTGCCCGAAAGCGCCTTGCAACCGGGTCTGCACAGCTATAACGAAGTTCTTCCCTTAATGCTCGCACGGTACTGCGGCCCTGGTCTTCTCGGGCTAGGCGTAACCGCTCTAATCGCCGGCTTCATGTCCGGCATGGCTGGAAATGTGAGTGCTTTTGCAACCGTATGGACGTACGACATCTACCAGCCGTATATACGCAAGACGGAATCGGATGCGCACTATGTTCTGGTGGGGCGATGGTGTACCATCCTGGCCGTCATTCTGAGTATTGCCACCGCTTATTTCGTGACCCAGTTCAAAAGCATTATGGATTACATGCAGGCGTTGGTGAGCTTCTTCATCGCTCCCCTTTTTGGTACCGTGATTATCGGCATGTTCTGGAAGCGCGCGACTGCGAAGGGAGGATTCTGGGGGTTGCTAGTCGGGACACTCTCCTCGGTTGCGATGTATACGCTGGTCAAAGTTCACCCCGCCTATCTTTCCGTCATTGCGCTCTCTCCCAATGCCAGGGACATGGCAGAGAATCTCTATCGCGCGCTCTGGTCCTGGGTCATCTGTGTTCTCACAACCGTTGTTGTCAGCCTATTCACGAGCCCTAAACCTGCTGCCCAACTCAAGAATCTAGTTTACGGGTATACGAAAATGTCAGATGAGGCCGGTTTACCCATTTACAGACGGCCGATATTCTGGGGCGCCGGCGTCGCGGTTTTCTTTGCCGTCCTGCAATGGATTTTTTGGTAGCCGAATCGGCATAGAATTGAGGAATCAATTATGAGTAGAGAACAGCATATGCTTCCCGTATGGTTTTTTATTGGAGTGCTGCTCGCTGTCTATGGGGTCATCATTCTTAGCACAGCTATCTATGAATTCTCACGCCCGTCTACAGTTGTACTCGCGCAATATCATCCCGATCTATGGGGAGGCGTAATACTCCTGTTGATAGGAAGCTTTTACACGGTCCGGTTTTGGCCACGGAAACAGTAATGAGATGTAATGTTTGATTCCCGCCGCGAAATTTTCGCTCTTTTATGAATACACTTGGCAAAAGGATGTTCTTCTCAGACCGCTACAGCGCCAGATAAGAAAACTGGTGAGACGGCAGCGGTATTCTTGTACCATATGCGTGAGGTAAAGCCTTGAACATCAGGGAAATCGCCCGTCTTGCACGCGTGTCTCATTCAACCGTATCGAGAGTAATCAATAACGTCGAAACCGTGGATCCGAGGCTCGCTCGCCGGGTGCAAAAGGTTATCGAAGCATCTGGATACCGTCCAAACTATCAGGCTAGGGCTTTGGCCCGCGGCAGGAGCCACACTGTCGGCCTCATCGTCTCTGAACTCAGCGGTGGCAATCCATTTTTCTCTGAGATCATTGTCTATTTCGAGAGAGCTGCCGTCGAACACGGATATGAGGTCTTGATCAGCTTCGCAGATACTCAGACCAATCCCGCCGATGTTGCAATTTGTGCTTCTCGATTGCAGCAACGGCAAGTTGAAGGAATTGCCGTCATGACCTTCGGCATGGAGCAGTATTTGAAGGACTGCGACCTTGATCTGCCTATCGTCTTTACCGGCTTTGATCGAATTCTTCCCAAAGCTCGCAATATTCGTATCAATTACCTAACCGGAATGCGCGAGGCAGTGAACCATTTAGTGGCATTCGGCCATCAGCGAATCGGATATATAAGCGGGCAGCTGAACTGGAGCAGCATGCGCGATCGCTATGATGCCCTTCGTAAGGCGATAAGGGGCTCTGGAGTACTCTTTGACAAGGGCCTCGTAGTTGAAGTGGACCATACGTGGGAAGGGGGCTCAATCGGCATGGAAATACTGCTGAACCTGCCCAAACCCCCGACAGCGGTTCTTTGTTGCAACGATGTTGCGGCGATTGGCGCACTTAAGACTTTGAGTAGAAGAGGCCTTCATGCTGGGAAGGACATCGCGCTAATAGGACTCGACGACTTAACGATGTGCCGGTTTACACAACCTTCCCTAACTACAATTCGATTTTCGCCAAGCGAACTTGCCAGCCTTGCGTTTCAGGCGTTACTGGAAGATATCCAGGGACGCGAAAGCAAAGTAAATTACGAATACAAGACCCATTTCGTCCTTCGTGAATCAACCTGCGCACCAAAACAATAAAGGCGGAACCACGTGGCCAGATCAGGTGTTTGGAGCACTCACGGGATTTCGTATCAATCAACGTTACATGATCACAATTACGGAACACGGAGGATTGCTCTTGCAACCGAAAATTGGAACGAAGCCGACACGGTCATTGAAGTCGATCGGATCTATCTCATTTGATTTGGAGCGCAGAACAGGCGAATTGGTCTGAGCTTCGAGACCTTGGGTTCCCGTCAAAGCGCCGAGAGATCTAGGACTGGCCAGTTTGTTGAATGTTCTTCGATTCATCATTTCTCCGCAATCGGATTCCAAGAGTCAGCTGTCATTCTAAGTAAATGGGCAGACGTGTCGTTGGAGGCAACGCAGTGCAGCGGCTGATTGTTTGCCACACTGCAATCCTGAGAACAATTCTCTGGTTGTTGGTTTTTCCGCTGGAGGATACGAGCGTTCCGTGAAAATCCGCGGAGCTTCCGATCTTCAGAAATTAAAGTTTCCATGAAAGCTCTGCGATGCGTGGTTCCTTGGCTGCGTTTACAGTGCCGAACGCTCCAGCGCCACAGGTGGTGTTTATGGCACTGGGTTCCGTAAAGACATTGAAAAACTCTGCGCCGTTCTGATTGTTTGGGGAAGGGCCTCAGCTTCCTCCGCGAGACTATGCGGAAACCTCGCTTGTGGATGTTTGGACCTTCGCCATGTCGCCGGTCACTCAGATTTCGCTAAACAGTTATTTGTTCGCGATCGGCGTCACGGTCATTCTCAATGTTACTGAAGAGCAGTTCGATTTCGACCATCTGTTGGGCATCGAGCGGAAGCAACGGCAGGCGCGCCGGACCTCCGAAATAGCCCTTCAAGTCCATCGCAAATTTCAGGCCTTGAATACCGTATCGCGGCGCTACACCGGCCGCATCCACAATTTGCCGCTGGACTGCGTGCGATCCTGCAACGTCGCCTGACCGATAGCGATCATAGATGAGCAGGGAGGAACGCGGGGCCGCGTTGGCGATCGCTAAGATACCACCTGTTGCACCGAGACAAAGACTCTCATGAAACTTAGCGGAAGAGCCTACAAGGACCTCAAATGTGGCAGGTAGTGTCGATATGAGTTTCCCAATTCTGTCGAGATCCGACGAACTCTCCTTGATACCAATAATGTTGGGATGCTCCGATAATTTTGCAACCACATCCAGCGACAGATCGACACCCGTCATCTGGGGAAAGTTGTAGATCAGGACTGGTATCGGAGAGGCGTCCGCTACCGATCGAAAAAATGCCACTTGTGTTTCAGGACGGGACATTTGTCCACGATAGTAATGAGGTGTTAGAACCAGCGCGGCATCGTAGCCCAAATCCCCAGCGTCACGAATCAGACCGAGCGTTTCACGGACGGACTCCGTTCCGGTCCCCGCTATCAGTAGACTTTCACCCACGGCCTGACGCACGGTCTGAAATATCTTCCGCTTGTCGTCACTGCTGAGGAGCGGCGCTTCGCCCGTGGAGCCAGCAACCACGAAGCCCTTCAATCCAGCACGGATATACTTCGCAATGTTATGCCGAAGCGCATCGTGATGAACCTCACCGCTCTCGTCGAACGGAGTGCAGATAGGGGCTAAGACTCCACTAATTCGCATCACCGAAATCTATCATGATATATCATGATAGATCAAGATTCTGGATAGAGCATACGACCCTCTCAACCCAACCGAGGTACTGCGCGAAGATGAGTTGCAATGCTGATAGGGAGCTGGCAGTTCGTACTCGAAAACGTGTCACACGTAGGTTAGTTCCCTACCTGATGTTCATCTACATGCTTGCGTACCTGGATCGCGCAAACGTCGGAGTTGCCAAGCTCCGGATGCAAGCAGATATGGGTTTCAATGATTCGGTGATCGGCTTTGGCGCGGGAATCTTCTTCCTTGGGTATCTCCTGCTCGACATTCCGGGGAGCCTGATTGTGGAGCGTTGGAGCGCGCGGAAATGGATTGCGCGCATCATGATTTCTTGGGGCGTGGTCGCTGCTCTGATGGGGTTCCTGGGCACTCCACTGTTCGGTTCTGTGCGACCCACGACACAGTTCTATGGCTTGCGGCTCTTGCTGGGCATTGCTGAAGCAGGCTTCTTCCCTGGCGTGATCGTTTACCTTTCTCACTGGTATCGACCCGAAGACCGGGCCAGAGCCAAGGCATACTTCATGGTCGCGCAGCCAATCGCAATCGCTGGCGGAATCCTGATTACGCGTTGGATTCTGGAGAATATTAGCTGGGCGAACCTGTCCGGCTGGCGCTGGGTTTTCATTCTGGAGGGGCTTCCGCCTGTTCTGATGGGCTTTGTCACCATCTGGTATCTCACTGACCGGCCTCAGGAAGCCAGATGGCTTCCCGATGATGAGAAGCAGTGGTTGATCGGCGAACTCAAGACGGACGAGGCCCGCAAGATTTCCGCGCATCGCGTGAGTGTGGTCGATGCTTTGCGGTTCCCGCAGACCTTCCTGTTGATTGCGATCTCCTTTCTGACTGTGACTGGCAATCAGTCGCTCATCTTTTTTCTGCCGTCCATCACCGACAACATGAAAAGCATGCCAGTTGTGATTCGTACTTTGGCCGCCAGCCTGCCCTACGTGTGTAGCGCGTTGGGCATCCTGATAAACGGAATATGGGCGCAGCGCACGGGCAATCTCCGATGGCATACGGCACTCCCGATACTGGCAACCGGGGTTTCGCTATCCCTGATCGTGCTATGTCGCGACCGGGTTTGGCTCGTGATGAGCCTATTTTGTTTGGCGGGATTCACATCGCAGGCGTACCTGCCTGCCTTTTGGACCTTGCCCTCCACACTCCTCGGGAAGTCGGCTGCAGCGACTGGTGTTGGACTGATCTGTTTGGGCAATCTAGGCGGCTTCGTTGGACCTTGGCTCTTTGGTTATCTAAAAACTACTACCGGCCGGTACGACACCGGTCTGTGGGTTCTGTCCGCGTGCATGCTTTTGGCTGGCGCGCTCGCTACTCAAATCCGCATGACTTACACTTCGAACGTGGTGCCGCTGAATGACAATCAAAAAGAAGCCTGAAGACTTACGTAGTTACGCCTGGTTTGGGCCGGATACGATGCGGGGGTTCAGCCATCGCTCGCGCATGTTGCAACTTGGCTACCAGAGAGAAGATTTCATCGGCAAGCCGGTGATTGCGATCGTGAACACCTGGAGCGAAATCAATCCGTGCCACGCCCACCTGCGCGAACGCGCCGAGGCCGTGAAGCGTGGAGTGTGGCAAGCGGGAGGCTTCCCTGTTGAGATTCCAGCGTTCTCCATCACAGAGACATACATGAAGCCCAGTCCGATGCTCTACCGGAATCTGTTGGCGATGGATACCGAAGAGGGGCTGCGCAGCCTGCCGATCGATGGCGCGGTCCTGATGGGCGGCTGCGATAAGACGACCCCCGGCCTACTGATGGGTGCGATCAGCGTAAACCTGCCGGCAATCTTCCTGCCTGCAGGTCCGATGTTGCGCGGCAACTGGAGCGGCAAGCCGCTCGGCAGCGGCACCGACGTTTGGAAATTCTGGACAGAGCGCTGCGCAGGCGGCGTCAGCGACGAGGATTGGAAAGCGATGGAAAGCGGGATCGCCAGGTCGGCTGGCTTTTGTATGACCATGGGGACCGCCGCCACCATGACTGCTCTGGCCGAAGCCATGGGTATGACTCTGCCCGGTGCGTCTTCGATTCCTGCAGCGGACTCCAATCATGTCCGGCTGGCCATGGATAGCGGTCGGCGAATCGTGGAAATGGTCTGGGAAGATTTGAAGCCCGAGGATATCCTGACGCCTTCGGCGTTCCGGAATGCCATCACCGTCGACATGGCTATCGGCGGTTCGACCAATGCGATTGTTCACCTCGTCGCGTTAGCGCGGCGGCGGGGATTCGATCTACCGCTCCCTTTGTTCGATGAAATCTCCGGCAACGTACCGGTACTTGCCAACATTCGACCTTCCGGTGAATTTCTTATGGAGGATTTCTATTATGCCGGCGGATTACGGGCTCTAATGGCGGAGATTAGGGATCTTCTGAATCTCGATTGCCGCACCGCGAACGGCAAAACGCTCGGGCAGAATCTCGAAGGAGCGCGCATAGTGAATCGCGAGGTGATCCGGGAGCGTGTAACTCCACTGATGGAAAGCGGCGGAACGGCTATTCTCTTTGGGAATCTCGCCCCCGATGGAGCGGTCATCAAAACGGTTGCCGCGGACCGGCGACTTTGGCAACATACGGGCCCTTGCGTCGTTTTCCAGAATTATCAAGACCTGGAGGCGCGCATTGATAGCGAGGACCTGGACGTCGATGAGAATTCGGTTCTCGTCCTCCTGAATGCAGGTCCGCAAGGCGGTCCGGGAATGCCGGAGTGGGGGATGCTTCCGATTCCCAAAAAGCTGTTGCACCGCGGCGTGCGGGATATGGTACGCATCTCCGATGCGCGCATGAGCGGCACCGCATATGGAACGTGCGTACTGCACGTTTCCCCTGAAAGCTACGTAGGCGGCCCGCTTGCATTGGTCCGAAATGGTGATGCCATTGCGCTGGATATTCCGAATCGAAGGCTGGATCTCCTCGTGACGGAGGCGGAGATCGAGAGACGCCGGTCAGAATGGACAAAGCCAATCCTGAAAGACCAACGCGGATACCTCGCTCTTTACAGGGAGCGCGTTACTCAGGCTGACAAGGGCTGCGATTTTGATTTTCTCGAGGACGTTTCGCTTCCATCGAAATCGCTACAGATCCTTCCTTGACCGGACAGTAATCCGGCCGATGTGCAATAGCGCTTAATGCGGCATGCCCAAGTATCGACGACGAGTACCTGCGGCAACACGCAACAAAAGCCTCTCTGCGAGCGCAGCTTGAGGTGATTATTCTTATTGTGGGGATCTCTGGGGTTGAGTAACTATATTGGAGGGTTGTAAATGCTTTAGAATATGGCTCCTGAGGTAGGACTCGAACCTACAACCCTTCGGTTAACAGTTGCAGGAGAGTGTTTACCGCCAATTACTCTTACTTCCCGTTAACTATTGATAATACAGGCGTTGACTCGTTCTAAAAAGAGTTTCGACTGCTGCCAATTCCCTTTACTTTCTGTCTGGGGTCCCCGGTATTTTCCCCGGTACTGCCGTCACTCCGGACCACTATCGGCTTCGATGCCTTTTGACGCGTCGACCTCATCCCCGCGGATTTTGAGCCGGGCGTGTCCTCCCGATACCGTCAGTGCCTAGCTATATGGCGCTATATAACGACGATTCAATGGGGACCAGCGGACTTTCCGCCGAGGTGTACTGAGCTATCTGGCGCGATACCCGCCGCTACGGCGCAGACAGCCCCCCTATAAGGTTTCGGTAACCGATTAACCGCTCATCGTTTGATGAGTTCGTTGATTCGTTGTTTCACCGTAGCAAAGTCGATGCCGGTTTCCTTCACTCGCTAAAACCTTCTCATAAATCGCCTCCAACCGATCTGCTCGTCCTCGCATAATTTCCGTTTTGCCTGTGACTCGCCCCCAATCAGTGGGCAGAGCCATCGAAGACTCTCGGTCTCCAGTGTCGAATAAACCACAAATTGGCGTTTGAGCTAGATTGATTGAAAGCCAAGTCGGACCGAGGAAGGTTCTCGAGTTCCCAAGTACGGTTGTGTACTAAACATTAGACGGCTAAAGCGGTGGCTCTTCGCGCCGCATTGTCCCCTACGTGTTGGCCAGCGGCGTCGTGATGATTGGTGGACCAGGCTTCGCCGTTCGGGAAGTTGTAACGGGCTAAGGACTCCGGATAGATTTCAATGCTGTAGCCGGGCTTCCTCGGCAGCATGTACCGGCCGTTACGAATGACCACGGGATCGAGAAAGTGCTCATGCAGGTGGTCGACATATTCGATGACACGGTCCCGCATGGTCGTGGAGACTCGCAGATAGTCAAACATGGAAAGATGTTGCACGTACTCGCAGAGGCCTACTCCCCCAGCGTGAGGGCAGACCGGTACTTCAAACTTGGCGGCGAGAAGTAGGATCGCGAGATTTTCGTTGACGCCTGCGACTCGACAGCTGTCAATCTGGCAGACGTCGATAGCTCCGACCTGCATGAGCTGCTTGAACATGACGCGGTTGTGGCAGTGTTCGCCAGTAGCGATGCGAATGGGGGCGACTTCGCGGCGAATACGGGCATGGCCGAGAATGTCGTCCGGGTTTGTAGGCTCTTCCATCCACCAAGGCTCAAGGGAGCCCAGCGAGCGAGTGCATTCGATCGCCTCGAGGACGCCCCACTTCTGGTTGGCGTCCAGCATCAGTCGGTTGTGAGGGCCGATCTCCTCGCGCACGATTCGTCCGCGGCGGAGGTCGTCGCCGGGGGTGCCGCCGACCTTGAGCTTGAAGTGAGTCCAACCGTCGGCGAGACCCTGGCGGCAAAGTTGCCTGATCTTTTCGTCGTTGAAGCCGAACCAGCCAGCCGAGGTTGTATAGGCCAAATAGCCTTCGGCCTCCAGCAGGCGAAGGCGCTCTGACATCGTTGGCTGGCTCGCACTGAGGATGGCGAACGCTTCTTCTTTGGTGATGGCGTCGTCGATGTAACGAAAGTCGACCATCGACACGATTTTGTCGGGCGAAAGGTCTGCCAGCAAACGCCAAAGCGGCTTGCCTTCGACCTTGGCATACAGGTCCCAGACAGCGTTAATGAGCCCGCCACAGGCCAGGTGGATGACGCCCTTCTCCGGGCCAAGCCAGCGAAATTGACTTTCATCTGTGAGTTGGCGCGAGAAGGCGACAAAGTCCTCAGTGATGGAGTTGAGCGTTCGTCCGACAACGAACCGCGCGAGATATTCGAGTGCCATGACGCAGAGTTCGGTGCCGCGACCGAGCGTGAAGGTAAGACCGTGCCCTTCGAGGTCGCTGTCGGTGGAGAGAATGCAATAGGCGGCGGAGTAGTCAGGGTCTTGGTTGACTGCATCGGAGCCGACACTTTCCCGCGAAGTTGGGAAACGAAGATCCACAACCCTGACGGACACGATTCGAACATCAGTCACTAGAAGAGCTCCTCGTCAAACTGGAACGAGCGCAGTGAACGGAATCAATCGTTCGAGATCCTACTCGTTGGCACTATTTTTACCTGTACATATGTTCGTTCGTCAATGAAATTAGAAAAGTACACGGTGAAATAGCGTTGAAATAGGCAATTTGCGGATCCTGGCACGACAATCGGCGTAAATCACCTAAAGAGGCTCTACGTCTCGCACACCAGTGTTGCACTGTGCGTCCGGAAGAACGCTAATTTCTTGCACTGTTACACTTTCTTACGTTGGGAGATGACCAATCACGCTATTCGGGGGATTTTATGGCTAAACCAGCAATCAAGCGACAGTATCAGACACCGGCGCTTGAGAAGGGGCTGGACATACTGGAGCTCTTTGCCAGCACACCTGGCGGCCTGACGGTGAGTGAGGTCGCACGGTTCCTGAACCGTACGGTCTCCGAGATATTCAGGATGCTGCTCTGCCTGGAGCAAAGAGGTTATTTGGCGCAGTCGGAGAACCGGGAACGATATCACCTGACGCTGCGGCTATTCCGCCTGGCGCAGGAGCACCCGCCGACAAAACGGCTGGTGACAGAAGCACTGCCGATCATGCATGGGGTAGCCCACGACTTGAGGCAGTCTTGTCATATGGGCGTGGTCGACGGCGGGCATGTTGTGATTCTGGCGCAGGTCGATTCGCCGGAGTCAACCGGCTTTTATGTCAAGATGGGTTCGAAGGTGGACTTGATGCACGCCGCGACGGGACACGTAATTCTGGCTTACCAAAGCGAGGACGCTTACCAGCGCGCTTTGGACGAGTGGAACAATGAGACAAAGAAGAGAAAACCGGCGGACCTGGACGACCATCTTGCGAAGATTCGCCGACGCGGCTACGAAAGGCGCGCTAGCTACGAAGTTAAAGGCATCGTCAACATTAGCTTCCCTGTTCTCAGCGCGCAAGGCAATGCCGTGGCAGGGCTCACGGTTCCTTACTTTAAGCGAATCGAGGACAAAATCAGCATCCCCGATGTGGTAGAGGTGCTGCGGTTGGCGAGCCAGCAGATCTCCGAGGCGCTGGGAGCAGCTCCGAAACCAAAGAAACACGTAGGTCTGGCGAAAGAGAAGAGCTAGCCGGGTCTGCACCAACCGGCCTGCGCGGCTTGTTGATGCGCTGGTGACGATGCTGAACCCAGTGCGAGCGGAGCGCGGCGACGATAGAGCCACGAAGAGCGGCAGGAACGCCGATGTAGGCAGCGATAATGACGCTGACACGGGACATAACGTCGATCGGTAGAGATCGAACCCTCCGCCATCGTAGAGGAGGACCCTTCCAGGAAGAAAAGATATTCAATTTCACGGTCTCATCGGGAAAGTCCGTCTGAGCTTTGGCTCAGATCCGTCTTCGGGATTGCTTTCGTCGACGACATGAACGATCTCAGATAGTGCAACAGTTGTCAATGAAAAGCTTGTTTTGCCTGTAAAATAACCAAGCTGTGGATGAACGTGATAAAACGGGGCTGTCAAACGATGACGGGCTTCTCTCTGCCTGCTCGTAAATGGGAGGACCACTCTTATGATTGTGGGAGAAAAGACGCGTTTCCGCTTGCATCTTGGAGAATTACGACATGCGGCGGTTTTGGCGCCGATTTTGTTTGGTTGTATCGTCGGCTCAGGAGCCCAGGTGTACGTCTCCCCGAAGGGTAACGACGAAGCTGCAGGCACGTTGCGACATCCAGTTCGGACGCTGACGCATGCGCGCGATTTGGTGCGCCCTGTACGGAACAAGCAGGTTCTGCTCGATGACGGTGTCTACCGTTTGAGCGAGCCGCTCGTACTTTCTCAGCAGGACTCCGGAATCAGTTTCGCAGCAGTGAAGGCGGCACGACCGGTGTTGAGCGGCGCCGTGCGGGTGACTGGCTGGACGCAGGTCGACGCCGCACGGGACCTCTGGAAGGCCCCGGCTCCTGACGGTCTGACGAACAGCCGTCAGATGTACGTCAATGGCGTGCGGGCCAGTCGCACGAGAGGGCGAGTGCCGGTCAAGCTGCAGATGACCGCGATCGGCTACACGGCAAGTGGTCCGGCGATGGCCCAATGGAAGAATGTAACGGATGTCGAGTTTGTCTACACCGGGGGAAATTCCGTATGGAACGAGCCCTCGGAGGGGCTAGGGTCCTGGACCGAGCCGCGCTGCCCAATCGCTGCCATCGATGGCACGACCATCACGATGGCGCAGCCGTGCTGGAACAACTCCACCAAGCGGGTGATGCTGCCGAGCGGGGAGCGCACAGCGAACCTTGTCGGACCGCAGAGCGTTGGTAAAGGACCCGCCTACGTTGAGAACGCGTACGAGTTGCTCGGCACACCCGGCGAATGGTACTTTGATCGCCCTGCAGGGACACTGTATTACGTCCCGAGGGTCGGAGAAGACCTGACCAAGGCCGATGTCGAGGTACCGATTCTCGAATCGTTAGTGACGGTGGCTGGGACAGCGTCCGAGCCGGCGCATGACATCACCTTCTCGGGGATCGAATTCTCCTACGCAACGTGGCTCGGACCGAGCGGCAGTAACGGCTTCTCCGAAATCCAGGCGAACTACCAGGTCACCGGTGAGGATGGCTTCTCAAGGCAGGGACTTTGCACACTGGCTCCAGAGGGTAAGTGCCCTTATGCCGATTGGACGAAGACCCCCGGGAATGTTTCGGTCGCTTTTGGGAAAAACGTCCGCTTTCTTGGCGATGCATTTGTGCATCTTGGAGTAGCAGGCCTTGACTTCGCCAGCGGTGCGCAAGGCAGCGTCGTCGAAGGCTGCATCTTTACTGACATCTCGGGCAATGGTTTGCAGCTTGGTGGCGTAGAGGCTCCGCTTGCTTCTGCGGCAGAGTTCACAAACGAGAATCGCATCGAGAACAATCTGTTCCGCAATGTGGGCGCGGAGTATCGCGGTGGTATCGGGATTGTAGTTGGCTATGCGCAGAGAACAGTGATTGCGCATAACGAACTCGATCACCTACCGTACGCGGGTATCTCGATCGGATGGGGCGGGTGGCCGGACAAGATCAAGCAACCCGGACAGGCCAACAACTCCGCCAATAATGTGATCGCGAACAATTCTATCCACGATTTCATGCTCGTGCTCTCGGATGGTGGTGGCATCTATACGCAGGGCCGCACTGGTCGAGACCTGACCGACGGCGAGAGGGTGACCGGCAACGTTATCTACAACCAGTACAGCTCGGGCCACGGCATCTACACCGATAACGGCTCCGCCATGATTACGATGAGCGAGAATGTGGTTTTTCATACAAATCACGACAATATCAATTCGCGACACAGGGACTATTACGACGGTCAGGCGGGCGAGAACTTCAATCCGTTGGTCATCTCCGACAACTGGTGGCAACAAGGCGACGTTGATTCGGATAAAGAGCAGGTGAGCGTGCATGGCAACCACATTATCCACTCACTGTCGGATGCGCCGGCTGATCTCGTCCGCGGCGCGGGGTTGCAAGCGCAGTTTCGCGATCCGGTACAGCGCACCGTTGACGCGCTTACTCCTGCAGTGCCTCCTGAGGCACCCAGCCGAGTCGCCGCTTACGGGATGGATGGATGGGCATATGTGACGTGGAGCCCTCCTGTCTTTGAGGGAGGCGCGCCGTTGTCGTCGTACATCGTGACCGCCTCGGATGGCAGACAGGCAACGATCGATGTGGGGCGATTCATGGAGTTGGCTTACCTGAAGTTCGACGGCCTGACACGGGGGCAGAGCTATTCGTTTACAGTTCGTGCGGTGAACGCGAAGGGAGCGAGTCCGCCTTCCCTTCCCTCGCGGGGCATTGCGACGGAGGCTCGCAAGCTCGAGGTGCCGAAGGCACCTACGAGCGTCTCGGCCTTCGTCGATCAGGGCCGCGCAAGTATTCACTTCCAGACACCGCCGTTTGCGGGGGCGAAAGAGGATGAGATACCGATCATTGCGTACGCTGTCACAGTGGAACCGACGGGGCGCAAGATTTATCTGACCGGAAGAAATGTCATCGCGTTGCAGGAGGGCAGGCACGTCACGTTCGGCGTCATCGACGGCTTGAAACCACACGAGAACTACCGCTTTAGCGTCGCCGCGGTCAATGCTGCAGGCGAGGGAGAAGCGGCGACCGTGCCCGGCGTTCCCGTGTCCTCGCACTGAAGCGAGGCGATAATTTGTAAAGCTATAGTTTTGAAACGGAGAAACAGACAAATATGAGTTCATCGAGATCGTCTGTGCAGATTCTGCGGCAATCAGTTGTGGGTGCGTCCATTGCATTGGCTACGTTAGGGGTGGCACAGGATCACACACCAGCTAAAAGCCAATGGGTTTACTTCAGTCGCCCAGGAAAGCTCGCCTATCAGACGCTCAAGACAGGTGATCGGATCATCGACTTTTCTTACGCTGGGTACATGGGAGGTGGCGTCGCGCTGCCTGTCGTGCCGGTAAGAGAGACGGTGGCGCCATCAGGGAATGACGACACTGCGTCGATCCAGGCAGCGATAGATGAAGTTTCGAGCTTGCCTCTTTTGAATCGCGGAGAGATGGGCTCGGGACACGGGTGGACGATGGGGTGGGGCGTGGCATGGAATAACGAGGCAAAGTCATACGTGATCCAGATGCCGCCGGGCTCCGCCAATTGGGGCATCGGCAATCGCGGCGAGCAGACGTTAGAAAAAATGCCGACGTTTGATCCGGGACAGGAGGTATCGGTTCCCCCGCAAGGGTTCATCGACTCGCAGGAGAGTCCTGTGGCGCCAGCGAGTCTTTATCTGGAGCAACTGCGCGAGAGACTGGGCGCGCAGGCGCTTAAGAACATTGGGTATTAAGTTGTGTTCTCCTTGAAAAAAATCGCTAGGCTGCTACTGCGAAGAAAATAGGGATATGCCGAAGGCCGCCACTAAGAAAAGTGGTAATTGCGGCCGCCGTCTAGAACTGAAGTTTCAACGCGAATTGCAGGATGCGTTGTGAGTTTCCGAACGCCGTCGTGGTGATCTGAGCGAAGCTCGACGCCGTCGTGACGGTCGTCCCTGGGCTGCCAAGAACGGGGTGATTGAGCACGTTGAACGCTTCAACGTCGAGCTTCAGTGCAAAGCTCTCTTTGATCGGGAACAGCCGATGGATGGACGTATCCAGATCCCAGAAATTTTCATCTTGCAGGAAGTTGCGTGGCGCATCGCCAAGAGTGCCAATGCTTGGAGCCGCAAAGGCGCATGGGTTGAACCACTGAGAACGAGTTCGCGTTGGGCCAGATGGCGGAGTGCAGGACGGGTTGCCCGCAATGGGTCCGGTTTGGTAGGGATTGCCGACCAGATTTGCCCTCTCATACGTGCTCGCATTTCCTGTGTTGGCGATATCGCCTCCTGCCACGATATTGATGTTTTGCCCTGAACGTAGGGAGAGGATTCCGTTCACCTGCCAGTTACCGATGACATAATCGGCGATGCGGTTTCCGGTTGAGAATCGCTCGCCGGTACCGAAGGGAAGCTGGTAGATCGTATTCGCCGTGAATATCTGCGGGATATTGAAGCTCGCGGGGCCGCGACTACCCTTCGGGTTATAGGGGTCTTCAGGAACGCCACCTTCCACCCCGAAATAGCCGTCTCCTCCCTCATTCAGGGTCTTACTCCAGGTATAGGCGAGGGTATAGCCAAAGCCTGTACTGAACTGTCGCACCAGGGACGCCTGCAACGCGTTGTAGGATGCACTTGCCGCATTGTGGTCCCAGGATTTTTGCGGGACGGTATAAGGATACGGTTGCCCCGTGTTTGTTCCCCGGGCAGCGAAGGAAGCAGCGACGGCTGGAGTACCGGTGTTGTAGTAGCCGCCAACGTCCATGCGGTGCGACGCGGAGCCAACGTAGTTCAGAGAGAGGATAGTGCGGCTACCAAACTGCTGTTCGATGCCCGCGTTGTACTGCTCGGAGTACGGGTTCTTCCAGAGCGGGTCGACCATGTAGTTCACGTTGGAAGAGCCGAATGGGGTTGCAGCGGGCAGGTTCCCACCGTTCTGGGCGAAGGGATTCTGCGCCGAGGTATACACCGTGCCAGGAGTGTTGGTGTTGTTGATTTGCAGGGTGCCGGTGTCTGGCCAGGAGCCCTGATAGTTCTGGGTCATCTGAATAATGGCCGCCCAGTTGTCATAGCTGATTCCGAAACCGCCACGGATGGACATTTTGTCATTGACCCGGTAGGCCAGGCCGAGGCGTGGACCAATGTTGTACTTACTGCCATGGAGTATCTTGCCGCCCGTGGCAACCACAACATTTGCTGGCAGGGTCGCGCTGGGCAGGCAGGGTGCGTGCCCACGAACGCTGCAGAGCGGCGGCAACTGCTGGACGATATACTGACCGGTGTTGAAATCGAAGTCGCCGGTCTCAATGCTGCCCTGCAGTCCTACCGAGGCCTGCGTCCCATAGGCCGGGATGACGCTGCGGTCATAGCGGATGCCATAGTTTACCGTCAGGCTGCGAGTCATCTTCCAGCTGTCTTGCACATAAGCGCTGCCAATACCGCCCGGACGTTCCGTGAGAAGAACGTTGCGCTTGTTCTCTGAGTTGGGATAGTCGAGCAGGAAGTCAGCCAGACCGAAGCCTGACTGCGCACTGACCTGAGCGCTGGTTATGCCGCCGGGAGAATTAGGGTTGCCGGAGAAGTTGCCGGTCGACGCACCGGAAAATGTGACGGTTCCTTGGCGCAGCTCGGCCGTATAATTCACCTCGTCCCAGCCGCCGCCGGCCTGTAGTTGGTGGCGGCCGAGTGCCTTCATGACGCTAGCTGACCACTCGTGGATGCTGGACAGGTTCGCTGATGGACTGTTGACCTCACCTCCGCTAAAGCCGCCGGTTACCGTTTGCGTTACAAGTACAGCGGCACCTCCCACGAAGGAGTTGCACATGTCTACAGAGCATCCGTAGGTCTGCCACAGGTTATGGTTGTTGAACTGCGTCAGCGTGTCGTCCTCGACGTGGGTCCTGCCATATTGCACCTGCATGCTAGTGGTCGGATTGAAGACATGGTTCCAATTCACGCCGTATTGTTGGGCAGGTATCTGATTTGAAGTGAACAGGGTCGGAACCGTGCTTGGGGCGGTTTGATACCACTGAATACCGGCATAGCGGAAAAAGATGAAGTCCTTCGCACCGATATGCTGATCAATCCGGCCCGTGTAGTTGTACACGAGCTGCCGGGTAGGTTTAATGATCTGAAAATTGTCGGTCGTAGGGGGAATTCGAGGAATGACGATCGGTGTCGCCGATCCGAATTCGGCCTTGACGAAGGCGAGCGAATACGGGTTCATCTCGGAGACTGGAATTTGGTTGCCGAGATAGCCCGGACGTCGTGGGGTTGTGGCGTTATTGGCGATGGTCGGGTCATACAACTGGCAGGGATATGCCTCGACTTTGGTGTCGCCGGCGACACATGTTCCGCTCTTTGTCACGCCTGTCGTTGCACTGCTGAAGTCTCCATTGAGTTGGGCCGGTGTGGGGATCAGGATATTCGACGAGCCCGCTTTCGAATAGTGTGATCCCTCGGCTCCAATCTCAAAGAAGGTCTTGTTTCGACCGTCGTACAGGTGGGGGATTCTTATTGGTCCGCCCATCTGACCGCCAAACGTATTCAGGTGGAGGAGGGCGGCGATGCAATGTAGGGCAGCGCGTCAAAGCCGTTGTTGCGGATATACTCCCATGCGGTGCCGTGATAGGAGTTCGTGCCGGCCTTGGTCACGATGTTGACCACTCCGCCGAGAGATCCGCCGTACTGAGAGTCGTTGTGGGAGTTAATCTTGAACTCCTGGACAGTGTCGATAATTGGCGGAACAGCGTAGGTGTTGTACCAAGCTTGGTTGTCGTTCATGCCGTCCACCAGATAGATCGTCGACCTGTTTCCAGCGCCGTTAATGGAGGGGAAGGCGTAGTTTGTAGTGCTGGAAGCAACGACGGCGGTATTGCTGGCGCTACTGTTCTGGCCGGTGCTGATGGGTGTTACCCCGGGAGTCAGGGTCAGCAATTGCGTGAAGTTGCGTCCATCCAACGGCAGGTCGTTTACGGCCTTTTCGTCAATGACCGTGCCGAGCTGCGCCGTGGAGCTTTCTACCTGAGTTCCAGCCGCCTCCACTGTGACGGACTGCGATACGTCGCCGACCCTGAGCGTCGCGTTGATTGTAACCGCCTGGGCTACTGCAACCTCAAAGGCCGCGATGGTTTCGGTCTGGAAGGATGGCGCTGAGAACGTGAGGGTGTATCGTGCCGGCGGCACACTGGAGAAGAAGTAATCTCCGCCGGAGTTGGACACAGTTGTGCGCACGACGTTGGTGTCCACATTTCTCAGAGTGACCTTCGCTCCGGGGACGACGGCTTGGACGGGATCGGTGATTACGCCGTTGACGGCGGAGGAAGAGCTCTGCCCGAAGGTTGCGATTGTGGAGACGGACGAGCATACCGTCAGCAGGCAGATGATCAGGATCATCTTTATTGAGTTCGCATTGCGAAGAATTGACATGTGAGACCTCCGGTAAGTGAGACAAAAAATGCGGAAAGGTTGACGCGCGAATCCTATAAAGACCGTTAAACAAATGTCAAGAAATTTTCACTAATCAGTAGTTTGTACCAGCGAAAGAGCTTCTTAGCGAAACAATCGTTTTACCTGATTTTTTGAGCCCTCCGTAGAGTGTGACAGGTATGTATATGTATTCAATTGCTTGACTAAATTGCTTCTAGTAGGTGGAGCGGGGAGCACACCCTAGACGACGTTCTTTAGACGGCGACCACCTATCGGGGCTTTCCCTGGGTGGCAAATGATTCTAGGCATCAAGCATCGAGTCCGCTTAGTGCAGTACCTGATCGAGATAGAGTTCCACCTGATGCGCCCACAACTGGCCGTGGGTCTTGAGACCGAGATCATTCAGGTGAGTGCCCTTACCATTGTTCTGCCGGTATGGAGCCGTCAAAGCGTCTGTGTCTGGCCCTTCAAATGCAATTCCGCTCTGCCACAGGCTACGCTGTGCTTCGCGGATTGGCTGGCAGGAGACGTCCTCCGGGGTGTGATACGTGGCCTGCGCGACGAACCAAGGAATGTTCCAGCCTGCCTGACTACGTGTGGCGAGAATGACGTGTTCAAGCATACGGCGATATGTTTCGGCCGTGATCTCGTGTTCCGGAGGCTGGTGCGAGTCCGACTCGCCTTGGTGCCACAGCACTGCGCGAAATCCATGCACACCAAGCTGTTTGATGCGTGCCATCATTCCGTTGAAGAGCGTTCCATCGCTGGTTAACGTGCCGTCCGCGCCTTGGACGATGTACTTCGTCATCGTAGGCATCACCATGACCGGTTCGCCCGCAGGCAACCACTGCCGCACACTTGTCGATCCGTGCCCGATCGACGCCACACCGATTGGAACACGGTACTTTCGATAAAGAGCATCGCCAAAGGAAGGAATGAAACTGCCCTTCTTACTGTTGTCCTGTACCCCCGGCTGCGGATCGTTGGCTAGCCTCCATGCATCTCCGCTGAAGGTAGTCACCATGCCGGTCTCTGTAACCTGCGGCACCTCTCCATAGTTCGTCGAGTTCGACTGCCCGGATACGACGAAGACCTACCTACCCCGACATGCGGCACCGTGAGCGTATCGACGTGAGAAGCGCCGTGCCGTACCCTTACGTCAATCTCATAAAATCCTCCGCGGCTGTTTTGAGGTGTGCGTAAAACTCTCCTGTGCGCCGATCGAGCGATAGCTTGTGCCACTTCGCAGCAAGCGGGCCAGTGATGGCCTGTCCGACGGCGCGAGCCTCGACCGCGTCAGTCGGAACCAACGACCGTCCGTGAATTAAGATTGCCCCCTTGAATCGCGTTTCGCGCTGAAACACCTGATAGTCGAGGGGCAAGGCAAGCACTACCCTCGCGGACCCAGGGGAGGGAGCGGTCAATGCAAAGGGTTGCTGTGCAATTGCGAGCATGTTCATCAAACTTGCTGTGAGCAGTACCGTCACGGCTTGCGCAGAAATCCTGGCCCCATAACTAATCATCAACAATCGTCCTTTCTCCCATTACGCTGTTCTTTTCGACAAACGTAGGGAATCGTTTGTTGTCAGCATGCACGCGCATTAAATCCGAAAGGGATACTAATCATGGTCGGAGCGCCAAACAATGTCCGGTTGATGAGTATTCTGGTTCGTTCGATCGGGAGCCCTTCTGCTGTCATGGTTAGTGAGCCAAAAGCTGGTCATCTTACTGGCGAGATCGAACGAAGAGAACCTGATCATCGTGGGGCGACCTCATGGCAGCGGGAGGGGTAACACGCGAAATCAACCACAGTAAATTTCAGATCTGTCCTGATTGACGATCAATCGCGTAGTTGTACTGCCTTCTTCGTTGCCCCGTCTTTGTAGGCGAGCACTGTCGCCGCTTTAGATACATCACCTCCATCAATTTTGATGTTTTCGTTTTCTGTACCTTCAAGTTGGAGAAATACCGCGGCTGGCGAGAGGAGGCGCGAAGCGGTCAACAGAATCTGCTTCGAGTTGATGCAGCGCAAAGCTGATTCCGCTGCGGGATTGGCTTGGACACTTAAGCCGTTCACGGAAACATCTTGCACATGATCCAAGATGACGGCGGGGCGCATCTCCGGCGCGCTCACCTGAAACCGGATATTTTGCAGCGTCAATCCGTGTGAGTTACGCGCGTAGAAGCCATAGGCCGGCATAGGCCCCAGCATGAAGTATTCGCCCGCAACTTCAGGGAGATTGCGCCGCGTGGCGTCTTCAGCCGTACCTCCGCCGCCGAAGGTAAGGTGAATGTTATCGAAGGAGATGTTCTCCATGGTTGCGTCGGCAATGCAATTCAGTGTGATGCAGGAGTGACCTTCTCCCGGTCTAACGTCACTGGTCAGCGTCGTTTCGGGTAGCTGCGGCGGGTTTGTTGTAACCGTACCGCTGATATTGCTGAATGAGATATTACGTGCCACGGCCGGCGACCTAGTTTCTCTCGGTAATATGGGCTGCAAGCCTGCGTCGACATTCTGATTCTGACGCGTTCTTGGGCCGAGACTGATATGAATTGGCCCGGTCACCTGCTGCAGAACAAGATTTGCAAAAGAGATATTCTCGAAACGCGATCCTTCGTTGCCCTGAAACTTAATTGGACATCCGAATACGTCGTACAGGACACAGTTGGAGATGGAGATGTTTTCCGCTATGCCGCCGCCAAAGCGGAAAACAGACCATCGCGTGCTGAAGACAGAGTTCGTAACGGTAATGAATTTGCAACTGCCAAACATTGCGCAGGCATCGTCCTGAGACAGGATAGTGCAGTTGCTGACAGTTACGTATTCCGCGCTGATGAAATGGAAGCCATCATTGTTGCCATTGACGCGGTTGTGAATATACAAGCCTTCCATATGCACATGCTTACTCTGGATGACGCGGATGCTGTGATACGCTCCGTCCACCAGGGCAATATCGCGCACTGTAAGCCGATCACAGCGATAGAAGAGCAGGTGATACGGACGTCGATTACCTCCTAGCCCGCTTGGGGGCGGAGTTCCCCGAACGGTAGAGTGAAACTGCGTGCCCTGACCATCAATCGTCCCCGCGCCTTCGATGGTCACATTCGTTGCGCTGACGGCGAAGAGGAGCGCCCAGTTTCCGTCGTTCAGGGTAGAGTCACCGGTGAGCGGGATTGCATCTACGGCGTGATATTGCTTTCCATCCGCTGTGCCAACGAGTTTTCCCGCTGCGACGATGTGCAGTGTAACGTTGCTCTTGAGTTCGACTGTGCCGATTTGGAAGGCACCGGCAGGAACCAGGACTATCCCTCCGCCATCCTCATGACAGGCATCGATGGCCGCCTGTAATGCAGCCGTATCGAGTGCGATGCCGTCCCCCTTCGCGCCATATCTGCGAATGTTGTAGACCCGGGCACCGGCATCATCCTCGCCGGCGCTATTTTTCACGGACTGGGATGCAAGCCCTTGCTTTCCAGCAAGGTCAACGCTGAGTGCTGCAGCAATGGCTGAAGGCGGTAAGCGCCCGAGCCATTGGCGTCGGGTGAATAATCGGCTGGTAGAACCGGATTGATCGTTTTTCAAATGTGCTCCTCGGGCAGGTAAACAATCACACACCCAAACGCGGCTTGTTTTTGCGAACATAATCCGTGTCCTGCGTTGGCTCGGATTCGCATTCCAGCGCGATGGTTGTCACTGGAAAGTCCGGAGCGTTCACTGGCAGATCGATCACTCTCACGCGAAAGTCGTCTTGCGTGAACTTCAATGGGGCGCCAGTTTTTATCAGCTTGGCTGAGGTCACCTTAGTCTTGAGTCCGGATATCGCGACATACTCACCGGGCCAGAAGTGTACGTGCATGTAGAGGGTGTTGCCAATACGCGTGAAGCTCGCATAGTTCGACCGGCGCACCTGACATTGATCGGATTGATAAATGGTATGCCCGTTGATTTGCATCCAGTTGCCCACCTCAGTTAGAACCTTAACCGATTCTTCAGGAATCGAGCCATCCTGCTTCGGGCCGATGTTCAGCAGGTAGTTGCCGCCGTCACGGGCGCATGAGATGAGATTGCGGATCATGGTCCTCGACGATTTCCAGTTGTCGTCCGCCCGCTGATAACCCCAGCTATCATTGAGCGTCATGCAACTCTCCCAGGCCCGGCCGCCGGTCTCCGCAACGATCTTCTGCTCAGGCGTGGAGAAATCGCCGGCCAACTTGTTGCGGTTGTTCACAATAATGTCAGGCTGCAGCTCGAACACCATCTTGTTCATGCGCTCGGACTCCCACCCGTCCGCATCCAGCGGCCAGGAGACGTCATACCAAAGCATGTCGATCTTTCCGTAGTTTGTCAGAATTTCGCGGATCAGGCCGTGAGTGTATTCAACGAATCGCTTGCGGGCCACTTCGTCATTCGCGCACCGAGCACCGTCGGGATGATGCCAGTCCATCAGTGAATAATAGAAGCCGACGCGCAAAGCCCTCGGCCCGCGCCGCCTCGACATATTCGCGTACCAGATCACGCCCGGGGCCCTGCTTACCGCGCAATAGTCCGTCAGTTTGCTGTCCAAATTGCAGAAGCCTTCATGATGCTTGGTGGTCATCACCATATATTTCATGCCAGCAACCTTCGCCAGCTTTGCCCATGCACGCGCGGAGTCCTGCACTGGATTGAATGTGGCTGCGTGCGGCGCATATTCAACAACGGGAATAGCCTCATCTTCCATCACCCATTCGTGCCGACCGATAGTGCTGTAGACGCCAAAATGGATGAACATACCGAATTTTGCCGCATGCCACCACTGCATACGCCGTATCTGGTCCGGCGTAGGGGCAGTCGAGCTTTCAACTGCCTGCGTGAAGGGTTCGGCAGCCGCTGTCCCTGTCAACGCCAGTGCCGCTAGAGAAGCCCCTGTTCCAAGCATCATGTGCCGTCTGTTGAAGGTAACGCTTTGCATCATCAGTCTCCTTAGATTTATCCGTGCAAATTGAAAAACCCACCGTCCAGCGGGTAATCGGTTCCGGTAATGAAGGACGCCTCGTCCGAGCATAGATAAAGTGCCAGCATGGCGACCTCACAGGGCTCAGCCATGCGGCCGATGGGTTGCGACGCAGAGAGCTTAGCAAATGCTTCAGCTTCCTTCCCCGGAAAGTTCTTCTTTACAAAGCCGTCGACGAACGGAGTATGCACTCGCGCTGGCGAGATGGCATTACAGCGAACGTTATGGCGAAGATAGTCGCGCGCAACGGAATACGTCATACTCAGCACTGCGCCTTTGCTCATGGAATACGCATACCTGTCCTCGAGACCGGCACTGGCGGCGATGGAAGCCATGTTTACGATCACACCGCCGTTTTGCGCAACCATTGCCTGAATCGTTTCCTGCATAGCGTGGTGTGTACCCAGCACGTTCACGCGGAAGATGCGGTCAAAGTCCTCATCATTAGTGTTGCCGAGCCGCCCCACATGCGACACTCCTGCGCTGTTGATGAGGATGTCTACTCCGGAAAGTTCCAAAATCGTTCTGAACACTACTCTTGCCTGTGTCGCATCTGCAACATCACACAAGTGCGCGGTGGCATCCCCGCCTAGTTGCCTAATTCGTTCCGCCGTCGTCTGCGCCGCTTCGCCGTTCAGATCTACGATACGGATGGCAGCGCCATGCTCGGCGAAACAGAACGCAATTGCCTGACCAATACCACTGGCCCCGCCTGTCACCAGCGCCACTTTTTTGTTGAGACGAAACCCATTCACTGTGTAGCACCTTTGCGTAACCGGCGAAATGCGCCGAATAGCCGCTTCAACCTTGTATTTGGCATGAAGGCATCGTGTCAACAATAAAAATATTAGTTTCACTAGTTGAAATAAAATTGACAGCCGGTTAATGGTTCATGCTTGAATGATTCCCTATCGGCTCTTTTGCCTTGAGGTGAAGCGCATGCAACAGGAATATGAGCAATTGGATCGTCGTGGTTTTCTCAGGCTCAGTGGAGCAGGGGCTATGGTCGCGGGCACAAAGGCACTTTTCCCATCTCAGGTATTTTCAGAACAGCAGCAATTACAGGTCACGGACCGGACTGCACCAGTAAATCCAGTCCGTCTGCACTCGTCAGAGCTTGAGGTTGTACTAGATCGAAACGACGGCGTGCCGTTCGAATTTCATTTACTAGCAAGCGGCGCTATGCTGCGCGGAGAAGATTTCGGAAAGAAAGTTTCTGCGACGGTCTGCCAGAAAACTCCATGGAAATTCCTGGTTCTGGAGACATCGCCCGCGAACATCAAAACGACGCCAGACACGGTCGACTTTCATTTCGAAGTAAGAAGAGGTAACAGCGAGCTCGGTTCATTCACACTAAGGTATGAACTGCATCAGGGAACCGTCACTATTACCCTGGACAATGTGGAGGAGACGCCGGGGTATGAACTGATCAGCGTGGATCTCCCACGCTTGGTCACGGTGCGAGAGGAGGACCCAGAGGCATGGCTGGTCCATGGTGATGCTGGCGGCAGCTTTTCCATGTTGCGGAATGCAACGGGAGGCGCCCTCGCGCCAAACCAGTTCTGGGGACATGTCAGCGGCTCGTTGCCTGTGGTGATGCTGGGTACTGCAACAGCGATGTGTGTGCAAGAGACTACGGCTTTTATGGATGGCACCTCGCTCACGGTGACTGGTGAAGATGGCAAGCGGCGCGCTTCGATTGGTACGTCGAAGGCATATCGGGTCAACGGCGGAGATTGCTATGACCTGAATCTGGGTAAGGGAATGCCGCGCAATTGTGGCATCGCCATCACGCCGAATTTGCTGGTCGAACAGACATCATCCTGCCGTCTGGATTTTCTTCCCGTCGTCGGAGATGTCAAAGATGCTTGGCTTGCGGGAGCAAAGCTGGTTCGGAGCCGCATGCCTGCTATTAGCTCGAACTTGTACCACGACAAGTACGTCTTCGGCATCCGTTGTGATGAACCGCTCTTTCCGAAGCCGACGGCTACGTTTGCCGACTGCGAGCAACTAATACGCGATGTACACAACCTCACCGATGGTGCGCCGCAGATCGTTCACTTGTGGGGATGGCAATTCAAGGGCAAAGACACAGGCTATCCGTCAGTCAACGAGGTTGATCAACGTATTGGCGGCTATGACGGCATGATGCGTTTGATGGAGAAGGGCCTGCACTCAATGCGATCGTTACACTGTCAGACAACTACGACGATGCATACCGTAGCAGTCCTGCGTGGAACGAGGATGTGATTGCTCGACGGCCAGACGGCGAACTATGGAAGAGCCGATCCTGGACCGGCGAAGAGTCATACATTCTCGGCTTGGCGAAGTATATGGAAGGCCCCGGTGTGGAACGAGTTCGCTACACCTGTGAGCGGTACAAACTGCATGAAACAACGCACGTCGATGTGCTGTCCTACTACGCGATTCGCAACGATTGGGACCGGAAGCATCCTGCCAGTGGAATTCGCAACCTCACTGTTGGCCGGTATCGCGTTCTTGAAGAATTCGCGAAACATGGTGTGGATGTGAGCTCCGAAGCACTGCGATATCCGATGATCGGCCACATCAGCAATTTTTGGTATGGGCAGTTTTCCAGCGCATGCCCGTTCGGAGGCAGCATTATTCCGCTTCTCCCGCTCATTTATCGCAAAAGCGCGGTATGGGGCTACTCGGGCGGGTCGAAGGCGGATCACGCATTCGATCGAATCAATCAGTTCTTTTACGGAGGGTGTCCGCATAGTATTCTCCGCGGAGATATAGATCGCACGAAGATCACCGATACCTGGTATCTCGATCTGTTGCCATGGTTCCACCTGCACCATTTGAATATCGAGTCTTTCGACCGCAAAGGCGATCAGGTCACTATTGGCCTGGAAGGGAATTCGTACATGGTGCTGGATTGGGCGAAAAAGAGTTATAGGATCGTGCTTAACGGTGTCGAAGTGGCGCGCGATGACAGCACGTTTTGCCCTGTGGACAATGGCAAAATCGCATTCTACACACTTGCTGCACAAACACTGACGGCTACATTGCCGGCGGGATGGAAGGCGGAGGAGATGGCCGCTGTGTCGCTTTCCTCAGACAAACGAACTCGTGTAGATTTCCATGTCGATAGGAATCAGATCAGAGTTTCGGCGAGTCCACAGCAACCGGTCATGATCTATCGCAACAAAGAAGCCGCACGCCTGGGGTAGAAAGAGACCACAGACTCAGACATTCTTTGGCAGGCCAAGGCGACTTGAGATTTCGCGTGCAGCCAATTTGACGGTCTGCGCAATCGAAGCCAAGTTAGTTTTGTTGATGCGGGCGGTGGGGCCGGAGATGCTGATGCCCCCGGCTACCTTACCGTTTGCATCCAGGATGGCTGCGCCGACGCAACGCGCTCCGGAGACAGCCTCTTCGTCGTCGAGCGCATAACCGACATGCGCAATCTGTGCCAGATCCTTGCGTAGCCTCGCAACACTGGTGATAGATCGCGGAGTCGTACTTTCAAAGCGCAGTGTCGGGATGAGCAGTTCCCGCTGCTCCGCAGGCATTGCCGCGAGCATCGCTTTGCCTAGCGATGTGCAGGACAGCGGTCGGCGGCTGCCGATCTGGGAGACGAGCCGGAAGGTGTGCAGGCTCTCCATAACGTCTAGGTATAAAATCTCCTGTCCTACCAGTGTTGCAAGGTTTACCGTCTCGCCGGTGGCGCTCCAGACCTGCTCCAGAACAGGACGGCTTATACGGCTGAGCATGGCCTGATACGCAGCACCGGTGCCGAACCGCACCAATCTCGGCCCAATCATGTAGGCTCCGGAGTCGTCGCGGAAAAGATAGCCTTCACTTTCAAGATGCTTGAGGAAGCGGTGAGCTGTGCTTTTGTTCAAACCGGTTAGCCGCGCAATGTCCTTCAACTGTAGTCCGGCAGGCGAACGGTCCAGAAGCTCCAGAATGAGGAGCACCTTTCCAACAACTCCAACCGGTGCGATTTTGGTCTTTCCCCGTGCAGACATAGGCCCAGTGTATTGCAATCGCTGATTTTTGCGCGCTTCCTTCCAATCACGAGTAACTGAAAGGGTTGCTTCCTGCTGACGACCTTCATTTGTTTGGTTATAAATTATTGTGGATCAGGTGTGTTTCAAATAATGAAATATAAATTTTTACTCTTGACATCTATGCGTGTGTTCTTTTAGCGTACGCGCCGAAGAATAAGAGAAGAAAAGCTAATTCGGTTAAGTTTCAACTCCGGCTTTTGTCCGACCTATAGGAGGGGTGATGCGATCGTATCGATTCATCGTTTTTTGCGTAGTCAGTCTCATGATGGTTCTGACATCCAGAGCGCTATTTGCCCAGCATGCTACCGCTGGCGTGAATGGAACAGTGACTGATCCGACCGGCGCTGTCGTTGTGGGAGCGATTGCCACGCTCACCAATCAGGACACAAACGTGGTCAGCCACGCGACTACAAATCGCAGCGGGTACTTTGTCTTCCTGGATGTCACACCCGGACCATACGTCCTTACAATTAACAAGCAGGGATTCAAAGCAGTAGAGCTACCGACGCTCAACCTAGTGGTGAACCAGACCTTGACAGAAAACGAGACACTGTCAGTTGGCTCGAGCACCGAGATCGTGAAAGTGACCGCGGGACAGGAAGGTGTAATGCTGCAAAACTCCTCGTCAGAGCTTGGAAACGTGATTGAGACGAAGGAGATCGAGCAGCTCCCACTAAATGGCCGCAACTTTACTTCACTCTTGATCCTGTCACCGGGTGTCACTCCTGTATCGACAGCCCAGGGTTCCGGCATCAGCACGACGGATGCCGGCATTACCGCCATTCCGGGAACATCCTTCTACAAAGTTTCCTTCTTTGGTCAGCAAAACCGCGAAACCCTCTACTACATGGACGGCATCGTAAACACTGACCTTCGCGGTGCCATATACGGGTTTCTACCCATCATTGATGCGATGGAACAATTCAAGGTGCAGTCGCATATCGATAGCGCGGAGTTCGGCGTTGTCACGGGCGGCATCGTGAATATGCTCTCCAAATCCGGCACAAATCACTTCCATGGGTCGGTTTGGGAATTTATCCGGAACAACGACTTCGACGCGCGCAACAGCTACAGCGACTTCTGCAGCACCGGCCGATGCGCTCCCGGCACACCCAGCACCACGCCCGCGCCACCCTTGCACTATGTGCAGAACCAGTTCGGGGCGGCCACCGGTGGGCCTATCTTACGCGACAAGCTATTCTTCTACGGCGCGTACGAAGGTTGGCGCTATTCAAAACCGGGCCTCTCTCAGACATTGGTGCCTACCTCGCAGGAGCTTGCAGGCGATTTTTCCAACGTCGCAACATCCTTCTATCAGCACAAGTTTTACAACCCCTATTCCACCACCTGCACGGGAAGCACCTGCACAGTGCAGCAGTTCCAGTGCGATGCCAGTGGCAACCCAATAACGCCTGTAAACAACGTGCAAACCGGGGGAACGCCTTGCCTCAAGATTCCAACCTCCATGATCAACCCGGTGATGCTTGCGTACGTGAAGGCCTACTATCAGGTTCCGAACTCCCTTTCCAGTGAGGCTTCGGGCTTCAACTTCACCGAGACCAGGCCGCAAATTGATAACGCAAACAGTTATCAGGTGCGAATCGACTACAACAAGAGCGAGAAGAACTTTGGTTTCGGGCGCGTGAGCTTAATGTACGTCTATGACACGACTCCGATCGCCGGGACGATTGGATCAAATGTCTCCAACTACCATGCCTACAACTTCGGCGGAGGATATACGCACGTCTTTACGCCGACCCTCCTACTGGATGTGCGTGGCGGCGCCATGCTGAAGCCGTATGTCTTCACCCAAGCATTCTCGCCCACCGGATTCGCGCCGGCGACGGCCGCAGGCTTCACGAACCTCGAACAATACGGCGGTATGTATATCAACCTCGCCTCGCCGTACAACACAAGCAACGCAGGCAGCGAACCCAACCTATATCGCGGTAATCCTGTCGTCAACGGCGGCGGCAGCGTCTCTTACGTTCGGGGAAGTCACACGATGAAGGCGGGCGTGGATTACATCTATCAGAACCGCCTCCAGCGAAACCTGTATCAGCAATTCACCTTCAACGACACGATCACCAGTAATATCAGTGCTTCGAACACAGGCAACTCTCTGGCTTCTTCACTGCTTGGATTGCCAGCGACCTTTACCGCCCAACAACCGGATCTTGCGGAGGATTACTTCAGCATGCAGCTCTGGTCGGGTTACGTGCAGGATTCATGGAAGATGCGGTCGAACCTGACGTTGAACTTCGGTCTACGCTACGAATATATTCCGGGCATTAACATGTTGAACAACCGTCTCGCTAACGGCTTGGATATTCCCAACCAACAGTACATTATCGCTGCAGCTTCGGTTCCAGCCTGCACCACGACATTCGTCAATCCATGCATTCCAGGCGGAATCGGGAGCGTCTCTCACAACAGCAACATCATCTTCTCTCCCGGCCAAAAGGTGGGCCCCGCGATCGGAGATAACATAGCGCCACGGTTGGGTTTCGCCTATCAGCCCAATCCAAAGACCGTCGTCAACGGTGGAGCAGGGATCTTCTACGACACTATTACGGCTCGCAGCCAGTGGGTGCAGAACAATATCGAGGGGCCCACCTGGCCCTGGACGACCGGCATCTCTTCTCAGCAAACGAATTTTGCACAAAGCGGTTTCTGGCCGGGCGCTCCGCAGAACCCGCTAACGGTAATCACCAGCCTTGAAGGTAATTTCCCAAACCCTGTGGTCGCAGCCACCCCCTGGCTGACAACTGGCGGCGGCTATGTGAGCCAACCGAACTACAAAGACCAACGCTCTGTCGAATGGAACCTTCAGGTGCAGCAGCAGTTCGCAGCCACTACCCTGTTCAGTCTGGCCTATGCGGGTTCCAAGAGCACACGGCTGAACTACACTGGCTTTGCTAACACCGCGAATCATGCTTCGCCGACGGGCACTCCTCTAACTACGATTGATACATATAAATACGTGCCATGGATGACCCCCGGTTGGCATTATTCGCTCGACACCGGATACGCCAACTACGACGCGCTGCTTGCGTCTTTTCAGAAGCGTTTTTCAAATTCTTTGAACACGATCGCCTCATACACCTGGTCGAAATCCCTGGATAACAGTAGCGGATGGTTTGCCGCGGAAAACGGAACCGGTGGCGGATCCGTGGTTCAAAATTACTTCAATCCGCGCAACGCCTACGGTATTTCGTCGTACGACATCAAACATTATTTCTCCTGGAGCACAATCTATGCGTTGCCTTTTGGTCGCGGCCAGCGCTGGTTACAGACCGGATTCGCATCGTACGTTTTGGGAGGTTGGAAGGCTAACTATCTCTTCCAGATCCGGTCCGGCCAACCATACAACCTGAACGTAGGCGGCGACCCGGCGAACATCTCGGGGGACAACGGTTCCGTAGCCAGCTACTCCCGACCCAATATTGTCACGGGCGGAAACCCAGCCCAGGGCTCCTGCGGATCGACGCCGGTAGGCGCTCGGGGCACTTCGGGATCATGCATCTTCAACCCGTCAGTGTTCTCGGTGCCATCAGGCTCGTTCGGCAACGTAGGCAAAATGCCGTACCGACTCCCGACATTCAACAACCTGGACTTCTCCCTCGTGAAGGAGACGCCGCTGTATGAAGGTATCAGCATGGAGTTGCGTGCCGAGTCCTTCAATACCTACAACGTGGTGATTGCCGGCACTCCGGGCACCACGATAGGCACTTCTAGCGCCGGCTTGGCCACAAGCCAGGGCACTACGCCGAGAGAGCTCCAGTTTGGTGCAAAGATCATCTTTTGATGCAACGTCACTTAAGACCTCCTGCAGGGCCAGTGATTCATTGCGGCCTGCAGTTTTTTTTCATCCGCTCGAGGCACATATCCGCCCGACCTGTGAGGTCGTACTGAGAGAGCCCGGCCCACCTTCAAAAACCAGTTCGATCCGGAATCCGGTCTCGTGTTGATTAAGCTTTTAGCGGTTGAGTCTTTTGGTAGCGCCATCGACCAGCGATCGGAGCGTCGCCGCCAAGTGGCACTCAACTTCCGGATTGCCCGTTACTCGGGAGTAACCGTAATTTCCTACAAACCGACCGGGTACTCATGGCAGAATTCATGTAGTCTCCTATCGGAAGTGAGCGCTGTTCATGCCTTGATAAAGGCGAGCAGGTCGGTGTTGATTTGCTCTGCGTTTGTCGTTGGCATGCCATGCGGAAAGCCAGGATAAAATTTCGTCTCCGCGTTCTTGAGCAGTTTGGCTGAGAGGGGCCCGGCATTTGCGAAGGGGACGATCTGGTCATCTTCTCCGTGCATTATAAATGTAGGCACTTCGATCTTCTTGAGGTCTTCGGTGAAATCGGTCTCTGAAAATGCCTTAATGCAGTCGTAATGGGCTTTGATCCCGCCCATCATGCCCTGACGCCACCAGTTGTCCCGTATACCCTGAGAAATAGTGGCTCCCGGCCGGTTGTAGCCGTAGAACGGAAGAGTGATGTCCTGGTAGAACTGCGCTCGATTCTTTGCTGTGCCCTCGCGAATCTTATCGAAGACTTCAATCGGAGTTCCGCCCGGGTTCTTGTCCGATTTGACCATGATTGGCGGAACGGCGCTGATCAAGACTGCCTTCGCGACTCGCCCCTTGCCGTACTTCGCCACGTACCGAGCAACTTCTCCACCTCCGGTCGAATGCCCAATGTGAATCGCGTCTCGAAGATCCAGCTTCTCGACCAGTTCGGCGACGTCAGCAGCATAGGTGTTCATCTCATTACCGGTGACCGTCTGGGTGGAGCGGCCATGTCCCCTTCGGTCGTGAGCAATCACCCGAAAGCCGCGCTCGAGGAAGAACATCATTTGAGCGTCCCAATCGTCTGCTGAGAGCGGCCAGCCATGGTGAAAGAAGAGGGTTTGGCCGGTGCCCCAATCCTTGTAAAAAATCTGAGTGCCGTCTCTTACTGGGAAGCTGTTCATTCGATATTCTCCTTTCAGTCGATTCGGTAGGGGCAAATGAGAGTTTCGTCTGGGCAGATGAAATACCCTGCGTCGGTCCGCTACACTGTGACTCCGCCAGTAGAACAAGAAAGGTCAACAATGCCGAGAGTCATAAGTGACAAAGGCAAGGGCAAATCCGCCATTCTTCCGCTTGGGAAGACAAGCAGGATCGGAATCGTACTCTATTCTGGGGCACAACTTGCAGCGGTACTGGGTCTGACCGATCTCTTCGTGGTTGCCAATCGCTTCAGTGCAGAACAGGGCAATGAATTTCCAAGGGAACTACAGATCAGCCATTGGGGTGTGAATAGAGAGACGGCCCGGCTTGAGTGTGTCTTCGAGACACACCCTGGACAGCGATGTCAGCCTGATTGCCTAATATTTCCGCCCACTCTGGAGATCGATCCGCAGACAAAAATAACGGGCAACCTGTTGGAGTGGGCAAGAACACAGCATGCTTCCGGCACCATCCTTTGCTCGGTATGCGGTGGCGCGTTCCTGCTTGCTCACATGGGACTGTTGAACGGCAGATCGGCCACTACACATTGGACCTATTCAGAGCTTTTGGCGACGCGCTTCCCAGAGATTTGCGTCGACACCAATGAGTTGATCATCGACCTTGGGGATGTTGTCACGGCGGGAGGCGTGATGGCATGGCTCGACCTGGGGCTAAAGCTGGTAGATCGCTATCTCGGTCCTGTCGTGATGATGAGAACGGCTCAATTCTTTCTCATCGATCCCGCAGGACGCCAGCAGCGCTTTTATGCAAACTTCTCTCCATCCCTGCACCATGGGGACGCAGCGGTCCTAAGGGTTCAGGTCTGGCTTCAAACACTTGCTTCTGAATCGATGACGATCGATAAGATGGCGACCAAGGCAAGGCTTGGACAAAGAACCTTTCTACGCCGATTTCAAAAAGCGACGGGCCTTACGCCCACCGAGTACCTACAACACTTGAAGGTGCAGAAAGCGCGTGAACTTCTCGAGTTCACAACACTATCTATGAAAGAAATCTCCTGGAAGGTGGGATACGAGGACGCCGGATTTTTTCGAAAGACCTTCCAAAAAATTATCGGCCTCCCGCCGCGAGATTATCGGCGACGCTTTGGCACCGGCGACAGAATTGCCAATTAGCAGATTTCTGTGACGTCTCTCCTCGCGCACACGAGCGGACCAAGAGCCTATCTTTCGTCGCCTGTTTGGACCTCGCGCTCGATTACCTCTGAGGTAATTGCGGGCGGTTCCCAATGAGGGCGATATTGAGACAGTACTCGTCAATATCAACTCGGGAGAATGCAATGACAACGCTAACGATCACGAAAACCACACCGCCTGAATGGCTGCTAGCCTTCTGGAAAGAGATCGATGACAAATCCTTCGGTAAAGGTTTTGACTGTTTTGTGGCGGATGCGACATGTCGCCTCGGTGTCGCTGAATGGAATGGACGTGAGACGATCCGTGAAAACCGTCGCGCCTTCATCGACACAGGGTTCACGGCACACCACGACGTCGTCGAATACTGGGACGGAGGATCGATCAAGATCTTTCGCGGCATCGTCACGATGAAGCCCGACGACAGCAGCAAACCCACGGTAAAGCCCGTCATGACACACTTCTTCTACATGGACGAAGCAGATCCATCCAAGGTTCGCAGCTGGATAGGATCGGTCGGGCCCGTCCAGTTCTAGCGTAGTGTGCAAACTGAATGTCCCTGAAGTCGCCAACCGACAGTGCGATCGGCCGCCCGGTTGCCCTGCTTAGAACTCATGTCATACCCAAAGTCACAGAGCCTCAAATTGTCAATAACGCTCCCTTTTGGTCCTTCAATGGTCTGAGCGGAGCAGGCCATTCCATATGTACAGGGTATGGTAAGTATAGGATGGGCAGGAAGCATTCATCCGCAGTTCTCGTCGAGATCACACAGCAGGCAATGGCCTGGACCATCCGCTAGCCCGTAAAATTGCAAACGAGAATCCCACCTTTGAGAAGATCATGACCGATCTAAATTCACTCGTCGTGTTCGCGCACGTTGTCGAGGCAAACAGCTTTTCGGGAGCGGCCCGCATTCTCAAAATGCCGACCTCGACTGTAAGCCGCCGCATCGCCGAACTGGAAGATCAGCTAGGAGTGCGTCTGATCGAACGTTCCACGCGGAGACTGCGGGTGACTGACGCCGGATCGGAGGTCCTCGAACACGCGCGGCGGATGGTTGAACTCAGCGATGCAGTCGACAATGCAGCCTCCAATCTCCTTTCGAATGTCTCTGGCACGTTGCGGCTCGCGTCTCCGCCCAGCATTTCTGACACTTTGTTGGCTCCAATAGTAGGAGCGTTCCAGGAAGCATATCCCGAGGTTCGCGTTCACATTTTCATCACCGATCGAATCGTCGACCATGTTTCCGAAGGTGTTGACCTGACCTTCAGGGTCGGGGATCTTGAAGATTCCTCCCTCGTCGCCCGGAGGATTCTGAAATATCGCCATCAGCTCGTCGCGAGCCCGGCATACATGAAGAAACACAAACCGCCGAGGAATCCGAAAGATCTCCTTCAACACAAGCTGCTAGCGTTTTCCTTCTGGAAGCCGCAATGCCAGTGGAACTTCGTTCATATAAACGCCAAAGACAAAGAAACCCTAAAATTTCAGCCGTATTTCTCAATGAACGATTATGCCGGACTTGCGACGGCGCTCCTTGCGGGCGTCGGCATCGGCGATCTTCCGCCAGTGGTGGAACCAAGCCTGCTACGCGATGGCTGGCTGGTGGAGATCATGCCAAAGTGGAAGTTGCAAAACTTTGATCTTTCCCTGGTTCATGCGGGCAATCGCCACATGCCGCGAGTGGTACGCGTGTTCAAGGAATTCGCAGCCAAAATGGCTCCGCAGCTTTTTCCCAAATTACCGGCCTAGTCAAGTCGCGTGTCAGGGCGCCAGATTGTCCCATATTTGGAAAATACCTTTGCGTTTATTCGTCTAGCTGAAGCAAGCGGAGAAAGCCTATAGTCGTGTCCAACGAAGACTCCGGAATTCTTAGGACACGCGAATGAGTGCTACAAAGGAAGCGGTGACTACTCTGCTCGCGAAGTACAACGATGCATTGAATGCATCGAGTACCGACGCAGTGATGCCCCTCTACGCTGAAGACGGCGTGTTCATGCCTCCATACAGTCCATCTGCAGTCGGCTCAGAGGCGCTCAGGAAAGCCTACGACGCGGTTTTCGAGGCGATTACGCTGAACGTAAAGTTCAGCATCGGTGAAATCGTAGAGTTAGCGCCAGAGTGGGCCTTTGCGCGCACCAATTCTGCGGGAACAACGTTGGACCACGCGACGGGAACCAAGAGCGCCGAGGCAAATCAGGAACTCTTCATTTTCAGGAAGGACAGAGATGGGTCCTGGAAGATCGCGCGATATAGCTTTTCTTCTACAAATCCGCCCAGACATTAGGACTGGAAGGAGCCAACTCATGCCTGAGATGAAAGCCGTCGTGATCTACAAGGCGGGCGGACCAGAGGTACTAAGGGTGGAGAGCCGCCCCATCCCGACTCCGAACAGCGGACAGGTGCTGATGCGGGTTAAGGCATTCGGAGTGAACCGCTCCGAACTTTTCACGCGGCTGGGCCACTCGCCGGGAGTGAAATTCCCTCGAGTGCTTGGGATTGAAGCTGTGGGCGTCGTGGAGGAAGCCCCCGGTGGCGAGTTCCAAAAGGGTGACGTGGTGGCGAGCGCGATGGGCGGTATGGGCCGCCAGTTCGACGGAGGGTATGCAGAGTACACGTGCCCGCCAGCGAGCCAGGTGCAGAAGATCGAAGTGAAGCTGCCGTGGGAGACGCTAGGCGCGATGCCGGAGATGCTGGAGACGGCATGGGGTTCGCTGTTCCGGGCGCTGCGGCTGGCGAAGGACGAGCGACTTCTGATCCGCGGCGGCACAACTTCGGTGGGGCTTGCTGCAGCGGCCATCGCTAAAAACAGTGGGGCCTTCGTCGCATCCACGACGCGCAATCCCGACCGCGTCAAACTGCTGCGCTCAAGCGGCGCCGACGATGTCATCGTGGACACCGGTTCGATCGCCAGCGAGATTCAACGAAAATATCGCGGAGGCGTCGACAAGGTGCTGGAGATGATTGGCACGACGACACTCGAAGACTCGCTGCGTTGCCCAAAACGAGGAGGTATTGTATGCATGACCGGCATCGTCGGAAACAAGTGGTCCTTCGATCAGTTCGCACCTATGGACGTTATCCCCACAGCGGTTTGTCTCACTGTCTACGCCGGCGAATCGGAGGACTTCATGGGGACACCCCTCAATGACCTCGCCAAGCAGATTGAGGCTGGCACGCTGCACATACAGGTAGGCAAGACTTTCCATCTGGACGAAATTGTAGAGGCCCATCGCCTGATGGAGGAGAACAAAGCCGGCGGAAAAATTGTAGTCCTCACCTGAAGTTTTCGCCTGAAATCCTCACCGCATCGGCAGGAACAGGCAAAAGAGCCACAGCTATGGATCGTGGGTTTAACGGAGAATCGACCACGCAGGAAGGCATTGCCGAGAATGATTGGATGCGGCGGCGTGATTTCTTCAAACTCGGGATTGGCATTGCTGGCGCCGTAGGCACGGGCGTCGGATTCAAATCGATTGCTGCTGCCGCCCAGCGAATCGAGCAGACTTCGGAGCCTCTCGATGCGGCAAGCGAAGCGAAAAAGATCGCGTTCGATTGAATCGACAACGGAGAAAAGGTTCTCCTGATATCGGGCGTCCCGCAGACGCGCAGGTCGTGGAACAGGTTAATTCCGTTGCTGTCCACAAAGTTTCAGACGATACCGGCCAACTTGCCAAGCTTCGGCGAGACACCCTTCTCTTTACTAAAGGCCAGTTTTCCCGTTTTGCCAACAATCCGTCCCAAATTCGGAAAGCTGCGATCTCAATGAGTGCATTGCCGTGTTGTCGCCAGTTGAGAGTTACTTCCGAGTTTCCCGTGATTCTCCCGCGATGTAGATGATTTCAAACGCCCTGGTATACGAGCGCAACAAAGTCACTCGGGTTTTGGAACAGGTTGCCCCATACCGCGTCATAGCGTGCGCCAGGTTTAGCCGCGACAGCTTCAGGTAAGGACTTACCCTGTTTTTTGAGGGCTGCAACCTTGTCGCGGATCTCAACCAATACGTCTCGGAATAGAATCAGGTCGGCTTTACGGCCCACGGCTCCGTGCCCAGGAACGACGATCGTCTTGGCGGTCACTTTTGCGATGTTCGCTTCTGCCGCGCGTATCTGGCCGTCGATGCTGCCTCCCGTCCAGTAGTCGATAAAGGGGTAATCGCGGTTCCAGAAGGTGTCTCCAGTGTGGAGGATGTCGGCCTCAACAAAGTACACGGAGATATCGGAGTCCGTGTGGGCAGGCTGGTAGTGCTTCAGCATGAGAGTAGTGTTGTTGGCATGTAGAGTGTGTTCGTCTTTGAAGACGGTGGAGGGAATCGCACCCGCAGGCGCGGCTGGGAAAGTGTACCGAAAGTTGCCTTCGACGCGCGTGGCTTGGGAAAGATGTTTGCGCGTGTTCTCGTGGGCAAGTATGCTGGCTCCGGCTTGATGGACCCACTCGTTGCCACCGGTGTGGTCGAAGTGCCAGTGGGTGTTGATCAATTGCTTGATGGGATCGGTGTTGATGCTTGCAATGGCCTTTTCGACGTTTGGACGGGCGGTGACGATTTCGGCATCGATGAGCAGCTTTCCATCGGGGCCGGTGAGAACGGCGATATTCCCCCCAGCCCCCAAAAGGACGCTGATGTTGCGGCGAAGGTTTTGAACTGTGACTTTCGCTGTGGCCGCTTCTTTGAACGCTCCTACAACGATGCCTTCTGTCTCGGCCATCAAGTAACTTGGAGCAAAGCAAGCTGCGGCAACCGTCAGACCTCCAGCAGCGAGAAACTGACGACGTGAAATGTCGACTGACGCTTCGGGAACCATCCTAAGATCCTCCAGTCGCTTTCGCCTTGAGTTTAGTCCACATCTTTGGCCTTTGCGCCTAAATCTAAGAATCATTTCCCCGATCCTTTGGCAAATGGCGAAATGATGCTTACTTTTACATCTGTGGCGGAATAACGATGTAGCCGCTTTTTCCAACGTGCATCCGCCGTAAACGCCCTTCTTGTCCTCGTCATACTCGCGGTTTGTTGGCAACTCGGAAAATTACAGTGGCTCTGAATCTCGGTGAGTGATAAATCACCAAGTCACTCATCGAGGAACCGATTAGTACTGATATGTCCCGCACGAATTGCTGACGATAAGCCGACTTTCTATGAGCAGGTCACTTGTGTCAATGTTCGTTTTTGTTTTTCGTTCATAGGGTTTTGTTTTTGCTGTTGTCTCTGTTGCCGCATGTTGCTCTCCACCGAGTTTCTATTCGCACTCTTGAAGAGCTTCCATTCGAGGAGCTCGGTGCCGGTTGGGGTTCGAGAGAAGAGTCGATGCTGCCATTTATCAGACGGCCTTTACGACCAAAGTCGGCTCGCAGTCATCGGAACACGGTGTCGTCGCAACGGGTAGACATGATCATCTCTCAAGCAGCTGCTGCGTAGAAAGGCATGTAGGGCTCTTGCGTGGTCCATATGCGATGGAGTAAAACGGCCAGCTTACGGCGACCGCAACGACGGCCTTGTTCCTGGCCTGCTTGCCACCTCGAGACGCCAGATGTAGTTCCCACTGTCGACGCGACGAGTCTTCGCCATGAGGTCTAAGGATATGGTTCGCGGCCTCGATGAGCAGACTTCGGAGATATACGTTGCCTGCCTTCGTGATGCCAAGCTGAGGATCGCGATCCCCGGACTGGCTGCGTCGAGGTTGGAGGCCTAGATAGCAGCCTACATCGCGGCTCTGCTGAAAGCGTTCTTTACTACCCAAGGGTCAGCACATAGGTCAGCGCGGTAATGTGGCCAACACCGTGGACCTTCATGGCCCAGATCCTCAAGCTGCTCGCTGATCCAGATCGAATGGATTCCGGCTTCCATCGCCACCCGCGCTGGAGGAAATCGGTAAACCACTTCTCGACTGCCTTCGGACTGGTTCTGAAGCGGCCTCGATCGACCACTTCTCCGTCTTCGTTGAGGGTGCAGTAATGGCTCCAGACATCTCCAAGGTCGACACCGATCGTCGTCTCAACTCTGGACCGTCTGCAAGGAACTTCCGCGATGAGGTGCTGCGCCGTCTTTTTCATGGGAAACAGTCTCTCGGATCCGAAGGACCTGCTCATCCCATTTATCATTACCGCAATTTGGCGGAACGAGTGATTTGTTCACCCTGCAGCATCGTTTCCATACTAAGCTTGCATGTTATAGGTACAGTGGTCGATAGAACGGAACGCAAGTGAACGTCCTACAGGAGATTCTGATTTGGTCAGCCGGTCGTCCGGCCTGGCAGCGTGACGCACTGAGGCGTCTCATCACTGCTGGGGAGCTTTCGGACGACGACCTCCACGATCTAACCGAAATCTGCAAGGGAGGGCATGGATTAGCAGAAAAGATAGAGTTCTCTCCTCTATCTAAAGAACACGTGCCAACTAGAGACGCGGTCTCGGCAGCCGTGTCCCTGGAGTCGATATACCATCACGAGGGTGTAAACGCGCTCGCAAAAGATCAAACGCTCAAATTTTGTAAGGGCCTAACTCTCGTTTACGGCGACAATGGTGCCGGTAAGACGGGCTATATTCGAATCCTCAAGCAGGCCTGCCGAGCTCGTGGCAAGGAGCAGATTCTTGGTAACGTCGTTTCCGACGGGGTTCCTTCCAAACCGGCAGTCACAATCAAATACACTGTTGGAGGCGACAGGACGCCCCGTGAATGGTTGGGTCACGACGCAGATGAATTCATATCTCGCGTAAGTATTTTCGACACCCAGTGTGCGGCGGTCTACCTGAAGGAGCGGACCGATGTTGCGTTTCTTCCCTTCGGGTTGGACTTGTTTGACAAGCTCGTCAGGGCTTGTAAGAGCGTCCGTACTCGGTTGGAACAAGAGCAGCGCACGTTGAATGTGAACGCAACTTCTCTAATCATCCCTCAGATTCCGGCAGGAACCGTAGCGGCGAAGCTTGTAGGAAACGTCACTTCCTTAACGAAACCTGAGGTGGTTCTCGCCATCACACGCTTATCGCCTGAGGAGGAAGCACGCCTCGCTCTTCTGGAAAAGACTCTTCTGGATTTGCAAGCAAACGATCCGAAGAAACTAGCGGCTCAATTGAAGATTCGCGCCGATCGCCTACGAGCATTGGGCGAACATCTGAGGGTATTGGAGCAAGTCTTGTCAGAGACTGAAGGTCATCTCACGCAGCCGCCTAGCGTTTTTTGATGTGCCAGAGTCGGATTTTGAAATTTCTTCGCGAGTCTCGCTTGAGCACGAAGTGAAGCGCCATCCGGATATTCGTAATTCGCTTCAAGAAAGTGAACGAAAGATGACGCAGCGGCGTCGCGAACTTTGGAGTTGGTTCCGTCAACCGAATGGCAACGCCTGTTCAATCGAGTGGATACCCACGAACGAGCAACCAAGAGACGATGAACTAATCCGTAAGCTCCAAGCCGGCGGAGCCATGATCGAGTACTTGGTGAATCGTGACAGACTTCGACCGGTTTTCCTGGTCAGGCCTTCTTACACCTTGCAAGCCATAGCCGCGGCCGTATTCGCGGACCGAGCAAATGGAGTGGAGTATCGTCAGTGCGAACTTTGTAAAGATCTTTTCCGAGTGGGATCACACAAAAACAAACTCTATTGCGACAAGAAGAGCTGCAAGAACACAGCACACCAGCGTCGCAAGCGGGCAAACGCACGTGAGCGAAAGTTGAAGAAGGGACACAACAAGTCACGAACCGCGCGGGCAGCAAACCGCGCAGGAAGGAAGTAGCCCATGTCAGTGTTTCGCTACAAAGGCAGTAAGGTTTGGACGATGGATTTTGAATTTCACGGTCAGCGCATCCGAGAAAGCACAGGAACCCGCTCCAAGACCCTGGCAGGAAAGATCGAAGATAAACGACGGCGCGAACTGGAAGAAGGCGCAGCGGGTATCAGAAAGCGTCGACTACCCCATCTATTCTCCGTCGAGGCTGATGCATGGCTAGAGATGAAGAAGGCGACGCTAGCACCTAGGTCCGTGATGATCGAAAAGGCGAATCTGGCGCATTTGCTACCTGAGTTTGGGAAGAACCTGGTCTGCGACATCGAGGCCGGCGATGTGTCGAAGTATCAACAGAAGAGACTGAATCAGGAAGCTTCGCCAAAGACGGTCAACTTGGAAATAGGAACGCTCCGCGCCATTCTGAAACGTTCCGGCCAATGGGCGCGATTGCAGCCAGACGTGAAGATGCTGCCGACTCGGGAAGATGTGGGACGGGCAATAACTCCGGAAGAAGAGTCCGCCCTGCTACACGCTTGCGGAAAGTCCCGTTCGCGTTCGCTTGTTCCGTTCGTGACGTTGGCAATCGAGACGGGCGCCAGGTTCGGAGTGATACGGACGCTGCAATGGGGGAGCGTAGATTTTGAGAACCGCTGCTTACGTTGGGGCAAGGACAAGACCGCTTCCGGCACGGGTCGCATTGTTCCTCTAAATCAGCGTGCAATGGCCGCCCTTGAGTTCTGGGCGACTCACTTCCCTGAGCGGAAGCCTGAGCATTACTCTTCCCTTCGGAGCGCTACGGGGCAGCTGGTGACGAGTTCTCTGCCAAGGCCTACGACTCAGATCCAACCAAACCGATCGGCAGCATCAAGGAAGCTTGGGAAGCGGCGAAACTGAGAGCTGCCAAGATTCTCAAAGACAGCTCAAATGACAAGGACTCTGATGGAACAATCAAGCCCCTCCCCTGCCGCTTTCACGATTTGCGGGACACTGCAGTGTCCCGGATGCTGAACGCGGGAGTTCCCATCGCAAAGGTCGCGAAGATCGTTGGATGGAGTACAGCAACAATGGTTCGAATGGCTGCCCGTTACGGACACTTCACGCTGGACGAATTGCGAGGGGCAATGGAGAGCATCAGCAGCACCACAATTCAAACGGAGTCCCCGGTATTTTCCCCGGTATCAGAAGTTGCTTCCGTGGTAACTCGCCCTAACTGATTGGATTTATTGGCTCCTGAGGTAGGACTCGAACCTACAACCCTTCGGTTAACAGCCGAATGCTCTGCCATTGAGCTACTCAGGAGTGTTCTAAAGCGCTGGATACCCACGCGCCGCGCTTTCATAGTTATAGCAAATACAGATATGCGGGTCAAAGGCGAAGTCGCGTGCGGCGCAAAGATGGCCGCGCTATCATGCGGAAAGGGATCTGAAAGGAGTTTCGACCTATGTCTCGTATCTCCCGACTAAATCGCGATGAGGTTTTGCCCGGTGCTGTCAGGATCTATGACCGGTATCTTCGGGACCGTGGCAATGTGCCGAATATGTTTCGAACCATGGCTCATCGGCCGGAGATCTTTGAGACGATCATCGCGCATATGGAGGCGGTCCTGAATACGGGCACGTTGCCCAAAGCCCTGAAAGAACTTGTGATTGTGCGTACATCGCAGTTGAACCGAACGCCGTATTGTCTTGCTTCGCATACAACGATTGCGCGAAAACTCGGATGGAGCGATGATACAAATTGAGTCGCTGCATAATGCAGGGGGCAGTGAAGAGTTTAGCGAACGGGAGAAGGTTGCGATTCATCTGGCGGAGGTGATGACGCTGGATGCGCATCGATACAGTGATGCCGAGTTTGCGCGGTTGCGCAGCTTCTTCAGTGAGGGTGAGGTAGTGGAATTGATGGCGTCGATTGGGCTGTTCAATTACTTCAATCGGTTCAACGATCTGCTGGAGATGGAGCCAACGCAGCCTGCCAGTGCAGAGGAATTAGCTACTGCAGGTGTGAGAGCTCCAGCTACTGTCTAATTCCTTAAGGGTAAAGAAGAACAGCGATGTTGTAGGCGGTGAAGGAACCGTTGTGAGTCGCAGGACAAGCTCCCACTACGGCCTGATGATATTTGCCGGAGGCGAGCCGGCTCTTTAGCTGGCTGGGGATGGCGTTGAGGCTGGCTGCTGTGTAACGCATGACGAACCAGGGCTGACGGGAGCCTGCGTAACCGGTGCTCATAGTGCAGGTTTGACGCGCATCGTCAGTGGTCTCACCGACACGCATTCCGGATTGTGCCAGGACGGTGGCAACGGTGCGCTCCTGCTGGTTGAGCGTGAGGATTTGAACCGTTCTGGCGAAGTCTTCGACGGCGTAGAGCTGATTGTTGCGAGTGACGATGGCGATTCCGATGGAATCGACATCGGGATCGAGCAGATTGGCGCGGTGGCCGGGAGAGTGCATCCATAGATCGTGGATGATGGGAGAGGTGGGGGCTTCGCCTACATTTTCTGCGATGACGCTAAAGTGTGCGCCAGCACTGGCTGCGCGCGATGCCAGTTCGGGTTCTCCGTCAAATTGGTGGGAGATGGCGTCGTGGTCGGCCATCTCGCGGGCGTGCTGGGCTGAGGCTTCGCTTAGGACGGGGTCGAGGCGAAGTGGCGCAAGTCCTTGATTGGCGCGGGCTTCGTTGGCGGCGGCGAGGAGATACTGCTCGGCTACGGTGAGGTTGTTTTGAGAGTCGAAGGCGCTCTTGGCGCGGAGGTTTGGGGTTACCAACAGCAGCATGAGCGCAGTGATCGCGAACGGTTTCGTCAACAAAATGAAGGAGTTCTGGCGGCGCTTTGGGGAGAGCTGCATGGATGTGATTTTAGGTTTGAGGTATAGGGTCAGGTAATACAACTTTCGACGCAGCATGTGAGGTTTTCCTGCCTTCCTTTATCGGCTACGAGTAGGGGAAGGTGAGGAAAGTTGTTTGGGGATTGGAGTTTTTTGGGGAGAAAAAATATCGGGAGGGGAAACGTGGTTTTTGCTGGGGGTTTTGGCTTTTTTTGATGTTTTGTCGTGGTGAGATTGTGGTGAATTTGTGGTGGAATGCGTCGTTATCGTGGTGTATTGCACCGCGTTTTACGGGCACTCAAAACATGCCACTTTTTTCAACTTTATTTTTCAAGATTCCCGATTTGAGACTACGTCTTGAGGCCGGGTAGGCGGTCGCGGTGGCGGAGCATGAGAGGGAGGAGTTTGAAGGCGTCCAAGTAGCGGGGGGCGTAGCGTTTCGGCTCGGCCAGGGAGCGAAAGAGCCAACCGAGGTAGAAGCGGTCGGCCCAGACGGGGATGTGGACCTGATCGCCGCTGAGGAAGGCGATGGCGGCGCCGATACAGTGGATGGCAGGGCAGTAGGCAAGGTTGCGTTTGAGGTAGAGGCCGAGACGCTCCTGGGTTCCGCCGCCGATGGTGACGATGACGTGCTGGGGGCGGAGGCGGTTGAGGCGTTCGAGCAGGGCGGCGTCGGAGATGGGGGCGCTGCCGTACATGGGGGCCATGTAGATGTTGTCTTCGGGGATGGTAATTCCCTGCCCTTTGAGCCAGGCTAGATTGCGCTGGGCGCTGAGGGGGCTGGCCATGATCCAGAGAGTGTTGCCGGGTTGGCGGACGTCGGGTTCGAGGAGGAGTTCGCGCAGGTATTCGAGGCCGGAGAGACGCTTGATCGGCGTGGATTGCAGACGGTTCCAGATAAGGACCATGAAGGCGGAGTCGGTGATCGCGAGGTCGGCGTTGAGGAGAGCGTCGCGATAGTCGAGATTGCGGTCGAGGTCTTTGAGGGCGGGTGCGGCGGGGATGACGAGGAGGCCACCGCTGCGCATGAGGGCGATGGCGGCTTTGGCGGAGCCGTCGAAGAAGTCGATGCCGAGGATGCGGTGGGTTGTGGCCGGTGGTTCCTGAGTCATGCTTCGACTATCTTTTCATACGGCCGACACAAAATCAGTGAGATGCGCTGCTTTTTTGAGCACTGACAGTTTTGCAACTCCTCTCAAAATTTGAACCGGGGTCATGGATCGCAATGAACGATGTTCATGCTATGCAAATTGTGTTGAAGCTGTACTTACTAGGATTTTTGCTAGTTTTCGTCCCTCGCAATCTGTTGCTCTAATCAGGGTCGAGTCAACTGGGGGACAAGTACGCCCAATTAAGGCGCTGGTTCAGCGAGGGCTGTTGCGTGCAATGGCTCGTTTCAAAACGTCGGGACTGCCGCCGAATCGCCAGATCCGCTGCCCTCCAGCTGCACGCATGGCGCAGCCGGTTGACAAATCGACCTGTCATCCTGGGCTGCGGTTGATCAAGAGAAGTCCGCAATAACGGGTACTCACAACACACGCAAGCCACGAAGGTGAAAAATGACAACGAAAAAAGCAGCGAAACCAACAGAGGGGAGCAAGACTATGGCAAAGAGCACACAGCCAAACATCCTGGTGATCTGGGGGGACGACATCGGTACGGCAAACCTGAGTTGTTACGCCCATGGGGTGATGGGCTACAAGACCCCTAACATTGATCGACTCGCCAAGGAGGGGTTGATGTTTACCGACTCCTATGGCGAACAAAGTTGCACCGCAGGACGCTCCTCGTTCATTACAGGCCAGAGCGTCTATCGCACCGGTCTGAGTAAAGTCGGGGTTCCAGGCGCGACGACTGGTCTGCAGGCCGAAGATCCGACGATTGCCGAGTTGTTGAAGCCGCTTGGTTATGCCACAGGACAGTTTGGCAAAAACCATCTTGGCGACCGCAATGAGTTTCTGCCCACGGTGCATGGATTCGATGAGTTCTACGGCAATCTTTATCACCTGAATGCAGAAGAGGAGCCGGAGCTGCCGAATTGGCCACCGAAGAAGGATTTTCCGAAGTTCAACGAAACCTTTGCTCCGCGTGGCGTGATGAAATGCAAGGCGTCCGACAAGGACGATCCGACCGTGCAACCTCGCTACGGGCGCGTAGGCAGGCAGGTGATTGAGGACACAGGGCCGCTGACGAAGAAGCGGATGGAGACCTGCGATGACGACTTCGTTGCCGCAGCCAAGGATTTCATCAAGCGCCAGAACAAAGCCGGCAAGCCATGGTTCGTCTGGCTGAACACGACGCATATGCACTTCAAGACTCATACCAAGCCGAGCAGTCTTGGGCAGGCGGGGCGTTGGCAGTCTCCGTATCACGATACGATGGTTGACCACGACAAGAACGTAGGTGATGTGCTCGATTTGCTGGATGATCTTGGCATCGCGGAAAACACGTTCGTGATGTACTCGACCGACAACGGGCCGCATATGAATTCGTGGCCTGACGGCGGCATGACTCCTTACCGTAGCGAAAAGAATTCGAATTGGGAGGGCGCATTCCGCGTGCCGACGCTGGTGCGGTGGCCCGGGAAGATCAAGGCAGGTTCGATTTCCAACGACATTGTGCAACATCACGACTGGCTGCCAACGTTCCTCGCGATGGCGGGCGACCCAGACATTGTGGAGAAGCTGAAGAAGGGCTATAAGGCCGGCGATAAGACCTTCAAGGTTCATATCGACGGATTTAATCTTGTGCCTTTCCTGACAGGCAAGGAGAAGGAGAGCCCGCGAAAGGGCTTCTTCTACTTCAGCGACGATGGTGATCTATTGGGCCTTCGTTTTGACAACTGGAAGGTTGTCTTCATGGAGCAGCGTTGCCCCGGAACTATGAGGATTTGGGCGGAGCCGTTCACCAAGCTCCGTGTTCCGAAGCTATTCAATCTTCGGACCGACCCCTACGAGCGGGCCGATATTACCTCCAACTCGTACTACGAGTGGTTCATGGACAACGATTACCTCGTCCTTGCTGCGCAGGCAGTTACTGGGCCGTTTATGGCAACGTTCAAGGATTTTCCGCCGCGACAGAAGCCAGCTTCTTTCACGGTTGAACAGGCGCATGATGCCCTTGCAGATGCTTCAACGATCGGGCATTGAAGTGGGGCTGACAAACCGATAAACCGGCCGCGGTGCGGGAGAAATCCTGCACCGCTTCGGCGGTTTATGATACCGGGAAGTTTGAGACGGTACTGGATTTCAAGAGAGAGCACGATGAGTAAGACTTAGAGCTTGCTTAGCTTTTTCTCGAGGTCGGGGATATAGCTGGGTTGCGCTTCAGGTTCGAGGCGGCGCGCGGAGGCGATGGCGGATTGCCAGGCACGGCGGGCTTCATCTTTTTGCCCGAGAGCGGCGGCGGTGTCGCCGAGTGCGGTTTGGCTGATGATCTCTTCGGGGTCAATTGATACGGCTTCGCGGGCGAGAGGCAGGGCCTGGTCGGGTTTGCCGGCGGCGAGGAGTTGGTTGGCGTGTTGCGCGCGGCTGAGGGCGGCGGCTTGTTTGACAGAGAAGTCGCCGCGGTAGACGAGGACGCCGTAGTCGATCAGTTCGGCAGGTTTCAGGTTTGCGAAGTTGCGGTAGGGATTCATGGTGATGCTGGGCCACTCGCAACCGCTTTGATCGCCGGCGCTGAGGAGGATGGTGCCGTGGATGTCGGGTGGGGTGATGTCGGAGCCGCCGAGCCAGAAGGTGTCGATGGTGGGGAGAGCGTGGCAGTGGATGCCGTAGGTGGCGGGGTCGACTTCGGGACGTGCGAAGTAGGCGAACCAGCACTCTTCGTTGGGATGGGCGTCTTGCCACGTCTTGACCTGGAGGAGCTGCTGGCCCCAGTCGACGTTGGCGTCGCTGAGGAGCTTGTGGACATTGCGTTGTCCGCCGAAGGCTTCGTTGGCGTAGGGAATGAAGTTGGGAAAGGCGGCGAGGGAGGAGGCGATGTGGGCGAAGAGGAGTGCGGCCCCGACCCAGGCCCAGCGCGGGTTTTGTGAGGCGAGCGCGACGATGCCCGCTCCGGCGAGGATGGCGGCGAGGGCGTAGAGGGGGAGGATGTGGCGGGAGCCGATGTTCATGCCGGCGAGTATGGCAACGGCGAGATAGACGAACCAGGGAATGATGACGAAGGCTAGCTCGCGGGGATTGCGGAGTCGGCCAGTGATGATGGCGAAGGCGGCGAGGATGACGAGCGCCAGTAGGCCCAGGGTGGTTTTGACAAGGATGACGAAGGGAAAGTACCACCATTGTCCGTGGGGGTAGACCTTGCCGAGGATGAAGGTGGGGTAGAACTCGGCCATGCGTTTTACGTCGACGAGGCCCATGAGGTAGGACTCGGGCAGCAGGTGGAGACGGGCGATGGTGAGGACGGCGGTGCGGCTGAAGTGGTGAAGCGGAGCTGCGTAGTCGGAGAGCGAAGTGCTGAGGCGCAGACCGTTGGGGCGAGCGGCGTAGCGGAATCCGTAGAAGCTCCAGAGGACGAGGACGGCGATGACGGCGATGGCCGCGAAGGCTCCGGTGAGGCGGAGGGCTAGTTTGGTGCGGGCGGGTTTGGGGGCGGTGAAGATCTCCCAGCCGATGAGAAGTACGAGCATGGGGGCGAGGAGAATGCCGGAGTGCTTGGTTGCGAGCAGGAGGCCAGCGGCGATTCCGGCGAGGACGAGGCGAATGGCGGATGGATCTTTTACGTAGCGATAGAAAGTGTAGATGCCGAGGAGGAAAAACAGCGAGACGCCGATGTCGGTGGTGACGAGGCCGGAGTTCGCGAGGAGGTTGGGGTCGAAGACTACGAGGAGCAGGGCGATGAGACCGGCGGTAGTGCCGAACCACTCCTGCGCGGCGAGAAAGACGACGAGCGAGAGAGCAAGGGCGAGGAGGCCGGTGGTGAGCCGCATGCGGAAGAGGAGATGCTGGGCGGCGCCGTCGTTGCGGGCGAGGAAGTCGCGGCCATCGAGGTAGGCTTCGGATTTGAACTCGCGGTTTTGGAGGGGAGGGATCCAGAGGTCGCGGCCGAGGAGAGGGAGGGTGGCGAGAAGCTTGACGAGAGGCGGGTGCTCGGGGTTGAGACCGTAGTCGCCGGTCTTGTGCATCATGTAACCGGCGAAGATGTGGTTGTCTTCGTCGAAGGTGAGCGACTCGCGATGGACGACGTAGCCGACTTGCGCAGCCTGAACAATAAGAAGGGCAAAGACGAATGCCCATACCCATCTTTTTGAGATCGTCACTGCGGTTGCGGCTCCTTGATGTTTGACGGCGGCGATGTTTGACGGCGGCGGCGTTCGGAGCTGTTACAACGGAGGCCTGGATCGCTCTACTTGGCAGCTCCGACGAGGGGTTTGCGGGCGAGAATGTCATCCTGAAGCATTTCGTTTTCGATCCAAGCGTAGGTGAGGGCGAGGCCTTCGCGGAGCTTGATGGAGGGTGCCCAGTTGAGCTTTTGCTGGATGAGCGTGTTGTCGCTGTTGCGGCCGTTGACGCCTTTGGGGGCGTTGAGATTGTAGTTGCGTTTGAGCCTGACGCCGGCGATCTCTTCGACGACGTCGACGAGCTGGTTGATGGTGACGAGCTCGTCGGAGCCGAGGTTGAGGGGCTCGTGGATATCGCTTTCGGTGATCATGCGAGTGCCGACGGTGCAGTCGTCGATGTACATGAAGGAGCGGGTCTGCTTGCCGTCTCCCCAAATCTCGATCTGGTTGGAGCCGGAGTGCTTGGCCTCGATGACCTTGCGGCAGATGGCGGCGGGAGCCTTTTCGCGGCCACCGGTCCAGGTGCCCAGGGGGCCGTAGACGTTGTGGTAGCGGGCGACGCGGCACTGGAGGCCGTAGTCTTCTTCGAAGTGGCGGCACATGCGTTCGGAGAAGAGTTTTTCCCAGCCGTATCCGTCTTCGGGGAGCGCAGGGTAGGCATCCTCTTCCTTGAGGGCGACGACGTTGGGGTTGGTCTGTTTTTCGCCGTTGTAGACGCAGGCGGAGGAGGAGTAAAAGAAACGCTCGACACCTTTGTCGCGGGCTGCCATGAGCATGTGGGTGTTGGTGAGGACGCTCAACATGCAGAGGGCTTTGTTGTTTTCGATGAAGCCCATGCCGCCCATGTCTGCGGCGAGCTGGAAGATGACGTTGGCGCCTTCGGCGGCTTTGAGACAACTGTTCTTGTCCTGGAGATCGAGAGAGAGGTTTTCCACGTCGTTTGAGACCTGGTACCACTCATCGAAGGGTTTGATGTCGACGGCACGGATGACGTCGACGCCGTTGTCGAGCAGGTCCTGCACGAGGTGACCGCCGATGAATCCACCGGCACCGCAGACCACTGCTTTCTGACCTTTGAGCTTCATTCGGGGGAGGACTCCTTGGTGTCTAATCTGAACGTATTGAGCAAACTCGGGTTACAGAAAAGCAATTGGCTAACACTTCGGGCTCACACTCTACGACTCTATAAGTATAGCCATTGGAGGGTTGGATTTCAGGTGATCCTTTTGGGGGATAAGGCCTTTACTCACAATTTTAGGGCCAGCATCCCTATGAGAGGGCAAATTGGGACGTGCAGTTGCAGGATCAAGGCATTTTTGATTCCGAATGGTCGGGAATCAGACCAAGATACGATGGATAACAATGCTCCGTTTCGTTCCGTCTCGCCCGCTCGGCTTGCTCCTGCTTGTCACGGCGTTGTTCACTTTCCTCATTCAGTCGGGCGAGCTTGGCACGGCCGATACCATGTATCGGCTGCAGGTGACGCATTCGCTGTGGACGGGTGAACCCCAGGTCTTTCCTAACGAATATCCGGAGTTCGGATTGCATGGGCGCGGGGGGCGACTCTATGCGTGGTATGGCATCGGTCAGTCGTTGCTGATGCTCCCTGCAGATCTCGTCAGCTCCGCCGCAAGCCATCTGCCGCTTTGGCGTGCCTACGCGCGCAGTGAAGAAGACCCAGCGATCCGCAGCATCCTTGTGAGCATCAGCACCAATATTCTGGTTAGTGTGCTGACGGCGCTTGCCGCATTCCGACTGCTTGGGCTGCTCGGTTTCTCGACGGGTGAATGCGTCGCCGGCGTCCTGGGTCTGCTGTGCGCCACGACGCATCTGCACTACGCGCAGAACATGACGGAGAACAACTACATCCTGCTGCTGACGATTACGGGGCTTGCGCTGCAGTACCAGTGGCTGACGACTGGGAGCAGGCGTGCTCTGTTCTGGGGCTCGATGGCACTGGGGCTGAACCTGCTGACGCGCCTGACTACGGTGCTCGATATTGTGGGGGTAGTGTGCTTTCTTTTGCTGGCATCGCACTTTGCCGGGCGCGAGTGGGACCGTCGCGCCATGGGTGCGTACCTGCGGACTGCTCTGCCTGTCTATGCCGTCTTTCTGTTGCTCGACCGGGTCTATCAGTTTGTCCGCTTCGGCTCGTGGACAAACACGTATGTCTACTACTTCGGAGTGGAGCACCGGCTGCAGGACCCGACGTTGCCGCTCAGCTATCCGTTCAATGGACATTGGGTGCAGGGCGGCATCTCTTCGGGTCTTATCGGGCCTTTCTTTGCACCGGAGAAGAGCATTTTCCTGTTTGACCCGATGTTCTGCCTGGCGCTGCTGCTTGTTGTGTTTCTGTGGAAGCGGCTGACGCCGGCGGTGCGAGCTTTCTTTGTCGCGATGCTGGTGATGCTCGCCGCCTATGTTGCCTTTTATGCGAAATACGCCTATTGGGCAGGGGATTTCGCGTGGGGCGACCGTTACATCTCGAGCGTTGTAGAGCTCGCCTCGTTGCTTGCGCTTCCGCTGCTGCTTCGCTACCGGGAGGCGCTTGGGAATGCGATCTGGCAGCTTGGCTGGGTGGTTACGACAGTCAGCGTAGTGATTCAACTTGCTTCGCTGGCGTTCTGGCTGCCGCTCGAGATCTACCAGATGGACAAGTTCGGCCATCCGACTTTCGTGGTGTTTCTGCGCTTCAAAAACATTCTGGCGTTCGCGCTGCACAGGCGTGCGGCGTGGGGCCTGAATACGCCGACTATGTTTGCGGATCCGTGGGACGCGGTGCACATTACAGCATGGAACTTTTTGCCGTCGCTGCTGCGACACGTTGGAGCTGCTCCGCTGTGGGCCGTTGATGTTCTATATGGCGTTTGGATGGCAGTGGCGATTGCGCTGGTCTTTGTATCTGTCAGGCTGTATCGCGTGGTGAGTGCCTGAGGGCAGTTGTCAGTTCTTCGTTCTTCGTTGTCAGTTCTTTGTTGTCAGTTCTTTGTTGGCCGCGGTTTCCTCTTCCGGCTGCTTGTGCAGCAGGTCGATGACGGATTGATAGAGGCGGTTGCGCATGTCGAAGCGGTCGCCGGCGCGGATGACGTAGCGGACGACGATGTCGACGCCGGATGCGGCGGGGCGCATGTCGACTGAAGGGGTGGCCTTGAACTGGCTGAGGCCGTACAGGTGCGGGGTCTTCTGCCACTCCTGCTCGGCGAGCTTGGAATCTTTTTCGGTCTCCTTGAGCACGGTGTTGTGGATGGACTCGATGGTTTTGGTGGCGTCGACGCCGGGAGGAATGTTGACGGTGATCTCGTCCCACATCCACTGGCCGGTGGTGGAGAAGTTGAAGTACTGGCCGGTGATGGCGAAGTTGTTGATGAAGGTGACTCGGCGGCCGGTGGGATGGCCTTTGTCGGTCCAGTTGCCGGTTTCGAGAAGCGCGGTGCGGAAGAGGCCGATCTCGACGACCTCGCCGCCGACTCCGTTGATCTCAACCCAGTCGCCTACGCGGATTCCGTTTTTCCCCATGAGGATGAACCAGCCGAAGAAGGCGAGGATGAAGTCCTGAAAGACGACGGTGAGGCCGGCGGCACCGAGGCCGAGGATGGTGGGAACCTGATTGGGCGCGCCGAAGATGATAAGCAGCACGCAAGCAAGTGTGACGATCTGGATGGCGAGGGTAGTGATGGTGCGGAGGGTGTGGAGGCGGCGGCGGTCCATGCTGAAACGGTCGAGCAGAGCACCGGCGAGAGTGGTCAGGAGGACGCCGCAGAGGATGAGGAAGGCAATCCATGCGAAGGACTGCAGCGCGAGGTGGGTGACGATGCTGTGCTGGAGGTGCACTTGGGCGAGCCACTTGGCATAGACGGCGGAGAGCTGCTTTTGGGTCTCGAGCTGGTCCTCGACGATGTTGTGCATCTGCGCGAGGGCGTGGGCCTGAGCCATGCGTTCTACTCTGGTCTTGACGGCGTCGGTGGCAGGTTGGCCGCCCGAGGACGCGGAGGAGTTGAGCGATGCTGCCGCGGCGTTAGCCTTCTTTTCGAAGTCGTCGTGCACTACGGTGAACCGGGCGACGTCAGCGTCGGTATCGGCTTTGGCTTGTTCGAGAAGATCAATGCGGCTGCGCTGATCGAACCAGGAGGAGATGCGGCCGGCGAGAGTGCCGTGGCGTTTGGCCGAGAGGATGGCGATCTCTCCGCCGCTGGCCTGGGAGTCGTACTTCTTCATGGCGGCTTCCCGGGCGGTCATCTCCTGTTGGATCTGGGGACGCACGTCGCCGCTGACGCGGGCGAGTTCTTCGTTGGCGTCGGAGAGCTCGTCGTAGTCGAGCTGGAGTTGCGCTTTGGCAACGTCGAGATCGTCGGAGGGCGCGATTGTGCCGTTGGGCTGCTTCAGCTTGTCGGTGAGGGCGTCGACTTTGGCCTGGTCTTCTTTGACGAGGGCCTGGAGCTGTGCGACTTTCTGTTGGACCGCGAGAGCGTCGCCGGTGAGGCTACGGCTCTGCAGCGATGCCTGGCGGAGCGCGAGGGCAAAGGCCTGATCGACCTCGTGATCGGCGAGACGCTCGGCTTCACGGGCGTAGTTCTGCTCTTCGGCGGAGACGGCGAGCGGGGCGAGGGACTGGATGGTCTGCCAGGGGCGCTGGTCGACGAGGGTGTTCTGGGCTGCTGCGCCGCCTTTGCCCTTGAGGAACGGCATGTGCGCCATGGACCCGCGGGTCAACCAAGCGCCAACGAGGCAGAGGACGAGGAGGGCTGCGGGAATTGCTATGGGGAGCCGACGGACAAACGACATTCTTCTACCGTAAATGGTCTTGAGGGCGCATTCAAAGACCGCTTTGGGGGAGGAAGCCCTATGGCTTTGAAAGGAATTGTGATAACTCGTAACACAATCTTAACAACTCTGGTCCCGGCCAGGGTTTATACATGCGGAATCGGATATTGGGGGTTTCACTTGGATACGACAGAAAAGGCGTTTCATTGCGATGTTGACAGCTCGACTGATGAGAAGGGCCTCAAAACGGTGACCGTGCGCTGTCATGGGCGGCTGATTAACCAGACGGGGAACGAACTAAGAGAGACCGTCAAGCCGCTGATTGGTCAGGGCGGAACGATCCTGGTCGATCTGACCGATGTGAATTATATGGATAGCATGGGACTGGGAACGCTGGTCGGGCTCAAGGTTTCGGCGGTCAACGAAGGTTATTGCACGCTGACTCTGGTCAATCTGACGCCCAGGATTCAGGAGTTGCTCAGACTTACACATCTAACGAGCCTGTTTAGCTCGTAGCGTGCGCGGGCTGGATTCCACAATACTTTGGTGACGCCGCATGTAGGATTGGTGCGTGGAGAGCTCCAAAGCAGAGATTGGGATTTCGCAGACGCGGTCGATTGCCGAAGCAGTGAAACGACAGCCTCTTGCTGCGCTAGGGATAACGCTGCTGGTGGTGTTTACCGTGTGCGCAGTGTTTGCGCCGTGGCTGGCTCCGCAGGATCCGGCGCAGTTGGATCTGACAGGAAGGCTGATGGGGCCTTCATGGGCGCATTGGTTTGGGACCGATGAGCTAGGGCGCGACATTCTTTCGCGGACTCTGTTTGGGGCGAGGATCTCGCTGATTGTGGCGGTGAGTGTGGTAGGGCTTTCACTGGCGGTGGGGCTGGTGGCGGGTGGGTTGGCGGGATTTTACGGCGGGTGGACCGATACGGTGGTGAATGTTTATGTGACGAATGCGTTTATGGCGCTGCCGGGGATTCTGCTGGCGATTGCGTTTGTCGCGTTCATGGGACCGGGGCTGGGGAATGTGATTCTGGCGCTGGCGATCTCGGGGTGGGTGGGGTATGCGCGGCTGGTAAGGGCGCAGGTGATGGCGGTGAAGGAAAAGGAATATGTGGAGGCGGCGCGGGCTCTGGGGGCTTCGGATTTAAGGATTATGGGGCGGCATATTCTGCCGAATATTCTGCAGCCGCTGATTGTGCAGGCGGCGATTGGGATGGCGGGCGCAGTGCTTGCGGAGGCGACGCTAAGTTTTCTTGGGCTGGGGGTTCCGCCGCCGGCGGCTAGCTGGGGATCGATGCTGAATGATGCGCGGTCGCATTTGTTTGACTCGCCGCATCTGGTGTTCTTTCCGGCGATGGCGGTGATGCTTTGTGTGCTGTCGTTCAATTTTATTGGGGATGCGCTGCGGGACTGGATGGACCCGCGGACCCGAATGAGTGCGGGGCTGTGAACGCGGCGATATGTTTATCAGATATGCTTGGCTTTGGACGTGAGAGGCAATCTAAATGCGTAAGAGTATCGTTTCGCCTTCGGCGGTGGCACAACCTCCAATCAGCGATCTGTGGCGTGACCTGGAACGGATTACCCGGGTGGAGATCAGCTCTGAGGATGAACGTTTTCCCATTGAGCATGCACTGGGCAAGAAGGAGACGACGGGGTGGCGAGCCGCAGGGACGGGGCCGCAGCTGATTCGGTTGCATTTTGATGAACCGCTGAACATCAAGCGGCTTCGGTTGCATTTTGTCGACCCTACGGCGGAGCGGTCGCAGGAGTTTGCCGTGTATGCGGGCCATGGTGCCGAGTTGAAGGAGATCGTGCGGCAGCAGTGGAGCTTCTCGCCGCATGGATCGACCGAAGAGATTGAAGACTACGCGCTGAACCTGAGCGGGATTACGACGATGGAGATACGCATCGATCCGGACCGAAGTCACGATCCGAAGATGAGCCAGAACTATGCTTCGCTGCAGAGTTTGAAGCTGGCTTAACGAGCTATGTTGATCGGGGTGATTTCGGATACGCACGGGTTGTTGCGACCGGAGGCGGTGGCGGCGCTGCGCGGGGTGGAGCATATTTTGCACGCCGGGGATGTGGGGGATATTGCGTGCTGGAACGGCTGCAGGAGATTGCTCCGGTGACGGCGATTCGTGGGAATGTGGATGTTTCCGGGGCTTGTGCGAAGCTGCCTGCGACCGATGTGGTGGAGTTGGGTGACAAGCTGTTTTATCTGGTGCACTCAGTGCATGATCTGGATATCAATCCTGTAGTGGCAGGAGTGGCGGTGGTGGTGAGTGGGCACTCGCATAGGGCGTCGGTGGAGGTGCGGGATGGGGTGGTTTATTTCAATCCTGGGAGTGCCGGGCCGCGGCGGTTTTCGCTGCCGGTGACGGTGGGGTTTGTGACGGTGGAGGATGGGGTGGAGGCTAGTGTGATGGAGTTGGCGGTGGAGTAATGGGTGCGGTTCGTACGGCGCGAATTTCGTTGACCTGACAAGGGTATGTGGCTACGCTGCTGGATTATGCGCGTGGCTGCTTGTCTCCTTCTTCTACTTTCTCTCAATCAAGACCTGCACGCTCAATCTCGTCAGAGCGCGCCCGCAAAGCAGCTGACACTGCGCAATGCGCATCTTCCTGCTCAGGTTCGGAACGATATTTACGCCTTTGTGTTGCAAGAGATCACGAGGGCCGGCCCGCAAGATGCTACCCAATTGCAAAAAATGGCGTGGGACTCGTCGGTGAGTTTCCTAAAGCTCGGTATGGACGGTTCTTCGGCGATTTTAGTAGAAGGCGATGTCGATAATCCGCTCAGTGGAGTAAACGCGATTGGGAACAATCCATCATGGCTATTCAGACAGGTCGGGAATCGAGCTGTCTTGCTCTTCGAGAACGTAGGACAAGGTATCGGTGTAGAGCCTACCCTCCACCATGGGATGCATGACATATCTACGGCCGTAAGGATGAGTCACAGCAGCATGGATGTATGGATTGAAGTGGATGAGTTCGACGGCAACGCCTACAACCCCGCCTACTGCTTTGAATCTACGCTCGATGAAGACGGCAAAAGCAAGAATGGCCCGCGACATCCCTGCTCTTGAAAACGAATCTTGATACGGCCTTCACTATTTGCCCACGGTGATGGAAAGGCTCGGGGCTGAAGCCCCCTTTATCGGAGGCAATCTTTTCGTGGGGCTGAAGCCCCACGCTTAATCCCAAAAGCAGAAACAGACAACTGCAGAGACAAAAGCAAAATGCGGGGGTCCTTCGCTTCGCTCAGGATGACAAGCGGTTTGCTGCTCGTTCGGAATTACAAGCAGTTTGCGGCATCGCTCAGGATGACATGCGGTTTGCTTGGGCGGATCGTAGTTGGCGGGAGATCGACAGCATCCCGACCCACGTTAGTTAGTTGTCGAAGCGGATTGTGTTGAGGATGTTCTGCATACGTTTGCGGACGTCGTCGAGTTCGCGCTCGGAGATGTCCTGGACGCCGCTGACGTCGCCTCCACAGAAGTTGTTGATAACGGCGTCGAAGCGGTAGCAGGCGTTGTTGTGGGGCGTGGTGTAGATCTCGTCGCGGGATTCGGTGCAGATGCCGCCGTGTTCGTCGTAGCCGTGAGTGAAGGAAACGCCGGCAACCTCCATGGTAGTGACGGTGCGGGGTGCGCGGGCGATGGCTTGCGCGGCGCACTGGTTCGCGGTGACGTTGGGGGCGACGCTGAAGTAGAAGAGGGCTCCGCTAAAGGTGGAGTAGGGGTGGGGGTTGAAGCTGATGGTGGCTACGGCGCGCATCTGAGCGTTGTGAGCGGCGTTGCGAGCATCGAGACGAAAGGTGCTGACGTCGCCGTCTCGGCGGTCGATGTTCCAGGCAGGAGGAATGGTGAAGGAGACGCCGTAGCGGGCGTCGTGAAAGGGGCGAGCGGGTGGGGTATTTGGCTCGGGAGCGGAGGACTTTCCTGAAAGAAGAGGCGGGACGGGCTCGGGTTTGCCGGGGACGGGTCTGGATGGCGATTGCGCTGCAACGGGTAGAGCCGTCAGCAGGGCGATCGTGGTGCAGGACAGAAGCGTGGGGAGTCTCATACTTCTCTTTTCTATTGACGGCTATTGGCCGCGCATGCGCGGGTTGGCTACAGTGTAGGCGATATCGGTGAGGAGATTCACTCCCACATAAGTGAGACCTACAGCCAGGATGCAGCCCTGTACGAGGGCATAGTCGCGGTTGGAGATGGCGGAGAGGGTGAGGCGGCCGATGCCGGGCCAGCTGAAGATTGTTTCAGTTACGATGGCGCCCGCAAGCAGACTGCCAAACTGGAGACCGATGACGGTGAAAACAGGAATGAGCGCGTTGCGCAGGGCGTGGCGGTATACAACTTGATTCTCTGGAACACCTTTGGCGCGAGCGGTGCGGATGTAGTCCTGGTTGAGCTCTTCGAGCATGGCGGTGCGGACCATGCGAGTTAAGATGGCGGCAAGGCTGAGCCCTAAGGTGATCGCGGGAAGGATGAGGTGGAGGAGGAAGCTGGTGAGATCGCCGGTTCCTGCTCCTGAGACGGGCAGCCAGCCGAGCTGGATGGAGAAGAGCAGGATGAGGATGGGGCCGAGCGCGAAGTTCGGGAAGGAGAGGCCGACCAGAGAGACGACGCCGAGGGTGCGGTCTTGCCATCGGTTGCGATGGAGTGCGGACCAGATGCCGGCGGGGACTGCTGTCGCGACGCCGATGAGGAGCGCGGCGAGGGTGAGTGCGAGGGTGTAGGGGTAGCGCTGGAGGATGAGGTGGGTGACGGAGTCGTGGAGGCGGAGGGACTGGCCGAGGTCGGCGTGGAGGAGGCCATGCCAGTAGTGGGCGTACTGCTCGCTGAGTGGAGCGTCGAGGCCGTAGGAGTGGCGGAGCGCGGAGATATCGGAGGCCGTAGCGCCTTCGCCCAGCATCTGGACGATGGGGTCGCCGGGAACGAGGTGGATTAAGAGGAAGACGACGGAGACAACGACCCAGAGGACCGGAAGGGTGAGGAGGATGCGGCGCAGAGGCTTCCAGAGCTGGAACAGTCGAGGGCGTACACCTGACGCGGAGGACTGTGGCACTCCGGACTGTGGCGCTCCGGGCAAAATACAGGGGTTCTTCCCCTTCGACTCACTATGCTCGCTCAGGGTCAGAATGACACCTTCTTCTCTATCGGCTTTTCTATCGGCCAAAACCGGTTCATTGAGTTGCTTCCGTGCTGTTGGTCTCGCCGACGGGCTCTTTCGCTGCGACGATGTCTTCGACGACGACGCGGCTGATGCGATGGCCGGCCATCTCAGCGACCTGGAAGCGACGGCCTTCGTGCTCGATGCTCTCGCCGATGGTGGGGATGTGGCCTAGATGGGCGAGGAGGAATCCGGCGAGGGTTTCGACGCCGGGTTCGCGGGGGAATCTCCAGTGGAGCTGGTTGCCGAGGTCCCGGAGGGTGGTGCTGCCTTCGAGCGACATGCCTCCGGTGGTGCTGAGGAGGGGGGATCTGCTGATGTCGAACTCGTCTTCGAGCTCGCCGACGACCTGCTCGAGGACGTCTTCGGCAGTAACGAGGCCGACGGTGCTGCCGAACTCGTCGACGACGATGGCGATGTGGCGGCGGCGTTCCTGGAACTCCTGGAGGAGCTCGATGGCGAGCTTGGTCTCGGGGACGACGGTGAGCTCGCGCATGACCTGGCGAAGGGTGAGGCCGGATTCGCCTTTGCCGCCCATAGAGAGCGCGACGCTGCGGAAGTGCATGAGGCGCGAGACGTCCTTGGAGTAGACGATGCCGATGAGGTGCTCGGGGCCGCTGGCGGGATCGTAGACGGGGACGCGGGAGTGCTGCTCCTCGACGATGCGGGCGGATGCTTGCTGGAGGGGCATGTCGGCGGAGAGCGAGAAGATTTTGCCGCGAGGCGTCATGATCTCACGCACGGTGACGTGGTTGAGTTCGATGGCGCGGTGAATGATCTCTTCCTGAAAGACAGGCAGGAGCCCCATGCGGCGCGTCGCGGTGGCGATCAGTTTCAATTCTTCGGGCGAGTGCACGGCGCCTTCGCCGCGTAACGGTGCGCGGAAGAGTCTAAGGACGACGGACGCGGAGACGTTCAACAGCTTCACGATGGGCCGCGTGATGCGGATGAAGACGTCCATGGGGCCGGCAACGGCGAGGGCGATGCGCTCGGCGCGTTGAAGCGCGAGAGACTTGGGAACGAGTTCGCCGAGGAGGACCTCAAAGTAAGTGATGAGGGAGAAAGCGAGGATGACCGCGATGGTGTGGGCGTACAGGACCGCGTGGGCCGGGAGCCGGTGCACAGAGCTTCCTAAAAGGTTGAGGATGATTTCGGCAATGGCGGGTTCGCCGACCCAGCCCAGAGCAAGGCCGGCGACGGTGACACCAAGTTGAACAGCGGGGAGGAACTCGTCGATGCTGTGCTTGAGCTTGAGAGCGGTGCCGGCCCCGGGGCGTCCGAGGGCAATGAGCTGCTGGATTCGCGTTTCACGGACGCTGACGAGGGCGAACTCCGCAGCCACGAAAAAGCTTGTGGCCAAAATGAAGAAGGCCACCATGAGCACGCGGAAGAGCATCCGTTCAAGCATTGATGCCAGTGTAATGGTTAGGCAGGGCGTACGCTCTGCGTTCTCCGTTAGACAGGAAACGCCTCAATTACTGCGAATTGAGCAGCAGTGGGGACGACCCTGCTGAGTCGAAAGCCGGCGCTAGCCAGTAGTTCACGATACTCGTCAACGGAGCGCTCGCGGCCTCCCGTCAAAACGAGCATGACGATGTCAATGAACTTACCGCTTGAGGGGACATTTTCGCCAAGCAGATCCCACTCGACCAACAGTAAAACACCATTGTCAGAAATCGCCTTCCGGCAATTAGCTAGAATGATGCGCGCCTGATCGTCGTCCCAGTCGTGAATGACGCTCTTCATGAGGTAGGCCCTGCATCCGGACGGAACACGCTCGAAGAAATTACACGGCTCCATGGCAGTGCGCGTTTCCAGATCGCCACCTAAATATCGCCGCTCGCGAGCGCGTTCGAGCACGTGTTCCTGATCAGCTAGGACGCCGAGCAGGCTGGGATGCGCGTGAAGAATCTTCGAGAGCAGGATGCCGTTGCCGCCTCCTACATCCATGAGAGTTCCCCAGGCTCCGAAGTCGTAGGCCGCGGCAATTGCAGGACCGACGAGCTCCGACATATTGGTCATCGCGTCGTCAAAGATGCGCGCCTGTTCGGGGTCGCGACGAAGATGCTCGAATCCATCGGTGCCCGAAAGGAACGTTCGTGACGACTCTCCCGTCTGAATGCTGTGCATGATATGACCAAAACTCGGGTAGTGGAAATCGCTGCCCCAGAAGATGAAGAGGGAGCGAACGGAGCCGGGCACCCCGGTTCGCAGGAAGTTGGAGGTCTCGTTGTTCCGAAAGCAGCGAGCGCCGTTCTCTTCAAAGACTCCCTGGCTCGCCAAGAGGCGGAGGGTGCGGTAGAGCGCATCTTCATTCACATTCAATTCGCGCGCGAGTTCAGCGGTGGAGCGCCAGTTTCCTTCCAGGCGGTCCGCCACGCCCAATTTCGCCGCCGCGTACAACGTCTGATGGAGGATCAGCCCGTCTCTCGCACGCAACAGTACGGCGGGCAGAGGATTAGAAGAGGCTTGCTTCATCTTGGATACTCCTTAGCACTAGAGGAATCGGATCGCAAAAGTTCAAGCGCCGCTCGGCACTTCCAGAGGCTTGATTGGCTGACTTGTATGTGTTTCGACTCCGTACCGGTATGGCCCAAGACGGGTAAGCAAGAACAACGCAATCACCATTGCAACCGCGAGACCTACGAGCGGGACCGTATAGGAATGAAAACGATCGTATCCAGCTCCCATCAACAACACGCCGGCCGACCCTGAGATCATGAATGCGCCGAAGGTGTACCCATAGGCGGTGCCGAAGACACGCAGACCAAAATATCGGCTGACCATGTAACCCATGCTCTCGACCTCGGCTCCCATGCCAAGCCCGGTCAAGAAAGCGGCAATGAGCGCGACGTTTCCGGGATGAATCCCGCACAAGATCACGATGCCCACGGTCGTAGCACTGTAAAAGAGAAAGGCAACGCGAGGGGCAAAGACGTAATCGAGAAGGAATCCGGAACAGAGCCTGCCCACAAGGACTGCGGCGCCAACGAGCGACGTGGCGATGGCAGCACGCTCCGCCGTAAAACCTCGGTCCGTAAGAATTGCCGACATGTGGAGTGCGGCGCCGTGTACCGCCGCGCCGGTCAGAGAAAAGATGAAGATCATGATCCAGAAAGTTGGTGTGTGCCAGATTTCACGCCAACTCAAACCCTGTTTGCTCATCTCCGGTTTGTGTGCGACTTGATTTCCGTCGTCGCCATCAGGCAGCAGTCCCCTTTGTTTCGGGATCATTCTGAAGCAGGGCCGCCACAACAGGAAGCGGGATCAGAAGAACTGCACCTCCGAAGGTCGCAAATGTTGCGCGCCAACCGATGGCCGCGATCAGGCGCTGCGAGAGAATCGGGACGACAATGGAACCGATTCCTATCCCCATCATGCAAAGTGCCAGAGCGAGCCCGCGACGCCGGTTGAACCAATGGGAGATCACGACTCCATAGGGAACCGGTGCCGCGCCGCTGGACATGGCAATTCCCAAGACAGTGAACAACAGATAAAGCTGCCACAACCCGCTGCTCACCCAGAGGGATGAACACAAGAACAAGCCATAGAACAGAATGGATACAAGGATGACACGCTTTGCCCCGTAGCGATCGATGAGCGCGCCTATCGCAGGAAGGCATAGTGCACCCACCACGTTGAATAATGAAAAGGCGAAGGAGACGGCTGCGCGGCTGGCGTGGAAGTCTACTGCCAGCGACTTGAAAAATACGCTGAAGGAGAAGACAAGAAGTGGCGCGCCGAGGAACAATCCAACGGCACTTACGAAAACCATCAACCAACCGTAAAAGAGCTTAGGCCGCTTACTAGTCATTTCTACTCCGGCCGCGAGATGGGGAGTATGACCGCGGCGATACGTGATAGCCCACTGCTATGTAAGGCAGTGCAGTAACGCTATACGGGGCTGTTACCGGAGTCAACGAAACTTTTGCACTCCGTTAGGCGGGGAGCCGCTTCAGCATCGCGGTTGCGCTACGGAACCATGGCCGCTCGCGACGGCGTTGGTAGCTGGGCATCGTCGGCTTTTTGTCGAGCACCTTCTGGATCCATTCGCGTGCTTCAGCGTTGCGTCCTTCGGAGGCGAGCAGGCTTGCAAAGTTGAGATACGTCTCCGATAAGGTCGATGTCGTTGTGACGCGCCGAAAGAGTGCTTCGGCTCTTTCCTTTTGCCCGGTGAGCGCGTAGGCGTGAGCGAGCAGTCCAGCTGCACGATAAAAATCGTGATCAGGGTCCTGTGCAACGACCTTTTCGAGATCGGGCAAAGCGGCTTCAGCATCGCCTAACCGGATGGCGCAAAGACCTCGTCCGTAAAACGGATCGATCGTGCTGGTGCGGGCGGCGATGGCCTTGTCAAACGCGTCGTGCGCCGACTGGAGTTTGCCTTCCTCAAGAAAAAGGTCGCCCAATTCTTCGTAGTTTCCCGGCGAGGGGTTGTCGCGAATCGCAAGCTGAAGTTGTCCGATGCGTTTGCGGCGCGAAAACCCCTTGAACGACTGGCGTGCGAGTCCGATATCGGGAAGCGCCTCGGCGAACAAATAGACGGCTGCGCCGATCGGGCCGAGAAATAGGATGATGTAGATCCAATAGGTATCGGGCCGCCGTCGAATGAAATGGACGACCGCCAATCCCTGGAGGATGAAGCCCCACGGATAAAATAGGTGACTCAATAATCCCATGGGTATCAGTCCCTGTGGTTAGTCCACATCTGTAAACGATAGAAACATAACACACAAATCCGAGCAAGAGCGATGGTTTTGAGTCATCATGAGTGCGGATTGGATGAGCGGCAAAACAATGGCCCGGCAGTCTATGACCGCCGGGCCGTCGAACGTTGGTACAGATGCTAATGCCAAAACTTTGTCCAAAACTTTGTTGGCCAAACTTATGCCAGAACTTTGTTGGCTAACCCTATGCCAAAACTTTGTTTACAGATTTATCGATCGTGTCTTTGGGGACGAAGCCGACGATCTGGTCTGCAACCTTGCCGTCCTTGAATATGAGGAGGGCCGGGATGCCGCGGATGCCGTAACGCATCGGCGTTGCAGTGTTGCTATCTACATCCATCTTCATAACCTTGAGTTTGCCGTGATACTGGTTCGCAACCTCATCGACAACCGGGGCGAGAGCGCGGCAAGGACCGCACCAGGCGGCCCAAAAATCTACAAGTACGGGCTCGGCCGACTGTAGAACATCTTTTTCAAAGTTGGAATCGTTTACTTCTGTGACGTACTGTCCTGCCATTTTAACTTCCTCCAGATTGCACCTGCATCTTGAACACCCAGACGGTGCAGCGCAATCTACACAATACTAGATGCTTGAGCGAGGCAGGAGTTTCAGAAGGCGGAATGTGCTTAAAAAGCAAACGCCCGGACCTCTATTGAAGAGGTCAACGGGCGGCGTAGCAGCCCTCCCCAGAACTGCCCACTCGAATAACTTACGGGGGATTTCGCCGGACGTAAAGAAATCTTAGGTAATTAGGGGCGAAGTTACCGTGTTGTCACTTTTGCAATTAAGGCTCTATAAATGTGCAGCGTAGGGCTTTAGCTCTGAAGTATCCCTGTAGAGATTTTTGTGTGGATGATTTCCAGAGCTGGGTCGCCGGCGGCTTGACGGATGAGGGCGTCCAGTGCTGGAGCGGTTGAGCCTTCGGCGATCAGCAGGACGGAGGGGCCCGCTCCGCTGAGGGCAACTCCAAGAATCGCCGGGTTTTCCGTCAATGGAAGGAGCAAAGGCAGGAGGGGGCAGGCCTTCAGGCGGTAGGGCTGGTGGAGGCGGTCCTGCATGGCGGTACGGAGAAGTTCGCCACGACGCTGGCTGAAGGCGGCTACCAGGAGGGCGGTGGCCTGAATGTTAGCGACGGCGTCTTCCCGGGAGTAATGGTCAGGGAGAAGACCGCGGGCCGTTTTGGTCGAGAGGCTTGCAGAGGGCAGGGCTAACAATAAGTTCCAAGTGAGGTTTAGTCCGCAAGTTGCTGTAGCTATTCCATCTTCTGTCATCATTGAGATCGTCATTCCGCCCCAGTAACAGGCGGCTACGTTGTCGGGATGGCCTTCGCGGCGGCGAGGCCTCTTCGAGGATCTGTTGGGGAGTCCAGTTGAGGTTGCCAAAGTGGTCGGCGAGGAGGATGCCCGCGAGGAGAGCAGACGCGCTAGAGCCGCAGCCCATTCCAAGGGGGATCTCGTTGTGGAGCTGGAGGTGGAGCGGCGGGGCGAGAATGCCGGAGACGGCGAGCACGTCCATGTAGGTTGTAAGGATGAGGTTGTCTTCGAGGTTGGCGCAGAGGGCGGCATCGCGCCCGGTGGCATCGATGGTGAAGTCCTCGGCGGCGGTGGCGTAGATGGTGAGGTAAAGGGCCATGGCGAGGCCGAGGGCGTCGAAGCCGGGGCCGAGGTTGGCAGAGGTCGCGGGAAGGCGGAGGTGAAGGGGCCTGTTTTGGTCGAGAGCGGTCATACGGGCTGAGGCTGCTTCGTGTGAGAACCTTTCATCTGAACTTCGAGGGTGCGGAGGACCAGGCTGGGGTCGGCTTCGAGGACGATGGGGGGCTTGCGCAGTGCGGCGTGGCGGGCCTGATCGTCGGGCAGGAGCTGGGCCTTTTCGGCGTCGGTGAAGAACTCATCGCGATGGTAGTCGATGGTGTATTGGGAATCTTTGAGGGTGTGGCCGGTGAGGATGAGGACGACGCGCTCCTCGGAGGTGATCTTGCCGAGGGCGACGAGCTTCTTGAGACCGGCGAGGGTGACGGCAGAGGCGGGTTCACAGCCGACGCCTTCGGCGCCGATCTCGGCCTTGGCGAGGGCGATCTCCTGCTCGGAGACCTGCTCGCACCAGCCGCCGAGATCGTCGATGACCGCCGCCGCTTTACGCCACGACGCGGGGTTGCCGATGCGGATCGCAGTCGCGCGGGTATCTGCTGTGACGGGTTTCATGACGCGGTTGGAGTCGATGAACCAGCGGTAGAGCGGGTTGGCGCCTTCGGCCTGGATGATGCTGATCTTCGGCGTCCGCGGAATGAGGCCGAGCTGATGCATCTCGATGAAGCCTTTGCCGAGGGCGGAGGAGTTGGCAAGGTTGCCGCCGGGGACAACGATATGCTCCGGAACCTGCCAATCCATCTGCTCGACCATCTCGAAGGCGGGGGTCTTCTGGCCTTCGAGGCGGTACGGGTTGACGGAGTTGAGGAGGTAGATGGGAAATTGCTTCACCAGATTGTCGAGAATTTTGACGCAGCCGTCGAAGTCCGTCTTGAGCTGGATGGTGAGGGCGCCGTAGTCCATCGCTTGCGAGAGTTTGCCCCACGCGATCTTACCTTCGGGGATGAAGACGATGCTGCGGAGTCCGGCGCGGGCCGCATAAGCAGCCATGGCGGCAGACGTATTTCCCGTAGACGCGCAGGCGACCCACTCGAAGCCACGCTGGGCAGCGACGGAGAGAGCGGCGGTCATGCCGGTGTCCTTGAAGGAGCCGGTGGGGTTCATGCCCTGATGCTTGGCAAGCAGCCAAGTGAGGCCGGCGGCTTTGGCGCAGCGGGGAAGGTCGTAGAGGGGGGTGTTGCCTTCGCGAAGGGTTACTACTTTTTCCATGTCGTCGACGATGGGAAGCAGATCGCGGAAGCGCCATACGCCGGATTGATCCACCGCCATGCTGGAGGACCGGCGCTCCTGCCAGAGCCAGCGGAGCGCACTGGGGTTGGGAAGGAGGCCGTGGGGGTCGGCAGGAGAACCCGGAGTGGCAGCAGATTTGACATCCGACCACGCGTAGATGACTTCGTAAAGACCGTTGCATTTCGGGCAGCGGAAGTTGCTGCTGACATCATCCTTCGTGATGATGGCGGCGCATTCTGTGCATCTAAGATTGTGTGTCGCTACTTTCATGGTCTTATCTAGCCTATCGTAAAGGGATGAAGCCGTCTGCCGCTCTGGTGTGCATCGGATTACTGTTCGCAGGGTCTCATGCGTGGGGACAGAAGGAGTTGCGGGTGGCTGCGGCGGCGGACCTGCAGCCGGTGATGCCGGCGCTGGCACAAGCCTATGAGCATGCAACAGGAGTGAAGCTGGTGGTCAGCTTCGGGTCGTCGTCGACACTGGCGACGCAGATTCTGGACGGGGCGCCGATGGATATCTTTCTCGGCGCGGACTTTGTGTATCCGGAGAAGGTTGTGGCGGCGGGACTGGCGGACGGAGCTGAGCCGACGGCGTACGCGAGGGGGACGCTGGTGCTGTGGACGCGGAAGGATTCGGGGCTGCTCCCGCTGAGCATGGACAGGCTGACCGACCCGCGGGTGAAGAGGATCGCGATTGCGAACGAACTGCATGCTCCGTACGGCCGGGCGGCGGCGGATGCGTTACGGAAGATGAAGCTGTATGACCAGGTGTCTCCGCATTTTGTTGTGGGGGAGAATGTCGCACAGACGGCTCAGTTTGTGGAGTCAGGGAACGCGCAGCTTGGGCTGATCTCGCTGACGGCGGCGATTACGGAGCACTTCAAAGAGATCGGGACGTACGTTCTGGTGCCTTTCTCGCAGTACCCGGAGATACGGCAATGCGCGGTCGTGATGGCGAAGTCAGACAGGAAGGCGGATGCGCATGCTTTTCTGGATTGGCTGCTGTCACCGGCGGTTCAGGGGAATTGGCCGAAGTATGGGTTGGCTGCGGTGAAGTAGGCGTATTTGTACGGCTCGAGTCATAGAGTGTCATAGACTTGTCGCTGTATGGATTTTGAGGCACTCTGGTTGACGTTGCGGCTGGCGGTGGCGACTACGGCGATTCTGCTCGTGGTGGCGTTGCCGCTGGCATGGTGGATCGCTGCAGGAACCGGGGCTCGGCGGGCGTTTGTGCAGGCGTTGGTGGCGCTGCCACTGGTGTTGCCTCCTACAGTGCTGGGATTCTATCTGCTGGTGATGCTGGGGCCGTTGAGTGCGCCGGGACGGCTGCTGGTGCGGGTGCTGGGGCATCCGCTGGCGTTCAGTTTTTCGGGGTTGCTGGTGGGATCGGTGATTTATAGTCTGCCGTTTGCGGTGCAGCCGCTGGTGTCGGGGTTTGCGGCGGTGGACCGGGCGTATGTGGAGACCGCGGCAGGGCTGGGAGCTCCGTCGTGGCGAACGTTTTGGAGCGTGGTGTTGCCGCTGGCACGTAGCTCGTTGCTGACGAGCACCGTGCTGACGTTTACCCATACGGTAGGTGAGTTTGGCGTTGTGCTGATGCTGGGAGGAAATATTCCGGGGGCGACGCAGACCCTTTCGATCCTCCTCTACGACAAAGTGCAGGAGTTCAACTATGCTGCGGCGAACCAGACGGCGCTGGTGCTGGTAGCGGTTTCATTGGCTGCCCTGATGCTGATCTATTCGCGGCGCGGCGGACTGCGGCGAGGTGAGCTTGTCTGAGAGTGCGCCGCATCTGAGTGTGCAGCTTCGCCATCGCCTGGGCGCGCTGAAGCTGGATATTGCGTTTACGCTGACGCAGCCCTGGACGGTGCTCTTTGGGCCGTCGGGAAGCGGGAAGACTACGGTGCTGCGAGCGATCGCAGGATTCGTGTACCCGGATGTGGGACGAATCGTCTCGAACTTTTATGGGCGCGAGCTCGTGATGACGGATACCGCGAAGGGAATTTCCGTGAGACCGCACGAACGAAGTGTGCGAGTGGCCGGTCAGGGCGCGGCACTGTTTCCTCACCTGACGGTTCGAGAGAATATTGCATTTGGCGCCAAATCGCAGACGGATGGAACGACCGCCGCAGGGATCGTTGAGGAGGCGACAACGAGGTTTCAGCTAAGTGGACTGACTGAGAAGCTTCCGTCGATGCTCTCTGGCGGCGAACGGCAGAAAGTGGCGATTGCAAGAGCTGCAACTGCCGCGGTGAGTCGCAGCCGTGGAAGCATTCTGCTGCTCGATGAGCCCTTTACCGGTCAGGACGCTCGGCTGCGGGACGAGCTGATCGAAGAGTTGCACAGTTGGCTGGCGCTGACGGGGAGGCCGGTGCTCTCAGTGACGCATGATGTGGGAGAAGCGTTTCAGCTTGGCACGGAGGTCATCAAGATTGCAGATGGCCGCGTCGTGCAGCAGGGGCCGGTGGGCGACGTGCTGGCGGAGGAGCGACAGCGGTTGATGGAACAGCTGCGGGCTGAGTCAGGAACGCTAAAGTCCTAACTGGACGGGCTCTTGTTCGAGCTGGATATTGAAGCGCTGATGTACTTCGCGTTGAATGGCGTCGCGAAGAGCGGCGATGTCGGCGAAGGTGGCGTGGTCGCGATTGATGAGCGCGAGGGTGTGGCGGGAGGAGATGCCTGCCCGGCCCATAATGAAGCCCTTGTGAAAGCCTGCGCGATCGAGTAGCCATGCAGCAGCGAGCTTGATCTCGCCCGGGCCCGCGGCCCAATGCGGAATAGTGGCTGGGTCGATGGCGAGATCTCTCGAGATCTGGTCGAAGACAGCTGCGGGAACGATGGGGTTCTTGAAGAACGAGCCTGCGCTGCGGCAGTCGGTTTCGCCTTCGACGATCAGCATGCCCTTGCCGTGGCGAATCTCGCGGACGGCGTGGTAGATGTCAATGGGTTTCGGCGCGGGATCTCGTCCGGCGAAGTGGCGTTGCAGGTCCGCGTAGGTGAGCTTTGGGGTCGCCGCGCTATCGAAGCGCAAGGTTACCTGGCTGACGACGTAGCGATTGCGGTGAGTGGTGTTGAAGATGCTGCGGCGGTAGGCGAAGCGGCACTGCTCGTGGGTGAGGGTGATGAAGGCGAGAGCTTCAAGGTCGAGGACGCGGACGTGGGTGATTGTGTCAGCGACCTCCTGGCCGTAGGCGCCAACGTTCTGGACGGGCGTGCCGCCCACGCTGCCGGGAATGCCGGCGAGGCATTCGACGCCGCTGATTCCCTGTTGACAGATGTCGAGGACAAAGTCGTTCCACTCGGTGCCCGCGGCGGCGGTAACGTCAAGGTTGCCGCCAGCGGAGTGGGTTTGCGTCGGTGCAGTTATCGCCACGTGGACGACGAGCCCGTCGAAGCCGCTGTCGCTGACCAGGATGTTACTGCCACCGCCGAGAACGAACAAGGCCAGGTCGCGTTGGCGCGCGAAGGTGACGGCCTCGAGCAGTTGGGCTTCGGTGGTGACTTCACAGAAGAAACGGGCCGGGCCACCGATCCGAAGCGTCGTGAACGGGGCAAGCGGAATGAACTCCTGGAGCGTCAAGGCGGGAGGCGGCACGGCTTGAGAGTACAACATCACCCAATTCGCCGAAACGCAAGGCCGTTGAAACCTGAGCCATTGCCTGAGCGATTGACATGACTGATAGACTTAAACCCGGGGATTCATATAGACCCAGTGGGTGCCGGAGGTTTTGGTTGAACCTGGCGGCGCTTGAAGTTCGGACTTATGTGACTTCTTTTGAAGACTTTGCACACTTTTCCCCGGGAGGGGTGGTGGCGATGTTCAGAGGTACCCCGTAGAATCGAAAAGGGCGTGGATTTTCGCCGCGACCAAGGAGAACAAATGTATCCAGAGATTATGGTGATTCCGATGCGCGAGGAGTTGACGCGCGCTGGCATAGCGGAGGCCCGCACTGCGGCTGATGTCGATGCGGCGTTGGCTCAGCCGGGGACAACGATGGTGGTGGTGAACTCCATCTGCGGATGTGCGGCGGGCAAGATGCGTCCGGGGGTTCGTCTGGCGATGCAGCATGGGGCAAAGCCTGACCACGCGGTGACGGTGTTCGCGGGACAGGACCGCGATGCCACAGAGAAGGCTCGGAGCTACTTTGGCGGGCATCCGCCGACCTCGCCGGCGATTGCGATTCTGCGCGATGGGCAGCTCGTGTACCTGATGCAGCGTTCGGCGATCGAAACCTCGACCGCACCGGCGATCGCCCAGGAGCTGACACGGGCGTTCGATGTCTACTGTGCGCCGACAACTGCCTAGTCTGTAAGAACAACCGCAAAGATCGGAGCCGGAGACTTGCCGCAGGGTTGCGGGTCTCCGGCTTTTTTGCGTTTTGGAGGCTCACCTGACAGCGCGTTTCGCCGATGTAGAGAGAATCCATGTCGATCTCTCGATCAGGTTCCTCTTCTCTCACCCTTTCTCCGCATGCAGTTTCTGGAGCGCCGTTCGCTGAACCAGATGAGTTCGTAATCGTCGGGAGTAGCGCGACGATGAAACGTCTGCGCCTGCAGGTGCGACGGATTGGGCCGCACTTCCGGACGGTGCTGGTGAGCGGGGAGGCGGGAACGGGAAAAGAACTGGTGGCTCGCGCGTTGCATGGCTTGAGTCCCGGTGCAGGCGGGCCGTTTGTCGTTTGCCGTGCGGCTGCGCTTGCGGATGCTCTGGCGGAGCGCGAAGGAAACGCTGGTGCGACGGATGATGTTGCGCACTTGATGAAGAGGTCTCGGCAAGGGACGCTGTTTCTTGATGGGATCAACGAGATGCCTCTGGAGTTGCAGGACCGGCTGTTGCGGGCGCTGGGGCAGTATGAATCGGCGCAGAGCCGTCTGGATGCGCCGCATAGGACGGATCTGCGGGTGATCGTCTCGACGCGTGAGGATCTGAGAATACTGGTGTCCACTGGACACTTTCGGCAGGATTTGTACCAACGGCTTGCCGCGGTGGATATTGCTCTGCCACCGTTGCGCGAGCGGATGGGGGATCTTCCGGAGTTGGCGAGGTGTTTTCTGGGCAGGTTTGCGCTGCTCTACGGCGGAGGCGTTTGCAAGATCGCGGATGAGGCGATGAAACGCATGCAGGAGTACGGTTGGCCGGGAAATGTGCACGAGTTGGAGAGCGTGTTGCGGAACGGCGTGCTGCAGAGCAAGGGCGATGTGCTTGAGTTGCATCATCTGCCGGTGTTTGCGGATGCGAGCGGGCACGAACAAGCGACGCCGGGCGTGGGTGAGAGCGTGCGTCTGCAGGACGTTGTGGAACAGCATGTCGTTCGCGTCTTGAAGGACTGTGGGGGGAATAAGCTGCGTGCGGCGGAGGTGCTGGGGATCAGCCGATCGACGCTGTACCGGATGCTGGATACGGGCGCTTCCGCGGATGCCTTGCGGTAGGTACGTCGAGCGATTCGTGCGACGCGGATCACGAGCAGTGAAAGTTTGCGGCTTCTGTCACGGTAGACTGAGATGTGGGGTCGAGGATCGATATGACAGGATTTTCGCTGCGTCGTTTGGGTAGTTTGGTGCTGGTTGGCTGCTTGAGCATGGGGGCGTTGAGGGTGCAGGCTCAAATGAGTGCTTCGGCGCCGGCGACTACTACGGTTGCGGCACGGAGTAAGGCGTTGTCTGATCTATTCGCTCAGATTTGGCAGGACCGGCTGAAACACTCGCCGGAGTTTGCTTCACAGATCGGAGACAAGCGGTACAACGATCAGCTGACGGACTACTCAGCGAAGGAGATCAATGCTTCTCTTCAGCGCGGGCTGGACTATATTCAGCGGCTTGGCGCGATCGATACGACAGGTTTGACCGATCAGGAGCAGTTGTCCTCAGAGCTGATGCTGCGTTCGCTGATCGATGATCAACAAGGAGCAAAGTTCAAAGAGTGGGAGATGCCAATCAGCCCGATCTTTGGATTTCAGACGAGGCTGGCAGACCTGGTGGGACAGCTCTCGTTCGATTCGGTAAAAGACTACGACGACTACATTGAGCGCCTGAAGAAGGTGCCGGCGCAGTTCTCGCAGGTGATGACGAACCTGCAGCTTGGTGTGGATGAAGGACGCATGCCGCCGAAGGAGTCGCTTGAAAAAGCACTGGCGCAGACACAGGGCATCGCCGATCAAAAGCCGGAAGAGAGCGTGTTTGCAGAGCCACTGAAGAAATTTCCCAAGACAATTTCGGCGGCGGATCAGAAACGCATTGCGACAGATTTGATGACGGTGATTCAGTCGACGGTTCTGCCGACGTATCAGCGGTTCGCCAAATTCATGAGGGCGCAGTATGTGCCGAATGGGAGGAAGGATCCCGGCGTGTGGGCGATGCCCAATGGCGATGCGTACTATGCGTTTCGCATACGACAGATAACGACGCTGGACAAGTCGGCGGCTGAAATTCACCAGATCGGACTCGACGAAGTGAAGCGGGACGAGGCCGAGATGCTGGCGATTGTGCATCAGCTTGGATTTGCGGATCTGAAGAGCTTCCGTACAGCGCTGGCGGCGAATCCGAAGGAACATCCGCAGTCGAAAGAGGCGTTGATCGATGCGTACAAGGGCTATCTCGCTCAGATGCAGCCGCGTCTGCCGGAGCTCTTTGGCCGGTTGCCGAAGGCGCAGCTCGAGGTGGTTCCGATGCCCACATTTGCCGAGAAGAACTCTCCGATGGCGTACTACAACCAGGGAACGGCAGATGGAAGCCGTCCGGGGCGCGTCGATGTGAATTTGTACAACTTTGCTGAGCGCTCACTGACTACGGTGGAGAGTGTGGCGTATCACGAGGGTGTGCCGGGACATCATTTGCAGATCTCGATCGCTCAGGAGTTGACGGGACTGCCGGAGTTTCGCAAATATCAGGAATACACTGCCTTCGTCGAGGGCTGGGCTTTGTACAGCGAACGGCTAGGGAAAGATATCGGATTCTATAAAGATCCTTATAGTGATTACGGGCGGCTGGATAACGATATGTGGCGGGCGATACGGCTGGTCGTCGACACCGGCGTGCATTCGCAGCACTGGACGCGGCAGCAGATGGTGGATTACTTCCATGAGCACTCCGCGCTTGACGAGACCAATATCCAATCCGAGGTGGATCGCTATATTGCATGGCCCGCGCAGGCGCTGGGGTACAAGATGGGTCAACTGAAGATACTGGAGCTGCGAGACAAGGCGAAGGCGGCGCTGGGTCCGAAGTTCGATATCAAGGCGTTTCATGACCAGGTGCTCGACTCGGGTGCGCTGCCGATGGATGTGCTGGAGCAGCGGGTGAATGCGTGGATTGCGGCGCAGAAGCAATAGCGTCTGATAGCCTTTGGGAATGAGTGAAAGTTTTGAGGTTTCGATTCCAACTATCGCTCCGGTGATGCCGGGGCTGCGGGTCGCGGTGCTTGGCGCGGGTAAGATGGGCGGCATCCTGCTGCAGGCCTTTCTGAAGAATAACCTGCTGGCGCCGGAGCAGATCTTCGCCACGGTGCAGCATGCAGAGCGGGCACAGGCCTTGTCTGCGCAGTTCGGAGTGGAAGTAACAACAGACAATCTGGCGGCCGCGCGACAGGCGGATGTCATCCTGCTTGGCGTGAAGCCGACTCAGGTGCCGGCGCTCATTGAAGAGATCAAGGCTGCATTAACTCCGAAGAAGATGGTGCTGTCGTTTGCGGCGTCGGTGAAGACGCGGAACATCGAGGATGGAGCCGGTTGTGAGTTGGCGGTGATTCGGGCGATGCCGAATACACCAGCGATGCTGGCTGCGGGCATAACTGCGCTTTGTAGTGGACGTTTTGTGACGACCGAGCAGATGGCGGTGGCGCAGAGGATCTTTCAAACGGTCGGGAAGACAGTCGTCGTCGATGAGAAGCATATGGATGCGGTGACCGGGCTGTCGGGATCGGGTCCGGCGTTTTTGTACATCATCATCGAGGCGCTGGCGGAGGCTGGCGTGAATGTCGGCCTGCCGCGCGATGTGGCTACGCTGCTGGCGGCGCAGACGACGCTGGGTTCGGCGCGGATGGTGCTGGAGACGGGATATCATCCGGCGTTGCTGAAGGATGCAGTGACGACTCCGGCGGGATGTACCGTCGACGGCATTCTGGAGCTCGAAGAGGGCGGGCTGCGTGTGACGCTGATCAAGGCAGTGAAGCGAGCTACGCAGCGAGCGAAGGAACTGGCGCAGGGATAGAGCCTCGCGATAAACGAGATCGACGCGTCGAGAAACAACCTTACCGAAGCTGCGTAGAATAACAGCATGGCTATGGCTGCTGCAGTGACAGTAAGGAAGATATCGCGGGCGCTGGTGCGGTTTGCGTGGGGTGTGGTGGGGTATAACGTGCTGGTGATCCTTTGGGGAGCGCTCGTGCGTGCGACGGGGTCGGGCGCCGGGTGCGGTAACCATTGGCCGCTTTGCAACGGGCAGGTGATTCCGCTGTCACCCGGGCTCCATACCGTGATCGAGTTCACGCATCGGTGCATGACCGGCGGATCAATCTTTTTTGTGATTGGGCTGCTGGTGTGGACGTTTCGCGGGACCGTGAAAGGACAGGCCGCGCGAGTAACCGCGGTTGCGTCGATGGTGCTGCTGCTGAATGAGGCGTTTCTGGGTGCGCTGCTGGTGAAGTTGGGATACGTGACGGGCAATCAATCGATGGGGCGCGTGGTGGTGCTGTCGATCCATCTGAGCAATACGCTGCTGCTGCTGGCGGCGCTGACCCTCACCGCGAGACTTTTGGGGACAGCACAGATGTGGCGTGAGCTTGGTGTGGGCGGAGCGAAGAAGGTTTGGGCGTTTGTGGGGTTGGCGGCGACGCTGGTCGTGGGGGTGAGTGGGTCGCTGGCGGCGCTGGGGGATACGTTGTTCCCTGCCTCTTCGTTGCGGGCGGCGTTTGCACAGGACTTTGCTGTCGGGTCTCCGTGGCTGTTGCGATTGCGGGGCGTCCATCCGGTGAGCGCTGTGGTGGCAGGGATATTTGTGCTTTGGCTGGTGGGACAGGCGAAGCGGGCTGGTGCGGGGTGGTTGGCTGGACTGGTGCTGGCGTTGATGGGCTTTCAGTTTGCTCTGGGGCTGGCAGATGTTTTGCTGCTGGCGCCGGTGTGGATGCAGATCCTTCATCTGCTGGGGGCGGATTTGTATTGGGTCGCTTTGGTTACGCTGGCGGCGGTCGTGATTTGGCCGAAGCGGGACGCGACGACGCTGAAGGCAGCATGAGGCGAGCGCTCATACCGTAAATGGCTTGTCGCGCTGGAGTGCTAAGACTATCGTGCTTGAGTAGGATTCGGCCGATTCTAGCGAGGGTCCAGTTTCCCTGCAATCTTATCGCCGACCTTTTCCGTTCCATGTGCGGTATCTTTCGCTGCAGCCTTGGTACCGTGAGCCGTGTCCGTTGCAGCCACCTTGGTTCCGTGCGCGGTGTCCTTTGCCGCCACCTTGGTGCCATGGCCAACGTCTTTACCTGCGGTCTTGGTGCCTGAGGCGGTCTTGTTGTAAGCCTTCTTGCTCCCAGTGGAGACAGCGTGGCCGGTATCCTTCGCTGCATTCTTGGTGTCAGTGCCTGCAGCCTTCATGTCTTGTTTGGCGCCATCCTGGGCGAGTGTAATGCCGGTGGACAGGCAGATGGTGAAGGCGGATGCGAGAAGGATCGCCGCTGATTTGCGAATTTGCATTGGAATTCCCTTTAAGTGCGAACAACACCTTAACAAGATAGAGTGCTCGCTGGGGAAAATCGTTGTAAGGAAGCCTGAGAATTATGGTGTGGCAGCGAGACAGACACGAAGGCGGTTGAAGTCTCAAGACGCGGCGGATCGCTAACTGAATTTGTCATTGTCTTGGAGAAATTCGTTGTTGTATAGTTGCAACGTTCGGAAGTCAGGAGTTCCGATGTTCTGCGCGTCGCCTCCGAATCGCCGTTACTACGATATTTTTGTGATGCCGAACATAAAACTCGAAGGAGAGGGGTAAACGCGAACTATCCGCAATGTATGCTAGATAACGTTTACTCTTGAGGTTTTAACTGATGCAGGTTATTGCGGCGCTTCTCCTGATGGACCACCAGTTGACGAAATTGGCGCCGGTGGACATTTTCATTCTGTTGATTTACTTCGCACTAGTCGTCTTTATCGGGTTTTACGCGAAAGGGAAGTCGAACACCAGCGAGGATTTCTTTCTGGCCGGCCGGGAGATGACGGCGTGGATCGCCGGGCTGAGCTTCGTTTCGGCCAACCTGGGATCGCTGGAACTGATGGGATGGGCCGGTGCGGCGTATCAGTACGGGATTCTGGCGACGCACTGGTACTGGATCGGGGCGATTCCCGCGATGCTGTTTTTGGGCATTGTGATGATGCCGTTCTACTACATCTCGAAGACACACTCGGTGCCGGGCTATCTTCACCTGCGGTTCGGTGATGCCGCGCGAGGTTTGTCGGCGATTTCATTCGCGCTGATGACAATCCTGATGAGCGGCGTGAACATGTTCGCCATGGCGCTGGTGATGAAGACGGTGCTGGGATGGAACATCACTTTCAGCATCTGGGTAGGTGCGGGAACAGTGGCGTTGTACGTGATGCTGGGCGGACTGCGGTCGGCGATCATCAACGAGGTGTTGCAGTTTGTGCTGATCTGGGCCGGCGCGGCGATGATTCCTATTCTTGGCCTGATCGAAGCGGGTGGATGGACGAAGCTGAAGGCGCAGATGGCGGTGAACCTCGGAACGACAGACTACGGGCATCTGTGGAGCACATTGGGCAGCTTCAAGGACAACCCGATGGGCGTGCATTGGACCGGTATCGTGTTTGGGTTGGGATTTGTGATCAGCTTTGGGTACTGGACTACGGACTTTCTTGTCGTGCAGAGAGTGTTGAGTGCGAATAACCTGCGCGCGGCGAAGATGGCTCCGGTGATCGGCGCCGCATTCAAAATGGCTGTTCCATTTATCGTCATCGTGCCGGGGCTGCTGGCGTTGGCGGTGTTGAAGAACCCCGACGGCTCGATCATGCACCTGGTGCCGGAAAGTGTAGCGGCAGCAACGGGACAGCACAGTTACAACGAAGTGCTGCCCCTGATGCTGATTCGCTACTGCGGGCCTGGGCTGCTCGGGTTGGGTATTACCGCTCTGGTGGCCGGGTTTATGAGTGGCATGGCAGGCAATGTCAGCGCGTTTTCGACGGTGTGGACGTATGACATCTACGGCGCGTTCATGAACAAGAAGGCCAGCGATAAACATTACGTCGCGATGGGCCGCTGGTCGACCGTAATCGGAATGCTGGTTTCTATCGGCGCGGCGTACCTGGTAATGAATGCGGCCGGCATCATGGATTACGTGCAGGCCCTCTTCAGCTTCTTCATCGCTCCGCTCTTCGGCACGGTAATACTGGGCATGCTGTGGAAACGCGCGACGCACTGGGGCGGATTTCTTGGGCTGCTGGCAGGAACGGTGTCCTCAATCGGCATGTTTGTGTGGGTATATCGAAACCCGAGCGCGCTGCGTTACGTGGCGATGTCACAGTATTCGAAACCGATGGCGGAGAATATGTACCGCGCGCTGTGGAGCTGGATTATCTGCGTGCTGGTGACCGTGGTGGTAAGCCTGATGACAAAGCCTGTGCCCGAGGCACAGCTCTCCGGGCTGGTGTATGGCGTGACGCCAATTCCGCACGATGGCGCGAAGACGATCTGGCAGAAGCCGATCTTCTGGGCCATCGTGGTGATCGTTGTCTTCTTTATTTTGAATCTGTTGTTCTGGTAAGAGGTGGGCTGTGATGGATAAACACGAACGTGAAGTCGAGTCGGCAGAGCTATCAATCTGGTTCTTCTGCGGCATACTGATGTTGGCGTATGGTGTGGTGTTGGTGTTCACGGGGATTACCGAGTTCAATCATCCGCCGCCGAACGAGGTATTGCTTCCGTGGCTCGAGGCGTTGCATCCGACGTTGTGGTGGGGTGCGGTGTTGACGATATTTGGCGGATTCTATTCGGTCCGGTTTCGTCCGGGTCGAGTGTAGGAATTGTCGATGCGCTGAGCGGCGAGAAGCCACGGAAGCGCGGCGACGTGTGAATCAAATTCGAATGCAAAGACCCAAACGGGCAAGAATTCAGGTGCGATATGACGAAACAAATGACGATGGGCGTGATAGTGGGAAACCGCGGATTTTTCCCCAGCCACCTTGCCACCAGCGGGAGGTTGGAGATGATCGCGGCGCTCGAGGGTGCGGGGATCAAGCCGATTGTGCTGACGCCCGAACGAGACAGCCCACGGCGCGGTGGAGACGTACGAGGATGCGAAGAAGTGCGCGGCGTTGTTCAAGGATCATGCGGCGGAGATCGATGGCATCATCATCACGCTGCCGAACTTCGGCGAGGAGCGCGGGCTGGCGGATGCGCTGCGGTTGGCGAATCTGCAAGTGCCTCTGCTGATTCAGGCGACGCCCGACCATGCCGGCAAGATGACGATTGCGTTCCGGCGTGACAGCTTCTGCGGCAAGATGTCGATCTGCAACAACCTGAAGCAGTATGGGATTCCCTACTCGCTGACACGCGTGCACACGGAGGCGCCGGATTCAGTGGAGTTCAAGGCAGACCTGGACTGGTTCTCGGGCGTTTGTCGCGTTGTGCGCGGGTTGAAGAATGTACGCTTCGGTGCGATTGGCGCGCGGCCGACGGCGTTCAATACAGTTCGCTACTCCGAGAAGCTACTGGAACGGTCGGGCATCACCGTCGAAACACTGGACCTTAGTGAGGTGATGGGGCGCATTGGACGGATGAAGGACAACGACGATGCGGCACAGGCCAAGCTTGCGGCGATCAAGAAATATATCCCGGTGGGTGACACTCCTGAGGCTGCGCTAATGAAGATGGCGAAGCTCGGCGCAGTGATCGACCATTGGATGACAGCCAGTGAGCTGACCGTGAGCGCGGTGCAGTGCTGGACGTCGATCGAAGAGTTTCTCGGTATCGTTCCCTGCACCGTGATGAGCATGATGAGTGAGAGTCTGATTCCTTCCGCGTGCGAAGTCGACGTGTTGGGAACCCTGAGCATGTATGCGCTGACGCTCGCCAGTGAGTCGCCGAGTGCTCTGCTGGATTGGAACAACAACTATGGCGACAACCCGGATAAGGCGGTGTGCTTCCACTGCTCGAACCTTCCTAAACACTTCTTCAACGAAGGCGTGAAGATGGATTTCCAGCAGATTATCGCTGGGACCGTCGGCAAGGAGAATACGCACGGCACGCTCGACGGCACGGTGAAGGCCGGAGCGATGAGCTTTGCGCGCTTCTCCACCGACGACTTTGCCGGGCAGATTACCGGGTATGTCGGCGAGGGTGCGTTTACCAACGACCCACTGCATACGTTCGGCGGAGCTGGGGTGGTTGAGATTCCGAGAATGCAGGAACTACTGCGCTATATCTGCGAGAACGGCTTCGAGCATCACGTCGCAGCCAATTTTTCCACGACTGCCGCGCCTGTCCACGAAGCTGCCTCAAAGTACCTCGGCTGGAAGATGCACTGGCATCGATAATCAATTTGCTTAGTCAGCGGGAGTTGTGGTGGTAGGATTTCTCAAAGATTTCATTCAGAGGAGTCCTACCACCATGCGAAGAGCCGTCGCCTGTCTTACGTTGCTTGCAAGCACCGCCTATGCTGTCAACACGGGAGAGGTTTCTCTTCGCGGCTACACGCCGGAACACGCTGCTGCTGAAGTACAGTGGGAGCAAAAGTTTCGCGAGATGCCTGACCCGGCAAAGGTTCGTGAGAATATGCGCCGGATGTCGGCACGGCCACACCATGTGGGTTCACCGTACGACAAGGACAATGCGGAGTGGTTGCTGGCGCAGCTGAAGTCGTATGGGCTCGATGCGAAGATCGAGCAATTTGAAGCACTGTTCCCTACGCCGAAGTCGCGGAAGCTCGAGCTCCTGGGACCGGAGAAGTTCGAGGCAACGCTTGAAGAGCCGGTGGTTAAGGTTGATCCGACGTCGGACCAGAAGAAAGAGCAGCTGCCGACGTACAACGCCTACTCCCGCGATGGTGACGTCACGGCTCCGCTGGTTTACGTGAACTACGGAGCGCCCGCTGACTACGAAGAGCTAAAGGCGATGGGCGTCTCGGTGAAGGGCGCCATTGTGATCGCGCGCTACGGTCAGACATGGCGCGGGATCAAGCCGAAGGTTGCGGCAGAGCACGGCGCCGTTGGCTGCATCATCTACTCCGATCCGCGTGACGACGGCTATTTCCGTGGCGATACTTACCCCGATGGCCCGATGCGGCCAGCCGAGGGAGTTCAGCGTGGGAGCGTGATGGATATGCCTGTGTATCCGGGTGATCCGCAGACTCCTGGCATTGGCGCTGTGGCCGGCGCGAAGCTGATTCCGCTCGATCAGGTGCAGACGATTACGAAGATTCCTGTACTGCCGATCTCCTATGCCGATGCGACGCCGTTCCTGAAGTCGCTGCGCGGTGAATTAGTGCCGGAAGCTTGGCGGGGTGGGCTGCCAATCACCTATAAGGTGGGCCCTAGCGTGGCGATGGCGCATCTTGCCGTCAGCTTCAACTGGGATCGCAAGCCGCTCTACGATGTGGTCGCAACAATTCCAGGTTCGACGTTTCCGGATCAGTGGGTCATTCGTGGCAACCACCACGACGCCTGGGTGAATGGCGCTGGCGATCCTCTCTCCGGCGCGAGCGCGGAGCTGGAAGAGGCGCGTGGCCTGGGTGAATTGCTGAAGCAGGGCTGGCATCCGCAGCGCACGATCATCTACTGCTTCTGGGATGGTGAAGAGCCGGCGCTGCTGGGTTCGACCGAGTGGGTGGAGACGCATGCCGCAGAGCTGAGCGCACATGCGGTCGCGTACTTCAACTCCGATGGCAACAGCCGGGGCTACTTCCGCGCAGAGGGCTCGAGCGAACTGGAGAGCTTCGTCAACAGTGTCACCAAAGACATCGACGATCCGGAGACGAAGATGCCGGTGTGGAAGCGTCAACGTCTGGTTGCGATCTCTCGTGCGACGCCGGATGCTCGAAGTGAGCTTCGCAGCCATCCGGATATTCGCATGGAGGCTCTTGGTTCGGGCTCCGACTACACCGCTTTCATTCACCACCTCGGAATCGCCAGTGTGAATCTGGGCTATGGTGGCGAGGACCAGGGGGGCGGCCAGTATCACTCCGTTTATGACGACTTCTATTGGTATACGCAATTTCAGGACACAGACTTCGTCTACGGACGCGCGCTGGCCCAGACGGCTGGAACGATGATGATGCGGATGGCAGATGCCGATGTGATTCCCTTCCAATTCGGCGACCTGGCAGACACGATTCGGACATACGTGACCGGGGTGAAGAAGCTGACCGATACGATGCGTGCCGAGATCAAGGAACGTAATACTGAGATCGCCGACGGAGTGTACAAGGCGCTCGAAGATCCAAAGAAGAAGCGCGTTGCGCCTGAGACGGAGACACTTCCTCCTTATCTGAACTTTGCTCCGCTCGATCAAGCGATGGACGATCTGTCGACGGCCGCGTCGGAGTATGACAAAGCGTTTATGGCGAATGGCCTGAAGGCGCCCCCTACGCTGAATTTGCAACTTATCCAGAGCGAGCGCGTGTTTCTCGACCCTGCAGGTCTACCCAACCGGCCGTGGTTCCAGAACATGATGTACGCTCCTGGGTTCTATACGGGCTATGGCGTCAAGACGCTGCCAGCGGCTCGTGAGGCGATCGAGCAAAAGCAGTGGAAGGACGCAGACACCCTGATAGCTCGGACCGCCGCTGCCGTGGAGCGAGAGGCCGCGCTGCTGAAGAGCGCGACGCAGACGATCTCGAATAAGTAACGCTGGAGGAACCTTTCGTTGCAGGAACAGGATTTTCGCTCTGTTCATACTTATGACTCATGGGAGTGCGATAAGCTTTAGACCTCTATGAGTGCCACTAAGCGAAGCTCCCGAAAGAGTGCCGGTGCGAAGAAGACTGCGGAAACAACGGTTGAGAATCTGTTTTTCAGTCGTGATGAATCATGGATGCGGTTCAACCAGAGGGTATTGGAGGAGGCGCAGGACGAGACGAATCCCCTGCTGGAGCGGGTGAAGTTTCTGGCGATTACCGCGAGCAATCTGGATGAGTTTGTGGAGATCCGCGTGGCTGGGTTTCTACAGCGGATTGAGGATGGTTACAATCTCGCGCAGCCGCCGGATGAGGGTGGACTGACTCCGCAGGAGCGGCTGGACGGGTTAATGGAGCGGATCCGTCACTTCGTGGAAGCGCAGTACCGGTGCTGGAACGAACAGCTGCTGCCGGCGATGCAGGCGGAGAAGATCCGTGTGCTGCGGTGGAGCGAGTTGGGCGAGAAGGCACGGGCGCAGGCGCTGGAGTTCTACGACACCGAGATCGATCCGTTGCTGACGCCAGTAACGATCGATCCTTCGCATCCGTTCCCGCGGGTGTTGAACAAGGCGCTTTGCATCGGGCTGCTGCTGCGACACAAACGACGCGGTCTGAAGGCACCGACTTCGCTGGGCGTGGTGACGGTGCCTCGCGCGTTGCCGCGGCTGGTGCCTCTGGTCGGCGCGGAGGGATATTCGGACTTTATTCTGCTACATGAGTTGGTGGAATCCCAGGTAGAGCGAATGTTTCGCGGGTATGAGGTGCTGTCGCGATCGGCGTTTCGGGTAACGCGCAATAGCAATCTGTACATGCAGGAGGAGGAGTCGCGCTCGGTGCTGGAGAGCGTGCGCGCAGAACTGCATAACCGGCGCAAGGGCGATGCCGTCCGGATGGAGATTGAGAGTACCGCCACCGAAGAGATGGTCGAGCGGCTGAGGATCAACTTCGAACTGGATCCCTGGCAGGTGTTCCGAACAGATGGACCGGTGAATCTATCGAGGCTGATGAATCTCTATTCGGAGGTGAAGCAGCCCGCGCTGAAGTATCCCGCGTTTGTAGCGAAGGATTTCAAGCTGAGCGCGAAATCGACCGATATCTTCGACGAGCTGCGGAAGCGGGATGTGATGCTGCATCATCCGTTCGACTCGTACAAGACGGTGGAAGAGTTTGTCGAGGCAGGGGCGCAGGACCCTTGCGTGATCTCGATGAAGCAGACGCTCTACCGGACCAGCAAGGATTCGCCGATCTTCACGGCGCTGACTGAGGCGGGGCAGAATAAAGAAGTCACCGTCGTCGTCGAATTAATGGCGCGATTCGACGAGGATTCGAACATTCGCTGGGCGCGGGAGCTTGAAGACGCCGGAGTCGGAGTCTTTCACGGCATCTTTGGATTGAAGACCCATTGCAAGCTGGCGTTGCTGGTGCGGCGCGATCCCGATGGCGTGGTGCGGCGGTATGCCCACCTGGGAACGGGAAACTATAACCCGGTCACCGCGCGGTTCTATACCGATATCAGCTTGCTGACGTCAAAACCGGAGATGACCAATGCAGTGCAGAAGGTGTTCAACTACCTGACGGCCGAAACGGAGTCGGACTCGTACAGTCCGCTGATGGTGGCTCCGTTGACGCTGGCCGATCGGCTGATTGCGCTGATCGATCGCGAGGCGGCTCATGCGAAGGCGGGCAAGCCGGCAGCTATTGTGGCGAAGATGAACGGGCTTATCGACCGGCGTACGGTGGAGGCGCTGTACGCGGCCTCGCAGGCGGGCGTCGAGATCGACTTGATCGTGCGGGGGATGTGTTCGCTGCGGCCGGGAGTAAAGGGACTGAGTGAACGGATTCGCGTGCGCAGCATCGTTGGACGGTATCTGGAGCACAGCCGAATCTTCAACTTTGCCAATAGCGGCAAGGAGGAGGTCTACTGCGGCAGCGCAGACTGGATGCCGCGCAATCTCGTTGAACGTTGCGAGGTAGTGTTTCCAGTGACGCAGCCGGATCTGCAGAGGCGGCTGCGCGAGGAGATCCTGGCGGCTTACCTGGCGGACAACACGAAGGCCCGGCTGCTGCAGCCGGACGGAGAGTATGTGCGGGCGCCGCAGGTGGGAGCGCCGTTCAGTGTGCAGGACCACCTGATGCGCGTGGCGGAAGGTGCGGACGGAGAAGGTGCCGCTGGAAGTTCGCTAAAGTTCCGAGGGCGTAGCTCCACCTGGGGGAATTTTGGGGTGGTGGAGCAGGGCCTGGAGTTGGTGAACGCAGTCTATTGGATGGTGAGGTTGATAGTTGCGGTCTGGATGGTGGAGCCGCCGGTGGCAGTTATGGTGACGGCATAGGAGCCGGCGGAGAGGGCGCCAGGATTGGGCGCCGTTGGGATCGATTCCGCCGCTGCCACAGCCGCTGAGGACGCCAAGGGTAGTGAGCGCAAGGAGCAGGGTGAAGGTGCTCCACCGGCGGGTGCGGCGCGGGAGAACGAAGAAGAGCAGGCTGGCGAGGGTGATGCCGAAGCCCGTGGCTCCGGTACCGGTGGCCATGCTTTTGCCTGGAGAGAGATCGTGGGACAGATCGTTGGACGGATGGTGGGATCGGGAAGCTGCGGCGAGGGCAGAGGCAGCGGTGGAGATGGTGAGGGTGGTGGTCTCGGGGTCGGAGCCGCTGGGGGTGATCGAAGATGGGGTGAAGAGACAGACCGCGCTTGAGGGCAGGCCGCCGGTGCAACCGAAGGTGATGGTGGAGTGGAAGCCTCCGGTGGGAGTGACGGTGAGCGTGACGGGGTTGGAGGTCTTGCCCTTGCTCCCGGTGGTGGAGGCCGCGGCGGGCGAGAGAGTGAATGCGCCGACTGAATCGAGGAGGGTGAGGGTGGCTGTGGAGGAGGTGCTGGCCTGGTGGGCGCTGTCACCAGAGTAGAAGATGCGGAGGACGTGGGCGCCAGACTGGAGAGTATTGGTGAGGAGTGGAATGCTGGTGGCAACGCCGGTGACGGGGATCGGATTGCCAAAAAGATTGCCGTCGAGTATCAGCTGCACTGTCCCGGTGGGACTGGGGGAGGCGGGTGTTACGGAGGCAACCACGGTGACCGCGGTTCCCACCGGCACCGCAGTGGCGGGGGTGACGGCGATGGTGGTGGTGCTGGGAACGGCGGTCGCGAGGATGGTGAGGGTCGCGACGTTCGAGATGGAGGACTGGTAGTTGGTGTCGCCGGAGTAGATGGCGTTGATGGTGTGAAGCAGGGGAGTGACTGCGAGCGAGCTGTTGGAGATGCTCGCTGAGCCGGAGGAGAGAGGTACGACGGCGCCGACCGGCTGACCGTCGACCACGAAGCTGACGGTGCCGGTGGGAAGCGCGCTGGTGGGCTGGGGGCTGGTGGGCGATACCCTGGCGGTGAAGGTGTAGGGGGCTCCCGGAGAGACGGTCGTGGCCAGTGGGCTGAGAGTGGTGGTGCTTGCGACCTGCGTGGAGCCGGTGACGATGACGGTGACCGGGGGCGAGGTCGAGGGATTGTAGTTGGTGTCGCCGGGGTAGCTGACGGTAATGACGTTTGTTCCGACCGGAAGCAGGCTTGCGGGAATGGTGATGGCGACCGAGCCTGAGTCGGTCGAGGAGGCGGGGTAGGTGTTCTGGCTGAGGACGCCGGTGCTGAAATTCAGGGTGCCCGTGGTGAAGGTGACCAGGCCGGTAGGAGCAGCGGCGCCGTAGCCCAGTTGGTTGCTCGCGCCGAAGCCGCGAGCGCTGACCTGGGCGGTGAGGGTGAGGGTTCCCGCGGCGGAGAGAACTGGCAGGCTGGCCTGAAGCGCGCTGGTGGTCTGGGCCCTGGTGATGTTGAGGGTGAAGGGGGACGAGGTGCTGGGGTTAAAGCTCGAGTCGCCGGAGTAGGCGGCGGTGATGAGGTGGACGCCGGGGACTAGGGCGCGGGCCTGGTCTTCGGTGTTGGAGGTCGAGTTAAGCCGGAAGACGCCACCGTCGATGGGCGTGCCGGAGTCGGTGAGGAGGATGTTGCCTGTGGCGCTTCCCTGCCCGGAGTTGCCCGCGACCTGGGCGCGGAGGAGCAAGATGCCGCCGTAGGAAAACGACGCGCCGTTGCTGACAGATGTGGAGACGCCGGAGGACGGGTTGTAGAGCAGTGTCTGGAGCGTGGTGCTGCTGGACTCGGGGCTGACGGTGAGGGTGAGGGGGTTCGAATCGCTGGGGGCGTAGGTGCCGTCGCCGGCATAGTGGGCCTGAACCGAGTACGAACCTCCGGGGAAGTTGCCGAGCGAACCAGTGTAGCTACCGTTTTGCAGGGTGCCGCTCTGAACGGAGCCGTAGGACGCGAGCGCGTTGATGGAGACGTTCCCCGTAGGCGTGCCGGTGATGGAAGTGACCTTGACGGTGGCGATGACCTGGCTGCCGTGAGTGATGGTCGCCGGCGAGAGCGTAAGGGTGGAGGTGCTGGCGATGAAGTTGGCATTGGACCAGCTATTGACCAGGTTCGCCGCGTTGACGCTGCCGAGGCCAGAGGCGAGATCGTAGCCGGCGGTGCTGCTGTAGCCGGAGAGGACGCCGTAGCGATCGGTCGAGGTGGCGACGGTGCAGTTGGGCGCGCCCTTGATGCAGGGCATGGCGATGGTGTCGGTGGTGACGTCGTTGAAGACACATCCGGCGGCCGGGGCTCCGGTGATGGAGTTGCATGCGGTGCCGGCTTTGGCCTGCTGGCTGGCGAGGTTGTAGAGGACGTAGTTGGCGTTGCCCTGGCGGCTGCCGGTCTTTTGGTTGACTAGCGAGAGGATGCCGGCAAAGGCGGGAGTCGAGACCGAGGTGCCCCCGTAGCCGGCGAAGTCATATGCGGGGGCGGCGAGGTTGCAGGGCTGGCCGTCGGCGTTGGTGCTCTGCTGGCAGACGACGTAGAAGGCGCCGAAGAAGCCTGCGCTCGAGAAGAGGGAGACGTCGGGGATGTCGCGGACGCCGTCGGCCGGGACGCCGGTGCCTGTCTGCCAGGATGGCTTGGCGTAGCCTCCTCTGCAACTAGAGGAGGAAGAACCGTTGGACTGGGTGCAGCCGCTGGGGCCGCCCCCGCTGGCGATGACTGAGAGCAAGCCGTCGGAGGAGGCGATAGAGCTGTTGCAGACCTGCTCAGGCGTTTGGCCGAAGAAATTGCCTAAGGTCGGGAAGACGGAGTTGGTGCAGCTCTCGTTCCAGGGTGTCTCGGGGATGTAGCCCTTAGCGGAGGCCTGGGTGGTGGTGTTGTTGGAGGGGTTCCAGAAGGCGGTCCCGCCGTTGGGCATGTAGAAGTCGGTGCCGCCAACGGCGATGTTGTAGGGCGTGCTCGCCAGGCCGCTGACTTCGATACCGTCGCTTGCGCCCTGGACACCGGCGCTGTCGCAGCCTGCGGCACCGGAGTCGCCACTGGCGAGAAGGACGGTGATGCCTTGGGCGGCGGCCTGTTGCCAGAGTGTCTTGTAGAAGGCGTTGCCGGAGGTGCCGAGGAAGAGCTCGCACTGGCCGTAGCTGTAGCTCATGACCGGAGCAAGATTGTTGTCGACGATGTAGATGGCGGAGAGGTCGGTGCCCTGGGTGACCTCGGTGCCCTGGGAGACGACGTAGTCGATGGTGGCGCCTTTGGCTATGGCGCCGGACCACTGGGTGTCGATGTCGGCTTCTCCTTCGTCGCTCGTGACGCCGGGGTTGGGGCCGTTGTAGATGATGTTGAGGTACTGCGTGCCGGTGGGCGTAGCGGTGTTGCCGAGCGGCAGGTTGAAGAGCTTGCGGAAGTTGACGAAGTCGGCGGGGTTGATGTCGGTCTGGCCGACGATGGCGATAGTCTGGCCGGTGCCGTCGATGGGAGTTGCTGCGTTCCAGAGTGGGAGGACGTTGTAGATGGTGGCGAAGTCGTATGGGGTGACGCCGTAGGAGGTTTCGCCGCTGCTATTGAAGGTGAAGGCGGGGTTGGCGGCAAGTTGAGTCTCGTCTGTCTTGTCCGGGAGACGCGTGTTTCGGTTGGTGGCAGGGTCGTGGTGGAAGTTGCCTGCCTTGTGGCTGGCCGCGCGACGGGGGAAGTTGTTGAGGGACGCGATGCCCGCGATGACCGGCGCAAGGGCCGAAGGGATGGTGGGATCGGATGGCGTTGGCGAAGTGCTGCTCGCCCCCGACAGCGTAGCGGTGCATGCTGGTTCGGAAGGCACTGTGGACCGTGCCGGCGGTTCCGCTGAAGTCGATGAGGGTGCGGGCGGCGTTGACCCGGATGCCGGAGAAGCCATGGCCGGCGAGCCAGGCGGTGACGACGGAAAGATCGCGGTCGGTGGGTCCGAAGGTAGCGCCGAAGGTCTCGGGCGTGAGCCACTGGTGATAGGTGGATGAGGTTTTATCCTGCTGCTGGTCGATGAGTTGCTTGAGGGCTGATTCCTGTTCGGGGCTACGCTGGAGGACGAGGACGATGTGGTCAAGCGGTGTTGCGTCGGCGAGGGCGCCCTGGTCGAACTCGGGACGAGCGAAGGGATGGGTGTTGCCGGTGAGGGTAGTGACGCGGGCGTCGTCGACGGGCTGGAGGATGCGGGATCGGGCCGCCTGAGACTGCGAGGACGCCGGGGTAATAGCGGCGAGGAGTAGAGCGACAATGGTCAGGACAGGCAGCAGAGCTCTGGAGATCCGGGGCATTCGTTCGATTCCTGCTGCTCAAGAAGAAGGCAAAGATGTTCTTAGCAGGCAAATTGAAGCATTTACAGCAGGACTGATTCTTTCGTGATCGCAGGGTCGCGTCAAGAAGAGTTATTACGAAAAACGTGGTCGTCCGAGGGATTTTTCCATTAAGGGAAAAGGCCGCGCCATGGCGGCGCGGCCCGATTTGCAGGGGTTCGGCTATGGGACGTTGACGGTAACCTGCGTGCTATGAACCAGAGTGCCGGATATTGCAGTGATGGTGAAGGTGTAAGTTCCAGGAACAGCGTTGGTTGTGCCGCCGACCACCGCCCCCGCCCCCACCGCCGCCGGTCGTCGAGGTGTTTCCGCCGCAGCCGACTGCGGTGAGAGCGGCTACCGAGAGGACAGCGGCAAGCAACGCTCCCCAGCGGCGGCGACGCGGACGCAGGAGCAGAAGCATGCAGGCGAGTGTTGCCCCAGAGCCAGCGGCATACCAGGGGGTCTTGCCGGACGGATGTCGATTGGGTGCGAGACCCGGTTTGACGAGCTGCGCCGCCGTGGCCGTCCCCGAGGCCTTGACGACGAAGGAGGTGGTGACAGGAGTCGCGGAGGTGATGCTGAGGGACGTCGGCGAGAATGATGGGGTCGCAATCATCTCATCGTTATTGGTCATCGTCAGGGTGACTGTGCCGGTGAATCCATTAGCCGGGGTGACAGTAAAGGTGATGCCGGTCGAGGTGGCTCCGGGCTGCACCGTTACCGAGGTCGCCGAACCGGTGCATGGCGTAAGACCGAAGTCCTTGCTGGTGCCGGAGACGATGTCGACCGATGCCGGCTGGCCGTTAGGGTAGGCCTCGGGGTTGACGTTTGGTCCGAGCAGCGTGCCCTTGGAGCCGGCGTAGTTGCCGTCGCCGGAATAGACCGCGCTGATGTTATGTCCACCGGAGGAGAGAGTGCTTGTGTTGAGCGTGTAACTCGCCGAGCCGCCGGACAACGTCACTGAGCCACCGGTCACAGCTACGTTGTCGACAAAGAATTGAACTGTGCCTGTGGGCGTGGTGCCTGAGATGGAGCCGCTTACTGTTACGTTGAGCGCAAGACTACCGGAGGAAATTGCGCAGATCGGGCTGCCGGTAGTGACCGACGTGGCGGTGATGCAGCTCGAGGTTCCCGTAGCAGGTGCATTAGGATTGCAGCCCCCGTTAGTGATCCCGGACGGGGTCGGAGTTACCGAACTCCAACCGTTGACTAATTGACTGACATCGAAGCTGCCGATGCCCGAGGCCTGGTCGTAACCGGTACCGGCGTTGAACCCGATGGCGCCGCCATTGGGACAGTTGGCTGTTCCCTGCGCGCATGGAACGGCGTTATTGCCCGTGATGATGTCATGGAACACGCTCGTATATGTTGGGCCATTGAGGAAGCCGTACAGCACCGGTCCAACGTTGCCGATGCCGGCGTTAGGAGTACCGCCAAGCTTCTGCTCAACAAGCGCAAGGATTCCGGCGAATGAGGGCGCGACGAACGAGGTGCCACCGAAGACGTTCGGCTCGCTGCCGGCGCCGAGAAATCCATTGGTGCAGGCGGGTTCGTTTGAGCCGTCGCCCTGGCTGCAGACAAGGTATCCGTCATGCATGGCCGCGGCGTTGAACGAGATGTCGGGGCTATCGCGCGAGGAGTCGCTCGGAACGCCGGTGCCTACCTGCCACGCAGGCTTGGAAAAGAAGGCGCTGGCGCCACCGCCGCCTGCACCACCGGCGGTGAGACCGCCTGAGGCTGTGGTCTCATTCCAGGGTTGCTCGGGGATGTACGACATCGCTGAGCCGCCGTTGGTTCCATTCGTGCTGCTCCAATAGGTGGCTGGTGTGTTCACGTCACCGGTGAACATGGTTCCACCAGCGGCGGTGGCATAGGGCGAACTGGCGGGAAAATCAACCTCGAGCCCCTCTGTTGCCAGGCCGTCTGAGTCGCAGTCGGCTCCGCCGGCGTCACCCGAGGAGCTGACGACGGTTTGGCCCTGGGCGTTAGCCTGCGCAAGCAGCAGATTGAGGCTGGCCAGCGAAGATGCGGCCCATCCGCCCTCGCAGAGACCATAGCTGGAGGTGACAATGGGTGCGACCTTGTTGTCGATGGCGTACGTCAGGGAGTTATTGAAGACATCCTTGCCGTAGACATAAACGATGGTCGCTCCCTGCGCCGCCGCACTCGACCACTCCACGTCGATGTGGGCTTCGTCGATATCTCCCTCTGAGATCCCCGGGTCCGTGCCACCGGCGAATTGCAGCCTCAAATTAATTGCGGGGAGACCGGCAGCGGCACGAAAAGCGGTAATGTTGGCGTCCGGCAAAACATTGCCTTGCGTGAGATCGGTCTGTCCTACGACCGCAATACTGATGCCTGCTCCAGTGATGCCGCTCGTGATCAGCGGATTTACGTCATAGATGGTGTAAAAGTCGGCCGGCGAGATGTAATGGCTCGTGACTCCATTGAGCGTCTGGGTGAACAGCGGCTGCGACGGATCGACTGGAGAGACATTGCGTGCCCGGGAGTGTGGCTTCATTCGGAAATCGTCCAACCCGGTGATGGTGTTGACGACACCGCCGATGGCCGAAGGCAGAGTCGGTTCGGTGAGGTTCGTGATGTGCTGCTCGCCCCTGAGCGACACGGTGTGAATGGTGGTGCCGAAGGCCTGTTGCGCCTGCGCGACCGTGCCGGTAAAGGTGATGAACGTGGAGCTGCGCGCGACGCCGGTGATGGTGAAGCCCTGGCTGGTGAGCCACGCGGAGACCTTCGTGAGATCACCGCTGCTAAGGCCAAAGCGTGCACCGAACTGCTCTGGCGTGAGCCACTGGTGATAGCTGGGCGAGCTCGGGTTGAGCTGGGCGGCCAGAAGCTGGTTGAGGTCAGCTTGCTGGGCCGGCGTCATGCTGAATCGCAGGGAGAGTGACTCGAGCTTGCGGTCGGCTGGGGCCGGGCCCAGGTCGACGGAATGCTTCGCGCGGCCGCTGACAGTACCGATCACGGGTGTCCGGTTATTGGTGCTGACAGCGCCGGCGATGCGGTTCTGCACTGCTGTCTGAGCGTAGGAGGCGAATGAGGTGAGAAGGATGGCGGAGGGGAGAATAAGAGAAGAGACAAGGCGGCTGCGCATGGATAATTTCTACCTTACTACCTGGAGGTACTGGCTGCATCGTTACGAGTGGCTGCTGCCCACACACGAAATTGCTGGTCGTAGTGACCCAGAAAGAGAACTACGTACATGCTTAGACAGACGATGAGGAGAAATGTTGCGCCTACAGGTGTAAAGAGATTGTTTGCCGATTTCCCATATTCGCATTTTGGAACGCGACCGGCGCGTTTTTTGCGGGGCGAAACCGAAATGAAGATTTTACAGGCACTTATTTGGACCGCATCACATGTCCATGACAAGATGACAAGACATTCGGCACAGAGTAGGACGCAGCAACGTGCGACGTGATCTCGCGTCGCCTTGGCGTGAGGCGGCGTTCCCGAGATTCTGCGTAAAGCAGTGCGAAAGACCAGTGAACGGACTCGGGCAATGGCGGGTTACAGGCTGTATTTCCCTGCCTCGATGACGTGCCGGGCCACCTGGCGGCGAAGGCCGATGGTGTCGGCTGAATCATGTTTGGTGAGGCGGCGAAGGATCGTCAGTTGCGTTCGCAGCATGTCACCTTCCGCCACAGCCGCTATGACCTTGCGGGCAGATAGCTCAATGACGGACATAGCCTTGTCGGCGTAGATGCGGGTCATGGCGACAGGGATCGCCGCGGCTTCATTCCCCTGGCCTGCTGCGATCTTCTCCGCGCGTAGGATGGACGACTCCATCGCGAAGACCTCGATGATCATGTCAGCGATGGCCCCCATCACCTCCTGCTCGTCGGCGATCTGCTGCATATATTTCTGCGTGGCGGCTCCTGCGACGAATAGCGTCAGCTTCTTCGCGTTGGCGAGCAGGTTCAGCTCATCGGCGAGCGGGCCTTCGCGATCAATCTTCTCGCTGGGACCGGACATCACCTCGTCCATCAACTTTTTGATCGCCGGCATTAGGGGCAACTTGCCGCTCATCGCGGACTTCATCAACCAGCCGGTGATGATAAGACGATTGATCTCGTTGGTGCCTTCGAAGATTCGATTGATACGGGCGTCGCGGAAGGCGCGCTCTGCCGGATACTCCTCAACGTAGCCGTAGCCGGCAAAGATCTGTAGCACCTCGTCGACGACCATGTCGAGCATCTCGCTCGCCCAGACTTTGACGATGCTGCACTCGACGGCATACTCCTCGATGCGCTTCTGGATCTCCTTCGTGTCGTTCTTGTCGACGCCTGCGAGCGCTTTGTCGATCAGGCCGACGGTGCGATAGGAGACGGCCGCGCCAACGAAGATGCCCGTAGCGCAGTTCGCGATCTTCTCCTGTATCAACCCGAACTCCGAGATGGATTTGCCGAAGGCCTTGCGGTCGATGGCATAGCGGATGGCGTTGTTGAGCGCCATGCGACCACCGCCGACCGCTGCGTTGCCAAGCTTGTAGCGGCCTACATTCAGGATGTTGAACGCAATGTGATGGCCTTTGCCGACCTCGCCGAGCAAGTTCGCCGCGGGGATAACGCAGTCCGTGAGAATCAGCGGGCAGGTTGAGCTGCCGCGAATGCCGAGCTTGTGTTCTTCTTTGCCCTGCGAGAATCCGGGAGTGCCGCGCTCAATCAGAAACGCGGTGAGTTTTTCTTTGCCCGCCTCGGGGCCATCGGGAATCGCGCACTTTGCGAAGACAGTGAAGAGGTCTGCAAAGCCCGCGTTTGAGATCCACATCTTCTCACCGTTCAGCGTGTAGACCTTTCCGTCAGGGGAGAGAACGGCGCGAGTGCGAGCATTAACGGCATCCGAGCCGCTCGTCGACTCTGACAATGCGTAGGCGCAGATGATCTCGCCGGAGGCGATCCCTGGCAGGTACTTCTTCTTCTGTTCTTTGGTGCCGTACCAGACCAGCGGCATCGTCCCGATGCCGACGTGTGCCGAGAAACTGACCGAAAAGCTGGCCTGTTTTGAGATGTTCTCCGCTACGATGGCGGAGGACGCCTTGTCCAACTCCAGACCACCGTATTCTTCCGGAATATCGACCGCGGTGAGGCCGAGGTCTGCGGCTTCCTTCAGCAAACGGCGCGTGACCGAGAAGTCCTTCGCCTCGATCTGATCAGAGGCCGGCATGATCTCGTTAATCGCGAAGTTCGCGGTGGTCTCGGCGATCTGCTTGTGCTCGTCGGTGAAGTCCTCGGGGAAGAAGCAATCGGCAGGCACGGCGTCGGTGATAAGGAAACTGCCACCGGGGACGCGCTTCGTATCTGCGATTGGTGCGGTCATTGTTGCCATGGTATTACTCTCACTAAAATTTACGAAACTCTAGTTGAGGCTTTCATATATCCCAGCAGCGCCCATCCCTCCACCAACACACATCGTAACAATGCCATACTTCGCCTTGCGCCGTGGCATCTCGCGCAGAAGCGTAGCAGTTAACTTGGCTCCGGTGCAGCCAAGCGGATGGCCGAGAGCAATCGCCCCACCATTGACATTCACCTTAGCCGGATCAATTCCGAGCACCTTCAATACCGCGAGCGATTGTGCCGCAAATGCTTCGTTCAATTCAAAGAGGTCAATGTCTTCGAGCGAAAGCCCGGCCATCTTCAAGACCTTGGGAACAGCATGGATGGGGCCGATACCCATCTCTTCCGGATCGCAGCCTGCGTAGGCGAAGGCGATGAACTTCGCCATTGGTTTGATTCCAAGTTGCGCGGCGCGCTCCGCGGACATGACAACCGCGGCGGCCGCTCCGTCGGAGGTTTGGGACGAGTTGCCCGCGGTGATGGTTCCCTTCGCGTGAAAAACGGGCTTCAGTTTGGCCAGGGCGTCAAGGGAGGTGTCGGCACGCGGGCCTTCGTCCTGCTTAAACGTTGACTCAACGGACGTAGCTTTGCCTTTCCCGTTGGGAGTCGTATTTGTAACCGCGATGGGCACTATTTCATCCTCAAACTTGCCGTTTGCAATCGCGGCAAGGGCCTTCTGATGGCTCTCGTAGGAAAACTGATCCATCTGCTCGCGAGTGATGCCGTAATGCGTCGCCACGCGCTCTGCCGTAAGTCCCATAGACATATACGACCCCGGATAGTTGTCCACCAACCAGGGGTTGACGGAGATCTTGTTGCCGCCGAACGGAACATACGACATGCTCTCGGTGCCGCCCGCGACGATGACGTCAGCTCCGCCGCCACGAATGCGCTCTGCAGCGAGCGCGATCGACTGCAACCCCGAAGCACAGTAACGATTGATCGTCATCCCGGAAACGGTGACGGGCAGGCCTGCACGGAAGCTGGCGACGCGGGCCACGTTCATTCCCTGCTCAGCCTCGGGCATGGCGCAGCCGAGAATCACATCCTCAATCTCCGACTTATCCAGCTGAGGAATACGGTCGAGCGCGCCGTTGATGGCGAAGGCGGCGAGATCGTCCGGGCGTGTGGACCGAAGCGTGCCGCGCGGGGCCTTGCCTACGGCGGTGCGGACAGCGGATGCGATGATTACGTCTTTCATAAGTACTCCTAAGACCGTTTGCTGCCTAATTCCGCAATGGCTTTCCGGTCTTCAACGTGAAGGCGATGCGCTCCTGCGTCTTCTTTTCTCCGCAGAGGCTAAGAAAAGCTTCTCGCTCAAGATCGAGCAGATATTGCTCCGTAACCGGCGTGCCCGGCGTCACCTTGCCGCCACAAAGAGCGTACGCCACCCAGTTCGCGATCTTCACGTCGTGATCGGAGATGTACTGACCCTCGCGCATCGTCCATACGGCCAGCTTCAGGGTTGCCAGTGCATTTTCACCCGGAGCCGGAATATCAGTGCGCGGCGTGGGAGCGCTGTAACCAGCATCGGCGATCGCGCGGGCCCTGATCTTCGCGTCGGTAAGGAGACGTTCGCGGTTCATCGTGATGAAGTCTGACGCTCTAAAGAAGCCCATCGCACGGGCCTCTGCCGCAGAGGTCGAGACCTTGGCCATCGCAATCGTCTCAAAGTTCTTCTTCAACGCCTCAAATATCTCAACTCCTTCGCCGCGAGCATCGGGGCGAATACTTGACCCCGCCTCGACACTACGAATCGTCATCTCTTTGCAGCCACCACCGCCCGGAATCAACCCAACGCCTGCTTCGACGAGACCCATATAAAGCTCCGCGTGAGGTTGACGCGCCGCCGCGTGCAGGGATATCTCCACACCGCCACCGAGGCACATGCCGTAGGGAGCAACGACCACCGGCCGCGGACAGAACTTGATCGCCTGCGTCATGTTCTGGAAGGCGCGGACCGCCATTTCGACCTCATCCCACTCCTCCTCTTGAATTCCGAGCAGGAGCTGCATGAGGTTTGCGCCGACCGAGAAGTTGGCGGAGTCGCCCGTAATGACGAAGGCCTCGAAGGTGTTGACGATCTCGCCCGATGGCTTCAGCGTCTGAGTAATAAGGCTAACGATGTCGTCACCCAGCGCGTTCATCTTGGAGTGGAGTTCGATCGCAGCCACACCATCGCCGAGGTCGATGACTGAGGCGCCGGGGTTCTTCTTGACGACGCCCTTTGCTTTTTTGATTACCGCAAGCGAGGTAACGCCTTCCGCCGTAGCGACAGGCTTGTAGGCGCTCGTGACGGGATCGAAAAACAGGCGGCCTGAAGGAACGGTTACATCGTCCTTGTACCAGGTGGGGTTGGCGTCGCCGTTCTTGTCAGCATAAGTGAGAAGTTTTTCCACGTTCGTCGAAATCGGTGCACCGGCGGCACGCATTTTTTCGGTAGTGACGCGAACGCCTGCTGCGTCGAACATCTCGAAGGGGCCAAGTTCCCAGTTGTAGCCAGCCTTCATAGCCTGGTCGATTTCGACAAGATTGTCCGCTATCTCTGGAACGCGGTTGGCGCTGTAGGTGAAGAGCTCGGTGAGGAAGGGCCAGTAGAAGGCGGCGGCTTTGTCCTTGCTTGCATCGCCATGGAGAAGCTGCGCGATGCGGGCGTGACGTGTGCTCTATGTTCTTCGCCATCTCGATCGCGGGAAATTTGGGTCGCATGCTGGGCTTGTAGTCAAGCGTCTCCCAGTCAAGAACGTGGCGCAGGTCGCGGCCTTCAGCGTCCCTGCCCTCCTTCTTGTAGAAGCCCTGTTTCGTCTTGTCGCCCAGCCACTTCCTCTCCAGCATCTTGTCGATGAAAGGTGCGAGCGCCACATCGGCGCGTTCGTCCTTGATGCGTTCAGCTTGCGCAGAGAAGTTTTTCGCCACATGCGCCATCACGTCGACGCCGACCATGTCGCCGAGGCGGAAGGTCCCCGTCTTCGGCCAGCCGATTGCCGCGCCGGTCAGCGTGTCGACCTCTTCAATCGAGAGGCCCTGCTGCTGCATCAGGCGGATTGCGTTGCTCATCGAGAAGGTGCCAATACGGTTGGCAATGAAGTTCGGTGTGTCATGCGCATGGACGATCGTCTTGCCCAGGCGCAGATCGCAAAAGTGTTCGATCGCAGCCATATCATCTGGGTCAGAGTCGGGGGTAGCGATAATCTCGAGCAACCGCATGTAGCGCGGCGGGTTGAAGAAGTGCGTGCCAAACCAGTGGCGACGCAGCTCCATGGACATGCCTTCGACGATCTCGTGTATGGGAAGGCCGCTGGTGTTGCTGGTGATGATCGAGTCGGCGCGGCGATGTTGCTGCACCTTGTTGAGCAGCGTCCGCTTGATCTCGAGGTTCTCGGCAACGACTTCGATGATCCAGTCGCAACCGGCGATCAGGGCGAGGTCATCGTCGAAATTGCCGATAGTGATGAGCCGTGCGCTGTCAGGCGTATAGAAGGCCGCGGGCTTCGACTTCTTCAGGCCGTCAAGCGCCGCAAGCACGATCTTGTTGCGCTCCTGCTTCGGCGCGTCGGCAGCGGTCCCGGGCGGAACGATGTCCAGCAGAACGACAGGAAGGCCGGCGTTAGTGATATGAGCGGCGATGCGAGAGCCCATGGTTCCAGCTCCGAGAACGGCCACCTTATTGATCTGTCGGTGTTTGGTCGATGATTTGGCCGAGGTTGCAGCGGTGGTGCTGGCGGGCATCTTGCAGGCTCCGTCGGGCGATATACCCGAACGATGCGAAGCATACTGAATGATCATTCATTTCGTCAAGTAAACATCTGGCCAATGTCCCAAACGATTGATTCTACAGTCCCAATCAAGATGACGTCGCGGGCTGCGTATCATAAGCAGGAGCGAAATTTGTACGAACAAAGGTGGCAACAAAGATGGGGCCAAGGACGACGACGCGGCGGGAGTTTTTTGCTTTGGCTGCTGGAGCCGCCGGCAGCTTTACTGTTCGGATCCGCCTGGGCAAAGGATGCGACCACGCCCTATGACCTTGTCGCAGCGACAGACCGAGCGCGAATTCTTGCCGCCGCGAACCGATATCTTTCGGAGCAACCGATCACTGTCACTGCCTCACACAGTGAGCGGAGCAAAGGCGACCTGCATGACTATTTTTCAGAGGGCGACTATTGGTGGCCGGATGAAAAAAATCCAAACGGACCCTATATACGACGAGACGGCTTCACGAATCCTGCAAACTTCGACGACCACCGCAAGGCGATGGTTCGGCTTAGCCTGATCGTTCCAGCGCTCGCAGCCGCATGGGAGCTAACGGGCGAAAAGAAATACGCCGATCAAGCGGGACGGCATCTGCGCGCCTGGTTCGTCGACTCTGCTACGAAGATGAACGCGAACCTGGAGTACGCGCAGGCGATCTTCAATCTAAATAAAGGACGCGGCACAGGAATCATCGACACGCTGCATCTCGTCGAACCCGCCCGCGCAGCAACCGTCCTGGCGAATGGCGGTGTTCTCGAAGATGCAGCGGGAATCAAAGACTGGTTCGCCGAATATCTGGAATGGATGCGCGCCTCCAAAAACGGGCAAGAGGAGCGCGACGCGAAGAATAATCACGGAAGCTGTTGGGTGATGCAGGCAGCGGAGTTTGCGCGCTTCACCGGCAACGCCGAAGTGATGACATGGTGCCGCGAGCGATTCAAGACCACCCTGGTGCCGGACCAGGTCGCCCCAGATGGCAGCCTTCCGCTGGAACTCGCCCGCACCAAGCCCTACAGCTATTGCCTCTTCGATCTCGACGTGATGAGCACAATCTGCCAGACGCTTTCGACGGAAAAGGAAAACCTGTGGACCTTTACAACTCCGGACGGACGCGGCATGCGCAAGGTCGTAGCCTTCATGTATCCCTTCATCAAAGACAAGAGCGCGTGGCCCTACAAACACGACGTCGAATACTTCGACGACTTCCCCAATCGCCAGCCAAGCCTGCTCTTTGCCGGAGTCGCCTACAGGCAAAACGACTACATCGCCCTATGGAAGACGCTGAATCCTGACCCCACGGTGCCCGAGGTCATCCGAAACTTCCCCGTCCGCCAGCCTTTGTTGTGGATGACGAAACCGGATGCCCGCAAGAAAGGCTAGAAGCGGTCTCATAGACGTTTGAGGACCATCTGGAGGCAGGCGCGGTATTAAGAATTGGGCATGAAAGAGTATCCGATACAAGTCGAACGTCACTTCGATGCGAAGCAAGTCGAGATTGCCGTTGAGAAATGCTCCCGTGATCTTGGGCTTTTAGAAACGATGAGAGGCACTTTGGCAAAGTATCCGGGATGTGTGCACTGGCACTTCCAAAAGCCCCTTCTACGCGGAACATTAGAGGTGACATCTTGGCCATCCGAGAACCGGTTGTGGATCTCCATTCAGCAGGGCCGACGTGCTGAATGGTTGGACGAGGCCGTGCCGTCGATGGAGCGATGTCTGCAGAACGCACTCAGACGCGTAGGGCGATAGTGTAAAGCTCTTCGGGCAAAGGAACTCACCCCTACAGAGATTTCTGAAACTGCTTCTAGTGCCTCGCCTCGGCGAGCCGGTGCATCTCTGAACCCGCTAGAAGGAAGCCGCCCACGCCGTATACATAGCTTGCCGATGGTTTGAACTTGCCGGGCTGCCCATCGATTGGCTGAATCGAACCCAAACGCCCGTCCGCATAGATGTGCGACAGCATTCCCTTCCACGACTTTTCAACGACAGGAAGATAAGTCTTGCGATCGAGAATCTTCTCGTTGATCCCATAGGCAATCCCAAAGGTAAAGAACGCAGATCCCGAGACCTCGGGCAGATCATACGCAGCAGGATCAAGCAATCCGGAACGCCACAACCCATCTGCACTCTGAATCGCAGCGATCTCAGCCGCCATCTCGCGAAACTGCGCGACATACTTTGGCCGCGAAGGATAGTCAGCGGGCATAATACGCAGTACATTCACCAGCGCACCCATCACCCAGCCATTGCCCGCGCGACCAGAAGATCGGCTTGCCGTTCGCCTGCTTCTGCGTAAAGTAGCGGCTGTCACGGAAGTAAAGATGGTTCTCCTGGTTGTAGAGGCTGCCGGAGGTGAGCCACCACTCGTGATCCATGTAATCAAGATACTTGCGGTCATGCGTAATCTCGTACATGCGCAGCAGCACAGGCGGCGACATAAACAGCGCATCGCACCACCACCAAAGCAGCTTGTCCGGATCGTCCGGACGAACGATCAGGCGATCCATAATGGCCTTGGTATCAGCCAGGCGAACAGGCTTTGGATCTTCGCGATAGAGATCGAGATAAGCCTGACCGAGCGCCTGGTCGTCCGCATGCGGAAAGCGATCGTTGAGCAGCGTCCAGTCGGACCGCTCCGCAAAATGCAGCACCGCGTCGTGATACTTCGGATCGCCGGTGGTCTTCGAAGCCGCGAGAAGGCCGTCATAGAGCGCAGCAAACGTCCACTGTTTGTTGAAGTGCGGCTCAGCCACGGCAACCTGCCAGTCGGCAACCTTCTTCATCGCGGCGTCGATGGCCTTCGGCTTCAACTCGGCGGAGAGTCCGGTCGCGAGCGGGCCAGGATTGTCCGGCGCGTCACCTACGGCTTCTCTGTCCACCGAAACAACCTGGGCTGCGGCCGCTGGTGCAGGTGCAGTCTGCGCGAAGGAACCAAAGCATGCGCCGCCGAAGAACGTGCTCACTGCGACACCTTTCACCACCACTCTATTGAAAGAGGACATCATCATTTACTTTTCCCTGAGCTCCTTTAGACCAGACTTCCGTTCATCACCAATGCGACTGCGCTGCGTAGCCGTGCCGTATTGCCCTCAAAGGAAGGCCGCAGCCTCGGCTCTTTGGAGAGAGCATTCTGTCTGAGTTCCGCCTCGACGATCGGTCCAAACATGTACCAGGCGGTCGTAATATCGCCAACGATGACGATCTCGCTCGGCGCCAGTGCGGAGGCGATCATCTTCAGTCCGCGGCCCAGGAACGATGACATCTTCTGCAGCGCCTTGATGGCGTGGACATCATCGGCCTGCGCCATCTTCACCAGCGTGGCAAAGCTCGGGGGAGCCACAGCTCCGCTAAGTTCCTCGTAATAGCGAAGGCCGGCGCGATTCGAACCGACGGTCTCCCAGCAGCCTCGTCCGCCGCAGCCGCACTGGGGTCCGTTGGTGTCCATCTGAACGTGGCCAAATTCTCCGGCCATGCCATTCGCGCCCCGAAGCAGCTGCCCATTCGCGAAAATTCCCGTTCCAATTCCCTCCGAAACATTGACGACAACCAGATCGTGCAGACCGTCGCTGTCGCCGAACCAGACCTCGGACAGCGCGCAGGCATTGGCCACGTTATCCATCTCGACGTGAAGGCCGGTCGCACGTTGAATGCGAGATTTGATGCTCGATACGGGCCAATTGAGGTTGGGCGCGAAGATAAGCTTTTCAAGGTGCGGATCGGCGCGGCCCGGAAGACTGATGCCTATCCCGTCGAACGATTTGTCGCTGTGTGCCGCAATCAGCTTGCGAATTGCCGTAATGATCGTCTGGATCGCCTTGTTCGGATCCGGCGGCAGCGCGACAACATTCTGGGCAACGATCTTGCCGCCGAGGTCAGTCACGGCAACCGTCGTCTGCGAGGGATGAATATCGAGCGCGATCACGGCTCGCTGATGATTGAGTTCGAGAAAGGTTGGCCTGCGTCCACGCGGCGGTCGTCCCGTCGAGCCTTCGAGTATCCACCTTTCCTTGATCAGATCTTCGACGATCAGCGAAACCGTGCTGCGCTGCAGGCCGGAGACGCGAGCAAGATCGGCGCGCGATAGAGGCTGGCGGGTCCGTACCAGGTTGAAGACCAGGTTCCGATTAATCTGGCGCGGCGTTTTGTTCGATGCGCTCTGCCTGCGAGTAAACGTGAACCGAGACGATTGAGGAGTGGGCATGATTTCGCTTTCAGGTCATTAAAAGATCAATGCAGTACGACATGCAAAACGGCAAGCTGGAACAAGCGATGCTTGAGGCGGAACGTCTCCGTTGGCGTTCGAACCGGAGAGCAGAACCCACGCTGCTTGACATCTTTGACAACGAGTCTTTATATCACTGGAGTTCGGCATTTTGTAGATACTTTGAATTATTGTTTTTGAAGAGGCAGAAATGCCGATAAATTCGCCTTCCCGAGGGCGAACAAGATGAGGTGCGGCCCCGATGTATTCCCGACGCAATTTTTTGAAGACTGGTGCCGCGGCAGCAACAGCTTCCCTGCTCCCCTCGTCTTCGCTACGCGCATCCATCGCGACCATGAACGGCAGTACGGATCAACCAGACAACATCGCCCATGCACGTCGGCTGGCGGACGGATGGGAGTTTCTGCAGGGCTCTCTCGGCGGACCATGGGAGGCGTGGCATAGCGAAGAGGTTGCCGTCTGGCAGCAGGTTGCGATGCCGCATTGCTTCAACGCCTACGACGGTTGCGACCCCGATGTTCCCTACTATCGCGGCAACGGCTGGTATCGAACTCATGTGCCGATCGCCAACCCATTCAAGAACGGCCGCACTCTGCTGCACTTTGAGGGCGCCGGACAGGCCGCAGCTGTGTACGTCGGGGACAAACTTGCCGGCAAGCACACGGGCGGCTACGACGAGTTCGTCTTCGATATCACACCCCTGCTACCGGAGACAGCACAGGGAAACGTGCCGCCGGCATCGCCAGAAAACAAAACGAAGAAGCAGGACGGCGTTCCGATCTCGATACTCTGCGACAACTCGCGCGATCTGGACCGGATGCCCTCTGATCTAAGCGACTTCAGCCTCTATGGCGGCATGTACCGGCACGTGAATCTGGTCTACGTTCCCGCAATCTCGCTCGAGACCGCGCATGTGCGAACGGAATTGCCTTCGCCGACGGGCCCGGCGATGGTTGCGATCCTCGGGACGTTATACAACCCTGTGGGGACCAGCGATTCGTTCGAAGTCTCCGTTGAGATAACAGACGCCAGGGGTGCTTCGATCCACCGCTCAAAACAGGTGTTGAAACCCTGGCAAGACGCGATGGAGCTAACCAGTTTTACCGTTGCCACTCCGCAGCTGTGGAGTCCCGCCAACCCGCATCTCTACCAGTGCCGCATCACGCTGCACGGAGGAACGGAATCAGAGCTCATAGCGCGCGAGAGCTTCGGCATCCGCCACACCGAGTTTGTCGAACATGGCCCCTTCAAACTGAATGGCGAGCGTCTGCTCCTGCGCGGGACGCATCGCCACGAAGACCATGCAGGCTATGCAGCGGCGATGCCGGACGAGCTGATCGATCAGGAGATGCAGCTTATCAAGGACATGGGCGCTAACTTCATCCGGCTCGCCCACTACCAGCAGTCGCGGCGAGTCCTCCAGCACTGCGACCGCCTCGGCATCCTCGTCTGGGAGGAGATTCCGTGGTGCCGTGGCGGCGTCGGCGACGATACCTTCAAAGAGATGGGCCGGCGCACCCTGCGTCACATGATCGCGCAGCACTACAACCATCCCAGCATCCTGCTCTGGGGTCTTGGAAACGAAGATGACTGGCCTACCGAATACCCGGACATTGATCAGCAGGCCATCCGTACGTACCTTTCGGAGCTAAACTCGCTCGCCCACCAACTCGACCCGTCGCGCTTCACCACCATCCGTCGCTGCGACTTCGCACGCGACATTCCCGACGTCTACTCCCCTTCGATCTGGGCCGGTTGGTACAGCGGCACCTACCCCGAATACCAGAAGTCCCTCGAAACCCAGCGCGAACGCGTCAACCACCTCTTCCACGCCGAGTGGGGAGCCGATAGCCACGCCGGCCGCCACTCCGAGAACCCCGACAAGGTCCTCTCGCAGATCGCCACCGGCCACGGCACCGACGAACGCGGCCTCGCCTATCTCAATACCGGCGGACAAGCCCGCGTCTCCCGCGACGGCGATTGGTCCGAGACCTACGCCTGCAATCTCTTCGACTGGCACCTCAAGACCCAGGAGGCGCTGCCGTGGCTCACCGGCGCGGCCCAGTGGATCTTCAAGGACTTCACCACACCCCTGCGCGTTGAAAATCCCGTCCCGCGCATCAATCAAAAGGGCCTGATCGAACGCGACATGACGAAGAAAGAAGCCTACTTCGTCTTCCAGTCCTACTGGACCGACGCGCCCATGGCTCACATCTACGGCCATACCTGGCCGATACGTTGGGGCGCCGAGGGCGAGGAGAAGATGGTCAAGGTCTACTCCAACTGCGAGTCAGCCGAACTGTTTGTCAATGGCAAAAGCGCGGGAGTGAAACATCGCAACAGTCAGGACTTTCCCGCTGCTGGTCTGCGATGGATGACTCCATTTGTCTCCGGACAAAACACCCTGCGTGTCGTCGCAACCAAAGGCAGCAAAACCGTGACCGATGAGATCGCATTCCTCTACCAGACGGAAACATGGGGTACTGCGGCGGAGATTAAGCTGACCGCAAAATATGGCGAATCCGTCGAAGGTAAGAAAACAGCAATCGTCGAAGCAAAGCTCTACGACGCGAAGGGAGTGCTCTGCCTCGATGCGCGCAATCGTCTGCGATTCACCATCGCCGGCGTCGGCACATTGGTAGACAATCGCGGAACAACAAAAGGCTCACGCGTCGTGGAGATGTATAACGGCCGCGCCGAAATCTCGATCATTCTCAATAGCGGCGCCTCGATGGTAGGAGTTGCAACGGAAGGAATCGCACCAGCCTTCTGCCCAGTCAATAGCCCACCCACCACTGTTCGCACCTGAACAGAATTCGTTGGAGCCGCGGGCGCGAGCGTGCTAGCCTGACCTATAGTGGCGACTTATCTAGAGCAATCGCTCGCAAAGCTGAAAGAATTTGAAGGTTGTGTGCCGTGGATGTATCGCGACACGGTGGGCAAAGTAACCGTAGGGGTGGGGCTGATGCTGCCCGACGCAAAGGCTGCGGAGGCGCTCCCTTTTCTCCAGGGCGCTCGCGCGGCCACGCCGGAAGAGATCGCCACCGAATACGCTCGCGTCGACGCAATGACGATGGGCCACGCCTCCGCGTACTACAAAATTCCAACCTCTCTCGAACTGACGCAGCAGACGATCGACGCAAAACTCAGCTCGGTTCTGCAGGCGTTCGAGGCCGACCTCAGAACCGAGTTCCCTCACTATGACGCCTTTCCCGACGGCGTAAAAATGGCGCTCCTCGACATGATCTACAACCTGGGGCCCGCGGGGCTATTCAAAGGATTCCCTCACCTCGTGGCAGCCGTCCAAACCGGAGCATGGGCACAGGCAGCCGAGCACTGCGCGCGACGCGGTCCTGGCCCCGCACGCAATAACTGGACGCAGCAGCAGTTCCTGAGCGCAGTCGTCGGCACGATTAAGGCAGAAGCCGAGGGCTGGCTGACACGAATCCTGCGTCGGATACGTCATACATGGAACGGCATATTCGGCCGGAGCCGCTAGAGACTCGCTCCGTGCTTCGGTATAGTTGGGTTCTTGACTGAAAAGTTCTCTGGAGGACAGCTTTGGTGCGAACAAAAGGTGGAATTGCAGCGATCGCTCTCTGTGCGATTGCTTTTGGTTGGGTAGCCAAGGCCCAGGATCTGGCGAGCTTTGAAAAGCGAACCACCGTAAAGGTGCTGCCGAATGGATTGACCCTGATCGTCTTGGAACGCCACGAAGCTCCTGTCTTCAGCTTCTACACGCTGGTAGACGCCGGCTCGGCCAACGATCCACAGGGAGCAAGCGGCCTCGCGCACATGTTCGAGCACATGGCCTTCAAGGGCTCAACCGAGATCGGCACGACGAACTACCCCGCCGAAAAGATCGCCCTCGCCAAAGTCGAGATCGCCTACGCGGCCTACGATGCCGAATACCGCAAGCGTGTCGGTCAGAATCCCGCAAAGCTCGCGGAGTTGCAGAAGGTATTCGAGGACGCTCAGGCCGCAGCACAAAAGTTCGTCATCCCCAACCAGTTCTCCGCTATCGCCGAGGAGAACGGCGCAGTGGGGATCAACGCATCGACCGCCGAAGACTCCACTCAGTATTTCTGGAGCATGCCATCGAACCGCCTCGAGCTCTGGGCCTACCTTGAGAGCCAGCGCATCGGCCAGCCCGTCGAACGCGAGTTCTACAAGGAACGAAACGTCGTTCAGGAGGAGCGCCGCATGCGCGTCGACTCCTCACCCATCGGCCGCATGGTCGAGCAGTTCCTCGCCACCGCCTACGTCGCCCACCCCTACCGTCGCCCCGGCGTCGGCTGGGAGAGCGAGATCAGCCAGGTCTCCGCAACCGAGGCCGCCGCCTTCCACGAGAAATATTACGTTCCCTCGAACATCGTCGTCGCTGTCGTCGGCGACGTAAAAGCCTCCGAGGCAATGCCCATACTCGAACGCTACTTCTCCCCCATCCCCGCCGGCCCGAAGCCCGAGCCGATGACGACCGTCGAGCCGCCACAGGTCGCAGAGAAATTCGTCACCATCCGCGAAGCAACGCAGCCCTTCTACATCGAGGGCTACCACCGCCCCGACTATCGCGATCCCGACGACTCCGTCTACGACGCCATCACCGACATCTTCTCCAACGGCCGCACCGCCCGCCTCTACCGCAGTCTCGTGCGCGACCAGTCGATTGCAGCCGAGGCCCAGGGCTTCAGCGGCTTCCCCGGAGATAAATTCCCCGGCCTCTTCGCCTTCTACGCCGTTCCCCTTCCCGGCCACACGCCGGACGAGATGCGCCAATCGATCCACAAGGAGCTGGACAAGCTCAAGAACGAAGACATCACCGACGAAGAGCTCGCACGCTTCAAAACCCGCGCCCGTGCCGACCTCTTACGCGGCCTCGCCAATAACGAAGGCTTGGCCCACCAACTAGCCGAATACCAGACGCGGTTCGGCGACTGGCGAGAGCTCTTCCGCCAACTCGACAAGATCGACGCCGTTACCAAAGCGGATGTCCGTCGCGTGGCCAACAAAATCTTCACCGACAACAACCGCACCAGTGCGCGGATTGAGTTCGTCGCACCTCAACGACCAGTCCCCGGAGCAGCCATGCTGACAGAACCCGCAACGCAGACCGAACAAAATGCGGGAGGTGCGAAATGAAGACACCGACGATACTGAGGACACCTTCCACGCTGCGTCTCGCCCTTGCCGTCGTGCCAATTCTTCTCTTCACCATTGGAGGTGCCGCCCAGACCGCACCCGCTAAGCAACCCAGCACAGCCAATCCCACCACTGCTGCACAACCATGGAAGAAGATTCCGATCCCTCCCTTGCATGCGTTCAAGCCGGTCCAGCCGAAGCGCATCGAACTCGCAAACGGGCTCGTCATCTTCTTGCAAGAAGACCACGAACTGCCCTTCATCAATGGCTCCATCCTGATTCGCGGTGGTAGCCGCGACGAGCCGGACGCAAAACTCGGCCTTGTCTCAATGTATGGCGAGGCCTGGCGAACCAGCGGCACCGCAACCATCGACGGCGACAAGCTCGACGATCAACTCGAAGCGAAGGCCGCATCGATCGAGACCGGCGGCGGAGTTGCCTCGACTTCGATCGCATGGTCGAGCCTGAAAGGCGACTTCGATACCGTCTTCTCCGCAACGATCGATCTCTTGCTGCATCCGAAGTTCAAGGCGGACAAGCTTGAACTCGCGAAGCAGCAGCAATACACAGGCATCTCGCGGCGCAATGATGATGCTTCAGGCATCGCAATCCGTGAGGCCATCAAATTGCCTACGGTCCGCACAATCCCTATGCCCGGCAGGCCGAATACGCCACCGTCGATGCCGTCACGCTCGACGACCTGAAGGCGTGGCATGACCGCACCGTCGCCCCCAACAACATGATCGTCGCGGTCTCCGGAGACTTCGACGGCGCGGCCATGGAGGCTAAGCTCCGTGCAGCCTTCGAACCGCTGCCCCGCGGCGAACGCTTCGAGTCAGTGAAAGCGACCTTCACCGATCCAAAGTCGGGCGTCAGCTTCGTCGAAAAGCCTGACGTCAACCAGTCCAATGTCTTCATCGTCGGACTCGGCACCGAGCGCAGCAACCCCGACTACTACGCGCTCAGCGTCATGAACGAAATATTCTCCGGCGGCTTCGATTCTCGCGTCGTCCAAAACGTCCGAACCAAACTTGGCCTTGCCTACAGCGTTGGAGGCGCCTTCGGCGCTCAGTACGACCACCCCGGAATCTTCTACGTCGAGGCCGCGACCAAAAGCGGATCGACCGTGGCTGCAACCCAGGCCATGCTGGCGGAGATCGGTCGTCTGAAGACCGAGCCCCCCACGCCTGCCGAACTCAGCAAAGCTAAAGATCAGGTCCTCAACTCCTTCATCTTCCACTACGACTCACGCGACAAAACCCTGAACGAACAGGTAACGCTCGCCTTCTACGGCTATCCCGCAGACACGCTCGAGAAGTACAAGGCGGGCATCGAAAAGGTGACGGCAGCGGACGTCTCACGCGTCGCGAACAAATACATCGACACGTCGAAGCTCGCCATCGTCGTGGTCGGCAATGAGGCGCAGATCACACCCAAGCTGGACGCGCTGGGAAAGGTAACCAACCTCGACATCACCATTCCGCCGCCACCGCCGGGTAAGCCCGCCGAGTAGCGCAGATCAACGAACCACCGTTCTTCGCCTGCCCAAGTTACGATTGCGCTCCTCGTTCGAGTTCCGCGACGTCGAGCTTCTTCATGGCATCGCAGTAAACTAAAACGAATGTTGCTCAATCCTGCAGTTGAAGCCGATTACGCGGCGATCATCGACCTGGTCAACCTGGCTTATCGAGGCACTGGCCCCTCGGCCAGCTGGAACATCGAAAATTTCATCGAAGGCCAGCGACTCAACGACTCTCTTCTCCGCGAAGAGCTCGCCGCAAAGCCTGAAGCACACCTGTTGACCTATCGCGACGCTCCGGATGGCCCGCTTCTGGGCACTGTCTGGCTCGATCCCGGGAAAGACGGCATCTGGTATCTCGGCCTACTCACCATCCATCCCGAACTGCAAAAAAGAAAACTGGGCCGCACTCTACTCGCCGCCGCAGAAGACTTCGCAAAACAACGCGGAGCGCGCACGATGCAGATGACCGTAGTCAATGTGCGAGACATCCTCATCGCATGGTACAAACGCCGAGGCTACACCCTCACCGAAGAAACGCGCCCCTTCCCCTACGGCGACGAACGCTTCGGCAGACCCCTCCGAGACGATCTCCATTTCGTAGTACTCGAGAAAGACATCTGATCGCGTTATCGAAGTCGGAGCGATGCTTCAGTGCGTTCCATTTGACGTCGCCATCCATCGGAAACGTGTATCCTGCCACTGACTCCGAAACCCGCGAAACGACCGACAGCAGCAGCTCACAAGTCTTCTCGCGAGATCGCCGAAACCCAGTCTGAATCCCAGTCCGGATCCGAGTCTTAATCGAGGCACACCCACAAAGGAGAACGTTCTTGCTGACCCCTCGCGTCCTCTACCTTGCCCTTCTTGCCATATCGTTCCAGTTAGCCGCGCAGCAACCCACAGCTCCCGCGCCGCCCCGCCCCGGAGGCCCGTACTCCGGCCCTGCCCCCGCGCCTCCGCCTCTCCCCGCCGAACTCCTCCAGCAACCCGGCATCCCCACCGGCACCCTCTCCGACCGCCTCACCCTCCGAAGCCAGATCTACGACGGAATGGTCAGCGACTACTGGATCTACGTCCCCGCCCAGTACGACCCCAAAAAGCCAGCAGCCCTCATGGTCTTTCAGGACGGCGAAGGCTACCTCAACCGCAAAGGCGGCCACCCCGCCCTCAACGTGCTCGACAATCTCATCGCCGCCGGAAAAATCCCCGTCACCATCGCCGTCTTCACCAACCCCGGCGACATCTCCGCCTCACCCGGAACGCCCACCTACAACTTCGTCGAAGCCTACAGCAAAAAATGGTCGCGCACCCTCAAAGACTCCATGCGCTCCACCGAATACGACACCGTCTCCGACCGCTACGACCGCTTCCTCCTCAACGAGCTCATCCCCATCGTCGCCAAACAGTACAACCTTCGCACCGACGCCTACTCCCGCGCCATCACCGGCTCCAGCTCAGGTGGCATCTGCTCCTTCAACGCCGCCTGGCAGCACCCGGAAGCCTTCGCCCGCGTCATCTCCTGGATCGGCTCCTTCACCTCCATCCAATGGAAAGAAGACCCCGCCAATCCTGACGGCGGCCAGGACTACCCCGAAAAGATTCTCCGCGAACCCCATCGCAACATCCGCGTCTGGATTCAGGACGGCAGCAACGACCAGGAGAATCCCAACTACGGCTCATGGCCTCTCGCAAACATCCGCGTAGCCAACGCACTCAAGCTCAAGGGCTACGACTTCCAGTTCACCTTCGGCAAGGGTCCGCACTCCCAGGCCGAAGGCGCAGCCGAGTTCGCAGACGAGCTCATCTGGCTCTGGCGCGGCTACGACCCCGCAAAGACCTCCGAGACCTTCACCCAGGACCCAGCCGAAGCCACCAAACCGCCGTTCCGCGTTGCAATCGTCAACCGCTAAACCTTCGCTGGTTTCAGCGCTGCTCTCAGAACGCCGCTCAGCAACATTCGCCAGGCTCAGGCCGGCAAGCACAAGCTATTCCTGTGCCGGAGCAGCCGTCTCTTTCACATAGCCTACCGACAGCGTCCCTTTGATCTTCGCGATCGGCAGCAGCGTCGGATAGAACTGAACGAACGTAGTATCCACCGCCGCATGTTCGCTATGACAGCTATAGCAACCGGCTGTCGTCGGAATCATCTTTGCGGTCTTGCTCTCACCAAAACCAAAGAACGCCCAACTGCCCGAGAAGCGCGTGTCCTTCACGTGCACCTCAAGCCCCATAATGTCTGACCCCTGATAGTTCCCTCTCTGATTGATCGAGCCTCTGCCCTCAGCGCCGCGAGCTTCAAGCACAAACATCGTCTTGTCGGGCCATGTGCCAGTCGCAACAAAGACTCTATACGACTCGGGATTGACAAATACATTGTCGAACATGTGATGGTCCATCGCCATCCCCGTCGCGCTATAGCTCATGTCAAACCCCGTGCTCAAATAGACCCACTCCCGATAGTGCTCGGGCAGCTTCATCTGGCCGTCACTGGTGTACTCCGGAACAGCGGTCGCAGGCGGGACCTCATACACGTGGATGAAATTCGGAACCGCGAACACTGACAAGCCGAGCACGCCGAGAATCACTTTGTTGATCATGAGGGACAGTATTGCGCCCCGCACTTCGTTTCGCCAGACCGCCCGCTGCATCTGGCTGGCAATTCGCTGCATTTTTGCCGCATAACCGGAGTCGTAGAATACGATTCTCACTATGGACGCGACTCGCACCCACTCTCAACCACCACAATGGTTCTGGATTGCAGCCATCTGGTCTGCAGTCGGCCTGTTCGATGCGACGCAGACCGTCTTCGTCATGCGCGCCGAAGGCATGCACCATGCCTGGATCCGGCTCTTCGTGGTCCAGCTCGTCGAATGGTTGCCATGGGCGCTCGCAACTCCCTTCGTCCTTCGTCTCGGCCGCCGTTTCCCTCCCACCCAACTCAGACCGCTCTCCACATGGGTCCGGCACCTCGCCGCGTGTCTCGCCATCGATCTCGTCTTCTCGACATGGTCCGCCACACTCGAAAAACTGACAAACCCATATGCCAACAAGCCGGGCCCTGGGAAGTTCCTGCAGATCTTGTCAGACAAGTTCTACAGCGGACTCCTTGCAACCTTCATCCTCTACGGCACCATCCTCCTGGTCAGCTACCTGCTCGACTCCAGAGAGCGCCTGGCGCGTCAACAAACCGAGGCCGCGCGTCTCAATGAGCAGCTTATGAAGGCCCAGCTCAGCTCTCTCCGCCGGCAGATCGAGCCTCACTTCCTCTTCAACACACTCAACTCCATCGCCGGCCTGGTTCGCGAGAAACGAAACGACGCAGCTGTAACCATGATCGTCGGACTAAGCGACTTCATGCGCCGCGTCCTCGAAGACTCCAATCGGCAACAGGTTCCGCTGGCAGAAGAACTGGAGTTCACGCAAAAGTACCTCGAAATTCAAAAGGTCCGGTTCGTCGAGCGCCTCCAATGCACCATGAGTGTTCCCAGCGAACTCCTCCCAGCACAGGTACCCATGCTCATTCTGCAGCCCATCGTTGAAAACGCCATCAAGCACGGCATCGCAAAGAGAGCTCAGGGAGGCGCGGTCCGTATCTTCGCCTCTCGCTCCAACGGCATGCTCACACTCAGCGTCTACAACGACGGCCCCAGCCTGCCTGCGAAAGACGAGATTCACTCCGGAATTGGAATCTCAAACATGCGAACCCGCCTGCAAAGCTTGTATGGGGACAACTTCAAATTCAACATGCAGAATCAGGGTTCCGCCGGGGTTGAAGTATCGGTCTCCGTACCCTTCTCCGGACCCTTCCCCGCACCCCTCAAGGAGTAGCCCGGTGCGCCCCGAAGAAACGCCCGTCCAGCCCGTCAGGCTAACCACCATCATCGTGGACGATGAACCGCTCGCGCGAAGCAATCTCGCCGTCCTCCTGCGCCTCGACCCTACGATTGAAATCCTCGCCGAATGCGGCTCCGGCGTCGACGCTCCCGCGATCATCCGCGACCTGAAACCCGACCTGCTCTTCCTCGACGTTCAGATGCCCGAGTGCGACGGCTTCGATGTGCTCGAACTTCTTGGCAACGATGTGCCTCCTGCCGTCGTCTTCGTCACCGCCTACGATCAATACGCCCTGCGCGCCTTCGAGGCCGGAGCACTCGACTATCTCTTGAAGCCGTTCGACAACGCACGATTCGACCTGGCCCTCAAACGTGCCCGACAAAAAATCGCCCTCGGCAAAAATCTCCCGAGAAAACTCGAGCGCCTCGTTATCAAAAACGCCGGCCAGGTCTCGTTCCTGAAAATCTCCGAGATCGATTGGATCGAGGCAGCCGACTACTACGCCTGCCTCCACGTAGGACAGCGAACTCACATGCTGCGCCGCAGCATCTCTGAACTCGAACAGGATTTGGACCCGTCCATCTTCTGCCGCATCCACCGTTCCACCATCGTCAACACGGATCGCATCCGTGGCCTCACGCTCAATGAAGACGGCGAGTACGAGGTGCTCCTCGAAAACAAGACCAGGCTCCGCCTCAGCCGAAGCTATCGCAAGCAGTTGCAAAGCCGTCTGGGCGTTCGCAGTCCGCAAACTAACTGACACGTCGACTTAGGTCGCATTTCCACAAAATTCGCCTATTTTCCACAAAAATAAAGGGTTCAAACCCCATTGCAATCATCGGAATTCCGAGTATCTTTCAATTCAACGGAGGAGCGATCCTCCAGTAGGAGAGAGAAGACAAGAGTCATCAGGGGAACCGGTAACGGAACTCGCAAGAGAGCCGGGAAAGGAACTCCAGGAGAACCGGAAGCGGAACTCGCAAGGGAACCGGGGAAGGAACTTCGAAAGAGCATCGGGAACGAGACTCGCAAGGGAATCAGAAACGAAGCTCTCGGCGCACTCGGGAAACTGGCTGCGGCGGATGGCACGAGAAAGCTCTTGCAACGAATGGAATGACGGAAAGTACGGGAAGCGCGGGCTCCGCCCGAAGGCTCCGGACAACTCCGAAGTGACAATGAGTTGTGATCTGGGCACCGAACCAGGTCTTCGAAAAATCGGATAGTGAGGGGCGAGATCTCGAAAGGGACCTCGCCCTTTCGCTTTGTGCGCGATACCTTCTAGCCGATAACTACCGGCTAGCTGACGACTCGCCAGGTCACATGCAGGTAACGCCGCCCCGTCCGCCTCGCCGAGCCGGATAAAGACCGCCGGAAAACCGCAAAATAATACATTCGCCGATAGTTCACCCTTCGCCCTGCGGGTATAAAATTGCCCACCCCGGGAACAACAACTTAAATCCCAATGAAAGATGAGGTCTGTCTATGCTCGGAGAACAAATCAGCGAAACCAAAGGCAAAAGATTAGTAAGACGCGTCCTTTCCACCGAACCCCCTACCGCGGAAGTCTCGTTTGAAGACGCCGGCAACATCCTCGGTATCCCCGCCACGGGCATGGGTACCTATACCTCGGTCGTCCATCCGGACGGCTCCATCTTTGGCCATGGCCAGGGGCTCAACATGACGCAGGATGGCGAGAGCATCACTTGGACGGGAACCGGCACGGGCCGTTTCGGCCCCGGTGGCTCAGTCAGCTACCGTGGCATGTTGTTCTTCCGGACAACCTCCCAGAAGCTTGCCCGTCTCAACAATGCCTGCGGCGCCTTTGAATACGATGTAGACCCCACCGGCGCCACAGTCTCAAAAGTCTGGGAGTGGAAGTAGGGCCACAGCAGCAAAGACGGGCATACCATTAACCGTCCCACGTGACTCCCGCAGTCAATCGAACACCGGAATACAAAGGGGCGGCCCATACCTTATGAGCGGCGTGGGCCGCCTTGTTGCCTCGCACCTATGCCCCAACCTCGTGAGACCATATCTCTGTATGCAGACCACTCCAGAATTTGCCATCGCCATCATGGCCGCAGGAAAAGGCACGCGGCTCAAAAGTAAGCGCCCCAAGGTCCTTCACGAGGTCGGAGGCCGCGCCCTTCTCCTCCACGTCATCGCCGCCGCCAAAACCCTCGTCCCCGCCGACCAGATCTACTGCATCATCGGCCACGAATCCGACCGCGTCCGCGACGCAGTCGCCGCCACCGGCGTACAGTTCGTCCTCCAGCCCGAGCAGCGCGGCACCGGCCACGCCATGCAGATGCTCAAGGCCGATTTCGAACTCTCCGGCGCTCCCCTCCCCCAGCATCTTCTCGTACTCTCCGGCGACGTCCCCCTCATCCGCCCCGAAACCATCGCCGCCGTCCGCGACGCCCACCTCCGCGAGCACGCCGCCATGACCATCCTCACCGCCGTCCCCGCCGACCCCACCGGCTACGGCCGCGTCCTCCGTGCCTACCCCGACGACCCCAACGTCGTCGCCATCATCGAACAGAAGTCCCTCCGCCCCGAGCAGCTCAACACCCCCGAGATCAACTCCGGAATCTACTGCTTCGACACACACGCCCTCTTCGACAAACTCGACGCACTCGACACCAACAACGCCCACGGCGAGTTCTACCTCACCGACGTCGCCGCCATGCTCGTCGCCGAAGGCAAACGCGTCATCGCCATCAAAGCCGACTCCGTCGACGAGGTCCTCGGCGCCAACACCATCGCCGAGATGATGTACCTCGACGCCGCCATGCGCCTCGCCACAGCAAAGCGCCTGATGGCCGCAGGCGTCACCATCTTCCGCCCCGAAACCTGCGTCATCGACGCCGAGGTCACCGTCGGCCCCGACACCGTCATCGAGCCATACGTCCAGCTCCTCGGCAAAACCACCATCGGCACCGAATCCCGCATCCGCTCCTACTCGGTCATCCAGAACTCAACCATCGGCGACAACGTCACCGTCCGCAACGGCTGCATCCTCGACACCGCCGAGGTCGCCGACAACGCCATCCTCGGCCCCTACGCCCACCTCCGCCCCGAGAGCCGCATCGGCGAAGGAGCCCACGTCGGCAACTTCGTCGAAACCAAGAAGACGACGATGGGCAAAGGCTCCAAGGCCAACCACCTGAACTACCTCGGCGACACCGTCATCGGAGCCAACGTCAACATCGGCGCAGGCGCCATCACCTGCAACTACGACGGCGTCCACAAGCACCTCACCACCATCGGCGACGGCGCCTTCGTCGGCTCCGACTCCACCCTCGTAGCCCCCATCACCATCGGCGCCGGCTCCTACATCGCCGCCGGCAGCAGCATCACCGAAGACGTCCCCGAAGGCGCACTAGCCCTTGGCCGCGCACGCCAGACCACCAAACCTGGCTGGGTAGCCCAAAAGAAATCTGCCCAAAATAAAGATCCCAACAAAAACTGCTGATCACCTCTGCGAATCAATGGCAGCTCGTGGTTCGGCTGCGGCTTAGCAGGCTGCGGTTTCGGAATGCGGAACGTCCACGAAAAGCCAAAATCTATTGTGCGCCCCTGCGGACGAGCCAAAGCACGGTACTCATCGTAGTACTTAAAGAAGAGAGCCAAATCCTTCGCTGGCAGAACGAAGTTGGACTGAAAACCAATTCCATGAACTGAGTAGAACGGAATCGCGCTTGCGGGGACAGGGATACCGGCAACAATTACCGTCCCGCCGTTACTGGAAACCTGCCATTGGTCATACCCAACCAATCCGAGTTGGAGCAGCCTGCTGAAATCTTTCTTCAGCGGAAGAACCTGCCCAACTCCCCACTCATCAGTGAATGCCTGGCCGGGCGTTTTTTCGCTGAACTGGCCGGCCGGAGTGCTGGCGGTTTGTCGTTGCCCGTGGATCTCCCAGTCGGTGGCCAAGTTTGCACTCGTTCCCTTGTTCTTGGTGATGTAGAACGTCGTGCCAGTGGTTATATTGTTGCCCCAATATCCCGAACCCACATTGTTGCTCGCTCCAGCGGTGTATCGGCCCGTAGGAGCGGTGAACGCGTACCCAACGTTGACATCAGCTCGTTTCAAGTGCCAGCCGAGGTTCACCGGCTGCACGTACATATCGGCAAAACCTGACCCACCACCGCCTGCGCTGAGGTTGGTCGAAGCCAGAGTAAGGTCAGCCACCACGGAACCGGACGCGTAGTTGAGTGCGACGTAGGGCATGAAGTACCCGCCGAGGATCTTTTGTTTTGGGACGTAGTAGAAAATATTCTCATCCACCCAGAACGCATAAGTTCCCGTGACATTTTGAGTAAGGCGGTTTCCGTTGGAGTCGTTCAATCGGCTGGACGAGTAATTGAGCGCCAGATTGGCATAGGTGATGCCGGGGTCGGGAATCACACCGGCATTGAGACCAAACTGTCCTGGGACCCATTGCCCCTTCTGTTGACCGGGCAACGGCGAAGCAAATCCTACGATGATGAGTGCAAGCACTAAGACCCTATGTTCGATCTGCGAAGACATCCATTCCTCCTTGACGGCAAGCAGGCTCACCTTCCCGGTGGTAGTTCATTTCTTGTAGCCCTGAAAGTCTTCGCCGACCTTGATGTTGGGGTATTCTTTCAGACTGCCTTCGTATTCACTGATGAGCTTGAAATTCGGCGCCAGTATCCAACCGCAAGTTAGATCTGAGTAAATCAGATTGTTGTCCTCGTGCGGATCGCAGCTCAGGTCGTAGATCATGGGAAACTGCGGCTTGATGTAGGGGTTTTTTGACGGAATCGGAGTAACGGAAGATTGTCTTATAAATCTTCCACTTGATCGACATCAGCCCGCCGTCCATGCCGAAGAACATGTAGCTGTCGCGACCGGTCGTATCGCTCTTACCCAGCATGAAGGCCGAGGCGTCCACGCCGTCGATCGGTCGATCCTTCGGTACGAGATTCGACGAGCCCGCTATCTCGGCCAGCGTGGGCAGCCAGTCTACAGCGGCGAACATCTCATTCGTGACCACACCGGCAGGAACCTTGCCCGGCCAACGAATGATGGCAGGCACCCGCATGCTTCCTTCCCACGGCGTGCTCGGGAAATCGCCGCGCCAGGGGCCATTCATACTACCCCCGAGCTGTGGGACAAATCCGCCGCTCCCGTTGTCGCTGCTGAGGATGACGAGGGTATTGTCATCGACGCCCGCCGCCTTGACGGCATCCAGGATCTGCCCAACACGGTAGTCCATCTCAGCGATGACATCGGCAAACAGGCCGCCGCACTTGGTAGACTTGCCGACGAAGTTGGGGTTACCGATCACTGGCGGGTGCACCTCTGAGTAGCCCAAATAGACGAAGAATGGCTTCTGTGCCGCCGCGTTCCGCTTGATGAACTCGACCGTCTTGGGAACGAGGTATTTCTCGTCCACGATCGGCCGCACCTCCAGGTCAAGCGGCATCACCGGCTTGGACGGCTCGCCCTTCTTTCCCTCCCAGATCATGGGCGCTGGCATGCCGCTCTCCTTGAACAGCGGATACGACACATAGCCCGCCTCGTCCCAGGAGTCCTCGATGCCCCACCACTCGTCGAACCCTTGATCGTTCGGCAGCCGGCCTTGGGTGTTGCCCAGATGCCACTTGCCATATAACGCGGTGGCATAACCGGCGTCGGAGAGGAGTTCGGCGGTGGTGTATTCCCACGGCGCCATCCCAGCCTTCCCCTGCCCGGGCAAAGGAACGGTGTAGGTCCCCGAGCGAGCAGAATTTCGCCCGGTCATGATGGCCGAGCGAGTCGGTGTGCACTGGGCCTCGACGTTATAGTTGTTGAAGCGGATGCCCTCACTGGCCATCTTGTCGATACGCGGCGTGGGTATCATTCCGCCGTATACCCCAAAAGTTCCCCAGCCGACGTTGTCCACCAGAATGAAGACAATGTTAGGTTTTTTCTGCTGCCCTGCAGATGCGTTTGTCACTTAATCCTCCTCCTTCGTGTTTCGCCCTGTCGTGCCTTTCAACTCCTCAGAAACTTCAAATTCCTGGCGTTCCGAGCGAGCGGCGCTTCGTGTTGGATGAGCTTGGTCATTTCACTTTGGCGGCGTGTAAGGGTCGGGCGTGCCCATCGGGATAAGCGGATGCTTCTCGGTGGACTGTTGAAATGCGCCCATGATCTTTAGCATCGGAGTCAGCACCCAGGTATCCGCCGTCGGTTTCTCTTCAAGCGGATCGGTGTAGAGGTTGATTATGTACGGAATCCCCAGCTTTACAGGCGGGTCGAACATCGTGTCCTGCTTGTAAATATGCAGCTTCCAATTGCGCCATTTCACGGCCATCAGGGTATTCGCGTTCCAGATGGGGAAGCCCTCGCGGGCTGACTTCTCCGATTTACCTAGGAAGAAATCAGATTGATCCAAGCTGTCGATGGGCCGGTCGTCGGGCACCTTGGCGCCAGCGAACCTGGCGATGGTCGCGAACATATCTACGCCGTGCACGATCTCGTTGCTGACCTGACCAACCGGAATCTTCCCGGGCCAGCGGACGAAGAACGGCACACGAATACCGCCTTCGAGAGCAGTGAAGTACGCGCCGCGCCACGGGCCTGCCCAGCCATCCCAGGGCTTGAAGAACTCCGCACCGTTGTCACTGGTGAAGATGAAGATGGTGTTGTCACGAATGCCGGCATTGTCTACCGCATCCAGCAACTGCCCGACTTGGTAGTCCATCTCGGTCAGCATGTCCGCCCAATCGCCGTTGCCGGTTTTGCCGGCGAAGGCGGGATTCGGCAGCGCTGGAAGGTGCGGCTGGGTAAGGGCCACGTAGGCGAAGAATGGCTTGCCCGCTTTGGTTTGCCGCTCGATGAACTCGACCGAACGCTTTGTGATCTCTGCATCGATGAGCCGACGCTGCTCGAGATCGTAGTCCTTCAGGTCGCGACTCTTTTCGCCTTTTTTGCCCTCCATGATCTGTTCCGGTGGCACAATCTGTGTCGAGTAGCCAACCGAGGAGGGCCAGGCGGCCTCATCCGTGGTGCGAGGAATGCCATACCACTCGTCGAAGCCCTGATCGTTCGGCAGCCGCCCGTCGTGACTGCCGAGATGCCACTTGCCATACAACCCCGTGGCGTATCCGGCGTCCGACAGCGACTTGGCGATAGTGATCTCCCATTGCGTCAATCCCTCCGGCACGCCACCGAACGGCACTGCATAAGTGCCCGAACGGATGGAAAATCGGCCAGTCATGAGGCTGGAGCGGCTCGGCGTGCACTGCGTCTCCATGTTCATGTTGGTGAGGCGGAACCCTTCGCTGGCGAGCTTGTCAATGCGTGGCGTGGGCGCGCCACGCGTGGCTCCGCCTCCGTAGACACCCAACTCGCCATAACCGAGATTGTCGGTGAGGACGAAGATGATATTGGGCTTCTCTCCTGCCGGGACGGATCTAGTGGATTTCACGCGCTTCCTTTCCTGCGGGTGGATCAATCGCGGAGGATATTTCTCACCGGACCCATCCTTACAGGAGCGAACTGATCATTCCACTAGCAAAACTGCCAGCGCGCACGGAGAGTTTGTGTGAGCATCGTGGGACCACTTCCCAGCCACCGTCTAATCGGAAGCGCTTGTGATGAAAATGGACGTATCGAGGGGAAAGAACCCTATATTTTGCCTCGCATCCAGAACCCAACCACCTTGGTACCATGGAAGCCCATGCCGTCGGCCAAGAGGAAAAAGAAAAATCCCCCTCCAAAACCGGGCGCCTCCGCCTCACTGCACCTGGCGTTGGCAGCCTGCGCCCTGGCAGCCCTGGTCGTCATCGCTTACTACAACACCATCGCCAACGGCTTCGTCTGGGACGACCACGAACAGATCGTCATGAATCCCGCCCTCAGGCCAACCGCGCCCCTCACCCAGATCTTCTCCTCCGACATCCGCTTCGCCCATCAGGACCCAGGAATTCAAAACCAAACCTATCGCCCTCTCCAGATGCTCACCTACCGCATCGTCGCCACGACATTCGGCCCAACCCCCGCCCCCTTCCACCTCGCAAACCTCCTACTCGCCCTCGCGTGCGTCCTCGCAGCCTTCACCGTCTTCCGCCTCCTCACCCGCAGCACCTTCGCCGCATTCGCCGCCGCATCGCTCTTCGCCGTCTATCCCATCCACACCGAAGCAGTCGACTGGATCGCCGCTTCCCCCGATCTCGGCTGTTCCCTCTTCTTCCTCATCGCCTTCGCCCTCTTTCTCGCCGCGCGTAGAACCGATCCACCACGCCAACCCACCTGGCTCATCCCGGTCCTCTCTATCGCGGCTTACGCCATCTCGCTTCTCTGGAAAGAATCCGCAGCAGTCCTGCCCGTTCTCGTAATCGTCTACGTTCTCGTCATAGAAAAGACCCCCCTCCGAGCCGCTCTCAAGGCCAGCGCAGCCTACTGGACCGTCCTCGCGCTCTATCTCGCAATTCGCTTTCGCGTGCTCGGCGGAATGGCAACAGGCGCCCGCAACTGGGCCCTCAACCCGCTTCAGTTTCTCCTCACCGCCTCGCACCTGATGCTCTCCTACTGGCAAAAGCTCGCATGGCCCTTCCAGTTGAATGCCTACCACGTCTTCTCGCCCATCCGCTCGTACACCGACCCGCGCGCCATCGCAGGCATCGTCTTCGTCCTCGCGGCCATCGCCGGTCTGGTCTACCTCGTGCGCCGAGCCCCACTCCCAGCCTTCGCCGCACTCTGGGTCTGCATCACCCTGCTTCCCGCACTGGATATCTACGCCGTCGGCCGCAACGTCTTCGCCGAACGCTACCTCTATCTCCCCTCCATCGGCTTCTGTCTCCTCCTCACGCTCGCCGCAACGCGCCTCATCCACATCGCCCCTTCGAACTTTCGCAAGCCCGCAGCTGTTGCTATTCTCGTCATCGCCATCTCCGCCTTCGCCGTCGCAACCATCCAGCGCAATCCCGACTGGAAGGACGACAAGACACTCTTCACCCAAACCCTCCGTCGCTCACCAGACGCTCCGTTTGTACGCACGATGGTAGCGAGCACTGAGAGCGACGAATCCCCCGGCTCAGCAGACGCGGAGCAAAACTACCTGCAGGCAATCTCCCTCGCCAAACAGGAGACCCCGGAGGACAGACTCGATCTCGTAGCGGCCTATAAAGGCCTGGCCTCCCTCTACGCCGACCGCTCCGACAACCAGAGGGCCCTCCAGATGCTCGCGAGCGCCAGAGAAGTGGCGCCAGCGGACCCTGAAACCGACACCGAAGAAGGACTCATCCTCGTCCGCGCCGGCCGCTGGGACGAAGCCGAGCCCCTACTCAACAAGGCCGTCGCAGCACAACCAGACAACGAAAACGTCCTCTCCACACTGGGCATCATCGCCTGGCAACACCATCACGATCTAAACAAAGCAGTGGAATGGTTTTCCAAAGCCCTGGCCGCGCACCCTGAGCAAGATGCCTTCAGCGCATCCGTGCACAACAACCTCGGCGGCGTCTACGGCGAGCAGGGCGACTACCCCTCAGCGATAGCTCAGTACAGGCTCGCCGTCGCCATCTCGCCGCAGGACCCGGAGTACCACATCAATCTCGCGAACGCGCTCGGCGCAGCGAAGCTCTACGACGAGGCCCGCTCGGAGGCTGAAGCGGCCTTGCGTATCGCCCCGAACGATCCCCAGGCACGTGCTGTTCTGCAAAATCTTGGAATAAAGTAAAGAAAAATTTAAAAAAACTCATAAAGAACCGATAAAAGAAGACCTGTTGATCAGCCCAACTGGATCAGCATTCCCATTTCGGGAATTCCACAAAAAATATCTTCTAAAAGTGGCATGTTTTTCGACGCACGAAAACATGCATTTAACCACCACGTTAGAGCACTGATTCACCACGAAAAAACCACAAATCTCACCATCAAAAAACACCACATTTTCCCCCACCCCCTTCAAAAAAAGCCCTGTAAAAACCGCAAAATCCCCCTCCACCAGCCCCACAAAAAAATCACCAAACAAAATCCGCCGCCGATAGAAAAATCATGCAGCCGGAACGAATCCTGATCGTAGACGACGAAGAATCCGTGCGAGCTGTAGCCGCAGCTCTGCTCGAACAAAGCGGTTACGCCACCACAACAACCGAAAGCGCAGAAGAGGCCATAGCGCGCCTCCAGCAAGACCCCGACTACGACCTCGTCCTCTCCGACATCATGATGCCAGGCACCAACGGCCTGAGCCTGCTCGACCACATCTGTACCGATCACCCCGGCATGCCGGTCGTCATGTTCTCCGCGGTAAATGACATTCACGTTGTGACCAACGCATTCCGGCGCGGTGCAATCGACTATCTTCTAAAACCCTTCGAACGCTCCGAACTGGAGAGCATCGTGATGCGCGCCGTAGAACACGGACGCCTGCGCAAACAGAACACAATCTACCGCCAGAACCTGGAGTCCATCGTCTCTTCGCGAACCGGACGCCTGCGCTCAACCATGCAGGACCTCGAACGCAGTTACGACATCACACTCGAAGCAATGGGCGATGCCCTCGACCTGCGCGACGAAGAGACTGAAGGACATTCGCGCCGAGTAACCGCATACACCATCGCCTTGGCACAGGCCATGGGGTTGGATTCTGACCAATTGCGAGTGATCGCGCGAGGTGCATTCCTACACGACATCGGCAAGATCGCCACGCCGGACAGTATCCTTCTGAAGCCAGGCAGACTTAGTGATGAAGAGATGACGATCATGAAAAAGCACTGCGAACGCGGATACGAGATGGTGCGCAAGATCCCATTTCTGCGCGACGCCGCAGAGATCGTCCATGCACATCAGGAGCAATTCGACGGCAACGGCTATCCGCAAGGGCTGCGCGGCGAAGAGATTCCCCTCGGAGCACGAATCTTCGCCATCGCCGATTCGCTTGATGCGATGACATCGGACCGGCCCTATCGCAAGGGAACAACGTTTGCCGTGGCTACCCAGGAGATCGTTCGATGTGCGGGAACGCAGTTCGACCCGCAGATTGTCAAAGTCTTTCTCGCCATGCCGAGCGAGACGTGGTCCACATTGCGCGCGGAGACGGAAAAGCTCTCACCCCCAACCCACTCCGTAAACCTGTGCCGCCCATCAGTTGCGCAGAGCAAACAACGAGGCTAGGATCGCAGACGCGAGGTATTGCGCATGGCGAACGCATTGAGCGCGACAGAGATTGAGGATGCACTAAAGACCCACCCAGCGTGGAAGTTGCACGGCGGAAAGCTCGTCCGTGAATGGTCATTCAGAGACTTCGTGGAAGCGATGGCATTTGTGAACCGGGTAGCGGCCGTCGCAGAGGCCGCTGGGCATCACCCGGACATCGATATCCGATATAACCGGGTACTTCTCGGGCTGGTCTCCCACGATGCCGGAGGCATCACAAAACGGGATGCGGCGATGGCGGGCCAGATAGATAAAGAGTTTGAAACAAAATAGCGACTTCGGCCGTCAAATGGTCAACATTCTTTAACCTACTGATATACAGTAGGTTATCTCGTAATCTAGAGCTGCGTTTCCCGTGACAAGACTCTGGAAATCGGCAAATTTCTATGATTGGACATATTTTCATTTTTTCATCTCCATATTGTGGTATATTCAATTCAACGGAAAGCGTGAGTCGCCGCCCGTGAAAGTTCTTCAGCCTGGACCGCCTTCTCCGGCTGATACAAGTTGCGTCACTGGCCTCCCGGCACGAGCAATTCACCGTTCGTGCCGCCTTTTTTTGCCATTTGCGACTTCAGTTTTAGTAAAACTTTCCTGATATCGGACATCGTGTCAGGCGCTGGCTTTGGACTCTCCCCCAGCAGGATTTAGGATATCTCCATGAAGCGAATACTCGGATGCTTGGTTTTAGGATTGGCCACTCTGGCGGCCTCAGCTCAGTGGACCAACCCTTCGGACGACGTGCCAGCCTACAACGCGACCGCTCCGGTAAAACCTCTGCCTCCGGTGCTTAGCGGAGATCAACTGACAGGAATCTATTTCACCCACCCTTATCAAGTGACCGCATACAAGATGGCGGCGGCGATTCCTGCCGTGCTGCACCAACAGCCCTGCTACTGCCACTGCGACAAGGTGATGCGGCATAACAGTCTGCATAGCTGCTTTGAGGGAACACACGGAGCGACCTGCTCAACGTGCATGAAAGAAACGGTGTATGCCTACGAGCAGACGAAGCTCGGGAGAACGCCGGCACAGATTCGCGCGGGTATCGAGCGCGGGGACTGGCAGAACATTGATCTCGAGAAGGCTGCGCTCTAGCTCGTTACTCGACGTAAGGCGCTACGGCCTTTCCTTTTGCTGAAAAATAGGCAGCGGCCGGATCATGCGGAAGCGCTTTCAAACCTGACACGACACACTCTGCATTGAGCTCTGCGCCAGCCCGGCTCGTGTGGGTGTGCGGATCGGCGAAGAGTGATTCCACCTTCTCCTCTCCCAGAGCATCGTAACGGCGGCCGATGATCTCGTTCAGGTCGATGAAGCCGACGTGCTCCTGCTCCGCTACCTCCCGTGCCCAGCCCCCATAGTTCGCGGCGTTCCGAACTACCTTCCCATCCTTCCAGATCTTGCGAGGAATAGGAGAACAGATAATCGGGTTTGCGCCTTTGGCCCTGGTGTCCGCGACATACTTGCGCAGGTACCAGCCATAGGTATGAACGGTCTCGTGGATCTTGAGGATTGGGTTTTCGATCTCTTTCGTCTCATCTCCGATGCCGGGCAAAGTGCCGCGGGCGCGGGCTGGATCGTCAAGCGGCCCATCGTCGTTGTGTCCCCACTGGAAGAGGATGATGTCGCCCGGTTTGACGAAGGCGAGCGTCTCCGCCCACTGGTTCTCCATGATGTACGAGCGGCTGCTGCGGCCGCCAATGGCGCGATTGTCGACGTTGATCTTGCTCGTGTCGAAGAGATCGACCAGAGGTTCGCCCCATCCCCATTGACCGCCGGCACCGTCTGCATGGCCGTTGCGAACGGTTGAGTCGCCAACCAGGAAGAGTGTTGAAAGCTTCGGATCGGCGGGAGGTTTGAGCCCGATCTTCTCGTGGGCAGCAGGATCGGTAGTTGCGCCCTCCATGGGTAGGGACTTGGCGGGATCCTGTGCAACCAGGCCGACGCTGATTAGGCCAACGAATAAGAATGTGAGCAACACGCGTAAAGCGGTACGCGGCGAGGACCTTCGTGACTGTGGTTTCAACATTGAAACTGTTTACGCTCAGACGAGGCAACCCGTCAAGGTAGCCAGCCGCGTATTCTCGGAGACATGACATGGCTCTTCTGGGCAATTCTCTCCGCCGTATTTGCCGCTGCCACCGCTCTGCTGGCCAAGGTCGGCGTCGCCGGAATTGACTCCAATCTGGCGACGGCAATCCGGACTTCTGTGATCCTGGTGTTTACATGGGCCATCGCCATTGGCTTCGAGAAGCATCACGCCCTGGGCCAGATTGGACGACGAAGCTGGATATTTTTAGTGCTGTCCGGGATCTGTACCGGTCTGTCGTGGCTATGTTATTTCCGTGCGCTGCAGATGGGGCCTGCATCGAGTGTCGCGCCTATCGATAAGCTAAGCGTTGTGCTGGTCGTCCTTGGAGCGTGGCTGTTTCTAAACGAGCAATTGACTCCTTTGAAGATTGGCGCTGTGTCGCTGATCACGATTGGCGCTGTGATGCTGGCCTTCGCCTGAGACGATGCCAGGAGAAGGGAGCAAGAGTTATAATGAAATCAGTTCTTTGAGTGCCCAACGCAATGTTGGTGCCAGCTCCAGATGGGGGCGTCACGGCTTCGACGGGATTGCTTGTGGCAGAGAGGCATGCCGGGGTGTGGACACCCGTAATCGCTCACAAAACTATAAGTGCCGATAACGACCTGGCTCTTGCTGCTTAATAATTAAGTAGCCGATCGCTCAAGCTTCGCCTACGGGCCTGTACCGATCGTCGCACAGTAGGCTGGTCTTCCCTGCTCCGTCTGAGCGGGTCGGACGAGACTAATCAGACTGGTCGTCGCCGCATCTTCGTCCGTTCTAAGTGTCGATGACGAGACAAAAACGATACGGAAAAAGCATGAAAGCTCTCTGTTGGAAGTTTTTTCGGACGTGGGTTCGACTCCCACCGCCTCCACCATACTTATCTTGTTCCATACCTTCGATTCTCTGGGAAGTAGCCGAATGCAAAACAGCTAGACAGCAACTCATATAGCGGCGCCTTGAGGTGACTGTTGTGACGAGACGAATGAGTCAATCGAGCATCGCGAGATTGATCTTCTATGTCGGAGGAACTCTGCTCGCTGTCGTCGTATGGAGGACCGAGCTTCACATGCAGTCCACACAGCAGGTATACGGCGAATACACTGAGACTCTAACCGGAGCTCAGCAAAGCCAGCTGTCTGCTTTCTTGGAGATGAACCGCCTCATCACAACGCTGAGCACCACATTGCTGGGAGCGATGGGCTTCTTTCTGGTCAATGATACTAAGGGTAAGGGCTCAACGAGAGAGCTTTGGGCTGCCTTTGCCTGTGCCGTCTGTGTGGGGTTATCTCTGTTCTACGGGTATCACGCGTACCAGGATATTATTTTCATGCTCCAGAGCCAAACCTTCAATCTCTACGGCGATATGATCTCATGGGATCGCCAAGGCCACTTCAGCATGTTCCTGTTAGCAGCATTTTTCTTTGTCGACTTCGCCTTTCATGAACTCAATAGGTCAGAGGAACCCGCGGTCAAATGACTTTACAAGCGCTCAGGTTTGTTCTCTATATTGTGCTCATATTGCCACCAGGCTTCTTCCAGATGGCCACGCCGGGCAGACTTCAAATCACGTCAACGCCCACAGGCGCGAATATAACCATCAACGGGAAAGCCGTAGACCAAGTGACAAATACTACTCTCGTCGTTTCCCCGGGTCCTTACAACGTGCTAGTGACTGGCGGTCCGGGAAACCTCAATTGCCAGAAGAACGTCCAGGTCGTCTCTGGAAAAACTACGGTGGTCAATTGTCCTTAATCGGATGATGACGCTAAGTTAGTCCTATCGAGGACAATTCATAGAAGTTGTTTATTCATTCCCTTCCCTTCTCAGATCCAGGTAAACGCCGGCGTCGACAGATCCATGACGAAGCTGTTTGACTGGCACGTCTTTGACTAAAGCTATTCGCGTTCCGGTCAATGCTGCACGGCTGCGGAGATCTTCGAAGAAAACCTCGGTTGTGTTTGGGCTAACGATCAGCCAAAAAGAATCGCCGCCCCATTCGCATTTATCTCTCCCAATCCTTCATCGTGGAGAAGTAAAATTGGTCGGACATCTTATTGTCATCATTTGGAAAGCCTTGAATCAGAACATTTTCCGCCACCGGAGCCCCTCAATGAAACTGCTTCTCCTCTTCAGTCTGATCGCGCTTTCACCCGCTTCATTCCTCGCCGCGCAGGATACGAGGACGGTGACTGAGCCAGTGCTTCCGCCGATCTGCACCTCGCTGGACGCACACCTCAGCGTTAGCGGTCACAGTCTCGCCAAGGCTGACGAGGCCGCACTGGACACAGCACGAATTCAGCAAGCGTTCGACGCATGCGGCAAGGGCCAGGGAGTCATCTTGCGCGTCCACGCAGACAAAACCGCATTCCTCAGCGGGCCGCTCGAGCTGCGCGAAGGTGTAACCCTCATTGTCGACAAAGGCGTTACTCTCTTCGCGTCGCGCGATCCAGCTGTCTACGAAAGGACGCCCGGCAGTTGCGGGTTGGTCAACGACTCGCCCAACGGATGCAAGCCCATGATCTCCGCCCAGCACGTGTCCGGCGCGGGCGTGATGGGCGACGGCGTTATCGACGGCAGGGGTGGCGAAAAACTTCTTGGCAAGGATGTCTCCTGGTGGGACCTCGCAGAGCAGGCTCGCGCAGGAGGCCGCCAGCAGGTTCCACGCCTCATCGTCACCGATGCTGCGGACAACTTCACCGTCTACCGGATCACACTGAAGAACTCGCCCAACTTCCACATCGTCTACAACCACGGCGATGGTTTTACCGTATGGGGACTGAAGATCGACACACCAAAGCGTGGCGCACGCAACACTGACGGGGTCGATCCAGGTGCGGGGTCGAAGAACATCACGATCACGCATAGTTACATTCGCACCGGTGACGACAACGTGGCGATCAAAGGCAGCACCGGTGGCGTCACCAATATGACGGTCAGCCAAAACCATTTCTATTGGGGACACGGAATGTCGATCGGTAGCGAAACCTATGGCGGCGTCAGCAAGATTCGCGTCTCCGATCTCTCGCTGGATGGCCCCGACAATGGAATCCGCATCAAGTCGAACGGATCGCGCGGCGGTTTGGTGCACGACGTTGTCTACGACGATGTCTGCGTGCGCGACTCTCCAAACCCAATCACTCTCGACACCGGATATACCGCGGCCGGCACGGTAGAGGGAAACTCTCCGCCAACCATGCGCGACGTTACGTTGCACAATGTTCGGATATCAGGCGGCGGAAAGATCTCGTTCAACGGCTACGCCACGGACTACCGCGTTGCAGCCATCCTCGACAATGTCTTGCTGACCGATGCGGGAACCTATACTTACTCGATCCATAACGCCGATATCGTTCTGGGACCAGGACCAGCCAATCTCACACTCTCCGGTGGCGTAGACTCAACGTTGCAGGGGACGCCCGGCAAAGGAGCGGCCGCATCCTGCGCCGATAAGTTCGTTCCATTTCCAAAGGAATAGTCACGCCGATGTCTCTATCGCCAAACTTCTTTCTAAGGCTTGCTCTTCCAACAGAGCGACATTCAAGGCGAAACAGTCGTCTATAGGGAATCGAACGGATCCAGTCACTCTCCCCAGGGAGTCCAATGTCGAACCTGATGCATTGCTGCGTCGTCGCCTCCGTTCTTCTTAGCCCCCTCACGATGAGAGCCCAGGCTCCTTCCACGCCGGCCAGTGGAAATGCGGTCGCACAAAGTACGCAGACAGCAGCGCCCCAAAGCCTCAAAGTAACGGCGCGAATCGTTGTGCTGGACGTAGTGGTCACGGACAAGACAGGAAATCCGGTTCATCGCGACCTGACGCATGACGACTTCGCCGTACTCGAGGATGGGCAGCCGCAGACCGTTCGCAGCTTCGAGACCCCGAGTGAACACCGGATGCCGGCCAGCGACAAGGCCATCGTCAACTCGGCTGCCGATCTAAAGAAGATCGGCGATGCGCCAGTCACGGTACTGGTACTGGACGAACTGAACTCGCGCTTCGAGGATATGAGCTTCTCGCGACAGATGTTGGTCAAGTATCTCGCGGCGCAACCGGAGGTATTGAAACAGCCGGCCGTTCTGATGGTCGCGATGAACAATACCTTCCAGCAGCTTCATGACTACACACAGAGCCGCGATGAGTTGATCCAGGCCGTCACGAAACATATGCCTGAGTATCCGTGGCGTATGGTGAACAGTGGAAAGGCCGGCCCCGGCGCGGTAGAGCGCATGGCACAGGTGATGGCCGCACTGCAGCAGATCGCGCAGGCTTCCACCGGGACACCAGGCCGCAAGAACCTGATCTGGGTCGGCAACGGATTTCCCTCGGCCAATCTCGTCGGACTGGAGCAGACGCAGGCTGATCAAATCGAGGCTGCAATGAGGCGTTGCACCGCGCGTCTGCTGGCGGCGCGCATTACGATGTATACCATCAACCCAACAGCCAATTCGACCTCGGTGATCGAGGTCGATACGCCGGACGATCTGAACACCTCGCTGGATGAGAACGGCAGCGATCCCTTCGGCGCTGGGACAGTCTCCTTCAAGAACTTTGCTCCCTCCACAGGGGGAATTGCTTTTACGGGGCGAAACGACCTGAACAACGTAATCGCGGAAGGGGTCGCGAAGGGACAGGACTACTACACGCTGTCCTACTCGCCAACTAATACCTCGGAGGACGCTGCCAGGTTTCGCAAAATCAGGATCGTCATGAAGGACCCGAGCCTTCACGCCACCACCCGCGACGGCTACTATCCTGAGACCGCCGCCGATCTGAATCCCGTTCTCGACAAGACCATGTCCTCCCAGCAGGTAGCAGCGAATCTCAAGCTCGATCTCTCGGCGGCCTTGACGACGACGATCTCGTACAACGGACTCAGCGTGGACGCAGCAAAAGCAGCTGGAGACACCTACGTGATCCAGGTTGCGGAGACTGGCATTGGCTGGTCCGATCCAGGACCCGATGGCGCTCAGCACACTGAGGCGACCGTAGCCGCAGGATGGTACGACAGCAAGGGCAAGCTGCTTGGCCACGTTATTCGCGAGGAGACCTGCCCCCGGCGAAACAACTACGCCGGCGCGAGCTTCACACTGCCGGTCGCTTTATCAGGTCATGTTGCCCGCATACGGTTCGTAGTTCGCGATACCTTCAACGGACACATGGGCACGGTGGACTTAACGAACTTCTAGGAGCTGAGGTTATTCCTGACCGGGGACACCAGCGGCAACAGTGAACTGGATAGGTAGCGTCTGAACGGTATTACCGGGTCCAGAGACAGTAAGAGTTACGCTGTAATTTTCCGGTTGGCGTCAAACTCGGCGTCCCGAGGCTGCCGTTGCTGCTGCCATTGCATCCGCTCATCACCACGGAGCTGCCCGCAAGCAAGCCACACCATACAAGAACGGCAAGCAATCGTGTCTTTCGCAGACGCTTGACCTGCGCCAGCTTTCTGGCAGATGCAACCGGAGGAAAGATCATCAATCCGGAGTCGGTTGCCGGAGGCAGCGGAAACCAGGCAACCGTGGCGGACGCCGAAAATAACCTCAACGCAGCCTACCTGCAGGCTGGTGGAACTGGCACCTCACCGTGTATTCCCTTGTTGATCGCTGCAAGAACGTTTCAGGCCAGCGTTCCGGGCCTTTCCGGCACGCAACAGACGTATCTGCCCTATGGCGAGGCGCCCGTGCAATGTCTGAATCCGGTCATGTTGAAGGTTGTCAACACGTTTGTGCCCGCCGTCGTCAACTCCAGTGGAGGACTCGCCGTCACGAATTCGAATAGCCCCACAGGTGATAAAAACCTGCTGGTACGCAGCGACTATCAACTGAACGGACAGCACAGCATCGATGCTCGATACGACCTCATCAACTCGAACGCATTCGGCCCGCTGGGCGTTAACAGTTCGTCAGTAGGCGTGGCTCCGTACGCCGTCTTGAATCAGAAAGCAGTAAGCAACTTCGGTAATGTTGGGTGGTCGTGGGTCATGTCGCCCAACCTGCTTAATAAACTCCGCTTCGGGTACAAACGCTTTGAAAGCACTCAGCTTCCTCTGGATAATCGAACCCTGAACAGCTTCGGCGGCAACTTCGACGAGACAGGTATTCCAACCCTGCCCGCCTTCAATTTTTCAGGTCAATTCGGCCTCGGAAGTACAAGCCAGGGATATCAGGATCACATCAACGAAAATGTCGAACTTCACGAGGCCATCACCTGGGTCAAAGGAAACCACACGATTCAGGGCGGGTTTTCTTTCCTCCGTCTGCAGTACCTCACCCGCCAGGACTACCCGGTCCTTCAGCTCAACCTACACCGGCGTCAGCTTCGCCGATGGGATGCTCGGGCTTCTCAATTCTGTCCAGGCCCAGAACCGGCTCATCCAGGGCGGCATCCAGCACGAGGTCTTCGGATGGCTGCAGGATGACTGGCGAGTCACCGCGAAGTTGACCCTGAATCTCGGTATTCGCTACGAACTGCCCTTCCAATGGTTCGAGCCGCATGGCGAGGCGGCGACGTTTGTTCCTGGCATCCAGTCCACGGTCTTCCCCACTGCAGTCGGCGGCCTCGGCTTCCCCGGCGACAAGGGCGTTCTGCCTTCACTCGTTCCGACGGACTACAACGGTGTCGCCCCGCGTGTTGGATTCGCCTATGACGTGACCGGCCAGGGCAAACTTCTGGTTCGCGGTGGCTTTGGTATCTTCTTCGATGCCGTCAATGCAAACGTCGTCGGCGTAGGAGAGCCCTATCACTACAACTTCCTGACACAAATTCCGGTCGGCGGCGCATCCGTCCCTCTTCTCCAGTCCCTGGGTGGCCCGGTTACCGTTATTCCCGCCGGCTTCGATCCCAAGAATCCGCAGTTCATCGCACCCTTTTCCATCTTCTTTCCAGACCGGAACTTCCGCACCCCCTATGCCGAAGCTGTCAACTTCGGCATTCAATACCAGGTCCCCCACGGTGGAACGCTGGATACCAACTATGTCGGCAAGTTCGCGCGCAAGTTAACCGTTCCTCTCGATCTGAACCCCGCCATCTACGACTGCAGCGGAGGGTACTTTCAGGCCGATCCAGTCAAGTACTGCACCAACGCGAGCTCAACTACCCAATCGACCCAGGCTCGCCTGCGCTACGCTCCCTTCAACTACGGCGGCCAGGGAATTGTGGACATCCTGAGCATTGGAACCTCGAGCTACAACGCGTTGCAGATGCAGTACACGCAACGCGGAAGCAAGTATCTGAATCTTCTGGCCTCCTACACGTACTCGCGCGCAATCGATGTCGACACCAACGGCCAGACGACCTCCAACGCGGTGCCGGACGTATTCAATATCAGATCGGACCGGGGACTCTCGGATAACAATGCCACCCAGATCTTCAGCATGGGATGGGTCTTACGGTTTCCAAAGGTCAACAGCAATTACCGCGCTGTGCGGGCAATATTCAACGACTGGGTCTATAGCGGCACCTATCAGGCGCATACCGGACGCCCCTTTAGCGTAATCATCAACAACGATTCTGCGTTGGATGGAGAGTTGAATCAAAGGGCCGCATTGGTCCCTGGAGCGAATCCACTTCTCCCCTCCAACCGTAATCGTCTCGCTAAGGTTGCCGAGTACTTCAACCGGGATGCGTTCACCTATCCCAAGGTCGGAACCTTCAGCCCCATCGGGAGGAATGCTTTCATTGGCCCCGGCTACATCATGACGAACATGACGATCGGTCGGGACTTCCCGCTGGCACGGGTGCGCGAAGGAATGCGCCTGAACTTTCGCATGGAGGGCTACAACGTCTTTAACACGCCGAATCTAGGCCAGCCCCAGGCCACCTTCTCCTGCTCCACAACCTCGACGAATGGAGGGTCTTGTCCAGCAGCAGGAGGCTCCTATCCTTTGATCGTCGGCTCGACATCCTCAGCCGTGAACTTCGGCAGTATTCGCAACACCTTCGGAAACAACAGCAACACCTCAACCAACGGCCGCAAGCTACAGTTCGCGGCAACCGTCTTCTTCTAGGGAACCTCTGCTTAAGTCTTCGTTTTGAAGGGCCGAGGCTTCAACCACTTGGGTCTTCGTTTTGAAGGGCGCGACTTTAACCACTTACGTCTTCATTTTTGAAGGGACGCGGCTTCAGCCGCGCCGTAAGGCCACCACCACGAATGGGCCTTAGCCCCTGAGGGAATGCTCCTGCATTTGGTGGGACTCAATCCCCGTATACGTCTGCGCGGACGCAAAAGCGCGCTGATTCCCAAAATGGGAATTGCGCAAAAAATAAATCCTGAATCCGTGGCATGTTTTTTGCCTTCAAAAAGTGACCATCAAAACACCACGATAACGACGCAATTCACCACAAATCCGCCATCAAAATGAAACGTTTTTCCGCCACTCTTCCCCAAAACCCCCTGCAAAACACCACAAACCGCCCCCACAAAAAAAGTAGGCCCAAAATCCCCTCCTACACCCGGGATCTAAGGCACAACTTCCGTCGCAGAAGCAAAGCTGAGTTGATGGATAGCCATCCAGGTCTGCGAGTAAGCATTCAGCGCGTCCGAAGTAACCGATCGCGACTCACGCAGAGCATCGAGATAATCGATCAACGCCAGCGCACCATGCTCATAGCTGAACCTCGAGATATCGAGCACATCCTTCGCTTCATCGAGATAGTGCCCGTTGTAGCGATCAGAAAGCACCTTGGCATTGACGTAGCCAATCCAGGCCTCGTCGACATCGGCAACAACCTGATTGCGAACTGCAAGCTCAGTAAAGCGACTCGCCTGCGCGACATATTTGCTGGTCTCTTTGTTGCCCTGGTTGCGATCGAACAGACGCAGAGGAATGCTGAAGTTGAAAGCGACAGAGTTATCCGGGCCGTTGCGGTCATAGTCGGCCTCTATGGTGGGATCCGCTGTACCGTTAGCGTAAGCGAGCTTAACGTTCGCGTCAGCAACAGCTACGCCGAGATGGGCCGCATGATAGTCCGGACGCGCGGCAAGAGCCTTCTGTTCCAAATCCTCCATCGTGCCCGCCACAACAGGCGGCACAACATCGCCCACTATATCGAAGTCTTTGCGCGGCTTGTCGTATCCAAGTAGCACCTGGAGCTGCACGCTCGCCTGTTGTGCATTGGTAATCGCGTTCGATTCGTCCGATTCGAACTGCGCCAGTTGCAGATCAAGACGCTCAAAGTCCAGCTTGGCGAGATCCCCCGCCTTCAGGCGCTCGCTGCCAATATCCAGCTCATGTTTGAAGTCATTCAGGTTATCGTCGGCAAGCTTTTTCGCGGCCTTCGCAATTACGAAGTTGGTGAAGGCTTGACGCACCGAAAGAATGATCTGCTGTTCCTGGGCATGATACTGAGCATCGGTCTGCGCCGTTGTGGAACGCGCGGTATCGAGACGCCAGCGGCGTTTTTCGCCGCGCTCAAACAACCGGGAAACTCCCGCGCTGTAATAGTAGGGATTATTTGCTTGCGCGTCTTGCGTAAGATTCGACCCCGTGAAGACCAGATTTGGATTTTGTCTAACACCAGCCTGGATCTCCTGCGCTTTGACCGAGAGCAGGTTCTGCTGGGCGGAAAGCAATGTCGGATTCTTAATCCGCGCAAGGTCAACCGCCTGCTGCATGGTGATAGGCGCGGAGGCCGGCGTGGACGGTTGACTCTGAGCGAATCCCGCGCAGGAAGGCAGCAGGATGCAGGCGGCAGCCAGAATAATTCGACGTCTCTTTTTCGCCATAGCACCTCCTGTGTCTTGCATAAAAGCGGGTAAGCATCGGCCTTCGCGCTGAAACATCATCAGTTCTCAAACTCCGTCTCGGGTGTTGGAAGGACGTCATCCGGTCTTGCGATCCAGACGTATATGGTGGGGAGAAGAAAGACACTGATAAGAAGCGCGCCGATGAGACCGCCGACGATTACCATCGCAAAGGGCCGTTGTGAGTCCGACCCGATGCCATGAGAAGTTGCGGCGGGGAGCAGTCCCAAAGTGGCGACAAGCATGGTCATCATGATTGGCCGCAGGCGAAGGACAGCTCCTTCGATAGCCGACTCTTCGATCGAGTGGCCGCGGACCCGCATCTGGTTGATGTACTCCAGCATGATGACTCCGGTCTCCACCGAGACGCCGAAAAGCGCAAGGAAACCTACGCCGGTGGAGACGCTAAAGTTTGTGTGCGTAAGCAAAAGAGCGAGCAGGCCGCCGATGGGCGCCATGGAAACAGTAATGAGGATAAGACCGGCCCATTTGCCAGAGTGAAACATGGAGTAGAGGATGACAAAGATGAGGAGGACGGTGATCGGTAGTACCAACATGAGCCGTCGCGACGAGCGCTTCTGACTCTCGTACTCGCCGGCCCAGTCGATCTTGTAGCCCGTGGGTAGCTTCACCTGTTCGTTAACCTTATGGATCGCCTCCTCTACAGTGCTGCCGAGATCGCGATCGCGAACGCTGTACTTGATGGCAACGTAACGCTGCCCCCCCTCGCGATAGACCTCTTCGGCGCCATCTTCGGTCTTGATCGTGGTCAGCTGAGCGAGTGAGACGCGCTCACCACTGGGGGCGAGCAGGCGGATCTTGTCGATGGCTTCCTGTGTGTCGCGGTACTGCGGGAGGTAACGGACGACGACGTCGTAGCGGGCTTCCTTGTCCAAGACCTGGCTGACTGCGTTGCCTCCGACAGCGGTCTGAATGGCATCCTGCACGTCGGCGACATTGATGCCGTAGCGGGCCGCAGCTTCGCGGTTGACGATGTAGTTGAGGTTGGGCTGGCCGATGACACGGAAAAGACCGAGGTCCTGGACTCCCCTAATCTTACTCATGACGGAGACGATTGCGTCGCCCTTTTCTTCGAGTGTCTTGAGATCGTCGCCATATATCTTGACCGCAAGCTCGCCTTTGACGCCGCTGACGGCCTCTTCGACATTGTCGGAGATGGGCTGGGAAAAGTTCCAAAGGACACCGGGCGTCTTCTCGAGCTCGCGGTCCATGGCAGCGATCAGTTCGTCTTTATTCTCCCTGAAGACGGGGCGCCACTCGTCCTTAGGCTTGAGGTCGACAAAGTATTCGGTGTTGAAGAAGCCCGTCGTGTCGGTGCCGTCGTCCGGGCGTCCGGTCTGACTGACAACTTTGAGCACCTCCGGGAAAGCGGAGAGCTTGAGCCGAGCCTCGTTCATAATGCGGAGGCTCTCAGTGGGGCCAGTCGACGGGGCAAGCGTGCCGCGGACCCAGATGGAGCCTTCATCGAGGTGGGGAAGAAACTCGGAACCGATGATGCCGCTGAAGCCCAGGAAGCCGGCGAAGAGGAGCACCAGTCCCGCAAGACCAACGGTGACGAAGCGGTGTTCGATGGCCCACTTGACGGCGTGGCGATAACGGCTGGTAAGCCAGGTCATCACGGGATTCTCCCACTCGCTGGCGCCGTTGGGGAAAAGCAGGCTCGCCAACACGGGGGCGAGCAGTAGCGAGAAAACAAGCGCGCCGAGTAGAGCGAAGCTCACCATCCACGCCATCGGCTTGAAGAGGCGACCCTCTACCGACTGCAGCGTAAAGATAGGCAGATACGCTGTGATGATCATTGCCCGCGCGTAGAAGACAGGACGCTGAACCTCGTGCGTGGCTTCGCGGATTTGCTCTGCCGGAGTGGCCCCTTCTTTGCGGCCATGGCTGAGATGGCGAACAATGTTCTCGACGATCACCACGGAGCCGTCCACTACCATGCCGAAATCCAGCGCGCCGAGCGAGAGCAGGTTTGCGGGAATTTCGTGCAGGTTCAGGCAAATTGCGGCGAAGAGCAGAGCAAACGGCATGGTGAGGGCGACGATGATTGCGCCTCGGACGTTCCCCAGGAAAAGGAAGAGGACAATGACGACCAGCAGGATGCCTTCCGTGAGATTTCTAAGCACGGTGTGGGTGGTGTAGTGGAGCAGTTCGCTGCGGTCCAGGAACGGGATAATCTTTACGCCGGGGGGAAGGACACCGTTATTGAGCTCGTCTACCTTCTTGTGGATGCCCTCGAGTGTAGCGTCGGAGTTCTCGCCTTTTTGCAGGAGGACGATACCTTCTACGACATCATCATTATCGACGAGCTTTCCGTCCTCGTGGTGAATAGCCTGTTTGCTGCCGGGCTTGTCCGTGTGGTCCACACACGGGTCGGATGTACTGAAAGAAGCTCCCGATGCGGCGGGGGGTGTGGCACCGAAGCGGCAGGTCTTACCGATCTGGCCCAGACGTATCTTGGGACCTTGGACGACGGTGGCGATGTCTTTGACACGTAAAGCAGTCCCGGACTGGGTCTTCAGGACCGTGTCCTCGATGTCCTTGACGTTTTTGAAAAGGCCGACCTCACGGACGTTTACCTGCTGCTCTCCCTGCTCGATGAAGCTGCCGCCGGCGTTGATATTGTTGGCGGCCAGTTGTTGTTCGATCTGGCCGATGCTGAGCCCATAGGCCACGATCTTGTCGGGGTCAACCCTTACCTGGTACTCGCGCGTTATCCCGCCGAAGCTGGAGACATCGACGACTCCAGGGACGGACTTGAATTCCTTTTCGAGCTTCCAGTCCTCGAGGGACTTGAGCTCCATGCTGTCATAGGCAGGGTTGGTCGAGCGCAAGGTATACCAATAGATTTGGCCAACAGGGCTCCAGTCGGTGCCCATCTGGGGCTGAAGGCCCGCCGGAAGCGTAACCTGCCCGAGCCGTTGGAAGACCTGGTCTCGATTGTCCTTGTTAACCGAATCGTCGTCGAAGATCATGGTGACGCTGGAGAGGCCGGCAAGCGAGGTCGACCGCAGATGGGTCATGTGCGGTATGCCGGCCATCTGGATTTCGATGGGAGTGGTGACCTGCTGTTCGACCTCTTCGGCGGCGCGGCCGGGCCACTGCGTGATGACCTGGACGTAGTTGTTGGCGACGTCAGGGTAAGCCTCGACCGGAAGGTTATGAAAGGAGACAATTCCCCAACCGAAGAGCATGATCGAAAGACCGACGACCAGCCATCGATTATTCAACGCAAAATCGATGATGCCACGAATCATTACTGGTCCGCCGTATTCTGCAGCGCCAGCACGTTCGAAACAACCTGCTGGCCCACGTTGATGCCGGAGCGGATCTCCTGCATGTTGCCTGGCAGCATGTCGCCGCCCTGCACCAGTACGCGGCGAAAACTGCCGTTCCCTGCCGGGACGTAGACCCAGTCGCGGTCATGCAGGTGTAACACGGCGCTCGCAGGTACCTGCGCATGGGTCTGGAGAGTCTTGCCGTGAATTGTCGCAGTGGCAAACATTCCAACACGCATCAGCGTGTCCGGATTATCGACCTGGATGCGTACTTTCGCAGTGCGTATCTGTGGATCGAGGACGGCACCAATGTCACTGATCACTCCGGTCAGGACGCGGTCGGGATAGGCAGTGAGGCGAATATCCACTTTCTGACCGAGATGCACCATGGGAAGATCGTTCTCATACACATCGCAGATGATCCAGACGTGCGACAGGTCGGCGATGGTAAAGGCGTTGGCAGAACCGGCATAAGTGACGCCAGCAGCGGCTGCAGCGGTCACATTCTGCGCAATGATGTAGCCGGAGGCCGGCGCGTAAATCTTCACGGTCGCAGCGAGGTGATCCTTATCCACACCGAGTACCCGCAGTTGCTCCTCTGAAGCAGCGAGCGCCGCCTTGGCATCGTCCTCGGCGTTCTGGGCGATCTCGACCTGGCTGTTGGGGATAGCGCCCTTATCGTTAAGGATTTTAGCGCGGTCAAGCTGCGCCTTTGCCAGACGTTCATCGTTAACGGCCTTCAGGTATTGACCAAAGGCACCGGAGACGTCGGTGCTTTGCACGTCCATCAGGAGTTGGCCTTTTTTCACATAGTCGCCAATGCGGGCGTGCACGTCGACCACGCGGCCGGAGGCGATGGAGATAACGGGAACGGTGCGGGAGATATCGGGATTGACAGTCCCCGTCACCTGAATAGTGGAGGCGGCCGAATAGCTGGTCGCCGTCACCAGCGTGAATTGGTCGGGGTGGTCCACGTGCACCAGATTCACGTCCGTGTCGGCTTGGACGACTGCCGACGGGGGAGCTTCGCTTTTGGAATCGGCAGGCTTACCATTGCAACCTGCCAATAGATAGGTGCCGAAGCAAAACAAGATCGTGGCAGGGTGCCTGAAACTGATTGAACTTATCACGTAAACTTGTTATCCCTCATAGAATCAGACGGTTTTTGTGCTCACCTCTTAGAGATTACCCGACTCATACGCCCCATGAGGTGACGAACCCAACTGGCGACACCATAATGTGCATCTCAAGAGACACTGGTACCTCTTACATGACGCGATCGTCACACCTAAGTCTACCGTCTGGCCGCCAGTGGCAATTCTATTTTTTTTGAACTCCGATGTCACATAGTTCCCTATTAATGGGAAACACCCTAAAATGTAACGGAACCTACGTAAATTTCCTGTAAAGATACCTTTGTGTATATGTCTGGAAGCACCAATTGCTCTAAGCTTTCGTGAACTCATGACCGCGTGAAGGTCAGAGGTGCGGCGATGATGTATCACCATTCGGAATAGCACAAGGATGAAGTATGTCTCAGCTATCGGATAACGGATTGATTCACCTGAGTAGCGCTCATACAGTGTTGGAGACTTTGGAGCGGCTGGAGTCGATTGTTCAAGCGAAAGGATTGACCATCATTGCACGGATCGATCACAGCGGCGATGCCGCAAAGTTCGGCCTGAAGATGCAGCCCACGAAGCTACTCATCTTTGGCAATCCAAAATCTGGCACACCCTTGATGGTTGCTTCGCCGAGCGTTGCCATCGACCTGCCCCTCAAGGCATTGGTCTGGCAGGATAACGACGGTAAGGTTTGGCTCTCCTACAACAGCCCGAACTATTTGAAGGAGCGGCACTCTATCCCGGACGCCCTTTTGCAAAATATCGCCGGCATCGGGCCGATTTGCTCAGAAGCCGTCCGCTAGAAAATCAGCCGCGCGCGTCAGGTGGAGTGTTGCGAATGGAAGCATCGAGTAGCTCCACCATGTGAAAGGTTGGTATTGTCCGCAAGCCACGTCTGCGAAGACCACTCATGAGTTGCAGAAGACAGCCAGGATTGGCGGAGACAACCGCTTCGGCCTTGGTGGCAATCAGCTTCTCTACCTTGCGATCACCGAGGTCGCCGGCCGGCTCCGGATTCAAGAGGTTGTAGACACCGGCGGAACCGCAGCACAAGTTGGCCTCTTCGACCTCGACGACTTCCAAGCCGGGAATGGCGGAGAGGAGTCGGCGCGGCTGCTCATAGATGGCTTGAGCGTGACGAAGGTGACAGGCGTCGTGATAAGCGACACGCATAGGCAGAGGATGGCGAGTCGCCTGGGCGGGCAAATCGCAGAGAATCTCGGAGATATCCTTGCATTTTGCGCTGAATGCTGCGGCGCGAGTAGCCCAGACAGGATCATCGCGCAGGATGTGACTGTACTCTTTCATCGTCGAACCACACCCCGCGGCATTGATAACGATAGTGTCTACGTTGGCGGATTCAAAGGCGGCGATCATCTGGCGAGCTAAATGAACTGCCTGAGCTTCAAGGCCCGAGTGAACCATAAGGGCGCCGCAGCAGGGTTGAGATTGTGGAATGACGATCTCGCAGCCTTCGGCGGCGAGGACTCGGGCTGTGGCTTCGTTGACATGTTGAAAAAATACCTGCTGGACACAGCCAGAGAGCATGCCGACACGGCGTCGCGGCTCAGACGTAGAAGCAATACAGGTTGGCAGACGTTTGAACAGGTTGGTGGGAACCCGCGGGAGAAGCGATTCTATCGCAGCCATGCGTTTTGGGAGGAGGCGTGGAGCGCCCGTGGCGCGGATGAGGTCCTGCAATCCAGAGCGCTGGTAGATGAGCATGGGCAGAGCGAGGAGGCGCAGGCGTTTGGCGTAAGGAAACGTGGCGAAGAGGAGTTTGCGAAAGAGCATGTCGGCGATGGGTCGAGGAATGTTGCGGTCGACCTGGGCCCGGGTATCTTCAATGAGCTTGTCGTACTGTACCCCGGAGGGGCAGGCCGTCATGCAGGCCATGCAACCAAGGCAGTTGTCCATATGCAGGCGAAAACGCTGATCGAGCGAGGCTTCACCTTGAGCGGTTTTCTTCATCATGTAGATGCGGCCGCGAGGAGAGTCCATCTCTTCGCCCCACAGAACGTAGGTTGGGCAGGCCGGGAGGCAGAAGCCACAGTGGACGCAGTCATCGATAAGGGCGATGTCGGGAGGGTGGTGGGGATCAAAGCTCGAGGGCTTGGATGTCTGGAGCTGTGTAAGCTGTTCCATTCTAGATTCCACCAACGAAACGGCCAGGGTTAAGGGTGCGATTGGGGTCGAATCGATTCTTGAGTTCGCGCATAAGTGGGAGGGTGTCAGACGGTGCGCTGGACGCAGCAGAGAATGTATTCGCGGGCTGGTGGAGAATAGTCAGGGAACCTCCGATGGCTTCGAGCTTCTTGCGAAGATGCTCAAGTTTGCCAGATGCAGCGGCGGGTATGTTCGCAGTCATGATGCCCGTTGCCTGGGTGACTGATGTTCCACCCAGGGCACTGATAGCTGTGCTGAGGTATGAGATATCGGAAGGAAACATAGTGGCTTTTACCGCAAAATATTCCGTTTTCTCGAATTGCTCCTGCCTCGCACTCCACACATCTGCGCTCGAATTGCAGGCCGCTAGATGAATGCTCTGAGCCAGCTTTGAAAGGGAGGATGCTTGATCGTCAATAACCTCTGGAACGGTGGCCAAGCGAACGTCGAGGTTGAATCCGTTGCTGCTGGAGCGAAGTTGGAGAGATTGAGTGCTGAGATGGGAGTCTAGAATCTTCATAAGAAGCTGGCCGAGGGGTTCGACGTCAACCGAAGGGATAGTGAAGCTTTGTACGTGTCTGGGAATGGAGTGGAGGCGAAAAGTGATCTCCGTGATGATTCCCAGGGTGCCCAACGCTCCAATCATAAGTTTGTGGAGATCATACCCGGCAACGTTCTTGACGACCTTGCCACCGGTACGAGCGATGGTTCCGTCAGCAAGTACGATGGTCATGCCAATGATGAGGTCGCGAAGGCTGCCATACCTGAGGCGGAGGCTTCCAGAGTCGTTGGTGGCAGCGATCCCGCCGATTGTTGCGCTATGTGGCCAGAGAGGGTCGAGGGCAACGAACTGACCGTGCTCCGCAAGAGACGATTGCATGGAAGACCATATGCAACCGGCCTTGACGATGCATGTCATGTCCTGCCATGTGTGTTCGCGCACGGCGCCGAGGCGGCGCGTGTGGATGATCAGCGATGGATGAATCGGGTTCCCCCAGCTTTGTTTGGTGCCACCTCCGTAGGGAGCGACTGCGATATTGTTCTCGTTGGCGTATCGAAGCACTGCTGCGATTTCTTCAGTGCTCGCTGGAGCGATACTGACAGTGCCATTGTCAACACTAAGATGTTCAGAACCGCTGATCGCGGCAAGATCATCGGCGATTGTCTGCAGGTTAGTTGAGTCGAGCATTATTGAAAACATCTGTTATTAAGCTATCGAGTATGTGGCTGTGGATACTTCAGAAATATTCGGCGACGCCTGCAACCTCGAGAGGGTGAGGTGTGTAGGGACCTGATTTCTCACCGCAGAGTCGAGGACGTGGAAAGAGTTTGTCAGGATTGGCAATGTAGTCAGGATCAAAGGCACAGCGCACGAGTTGCATGGTATCCAGGTCGGGCTCGGAGTACATGTAGCCCATCGCCTGCTGTTTCTCCTTGCCCACTCCGTGTTCTCCGGTGATGGATCCTCCGTGGTCGACGCAAAGGTGGAGAATACGAATGGAGAGATCAACGGCTAACTCCTCCTGTCCGGGAATTGAAGCGTTGTAGAGAACGATGGGGTGAAGATTTCCATCGCCTGCGTGGAAGACGTTCGTAACGCGGAGACCCGTCGCGGAAGACATGCACCCAATCTCTTCCAAAATGATGGGCAGTTTGGTGCGCGGAATGACGCCATCCTGAACAATGTAATTGGGAGCGAGACGTCCAGCTGCCGCAAAGGCAGCTTTGCGGCCCTTCCAAACAAGGAGCCGCTCGTGTTCACTTTGGGCGAGTCGATCTTCCCGGGCACCGTTTGCCCGGCAGATCTCACGAACTTGCCGCATTTGGAGATCCACCTCAGCGACAGGGCCATCAAGTTCGATGAGAAGAAGAGCTTCGCAGGCAGGATAATTCGGATGAACGGAGGCTTCCGCGGCCTCTATCGACAGACGATCCATAATCTCCATTGCGGCGGGCAGAATTGACGCGGCAATGATGTCGGAGACAGTTTGGCCGGCGGCAGCAATCGAGTTGTAAGCGGCAAGGAGAACCTGAACTGACTCGGCTCGTTTGACGATACGAAGAGTAATCGCCGTAACGACACCGAGTGTGCCTTCGGAGCCAACGAAAACACCGGTGAGATCATAGCCGGGACAGTCCACTGTAGGGGAGCCCAGATGGACGAACTCTCCGCTCGGGAGTACTACGTCCAAGGCAAGAACGTGAGTGGTCGTAAAGCCGTATTTGAGGCAATGGGCTCCCCCCGCGTTTTCGGCCACGTTGCCACCGATGGTACAGACACTCTGGGAGGATGGGTCGGGAGCATAGAAGTAGCCTGATGACGCCACGCGCTGGGTGACGTGGGTGTTGATGACGCCGGGTTCAACGGTGATTCGCTGGTTGGGGATGTCGACTGCAAGAATGCGGTTCATGCGGGCGAAGCTGATAACAATGCCGCTCGCAGCTGGAAGCGCACCGCCGGATAATCCGGTGCCTGCACCTCTGGCAACAAAGGGAATGCGATGTTGGGCACAGATACGGACGATTGCCTGAACTTCGTGTCTGGAGCGAGGCAGAACAACGGCGGCTGGCACAGTCCGAAGAGCGGTCAGGCCATCGCATTCGTACGTCTGGAGCTGATTTCGCTCCAGGATAATTCCATTGGCGCCCACTGCTGCGTAAAGGTCTGCCAGTACAGCCTGCGAGAGAATCCGGTGCTCGAGTTTGGCTCCATCTGGGAATTGTTTCAGCATTCTTGCCTCACATGTCGGATTATCGATATGTCTCAGAACTCTGTGTATCGGCCATCATAGGCCTAGTTAGATCCGCGCGCTGTAAATTCAGAAGGCTACAAATTTCTCAGCAACTAAATTAATGGATAGCCTTATGGTCATACCAGGTTGATTGCCTCATGATTGGATAGATGGGCAATATTACTTCGAATTGCGATGAGAGAAGTTCCTAGCTAAGAACCTCATGACATTACTCAATACAGCTAAAAGTATTTTTCTCGATACTCTTCATCATCTGACGATTGCCGAGGCACTGCGAACTCACGTCCACAATCAAGGCGAAACGCTCCACATTGGAGGGTTAGCATACGAACTACAAAACTTTCATCGTGTTGTCGTCATTTCGGTGGGCAAAGCTGCGGCGCCGATGTGGGAGGCGCTGTTGCCTGAACTTGAAGCGGTTTTGAAGCGGGGTCAGTCAATTGAGGCGATTGTGGTCGGATCCACAATGTTGCAGAAGAAACGGCACAAAGTTAGATTTTTTCTCGGGGGTCATCCGCTTCCGGATCAGACCTCACTAGACGCAGCAGACACTGTCCTGAAACTACTTGTCTCCTGTGACGATCGTTGTCTTGTACTTTTCCTGATTAGCGGTGGGGCGTCGGCGATGATCGAGAAACCGCTTGACAGCTATTTCACTGTGGAGGAAACGGCCGAATTTTATCGAGCGCTGATCCAATCCGGTCTACCTATCACACAAATGAATGCTCTGCGAAAACATTTCTCTCAGGTCAAGGGAGGACGGCTTGCAGTTGTTGCACAGCAAGCGACGCAGTGCACTCTGCTTATCTCCGATGTTCCCGGGAACGAATTGCATATCGTCGGATCCGGCCCCTCACTTCCTGATCCATCTACTGTAGAAGCCTGCCGTCGAATTATTGCGACCAACCTGGACGCTCTGAACTTTTCAGGGAACTTGCTTGCTTTCTTCAAAGATCAGGAACTCGAAGAGACTCCCAAAGCCGACCATCCTGCTTTCAGGAATAGTGGCTGGATATCTCTGTTGTCCAGCGATGATCTTTGCAGGTTTGCGGGAGATATTGCGGCGAGACTAGGATTTCATGTTGTGGTCGATAACCGTTGCGACGATTGGGACTATAAAGATGCAGCGTCGTATCTACTGGGTCGACTGCAAGAACTATACCGACAGCATTCGAGGATCTGTCTCGTCTCGGTAGGCGAGGTCACTGTGCAGTTACCATCGGCACAAGGGATTGGTGGAAGAAATCAACAGTTTGTCCTGGAGTGTTCGCGCCTGATCGTCAAACAAAATATGAAAGCAACTGTCTTAAGTGGAGGTTCGGACGGAGTTGACGGTAATAGTCCGGCGGCTGGCGCGGTGTGCGACGAGACCACGATGACGCGCGCGGTCTCGAAAGGGTTAGACATCATTGCCGGGCTTGAACAGTTCGACAGCTTTCCCATCTTCCGAGCGCTGGATGACGCAATCATCACCGGTCCAACGGGAAATAACGTTAGGGACCTGCGCATCCTGCTCACCTGAGTCTAGATCACAGGACTTATTTATCTGCGAACAGATGCATACTCCGGTTCCCTTGCCTGCCACCGCTAACCGAGAATCAACTTCGTCAGCGAAGGGAAATATACCAGCAGCGAAACGAGCACACCCATCAGACAGGCGAGAATCAAGCTGTGGATGAAAACGAAGCGGAGAATGTTCCCTTCGCTGCCATAGATGCCCGTGGCGGTGCTAGCAACGACAACGCTCTGCGGGGCGACCATCTTTCCCATTACGCCGCCACCAGAGTTGGCTGAGGCCATAATGTAAGGCGAGATACCGAGTTGCTGAGCGGTAAACTTCTGTAGGTTCCCAAAAAGAACGTTTGAGGAAGTATCCGAACCCGTAGAGGCGGTGCCGAGCCAGCCGATCAATGTGCCAAAGAACGGATAGAGAGTTCCAGTCCGCGCAAACGCTAGACCGAGAGTGGCATCCAGGCCGCAGAAGCGCATGATGAAAGCAACGCCCATTAGTGCAGCAATCGTAATCATCGTAAAACGTGTGGAAATGATCGTCTGCCAGAAGACTTGAAAGATAACGCGATAGCGTAATCCCATAACAAGCGCGGCGACGAGCGCAGCGACGAAGATGCCGCTACCTGTGGCTGACAACCAGTTGAAAGTGAAGACAGCAGCCTCGGCTGTGGGATGAGGAACGACTGGGGGCACTCGAAAGACGACGCGGTCAAGACCTGCAACAGGTAGTCGCAGGGTGGTGATGCGATCGATCCATGAGGTAAAGCGCGGCGTACCCCAAACAGTAACGAAGAGTGTAAGAATGAACCATGGAACAGCCGCCCGGGCTACAACAGATGCATGGTTTTTCCCAAGCCGGCGGGGAAGATAGGTAATATCTTTACGTTGCGCGTTGAGAATTCGCTTCGGTTTCCATACGCGCAGAAACAAGACAAAGATGAGCAGGCTGGTGACGGCTGCCGAGATATCAACCAGCCATGGGCCGTGAAGTCTGGCGACCAGAAGCTGCGTGAAACCGAAGCTAACACCTGAGACAAGGATTGCCGGCCAGACTTCGCGCATGGCCCTAAAGCCCGCGAAAGCCCAGATGAGCCAAAACGGCACGAGAATACAAAAGGGCGTGAGCAATGTCGCGACGACGCGAGTTAGTACAAGAGTGTCGAGCCCGGTGACGCCATGCAGCGCAATTACAGGAGTGCCCAGTGCACCAAAAGCCACCGGCGCCGTATTCGCAAGAAGTGCCAGACCTGCAGCTTCAAGCGGAAGGAAACCGAGGCCCATCAAGATTGTGCCGCAAACCGCCACGGGAGTTCCAAAACCCGCGGCGCCTTCAAAGAAAGCTCCGAAGATAAACGCAATCAGCAGCAGTTGGAGACGGCTGTCCTCAGTTACTCCGACCAGGCATTCCTGCAAGAGACCAAACCTCCCAGCGCGAACCGTGAGCTGGTACATAAAAATGACGGGAAAAATTATCCAGAAGATGGGAAACAAGCCGTAGCCGGCGCCGAGAATGGTAGACAGGACCGCGAGTTGCGTCGGCATATGGAAGATGCTTACAGCAACGATCAGCGCGACGGCAAGCGCAACGAGCGCCGAGATATGTCCCTTGAGCTGAAAACCGATCATGGCGACAAGCAGAACTACCAGCGGGAGTGCGGCCCAGGAGGTCGATAGCAACCAGTGATGCGCTGGATCGTATGCCTGCATCCAAGAGGTCATCCGCGGCGACCCCTCAAACGCGACGACCCAGGATGGGATAATGTTGTCAAATAAGTGGATCGTCACGCGGGACGCCGAAAAGTTTGTGATCATTTGGAATGCCGCTCATTATCGACTGAGGCCGATAAGAATGTAAATCTATTTGACCTCACTATTTTGAAATTACGAGCGGTATACCCTTATTATGCGAGGCTCGACAACCTACGATGAATGCTCTTCTTCTTTCCGAATACAAACATCTGGAGGTAACGACTCTTCCTGTCCCGGTGCCAGAAGCGTCAGATGTATTGGTACAGGTAGCCGCGTGCGGCATCTGTGGCAGCGACGTCCATGGCTATGACGGCACATCGGGCCGGCGCATTCCTCCCCTTGTAATGGGTCACGAGGCCGCCGGCATTGTTGTTGCCGTCGGCTCGGAAGTGAGTGGATTTGCCGTGGGAGATCGTGTGACCTTCGATTCGACGGTTTACTGCGGCGAGTGTGCATTCTGTTGCAAAGGAGAGATGAATCTCTGTGATGACCGGCAGGTACTTGGAGTGTCGTGTGGAGATTACAGCCGGGCAGGAGCCTTCGCAGAGTATGTTGCCGTTCCCGCGCGTATCGTTTACAAGTTACCCAAAAATTTGGCATTTGCAGAGGCGGCAATGCTTGAAGCCGTCTCAGTGGCGCTTCACGCAGTGGCCGTCTCGAAGCTTGAGGGCAGAGAGACAGTGCTGGTCATCGGTGCAGGCATGATTGGCTTGCTGACCCTTCAGGCTGCTCAGGCTGCCGGTTGCTCTCAGGTGTTTATTGCGGATATCGACGCGACGCGCCTGAAATCCGCATTGGAGTTAGGAGCGGATCGAACGATCCTGGCATCCGGGACGGAGCTGACGAGGGAGATTCTCCGGTTAACCGAGGGACATGGCGTGGATATCGTGTTGGAAGCGGTTGGACGAAATGAGACGGTCACCGCGGCGATCGATTGCGTGCGGAAAGGTGGCACCGTGACGCTGATCGGCAATATCACCTCCCAGGTGAATCTACCGCTGCAAAAGGTTGTTTCGCGCCAAATACGGTTGCAGGGATCGTGTGCCTCTTGCGGGGAATACCCACAGGCAATGGAATTAATGGTTGCTGGAAAGATCCGTGTTGGTCCCCTGATTACTGCAATTGCGCCGCTTGGCGATGGGCCGGCCTGGTTCGATCGTCTTCACTCCGGCGAGCCAAATCTGATGAAGGTGGTACTCGACCCACGGATGGACCCAGGAAATGGGCTATGAGCGAAAATTTGTTTGATCTGAGTGGCCAAGTTGCTATGGTGACTGGGGCGAGCCGGGGTTTGGGGCAGTACTTCGCACTTGCACTGGCTAAGGCCGGCGCGGACCTGATTCTCACAAGCCGTAAACCAGCGGACCTGACACCGTTTGTGTCGCAGATCGAGGCACTGGGTCGCAGAGCGCTGCCGCTTGAACTGGACGTGCGTGATCAGTGGAGCATCGAGCGAATGGCCATAGCAGCGGAGCGAGCCTGGGGCCAAGTGCATATTGTGGTCAATAATGCTGGATGCAACGCGCGAAAACCTGCTCTTGATGTGACATGGGACGATTGGAACATGGTGCTTGATACAAACCTGCGCGGAACCTTTTTTGTCGCGCAACAGATGGCACGCCGCATGGTGCAACACGGCTATGGCCGCATCATCAATATCGGTTCCGTGACGAGCGTCTTCGGGTATGCGGGGCTGGCACCGTATGGAGCCAGCCGAGGCGGTGTTCGGCAGCTAACGATGAGCCTGGCCGACGACTGGGGCAAGCATGGAATTACCGTCAACTGCCTTGCTCCGGGCTGGTTTCGCACAGAGCAGAACAAGATGCTCTATGAAGACAAGGAATGGATCGAGTACCTCGTCGATCGTATTCCTGTGAAGCGCGCCGGCGAGCCACATGACCTGGACGGTGCCATCGTATTCCTGGCCTCTGAAGCCAGCCGCTACATCACCGGTCAAACCCTTCTGGTCGATGGCGGAATATCGACCGGAGCGATGCGCGCAACCGTAAAGTCACCTTCATCGTTGTAGCTGTAGATCGATTTCAAGTCGACGGCGACAGTTCAGCTGCAATGGGTTCAATTTTGCCTAGCAGAAAAATGTAGCCTGCAATACCAATCAAGAGGTAAATTGCCGAAACCCCAAAGGCCCAAGCAAACGATCGTCGAGCGGCGACAAGATAGCCGGTGATGATTGGGGCGCAAATGCCTGAAAGCTGGTTTGAGAAATTGATGATCCCTCCCACCCTCCCGACGCTGCTGCGAGGCGCAATCAACGATGGGACCGACCAGCCGACAGGAGATGCAGCCGAGAGCCCACCGATCGAGATACTGATCCAGATAAGTGCCGTCATCGCGCTGTGCGTATTCGCGGCCCCCAGAATGCCGAGGCCACAAGCTGTCCCAACTATGAGAACGCTCTTTCGAACAGAATTCGCATTCCATCCACGATCAATCAGCGCGTCCACCAACCAACCGCCGACGATCAGGTCCGCCGCGGTCGCGACCAGCCACGGAACTCCTGTGTAGAGAAATGAGTGCAGCAGATCGATGTGCAGCGCGAATGAGAGGTAGCTTGGCAGCCATGTTAGTAACAAGTAGAAGACATAGTTGTAGGAGCCGAAGCCCAGAACCATTCCGATGACCTTGCGTTGCCGCATGAGGTAGCCGAGAGACGCTCCGACTTCATTCGCGGCGAAAGCTTGATCATCTGTTGCAATGTAATCACACTCAACGCTGGTCAGCTCCGGGTCATCCTGGGGGTCGCAGTAGATTCGCCAGAAGGCAAGGAAATAAAGAAAGCTGATGAGGCCTGTGACGGCGAAACTCCAGCGCCAACCAACCTTGAGCAGCAGAACGCCAATAAGCGGAACCCCTATTGCGGAAGCGAACTTTGCGGCGCTATCGAAGATCGATGTAGCAAAACTGCGCTCTTGAGAAGGAAACCAATGACCAATAGCCTTTGCATTCGCTGGGAAGGTGGGCGCCTCACCTACGCCGAGCAGGAACCGGGCTGCGAAAAATCCACCTATACTTGGCGTGATGGCCGCTCCAAAGGAAGCAACACTCCAAAGGAGGGTGCTGATTCGGCCGACACGCCGAATCCCGAACTTATCCAGCAAGACCCCAATGGGAAGTTGGCATAGAGCATAGGTCCAGTTGTACGCGCCCGACAGATAGCCGAAGGTCACGGTCGAGATACCGAATGTGGTGTACAGAGCAGCGTGGGCGACAGAGAGGTTGACCCGATCAAAATAGTTGATCAGAACGCCTAGCCCTAGAAGCCATGCTATGCGCCATCGACGTCTCGGGATCGGGTTCTTTGGAGTCAGATTCACGATAGAGATTGACAAGCCAGTTCGAACAACGATCTTTATACAGTAGCCGTTATAACCCTCTACAAAGCATCCAATCACAGTCCGGGCTTGCGTGGGAATATCGAAGGCCGAGGCGTGATGGCGCTAGACGAACCTGCTGCCGTTCAGGTGTTGAAGATCTTGACGAAGTAATCGGAGCGGGCTCGAAATCTCTGTTGTTACTTACGCGCCATAGATATTTCCATTAATAAACTCGTTGCGAAACTTCCCATTCGGGTCATACTGAGCAAGTATCGCCTGGTAATCGGACATCCTTGCATACTGGGCCTTGATATGTGCTGGTGTCATGGTAAACAGCTTTGCCCAGTGGGGTCTGGCACCGAACGGGGCAAGTCTTTCTTCGATCAGGGGGAGCACTCTCTTGACCGCAGGCCACTCTGGTTTCCAAGTGAAGTGAAGCGTCATTGAAGGCTGCCGGTAGCAAGGGCTCATCCAAAGGTCGTCCGCGGCAATAGTACGAAGTTCAGAGATGAAAAGGTGTGGCGTGATCTGGTCGCGCAATTGTTCGACAGCGAGTATCGCCGCATAGCCTTTATCGAGAGGGACAAAGTATTCCGACTGCAGTTCCGCTCCACTGCTCGGCGTAAAGTTCATGCGGAAGTGCGGGAGCCGTTCGTACCAGGGTCCCGGGATGCCCATCTGCTCGGTACAATTTTCTGCCGAATGTCCGGTAAGCGGATGCAAGTTGCGAGCGGCTGGCGTCGTTCCGTAGAAACCGGCTCCTTGATCGGCGTGCAAGTCCTGTTCGACCCGGCGCTTGATCCACACCTGGGTGGCGCGATGATTCTGCCAGTCGGTAAAGATACTGACACTGTAGCCGCTCGCAAAGATATCGTCGAGATGATGCTCGAGTTGAGAGAAAGAGAGATTCTCATACACCACTTGAGTCATCTGAAAGGATGGTTGCACATCCAGCGTGATCCTCGTGATTACACCCAGCGCTCCAAGTCCGACAACGGTTCCCAGAAATTTATCGCCTAATTTTTCGCGGGAGAACGTCACAACGTCACCGTTGGCAATGACCATCTCCATAGCGCGAACGGCAGTCGAAAGGTTGCCGTTCTTACTGCCTGAACCGTGCGTGGCAGTTGCGCACGCCCCCACCACAGAGACATGCGGTAGAGAAGCAAGGTTGTGGACCGCGAATCCGCGGGCATCAATGTAGGGAGCAAGCTGACCGTAGGTGACGCCGGCACCGACCGTCACCGTTTTGGCTTTGGTATCGAGCTCGACCTGGTCGAAGTGCTTTAGCGATATCTGGTCTTCCGTACTGTCAGCAATGCCATTGAATGAGTGGCGCGCCCCAAGTGCCTTAAGGTGAGCGTGGTTATGGATGGTTTGACGAACGTCTTCGATGGTATTTGCCAGGTCAAGATTTTTAGTGCTGTATGTGTAATTTCCAGCCCAGTTTGTGCGGCTGTCTACCGTTGTCTGCGCGGTAGTGAGCTTTGGAAGCAGAGTGCTCGCAAGAAGAGCGCCCGAAGTCTTGATAAATTCTCGTTTATCCATGTGTGAACCTTCTCTCTACTCCAATAAGTTCAAGAGCATTTCATTAGTGCGGTTCAAAGAAAAAGATTGCGATCCTCGTTCTATCCGGCACTAGCTAATCCAAAACCTACTGCATCTCAATCTACCTGGATGAAACCAAGGTCAAGCAAGCTCGCTACCTTCTTGAGTTGTCCCGCGATGTGACCCAACCCGATTGCGCAGTGATGTGCCGGGCCATGAGAGTTCCACTGTTCAACGAAACTGCGTGCTCCTCGTGGGAACCGGTATCGGCTGTTAGTATTGCCGATTTCGAGGATCTCGCCAGCAACGCTCTCGCCTTCAGCGACCAGGAGCATGAAGCCATGTTCCTTCTCCTCCACGACCGACAATAAAGTGATCGGGCCGTGCTTCACCGACATTTCGACTGAAAGGCCTCTGCCAACTTTCCCATGATAGATACGTAGCGGGCTCACTTTAATCTTGTCCTGGGCGATGCCGATGTGTCCCGGACCGTCGTGACCCATCAGTACGAGGTCTGAGATGAAGTCCATCGCGTAGTATTCGCTGAAGGAGCCACCGGCACCCAACAGGTCCATAATCTTCATGGCAATAACGTTCTTGACCTCGTATTCGCCCGCTACGGGAATTCCTCTACCGGTCAGCATCGAGGTTCCAAGGATGATGGAACTCATCGTTTCTTCGTTCTCGGCAATTCCACTTCCATTGTAGAAGTAAGCTAGTAGATCGAGATCATTCTTCTCGACGAAGCGATCAAGAGCTATCGCCGTCCGCGCCGCGCGTATAAGCTCTTCCGCAGAGCAGCCCTCTTCCACTTCAAAGAAATTACGAAAGGCGCTCACCTTGTCCCGGATAGAAACTTCTGCAACGTCGACCCGTAGGCTGCTCAGTTCATCCACTTCGAGACTCTCTACATGAATGCCAAATCTACCGCTCACCTGCGTGAGATCTGTCGCGACATCTAGCATCCCGCTGTAGTAGTGACCCATCAATCCGAGTCTGCTGTGCGAAAGGGCGCGTACGACTTCGGCCGCGCGTAGCCACTCTTCAAGTTCTTGCCAACACGGCGGATCGTCATGCAGCATCCCCGTCACCTGATGGAAGGAAATATCGAGGCGGCTAAGAACATTGGCTATCTCCGGCATCGGACACGAGCCGCAGTGGGCCAGCCACTCGCCTGTCATGTCAGTCCTGCTCGTCATCGAATTGAACCTCTCATATTCGATAGCGCCGGCAGGCTGTAAATTCAACAGAATGACCGGCACCTTCGCGCGCAGGATAACTGGTAGCACGGTGGCCGAAAGCGCGTACGTACTCATATAAATCAGCAGAATGTCGATGTCATTGCGTCTACAGGAATGTCCTGCCGCGATGGCTTTCTGCGGAGTATCCACTAGGCCGAGATTGAATGTGATGCGGTTCGGCCCACTCACCTTCTGTTCGACCTCCGACAGGTATCCCAGCAGACGCGCTTCCAAGCCTTCAAACTGTTCCCAATAGGCCTCGAGTCCAACGCCGATCAGCCCCACGCGGAGGTGCTTGTAAGTGGTGTTCATTTGGCTGGCTTCTTTTCTGATGACAGTTATATCCCGTCGGACGCGAATCCATGACATATTGGTGCCCGGAGGGGGACTTGAACCCCCACGACCTGTTTAGGGTCTGCGGATTTTAAGTCCGCTGTGTCTGCCGATTTCACCATCCGGGCTTTCGCGAGGGATCAAGCTCGCCTGCTCCATGTTAACGCATGCCAGGAACCTTTTCTGATAAGGAACCTTTGCAATCGTTCTTGCGTAATCTCAGAAGAAGTCCGATTCTTGTTTTGGGGTCAGTTCCACCTATGCCGTTCCACGAGATTCTCAAGCAAACGCTGTCTGCTCTCTGGGAGACGAAGCTTCGCAGCTTTTTGACGATGTTCGGCATCGTGTGGGGCATTACCTCGGTCATTCTGCTAGTCGGGCTCGGAATCGGCTTCAATGTGGACCAGAAGGAACGTCTCCGCAGCATTGGCACAGATATCGCAATCATCTTCGGCGGAAAAACGGGTGCGCAGGCGGGGGGGTATGCTGCAGGTCGCGACATCCGCCTCACGGTCGATGACGCCATCGCAATTCAACAGCAGGCCTCGCTTGTCAAAACCGTAAGCCCCGAACTCCGCCGCACCGTCTCCGAGGTGAGCCAGTGGAATTCGGCAAGTCGGGCAGTTCGCGGTGTCTGGCCCGAGTACCAGCGATTCCGCTCTCTCTCCGTTGAGCAGGGACGCCTCATGTCGGAGCAGGATGAAGCCGATGGCGCGCGTGTGATTATCCTTGGATCCGAAGCCAACCGGCAGCTCTTTCCGGGCAAAGCCGTCATTGGCCAGCCCCTGATGGTTGAAGGCTATCAATACACGGTTATCGGCGTGCTCGAAAAGAAGAAGCAAAACGGCAGCTATGGAAGCGGCCCCGACAACTCGCAGCTCTTTACGACCTACTCCGCCATGGCGCGTGACTTTCCTCCGCCCGAACGTCCCGGAATCGTTCGAGGGTTTGTCAACAATATCGTCATTGAGCCGGTATCGCCCGACCTCCACGAAAAAGCAGTCACTCAGGTCAAACGAATTATCGCCGAGCGACACCACTATGACCCGAACGACAAGGAAGCTCTGTGGATATGGGACACGCTCGAGGGATCTAAGTTTACCGAGCGCATCTTCAGTGTGATGACGCTCTTCTTCGGTGCTGTTGCGCTCCTGACCCTCGCACTGGGTGGCATCGGCGTTATGAATATCATGCTGGTCGCAGTCACTGAGCGCACACGTGAGATAGGTGTCCGCAAGGCACTAGGGGCAACTGCCGTCGATATCAAGCGGCAATTCCTCGTTGAGTCGGCAATCATTACGCTGGTCAGCGGAATTGTGGGCCTGACGCTCGGCGTAGGTATGTGTCTTTTGATGCAGCTCGCCCCACTGCCCGACTTCATCCCACATCCGGTCATCTCACCGTTAGCGATCGCAGCTTCGCTGACGACACTTACAGCAATCACGTTGTTCGCAGGCATGTATCCCGCACTGCGAGCCGCCAACCTCAGCCCGATGGAATGCCTCAGAGCGGAGTAACCATGAACCTGAGTGAGATCATTCGTCAAAGCATTGAGTCGCTGCTTCGCAACCGTCTGCGCTCAGGTCTCACCATGCTTGGCATCGTCTGGGGCCTGGTGACGGTAGTGCTGCTGCTCAGCTATGGCAAAAGCCTCGGCGAAGGAGTGCTCAACGGTTTCCTCGGTCTGGGCGACAACGTCATCATGGTATGGGGCGGACAGACAAGCATGCAGGCCGGCGGCGAACGGTCCGGCAGGCGCGTAAAGTTTATCGATGGCGATACCGAAGCGGTACGCGACGAAGTCCCCTTTCTGAAGGCTGTCAGCTCCGAAACCGATGACGGCTTCAGCTTCAAGTACGGCTCAAAGGTCGTCAATATCCAGAGCAAGGCGATTGAATTTCCTTACGGTGGAATGCGAAAGCTGAATGTCGAGGAAGGCCGATACTTCGAGCCAGCCGACTTTACAGATCATCGCCAGGTCGTCATCTTCGGCCCTCACGCGGCGCAAAAGCTCTTCAACGGCTACCCGCCCGTGGGCGAGTCGGTAGAGATCGAAGGCCATGTCTTTCAGGTGATCGGTGTGCTGAAGAACAAGATTCAGGACTCCTCGAATAATGGCCCGGACAATGAAAATGCCTTCGTCCCGTTTGACATGCTCAGACTGCTGCGCGACCAACGCGATCCAGACAGCATCGTGTTCCAGCCCAGCGCACCCGAGCTTCACCTCAAGGCGTTGCAGGCAGTCCGCGCGGTGCTGGCAGAACGGCACCACTTCGATCCCAAGGACGACAAGGCGGTTCCCAGTTGGGACACGGTTGCGGATTCAGCCGACATCATGCAGTTCAGCACAGCGCTGGACCTCCTCCTTGGAATTATCGGCGCAATGACGCTTGGTGTCGGAGGGGTGGGCGTGATGAACATCATGCTCGTCTCGGTAACCGAACGCACGAAAGAGATCGGCCTTCTAAAAGCGCTGGGGGCACGGCGCAGGGACATCCTCAAGCAATTCCTGCTCGAAAGCCTGACCCTGACCTTCCTTGCCGGTATCGTGGGAATGGTCGTCGCGGTGCTCGTCGCTTATTTGATACCGCCGATGCCGCTCTACTCGGACATCTACAAAACCGCGAACCATGAGGGCGACATCCTGCTTCGCGCCTCACCGACCATCATGTTGGTCTCGTTCGCGATTCTTGCCGTCGTCGGTGTCGTCTCGGGCCTACTCCCCGCCGTTCGCGCCTCCCACATGGATCCTGTCGACGCTCTGCGACACGAATAGATACGATTCCGCGAAGCATCTCAAATTGATTCTGAGTTCAGCACGGGGGTGAGCATGAGAGTCTCGGGCCTGGTGAGATCTTCATCTTCTCCGTGGTTCGGGTCCTGGTCTTCTTCGACGTTATCCCGGTCCTCATTGTGGCCTTCGATTTCAAGAGGGATTGCTTGACGGACGGGTGATTGCCGGACGCGTGCTTGCCGGGCGGGTGATAGACCGACCAGGTCGAGGCCTTCCACGGAGGGTTCGACGGAGCGGACGACGCTGCTGGCGTAGGGCTCGGTGTAGAGGCCGCGGGCGTTGTTGGCGGCGAGCTGGAGGCCGTAGAGCAGGGCTGTGGCGCGCCTGATATCGAGTTGTCCGGTGGCGAGGGCGTTGATGACGACTGAGAGAGCGACCTGGACGGATTCGCGGTCTTCGAGGGCGGTGAGCTCAATGTGCTGTCCGGGGATGAGGTAGCCGCGGGTGGCTTCGGTGGGCCGGAAGGCGCGGTGGCGCTGGTGGAGACGGTGGTGGAAGTAGCACCAGTGTCCATCGGTGAGGGATGGGGCCTTGCAGCGGGTTCCGTTGGTTTTGATGTGACGGCAGAGTGGTAGTGGCATGATCTTCTCCTGAATCGCGGGGGGTACCCCCCTATTGCCTGCGTCTAAGTCGAATGGTTGCAATAGGTTAGCGGGATGATTATCCCCTTGACACAGAAACACTCTTTCGGTAGTCTATCTCCATGTTACAGCGATTCCAGCTACAGCGATTCCCACTTATCCTACTGATTTCGGTGGCCTTCGTTCTCATAGTCAGGATGCTCGGACGATGGAGTAAACGATGAACCTCATAGACGTAGCTAAAGAGCTGGCAACCGACGAACAGTGCTTGGCCTTCCTTGAGAAGCAGCGTTGGCCGGACGGGATTGTCCGCTGCCCTACCTGCGGCAATGACAAGATCAGCAAGATCACCCGCAAGGCGGTCACGAAGAACAAGCGCGCTCAGGTCTACCAGTGCCTTGAGCCGACCTGCAAACAGCAGTTCTCGGCTACCAATGGCAGCATCTTCCATGACTCTCACCTTCCCCTGCACAAATGGTTCATGGCCATCGCGCTCATCGTAGACGCGAAGAAAGGCATCTCTGCGAAGCAGCTACAGGCTCACCTCGGCATCGGTTCGTACAAAACCGCGTGGTACATCTGCCATCGTGTTCGGAAGGCAATGGTGGACTCAGACCCAAAACCTTTGTCCGGTGTAGTTGAGATCGACGAGACCTACATCGGCGGCACTGCCATTCGTCGCTTCCAGAAGGAGCCAAAGCCGAAACCACCGAAAGAGATGGTGCTGGCGATGCGTGAGCGCAGTTTCAAAGGCTCTACAGGCCGCGTCCGCTACTTCCATATCCCAGACGGCACACGCGCCACAATCCAGCCCATCATCAATCAGCATCTCGCGGACAATACGAAGCGCGTCTACACCGATTCCAGCGCGGTCTATGACTTCGCTATAAACGTGACACACAAACACAAGCACCGCACCGTGAATCATTCGCAGCAGTGGGTAGTACCGGGCAGCCGCATCCACACGAACACAGTGGAGTCGTCATTCTCGCTTCTCAAGCGTGGTCTGATAGGCAGCTTTCACCGCGTCTCGATAAAGCACCTACACCGCTATCTGACAGAGTTTGAGTATCGGTTCAACGCACGGCGGGATGCGGAGCGTTTCGAGAAGACGGTGAGCGAGATGCTACAGACCAAGCCGATGCCGATGAAGCAGCTTACCGCCCAGTAAAGCATGGGTAATCTACAGTTTAACGTAGATTGCAGGCTTTCAAATAACCCCGTTTGGCTCAATGAATACAGAAATATGAAGTTTGGAACCCGCATAAATACTGTACTTTCTCAATTAAATGCTTGCATCCATCCAATCATATGATTCATCATAGAAACAGCTGTTGGAAAGCATTGATGTGTTGGAGTTCTGGAGGCTGGGCAGTAGTCCCGGCAGCTTCTATCGAATGATAGAAGTGGGATCCTCTAGCCAAGCGTCAATCTTTCTGAACAGCTTTTCGTTTTTGCGCTCGTGATCGGTTGGGAGCACTTTTAATTCCGTAAGGCCATAGTTTCCCTCTCCGCACCCAAAACTTCCCCCACAAAATTTCGGCGTAGCAAGATTCGATTTCTCCAAATGGATCAGTATTGAGCCCACATGCTACCGCACTGGTAATCCAATCCGCTCCCTGAACAAGTACATCCTTAGCGGCGGGTGTATTTCTCATCGAATGGATTTGGGGAAACTTAATGTAATGGTCTGTTCTCGTTCGCAATAACTCTACATATTCCTCAAATTCTGTCCATGAGGATTCAGCACGCGACGCAATCGTCAAATGCATCTGCTGAAAGTTGTCCGCTCCAAACCATGACAACCTTTCGAGCAAATGTTTGGCGATGTAGTTGTACATCCTTGGGCATCTTAGCCCGTCGAGCGTAGTCGGAGAGAGTGCCGATTTCCTTAATGCGACGACACACGAGGTGAAGTTTAGCCCCGTGATTAGATTGAGAAGTGCTTTTCTTTGAACATGGGGCACCTTGTTGAAATGAACGTGGGTCGGGACTTTTTGCCCTTTCCAAATTTTGGCTATCCCATCATGCAGATAAGCTCGGGCCCCTGCTTCATCGCGGCCTTGGATAATTAAACAACCAAGAACAAGCCACGATGAGCTTCTTTCGCTGGTGCCTTCATCCCCCGACTCATCAATGTAGGCGTGCAGCAAAGCAATTCCTTATGGATCAAAAAAGCAGCTTATTTCTGAGGCTTTGCCGTTATTATCTTCCCTGTCTTACGCTGGCCTGTCTTAGCTTCTGACCGCTTTATCGGTTGAGTTTTGAGCAATTTGCCTACTACGGCTTCGAATTGTGCTCTATCTACTTTCATGCTTCATCACCAATAGATTTCTTGACAAACTCTGGAGTTGGTAGAATAACAACTATGAGCGGAGGGTGGGAGAATCGAACTCCATACCCGGCAAGGTATCCCCGGTTTATAAGACCGGCCCTAGCACCAACTAGACACCCTCCGTTTTTAAATCCCCCCTGCAATTCTTAAGCTATTTTTCTAGGACGCTTGCGTTTGAAAAGAAAGAACCTTTCTATCCCTATTCGAATCGCTGTAGGAAATGCCATCCCCAATCAATGTTCGCAGTAAAGGAATGGGTACACCGCCAGTCTCCCGCTTTAGCTGGCCTAAATTAGGCGGATTTCCATAGACCACTTGAACCATTTTGGAAAACATCCTTGGTTGTTCTTGAGCAATTTCCGCGTCTCCAGGTTCTTCTTTTCTCCATCCACGAGAAGAAACCTGCATGTTCAGATATTTATACTGATTTGCCGTGATCATCTCTAAGTCAAACACTCTGCGAATCAAAAATTGCAAGGATACTTGATAACGTGCTCGATGCGGCCAAAGACTGCTTAGAGTAATCGGCTGCGATACTTCTTCCCTAATCACTTCTTCAGGCAAAAGAAGCTCACCAACAAATCGACGAGCCTCTTCGTCTGCCTCTGCGACTGTGGTACGTAAAGGATTGTGCTTTATCAGATGGCACAACTCTTCCCCTATCGTAAAGCGCGGACGATACCCCTTCTTTCCGGAAAGCAAGCAAACGACTGGGATGTCGTGATTCAAACCTACCCAAGAGGAAAATCCATCAAGCCCGTCAATAGCGATAGGGAGCCTCAGAACAAGGACACCGGCGCGTTCCACAGCACCAATAAGATTCGGAATGTTACTCTCAGGCGAAAATCCTAAACTTGTTCTAGCGATCCGTGCAGCAATCTCTGGAGGCTCAGTCGTTCTAGGAATGAGAACGGGAATCTCCTTCAATTGAGACCTCATCAACACTGCAATTTCAAACATCAACTGCGCTGTTCTATGGGCTTGAGCTTTCTCTCTTGTACTTACTTTCGCTTGGGATCTGTAGAGAAAAGAGCCAATTGGAAATTCCGCAGGGGGCCTGTCTTGCTTGAGGAAACCAATATCAAATCCTGTTTGCAAAGCAATAGCTTCTAGCACCGGATCAGACGGTACATAGACGTTCGCTTCAATTTGCGCGATAGCAGACTGGGTTACGCCAGAGCGTCTTGATAGCTCAATTTGCGTTAAGGCAGAAAGCTCACGCGCTTGCCTAATACGCTCACCGTGCACCTGATTTTCCCTTACCTTCTTTTTGTGCCACTTCAGTTTTAGTCTGGATAAGTTTGTCCATTCCGTCATCGGTAGATGGAGGCACGGCAATTGGCGCAGTCTTCTCAGCTGGATGCGCGAGAGGGTTGCACCAGAACGCTGATACGTCTTGCGGCCTTATGCCGCCATTGGCTGGAAGCGCCAACCACAATTGAGCTAACGAATAAGCAGGATCAAAATCCCAAAGCACAATGAGATTTGCTTTGGACCGCATGGGCTTATTACCAATCAGATAGTTACTCTGCAGTTGATCGTAGAACTTTTTCTTTTTTCCGGACCTGCCGCACCCCGGCAACACAGAATTCGGTCCCTTTAAGGATGCGAATGTGAAATTCGTTGTAATAGAACGAAATGCCCATAAACGGCAGATCGTTAAATGTCCATTTGAATCCATCCGCTTGAGCGTCGATTCCTTCCCGCTTGAGAAAATCAATCGCATGTGCGCGAAATATACTAGCGGAAAGACAGGCATCCAATCTCTTCTTTGGAAACTCTGCATCTCTGAACGAGCTAGTCTTGAAGGCGCCATATTCGAGGCCACGGTAGAGGATGTCTGGTACGCGCTCTAATACCGTGAGCGCGGAATTGTACGTTGGCAGACCGGCTGGGAGTGGAAGGACACTGATTTGCGTCATGCGCTGATATTATCAGCGAAAAAAGAAAAGTCAACCCGAATTCAACATTAGGCGCTGCCCTGTCACGGCATCTTTAGGGTACAAAAGAGTGGATTATGTGTCAAAGGGATAATCATCGTTAGCGGTGGTTATGGCCGCTAAAATATTGCAACCAAAGGGGTTGCGTCCAAAATATTGCCAGAAAAGGACTTACTGGCTTAAATGCAAAAGCCCCAGCCGTTGCTGGAGCCTTTCCTGATCTCTATATCTAGTATATCGGGTTGAGTGTAACTAAACTGCCAAATGTAAGTTGATGTGGGTCAATGGGTTAGGTCGTTTAGGGGCTTGACATGCGATTTCTGGGCCAAAAACGCGAAAAATAAATTTTGGTACTGAAAGCAAAGGGGATGCAGGGTACCTAGATCCAAGCCTGGATTACCCGCCACAGGCTTCAGCTCTCCGGCTGGCGTGCTTTGGTAGCAGCAATCATCGCCGCTCTGCGCCGCTTCAGTGTTGCCTGTGCGTTTGGAGTGGAGAGCACAACAGCTTCGACGTGCTTGCAGAGGTCCGGTTCGCCGCTAGCGTCCCTCAACTCGGCGAGATATGGATAGATTTTGCTGAAGGTTGCAAATATTTCGCCGTGGGCCGCGCAAAATGCTTTCGCGTCGATGGCGCCCGTTGTTACCAGCGAAGCAGCCATGTCCCAATAGCCCAGAACCATGCGAAACGACGCGTTGCGCTCACCGCTCGCCATAGCGACAAGTTCCGTGAAGCTCGCCGGATTAAACTCGCGCAAAAACCAGTTGCGCGCCTCTCGCAATACGGCCTCGCGGCGAAGGTCGAAGAGCTGAAGGTTTAACTGAGCGCTCTCGAATGGCGTGGGCATCGATCAACCTCCGGAGTTGATCGTACCTTATTCCATTTTAAGAGCTACTACCCGTCTGCAGCGCGAGCGATTCTGGTTAGAACGGCAACCTTCGGATATCCGGTTCAAGCCATCCTCGCCGCGCCTCCACAGAAAACAACCGCTCCCGCGTCCAATACTCCAGCAGCCATTCCGGATCGCCCAGCCGCGACCGCAGCAACGCGTTGCATATTTCATACAAAGGCTGCGTCGGCACGCCCACCAGAAAGGCCCGCGCTGCCCGTATCGAAGCCTGCGTAATCGTCTCGTGATATCCGTTCCTATCCGTATTCTCTCCGCCAATCGACTCGTTATAGGCGCGGATCAATCCCGGCATCGCCTGCGAAAGATCAACCTCCGGCCGGTTTCGCAACCACCACAAAGTAGCCGCAAAGTGCGCTGCATGGGTCCACTTCGACTTCGGCAGCGTCCTGTCCGCCAACCCCTTGCCGATTACTTCCAATTCATCGTCCGAACAAAAAGCAACATGCGTTCGCATCGTTCTGTCCTTTATGGTGGTCAACATTTAGAGCAATAAAAAACCGCCGATTATCGGCGGTCTCTTCGGTCATAATCCGGATCAACGGAAAGCTATCATCAACTCCACTTCATCCGCCAACGAACATGCACGCAAAAGCCGCCATCTGACAAACGGCGTTGCTGTTGCTCAGTCCTAAAGCGAAACGAAGCCATACCTGATGTTAACCGTCAGGAGTTCGAACACGCAAGACAATACAGCGGTCTTAAATCACGGCCTCAGCTTGCCAGGCGATAGCGGATCGTCTGGTCTTCAAGAAAATATTCTGCGGAGCAATCCGACGACCCGCAGATCATCGCCTCCAGCCCCGCACACTGTTGCCTCGTAATCAGACCCAGGGATCCACACGAAGGACATGCAAGCACGGCCCAATAGGGATTCTCCGCCTTGCCCAGTTCGCCCGCCTGCTCCAGCAAAAATAACGTGCCCGGCTGCATCTGCTCCGGGATCCAGACTTCCAGAAGATTTAATTCCGCTACCATGCTTGCCTCTTCTCCCCAACGGTTGTCTTCATTCGTGACTAACGTTTCATGCGCTGATGCTGACTTCAGGCTGCGGAAGAGACCTCCCAAATTGATTTCGTAGTTCACTTACGAGATGCACTGGTTCTGGTGCAAAGAATAACGGATATTCTGAACCTGTCAATCCCGCATTTTGGGAAAAATGACGCTTTAGTGGTTCGCTCTACGGAGTCCCGTACAAGGCGCGGTAGATCTCCCGGTTCCGCAGGATCGCCTGAACATACTCCCGGGTCTCCGTATACGGAATCGACTCGACGAATTCGGCGATGTCTTGATAGCTACCCGCTGACATCCATTGTCGGACGGGCACATCGCCTGCGTTATAGGCCGCCAGCGCGTACTCCTGCTGTCCGCCGAACCTGTCCAGCACCAGCCGAAGATTCGTCGTGCCCAACTCCAGATTCACCGTCGGGTTCAATAACGAATTCGTGCTGAACCCCTTGACTCCATCCTTCTTCGCCATCGACTTCCCGACCGACGGCAACAACTGCATCAACCCCCACGCATTCGCATGGCTCACCACTCCGGCGTTGAACTCCGACTCCTGCCGAATCAGCGACGCAACCAGATAAGGGTCAAGCCCATTCTTCTGTGAGTTCGTCACGAGGTCGCTCCAATAGGGTTGCGGGAACAGCACCTTCCAATACACCGTCGGGACCTGGTCCAGTGGCAGCGCAAAGAAGGAGATCCCGCTGTGCTTCATCGCCTGCAGCGCCCGCGTCGTCTCACCATACGAGGTGAAGATCTCCGCCTGTGCCAACGCTCCCCACTCGTTCGAAGTTGGACTGGCTTGAATCTCGGGCCCGATGTATTCGTTCAGGGCGGCATTGGCCAGCAGTCTCGCTTTAATGAGGTGAGGCTCGTTCTCCGGCAGCTCTCCCGTCAAAAACGGAACAACCGGCTTCGGCACCGAACTCAAAACCGCCGCGGGAGGTGTCGTCGCGGTCTGCGCTTTCAGCACATTCAGCCGCTGCCGCGCCAGCATCGCGTAGTAGAAGTTGATATAAGACGCCGTCAGAGCGCGGTAGTAGTTCGCAGCCTGAGCGAAATTCTGTTCCTGCTCCTCGTAGATGCGTCCCCGCCAATACAGTGCACTCGGTACCTCAATCCCCGCCGGATAACCCTGTATCTGCTCGTCCATCAGCCTTGCAGCTTCGGAGTAGTTGTGCAGCCGGTAGTTCATCCACGCCGCACGCCAATGTGCCGAGGCAGCATACGTGCTGTTGGGAAACATCTTCACCAGCAGCGAGTAGTGATACGTCGCCTGCTTCGCATCATGCTTCAACAGGTACATGTTGCCGCCGGAGTACAGCGCCTCCTCCAACCATCTGCTGTTAGGAAATCGCTGCACCATCTGCGCGATCAAGGCATCATGCGTCGCCTCATCGTGCTCGTTGCGCGAAAGCTCAGCCAACAGATAGAGCTTCAGGGCGGCGCTGTCGTCCGTTGTATCAGGGAGCCTCTCAACCTCTCTTCGGCTGATGTGCTTCATTCTCATATCGCAGGCTGCCGCGTAGATTAGTAGCGCATTATGATCGGCCACACTCAGGCCGGAGCCATCGCGTTCGATCGCGTGATACTCCTCGCCGGCCTCGGCGTACCGCTTCGCGTTGAAGAGCTGGTCGGCATGCACCTTGCGTTCGGCCGCAGTCAGGGGTGTGTTCATGGCCTGCATCTGCGATCGCGCCTGCGGTGCCTCCATGCTCAAAGGAAAATTGACGTACAAGCTGCGGTAGACAGCCGCCGCATGTGTGGTATCGCCCGACGTCTGGTACGCCCGTGCCAGCGCATAGCGGAAGTCCACATGCGATCCCTGCGCCGTATCTGCAAGTGGCAGCAGAACCCGGAGCGCGCCCTGCGGATCGTTCTGCTGCAGATGAGCATTAGCGAGTAGAACCGGTGCGTCTGCCTTGAAGATGCTGTCCGGATGCCGGTCGGCGAAGTGATCGAGCAGCGGATACGCCTCCGCCCCATGCCCCTCCTGTACCGATGCCTGCGCTCCGAGATAGTCGGCATAGTCGTCCAGAGCAACTCCACTCACAGCGGCCCGTCGAAAAGCTGCTGCAGCATCGGCGTACCGGTGATCCAGCATGTAAGCGTGACCCAGCGCAAGATCAGCCGCGGCCGCGCCCTCCCCGGGATGCACCCTCGCATAATTTTCCACCCCGCTGTAGGCCGCTGCCGAGCGTGTCACCGCCAGCTGCTGCGCCATGGGACGTAGCTGCTCCGACGCTTTGAACGCGCTGGTCAGCCGAATCGTCTGCGCGGTCGGCCGCCGCGAAGCAGGGTGCTTCTTGCTGGCCGCAGAACTCTTGCCCTTCGCGGTCTTGCTGGAGGCAGCGCTTTTGGACTTACTGCCTGAGTGTTTCGCAGAAGCAGTCGCCTTGCCTGTGCTCGCCGGCTTCTTTGCATGGTCCGTCTCAGCCGCCGGACTCTGCATCCGTCCGGCAACCCCACCCGAGGCAAACGGACCCATTGCTGCAACAATCGAGGCAACCGCCACGGCACCCCGAAGCCTGCCCAGGATGCTCGTCACGATATCAGCATTTTCCCAGCCCACATATCCACTCTAATCGCCTTCCCGAACCTCGGCAGCAGCATTCCGCAGAGAACCACTGCAGATACGGTTTTCAGGTCCACCTGAACTGGCTTTTTTTCTTTTCGCGGCCGATACCCCCACACCCTTTACCCAAGGGAAAAGAAGTAGCAAAAGTTTTCGACATGTGTGCAAATATTTTCTCTTTTATGCACCGAATCATGCGAGAAATCAGTGATATGCAGAAAATTGCAAGGTTCTCGCCTTTGGCTCCCGGATTGCAATAACCACAGCATACAGTCTTCAGATTCGCCCTTAGGAGTTCCAATTGCGCCTCTCTCTGCTCGCCCTTGCATCTGTCCTTGCCGCAGGCACTACGGCCCTGCATGCTGACTCATACACCCCCTACTCCAACGTGGGTCATCCAATCACAACCTCCAGCCCTGTTACCTACACTGGAGCCAATGGCGTGGGAATCACCGCCTACTTCTTCTCCGTCAGCGCAGCCGACACCGATACCATCTCGGTATTTGATGCCAGGACCGGAACCTTCCTTTCGCCCCAAGGCGCTCTCAACAATCAGGTCAGCGTAGCTGGGACCACCACGGTCGTTTTCGATAGCTCCACGTTGCAGACCGGCGATACCTTGTATTTTGACCTCTACAACACCTCATTCCCGGGCGACACTTTTTCCTCGAACGCGGCAACTAGTCCCGACGGTGATGACCACGCCTACATCACTCCCTTCAGCGGAACGATCGGTTCGTTTGGCACAATCACCGGCACCTACGTTGGCATGGAAGACCTACCGGCCAGCGTGTCGGACTGGGACTACAACGACGACACCTTTGTCATCACCAGCGTCAACGCATCTCCCACCCCCGAACCCAGCACCTTTGCTTTGTTCGGAACTGGTCTCCTTGCTGCCGCCGGTGCAGTTCGCCGCAAGTTTGCCTGCTAACCACGTTGCCTGGATTACCGGAGAACACCAGCCTCCCGGGCCGCCCTATCCGGCAATCCAGGCCACTTAGGTCAGCCTTTGCTCTTCACGCGTCTCTCTCACCTCACCTCATCTTTGCTCTCCACCCCAGCCACGTTTACACTGAGATAGACACTGAATCGCCTTATCCGTTCAGCGGAGCGATTTCAGTGTGCGTTTTTCGCACCTTTTACTCATGCCTGCCATCCAATCTCCAGCAACGGAAGAGATCCACCCAGACGTAGCGCTTGTCGCACGCGCGAAGGCGGGGGATACGGCCGCATTTGAGCAGCTGGTTCGGCAGTATGAGCGGCAGATCTTCCGCGTAGCGCAGCATATTACCCAAAACCGTGAAGACGCTGAAGACATTACGCAGGATGCATTCCTCAAGGCTTACGAGAAGCTGGACCAGTTCCAGGGCAACTCCAAATTCTCTACCTGGCTCGTCCGCATCGCAGTCAATGAGAGCCTCATGCGCCTGCGCAAGCGCAAGACCAGCAAGACCGTCTCCATGGACGAGGACGTCCAAACCGAAGAGGGATCCATCCCTCGAGACTTCGCCGAGTGGCGTCCTAACCCCGAGCAGCAGTACAACCAGGCCGAGCTCGCCGACATTCTTCGTAAGACCATCCAGGGTCTACCACCAGGTTTTCGCAGCGTCTTTACCCTGCGCGACGTTGAAAATCTCTCCACGGAAGAGACTGCGGAGGCACTTGGCTTGAGCGTCCCTGCCGTAAAATCCAGATTGTTGCGCGCGCGCCTTCAACTGCGCGAGCGACTCAGCCGGTACTTCCGGAAGAAGCAGGAGGGCCAACCTGCATGAACTGCACGGACCTTTTGAGCCATCTATCCGACTATTTCGACGAACAACTCAGCAAGGACCTGCGCGCCGAAATTCAGGCCCACACCGATAGCTGCCAACACTGCCGCGTCGTCCTCAATACCACTCGTCAAACAATCGAGGTTTACAAAGGCAACGAGATCTACGAGGTCTCCACCGAACTCCGCGAACGGCTTCACACCGCCATCATGGCGAAGTGTTTCGCTGCGAAAAAGTAACTCACCTTTTTTATGAGTCAGGAACTTTGGACAGCAGTTGATCGGTATGTGGCCGAAAGCCTTATCCCACGCGACCCCGTGCTGGAAGAGGCGTTGCAGGCAAATGCCGCGGCCGGTCTTCCCACAATCGACGTAGCGCCCAATCAAGGAAAGCTGCTTTACTTCCTGGCGCGGATTCAGGGCGCTCGAAGAATCCTCGAAATCGGGACGCTCGGCGGCTACAGCACCATTTGGCTGGCGCGTGCACTTCCCTCTGATGGAACCCTCGTGACCCTCGAAGTCGAGGCCAAACACGCCGATGTGGCCCGTGCAAACATCGAGCGCGCGGGGCTCTCCTCCATTGTGCAACTGCGGCTCGGCCCAGCATTGGAGTCACTCTCGGAGCTGCAAAAGGAAGGCGCACAGCGATTCGATCTCATCTTTATTGACGCGGACAAGCAGAATATCCCCGCATATCTGGAGTGGTCGCTCCGGCTCTCGCGTTCAGGAACGGTCATCATCACGGACAATGTGATCCGCGAGGGTGCGGTGATCAATCCCGAAGATCCTGATCCGCGGGTTCAGGGTGTTCGCCGCTTTTTTGAGATGATTGCCGCCGACTCCCGTCTCGATGCAACCGCGCTACAGACCGTGGGAAGCAAAGGCTACGACGGTTTTACGATAGCCATTGTGAAATAGTCGAGTAGCCAACGATCGACAACCTAAACGGACTAAGAGGGAATCCCGGAAAAGGAGAGCCCTACGACGACTGGCGAACAATCCGGAAATCCTCCTCCTCCTCCGCCGCTGGGATTATCCCATCCCCCAGGCGGCATAACCCTTTGCTCTACCTCCTTCGGCCCCCACGTATGCGGCTCATAGGGATACACCGGAGTCTGCAGCCTTTAGCACCGGGTCAACTATCCGCCACGCCTCTTCAACATAGTCCTGACGTGCAAACAGCGTCGCATCTCCAGCCATGGCATCGGTCAGAACCCTTTCATACGCCTCCATCTCCCCCGGACGAGGATGCCGGCTTGCGACCATCTCTACCGTCTGACGGTGGTCCTCACCGGCCTCAGTCGAGGCCGACACCGCCATCGCTACCGTCATCTCGGGGCTTATCCGGAAGCGCATATAGTTCTGCTGTACTTCACTCGCGATCATGTTCGTTATGGGCGGTTTGCGCAGCCGGCCCATCACCTCGGTGCAGGACACAGGAAGATTTTTTCCCGCGCGAATGTAAAACGGCACGCCGTCCCACCGCCACGACTTGATCTCCAACTGCAGCGCAGCAAATGTCTCCACCTTCGAGTCCTTCGCCACGCCCTTCTCCTGCCAGGTACCCGTTGAACTGTCCGCGAACCAGATTCTTCGGCTCGATCGGCAGGAATAGCCTTCAACACCTTCACCTTCTCATCCCGCATCGACTCGCTGTCCGGCCTTGCCGGACACTCCATCGCCAGATTGCACATCACCTGAAAGATGTGGTTCTGGATCACATCGCGAATAGCGCCGGTCTGGTCGTAAAAGGCCCCCCGCCCCTGTACGCCGAAGTCTTCCGCCATCGTGATCTGCACACTCTCGATGTAATTGCGGTTCCAAAGAGGTTCCAAAAAGGAGTTCGAAAAACGAAAGGACACCATGTCATGAACCGGGCCCTTCGCCAGGTAGTGATCGATACGGAAGATCGAAGACTCCGGAAACGCCGAGAGCAGAATCCGGTTCAGCTCCTGCGCCGAAGCCAGATCATCACCGAACGGCTTCTCCACAATGATCCGAGCACCCTTCGCCGAACCAGATTGCACGAGTTGCTCCACAACCTTCTCAAACATCGAAGGCGGAATCGCCAGATAATGCGCCGGATGCTCTGCTGAACCAAGCGCCTTCCGCACCGCGACGAACGTGGCCGAATCCGAATAGTCGCCATCGACATACTGCAGCAGCGAACTCAGCTTCTCCCACGCCGCTGCATCGAGACCGCCATGCTGTTCCAGGCTGTCCTTCGCTCGGGCCTTCAACTGATCGAGGTTCCATCCAGCCTTCGCCACCCCGATGACTGGCACATCGAGGGTGCCGCGCTTGATCATCGCCTGCAGCGCGGGGAAAATTTTCTTATAGGCCAGATCGCCAGTAGCACCGAAGAACACGAGCGCATCGGAATGAGGTTGACTCACGCATTTTCTCCTTCTTCTGAAAGACTACTTGCCAGCCGGCTTCTCGAGATGTCCGCCAAACTCATAACGCATCGCAGACAGAAGCTTATTCGAGAAGTCAGCATTGCCGCGCGAACTGAATCGCTCATAGAGTGCGGTCGTCAGCACCGGAGTTGGAACTCCTTCATCGATTCCTGCCTTGATTGTCCAGCGCCCCTCGCCCGAATCCGAAACTCTGCCTCCGTACTTCGACATCTCGGGATCTTCCACCAACGCAGAGGCAGTCAGATCCAGCAACCACGAAGCAATAACGCTGCCGCGCCGCCAAACTTCAGTCACATCCGGCAGATTGAAGTCATACTGATAATGCTCCGGATCGCGAAGCGGCGTAGTCTCAGCATCGATCTCGGCCGTATGCTTGCCAATATTGGCCGCCTTCAGCACGCCCAGACCCTCCGCGTAAGCCGCCATCATCCCGTACTCAATCCCGTTATGCACCATCTTAACGAAGTGCCCACCACCATTAGGCCCGCAGTGCAGATACCCCTGCTCCGCAGTACCGCCAACCTTCTCACGCCCGGGAGTACGCGCGATATCCCCAATCCCCGGAGCAATCGTCTTGAAGATAGGGTCCAGATGCTGAACCGCGGCATCCGGCCCGCCAATCATCATGCAATAACCCCGCTCCAACCCCCACACCCCTCCGCTGGTCCCTACATCGACGTAATTAATTCCTTTCTTTGCAAGCTCGTTCGCACGGCGAATATCGTCGATGTAGTACGAATTTCCACCATCAATCAGAATGTCGCCAGCTTCGAGGTGCGGAGCGATCTCCTGAATCGTCTTCTCCACAACTCCCGCCGGAATCATCATCCAGATAGCTCGTGGCTTCGCCATCTTGCTAATCAAATCCTGCAGCGAAGAGGAACCCGTAATCCCCTTTTCCTTCGCCATATCTCCAACCACCTTCGGCGACATATCGAAGACAACGCATTCATGACCATGCGCCACCAGCCGCCGGACCATGTTGGCTCCCATCCTACCCAGGCCTACCATTCCAAGTTGCATACCCCACTCCTTTCAGATAGTTTGCTGGTTCGTTGACATGGAAAGCGCGGAAGATTTCGCTCGCGCCGCGAAGCAGCTGCACTTATTTATTTTTTCTATATCTCCGAATCAAATTCGTCGTCGAGGTATCGTGTGCCAGCGCCGGCTCTGTTGCGCTCTCCAACTCACCGATGATGCGTTGCGCAAGCACCTTGCCCAGCTCCACGCCCCACTGATCGAACGAGTCGATACTCCAGATGGTGCCCTGCGTAAACACCGCGTGCTCGTACAACGCAATCAGCTTGCCCAAGACCTCAGGAGTGAGCTTATCCGCAAGAATCGTATTCGATGGACGATTCCCGTCAAACACGCGATGTGGAACCAACCAGTCCGGGGTGCCCTCTGCCTTCACCTGTTCGGCTGTTTTGCCAAACGCCAGCGCTTCGGCCTGCGCGAAGACGTTCGCCATCAGCGTGTCATGGTGTCGTCCCAGCGGATTGAGCGTCTTGTAGAACCCGATGAAGTCGCACGGGATCAATCGTGTCCCCTGGTGGATCAACTGATAGAAAGAGTGCTGTCCATTCGTTCCGGGCTCGCCCCAATAGATCGGCCCGGTCTCGGTGGTTACACGCGTTCCATCCAGCGTGACGTGCTTGCCGTTGCTCTCCATAGTCAACTGCTGCAGGTACGCTGGAAAGCGCTTCAGATATTGTTCATAGGGTAAAATCGCAACTGTCTGCGCGTCGAAGAAGTCGGTATACCAGACCGTCAGCAACCCCATCAACACCGGAAGATTGCTCGCAAACGGAGCAGTGCGGAAGTGCTCATCCATCTGATGAAAGCCATCCAGCATCGCACGAAAATTGTCCGGCCCTATCGCCAGCATCGTCGACAGACCAATAGCCGAATCCATCGAGTAGCGACCGCCCACCCAGTCCCAGAACTCAAACATGTTCGCCGTATCGATGCCAAACTTTGTGACCTCTTTGGCGTTGGTCGATATTGCCACGAAGTGCTTCGCAACCGCTTTCTCGTCGCCTCCGAGTCCCGCCAGCGACCAGTCGCGTGCCGAGTGCGCATTCGTCATCGTCTCCAGCGTCGTAAAGGTCTTCGAGGCAACCAGGAAAAGCGTCTCGTCGGCGTTCAAGTCTCGCACCGCCTCAGCAAAGTCCGTTCCATCGACGTTGGAGACGAAGCGAAAAGTGATATCACGCTGGCTGTAATATTTCAGAGCTTCATAGGCCATCACGGGGCCAAGGTCGGAGCCTCCAATCCCAATGTTGATGACATTGCGAATCCGTTTGCCGGTGTGTCCCTTCCACGCACCGCTGCGGACGCGATCTGCGAAGGCAGCCATCTTGTCGAGCACGGCATGAACCCCCGGAACAACATCCTCACCGTCGACAATGATCGACTCGCTCTTTGGAGCGCGCAACGCAACATGAAGCACGGCGCGGTTCTCCGTAATATTGATCTTGTCGCCTCTAAACATTGCATCAATATGAGATCTAAGGCCAGACTCTTCCGCCAACTGGATCAGGAGCTTCAGCGTCTCGTCTGTGATCCGGTTCTTCGAGTAGTCCAGAAATATCCCTCCGGTCTCCACGGTGAAACGGTCACCGCGCTTCGGATCATCCGCAAATAGGTTGCGGAGTGATGTCTCGTGAATCTTTTGGTAATGCGATTCCAGGGCCTTCCATGCCGGGCGTTCGCTGAGAGGTGTCATTTTCGTCGCCATCTAGATGCTCCTTATCGCTCTATTCGCACTAAACCAGGTTAGTATTTCATTCGATTCCAACCGACTGCATTGGGTTACGGTTGGACCCTGTGTTTTTTTCTAATTTTGTTGAAAATCGACCTTGAGATGGAATTCGTGAACTCTGTCCTGCCGATTCCATTGCTAAGTGACTTTAGATGCCGAGTTCCGTGCGGATCGCAGCGGCGATGGTATCGGCATGATGCCTCATCAGTGGTTCAGATTCGGCCTCAATCATCACGCGGGCCAGCGCTTCCGTGCCGCTGTACCGGATAACGACGCGACCCGAATCAGCAAGCTCCGCCTCTGCAGCCCGAATAGCAGCAGCAACCGTGGGAATGCCTTCGAGCGGTCTCTTTTCTCGCACCTTGACGTTGACAATGACCTGGGGATAAACCTTTAGATCAGCGACGAGTTCGGCCAGAGACTTGCCGCTCCGATGGACAATATCGAGCAGCAGGAGCGCCGTAAGGAGACCATCGCCAGTTGTGCTCCGCCCTGTGAAGATGATGTGGCCCGACTGTTCCCCGCCTAGCGCCGCACCCGTAGCGATCATTTGTTCCAGGACGTATTTGTCGCCGACCGCAGCTCGAAGCATCTGGATGCCGCTGCGCTTCAGCGCCGCTTCGAGCCCCATGTTCGACATGGTGGTAGCAACAATCGTTGAGTTGGTAAGAAGACCTCGAGCCTGCAGATCGCGGCCGGCCAGCAGCAGGACGGCATCGCCGTTGACCACGTTGCCATACTCGTCTGCAAACAGAGCACGGTCTGCGTCGCCATCGAAGGTAATGCCCATAGAGGCGTGGTGAAGCTTCATCTGGGCTGCGACGATCTCTGGATGCAAGGCTCCGCAGGCTTCGTTGATGTTCCGGCCATTGGGGCTGGCGTGCGTAATGATCACTTCGCCGCCGAGGTCGGAGAAGAGTTGAGGCGCAACCGAAGACGCGGCTCCGTTGGCACAGTCGACGACGATGCGACGGCCATCGAGCGAAAGCCCTGGAACAGCGGCAAGCAGGAAGTGAACGTACTCGGCGCGGTCAGCTTCGTTGACCTTTGGTGGGATGGTCTGCTGCGGAGGCGTCGTCAAACCAGCGAGTTGGCGGAATATCTCCTCTTCAATGGCGAGTTCCACAGAGTCGGGGAGCTTGTAGCCATCGGGGCCGAACAGCTTGATGCCGTTGTCCTGCCAGGGATTGTGCGAGGCCGAGACGACAATGCCGGCAGCGAAGGAGTGCGTGTGCGTCAGAAAAGCAACGGCGGGTGTGGTGATGACACCGGCGCTCTCAACCGAGGCTCCCCCGGCAGTAAGACCTGCAGTTAGCGTCGCTACGATCCAGTCACTGGACTCACGGGTATCCATGCCAAGCAGAACACGTGGGGATGGTGTCCTAGCGGCGAGGGTATGTGCCAGGGCAAGCCCAATTGCGTAGACGGTTAACGCATCGAGCGGCGACTGGCCGGCGACAGCGCGGATACCGTCGGTTCCAAAGAGCTTTTTCATGAGTTGTTGGTCTCCGTTACATTTGCGTCGTCAATTTTTGTCTGCTTCACTTCAGCTTCAAGTGTGCCATGGGCAACGCGTGCGCGAATCGTCTGGCCCGCGGCGGTATCGGCGACAGAGCGTAACAGTTTGCCGTCGGCCGTATAGACGAGAGCGTAGCCGCGAGATAGGACAGCGAGGGGCGACAGAGCTTCGAGGCCGGCAGACGCTCGGTCCAGGCGCGTCCGGCGAGTGTTGATGATTCGAACTGTGGTGCGGCGCAGACGTTGGTCAGCGTTCTGCAGCCTACGGTAGTGAATGGCTATGCGAGCGGCAATGTCCTCGCGACGCAGCCGATCGGCGAGGAGCGCAATCCGCTGTGCGTGGACGCGCAGGTGCCTCTGCACCGAGGCATCGAGGCGGAGGCGAAGCTCATCGAGGTGCTGGTCGCGGCGGTTGACGTCATCCCGGAGGCGGGTGAGAACAGACTCCGCCGACAGGCGGGCATAGCGCTGTCGTGCATGCATCAAGTGGAAGCGGCCTGCACGTCGCACTCGAGCCGCGAGAGCCGCGACGCGATCTTCAATGCGGTGCTGCGCTGCCGTCACCAGCTCAGCGGCGGCGGATGGAGTGGGGGCGCGGAGGTCAGCGACAAAGTCCGCGATGGTGAAATCTGTCTCATGACCGATAGCGGACACGATGGGAAGTTCAGAGGCTGCAATGGCGCGGGCCAGCGCTTCGTCGTTGAACCCGGCGAGGTCTTCAAGAGACCCACCACCACGAGCGAGGATGATGATATCTGCCAGAGAAGGGTTGGCGTTGAACCAGCGGATGCCGGCAGCAACCGAACCCGGACTGGATGCACCCTGCATTGTCGCCGGATACACAATCAGGTTGAGCCGTGCGTGGCGTCGTCTCACGATGGTGACGATGTCGCGAATGACCGCGCCGGTAGCAGAGGTAACGATGCCGAGGCACTTGGGAAAGGCCGGCAGAGAGCGTTTGCGGTCCGCATCGAAGAGTCCTTCAGCAAGTAACCGGGCTTTGAGCTGTTCAAAGGCAATCTGAAGCGCGCCTGCGCCTCGAGGCTCCATTGTCTCCGCGATCAGTTGAAGCTGGCCGCGGCTCTCGTAGATGGAGACGCGTCCGCGAACCAGCACGGCGAGGCCGTCTGCAGGGCGGAAGCGCAACAGGACAGCCTGGCCACGGAAGAGGACGACGGGCAGTTGCGCCTCGCCATCTTTGAGAGTGAAGTAGACGTGTCCCGAAGGTGCCTGGCGACAGTTGGAGATCTCGCCTTCGACCCACAGGTCGGTATAGGTGATCTCGACGTGCTGTCGGATGTCGGTGACCAGCGTGCGAACGCTCCAGATGCGGCGCGCGGCTGGAACGGCAGGGGTCAAAGTTGGTTTGCGTTGGGGTTTTTCGGGAGAAGCAGGCGAATTTTTTTTGTTTGTAGAAGATTCTATTGGCTGGCGATCGAGCGGCGGGGATGCCTCGCTGATGGAGGAAAAGAGGCCGCCCTGGTTCAGCGAATCAGAACTCGGATGAGGGGTGGAAGACCTGTTGCCCGAGCGAAGTTTTCCCCGGCGCGCACGAAGGCTGGCCAGGGTCGGCGGCTTGTCTTCACTCTCGACCATACCGCCTGAGTCTAGCATCGTGACACACATTTCAGAGTTAGCGGCGGAGGCGTCCAATCACCCAGAGTAGGACGCTTAACAGCACGCTGACGAGGATCGAGGTGGCGAGAGGAAAGGAGACCGACCATCCCCGCCCGCGCCAGTTGAAGTCGCCGGGCAGACGGCCGAGAGGCAGATCAAGGCGGCTAAGCCCGAGGATCACAACGCCGACGAGTACAAGAAGGGCGCCAAGAAAAATAAGTGCGCGGCCAAGGTCAGGCATGCTGCGACTGTTAAGCCGTGGCCAGCAAAGCGGCTGCTTCGCGGAGAAGCTCCGCAGGCTGACATGGCTTGGTCAGAACGCCCAGCGGGCGGGAGAGTCTGTGTGCTTGTTCGCGGACGCTCTTCAGGTTCGAGTAAAAGCCCGTGAGCACGAGAATGCGACATGCAGGGAACTCGCGTGTCATGTCCTCTACCAGCGAAAGGCCGTCACGAGCAGGCATGGTGACGTCGCAAAGAAGGAGATGGGGTGCGAATTCGCGGGAACACTGGAGAGCCTCATCGGCGGAGTAAGCTGCCTTCGCTTTGAAACCATTCTTCTCGAAGATGAGGGTCAGGGTGTCGGCTACGAGACGATCATCATCCACTACCAGAACTCGTCGCATGGTGCCCCCTCTCTTTCGAATTCACTTGTGTGCGACTGTGCAAAAAAATGTCCAGTAACGTCAGCTTAGGCCTGAAAAAGTATCTTTGTCTAATGAAAATACGATGTCTTTCAGTGCGTAACTGAATTGACCCCGTTGTTCCCGCAATGTTGCGGAGGTCTGCGTAACCTCTTCTGACCTCTGTAGTCCTGGTTGCTGCTGAGTGGTCATACCCTTTGCATATTTTAATAGACGCAGCCAGCTTCGGAAAGCCAACGCGGTGCTCTGGTAATGTTGACGAAGATCGCTCTTTCGAGCGGATAAAGGGATCCTCGTGCACGTCGCCGCATTCATTGCCGGACTCTTCTGCTGCCTGGGGGTGGCACTTGATGCCTTCCAGACTATTATTCTGCCGCGTCGTCCGACCGGTCGATTACAGATCACTCGCCTCTTCTTCATTGCGACGTGGGCACCGTGGGTGATGATGGCCGAACGTGCTCGAAACACGAAGGTTCGCGAGCAGATTTACAGCGTATATGGACCGCTCTCGCTCCTCTTGCTCCTGTTGCTGTGGGCGCTCCTCCTCATCTGCGGCTTCGCGATGTTCTACTTCTCGATGCGGTCGCCGTTTGGCGACGTCATGATGGGACATGGTGCCAGCGCATTGGCACAGTTCGGTACCGACCTGTACGTCAGTGGTACGACGCTGTTTACGCTCGGCCTCGGCGATGTTGTGCCGCACAGCCTGTTCGCCCGTGCGTTAATCATCTTCGAGTCCGGAGTCGGGCTGGGGTTCGTCGCGCTGGTGATCGGCTATCTACCCGTGCTGTATCAAGCGTTTTCGCGTCGCGAGGTCAACGTGGCGCTTCTCGACTCGCGGGCCGGCTCTCCGCCGAACGCAGCCGAGTTGTTTCGGCGTCACGGCTTTGAAGGAAGCGAAAAGGCCCTGACCACGCTGCTAGCCGAATGGGAGCGCTGGTCTGCCGAGATTCTGGAATCCCATGTCTCCTACCCGATTCTCTGCTACTACCGTTCTCAACACGACACTCAGAGCTGGCTCTCGGCACTGGTGTCGATACTGGATACTTGTGCGCTGCTGATCTCGGTCATCGAGGGGACGCCTTCACGCCAGGCCCAGCTGACCTTTGTCATGGCGAGGCACGCGCTCGTCGACCTGGGCCAGGTCTTCCATGTCCAGGAGAGGAAGGCGTGGCAGCGTCAAACAGAGGTCGACCGGTTGCCATCGAAGGACTTTTATCATCTATGCGATGCGCTAGGCGAAAACCACGTGCGGTTGTGCGGCGACCCCGCAGCGGCCAAACGGCTGAAGACGATCCGCGCTCTATATGAGCCGCATGCCTTCGCTCTGTCCGAATATCTCAGAATGCCTCTTCCGCTCTGGGTTGCACCTCCCAAAGTGAACGATCAATGGAGCATTTTGACGAAACTGCGAACCGATGCAGAGTCGGCCCTGAAAACAGGCGAGGATCGCTTTATCTCATACGACGAATAGTTCTGCCATTGCTGATCCCGTCCCCCGCCGATATTTTTGGCGTAAAGTACTTGGATTCAATAATTTGCAGCGGTGTCGCGCCTGTAAAGGCACAAATATGCTTGGCTGGATGGGTTAGCCAAGTATGTTTATGCTCACGGATGTTGTTGGTTCTAATGGGTTAGGTGGTTTGCGCTCGGCAAGAGCACCTTTTGGGCGTGACGGGTTCCCTTCCCGTCATTTCCCTCTGGGGCTAAAGCCTTCTCGTGTTGGTGGATGTGCGGCGCGGCTGGAGTCGCGCCCTTTCACAACGAAGACAGAACAGATACTACTGACCGGCGGGACCTGCAGGGGCCGGGTTCAGCTTCTGCGCGGCCAGCATACCAGCAGGACCCTTAGGATCCTTGTCCTTAAGTTGCGCGTAGATCTTCTTCGCGAGGTCGGGCTTGCCCTGCGACTCGTAAAGCTCCGCGAGCTGCAGCTGCGCCAGACCGGCAGGCACAGTTGTGGTGGGCTTGGCCGTGAGTTCGTTATAGAGATCAATCGCCTGGGAGTCGCGATTGGTCTGACGATAGAGCTGGGCGAGAGAGAGCTTTGCCAGGGCGGCAAGATCGCCGTTCCAGCCGCTCGCGACCTGCTTTAGCGTGCTCTCGGCGGCAGCGTTCTGTCCCTCCTCCAGATAGGTTATGCCGCCGAAGTAGCGCGCCACCTTGCCGTCGGGGGCCATGCTGTACTTATTGGCAACAGCCATGAAGAGCTCATTGGCGGCCTTTGCGCGCTCAGCGACCGACGCGTAGGTTTTGACCCCGGGGGGCAACGGTTGATCGGGAACCGCAAGCGGGGTCTGGTACGCCTGCATGGCTGCTCCAAAAGCAACCGAGGCTTGTGTCGCGCGGCTGTTATAGATAAGCACGCTGCCTACCACGATGAGGATCGCCACCAGCGCAATGACGCTGGTAGTGATTAACGAGCGGCGGTTTTCGCTGGCCCATTCAAGACCGTGGGTGGTGGTGTCGACGAACTGGTCGTGCTTGAGAGCTTTCTTGGTCTGCTGATCCACTGGTTTCCATTTCCTTTTTTGCTCGCCGCGGTCGATCCGCCTTGAGAGAGCTTGTTTGCGCGAACTCGGCGCAGAACCTTAAGTCTATCAGGCATCCCCGCCTTTGCCGGGGCGAAAGAAAAGGCGTAACAGTGATAAGAGCGATAAAAACTGATAAGAGACGCGAACATTGCCGCCTTTTTTATCAGTCTTTTATCCTTTTGATCAGCGTTACGCCTTCAGATTAGCGAGGCTTCGCGGGCTCGCCCAGCACGTCCGGCCCCAGTTCCACCTGTGTCCGTACCAGAGTGTCCGCGACCATCCGTCCGAAGAGCTCCTGCCCCTTCGCATTCAAATGCGTCCGGTCCACAACACTCTTCTTGTTCTCGGCGCGTTGATCCTCGTGCCCCGTTGCATCGAACTCATCCGCCTGCGCCTGGGTCATTCCTTCCAGCAACTTCACCGACATCGCGTTAAGATCGATCACGGTTACATTCTCTTCCATCCCGACGCGCCTCGCCGCTGCAGAGTAGTCCTTGAGATCCTGCACGAGCACGCCATCCTTATAGTTTCTTCGCGACAGAGATGTGACCACTACGGGCACTGCGCCGATCGCTCGCGCGTCACGGATGTACCGCCGGATATTTGCCGCATAGGTCGTCTCGGGATCGGTCTCCCGTTCCGGCCCCTTGCCCTTCATGTCGTTATGCCCAAACTGAATGAGGTAGTAATCGCCGTGATCCTCCAGCGCCTTCTTCCACGCGCCTTCGTCGATGAAGCTCTTGGAACTCCGGCCATTCAGCGCATCATTCACGCAGGTCACGTTCGCTGTCATGATTGCGCAGAAACCCTTCCCCCAGCCGCCCTCGGCGTTCACGGTCGAATCCCCTACCAGCACGATCTTCACCGATCCACCTTCGAGAATCTTCATCGCCTTCACGCCCTCCGGCGGCAGCGTCGCGGCCTCCGGCCGGACATACTTCGCCAGTTCCGGAACCGCCTTCCCCATATCTACGGCGACAATCCGTCCGAAGACGTACGAGCCCTTCCAGTTCAAGTGCGTCTTGTCGAAGATTGTCTTTCCGTCATCGTCCTTCTTTGTAATCGCCATCGTGTTGCCGGCCTTCTCGCCTACACCATCGAGATAGGCGATGCTGTCGCGATGCAGATCGATCATCGGCACTTTCATCTCTGCCGCAACTCGCTTCATCGTCTCCGCATGCGCTATCAGATCGGAATGGATCATTCCATCCGCCTCAAAGTATCGTCGCGTCAGCGGAGTCACGAGCACGGGCTTGATGCCCGCGGCGCGCGCCTCCTCCACATACCTTCGCAAGTTTGCCTCGTACTCCGCCATCGTCGTCTGGCGTGGAAGATGGTCCTTACTCTCCAGGTCGTTGTGCCCGAACTGAATCAGCATGTAGTCCGGCTTCGTTTCGAGGCTTCTCTCCCACAGTCCCTGTTCGCGAAACGTCTTGGTACTCGCGCCACCCTTGGCCATATTCACGCAGTCCACCTGGGCGGTGACGTTTGCGCAAAACCCTCGCCCGTAGCCTGCGTTGTTGGTCTGAGTCGAATCGCCAATAAGATCGATCCGCAGTGTCGTCCCCGTAGCCCGGACCGCCGCTGTCGCCGGATCGAACGCTCTCGGCGGATCACCCTGCGCCAGCGCCCGCATCCCGCACAACATCGCAGCAACTAGCCCCAGCGCTACCCAATTTCTCTTCGGCCGCAGCGTCATCCTGAATCCTCTCGCGAAGATCTTACTGCAATCGATCTATAAATGGCCCAACCACTTGAAAAGTTGACAGCCCCTCTGGGGAGGCGAAGACTTGTTGAGGAAGGATTTAACGCATTTATGAGTACAAAGACAGTTACTGCTGAGCCCGCCATCGTTGCGCCGCCCACTACAAATAAACACCTGATCCGCTGGGTCGAAAAGATGGCGGAGCTTACTCAGCCTGATCGTATCCACTGGATCGATGGATCGCAGGCGGAATACGACTTCCTATGCGACCAGCTGGTGAAGGCCGGCACCTTCACCAAACTGAATGAGACGCTGTGGCCCGGCTGCTATCTTGCGCGGTCCTCGCCGAATGACGTTGCCCGCGTTGAAAATCGGACTTTCATCTGCTCGCTCGCGAAGGATACGGCCGGCCCCACCAACAACTGGGAGGACCCGTACGTGATGCGGAAGAAGCTGAAGCAGCTCTTCCGCGGCGCGATGCGTGGGCGCACCATGTATGTGCTGCCGTACTCGATGGGGCCGGTCGGCTCGCCCATGTCGCAGATCGGGGTTCAGCTAACTGACTCGGCGTACGCTGTCGTAAACATGCGCATCATGGCTCGCATCGGCGCGGCGGTGTTCGCGGAGATCGACAAAGATGAGAAGCGCGTTGTGCCGTGCATGCATACTGTCGGTGCTCCGCTGGCACCGGGGGAGCAGGATGTGCCGTGGCCATGCAACGACACGAAATACATTGTCCACTTTCCCGAGACTCGCGAGATCTGGTCGTATGGCAGCGGGTATGGCGGGAATGCGCTGCTCGGCAAGAAGTGTTTTGCGCTGCGCATCGCCTCCAACATCGCGCGCGACGAGGGCTGGATGGCGGAACACATGCTGATCGTTGGCGTTGAATCTCCAGCCGACAAAGACGGAAAGACCGAAAAGACGTATGTGGCTGCTGCATTTCCGTCAGCTTGCGGCAAGACGAACTTCGCGATGATGATTCCGCCGGCCGGTTTCGATGGGTGGAAGGTGTGGACCGTTGGCGATGACATCGCCTGGATCAAACCCGACGAAACAGGCCAGCTTCGCGCCATCAACCCCGAGGCAGGTTTCTTCGGCGTTGCGCCTGGCACAAGCGCGAAGACCAATCCCAACGCCATGGCGACGCTGGCGAAGAACACGATCTTCACAAATGTGGCGATGACCCCGGAGGGCGGCGTGTGGTGGGAGGGCATGACGGACACACCACCCGCAGAACTGATTGACTGGCGCGGCAACAAGTGGACACCGGCGATTGCCAAGGAGACGGGGGCGACTGCTGCGCATCCTAACGGACGCTTCACTGCGCCCGCGCGACAGTGCCCGACTATCGATCCCGACTGGGAAAACCCGAACGGTGTTCCTATCAGCGCGTTCATCTTCGGGGGTCGGCGACCGACCACGATGCCGCTTGTCTACCAGGCCTTCAACTGGTCCTCGGGGGTCTACATTGGCGCCACTATGGGATCGGAGACGACTGCCGCGAATGCTGGTGCCGTCGGCAAGGTGCGACGCGATCCGATGGCCATGCTGCCCTTCTGCGGGTACCACATGGGTGACTACTTCCGTCACTGGTTGAAGATGCAGCGCAACCTCTCGGCTACGCCTCGCGTGTTCCACGTGAACTGGTTTCGCAAGGGCCCGGATGGAAAGTTCCTGTGGCCTGGATATAGCGAGAATATGCGCGTGCTGAAGTGGATCGTGGATCGCGTGCGCGGGCGGGCCATGGGCAAGGAGACCGCCATCGGCTGGACGCCGCACTTTGACGACATCAACTGGAAGGGCCTGAACTTCTCTCGCGCTACTTTTGATGAACTCCAGACCGTGGATCACGATCAGTGGAAGCAGGAGGTGATGGGGCACGAGGAGCTCTTCATTCTGCTGCATGACCATCTACCGCCAGAGATGATCTACGAGCGGGAACTGCTAATTTGCAGGCTTTAAGATTCGGGGTCGCGCAGGATTTTTTCTGCGCGGCGATTTCGCGTTTTTCAAGGGGTTTTTGCGAAATTGGGTGCGCACGAACGTGGTTTTTTGCGTGGTAATTGGTGGTGGAATCGTGGTGTAAGTGTGGTGGTAAACGCCACCAAATCCGCGACGAATAATTTGCCACATTTTGAAGATTTATTTTTGGTTGGACCTCCTGACCGGGCGGGCTGAAGCCCTGCGCTCCTACCCACGAACGAAATATGTCGAGAATATTGTCGAGCGAAAACTGACCTAAGGCGTCTTTGTGGATAGAAGGGTACTTATGGCGTCGGTCGAGGGCTGTAGCTTGGCGTTGTCTTCCATGGAGGGTTCGTGGTCGGAGATCGATCTCGCGGCTCTTGTGGCGACTTATTCCTCGCTGCTCTTTCGCGTGGCTCACTCGGTCCTGCGGAGTCAGACGGAGGCCGAGGATGTCGTTCAAGATGCCTTTGTTCGTGTTCTCGAACATCGCCGGTCGTTGCCGGGAGTACGCGACATGCGGGTGTGGCTGATTCGGATTGCATGGAATCTCGCTGTCGACCGCAGGCGGAGGATACGGCCGGAGCAGTTTGACGAGGGGTTTGCGGACAGCCTGGTGGGGAGAGGTCTGCCGGCGGATGAGGCGCTAGACGAGGCGCAACGCATGAGGTCGGTTCTGCGTGAGTTGGAGAGATTGCCCAAGGCGGAGCGGAATGTTCTGCTTCTTGCTGCGATCGAGGAGCTGGGAACGGCGGAGATGGCGGAGGTTCTGGGAAGAAGCGAGTCTGCGGTTCGAGCCTTGTTGTTTCGTGCGAGAGCGCGGCTGCGGGAGCGGCTCGAAGAATGTGAGGGGGAAGCGATGAAGAATTCTGAGGAAGCGATTGAACGGGTGCTGGGAGGTTTGCGAGACGCTGATGCTCCTGCCGGAATGGAGCGCCGCATTCTGGAAGCGCTCGATGATCGGGGGGACGATCGGGCGGCGGCTCGGACGCGATCGGGTTGGCGTTGGTTGCGACCGATCTGGCGGGTAGCACCGGCACGACCCTTCGCAGTCGGGTCTGTCGAGTCTCTGGTGTGCGGTGTTGCCCTGGCGAGCCTTTTCGTTGCCGCATTGGTGATTCCGTCGATCCGCCGGTTTGGGCTGGCGCCTGCGCGATCGAAGATGAATCCGGCTGGCGCAGGGGCTGCGGCCGAGTCAGTGCGTTTGACGACTTCAGCAATGGCTGCGAATGTCGCACAGCTTCATCCGGCCGAGTCAGGCGGGCGACCGATGAGGAGGACGAGTGAGGGGGAGATGACAAATGCGACGGCCACGGTGGACTACGCGAGGGATCGGGACGGTCATGATCGTGTCTCAGACAGCGATACGGACAGCGATGCTGTAGCGCTGGAGGAGATGCGTGCTGCCAGTCATCCGGCGCCGCCGTTGCCTTTGACGGAGCAGGAGAGACTGCTGTTGCGGATTGCGCACAGGGGCGATCCGGTGGAGTTGGCGATGCTTGATCCGATGACGCGGGCGGCGCGCGATGTGGAGGAGGGAGCGGAGTTTCAGAGGTTTTTTGGATCAGCGATTGTCAGACAGCCATCGACCGGGCAATTATCGACCGAACAACCATCGACCGAACAGCCAGCGACGGAGCAGCCAAAGACGGAACAACCAAAGAACGAACAACCGGCGATGGACGCGCCAACAACAGAACAATCGAGAACGGGAGATAAGGAATGAAAGCGAATTGCACTGGAAGAAGGAGATGGAATATGAGGTTTGCAAGTGGGATCTTTGGAGTGGCTCTGGCTTTGGTATTGAGTGGAGGGAGCGCTGGGGCGCAGACGGGAGATACTGCCGCTTCGGATAAGGCGGTTGCTGCTTCCAGGCAAGAGAATCACTCTCCAAGCGTGGACACGCGCCCCTACCAGGTTTTCTATCTCGCCACCAGCAGTCAGCAGAACGATGCCAACGAAGTCGTTAACGCGATCCGCAACATGCTCCCACCGGATGTCAAGGTGTACCTCGCTCCGAGCCAGAACGCCATCCTCGTGCGGGCCACGCCCGACCAGCTTGTGCTCGTGCAGAAGGTCATCAACGATCTTGACCGGCCCAAGAAAGCCTACCGCTTGATTTACACGATTACCGAGTTTGACGGGGACAAGCGCATCGGCACCCAGCATTTCGCCATGATCGTGGCACCGGGGCAGAAAACGGTGTTGAAGCAAGGCAGTAAGGTGCCGATTGCGACGGGATCGTTCGGTACGGGGGGTAGCTCAGTGGCGCAGACGCAGTTCACCTATGTCGATGTGGGGATGAACTTCGATGCGACTCTGGATGAGTTCACCAACGGAGTAAGGTTACGCTCGAAGGTGGAGCAGTTAGGCGTCGCGGAACAGACGTCCGGTGTGGGGGCGCAGGATCCGGTGATACGGCAAAGTAACCTGGAAGGTACTGCGTTTTTGGCCGTGGGGAAGCCGCTGGTGCTGGGATCGATGGATGTAGCGGGGAGCACGCGGCATCTGGACGTCGAGGTAATGATAGAGGCGGTTCACTAGAATACTGGCGGGGGACCCGGCGGGCTGCTGGGCCACCCACTTCAACGTTTGGCACGGAAAATCCAGCATGATCTGTAGTTAGCATTGAGTTTCGGTCCCACGCAACGATCCACAAATGCCCCCTTGACGGCAAACCTCTTTGCCGTTACCTTTAACAAATGGCAGGACTCCCTTCGGGTTGAGTCAGTCATAACGAAGTCCACCCACTTCGTTGCTTTACCGGAATACCCACGCAACAGCCCCCACCGCGCTGCGTGGGTTTCCTCTTTAAGCCGCTTTTTTTCGTTTAGCCTTGCAGATCGAGTACCTTCCGGGCTGTCTCGGCTCCGTAAACAGGGAGGCTCGGGTAGTTCAGGAGTCCGATCTGCTTGAGCACCGATGCCTGGTCCCAGTAGATATTTTCGTGCGCTAGTTTGCCGTCGCGGAAGCCTACGATGGCGACGATAGAGATCTCAACGTAGCGGCCGGTGGGCTTGATGTTGGGAAGCATCCAGGGCATTTCAATGGTGTGTGTGAAGGTGGTAAACATCTCGTCGACGAGGCGGTTCTCGCCTACGGTGCGGGAGACGTCGATCATTTTGAAGTCCGGCGGTATGCACGGGATAAAGTCTTTGCTGTAGAACGCGCGCAGCGCGCTCTTGCCCTTGCCGCCCGTCATGGTCGGGATATGGTTGACGTAGGCGTCTTCAACCATCGTTGCCAGCGTGGCTTCGACATCGGGAGTCGCAAATTCGTACTTTGTGTGCTCGTCCCAGAGGGCTGCGAGATCGTAGTTTTTCATGTTAGAGATTTTACTGCGACTGAGAATTGTCTGGCGCGAAAGAGACTACGGGCCCGTTAGAACGGTTCGTTCTGTCAGGTCCGTTGGGTCAATTCGCTGCCATACTTCGTCGCCGTTCGAAAAGACCTTCGTTCGCCGATAGTGCAGATAAAGATAGTCCTGAAATGGCTGCAGATGGTCCGCTTTGTAGCCAAGCAGATGGGGAATATACATTGCGGGGCGCAAGACCAGAAGCGGCGTGCGCGTGCGTTCCAGGTCGTTCACCGCGGCGGCAATTTGCTCCGGGCGGCTGAACTCGCCTGGCGCAGGAGCTTCAATCGGTGTGGGGTTGCGTAGCCCAAGCGGAAGCGTCAGCGGCGGCAGTCCGAAGTACCATTGCCCTGGCCGCGTATGCTCCGCCATCCAGCGGTAGACCTCGTAGTTCGCTGCCTCCGGGACGACGACGCTGCCCACGGGAAGCTCGAGTTCGTTTGGCCGCCGGCTCTGAATGGCCGCTATCTGCGCGAGTGCGACGCCCAACGACACGGCGGCCAGCGTCCCAGCAGCTTTGGCCCACATTCTTCCAGCACGACTCAGGAGCCACGCTAGAAGAATCATTGCGGGCGGGCTGACGCAGGAGATTCTTCGGATCGACAACGCCGGAGCCATCACCAAAAACATTGCAACGCCTACGATCGCAATCAACATCAGTTGATGCCAGGGCTCGTCGTGTTCTACCTTGCTGCGTCGCCATACCGTCGTGAAGAATCCGGCATAGGCCAGTGGCACGGTGACGTACAGGAACGGAAAGCAAATCCACTTCAGCATTCCTCTGTGCAATGAGAACTCTTCCCAGAAACCTCCCCGACTGATTGCTCGAAACTGAGCCGAAGTAGCTGCGACGGAAAGACGATCACGTCCTGCACCCACTGTTCCGCGCCAGCCGCGAGCAGGAGCGGCCCGTTGATCGCTGCAAAGACTACGAGGGCCGCAGTGCAGAGCAGCAGGCATTGCCGCGAGCATTGCGCTGCTTCAGCTCTCTTGTGCAGCGAGCGCCAGATGAGATAGGCCACGAGCCCAAGGAGAACAGCAGCGCCCTTGGTCTGGGTAAAGCTCGCCGCCAATCCGCACATCGCGCCCGCGACTGCGACTCGCCTCAACGAAGTCCCTTCGAACAAGGCTGCGACTGCGCCCATCACGGCTAATGTGCTGAACCAGTGATGCGTCGCGTCCATCGACCCGTAGAGCACAAATCCTATAAGCAACATCGCCGGCAACACGACGAAGATACCGCGTAGCAGCCGTTTCGCAGCACCAGGTCATCCACAGCGCTGCGGTAGCTGCCACGAGAGCCATCAGCAGATTCGGCACATAGAGGGACACTCCGAGCAATCGAAAGAGAAGCGCATAGACCAGCTCTGTACCGGGGGTAACGAACTCGAAGAAGTCGCGATAGGGCAGCTCTCCACCAAGGACTCTGACACCCTTGGTGGCAAACCCAAGCTGGTCTCCCCAGAGCAGAAGCGGTGTGTGCGGAGGAACAAACGATCGCAGGCAGCATACGGCAAAGGCCAGAGCGGGGAGGCCCGCCATCATCCAGGTGGATTGCATCGTAAGCGCGGGGCGGCTCTGAAGTTTGGGAGGCGTCGGTTTGGGGGGCGTCGCCGTTACCGCATTGTCTTTTGCCAGGGCCATACGTTTCCGAGCAGAGTCTACACGCGCGCAGCGTCCCTCCGCGTCTTCTGCCAACCGACTGATCGAACGGTGACAAACAAATGACGCTTGGCAGACAAACCCTCCTCTGTTTCCGACGCCGTAAACTAAATGCAGCGATGCCCTTCGAAACCCCAAACTCCGGGCCCCTTGTTGCCGATGCGCCAGCTCCCTCCGGGTTCGCTCCTTTGCAAATTCCGCTCTTCCGCGACCGCTGGATCGCGAGCACGATCTCGTCGATAGGCACGTGGATGCAGGATACTGCGGGCACCTGGCTGATGACCTCGCTGACCGGGTCGCCACTGCTGATCGCCCTGATGCAGACCGCGGCCAGCCTGCCGGTGCTGCTGCTGGGGCTGCTCGCGGGAGCTACGGCGGACATCTTCGATCGCCGAAAGCTGCTGATCTTCTGGCAGGCATGGATGCTGGGATCGGTCGGGATTCTGGCGATACTGACCTTCGTCGGGTATGTGTCTCCGTGGGCGCTGCTGGCTTTCACGTTCCTGCTGAATATCGGCTCGGCGATGAATAACCCGGCTTGGCAGGCTATCATCCCCGAGCTCGTTCCGCGCGAGCTGATTCCCGACACCGTGAGTCTGAACGCGGCCAGCAACAACCTCGCCCGCGCGGTGGGTCCTGCTCTTGGCGGTTTGATGGTTGCCGGTTTCCAGCGCGTTCACACAGGCGCGGGTTCTGTCTTTGCGCTCAACGCGCTCTCGTTTGCCGGAGTCATTTGGGTTCTGGTGAACTGGAAGCGGATTCCGCTGTTCAAGTCTGCGCTTCCGTCCGAGCGCATCGCAGGCTCCATCCGGTCGGGGCTTCGCTATGTCCGTTATGCGCCGGATCTGCAGGCGTCTCTGGTTCGCGCCTTTACCTACACTTTTTTCATCTCTGCGATCTGGTCGCTGCTTGCCGTGGTGGCGCGTCGCGACCTGAAACAAGGCCCCCTCGGCTACGGCATCCTGAATGGCTCTCTTGGTGTCGGTGCGGTTCTCGGCGCGACGACGCTGCACCGCGTCCGCCGGCGCTTCACGGTTGACCGGATTCTCGCCGCGTGTACGTTGTATAACGTCGCTGTTCTGCTCATTCTCGCGTTTGTCCGCAGCCCTGCGATTATTATCGCTGCGCTAATTCTCTCGGGCGCGGCGTGGACCAGCACGATGTCGACGATCAACGTCAGCGTGCAGCTTGCCGTGCCTGCGTGGGTTCAGGCTCGCGCGCTGGGCACTTACATGATGACCTTTCAGGGTGGCATGGCCCTCGGAGCGGTCCTGTGGGGCACTATCGCAGAACGTACTTCGACCCCGACCGCGCTTGCCTGCGCTGCCGGCGGCCTGCTCATCACGTTCCCGTTCGCGAGGCGTTTTCGCATTTTGCAGGGGGCGCTCCCTGACCATACACCTTTCCAGGCCAGGAGGCCCGCGCCGCAGCTCGCGTCCGATGCCGAACCCACCGACGGTCCCGTCCGCATCTCCGTCGAATACCGTATTCCTGCGGAAAACTATGCGGAGTTCACCCGCGCCATCCACCAGCTCCGTGGCGTCCGCTTCCGCGATGGAGCGGTTCGCTGGGGCATCTACCGCGACGCCACCGACCCTGAGCATTTGAACGAGACCTTTATCATGGAATCGTGGCTGGATTTTCTACGTTCGCGCGAGCGCATTACTGCTGCGGATGAGGCTATTCGAGCCCAGGTCCGCGCACTGCATCAGCACGACGTTCCGCCCAAGACCTCGTACCAGATCTACGCCAGAGAGATTACCAACCCTACCCCGCCTTCTTCCGAGTCAAAGTAAGAGGTCGGCAGCCATCTCTGACGCGAGTCTGCGTCTGCGTTGTTCGTAACCTCTTTGCTGATTATTAGTTACAGTTACTGGCATCCCGGATAGGGCTGATCAAGAAAGCGCTTATCACTTGCCCCTGCAAGCTCTTGCGCATCTTTTGACCGAAAGAATTAATCTGTCGCGGCTATTTCGTAAGTGGCTGATAAATAACAGCTTATAAATTACGCCTTTAGGTAGATAGTGGCCACGCAAATGCTTTCTAGTTTGACGTAACTATCTCACTAAAAACTACTTCGAGGCAAATAACTATGAAAGTATCTCTTCGCGCCATCTCCCTGGCTTCCTGTGTCGCCGCTCTACTGGTCACCGCAGGAACTGCCCAGGCAGGCACGATCTCCGGCACCGCGTATTGCGGCATTCAGTCCAACTCAGGTGGCCAAGGTTCGTCCTATGCCATCCAGGCACCCGTACTAGCTGGTTCGGCATCAACTGTAGGTTCGCTTGCAAATGCTGAAGCCACTTCAGAAGGCGAATGCGCCAGTTTCACCGCATCCATGATTGACTTCAACACCGGCTACGGTAACCCAGGAACCAGCCTTAACTCATTCCTGAATTCCGATCCCGACCTGTTGAGCCAGTCCTACACGGCAGAATCGGGGAAGAACGGCGCTCCAGCGGCTACGGGCACGGGCAGCCAGAGCTCTGACGGCACGTTGATCGTACTGACGGGCACCACGTTCCTCACGAATGGGGAATCGATCACCCTCAGCCATGACGACGGTGTCAACCTGTATGTCAGCAGTAATGGGACAACCTACACGTTGATCTCGCCTGCGGGATCGCAAAACCAGACAGTTGGCGGCCAGTCTCCATTTACCTTTAGCGGAGCCACCGGTAACTACGATTTCGAACTGATCTACACCACAAACTACGAGCAGCCCGCTGAACTGATCTCGAACATCGGTCAGACTCCGGAGCCCAGCAGCATTATTCTGTTTGGCAGCGGCCTGTTGGCTGCGGCTGGTGTGGTTCGCCGTCGTCTCTCTGCATAAGCAATACTCAACGGCCTGATTGCCGGGGACGACCTAGTATGTGCTGCGGATAGTTGTTTCGATCTGGAGCAGTAAGCCCGAACAGGATAGTTCTCCTGTTCGGGCTTTTTCATGCTTTGCTGCTATCAACGCCAAGGCACGTTTCCGGTTGCAATTTTTGGCGAAACGCGGACTTCCAGAGCCTTTCTAAGTTGAGTTTAGATGGCGGTGCCAAAGGCGAGGTCGATGAGCGTCTTCTCTTCGATCTCGTGAGCCTTGGCGGAGCCAGTGGCGGGGGATGCGTTTGCGCTTCGCTTGACGCTGAGCACGGTGCGATCGCCAGCCATGCGGCGAAGATCCGGCATGACGTAGGAGAAGGCTCCCATGTTGGCGGGCTCTTCCTGAACCCAGACGATCTCTTGTGCGCTGGGGTGCTGGTCGAGAGCAGCTTGCAGTTCGGCTTCGGGAAAGGGGTAGAGCTGCTCAATAAAGATGATGCCGACGGACATGTCCTTGCGTTTGGCGCGCTCGACGCGGAGGTTGTGGCCGATCTTTCCGGTGCAGACGAGGAGGCGGCGGGGATTTTTTACGTCGTTGTCGGGCAGGACATTCTCGAAGGCAGGTTTACCGAACTCGGCTACGGGCGAGGAGGCGTCGGGGTGGCGGAGCATGCTCTTAGGCGTAAAGACGACGAGCGGTTTGCGCCAGGAGCGGAGGGCCTGGCGGCGCAGAAGGTGGAAGTACTGTGATGCGTTCGAGGGCTGAGCGATGATCATGTTGTCGCTGGCAGCGAGTTGGAGGAAGCGCTCCACGCGGGCGGAGGAGTGTTCGGGCCCCTGACCGTCGTAGCCGTGTGGGAGGAGCATGACGAGGCCGGAGAGCAGGTTCCACTTGGCTTCGCCGGCGGCGATGAACTGATCGATGATGGATTGGGCGCCGTTGACGAAGTCGCCGAACTGGGCCTCCCAGAGGACGAGAGCTTCGGGATAGTCGCGGGCGTAGCCGTATTCGAAGCCAAGGCAAGCGGCCTCGGAGAGCAGCGAGTTGTGAACCTCGAAGCGGGCTTGCGTCTCGGTCATGTGGTCGAGCGGGGCATAGCGGACTTCGGTTTCCATGTCGACGAGGACGGAGTGACGCTGGTTGAAGGTGCCCCGCTGCGAGTCCTGTCCGGCGAGGCGAACGGGAGTGCCTTTGGTGAGAAGCGAGGCGTAGGCGAGGAGTTCTGCTGCACCGTAGTCAAAGAGGCGTTTGCCTTCAGCCATCTCGATGCGCTGTTCGTAGAGCTTCTGGACTTTGGGATGGATGTGGAAGCCGGGGGGGTAGCTGTTGGAGAGGCGAGAGAGCTCGAGAACGCGCTCTGCGGGAATGCCGGTGGTGAGTTTTGCGTCGGCTTCGGTGAGTTCACCGCCGTGGTAGGGCTTCCAGTAGTCAGGGAGTTTCGAGAGTTTGGGCCGTTTGGCTTTACTCGCGGCGCTCTGGTCGGCGAGGAATTTTTCCTGGATCGTTTTGCTCTCTGCCGCGGGATCGACGCCGATGGATTTGGCGTAGAGCTGGTAGAGAAAGGGACGGCCTTTGATGGCAGCGTAACGGCGCGGCTGGGTGACGGTAGGGTCGTCGGCTTCGTTGTGGCCGTAGCGACGGTAGCCGATGAGGTCGACGACGACATCGGAGTGGAAGCGCTGGCGATATTCGGCGGCGATGGCAGCGATACGGATGGCGGTATCGGGATCTTCGCCGTTGACGTGGAAGATGGGGATCGGGAGACGCTTGGCGAGATCGGTGGCGAAGCGGGTGGAGTTGGACTCTTCGGGGTTGGCGGTGAAACCGAGGAGGTTATTGGTGATGATGTGCATGGTGCCGCCGATGTTGTAGCCAGCGAGAGAGGCCATGTTGAGCGATTCGGCGGTGATGCCCTGGCCAGCGAAGGCTGCGTCGCCGTGAAGGATGATGGGAAGGACCTGCTGCTTGCCTTCTTCGCCCATGCGAATTTGCCAGGCGCGGGCTCGACCCATGACGACAGGGTTTACGGCTTCGAGATGGCTTGGGTTGGAGGCGAGGTGGAGCGCCATGGTCTTGCCGGCGGGCGAGGTGTACTCGCCGGTGGCTCCCATGTGGTATTTGACGTCGCCGCCCCCGAGGACGCTGCGCGGGTCGACGTCTTCGAACTTGGCGAATATCTCGGCGGGCGAGCGGCCGATGGTGTTGGTCATGACGTTGAGGCGTCCGCGATGCGCCATGGCGATGAGGGAACGCGTGACGCCTGCAGCAGATGCGGTGGCGAAGACCTGGTCGAGGAATGGGATGAGGACGGTGAGGCCTTCGAGGGAGAAGCGCTTGGTGCCGAGGTAGCGCTGCTGGATGGTTTGCTCGAAGAGGTCGGCGCGGATGAGCTGGGTGAGGACATGTTGCTGATCGGTTTTGGGTGCTGGGCGCTCGATTTGATCCTGAAGCCACTGGCGCTGCTCGAGGTTAGGGATGTGCATGAACTCGACGGCGAAGTTGCCGCAGTAGTAGGAGCGAGCTTCGGCGGCGATGTCGCCTTCGGGGGTCGTGGCGATGGGAAAAGGTTCGGGCGGGAGATATTGGCCTAGCGGGTCGAGGGACGCCTGGAGGTATCCCCAGCGGCGAAATGTGTCGAAGATTTGTTCGCGGTCCTGCTGCACTCCCGCGGGGGCTTGTGCGGTGAGTGTGTCTGCCTTGGTGGCCATTATTTCCTCGCTTCAGGGCTATGTGTGGGCGCCGAAGAAAACTAAATTTTCGCGTCTACTTCTATGCTAGACCTTTCGGCGGGAAGGCGCACGTCTGCCGGGGAACCTGATCTTGAACCGCCTGGAACGGTTGCTTGCGGAGCCGGTTCGGACGCAGAATGCTATGCGGTGAGGTGTGATTTTTTGAGGAAAAATCCGGCTGTGGTGGCGCGGGCTGGGTTTGCTGCTTATGCTGGGCTTTTTGAGGGGGGCTGGGAAAAAGTGGGTGGCTGGGCGTGGTTTCTTGATGGTGAAAACGTGGTGAATTGCGTCGTTATCGTGGTGAGGAAGCTATCACTTTGCGGGCGCTGAAAATTTGCCACTTTTTTCAAGTTTATTTTCAGGGCGAGGACGGATCAGTCGTGCCTTAGGGCGGTCATGGGGTCCAGCTTCATGGCGCGGACGGCGGGGAGGTAGCCAGCAACGGCGCCGACTACGAGGAGGATGAGGGAGGCAGTAGCAAGGGTGGCCGGGTCGGCGGCGGATAGGCCGAAGATCATGTGGGTGACGAGGCGGGTGGCGGCCAGGGTGCACGGAATGCCGACCAAGATGCCGGCGAGAGTGAGGAGGACGGCTTCGCGCAGGATGAGTTGAAGGATGCCGGTGCGCTGCGAACCCATGGCCATGCGGATGCCTATCTCGCGGGTGCGGAGGGTGACGGCATAGGACATGAGGCCGAAGAGCCCGAAGCCGGCGACTACGAGAGCGATGGAGGCGAAGAGAGTGGAGAGGGTGGCAGACATCTGCTCGTAGACGAAGGAGCGCTCGTTCCTTTGTTCGAAGGTGGCGGCGGCGGTGGTGAACTCGTGGCCGAAGGAGCGGACCTCGTCGTCGATGGTTTTGGTGATGCCTGCGGAGGTTGCGCCGCGAAGGAGGATGCGGCCTCCGTCGGCGAAGTCGCGGGTCTGAATCGCTGAGGCGTAAAGAATGGGTGCGCTGCCATCGCGGACGTCGAGGATGCGAGCGTTTTGCGCGACGCCGATGATCTCGAGGTTCTGAAAGTCCGGCTGGACGCCGAAGCGGAGGTGTTTGCCGATTGGGTTGGCGTTGGGGAAGAGCTGTTTGGCGGTGAGCGCGTCGATGATGACTGTGGGTGGATGCTGCTTGTCGTCGGTCCAAGTAAAGTCGCGCCCGGAGAGCAGAGGGATGGCGACGGTTTTGAAGAAGCCGGGTGAGACGGCGACGAGTGTAGTGGTGGCGTTACTGGTGGGATTGGTGTCAGTGGTGGCGGCGACGGTCTCTTTCCAACCGTTGTTCTCACCGGCGGGGATGGGAAGATCGGAGAAGGCGGCGGAGTGAACGGAGGGTAGGCTCGCCATGGCGTCGAGGAGTTGGCGGCGGTAGTCGGCCATGTCGACATTGGAATAACCCTGCGGCATAGGCGCGAGACTGACCTCGAGGAGGCTCGTTTTTTCGAAGCCGGGATTGAAGGAGCGCAGACTCGATAGGGTGCGGATGAAGAGGCCTGCTGCTTGAAGGAGGATGAGTGAGATGGCGATCTGCGAGATGATGAGGGCTTTGCCGAGCATGCCGAGACCGGCGCCCATGGTGCGCTGATCGTCAACGCGGAGGGCGGCGCCGGGCGAGCGGCGTGAGAGGTGCCAGGCGGGGATGAGGCCGATGAAGAATCCGGTGAAGAGAGCGATGAGGACGGCGAAGGCGAGGATGCGCCAGTCGGGGCGGAGATCGAGCAGAACAGGCGCGGCGGCGCCCTTGGCGAGAAGCGTGACGAGGAGATGGCTGCTCCAGTAGGCGAGCAAGAGGCCGAAGACGGCTCCTATGGAGGCGAGGAAGACGCTTTCGACGACGAGCTGGCGGACGGCCTGCCAGGGTGTGGCCCCGAGGGCGATGCGGGTGTTGATGTCGTGACGGCGCGCGGAGGCTCGGGCCAGGGTGAGGCTGGCGAGGTTGACGCAGACGACGAGGAGGATTAGCGCGACGATGCCGAGGAGGAGATAGAGCGGTTTGAGAAAGCGGGCGCGGAGTTCGCGGTTGATGCCGGTGGATGCGGGGTCGAGACGGAAGCGCATGGCGAGCCAGGATTGACGGCGCGGGCCAGCGGTTTGGGTGGGAAGCGTGTCTTCGAGGAGGCGCGGCCAGAAGGACTGAATCTGCGAGGAGACCTGCTGAATGCTGGCGCCAGGCTGAAGGCGGCCAGTGACGAAGAGCCAGAGGAGAGAGCGATTTTCAAGGTCGTTGAGTTGTCCTGCGCCTGCAGGGATGGTGATCTCGGGCGGTGCGCCGACGATCATGCCCGTGAACCATTGTCGGGTGACGCCGATGATGGTGAAGAGCTTGCCGTCGATGCGGATGTCTTTATTAATGATGGCGGGATCGCCGCCGAAGCGCTGCTTCCAGAACTCGTAGCCGATGACAGCGACCTGGGAGATTTGCGTACCCTGCGTGTCTGTTGGCGCGATGAGACGTCCGAGCAGCGGGCTCACGCCGAGGACGGAGTAGTAGTTTCCGGTGACCGAGTGCACGGGGGAGACAGAGATGGAGCCGTTGGCTTCGACGTTGTAGTCTGCTCCGCCGCTCCAGGCACAGATGCCGGAGAAGACTCGCTGTTGACGCTCGAGCCCGGCGTAGACGGGATAGGAGAGTGGGATGCTGGAGTTGTTGCGATAGATGCCGGCGAGTTGGACTAGCTGCTCTGGGTGAGGCAGTGGGAGGGGACGGAAGACGAGAGCGTCGAAGACGGTGAAGACGGCAACGGTCGCGCCGATGCCCACCGCGAGGATGAGGACAACAGTGAAGGCGAAGCCCGGAGCTCGCGAGAAGGCGCGAAGTCCGTAGAGCACGTCTTGCCGGAGGGACCTCATGGAGGAAGTTTAGGATGATGGGGTTAGTTTTTGAAGAAGTTTTTGGCGAGAAAGATGACGTTGGCGGGACGTTCGGCGAGGCGGCGCATGAAGTAGGGGTACCACTCGGGGCCGAAGGGGATGTAGACACGGACGCCGTAGCCCTCAGCGGCGAGTTTGCGCTGCAGATCGCGGCGGACACCGTAGAGCATCTGGAACTCGAAGGCGTGCCTGTCGATCTTGTGCTTGTTGACGAAGTGACGCATCTTGTCGACGATGGCCTCGTCGTGAGTGGCGATGCCGCAGAAGACGCCTTTGCCGGTCTGCGGATTCGCGAAGGTGACCATGCGCTTCATCAGCTTGACGTAGTTTGCGTCGACGTCGGACTTTTCGGGGAAGGCGACGTCGGGGCCTTCCTTGTAGGCTCCCTTGCAGAGGCGGATGCGAATTCCCTGCCCTAACAGGCGCTCGGCGTCGGTGTGGGTGCGGAAGAGGTAGGCCTGGAGGACGGTACCGACGCTGCCGGGATACTTCGCGGAGAGGCGCTCGGTCATGGCGATGGTGGCTTCGGTGTAGGGCGAGCCCTCCATGTCGATGCGAACGAAGGAGTGGACCTGGGCGGCGTGGGCGACCATCTCGCCGACGATGCGCTCGGCTAGGGCTGGGTCGAAGTCCATGCCGATCTGCGAGAGCTTGACGCTGACGTTGGCGTTCAGGTTGCGTGCCTGGATGGCGTCGAGGAGTTGGTGGTAGATGTCGGCGGATTTTTGCGCTTCTGCCTCGGTCGTGACGCTCTCGCCGAGCGAGTCGAGAGTGGCCGCGATGCCTTCGTGATTGACGCGTTCGCAGGCGGCGAGGACCTCATCGACCGACATGCCGGCGACGAAGCGGCTGGACATCGTGCGGCCGATGGACGACCGCTCCGAGAAGGAACGCATGTTTTTGTTTTGAGAAAGAGCAATAAAAAACGATCGAAGCAAACGCTATACCCCTGACACCGCCCGGATGGCGCACAGGGGCTATTGTTTCATGCAAACGGCAGGAAGGGCGAGGGGCAGACGGGAGGAGCAATCAATTTGCGCAGTCGACGAAACCCCAACGAGGACGGCCGAATGATGACTAGATGCACAACTCGCGTCAATTTTTGGCGGCTTCGTCACAGGATGCTTGCTGTCCTGGACCACGCCTGCTACCGTTTGCCGCATGTCACGATCAATCAGGAACTCGCTCTCCTTGAGAGCCGTGTTGCTTCTATTGTCTGCGGGATGCGTCGCGAGAGCGCAGGAGGCTCAGAAGACGGATGCAGCCGTTCCCGCGTCGCAGACCTTTGCGCTGACTGACACCAAGGACCTGGTGGTGGAACCAGGAGTTAAGGCAGAGGCAGTGGAATATCGAGGCCGCAAAGCCGTCCGCTTAACAAGAGGGGCGAGTGATCAGGCTGGAATGGCGTTGATGAATGGGACACAGTTTCGCGATGGGACGATCGAGGTCGATATTGCAACGAAGGTGACGACTCCGCCCGGCGGAAGGAGGCCAGGCTTCGCGGGAATCGCATTCCGTGTGGGTGATAACCCCTCGCACTATGAGCTGTTTTACCTTCGGCCGGGGAACTCGCGGGCGGATGATCAGGCGATGCGCAATCATTCTGTTCAATATTCTTCGGCGCCGAGTTTCGGTTGGGAGAGGCTGCGGCGACAGTGGCCTTTTATCTACGAATCGTGGGCGGATTTGCAGTTAGATGAGTGGACGAAGGTGAAGATCGACGTGCGTGGCCGCGTGGCGAGATTGTATGTGAATGGGTCTGACAAGCCGAGCCTCGTCGTAGATGGTTTGAAGGGCGAAGAGTTGCAGGGCGCTGTCGGATTGTGGGGTTATACAGGTGAAGAAGCGTACTTTTCGAACCTGCGTATCAGCAATGCGACGCCGGAGCCGTTGGAGAATGGCGGAGAGGCCGCAGGCACCTGGGATGTGACGTGCGGTACCGATGCCGGCGGCTTTCCGGGTACATTGAAACTGGTTCGCCAGAACAGCTCTCTGGTTGGAATATGGTCAGGCGGGCTTGGCCCTGATCAACCCGTGAGCGGCACGTGGCACGATGGCTATGTCGAACTTACTTTCAGTGGGACGTGGCCAGAGCAACCTGGAACTGTCACGGCGACGCTCGCTGGGTGGATCGACGGGGATTCGGCAGCGGGACGAATGAAGGTGGAGGGTCGAGCAGATGGGCGGTGGAGCGCTGTTCGGAAGAAATGACTCCGGTTTTTTTGATCGACCAATTTTCATTCGCTTGCGGGGCATCGCTATCGCCGGCTGAAGAAGATGGTGATGGTTCCGGGTTGATCTTTGGGGTCGTTGTCCATTGCGCCGTTGGAGACGATGATTTCGTTGCGGCCATCGCCTAAGAGGTCGGCCAGGGCCAGACCCGACCAGCCGGTCTTTACGTCGAGCGTGGATTGCCGGAAGGTCCCCGATTGCGATCCCAGATAAAGCATCACGCGAGCGTTCTGCGCGCAGGCGACGGCGATATCGAGAACTCCGTCGCCGTTAACATCGCCGATGGCGACACGGTCGGGTCCGCGGCATCCCGCCAGCGAGAGCGGCGAGCCATGCAGCTTCGTGAAGCCGCCTTTGCCATCGCCGAACAGTATCGTGACGACGAGTTGCACCGGGTCTGTCACGTCCTGGTCGTAGGGAATGACCGCGAGGTCAGGCTTGCTGTCGCCGTTGAGGTCGCCGATTGCCACGGACCAGGGGGCGGCGCCAGCGGGAAAAGGTGATCCTGCCGCCTCGCGGAATCCTCCGTGACCGTCACCCAGCAAGATGGTGACGGCGTTCGATTCCTGGTCGGTGGTCACCACGTCGGGTTTGCCGTCGCCGTTGAAATCGGCGGAACGAAGACGCTGGTAGGGGCGTTTGCCGGTATGAAACAGGGTTCCGGGCGGGATCAGATTGCCGCTGCCATCGCTGGGAAGCAGCAAAATCTGATCGTGACCCCAGCTATCGGTGATGACTGCGGGTTTGCCGTTGCCCATGAAGTCAGCCGCCACTACGCCGTGTACGTGAGGGTAGGAGGTGGTGGCGAATGGCGAGTGGGGCGCGGGGACGAAGCCGCCCTTGCCGTTTCCGAGCAGGATGGTGATGTAGGGCGTGCCGGTATTTGCGATGATCAGGTCGGGATTGCCGTCGCGGTTCATGTCGGCGACGGCGATGTCGTTCGGCGAAGGGCCGCAGGCGACAGGAGAGCCGGGGGCGGGAGCGAAATGACCCTTCCCGTCTCCCAGGAGGACGCTTAGGGTTTCGTCTTCGGTGTTGGCCACGATGAGGTCGGGCTTGCCGTCGTGATTCACGTCCGCTACCGCGATGGAGCCGGGGTGGTGGCCGGTTGGGATCACGACACGATCGAATTCCACGGAGGGGTTTGGATGAGTCTGCTGATGAAGCGATACAGCAAGCAGGGTTGCTGCGACGGAGAGAGCTGCAGCGAGACCGATACCCGAGGAGAGTTGGAGGGTTTTCACGGGAGAGCCATTGTCTGACTCATCTTAGACATCACGCTTGTTGTCTGAAAAGACTAGCGGACTAGCGGACTTCGGGGACGGCCTTGATGACCTTTTCGACCGGTGGGGTGACCATGGTGCTGGTGTCCTTGATGGCGGCGATAGCTGCGTCGTAACGGCCGCGATCGAGTTGCCGCGGATGCGGGCCATGTCTTCGAGCATCTTCATGCCGTCCTTGAGGTAGCTCATGCGGCTGCGCTCGTCGTGACCCCAGGTGACAGGGACCTCGCGGATGACGTACTTCAGCTTGCGGGCGATGAAGAGGATCTCGGGATCGAAGCCCCAGCGCTCGATGGTCTGGAGGCGGAAGATGACCTGCGCGGCATCTCGTTTGAAGGCCTTGAAGCCGCACTGGGTGTCTTTGTACGGCAGGCCCATGATGGTGCGGGTGACCCAGTTGAAACAGCGTCCGAAAAACTGGCGGTAGAGCGGCTGATGGATGGTCTGGCGCGTGCGGTCCATCCAGCGCGAGCCGATGGCGACGTCGGCGCCGTCGGCGATGGCGTCGAGGAGGCGCTGGGCCTCTTCCATTGGGGCCGAGAGATCAGCATCGGTAAACATGACGATGTCGCCGGCGGCCTGCAGGAGGCCGTTGCGGACGGAGTAGCCCTTGCCCTTATTCCCTGGATTCTGTATCAGATGCAGGCGCGGATGTTGCGCCATCCAGCGTTGCACGATGGCTGCGGTGTTGTCCTTGGAGCCGTCGTCGACGACCAGGACCTCGGCGTCCCAGCCCTGCTCAGCGATACATGACAATACGCGGTCGAGCGCGTGCTCGATGCGGGCGCTTTCGTTGTAAGCCGGAATTACGATACTCAATTGCGGATGTGCCATAGCTATCGCCGGACCCATTTCTTTCGAGGGACTAAAACTGTGCAGGATGCACGGGGGAGGGCGTTGCCGTTCATCATACCGTAATGTTTAGACGGCTGGGAACCTCCTTTAGACTCCATTTTTGCGTTGCCGGGATGAACTTTTTTGGTTGCCGCCGCGTATTTCCGGGGACAGTCAATGGGCACTTTGACTGCGGTAACTGCTAAACTTCACAGCATGCCGGAAGACTATTCAACACCACCGCCGCCACCCAGGCCGCCCTCGCCTGTTGACAGGCCCTATGGGCAGATTCCACCGTACTCTTCGCCGTATTCAACTGCTCCGGGCTATGGGATGCCGCCACCGCGCCGCCGCTCGGCGTGGTTCTACATCGGCATCATCACGGGCTCGCTGGCAGCGGTGTTTCTGCTGGTCACGTTGATGGTGTGGGGAACGATGCGGTCGGTCGGCGCCGACTCCGGCGGTTTCGGGCTTAGCACGGACCGGATTGCGGTGATCGACATCACGGGCGTGATTCTTTCGCCGGAGACCGTGGACACGCAGTTGCGAAAGTTCGGTGACGACTCGTCGGTGAAGGCGATTATTCTGCACATCAACTCGCCGGGCGGAGGCGCGGCGGCCTCGCAGGAGATCTACCACGAGGTGCTGCGCGTGCGGCAGGAGAATCATAAAAAAGTCATCGCCTCGATTGAGTCGGTGGGAGCCTCGGGTGCGTACTACATCGCGAGCGCGTGCGACAAGATTTATGCGAACGACGCGTCCGTTGTGGGCTCGATCGGCGTGATCATGGAGTGGACCAACTACGGCGATCTGTTGCGCTGGGCGAAGCTGAAGAGCGTCGTGATCCATGCCGGCGAGCTGAAGGACGCGGGCGACCCGAGCCGCGACCTGACGCCGAAGGAGGAGGCTTACTTTCAATCGCTGGTCGATAACATGTACGGGCAATTTGTGCATGATGTCGCGACGGGACGGCATAGTTCGGACGACAAGATCAGACCGCTCGCCACGGGCCAGGTGTGGACGGGGCAGCAATCGCTTCCGCTGGGGCTGATCGACAAGGTGGGGGGTTACCGCGTGGCGCTGTTGGAGACGGCCAAGGATGTGGGAATCTCCGGTGAACCTAATGTGGTACGCCCTGCAAAGAACAAAAGAGGGCTCTTATCGCTGCTGACGGACGATAGCGAAGACCTGTTTCCCAACCCCAGCCAGCTCCTGGACCATGCACCGGGTTTTTACTTCATGTGGAAGTAAGGCTCGGTGCTTCACCATTTACGTAGCATTTGACTTGCCAAACCACTTCCAGACCACTGAAAGGGTCCCGAGAAAATTGGGCCCTCTTTTTCTTTTTGACAGACGATTTGGCCGTTTCTTGCATCTGATTGTACTGATGCTGATTCCTTCCAGTTTTGGTTGCATTCGCTCACCTATCTGCCGTCATCCCGTCTACAATCAACAAGAACACGGATTTTCGATGCGGCCCTTATAGCCCTCCCTGAGAACGAAAGGAACCCACACTATGACAAAAGCCGACCTCGTAGACCAAGTCACCGCCATTGGCGACCTCACCCGTCGCGACGGAGAGGTCATCGTCGATACGCTCTTCGACGCCGTCATCGGAGCCCTGAAGTCCGGGGACAAGATTGAGATTCGCGGCTTCGGGAGCTTCCGGACCCGGCAGCGCAACGCCCGCACCGGCCGCAACCCAAAGACCGGGGCAAAGGTCGACGTACCGGCCAAACGCGTTCCGTTCTTCAAGCCATCAAAGGAGCTGCGCGACTCGGTGAACCCGAACGGCGTGGGCAAGTCCAGCGCAAAGAAGGCCGAGACGAGTCACATTGACCCCCATCATCCGCCAGCTATGTAGTTGACGGTACAAACAACGGGCGAGCAGGTGCGGTGGCACCTGCTCGTTTTTATTTTGTTCGTTGGTCGATTTTGTTTGTCCGTTGCGCAGTTGTCCTTTGCGTAGTTCAGTGCGACGACCGGCGCTCTGCGCCGTGGTCAATCGGCCATTCCTTCGAGGACGAGCGACGAGGCGGGTTCCTCGCCAAACACGCCCTCCCATCTCGCTACGATCACGCTGGCGAGGCAGTTGCCCACTACGTTGATCGCGGTGCGGCCCATGTCGGCCACGGCGTCGATGCCCAGGATGACGAAGATTGGCTCGGTGGGAAGGTGGAAGGAGGCCGCGGTGGCGAAGAGCAGGACCAGCACAGATCGTGGCACGCCGGCGACGCCTTTGCTGGTCAGCATGAGCGTCAACATCATCAGACATTGCTCGCCGAGCGAAAGATGGATGCCGGCGGCCTGGGCTACGAAGATGCTGGCGACCGCGAGATAGAGCGTCGAGCCACCGGAGTTGAAGCTGTAGCCGGCAGGTATGACGAAGGCCACGATGCGGCGTGGAACTCCGAGCGCCTCCATAGCCTCCATGGCGCGGGGGAGCGCGGCCTCGCTGGATGAAGTGGCGAAGGCGATGGTGGCGGGCTCGGTTACCGCAACCAGAAACCGGCGTAGCGGCACGCGGAAGAGCAGAGCGGAGGGCAGGAGCACAAGCAAGGCAAAGGCTATCAACGCTACGTATAGCGTAAGCAGAAGTTTGCCCAGATTCAGGAGCACTCCGATTCCCATCTGCCCGACGGTGAAGGCCATCGCGGCGCCGACGCCGATGGGGGCGAAGTACATGACGACATTGGTGAACTTGAACATGACTTCGCTGAGGCTTGCGAAGAAGCTCAGCATGGGCGCGGCTTTTTCCTTGCTGAGACAGGCCAGTGCGATGCCAAAGAAGATGGCAAAGACGGCGACCTGGAGGATCTGGTCTTCTGCGACGGATTTGGCGATGTTCTCCGGGAAGATGTGCAGGATAAAGTCCTGCCAGCGGGTCGCGGGAGGGGCCGCGACGATCGCGCCCGCGGGCGTCGATGCTGCGAGGGATAACCCGACTCCGGCGCGGCTGATGTTGATGGCGACGAGGCCGATGACAAGGGCCAGGGTGGTCGCGACTTCGAAGTAGATGAGGCTCTTGATGCCCATACGTCCGACGCTCTTGAGATCGCCATGGCCGGCGATGCCGGTGATGAGGGTGGCGAGGATGAGAGGAGCGACGATGGTCTTGATGAGGCGCAGAAAGATGTCGCTGAAGACACGCAGACTGACCGCGACCGTTGGTGCGTCGAAGCCCAATTCGGCGCCGGCGACCATCGCGACAAAGATCCACGGAGTGAGGGTGCGGCGGCGCAAGGCGTAGATCGTCAACAACCCAATCGCGGCACAGCGCAGGCCGATGGCAATGCCGTGCAGGGAGGGCTGGTGCACCAGGCCCAGCGCGATTCCCACGGCTAACAATACAGCCGCCAAAAGCAACATTATTGGTTCCGATTTCGTCTTAGTCATCAGGTGCGAAGGATATCAGTCTTCAACGTAAACTACCCGCTCATGCTGTCTGTTTCGAGCACTGATAGCATCGTGATCATGGCTCGCTACACAATGCTTTGTCTGTTTTTCTGCGCTCTTGCTGCCGGTCCTCTGGTTGGCCAGATCAACCCCGGGGCCGGTACTGTCGCGCCCAATTATGACGCTCTTGCGCAGTCTCCGAGCGCTATATCCACCCCGCTCACGCAACCGACCCTGACGCCGGGCGCGCTTCTCTTGCTGGAGTTGGAAGGCCGCTTTGCGAAGGCTGTCGAAGCCGGCGGAGGCAAGGCCTTCAGCACCTGGTTCGCCGATGACGCCGTGACCCTGAACAACGGCAAGCCTGCAGTTTTGGGCCGTACCGCAATCGCGGCGCAGGCGCAGTGGGATCCTAAAACGTACCAGTTGACCTGGACACCGCAGGGTGCCCAGATGGGCCCATCCAACGACATGGGTTTCACGTGGGGCCACTACGAAGGCCACTCGAAAGACAAAAACGGCCAGCCCGTCGTAATCTCCGGCCGCTACTTCACCGTTTGGAAAAAACTCGCCGATGGGACGTGGAAGGTTGCCCTTGACGCCAGTGCTGACGAACCCCCCGCAGCGGGGGAGTGTTGTGTACTGCCAAAGCCGTAAATCATTGCTGCCACAAAAGTAGGAGTGCGCAATCATTTGCACATATCCTACGATTGAACAAGTCGAAAATGAATGCTCTCCTGGTCAAAGACGAAGCTCTGCGTATCGAGGCCCTCAACCAATATGAGGTCCTCAACTCCTTGCGCCTGATCCTGTCCTTGACGACCTGACGCGACTGGCCGCGCAGATCTGTGACACACCGGTTGCCGCAGTCTCCTTCATCGGTTCTGACCGCATCTGGATACGGTCCCGTTTCGGGATGGAATCGCAGGAGCTCTCCCTCGGCAGCCTGCCGTGCGAGACCACGATCCAGGGCGACACGGTGTACGAGATACCGGACGCCCGCAACGACCTCGACTATGCTCCGGACGGCATATTTCTGGAGGGCAATGCCTACCGCTTTTACGCCGGCGCTCCGCTGACCACGCCGGGCGGCGTCAGCATTGGCGCGCTGCTCGTGCTGGACCGGCAGGCACGCGTTCTGGCCCCGGCGCAGTCCGCGGCGCTCGGCATCCTCAGCCGTCAAGTGATCAACCGGCTTGAACTGAACGGCCGCATCCACCAGATGGAGCGTGCTGCCCGCTCCCGCCAGCGCGTCGAAACTGCGCTGACGGTTGAACGTAACTTTGTCTTTGCGGTACTCGACACGGTGGGCGCGCTGGTCGTGGTCTTCGACACGGCAGGCCGCATCGTTCGCTTCAACCGCGCGTGCGAGATTGCCTCCGGGTACGACTTCGCCACTCTGGTCGGCCGTTACGCGTGGGACAAACTTATTCCGCGCCAGGAGATTCCGGAGGCCATTGAGACCTTCGAGCGCCTGCGCTCAGGACAATTTCCCGCAGCGTTCGAGAATCAATGGCTGAACCGGGATGGGAGTCTTCGACGCATCGCGTGGTCGGCTACTTCGCTGCCTGACTCGCAGGGGCAGGTCGCGTTCATCATCGCCACGGGCATCGACGTCACCACACAGCGCGCCGCGGAGGCCACACTTCGCGAGAGCGAGGCACGTTACCGCCAGCTCGTCGAAGGTTCTCTCGGTATGGTCTGCACTCACGATCTTGCACGGCAAGCTGCTGACCATCAATACCCACGGCGCCGAGACGCTCGGGCATAAGGTTGAGGAGATGTCAGGCCACAATGTCGCCGAGTTCATCGTGCCGGAACGCAGAGCCGCGCTGCCTGCGTATCTGAAAAAAATCGGCGAGACCGGCGAGGCGCAGGGGCTGCTCCACCTGTCCCATGCGGACGGCGAGGTCCGCGTTGTGGCTTACCGGAACAAGCTCATCGTCGTGCCGGGCCGCTCTCCGTACGTTCTTGGCTTTGGCGTCGACATCAGCGAACAGGTCCGCGCAGAAGGCCGACTGCGCACGCTCACGCGGCAGTCGGATTCGATCCTCGCTTCGGTCGGCGACGGCATCTACGGAATCGATCTCGACGGCAGAGTTACGTTCGTCAACGCGGCCGCTACGCAGATGCTCGGCTACAAGCAGGAGGAGATGCTGGGCCGTGTGATGCATGAACTCATCCATCACACACGCGCGGACGGCACGCCGTATGACTCGAACGACTCGCCGATTCGCAAGAGTCTCACGAACTTCGACACGGTCCGGGTTTCGAATGAGATCTTCTGGCGCAAGGATGGCACCAGCTTCCCTGTCGAATATGTTGCCCGCCCGCAGATCGATTCACAGTCCTCCGACTCCGACGGCCTGAAACCGCTGGGCGTCGTTGTTGCGTTCACGGATACGACGGAACGGCGCGCGCTCGACCGCATGAAGGACGAGTTCATCTCGACGGTCTCGCACGAGCTTCGCACGCCGCTGACCTCGCTGCGCGGAGCGCTTGGCCTGCTGGCCGGTGGCGCACTGGCGAATCGACCTGAGAAGACCCAGCAGATGCTGGAGATCGCGATCAGCAACTCCGACCGGCTGGTGCGCCTGGTCAACGATATTCTCGACCTGGAACGTATCAGCAGCGGCAAGACCGAGCTGCATTCGACCCTGTGCAGCGCTGAAGATCTGCTGCGCCGCGCAGCCGGGATACAACAGGCTCGCGCGCCACGGCCCAACATCCGCATCTTCTTCTCCGCTCACGGCGTCAGCGTCTGGGCCGATCCCGACCGCATTCTGCAGACGCTCAGCAACCTGCTCTCGAACGCTATTAAGTTCTCTCCGGCAGGCAGCGAGATTCACCTGACTGCGCGCAATCTGGACGAGAGCGAGGCGCTGATCGAGGTCCGCGACCAGGGCCGCGGCATTCCTGCCGATAAGCTCGAACACATCTTCGATCGCTTCCAACAGGGCGACGCCTCGGACTCACGCGCCATGGGGGGCACGGGCCTGGGGCTCGCCATCTGTCGCAGCATCATCAATCAGCATGGGGGACGAATCTGGGCGACCAGCGTTCCGGATCAGGGCACCACCATCCACTTCACACTGCCGACCAAGCCGAGCACGAATCTCCGCTAGCGCAACTCTTCCGCTACTCCCGCGCTACTCTTCGCCCTCCCGCAGTTTCGCGATCACAGTGAAATCTTCGAGCGTAGTTGTGTCGCCCTTGACGTCGCCGGTGGTGGCGAGTTCGCGCAGGAGGCGCCGCATGATCTTGCCGCTTCGGGTTTTTGGGAGTGCCTGAGTGAACGTCAGGTCGTCAGGACGGGCGAGTGCGCCGATCTCCTGGGCGACCCACTGGCGCAGCTCCTGCCGCAGCTCTTCGCTTGGTTCGTGGCCGCCTTCGAGCGTGACGAAGACGGCGATTGCCTGACCCTTCATCTCGTGCGGCCGGCCTACCGCGGCTGCTTCTGCTACCTTCGGGTGAGCTACAAGAGCCGACTCGACCTCCATCGTTCCGAGCCGGTGACCGCTGACGTTGATGACGTCGTCGACGCGTCCCATCAGCCAGAAGTATCCATCGGCGTCGCGGCGCGCGCCATCGCCGGTGAAGTAGCTGCCGGGAACTTCGCTCCAGTAGGTTTGCTCGTAGCGGGCCTGATCGCCGTAGATCGTGCGCGCCATCGAGGGCCAAGGCTTACTGATGATCAGGAGTCCGCCCTGGCCATCAGGGACAGGCTCTCCTGCTCTTGTAACCACTTCAGGCACAATTCCAAAGAAGGGTTTTGTCGCTGATCCCGGCTTCGTCGCGATTGCGCCCGGAATCGGCGAGATCATGATGGAGCCGGTCTCCGTTTGCCAGTAGGTGTCGACGATTGGGCAGCGCTCCTTGCCGATCATGCGGTGATACCACATCCACGACTCGGGATTGATAGGCTCGCCTACCGTGCCGAGCAGACGAAGGGAGGCAAGCGAGTGTTTCTCGACCCAGGAGTCGCCCCACTTTGTGAAGGCGCGGATCGCCGTGGGCGCAGTGTAAAAAATCGTCACCTTGTGCTTGTCGATGATCTTCCAGAAGCGGTCATTTTCCGGCCAGTTCGGAGCGCCCTCGTACATCATCACAGTCGCGCCATTCTGCAGCGGCCCGTAGACGACATAGCTGTGGCCTGTGACCCAGCCGACGTCCGCTGTGCACCAGTACACATCGTCGTCGCGCAGATCGAAGACGTATTTCGTTGTGAGATATGTCTGCACCGAGTAGCCGCCGGTCGTATGGACCAGCCCCTTCGGCTTGCCCGTAGTGCCGGAGGTGTAGAGCAGATAGAGCGGGTCTTCAGCGTCCATCCACTCCGGTGCACAAGCCGGTGCGGCTTTCTCCATCGCCTCGTGCCACCACAGATCGCGCCCCTTCTGCATCGTCACCGGTGAGCCCGAGCGGCGAAAGACCACGACGTTCTTTACCGTCGAACACTTCTCCAGCGCCTCGTCCACGATCGCCTTCAGCTTGACCTCCGCACCGCGACGATAGCTGGTGTCCTGCGTGATCACCGCGACGCAGGTCGAGTCGTTCACACGGTCGGAGATCGCGTGCGCCGCGAAGCCGCCGAAAATGACCGAATGCACCGCGCCGATTCGCGTACAGGCAAGCATGGCGATTGCGAGTTCGGGAGACATCCCCATGTAGATGGCGACGCGATCGCCGCGTTTGATTCCAAGGCCCTTCAATACGTTGGCAAACCGCTGCACCTGCCCATGCAGTTCACCGTAGCTCAGCCTTCGCACCTCGCCGGGCTCGCCCTCCCAGATCAGAGCGGTCTTGCCCCTGCGGGAGCCCAGGGCATGGCGGTCCACGCAGTTGTGCGAAAGATTTAACTTTCCATTAACAAACCATTTTGTGTGCTGCGCCTCACCCTCAATGACCTTCGTCCAGGGAGCGAACCAGTCGAGTTCGTGGGCGGCCTCAGCCCAAAACTCCTCGGGCTTTTCGACGCTGTGCCGGTACATCACCTCATACTGGGAGAGGCTTTTTACATGGGCTTTTGCGGCAAACTCCGCTGGCGGAGCGAACACCCTGTTTTCCCGCAGAGACGAATCCAGATTTGTATTTGCTTCAATCGTTGCCACGTACAACCACCTCCATTATTGAGCCCCAGTAGTCGAAGGTACTCTATACAACTCGCTCCGGCAACCGTACTTCCGAGACAAATGTGACCCATTGACGAACAGAATCATGTATCGTGAATCGCGCATGAAGATGCATGATTTGTTGCAGTCCGCAGCGCTGTTGTATCGCTTCAGGATTTAGAAATCTCCCGAGGTTTCCAAAGATATGGCCCTGGCTTTTCTCGACCGCGACCACTCCATAGCCCCTGCCGGATACAGCCGCTGGCTGGTCCCACCTGCCGCCCTTGCCATCCATCTTTCGATTGGCCAGGTCTATGCCTTCTCCGTCTTCAAGAACCCGCTTCTGGCTTTGCCTGGCGCTAACGGATCTGCCTGGAACCTGAAGGAAGTGGGTTACATCTTCTCGATTGCCATCGCCGTGCTCGGTCTCTCCGCTGCGCTCTTCGGCGCGTGGCTTGAAAGAGTCGGGCCTCGCCGCGCGATGTTCTACGCGGCCGTCTGCTTTGGCCTTGGCTTCGTCATCTCCTCTTTCGGGGCCAGCAGCCATCAACTCTGGCTTATCTATCTTGGCTATGGAGTCGTTGGCGGGATCGGCCTTGGGCTCGGCTACATCTCGCCGGTCTCGACGCTGATCAAATGGTTCCCCGACCGCCCTGGCCTCGCTACCGGACTTGCCATCATGGGCTTCGGCGGCGGGGCGATGATCGGCGGCCCGCTCGCCAGCAATCTTATGGCCTACTTCAAGGGCGCGGGTGAACCCTCGATTCCCTACACGATGATCACGATGGGCGTCCTCTACTTCATCTTCATGATGTTCGGCGTCTTCACTATCCGTGTCCCGCCGGACGGCTGGAAGCCGGCAGGCTGGGTGCCCTCGACGAAGCACGCAGCACTGATCTCCAGCCACAACGTCACTGTTCATGAGGCCTGGAAGACCCCACAGTTCTGGCTTCTGTGGATCATGCTCTTCGTCAACGTCACGGCGGGCATCGGCATCCTCGAGCAGGCAGCGCCGATGATCCAGGACCTCTTCAAGGGCAGCGTCGGTCCCGCAGCTGCCGTCGGCTTCGTCGGTCTTCTGAGCATCTTCAACATGGCGGGCCGCTTCTTCTGGGCCTCAACGTCGGACTTCATCGGACGCAAGGCAACCTACTCCATCTTCTTCGTTCTTGGAGCCGTCCTCTACTTCCTGCTTCCATTCACCAGCCAGAACAAGCTGAATTCGGTTCCGCTCTTCGTCGGCATCGCCGTTGTGGTGCTCTCGATGTATGGCGGAGGATTCGCTACGATTCCCGCGTACTTGAAGGATCTCTTCGGCAGCTATAACGTCTCGGCAATTCACGGGCGGCTGTTGACAGCATGGTCGCTGGCCGGCATCGTCGGCCCGCTCATCGTCAACGGCATTCTCGATCACTATGTCGCGAACAAGATGCCGAAGCAGGACGCCTACCCGCTGATCCTGCACATCATGTGCGGCCTGCTGGTGATTGGATTCCTGGCCAACCTGATGGTGCGCCCGGTTACCGAAAAATTCTGGTTGAAGGACCGGAATGTCGCCGTGCCGGAACGCGCCGCCCGCTAATTCAACCCGGCGGAGTGCTCACCCCCTCTGCCGCTTTCAGCAAAAGGAGTGACCTTATGGCCGAATCCGATTCCCTCAAAAAATCCTCGCCGCTGCTTGTCGCGGCCGCGTGGATTATCGTCATCGTTCCCACAGCATGGGGGCTCAACTACACCGTACGAAATGCGATGAAGCTGTTCACCGCGTCAACTCCGGCGGCTACCGCTCCGGCAAAATAACATCGACTTACTGCAACAGCGAGAGTGCCACGTCCGACATCGCAGTGACACCGGTTCGCAACGCAGGTTCCGCCATAGGAGCGAATACGCTAGAGTGCAGCGATGGAAGCGGAGCTCCGGAGGCGATCTTTGCAGGATCGACCGCACCCAGCCAGAAGAGCACTGTCGGAATCTGATGATCGTCGAGACCGAAGCGTCCGAAGTCCTCTGAGACCATTACGGGATCGAGATTCACTACGTTTTCGTCGCCGACGGCTGTGACAAGGGCTGCGCGTACACGCGTTGTGAGAGCGGGGTCGTTGTAGGTGATCGTTGTCATGCGAGGTATCACCGCCTCCACGAGCGGTTTCCGATCCGCAGGCACTCCGGCTATGAGCGCGATTCCGTCTGCGGTGCGTTGAATGTCCTCGAAGATGGCTTTGCGAACGTCGTCATCGAGAAAGCGAACGGAGAGTCCAAGCTTGACCTCGTCGGGAATGATGTTGCTCTGGGTGCCTCCGTTGATCATCCCGACCGTGACTACGGCCGGGTGTGTGGGCAAGGTCTGGCGGCTGACGATTGTCTGGATCGCGAGGACGAATTGCGAGGCCATGACGATGGGGTCCTTGGTCGACGCGGGCATTGCGCCATGGCCTCCGACGCCGCGCATGGTCACGAAGACCGTCATTGCGCCGGCCATCGCCGGGCCGGAGGTGATTCCCACCTTGCCGACGGCGAGGCCTGCGTTGTCGTGCAGGGCGACGGCGTAGTCCGGGCGTCCGAACCTTTCGTAGAAGCCATCGGAGAGCATGGCCGTTGCGCCTTCGCCGATCTCTTCGCTCGGCTGCCCGACGAGCATCAGTGTTCCGTGCCATTTTGCTTTTTCGGCGACCATTACTCGCGCCACTCCGACCATCGTCGTCATGTGCAGGTCGTGGCCGCAGGCGTGCATCACCGACACCTCCTGCCCGGCTGCGTTCTTCATCCGGACGGTGCTCGCATAGGGCAGCCCGGTCTTCTCTTCGACCGGCAGCGCGTCCATATCGGTGCGAACCAGCAGTGTCGGCCCTGCGCCGTTCTTCAACAGCCCAACGATGCCGTAGGCCTGGGAGCCGTCGGCATACTTGCCGATGTGTTCGGTGACGGTGTAACCCGCCGCGCGCAACTCGCCCGCCAGCCACGCCGAGGTCTTCGCCTCGTAGTGCGAGAGTTCAGGCCTCTGATGCAGACCCTGATAAGTCAGAACCAACTCCGGCAGTTGCTTCGCTACCAGCGAAGGTACGTCCTGCGCGCGCGCGCTGGCACTCTGCGTCGCCATCAAACAGCCAGCCAATACCAACCCAATCTTCATCGACTCTCCTTGACCTATCGTGCCCAGTCTGCGGCCTATCTTTACTGCAACAATCCGAGAGCGGCGTCGGTCATGGCGGTGACTCCGGTTCGCAGGGTCGGCTCCGGGAGCGGCGCGAAGAACGGGGAGTGCGGCGAGGGCAATGGCACTCCGGTGCGCTCGCTGTCGGCAACCTTTGCGGGATCATACGCACCGAGCCAGAAGATCACCGCTGGAATCTGGTGATCCATGCTGAAGATGCCGAAGTCTTCGCTGCCCATGATGGCTTGTCTTTCGACTACGTTTTCGGCTCCCAGCTTCGCCACGAAGATCTTCTGCAGCTTCGCCGCGAGCGCCGGATCGTTGATCGTCGCCGGGGTCGATTCATCGTCCAGCACAGTCACAATCGGCATCCGGTCCGCAGGAACACCCGCCGCGATCGCGACTCCTTTTGCAGTCCGCTTCACGCCTTCGATGATCTTCTGGCGCACCTCTTCGCTGTAGCAACGTGTCGTCAGCTCCATCTTCACCTCATCGGGAATGATGTTGCGCTTGGTCCCGCCATGGATATCGCCAACGGTCACAACCGCGGGTTGAGAGGGAGGAATCGACCGGCTCACCACCGTCTGCAGTTCCACTACGAACTCAGCCGCCATTACGATCGGGTCCTTGCCCACCTCCGGCGCTGCGCCGTGGCTCCCCACACCGCGCATCACGACGTCGATCGAGGTCGAGCTTGCCAGCGCCGGTCCGGAGACGACCGACACCTTGCCTGCCGCAAAGTTTGCGTCGTGCAGCGCGATGGCCAGATCCGGCTTGCCGAACCGCTCATACAGATGGTCGGCCATCATCGCCTTCGCGCCATCGATGGTCTCTTCGCTCGGCTGCCCGATCAGCATCAGCGTCCCGTGCCACTGGTCCTTCAGCGCTGCCATGTTTCGTGCCACACCGATCATCGTCGTGATGTGAACGTCGTGTCCGCAAGCATGCATCACTCCCACGTCCTGCCCTGCAGGGTTCTTCGATCGCACTTTGCTGGCGTAGGGCAGTTTCGTTTCTTCGGTTACGGGCAGCGCGTCGAGGTCTGTCCTGATGAGCAGCGTGGGGCCGGCGCCGTTCTTCAGGATTCCAACCACTCCGTAGGCCTGCGAGCCATCGGGATACTTACCCACGTGCTCGGTCACCGTGTAACCGGCTTTTCGCAGCTCATCGGCCAGCAAAGCCGAGGTCTGCGCCTCATGGTGTGAAAGCTCCGGCGCTGCGTGGATTCCCTTGTAGGTGGTCAGAAGGCCGGGGAGCTGCTTGTCCACCAGCGCTGGAACCTCCTGCGCTACTAACGCTGTTGTTAACGCCGCGGTCATTGCACACGCTGCCATCCACTGCCATGGTCGCATCACACTCTCCGTTTTACTGCCTGAATTGGTTGTATTGAACTGTACATGTTTGGCCACTGTAGACTCCACTTATCGTGAATTCTTACTGGCCAGCGGTCATCGGATTCTTCATGGGCTTCGGCTTTGGCGTGGGTTGCGCCCTGGCTGTGATGTACTCCATTTATATGGGGGGCTACCGCGCTGCGGTGCGCGAATCGCTGCTGCCCACGCCGCCGGAGCGATATACGAAGGCACTTCAGAAGGTAGAGAAGCTCCCGCGCAATGACTGAGGCCATCAAGCCGTCGGCGCTCTGATCGAGGCGTTACCGCCTCAGGGGGCGGCACTTGCAGGGTGAATCAGGAACGGAAACACCACTCGCAGATCTCCAGCCTCCGCGCAACGGTTGTGCTGCGGCAGCGGCTTCTTTCTGATTTCCACCCCATATTTCTGTGCATCTTCCTTCAACTCCCCTTCTATTTTTGTCCACCCCGAACCAAGGTCGCCAATAGCTCATCGTGCAAGATCCGCGCGCATATCCTTGACCTCGCGGGTCAGCAACTCGATTGCTTTCATCAGCGCTGCTCGCTGGGCATCGTCACTCAGGGCTTTGATTCCCTCGAGGTAAAAGTTTCCGTTCGGCTCAAGCACGCATTTTTCCACCTGGTCGAAGTCGTCGAAACCCTGCTTGTGCAGCACAGAACGCAACTCGATCTCGGTGAGGGCCTCTTTCTTCGTCGCCTCCCAGTCAACGACGCCGTGCCGGATCAACACGGTTGGCGGCAGCTCAAAGACCTGGTTCAGTTTTGGCGCGCGGAATAGGATTCGTGTCAGCAGCCAGTTGATCGCCAGCAGCGAGAACGCGCCGATGACTCCTCCCGACACCGAGTTGTCGTCGCCGATCATTGCGTTCTGCACGGTGTTCGAAAGGCTTAGCAGCACCACCAGGTCGAACGGGTTCAACTGCGCCAGCTCCCGCTTTCCGAACAGCCGGAGGAAGCCAACCAGAAACAAATAGACGAGTACCGGCCGCAGAATCTTCTCCAACAAGGGCAGTTGTAGGTGAAACATGCTTTCGATCAAAACACTCTCCTTCTATATCTCTTGCACATACCGTTTTTGGTGCCATTCCCACGCGCTGGCGATGATCTGATCCAACTCGGCGAACTTCGGCTTCCATCCCAGCTCGGTCCTGATCTTCTCCGAACTCGCCACCAGCACCGCCGGATCGCCCGGCCGGCGAGCATATTCCTCGACGACGATAGGCCTTCCCGTGACGCGGCGCACCGACTCGATCACCTCGAGCACAGAAAATCCCTGGCCGTTACCGATGTTATAGATCAGCCTGCTCCTCGCCTCGCTCAGGGCCGCAAGTGCCAGCAGATGGGCCTCCGCAAGATCACGCACGTGGATGTAGTCCCGAATGCAGGTTCCGTCCTTCGTCGGATAGTCTCGCCCGAAGATTTTGATGTTGGCTCTGCGTCCCAGCGCCACATCGAGGATCAACGGAATCAGATGGGACTCCGGCTCATGCGCCTCGCCATAGCCTTCGATGGCGCCGGCGACGTTGAAATAGCGCAGGCTTGCATACTTCAGGCCGTGGCTGAGATTCATCCAGCGAAGCATCTGTTCGACCAGCAGCTTGCTTTCGCCATAGGGATTGGTGGGCTGCAGCTTCGCGTCTTCAAGGATCGGCGTGGTCTCGGGTTCGCCATAGCAGGCGGCGGTCGAGCTAAAGACGAGCCGATCATGCCCCGTAGCCAGCATCGCCTCCAGCAGTGTGAGCGTCGCCGCGGTGTTATTCCTGAAATAAATCTCCGGCCGCTTCATACTCTCGCCGGCTTCGATTAATGCGGCGAAATGCATCACTCCGTCGAAGCGTCCGCGAGTGAGAGTCTTCTCCAGCAATGCGCGATCGGCAACATCTCCCTCGACAAAGTCCGCGTTTGCAGCCAGTGCTAAGCGCTTGCTATGGCAAAGGTTGTCGTACACCGTTACATTATGCCCCTCAGCGAGCAAAAGACGTGTGAGCGTACCCCCGATATAGCCCGCTCCGCCGGTCACTAAAATCTTCATTGTTTTCCTTCTCCTCGGTTGCTAGTTGGATACCACAAAAGTACCAGTGTCAATCACTTACGCTTACGGCAATATACTTGCAGTAAGAGATAGGCAGCGTACCGGCACATAAACGAAGTATGTGACTCCCCGATGCACGGTACCTGCTACAACCTTTTCCTTTGCGGCTTGCGTCTGTCTAAGACAAGTTAACGCAACTTCCGCGTTGTCTCTCTGGTCGTATTAGTTAGTTGTCGGGTCAGGTAAACCAGCTTCGATCTATACTACGGCGCTCTTCGGAGTGGATTTTTTGTACCGGTTCTGACAGGTGTCATCGCCGGCTTTAATATTCCGCCTCCGACAACGGGGCCCCTCAAGGATTTTCTATGGCAAAGGTAAAGCCGCTCATCAGTGACGATCCCAAACCGCAGAGTATGCAGTTCGCGCACTTCGGCGTCCTGAACGACGGGAGCCAGAGCAAAGGTTCGCTCTTCACGTCCGTCGCGCTGAACATTCTGCTGATGCTGTGCGCCATCATCATCGGCGCCGCTGCGAAGAAGACGATCGACACACGGCAAAAGCTCACGCACCTCGATGAGCCGATTCCCATCAAGAAGGCAGAGGAACCGCCGCCGCCAAAGATCAAGCCCCCGAAACTTCCGCCGCCTCCGCAAGTGGCCAAGATAGAGCCGCCCAAGATCAAGCTTCCCGAAGTCAAGCTGCCGGATCCCCCCAAGCCGCCTGAGATCAAGATGGTTCAGCCGATGCCGGTCGTGATGCCGGCACCGCCGAAGCTGGTCCAGGCTCCTCCGGCTCCGAAGGTGGTCAATCTTGCACAGGCGATGCCCGCTTCGGTTCCCAATAATTCTCCACATCCAACTGCGGTTGCACTCGGTTCGACGACCAACCCCATCGCAGTTTCGAACAGGCCTTCGCCGACTTCCATCAATCTTGGCAACAAGGGAATGTCCGGCATGCCGGCCTCCAATAATGGCGCCGGAGCACAATCGACCGTTGTCAATCTTGGTTCCGGCTCAGCCGCCAGCCAGAACATGAGAGCCACCGGGCCTGTAGCCATCGCCGGCATTCCGCATGGAGTTCCAGGAGGCACCGGCCCGATGAATTCTACGGGACGCGTTGCCGGCGTCAGCCTCGGACAGAACACTCCGCCGCCGATGCCGAAGCCTGCCGGACCTACGACTGCGACGTCAAAAAGCGGACCCAAGGTTCTCTTTAAACCCAAGCCAGAGTACACCGCAGAGGCTAAACAGCTTCATATCGAAGGCAACGTCACCGTCCGGATTCGTGTCTCTTCCAACGGTACCGTTCAGGTACTCGGCGTCATCAGCGATCTCGGTCACGGTCTCGGCGACGCTGCCGTCCGTGCCGTTCAGGCCACTCGCTTTAAACCTGCCACCGACGACTCGGGTGCTCCGGTCGATTGGGAAGGCATCGTCAATGTCACATTTCAACTCGCAGGATGAACCACATAATTTTTGTCTGGTTGTCGCAACAGGTACTAGCATCAAGTCCATATTCAGGCTTACCCTCGGGTAGCCGCAGGAGCCGTACATCATGATTCTCGGGAAACAGTCTATCGCCGGTCTAGCCCTGGCACTCTTCGTCGCAGCTACTCTCCCCGCCCAAGCCGGAGCAGCCCTCCTGCATGGAAAGAAGAAGAAAGATGACGATCTCTCGACTTCGCGCAAACCCTCCCCGGCACAAAACGCCCTGATCGACAAGGCGATCGCCCGCGAAAAGGTAGTCGTCAAGACTGTCAAGGACAGGGCTCCGCTCGTCGAGACCTACATCCAGAACATGAAGCCCGATCCCCTTCTGGGTCAGGTTCCCGACTCCGATCAACACTTCCTCGGGCGCGTCGAGTTCAACAAGATCATCGGCGACGAGACCTACGCGGTCAACAAGGATACTTCGCAGGGCGGCAATGGCGGCAAGATGGGATTCTTCAAGCACTCCGCCTCCTTCATCGGTGGCCTGGGCGGCAGCCTGCACCTCAACTTCCATGAGGCCGGCTTCGTCCAGATGCTCCTGATGGACTCCAATAACTTCGACCGTCAGCACTACTCCTTCGGCTATGTGCGCAACGACTTCCTCGGCAACACGCCGACCGCCGTATTCGATGTGACCCCGATTCAGGGGAAGAAAGAGTTCGGCCGCTTCTTCGGCCGTATCTGGATTGAAACACGCAACGGCAACGTCGTCCGCTTCAACGGCGACTTCGCCGGCACCGAGGAAGACCAGAAGGAGTTCTATCACTTCGACAGCTGGCGCACCAACGTTCAGCCTGACCTCTGGCTCCCAACCTCTTTCTATGTCGAAGAGAGCGACCCCAAGAGCGTCTCCCGTACCCTCAAGTTCAAAGCCATTAACCATATCTGGGGCTATGTCCTGAAGGTTCCTCCACCCGAAGCCGCAGACGCTTCCCTTGAGGTCGTCGGCGCGACCGACGTGAGCAACGATGCTCAGGACGTGAGCCCGCTCGGTGCTCAGCGCGCCTGGGTGCAGCAGGCTGAGGACAACGTCGTCGAACGCCTCTTCCAGGCGGGTCTGCTCGATGCACCGAGCGAATTCGACAAGACGCTGGAAGCACTGGCAGGCAACATCCTGGCCTATAACAACATCACGCTCTCCAGGCCGATCCGCTGCCGTACGCTGCTGACCCAGCCTCTGGAGTCGCTTGCCATCGGCAATACCATCGTCATCTCCAAGAGCCTGCTTGATACGACCGGCGTTGTGACCCAGGATGGTCAACAGCAGATGGGCAACCTGAATGCTATCCTAGCGTTCCAGATTGCTCACATCATTCTTGCGCACCGGCTCGATACCAAATACGCCTTCAACGATCGTCTGCTGTTCCCGACGACCTCGGTCTTCAATCGCATTCCAATGCATCACACCGATGCCGACAATGCAGCAGCAGCCAAGAAGGCCATGGAACTACTGAGTGCGAAGGAACTGGAAGGCGGGCAGCAGTACTTCAGCCTGTATCTCCAGCAACTGCAACAGCGCGTCAAGAGTCTGAAAGCTCTCAATGAGCCGATGATCGGTGACGGCCTTACCAAGAGCGATGAAGATCCAACCTTCTGGATGGCCGCCATCGAGTCCAAGGGCCCCAAACTCGACATGAAGGATCTCAAGCAGCAGGCTGCCATGCCGCTCGCCAGCTTCCTGCGTTTCGATCCCTGGACCGATCAGGTCTACGTCATGCATTCTGCCTTTGAACCGCTCCTTACCGCAGCCGACAAGATGCCGTTTGAGGTCGAGCCGGTTTATCTGAAGCTCAGCTACTACAAACTGCCGGCTGATGCTACTCCTCCGGCGCCCGGAACCGCAGCCCCGGCAGCTACTCCGCCGGCCGACAACACCACTGGGGCCCCTGCTGCAGCCACCACGGCTCCGGCAACACCTCCACCCACTACACCGCAGCCAAACTAAAGTTCAGAGCGTGGGCAGTCGATAACCTATAAGAGATTGCCCGCGCTTTTCCACTGTCTGGGGCCAGTTAGCCTCACAACAAAGAAACGCCGCACGTTTCACTCCCCAAGGAGATTCCCTGTTGAAGCGGCTTACTCTTATCGGCTGTTTCGCCTGCGTTCTGAGCATGACAACTTTGTCGCATGCTCAGGCTGTTCCGACCGCCTCGCGTCTCGGCTCGATAGCACTAGGTGTCGCTGGAACACGTATCAATCCCGACTTCGGTCAGTCCGATATTGAAGCCATCACGTTTTTCGGAGACGTCAACTTCGCCCATTCCCTTGGAGTCGAAGGGGTCATTCACTATTCCGTGAATACACCCTCCGACGTCAGCGAAAACTCCTACATTGCCGGTCCCCGCTATATCATTCGTGAAAAGCGTTTCGAATTTTATGCCAAGGCGCTCTTCGGCGTCGGCCACTTCGGATTGCAGGCCGGGAGCAACCCCTATCCGGGAACCGCGTCGTACTTTGAATATGCAGTCGGCGGCGGAGTCGACATCCGCGCGACGCGCCACATCAACATTCGGGCGTTCGATTTCGAAGCTCAGAAGTGGCCTGGCTTTGCTGCAAACGGTCTTTCGCCGCTTGCAGGCACTATCGGCGTCTCTTATGTTTTTCACTAGCCAACTTGTTTCATAAAAAATTATGCGCGGTGATCCTGTGCAGCAAAGCTGAAGTACTTTTTTTGCTGAATTCGACCCACATTTAAAGGGACTTCTATGTTAATACGGGCGATCGCCCTCATCGGCCTACTGGGAGCGGCGTCCATGCTGCATGCCCAGGCCGCTCCCGCGGGCTCACGGGCGGGTGACCTCAAGATCGGCGGCGGCTTCTCCTCCGCTCACTCGGACTATGGCGACCGCTTTAACGGTGGTGCCGCTTACTTTGACTTCGACTTTCTCCCCCATCTCGGCGTGGCAGGAGAGTTTCATTTCGTCAAGGACTCCAGTGATCTCTACGAGAAGACCTACGAGGTTGGTGGCCGCTACTTCCGCACCTATGGCAAATTCGTCCCGTACGCCAAGGTAATGTACGGACGCGGCGTCTTCAACTTCCCTCCCCTGAGTGATGGATTCCGGGCAAACCTGGGTTACAACCTGATGGCTGGCGGCGTTGGCGTTGACTACAAAGTGAAGTCCTACCTCTACGTCCGCGCCGACTGGGAGTATCAAACATGGTTTGGCTTCCAGAACTCCAGTCTTTCGCCAAATATTGTCACCGTCGGCGCCGCATACCGCTTCAGATAGCAACTTCCTTGTCTCAATAACAAAGCCCCGGTCAGCGCCGGGGCTTTGTCATTGAGATCGCATATCCGTTAGAAGTGATATGCGATGCCAAGCGATGGCGTCGAAATGACCTCGTAGCGGTTGGTATTGAACGTGTTGCCAGGAAGGCTGAAGGTTGGGGTCTTCACCAGAAAACCGCGATACTCCGCTCGTATGTCGAAGCTCGGGCTCAACTCATATGCCACGCCGCCGCCAAAGAGGGCGCCGACATTGGTATTCTGCTTCGCGTCGAGATCCGATGTTCCGGCGTCTTTGAGCGGCGAGAAGATCATCGCGCCCGGACCGCCCTCAAGAAACGGGTTGAAGTTCTTGAAGTTCAGGTTGAAGACGTAGGCTCCGCTGAACTCCTGCTGCAGGACGTGGATACCGCCGTTTTTCTTTCCGAAGACCTGGTAATACTGCGTATTTTGTTGATATCCATAGTTCACTTCGAGTGCGCTCCGCGGTGTCAGCATGTAGCGGTAGCTTGCCAGAAGGCCCAGAGTCATACTCGTATTCTTTTGCACGCTGTTACCGGTTATCTGCGGGGCAAACGCAGCAGTAGCGCTTACGCTTGCATCCTGCCGGCTCTCCTGCGCATAACCAGCCGCTGCAGATACCATCAGCGCGCCCAACAACAACATCGTCTTCTTCATTCTTCGCTGGATCCCTTCAAGTTCGTCCGCAACTCTTTTGCTGTCCCGCAGGAAACGCAATAGCAAGAGTTACGGAGCGCCGTAGTCACTGTTCTTCATTGTAACCGCACCGGTGCCCGAAGAGTGCCAGCCACGCAAGAAGGCCGGAGGATATGTCTCCCTCCGGCCCTCCCGGCATTTTTTATTAGCGGTAGCTAACGTCTTTACGGCTGTGGCGTCGACGGCGGAGGCCCACCATTATGGTTCCCCCTGTGCTCCTTCATCTCTGCCTGCAGTGCGGCATACTTGGTCTTCTGCTCGTCCGTCAACACGCCGAGGAACTTGTCTTGCGACGCCTTGTGGATTGCTGACATCTGCGTCCGCTTGTCCGCTCCGGCAATGGACGTGTTCTCGTGCAACGCCTTCATCTGGCTCCATGTGTCCGCGTCAATTGCTTTGATCTGGGTCACCTGGTCCGGCGTCAGGTTCAGCTTCTTGGTTAGAAACTCCAGCCGGTGCCCTCCCATCCCCCCTGGTCCGCCATGTCCATAATGTGGGCCGCCCTGACCCTGCGGCGGTGTAGAAGGATCTTGCGCCATCGCTGGCAGTGCAATCAGCGCGGTCGCACCTAACGCCAAAACAGCTACTCGGAGTAGGTAACTACGAAACATCGTCATCTTCATCGGATTTCTCACTCTCCTCCATCGTCTCGCCGGAGAGAGCCTCTCCGGTGGTCAAGTCTACTGCTACAGACGCATCGTTTTTTCAAAGGACTTCGCGCCTCAAAAATAATTGCAAAAATCGTTACGTCCCCCGTTCGGCCTGGAAACAGTACGGATCGCCATGTGCCGCGGCATACGCCTCCACGACCTTCAAGAACGCCAGCGCCGCATGCGACAGGCTCGCCTGCCTCCGGTACACCAGCCTCAACTTGCGCTCGATCTGCAGTTCCGGCACCTGCACCCGCACCAATGCGCCGCTCTCCAGCTCCGTCTGCACCGTCAGCCCCGGCACCAGCGCCACCCCATTGCCCATCTCGCACAAACCGTTTGATCGCCTCCAGCGACGGCAGCTCCACCCCCATCTGCAGCGGGGTCTTGTGCCGCTTGAACGCCTGGATCACCTTCTGCCGCTGCGGCGACGGGATATTGTGTGCAATAAAATTCTGCGCCCCCAGCTGCCGGATCGACACCTTCCCCGCCTCGGCGAGCGCATGCCGCGGATTCACCACAAACGCCAGTTCGTCCCGGTACACCACCATCGACTTCACCTGCGCATCGTCCGGCCGGAACGACAGCACTCCAAGCTCGACCGAATGCATCAGCACCTCGTCCGAGATTCGGCTGGCCAACGTCCGCTGCACCGCCAGTTTGATCCGCGGATTCTGCCGCCGAAACTCATCCAGCAGCGGCAGCAGATAGAGGCAGGTGTACTCGTTTGCGGCGAGATTCAGCCTGCCGCGATGCAGCTCCCGCAGCTCGGTCAGGGCGCCTGCCGCCTCATTACGAAGATTCAGCAACTTAGCTGCATACTCCCGCAGCACTTCGCCGGCATCCGTAAGAGTTCCGTCCCGCGACGAACGCTCGAACAGCACCTCGCCCAGCTCGCCTTCGAGTTTTGCGATTGCCTGACTTACCGCTGGCTGAGTACGATGGAGGCGTGCCGCGGCTCGCGAAAAACTCCGCTCCTCTGCCACCGCCAGAAACGTCTCCATCTGGACTAAGTCCAATCTTCACCTCGCAACGGCAACGATATCGGAGTCGAATACCGCAATTAGAATTTATGATAAACCTACCGACCATCATAAGCATGCATTATGATGAAGTCCAGATCGAGAGTGCCAGACCCTATGTCCTCTAACCAGATCGTCTTCTTCGACACCACCCTTCGCGACGGCGAACAGTCCCCCGGCTGCACCATGCACCACGAGGAAAAGCTCCGCATGGCCCACCAGCTCGCGGACCTCGGCGTCGACGTCATCGAGGCCGGCTTTGCCATTGCCTGCCAGGGTGACTCCGACTCCATCCGCACGATCGCCCGCGAGGTCCGGGGCGCCCGCATCGCCTCCCTCGCCCGCTGCAAGCGCGAGGACATCGAAGCCGCCGCCCGCTCCATTGAGCCCGCCGAAAAATCCCGCATCCACACCTTCCTCGCCTCCTCCGACCTGCACCTCGAGGCCAAGCTGAAGATCACCCGCGCCGAGGCTCTTGACCAAGCCGCCGAGTCCGTTCGCCTCGCCCGCACCTTCGCCGACGACGTCGAGTTCTCCGCCGAAGACGCCACCCGCACCGACCCCGACTTCCTCGTCCAGATCGTCACCGTCGCCGTCCAGGCCGGCGCCACCACCATCAACATCCCCGACACCGTCGGCTACACCACGCCCGAGGAGTACGCCGCCACCTTCCGCATGCTCCTCGCCAAGGTCCCCGGCGCGGAGAATGTCATCTTCTCCACCCACTGTCACGACGACCTCGGCATGGCCGTCGCCAACACCCTTGCCGGCATCCACGCCGGAGCCCGCCAGGCCGAGTGCACCATCAACGGCATCGGCGAGCGCGCCGGCAACGCAGCCCTCGAAGAGATCGCCGCCGCCCTCATGGTCCGGCGCGACAAGTTCCCCTACACCAGCAATATCAAGATGAACCAGCTCTTCCCGACCAGTCAGATGCTCGCCGAGTTCATCAGCTTCGGCTGCTCGCCCAACAAGGCCATCGTCGGCGCCAACGCCTTCGCGCACGAGTCCGGCATCCACCAGCACGGCGTGATGGCCAACCCGCTCACCTACGAGATCATGACGCCCGAGTCCGTCGGCGTCCCGGCCACCAACATCGTGCTCGGCAAACACAGCGGCCGCCGCGCCGCTCGAGCAGCGCCTCGCCGAACTCGGCCACAAGCTCACCCGCTCACAGCTCGACGAGGTCTACCACCGCTTCACCGAACTCGCCGACCGCAAGAAAACCATCTACGACCAGGACCTGCTCGGCCTTCTGCAAGCGGACAGGTCCAACGTAGTCACGCATTAGCAACGACACCAAAGGACACAGAGTCATGCGTCTCAAAATTGCAGTCCTCGCCGGCGACGGCATCGGCCCCGAAGTCACCCGCGAAGCCACCAACATTCTCCGCGCAGTCGCCGAACTCGGCGGCCACGACTTCACCTTTGTCGAAGGCCTCATCGGCGGCATCGCCATCACCGACACCGGCTCGCCGCTCCCCACCGCGACCCTCGACGCCGCGCTCGAATCCGACGCCGTCCTCCTCGGCGCAGTCGGCGACAACAAGTTCAACGCCCTCCCGCCAGACAAGCGCCCCGAGGCCGGCCTGCTGCAGATCCGCCAGGCCCTTGGCGGCTTCGCCAACCTGCGCCCCTCGATCGCCTACGCCGCGCTCGCCGAAAGCTCTCCGCTTCGCCCTGAAGTCACCAAAGACGCCGACATCCTCTTCGTCCGCGAACTCCTCGGCGGCCTCTACTTCGGCGCACCGCGCTGGTGGAACAAAGAAACCGACGAAGCCATCAACACCATGCGCTACACCAAGGCCGAGGTCGTCCGCGTCGCCCGCATCGCCTTCGAGCTCGCCGGCAAGCGCCGCAGAAAGTCACCTCCGTCGACAAGGCCAACGTCCTCGAGGTCTCGCAGCTCTGGCGCGCCACCGTCACCGAAGTCGCAAAGGACTACCCCGAACGTCACGCTCGAACATCAGCTCGTCGACTCCATGGCGATGCACATCATGAACATCCCTCGCAACTTCGACGTCGTCCTCACCGAGAATCTCTTCGGCGACATCCTCTCCGACGAGGCCGGCGTCATCACCGGCTCGCTCGGCATGCTGCCTTCGGCCACCATCGGCGGCGCAGTCAATCTCTATGAGCCCGTGCACGGCTCCGCGCCCGACATCGCCGGAACCGGCAAAGCCAATCCGCTCGGCGCGATCCTCACCGCCGCCATGGTTCTTCGCCACTCCGCCAACCTCGAGCAGGACGCCAACGCCATCGAAGCAGCCGTCCACAAGGTTCTCGACGCCGGCTACCGCACCGCCGACATCGCCTCAAAAGCGCGTCCGCCAGCAACCCGGCCAGACCCTGGTCACCACGCAGGAGATGGGCAAGCTCGTCCACCAGGCCCTGGCAGAATCCATCGACCGCCGCCAGTCCATGCATGCCGTATGACTCGCTGGTTTCAGATCAAAGCAGTGCTTATTAATTGCGGCATCGCCGCTGCGCTCATCTACAGGTATTGGACAGGCACACCGCTGCTCGTCATCGCGATCATCGCAATCATCCTCTTTCCGTTCGCCAACGTACTGATGGCCATCGCCGCTAACCAGACGAACAGAAACAAAAAGCCGACCCAATGACTCGCCATCTCCAACTCGTCGCCGCTCTTCTCGCCCTCATCTTTGCCGGGACGCTCTGCCACGCCCAGATCTCTTCACCTCAGATCAAAAAGGACAAAAAGCCGCCCAAAGAAAACGTCGAGTGGCTCTGGCAGTACAGTCCTCCGCCCGCGGACGGCCGCGAGAACCAGCTTGTCCTCGACACGCGCTTCCAGCCCTTCCTCGCCCAGTACCTCACCGCACCGCAGACCTTCTGGGGCAACCCAAAGACGGGCTACAAATCACTCGCCGACACCGCGCTCGACTTCCTCTCCGTCCCCGACAAAGTCCTCGCCGACGACAACCGCTACCTCTCCATCACCGGCTGCGTCTTCCGCTTCTGCCCCGCGCGCGGCCTGCTCTGGGTCGACCTCAACGGCCCGCATCCGCTCGTCGTCTTCGCCGCCATCGACTGGATCAAAGACAGCAAGACACCCGACCAGCCCGGCGCCGAGTACACCCTCTGGGTCTTCTCCAACCACCCCATCGATCCCGAACACATCCCCGCCGCGCTGATTCACAGCATCGCCCGCTGGACCGCGCAGCCGCCGCAGGCAACACGCAGCATCCAGCAGATCCACAACGCCATCCTCGTCGATCCCGACGGCACGCCTCACCCGCATCGAACCCAACAGCTCATCGGCGCCAACACATTCACCCTCCCACCAACCGGAGCAGAAGGCACAACCATGAACACACCCCAAGAAAAAACACCACTCCAGAAGGGTCCTGAGACGCTCTTCGAAAAAGTCTGGCAGCAGCACCTCGTCGCCGAACCCGCAGGCGAGCCCACGCATCCTCTACATCGACCTGCACCTCGTCCACGAGGTCACCAGCCCGCAGGCCTTCGACGGCCTCCGCATGGCCGGCCGCAAGCTCCGCCGCCCCGACCGCCACTATCGCCACTGTCGACCACAACGTCCCCACCACCAGCGTCGACGACCGCCTCGCACATCGTCGACCAGATCGCCGTCGAAGCAGATCAACGCGCTGCGCAAGAACTGCGCCGACTTCGGCGTCGAGTTCTTCGACGTGCAGGACGCCGAATCAGGGCATCGTCCACATGATCGGCCCCGAGCTCGGCGCCACCAAGCCCGGCATGACCATCGTCTGCGGCGACTCGCACACCAGCACCCACGGGGCCTTCGGCGCTCTGGCTTTTGGCATCGGCACCAGCGAAGTCGAGCACGTCATGGCCACGCAGACCCTGCCGCAGGCCAAGCCAAAGACCTTCCGCATCAACGTCGAAGGCGACGCTCCCCTATCGGCGTCACCGCCAAGGACATCATCCTCCACATCATCGGCCAGATCGGCACCGCCGGAGCCACCGGCTACGTCATCGAATACGCCGGCTCCGCCATCCGCGCCCTCTCGATGGAAGGCCGCATGACCATCTGCAACATGAGCATCGAGGCCGGAGCCCGCGCCGGCATGATCGCCCCCGACGAGACCACCTTCGCCTACCTCAAAGGCCGCCGCTTCTCGCCGCAAGGCGCAGCATGGGACGAGGCTGTCGCGCACTGGTCGACCTTGTCACCGACGAAGGCGCAACCTTCGACCGCGAACTCACACATCGACGCCATCGACATCACCCCCACCGTCACCTGGGGCACCTCGCCCGGCATGGTCACCACCGTCAAAGGCACCGTTCCCCTGCCCGATCGACGCCAAGCCTCTGAAGCCGACAAAAAGTCCTTCGAGCGCGCACTCGAGTACATGGGCCTCAAGCCCGGCACGCCCATCGAAGAGATCAAGATCGACGCGCGTCTTCCTCGGCTCCTGCACCAACGCCCGCATCGAAGACCTCCGCGCCGCCGCCTCCGTCGTCAACGGCCACCACGTCGCCACCACAGTCCGCGCGATGGTCGTCCCCGGCTCACAAGCCGTCAAAGCGCCAGGCCGAAGAAGAAGGCCTCGACAAGGTCTTCAAGACGCAGGCTTCGAGTGGCGCGAGCCCGGCTGCAGCATGTGTCTCGGCATGAACCCCGACATCCTCGCCCCCGGCGAACGCTGCGCCTCCACCAGCAACCGCAACTTCGAAGGCCGCCAGGGCCGCGGAGGCCGCACCCACCTCGTCAGCCCGCAGATGGCCGCCGCCGCCGCCATCACCGGCCACTTCACCGACATCCGCAACTGGAAGTTCAAAAATCAGACAGCAAAGAGCGAGGTCAAGAATAATGCATCCCATCAACATCCTCACCTGCCACGCCGTCCCTCTGACCGCCCCAACATCGACACGGACCAGATCATCCCCAAGCAGTTCCTCAAGCGCATCGAGCGCACCGGCTACGGCGACTTCCTCTTCTACGACTGGCGCCGCGATTCAGGCAGGCCCCGACGCTGGCCAACCCGACCACGACCTTCGTCCTCAACAAGCACCGATCACAAGGGCGCGAAGATCCTCATCGCCGAAAAAAACTTCGGCTGCGGCAGCTCGCGCGAGCACGCCGCCTGGGCCCTCACCACTTCGGCTTCCTCGCCGTCATCGCCCCCAGCTTCGCCGACATCTTCTTCTCCAACGCCGGCAAGAACGGCATCGTCCTCGTCCGCCTCACCGAAGCCGACGTCGAAACCCTGATCGACCGCTGCACAAAAAATCCCGCAGCACAAGCATCACCATCAACCTCGAAGCCCAGACCGTCACCGACGACCAAGGCTTCAGCGCCCACTTCGACATCGACCCGTTCCGCAAATACTGCCTGCTGAACGGCCTCGACGACATCGGCCTCACCCTGCGCCACGAAGCCGAACTCGACAAGTTCGAAACCAAACACGACAACGAATTCTGGCTGAAACCCAAGGCCGTCTCCACCAACTAGCTTTTCATCCGTTTTGATCGGTCTTTATCACTTTGATCACCGTTACGCCTTAATCCGAATTTATCCGCGCAATCCGCGGACGGCTCTTACATAGAGGAATCAATGTCCAACGAGATCAATCCGAAGAAAAACTCCATCGTCCTCACCGAAGGCCCATCCCGCGCCGCTGCCCGCTCCTACTTCCGCAGCGTCGGCTTCAGCAAAGAAGACCTGCACAAGCCCATCATCGGCATCGCCAACACCTGGACCGAGATCGGCCCCTGCAACTTCCATCTCCGCCAGGTCGCCGAGGCCGTCAAGCAGGGCGTCCGCGAAGCCGGCGGCACGCCCATGGAGTTCAACACCATCACCATCCACGACGGCATCACCATGGGCACCGCAGGGCATGAAGGCCGAGCCTGATCTCCCGCGAAGTCATCGCCGACTCCATCGAACTCGTCACGCGCGGAAACTCCTTCGACGGCCTCGTCTGCATCGCCGGCTGCGACAAGAACATGCCCGCCGCCATCATGGCCCTCGCCCGCCTCGACATCCCCGGCCTCATGCTCTACGGCGGCAGCATCGCTCCCGGCCAGCTCAAGCAGCCCGACGGCACCACCAAGGAGATCACCATCCTCAGCGTCTTCGAAGGCATGGGCTCGCACGCCGCCGGCAAGATCAACGACGCCGCAGCTCGAAGCCCTCGAAGCCGCCGCCTGCCCCGGCCCCGGAGCCTGCGGCGGCCAGTTCACCGCCAACACCATGGCCATGGCCGGCGAGTTCCTCGGCATCTCGCCCATGCACCTCACCGGCGTCCCCGCCATGTCGCCGGAAAAACACGAAGCCTCCCGCCAGGCTGGCCGCCTCGTCATGGATCTCGCCCGCGCGCGGCCTCACCCCACGCAAGATCGTCACCCGCCAGTCCATCGATAACGCCATCGCCGCCGTCGCGCCTCCGGCGGCAGCACCAACGCCGTCCTTCACCTCATCGCCATCGCGCACGAGTTCGACATCCCGCTCTCCATGGAAGACTTCGATCGCATCTCCGAGCGCACGCCCTTCATCTGCGACCTCTCTCCCGGCGGCAAGTACGCCGCCAAGGACTACCAGGACGCAGGCGGCTCGCCGTCTCCTCGCCAAGCGCCTCCTCGAAAAAGGCCTGCTCAAAGGAGACAGCATCACCGTCTCCGGCAAGACCCTCGCCGAAGAGGCCGCGCTCGCCGTCGAAACTCCCGGCCAGCCCGTCATCCACACCTGGGACAAAGCCCTCAAGCCCACCGGCGGCCTCGTCATCCTGCGCGGCAACCTCGCCCCCGACGGCGCGTCATCAAGGTCGCCGGCCACGAGCGCATCCACCACACCGGCCCCGCGCGCGTCTTCGACTCCGAGGACGACTGCCACGCCGCCGTCGAAGCCGGCAAGATCAACCCCAACGACGTCCTCGTCATCCGCTACGAAGGCCCACGCGGCGGCCCCGGCATGCGCGAGATGCTCGCCGTCACCGCCGCCATCAAAGGCATCCCCGCGCTCTCCGAAACCGTCGCCCTCCTCACCGACGGCCGCTTCTCCGGAGCCACCCGCGGCCTGATGGCCGGCCACGTCGCTCCTGAAGCCCAGCTCGGCGGCCCCATCGCCGCCGTCCACGAAGGCGACACCATCACCTTCGACATCCCCAACCGCAAACTAACCCTCAACGTCCCCGAAGCCGAGATCGCCAAACGCCTCAGCCGCATGGAAGGCCCCCGAACCCCGCTTCAAACGCGGCGTCTTCGCCAAGTACGCCAACTCAGTAAGCAGCGCCAGCGAAGGAGCCGTCACTACTTAGGACATCTTAGGACACCATCATGCAGATGATCAACGCGAAACTCAAGGAAGCAGCCGCTGCACATCGGACTGGACGTTCACAGGATGCAGTGACGCTAGCTGCCGATGCGCTCAGCCATAGCGCGCCAAAGCAACGATCCGCTTCATCATTGCCTATGACGCTGCGCCATACGGCGGACATCCACGCTGCAGCTCGGCTTCTTCGACCAATCCGCAACCGACATCGCCGAGGCCATCCGCATCTACCGCGAGCATGCGAGCGAGCATGCACTTGACCTCGCAAATGCCCTGCGCATCTCGGCGCTCAACGCAGAGCGCTGCGCCCACGCCGCTTGGCACGAAGCCGAATCGCTCTACGCCTCCGTCGATCGTGCAAGCAGGCGTCGCCGGGACGCAGCATCACATCCAGCACTGTATCCGCTGCACTGGGAGGACCCTCATGAGCAGCAAAATCAACACCCCCAACTCACCGGAGCCGAAATCATCTGGGCCACCCTCGCCGGCGAAGGCGTCGACCACGTCTTCGGCTACCCTGGCGGAGCCATCCTCCCCGCCTACGACGCCCTGCGCAAGTTCCCCATCCACCACATCCTCGTCCGCCACGAGCAGGGCGCCGCGCACATGGCCGACGGCTACGCCCGCGCCTCCGGCAAGGTCGGCGTCTGCATCGCCACCTCCGGCCCCGGCGCCACCAACCTCGTCACCGGCATCGCCACCGCCATGCTCGACTCCATCCCCATCGTCGCCATCACCGGCCAGGTCGCCTCCAAGGTCCTCGGCACCGACGCCTTCCAGGAGATCGACATCACCGGCATCACCCTGCCCATCACCAAGCACAACTACCTCGTCACCCGCGCCGAAGACATCGCCCCCGCCATCCGCGAGGCCTTCCAGATCGCGACGTCCGGCCGCCCCGGCCCCGTCCTCGTCGACATCACCAAGGACGCGCAACAAGCCACCGCACCCTTCGACTTCGAAGCCGCCGCACCCGCGCCCTACCGCCCGCACCCCATGCTGCGCGCCGAATCCTCCTCCATCCAGCAAGCCATCGAACTCATCAAGGCCGCGAAGAAGCCCGTCATCCTCGCCGGCCACGGCATCATCGCACTCCGGCGCCGAAGCCCAGGTCCTCGCCTTCGCCGAACGCCAACAGATCCCCGTCGCCAGCACGCTGCTCGGCCTCGGCGGCTTCCCCACCGCATCACCCGCTCTCGCTCGGCATGATGGGCATGCACGGCGAGTCCTGGGTCAACAACGCCATCCAGCAGGCCGACCTCCTCCTCGCCTTCGGCATGCGCTTCGACGACCGCGTCACCGGCAACCTCGCCCAGTACGCGCCCAACGCGAAGAAGATCCACATCGAGATCGACCCCTCCGAGATCAACAAGAACGTCCGCGCCGACGTCGCCCTCATCGGCGACCTCAAAGAGGTCCTCGAACTCCTCCTCCCGCTGCTGCCGAAGAAATCCGACACCAGCTGGCTTCGCGAGATCAACGCCATGAAGGGCGACGCCGCCGTCCGCGACATCATCAACCTCCCCGACAACGGCCACCTCTACGCCGCGCACGTCATCAACGACATCTGGCGCGAGGCCCACGCCGCCGGCCGCGCCGACCAGACCATCATCGTCACCGACGTCGGCCAGCACCAGATGTGGGAGGCCCAGTACTACAAGCACGACACCCCGCGCTCGCTCATCACCTCCGGCGGCCTCGGCACCATGGGCTTCGCGCTGCCTGCAGCCATCGGCGCGAAGGTCGCCTGCCCCGAGAAAGACGTCTGGGTCATCGCCGGCGACGGCGGCTTCCAGATGACCGCCGCCGAGCTCTCCACCATCGTGCAGGAAAAACTCGCCATCAACATCGCCGTCATCAACAACGGCTTCCTCGGCATGGTCCGCCAGTGGCAGGAGGCCTTCTACGACAAGAACTACGCCGCCTCGCCCATCCTCTCGCCCGACTTCGTCCTGCTCGCCGCCGCCCACGGCATCGACGGCGCCCACGTCAACAAACGCGCAGAATGTAACCCCCACAGTTACAAAAGCCCGCACCAGCGGCAAGCCGTTCCTCATCAACTTCCAGGTAGAAAAAGAAGACGGCGTCTACCCCATGATCGCCCCCGGCTCCGCCCTCCACGAGATGGTCCGCCGCCCACAAAAGGACCCGCTGCTCGAAACCGCGGAGGATGAGTAACATACGACTTCATGCAAGAGAGAGGTCTCAGTGAAAAAAATAGCGATTGTACTCTGCTTCATAACGAGTTCGATTTTCTGCCAAACTCGCAATACCGCGAATACGGCAAATACCGTCTTGAACAAGGGAAGGGATTGGGAACCTCTTACGCTCTCTCCGTTGAACGGAAACGATCATGCAGCAATCTTTAGTCTCTCGACATCGTGGATACCTGGCGAATCTCACAAAGGATATTTTCGCTATCGAATAGCTATACGCGGTAACGGTGTTTCCCTCAAAGAATCTTCTACGTACTTCACTAAGCTCAACTCTTGCAAATTCAGTCTTGTCCTCTATGACTCAGAAGGCTTCAAACTGCGAACTATCGATTTGGTATTTGATGAGGGTTTATCCGATAGCGGCGACATCGTTGCTCTGACTTCAAATGACATGGCCCAGATGGATCTCGCCGACTACAAGACACTTTTGGCTGGCGGACGCTGGAATATTAGCTGGAGCGCAGTAGGGGGTTGTAGCCGCTAATTAACTCGACTCGTCTTGAATAACACAAGGAAACCAATGCTCCACACGTTCATAGTCCGCGCAGACGACAAACCCGGAGTCCTAACCAGGGTCGCTTCCCGATTCCGGTGTCGCAACGTCATCATCGCCTCGCTCATTGCAGGCAAGAGCGAGCGCAAAGGAGTCTTCCGCATGACCGTCGTCCGAGATTGTCTATCCGCGATTGTCGGTCTCCTTGCTGTAATTCCCCCGCCAACTCACGCCCAACCACCCCACCAACTCCGCATCCGAGTCATCAACGCCCAAACCAACAAACCGATCACCGACGAGCGTCTCAACGTAGCCCTGCGCGTCGATCAGATCGGCTCCGTCGCCATGGCCACCGACAAAAGCGGCATCATCCTCGTCGACACGGGCCACGCGACCACCATCCGCATCCTCGCCAACATGTACGCCGACTGCCGCCCACGCGCCGAGCTCTACACCGATTACTCCATCGACACGATCCGCCACAGCGGCATCACCACCGGCAACCTCTGCGGCGGCGAGCAGCACACAGCGAGGCCCGGCGAACTCCTACTCTACGAGATCCCCAAGTCCTACGTCCCAACCTATCCCAATCCACCCGTCAGCTCGATGCCTCACTCAGACGAGAATCCCCACCAACCCCAAAAGTAACGACTCATACTCGACACTTCGGATTCATCCTTTTTTTGAGAACGAAGAATTGACCGAATCTCTCCAACTCGAAACCCCACGCCTCACCCTGCGCCGCTGGCAGGAGAGCGACCGCGCGCCCTTCGCCGCCATGAACGCCGACCCGGTCGTCATGCACTACTTCGAGGCCCCGTTCACACGCGAGCAGAGCGACGAGGCCTTTGATCGTTACCTCGCCGCCTTCGACCGCGCCGGCTTCAGCTTCTTCGCCACCATCATCCGCGACACCGGTGACTTCGCGGGCACCATCGGCCTGCAAATCATGCGCGACGTCGTGCCCAACCTCCCACAACCCGCTGTCGAGATCGGCTGGCGTCTCGTGCGAACTGCGCAGGGCAAAGGATTCGCCACCGAAGGCGCACGCGCCATCGTCGACTTCGCCTTCAACGAACTCTGCCTGTCCGAGGTCGTCGCCATCACTGCGCTTCCCAATCAAGCATCACGCCGAGTCATGGAAAAACTAGGCATGACCCACCGCCCCGAACTCGACTTCGATCATCCTCGTGTTCCCGCAGGCCACAAGTACCAACGCCACACCCTCTACAGTCTGCGAAATCCAAATTCCAATGAGGTCTCATGCTCCACACCTTCGTAGCCCTGGTCCGGAACAAATCCGCGCTGTCGCGTATCGTCTCGCTTGCCATTGTTCTCGGCTGCTTTACCACTTGCGTTGCCCAACCCACCACCATCCGAATCCGCTTCGCAGATGGTAAATCGGGCAAGCCGCTTCATTTGAAGTACTACGATCAAGGCACAGGCGCGGTCGTCGCGGGAAACTACAAGGTCGAAAAGGTTGACGGCGACTCCCTCTTAGTCACATTCAACAACGTATCCACAGTCGCATTTCGCAGTGACGCCTACGAGCCATGCGATGCGAAAGGAAAACACGCTCCCCGGCCCCAGTACAGCCTTCAAGACATCGTCAACCATGGTGTCGTCTCATCCAACTACTGCGGACATGCTCACGCACAAGCCACGCCCGGCGAACTCCTAATCTACAGCCGCCATGATCACTGGTGGGAAGTCAGCAAAAACATCCTTACGGGCCTTTTAATATGCGCCTAACTCGTCTCACTCTTCGATTGATGGCCCTTTTCTTTTGTTCCTTACACCTTGAGGTCTTATGCTCCACACCTTTGTAGCCCATGTCCAGGACAAACCCGGCGTTCTTACGCGAGTCGCCTCGCTCTTCCGCCGTCTCAACATCAACATCGTCTCGTTGACGGTCGGAGAATCCGAGCGCACCGACGTCTCCCGCATGACCATCGTCTGCGAGGCGCCCGACCACGCCGCCCACCGCATCCGCGCCTCGCTCTACAAACTCGAGATCACCGTCGACGTCGACGAGGTCGGCCGCGCCGACGCCGTCATCCGCGAGCTCTGCCTCATCAAGGTCGCCGCCGGCCCTTCGCATCCTCTCGGCCAGCACTCGCGTTCGCAGATCTTCGAACTCGCCACCGTCTTCAAAGCCCGCGTCGTCGATCTCGCTCCCGAGTCCATCATGCTCGAGCTCACCGGCAGTTCCTCCAAGATCGAAGGCCTCATCCAGGTCATCACCGAGAGCGGCTACACTATCCTCGAGGTCTCCCGCACCGGCCGCATGGCGATGCGCCGCGGCCACCACACCAGCCGCGTCCTGAAAGCTCTCGGCACCGCCGATCCTGAAGACCTCAACCAACCCGCCTCCCCGAAAAACACGGCACCGGCGAACCACTGCCCAGTGAATCTCCCTGACGTCCGACGAAGAAGAAGAGGAGTAACCACTCACTTCTAATGTTGTCATCCTGAACGAAGTGAAGGACCCCTGTATTTAGTTGTTGTTTTTCTTTGGGTCTGTTTGCTCGTGTTGCGTCTATTCGATCATGTCCATAAGCAAAGGAGAGCTAAAGCAACAAAAGCGAAATACAGGGGTCCTTCACTTCGTTCAGGATGACGACGGTGATGTGATGACAGTGATGGGGTGAGATAACGGAAAGAAAGGATGGCATGGACGAATACGCCTACGTTTACATACTCGCCAACGGTTTCAAAAAGCTCTACATCGGCATCACTACCGAACTTGAAATCAGAGTTCAGCAGCATAAGCGGAAGAAAGACCCAAACTGTCACACCGCCAGGTACAACATAAACCAGCTTGTCTACTTCGAGCGCTTTACCACTGCTTCTGCGGCAATCGCACGCGAGAAGCAACTGAAAGGCTGGCTCCGCATCCGCAAACTTGAGCTGATCATCTCAACCAATCCGACGTGGCTTGATCTGAGCGCCGATTGGGGCAAGCCAATCAAGCCTACCCATCGCTAGCGAGCGTCGAAACGCAAGAGACGTCTCGCTGACGCATCACAACTTGTTACCATAACGCTAAAGGAAGAAGAACAGAAAAATGGCAAAGGCATATCACGACGCAGACGCAGACCTCTCCCTCATCCAGGCAAAGAAAGTCGCCATCATCGGCTACGGCTCGCAGGGCCACGCCCACGCCCTCAACCTCAAGGACTCCGGCGTTGACGTCCGCGTTGGCCTCCGCCCCGACTCGCCCAACGCAGAGCGCGCCCGCAAGGCCGGCCTCGTCGTCGACACTGTCGCCAACGTGAGCAAGTGGGCCGACGTCATCATGAACCTGACGCCCGATCAGACCGCCGCCAAGGTCTATCACGCTGACATCGCGCCAAACCTCGCGCCGGGCAAGACGCTGATGTTCGCGCACGGCTTCAACATCCGTTTCCGCACCATTACACCGCCTGCAACCGTTGATGTCTCCCTCGTCGCCCCCAAAGGCCCCGGGCACCGTGTCCGCGAGGTCTTCACCGAAGGCGGCGGCATCCCCGGCCTCGTAGCCGTCGAGCAAGACGCGACCGGCCACGCACTGGCGCTCGCACTCAGCTATGCAAAGGGCATCGGCTGCACCCGCGCCGGCGTCCTCCAGACCACCTTCACCGAAGAAACAGAGACCGACCTCTTCGGCGAACAGGCCGTTCTCTGCGGCGGCACAAGCGCCCTCGTCAAAGCAGGTTTCGAGACTCTCGTCGAGGCCGGCTACCAGCCTGAGCTCGCCTATTTCGAGGTTCTGCACGAACTCAAACTTATCGTCGACCTGATGTATCGCGGCGGCCTTGAGTACATGCGCCACTCCATCTCCGACACAGCTGAGTGGGGCGACTACGTAGCGGGCCCTCGCATCGTCACGCCCGAAGTAAAGAAGGCGATGCGCAAACTCCTCGACGAAATTCAGGACGGCAGCTTCGCCAAAAAATTCATCGCCGAAAACGAGAGTGGCCGCCACGAGTTCGCCCGCATCCGCAAGGCCGAAGCCGCGCTGCAAATCGAAAAAGTCGGCGCTGAACTGCGCAAGTCCATGCCCTTCCTCGACCCTGTCGTCGTCAAAGACGGCCAGGTCCAAAAAGCTTAGCGCTCATCTGGAGAAATGGAGAGAGGAGAGACGCAATGCGCAACCTGATCTTCTGCTCGCTCCTCACTCTGTCCGCATTTGCCCAGACCACACAGGCCGCTCCCAGCGTCAACGATACATGGGAGCGGCTACACCTTCTCATCGGCACATGGAACGCGCAGACCACTGCTCAAGGGACAGCCGCGGCCCAGGTCCTCGGCACCTACACCTTCCGGTACGATCTCAACGGCAAGGTCATCACTCGCACCAGTTCGACCGACACCTGCAAAGGCCCGGCCAACTTCGACTGCCAGCACCACGACACGCTCATCCTCTACCGCGACCCCGGCGATCCCGTGGTGCATGCCTTCTACGCGGACGGCGAGGGACACGTCATTCACTACGACGTCACCACCCCGGACGCAAACTCCGTCGTCCTGCTCTCAAATACTCCAGGACCGCACTTCCGCCTGGTGTACCGCCTCGAAAACAACGTGATGTCAGCCAGGTTTCAGTTCGCGCCACCCGGATCTCCTGATTTTAAATCGTATTTAGAGTGGTTCGGGACCCGGCAATAGCGCATCTATTCAATATCATCCGACTTTTGGATCCCACGATGCGGAACTCCTGTAACAATGGAGACGTAGATTAACTAGAAACGATTCGTCTAAGCAGTAGAAGGAGCCTCGATGGCCACTCTCAACAGCTACGAAAGCCTACTTTCCGCACAAACGGTTCAGCCAGAGCAGCCGATTCTGGCAGGTCCACCGGCAGAACCGACGCCGCTTCCCGAGATTATCGCCGCACTCCGCACAGTCACTCAGCTCGACGGCCTCACTGAGGAGGAGTACACCTGGCTTGCGACACACGGCAACGAGCGTGTCGGCCCGGACCGCGCCATCCTCTTTCGCGATAACGATCCTGCAAACAATATGAACTTCATCCTCCGCGGTGAAGTGCAGGTGCGGCGCCGCCAGTCGGGCAACATCGCCCTGTTCATCGGACGCGCCGGCTCAATGACCGGCAAGCTTCCCTTCTCGCGCATGAAGAGGTACGGCGGCGAAGGCTTCGCTGTCGGTCCGGTCTGGTCGCTCGACATTCCTGACACCCTCTTCCCCGAGATGCTCGCCGCCATCCCCTCCATGGGCCAACGCTGCGTCTCCGTGCTGCTCGATCGCGTCCGCGAGGTCACCCGTATCGAGCAGCAGTCCGAAAAACTCAATGCTCTCGGCAAACTCGCCGCCAATCTCAGCCACGAGCTGAACAACCCCGCCTCTGCCGCCCAGCGCTGCGCCGCCAGCCTCTTCGGCGAACTGCGCGAGTATGGCGAGCAGAAGTATCGATTGGGCAACCTCTGTCTCTCCGAACAAGAGATCGCCGGCTATCGCGCCTGGGTCCAGAACGCCCGCGCCCGCATGAGTGCCTACATGCACTCACAGGGGCCGCAAAGCCCGCTCGCCGTTCCCGACCGTGAGGACTCCATCATCCGCTGGCTCACCGCGCATCATGTTCCCGAGCCTTGGAATATTGCCCCCGCGCTCTCGGAGACGAATCTCCCCCTCGACCTGCTCGACGAGCTCGCCGCCGTCACTCGCCCAGAGGTCCTACCGATTGCCCTCGCCACGGTCTCCCGCTCCCTGCGCGTCGAGCGCCTGGCAGAAACAGTCGTCGACTCTACTGTCCGCATCTTCGACCTCATCAGCGCCATCAAGGACTACTCCTACATGGACCAGGCGCCCATTCAGGACGTCGACCTCGCCCAGTCCTTGGAAAACACGCTGGTCATGTTCAACTCCCGGTTGAAGAACGTCAAGGTAGAACTTGATTTCGACCCAGAGCTTCCACCCGTCAGCGCCTACGGCAGCGAGCTCAATCAGGTTTGGACCGCCCTGATCGAAAACGCCCTGGAAAGCATGAACGACATGGGGACCCTTCGTCTCACCGCCCATCTCAACGGCTCGATGGCCTTGGTCGAGGTCTGGGACGACGGTCCGGGAATCGACCCCAAGATTCGCTCCCGCATCTTCGAGCCGTTCTTCACCACCAAAGCTCCCGGACGTGGGCTCGGACTCGGCCTGGACGCCGTGCAACGCATCGTCAGCAAGCACTCTGGCTTCGTCACCGTCGAATCCAAGCCCGGTGCCACCTGCTTCCAGGTACGACTCCCCCTCGACCGGGCAGCAGGCTTACTAAAGCAAAGCGGGAGAGGCCCCATGCCTCTCCCGCCAGACACCTTTGTTTACAGTTACTTGATAATTTCAACGCCCCGCCAGAACGCTACATGATGCTTCACATTTCGCGCCGCCGGCTTCGGATCAGGGTAATACCACGCCGCATCGGGGTTCTCCTGACCATCCACGACGATCGTGTAGTACCGCGCCTGCCCCTTCCATGGGCAACTCGAGGTCGTTGAGCTCGTCTTCAAAAACTCCCGCTTCACCGTCTCTTCCGGGAAATAAATATTTCCTTCAACGGTCTCTGTCTTCTCACTTTCGGCCAATGTCTGACCATTCCAAACTGCCTTTGCCATAATCCACTACCTACATTCTTTTCAACAAGTTACAACGGGCGCGCCGCATCCGCGGGCCGCCACCGTAAAGCCCTGAACCCTGAGGCTATCTCACATTTGTAACAGAAACGATGCAAAAATGAAAGACGCCCTGAGGCTTCCGGCTACACGTATTTGATGCCAATCCCGGCTATTTCGGTCCAAAGGTCTTCAGAAACGCCTCATATCGGGCCTTTGCCGCCGGATACTTCGCAATCAGTTCCGCCGTCTTCCCCATAAAGGGGTTCCCGCGTCTCCTTCTCCGTCTCCGCATGGCAGTGGTGGAACTTCGCATAGATCAGAATTCCCTCGACGCTCGAGTCCAGAAACAAGTCCGCATCCAGCGCGCCGCGCAACACAAACGAAGCAGCCATCTCCCAGTAGCTCATCGCCTGCCGCCAGTACGGGTTGTGCTCCGACTTGGTGTCGCGCGACACCGCCCGCAGTTCCTCGATCTGTCTTTGGATTGAACTCAAAGACCAGAAATCTCCTTGCTCTCCGCAACGACTCTTCCCGCCGAAGTTCATACAGCCTCAGTATCAGTTCCGCATCCGCTGCAGTCGCCATTCCCACTCCTTGCTATCGGTTAAGCTACGCTCTCGACAACAGCCCGGGTCTTTTCCGGATCGGGCCGCTCAATCACCGGCACAGGCGCCGGCCCGGCAATCTTCTTCTGATACGTGCAAAGCGGAGTCGTCGGCGGCTCCTCCGGTGCGCCCTTCTTCTTGCGTCTCTTCGGCAACGCCTCACGATTGTTCGGGCACACCAGGTAAGTTCCCTTCTCGTTCGTGACCTCCAGCAAGTAAGCGCTGTCGCACTTCGGGCAAGCCTGATCCACCAGCTTCAGGTTCGACGCAAAGTCGCACTTCGGATAGTTCACGCAGCCATAGAACACGTCGCCGCGCTTGGTCTTGCGCACCGCAATATCGCCGCCATCCTTCGGGCACTTCACATCCAGCAGCTCCTGCTTCATGTACTTGCACTTCGGATATCCGCTGCAGCTGATGAACTCGCCATACTGCCCATTGCGCAGCAGCAACGGCTTGCCGCACTTCGGACAAGCCTCCTCCAACTGCACCGGCGGCTTCTGCTGCACCTTCTGGGTCAGCTTCCGGATCGTCTTGCACGGCGGATCTTCGTTGTACCCCGGGCAGCCATAAACGGCCCCCACGGCCCATTCCGCAGCACCATCACGCGCCCGCAGTTGTCGCAGAACTCCTCCTCCGGAACCTCGTCCGCTCCCGGCGCACTCAGATCAGGCTTCGCCGCAAAGTTCTCCTTGGTAAAGTCGCAGCTGAACGGCTCGGCCGTCACCTTCTTGCCCTGCCTCCATCGCCTCGTTGATCGCCGCCGTCAGCTCCTTCGCGTCGTCGGTCTCCTTCGAGTACTCGATCACGTCCTCCGTCATCGCCTTCACGGTCATCGGGATAGTGAAGCGCCTTCGTCATCTTCTTCAGCACCGCCTTCGGGTCCTTCTTCCACGGCCCCGCCGCCACCGTCACCGGCTTCACCTTCGAGAAGTTGCTGCACGAGTAGAAGCTGCCGAACTTGCCCCACTTCAGGATCAGCGGAGCGCCGCAGTTGTCGCAGATCTCCTTCGTCGGCTCCTCCATCCGCTTGATGTCTTCCATGTTCTTTCCGGCGACACTCAGCTCCTTCTCGAAGTGGTCGTAGAAGCCGTTCAGCAGTCCGTCCACCGCTCCTGGCCCTCTTCCACCGCGTCCAGCTCGCCTTCAAGCGTCGCCGTGTAGGCCGTATCGAAGATGTACGGAAAGTTCTTCACCAGCAGCTTCGTCACGACCGTCCCAATCTCCGTCGGCACAAACTTCGCCTGGATCTTCTTCACGTAGTCGCGATCCTGGATTGTATTAATGATGGACGCATACGTCGAAGGCCGCCCAATCCCCTTCTCTTCCAGCGTCTTCACCAGGCTCGCCTCGTTGTAACGCGGCGGAGGCTGCGTAAACTTCTGCTGCGGATCCAGCTTCTCCAGCCGCAGCGCCTCGCCATCGCTCAACTCCGGCAGCCTGCGCTCGGCCTCTTCCTCGCCGTCCGCCTGAGCATCCTGATCGCTGGGCTTCGACGCCGCTTCTTCCTTGGCGGCCTTGTCCTTCGCCGCCTGCCGCGCACGCTTGTCTTCTTCCTCAAACTTCAGATGCCCATCGAACTTCAGCACGCTGCCGGTCACGCGGAAGTCATACGCCTGCTTCGCCTGCGCCACAATATCCACGGTCGTCTGGTCGAAGACCGCCGGCGTCATCTGGCTCGAAACAAACCGCTGCCAGATCAGCTTGTACAGCCGGAACTGCTCGTCGCGCAGAGATACCTCCGAATCGAATCCGGCGTGTACTCCACATTCGTCGGCCGAATCGCCTCGTGCGCATCCTGCGCCTGCTCCTGCTTCTTGCCTGCATATTCATTCGGAGTCGCCGGAAGATACTGCTTGCCCAAGCTTGCCGATAAACTCGCGAGCCTCCGCAATCGCATCCGGACTCACGCGCGTCGAGTCGGTACGCATATAAGTAATCAGACCGACCGTACCCTCCGCGCCAATCTCCACGCCCTCATACAACCGCTGCGCCACGCCCATCGTGCGCCGCACGTTGAATCCCAGCCGTCCCGACGCATCCTGCTGCAGCTTGCTCGTCGTATACGGAGCCTCGGGATTGCTCCTCCGCTCCTTCTTCTCTACCGAACGCACGCTCCACTTCGCATGCTCCAGCTCGCCGACGGCCTCATCGACCGCCTCCTTATCCGGCAGCGCATTCGACAAGAAAGAGCTCCTTGCCCTCCTCGTCCGTTCCGTTCGCGACGCGCGATGGCGTCCCATTTACGCCGACAAACCGCGCCGTAAAGCTCTGCTTGCCGGCAGTCGGCTCCAGCACCGCATCGATCGTCCAGTACTCCACCGGCTTGAATGTCATTGATCTCCTGCTCGCGCTCCACAATCAGCCGCAGCGCCACCGTCTGCACTCGTCCTGCCGACAACCCGCGCCGCACCTTGTCCCACAGCAGCGGAGAAACCTGATACCCCACCAACCGGTCCAGCACCCGCCGCGTCTGCTGCGCGTCCACCAGGTTCTCATCCATATCACGAGCATGCAGAAACGCCGCCTGCACCGCCTTCTTCGTAATCTCGTTGAACGTCACCCGCCGCACCTTCGACTTGTCCTTCACCATCGGCAGCAGCTGCATCGAAAGATGCGCGGCAATCGCCTCGCCTTCGCGGTCCGGGTCCGGCGCCAGGTAGACCATGTCCGCCTTCGCCGCCAGCTTCTTCAGCCGCTCCACAACCTTCTCTTTGCCCGGAGACACAATCAGCGTCGGCTCAAACGTCCGCTTCTTCAGCTCCACGCCAATGTCGTTCTTCGGCAGGTCCATGATGTGGCCAATCGAGGCCTCCACCATGTAGTCGCTGCCGAGATATTTCCCGATCGTCTTCGCCTTCGCCGGCGACTCCACGATCACAAGTGATTTTGCCATTCTTTCCCTTCATCACCAGAACGCATCGCCGAAGCGAAACGTTCCACTTTTCCTTTGTTCCCTTGCGAACCTAACACGCTTCTCGCAAGCGCGTCATCTCAATGCAATTTCTCAACTGACGAAAATCTGTCCAGAAAGTCATAACCATACAGCATCTTTCAGCGGAAAACTTGCACAGGCCAACAACTGTCAAATCAAACGACAGATTAGACTTACATTTATTTTTGTATTTTTTCTGTCGTCACATAAACTATGCCGCGCTGATATGCCTCAAAATGCCCGCACATAATTTTTTCCCGGAATCTGCCGCACCCGTCCCGCAAGCTCCAGTTCGAACAGCGCCGTAAATATCTCTGCCGACCCCAGCTCCGCCTCCAACCGCTCGATCAACTCGTCCAGTTGCATCGCTTCATCATGCCGCAACTTGTCGAAAACGAGCCGCTCATGCTCCGGCAGCGGCGTATCGTTAAATAGAGATGCAGTCCCTCCTGCTTTCGATTCATCCCGTCCCCCCGCCGACGCCAGCTCATCCTCCAGCGCCAGCCGGATCTCCGACGGCAGATCCTCCCACACATCCTCCCATGTCGCCGTCAGCTTAGCCCCCTGCTTTATCAGCGTGTTAGGCCCCCACGCGTTCTTGTTCGTCACATTCCCCGGAACGGCATACACGTCGCGATTCTGCTCCATCGCGCACCGCGCCGTAATCCGCGTCCCGCTATACTCCGCCGCCTCGATCACCAACACCCCCACGCTCATCCCGCTCAAAATCCGGTTGCGAATCGGAAAGTTCTGCGGCGCCGGAAACGTCCCCAGCGGATACTCGCTCACAATCGCCCCGCCCGTCGCCACAATACTCTCCGCCAGCTTCTTGTTCTCCTTCGGATAAATCACATCGATCCCCGTTCCCCAAACCGCCACGGTCTTTCCACCCGCCTCGATCGCGCCCTTATGCGCCGCCGTATCCACGCCTCGCGCCATCCCACTCAGAATCACCAATCGCCGGTTCGCCAGATCTCGCGACAGCAACTCCGCCATCCCCGCACCGTACGGAGAAGGCTGCCGCGTCCCCACCACCGCAATCCCCGGTCGCGCCAGCAGCGTCGCATCGCCTCGAATCCAAAGCACCGCCGGCGGATCGTAGATCTCCCGCAGCCGCTCCGGATACTCCGCATCCTCCGGCGTCAGCACACTGCGCGCCAGCTTCGGCGACTCGCTTCATCTCATCCTCGGCCGCCGTCCGCGCCTTGCCCTCAAACACAAACTGCGCCGCACGCGGCCGGCATCCCCAACCCCTCAAGCTCCGTCAACGAAGCCTCAAACAGCCGCTCCGCCGCGCCCAGTCGATTCATCGCCTTCCAAATTCGTGTCGGCCCCATCCCTGGCGTCAGCATCAACGCCATCCACGCCATCTTCGCCGCATCAACCCTGTTTGTCTCAATCCTGCCCAGCGCAAACTGCTCCGCATCGCTGCTCGTCTTCATTGCTCTCTCTTATTCCGAATCTTGTTACGAATAGACACACCCGCTGGAGACTATCACGATCCTTCCTCAAGTCAAGTTGCCGCCCCCTGAGACTGAATCAACCCACGAATATACCCATAACAAAACGCGAACGATTGCAGGCCCTCCGGATCATTCGTCGCAACCGGAACATGATCTGGCATCAACATATACGGATAACCAACCTCGTGATAGACCTTGATCGCCTTCACCATATCCACATCGCCTTCATCCGGATATACCTCCACAAAATCATTCCGATGCCCTCGAATATTGCGAAAGTGAACATTGAAAATCTTCTTGCGCATCCCGAAATATCGAATCACGTCATAGATCTGCGTCGCCCGGATCAGCCAGCATCTCCGACACCGTACCCTGACAAAAATTCAACCCGTGATACGGGCTCTCCTGAATTGCAACGAACTTCTTCAGCCCGTCGACCGTGCCAAGCACGCGGTCCACACCCTGATAGCCCTCAGGAGGCACTCCCGGATCCTGCGGATGACACGCCATCCGAATCTTGTACTCATTCGCAACCGGAATCACACGATCGAGAAAATAAGTGATCCGCTCCCAGAACATGTCCTCGTCAACATGCCCCGCAATCGTCAGCGGCGTCTTCGGATGCGCATCCGCGAGCCTCCACTGGCTACAACTGGCATCGCCTCGCCCCGGCGTCCTGCCCGTCCGCAGCACGCCAAGAATGCTCATGTTGTACTTGATCGACGGCAAACCCGCCTGCGCACAGTTTCTGATCAGTGTCTGGATCGATTCGATATCGCGGTCGCGCTCCGGACTCTGCGCCAGCATGATCGCTGGATGCTTCTCATTGTCGATATAGCTCGACGTCAGCACCGGCGGTCCAACGCAATCGATCTCGATACCGTTCTTCGTAGCAAGGTCCTTCATGCGGCTCAACTCATCCACCGTTGCATAAATTCTGCCATCCGCAATCTCCGGATACCCGCAGATATTTCGCACCCCATACCGCGCCAGATACTTCAGGTGCGTGTCATTCGTCGGCGCGCTCTGGCAGCCCAGCTTCATCAGGACGGGCATCGCCGCCGGCGTCGCAGCCGCTGCTGATGCCCCGGTTCCCTGGCCAAGCGCAAGCGCCGCCACGCTCGAGGACGAAATAAATTGCCGCCGATTAATGGAATTTTTAGGCACCGCTCCCTCCCGAATGATGTGCATCGTATCGTCAGAATCCTACATTAGCCGCCACCCGTCTCCTCATCGCATCTCTTGCACTCCATCGTCTTCCCAATCCGCGCAGCCCTTCCCTCTTCACTCAACACCCACTCCCGCACCATCCACGGCGGATCGTGTCGCACATGTTGCCCGTGCCCACACTCCAACCGCGCCGCCCAATGCCCTTCCTCATCCTGATAAAAACTCACCACGGCCCTCTGCATCGCACGTCCTCACCCAACATCCAATAAACTAGTCCTTTGATGACTCCATCACCACCCAACCGGCTTCGTGTCGCCGCAATCAACTTCCTCAACCCCGCTCCCCTCATGTGGGACTTCGAACACCCGCCCCTGGCCACCGTTCTCTCCCAGCGCTACACCCTCCACTACACCCAGCCCTCGCTGTGCGCCGACGAGATCCTCGCCGCCCGCGCCGACCTTGGCCTCATCCCCGTCGCCTCTCTTACGTCTGACCTCGCCATCGTCCCCGGCTGCGCCATCGCGTCGCTTAGCGAAGTCCGCTCCATCCAACTCATCATTAAATCCCCCAACACTCTCAGCACAGTAAAAACCATCGCTGCCGACACAGCCTCTCGAAGCTCTCTCGCCTACGCCGAGATCCTCTTCCGCAAATTCCTCAAAACCCACCCCACCTTCCTCCCCGCCGCAGCCGATCCCATCGCCATGCTGCAACACGCAGACGCCGCCATCCTCATCGGCGACCCCGCCCTCCTGGCCCTCGAATCTCGCAAGCAGATCGAAGCCGCCATCGGATCATGCGAGTGGTTTGACCTCGCCCACGAGTGGCGCATCCGCACCAATCTCCCCTGGGTTGCCGCTGTCTGGGCCGTCCGCCCCGAAGCCCTGTCCCCGCCCCACATCGGCCCACCCAACCTCACCGCTGCCCAACTCACCGAAGACCTCGAAGCCTCCCGCGAACACGGTCTCCTCAACATCGAACGGCTTGTCGAACAGTGGAGCCCCCGCATCGCCATCCCACCCGCAACCATCCGCCACTACCTCTCCCGCAACATCCACTACCGCCTCGACTCCGACTGCATCCGCGCCATCGAACTCTTCCGGCAATACGCCGCCGAAGTCGATGTTCTCCCCCCACTCCCCCATCTCCGCTTTTTATAAATCATCAATCTGCAAGTTCTCGCGACTTCACAGCGCACAACCACGTCATAATCTAGTATGAAGTTTCTTGCAGCTGGCACGATCGTCGCGAAGTTCCTCGCAGCAGCCGCTCCTCAGGCTGCCGCCGTCCATCGCAGAGCCCGCAACCCCTTCATGCACATGCTCTTCAGCTTTGGCATTTTTGGTCTCTTCTTCGTCTCCATCGTCGACAGCTCCTTCGTCCCCCTGCCCCTGCCCGGCATCACCGACATCATGGTCATCGTGCTCGCCGCCCAGCATCAGAGCTGGATCCTGCTCATCCTCCTCGCCACAGCAGGCTCCGCGCTCGGCGGATACTTCAGCTACGAGGTCGGCCAACGCGGCGGCATGGCCTTCCTTAAGAAACACGTCCCCACCCGCATCTTCAAACGCGTCTGCAACTGGATGGAAAACCACGCCATCCTCTCCGTCGCTCTGCCCGCGATTCTGCCACCACCCATGCCGCTCAGCCCCTTCGTCCTCGCAGCGGGCGCACTCAACATGTCACGCAAAAAATTCATGATTACCTTCACCGTCAGCCGTGCCCTGCGTCACACAATCGCCGCATGGCTCGGCATCCACTATGGCAGGCACATCGTCCGTCTCTGGAACGCCATCTCGGCAAAATATGCGACGCCGTTCCTCATCGTTGTCTGGACGCTCATCATCGTCAGCTGCGCCATCGCCTTCTGGCAGCTCTACAAGACCTCCCGCGCAGTCGGCGTCCGCTCTGCAAGCCTCGTGGACCGTCCTAACCCATCTTCCTGACCTACGCCGCAGCCTTCAACCGCGGAGCAAACTTCCGCTTGTAATAAGCCGTCGTCAACGCAATCGCCGGCACACCCACTGCTATCGGCCACAACCACAGCCACATATGATTACCGAAGATCAGCGGCAGCGTCACGACGCTGAACGCCGTCCACGCAGCAATATAACTGCCAATCATGTTCCCCAGATGCGTGTACCACCAGAACATCTTCTCTGTCGGCTTCCGTACGAACTTCCACATCTCCGCGGCTGCGGCCCGCATCCCGATAAACCCAAACACTATCGACACAATCCCGAATCCCTGCACCCAGGCCGGACGAAACGCACCAAACCCAGCCAGACAAGCACTCGATACAAACGTAACGACAGCCGCAATCCAATCAATCGGCGTCGCACTTCCGCCTCGCGCCAACTCCTTCAGTCGAGTTACGCGAAACCCCGCAAACGCGAGGTAAAAGCTGAACACCGCCACCAGCGCAAGAAACAACACAGGCCGATAGAGCGCCATCGGCAACGCCGTAGCCGCCACCACACCCATCGACCACAGATACACCATTCCCCAGCGTTTATGCTGCTTCCCGCCCTTCGCCGTAGCCAGCGCCACCGGAGCGAGCAGAAACGACGAAGCTCCAGCCGTGATATGCACCCCGAGAAAAACCCTCATCCATAACGGATCCGCTGCATGCATCACTTGCCTCCTTTTTGCCTGCGCTCTATCCTGTCCAACTCCGCTAACGTCTCCTTGCACCACTTCACCATCGCCGCACTATGATGTCGCCCCAAATTCAGCGTCATCAAACAGAACGGCAGCTGCGGGTCATTCGCCTTTTCCTTCCGCAGACTCTTCGCGATCTCGCCGTATACCTGAAGTTTTCTTTGGTGCAATTCGAGATAGGTCTGCACATGCTCGCGGCTGACACCCGGCGACACCTCCGCTCCGAAGAACAGCTTCAACAGCAACTCGTTCCTGGCTACCTCCTCTGCTACTGGCAACTTCAACCATCTCCGCAGCTGCTCCCGTCCCTCTGCCGTCAGCGAATACACATGCCGGTCCGGGCTTCCCTTCTTACGCTCGGTCTTCTTCGCCACCAGCCCCGCAGCCGCCAGCCGCTTCAATCCTGGGTAAATCTGTCCATAGCTCTCGCTCCAGAAGTGTCCAATCGACCGCTGAATGAGCTGCCGAATGTCATATCCCGACATAGGCCTCAGACTCAGCAGCCCCAGCAAAGCATTCGGCGTAGCGCCACCTTCCATTTTCATAGCTTCAAGATATATATCTGCCAGATACTACGCAAGCCAAAAGGTCCTGGTTCCCTTAAAATTGGCCTGATAACGAGAAATGGCTGAAGAGTCGCCTCTTCAGCCATTTTCTACCTCTGTTCTCAGCCTTACCCTAAAAGTCCCACCGCAACAACGTAGCCCAACTGTAAATCCGGCCATTGCCGTACCTGCCACTAAAACTCCCACCGCAACAACGTAGCCCCAACTGTAAATCCGGCCCCAACACTAGCCAACAGAACAAGATCGCCCTTCTTCAGCCGCTTCTCCTCCATCGCCGTCTGCATCGCCAGCGGAATCGTCGCCGCCGTCGTATTCCCATACCGATCGATGTTGATAATCACCGATTCCTCCGGCATCCCCAGCCGCTCCGCCGTAGAAAGAATGATCCGCTTGTTCGCCTGGTGCGGAATAAAGCAGGACAGATCCTTCCCTGCCACGCCATTCCGCGTCAGCACCAGCTCCGAAGCTTCGGCCATCTTGCGCACCGCAAACTTGTACACCGCCTGCCCATCCTGGTGGACATAGTGCATCTTCTTCTCCACAGTCTCAGCCGTTGTTGGGTGCAGGCTGCCACCGGCCGGCATATTCAACGAGCAAGCACCCGACCCGTCGATCTCGTGAAAATAGTCGATCAACCCAATCTCGCCGTCGTCACAAGGTTCCAGCAGAACCGCGCCCGCGCCATCGCCAAAGATCACGCACGTCGCCCTATCCGTATAGTCGATGATCGAGCTCATCACATCCGCTCCAATCACCATCACCTTCTTATGCATCCCACTCTCGACCAGCTTCGCCCCCACCTGCAGCGCATAGGGAAACCCCGAGCAGGCCGCAGAAAGATCGAACCCCCAAGCCCCCTTCACTCCCAGCTTGTCCTGCACCAGGCACGCTGTCGCCGGAAAAAACATGTCCGGAGTCACCGTAGCGACGATAATCACCTCAAGCTCGCTCGCCTCAATGCCACGAGCAGCCAGACACCGCTTGGCCGCCTCCACCGACAGATCGCTCGTCGCCACCCCGGCGTCCACAATGTGCCGTTCGCGAATCCCGGTTCGCTCCGTGATCCACTGATCGTTGGTCGCGACCATCTTTTCGAGATCGGCATTGGTCAACAACCGCGGCGGAACATACGTTCCTACCGAACTGATCTTCGCGCGCACCTGCGTCCGCGACTTCAACGTCAAACTCAAACTCTCACCTCACCTGGTTTCACAGCAATAAAAACAAAGACTCGTTACACATGAACAAACGTTCATCTCTCGCAGTTCATTCTCTCCGAGAAGCGCTCGCATGTCACCTATACATTGATGCGCCCCAAATCGCAAAAGTCCCTACCTCTCCGCGCGATGTACACGCCTCGGTAGTAACGTCCATTTGAAGGGTAAATAAAAGGAGGGGGAACATAGTTCACAAGCGATGGAGGGAAAGATCGCGCACCGGGCGACCTACTGCGCCATTGCGCAGAGTATTGCCGCTGTAAATGGAGGGAATTCAGTGCACCGGGCGACCTACTGCGCCCATAATTACCCGTTACCGTTGCTTCCTTCCGGACCTGGCGGGGTTGGCGGGATTACGTCGCGTAGGACCCGGCACAGGAACCATTTTACCATCTTTCGGCGGCTCCTGACTTCCCACAACGTATCCTGAATCCCCCTCATGTCCTCTTCGGCTCCTCGGCATTGGAATGAAAAATTTGCCGCCACTCTCGTCAAACAACTAACCTAGCTCCCATGCGCACAAGTCCGCTGCTCACCGTCCTCCTCTTCTCATCCCTCGCCTGCGCCCAAGACGTCCACGTCCGCGTCGACCCCTCCGCCCCACCCGCCGCACCCGGCAACGAAGACCGCACTGTCTTCCCCACCATCCAGAACGCAATGGACCACCACCCGTGGCCCGGTCCCGGCGGCCGTGTCTACATCGAGATCGCCCCGGGCACCTATCACGAGCGCGTCATCATCACGCAGAACCACACCAACATCACCCTCATCGGCACAGGCAAATCGCCAGAAGACGTCGTCATCACCAACAGCCTCAACGCCAAAACCGCCGGCGGCACCTTCTTCACCGAAACCGTAGAGATCAACGGCACCGGCTTCGAAGCCGACAACCTCACCTTCGAAAACGCCGCCGGCAACACCGGCCAGGCCGTCGCCGTAGCCGACCGCGCCGACCGCAGCATCTTCAAACACTGCCGCTTCCTCGGCCACCAGGACACTCTCTTCGCCGACTACGGCCGCCAGTACTACGTCGACTCCTACATCGAAGGCGGCGTCGACTTCATCTTCGGCAACGCGGCCGCCGTCTTCGACCACACGGAGCTTCACGCCAACGGCCCCGGCTACCTCACCGCGCAATCCCGCACTGCGCCTGACCAGACCACCGGCTACGTCATCCTCACAGCCGCGTCACCAGCGGCCTCAACCTCGATGCCCCACCCATGGACGCCGCCACCCCCGGAGCAAAGAGCTCCGCCTCAGCGCACAACAGCATCGGCCTCGGCCGTCCCTGGCGCCCATACTCCCGCGTCATCTACATCAACACCGAACTCCCCGCCGATCTTAACCCCGCCGGCTGGAACAACTGGAACAATCCCGCCAACGAAAAGACCGCCTACTACGCCGAATCCAATTCACACCGGCCCCGGCGCCAACCCCGCGATGCGCGTCCCCTGGTCCCATCAACTCACCCCAGCCGAAGCAAAACCTTTCTACCCGGCAACCTTTCTCGCGGCCCTGACCACTGGAACCCCGAAGCCGAAGCTGCGAAACTACCCTGACATCAAGCACGAACGAATCCCTGAAAAGATTGCATCGCGCGAACTCCCTCAACATCCAAGTCTCCAGGCAAGACCCGCACACATCGGTCTCCCTTCAAGGAGGGCCGGATGGAAACAACCTCCCCCCGCTCAATCGATCGTCGCGCTTCGTCTCTAGCCGTTAATACCTCCTCCCGCTTCGTTCACTCCCTGATGAAGTTGCAGCGTGCCGCGCAGCTCATCACCTCGACTCTCGATCTCGATCGCCTGCTCGAGCGCGTCGTCAATGACATCGCCGACTCCCTCGGCTGCGTCGAAGTCTCCGTGTGGTTGCGCGACCCGGGAGCTGACGAGATGGTCCTCCACGGCGTTCGCGGCTGCACCCTCTACAGAAAAGGTGACCGGCTCCGCATCGGCCAACAGGGCATGGTCGGCCACGTCGCCGCCACCGGACAGATGCGCTACGCCCCGGACGTAACCCTCGACCCCTATTACATCGCCTGTGAGCCCAACACGCGTTCTGAAGTCAACCTTCCTCTCAAGGTCTGCGGCGAGGTCATCGGCGTCCTCTCCGTCGATCACCTCCACACCAATGCCTTCACGAACGACCAGTTGCAGATCTTCAAAGCTCTCGCAGGACACATCGCGGTCGCCATCGAAAACGCCCGCCTGTTCAAACTCGAGCGCCTCGAACGCGAACGCATGCAAAGCGAGGCAGACGAAGCACGAGCCGTCCAACAGGCATTCCTCCTGAAGGCGGTCCCCCTTGTTCCAGGATTCGCCTTCGAAACCGCCTGGCACCCTGCCGGCGCAGTAGCCGGCGATTGGTTCGACTTCATCGACCTCGGCGACGAGCGTTACGGCATCGCACTCGCCGACGTCTCCGGCAAAGGCATGCCCGCTGCACTTCTGATGTCCGCCACACGCTCCATCCTCCGTTCCCTGGCAAAGCTCCACTCTTCGCCCAGCGAAACGCTCCAGCATCTCAACCAGACACTCTCCGAAGACTTTCCCATGGGCAAATTCGTGACGATGATCTACGCCGTGCTCGATGCCCGCTCTCGCGAAATTACCGTCGCCAGCGCCGGACACCTTCGCCCTCTGCTCATCAACGGCGAGTGCACATTCCTCGACGTCGACACCGGCCTTCCGCTCGGACTCGGCGCGTCGTCATATCCAGAGAAAAAAATTCAACTCAGCCCCGGAACAAAACTCCTCTTCTACACCGATGGCATCACCGAAGCCGTGAACCGAGACGAAGAAGAATACGGCCCCGCACGCCTGCTCGAGCATTTTCTCCAGCCCGACGCCTGCATCGAAGGATTGATCGAGGAGGTCCAGCGTTTTGGCCACGGATCAAACCTCACCGATGACGCGACCGCAGTGCTCATCCGCAGCCGATGAACAAAATTTTCTATACCCAACCCGGCGCATCCTTGCAAACAAGGTAACTGCGCGGCATCGTCTCCTTCGTGGCACCGACAACTGGCACTTGGAAGCAGGAGCAGCTAAACTTCCTTGACACTCACGAGGACCCGCCAGTGCCGAAACATCTCAGTCGCCGTACCTTCGCTCGCCTCTTTGGATCAGCCGCACTCGCTCCCGCCGTACTCTCAAACTTAACGACATCGGTCTCAGGTCAGAGCACCGAATCTGTTACCAGCTCGCGATCTTTCCCACCGGAATTTCTCTGGGGCTCCGCAACTGCCTCCTATCAGGTCGAAGGCGCAGTCAACGAAGACGGCCGTGGCCCTTCCATCTGGGACACCTTCTCCCACATCCCCGGCAAAACCAACAACGGAGACACCGGCGACGTCGCCGACGATCACTACCACCGCTACAAAGAAGACGTCGCCCTCATGAAGGCCCTCGGCCTCAAAACCTACCGCTTCTCCGTCGCCTGGCCGCGCGTCTTTCCGCAAGGCACTGGCACACCCAATCCCAAGGGCCTCGACTTCTACAACCGCATGCTCGACGAACTGCTCGTCGCCGGCATCGAACCCTACTGCACGCTCTTCCACTGGGATCTCCCCCAGGCCCTCGAAGACAAAGGCGGCTGGCAATCCCGCAATACCTCTGAGGCCTTCGCCGTTTACGCCGGCTACGTCGCGCAGCATCTCTCCGATCGCGTTCATCACTTCATGACTCTCAACGAGATGCGCTCGTTCGTTGACATCGGTTACCAGGAAGGTCGTCACGCGCCTGGCCTCAAGCTTGCACCCGCTGGCGTCAACCAGGTCCGCCATCACGCTCTGCTTGCTCATGGCTTCGGAGTGCAGGCCATCCGCGCCCACGCGAAACCCGGCACAAAAGTTGGCCTCGCCGAGAATGCCGCCGCCACTGTCCCGATCATCGAAACACCCGAGCACATCGCAGCCGCAGCCAAAGCCTATCGTGAATCCAACGCCGGCTACCTCACAGCTGTAATGGAGGGCCGTTACACCGATGTCTACCTCGCCCACCACGGCGCAGCGGCCCCCAAATTCACTGCAGACGACATGCGCGCCATTGGCAGCCCCCTCGACTTCGTCGGCCTCAACGTCTACACCCCCTCCTACGTCCGCGCCGACGACTCACCCGCAGGCTTCGCACACATCCCACCACCCAAATCCTACCCACACATGATGAGCAACTGGCTTCACGTCGGCCCCGAGGCCATCTACTGGTCTCCCAAACTAGCCGCCCAGCTGTGGAATCTCAAAGAGATCTACATCACCGAAAACGGAGCCTCCTCCGCCGACGTCCTCACACCCGACGGCCACGTCTACGACTCCGACCGCGTCATGTACCTTCGCAACTACCTCACCCAACTCCATCGCGCCGTCTCCGAAGGCGTACCCGTCCGCGGCTACTTCTGCTGGAGCCTGATGGACAACTACGAGTGGGCCGACGGCTACGCCTACCGCTTCGGCATCCACTACGTCGACTTCAAAACACAGAAACGCACCCCAAAGATGAGCGCCCACTTCTACAAAGAAGTCGTCGCTCGCAACGGCCTCGCGTGAGCAGTCAAAGCGACAGAAATCTGTAGACGATCTAACCGCCTTGCTCTAATCTGACGCAATGGTTCGCGGGCTCGCTCTACTTTTGCTCTTCTTTTCTGCTTCTCATGTTCTCTCCCAGCGAGAGGAACCAACCCCCGTCATCGAGAACGGCTACGTCACCCGCACAACCTCGCTAGCCGACTTCGACGTAAACGGATTCCACGTCGTCCCGGGCAAGAAGGCCGCCTTCCTTACAGAAACAGGTCCGAAAGCAGGCGCGACGACGAGAGCCGACCCCTATCTCGGTCAGGCTGTCACCATCTACGGTGAACTCAAGAAGAAGCAGCATCAGGTCATCGCCGACTCCGTCTTGTTCCTTTCTGTAGATAAAACCGCACTCAGCGGATTTGCCATCGTCGACCGCATCGTCTCTCCCGCGAACCCCGCCCCAGCCCCCTTGCGTCTGCTCGTCCGCGCCGACGGCTATGTCATTCTCATCAATGCAACCACCAAAATCACCTTCCAGTCCCCTCTAACATCTATCTCCGATGTCAAAGCGAATGTCTGGCTCAAATATCACGGCAAGCCGCAGTCCGACGGCTTCCTCCTCGCCGACACTGCGATCTTCGGTCCCAACACCGTTCCCGACGGCGAAGCAAAACTCCTCGACAAGAACGACTACGACCCCGCAGCTGTCGACCCCGACGCCAAGCAAAACATCGCAAGAGAGCTCTTTCTCGGCGTCGATCCAAAGAAAATTCCTCCGTATAAAGACGCCGCCATGCAGGCCCGCATTGACCGTATCGGCTCCAGCCTCATTCCCGTCTACCAGCGAAACCTTCCCGATGCCGACCCCGTAAAGATTCCCTTCAAATTTCAACTGATCGATGCCACCAACTGGAAAGACGCCCTTACGCTGCCAACCGGAATCATCCTTATCCCGTTCGAACTCATCGAGCGCCTGCAAAACGACTCACAAGTAGCGACCCTATTGGCAGACAACATGGCGGTGGCCCTCGAGAAGCAGAACTACCGAATGTTGCCGGCCCAGCACATGATGACAGCCGCCAATCTCGCGTCTTCAGCTGTAGGCGCCTTTGTTCCCGGCGTCGGCACTGTTACAAGCATCGCAACCTATAGCCGCAGCGAATCGATTCACAACGACCTCCTCAATCAAAGCGGTAGAGTCAGTCTTGGCCTTCTTCACGACGCCGGCTACGACATCACGCAAGCCCCCATCGCCTGGTGGCTTCTTGCCAAAAATTCAGCCCACGACATCTCATCGATCCCGATCCCGCCACGTGCCGCCAACCTCTACAAATCCCTCGGTACCACTTGGCACAACTACACTGAAGCATTGACCGCACCCGCGCCAGCCCTGCAAACAAAATAGCGGCACCACAAACTCTCTTTCGCACAGGTAGAATAAGAGTGTGCCGTTTTCCGCCCAAAATCCGACGAACACTACCGTCCTGGACCCCAACACTTCGTCGAAACCCAAAGTAGGCTTCGTCTCCCTCGGCTGCCCCAAAAACCTCGTCGACTCCGAGGTCATGATGGGCCTGCTCCACCACAACGGCGCCGAACTCACCCCCCGCGCCGAAGACGCCGAGATCATCGTCATCAACACCTGCAGCTTCATCGACTCCGCCAAGCAGGAGTCCGTCAACACCATCCTCGAGATGGTCCAGCACAAGCAGCAGAACGGAGGCAAAGCCCAGCGCATCGTAGTCGCCGGCTGCCTGGTCGAGCGCTACCGCGACGAAATCCGGAAGAATATCCCCGAAGTAGACGCCGTCGTCGGCACCGGCGAACTCGAAGCCATCCTAGCCGCCGCCGGTCTCACGCCAAGCGGCCACACGCACACCAACTCCCCCTTCAACATCCTCCCTCAGGGCACACCCGAAGCCACCATCCACACCCACGCCATCGGCATGGTCGAAACTAACACTGAAGTCACCCAGCTTATCGACCGAGCCCCGAGCGCCGTCTCCCAACACTCGCGCCCACTACCCGACCCCGAGCACGATCGCGAGATCGCCCCGCAACTCCGCATCGTCCAATCGCTAGCCGAGACCGGCACCACTCACGGCGACGAACCCCTGAATCACACCGGCGACCACATCGCGCATCTCCCTGGCAGCTTGCCAATCGGCATCGACCCCGGCAACACATCACGCCCCGAAGGCGACCTCCGCCAGCAGCAAGGCCGCTTCTCCCGCGCATCATGGGACGGAGCCACCGCCGCGCTCCCCGAGTATCTCTACAACGACGCCACTCCACGAATCCTGACGACGCCAAGAGCGTCGGCATATATAAAGATCGCCGAAGGCTGCGACCACCCCTGCAGCTTCTGCATCATTCCGCAACTCCGCGGCAAGTTCCGCTCCCGCCGCATGTCGTCGATCATCGCCGAAGCCGAAAACCTGATCAAACAAGGCGTCCGCGAGATCACACTCATCGGCCAGGACACCACCTGCTACGGCGAAGACCTCGGCTTCACCGACGGCCTCGCCACATTACTCGACGCGCTAGCACTCCTCCCCGGCCTCCGCTGGCTCCGCTTTCTCTACACCTACCCCAACAAAGTCACCACGCGCCTCCTCGAGACGATGGCCAAGCACGACACCATCGCAAAATATCTCGACGTCCCACTTCAACACGCCAGTGCAAGCGTCCTCAAGCGCATGAAGCGCGGCGGCAACGCGCAGATCTTCCTCGACCTCATCGCCAGGGCCCGCCGCATCGTTTCCGGCATCGTCATCCGCACCAGCTTCATCGTCGGCTTCCCCGGCGAAACCGAAGCCGACTTCGAAACTCTCTGCGAGTTCGTACGAGCAGCAAAAATCGACTGGCTCGGCGTCTTCACCTACTCCGACGAAGAGGGCGCCAAAGCCTTCGAACTAGCCGACGAACTGAAGGTCCCCAACCGCACCATCCAGGCCCGCCGCCGCAAGCTGATGAAGCTGCAACAAAAAATCAGCACGAAATCCAAAGCCGAATGGGTAGGCCGCGAGATCGACCTCTTAGTCGAAGGCGAATCCGAAGAGACCGAACTTCTCTGGGAGGGCCGCACCGCACTCCACGCCCCCGAGATCGACGGCAAAGTCTTCATCAACGACTTCGGCCCCCACGAAACCCTAGTCCCCGGCACCTTCTACCGCGCCGAAATCACCGACTCCCACGACTACGACGTAGTCGCCCGCATCCTCGAGTAGCGCCGGGCCGCCGTATCTTCACAACGGGTATACCCTATCCCGGTGAAGACCACGCCCAAGGACGACACCGCCGAACTTCTCCAGATCGACGACCAAACCGTCCGCATCACGCACCCAGAAAAACTCTACTTCTCCCGCGAAACCCAGCTCACCAAGCTCGATCTCGTCCGCTACTACCTCGCCATCGCACCCGGAGCCCTGCAAGGTATTCGCGACCGCCCCATCGTCCTCAAGCGATTCGTCAACGGAGCCTGCCTTCAAAGCGGCCAGCCCGAACCCTTCTATCAAAAACGCGCTCCCTCCGACCTGCCCGCCTTTCTCCGCACCGTCACTCTCTCCTTCCCCTCCGGCCGCACCGCCGAAGAGGTCGTCGTCGACGAACGACGCCGGCCTCGCCTTCATCGTCAACCTCGGCTGCATCGAACTTCATCCTCACCCCGTCCGCTCCTCCGATCTCGACCACCCCGACGAGCTTCGCATCGATCTCGACCCCGGTCCTGGCGTCAACTGGCCTGACGTCCGGGCCGTAGCACTCGAAGTCAAAAACATCCTCGAAGAGAACGGCCTCACCGGCTGGCCCAAGACCAGCGGCTCCCGCGGCATGCACGTCAACGTCCGCATCCATCCGCGCTGGACCTTCACCGAAGTCCGCCGTGCCGCCCTCGCCCTCGCTCGCGCCGTCGAGCGACGCGTCCCCACCCTCGCCAGTTCGAAGTGGTGGAAGGAGGAGCGCCACGGCGTCTTCCTCGACTACAACCAGAACGCCAAGGATCGCACCACCGCCAGCGCCTACTCCGTCCGCCCGCTCCCCGACGCCCGCGTCTCTGCACCCCTCAACTGGCACGAAGTCCCCGACGTCAACCCGGCCGACTTCACCGTCCTCACCATGCCGCAGCGCTTCGCTGACCATCGGTAACCCGCACGAAGCGATGGACGCCTCCGCCGGCTCACTCGACCAACTCCTCGCGCTCGCCGCACGCGACGAAGCCGAAGGCTTCGGCGATGCCCCCTGGCCTCCACACTTCGCCAAAGCCGAAGGCGAACCCAAACGCGTCCAGCCCTCCAAAGCCAAAGCATTCGATCGGCAAATTCAGGAAGGCTTCCGCGCCCAGCGCTTCAAGAAACGCTCCAAAGCCGCAGCCGAAGCCGCCTCCTCCGAAACCGAAGCACCCGCACCGAAATCCACCCCACGCAAAACGCCAGCCCGCCGCACACCCAAGCACCCACTCATCATCGTCGCCCAATCCCCCGACAAAGCCGCCGCCGAAGCCGGCCTCGCTCGCTGGAAAGAAAAACATCCTGAAGCCGCAGCCCACCTCGCCGAAGACGACATCCTCATCGACCGCATGCGCGGCAGCTCAGCCATCTGGTACCGCATCCGACTCAACCTACGAAACGTCCCCGAAGCCCAGCGCCCAGCGCAATCCACACCCGACCCCGACGACGACCCCACTCGTGCCTGGCGCGAGGCCACCATTAATCCATGTGCCTAGTTATTATGAGAACAAAAATGAAGCAGCAAACGAACACCGCTGGCACGACTAACCACCACTTAGTGCCCAGCTTTGCCGCATAGAAGTTAAGTCCAAACGCCAATACGATCAGAACTATATCGATCGCCCCCGGCACGCGCCGAATACCAAGGTCCGAACGTTAATCCAATCAAGACGATGCTTGCTAATCCGAACGTCACAGACCTCGTCATAAGTTTTCACCCGCGAAAATCTCCATCAACTCCTGCGCCGGCACAACCTCCAGCTGCGCATACGTACAATCCCGCGGAGCCTTATCCACTCGCCACCGCCGAAACTGAGCCATATGCCGGAACCTGTTCCCCTGCATATGCTCATACGCCACCTCCACCACCAACTCCGGCCGCAACGCCTCCCACGACAGATCCTTCCCCGCCGACCACCGGCTCTGCCCACCCGGCATCCTCCCGCTGGCAGTCATCTCCGCCCACCCCGCCCACGGATGCCCCTCCAGCGCATTCACTCGATACGGTGCAAGAAACTCCACCAGCTCCCGCCGCTTCGGCATCGTAAAACTCGCACACACGCCAACATGTTGCAGCACGTCCGCCGCATCATAAAGCCCCAGCAACAGCGACCCTACCGCCGTCCCTTCCCCATTCTTATGCCAGCGAAACCCCGCAACCACACAGTCGCAGTCCCGCTCATGCTTCACCTTCAACATCACGCGTTTGTCCGGCTGGTACGGTTCCTCCGCAGACTTCGCCATCACCCCATCAAGCCCAGCTCCCTCGAACCGCTTGAACCAATCCTTGGCTATAGCGTGGTCCCGTGTCGCCGGAGTCACATGCACCGGCGGACTCGCACGGCCAAGCACCTCCTCCAGCCGCTTTCTCCGCTCAGCAAACGGAGCCTCCCGCAGATCCTCATCCCCGACCCAAAGCAAATCGAAGAACACCACCGAAGCCGGAATCTCCCCTGCCAGCAACTTCACCCGCGAAGCCGCCGGATGCAGCCGCAACTGCAGTGCATCGAAGTCCAGCCCATCCTTCGTCGCAATCACAAGCTCACCATCCAGCACGCAACGCTGCGGCAGCTGCGCCAGCAGCACCTCAACCACCTCCGGGAAATACCGGTTGAGCGGCTTGCCATCCCGGCTCTGCAGCAAAATCTCGTCCCCCTCCCGGAACACAAGACATCGAAACCCATCCCACTTGGGCTCAAAGATCCACTGGTCACCCGCAGGAATCTCCGAGACCCGTTTCGCAAGCATCGGCAGTATCGGCGGACTCAGCGGCAGGCTCACACCCGCATCATAGCTCTCTCGCACCCTTGCCTATCCTTTCTTGTCTTCCGAGATTGAAGCCAATCGAATTGGCCGAAACCAATCCGCACGCAGTCTTTCCTGGCTCGTTTTATAGTTACAAAGGCAACCGATAACTATATGCTCGCCCCGACCTACCGCGACCATCCCTCCTTCAAGCTAGCCGGCCTCCGCCGCTTCCACACCTTCGCCGACGCCCCACGTGACATCCCCGCGCAATGGGCCGAGTTCAACCAACTCCCCATCCCCGGCCTCCACGCTGCAAAGATCTTCTACGGCGCCACCTGCCAGACCGACCTCCCCAATCAGCGCTTCGAGTACATGTGCGCCTTTGAAGTCTCCGACCTCTCAATTGCCCCACCCGAAGGCCGCATGATCGTCCCCGCCGCCCACTACGCCGTCTTCACCGACCCCAACGGCGTCGCCACTCTCCACAACACATGGCAATACATCTTGAAGCAGTGGTTCCCCACCTCTGGCCTCAAATCCGCCCCCACACCCGACTTCGAGCGCTACGACGAGCGTTTCAACCCCGTCACAGGCAAGGGCCCAATCGAAATCTGGTTCCCCATCCAACGCCAATCGTAACGCGGCCTGCATCCCTAGCCACCTGAAGATCATCCACTCGTGTGTCGGTTAGTTATCGCTGGCACAAGGGAGACCTCATGGACCTGCAGCTCAAAAACAAAACCGCCGTCGTGACCGGAGGCAGCGCCGGCATCGGCTTAGCCATCGTGCAGTCCCTCATTGCCGAAGGCGTCACCGTGACAGTCCCAGGCCGGAGCAAAGAAAAGCTGGACAAAGCCCTGGCTGGTCTCACCAACGTCAAAACCATTGCAGCCGACGTAGCCACCGCCGAAGGCGCGCAATCCCTCATCCAGCAAGTCCCCGACACCGACATCCTCATCAACAACCTCGGCATCTACGAGCCAAAAGCCTTCACCGACATCACCGACGCCGACTGGCTCAGCATCTTCGAGACTAACGTCCTCAGCGGAGTCCGTCTCTCCCGCCACTACTTCCCGCGCATGCTGCAACGCAACAACGGCCGCGTCATCTTCATCTCCAGCGAATCCGCCGTCATGACCCCGGCCGAGATGATCCACTACGGCGTTACCAAATCCTCGCAGCTAGCCATCTCGCGCGGCCTCGCCGAGCTCACCAAAGGAACCGCCGTCACCGTCAACGCTGTCATGCCCGGCCCCACTCGTTCCGAAGGCATCGTCGAGTTCCTCGAAAAAATCTCGTCGATCCCCAACCCAACCCCAGAGCAAGCTGAGAAGGAGTTCTTCGAGAAGCACCGCTCAAGCTCACTCCTCCAGCGCCTCATCGAGAGCAAAGAGATCGCCAACCTCGTCACCTTCCTCGCCAGCCCACTCTCCTCCGCCACCAACGGAGCAGCCCTGCGTGCTGAAGGCGGACTTCTCCGCTCCATCGTCTGAAAATTTACGCCAGCCTCCACATCACCGGCCCGCCACCACCTCAAGCAGCAGATTATCTCCGGCCCGAATCACGACACGTCTCTCCGGATTCGTGATCGTAATCAATCCGCCCGAGGACTCCAGCCGAGTTCCATCATCGTATCCATAGAGCCCCTCGGCAGTCGTCGAGAACACGCCCATCGCCCGCGGAACCATCGCGCTATCGGATCCTTGCAGCTTCGCCGGTAGACTGTACACCCCGTAATAGTCCGCGCGCCCTACCGTTCGCATCCCGCTGCCGACCACAGGACCCACCCAGCCCGACCGGACGACCTCGTCCCCTCCAACCTGCCGTGTCGTCCAGCTCGCTGAATTCGAGTTTCCGCGATCGGTACTTCCATTCGCAGGTAGAAACGTGTCATCGACCGCCATCAAATTCGCAAATGCCACCGCTCTCGTTACCACCGGAACCGTCTGTCCTCGATAGCTCAACCGGGTGAAGCGAATCGTCAGAGTGGAAGGGTGCGCCGCCGTTCCGTCTCCCACAGCAGACGCCACCACTTCGCCACGAACCGTGGCCCCCTGCCTAAGGTACAAGTTTTCAGAGACAGGTACCCGCTGCGTCGTCTTCACCTGAACAACCGTTCCGGGCTTCACCTTCCCGGCGCGAAGCGTCCGCCCTACTTGTACGGGCAACGTAACTCCAGCCGGCAGCGGCCGCAACTCCGTCACTTCTTGACTCGCAGATGTCGTCTCGGTTGCCCTTCCCCACCCAGAGAGAACCATGAGCACAAGACCGATGCAACCCACACGCACACATCGATCTGCACAAGGACCAAATCCTGCCCACGAGACACCTCGCGCTCATTAGACGCGCACGCTGATGACCTCTCTTCTTTCGCGCCTTGTCACACCTCGGAAAAGTATTAAGAAAAGTATTAAACTGGTGCTATGTCGAAAGAGTCTTCCACCGCGAAAACTAAATCTCTCCGCTGCCCCACCTGCCGCACCATCGTCCTCGCCGGAAGCGAAGACTTCCCCTTCTGCTCCGACCGCTGCCGCCGCATCGATCTCGGCAAATGGGCCAGCGGCGACTACAAAATCTCCTCCCCCATCCAGGATCCCGACCTCCTCGAAGAGCTTGCCCGCTCGAAAAAGCACAACCCCCAGAACGACGACGACGTGAACTAAGGCCTCAAAAAAAAGTCCCACCCCCTGCAAAGATAACCCACCTGAATGGAATACTTTGCGCCAAAACCACCCATCTTCCCAACCGAAGTACAAACTTAACCCATTTGAATAGAAGACTTTGACACACTTTCATGGGGAGGGGCATGGGAGGGTAGAACGTCCCACGTTTACACTGGACCAGCGACCTCATGGCCAACTCCACGACACAGATTCATCCCCCAACCGAAAAGAAAACCCTCTGGGCCTGGGCCATCGGCACATTTTTCGGAGCAGGCCTCCTAAAACCCGGCCCCGGCACCTACGGCAGCATAGCCGCCGTCCTCCTCTGGTACGCCGCGGCTTACATTCTCCACCCGGCCCCCATCGCCCTGGCCATCGGCACAGCAATCGCTGCAATCACCGCCACATTGATCGGCATCCCCGCCGCGACCATCGTCGCCCGCGAATCCGGCCGCGAAGACCCCGGCCACGTTGTCATCGACGAGGTAGCCGGCCAGCTCATCGCCCTAATCGCCATCTCCGCCCGATTGGCGCCACGCCGCGCTCTCCCTCATCCTCTTCCGCCTCTTCGACATCCTTAAACCCCCACCCATCCGCCAGCTCGAACGCCTCCCCACCGGCACAGGCATCATGCTGGACGACGTAGCCGCCGGCCTCTTCGCCCTCGCCGCCGCCCAAATTATTCACCTCTGGTTTTAGCGCCCTAAAGTTGCACTCCTGTGCACACCCGTCTACGCTAAGACCCAGCATGACCACCCTCCGCTCTTTACTGACGCCCGACAAGCACGACACCCCGGCCCCGCACCTCGACCGCGTCACGCCAATCGCCGCCATGCCTGGTGGCGAGATCGACGTCCACGGCCAGCACCTCGATCCCCACAGCGCGCACATCCCCCGCGCCACCATCGGCGACATCTCCGCACCCGTTGTCCTCAGCCGCCCCACCCGCGCCACCATCCGCATCCCCGACGGCACCATCAGCGGCAACCTCATCCTTCACCGCAGCGCCGCAGAGAGCAACCCCATCAACCTCCGCATCGCCGTCCCGATGGCAGAAAACCTGCACCCCGTAGCCAACCCCGCCGTCGACGCCGACGGCAACGTCTACGCCACCGTCTCAGGAGCACGCGGCCAGGCCGTTCCCGTCTCCATCTTTCAAATCCAACGCGACTTTCAGGTTCGCCCCTTCGTCCGCGAACTCCTCAACGCCACCGGCCTCGCCTTCGACCCTGAAGGCTATCTCTACGCCAGCTCCCGCGCCGAAGGCACCGTCTACCGCATCTCCCCCGAGGGCGCTATCTCCACCTACGCCGAAGGCATGGGCATCGCCACCGGCATCGCCTTCGACCGCGACGGCAATCTCTTCGTCGGCGACCGTTCCGGCACCATCTTCAAAATCGGCCGCGCTAACTCCGACGGCACCAGCGGCGAAATCTTCGTCTACGCCACTCTCGAACCCAGCATCGCCGCCTACCACCTCGCCTTCAACGACGCCGGCACCCTCTTCGTCACCGGCCCCACGACCTCATCGAACCAGGCCATCCACGCCATCGATCGCGACGGCAACACCACCGTCTTCTACCAGGGCCTCGGTCGCGCCCAGGGCATCGCTTTCGACGTCGACGGCAACCTCTACGTCGCCGCAAGCCTTCGCGGCCAGCGCGGCATCATCCGCATCACCCCCCGCCACGAAGCTACTCTCGCTGTCTCCGGCAACAACCTCGTCGGCCTCGCTTTCCTTGAAGACGGCAACGCCGCCCTCGCTACCCGCGACGCTCTTTACCATGTAGCTCTCGACATCGAAGGCCGCAGGCTCATCTAGCGCAACTCCTTGCCGCCACGAACTCCATTGTCACTCTGATCGGCAGGCGTCCATCAAATCCATCGCCAGATCGCCTGCTTTTGCGTAAAATCATCTCCGCCGGCTGTCTCGAGTTCGGACACGACCTCAATATCAGCACCACACAACGCGAGGGAAGATACTGTGGAACCGCGGCTTTATAGCAGACTTTTGGTTCGTCTCCTTGCACTCCCTGTTGCGGCCCTCGCGGTTCTGGCGATCATCCTCGGCTACGGCCTGCAGCGGGTCCAGCAGAGCGCGAACACCGTAGACCGAGCTGATGTCGTCATCCTCCACGGCAACCGTCTGATCAAACTGATGGTCGATGAAGAGACCGGCCTGCGCGGCTTCCTTCTGGTTCGAAACCCGGTCTTCCTTCAGCCTCTGCACGAAGCCGATCAACAAATCGAACCCGAGTTCGACACGCTGTTCAGCCTCGTTCACAATCCTGACCTGGTCGCCAGGCTGCATCGTCTCCAGGCCACCCACCAGCAATGGGAGCAGGAAGCCCACCAGGAGATCAATTCGCCGCCAATGGATCCTGACGTGCTGGAGCAACACCTGCTCCAGCGCAAGCAGGATATGGACAACCTGCGTGCCCAGATGGATGAGTTCCTGGACCTCGTTTCAGGACGCCGCGCCCAGCACTCCGCAGCTGACGTCAAGGTCAACCAGTATGCCTGGATCGGACTCGTCGTGCTCCTCGCTCTTGCCGCAGCCGTGCTCACATTGGAGACGCGCAGGGTCTTCGATAAGCTGACCTCGACCTATAACCGGCAGATTCATGAGATCAAGCAGCGCAGCGAAGAGTCTTACGCCCGCGAACAATGGTTGAACACCACCATCCGCAGCATCGGAGACGCAGTCGTCGCATGCGACGCCGACGGCAACATCGACTTCATGAATCCCATCGCCGAACAGATCACCGGTTGGAAAGAGGCAGACGTCAAAGGCAAACCCCTCCACGAGATCTTTCACATCTTCAACGAAGAAACGCGCGCCGTCGTTGAAAGCCCCGTCGACAAGGTCCGCCGCCTCGGCACTGTTGTCGGCCTGGCCAACCACACCTTCCTCGTCGCCAAAGATGGAACCGAAGTCTGCATCGACGACAGCGGTGCACCCATTCGCGACAGTGCCGGCCAGTTAATCGGCATCGTCCTCGTCTTCCGCGACATCACCGAACGCCGCATGTCCGAAGGCGCACTGATGCGTGCCGAAAAGCTCGCAGCCGCCGGACGCCTCGCCGCAACGGTCGCCCACGAGGTCAATAACCCACTGGAAGGTCTCACTAACCTGATCTACCTCGCTCGCGGCACGGAGCACTTGGACGATATCCGTCGGTTCCTGACACAGGCCGAGGGCGAACTCGGCCGCATCGCTCACATTACCCGCCAGTCCCTTGGGTTTTATCGCGAAACATCGACCCCAGCCCCCTTCAAGCCAGCCACCGTCGTCCGCGAGGTCACCGATTTCTACGCCTCTCGCGCGACCAGCCTCGGAGTCTCTTTCATCGTCAATGCCAAAACAGAAAAAGAGGTGTTAGGCTCTGCCGGAGAGATTCGTCAGATCCTCTCCAACCTCCTCGCGAACAGCCTCGACGCCTGCGCCAGCGGAGCCATCATCCGTATCGAAGCAAACTCCGCGATCGATCCGCGCAACCCCTCACGGCAAGGCGTTCGTATCACCATTGCAGACACCGGCCTGGGTATTCCTCCCGAGCATCTCGATAACATCTTCGAACCTTTCTTCACCACAAAAAAAGATACCGGCACAGGTCTCGGTCTCTGGGTCTCCCGCGAACTCGTTGAGAAGCACGGCGGCAGCCTTCGTGTCCGCTCCCGCACCTCTACCCCCCTATGCGGCACGATTTTTTCCATGTTTCTGCCCGAACAGGGAGGGCCTCGCCCAAACGGCTCCTTCTCCCATAGCAATCAACGTTCGCGTGTCTCCAATACTGTCCAATAAGCAACCGTTGGAGAGAGGCCGGAACCTAGTGCAATCCCTCGAAGCCGAACGCCCCCTGGCGCGTCTGTATTGAATGAACATCGACAACAGCTTCTGCCTGCCGGATGCGGTGTTCTACGACATTGGCGGCCTCGACCTGTCGGTCTTCGCGCAGGAACTGAGCATACCTCCCTAGCACCGCCAAATAGGCCGGATGCCCCCAACCAAGCTGTTCGCTCATACCAGCCGTTCCCTCCTCCATATACTGGCGCGCATCCGACATATCGCCAGACTTCCAATACGCATATCCCAACAGAAATTCGCCAAAGCCAATCGGAAAGTCATCCGCCCGCAACTTAGCCTTCGCGTCATCGACGGCGTCCTTCAGCAGAGGAATGGCGGACTGGCAATCCTTGAGGTAGCAAAACGCCATCGAGAGCGCGTACCGTGCCGATATCCTGTCCAAGACGCTGGACTGTTCGTTCGCAATGAATTCAGCCACAGCCTTCTGAGCAAAATCTCTCGCCTTCTCATACTTGTGTTGCGCAAGGGAAAGCGCCGCGAGATCGTTCCAGCTACGCGCGATCGTCAATCGATCCCCGAGCTTCTCTCTGAGCTTCAACGCCTCCAGCTCCTCACGTTCGCTCGCTCGCGGTTGTCCCATCGCGACATGCAGGCTTCCCAACTGGCTGAGTGCTGTCGCCAGATCCCGGCTCGACTCCGCCGTATGCCGCAACAGGGAGACTGCATGCTCTAGCGTTGCCTCCGACCGCTCCCACTGGGCCGCGTCCTCGTACAACAGGCCAAGTTGCGCATAGAGTCTACCTAGCTCAACACCAGTTGCATGAGCAGACTCCGCCTGTCGCACGGATGCCTCCGCAATGGCAATCCGATGCATCAGGTCCTGTTTGAATGCAACTTGGGCGCTTGCAGAAGCTCGCACCGTCGGGCTAACCTCACCACTCCCCTGCGACATCTGCTGACTGGGAGCATAGTACGAGAGCAACAAAACAAGAACAGGGCTCACAATAAGACGAACGTTCATTACGACCTCCTGTGTTTCTCGTTAAGCGCGCAACAAAAAGCGCGCTGAAGACAGGGGTTCCCATGCGCGTCGTGCAGCGTGAGAATTCACGCACGCCTGAAACACGCCAAAGGTTCATTTTCAAAACGCCGAATCAATACCACTAAGTCGATGGGATAACGTCTGTTTGTCCGCCATCGCAGAGGAGAGTCCCATTGCCAGGCCCAACCGCTTCCTTTGGCGGATTAGACAAGGCATCTCACCGTAGGTTAGGAAAGAAACGGAGCAATTCGTCACATTGCGATCGCGCTCATTCACCGCGTCAATTCTGTGTGATCACTTGTTCGATGCCGCTATCATTGAAGAAACTGCACGGCTGGGGATCAAGCAACAACAGCTGGGGACGAAGCAACAACAGCAAGGGACAAAGGAATACATGATCGCTGAAATCATCGCCGCCGGCTCCGAGATGCTCACGCCCTTCCGCCAGGACACTAATTCCCTCTACCTCACTGAAGGCCTCAACGACCTCGGCGTACAGGTCGCCTTCAAGACCATCGTCGGCGATAATCTCGCGCACCTCACCAGCGCCGCTCTCATCGCCCTCTCCCGCGCCGACATCGTCATCTTCTCCGGTGGCCTTGGCCCGACTGAAGACGACCTCACCCGCGAGGCCGTCGCCGCCGCGCTCGGCATCGGTCTCCACACCGATAACGCCGTCCTCACCGCCCTCTACAAACGCTTCGCCGCCCGCCAGATGGTCATGCCATCCAACAACGCCAAGCAGGCCGATGTCCTCGACGGCGCCGCCATCCTCGACAACACAAACGGCAGCGCCCCCGCACAATTCCTCGACACGACCGTACTCGACTCCAACGGCAAACCCATTCGCAAGATCGTCATCCTCCTTCCCGGCCCGCCCAAGGAATTAAAGCCGCTCTTTGACAATGAAGTGAAGCCGCGCCTCGCCAGCTCGCTTCCCCTCCGTCACCTCGCCAGGCGCATGCTCCGCATGGCCCTCATCCCCGAGTCGCACGTCGACGCCCGCACCGCTCCCATCTATCAACAGTACCCCGATGTCGAAACCACCATCCTCGCCGGCGCCGGCGAGATCCAGCTCCACTTCCTCTGCGCCAAACCCACATTGGCCGAAGCCCAGAGCCGCGTCGACGACCTCACAGAAGAAATCGAAGCTGAGATGGACGACGCCATCTTCTCCTCGCACGGTGAGTCTCTCGAGGAGGTTGTGCTACTCAACCTTGGCCTCCGCAACCTCACCCTCGCCACCGCCGAGAGCTGCACCGGAGGCCTCCTCGCTCAACGTCTCACCGCCATCCCCGGCAGCTCGCGCTACTTCCTCGGCGGCGCAGTCGTCTACAGCGATGCTCTCAAGACAATCTTCGCCGATGTCCCCGTAGCACTCGTCGCAAGCAAAGGTCCCGTCTCATCCGAGGTAGCACGCTCCCTCGCCGAAGGCATCCGCGCCCGCACCGGCGCATCGCTCGGCATCTCCATCACCGGCATCGCGGGCCCAGGCCCCGGAGCACCCGGACCCGACGCCAACAAGCTCATCGGTCTCGTCTACATCGCCCTCGCCGACGCCAAGAAAACCCAGGTCAAAGAATTCAACCTCCCCGGTGACCGTGAACGCATCCGCTGGTGGGCCAGCCAGCACGCCCTCGAACTCATCCGCCACCATCTCCTTTAGCAGCGCCGCAACGCGGAGAAGCGCCCGACCTGACTCGCTAACTCGCGTATTGCTGTCCTTGATAGACTCATCAAAACAACATGAACACCTGGCTGCTCTCCATTCCGATTGCATATCTTCTGGGATCGATCCCGTTTGGCTATCTTCTCGTAAAAATCTTCCGCCACCAGGATATCCGCGCCACCGGCAGTGGCAACATCGGAGCCACCAACGTCGCGCGCTCCGGAGCCAAGGGCCTCGGCATCGTCACGCTTCTTCTCGATTGCGGCAAAGCTTTCCTCGCCGTCAAGATCGCTCAGCACATCGCGCCCGGCAACTACGACCTTGCCGTTGCCGCCGCTGTTGCCGCTATTCTCGGACACGTCTTCCCCATCTGGCTCGGCTTTCGCGGCGGCAAAGGTGTCGCCAGCGCGCTCGGCGTCTTCCTCGCGCTCTCTCCGGCAGCTGCCGGATGCACCTTCGCCATCTTCCTCATCGTCATACTAATCACCCGCTTCGTCTCGCTCGCCTCCATCATCGCATCAGCTTTCTTTCCGATCTTCGGTCTCTACTTCATACCGCAACGTACCCCCATCGTCATCGCCGGCCTCCTCTTCATTCCAATCCTCGTCATCGTCAAGCATCACGAAAACATTCGCCGCCTCCTCGCCGGAACCGAAAGCCGATTCGGCAAGAAAAAGGCGGCAGCGTGAGCCGCATTGCCATCCTTGGTGCCGGAGGCTGGGGCACCGCACTCGCACTCTCCCTCGCACGCCGCGGCGGGCACGAGCTCTGTCTCTGGTCCCACTCCGCTGCACTCGCCGAGCAGCTCACCGAAGCAGGCGAAAACCTCCCCTACCTTCCCGGCTTCACACTCCCCACCCGCATCGACATCACATCCGATCTACCACGCGCCATCTTCGAAGCTGACATCCTCCTCTGCGTCACACCTTCGCAGCACCTCCGCGGTGTCATCACCAACATCGCCCCCATGCTCACCAGGAACCAGATCATCCTAAGCGCCAGCAAAGGCATCGAGGAGACTACCTTCCTCCGCATGTCCCAGGTCGTCGCCGCAGTAACTGAAAACCCGTTCGCCGTGCTCAGCGGCCCCTCCTTCGCGCAGGAAGTCGCCGCAGGCATGCCTACTGCCATCGTCGCCGCCTCGACATCACCAAAGATCGCACAGATCGTCCAGCGCGACTTCACCTCTCCCACCCTCCGCATCTACACCAACGACGACGTTCCAGGCGTTGAACTCGGCGGTGCACTGAAGAACGTCATCGCACTCGCAGCCGGCGTTGCTAACGGTCTCAACCTCGGCTACAACTCCTCCGCCGCCCTCATCACGCGAGGCATCGCCGAGATGACACGCCTCGCCATAGCCTGCGGAGGCCGCCGCCAGACCCTCGCCGGCCTCTCCGGCGTCGGCGACCTCGTCCTCACCTGCACCGGATCCCTCTCGCGCAATCGCGCCGTCGGCATCGAACTCGGCCGTGGTCGCCAGCTACCCGACATCATCGAAAGCCTGCACGGCAAGGTAGCCGAAGGCGTCCGCAGCACCGCCGCCGCCCTCGGCCTGGCCGCGCGCTACGCCGTCGAGATGCCCATCACGGAACAAATGGACGCCATCCTCCACCACGAGAAGAGCCCCAAAGAAGCCATTCGCGAACTCATGTCCCGCCCCGGCCGTGACGAATAGCTGTCCTCTCATCTCTCCCGGCAACAAATATTTCTCCGGCATGCTGCGCGCAATCACTTTTGCAAAGTAAGCTTGTCTGCATGCACGAACATAACCACGAACGCGACCACGAGCACGAACACATCCCACCTCCCGACCTTCCCAAACATAAGACCGTGATGGGATTCAGACCGCACATCTTCATCGGCGGCCTCGTTCTCATCGCCATCCTTCTCATCTATCTGTTTCTTCTGGTGCGCCCCGGAATCTACTCACCAGCTCCTCCAAAGCCTGCTCCCACGTCGAGCTACGCCCCGGACGCCACGACGCATCTCGCCTAAGCGAAACGCGCTTCCCCGGCCTTCCTCCGGTCGACGAAATCGCATCTAATTTTCCATGAAACACCACTTCGATTTCGCTCACCTTCACGACCCCAAACACCCTGACTTCGGGCTGGTTGTTCTCTTCGCCGGAGTAGCCTTTATCGTTGTCTTTCTCCTCGCCTATCTGGTACTTGGCATAGGAGGAAAGAGCCTTCTCCCGCCAAGGTACAATCCTCACCCAACTTCCTACCTCCTTCCCTCGCCATCGCAAACCGTTGACGCATAAGGAGTGAGCGTTCCGCATCCAGGGGAGAGACGTCCATGAAGATTCTTGTCGTCGGCGCCGGCGCAGTCGGCGGTTATTTCGGAGCGCGCCTTGCACAGGCTGGCCGCGATGTCACCTTTCTCGTTCGCCCCTCGCGTATGCAGCAACTCCAGCGCGACGGCCTGCGCCTCGTCAGCACTGATGGCGACCTCACAATCAAGCCGCAAACCCTCACCTCCACGCAAATTCACTCGCCCTACGACGTCATCTTCCTCAGCGTGAAATCCTTCGCGCTCGACCAGGCCATCACAGACATGGCACCGGCCATCGGCCCCGCCACCATGATCTACCCCGCTCTCAACGGAATGCGCCACATCGACATACTTGCCCACCGCTTCGCTCCAGCCGCCGTCCTCGGAGGCGTCTGCATGGTCTCCACCGAACTCGATCAGCAAGGACGCATCGTGCAGTTCAACGAGATGCAAACCCTCACCTACGGCGAGCGCGACGGACAGCTCACCCCACGCATCCGGCAGCTCGACGAAAACTTCCGCGACGCCGGCTTCGAAACCGAACTCTCCACCAACATCATGCAGGCCATGTGGCAGAAATGGGTCGGTATCTCAACGTTGGGCCTGGTCAACTGTCTCTTCAACGCACCCGTCGGAGAGATCAACGCCGTGCCCAACGGCGAAGAGACCGCCCTTCAAGCCCTCGACGAGTGCGCCTCCATCGCCGCCGCCTGCGGCTACCCTACCGCGAAGCAGTTCCTCGATATGGTCCACCAACGACTCACCACTAAAGGATCAAATCTCACCGCCTCGATGTATCGCGATATGCAGAAGGGCGCTAAGGTAGAGTTCGACGCCATTCTCGGAGACCTCTTCGACCGCGGTCGGTCCCATCAACTCAAGACCCCTCTACTTGAAGCCGCCTGCGTCCGTATGCGCATCTACCAGAACGCCATCTCATCCTCCTGAAAAACCTATCCTCATACAATCGCGCTGCTTGTCCCTCGCGCTCACTCACCTCCCGCGCCGCCCCTGCGAAGCCCTGCGCAGGTTGCTAAACTAGAGTTAGCATGGCTTTCTCCATCTTCGGCAAACGCCCTACAGAACCTGACCAGCCCACCGCCCCCGAACCGCAGGAGCCGAAGCGCGGCCTCTTCGAACGCATGAAGCAGGCGGTCACCCGCACCCGCGAATCCTTCACCGAGTCCATCAGCTCCGTCATCGCCCTCACCCGCGAGGTCGACGAGACCACCCTTGTCAATCTCGAGCCCCTCCTCCTCGCCGCCGACCTCGGGGCCCCCACCACCGCCATCGTCATGGAAAACCTCCGCCAGCGCGCCCTCCGCACCGGCATTCAGGGCGGCGAAGAACTCAAGCAACTCCTCAAATCCGAGCTAAAGCAGATCCTCGACGGCGTCGCCAGGCCGACCCACCACCCCGCCGCCCCACCTGAAGTCATCATGATGGTGGGAGTGAACGGCACCGGCAAGACCACCACCACCGGCAAGCTCGCCGCTTACTTCACCGCCGGAAAAGATGGTCCGGCACGCACCGTCCTCCTCTGCGCAGCCGACACCTTCCGCGCCGCCGCCATTGAACAACTCGAAGTCTGGGCTCAGCGCTCCGACGTCCAGATCATCAAAACCAAGCAAGGCGGCGACCCCAGCGCAGCGCTCTACGACGCTTGCGCCGCCGCCAAGGCCCGCAACACGCAAATATTAATCGTCGACACGGCCGGCCGCCTCCACACCAAGACCGACCTAATGAAGGAGCTCGACAAGATGCGCCGCACCGCTGAAAAACTCGTCCCCGGCGCGCCCCATCAAACTCTCCTCGTCATGGACGCCACGACCGGCCAGAACGGCCTGCAGCAAGCCCGTCTCTTCACCGAAGCCGCGCACGTTACCGGCATCGTCCTCACCAAACTCGACGGCACCGCAAAAGGCGGCATCGTCCTCGCTATCGCCACAGAACTAAAACTCCCGGTCATCTACGCCGGCATTGGCGAAAAGCTCGAAGACATCATCCCCTTCGACAGCGGAAGCTTCATCGACTCACTCCTCGACTAAGCTCCCTACTTGGTCAGCCGAACAGCAAGCTATACCACTACCCTGGTCAGGCGTATTCCCAGCATCAAAAAAGCAAAAACCGATATCATCCTCAAAAACCATGCCAGAGAACACTCAGCGCGCACAGGACGAAGTCTTCATGCAGCGAGCCCTCAAGCTCGCCGCCGAGACCATCGGCCTCGCTTCACCGAACCCGCAGGTAGGCTGCGTCCTGGTCCGTGCAACCGCAAAAGGAGAATCCCATAAGATCATCGGCGAAGGCGCACATCTCTACGACAACCGCGACCACGCCGAGATCGTCGCCCTTAAGCAAGCCGCCGCTCACGGCATCTCCGCCCAGGGAGCCACCGCCTACGTTACACTCGAGCCCTGCAGCCATCACGGACGCACCCCACCCTGCGCCAACGCCCTCATCGCCGCCGGCATCACACGCTGCGTCATCGCCACCCAGGATCCCAACCCCCAGGTAAGCGGTCACGGCATCCAGAAACTCCGCGACGCCAACATCGAAGTCACACTCGGTATCCTCGAACAACAAGCCCGCGACCTGAACGACGCGTTCGCCCACTTCATCCGGCATCGAACCCCATTCGTCACCCTCAAGGCCGCACTCTCCGTCGACGGCAAACTTGCTCCCCCACCAGCCTCACGCTATCCCAACCAGCCTCATTGGCTCACCGGTCCCGCCGCCCGCTACGAGGTCCAACTCCTCCGCCACGCCTCCGACGCCGTCCTCACCGGCATCGGCACCGTCCTCGCCGACGACCCCCAACTTACCGACCGCAGCGGTGTCTTCGGCCCCAACACCCTACCCCGCCGCCGCCCGCTCCTCCGCGTCATCCTCGACTCCCACCTCCGCATCCCACTCACTTCGCAACTTGTTAACTCTGCAACAAACGCCACCGGCCCGCATTCAGATCTCCTTATCCTCTGCGGATCTCTAGCCCCACACTCAAAAGTTGCCACCCTTGGCTCTCTCGGCATTGAAGTCGAGCGGGTCCCCGACCACGCCGGACGCCTCAGCCTTCCTGCAGTCCTCTCTACCCTCGCCGAACGCGAGATCCTCAGCCTTCTCCTCGAATGTGGCTCTCGCCTCAACGGCTCCTTCCTCCGGCAGAACCTGGCCGACAAAGCCGTCCTCATCTTCGCCGAAACCGAGCTGGGCGACCAGGCAATTCCGTTCGCTCAAGGAATCCCCTCCCCATACCTCCTCGAGCAATCTCTCCACCGCATCACCCGCACCACCTACGCTTCAGACGTCTGCATCACCGGCTACCTCCACGACCCGTGGCGTCATGTTGACAGCTAACGGAGCGCTGGAATATTGTGCAGAAATTCCCCGGGCTATCTACCCAGAAGCAATCTGATCCTGAAAATCAAAGTTGTCTGATCCTAAAACGGAATTTCCGTACAAGGAGCTCTCCCATGACAACCCCAGTCACGCCAAATGTAGCCACGCCAAATTCAGTTAAGCGCGACAGGCGCTGCCCGCCCACTGACCTCCTCACGGTCGCTCTTTTCGCTTGTGTGTTCAGCTCGGTGTTACTCTGCACCGCCGATGCTCGCGGTCAAAGGCTTCCGCCCCGCAGGGAGCCGGCCCCGGATCCATGCCTGGCAAATTTGCCGACGCCTGCGCCAACACCGCCCGCCATCAGGGTCGTTCAACTAGTCAACTGTTCCAACCAGACATTGCTGGGCGCCGCGAACGCGGCCGGCTCCGTAGGTCAGCCGCTCACCTCGGTCTTCCCACGAGAAGGGACCTGGGTCATGGGACCGGCCGGTGCGCCCAATCACGGGAATATCCTTACCATCGACATACCGCCGGCCTGGGCGGCCACAATAGCGAAGGGGAGTGTAGCTCCGAACATCTGGGCGCGAACCGGTTGCCGTTATGACATCGCTGCGGACAAGGCGCAGTGCGAGACCGGCGGAGCTGGCGGCGTGTACGACGTCAGCAAAGCACATCTTGGACCGCCGGGAGCAACCACGATCACCGAGTGGACCTTCTATCAACAGTCGATGTCGACAACGGGAGGCACCTATTTCAAAGACAACTTCGATATCAGCGCCGTGAATGGCGCGAGCCTGACCGTGGATATCCAGGAAGTCGGCGGCAGTCCCGAAGACCCCGGAGCCCCCCAGAACGTATTCTGGCTAACCAACTCTCGGGTCACCCCTCCGAACTATCCGATGTCGGTCCATGGAGATGATCTGCGAGCAGACGACCGGTGTCCTGCGCCGTTCCGGCTCAAGCGAGCGGACCTCACAACAAACGGAACCTTCGGAAAGATCTATGGCTTTGTCATCCTGGATGATAACGGGCAACCGCAAGGTGGCGACGGTACGATAGCCTGCTTCTCGAACTGCGGGAAGTACAAGTTCCCGACCGAACCGGCGATGACCTGCGACATCTCGGATCCCACCTGCTACAACTGGAAGACCTTCTGCGCCGGCGACCCCAGCCAGTACTACCCAACCAACAAGACGGTGTGTACGAAAGACGCCGACTGCCCCGTCAATGGCGCATGCTGGATCAATCCGGGTAGCGAAACCGATCATCGATGTGTGCTCCGAGGATTTGTCCATAACGAGCAGGGGAATTGTCCCTCTGATATCTGCACCTTTCCCTACGACTATAAAAATCCCTACACAGGCATTCTGGATAAATCGACGCAGCCTCCATTCGGTACCTGCAAGCACGTGGACCCCAACAACACGGATTCCCTCTGCGTCGGCGACGACACAGTTCATGTCGTATTCCCCCACGCGTATACCTGGCCCAACGATCCCCAGGTTTACGGAGACGACGCGCCGCTTTACCGAATCATCTTCGCGCCGGGCGGTACAACGGTTCCAATTACACCTGCGGGCAGCATTCCTGCTTGCAAAAACCTACCCAGCATATATGGCTATGCCACCGCCTTTCCCCTCTGCAGCATACCCATCATGGACGGCGCGGTCTTCGGCATTGCGCGTACACCACCCAATCCCTGGAGTTGTAACCTCGGCACCGGCGCCGGTAACGATGGCGTTATATGTAGTTGGTAAGCAATCAGCTCCATACAAAAGGCGTTCATGACCCTGGGAGAGTTGTTGCTCCCCCGATTCATGAGTACCCTATCTTCATGTTCACCGGCTTAATCGAAACCACCGGCACTCTTCTCGCCATCACCCCAACCGAAGGCGCAACCCGCATCACCATCGCCGCACCCACGCTCACCGCGCGTCTCAACACCGGCGACAGCATCGCGGTCAACGGCGTGTGCCTCACCGCCCTCAGCATCGAACCCAACGCCTTCCCCCCGCGCTTCTCAGCCGACCTCGCCGCCGAGACAATCGCTCGCACCACGCTCGTCCATCTCCGCCCCGACGCCGTCCTGAACCTCGAACTCCCCACACCCGCCGGCTCGCCCCTCGGAGGCCACGTCGTCCAGGGCCACGTCGACGGCACCGCAACCCTCCTCTCCCTCACCCCCATCACTCCCGACGCACCAGAGACCGACTGGCGCCTCCGCTTCCAACTTCCCGAATCCCTCACCCGCTACGTCGTACCTCAGGGCTCCATCACCATCGAAGGCATCAGCCTCACCGTCGCCTCCATCATCGGCAACGAGGTAGAAGTAGCCATCATCCCCCACACCTACGCGGCCACCAGCCTCCACACCCTGACTCCCGGCAGTCCCTCTCAACATCGAAGTCGATGTCCTGAGCAAATACGCAGAACGCCGGCATGAACAACCCGAAAAATTCATCCTGACCGAGCAATACCTCATCGCCAACGGCTACTAAGGCGTCATGCCTTCCTCGCCATAATCGCCAACCTCGCCGCTTACCAGTGTCTGCGCCTGATCCATCACGGGGATAACCGGCGCATGCTTCGCCATTTCGAAGCGACCTCGCGTCACATAGGTTATCGCGATGCCAACCACGAAATACGGGTTAAGCAGCGCGATAGGAACTACGTATTTCTTGGTCTTTAGAAGTGCCTCGACAACGCCTCGCGGTTGATGACTGCGAGGTATGCCGCCCAGAACTTGCGGAATCACGAACTCCTTCAATTCCAGCGACTCGTGATGGTGCGCGTAGTTAACCAGCGATTTGGCAATTTGTTTCGGTGTCGTGATTCCGACATCCGCCGTGATGCTCCTGTGCACTGCCCCCGGATAGTAGAAGTTGAGGACAATCCGCGAAAAATCCGCGCAGTTGTTCGTGAATAGATTGAAGTGACTCCGGTTCGCCCTGTCATTGAATTCGGCGATCAGAAGATCATCCTTTTCTTCGGTCGTCTCAATCTCGAAACTATAAATCTTTCGGATGTACGCCACTCCCAGCAATTGAGGCCACACTCTCTTGGTATCGGTTCCCTTTGTGACCGAAGCCAAATCTCCCAAATGAGCTTCGGCATACTCTTCCCGCATCGCTTCGATTGCAGGTCGTTGGCTCCAAACCGGCACATCCTCCACCCGCTCCACGGCGTACAGATATGGAATAAGCGGAATGGCAACCCAGTCGAGGCCCCGAATACCGGAGTAGCGACTGATCACCACGCCTGTTTCGCCAGGCTCGCAGCGACGCAACCTGGTCGGCGATTCAGCGCACACGCGATTGAGATAAATTGCCGAGTGGCCCGTCGGGTTAATGCTGCCGAAAAATCCGAATGGTTCCTCTACCAGGAGCGCCACGTTGCCACGCGCGCTGCCAGTAGCTCCCAACGCCACCAAAACCCACATCGCAAGACTCAGGTTGCGATTCATGTCGCTGCCCTCCAAAAGTCCTCGGCCCAGTGCTCATGCAGAAGAATTCGGCAGCTAGCTTCTTCGATCGAGCCGCTGGCACTTCAGATTTCCCGTCTGTCATAACGCATATAGATGCAAAATACCGATGCGGAAGAAGAAAGAACACTGGAAGTTCTACCAGTCAAATATCAACGCTCGTCCTAACTCTTTACCTTGTGACATATAGCCCAAAATAAAAAGCGCAGCCGCTAGGCCGCGCTTCCTCTTCACAAAGAACTCGATCTAGATCGAGCTCATATTATGCAGAAACTCCTGATTGTTCCGTGTCTTCGCCAGCTTATCCGTCAACAACTCCATCGCCTCGACCGGCGACAGCGGATTCAGCACCTTGCGCAGAATCCAGGTCCGCTGCAAATCCTCCTTCGGGATCAGCAACTCTTCCTTACGGGTACCGGAACGCTGAATATCGATCGCCGGGAACACACGCTTATCCACCAGCTTGCGATCCAGAATCACTTCCATGTTGCCTGTACCCTTGAACTCTTCGAAGATCACCTCGTCCATGCGCGAGCCGGTATCGACCAACGCCGTTGCAATGATCGTCAGCGAACCGCCCTCTTCGATATTCCGGGCAGCGCCGAAAAACCGCTTCGGCCTTTGAAGCGCATTCGAGTCCACACCGCCTGAGAGCACCTTGCCCGACGGCGGAACGATTGTGTTGTATGCGCGCGCCAGACGAGTGATCGAGTCCAGCAGAATCACCACATCGCGCTTGTGCTCGACCAGACGCTTGGCCTTCTCGATCACCATCTCGGCGACCTGTACGTGACGCGCCGCTGGCTCGTCGAAGGTGGAGCTTATCACTTCACCTTTGACGCTGCGCTGCATGTCCGTCACTTCTTCCGGGCGCTCGTCGATCAGCAGCACGATCAGCACGACCTCAGGATGGTTCGTCGTAATGCTGTTCGCAATCGACTGCAGCAGCATCGTCTTACCGGTCCGCGGCGGAGCGACAATCAAACCGCGCTGCCCCTTGCCCACCGGCGTCAGCAGATCCATCACGCGACCCGAGATATGCTCCCGCACCGTCTCCATCTTTACCCGCTCCTGCGCATACAGGGGAGTCAGGTTGTCGAACAGAATCTTGTTGCGCGTCTCTTCCGGAGACTCGAAGTTGATCGCCTCGATCTTCACCAGCGCGAAGTACTTCTCGCCCTCATGCGGAGGCCGGACATTGCCGCTGATCGTATCGCCCGTCTTCAGGTCGAACTTGCGGATCTGCGAAGGCGAGACGTAAATGTCATCCGGCCCGGGCAGGTAGTTGTAATCAGGAGAGCGCAGAAAGCCGTAGCCATCCGGGAGAATCTCGAGCACGCCTTCAGCGAAGATGTGCCCTTCCTTCTCGCTCTGCGCCTGCAGAATCTTGAAGATGAGGTCCTGCTTCCGCAGACCGCTGGTGCCGGCGATGTCAAGGCCGCGCGCAAGCTTGCTAAGCTCGGCGATATTGTGTTCCTTTAATTCAGAAATTGTCATGTTTTTACCTGGGATTTGATTTTTAGGAGGGATGTTTGGAACTGAGGCGGGATCTGCTTGACGAGGGGGTCGTGCGGAAGGCCAAAATTATGGTGAATTTATGCTGCGGGTGGGTTGTAATGCGGGTAAAGGGTTGAGACAGCGGAGGGTGAAACTGCCGCGCGTTAAGCCGCGCGGCGTTCCTGCAATTGTACCTTCTCGACAACAGCTTCGCCGGACTCGTCCATCGGAATGGTGTCCTTGAAGCGGTCCAATACCTCGTTGGTCGTGTCCTGAAGCCGCGTGTTTGGCTTGTGCAGCTTACGTGTCGCCTTCGACGCCAGTTGACACAGCTCATAGCGGTTGTTCACGTGCGTGAGAGCTCCAAAAATAAGATCTGAGCGCATAGTTTTCTCCCTTTCTCTTTGAGGCGCAAGCGTCTTGTTAGCGCTAACTCGCCTGAAATACCTTCAATGTGGCAACCGAATTCATGAACCGGGGCCGTGTCTGACGCTGTAGATTAGACGCACAAGAACCTTACTGGGATTCTTGCAATCTGCTTTTATTTCATTCAGTTTGACTAGCTCAGCAGACAAACCAAACCTTCGCTGGCCAAGGAACCAGCAGACTCTCTGCAAAACTGTCTCGTCCGTAAGATCAGCGCTCACCGCGCCCAGGCGTGAAACAGAAAGCTGGCCATAACCTTGGCTAGCTAAATTCTCATCGCAATTCTGTCGAGCGGAGCAACTGCGATACACATGAAAAAGTAAACTGTCTGAGCCCCAAGGTCAATACTTTTTTTGGGAACCTGTTAGTAACGATATTCCAGAAACAGAATTATCTCAACTTGGAAAACTACTAGTCTTTCAGACAAAAATTACAGGCATTCACGACCAGTAGCTGCGGTCCAAGGTACGGTACTGAATCGCCTCGGCGATATGCTTCACCGCAATATCCTGCTCGCCCCCCAAATCGGCTATCGTCCTTGCTACCTTCAAGATACGGTCATGCGCCCGCGCGCTCAACCCCTGTTGCTGCATCGCCCGCTCCAGCAGCCGTTCCGCATCCGAGGAAAGCTCGCAGTAAGCCCGTATCTGCTGCGTATTCATCTGCGAATTGGAGAAAATCTGCCGCGAAGCCGCCTTAGCCGACCCTTTCGTCCGCTCCGCGGAATGCGCTAAACCGCGCATGCTGCCGCTCCCTCGCCGCCAGCACCCGATCCCGAATCTGCGCTGAGCCCTCCGCCGCCGCACCGCCCCTCAACTCCTTATATTGCACAGCGGGAACCTCAATATGGATGTCGATCCGATCCAGCAGCGGCCCCGAAACCTTCGAAACATACCGCTGAATCATCGGCGGCGTACACATGCACTCCCGGCTCTTGTCATTAAAATATCCACAAGGACAGGGATTCATCGCGGCCGCCAGCATAAACCGCGCCGGAAAGCTCAAACTCATCGCCGCCCGCGCAATCGTCACATGCCCATCCTCCAGCGGCTGCCGCAGCACCTCCAGCACATTCCGCGGAAACTCCGGCAGCTCATCCAGAAAAAGCAGCCCATTGTGCGCCAGAGAAACCTCGCCCGGCCTTGGCATCATTCCCCCGCCAATCAACCCGGCATCCGAGATCGTATGGTGTGGCGACCGGAACGGCCGATGCGCCACCAGCCCCTGCTCCGCATCCAGCACCCCGGCAACCGAGTGGATCTTCGTCGTCTCCAACGCCTCTTCAAACCGCAGCGGAGCAAGAATCGAAGGCAGCCGTTTCGCCAGCATCGTCTTGCCCGACCCCGGCGGTCCGATCATCAGAATATTGTGTCCACCCGCAGCCGCTACCTCCAGCGCCCGCTTCGCCACCTGCTGTCCGCGAACGTCCTTGAAATCGAAAGGAAAGTGCTGCATCTCATTCAGCAGCTCCGTCGTCTCGACCTTCAGCGGTGTCGCCTTAATCCCACCCATCGACGCGGAGTTCAGCAGCTCCCGGACCTCCAGCAGCGACTTCACCGGATAAACGTTCACGCCCTCCACCACCGCCGCCTCGCGAGCGTTGCTGGCAGGAATAATCAGGTTCGGAATCCCCTTCGCCCGCGCCGCCACCGCAATCGGCAGCATCCCCTGCACTGCCCGCAGGCTGCCATCCAGCCCCAACTCCCCCACCAGCAGATAGTCGCTCACATCCTTGATATGCAGCGCCCCATACGCACCGAGTATCCCGATCGCAATCGGAAGATCGAACCCCGAACCCTCTTTCTTCAGGTCGGCGGGAGCCAGATTGATCGTGATCCGCGTAGGCGGAATCTCAAACCCTGAGTTCTTAATCGCCGACCGCACCCGGTCACGACTCTCCCGCACCGCCGCATCAGGCAACCCCACCGTGTGGAACTGTTCCTGGTCTAACTTGATCTGGGAAAAATCAACTTCGACATCGATGATATGAGCGTCAATTCCATAAACTGCAGCACTACGAGCTGTAAAAAGCATTCAGTAAGCCGATGAACCCTGAGGGCGGAAGATTTTCGCCGAGTATAGCACCCCAGCAAATTAACCCGGCCGTCCCGATTCGGGAACATCCCCTCAACACTCATCATCCAAGACCTCATGTGGCGCCCCTGCAGGCCGATAACCCGACTGAATCAACAGTTCAGCACAGGACGGAACACGCACATGACGTCACGACTCCATCTCTCTTCCGCTTCCGCGGTAATCGCCGTAATCATTGCCACGCTTCTTGCAGCCACTCAGGGTCTCGCCCAGGACATCACCGAGCGCGAGGAAGCGACGACGCTCATCTCCGATTCTTCCGCCAACACTCTCGTCTCTTCTATCTCGGACAGCAGTGAATCCACCACTAACTCGACAGCGGCGTCATTCGTACGGCCGGTGCCCGTCGCGCCCGCCGCGCCCAAACCCTTTCGCCCATTTACCAGAGTTGGAATCGACTGGCATAGCGGCCTTGGAGGAGTAGGCATGGACGTCGCAACTCCTCTCGCTAAAAAGTTCAACGTTCGCGCAGGCTACGACTACTTCGGCTATTCGACCGGTTTTCAGGAACAGGGAGCGGACATTACCGCCAATCTTCAAATGCGGGCAAGTCACGCATCCGTTGACTGGTTTCCCTTCGGTGGCCGGTTCCGGCTCAGCCCCGGCCTCGTCTTCGCAAACAACAACCAGATCCGTGCAACTGCGTTGATTCCTTCCGGCAGTGCCGTGACCTTGAACGGGCAAAACTATGCCAGCAGCAGCACAGACCCCCTCCATGGCTCCGGGTCCATCTCTTTCCGAAGGGTCTCACCCAGCTTCACCCTCGGATTTGGCAACATCATTCCGCGCACCAGGAGTCACCTGAGCTTTCCGGTCGAAGCAGGCTTCTACTACGTCGCTCAACCGAAGTTGACGGTTGCTTTCAGCGGAAGCGCATGCGATCCCAGCGTTTCACCATCGGTCGGATGCTATTCGGTAAATCAGGACGCCGGATTCCAGTCGAATCTCCAAGCCTTCATCACGCGTAACAACCACAACCTCAGCTACGCTTCCTTCTTTCCAGTCTTCTCCTTCGGAGCCGGTTATTCCTTCTAGGTACACGCATGGAGAATCACGCTCAGCCAGGACGCGATTGAAAACAAGCACTCAAACTTCACCTCAAAAGGCATACGCAGCGAAAAGCAAACAGTAAAATCACGATATGAACCCGCGCGTCGAACTCTTTCGCCACCTCGCCCTCCAGCTTCCCGGAGCCGTCGAGAGTTCACACATGAACCACCCCGACTTCCGCTTGAACGGTCGCATCTTCGCAACCCTCTCCGCTCAGGAAAAAAACTGCGGCGTCCTCAAACTCACGCCAGAGCAGCAGCAAGCCTTCATCGCCGAACACACTCAGGCTTTCTCCCCCGTCCAGGGTGGTTGGGGACGCATGGGCATGACCTTCGTCCATCTCGACAAAGCGGACGAGTCCCTTATCGCCGGAGCGCTGAACACCGCGTTCCACAACCTTCAGAAGAAACAGGCCGAAACGAAATCCAAGCGATCATCGAAGGCCGCCAAGTCTGCCCGCCAACGCCTACAATAAGCACCGTGAACACCAGCCTCTTCGAACTCTTCAAAATCGGCATCGGCCCCTCCAGCTCCCACACCGTCGGCCCCATGCGCGCCGCTCTCCGCTTCTCGCGTCAACTCGCATCCTCAAATCTCCTCGAGCGAACCGCGCGCGTCAACGTCGACCTCTACGGCTCGCTCGCCCTCACCGGCATCGGCCACGGCACCGACCGCGCCATCCTCCTCGGCCTCCTCGGCGAAGCGCCCGACTCCGTCGATCCCGCCACCGTCGAAACAAAAATCGCTGCCATCCGCTCCACCGGCACTCTCGCACTCAACGGCATCAAAACCATCCCCTTCATCGAAGTCGAAGACCTTCACTTCCGCCGCAACCAGATGTATCCCGACGCCGCCGTCCACTCTCACCCCAACGGAATGCGCTTCACCGCCTTCAATGAAAACGGCGTCACCATCGCCGACGAGGTTTTCTACTCCATCGGCGGCGGCTTCATCGTCTCCGAAGCCGAACGCACCGCCGAGTCCCTCACCAGCACCCGCACCGTCCCATACCCTTTCCGCAGTGCCGCTGACCTCCTCGCCACCGCGAAGCAGCACAACCTCACCATCGCCGAACTCCTGCTCGCAAACGAGGTCGCCCTCCTCAACGACCCGAAGATCTCCATCAACCGTCCAAAACCAGCGCTCGCCTCATCACAGCCAAATCAATCCCCAGAAGAAAAAATCCGCACCAGCATCCTCGCCCTCTGGCAAGCCATGCAGCAGTGCACCGAACGCGGCATCGCCACCGAAGGCATCCTCCCCGGCGGTCTCAACGTCCGCCGCCGCGCCCACCGCCTCGCCGAGCGCCTCAACACCATCGGCTCCAAAGATCCTCTCGCCCCCATCGACTGGGTCACCGTCTACGCCATGGCCGTCAACGAAGAGAACGCCGCAGGAGGCCGCGTCGTCACCGCCCCGACCAACGGAGCCGCCGGCGTCATCCCCGCCATCGCCAACTACTACACTCACTTCATCGAAGGAACACCCGAAGAAAAACAGGAAGGCATCATCCGCTACTTCCTCACCGCCGCCGCCATCGGCATCCTCTACAAGGAAAACGCCAGCATCTCCGGAGCCGAAGTCGGCTGCCAGGGAGAAGTCGGCGTAGCCTGCAGCATGGCCGCCGGGGGATTAGTCGCCGCCCTCAACGGCACCAACGCGCAGGTCGAACACGCCGCCGAGATCGCCATGGAGCACAACCTCGGCATGACCTGCGACCCCATCGGCGGCCTCGTCCAGATCCCCTGCATCGAACGCAACGGCATGGGCGCAGTCAAAGCCATCAACGCCTGCCGCATGGCCATGCACGAGACCGGCGACCACAAGCTCTCCCTCGACCAGGTCATCGCCACCATGTACCAGACCGGCCTCGACATGCAATCCCGCTACAAAGAAACCTCGCTCGCCGGCCTCGCCCTCAACATCATCGAATGCTGAACCAATTCAGAGAAATAAGTCAGACTGGGCATTCAAAAAAGAAGCCGGCGCAACATCTGCACCGGCTCTTTCCTGCTCATAGCCAACCATCCTCACTTCTGCGTTACAAGCAACGCAATCCTCCGGTTCTGAGCACGGCCGTCTTCCGTGGAGTTGTCGCCAACCGGATATTGGTCTCCATAGCCCTTTGATTCAAGTCGCGACGGATCAATCCCCGCCGCCACCAGTGCGTCCATAACGTTCTTGGCACGCGCCTCGGAAAGAGCCTGATTTGCTGCGACGTCACCCGTGTTGTCGGTATAGCCGCCAATCTTCACATGAACGTTGGGATACGCCTTCAGGATCGCAGCAATATTATTCAGCTGCTCCTGCGAAGATGGCTGGAGCGTGGCCTGGCCAGTATCGAACAACAAGCGGTCGAAATTAAACCACGTCGTCGTATCCACCGGCTTCGACGAGTCATTGAGGAAGTTGATGAGTTTGCTCTCGATACCGAACTGAGGAATGTTCAGTTCGACGCCGTCGGGCAGTTTGGTCTTGAAGAAATCTCCAAGCGCCGATGCAGCAGAGGCACCAGCATTCGTGGCCGTCTGCACCGCATTGCTGACCGGCGCTTTCGCTCGATTGAAGAACCAAAGACAACCGAGCACCAGTAGGGCCAGTATGACGAGAGGCCACAGCCAGCGGGTGCCGGCGGCCTTGACCGGACCTCTGGCCGGAGCACCCACTGTCACCGCCGCACTCGAGACACCCCCCAGCATGGAACCCAACCCCGCCGGCAGGAATCGCTGGAAGCTCGGCGCCTCCGCCTTCAACGTGTTTCCCAGATCCCCTGCACTCAAATTATTCTGCCGAACATGCTGACCCAGAACTCCGAGCACCAGTGGAGCGGCCATGGTCAGCAGCGATGTAACCTTGCTGCTGGCAAGACCCGTTGACCTGCCGAGCGTGTCCGTGACCGAGGACATGTTGGAACCAAAAATACTCGAAAGGAACTGGCCGCCAAGACTTCCAAGTGGAGAGCTCGTAGCGCCCGACGCCAGCGACCCAAGATTGGACGTAATACCGGAGAGTGCACTCGACGTATTCGCCGGATTAGTAATCAGACCGAAGATCTGACTCATAAATCCGGGCTGCCCTGCCTTCGCCGCCAGACCAGCCAGCATAGCCGCCGCTCCACCTTGCAATCCACGCTGAACAGTTTCAGTAGACTCGCCAAGCTGCGACGCCACAGGGCCAACAACCTGAGGGCCCAACATTCCCATTAAACTGTCTAGAATACCCGCCATAAACTCTCCTTTCGGACCGGAAATTTGAGCCACGATAGGAATCGATTCCAAGGGGGAGGGCCGGGCTCTCAGACGCGGCTCAGATATCGGGGAGCTAGGCGAATAAGATGTCCTTGCTTCGAAGGACGGTTGTCCATTTTATAGAAATTATTGGGATTAACACAATCTATCCGCGCTCAACCGCCAAAGCCACCGAGTTGCCCCCACCCAGACAAAGCGCCGCCACACCCTTCTTCACATCCCGCCGCATCATCTCGTAAATCAGCGTCACCAGCACCCGCGCCCCACTCGCCCCAATCGGATGTCCAATCGCTACCGCCCCGCCATTCACGTTCACCTTCGCGGCGTCGAGCCCCAGCTCCTTCATCACCCCCAGCGCCTGCACACTAAACGCCTCGTTCAACTCATACAGATCCACCTCATCCCGCTTCCACCCCGCCCGCTTTAGCACCAGCTGCACTCCAGTCACCGGAGCCAGCATCACCCACTTCGGTGCGACACCACTTGTAGCCTGCGCCTTGATTGTCACCAGCGCCTTCAGCCCCAACTCCTTCGCCCGCGCAGCCGACATCACCACCACCGCCGCCGCCGCGTCATTCACACCCGGAGCATTTCCCGCTGTCACCGTCCCATCTTTCTTGAACGCCGGCTTCAGAGCCGCAAGCGCTTCCATCGAAGCATCGTCCCTCACACTCTCATCCCGCGCAACCACGGTCACCGCACCTTTCTTCCCCGGCACGCTCACCGCAACCACCTCCGCGTCGAACCGCCCTTCCTTCCAGGCCGCACTCGCCTTCCTATGCGACGCCAGCGCATAGGCATCCTGTTCCTGACGCGTAATCGAATGCTTCTCCGCGACGTTCTCCCCCGTAATGCCCATGTGATAGTCCTCACACGCGCACCACAACCCATCCTTCACCATCGAATCCACCACCACCGAATCACCCATGCGAAATCCCTTCCGCCCTTGCGGCAGCAGATAAGGCGCATTCGACATCGACTCCATCCCACCCGCAACAACAATCTCTGCATCGCCGGCCATCACCGCCTGCGCGGCCAGCGCCACCGCCTTCAGCCCAGACCCGCACACCATATTGATCGTCATCGCCGATACCGTGTCCGCCAGCCCACCCTGCAACGCCGCCTGCCGCGCCGGATTCTGCCCCAGCCCTGCCGGCAACACACATCCCATCAGACACTCATCCACGCTTGCCGGATCAATCCCAGCCCGCTTCACCGCCTCACGAACCGCAATCGCACCCAGCTGAACAGCCGTCATCTCTGCGAACGCCCCTTGAAACTTCCCCACCGGCGTCCGCACTGCAGCAACAATCACAACATCCTTCATCGAAAGAAATACCTCGATGAAAACTCTACTCCACTAGTTCGTCTTCACACTAGCCGGAGTCGCCCCTGCGGGCACAATGTCATACTGCGGCTCCGGCGTCCCCATCAAGTACTTATCGAACCAGTTCATAATGTTCTCCAACCGCTCCACACGATGCCACGGCTGCCCACTCCGCGACAACTCATGGCTCTCCCCCGGAAAGCGCACCATCACCGTATCGATATGCCTGTACTTCAGAGCGCGGAAGAAGTCCTCACCACCACCCGTCGGCGGTGTGCGATAGTCCGCGTCACCCAGAATGAACAGCATCGGCGTCTGCACCTTCGTGATGTACGTAATCGGCGAGTACTTCTTGAACTCCTCCACCTTATCGAAGGGCGAGCCTTCAAACCACGTCGGCTGGAACAGCGTAAAGTCCGCCGTGTACCACCAGTTCGACCAATCCGAGATATCCCGCTGCGAAACCGCCGCCTTGAACCGCGTCGTCTGCGTCACCGTCCAGTCCGTCAGCAATCCGCCGCCGCTCCCGCCCGTCACGCCCATCCTCGCCGGATCGACATACCCTAGCTTCACCACAGCATCCACGCAATCCATCAGGTCGTGAAAGTCGTCGCCCGGATAATTATGCTGAATCACATTCGCAAACTGCTGCCCATACGTGGTCGACCCGCGCGGATTCGGATACACCACCACATATCCCTTGGCCGCCATCCACTGCATCTCATGGTCGAACACCCACCCATACGCAGAGTGCGGGCCGCCGTGAATATTCAAGATCAGCGGATACTTCTTCGTCTTATCGAAATCCGGTGGCAGCTGCACGAACGACTCGATCTTGCTCCCCCCAATGTCCTTCGGATTCGCCGTAGGCACCACCTGCATATCCTCCGGCATCGTCAGATTCAGCTGCGAAAACAGCGCCTTATTCACATCCGTCAACTGCGTCTGTTGCTTCGAGCCATCCGGTGCCACCGAGAACAAGTCCCCGATACTCACCGGCGTCGAGATCAGCGCCAGCATCTTCGTCGCATCCCGCTTCACTGCAAAGCCCACCACCGCCTGCTTCTCCGCCGTCAACTCCTTCACCGCTCCCGACGCCGCATCGACCGACACCAGCAACGCGCTTCCCTGCTTACCCACCACATCGATGATCGACTTCCCATCAGCCGTCCACACCAGGCCGCCGCGTCCACCTCCTCGCGGAGCCGTATTGTCGCCCCCCACACCTGCACCCATCTCATAGTCATAGTTTGCCGTCAGATTACGCACTGGCGGAGTCGCCGGCCGCGTCGGATCGATATCCATCACAAACAGATCCGGCTGCTGATGCGACCGCGGCTTCGTCAGCGGCTGGTCGTCACCATGAAAAGCCATGCGCTTCCCATCCGGCGAGATCGCCAACCCCGAAGCCGCAAACGTCAGCTTCGCCACAAGGGTGCTCAACGGTGTCGGCGCTTTTTCATCCTTCGCCGTCCCGTCAGCAGGAACCTCCACCACATAGATCTCGTTATGCGGCAGATCGTAGTAAGGCTCGTCGACATGTTCCGCCGTGTAATAGATATTGCTCGACGACGGATCCCAGACAAAATCGCTCACTGGAAACCGGCCCGCCGACATCTGCCGCGGAGTCACTGGCTTCGACCCGGCCTTCGCCATATAGAACAGGTAGAGCTGCGAAGCATCCTTTGTATCCAGGAAGCCCGTCCCGTTATTCCGATACACCGCCTTCGTAATAATCCGAACATCACTCTTGTGCTCCTCGGCCTTCCCGTCCTTCGCCCCCTCCTTCGCGTCGTCGTCCTTCTTGTCCGCCTTCGGCTCAGGCACAATCGGCGTCTCGCTCGTCGCCGCGATGCTCATCCCATTCGGAGCCCACTGTGGCGAACCCACTCCCTTCTCCATCGCCGAAACCTGCACCGGCTCGCCTCCAGCCAGCGAAAGCAGGTAGAGTTGCGGCGGTTGCGGCTTGCCGTCTTTCTCCACCGCGCGAGTAAAAACAATCTGCATGCCGTCAGGAGACCACCGCGGTTGCGCGTCACGCGGTCCGTTGGTCAACCGTCGCGCCGGCGTCATCGGCTGGGACGTATCCAGAAGATAAAGTGCGGTGTCGTAGCCATCCCGCTTCGCATTCACCGTCGTCTGCACATACACCGCGCGACTCCCGTCGGGCGAGAGTTGCGTGTCACCGATCCACGTAAAGTTGAAGATATCTTTCTCGGTAATGTTTCGCTTCTGCGCAATCATTGCGCTTGTAAGAAGAAGACAGACAACCGTCGCGATCACGTTCTTTGCACGCATTAAGCGCTCTCCAGTGGTATCGAAATCAAATCAGCCGGAAACAACGGCTGTCAGTTTTTTGCTTTCCACGACTATAGTCCACACTTCGCTCCGCACAAACACGGACTTCGAAATTCTCTTTTTTTATCTCCGCGCAGTCGCTCTCGAGACTCAAAAACACGTCGAACAAAAGTCAATACCCGGTCCGTTCTCGCCCTTCGGACCAAAAAAGAATTTGCTTTTTGTTCATTTTTTTCTTGACAGTGAATTTACGTAAATCTATACCTTCGTTAGCTGCATTGCAGCGAGTTGTAAAGTCGATGTCTAATCATTAGGGAGAATAGGCAAATGGCAGTTAAAAAAGCAGCAAAGAAAGCAGCAAAGAAACCAGCGAAGAAGGCAGCGAAAAAGAAGTAACTCAACTCAAGGCAACCAGAAAGGGGGACGCGATAAGCGTCCCCCTTTCTGCGTCTGCATTACATCCAATGATCGTCGTTACTGCGCCCCGCCTGCCTTCGCGACGACGTTCTTCGGCGTCGAGAGATACCCCGACACCTTATTCTTTTCGATCACATTCACCACCAGCTCGAACAACACCGGATCCTTTCCGTTGTAAAACTGCACCGGTTCATCGAGCCCTTTGTCCTTCTTTTCGATGTTGCGATCGTCCGAGCTCACCACCAGCGTGTACTTCGAATGCTTCTCGTCCGCCTTCTTCAATTGCAGTTTGATGGTCGACAGCAGCGTCGGCTTCGCCCCCTTCTGCAGGGTGAACTCAAGATAGTTACGGTCACCCTTATGCTTCAGGATCTCGAGCTGGTCGTGATTGGTTGCGATCAGGCCGCTCATCACGCCGGCATCCCCCATCACGCGGGTCAACTGCGTCTTGGTCGCCTCCAGATCGGACTTGGTTGTCGCAACATCAGTCTTCACGCCGCCCACGTCGGTCTTCACACTCGCCACATCGGTTGACACCGCACCGATCTGTTTCGTGGTCGCCGCCTGTTCCTGTTCCAGCTTGGCCGACTCCGCCTTCTGCGACGCCAGGATGCTCTGGGCCCGCAGCTCAATCTGCTTCTGCGTCATGCCTACGCTCTGCCCCAGCGTCTCACTCGTCGCCCGCAGCCGGGCATTGGTCGCTTCCAGCTGTTGCGTCAGCTCAGCGTTCTTCTGATCTGCCGCCGCCATCTTCTTCTCCACGGAGGAAAGATGATTTTGCAGACCGTAAGACCACGCCAGTCCACCCAGCGCGGCCAGCAACGCTGCCGCCACCACGCCGAGCAACGCTCCCGAAATCGACCTCTGTTCTACATACTCTTCGTCGCTCATTCCATTCTCCTGGTCCTGCTTATTTGTTCCCGCACCGTCGTCGTCCCGATCGCAGACCGCTAAGCCTGCAAACTGGTACAACAAAACTATAACCTCTCCGCAAGCGAACTAAACTTATTCCATGCACCCCGCATCTTCCCCGGCTCCCGACATCTGCATCGCCGGAGCCGGCGTCATCGGCCTCTCCCTCGCCCTCGAACTCCACTACCGTGGCCTACACGTCACCGTGCTCGACCAATCCGCCCCCCTCACCGAAGCCTCAACCGCCGCAGCCGGTATGCTGGCCGCCGGCGATCCCCACAACCCGCCTCAGCTCCGCTCCCTTGCGACCCTCAGCCTCTCGCTCTACCCCGCCTTCCTCGACCGCCTTCGCGCTCTCTCCGGCATCCGCATCCCCTTCCAGACCCACACCACCCTGCAGGGGCTGCCTCCCGACATCTCCAGCACAGGCGGCGAACTCACACCCGCAGATCTGGCCCACCTACTTCCCGCGCTCACCCCCGGCAACCACCGTTTCATCCTCCTCGACGAAAACAGCCTCGACCCCCGCCAACTCGCCACCGCATTACTCGCCGCCGTCCACGCCACCACGATCGACCTCCGTCCCAACACACCCGTCCTCTCCACCAGTTCTCTCAGCAACGCCATCGAGATCTACACTCCCACCGGCGTCCTCCACGCGTCCCGGTTCGTAGACTGCACCGGAGCCTGGGCCTCGACCACCTCCCGCCTTCCCAATCTCCAGGTCGCACCAAAAATCCAGGTCACACCCAAAAAAGGACAGATGCTCGCCGTCTCCCTGCCACCATCACTTCCGCTAAGCGTCGTCGTCCGCATGTCCGACATCTATATAGTCCCTCGCACCTCCGGACCCAACGCCGGCCGAGCCGTCATCGGAGCGACAGTAGAAGACGCAGGCTTCGACAAATCCCTCCACCCCTTCGACATCAACCGCCTGCGCAACCTCGCCGCCGCTCTCCTTCCCCCGCTGGCCGACGCCCCTCAACTCGAAGCCTGGGCCGGTCTCCGCCCCGCAACTCCCGACGGTCTTCCTCTTCTCGGCGCTCTACCCGCCCATCCCAACCATTTCATTGCCACCGGCCACTATCGCGACGGCATCCTCCTCGCCCCCGCCACCGCGCACGTCATGGCACAACTTCTATCCGGCGAATCCCCCTCCATCGACCTCGTACCCTTCTCTCCAACTCGCACAAGGTAAAAATTCAGCAGCGAGTGAATCGAACTATTTCGCTTACGGCCACAACCTCGCCCGGACCGTAAAGCGCTTAGAGTTGCAGATTAAGCAGTGTCTGATGCATCAACTTAAGTAGTGTCTGACGCATCTGGGTACGCCAAGGCTTCAGCCTTGGCCCTCTCAAGCCTCGGAACTGATGGGGGCTTTAGCCCTGGGGTATGTTCTTGTTCCAGCCACATAGCGCAGTGTCGAAACCGCTCCGCATAACACCTTAGTCGCACAGAGATATCGATATTCGCGCAGGCCACCGTGACAACCGTTTCTCCGCTGCGCTATAACCAGATGTACTAAGTTTCTCTTTGGAGAAGTAATTTATGTCCACCGCGGTTGCACCGAAAGGCCTGGAAGGCATCGTCGCCACCAGCTCCTCTATCTGCTGGATTGACGGCGACGCCGGTGTCCTCTCCTATCGCGGCATCGACATCCACGAACTCGCGAAACGTTCCACATTCGAGGAGACCACCTATCTCCTCTGGTTCGGCAAACTCCCCAACGCCGCCCAGCTCGCCGAGTTCACCGCCCACCTCTCCGCCGCCCGCAAGCTCGACCCCAAAATCATCGATCTCCTCCGCAGCGTCCCATCCGACGCCACGCCGATGGAGGTCCTCCGCACCGCCGTCTCGCTCCTCAGCATCTACGACGCCGACGAAGCCGACAGCTCCCACGACGCCAACGTTCGCAAATCCTTCCGGCTCACCGCGCAGATCCCGATGATCGTCGCAATCTTCGACCGCATTCGCAAAGGCAAGTCCATCGTCGAGGCTGACAAGTCACTCTCTCACGCCGCTAACTTCCTCTGGATGCTCAACGGCGAGAAACCTTCTGACACCGCCACCCGCGCCTTCGACATCGCCCTCATCCTCCACGCCGACCACGAACTCAACGCCAGTACCTTCGCCGCCCGCGTCATCGCCGCCACCCTCGCCGACATCCACTCCGCCATCACCGGAGCCATCGGCGCGCTCAAGGGTCCTCTCCATGGCGGAGCCAACGAGGCCACCATGCGCCTCCTCTACGCCATCGACAAAGCCGGAGCCGACCCGGTCGACTACGTGAAGCAAATGTTCGCCGAAAAGAAAAAAATCTCCGGCTTCGGACACCGCGTCTACCACACGGAAGACCCTCGCGCGACTCACCTCCGTCGCATGTCGGAAGAACTCGGCCGCGCCGCCGGGAACACTAAGTGGTTCGATATGTCTCGCAAGATCGAACTCTTCGTCAAGCAGGAAAAGAAGCTCAACGCCAACGTCGACTTCTACTCCGCCTCCACCTACACCACCCTCGGCATCGACATCGACCTCTTCACCCCCATCTTCGCCGTCAGCCGCATCTCCGGCTGGGCCGCCCATGTCATCGAGCAGCACGACGACAACCGCCTCATCCGTCCGCGCGCCGACTACACCGGCCCCACCTACCCCGCGCCCTACATCCCCGTCGGAGAGCGCTAGTCCTGTCCTCTGCACAGACATCATTCTCGTTCAACGGTCGAGGAGCAGGAAAACCGCGAGCAAAATCTGTTGGCGAACGTCTTCAAAGATGTCATGCTCACCCCAGGGCTCAGTTCAGGGGTCATGCTTGCCGCTAAAACTTCATCGCTGGGCATTCTCGTGCATCTTTCTGCTGTTCGCGCTCCCGGTCAGCGCTCAAATCCCTCGCGAAACGCCTGCCCAGTCGCAAACATCCACCAGCCAGCCCCTGCTGGACCCTCAGGACGTCCCCGATACCTCTGACCTCTCCGCTCCCCTGCTCGGCTGGAACGCCGGCCTCACCATCTCCGGCGTCCACGACTCCGTCACCGGTTGGGCAACGCTCGCCGCTCCCGCTGTCGGCTACAGCTTCAACGAAATCTTCTCCATCGACGCAACCATCCCCATCTACTTCTACCGTCTCGCCGAGAGCCGTTCCACCCACCCGAAGCCCAACGCCCAGCTCGTCAACCAGCGTGGTGAGCCCGGCGACGTCGTCCTCGGGTTCCATGCTCAGTTCATCCCACGTCTATTCCAGTACCAACTTACCGGTCTCGTCACCGCGCCGACCGGAGACGAAGCCTACGGTCTCACTACCGGCCGCGTCACCTTCGACGTCAGCAACCACTTCGAGCGCACCTTCGGCCGCATCACCCCAAATCTGGATATTGGTGCCGGCGATTCCAGCACGCTCGTCAACCGCACCGTCACCAAGAACTACACCTCCCTCGGTCCGCTTGCCCACTTTCAGGTCGGCCTCGGCTTCGACCTCTTCCTCGGCATGTCGTTTGAGAGTGACGCCTACGAGCAACTTCCTATCGGCGACCAGAAGATCTACGGACCCTCGCGGAACGGCAAGGCCACCGTCGTCACCGGCCACAACGTCACCGAAGACAACGGCTTCACCAACGCCCTCGACATTCCTGTCAACCGTCACTTCACCTTCTCCGGCTACTACAGCCGCAGCCTCCGCATCCACTCCGACACCGCAGCCGTCGGCATCACCTACGTCCTCCGCTCCCCGGCAGCCGCCGAAGACAACTCCATGGACGATCTCTTCCGCTAACCCTCGCCGCCAAAACAAAAGCCAAAAATAAAAAACGAGCAGCCCGCAAAGGAGCTGCCCGCCATCGAAACCAAAAAGCCTACTTCTGGCTGGCCGGCGGAACAATCCCGTTCATCCGCAAATACTCCACCAACTGTCCATAGTGGTCGCACATATGCGCGATGCCAAACGCCGCCATACTCGTCTTCGTCTGGTCGTCCTTCACAGATGCAAATGCATTCGACGCCGTTAGCGTTCCAATCTTGCTATGAGCATAAGCAAACGAGCCCGCCAGCGCCTTCACCAGATCCTCCTTCGACGTCATGCTTCCAATCGCCTTCACATCGGCGCCCATCTTCGATCCGTCGATCGAGCTGAAGAAGTAGTAGTTCGCCTGCGCAACGTGTCCAACCATCTCTCCAAACGTCCGCACCGTCTCATATTTCACTCCCTGATCCGGTTTGAAGATCGCCGCGCTCGGCGCAAAGTTGTACTTATCCGCCGGCATCGCATTCACCGCGCCCATAATCTGGTCCTCATAGATCTTCAGTAGAAGATCCATCGACTTCGAAGGCTCAATCATTGTCCCTGCCGGAACCTTGGGAGCCGCCGCCCCCATCTGTGCTCTCGCGCCCGTCAGGCAACACCCCGCCAGCGCCAAAACGGCAATCATTCGTTTCATCATCGTTGTTCTCCAATCAGGCTTTGGAATCGCTGCGGCGAAACCCGCAGAGTGGCGCCAGCCTACCAGATTCACACCCTCTTTCTGCGTCAACCCTCCCTCCATTCGTCACAAAAACCCCATCGCCCTCCGCGCCGAATCGTTTCGACTCAATACTTTGTCTCCTGATTCCTCTTCACCGCCACGCAAAAAAGAGCGGCCCAATGGACCGCTCTTCCCGCCAAAGCAGCAAATCTACTTCCGGCTGGCCGGAGGAATAATTCCATTCATCCGCAGATACTCCACCATCTGTCCATAGTGATCAAACCCATGCGCCACCAGCCCGCCCGCAAGACTGGCCCTCGTCTGCGTCCCCCGAACGCTCTCAAACGCATTCTGCACCGTCAGCGTAGCGATCGCCTTATGCGAAAACGCGAACGAAGCCGCCAGCGCAGCAATCGCATTGTCCTTCCCTTGAATAGCCGCGAGCCCCTTCACATCCACATCCGGCTTGATCCCGCTCAACGCGCTCGCATACGAGTAATTCGCCGCGGCCACATGCAACACCGTCGCCCGAAACGTATTGACGCCGGCATATTCGCTCCCCTGCCCCGGAACGAAGATCGCTGCGCTCGGCGCAAAGTCATATTTCTCCGCAGGAAACGCCTTCGCCGCGCCCATAAACTCCTCTTCAAACGCGCTCAGCATCCCATCAAAGCACTTCGCCGGCTCAATCATCGTCCCCGGAGCAATCTTCGGAGCCGTCCCGCCCATTTGCGCCCTCGCGCCCACCAAACAACAACCCGCCAGTGCCAACACCGCAACCGTTCGCTTCATCATCTTCTTTCTCTCCAATCATTCTCAGGAATAACCACAACCCAGGCCCGCAGTCGCGCCTAGCCTACCAGATCTCCCCACCTCCCGGCATCAACGGCCCGCTAACAATATTTCTCAAACCATAAACTCTTTCCCGCGGCCACTCGTCTCCTGCTATAACAGCCACAACCCACCTCTCAAGGAGCTCACCGCCTTCATGAAGCTGCGCAACCGGTCCATCTCTCTCGCGCTCTCTCTAATCGTCGCCTTTCCCGCCTTCGCCCCTCCCATCTTCGCTAAGACCGACGGAGCAGCTACTCGAACCATCACCACTCCCAAGCAGCAGTTCGGTCATGACATCGGCGACGACTACCAGCTCGTCAACTACACGCAGGAGACCGAATACCTCCAGAAGCTCGCCAAAGAGTCCGACCGCATGAAGCTCGTCGACATCGGCCTCACCGCCGAGGGCCGCCATCAGTACATGGCCATCATCTCCTCGCCCGAGAACATCAAGAACCTCGAACACTACCGCGAGATCAACCAGAAGCTCGCCCTCGCCAAGGGCCTCACCGACGACCAGGCCAAGGCCCTCGCCGAAGAAGGCAAAGCGGTCGTCTGGATCGACGGCGGCCTGCACGCCTCTGAAACCGTCGGCGCCCAGCAACTCGTCGAGACCATCTACGAGCTCAACGCCAAGACCGACCCCGAGACCATGCGCTTCCTCCACGACGACATCGCCCTCTGTACCTTCGCCAACCCCGATGGCATGGAGCTCGTCTCCAACTGGTACATGCGCAACCCGGACCCCACCAAGCGAGCCCTCGACGGCGTGCCCCGGCTCTGGCAGAAGTACATCGGCCACGACGACAACCGCGACTTCTTCGCCAGCAACCAGCCTGAGACCACCAACGTCAACCGCATCCTCTCCCGCGTCTGGTATCCCGAGATCGTCTACAACCACCACCAGGCCGGCCCCGCTGGCACGGTCATCTTCATGCCGCCCTTCCGAGACCCCAACAGCTACTTCTATGACCCGCTCGTCGTCCTCGGCATTGAAGCCGTCGGCACCTCCATGCACCAGCGTCTCGTCGAAGAAGGCAAGCCCGGTTCCACCTCGCGCAGCGGCGCGCCCTACTCCACATGGTTCAACGGCAGCCTCCGCACCGTCTCCTACTTCCACAACGAGATCGGCCTGTTAACAGAGATCATCGGCAACCCAACACCTGAGCCTCTCCCCCTGCTGGCCAATCAGCAGCTTCCGCGCAACGACCTTGTCGATCCCATCAAGCCGCAGCTCTGGCACTACGCCTCGTCCATCGCCTACGAGCAGACCAACAACCGCGCCGTGCTCGACTATGCCTCCCGCGAGCGCACCCACCTGCTCTACAACTTCTACCTCATGGGCAAGGACTCCGTTCAGAATGGGAGCGAGGACCACTGGACCGTCACACCCAAGCGCATTGACGCCCTCGAGGCAGAAGCCGAAAAAAGCGGCGCACACGTCAACCGCGGCGGCGTGCTCTCACCGGACGTCGCCAACGCCGCAGGCCCCCGCACCCAGGGCATTCCCGCCGATCTCTACGACAAGGTCCTCCACGACCCCAAGCTGAAGGACGCGCGCGGCTACATCATCCCCGCCGACCAGCCCGACTTCCCCACCGCGACCAAGTTCGTCAACAGCCTTATGAAGACCGGCGTCGAGGTCCAGCAGGCCAGCTCCGACTTCGACGTCAACGGCAAGCACTATCCCACCGGCTCCTATGTCGTCCTCACCGCGCAGGCATTCCGCCCGCAGGTGCTCGACATGTTCGAGCCGCAGGACCACCCCAACGACTTCCCCTATCCCGGCGGCCCGCCCAACCGGCCCTATGACACCACCGGCTGGACCCTCGCCTACCAGATGGGTGTTCACTTCGATCGCTACACCGAGCCCTTCACCGGGCCCTACGCGCCCATCAAGACCGACCTCGCCGTCCCCGTCCCCGGCACCATCACCGGCGTCAGCGGCACCCCTGCCGGCTATCTCGTCAGCCACGAGTACAACGACTCCTACACCCTCACCAACCGTCTCCTCAAGGCCAACCAGCCGGTCTACTGGCTGAAGACCGCCACCAGTGCTAACGGCAAGCAGCTGCCCGCCGGCGCTCTCTGGCTGCCCTACTCCTCTACGACACAGCAGATCCTCGCGACCGCGACCAAGACACTCGGCATCAGCGCCACCGCCGTCGCGCAGGCGCCCTCCACCGAGGCCATTCAGCTTCACCCCGTCCGCATCGGCCTGGCCGACGTCTACGGAGGCTCCATGCCCTCCGGCTGGATCCGCTGGCTCTTCGATCAGTTCGAGTTCCCCTTCACCGTCGTCTACCCGCAGGAGCTCGACGCCGGCAACCTCAACGCCAAATATGACGTGCTCGTCTTCGCCGACGGCCTCATCCGCTCGCCCCGCCCCGGTGGCCGCGGCGGTGGCGGCGGCTTCTTCGGCCGTGAGCTGAAGCCTGAGGAGGTCCCCGCTGAATTCCGTACCTGGATGGGCCAGATCACCCCCACCAAGACCATTCCGCAGCTTGAGGCCTTCGCCTCGAACGGCGGCACAGTCCTGGCCATCGGCACCTCAACCTCCATCGCTTCGTATTTCAAGCTCCCGGTCGTGAACGCGCCCATGGAGATGGTCAAAGGCCAGCTCCAGCCCGTCCCGCCCGAGCGCTTCTACATCCCCGGTTCACTGCTCAAGGCGCACGTCGACACCACCGACCCCATCGCCTACGGCGTAGCCCCCAACGTCATCGTCGATTTCGACTCGAGCCCAGCCTTCACCCTCGATCCGCAAGCCTCGCTCTCCGGCCTGCACGCCATCGCATGGTATGACGACAACAACCTCCTCGCCAGCGGCTGGGCCTGGGGCCAGAGCTACATCAACCACACCACCGCCATCGCCGAATCCCCAGTAGGCAAAGGCAAAGTAGTCCTCTACGGCCCCGAAGTCACCTTCCGCGGCCAACCCCACGCCACCTTCAAATTCCTCTTCAACGGCATCCTCGACGGCCCCTCAACCCCCACCACCCTGAAATAAACCTCACGCCTCATCAAAAGAAAAGGGAGATGCCAAGGCATCTCCCTTTCACTTTTTGTCGTTGCTGTTGCCTTAACTAACTCAACCCGCCACCAAAGCTAGGGTGCCCCATCCTTCGCGCCTTTGCGAAGGGTGGGACGTAAACCTCCACCCGGCAGCTTGCGCCTTTGCAGTTGCAGTCGCCTTACCCACTCACCTCGCCACCAAAAGCTAGGGTGCCCCATCCTTCGCGCCTTTGCGAAGGGTGGGACGTAAAAACTCCACCCGGCCAACTTGCGCCTTTGCAGTTGCAGTCGCCTTACCCACTCACCTCGCCACCAAAGCTTGGGTGTCCCATCCTTCGCGCCTTTGCGAAGGGTGGGATGTAAAATGCTCGCACAGCCATGCCAACAGGCCTCAAACGTTACCAGAAAACTGGGAATTTCCATTTCATCACCTTCAGCTGTTACCGCCGTCAACCCTTCCTCCAAGCCGACACCGCCAAAGACATCATTCAAATAATCCTCGAACAGACCCGCAAACAACAGGACCTCTGCATCGCGGCCTACGTCATCATGCCCGAGCATATCCACCTCCTGACCGATGAACCAGCAACAGGTACCGTCGCTTCCTTCGTTCAAATCTTCAAGCAGCTAACCTCCCGCGAACTCAAATCCGCAAGTCAGAAACAGTTCTGGCAACGACGCTACTACGACTTCAACGTCCACTCGTCGGAAAAACGAACCGAAAAAATTCAATACATCCACCGCAACCCAGTCGCCCGAGGCCTTGCGTCCAAACCCGAGGACTATCGCTGGAGCAGCTTCAACCATTACGCCACCGGCGAACCCGGCCCCATCGAAATCGAGTCCGAATGGACAGCTCGCAAGCGCGAGCGCACTCTCACTCACCAGGAAAACTAGGGAGGTAAACTCTCCCCGCCAGTTTCAGCCCTTGTCATTGCCGTTGCCTTACCTCACTCAACAAGCCACAACAAAATGGGTGCCCCATCCTTCACGCCTTTGCGAAGGGTGGGACGTAAAAACTCAGCCCCGCCAGCTTGTGCCTTTGCAGTTGAGGTTGCCTTACCTCACTCAACAAGCCACAACAAAACGGGTGCCCCATCCTTCACGCCTTTGCGAAGGGTGGGACGTAAAAACTCAGCCCCGCCAGCTTGTGTCTTTGTCCTTACTCTCTTGTCTGCCATCCCACACGTCTCCCCCGCACATCCACTCGTCGCCAAAGGGGACACCCCCACCCTGTAAAATAAAACCATGCGCCGAATCTACATGGACGCAAACGCGACCACACCCCTCCTTCCCGAAGTCTTCGAAGCCATGCGCCCCTTCTGGATGGAGCACTACGGCAACGCCAGCTCCATCCACCAGCACGGCCAGCACGCCCGCGGAGCCGTCGAGCAAGCACGCACTCAGGTCGCCCGCTTCCTCCGCTGCCTCAACTCCGAGATCGTCTTCACCTCCGGCGGCACCGAGAGCGACAACCTCGCCCTCTTCGGCGTCCTCTCCAACACCACCGAACCCGCCCACCTCATCACCACCACTATCGAGCACCACGCCATCCTCCACGCCGCCGAATCTCTCGCAAAAAACAAAGTCGAAGTCACCTTCCTGCCCTGCACCGCACAAGGCCTCATCGAACCCGCAGCCCTGCAAGCCGCCATCCGCCCCAACACAGAACTCGTCAGCATCATGTTCGCGAACAACGAGACCGGCGTCATCCAGCCCATCCCCGAACTCGCCGCCATCGCCCACGCAGCCGGCGCTCTCTTCCACACCGACGCCGTCCAGGCCTCCGCAAAGCTCCCCCTCGACCTCTCGGCCGATGGCCCACTCAAGCACGTCGACCTCCTCACCCTCTCTGGCCACAAGATCTACGCCCCCAAGGGCATCGGTGTTCTCTTCGTCCGCAAGAATGTTCGCCTCGCCCCGATGCTCCACGGCGGCACGCACGAGCGTCAGCGCCGTGCCGGCACCGAAAACGTAGCCTGCATCGTAGGCCTCGGCAAAGCAGCCGAACTCGCCGCCCAATGGCTCACCACCAGCGGCCCCGACGAACTCACCGCCCTGCGCGACCGCTTCGAACAAGGCATCCTCGCCCAAATCGAAGACACCGGCGTCAACGGCGGCGCAGCACCCCGCGTCTCCAACACCAGCAACCTCTACTTCAACCACCTCGAAGCCGAAGCCCTCGTCATCGCCCTCGACCTCAAGGGCCTCTCCGTCAGCGGAGGCAGCGCCTGCCAGTCCGGCGCCGCCGAACCCTCGCACGTCCTGACCGCAATGGGCCTACCCCCCGCCCGCGCCCGAGCCAGCATCCGCTTCTCCCTCTCCCGCCTCACCACCGCGGAAGAAGTCGACGAAGCCCTCAAGCTCATCCCCGCCGCCGTAGCCCGCCTCCGCGAACTATCCCCCGCCTGGAATCGCCCAAAGCCGGTAGCCGTCTAAGCCCACTCGAAAATAAATCTCAAAAAAGTGGAAAAATTTCGGCGTTCAAAAGTGTCCATCAACAAGCCACGATAAAGCACCGAACCACCACAAACTCACCACCAAAAAACCACGAATTTGCACCACAAAAATCCCCAACCCCCTGTAAACACGCGGCCTCCACCACGACTCACAAATACCAGGGAATATTCACCACCACAATCCTCTGATTCCCCTTCAGCAGCAGAAACAACTTCAACAGCTGCACCCGCTGGTTATGCAGCGCATTCTCCCACCAGTGCCGCACCACCAACTCCGGCAACAACACCGCAATCTTTCGCCCTGGATTCTTCTCCTCGAGCTCAAGAATGTAATCCATCAGCGGAGTAATAACAAACCGGTAATTCGACGGAATGATCACCAACTCCGGCTCCTGCAAGCCTTCCTGCTTAATCGGCGCCATCACATGCTCGTCCCAAATCCTATCCAAATTTCCTTCTTCGTCAGCCGAGTGAACATGCACCACCTTGATCTCTTTCGACAGCAGCAACCCGAACCGCATCGCCTTCTCCGTAATCCGGTCCCACCGCGCCATCGGAATCACCACGATCGGCTCCTGCAGATTCACCAGGTTCAGCGGAGTCATGTCCGCCATCTCCCGCTTCACGCGCGAGTAGTGCCGCTTCACCACCCACATGATCGCGATCAGCGCAGGCACCAGCAGCGCAGTCACCCACGCCCCCGCCACAAACTTCGCAACCAGCACCACGCAACGTCGTCAGCCCCGTCGCCACCGCGCCAACGCCATTCACGAACGCGTGCCAAGACGCCCGGGATGCTTCTCCATCTTCAACCAGTGCACCACCATCCCGGCCTGCGACAGCGTAAACGCAAGAAACGCCCCAATCGCATACAGCGGAATCAACCGGTCCGTCACACCGCCAAACAGGATCAGAATCACCGCCGTAAATCCCGTCAGCGCATAGATCCCGTGCGAATAGAGCAGCCGCCGCCCGCGCAGAATGAACACATGCGGCAGATAATCATGCATCGCAATCGCCCGCGTCAGCCGCGGAAAATCCGCAAATGCAGTGTTTGCACTCAACGCCAGCGCCAGCAGCACGCTGCCCATCGTCAAGAAATAAAACCAGCCACGGCCGAACACCACCGTGACCAGCAAGCTGAGCAGGCTTTGATAACCAGTGGCGTCAGGGTCCATCGGCATCACCCGGTACGCCTTCGCCAGCTACGCGATTCCGAAGAGCAGCACCATCAGGATCCCGATAATCACCGTGAGCGTCCGCTGCGCCCGCTTCACTCGTGGCTCGCCAAACGCCATCACTCCATTCGATACCGCTTCGACACCGGTCATCGCTGCGCAACCGCTCGCAAACGCCTTCAACAGCATCCACGTTCCCAGCGCTCCCACGGTCGCCGGCAACGCCGGAGGAACCGGCGCCACAGGCATCGGATGCCCACCCGCCAGCACCGTCTTCCACATCCCCACCACAATCAACGCCAGCAGCGTACTGACAAACAGAAATGTCGGCAAAATAAACGCCGCCCCCGTGTCCTTTACGCCGCGCAGATTCACGACCGCCAGAAGCGCAAGAATCACCAGGCATATCAGCAACGTATGGGGTTGCAGTCTCGGCACAGCAGAGGTCAGCGCCGTCACGCCCGCCGAAATTCCCACCGCAGCCGTCAGGATGTAGTCGATCATCAGCGCCGCCGCCGCCAGCAGCCCCGGCTTCGCTCCCAGGTTTTCCGTCGCAACCGTGTAGCTTCCGCCGCCACTCGGATACGCCGCAATCGTCTGCCGGTAGCTGAAGTACACAATCGTCAGCAGAATCAGGATCGCTGAAATAATCCGCCATCCGTACTCCACGCCGCCGATCCCCAGCGGGATCAGCAGCGTCATCGCCGCCTCAGGCCCGTACGCCGCGCTCGTCAGGCCATCCAGGCCAAAAATCGGTATTCCAGCGGCGACGCCGATGTGCTCGGCCCGCTCCTCACTCGTTGCTAAGGGTCTTCCAATAATCGAATCTGTAAAAGACATACGATTTAGATCGTACCGTCTCTTTCAGCCAAACTCCATCAATATTCCCCACCGCCGAATCCTGCCCCTACAGATACCAAGGAATATTGATTACCACGACCCGTTGTATGCCGTTCAACAACAGCATCAATTTCAGCAACTGGACTCTCTGGTTATGCAGCGCATTCTCCCACCAGTGCAGCACCACCAGCTCCGGGAGCAGCACAGCAATCTTCCGCTCAGGATTAGCCTGCCTTTCTCCCGGCGATACACTCAAAGACATGCCAACTATCTATGACATCCCCGTCCATCGCATCACCGGCGAAGGCGCCTCGCTTGCCGATTACCGCGGCAAAGTCCTCCTCATCGTCAACGTCGCCTCCCAGTGCGGCCTCACCCCCCAGTACGACGCTCTCGAGAAGCTCTACTCCCGCTTCAAAGACTCAGGCCTCGTCGTCCTCGGCTTCCCCGCCAACGACTTCGGCGCCCAGGAGCCCGGCTCCAACGAAGACATCCAGACCTTCTGCCGCTCCACCTTCGGAGTCGACTTCCCCATGTTCTCCAAGATCCCCGTCACCGGCCCCGACACCCACCCACTCTACAAAGCGCTCATCGCAGCCCAGCCCAAACCCATCGGCCCCACCCGCGACAGCTTCCGCGAAAATCTCAACGGCTTCCTCAAGAGCAACCACAACGGCGCCACCACCAACCCCGAACCCGGCATCCTCTGGAACTTCGAAAAGTTCCTCATCGACCGCAACGGCAACGTGGCCGCCCGCTTCTCCCCCGAAGTTCTCCCCGACGATCCCACCGTCATCTCCGCCATCGAGTCCGCCCTCAACTCATAGCCCCAAGAGGACGCCGTCCGATCCGAAAATCGGTCTGCGTCTCCAAGCCGTCTCCCGTCGTCTATCCTTACTAATATCTAAAATCACACCCTCACCTGAGAGAAAGTCTCCGCTCATGATCAACCGCAATACCCTCCTGCCCCTCGCCCTGCTTCTCGTAACACCCTCCCTCCTGCAAGCCCAAAAGACTCCCATCCAAATCACCGCCGACCTCTCCGAAGCCCCACGCAAGCTCTACCACGCCGAAGTCGACATCCCCGTCACCGCCGGCCCCGTCTCCCTCACCACTCCCAAATGGATCCCCGGCAACCATCGCCCCACCGGCCCCGTCGACGAGATCACCGGCGTCGTCTTCACTGCCAACGGCAAGGTCCTTCCCTGGCGTCGCGACGACGAAGACCTCTACCAGTTCCACGTCACCGTTCCCGCCGGCGTCACCACCCTCCACGCCCACCTCGACTGCATCGTCACCGCACGCGTCAGTCAGAAGCTCGCCGTCCTCGAGTGGGAGAAACTCCTCCTCTATCCCGCCAACACGCCCGTCAAAGACATCCCCATCAAGCCCTCCGTCATAGTTCCACAAGGCTGGGGCATTGGCACTGCTCTAACACCCGGTCCGACGGCTGACGGGCCTGTCAAACCAAGGCACTAGCATCACTCACTATGCAGCCACCACCGTCGAGCAGCTCGAAGACTCCCCCGTCATCACCGGCCAGTACTTCCACGAGTTCGCCCTCGCCCCCGAGGTCACCCCCAAGCACTACATCGACGTCGTCGCCGACAGCCCCGAAGACTCCCAGCTCCGCCCCGCGCTCCTCGTCGAGCTCAACAACCTCGTCCGCGAGACGGGTGCTGCCTACAATTCGCGCCACTACAACGTCTATCACTTCCTCCTCACGCTCTCTGACGTAGCCGGCGGCGAAGGCCTCGAGCACGGCCAATCCTCTGACAACGGCGTAGGCGAAAAAGGCTTCTCCGACGCAGCCCACCAGCTCGCCGAATCCGACCTCCTCTCTCACGAGTTCACCCACTCCTGGAACGGCAAGTACCGTCGCCCCTTCAACCTCTACCAGGACGACTTCGCCAAGATGCAGGAAGGCTCTCTCCTCTGGGTCTACGAGGGCATGACCCAATACCTCGGCAATGTCCTCGCCGCCCGCTCCGGCCTCAAATCGCAGGAGCAGTACCGCGACCTTCTCGCCGCCTCCGCCGCCAACCTCGACTACAAACCCGGCCGCGAGTGGCGCTCCACCGAAGACACCGCCATCGCCGCCAGCATCCTTCGCGGCGGCAACCCCGCGTGGGCCAACTGGAAACGCGGACAGGACTACTACCAGGAGGGTGAGCTCTTCTGGCTCGACGCCGACACCACCATCCGCAAGCTCACCGACAACAAAAAATCCCTCACCGACTTCCTTCACATCTTCCTCGCCAAAGGCGGCAACACCGGCCCGCTCATCGTCACCTACAATCGCGATGAGCTCATCGCCGACCTCAACGAGGTCGTCAAATATGACTGGGCCACCTTCATGCACGACCGCGTCGACGCCATCAACCCCCACGCCGACCTGGCCGGCATCGAACAAGGCGGCTACAAGCTCGTCTACACCGACAAGCCCACCAAATCCGCCCGCACCATGGCCTCCGCTGGCGGCCGCCGCGGCGGCGGCATCGACGTCTGGTACTCCATCGGCATCCGCATCAACGGAGAAGGCAACATCGCCGACGTCCGCTGGAACGGCCCCGCCGACAAGGCGCAACTCTTCCCCGGTCAGAAGATCATTGCCGTCAACGGCAACGTCTTCTCCGGCGACGCACTTCGAACAGCCATCAAGGATGCTAAGGGCAAATCCGAACCCATCCACCTCATCCTCCAGGGAGACACCTTCGTCACCACCGCCGACCTCGACTACCACGACGGCGAACGCTATCCCTCGCTCGTCCGCGTAGACGGCACCCCCGACTACCTAGACGACATCACCAAGCCCCTCACCACCCCCGAGAAGGCACCTGCGGAGAAGAAAGACTCCGTGGACTAAATCAGGCTAACCAGAACAGCGCCGCTCTCAAATGAAAGCGGCGCTCTTCTCTTTTGGAGAGGAATTTAGCCAGACCTTTGCGGCAAAAGTTCGATAAGCTTGGGATTCGCGGGAGGACATCACATCTATGCTAAGTCTCACGCAAAACATCCTCATCCTCGTCTTTACGATGAGCGGCTCAATGCTTTTTATGGCAGCACTGAACCGCATCTGGCCGCGGGAGAAGCGTCAAGTCCACAACGACCTGATCGGCTGGCAACTCAATATTATTGGCACTACCTATGCAGTCATTCTCGGCTTCATGCTCTACACGGTATGGACCGACTTCGGCGCCGCGAATCTCAACGTGGATCTTGAGGCCAGTGCTCTTAGGAATGTTTACCGTCTCGCTGAAGGGCTTCCCGAACAGCAAGGTACACAGCTCCAGCTACAGGCCCGTGCCTACGCCGAGGCGGTCATCCATCAGGACTGGCCCGAAATGGACAACGATGCGACGCCTGAAGAAAGCCACCTGATCAATCAAGCAATGTGGAAGACGCTAATGTCCGTTAAAGTCGCAACGCCGTCCGAGATCGTCGCCGAAGACCACGCCATCTCCGAGTTGAGCGCGCTCACTGAACACCGCCGCACGCGTTTACTCCAGAGCAAGTACCGACTCCCGGTGATCTTCTGGGCGGTCCTTCTCATCGGAGCGCTTCTCACCATCACCTCCGCCTCCCTGTTCGGCTCGGCAAATCCTCGCCTTCATGCCCTCCAGGTATTTTTCTTCACTCTTCTCATAACCCTGGTGCTGCTCGCCATCTCCGATGTCAATCAACCGTTTCGCGGGTGGGTCCACGTCAGCGACTACGCCTTCCTCAGAGCACAAAACAACATGAAAGACTAGGAACTTTACCTAGCCGTCGCGCGTCTTAGAGTCACCGCATCAACTGACAGTTCTTTGGAGCCACCCTCATCATGATCCGTCGTCTTGCCCTTCTCGCGCTCCTCTCGACCGCGACCGTCGCCGCCAACGCGCAGCCCACTCCCAGCAAATGGCCCACCCAGGACGGCTCCTACGACATCGCCAACTTCCACTTTAAGGACGGCGAGACCATCGAGAAATTGCACCTCCATTACATCACTCTCGGCAAACCCCACCGCGGAGCCGACGGCCAAACCGACAACGCGATCCTCCTCCTCCACGGCACCGGCGGCAATGCCCACTCCCTCCTCAACCCCGTCTTCTCTGACGTGCTCTTCGGCCCCGGCCAGCCCTTCGACATCACAAAGTATTTCCTCATCCTCCCCGATGACATCGGCCACGGCCAGTCCTCCAAACCCTCCGACGGCCTCCGCATGAAGTTCCCCCAGTACGACTATGACGACATGATCGCCTCCCAGCACACCATGCTCACCGAAGGCCTCCACGTCGATCACCTCCGCCTCATCCTTGGCACCTCCATGGGCTGCATGCAGTCCTTCGTCTGGGGCGAGACCTACCCCCAATTCTCCGACGCTCTGGCCCCCTTCGCCTGCCTCCCCGTCGAACTCGCCGGCCGCAACCGCATGTGGCGCTACATGGCCATCGAAGACATCAAGCACGATCCAGCATGGAACAACGGCAACTACGTCAAAGAACCGGAAGAAGGCCTCCGCGGCGCGATGGATCTCCTCATCGTCGCCGGCGGCGCTCCTCTCCAACTCCAGAAGAGCTACCCAACGCGAACTCAAATCGAAGCCTACGTCGACAAGACCGTCGCCACCGACATCGCGCACACCGACGCCAACGACTACATCTACTATGTCAACGCCTCGCGCAACTACAACCCCGCGCCAAAACTGTCCACCATCGCCACCCCCGTCCTCTGGATCAACTCCGCCGATGACTTCGTCAACCCACCGGAGCTGGGCATCGCAGAAAAGTTAGTCACACAGATGCCCCACGCCAAATTCATCCTCATCCCAATCTCCGACGCCACCCGCGGCCACGGCACCCACACCGTAGCCTCCGTCTGGAAGCAATACCTCATCGACTTCCTCTCCCAGACCGAAAAGAACCAGACCGAAAAGAAATAACCAATCGCCAATCGCTCCGTCCAAGGCAGAAAGATGCGGAGGCTTATCGTGCGCCATGCTTCCCTTGTTCTGCTTCTGTGCTCGGCCTGCGCTCCTGCGTTAGCGTTAGCGCAGGAAGATCTCTTCAGTCCGCGATCCTCACCGGCGTTCCCTGTAGCGAATAGGCTGTTTGCCCCAGGGAGAAACCTCACGCCGACCAATACCGTCCACCCCATTCCATTGAGTTACGGCCACAATGTGCACGCAATCCCGTTGAGCCAGACTTCAGACCACTATGTGCATGAAATCCCAACCACCTTCGGTAATCAACCTAGTACAACCAGAGTTAAAGATGAGAAGGCACGCCCCTTAAGCTCGCGCCAACTTCTTCAACCTTCGAATTAAACGGGAAAATTAGCTCCGGTTCGCCGCCCTAATTCCCGTTTCCTCTGTAGTTCTGTGCATAGGTATCTTTCGGCATGCCCTCCCGTTTCGCCTTACCCGAAAGCGCAAACGCATCCTGCTTACTCATCTGACCACCCAGCGTCACAAGAAACGGAGCATGTCCATTCGGCGTAAACACCGTCGGATTCAGATCCGGATGATCCTGCGCGATCGCAGCAGCCTTCTGCCGTGCCTGCTCCTCTTGGTTATACGTAAAGGCAATCACCCGCCAACGACCGTAACTATCGTCCGAAGGCTTTTGTGCTCCACGTGGGGCAATCTTCGCCGTCACCGCGGGGGCACTCGGCCCAGCATTTGCCGCAGCCGGACTCGTCTCCGCAACCGGCACGCTCTGCAGTGCAACTTGAGCAGGTGCTGGCGCCCCCTTCCCCGCACTATTCGAACTCGCCGCCCGGCTATGCACGAAATACCATCCCAACAAAAGAATCAGCAGCGTACCCACACCATACGCAATCCCACGCATCCCAACTCCGCGCGGCTCATCATTGACGGGAACCTGAATACGTCTCGCAACTAACGGCGGAGCTACAACAGGTGCCACAACGGACCTCTCGACTCGCGCCTCCGCCACTGCCGCCGGAAGAGGAGCAACAGGCGGCTGCGCCGTTGTCGTCGTCGACTTCAATGCCGCACCGATCTGCTCCAGCCCCCAGTCTCCGCTGATCCCCTTGCGAATAATCTGTTCAAACGGCGCAGGCAGCGGAAGATCACGCATCGCATCCTCCAGCCTCCTCTGCTGCGTCAGCGCCTGCAACACCACCGTGGCATAATCGCGCACGTCCTTCCGCTTCAGCGCGCAGCCTTCCTCGCCCTCAAGCGTCTCCCGGATGCAGTCGCTCCGCAGCTTAATCGTCTCGCCCACTGCCAGCACGTTCTCCGGAACGACATGTTCATGAACGAATCCGCTTGAGTGCAGCGCGTCGAGCGCTGCCAGCAGACTGGTCGCAAGCTGTTTCGTCTCTGGCTCTGTCAGTCGCCGTTGCTTCAGCAATTCGCCAAGGTTCGCATCAACCGGCTCCATCACCGCGTACACCAGTGACGTTTCATCCACCACAACATGCCCAAAGCTCTTCAGCTTCACAAGGTTCGGATGGTTCAGCGCAGCGATGCCTCGCCACCGGGTCAATATCTCGTCACCGTCGAAGTGCGCCTCGATCAACCGAATGACCGTCGGAACTCCCGTGCCATTGGACGTGGAGAAAAATGCGCTCCGGCCCTCAGGTTCTATCAGTTTTGTAAGTGGGAAGGCGCCATCGATGATCCGTCCTTCATATTCTGTCCAAAGATTCATAGTCGTTTTCATCCTCCTGTGTCGAGCCAAGGAAGAAGAAACGCCGCGAGGGCAAAGGAAGCAGAGGAACAGTGAAGGCGGTACGCCAGCGAAGCCAGACGTATCTCTCAACCCAACTTATTATCCTTCATTGCGCCGCAACCCTCAACGCAAAGCTGCTCATCGAACCACGAAGACTAACCTCCCGGCGCAATCACAAGATATTGCTCCAGTTTGCCATCCGGTTCCTCATATACCGTCACCCTTACCTGCTTGCCCGCAAAACTGACATTGAACACCCGGAACGTCATGCCACCGCGTTTCTCCTCCGCCACCTGTTTGAAGCTCGTCGGAACGCCGAGCGGCTTCAAACTCGCGGCAAAATCTTCGATCGCCTCTGGAGTAAAGTACGCATCGCACAACGGCGTCAACTGCGAGCGATCCAGCTTCCCATCCTGCAGTCCCGTAAAAATATCCAGCGCCCGCTTCTCTGCCGCCGCCGTCTCCGCGCTTGCACCACCCGGCGCGCCACCCAGCACCAGCGGCGTAATCTTCCGCGCCAGCGCGCCCGCCGCACTCGAAGCATCCTCGTTCGTCAGTACCGTCACCGCAACTTTGTCGTCAGGAAACACAATATTCTCCGACACAAACCCCGACACCTCGCCGCTATGTTCGATAAATCTGTGTCCATTCCTGGTCCCGACCTCCACGCCGAGGCCATATCCCGTCCCTTTACCGTCGTTCAGCTTCACTTCTGTAAACATCGTGTCATACGACGTCTGCGCCAGCAGCGTCCGATCCATCATGCTGATGTTCCACAACGCCAGGTCACTCGCCGGCATCGCCAGCTCTCCCGCTGCGAACATCCACCCCTGTCCCTCCAACGGCGCAGGCCGCAACGGCCCCAGCGCATGCTGGTAGTACCCCGTAGGATCATTCGCCGGCAACCGGCTCGCATCCGAATTGAACACGCCCGTCATCTTCAGCGGTCGAAAGATCCGCTCCTGCAACTGTTCAATCAGTGGTTTGCCCCCGGCGATCTCGACAATCCGACCCGCAATCACATAGTTAGTATTCGAGTACTGCCACTGCGTCCCCGGCTCGAAGTCCAGCGGCTTCTTCCCCCATACATCCAGAATGTGTTGCGGGTCGGTCGGCTTCATCATCGAGGTCATCACATAGTCCTCCGGCCAGAAGTCCTGATACCCCGACGTCATCGACAGCACCTGTCGAATCGTCACCTCATTCGCCCGGGTCAGCCCTGGCAGATACTTCCCCACCGGATCGTCCAGCTTCAACTTGCCATCCTGCACCAGCAGCAACGCCAACGCCGCCGTAAACTGCTTGCTGATCGACCCGATCGAATACTGCATCCCCGGCTCGGCCGCCATCGCCGGATCCAGCCTCGCCATGCCATAAGCCTTCACATACGCGACCTTCCCACCCTCCACCACCGCTACCGAAGCGCTCGGCACCCCCGTCGCCCTCAGCACCTCAGCCGCCGCCGTATCGATCCCGCTCGCCGCAGCCGCCGGCAAAGCACTCTGCGCCGCCAAAGGCCACGCCCCGGCAACCATCACGCAGAGCAATGCCACAACACCCACCGTTCTTCCTCGTGCATCTCTCATGCCCGAAAGACTACCAGCGTCCTCACCAATAAGTCAGCAGTCTTCAGAAATCCCCACCGGTAGATTTCTCGAATGCCCCCGAATTTGCTAACCTTGCGCCAATGCGTCATCTACGACATCTCCCCCTCGCCCTCGCGCTCACATGCTCAATCGCTCTAGCCCAATCCTTCACTCCCATCCGTGAGCAGAAGAACCTCTCTCCCGCCGCGATCGCGAAGCTCCACACCCTCGAGATGCTCAACTCCCTCCCCGTCGGCGAGTGGCGCTTCCACGCCGGCGACATCCCTCACGGCGAATCGCCAACGCTCGACGACTCCTCTTGGCCCCTCGCCAAACCCCGCTCCAAAGCCCCCAACGACGCCGTCTGGTACCGTCGCGTTATTGAAGTCCCCAAGACCCTCAACGGCTACGACATCACCGGCTCTCGCATCTGGTTCCAGTTCCGCGCCGAACGCCAACGGCCCCATGCCCCAAATCATCTACTTCAACGGCCGCCGCGTCGCCCTAGGCGACGACTTGGAACCCATCGTCCTCTTCGACCCCGCAAAGCCCGGCGACAAAGTCCTCGTAGCCGTCAAGCTCCTCCACACCGTCGACGAAAAAACCTTCGCCGGCGTCAACCTCAAGATCGAACCCAATCCATCAGCAACCGGGACCGCCGCTCGTCCGAACCCCGAAGACATTCGCATCCAGTGCATCGCTGCGGCCAACATCCTGCCCGCACTCCCCACCCCGCGAAAAGATCTGCTCCCCAAAGTTGAAGAGGCGGTCGCCGCCATCAACATCAAGGCTCTTGCAGCAGGCGATCAATCCGCCTTCGACGCCGGGCTCCGCAAATCGCAGGAGATCCTCACCACGCTCCAACCCGTCCTCGCCGCAGCCATCATCGACCTCGCCGGCAACGCCCACATCGACGCAGCATGGCTCTGGCCGCGCAGCGAAACCATCGACGTCGTCAAGCGCACCTTCACCACCGCCCTGCAGCTCATGGACGAGTACCCCAACTACACCTACAGCCAATCCGCCGCACAGTACACCGCCTGGATCGCCGAAAAATATCCCAAAATGAACGACGAAATCCGCCAGCGCGTCAAAGAAGGACGCTGGGAGATCGTCGGCGGCATGTGGGTCGAGCCTGACCTCAACCTCCCCGACGGCGAATCCCTCGTCCGCCAACTCCTCGTTGGCCAGCGCTACTTCCAGCAGCAGTACGGCGTCACCGCGCGCATCGGCTGGAACCCCGACTCCTTCGGCTACAACTGGCAGCTCCCGCAAATCTACAAACGCTCCGGCATGGACTACTTCGTCACGCAAAAAATGCACTGGAACGACACCAACCAGCTTCCCTTCCGCCTCTTCTGGTGGGAGTCGCCCGACGGCAGCAAAGTCCTCACCTACTTCCCCACCGACTACGTCCACGACAACGTCAACCCCACCCGCATCTCCGCCGACTTCGCCGAATCCGCCCAACGCAACCCCGGCACCGCCGAGATGCTCGACCTCTACGGCATCGGCGACCACGGCGGCGGCCCCACCCGCGCCATGCTCGACCAGGCCGACCACTGGATCGACGCAGGCAAAGCCGACGCCGTCCCCACCATGCGCTACCACACCGCGCAAGGCTACTTCACCGACGTAGAAAAAAACCTCAACCCCGACTCCCCCACCTGGGACTACGACTCCATCGCCAAGGGCTACACCGCACCGCCAGCCTCATCCACCGGAGCCATGGGCCTCCCCACCTGGAACGACGAGCTCTACTTCGAATACCACCGCGGCGTCTTCACCACACAAGCCCAGCACAAACGCAACATGCGCACCAGCGAAGTCGCAACCCTCGACGCCGAAAAGCTAGCCTCGCTCGCATGGCTCGACGGCAAACCCTATCCCGCCGACGAACTCACCGAAAACTGGAAAAAAATCACCTTCAACCAGTTCCACGATCTAGCCGCCGGCTCCGGCATCGCCGTCATCTACAAAGACGCCCAAAAGGACTACACCGAAGTCTTCCACGCCGACAACGAAATTACCAACAACTCTCTCCGCACGATAGACGCGCGCATCGATACCCTCGCAAAAACCGGCGTCCCCATTCTCGTCTTCAACTCACATGGCATGGCCGCGCTCTGAAACGGTCGCACTTTCCATCCAGCTTCCTGAGCCTGCAGAAACCATTCACATATCGGACACTCACGCTGCGGGGCTGCTAACGCAGGTTATCTCCCACTCTCCAGGAACCAATCAGTTTGAAGTACTCGCGCGTGTCGAAGACATCCCGGCCCTCGGTTATGCCGTTTTGCATGCAGACGGCAATATGGACGAAAAAGCTCGCTCGACCGATTTGCACCTCGCCGACAGTCCATCCGCATTCACACTTTCGAATGACGCACGTGAAACTAACCATCGACCGCAAGACCGGCTGCATCACGAGCCTCGTGTCGCTTCCCGTCAACACCGAATCCCTCGCTCCCAACGCCTGCGGCAACCAACTCCAGACCTTCAAGGACACCCCAAAGAACTACGACGCTTGGAACATCGACCCCGGCACTCTTGACCACATGACGCCCATCACCAACATCGACAGCGTCACTCTCCTCACCGACGGTCCCCTGCGCAAAACCATCCGCGTCACCCGCACCTGGCAGTCCTCACACTTCATTCAAGACATCTCCCTCGACGCCGGAGCCGACACCGTCGTCATCGACAACGACATCGACTGGCACGAGACCCACGTCCTCCTCAAAGCCGCATTCCCCCTCGCCGCAACCAGCCCTAAAGCCACCTACGAGATCCCCTACGGCTCCATCGAACGCACCACCCTCCGCAACAACTCTTGGGAGAAAGCAAAATTCGAAGTCCCCGCCCAACGCTGGGCCGACCTCGGCGACGCAAAACAAGGCCTCTCCCTCCTGAACGACGTGAAGTTCGGCTACGACGCCGAAGGCAACACCCTCCGCCTCACCCTCCTCCGCTCCCCCACCTGGCCCGATGAAGATCGCCGACCGCGGCCGCCAGCAATTCCGTTACGCCCTCTACCCGCACGCCGGCACCTGGAAGCAAGCCCTTACCGTCCGCCGCGGCTACGAGCTCAACGACCCACTCAAAGCCGAGCAAGTCTTCCCCCACACCGGCACCCTGCCTGCCGAACACTCCTGGGCCAGCGTCGACAATCCCAACGTCACCCTCACCGCCATCAAAAAAGCCGAAGACTCCGACGCCCTCATCTTCCGCATGTACGAGTGGGCCGGCACCCCCACCGAAGTCAAACTCCACATCCCACCCGGAGCCACCAGCGCCACCGAAACCAACCTGATGGAGAAACCCGAAGGCGCCGCCCTCAACGTTTCAGGCGACACCATCACCGTCCCCATCAAACCCTACGAGATCCTAACCCTCGAAGCCACCTACCCCAACAACCACCACGTAGCGGCGGCAAGATAACCCGCCGCTACTGAGCCTCAATAACAAATGGAAGCTGAATTCAGGCGCGAAGATTTTTCTCTTTCCTGGTCTTCTTCATTGAATACACGAAGATGGAAATCGATACCGCCAGTGCGACGAAAAAGGCGCCTCCGACTATCCATTCATCGTGGTAATTGAGATTGAGCACCGCGATCAGGCCCGAACACAGAAAAATCACACCGAGGAACACCACAATCGAAAGCAACAGCGCGATCAAGATACGTCCGAAGAGATTCACAGTTTCGAAATCTTATCAATCAATGCACTATTTGTCTTAATGAAAGGGCGTGGCTTCAGCCGCGCCCTCGGAGGAAGCGCAGGGCTTTAGCCCTGCGAAAAGATCACGCCAAAAAGGGGCTTTAGCCCGGACCATCCGAGGCACAAACTCACTCATTCCGCAAAGCAATCACCGGATCCACACTAGCCGACCGCCGCGCCGGAACAATCGAAGCCACCGCCGCAGCCACCACCAAACTAACCGCCGCGAACAGCAACGAAAGCCACAGCCCTGTCCCCATCGCCGCAAAAGCGTGCGCCAGCACTCGCTGCGCCACAAACGTCAGCACCAGCCCAGCAGCAATCCCCGCGCCAATCATCATCATCGAATCCTTTAGCATCAGAGACACCACTTGCCACCGCTGCGCTCCCAGCGCCATCCGAATCCCTATCTCCGTCGTCCTCTGCGAAGCCGTAAAGCTCAGCAACCCATAAATCCCAATCGCCGCGAGCAACAAAGCCAGCCCGCCGAACATCGTCAGCAGCCACACCAGCAGTTGCCGCGCCGCCAGCGAGTCGCTGACAAAACTGCCCAGCGTCGCGACATCATAAACAGCTTCGGTCGAGTCCACCGCATGCACGGCCTCCACCAGCGGCGTTCGCATCGCGGCAGGATCTATCCTCGTTCGCACCACAAACACCGCCTCGCCGACGGGCTGCTGTGCCATTGGCCGATAAACCAGTCCCTTGTTCTCCTCCACCTCCAGCGAATCCTTCCGCACGTGACCGACAACGCCTACAATCTCCACCCATGGCGAGCTCGGTCCACCAAACCGCAGATGCTGTCCAACCGGACTCAGCCCCGGCCAGTAGGCCTTCGCCAATGTGTCATCAATCACAGCGACTTCCGGCGCTCCACTCCGGTCTTCCTCACTGAACCATCGGCCCTGCAGTAAAGGAATCTGTATCGTTGCAAGATACCCGGGCGTCGCCCACGCATGGTCGCCATGCGGTCCCGGATCATCCGGCGAGGCGGGAGGCCGCTCCTTAATCCCAAAACTTCCCGATGGATACATCCCGCTGGCAAACGGCATCGGAAAAACCGCACCCGCAGCCACAACTCCCGGTTGTGCGCTTAGCCGTTCATTCACATCGTGGATAAAATTCGCCTGCTTCAAATCCTGATTCTTATAGTTCGTCGCATCCAGCGTCACTTTACCAGTAAGCACCGCATCGCTCTTGAACCCCGGATCGACCATCTGCAACTGCTTCAAACTTGCCAGAAACAACCCACTCCCCGCCACCAGAAGAAACGCCAACGCGATCTCCGTGCATACCAGCACATTTCGAAACCGTTGCCGTCCCGCCCCCGCCGTCGTGCTCTTGCTGTACTCCGCCAGCCGCAGCGACTTATGCGTTCGCGCCAGCTGCACCACCGGAGCCACTCCGGCCAAAAACGCCGCCAGCAAACCGAACCCCGCAGCCACGGCGACGACCCGCAAGTCCGTATGCACCGCAAAACCCCGCGCCAGATCATGCGGAATCGCCAGCAGAAGCAGTCTCCCCAACAAAGGCCCGGCTAGCACCCCAATCACCGTCGCCACTCCCGCCAGCAGCGCCGTCTCCACCACAAACTGCATCGCCAACTGTCGCAGCGACGCCCCCAACGCACTCCGTATCGCCATCTCCTTCATCCGCGTCGAGGCCCGCGCCAGCATCAGCCCCGAAATATTCGTGCATGCAATCAGCAGAATCATCGCCACCACCGCAAACAGCGCAATCAGCGGCTTCCGCAGATCCCCCGCCGCATCCTCCGTCCACGGCTGAGCAAACATCCCCCATCCCGAACTCTGGCCAAAATTGAACCCGCTCGTCCCCTCCCGTCGAATCTCCTCAAGCCGTTTCTGTTCAATCGCGGCATTGAACTGCGCTACCGACACACCCGCCTTCAGTTTCACTACACTGTTGTACGACTCGTTGAAGCGATTGTTCGCAACAAACTCCGTCGGCGCCAGCCCCAGACGGAGTCCACAGCTCCGTCCCCTTAGGCCACGCAAAGTCGCTCCGCATCACCCCAATCACGCGATACGACTGGTCATCCAGCAAAACCTTCTTGTCGATCACGTCATGCTGGCCGCCGAACATCCTCTGCCACGCCGCATAGCTCAGCACAATCACGCGCTCGGCGCCCTTCTGGTCCTCTTCCGGCAGAAACGTGCGGCCAACAATCGGCTCTGCTCCAAACACCTGGAACCACTGCTGACTCACCTTCGCAGCACGCAGATGTTGCGTCCTTCCATCAAACGTCGCGTTGAAACTCGCCGCCTGCACCATCGCGGCCTTGTCCACCATCCCCGTCATCGACCGCGCATCCGCAAAATCCGGCGCAGAAACCCCAATGCTCGGTAGATTCAACTGCGTATACTTCGCATGAAACGAAGCCACCCGCTCCGGATCCTGCACCCCCGAAGGATGCAGCAGCACAGCCTGAATCACGCTGAAGATCGCCGTGTTCGCCCCCACTCCCAGAGCGAGAGTGAGAATCGTCACAATCGTGAAGGTGGGCGCACGAAAAAGCTGCCGCATCGCATATCGCAAGTTTTCAAGCACAGTTCACACTCCTTACTTCACCTGATACGCAACCTCAATGCACGTTGTTCACCAAACAAAAGCGCTAAAACCAGTGATGTTATCCCGAAAAATCACACAATCTGTCCCAATGAGATGTTCACTTCCGAACTAACCCGTTCATTTGCGGACACTCTCCATCGACACCTATCCGGCCACTGAAACCGTACAAAAATGAGAAAATAGAAAGAGCTGAAGTTAGCACACCAATGCCCATCGCGCCCCAAAACGAGAGCGAAACCATCGCCGTAGCCATGTCCGGAGGAGTCGACTCCTCCGCCGTCGCCGCACTCCTGCGCGCCCAGGGCCACACCCTCGTCGGCCTCACCCTCCAGCTCTGGAACCAGCGCCGCCTCGCCGGACACGAAGGCATGCCCGAGAGCTGTCCAGGGCCGCTGCTGCTCCATCGATGATGTCTACGACGCACGCCACGTAGCCGAGCAGCTCGACATCCCCTACTACGTCGTCAACCAGCAGGACCGCTTCGAAGCCGAAGTCGTCAAGCCCTTCGTCAGCGAGTACCTCGCCGGCCGCACCCCCATCCCCTGCACCCTCTGCAACAACCACCTCAAGTTCGACCAGCTCCTCATCACCGCCCGCCAGATCGGCGCCGACCGCATCGCCACCGGCCACTATGCACGCAATCACTTTGACCAGGAGAGACAGCGCTGGATCCTCTCCCGCCCCGACGACAAGTCGAAGGACCAAACCTACTTCCTCTTCGGCCTCACACAAGACCAGCTCTCACGCACGCTCTTCCCTCTAGGCGAGATGCGCAAGCCTGAAGTCCGCGAGATGGCCGCCGAAGCCGGCCTCGCCGTCGCGCACAAGTCCGACTCACAGGAGATCTGCTTCATCCCCGGCGGCGACTACAACGCCTTCCTCAAGGCCTACCTCGACGAGCAGGGCGAAACGCTCCCCGACACCGCCGGCGAACTCGTCACCACCACCGGCGAGGTCATCGGCCACCACCAGGGCATCCAGAGCTTCACCGTCGGCCAGCGCAAGGGCCTCGGCCTCACCAGCGCAAACCCGCTCTACGTCCTGGCCATCCACCCGGACTCGCACCAGGTCACCGTAGGCGACAACGAAGATCTCTTCTCCCGCGACCTCTTCGCCAACCGCCTCAACTGGATCTCCATCCCCGGCCTCGCCGAAGGCGAAACCATCCGCGTCAGCGCCAAGATCCGCCATCGCCACACCCCGGCCATGGCCACGCTCAGCCGCGTCGACGAAAACACCGTCCACGCCCTCTTCGACGAGCCCCAGCGCGCCATCACCCCCGGCCAGTCCGCCGTCTTCTATCAGGAAGACGAGGTAGTCGGTGGTGGTTGGATTATCTAACCAAATTGAATCTCTAAATTCTTACCACTCCGTATCGCGGCCCCGCGTCCCAGTGGCCTTGTCGCGTCCAAAGTCCTTCGCGCGCCCCACCAGAACATCGAGCCCAGCTTTAAACCCATTCACCAGACCCGCAAACTCACGCACCGGAACCTTCACCGCCCGCTGAAGCGTGTCCGAAATATCAGCCGTAGTATTCAGCACCGAGGTCACCATCCCATCCACCCGTGCCGCCTGCGCCCGCGTCCTCATATTCAATTCGCTCGCCGTCGCATCGAACTCCGCGGCCTTGCTGCGAACCACATGGCTCGTCTCCACCAGGTTCTCCGTGATGATCTTCACCTTCGGCGCCGAATCCTGAAGCATCCCATGCGTCGTATCGAGCATCGGCCCCATCTTCGTCCGCAGCTCCTCCGCGATCTCCAGCCCCTTCTTGCTAGCCTTGGCCGCCCCGACTGCCAGCACAATCACTGCGATCGCCTGCACCACCATCGCAATCGCCACCATGCCGACAAAGATCATCAGCAATCGTGAGTTTCCTGACGAAAGCGAACCCGAGTCCTGCAACCACATTCCTGACATCACGATTCGCACCGCTTCCATATCGCCTCTCGCTCTCTCGCAAAAAAATATAGCCAACAATCAAAAAGATATAGCTAACAATCATAAGGCCCGGCCACCTGCAAAGGCTGACCGGGCCCTCTCTACCCTAAATCCACTCTACGAACTGTGCTCGCTGGTCGTGTTGACATACGCTTCCTTGCCCGCATCGATCGCAGCCGAAACCTTGTCCTGATGCTCCTGCACCAGTCCCTTGCCCTTCTCCACATACTGGGCCCACTGCGTCCGTCCGCGGTCATAATACTCCTTGCCCCGGTCGACATATTCGCTAACCTGCTGCTTCCCTTGAGCAGCCAGCGCCGCCGCCCGGTCCTGAGCCTGCTGCGCAAGCACCGCCGCCCGGTCCCTGGCATCCAGCGCACTCGCTACCAGGTCCTCGCGTGTCTCCTTACCGGCCTTCGGTGCATACAGCACACCAACGAGCGCACCAACGCCCAGACCCGCCAGAAACCATCCCAATCCGCTAATGCCACTCTCGTTGTCGTTGTCTGACATTGTTCCCTCTCCTGTTTCGGCTTCAAATGGCGGAATCTGCTTCCTCCGCTGTTATAACTCAACTTCTAAATCCGTGTTCGATTACCTGATCGACTATCGCGAATATCTCACAGCATATCCTGACTCATCTCCCCGGCGGGCGCACACACATCCTTACCTAGGTGGATGCCCTCCTCGAACATTAGGTTGCCGATTAGGTTGCCGTCGCCCAACGACCCCCCTATCACCTTCCTCCATCGCCTTCGTCAATAGGAAAAGAAACTATAGAAAGAAAGTGGGGGAAGAGTGTAAAAAGAAAGCCAAAAGGCCTCTTTTAGAGAAAATCACACAAGTCGCAGAGCCTGTTCGCATCGGACAGAACCCTCGCGTGAATCTCCGGCATCGGATATACCGTTCCGTGATTTACAGTGTTCGCAGAGAAAGTGTTCGCCGCAAGAAAAGGAGATCTATGTACGCCGCTAAGAATTTCTCCCTCCCTCGCGCCATCATGGCCACCATCGCCCTCGCCCTGGTCTTTAGCCTCGCCGGCTGCAAATCCTCCCCACGGACTGACGACGCCAGCCTGACCGCCGCCCTCCAGAGCCGCATCGCCGGCGACGGCGCCCTCAGTGCCGAACCCATCCAGTCCTCCGTCCAGAAGCAGGTCGCCACCCTCAGCGGCACTGTCAGCAGCGAAGCCGCGCGCTCACTCGCCACAGCCGACGCCGCCCAGGTCCCAGGCATCAAGACCGTCGTCAACAACCTGACCGTTCAAGCCCCAGTGCCCACCGTTACCGCAGAAGCCGCGGCGCCACCACCGCCTCCTGCGCCAACGCCAGTCGCACCGAAACCCAAACCAGTCCCCGCCGCCAAGCCGAAGCCCGCGCCGATCGTCCACCAACCCGCTGAAAATCCTGCCCCCGAGGTCGCCACCGCCCCACCCCCACCACCGCCGCCGCCCGCGCAGGAACTCCCACCCCCACCACCGCCACCACCGCCACCGCCGCCCGCTCCCACCTTCCGTAACATCACCATCAACCCGGGCACCACCATTCCCATCCGGATCACCCAAACTCTCGACAGCGCGACCACCCAGCAGGGTGACACCTTCACCGGCACCATCGCCTCCGACGTCGTCACCGACGGCCTCGTCGTCATCCGTCAAGGCACCCCCGTCTCCGGACGCGTCATCGCCGTACAGGAGGCCGCCCACTACAAAGGCAGCTCCCTCCTCACCATCGAACTCACCAGCATCAATCGCCGTGGCGAAAAAATCACCGTCAACACCGATCCCTATAGCGTCCAGGGCAAGGGTCGCGGAGCTAACACCGCCGAAAAAGTCGGTGGCGGAGCAGCCGTCGGCGCCATCCTCGGAGGCATCATCGGCGGAGGCAAAGGCGCGGCCATCGGAGCCGCCGCCGGCGGCGGTGCCGGTGCCGGCGTCAACACCGTCACCCGTGGCCAACAGGTCCAGATCCCGTCCGAAACTCTCATCCGCTTCAACCTCACCAATACTCTCTCCCTCAAAGTTCCAACAGCCGGTGAGACCGAAAACCCAACCGTCACTCCAACCCTGCAGCAGCATCCTGCGAATCAGCCGCAGCCATGACAACATAGGCTGCATCTAAGCCAGTAGCGGAAAGTTCCACAACCCGCCGCGTGCTCACAACTGAAAAACGCATTCGTCAAGCTGGTGTAGACTTAATTGCAGCGGGCCGATTAACCCCTGCTGCCCCTACCGAAAATTTCATCCGAGGTGTTCCGTCTTGACGAAGGCATCGGCAAACCGCCCAGCAGGCTATCTCACCTTCACCCTGCACGCGCATCTGCCCTACGTCGTCAATCACGGCACCTGGCCCCACGGCATGGAGTGGCTCCACGAAGCCGCCGCCGAAACCTATCTCCCGCTTCTCCGCGTCCTCAAAAATCTCGAGCGCGACAAGATTCGCTTCAACTGCAACCTCAATCTCTCGCCCATCCTGCTCGAGCAGCTCTCTCACCCTGTCTTCATCGCCGAATTCCCCAACTACCTCAACCGCAAGATCGTCGCCGCCCGCGAAGACGAGGCCTTCTTCATCCAGTCCGGCGAAACTCACCTCGCCGAAACTGCCCGCTTCTGGCACCGCTTCTTCTCCCAGGCCCTCGAAGACTTCAACCCCTTCGATCACAACATCATCAAGGGCTTCCGCCACTTCAACGACATCGGCCTCATCGACATCATCACCTGCGGCGCCACTCACGGCTACATGCCCCTCCTCGGCACCGACGAATCCGTCCGCGCCCAGATCCGCCTCGCTGTCGACACTCACATCCGCCACATCGGCAAACACCCCCGCGGCATCTGGGCACCCGAGTGCGGCTACCGCCCTGCCGGCTTCTGGGACTACCCCGTCCCCAACGCCGATGGCACTCCCACACCTCCCGGCTTCGACCGCATCGGCGTCGAACAGGCCCTCTCCGAATCCGACATCGAGTTCTTCTTCGTCGACACCCACCTCGTCGAAGAGTCCGAGCGCATCCCGTCGCCCTACGAACTCCTCAACGGCCAAGTCCCTCGCGACGAAAAGACCGAGCAGATGACGCACGAGCCGCATCGCTCCCTCTACCAGCCCTACTACGTCGACGGCCCCTACGATAAGCGTTACGCCACCACCATCTTCCCCCGCGACCCCCGCACCGGCGTCCAGGTCTGGTCCGGCGACACCGGCTACCCCGGCGACGGCGTCTATCTCGACTTCCACAAGAAGCGCTGGCCCGGCGGTCATCGCTACTGGCGCGTCACCGGCTCCAAGGTCGACATGGGCGACAAGCTCCCCTACTACCCGCAGCAGGCCGCCGAGCGCACTAAATCGCACGCCTCCAACTTCGTCCATCTCGTATACGAGGCCCTCAAGTCCGGCTTCAACGACGAGATTCCGCCCATCCTCTGCTCTCCCTTCGACGCTGAGCTCTTCGGCCACTGGTGGTTCGAAGGCCCCCTCTGGCTCGAGGCCATCGCCCGCAACCTCCACGACTACGACACCGGCCTCCAACTCATCTCCTGCGCCGAATACCTCGACAAATATCCCCGCGCCGGCTTCATCGCCATGCACGAAGGCTCATGGGGAGCCGAGGGCACCAACCAGGTCTGGATGAACCCCGAGACCTCCTGGACCTACACCCACATCTATCCCGCCGAGCTCTACACCCGCGATGTCTGCACCGCCGGCAACTGGCGCAACTCCGCCCAAGGCAAGCGCATCATGCAGCAGCTCTGCCGCGAACTCCTCCTCCTCGAATCCTCCGACTGGCAGTTCCTCATCACCACCGGCGCCGCCCGCGACTACGCCGAGATCCGCTTCCTCACCCACAACGACCAGTTCAACGAGGTCAAAGCCATCTGGCAGAGCTTCGAATCCGCCGGCGTCCTCACCCAGGCCCAGGAAGACCGCCTCGCCGAGATCGAACGCCGCGACGGCGTCTTCCCCGACATCGACCCCGGCCTATGGGTCGCCGGCGCGCATCAATCCCGCCCGGAAGCCGCCACGACAGCCGCCGAAGCACGTCGTCTTGCGGAGTCCTCTCGAAAGATTCCAGCTACCGCCAAGCCGCGGACCGTCTCCGACGAAGCCGCCAAGAGGACGGCCGCCGACAGAACAAAGTACGAAGCTGCACCGGTTGAACAAGGCGTCACTCACGACCCGCACTCCAAGTGAGCTCTTGCTTCTCCTCCCCTAACCATCACTTCCCAAAAACGACTCCAGCGTCAGCCGTTCGATCGCGACATGCGAAGTATCCGCATTCAACTCTGATACTGCCTCGTACGCACCCATTGCCGCGCCCGCAAATGCAACTCGCGTCTCAGACACTCAATGCGGCTTGAACGTCTTTCCAGTCTCAATCAATGTCTTCAGCCGGGAAAGAATCCGTGGCCAACCGTCGGCTGTCGCCGCATAGGTGGAATCACCTTCGGCCCACTGATCATGCATCACGGTCACCTTAGTGGCCTCGGTCTTCGGAACCAACTCCACCGTCACGCGCGACGCTGTGTCGCTTTGCCCCATCGCAAACGTGTACTGCAACGTCTTCGGAGCGTCATACCGAAGCACCTCTCCATGGACATATTTCATTGGCTTGCCGTCAGGTCCCGGCCCCACCCATGCCATCGAGCCGCCGGGCTTCCACTCCGCCTCAAGCTCCGCTCCCCCGAAGAGAATGCGGTTGGACTCCTTCGACACAAAGCCTTCCCAGACTTTTTCCGGAGTGGCGGCGATATAGACGACATAACTCAGCGGTGTTTGACCAGCCATGATGTCTCCTTAAAGTTGCCCTGCAACAGATTCGCAAACGCCCGTCCACTCTACCAAAGCCCACGAGTTGCAGACGCTGCGTTGCTGTTTATCCGTCACGTGTCCTTGATCCCCCAAAATTGTCATCCTGAGCGAAGTCGTTCGCGCACTTTGCGAACGGCGCGGTCGAAGGACCTGCGGTTATCTTTTGAGAATGGTCAGTTTGAATCCGCTGGCCGATTGACCTTTGGTCTTGCGATTTTTTGGAGCAGGTATTGGAACATGATCCAGGCCACATAACCATTTGCCAGCAGCATGAAGAAACCTTTGCCGCTTAGATCTCTATGAGTCATTCCCCTGAAGGCTATCCCGACAGCAATCCCTCCAAATTCAACTAGAGCAAGGGACAATCCCACTATCCAGAAGATGCGGCTCATGCGCGGCGCGAAAATGGCAACCAGGCCGCACACTACGCTACAAAACCAAGAACTCCCAGCACAAGTAAGGCTCGATCATTCATGTCCGCATGCTCTCAGTCCATCACTGCAAACCGCAACCCAAAAGAATTGCATTTATTTTTCTTTGTTTTCTGCCCAAAAATCGCGTGTCAAGCCCCAAAACCACCTAACTAACTCAAACCAAACGAGATCGAGGTGGCACGTTAGTTTCACTCAACTCGCTATAATGAATATAGAGACCAAAACAGGAAAGCCCCGGAAACCCTTCGGGGCTAACTTATTGATTCGGAAAATTTTGTGCACAACCCATTTGTTATCAATATTTTGCAGACAACGACTCCGTCTAATCCATTCATAACAAATATTTTGCTCCCAAAATACCCCGGGGAGGGGGTACCCAACATAGAGACTTGCAGCAAGAGAATCACGCCCCAGTTACACTCGTTCACGGAAAACAGGAGTCGCATGTCGACAAACAGAGCATCAAGCCCGAATCGCCGCAGCTTCCTTCTCGGCACCCTTGCGGCTGGAGCCGCCGCAACCCTCCCCGCTGAGATCCAAGCAGCCGACACCACCCCGGCGTCTCAACAGGACCGCGGCTACTGGCTCCAACAAGTAGAACTCGTCTCCGAACCAGTCCTTAAGGCATTAAAGGAAGGTAATCTCAAGCAAAAGATGCCCGTCGAAGCCGCGCCCGGCCAAACCGAAGCGCGCGCGGTCGGAACCCATCTCGAAGCCCTCGGCCGACTGCTCGTCCGGCCTCGCACCATGGCTCGAACTCGAACCCTCCACCGGCCAGACCGCAAAAGAAACCGCCTTGCGCAACCGTTATCGCGACCATGCCCTCGCCGGTATCGCCTCAGCCCTCGATCCCTCCTCACCCGACGCCATGCACTTCGGCGAATCATCCCAAACCCTCGTCGACTCCTCCTTCCTCGCCCTCGCTCTCCTCCGCGCCCCAAAACAACTCCTCGAAAAACTCGACACGAAGACCCGGCAACGTCTCGCGCAAGCTCTCGTAACCGAGCGAAAGATACAGCCACCCTTCAACAACTGGCTCCTCTTCGCCGCCATCAACGAAGCCCTCCTGATGACGCTCAATGAACCCTGGGACCGCATGCGCGTCGACTACGCCCTCCGCGAACTCCAGAGCTGGTACCTCGGCGACGGAACCTACGGCGACGGCCCGCACTTCCACTGGGACTTCTACAACAGCTTCGTCATCCAACCATACCTCCTCCAACTCATGGACACCGTAGGCGATCAGTCTCCCGCATGGTCCGCCATGCATAAACCCATCCACGAACGAGCCCAACGCTACGCCGCAATTCAGGAGCGCATGATTGCCCCCGACGGCTCCTACCCCGCAATCGGCCGCTCCATCACCTACCGCTGCGGAGCCTTTCACCTCCTCGCCGACGCGGCCCTCCGCAACATCCTCCCCGAAACCCTAACGGCACCGCAAGTCCGCTGCGCTCTCTCCGCCGTCATCCAGCGCACCCTCAGCCCCGCGGGAACCTTCTCCAGCGAAGGCTGGCTGCAGATCGGCCTGGCCGGGCATCAACCTGGCCTCGGCGAAACCTACATCTCTACCGGCAGTCTGTATCTATGCAGCGCAGCATGGCTACCATTGGGACTCCCTCCCGCGAACCCCTTCTGGTCTCTACCCCCGGCACCCTGGACCTCGCAAACCATCTGGTCCGGCAAAAACATTCAAGCAGACCACGCCCACGATGAATAAAAATCATCTGATCACAGGTACGGAGCAAGAAATGAGCACACAACCACAACCAAACCTGGTCCCGCCATTTACTCGCGACACCGCCGCCGCGAAGGTTCGCAAAGCAGAGGATGGATGGAACTCACGCGATCCACAAAAGGTCGCCCTCGCCTACACGGTCGACAGCAAATGGCGAAACCGCGCAGAGTTCGTCAATGGTCGCGAGGAGATCATCAACTTCCTCACCCGCAAATGGAAGCGCGAACTCGACTATCGCCTCATCAAGGAGCTCTGGGCCTTCGACGGCGCGCGCATCGCCGTCCGCTTCGCCTATGAGTGCCACGACGACTCCGGCAACTGGTTCCGCTCCTACGGAAACGAGAACTGGGAGTTCGACAAGGATGGCATCATGCATCATCGCTACGCCAGCATCAACGACCTCCCCATCAAAGAATCAGACAGGAAGTTCCACTGGCCTCTGGGACGCCGTCCCGACGATCATCCCGGCCTCTCCGAGTTAGGCCTCTGACGAAGAACCCCATCGCAACACGAATAAACTGGAATAAGGAATCAAGTGGCCACCGCAACCCCAACCAAACCGCCCCTCAAAACAATAAGCCACCACACGAACCCTCTTGCGCTCTGGCATCTTCTCTCCCTCGACGCTCCCACTGTCGCCGCCCTCTGGACCTGGTTCATCGCCTCGGCCAACCACATCCGTCTTCCCCTCTCGTCCGCACTGGCCATGGCCCTCGCCGTCTGGATGCTCTACGCCGCCGACCGTCTAATGGACGCCCGTTTGATGGATGCCCGATTGATGGATGCCCGTCTAATGGATGCCCATCTAATAGACACCAATCGCAACCCAACCCGCCACGAAGGCCTCGAAGCCCGCCACTACTTCCACCACCGGCATCGCCCCGCCTTCCTCTCCGGAATCCTCCTCGCCTCCATCGCGCTCGCCCTGCTCCTCCCCCGCCTCGAAACCCCAGCCATCCACCTCTACCTCACCCTCGGAGGCCTCGTCGCCGGCTACTTCATCCTCATCCACGCCACACGCAGCGCCCACCGTCTCCCCAAGGAGATCGCTGTCGGCCTCTGTTTCGCCGCCGCCACCTTCATCCCCACCGTCGCCCGCCGCCCCGACCTCCGCGTGCCCCTGCTTCCCTCCGCACTACTATTCGCCACCCTCTGCAGCCTCAACTGCCTCTTCATCTACGCCTGGGAGCACGAAAATCCCCATACCAACCGTCCTCCCCACCAAATCACTCGCTTCGCCCTCCGCAATCTCCGCATCCTGACCATCCTCCTCACCCTCTCCAGCATCGCGCTCTCCCTCTCCGTCACGACGCTCCCTGGCCTATCCCATGCGCGATCGCGATCTCCGCCGCAATCCTGCTCTCGCTGCACAAGGCTCGACACGCCATCTTCCCCGTCACCCTCCGCGCCGCCGCAGACCTCGCCCTCACCACGCCGATCCTTCTTCTCCCCTTCCTCCACCAATGAGCAACCCCGAACCCAACTTCAACCCGATAGCCCGGCCCTATCGCTGGCTGGAGTACCTCACCCTCGGCAAAGCACTCGAAAACTGCCGCATCCACTATCTCCCACAGCTCCTCGACCGCCGCCATGCATTGGTCATTGGCGACGGAGACGGCCGCTTCCTCGCCCAACTCCTCACACACAACCCGAGCCTCCACGCCGATGCCGTAGACACCAGCGCCACCATGCTCCACCTCCTCCTCCAACGCTAGCAAAGCCACAGCCCCAACGCGCACTCGCCTCCACACCCACCACGCGAACGCACTCACCGCCCCTCTCGAAGGCCCTTACGACCTCGTCGTGACCCACTTCTTCCTCGACTGCCTCACCCAACCCGAACTCGACTCCCTCATCTCCCGCATCACCCCCATGCTCACTCCCGGGGCACTCTGGCTCATCTCCGACTTCCGCATCCCCACCGGCCCCATGCGCCTACCCGCAAAACTCCTCGTCCGCAGCCTCTACCTCTCCTTCCGCCTCATCACCGGCCTCCGCACCACCCATCTCCCCGACCACGCCACTCCCCTCACACGGGCCGGCCTCACCCGAATCTCCCGTCAACATCGTCTCGCCGGCCTCCTCACCACCGAACTCTGGCAGACCTGACCCACCCCGCAACCTTTTTTCACATCAAAACCCGAAGCACCTACAATCCCCCTTATGCTGCGCACCCGCCTCCTCACCGCCGCCGCCATCCTCTTCACCCCGATCGTCCTGCAAGCCCAAACCGGCAGCATCGCCACCAACTCCCCCGGCGGCCAACCTCTCTCCACGCGCGTCGTCGCCTACACCATCGACGCCCATCTCGACACCGACAAGAAATCCCTTGACGCCACCGAGACCCTCACCTACAAAAACCTCACCGGCCAAACCCTCCCCACCATTCCCTTCCACCTCTACCTCAACGCCTTCCGTCCCGAGTCCACCTTCACCAGCGAAACCCACTTCAATGGCGGCGTCCGCGACTCCGAGAGCGACAACGACTACCCTCCCGAAAAGCTCGGCAGCATCACCATCTCCCACATCGAGGCCGACGGCTACGGCGACCTCACCCCGGCCATGCACTTCATCGCGCCCGACGACGGCAACGCGCAAGACCACACCGTAGCCGAGATCACCCTGCCCCATCCACTCGCTCCCAACGACTCCATCACCTTCCACCTCGCCTTTCACGACCAGTTCCCGCTCTCCGTCGCCCGCAACGGCTACAAGCGCGACTTCATCATGGGAGGTCAGTGGTATCCCAAGCCCGGCGTCTTCTGGCACGGCGCCTGGAACTGCCACCAATACCACGCCACCACTGAGTTCTTCTCCGACTTCGCCACCTTCAACGTCACCCTCACACTCCCGCGGCGCTACGTCGTCGGAGCCAGCGGCGTCCCCACCGGCGAACTCATCAACGCCAACGGGACCAAAACCCTCAGCTTCTACGCAGAAGACATCGGCGACTTCGCCTGGGCCGCCAGCCCTAACTTCACCGTCACCGACGGCACCTTCCTCTCCTCGCTCGGCCCCGTCAAGATCCACGTCCTCGCCCTCGCCGCCCATCCCAAAGCCGGTCCCCGCTACCTCGACATCATGCAGAAGACCATGGCCCAGTTCGACCAGCGCTACGGCCCCTACCCCTACAAGATCATCACCGTCATCGACCCCGAACCCGGCTCCGAGATCGGCGGCATGGAGTACCCAACCCTCTTCACCGGCGACACCTCCTGGTACGACCCCACCTACCTCACCGAGCTACCGCCGAGCACGAGTTCGGCCACCAGTACTGGTACGGCATGGTCGCCACCAACGAGTTTGAAGACGCATGGCTCGACGAAGGCATCAACTCCTACACCGAAGTCAAAGTCCTCGGCGCCATCCTCGGCCGCAACACCTCCGTCTTCGATCGCTCCTACGCCAACGCTCGGCGACTCCGAGCTACGACGCTTCGACTACCTTGGCAAACCCGACTTCGATCCTGTGACTCGCTGGGCCTTCAAGTTCCGCAACTACAGCCTCCTACGGCGGCATCACCTACGGCAAATCCGCCACTCTCCTCGCCACCCTCGAAAGCCTCATCGGCAGCGACACCATGGACGAGGCCATGCGCACCTACTTCCATCCGCTACCGCTTCACCCACCCCACCACCGAAGACTTCCTGCGCACCATCGAAGAAGTAGCCATCGCCCGTGGCAAAGCCATCGCCACCGCACCACAGCAGGTCAACAAAAACGTCGCCGTCATCCGCAACATAGATCCAAGCGGAATCGAACCACCGCCCAGGGTCAGCCATTCCCTCATCTCCACCTTTCACCTCCACCGGCAACCCCGACTACGCCTCTGCACCAGCCAACCAACTCCAGCCTCCGCCCCTTCTTCAACCAGGCCGTCTACGGAACCCAGATCCTCGACTACGCCGTCGACACCATCTCCTCCGACCCCGTCCAATGGTGGCTCCCTGAACCCAACGACAAAAAACAAATTCAGTACCTCTCCACCGTCTACCTCCATCGCAAAGGCGACTTCATCCTTCCCGTTACCGTCGAAATTGTCTTCGACGACGGCACCCGGCTCCGCGAACGCTGGAACGGTGTCGACCGCTGGACTGAATTCACCTACACCCGCAACGCCAAAGTCGTCTCCGCCGAGATCGACCCCGACCACGTCATCCTCCTCGACACAAACTTCTTCAACAACAGCTACACCACAACCTGAAATGCGATCCCGGCGCGCAAACTAACCAATATCTGGCTAAGCTTCAACCAACTCGTAGCTCAACTCGTCGCCTGGATTGTGTAATCGCCCGTGTAATCGCTTATCCTGTGTATCACCTGTCATCGTCCAATCGGACCCTGTTTCTTGCTTTCGATGCCGCTAACTCGTTCGCACCGAAGAGGTCCCGCAACATGCTTGAACGCCGCAACATCTTCCTCCACGGCCTCTCCATCACCCTCCGCCGTTTCCCCGCGCTTCTCTGGACCTATATCTTCAATCTCTCCCTCGCCTTCCTCTTCTCCATCGGCTCAACCGCCAGCTCGCCACGCTCCTCAACCACTCCCTCGCTGCCCAGCGCCTCTCCAGTGGCTTCGACCTCGGCATCGTCGGCGAAACCTTCCTGCACCTCCACGAAGGCCCCGTCGGAGACGCCGGATCCGAGCTCGGCCACGCCTCCATCCCGCTCTATCTCCTCGTCTACTTCCTTCTCGTACCCGGAACACTCTTCTGTCTACCAGACCAACGCTCCCGCCCGCCTCAGCACCCTTCTCCAACAAGGTCTGCTCCATTCTGGCGCTTCGTCCGCATCACCCTCGTCACCCTCCTCGTCTCCGCTCTCATCCTCGGCCCGCTCTTCATCCTGCAAGGCAAATGGGCAGACCACGTCGACGAGCACCTCGTAGGACGCGTCGCTTTCTTCATCATCCTCGCCGGCTACATCGTCCTCTTCCTCGTCGCCTCCATCCTCCGTCTCTACTTCGACCTCGTCGAGGTCTACACCGTTCAACTCGGCCTGCACCTTCGTCCCGCCACCTTTGGCAGAAAAGCCAAGCCCGACCGCCGCGTCCGCCGCGCCTTCGCCCCCGCCTGGCGAACCCTTCGCGCGAACTTCTCCCAGGCGTGGCCCATCTTCCTCTTCCTCACTCTCCTCGGATTCGCCGCCGTCGATCCTCACCGCCCGCACTCGATGCACATGCTCGCGCAGCCTCGCGTCTGGCCAACCTTCCTGCTCGCTCAGCTCGGCCTCTTCCTCATGCTCTTCACCCGCTTCTGGCAGCGCGGAGCCGAAACCTCTCTCGCCCTCCAGAACCCCATCCCGACCCCATCACTGCCGCCAATCCTTCCCATTGCCGGCAGTCAGTCGACCCCACTGACCCTCTCCATCCAGGCCGTCGCATCCAACTCACCCCCGAACCGCACCCCAACCCGGTTACCAACGAACCCATCTCCAACCCCGAACCCGCCCCTCCATCCCTCGACGAACCCGATCCCGGGGTCTTCCATCACAACCCCACCAAACCACCACAATAAAACCAGCAACTCACCACACATTCACCACACAAATACCACCGCAGAAACACGCCTGCGCTAAAATGTGAATAGACTATGAATTTGTTTATCCTTCGACACGCCAGTGCCGGTCTGCGGCGCACGAATCCTACACTCGACTTCAAGCGCCCCCTCGATAAAGAAGGCAAGAAGCACTGTCTCCAACTCGCGCACGTCCTGAACGCCTTGGACATCCAGTTCGACCTCATCGTCTCCAGCCCCCTCAAGCGCTGCCTCCAGACCGCCTCTCTCGTCGGCACCGAGACCGGCTACGAAGCCCAAATCCTGACCTCCAACGCGCTCGCCCCCGAAGCCACCCTCAAAGACTTCCAGAAGCTCCTCCAGCGAGTGCGCCAAGCGCGAAAATCTCCTCGTCGTCGGCCACAACCCCAACCTCACCAATTTCTTGGCTCACTCCTCGTCCCCGCCACCAGCCCCGTTACAGCCAATATCCGCCTCCGCAAAGGCTCCCTCGCCCGCCTCTCCTCACCCGCGGCCCCGCCACGCTTCAGGGACTGCTCGATCCCCGCACCGTCCGCGCCCTCTACGCCACTTCGACAAAGAGCTCCCGCCGGAAGACCTCGCGGAAATAACCCGCCTCTTTCCTCAGCGACCACGCCTCCAGCTCCGCTCCGCCGCGCCCCGGAACCAGCTCCAGCAGCACCCGCTTCGGATACACATGCGTCCGCATCTGCAGCACCGCGCTCGCCCGGTCCTGGTTCAACGCCACCGCCAGCCGCAGCAGCACCACCGCCCGCGTCACATGCGCATGCTCCTCCACCGGAATCCACCGCATCGGCCGATCCATCGGCTCCGGCCTGCTCTTGCCCATGTACCGCGCAAGCGCACTCACGATCAGCCGCTGCTCCGGCGAAAACCCAAAGATCTCCGAGTTCGCAATGATGTACTGCGTATGCCGGTAATGCCCCTGGTGGTTCATGAACTTTCCGACATCCTGCATCATCGCCGCCGCCTCCAGCCACAGCCTGTACTCCTCCGGCAGCTCATGCACTCGCGCCAGCGCGTCGAACAGCTCCACCACATGCTGCCGCACCGGCTCCACCTTCCGCTGTTCGATGTTGTATCGCTTGCACACCTCCAGCACCCCCGCCCAGCGCTCACTCTCGATCTTCTGGTGCACCGACGTCCGCAGATCCACCTCCGCCAGCATCTGCGCCAGCATCCCATCCCGCAGCCCCAGCGGCGAGTAGCGAAATCCCTTCAGCCCCAGCCGCTCCAGCAGATTCGCATACACCAGCGCCCCGCCCACGATGATCTCCGACCGCCGCGGCCCGATCCCCGGCACCGCCTCTCGCTGCGCATTATTCATCTTCGCCAGCCGGTCAGCCAGCTTGCGCACATCCGGCGTGTCTGCCGTCAAGGCCCCCACACGTTCCAGTCGCTTCTTCGCCAGCGTCTTCTTCGCGGCCCGGCCCTTGCGTATGTGCCCGCTCGCCTCTGCCAGCGCCGCCGCCGTTCCCGACGTCGCAATCACCAGCCCCACCCGCGGTGTTCCCAGCTTCTTCTCCGCCCGCCGCAGCTCGCGGTCGATAAACTGCTTCAACCTCGCAACATCCTCCTTCGCCGGAGGATCGCTCCGCAGAAACTCCTCCTGCAGCCGCACCGCACCCAGCGGCATGGTCACCATCGTCTTGATGCGCCCGCCATCGGATAGCGTCACCTCGCAGCTTCCGCCGCCCAGGTCGATCAGCAGGCATCTTCCCCGCGCTCCCACCTCATGCGTCACCACGCCAAGATGGATCAGCCTTCCCTCCTCCAGCCCCGAGATCACTTCGACGTTCCACCCCGTCGTCGACTTCACCCACTCCGTAAACGCCGCCGCGTTCCGCGCATCGCGCATCGCGCTCGTCGCCACCACGCGAACCTTGTCCACCACATGCAGCTGCACCGCCTTATGAAAGCGCTTCAACGCGCGAATCGTCGCCGCCATCGCCTCCGGCGAGATCACCCCTGTCTGAAACACGCTCTCGCCCAGCCGCGTCACCTCGCGATCTTCATGCAGCGTCTTCAGCCGGTGCATCTGCACCGAAGCGATCTTCAACCGGCACGAATTCGATCCAATATCAACCGCAGCAAACGTAGGCATCGTCCTGGCATCACCTCAATCGGAAAAAAATCCCGCCACCAGCAGATTACATCCCCGACCCGCTCAACGCCATCCATCTCGTCCTCACCCAAGCGATCTACCTCGTAACCCATTTATGCTGATAGAGCATCGCGAACTCATGATTAATCACACCCTCCTCGAAACCCCCGCCGAACGCCCAGCAACGGTCGACGCCGAAATCCCTCGACGCTCCCTCGCTCTGATCATCCTCAGCGGCCTCTGGCTGATCCTCTTCTTCGCAGCCCTCTTCGCCCCGCCGTTGCTCGACGACGCCGACGCCACCCACGCCAGCGCCGCCCGCCACATGGCCCTCACCGGCGACCTCGTCACCCTCCACGTCAACGGCGTCCGCTACCTCGAAAAAGCTCCGCTCCCCTACTGGCTCGTCGCCCTCAGCTTCCGCATCTTCGGCTTCAACACCTTCGCCGCCCATCTTCCCCAGGCCATCGGAGTCCTTCTTCTCGCACTCCTCGGCTACCGCTGGACCGACCGCGCCTTCAGCCCCCGCACCGCCTTCTACACCGGCCTCGCCACCCTCACCTCCGCCGGCGTCTTCCTCTTCACCCGCTACTTCATCCCCGAAGTCCTGCTCTCCCTCTTCCTCTGCACCGCCCTCTACTGCCTCCTCCGATCCCTCGACGAAGACCAAGACCGTTCCTCCGCAACAGAAAGACATGTTGTCATTCTGAGCGAAGCGAAGAATCCCGCATTTTGCCCGAAGCAGCACAAATCTTTCCTCGTACTCTCTCCCCAGCCACCCACGCCTACATCATGTGGACAGCCCTCGCCCTCGCCGTCCTCACCAAAGGCCTCGTAGCCCTCGTCTTCTTCTTCGGCACCGCCATCGTCTATCTCGCCCTCACCGGCGACTACAAGAACTGGCGCCGCCTGAAACCCTTCACCGGCACCCTGCTCTTCTTAGCCATCGCCGCCCCCTGGCACATCCTCGCCGGCCTCCGCAACACCGGCGGCATGAACGGCCACGGCTTCTTCTGGTTCTACTTCATCAACGAGCACTTCCTCCGCTTCCTCGGCCGCGCTATCCGATGGACTACAACAAGCTCCCCAGCTACCTCTACTGGACCCTCCACCTCGTCTGGCTCTTCCCCTGGTCTCTCTTCGGCGGCACGGTCATCCTGCAAGCCTATCGCGCCTTTCAGCGCTACACCGAAGCCAACCCAATTCTCGAGGATCAAACTCTCTTCTGGCAGCCTTTCGCCGTCGTTATCGTGGGCCTCGCCCTCAGGGAGACCGTGCACCTCCCTTACTTCTTCACCGTATTCATCGCCCTCGTGCTCTTCCTCCTCCAGGCATTGCGCCGACGCCAGCGCAACTCTCCCACGCCCGAGCCTCTCCTCCGGGCAACCGACTTCCGTCAACGCACCACGCTTCTCCTCTGCCTCTTCGCCACTCTCGTCCTCGTCTTCTTCTCCCTCTCCACCAACCAGGAGTACTACACCTTCCCCGCCTATCTCCCGCTCCTGATCCTCATCGCCGCAGCCCTCACCCGCGCCGAGCAATCCTTCTCTGACCGACAAATCCGCGCGTCTCTGGATCACCTTCGCCCACGCCACCTTCACCATCCTCGGCATCGCCATCGCCCTAACCCTCGCCTACGGCCTCTGGACCTCACGCAACATCCCCTTCGTCCCCGACATCGGCGATCTCCTCGCCCACCGCGGCGTCGGCGACTACACCCTCTCCATGTCAGCGCTCTTCGACCTCACCGGCCCCAGCTTCGCCGCACTTCGTCTTCCCGCCGCCCTCGCCGCCCTCGCCTTCGCCATCGGCCCCGCCGCCGCCTGGCTCCTGCGCTCAAAGAACAGCCATCTCGCCTCCACCACAACCATCGCCCTCACCTCGGCTGTCTTCCTCATCGCCGCCCACATCGCCTTCGTCCGCTTCGCCCCCATGCTCTCCTCAAAAGACTTCGCCGAAACCATCCAGCAGCTCGAAGCCGACCATTCCATCTCCAGCCAGAACAAAGTTCTCCTCTACGGCGACCAGGCCTACGGCTCCTCCATCCCCTTCTACCTCGGCCGCGACGTCTCCCTCGTCGATGGCCGCTCCACCTCCATGCTCTTCGGCGGCACCTTCCCCGACGCCCCACCACATCTTCCTCACGCCGCAAGATCTCGCGAACATCTGGGGCAAAGGCGATCGTAAAATCCTCTTCGTCCCCATCGAAAAGCGCGACGAAGTCGACCGCCTCCTCGGCAACCACAAAATTCTTCTCAAAGAAACCTCCGGCAAAGCCCTCTTCACCGACCGCCCCCTCGACAACCTAGCCAACTAAGAACAGACAACCAAGAACCAACTGACTTGACCACTACCGATCAATCCGCCACGCCCCGCCGCTGGAGCCCCCGCTCCCTCGCGATCCTCATCCTCGCCTGGCTCATCCTCCAGATCGGCGGCCTCTTCACCCCCGGCCTCCTCGACGACGTCGACTCCGTCTACATCGAGATCGCCCGCGAGATGATGCAGCGCCACGACTACGTCACCCCATACATCAACGGCATCCGCTTCTTCGACAAGCCGCCCCTCATGTACTGGATGGCCGCCGGCTCCATGCACCTCTTCGGCATCCACGACTGGGCCGCCCGCCTCCCCCTCGCCCTCCTCGTCCTCGCCCTCCTCCTCGCCGTCTACGCCCTCGGCATCCGCCTCTTCGCCGCCATCTCACCCACCGCAAGCCCCGACCGCGGAGGCTTCTACGCCGCTCTCGCCATGGCCACCAGCATCGGCCCCTACCTCTACACCCGCTTCTACATCCCCGACATCCTCCTCGCCCTCTGGATGACCCTCGCCGTCCACCTCTTCCTGATCGCCCTCGACCGCATTAACGCTCAACAACAAACATCCGCCTCTCCTCCCCTGCCTCGCCTTCGCCGCCGTCATGGCCCTCAACGTCCTCACCAAGGGCCTCATCGGCCTCGTCTTCCCCATCGCCTTCGTCTTCCTCTACCTCGCGATCACAAAACAACTCCACCTCCTCTTCAAACTCCACCTCCTCGCAAGCACCGCAGTCTTCCTCGCCATCGCAGCCCCCTGGCACATCCTCGCCGCCCTCCGCAACCCAGCCATCGCTCTTCCGCAGGCCTCGGCCTCCCGGCCACGGCAGGCTGGGCCTGGTTCTATCTCTACAACGAGCACATCGCCCGCTTCCTCTCCAAACGCATCCCCCACGACTACGGCCTCACCCCCGTCTGGCTCTTCTGGCTCTACCTCGTCCTCTGGATCTTCCCCTGGGCCATCTTTCTTCCCACCGCCGTCACCGAACAAATTCGCACCCTGCGCAATCTACGCCGACCGCCCGCAAACACGAAGCCTCTCTATCCCTCATCCTCTGGGCGCTCCTCGTCCTCGGCTTCTTCACCCTCTCCAACCGCCAGGAGTACTACAGTCTCCCCGCACTCCCCGCTCTCGCCCTCATGATCGGCGCCATCTTAGCCCAGGCCGAGTGCACGCAATCCGGCATAGTGAACCCTGCAACCAACCGCAGCGCCCTCCGCTGGCACTTTTACGCTCTCGTCCCCCTCACCACCCTCGTCGCCATCCTCTGCGGATACTTTGCTCTCACCGCCCCCAAACCAGCACCCGGCGCGGACATCGTCTCCCTTCTCGCCATGGCGGGAAGCACCGAAGCCTACAACCTCTCCCTCAGCCACATCTCCGACCTCACCGGAGCCGCCATGGGCTTCTTCCGCGGCCCCCTCGCCGCCACCGCCCTCGGCATGCTGGGCATCGGCCTCGGCAGCTATCTGCTGCGCCGCAAAGGCCGCACCTACGCCGCAAACCTCACCCTCGCCGCATTCATGATCGTCATTCTCCTCGCCGCGCACGAAGGCCTCGTCCGCTTCTACCCCATCCTCGGCTCCAAAGGCCTCGCCCTCGCCATCACCGAAGCCCAGCAAGCCACACCCCACCCCGACGACCTCATCATCATCGACGGCGAACTGACCTCCGGCTCAACCCTGATCTTCTACACCGGCCAGCAGGTCCATCTCATCAACGGCCGCGTCAACGGCCTCTGGTACGGCAGCTTCTGGCCCGACGCCCCACACATCTTCGAGACGGAAGACGCCCTCCGCCAACTCTGGGCCAGCCCTCGCCGCATCTTCCTCTTCACCTACAACCCAGCCACCCGCGTTCAAGACCTCAGCCCCTACGGCTCCGTCCACACCCTCGCCAGCCGCCGGCGGCAAGACCATCCTTACCAACCACTAGAGCAAAATCAGTATTACTGTACTCGTATACGTTCGTCATCCTGAGCGCAGTGAAGGCCGCTGTCTTTGCTTTTTCCTGGCTACAACCGTAGTGATTTTGCTCAGGGCTTCCTGGCTGCGTTCATCGTGTAGCGGCGTTCATGGTCTGCAGCAAACTGATTTGCGGCAAAATGAGTTCTACCTCCTGCAGCGCGGCGCATCCGGCCACCATCCACCAGCTCATAGACCTCGCCCCGCCACTGGATTCGATTACTCGCATAACTCAGAGCCCAGATCAACGGGCCAATCAGATCGCGCACCGGAAACAAGACCATCGTCGCCAAGATGCGCTTCTCCTGCACAACATACCTCCCCACCGCCCAGGCCTGAATGCTTCTCCCCAGCACGCTTCCCACCAACGCGCACCACCCCAACACCGGCATTCCCAACATCAGCGCACCAGCCCACGCCATCACCCCGAACGGCACTCCAAACGTCAGGCCCGTGCCAAAGTGACCCATCGGCCGCGAGAATCGCGTACTCTTCATCCACCGCACCTGGTGTTTCATCGAGTCCACAAAGTCCGCCTGCAGCACCATATGATCGATTGCGTGCCCGCTCAGCACCACTTTGTGTCCGTTCTTCGCAATCCAGTTACCCAGCACGAAGTCATCCGCGCAGTACTCCGCCATACTCTCAAACCCGCCCATCTCCTCCACCCGCGCCCGCCGAGTCACCATCGTCGGCCCCAGCGCAAACCTCACCGGCTCGAGCAGGCTGTCCGCACAAATACCCGAACTCATCTCGATCGTCATCCCCACCGCCTCCAGCTGCGACCAGAGACCGCCCTTAATCACGACGCCGCGATACAGGCAGGTCGCACAACCAACCTTCTCATCGGCAAACGGCAACACAATCCGGCGCAGATAATCCGAGGTCACACGCACATCGCTGTCGCTGATCGCCCATAGATCGTGCGTCGCCACCTTTGCCATCGCTGCCAGTGAGCACACCTTCGCATTGGCCGCCCACGGCTCTCCACTGCTAAGGAACTTCGCCGTAATTTCCGGATAGTCCGCCGCCACCCGCCTTGCAATCTCCAACGCCTCATCGGCCTCGCTGCGCGCGCAAAACAACAACTCCACCCGGGACACGCCATTCTCCACGGTCCTGCCACCCGCCACCGCAACATGCCGCAGATAATCCTGCTCGAAAAATGTTCTGAGGTTCGCCTCCAGACCCACCTCATCCCCATGCAGCGGCTTGAACAAGCTGATCGCCGGCAGAAACTCCGGCCGCTCTCCAAGGCGCACAGCTTCCCTCAGAGCTGCGCGACGAAACCGCCAAGCCCCGATTAAAACCATTCCGAGAAAGACACTTGAGGTAAGCAGGCCAAACAGCCCGATCACCAAAAGTCCCCAATGCACTGCGGACATCAACGGCCTCCAACTGACCGACAGCATAGCCAGTCTACGCGATCAAACTGCTCCCCATTGCCCGACGCCGCCTCACCCATAAGCTCTGCGATCAGGCCCGACGCTATCTGCTCTTCCTTTGAGAGCCTTCGAAGTCCTACAGGGTTCAACATAAAACTCCGGCCACTCCCTATTGCGGCTCCTCCACGCGCCCTCCATCCTTCAGCGTATAGATCTTTCCCCGGTAGTAAAACTTGTCCCCTCCATAGCTACCCAGCCAAAGCACACTCCCCAGCAGATCCCGCAGTGGATACAGCAACATACCCCGCATCCAGCCCTCGTCCCCCAGCACCCGCAGTATCGCTCCCGCCTGCAGCCATCGGTTGACCACCATCACCGCCAGCCACACCACGCCCAGCAGTGCATGTCCACTCAGCAAACCCCACACCAGCCCCAGCAAACCAAACGGTATAGCAAACGTAAGCCCCGATCCAAGGTGCCCCAGCGGCCGCGACCGTCTTGTGCTCTGCATCCACCGTAGCTGGTTCCGGAACGACAGCCCAAACGGCGTGTCCTGCACCATCAGCCGGATTACATGCGTCGCCATCCGCACTCCGATCCCCTGCGCCGCCAGCCGGTTCCCCAACACAAAATCGTCGGCGTAGAACTGTCCCAGTTCATCAAACCCCCCGGCCTTTTGAAACGACTCCTTGCGCACCGCCATCGAGGCCCCCAGCGCAAACTTCGTCCCCTCCAGCATGTCCGCCACCAGCACGCCCGACGTCATCTCTACGCTCTTGCCCACTGCATCCAGTTGCGAAGAAAACCCGGCCTTCGCCCCCCGATCAGTCGTCCCCAGATACACGCACGAAGCCAGCCCGATCCGTGGATCCTTCAGGTTCTGCACCATCCGCCGCAGATAATCCTTCGTCACCCGCACATCCGCATCGCTGGTGATGTACAACTCGTGCTTCGCCACCGAATCCAGCTTCGCCAGCGAGTACACCTTCGCATTATGAAACTTCGGCGTAGGCTCTCCGCACGTCACATACCGCGCATCAACCTGCGGGAACCGCGCCCCCACCCGCTGCGCCAGTTGCAACCCCTCGTCGCTCTCTTGCCGCGCGCAGAACAGCAGCTCGAACTCCGAATAGTCCTGCTCAAAAAACGACTCGATGTTCCGCTCCAGCCCCGGCTCGGTCCCATGCAGCGGCTTCAACACGCTCAACGCCGGCAAAAACGTCGCTGCCTCTCGATCCTCCCGCCGCTTCCGCACCCCAAAGCGCACCGCAGCAGCTATCACCATCAGGCAATAGATCGTCGAGGTTGCCGTACCGCACATCGCGACCCAAAACAATATCTGGACCAAAAGACTCATCTCACCTGTCCGCAGTTCTCCAGTTTATCGCAGCGCTGCGCCAGCGAGAGCCCGTCACCCCGAACGCGCAGTCCCTACCGTTTCTTGCCCGTCTTTACCGAAGTCACCTTCACAGACGGCATCACCACCGGCCGCCGCATCGGAACCAGCCCCGTTCCCGGCGACTGCTGTTGCTGTATCCGCGACAACATCTCCGTCCGGACATAATCGACAAACCCTTGCATCTGCCGGTTCATCTCCTCCATACGCTCCCGCATCTGCAGCACAATGCCGATCCCCGCAATATTCACACCCAGGTCTCGCGCCAGATTCAAAATAAACTCCAGCCGTTCCAGGTCCTCATCGGTATAAAGACGTGTATTCCCTTCACTCCGCGAGGGCCGCAGCAACCCCTCCCGTTCATACAGGCGCAGCGTCTGCGGATGAATCTCATACATCTCCGCCACCGACGAAATCATGTACGCGCCCTTGCTCTTCCGCTTCGTCGCCATGTCACAACCTCTGTCCCAACCTCTGTCCCAACATCCGTGCCGGATGCTTTAATCGAAAGTCTAGCTCTTCTCCGTATACGCTCGTCAAACAAACTCAGCTATTCTCGAATCAGCACCTTACGTGATAGCCATGAAGAAGTCGAGAGCCACCCTCAATACCGCGCAGATTCTCACCGGCATCGTCGCAGCAGCCGCCGCCACCGCCTACGCCCTCACCTCCACCCCGGCAAAGCGCCGACCCGGACAGGTTGTCCTCATCACTGGCGGCTCCCGCGGTCTCGGCCTCGCCCTCGCCGACCGCTACGGCCGCTCCGGCGCTAAGCTCATCCTCGCCGCCCGCGATGTCGAAGAGCTCATCACCGCCCGCCACACTCTCCTTGATCGCGGAGCCGTCCAATCCCCCGACGACGTCCTCCTCATCCCCGCTGACCTCACCGACGCCTCCCAGGCGGCCATGCTCATCGACCACGCCATCGGCCACTTCGGCCGCATCGACGTCCTGATCAACAACGCCGGCATCATCGAAGTCGGCCCCGTAGAAAACCAGCCCATCGCCGCCTATCGCCGCGCCATGGCCACCAACTTCTTCGCCGCCCTCCACACCACCCACGCCGCCCTCCCCCATCTGCTCGACCGCAAGCCCGGCGACGAAGACGCAGCCATCGTCAACATCGCCAGTATCGGCGGCAAGTTCGCCATGCCCCACATGCTCCCCTACGTCGCCAGCAAATTCGCTCTCGTCGGCTTCTCTGAAGGCCTCCACGCCGAACTCCGCCACAAAGGCGTCCGCGTCACCACCGTCTGCCCCGGCCTCATGCGCACTGGCGGCGAAGCCCACGCCGACTACACCGGCCAGACAAAAAAAGAGCAGCGCTGGTTCACCCTCGCCGCGAGAACCCCCATCCTCACCGCGTCCGTGCGCCACGCCGCCAACAAAATCTACAACGCCGTAGCCGCCGGCCGCGCCGAGATCACCATTACCCCGCAAGCCTGGCTCACCGCCCGCGTAGCCGGCATCGCCCCCGAAACCACACAATATCTAGCCAGCCTCGCCAACCACCTTCTCCTGCCCGTCCCTTCCAACAGCGACCAGCTCAACCTCGGCTTCACCCTCAAAGTTTCTACCTATTTAGCGAACGAGTCCCTCGACCAACAATCGAAGCCGCACCAGCGCTGATCTGCGGATCTATCGTTGCACCTGGTCGTGAGCGACCTTGCCAACCGCCAACTCAGTCGTCGTCTTTGCTCCAGCGACTCCAGCCTTCTCTGCTCCACCCCCCACCACGCTGCCCACCAGAGCTTCATAAGCCCCATAATCGATCGTCAACGTGGCCTCTCCCCCTATCCGCACGTGGCTCGTCGAAACATTCCGTGTTGGCAACCAGAATTCGCCCTGCCGCGCATACCGCGATTCGAAGCTGGTCCGGCTCATCCACCACGAAGGATTCTTCGCCGGCTCGCCCACCACCCGCATCACTGCATAGTCCTGCATATTCACCCAGACCCTGCCGCGATACGTGAATTTGTTCACGACCTTAGGCTGGACCTTCAAAACCCATGCCCTGGCGCCGTCGATCAGCTCCTCCCCCACAAGTTCCACGTCATAGTTCTCCGGAGACAACGTCGTCTGCATCCGGTTCATCTTCTGCATGGCCTCCTGCTCCCCCTCCAGCAGCCGTCGCAGCACCTTCTCGCAGATAAACTTCGAACCGGACTGCGAGATCACAACAAACCGCTTCTGATCCGGAGCCCGATACTCTGCATGAACCACAATCTCTCCAGAATGTTTCCCACCCGTTCCCTTGTACTCCACACGATAAGTCCGTTCCGACGCGTAATGCTCCAGTGCCGCCTGCCGCTCGGAGTTCCTCACAAGCATCCGCGTAACGATCTCTCCCGCCGTTGGACTCGTCTGACTCTGCGCCCACCCCCATACCGGGGACAGCACCGCCATGCAGACCATCACACCCCGAACCGCCGGCCTCTTGGAAAGACGCGGCATGGAATCACCTCCGGAATCTATCCTGAGATGATTCCACTCCGCTCACATCATTTTCTGCTCAAAACAGACCATATTTCCGAATGTTCTCTGGGAATCCTCGCCCAACTATCCCTAAACTCCCGCAAAAAGCGCCTCCCGCGGCTCCTCCGGATTCAGCTTCGCCAACTCCCGCAAAATCTCCTTGCTCCGCTCATCCTGCACCTTCGGCACCACGATCTTCACCTCAACGATCTGGTCCCCGCGCTTACCCTCCTGCGCCGCACTCGGCACACCCTTCTCCCGCAGCCGCAGCTTCTGCCCCGTCTGCGTCCCTGGCGGAATCTTCAACTGCGTCCGTCCACCACCGTCATGCGTATCGATCGTCGGCACATCGATCTTCGCCCCCAGCGCAGCCTCCGTCATCGTAACCGGAACGGTTACATAAATATCATCGCCAGTCCGCGTAAACACCGGATGCGTCCCCGCCTTGATAATCAGATAGAGATCACCCGGTGCCCCACCGTTCGTCCCGGCATTTCCCTTCCCGGCCAGCCGAATCCTCTGTCCATCGCGCGTTCCCGGCTTAATCCGAAACTCCAGCGGCTCGCGCCTGATCACCACACCTTCACCATCGCAAGTCGGACACTCGTTCTGCACCTTCCCCGATCCGCCGCAACGCGGGCACTGGATATTGAACTTCATCCGTCCGCCCATCTGCGTCACCTGCCCCGACCCATGGCACTCCGGGCACTCCACGCTTCCGCCCGTAGTCGACTTGCCCTTACACGTCGGACAAATCTCCTGCCTTTGAATCTCCAGCCGCGTCACACCACCCCGCACCGCCGTCCAGAAGTCCAGACTCACCTGGTATTCAAGATCAGTTCCTGGCTGCGGCCCGTGAGCGGCCTGTTTCCCGCCATTGAACATCCCGCTAAAAATGTCCTTGAAGCTCCCACCAAATCCTCCGCCCGACTGCTGCTCAGCCTTTCCACCCTGAAAGTCCGAAAAATCAAAACCTCCAAAGTCGAACGGCACCTCCTGACCCGCGCGTCCGCCTCCCGTATGCGTGCTGTAACTGCGATGTCCCCCTCCACCATACCCACCGCGAGCCGCAGCCTCCGCCGCAGCCGGGTCGATATTGTCCGAATAAAACCCCAGCTGGTCGTAGATCTTCCGCTTCTTCTCGTCGCTCAAAACATCGTTCGCCTCAGAGATCTCCTTGAACTTCTCCTCAGACTTTTTGTCCCCCGGATTCACGTCCGGATGATATTTGCGCGCAGCCTTCCTGAACGCCTTGCGAATGTCATCCGCAGTCGCCGTCTTCTTAACACCCAGTACGCCGTAGTAGTCCTTCGTCTGTGTCGCCATAGTCTTCTTCCATTCTGCAACCAGCGCGGTTCTTCCGCACCTCTAAACCTTACCCAACCTTCAAATCTTTACGCCGCCTGACAAACCGGACACCAGAACAGATTCCGTCCCGCCATCACCTCAGTCAGAATCTTAGTCCCGCAAACAAAACACGGCCTGCCCTGCCGCCGGTACACATAATGCGCCTCTTCCTTCAGAGCCTGCCCCTTCGTATGCGGCCGATCCTTCGGCTTTGTCGTCACAATCCGCCGATCCACCATCGCCGCCTTCATCAACACTCCCGCATCCTTCCATATCGACCGCAACGTGCTCTCCGCTACCTCATTCCCGCGCGTAAACGGATTCAACCTCGCCCGATACAGCAGCTCCGCCCGAAAGATATTCCCAACCCCCGCCGCAACCGACTGATCCATCAACAACTCACCAATCGTCTTCCTACTCTTCGTCACTCTCTCAACAAACCTCTCCGCCCCATCCCCATTCAGCGGATCGGGCCCCAGCCGCCCCAGCAGCTTCTCCCACATCTCCTGCGAATAAACCGAGCAATCCATCGGCCCGCGCAGCTCAACCCACGCCACCTTCTCCGGCGCGAGATTATCCGACCCATCATCCTCCGAGTACCACCGATGCGGCTTACTCGCATCCGGCCCTGCTGGCTTCTTCACCGCCGCCGCATTCCACATCCTCAGCCGCAGCGCACCCCGCACCGCAGGCAGCGGCCCCGAGCCCTCAGTAAAGTCCCCCTGCAACCCCAGGTGCACATGCAGAATCCGATCCCTCCCAAAGTCATATCCCAGGTGCTTCCCCACAGCCATCACTCGCTGCAGCTTCCGTCCATCAATCACCGCCGAATCCGTAAACCGCCCCTGCGGCCCATCCACCCGAACAGGCTTGCCGCCAAAAGCCGCAAAATGCCGCTCGGCCCATCGATGAATCTCGTTGCCCTCTGGCATAAATCCCGTCACTCCTCAAATATTCAGCTTCAACTGAAGTTGCGCAGCCTCATCGCGCAACAAAGAGAGAATGCTACTGCCCTAAGCCGTTGCCCGTCCTTAAATCCGAGCCAATCCGTGAGATCCGCGGTCAGCCCCGCGTCTTGAATAACTCTTCCGCAAAAACAGAAAACAATGGCGACGGCACTGGTCAACACCAGAACTACCGTCGCCACCGTCTGCAAATCTACTTATTCCACCTTCAGAGAACCGTCAGAAGATCAATTCCAGACCTGCCGTGCCTCAATCGCCTCTATCGAAAACATCTGGTCCGGCTCCATCTGCTGCATCCGCTGCACAAACTGCTCAGCCTCTTCGCGTGTATCGAACATCATCCGGTTATACAACCGTCCCGCGCGTACCTGGTCACATCTCCACATTGTCTCGGTCATCGCCTTACCTCCAAGCAATCGATTGAGTTCCAGGTTCTCCAGCCAAAGCAAATCCGCGTACTTGTCGTCCCTCTCACTACTACTCACTTCAAACACCTTTCCGGGTGATAAGTCGCACTCTACACGTCAATTCACCCAATCGAACTTTATAAAAATGAGGGGCACCCGATCAGGAACGCCCCTCATCTTTACATACGTCGACGCTACACTTACTGGATTACACTTATTTCTTTTCATCCACGTCGACATACTCTGCATCAATTACGCCTTCGTCCTTCTTCGGCTCCTCGTGCGGCTCTCCGTGCGCACCAGCCGCTGCCGCTGCGCCGTCTGCCGTCGCTGAAGCCGCAGTCGCCTTGTACATCGCCTCGGCGAGCTTGTGGCTCACCGTGGTTAGACGATCCTTAGCCGAATTCAGCTCACTCGCATTCGGAGTTCCAGCCAGCGTCGACTTCGCATCCGCCAGCGCAGTCTCGACCTCAGCCCTGTCCGACTGCCGCAACCTTGTCGCCCGCATCCTTCAGCATCTTCTCGACGTTGTAGACCATTGAATCCAGGCTGATTGCGCGCCTCAACCGCCTCGCGCTGCTCCTTGTCCTCAGCGGCGTGAGCCTCGGCATCCTTCGCCATCCGCTCAACCTCTTCCTTGCTCAGGCCCGACGAGCTCGTAATCGTAATCTTCTGGTCCTTGCCCGTCGCATTGTCCTTCGCCGTCACATTCAGAATGCCGTTCGCATCGATGTCGAACGTCACCTCGATCTGCGGCACGCCACGCGGAGCAGGCGGAATTCCCGCCAGCTTGAACTTGCCCAGCGTCCGGTTCTGCGCCGCCATCGGCCGTTCGCCCTGCAGCACATGCACCTCAACCTCGGTCTGCGAGTCAGCCGCCGTCGAGAACGTCTCCGTCTTCTTCGTCGGAATCGTCGTGTTCCGGTTGATCATCGCCGTCGCCACGCCGCCCATCGTCTCAATCGACAACGTCAGCGGAGTCACGTCCAGCAGCAGCAGGTCCTTCACATCGCCGGCCAGCACGCCAGCCTGAACCGCCGCGCCGATCGCAACAACCTCATCCGGGTTCACACCCTTATGCGGCTCCTTGCCGAACAGCTCCTTCACCAGCTGCTGAATCTTCGGCATACGCGTCTGTCCGCCGACCAGCACAACCTCGTCGATCTTGCTCGCGTCAACGCCCGCATCCTTCATCGCCTGCTTGCACGGCCCAATCGACCGCTGCAGCAGATCATCAACCAGCGCCCTCCAGCTTCGCGCGCGTCAGCTTGCGCACCAGGTGCTTCGGTCCGCTCGCATCCGCAGTGATGAACGGCAGATTGATCTCCGTCTCCTGCGCCGTCGACAGCTCGATCTTCGCGCGCTCCGCGGCATCCTTCAGCCGCTGCAGCGCCATCTCGTTGCCCTTCGAGTGCAGGTCAAGCCCGGTCTCGCTCTTGAACTCCGCAATCAGCCAATCCACAATGCGCTGGTCAAGATTGTCGCCGCCCAGGTGCGTATCGCCATTGGTCGACTTCACCTCGATCACGCCTTCGCCAACCTCGAGGATCGAAATATCGAACGTACCGCCGCCGAAGTCGTACACCGCAATCGTCTCGTCCTTCTTCTTGTCCAGCCCATAAGCCAGCGCAGCCGCAGTCGGCTCGTTCACAATGCGCTTCACATCGAGTCCGGCAATCTTGCCGGCGTCTTTCGTCGCCTGCCGCTGCGCATCGTTGAAGTAAGCCGGAACCGTAATCACAGCCTCAGTCACCGAGGTCCCGAGGTAATCCTCCGCAGCCTTCTTCAGCTTCTGCAGAATCATCGCCGAGATCTCAGGCGGCGTGTACTCCTTGCCCTGCGCAACAACGGCGATGTGGTCGCCCTGCTGCACAACCTTGTAGGGCACCATCTTCATCTCGTCGTTCACTTCGTTGTACCGGCGACCCATAAAACGCTTGATCGAATAAATCGTGTTCTCCGGGTTCGTAATCGCCTGCCGCTTGGCCACCTGGCCCACCAGCCGCTCGCCGCTCTTCGTAAACGCAACGACAGACGGAGTAGTCCGTCCGCCCTCTTCGTTCGGAATCACCTTCGGCTCGCCGCCTTCCATCACGGCCACGCAGCGAGTTCGTCGTTCCCAAATCAATTCCAATAATCTTTGCCATCCCTGTCCTCATTCCGGGCCGATGCCCTCTAACATTTGTCTTGACTGCTCAAGAATTTCACCTTGAGTCACTTACTGTCAAGTATTCTGATGCACCTCATCCCTCCAAGGATTCCCAAACATCTGCAATCCACAAAGACATCTAACCCATGACCCCGCTCAGGATACGGCCACCCCTGCCCACACATCTCGCGGACTCGCCAAGTCCTGTGTTATCAATCCCGGCGAACAGCAAACGGCCCTCCAAAACGCCCATCCACCCCTAAAACTCCTCCCCCGAAGGTGTCATTGTCGTCTTGGATGCCCCCCAGTACGCTTACCTCAATTCATGTAGCACCCATGCATCACTTTGGAGCCTAGCTCATGTCTTTCCTGCCTGCCTCACGCACCAAACGCCGCCTTTTGAAAATAGCCTCCCTCGGCCTCGCTGGCCTCCTCGCCGGACTGCTCTCCGGCTGCAACACCACCGCCAGCACCTCTTACACCCACGTCACCGCCGACTCTCACCTTCCAAGCATCGAAGCGACGCAGATCCCCGCCCTCCGGCACCCCCCTTCTTCGCGCAGCCTCCAATACGGATCGGTCCGCACCGTATCCATGGCTCGCGAACGGTCGCAACCGCTCCTAGCGACAGTCGATCTCTCGCCCCTAAACAAACAACAAACTCCACAACCCAAACAAAGCGGCAGCCCCAGATCAGGGCTGCCGTTTTTTTTCGCCTCAGGCATGAATGCGTCGCTAAAAAAGCATCCCCTACCCCCATTTTTCCCTCTACATAGTAGACAATCACTCCCACGAGAAAGAATCACTCCGAGCACATGGCATCAGCAGCAGTCGCACCTCCAGATCAATCCGCTGAAGCCGCCCACGGCGTCAACCCGTGGCTCATCGCCGCCTCCGTCATGCTTGCCACCTTCATGGAGGTTCTCGACACCGCCATCGCCTCGGTCGCCCTCCCCTACATCGCCGGCTCCCTCTCCGCCTCCACCGACGAAGCCACCTGGGTCCTCACCAGCTATCTCGTCGCCAACGCCATCGTCCTCCCCGCCAGCAACTGGTTCTCACTCAAATTCGGACGCAAGCGCTTCCTCATGTCTTGCGTCGCCATCTTCACCGCCGCCAGCTTCGCCTGCGGAGCCGCCCCAACCCTCGCCTTCATCCTCCTCGCCCGCGTCATCCAAGGCGCCGGAGGCGGAGCCCTCCAACCCCTCTCGCAAGCCATCCTCCTCGAGTCCTTCCCGCCCGCCAAGCGCGGCGCCGCCATGGCCGTCTTCGCCTTCGGAGTCGTCGTCGCCCCGGTCCTCGGCCCAACCCTCGGTGGCTGGCTCACCGACACCTACTCCTGGCGCTACGCCTTCTACATCAACATCCCCATCGGCATCCTCGCCCTATTCATGATCAACCGCTTCATCCACGACCCGGCCTACATCAGCAAAGCCAAAGTCGCCCCGCTCGACCGTTACGGCTTCGCCGCTCTTGTTATCTGGACCGGCTGCCTCCAGGTCGTCCTCGACAAGGGCCAGGAAGACGACTGGTTTGGCGCAATCTGGATCCGCTGGGCCGTCTTCTTCCTCGTCGTCTCCTTCATCTACTTCTGCTGGCGCTGCTGGACCCAGAAAGATACGATCGTCGACCTCAAAGTCCTCAAAGACCGAAACTTCCTCATCGGCTGCATTCTCATCTTCATGTTCGGTATCGGCATCTACTCCACCGTCACCGTCCTGCCGCTCTTCTACCAGGAGCTCCTCGGCTACACCGCCTTCACCGCCGGCCTCGTCGTCGCACCCCGTGGCATCGGAGCCATCTGCGGCATGCCCATCATCGGCTACCTCTCCAACAAGATTGACCCGCGCTGGCTCCTTACCTTTGGCTTCTTCACCTTTGGCCTCACCACCCTCTACTTCGGCAACGTCACCCTCGACCTCTCCCCCACGACGCTTCTCCTTCCCATCCTCATCACCGGCTTCGGCCTCAGCTTCGTCTTCGTGCCCATCAGCACCGCAGCCTACGGAACCCTCGAGGCAACAAACAAATCGGCAACGCCAGCGGCCTCTTCAATCTCATGCGCAACGTCGGCGGCTCCATCGGCATCTCCATCGCCCAAACCCTCCTCACCCGCCGCAGCGCCGTCCACCAGAACGAGATCATCAACTCCGTCCCCATCACCGGCCAGCAATTTCAGAATTCGATGCATTCCACGACTCAGTTCCTCTCCGGCTGGTTCGGTGACTCCAACGCTCTTCCCCCCGCCCAGGCGACGCTCTACCAGCAGCTTGGCCGTCAGGCCTCCAACTGGGCCTTCGTCGACGTCTTCCGCTGGCTCTCCCTCCTCTGCTTCTTCTGCGTCGGAATCGTCTGGCTCTTCAAAAAAGTAAAACCCGGCAAAGGCCCAGTCGGCGCCCATTAAAACCGCATCCAGCAACTCGATAAACTGATCTCCCATGGTCGCCATCCACCAAATCACTCCATCTCTAGCCTTCAGCTACAAAGCAGTCCGCCTCTGCGCTCTCCGGGACACACCCTCCGCCTTTGGCAGCACCTACGCCCGAGAATCTGAATTCACCGACGCCGACTGGCGCCAGCGCTCCGCCAATCTCTGCACGCCGCGTTCGATCGGGTTCCTCGCACACGATGAGAACTACTGCGGCATAGCCGTCTCCTTCCTCAACGAGCAAAATCCGCAAAACGCCGAGCTCATGTCCATGTGGGTCGCACCCGACCACCGCCGCACTGGAACCGGTCGCCTCCTCGTCGAGGCAATCGAATCCTGGGCCCGTCAGCAGTGAAGCCCACACCCTCCAACTCATGGTCACCCACGCCAACCTCGCCGCCATCGCCTTCTACCAACGCCTGGGCTTCACCGCCACCGGCCGCAGCGAGCCCTATCCTCCCAATCAGGCTCTGGTCCAGTTCGAGATGTCCAAACCCCTCTTCTAAAGATCACAGCTCGACCGCTTTTTTTACCTTCTGCGATACTCAGTCCATGCACCGCGAACGGCTACCCTACCTCCTCATCCCTGTAGCCGCTTTCATCGCCATCCTCCCTCTCCTGATAAACGGCTGCTCCTGCGGACACGACTTCGACTTCCACATCCTCAACTGGATGGAGGCCGCTCGCCAATTCACCCATGGCAACCTCCACCCGCACTGGGCCTACACTCCCGCTTGGAACGCCGGCGAACCCCGCTTCGTCTTCTACCCACCACTCTCATGGACCATCGGCGCCATCCTTGGTCTCGTCCTCCCGTGGACGTGGACACCGATCGTCTACACCTGGCTCGCCCTCTCGGCGTCAGGTCTCGCCCTGCACTACCTCGCCCGCGACTTCGCATCTAGCAACGCAGCCCTTCTCGCGGCGGTTCTCTACACGGTGAACCCATACATGCTCTTCACCGCCTACGAGCGCACCGCCTACGCCGAACTCCTCGCCGCCGCCTGGATCCCTCTTCTCCTTCACGCCATCCTGCGCAAGCAAGTCACCATTCCACGCATAGCGATCCCCATCGCCCTCCTCTGGCTAACCAACGCCCCAGCCGCCGTCATGAGCTGCTACGCCCTGGCCCTCCTCACCTTCATCCGCATCGCCACCACGTGGCACGCGTCAAATCGCGCCACAAATCCAGGTGCCCCATATCTCGATTCTGAGATCTGGGCCTCGCGCGAATCGGGGTCCCCATCGAGCGCTTTTGCTCCATGGGGTGAAGAAAGCGCGACCGCTCCCGCCCACCAACCAGCAATCCCCCAACCCAAACCCCGCTCCAACTAACCCTCAACACCATCGCCGGAACCGCACTGGGCCTGGGCCTCGCCGCCTTCTACATCCTCCCCGCCGCCTACGAACGCCGCTTCGTCCAGATCGCCATGGCGATCATCCCCTTCTATCGCATCCAGGACAACTTCCTCTTCCACCACACCACCGACATCCCCCACGACCAAGTCCTCCACACCGCCTCCCTCATCGCTGTCATCCTCATCGCAACAACAGCAATCGTCCTAACAGTCTTGCGTCTGACCCAAAAAGCCCGGGTGCCCCATCCTTCGCAGTCTCATCGCGAAGGGTGGGATGAACATGCATCAACCAGCCGAGCCCTCTTCATCCTTCTCACGATCCTCACCGTCACCATCACCCTCCTCCTCACACCTCTAACCACAATCATCTGGAACCACGCCCCCGAACTCGCCTTCCTGCAATTCCCCTGGCGTCTCCTGGCCATCCTCGCCGCAGTCCTCGCTCTGGCAGTCGCCCTCGCTCTCAAACCAATCAACCTCAAACCCAAATTCACAACTATCCTCGCAATCGTCATAACTGCAGCCTTCACCTATCCGGCCTACATCTTCTTCCACCAACCCTGCGACGAAGAAGACACCGTCAAAGCCCGTCTCGCCCTCTTCCATTCCAATCAAGGCACCGACCCCACCGACGAGTACACCCCCACTACCGCCGACAACGACTCCCTCGCCCACCCCGACCCCGCCTACTGGCTCTCCTCCGACCCCAACGCCAAAGCCCCCGCCGGCTCCCAACCCAGCCCCACTCCCACTCACTTCACCCTGAACTCCGCAACACCCGAAGACATCATCCTCGACCTCCGCGACTATCCCGCATGGCGCATCACAGATAACGGCACCCTCATCACCACGCGCCTGCATCGCGACGACGGACTCATCGCCATCCCTGTCCCCTCCGGCTCTTCCGTCATCGACATCACCTACGCACAAACCCTCGATCAGACTTTCGGAGACGTAATCTCTCTCTCATCCTTCGTGCTTCTCATCTTCCTCGTTCGCCGCGACTACCGAAGATTCCACACAGCATAGCCATCCGCATCGCTCCGCGAAAATCCGCGGTCGTCCCTACTCATTTATCATCACCATCAGATGGATCCCACCGTAAAAGCCCTGCTCCTCTCCGGCGCACAACTCACCGATGCCGCCCTCGAACGCCTTCTGCCCTCACCCGACACGCTGCCCCATTCCATACACCGCGCCATGCGCCACAGCGTCTTCGCAGGCGGCAAACGCCTCCGCCCCATCCTCTGCATGGAAGCCGCCCGCATGGTCGCAGGCACCGGCGAAATCCCCGAAGGCGCAGCCGACCTCGGCGCCGCCCTCGAGATGCTCCACACCTACTCCCTCATCCACGACGACCTTCCCGCGCTCGACAACGACGACCTCCGCCGCGGCAAGCCCACCTGCCACGTCGTCTTCGGCGAAGCCACCGCCATCCTTGCCGGCGACGCCCTCCAGACCCTCGCCTTCCACACCATCGCCAATCTGCCTTGCTTCGACTACAAGACCGTTCGCATCCTTCGTGAGGTCTCCGCAGCAGTCGGCACCGGCGTAGGCCCAACCAGCTCTTTGCCTCCCGGCATGATCGGCGGCCAGGTTGTAGACATCGAGTCAGAAGGCCAGACTCCAACCGCCGATCTGGTCGAATCCATCCATCCAGCCAAGACCGGGGCTCTCATCACGACCAGCATTGTCTCCGGCGGCATCCTCGGCCTGCCTCACATCTATTCGTCCATGGGCTCAGGAAGCGGCCGCGAAGGTGCGGCTCATGCCAAGGCTTTAGTCGAAGCCTCTCAGACCGCACGCGCAGCCCACGAAGACACCATAGCCCGCCTCCGCACCTTCGGCGAAAAAGCAGGCCTCGCCTTCCAGATCGTCGACGACGTCCTCGACATGACCCAAAGCTCCGAAGAACTCGGCAAAACCGCCGGCAAGGACACCGCCACCACCAAAGCCACCTGGCCCGCCGTCTTCGGCATCGACAAATCCCTCCGTGACGCAGAAGAACTCATCGCCGACGCCTTCGCCGCCCTCGAACCTTTCGGCCCAGCCGCCGACCCCCTCAAATCCCTCGCCCTATACCTGGTCGAACGCAAGAACTAAAACTTGTTCCGACTCTCCACCTTCCGGAAAGGGCAGGTGCAATAGACCTCACTTGCGGGAAGCCGCGTTTACACTTTGTTTGTGGGAGCATCGAAATGGGTTTGTGCTCGGAGACGGTTCGCAAGAAAACGGTGCTCTGTTCGTTGCTGGCATGCACGATTACAATCCTGGCTTTCGCTGGCTGCTCAACTGAGTCGCGATCTCGAACCATCATCTACGACGAAGCTTGGTCAAACGCAGCAGCTGTGAGAAACCTTTCGTGTGTTCCCGAAATGCAAACATCCTGCGAGCATGAGGCGAGAGAGGGAGAACGAAATTTCTCCGATAAGCTGCCAGCAGCTTTCCAGGCTGCTCCCGAATGCCGAACCGTCCAGTTTTTGATCTTGGCAACAGATGCTTCGAATGCGAAGGATTTGGAGAATAGGTTGGAGAGAAATGTCGGCTCCAAGTACTGGAGGCTTCGCGTCGACTTTCATCCGAGACTGGCAAGGCAAACCTTTGATCTTGCTCTTGGCACTGATCGGCCAACTATCGGAGGAGATGACGTTGGGCACAACGCTGCCTATATTTGCAAAGCGGTCAAGAACAATGGGGTGACAGCAATCTGGTAATGATTGCACCCCCGGCATTTATGAACTGAAAGTAAAGTCGGCGGAAAACGAGGCTTTCCGCAACTTCGAATTCGTTTGCGATCAAAGCTGACATGGAAATGACAGGGCTGAGACACCACCAAACTTGACAAACCAACTTCCCAAACACGTCAAATTCGACCATCAACCTCTCACCCCACAAACCAAGTCCAACCCTAAAGTCTCTGAATCGAAGACTTTGCACACATTTCACGGGGGTAGGGGGGTCCATTGCCCTATCATCGAAACACATGCTCACCGAGTCCGACATCCTCTCAGCCCTCCGCGACTGTTATGACCCGGTTCTCCCCTGCAACATCGTCGATCTCGGCCTCATCCGCTCCATCACCATCACCCCCGACCCTCAAGCCCCCGGCGCCAACATCCCCGGCGTCCCCCAAAAACACAAAATCCACATCGACCTCACCCCCACACAATCCGACGAAGCCGCCAACGCCCAACTCCAGGCCCAAATCATCAACCGCCTCGCCGGCCTCGAGACCATTAGCCAAACCGCTATCACCCTCCTCAGCAATCCCACATGGTCACCCCTGAACATCACTCCCGCCGGCCGCAAAACCCTTGGCCTCGACGGCAACCCCAACCTGATCCAGATCCGCTAAGAATCATGCCCCAACGCAAACCCAAAACCCCGCTGGTCATGCCAGCCCCACAACCGCCGCAACACCCCTTCGACCAGATCCACGGCGTCGAGACCAGCGGCCTCATCGCCGCCGGCAACCTCATCACCGGCCATCCCAACGACTCGCACGTCACCGCCTACTACGGCGTCGCCCCCAGCATCCTCCGCACACTCATCGGCCTCTGGCTCGCCACGCCCCCACTCCATCCCATCGAACACTACACCTTCATCGACATCGGCGCCGGCAAAGGCCGCGCCATGCTCGTCGCCAGCGAGTTCCCTTTCCACCAGGTCATCGGCATCGAGCTCAACCCCGCCCTCGCCGACACCGCCCAGCTCAACCTGGACCACTGGATCGCCAGTCACGCCGCCGACACCACCGCCTCACCGCTCGCGCCCATCCGCCTCTTCGAGCAGGACGCCCTCACCTTCGATCTCCCCCGCACCCCCACTCTCGCTTTTCTCTTCCACCCCTTCGAAGCCCCCGTCCTCAAACTGCTGCTTCGCCGCATCGAAGCCCGCTTCGCCAGACGACCCGGCTCACCCCCGCCCGCCTTCGACCTCCTCTACGTCAACGCCGAGTGCCGCACCGTCCTCGACCAACATCCCGCCTTCACCCGTCTCTTCCTCGGCCCCGTAGCCATGTCCCCCGAGGACCACGCCGCCGACATAGCCGCCATCGCCCAGCAAAAAGACTACGGCTCCACAGGCGACGAAGAGTGCGCCATCTACCGCTACACCGGCCGCTCTTCCAAATCTTGACTGTCCGCCAATCGCGTTACTACTTGATGTAATACCCTGCCACTCGCCATACTTTGTCCTTCTCCTGGCTCATAATCAACGTCTCCTGCGCGACGGCCTTATGCTCAAAGCTGCTCTCAAAAAGCAAAACCACATAATCCCCATCAGGCACGCCCGGTAGCACCGAGGTGTACTTCGCGTTACTGAGTCTGCGGGCCTGCAGCTTTCCCAGTGGCTCACGCGCTGTCTTCATTGCGCTCTCCCATTTCTCCTGCGTCACTGCAGAGCGGAACGCTGCAGCCGCGTTTTTCCAGCTCTCGGCATACTGTCCGGAGTCCATCAGCGCAACCCAATCCTCGCTCGACCGAATCGCCATCCGTTCGGCCGTTCGCCCATTCTGTGGCTGCTGCGCGGAGACAGGTTTCAGCATCGGGCATAGCAAGAGACAGACCGCAACACCCATCTTCACCCAGTTCTTCATCTCCTCGGCCTCCCTCCGGCAGACATGGTCTGTCGCAGATTCGAGTCTACGTGCTGACCCGCACATAAAACATCCGCTCATCGCCACCCGCATGTTCAATGGAAATCTCTCCATCAGCCCGCCCCACCACGCTCGGAAACTTCTCCCCCCACTCCACCAGCACCAGCACATCCGGCTGGTCCGCCATCTCCTCCAGCCCCAGCGTCAACAGCTCCCGCTCCGTCTCCAACCGGTAAAGATCGAGATGATAAAGCCGCACCTTTGGCCCCACATACTCATGTACAAGCGTGAACGTAGGGCTCGTCACATCGGAGGCCTCCGCCGCTCCCAGCGCCGCCGCAATTCCCTTCACCAGCGTCGTCTTCCCTGCGCCTAAATCTCCCCGCAGCACAATCAGTTTCGGAGCAGGCAGCAGCATCTCAGCCACCCTCTCTCCCATCGCCAATGTCCCCGCCTCACTCCGCGTCTTGAACCGCTTTTCCTTCATGCCCGCAGCCCACAGATCCACGTCAACCCATCCTCATCCGTCACCCGGTACCGGAACGCATCCGAAAGATGTGTAACCGTATCGGTTGCAAGTACAGTATGCTCATCCATCGCATGCGCAGCAAAATCGCCTGCCAGCCCATGCAGATACACCGCCGCCTCCACCGCTCGCGCCACATCGCCGGGGAACTGCGCCAGCATCGCCGCCACGATCCCCGTCAAAATATCCCCACTCCCACCCTTCGCCATCGCCGGATTCCCACTCGTATTCACCGCGATCGAGCCATCCGGATGCGCCACCAGCGTCCGCCATCCCTTCAACACCAGTGTCAGCCTATGCTCCGTCGCAAACCGCCGCGCCAACCCCACCCGATCCGCCTCAACCTCCTTCACCGTCAATCCCGCCAGCCGCGCCATCTCTCCCGGATGAGGCGTCAACACCATCACCCTGCCCCTCCCATTCAACATCTGCGTCTTCCCGTCAAACGCATTCAGCGCATCCGCATCGACCACCACCGGCACCGTCGTCTTCTCCACCACCTGCCGCGCAAACGCCGACGCATCGCCCTCAGTCGACAATCCCGGCCCCACCGCCACCACAGTGATCTTCTTCAACAGCGCATCCAGCTTCGCGCCATCCAGATTCTTGAACGACACCGCCCCTTTGGTTCCCTCCGCCAGCGCCACCATCATCAACTCCGGCGCAATCCCTGCCACGGTATCCACAATGCTCTTCGGCACCGCCGCCGTCACCAGCCCTGCCCCGCTGCGCAGACAGGCCAGCGACGCCATCGCCGGCGCGCCCGCCTTCCCATAGCTTCCCCCCACCACCAGCACATGCCCGTACATGCCCTTGTTCGAGTTCACATCCCGGGCCTTCTCCGCCACTCTCTTCGAAGCCCCCGTCCACGTCAGTCCGCCAGCCGAAACCACCGCCCCCTCCGGCGACCCAATTCCCGCCACCACCACTGGCCCAAACGTCGACCCGTTTTTTTCGTTGCGCGTCAGATGCCCAAACACATGCGCCATCTTGGGAGCGGTAAACGTCACCACCGCATCCGCCCGAAACGCCCCCTCAGCGGTCTGCTCCGTCGAATTCGCATCCCACCCCGAAGGCAGATCCACCGCCACTACTGGCGTATCAAGTCTCTCCACCATCTCCCGCAGCGAAACCGCAAGCCCTCGCAGCGGAGGTTTGAAACCAGTTCCCACGACAGCATCGATCAGCAATTCCGCTTCGCCGATAGCATCGGAGATGGCTTCAAGACCCACCTCATCTACCACCTCGTTCACAATCGCAGAAGAAGCCTCATTTCGCATTCGGCTCAAAGCCTCGGCAGCTTCGCCCTTCACCTCATCCATTCGTCCCAGCAACACCACCCGCACCCGCTTTCCGGACTGAGCCAGTACACGCGCCGCAACGAAGCCGTCCCCGCCATTGTTCCCTTTCCCGCACAACACCGTCGCCCGGCCGACGCCCGGGTACTGCCGCAGACAAAACTCCGCCACCGCAAGCCCGGCACGTTCCATCAACGACTCCACCGAAACCCCAAACTCCTCCGCCGTGCGCCGGTCCGCCGCTCCCATCTCCTCTGCCGTCAAAATTCTCATAGTTCCCTTCTACTCGATTCCACCGCACAAGCCAAGAAGCGACGCACCAGCAAGTCAACACGCACGACTGCGCCCTGGGTAATCCCAGAGCGCTACCTTGTCCGATGCAGAAAGCAATTTTTGGACTAAATCCGAATTTTTCTTTTGCCAGGAGATGCGCGCGCCGGCAAAGCTCACCGGCTCAACGGCACTCTAGTATGCAGCACCCACAACACCGTCGGCTGCAACTGTCGTCTTCGGCAGAAAATAGCTCTTATCCCACAGCGCCCGGTAGAACTCTCCGGTCAACTCAGCCGCCTTCGGTCCAAACGTGGGCCGTCCGCCTTCAAGAAAAAATACCGTAACGATCCGCCCGTTCGGCGTATCCGCATACGACCCAAACCACCCGAACCGTGTCCCATTGTTCGAGCAGGTCCCCGTCTTCCCCATCACCGGAAACTGGCTGAAGTTGGCCCGCAGTGACCGTGCGGTTCCATAGTCCACCGCCCCCTCCATACCTTCCGATATCTCCGGAATCAGCGGAGCGATATCCAGCGTCCGTTTCACCTTGGGCTCAAACGTAGCCACATCGAGCGAACTCTCGGGATGCTGCAGATAATAGAGAGTCCCTCCATTCGCAATCGCCGCCACCAGCGCACCCAGTTGCAGCGGAGTCATCGAGACGCTCTCGCCAAACGAGCACATCCGCCCCACGCCACCGAGCGAGGCCGGCAGCTCCTCATCCGGATACGTCCCCAACTGCTCTCCTTGAATGTGATACCCCGCCAGCTCTCCAAGGCCAAACTCATTCGCGTAATGCTTCACCCGCTCGAACCCCAACTGGCGGCCGAGCGTCTCAAAATAGAGATTGTTCGAGTGAGCGAGCGCTTCCGTCAATGTCATGTGAAACTTTCCGCCGAGGTTGACCGGAGTGTCCCGCCGTACGATTCCCTCTTCCAGCGCAGCCAGTGCCACCGTCAGCTTAATCGTCGAACAAGGTTCCGCTCCACGCGACAGCGCCAGCTTCTGATTCACCATCGCCAGAATGCGACCCGTCGAAGGGTCGATGGCAATGGCTGTCCCATTCATATTGCCCAGAGCCTCGATCGCCGCAGCGCGAACTACCGGGTCCTCGCCCTCCACTACATCCCCAAGTGTCAGGTTGTCCGCAAAAGAGTTCGCAGAAAAATGTTCGTAATACCGCGTCCGTCGCAGGCCGACCCCATGCCCGCGCCGATGACCCACCACCAACGTTCCCGTTGCAGCGTGCGTCGTCGCCCCAGTCTTGCTCGCCGCCACACGCGTACGTGAGACATTGCTATGCGCCGTCAACTTCGTCGCAACACGCGCCGTCCCCGCAGAGTGGTGCTTTGTCTTGCCGGTCGTTATCGCTGCCGCGTTCGCACCCACTCCAGCACCAAACACAAGGCCGAAGAGGATTACGCCATAAACCTTAATCAGTCGCTTCACAGGCGATCCCTCTGTTGATTTGAATGCAATCCAAATGCCATTAACACAAGATCTGCTCCAGATCCTCTTACTCTTACTGCAATCGGACTGCCATCGACAGGGTAATCCGCCTAATAAGAACCTTAGTTAACTACAATAAGTATCGCAGCACCGTCCCACTTTTGTGCTAACGTCACCCGAAAGACAATAGATTCATCAGTTTCCCCGCCGCAGAAAGGCTGGAATATCCAGTTCATCCGGCTCAGCACGATCCACCGCTGTGGCCACTGCACCCCCAAAGGAGGGCACCCGTACAGAGGCCTCCGCAGGGAAAACTTCTTCCGTTACGCTGCGAACTTCTTCAAGTTGGACGCGCCCCGCTGCTGAAAAGTGAGTCGGCTCCCTGAACCGCTCCGGCATACTTCCCTCCTCCGAAATCATCTCGCCGCGTGCCGATGAAGACTGAAAAAAGTCGTCATCAAACACCGAAGCTTTCACTGGAACCAACTCCGGCAGCAGCGCCTGACTCAGCGCTCACAACCTTCTCCTTCCACTCTCCAGCGGGAGAAGTAGCCGGCTCCGTCTCCACCTCACTCGCAAATCGCGGACTCGGTCGCGACGTCACCACGCGCGGCTGAATCGGCACGTCATATCGCATCGTCGGCAGCGTCGATTCCGCCAGCATTCGCTCCCGCCGCTGTGGCATCTCCTGCTGCTTAAAGCCCGTCGCGATCACGGTGATCTTCACCTCATCGCCCATCGTCTCGTCCTGCACCGCTCCGAAAATAATATTGGCATCCTCATGCGCCGCATTCTGAATGATGCTCGAAGCCTCATTCACCTCGGTCAGCTTCAGACTGCTCGACCCGGTGATATTGATGAGAATCCCCCGCGCTCCATCAATCGCTCCCGCCTCCAGCAGTGGTGAAGCCATCGCAGCCATCGCAGCTTCCACCGCACGATTAGCGCCAGTTCGCATCGCCGTCCCCATCACCGCATAACCCATCCCCGCCATCGTCGTCTTCACATCGGCAAAGTCGCGGTTGATCACACCAGGAATCGTAATTATGTCCGAGATCCCCTGCACACCCTGCCGCAAAACGTCGTCCGCAATCCGGAAGCTCTCGAAAAATCCCGCGTCCTTCGCCACCGCCAGTAGCTTCTCATTCGGAATCACGATCACCGTATCGACCGACTCCAACAGCTCCTGCATCCCACGCTCGGCCTGCATCATCCGTCGCTTGCCTTCAAACGCAAATGGCCTCGTCACGACAGCCACAGTCAACGCCCCCATCTCACTCGCCAGGCTTGCAATCACCGGAGCGGCACCCGTCCCCGTCCCTCCGCCCAGCCCGGCAGTCACAAACACCATATCCGCGCCCTCGAGCGCCTCGATAATCTTGTCTGAATCCTCCAACGCCGCCCGTCGCCCCACATCCGGATTCGCCCCCGCCCCCAACCCGCTCGTCAGCTTCACGCCAAGCTGCAGCTTCACCGGCGCGTTTGACATCTGTAGCGCCTGTACATCCGTATTCGCCGCAATGAACTCGACGCCCACCACATTCGCCGCAATCATGCGATTCACGGCGTTATTGCCGCCGCCACCCACGCCAATCACCTTGATCCGAGCTCCATGAGGAATCTCGTCGTGATAGTGAATACGAATGTCATCGTTCGGCAGATTAGGCATGGCAGCAGTTACTCCTTAAGGTTTTTTAATTCTCCCACCTCCACGTCCAACTCAAGACCTTCGTTTTCCACTTACCCGTACCATCAATGGTTCAATTCCGTTGAAAAGCAGCGGCAACTTGCAAAATCGACAGAGTGAAGATCAGAAGCCGTCTAGGTCCCCGCTGCCTAGCAAAGCCCAGCACGGGCCCGTATCTTTTTGACAGTGATGGGCCACAACACTACTATCCTCAAGAATGTCGAGGGCAATCGACTGCGCACGTCCTTTCTTGGTTGAATTCCTATGGAATGGAAGAAGGAGGAACGAATGCCGCAAATGAAAACCGGAAGGCCCGGTTCACGCCAACTCACTCTTGGGATCAGCTTCCTGATCAGTGTGCTTCTGTTGCTGACCTCGTCGGGATGTCAAAATCAAAGCCCCACACAGCCGGCGCAGCAACAAACCCAGACTGACCCGCTTCCCTCCTGGAACGACACCACTCCCAAAAAGAACATCATTGCCTTCGTCGAACGCGTCACCAAAGAGGGCGGCCCCGACTTCGTCCCTGTCGCCGATCGCATCGCCACCTTCGACAACGACGGCACCCTCTGGGTCGAAGCTCCCATCTACACCCAGGTCGTCTTCGCCTTCGATCGGGTCAAACAGATGGCCCCGCAACATCCCGAGTGGAAAAATAAGCAACCCTTCAAAGGCATTCTCGATGGAGACATGAAAGCTGTCCTCGCCACCGGCGAGAAGGGTCTCGTCGCCGTCACTGTCGCCACCAGCACCGGCATGCCCAACCAGCAATTCCAGGAGTCCGTCTCCGACTGGATAGCCCAGGCCCACGACCGCCGCTTCAACCACACCTACACCGAACTCATCTACCAGCCCATGGTCGAGCTACTCGCCTATCTGCGCGCCAACGGATTCAAGACCTTCATAGTCTCCGGCGGCGACATCGACTTCATGCGTCCCTGGACCGACAAGGCCTATGGCATCCCACCCGAACAGGTCGTCGGCACCAGTATGAAGACTCAATTGCAATCACAGAATGGAACCCCGGTCATCATGCGGCTGCCGCAGCTCAACTTCCTCGACGACGGGCCCGGTAAACCCGTCGGCATTGACAACTACATCGGCAAGCGCCCCATCGCCGCGTTCGGCAACTCTGACGGCGATCAGCAGATGCTCGAGTGGACAGCCGCCGGCCCTGGCCCGCACCTCATGCTACTCGTCCACCACACCGACGCCCAACGCGAGTACGCCTACGACCGCACCTCCCCTGTCGGCAAGCTCGACAAAGCCCTCGACGAAGCCAACGCCAAAGGCTGGACCGTCGTCAGCATGAAAGACGACTGGAAGAAAATCTTCGCCTTCCAATAGCCCAAAAGCAAAGGTCCGTAACAGAATCTGCGATATGCTTGCAGGCACACAGGAGAACCTTGCCCACATGATTCTCGAAGCGGAGTTAGAGCGCGCCGATCCATCAGCCCCATCCACCGCCGTCTTCCGGCTAACCGGACGCATGACTCTCGGCATGCGCCTGCGCGAGGTCGAATCGAAGATCACCGAAGTCGCCAACCAGGGCTTCCACAAGCTGATCCTCGATCTCTCCGCCATCGACTTCATCGACAGCGCCGGCCTCGGCGCCCTCATGATCATCTACGGCAACATGAAGGTCCGCGGTGGTCAACTCCGCATCGTCGCTCCCGGCGCCAAAGTACTCGACGTCTTCAAAATGACACACACCGACTCAATCCTCACCATCGACCCCAACCTTGAAGCCGCGTTAGCCTCCTAGCCTCCAGCAACGAATTCAGATCTGTTCGACCAGCACCGCGAGCCGATCCAGACTCTGGCTCCAGCCCTGAGACATACCCGCGAGGTATCGCGGTGCCGCTGGAGTCGTACTCGTCACGCGCGCAACCAGAGATATCTCCGTTCCACCATCAACCTCGGTGAAGGCGACCGTATTCAGCACCTCGAACATCGCTCTGCCTTCGCCGTCCAGAGCCGCCGTCGCAAACACCAACCGGTGCGGCCGATCGATCTCCACAAACCTTCCCGTCATCGGATACACCACACCATCCGGTGCACGCATATGAATCCGCATCGCCCCTCCAACACGAGCATCCACCTCACACACCGGATTCGTAAATCCCTTCGGCCCCCACCACTCCTTTAGATGCTTCGCATCAGTCCACGCCCGGAATACAACCTCCGGTGGCGCTGCAACTCTGCGCGTGAGGCTCATCTCGAGCAACCCCTCCATTACGCTACCGTTCGCCATGCCGTCTCTCCTTTGTCTCTACCTCGCCCAGATAGTCCTGCAACTTGTCGAAGCTGCTATTCCAGCCACGCATATGTCCATCGCGGTCTCCCGTAGTTACGAAGAAAGCCTGGCGGAAGTTCATCGTCGTCTTTCCGTCATGTTCGTCAAGCGTGATCGTAATCACCGTCTCAACATTGGACGAAAGACCGACATTTTGATCCCACTTGAATGTGTAGACCAACCGCTCCGGCTCGACCACCTCGAGGTTTTCTCCGCCCTGCCACAGATCAAGTATCCGCAACACACCATCGCCTATGTCGAAGCCATCGCTATGCAGGCAAAGCCGCCACTTCCCTCCCGGCCGCGGGTCGTTTTCAATATGTCTCGCCTCAAATTGACGCGGCCCAGCCCAATGCTTCATATGCTCCGGATCGGTCAACGCCTTCCACACCAATTCCCGCGGCGCATCAAACACCCGCGTAATACGCAGCTCATGTTGCGCAGCCACCTTGGGTGACACCGTTGCTGTACTCATCGCATTCCTCCATTTGTTTTCGCAGCCAGACGTGCCGACAGATGCTCCGCCAGCCTCTCCAACGTCTGCCTCCCGCCTTCAATCGAGTGGTACTCGCGCACATTCTGGTCCCGCGCCTCAGCCGACGGAAAGACCATCCGCAGCGTAAGCCGCGTTTTGTCCCCTTCGTCCACAAAGGACACCATCGACTCAAACTGCACCACAGGCGCACCTCTCTTGCCGCCGCTCAACTTGTACCCGAGCCGCTCATATGGAACGACCTCCGTAAACACGCTCTCGTTCGGATAGTCAGTACCATCCGGCCCATGCATCACGTGCCTCCATAAGCCACCGACTCTCATATCCATCTCTTCGATCGTGGTCGAAAAGCCCTTTGGTCCATACCAGAGCACCACCTGCTTCGGATCGGTCCACGCCTCCCACACCAACCTCCGTGGAGCATCGAAGAGGCGTGTCAAAACAATCTCGCGATCAACCGCACTCTCGTTTCTGTCAATTAGTTTTTCTGCCACGTTTCTTCTCCTTTGCCTGTAATGTCTTCAAGTTCTCGTCTAAACGATCGAAACTCTCATCCCCGAACCTGCGATACTCATCCAGCCCATCGGCGCCGCGAGATCTGTCACTGAAGTCTCCCCAAGCGCCAGTCGCCGTACTCCTTCGCATACTGAACGCGGGGCTGCCCCGGCACAAACACCATTCGCATCGTCAGCTGCGCTTTGCCATCCTCGTCCGCAAAGGTCGCCGTCATCTCGAACGGCTTCGGATCGGCCCACGCCTCGCCCATCATCCTGCGCGCCACATCAAACACTTGCGGCATCGGTAGAGAGGCACGAAGCATCTCCGTACAGTCCGCGCACTCGCCTTCGCCTTGTGTGGAAGCATCGCCTCCACCGAGACTCCCTTGTATCAAAAACTGCACGGACCGACTCTCAGTCGACGGAGGCGTGGACGTGACCCAGAACAGAAGAACGAGAACGAAGACCCAGGCTAATGTGACCCGCGTAAAGGTAATCTCCCGGTCAACCGCGCTTTCTTCCTCGACGTCATTTCTTTTTGCTGGCATATTTCTTCTCCTTCGCCTGCAAGGCCTTCAAGTATTCGTCTAAACGATCGAAACTCTCCTCCCAGAACCTGCGATACTCGTCCAGATAATCGGCGGCCTGCTTCAGCGGCTCTGCCCTCAATTTGCAAGGCCGCCACTGTGCCTCCCGCCCACGTGCAATCAACCCAGCTCTCTCCAACACCTTCAGATGTCTCGATATCGCCGGCATACTCATCTCAAAAGGCGCCGCCAAATCCGTCACTGAGGTCTCCCCTAGCGCCAATCGCGCCAAAATCGCCCGCCGCGTCGGGTCAGCCAGTGCTCCAAATGTCGAACTGATTGGATCGTTCATGTTGTATTTCACCTTCTGGTTAATTAACCATACTGTTAAATACAAAATCTGTAAAGAGGAAAAGCAAAAATATTTTTCAACACCGTCGATGCATGTGGCGTCGCCTTCCATCACTAACGAGTCAACTCAAACAAACTAATTAAGATAGGACCATGATCTCGATACAAAAGATCAAGCTGCCCATCGCCGGAATGGATCTTTTGGGCGTGGAGGCGCGCAGCCAGGGCTACAAGTTCATCGACACCCTACTCGGCGAGTGGGCAAGCGCCAGTAACCGCTTCGAAGCACGTGGGGAAATTCTCTGCGGATGCCTCGATCAGGGCCTTCTGGTCGCCGTAGGCGGACTCAACCAAGACCCGTTTATCGGCGATCCAAACATCGGTCGCATTCGTCGTGTCTATGTGCGGTCTGCATGGCGAAACAAAGGCATCGGCAGAGCGCTCATTACCACCCTCCTCGACCACGCCCGCATGAACTTCCGTTGCGTCAGGCTGCGCACTGAGAACAGCGATGCTGCACGCTTATACGAGAAAATCGGTTTCTCCCCCATCGACGACGCACACGCCACCCACATCCTGACGTTTTGAAGCACCGTTCTCGACGTCACCCGATGATGTGCGCTCCTAGAAGCTTCCCGCAAAGATCGCCTTCAACTTCGCCCGCAACCCCTGCTCTTCACTTGCCCGCCTCACCTGCGTCCGATGCGTATACAGCAGCATCCCGATCGCCACCGCAAACTCCGGCGTAGCCAGCTCCGCAGGCATCCTCGATAACGGCACCGGATATCCCACCCGTGCCGGAACGCGCAGCAAACTCTCCGCATTATCCAGCAGCCCCGCCATCATCGCGCCGCCCCCGGTCAACACACAGCCCGCACCCAATGCCTCCAGCACGCCGCCATTGCGAAGATTATCCCGCAGCATCGTAAACAGCTCGCGCGCTCTCGGCTCCAGAATCTCCGCCAGAAACCGCTGCCGCACCATCCGCGCCGGCTGCCCGCCAGAGATCGCAAGGTTCCCGCCCACCTCGATCTCATTCAACTGTGGCACCGCCGTCACCACGCAGTGTCCATAAACCTTCTTCAGATACTCGGCTTCCTCCACGGTCACATGCAGACCGACTGCGAGGTCGTTCGTAAAATGATCTCCCCCAATCGGCAGCACCGCCGTATGCGCAATCGACCCCTCAAAAAACACTGCCAGCTCCGTCGTGCTCGAGCCGATATCCGCCATGCAAACGCCAAGCTCGCGCTCATCCGCACTCAACACAGCCTCAGCCGCCGCAATCCCCTCGAAAACCGTATCCTGCACCTCGAGCCCAGCCCGGTTCGCGCATGTAATCACACTCTGCGCCACGCCGCCCGAGCACGTCGAAAGATGCAGGTTCACCTCCAGCTTGTTCCCCACCATCCCAACCGGATCATGGATCCCTGCCTGATCGTCGAGAATGAACTCCTGCGGCAGCAGATGCAACACCTCGCGATCCGGCGGCAACGCCACACTCCGTGCCCGGTCCACTGCGGCTCTCACTTCTTCTCGCGTGATCTCGCGCATTCGGCTGCCCATGCTGATGCCGCCTCGCGAATTGATCCCGCGCACATGCGTCCCGCCAATCCCCACCACCGCCGTTTCAATTCCAACCTTCGCCATACGTTCCGCTGTCAACGCCGCGCGATTGATCGCCTCCGCCGCCGGCCCCAGCTCCGCGATCAAACCCTTGCGCATCCCGTGCGACGGCTCGATGCCGTGTCCGCGATAGCGCAGCACGCCGTCTTGCAGCTCCGCTACCAGCACACAGCTCTTCGTACTCCCCGCGTCGAGCACGGTGATCAGATTGTCCTGCTTCTGATTCATGGATGAACCACCTGGGTAGGATCATACTGCGTCGTGCTGGCCGGATGCTTGACGATGACCGCATGAGGTTTCGCAGCCGCTGCATGAGTCTTGGCCTTGGGAGTACTCCCCTTCGCCGGAACGTCGAATGCCACCTCACTCTGCGCAGTCACATGCACCGGAGCCTTCGCGACATTCTTTGTCAACGTCTTTGTCACAGCCCCATGCTGTGCAGTCACAGGAACATGCTGTGCAGTCACAGGAAGCGGTTTGTCAGCCGACTTAATACCAGGCTTGTCGATCGATTTGGAAAGTGGCTTCGCGACAGCATTATCAGGACGAGTAGCTCCAACCGAAGGAATCGCGCTCGCTGTCTTTGAATCAGCCGGAGCTGCGGACTCCGTGGCCTTCGAAGATGACGCGGCAGGAACACCTGATCCCGGCGGCATCTGCAGAACCACCTGTCGCTCATACCTCATATCCACAGAAGACAACTTCGGATAGGTAGCCCGCCACTCCGGCAGATGCTGTTGAAACCTCTGATACCGCTCCAGAAAATCCTGATCGCCAAAATGCACGAGGATCTCAGTCGAGTGATCCGGAATCAGCGCCTGCACGTCCTCCGGATTCGAAAGATCGACCTCGCTTAGCTCCTGCGAGATCTTCTCCCCAGATCCATCCAGCTCCGAGGTAAACCTCTTAAAGATCTTCATCCGCGCCCCGCGCGTCGACAGTGGTTCTTCCGCCGAGATCCCCATCACCACCGGAAACGAGTAGTGTTCCCTCACCTTCGCATCCATCGGCATATCCAGCAGCACGCCATTCGCGTCCACGAGGCCGATATGGCTCCCCTGCCGCACAAACGCCACCGGCGTCCTCTCTACGACCGATACGCGCATTCGGTTCGGCAGCAGCCGCATCACGGTCGCATGCGCCACCCACGGTAGCCTCTCCAACTCCGCCTGCCGCTCGGCCAGCGAAACCGTAAAGATATTCCGTTCCACATCTTCGCCAAAGATTCCCAACAGTTGTGCCCGCGTCACATGCGCATTCCCTTCGAACTCAAGCGAAGAAGACGACTGAATGACAAACCGTTCGTCATGCAGCAGAAAACTCCTCGCCATCAGAAACGCTGCAAGCCCCACTCCCAGGCAGAGCAACAACAAACACCCGGCAAAAATCCGGCCCCATTTCGTCGCCGGCAACCCCCGAAATCTGACCCTAACCCCCGCACCCCGTCGTCCCACGGGCAAATCATCATCCTCGTACGGCTCCGCAAAATCTTCGCTCAGGTCGCGGCGCAGCCTCCGATTCGGCGCAGCCGACACCCGCCGCGGTCCACCAGGCTCCGAGGCATACCTCTCCTCGGGCGCATCTAGCACCGCTGTCCCGCGCTTCGAAAACACATCACTTTGTCGCACGCCTGAGCAAGGCCGCGAGAATCGCCACACTGAGAATAACCCGTGCAGCGCCAACCCCGGCCCAACTTCTTCTGCATGTACCCTTTCAGGAACTCACCCATCCGCGGCGAGCGCCTCCAGCAACATCGGCGCCGCCTGCGAAACACTCCCCGCCCCGAGCGTCAAAATCACATCTCCCGCCTTCGCTTCCTTCACCAGAACCCTCACGGCCTCGGACACCGAAGCCGCATACTCCACCTCGCTCCCACCCGCGGCTCGAATCTCCTTCACCAACGCCCGCGCATCCACTCCAGCAATCGGCTCCTCACTCGCCGCATAGATATCCAGCACCTCCACGATGTCCGCGTCCTTAAACGCCCCGGCAAACTCCGCCATCAAATCCCGAGTCCGCGTAAACCGATGCGGCTGAAACAGCACATGCACCCGCCCATACCCACACTCTCGCGCCGCCCCCAGCGTAGCCAGAATCTCCGTAGGATGATGCCCATAATCATCCACCACCGTCACTCCCCGCACCACACCTTTAATCTGAAACCGTCGATCAACCCCACGAAAACTCTCCAACCCCGCCGCAATCTGATCCGGCGCCACGCCAAGCTGCACTCCAACCGCAACCGCCGCCGTAGCATTCAACACATTGTGCCGTCCCGGAACATGCAGCCGAAAACGCCCCAGCACAAGCCCCTTGTAATTCACCTCAAACAGCGAGTGGCATCTCCGAATCCTTCGCCAGCACTCTCCACTCGAAAATCCGCATCCGCGCTTTCGCCATACGTATAAACCTTCCGCCTCACCCGCGGCAATACATCCCGCAGCAGCGCATTGTCGATACAAGCCGTAGTCGCCCCATAGAACGGCAGCCGGTCCATAAACTCAACAAACGCCCCCTCGACATCCTCCATATCCCGATAGCAATCCATATGTTCGCGATCGAGATTCGTCACCACCGCCAGCACCGGCGACAGCTTCAGAAAGCTCCGGTCGCTCTCATCCGCCTCCGCCACCAGATACTGCGAATTCCCCAGCCGCGCATTCGACCCCATCGCATCCACGCGCCCACCCACCACCACCGTAGGATCGAGCCCCCCACCCCCTAGCACCGCCGCAACCATTGACGTCGTAGTCGTCTTCCCATGCATCCCGGCCACGGCGATCCCATACTTCAGCCGCATCAACTCCGCCAGCATCTCCGCCCGCTGGATCACCGGAATCTTCCGCTCCCTCGCCTCCATCACCTCGGGATTATTCTTCGCCACCGCCGAGCTCGTCACCACCACATCGCTGGCCGCCGCATTGCTCGCCGCATGCCCCTCAAAGATCCGCGCCCCCATCCCCAGCAGCCGGTCCGTCACCGCCGACCGCTTCAGATCCGACCCCGACACCGTATACCCCATCGTCAGCAGGATCTCCGCGATCCCGCTCATCCCAATCCCACCGATCCCGATAAAGTGAATCCGCTGCGACGGCGCAAACAAAAAGTGCCCAGGCACAAACATCTTCTCTCTCTCTTTCTAAATCATCATCATCAAAATCTTGGTCGAACACGGACTAAGCACCATGCCGCAAGAGCTAAAAACGGCTCTTTTGCTTCTAGGTACCCGAAGGTTTAGCCTTGGGTCTCTTTAGCCCAGAACATAGGGGGCTTTAGCCCTGGGGTATGCCCTCTCGTCCCGCTGCGACTAAATTCAGAAGCGCTGACCGATTCGTCAGACATCACCCAATCTCTCACTTTATCAGCCGTCCTGCGTCCCATCCTCACTACCCTGTGATATATAAAAGGCCATGCCCAGCATCCTCGCCCGCACAGCCGCTCTCTGCGCCGCTGCATCTCTGGCCACCTCCGCAGCCTCCGCCCAGCAAGCCCCCCAGACTCTACTCGCCACCCCAACCACCGTTGCCTGGGGCTACTATTCCGCTCGCGCCAAACCCGTCCTCACCGTCAAATCCGGCGACACCGTCACCATCCAGACCCTCTCCACCTGCGGCCCGCCCGAGCGACTCAAAACCCTCGGCATAGCCGAAGCCGACATTCCCTCCTACGTAGCCGACATCTACACCAAAGTCCCCGCCAGCGAAAAGGGCCCGGGCGGCCACATCCTTACCGGCCCCGTCGCCATCGAAGGAGCCGAACCCGGCGACGTCCTCGAGCTCCGCATTCAAAAAATCAACATCGACGTCCCCTGGGCCTGCAACTCCTTCGGCGTAGGCCGCGGCTTCCTCCCCAACGACTTCCCCTACAGCCACTCCCGAATCATCCCCCTCGACCGCGAAAAGATGATCGGCCACTTCTCCCCCGGCATCGAAATCCCGCTCCATCCCTTCTTCGGCAGCATGGGCATCGCCCCACCCGAGTCCGCCGGCCGCTACAACTCCGCCCCGCCCTGGATGCACGGCGGCAACATGGACAACAAAGAACTAGTCGCAGGCACCACCGTCTACTACCCCGTCAACGCCAAGGGCGCTCTCTTCGAAGTAGGCGACGGCCACGCCGGCCAGGGCAACGGCGAAGTCGACATCACCGCCCTCGAAACCCAGCTCACCGGCACCTTCCAGTTCATCGTGCATAAGGCCCAGGCAGGTGAAGACCCCCACCGCCTACTCTGGCCCCGCGCCGAAACCCCAACGCAATACATCGCCATGGGCTTCGACGAAGACCTCAAAATCGCCACCGAGATGGCAATCCGCAACATGATCACCTTCCTTTCCGAGCAAAATCCCGACCACCCCCACATCTCACGCGACGATGCCTACGCCCTCATCTCCGTTGCCTGCGACGTCGACATCACCCAACTCGTCGATACCAAGAGCGGTGTCCACGTCATGTGCCCCAAAGCCCTCTTCACCACCCCGACAGCCTCTCACTAAAAGTGCAAGTTTCTGCTTTTCAGGTGGGAGCGTAAGACTTTAGCCCTTCCAAAAAATCGCGACATGATATTGGAGCCTCAGCCCTACTCGCAGCAACACTCTTTTTCACCACCGGCCCTTGCATTCCTGCAACAAATGCAGCAAATTCGTGTCTAATCAACTGAGCACTTGACCAGGGTGAAGCGGGCCCGGCTGGGAACTCAGCTTTGCTCTCCTCGAAGTCCGGTTATACGACGCAACGCCCGGACAAACGAAGGCTGAGAGGCAGGTAGAGACATGACGTCCACTCGTTTACTAAGAAATTCGATCGCAACCGCCGCACTGGCGGCGGCCCTCGTAGTCGCTCCCATCGCCGCACAGGCGCAGGACTCAGCTCCTCCGCCTCCCGACCAGTACGGCAACCAATATGCTCCGCAGCCAGGAATGCAGCAGGACCAATACGCTCCGCAGTCCGGAATGCAGCAGGACGCGGCTGTACAGAACGGCGCACCTCAGGGCATACAGCAGGCACCCCCTCCAATTCCTGACTACGACCAGCCCCCCGCTCCCGGCGATGGCTATATATGGACCCCCGGCTACTGGGCATGGACCGGTGACGGTTACGAGTGGATTCAGGGCGCCTGGGTCGCAGCACCCTACACCGGCGCTCTCTGGACACCCGGCTACTGGGGCTATGCTCCCTACGGATACTTCTGGAACGCCGGCTACTGGGGACCCTACGTCGGCTACTACGGCGGCATCAACTACGGCTTCGGCTACTTCGGCATAGGCTTCTACGGCGGATACTGGGGCGGCGGCCGCTTCTGGTACAACCGCGCCTACTGCAACATTGGCTTCCACACCGGATACGCTTATAACCGTCCTTATAACGGTTACTCCGGGCGGGCCGGCGGCGCCAGCTTCGTTCACGCCAACTCCGTAGCTGCCAATCATGCAGCGGGCACAACGGCGTACCGCGGCTCCGCTGTCAATGGCCGCACTTCGAGCTACGCCCAAACAGCAAGCCGCTCCAACTACAGCGGCTCCGCCTACAACGGTGCCCACTCCTACATGGGCGCCAGCAACTACAGCAGCGCGGCTCGCAGCTATGCTCAACCCAACTACAGCAGCGCAGCACGCAGCTATGCTCAACCCAACTACAGCAGCGCAGCACGCAGCTATGCTCAACCCAGCTACAGCAGCGCGGCACGCAGCTACTCTGCCCCATCCGTAAGCAGCTATCACGGCGGCGGAATGAGCGCTGGCGGCGGCTTCCACGGCGGTGGTGGCGGCGGCGGCGGATCACACGGCGGCGGCGGTCATCGGTAACCGCTCGCTTCACAAACTCAGGGGCTGAGAGAACGACTCTCAGCCCTTTCTTTTCCCATCGTCGCATTGCCGTTGTCTTTCCTCTTCCCATTCGAAACGACTCATTCTATTGCCATTGCAGTCTCAGTCATTTTTCTTTTGGCATTTTCTGCCCAAAATTCGCATGTCAAGCCCCAGAATGACCTAACCCATTACCAGTCAACAACATCCGCGTGGCACGTTAGTTACACTCGAACCGCTATACTGGATATATAGATCAAAAACAAGCAAGCCCCGGACACCGTCCGGGGCTAACTCATTTAGATGCAATATTTTGGACGCAACTCATTTGTTATGAATATCTTGCAGGCTGACACATCTCGTAAACCGCTGAATATAGGACACTTACGCGCGGGCAATAGGGGGGTACCCCCAGGAAGGGCAAGGGAATGATCCGAGAGGCAGCCCACACATCAGCTAACCTATTTCACCCAGCCTTCACCAATCCCACCACCATCTCCCCAATCACCTTCACCGCATCCGGATGCGCCAGCCCCTTCACTCTCCTGCTCATCTCCCGCCGACGAGCCGGATCCAGCAATAGCCCCGACAAATCGCTCGTCAAAAAACTCTCCATCGCCGAATCGCTGCTCTGCACCCGCAACTCCGCCGCCCCCGCCGCCGCAAACACTTCAGCATTTCTCAACTGGTGGTTATCCGCCGCTGTCGGCAGCGGCACCAATACCGCCGCTTTCCCCGCCGCCGCAAGCTCCGCCACCGTACTGGCCCCACTGCGGCACAAAATCAGGTCCGCATCGGCAAATCGTCGCGGCATATCATCCAGAAAAGCCGCCACCTCCCACCGAGTCGCATCGGCTCCACTAGCCCCATACGCCGCCTCAACCGGCTCCGCGAACTTTGCCCCCGCCTGGTGCAGAATCCTCAACCCCGGAACCTCCTCCATCAGACTCTTCACAATCCGCGGCATCACCTCGTTGAAGATGCGCGCCCCCTGGCTCCCGCCAAACACCAGCAGCCGGACAGTTCGCGACGGCTCCTCACTCTGCGGAAGCTCTCCAATCGCGAAAAACTCCCGCCGCACCGGAATCCCCGTCACCCGCGCACCGCGAAAATACCTCCGCGTCTCCTCAAAGTTCACCGCCGCCGCGCTCACCCACTTACCCACCAGCCGGTTCGCCAGCCCCGGCACCGCATTCGGCTCAAACGCCAGCGTCGGCACCCGCAGCAGAATCGCCGCCATCATCGCCGGCCCCGAGGCATACCCACCAACCCCAACCACCACATCCGGCCTGAAACTCCGCACCAACTCCACGCAACGCATCACCCCCAGCGGAAGATCGACCATAGTCCGCAGCCGCGTCGCCACACTCACATTCTTCAACTGCCCCACCCGGATCAACTCCAGCGGAAACCCAGCCTCCGGCACCAGCCGCGTCTCGAGCCCCCGCGCCGTCCCCACAAACCGCACCTCAGCCCCATGCGCATCCCGCAGCTCCCGCGCAATCGCCAGCGCCGGAATCACATGCCCACCCGTCCCACCGCCCGCAATCAAAACCCGCAACCTATGGCTCGCTGACTCGCTAACTGGCCGACTCGTTGTCACACTAATCGATCTCGCGTGTGATGTTCAGCAGCACGCCCATACTCGCCAGCGTAATAAAAATCGAAGTTCCGCCCGACGAGATGAACGGCAGCGGAATTCCCTTCGTCGGCAGCAGCGCCAGCACCACGCTCATATTGAAGAACGCCTGAATCAGAATCGCCGTCGTAATCCCAAACGCAAGAAACCGCGCAAACGGATCGGTCGACAGAAACGCCGCTCGCAGCCCGCGATACCCCAGCGCCACAAACAAACCGACAACCAGCAGCGCTCCAATCAGTCCCAGCTCCTCACAGATATTGGCAAAGATGAAATCCGTCTGCACCTCCGGCAGATAGAACAGCTTCTGCCGCCCCTCCATCAACCCCAGCCCACGAATTCCACCAGTCCCAACCGCAATCAGCGACTGCAGGATATGAAACCCGGTTCCTCGCGGATCGGCCTCAGGATTGAGGAACGCCAGCATCCGGTCACGACGGAACTTCACATGGAACAGCATGTAGTACATCACCGGCGACGCCAGCGCACCTCCAATCGCGAAGTACTTCGTCCGCGCCCCCGCAAGATACAGCATCAACGCAGTCACCGCCATACATACCAGCCCCGTACCCAGATCCGGCTCCTTCAAAATCAACGCCGTAAACGCCAGAGGCACAGCAACCGCCCGCAGAATCGTTCCCTTCACATCATCCATCTGGTGAATGCGCGTCTGCAGAAAATAAGCCAGAAACAACACCAGCACCGGCTTCGCCAAGCTCCGAAGGCTGCAACGTAAACAGATTCCCGAACCGAATCCATCGATGCGCTCATTATGCAGCCCTCATCGCAAACACGCCGATCAGCATCAGCATCGTCACCGCAACCGCAGGAAACACCACCCTCGGATTGTTATAGCTGCGATAGTCCACCCGCATCAGCACAGACCATCGCCATCAACCCAAGCACCGCCCAGATCGCCTGCTTCGCCACATAAGGATACGGAGATCCCAGACTCGACTGCGCCATCACCGCCGACGCCGAAAACACCATCACCAGCCCAAACAGCACCAGCAGCAGCACCACTCCGAAGAGCCACTTGTCCACCCCTACTCTCTTCGCCATGCCGTCACTTCCCTGCTTCTATCTCTTTTCAATTGAGTTCGTTCACCAACTGCCGGAACACCTGGCCGCGATGCTCATAATTCTCAAACTGGTCGAAGCTCGAGCAAGCCGGCGACAGCAACACCACATCGCCAATCGCCGCAGCCTTCGCAGCCTTCGCAACAGCCACCTGCATCGTCTCCGCTGAAACCATCTTCACGACTCCCTGCAGTTGACGCTCAATCTTTTCCGCGGCCGAACCAATGGTGTAAACAACCTTCACCCGCTCCTTCAACAGTTCCAGCCATCAGACTGTAGTCCGAATCCTTGTCCTTCCCCCCAAGAATCAGGTGAATCCCTCCCGCGAACGAAGCCACCGCCTTCATCGTCGCATCCACATTCGTCGCCTTCGAGTCGTTGTAGAACTCCACGCCATTCACTACCTTGACGAGCTCCAGCCGATGCTCCACCGCCTTGAACCCTGCCACCGAAGCCCGAATACTCTCCGCCGGAATCTTCGCCAGCCGCGCCGCACAAACCGCAGCCAGCACGTTCTCCACGTTGTGCGCGCCCTTCAGCTGAATCTCGCTGACCGGCATCACAGGCTCAGCCTTAGCACCCTCGTGAGGAATGAACAGCATGCTCTCGCCATGAACAAATGCCCCCTGCTTGATCGGCCGACGTCCGCTGAACCAGTAAATCTGCGCCTTCGTCTTCAACGCAACCATCTGTGTCGCTTTGTCCTCCGCGTTCAGCACCAGAAAGTCTTTCGCCGTCTGCCGCTCGGTAATCCTCGCCTTTGCCGCAACGTAGCTCTCAAAGCTTCCATGCCGATCCAGGTGATCCGGCGTGATGTTCAGGACCACCGCAATCTGCGGATGAAACTCCTCCACCGTCTCCAGCTGGAAGCTCGACACCTCCAAGCACACTCACCGTCTCCGGCGTACTCTTCGCCACCAGGTCGATCACCGGCAATCCGATATTCCCGCCCACCAGCGTCGGCACTCCAGCATCACGCGAATATCTTCCCCAACAGGTCGTAGTCGTCGTCTTCCCATTCGACCCCGTAATCGCCACCACCTCGTCCCTGCAGATACCGGCTCGCCAGCTCCAGCTCCCCAATCACCGGCAGCCCAAACGCCACCACCTGCTTCACCTCCGGCGTATCCATCGGCACACCCGGCGAATCACAATCAGGTCCTGCCGCCGAAACGTCAGCAGCCCATGCCCGCCGGACTCGACCATAATCCCCGCCTCCAGCAGCGCAGGAATCTCCTTCGCCAGCGCCACCGCACTGCGCGTATCGCTCACCGTCACCCGTGCCCCCTGCCCGCGCAGAAACATCGCCGCAGACAACCCAGACTTCCCCAGCCCCACCACCAACACCCGTTTGTTCTTCAAATCCACTTTAGACTCCAAGGGTCGAACCATTGCGCTTCCAGTCAAGACCAAGCCAACTAGCGCACAAATTACAGAATAAAGCTGCGATCACTAACGCTGCCAGAAACCCGACGCCCGACGACGCCTCAGCTGAATTCCGATGTAAATCACTGTAAACCGAATTGCCAGCGACCGCAGACAAGCACAAGGAACCAAAAGCGTACGCGCCGAAAGATGAGGCTAGAAGCCTTCCTGAGGAGACCCAGCGAGCTACCAACAATTAGACACAACGGAGGTGCAAAGAATGCCGTCAGACCAAGTATGCTCAGGGCTGCAGTTTTCAAAGATGTGAAGACGCCCAGCCCCCAACAAACAATACCAAGAAGAGGACCACAGCAACCCAACCCACTCCAATGAGGAGTGACAGAATTAGCAGCGAGACGGCGGACCAATTGGCAGGGTCATCTGAGCTTCAACGTAGTCAACGCAAACAGCGCAAACACCAGCGCCAGAATCCAGAACCGCGCAATCACCTTCGACTCCGACCACCCCATCAACTCAAAGTGATGATGCAGCGGAGCCATCTTGAAGATGCGCTTCCCATTCCGCAACTTGTAACTCCCCACCTGCAGCATCACGCTCAGCGCCTCAAGAATAAACACGCCGCCAATAAACGGCAGCAGCAACTCCTGCTTGATCACCACCGCGACCGTCCCAATCGCCCCGCCCAGCGCAAGACTCCCCACATCCCCCATAAAGACCTCAGCCGGATGCGCGTTATACCAAAGAAACCCGATACTTGCCCCCACCATCGACCCGCAGAACACCGTCAACTCGCTCACCATCGGCATCCGCTGCAACTCCAGGTAATCCGAGAACACCACATGCCCACTCACATACGTCAGCACCGTCAGCGCACCCGCCGCAATGATCGTGCACCCAATCGCCAATCCATCCAACCCATCCGTCAGATTCACCGCATTGCTCGCACCCGCGATCACAATCATCACGAAGACGACGAACGGCACAAACACCAGCCAGTGCATATGCGGAATATGCCCCATCCACTCCCACACCAGATCCGGCCGAAACCGCTTCGCAAACGGAACCATCAGTCGCGTTGAATATCGCCCCACGCGTCTCCATCACAACCAGCGCCGCCGCCACTGCCGCGCTCACCACAAACTGCAGCCCCAGCTTTGCCCGCGCCGTCAGCCCTTGGTTCCTCCGATGCACCACCTTGATGTAGTCATCCGCAAACCCAATCGCTCCAAACGCCAGCGTCGACAGCATCACCAGCCACACATACGGATTCGACAGATCCGCCCAAAGCAGCGTCGGCACCAAGATCGAGATACATATCAGCACCCCGCCCATCGTCGGCGTCCCAGTCTTCTTCTGGTGCGACTGCGGCCCCTCCTCGCGGATATACTGCCCAATCTGAAACTCACGCAGCTTCTCAATCACGTACGGCCCGATCAGCAAGCCGATCAGTAACGCCGTCAGACTCGCAAACACCGTGCGAAACGTAAGATAGCGAAAGATTCGAAACAGCCGGAAATAGGGAAACAGCTTCTGATACAGCAGCCAATAGAGCAAAACGTTCCGCCTTTTACCCTCAGCCTAAGCCAGTTTGCGCTGCGAGTCAGGGCTATCTTAACAGCCCCGTCGTCGGAACTCCTGTGCTTATCTTGTCCAAGGAACCAACTCGGTTCCCTGCGCATCCGCACGAAACCACACGATTAGAGCCCGTTCTCCAGCGCAAAGCAAAGCGCATCCGCAGCCATGGCAAGCTCAAATGCCAGATGAGCATCAATATCTGGAGCCTCAGCCTGCCGCAGCAACTCTACGGTCACCGGAAAAAGATCCGTCCCCTTGCCGCGCTCTTCATGCTCAATCTGCTCCAATCGGTGGTCCGTCTCCGCGATCACCTTTCCCAGCCACTCCGGCGTAGGCGAAGTTACCTTCTGTTTATGCTTCTCTCGTGCCGCATAAAGACCAGCCATCGACAGATGCTCCGTCGCCCTCAAGGACTCCGATCGCACGCAGTACAACCTTGTCCGCAGCGTCATCTTCCACTGCCTTGCGATAGAGCTTTACTCCCCGGTCCAGCAGTTCCCGCAGATCTTCGCCCGTCCCCTTCTCCATCAGCGACATCACCACCGAAGCCCGCTGCATATGATGAAAGGCCGTCATTAGCCCGTGATCCAAGGCGTAGACCGGCCTCGGCCTGATTGCCTTTTTCGACCCATGCTTCAGCCACCTTCTTCAATTGCCTCTTGGCTGCGGGTTTGGCAGCCTTCTTCCTATGCATCTGAAAGGCAGAGGCTAGCCTTTGACCGGGCGATCACTTCACCCCTGCCAGGCATCCCTTTTTTACGACGCCCACTCTCTTTTGCCATAGCCAATTGGGATCCTCCCTACTGAAATATGCTATCGAAAACCTGCCGCAATAGCCGTCAAGGCCTTCTCCAGCCGCACGCCTCGAGACGCCTTCAACAACACTACGTCTCCCGCCCGCACATTCGCAACCAGCCACTCTCCGGCCTCTTCAGGACTGGTAACGAAAAACGCCTCAACCCCGCACCCCTTTGCCGCACTCACCATCGCCTCAGCCACCCCGCGAACCCCCACGACGACATCCACCCCATGCTCTGCCATCCGCGCCCACAAGCCGCATGCAACGCCTCCGCCTCAGGCCCAAGCTCCAGCATCTCTCCCGCAACCACAATATGCCGCTCCCCCGGCATCGCCATCAGCGCATCCACCATCGCATCCAGCGCCGTCGGATTCGAGTTGTAGCAATCATTAATCAGCATCGCTCCGCGCCACTCCAGCACCTCTCCGCGCTTATCGCCCGCTCGCATCTCGCCCACGGCCGCCGCGCACTCATCCAGCCCCATCCCGCTCCGCAGTCCCACCGCAATCGCCGCCAGCGCATTCGGAACGTTGTGCCTCCCCAGCATCTTCAGCTGCACACTTGCCCGTTCACCATTCGCCTCCACGGTAAACACCACACCCTCGGCACCCACCTCCGCAACATGCACCGCCCGCACCTCGGCGCCCTCCCCCATCCCGTAGAAAACCGCGCGCGCACCAAGCCCCTTGCCAAACGACGCCACATACGCATCATCAAAATTCAACACCGCCACCCCATCCGCCGGCAGCGCCTCAATCAACTCATACTTCGCCCGCGCAATCCCCGCAATCCCATCGGGAAAAAACTCCAGATGCACCGGCCCAACATTCGAAACCACCGCCCAATCCGGCTCCGCAATCTTCGCCAGCGCAGCAATCTCCCCCGCATGATTCATCCCCATCTCGATCACGGCGACCTCATGCTCCCGCTCCAGCTTCAACAGCTGCAACGGCAACCCAAACCCATTATTCAAATTCCCCGCCGACTTCAGCACCTTGAACCTCGCCCCAAGAACCTGCGCCACCGCCTCCTTCGTCGTCGTCTTCCCCGCCGACCCCGTCACGCCAATCACCCGCCCACCCCACTCCCGCCGCACCGCATGGGCAAGCTGCTGCAGCGCCCGCAGCACGCAGTCCTCACAGTCCGCCACCTGCAGCAAACGCTTCTCATCCACCTCCGCCGGCACCACCCACCGATTGCTCACTACCGCAGCGACCGCCCCATTCGCCAGCGCCGCCTGCACATAGTCATGCCCATCCAACCGCTCGCCGCGAACCGCAAAGAACAACTCCCCCGCGCCAATCGTCCGCGAGTCGATCCCATACCCCACCGCCTCCGCCGCGGTATCGAACTCACCATCCGCATGAATCCAATCCGCAACCTGCCCCAACGTCAGCTTCACGCAATCTCCTTCAAAACTCTCGCCAGCCGACTGCCACATCATCAAACGGCACAGTCCCATCTTTCAAAATCTGCACCTTCTCATGCCCCTTACCCGCAATCAAAACAATATCCCCAGGCCGCGCCGCACGAATCGCAATCTCAATCGCCCCCGCCCGATCCTCCTCGACAATACACTCGTCCCCGTCTCCTTCACCCCCACCAAAGCCTCCTCAATAATCGCCATCGGCTCCTCACTCCGCGGATTATCGCTCGTCAGCACCACCAGATCGCTCCCCTCACCCGCAGCCCGCCCCATCCGCGGACGCTTCGTCCTGTCCCGATCCCCACCACACCCAAACAACGTAATCACCCGCCCACCGCGCTCCTTCACCAACTCCCGCGCCAGCGAAATCAAATTCCGCAAAGCATCATCCGTATGCGCATAATCCACCACCACCGTCACATCATTCGACGACGGCACCACCTCAAACCGCCCCGGCACCTGCGCCCCCGCAGCCGCCCCCGCACAATCTCGTCCAGCGTCAACCCACGCGCCAGCGCCGCACACGAAGCCGCCAGCAGGTTGTAGACATTCACCCGTCCCGTCAGCGGAGACCGAATCTCGACGATCCCGTACGGTGTCTTCCAAGCGAAACGCGTCTCGCCAGCGCGCAAGTACGCACATCCTCCGCACGAAAATCAGACCCAGCCTGGTCCTCCATCCCATACGTCCATACATGCCTACGACCGCTCGACGCCTTCCACTAACCGTCACCATAAGCATCATCCAGCATTGATCACAGCCACCCGCGGCGGCGGCGCCCCCACCCCCTCAAACAACCTCGCCTTCGCCGCAAAATACCTCTCCATCGTCCCGTGATAATCCAGATGGTCCTGCGTCAGATTCGTAAACATCGCCACATCCACCGGCAGCCCCCACACCCGCTCCTGCTCCAGCGCATGCGACGACATCTCCATCACCGCCTCGGTCGCCCCCACCTTCACCCCATCCGCAAACACCCGCAGCGTATCCGAAGCCTCCGGCGTCGTATGCGGCGACACCCGCACCTCATCTCCCACATGCGTCTCAATCGTCCCAATCAGCACACACTTCCGCCCCACGCTCCGCAGCATCGCCTCCAACAAAAACGCAGTAGTCGTCTTCCCATTCGTCCCCGTCACCGCACTCAGCGCAAGCCTGCGCTCCGGATGCCCCATCACCGCAGCACTAACCTCCGCCAGCGCCCGCCGCCCATGCTCCACCAGCGCCGCCGCAATCTCGGCATGCTCCCGCCGCAGCCTCGCATAAACTTCACGCGAGTCCGTCACCACCGCCGCCGCACCCTGCGCAATCGCAGCACTCTACAAATCGATTCCCATCCGTCGCCCCACCCCGCATCGCAACAAACACATCCCCGCGCCCCACGCGCCGCGAATCATATTCCACGCCAGTCACTTCAACCGAAGGACCGCCGCACTCCACAGCACGAAGCTCCCGCACGATACCGTATCCCAATTCATAATTAAGGATGCTAGCTGAGACGACGCACCTCTGGCAGCAAAAGCCTCTACCGAGTAAACCGCACCACAACCTCAGTTCCCGCCGGAACCATCGTCCCCGCCGCCGGCACCTGCTCGCGAGCCAGCCCGCTCCCCACCGCCTGCACCCGCAACCCAACCGCATCCGCCTTCTCCACCACATTCCGCAGCGCCGCCCCCTCAAACGAAGGCACCGGCACCCGCAGCCCCGCGTTCACCACCACCGCATCCTTACCCTTCGCCTGCCGAAAGCGCACTTCGGCGATCACTGGCGGAGCCTCCAGTCGGTCATCGTCGAACTACTCTCAAACGCCGCAACTACCTTCGCCGGCATCAATTTCGCGACATCATCCGCTCTACCCACCGCCGACTTCGCTGTCGCAACCGGCTTCTCCTCAGCCTCAGCACTCCCAGCCCTCGCATTCGCCTGCACACGCAGCGGATCATCCGCCGGCAGGCTATTCACGTCATCAAACATCGCGTTCAGATCCGCCCGTATTCTCCGAAGGAGCATCCTCGGCTATCGCGTCCTTCTTCGCGACCATCATCTCCTTCTTCGTCTTCAACGGCTGATCGTGCGGCACGCCCAGGTACTCCAGCACCTGCTGCGCCACCTCGGCAAATACCGGCGCGCTCGTCTCTGCGCCGTATCGTGTACCCACCGTCGGCGTATCGATCACCACCGCAATCGAGATCGCCGGATTGCTCACCGGCGCAAACCCCGCAAAGCTCGCCACCAGCTTCGTATGCGAGTACGTATGCGTCGACCGGATCGACCTTCTGCGCCGTTCCCGTCTTTCCGCCCGCGCTGTAACCATTCAGCGCTGCCATCCGTCCCGTACCCTCCACCACCGATGCCCTGCATCATCATCCGCATCTTCGCGGAGGTCATCTCCGTGATCACCCGATGCGCCCCATCCGGCAGCACTGCCGGCAGCTGATTCGCAGGCCGAAACGCCACCGGCTTCAGCCGCGGATCGCCCTTCATCTCATCGGTCGACTGCAGCAGCACATGCGGCGGCATATACACTCCGCCATTCGCAATTGTGCTCACCATCGTTACGAGTTGCACCGGAGTTACGCCAACCTCCTGCCCAATCGCCAGCGACAGAATGCTGGTCGAGCCCCACTTCTTCGGATTACGCAACAGCCCGCGCGTCTCACTCGGCAGCTCGATCCCCGATCGGTCGCCAAATCCGAAGCCCTGCATGTAGTCATAGAACTTCTGGCTCCCCAGCTTCAGCGCCATCTTCGCCGCACCCACGTCGCTCGAGTGCTCCAGCGCATACTGCACCGTCACCACGCCGAAGTGGTCGCTGTTGTCATCGTGCAGCGTGCGGCCGTACATCGTCATCGCGCCGCCCTGGCAGTCCACCATGTCCGTTGGCTGCACCCCCGCGCCATCCAGCGCCGCCGAATACGTCACCAGCTTGAACGTCGATCCCGGCTCATAGACATCGCTCACCGCAAGGTTCTGCAGCACACTCGCGTCCATATGCCGCTGGTCGTTCGGATTGAACCGCGGCGAAATCGCCAGCGCCAGAATCTGCCCCGTATGCGGGTCCTGCACCACGACCGTGCCGTGCGCCGCCTTCATCTTCTCCATCTGCGCATCCAGCGCCCGCTCCGCCATGTACTGAATATTCGCGTCGATCGACAGCACCAGGTTCTCACCCGGCATCGGCTGGCTCTCTTCGCTCCCCAGCACGTGCCGCTTCGCATCCACATCGGTCAACATGTGCCCCGGCTCGCCATGCATATCCTCGTCGAACTTCTGCTCCAGCCCACCCAGCCCGGTATCATCCGTGCCGACATAGCCCAGCACCTGCGCCGCCAGATCGTTATTCGGATAGAACCGCTTGAACTCCTTCTGAAAATAAACGCCCTTCAGATTCAGCTCGCGCACCCGCTCCGCCGTACTCCGCGTCGAGCTCGTCGCGCAACCCACGCAAAGTTCCTCGACGCATTGAACCGCGCCAGCATCTGCTGCTTCGACGTAAAGTTATCGCGCGGATCCGCATGCACAATCTCCGCCAGGATCTCCGCCGCACTCGCGCGGTTCTCCCCCAGCTCCGACGGCACCGCAAAAACGCTATCCACCTGCACCGTCACCGCCAGCTCGCGCAGATTGCGGTCATACATCATTCCGCGCCGCGGAGCCACCTCAAACGTCCTCTGCTGCTGCATCGCCGCCCGATCGCACAAAATCGCGAGTGCCGCACCACCTGCAGCCACCCCAGCCGCAACGCGATCAGCCCCGTCCATGCAGCAAAAAAAAAGCGCCACGTAAGCAAACCGGATCCTCCGTATCGGAGCGGTCAACGTCTGCCGTGGCGCCTTATCCATTCCATCCCTGCTTCTTCGTTTTAGCCTTTATCGATCCCTACTGAACCAGCTGCATCCCGGGAGCATTCGCGTTCGCCTGCGCCAGCACAGGAGCATTCGGATCTCCACCCTCCGGCCGCACCACCTGTCCAGGCTGAGGCTCATCCAATCCAAGCTGCCTCGCAATCCTGTCGATCCGGCCAGGATCAGTCAGCTGCGCCTCGGACAACCGCAGCTGCCGATTCTCCTCCTGCAGCTGCTCCACCTGCTGCTTCTGCGCCTCAACGTGATACCCAATCTCAATCGCCGAAAAGTGCTGCCACACATACACCATCACCAGCAGAAACAGCACGCTCATCACCGCCGCAAACGTGCGCATCTCGCGCCGCCGCTCCGGATCGTCCGCCTTCACAATGCGGCTGTTGTCGATGTGCTTGGTAAAGAAGACCTCAGGCGTCGGTCCACGCCGCGCGCGCCGCTGCGTCTCAAACAGCTCGCGATTTCGTTCCGCAGGCGATTCCGCACGGCTCTGCGTTTTCACTCGCGAGCCCATCATCTCCATCTGTTGTCCTGCCATCGCCGAAGCTGCCATCGCGCACCTCACTCGTTCTCGCTGGAACGAAACCTTGTGCCGCTCTCTCCAAAGATACGAACCGGGCCGGGATCGCTATTGGAGGAAGGGACTTGTACTGCAGAGTTGTCTTTCGCCTGAAAGAAGGTGGGACAACCCCGGCCCGATCACTTGTCTTCTTCACCATCGTGAAGAAATCTCTGTACTAAATCTTCTGCGCCGCTCGCATCTTCGCACTTCGCGACCGCGGATTCCGCATCTGTTCTTGCTCTTTCGCCACAACCGGCTTCTTCGTCAAAACCTCAAACTCTTTCGTCCGGCCCGCTTCACGGAACGCATCCTTCACCAGCCGGTCCTCCAAAGAGTGAAAGCTGATCAGCACCAGCCTTCCTCCCGGCTTCAACAGAGACCCCGCGCTCTTCAGCAGCGATTGAATCTCTCCCAACTCGTTATTCACTCGAATTCGAAGTGCCTGAAAGGTTCGTGTCGCCGGATGAATCTTGTCGCCTTTCATTGATGGGGCCGCGGCCGATACGATTTGAGCCAATTCCGCTGTCGTCGTAATCGGCCGGGCCCTAACAATGGCTCTGGCGATTCTCCGCGACCTCCTTTCCTCTCCGAATTCGTAAATCAGGTCGGCGAGTTCGTTTTCGTCTTCCTGATTTACCACTTGCTCGGCCGTCTCCCCGCTGCGCGTATCCATCCGCATATCAAGCGGGCCGTCCGACCGAAAACTAAATCCTCTGTGCGCCTCATCCAGCTGCAGGCTGCTCACGCCAAAATCAGCAAGCAAACCATCCAGGCTTCCCGGCTCAATCTCGCTTGCCGCCTCGGAAAACGCCTTGGCGACATACACCACCTCCGGCATCTCCTCGCCAAGCTCGGCCTTTACTTCTTCCAGCCGAACCTTGGCCGCCTCCATCGCCTCCGGGTCGCGATCAAAAGCAATCAACTTGCCCTTGCCGCCCAGCCTCTTCGCAATCTCCGAAGAGTGACCCGCAAGCCCCAGCGTCGCATCACAAATCACGCCGCCTGGACGCACATTCAAATACTCCAAAACTTCATCTAAAAGAACCGGCACATGTCGCGGACTCTTCATCTCACCGCCTCTGCGCTGCCCCTGGGGGCCATTCTCCAACTACAATCCCGAAACCTTGGTCTTCTCTGCGAACGCCATCAGATCCGCGTCCGTCAGTTCAACCGCACCACTTGCCTTCTTCATCTCGGCGTCGAACAGCTCTGCATTCACAACCTCCAGCAGCGTCTGCGACCCCATCACATTCACCTCGCCCGTCACCTTCGCCAGCTCCCGCAGCTTCTGCGGAATCAGCAACCGGCCCTGCGCATCCATCTCAGCCATCTGGCCGTAAAAGTTCGTCACGTCCAGAAACTTCTTCCGTACCGGATCCATCGGAGACATCTTTGCCAGCGACGCCTCGATCTCCTCCCACTCCTTCAGCGGGTAAACCTGCGCCCGCCTCCCATCCATGCTCGTTATGTAGAACTGCGGCCCGTACAGCTCATCCACCCGGCGCTTGAACTCGGCAGGGAGTTTTAGCCTGCCCTTTTCATCAACGCGTGTTGGGTGATTTCCCCGAAACATTGCAACCTCGATACCCTGCCGAACCAACCTTGGTTCAAAATCAGCTCCACGTCGTAGAATTTGTCGATCAGGAGTGCAGGTTTGGTCCACTAAACTCCAAAATTTTCTACTTCGCTCCACAAGCATCGCCGACAGTCCCCACCCTGTAAAGGGTTTTTTCGTGCCAATCTCTGCAATTCCCATATTGAATTGTGGAAAACTCAGCGCCTTGCGGAATCTAGACAGGTACCCACAACATGTAGTGTTTGTCTCTGTGGTTCATACCTGGGTCGCCACTTGCGACCGCAGAATCATTTGATAAGCGAAAAAAAAGCGAATATCGCCCTGAAGCTCTCCAGAAATTCTCTTCCGCCGCAGCAGCCACACCAGGTACCCCAGCACCGCAAGATTGATCAGCAACAGGCTCAAACGGAACCAGTCCGGCCGCCGCGCCAATTCATACAGCTCCCACGGCAAAAAAGAGATCGTCAGAATCAGCGTCAGGTACTCCGCCCAAACCTTTTCCAGCAGCAACCCGACTCCTTCCGTCAAAGCCAGGGCAGAATAACCAAATGTCGCCACACTGATCTGTCGCAGCCGGTGCGCGTCGATCAGATCAACCTTGTCCAGCAGAAGCGCCACAAACCTGCTCTCTGGATCAAACCTGAGCCTCAAGGCCAGCCGCATCACCTCATCTTCAAGGTCCTTGTGCAGCAGGTGAATCGCGCCCACTCCAATACAGAAGAAAAAAATCGCCTTCGCCAGCTTGAACAGCCCAATTAATAACAGGCCACGGTCATGCGAGTGCCTCGCACGTTCTTCCGTGTGGATTAATTCGTGACTGCTGCTCGATTCCTTTGCCATGTGCTCTGACTTTCAGTTGACGGGGACTCAAGGTAATTGTCAACGCCCTCCGTAGCACTTTCGTCTTCACCGCTTCAACAATCCATCCACCAGTTTGTGTCCGCATCACTACGACTACGTAGCAGCCCTTCGGCAAAAAAATTCCGCGCATCGCACAAATAGCAGCAATCCACTCTCTGCAGGCAGACGTAGATGCTTATGAGCGCCCTGATGACAAGGGAACACAGAAATCAAGAAACGACAAAAGGATAACGACAATGAAGAAGACATTCCTCGCCACACTGGCCGTAGCTGCTCTGGCCATCACCTCTCTCAGCGCCTATGCGCAGAAGGACCCAACCGTCGGCGGCGCCGAGATGTATCCCACCAAAACCATCGTCGAGAACGCCGTCAACTCGCCGATCCACAAGACTCTTGTCGCAGCCGTCAAGGCTGGCGGCCTCGTCGACACTCTCAACAGCCCCGGCCCCTTCACTGTCTTCGCACCCACTGACGACGCCTTCGCCAAACTACCCGCCGGCACTGTCGAAACGCTGATCAAGCCCGAGAACAAGGACACCCTGGACAAGATCCTCACCTATCACGTCGTCGCGGGCCGCATCAGCTCGAAACAGCTCGCAGGCATGATCAAGAAGGGCGGCGGCAAAGCTACCCTCAAGACCGTCCAAGGCGAAGATCTCACAGCAACCATGTCCGGCGGCAAGATCATGCTCACCGACGCCAAGGGCGGCATGGCCACCATCATCACGGCCGATGTCTTCCAGTCCAACGGCGTCATCCACGTCATCGACACCGTCCTCATGCCTAACTAAGCGTCCACTGATTCACCAAGCCTCAGGCGCCTCGCAAGAGGCGCCTCTCTTTTGCTTATCACACCACCCAAACTAACGCCCCACATTTCTCTTTACCAACCCTTCTGCTGATGCTCTAATCATTCACCTCCACGCAAAGATCGATCACCCGGGCCCCAAATCCCATCTCTTTGGAGGTTCCTCAATGAAAAAACTTGTACTCATCTGCACTCTCGCCTTCACTCTGCCCGCGCTCGCTGCGGACAACCCATTCGCCGGCACCTGGAAGCTTGACCAGTCAAAAAGCCATTTCACCGGCGACACCTTCACCTACTCAAAGGCTCCCAACGGCATGATGCACTATGACGACGGTGCCAGCAGCGACGACTTCGGCATCGACGGCAAAGAGTACCCCCTCCCTAACGGCCATACAACAACATGGACTGCCAATAGCGATCACTCCTGGACTTCCATTAACAAATTTAATGGCACCGTTATCGGCACCGCCCAACGCGAACTCTCCGCCGACGGCAAGACCTACACCATCCATGCTGTCGGAAAACGTGCCGACGGTACCCCCTACGACGAAACCATCGTCTACACCCGCATCTCCGGAACCTCGGGACTCATCGGCAAATGGCGCAACATGAAATATACCCAGCAGGTATCCAGCACCATGGCCATCTCGTTCCCTTCCCCAGGAGTCATCAAGTGGGAGTACGTCGAAGACAAGGGCTCCTTCACTGGCAAGATCGACGGCTCCGACCTCCCCTATACCAGCCCCACCGTCTCGGGCAACTTCACTGTATCGGTCCAGATGGATGGGCCGCGCAAGCTCTCCAATACCACCAAGCGCGACGGCAAACCCGTCCAGTACGGCACGGACACTGTCTCTGCAGACGGCAAAACCATCACCGATGTAAGCTGGACCCCTGGCAGAGAGTCCGAAAAGCAAACTGGAATCTACATCAAGCAATAAATTCTGATCTCAGAAAAGGAAAAGGGACTGCGAAAGCAGTCCCTTTCTTACGCCCGGATCACATGCCACGACCCCTTAGTGCTTAGCCAGAACATGATCCATCATCTTGCTCAAATAAGGCCTCGCCCTTTCTAACGCAGCCTCCGCCGTCAGCCCATACTTCTCCCGCAGCGACTCCACCTTCCCATGCTCGATAAACGCATCCGGCCATCCCACCCGAACCACCGGTACCTGCAGCTCAAGCGCATTCAGCGTCTCCATCACAGCCGAACCAAATCCACCGGCCAACACATGGTCCTCCAACGTCACCACCAGCCCGCATCGTCCCCCAAAATCCGCAACACAATCACGGTCAACCGGCTTCGCAAACCGCGGATTGATCACCGCCGCTGAAAACCCTTCCAGCCTCAGCATCTCCGCCAGCCGTTCCGCCTCCGGCAACATCGCACCCAACCCGAAGATCGCAACGTCGTGTCCGTCCCGCACGACCTCGGCCTTACCAATCTCCAACGCCACCGGCCGTTCCTTCACCGCGACCCCTGGCCCCGTCCCACGCGGATATCGAATCGCGCTCGGCCCCTCATGCAGCATCGCCGTATACATCATGTCTGCGAGCTCATCCTCGTTCTTCGGCACCATATGGACAAGGTTCGGCACACTCCGCAGATAGCTGATGTCGAACAGCCCATGATGCGTCGGCCCATCGTCCCCACTCAACCCACCGCGGTCCATGCAGAACACCACCGGCAGATTCTGCAGACAAACATCGTGCACCACCTGATCGAACGCACGCTGCAAAAACGTCGAGTAGATCGCGCAAAAAGGCTTGTACCCCTTCGTCGCCATGCCCGCGGCAAAGATCACGGCATGCTCCTCCGCAATCCCCACATCGAAGTACCGCTTCGGATGATGCGGCCGGAAAATATCGAGCGCCGTCCCGTTCGGCATCGCAGCCGTAATCGCAACCACTTTGTCATTCGCGGTAGCCAGCTTCGTCAGGGTCTCGGCAAATATCTCCGAGTAAGTCTTCTGCCCAGCGGATTTGGTCTCGCCCGTCTCCGCGTCATACGGCCCCAGCCCATGAAACTTCTTCTGCTTTTCGAGCGCCGGCTGAAAGCCTCTGCCCTTCTGCGTAATCGCATGCAGCACCACAGGCCTGTTCTGGTGCTTCAAAAACTTAAACGTCTCAATCAGCAGCGGCAGATTATGCCCATCGATCGGCCCAAAGTAATTCAGCCCGAACTCCTCAAACAGCATGCCCGGTCCGATTAGCCCTTTCGCCGCTTCCTCCGCCTTGCGCGCCAAATGCGCCACGGTCTTGCCTCCAAACCGTTCAACCAGCTCCGCGGCTTTGCCATGCAGGCTCGAGATCGTCGGATTCGTCACAATCTTGTGGAAGTACTCGGCAATCGCCCCGACATTTTTATCGATCGACCACGCGTTGTCGTTCAACACAACAATCATCCGCTTCGTCTGCGCAGCAATATTGTTCAGCGCCTCAAACGAAATCCCATTCGTAAACGCCGCATCCCCGGCGAGCGCAACAATATGCTCTTTGCCGCCCGACATATCCCGCGCCACCGCCATCCCCAGCGCCGCGCTTAGAGCCGTCCCGGCATGTCCCGCCCCATAGCAGTCATGTTCGCTCTCAGTCCGCAGCATAAAGCCGTTCAACCCACCCGGCTGACGGATTGTAGAAAACAGCTTCTCCCGCCCAGTCAGTAGCTTGTGCACATAAGCCTGGTGGCTCACATCGAATACGAAGCTGTCCTTCGGTGTATCGAAGACGTAGTGCATCGCAATCGTCAGCTCCACCACACCAAGGTTCGGCCCGATATGGCCGCCCGTCTTCGATACCCCCACAATCAACCGCGCACGAATCTCCTCCGCCAGCTGAGTCAGCTCTGGAATCGACAGCTTCTTCACATCTGCGGGGGATTTAATCGTTTCAAGAATCTTGCTCATCAAAACCTGTTCTGCGGTCGCTCGCCGAGCGCCGGGACCTGCTGCAAACCCATACACACTCAACTCGACAAAATGCGGCAGCTCTTAAGTATATCAACCCGAGTCGACTCTCGTTGTTGCTCCCCGGAACCCGTTGATTAGATGTTTCCTCTTGTTTTTCGCCTCCTCCCGCAAACTTTCCCTTCTTGCCCCTTTGCCCTCTAAGGTATTCTTCACCCACATGATCCCTGCCGTCACCACCACAGGCCTCACTCGGCGCTTCGGCGACTTCACCGCCGTTCAGGACGTCAACCTCAACGTCGCCCCTGGCCAGTTCTTCGGCTTCCTCGGTCCCAACGGCGCCGGTAAATCCACCACCATCAAGATGCTCACCGGCCTGCTCGCCCCCACCTCCGGTTCCATACAGATTCTCGGCCTCGACGCCGCCGCCAACCCCATTGAGGTCAAGCGTCAGATCGGCGTAGTCCCCGAAGGCCTCGCTCTCTTCGGCCGTCTCACCGCAGCCGAGTACCTCCGCTTCGTCGGCCGCATGTACGGCCTCGACGCCGCGACCACCGCCGCCCGCACCACCGAACTCCTCGAGTTCATGAGCCTCGCTAACGAAACAAAAAAACTCATCACTGACTTCTCCCACGGCATGCAGAAAAAACTCGCCCTCGCCGCCGCTGTCATTCACGGTCCCAAGGTCCTCTTCCTCGACGAGCCCTTCGAAGGCGTCGATGCCATCGCCTCCGGCACTCTCAAAACCATGCTCCAGGGCATGATCGCCCGCGGCGCCACCATCTTCCTCACGTCGCACGTCCTCGAGATCGTCGAGCGCCTCTGCACCCACATGGCCATTATTGATCGCGGTCACCTCATCGCCAATGGCTCTCTTGAAGAACTTCGTGCCGGCGTTCAGGCCCGCAACCCCGATAGCACCGGTGGCCAGACCCTCACCCAAAATCTAACGTTGGAGCAGATCTTCCTCAACATCGTCGGCAATGAGCAGGGCGCGCAGCAACCCGAGCAGGAGCTCTCATGGCTGGGCTGACTCCAAACGAAAGCCAAGTCACCCCCTGGACCGTCGCCCAGAGCCGCGCGCAGTTCGCCGCTCTCGCCAAACTTCGCTGGTGCATCTTCCGCAACGCCTTCCGCCGCAAAGGAGGCGTCGGCGAAGTCGTAGCCCGCATCATCATCTTTCCTTTGCTCGGCTTCATCGCCATAGCACCCATCGTAGGCTCTGGCATTGGCGCGTACTTCATCGTCTCCTCTGGCCACATCGCGATGCTCCCCCTGCTCACCTGGGGCATCTTCCTCCTCTGGCAACTCGTCGTCCTCAATGTCACCCCGCCCGGCCTCAGCTTCGACATCAACACCATCATCCGTTTCCCCCTCAGCTTCCCGCGCTACCTCACCGCACGCGTCTTCTTCGGCCTCCTCAGCGCCTCCACCGTCATTGGAACCCTCTGCCTCATCTCCGCCGACATCGGCATCATCATCGCCCAGCCATCATTGGCTCTCTGGTCTACACTCCTTCTCGCAATCTTCGCGCTTGCCAACATCTTCTTCACGCGAATGATCATGGTCTGGGTCGATCGATGGCTTTCCACCCGCCGGGCCCGCGAAATTTTCACCGCCTTCATCCTCTTCGCCTCTCTCGGCTTCCAATACATCAACCTCAACTTCAACCCCGGCATGCAGGGTCGTCATCATCGCCACCTCTCCAGCCATCTCCCCCTGTTCCGCAGCATCTACCACCACATCAAGCCGATTGCTGCCTTCCTTCCACCAGGGCTCACCGCCGTCTCCATCGTCAGCTACAGCCAGAGCCACGTCTTCGCCGCCATCGCCTCGCTCTTTGGCCTCATCGCCTTCGGCGCCCTCTTCTTCAGCGTCTACGCCTGGCGCATGCACCGCGAATTCCGCGGAGAAAATCTGAGCGAGACCGCCCAGTCCAACCGGCCTCAAGCTCAGCGAAGCATCGCTACCGCACCACGCCCCGCAATCGTCCCAAACTCCTCCGGCATCGCAGCAGCGCGCACCAGCACCTTCGGCCTCAACGCCACCGTCATCGCCTGCCTCCAGAAGGAGTTCATCTACCTCCGCCGCAACATCAACCAGCTTTACGGCTTCGTCGTCCCCATCTTCATGGTCTTCCTCCTCGCCGGTCGCATGACCGCCAGCGAACGTTTCGGCGACTACGTCTTCCCCGTAGCCATCGCCTACTCCATACTCGGAGTCTCCATCCTCTCCTACAATGGCCTCGGCATGGACGGCACAGGCGTTCAGTTCTACTTCCTCAGCCCCACACGCCTGCGCGACGTCTTCCTGGCCAAAAATCTCTTGGGCTTTCTCCTGAACCTCATTGAACTCGTCCTGATCTTCGCCGTCATCACCATCGTCGCCCATCCTCCACCCTTCATCATTGCTCTCGCCACAATTTGCTGGCTTCTCTTCGCCACATTCATCAACGGGGCCGTCGGCAATCTCCGCTCTCTCAGCGCTCCCAAGAAGATCGACCTCTCGAAGATCAGCCGTAAGCAGGCCTCACAGCTCAGCGTCCTCATCGCCCTCGGCATCCTCGTTGCTTGCTTGGGAATCGGCTACGGCGTTCTCATTCTGTGCAGCAGCCTCAACCGTCCCTGGCTCATGATCCCCATCTTCGCAACCCTAGCCCTCATCAGCTTTATCGTCTACCTGCAGGTCCTCAACCGACTCGACGCCATAGCCCTCGACCACCGCGAAGACCTGGCCGAAGAACTCTGCAAAGCCTAGAAACATCCGCCACCACGCAAACTATTGAATTTAATGGTGTTACGCCAAAGTGTCCGCCGGAGGGAAGGGGTGCTTCTGTCGCTGAAGCAGAAAGTACAAATTCAGCAGCCTCTCCTACACAAGGAAAATCAGTCTCACCCACGTTGAGCTACACTGGCAGCCTCCACAAAAGACTGGTCATGGGCCAACCGTCCAAAGAAGACGCAGCGCCTGACAAAGGCGTTCAACAAAGGGGATGAAGAAATGCAGCTTCGAAGCCGCAACACCGCAGTCCTACTCACCGTGCTAATGGGAACAACACTGGGCTACCTCAACGCCCGCGCGCAAAACGCCACCGAGCAACCCGACAAGTATCAGTGGCTCGAAGACGTCTCCGGAGAGCGTTCCATGGCCTGGGTCAATGCGGAGAACGCACGCTCCGCCAAAGCCCTCGACGTTGGACCTGTCTATGACACTTTGGCCGAAACAGCCCTCAAGGTCCTCGAGTCTCCCACGCGTCTCCCCAACCCGCAGTTCCGCGTCGATGTGGTCTACAACACCTGGCAGGACGCCCAACACGTTCGTGGCATTCTCCGCCGCACTTCGCTCGACAGCTACCTCACCGACCAGCCCGACTGGCACACCGTCATCGACTACGACGCCCTCGCCAAGCAGGACAACCAGAAGTGGGTCCAGAAGGGCCTCGACTGCCTCTATCCCGGCGACGGCCTCTGCCTCGTCTCCCTATCCGCCGGTGGCGAAGATGCCGACACCATGCGTGAGTTCGATCTCAAAACCGAGAAATTCGTCGAAGACGGCTTTGTTCTTCCGCACTCCAAGCAGAACGTCGCCTGGGTCGACAAAGACACACTGCTCGTTGCCCGCGACTGGGGTCCCGGCACGATGACCCAGTCTGGATATCCATTCGTCGTCAAGCTGTGGAAGCGCGGAACACCGCTCGACCAGACGAAAGAGGTCTATCATGGCACACCGTCGGACGTCAGCGCCGGCCCAGGAGTACTCAACGACAGTCAGGGTCATCACGCCGTCCTCCTCAACCGTGGTGTGGACTTCTTCAATCGAGAAGTCTCGCTCTACACCCCGGAAGGCCCAAAGAAAATCTCTATCCCCGGTAAGTCGGAAATTCACGGCATGCTCGACGGCCAGATCATCGTAGAACTCAACCAGGACTGGAAGCCCGAAGGCCTCTCCACCACCTATCCTCAGGGATCCATCGTCGCGCTTGACCTCGAAGCCGTCAAAAAGGATCCCGTCCATCTGAAGCCCACTATCATCTTCACGCCCACGGCACGGGAGTTCGCGCAGGAAGTCGCCGCCACCAAAAACCGCCTCATCCTCACCACGCTCGACCACGTGCAAGGCCGCGCCTACGTCTACACGCGGAGCCCAAAGAACGTCTGGACGTCGAAGAAGCTCGACATCCCCGACAACCTCAGCGTCACCATCCACTCCGGCAACACCTCTGACGACCATTTCTTCCTCGAAACCACCGGCTTCCTTACACCCACGTCGCTTCTGCTCGGCGACGCGGCCACCGCGAGCCTGAAACCGGCCAAGACCCTGCCCCCGCAGTTCGACGCCTCTAACTTGGTCGTCGAACAGCTCCAGGCAACCTCAACCGACGGCACCAAAGTCCCCTATTTCATCGTCCACCGCAAGGACATTAAATACGACGGCTCCAACCCCACCGTCATGACAGCCTATGGCGGCTTCCAGGTCTCCGAAACGCCGCGCTACAACGGCATCATCGGTAAGCTCTGGCTGGAGCGTGGCGGCATCTTCGTCCTTGCCAACATTCGCGGCGGCGGCGAGTTCGGCCCCGCATGGCATGAAGCCGGGCTCAAAACCCACCGCGAGGTCATCTACGACGACTTCGCTTCCGTCGCCAAAGACCTGTTCGCTCGCAAGATCACCTCACCCCGTCGCATGGGAATCTATGGCGGCTCTAACGGCGGCCTACTCATGGGCGTCGAGTTCACCCAGCACCCCGAGATGTGGAACGCGGTCGTCATCCAGGTCCCACTGCTCGACATGCTCCGCTTCGAGCACATCGCTGCCGGCGCCTCCTGGGTCGGCGAATACGGCTCCGTCACCGTCCCCGAAGAGCGCAAGTTCCTCGCCTACATCTCTCCCTACAACCAGCTCAAACCTGACGTGAAATACCCCGAGCCCCTCATCTTCACCACTACCAAGGACGACCGCGTAGGCCCCGTGCACGCACGAAAGTTTGCAGCAAAGATGGAAGAGTTCCACGAGCCCTTCTACTACGATGAAATCGTCGAAGGCGGCCACGCCGCCGGGGCAAACCTCAAAGAACAGGCAAAAACCTGGGCCGAGCAGTACACCTACCTTACGCACAAACTGATGGATTGATCCCGCAGGTAGTGCAAAGACAAACCGTTTGCACTTGAGTGATGCAACACATTCACTGATCAGAGGAGACGCCCTTGCTACTCTCGCCCTCGCTACTCTTTCTAATCGAAGCTGCTCTTATTATTTTCTGCCTCTGGGTTCTCTGGACAATTGCAATATCCCTTAAGGGCATGAATGAGAGCTTCAAGGAGATTGCGCGCAAATTCCGCGATCAGAACCAGTAATCGCCGGAAGCACAGATGACCAATTGCTTAGGGTGAAAGGTGCATTAGGACTACTCTCGCCACAACTAACTCATCGCGTAACTCATCGCGCGAACGGCGCAATACCCACCACATTCAACATCCGCCCCGCAACGCCCTTCTCTCCACGATGCGAAAAGTATCGCAACGCGCCACCCTCATCACGAGCACAAGCCGCGCACTCACCCACCACCGTAATTCGCTCCGCACTCACACCAGCATCCACCAACTGCCGCCGATTCGCCTCCCAGAGATTCAGGCGAATCGCCTCATCACCAGCTGTCCGCCCGAACAACTCACCCGCATACCCAAACTGCGCACCAAACTCCGTCAGCACCTCCTCCCCAACGGTATAGCAGCAAGCCCCAATACTCGGCCCTACAGCAGCCACCAGGTCATCAACCTGCGACCCATACTCCGCCGCCATCATAGTGACGCCCCGCTCGACAATACGCGCCACCGTCCCTCGCCACCCCGCATGAAACGCCGCGACCACTCGCTTCTCCGCATCGACCACCAGCACCGGAACACAATCCGCTGTCCCCACTCCCAGCAACACGCCCGGCACATCCGTCATCAGCCCATCCCCCTCCAGCACCGCCTTCCCCTCCGCGGTCTGCAGCCTGCCCTCCCGCGCTCCATCCCCCTCCCTCACCACCCGCACGATCCCCGAGTGAATCTGTCGCACTCCCACCAGCGAAAAACCAGCCTCACCACAAACCTCCATCAAAAAACGCCTCCGATTCTCCGCCACCGCAGCAGGGTCATCCTCCTTGGTCCACCCCAGATTCAGCGAATTTCCCCCATAAACGGTTGAAATCCCACCGCTCCGAGTACTAAACCCATGCCGCAGCCACCCAAACCGCTCCCACCCCGCCACCTTCACAACTTCCAAACCACCACCCCCGCTAACTCTCTCATTTTGAACGCTCAATCCGTCACCTCGCATCCCCCGCACCGGCAACCAAACGGTCACCCCTCATTCTAGAGCGCCCGCAACCGCTCAAAATCACCATTCGACAGATTTCCCTCCCAACCTGCAACATTCTTCGATCCTTAGCGTCTACATTTGGGTGTGCCAGCGCAGGTTCGAACATTTAATTTCAGAACCAGGGTCCCAGGTCAGGGATTTAGCTAACTCCCTTATATTTCAACAGAAATTTGCATCCTGCCTCGCGGGTCTGTAATATACCGCGATTGTAGACATGAGAGTGAATGTGCCCAGCGTAGCCCCGCAATTTCTTCGTTCCCGTATTGGTAAAGTCTGTGTTGCCATCATCGGCTCCACGGCTGCCGAGATGCTTGAAAAAGCCAGCGCCGTCGTCAAAGAGACGCCTTTTCTCGAGTTCCGCCTCGACTATCTCGAGAAACCTCTTCTCGCATTGCCGAAGATCAAACATTTTTTCTCCGACAACACCGCCGCTACTGGTATCGCCACCTGTCGTCGCGTGGTCAACGGGGGTAAATTCTCCGGCAACGTTGCCGCCGAGATCGAAGTTCTCTCCAAGGCAGCAGCAGCAGGCTTCCACATTGTCGACGTTGAACTCGAGTCCGCCGAAGCCATGAAGAAGGGCGAGCTTCAGAAGCTACGCGACACCGGTGTCGCCCTCATAATCAGTCACCATGACTTCAACGCAACAAAAGATCTCGACGGCATCTACAAGCGCATAGCGCCCTTCCAGCCCGACTTCATCAAGATCGTGCCCACGGCCAAATCGCTCGTCGACAATGTGACCCTCATGCGCTTCATTGAGCACATGGACGACCATTCCAACATCATCGGCATTTGCATGGGCGATGCAGGCATCATATCGCGCGTACTCGGCGTCCGTGCCGGCAGCGCCTTTACCTTTGCTGCTGCGAGCATCGGCGAAGAGACTGGACCCGGCCAGATCGCCGCCCGCACCCTCATCGAAACCTACCGCATCGAGCAGGTTGACGCAGCCACCAAGGTCTACGGCGTCGCAGGCAACCCCATTCGCAGCTCGCTCTCGCCCATTATGATGAACACGGCCTTCCGTCGCGAGACCGTCAACGCCGTCTATCTCGCGCTCCAGGCCAACAAGCTCTCTGACCTGCTCAAGCTCGTTCATGAGATCCCCATACAAGGCCTCAGCGTCACCATGCCGCTCAAGCAGGAGATCATGGCGCACCTGGAGAAGACAGACCCGCTCTCGGCCAAGATCGGCGCATGTAACACCGTTCTCCGCGCGCAGGATGGCAAGCTCTACGGCTTCAACACCGACGTCGCCGGCATCACCGGCCCGCTTGAAAAGCGCATGTCCCTCCGCGGAGCGAAGGTGCTCGTCCTCGGTGCCGGCGGAGCAGCGCGCGCTGCCGTCTTCGGCCTTCGCGACAAGGGGGCTGAGGTCTTCATCCTCAATCGCACGTCGGAGACCGCACAGAAGCTCGCTCGCCAATCCGGCTCCAAGACTATCAAGAAGGATGCCGTCGCCAAGACATCCTTCGACGCTATCATCAACGCTACGCCAATCGGCATGGCGGGAATCAAGGCACCGCAGATGCTTGAAGCGAAGGACCTTAACACCAAGCTGGTCTTCGATCTGGTCTACAATCCGCTGGAAACGCCGCTGCTGCGTCTCGCTCGCCAGAAGGGCATTCCCATCATCACCGGAATCGAGATGTTCGTGCAGCAGGGCGCTCGCCAGTTCGAAATCTTCACCGGCAAACCCGCGCCGGAAGAGGAGATGCTGCGCGTCGTCATTCATTCCCTGCGTCAGCAGGCTGAGTCCGCCCCACATGCGGAGGCCGAAGCCAAGGCCGCGCCAGCCCCCAAGGCGAAAAAGGCATCTGCTGCGAAGGCAAAAAAAGCGTCGTAGCGGCGGTTATTTTCAGAAAAAAATGGAACCCCGGCGCAAACCGGGGTTTCGTTGTTTTGCTGGGCTTTTTGAGGGGGTCTTGGGAAAAAGTGCGTGCAGAGCGTGGTTTTTTTGTGGTGAAACGATGGTGAAATGTGTCGTCAACGCGGTGAGTTGACGGTCGCATTTTCGGAGGCGAAAAACATGCCACTTTTTTCAACTATATTTTCAATTTTTTCCACAGAATGACAAAGCCGCCCCTGAGAGGGCGGCTTCTTTGATTGCGAAACAGGGCTAGGTGCTCTTGCCCTCGGCGGAGGCGATCTTCTCTTCGGCCTGGCGCATGATGGCGTTGGCTTCGTCGTACTTCTCGCCGTCGTCGCCAGCCTCCTGCCAGAGCTTCTCGCCCTCCTGAGCTCCTTCTCGGCCTCGGCGCGGTCGATCTCGTTGGGATGGAGCGCCGTCTCGGCCAGGATCGTCACGCGCTCGGGAAGGACCTCCACGAAGCCCCAGGCGACGAAGAACTTCTGATCGCCTGAGGTGCCGCCGTGCAGCCGAACTTCGCCGGCGCCAAGCTCGGCAAGGAGCGGAGCAGCGCCGTAGAGCGCCTCCATGTAGCCCGACATGGCCGGCAGCTCAACTGCGTCGGCTGTCGCGTCCAGCAGGATGCGATCCGGCGTAACCAGCCGAACCGTCAATAGCCCCGAATTGTTCGTCGCGTCAGCCATGGTTATACCGTCTGCTTCATCTTCTCTGCGGCTGCGAGCACGTCTTCGATTCCGCCCTTGAGGTAGAAGGCCTGCTCGGGGATGTCGTCGTGCTTGCCATCGATGATCTCCTTGAAGCTGCGCACCGTGTCCGCGACCTTGACGTAGGCGCCGGGGATGCCGGTGAAGATTTCGGCTACGTGGAAGGGCTGGGAGAGGAAGCGCTGCACCTTGCGGGCGCGGGCGACGGTGATCTTGTCCTCTTCCGAGAGCTCGTCGATACCGAGGATGGCGATGATGTCCTGCAGGTCCTTGTAGCGCTGCAGAATCTTCTTCACGCCCTGGGCGACGTCGTAGTGCTCCTGGCCGACGACGCGCGGAGCGAGAATGCGCGAGGTGGAGGCCAGCGGATCGACGGCGGGGTAGATGCCGAGTTCGGACAGCGGACGCGAGAGCACGGTGGTCGCGTCGAGGTGAGCGAACGTCGTGGCTGGCGCTGGGTCGGTCAAGTCGTCGGCGGGCACGTAGACGGCCTGCACCGAGGTGATCGAGCCCTTCTTGGTGGAGGTGATGCGCTCCTGCAACTCGCCCATCTCGGTGGCGAGGTTCGGCTGGTAGCCTACGGCTGACGGCATACGGCCGAGCAGCGTGGAGACCTCGGAGCCGGCCTGGGTGAAGCGGAAGATGTTGTCGATGAAGAGCAGCGTGTCGGCGCCCTCTTCGTCGCGGAAGTGCTCGGCGACGGTGAGGCCGGTGAGGGCGACGCGGAGACGCGCCCCTGGCGGCTCGGTCATCTGGCCGTAGACGAGCGTTGCTTTGCTCTTGGGAAGATCCTTGAGGTCGATAACGCCGGACTCCTGGAACTCCATCCAGAGGTCGTTGCCCTCGCGGGTGCGCTCGCCGACGCCGGCGAAGACGGAGAAGCCGCCGTGCTGGCTGGCGACGTTGTTGATGAGCTCCTGAATGATGACGGTCTTGCCGACGCCGGCGCCGCCGAAGAGGCCGATCTTACCGCCCTTCAGGAAGGGCTGGATGAGGTCGATGACCTTGATGCCGGTCTCGAACATCTCTTCGCTGGTCGACTGCTCGTCGAACGCGGGAGCCTGACGATGGATGGGCAGGTGCACCTTGGCGTTGACGGGGCCGAGCTCGTCGACTGGCTGGCCGAGCACGTTGAGCACGCGGCCGAGGGTCTCGCGACCTACCGGCACCGTGATGCCTGCGCCGGTGTCGATCGCCTTCATGCCGCGAACCATGCCTTCGGTTGCGACCATGGCGATGCAGCGCACGCGGCCTTCGCCGAGGTGCTGCTGCACCTCGACGATGACGTCGAGCGGAGTGGGGACGTTGAAGCCTTCGCTGACGATGCGAATGGCCTGGAAGATGGCGGGCATCTTCGACTCTTCGAATTGAATGTCAACGGCCGGGCCGCTGATCGAGATTACTTTTCCGATGTTCTCTGCCATAACTCTCTCTGTTGTTCCCTATCAAGCCTTGCGGTTCGGGGAGAGTGCATACCCCAGGGGCTAAAGCCCCGATTCTTGCTACTCCCGTGATTGCCAAGGCTGAAGCCTTGGCCTACCTAGAAGCAGGAAACCTTGTGTGCGAACTGCCCGGGGCTAAAGCCCCTTGTCTAGCCTTCCCTCTTTCGCAGGGCTAAAGCCCTGCGCTCCCTCCGAAAAAACGTTTTTCTACAGCCGAACATTCTTCTACGGCCAAAACGCACTTTTACAACCAAAACGTGCTTCTACAATCAATCGATGCTTCTACAATTAATCGGTGCTTCTCCGACCAATTGGTGCGGCTACAGAGCGGCTGCGCCGCTTACAATCTCGATAATTTCCTTGGTGATCGCTGCCTGGCGCACACGGTTCATGGTGAGCGAGAGCGCGTCGATCATCTCTCCTGCGTTGTTTGTTGCCGAATCCATTGCGGTCATGCGCGCTGCATGCTCGGCGGCGACACTCTCCAGAAACGCATGGAAGATCTGGGTGGTGATGTACCGCGGCATCAGGTGGCGGAACAGCCGTTCCGGCGGCTGGTCGAAGATGTAGTCGACCTCGGCGGTACCGAACTTCTTGGCCTCAGCCTCGAACGCGGATTCAGGCGGCTCGGTGAGGCTGATGCCTGCGGTCTTTGCGGCGTGGCCGGCAGCCTCCATCTGTTCTTCGGTCATCTCCTCGGCCACGGTGATCTCGTGCGAGCCGAGCTTGCGAATGGGCAGGAGTTTTTCGACGACGACGCGTTGCGAGATGACGGATTTGAACTCGTTGTAGACGACGTAGACGGAGTCGATCTCGGCGCGGGTGTAGCGCTCGACGATGGAGCGTGCCATATCGCTGACGTCGTCGATATTGATCTTCAGGAGCATCGTCGGGTGATCGCCGGTGACCTCGATGGGCTGGGCGCGGTGACGGATGGTCTCGTAGTGCGTGGAGAGTTCGTTGTCGTAGTGCTCTTCCTTCTTCTCGTAGACGGCGGCCGGGTAGCGCTTGCGGAAGAGTTCGCGCGCCTTGCGGCCGACTGGCTCGACGTCGATGTTCTGTCCCTGGGCGCGACGGCTATCGATGAAGCCCTGCGCCGCTTTGACGATGTTCGAGTTGAAGGCACCCGCGAACCCTTTGTCTCCGGCTACGACGATGACGAGGACATTCTTCTCCTCGCGCTCGACCAGAAGTGGATGCAGGATGTCGCCGGATTCGTCGTCGTAGAGGTCGGTGCGGCGGACGAGGGACTCGAGCACGGTGGAGATCATCTGCGCGTAGGGCCGGGCCAGCATGGCTCGTTCCTGCGCGCGTCGCAGCTTGGCCGCCGAGACCATCTTCATGGCCTTGGTGATCTGCCGCGTGTTCTTGACACTGCGGATGCGTCGCCGAAGATCGAGTACGTTTGCCATTTACTTAACCGCAGCCGTCTCTTTCTTGTCCTTGAGGTCGGCGAGGAAGTTCGCCTTGTATTCCTTGATCGCGTCGGTGAGGCGTTTCTTGATGTCGTCGTCGAGCGCCTTCTTGGTGGCGATGTCGGTGAGGATGGATGCCTGAGCCGATTCGAGGTACGGATAGAAGCCGTCCTCGAATGCGCGCAGGTCCTTCACTTCGACGTCGTCGAGAAGGCCGTTGACTCCGGCGAAGAGGATGGCGACCTGCTTCTCTGCGGTGAGCGGCTGGAACTGCGGCTGCTTCAGCAGCTCGGTGAGACGCTGGCCGCGGTTGAGCTGCTGCTGCGTGACTTTGTCGAGGTCCGAGCCGAACTGCGAGAAGGCAGCGAGTTCGCGGTACTGCGCGAGATCGAGCTTCAGCGTAGCGCCGACCTGCTTGGTCGCCTTGATGGCTGCGGAGAAGCCGACGCGCGAGACCGAGAGGCCGACGTTGACGGCGGGACGAACGCCCGAGTTGAAGAGGTCGGTCTCGAGGAAGATCTGGCCGTCGGTGATCGAGATGACGTTGGTCGGGATGTAGGCGGAGACGTCGCCGGCCTGGGTTTCGATGATGGGCAGCGCGGTGAGCGAGCCGCCGCCGAGCTTGTCGGAGAGTTTGGAGCTGCGCTCGAGCAGACGCGAGTGGAGATAGAAGACGTCGCCGGGATAGGCTTCGCGGCCTGGCGGACGGCGGAGCAGCAGCGAGATTTCGCGGTAGCGACGCGGCGTGCTTGGAGAGGTCGTCGTAGATGACGAGGGCGTGCTTGCCGGAGTCGCGGAAGTACTCGCCCATCGCGGTTGCGGCGAAGGGAGCGAGGTACTGCATCGGCGCGGGCTCGGACGCGGTGGCGGCGACGACGATGGTGTAGGCCATCGCGCCGTGCTCTTCGAGCGTCTGGACGACCTGCGCGACGGAGGTGCGCTTCTGCCCGACGGCGCAGTAGATGCAGATCAGGTTGTTCTTCGCGGAGTTGATGATGGTGTCGAGCGCGATGGCGGTCTTGCCGGTCTGGCGGTCGCCGATGAGGAGCTCGCGCTGGCCGCGGCCGATGGGGATCATCGTGTCGATGGCCTTGATGCCGGTGGCCATGGGCTCGCGTACGGACTGGCGGTCGATGACGCCGGGAGCGAGCCGCTCGACGGGCAGGAACTTGTCGGTGTTGATGGGGCCCTTGTCGTCGATGGGCTGGCCGAGCGCGTTGACGACGCGGCCGATCATGGCTTCGCCGACGGGCACGGACATGATCTTGCCGGTGCGCTTGACGGTGTCGCCTTCGCTGATCTCGGTGTAGTCGCCGAGGAGCACGGCGCCGACCTGGTCTTCGTCGAGGTTCATGGCGAGGCCGGCTACGCCGTGGGGAAACTCGATGAGCTCGCCGGCCATGACCTTGTCCAGGCCGTGGACGCGCGCGATACCGTCGCCGAGGGAGATGACGGTGCCGACCTCGTCGACCTGGATGCGCTGCTCGAAGTTCTCAATCTGCTGGCGAAGCAGCTCTGTTATCTCATCTGCCTTGATCTGTGCCATGTCTTCCTTCTACTCGATTCGTATCAATCTGAAAAAATTTAGCGGGTCAGCTAAAGAACTCTACGCGTTCACAAGCCTCTGCTTCAACTGCTGCAACTGCGCGCGGATGGAGCCGTCGTATACCGTTGAGCCGATGCGCACTACGGCGCCGCCCAGCAGGGTGGCATCCTGATGATACGTGGCGCGAACACGGCCGCCGGCGAGCTTTGCCACCTGGGCCTCAAGCTCGGCGCGGTCCTGATCGTTCAACGGATGCGCGCTGGTGATCTCGGCCTCGGCCAGGTTGGACTGCTCATCGGCGACGGCATGGTACTCGGTGAGGATCTCGTCCAGTTCGGCGAGACGCTGGTGATCCATGATGACGGCGAGGAAGTTTCGCACCTGCGGGAACATGCCGATGCGTCCGGCGATCGCGTCGAGGACCTTCAGCTTCTGCTCATTTGCGATCGAGGGATTCATCAGAACTTCGCGCAGCTCGTGGCTGCCGGCGAGAGTTCCGCTGAAGTCGTTCAACTGCTGCTGGGCGGCTGCGGTGTCCAGATGGGCGGAGGCGGCGACGGAGGCAAACGCGTGGGCGTAGCGAAGCGAAAGGACGGACATTAGTTTTGGCCGCCCTTCTTGTCGTCGCCGGTCAGCCGCCGCGCGAAGCTCTGCACCAGGAGACGGTCGGTCTCGGCCGTAACGACCAGCTTGCGCGCCGCCTGATCGATCGCGAGTTCGGCTGCATACTGCTGAATCTGCCGGCGTGCCAGGGAGGTCGCGGCAGCAATCTCCTGCTCGGCTGCTGCCAGAATCTTCTGCTTCTCGTCTTCCACGCTGGCCTTGATGCGCTGCTCGTCGAGCGCGGAGTCCTTGTCGGCCTGCGCGCGGATGGCGGCGATCTGGTCATCCAGCTTGCTTAGCCGCTCTTCGACGCTGTTCAGTCGCGCGCTCGCCTCTTCGGTTGCGGTGCGCGCATCCACCAGGTGCTTCTGGATCGCTGTGTTGCGGTCGCGGAAGGTCTTTGGCAAGGTCTTGGCCAGGAACCAGCCGAGGAGCGCGGCCAGGACCAGAAAGTTCACGACGGTGAAGGCGGTGGCGGCCTGCTCGGCGTTCATGCCGATCATTGCGCCCAGCTTGCGGACCGCGGGCGAGTGGAGGTACGCGTCGTTCTCGTCCACTTCCTCCTTGTTGATCTCGCGCGATTGCGCCTCGGGAGTACTGAGCTGCCCGCCGCCCGCGTTGCCCGGAGTCGTTTGCGGGGCTTTGGCGTGGCATACGGGCGCGGACAGCAGCGCTGCTATCGCGAGTGCGGGCAAAAGCCTTTTCATCCTGAGATTCATCCTATCGAGATTCACTGCGCAACCTCCGTCGGACGAACGCCTGCCGGGAGTACCGCGTTGAGAACCCGGGAGCTCAGCTCATCGCTCGACCCTGCGATCTGGAGCCGCGCCTCCTGGGCGCCCTGCTCGATCTCCTGGCGCGCCCCGCTAACGCGCTCCTGTGTATGTTGCCGCACCTGCGCGAGCGCCGCATCGCGCTCTGCATTCCACTGCTTCAGCTTCTGGTCGCGGGCCTGGAAGATCTCGGCTTTGGCGGCGCGCAGCTTGTCTTCGTACTCCGTCGTCTCGGCCTCAGCCATGGCGATGGCGCCGCGTGCCTGCTCGACCGCACCCTGGTGCGCGCGCGCCGCTCGGCCAGAACGCGATCCAGCGGACGGCGAACAAGCAGGCCGTAAGCCCATACCAGCAAAATGAACAGCATCATCGTCGGCACAGAGCCGAGCACAAGTTCACCGAGTTGATTGAGTATCTGGTCCATGAATGGGGTCGGCTGGAGTGCCTGGAAGTCCTGTCGTGAGCTGTCTCACACAGCTAGATTGGGTTGCTGAAGAGCTGTTGAAGACGTGCCAGAAAGTGCGAGGTACACCTAGTTTTAGCAAAGCGCTTGCGGGAGTGTCAACAACGCCTGCGTCGATAATCGACCAGCGTGGCCGATTTTGGAACGTGCTTCCGAGGACCCTGCGAGGCGGGTTCTAACTCGCAATATTGCCTTTGACTTCCCCGGCAAAAGGACTAGACTATCTATTACCACCTGGACCCGACTATCTGGGTCACATAGGTCGCGTGATTGGGGACACCACCTCCGCTCCCCTTCAGGCGGCCTATGCTAGTTAAGGGCCAATTTATACCCGCTCCCGAAACCTCCTAAATCGGTTCAGTAACGACGCCGGGCCTCGCGCCGAGACGTACGCCAGATTTCCTTCGAATCTCTTTCCATCCACTATCGCGCCAGCCTCCAGCGCTGCCAGCACCGCACCTTCGGACTGCGGCAGGCGAAACTGCATCTCGATCACCGGATCCACCACCAGCGCGGCGTCGATCGCCGCCAGCAGATGATCCAGCCCCAGCTTCTTCAAGCCGGAGACCGCGATGCTTCCCGGTGCTCCCATCGGCATCGCGTCGCCCGGGGGAACCAGGTCGATCTTGTTCAACACTTCGATGATGGGTTTCTTCGCGACATCCAGCTCGGCCAGCACCTTTTGCACTTGAGCCTTCTGTTCCTCCACCATCGGGGCTTGACGCATCGCGCACGTGCAGCAGCAGCTCGGCCCGCTCCACCTCTTCGAGCGTCGCACGAAAGCTGGTGACCAGCGTGTGCGGCAGATTCCGGATGAAACCCACCGTGTCCGACAGCAGAATCTTCCTGCGCGACGGAAGCTGCAGCTGCCGCAGCTTGGGGTCGAGCGTCGCGAACATCCGCGACGACTCCAGCACGCCCGCCTCGGTCAGCGCATTGAACAGCGTGCTCTTGCCTGCATTGGTGTAGCCAACCAGCGCGACCACCGGAACCGGCACGGCCTCCCGCCGCTGCCGCTGCTGCCGGCGAATCCGTCGCACCGACTCCAACTGCTCCTTCACGTGATCGATGCGGAGGTTGATCTTGCGGCGATCCGTCTCCAGCTGCGTTTCGCCCGGTCCTCGGGTCCCGATACCGCCGCCAAGCTGAGACATTGCCTTTCCCCGACCTGCCAGGCGCGGCAGCTGGTACTCCAGCTGCGCCAGCTCCACCTGCAGCTGGCCCTTCCCGCGTCCGCGCATGACGCGCAAAGATATCCAGAATCAGCTGCGTCCGGTCGATCACCCGGCAAGGCAGCGCGGCCTCCAGATTTCGCAGCTGCGACGGCGTCAGATCATGGTCGAACAGCACCAGATCTGCACCGGTCGAGGCAATGACGCCCTCAATCTCCTCGAGCTTGCCGCCGCCGACCAGCGTCGCCGGATCGGGCCGCGGCCGCCGCTGCACCAAGGTCGCGGCAATCTCCGCTCCGGCGCTGCGGGCCAGCTCCTCAAACTCCGCCAGGGACGCTTCGAAGTCCAGGTCTGCTGCGTGCTTCGGCGCGGCTGAGGGAGGTTCGCCCTTCTCCGCGAGCGCGGTTCCGGAAGACACGGCCGCTGCATTCCGCGCCAGACGTGCGGCCGCGGTCAACTTGCGGCGTTCGCCAGTGAACTCCACCGCGACCAGCACTGCGCGCTCCGCCTGTGGCAGACCGTGCTGAGTCTGACGCACAGCCGCCGCCTGTGCAGCGACCAGACTCCGCCTCACAGCCATTTGACCGGCCTTCGTACCTTCAGTTGTCAACGGCTAACGGCCTTGCGTCCCGTTCGCCTCTTGCACCGGTGTAATAGCAGGTGCGGAGCTTACGGACGCCCGCACCTCGGGCTTGCCGTCGGTCCGCATCTCTCCATGCACACCTGCTCGCCCACTCACCACCGTCGAGATCGCATGCTTGAAGATCAACTGCTCCTGGCTATTGTTCTCCAGCAGCACCGAGTATTTATCGAACGACCGGATCTTTCCCGTCAGCTTGACGCCGCTTACCAGGTAGATCGTGATCGGACTCTTGTCTTTTCGCACTGTGTTGAGAAAAGTATCCTGAATGTTCTGTGCCGGCTTTGATTCCATGGTGCCGATCTCCTTAGCTAAATTCGTTACCGTGCCATAAGGTTTTGCCGTGGTCCATTAACTTCAGAAGAGAACTCAGCCCACTGATACCGAGTCCGAAGCCAAGACTGTCAACAATACGAGCATCCGCGGCAATTATCAACCTGGAAACTCACACATCACCAACGAAGGTATGTCGAGGCGCTTCCAGACCTGTTAGACGAACCACAACCCGTAACGGGAGTCTCCCTCCCACCACGTTGCGATATACCATGAACGATGTGACGATTCGCCACCCGCAACCCGTTCAGATGCTTGATTTTTCCCGCCAGTTTGCCAGGATCGGGCCAGAGCTGCTCGATGCCATCGAGGCGGTCTGCACCTCGCAGCGATTCATCCTCGGCCCCCAGGTCGACAGCTTCGAGAAAGCCGCTGCCGCTGCCTGCGCCGCACCTCACGCCATCGGCTGCGCAAGCGGAACCGACGCCATCTGGCTCGCTCTGGCGGCGGCCAACATCGGCCCCGGCGATGCTGTCATCACTACTCCGTTCAGCTTTTTCGCCAGCGTCAGCGCTATTCTCCGCTGCGGCGCACAACCTCTACTGGCCGATATCGACCCGGCCACCTTCAATCTCTCGGCCGCAGCCACCGAAGAAGTCATCCGCTCCCACTCCGGCGCAAAGATCAAAGCCATCCTGCCCGTCCACCTCTACGGCCAGTGCGCCGACTGGGACGCGTTCACCTGCTTGAAACAAAAGCACGACGACCTGCTGCTCGTCGAAGACGCCGCGCAAGCTTTCGGAGCCACCTGGAACGGTACCCCCGCCGGCGCTCTCGGCGATGCTGCCGCCTTCAGCTTCTACCCGACCAAAAATCTCAGCGCCATGGGCGACGCCGGTCTCGTCACTACTCTCTCCGCGGGAATCGACGACCACGCCCGCGTGCTTCGCGCCCACGGCATGCGCCGCCGCTACTACCACGACGAGATTGGCTGGAACTCCCGCCTCGACAGCCTGCAGGCCGCAATCCTGGAGGTGAAGCTGCGCTACTTGCCGCAGTGGAACCAGCAGCGTCGCGACCATGCCGCCCGCTACGACCAGCTCTTCCAGGACGCCGGCCTGACAGGCTCATCCATTGAAGAGGGCATCGTCCTTCCCTACACGGATCGTCGTGCCGGCCACATCTTCCATCAGTACGTAATCCGCGCGCCTCGCCGCGACGAACTTCGCCAGTACCTCACCGATCGCAAGATCGGCAGCGAGATCTACTATCCCGTGCCGCTACATCAGCAGATCAGTCTGGCGGGCCTCGGCTATCAACAGGGCGACTTCCCGGTGAGCGAAGCGGCAGCCTATGAGGTCCTTGCGTTGCCGATGTATCCCGAGCTGCGCGATGACGAGCAACAAACGGTAGTCGACACGATTGCCAGCTTCTACGACTGAGCGAATCAGAAGACGGCCGGGTCAGAAGACGGCCTAGCGCCTCTTCTTCACCTTGACGTCTTTGTTCTTCTTCTCCGCCGGCTCAGGATGCGCCTCTCCGCCCTTTGGCGTTCCGGGCTGAATCACCGGCCTCACCAGATTGCCCTCCAGACGATACGTCTTCAGAATCGTCTTCCCCGGCACAATCGCTCCAGTCACAGGATCGGGAATTACCGGCCCCGCTTCGTCGGAGAGCACCTTGTAGCTGAAGGTCGGCACAGGGGTCGTTGCTAACGCAGACTTCCCATACGGATCGTTCGCCATCTTTATCGTGACAGGAAGGTACCCCTCGATATTCTTGTCGCGATAGCCCGTCTCATATCGATGTTTTTTGACGCTCCACGTAAACACGCGCACCTGATCGAAGTCATACGTCAACCCCGCCTTGTACGGGCTCATCACCGTGAGATAGATCGGAATATTTTTATTGTCCTGGTCCGCACCGGGGTCGTTCACGGTCGTCAGAACATACGCTCCGACAATCCTCTGCCCCTCTGCATACCGCGTGATCGAATCGGGAGCATCCACATCCATATACCGGCTCAACAACCAGCCTGTATCGCCCTTCGAGTCCCGTACCAGCCACCAATCCTCCATCGCAGGAGGAGCCGGCACATCCGCTGCAGGGGCGCTCACTTTAGCGCCTTTTCCAAGAGGAATGGGCGCGGTCTTCGCCACCCGCGTGCCTGGCGGCAGAGGTTTCGGCAGCGTTGCCCGGACGAGCAGGTTCAGCTTCTCGCGCTCGCCCAGCCGGTAGAATTTTTCCGTTTCACGACCGGGTTTGAGGTGCAGATAGACTTCGTCCTGCACCACGGCGGAGGCGACGGTCGGATAGTCCTTGTGCTCCTGCTTCAACGCCTGGAACTGATCGAAGGTCTCCTGGGTCGCAATGGCCTTGTCGTCGATCCATCCCTGCTCGCCCTTTTCTGTCTGCACGCGCACGTAGCGCCGGCCATGGTCGAGCACCTCCAGTCTGGCGCCGTTCTCCACCGTTGCGGTGCGGTTCGACACAGCCGCCACCCGGTCGCGCAAGAACGTCTGCTTCGCCGTGACATACACATACTGCGTGGCAGGCTTTGGCCGAAATCTCGAGCAGCCGCCCAGCCCAATCATCACGCACGCCGAGAACGCCGCCAATGCTGCAAAACGTGAGACCCTGCGCCGTACCTCGAATTGTCGAAACAAAGAAAAAATAACCGAAGAACTCCCCAGCACAGTACACACCACTTCATCCATATTACTGGCGATGAGTAAAAATCCCGCAAAGCTCACCGTCCATTCGATGCGGCGTACTCAAAGATGTACGTTGTCTAGTGAGTCAACGCGAGCGCGACAGCACCAGCAGGGTCGACACCGGTCGCCACACTGGTGGCTGGGTCGAGCTTTCCCGGGACAGGAATATCGAAGCTGTACATCGTCAGATCAGGTCCGCCACTGACGGCAACCGCCAGCAGATACTTGCCCGTAGAATCAACCCCGATGGACTGTACGCCCGATCCGCTCGTATACGGCGACCCGCTCAATGGGGTGAGGGTCAACCCAAGCAGGGTCGTGCTCGGCACAATCGTGTAACCGGAGATCGTCCCATCTGTGCGATTCGCCGCATAAACATAGGTTCCAGTGTTATCCAAAGTCACGGAGTAGGTTCCGCTGCCCGCCAGAAACGGCGACCCGGTCACCGGAGTCAGCACCCCGCCCCCCGCGATGCTGAATATAGCGACCCCTCCATTGGTGCCGCTCCTGGCAATGTAGAGATAGGTCGACGTCGAATTGATCGCCAACCCATAGTCGCCCGTCGCTGCGTTTCCCGTGGACAGAACCTGGCTGCTCGCCGCGACGCCGGTCGTCGTATTGAAGGTGAAGACGACATCGCCGGCGGTGCCAAGCGCGGCAAAGATCAGCAATCCGTTCGGCGCTATCCGTACCGACGTCGGCTGCCAAGTCCCCGAGCTGGTGGTGTACGTCGCCGGAGCGGTCACCGAGGACAGAGCACCCGTCGAAGCGTTGATCTGAAAGATGTCGAGCTGCTGCGTCGTGCCGTCCAGAGCAATCAACCATTGCCCGTCAGGAGACACAGCCAGGGACGTCGCAAACACACCCGCAGGCTGCGAACCGGTGGTCGGCGTCGTCAACGAGCCGTCAGAGTTGATGAAATAGACAAAGATCCCTGTCGCGGCTCCCACATAGAGAAGGGTATTGTTCGGTGTCACCACCATCGATATGGGTTTATAGCCCGTAGCCACCGGAGAGTTATTCACAGCCGCCAGAGTTCCCGTCCCAATCGCAAACGCGCCGATCGAACTCGCGGCCTGATTCGCGACATAAACTCGATTCGTGGAACCTCCGCCGCCGGAACCGCCGCCGTTATTGATCGGAGGAAAGAAGCCGGGGCAGCCCGCGAAGACCGGCAACACCATCACCAACGCGACCGCAGACCACCGTTGCAGGTTTCTCCTACGTTCCCTCAGGTTCACGCCTCTTGTTCCTCTCTTCGCGACAGCGGATGGTCCCAACCTACCTCAAGACTAATTCAATCGGGCCCTCCTCTATAATCTGCATAATGTACCCATCGAAACGCCTGCGCCGCCTCGGCATGGCCGCGCTTGTATGCACTCTCACCTTCGCCTTCATCGCACACGGACAGAAATCCCACTCATTCGACGCAGCAGCCGGACAAACGGTGTCGCTACCGGCGCTCGCACAGGAAGTTCACGCGAACATGAACTTCCTGGCCGACGACGAGATGCACGGCCGCGGCTCCGCCACGCGCGATGAGCACATCGCCGCCCTCTTCGTAGCCGCGCAGCTCCAATCACTCGGTCTCGAACCAGGAGGCGACAACGGCACCTTCCTGCAGAAGACCGCGCTCCCCGATCCGTTGCCCGCCAGGACCCAGCAGCGTCTCTCGAAGTTCCAGGACGTGCCGCGGAAGGAGACCTGGAACGCCATCGGCATCCTGCGTGGAAGCAGCGCACCCAACGAGGTCATCCTGCTGACCGCGCATCTTGACCACCTCGGCATCGGCCCTGCCAACGCCGCCGGCGACACCAACTACAACGGCGCCGACGACGACGCCTCGGGTACCACCGCCGTCCTCGCACTGGCCCACATCCTCGCCACTGGCCCGCGTCCGCGTCGCACCATAGTCTTCGCGCTCTTCGGCTCGGAAGAGATTGGCGGCTTCGGCAATCGCGCCTTTCTCGCGCATCCGCCTGTCCCCCTCAGCAGCATCGTCGCCAACCTCGAGTTCGAGATGATCGGCCGCCCCGATCCTGCTGTTCCCTCCGGAACCCTCTGGCTCACGGGCTTCGACCGTTCCAACCTCGGTCCAGAACTTGCAAAACACGGTGCTCACCTAGTCAACGACCCTCACCCCACCCAGCATTTCTTCCAGCGCTCAGATAACTACGCGCTTGCGCTGCAAGGGATCGTCGCTCAATCTGTCTCCAGTTTTGGCCTGCACAAGGACTACCACCAGCCCAGCGATGAACTCAGCACCATCGACTTCAACCACATGACCAACGCGATCGAGTCGATGGTCAATCCCATTCGCTGGCTGGCGAACACCAATTGGAAGCCTGCCTGGAACCCCGGAGGCAAACCCGATGCCAATGCACCGAGGCCTGGCCCACCTTCCGCGCAGCCGCAGCCAAACTAGAACCGACGGGTGTGACGCCGCACGGCTATCTAATCGGCACAATGTTCAACTCAACTAGGGCATCCGTAGGCACTAGAAGATTTGCGCAGTCTGTCGCGGGTGGACAACTGGCCCCTACCTTTGAAAACGGCTTCATGATGACTTTTTCGACTCCGGCAACTTTTAAATCGAGACCGTGGCTTCTGAAGGCACTAGCCCACTCCTTGTATGCGCCACTTTCGTTCAGGAAGGACGTCACGAGCGAATAAACAACAGACATGTTTTTGGTCTTCAAAGCTCTCCTCCATTGCTTGGACGAGGCGGCATAGGCTGCAACCTTTTCGACAGCTTCTGGCTCGTTGAATCGGGAGGAAATCCAACCAAGAGACTGAGCGTTGATCCCGGTGTTTGGAAGATCATCTAAAACCTTGGCAAGAAACTCCGCCTCTTCCGCTACTGAGCGCGGTGCTCCATTCGGGGAATAGATGCTCAACGAAGTGGCCTTCGTTCCGTCGCTGTGAACAAAACGAGTCAGCTGGATCTCAACTGCGCCCTGTTTGCCCTGGAACTTCCAAGTCTTCTGAGTCTCTAGCTCATCAGCGACCGCTTGGAACGACGTGGCGAAGAGTGTTGAAATAACCAACAACCTAATCAGCCGTCTCATTGGATTGGCCATCCCCCTAGCTCACCCAGACCACATTCATCGCGCCTGATAATACCATTCCCTTGACGCAGAACCGATTCATGGAACGGACTGAACGCTTTATTGTGAGTTCGGAGCGGGTTGTCGGCGATCCGGAAGTAATTCTGCCGTTCCGTCGACCAAAGGCATTTATGAGATGGGTTCTAGTCTTCAAAAACAAAAGAGCGGCCCATCGCTGGACCGCTCTTGCCTTACTTTTGAAGTCACGCGAGGTCAAAGCGATCGAGATTCATCACTTTGTTCCAGGCCGCCACAAAGTCGCCCACGAAGGTCGGCTGCGAGTCGCTGCACGCATACACTTCGGCCAGCCCTCGTAGTTGAGAGTTAGATCCGAAGACGAGATCGACAATGCTTCCCGTCCACTTTGGATCGCCAGTGGCCCGATCGAGTCCCTCCAACACGCCCTCTGTAGCGGACTTTTGCCATTTTGTGGACATGTCGAGAAGATTCACGAAGTAGTCATTGGTCAGCGTGCCGGGCTCCTTCGTGAAAACACCGTTTGAGGACTGTTCGAAGTTTGCACCCAGCACGCGAAGGCCACCGATCAGAACGGTCATCTCCGGAGCGGTCAGTGTCAGCAGGTTTGCCTTGTCCACAAGCAACTCGGCCGCAAACGGCTCGTGTGCCGGACGCAGGTAGTTGCGGAAGCCGTCTGCGATAGGCTCGAGCACTGCGAACGAGTGGGTATCGGTCTGCTCCTGCGACGCGTCTGTGCGCCCCGGAGAGAAGGGAACCTTCACCTCGTGGCCCGCCTTCTTCGCAGCCTCTTCGACTGCGGCACAACCGCCCAGGACGATCAGGTCGGCCAGCGATACCTTCTTCGCGCCAGACCCTGCATTGAACTCCTTCTGAATCGCCTCCAGCGCATCGAGGACCTTCGCAAGCTCGGTTGGCTGGTTCACCTGCCAGAACTTCTGCGGTGCAAGACGAATGCGCGCTCCGTTGGCCCCGCCACGCTTGTCACTACCACGGAAGCTCGATGCCGACGCCCAGGCGGTCGTGACGAGTTGAGAGATGGAGAGCCCGGCCGCAAGAATCTTGGCCTTGAGGGCTTTGATCTCCGCCTCGCCGATCAGTTCGTGATCAACCGCCGGGACAGGATCCTGCCAGATCAGCTGCTCATTAGGGACGAGCGGACCAAGATATCGCGCAATGGGCCCCATGTCGCGATGCGTCAGCTTGTACCAGGCCTTCGCGAACGCGTCAGTCAACTTCTGCGGATTCGCCAGGTAGTCCCGCGAAATCTTCTCGTAGGTCGCATCAAATCGCAGCGCAAGGTCCGACGTCAACATGGTTGGAGCGTGCTTCCTCGACGGATCGTGCGCATCCGGCACCGTGCCCGCAGCAGTTCCATTCTTAGGCTTCCATTGCTGCGCGCCTGCCGGACTCTTCGTCAGCTCCCAATCGTACTTGAACAGATTCTCCAGGTACTCAATGTCCCACTTCACTGGATTCGTCGTCCATGCGCCTTCGAGGCCGCTGGAGATCGTATTGACGCCCACGCCATTGCCAAGACTGTTCTTCCAACCAAGCCCCTGCTCCTCAATCGGCGCACCCTCGGGCTCACGACCAACATACTGATCAGGATTGCCAGCGCCATGCGTTTTGCCGAAGGCGTGTCCGCCAGCGATCAGCGCGACCGTTTCCTCGTCGTCCATCGCCATCCGCGCAAACGTCTCGCGAATGTCCCGCGCCGAACCGACGGGATCGGGATTGCCATTAGGCCCCTCCGGATTGACGTAAATCAAACCCATCTGCACAGCACCAAGTGGGTTTTCCAGCTGGCGATCGCCGCTATATCGCTTGTCGCCGAGCCACGTCGCCTCGGGTCCCCAGTACGTCTCATCCGGCTCCCAAACATCCGCGCGCCCACCAGCGAAGCCGTAGGTCTTGAATCCCATCGACTCCAGCGCAACGTTGCCCGTGAGGATCATCAGGTCGGCCCATGAGATCTTCCGGCCATACTTCTGCTTGATCGGCCAGAGCAGCCGACGCGCCTTATCCAGGCTCACGTTATCCGGCCAGCTGTTCAGCGGAGCAAACCGCTGCATACCTGCGCCCGCGCCACCACGCCCATCGGCGATACGATAGGTGCCGGCGCTGTGCCACGCCATACGGATGAACAACGGCCCATAGTGCCCGAAGTCTGCTGGCCACCAGTCCTGCGAGGTCGCCATCAAGGCATGCAGGTCCTTGATCACTGCATTCAGGTCCAGGCTCTTGAACTCCTCAGCGTAGTTAAACTCCTCGCCCATGGGATTGTTGAGTGGGGAGTGCTGGTTCAAGACCTTCAGATTCAGTTGATTGGGCCACCAGTCGGGATTCTTTCGGCCTGCACCGTGTGAAGTCGTGACTGCGCCATGCGCTGTGCCATGCGGAACTGGGCATTTTGCTTCGGTTGACATCGTTCACCTCGAAAATTTTTCGTTGCGGTTATACCTAAGCCCGTTGGCACTTTGCACAAATGCCAATCACGTCGACTGCATACCGCTCCACCAGAAATCCGCCGGGCAGCTTTTCTTTCTTCGAGACCAGCCCAAGCTCCTTCTCTCCGATGTCGGTAATCGCTTTACATTTCGAACACACCATATGATGGTGCGCCTCGTCATTCATCTCCACGCGCAATGAGCCGTGATGCATGCTCACCTTGCTGAAGACGCCGCTTTCAACAAACAAATGTATGTTTTTGTAGACGGTCGCCAGCGAGATTGCCGGCACCTTCTTCTTCACCCGCGCATAGACCTCTTCCGGACTCGGATGGCCATGCATCGTCTTCATTACTTCGTACAACACCTGCCGCTGGTGCGTCACGGCAATGCCGTTCTCCTGGCATATCTCGCGGAACGACCTGGACTCATTCACCAGCACACCCGAAGTATAAACGATAAATATTATCGTCCGATAAATTTAGTTATCCACAGGCTGCCCGCCTTGCATGAGGGGAGTCAACCCTGTACGCCGGCTTGCTCCGTGGGCACTTCCGCTCCTGATTTCACTGAGGCGGCCCAGTTCAACAACGGAACCGCAGCGGGAGAACACGCGCGAAAGCCCGATGTCACATCACCTGTATCGAAGAACTCCAACATCCAGCCGTGATCGCGAAACAGACGTTCCATGATCGGAGCGTTGACAGGATAATGATGCAATTCCCCTACAACATAAATCGCTCGATGCTCTGTGGGGACGAAAGCCGTCAAGGCTTCGATCTCCATGCCTTCAATATCGAGTTTGATCAAAATCCTCTCCGCCGGAGACGAGCCGATCGCGTCCTGCAGCAGGATGACTGGAATCTGCATGATCTTTTCGTAGGGCTCGGCGGCGTCGAAACTGCTCTCATTCGCCCCGCGGCAATAGAAAGGAATGGTTCTGCGCGTGCCGCCCAGGCAGTTCGGCAGGATCTCCGCCCGGACACCATTCAAATCAAGGTGTCTCTGAATCTGTTCGATGTTCCGCGGGAGCGGTTCGCAGATAATAATCTTCGCCGAAGGGTAAGCCGCTGCGGCACGCAAAGAGAAAAGTCCAATATTCCCTCCGCCATCGATCACAAGATCTGCTTTGAAGTTGCGATCGAGGTAATAGATGTCATTCACACACAGCTCTCGCGTGCTCAGATAGTCGGCCTGCAAATCAGACGTCCGCAGATAGGTCTGGTAGAAACGCTCGCAGCACCGGTAGCGAATCGAGATCACGCCACCGTGAATAAAAGGCCGCAGCAGCGCTTGCGCAAACGTCTTGAATTTCGGCCGCGAGTAGAGCGTTACGATCAAAAGGAGTTTGAAACTGCTGACCGGTGAGCCTATCTGAAGAATGCGCTTGACGCTGGGAAAAGCCATGGACCGCCGATCACCTCAAAGTAACTTCTTCGCAAAGAATACCGTGTGCGAAACACTTTTTTCTATCTGTTACGCAACAGAACGTCGAGACCAATCCACAAACCCCCGATCAGCCTCGCGCCTCAGTTCAACCGCTCCGTCTTGCCGAACCCCGAATCCAAAGGCTTCCGCCCGGCAAAGCCCTCCTCCTCCGTATGCCAATGGGCAATCGCCGGCTCGCCCAGCTTCCAGCACAGCAGCACCGGCTTCCCGTCCATCACAGAAGGAAAGTCGAGCAGCCCCTGCTCCAGATCCTTCACCTGCACGCCGATCGAGTCGATCTCGGCGAGCGTGTCCTTCGCCTCCTGCACGGCCTTCTCGCGCTCCGCCCGGCGTCGTGCCGCCACACTCACATCCACATGCATGCCGCCCGAGAGAAAGATCCGGTGGCTCAAGTGCTGCATCTCCTGCTCCAACTCCACAGCGCGAACGCCGGCCGCCTGAGCCCTGCGCAGCAGAGCCTCCACCACCGGCAGCAACGTCTGTGCTTCACTCAACGTAAACGTCTTGCTCAAATCTTGATCTCCAGCATTCGGTCGAGCGCAACGCGCGCCCACTGCTTCACATCATCCTCCACCTTGATGCGATTGACCACTCGTCCCTCCACCAGATTCTCCAGCGCCCAGGCCAGATGCTGCGGCGAGATGCGGTACATCGTCGTGCACAGGCAACCCGAGTCATCGAGCGTCATCACGCGCTTGCCCAGCGGAGCAAACCGCTTCGTCAGCCGGTTCACCAGATGAATCTCCGTGCCCACGGCGAAGCTCGAACCCTCCGGCGCCTTTTCAATCACATCAATAATCCGCTCCGTCGAACCAATCGCATCGGCCTTCTGGCAAACCTCCCAGCGGCACTCCGGATGCACGATCACCTGCATCTCCGGATGGTCGCGACGCACGCGATCGACATGCTCCGGCAGAAAGCGCTGATGCACCGAGCAGTGTCCCTTCCACAGAATCACCTTTGCCGCCTTCAGCCGGTCCGGGCTCAAGCCGCCGTTGATCTGGTAGGGATCCCACACCACCATCTCGCTCAGCGGAATCCCCATCGCAAACGCCGTATTCCGCCCCAGGTGCTGATCGGGAAGAAACAAAATCTTCTCCCCGCGCGCAAACGCCCACTCAAACGCTCTGCGAGCATTCGACGAGGTGCAGACCAGGCCGCCTCGCCTGCCGCAAAAACCTTTAATCGCAGCGGCCGAGTTCATATACGTCAGCGGAATCAAGCCGCCCGCAGCGGCGCTCGTCAAGCCCGGCGCGCTCGAGCGAATCCCAGCAGTCCTCCACCTGCCCGATCTCCGCCATATCGGCCATCGAGCAACCGGCGTTCAGATCCGGCAGAATCACCTGCTGCCACGGCTGCCCCAGCACATCGGCGGTCTCCGCCATAAAGTGCACGCCGCAGAACAGCATGTACTTCGCGTTCGTCTCGGAGGCAACCTTCGAGAGCTTGTAGCTGTCGCCGGTAAAGTCGGCAAACCGGATCACCTCATCGCGCTGGTAGTGATGCCCCAGCAAAACGACATCGGTCCCCAGAGTGGCACGCGCCGCTGCGATGCGGGCATCCATTGTGTGGTCAGGTTGCGCAAGATAGTCATCTAACGAGTTCGCAATGGAACACGTCGCCGCGGCATTCTCCGCCACGGCCTCAGCCGAAGCAATCTCTAATAGTCCGTTCAAAGTACTCCGCCTTCAGTCTCACAAGGTCGTCTGGTGCCGGTTTTAGCCGACACCGTCTTCTCGCCTCTGAGACGGGGATGTTGAAAGCATGCACTGCTCAAGTTGCAGTGGATTCGCTGTGCCGGCTCAATCGACCTTCACCCAACCCACGGGGATGTTGCAACTCCTACCACTTCTGCTACGGACGGCCACGTCGGCCGCTTCTGTGATTATTTGACGCAGATCACGTCCAAACGATGCGTCTTCTTCCAACTCAGTTCGTCACATCAGACTGCCCTGCATAGAGATTTTACAACAGCATCCGTCGCCTCCATCCATTTGTTCCGTCAACCGTAAGCCGTATCATGGGACTGACTTATGCCTAGCTTTCAGGACAGCGCCATCCTCATCTTCCTCGCCCTACTTCTCTTCGGGCCGAAGAAGCTGCCTGAACTCGCCCGCCAGCTCGGCAAGCTCATGGCCGAGTTCCGCCGCGCCTCCAACGAGTTCCGCATGCAGATGGAAGAAGAACTCCGCATCGCCGACCAGGAGGAGCAGCAGAAAAAAATCGCTGCCATGGAAGCCGCTGCACCCGTCACACCGGCTATAACGGACGGCAGCGAGAACACAATCGCCCCTCCGGTCACCGAAGAGTTTCTCGTAGGCCACCCGCACGAGCAACCGCAGGTCGTCGAAACACCGTCCGAGCCGCTACCCATCGCCACCTCCGGCGACCTGAATCTCATGCCACCCTCCACTGGGCTTCCCGTCAGCAACTCTGCGCTCTCTCCCGTACTGGACTCCATCCCCCACGAACCCGATCCTGCGATAGCAACATCTGAGATCGCAACCCACGAGGCCACACAGCGTGGCTGATCTCGACACAATCGACAAGGCGCGCAAAGCAGTCACCGACCGCGCCGAACTCCCCGGCATGAGCCTGATGGAGCATCTCACCGAGCTCCGCAAGCGCCTCATCCACTCCGTCGCCTAGCTCGCCGTGCGGCTTCGCCGTCGCCTACATCTTCCACGCGCGCCTTATCCAATACATCCAGCGTCCTCTGCTCGATATCGGTCTCAAGCTGACCATCACCCATCCCACCGACGCGCTCAACCTCTATATCAAGACCTCCTTCGTCTGCGGCGCCATCATCGCCAGCCCGTTCATCCTCTATCAGCTCTGGCTCTTCATCTCGCCCGGCATGTACGCAAACGAGAAGAAGTACGTCGTTCCCTTCATGGGAGCCACCGTCGGGCTCTTTCTCGTCAGGAGCATGGTTCGGCTATCACTAGGTGCTCCCCGGCGCCATGAACGTCCTGATCCAGGACTTCGGAAAGAACTTCACCCCATGATCACCATCGAGGACTACACCGAGCTTCTTCCTCGCCGTCATCCTCGGCCTCGGCATCTGTTTTGAGCTGCCCATCCTCATCTTCTTCCTCGCCCTCTTCGGCATCGTCGACGGCAAATTCCTTCTCAAGCAATCCGCTACGCCATCCTCATCATCTTCCTGATCTCGGCGATCATCTGCCCCCTGCCCGACCCCTTCAGCATGTGTCTCTTCGCCAGCCCTATGCTGGCGCTCTATATAGTTGGCGTAGGCGTAGCCTTCCTCGTCCACCCCGACCGGCGCAAAGCCAGAGAGGCGAAGAAATCCGCATGACCCTTCTCAATAGAGTTCAGGCTTTTCGCACGGCTGGAACTTGTCATCCTCAGCGGAGCAGCTTGCGAACTGCGCAGTCGAAGGACCTGCATTTTCTTGTGCTGCTGATCGTTTTTCTAGTGGCCGCCAGCAGCTCTCAGGCCCAAAAGGCTCCGGCCCGCTTCAACGGCCAGGCCGCCTACACCCTCACAGCACAGCTCCTCCAGGTCGCTCCCAAACGCTTCAACGGCTCTCCCGGCCACCTCAAAGCCGAAGAGTTCATCAAACAGCACTTCGCCCCTGAAGCCGCCAAAGGCAACTTCGAAACCGACACCTTCACCGCCAGCACTCCCGCCGGCTTCCAGACGATGCGCAACTACATCGTCAAATTCCCAGGCAAGAAAGACGGCATCATCGTCCTCGCCAGCCACTACGAGACCAACTATCCTCTGCGCGACATCGAGTTCTACGGAGCCAACGACGGAGCCGCCACCACGGCCCTCCTCATCGAGATCGGCAACGTTCTCCGCGCCCACCCGCCCGAGGGCTACTCCGTCTGGCTCGTCTTCGACGACGGCGAAGAGGCCGTCAAGAGCTGGAGCGCATCGGACTCTCTCTACGGCACCCGCCACCTCGCCGCCAAGTGGGCCAACGACGGCACTCTCGGCAAGATCAAGGCCTTCCTCGTCGCCGACATGATCGCCGACAAAGACCTCAACATCGACCACGTGGATAACTCCACACCCTGGCTGCTCGACATGCTCAAAGTCGCAGCAAAGAACACTGGCCACTCTGCCTACATCTTCAAATACCGCGAGTCTGAAGAGGACGATCATCTGCCATTTGCACAGCGCGGCGTACCTGTGCTCGACGTCATCGACGCCCACTACGGCCCCATCACCGACACGGCCCCCGACGGCTACCACCACACCGCGCAAGACACACTCGACAAGATCAGCGCCAGATCCCTCCAGATCTCCGGCGACCTCTTCCTCGAAATGATCCGCTTAATCAACCAGCGCCCCTGAAGCACCCTACAGGCATCAGAGGCGCAGTCTTCGTCTCAATTCTCCATCTCAATTCTCCATATCGTTACTGGCTACAAGCCTTGCCATGGTCCGGGTGGGCGCCTTTGGCCTTTGCATCGGCCTCAGACATATACGCTCCCTGCTTGGTCTTGCCGTAATACGTCGTCCCGTAGCAGTGATACACCTTGCTGTCCGTATTCACCCACACCAGGCCCGGACCGCCGCCCGCCGCTTGCGGCATGGACGCTGCCTTCGACGCCGGAGAGGCCTTCGCCGCTGAAGCCGGAGCAGTGGCAGCCGCTGCCGCTGGAGCCGGGGCCGGAGTTGTCGCAACTTTAGGCGCAGGTGGAGCTGCTGGAGTTGCCGCAGCAGCAGGGGCAGCAGCAGCCGCTGGCGCAGCTGCGTACCAATCCTTCACGCCCTGGTGTCCACGGCAGCCCGCACTCTTGCTCGTGGATGTCGCATAAGTACCGTCGTTACATAGACCGGTAGCGTTCGCTGGTCGACTCCCCGCAGCAGCAGCCGGAGCTGCCGTCTTGGACGAAGTCGAAGCCGCCGCAGCAGGAGCAGCACCGGCCGGAGCAGCCGCATACCACTCCTTCACCCCCTGGTGTCCACGGCACGCGCCCTGTTTGCTGGCGGCCGTCGAGTAAGTTCCATCTTTACATTGACCCGTAGATCCGGCGGGCGCCCCCGCAGGTGTCTGGGCCATCGCAACTTGCGCCGCCAGAAGCCCCGTCGCAACTGCCATCAAACGAATCGCTGTCTTCATAATCGCTCCCGATAAGATTTGGATTTTACGCAGCCCAACGTACATAGTCTGGATACGGCCAAATCCTACGCCGTCCTGTACTTCCTGTCATTCCAGACGCTGAAAAACAGCGCTGCGCGCATGGAAGAAATTCCCGCATGGATGACCCAAATGAGCCACAAACTAGCCCAATTGAGGGATAGCTGCGCATTGATCCTCGTCCTACTCTCATCCTTGCCGATGGAGGTAGAACAATGCAAACGCCAACGTTCCCATCCTTACAGTCGAGATCCAAAAGCTTCACCACTCCGGGGTCTGATCGGGCCCCCTCAACAGGCTTCTTCCAGAACCATCCCATAGGCGATGTCGCGCGCAGCCTTTTCTTCTCGTCCATACTCTGGATGCTGCTCGCGATTATTCTCTACGCCGTTTACTCCATGGTTCTCGGCACACGGTAAGCTGATAGCCGTAAGCTGTCACGGACCACGCCAGCCGCGCATCATGGAACCTCCGTGGCCAGCCCGTTCTCCTGCCTACAACCGTGCATCAAGCCCTCCCGCGCTGTAGCATCCAAGACAGATGCCCGGCGCCACCCCCATCAGCCACTGGATCGGCTTTCATCTCTTCATCTTCGCGCTTCTCGCGATCGAGCTCGTCTACGCGCGCCGCCAGGGCCCTAAAAAAACCCACTCCACCGCCATCGCCGCCACTATCCTCTGGGTTGCCGCCGCTCTTGCCTTCGCCCTCTTCCTCTTCCACACCCTCGGCGGCGAGTTCACGACGCAATACCTCGCCGGCTACGCCATCGAAGAGTCGCTCTCCGTCGACAACCTCTTTGTCTTCCTCATCCTCTTCCGCGTCTTCAACATCGCACCCAACCATCAACCCAAGGTCCTCTTCTGGGGAGTCGCCGGCGCCATCGTCCTGCGCGGAGCCTTCATCGCCGCCGGCCTCGGCCTCCTCGCCCACTTCGAATGGATCAGCTACGCTTTCGCCGCCATCCTGCTCATCGCCGCCGTCCGCCTCGTTCTTCCCTCCGCCCAGAAAGATGCGGGACGACTCCCGCGCTGGATCAAATGGCTCACCAAGGTACACCCCGTCAGCCTCCGCCAGGACAAGTTCTTCGTCCGCGAAGACGGCCAACGCATGGTCACCGTCCTCTTCCTCGCTCTTCTCGCTATCGAACTCACCGACGTCGTCTTCGCGCTCGACTCCATCCCCGCCGTCCTCTCCATCACCCGCCACCCTTTCCTCGCCTACACGTCGAACATCATGGCCGTCATGGGCCTTCGCTCGCTCTACTTCCTCCTCGCCCACCTGCTCGCCAAACTTCGCTTCCTCCACTACGGCCTCGCGGCAGTCCTCGCCTTCGCCGCAATCAAGATGCTCTCCGCCCACTGGCTCGAGATCGGCCCCATCACTTCTCTCGCCGTCATCGTCTCTGTTCTCTCGATCACGATCGTGCTCTCTCTCCTCGCCAAACCCTCCCCTCAAACCGCCTGATCTCAGCGAGGTTCTGCATTGAGCCTTCAACTCAGGCCCCGTTCTCCTCTATATAGGACCGAACTTGTCGTATTTCATCTCTTTGTGTAGAAAGGAATAACCATGTCCTCTTCACACACCTTTCTGCGATACACCCGCCTGGTCCATCTCTACATTGGCGTCTTTATCGCCCCCGCCCTGCTCTTCTTCGCCCTTACCGGAGCCCTCCAGACCTTCAGTCTCCACGAAACCACCCGCGGCAGCAGCTATAAACCGCCGCCTGGATCGTCATGCTCAGCCAGATCCACAAAAAGCAGACGCCGATCGTTCCCGCGCGAAGGCTCCCGCCACCAGAGAAAGCTACCGACAAACCCCTAGCGGACAAATCGCACGCGGCAACCCAACCGCCGATGCTGCCCCCAGCGACTGCAGAGACGCCCCTCTCCCAAAGCCCACAACGCCCTGCCCCTGAAGATCTTCTTCCTCCTCGTCGCAATCGGCCTCTTCACCTCAACGCTCTCCGGCCTTTACATGTCATACAAATACATCCGCAACAGGTCCCTGATCAGCGCCATTCTCCTCGCCGGCGTCATCGTTCCGGTCCTGATGACGATCTTCTAGCGCAATCGCAGCAGTAGAATCAGCACAACCACAGCCGCCAATCCACCTGCGAACAAGCCGGCCATCGCAGCCGTCAGCATCAACGGTCCTCCGTGCACAAAACCGTTCACCCTCACCTCGGCCATCTTGTAGTAAATGGCCATCGCCACCAACCAAAACGTGACGAACGCACCCGCAATCGCCACGACCACGCGGCGAAGACCTCGGTCGGACTTCATCGGCAAGACACCCTTCCTTCAAACCTAAGCCACAAACTCCAGCCTCCCCGCTGCATCACCGAGTGCCTCGCCGACGCACTGTGGAGCGGAAAATCATTCCGATAGTGTGCCCCCCTGCTCTCCTCGCGTCCCAGCGCCGAAGCGACAATCAACCCAGCCACCACATGCAGATTCCGTGCCTCCAACGCCCGCCGAAAAAGCCCACGCGGCATCGTCACCGCCAATGCATCCAGCCCTCGTTGAGCCTCCCGCAACCCTGCCCATCGCGCAACAGCCCCGCATGCTTCCACATCAACGCGCGCAGCTCCGCAATCCACCTCTCCGTCGCGGCCTCTGGCGTAACCCCCGCAGCAGCCTCCGGAACAGCGCGTCGAATTCGCCGCTCTCGCCGGAACCTCCGCGATCATCGTCTCCGCTGCCAGCGCTCCAAACACCAGCCCCTCCAGCAGCGAATTACTCGCCAGCCGGTTCGCCCCATGCACTCCTGTACATGCCGCCTCTCCCGCCGCATACAGCCCCGGCAGCGAGGTCCTTCCATGCACATCCGTCCTCACTCCGCCCATCAGGTAATGCGCCGCCGGCCGCACCGGAATCAAATCCCTCCCCAGTTCCATCCCGTACCCCGCCAGAAACTTCGAGATCCCCGGAAACCGCGCCTTCAAATCCATTGCCTTTGGATTCGCAGCCACGTGACGCATGTCCAGATACACCAGCCCATCCATCCCCTCACGTGTAATCGCCCGCGCCACCACATCCCGCGAAGCCAGTTCCAGCAGCGGATGATATCGCTCCATAAACCGCTCACCCTTCGCATTGACGAGAAACGCCCCCTCACCCCGCAGCGCCTCGCTCAGCAAAAATCGCGGAGCCCCTGCCACACTGAACGCCGTCGGATGAAACTGATAAAACTCCATATCGCTCACCGCCGCCCCCGCCCGGTAAGCCATCGCAATTCCATCCCCCGTCGCCACCGCCGGATTCGTCGTATCGCTATAAACCTGCCCGGCACCACCGCTCGCCAGCAGCACCGCCCGCGCCTGCACCACCCGCAGCCCGCCCTCGCCATCCAGCAGTGTCGCCCCCACCACGCGTCCGTCCTCGACAAGCAGGTCCACGCTCGTCGTCCACTCCATCAACTCGATCTGCGGAATCTCCCTTACATGCCGCAGCAGCGAAACCGCAATCTCTCGCCCCGTCGCATCTCCATTCGCATGCAGAATCCGCGACAGGCTATGCGCGCCCTCGCGCGTCCGCAGCAACTCGTCGCCTTCGCGATCGAACGCCGTCCCCCACTCCAGCAACTCCTCCACCCGCTGCGGTCCCTCTCGACACCAGCACCGTCGCCGCCTCCCGATTCACCAGCCCATCGCCCGCCGCCAGCGTGTCCTCCAGATGCAGCGCAACGTCCTCCTCGCCGCCCATCGCCACCGCGATCCCACCCTGCGCATAAGCCGTATTCGACTCCGCCAGCTCTTCCTTCGTCACCACGAGCACCGTACCTGCATCCGCCAGCCGAATCGCCGCACTCAGCCCTGCAATCCCCGCCCCAATCACCAGAAAATCGACTCGTTCCATACCTCGATGCTACTAGAGCGATGAGCCGTAAGCTTCCAACCCTCAGACCTCACAGCTCAAAGCTCTGCGATACTATCGAAATACCGTGCCCGTCATCCCCGTCAACACGCCCTCCGCAACCTACGACGTCACCATAGGCTCGGACCTTCTCCGCACCCTCTATCCTCGCCTCAAAAAACTCAACAAAGACAAACCCTTCCGGCCCTTCGTCATCACATCACCCGACATCTGGGCTCTCTGGTCGAAACCCTTCCTCGCCAGCTTCCCAAAACAAGAGCAAGGTCCCCCAACGGTCCTCTTCCTTCCCAGCGGCGAAGCCCACAAGCGCCTCGCAAGCGTCGAATCCCTCGCCCAGCAACTCTCCACCGCAGGCGCCGACCGCGACTCGCTCCTCCTCGCCTTCGGTGGCGGCGTCCTCGGCGACATCACCGGCTTCCTCGCCGCCATCTACATGCGCGGCATCCGCTACGTGCAAATCCCCACCACCCTCCTCGCGCAGGTCGACTCCTCCATCGGCGGCAAAACCGGCGTCAACCTCGCCGCAGGAAAAAATCTCATCGGCAGCTTCCACCACCCGCAAGCCGTCTTCGCCGACACCGACCTCCTCGCCACGCTGCCATCCGCTGAACTCCGCGCCGGCCTGCAGGAATCCATCAAAGCCGGCATCATCTACGACGCAAAACTTTTCCGCTACATGGAACAAAACGCCGACGCCATCCTCGCGGGCGAACCCGCCGCCCTCACCCGCGTCGTCGCCGCCTCAGTCCGCGTCAAAGCCGACGTGGTCAGCAAAGACGAAAAAGAATCCGGCCTGCGCATGATCCTCAACTTCGGCCACACCATCGGCCACGCCATCGAAGCCGCCACCAACTACAAACAGCTCCTCCACGGCGAAGCCGTAGCCTGGGGCATGATCGCCGCACTCAACGTAGCGCGCAACCGCAAAACCATTGACCCAAAACAAGCCGACCGCATCGAATCCCTCATCCTTCGCTACGGCCCGTTGCCACCGTTCAAAGCCACCGCCGCAAAACTCGTCGCCCTCACCTCGCGCGACAAGAAAAACCGCAGCGGCATCCGCTCCTTCGTCCTTCCAACAGCCATTGGCAAAACAGAAATCGTCCGCGACGTAACCGAACCCGAACTCCTCGCCGCCACTGCATCCATGCTCGCCCTCATGCTTCGAGAATCGAGATCAGGACGAAGATCTAAATGATTATGCGCAGATCATGTCTGCTCGCAGTAGTCATTGCGCGCAGACAGAGGTCCATGCCGTCTAACATGGTTCTGTGACAATCGAACGCAAACCCGAACACGAGCTCTCCACCGGAGCCCGCCCCGCCGGCATCACCACAGAACGGGACGCCGCTGCCGCTGTCCAGCAGATGTTCGACACCATCGCGCCCACCTACGACCGCGCCAACCACCTCCTCTCCGCCGGCATCGACCACTGGTGGTGGAGCCGCACCGCACGTCTCTTCCGTCCCGTCCTCCAGCGTCCCGAGGCCGTCGTTCTCGACCTCTGCTGTGGCACCGGCGACATGACCATGGCCCTCCTCAAACACCGCCCTGCTACTCCCGGCGCTGCACCCATCCTCGCCGTCGACTTCTCCCACCAGATGCTCACGCGCGGCACCGAAAAATTCGCCCCCCACAACATCGTCCCCATCGAGGCCGACGCCCTTCATCTCCCCCTCGCCGACGCCTCCGTCGACCTCGTCACCTCCGCCTTCGGTTTCCGCAACCTCGCCAACTACGAAGAGAGCCTCGCCGAGCTTCGGCGTGTTCTTCGCCCCGGCGGCCAGTTCGGCATTCTCGAGTGCAACCAGCCCGAAGGCCTCTTCGGCGCACTCTACAGCCTCTACTTCAGGACAATCCTTCCCAGACTCGGCGGCCTCATCACCGGCAGGCCTGCCGCCTACAGCTATCTCAACGCCTCAGTCGAACGCTTCCCCCGCCCACCGCGCATGATCCAACTCATCAACCACGCCGGCTTCACCAACGCCACATGGACCAGCTACACCTTCGGCGTCGTCGGCCTCTACCACGCCACCAAACAATGATTGCCACAACAATATTGTTCCGCCCACGCAACTCGGTGATATCTTCCGTCTAGCCGCTCCGACGGCCAGCGTTTTGCGGTAACTATTCGAGCCACCCCCAACACCCTGTACCATCTCTCCCATGAGCCCCACGGCCACTCCCGAGCAAGCCGCAACCCCGCACAACGCCAAGCGTTCCGCCGCGCTCTTCTCCGTCCTCGCCGCCTTCGCCGTCACGCTCTTCAAGCTCCTCACCGGCCTCCTCACCGGCTCACTCGGCATGCTCTCCGAAGCCGCGCACTCCGGCATCGACCTCATCGGCGCAGCCATCACTCTCTTTTCCGTTCAGGTCTCCGACCGCCCCGCCGACGCCAGCCACGCCTACGGCCACGGCAAGATCGAAAGCCTCTCCGCCGGTATCGAAACCGTCCTCATGCTCGCCTCCTGCATCTGGATCCTCACCGAAGCCATCCGCCGCATCGTCTTTCGCGAGCACCTCTCCCTCAAATTCTCCATCTGGCCCTTCGCCGTCCTGCTCCTCGCCATCACCGTCGACTTCACCCGCTCCAGCAAGCTCCACCGCATCGCCAGCGAGACCAAGAGCGAGGCCCTCGAAGCCGACGCCATCCACTTCCGCACCGACATCTGGTCCTCCCTCGCTGTCCTCCTCGGCCTCGTCGCAACCTACGGCGGCGAACACTGGCACATCCCCACGCTCGAACTCGCCGACCCAATCGCCGCCATCCTCGTCGCCTGCATCATCCTCTACGTCACCTGGAATCTCGCCCGCCGCACCATCGACGCCCTCACCGACGCCACTCCGCTCGAGACCCGCACCCAGACAAACGAACTCATCCGCGAACTCTCCGCCATCGACGGCGTCCTCTCCGTCGACCGCGTCCGCACCCGCCGCTCAGGCCCCAGCTACTTCGCCGACGTCACCCTCGGCATGCCTCGCAACCTCACCTTCCAGCGCTCCGAGCAGATCACCATGGCCGCCACCGACGCCGTCCGCCGCCATCTCCCCGGAGCCGACGTTGTCGTCCACTCCATCCCCACCGCCTCCCGCGCCGAAAGCATTCACGACCGCATCCGCGCCGTCGCCGCCCGCTCCAACCTCAACATCCACGACGTCAGCGTTCAGGAATACCACCACCAGCTCCACGTCGAGCAGCACCTCGAAGTCGACGAGACCATGACCCTCCGCGACGCCCACGCCCTCGTCACCCAGCTCGAGAGCGACATTCGCCGCGACATCCCCGGGATCTCCTCCATCCTCACCCACATCGAAAGCGAGCCCGCCACCATCGAGCGGCCCGTCTCACTCGAACGCGACCGCCAGCTCGAAGTCCGCCTCCGCCGCGCCGCCCAGGCCTTCCCCGAGATCCTCGACATCCACGAAGTCCTCGTCACCCGCATCAACGACCGCATCCAGGTCAACTGCCACTGCACCCTGCCCGACGACCTTCCCATGTCCCGCGTCCACGAGATCATCACCGCCTTCGAGAACACCTTCAAACTCGAAGAACCCGAGGTCAGCCGCCTCCTCATCCACCCCGAACCCGCCACCGACAACCGCCGCTAGCGCAAGACAAACCCATCGCTGCTTCACCAAATAAAAGTAAGGCTCGCCGGCCAGGTGACCGCGTCAGCAATCTCGCCGTCACCTGTATCCTGTTTAAGCCTATGAAGCTGACGATCCGCCGAATCAACCGCTTCTTCAACATCGTTCTCGGAGCCCTGGCCATGCTTGTGGTCGCGCTCACCTCTGCGTTCATCACCATGCGCCTCGCCATCCACGGCCGCGAGGTCAAAGTCCCCAACCTCGCCGGCCTCACCCTCTCCGAAGCAAGCAAACAGACCCGCTCCCTCGGTCTCCGCCTCAACCTCGAAAATCGCTTCTACTCCCCCAACATACCGCCCGGACGCATCCTCGCCCAATCTCCCGCACCCGGCGCGACCGTACGCCGCGAATGGACCGTCCGCGTCACCGAAAGCCTCGGCGCGCAGCAGGTCGCCATCCCCAACCTCCTCGGTCAAAGCGAGCGCACCGCCTCCATCAACATCCGCCGCCTGGGGCTCGAGCTCGGTGCCGTCGCCCACGTCGCAGCACCCGGAGATCCCGGCGTCGTCATCGCCCAGACCCCCAACCCCAACGCAGCCGGCGTCGACCGTCCTCGCGTGAGCCTCCTCATCAGCGATCCCGAGGAGGCAGAGTCGCCGGAAGCCTTCGTCATGCCCTCCCTCGCCGGTCTCACCCTCGCCTCCGCCGCCGCCCGCGCTGCCGCCGCCGGCCTGCACATCGTCAGCGCCGAAGAACTCAGCATCCCTACTCAGGCCACAGGCACACCCGCAAACCCCGCCGCCGCCCCCACGAGCCCCGCCACACCTGCTGCGTCCGCTATATCTCCCGCACCCGCCCAGGCCTTTTCCACCGGCACCGTCATCGCCCAGACGCCCGCGACCGGTCACCGCGTCGTCAAAGGCGACGCCGTCCACATCACCCTCACCAACTAGCGCCGGTTCGGGCTGAAGACACGTTACCTCTTCTGCCCACGACCTGATGCCACCACAACGATTGTGTTTTGCCTTCGTCGAGTGGATAATAGTGCTCTTTAATTAACAGAAGGTTAACCTTGAAGGGGTATCGTTGTGCACGCCCGCAATCAAACCTGTTGGGACCTTCCTGGTCTTTGCCGCTAAACACCCGGCCTCTGCTCGAAACCTGTTATGCATTCCTGATGAAAGGGGCGCTCAATGCCCATGCCGAGAATCAAAACAGCTATATCTTGTTTGCTCACATCCCTGCTCCTTATCTTAACCGTGCCCGCGTCGGGTGCCGACAAGAACAAAGACGAAGAGACCATCAAAAACGCCACCACGGTGTTACAGACAATGCTCGATAGCAAGGCCGTTCCGGGAAGCCTGCTGGTGACCGCTAAGTGCATCATCGTTCTGCCCGGCGTGAAGAAGTTCGCCGTTGGCGTTGGCGGAAGCGGCGGCCGTGGCCCAATGACTTGCCGCGATGGCGAGAAATTTACCGGCAACAAATGGTCGGCGCCAGCCATATTTACCATCGGTGGCGCCAGCGCCGGGCTGCAGCTCGGTGGGTCGTCCACCGACTTCGTTCTTCTTATCATGGAGCCCAAGGCAGTGAACAAGGTACTGGAGGGCAAGACCAAGGTTGGCAGCGACCTGACCGCGGCCGCGGGCCCCAGCGGCGCCACCTCTACCGGTTCGGTCGGCGGGGCCGACATTTTGAGTTATGGCCGCGCCACCGGACTTTTTGCCGGCATATCACTGAACGGCGCCAGTCTTGAGCCGGACTCTGGCGCCAACCAGCGCATTTACGACAAAACGATCAGCGCACGCGAAATCGTGATCGATAGCGCCGTTAAGACCACGCCCGCCGGCCAGGCCCTGGTTTCGCTGCTAGACAGTAAAGACTGGCAATGAAACGCCTGCTCCCGTGAATCGGCATCGCCCTGCGCGTGCTGGAGTGCAAAGCCCTCCATAAGAGACTCACTCCCGCTCCAGCACTGCCGCATAAAACCCATCCCCATCGTGCACGCCCGGCAACGTCCTCAGCGCCCCATCGCGCACCGCCGAACCCAACTCCACCCCACTCAACGGAATCCCCTGCTCACCAAGCTCAACCATCAAACCATCAACCGGAAACGTCCTTACTCCACCAGCCTTCACAACCGCCTCCACCACACGTTCACACTCCTCCGGCTCCAGCGAGCAAGTCGAATACACCAGCCGCCCACCCGGCGCCAGCCGCTGCAAAGCTCCCTTCAGAATCGCCATCTGCCGCTCCGCCTGCCGCGTCAGCTCCTCCACCTTCAACGCGTGACGAATCTCAGGATTGCCTGCCAGCGTCCCCGTCCCCGAGCAAGGCACATCGCACAAGATCAGATCAAAGCTCCCCTCAACTCCCTTCGCATCCACAGCATCTGCCACCGCAAATCGAACCCGCTCCGCATACGCATACCGCCGCAGCCTTGCCTCGGTCTGGGCCAGCCGTCTCGCACTCACATCACTCGCAAACACCTCCGCCGTCCCCAGCCGCCGCGCCAGAATCAGCGTCTTTCCACCCGGCGCCGCGCAGCAATCCCAAACCCGCTGCGCCCCCGGCATCGCAACGGCAGCAAGCTCCGCCACCAGTCGCGATCCGTCATCCATCTGCGGCAAATCGCCGGCGGTCTCGACGAACATGCCACCCTCTGCCGGCTCCTTCTGGTCAGCCTCGCAGATCTTCAGCGCCGCATCGCGCCCATACTTCGCCACCCACCTCTCCACCATCCACCGCGGATGCCCCAACCGCTCCGCAAACGCAGCCGTCGATTCATGAATCCGCACCCCTGGCCTCTGCGTCGCCGCCACCTTCCGCAACACCGCATTCACCATCCCCGTCGCATGAGGTTCACCCGCCGCCCGGCACAGCTCTACACTCTCGCTCAGCGCCGCATGCGCCGGAATTCGCTCCAGATGCAGCAGTTGAAACGCTCCCATGCGCAGCGCAATCGCCACTGGCTCCGCCAGTCTCTGCTCCGGCCGCTGCAGCAACCCGCGCACTCGCGCATCCAGTGCAATCTGCCACCGCAGCACTCCCATCACCAGCGCAGTCGTAAGGTTCCGGTCTTCAGGAGACAACGCATCCACCCGCGCCGAGTGCAACAGCTCATCGCTATGCCCTCTGCCCTCACCCACCAGCTTCAAAATCTCAAACGCAGCCAGCCGAGCCGGAGTAATCTTGGCAACCGCCGCTTCCACGCCAGCCGTTGGCCCCGCAGACGCAGGACGCTTCTTCACAAACGTCGACTTACGCGCACCAGCCTTCGACGCATCTTTCATAGCCCCAGCCGCTCGCCGCTTCTCACCTGGTTGCCTCGAAGAAATTCAGCCGCACTCATCCGCCGCTTCCCTTCCAGCTGCACCTCATCCAGCCCCACCAAGCTCCCGCCCGCACACCCCACGCACAAGCTCATCACCCGTCGCACCTTCACCACGCCGGTCTCACAATTCCCCGTACCCGCAACATGCATCCTATGCACAATCAACTTCTTCCCCCGCAAAACCGTATGCGCCCCCGGCCACGGCTGAAACCCTCGCCACCGGTCATAGATCTGCTGCGCGGTCCGCGAAAAATCAATCCACCCATCCTCACGCGTCAAGATCGGGGCCAGCGTAGCCAACGCATGGTCCTGTTTCTGCGGAAAGAGACTGCCCTCTTCAAGCTGACGCAGCGTCTCCACCATCAACTCCGCGCCCACCGGAGCCAGGCACCCATACACATCCATCGCCGTCTCTTCCTGCCCGATTGGACACACCTGCGCCAGCAGCATATCGCCCGTATCCAGCCCAGCGTCCAGCCGCATCGTCGTCACACCTGTCACCACCTCGCCATTCGCCACCGCCCACTGAATCGGCGCAGCGCCTCGGTACTTCGGCAGCAACGACCCATGCAGATTGATGTTCCCAAACCGTGGCAGCTCCAGCATCCACTCCGGAATGATCCGCCCATACGCCACCACCAGAATCGCATCCGGCCCAATCCCTCCAGCTGCGCACGAAACTCCGCATTGTTCTTAATCTTCTCCGGCTGCACCACTGTCAGCCCATGCTCCATCGCGACCCGCTTCACCGGAGGCGCCTGCACTTCCATCCCTCGCCCCGCCGCACGATCCGGCTGCGTCACCACCAGCGCAACCTCATGCCCTGCCGCAATCACCGCCTCCAGTGTCGGCACAGCAAACTCCGGCGTCCCGCAAAAAACCAGCTTCATCGCCTATCCTTTCGCAAGGAGCATGAACATCACTCCCGAGCATCGCGAGGACCCAAGCGGCTCGTCCCGCCGAGACAAAGTACACACGCCACGAAGTGGCCGCCCTCCGCGCAGGAGGCCCGTCCGGCAGGACATCACCACTCACCGTTCTTAATCAGCTTCTTGATCCTCCGTATCACCAGATCCCGCTTCAACCTGCTCAGCCGATCGATAAACAACACCCCATCCAGATGATCGATCTCATGCTGCATCGCCCGCGCCAGCAGCTCCTCTCCCTCCACCTCGAACCACTCCCCCGTCACATCCTGCGCCCTCACCTTTACCTTCGCCGCGCGCGTCACCTTCTCGCGAATCTCCGGCAAACTCAGGCACCCTTCCTCCTCCACCTGCTTACCCTCGCGCTCAATAATCTCCGGATTGATCAGCACAATCTTCTCCTCCGGATTCTTCTTGAAGCTCACATCGATCACCGTAATCCGCTGCGAGATGCTGATCTGCGGAGCCGCCAGCCCAATCCCCTGTGCCGCATACATCGACTCGAACATCTCCTCCACCAGCGTCTTCAGCTTCGCGTCAAACACCGTCACCTTCGCACCCGGTTTTTGCAACACCGGATCCGGCCACTTCACCACCTCATGGATCTTGCCTTTTTTCGTCACTTTTTCCGCTGCTTTCCCGTCTGTTTTCTCAATATGCTCGAATCTGCTCGCAATAGCCATTGAAATTTCGCTGCATCTCGCGCAGCGAATCCCCGCCAAACTTCTCCACCATCAACCGCGCCACTGTCAGCGCCACCATCGCCTCCGCCGCCACGCCAGCCGCCGGCACCACACACACATCGCTCCGCTCATACGCAGCCTTCACCGGCTCACGCGTCGCAAAGCTCACCGAAGCCAAGCGGCCGCCGCAGCGTCGAAATCGGCTTCAGATACCCCCGCACCACAACATCCTCACCATTTGAGATGCCGCCCTCAATCCCCCCGGCATTGTTCTGCTCGCGCGAAAACTTCGTGAACCCCTTGCCTTCGGAACTATCGCCCTCATATCCAATCGCATCATGCACCGCCGACCCCACCGACTCCGCCGCCGTCACTCCGCGCCCCAGTTCCACTGCCTTCACCGCCTGCAGACTCATCACCGCCTGCGCCAGCAGCCCATCCATCCGTTCGTCCCAATTCGCATGCGTCCCCACACCCGGCGGCAGCCCATGCACCACCACCTCAAACACCCCACCAACAGTATCGCCAGTACGCAATACCGCATCCACCTCGGCCTTCATCGCGGCCTCACTCTCCGCATCAACGCAGTTCAGCAGAACCTCGTCGTTCCCCTGCAACGCCGCAATCTCCTCCCACGCCGCTGGCCTTGAAAGCTCCGCCTTCCCCACGCGAATCACATGGCTCGCGACCTCGACCCCCAGCGCCCGCAGCAGCAGCTTCGCAATCGCCCCCGCAGCCACCCTAGCCGCGCTCTCCCTCGCACTCGCCCGCTCCAGCACATACCGCGCATCGGGAAAGTCATACTTCAAACTCCCCGCCAGGTCCGCATGTCCAGGCCGCGGCGAAGCCACAGCCTTATGCTTGCTTGAATCACCGGAATCCACCGGCAGTATGTCCGCCCAGTTCTTCCAATCGTTATTCGCAATCACCATGGCAATCGGCGACCCGATCGTCTTCCCATGCCGCACACCACTCAAGATATGAGCCGTATCGCGCTCAATCCGCATCCGGCCGCCGCGGCCATACCCTTGCTGCCGCCGCCACAACTCCCGGTCGATGAACTCCTGTTCAACGGTCACCCCCGCTGGCATTCCGCTGACCGTCGCCACCAGGCTCTCCCCGTGGCTCTCTCCCGCTGTCGAAAATCGCAACATCCCCGTATCAAACTCCTCGCCAATTCCTCACAAAACTCATGCGCAAACCTAAATTGTAACAACCTGCCCACGCTGCCAGACCGTCGTGCGGGCATCGCCCAGAACAAACGCCGGAGTCCAATAAGTCCGATAAAACTGCTTTCGGTACCGTATTGATCGCAAACTACATCACGGCTACCCCGAAACATCCCGCCAACAGGCCGACACTGGCGCAGACACTCGTAATGATGGTTACAATGGGCACCTGTATCGTTGACCTCGCCATGAAACTCTCCTGCCGACCCTCGTTGCTAGCCCTGATGTTCTGCACCGTGCCGTATCTACTCTCCGCACAAGTCCCCACCCCACCGGCAACACCCGCACCCACCGCACCGGCATGGGCGCAGCCCGGCTCCGCCACCCACACCCAGGTAGCGCCACCGCCCGACTTCCACCGGCCCAGCAAGAATTTCGCTATGCCCATCGGCATCTTCGAAGGCCAATCCGACATCGGAGGTCCTTTGGTGCCAGGTAGCGCGAGCTACGACGCCACCATGAAGCAGTACACCATCAACTCCGCCGGCTATAACGTCTGGTACACCCGCGACGAGTTCCGTTATCTCTGGAAGAAGATCTCCGGCGACGTCTCCCTCGCCGCCGACACCTCGTTCCCCGACCCCAACGGCTACGGCGACCGCAAGGCCTTCCTCATCATCCGCCAGGACCTCGAAGACGACTCGAAAGAAGCCATCGTCGCCCTTCATGGCGCCGGCATGTTCCATCTCGCACAGCGTCCCCAGAAGAACGTCCGCGTCACAGACATGGAATATCGCATCGGCGGCCGCGGCCGTCCCGGTGGCGCGAGCCCCGACTCGCTCGTTACCGTCATACCCAAACGCATCGGCATCGAAAAGCGTGGCGACTCCATCGCCCTCTTCGTCAGCCTCGAGGGCGAACCCATGCACCAGTTCGGCCCACCCATCACCCTGCACTTCGACGCGCCCTTCTACGTCGGCATCGGCTTCTGCTCCCACCTGCCCGACAAGTCCGACACCGCCATCTTCTCCAACGTCGTCTTCGAAAACTCCGCCGGCAACGTCCACTAGGACGAATACCCGCAACTCCAAGTCCGCTAAGCAACCCGGCTCCAGCGCGTGTTAGCCAGATTCACAGCCGCCAGAACAGCCCGACTACTTCCCATCCTTCTTCGCCTGAATCTTCTCCAGCGCCAGTTTCTCCGCTGTCTCCAACGCGTCCGCCGCCGGCACCTTCACATCCGGCTCGACACCCGTCCCCTCCCAGTTCGTCTTCGTCACCGGGTCCAGCGACTTCGCAAACGGCACCCCCACCATAAAATAATCCGCCACCAGGTGCCCCGACACCGGATGCGCCCCACCACCCGTCGTCTCCCCCACAATCACCGCCCGCTTCTGGTTCTTCAAATCGAACGCAAACTCCTCCGCCCCGGAAAACGTCCGCTTCGACGTCAGCACGAACACCGGCTGCGTCGGCATCCTCTGCCCCGGCAAGTACGACAGCGTCCAGTTCTGCGTCGTCTTGTCCTCCTTCCTGTTGTAGATATCGATCAAATGCGTTGGCTTATCGAACAGATAACTTGCAATCATCGTCACCATCGCCGGCTGCCCGCCGCCATTCTGCCGCAGGTCGAAGATCAGCGCATCCGTATGCGCCACAAACCCCATCGCCGCCACCACCGTCGGCCCGCAGAACCCTGCATCCATAAACCCATCGAACTTGATATACCCAATATTGTTCGGCAGAATCTCCACCTTGTCGAACGCACAATTATCCCGTTCCATCTGCTTATGAAACCGGGCCTCATCCTCCGGCGTCGGATCCCGCCTCGGCGGAGCCTTGAACGAATTGAAGTTCACTCGCAGATGCTTGTCGTGGCTCACCGCCTGCAGGTCCTTTGTCATCTGCGAAGCAAATGTATCGCCATCGGAGATCGCGTTGTAGTCCCCCTTCGCCTCATGCGCCTTCAACGCGTCTCCCATCTGTTGCGCCACCGCAGCGTCGATGTAGTACTCGTTCAAACTGTCACTCACGCCATCGATCACCTTCTTCCGCTTCGCCGAATCGATCGTGACGTTCTCCACCACCGCTCCCGGAGGCAGCGCGCTCAACCCAAACGTCACCACCGTCGGCGGCTCGCCATCCTTCACCAGCAGATTCCCCAGCGCCGTCGTCGGCCCTCCCTTCTCCTTCACCCGAAACCGCACATGCAGCGGCTCACTGCTCTCAATCCCGATCAGATCAAACCCACCCGTCTGATTCCGAAACGACATCAACCCATCCACCGTCTCCGACTTGTCCACCGTCTTCACATACGCCTCAACCTTGGCTCGATCCCCACTATTAAACGCATCGAGCCACGCCTGCAGCGTATGTCCAGCCGGAGTATCCGGCACCGAGGTCTGAGCCAACCCGCACCCAGCACCCACGCACACCAAAGCAACCAATCGGCAAACCAATTTAGCGCTCATAAGGCCTTTGACGTACTAATCCCTCAAATTGTTCAAAAAATCCGACTCTACTCCTCAACAAACCGATAGCTCCCATGGCTGTCGTAATCGATCCCATGCTTCTTCTTCAGCTCCTCGATGTACTTCAGCGTCGCCTTCGTATGCGGCCCCACGCCCTCATTCGTATGCAGCAGCATCTCCTCCAGGCAGCTATCCACACTCATCCGCTTATGCTCAGCCAGATCCTTCAGCAGCTCCGCCAGCCGCTTCTCCAACCGCACCGGCACATCAACCCGCTCAATCCTGATCGGTGGTCCCTCGTTGTAGATGTTGTGTCCAAAGATCAGCCGGTACCCATACAAATCCTTCACCACATAGTCGCGCATACCGAACTCCCTGTCGCCGATCTCCTCCACCACCTCCACCCCATTCGCCCGATGAAACTCATACAACGCATCCGCATCGCCCACCGTAAAAAACACCGCACCGCCACTCGGAGCAGGCGCACCCTTATTCAAAAAAATCCCCACGCTTCCTAGGTTGAGACTCGCAAACCGCGCCGGTTCCCCAAACGTAAACCCAAACCGAAACCCAAGCTTCGTCACATAAAAATCAATAGCCGCCGCAAGATCACTGACCGCCAAACAAGCCTGCGTCTTCTCGCATTCAACAACGGGTTGTGTTGGATTCGCCGCCATAAGACCCCTCCACTCAAGAAACCTACAACAATTCCGGGGTTAGAAACGCCTCCCGCCCATCTTCCGACACCATCACATGCAGTCAGCGTTGTGGGCCCCGGGAAGCGTGACGAAGTTTATGCTCAATGGCGCGAAGCGGAGCACTCCACGCTTCATCGGCTGTCCTTTCAACGTCGGAACGTCTCCATTACTTGTCATGCTTAGCTTGGAACCGTTGAGCAGCACCGTATTGCCCAGCAGGTCCGGCGCTGTTAGTGTGTAGAGCTCTCCGGCAACTGGCAATTGCAACGTGTACTCCATCTTCGAATCTGTGTTGAGCACAAGGAGCGACACACCCCCGCGAGAGTCCTTCATGCACTGCGCATACACCCTCACGCCCGGATTCGTTGTTATCCCCGGATTCAGAACGCGTGCTCCCATCGTTCGCTTCCAAAGCAACGCCGCCCAGTAGTTCGGTCGAGGTTCAAGCGTCTCCTCATCCAACAGTCCGTAATCGCTCGACGCCAGCGTGTTGTACGCCACCACCTTCACACTCTTCTGGGCCAGCGTGCCGAGCTGGTCGAGATAACGAAAACTATCGACAAAGTCAGCCGCCCACTTATCCCCGCCGCACCCCGCCTCGCCCGTCTCCGTCAGCCAGATGTCTTTGCCAGGAAGGTACTCGTCTCGTAGCTTTGCGTAGAACGCATAAACAGTGTTGTCTCGTTCAAACCACTCCGGCGTTAACGCCTTCTCCGGCGACATTCCGGCATCAGGACCAAGACTCGCCGTACATCGGCGCGAGATCGTCCCGTAGAAATGATAGGAAAACACATCGAAGGCAGGCCCCGTCGTCTTCAGCATGTCTTCCGTGCGGATGAACGGCATACTCGCGCCGCCAGGCACAAGCGAAACTCCTTCGCCGATACTGCCCGGACCAAGGAAGATCGTCGTCGGTGATTCGGTCTTCAGGAAGCCATGAAAGACCTTCACATCCTTCGCAAACGCCTCTGCGTCATAGCCGCTTGGCGCCCCTCCAATCACCGCAAACGTCGGCTCATTCATAAACTCCGTTGCAGCGATACGTCCCCCGATCTGCTTCGTGTAGTCGAAGACCGCCTTCGCCTGCTCGGGTGTCCAGACGCCGCTGGCATCCCTCGTTCCACCACTTGTCGCCACCGAAGTCATGATCTCCGCACCAACAGCGTGAGAGAAGTCGACAACACCCTTCCACTGCGCACGAGTCAGCACCCCATTGAAACCCTTGGGAGGCGTCTGCATCGCAGGCTCATCGTTATCCTGGAAGTAAGTACTGTTGCGCCACGTTCCGCTCACCCGAAGGTAAGCAGGTTCCAGCGCCTTCGCGAGCTTTCGTAGCCGAGCGCTGCTCAGGTCAATCGGCGGCCGATATTGAAACAGATTCGGGTCCATGCCCACGGGCTGATTCTGTCCGGGCTTTGTCTGAGACGCACCAGCAAGCCGCGCCTCGACCTCCGCGTTGTACGGTTTCCAGAACCGCCCGCCAGTGACTTCAACGGCCTCAATATTGTAGGAAACGAATCGAGGATCGACATCGCCAACCTTGACCATCTTCTGCGGATCGAGCACGGCCTGCGCCATCGCGACACCTGCCAAAACCGTCAACGCCAGCACGCTGAAGACCATCATCCGCGCAACAGAGCTTGATCCTTCAATTCTCATACTTCTACACCTCGCTGGCTCAGTGCGGCAGTGCTCTCTCGTAACCTTACACAGCGTTGATATTCTCACAATGGCCGCTCTGTTCGTAGAATCGATCCCATGTTTACGAATGCGATTCGATACACTCTGGCAGCCTTCGTTTTCACAATCGCCGCCATCATCCACGCACAATCCCCCTCCATCGACCCCACCCTGGCCGCCCAAATCGCCACCATCCCCGCCATCGACAACCACGCCCACCCACTCCTCTCCCCACCCGCCTACGCCACCGACCGCAACTTCGACGCCCTCCCCGTCGACAACATGGAGCCCGACACCGACCCCGCCGGCATGCGCCCCGATCTCCCCGCACTCCACGAAGCATGGCAAGCCATCTTCAACTTCAACGGCCAACCCCCACTCGACGCCGCCGGCCTCAAACAACTCGAAGCCGCCCGCGAAGCCACCCGCCGCGAACAAGGCGAAAAATACGCCACCTACATCCTCGACCGCGCCAACATCGGCACCGAGCTAGCCAACCGCGTAGCCATGGGCACCGGCGTCCAGCCCCCGCGCTTCCGCTGGGTCCCCTACGTCGACGCGCTCCTCTTCCCGCTCGACAACTCCGCGCCTCGCCGCCGCCACCCCCGACCGCAAGCAGTTCTTCCCCCTCGAAGACAAGCTCCGCGCAAAATATCTCGAACAAGCCAACCTCAAATCCCTCCCACCCACACTCGACCAATACCTCAAGCAACTAGTCACCCCAATCCTCGAACAACAAAAATCACAAGGCGCCGTAGCCGAAAAATTCGAGATCGCCTACCTCCGCTCCTTCGGCTTCGACGACGTCCCCCAACCCGAAGCCGCCCGCATCTACGCCACTCTTCTCCACACCCCGCACCCCAACGAAGCCCAATACAAGCGCCTACAAGATTTCCTCTTCCGCTACATCGCCATGGAATGCGGCCGCCTCAACATGCCCGTCCACATCCACACCACCGCAGGCGGCGGAGGCTACTTCGACATCGCCGGCGACAACCCGCTCCTCCTCGAACCCCTCTTCAACGACCCCCGCCTCCGCCACACCAACTTCGTCCTCCTCCACGGCGGCTGGCCCTTCGTCCACGAGATCGGCGCGCTCCTCCAAAAACCGAACGTCTACCTCGACGTCTCGCAACAATCCCTCATGATCAGCCCCCGCACCATGTCTTCGTGGCTGCGCGAGTGGCTCGAACTCTACCCGGAAAAAATCCTCTACGCCACCGACGCCTACCCCTACTCGCATCCATGGGCTGGGAAGAAGCCGCCTACATCGCCAACCAGAACATCCGCACCAGCCTTGGCATGGCATTAACCGGCATGATGAACGACAAACAAATCACCGAACCCCAGGCCGAAAAACTGGCCCGCATGGTCCTCCGCACCAACGCCGAATCCCTCTACAAGTTCTAAGCGCCTCATCGCAGAGAAACATCACTGCTTCTGCAACGTATAACTACCGGCCTTCTCCGCCGGAACAATCTGCCATCCCGCCGCCAGATCAAGCGTCCAACCCGGTCCCGTCACATGCTTTCCGCTCGTATTCACGGGAGCGGCAATTCGAACGCTGCTGAAATCGGATGCCAGCAGAGCGCCTTGCTCCGCATCCAGCGTGCCCCATGCATCCGAGACCTGGAGCGTCGGATAGACCGTTCCCAATCCCTCCAGCGGCACCAGGCCATTCGGGTTAAACGTGTAATTGAACTTGCCCGCGTTGGGCAGCGTAAGCGTCGGCCCATCTGCCAGCAGTTTGCGATACCGATCTCGCTCGGCCTTCGCGCGAACGTCCCGCTCCGACTCAAACACGCGCAACTCCGCCCCACCATAGACAACCGCGCGCTGTTCTACCTGAACCGCCGCCCCGGCCACAGTCGGGGCTAACATCGCAGCAAGGTCTGACTTCGCATTCACCCGTTTGCGCCACCCCGGCAACCGCTCATCCAGCAGCAACCCGTACGCCGGACCAGAGGTATACGCGAACGAACGCACAAACGTCTCGCCCTCCGGATTCGTGAGCCGTGTGACCGCACGCCACCGCGCCGAGGCAGCATCCGGCGACGCAATCGATAACCCCGTATACTCAGCCAGCCCCTCGTTCAACTCGAGCAACCGCTCCGTCTCCTGCGACCCCGGAAACAACTCATGCCGCCGCGCAGCAAACGCCAACGCATCGCGAATAGCCTCTGGCTGCTCCGCCCAACTCGACACCAACGCCGCCGCCAGCGCGCGCCACTCCAGTTGCAGCCACACCCGTCCTTCCACCGTGTCCAGTTGCGAGTTCTGCGGATTAGCCGGCGGAATTCCCAGGTCCGGCTGAATCCGGTGGAATAGTTCGTGGGCCAGCAATCGCTCGCGCGGCTGTGAGTCCTGTGGCAGCGGCCACATCACCATCGTCCACCGCTTGCCCGCCCAATCGACCGACGTATTCGCCACCATCACATCCGTAGGCAGCACTCCAACATAAACATCTCCCTTCTTAAGCAGAAGCCCTCCCGCATCCGCCTCATTCGCCACCACCGCGCGCGATTCGGGCTCGACAAACAACATCGGCCCATATAGCGTCTTACCCCAGAGCCGCCCATCATCTTTCGCCGAAAGCTTCTCCGCCTCCGCAAACGCCGCGGCAGCGTTCACCGGATCAATCGAAGCAGGGCTCTGAGCCTGCGCCAGCAGGCACCCAATCAGCGCCACAACAAAGCTCTTCCAAGCGAGTCTCATTCGCCCACTCCGCCAACCGCCAGGGGTGACCCCTCCACACTACTCAAAAATAAACTTCAAACAAGTGGCAAATTCTCAGCGCCCGAAAAAGTGCCGTCAAAACACCACGATAACGACGCAACTCACCACAAATTCACCACAATCTACCACCCAAAAAACACTAGAAATCTCGAAAACCCCCTGTAAAACAGCCATTCCACCACGCCGAAAAAAAACTACTCATCCTTCAAATATTTCTTCGAATCGAACAGCGACCGATCCATACTCCGCACCCACTCCGTCACCTCATCCGGCCCCTTCCCAGTCGCCTCCGAAGCCGCAAACTCATTCCGCATCGCCTGCATCTTCGCCTCAAGATCATCCAAAGCACTCAAAAGAATGGCCTCCGGCGTCATCGGCAGCTTCGGCGAACCAAACTCATACTTCCCATGATGGCTCAGAATCATATGCTCCACCAGCACCCGCAGCTTCTCCGGAAACGGCGCCAGCTCCTGCACCTTCTCCCGCAGCATCCCCTGCGCAATGCTGATATGCCCGATCATCTGCCCCTCTAACGTATAGGAAAAGCTGGACTTCCACTCCAACTCCCGCACCTTCCCAATGTCATGCAGAATCGCCCCCGTCACCAGCAAATCCGGATCGACCTCCGGATAAAACGGCGCCGCCGCCAGACAAACCCGCACCAGCGTCACCACATGCTCCAGCAACCCCCCTAGCCACGCATGATGCAACCGTTTAGCCGCCGGAGCCGCCTTGAACGCCGGCCCAATCTGCTCATCATCCAGAAACGCAAACACCAGCCGCTTCAAATCCTCATTCTTGAAAGCCGCAACATACCCCCGCAGCTCCGCCCACATCTCCTCAACATCGAACTTCGTCGAAGGCTGATAGTCCGCCGGATCCACCTCCGAATCCGCCGCCAGCCGCAGCTTCTTCAGCGTGATCTGAAACTTCCCCTGATACTTCGAGATCTCCCCCTGCACCTTGACGTAGCAACCCTCGGAACAACTGGCGAGAGCCTCTGCAACGTCATCCCACATCCGCCCTCGAACGACCCCGTCTTGTCGCTCAACGTCAAAGCAAGGTACTGTCCCCCCTGCTTCTTGTCCCGCACCTGCAACGACGACAAAACAAAATAGGTCGTCACCGTACCGTTCTCAAACCTGGCACGCATCTTCAATAAAAAAATCTTTCATCCCAACCAGAATACCCCGCTCCAACAAAGAACAAGCCCATCACTAACAGAAACGCGAGAGCCGAAGCCCTCGCGCCGAAAAGAAACTTCATGCCCTACTGTTATTGAGGTGTTGTCGGTGGTGTACCTTGCGGCGGCGTCTGAGGAGGCGTCGTGTCGGGAGTCTTCTGGACTGGAGGAAGTATCCCTTCCTGCGGAGTTCCCCGATCCGGTGCCTTCGAAGGCGTCTCCTCTGGCTTCGGTGCCGACGGCTTCGGCGGCTGATTCTGCAGCCGCTCCTTGGGAGCGTTCTTGTCCTTCTTCTGTTTCTTTGTCTTCTTCTTCGACGTATCGCCGTTCAACCCCAGCGGCGCGGCCTGGATCTGCTCGGTCGCCTTCTCTTCAGCGGTCGCCGCCACCGGCCCAGCAGCCTTCTTCTCGTTCACCTTCTTTACCTTCGCAGCTTTTTTCGTGGCCTGCACTTCCTTCGCGCGATCACTGTATCGAGTCTTCCCCTGTCGGCGCAGCGCGTGCGTCCAGCGGATTCGCACCGGTGGTCGAACTCGAAGCCACCCCACCCTCCAGCGGCGCTATTGCAGTGCCCGGAGCCGCAGCGGAGGCCATCGTCCCCCCGGCGTTACCGCTGCAGACGTCGCTCCCTCTCCAACATCAGTGCCGGTAGCCGTCTCCTGCCGGACCAGCCGGCAGCGAGTTCCGCGGAGCCTGCCCATACCGCACCTTCTCGCGCTTCACCTTCTGCGGCTTGGCGGCTTTCGTCTTGGTCGTCGCTGAAGTCGTTGTCGAAGTTGTCCGCCGAAGCCGTTGTCGGAGTCGTCACCGCCGCGACCGGCGTAGCCGTTGGAACCGCCGAAGTCTTGCTTACCGTCGAATACTTCGTGCCCCGGTCAAATCGCTTCTTCTGCTGGACCGTCTTCTTCTTCGCCACCGGAGGCGCATACGCCGTGAACACCGGCTTCGTCTCCTTCGGGCTCGCTCCCGTGTCCACATAACCTGCCCGGATGTCGATGCACGCCTCTTCACGCAGCTTCGTCAGGTAGGCACGCAGCGCGGGCTGCATCGCCTCCGTGTACATCGCCTCCTGAACCTGCGGCTCCACATCCTTCAGCGGCGCCACTCCAGCGTCCTGGTGCTCCGTCACCTTCAGGATCACAAATCCCTGCTTCGTCCGGATCGGCGCCGTCCACTCCCCCGCCTTCAGGTCGAACGTCTGGTCCTCAAGCACCTTTGCCAGCGCCCCGCGCTTATACATTCCCAGGTCGCCGCCCTGTGCCGCCGTCGGTCCACCAGAATTCGCCTTCGCCAGATCTTCGAACTTCGCCCCGCCTTCAACTTCGCTTCGATACCGTCTGCCTTCGCCTGCGCCTGGGCGATAGCAGCGTCGTTCGCATCCGCAGCCGTCGGAACCAGGATCTCGCTCAGCTTGATCTGCTCCGGCTGCATGAACTCCTGCTTGTGCGCCTCGTAATAAGCCTGTTCCTGACCCTGCGTCATCTGCAGCCGGCGTCCCACCTCGTCACGCACCACCATCTGGGTAATCACGCTGTCGCGGATGCCCGCCTTAAAGTCCTCAAACGAAACGCCCTGCTGCCGCTGCTGCCTTTTCCAGCTCCTCCATCGTGTCCATTTTGTACTGTTTGCGAATCTCATCCAGCCGCCGGATCACCTCGGCGTCGGCGTTCATCCCAAGCTCCTTGCCACGCGACAGCAGCAACTGCTTGTCGATCATGTCGCGCAGCAGGTTCTTCTGTCTCTCCGCAGCCTCAGCAGGAGTGGCTCCGGTCTGCTGATTCTCCTGCGCGAGCGCCTGTTCCGCCCGCTCCACGTCGCTGCGGCTGATGATCAGGTCGTTCACATGGACGACCACGTCCTCCACCACCGTTCCGTTCGGCGTAATCGCCGGCGTCACCGGCAGCGTCAGTTGCGGCTGCGGCTGTGGGTACGCTCAACGGGCTCTGGTACCGCGGCGCCTGTGCTTGCACCACTCCCGGCAGTGCCAGCAGGCTCAGCCCGCACACCACCGCAAACTGCGAAATTCTCAAGGTCATCGTCACTCGTATTCTTGGTCAAACTTCCGCATAAACTACACGATCAACCCTCGATCGCCCGGAACATCCGCCCTGGTTATTGGACTCACCCTGGCATTGGACGGTATCCGTACCCAATTCTAACTGCCCCGCCCCAACAAGCGAATCCCCTTTTAGAACAAGCCTCGGCTTACCTCAGAATGCTATACTTCGTCCAAGATAGGACGATCTGTCCCCGCGCAGCTTCATGCGCCGTTTTCACCATTTTTTGAGGTAACCCAGCCTATGGCTCCCCGTACACGCCGCGCATTCTTCTCCGCCACGCTTTTCCTCGCCACCTGCGCCATCCTCGGCTCGCTCATCAACCAGAAGGTTGCCGCCCAGTCCGCCAGCGACGAGTCCACCCTGCGCGACTCGCTCCACTCCTTCACCAATGTCTATTCGCTCGTCGAGCAGAACTACGCCGAGCCGATGAACACCGACAAGACCGACAAGGCCATCTACGACGGTGCCATCCCCGGCATGCTCCACGTCCTCGACCCCCACTCCAATTTCTACGATCCAAAAGCCTATGCGCAGATGCGCGAGGACCAGCACGGCAAGTACTACGGCGTCGGCATGACCATCCAGCCCCAGCCCGTCCCGAACGGCAGCGGCAAGACTAAGATCGTCGTCCTCTATCCCTTTGAAGGAACCCCGTCCTACAAAGCCGGCATCCGTCCCGGCGACGAGATCCTGACCGTCGACGGCAAATCCACTGACGGCATGGACTACCGCCGGCGTCGCCGCACTCCTCAAAGGCGCGCGTGGCACCCACGTCTCCGTCACCATCAGCCGCGAAGGCGCCGCCCGCCCCATCGTCTTCGACCTCGTCCGCGACGAGATTCCCCGCCCCTCGGTTGATCTCGCCTTCCTCATCCGCCCCGGCGTCGGCTACATCCACGTCTCCAGCTTCATCGAAACCACCAGCCGCGAAGTAGGTGACGCGCTCGACAACTTCGGCGACATCCACGGCCTGGTCCTCGACCTCCGCGGCAACCCCGGCGGCCTCCTCAACGAAGCCGTCAACATGTCCGACAAGTTCCTCCAGAAGGGCCAGATCGTCGTCTCACAACGCGGCCGCGCCTTCCCCGACCAGGTCTACCGCGCCACCCGCGGCGAAGAAGGTCCGAAGTTCCCCATCGTCGTCCTCGTCAACCGCAACACCGCCTCAGCCGCTGAGATCGTCTCCGGCGCCCTGCAGGATCACGACCGCGCCCTCATCGTCGGCGAAACCACCTTCGGCAAAGGCCTCGTCCAGACCGTCTTCCAGATCACCGAGAACACCGGCCTCGCCCTCACCACCTACCACTACTACACCCCATCCGGCCGTCTCATCCAGCGCAACTACGATCACGTCTCGCTCTACGACTACTACTACGTGCGCGACAACGAAAACCAAGGACAAGGACAAGGCCAATCTCGAGGTCAAGCTCACCGACTCCGGCCGCACCGTCTACGGCGGCGGAGGCATCACCCCCGATGAGAAGATCGACAACGTGAAGTCCAATCACTTCCAGGACAGTCTCCTCATCCACTACGCGTTCTTCAACTTCAGCAAACACTACCTCGCCACCCACACCATCACCAAGGACTTCGAAGTGGATGACTGCGGTCATGCAGCAGTTCAAGGCCTTCCTCAAAGACAACCAGATCGAATACACCGATGCCGACATCGCCGGCGTCAACGACTGGGTCAAGGAAAGCATCAAGAGCGAGCTCTTCACCTCGCAGTTCGGTCAGCTCGAAGGCCTCAAGGTCCGCGCCGAATGGGATCCGCAGATCGCCAAGGCCATCACCTTCCTGCCCGAAGCCCAGACCCTCGAGGACCACTCCAAACTGGCTCAGAAGACCAACACCGCAAGCCGCTGATTCACTCGATATTTAGCACGACGAGGTAACCCGCATGCGGTCCGGCCTCTGGAAGAGATTTGTCAGCTTTCCTGCGATGCTGGTAAGCATTCTCTTCGTATCGCCGTTCTTTGCCTCGCTGGATGTCCAGCAGGGCGGTCCCGTGATGCGCGATCCCGATATCTGGTGGCACTTGCGTAACGCTCAGATTCTTTTCACAACGCATCACTTTATCCGCCAGGACGTCTACTCCTTCACTACGTTCCATCAGCCATGGATCAATCCCGAGTGGCTCGCCGAGATCCCCTACTACCTCGCATTCCGAGCCTTCGCCGAACGCGGTATCTTCTTGATGATGATCCTTGCCGTCGATCTCATCATCGCCGGGGTACTGCTTCTCTGCTATCGACGCTCAGGCCAGATCTCCGCCTCCTGGCTCGCGACATGGATTGCCGTGCTGCTCGCAGCGATCAATATCGGGCCGCGAACCATTCTCTTCGGTTGGCTCTGTTTTCTCGCCGAGATGCTGATCCTCGAAGCCTTCCGCCGTGGCCGGGATCGCCTCTGGCTGCTCGTCCCGCTCTTTGCCCTCTGGATCAATCTTCACGGCACCTGGCTCATCGGCTATGCCTTTTTCGTGCTCTACCTCGCGTCCGGCTTGGTGGAAGGATCGTGGGGCAGCATTGAATCCACCCGATGGACGCCGGAGCAATGGCGAAAGCTGATTGGGGTTGGCACCGCTGCCATTGCGGCGCTCTTCATCAACCCATACGGCTGGCGGCTCGTGGTCTATCCGTTCGATCTGATATTTCGTCAGCAACTCAACGTGGCTGTGATCGACGAATGGCGCAGCGTCGACTTCCAAAGCTACTACGGCACCTTGATCTTTCTCATTACTGCCGGAATCATGTTGTTCACGCTGGGACAGCGCCGCTCGTGGCGGCTCTCCGACGTGCTCTTTGCCCTTCTCGCCTTCTACGCCGCACTCACCCACAAGCGCTTTCTGTTTCTTGCCGGCATCATCGTCTGCCCCATGCTGTCAGTCGAACTCGCCAGCCACGTCTTCTCGCCCTACGACCCCAGGAAAGACAAGCGCTGGCTCAACGTTGTCATTATGGCCGCGTTTTACCTCTTCGGGATCTACCACATCCCGTCTTCGGCCAGCCTGCATGCAGCGGAGGCGCAATATTTTCCCATGGCTGCGCTGCCTGACCTGAATAGTCACTGCGCCAACCAGCGAGTGTTCAACCGCTACGAATGGGGAGGCTATCTCATCTGGAACGCGCGCGAAATTCCGGTCTTCCTCGATAGCCGAACGGATATCTTCGAGCACCACGGCGTGCTCCTCGACTATCTCAAAACCACCGGTCTGAATGATTCGTTCGCCATCCTTAACCGCTACGGCATCGGATGTGTACTCCTCAATCCCGATTCACAGCTCGTCTATCTGCTTCGGCATTCGCCCGGATGGAAGGTACAGCACGAAGACGTCGTAGCTGCGCTAGTGGTTCGTACCGCTGGCGATGAGGTAAACCCAACGCAAACGCCAACACATTAAGATCGCTGTTGAGGAAGATATCTTGGAGAGATGTTGCTCATGGCGCAGCGGTCCGGCGGAACTGATAAAGGAGATGATCACCCAGCGTCGCCAGCGGACGCGCAAGGCTGCGGTCGAACGTTTCCATCGCAGCGAGTAAACGCGGATGCTCCGAAATCCACGGCTCGGCGGCGCTAGGTGGCACAGTCACGCCGATGCCGAGACGCTTTTCCAGCACAAACCAGGGCGCGAAGGCGCGAAGAACTTCCGCACGGCGGTGATAGACGACACTGAATTCACACTTGGCCAGCCGTGCGGGAGCGGCGCCACCCTTACAGCGCCGCAACGCTAAATGCGGTCTGCCTCGCAGCACTTCGGTCACCATCTCGCCGGGGCAGAAGGTGCCGAACAATACCAGCATCGCACGAGCGTTGGGCTTAAGTAGCTGAGCTAATCCGCGCGCTACCGGTCCCAGGTCAACGATGCAATTGAGTGGTGCAAAGTTGGAGAGGGCGCCGTCGAACATCGCTCCGCCTGCTGAAAGATGTCTGGTGGCGAAGGTATCCAATTCTTCCCCAGCGGTGATTGCTGTCTGCGAACCCAGCGGCTCTAGCTTGACCTTTGCCTGCGCCACCATGGCGGGCGAAGGGTCGGTCAGAAGCATGTTGAATCCACGCTCTGCCAGAAAGGTCGCGTCTTCACCAGTACCACCGCCTAACTCCAGAATATGACCTCCCGTCGGGAAGACCTGTAGCAGGGCAGCGCGCACAGCACGGCGCTGTGCCGCCACGCTATGCCAGCCACCGAAACGCGAGTCAAAAGTCGGCGCAACCGCGTCGAAGGCAAGGGCGGCGGGACGTAGAGGGATCATTATCGTGTCATCCGATTCGTTGCATGCGATAGCCGGTGGAACACCGCCTGCCCGCGGTGAACAACTAGAGAAAAGCCTCCAAGTCATGTGATCAAAAGCGCAAATGGAACACATGGTTTAGAGGCCTTAATGTAAACGGCTGAAAACATTGGAGCGGGAGACCGGGATCGAACCGGCGACATTCAGCTTGGGAAGCTGACGTTCTGCCACTGAACTACTCCCGCATCCACCCTAATTGTACCCTGCGGAATCCCTCGAAGGCACCCCCAGGCATATCCCTCCGATGATGACGCAACGCCACTACCGCCCAGCGCGCATAGTATGAGCGATCGACTCCAGCACCCGCTCCGGCGCCACACCCACCGGCAGCGGAACCTGCATCTTCGCGCTCATTCGGTCAGCGATCCTGCCCGCAATCTCCGCCCGCTTGTCCAGGTCGAGATCGAGCGCCCGGCTGAAGAACGTATCGATCACATTCAGGTCTCCTGCATCCAGACGTGCCACGCCGTCCGCAGGCACCAGCGCGCTCACCGGCTCGCGAGCCATCTCGATCGGCTGCGGATAAAGCGACGCCGTAAACGTCCGGCTGTTGTGGCTCATCAGCGGCTGTTCATCACTTCGCTCGTGCACCACAATCGTCCCCGCCACCAGGTCTCCCAACCGCTTCTGCTCCTTGTTGCACAACATGGTAATCACGCCAATCAGATAGAACGACGGCAGCATATCGATCACCCGGATCAGATTGCGCGCAAGCGCTTCAAACAACGTAATCTGCCGCCCCGAATCTTTGATCACACGAATCTTAAACAACCGCTTCCCTGGCGTCTGTCCGTTCCAGAACGCCTCAAACAAGGAGTAGTACCCCCAGTAAAGTAGGAAATAGAACATCACCGCCGCGGCTACGAACCACTTCCCCGCAGCACTCGATGGCGCAGAACCAGCACCGGGAATCTTCGGCACAGCTGCGACGATAAGGACAAATGCTAGGAACAGGAGAAACAACGCAAAACCCTGAATGACTGAGTCCGTCAGAATTGCCAGAAAACGGCTGCCGATTCCGGCAATCGGAAACCGCAGTTCCACCTGCTCCGGCGTTTCAATGTTAAGCTGATCGGCATAGCCCCTGGACTGATTGATAGACTCGTACATAAGTTCCCTATGATCTCAAATCACTGGATCGCCCTGCGTAAAGAAAGCTGGAGCCGCCTCGAAACCCTGGTCCAGCAGGTTGAAACATCCAGCCTCAAAACACAGTCATCCGCGGATCTGCGCGAGTTCGGACTCCTCTACCGCCAGGCCGCAGCCGACCTCTCGGCCGTCCGTGCCGATGAAGCTTCCCGCACCCTCGAAGCATACCTGAATCGCCTCGTCAGCCGCGCCCATAATCACATCTACTCCGGCGACCGCATGAACCTCGGTAGCATCTGGAACTTCCTCTCCCTCGGCTACCCCAGAATCTTCCGCCGTCTGCTTCCCTACACAACAACCGCCTTCGCTATCTTCCTCGCCGGCGCACTACTGGGAACCTTGCTGACAATCGCGCGTCCACAGTTCATGCACGCCATGCTCGGGCCTCAAATGATCGACAAGATCGAGCATCACCAGATGTGGACCGACTCGATCCTTACCGCCAAACCCCAGGCGTCCAGCGCCATCATGACCAACAACATCACCGTCTGCTTCTACACCTACGCAGGAGGCATCATCGCCGGCCTTGGAACCATCCTGCTCATGTTCACCAACGGCATGAGTGTCGGAGTCATCACCACTGCCTGCACGCAGAACCATATGGCGCTCAGCATCTGGAGCTTCGTGGCCGCTCATGGTGCGCTCGAACTCCCCAGCATCTTCATCTCTGGCGGCGCCGGCCTCCGCCTTGCCTCCGGGCTCCTTTTCCCCGGCATGCTCCGCCGCCGAGACGCCCTCGCCCTCGCTGGAGGCGAATCTATTCGCCTGCTTGCCGGAACCATCCCCATGCTAGTCATCGCTGGCATCCTCGAGGCCTTCCTCTCCCCCACTCACGCTCCCCTCGCGCTTAAGTTCTCCGTCTCCGCGGTACTCCTCACCGGCCTCTGCCTTTGGCTCAGCGAGGGCGGACGCGATAAACCCGCACCAGCGGCAACAATCAAGAATCCTGCATTAGCAGAGACCTAAAGTAGCCCTTGCGCCTTCACCTCGAGATACTTGCTGATCGCGCTAGCCCCCACGTCCGCCGGAGTCGTCTCCACGACCAGCACCCCCTGCTGCCGCAGCTTGGCAATCGTCTCCCGCCGCCGCTCCAGCATCTCCTGTGCCGCCGTTGAGGCGAACATCTCCTCCGCATTCTTCGGCTCCCGCGCCGCCAGAGCATCCAGCTCCGGATGTTCCAGCAACACCAGCACCACCAGATGCCGCCGCACCAGCTCCGCCACGGCGCTGACCACCTCGGGCCGGCCCGCACTCTCTGCAATCTCCGTAATCCAGATCACCAACCCCCGCCGCCGCTGCAAATTCTTCAACCGCGAAGCCGCATGCAGATGGTTAGCCTCCGCAGCCTCGCTCCGCACCTGCGACAGCAGGTTGATCATCATTCGCAGATGCACCGGCCCATTGCCCGGCAGCAACTGCTGCTGCACGGTCCGCCCATAACTCAACAAGGCAAACTTATCTCCCGAACCTCCAATCACCTGCGCCAGCATCACGGCCGCAGTCGTCGCCTGATCCAGCTGCGTCACACTCAGCTGTAGCTTCTCCGCCGCCTCCTGCTCGCTCTCACCCATCGCAGCCGGCCTGCCTCTGCGCAACTCAAACGCCGTCCGCGAAAGCCGTCCCGCATCGAGCACAATCCAAACCTGCTGGCTCCGCTCGGTCGTAAACTGCCGCGTAATCAACTTGGCCCGCCGTGCTGTGGCCGTCCACGAGATATTCCTCACCTCATCTCCCCTCTGATAATCCCGCAGACTCTCGAACTCCCTACCCATTCCACGCAGACGAAGCCGCCGCTTTTGCAGTTCGATCTGCCGCGCTCGCATCAGATAGAAAGCCGCCTTATCGCCGCTCTGCTCCGAAGCTGGAAACACGCGCACCTCTTGCTCCGAATCGCACACCGCCCACCGCTCCACCAATCCCAACGCACCCCGATACCGAAGATAGATCTTCCCCAACCGGAAATCACCGCGCCGTCCCGGATAACACTCCAGCACAGCTCGAACCGCATCTCGCGGATAAGCAACCACCGTCAGCGGCCGCGGTGTAGCGATCAGCGCCGGATGCAAATCATCCGTAACCGAAACCGTTACAATCCCACTCGACTGCTGCACCACCTCGTACTCAACCTCCGCGCGCTCCCCCAACGCCGGAGAGTGCAGAAACCGCCGAGTCACCGCTATCGCCGACGGAGTTGGCAAGCCCATCCCATCAACAACAACCAGCAACGCAATCAGCCCGTCCCACACCAGCATCATCCAAATCCGATGCGGATGAAAAAACGCCGGAATCGCCCACAGCACGCCCGCAACCAGCAACAGCAATGCCCGCGAAGACAATCCAAAACCGACTATCCGGCCTGCACGCCCAAGGTAGCGCGCGTTAGCCGTCACCGGTTGTGGAATCAGTGTCTGCATTTATTTCGGCAAAGCCGTCGCGGCAAGAATGTCCGCGACCACCCGATCGGTATCGAATCCCTCAAGCTCAGCCTCCGGCCGCAACACCAGCCGATGCCGCAACACCGGCACCGCCGCCAGCTTCACATCATCCGGAATCAGGAAATCACGCCCATCTCGTGCACGCATAAGCCTTGGCTACCAACAGCAGACTCGCCGAAGCACGCGGCGAAGCACCCAACGAAACCGTCGGCCACTCGCGAGTCCGCCGCACAATGGCAAGCAAATAGTCAAAGATCGCCGGCTCAACCTTCACCGCGCGAATCTCCCGACGCGCCGCAGCCAGCAATGAAAACTCCACCGGCTCAATCGCCATCAACTCCAGGTCCTTCGCTTCAACACTCGCGTGATGCCGTTCCAGAATGCTGCGTTCATCCGCCAACACCGGATACCCAACCTTGATCTTGATCAAGAAGCGGTCCAGCTGCGCCTCCGGCAGCGGATACGTCCCTTCAAACTCCAAAGGATTCTGCGTCGCAAACACGGTGAAGTAATCATCCAGCAGATGCGCCTCGCCATCCATCGTCACCTGCCGCTCCTCCATGCTTTCGAGCAACGCCGCCTGCGTCCTCGGAGGCATACGGTTGATCTCGTCCGCCAGCAAAAACTGTGTAAACACCGGCCCCTTATGCAACGAAAACTCGTTCGTCTTGGGCGAAAAAACAGTGGTCCCCAGAATATCTGCGGGCATCATGTCCGGCGTACCCTGCACCCTGCGAAACACCAGCGAAAGAAATCGTGCCAGCGTCTTCACCGCAAGCGTCTTCGCGACCCCGGGCACTCCCTCCACCAGCGCATGGCCTCCGCAGAGCAGCGTCAGCAGGGCCTGTTCGATCAACTCTTGCTGCCCGGCAATCACACGCCCAATCTGCTCACGCCCCTGCTCAAACAACTGCAGCGCCGCCTGCACCTGTTGGACGTCGCGTCCGCTACTCTCCAGTTCACTCACTCTAATCCGCTCCCTTCAATATCCTCCGCCCGGAAAGCCCGAAGCGTATCCGCTCTGCCAGATCCCGCTGGTCACGGTCGAGCGCCTTCACCAACTCCAATGTACTCGTCAACGTCACGGCACTGTGCTCCGTCTCCGCTGCTTGCGACAGATGTTCCCCCAGTCTGCTCCATCTTCCACCGAGCCTCTCCTCCACAGCCTCCACTATGGCCTGTGGCGTAGATCGCAGCACCTCACGCGAGACCCCGCACTGCTCCTCAAGAAACTTCAGCAACCGTCGCCGGGCGCTATCGACTGCGGCCTGCGTCGCACCAGCCTTTCGATACAGCCGCCCCGTCGACTCTGCAAACTCCAGTGGCGAGCTTCGCGGCAGTCGTACCGGCAACCGCAACGGGCCATTCCGGCGACCAAAGCTCAACACCAGCAGCACCGCAACCGCAGCACACTGCCACGCAATCTGCGCGATCGGCAGACCCTTCGCGGTATCCCACAACGACGCGCGCTCGCCATGAAAATATTCATCGAACAGCACGGTTCGATCCGGCCCTCCCACACTGGCCAGCACCAGCTTCAAACTGGCATCCTCTCTCAACCCCCGGTTAGTCATCGGCAACTGGGAACTCCACCAGATCGCCTCGCCCGCACCATATTTGTAACTGACAACGACCGCATCGTTTCCGCACAGCTGCGACACACGAAACTTCGGCTCCAAGGCTGTCCAGCGAACTACGTCCGCGAGCGAAACCTGCCCCACGCGGGCCAGCGGCCCCTGTCCCTCCGGCGTCGTAAAACAGAGCTTCTGGTAAAGCCGCGACGGCGCATCAGTCTTCGCACCAGGAAGAAAATAAGCACCTTCTTTTCCAGTCGCTACCACATGGCCGCCGCGCGAAAGAAAGTCAGCAATCGCCGCTTGCACCTGCTTCGCACCCTCCGTGGGGAAATTGGGCCCAGCAAGAACCAGGGTTGTTTTTTGAGCGTCCACATCTTTCAAATCATCGGGAGGTGCGTCCCAGCGGCGCGCTCCATACCCAAGCTCGCCCAACAGAAGATAGATCGCCTTCGTTCCCGCCGAACCGCTGTTGTACGTCGTCGGCGAGAAGTCAGTATCGTCATTCGCCGGCATCAATACGCTGGACACAACGATCACCACCAGCATCGCCCCAAGAATCCCAAGCACAAACCGGCGATCGCGAGATGCAGCCATCAGGCGCTCCTCAACTCTTCAAACAGCATCAGCGCATTCGCATAGTCACTCTCCGCCGCAGGCCGCAGGCCATACCAGATGCGCTCAAATGTCTGTGTCAACAGCCGCAGAGTCTGCTGCACTCGAGATCCCGGCTCCAACAGCACTAAATACTCCCGAGGCGTGCGAGCTCGATTCTGCCGCCACAGCTTGCGCCCCTCCATCATCACAATCGTCGCCCAATACAGGCAGTGCACCGCCGCGCGCCAGTCCTGCTTCGCCGCCTCAGCCCGGGCCAGCTCCGCCCAGTTGTCCGACTCCTTCTGCCACACCTCCGCACTCACACTGGACTCGATCCGTACCGCCAGCCGCTGCCGCTGCATCGTTCGAAACACCCACGTCAGCACGCCCGCACAGGCGAGCGTAATCGAGATCCACTCCATCAGCGGAACCAGCCACGGCGACCGCTTCCCAAACCGCGACACGCCGCCGAACACTTCGTCCACCCACTGCCAGAACTTCGCAATCTCGCGCTCCCAAAAGGACTGTTCCGCTACCGTCCGAAATTCCGGCCGCGACAGCACTTCGTCCGCCTGCTTGCGAGCGCGCTGAAACGTATCTCCGGGTTGCGGCGTAGTCTCATCCGCCAGTGCAGCATCCTCATCCAGCCGGGCAGCGGCCTCCTGCAATAACTTCTCTCTCTCCGGCAGTGCCGCGTTGTGTGCGTTCGAAAGCTCCTCTCGCAACCAAGACCAGCGCGTCTGGAAAGCAGCCCCCTCCACACGCTCGTCATCCCCGATTTTTTTCGCGTCGCACTCGGCTGGATTTTTTTGACACGCCTCCACCAGCGTCTTCAGGTTCGCAAGATGGCCGCGGTACTCAGCTGCCGTCACAGCCCGAACGTTTGTCGTCTCCTCAGACGCATCCTCTCGCACCTGCGCGAAACCAGGTACCGCAATCAGCAAAATGCCCGTAAGAAGTACCCTGAGCTGCGACCGCATCGCCCTATGCCAGCTCCGCAGTTGCATCGCCATTCGCGGCACCGGCTCCCGTCGAGGTCTTACTCATCAGAAACTCGATGTCGAAGGCCTCTTTGCGAACGCGCTCGTCAAAATAGAAGAGGCACAGCGCAATCGCCGCCACCGGCCCAATCAACGAACTGCACAAGAAAGCCACGAGCAGCGAAATCGCCTGAACCAGAACATGTTCTGCAGACCGCGAGTGAACGATCAAGAGTGCAAACGGCATCTGCATCACGCCGGCGACCATATATAGCGCAACCATCAGCAAACCCAGAAGAAAGATCCGGCTCTTCCGGCCCGCCACCAGAACCTTGCTGCGCCTCATGGCCGCGCGAACGTTCAAGTTCTCCATCACTGCGGCGGGAATCGCCAGTGAGTTGCGAATGTAAGCAATAATGCCATAGATAAAACTGAGCAGCGCAAAGGTCACGAGCAGCGCCACCAATCCGTTCAGGTTCTTGATACCCAATCTCGCGATAACAGCCACAGGGGCAATCAACAGAACAAATATCCAGCCACCACTCCAGCTCTGCCACAAGGAGATCAAACAATAGCGAACCCAATGTCCCCCCACCGCACCAAGGGCAGCCCCCATAGAGGTCTCTTCGCCAAGATAAATAGAAGAAACCGCAGACACAGTCGCCGCATGCGTCACGCTGTAGACAGCAAAATAAAGTAATGATCCAAGAATGGTGACAACGCCGCTCACAATCAGCCCTTTCGGAGAGGTCGGCACCATGGACGGGTTGAGATGAAAGTAGATTAGTTTGCCGATCGATGCCAGCACTGAAGCACCAGCTGCAATGGAAGCAAGCCCAACATAAAGCCAGAAGTTGGATCGGTAAAGAAAAAAGGTTCGATCCAGAATCTCGCCCGTAGTCAGCGGCCGAAGCTCATGACGAACAGCCGATTGCCGTCTGCTATACATCTCTCCGGAAGTTGGTTGAATCCTTGCATTACTTCCGTCCAGCCAGTCATGCTCTGCCATCTCGCGTTCTCCCGGCTGCATTTTTTTGTTTGACCGAGATGGTAGCACACGGCTTGCAGCCTTCAGATGTCAATCAAACTTGGATTTGTTCAGTAAAAATCGCTTGGCAAAAAGTATGCTCAGCGAAGGAGAATCTGCAGATCCCGCCGGTTATCCACCTATAGTGAAAGCTCTCCAGAATCTGACTACTTTTGGGGTTGCAGCGGCGCCTCGCCCTCCTTGCGTGGGACGAAGCGGTGGGCAAGGACAGCGTTCGCTTCGGCTTTGCGGCCACTTTCGTTTAAAGCATCGACGAGCGCGCGCACGAGATCGGGCGGCATGTTGGCCGGATCGGGGAAGCCCTTCATCATGTCGGCACGCTGAGATGCCGTCCGCCCCATCTGACGCATGGCCTGGTCCAGGCCGAGGTAGAGCGCCGCGTTGCCGGGCTCCGCCTGTAATCCTCGCTGAAACTCGCTCGCGGCCTCCGTCGGTTGCTTCTTCACTTCAAGCAGGGCTCGTCCCAGGCTGGCTTGCAGGGACGGAATCTTCGGATTGAGCGATTCGGCGCGCTTCCATTCCTCAAGAGCTGGATCCACAATGCCTTTGGAAAACCACAATGAGCCCAGCAGGAAATGCGCAGAAGGGTCGTCAGGAATAGCGTCCAGCGCTGCATGCAGCACTACGATCTCATCAGGCTCGTTAGGAAACACATATAGCAGAGGCATATGAGACGCCGCTGCATAGTCCGCCGCTGCCGGCTGGCCAAGCTTCTCGCGGCAAAATGCCCGATAGTACGCGAGCATCGCGTCCTGCGATGGTGGAACGGCGCCGGGTTCGCTTTCTTCGGTAGCGACTTTGGGATAGTTACGCGAGAGCAACTCGAGCGAATCCGCATAGAGGCCCAGACGGTTATATTGCAGAACCAGACTTCAGGATCCTGTTGGTATCTGCAGCGAGGTGCCGGTCGAGTTCGGGCTCTGTCGTGCCCGGTTTGGCGGCAGAGCCGAGTCTGGCGATTTCGTTGAGGAGGAAAAGACTGGTGGGATAGCGCGGCAGAAATTCTGCAGCGAAACTCTTTGCACCAGCGACGTCTCCCGCAGCGCGTTTGAGCGCCACAGTCTCCTCGATGCAACGCACGTCCTCCGAAGAAGCTGGGCACGAGGTTTCAAGGAGCTTAAGCGCTCCGGCAGCATCGTGTTCCCGTGCGAGCAACTCTGCCAGCAAAAGCCCGCTCGCAGCGCTAAAGGACGCAGAGCTGTGAGCGGCCTCCAACTCCGCACGCGCGACGCTCACATGACCGAGCGCAGTCTCTGCAATGCCGCGATAGTAGTGTGTCTCGGCATCGGCAGCAGCGCCTTCTTCCGCCTTGGCGAGAAGTCTCGACGCCTCCTCAAAGCGCCACAGGCCAACTGCAAGCCGTCCCGCGGCCTTGAGCAGCCCAACGCTTGAAGGATACTTCGTCAGGCCCGACTGGTAGCTCGTCCAGGCGGCGAGATAATCGCCCTGAAGCTCGTGGTCTGTCCCCTGCTTGAGGAAGTCCTCGTCGAGCCACGCCTTCTCCTCGCGCGGTTTCGGTTCAGGCTGCTGCCCGGTGTGCACCTGGCTCTTCGGCACGAGGTCGTAAACGCCCTCTGTATGCTTCAGCAGAGTTTCGCCCTTTGAGTCGCTCACCAGAAACGTGTAGCTCTTGCCGACCTCCACGTCTGGGATTCTGTGCATCCAGGTTACGGCCGGATCCAGCGACGCGGTCTCCTCGAAGACATTCTTCTCGCCGTCCGAGATCACGATCTTCGCTCCCGGCACGGCACGGTTTGCATTGAAGCCCAGCTTGAGGGCGATCTTCCCGTCGGGCTGAGTCTCTCGCTCCATCGCAACCACGCCGTTGAGGTTCGCGCGCGCAATCGAACCGATGCCCCGGACTGGCATCCAGAACTCTGTGAAGTGGATGGAGTGTCCAGGCTCCAGGAACTGGTATGTCACCTGGTCCTTGAACAGGCCGGACTGCAGCTCGACATAGGCACTGTTGTTGTCGGAGAGGCGATGCCGCCAGTCGAGCGCGCTGGCATCATTACCCCAGCCAAAGATCTTCTTCGCAGGCACGACACTGGGATCCGCCCAGTGGGCCACTCCGGAATCGGTATGCGGACTGTAGAGGCCCATGAAAGGTTCCGAGCTGCCATAGGCGAATGCTTCAAAGTCGCCTTTCTGCTGCGAGACCAGGCTCAGGTCTATTCCCTTCGAATTGACCGGCCAGGTATCAATGTCATCGGAGCCGTTGTCCTTGGTGAACTGCATCGGATAGTACAGTCTGGTGTCCGGCCAGACTTCGATGCCCGTATTGTTCCACCAGAAAAAATGGTGGCGCGCATCGCTATGGTTGGACAGAGTGACGCGCTCTTCTACGAGAGTAGAGCCGGGGTGAAGAACGACCTCGACCGTCCAATCCATGCGGTAGACGCGGTCTCGATTTCCAACGGTGACCGAAGCGCTCCCGTCGGCCGCGGTGCTGTAAGCCCAATCTACCGGCGATATGGTTACCCAGTTATGCGACACGGGAAAATTGAACTCTTCGCCGAAAGCGGACCACGCGCCACGATAGGCGATGATTGCCTTCTTGAATGAGGGATTGGCGTAGAACATTGGCTTGCCGTTGATCTTGTCGACGCAGGTGTAGATGTGGCCGCCAAGTTGAGGAAGGATGGTGCACTTGAGATATTCGTTCTCAAGGTAGAGCGCGCGCCACGGATGGACCGTCTCCGTAGCGCGAATGTCCTGACGCATGGTGTACGGGTAGTTCTCCAGTTCCGAGAACATATCGAATGGAGGGTTCTCGTCGGGAGGACCTTCGTCCGAGGCCGCCAGTGGCATCGTTCCCTCCCATACCTTTACCTGGCCATTTGCCCGGCCATTCGCCATCAAGATGCCGGAGAAGACAACAACGCAAAGCAACCGTGCGAACCGCATAGTTTCTCCCGCTGACTCGGCGATTCTATCCCGCAGAGGCCGGTGGGTCTACGCAAAATGAGGTATTCGGTTGGCAAGTTCTGATTCTTTGGTGGAGCTGAGCGGGATCGAACCGCTGACCTCCTCGTTGCGA
>CAWBTR010000009.1:0-115863 GCA_963791735.1 uncultured Acidobacteriaceae bacterium | reverse complement strand
TAAGATTATGAGTCCCCTGCTCTAACCGTTGAGCTACAGGCCCTTCAATGACTTACGAGACTCGCAGAGTGGTCTGTGGGGAGTTTTGTGGGGACTTCCTCCACTTGCCCGGTCTAGGCCTTGCGATGCAGCGTCTCGAGCCGGTCAAACGTAAGTTCCACAGAATCGTCGTTGGATGTACGTTATGGCTTACTGTCATGCTGGAATTGTCCTGCCAGCTCCATGATTGTAAATGTATCAGCCCCCATGTCGCCCGATCGAGGCGGCCAAGTGTGGCGGAGAGAGAGGAGAGCGAATTTTTCAGAAAAATGATAACTCGCGACTCTCTGCGTGCGCTTCGCGATGACAGCTACTATGCGGATCAAGGGCTTGGCGGTTTATGGTGGAAAGGATTAAACTGCTGCTCTTCCGAGAGTCGGAGTCTTTTTGCACCTATTTCATAGGACGCTTCGAAAGCATAGATTGCGCTGTATGCGGGCGGTGAGAGAGACCCGGAATTGCCGTGACTGTTCGGAATTGGTTCCTAAGGAATCTGGCATAGGGCCCTTAGATTTCCAGGGTAAAGATCCCCTGGTGACATGTGCGCTCTGCCCTGCACGATCTCCAACAAGGTCGGGCTGACGCAAAAGATTCTGGCGTAATTTCTTCTAGTGATGGCGTCGTGGCTCAAATACTTCAAGGCCGTGCAACGGATGCTCTGCGCAGTCATTCTCGAGCTATGGTAGTCGTCATCGCATTTTCTCTGTTCCTGGACTATTTCCTTTACGGCCTTCTTTTCCCTTTGGTGGCACACTCTCGCGCAGGTCTGAAAGGCGAAGGGCAAGTTACGTTGCTCTACGGGGTATATGCGATCAGCGTTCTGCTGGTCACTCCGGTGTTCGGGTACCTGGGTGATCGCATCGGCGGCCGATCGACTATGTTGTGTGGCGCGGGATTGGCCGTCTGTTCCGTATGGCTTTTGGGTGCGGCACCGAATCTCTCGCTGTTGCTGCTCGGCAAGTTCTGCCAGGGCGCTGCTTCGGCCGCGCTTTGGACTTCGGGTCTTGCGCTGATCGCGACGAATTTTGTCGAAAAGCGGGTGGAGATGCTGGGTTATGCATTCACTGGCGGCACCTTCGGTTCAGTGATCGGACCGATCGCGGGCGGACTACTCTATCGCGCTGGCGGCTATAGGCTGCCCTTTCTCCTCACTGGGGTCGCGTTTGCAGTCGCGGCAGCCCTGATTGCTCTTCTTGTTCCAGGAGGTGGCATTCACCGCAGCAAGTCGGTCGACTTTCGTGCTTTGGTGTTCAATAAATTGCTGATAGTCCCTGCTGTGACGATTGCTCTTGCTGCGTTTTCTGTGGGAATTATCGAACCGCTCTTGCCCGTACGACTGGCGCGATATGGCGCAACAACGATGGCGATCGGAATCATCTTTACTGTCTCGACCTCGGTGTATGGCTTAAGCGCACCTCTTGTGGGGCGTGTGTCGGAGCGGATTCCTCTCCAAAGAGTAATTGTGCTGGGGACGATCGCGATGGCGGCCACACTTCCTCTTCTGGCGGTGTTCAGGGGAGTGGTCCTGATCGGCATCACGTTATCTCTGATCAATATCTCTTATGCATTCATGTTGAACCCGGCGTCGGCGGAACTGGGCAACGTTGTCGATCGATCCGGGACATCCTGCTATTCGGCGGTCTACGCGGTGTACAACATTTTCTATTCCATTGGAATGTTGGGCACTGCAGCGCTCGCTTCTGCCGCTGCCCGATTACTCAATTTCTGGGGTGTTTTGCTATGCGCCAGCGCAATTCTGCTGCTGTCTGTCCCCTTTCTCGTGAAGACAGGTCCGCCGCGAGAGGCGGTAGCCGCGGCATCTGATGGATAACGGCAGAGGCACAGTGCGCGCTTGGCGAATGGAGTTCTTGAAAGGAGAGTAGGTCATGGAGGTAAATCCTATGATTCAGTTGATTCCGAGCCGAGTCATCGAGACTCCCGATAGTTTGCTTGCAGCGCTTGATCGCGGCGAATCGCTTCCCGCCCACTGGTACACGGACCCCGCCATTACGGCGCGTGAGATCGAAAAGATATTCAGAAGAAGCTGGAATTACATAGGCCCGGCAAACGAGCTGGCGAATCGTGGAGACTACATTACCAGCTATGCGGGCGAAGTACCCATCGTCGTGATTCGCAACGAAGCAGGGTTGGCGGGCTTCGTCAACGTGTGCCGTCATCGGAGGCATGAAGTGATGAAGGGCCGCGGAAGCGCGAAGATAATGCAATGCGGATATCACGCGTGGACCTACGATCTCACCGGTTGTCTGAAGGGAGCGCCGCGCTCGGCGGCTGAGCCCCACTTCCGGCTGGAAGACTATCCGCTCCTGCCGATTCGAGTGGAGGCCCTGGGTCCGTTCATCTTCGTCAATCTTGATTCCGGGGCAAAGTCTCTGGCTTCGTATTTCGGCGATCTGCTCAAGATCATCGCCGGAAGTGGCATCCACCTGGAAAGCCTCGAGCTATACAGCCGGGAAGCCTGGACCTCCGAAGCGAACTGGAAGACGATGCTTGAGAACTATCTCGAGTGTTACCACTGCGCCGTGGCACATCCGGGTTTCAGCGCTGCAATCGATGTTAAACAGGAGAACTACAACCTCACCGCGCATGGCTGGTTCGCCAGTCAACTGGGCCAGGTGCGCGAATCGGCACTCGAAGGCAAAGCCGCCGTCGAAATTTATGACGCGCGCGGTGAGATTGCGCAGGCTCAATATCACCTGTTGTGGCCAAATGTCACGATTAACATTAATCCCGGGTTTCCAAACCTTTCGATTGATGTGTGGGTTCCGGACGGACCCAACAAGGCGAAGGGATTCTCAGAGCAATATTTTGGACCAGGCGTGTCGGAACAGTTCGCTCATGATCTGATCGCCTTCAACAAACAAGTGGGATACGAAGACGACGTTCTCACCAATTCTGTGCAGCACGGACTCCTGGGTGGCATTCCCGATCGGGGCAGGTTCCTCATCAACAGTGAGCACCTCTGCATCCATTTCCAAAAGCTCATCGTCCGGGCTGTGTCTGAGAACTCAGGGGTGCTGGAAGTATTGCCGGCGGCCGGCTCGCTTCCGGTTTCGACTACGATCAGCGCAGTTCCAACCGCCTCCGTCACCTCGGAAAGTGAGCGCAACTCGTATGTGGAACTGGAGGTTGCCAAGGTTGAAAAGGAGAGCGAGATCATCAGCTCGTTTTATCTCCGCCGCGTCGACGGTGAACCGTTATATCGCTGGGAACCAGGTCAGTTCCTGCCTATCCGGGTGACGATCCCTGGCCGCACCGAGCCCGCTCTGCGGACTTATACCATCTCAACCTGTTACAACCCGGACTTCTACAGGCTGTCGATCAGGCGTGGTGAGGGAGCGGCGCTTGTCTCTCAGTTCATGCACGCGAATGCGAAGGCAGGCTTTCGTCTTCACGCATTGATGCCGCGCGGCAAGTTCGTTCTTGACCAGAGGAGCAACCGGCCTGTTGTGCTTGTTTCGGGAGGAGTTGGGATCACTCCCATGATGGCCATCGTCGAGCACATCGTCGAGGAGGGACGCCGCACCGGGAAGTTCCGTCCGATCCACTTTATTCACGGCGCGCAAAACAGCCGGGTCCGGGCATTTGGCAAGCGTGTCAAGGAACTCACGGCTGAGCACCCAGCGCTAAGCGTGCACGTCTGCTTCAGCGGTCCATTGCCCGACGACGAAATCGGCGTTACGTATGACAGCAAGGGCCGCGTCGAGATGGGCCTTTTAACTGCGCTTCTACCTCCTGGCGACTACGATTTCTACTTGTGCGGCCCGTCTGATTTTATGAATTCGCTATATTCCGGACTGACGAGGACTGGCGTTCGTCCCGAGCGAATTCACTACGAATCCTTCGGTCCAGGGACAGTGCTGAAACCGGAGTTGCCTGGAAGACCGTCCGAGGACCGGAGTGCGAGTGCAGTCCACGTGAAATTTTCGCGGTCAGGGACCGAAACGGGGTGGTCCCGTGAGGATGGCACTCTGCTCGAGCTTGCAGAAGAGGCTGGTCTCGCTCCCGCGTTCGGCTGCCGATCAGGCATCTGCGGGACGTGCAAGACGCGGATTCTTCGCGGCGCAGTGGACTATCTGGACGAACCGCTGGCCGATCGAGGCGAAGGGGAGATCCTGATCTGCTGCTCCGTGCCTCGAAAGGCGCAGGGCGATCAAAATGGGGAACGTGCTGACGTGATTCTCGATCTTTAGCGACAGAGTATCCGGCTCGGCGAATCTGGCAACTTGTGTCGGCCAAGTATCGGCCGAGAACCGAAAGCTGGAGATCTTCCGCATCCGCACAAGAATTTCGCAATCATCAAGGGAAGCGATCGGAAGTGCTGCGTCACGAGTTGTAGGTGAGGCGCGCCCCCGGTCGACTCGTGGCAACTGTGGTACATATCCCGTGCTGTTGGCATGTTGAGTCGTGCCACAAAAGTTGCAGGCGTGGTCGGCGTTCACGGAGAAGGCGCGCAGTTGATACGGAGAATTAATGTGCGGCTGCCACTGAAAAAGCAATAGTGTGTCAATTTCATAATTCTTCCGAAACAAGGCAAAGAAGGCTGAATCAGAGGAGAGCAGGCGACAGCGAGCTGCCATGCCGGTTGTTTGCGAACCCATGCCGTGGGCACCCCGCCAACTCAAATTTGTTTGGGTTTCTCGCGAAAATTGACCACAAGGTTCGTCACTATCACACCTTCGAGTGATGGCTGGGACGCACAAGCTAATCGATCCTGTAACAGGTTGAACGAGAGCTTGTTAGTCAAAAAAAGCCGTTGCTCACTCGGTGATGCAAACCCAGAGGCCCTTGTAGAGAATTCCTCGCCGTCCTGCACGACATGAAGGTCAATTTCCGCAAGACGAGTTACTAATTCGCTGCATTAGTTCGAAAGGTTCAGAAATGCCTGTAATGATGAAGTCTTCGCGGAGTGCCGCGTCCCCACTTCGCTCCTGCCGGTCAGTCTCATCCGCTAAATCCACGTGGGGCTCACGTTGGTTCTCTCTGGTCGCCGCGAAATATGTGCTGTCGCAGTCCCGCCTCCAAACGGTATTACCTCCTGGAGCAATTGGATTGCCACAAGTTTCCGGCGATGCCGATAAGAGATTGCAAGTTTCTAATGGTGCGAAGAGTTGTGGAAGAACTTCCGTTTGGAGAAGTCCTGTCACCGCTCTGTGCGTAACGCTGTTTATTGGGATGTCCTATGCCGTGGCGGGAGCGCAGACGGCCACGACTACTACGCTTACGGTGAATCCGTTGAATCCCCCGAGCATGGCCAACGGATCCGTATTCGTTATGACGGCGACGGTAAAAGGGACATCGGCGCTGACAGCCGGCACTGTCACATTCCGAGATACTTTCGGCAGCGTCACATCGGTGCTCGGCACAGTCCAGGTTCAGTCGGCGCACGGCACAGCGGGCAACGCAGTTCTAATGCGGCAACTTGGTGGAATCGGCACGCACTCCATCGTGGCAACCTTCAACCCGCCAAATAATTTTCTAACCAGTTTCTCGGCGGCACAAGGGGTAACCACTACAGGCCTATATCCAACGACGGGCAGCCTTGCTCAAACAGGGGGCGTAGCGGGCAGCTGGCAACTGACCGCGACCATCGTGGGAATCGGCAGCCTCAATCTCTCGCCCACTGGAAGTGTGTCTCTCCAGGACATCTCGAACGCCAACGTACAGGTGGGATTGGCAGGAACACTGGGCGCTGGAGCTTTTGGACAACAGACGGTAGCGGGCGGCGGTTCGCCGATTGCGGTAGGCAATAATCCACAGGATATTGTTGCTGGAGATTTTAACGGCGACGGCATTATTGATCTTGCTGTACTGAACAACACCGACCAGACTGTAAGCATTCTGATTGGGAATGGTTCGGGTGGATTTACACCCTCAGCGACGACGTATCCAACGGGCAACAATCCGGTTGCTATCGTGGCAGGAGATTTTAAGGGCAACGGTAACCTTGATCTGGCTGTGGTAAACAGCAGCGACAAGACGGTTTCCATCTTGCTTGGAAACGGAAACGGCACCTTCAACACCCAAACGACCTATTCTGTTGCATTGCTCAGCAAGACTTCCACGGGAATTGCCATAGGGGACTTTAACGGGGATGGCATCCCCGACCTCGCTGTGTTGGGTACTCATACTAATGGCGGCGCAGGCCTGGTGGAGATCCTGCAGGGAGATGGGAATGGCGGTTTCTCAAATGTTACGCCGACTGGAATTGCCGTCGGCAATGGTCCAACTTCTATTGTGACAGGAAACTTCAATGGAGGCAGCAACCTGGACTTCGCTGTCTCCAACCAGAATGACAACACGATTAGCGTCATGCTGGGCAACGGCACCGGCACAGTGTTCACAGCTGCTACCGGTTCTCCCTTCGCTACGGGGGCTGGAACAAGTCCCGCTGCTATCGCAGTTGCGGACTTCAACGGAGACGGCATCCTTGATCTTGCGGTCGCGGAGAACGGTAAAAACAGGGTAGATATCTTCAAAGGAAACGGCAACGGCACCTTCACGTTGCTGACAGGCGCTCCCGCCACTGGGTCGAAGCCTGTGTCAATTGTTTCAGGAGACTTCAATGCAGACGGAAAAGTGGACTTTGCTGTCACAAACCAGTCAGACAACACGACTACCGTCATGTTGGGTAACGGTAGCGGCACGGTGTTCACAGCAGCTACCAGTTCCCCGTTCACTACCGGAACCGGAACAACAACTCCTGTTGCGATAACCGCGGCGGACTTTAACGGGGACGGCAGCGCCGACCTGGCGGTAGCAAACAGCAACACGAATAACGTTGGCATATTGCTGAACCAGGTGACGGATTCGGCGAGCGTATTAATTACAGGCGTTGACATTCCGGGCAATGGCCTCGCCACGGCCCCCAATCTTCATAATATCGACGCGATCTACGCAGCAGACGCGCACTTTAGCGGTAGCACCTCCAATACGGTGGCGCTGCAATCGACGATGGTATCAACGACTACGCTCCTGAGCGCGAACACCACTACCCCCGCCTTTGGGCAACAAGTGGTTCTGACTGCAACGCTGCAGACTTCTCCTCTGCAGGTAGGTGCCCTGACGCCAACGGGCACCGTCACATTTTTTGACTTTGGCACATCGATTGGGACAGCCCCTGTCTCGGGCGGAATAGCGACATTCAACACCACGAGTCTCGCGACAGGCAATCACAGCATTACCGCCAGCTACGGCGGAGATACCAACTTCTCACCCAGCCCGGCCTCACCCGCATTTGGGATTACTGTTGGCAAGGCAACGCCCGTTATCACCTGGGCCAATCCGAGTCCCATTACTTATGGGACCTTGTTGTCGAGCACACAGTTGAACGCGACGGCAACCGTAGCAGGAACTTTTGCATACAACCCGTCCGCATCGACGTTGCTTGCGACCGGCACCTACACCATCACCGCAACCTTCACTCCAACCGACTCGACCGACTACACCATTGCCACGGCGAGCGTGACCCTGGTCGTCAATCAGGCTGACGCCGATCATCACTTGGCCTACTCCGGCATCGATCGCCTTTGGCACTCCGCTCAGCAATGTACAACTGGACGCAACCGTTACCAGCACCACGTTGGTTCCTCTGTCCACCTACTACAACGTGGACGGCATCATCACTGACGGGTCTCCGGTTCTGAACGGTGGATTCGACGGCGGGGGGAACATGCTATTCGGGTAACCAACTGGGCACATCGATTAGCTGGAACGGCGTGACCTACCCCATGGGGCCGTTCAACGCGGCCGATGCTGTCAGCAATATAACCATCAACCTGCCACAAGGCCACTTCGCCACCCTCAATATGCTTGGCGCGTTGGTCAACAACGCGACCGCATCGAATACCTTCGTTGTGACGTACACCACCGGAACCCCGACGACGGTGACTCAGAGTCTCAGCGACTGGGTCTACCCGATGAACTACGCGGGCGAGTCGAACGTGAAGTGCGACATCTCACGCGATGAATCCGGCGGGGCACAGGACACGCACTCCACCTGCGTCTACGGATATCAAATTGCACTCGATAGTACGAGGATCGTACAGAGTATTACGCTTCCGAACACACGCAATGTTGTGATGCTGGCCATGGGGCTTACTACTCCTCCGGTATCAGGGACGCTCGTTTACACGCCGGCTGCTGGTACAGTCCCTGCTGTTGGTACCGATACTCTTTCGGCTACCTTTACTCCGACTGACACCGTCGACTACTCGAGCGCATCGGCGACCGTGCAACTCGTCGTCAATCCGGCGACAGCGTACCTTAGCTGGCCCACACCCGCACCCATCAACTACGGAACACCGTTAAGCTCCACGCAGCTTGATGCCACCGCCCTAACTGCAACGGGCATGATCCCTGTGCCGATTTCCGCCTACTATCGCGTTAGCGCCTTCTTTACTGACGGCGTGAGCTATCAGGTTGGAGGATTCGACGGCAACGGCAATTCGTACTCTGCCAATCAACTGGGAACGTCCGTTGTCTGGAACGGGATCACCTTCGCACTTGGGCCACCAAGTGTTCCTGATGCGGTGACGAGCACGACGATCTCGCTTCCTCCGGGGAACTTTACGACTCTGTCTCTCATCGGAGCGGGAGTTAACGGTGCACAGGCGAACCAGACATTCACCGTCAACTACACCACTGGCGCTCCTACTACGACGCAACTCAGTCTCAGCAACTGGACAGCATCAAGTGCTTTTGCTGGGGAGTCGATCGTTGTAACGACGACAAAGGATGATACATCCAGTGGATCTCAGGTAACTGGCACTTATAACCTGTACGGTTACCAGATTGCTCTCGATAACACTAGAACGGTTAGCAGCATTACGCTTCCCAATAATCTCAATGTCGTAATTCTGGGGATGTCCCTCGGTACATCGTCGTCTGCGACAAGCCCGGTTCCTGGCACTTACGTTTATACCCCTGCCAGCGGAACAATTCTTACCCCAGGAACTCATACTCTTTCGGTCGCCTTCACCCCCACCGACACCACACACTACGCCGCAGCGAGCCAGACCGTTTCTATCGTGGTGAACCAGGCGACGCTGACGGTGACAGGGAGCAGCCAGAGCGTGGTCTACGGCACGGCGCTTGCTCCCTATACCTACACCATCACCGGCTTCGTCAATGGAGACACCCAGGCGAGCGTCATTACCGGCACGCCATCATTGACAACGACTCCAACGACTCCGTCTGCGGTTGGCACCTATGTGCTTACGGCAGCGGCTGGCAGTCTGGCTTCAACCAACTACAGCTTCGTCTACGTCAACGGTCAGATCACCATCAATAAAGCGACGCTGACCCTCACAGCCAACAACGCCACCCGCGTCTATAACACCGCCAACCCGACCTTCACGGGAACTATCGTTGGCGCGGTGAGCGGTGACACTTTCACTGAAAGCTTCTCCACTCCGGCAATCACCACCTCACCCGTCGGTACGTATACCATCACGCCGTCCGCTATCGGCACTCACCTCGCCGATTACAACGTAGTCGTCAACACCGGCACTTTGACGATCACCCAGGCTACTCCGGCTATCACCTGGAATAATCCAGCAGCGATCACCTACGGCACAGCCCTGTCCGGCACTCAGCTCAACGCAACGGCGGGCGGCGTTGCGGGTACCTACGTGTACTCCCCTGCGAGCGGCACGGTTCTTTCCGCGGGCTCTCATACACTACAAGTTACCTTTACTCCCACCGACACCACAGACTACGCCTCTCCAATAGTCAAGACTGTCACGATCGTGGTGAACCCGGCCACGCTGACGGTGACGGCCAAGAGCCAGACAGTAACCTATGGGACCGCGCTGGCTGCGTATACCTACTCCATCACCGGATTCGTGAACGGTGACACCCAGGCTTCGGTAGTTACTGGTACGCCATCGTTGACTACCACGCCAGCAACACCGGTCAACGTAGGAACCTATCCCATCGTGGTAGCCCAGAGTTCTCTCGCCGCCGGTGGCAACTACATTTTCTCCTTCGTCAACGGATCGGTCGTTATTAACCCGGCTTCGTTGAAGGTGACGGCGAACAGCCAGACCGTTGTGTACGGCACCGCGTTGGCTCCCTACACTTACACCATTACCGGTTTCGTCAACGGCGATACCCAGGCCAGCGCAACAACCGGCGCTCCATCCTTGACCACATCCCCGGCAACCCCGGTTAACGTGGGCAGCTATCCTGTCACGGCAGCGGTGGGCTCGCTCGCCGCCAGTAATTACACGTTTACGTTTGTCAACGGTACGGTCACGATTACAAAAGCGACCTTGACCGTTACAGCGACCAGCCAGACCGTGGTATATGGCACGGCGCTTGCTCCCTACACTTACACCATCACCGGCTTTGTTAACGGAGATACTCAGGCGTCGGCAACGACGGGTGCTCCAACGCTGACCACGTCTCCGGCAACTCCGGTCAACGTAGGTGTCTATACGATCACCACTGCAGTCGGTTCGCTGGTTGCCAGCAATTACAACTTCACTGTGGTTAACGGCACAGCCACAATTACTAAAGCTGTCTTAACCGTGACATCGAACAGTCAGACGGTGGTGTACGGCACAGCGCTGGCTCCCTACACCTACACGATGACCGGTTTTGTCCACGGTGATACCCAGGCCACTGCAACGACGGGTGCTCCAACGCTGACCACGTCTCCGGCAACTCCGGTCAACGCCGGCGTCTATACGATCACCACTGCAGTCGGCTCGCTGGCCTCCGGCAATTACAGCTTCAATTTTGTCAACGGCACGGCGACGATCACGCAGGCCACCCTGACGGTGACGGCAAATAACCAGAGCGTGGTATACGGCACCTCACTTGATCCCTATACCTACACGATGACCGGCTTTGTCCACGGTGATACGCAGGCCTCTGCGACGACCGGCACTCCATCGCTGACTACATCCCCGGCTACGCCGGTCAATGTCGGCACCTATCCGATCACCGCGGCAATAGGTTCGCTGGCCTCGAGCAATTACACCTTCACTTTCGTCAACGGCACGGCCACCATTACTCAGGCTACTCTGACGGTGACCGCTACCAGCCAGAGTGTGGTGTATGGCACTGCGCTGGCTCCCTATGCCTACACCATCACCGGTTTCGTGCATGGTGACACGCAGACCTCTGCAACAACCGGCACTCCATCGCTGACGACATCGCCGGCGACCCCGGTCAATGTTGGCGTCTACCCGATCACCGCGGCAATAGGTTCGCTGGCCTCAAGCAACTACAGTTTCACCTTCGTCAACGGCACGGCCACAATTACAAAGGCCAGCTTGACCGTGACTGCGAGCAGCCAAACCGTGATGTACGGCACGGCGCTTGCGCCTTACACTTACACGATCACCGGCTTTGTCAACGGAGATACGCAGGCAACGTCGACCACAGGCACTCCGTCGCTGACGACGTCTCCGGCGACTCCGGTCAACGCCGGCACCTACCCAGTCACTGCAGCTGCGGGATCACTGACGGCCGCGAACTACAGCTTTACCTTTGTTGACGGCTCAGTGGTCATCACTAAGGCTTCTCTTACCGTTACCGCCAACAGCCAGACGGTGGTGTACGGCACGGCGCTCGCACCCTACAGCTACACCATTGCCGGCTTCGTCAATGGCGATACGCAGTCCACTGCCACGACAGGCGCTCCTTCGCTCACCACCACTCCTGCTACCCCGGTCAATGTTGGCACTTATCCGATTACTGCCGCTGCAGGCACGCTGGCCTCCGGCAATTACACCTTCACTTTTGTAGCGGGTTCGGTGGTCATCACCCAGGCTACCTTGACCGTATCGGCCAACAGTTTCAGCCGCCCGTATAACACCGCCAACCCGACCTTCACCGGAACCATTACTGGTGCCGTGAACGGTGACACATTCACTGAGAGCTTCTCCACCACTGCCACCCCCTCATCACCGGTAGGGAGCTACCCCATCAACCCGGTAGCCGCAGGGACCAACCTGGCCAATTACAACGTGGTGACCAATCCCGGCACCTTAACCGTCACCCAGGTGACACCAGTCATTAACTGGAGCAACCCGGCCGCAATCACCTATGGCACTGCACTGTCTGGTACCCAGCTCAATGCAACCGTCGTGGGTTCGATCTCCGGCAGTCTCGTCTACACTCCAGCTCTCGGTGCGGTTCTGTCTCAGGGCACTCAGACTTTATCGGTCACCTTTACCCCCACCGATACGACCGACTATGCGCCGGTAACGAAGACGGTGTCTATCGTGGTAGCCAAGGCGGTGCTGACGGTTACGGCAGCGAACCAGACCATCGCCTTCGGCGGCACCGTCGCTCCCTACACCGCGACCATCACCGGCTTCGTCAACGGCGATACCGCGAGTGTGGTGACCGGCACCGCCAGCCTGACCACCTCGCCTGCGACTCCGGTCAACGCCGGGACCTATCCGATCACCGCGGCGGCAGGCACCCTGGCTGCAGCCAACTACACCTTCACCTTCGTCAACGGCACCCTGACCATCGGCGCCGGCACTCCGACGATCGTCTTCAACGTGGCCAACCAGACCTATGGCGCGGCTCCGTTCACCGTGGCCGCGACCTCGAACTCGACCGGGGCCTTCACCTACTCGGTGGTCTCGGGTCCGGCGGCCATCTCGGGCGCAACCGTCACCCTGACCGGCACCGGCACGGTGGTGCTGCAGGCGTCCGAAGCCGCTGACAGCAACTACGCCGCTGCCACCAAGACCGCCACCTTCAGCGTAGCCAAGGCAGTGCTGACGGTTACGGCGGCGAACCAGACCATCGCCTACGGCGGCACCGTCGCTCCCTACACCGCGACCATCACCGGCTTCGTCAACGGCGACACCGCGAGTGTGGTGACCGGCACCGCCAGCCTGACCACCTCGCCTGCGACTCCGGTCAACGCCGGGACCTATCCGATCACCGCGGCGGCAGGCACCCTGGCTGCAGCCAACTACACCTTCACCTTCGTCAACGGCACCCTGACCATCGGCGCCGGCACTCCGACGATCGTCTTCAACGTGGCCAACCAGACCTATGGCGCGGCTCCGTTCACCGTGGCCGCGACCTCGAACTCGACCGGGGCCTTCACCTACTCGGTGGTCTCGGGTCCGGCGGCCATCTCGGGCGCAACCGTCACCCTGACCGGCACCGGCACGGTGGTGCTGCAGGCGTCCGAAGCCGCTGACAGCAACTACGCCGCTGCCACCAAGACCGCCACCTTCAGCGTGGCCAAGGCGGTGCTGACGGTCACGGCGGCGAACCAGACCATCGCCTTCGGCGGCACCGTCGCTCCCTACACCGCGACCATCACCGGCTTCGTCAACGGCGACACCGCGAGCGTGGTGACCGGCACCGCCAGCCTGACCACCTCGCCTGCGACTCCGGTCAACGCCGGGACCTATCCGATCACCGCGGCGGCAGGCACCCTGGCTGCAGCCAACTACACCTTCACCTTCGTCAACGGCACCCTGACCATCGGCGCCGGCACTCCGACGATCGTCTTCAACGTGGCCAACCAGACCTATGGCGCGGCTCCGTTCACCGTGGCCGCGACCTCGAACTCGACCGGGGCCTTCACCTACTCGGTGGTCTCGGGTCCGGCGGCCATCTCGGGCGCAACCGTCACCCTGACCGGCACCGGCACGGTGGTGCTGCAGGCGTCCGAAGCCGCTGACAGCAACTACGCCGCTGCCACCAAGACCGCCACCTTCAGCGTGGCCAAGGCGGTGCTGACGGTCACGGCAGCGAACCAGACCATCGCCTTCGGCGGCACCGTCGCTCCCTACACCGCGACCATCACCGGCTTCGTCAACGGCGACACCGCGAGCGTGGTGACCGGCACCGCCAGCCTGACCACCTCGCCTGCGACTCCGGTCAACGCCGGGACTTATCCGATCACCGCGGCGGCAGGCACCCTGGCTGCAGCCAACTACACCTTCACCTTCGTCAACGGCACCCTGACCATCGGCGCCGGCACTCCGACGATCGTCTTCAACGTGGCCAACCAGACCTATGGTGCGGCTCCGTTCACCGTGGCCGCGACCTCGAACTCGACCGGGGCCTTCACCTACTCGGTGGTCTCGGGTCCGGCGGCCATCTCGGGCGCAACCGTCACCCTGACCGGCACCGGCACGGTGGTGCTGCAGGCGTCCGAAGCCGCTGACAGCAACTACGCCGCTGCCACCAAGACCGCCACCTTCAGCGTGGCCAAGGCGGTGCTGACGGTCACGGCGGCGAACCAGACCATCGCCTTCGGCGGCACCGTCGCTCCCTACACCGCGACCATCACCGGCTTCGTCAACGGCGACACCGCGAGCGTGGTGACCGGCACCGCCAGCCTGACCACCTCGCCTGCGACTCCGGTCAACGCCGGGACCTATCCGATCACCGCGGCGGCAGGCACCCTGGCTGCAGCCAACTACACCTTCACCTTCGTCAACGGCACCCTGACCATCGGCGCCGGCACTCCGACGATCGTCTTCAACGTGGCCAACCAGACCTACGGCGCGGCTCCGTTCACCGTGGCCGCGACCTCGAACTCGACCGGCGCCTTCACCTACTCGGTGGTCTCGGGTCCGGCGGCCATCTCGGGCGCAACCGTCACCCTGACCGGCACCGGCACGGTGGTGCTGCAGGCGTCCGAAGCCGCTGACAGCAACTACGCCGCTGCCACCAAGACCGCCACCTTCACCGTAGCCAAGGCAGTGCTCACGGTCACGGCAGCGAACCAGACCATCGCCTTCGGCGGCACCGTCGCTCCCTACACCGCGACCATCACCGGCTTCGTCAACGGCGATACCGCGAGCGTGGTGACCGGCACCGCCAGCCTGACCACCTCGCCTGCGACTCCGGTCAACGCCGGGACCTATCCGATCACCGCGGCGGCAGGCACCCTGGCTGCAGCCAACTACACCTTCACCTTCGTCAACGGCACCCTGACCATCGGCGCCGGCACTCCGACGATCGTCTTCAACGTGGCCAACCAGACCTATGGTGCGGCTCCGTTCACCGTGGCCGCGACCTCGAACTCGACCGGGGCCTTCACCTACTCGGTGGTCTCGGGTCCGGCGGCCATCTCGGGCGCAACCGTCACCCTGACCGGCACCGGCACGGTGGTGCTGCAGGCGTCCGAAGCCGCTGACAGCAACTACGCCGCTGCCACCAAGACCGCCACCTTCAGCGTGGCCAAGGCGGTGCTGACGGTCACGGCGGCGAACCAGACCATCGCCTTCGGCGGCACCGTCGCTCCCTACACCGCGACCATCACCGGCTTCGTCAACGGCGATACCGCGAGTGTGGTGACCGGCACCGCCAGCCTGACCACCTCGCCTGCGACTCCGGTCAACGCCGGGACTTATCCGATCACCGCGGCGGCAGGCACCCTGGCTGCAGCCAACTACAGCTTCACCTTCGTCAACGGCACCCTGACCATCGGCGCCGGCACTCCGACGATCGTCTTCAACGTGGCCAACCAGACCTATGGTGCGGCTCCGTTCACCGTGGCCGCGACCTCGAACTCGACCGGGGCCTTCACCTACTCGGTGGTCTCGGGTCCGGCGGCCATCTCGGGCGCAACCGTCACCCTGACCGGCACCGGCACGGTGGTGCTGCAGGCGTCCGAAGCCGCTGACAGCAACTACGCCGCTGCCACCAAGACCGCAACCTTCAGCGTGGCCAAGGCAACTCCCACCATCACCTGGACGAACCCTGCCGGGGTCCCCTATGGCACCCTGCTCTCGGCGACGCAGTTGAACGCAACGGCTTCGGTCGCCGGCACGTTCGTTTACTCGCCGGCGGCGGGTACGGAGCCCTCTGCCGGTACCGATACGCTCTCGGTTACGTTTACCCCGACCGACACCACCGACTACACGACAGTCACCCAGACCGTGCAGCTGTCTGTAACACAGGCGCACCTGTCATCACCTGGAATAACCCGGCGAGCATCACCTACGGAACCGCGCTCTCTGCCACTCAGTTGAATGCTACTGCGTCTGTAGCCGGCACTCTGGTCTACACGCCTGCAGCGGGCACGTCTCCTGCCGACCGGCACCGACACTCTCTCGGTCACGTTCACCCCGACCGACACCACCGACTACACCAGGGTCACCAAGACGGTACAGATCGTTGTTACGCAGGCCGTTCCGGTGATCACCTGGAACAACCCGGCGAGCATCCCCTACGGAACTACGCTCTCCGCAACGCAGCTCAACGCGACGGCCTCGGTTGCCGGCTCGTTCGCCTACTCCCCGGCTGCGGGTACGACTCCGGCGACCGGCACCGATACGCTCTCGGTTACCTTTACCCCGACCGACACCACCGACTACACGAGTGTCACCAAGACGGTCAGTTCACCGTCACCCAGGCCGCTCCTGTCATCACCTGGAACAACCCGGCCAGCATCCCCTTCGGGACCACGCTGTCGGCAACGCAGTTGAACGCGACGGCTTCGGTGGGCGGCACGTTCGCCTATACGCCTGCAGCGGGCACGACTCCGGCGACCGGCACCGATACCTTGTCGGTGACCTTCACCCCGACCGACACCACCGACTACACCAGTGTCACCAAGACGGTGCAGATCACCGTCACCCAGGCCGTTCCGGTGATCACCTGGAATAACCCGGCGAATATCGTCTACGGGACCACGCTCTCGGCAACGCAGTTGAACGCGACGGCCTCGGTGGGCGGCTCGTTTGCGTATACGCCGGCAGCGGGCACGACTCCGGCGACCGGCACCGATACGCTCTCGGTGACCTTCACCCCGACCGACACCACGGACTACACCAGTGTCACCAAGACGGTACAGTTCACCGTCACCCAAGCTGCTCCGGTGATCACCTGGAATAACCCGGCGAATATCGTCTACGGGACCGCGCTTTCAGCAACTCAGCTGAACGCGACGGCTTCGGTACGCGGCACGTTCGTCTATACGCCGGCAGCGGGCACGACTCCGCCGCCGGCACCGACACTCTTTCGGTCACCTTCACCCCGACCGACACCACCGACTACACCAGTGTCACCAAGACGGTCACGTTGACCGTCACTCAGGCTGCTCCTGTCATTACCTGGGCTCCTCCGGCTGCCATCACCTATGGCACCGCACTCTCCGCCACTCAGCTTAATGCGTCTGCGTCTGTTGCCGGCACTCTCGTCTATACGCCTGCCGCTGGTACTGTCCCTGCTGCCGGCACCGATACCCTCTCGGTGACCTTCACTCCGACCGACACCACCGACTACTCCACAGTCACCGTAACCGTCCAGCTTACGGTTACGCAGGCTGCTCCGGTGATCACCTGGAATAACCCGGCAGGCATCGTCTACGGCACCGCGCTCTCCGCTACTCAGCTCAACGCAACTGCCTCGGTCGCCGGTACATTTGTCTACACTCCTGCCCTGGCAGCATCCCAGCCGCTGGCACTGACACACTCTCGGTCACGTTCACTCCGACCGATACGACTGACTACACCACTGTGACCAAGACGGTGCAGATCACCGTCACCCAAGCCGCCCCGGTAATCACCTGGAATAACCCGGCGAGCATCACCTACGGAACGGCGCTCTCGGCGACTCAGCTCAATGCGACTGCCTCGGTCGCCGGTACGTTTGCCTATACTCCTGCCCTTGGTAGTATCCCCGCCGCTGGCACCGACACCCTCTCGGTTACCTTCACCCCGACCGATACGACCGACTACACTACCGCCACCAAGACCGTCAGCTGACCGTCACTCAAGCTGCACCGGTGATCACCTGGAATAACCCGGCGAGCATCGTCTACGGTACTGCTCTCTCGGCCACACAGCTCAACGCGACGGCTTCGGTTGCCGGCACGTTCGCCTATACGCCTGCCGCCGGTACGATCCCTGTTGCCGGCACGGATACGCTCTCGGTCACGTTCACCCCGACCGACACGACCGACTACACGAGTGTCACCAAGACCGTCACGTTGACCGTCACTCAAGCTGCACCTGTGATTACCTGGAACAACCCCGGCGAGCATCGTCTACGGCACGGCACTCTCCGCTACTCAGCTGAATGCGTCTGCCTCTGTACCGGGCACTCTCGTCTATACGCCTGCCGCTGGCACCGTTCCGACAGCTGGCACGGATACGCTCTCGGTCACCTTTACTCCGACCGACACCACCAACTACTCCACGGCCACCGCAACCGTCCAGCTCATCGTTTCGCAGGCTGCTCCGGTGATCACGTGGAATAACCCGGCTAGGCATCGTCTACGGCACTGCGCTCTCTGGCGCTCAGCTCAATGCCACTGCTTCGGTTGCAGGCTCCTTCGTCTACACGCCTGCAGCTGGCAGCATCCCAACCGCGGGAACTGACACGCTTTCAGTCACCTTCACGCCGACCGATACCACTGACTACTCCACCGTCACCAAGACGGTGCAGATCACCGTCACCCAGGCCACTCCGGTGATTACGTGGAACAACCCGGCCGGCATCGTCTACGGCACTGCGCTCTCCGCAACCCAGTTGAATGCGACAGCTTCGGTCGCCGGCTCATTCACCTATACTCCTGCCCTGGCAGTATCCCCGCGGCTGGCACCGACACACTCTCGGTCACCTTCACCCCGACCGACACCACCGACTACACGAGCATCTCCAAGACCGTGCAGATCACCGTCAGCCAGGCCACTCCGGTCATCACGTGGGCCACTCCGGCTGGTATCACCTACGGAACCGCACTCTCCGCAACGCAGCTCAACGCCACCTCTTCTGTAGCGGGCACATTTGCCTACACGCCCGCTGCCGGTAGCGTTCCAGCTGCCGGTACCGATGTGCTTTCGGTCACTTTCACCCCGACCGACACGACCGACTACACCAGCGCCAGCAAGACCGTGCAACTGGTCGTCAGCCAGGCGGCCCCGGTGATCACCTGGGCTCCTCCTGCAGGTATCACCTACGGAACGGCGCTCTCTGCGACGCAGCTCGACGCGACTGCGTCTGTTGCAGGCACATTCGTCTACACTCCCGCCCTGGGCAGTGTTCCAACCGCCGGTACCGACACCCTCTCAGTCACGTTTACCCCGACTGATACGACCGACTACTCCACAGTCACCAAGACTGTTTCGCTGGTCGTCAGCCAGGCTGCCCCAGTAATCACCTGGGCCGCTCCCGCCGGCATCACCTACGGAACCGCGCTCTCCAACGACGCAGCTCGATGCGACAGCATCCGTTGCCGGAACATTTGTCTACACCCCTGCTTTAGGCAATGTCCCGACGGCTGGCACCGATACTCTCTCGGTAACCTTTACGCCGACCGACACGACCAACTACTCCACCGTCACCAAAACGGTGCAACTAACCGTCGCCGAGGCTACGCCGACGATCACCTGGTCCAATCCGGCGAGCATCGTCTACGGCACAGCGCTCTCCGCGACGCAACTCAATGCGACCGCGTCCGTTCCAGGCTCGTTCGCCTATACTCCAGCGGCGGGCAGCGTTCCGACCGCCGGTACCGATACGCTATCGGTCACCTTCACGCCGACTGATACGACCGACTACACAACAGCTACCGCGACCGTGCAGTTGATCGTCAGTCAGGCTACACCCACGATTACCTGGGCCACTCCTGCAGGCATCACCTATGGAACCGTCCTCTCCGGTGCACAACTCGACGCGACCACGCCGGTCGCTGGGTCGTTCGTGTATACCCCAGCCGCAGGCAGCGTGCTCACTGCTGGTACCGATAGCCTCACCGTCACCTTCACCCCGACCGACACAGTCAACTACACGACGGCCACCAAGACAGTACAGTTGACCGTCGGGCAGGCCACCCCCACGATCACATGGGCCACTCCCACGAGCGTCTCGTACGGAACACCTCTCACCAGTGCACAACTCGACGCTACCGCTCCTGTCGCTGGGTCATTCGCTTACACTCCGGCCGCAGGCAGCGTGCCAACAGCAGGAGTCGATACGCTCTCGGTCACCTTTACCCCGACCGACACCACCGACTACACCTCCGTCACCAAGACCGTGCAGTTGACCGTCAACCAGACCACTCCGATCCTCACCTGGCCGAATCCCGCGACTATCCTCTACGGAACTCCGCTGAGCTCCACTCAGTTGGACGCCGCTGCCTATCAGTTGAATGGAACCACCCCATTGGACGGCACCTTCGTCTACAGCCCTGCGGCCGGAACCGTCCTCATGGTCGGTACGAAGCAGTTGTCCGTTACCTTTACCCCGACCGATACGGCGAACTACACCTCTGCGACCAAGGTTGTTCCAATCACTGTCTCGCAGGCGACTCTCACGATCTCCGCTAATAGCTACACTCGCCTCTACGGTGTAGCGAACCCGGTATTCCAAGGCAGCATCACTGGCGCCGAGAATGGTGACGTCTTTACCGAAACCTTCGCCAACACTGCGACCATCTCCTCTGACCCGGGTCAGTACCCAATTGTCCCCACCGCTTCCGGAGCCAACCTCAGCGACTACATCCAGGTGGTGCAGAACGGAACGCTGACGGTTACGCAGGCACCCGCGCTCATCACGACTACGCTCAGCGCGTCTTCTATCGCATACGGCCTAAACGTCACGATGACAGCGACCGTGGCCTCAAGCACCACTGGCGTCCCGACTGGAACCATCAAGTTCCTCGACAATGGAAACATTATCGGATCGGCAACTTTGTCTAACGGGGTTGCGACCTTTACCTCCGCCGGGCTTTCGGTCGGAACACACGTTATCGTTGCGGTCTACAGTGGAGATACTGACTTCGCCCCGAACACAGCTTCCGCAGCTACCGGCGCGAACACCATCGTCATCACCCCCCTGGACTTCAGCCTCCAGGTCACCAGCGCGGGCACCGTCGAGGGAACGTACGGCACCACGCGGCAGTTCACTCTGCATATTGCTCCGATTGGTGGCACTTATCCGGGAGATGTGCAGTTCACAACAAACGATAACGGTCCTCTGCTCAGCACCTACACTTTCTCGCCGGCAACGGTATCGAAGACTGGTGGTCCGGCGGACATCGTTCTCACCGTGGCGACGCGCAAGCTTGCCTCGAATGAGGATCTGTCGAGCAAACTTTCGCACGTGGCACTTGGCTTGTTCCTGCTGCCTCTTCTGGGCCTTCGGTACTCCCGTCGCACGAGTAAAAAACTGGCACGCATTATTACAAACTCGGTGCTGCTGCTGTTGTCACTTGGAGCCATTGGCACCATGACGGGCTGCGGAAGCGGGTACTTCGATCACACTTATCCGATCACCATTACTGCAACGAGCAATGGTATTCAACACTCCGTCGTCGTCGACTTCCACATCGACCAGTCGCCACAGTAAGGACCGCAATGATCAGTAAAACAGCGAAGCATCAGAAACGATTCAATGTTCGAAGGCCTGCACGTGTTTTAGGAGAGTTCCAGTGCGACTAAAAATTTTAATGTCGATCTGCCTTGTCAGTCTCACAGTCTCGCGGCTCTACGGCCAGGCCAGTCCCACAGCATCGCGCGCTGGAGATCTACAGATCGGCGCCATGTTCAATCTGGTGAGTCCTGATTACAGGCCGGAGACCTTCAAAGGATACGGTTTTTATACAACGTTCGATTTCAAATATCACGTCGGTATTGAGGGGGAGTTTCACCAGGTCAACGATCCGAATGCGACAGAAGGCATCTACGAACGCACGTATGAAATCGGACCTCGATATGTTCTTCGCTACGGGCGTTGGGCGCCCTACGCGAAGCTCATGTATGGACGAGGAGTTTTTAACTACCCACCCGTAAATGGTGATCCGAAGATCGGACCCGCCGCCAACCTGGCCTACAACATCATCGCTATCGGCGGTGGTATCGACTACCACGTGGTACCGCGGTTCAATGTAAGGGCCGAGTACGAATATCAGCAATGGTTAAGTTTTCCGCCCAACGGTCTTACTCCCAAGCTCTTTAGCATCGGCGCCGCTTATCGCTTTCACTAATAACAACCTTTAGTTTTCCCGCGTATTGCCCGGAGTTGTGTTGGCATCCTCAGATGCGGAGGGATGCTGCTCCTTGTCTGCAAATTGTTGTAGAGTTCAGAGAAGTGTCGGGGAGTTTCGACACTGTGCGCGACTCTATGGTTGAGGGGTTTTGTCAGGCTTGTGCAGCACTCCCAATCCTGACGGAACCTGGCAGTCGTGCATCGGCTCTATGTGGCTTCGGGAGGGTCAGTTAGCGAATGAAATTGAATCAGACAGTAGAAAAGGCTGGCAATGGCGCGGATTCCATTCTCGTAACCGGCGGTGCTGGCTTTATCGGCTCCAACTTTGTTCTTGACTGGCTGGCGGCGGGTGGTGGACCCGTGGTCAATCTGGATAAGCTGACATATGCGGGAAATCCGGCCAACCTGGCTTCTGTGGCGGCTAGTCCGGCGTATACGTTTGTCCATGGCGATATCTGCGACGGCGAACTGGTGACCCGGTTGTTGCGAGAGCACAGGCCTCGGGCAGTCATCCATTTTGCGGCAGAGAGCCATGTCGACCGCTCGATTGTGGGTCCAGAGGCGTTTTTGCGGGCAAATATTGATGGGACCTTTACCCTGCTGCGCGCGGCGCGTGAGTATTATGAGTCGCTGCCGGATAAAGAGCGGCAAAGGTTCCGGTTTCTGCACGTGTCGACCGATGAGGTGTACGGCACGCTGACTCCGGAGGCGCCCGCGTTTCATGAAGAGACGCCGTATGCGCCGAACAGTCCGTATGCGGCGTCAAAGGCGTCGTCAGATCACTTGGTCCGGGCGTGGGTCCATACGTATGGGTTGCCGGCGGTTGTTACGAACTGCTCGAACAACTATGGGCCATATCAGTTTCCAGAGAAGCTGATCCCGCTAATGATTGCGAATGCGCTGCAAGGCAAGGCATTGCCGGTGTACGGAGATGGGCAGCAGGTGCGGGACTGGCTGTATGTGGCGGATCACTGCCGGGCTTTGCGGACAGTGCTGGAACGGGGGCGTATAGGCGAGACGTATAACGTCGGTGGTGGAAACCAGCGCAGCAATCTTGAGGTGGTGACGACGGTGTGCGCGCTGCTGGATGAGCTGGTGCCGGAATCAAAGTTCAAGCCGCATCTGCAACTCGTGAAGTATGTGACGGACCGGCCGGGACACGACCGGCGATATGCGATCGATGCGCGCAAACTTGAGGGTGAGCTCAGCTGGAGCGCGCAAGAGAGTTTCGAAACGGGTTTGAGGAAGACGGTGGAGTGGTATCTGGCGAACGCGGCATGGGTGGAGGGCGTAACAAGCGGCGCGTATCAACACTGGATGACGCAGAACTATGCGGGCCGCGAAGCTGCAAGTGCTGCGGTCGAGGAACGCACGACCGTTCCAGCCCGGGAGAGTGCTCGGTGAAGGGAATTATTCTTGCAGGTGGTTCGGGGACACGATTGCATCCGGTGACCCAGACCGTGTCGAAGCAGCTATTGCCGGTGTATGACAAGCCGATGATCTACTATCCGTTGTCGGCCCTGTTGCTGGCGGGGATACGCGAGATTCTGGTGATCTCGACGCCGGAAGATACGCCACGCTTCAGGCAGCTGCTGGGCGATGGGGAGCAGTGGGGTATCAAACTACAGTACGCAGTGCAGCCGTCGCCCGATGGATTGGCACAGGCGTTTCTGATCGGCAAGGAGTTTCTGGCTGGAGAGGGTTGTTGCCTGGTGCTGGGCGACAACATCTTCTATGGGCAGGATTTTGCGAAGACACTGCGAAAGGCGGCAGGGGGAGGACCGGGAGCGACGGTGTTCGCCTATCCGGTGCTCGATCCAGAGCGATACGGGGTGGTGGAGTTCGATGCCGAACGAAAGGCGATCTCGATTGAAGAGAAGCCGGCGAAACCGAAGTCGCGCTATGCAGTAACGGGGATTTATTTTTACGACGCACAGGTGGTGAGCGTAGCCGAGGGGTTGAAGCCGTCGCCGCGGGGCGAGCTGGAGATAACTGATGTGAACCGGTGGTATCTGGAGCGGGGACAACTGCGGACGCAATTGCTGGGGCGAGGGACAGCCTGGCTCGATACCGGGACGCACGACTCTCTGTTGGAGGCGGCGATGTTCATCCATACGCTGGAGAAACGGCAGGGTCTGAAGGTGGCGTGTCCTGAAGAGATTGTGTATCGGCTGGGCTATATCAATGCGGCTCAACTGCGGGCGTTGGCAGCGAAGATTGCGAAGAGCACATATGGGCAATACTTGCTGCGGGTGCTGGAAGAGACGGTGTACTGATGGTACGAAGCGCTCTGCCTCAGGGTGGACGAATACTGTTGACGGGAGCTACGGGGCAGGTGGGTGGGGAGCTGTTGGAGGTGCTGAAACCGCTGGGTGAAGTGATCGCTCCGGCGCGCGTGGCAATGGATCTGGCGAATGCGGCTTCGGTGCGGGAGACGATTCGTGCGATCAAGCCGCGATGGATTGTGAATCCGGGAGCGTACACGGCGGTGGATAAGGCGGAGAGTGAGCCGGAGTTGGCGTATGCGATCAATGCGGAGGCCGTGAGGGTTATTGGGCAGGAGGCGAAGGCGATCAGTGCCGGCGTGATCCATTTTTCGACCGACTATGTTTTTGATGGTTCTGGGATTGCACCATACCGTGAGACAGATGCTACGGGGCCGGTGAGTGTCTACGGGGCGAGCAAACTGGGTGGGGAGACGGCACTGGCTGAGAGTGGCGCAGGTCATATTATTTTTCGGACGAGCTGGGTGTATGGAGCGCGAGGTAAGAATTTTCTGCTGACAATATTGAAGCTGGCACGCGAGCGGGAGACGTTGCGCGTGGTAGCCGACCAACATGGCGCGCCTACCTGGAGTCGTGATCTCGCGAAGATGACAGCCGAGGTGATCGGACAGTGCGAGGCGGGGGCTCGAGGCCGGGAGCTTGCGGATGTTTTGGCCGACGCCGGAGGCGTCTATCATTCGGCCGGTGCAGGGGAGACGACATGGCATGGATTTGCTGCCGAAGCAGTGGGGTTGCGGCGGGAGAGGGAGCCGAAGGTACGATTTGCCGCGATTGAGGCGATTACGACCCCGGAATATCCAACGCCAGCGAAGCGGCCGGCAAACTCTCGGATGAACTGCAGCCGGTTAACAGAGCGGTTTGGGTGGAAGATGATGGATTGGCAGGATTCGTTGCGGAAGGTCTCGGCGGAACTATGAGGGAGCGGGCTTTATTTCTTGATCGGGATGGAGTAGTGAATGAGGAGGTGGGGTATCTGCATCGGGCCGACGAGCTGCGGTTTGTCGATGGGATATTCTCCCTCTGCAGGGCGGCGACCGGGCTCGGGTACCGGCTGATTGTGGTGACGAATCAGGCGGGAATCGCACGCGGATATTACTCAGAGGAAGACTATGAGGCGCTGATGGAGTTCATGCGGGCAGAGTTGCGTGCCGAAGGGGTCGAGTTGGACGCAGTGTATTGCTGTCCGTTTCATCCGGAGCACGGGGTGGGTAAGTACAAGCGGGAGCACGAGGATAGAAAGCCGGGGACAGGAATGCTGCGGCGCGGGGCCCGGGAGTTTGGAGTGGAGCTAAGCGAGAGCGTTCTAGTGGGTGATCGCTGCTCCGATATAGGGGCGGCGAACGCGGCGGGACTGCGGCAGGCGTTTTTGATTACCGGGACTGAAACTGGGGAGTGTGGCGGAGACTATGTGAGGGTGGAGTCGCTGGCCGAGGTGGAGAGGTGGCTGGTGAAGCGCGGGTAGGACCCATTATCGCGAGAGATAGCTGACGACGAGTGCGATCGGTAGGCCGACGCAGAACATGTGAATGACTAGCTGGGTTAAGCTTTGGCGGAAAAGGAAAATTGTTTAGCTGCGGCGGAGAGTGGGATCACAATTCGATTCATCAGCAAATGAACCGCGGCGCCGTATAGGACACCGCTGAGCAGTGGATGATCGATGAGGATCGCTAGCTTGCGGCTGCTTGCGTAGTAGATGAAGGCGGCGGTGAAGGCGATCAAGAAGTGGAAGAACAGGCAAGGTTGCGGTTTTCTTTCCTCCTTGGAATGCAGAGGGGCCGAATGCGCCGCTGGCGATCCTCTGCAGGAGCCGCTCGAAGGGTATGCCTTGCGTCCAGATCAAGGTTGAGGTTGCGGTAAGGTCAAGAACGCCGGAGAGCAGACCTGCAAGGGACATCACTTCAAGGCTTGTCATGAGGTCCTCCGTTTCTTTGCTCTTAAGCGGGTGAGGTTACTACGGCGATTCGTCTTTTGTTTAAGAGTCAGTTCGCTGGCGGGAGATCGGCGGTTGTGAAGAGTGCGCCGACGGTGTCTTTTGGACTGACCGAGGGAGGAGTGCCATTGAGTGCATCGAGGGGCCATGCAATGTTGAGGGTGGGGTCGTTCCAGAGGATGGAGCGCTCTCCAGCGGGATAGTAAAGGTTGGTGGTTTTGTAGAGGACTTCAGCGGTGTCGGAGAGGACGAGGAAGCCGTGGGCGAAGCCTTCGGGGATCCAGAGAAGTTGGAGATCGTCGCTGGCGGTCTGGGTTTTGAGGTGGAAGCCGGCCCATTTACCGAAGTCGGGGGAGTTGCGGCGGAGATCGACGGCGACGTCCCAGATATGTCCGGAGAGGACGCGGACGAGTTTACCCTGAGGTTTGCCGAGTTGGTAATGCAGGCCGCGGAGCACACCCTTGACGGAGAAGGACTGGTTATCCTGAACGAATTGCGTGGGAAGGCCAGCGGCTGCAAAGGTTGACTGATTGAATACTTCTGCGAACCAGCCGCGATTATCTCCCAAACGTTGGGGTTGAATGAGTCTAACGTCACTTAAAGGTGTCTTCAGAACTTGCATGACACTAGTCTAACGGTCGAAGATTGTGCACGAAAGCACATTGCCTTCTGATTCCAATAGGGGACGAATAAACAGCGAATTTTTGGATGATTCTTCAACCGCTGAAGCGTTGACGAGTAGAATGATGGAGTTGGTTAGATGCGCTACATTTCCCAGACGGTCAACAAACAAAGACTGGATGCCAATCCAGCACGAACAGGTAAATGGAAGTTAGACGAGCGGTCGTTTACGTGTCCCAACTGGGCTGCGGAGGCGAGTTAGAGTTCTCAACCGCACAAGTGTATGCGTGAGTAACCAGTACGACCGACGCGATGCAGAATATGCACGCGTACGAGTCGCACAGATACAGGATTCGAATGCAGGCTGAATATCAATCTCCCGAGTCGCGGACAGCGGCTATCGAAGGTTCTTATTCGTACACGGAGTTAGCAGGCAGCGCGCTGGGAAGAGCCCAGCGGGCCAAGAGTGCTCCGTCAGAGTTTTTTCGTTACAGAGTGCTTAAGCGTTGTTGCGATGTTTTTTTGGTCCTGACTTCAATGCCCGTGATCTTGCTGGCATTGGGAGCGGTGTCAGCCGTGGTGATGCTGAGCTCGCCCGGCCCGATCTTCTATTCGCACCGGCGGATCCGCAAGGGCGGCGCGTTCTTCTCCATGTGGAAGTTCCGCACGATGTGCGTCAATTCGGCAGAGGTGCTGGAAGACTATCTGGCACGACACCCCGAGGCGCACGCGGAGTGGAATGAAACTCATAAGCTGAGGAGGGACCCGCGGATCACGCCTCTCGGCGGGTTTCTGCGGCGATACAGCCTGGATGAGTTGCCCCAGCTTTGGAATGTGTTGATGGGTCAAATGAGTCTGGTTGGACCGCGACCGATTGTGGCGGCAGAGGTAGAGAAATACGGCGACTGCTTCGACTGTTATTGCAGGGTGAAGCCGGGGTTGACGGGACTCTGGCAGGTCTCCGGGCGTAGTGAGCTGAGTTACGATGCGCGGGTCGCTCTGGACTGCGAGTATGTGGAGCACTGGTCGCTGACCAAAGACTGCGTGATTTTGCTGAAAACGTTTGCGTCCGTAGTGAATCAGGACGGCGCATTCTAATTCTAAGCAGATTTTCATGAAGGACAAGATCAGAGCGTGAGTCGTCCTCTGCCTGCACTGACCCTGAGATTGGGCACCGTTTCGCTTTGCTGTTCTGACGCTGTGCAATTACTGCCAATCCATTTGCCGGAGTACCGCTGATGTCGTTGGAAGGTATGCGGGATCTATTGAAAGGGTCTCTGGGACGAACCCTTGCCGCGTTGCCCGATGAGGACAGGCTCGCAGCGGCTTGGCCGGTAGCCTGCGGTAAAGCGATGGCCGAACGAGGAACCGTCCTGGGCTATGTCGACGGCGTAGTGCGAATTCAGGTCGAGAATAGGGTGTGGTTGCGACAGTTGATGAGTATGCGTGGACAGCTTGCCGGAGAGATGGCGCGGATCGCAGGAGTGAGGGTGAGCGAGATACACTTTGAGATGAAGAGGTAGTGACAGGCTATGAAGGAAGACGTTGGTGTAACGATTGAGGATGTGCGGCGAGTCGCAGAATTAGCGAATCTGGAGCTGACCACGGAAGAGGAACCGCGGATGCGGCGGGATTTGAATGCCATTCTGGGGCATATCGCTCAATTGAACGAGCTGAATACCTCCGGAATTCCGCCGATGGCGCAGGTGGGCGAGATGCTGGGTGGCATTACGGATACCGTGGGAACCTCGTTGCGGGCGGATGCGGTGCGGCCTTCACTGGATCGCAGTACGGTGATGGCGGCGGCGCCGGAGACCGACGGTCGATTCTTCAAGGTTCCCAAGGTGATTGAGCGCTAATTCAAAGCGGGACAATTGCTACAGAGCGGAACCGGAGTTTGCAATACAGAAACAAGTGAGCGTAAAGACAATGGAGTTAGAGAGTTTGACAATTGATGGGGCGCGGGCGGCGGTGGCCGCTGGCGAACCGACCGCTACGGCTTTGGCGGAGGCGCATTATGCGCGGATTGGTTCTCGGGATGCCGAAATCAATAGTTTTCTGGCGCTCAGCCGCGAGCGGGCGATGGCTCAGGCAGCGAAGATTGACGAGATGGCAGCGAATGCTGAGGCTTTGCCGATACTGGCTGGGGTTCCAATGGGGATCAAGGATGTGCTGGTCATGCAAGGTGCCCCTGCCACGGCTGGGTCGTTGATTCTGAAAGGTTATCGGCCTCCTTACGACGCCACGGCAGTAGCCAGGCTGGAGGCGGCGGGGGCGGTTCTGTTGGGGAAGTTGAACTGCGACGAGTTTGCGATGGGCTCGTCCAATGAGAACTCGGCGTATGGTCCGGTGTTGAATCCAAGGGCTTTGGACCGCGTTCCGGGCGGGTCGAGCGGTGGGTCGGCGGCTGCGGTGGCGGCAAATTTTGCAGTGGCGACGCTGGGAACCGATACTGGAGGGTCGATTCGGCAGCCGGCGGCTTTTTGTGGTGTGGTTGGCGTGCTGCCGACATATGGGCGGGTAAGCCGGTATGGATTGATCGCATTTGCGTCTTCGCTGGACCGGGTAGGGCCCTTGACGAAGAACGTGAAGGACGCCGCGACTGTGCTGCAAGTGATTGCCGGCAAAGATGTTATGGATGCAACTTCGTCGGATCGTCCGGTGGACGACTATGTCGGCGGGTTGGCGAAGCCGGTGGAAGGACTACGGATCGGTGTGCCGGAGGAGTACTTTGGCGAGGGGTTGGACCCGGAGATTCGTGGTGCAATTGATGGTGTAATTGCTGGTTTGAAGATGGTGGGATGCGTGATAAAGCTGGTCAGTTTACCGCACACAAAGTACGCGATCCCGACCTACTACGTGATTGCCACGGCGGAGGCGTCGTCGAACCTTTCGCGATTTGATGGGGTGCGGTTCGGGTTCCGGGCGGAGGGGGCGAAGACGCTCTCGGAGATGTACCGGAAGACCCGGGATGCGGGCTTTGGGGCTGAGGTGAAGCGGCGGATTCTGCTGGGCACCTATGCGCTGAGCGCAGGGTACTACGACGCTTACTATCGCAAGGCGCAGCAGGTGAGAACGCTGCTGACGCGGGATTTTCTGGCGGCGTTCGCGGAGGTGGATGTGCTGGTGGCGCCGGTGACGCCGACGCCGGCGTTCAAGCTGGGAGAGAAGACGGATGATCCGGTGAAGATGTACCTGGAGGACATCTACTCGGTTGCAGCGAGCCTGGCAGGAATCTGCGGGGTATCGGTACCGTGCGGGACGACGAAGGATGGGCTGCCGATCGGGGTGCAGGTGTTGGGCAAGCACTTCGATGAGGCTACGATGCTGCGCGTCGCACAGGCGGTGGAGACCGGGCAGCAGAGGGCGTGAATTTCATTGGATCGCGGACGCCCACCCGCACGCAATGAGCAGGAAGAATAGGAGCCGCATCCTCTATGTCACTTTCGATACGGGAATGCATTCGGGTATGCTGGATGTAGCGATATCAAAATGATTTCGGCGGCCAGGCGGGCGTGGATTGCGTATCAGTTCCTTTTTGCAGCGGATCGCTCTGTTTAATGAACGGTCAAAGGTAAAGAAGGTTGCGAGGATTAGAGCAGATGCAGTTTGGTAGTTCCCCCAGAGTTCGCAAGTTTGGATATGTGCTGCTGTTCATCGTGGTCGGGACACTTGCGTCATCCGCTCAATTCGAACAATTTGGTCAGGCTAGCACGCAGGGGCAGCAATCGTGTAACCCGAGCGATCCAACGTGCCAGACTGGGAATCAAAACAATCTTCAGATACGCAATCCTTCGCAAACTACTCAGCAGCCGGTGAATCCTCAGATTGTCGTGCCTGGGCAACCTGAAAATCAGAACGAAACCACTAATACTCAGAATGGCAACCGGACACAACAACAGCAGAATTTGAACCAGCAGGTCCGTCTTCCGTTGGAACCGCCAACTGAGTTTCAACTGATGATCGCCAATTCAATCGGTAAGACACTGCCGATCTATGGAGCAAGCCTGTTTCGCAATCCACCGAGTACGTTTGCGCCGCTGAATCTGGTTCCAGTGACCCCGGACTATGTGATTGGGCCCGGAGACGAATTACTCGTGCAGGTGTGGGGCCAGTTAACGCTGGATGGCCGCTTTACTGTTGATCGATCGGGCAGTATCTACATTCCCCAGGTTGGCACGGTGCATGTAGCGGGGCTGTCGTTTGCGCAGATGCACGACTTTTTGAAGTCGCAGATGGGCAGGGTGTTTCGTAACTTTGACCTGAACGTGAATATGGGCCAGTTGCGTTCGATCCAGGTGTTTGTGGTGGGGCAGGCCCGGCGACCGGGAAGCTACACGATCAGCTCCCTGAGCACTCTGATCAATGCTCTCTTTGTGACGGGGGGGCCGACTCCACAGGGCAGCTTGCGGCACATTCAGTTGAAACGCTCCGGCAAAGTTGTCGTTGACTTCGATTTATATGACCTGCTGCAGCGCGGTGATAAATCGAAGGATGTGCAGTTATTGCCGGGCGATGTGATTTACATTCCGCCGGTGGGGCCGCAAGTGGCGGTGGCGGGTAGCGTGAATATGCCCGCTATCTATGAGTTGAAGTCGGCAAACGACACGACGGTTGGCGATGTTCTGGAGTTGGCCGCCGGGTTGACGAATGTCGCGTCAGGGCAGATGGTTCGGTTGGATCGTGTTGACGAGCGCCGAATGCGCAGCACGACGCAGATCACCCTTGATGTGCAAGGAAGATCTACGGTATTACGGGACGGAGATCTGCTGGAACTGGTTGCCGTCGTCAGCCAATTTAAAGACGCGGTCACGCTTCGCGGCAATGTGGCGAATCCCGGGCGATACACATGGAAGCCGGGGATGCGTATCCGCGATCTGTTACCTGACAAGGATGCGCTCATCACCCGCGATTATTGGTTGAAACGGAGCCAATTGGGTCAGCCATTGTTGACTTACATCCCTACATGCCTTCCAGCGACGCCCTTTGGCATTCCAGGCTTGCGTTATGGTATCCCGTTCGGCGATGAGGGAGAAAATCCAAACTGGAGGTATTCCTCGACGAGAAATCCGAATCTGATAGGACTGCCGTTTGGAAATAATGAGGCTGGCTCGCACCCGACGAACGATGGTTTGACAGACGGGGGGTTGGATTGCGGGCCAATCCCACAATCGGAGACTGCAGCTAGCGGGATTAATGATCGCTATAGTCCTTCCTTAGCTCCCGTAACGGGCGCAGGCGCAGGAGCCGGATCAAACTCTGCCACTACGGGTGCGGGCCTATTGACAAATGGCGTGCCACAGAATGGCGGGAACTTGAATCAAATGAGTGCAACAAGCGCCAGTGTGGGTTCTATCAGCGTCACTAGTTCCTCGGCTGGGCAGTTCAAGCCGCGCAATGATGTCAAGTTGAGCGAGCCGGATATTGATTGGAACTACGCGGTGATCGAGCGCCAAAGCAAGGAGAATCTGACGACGTCCTTGTTGCCATTCAATCTGGGTAAGCTTGTGTTGGAGGGAGACGCTTCGCAAAATCTTGAGTTGCTGCCGGGTGACGTGGTCACTATATTTTCGAAGGCGGATATTCGCGTCCCTCAGGCGCAGCAGACCAGATATGTTCGACTCGAAGGAGAGGTTGTTTCTTCGGGAGTCTACAGCGTATTGCCAGGAGAGACCTTGCGACACCTTGTAGAGCGAGCTGGGGGCGTTACCGCGGATGCCTATCTATATGGCTCGGAGTTTACTCGAGAGTCGACGCGCCGCGTACAGCAGCAGCGTTTGAACGAATATATCGACCAAATTACCGTCCAGATCAGCGCGAACACAACCAATAGCTTCGGTCGCTCGCTCAATGTGTCAGATAGTGCCGCTGCGACCGCCGCAGCGCAGCAGAACCAAAACGTCATCAGTAGTTTGCGCCAAATTCGAGCGACAGGCCGGATCGTATTGGAGCTTCCGGTCGACGCGAAAAGTGTATCGCAGCTTCCGGATCTACCATTGGAAGATGGGGACCGATTGATTGTGCCTCGAGTACCATCTACGGTGAACGTCGAGGGAGCAGTCTACAATCAAAACTCATTTGTATTCGATCCGACTCGACGTGTGGGAAGTTATATCCGCTTGGCTGGCGGAGCCAATCGCGACGCCGATACTAGTCGATCCTACGTCATCAGGGCAAGCGGCTCCGTTCTCAGCAAGCAATACAGTTCCTCGCTGCGCGGAAACAACTTTGACTCGTTACATATCTATCCGGGCGATACGGTCGTGGTGCCCCTGAACCTGACGAAAGGCCAAACTCTCAAAACGATCGTTAGCATAGCGCAGATCGTGGGTCAGTTGGGGATCGCAATAGCGGCTGGTAATACTGTGTTCTAGGAATTTCCTTGTGAGGCTCTATTGCCGACTAGCGCCTGATGGGTGAGAGTCGACATTTTGATGGCCGTAAGAGTTTGTCTCGTCAGGGTCTACGACAGGTCGAACAGGGCCCCTTGCTTGTTCAGGTGTTTGTGAACAGATCGCCCCCTTCAAATCTTGGTATGGGTCGCCCATGTAATCTGATGGCAGTCGTGAACTGAACCCAAAATTAGCTTCGAAGGCGTGCTTCATGCCCCTTTTGGCGTGAGCCATCGGCGGAGTCATTGGATGGCACTCGCTTTTCGGGGGAGATCAGTCTTTTCAAGGTTTCCAACCGCGGCTGCATAGCAGGGTCGTCTGAGAGCCGAGTCAAGCCCTCTTTGGTGAAGGCCCAAGCAACGCCAAGGAATAGGCCGAGAACGAAGGCGCACAAGCACAATGAGGGTTCGCTGAGGTGACGACCGCCGATCCGGGACAATTGCCAGGTCGACGACCTGAACTGTCGCGCCCTGCCTCGCTTCATCTACTTTAGCAACTTCATACTGCCGTGCCAAAAGATCGAAGATGGTTTCAAAGTACTTGACGTCGCGTAATCTCTGGATATATTCGAGACCTGCTTCCTGCATGTTTCCTTTTGGGAGGAGTGCATTCGAGGCATCTTCGGAGGCCGCCCCCATCTTCTCCTCTTGTGATTTCAGACCCGCCAATTCCTGTTCGGCCAACTGCAGATCGGGGTTCTCGCCCGTCGCGAAGGAGCGCATGCTGCTGATCTGAACTTCCTTAGCGGCGATTTGGGCCCGTAGGTCAGCAATCAATTCGATAGTCGCACGTGCCTGACTGTCCAACTGAATCAGGCCAGTTTTTAGCTCGGTTTTTTTCAGCTCTTCTTCGGCACGCGCCAGGTTGTCCTTAGCCTGGCTTAGTTGTTGCTCAAAGAAGAGTCGACGCTGAGACGCCTCGGTGACCGCGAGGGTAGCAGAAAACCTTTTGAACTCCTGGACGTATCCGTTGGCCATGTCCGCTGCGCGACGAGGGTCTCCATCGGTGATGGAGATACGGATCAGTCCATCTTTGGAACCGTTGTCGATATCTACGAAGCTCTCGAACTTCTTTCGGGCGTCAGACCGGTGCTTGCTCTTGTAGAGATCAATCAGATGGAATCGATCCAGCATTGCGTCTTCAACCGTCCGACTCTTGAGCATAGCCACCTGAAGATCATTGGGATTCTTCAATCCCAAGCTCCCGCTAGCCAGTGAGGCGACCGAGCCAAGATTCCCAAGTTGCGCCATGAGGGCCGCACCGGCAGAACTGCCCTGCTGTGGTGGCAGGATGGATGTCGAGGCAGTGTAACGGAGGGGCAGCAAGAGTGAAATTATCACGCCGACCAGAGCCACGACAAACGCAATCTTTACAATAAGCCATCGATTTCGGACAATTACGATGGATAGGTCCAGCAGGGAAATCTCGTCCTCTGTCGGCACGCCAGAATTCGGACCCGTGTCTCTTTCGGTTTCGCTGAGTATTCCTACTGCTCCTTCAGATCGGCTCACAACACTATGTTCTCACAGGACCCAAATTCCGGTCAGCAAGGCAATCCATGGGGTGTTCGAATCTCGACTTTGAAGGGTCATTCATGCTCTTCCGAGCACTGCAAGGATCTCGTTATGGCAGGGCGACTCTACGCTTGAAGCTATAAAATCTCGCTTTCAGGAGTCGATAAGGCAGCGTGTGTGCGGATTACCCTTGCTGGGACGCCAGCGGCTACCGAATAGTCTGGGATATCGGAAGTTACGACAGAATTTGCTCCTATGTAGCACTGTTTACCGATACGGACGTTTGGCAGAATCACAGTACACATCCCGACAAAAGTTCCGTCTCCAATCTCAACGAAGGCGTCGTCGTCAATAATTTGTGCTCCTGGATTTGCGACTTCCGGAGACACCGTCCAGGGGTGGGTCGCATCTACGATTCCGCACATAGGAGCAATGGCGACGTTTGACCCGATAATGACTCGATTATGACAGATAATGTGAACGAACTGTTCGATGCTCGTGCCATCGCCGATGCGTAGTTGAGGAATTCTGCTTGGGTTGGTCTGGAGAGATTGCATCCTGATACCATCACGAATTAAAACGCCGGATCCGATATGTATGAATTGCGGGTTTTGAAGCAGAAGGGGGCGCAGCATTAGACTACGGCGTCCAAAGCTACCGAATATCCTGGGGTAGTAGAGGGCGGAAACGATCCGCGCCGGAGCACTAGATAGCAAAGATAGATTGTCGTGCAGGGAATTGTCTGCGAGCCGTTTCAGTCGCTTTATGAGCAAATGGATCCCGGCGTCTGAGATGAATCTCCGCTCGTGAGGAGCGTTTGAAGAAGACATCATTCTGTTCTCGATAGCGCCAAATAGCGACTAAGAAATGCAAAAAAAATTAGTCCTGCAAAATGTGAAGCGTACTTCATATCCTACCTCTACCCTCGGGCGCACTCGTAAGAATGGCATAAGGGCAGCCGATATTGGCTTTAACCGCGATATGGAGAATTGACGTTGGCGTCAAAATCGATGAGTAAACACTGACATTCTATTGTGGCGATTGCTTTTGCGAAAGATTTCACCATATCCTCAATTTATGTGATCTTCCCTTTGACGAATTGTCCGACGCAGTCAGAGGCCTTCAATTGGTCTGGGCATCCAACGTCCATGGAGATTATCGTGTATCGCTGTTGGGGCCTGCCATGAAGGGGTTGAGCTCTACCGTGACCAAAAACGGACTAGCGAATTTGATGCGCGGCGGGGCAACGGCAGCGGTGGCCATCTTACTGCCACGTTTCCTTGTGCGTTCGCTCGATCCAGAGCATTTTGCAGCGTGGGCCCTAATTTTGCAAATTGCTGCCTACGCCAGCTATCTTGATTTGGTTTGCAAACGGCGATTGCCAGGTTCATTGCTCAGGCGGTCGAGCTTGAACAGAAGGAGAGGCTGGCAAAACTGGTCAGCACGACTTTGATCCTGCTCTCGCTGGCAGGTCTAATTGCCTTCATCGTAATAGCGATTATCATCAGGCAATTCCCCCATTTGTTTGAAGGTGTCCCTTCCGATCTCCTTCCTGACTTCCGGCATGGCGCTCTCCTGCTTTCCCTGGGTGCCTGTTTGCTCCTCCCGCTCTCGACCTATACGGGCGTGCTGATCGGAATGCACCGCAATGAAGTTCCAGCCCTCGCGATCGGAGGGAGTCGTCTCGCCGGAGCTTTTGCAGTGATTGTTGTATGCCATTACACCCAATCGCTTGCCATACTGGCGCTCTGTCTTGGAGGTCCGAACCTGCCCGGCGCACTGTTGCAAATGTGGGCTGTGCATGGACTGATGGCCGAAGGCCGAGCGCGCTTGCGACATATCAGCCGGGTTATTGGGACGGAGCTACTTCGTTTTTGTGCTGGACTGACAGTCTGGTCGTTCGGCATGTTGATCATCAGTGGTCTGGATGTGACGATCGTTGGTCATTTTTAGTTCTCCGCAGTCGGTTTTTATTCCATCGCATCTATGCTCATCGTGTTCTTTGCCGGGCTGAGTAATGCAGTTCTTAGTGCGCTCATGGCGCCTGTAGCAGCGCTGCATGCACGCGGCGGAAGCGAACGTATCCGACAAATAGTGTTTGTCGCGACGCGTATGACCAGGTTCGCCAATCTTTGCTTGACGGCAGCCATCTTCTTGTGGGGAGGATCGGTGCTTCGACTATGGTTGCCCAGCTTATGCTGATAGTGCATTACCTATTCTGAAGGTCCTAGCACTCGCGCAAACAATTCACTTGATGTGTGCGCCCTTTTCTGTAATGCTCGTCAGTGTCGGCGAGCAACACCGGGCGATAAGCCCGACGATCTGCGAAGCGATTGTGAATCTGCTCGCGAGCGTCGTCGGGATGAAGCTTTTTGGCCCGGTTGGAGTAGCCTGGGGCACATTGGTGGGCGCGATCTTCGGAATACTGTCGGTTCTTACACGCACGATGCCTCGGCTACCGGCGTTCGCTTTGTTTTGAGGGACTTTCTAATCAATGCGGTGCTCCCCGGCGTGATCCCATGCTTGCCCTTTGCAACGCCCTGGCTGGTCCAAGGCTATCTCAGGCCTTCGGCTTATTGGATAAGCCTCGGAATCTGTGTCGTATCGACTGCGACACTTGGAGTTGGTATTCCAAAAGCCGTGGCAAGTCCTCCGTGGCGTAATCGGAGGATCTGCCCACCGGACCCCAACAAAGTAGGATCGGTAGCCCGTTTTCCCCAGTTGGGGACGCGCCGAGTACCCTGCTTGAGAGTGGTATATTATTGAAATAACTCCGGCTTTGGAGTGTGGGGTCTGGCCCGTTTCGTCGGACGTGCGCCGTGCTGGGTCCAGGATGGAATTACGCTTTTTACCAGCTATTCGTTCATATTGGATTAGCAAGGAATCCCAAGCGACTTGAATGTACTGATTACAGGTGGAGCGGGTTTTATTGGAACAAACCTCTTTCGAGCATTTCTACAACGAGGACATTCCGTTACTGTGCTGGATGACTTCAGCCCGCAATTCCATGGCAATAATACAGAGTTGCCGTCAGGCCTGCGAGACGAAGTGCGTCTGGTCCGCGGAGATGTTCGTGACGCGAGTGTATGGGCGTCTAGCGTGCCTGGCCACAAAGCCGTAGTCAATTTGGCCGCGGAGACCGGCACCCGGCCAATCCATGTATGACATCACAAAATACGAACAGGTAAACGTGGCCGGAACGTCGCTACTCTACGATTTGCTTGCGAGGAGCGCTAGGCATGGGGTGGAGCGCATCGTAGTAGCTTCCTCGCGCGCGATAGATGGGGAGGGGGCTCATAAGTGCCGGGAACATGGACTCGTGTATCCTGATTCGCGCTCGAACAATCGCTTTCACCAATTTAGGATTTCGATAGCACGCAACGCTGGTGCTTTGGCGAGGCGGAAGAGGCATAACTCAGCGGCCCGATTCTTGGTGTGCAAACTTTTGGAGCAGATGTGAAACGCCTCGGCCATACCGTGATCAAGAACGCGCTGGCGAATATCGTTCGAGGCGGAGCTAGCGGAATGGTGGCAGTGGTGCTGCCGCACTTTCTGACGCAAGCGCTGGATCACGATCGCTTCGCCGCCTGGGCTTTGATGCTGCAAATTGCGGCGTTTGCGTCATATCTCGATTTTGGCGTGCAGTTCGCCGTGGCCCGCTATCTGGCACAAGCAATCGAGCGTGACGACGACCAGCAGCGTGACCGATTGATTAGTACAGCCTTTGCCATGTTGGCGATAGCGGGTGTGATCGCTTTGTCGGTCATCGGTATCGTTATTTTCTTCTTGCCAAGAATATTTCAGGGGATCCCATCTGCCTTGGTCGGAGATTTGAGACTAGGCCTGATGTTCATGGCAGTCAGCGCAGCGCTAGGATTGCCGATGTCCACCTTCACTGGTGTGCTGGTTGGTCTGCATCGCAATGAATTCCCCGCACTAGCTATTGGCGGCACACGAATCCTTTCCGCTCTGGGTGTGCTTGTCACAGTGCGGTACACCCATTCGCTTGCGTGGCTTGCGCTTTGCCTTGCCGTCACAAACTTCATGGGGTGGTTGATCCAATATTTGATAGCCAAGGCATTGCTGACGGGCATGCGTGTGTCATTTTCGAAGATCACTTTTCCGATGGTGCGTGAACTGGCGAACTACTGCTACGCATTGACGGTCCTCACGTTTGCCATGCTGCTTATCAGCGGCGTAGACGTGACCATTGTAGGGCACTTCAATTTTGACGCAGTTGGCTATTACGCCGTGTCTGTAACACTCATTGCATTCTTTGTCGGGTTGAACACTTCGGTAGTCAGCGCTCTGCTGACTCCTGTTGCGGTTTTGCAAGCTCGAGGGGAATTGAAACGGATTAACGATGTACTGTTCTTAGCGACTTCTTTGAATACCTACGCGAATCTACTTTTTACTGCATTGGCTTTCCTTGCGGGCAACGTAATTCTGAGGGCTTGGGTGGGGCCTGTTTACGAAAAAAAGGCTCTTCCCATTCTTGAATTACTGATGCTCGGACAAGCGATCCGTATGATTAGCAATCCATACAGTACGGTTCTGGCCGCCACGGGCCAGCTACGCTTCGCTATCTCGGGAGCCGTTGCTGAAGGTGTCGGAAATCTCGTCTGCAGCCTATTAGGAATAATACTGCTTGGTCCAATTGGAGTTGCCTGGGGCACTCTCGCAGGAGCTATCATTGGTGTTGTCTGGATGCTTTTGTTTACGATGCGGTGGGCACGCCTGATTCCGATAGATCGCAAAGCGTTTATTTGGACGACGACACTTAAACCAACATTATTCCTCAGTCCTGTTATCTGTTATGTGATTGTTTCGCTGCACCGCTCTGTGTCAACGATTGCCGTTACATTATGCGTTCTATATACAACCGCTGTAGCCGCAGGCCAATTCAGAAGTTTGAGGACAGTGCCGATTCCCCTTGAAGATCGGCGGGTCCCATGGCACAACTAAGAATCGATCTCGAATTTCGGCGGGCTGCTCGTGACATTGTCGCTGGCCGTGCCGTGATCAGCTTTCAGCGTGTCCCTTCACCCCTCGTCTTTCGGATATAATTTTCTCAGATGCCCCCAACACCGTGTATCGTTTGTAGGTCGCTTGATACTCGTCCATGCCTCAGGACTCGAGACTATCATTATGGAATTTCCGGACAATTTGACCTTGTGCGGTGTGTCGGCTGTGGCCTAGTTCATTTGGATCCAATCCCCACTACTGATGAAATAGCTGATTTCTATTCAAGGGACTACTATGCCTATCAACCCGTAGAAAGGCCTAGGAAGTTTAAACGCCTAATCAGGCGATTGCTCGGGATTACGATAAAAACTCACGACCCTGCGTTTCCGCAACCAGGCGAATTCTTGGATATTGGCTGCGGAAGTGGTGACTACCTGCACAAAATGAGCGCGAGAGGATGGAGCGTGCACGGCGTGGAGCCAAGCGCGTTCGGGGCAGAAGAAGGGCGCAGTTCCGGATTTGATATTTTCCATGGGACGTTGCAAGAGGCGAAGTTTGCGACCGGGTCTTTTGATTATGTGCGATCAAATCACTCCTTCGAGCATGTACCAAATCCCGTAGAGACGCTTGACGAAATCTTTCGCATTCTAAAACCTGATGGCAAGCTATATATCGGAATACCTAATATAGATGGTTTGCCCTATCGAATATTTGGCAAATACTGGTGGCACCTGGCAGTTCCCGTGCACCTCTATAGTTATAGTGCTTCCACTATCTCTGCGCTCATGCAGCAGTCGGGCTTTGTGATTGATAAGGTCTATTTCAATTCGAATTTTGCAAGTTTGTTAGGTAGTCTGCAGATATACGTGAACCGTAACAGTGAAAAAAAGTCGAGTGATGGATGGCTCATAAAGAGTCGTATTTTGATGTTCGGAGCAACCACCATGACACGAATCCTCGACTTTATAGGTCAAGGCGACGTCATCAAGATAATTGCCCGGAAACAAAAAGAGGTTGTCTTGGGTCAAATTCAAAAATCTTGAACCCTTGGTAAAAATTTGGATATTCAATAAATCGGATATTCAATAAATCGATCGATGTAGATCTTATTCCGCAGAAAGCAAATGAATGTCGAATCAAACGGCCATGGTAAGGATGCCCTTGGTTTACTGCGTAGTACTTAACTGGAACGGTTGGCAAGACACCCTTGCTTGTCTCGCATCTCTAATGCTTCAGGATTATCCCAGCTTAGTTGTTGTTGTTGTTGACAACTGTTCCCAAAACGACTCCGTAGCCAGGATCAAGCAGAATTATCCATTCATACAACTTTTAGAAACGGGGGCGAACTTAGGATTTTCCAGCAGCAATGACGCCGGTATTAGTCTGGCATTAGAAAACGGTGCTGATTATGTTTGGTTGCTAAATAGTGATACCGTTGCTCCCCCCGATACAGTCACCAAATTGGTAGCAAAAGCCACCGCGGAGCCACGAGCTGGCGAAGTTGGTACCGTGTTGCGTCATCTGAATTCACCAGGGACGGTGCAGGCATGGGGAGGAGCGGTCTTGTTCCCCTGGTCTTTTTATCGCGCCCGATTAGTCACAACTCCACGCAAATTCGGTAAGAACACAGCATTGATGGCTGCGAGCGTACTCCTGCGCCGCGAAACGCTCATGCAAGTCGGCCTGCTGGATGAGGGTTTCTTCATGTACTACGAAGATTCGGATTTGAGTTTTCGGATTTACAACGCAGGATGGAGCTTGGTGGTGGCGGAGGATACCGCTGTGTTACACAAGGAAGGCGCTTCGCTGGGAGCGCTGGATCCTTTACGCACCCGATATACGATCGGCTCGGTACTGCGCTTCATGTACAAGTATTCTCGTTTTCCGAGTATCACACAGGCTTTATTCTGTATCGCAGTAGTGCTCAATAAAGTTCGGAAGAGAGATTGGACTACGCTCAAAGGCGTGCTCGCCGGTATTGCCGATGCATGGAAATCGCAACACTGGACTTTAGAATAAGACGACGTGAGCGGCGATGTTGGATGGGACGAAGGCTTGTAGGTGTCCGCCTTTGAGGCAGAAAACGAAATCCCCAGATAGTCTCCATTGACCCTACGTTGAGTGTTGTTGTCTAAGATAAGGCGTTCAGATCAAGCCCCGATTATTCCCGTGAAGAGCGTTCCAAGTATCGCTTTCGGGATCGTAGCGTCGCAAAAGAAGGGCTGGGTTGCCAGCCACAACTGAATAATCTGGAACGTCCTTCGTCACAACTGAATGGGCGCCGACGACGCAGTATTTTCCAATGCGGACATTTGGCATTACCAAGGCACCAGAGCCTAGAAAACAGCCATCTCCAATCTCGACGAAGGAATTCTCGTTGAGGATACGGCTTCCTATCTTTATGGGGTCATGTACGTTCGCGTAGGGATGAGTCACATCCACAATGGCACAGTTCCCCGTAATGGAAACATTGCTGCCGATTACCAGCCTCGAATGACAGACAAGGTGAACATTCTGCTCGATATTGACATTGTTTCCTATTTGCATTGTCGGAGTGCGCAGGTCGTCGCTGATAATTACTTCGATTCTTGCACCTTGTCGAATTGAGACGTCACGTCCAATATGGATAAACCTTGGATTAGCAAGTAGCATGGGCTTATATAGCTTGGATCCTTTGCCAAAGCTGCCAAAGACATGGCGATAATAGAACCTCCCTTTCAGGGCACATAGGGCACTGTGAATAGTATTCAACTTGTCGTGAAAGCGCGTTTTGAGGAAGGCATCTATCTTTCCCATCAATGACATACGAATTCCCACCCCTGATCCAGAAGTATATATCACTCACCAAGTGGTCGAATGTGTTTGTCCCGGATCGTATAATCAGACAAACAAAGGACAGACAGAGGCGACGAATAGTCCACATGAATATCCTCATTACCGGCGGAGCAGGTTTCATTGGGACACACCTCTCCCGAGCACTTCTCCAACGAGGACATTCCGTTGCCGTGCTGGACAACTTCAGCCCACAAATCCATGGCAATAATACAGAGTTGCCGTCAGACCTGCGACGCGAGGTGCGTCTGGTCCGCGGAGATGTTCGTGACGCGAGTATATGGTCGTCGAGCGTGCCTGGCCACGAAGCCATAGTCAATTTGGCCGCGGAGACCGGCACCGGCCAATCCATGTACGACATCACAAAATACGAACAGGTAAACGTGGCCGGAACGTCGCTACTCTACGATCTGCTCGCGAGGAGCCCAAGGCATGGGGTGGAGCGCATCGTGGTAGCTTCCTCGCGCGCGGTATATGGGGAGGGGGCCTATGAGTGCCAGGAGCATGGACTCGTGTATCCTGGTTCGCGTTCGAGTCTCGATAAGACGAATGGTTTTTACGATCCGGTGTGTCCAGCCTGTGGGTGCCCTTGCTCCTCTGTCTCCACCTCCGAAAGCGCTCCGTTTCAGCCTTCGTCATTTTATGGGCTTACGAAGCAGGTACAGGAACAGATGACGCTTCTTTTCGCGCGGACGATGAGTATTCCCTCAATTGCTTTGCGCTTTCAGAATGTTTATGGCCCAGGGCAGTCACTGAAGAATCCCTACACGGGCATTCTCGCCATCTTTTCCAGCCAAGCCAGAGCAAACGAGCCTATCTATATTTTTGAGGACGGTAAGGAGAGTCGCGACTTTGTCTATATTACGGACGTAGTCGAAGCGATCTGCCGCTCCGTCGAGGTCCCTTTTGAGGGGGCGGCGGCGGTGAATGTTGGCACGGGTGTTCCGGTATCAGTGTCAGAAGTGGTTGACGGGATCGTGAACTACTTCCAGAGTGAGTCGCAAGTTTCATTCCCGGGCTCTTTCCGCGAAGGCGATATCCGGCACGCCTGCGCTGACACCACCCGGTTACAACAAATGCTAGATTTCGTTCCTGTGTGCAAGTTCTCAGAAGGGATTCAGGAATTCCTCGAATGGGCCACTACCCAGGACCTATATGGTCGCAACTACGAGCGCTCGCTGTCAGAAATGAGAGAGCGAGGCATGTTGCATGACTAGAGCGCGTATCGGCGTTGTCACTGTGGCGTATAACAGCGCAGACGTCCTGCCGGATTTCTTGCGCTGCATGTTGTCCCAGACCCATACAGACTTTCTTCTCTTTGCGATTGACAACGCCTCCCATGACGCGAGTGTCGAGCTTTTGCAGGCGTGCGACGACGGCAGGATCGTCGTCGTTGCGAATCCGGATAATCGCGGAGTGGCGGAGGGAAACAACCAGGGAATCCGCCAGGCACTTGAAGCAGGTTGTTCCAGCGTTCTCCTGCTGAACAATGACACCGAGTTTGACGAATCGCTGATCGCGGGCCTCGTCTCGGATCTTGAGAGATACCAATGCGATATGATCTGTCCGAAGATGCTTTACTTCGACGAGCCGGATAGGATCTGGGCTGCCGGAGGATTCTTCCAGCCGCGACTTGGATATCGCGCCCTGCACTACGGCAAGGGCGAAATCGATCGAGGTCAGTTCGATGATTCTCGGCGGGTCACTTATACTCCAACGTGTTGCGTCCTCATTCGTACCGAACTTTTCGAAAAGGTCGGCCTCATGGATGCCCGTTATTTTGCTTACGCTGATGACACGGACTTCATGTACAGGGCCTTGAAGGCAGGAGCCACGCTCTTCTATACGGCGGATACCAGACTATTTCATAAAGTCGGTCGCCTCACTGGGGGAGCGGATTCTCCATTCTCTATTCGATATGGAGCGCGAAACCATGCATTTTTCGCACTGAAACATTTTGGCCGGTTCACGGCAAGTTTTTGGATCCTCGGGCATCGGCTGTACTATTTGGCGAACCTGCTCTCTTCGAAAGATAACTTCGCCACGTTCAAAATGAAACAGAACGCGATCAACGAAGCGTTTCATATTCCAAGGAACGATTTACAGGGTCGGGGCGTGCAACGATGAACGTGCCCTCGATTGTTCGTAGTCGACTTTAGTAGACTCACAACAAATGCCAACCATCATAGGCGTCATCTTTTTCTGTTGCGGAGCCTATTGTTTCCTTTACAAGGAAGAGATTCTGTTCGGTCTGCTGCTTGTCGCGAGCACGTTCGAGGCGGCGTCTGCAATAAACATTGGTCAGAGGGGGATCCAGCCTTATTTCGTAGTTGCCGCATTCGTCATCGCCCGGGCCCTTGTCAACCGGTCGCTCGGACTCCGGTTAAACAGAAAGATGCCACAAGGGAAGTGGCTGCTGATCTTTGGAGCTATCGGAGTCACTTCAGCGTTCGTTTTTCCGGTCATCTTCGCTGGAGTTCCGATCTATGACCCGAAAATTGGTATCGATGCCGGCCTCTTCAATCGGCCACCACTTCAGTTTGGCTTGAACAACGTGATCCAAGCGGTTTACCTAGCATTGCACGTTGCCACCGCCTTCGCTCTATTTTCTATCAAGTTTTCTGCTGAGAAGACCCGTAAGGCGTATCTGCTGGCCTTCTATATTGAAGTTTTTTTCGTTTTTGCTGAATCTCTCTGTCAACTCGCGAGGATTGAATTTCCACTTTGGCTCGTGCTCAATAATCCAGGGTACGCGCTCTGGGAAAACTGGATGGAAGCCTATGGAACGAGAGTTCCAGGCACATTTTCCGAACCGTCGCTTGCCGGGCCATTTCTAGTGCTGTATTGTGTCGGGTTCCTTGCGCAATACCTCGCCGGGAAGGGTGGATCTCTGAGAGCGATCGTCTCATTAGTAGCAAGCGGAATGGTTGCGTCGACGACCTCCTTGTTCGCGCTGATTCTCGCTCCCTTTGCGCTGCTAGTTCGCTATTCTCCTTTCAGATTTCCCTGGTATGTCAACCTCAGGCAGGCAAAGAGAATTGCGTGGATACTGTTTCTGTTTACCGCGCCCTTGATACTTGTCTTGCTTTTTTCTTCAGGATATAGAGAAGTCTTAACTGCTGTGACCGTTTCCAAAGGGGAGTCGGGATCTTTCATCAACCGCACCGCTTCGGATCTATATTCTTTGCAACTGCTGCTCCAAACGTATGGGATTGGTGTTGGGCTTGGCAGCAATCGAACATCGAGTTTTCTCTCGACACTTTTTAGCAACGTGGGCGTTGCGGGCACTCTAGCTTATGGGGTGTTCTACTTCAAATTGCTCGCTAATCTTCCTAAGGAGTACGAGTGGTTTAGATGGGCCGTATTGGCGTTCCTTGTGAATATAGGAATCAGCGTCGCAGATTTAACTATGCCGATGTTGTGGTGCCCCCTATTGCTTGCGACTCAATTCGTTGCGGAACGAAGGGCGGTCCCCCCGACGCTGAAGGTCACGAATTTGGTGCCCGTGGGAAGATAGTTGGTTCATGGCTATAGGATCGTCGTCGTCGATCGACATTTGCAGGGCTCGCGTTTGTCAAAGCTATGGGGATCTGAGTCTCAGTCTGTGGCTGCGCCCTTCACTCGTGTTACGATCACTTCTTCTAAATGAGTCATCAAAAGCCATGAAAAGGGGTTAAATTAGTGCGAATTGCAATGCACGTCTGTCCGACAAAATTTCTGTTTTTCCGGCGCAGGCCGTCTGTGCAGTCCCCGCGAATTTTGGATATTGGTTGCGGAAACAACTCACCAACCACCACTAAACGTTGGTTTCCAGGATGTCATTACTCGGGTGCAGATATCGCACAATATAACCTCAGCGAGGAAGACACTGCGGCAATGGACACTTTCTATCCCCTCGGTATTGACGGTTCGGGCTACTCGGCGATCCCGGATAGTAGCTATGATTTCGTCATTCTCCATCATGTTGTCGAACATATGGATGCGCAGGCGCCGATTCTCGCTACCATCTGCTCCAAATTGAGACCTGGAGGATATATCTGGATTGCCTTCCCTTCATTGCGGAGTTTGTCCTTACCATCAGCGGAGGGGACACTGCAATTTTGTGATGACCCTACACATGTCTATGTTCCGGATGTTCGCGAGGTTTCGAATATTCTTCTGGCGAACGGGGTCAAGGTTCTCCATGCTGGTCGTTCAAGAGATCTAGTAAGAACGCTCCTCGGCGCTGCGATTCTTCCTTGGGCATTTCTGAAGCGTTTAGTCACTGGCAGGCTCTCCTGCAAAGGGCTCTGGTACATCCTCGGATTTGAAGACCACGTGTTCGGCCAACGTAAGCCAAGTTGAAACGCAGTCCATGGAATTCGCAGCTATTGCGAATAGCGTAGCGTGCGCTGATCGTTAAGTATCAGTACAAGGTTGTCCAGATCAGTGTGCCAGCCTTGCAATAGGTGGCATGACCGTCCGCAGTTATCTCAAGCGTACCTGCGACAGTACAGCTACCGGTCGGTGCCGATGTAGATGCCGCGGGAGCGTATGAGCCGCCTACGACGCTCACTCCAGTCGCATTGAGAGTGCCATTAGTGAAGTAGATCGGAGTCGTACTTCTTCCGTCGGTCGGATCCAACCGGAGCCCTGTGCTGTTGCCTCGCACTTCGGCAAACCCACCAACAGTCCCAATTGAGGCGCCTGGTGACGAGCCAGTGCCAGTTGTCACCGTGAGGAATAAGGCCGCTCCATTCATCAAGACCTGGGCATGTTGACCGCTGAATGCAAAATTACCCTGCCCATCGTGAATGCGACAACCCCAGAAGTTGCAAGTGGCGTTGGTAAGCGAGGCAATATTCCCTCCTGGAATGTAGTAAGGCAGGTCCCTTATAATCAGCGACGCGCTTCCTCCGCTTCCATTCCAGTTCACAACATTCGTGACGCGATGGCTAGCAAGAATAAAGGTTCCGTCCATCTTGAATAAGGGGTTGAGCGTCGAGTTTACGTAGAACATCTGCGGGTCCGTCCCAGTAGTTGCGGAGAGCTGTGCCCAACCACCGAACAGCTCTACATGTGGCTGCGAATTCCCGGTTATCGTAAGAATGATTCCTGAGGACTGCTCGAAATGTTCTCCATAGAAGTGCGCGGCGTTCACATTGCCGCAAGTGGTGGTGTTGTAGTCACAACTTCCGCCGTAGAAATAGAAATCGGAGAATCCGACTAGATTCATACCGGTCTGATTGTTCTGAATTCTGGTGCTTACAACACTCATTGACTCGCCCGAATTGCCTGTACCCCCCTTAAAAGGCGGGAAAATAAAGTCCTACTCCATTATTGGAGATGAGGCTCTGCGAAATGGTGGTCGACCATGCATTCATACCCCATTGGACGGCAGTTCCGAAACTCAGAATCCTCACCCGGTTGAAATTCTGATGATCGGCATAAGCGGTCGACGGGATGGGAAGAATCGGGCACCCTTCTGGCGTATGGGTACCTTTGCAGGGCACTCCATTGAAATAGACGGATATGGTTGAGCCCGTTGGATCGCCGCCGATGTATGTGCCGATTGTCGGCGTTGAGATTCCAGGGCCATTCAACGTAATATCGGCCACTTCTCCTTCCGGGTAATTATTGACCCCTGCCGAGTCTTCAGACACCATGGCCGTTCCGCCTGTGGGCGTCCAAGTCAAGGTGGTTCCGAATGCGCTCTCGCCATGTAAGGTGGTACATCGCGACTTGATAATCGTCGTGGTTTGGTTGTAAATCCCAGATGGGACAACCACTTCGCCACATCCGTTTGGCAGGTTTGCGATTGCCGCGTTGATTTTTGCCCCGATGTCCGGACCGGAAAAAGACGCAGCGTTCTGAACGCCGTTCACAGGCTGTGCGGTCAGTGTTCCGGTCGCCGAAGACTCATGGTCTTGCCAGCCGCAATTTGTGCACGGCATCATGGCAGTCTGGGCATGTGACGCGCCGACAGCTGCGACCAAAAGCAGGGTTGCATGAAGTATCTTTTGCATGGAGCCTCCGGTGATGAAGTCGAGTGCTGAGGATGTCATCGGCGTGCGTTTGACCTGCCTGACAAATAAAGGATCGATGTAGGTCTTTATCGTCGATGCAAATTCTGTCGCGGCCACCCGTCTGATCACGAGGCTGGCTTATCGGGAAGAGAGCAATGGTATATCCTCGGATCTGGAGAGCGTGTTTTGTCGACGTTAAACCGGTTAAGGTGTTGTATATGCATCTATGTCTAGTTCCGAATGGCCATAGTTGCAAAACCGTCTCTGAATGTTACCAACGGGATTTGATGTGGATCTAAAATCAAACGCGTGCTCGTGCAAGCGTGCTCTTATTGTGAAGTTCGGCGCAATCGGGGACGTGATTATGGCCATCCCGGCGGCGTACGCACTCTCCCAGCAGGGATTCGATGTCCATTGGGCGTGCGGTAGAGCTGTTCAACCGCTGCTTGCGTGCTACTCGTGGCTAAACGTGATACCCGTGGATGACAAGGCAATACTTCTCGGAAGATCCCCCGAGCGAATCAAGAATATTGTTCGCCTTTGGAGCAAGATTGGTTTCAAGAAGTATGATCTTTGTGCGACATTGTACTACGACAGACGTTACCGCCTTCTGACGTTGCCAATTCGAGCCCGCCGTAAATTGGCGCTCACCCGGAAGTCACGGGAGATGACTTTACTCGCAGGGCGTCACCATACCGATGAATATGCTCGCGTGCTTCTTGGGACGGAGGACGGTTACCGAGAGCAAAGCATTTCGCCAGTTCGCCCGGATCGTTTGCCGCCATCCGAGTGGCAAACCAAGAGTACGCCCCAACGCATTGCTATCTTCCCTGGCGGCGGCAACCATCTAATCCGAGAGCAGGCTACGGGTCAGTTGCCGGAACAGGTTTTGCGCAGGTGGCCTGTAGAGAGTTATGTGACGTTGGCGCGTCGTCTGGCTGATCGGGGCCGGGAGGTTGTTTTGCTAGGAGGGCCCGAGGACATTTGGGTCAGGCCCTATTTCGAGCAACTCGCAGTTACGGATTGCATCGGTAAACTATCGCTTCCGGAAGTGATTAACGCATGCGACGCGTGCGACGCTGTGATCACTCACGATACCGGTCCGTTGCATTTGGCTGGTTTGAGCGCTACGTGCCTTATAGGAATATTTGGGCCCACTGATCCTGCTACGCGTGTTCCGAGGAGACCTCTTGCGGTGGGGATATGGGGTGGGCAGGGCTTTGCTTGCCGGCCTTGCTACGATGGCCGCGATTTCGCGCCGTGCCAATTCAACGGATGCATGCACCAGGTAACGCCAGAGATTGTACTTCGCGAGTTGGACCAACTGCTCAGCGAGCGAGCGTTGGGGAAATTGAGCCCTTGGCGGATTGTCCTTCCGGACGAACGCTGCTTATCCGATGGCAAGGTCTTAGCTGTCTTGTAGTGAGGTCATTCGATTCCATGCGACTTTACTCGCAGACCTGGGTCGATATGGAGAGATGCTGACCTGAAACGGGAAAAGATCTGCCGATTCTGCGCTTTCGACACTCCTTCCCAGGGTCAGAAGGCTCAACATCGCTATAATGGAAATGTGATCTAATCAAGATCGACGGAGACCTTACTTAATGCGCGTTCTCTTCCTCAATCCGCCCTTTCACCCTCGATTTTCCCGGGAACAGCGCAGCCCGGCCGTGACCAAGAGCGGGACGCTGTACTATCCCAAATGGCTGGCCACTGCCGCTGGAGTTGCCATTAAGAATGGCCACGATGTTGACTTAGTTGATGCTCCTGCCGGCGGTTTCTCGGTGCAGGCGGTGATCGACCGGATTGCAGCGAAGAACATTGAAGCGGTGGTCTGCGATACTTCGACCCCCAGCATTCTCAACGACATCAGTGTTGTCGAGGCCATGGTCGCAGCGAATCCCTCCTTGCATGTGCTGATGGTCGGTCGCCATGTGTCGTCCCTTCCAAAAGAGACGCTTGCTATGTCGCCCTCACTGGAGGCTGTGGCCATTCGCGAGTATGAATACACGGTGCGCGATTGGCTGGCAGCGAAGGCATGCGGCGCGGATCTCTCCACGGTCGACGGCCTGGTTTGGCGCAGTGCAACCGGAGAGATCATCAGCAACAAGCAGCGCGAAGCTATTAAGGACCTCGATGAGCTGCCCTTCGTATCCGAAGTGTACAAGCGTTTTCTGCACACGCCTGACTACTTCTATGGTCACTCGTTGTGGCCGCTGGTGGTCTTCGACACCAGCCGTGGTTGCCCGTATCACTGCTCGTTCTGCGTCTATCCTCAGACCTTCAGCGGACACACCATGCGCTACCGGTCGGTGGCCAACGTAGCCGATGAGTTCGATTTCGTCTCGCGTGAGATGCCTGAGATCAAGACGGTCATGCTTGAAGACGATACGTTTATCGTCAACAAGCCCCGAACGCTCGAACTGGCGAATGAACTGATCCGCCGCGGCAACAAGCTTCCATTTGATGCCAACTGCCGCGCCGACATCGGCGCCGAAGGGGAACTGCTTTCAACGCTGCACAAGGCCGGAGCTCGGCTGTTCTGCGTTGGCTTCGAGAGCGGTGATGTTGAAGTCATCAATGGCATGAAGAAGAACAATGATGACCGCCGCGACGCGAAGTATCACGAAGAGGCGCACAAGTTCGTCCGCCGTTGCCAGGATGCGGGCATCATGGTGCATGGCTGCTTCATGGTCGGCAACCTGAATGAAACGCCGGCCAGCATGGAAAAGACGCTGAGTTTCGCCAAGAAGCTTCGGCCCGATACGGCGCAGTTCTTTCCCATCATGGTTTATCCCGGTACGGTCGCGTATCAGGAGGCCAAGAAGCGGGAGTACATCCAGATTGAGGATTGGGGCGCGTGGTTGACCAAGGACGGCCTTCATAACAGCGTCGTCACTCTGCCGAACATCACACACGAGCAATTGGTCAGCTTTTGCGACAAGGCGCGGCGGAGTTTCTATCTCGCGCCGTCCTACCTGGCCTACAAGTTGAAGCAATCCCTGATGGATCGCCGGGAATTGCAACGCAACGTCAAAGGCTTTATTACGCTGTCGAAGTATCTGCTTCGTGGAAGCGAACACGATAAGAACGCAATTCCGGATAAAACCGCAACTCCGACCAAGCCCCAGGGAGCAACGGTATAACTCGATTCATGAGTGACTCAAAGCAGCATGCAGTGCCGGAGGCGCCGGGCGGAGTTTCGATCGAAGTCAGGTCAGCGTCGATCATCATTCCGACGTTCAATGGCGCCTCTCGCATTGTAAGTTGCCTTGACTCCTTAATGAAGCAGACGGCAGGCCGAGACGTTGAGATTCTGGTCGTTGACGACGGCTCAACTGATAACACTGCGAAGGTGGTCGCGGGCTATTCTTCCGTTCGCCTGATTAACCAGGGAAATGCAGGGCCCGCCTCGGCGCGGAACCGTGGGGCGCTGGAGGCGCGGGGAACGATTCTGCTGTTCACCGACGACGACTGCGTACCGATGCCGGACTGGCTGGAGGCGATGCTTGGGCCTTTCAAAGACCAGGACGTCATCGGAGCAAAGGGCGTCTACCGTACCCACCAAAAAAGTCTGACTGCGAGGTTTGTGCAGATTGAGTACGAAGACAAATACCGCCTGATGGCGGGCCTTCCCAGCATCGATTTTATTGACACCTATTCCGCCGCCTTTCGCCGCGACCGGTTTCTTGAGATGACTGGATATGACACCTCCTTTCCCGTGGCATGTGCCGAGGACATCGAACTCTCCTACCGCATGTCGGCCCGCGGCTGGAAGATGAAGTTCGTTCCCGCGGCAATCGTCTACCACACGCATCCCGACACGCTGTCGCGTTACCTGAAGAAGAAATACAAGTTCGCCTTCTGGCGTGTACTTGCGGTGCGCAAGAATCCGAGCAAAGGCGTGAAAGACAGCCATACGCCGCAGATCATGAAGCTCCAGCTTCTTTTTGCGCCAGCGCTATTGCTTGCGGTGGCCTTCGATCTAACCGTGCGGCCGAGGGTGCTTGTGTCGGTGGTTGTCGTTGCCGGTTTTCTGCTAAGCACGCTGCCATTTGCGCTGCGGGCGTTCAGGAAAGATCCGGTTGTCGGAATACTCTCACCGGTGTTGCTCGCGGCTCGGGCCTGCGCGCAGGTGCTGGGCGTAGCGGCCGGCTTGATCTACGCTCGTCGCAAGCCGGTCGAAGAAGAGGCCAACTCGAAGCCGACTGCAGATTGCGAAAACTGAGATCGTTCGCTGTGCCTTCCAGCCGCGATTGAAGATGCGTCTTGAATTTTCCCTATTGATGCAAGTGCAACTCTGGATACCATGTGAGCTCAAGCCAGCCGCTCGTGTTGTGCTGTGACCCACTAATGTACGAGGGAACCAGGAACCGTTCGTATTGGGTGAAAAGCTGTGCCTGCCAATGGCGATTGATGGCGTACGAGGCATTCACAAAGCCATCTGTGATCGTACCGCCGCCGGGAAGATAAATTGCGCTGGTTTTGTTCTGGCGATAGCCTGCTTCGACTCGCGTGCGGGCAGAAAACCAGTAGCTGGTGCGAGCCTCAATCGCGCGGCTGTCACGACCGATGGCATTCCCAAGCAGGAAGCCCTTGTTCGTATTGCCATCGATGTACTGATTATTGATGAAATAGTGCGTTCCGCCATAGTCATGCGCAAGCCCTTCCGAGCTGACTGCTTCGACACGCAGATCCATATGCTGCAGAAAGGGTAGCCGTGCAAAGTAGATGCCGGGGTTCCAGACTGCTCGCCTGGGAGCATCGATCGGGCTCGGATCATCATCGGAGTAGGCGTCAGCATAGAGAGTGACGAGACGGCTGAGAAACGGCAGTCGATAGGTGAAGTCAAAGTTGCTCTTACGGTCGCCTGGATCGTCCCGATCCCCATAGCCGGCGCTTCCTCCTTCCCCTGTGGTGCCTCCACCAGTCGAATTGAAGCTGAAGATGTTGGCTTTGAAGCTGTGGAACGTAATGGGGTGTCCAACACCCCAGAAGATGGACCAGCGAGTAAAGCTGATTTCGAGATTGTCTCCGAAGTTGAAGGCCATCTTTTGACCGTTGTACCAGGGCCGGTCCGGGTAGCTGTGCCCAGAGAGTTTGCCCAGTACGATGTCGAAGCGGTAAGTTCCAACCGACGGGATAAACGGTAGCGGGTGGGGACGCGTAGATACAAATCGGAGATTGTACGTTGGTTCAGCGTTGCTGGAGAAGGCTAGAGCTCCCATTGTCGTGGGTCCCCAGTAGAGTTCCTGTTTCCCCAGGGAGAGCTCATTCCCTGCGAACGCAAAGCCTCCGTACAGTTCAGTCGCTCGCATCTGATCGTAGGCCGACCGAGCGGGCACAGGTTCTATGAAGGGCTGATTGCCCACCAGCGTATCTATGGTGTTGATCAGTTGATTCCGGGAAGGTGTCTCTGCCGGGTTGCCGGGGCCGTGCTGTAACTCCTCGCGACTGTAGAAGAAGAGGCGTCCGGAGTGGGCGCGTATCTCATATCCGGCGATCGCGCTGCTGCCTCGTCCCAGCGGGCGGCCGAAGTCGTTCCACCAGGTCTGGCCAAAGTGGAAGCTGTCCTGCAAAGCGGGGCCTGCGATCGTTCCGTATCGCGCGTAGACAGACTGCAGGGTCAGAGACTCATAGTAATTGGGCTCGGTTTCGAACTCGGTATGAAGATCGGTTATGAGAAGGCGAGCTTCCGCAATCAAGCCCGGGCTGTAGGCGTCCTTCAGGTCAGCCAGATCTTCTGCCTGGCGAAGTTGCCGCAGGCACTCCTGACGGGTCCAGGGCCGAATAGCGGAGCTCTGGGTTGGGATAAAGCCCATGGCACCCAGTCTTTCCAGGGCTGGGTACACCCAACTGTCCATTGGGACGTTGGTAGAGCCAATGGTGTCGGGATCGACATCGTCTGGAAAAAGGCGAGGTGGGCGTGGGACGATGGGGTCGGGCGGGATGTGTAGAGTCGATGGCGGCACGGTGCGGGTGCGTGGCGCGCCGTACTCGCCCGGCATGGGTGTCGTGTCGAAGGGGTTCAGGCTGAAGTTGTGGTGGGCCCGGTACACATAGTGGCCGATCAGCCAGCCCGCAGCGCTGCCGACGAGGACATCGGAGGGGAAGTGCTGCTCTGCGAGGACGCGGCTGACGCTGACGCCAGTGGCCAATCCGTACACGGCGGTGCGCGTGAGCCAGCCCGGGTATTCATCACCGAGAACCGAGGCCATGGCCCAGGCTGCCGCGGCGTGGTTGGAGGGGAAGGAGGAGTCGAGCGGACTGGAGCTGAAGAAACTGCCCTTTGCGAAGTTCACGTCCGGGCGGTCGCGGCGGGAGACGAACTGGATGGCTTCGCTGACCGCCAGACTGTCGACCAACGCTTCGCCGGTCAGGAGGCTGGTCTCGTGTGCTTGCGGGGCGTCGTGGCCCAGGCTCCACAGATACATGGTGGCGGGGGCGAAGCCCAAGGCGGCGACGCCGGCGTTCGAGATAGTGTTGAAGTGCTGCTGATCGTGGGGGTTGATGCGGATCAGATCTGTCATCGTGTGTTGGTCGCTGCCGATCATCGTGCCGGTCACAGCGGCGAGGGGGAGCAGCCACACACCGTCCACCGGTTTAACATGCAGCGGGCTGGTCCAGATGGCCTTTTGGTCGAGCAGGATTCTCCGTGGAGTGCCGGCGAGGGTGATCGGTTCAGGTTTTGACGGTGGGGGCGACGCGGGAGTGGGGTTGTTGTGTGGCTCGGGCGCGTCCGGCAACGAAGTGGAGGTTTCGGTTGCGGTGGTCGCCGTTGTGGGCTGGGGAACGCTCTGCGCAGAGCAAAACCTGCTCGTTGCAAACAGAAGGGAGGCTGTGAGGCAGAGGGATGCGCCAAATTTGGGGAGAGTCACTGGCATCAACAAGTTGGGGGTGACAGCTCACTGAAACCCCTTGCTGGAGGCTACCATAGGCGAACGCTTAGATGGGCGATCGGACTCAGATCAGGATCATGGCGGACACCTTGTTGTCCTGCCCCATCCCGCGGGTTTCTTCTGCGCAATCATTGTATTCCAGGATTTGCAGGTTGATTGAGGCGGCCATGGGGAGCCTCCACGGGTGTGAATCGTGCTCGCGCCTGCTTACCAGGCTATGGTTCTGAGCAGGCCGAAGCGGATCAGAAGACCGAGCGCGGCGACGAGGAGGATCGTCCAGGCTTCCTTGGAAATTCGTGGGGAAACGGGAGGGGAGATGCGGGTGCGTAGGGTAGACATGATCGACTCTCCTTGGAGATAGCGTGGTGTACCCGTGTAACGTGGGCTGGAGCTGCTTTGAATCTTTCGAGAAGGGGTAAGGCGCAGGAGGGACTAGCTACAACAACAACGTGAGGGCATGAGGTACAAGGTCGCGAGTTGGCGGGAGACCGTCATGTTGGATTTTAGTGTAACAAATAATTTGGTGCAATTCGGCTGGTTTTGGGCAAATGTCTGGTGCTATCCACGGCTCTTCGGCGTAGACGCAGCGTATCTGCCTGAATCTGCTCGACGATTTGAGCGTGTTCCCCAAGATTAGCGAGCGCCTCTTCTTCCAGAAGAAGCGAGTCGTGCCATGCGCCGAGAGTATGCTGTACGCGCTCGAAGCGGGAGGCCATCCCGGCCGCGGTTTTGGAGTTCGGGGCGCCGATCTCGGCGAGATAGCGGGCAGTCTTGCAGGCCTTGCGAACCGAATGTAGGGGATCATCCTTTTGAGGATCCAGCCCGCGAATAGCTTGGAGAAGCCAGCTCAGTGCCACGTCCGCCAGGGCTCCGCCGCCAATTGCAAGATCGAGAGCGGGTTTCAGAGCTACCTCCACGCGGTCGAATTCGCGAGGAATCCTTCGCCGGTCTTTTTGCAGGCTTTTCTGCAATTGCCGAGCGGCTTTCTTCCTGGCTTTGGCAAGAGATCTTTCGAGCCGGCTCATCTCCTCGTCATCTCCGTCGCGATTTTCCCGATATTTTTTGAGTAGATCGAGATGAACGTCGAGATCGCGGACCTTGGCGGCTGCGCGACGGACCCCCCGGAGTCGCTTCGCCAGCGGCTTTGTTTGTTCTTGCAGGTCGGGAAGGGAGCTGGAGAGGGACAACAGTTTGAGAGTGGCCTCGATCCGGCGAGTCGTGGAGCGCAGTCGATGAACGGGCTTTGGAGCTGGATCCTTGAGACACTCCTGCACTGCGTCCTTCAGCATCAGCGACTGGCGAAGAAGCAAAGAAACCGGCTGCGGCATAGGAGGACCTTACCCAAACGATGCTCAATTCTACGATTCGCTTCGGCGATTCGTTGCCTCAGGCGGATTCACGACACTGGTTGTGCGTTATAGTTGCGCGCAACCGGCGTGGTGAAGGGGGGTTCCATCTGGTGTACGCAGGAGGTTGTTATGACGATGTCAAAGGTAAAAGCGATGGTTGCAAAGGGTGTAACGGTTGTTTTACTGGCGGGTGCGTTTGCACTGGCGGCACCAGCGAAGGCGGAGGCACAGCCGTTTGGCGTGGGCGTGCAGATTGGTTATCCGCACCCCGGTTATGCGGGCTACTATGGGCCTGACTACTATGCCAGGCTCCGGTTTGAAGAGGCCCGACGGCATGCGGAGTGGGTACGGGCGCATGAGCGGGATGGCTACCGCTATGGATATGGCTACCGGGGACGCTGGTAGTTCACAACCGCTGGGTAGCTCCTAACAATGTTCGCAGGCCGGTTGCGAAGAAGTTTTCGCGCCGGCCTTGCTGTTTGTGGTGAGCTCTTCCCCGGTGAGCGGCTGGTAGTAGCGCGTGTCGGGGTAGGCGCAGGCCTGGCAGAGAATCTTCCCTTCGCGACGCACTTCGCGGTCGTAGTTGATGCCTTCGTCGCACGCTTCGCAGGCGATGCGGGCGGATTTGTAGCCGGGCATCTCGCGAGGGTGGATGGGGACCGAGACCCACTCTTCGCTGAAGAGGTCTGCGTCGGGGAGTTCGCGGTAGGCAAGCATCTGCTGTTGATTTTTGTTTTCGATATGCGGGTAGAGGTCGCGGGCACGCTGCTTGGAAGATTCGAGAGCGGCGATACGTATGGCTTTGTAGATAGGGGTGTCGCCTTCTTGTGACAAAGGTGAAGAGAGATCGACGAAGGTGGCGGCCATCTTGCCCCAGTCGCGGAACTTGATGGCGCGCTTGCCGAGGCGGCAGCCGGTAACGACGGCAATGGCGTCCGTGGCGCAGCGGTCGATTTCGATGAAGGTGACGAGGCGCTTGCGGTCTTTTGGATTCACGAGGCCTTTGGGGTCGTCGATGCCGAGGCGCTCGCAGCCGAGCATTGCCAGTCGGACGCCGAGGATCTGGCCGGCACAGAGATGGCCGTGGGCTACTTCGGCTTCGCGGAGGAGGGCGTCGAAAGTCTGCATAACTTCATGATACTGCTGGCGACGAGGGCTGTGATTTTTGCTCATTGCGCGATGTTGTGCGGTGGGGGTAGTATTCGATGCCCGAGGTGTTTGATGAGTGATTTTGCAACGACGATTGGCATGGTTTTGAAGCAGAAGAGCGGGCAGATTGCGTCTACAACGCCCGATGCATCCGTGTATCAGGCCATTGAAATGATGGCGGATAAGCGGGTGGGCGCTCTGCTTGTAATGGAGGCGGGTGTGTTGCTGGGGATCATCTCCGAGCGCGACTATGCTCGCAAGGTGATTCTGCAGGGGCGGTTGTCGAAGGAGACTCGGGTCGCCGAGATCATGAGCAGTCCGGTGATTTCGGTCACACGGCAGCATTCGGTGGGCGAATGTATGCGCATCATCACGAATCATCGGATTCGACATCTTCCGGTGGTGGAGAACGGCGTTGTGTTGGGAGTGGTTTCGATCGGCGACCTGGTGAACTGGGTGATTTCGGAGCAGGAGATGACCATTCGTCATCTCGAGGCGTATATCTCCGGGACGGCTACGACGTAGGCGAGTGCTGTGGGGATCCGCTGACGTGTGGTGGTTGCGGGTAAAGCTTCTCGTAGGCGTCGCATACATCGTGCAGACGGTTGAAGATCAGGGATTGGCCGATGGCTTCGGTCACATGGTGGCGGTCGAGGTCGGCCTGGGTGTTCGACGGTACGCGGGCGAAGCCAAAGGTGACGTCTGCCTGGGCGAGAATGTTTTTCAACTCGACGACCACTCGGGCGGCGCTGTAGTCGACGTTGGTAATCGCCTCGCCATCGACGATGAGCCAGCGCACAGCGGTGGGCGAGGGGCCAACCAGGGTAAGAATCTCGCTGGAGAAACGTGTGGCATTTGCGTAGAAGAGCGCGGCTCCGAATCGGTACAGGATCAGGCCGGGCTCGGTGACGGCACCGGTGACTGGTGGAATGAGTCTCCAGGTTCCATTGCCTTCAGAGATCATGACGCCGCTGCGCGGGTGGTAGCTGTGGTGCACGATGCGGAGCAGAGACATCACCATCGCCAGCACGACGCCCTGTTCGACTCCGGCAAACACGACAAACGCGGCGGTTATCAGGGCTAGCGTGTATTCCGCGGGGCTTTCGGGAAGAATCGCCTGCAGCGCGCGGAGATTGATGAGGCGGAGGGCGACGAGAAAGACCAGAGCTCCCAGCACACAGTGCGGGAGATATTGAATTGGTTTGGTGATAAAAAGCAGGACGAGCGCTACGACTGCGGCGGCGCTGACCTGCGCGATCTGGCTGCGACTGCCGAAGCCAGCTATTATCTCGGTCTGGGTGGGGCTTCCATTCACGACGAAGGTTCCACTGAAGGCGGCGGCAGCGTTGGCCGCGGAGAGTCCGATAATGTCCTGATCGGCATCGAGGTGTTCGTGGTGGCGGGCCGCATAGATGCGCGAGGTTGCCGCGCTCTGCGTGAGAATCATGACGGCGCACGATCCGGCAACTGAGATGAGCGGAGGAATATCGCCCCAGTGGACGTCGGGAAACGACAGGTGCGGTAGACCGCCAGCTACCGGACCGATGATGGAGATGCCATGTCCGGCGAAGTTCCAGATTGCGCTGGCTGCCGTAGCTCCAACGACGACCAACAAAGTACCCGGCACTTTGGGAGCCGCCCAGCGCAGAAAGAAGATCGTTGCGAGACAGACAGCCGTGAGGAGCACCGTAGGAAGATGAGCGTGAGGCAGGCCACGGCAGACTTGATACAGCTGGACGATTGTTTTGTGGGAGTCACTTGGGACACCGAGCATCTGTCCCAGGACGGAGATGCCGACCTGGAGTCCAACGCCGGTCAGAAATCCGATGAGCACCGTCTGGGGAAGGAAGTCGGCGATGAAACCCAGCTTGAGCAGGCGTGCAAGCAGCAGAAATCCAGCCGTGAGTAAAGCGACCAAACCTGCCAGCGCCACATACCGTGCGCTGGGAGAGGGCTCCATGCCCGCCAATCCGCTACGAAGAATGGCGGCGGTGGCCGAGTCGGCAGCGACGACAAGATAGCGCGATGAGCCGAAGGTGGCGAATGCAAGAAGCGGCAGCAGAAGGGCGTAGAGGCCCGTGACGATCGGCATGCCGGCGATGCGGGTATAGCCGAGGACCTGCGGGATGTCCATTGCGGCGAAGAGGACGCCCGCGAGAGCGTCGCGCACCGCGCCGGCTCGCTTAACAGGTTTTATTCCCTGGAACAGACTCAGCAAATCAAGACTCCCGCACAGCGAGCAATGCAGCGCACCGCTTTTCCGTAATGCGAATCGAGGTTGATGCTAAATCAAATTGCCGGGAATTTTTGAAGAATGCGCAGGCTGCGCTGACTAGTTCTCGTCCGAGTTGTCGCCCTCTTCGATGAGAGAGGCGGTGCCGACGACGTCGTAGGTTGTGGCTTCGCCTCCGGTCGGCTTCAATGTAACGCGCATGGGTAGCCGCTGCCACTGAGCGGGCTGGCAGACAGGGATGAAGTGGTCGGTCTGGGGCCATTTGCCGATCTGCTTCTGGACGACGGGGCGGCGCGCTCCAAGTTGAGCGACGATGACGAAGAGGCCGCCTTTGGCCGTGGTGGCGATTCCGCAGTAGGCGGCGTAGTCGCGGAACCAGACCACATCGGAGACGGCGGCATCGAAGTCCGGCAGATGCAGCGCTGTGATGTGGCCGGTGATGCGGTCGACCGAAAGCCAGGGGCCCGGCTGCCAGACCCAGTGGGGGGCGGCATCGGCCGGCAGGGAGTCGTTAAGCCGGAGGGCGCGGCGAACGGTGAAGGTGCGATCTGTGACCTCGTGAATCTCGCCGGTGGTCCACTCCTTCTGGTGGTCGTCGACAAAGAGCGGGCGGACCTTCAGGGTGGAAGTCTCGTCAGCTTTTGTGTCCGGGGTGGCGTCGGGCTGCGTGTACGGCACCTTGCGGAACGGGCCGAGAGTGACGGTGTGGACCTTGGGGGCAGCGGCAAGGAGAGGGCGCGGTGAGGAAATCGCGGCTAACGTCAGCAGAAAGAACGCGGAGACGAGACGCAGTGCATTCGGTGCGGTGCAGGACGGACGCGGAGTCAAACTCAAGAGATAGGGCTCGCTGGAAAAGAATTCAGATGCTGTCATGCTACTCGACGTGCTGTGCTTTCTGCACGATAAGTTCCCGGGAGGCCTAACACTTTCGAGGGGGGAAGAAATGGCAGGATGGACGGTAGAAACTTCGTGGTTGCGGGAAAGATGTACAGAGGTATTGAGAAAGGTACGAAAACTGTGGAATAGATTGTGAATCCGGGCCAATACGCATGCTCTCGCAGAGTAGTATCGTGGAAAGAATACGTGCTGCCGTCGTGGTGGCGCGTGCAAACGACCGCGGCGGGAACATCTGAAGCAGTACGAAAGGATATGAACAAATATGTGGAAACCGAATCAGACTGGAAGCAATACCCCCTCAACCCCTGAACCGGTGCGTCCCTCGGCGCCTGCGACGAACTTTGATGTCAGCCCCACGCGGCCTGCAACGGTCGGCGCTGGAACCGCGGCGTCTGCTGTACCGACAGGAGAGCAAGCGACCATCGGCAAATCTCTGATCGTCAAGGGAGAGTTGACGGGCTCAGAATCTCTGTACATCGACGGCAAGGTAGAAGGCGCAATTAATCTGCCGGGCAACCGCGTGACTGTTGGCCGCAACGGACAGGTCGCGGCAAACATCGTAGCGCGCGAGATCGTCGTGCTGGGCAAAGTTCGCGGCAACTGCCAGGCGAGCGATCGCGTGGATATTCGCAGCGAAGGTTCGCTTACGGGCGATGTGATCGCAGCGCGGATCTCCATTGAAGATGGCGCGTTCTTCAAGGGCGGTATCGACATTCGCAAGCCCGGCGGCACAGACCTGAAAGGCGGTACGGCTACACCTGTATCGACTGAGCCCGTCACCGTCGACGCGTAAACTTCCGCCGGAACAACACCCTCAGTAGAGTGATGGCGGCCCCGGCTTGTGCTGGGGCCGTTATATTCGTCTGGTTAGAACGAGTGACGCGGAAGATTGCGAATTACCGTAAAGACTGCGGACAGGGTGAACGCAGCGTAGAGCACTGCAGGCGGTGGTTGAAGCCAGCGGACCGGTTTGCGCTGCAGGACGCGCCGATAGCATACGATGCTCCAGACCGCGACAAACGGCAGCAGTAGCGTGACGAGTGCGTTGAGGTACATCGCTTCGGCGAGGTGTCCGCGGAGTAAGGCAGCGGCGGCTCGCGTAGCTCCGCAGCCGGGACATTGAAGGTGGGTGAGCTCATGGATGGGGCACTGGGGATAGAAGTTGTACTGCGCAGGAGGAAAGCGCAGCAGGACGATGATGACGAGGATGACGAGCGCGATGACCGCGATGACCGCCGGGGGCGCAGCAGTATGCAATGCGTCTGCGATACGCTTGCGGAGCCACGGGTTCATCACGATCATCGTGGCGTGTTCCGGTAGCGCATGGCTTGTTTGATCTCATTGATCTCGTTGAGCTTGTATTGAAAATAGATGCCGCCGAAGAAGAACGTCATCACGGCGCTGAGGCGCAGGCCAAGCGGCTCAGGTCCATTGAAATGCTGCTCCAGCGTATCGCGCAGAGTGAAGCGAGCGATGAGGCGAACAACCCAGCAGGCGAGACTGACCAGACTGCCAAGAACGCTGCGATGCGGGTGCACGTGGTGGGCCATAGCGACGAGGATGCCCCACGAGCCGCCGTAGTTGAGCACAATCAACACCGTTGCGACGATGTAATACATTAGAGCTTTGCTGGCCGGCTGAATCCGATTTGCCCAGGCGGCAAGGACCAGGTTCCAGACGATGACGAAGATGGTGCAGGTGAGGAAACCCAGGAGAAGTTCGAGGCCCCAGTTCAGATTCGGTGGGTCGGGGTATGCATTGCCTGCGGGTTGCGGGTACGCAGCAGGCGCAGCGTAGGCCGGTGCCGGTGCGCCGGCGATGCCTTGTGCGCCGAGGATTTGGGCGACCGGTAGCCAGTCGGGCATGTCCTCGCTTTTCGCCATGTCGGTTGGCAGGATATTGCCGGAGGCGACGTAACGCTTGAGGTCTTCGAGAGTGTACGGTCCGTACATCTGTCCATTGCGTGAAACTTGATAGGTCATGCGGACTCCTGCCGCCAGGATTTGCGGCATTATCTATAGCCATGATGAAATCACGGACTGTGATTCTGCACAATCATTTGAGAGATGGCTCCGCCTTCGTGAGCTGAGGGTTGAAGGGCAAATTCCTATCAGGAAATAGTTTCCAATTCCTGCCTCGCCACTGTATAACGCTGTTTGCAAGCGATTCGCAGGTAGTTCAAGGGGATTCGAGATGCAGTTTTTGATGAAAGCTCTGACAATTGGAGTTGGCGCCCTTGCCATGCAGTCCACAATGGCGCAGCAGCCATGGCAGAAGATTCAGATGCCGACGGCGGCACAGGTGGCGCAAACTTGGAAGGCGCCGCCGCCGGAGTATGGACCGGAGCCGTACTACGGCCTGAACGGCGCGGTGAATGAGACGGTCATCCAGCGCGATCTCGACAGGATGAAGACGCTCGGCTATCAGGCAGTGACAGTGCAGGCCGGGTACGATATGCCGTTTGCCTATTTGTCGCCTGAGTACTTTACCTTCTTCCGCACCTTTGTCGAAGAGGCGAAGAAACGCAACATGCGCGTCTGGATCGTCGACGATGCGGGTTATCCAAGCGGCTTTGCGGGTGGGAAATTCACGGAGTTGAAGCCGGAGCTGCGGATGCAGGCTCTCGTGGTTGCACAGAAGATTCCGGCCGCCACGGGAGAGCCGGTCAACGCGACGGTGGGAGCCGCAACGGTTGCCGTGACGGCCATCAATGCAGACGATGGCGCAACAGTAACCATTCCGGTTACAGATAGCACGATCGCCTGGACCGCACCGGCAGGACATTGGACCGTGATGGTGGTAGAGCATCAGTTCAAGACGTCGCCGACGCGGTCGGATACAAATCCAAAGCGTGTCAAAGATGGCACACAGTCGCTTGAAGATTACCTCGATCCGGCGGCGACGCTGCAGTACCTTGCCTTTACTCACGAGCAGTACAAGAAGGCGGTTGGCGATGAGTTCGGCAAAACGATCATGGGATTTCGTGGCGATGAACCGGACTATTCCATCAGCGGTCTGCCGTGGACGCCGAAGTTCTTCGAACGCTTTACGCAGGTGAAGGGATATGACGTGCGGCCGTTTGTAGCGGCATTCCTGCAGCCGCGAAACACGAAGCTGACCGATACGCAGACGCGCGCCAGGGCTGACTACTACGACGTGTTTTCGCAGATGTTTCGTGATGGATTCTTCAAGGTGCAGGGCGATTGGTGCGCGGCCAACCATCTGGAGTACCAGGTTCACCTGAACCACGAAGAGATGGAGATGGACTTGACGCGATCGGAGGGCGAATTTCTGCGCGACATGCAATACGTGCAGGTTCCGGGCATCGACACGATCTGGCACCAGATATGGAAGGACACGATCTCGGACTTTCCTCGTCTGGCTGCGTCGGCCTCGCATGTCTACGGGCATCCGCGAGCCTTCACGGAAAGCTTCGCGGCGTATCGCCCCGCTCCAGATGTCGATATGGCCCGGTACATTCTGAACGAGCAGTTTGTACGGGGCGTGAATCTGGTGGAGACGATGTACTTTCCCGCGAGCAGCACGGCCGGCGCGCATAGATCTTCGTATATGGATGATCCGGCGTATCCGGCGTTGCTGAGCTACGTGCAGCGAATGTCGTACCTGATGTCGATGGGAAGGCCGGCAGCTTCGGTGGCGCTCTATCTCCCGTCCAGTTCGATGTGGATGGGCGACGCGCCAGCGGATACAGCGTTTGTATCGACCGAACGAATGCTCTCGGAGCGGCAGATCGATTTTGACATCGTCAATGATGACGCCCTTGCAAAAGACCTCATCGCTGGACATGGAACGCTGGAGACTGCGAGTGGAAATCGTTATGGAACGGTGATCCTACCCAATATCTCAGTGCTCTCGCAGGCTGCGCTCGACCGATTGCGCGCTGTTGCGAATGGCGGCGGCCGCGTGCTGTTTCTTGGACGTACTCCCTCGTTGATTTCGGGGAGGACATTTCTCGATGCGCGTGCGGCAACGCCGGCGGATTTTTCGTGGGCTTCGGTGGCCTCCGGCGAACTGTCGCCGACTCCCACTCCACCTGCTCAACCGCCGACTTCGCCGCCAACTCCGCAGATCGTTCCGGATGCGATCGCGCATGCCGTCAGCAAGGCGGTGCTTTCACCCGACGTGAGGCTGGACACGCCGAGCACCGCACTGCGCTACACGCGACGTCAGCTAAAGGATGCCGATGTTTATTTGTTCTTCAATGAAAGCGCGGAAGAGTTTTCGCATAGCGTAACGGTACGCAGCGCGGGACGCCGGGTTGAGCAATGGGATCCGCAAAGTGGAACGATCACATCCGTTGCGGCTACAGGACGGAACGGAGCCATGACAGTACCGTTGTTGCTGAAACCTTATGAGACGATCGTTCTGGTTGTGCGCTAGAGCGTCTTGTTGTCGACGGACTCGAGTTGCGTGTCCTTGGCGGCGCGGCTGATAAGGATACGCAGGTCGGTGACCTTGTTAAGAGCGAAGGCGGGTGGCGTCGTGGGTGCGGTGACAGCGATGAAGTCGACGCGGTTGACTCCATCGAGATAAAAGCTCGGGCGCTGGTCTGGCGTTGCGGATTGAACCTCGACGTGGCTCATCTCTAGATTGGTGACGTGGCGAAGGAAGAATCCCTGCGAAGGTGTCGTAGGGCCGAACATGCCGGGGTCAGGATATTTTTCGGCATCTTCGGACATGACGATTTTGGCGTCGTCGGCCGAACCTCCGCCTCGGTGCTGGATATAAACGTTTGAAATCTTGACGTCGCGGATGGGAAAGTCGGCGATGCCGCTAAGGATGGAGGAGATGTGCGGGCCAGTGTTGTAGCTGACAAGATTGTCGACGACGATGCGCTGGAGCGTGCCGACCTTCGTGCTTTCCTTGGGGCCGCGCAAGCGGGAGCCAAGGCGCCAGAAGAGCGGCGCGCTGACGACATCGCGCATGGTGATGTTGGAGATGGCAATATCTTCGCAGAGTGCTCCGTCTTCGCTTTCGAGAGCAAGCCCCATGCAACCGTCGAAGACGCAGTTGGAGATGGTGATGTTCTTGAAGCCACCATTGGATTCGGTGCCACACTTGATGCGGCCATTGCGTGCGAGACGTGGCACATCGGGGGCGAACTTCTTGTACGTGCCGTCAAGCATGGTGCCCAGCTCGTAGGAGCCCGCGACGTAGCAGTTGGTGATGGTCATGTTCTCGGTGGCCCGGTTGTAGCCGAGAGCGTAGCTGGACTTAGGGCAGATGGCGTCGTCCCAAGGGGAGTTGACGAAGCAGTTGGAGACGCGGACGTTGCGGCAGCAGTCGATGTCGATGCCGTCGCGGTCTGTGTCGATGGTGAGATTGTCGATGGTGAGATTGTCGACTCCGGTGAGGAGGAGGCCGAAGTGACCGCCTTTGAGGATGGAGAAGTCGCGGAAGATGACGTTGCGGCAGTTCTTGAGTGCGATGGCTTTGTTGCCTACACCGGGCTGCTCAGCCTGAAACATCGTGTAGTTGCCGCGAGGAGGGCGGACAACCGCTGCGCCCTCTATGGGGCTTCGGGGCGGGTTGGCGGGCGGAGCTCCGGGCGGACGTCTAGGACCCGCTCCAAAGCTGAGGCCTTTGCCGAAGATGAGGCCGGGGCCGGTGATGGAGACGTCGTTGATGCCCTCACCCCAGATGAGAGAGTTGTGCCAGTGATTGTGGCCGTAGTCCTGATAGGCATCCCATGCGGTCTTCAGTTCGGCTGCGTCGTAGGTGCCGCCGTTGTAGCCGGTGGTTGCGCCGGGCAGAGGCGAGTCGGCGGCGAGAATGGTGGCGCCTTGCGTGAGGTGCAGCCCGACGTGACTCTTGAGGCGAATGGAGAAGCTGAGCCAGGTTCCGGGAGGGAAGAGCACAGTGCCGCCGCCCGCAGCTGCCGCGGCTTCGATCGCCTTGTTGATCGCAGGGGAATCGACAGCTTTGCCGTCGCCAACTGCGCCGTAGGTGCGTATGTCGAAGATGCCCATCGCCGTTTGAGGAGAGAAGGATTTTGTTGCGGCATAAGCTGCGGGCATCGCGGTGGCTGCGGCTGCGGCAAATCCCATGCCGCCAAATCGGAGAAGATCGCGTCGAGCCGAATTGAAGGAATCCATAGGATTGCCATGCTAGCAGACAAATTGAAGATATTTCTATATGGGAACCATGAGTTGTCCAGCTGGCGTGGAGCCAGTGGATCGGGTGAATGTAGCTTTAAACTCCTCATTGCCCGTCGGGCGAAAACGGTATCCGATCCACGGCTCGGTAACGATGTAGACCGGCTCTTCGGAGAGCTCGATCTTTTTGCGCAATTGGCCAATCGTAACGCGCAGGTACTCGGGCTGATCGGCGTTGGTTCCCCACACTGCGTGGAGCAGAGCGCGGTGCGTGAGGACCTGCCCAGGATGTTGCGCCAGACAGACCAAGAGGTCGAACTGCTTCGGGGTCAGATGCGTGTCTTGGCCACGAACCACGACCCGGTGCTGCGGAATATCGATCAGGAAGTCCCCGGCGGCGATAATCTGGGGCGGTTCGCTATTGGTCGCAACACTGCGGCGCAGTTGAGCACGGACGCGCGCCTGCAGCTCCTGAATGCTGAAGGGTTTGGTGACGTAGTCGTCGGCGCCTGCATCGAGCGCCTCAATCTTCATCAGATCCTGATTGCGGACCGATAGAACAATGATGGGAATCTGCGAAACAGCGCGGATCTCGCGGCAAAGCTCAACACCGTTCATCTGTGGCATGGAGACGTCGGTGATAACGAGGTCCGGTTTCCACATGTGAATGGCCTCCATTCCCTCAACGCCATTTGCGGCAACCCGCAACGAATAGCCTTGCGTGGACAGGGCCGTGCGCAGGACGCGCGTAATCTGCGGTTCGTCGTCGACGATCAGAATCTTCGCCGCCCGATCGCTATCATTCGTTTTCATTCGCGCTCCGAGTGTTGCGTGACGATGTGGACGTCCACGTTGGGTGATTCCTTCAAGAAGTGTTGAATCGCCCAGTAATAGAGGTATTTGCGGAAACCATGGACAGCGGTGCGGCCGAAGACGACATGTGTAATGCGCTTTTCGCGAACGAAATTGGCAGCAGTGTGGGCGATACTCTTGCCTTTGATCGTGAAGACCTCGGCGTTGAGGTTGCGTGCAAACTGCATGTTGGCCGCAAGCGCACTTTTTTCTTCTGCCGTAAGGTCCTCATCGGTGTCAACGTGCAGAACGAAGAGTTCGCCGCCGACTCCCTCGGCCACGCGCGCGCCGCGGGCGATCAGCATCTGCGACGAACTGTTGGTGCTGATGCAGACGGCAACGCGTTCGCGTACAGCCCAGTGGGCATCAATCTGTTTCGCGTCCATATAGGCCGTCAAAGTGCGGTCGACAGCCTTGGTCACGTGCTGCAGCGCAAGTTCGCGAAGCGCAATCAGGTTACCGCGGCGAAAGAAGTTGGCGAGAGCCTTTTCTGCGCGATCGACACCGTAGATATCCCCCCGTCGCATGCGGGTCTGGAGGGCTTCCGGCGTTAGATCGGCCATTACGATCTCATCTGCGCGCTGCACCATCCAGTCCGGCACGGTCTCGCGAATCTGAATTCCGGTGACACTCTGCACGGTGGGCGCGACGCTCTCAATGTGTTGCACGTTCATGGTTGCCAGCACGTCAATGTTGGCGGCCAGGACGTCGAGCACATCCTCGTAGCGTTTGTGGTGCCTGCTGCCCTCGATGTTGGTATGGGCCAACTCGTCGATCAGCACAATTTGCGGTTTGCGCGCGAGGATACCGTCGACATCCATCTCCTCGAAGGCGACGCCTTTATATTCAATTTTCTTTCGCGGGATCTTTTCAAGTTGTGCCGCAAGCTCCGCGGTGCGCGGCCGGCCGTGGGTCTCTACCACGCCGATCACGATGTCTTCTTCGCGCTGGTGCCGGCGGATCGCCTCACTCAGCATGTTGTACGTCTTGCCCACGCCGGGCGCGTAGCCGAGGAAAAGTTTGAAGGTGCCGCGCGTCTTCTCGGGCGCGACCTTTTCCAGCCATTCTTCCGGGCTCTTCGCCGCGGGGTTCGAGTTTTCGCGAATACCCATAGGGATAAGATAGGGTGGTGCGGCGGAAAGTCATAAACAGTATCGTTCGGTACAGTGTGTCGACGGCTACTGCCGCTGTCATTGTAGCTGTCTATTTCCGTTGGCTGCACGTCAACGAGACGACGGTGGCCATGACGTTCATGGTTGGCATCCTTCTGGTGGCTGCAAACTGGGGGCTGCGCCACTCGATTTATCTGTCCATCCTGTCCGCCGCTGCCTTCAACTTCTTTTTCCTTCCGCCAATACTCACGTTCACTGTGGGCGATAGCCGCAACTGGGTGGCCCTGTTCGCGTTTCTCGTCACCGGCATCGTTGCCAGCCAGCTTGCGGAACGCGCACGCCGGGAGGCAAAGATCTCGCATCGCCGCCAGCGCGAGGCGGAACGGTTGTATGAGTTCAGTCAGCAGATGTTGGTGACGGGCAACGTCATCGACCTGCTCAACGTTCTGCCGCAGATGATCGCCGCAACCTTCAACCTCGTCGGCGCGGCGGTTTATCTGCGCGAAAAGGACCGAGTCTACCGCTCCAGCCCCAACTACATGGACGTCACCGCAGCCGAACTGCGTGACGCAGCCTTCACGCGAGACCATCGGCGCGACGAGGACCGCGGCGTCACGCTCATTCCCATTCTTCTCGGCACACGTCCTATCGGTGCCGTCGGTATCACCGGCGAGGGAACCTCGCCCGAGGCGCTCGACGCAGTGTGCGGTCTTGCTGCCATTGCTATCGAACGTGCCGGCGCAGTGGAGACGCTAACCCGGGTCCAGGCCTCCCGCGAAAGTGAACGTCTCCGTAATGCTCTCCTCGATTCCGTGGCGCATGAGTTGCGTACTCCGTTAACCTCGATCACCGCTGCGATCACCAGCCTGCGAACCGATCCCCTGCTCAACAAAGAGCAGAGCGCCGAGTTGATGCAGGTCATTGACGAAGAGGCCGCGCGGCTGGACCGGCTCGTAGGCCAGGCGATGGAGATGGCGGAGCTGGATGCACACGACATCAAGCTCGATCTGCGAATGCATTCCATGCGCGAGGCCGTAGATATCGCGCTCGAGGCGTTGCAGGGCCCGCTGAAGACGCACCCTGTCGAGGTCCGGCTGCCCGACACGCTGCCCCTGGTCCAGATGGACCTTGACCGCATCGCCAAGGTGCTCCAGCATCTGCTGGAAAATGCCGCGAAGTATTCTACGGAAGGAAGCCCGATCTTTGTCAGCGCGGAGGTAGCCCGGGGTCAACTCGTCACCAGCGTGGCCGACCGTGGCGCTGGCGTCGACGACTTCGAGCGGATGATGATCTTCGACAAGTTCTACCGCGGGCAGGGACAACGCTATCGTGTGCAGGGCACGGGCATGGGGCTTGCCATTGCCAAAGCCATCGTTGAGGCGCATGGCGGCTCCATCGAAGTAACCAGCCAGCCGTCGCAAGGCTCTGTCTTTTCGTTCTACCTGCCCCTGCAAATGTCAGGCCGATAGGGCTAGAACTTCGGCAGGTCGGTAACGTTCCAGCCGCCGCCGAGAGCCTTGACCAGAAGGACGCTGGCATCCATCTGCCGGCGCATGATATCGATATCGTTTCGTTCGTTGGCCAGTGCGGTCGTCTGCGCTGTCACGACCTGCAGATACGTATCAAGGCCGCCGACGTAGCGGTTATTAAAGATCTGCTCAGCCGACTCCGCTGCCAGCGTGGCCTGATGCTGATGCTCCGCTTCCTGGTTCAGAACGCGCAGCGCAACAAGATTATCCTCGACCTGTTGAAACGCGGTCAACGTCGTCTGCCGATAGTCGGCAACTGTCTCATCGTAGCTGGCGTTAGCCTGTTCGGAGACAGCGGCTCTGCGGCCCGCATCGAAGACCGTTTGCGACAGCGTCGGACCGATCGACCACAGGAAACTCGCAGGATTGAACAGATTCCCGAACGACGACCCTTCAAAGCCAACAACGCCGTTAAGCGAAATCGTCGGATAAAATGCGGCACGGGCAATGCCGATCCGGTCGTTCGCTTCAGCGACGCGGCGTTCGGCGGAAGCAATGTCCGGACGGCGTTCCAGAAGTTCGGAAGGCAGCCCAGGTGGAATCACCGGCGGACGGGCATCGAGCGGCGCGTCGGTCAGCGTGAAGGACGCAGGAGGCTTGCCAAGAAGAACAGCAATCGCATGCTCGAACTGTGCGCGTTGCAGCGTGATATCGTGCGCTTGCACGTTTGCCGCTTCAAGCTGCGTCAGGGCCTGATCGACATCGGATTTTGGAGAAACTCCGCCCTCAAAGCGGTTGGTCGTAATCCGGTAGGCCTCTTCATAGCTCTTTACAGTATCGTTCAGTAACTTCTCTTCGGCGTCTGCGCTGCGCGCCTCAAAGTAATCGACCGCTAGTTCAGCCTGTAGGCTGAGCAGGACGGTCTGCTTGTCACCCGCACTCGCCTGGGCCTCTTCCTTCGCGGCGCTCACGGTGCGGCGAATCCGTCCCCATACGTCTATCTCATAGTTCAGGTCGACCGGCAGTTGGATGTCGCCAACACCATTCCCGTTGACGGTGGTTACGCTGAAATAAGGGCGGTTCGAGGATTCGCGTAACCCCCCTGCGAATGGAGCGACGCCAACCGTCGGATACAACGATGCGTGGTTGAACCGGATAAGTGCCCGCGCCTCGCGAAAGCGCGCATCTGCCGCCTTTAGATCCTGATTATTCGCGGCAACCTGCAGCTCAAGAGCGTTCAACTGGGCATCGCCGAAGATCCTCCACCACTCTCCACGCTGAGCCGCATCCGCCGGCTGGGCTACCTGCCAGGTTGAGCTCTCCTTGTACGCATCAGGGTTTGCTTCCTTAAATTCGGGCGCCATGGGGACCGACGGCTTGACATACTTCGGCCCGACCATGCAGCCGCTAAGCGCGAGCACTGCAGCACTGGTTAAAGCTGCGCGGTATAGCGTCACTGAGCCCCCGCTTTGGTTTGCGTCGCAGGTGCGTTAGCGTGGTTCGCGATCTCGACCTCCTGCCCGCTCGTAAGCGAGTCGGACGGATCGAGGATCACAGCATCGTTCGCGGTCAGACCCGACGATATCTCCACGGTGGCGCCGGCATCCTTTCCGATCTTTACCGGAACCAATTGCACGCGACCGTTGCGAACAACACCAACCTGCAAACCTTGGGCGCGGAAGAGCAGCGTGTTCGATGGAATCATCAGGCTCGCCGCGTGCTCCGGCACCTTGAAGTGAACAAAGACATAAGCGCCAGGAAGCAGTTCGCCCTTCGGATTGTCGACATCGACTTCAACGTTCAGGGTGCGCGTTGCCTGGTCGATGGCGTTGGAGTTGCGCGCAATCGTGCCTTGAAACGATCTGCCCGGATACTCGTCTAGCGTAAGCGTCGCCTTGTCTCCATCTTTAATGTCAGTAGAGTAGGCCTCCGGCACCGAGACGTAGACCCGAAGCTTACCGATAGCCCCCAGGTGGAACAATTCCTGCGGCGTCGTGTTCTGGCCGGCAGAGATCAGCCGCCCTATATCGGTATTGCGCGCGGTCACGATGCCGTCAAAGGGTGCGTACACCTTTTCAAACGACTGCAGTTGCTCGAGCCGGCGCACATTCGCCATCGAAGCATCCACGGCCGCCTTCTTCGCAGCAGCATCGCTTACCGCAACGTCCGTCTCCTGCTTCGAGACGGAATTTGTCTTCAGCAGATTCTGATAGCGGGTCGACGTCGTGTTGGCTAGATCGAGATTCGCCTGTGCGCTCTTCAGGTCGGCCTGCGCGACCTGTAACTGCTGGTCCAGTTCCGGCGTCTCGATGACGGCCATCAGCTGCCCTTTTTTTACATGCGCTCCGATGTCGAAGTACCAGCTCTGCAAGTAGCCACTGGTGCGTGCGTAGATGGGCGCATCAACAAATGCCTGGGTGTTGCCAGGCAGCGAAATCTCTGACGAGAGCGTAGAAGGCGTCGGGTAAACGACATTCACCGAGGGAATAGCTGCTACGGCTGTTTCCTTCTCCAGAGCGCGTTCGCTGCCGTGACGGGCCATGATGCCAAGGATGACGACGGCCGCTACGATCGCGGCAACGACGAACATGCCGATCCATGTGCCGCGGGTCAACCTGGGTTCTTCTTCCGGAACATTCGGCTTGGGAGGGTACTCGCCGGACGGGTAGGTCTCAGTTGCGTTCGTCTCGGTCGCGGTCGTCATTCGTGCTCCTTCAATACTCATATGATTCCTCTTAGGCCCCTGCCGTGATGTGTCGATCAGCAGGTTCCCCCGAAGCCGGTTGCTGGTTGCGCCGTCCATGCAACAGGGCGAAGACTGCAGGAACGAAGATCAGCGTGGCGACAGTTGCCAGCAGCAGACCCCCGATAACCGCGCGTCCCAGCGGAGCATTCTGCTCTCCGCCTTCGCCCGCGCCGAGCGCCATGGGAACCATGCCGATAATCATCGCCAGCGCCGTCATGCACACCGGACGGAACCGCGTTCCTCCGGCTTCAATCGCCGCTTTGATCGCGTTTCCGTGATGCTGTAGCCGTTCCTTCGCGAACGACACGACCAGAATACTGTTTGCCGTGGCGACGCCCATACACATAATCGCACCCATCAGTGCAGGTACGCTCAATGTGGTTCGCGTCGTGAACAGGAACAGCACAATGCCAGCCAGCGCCGCAGGTAATGCCGTGATGATGATGAAGGGATCGAGCCACGACTGGAAGTTCACTACGATCAGCAGGTACACCAGTACGATGGCGAATGCCAGGCCGGCGATCAGACCCAGGTAAGAGTTCTTCATCGTCTCAATCTGACCTCGCACGCGCAAGAAGGCTCCGCGGGGGAGCGACTTCTCGTTCGCTGCCACAATTCTGTCGATATCTTTGCTCACAGAACCCAGATCGCGGCCCTGGACTGCGCCATAGATATCCAGCACACGGCGGATGTTGTAGTGATTGACGACCTGCATCTCAGTGCTTCGGTGGATATTGGCTACGTCAGCTAGAATCTCAGGCTGTTTAGCGGTCGGCGAAGACAGCGGCACATTTTGCAGGTCATTCAGCGACTGAATGTCGTACTGAGGCGCCTGCGCGACGAGGTTGTAGTTAACGCCGTTCTTATAGTCGAGGAAGAACAACGGATTAAGCTGCGAACTTCCGCTCAACAGGTTCTGCAGGCTGCTGCCGACATCGCGCAGCGAATAGCCTCCCTGCGCCGCTTTGGTGCGGTCTACGTCAACGGTGAGCACCGGGTAGTCATCCGGCTGCTGGATTCGCAGGTCGACAAGGCCCGGCACATGGCGGAGCTGGTCCAGCACTTTGTCCGCAACCTTGCGAGCGCCGGCAAGATCTGAACTTTCAAACTGCACATCAATCGGCGCCGGCAAGCCGAAGTTGAGGATCTGAGACACGATATCCGACGGCAAAAAGTAAAACATGACACCGGGGAAGTCGCGTGGCAGGCTCTCGCGGAGCGCAGCAACATACTCCGCGGTGGGGCGATGGTCTTTTGCCTTCAGTGAGACGAGAATATCCGCGTCACCCGGGCCGATCAGGCCTGAGGTAGCATGCTGTGTGTTGATCACACTGTACGGCAGACCGATGTTGTCGAGGATGTTATCCACCTGATCAGGCGGTATGGTCTTGCGGATGTTCTGTTCGACCAGATCGCAGAGCCTCGCTGTCTCTTCAATGCGGGTGCCGCTCTTGGCGCGAAGATGCAGGATGAACGAACCGGTGTCGCTGCTTGGAAAGAAATTCTGCCCGAGGAAAGGAACCAGCAGAAAAGCGCAGGTGCCGATCAGCAGGAAGGCGGGAACGAAGATCATTCGCTTCCTCACCAGCCGCCTCAGCAAACCCTCGTAGTTGCTGCGCACGCTCTCAAAGCCTCGCTCAAATCCGCGTTGAAACCGCGCGAGGACATTCATCGATGGCGCTGCAAGATGGTCATGTGCCTTCAGCAGATACATCGCCATCGTAGGTACCAGCGTTCGCGAAAGCACGTACGAAGCCAGCATGGCGAAGACCACAGACTCCGCCAACGGTACGAAGAGATACCGCGAGACGCCGCTCAGGAAGAACATCGGCAGAAACACGATGCAGATGCAGAGTGTCGACACCAGGGCGGGCACTGCAATCTGCGCTGCGCCTTCCAGGATCGCATTGTGCAGATCGTGGCCTTCTTCCAGGTAACGCTCAATGTTTTCAATGGTCACCGTCGCATCGTCCACCAGGATGCCGACCGCCAGGGCAAGGCCGCCGAGCGTCATGATGTTGATCGTCTGTCCAATCATTCCCAGCACAATGATCGAGCTGAGGATCGACAACGGAATGGAGATGGCAATGATGATCGTGCTGCGCCAGCTCCCGAGAAACAGCAGAATCATCAGGCCGGTCAGCATTGCCGCGATCACCGCCTCGCGAACGACTCCAGCGATGGAGGCCCTTACGAAGATCGACTGGTCTCCGATCGGCTTGATCTGAAGCTCCGGTGGCACGATCGTCTTGATCCGCGGCAGCAGGCCGAGAACACCGCTGACGACCGACAACGTCGACGCCTTTCCAGACTTCAAAATCGTAACCAGAACGCCGCGATGGCCATCCTGCCGCACAATGTTCGTCTGCGGAATGCTTCCGTCGCTCACGGTAGCGACATCGTGCATATAGATCGTCGTCCCGTTCACCTGACGCAACGGCAGGTCGCTGATTCCCGCAAGCGTGACCGGCGACGAATTGATGTGAATGTCGTACTCATCCTCGCCAATCTTCGCCGTGCCCCCGGGGAGAACGATATTTTGCGCTGCCATCGCATTCAGAACATCGACCGGCGAAAGTCCCTTCGCCTGTAGCAGCTTCGGGTCCAGGTTCAACATGATGGAACGTTGTTTGCCGCCGTACACATTGGGAACTACAGCGCCCCGTACTGTCACCAGTTGAGGCCGGATGAAGTTCAGGCCGAGATCGTTCAACTGTTGCTCGGAGAGCCCTTTCCCGGACAGTCCGAGCTGAAGAATCGGTACGGTCGACGCGCTGAAGTTGATGATCTGTGGCGGCAGAATCCCCGGCGGCAGACTCTTCAGTATGAACTGCGAAGACGAAGACACCTGCGCATTCGCGGTGTCGAGGCTCGCCCCCGGCTGCAGGTAGATCTTCACGATCACCTCGCCGGCTATAGTGGTCGACTCCGTGTGCTCGATATTATCCACCAGGGTCGTCAACACCTTCTCATACGGAGTCGTCAAACGGCCTTCGAGCTCCTCGGGGTTCAGCCCCGTATATTGCCACGCGACTGAGATGACCGGAATATCGATGCTCGGAAAGATGTCTGTCGGTGTGCGGAGGATCACCACAGGCGCTGCAATCAGAATGAGGATCGCCAACACGATGAACGTGTAAGGCCGGTTCAGCGCTAATTTTACGATCCACATATGATTGAGGCCTCTTCCGCTCGGGGGTTCTCTTCTATAGAGTAAGACATTTCGGCCCACCTGTATGTTTCGCAGTTATTTCCGAGATTAGCCATCGGAATAACCGATACACTGGTACGGGAGCATAAAACGATGGAGCTGAGACACTTGCGCTACTTCTGCGCCGTCGCCGACCATGGCACATTCAGCGAAGCCGGCCGTCAGCTTCATGTCTCGCAGTCTGCCATCAGTGAGCAGATCGCAGATCTTGAGCGCGAAGTCGGGGGCGAGCTCCTCAACCGCGTCTCAGGCCGCACCCGCCTCACACCGCACGGTCAACTCTTCCTCGCCGAGGCCCGCAAGATTCTCCTCGCTGCCGACCGCGCCCTCGAAATCACCAACCGCTCGCTCCTCGGCCAGGTAGGTTCGCTCAGCATCGGCTTCTTCCTCTGGGGCGCGGGAGGGTTTTTTGCGCGCATCATCCGCGAATATCGCAAGCTCCATCCCGACATCAAACTTTCCCTCTATGAGATGCGAACGCCAGAGCAGATGGAAGCCCTCACAACTGGAAAGATCGACATCGGCTTTGCCCGACCGCTCGAACCGCCCTTCGACCGTACCCTGCGCGCCGAACTTCTCTATCGCGATCCCGTCGTGGTCGTGCTGCCCCGCAATCATCCTCTGGCGGGAAAACCCATCTCCATCGACGCTCTGGTAGCCGAGCGGTTCGTCCTGTGCGATCGCCATATGACCACTGCGCTCTTCGACGGAATCGTCGCGCTATGTTCCGCTGCCGGCTTCTCGCCCAATATCGTCAATACCTCCTCCACCTGGTCCGGCGTGCTCACGCTGGTCGAATCCGGCGAAGGCGTAGCACTCGTTCCCTCTGGCGTCCGATATCTGCGGGCACCCGGTGTCGTCACCTCGCCTCTGGTGCCGCAGAACCTCTATATGGGCCTCGCGGTCGCGTGGAACCCCAGAAACGAGGGGCCAATTCAGCAGGACTTCCTGCGCCTCGTCCGCGAGAACAAGGATCGCATCCAACGCACCAACGGAAATTAAACTTCGAGGTTCGTCGATTCGTCAAACTCCAGTTTTTTGGCGCGACTAAAGTCCTGAATTCTGTTATTTGGTGTCTAATGCTTTGCATGAACAGGCCCTGTTTTCTCGTCATCGACCGAGAGTTCCCGGGAAGCATCTCGACTCGCAAGCTTGTGATCGAAACCGCCAAGTTCAACGTCCTCACGGCGTACAGCGGCAAAGAGGCCCTTGAGGTCTTCACCAGATTTCCTGCTGTAAACGGAGTCGTGCTTGACGGCGGCATCGAGGACGTACCGTCCGATAGGCTGGCCGAGCAAATCAAAGCTCTTGAGCCAAATGTTCCGATCATCGTCATTGCAGCCCCTGGCTTCAAGGGATGTCCGCTGTCCGACTATCAATTGGAGTCCTTCGACCCTGCCAAACTGCTCGAGATCCTGCGCAGCCTGAAGCCGGAGGCCTCTGCAGAGATCGAAAAGCGCAACGAAGACCTGAGCCGGGAGAAGTTCTAGCCCGATGCATTTCGCTTCAACAAAAAAGCCCTACTCTCCACGATCTCGCAGAGAGTAGAGCTTTTTGCATTCTTCTTACTGGTTCGCTTCGACGTCGATGGTGATCTGAACCTCGTCGCCAAGAGCCATGGTGGGCATTTTAGGCGCGAAGTTGAAGTCGCTTCGCTTCACCATGCCAGTGGCAGAGAGGCCGATGACCATCTTGCCGCCCATCCCCTTCTGCGGAGCGGTGGGTCCGTCCACATCAAGGGTGACGCTCTTGGTCACACCCGCCAGCGTAAGGTCGCCGACAACCTGCAGCTTGCCATTAACGCGGCTCACAGAAGTGGACTTGAAGGTCATGGTCGGGAACTTCTCTACATTGAAGTAGTGATCGGACTTGAGATCCTTGTCGCGATTCACGTTGTTTGTGGACACGGTGTTGGTATCGATCGTAGCTTCGACGCTGGACTTGCTTGGGTCCTTCTCATCCCAGACGATGGTGCCGGTGACGCCACTGATGGAGCCACGAACAGTGCTGACTCCCATGTGGCGAATCTGAAAGTTGGTCTGCGCGTGGTTCTTGTCGATGGTCCAGGTTGAGCTTTGGGCGAAGGCACTGACTCCGGTGAGGAGCAGCGCGGCAAGAGCGGCGGTAAAGATGCGACGGTTCATTTGGATGGTCTCCTTGATGAAAGCTTGCATGTGAATTGTCTAGGTTGTGATGACCGGCTCAAGAATATGAGCCGGTCACCGTTGCATATATCAAAACTTGGAACCCGTTTATGCGAGGTCGAACAACAGTATCTCGCTGTTGGTCGGTGCCCTGTGCAACCACGTCGAGCTTCTCCTCCTGGTCAGCAGCAACCGCATCTCCGGTGTGCAGCGATTTACCGTTAACTGTTACCTCACCGTCAATCACATGAAGCCACGCATGGCGTTTGTTGCCCAGTGGATAAGTAAGCTGTTTGCCCGGCGTCAGTTCCGCAACCGAGACGTTGGCATCCTGGTTGATCGTCGCTGCACCCGCGACCTTCTCCGGCGAAGCCAGCAGCTTGAAACGGTCCAGCTTCTCTGCCGGCTCGAACTTCAGTTGTTCATAGTTCGGCTTCGTTCCCCGGCTCTTCGGTTCAATCCATATCTGCAGAAAGTGCACCGGTTCCGTGTCGGAGCCGTTGTACTCGCTGTGCGTCACGCCGGTGCCGGCCGACATCTTTTGAATCTCGTTCGGTCCCAGCACCTCGACATGTCCCATGCTGTCCTTATGGGCGAGTTTTCCCTTCAGCACATAGCTCAGAATCTCCATGTCGCGATGGGGATGTGCTCCAAAGCCGCGTCCCTCGGCCACGCGGTCCTCATTGATCACGCGCAGCGAGCGATATCCCATCTGCTTGGGATCATAGTAATTGGCAAACGAAAACGTATGGTGCGAATCCAGCCAGCCGTGGTCGGCATGGCCTCTTTCGTTACTCTTGCGAACAGTCAACATAATGCTTCCTTCCTCTTCACTCCGCCGAGCGCTCAGGCCAAAGTGTCTTGCTCCTGCTTCACTTCACTCTGCTTTTGCTTCTCTTCACAATCGTTGCGTCGGAACCGCGACCTTCGCCGCGAGTCCAATCTTCTTCAGTCCCTCATACAGCGTCTGCCGTTCTTCATCAGAAAGCTCAGACGCAACCGCCTCCAGGTCCTTCTCGTGCCGCGCGTAGATCTCTTCGATAAACGCCTTGCCGCAATCCGTCAGCTCCACCAGCCGAATCCGTCGGTCTGAGTTGCAGCTTCTCCGCATTACCAGTCCGCGCTTCTCCAGCCTGTCAATCGCCGAGGTCATCGACGCACTTGCCAACAGCACCTTCTCGCCAATCGCCGAGATCGTCAGCGGCCCCTTATGCAGCAGAACCTCCAGAACCATAAAGTCACTGATTCCCAGCCCCTGCGCTGTAATGGACCCCTCGATATAACTCACCATCGAGTCATACGCCCGAGCCATGACCAGCCAGAGTCGCGGTGCCGAAACCTTCTCTATATCGCTTTTCATCTCGGCTCTCCCAACTCCTACGACATAAGATATCTCGACATCGTAATAAGATTCAAAAGTTGAATCGCAAGAGGCTAAGTGCCCTGGATACAACAAAACCAGGCAACCAAAGACCGGGGCGAGAGCGCGGCAGACATAAGCACCCTGTTATCAACGAGGATTCCATCGGTGAGCATAATCGGGGAAAGCCAAAAAATAATTCCTGAAATAGTGGCAAATTCTTAGCGGCGGAAAAGTGACCATCAACACGCCACGATAACGACGCGATTCACCACAAACTCACCACGATTTACCATCCAGAAAACCTGTTGAAAACGCAAAGCCCCCTGCAAAAACGACACTCCACCACGCCAGATTTTTTTACGAACAAAACCCGAAATCAACCCTCCGTCTTGAGGGGCTTTCTGGCGAAGTAGTAAAGCGAGAAAGCCAGCAGCGCGAACATAATGATGCTGACCAGGTCGTTATGCAAAGGGTTGTGGTCGCTGAAACGTGGAATCGAGCGGTCAGTGGCGGCTTCATACAGCTTGATGCAGACGCCGAGAAGCCCGACGATGCCTCCTGCCGCGATGAGGCCCGAGGCATAGAGACTGCCCGGCGAAACTTCCGATTCCGTCGCGGCGTCGCGAGCCGTGATGGTGTTGTGGAGAGGTTGACCGCTGGGATCAGCGTGGGTCGGGTCGGTGGGATCGAAGCCGGGATGCTGCGCGAGCCATGTTTCGCGGTCAGAGCGCCACAGAGCCAGAGAGGCATCGTGCTCAATACGGGCTTGCCTTTCGGCGTTGCGATGCATGGTGTAATCGACCAGCCAGCGCATGACTCCGCCTACGAAGATGGCGAGCGTCGTTGCGATGCTGAGGTATGCGCCTACCGCGAACGTGAGTGAGCGAACGCCGAGAAGTTCGACGACGATCACGATCGCGACTCCGAGAAGAACGAGTGCCCACGGAAGTTTTCGGCTCAGAATTCCATTGATGACAGTGGCCATCAGCCGGCCTTGCGGAGCCGCGGCCTTCTCGCTGCCGATACCCTGAATCCACTGGATTTCGATTTCGTTGGTCGCTGGGTTGTAGAGATACTTGCCGTCGTCAAGGGTTGTGGAACCGATGGCGTTGAGGAGGATGTATTGTTTCGCGTTGGCGATCTCTTCCTTGGTGTGGTTTTCCGCGCTGTGCGAGGTAAGGGTGATTCTGTCGCTGCTGCTGAAGTTGCCGTTGTTCTGAACTCCATCTGGAAGATGGTCGAGTGAAAAGGCGATCGGTTTGGGGAGGCGCTGGAAGGTTTCGAGGCCTTTGTTCATGGCGTTGAGAGTGGCTCCGACGGAGAAGATGGATACGATGACGCCGATCATGATGGCGATCTGCTGCTTCCACGGCGTCGCTCCGATGAGGTAGCCGGTTTTAAGATCCTGCGAGGTGTCGCCCGCGTTCGAAGCAGCGATGCAGACGACTCCGCCGATGGTGATGGCGAGAGCTCCGAAGGCGGGAGCAGTCCAGCCTTTGACGAGGAAGATGGCGGCGGTGGCCATGAGCGTCGCGATGGTCATGCCGGAGACGGGCGAAGCCGAAGATCCGACGATTCCGACGATGCGCGCGGAGACGGTGACGAAGAGGAAACCGAAGACGACGACGAGGAGGGCCGCAGCGATGTTGGCGAGAGCGCCAACCTGTGCTCCGGGAATGGGCTTGAACTCGAGGAAGAGGAACATCAGAAGAACGAGAAGAAGTGAACCGCCGAAGACGACGATGGGCGGAAGGTCGTGTTCAATGCGCGAGGGCTGGGTCGCGGTTGATTTTCCGGTCCCGGTTTTTTTGAAGCCTTGCGTGAGTGCGCCGACGATGGTGGGGAGAGTGCGAAGTAGTGTGATGAGACCGGCGGCGGCGACTGCGCCTGCTCCCATCGGACGGACGTAGGTGCGCCAGAGGTCGGATGGGGACATCTGCGTGACGAGGACGGTGCCCGGGTAGAGTGGTGCGGAGAGGTGCGAGCCGAAGAAATAGATGGCCGGCATAAGGACGAGCCAGGAGAAGACGCCGCCGGCGAGCATGATGGCAGCGACGCGGACGCCGATGATGTAGCCGACGCCGAGGTATTCGGGCGTGCAGTCGGCGCGGATGGCGGCGCCTTTGAGCAGATGTTGCGGGCCCAGATCGAAGTCGCGGTTGGGAGTAGCGGGCCAGAGGGCGAAGAGGTTGTCGTTCTGGAAGAGGGTGTAGACGCCGCCGAGACCAAGGCCAAGAAAGACACGGGAGGCGAAGCTGCCGCCGCGTTCTCCGGCGATGAGGACGTCGGCGCAGGCGGTGCCTTCGGGGTAGACGAGGGTGTCGTGCTCGTCAACGATGAGCTGGCGACGGAGAGGGATCATGAAGAGAACGCCGAGCCATCCACCGAAGAGGGCAAGGGCGAAGATTCTCGATGACTCCAGATCAAACCCTAAAAAGATGAGGGCGGGCAAGGTGAAGATGACACCGGAGGCGATGGACTGGCCTGCGTTGCCTGTGCTTTGGACGATGTTGTTTTCGAGGATGCTGGATCTGCCGAAGGCTCGAAGGATGGAGATGGAGAGAACGGAGATGGGGATGGATGCCGCGACGGTGAGGCCGGCGCGGAGACCGACGTACACGGTTACTGCTCCGAAGAGGATGCCGAAGATGCCGCCGAGGATGAGGGCTCGGGCGGAGAGCTCCGGGCGGGTTTCCGTTGTGGGGACGAAGGGCTTGAAGGTGGGCTTGATCGGTGTGGATGTTGCCATGGTGGTGCGTCTCCCCGGTTGCGCTTGTTTCGGCTTGGATGGGAGTGTATCAGCGCGGGCATGGTGCAAGTCTATTAGTGGAATCGCTATGCCGACACGGAGGGATCTGCGGGCTCACATTTTGAAGCTGCGTGGTTATCTCAAGCATGTCTGCTGCGAGGTTCGATGGACTCGTTGACAAATGTGCTGACGCGAAACCAAGTTTCATTCGCTTCGTACGGGAACGGTCCAGATTCGCGCATGCGCATTGAACATTCCTTCGCCGATGCGATCGAAGATGAGCGTCGAGTTCTTCAACCACCTGGAGAGCCCAGCAACTCAGATCTTGAAATCGTCCTGACGATTTGGATGTTATAGCGTTCGTCGATAAATACTGACTACATGCATTAGAGACAAACCACAGTTGCCGAGGCACTACGGCTAAGGTTGGAGCGCTGAGCGGTTACTCCGTAGAGTTCAATGCGATCATGAGCTGATCGAGGAGAGGTATTTGGGTCGACTTGATGTGCTCCCTCGCTTCTTCGATTGAAAACCACGCGCCGCGGTCCACCTCAGGAACTTCGATCAGACGACCTGATCGCGGAGGCCACTCCACTTCACAGTGATTGCTTATTAATTTGCGTGGGTCGCAATTACCCTCAAAAGCCCAAGCCGAGACAATCTTTCCACCCTTCTGTTTTATTGTGCCGAGGTCGAAAAAGAGCTCGGGTACGGGGAAGCCGGTCTCCTCTTGGAATTCCCGTTTGGCAGCCTGCAGAGGTTCCTCGCCTTCCAGATACTCCCCTTTGGGGATAGTCCATGTTCCCAGGTCCTTTTTCGCAAAAAATGGACCGCCCGGGTGAACGAGGAAGACTTCCAGACCGTGGAGCCGGCGATACATTATCAAACCTGCACTGCGTCTTGGCACGACAATACCCACCTCAGTATAGGTGTCGAAGGCGCAGCGGATTTCCGTCACTTCGATTGTCGGGAATCAAACGGAGCCACCGTCTGGATCAGTTTCGATATGAGCTTTACGTGGAGCGGTGATCTTGTAGCGAAGGAGAGCGGCGATGGCACAGGCCATCAGGAAAAGCATGGGGCCGGTGAGGATGAAGCGATCGGTGATCCATTTGTCGTCGAGCAGACCCGATGTCTGCGCATAGAGAGGACCGAAGAATCGTTCGACGCGGCCCACTGATCGGTGTGGGTCAAAAACGCTTGAGTTCCGGGATTGCCACGTTACGAAGCGAGTGAGGAAGGCAAGAGTGACCGGCAGCCATGCCCAGAGAATGGGTGGGATTGCCTCGGGCTCCGGCGAGAGTTTTGTGGAGGCGGATGGGAAGACGGATCGGAAGAGATCGCCCAGGGCTTTGCCGAGTTTGCCAAAGGGGACCAGGCCGAAGAGAAATCCAGCAGCAGCAAATATAGGCAGGAAGTAGCTGAGGACGAATCCGAATTGATTCAGGTGCGTCCAGTGCATTTTGTTCGCTAACTGCCACACGGGAGTGGTGAAGACCCACGAAAAACGGATCGCGGCGATTACGACGAGGAAGTATAGAAAGAGGCATTTGGCACACCAGGTGACGGCTTTCAGCATGGCCTAGATGTAGCACAGACGCATCACCTGTGGTGCAGAATTCTTGACGGCATATATGTCTAAAGGCTTATACTGCAGTCATGGCGCGGTCCGAGTGACCTGGAGCGCCGGCGAGTGAGGTGAGTCTTCAGCGAATGCTTGAATGACAATGCGCTCGGGTTTGACGCCGGGGGTCCGCCCGGTGCACCGCTTGGTGGGGTGGTGAAGAGACACGCGATGTCTCGTTTGTTGCGGACGCCGGGACGGGTGGTTCGGGCTGTGCTGGATGACTTGGTTGCAACGGTATTTCCAGGCGATTGCAGAGTTTGTGGTGGACCTCTGCTGCTAGCTGATTTTTCTCCTGTTTGTGATCAATGTATCGATAACGTGCAAGAGCAGTCGATGACATTGTGTGGACGCTGTGGAGAGGCGCTCGACATGGAAGGTGTCCGGTTTGCAGGGCAGTTTCCCATGGAGGGACTGTTGTGCTCGCCCTGCCGGATGGCGCCACCGGAGTTTGAGCGCGCGGTCGCCTACGCGGTCTATCAGGATGAGCTGCGTGAGATGGTGCACCTGTTGAAGTATGAGCGGATGAGTGAAGTGGCGAAGCCGCTCGGGCGGCTCCTGGTAAGGGCCATAGAGATGCTTCAGGCTGGCGGCGGTCTCATGAGCAAGGATCTGCTGGTCGTTGCGGTTCCGCTATTTCCTTCAAAGGAGCGGGAGCGAGGATATAACCAGGCGGTGCTGCTGTCGGATGCTGCTCTCGCCGAGTTGAAGCTGAGTCGACCGGAGTGGAAGCTGCAGGCAGCACATGGCGTCATCCGCCGCGTGAAGGATACGCGTAGCCAGTTTGAGCTGACCCCGAAGGGACGACGCAGAAATCTTCAGGGCGCATTCGCCGTCGCGGATGGCTCGGCAATCGTCGGGCGCGAAGTTTTGCTGGTGGACGACATTTATACAACCGGTGCAACGGCGCGTGCTTGCTCGCGAGTATTGCGACAGGCTGGAGCGAGCAAGGTCTGGGTTGCAACTGTGTCGCGGGCTCAGCCGGAGATGGTGGCGGCATGGACCGGAACATTGACGGACGCGGCTTCGGATACCGCGGTTTGGGATGCAGGAGTTGAGTTGACGTGAGAGGTTGGCGCGAAGTTCTGACAGTAGCTGGACCGGAGGTTTTTTGAGATGCAATCGGGGAAGATGCGGAAGCAAGGGCTAAGCGGAAAGCGTCACATTGGGCATGGGTCGGGACACGGGGCCGGGCATGGGACGGGTCGCGTTGTTACGGAGGTGGATGTACGGGTTGGCGTATTTCGCCAACCTGTGATGCAGACTCCGGTGCTGGTGCTGAATGCGTCGTATGAGCCGATCAATATCTGCGGGGCTCGGCGCGCGCTGGTGCTGGTGCTGAAGGGCGTAGCGCGAACCGAAGAGGAGCAGGGCGCGGTGCTGCACGCGGCGCGGATGAGGATCGCGATGCCGAGTGTCATCCGGCTGCTCGAGTACCGCAGAATTCCTCATCAGACGCGTGCACTGAGCCGTAAAAATATTCTGTTGCGCGATCGAAACTCCTGCCAGTATTGCAATGTGGTCCTGACGGCGGGAGAGTTGACGCTGGACCATGTCATCCCGCGTTCGCGAGGTGGGCTGTCGACGTGGGAGAACCTAGTTGCCTGCTGTCACAACTGCAATCGGCGGAAGGGCAACCAGATGCTGCATGAGCTGACGGAGATGAAACTGCAGCGGGAGCCGCGACCGTTCTCACTCCACACTTCTAGGCATATTATGCGAATGATCGGCAGCGCGGATGCCGCGTGGCGGAAGTATCTCTACTTCGAGGGTGAGCCCGCGGCTTAGGTGTGTAGAAAAGGTGCGTAGAAAAATTGTAGGTGCTTCCGCAGTGTGCGACACTGTCGCGTATGACTCCTGCCCAGTGGTTCAAAGAGCAATTTCCTGCGATCGGCGTGTCGTGTCTTTGTGGTCTCGCGCTGCTCTCGTTGCCGACGAGACTTGCACTTGCCCAGACTCCTGAGCCTGCTGCTTCGAGTGTGCCAAGCATCGATCAGGCGTTGGAGGCTCAGACGGCCTCGGGGGCGGCGTTGTCTCCGGATGGGCAACATGTGGTGTATGAGGTTTCGCGGACAAACTGGAAGACCGATGCGTTTGAGCGCGATCTGTGGATTGCGGATCGTGCGGGGAATACCCATCTGCTGACGGCACAGGTGAAATCGAGTTCGGGTGCGAGATGGTCGCCTGATGGGAGATGGATTGCGTTTGGGTCCGATCGACCTGGACAGATCGCGGAGACGAAGGCTGATACGCGGCAGATTTATGTGATTGATCCGATGGGCGGCGAAGCGCGGCAGGTGACGAAGCTGGATGACGGCGTCGATGGCTTTGAGTGGGCGCCGGACTCGAAGACGATCGCGTTTACGACGAAGGACCCACTATCGAAGGCGCAGAAGGACCGCGCGGAGCGCTATGGGGATTACACGGTCGTGGATGGGGATGAGCGAATGACGCATCTTTGGACGGTCGACGTGACGGCGGCTCCGGTTGTTGCGTCTCCAACTACAAGTAAAAATTCGACTTCGACCGCAACTGCGGCCCCGCCGTTTGGGGTGCCGGAGGCGCATCGGTTAACCGAAGGCGACGAGTTCAGTGTGCTGGGGTTTTCGTGGTCGAAAGATGGGACGAAGGTTGCGTTTGCTGCGTCCAAGGATGGCGAGTTGAAAAACGGTGGAACGACGACTGTTTATGTTGTCTCGGTTGCAGACAAGAAAGTGACGAAGCTGGTGACGACGTCGGGGCCGAACAATGATCCGCACTTCTCGCCCGACGGGACGCAGGTGGCGTTTGTTACCGCCGATGGTGCGCGCGTATTTTTTCTATGCCAACCAGAAGATTGCAGTGGTTCCGGTGACAGGTGGGCAGCCGAAGGTGGTGAGCGGGAGCTTCGATGAGGATGCGCATCTGTTTGATTGGACGGAGAAGGGGATTTACTTTGGCGCGCTGAAGAAGACGGCGTCCCATCTTTATCGCCTGAATATCGCGACCGGCGCGGTGGAACAGGTGACTCATCCGGATGATTTGATGGCGAATGGGTCTCCGTTTACGAAGGATTTCAGCCGAGGTGGCATATACGGCGGCGACGCCGAATACGGGATGCGGAGATTTATGTTGCTTCGACGACGGGAGCCGATGCGCCGATACGCGGTGACGCATCTGGACCGATGCGATGAAGTCTTATACGCTGGCGCGGCGTGAAGTGGTCGAGTTGGAAGTCTGGCGACGGCGCGACGATTGAGGGGATCCTGCTGAAGCCGGCGAACTTTGATGCGAAGAAAAAATATCCGCTGCTGGTGGTGATCCATGGTGGACCGACGGGTATCGACCGTCCCGATGGTGAATCCGGACCGCTACTATCCGGTGGAGCAGTTCGTCGCCAAGGGTGCACTGGTGCTACGGCCGAACTATCGCGGATCGGCTGGCTACGGTGCGGCGTTTCGTGCGCTGAATGTGCGGAACCTGGGCGTGGGCGATTATGCGGATGTGATTTCCGGTGTGGATTACCTGATTGCGCAGGGATTCGTAGACAAGGACCGCGTTGGTTCGATGGGGTGGAGCGAGGGCGGCTATATCTCGGCGTTTATAACCACGTCGAGTGATCGCTTCAGGGCGGTTTCGGTTGGGGCTGGCATCTCGGATTGGATGACGTACTACGTGAACACAGACATTACACCGTTTACCCGGCAATATCTGAAGGCGACGCCGTGGGACGACCCGGAGATCTATCGCAAGACTTCGCCGATCACTTATGTTGCGAAGGCGAAGACGCCTACGCTGATCCAACAGGGAGACCGCGACAAGCGCGTGCCGGTGCCGGACAGTTTTGAGCTGCGACAGGCTCTGGAAGACAAAGGTGTTCCGGTGAAGATGGTGCTGTATCACGGGTTTGGGCACCCGATCGACAAGCCGAAGCAGCAGCGCGCGGTGATGGAGGAGAACCTGCACTGGTTTGGGCACTATATCTGGGGTGAACCGTTTGTGGATGGCGTTGGTCCAGGGGCGGCGCCGGTTGCTTCGGCGAAATGACCAGGAGAGGAAAAGCGGTTCGCGCCTTGCGCGAGTGCAGTCTTGTGATGAGATCGCATTGCGTGCGCGGCGACGGGCTCGGGTGCGACGGAGGAAAGCACGTCTAACGGAGATGTGATAGCTTCTCCGGCAGGAGAGAACGCATGGCTTACATCGAGAGTTACCAGTGTGACGTGTGTGGGGACAAAAAAGGCGATGGTGGTGACTGGTGGCTGGCCTGGGTGGACTGCTTCCAGGGAGAAAAGCCGGAGGAGGATCAGCCACTGATTAAACTAACGCGGTGGCAGAGTCAGCATGCGCACTCGGCGGGAGTGAAGCATCTGTGCGGAGCGCGGTGCGCGGGTACGCTGATGGACCGGTGGATGACACAGCAGCATGCCGATCCGGATGCGCATTGCGAGACGAACTAAGCGTTGAACAAAAAGGGACGGTATGTTTCATCGATTCTCGGGTTCAGCTCGCTCTGTGGTTTTACACGCACGGGATAATGCGATGTCCGAAGGTCGGAAATTCATTGAGTCTGATCACATACTATTAGCCCTGCTAGACCTTCATCCTGAATTGTTTGAGAAAGCTTCGGAGCACCCCATCGATCTCCAAGCGATTCACGCCGAGCTAGCACAGTCGAAAACACCGTTGCCTAGTTCACAGCGAGGCGGCAAATTGAAATTCAACGAAGAGTGTAGGCAGGTCCTAATACAGGCGACTGAACAGGCGCGCTCGTGCTGGGAAGAATGGGAAGCTCCACGTAGAAAACGGCATCATGTTTTGCCTGAAGATCTGGAATACTGGGAAGCCCGGATGAAACAGCCGCTAAGAAAGCCGCGATTTCCGGGGCGTATTGCATCATGGTTGCTGCGAAGAACTTGGGAAGTAGATGAACGCCACCTATTGCTTGGGCTGCTCAAGAGTGTCGAATACCCTGCGGTTACATTCCTTACAAAGCGGGGTGTGACCTTAGAAGCGGCGCGTCAACGGCTCTGCGCCACCGGAGAGTGATGCTCTTAGAGAGGTATTCGCACGCTCTGAATCCGAGACCAACAAGAGCTCCCCCTACTGGGGCGGCGTGGCTGGCGGCTGCTTGCTCTTGTCTTTATCGTCCGGGGCCTTGTTGTTCGTGATGTCCTGACCGTTGTAAATGACGCGCGACGAGGTGTGGTACTGCTTGTAGTCGGTGTACCGGACAATGTTGCGCATGTGGACGTCTTGAGCGAGGTAGCCCTCTCCGCCAGCGAAGTGCAATTCGCCTTCCGCTTTGGTGTAGGTGGGGAACCAGTACTTACCGTCGACCTGCTCGTAGTAGGTGGTGAAGGGGGGCTGCAGGTCTTCGTGGCCTCTGCGCTTGTCCTGGGGGACGGTGATGCCGTTGATGAGAACAATCTGGAAGTCCTGCTGATCGACCCACACTTTTCCCTGGAAGTAGTGCTGGTTCTTCTCGAAGGTCTTGGGTGCGACGGCGAAGACGTAGGTCTCGAGCTCGTCGACGTGCTGGCGGCCGAGGTAGTCGATCTTGTATTTGGGTTGGTCTTCGGTGGTGAGAATGAAGGGGAGGCGGTGCTCGATCTCGTCGAAGTCGACGGGAGACATCATGACGCGCTGGAGGGTGTTCTGGGGGGCGAAGACTACGTGCTCTTCGCGTTTGCCGTCGGCGTTGAAGGTGATGTCGGTGACCTGCTGGTATTCGCCGTCGACGCGATTGGTGTCTTCGGTGAGAGTGTCGACCTTGACTGTCTGACGGAACGTATAGTTGTCCCGGGCTTTTTTGAAGGCGGCTTCGCGCTCGCCGAACTTCTTGATGATCTCTTCAGTAGTGACGCCGGAGGGTGGTGTGGGGTCGAGGGGGCCGAAGCCGGCTGGCTCCTGCGCGGCGGTGCCGTCCGGAATTGCGACAGCAGCTAAGGCTGGTGCAGGTGTGGCCGATAGCTGAAAAAGGAAGAGTGCAAAGAGGCTTGCGGAGGCGGCGATGCGGATTGGAGAGAGGGTCTTCATGGTGAGAACTCCAAGATAAGACTGGGGCGACCTTTTTGTCGCCTGCACGCGGCTGCAGGGCTGCGAATGACACGCTACTAAGAATAGACGCGATTTGGGGAGGTTTGGTGATATCGGTCGGATTTAGGGAAATGAGCAGGCTGGTAGCGCTGCGCTGGCCGCAGCTGGCGGCAGGTGCGGGAGCTGCCGGCGCTTTGCGGGTGATCTTGTTTCGCCTGCAACTGCGTGCAGCGCAACGGCGGCGCGAGCTCCGGATAGAGGAGGAGCTTCGAGCCTATGCGCGGCTGGATATGCGGCTGCCTGAGGATGTAGACGGGTTCGAACTGGCGAGACGGGTGAGCCGGGTGATCGCGGAGAAGAGCGCGTTTCGCAGAGCTGCGATGCTGGTTCGGGATGCGGAGGGAGGGCTAATTGTGGGGGCCAGTGCCGGGATTGACGACTCGACCATGCAGTTGCTCAATGCGTGGGGAGAAAGGATTGCGGCGGTGGAACGCGATGGTGGCGCCCGTGTGCGACGGGGGGATGGAGGACTGGGAGTGCGTGTGGGGGGAAAGAGTTTTGCGGTGGTTCTGGGTAGCGGGCTGGAGGAGATTGGGTGTCGGCGGGCGATTGTGACTCCGATGTGGACGACGGGGGGGCGCATTCTCGGGGTTCTGGCGGTTGGGGCGGACGGCCTGATGAGTGTGCGGCGGAGTGTGCTGGCGAAGGCCCTGGAGCCGCTGGAGGCACTGTCACTTAAGGTAGAGAGGGCGATGGAGAACGCTGCGCTAGCGGAAAGATTGCTGCGCGCGGAGAAGTTGGCTGGGCTTGGGTTGCTGGCCGGGGGAATGGCCCATACGCTGAATAATCCGCTGACGGCGGTGCTGGGGTTTGCAGAGCTGATCGCCGATACCGCACGAGAGGCACGGGTGAAGGAGGATGCGGGGATCATCGTGCGGGAGGCGCAGCGGATGCGGCAGACAGTGGAGACCCTGCTGGAGTTTTGGCAGCCGATGGCGCAGAATGCGGAGCCGGTCGATGTGACGGGGTTGGTACGGGAGTTGGCCGGGGCTTGTGCGGAGAGGCTTGAAAGCAGAGGGGTTCGGCTTGTCGTGCAGGCTGGGGACGAGGTGATGACGGTGCGGGGGAATAGGAGTCGGCTATGGCAGATGATGGAGCATCTGTTGAACAATTCCGCGCAGGCGCTGGCTGGTGTGGGTGCGGCGAAGGCGGGAGAGGAACAGATGATTCGGGTGTCAGTAAGTGTTGGGAGTGTTGAGCGGGAGATGGTGCATTTGATCGTGAGCGATACGGGACCGGGGTTTGCAGATCCGGGGCGGATGTTTGAGCCTTGCGATTCGCGGGGGTTGGGGCTGAGTGTCTGCTATGGGATTGTGCATGAGCATGGCGGGGAGATTAGTGCGTTCAACCTGCATCCGCACGGGGCGGCGGTGGCTGTCGAGCTGCCGGGAGTGAATTTTGCTGCTAGAAAGTTAATGGCGGGGTGAGGGAGAGGGCCTTGTAGCGTAAGTGTTTGAGGATAAGGTGACTTGGTTGTGGTTTTAGGGGTGCAGAACGTGGTGAATTCGTGGTGAAGCATGGTATTTCGCGTGGTTCTTGCGTGGTGATTTTTGTAGACGAAGAGTGTGCCAACTTTCGAGAATATAGTTTTGATCGGGCGGTGAGGACTAAAGGGTGAGAGTTAAGTGATCTTCACCGATAACGCCGATTCTCCGGCGGGGGTAGACTGTCGCGATGATGAATCGAACGATTCTCACAGGTTTGCTGGCGTTGATGTTCGCTGGGACTTGTGTGGGTGGTTCGGCGCAAGGCGTTGGAACGGCTCGCCTGGCTGGCAAGCGGCCGATGACCTTTGCGGATCTGCAGCGGATGAAGCGGGTGAGCGATCCGCAGATCTCGCCGAGTGGCAGGTGGGTGATGTTTTCGGTGACGGAGGCGGACCTCGAGAAGAACTCGAAGGTGAATCATCTTTGGGTGGTGCCGCTGGGGGATTGGCGGACTGGCGGTCCGGGTGCGAACGGTCCAGGTGCGAAGGAGCGGCAGGTTACGTTTTGGAAGGAGGGGGAGTCGTGGGGCAGGTTTTCGCCGGATGGGAGGCAGGTGCTGTTTGTGTCGGCGGATGGCGGGACGTCGTCGCAGATTTATCTTGCGGGGTGGAATGAGGCGCAGGGAACGCTCGGGACCCCGCGTCGGTTGACCAACGTGAGCACAGAGGCAGACGGGGCCATCTGGTCGCCGGACTCGCAACGGATTTTGTTTACGTCAAGGGTGTATCCCGAGTGCAGCGAGGGGTCTTCGTGGCTGGAGGAGGACAACTGCGACAGACGGAAGGACGCCGATGCGGCGGCAAATCCGGTGAAGGCGCAGATATGGGACCATCTGCTGTACCGGCATTGGAACAGTTATGTCGGACCGAAGCGGAGCCATGTGCTGGTGGTGTCGGCGACGGATGGGAATGCGGTGCGGGACCTGACGCCGAGACAGGATATTGGGGATGCGGAGGCTCCGACGTTTTCGCTGGGCGGGCCGCTGGGTTATGCGTGGGCTCCAGACTCGAAGGAGATTGCTTATGTAACCAATCTTGATCTTGTTCCGGCGGCGAGTACGAATAACGATGTGTTTACGCTGCGTCTGGATACGCCGGATGCGAAGCCGTTGAAGATTTCGATGAGCCTGGGAAGCGATGATGCGCCGGCTTATTCGCCAGATGGGAAGTGGTTGGGGTTTCGGTCGCAGGTGCGGGCGGGATATGAGAGCGATCGGTTCCGGTTGATGTTGTTGGATCGGGAGTCGATGAAGAGTGCGGAGCTCATACCGAAGTTTGATCGTTGGGTGGACGAGTTTGTGTGGGGCCCCGATTCCAGAGCGGTCTACTTTGCGAGCAGTGATGCCGCGAGGACCGCAATCCTGCGCTACCAGTTTGAGGGCGAGCCTGAAGATCCGTTCAAACCGATCAGGGGAGATGGTGAGTATTCCGATCTTCAGATCAGTGCCGATGGAAAGAATCTGGTTGCGACTCGGATGGCTGTTGACCAGCCGGCCGAGATCAACGCGATAGCCCCGGGCTTAAACGAAGAGACACCGGAGGTGGAACCTGGTTCGCCGGAGGAGGCTAAACGGGCTGCTGACATTTCAAAGTTTTCGATCGTGGGCACTCTGCCTGTCGGCGGATGGAGCCCGCGAAGGCAGCTTACCCACTTGAACGATGCATTGCTCCGCACGCTTGATTTGTCGGAGCAGGATGCGTTCCGTTTTGCCGGCGCGGGCGGGACGCCAGTGGAAGGTTTCATCATGCGGCCGCCGAACTTTGATGAGACGCGGAAGTATCCGGTGAAGTTCTTGATTCATGGCGGTCCGCAGGGAGCGTGGGGAGACGCCTGGAGTTACCGGTGGAATCCTGAGCTGATGGCCGCGAGCGGGTATGTCGTGGTGATGGTGAATCCGCGAGGTTCGACGGGGTATGGTCAGGCGTTTATCGATGGTGTGAATGGAGACTGGGGCGGGAAAGCGTATGTCGATCTGATGAGGGGGATGGACTATGCGGAGAAGCAATTTCCCTTTATTGATAAGACGAGGGAGTGTGCGCTGGGAGCGAGCTATGGCGGGTTTATGGCGGATTGGATCCTGACGCATACGAACCGGTTTGCGTGCATCGTGACCCACGATGGGATGTTCAATCCGCAGAGTGCGTATGGGGATACGGATGAGCTTTGGTTCAACGAATGGGAGTTTCGCGGACCTGCGCCGGTAGTGAAAGGTGCAGTGAGGGGCGCGACCGTGGACGGACCCGCGCAGCCGTGGAACTACTTCGACAGGCCGGTGGCGCTGGACCCATTCCGCAAGTGGTCGCCGATGCTGTCGATCAAAAATGCGAAGACGCCGACGCTGGTGATTCATTCACAGAGAGACTATCGGCTCGATGTATCGGAGGGGTTTCAACTTTTTACCGCGCTGAAGCGGCTGAATGTGCCGAGCAGGATGCTTTATTTTCCGGATGAAGGGCATTGGGTGTTGAAGCCTCAGAACTCGAAGCTCTGGTATGAGACGGTGGGGGACTGGTGCGACCGTTGGACGAAGACGAACGCGTATGCGCTGGGCGAGTATGAGAGTGCGGCGGTGCCTGCTGAGGAGCCGAGGGTTGTGGCGCCGCCTGCAGCCAGGCGGGGACAGTCGCGGCCCAGCGAGGTGGAGGAGCCGCAATTGCAGCCTGACGCGGCGGTCCTTGTTCCGGTTGTGCCGGAGAAGACTGCCGAGAGGCCTGCTGCGCCGGTTACGCGCGCTGGTGTGGTTCCGCGCGCAGCCCCGGTTCCGCGTACAACAACGACTACGCCGGCGGTTGTTCCGGCTCCAGCAACGGCTACGGCTACGGCGGACAATCCTATGCGAGCGGGGGATAGCGGCGAATCGTTCTCCATCGTGATCAGCGCTCCGGAGGATGAAGTGCAAGTGGGATCGGATGCACGAGTCAGTATTGTCTTGAAGAATGTCAGCGACCATCAGATATTGTTTCGTCATCATCCGGGGACGAATAATCCGGAGTTCTCGTACAAGATTGAGGTGCGGAACTCGGCGGGCCACGTGGTGGAGGAGACGGTGTACGGCCGGGGAGCACTGCAGAATCAACTGGCTGAGAGCCGCACGGTGGACTATCTGGAACCGGGTCAAATGTCGGCGCAGACGGCGCATCTTGCAAAGCTCGTGGATTTGAAACGGCCGGGGCGATATACGGTGCAAGTGTCGCGGAGGGATCCGGCGAGCCACGCGGTGGTTGAGTCGAACGAGATTACGCTGAATGTCGTTCCGTAGGTGGTGGGGCAAATGTCGAAGATTCCCTCAGGGGCTAAAGCTCCTATCTTGATTAAAGCCCTTATCTTATAGATAGCGTTTGGTGCGGCTTAAGCCGCACCCTTTTAAAGCTCGGCGAAAGATGTTTCAAAGCGTGGGATGCGGGAGCGAAAGGTTTTAATGATGGCGTTTGCGAGGGCGAAGAAGCGGGAGCCGGTGGATGAGGCCGGATTGTTCGAGTATGCGGTGGGAGCATTGGCGCGAAGAATGCGTACGGAGCGCGATCTGCGGCGGCTGATGAAGACGCGTGCCGAGGAGGGTGAGGCCGGGACGCGGGCAATGGATGCGGTTGTCGTTCGGCTGAAGGAGTTGAATTATTTGAGCGATACGCGGTTCGCCGAAGACTATACGCGGGTGCGCAAGGAGCATGAGAAGTTCGGGAGGCGGCGCGTGCAGCAGGATCTGATGCAGAAGGGCGTCAAGGGGGAGCTGGTGGCGTCGACGCTGGCGACGGCGTACGAGGATGTCGATGAGGTAGTGCTGGCGCGGCAGTATATTGCGCGGAAACGGATGAAGCAGCCGAGCGGAGAGAATGCGCAGAAAGAGACAGCGCGCGCGATGAACCGGCTGCTGCGGGCAGGGTTTTCTTCGCGGGCGATCTATAAGGTGCTGCGGGAGTGGGAACTTCCAGAGGAGGCGATGGAGGGATTGGAGGCGGGCGAGGCGGATGCGGAGGTTCATGAGGAGAGCGGGGAGCGGGTGGCGGATTCGGACTCGTATGCTCGTCAGAATGAGAAGGAGTGAGTTTGTGTCCTGCCGGACGGGCCCACTGCGCGTGAGGCGGGCACTTCGTGCCTTGTGTACCGGGTGTGGTGGTGGAGTGCTGTGGGCCTCGCGATGTTCGGCATGGGGCGCGATTTAGTAGTCGCCGCGGAAGCTGTGGATGAGACGGCGGGCGCGTTTGTTGGGACGTTTGGTGGGTGCGGCGGTGTTCCACGCCATGGGGCCGAGGAGTTTGCGCTCTTCGGCGACCTTGCGGCGGGCTTCTTTGCTTTCTTCGGTCTCGCGGTAAAGGGTTTGGGCGATGGAGGCGGAGCCGCGCTGCTGGCTTAGAGCGAGGACCTCGATTTCAAATTCGCCGCCTTCGTTTTTGATGTGGAGCATGTCGCCGATGCGGACCTCGCGGGAGGGCTTGGCGGCGAGGTTGTTCGAGGTGATGCGGTTGAGCTCGCAGGCTTTGGAGGCCTGCTCGCGGGTCTTGAAGAAGCGGGCGGCCCAGAGCCATTTGTCGATGCGGGTGCCGGTCATGCTTGTATTTTCTACTTCGGCTGCGGATTTGGAAAACGACTAGATCGCGCGGAGCATGCGGCCGGGAAGGGAGAAGAGCGCGGCGATGAGCTCGAACGTGCCGCCTACGACGATGCCGACGAGACGGAACGGGAGCAGGATGAGCCAGACCAGCGGATAGAGGATGAGGGCCGCGATGGCCAAGGGCCAGCAAAAGAAAGCGAGTAGACAGAAGATCAGGAAATTGAGCATCAGGTTTTTCTCCCCTTGATTCCTACTTGAAGGATAACGCTGGGTGTGCGGAAAAAGTTCCGCGGGTGGATGATGGAAGTATGGCGGACGGCGGGTTGCAGCGGGTAGTGGGGGTGGATTGGTCGGGTGACCAGGGGCCGGGGCAGCGAAGGAAGATCTGGGCTGGGGTTTGGACGGGTTCTGGCTCTTCTTCTAAAGACGTTAGGGGGGTGACGCTGGAGAACGGGCGGACGCGGGTTGAGTTGATGGAGTGGCTGGTGGAGTTGGCGAAAGAGACTCCGCGGATGGTGGTGGGGTTCGATTTTACGTTTAGCTATCCGGCTTGGTTTTTGCGGGAGTTGGGGATTGGGTCGGCTCCGGAGTTTTGGCGATTGGTGGCGGATGGGCAGGGTGAGAGGTGGCTGCATAAGGATTGTGAGGATGGGCGGTTTTGGGGGAGGGCCGGGTCGCAGCGGCATGGGAAGAAGCCGGCAGAGTTTTGCGGGGAGCATGCTCACAGGATGTTGCGAAGGGCGGAGACGGTGTTGAAGGTGCGGGCGGAGATGACGGATCCGCTGCAGATTGCGAAGATTGCGGGGATCGCGCCGAAGTCGGTGTTTCAGATTGGCGGGGCGGGGGCGGTGGGGACGGCTTCGTTGCGGGGGATGCCGGGGTTGTTGCGGCTGCGGGAGGCTGGATTCAAGATTTGGCCGTATGATGCGCCGTCGGTGAAGAAGCCGCTGGTGGTGGAGATTTATACGCGGCTGATGACGGGGGCGGTGAATAAGAGTTCGGAGGTGGCGAGGACGGCTTATCTGGCGAAGAAGCGGAAGGAGAATGGGTTGTATGCGGGGTTGTCGCGAGGGGTGTTGGCGAAGGCTCGGGGGAGTGAGGATGCGTTTGATGCGCTGGTGACGGCGATGGTGATGGTGGAGCATCGTGCGGAGTTTGCGGGTTGAGGAAGACAGAGGATGAGGTGTTTCGGATGGAGGGGCAGACTTGGGTGCCGGGGTTGACAGATGAAAAAAGTGATGCAGAATGAAGGCCGGGGCTAAAAGATCGAGAAACGTCGTTTACGCGTGAGTGTTGCAGCCAGATCCTCAGTAAGGACTATGGTGTAGGCGTCAATCGATATTTGGTAGATTCCGGCGGGAGGATGAGACTGCTCTTTTGAAGGCAATTCAGTTTGAGGATCATAATTTTCTGGAAGTATCCGATATTTGACGACTACCAAGCTTTGACACGGTTGATCTCCAGTGGCATTCGTGTGAAATTGCCAAGCCTTTAAGTCGTTCGCTGGTTGAGTCCACCAACATTTTGGGGCCGCTCACTGATTCGACACTTGAAATGCTACCTGTAGTCGAGAAAGTGACCCGCAAAATGACTGCTCCCTGCACATGTGCTGCTCGCGCTATGGGTGGATACACGAGTGTGTCCGTGTCACGTTTGCTGGTGATTGTGCACCAGCGTACGTCGGCAGCGGCGGCAAATTGACACATTAGGATGAAGCCGAGCATGATGCAAAGCCGTCGGAACAAAGTCCTCCACGGGAACAGAGACATCATAGACTGATAAACTTTAGGTCTATGAACTATCGTTCGGGGAATCAGATTCGGGAAGATTTTTTGCGGTTTTTTGAGGGTAAGGGGCACCGGCGGGTGCACTCTTCTTCGCTGGTGCCGGCGAATGATCCTACGCTGCTGTTTACCAATGCGGGGATGAATCAGTTTAAGGATGTTTTTCTTGGGAACGAGAAGCGGGACTATACGCGGGCGGCGAGCTCGCAAAAGTGCGTTAGGGCGGGGGGCAAGCATAACGATCTTGAAAACGTAGGGTTTACGCGGCGGCACCATACGTTCTTTGAGATGCTGGGGAATTTTTCGTTTGGGGACTACTTCAAGAAGGATGCGATTGCTTATGCGTGGGAGCTGCTGACTTCGAAGGAGTGGTTTGGGATCGATCCGGCGAAGTTGTATTGCACGGTGTTTGAAGGGGATGCGAAGGTTCCGCGGGATGATGAGGCGGAGCGGTTGTGGATCGAGACTGGGATGCCGAAGGAGTCGCATCTTCGGGATGGGGGCGAAGGATAACTTCTGGCAGATGGGGGATACGGGGCCTTGCGGGCCCTGCTCGGAGATCTTTTACGACCTGGGGATTGAGGCGGCAGAGGAGCCGGGGGTTGATAAGCCGTTTCCGCTGGATGAGCAGCGGTATGTCGAGATTTGGAATTTGGTGTTCATGCAGTTTGACCGAACTCTTGATCCCAAGACCAGCGATGGGATGCTGACGCCGCTGCCGAAGCCTTCGATCGATACGGGGATGGGGTTGGAGCGGGTTTCGGCGGTGCTGCAGGGAGTGCTGTCGAACTTTGAGACGGATCTGTTTACTCCGCTGATTAAGCGCGCGGAGGAGTTGACTGGGCATAAGGTGGAACCGGAGCATGAGGTGGATGAGCGGTCGCGGGCGAGCCTGCGGATTATTGCGGACCATGCGAGGGCGGCTACGTTTTTGATTTCGGATGGGGTGAATCCTGCGAATGATGGGCGTGGGTATGTGCTGCGGAAGATTCTGCGGCGCGGGATTCGGCATGGACGGCTGCTGGGGCAGGAGAAGCCGTTTATGCATGAGATGGTGTTTGCGGTTCGGGATGAGATGCAGGTGGCTTATCCGGAGTTGAAGGAGTCGGCGGAGCGGGTTAGTAAGGTTGTGCTGGCGGAGGAACAGCAGTTTGCTCGGGTTTTGGCCATTGGTGCTCGGGAATGGGAGATGGCTTAGGAAAAACTTATTGAGAAGGCCCAAGCTCAGTTGGATTTGTTTTCGGAACTCAGTCTCTCCTTCCACCTGAAGTTGCTTCGACTTTCAAGAGAGGCTCACAGAGCCTTCCGGTGAAGAAATTGCACATCTCAAATTCGACCTTTTCGAACCAATAGTTCGAGAAAGCCTGCCAACTGGAGTCAGCCGATGCGTTGTGCATCGATTCCGTGCTCTCGAAGAACAGCAAGTGACGGTTTCAGGACGCGACGCGTTCCGTCTATATGAAACTTTTGGACTGCCGCTCGACTTCATGGTCGATGCTGCGCGAGACGCGGAATCGAATTTTGATTTGGCGGGGTTTGAAACGGCGAAGGAAGAGGAGCAGGCGCGGGCGCGGGCTAGTTGGAAGGGTGGGTCGCAGAAGTCGGCGGCGCCGGTTTATCGGGAGTTGCCGAAGACGGAGTTTGAAGGGTATACCGCGCTGCGGGTGGATGGGGCGCGGGTGTTGGCGCTGGTGAAGGATGGCATTGGTGTGCCGGAGTTGAAGGCTGGCGAGACTGGGTGAGGTTGTGCTCGATGCTACGAGTTTTTATGCGGACTCGGGTGGGCAGGTTGGGGATGTGGGGTGGTTGTATTCGGGGGATCACAACTCGGTTGTGGCTGAGGTGAGTGGCGCGACCAAGCCGGTGCAGGGTGTTTTTGCGCATAAGGTGAGGGCGAACCAGACGATTGCGGTGGGCGATACGGTGGATACGGTGGTGGATGCGACGACGCGGTCGGCGACGATACGGAACCATACGGGGACGCATCTGCTGCATGCGGCGCTGCGCGAGGTGTTGGGGAAGCATGTGAAGCAGGCGGGGTCGCTGAACGATGCGACGCGGCTGCGGTTTGATTTTTCGCACTTTGCCGGTGTGGCGGAGGAGGAGTTGCAGGAGGTTGAGGATATTGTGAACCGGCAGGTGCTGGGCAATACGAAGGTGGAGACGCTGGTGGATGTGCCGATCGATGTGGCGGTGAATGAGCTGGGGGCGATGGCGCTGTTCGGCGAGAAGTATGGCGAGCGCGTGCGGGTGGTGAAGATTGGCGACTTTTCGACGGAGCTTTGCGGCGGGATTCATACCGGGGCTACGGGCGAGATTGGGTTGATCAAGATTGTCGGCGAGGGGTCGGTGTCTTCGGGGGTGCGGCGCGTGGAGGCGGTGAGCGGGACGGGCGCGCTGCATGAGTTCCGGCGGGATTTTGATGTGGCTAAGGTGGTGGGGTCGCTGGTTGGGTCTTCTTCTGAGAGCGTGACGCCGGCGGATGCTTTGCGGCATCGGATTGCGGCGCAGGAAGAGGAGATGAAGAAGCTGCGGCGGGAGCTGGATGCGGTTCGGATGAAGGCTGCTTCTTCTTCGTTGGCGGATGCGGGCTCGTCTGCTGTGGAGGTGAAGGGCGTGAAGGTGCTGGCTCAGCGGGTGGATGGGTCTGGAGAAGGCTCAGATGCGGGAGCTCGTGGATCAGCTGCGTGGGAAGCTGGGGTCGGGTGTGGTGGTGCTCGGTGCGGCGGCGGATGGAAAGGTTTCGCTGATTGTCGGCGTGACGAAGGACCTTACTTCGAAGGTGCAGGCGGGGAAGATTGTTGGGCTGCTGGCGGCGAAGGTTGGGGGGAAGGGCGGTGGGCGGCCTGATCTGGCGGAGGCTGGTGGGAGTGATGTGGGGTCGCTGGATGCGGCGTTGAAGGGTGCGGTGGAGGTGGTGGGAGGTTGCTCGGTTAGAGCACCAGCCTTGAGGTTTGTGTGAGAAGTGCGGTCGTGCTTCGCACGATGCCCACATCTCAGAATCGAGATATGGGGCACCCGCTTCTGTGGTTATGTTGGTGAGTCACGTCCCATTCTTTGCTGTGAGACTGCACAGGGTGGGGCACCCGGCAACGGCACATTCCCTTCGGGAATGACAAACAAAAACAACAGCAGGTCTCCGCCTTTGGCGAGGGATGACAAATTGAGAGTAATTGCTACTTCGTTCCGTCCTGTTCGAGAAGCTCTCGGACCTCTTAAGAGTGAGCGTGTTTCCGTCGACGATGAACTCGTATTCGCCGGCGTTGTCCGGGACAGGGATGACGCTGCCGACACGGTGGCCGTGTTGGCGGAGGGTTTGGATAATGAGGTCGATGTCGGTCATGGGTGAGAGTTTACATGAGTTGGATGTGCAGCTTAGCGCGTGATGGTAAATGTTTTGAGTACGCTAGAATCTGTCGAGAGCGGGCCATAGTTGTTTGCGAGACAGTACGGCGGTTAGATTATTCCCGGTACGGGAGGCGACTTTGGACGTACATGCGCCGCATCACGCGATAGAGGGGTGGAAGGATTTTTTTATCCATCTGCTGACGATTTCGATTGGGCTGCTGATTGCCGTGGGGATTGAGGGCTGTGTCGAGCTGCATCGCGAGCACAAGCTGGTGCGGGAGGCTCGCGAGACGATGCGGGACGAGATTCAGCACAACTCCAATGAGATGAAGAACGCGGTGGCGAAGCTGGATCAGCAGACGGCTGTGATGAAGAAGAATATTGAAACCCTGACACGGATTCTGGAGAATCCGAAGGACAAGGTGGCGCAGGATGCTCAGATCAATGCAGATTTCACCATCATTGGGCTGCGGGACACGGCGTGGAAGACAGCGCAGACGACGGGGGCGTTATCGTTTATGCCGTATACGGAGGCGCAGCGCTACGCCGATGTGTATGGCTCGCAGAAAGATTTTCTCGATCAGCAGGACAAGATTCTGGAGGATGAGGCGCAGTTCATTGGTGTGATGAGGAAGACGAACTTTGGTCATGGGGTAATCACGCCAGAGCAGGCGAATCTTGCTTTAGAGCGATTTGGCATTTGGCAGGCGCATCTGACTTACGTGGATCTGATGGCAAAAGTGACGGCGGAGAATGATGCGGCGTTTCTCGTGGGCAAAGAGGGGGTCGCATGAGGCGCATGTGGATCTTGGTGGCGGGAAGTGATGCAGAGCATAAGGTTAGAGGATTGGCCATAGTTTCCGGGTGGGGGTATCGGGGGGAGTACCGAGGACGCTTTTCGCAGGCGTTGAGGTGTGGGGTCTCTTAAACTTAGGCAGTCTGCGGTTTTTTGAAAAAGACAATGGGCCTGAGAACGACAATCCGTCATCAGTGGTGGTTGGATGGTTGCGCGGCGGTGGCGTGTTGCGCGATTGTGCTGGGTTGCGCGGTGCAGGGGCTGGCAAAGACGATTCGCAACGCAAGGTGGAGCTGACTCCGTGGGAGCAGGCGGAGCAGGGGCTTGGAGACGCTGGAGGCGATTCCCGAGGGGACGCGGACGCGGGCGGACTATACGGTTGCGATGGATGGGTTTCGCGCGATCTACCATGCGGCTCCGGGGGATGTGCACGCTCCGGATAGTGTGAATGCGGTGGCGGAGTTGCTGGCGGAGCAGGGGCGCGGGTTGCACGATGCGAAGAGCCTGAAGGCGGCGGTGGGGCAGTATGAGTTTTTGCGGACGCAGTATCCGGGGAGTTCGCTGCGGGTGGGAGCGCTGCTGGCGGAGGGGCAGATTTATGAGAACGATCTGCATGATGCGGCGGCGGCGCGGGAGAGATATCAGCTGCTGTTGAAGCAGTATCCGCGGAGTGCGCAGGCGGAGGAGGCGAAGGCGGGGCTTGCTTCGCTTGATCGGGCAGATTCGGGACGCAGCGCGGTGGGCAGCGGGCGCAGATCTCTGATGGCGCAAGGCCGCAGGAGACGGGAAGCGTGGAGATGTTGGCGGTGGCAGAAGGGATTCGTCCGCGGCCCAGTCCGCGGTCCAGTCCGGGGTCCAGTGACCGCGGGAGCGGTGCGAGTTCGTTTGCGCCGATGCCGACAACAGATGCTGTCGGCGCGGGGACGCGGGGGACTTCGACGCCGGTGGATGCGCAGCTGGATGCTGCGATGGCGGGGGTGCAGGATGCTCCGGTTCAGGCGGCTCCGCCGATGCATGTGGCGAAGACAGCGGCGCAACGGCATGGACAGATGGCGCAGGTGACGGGGATCCGGCACTGGTCGACGCCGAACTACACGCGGGTGGCGATCGACCTGGGCGACGATGTGACGTATGAGGCGGCGCGGGTGCCGAATCCGGATCGCATCTACTTTGATCTGCATGGGACGCGGCTGGCGCAGGAACTGGTGGGAAAGAGCTTCGCGGTGACCGATGATGGGTTTCTGAAGAAGATTCGTGCGGCGCAGTTTTCGAACGATATGACGCGGATTGTGCTGGATGTGAACGATGTGACGGAGTACTCGGCGTTTCTGCTGCCGAATCCGTATCGGCTGATTATTGATATTCATGGGGGAAGTAAGGCGGAGCCGGGTGCGCCGGTGGTGAGCGTGCCGATGCAACGGGCGGCTGCGGCGACGCCGACGGTTCCGAATACGACGGCGGTGAAGTCGGCGAGTTCGTTCGATGTGGCGGCGCTGAGTGCGCAGCCGGGGAAGGTGGAGGCGACGACGCAGCCGACCTCGCAGCCGATCTCGGCAGTGGTGAAGGATGCGGGTGCGGATGGAGCGGTTGCGACTGGCTCGGATACGACGAAGAGGACGAAGAAGGGTAAAGCGGTGAAAGATCCTGACGCGGGACCGGCGCGGGCGGCGGTGCCTACGGCGGATGGGGAGACGTCACTGGTGCGGGCGCTGGGATTGAAGATTGGACGCATTGTGATCGATGCCGGGCATGGCGGACATGACACGGGGACGATTGGCGTGGATGGGATTTTGGAGAAGGACGTGGTGCTGGATGTGGCGCTGCGGGTGGGCAAGCTGCTGCATGACAGATTGGGCGCGGAGATTATCTATACGCGGTCGGATGATACGTTTATTCCGCTGGAGACGCGGACGGCGATTGCGAATAAGGCGCAGGCGGATCTTGTTTCTTTCGATCCATGCAAACTCTTCGCCCGATGCGAGCGCGCGAGGGGTGGAGACGTATTATCTGAACTTTACGTCGTCGCCGGATGCGCTGGAGACTGCGGCGCGAGAGAATGCGGTGTCGGATCAGTCGATCCATCAGTTGAGCGATCTGGTGAAGAAGATCGCGCTGAAGGACAAGATTGATGAGTCGCGAGAGTTTGCTGGTGATGTAGAGGCGAGTCTCTACGGCGGGTTGCAGAAGGGCAATGCGGGGTTGAAGGATCGTGGGGTGAAGAAGGCTCCGTTTGTCGTGCTGATTGGGGCAAACATGCCGTCGATTCTGGCGGAGATCTCGTTTGTGACCAATGAGAAGGATGCGAGGCAGTTGCAGGAGCCGGAGTATCGGGAGCGCGTGGCGGAGAGTCTCTATAAAGGTGTCGCGAAGTATGCGGGTGGGCTGAGCGGGACGAGGCCTCCATCGGAACGGGCCAGCAGGAATTAGCGTTCGGCTGCGCCGGGCGATGAACGGTGGTTTAAATCTCAACGTTGCGCAGTTTCATGGTCTAACGGCGCCTCCGGGTTACCAATCGCTTGCCGACCGGTGTCGGCGAGAGTCGAAAGGGCGAAGCTATTCTGTATTCGTAGCCGTCTCACCGCTGCCCACAAGAGCAGCGAAAGATTGGCAATCAAAGTGACAATCGACAGATCTAAAGAACCGCGGCGATACAGTCCATCTCGATGTCGAAGCCGCCATTCCAAGCAGGAACGTTGATAAAGATTCGAGCAGGAGGATTCTCCGGGAAGTAACGCCTGTAGACCTCGTTAACAGCAGGAAACATATCTACTGAAGTCACGTAGACATTCAGTTTCAGGATGTTTTCCAAGGACGAACCCGCCGTTTCGACACAGAGCTTAAGCTGGTCTAAAACGATCTCGGTCTGGCGCTCAATAGGCCCTCGGACAATCTCTCCGGTTTTCGGATCGAACGGCGGACAGCCTGAGACGTAAATAGTGTCGCCGTGTTTAGTCACCATCGAAGCGGGCGCCTTGTACTTTTCGAGGTAGGTCGCCAGTGGCTCGACCCGAACGATTTCTCGTTTCATAGATTTCCTCCGTTTTGTAGACACGGTTTCTAGCAACCAAGAGCCGCGAAGATTCGATGGTAGGAGTATAGCGAGACCCTGGAACAGCTGTCTGCGTGAGGTCATCGGCCAGGCCTCCACCCGAATTGTAGACTCTTCTCCGAAGAGGATCTGCTCTTGGAGAGGATCTGAAGTTCCTTTCGTACCCAACAATCGTTCTTCCGCGCCATAGAGCACCTCGGAAAGGGTCAATGCGGGAGACCGCAAAGTTGATTGTCACAATGGAGCTTTTGGTAGCTTCACGCACAGATTGAGACTCGCATGTATCGCAAACGCGCCTTCAGCCTCGGTAACGGGCCTGTGTCATTCGCAAAACAAGGTAGATTAAGATTTGCGCTGAGCGCCGAGAGATCAGGAACAGCGATGAAGAGATATAAGTTCAAGGCGAAGATTGAAGCCAGCGATGGCGGCGGGGCATTTGTGCTCTTTCCTTATGACACCGAAGCGGAGTTTGCTACGAAGGGTAAGGTCCCGGTACAGGCGACGCTAGGCGGTGTGCCTTACACGGGTTCCCTGACGACCTGCGGGGGACCGCATCATATGCTGGCTGTGTTGAAGGCGATACGCGAGCAAACCGGCAAAGGGCCGGGCGACACGATCGATGTAGAAGTGTGGCGGAATGACGTGCCACGAGAGTTGGAGGTGCCGGCCCCCTTTGAAACGCGGCTGAAGAGGGAAGGATTGCTTCCGTTTTTTAATGGTCTGAGCTTTACTAATCGCAAGGAATACTGTCGTTGGGTCGCTGAAGCGAAGAAGGAAGAGACGCGATTGAAGAGATTGGAGAAGGCCGTGGAGATGCTCAGGAAGGGAGTGCGGACTCCTGGGTAGGGTGGTCTTCCTGTAAAAGTATGCGGGTGAGCTGAGCGGGTCAGCAGAACCAATGGCCGGGCAAAGACCGCGGAGCGATTATGGATGGACCTTCGATAGTCGAGAATTAGCAGAATCTAGTTCTGCAGCGTGGCGAGAAATGCCTGATTGGGATAGAGCGTTCTCACGACCTCGTGGATAAGCTTCGTTCCGTTTTCTCCGTTGGTGAAGATGACGACCCCAAGCTGACGTTCGGGAAGGTAGAAGGCGAGAGTATGCACGCCGTCATCGGAGCCGGTGTGGTCGATGATTTTCTCTCCATCTATATTGATGACTTGCCAACCCAGACCCATGCCGGCAGTCAATTCGCAGTTGGCTGAGTCTGATTTTGTAAGAGGGCAAAGCTTTTCTTTCTGTTCGGGGGTGACTTGGTTGCGAGTGAGAACCAGACGCTGTGCCGCAATCTGTTTGGTCAGCTCTTGGTTGTGCATCACGCTGACCACGAAAGCCGCGTAGTCCGAGATGGTGGTTCGGAGGAGATCGGCTGCGACGAAATTTGAAGGAGTTTTAGAATCAACCTCACCTTTTGCGGTGTGGCCGACAGCGAGCCGTCCCTGGTACCAGTCGCGAGTCGTGTAGGCGGTATCCTTCATTCCAATTGGGCCGAAGACGTAGGTCTGCGCCAGAATCTCGAAGGGCTGCCCAGTCTTCTTTTCAGCGAACCGGGCGACATAGCCGTATCCCTCGCCCGAGTAGCCGGTCCGAGTTCCAGGTTGCCATTGAAAGGTCAGCACGTTGTTGGTCTGGTATCGCCAGTTTGTGAAACCCGTTTGGTGCGACAGACAGAGCCGTGGAGTCAGCAGAGCATTCCACGGATTATCTTTCACATCAGGGTCGATCCAATAGGCGGAGACGGACTCGTCGAGTGAGATCTTTCCTTTGGAGGCAAGGCGCAGAATGACTTCAGCGGAGATGGGCTTGGTAAGAGATGCGACGTTGTAAAGAGTCCTGGCATTGGCGGGAACGCCGGGACTTTGCTCACCATAGACTGCAGTCCAGTCGATCTTCCCCTTACGTATGTAAGCAACCGCTACGCTTGGGACGTCGAACTGTTTGAGCCAATCGGGGACGTTCCGGTCGAGGGCGGCTCGCATCTGCTCTGGAGATTGCGAGATGGTCTGCGTTTGAGCGAGGCGGGCGGGGATGGCAAGGCCCGCGGAGACAGAAAGGACGGCGAGGCAGAGCTGAGAGAGATAGCGCATAGACGTTCCTCAAACAAAGAGCATGCGCCCTCTGCAAGAGTGGGTACGCAGCGCGCAAGACGCAAGTTCCGAACAGGCGCGGCCGGTGACGGGCGCGCCTGCCAGTCTTGGATCAGGAGATGTGCAGAAGACAAGGAACTTTCATATATCGTTGCACGTACGTCTTGTCGCTCGCGCCCGAGGTAACCCTGGAAAGTCGGAGGTCGTTCATGAAACTATCTGTCCAGCAGGTTTTAATTGCTTACTCCGCTGTTCTGAGCACAACATTCGCCGTCGTGTTGTTGATGGGTGCGACGTCTCATCGCAGCCAGGCTTTCGACGAGATCCAGGTCCATCGCATTAATGTTGTGGAGCCGGACGGGACTTTGCGAATGGTGATCTCCAATCATGATCGGCTGCCTGGAGTCATCGTCAAGGGCAAGGAATCTCCTAAAGTAGACAGGCCGGAGGCTGGGATGCTTTTCTACAACAATGAGGGGTCGGAAAATGGCGGTTTGATTTTTGGCGGCCATCGCAATGAAAAAGGCGAGATCGTCGATTCAGGCGGCAGCCTCTCATTCGACAAATACGGCGCGAGCCAGATTGTGCAGCTTGCCGGCGTGGACGATAAGGACAATAAATTTGCAGGCCTCGCTGTGAACGATCAGAACCGGCGAATCTGGGTAGGCCGCAAGGATGATGGCGCAGCCGTTGTGTCGCTGATGGATGCCAACGGCAAAAAACGAATCGTGATGCAGGTGGCCGCGGATGGGACGGCAAGCCTGAATTTTCTTGATACCGAAGGACATGTTGTTCGAAGCCTTATTCCCAGCAATTAGAAGTACTAAAAGACGCGATGGGGAGGAAACCGATCCGCTGCCGGACTGGCTCGGGCTCTAGGCTTACGTTATCGTGCTGGTGTAGTCTGACCATCGTATGGGAGTTTCTTCTCGGATTCGGATGATGTCGCGAATGCTGCTAGGCGTAGTACTGCTGGGTGCGTCGGCGGCTTCGTTGTGTGGACAGACGGCAAAGACCATGTTGGTGGAACCGCCCTCTCCTCTGCTGCCGGCGACGTTGGGCAAGTTGACGCGAGTGGCTGACGGCGATGTGGGCGATGGCTTGGGAGCTTTGAACGCTCCTGACTTCGATCCGGCCGAGAGAGCGGTGCTGATAGAAGACGGGATCAAGAGGTTTGCACGGTCGGAGTATACGGAGAACGGCAAGGCTATATCGGAGGCAAGGCCGGGGATTGATGCGACCCAGCATGGAACGGTGACGGTCTATCAGTTCGGCGACGTAACTGGAGCGGTGGCGGCGTTTGATTACTTCCGAAACCCGAAGGCCAGTTGGCATTACGAAAAGATAGGCGACGACACCGGGACGACCAAGGACAGCATCGTGTTTCGCAGCGGATCGAATGTAGTGCTGGAGGACTTCAACCGGGGCGGGGATGTGCTCATGCGCGACCTGATCGTAGGGCTGCCGAAGGTGGGTGGGACGAAGGGACTGGCTCCGCTGCTGCCGACGTATTTGCCGGCGAAGGGGTTGCAGCGAGAGACGGTGAAGTATGCTGTGGGGCCGGTGGGTTATCAGGCAGCGGGTGCGGCGGTGCCGCCGGAGATTGTCGGCTTTGACAAGGCCGCCGAGGTGGTGACGGCGAAGTACGACGGCAAAGGTACGCTGACGTTGCTGCTGTATCCGACGCCGCAGATCGCAGGAGACCACGGGCGGCAGATCGAGGCAGAGATGAATCGCCAGGGTGCGGCGGCCGGCACCGTGAAGCTGCGACGCGAGGGACCGCTGGTGTTGCTGACGACGGGCCCGTGGAAGTTAGCGGAGGCGCAGGAGATGGTGGAGAACATTCATCTGCGAAATGAACTGACGTGGAACAAACCGATGCCTCCGGAGTTTCATGCGGAGATTCGCAAGACAGTGAGCCTGCTGACGAGCATCCTTATCTTCTGCGGAATGGGGGCACTCGCGGCTGTGGTGCTCGGGCTGTTTTTCGGTGGAGCAAGGGCTGCGATTCGAGTAATGCAGGGCAAACCTGCGGCCAGCGAACCGGAGTTTTTACGGATTGACCTCAGTGGGATTCCCGCCAGAGTTCGCCCAGACGGATCAGGAGCCAAACAGGGGATAGCTGTTTTCCTGCACTGGGGATGGTGCAGGGATGGGGCTAAGCGGCTGATACGATAGCCCTTTGAAATTTGGTCGGACCGAGTAAAGCGAATGTATAGCGAATATACAGACGTCAGTGTTGACGATTCAGTAACCCCCGTAACTATCTCTTCACCAAAGACTTACAGGAGAGGACTTTTAGCCTTGACACGTCATTTTGCCAAACTTAGTATTTCGCCAGAAAGTTCTGATGGCTTTGCCTCCGTTGGAACTATTCTCCCTAAAGAAGAAGCCACCCTGTTGCCGGGTGGCTTCTTCGCGTTTCTGCCTACAACTTTTGGGTGATAGGGAGCGCAAAGTTCCGGGGTTGGGAGATCGACCGTTAAGAAATATCGTTCGATCTTGAAGCGGGGTCCGACGGTGCCGATGGAGGGAGTGTGAGGAGAGACTCGAGGGCTCTCCGAAGAAGGAGGCACACTTCATGTCTCATGTTCTGCACCCCATGCTCCAGGTAATGATCGCTCTTTTGACTCTGGCCATGTTGATATGGCCAAGCTTCGTTGCGAACCGCGCCGACTTCGACGGAGACGATTCGTACCGGCATCGTATTCCGTGATCTCGTGACCGTCGCAGGCTGCATTGTGCTAGTTTGGCTCAGCAGCTTGCGGAGGTAGGACCAGATGATCGGGAATGCGGATTGATGTACGGGTACGCGCAATGGGATGGCGTGTTGTGACCGCGATGTTGTTGTCCGCGATGGCGGCTTTCGCTAAGGCGCAGGACACTCGTGATGTGACAGAGCCGAATATTCCCGCATCGTGCGTGCAGCTTCCGGCGCAGCTTCGTGCGATCAGCGACAAGCTTGCTGACGCGGATGAGGGCAAGCTCGATACGACGCGTATTCAGGATGCGTTGGACAAGTGCAAGCCGGGGATGGCGGTGGAGTTGAAGCCGTCGAGCGGCAACAATGCTTTTCTCACCGGACCGCTGGAGATGCGCGCTGGAGTGACGCTGCTGATCGATGAAGGCGTGACGTTGTTCGGGTCGCGTGACCCGCGGTCTATGAGTTGACGACTCCTGGTGCGACGGCCGGGACTGTGCGGCACGATTGCAACGGGTGCGCCGCCGGCGACATTTCCTGCGCCGCAGCGTCCGGCTCCGGTCCGCGGCGGATGCAGGCCGTTGATCAGCATCATTGATGCGAAGAATGTTGGGATTATGGGCGACGGCGTCATCGACGGGCGCGGTTACGCGAAGCTCAAGGGTAAGGACTATAGCTGGTGGGAGATGGCGCGTAAGGCGGAGCCCAAGAACGAGCGGTACTTCACGACACGAATGATCGTCGCAAGCCATGCCGATGGTCTTGTGCTCTACCGGATTACCCTGCACAACTCGACCAACTTCCACGTCAGCGTGAATCAGACAAACGGGTTTACGGCGTGGGGCGTTCACCTGCTGACGCCAACGACGAGAGGAATGGATGCGCGGAATACCGATGGCATCGATCCGGGCTCGTCGACCAATGTGACGGTGGCGCATAGCTGGATCGACAACGGCGACGACAACATCGCGATCAAGACGGGAACGACACACATGAGCGTGCTGGACAACCACTTCTACTCGGGGCATGGCATGTCGATCGGCAGCGAGACGTATAGCGGCGACAGTTTTTTGCTTGTGGATGGGTTGACGGAGGATCACACAACCAGCGGCATCCGCATCAAGAGCAATGTGACGCGAGGCGGCCCGGTGCACGACCTGACGTACCAGAACATCTGCATGCGCGGTGTAAAGAATCCTATTGCGATCAGCCCGTACTACACCAACCAGACGACCGAGGGCTTCGAAGATCCGAAGTACACGGGTGACCGGATTCCGGATTACAAGGCGATCACGATTCGCAACGTGATCGACACGACTCCGGGTGATGTGCTGATTGCCGGGCTGAACGACGACCATCGCACGGAGGTGACGCTCGACGGCGTGCGCATCAACGGAATCACGCCGTCGCAGGTACATGGGCACTTTGCAACGGTGACACTGGGGCCGCTGGGAACAAATCTGAATTTCAGCGCGACTGATATCAAGGTTGTTCCGGCAAAGGCGGGGGCAGGTTCGACGGAGACTGGCGAAGCTGAGGCAGAACCGGCGTTCAGCTGCGAAGACAAGTTCGTGCCTATGCAGTAGTCGTCGGCATTATTACCCAAGGCATCGTATTGTGCAGTAGAAAGACGGGCAATTCATTCCCAACGGTTCCCCATTCAAGACATCCTCAGGCGAGAATCAGCGCCAGTTACTTTTCTTAGCGAGCATTAACTATGTCGATGCGAAACGTGGCAGTGATTGGGGCAGGTCCAGGCGGGCTCGCGGCGGCGCGGTACCTCAAGTCGGAGGGCTTCGCGCCTGTTATTTTTGAGCAGGGCAACTGTATCGGCGGCCAGTGGAGTGTCGATCCTGGTCACAGCGGCGTATGGCCTGGCATGCGAACCAACACCAGCCGCATCATGACCGCATTTAGCGATCTGCCGCACGACGCCGCTTCGCCAATCTATCCGACCAACGAGGTGATAGGCGACTACCTTCAACGTTACGCGGAGATGTTTGATCTCACGGGGCACGTCCGGCTGAAGATGGGTGTTCGGGAACTCAGTCGCGACGATAACGGCTGGATCATCAAAACCGATTCGGGCGAAGAGCGGTTCGAGAAGGTTGTCATCGCCGCCGGCCGATATAACAAGCCTGCAATACCTGACGTACGTGGTCTCGAATCTTTCTCTGGTTCCGGTGGCGTAAGCCATGCGTTCTCCTTCAAACGTCCGGAAGATTTTCGTGGTCTACGAGTTCTCGTTGCCGGATGCAGCATCAGCTCGGTGGAGATTGCGAGCGATCTCGCCATGCTCGGTGCAGAGCGCGTCGTTGCCACCAATCGCAGGCAGCGCTACGTGTTGCCGAAGATCATTGCTGGTGTGCCCCTCGACCACCTGGTCTTCACCCGCTTCTCCGCAATGAGCAAAGAGTCGTTCCCGATGACGGCAGTGGGCGCGGGGTTGAAGCAGTTCGTGCTCTCGGCGGCAGGCAGCCCGGAGCAGTTTGGAGCGCCTAAGCCCGGGGATGACATCTTCGAGGCTGGGATCACGCAAAGCCAGTTCTTCCTCCCCCTTGTGGCCGAAGGTCGAATCGCGGTGAAACCGTGGATCGACTCAGTGAACGGCACGGCTGTGCGATTCAGCGACGCTAGTGCCGAAAGTTTCGACGCAATCCTGTTCGGCACCGGTTATGATCTGCATCTACCATTTTTGAGCGATGAGATCCGCAAAACTTTGGACGCCGACGCACAGCATCTTGATCTCTACCATTTCACCTTTCATCCGGAGTTGCCCGGTCTCGCCTTCCTCGGAATGTTCGAGCAGGCTGGTCCGTACTATCCCGTCCTTGAGCTGCAGGCCCGTTGGATTGCGTACACGATGAGCGGAGCCGTGGCTGCACCTTCGAAGGAGGAGTTCGAAACCGGCATAGCAGCCTATCGCGCGCGTCGGAGTATGCCGCAGCTCACGTCCTTCGATACGATGGCGCTGCTCTTCGCGCGTGCTGCCGGCGTGGAACCGGAGCTCGACCGCTTGCCCGATCTCGCACGCCCGCTGATGTTCGGCCCGCTGACCCCGACGTCATTCCGAATGAGCGGTCACGACAGCGTCCCCGATGCGCCTCAGCGTTTTGCCAGGGAGATCCAGGCCTCTGGCTGTATGCCGTCAAACAAATTTGCGCCGACGCAGATTGGACAACTGCAGGCACTCGCGGGTGCTCGTGGCGACGACGCATTTGGCCGCTACGTTGCACGCGTCTGTCTGGGCCAGAAGGTGGCTTCAGGTAACTGACCTACTCTGCTTGTGCAGCAGCAGTGCTGCGTGCGTGGATCAAGTGGATCAAACGGATCAAGCGGACTGCCCACCCGCCGACACGGTTTTCTTCGTAGCTTTACGCTCGATGCCTGCAACAGAACGATCGTCACCTGGCCTCGAAGCCATCCAGAACCGCGCTCGCATCGGCGAGGATTCGTTCGCGCAGGGCAGCCGGTTCCAGGACATTCACCCTTGGGCCGAATCCCAGGAGGATAAAGCGGGCCTGCTCCTCATCCTCAAATCGGACATGCAGGCAAAGCCATCCATCCCGAATGGGATACTCCTGTTTGCCCTCCATTGGGGAAGTTGAGCACCAGTTGCGGAGCGATTGCGCGGCCTGAGGATGGAGTGAGACGACGGTGTCGTACTGTTTGCGCTGCTCCTGCAGTTGCGCGGTTGATGTCTTCCAGTAGCTGGCGAGTTTGAAGTTCGGTGGACGCACGAACGTCGTAGCAAGCGGCGTGACGGCACGCATTCGCGATACGCGGTAGGTGCGTAGACCATGCGGAGCGCGTGCAACAAGGTACCAGCTTGTTCCCTTGGCCACCATGCCGAGCGGGTCGACCGTTCTTGGGGCACTCTGCCCGTCGGCGCGGGTGTAGTCAAAGGTGAGCTTGCAGTTGCGGGCCACTGCGTCCTGCACGATGGGAAGCATGGAGAGATCTTCGGTAGAGGCATGCCATCCCGTGGGGTCGACATGCAGCCGCTCGCTCATGGCGGCGGCCTGTTCGCGCATGCGGCTGGGAAGCGCCGCCATCAACTTGCCGAAGGCCCGTTCCGAGGCTGCTCGCATGCCCGGATCGCTGAGGGCTCGCGGCTGCGCCATTAGCAGGGCATGCAGCTCCGCTTCGTCCAGGCCCGGGACCTGGGTGCGCCAGCCTTTTTCGAGCTGCCACCCGCCCTGTGCACCGCGAAGTGCGCTGATCGGCACTTTGGCCGCGCTCAGTGCCTCCATGTCGCGATGTACGGTGCGTTGCGAGACCTCAAGGCGGTCAGACAGTTCGCGGCTGGTAACACGGCCCTTGGCCTGAAGCAGCATCAGCGCGGAGAGGAGGCGATCGGCCTTCACAGGAGAGAATCCACCCTTTCATCAAACTTTTTTATTCTGCGGGAACAATTATGACACTCCATGTCATATATGCGGTTTTAGGCTTTGAGTTATTGGGAAGAACCTTCGCCCCAAGGAGACTTGGATATGGAGCTCAAAGAGTTTTTTCTAGCGCAGTTGGAGCGGGAGGCAGAGGCTTCGCGCAAGGTGGTGGCTCGCGTTCCCGAGGGACGCAACGATTGGAAACCCCACGAGAAGTCCATGGCAATGGGATATCTGGCAGCACTGGTCGCGACTATGCCGGGGTGGGTGGCCGTCATGGTCGAGCGCGACGAATTGAACCTTGACGACGCCGCGAACGAAGGGCTGCGCACCAAGCCCGTCGCGACCAGGGCAGAGTTGCTGAAGCAGTTGGACGAGGGCGTTAGCAAGGCGCGCAAAGCTCTCGCAGGAACGACGGAAGAGCACTTGATGAAGCCGTGGCGCTTTATCGCCGGCGGCAAGGTGCAGAGCAATCAACCCCGTTATGTGATGCTGGCGGATACTGTCTTCGCTCACCTGGCGCATCACCGAGGACAGTTGACCGTTTATCTGCGATTGAACGAGGCGAGCGTACCGGCGATCTACGGGCCGTCCGCTGATGAACAGTATTAGTCCAAGTATTAGTCCAAGGGACGGGTGAGAGCGGTTATTCTCTCACTCTCCGTGAGCTCGACGGCTGATGAAGGAACAGAAAGGAACGCATGATGAAGAGTGAATCCCACACGAGAACAGGTTCTCTGCGCTATGACGAGCATCCTCACCCGTCCTTTTCTTCTCCCGCAATCGCAAGCCGCGATTCGGATGAGATTTTGAAGCTTAAGACGGAAAATGTGCGGCTGCAGCGGCTCGTTGCCGAATTGCTGATCGAAAATCAGGAGTTACGCCAGAAACACTGCGGCTCCCGAAGAGACGCGGAGGGCGCCGCCCCTTCGGCCGCTCACAATCATCATCGTGGCGATAACTGACGATGGCGCATTTGGCTCGATCGACGGCAGGAGCCTGGTGGCCAGCATTTTCCTGCTGTGCGTTCCAAATCAAACTGACTCATCGCCAGATGTCGATAACGCGAGATGCCGATAATTTGGCGGATCGCCATAGACCCGCTAAAATGAAATGACAGGCCGATGTAGCTCAGTTGGTAGAGCAACTGAT
>CAWBTR010000008.1:0-359780 GCA_963791735.1 uncultured Acidobacteriaceae bacterium | reverse complement strand
ATCGATGCGAACTCGTAAAGTTCTCTATTTTTTTTGTTCGGATCCTGTCTCTCATCCCCGGCCATTGCGTGCAGAACAAGCTTATAGCCCAACTCATCGGCTTGGATCTCCTGCCGCCAATCGCGCCGGAGAACGGCATGTTCAGAATCTCCTGCAACTCCCACCGGAATAAACTCAGAAGATGAGACGTGTTTCACAGTGATGTGCGCATACTCATGCGCATAGACGAAACGCTCCCCAGGGATTTGCCTGCGGCAAAAGAGACCACTAACATGAAATCCTCGGGTGCGACTGTAGGTTCATCCAGAGACCTTCCGGACTAAAGAACTGAGGGCTTGAGTAAAAGTCTTCTTAGCTTCCTGATTGTATGATATGGACAGTAATCCCTGCGTAATTATCTGGGAAGCCGATTGTTCGCCCTTTATTTGATTAAGATTAGAAGCAGATGCCGCAAGTTTCGTCATTTCGTAAATGAACGGCGATAGCTCATAGTTCATAGCTACTACGCCTTCTTGTTTGTCCGAAAAAACATAGGTGTATGCATTGATATCATTGCTCGGTAGCGGTTCGTTACCCAAACCTCATGGGGTGGGGCAACGGAAGCCGGAGTTCGCGCCGAGCGAGTTCTATATCCGACGCATATCCGTACAGCATGAGAAATCAGCAGGAGGGTATCGTAACAGGTTGGCGGAAGGGAATGTCGCTGGACGACTTTACATCAGGGATCGTTCCCGTAAGAGACGGTTTAGGTATACCGTAATGGGCAGAGGTCTCGTCTAATTTTCTCCGCGCATCTGTCCAATTCTTCTCCTGAAGTGCCTTGTCGAGTAGGAATTGAAATGCGAGACCGCCATCTGATCGATAGGCCTCCGCCTGAACTCTTTCAAAAGCTTGGTAGATTGGGTCAGTAGCACAAAGATCCGGTAGGACGGCGCTTTGTTGCCCATAGGCGCAAGACAAAATCGCAAGCAGGCGACACAGCCCGATTGAGGCCAGCAAACCTTTTAGATGCTTCATACAGGTGCCCTTGGCTTGTCAGTCACAGCCCTACAGACCTCTGCTTCCAGCGGGGTCTCTATTGGCCTTCAGGGAAGCGACTTCAAAAGGCCTTTTAGATTTGGTACTCCTAGACCCGTGACGGCATCCCAACCTATGCTGGCGTTGTAAGCCCCATTGGAACCCTGAGTTATGTCGCGAATTCCTAAACCCGGTGGCAATCGGTACAAAGTGAGTGGAAGAAAACCCAGAGGGGGTTTATTGTGTGCCTTTCGCCATTCGCAAATGAGAGCAGAGAAACCGGCCCAAATAGGAGCACTCCAGCTTGTTCCCCCAACTGGCGACTCCTGACCTCTGAACCACACAAATGCACCTGGGTTTGGATCCGCCACGGCGCTAATGTCTGGAACCAGCCGTTTACTTGGAAAGGCCAACCCAGGTTTTCCACACAGGACGGGGAAATGATGTGCTGACACCTCCTCCGCTATCTGTCCAGCCCGTCTCACTGAGAATCGAACCTGTTGCGCGATCTAATGTTAGGGTTGTGCCGCCGACACCAGCAGTGGAAGGATCAGAAGATTCGTATTCGACCTGAGGATCGGGGCTCCTTCCGTGTCCAGATGCGTCAGGATTTGATCCAGCATCTCCTGTTGATATGAATACAGTAATACCTCGCCCTTGGAACCTAAGGAATTTGATATGTTCGGCATTGATTTCGTCAGAACCGACCAAATCCTCACGGAGTCCCATACTGATTGACACTTGATCAAGTCCGTCCACTGTTTGAGCATCGGAGTAGATCGTGTCTAAAGCTCTATCTAAAGCGGTATAATCCAACAATCCTGATGCGTAGACTCTAATTTGCACTCCCCGTGCGATTCCACTTGCCCACTCAACGTCTAACGTTTCTTCTCCGGAGGGAGCCGGAAGAGGCGTACCAGGGCCCTGTACATTGATAAGTTGTACCTGATCAGGTGTAACCGACAAGCCGCTTTTCTGCCAAAACGCTTGTAGGTCAGTCATCTTCGGAATTGTATCAATGGAAGAGATTCGTTCCCCCAGTCCCGACACTCCTAAATTGTCAGCTCCGTATGCTTTGATTTACTCATCTACCTTGAAGCTTTTTCGAGTTGCAAACGCCGGACGCAGTACCAGGACATTGTTGCCCTCTCCTGTCGTGCCAGGTTGTTTTTGCGTAACAATATGTTTCACTGCCTGGATGACGGGTTGAAGACCACCAATCGCGATTACGCTATCGCCGACCTCGATCGGAAGTTTCGGTGGGGTTACTGCAGAGGGAGCGGTTCTGCCCTCATAGGTAACGAGGTTCATTTTCACGCCCAAGGTATTTTCAATTACCGCGACGGTCGCTTTCGCGTAAATATTTGTGTAGTCGGCACTGACCTGCGTTATTTGGAAGCCGCGAAGTTTGAGCCAACCTACCAGTTGGTCGAACTGCGCTTTGTTGCCGGAGTACTTTTCTCTCATTTCCTGAGATGAAATGATCTCTCCTTTTCGCCACACGCGCTTCCAGCTCTGGTAAGTTTGCAGTTTTAAGGGTGAAGTGGATTTCCAACTTGCGTGACTTTGCGTCATTGCTAAGAGCAGCAGTGCTCGATTGGAACGCAGAAGGGGGGAGTTTTACAATACTATTGTCGAAATGCTTAATTCATCGGACTGTCCGGCGTGAACGTATGGTGCAATGCAGCCCGCAAGAAGGATTACTTTCAAGGCACCGAGCGCGTAACCGTTTGATCTCATATACATGATTTGCCTTCTTAGAGATTCTGAGAATGGGGATCGAAGAGAGATTCAACCTCAATAGTGGGCTATCCGAAAGGTCTCTTACGCTAGGAACTCACACCAAATCGCCATCAATCAAATAGTCTTGAGCTGATACGTGGGCTAATCTGAGGTCTTATTTAGCTCGCCCACCTTCGCTGAACGACATAACGTTTATCACAAGGATCGTAATCCGTCAAGACGCCCCAAGGGATAACTCATCGCCCCGAATTCTGGACCATTCTATCGCCTATGACCGGACATTGTTCTTCGGATACCAAACGACACATCACAGATCCTTTCGTAGGGCAGAATAACTACGACTCGTCCAAATGTGACCAGACCAAACACCTCACAGAGAACGATATCCACTACGTACAAAAACAGACTCTTAGCAATTCGGCAGTACAGGTCTATACTTGCGGCTACACCGCCTGCGAATTGGCAAAGAATCATGCCCCTGAGTCGGCCTACATCGCAATCGCGAACGTATGCACGAACTCCAGTAGTGATTCATCGGGCGTACGAATTGTGAATCAGTTTCAAGCCGTCTCTGGAGATACGGGTACTACCGTTCCTGTAACTGTTATGGTGCAGGGGACGTTGGCAAAGATACCTTACGAAATCACAGGGACTGGAGCGTAAGTTTTCTCCAACCAAAGAATCTCCTATTAATGGCGAAATCCCGATAACTCCGGTACTCCCTACCCTTTTCAATTCTCTGTGTCTGTTCCACGCACACTGAAAAAAGACGGCCCGACCTATGTCCCGTATCATCTGCACCTAGGTACCTTGATAGCGATAGGGACTATCGGTTTTGTCAAGGCGAAATCACCATGCTCCGTGAAGAAAAGATAACACCTGCCTCAAGTGGTATATACAGTATCGTGGACCGGAGAGTCGGCAAATTAAATGAGACCAAGTAAAAATCACACAGTCGAATGTTCACACATGAGAAAAAATACTGTCGTGAGAGTACGTTCCCGCCGACCTCATGGTGGTCGATGGTGTAAGCGAACCCGATAGCTGGCTCAGCATTGAAGGAATCCGCTTCGATCCAGTTACGTACCCTTCCAAGGTGAACTTCGTTCTGTGGATTACCCGGAGTGCCAAAGCGGGGAGTGCGTTGCCTTTTCGGGTGGTGTGGTTCCTCCGCATTGGAGTAAGCGAACAATCGAAATGACAGGCAAAACAAGTGGTGATGGGAAAGTCTATTTCAATGTCATGCACATCCTCTGTGCGTACGGTGCGCATGCAGATCACACTTGTTCCACTCGCGGCACGGTGACAATCGAAGACACGGAGGGAACCATCCATAAGAGAACCCTATATAGGCTGTACGCTACCCGAACCGCTTGGCGGTAAGAAGACTATCATCGTGGAAGAGCGCGGCGTATTCCGCCTAGTCAGAGAATCATCTCGTACCACTGCACTCGATAACTCGCTGCCTAGCTAAATGTCAGAATAAAGTACAAGATAGACCGACATTCAAGCCTGATACTTTTTTTGTCAGATTAGGGTTACTACCCATTTTGTGGAACATAGACTCAATGGTCTCAGAACCATTCCTGACGGTTCACCACCAGTAAGACGAACCAACGAGAGCGTGGCGTGTCGACTGGATCTGACGAAATCGGTAAAGCCTTCCAAAGGGGATCGCCGTTCTAAGACTCGACAGGTTTTCGATTGAAGTAGTCACGCGGGAGCGCACGCTACGCCGATCGTCGGGTAAGAAAGATCAGTGAATTTGTACTATCGGGCTCTCCGATATCCCAGCTTACCAGCTGCAACCATTCCTCGAAATCCTCAGTCGATCCGTCGTTCTTCGCAAGATTACAAGCCAGGTGGGTTATCTGGAGATTGTCGGCACCGTAAGAGGGATTGAAGCTGTCGATTCGGTCGGGCGAGAGCTGCAGGAGCTTCTTACTGGTATCAAGTCTCATCAGTTTTCCGACAAGGGGCACACAGGTTCTTCTGCTTCTCCAGTTTGTCATGAAGTAGGAAGGTCAGGTTTATTGCCTGTAGGTAAGCTACGCGGCTGGTTTTTGCTGCCAAACGGCGCGTCCTGGCCCTAGTCGCCCTTTGATCACTGCCTCAAGCCTCGCTAAGGCCATGCTAAGGGGCTTGTTTTCGCGAATCTCCCGGACGCGATCCGTTTACCCGCAGTAGTCTGAACCACCTCTCGGTTTGGCAGCTCCACCCACTCGATCGCGAGAGATAGTAAAGCGCCTCGTTCAGGTCCAAGGATCTCTGCAACGCCGCCCCAGTCGCTACGAATGCCCATTGCGTGATATGCCACGGGAGCAATGTCGCTTGCCCTTGGCAGATCGGCCAGCCTCCAGCTGCCGCACTCCGAAGGAATAAGGCCCGCCTTATCATGCTTTTTCATGGCGTCCTGCCAACTGTCCCACGGCACGCGTTTCTAGTCGCTATGGGCTCTCCGGGTTCGGCTATCAGTATCGAAAGAGCGCTGGCGTGACCCGGAACTCTGTGCGCTCGGGATTGCTTGTACCCGCTAATGATGAAGTCTTGGGTCGAATTGTATTTGCGATTCAGGTATTCCCCGACTGAACGCTTCGAAAAGCTCAGCGCAGGCCACCTATCGGATATCGGCCCATTCAGATTTGATAAGAACCGACTCTCGCCGTTACCAGCTCTCCAATGGTGCGAGCGTTCTGTCGGGGTGTCGAGGGCTTTTCTTTTTTCTGGGGTTGACCTTGGCTCGTCCGGTATTGCCCGAGATAGGAGATACTCAGGCCATACAAAGGCTTTTGCATTTACGACCTCAGTCAGCCACCATGTCCCATCTGCATCGGGGTCTTTGCCGTAAAACTTGAAGTAGCCATCCGCCAGTTGTCCTTGATCGCCGGAGATGATGAATCCAGTTATCGACGGGTAGCCGTTATCCTGAGCCCACGCGGCGGGGGTTCTATTCCCTCGCGATCGAGACTATCACCCCACGTCCGTCCGGCCATTTTGAGACCAAGCGCCTTATGGACAGCCGAATACGTCGGAAAGGTATTTAGATTTCCGGGGTCAACGGTAGGAGCAATCGGAATGAATACTCCAGCATTCGGATACCTTCATGGTCAGCTAAGGGCACTCATCCACTCAAACACCTTGGTCCGCCGTCGGTCAATAATTTAGTGGAAATCCGGGAGTCTCCCCGCGCATGCCAGTAAGCAACGGGCGAAACAGGAGGGCGAGGACAGGTCGATGCCACTAGGGAGCCGATAGTTCGGATAGTCGCGCTGCGCCTGTCGTAGACGTCGGGGTTTCCGAGGGGACTGATACTGATATAGTCCGTGTGAGAAGGACGATCACATGGGAAGCAATGGCTATACTCCGGAGGCTCTCGAACTCCTCATGAAGAAGGTCCAAGCGCGTGATGAAACCCTGGCCATTTAAATCGAAGCTGCGATTGATAGCGGCAAAGACGTGTTAGAGACCAATCCTGCGGTCGATCGGCGAAGGAAACCACGCCAATACCGTCGAGCGGTTCCGTTTGAGGTTGGGGAGGCGCTCGAAGTGGCCGTCGTTGCCCTCCACGCATCTTTGTGGAGCAGCCATGTTTGTTGATCAGCCTTGAAAATCTAGCCGCGACTTCCCTCGGCCCGCCCACCCCAATACCGAACTTAGAGCAGAACTACAGCGTAGGAGGCGAGGCGGTTGGGCTTGAGCAAGATGGCATTGAGAAAGAGGTCGCGATCGAGCTTCATACGGAGACCCAGATTCGCAGAACGGGTCAAGAAATCATGCCGTTGAAACGAACACCGATCCCAGATAGATGAGCAAAAAAGGAACATCGCTCACTTGCGCGGTCTCTTGGACTTTTCTTAGGGCTATCCATGGCAACGCTTCAGGATCTCGAAAGTGCGATCGACGTATTACTCAACCATCCTTTAGGAGTCGGTCGCTATCAACTAGTCCGTAAGGTAGAGGAGAAGGCCTACGAGGCCTATGTTTTCGGGCTGTGTTTGCGAGCTGTCCGGAACCGGGTACTACCCCAATCCTACGAGGAAATCTCACTCCTACGCCCTTCGTTTTTCGTGGAGCTCCTGGCCAGATCCATTCGCAGAGACGAAACTACGGTTACGCGGAGTTTTCTTTGAATGGACAGGATTTTGAGTCCATGAGGCGTCGGATTTAGAGGTCGAGCGGCATGATCCATGAGCTTGATGTCTGCATAATGCGCGGAGCAGATGCACGAGCTTGCCGCACCCCTCAAACGCTTGATGTGCTTCATCTGCGAGCCTTGTTGGTGGTGGGAGTGCAAGTTCTATCCAGCTCCCTTGACAAAGTATTAGGGCGAGCCTTTGTTGGTCTCATTGATGACATGGGCTCAAACGTGAGGTTGAGTGGACTGTGTTCGAATGTCTCTCATCCACAGCTGCGAAATTATTTCAAGCTTGATCGTAGACCCGACCCGCACTTAGGGCTTGCACCTCTTAAACCGTCGAATGAGACGTCTTTTAATCGATCAAAGCTGCGTTAGAGAAGATGACTGCTTCCTAGTGCAGAAGGAATCTGATCCGCATCAATTCAGCTGCGAATTCATGGAGCCGAAGTGAACCGCTTTATATAGCCACATGACCGCTTTGGGCATGTGCCTCTCTATAACGATGTGGGGTACAGTGTGGACATGCCTAACTTTGAGTACACCATTCTCGATATTAACTCGGAGCAAGACATTGACGGGCACACCGTTTGGAACGAGCCGAGTTTAGCGGACCTGAACGAACTAGCATCCGACGGTTGGCGGCTGGTCGCAACTTTTCCGCGCGTTTCTATGCTCGGGCCAGGCAATCCTTATTCATTTAGGGGATTTGTGTTGGAACGACAGAAACCCTAAAACCTGCTTAGAAGGTAGGTGGCCACCAAGCGAACCGATTAGGCAACAAAATCGATGCTTTATTGGGTCCGCCTATAGGGTCTTCAGCACGACAAACAACTTCCATGATCACCGGGACGACTGGGAATGCTAAGCAATGCACATGCAGACAACGTACCCATAGGTGTACATGTAACCGCCGCATCCCCATCCCCAGGAAGACAGTCTCCGGCACAAGTGCTTGGCGAGGAATTACCGCAACCGTACATGTCTTTCGGTTTTATTGTCGAAGGATCGACCCCGAGCCTTTTTCCTTGAGCTTGTTGGTAGTCTTTCAAATGTGCCGGGAGTCCAACGCTTCTTGCCTCCAATTTCAATCACTTTGAAACCGTAGGGCGCATGAAAAACTGGTGGGATGTTTTGAAGTTCTTCGGGCAGTGATGCGATAAATTCGGCGAGTTTAGCTTTCATGAGCAGAATCGTACACCCGCCTGAACAAATCTGCTTTATTTTTTCAAACAAGACTAAGTAGAAACTTCACATATCTAAAACGTCGATTAACGCCACATTATGACCCGCCCGAATCGGTAACTCATGAATCGGCAACTCAACTCCAAGCCACGAAGCCTTGCCATTCCGACTTTCGACGCGCGACGCCGCTCTTCACCGGTGAAACTCGGGGAAGCGATCTAGACCGAGGTTCGAAGGAAAGCTGTGTTGAGGTCTTTTTACAGATCAGGGTCACTACCACACCAATCGACGCAACTTTCAAATCGTGTTTATTCAAGGCGAAAAGCTCAAGAAAGAATGGTGGCTGGTAAATTCGATTACGAATCTTCCTCTCCGCGCCCCATCGAACCGGTGCTCCATGAGGCATCGACCGACGGGAGATCCTCGAAGACAAGGCCTGCCCAAGAGGTATTACGTGATACCAAATTCGGTTCAACATAGGAAACGAGGTAATGGGTAGGAAAATCGAGACTCGCACAATATTCCCTAACTCTTTACGTTCATGTAGTTGATTGATTTTTTTGAAAAAGGGCCTCCGCGATGCCCAGCTCCTTCATTCGGCCTCTGTATTCTTCTTTGTATCCTGCAGAAAGCGTTAGAGTGTCAGCGATCGTCCTGTTCGGCGATGTTACTCGCTAGCTTAGAGTTGGTCGTGCTACTATACTCGCCTCACCTCGGGCCAAGTTAAATCGTGACATCTCACGGAGACCCTTCATGACCAGAGCAACTATCATGTCCATCCTGCTTCTTTCCGCATCTCTAACTGGGTTTGCCCAGAAAGCCACGAAAATCACAATCACCTATGCCACCACGAGCGACGACAAAGATTGGGACACAGCCGTCCGACAACATTGTGTGCGACGGAATTACCGTCGCAGAACTCAACTGTTGCAACCAGAATCGTCAGATGGATCACTGGGACAACAACAGCACAACTTCACGTGACATACTCAGCCCCCAACCGTTTCAGAAAGGTTCATTACACGGTTGCACGTTTAATTTTGGAATGATCGCCGCTGGTAAGGACACTTGGAACGTGGTACCCCAATTCCAAGTCTTTTATAACGACGGAACAAACGAAATCTACACATTTCCCGAGGTAAATCTGACGTCCAACAATAACTTGGCTAGCAAGGCTCTTCCTATCAAATAGCTGCGATACAGGGCCAGTCCCCTAATCTGGGATTGGCCCATCTGACGCCAGGGGATTTCCGACAGTATCTCCCTTGCCCGGTCACTGCGAGAAGGCCCTTGCCCCCTCTCGGAGAGGAGAGCTCGTTGGAATTCGGGGAGCATTAGATCACTCCCGCCATTTACGCGAACCCTACACTTTTGAGGCACGGCTTATCGTTCGCCCAGACGAAGGCCGATCCCCTATTCGAAATCAAGAGCCGGGTACCGGACGGTCAGTTGTTTGCGTTGGTGACCCTTGGTCACCGTAGGTAGACTTAATCTGTCTCGTCTGTCCGGGCTTTAGCCCTCGGCAACTAGTCCAAGAACCGGGAGCGAGAGGATGACGTGAAAGATGTAGCATTGCCGTTGATGCCATCTATCTCTGATGCTGCTTGATCGTAGCCCTTTGGTGATTTGTAGGTGCTGACTGTCTGGCGGTTCGTGGATCCCAAGAATAATTCACCGTCCTTGAGTAGGCAGGAGGAGCGAGTCGTAAGGATCTTGCCTGTAAGGTTTGACCTGTGAGAGTACAAGTATCTACGCCTGATGAGAAGTTGGCTTCAGAGACGACTAGCTGAACCCAATCCGACTTCGATTGACACGTTTGGCTCTTCTGACTCGTTTTGGGCGACGGATCCCCCAGTGTAAAGACGATAGTCGTTTCCCAGAGGCCAGCTCTTAGTTGGAAACCAGCGGGATCATGTTGCGGCAAAAGCATGGTTTGATCCTTCGGTACAGGCGTTGCAGTTGTGGTTGGCGCCTGTGCTGTCTGAAAGTCTTGGGATAAAAAGACTGAAGCTGTCTGAGGGGCTTGAGGGAGGACGCTGGCCAACAATAGCAGAAGTGGGTAAACGCCCTCAATGCTCATATCATGCCTCCAATTGCGGAAAGACCATCACAGTTCTGAATGCTTTGATTCGGCACGCAACCCTTCCTCTAAAAAGGAAAGCTCGCAAACTCAACGTAAGCTTATCTCAAAATGGTCGGGTTGATTGGGAGATCTTACCTCTCCGTTCCCTTCAACGTGATGCTCAATCTGTTTCCACCCGGTCTCGTCACAGCGATGAACCATGTCCATGACGGGCTCTGATACGACCGAGGAGCGGGCGAGGATCCCCGTTATGAAGACTCTCGGCTGCGGAGCTTACTGCCAGGACTGAGCGTTATGAACGCGCTCTGAAAGAAAATGCTCGACTTGAGCAAGAAATTCGCTTATGCGACTTATGCCATCGAAGAACTGAGGGCGGAGATGGGGTCGGCCTTTCATCGCGGCGAGCTGGGCCTCCACAGACTTGCCAAACCATGCTTCGTACATTGCGAACTAGCTGAAGGTTCTCAAAGACGACCCGAGGTAAGGGGTCCGGCGTCTCGCAATCCTTCCAGTCGGAGGATTGGGAGGGCTGCTGCAAAGGCTGCCGCTACCGGCGTTGGACTCGATGCCGCTTATCCTCGTCTGGAGTTTTCGTAATCGAAAGGTAACACCGACCCCAACTTCGAAAAGACAAAGTAGGTTTGTTGAAGGCAGGATCAAGATAGTGTGGGAAACCCACCGAACCTCGTACCCTAGGTGAATGGAAATTGCCTACCTGCTATTTCTGCCTCTTCAAGAGGCCATATCCGGGCGAGTCGTAGTTGCCAATAAATTCCCACCCCTGTGCTCCAAGGGAGTTTAGGCCGCTCAACAGGGGGAACTGGAAGTCGGGCGTTTTGAATGTTTGCTGTGTGCCGTCCGCAAGCCACACGTTCATCTCAGTCGTTGAAGGGCTGCCGACCGCTCCGGTCGTGTATGTAGACAGAGTAAAGATGGCATATTCAAAAGCTGGCATAATGTTGGTTAGCTCACACATGAACAGTACACGTACCCTGCCACGATCTCCCCCCCGCATTCTCCAAACGCGCATCCACCGGCGCAACTGGTGGGCGAGCTATTGCCGCAGCCATTCAGATCTTTTTGCTTAATCGTCGAAGGGTCTACCTTCAGACGTGTCGCTTCTGCTCGCTGATAGTCTTCAAAAGTGCCGGGAGTCCAACGTTTTTTATCCCCAATCTCAATCAACTTAAAGCCATACGGAGCATGAAAAACGGCTGGAATATTTTGGAGTTCCTTGGGCAGTGTCTCAATGAATACTTGAAGGTTGGTCTTCATGGTGTTTTGACTCCGTTCGCGAAAGTAGATAGAGCAATACCGAGCCGGACACGCGCTGGTGTCCCTTTCAGTAACTAGTATTCGTGTCCAGTATGGTTCAGGACTACACTCCGTCCGGGGAGTTACTTCTTGTTTTTTTCCTGGGGAGGACAAGGAGCTGGGCCTTGATAAACCCAACGGCTATCTTGGCAGACGAAAGCATAAAAATCTTCCTGCACAGTACAATCGCCTTCGTTGTAGAACCTACCCTGCCAAACACATCGCCCGTCTTTCATAGAACGAGGACTATTGGGCTGGCCTTTTGCGTCAAGCTGTTTTTCAGACATGAATCTCTCCTTTGAATCTGAAATGGGAAACAGGGGGATTATCACACAAATGCGCAAACTTAAGTATATTTATAGCGTGCCTGCTTTTTGCGAATTTATCGTCCGTCAAATATAATCCACGCATAGGCGGTTCCATCTTCTCTGTCTTCGGCTTTGTGGCGAGAGGATCAATCAACGCCGCCGTCCCGTCGAGCTTGACCTCTTCTATCTTCTGTTCAGCATCGACCATCTCCTTCTGAGCAGCCTTAACCCTTTTTTCAGTGTCAGCGATTACCGGTTCAAGCCTATGGCGTGCGTTTCCACGATCGCGGTCTTCGCCACCATTAGCTGAGCAGGTCCACACCATGTATTTAGCCTTTTTCTTCATCTCTGGAGTTACTGATTCCGGAGACCAGCCGAACCCAGCGGATAGCCGATTTCCTAGGGTTTTCCGTGGTAATGTTTTTGGCTCGTTGTAATATTTTTCGTCAGAAAAGGGGGCAAAAAGGGGTAATAGCGAGAAAATTGAGACAAGAGGAGTCTCGGCTAACGCACTTACTTTGTTGTATTTAGATGATTTATAAGGATTTAAACAAGCGCTTTCGATCTGTCTCACCCGTTACGTCCAAAACAGCAAATCTTCGTATCATTCGTATCACCCCCCGGCAGGATCATGCATTGGTGGAGAGACCTCGCGGCCAACACCACCTCTCAGTCAAATAGACCCCTTATAGCCGAGGGTCCGGCAACATCATTCTCATCGGCATGACTCACGCGGGCTGACTTCGTTGGGCACATTTGGCTGGTTGCTGGTTCAAGGCAAGTTTAAGCCGATGCGAAAGACGGCCACCTATCGGTGGACTTCAGCCTTACATATGAGGTCTCTGCCCGTGTCAAGGGTCATCCGACAATTTATCCAACCAGTGATGTGAAACAAACTGTAGATTCCAGTTGAAGTGATACTATCAAACACCGCCGGGCGCGAAGGCGGTCAGGACGGACTCCAAGTATGGGATCTGCACCTCAATCAGCCAGTAGTGATTGTTCTCGCTTCAAACTGGCGGAAGCCTGAGTCTCAATCCTTCACCTGCAAATTGCAGCCGAGGACGATGTTGGTATACCGCGCGGTGCTGATCAGCAATGTATGGTGCTAGTATCAAACCCTTCGGATCGGGCAGATCAATCGTCCGCCCGCAAAAATGTGGGAATTTTGTGGGAAGCATGCTGAAACATCCTGGTTAATATCGAGCAAAACGAGCAACAAAAATGGCGTCCATCCGTGCGGGCAATCATCAATAAGTTGTTGTAAACGTTTAGGTTGTGAAGGGAACTGAGTGCTGAGTGAGTTGAATTCGTAATCAGTAGGTCAGCGGTTCAACTCCGCTCATCGGCTCCATTCTTCTCTCTTCTTTTTACTTCATCGGGTCAGATGTGGTCACGCGCTGCGTTTTGCGTGGATGGGCCGCTCTGAAACCGGAGAACCACATTAGGTACGTGTTATCCACGGCTATCTGATGGGCTTAGCGCGAAAGGGTCTTGATTGGCGCGGTCTTCGAAGGCATACTCCAGACAGAGTTTGCTGTATTGCATCTCCAAGACGGTGCATCACGAGATACACAGTGACCCGATATAGCCGTCAAGACGTAATCCGGATCCTGCACTTGCATGCGCGCCAACTGCTGGCGTGGGAGCGGGCAGGACTGATCACCTCCAGCGAACACTACTCCTTTGAAGCTCTGAGCCAGTTGCGGAAGCTGCGCGATCTGCAGGCCAACACGCGCATCTCCGCGAAGAGCATACGTGCATCGGTGGATGCGATGCAGCGTGTGGCGGGGATGCGGAACCCACTGATGGAGGCGAGCTTTGTACGCAGGGGATCGCGACTGAGCTTCCGGCATGGCGGCGCGCTGGTGGATCCGCTGACTCAGCAGCTTGCCTTCGACTTTGATATGTCTCCGGCGCGGCAGCTCTGTGTGGTGGGCGTTGGCGGAGACGCTCCGGCACGGCAGGCGGCTGAGATACAGGACATGTTTCTGCGGGCTGTGCAGCTCGAAGAAAACCCCGCCACGATTTCACAAGCGATGGAGATCTATCAGGAGATCCTGGCGATCCGGCCGGAACATGCGCCTGCGCTGATCAACCTGGGAACGATTCACTACAACCTGCGCAAGTACGAGCAGGCCGAGTGGCACTACCGGAAGGCGACCGTGGCCGACCCGGAGTATGCCCTTGCCTTCTTTGACCTTGGCAACGTGCTGGACGAGATGCAGCGGCTGAGCGACGCGACCATCGCCTACCAGAAGGCTGTCGCGCTGGTTCCGCAGTACGCCGACGCGCACTACAACCTGGCATTGGCGTATGAACGGCAGGGACAGAGGCGGCGCGCGCTGCGGCACTGGCTGGCGTACGTGCGGCTCGATCCTGTTGGTCCATGGGCGAAGCACGCGAAGGAGCAGGCACGCAAGATCCTGAACACAGAAAAACTCTCGATCGTGAGCCGGCGTGGACGGCCGGTGAAGGCTGCCGGGTAGGTCTTCTTTTACTGATCAATTGCCTCGACACGAACATTGCTGTGCAAGCCGAATCACACTGAACGCCTATTCAGTGATGTACTCAAAATGCTAGACTCACCTTTTCTTAAGAAGGTTGAGGTGAGCAGATGTCGCACTGTGCAGGTCCGAAGGCGCTGACGCAGCTGAGCGAAGATGAACAGATGTTTCGCGACACGGTGCGGAGATTTGCTAATGAGCAGATCGGTCCGCTTGTGCGCGGCATGGACGAGTCGCAGCAGATGGACCCGGACCTCATCAAAAAACTCTTCGACCTTGGCCTGATGGGCATCGAGATTCCCGAGGAGTACGGCGGCGCCGGCGGAACGTTCTTCAACGCGATCCTCGCGGTCGAAGAGATCTCGGCAGTTGACCCCTCAGTGGGCGTGATGGTCGACGTGCAAAACACGCTCTGCATCAACGCGCTGGTCCGCTGGGCGACGCAGGAGCAGAAGAAAAAATACCTCACACGCCTTGCGACCGACACCATCGGATCGTACGCGCTCAGCGAAGCCTCGTCGGGCTCGGATGCCTTCGCACTGCAGGCGCGCGCCGTAAAACGTGGCGACGACTACGTGCTCAACGGCCAGAAGCTTTGGATCACCAACGCGAAGGAAGCCGGGCTCTTCCTCGTCTTCGCAACGCTTGATCCCACGGCAGGCTACAAGGGCATCACGGCGTTTCTCGTCGAAAAAGGTGCGCCCGGCTTCACGCTGGGAAAAAAAGAAGACAAGCTCGGCATCCGTGCTTCTAGCACCTGCGCGCTGAACTTCAACGACTGCGTCGTCCCCGCATCACAGGTGCTTGGAGAACCCGGCAAGGGCTACAAGATCGCCATCGAGACATTGAACGAAGGCCGCATCGGCATCGGCTCGCAGATGCTTGGTCTCGCCGCAGGGGCATGGGGCCACGCGGCCAAATGGGCGAAGGAGCGCAAACAGTTCGGCAAGACGCTGGTGGAGTTTCAGGCGATGCAATTTCAGCTGGCCGAGATGGCAACGGACATTGAAGCAGCTCGTCTGCTCGTCTACAACGCGGCCCGCCTCAAGGACGCAAAGCTCGACTTTCTGAAGGAGGCCGCCATGTGCAAGTACTTCACCTCACACGTAGCCGAGCGTGTCGCGAGCCTCGCCGTGGAGGTTTACGGCGGTTCGGGCTTTGTAAAGGACTATCCGGTGGAGAAGCTGTATCGCGACGCGAAGATCGGAAAAATCTACGAAGGAACCTCCTTCATGCAGTTGGCGACGATCGCGAAGCTGACGCTAGGCAAGAGTTAGCGGTATTTGTACCGCCAGTCCGGTGCGGAACATGCCTGAGAGCTACACTGTGATTAGACAATCTTTGGTATGACCACTTCCGCCCAACCCGCCACCAGAGCCCCCCTCGGCTTCCTTGGCTTGGCGTGTGCTGTCGGCGTGTCCACGATGTACTACAACCAGCCGCTGTTGCTGGAGATGGGCCGAACCTACGGAGCCACAGCAGGGCGCACTGGCTTTGTGGCCGTCGCCACTCAGATTGGCTATGCGGTAGGACTACTCTTGTTTGTCCCGCTTGGCGATGTGCTGGAACGCCGCGGGCTGATGATGCGGATGTATGCTGCGGTGGCGTTCGCGCTTCTGCTCGTGGCTATCGCACCCAGTCTGCATCTGCTGATTGCAGGCAGCGTGTTGATCGGCATGTTTGCGTCGGTGACCCACGTTGCGCTCCCTATTGCGCCAGACCTCGCCTCACATGAGCAGCGCGGACGGGCCATCGGCACGGTAATGACCGGGCTGCTGCTGGGAATTCTTTTGGCCCGGACATTTTCCGGATGGGTCAGCGGTATCCATGGCTGGCGTTGGGTCTTTGTGATCGCCGCGGTGATGAATGCGGCTTTTGTCCCGCTGATCAGAAGAGTCATGCCCAAGCTGCCGCCCAAGCAGAAGTTGCGTTACAGCGATGCAATGAAGTCACTCTGGACGCTCTTTCGCACGCAACCGTTGTTGCGGGAGTCCTCGTTTATCGGCGCGCTGGTCTTCGCCTCGTTCAGCTGCTTCTGGACGACGCTGGCCTTTCTGCTGAACAGCCACTACGGACTTGGCGCTGGCGTCGCCGGAACTTTTGGAGTGGTCGGTGCGGCGGGAGCGCTGGTTGCACCGCTGGCCGGACGGCTGGCAGACAAACATGGTTCAAGATGGGTCATTTCGGTGGGAATGGCGTTGCTCGCTGGATCCTATCTTCTGCTATGGCTTGAAGAGTCAGCGCACCGCTCGACGGCCTTCCATATTGCGGCGCTGGTCGTCGGCGTGGTGGTGCTGGACATGGGCGCGCAGATGACGCAAGTGGCCAATCAGACGCGGATCTTCGGCCTGGTCCCTTCGGCGCGCAGCCGCCTCAACACCGTCTACATGACGGTTTACTTCACCGGCGCCGCAGCAGGTTCCGCGCTGGCAACGATTGCATGGGTGCACTGGCGCTGGAATGGCGTCTGCCTCCTCGCGCTCGCCTTGATCGCGTTGGCGGCGATCGCCCACGCAATGGGGCATCGCAACGCGGGAGATCACTGCAAGGTGACAGTCGAAGACGTCTTCATGGAAGCCTAGAACGAATCCCAGAACGAATCCAAGCTGGATGAACCCAATTCTCTCCCTTTCAAGCCGTCATCCTGAACTGAGTGAATTCTCTCCCTTTCAAGCCGTCATCCTGAACGGGGTGAATTCTCTCCTTCTCAAGCCGTCATCCGGAACGGGATGAATTCTCTCCTTCTCAAGCCGTCATCCAAAACGAACCCAATTCCTTCCCTTTCAAGCCGTCATCCTGAACGAAGTGAAGGACCCCTGTATTTCGTTGTTGTTTGTTCTCTTCTCGATGAGATAGATGGGATACATCAATCGTGGTTGTGCTCTGAACGGGGTGACGCGACAGGAATGGGGTGGTGAGCGAGGCAGGGCTCGAACCTGCAACCGTCAGCTTAGAAGGCTGATGCTCTATCCAATTGAGCTACTCGCCCGCGCGCGTCTCATTCGATTGTAGCGGGGAAGCTTAAGCCCAGGGAGTGGACAGCAGGGAACCGCGTCTGCAGCGCCTTCAAATTATTTTTTGCGAATTTGCCCGTAAATTCGCTTGTCAAGCCCCAAAACCACCTAACCGACTCAAACAAAAGGATATAGAGTTGGCAGTTTAGTTCGATCCAATCCGGTAAAATGGTAGTAGAGATTAAATATTGCGGCTGGTTTTCCGAGAATTGTCTATTGTTGAGTCCTAACTTGTTTCATTGCAATATTTTGGACGTAACCCTTTTAGCTGGAATAACTTAGCGGCAATGCTTCGTCGTAACGGAAATAACATACTTGACACAGGCGATTAAAAGGGGTACATTTGAACCATGGAAACGCCTCGGACTCTCCAAGCTGCCATCGTTTTCTTCTCCGATCCTGACCGCACTTTCGCCTATGCCATGAACTACCGCTGGGATAACGGCAAGGTTGTTTGCCCCCGCTGTGGGTCTGAGAAGCACGCCTTCATCAAGACTCGCCGCATCTGGGAGTGCTACGGCTGCAAGAAGCAATTCAGCCTCAAGGTGGGTACGATCTTTGAGGATTCGGCGCTTAGCCTCGACAAGTGGATGATGGCGATTTGGATGCTCACCAACTGCAAGAACGGTGTTAGCTCGTATGAGATGGCCCGCACAATCGGTATCACTCAGAAGTCCGCATGGCACATGCTTCACCGGATTCGCGAGGCCATGCAAGCCAAGACCTTCAAGAAGATTGGTGGCTCTCCGAAGAATCAGGTTGAGATAGACGAAACCTATGTTGGTGGCCGCGCAAGGAACATGCACACGAAGCGCCGCATTGCCTACCAGCAGGGCGAGAAGAAAGCTATCGTCATGGGTATGCGGACACGCGACACGCGCGAGGTTCGGGCCATGGTAATTCCCGACGCAAAGCGCGAGACGCTTCAGCGGAAGATTCTCGACAACGTTGGTTGGGGCGCTCACATCTACACGGATCAGCACGTTGGGTATGACGGCGTTGACGCGACTCACCTGTTTGTCCACAAGACCGTGAACCACATGCAGGAATACGTAAACGGACAGGTTCACACGAACGGCATCGAAAACTTCTGGTCGCTGCTGAAGCGGACTTTGAAGGGCACGTACGTTGCGGTTGAGCCGTTCCATTTAGATCGTTACCTCGCGGAGCAAGTATTCCGTTTTAACAACTGCGGTAAAAAGATGACCGATGCAACACGCTTTGAGAAGGTACTCGGGAACGTTGCAGGACGGCGGTTGACCTACGCTGAACTTTCCGGCACTGGCAGCGCTACCTCACACTGAGAAACGGCAGGGACGCGGGAAACGGGGGCGTAAACCCATCCTTGCCGCTACTGTTGTGTATCTCCCCGTGCAATTGAAGCTTTTCGACTTTTAGCCTTTTTCTTCGCTGGCTTTGCCGGAGATTTGACGCTAGACTTCGGTACGCGAAAGAGATGGGTTAAAGCCTTCTCGAACTTCTCTGCGGCCTCTGGGCCTTCGTGGTATTCGTGTTTCATTTACAGCTCCATTCGAGTGAAAAATTTATGCGCTTGGTGAGTTTTGTTGGATCGATAGTCTTGCCGGTCATCTTGGCAGGGAGTATGGCCGGTCAGCAAGATACTAAGTCCGACCCCAACCACAATCCATCCACAAACGGCAAGGGCTCCTCGCCTAATCCGAATACCCCACAGACATATTCCAATTCCACAACCAATAACGCCGTAACTAACGGTCTGCCTGAAGAAAGAAACGCACCCGTCAAGTGGGCCGAATGGTTCCTTATATTTGCTGCTTATGGGACGCTTGGCGTCTTGATTTGGCAATCCTCGGCAACCAGTAAATCCGCTAAGGCCTCCGAAAGATCCGTCGAGATAGCGCGGCAATCGCTGGTTCAGACCCAAAGACCGAAGATTCACGTCAGAACTTTTTACTTCAGCGAATCCACGAGCCTGACAGGACAAGTCCCAAACCGAATATTGGAGGGTTCCTTGATGATGGGGCAGTTCTATATCGTCAATTTGGGGGGAACGCGGGCGATTGTGAAAGAGATTTTGTACGAGTTCTATGTCTCCCGTACGCTTACCTTGCCAGCTAAGCGTCCGTGGGAGGGAAAGAGTGGTAAGGAGTGTGAAGTCGTGGTTGATGCGGGTCATTCCTATCCATATCCGTTTGGGAGAACGGAACCCGTTTCCTCGGCTGATGCCTTTCGCCTTCACGCCAAGAAAAGCTACCTGTATCTCATGGGGTGGATAGACTACGTTGACGCTCTCAAAATACGGCGCACTACTCGATTTTGCCGTTTGTACGATCCCGACACCGACCGTTTCACCCCTGTGGATGATGCAGAATATGAAAGCGCAGACTAGAAAAAATAGCGCCGCCCTGTCACGGTAAAATCGACGATATACCCAACGCTTTACCTGCGTCAAGTATGTTATTACCGTCGTAACTCCATGAAATGATTGTGGTTACGCGCGGGCAATGGGGGGGACCCCCTGGTGGGAAGTGGCGATTACCGCCTAAGTAAAGGCAAGGTCCTTGCTGCGAAGCAGCGCCACAACGGCGTCCAGCGCAGAGGCCCAGTTCGCTTCCGCAGCCTGTACGTCATGCCCGGCAGCTTTGACGTACAGACTTGTCGCGAAGCCCTCCTGCGGTCCAGCGAGGTCGACCATCGCCGGGCGGATGATGCAATCGAGCATCGCGTAAGGATGCTCAAGAGGAGCAGCGTGACGGGTGAGCCGGTGCAGCATCTGCTCCTGCATGTGAAACGATGCGAAGAGTGAGCGCTCGCGCCAGAGGAAGTCGATGTAGCTGCCGAATCCGGCCGGGGCTTCGTCGGCGCCGATGTCGAGATTCACGCGCAGAGCATCCAGTTCGTCTGGCGCGAGCGGCCACGCGTCGCACTTCGCCGTGAAGACCGGCGACCGCGCAGCGTTCAGCGCGCGCAGGGCATGCATCAGCGCAGGGTAGTGCTCCGCTTCAGGCAGATGGTCAAGGTCATAGGGATTCTCCCGCAGGTCGATGAATCTTCGATTGCCGGTGCTGTCCGATGGATCAGACCAGGGCACGACAAGGACAGGATCGTCTGCGGAACATTCGGCGGACCATTCGGAGAGCATCAGGAACTATCTTAGCGTCACAGGTAGTAAGCCGCTGACGAACGGAAGCTTAGGCGTTCGCTAGAAGAAAACGCAGTAGCGTATGTTCGGCCCAATAGCCGTCGTAGCCGGTGCTGGGGTCGGGTGGAGCAAGAAAGGCGCAGTGGCCGCCATGCTGACTTTCCATCAGCGTGATATTGGCATTCGCGTTAATCCTCTCGCGAGTCTCAGAAGTAATGCGGACAAAAGGGTCGTCCAGCGAATGCAGGATCAGGGTGGGCACCGCAATGCGGTCGAGTACACGGGCGGCGGCAGCGCGGTAATAGTAATCATCCGCACTGGTGAAGCCGGAGTAGAGTGCTGTAATTCGATCGTCGAACTCACGCAGCGAATAGATTCCCGCGGCGCGATTTCGATCGTAGGCGTGAGGGAAGAGAACGGCTTTGCGGCGGAACCGGCGTAGAAGATTCTGGAGAAACTTCCACTCGTAGAGTCGGTTCTGCGGAAGATGAAGCGCATCGGCCGACGGCTCCAAATCGACCGCAGGCGAAACTCCGATCACCGAGTGGAGCGTCGCTGGTGCTTCCGCGCCGAGTTCGCCGGCGAGCTTGATGACGAGGTTTCCTCCCATCGAATAGCCGATCAGCGACATCGATTGCAGCCCGTACTGCGCGACGAAGAAGTTCATCACCACGAGCACGTCGTTGGAGAGGCCAGAGTGGTAGAGCGTTGGCGCAAGGGCCTCGGTGTCGCCGCAGTTGCGCATGTTCATGCGGACGATGTTGCAGCCCGCGCGCCACAGCTTGTTCGAGTTTCCGACGACGTACTGCGACTCCGACGAGCCTTCGAGCCCATGCACGATGATGGCTGTAGGCCGCGTTGCCCGTACCTCCTTCGGCTGCCAATGGCAGTGGCAGAGGACCTGGCTTGCAATCTGGTTCGCTGTCGCGGGTGATACCTCGACCAGCTGCGCCTCGGGTGCCGGCAGACCATTAACACGTGACAGATAGTTTCCGGCGATGGTCTGCAGATGTCCGTTGCGCAGGAATCGCCGCGGACGAAAATCTGCGACGTGACTGGCAATGGTCTCGATCTCTTGTGTCGGCATCAGCACTCACCTGAATTGGCGAGGGCGAGGAACGCAGACGCATTGAGGGCGCCGCTGGGGTCCTCTTCATGTTTGAAGTACACGTAGACGTCGCGTTGCTGTGTGAGCTCGGTGAAGCGTTGAACGAAAGCGGCGAGTTCAACAGCGGAGTAGCCACCGCTGCGTCGCAGACGGAAGCTGGTATGGCTTGCTGCGGTGTGAACTTCCGGCGTGGCCAGATCGTCACTTTCGGCGATGCAGAGTGCAGCATTGTGCTGGCGCAGGATGGTGTAGATTTCGTCACAGAACCATGACTCGTGTCGGAACTCGAAGGCTATGGGCGTAACACCAGAGAGCCGGAGAGCCGGAATAGTCAGGAAGTCGGTCAACCGCGCTGCATCGGCTTTGAAGTTGGGTGGAAGCTGGAAGAGGAGAAGTCCAAGTTTGCCCGCCTGACGGACAGGCTCGAGTGCGCCGACAAACTGCGTGAGATCTTCAGAGCACTCGTGCAGCCGTTTGAAGTGCGTGATGCGCTGCGGCGCCTTGAAGCTGAAACGGAAGTTCGACGGAGTCGCTGCCAGCCAGCCTTCGAGCATCTTCACCGTCGGCAGCGCGCGGAAGGTGTAATTGACCTCAACCGAGGTGAGCTGTGTTGCATAGAATTCGAGGAACCGCTTCGCCGGGGTGCCCGCAGGGTAAAACTCCGGCTTCCACGTTGGATAAGCCCAGCCCGAAGTCCCGGCAAAGAGATGATCAGACGATACGGATGGTGAGACTTGGGAGGTGCGGGGCAAGGTAGGACCGCAGTCATGTAACACGATGAGAAATTTTTGGGGCGGCTAGTGGGTTTCGAACCCACGACATCCGCTGCCACAGAGCGGCGTTCTGCCACTGAACTATAGCCGCCGTATACTGGAATTATAGCACCGGCACCCCGCGGGCAACCCCTGCAGGGCATTGGTGGGGGTCCGATGGCGTTTACCGCGAAACCCGAGGTCCTGTCGCCCCGCCTGAAGCGCGGCGGTAAAGCATTCGACGACGAAAACCTGGACCTTCTGTCTCATGTGCTGGATGATTTCATCAGAATTCCGGGCACCTCGATCCGCTTCGGCCTAGACGGCATCGTCGGCTTCGTCCCCGGCATCGGCGACCTGATCGGTGGCATCGCCTCCTGCATCATCATCATTGCGGCGTGGGTGCGCGGTGTCTCCTATGTCACGGTCACTCGCATGGTGGCCAACGTCGCGATCGAAGTTGTGGTCGGGTCGATCCCGGTGTTGGGCGATATGTTCGACATTGCCTGGCGCGCGAACCGCCGCAACTATGCTCTGCTGATCGGGAGTATGGACGAGCCGCGAAAACATACCGTGCAAAGCTGGCTCTTCCTCGGCGGCCTCTGTCTCGTGCTCGCTGCGCTGATTCTGTTACCCATGCTTCTGCTGACGTGGGTCTTCGGTAGCATGATGCATGCGCTGTTTGGTACGGACAGTCATGGCATGTTCCGCACGATTTGAGAACCGTTGCGGACTCGATGCGATAAACTGAAGACAGTCGGGGCGTAGCGCAGTCTGGTAGCGCATCTGCTTTGGGAGCAGAGGGTCGGGGGTTCGAATCCCTCCGCCCCGACCATCTATCCAATCAGTTACAGGCATGTTTTCTCCTGTCAACTCACTGACACGATTACTCTCGCGTGTTCGCTGGCTGACGATGGGCGCTCCAGTTCTGAACAGCAGTGCCGATCTCAGATACTTCGGTCACAAGCGAGTCGAGTAGCGTATGCACATTTGTACACCGTGACAGGTTGGCGCTCTGTCCTGCCCAGAGAGGGAGAAGATCAGTTCTCCCCGCCTTCTCGGCTGGTATCGATAGGTGCCGGACGAGAGTGCGTTGAAGGGGATATGGAAGGATCTCGGTGTCCTTGCGATTCAGTTCATTGAGAAGCCGATTTCTGATTCCGCGAGCAAGTCTCCCCGTGAACCCACGCGTAAGAGCGGTCTGCTTCGCTTGCCCACTGAGAAGAGCATTGCGATGGTGAGTGCTCGATCCGGACTCCTCGCAGGCGAGAAAAGCGGTTCCCATCTGCACGGCTTCCGCCCCAAGAGCGAATGCAGCGATGATTCCGCGTGCATCCCCAATTCCACCGGCGGCAACGACCGGAAGCGTGACAGCATCGACAACTTGCGGAACCAATGCCATCGTTCCCGTCAGGGAATCTTCTGAAGGTTGCAGAAAGGAACCGCGGTGTCCGCCCGCCTCAAAGCCGGAAGCCGCGATCACGTCCACGCCTGCTTGCTGCAGGGCGATCGCTTCATCAACGGTGGTCGCCGTTCCAATCAGCGCGACTCCCTGGCGGCGAAACTCATCCAAAATCTGCTTGGAGGGAATGCCGTAGATGAAGCTGAATGCGGAGATCCCTTCGTCCAAAAGAACTTGTACCTGGTCTTCGAATCGAATCGCTTCGTACGGGCGATAAGAGGGCTTGGCTCCTTGGACACTTTCAATATGTTTTGTTAGAGAAGAGAGGCTGCGATGGAATGCGTCTTCCGTCGAGCTAACGGCCCCTTCGTCCTCCATTGAGACCCAAAGGTTCATCGCAAATGGCTTGGACGTAAGACGACTGATTTCACGAATCACTTTACGAATAGCATCAGGGTTGAGTCCGTGAGCACCGAATGACCCAAGTCCTCCGTAGTTCGAAACGGCTGCCGTCAGCCGCTGCGACGACAGGCCCCCGAGGGCGCCCTGAATGATTGGATATTGCAGCCCCAAACGGGAGGTCAGTCGGTTTTCTGTCCACGGCTTTGAGCTCATTCGATTTGCCATTGCGATCCCCATCTGTGTTGCAAGAAAGCGGAAGCCTCGCTCCCGCTTTCTCATCTATTGATTTCGAACGTCACCTCAAGCATGACAGGCACGCCCAGAGGTAAGCTAGCCACTCCGAAGACGGACCGTACAGATGTCTTGCCCTCTCCAAATATATCTCCGAGAAGTTCCGATGCGGCATCCGCGACGATCGGTTGGTTGTAGAAGTCACCCGAAGTAGCCAGGTAGACTCCCACGCGAAGAACCTTCGTCACGCGGTCCAGCGAGCCCAAATGCTCCTTTGCAGCGGACAGTGCATTCAAAGTTGCGGTTCGCAGAGCGTCACGGCCCGCATCTACATCGACTTCCTTACCCAGGCGCCCAATGTATTGAGGCTTGCCATCCTTGATCGGCAGCATCCCACTGAGAAAGAGAAGGCTGCCTGATTGGACCGCCTCAATGTATGCACCAAGCGGGTGGGGAGCTTTGGGTAGCACGATGCCAAGGTCCTGCAGCCGGCGCTCCGCGGTGCTCGGTTGCGAACGGCTGGGGCTTACCATTTGCCGTTGTGCGCACCACCGTCCACGTGCAGCACCTCCCCGGTGATGTGGCGCGATTCAGTAAGATAGACCACCGCATCGGCGATGTCTTCGGACGTGGAGATCGTACCCATCGGCGACAAGGTCTTCAGGAAATCCTTCGGGTTATTTTTGTGAAGAGGAGTGTCAACGACCCCGGGTGCGACCGCATTGAAGCGGATGTGCTCCTTCGCATACTCCGAGGCAAGGCTACGCGTGATAGCCTCGAGACCGCCTTTCGTGATCATCGGCACGGACGCCGTTATGCCACCGATGGGATTTTCAACCAGCGATGTCGTGATGGCTACGACACTTCCACCCGACTTCTGAGCCAGCATTTGCTTGACCGCGAGCTGGGTGATGTAGATGTAGCCTTCGAGATTCGTCGAGACAAGGGCGCGGAAATCGTCAGCGCTGTAATCAGTGAAAGGCTTCGCCGAGAAGATGCCAGCATTGTTGACAACGACATCAACCGAGCCAAACTTCTGAACCGCTGTCTCGACCACTTTCTTGGCCGTAGCAGCCTGGCCTATGTCTCCGTCTACCAACACAAGGTTATCGGAAGCCTTCAACTCAGCCGACTTTGTCGCGCTGCGAGAGGTGCCGACCACGTTGTAACCACGTTCCAGAAACGCTTTCACTACTGCAGCACCGATTCCTTGGGAAGCGCCCGTTACGATGACCGTTTTTTGATTGTCTGCCATGTATAACTCCTATTGTTTCTATGCGGATGGCTGCGAATCAAAGCAATGCGAGCCTCGCCGCGTAACGTTTTCTACTTTATTTGCGTCACGTAAAGATAGATTCGTGTAACCATATAAACGATTCATAAAAGGTTACGAAATTGACTGGAGATGGCTGTGAAGGACAACATCGTGAAGGACGCGACGAGGGAGAACCGTCTCGACTTTGTGGGGGACAATCTGGCAATCAATTTCATCAATACTCGTCGAATGTTTGAGGGACAGCTGATAGATACACTGCAAAGCGACAGTGACGTGAAAGCCTGGCTCAAGAGGCTCGGAGTCCCCGTCGCGAAAGGAGCGCTTTCTTTCGGCGACGGGGTGTTACTTGAAAGTGCAAGAGAGCTTCGCGAGATCGCGCTGGTTGCCGTTGAGGATCGAAAGTCCGCAAAGAAACCGTCGCTAGCCGCGCTCAACAGATTCCTTGAGGACGCTCCGAGTCATGCGGCGCTTATGACAGACGATGCGAGGAACATTCGTGTGACTCGTGTCTACGGCAAAAAGACGGTCGAGGCGTTTCTGGCTCCGGTCGCGGAAGCGGTCGCAGATCTGCTTGCGGATGGTGACTTCGACCTCGTCCGGCATTGCGAAGGCAACGCTTGTGTCATGTGGTTTTATGACCGGACTAAAGGCCACCGCAGAAGATGGTGCACGTCGACAGGCTGCGGAAATCGCGCGAAGGTAGCTGCGTTTCGAGCGAGAGCAAGCCGATCTGATTAGAATGTCGGCATACCGGAAGGAATCTCTCTCAAAGGTCGTTTTCCGATGTCGTTCGCGGATGCGTTTCCGCTTGGGACTCGGGCGCGATCAAGCCTTTGATACCGCAAACGCTCCTGTAGAACAGAGGCCTCCCTGCCATAATGGCAAACCATCGCGATTCATTTGCAGATTGTTCCGTGACGGTATTATCTCTAGATCATTACCACCGAGGATCATGTGTCTTTGCCAGGGTTCATTCTGCTCCATAACAGAATGAACCGATATATCAAATAATATGCTGCAAGCCAGACAGGACAAGAAGAGAGGTTTTACGTATGAAGATGAAGTGTTTCCGGAGTCGGAGCATCGTGTTATCGGCACTGCTTCTTATGTTCGCCGGCTCCTCAGCGCAGGCCCAGCAGAAGATGGACGCGATGGTGTCCTTCGATGCGACCAACAAGATCTTTCGGTTGGATGGCGGGGACGTCACGTATGCAATGGGCATCAACGGCCGCGGCGAACTGCAATCTGTGTACTGGGGCGAGCGGCTCGCCGCAAGCGATGCATTGCCTGCACCAGCGCCAGTTAACTTCGCGGACGAGATGAATGACACACCACAGGAGTTTCCCGGATGGGGCGGCGGAGCGCTGGACGAGCCCGCGCTCAAAGCTACTTTTCCCGATGGCAATCGCGACTTGGTTTTGCACTACACGTCTCACGTGATCGATGGCAATGAGCTGCGCGTGACGCTGCGGGATATTTCGCGCGAGATCTATGTGACTCTCAAATACAGTATGGATCCGGCTACTGGAATTCTGGCACGTTCTGCGACGATTGAGAATCGCACCGCTGCCAAGGTGTTGCTGGAGCAGGCAGAAGCAGCGAGTTGGAACCTCCCAGCGAGAACGGATTATTCCTTACGGTATCTCGCAGGCCGATGGGGCGCCGAGTTTCAACTGCAAAACCAGAAGATTGAACCCGGCAGGATTGTGCTTGAGAGCAGGCGCGGCTCTACCGGGCACCAGTCAAGCCCATGGTTTGCTGTAGAACGCGGAGACGTGACCGAGACGCAAGGTAGCGTATGGTTTGGCGCCCTCGCCTGGAGCGGATCGTGGCGCATGACAGTAGAACAGGATCCAATGCGCCAGGTTCGGATTACGGGTGGTTTCAACCCGTTTGATTTTGGCTATCAACTCCCACCCGGAGAAAGCCTGGAAACCCCTGTCTTTTACGGTGGATTTACGGGCTTCGGATTGGGCGAGGCCTCTCGGCTGATGCACCACTATGAGCTGACAAATATTTTGCCCCAGGCGCCAAAGCCGCCGGCCCGTCCGGTGCTCTACAACTCATGGGAAGCAACCAACTTCAATGTGGACGAGCAGGGACAGGAACTGCTTGCAGAGAAAGCGGCAGCCATCGGCGTTGAGCGCTTTGTGATGGACGATGGTTGGTTTGGGCAACGCAAAGACGCCCACGCCGGCCTCGGCGACTGGTACGTGAATCCGGAAAAATTCCCGCACGGTCTTACACCCTTAATTGCTAAAGTCCATTCGCTTGGAATGGACTTCGGACTTTGGGTCGAACCGGAAATGGTGAACCCCGACAGCGATCTGTATCGTAAGCATCCTGACTGGATCATCAATATGACCGGCCGTCCGCGTTCAGAATCACGTAACCAATTGGTATTGAATCTGGCCCGCCCCGAAGTGCGCTCCTATGTCTTAGGCTTTTTGGACAAACTGCTTAGCGAGAATGATATTTCGTTCTTAAAATGGGATCTGAACCGGGTCTGGTCCGAACCGGGTTGGCCTGAGGTGGCGCCCGAAGAACAGAAGAAGCTCTACGTTACTTACACTCGCAACTACTACTCCATCCTGCAGGAGTTACGCGCAAAACATCCGAAGCTCGAGATCGAGTCATGCTCAGGTGGTGGCGGCCGCGTGGATCTTGGTGTCTTACATTTCGTGGATGAAGTGTGGACATCGGACAATACCGATCCCTTCGACCGACTGTCGATACAGGACGGCTTTACCTATGCGTACACGCCCAGCGTGATGATGGCGTGGGTGACGGATTCGCCTAATTGGTATAACGAGCGCGTCACCTCGCTGCAATATCGCTTTCTATCTTCTATGCAGGGATCGCTCGGCATCGGAGCCAATCTGGCCAAGTGGTCGCCCGAAGACTTTGCAATTGCGAAGCAGATGATTGCTGCGTATAAATCGATCGAGGAAGTCGTGCAACATGGCTCGCTCTATCGCTTGGTGTCGCCGCGCAACGAGAGCGAGATCGCAGCAACAGAATCGGTGGCGTTAGATAAATCGAAGGCCGTTGCGTTCGTCTTTCTGCATTCCCAGCAGATGCGATATCCGATTCCAAACATCTCTTTACAAGGCTTGGATCGTGATACGATCTACAGCGTGCGATCAATCTATGGACGTCTCTCCGACGACGCCCCAAAGACTGCGAGCGGCAGGTATTGGATGGGACACGGCATCAACACGATTCTGAAGGGCGACTATGACGCAGCCGCCTTTATCTTTGAGCGTGTCTCCAAATAGAAATCCTGACACGTCACTCTCCCATCAAAGCAAAGGGCCAGTCGGGATTATCGGCTTGGCCATTTAATTAGGTCAGGGAGTTTTTGGGCGCGTTGCTGTCGTCATGGTTATGCCCGTGTCGTAATCCAGCTCGCGCGGAAGGTAGCCGTCGCTCTCGCGCTGGCGTGTGTACCCGGCGTTCGCCCATGTTACCGGAAACTCGGGGCGCCATGCACGCCGTCCCCAATAGTAGCCGCGGAAGGGATCACGCGAGACGTTCATCCAGTTCAACAGTCGGTCGTGCAGGTCGTTGCGAAGGGCGGCATGTTCCGCGGAGTCAATCAAGTTGTTCAACTCCGATGGGTCTACCTTTAGATCGTAGAGCTCATCGGTTGTCATAAGGTTGATCGCAAGCTTGTAGCGTCCATCGCACACGCATCGAATCGGCTGAAATGCACCGAAGCCGTCGTGGTCTACCTCGTAACGTCCCCACTCCATGAAGACTTCCTTGTTGACGACCGTCGTCGGGTCCTTGAATAACGGAAGAACACTGCCGCCTTCGAGCGTCTTCGGAACGTCGAAGCCAAAGTAGTCCATCATCGTGCCACTGATATTGATGTGCGAGATCAAGCTCGCAGAACGAACATTCGCGGGCGTATGCCCGGGCCAGCGCACAAGGAAAGGAACGTTCGTGATTTCGTTATACATCGCCGGACCTTTGTCCGTCAGCCGGTGCGACTCAAGAAAGACGCCGTGGTCGCTTGTGTACATCAACATCGCTTTTGGCGCATGCGTTTGCACGCTGTCCAACACGCGTCCAATCTCGTGATCGATGAACGTATGCGAGCCGAAGTAGTGCGCATCGTGAATTGGGGGCTGCGTGCGATTCAGCCTTGGCGCGGCCCATACACGTTGTTCTTCGGGCTTGTTCGTTAGGGGGTCATTGATATTGACGTTGGAAGGGAAGGCGAAATCCTTGTACATCTGTGTGTATTCGATTGGGCAGAGCGCCGGACCATGTGGTTCGTCGTATGAGATTACGAGGAGATAATCCTCGCCTTCGTGCTTGGCAAGGAAGTCGAGAGCACGCTGTGTGCAGCGATAGCCGTAGCACATGTCTGCGGTCCATGTGGGATCGTCGCCGGTGGCACGGTCACGCGAGCGTACACGGTCTGCCGGGGCAAGCTCCTCCAGATAGTCGCGCATGTCATACCAGTAGTTTCTATCCCACCCTGCGGCTGGTAGTCCGGTATCAAAGTAGTCCGTGCCGCTCAAGTGCCATTTGCCGATGAATGCGCAATGTACGCCTTGGTCCGAAAGTCGCTCTCCTATAGTATGCGTTGTGTCGCCGAGCGGCATGCTGTTTGCCCAAACGCCGCTAGTGTGTGGATAGAGCCCGGTCCAGATTGACGACCGCGCCGGAGCGCACACTGGCTGGCAGTTGTAAGCGCGTTCAAAGCAGACGCCCTCCGCTGCGATGCGATCGAAGTTCGGCGTCTTCAATCCGGTCTGCCGGTTGCAATTCAACATGTCATAGCGGACGGACTCGCCAAGAATAATGATGGCCTGCCGCGGTTCAGCCCCGGAGCGTCGCGAGAGAACGGGGGGGATCTGTTGCGTCGCGCAATTGACGCTCGCCACGCCAGCTAGCTTGAGAAAGTTTCTGCGATTCATTCGGGAAAGAAACCTCGAAATCCGATGAGCGTTGGAAGCGCCGAGCGTATGCCCGCATTATGCATGATGCGGGTCGCCGCTTGAGCGAAGATGCCGCTAGCGTCTTAATGGCCAACTCTCACCTCTACGCTGCATAAGGATATCAATCCACATCCTAGCATTGCGAGTTTCGTGTCTTCCAGTTTACTTTCTGACATATCAACTATGAAAATGCCACAACCTGTTTATAGATTGGGCAGAACCGCAGACGTGAAAACGATGGGAAGGCGACGAAGGCAACGCGCAATCTTCCAGCCGTGTTCTGGCCGTTGTCGCCTCCAAGGGAGCTCCGCCGCATTGAGTTGTGATCGCTCTTGGGACTAGAGGGCGGGTTGGGTTCGAACACCGCCGCCCGGTAAATCAAGATTTCATAGAGTTCTGGCGGCCACCTTCTCGCTTTCCATGTCTTTGACGCCGCGACTGCCTGAGACACGGAAGCTGGAGACGTTTCTGAGCGTAAACATAGAAGCTCCGGCCGCAATCGAAGCCTTCATGCGGAAAAAGTCTGCGCCTGACACGTCATTCAACCAGAAGGCTACACGTGCATCGTCTTTCGCCGTCGCAACCTGGATGTTGCTCATCTCAAGATTCTTCACGTGGCGCAAAAGAAATCCGTACGCAGGCAATGGGCCAAACATGTGGGGATCGGGATACTTCGTCTCATCCTCCGGAGGATCAATCGCAGCCATCGTACTATCGGCGCCGCGATGGTCTGTTTTCCGCTTTGGCGGCGGCATAGCGGAAAATATCTCCGTCTCCAACTGTGTCCTGTATGACGTATTCGGATGTCCCATTAAGTTTCAGGGCAATGAAGGATCGCGTTTCGAGAATATCTCTTTTGCCAATCTTGTGCTGCAACAGGTGACCGGGCCGATTCATATCAGCCTCGGCCAAAGAACGCGTCAGAATCAGAATGTCGACGCAGGCTTGCAGCCCATATTACCGAAAGAAGCTAGGTCGCCGTGGCACGCAATATCTCATTCAGCAATATCAGCGGTACGATCACAACGAACCCGCCGCAGTTACCCGAAACGACGCTGACCAGTGACGTTAGACCGGGAGAAGGTCACTCTTGCATCACGCTGAATTGCATTGCCGACGCAACCATTGAGAACATATCCTTCGATAACATTCACCTTACCTTCGGTGGCGGCGGCACAGCGGAAGACGCCACGCGGCGCAACCTCCCTGATGTTGCGGGCGAATACTTCATGCTGGGGCCCATGCCGGCCTATGGCTTCTATGCGCGTAACTCACGCGGCTTAACGCTGCAAAATATCCGGTTTCAGGTGAGCGCGCCGGAGATGCGCCCCGCCGTCATCTTGGACCATGTGCAAGATGTTTCGGTGAACGGCTTAAGTGTCCAGGCAAATCCCGCAGCGGAATCAGCTTTGCGCTGCATCAACTCGAAGCAGATTCTGTTGACCGCTGCGCGCCTCCTCTCGCCAGCTGCGGTATTTCTCCAGCTTGAGGGTACAGAAAACGAAAACATCAAAATTGACGGCGGTGATGTATCTAAAGCGGTAGCAGTGCTCGCCTACAAAGACGGCGCAACGAAGAAGGCAGTACAACTGCGCGATTGATCGCCAATCAGGACAGATCTGAATTTACCGTGATTGATTTCGCGCTGAACAAATCCGATTTTCTTCGCGACCCACGTCGCAAGATTCGCATCCTCCCGATCCGATTATCATCTGAGTAGGCTAGAAAGAACTTGCTCCAGACCGCAAATCAATCTCACATTCTCTGGCTCGGACCGAACCGCAATTCGCAGATGCCCCCTCGCGAGACCTTCAAAGTTCGCGCAGCAACGCAGTACAATCTGCTGCTCGACGATCATCCTCTCCCAGAGCAGGCTAACGTTCAACCCGGCGGCAAATCGCAGCAGAAGAAAGTTCGTGCTCGACGGATACGTCGTAACCTTCAATTGTGAAAGCTCGCATTCTAGCCACGAACGTCGCCGCTCGTTGGCGAGCCGCGACTCTTCTGCGTATGCTCCATCCTGCAAAGCAGCGCAGACAGCATCAGAAGCGATGCTCGTAATTGGCCACGGCGCAATGAAGCGATTCATCGTAGATATACAGGACGACGTGCTGACCGCATAGGCCACCCTCAACCCCGGAATAGCAAAGAATTTTGTAACTGAACGAAACACAATTAGATTTGTTTGTTCCATCGCCAGTCGCGTCGCTGATTCTAATGGGCAATAGTCGATGAATGCCTCATCCAGCAGCACTGTAATGCCGTGTTGCGCAGCCATTTCGATCAATCGGCTCATTCTCCCTGCATCGCAGGCCGCGCCTGACGGATTTTGCGGATTGGCCAATAGAATTGCGTCGCACGACCGTTCCAGCAAAACATTCAGGATCGTGTCTGCCTCGTAGCGAAATTCTTCGTCTGGCGAAAGGCCATAGGGACTGACGATAATGCCAGCGTTCTCAAGCGTGCGTCGATACTCGCCGAAAGAAGGCACGGGCAAAAGGCACCTTTCGATCTTCAGTGATCGCAGCGCAACCGTAAGGAGTGACACAAAGCCATTCGAAACAGCGACATTCTCCGCGTGAACACCTATGCGCCAGGCGATAGTCTTCTTTAGCTCAAGGAGTTCGAGATCCGGATACTCCGCGAGGGTCGAGGGGACTTCGAGCGCTCGTTGGATTGCCCCCACCACTGATAACGGGGGGCCGGCCGGATTAATATTGGCGCTGAAATCGAGGAGCCGCTCAGCAGAAATCTTATACTGCGCAACGATCTGCCGAAGTTGGCCCCCATGCACCGGCGGCGGAAAATGATGAGTCGCGCTCATCCCTTCCTCCTTCGCAGCAATACCGCAGCGAAGGCCCCAAGGACTGAGACTGCCGCGACGATCCGAATTGCCTGCTCTGCCTTCTCCGTTGAGGGGCGAGCAAACTGTTCTCCAATAATAGGCGTGGTCACGGGTTCCCCCTTATAAGAGTTCTCACCCCCGAGACGCACCTGCAAAGCACCAGCTATCGCGCTCTCTGGTTGCCCCGCATTTGGACTCCTGTGTTTCATCCCATCACGTAACCATGTATCCAGCGCGGCCGCGGAGCTCCCACCCGCAACGATTGCAGCAGTCGCAGTTATACCCAGCGCGGTCAGCCGCGACGGCAGAAAATTGACCGCATCATCCAGCCGCGCTGCTACCTTCCCAAAATAGAAATACCGCTCGTCATTATGACCTATCATCGAGTCAAGCGTATTGATCGTCTTAAACGCCATGGCGAGCGGCACTCCTCCAATCGCCATATAGAACAGCGGCGCGATCACCCCATCCGAACAACTCTCCGCAACAGTTTCGACGACGGCGCGGCTAATCTCGTCGGCGTCCAGATGCCGTGTATCACGTCCGACGATCCTCGCCACGCGTTGTCGGGCTAGAACGATGTCGTTCGCCTCTAACGCCGCTACGACAGCCGAGGCCTCGTCGTGCAGATTCCGGGAAGCCAGACAGGTCCACGCAAGTAACGTTTCGGCAGAGAATCCCAACGCGCGGTTTCGTCTGTTCATCCATGCAATTGTCTTTGCCGTTACCACGTATGCGGCGGCAACCAGGCCAAAGGTCAGCGCTCCCCCAGCTACGAACTCAGCTGCGGGCGTTTGGCCACGCCTCCGTAAAATGCGCTCTCCAGCTTGCACCCCCTTACCGATCAACCGCACAGGATGCGGAAACCACTCAGGATCGCCCGCAACCCAGTCAAATACGTATGCTGTTGCCAGAACCTTTCGGTCGCTCATCGCTCGACACTCTCTATTCGCGAACGATCGGGACTCACTCCTGTCGCAGCGGTATATCTGTATGGAAGGCCAATCCATCCGAAGATCTTCTCCATATCCAGTGCCTTTTCGACCTCATGAGCAAGTCGATTCAACGATTCCTCGCGAAGCCCCTTCCAGAGATTAAGCTCGCTTACCACAGCGAGTTTGTGAAATGTCCGTGCAGCGCGAATGAACTGATGGCGAAGACTATCGTCATCGAAAAGTCCATGCAAATACGTCCCGAAGACGCGCGTATCTGTGCTCACGCACCCATCGTTGCAGCCGTCCGACGACTTCGAGCCTGCTGAAAGAATCGCGAAGTGCGCAGCTCCCTCCTGATAGATGGTCTCCCCTATGTGAATCTCATAACCTGAAACCTGGCTGTCCTCGATAGGCTGGCCAAACAAATCACTCGCCGCCAGTTTCCCCGTCACATTGCGAGTCACCTTATCTGCCCGCATGATCGTACGAATTGGCAGCAACCCAAGTCCCGAGATTGAGCCGCGGTGCTCAATCCCGAGAGGATCGGTGATTGTTTGGCCCAGCATTTGCATACCTCCACAAATCCCAACCACTAGGCCCGATCGGGCATACTGCCGCACCGCAACATCCAGGCCTTGCCTACGCATCCATAGCAGATCATCTACAGTCTGCTTGCTCCCCGGCAGGATGACGACATCAGCCTGCGCAATGGCTTCCGCTGAGCGACAAAACAGCAGCGAGACCGATGGCTCAGCACGCAGGGAATCGAAGTCGGTGAAATTTGAAAAGGACGGCAACGCAAGTACCGCCAGGCGCAAAGGGCGATCGCTGGTTTTATCGGAAGATGCATCCGGCGTCCATTGCGTCTGCGTCGTGACCGGAAGCCCCAGACTGTCTTCTTCTTCGAGCATCAGGGAGCGCAGATAAGGCACGACTCCGATACATGGCTTGTGCACGCGCTCTTCAATCATCCGTACTCCTAGCTCGAGAAGACTCACATCGCCACGAAATTTGTTAATCGCAAATCCCTGAATGCGTTTGCGCTCTCGAGGCTCCAGCAGTTCCAGCGTCCCCAGCAATGAGGCGAACACTCCGCCCCGATCGATATCGCCAATCAGCAGGCAACGCGCATCGGCCATCTCGGCCATCCGCATATTCGCGATATCGTTTTGCTTCAAATTGATCTCCGCGGGCGATCCAGCGCCTTCCAGAATGACTACGTCGTACTGCGACGCAAGCGTTTCGTAGCTTTCGCGTACGATTGGCAACAACTCCTCCACGCGCCTCTGGTGGTAGTCCATCGTGGTCACTCTTCCCCATATCTTCCCGCGCACGACCACCTGTGAAGACTGATCCCCCGAGGGCTTGATCAGAATGGGGTTCATATGGACCGAGGGCGCGATGCCTGCCGCCTCAGCCTGTAACGCCTGTGCGCGCCCAATCTCCAGCCCTTCAACAGTAGCGGCAGAGTTCAGCGACATATTCTGCGACTTGAACGGTGCGACCTGGTGGCCGTGTTGCGCAAAGATGCGGCAGAGCGCCGCAGTCAACAGTGACTTGCCTACATGCGAGCCGGTTCCAAGAACCATGATTGCGCGCGCGCTCATGGTATTACCTTCGCCTCGCCCCAGCCGCTGTCGTACCGGTCGAACGAGAGCACACTCTTCAGAGGTGTTCGTTTCTCCCAGCCCACGCGTTCCAGATCAGGCTCTGCGGCAAACGCATCAACGTATCCTAGGCACAAATACGCCACAGGAGTAATGTGTTCTGGAATCTTCAACGCGCGACGCAGCTGTGTTGGCTCGAGAATGCTCACCCAACCCACGCCGACTCCCTCCACCCGCGCTGCAAGCCACAGATTCTGCACGGCGCAGACAGCCGAGTACACTGCTGTCTCGGGCATGGTGCGTCGTCCCAGCTGATGCCCTTGACTACTCTCTGAGTCGCACACGATGCAAAGATTTTGCGGAGCTTCAAGTATTCCCTCGAGCTTCATGCTCGCGTAGTTCTGTTGCCGTTCGCCCTCGTAGCCGGCAAGCGCCTGCCGATTCGCATCAAGGAAAATTCTGTGTACAGCCTGCCTTACGGCGATGTCCCGCACAACAATAAAGCGCCATGGCTGCATCAAGCCAACAGAAGGCGCATTGTGTGCGGCCTCCAGGAGTCGGCGAAGCAATTCATCGGGCATCGGCTCCGGCAGAAAGCCGCGACGTACATCTCTGCGTTCGCGGATCGCCCGGTAAACAGCCTGGCGCTCACCTTCGTTGAAGTCTGCAACCTTCGTCATTTCCATGCCCTGGACCACTTCGGTCCTGCCGTTTCGCCCGTGCGCAGACGCGCGTCCACGCCTGCGTTCACTTCGATCAATCTACCGAATAGCCAGATCACGTCGGAGAGCCGATTCAGGTAGGCAAGTATCTCGGGCTTGATCTCTACACCGCTGGATGCCAACCGAACCGTATTACGTTCCGCCCGACGGCATACCGTGCGAGCGACTTCATACGCCGCCGATTCGGTATGCGCGCCCGGCAGCGACCAGTCGGAGAGAATCCCCTCTGTCGCCTCGATCCGGTGAACCAGCTTCGTCAGCGCTTCGACGTCCTCCGTAGTAAGAGACGGAGGCGCTTTTTTGCTCTCGGGCGGAGTCGCGAGCCCCGACCCCAGGCGAAACAGCGTGCGTTGAATCTCCTCGGTCCAGTCGTAGATCTCCTTGTTAGTGCAGATGCTGCGCGCAAATCCCAGCACTGTATTCAACTCGTCGACCGTGCCGTACGCCTCAACGCGCAGGTCGGCCTTCGAAACGCGAATGCCGCCGGCCAGCCCGGTCTGTCCCCCATCTCCACGTGTCGTTGCGATGCTCATATCATTTCTCCTTGTGGTTCTTTCGGTTTCATCAAAAGTTTCGAGCGATTCTTCAATACGTATGCGAATGACCTTGCGAAGGGCTGTCCTCTCATAGCGCAGAACAAGGCTGTCATCAAGAAAATCCATGACGCGCGGAGGACGCTCCGAAAACAGTTGATCTTCGCTGAAGAAGCAAGGGTCAATTGCGCCAAGCTCCTTGATCGTTCGTGCGTAAACGATGACGGCAGGAATTCGATACACCCCCGCTCGCAACAAGCGATAGGCGCGGTGGTATCCATCGCGCAAGAACCATCGCTCGCGAAGTTTCGCCACTTCGAAAAAAGCGCTGCCGCCATAGAGACAGACTGGCGAAAGATCACCGTGCGCTACCTTTGGATTCAACCGCAACTGCAGATCCGGGTTGCTGGAATGCAGACTGATATCCAGACCACCCGTCGCATTGGAGTGACGTACAAGGTGATTCTCCGTACTTCTTCGTGAGCCTGCGGCGAGCGAGATCAACTGAGGCCAGTCATCCTGCGATGGGGTCGGCGTTGGATGACGTGTGGGATTGAAAACCAGTCTTCGTTGGAAGGCGAGCAAGCGGCGCAGATCGACTACGCCCAGCGTCCACTCAAGGCCTTCGTACTCTTCCTGCAAATCTTTACGTTGCAAAATGTCGGAGAGAAGATGCCTGATCCCCTCAGTCTCTTCTACGAGCAGAGCAGGACAACTCGCATAGCATTCGCATTCAGTCAATCGACTTCGCGCCCGCTCAATCTGCTTCGTAAGCTCCTCCTGCCCCACACCATTCGCGGAGCTGCGATAGGGATAGTTATCCAGTCCCCACGCAATCAACTCATGCACCTCAACCCTCGATGACCTCAAGATCTCACCTCAACTGACTGCAAAAAAGAGGAAGCATCAATAGGATGGCGAACGATCGAACAATACGATCTCGTCTGCTCCCAGGCATCCTCTTCGGAGAATCCGTGCAGCGCGCACAGCACAGCGCGGAGCACTCCCGCATGAGTGACGACCGCGATGCGGCAACCTGCGTCTTCCGCTTCAATTGACAAAACCTTCACTTCATCCAGCACCCGCCGCTCAAAGTCACGGAAGATTTCGCCCTCCGGCGCCGCCAGGTGGGGGTACTCCGCAATCCAGCGTCGTGCATACGCCTCGTCCCGTCCTTCAACCGCTTCCCAGGTAAGGCCTTCCCACTTGCCGAAGTTGATCTCGCGCAGCGCAGGACGTACATGACAGTCGACACCAAGCGCCACGGCGATCGCCATCCCCGTAGTGTGAGCTCGGCGCAAGTCGCTGGCATAAACGACGCCGATCTCTTCCGTACGAAGTATGCTAATAACCTCGGCAACTTGAACAAGACCGCGTGCGTTCACTTCGGGATCGGAGTGGCCACAAAAAGTACCGGCCATATTCGTCTCGGCATGGCGGATGAAAAGGATCTCGCTCATAGGATCCACGCTCCACAAAAGTAAACGGCGATCTCTGTCAATTGATTAGTCGCACCGAAGCAATCGCCGGTCACTCCTCCGATTTTTCTGGCATAAAGCCACCCGCTAAGCGCAACTACAAGGATCGCAATCAGCAGAGGAGCTACAGCCGACCATCGCAGCGCAAACCCTATGATCGCGAAGCTAAAGACCGATCCGAATATCAGCGAAGACAAAGACGTCAGCCTGGCGATTCGCGCGCCCTGGCCATCTCCTTCGCGCGCTGGCGGAAGGAAGTAGCTCAGCGGAAGTGAACTCCAGCGGCACAAGACATGTGCTGAAATAACATACGCGGCAAAGTGTTCTAGCGGCAGCGACAGCAGCAGCAAATAACGCGTCAGTAAGGACAACACCAGAGCGGTCGCGCCGTAGCTTCCTATCCGGCTGTCCTTCATAATAGAGTGAATCTGATCCTTCGACCATCCGCCACCGAATCCATCCGCGGCATCGGCGAGGGCATCTTCATGGAGGCAGCCAGTGATCAGGACGAGATAGATAAGCACAACCAGGGCAAGCAACGGACGACTTAAATGGGATTTCAACAGCCTCTGTAGCAATCCAGCACCAGAGCCGACCACGAGTCCCACGAGTGGAAAAAACTTGGAAGCACGTGATAGCGAATCCGTCTCAAACGTGATCGACGGCATCGGAATCCGCGTGAGAAATTGAAACGCAACCACGACCTCCACGCCCAGCCTGCGGATTTGCTGCATCGCGATCACTTCTTCGCCTCGCTGACACCAGCGGAGGTGAACGTCGCCATTTCGTTATAGAGATGCATCGCGGACTCGATGATCGGCATTGCCAGCACAGCGCCGGTTCCTTCCCCCAATCGCATATTCAACGTAAGGATCGGCTTCAATCCAATGTATTCGAGCAGTACCCGATGTCCTGGCTCCTCAGATTGATGTCCGGCAAAGAGATAACCTCGCACACGCGGCTCAATCGCAAAAGCGATCGCCGCGGCCGTCGTTGAAATAAATCCATCTGCAACCACTGCGATCCCATTTCGTGCCGCGCCCAGTATCATGCCGGTCATAGCGGCAATCTCCAATCCGCCAACACAGCGCAGAACCTCAAGCGGGTCAACTACCGAAATGCCCACAGGGCCGGCAAAATGTTTCCGGACGACAGTTTCAATAACCTGCCGTTTGTGCGCTTGAGCCGCGGTATCCAAACCAGCCCCTATCCCTGTCACTAGAGCGACGGGCTTATGGGTCAAGATGGAAGTAATGGCGCTGGCTGCCGTGGTATTGCCGATTCCCATTTCGCCGACGGCCAGCTAAGTTTTTGCCCTGAGACTTCGCCTCCACGGCCAACTTCAACCCAACCTCAATCGCTTGTGTCAACTCCGCATCGCTCATCGCCGCTTCGCGCAGCATGTTGCGTGTCCCCCTGCGCACCTTGTGGTTCAACATCCCGTCCGCAACGTCGAAGTCCGCATCCACGCCGACATCGACGACGTTCATCTCGACATCGTGGAGCTTTGCCAGAACATTGATAGCGGCGCCCTGGGCAAGAAAGTTCACCACCATCTGCCGTGTCACCTCACTGGGGTACGCGCTCACTCCTTCCGCAGTAATTCCATGGTCCGCGGCAAAGACATACACAGCCTTCCGCAGCGGTTCGGCAAATTCTTCCTGTCGAATGGACACCATCTGCGCAGCGATATCTTCGAGCATGCCAAGGCTCCCGAGCGGCTTGGTCAGCACATCCAGATGAGCACGCGCGCGCTCTCGCCACAACTCGCTCGGCGATCCAATCGCAGACACAATCTCGGAGACGGCTGACCGGCTTGCTGTATTCATCCAGCCCTCTTCTCATATCGCTGCGTGCGTTCAAGTAGTAAAGGATGGCGCCGTGGCGGACAGTTGAAAGCCTTCTCCAGAATGGATGGCTTTAGAATCTCCTCCGGCGTCCCGTTCATCAGCGGCGTATCTGGGCTGAGCAACAGAACAGATGAAAAGTTGCCTTCCACCAGTTGAAGATCATGAATCGAAGCAAAGATCGTGATGCCTTCGGCGCGGAGAAAGTGCAGCAGATCGATCAGTTCGACCTGTCGCCCAATGTCGAGATTCTGTGTCGGCTCATCCAGCAGCAGCAACTTTGGTTCTTGTGCGAGGCCCAGGGCGATCTTCACACGCTGGCGCTCCCCGCCGCTCAGTTCGTTGAAGATTCGCTGCTGCAATCCGGTCACATCTGCAAGGTCCAGCGCACGGTCGACCGCTAGGCGATCTCCGCTCATCGCGCCCCGCAAGAACCCGAGATAGGGTGTCCGCCCCTGCTCCACCACCTCCCGCACGGTGAATTGAAAAGGAACATCGAGCTGTTGGGGAACAAGCGCGACAGCGCGCGCCACCTTCCTGATTGCGAGCGTGCTAAGTGGCACACCGTTCAGGAGCACGTTTCCAGAACGACATCGCAACGTGCCGGCAGCAAGCCGGAGCATGGTTGTTTTGCCCGCGCCATTCGGCCCGATTAGAGCGGTGCAGCTCCCAGCCTGCAGATCGAAGGCGGCGGACTCAATCACATCGAGGTCGCTGTACCCAAAGCTGACATCGCGAAAGCTCAAAAGTGGATTCATAGCACGTAGCTCCGCTTGGTCTTGCGCAACAAGTAGAGAAAGAAAGGTCCGCCGAGAAAAGCCATCAAAATTCCAACAGGGATTTCGGTCGGCGCAAAAACAGAGCGAGCGAGTGTGTCCGCGACAACCAGAAAGATCGCCCCAGACAACGCGGTAACGGGTAGCAGGCGGACATGGTCCGGCCCGAGCAGCAGACGCGCAACATGTGGCACAATCAGGCCGGCAAAGCTGATGAGCCCACCGAGCGACACCGCAACAGCCGTCAGCAATGATCCCGTCAGGATAATTCCGATACGCGTATATTCCACCCTAAGCCCAAGCTGATGCGCATATTCGTCGCCCAACGCTAGCGTGTTAAGCTGTCGCATCAGGGGCATTGCTACCACCGCTGCAGATAGAAGGAGTACGCCGCTCACAGAAAGCTGCGTCCACCGCGGAATCCCGATCACGCCATGCAGCCACGAGAGCAGGATCAAATGGTTCGAGCCGCTGCTGCTGTCGAACACTTCGAAGAAATAACCCGCGTAACCAAGCATTGTGCTGACAGCAAATCCCGCGAGTAGCAATGTGATTATGTTCGTTTTGCCATTCGTGCGCGCCAGCGAATAGACGATCACCATCGTGATTACTGAACCTGTGAACGCCATTAACGCTGTGGCACTGAAGCCGAAGGCCGAGAATTGCGAGAAGAAAAAAATGCCAATGCATGCGCCCAGCACTGCGCCACCCGACGAGCCGATGACATAGGGGTCGGCCATCGGGTTGCGAAATAGCCCCTGAAACATGAGCCCCGAGATCGCCAGCGCGGCGCCGACCACGCCTGACGCCAACACCCGTGGCAGGCGAATCTGCAGCACAATAATCTGTTGTGTCGCGGTCAGTTGATGATGTCCGAAGAGAGCAGCCAGGATCGCGCTGGGAGAGACACGAACAGCGCCCGTTGCGAGCGAGAACAAGACGACGGTCACCAGCGCCACGACCAGCAGCGAGACCATGGCCAAGAAACTCACCCTGCCCTTCGGCGATCGCTCGTCGCGGGCGTGTGTCTGCGGCCCCTGCCCCTGAGGTGATTCAGGAGCGGAGGCCAACGGCGACACGATAATCCGTTTTGCTTCAGGAGTTACTTCAGTCGCCAGGACTCGCCTCCAAAGTTGATTTTGATTCCAGACCGAAACGTAAACGGCAGGGAAGGGAAGCCGAACGACTGCGCATAATGTTCGCTTAACAAATTTTGAATATTTGCATAGGCGGTTAGTCGCGATGTGACCTGATAGCCTCCGCTAAGATCGAGTCGCTGATAGGCCCCGTCCAGATTGCGATTCGGCAGCAACATGTTTGGGCCGTAATTGGGATCGAAGAGAAAGTCACTATCGTCCCGTCGCCCGACCAGTGTACCCGTGAGCGCGCTGTAGAACTTCGAGCGAGTATAGCTCAGGCCAAAGTAGCCCGACTGAGGAGCGACACGAAACGGCCTGGCGCCCACCAGCGGCGAGAACGCGCCGATTGGGATGTCACCGAAGTTGAACGCTGGATTGAACGATTCACCCACGCCCTGGTCGCTGGAAAACGAACGTTGCACCACTGCATCGGTATACGTATAGCCGCAGCGCGCGAAGAGTCGGCTGTTGACTTTAAACTCGCCCTCGAACTCCACTCCTTGCGATCGGAACGCCTCTGAATTAATGTAGGCGCCGAACTGCAATGCAGGCAGGTTGGCTACCGGCACGCCAACTTCAACGAGCCCCGAAGGTGGTACGTCTTCGATGCCATTCGTAAATTCATTGTGAAAGTACGTCACACCAACCCTGGCACGACCATTCCACAACTCTTGATCGACTCCGCCATCGTAGGTGCGTGACTCCTCCGGGCCGATCTGTCCAACATGAAACTGCGAGATAAGCTCGCTTCCATTCGGCAGGGCCGAAAGAATATCGAAGACGGAACTGGCTTGCTGCGATACGGTCGGCTCCTTGATCCCCTTGCCGAAGCTGGCATGTAGTTTAGTTCCACTCAGCCACCCTGTCCCCGAAGGCCGAGCAAGATAATAGGCGACCGAGGCGCGCGGCGTACCGGCCAATCCGAAGAGTCCATTGTTCTCGATGCCGCTGCCGACGTTGTAGTAGAAGCGATTGCGCAGGTCGCCAGAGATCTGAAGCGTGTAACTGTAGTTGCCGCGGTTTACGTTGCTGGCCGGCGAGCCTGTGAACTGCGTTGAACCGCGCTCGGCCTCATACTTGAAACCTCCGAGCGCCCCGATGTGCGGGTTGATACGATAATCCGTCTGAGCGTAGACATAGTCACGGTTCGTGACGGTGAAAAACTGGTTCGGGTACTCTCCCGCGAATTGAAAGATCGCCTGGCCCGTGACGCTGTACCCGTTCGCTCCGTTAATCGTGATCGGTGCGCCAAGGAAGTTTCCGGAACCACTTGGGTCGGGAATGCCAGTCGGCGCGAAGTCATCGAATTGTGTGTTGAGCCGCAGGCCACCGTAGCGAATCTCATTGTGCCACTTCGCTGTTGCTTGATTGTTCCACGCGCCACTCAGGTAAGTGTTCTGTGCCTTCTGGGCTGTATCGTCCGGAATGCCATACAACAAAATGGCATTGGGCTGTCCGGCGGAAACGGTGAGATGGCGCACCGTGAAACGGAGATCGTTCGCCGGATTCAGATCCCATCCGAAGTTGCCAACGTAGGTGGCATTGTGGAAAGAGTCATTCGGCAAATTGTTGCCACTGTCCAGTCGCCCAAAAGCGCCGTAGTAATCGAACTGCCGCGCGACACCACTCGCTGTCGCCTCTTCGTGATATGTGCTGAAGTTACCGCCATCGCCGGCAAGGGTAAACAACGGCAGCTTCGTGGTACCCCGCGTCGTCGTCATGCTTACAACTCCGGCCAGCGCATCTGAGCCATACAAGGCACTGTTTGGCTCTCGCAGCACTTCAATCTGCTGAACGCCGACAGTAGCGAAGTTGGAAAAGTCGACCGCACCGCCGATATCATTCACCGGAACATCGTCGATCAATACCTTATTTGCATTCGTACTGCCACCGCGAATCGATAGCCCAGTGGCCCCACCATACTGTCCGGTCTGCGTCACCTGCAATCCTGGAATCTGACGCAACGGTTCCTGCACCTCCGTGTACTGGCGATAGTCGTCTGCCGTCAACACCGTCACTGAGGCGCCAATCTGCGCGATTGGTGTGGGAGTTGCCGTGGCCGTCACGGTGACCTGTTGCGTTAACGTCTGCGTAGCCAGAGTAACGTCCAACTCTGCTCTTTCCGATTTCGTAACGTAAACCGACTCGCTTGTCGTGGTCTGAAAGGTTGGAGCGACGGCCCGCACACTGTAGCGCGCGGACGCGGGCAGGTCAAAAACATAGTTGCCGCCTGCATCCGTGGTCGTTGTCTTGACGACAGACGTACCGTTTATCAATTGGACTGTCGCGCCCACCACGATCGCCCCAAGTGGGTCTTTTACTGTTCCACGCAGAGAGCCTTGCTCTGTAGCAAGCGCGGGGACGGACAATGAAAGGAACGCGACAAGGATTAGACGGGCGATCCAAAAGACCGCAGACGATTTGCGAATTGCGCAGTGCATAATTTTCCCCCTCGGGTAGTGGAGCAAGGCCGGTCTCCTGGCTTGCGCTTCATCGAACCGTGGCTGCCTTCCCGGAATTTCTTCCAGTGGTGTTGTGCGTCATTGCCACAGCTCTCTGCGCTTACAGTTACGGGGTAGTGGCGGATTTGCACCGCGCTTCCCGACACCTTGCTGTTGGTGGATGGTTGCAAGCTGAACGGTTCAGCTCAGGGATGAAATTGTTTTGCGAGGTCCTCCAATGCATCGATCGCTACCGGACTGGCAAAATTGATCCGGTCGTCAACGTAATAAGCGCGGTGTTCTTGGATGGCCGCCATGCTGCTCCAGCCCGGCCGGTCCTGCAATACTTTTAGCGTCGTCTTCCCGCCGCGCACCAGCAACAGCGCGTCGGGTGCACGCTCCAGCACGACTTCCATGCTGATCTGCGGCCACTCCGCAGGCAGATCGTCCGTAACCGAACGTCCCCCGGCCGCCTCAATAATCTCCGTAATGAAGGCGTTCTTGCCGATAGTTGTGATCGGGTCATACCAGATGGGCATAAAAACCCTCGGCGCAGGCTGGCCCTTGGTACGGGCCTTGACTGCATCCACGCGCTGCTCGAGGCTGTGAATCAGCGCATCGGCCTGTGCTGTTCGGTTCAAAGCCATTCCGATAGATTCGACGGAATGAAATATTCCAGCGATGCCATGCGGACTGACGAGAAAGATTGGAATGCCGACACGCTCCAGTTGATCGGTCACCTCCATCGGCCCCTTCGGCTGCGTGCCGATTACCAGGTCGGGATGCAGCGAGAGAATGGTCTCAATCGACGGCTTGATCAGGTCGCCAACGCTCGGCTTCTTCAGAGCAGCTGCGGGATACTTTGTGTAATCGCTGATGGCGACCACATCGTCGCCCGCGCCCAGAGCGAAGACAGTATCGGTCACGGTCGGCATCAGGCAGATAATGCGATGCGGATGGTCCGGCACTACCACCTTGCGACCCATCTCATCGGTCAGTGTGCGGCTCGCGAAGCAGGGAACCGCCAGCACCGCGGTCAGCGAAAGCAAAGACAGAAGCCGCTTCATGCCGTCACCGCCTGCAGTGTTCGCGCCTGTCGAATAGCCGCGACAAAGTTCTCTGCCACCGCAGGATTCGCGCGGAAGTGCAGATGGATGTAGCTCGCCAGCACGTTGCCCCGTCGAAACCCTTCCTGCTCCTCTTTGCCGGACATTGAGTATTGCACGTGGTAACTCGTCCCCATGTTGCCCTGCGTCGCGATCCGCGAGTAATGAAAGCTATGCCCGCGGACAACCGTTCCTTTGCGTCCCAGCAGACAGTCTTCGGTAAACTCCACCGTGACGTATCCAAACTGAACCAGTTTGCCTGTCATCTGCATCGAAAGCGGCAGCACGCCGGCCATCGCATAACTCTTGTCATCTACGCCCAAACTCTCCGATAGATACAGCATTCCGCCGCACTCCGCATACACCGGTCTCCTCGAAGCAACGAACGCGCGCACCTCTTCAAGCATCTGCCGATTGCCGCTCAACTGCTCCGCATACAGCTCCGGATATCCACCACCGAGGTAAAGTGCATCGAGGCCGGACGGCAGAGAAGCATCGTTCAACGGACTGAATCGAACGATCTCTGCCCCCCGCTCCCGCAACAAATCCAGATTGTCTTCGTAGTAAAACGAGAATGCATGGTCGGACGCCACACCCACTCGCACGGCATCATTCGACTCAAAATTCGATTCAAAACCGCTGGCCCGCACCGGCTCAACCCCGGTCATCTTCAACTCGCACTCGAGGCCAAGCAAGCCATCGAGGTCGAGGTGCTCTTCCGCCAACGCAGCAAGTGTATTGATCGCTGTTTCTTCACCATCCCCAACCCGTTCTGCCGCGCCCTGTAAACCAAGGTGCCGCTCTGGAATCGCAATCGCAGGCTCCAATGGCAGCCATCCCAGAATCTTCGTCTTGCAGTAAGCCTCAATCGCCTCGCGCAGCATCTCGTAATGCCGCTCACTCGCCACGCCATTCAGAATTACTCCGGCAAGCCGCAGCTCCGCGTCGAACATCTCAAACCCCAGCACTACTGCAGCCACGCTCCGCGCACTCTTCGCCGCATCGACGACCAGCACCACCGGAAGCCGCAACAGTTTCGCAATCTCCGCGCTGCTCCCAATCTCGGTACTCCCATTCTTGCCATCGAACAGGCCCATCATTCCTTCCGCGACAACCACATCCGCCCCACGCGCAGCATTCTGCAGAACAGTCCGATTGGCCTCAACACTCAACATCCATGTATCGAGATTGCGCGCCGTGCGACCGCATATCCGTGTGTGATGTCCTGTATCCAGAAAATCAGGCCCACACTTAAATGGCTGCACCGCAAGCCCACGCCGTCGCAGCCCGGCCATAATCACCAGCGCAACCGTCGTCTTCCCCACGCCACTCGCCGTGCCCGATATCAGCAGCCCCTTCACAGCGTCACCTCCAGATGTCCCTTCAAAGCAAGCGGCAATCCAGCCACCATCAACACCACATCATCGGCGACTCTCGCCACCTTCTGGTTGATCTCGCCCAGCAGGTCGCGGTATCTGCGCCCCAGCGGATACGCCGGTACCACTCCGCTGCCGACTTCGTTCGACACGAGCACAACGTTGCATTGAACTCTCCGTAAAGCCGCGCATAACGCCTCAACCCTCCGATCAATGGCCTCGCTATTCTCGCCCTCTGTCTCCAGAAGATTCGCCGCAAAGATCGTCAGGCAATCCACCACAATCACCTCGTTATTGCGCTCGTGCTCTTCCAGCACCCTTGCCAGCTCCAGCGGCTCCTCCACGATCAGCCAATTCTTGGGCCGGTCTTCACGATGGCGTTCGATCTTCGCACGCATCTCGTCATCAGTAACCTTCGCCGTCGCCACCAACACCACGCGATGCGACTGCTCCGCAAGCTGCTGCGCGTAACGGCTCTTGCCGCTCCGCGCACCACCAAGCACGAGTGTCACCGAACCCTGGCGCGTCTCCTGCATCGTCAGCTCCTTGCCCATGCGCACAAAAAACACATCGAGCAGAGCGGGATTAAATTCAGGCAGCGCTCGTGCAGACCGTGAAGGTCAGCGAGAATGCTCTTCAGCTCTCCCAGCGAAGCTGAATTAAGCCTGATAGGCCTCCGGCGGGTCTCCTGACTTGCGCTTCACCAAGCTTTGACTCACCTTCCCAGGACGCATCCCAGTGGCTTAGAAAAATCGTCAAAACTCTCAGCGCTTACAGTTACGGGGTAGCGACGGATTCGCACCGTCTTCCCAACACCAGATTAGGAAAAGACTATCCCGCCCGCACCCCGGGGTCAAATTTTTACAAATACGGGGTAGCGAGTCACTTTGAATTTAGGTGCCTTAAGTAGAGCGCTAATGCCGTCTGCGCGGCGACCAACAGTACGACCAGCGCCGCGATCATCCGGTGGAGCCTCCTGGAGCGGGCCGGCTCGGCTGCTTGATCGCTCCAGAACAAGCTCGCGAGTGCCTCGCGGTCGTGCCACAACAGCGCCAGCATGGACGCAGAGATAAACATTGCCATGCACTCCGCGCCGAAAGCGATGTGAAAGAACAGGTTGATCATCAGGATATTCGCCATCACCGGTGTCATCACCGCCGCACCCAGCAGCGCAGTCTTGCGGAACAGAAGCATCACCGCTCCGGCAACCTGCGTCAGACCGAGAATATTGTCGTAGACCCGCGAATAGCTGAAGTAGTACCACGTGAGCTGAAAACCGCTGAGTGAACCGATAGGCCTCTGCGCGATCTCTGGCGAAAGTTTGAACTGCACGCCCCCCAGCTTGCTGAGCCCATAGCTGAAGAGCAGATACGCGCACACGTAGCGTAGCCAGTCGAGATATTTCGGATAAGGCGCGGCATGTTCGCTTGATCTCATCGGGCTAAGGCCGGATACGCGACGCAGTTGCACTTGCTTCCGCACACATTACCAGAAACCGCAAGACGAAGACGGCTATCTCTGCTCGACAAACTGTCGTGTGGCGGCCCGCGCGTCCCGCACCAAATCAGGCAGCCCGACCCCCCGATAGCCGTTGCCCAACAGCCACAGCCCGTCGAGCGCCTTCACCCGTTCCGCTAACTCGGCCATTCGTTCCAGATGTCCAACCCCATACTGCGGAAGACTGCGCGGCCAGCGGCGCACCACCGTCATCTGCGGCTCCGGCAGAGGCCCCAGGATCCGCGCCAACTCCAGCCGAGCCACCGCTGCCGTTTCGTCATTGCCGCAGCGCATCAACCGATCAGCGGCCCTCCCACCGAAGAATGCCCGCACCAGCCGCCCGCCCTGGGGCACTCTGTCTTCGAACTTCTGGTCCACAAACGTACACGCCAGCAACAGACTGTCTGACCCGGGCGGCACCAGGAATCCAAACCCCTGCGGCACAGTGAACTTCGCCGCATCCGGAAATCCAAACCCCACCACCACCGCAGAACTTGCATCCATCTCCATCAACTGTGCCGCGCGCTCATCCACCGGCTCCAGCAACGCGCGCGCCACATCCACCGGCGCTGCCATCATCACCGCATCGAACCGCTCCACGCCTCTCCCCGTGCCCACCAGCCATCCTTCGTCTTCATTCGAGACGAAGCTCACCTCCCCGGTCAGTCGGATCCAATCCTCGGGAATCGCCGCGATCATGCGATCCACCAGTGTTCCCATTCCACTTCGCAGCGTAGTAAACACCGAGTCGGTCTTTGATGAAGCCGCCGCCCGCGCCTGCAACGCCGCGATCAAACTGCCATGCTCCCGCTCCATAGCGACAAAGGGAGCCATCACGGCCCGCACGCTTAACTTCGCTACATCGCCGCCAAACACGCCACTCAGCAGCGGCGCCCCGATCTTTGCCAACACTTCATCGCCAAAGTGATGCCGCACAAACTCCGCAACACTCTCGTCGCCATCAGGAGCGCTCGCACGCAACTCCTCCGCTCGCCCCACCTCATCGCGATACGCCTGTTTGGCCTCCGCGCTGAACATCTCCGAACCATCCAACGCATCCAGATCCACCGGCACCATCATCCGCATTCCATCCGGCATCGCCTGCAGCTTCTTGTCGATCAAGACGTACGTCTTCCGTCCCGCGTCGTTCGAAGCCATCACCTCATCACCCAATCCAAGCTCCTCTGCAAGGTCGAGCGCCCATGGCTTCTCACTCACCCACGCATCCGGCCCGCACTCAATCACGAAGCCACCCTCACGCACCGTCTCGACAATTCCTCCCAGTCGAGTCGAAGCTTCGAACAGCACACCCTGCACAGCCGCGCCATCGCGAGCGAGCCGCGCCAGCTCATACGCCGCCGCCAGTCCCGCCACTCCACCGCCCACAATCGCGACCCGCTTCATTCACACTCCAAATCGAGCTTTGCCAACTTCTCCACAAAATCGTCTCATCGACCGAAGCTACTCACGGTCTTATCGTGAGTAGCGCAGTGGAGAGCACCCCGCACTTCGCCGTTGCCCGTTCTTAAATCCGCGTTAACCGCGAAGATCCGCGGTCGCGCCTTAGGTTCTCGCCTCAACCGCAGCAGGTACCGTCATCTCATCGACGGTAGCCTTATACTCCCCGGAGACCACCTCCACCAGTGCCTTCACGAGCACCGCAGAATCATTCAAGCTCTCCGCCCGCCACAGCTTCAACCCCAGCTCGTTCGCCATCTCCCGAAAGGCAATATCAATGTCGTACAGGATCTCTACGTGATCACAGAGGAATCCCACCGGCTGTATCACCACGCCCACCTGTCCTTCCTCTTTGATCGCTCTCAACGTCTCCTCGACAGTCGGCCCAATCCACGGCCCGCCGCTGATCCCCTGACTCTGAAACGCAAAGTACCAATCCTTCTCGCTTAGGCCTGCAGCCCCCATCCGCTCCACAACCAACTCCGCAGTACGTTTCGCCTCGACCGGATAAGGATCCGGCGAACTCTGCACTGGTGTCCCCGGCCTCGCTCCCGCAACTGAAGCCTCGCCCGTCATGATCGTCCGGCACGGCACACTGTGCGCTGTAAACAACACCGGCACGCGCCGGCCCGATTCCGCACAAGCCTCTGTCCAAACCGGCCGCAGTTTCTCGGCGAATGCCTCTGCCAGCAACGGACTCTCCGCCCATCCCGCAACAAACTCCACTTCGATCCCAGTGGCAGCCGCCAGTACCGCCCGCCGGTATAGCCCAACGCTGGTCCGGGAATTCTGCGGCGCAAGGCACACCGCTTTGAAATGCGTCACGCCATCCATTCGCATCTGCGCAACAACGTCCGCAATATATGGATGCCAGTTCCGCATCCCCACATATACCTTTTCCCCGCCCAGCGCCTGTTCCAGCAGATGACCCTGCGTCATCGTCCATTTCGTCAGCGGCGGAGCCTCGGCACCCGGAGTCTCCCCCAGCCCAATCTGCGCATACCGATGCTGCAGCTCCCCGACAACTTGTTGCGGCAGCGCTCGTCCACCTGTGACCTTGCTCAAATACTCCGCCATCTCCCCCAGCACATCCGGCGTCCCATGCGCGAGCAGCAACACCGCACTTTTCCCACTCCTCGTGCTCATCGCGTACTCACTCCTTCGATCCATTCCGATCCCGTTGCCACGCTTTGTTTTTTGTCGTCATCCTGAGCGGAGCGAAGGACCCCTGTATTTCGCCTTGTCCCTGCAGTTGCCTTTGTCGTTGCCTGTTCTTAAATCTGTGTCATCTGTGTCGATCTGTGTTAAGCCTTCTTGATTCACAGCATGCCGAACTCCTTCACCCACTCCACCACCCGAATCACATTCTCAACCGGCGTCCCCGGCACAATTCCATGCCCAAGGTTGAAAATGTGTCCCGGCCGTCCCGCCGCCGCATTCAGCACCTCGCGTACGCGCTCCTTCAACACCTCTTCAGGCGCAAACAACGCAATCGGATCGAGATTCCCCTGCACCGCGCAACCCGCGCCCACTGCCTTCCAACCCACCTCCAGCGGCACCCTCCAATCCAGCCCGATCACATCCGCACCCGTCTCGCTCATCGCCGGCAGCAGGGAAGCAGTCTCCACGCCAAAGTAAATCACCGGCACGCCCATCGCTTTAATCCGCTGCACCAACTGGGTCGTCCACTCCAGGCAATACTGCGTATAGTCGCCAACGCTCAGCTTGCCCACCCAGCTATCGAACACCTGGATCACATCCGCGCCTGCCTCCACTTGCTGCCGCGCATAAGCAACCAGGACAGTTACAATCTTCTCCATCAGCAGCGACCACGCCGCCCCATTGGAGTACATCAGCTTCTTCGTCTCGATATAGTTGCGATCCCCACCACTCTGCTTTCCGCCTTCGATCATGTAAGCCGCCAGCGTCCACGGAGCTCCGCAGAATCCAATGATCCCCAACGTGTCCCCATCCGCTCGCGGCGCAGCGAAGTGCGTCGCCACCTTCTCAATCGCCCGCGCCACATACATCAACTCATCCGTACGGTCGGTCCTGAGCGCCTGCACCTGCTCCAGCGTCCGCACCGGCGTATGCACCACCGGCCCCTCGCCCGCGACAAACTCAAAATCCAATCCCATCGGCGTAAGCGGCAGCAGCAGATCGGCAAAGATAATCGCCGCATCCACGCCCAGCCGCTCAGCCGCCGTAATCGTCACCTCTGCTGCAATCTCCGGCGTCCGGCAGATCTCCAGCAACGAGTGATGCTTCCGCACCGCCATATACTCCGGCATATACCGCCCCGCCTGCCGCAAAAACCACACCGGCGTCCGGTCCACCGGCAGGCGCAGACACGCCCGCACAAAGCGGCTGCCTCCCGCCGCGACATCGACAGGATTCACCGCCGTACTTTCCACTATCGCATCACTCAAAACGCTTGTCCTCTACAGACTTTTAAGCGTAGCACCAGCAGCTATCCAGGCGCATGCTCCGCAAACTTGAGTGTCCCACGCTCAGAAAAATAAAGTTCAAAAAGTTGGCGCAGTTTTCAAAGCAAATTTGTGACCATCAAGACACCACGTTTCCACCACGATCTCACCACATTGCATCCACGAAAAAACCACAGAAAATGCCCATTTTTCCCAAAACCCCACCCAAAAACACCATCTGGAAAAAATGCGCACAAAACCGCTCGCGCAGCCCGCGTCACCAACAAAAGACAGCCGGCGGAGAAACCCGCTCAGGCCTCAAGCCGGAACGTAAACTCCTCGATTACAGGGTTTGTCAGCACCTCGCGCGCAATCCGTTCCACCTCGGCCTGCACCGCGTTCTGTTCCAACCCATCTTCCAGGGTCAGCAGGAAATACTTCCCCTGCCGCACATCAGCAACACCGCGATATTCCATCCGCCGCAATGCATCTGCAACCGTCTGCCCCTGGGCATCCAGCACCGTTCGTTTCAGCGTGACATAGACATGAGCCTTCATCCTGTCTGATTATAGACATGGTGCTTATAGACATGGTGTCCCTTTTGTCTTACTCCGAGCACAACCAGTGCTACACCTGCAACTGCGAAATTTTCGCAAAGAACAAGAAAAGAAGAGATCCCTGACTTTTATGACGAACTACCTTGAACTACCCGTCGGGGAAAAATCCCCGGAGGTCATCAACGCGGTCATCGAGATCCCCTACGAGGGCGTCAACAAATACGAGTACGACAAAGAACTCCACGTCTTCCGTCTCGACCGCAACCTCTACTCCCCTGTTCACTATCCCGGCGACTACGGCTTCATCCCCAGCACCCTCGCCGACGACGGCGACCCTATCGATTGTCTCGTCCTCGTCGACACCCCCAGCTTTCCCGGCTGCGTCATGCAGGTTCGCCCCATCGGTATGTTGGAAATGCTCGACCAGGGCCTTGGCGACGAGAAGGTTCTCTGTGTGGGCAAAAACAACCCCCGCTACAAAGACGTCTGGAACTTCTCCGAAATCTATCCCCACATGCTCCGCGAGATTACCCATTTCTTCTCCATCTACAAAGACCTTGAAGGCAAGCGCGTCGAAGTCAAAGGTTGGCGCGATGCCTCTTTCGCCCGCGACAAAGTCCTAGAAGCCCAAAAGAACTTCATCGACAACAAAACCAACCCAAAGCCGAAGCCCGTCCCCCACAAAACCGAGCAGACCGACGAGCAAAAGAGAAGGTCCTCCGACTAAAGGGCCTTATTCTCAATCTGCATCACCGCGCGAGCTACCAGATAAACCACAGGCCCCGCTGCCGCTACAATCGCTGCAAACCCCAACGCCGGCAGCCCTGCTATACGCTCGCCTCTTGCCGCCCACAGCGCAAATCCGATCAGCAGGGTTGGCCCAACACCCATAGCAGCCGCACCCCACAACCCACCCGGCACACTGAACGGCCGCACCAATTCCGGCTCTTTCACCCGCAACACCACTAGCGCGACAAACTCCAACACCAGCGCCGCTCCATACAGCACCAGATCGATCGAGATCAGCCGCTCAAACGATAAATTCAGCGCCAGCGCCCACCCCACCGAACACAGGACCACGCTCACCCACGGAACCCCCGCCGCCGTCTTCCAGGTCAACGCCTTCGGCAGCAACCCCTCCTCCGCCAGTGCATACGGCACCCGCGTATAGCTCATCATCAGGGCGTTGAACATCCCAAACCCATTGATCGTCCCACCCAGCACCACGCCCAGCGCCAGCCACGGCCCAACCAACTCCCTCGCCGCATCTGTGAATGCGCCCGTCGAAAACTGTGCCGCCGGAATCCCCGCCAACCCCACTGCCGCCAACGGCAGCACATACGTCAACGCCACGAGCCCAACCGCCACCAGCATCGCCCGCGGATAGTTCCTCTGCGGCTCCTGCACCTCCTGCGCCACCGTCGAAGCGTTATCCCAGCCCATGTAGTTCCACAGCGTCACTGAAACCGCTACGGCAAAATCCGCGCCAGCCACAGGAGTCTTCAACCAGACCTCTCGAAACCCACCAAGCCCGTGGTACCCACCAGCCAGCCCCTTCCACAACCCCACCGCCGTCAAAACCACAAAGGGCGACAGCAGCAAACAGAACAACCCCACCGACCCCTCGCCCACCGCTCTGGCCCCGCGCAGATTCCACGCCGCGCACAGCACCACAACCGCCAGCGCCCAAAGCGTCCCGCGAGATCCCGCCGTCCAAGCCGGTTCAATCCTCCCTAGGTACAGCACAAAGATCACGGGATAGATCGCCATGTCAAAAACACTCGCTGCCATGCTCAGCCACGCCTCCTGAAACCCCCAGAACCCACCCAGCGCCCGCCTCACCCAGCAGTAGTACCCACCCTCCTCCGGCAGCGCCGAAGCCAACTCCCCCACCATCAGGCTCGTCGGGAGGCTCCACACCAACGGAACCAACATCAGTAGCAGCAACGCCCGCCCATATCCGGCCTTGCCGATAATGTCTTCCAGTCCATACGGACCACCTGACACCATAAAATAGGTCGCCGCAATCAACGGCAACAGCCGCATCTTTCCGGAATTCTGCAAGAATCTACGCTGGCCCTTTGCCACCCCACCCCCTTATGCCGTGGAACATACGAAACAAAAACGATAGACACAAATCTACCCGACCTTGTCTTCATCCCCCAGCCTCAAGCTATAATTCGGTTAGCCAAGGCAGTAAAAGCAGCAAGACAACAAAAAGACGGAGAGTTGGCCGAGTGGCTGAAGGCGGCGGTTTGCTAAACCGTTATAGGGCGAAAGCTCTATCGGGGGTTCGAATCCCCCATTCTCCGCCATTACTTGTTTCAGGGCGTCCAGGGAAATCCATAACATCAAATAAAACCCCAGATAATACTGGGCTTTCTGCCTTTAGCGACCAATAGATCTCTTTGAATTCCCGGTTCCAGAGCGGTACTCATATCGCGTGTCCAGTCTCGTCGGCCTACATAGTGTGACCGGAGACCGGGTCAACCAATCACGTCGCACGCGAATAACCGGAACGCCTCTGCTACTATCTTTGGCAACTCACCACGGTTCCGTTTCGTCAAGAGTTTGTGCCCCGCGCCGGTGATCGGAAGCATTTCGGCTCGTGCCGGAATGAGCTTCAACGCTGCTGCCAGCTCATCGATGGAGCCGAACCCATCCCGCGTGCCGTGAACGAACAGCGCGGGAGTTTTAAGATCTGGGAAATGCCCCGTACGTAACTCACTGAGCCGTTGCGGCGGGTGGAGCGGGTACGAGAGCAGCAGGAGCCGATCGACCAGACCGGGTTCAGTCGCACTAAGTATCGAGGCTTGCCTCCCCCCGTATGAGTGACCGCCAAGAAAAACACGGCCCGAAGTTTGTCGCCGCATGGACGCAACTGCCGCTCGGAGTCCCTGTTGATCACGTTCCGCGCTGCCACGTGGCGGTGGCCCATGCGGTCGCAACTGGCGGAACGGGAGATCGAAGCGGAGGACGGTGACTCCCGAAGCGCAGAACTCATCCGCCAGTGCCACGAGAAACGGTGAGTCGCAGCTCGCTCCCGCGCCGTGCGTTAAGACGAGACAATCGCTGCTGCCGGAACCGGTCGAGCGGTGTAGGTGCCCTCGAATGGGTATTTCGTTCGGTGGAGTGTCCAACAATTCTCGATGGCTGTTCATATGCACAGATTATTGCAGCTAATGATTGGATCATTTTCTGACTAGTAGAGAATTTCCCGTATCTGCCAGGGGCGCTTTGTGATGCGTTGGCGTGGAATTACGGTGGTGCCGCTTTGCTCGCAATGATGGCGATCCCCGGCAAAGGCTGCGCTGCCTACTTTGAAGATGACCTTTGTGAACCCGGACAGGCCGGAAGATCTGCAGAGCTTCGTCGGAGGCTGGCCCTAGATCCTGCAGACGACGTATCGCGTGCACAGCCTTGCTCTCGCCTATCGCATCCTGAATGGTCCGGCGCTGACTGAAGAGGAATGTAAGAAGGTGGTGGCGGCGACTGCGACGAGAAGATGGGGGCCGTGGCCGGAGCCAACCGACGAAGGCCTGAACCGTTGGAAAAAGGTCTATCAGGATTTCGCCGGACGGAACGCGCCCGTCGAGATCACGGACCGCAAAGTAACGAAGTCCAGTGGCAGGAGTACGCAAACTGTCAGGAAGACGCCTTCGCCACTGCGGCGAAGACCCTATACGGGCTGCGCCGTCAAGTCTTCCAAACACTTCACACTCGGTATCCCCAATCGGATTGGGCCGGACACTATCCCGACATTTGAGACCAACCCGGAATGATCTTGGCTCGGGTAAACCCATTTGCTCAATAAACGCAAAATCGCCGAAATGACCGCTCTGTGGGAACTAGCGGCTTGGTTACCCAGCGTAGATTTTTCTAGGTTCTGCGGTTAGGGCATATTCAGGGAAATTCTATTTCTTAGAGGTTTTCATCTTCCTGAAAATAAGGTGCTTGCATCGCAACATGAATCCCCCATTCTTGTGTATTGTGAGGAGCTGGGCTGTTCCGCTATTGCGCCTGAAGGCCCTTACCCTCCGTCAGCTCTATCAGGCGATTGACCTCTGCAGGAGGGGCGAAGAGTTCCATCTTACCGTTTGGCCAGCGAATTTGAATGTTTGTAAGGTGCGTCTCGATACCGAGACCGAAGTGGAGGCGGAGATCGTTCGAGGAGTTGTAGCTGGAGCCGCTGCGCACTTCATCGACCCAGAGACGCTTCGCCGAGTGGAGGGTTACGCGTGCTCCTATGGCGTCGCGGTTGGACGATGTGCCGATGAGGCGAAGTTCGAGCCAGCGGTTCTGATTCTTAGCGAGATTGACGAGGAGCATGGGACGATCGCTTAGGTTGTTGATCACGGCTTCGAGTCGGCCGTCGTTAAACAGATCGGCGATGGCGAGTCCGCGGCTGGAACGTGGGTCGCCAAGACCAGGGCCCGATGCCTTGCTGATATCACGGAACTTGCCGTTGCCAAGATTGTGGTAGAGGAAGCGGGGTTCGCGGTAGAAGGAGCCTAGTTTGGCGGAATCGACTTCAGGGTAGACGTGACCGTTAGCAACGAGGAGATCGGGCCATCCGTCGTTATCGACATCGGCGAACATTGCTCCCCAGCCGAGGGCATCCGAATTAATCGCCCAGTCCAGCCGGAAAGGTCATATCTGTGAAGGAGCCATCGCCATTGTTGTGGTAGAGGGTTGAGGTGTCGTCGGAGAAGTTGGTCTTGAATAGGTCGAGCTTGCCGTCGCCGTCGTAGTCGGCTGAGGTTGAGCCCATGCCAGCCTGTTCACGTCCATCCTCGTTGAAGGCTACACCGGCATCCGCAGCAGTGTCGGTGAAGGTCCCATCGTGGTTGTTCCGGTAGAGGATGGAAGGGGTAGAGTCACAGGCAAAATAGAGATCAGGCCATCCGTCGTCATCGTAGTCGAGTGTTGTGATGGAGAAGCAGTAGTGGCCGTTGGTGTGCTCGAATCCGCTGGGTTTGCTAACATCTTCGAACTTTCCTCCGCCGAGGTTGTGGTACAGAATGTTCGGCGCGCTCTCCAGGCCGCGGGGGCCGCACATGACGGGAACTCCCTTCCAGATGCATGTCGCGGTCTGGCCGGGCGCGGGTGTGTGAGCGAGGTCGAAGTGCACGTAGTTGGCAACGGCGAGATCCAGTTTGCCGTCGCGGTCATAATCGACGAATGCACAGCCGGTGCCCCATTCCTTGCCCGTTCCGGCGACGCCGGCCTGCTCGGCAACCTCTTTGAAGGTCCCATCTCCCTGGTTGTGGAAGAGGCGATTTTTCCCGTAGCCAGTGACGTAGATGTCGTCAAATCCGTCGTTGTCATAGTCTCCGACGCAGACGCCCTGGCCCCATCCTGTGGAGACGAGGCCAGCCTTCACGGTGACGTCAGTGAAGGTGCCGTCGTGGTTGTTGTGGAAGAGGTGGTTGGTGGGCTTGTCCTGTTTGTCCCCAGTGTCTGCGCCCGGGAGAGTGGTGCCGTTGACGAGGAAGATGTCGGGCCAGCCGTCGCGATCGTAGTCGAGAATAGCGACACCGGAACCGGTGGCCTCGATGATGTAGCGCTTGGACTCGACGCTGCCGTTGACATTGCGAACGGTGATGCCGGCCTTCGACGCGACATCGACGAACCATGCAGGAGGCGGGTGATCGGTCGTGGGAGGGTAGGGCTGCTGGGCGAAGGAGATCACCGATAAGAGAATCACCGCGCCTGCGAGGACCTGGGGTCGCCACTTCATGGCTTCGACGCCGGGGAGATCGCCGGACCGGACACTGATGGCGTTGAGGTGCCCATGGGTACGGTCTTCAGGATCTTTCCGCCTTCTTGAATGACATAGAGATGATTGGCCGCGAGGTCTGTCAGTTTGTCCGTCGCGCCGGAGGGCCACCTGATCTCGACTGAGTCTGCTTTCGCACAGTGGTCGAGGCCGAAATGAAGCCGGAGATCGTTCTGTGAGAAGTAACTGCCTCCGCTGCGGACTTCGTCGATCTGAACAAGAGGCTTGCCGCCTCCCGACGTGGACGTTATGACGCTGATCTTTGCGCCGATGCCAGTGCGGTTAGATTTTGTGCCGACAGTGCGAATCTTGATCCAGTTGCGGGCAGTAGTTGAATCACAACGAAGCAGTTGAGGGAGGCTGTTGATGCAGTTGACAACCACGTCCAGGTCGCCATCATTGTCGTAGTCGCCGAAGGCGCAACCGCGACCGGTAGCGGGCGCGGTGATGCCGGGTCCGCCTTGTGCGCTCATGTCCTCAAATTGTCCGTTGCGCAGATTGCGGTAGAGATACTTGTGCTGGGCGTATGGTGCGTCCACATCGGATCCATCAACCTCAGGGTAGACATGTCCGTTAGACATGAGGATATCGAGCCAGCCATCGTTGTCCATATCGAAGAAGCCGACGCCCCACCCCAGAAAGCGGGTATTGACGCCAAGCCCAGAGAAATAGGTGTGGTCGTCGAAGTTCCCGTCGCCAAGATTCACATAAAGTGAATCGGTGTCGCCGCCAAAGTTCGTCTTTACGATATCGAAGCGGCCGTCGCGATTGAAGTCGCCGATGGAGACGCCCATGCCTGCTTGGGGCTTTCCGTCGGGGGAGTAAGCGACGCCCGCCTCGGTGGCTACATCTTTGAACGTGCCGTCTTTCTGGTTTAGGTAGAAGGTGGCTGCGGTCGAGTCGTTGGCAACGTAGATATCGGGCCAACCGTCGTCGTCGATGTCCGAGACCGCAACGGAAAGGGCATAAGTTCCGATGGTGTCCCACATGCCACTCTTTTGCGAGACGTCGGTGAAAGTGCCGTCACCATTGTTGTGATAGAGGATGTTCTTGCCGCCTTGCAGTCCCGGCGGACCACATGCCACCTGGATGCCTTTGTAGGCGCAACCCGCGGCATCTGGAAGCGGTGCCGTCTTGATGTCGAAATCGATGTAGTTGGCGACAAAGAGGTCGAGGTGGCCGTCGCGGTCGTAGTCAAGAAAGGCGCAGCCCGAGTTCCACCGCGTCTTCGATTGAAGAAGGCCAGCCTTCTCCGTAACGTCAGTGAAGGTGTCATTGCCATTGTTGCGGTATAGGACGTTTTGGCCATAGTAGGTGACAAAGAGATCGTCCCAGCCATCATTGTTGTAGTCGCCAACACAACAACCCTGGCCCCATCCTCCGCGGGCGAGTCCAGCTTTGACGGTGACATCGGTGAACGTGCCATCGCGATTGTTCTTGAAGAGGTGAGAGACGGGTTCCTGTCCTTTGGCGAAGCCTTCCAGCCGGGTTCCGTTGACAAGGAAGATATCGAGCCAGTCGTCGTGATCGTAGTCGTAGAAAGCGACGCCACAGCCGGTCGTCTCGAGGAGGTATCTGTTCTTGTGCTCGCCACCGTAGATCGTCTTTGCGTTCAGGCCCGACTGACGCGCTACGTCGATAAAACTGACTTCGAGAGGAGTGCCAGCGATCGGAGAGGGAGGGCCTTTGGGTGCGGGTCGGGGCACGGCATTGTAGGCTGGGCGCGATCCCAACTGTGGGGTCGACTGGGGATTTTGCGAGACTGCCAGAGCAAGGACGTCGTCAAGCGAGAGAACCAGCGCAGTGGTAGAAAGCGATGTGAGGAAGCTGCGGCGGGACCAAGTCAAAACGGACACCCCCTCAGGCAGACTGCTCGCCCGGCACTGGGTTCAAAGCGCTTTGTTTACCGATGTAATGGTTACATCAACCTTACTTCGGATTGAAGAGCCTCGAAGGCAGTTGACTGAGTATAGAGAAGCTTTCGCAGCAGAGGCAATGGGCGCTCTGCACTGCAACGATTGCGATTAGTTTTGGGGGTGAGAAGGCGCAACGTCGCCTTGAGTGCGGGGAATCTTCGCAAGTTTCTGGGCCTTTTGTCGCTCGAGTGCGGCGTCGCCGCTTCGCCCCTGTCGATCCAGTGCGTCGGCCAGGGCGAAATGGGCCTCAGCATAATTTGGATCTGCGTCGACTGCTGATTGGAGTTGGACGAGAGCTTCAGCGACCTGACCTCGCTTCAACAGTGTCCTGCCCGAATCGAGGGCGAAGTTGGCGCGCTGACGGCTAACGGCAATGCGGCTGAGGTCGGCGGCCTTTTTCCGTTCTGCAACTGCACCTGCGGTATCGCCCAGTTGAATGAGAATTGCGGCGAGACTGATATGGGGGCTTGGTTGATTTGGCAACAATTCGATAGCGCGACGCAGCGCGGCAACTCCCTTCTGTGGCTCGTCCGTTTCCTTGTAGACATTGCCGAGAATAGCCCAGGCGTCCCCGTTATCCGGGCGTAGCGCAGTCGCCTTTTCCAGTTCAACCCGAGCCTCGGCAAAGCGGCCAAGCTGCATGTAAAGAACGCCGAGCGTGTAGGGTGGGTCGGGCAGCTTCGGATCCAGCTTTTCGGCCTGTTCGAGTTCTGCAGCAGCCTCTGTAGGATTGTCCTTCAGCTTGAGAGCGAGACCGAGATCGTAGCGGAGTTGAGGATTGTCCGGTTCGACAATGAGACCTGCGCGGAACTGTTCCATGGCATGATTGAGATCGCTCTGCTGTAGATAAGCAACCCCGAGGTCTTCGTGGAGCGTCGCGCTCTTGGCATTCAGCGCGAGGGCGCGAAGGTACAAAGGGATTGCGCCTTTTGCGTCGCCTGTCTGTACGAGAGCGAGACCGAGATTTGTCAGCGCGGCAAAGTCCTCGGGCCGTGCCCTAACGACCTGCTCGAAGAGAGGCAGTGCTTCGTTGGCGTTATCGTTTGCCTGTAAGGTGAGCGCGAGTTCGTATTTGGCGTCCACTGATGCGGGGTCGAGCGTCAGTGCATGACGCAGCACTGCAAGGGCTGTCTCGTCTTGATTGTCTGTGCGAAGAGCCCGGCCTAGCTGCAGCGCATACTCGATGTTCTCTTTGGCAAGGTCTTTGCCTGAGTGAGTTCTGTGACGGCGGCGGCGGGGTCGCCTTGATTCAGGAAGACGGAGCCGAGATGATAGTGCGCGGACGCCAGCGCCGGATCCAGTGAGATGGCAAGCTGGAACTGCTCCGCAGCGTCGCCGTAGTTCTCCTGCTGTGCGAGGAGGGTACCGAGGGCGTCGTGGAGTGCCGCGTTATCAGGTGAGGTGGTGAGAGCAGCCTCCAACTGCTTATGCGCGGCTGCCGGTTCTGCGGTTGCAGTTAGAGCGACGGCATAGGCGATTGCATCTTGGGGCGTGAGTGTCTGCGATGCGTCGCTCTTCGTCTGGTCAAAAAGCTGAAACATCTGCACTGATTTCGCATAGTCGTGAAGCTGGGAGTAGGCGAGTGCGAGGTTGAGTATCGCGCCTGTGTCCTGGGGGTCGAGGCTGTGTGCCAGTTGAAGTTGAATTGCAGCGGACCGGGCATCGCCTTCAGCAAGCAATACGGTTCCGAATGCGCTGTGGCCCGCAGCCACTTCGGGGGCAAGCTGTACCAGCTTTGCAAACTGTATATGCGCGGAGTGCAGGTCGTTCTGAAGATAGGCGGCGGAGCCGGCCCGAAACGCTTCGCTAGCCGACTTCAGTCTGGCGTCTGAGGAAGTCATTGGACTCGCAGCCGGTGCTGTGGAAGTCTGTGCCAGCGCCAGCAAGGGAATGGCAGCTATGACGCCATACAGGAACAGCGATCGTGCGGGGAAGAATTGCATCTCGACGTTATTGTAATTATGTTGGGCGATCTTATAGATCGCCTCTAGGGAACACCGCAACATGTAGACTGGGTGTCCTCTGAGGATAGGGTTGGAGGCAACATGCAGGCGACTTTTTCCGTAATCCTGATGCTCTGCGGGGTAGCGACTGCGCAGACTGCGACATTGCGACCGGTGGATGCTTTCTCCGTGAAAGAAGATGGGCTGGCGATCCGTCGGCACGTTGAGGCGGGCAAACCTTTTACCGTTTCAGGTGCACGTGGTGTTATTCCCGGGCAACAGGAAGGGACGTTTGAGGCATGGGTGTTGCCTGTCAAACTTCTCAGCCATTTCGCTATTCGTGGCAATGTTGAGGGCTACTCTGTGCCAATCGACTTGAATGCTGACGCGGCGGAGATCGAGGTGTTTCCCGATCATACGGTGATTACGTATTCGCACATCGCATTCACCGTGAGACAGATCATGTTCGCGCCGGATGACGCGGAGGATGGCACGGGCGCGGTCGTCTTGTTTCAGATCGACTCGACGCGGCCAATGGATCTGACCTTCAGCTTTACGCCGGAGATGAAACCGATGTGGCCGCAGCGCAGTCAGGGGCTCCCATCCGCGGAGTGGGTGAAGCAGGAATCTGGCGGATTCTATTTGCTGCATACCGACTTTCCTAACCTCGCGGGCGCCGTGGGTATGCCCGATACGCAGCCGGGAATCATGGCGCCATACCAGGAGAAACCGCATTTTTATCCGTTGGAACTGATTCTCCACTACGACCCAAAGCGCGACACAAACCGCTATTTCCCCTTGTTGATGGCTGTGGGAACCACAGTGGAGACGGCGACAAATGTCACATTGCAGGAAAAGCTGAATCGGCTAGACGCCACTTTGCCGCAGATATATGCGAAACACGTGGCGCGATACGAGCTGATGAAGAACGAGTTGACCGCCATTCGCACTCCTGACGCTCAGTTAAACGATGACTTTGTATGGGCGGAGATGTCGATCGAACAATTGAAGGCAAAGGCGCAGCCTAGCGGGGAGATAGGGCTGGTGGCGGGATACTACTCCTCCGGCGACTCCGCGCGGCCTGGATTCGGTTGGTACTTCGGACGCGACACCCTGTACACGCTCTATGCAGTGAATGGCTTCGGCGACTTCACCTTGACGCGCGAGGCGCTGGAATTCCTGATGAAGCGGCAGCGTGACGACGGAAAGATCATGCACGAGTACCCGCAGACCGCAGCGAACTTCGACTGGAAAGAATTCTCGTATGCGTATGCTGCGGCAGATTCGACACCGCTGTTTTTGACAGCGATGCTGGACTACGTTCGGAGCAGTGGAGATGTGGCGTTTCTTCTGCAACACCGCGAAATCGTCGACAAGGCGTGGCATTTCGAAACGACGCACGATAGCGACGGTGACGGTATCTACGATAACTCGCAGGGCACGGGCTGGGTTGAGAGTTGGCCAAGCGGAATGCCGCATCAGGAGGTATATCTCGCGTTGCTTGACCAGCAGGCATCCGCGGCGATGTCGAAGCTTGCTGGTCTGCTGGGCGACAAGGCAACAGCCGATGCCGCTGGCACACGCGCTGGCTGATCTGACGAAGAAGATTGAGGCCGAGTATTACGACGCTGCGCGACATGCGTACGCCTTCAGCCGAAACGTCGATGGGACGCTTGACCGCACTGCAACTGTCTATCCTGCCATCGCGTGGTGGAATGGCGGGGAGGGTCTGGTGCATTCGCAGGCGAGCTTCCGGAGGTGGGCGTCGCATGATTTTTCGACGGACTGGGGGCTGCGCGATGTGGCCGAGAGCGATCCTGTATACGACCCCATCAGCTATCACCAGGGATCGGTGTGGCCGTTGTTTACGGGCTGGACTTCGATTGCCGAGTACCGTGCAGGTCATTCGCTCTCCGGCTACGAGCATCTGATGCAAAACGCAAACCTGACTACGGTCCAGGATTTGGGCGCGGTGACCGAGCTGATATCGGGCGCGTTCTTTCAGCCTTTTGGCCGAAGTACGAGTCACCAGCTCTGGTCTTCCGCCATGGTGATCACGCCCGCGCTGCGAGGGATGTTCGGCGTCGACGTGGAGGGGCTTTCAGGATCGGTTCGGCTTGATCCGCATCTTCCTGCCGATTGGGATCGAGCCGAGGTGCAGCGACTCCACGTGGGACGATCGGTGTGCACGCTGGACTATCAGCGCCAGGGTCAGAGCCTCATCGTGAAGGTCTTAGCTATTTCTGGTCCAGCTGTTCGGCTGGAGACCGCGATAAAGGACGCTCGAACCGCAGCCGATGGACTGTCGATCGCGTTTCCATTGCCGCCAGTCGAAGTATCGGTGCCGCATGAGTTGCCGTTGCCTGGTGCACGCACATCCCAAATGAAGGTGCTGGCCGAGATTGTGACAGCTCACTCGCTGAAGCTCGAGTTGGAGGCTGATGCGGGATCAGTGGTTGAGCTTCAGCTTCGCCACAATGCTCCTAGACTTAAGGTTCGTGCGGAAGGCGCGAGCATTTCGCCGGAAAAACGTGAGTCTGGTCTGGATTCTCTGATAGTGAAATTTCCGGCAGGTAGCGGGTACCAGCAGCAAACAGTTGTTTTGCAATGGTAGGCATCTCTGCTGGCTGGCGTACCCCTTACCCGGAAGATGTTGGCCGCCTTCTTGCGCGGGTGGGTGAGCAGGTCGTTCCTCTCTAGGTAAACACGGTTGGTCAAGCCGAAGCCGACGACGTTGACCTTGTAACCTGCGGGCCCCGACGAATACGGCTTCAACTATCCACCGCAGAATTCAATCGGCAATGAAAATCAACAATTAGCACGTTTTATCCAGTGAATCTCGGAGGCGCAGAGCGATGCGTCCCGCACGACTTGCGAACGACTGTGTTGGTCTGCAGCAGAATGTCGCGTGTGGGCAGATCAGGTTTCTCTACGCGCTGCAACATCGTTACCATTGCCATCGCACCGATATCGGCACAATTCTGGTGCTGGGTGGTCAGCGGCACTGGCAGAAGGCTGGCATACTTCACGTCATCGATACCTACGATACGCATCTCCTCGGGCACGCATACACCGTGACTCGTCAGGCCTGCCATCACTCGGGCCGCAATGAAGTCATTGGCACAGACAATCGCATCTGGTTTGCATTCTTTCAGCATCTTCTGGATGAAGTTAGGATCCTCTGGCTCACCACGGCACACGAGATCTTGTTGAAGATGAATTCCGTGCGCAAACAGAGCTTCTCGATAGCCGGCGATTCGTGCCAGAACGGTAGAGGCTGAAATAGGCTTAGCCACGAAAGCAACACGCTTCACCCCATGGAGGAGCAGATGCTGTGTGATAAGGAAGCCGGCTCGCCGGTTGTCAATTCCGACGAGGTCATACTTTGAGCGCATCGAATATGGAGCATAGCACCTGTCGAGCAGAACAACTTGAATGCCTGCGCGATCGAGCGTGGATACTATGCGCTTGTTGACAGAGTCTCTCTCCGGTGTAAATTCCAACGGTGCGAAGAAGACTCCTGAAACTTTTTGAGCGACATATCTATGACACAGGTGCTCAGCCTCTTTCTCCTGCTGACCCGCGTCACCCATGAAGTGTCCCCATAACAGGGAGTGCGCTTTGGATAGCGGTGACTGCAACATGCCGTGGCAGATCGGTTCAAAAATTTCCGTCCGCCCAAGATCTGGAATAAGTAATCCGAAGACATGGCCGCTGGAGATCGCCGGAGCCAGGACATGAGTGCCGGAGCCAGCCCGCCGCGATACCAGACCCTGCAGTTGCAGTTCATTTACAGCCTTCGCTGTGGTGATGCGTGATGTGTTGTAGCGCTCTCCGAGTTCCGCCTCGCTTGGGAGGCGATCCCCTGGCTTTAACGAACCCGCTTTTATGGCTGAATAGAGATCCTCGTAGACCTGCCGGTATTTGGGGATTGCGGAAGGAATCGCCGCTGCTATTTTTTCGTAAGGACGAGCTCCCGGAGCAGTAGTTTCTGACTGCTTGGTCGTACTGTTCATGCAATCTCCGTTCTGCGAATCGGTAAAAGTTCCTCCACTTGTGATTAATGTATAGACAAATGAGCGTCTGGTATTATTTTTTTCCCTCAATGTGGTCAACCTTTCGATTGATCTTTTGTTCCACCCTAAGGCTAGTCGGTTGCTCTATATAGCCGTATATCTCCTATTTTCAATAGGCCTTATCAGAGGTGCCCGACCCGCCCTCAATAGAGGCCTTACCAATTCGAATGACATGGAGGTTCATGGGAGATAGATATGTCATTTGTCCTTACCTGTCAGCAAATTAGCATGCAAACGACATTGACATACTCCGTGCTTCGCGCGTACTTTTTGGTGCAATTCGAAGAACGATACTTCGTGCCTAGGCAGACGAAGGTAAGTTAGATCGTCCGCTCCGCGACCGGAAGTCTTCACTATGAGCGATGTTCCGCAGCATAAGTACAACATCGCCAAAAGGACGGAACGCAGCATTTTTCGGAGGGCTTGTTATGAAATTCATGACGCGGGTAATGATGTTGCTTACCGTCGTATGCCTATTGGCGTTTACGCCGTTAGCGTTTGGTCAGGCGGTTTACGGGTCAATCTTCGGGACCGTGACGGACACCACGGGCGCGGCCGTTCCCGGCGCGACCATTACGGTGACGGACGAGTCGAAGGGCACTACTGTCACTGGGCAATCCAATGGCACCGGCGAATTCACGGTAGAGCATCTGATCCCAGACGTCTATGACGTGAAGGTCGAGATGAAGGGGTTCAACGGGTATGAGCAAAAGGGTATTAACGTCTCTGCCGATTCATCGGTGAAGGTTGTGGCGGCCCTTACTGTTGGTGGTACAGCTGTGACGGTCGAAGTAGACGCGGATGCGGTTCCTCAATTGAAGACGGATCGTGCGGACGTTGCGGTGAACTTCAATTCGCAGGAGTTGGAAAACCTTCCGATTCCCGACCACAACTTTACCAATCTGCAGCTGTTACTGCCGGGCGCGGTGCAACTCGGATGGTCTCACGCTGCCGATGAGAACCCGCAGGGCTCCAAGCAAATCCAGGTCGACGGACAGGCGTTCGGCGGTGTGAACTACACGCTTGATGGCACCGATAATCAAGATCCGATTCTGGGCATCATCGTCATCAACCCGAATTCGGACTCGATGTCTGAGGCGAAGATCGCGACGCAGAACTTCGACGCTGAGTTTGGTAAGGCGGTGGCCTCAGTGGTCACAGTGCAGACCAAGTCCGGTTCCAACACCTTCCACGGAACGGCATTCGACAACCGCGAAAGCGCGGCGAACCTGGCGCGCGATCCGTTCTCTCAGTCTAATCATGCAATTCCTATTCCTGCGGCCCTCAAGAACCAGTTTGGTGGTTCGATCGGCGGTCCTATTCTCAAGGACAAGCTGTTTTTCTTTGGCGACTATCAGGGCGTTCGTCAGAAGGTCGGCTACTCGACTGTTCAGACCGTGCCTACTGCGCAGCTGATCTCGAGCTGCCTCAGCGGTAGTGGTTGCAATTTCAGCCAGTACGTCGCTTACGGCACAACGCCCGGTGCGATCAGTGCTTCCGGCGTAAATCCATATCAAATCTATGAACCCGGCACCACAACGCCCTATCCGAACGCCATAATTCCCAACTCCCAACTTTCGCCTGAAGCACTCCACGCTGTTTAAACTGCTGCAGCCGTATGCACCCAACACCACCGGGAGCTTTGGTGGCCTATCGAACAACTACTCAAGGCGGCGGCACAGGTCTGTTCAACAGCAACCAGTGGGACGTGCGCGGGGACTACACGTTCAACCAGAACATTCACATCTTCGGTCGGTTCAGCCGCTTTACGGACCTTCTGTCTGGCAATACTCTCTTTGGCCCGGCCGGCGGTTCCGGACTCGGCCTGGGTGGTTACGGTGGAACCTCCAAAGGCGCCAACGACAGTGCTGCACTCGGCACCGACATCGCGGTCAACTCTAACCTAGTGACCGATGTTCGCTTAGGCTACTTCCGCTACAACATCATCACGGGCAAATACGACCCTACCAATACGAACCTGCCTATCCAGGGCGAGAACATTAGCGGTACAGGTCGGAACTCAGGTCTAGTCGTTCCTATCGACTATCGGTGCGCCTGGCTACAACGTCGCCGACCTTGACATTACGAGCCCCACAGAGTCACCTGACAACGCACAGGGGTCAGGCGCGCAGTATGGTGCAGGTCTGAACATTGATCGTTGCAACTGCCCCCTTATCGAGCGCGAGGACCAGTTCCAGCTCGTCAACAACTGGACCAAGATGATCGGTAACCACGCGGTGAAGTTCGGCGCCGATCTTCGCTATGCCAGAAATCTTCGTGTTCCGAGCGACAATGATCGTACCGGCATCAACAACTTTGGCACGGGCCCAACCTCCAATGGAACGTCCGGTGGTCTGGGTTTCGCCACCTTTGTTCTGGGTGACGTCACTGCCTACAACCGCTACGCCAGCACGTCAACGAACGCCAAAGAGTTCCAGAAGCGCGACTTCTTCTACGCGCAGGACACATGGCGCGCGACTCAGAAGCTGACCGTCAATGCAGGTCTGCGATACGAATTCTACTTCCCTGAGACGGTCAACGCGTCCAGGCAACGGTGCGCTCCTCAACCTGTCTACCGGTTTCATCAACGTCGCTGGCGTGGGTGGAATCCCCTCCAATATGGGCGTTTCCATTGCTAAGAACGCCTGGAACCCGCGTCTGGGCCTGGCCTACCAGATGAACCCAAAGACGGTGATTCGTGGTGGCTACGGGCGCAGCTTCGATATTGGCGTCTTCGGTTCGATCTTTGGTCACGTGGTCACGCAGAACCTTCCGGTTCTCGCCAACCAAGCGATCAACGCTACGGGCGGAACTTCTACCTACGCCTTCAACCTAACTAACCCCGCGCTCACCCAGGGGGGCCAGGCAACCGGCCTTTCGAACTACGTTCCCCTGGTTCCTAATGCGCAGGGACAGATTGTGAACCCAGGCGCGGCAGTAACTTCCAAGGCGCGTCCCTTCACTGAGCGGCTGCCGACTCTCGATGCGTGGAACATCTCGGTTCAGCGTTCGCTCTCACCCACTATCTCGATGACGGCAGCTTATGTCGGCAATAAGGGCACTCATACCCTGAGCGACGGTGACGGCAACAACACCAACCCCAACGAGGCGGCGATCACTCTTCCGGCTACGTATAGCAGCATTCCTGGCCTGGCCCTCTCATTTCGATCCTGTTCATGGTGGAATTGCTATCCGGCTGTAAACTGCGCTGTGAGCGAATCCCTAACCCTCTCACTGGCGCCATAAACCTGGTACTACGCTGGTGCAAACGGTTAACTTCCAACCAGACCCTCTTGCAGCGTTACGTTGGCGGAACGCTCCCTGCGTGCGGTGGGCCTTGCGGGTGGACCCAGAGCATCAATACAACGGGGATAACCAGAATACCGCCTACAACGCACTTCAGATCAGCTCAGCTAAAACCTACACCAAAGGCCTTTCTCTCAACATCAACTTCGCTTATCAGCATGGGAGAGACGCGGCGAGCAGCTATGCAACATGGAGCATGCCGGCTGTGACAGGTAACGACGGCAGTATTCGCCGGACTGCACTGACCGCGTATGGTATATACAATTTGCCATTCGGCAGAAACCAACAATTCCTCAACAACGTCAATAGCTTTCGTAAATCAGTTGGTCAGCGGCTGGCAGTTCAGCCCCGTGGTGATCATCCAAAGCGGCCTGCCCTTCACGCTGTCGTTCAACGGATGCGGTGCCGAGATACCAGGCGATGCACCCTGCTACGTCAACGGCCCTTCTTCCGCACTCAAGACGGGTGCGGTCGGCTATCCCTGGTGGTCCCAATGGTGTGGTCTTCTACCAGGCCCAGACACTCGGTGGTGCGTTCACTGATCCTGGTCTGGGTAACATCGGCAATGGAGGGCGTAACAACGCTTGGGGACCGAATTTCTACAATGTCGATCTATCGGCCATGAAGAACTTCTCGATCAAAGAGAGGGTCACGCTGCAGTTCCGTGCCGATGCGTTCAATGCGTTCAACCACATCAACTTCGGCCTTCCGAGCGGCAACATTCAGAGTGTCGGAAACATTACGGGCGGACCTGGGCCGGGCAATACCACTAACCCACGTCAGATGCAATTCACGGCTCGCGTGCAGTTCTAACGTGGCTGTTTTACCCAGAGAGGGGAGCTGCGGCTCCCCTCTTCTGTTCCGGTTTACACTCAGGCCAGATATTTTATGCGTTGTCTCCACAAAATCGCATTGCTTCGCCCCCTTACTTTTTCGGTGCTGTCCCTGGCACTTGCACATGCACATACTTCAGCGCAAACTCCCGCCGCATCAAATGCCGCTGCAGGAGCTGCTTCCGTTAGCTCTTCGGCGGACCTGGTCCAACTACGCCTGATGATCGATCGCGGGCATGCTGCGGACGCCTTGAAGCAGCTCGATACGTTGGCCACTCAGCAACCTGTGCCATCCGGAGTAAATAGACTGCGTGGCCTTGCTCTGTACTCACAGAACCAGTTTGCCGAAGCAGACGCCGCATTCGCGAGTGCATTGAAACAAGATCCGCACGATGAAGAGTCGATGCAGTTGCGCGGGCTGACTCTGTTCAGGCTGGGCAAACCAACGGATGCGATTCCACTGCTTGAATCGGCGCCCACCTGGACTTCGCAGACCAAAGTTGATCCGAGTTACGTGTTGGCACTCTGTTACCTCGATACTCGTCAATACGACAACGCTCGCCGGGCTTTCGCCATCCAATATGGATTTCCTCCTGACTCCGCGCCGGCATATCTCTTGTCAGCGCGAATGTTGCTGCGCCGGGAATACCTCCCTGTGGCTCAGCAGTTTGCCACGAAGGCGCTGGAGCTGGATCCGCAGTTGCCGCTTGCGCATGCCCTCCTTGGCGAGATCGCGCTCGCGGGCGAACATCTCGACGAGGCCATTGCGGAGTTTGAGAAGGAACGGCTCCGCAACCCGCTTGATGGTGGCATCTATGACAGGCTCGGAGATGCCTACACCCGCGCAGGGGACTACACGAAAGCTGAGCAGTTCTTACAGCGTGCCTTGCTGCTTGAGCCAACCTCAACCGGACCATATATTCTGCTAGGCAAAGTACTGCTCAAGCGCCAAGATCCTGCGAGCGCCATGATGTACCTTGAGCGCGCCGAAAAGATGGATCCAAGTAACTATATGACGCATAGTCTGTTGGCCCAGGCGTATAGGTCATTAGGCAGGGCAGAGGACGCCAGTCGAGAGACGCAAACCTCCCAGAAAATACAATCTGCAAGCGAACCTAAACTTGAGACCGTTCATTAGGAATAGGGGCAATATTGCTACGGATGACACCAATCGGGGGCGCGTCAGTTTTCTTCATTGTGACGCCGTTTTTCCTTGTTCTTTGCGTTTTGCCTAATTCGCCAATTAGCGCCTCTGCAGGTTTCAGACCGCAGCTGCGCGCTACTGCGCTCTCTCCAAATCCTGATGAAATATGTATGAATTGCCATAGGGAGATTTACGAAAAGTATGAGCGTACCCCGATGGCACGGGGCAGTGGGTCCGCTGTAGATGGCCTCCTGCAGGGTGGCTTCTTGCATGCTGGTTCCGGCATCCGCTATGACGTCTTCTTACGGGGTGGCAAGGCCTGGATGTCTTACAACCGCGATGCCGCGCCAGAGACGTTGAACGAGCGAGTCGCCCTACACGGAGAGAAGGAACTCAACTACTTTATCGGCTCTGGACATCGTGGGCGTACTTACCTGTATCAGGAAAATGGTCAGTGGTTTGAAGCTCCCATCAACTACTACAGTAAGCGGCACCTTTGGGACATGGCTCCAAACTATGGCGGATCGAGAACTATGCCTGCCGCGTTGCCTGTCGATTCCAATTGTCTCCACTGTCATGCGACGGCAGTACAGACAGCGCTGCCAGAAGCTCGTAACAAGTATGACGGACCGCCGTTCCAACAGGGGGGAATAGGATGCGCAGCCTGCCATGGCGATCCGTCGAAGCATCTGGCTGAGCAGGGACGCGGCCAAATCGTGAACCCGGCCAAACTGTCTCCTGCCCGCAGAGATAGCACCTGCCTCCAATGTCATCTCGAAGGAGATGTTGCTATCTATCGTGCCGATACATCGCTTGCACAGTTTCGTGCGGGAGCCGATCTCTCGGACTACGCAGTGTACTTCGTGAAGACGAGCGCAGAGTCGGGTGGCGGACGTGCAAGCAGCCAGTACGAGGCGCTCCTGCACAGTGCATGCAAGGTTGCCAGTGGCGACAAGCTAACTTGTACTACCTGCCACGATCCGCACAGCTCTCCCAGCGCCGAAGAACGAGTCAACTACTTCCGCAGTAAATGTCTGGCGTGTCATATCGGCCCACAAATGGCCGGGCACCATCCTGAGCAAAAAGATTGTGCGGCATGTCACATGCCTACTCGTGAGCCTACGGACATCTCCCATGAACAGGCGACGGATCACAACATCCAACGCCGGCCGTCGACAACATCATCGGCATTGCGCATGAGGGACCTCGCAGAGTCTGATGATTTGCTGCCAATAGGTAACGTATTCGCTGGAGACAGAGAGCTTGGGTTAGCCTATGCGCAGTTGGTCGAGCATGGAAATCAAAAAGTCGGGGAGAAGGCGTTGCGGCTCCTGCTGAAAGCAGAAAAAGACGGCGCAAATGACGTTCAACTTCACACGCAGCTCGGCGTTATCGAGCAAATGTCCGGGAACAAGATGAGTGCTCGCAAGGAGTACGAAAATTCACTGATGGAAAACCCTTACGAGTCGACCGCACTGGGAAATCTCGCCGTTCTGGATGCCGAAACTGGACTCACAACAGACGCGGTAAATCTATTGCAGCGCGCGGTCGATGCTGACCCCAGCCAGATGGCTGCAGGATTGAACCTCGCTTTTATTGAGTGCAGAATTGGTGACAAGAAAAAAGCGCTGGAGATACTGACTGGGCTATCCCGATTCAATCCTGACGATCCGACGCTTCACAAGTTCTTCGCTTCCGGGACGTATGGAGGGGAGCGCTGCGATCTTCACTAGGAAGAGGTGTGGGACATTGTCTACTCAGAGCATCGTGCGGCACTCATCGTTCAAAGCATGCGGTTTGGCTTGTGTGTTGACCATCGCGCTCGTCGCTCGTGCACAGCGAGTGCCGTCGGCTTACGGCTACGACCTGAATGGCCAGCCCATTACCCACCTTGCCGCTCCGGGTACGGAGGCCATTGTTCTTTTTTTTGTTGCATCCGATTGCCCCATCTCAAATCGCTACATTCCTGAAATACAGCGCATCGAAGGCAAATTCGCTGCGCAGCATGTGGCTTTTTGGTTCGTCTATCCCAACGTTGGAGAAACTCCCAAAGCTGTCCGTCAGCATGAAGCTACGTATGGCGTGGAGGGCCATATCCTGCTCGATCCGCATCACAAGCTCGTTGCCTTGACCCACGCCAAAGTCACGCCTGAATCTGCGGTCCTTATTCCTGAGCACGCAGGTGCGGAAACTCTTCGCACTGTTTATCACGGCCGCATCGATGATCGCTACCTTGAGATTGGACGAGAGCGGCCCGCGGCAACGCAGCACGACCTCGAGCGAGCCATCGTTAACGTCCTTCAGCACCGCTCTGTGCAACCGCCAGATGGACCTGCCGTAGGTTGCGGAATCGTAGGTCAGCCGTGACCAGGCGGAGCGCGAATCTTCTTCCTGCGGCCCTTCTGGGAACCGCCACGCTCTTCACGCTATTTGTCCAGCCACCACATGCTCGCGTCCGGGCTGCTGCGGCTCCGATCACGTTCAACAGACAGATTGCGCCCATCCTGTACAACCACTGCAGCAGTTGTCATCACCCTGGCGGCCCCGGTCCCTTTAGCTTGCTCTCCTACGCTGATGCCAGGCGGTGGGGAACAGTAATACAGACCGTCACACAGTCTCACTACATGCCTCCCTGGCTGCCCGAGCCCGGCTTTGGCAACTTCGCCGATAGCCGCCGCCTCTCTGCTCGAAGATCTGATGCTCATCAAGTTGTGGGTCGAAGCCGGTATGCCCGAGGGCGAGACTGTAGAGGCGCCGAAACCACCCGTCTTCTCAATAGATTGGCAACTCGGCCCGCCCGATCTCATTCTGAGAGTGACGTCCCCCATGCAGGTCCCGGCGTCTGGTCCCGACCTTTTTCGCAACTTCATCCTCCCGGTCCCCATCACGCAAACAAAATACATCCGCGCCATGGAGATCAAGCCCGGCGCCCCACAGGTCGTCCACCATGCCAACATTCTCATTGACCGCACTGCCTCGCTGCGCCGCCAGCACCGCGACGATTGGCAGCAGGGAATACCCGGCATGGAGCTCACCGTCGACTCGGGCGAGTCCTTCGATCCTGACAGTCACTTTCTCTTCTGGAAACCGGATTCTCCCGCTCTCGTCGAACCCGACGGCATGCCCTGGCGACTCGACCCCGGCAACGATCTCATCCTCAACATGCACCTCAAACCCACTGGCAAACCCGAGACCGTGCAGGCCACCGTCGGTCTCTATTTTGCCGATAAACCTGCCACAGTACACCCCATGCTTTTGCAGCTTGAGCATGACGCCGCACTCGATATCCCCGCGGGCGATGCTGCCTTTGTCATCGAAGACCATCTCAGACTTCCTATAGACGTAGATGTCCTCGGCGTCTATCCGCACGCCCACTACCTTGGCAAAAAGCTCGAAGGTTACGCCATCCTGCCCAATGGTGAAAAGAAGTGGCTCATTCTCATCCGCGACTGGGACATCGATCGCCAATCCGTCTACCGCTTTCAATCGCCGGTCTTCCTGCCGAAGAACAGCGTTCTTTATATGCATTACACCTACGACAACTCCAAAGCTAATATTCGCAATCCCAACAACCCGCCGATACGAGTCAAAGCTGGAAACCGCTCTGTCGATGAGATGGGCCATCTCTGGCTCCAGGTCCTGCCTCACGCTCTCCCCAACGCTAGTCAGGACCCTCGTCTCCTTCTGGAGCAGGCATGGATGCAGAACATCCTGCGGAAGGACCCTGACGATCACACCGCCCTTTACAATCTCGCCTCCGTCGACCTGATCACAGGTGACTACACCTCCGCCGCAACTCTCTATCGTCGCATCCTCACACGCGCACCAGATGATGTCCGAACCCTCACCGCGCTTGGCACCGCGCTCGACGGCGCAGGAGACTGGCAGCAGGCCCTCGCCGAATACCAGAAAGCTCTTACAATCGACCCCGAAGATGCCGACGCACGTTACGACCTTGCGCATCTCGAGTTCAAATACGGCAGCTACGCTGAGGCCGAACAACAGTATCGTCGCCTCCTCGTGGAAGATCCCAAAGACGTCTCTGCGCATAACGAGTTGGGGGGCGTCCTCGCTGCGACAAACCGACGCACTGACGCGCAGCATGAGTTTGAAACTGCAATTGCGCTCGACCCCGGCAACTTCGAAGCCCTGTACAACCTTGCCGGCATCGAAGCAGATAACAACAATTTAAACCACGCCTCGGAACTGTTGGAGCAGGCGCTCAAGCAAAAGGATGACGCCGACGCTCATCAGTTACTCGGCAACATCTACGCACAGTCCGGACGTCTTGCGGACGCTCTGGAACAATTCAAGGCCGTCCAACTCCTGCGTCCACGCGAGACGGCTCCGCACCGTCAACTTGCTCAGCTCTATGCACAGATGGGGGAATTACGCGACGCAATTAGCGAACAGAACGCAGCCCTCGCGCTAGACCCGAAGAATGCGGATGATTGGAATAATCTGGGCGTACTACATGTCCGTGACGGTGATGTTGCGTCGGCCCGCAAAGACTTTCAGCGCGCTCTCACCTTGAACCCGCAACACGCCGCCGCGCGCGCAAACCTGGCTCGCCTCTGATTACTGCAGCGAGCCTGTGAACGTCGAAACGCGTGACGCACCCGGTAACTACCGGTCTTATGGAAGGACAATCGCAGCTTTGACCAGATAACATCGTCTCGCCGGATTTACATGAACAGACTTTCTCAAAACGGGCTTGTATCTGTTAATACAGCGCTTATTGCTGTCATGGTTTTTTCGAATATCGCCATCCCCCAGGAGACTTCGACAACTCTAAAGACAGCGGACGCTGCATATCGCGCAGGCCAGGCTGCTTTGGCACAGAAAGATCTAAGGACTGCCCAGGCTGATTTTGAGAAGGTAGTCCAGTTGGCTCCGCAGGCTGAGCAGGGACATAGCGCACTCGGAGCGGTTCTCGTGAGTCGCGGGTACACAAAAGAAGGCATTCGAGAACTTGAAAAAGCACTGGCCATAAAAGCCACCGACAGCACCGCGCAGATGAATCTCGCAATGGCTTATCAGCAGCTAGGATTGCCAGAGAAAGCCATCCCCTTGTTTGCTAGGCTGAAGGCTGACGCAAACTTGCAGAAGCGCACACTCCCTTCGTATGCTTTAGCTGGGTACGCGCTTTGCCTTGCGGCAACCCAAAAGCTCGGGCCAGCGGTAATAGAGATGAAAGCGGCCCTTGCAATAGATCCGCAGAATGCTGAACTACATGATGGTCTCGGTTCGCTATACGCGCAGCAGAAGGACTGGACGAACGCCCAGCAGGAATTTGCAGCGGCCATTCGTCTGAATCCGAATTTAGCCGTTGCACACCTGCATCTTGGCCTCGTCATGCAGGCACAGGGCCAGCACGGGCTAACAGAGCTGGTGCATGCCTCCCGGCTCGCGCCTCAGAATGCGGCGATTGCCTTGGAACTCGGCAAAGCGCTTGCAGCCGGTGGGCAGGATGAGCAGGCGATCCCGGTCTTCCAGCATGTGTTGGAGTTAGAGCCGCAGTCCGCGGTGGCTTCCTATCAACTCGCCCTCGCCTTGCAGCGTTCTAATGACGTGCCGCAGGCAATCGTACTTCTAAAAAAAGTAGTGGCCGCCGAGCCGAACAATGCTGAAGCCATGACGAATCTTGGGATGGCATTAAGCCAGGCGCAACTCGCAAAAGAGGCGGTTCCAGTGCTGCAACGTTCCATTGCGCTCGCACCGGAGAGTGTGACCGCACATCAGGATCTCGCGGCAGCCTACGTGCAATTAAGTCAGTTTGAAGATGCGATTCGCGAACTGCGGACGGCGCTTAAGCTGGCGCCTGATCTGCCTCAGCTGCACTACAACCTCGGCCTTGCGCTCAAGATGCAGGACGATAGAGCAGGCGCAATCCCCGAGTTGGAGACTGCGGAGAGACTCGACCCATCCGCACCGGAGGCCCCTTACCTTCTTGGCGTCCTTTACATGCAGACGGGCCGCTATGATGATGCAGCTCGTGAGATGAACATCTCTTTGAAGCTTCGCCCAGAGAACGGCGACGGGTGGGCAACATTGGGCAGCGTGTACGACAAGTTGAACAAACTGCCCGAGGCCACGTCGGCGCTGCGTGAGGCTATCCGCCAACTTCCCGGTCAGCCTGATCCTCACTTGACGCTTGCGACCGTCCTGGTCAAACAGAACCAGCCTGTTGAGGCCGCAGCTGAGCGCAAGAAGGCAGCTGACCTCATGCGTGCCAACATGAATCATCAGCGCGCGGAAGTCGCCACCAACGCCGGGAACTCTCTGTTACGGAGCGGCGACGTGGACGGCTCGATTGTGCAGTTTCGAGATGCGTTGAGTTATGACGCAAACTATGCCGAGGCTCACTTTGGGCTGGCGAATGCCCTGGATCGGCAGGGGAAGAGCGCAGAGGCGGCGGTGGAACGCCAGAAGGCTGAAGCCGCAAAAGCAGCAGCAAATCGGTAGTCTGCCTCCCACAAAATCAATGCACCAAAAAGCCTGTTACCCAAGGATCAACGTTGTACAGTGAGTCGGTCTATTCGTTATAATTCGGCGCGTAGTTGAAGCGTAGTGCTTCAGTAAAGGGAGCTCGTCAATGAGTCATCCTTCCCAGGCTGGCACACGGTGCTGGTTGGGCTTATAGAGAGTCTGTTCTCCAGCTTCTATCTGTGAAGCTTATGAACGTCTTTGGTCGGCGCGCGGGCATTCCCCTCTTGCTTTGTATGGGAATGTGCGTCTTTCTGTGGTCGACGATCCGTGCAGCGGACGATCCGCAGTCACAGGAGGCCATGACTCGGAAGGCCTACGCGGACAAGGTCGGCCAGACGTATTCCTTCCCATTTGCTGTTCATGCTCCTAAGGACTACGGCTATTCAGAAGCCAGCAAGATTTCGCTCCCCGGCAATGCGGCTGTTGAAGGAAACACCTTTATCGAACCGGGGGCCTTTCCGGACGCTGCCTACTGTGGGCACTGTCATCAAGAGGCGTACCGCGAGTGGCGCCAGGCACTCCACTCCAACTCGTTTCGAACGCCGTTCTATCGCACCAGCGTCAACATTCTGTTGCGGACCAAGGGCATCGAGTTCACGCGTCATTGCGATAGTTGCCACAATCCTATCGGGGTACTGTCGGGTGCGCTCTCCCCGAACTATCAGGGCGATCGCTCGTTCGATCGCGACGGGTTGACCTGTATGACTTGCCACTCGATCCAGAGTGTAGACACAAAGCTCGGGAATGGTAGTTTCGTGATGGGAGTACCGGCCGTGATGGTTGATGAGCAAGGCAAGCGGATCCCCGGCATGGTCCCGGACGCGATGATTCTGACCCACCTTGATCGACACTCCAAGGCCGTCATGCAGGACATTTACCACACACCCGAATTCTGCTCAGCTTGTCACAAGGCAAACTTGCCACCTCTGTTGAACGACTACAAATGGATTCGCGCCTTTACTGCGTACGACGAGTGGCAGAATTCTAAGTTCTCCCAGCGCAATCCGCTCACGTTCTACTCGGCAGATTTCACCACGTGCCAGGGTTGCCACATGAAGCGTGAAGCAATCGCGCTACCCGATCCCGGAGCGAAGAACGGTACGCTCGCGTCACACCGGTGGCCCGCAGGTAACACCGCGGTCCCCTTCTACTACGGCTTCGATGAGCAGCTTAGCAAGACGATCGATTTCCTGAAGACCGGCAACTATCTGAACGTCGATATATTTGCGCTGAAGCTGGGTGCGCAAGATGCGTTGATCGCCCCCCTAGGCTCTGTCCCTTTCACCCTCAACTCCGGGGGCACCATTGAAGCTTATGTGATCATCCAGAACAAGAACATAGGGCACTCGCTGGTCCCGGAGGTTCGCGATCTCTATGAAGCCTGGGTGGAATTTACGGTCAAAGATGCATCTGGTGCGGATATCTACAAGAGCGGTTACCTCGAACCTGACGGGTCACTCGACTCAGGGGCTCACAGTTTTACCAACAGACCTGTAGATGCATCGGGAAACTTTGTGGACAACCACAAAGTTTTTCTCATCCATTCGGTAGCCTACGACAACACCATCCAAGCAGGCCGCTCCACGCTGGTGCGTTATGAGTTTCATCTCCCCGCAAACGTCTCAGGGCCTTTAACCGTTACCGCAAAAGTGAACTATCGCCACCTGCGGCAGAGTTATTTGAACAACGTCCTTGGCCCAGACCATCCCGCCTATCCAGTAGTAGAACTCGCCTCTCGAAGCCGCACGCTGACCATTGGAGATAATCAGCCTTCAGGTCGATTTACGACTGACAATCCTGACTGGATGCGTTGGAACAACCTTGGCATCAGCTTGATTGATCAACTGCAATACGACGATGCAATGCATGCCTTTGAGCAAGTCGTGCGCCTGCGTCCGGACTATAAAGACGGGTACATCAATCTCGGTGTCAACTACATCGAATGGGAGAAGTACAGCGAAGCCCGTGCGCCACTGGAGAAGGCGCTAGCGCTGCAACCGCATGATGCACGCGCGCTGTACTATCTGGCTTTGGTTGAACGCCGGGAAAGGCACTCTGAGGCAGAAATAGCAGACCTCAAGGAGGTAGTTGCTCAATATCCGCAGTCTCGCGATGCGCGGCGGGAGCTCGGTATTTCGTACTATCAGCAGCACCATGTTACGGACGCAATTCAGCAGTTCGTAGCACTTCAGTCCATTGATCCAGATGACCTGGCGGCCCACTATAACCTGGCCATTCTCTACCGTCGTATAGGAAAGAAGCAGGAGGCCGCTCAGGAATCTGCTCAGTACGCGATAAAGAGAATTGATCCCGGAGCGCCGACCTATTCGCTGAGCTACCTGCGAAACCATCCCGAAATTTCAAACGAGAGCGTACCTTGGCATATTCATACTGACATGACGCATGCCGCTGGTGCTGGAGCAGGGCAACCTTGAAAAGAAACTTTCCCGGATTGAATCGCCGCAAATTTATTCGATCATTCAGCCGAACGGCGCTGGTGCTGCCCTTTGCAGACATTCTGGCGCTGGCCGCACCGTTGCAGCAGCAGACCCAACCTCCGCAGAAAGGTATTGGGCCACAGGAGCGCAGGTATGACGCGAAGCCCGCGCCGCCGCCTCCTAGCCCGAAGTCACCGATTGAAGGCACGCCGCTCGGCGTTAGCTTCGTCGACGTCGCAAAGGAGGCTGGCCTCAACATCGCAACAACCTACGGCGCGCAAGGCAAAAATAAATACCTGCTCGAAACCACAGGCTGCGGGCTGGCGTTTTATGACTACGACAACGACGGCTGGCTCGATCTCTTCCTCGTCAACGGCTGGCGTCTCGATGGTTTTTCCAAGGGACAGGAGCCTCGCTGCCATCTATTCAAGAACAACCGTGACGGCACCTTCACCGATGTGACCGCCGGTACGGGGCTGGAGTACAAGACAGGCTGGGGCCAGGCCTGCTGTGTTGGAGATTACAATAACGACGGCAACGATGATTTATTTGTTACCTACTATGGGCAGAACGCTCTCTACCGCAACAACGGCAATGGAACCTTCACCGAGGTAACGCAACAGGCGGGTCTCATCCAGCCCGGCCCAAAGATCCGTTGGAACACAGGCTGCACCTTCGTCGACTACGACCGTGACGGACACCTCGATCTCTTCGTCGCAAACTACGTTGACTTCGATCTGAAGACTGCACCACTCCCCGAGGATGGGCCCTGCACATACAAGGGAATGCTGGTAGCGTGTGGCCCACCTGGCCTGCCCGGCGGCAGAAACATCCTCTATCACAACAACGGCGACGGAACCTTCAGCGACGTCAGCGAGAAATCCGGAATGTGGACCGCTGTGGGGACCTATGGTCTCAGCGTTGCAGCCTCGGATCTGAACAACGATGGTTGGCCTGATATTTATGTTGCGAACGATTCGGCGCCAGCCACACTCTATTTGAATCAGAAGGACGGCACCTTCCGCGATATCGCGATTGAAGCAGGAGCGGCTCTGTCTGCAGAAGCCAAGCCGCAGGCCGGAATGGGTGTATCCATCGGAGACTATAGCCACAGTGGCAATCTCGATATAGTGAAAACCAACTTCGCGGGTGATACGGATTCGCTCTACACCAACATGGGTGACGCGGTGTTTGAAGATCACACCTATCCCAGTGGATTAGGCGAAAATACAAGACTGCTCGGTTGGGGTGTCGGTTTCTTCGATATGGACAACGATGGCTGGCTCGACATCCTCATGTCGAACGGTCATGTCTACCCAGAGGTCGACAAGTCCAAGGCAGATCTAAAGTACGCGGAGCACAAATACCTTTATCGCAATCTGCGCAACGGCCGCTTCGAAGACGTCACCAATAAGGGCGGCCCGGGAATCCTTGAAGACGCCCCTGCTCGCGGGTGTGCTTTCGGCGATTACAACAACGACGGTGTCATGGATATCGTGGTCAACTGCATCAACTCAGTGCCACAACTTCTACGCTGCGATTCCACCTTCAATCGAAACTGGATTAAGATCAAGCTCGTTGGAGTGAAGTCGAACCGCTCTGGAATCGGTAGCCGAGTCATCATCACCGCAACAACGACGCCCGACGCAACACAGCCTTCCATTCAGTTGGATGAGCTGCGAAGCGGGGGTAGTTATTTTTCGCAGAACGACCTGCGCATGCACTTTGGTTTGGACAAGGCGAAGAAAGTGGACATGGTAGAGATACGGTGGCTAAGTGGTCAGGTGGATCGACTCAAGGATCTCGATGTCAACCAGCTCTACGTCATTCAAGAGGGCGGAAAAATTCTCAAGTCCGGTCCACTCAAGTCAGCAAAGGCGAGGGGATAGAGTCCCCAAGAGATGAAGCGCAGATTCTTGTTCCTTCTATTGTTCGTCTTTCTCTCAGTCAGCGCATTGCAGGCAGAACCGGTGTGCCCCTGGCTGACACAGGGAAGTGCGGCTGCCTTGCTCGGAGGAAACGTCTCTGCGGTCATCAAACTCAGTCCAGCGGGGGAGGGATCATGCGTGTTCTCCTTGGAGCAGGGGGGCACGACGTATTCGCTCGAGATCATCGTCGGAAGCACGCCGCGTACAACCTGCCCTCCGGCAAGCCCGAAGGTCCCCGGCATCGGCAACGAGGCGGTCAGTTGCAGACTACAGCGATCGCTGAACGAAACAGTAGAGGTGGTGAGCAGTCGCGTCCGTGCGGTTTATTTCTCCGCCAACCTGACGATTCAAGGAACGACGAAACTTGGCATTCCTGTCAACAGACAGAGAGACATTGTGGAGCGGGCAGCAGAGCAGGTAGCTGGAAATCTTGACTGATGATTACTTACTGGCATGGGAAGCTGGTTCCCAATGTGCAAGCGGCATTTCGGCAGTCTATACACTTTCATCCAAGGAGAAGTGATCTGCACTCAATAGAGCGCTATTGGGACTATTACTGCAGACACATGCGGATCTCGAACCAGGAATATCTCCCCTAGCGGATGTAGCTTAGCTCATTGCCACGATCCGATCTGTCTCTTTTTAGACCCTGTACAATTCCCCTGACTATGAATGACGAGCAAAGCTGGAAGCGAGACTTGCGTGGATTCATCGACAGGCCAAGGCAGAAACAGCGGCTGAACCGCCCTGTCAAAATCCTTCTTCTCGTAGTCATACTGGCCGCATTCCTGTTCGGAGGTCAGACTGCGCTATCGTACTGGGTCGATCTCCTCTGGTTCAGATCGCTCGGCTATGGAGACGTATTCTGGACGACCTGGAGACTGCAGTGTGGGATCTTCGCCATCTTTGCGGTCGCTACGTTTCTCATTCTGTACGGTGCATTCTTAGGCCTGAAGCGTGCTCATCAGGCCGATCTGCCGAGCGATCACGAGATCGTCATCGCAGGACAACCCGTGAATCTCTCCGTCGAGCCGGCCTTGCGTATCGTAGCGTTCTGCGTTGCGCTCCTCGTCGCCGGAGTCACCGGTACAACGATAATGGGGGAGTGGCCAACGCTGGCGCTGTTTTGGTACGCATCGCCCAACGCAGGCAGCGCTGCAGACCCGATCTTTGGCAAGCCGATCGACTTCTTCCTGTTCACCCTCCCTGCTTGGCACCTGATCGTTGATTGGCTGCTTACGCTCTCCGTCATCACCGCTGCACTTGCTGTCCTGTTCCTTCTGGTCACGAGCGGAGCACGTGCTCTCGATAAGCGACGTAGCATTTACGGCTCCTCGCCCTGGCGCGGGCTCTCCATAACGACTTCGTTCCTGTTGCTCATCCTCGCGATCAATCTCTATGTCGACCGGTTCGATCGACTGCTCGAGCACCACACCATCTTCGAGGGAGTAACTTACACGGACGCGCATGTGGTCCTCACCGGCCTACTCATCGTCTGTGCGGCCCTTGTCCTCGGAGCGGTAATTGCCGCCGTCAATGCTTTCCGGCACCCACGCGGGAAATGGCTTGTCGCAGCAATTATTCCTGCTGCGCTCTGTTATGTCGTGCTCGGAGTAGTTGGCTGGTACGTGGGTAACTTTATCGTCAAGCCGAACGAACTCGTTCGCGAGCAACCCTATATCGCCCATAACATCGAGATGACGCGGCAGGCCTACGGACTCGATCGGTTCTTGCGGCGCGAATTCCCTGCCGAAACCTCCGTCGAAGCGACTGAGCCTGCGAAAAACCAGGCCACGCTCCAGAACATTCGTCTCTGGGACTGGCGCGCGCTGCAGGACACCCTGCGTCAGGTGCAAGAGATTCGCACCTACTACGATTTCCCCGACATTGACATCGATCGCTATGAACTCGATGGCACGCTACGCCAGGTGATGCTCGCAGCCCGCGAACTGAACGTCAACAAACTTCCGGAGAGCAGTCGCAATTGGATCAACGAGAAGCTGGTCTACACCCACGGCTACGGAATTACCATGAACCCTGTCAATGGTTTCACGCCGGAAGGACTCCCAACCCTGCTGCTGAGCAATATGCCCGTTCAGAGTACGGTGCCCGGTCTCTCTGTAACGCGGCCACAAATCTATTTTGGGGAGTTGACCGATACCGACGTCTACGTCAACACTAGGCAGCAGGAGTTCGACTACCCTCAGGGCCAGACCAATAGCCTTACCTCCTATCAGGGCACGGGGGGCATCGTGCTCGGCGGCTTCCTGCGCCGCATTCTCCTCGCCATCGAGCTCGGCGACCTCACAAAACTTCCGTTCAGCGATGACGTAAACGCACAGAGCCGCCTCCTGATGCGCCGCAACGTACGCGCCCGCGTTGCGGCACTGGCGCCGTTCCTCACCTTCGATCAGGATCCCTATATCGTGGTCGACGAAGATGGCCGGCTCTCATGGATGATGGATGCGTTCACAACATCGGACAGCTACCCCTATTCGAGTCACTACACCATCGATGACCGCTCCCTCAACTACATGCGGAACAGTGTCAAAGTAGTCATTGACGCGTACAACGGAACCACAACGTTTTACGTATTCGATCCCGAAGACCCGATCCTGGCGACCTATCGACGCATCTTTCCCAGCCTGTTCAAGGATGCTGCATCCATGCCCGCCGGGCTCCGGAAACATGTGCGCTACCCCGAGCTGTTGTTCAAGCTGCAATCGGAGGTATATGGCCTCTATCACATGACGAATCCGGCGGTCTTCTTCAACCGCGAGGATCTTTGGACTGTCGCCACCGAAACCACTCTTGGCAACGATGGCGAGCAGACGAAACAATCGATGCAACCGAACTTCGTCCTCATGAAGCTGCCGGGCGAAACCGACGTTGAATTCGTTGAGATTCTCCCCTTCACGCCGGCCAACAGGAACAATCTGATTGGATGGATCGCTGGCCGTTGCGACGGCGCACACTACGGTACTTCGGTCGTCTACGACTTTCCAAAAACAAAACTAGTTGACGGGCCGCAACAGATTGAGTCGCGAATCGATCAGAATGCACAGCTATCAGGACAATTGACACTGTGGAATCAGCAAGGATCTCACGTGCGGCGCGGAAGTCTGCTGGTCATTCCGTCCGGCCGTGCACTGCTCTATGCGGAGCCGATCTATTTACAGGCACAGGAAAGCCCCATGCCTGAGTTGCGCCTCGTCGTGCTAGCCCTGCAGGACCGGCTTGCCTACGGTCCGACATTTGAGTCGGCGTTAGCGTCCCTCTACGGCGGAGAAGCCTCTTCTCTGCGTACTGCAGAGGCACCGCAACCCGCGCCCGCATCCCAAGCGCCGCAATCGACGGACTTGCATTCACTGATCGCAGAGGCCGGTAAAGACCTTACCGACTACCAGCGCCTGACTGCTGAAGGCAAGCTTGGCGAAGCCGGACAGAAGCTTGAAGAGCTGAAACGCGTAATCGATCAATTGAACGCATATCAAAAATAGGCCTACTTCGATTGCCCGTCCGGTTCTCAAACGTCTGACGGTTCTGGACAAGTGGTCGGCAAACCGGAAGTAATCCAACTGGGGGACCTCCGGAGTACTTCGTTTCCGCGTGGAATATTCCCGCAGAGGCAAAGAGAACTGGCGTCGTCAGAAACGGCTTACCTCGGAACGTAGAGATGAAGGTAAGATGTTTTCTTAACTGAACGGGAGGGGGCCATGAAAGCATCAACAGCGCAAGTTTTGACCGTTCTATTGTTCTTATCGTTCTGTGCACTTGGGCAAACGAACTCGAACAACGCGACGATGGCGCACACACAAGCCGACGAGGCCTCTTTGCTCAAACCGGCTGAAGTGGCGGGAATTCTACCCGCGACTGTTTTCTTTCAAGGCAAGACTGCGTCAGTTCAGAGCCGGAACTCAGGTGGTATTCGTTTTGGAGACAAGAGCCTGATGATCGTCTCGCTCGTCGATACGTCAGGTTATTCAAGCCAGGTGCAAGATAAATATCAGGCGTATCTCATTACGGAATCGACTATTGATATTGACGGACATCGATTGGCTGCGGGGGCTTACGGTTGCGGATTTGTCAGCAACAGTAGCTTCGTCGTAATGGATATTGGGGGTCACGACCTTTTCTCGGCCCACACTGCTCGTGATGATAATATGCGTCGCCCAACCCCTCTCCAGGTGACGGCCGCACCTAACGAGCCGGGGAAGTACCGACTTTACGCGGGTCGGAACTTTGTCGTATTCCAGATCGCGACAGGAAATTAGGTAACTCGAAAGCATAGTCACACTTTACGAATCGCCATTTGGCTAAACTCGAAGCCAAGAGACTCGACAAAGATAGACGGAAGCGTTACGGCGGAGCCCCGCTGCCATAATGTCATCGAGACCTGTTGAAGTCGCCGATTTATTTCAGCTGCTGTGCGGGTTTGCCTTCGGCGACAACATAGAAGGTGTCGAGGATAGTGGGTGGGGTGACCTGTTGTTTTGTGCCATCGGGCCAGCGGATTTCGATGGCATCGATTTTAGTCGCAGCGCCGATACCGAAGTGAGGGCGCTGGTCGGAGCTGGAGGCGAAACTGCCGCCGGCAAGTATATCGGCGCGCTGTCGAAAGCCGTTGGCGGTAAGGTACATAACGGCTCCGATCGCGTCGCGGGGCGACTTGGGACCGCCGATGAGTTTGAAAGCGATCCAGTGATTCGGCGGCGGGACGGGGGTGCCGGCGGGCAGCGCGGCGGAGGCGGCGGGAGTATCGACGACGTTGCGGAAGAGAGAGGGCGTGGAATCCATGTTATTGACGACGACGTCGATATGGCCGTCGTTGAAGAGGTCGCCGTACGCCATGCCACGGGAGACGGCGACTTTCGCAAGACCTGTGCCTTCGACGGAGGGAACGAGGGTGAGCTTTCCATTTTGATTATGAAAGAGCAATGGACGCTGGGCCCAGGTCGTGCCCCAGCTCTGGTAGTCAACGGCGGGGTAAACATGCCCGTTCACAACGAAGAGATCGAGCCAGCCGTCGTTGTCATAGTCGAAGAAAGAGGTACCCCAGCCGAGGAAAGGGATCGTGATTTCGGCAATGCCGGCCTCATAAGCGATGTCGGTGAAGTTCGCATCGCCATCGTTCCGGTAGAGCGGGTTGTAGTCGTCGGAAAAGGTAGTGTTGTAAAGATCCAGCAGGCCGTTATGAGTGTAATCGCCGACGGCGATGCCCATGCTGGCGGTCTCGCGGCCACTCTCGTTGAGAGCATAGCCTGAGGCGTAACTCGCATCCTCGAAGGTGCCGTCACCCTTATTGAGATAAAGGTAGTTTGGAGTGGAGTCATCGGCGACGAGCAGATCGGGCCGACCATCACCATTGATGTCGACGAAAACGGAGGATAGACCGAAGTAAGCGTTCGTGTCAGCGACACCTGCCTGAACGCTGACGTCGGTGAAGGTGCCGTCGCCGTTGTTGTGGAAGAGGTGGTCCGGCTCTCCACGGAGTCCGCGCGGTCCACACATGACCGACACGCCGCGGAAGTTACAGAAGGCAACCGAAGCGATATCGGTTCCTTTCGTGAGATCGGACAGATTGAAGTGGACGTAACCGGGAACAAACAAGTCGAGGCGACCGTCACCGTCATAGTCGCCCCAGGTTGCGCCGGTCGACCAGTTTCCGAGGGTAACGCCAGCCTTTTCGGCGACATCGGTGAAAGTTCCATCGTGATTGTTGTGATAAAGGCGATTTTTTCCGAAGTTGGTCACATAGATGTCAGGCCATCCATCGTTGTCGAAATCGCCGACGACCGCGCCGAATCCCCAGCGATCGTTGGTAACGCCAGCTTTGACGGCGACGTCGGTGAAGGTGCCGTCGTGGTTGTTGTGAAAGAGGGCGGCATGGGGTGGTGTGGTCTTTCCGGAGAGAGCGTCGAAGGTGGAACCGTTGACGAGGTAGATGTCCAGCCAGCCGTCGTTGTCGTAGTCGAGCAGGGCAACTCCAGAGCCTATGGTTTCGATGATGAAAGATTTGGTTGAAGTACCCATCTGATGGGTCCAGGATGTGAGACCGGCCTTAGCTGCTATGTCTTCGAAGACAATGGGGCCTGATTTGACGAAGCCGCCGGCCGTAATTGGGCGGTGTTCAGCGTCCAACACGGCGGCGTGGGCTCCTGCGGTGGAGGAACCGCCGGACTGTTGGGTGGGCTGTGGCTTCTGGATCGCTGGGGCGGCTTGCTCATGAGCGGACCGAGTGGCGGAGGTCTGAGCGGGTGCGGCAAAATTGGCGGAGACTGACGCCAACAGCAAAAGTGAGCGCCAGCTTGAGTAGATGCTAATTTGGCCGACTTTAGTCACGCTGATCTCCAAAAACGGTTGATTTCGATCATCTTAGAAGAGGAAGCGGCCGGTGAAAATCAGGCTGTGATTATAGGTGTGATAGCTTGTGACGGCGGTCTGAAAGCCGAAGCCGGCGGCGAAGCCGGTACGCGATTTGGATTCCTGCGGGTGCAGAGCGAACTTACTAGTCATGATCCCCGGGGTAAGGAAGGTCTGAACCTTGCCGTCGTGCGTGCCCCCGTACCAGGCGGTGGAGTTGATCTCGAGTTCGGGCCAGAGATATTTGCCGAGGTGGTACTGGGCGGCTGTATTACTGGTGATGGTGCGGCCAGTTGTGGCCGTATTGCCGGTCGGAAGAGTGCCGCCGAGATTGGTGATGACGTCGAACCTGCCGAAGCCTTTGCCTCCAGAAAGGGTTGGATTAATGCTGGCGTTGGTTGCTCCGTTTTTGTAGCTGCCGGTGGGAAACGTCGCGACAACGAACGCGGACAGCAAGTAATTCCCATGCTGCTCATTCGCAGAGAGGATACGGTACTTGGCTGACATCGAGAAGTCTCCGAACCCATCTTTAGTAGCGTCGCTGTGCTCGAAAAAAGGAGGAGTGTAGATGTCTACTTCCGTGCGGGCAAACGGGATGAGATTGAGGCCGCGAGAGCTATCGAGGTTCCAGGTTTGAACGTGGGTAGGGGATATCTGCCGGGTGAAGTCGCTGCGGAAGACCTGGATGAGCATAGGGTAAGGCGAGAGGACGGGGACAGACCATTTGGGCTGGAGAGCCTGGGTCGCAGAGGCTCGGGTTTGCCACTGGGAAAAGAAGTTCTGTTGCTGCGCATGCGTGCTTGTAGAGGCGGCGACTGCGAAGGAGAGCAAAAGTAGCCCATGCAAGGCCATTAGTCTGCTAGGGGTCATTACGAGCTAGCTCCGGGCGGAAATGTTTGGTCTGGGGCAGCTTAGATAACATTGCGGCGTTGCGCATCCTCCGAAAGATGGAAATCTGGGGCTGGAAGCGGCCCTCCAGGACCAGGACCCCACTTCCCCCTAAAGTGCGCTAAAGTCTTCGAACCAGAGACTTTAGCCTTGGACTTCTGGTGGAGACAAGTTTGCGGGAGGTGGTTGCGGGATTATTTGCCCCGTCTCTGGAGACCAGGATTGTCAAGGTGTTCTGATTCTATTTCGTGTTGAGCTGTTGCTGTCGGCGGAGGCAGATGCTTCGGCGCCTTTTTTTGCTTCGAGAGCATGTCGACGAGGGCAGTGATCTCGTCCGGCTGGAGAGCGTCGCCGAATGGCGGCATGTTCTGTCCTCCGTCGTGGATCTGCTTTTCGATGGCGTCCTTTTTGAGCCGCTTGCCGACAGCGAGGAGAGAAGGCGCCTTGCCTGGGATGCCGCCCCCGTTAACTCCGTGGCAGTGTTCGCAGCCTTTTTCGTGAAAGAGAACTGCGCCCGAAGGCGCGTCAGCCGCAGAGCCATGGACGGAGGCGTGGACCAGGGTGGGCGACGGCTGAACCGCAAAGCCTGCCAAGAGTGCAACTGCACAACCAAGGATGAGGGGTAACGGAGATTGGGGGAGGAAAGCTTTTTTCATCCTGACTATTGTCTCAGTTGATTGAGGTTGAACCCTGACTGCTTTCTCCGTTTTCGGGACAGGCCGTTGATTGGCTAGTTTTGAGTGGCGCTGAAGGTGGTGGGGAGTGGACCATCGACGCGGTTGGCCGGGGCGTCCAGCTTGTGGGTGTGCCATGGGACGGTTTCGCTGGCGACCTCGGAGTGCTTGCGGAGGTAATCGAGGGCGAAGGTGTTGGCGCTTGGATCGTCTTTCTGGTCGGCGAAGATGGCGGCCTGCTGGGCAGCCTTATCTTTGAGGCCCAGGCGGCGATACAAGATGGCGAGGACGTAGTGGGCGGCGAGGTCGTCGGGGTCAATGGACTGGACGATTTCGTACTCGGCACGTGCCTCGGCGTATTTGTGCTGTTGGTAAAGAGAAAACCCGAGTTCACGGTGGGCGTCGCGAGAACGCGGGAACACCTTGGCGACGAGGCGAAGGTCGGCAATGGTGCCTTCGAGATCGCCCTCGTTACGCTCAAGGAGAGCGCGATAGTAGAGTGCGCGAGAGTTATCTGGCGCGAGCTTGAGGGCCTGCCGGAGATGCAAACCGGCGTCGTCATACCGCTGCCACTGAATTTCGACGATGGCCTGGTTGGTATAGGCGTCGACGTAATCGGGACGAAGCTTGGCGACGTGCGCGAATGCGTCGACGGAGGCGGCGTACTGCTGCGCGTCCAGTAAGCCGATGCCGTAGTTATTCCAACGCATCCACTCCTTGTTTTCTGATGGACTAGGCGGAACAGGATGGTTCTCGCCGACCATCACAGCGCGCGAAGTGGAGACCATGTCGATGACGGGCTCTTCATAGTGCTTCCCCGCCGGCATGTTCATCCCGAAGTCCATGAAGTGCTGATTGAAGCGACGGTACTTGACGGTGGCAGTGAGGGTGACCGGGCCGACGGAAGCAGGCGGCATGTGGAAGGAGTAGCGGACGATCTGCGAGCGGCCGGACTGGATGGTGTTGTTGTAGGCGACGATCTGAGTGTTCCAGACCTGATGTTCGGCGTTGAGTGTGCCGCGAGGATTGATCAGGCGGTTGGTGAAGGAGTGAGCGCGTTCGTCGAGGTCGCCGTTCGGCTTGAGGAAGCCGCTCTCAAAGACGGTCTTGCCCGCCTGGTCCTTGACGGTGAAGTCGACCCAGGACTCGTACATGTCACGCTGCTCGGGCACGTGGGTGTGGGCGATGCCCTTGTTCTGAATGACCACGTCGGTTGTGAGGAGTTCGCCCGGAGCCACAGTGTAGGAGACAACACCGAGGGGCGCGGACACAACCGGCGGAGCTCCGCTTGTTCCACCCGGCTGACCGTCATGCTCGATGGCGAAGATGTCGACGTTGAAGACATTGTCCTGAAGAAACTTGACGATGCGGTCAGCCTGCTCGTCGTATCCATAGAATTTGGGAATGATGGTGTTGGCGCCGAGCCAGCGATGGGAGGCGAGCTGGCCATTCTTGGCTCCGGGGTCGGGGAGCTTTATCGGTTCACGTTGCATGTGACAGGTCTCGCAGGTGGAGACGGAGTCTTTGACGTAGAACGGCAGGGGGGACTGCTTGGCGAAGGAAGAGTTCTGCCACTCGTCGTAGAGCGAGATGGCGCGCTGCCATTTGTAATCGTTTAGTTGACGAGGGAGTGCGGCCTTGTGGCAGACGGCACAGAATTCCGAAGACTTGTAGAAGGGTTTCATGACCGCTGCGGAGTGACGGTCGAGGTGAGCGAGGATCTCGCCATCGGAGACGGGCCGGGTAATGGGTTTGCCGTCCTCGTCAACCAGGACGGCGGGTACGCCGAGGACGTATGAGCCGGTGCCACGTGTATCGACCTTCTGAATGGAGTGGCAGACGGTGCAGGTGACGCCGTCGGCGTCAAAGGGGCGCCGCTTCGTAGACCCCTGTGTGAGGTTGCCGGCCACCATGGCGATCGGGTCGTGACAGCCTTCGCAATGGCGAGAAAACTCGACGCCCTTGCTGTCGTTGAGCAGGTTGACGTTGCGCAAATACCAAGGGGCGCGGTTGGAGTTGGAATGGGCGGTCTGGCGCCATTGATGCTGGGCTTCCTGGTGGCAGTGGCCGCAGTACTGCGCGGTGGGAAAGGATTTGGGGTCGATGAATTCACCGGTGTCGGTGGTCATGAGGGAAGGCAGGAAGTGAGCGTCATTGCTGAAGTGGTCGTTATACTTCTCCGCTACCTTCGCGCTGTAGGCAGTGCGAGCGGCGGCAGCCTCGTCCGCTTCGCTGCCGGCGACAACGGACCGGTGAGGAAGGACAGTGGCGAGCGAGAGCGCGAAATACAGGGCGCCCGCAGTGACCCCCAAGGGGAGGCACAACCGACGGGCAATCTGGAGAAGGTGTTGAGTCATGGAATTCGACGACTGACCAGATGCGCAAACCGAGTGGATGATACCGAATCCGACTGTCAGTTGAAAGGACAACGAAGAATGAGAAAAACCTCCTCCTTTTGGAGGAGAGAATTCGAGGGATCGCTCGCCTGGAGCGGCCAAACTTGTGCGCTCCGATGCAACAAAGCTTATACTCCTCTATGCTTTCCGACGAAGATTGTGAATGAGCCCCGGTCCCAAATGCATGCGTTTGCCGCGACGTTCTATCGTTAAAAAGACGCTTTGCCGCGCAGGAGTTCTTGGCCTGCTTGTCTGGTCGAGCGCGGTTTTATGTCAAAGCCCGGGCAGGAGAGATCAGGGGGCGGCCGATCGGTTCAATGGCACTCTCGTGCAGCAGTCGTGGTCCACCGATGACGGTCTGCCGCAGAATAGCGTTCACGCGATTCTGCAAACGCACGATGGTTTTCTGTGGATCGCAACTGAGGGCGGCCTTGCGCGCTTTGATGGCTTGAACTTCCGAGTCTTCCAGCAGGCCAGCGAACCCGCTTTTACCAGTGATGATATCTGTTGCCTTGCGGAGGACACGCGGAACGCGCTATGGATTGGCACCGCTGATGGTCTGGTCCGCGAGTCGGGTGGCCACTTCCAACGGTTTGGGGTCAAGAACGGTCTGCCGTCTTCGACTATCGTGGACGTGGCGGCGGACGCTGACGGCTCAGTTCTGGTGCTGACGGCGACGGGTGTGGCGCAGGTCGACGCGCAGGGCAGGATCCTTGTGCTGCGTGTTCGGGGTGGCGATTCGGTGCTGGCTATGACCGGATCGGCGGATGGAAGTGTCTGGTTCGCCACCGCGAATGATCTTTATCTATATAAGAGTGGCGAGTTGCATCGTGAGTGGGCGCTGTCGACGCAACCTCTGACGGGAGTGGTGGGGCTGGCAGTGGTCCCGGGCCAGCAGGCCGTATGGCTTCGATCGGCCCGGGAGGTCACACTCTTGCGGAAGGGGGAGCGGCAGAGGTGGAGTGTGGGTCACGAGCTTCCCGGGACGCGCACCGAGTCGATTTCAGCAGACTCGCGTGGGGTCATTTGGGTGGGAACAAATCGCGGCCTAGTGTCGATTGATGCGACGAGCCAGGCGATGAGCAAGTTAGTGCCGCTGGTTGTGCCGATGGTAACAAGCAGCGTTCTTTCAACAGCGGAAGATCGCGATGGTGATCGATGGGTTGGAACGGAGGCCGCGGGTCTCACAGTGCTGCGGCGGCAGCCGTTTCGGACCATACCCGCGATCGCGGACCAGGCGATCACCGCAGTGACTCAGACATCAGATGGAGCGATCTGGTTGGCGACCAGGGAGGACGGGCTATGGTGCCTGCGGTCCGGAACAGTCGAACATGCGGCAGTTTCGGCTAAGCTTGCGAGCCATGTGATTCTGGCGCTGTCGCCGGGAACGCATGGCGATCTGTGGGTGGGAACAGCGGATGGCCTGAACCACGTGGATGGTTCCGCAGTGCGTACCTACACCTCCACCAATGGCCTGCCGGATGACTTCATCCGGTCGCTGCTGGTGGATTCCGATGGGAAGGTATGGGCGGGGACGCGCCGAGGGTTGGTGCAGTTGGACGGGGTTTCGGGCAAGGTTCTGGCAACGTATACACGCCGGGAGGGTTTAGGGAGCGATTCGATTGGAGCGCTTTTGCGCATAGCTGCAACCGTGTCTGCAGAAGACGGCAGGACCGCGTCAACTGTGAATGATCTCTGGATCGCGACGTTCGATGGCCTTTCGCGACTGCGCGATGGGCATATTACGAACTTTACGAAGACGGATGGACTCTCTGGAAATGTCGTTACGTCCCTTGCGGTGGATGGTTCCAAGACTCTCTGGATAGGGACAAGAGAAGATGGCCTGAGCCGCTACTCGCAGGGTGTGTTTACGACATTTCGACAGGAAGGTCTGCCGAATGTCATCGATTCGATAGTGCCTGATGGGCAGGGCAGGCTATGGATGGGAACTCAGCACGGAGTGGCTCAAACTTCGATCGCAATGCTCGAAAGATGCGGTGTAGATGCACACTGCATTGTTGGGGTGTCACGCTACGGCTATCCGGATGGCCTGCCTAGTGAGGATCTTTCGGCCAGTGGACATCCGGCGGCGGCGAGGACGAGAGACGGCAGGCTGTGGTTCGCTACGCCAAGAGGCGTCGCCATCGTCGATCCGTCGGAGATTCCGAAGACGTCCGTGGCGCCTCCGGTGGCGATCGAGCGCTTACTTGTTGACGATGTCGAGATGCCTTTGACCGATGGCAATGCAAGGATCTCTCCGGGACACGCGAGAGTTACGATCGAGTACGCCGGGTTGAGCTTTCGCGCTCCATCGCGGATTCGCTTTCGTTACATGCTGGAGGGCTTTGATAGGGATTGGACGACGGCAGGTTCGCGAAGAACGGCTTACTACACCAACCTGCCCCCCGGTTCCTATCGTTTCCTCGTGCAAGCCATGAGCAGCGATGGATTATGGAACGGAGAGAGTGCTGATATTCGTTTTTCGGTTGAGCCGCCATACTACCGGCGGTGGTGGTTTTATCTGCTGGCATTGGTGGCAGCGAGCGGTCTGATCATACTGCTGTACCGGCTTCGGCTAAGACGATTGCAGCGTGAATTCAACGCGGTTCTGACAGAGCGGACCCGTATCGCGCGAGAGATCCACGATACGCTGGCGCAGGATTTTGTCGGTGTTTCGTTGCAGCTTGAGGTGGTGGCACAGACACTAGCCCGCGACGACCTTCCGGCGGCCCGAAGTCAGATTGATGCTGCGCGCAAGCTCGTGCGCGAAGGCCTGGACGACGCGCGACAGAGTATTTGGGAGCTGCGAGCAGTAAGCGCGAAGGACAGCCTGCCGACCAGATTAGGTCGGGTTATGCAAAGAGCCAGTGACCGCGGCCTGAAGGCGGAGTGCAGGGTGGGGGGCACCTACCGCGCGCTTCCGCAGGAACTCGAAGACGAGATTCTTCGCATCGCACAGGAGGCCGTGACAAACGTGGTGAGGCATGCCGAAGCCAGCACCGTATCGGCCGACTTGCAATATAGCCCGAGGCGTTTGATGCTTCGCATTGCGGATGACGGACGCGGCTTTGATGTCGCTGCTGCGTCCTCCGATGGCGGCCATTTCGGACTGACCGGAATGCAGGAGAGGGCGGCCATGATCGACGGACGGCTCAAGGTTGAAAGTTTGACAGGGGAAGGAACCAGCGTGACGATGGACGTAGACATCTGAGACCACGGCGCCGCAATCCAGTACCGAGGTTGAAGCAGAGAGGGTTAAACGTGGAGAAACGGGTTCGGATTCTGATTGTGGAAGACCACCATGTCGTTCGCAAGGGATTGATGGCTCTTCTTGCGTCCGTCCCTGAGGTGGAAGTCGTGGGTGAGGCAAGCGATGGCGTTGAGGCTGTTGCTCGTTTCGGCGAGCTCCAGCCCGACGTGACCTTAATGGATCTGCAGCTACCAAATATGGGTGGCGTTGAGGCGATTTCCCGCATTCGCCAGAAGTTTCCTGCAGCGCGCTTCATCGTGTTGACAACCTTTGACGGGGATGAAGATATTTACCGATCGCTTCAGGCCGGCGCGAAGGCTTACCTTCTGAAGGGGATGACGTGCGAGGAGTTACTTTCCACCATCCATGCGGTCCATGGCGGACGAACCTTCATCCCGCCGCAGATCGCGGAGAAATTAGCCGAACGGATGTCCACGCAGGAATTGACGGCTCGTGAACTGCGAGTGTTAGAGCGTATCGTAGCGGGGCGCGCGAACAAAGAGATCGCCGCCGACCTTAACATTTCCGAGACTACGGTGAAATCCCACGTAAATAGTCTGCTCGGAAAGTTGGGCGTAGCAGATCGAACTCATGCCGCGACCATTGCCATTCAGCGAGGCATCGTCCATTTTTCATGAGGATTCTTGTAATGCGATTTCATTCTCGAATCAGGTCTCTGTCTCTGTTGCTGACGCTGGTGTTTGCGTCGCCGTTACTTCACGCGCAGGCCAAGACAGTATGGCGCACCGCAAGCTCGAGCGAGCTAGAGGCTGCTCTACCGGCGCGGGCCCCTGTCGAGAAAGAACGGATCGAGACCGAGATGAGGACAGCATCGGGAATTATTAATTCGCGCGGGAAAATCATCGCAGGAGTGGTCCTAATCACGGCCGGTTACTCGGCTGATGGAAAGTATTCACACTTTCTCTTGATTCAGAACCCAATCATGATCGGAGATGTGACCCTTTCACCAGGCTCCTATGTGCTCGGGTGGAACCGCGTAGATGCAGGATTGATCGTGCATATCTACGACGCAACGACAGGTGTAGAGAGGGTGAGTGCGACCGCACGCCAAATGGCAGTCGGTACCCGCGTGGAAGCGTTTCGCATCTGGCCTCCCAGCGAACGCTCGATCCTGCAAATAGGACGATTTGAGCTGGCCTACAATCTGCGCGATTCTGAAGTTGCCGACGGAAGATAAGATCGCGGCTCATGATCAGGGCCAATCCAAGATGCCTCCGGCTCGCTGGTATGCTTTCGCAAGTGCAGTGTTCAGGCAGTTGAATGGAGGCATCGCAAATGCATCGGGAGCGCACTCTGGGGATTGGAAGCAAAAGTTGAAGAGGCTCGGTGTACTGACCTTTCTAGTCTCAATAGCCCTTGCCGGACTTGCTGTCGGCCAGATGCCTGACTCACGTGCAGGAGTACCACACCTCGAAAAGCGCGGAGGTGCAACCCAGCTCGTCGTCGATGGCAAGCCTTTTCTGGTTTTGGGAGGAGAGCTGCATAACTCGAGTTCCTCCAGTGTCGAGTACATGAAGCCTGTATGGCCTCGGCTTGCCGCAATGCACCTGAATACGGTGTTGTTGCCCGTCGCATGGGAGACGATTGAACCTGAAGAGGGAAAATTCGATTTCAAGTGTGTGGATGGGCTCCTTGAAGGAGCCCGCGAGAACAACCTCAAACTTGTAATTCTGTGGTTTGGTGCCTGGAAGAACACGTACTCCAGCTACGCGCCAGCGTGGGTCAAGACCAACACCGAGCGGTTCCCGCGCGTCCAGACCAGCGACGGTCGAGGTACAGAGCGGCTATCGCCCTTCAGTACGGCCGTTCGAGATGCGGATGCGCGTGCCTTCGCGCAACTGATCCGCCACTTGCGAGAAGCGGATGGGGATAAACACACCGTCATTATGGTACAGGTCGAAAATGAGGTTGGTGTGATCCCCGAATCGCGGGATCATTCACCTGCCGCGAATGCTGCTTTCGCGGCAGGGGTACCGTCAGCTCTCACGGGTTTCATGGAAAAGCACCGAAGAGAATTAGATCCGGAGTTTCGCGCCGCCTGGGAAGCAGCGGGCGGGAAAACCCAAGGGACATGGCAGGAAGTGTTCGGTAAGACTTCACTGACAGATGACCTCTTCATGGCGTGGCAGTACGCCACATACATCGAGCACGTAACAGCAGCAGGCAAAGCGGAATATCCACTCCCTATGTTCGCGAATGCGGCGTTGATTCGACCGAATTATCAACCTGGACAGTACAACAGCGGTGGTCCGCTTCCCCATTCGATAGACGTATGGCATGCAGGAGCACCGTCTCTTGATCTCTTATCTCCGGACATATACTTCAATGAATTTGCGTACTGGGCAAGTAAGTACGCGAGTCCTGACAATCCACTCTTCATCCCGGAGGCGCAAGGGGGCTCAACCGGTGCCGCGAATGCGCTCTATGCCTTCGGGCATCTATCGGCCATCGGATTCTCTCCGTTTGGCATCGAGGATCAAGGCAACGTTCCGCTCGATCTAGTGGGCATAACCTCCGAGCGCCTGGACAACTCCGCGATAGACCACGTATATACCGTCGTGTCCGAGTTGGCGCCTGTGATCCTGGAAAAGCAGCGAACAGGCGGCGTTACTGCGGCACTGATCGAAGGCGAAGCGCAGCGGTCGGCGAGGCTGTCCCTCGGTGACTACATAGCCACCATGACTCGGGCAGGAGGTACTTCCGGCCCGGGAGCTCGACTCGCTGCGATGTTTATTCAGACGGGCCCGAACGAATTTATCGTTACCGGCAGCGGCGATGCTCAGATCACCTTCTCGACAGACAAACCCGGGCCACCCATCGTTGGCATTGAGAGTATCGATGAAGAGTTCTTTGAGAATGGAGCCTGGTCGCCGAGAAGGCGGCTAAATGGTGACGAGAACTCTCAGGGACAGGCTTTGAAGCTTTCTGCCACTGATTTGGCCGAAGGCAAAATCTATAGAGTGCGGCTTTATCGCTATCGCTAGCCCAAAGGTCATGAGCTCCAGTCGTCCCGAGGTGAACGATATCCGTCTATCGGAGAATCTCCAAACATATGCAGAGAATCGCCAAACATATGGCTTCAACAGGTCCGTTCTCTGCGGTAAACTCCAGTCGGCTCCAATGTTGAAAGGTCATCCGTGATTCTTCCCTGCAGTAAACCGAAGGAATTAATAACGTGGTGGCCGCATTGGATATTGCTAACGGTTCTATTTGCGACACCAGGAAACGCTATAGGCCAGGCGCAAAGCGGCCATCCAGAGCCTCCTCCCCCGCCCCCGGGAGCAAAGGCGAAAAAATGCAGCGGCCGTCCGATACCGCAATTCACTGACGTCACCGCTCAGGCCGGCATCAATTTCAAGCACACGTCCGATCCCGAAAAGAAATACATCGTTGAATCCATGAGCGGAGGTGTCCTGCTGCTTGACTATGATCGCGACGGTTGGCCGGATATCTACTTCACCAATGCGCCGACTGTGGCCATGGCAATGGAGAAGAAGGGAAGTCCTGGAGCTCTCTACCACAACAATCACGATGGAACGTTCACCGATGTAACTCGCAGCTCCGGACTTTCAAACGCGTGCTTCGCGATGGGAGGAGCCGTCGGCGATTACAACAACGATGGCTGGCCGGATATCTATCTGACATGTCTTGGCGGAAATATCCTGTACAAGAACAATGGCGATGGGACCTTCACAGATGTTACGGCGAAAGCCGGTGTCAGTGACGGCAGATGGTCTACGGGCGCGGCGTTTGGGGATTACGATGGCGACGGATTCGTCGATCTGATGGTGACAAACTATGTAGACTTTCACCTCGACGATCTTCCAAAGTTTGGCAGCGCGTCCTATTGCAAGTATCGCGGGCTCGACGTGCAGTGCGGCCCACGCGGTTTGAAGGGAGCAGGGGATTCACTGTTTCACAACAATGGCGATGGCACCTTCACCAATGTTTCAGACGCCGCAGGGGTCAGTGATCCGCACGGCTACTATGGGCTGGGCGTTTTGTGGGCCGACTTTAACAACACCGGCCATCCTGATATCTACGTCGCAAACGACTCCACTCCGAAGTTCCTTTACCGGAACAAGGGTCACGGGCATTTCGAGGAGATAGGACTTGAGTCGGGCACGGCCCTAAGTGAGGAAGGCGCAGAACAAGCATCGATGGGCCTGGCTGTCGGCGACTATCTGCACACGGGACGGCCTTCCCTGTACGTGACCAACTTCTCTGACGAAAATGACGACCTGTATCGCAATGATGGTAATTGGGACTTTACCGAGGTTTCTTATTCATCGGGCGTGGGACTGCCCTCTCTTCCTTTCGTCAAGTGGGGGACTGCCTTCGCCGACTTCGATAACGATGGGTGGCTCGATCTGATCGCGGTGGCGGGACATGTCTACCCGCAGGTCGATGCGCTCCCTGCAGGGGCGCGGTACAAAGAGCCGGGACTCTTTCACCTCAACGAACGGGATGGTACTTTTTGTGACGCAAGCGGCATGACTGGATCAGCACTATCCGCAGCGCGCGTCTCCCGCGGGCTCGCGGTGGGCGACCTGTTCAATAACGGCAATATGGACGTGGTCATCGAGACGTTGGATGGGAGCCCGGTGATCCTCAAGAATGCGGGAGTTTCGGGGCGCCATTGGGTGAGCTTCGAACTGGCTGGCGTGGCCAGTAACCGTATGGCGCTTAATGCCCGTATTCGTATCGTGGCTGGCGGCGTGACACAGACTGACGAGATCCACAGCGGCGGCAGCTATTTGTCTCAGAACGACACGCGCGTCCACTTTGGCCTGGGCACCGCCACGAAGATCGACAGTCTGGAGATCATCTGGCCGTCAGGAAAGGTCGAGAAGCTAAGCGACTTGGCGGCAGACAAATTTTACCTTTTGCTGGAGGGTCAAGGTATTGTGCCGGCCGAAAAGATCCGTCCAGCTAAGGCGCCTCGACCTTAATCACTTATTGTTCGGGAGCGGGAGGCGGGTGCGACGAGGTGCTACCTCGCACCTGTTTCCTGAGCGCATTGTAAGTTTCCATCTCTTTCTGTGCGTCTGCCGGTCGAAGAGCAGTTGTGTAGGCATCGGCCAGTTCATGATGGAATTGCTCGCTGTTGGGCGACAGGCGCACCGCAGCCTCAAGTTCCGAAATCGCCGCCGCTGTGTCCCCGCTTTCGAGTTCCATCTTGCCGAGATCGTAATGTGAGTCAGCATCACTCGGGCTTAGCTGAATCGCAGTGCGGAGTTCCTCAAGCGCGCGTTGGTGCTCTCCATGACGATCCAACGCTTCTCCCAGTGCGCGATGTACATCGGAAATTTCCGGATGCGACTTCTCGAGCGCTCCCAGACCGTTCCGTGCCAGGGCCGATTTGCCCGGTCTTAATCATCGACGCCGCATAGACGTACTCTACCTGGGGAACGAGGTCACTCTTTCCGATCACGGATTGCAGCGTCTCAATGCAACCGTGATAGTTGCCAGTCATAAACTGGCTAATGGCGAGGACGCTGCGGGCGCCGGCATCATCGGGATGCGCCTTTACATAGCGCGACAGAGGCATAACGGCATCCCCATATTGCGAGCCTGCGAATGCCGCTCGCCCCCAGTTATAGTCGAGTCCCTCGAGCGACGGATTCCACACGGCTGCGCGCTCGAAGTAGGTGACGGCGCCCGAATAGTCGTTATTTGTTGCCGCGATGGCGCCCAGATTGTTATAGCTGTCAGCCACGGGGAGCCTGACTTGCTCTCTCATTGCTTCAACGTTGCGCAGCGCCGACGGATCCGCTGTGGTAACGACGAGGGAGGGGGAGGCGTTAGCTTGTGTCGCAGATGCTTGAACATCCTGGGATCCCGATGTATCCATCAACCCTGCCAGCTTGCTTTTATCCTGCGCCAGCGTTTTGTTGGCCAACTCGCGTTCGATTTCCATCTCTTCGTGCGCCGCATCCGGCTGGCCGTTCTTCATCAGAATTCGACCTAGAAGATAATGCGCCTTCTGGACTTGATACCGATTCCGCGAAACGTCTGTTGTAAGACGGATGCATTGACGAAGAGCAGTTTCCGCCTCTGCGTAACGGTTGGTGTTGAAGTACAACTGTCCCAGATATAAATAGGCGTCGGGGCTTTCCGGTCCGAGTAAGATCGCCTTTTTCAGATAGGTTTCTGCTTCAGGGTAGTTATTGCGCGTTACTTCTATCTTGCCGAGCGCCGCGTACGTCATGGAATCGCGCGGGGAGATGGCCAGCTCTTTCTTCAACTCCGCTTCCGCGGCTTCCAGAGGACTTGCGTCGTTACCCGTCGCCAGCAAGACAGCGGCGAGCAGATAGTGCGCACCGGGCAAGCGTGGGTTTTCCTCGATGGCCCGCCGGAATTCCGTTACTGCTCTGGGTTGAAAATCCGAATCGCCGTATGCGCGGCCGAACGCCATATGGATCTCCGGGGTATCCCCAAACGACGTCTCCATCTCGTGGAAGATCTGCACGGCACACTTTTCATCGTCCAGATCGAGACAGGCCACGGCCAGATCATAGCCGTTGGGGAAGGTGGGATCCAACGTCACAGCTGCTTCCAGCTCTTTTCTTGCTTCCTGATCCCGATTCAGTTTCAGAAGTGCGCGTCCAAGCACCTGGTGGGCCTGGGCGAGCTTCGCACGATCGCCCGGGTACTTCTGTATGAATTCGGTCGCGAGCGTCCTTGCGCGGTCAAGATCGCCCAGTACCAACGCTGTTCGCGCGTAATCAAGAAGCAGAGACGGGGAATCGGGCTCCAGAGTCAGAGCTTCATCGAATAACGGAGCTGCTTGCGTATAGTCCGGCACTAGAACGTACCCGATCGCCAGCTCGCCAAGGGCATCGGCGAGAAACGCGCGATATTGCTCTGCTGCCTCGCTGAGCTTGCCCATCTGTTGCGACTTCTGGGCGTCGTTGTAGTGTTGCTGCAACGGCGTGCTGCCAATGGATCCGTGATCCCGGGTCTGCCCGCAAAGTACCGCAGCAGAACTCAATACGAAAACAAGCCATGTGCCACGGAGTTTGGATCGGATAGACATGGTGAAGCCACGAATCGATGGTAGATCCACGTCGATTTCACATCGTACCACTCCGCCATACGTGGCAGGCACGCAGATGGCGTCAGTCAGTGTGCACGGCGGCACACAAGCTCTAAAAAAAGAAAAAAATGGAAGGTGAACGAATCGTTCACCTTCCGTTTTACAGGAGGAGTACTAGAAGAAATACTTCACGTTCAATTCGATAATGCGCTGGTATGGAGCACCGGTCTTGCTATCCATAATGCCGAACTTCGCAGTGTTGTAGTTCGTCGTAAATGCTTTACTGGTGTAGTTCGCGAGGTAACCTAAGGCTAGCGGACTACCCCCTCCATCTGAGCTGAAATTCGGCAGCGGATGGTTCAGCCAGTTAAAGGCACTGGCGCGGAATTGGATCTGTTGTCCTTCATGACCAGGGATCGGGAACGACCTGTAAAGCGCCAGATCGTTGTTGAAGTAGGCCCCTGCGCTTATATAGGGGAAGTTCTGACCGCCCTGCGTCCCTATTGCCGGAGCTGCAAAGCAGTTCCCATTGACGCGTTGGTAGTGGCCGAGGCCGGAGTTTGGGTTGCAGGTCGCCACAGGCAAAATCGGAACAGGCGCATCCGTACCAAAGTACGTAGCACTACCGATTCCGGTGGTGAGACCCATTGCCTTCTGTTGCGCCGCAGTTCCCGGCAGACTGGCCGAAGCATATGCCAGGCCCAGATTGAAGTTTGGCACTCCGTTCCCAAGCGCAGCGGGAATGTATCCGCCTGCCTGCCACGTGGAGATTCCGGAGATCGTCCATCCTCCCAGCAGCCCGTTGACAAACGCCTGGGAGGTAGTGAGCTTCCCGGTGTTGTAGTAGTAGTAGGCGTTGAAGACAAACGGCCGATCAATAGACGTCGGGCCGTAGTTCAAGTTGATGTTGTACGGATTCTCCTGCAGGCTCGTGCCCAGCGTCTTCGACCATGTGGCGTTCAGGTTGTAGCCGAGCTTGCCGGTTGTCTTGATCCACGCCACCTGCAGACCGTTGTAGTTGGTGTAGGCGATACTTTGATTCATATAGGCGGAAGCCGTACCGTACGCGTAACCGTACGGGTGAAAGTCTGCCGCCGTGTTTCCGGTTGGAGTGCCCGTGAAGGTAGAGAAATTAGGATTCGTTCCCAGGTTTTCCGGGTTGGTGGATAGCACACCTGTCTTGGGATCGGGGTTGAAGAAGGCCCCCATCGGGGTTTTGTTCTGATCGGCGATTGCGGCATAGTTGCTGCCTTCGATGCCCTCGCTATTATCGGAAAGCTGGGTGGTGCTGCTTCCAACATAGGCAACGTCAAGCAGAGTATTCCACTTCAACCTTTGGTCGATTGTGAGGTTGTAGGCAAACGTGAGCGGCTGGCCATAGTCGCTGGGATCGAAGCCAGTCTGTGATCCGCTGCCGCACTGAGCTGTACAGGGTTTATATGCCAGCTGGCTGATCTGCGAGAGCATAACATTCTTCTGACCGGGCAGGTTGTAGCCCAGGACGTCCTGCGCAGTCACCAGGGCCGCCGCGACGTCGTTGACCTGGGTGACGAAACGGTATGCACCCCATCCGCCGCGAAGCATGGTATTGCCGCTCCCAAATACATCGTAGGAGAGGCCCAATCGTGGATCGACATAGGCGAAGCGGTTCGGCTGTCCGCTCAACGGAACGCCGGCATCGATGGCATGCCAGTAATATCCCGGCGCGACCTTGCCACTGTTGTAGTCAGCTATCACGCGCTGAGGGTAGAAGACCGCCATGCCGATGCCATCACGGTCATACCAATGGCCGATGTGCTCAAAGCGCGCGCCCAAGGTTAGGGTCAGGCGCTTGGTCGCTCTCCAGTTATCAGTCAGGAAAACCGCTGTTGCCTGGTAGGCAGTGTCGGCAATGGGAGACGCATTGTTTTCGCTGTAGCCTGACGCTATGCCCATCGTGAAGTTGGCCACGGCGTTATGCGGGAACCCAAGCTGGTTTCCGGTAATAATATTCGGATTCTGACCCGCGCCAAGTGAAAGGTTTCCATCCTGGTACGTGGAGAAGGTGCTCTGGTAGTTATCGGTGACCTGGGTGAATGCGCCCATCTTCACTGTGTGAGCGCCCCAGACCTTGGTCAGAGTGTCATTGAACTGGGGAGCTTCCTTGCGGACTGCGTATTGCCCTGGAGGGTTTTCAAAGATAGAAGCCTGCGAGAAATCCGGAAAGCTATAGTTGCCAGCGCTGCCGTACGCAGGGATGTTAAGAGATTGAGTCTGGAAGACCTTGCCATAGGTGTAGCCAAGCGTGGTACGGTAGACCGCGGATGGGTTCGGCTCGACAAAGGGGAAGCTGCCGAAGGCCCAGGCCGCCATGAAGTCATTGGTCATTGAGGCGCTGAAGTTGTGCACGAAGTGGCCTGCCAGCGATTTACCGCGGAAGGCTTCGGACTCGCCGCCGCCCGGGTAGGGGATGGCATTGCCCGGCGTCCAGTAAAGGTGCGCGCCATTGCCCTGAGCGAGCTGCGAGTCGTATGCCTGTTGGTAAGACCCGTAGATCTTCGTATTTGGCCCCATTTGATAGTCGATCCGGAAGCGATAGATCCATCCGTTGTTGATGTTCGGAATTGGCTCAAAGTAGTTGACGTTGCCTTTGGAGGTCGCCGAGTTCGCGTTGGCCTTGGGCCAGATCTTGGCCAGTGCCGCTGCGCCGGAATCGATGAACTGAGAGGGGATCTTCTGGCCGACATTTCCACCCTGGCTTCCGTAACCAGCAAGATTTGAACTCGCTGCCGCCGTAGAGCCGTCCGGGTAGACTGTTCCCGAGAGATCGTTGCACCATCCGCCCTGCGGATAGGTGCCGTTTGGGCTCGAATAAAATCCGTTCGGGCAAAGCGCCAGATTGTCTGCATTGTCAGTGGAGAAATCTCCCGCCATCATCTCCGGAGTGGGAATAAAGGACGTCAGCACATTCGCATTGCCCTGGTTCTGGAGCCATCGTTCATAGCCGCCCCAGAAGAAGAGATTCTTGTGTGTGCCCGGGACCGGACCGCCGAAGTTGCCGCCAGGATAGTAATAGGACTGGGGTCCCTGTGGGATTCCCTGATGGTTGCTCACCCAGTCGTTCGCGTTCAGAACGCTGTTGCGCGCGTCGAAGTAGGCTTCGCCGTGATACCGATTCCCACCCGATTTACTGATGGTGCTCACAACGACCGGGCCAAAGGGAGTGTCAGCACCAAAGTTCGACGCCTGCACGCTGACTTCCGCAGTCATTTCGGGGTTGACGATCGAGACCGACGACGCCATGTTTCCCGGGTCAATGACGTTGGCTCCGTCAGCCAGCAATGCCGTGCCGCCGCGATTCACTGCGCCGTTAATGTCGATGCCGTTGCCCACCGCGCTCTGCTGTACAGACACGTTGAGATCGGTGTACTGCGGACTGTTTTGCGTCAGGCCGGAGGAGACTGTTGTCGCTCCCGGCAGCACTTTTAGCAACTCTGTCGTGTCGCGGCCAACAAGAACCAGGTTATCAATGTCTTTGGAAGTCAGGACATTAGTGCGCGCGCCGTCCTCCGTTGGAATCAGCTCGCTGGATGCTTCGACTACGACCGTCGTCGTATCAGAGCCCACCGTCAGCGTAAACGCGGGGACGGCGCGCACGTCTCCAGCGTGCAGCTCGATTCCGGTAACCTGCCTGGGCTCGAAACTCTTTGCGGTGACCTTTATTGAGTAGGTGCCAGGTACCAGCGAGGGAAAGGCATACAACCCTTGGCGATTCGTTTGTACGACGCGCAAGCTACCCGTCGATTCATCGGTCAGCGTTACCTGGGCCGCGGGAATCATAGCACCCGAGGAATCCTGCACGGTTCCCGTCAACTGACCCGTAGTTTGTGCGTGGGCCAAGGGCACGGATAGAAGTAACATCGCGACCGCGATGAGCGGAAGGATCCACCGGCCTGTCCCACAGAGTTGTCGCAGGTCTCGCTTTAATCCTCGCCTGGTAAGAACGTCTGATGCGCTATTCATTGCATTGCCTCCTGAAGATTCCGCCAACAACGAGCTCCGCGTGGGGATCCGTGCCGTTTCAAATCCAACCTTCGCCTCGGACTTTGTTAGCGACCGAAACTATAGAGGCACAATTTAAGCTCTGTCAAGAGAAAACTCCGGAATGGGGAGGAAAAAAACTCCAGCTTATGGTGGAGGAAAACACCGGCCAGTGAAGCATTGGCTTTCCGTATGTACCCAGATCAAAAATTGGAAGTACCAATATTCAGTAGCCAAGGTTGGGCATAAAAGTGGCTCTACGCCTGCTTTCTTACGAGGGGACAGCCAGATAACCGCGATGAAACCGTTACACATACGCCCCATTTAGCTGTCGTTTTCTGTTGCTCCTCCTCTCCAAAACAAACATCGCTCCGAAATTTCGTCCCCAACAGAAACAAATTGGATGTATGCTCGATATTTCCAGTAGGTACCTCGACCGTCATTATTATTTGGAGCGTTTTGTTGCATGCTTAATGGCGAAAGCTCAAGGAAATTGCGGAACGGCAGAAATGGCATAAGGCATGTCGATCTGGCTGAATTGGAGCTCGCGTCGAGTGAGACTGCGCGAATCATCAACCGCGATATCGTCCTTGAGCTAATCCGTACCAGCCAGCCCATTTCACGTGCCGACCTGGCGCGGCGTTCAGGCCTTGGAAGAAGCACCATATCGCAAATCGTGGAACAACTTATAGGCGAGCATTGGGTGCGCGAAGGCGCAATGGGTTCGCTGCCACGAGGACGCAGACCAACGATGGTGGGACTAAATGGAGATCTGGTCGCGATCGCAGTAGACATTCACCCAAGGCAGGCCAGCGTCGCCTTAGTGGACCTGAATGGGCGGCTACTCTCGCGTTGGCCCGTGCCGATTACCTCCGATCCGGCAGCCTCCATGCGGCTGATCATCGAATGCATGCAGCGTATACGCCCCACCCCGGCACAAAAATCGACGGAGGGTATCGGCATCAGTTTGCCCGGGAGAGTGAACCCCACAACCCAACGACTGATCTTTGCTCCCAATCTGAAATGGCCCGAATTCGATATCAAGAAGATGGTCGAGACCAGGATGGGACTGCCCGTGACGTTGGAAAATGATGCAACCGCTTGTCTCATGGCAGAGCGGACCTTCGCGCGCATGGATGGAGTTCGGGATGCGGTGCTGGTCGCGGTCGGTGAAGGCGTGGGTACCTGCATTCTTGCCAATGGGCAGCTGTTCTCCGGGAACAACGGAATGGCGGGCGAGTTCGGACATATCTGCGTCGATCCCACTGGCCCGCGTTGCGGGTGCGGGAAGAACGGATGCTGGGAAGTTTTCAGTTCCTGCCGGGCCGCACTGCGCTATTACCGGGAGTTGAAGCCGAAAGGCCCTGTCGTCACCTTTCAGGAACTTCTCAATCGGGCTGAAGACGGCGATTCGGCTGCGGCTCAGGCCCTCCACATGCAGGCCACGTGGATTGGTCGTGGATTGCGCATGATCATAGCCAGCGTTTCTCCCAGCACGATTCTGATCGCAGGAGATCTCACTGCGGCATGGCATCGTTTTGGGCCGGTGATCGAGAAGGAGGCGGCTGACCTTACCCTGGCCGGCAGTTCGCCTCTGATCCGACCGAGCCATGAAGGCGAAATCGCTCGGCTTCGCGGTGCTGCCGCACTCGTATTTCAGCGGGGAGCGCGCCGCGCAACCTCAACGGCTGTCACGGCGAGCGCAACCAAGAGCGTTTGATGCGAATGGGTTTTGATGTTCAGGTCGTTTGCCCAAGTTCCATCGCCGGCAAAACGTACTCCTTGACTGCGCATTTTGAGTTCATCGATTTAGTGTTGATTCCGAAGTAGATCAATTCCAACGTCGCAAGAGACGGTTTCGGGAGGACGTATGCGCTCTTTTGGCAGGGCTATTGTTGGTCTGCTTGTTGCTGGATTTTCCATTGGTTCCGGGGGAGCCGCGTTGGCTCAGAGTTCCGCGTCCGAAACGGCCTTACCGCCGCCAGTAACCTTTACTGCCGATCAGGATCACCAGAACATGATGGATCAGCTAGGCATCAAAGCGCTGCGTCCTGGTCCGAGCGGTGATGAAAAGGCTCCCAATCATGCCAACAACGACGAGGCAAAAGCGAACCCTTTTCCGAATCTCCCAGACCCTCTGACGTTGAACAATGGCCAGAGGGTAACTACACCCACGATGTGGTGGGACAAGCGCCGTCCTGAAATCGTGGACATGTACGAGAAGTATGTCTATGGTCGCGTCCCTGGCAATGTGCCTCGCGTGAGCTGGACCGTCACCGCAGTTGACCATGAATTGATCGGATTCAGGCCTGTGATTGTGAAAGACCTGATCGGACACGTCGACAACTCCTCGTACCCCCTGATCAATGTCAACATTCACATGACGCTGGTGACGCCGGCGAACGCGAAGGGCCCCGTCCCAGTCCTGATGATGTTTGGGCGCGCCGGATTCCCCGCACCGAATGAACCGGTTGGCGCGGACATGGAACGGGTCAACAAAGCATTGAAAACGCTGCTGATCCAGCAGGATCCGTCACTCAAAGAGGTGTTCGAGAAGCATCCCGCGTGGCAACCGGTGAGGAACACGCCGTTTCAGCCCCCACAGCTCAACGAAGATGGCGGAGCACCCAATACCTGGCAGCTGATTGCCGACGGCTGGGGCTTCGTGCTCTTCGATCCTGCCAGCGTGCAGGCAGACGACGGGGCGGGTATTACGCGAGGCATCATTGGCCTCGTGAACAAAGGTCAGCCGCGCCATCCCGAAGACTGGGGAGCGCTGCGCGCGTGGGCGTGGGGCGCCGGACGTGGCCTTGATTATCTTGAGACCGATCCCGCCGTCGATGCGAAACACGTCGGCATCGAGGGAGTTTCCCGCTATGGCAAAGCTGCGCTGGTCACGATGGCCTTCGATCAGCGTTTCGCCATGGTGCTCGTCGGCTCGTCCGGAAAAGGCGGAGCAACGCTCCTACGCCGCAACTACGGCGAAGCTGTCGAGAGCCTGACCGGCGGCGAATATTATTGGATGGCTGGGAATTTCATGAAGTATGGCGCGTCGGAAGCCACTTTCGGAAGTATGAATCCTGGCGAAATTCCCGTCGATTCCAACGAATTGATTGCGCTCTGCGCGCCCCGCCTCACTTTTATCAGCTACGGCAGTCCTGAAAAAGGCGATGCGCACTGGCTCGATCACCAGGGAAGCTTTATGGCGACGGTGGACGCTGGCCGTGTGTTCAATCTGCTCGATGCAAAAGGGCTCGACGTGCCAGGAGACTACCTGACGGCAAAAATGCCTCCCGTAAACCAAGGCCTGCTGAATGGCCGACTTGCCTGGCGTCAACACGACGGCGGCCATACAGACGCACCGAACATGAAGTACTTCATCGAATGGGCCGATCGTTTCATCGGCCACACTTCAGGTCAGCCATAGACCAGGGAGAGTAAAATCAGTCTGCCGGGTCTCACGTGACAGCGAATGAGTACGCGCGCCAGCCTATCAAATGCGCGCGGTGTGGAATCAAAATGGAAACCTCCTATGATCTGAGCTCTGGGATCACGCGGCGTCAATTACTTAGATCTGCCGCTGCAATTGCTGCCCTGGGGGCCGGGGGCAGATCGCCTTTACCCAGGAAGCGTTCGGCGATCTCGACGAAGGCGGGGCCGATTATCTTCCTGTGACACTGAAACAAGTACCCCTACCTAAGAACATTAGTTTCACCGTCAACTATCCGGGTAAGCCGCCCATCGCGCTCTCGGGACACTACTGGTACAACGCCACTGCTTTGGCCGCTTGGCAGAATTGTCTGTCGATAGTGGAACTCAACCCTTATCGCTGCCGTGACGGAACGATGTATGCAGACAGCAAGATGTATCCCTGGTTTGCCGCCAAAGAATATCTTTGCTTTCGTGTCGATTTGCAAGGCAGCGGCAACTCGGAGGGAGTGATTACGGACGAGTACAGCGATGAAGAAATCTCCTATTGCGTCCAGGTGATCAACCAGATTGCAAATCTTCCGTTCTGCGATGGCAATGTCGGGATGATGGGCAAGTCCTGGAGCGCGATTAACTCGCTGCTGGTGGCTGCAAGAGATGACTGCCGGCCCGCGCTCAAGGCAATCGTGATGACCTGCGGCAGCCGATTATCGGTACAACGACGACGTGCACTACATGGGCGGAGCGATGATGTTGGACAACATCGAATGGCCATCATCGATGTGGGGTTGGGTTGCCCTGCCGCCCGATCCAGCGGTCGTCGGCGAACGCTGGAAGGATATGTGGAGCCAGCGGATTCGCAATGCCAACTTCTGGTTCCAGATGTGGGGCAGTCATCAGTCGCGCGACTCATACTGGAGCAGAGCAAGCGTCCGTGATGCCTACGAAAAAGTGAAAGTACCTGTTTTTATCCTTTCTGGTTGGCAGGACGGCTACAAGAACGTTGCGGAGCGCGCCGTCAGGCAACTTGGCCAACTCGGAAAGCCGGTTGCCGGTCTCCTCGGACCGTGGGGCCATAAATATCCCTTCGACGGCTATCCGGGGCCGCGCATCGATTGGCTGCGTTACATCACCGACCATTGGTGGGATCGATGGCTAAAGGGCAAGCAGCCCGCGAAAGATTCTGACCTGCCGCAGTTGACGGTGTGGATGGGAGATTCACGCGAGCCTGGCCGCTCGACGAATTTCACCGATACCGGCAAGTGGGTGGCGGAAGATCAGGATTGGATGAGCCGCCGCCAGGAAGAGTCTTTCTATTTGTCGCAGGATCACCAGCTTTCGCGTCGTTCCGACTCACCGGCGCACACCTATGTCAGCAGTCCCGATATCATGCTCGGAACCGCTGCGCTCGAGACCAGTTCCTGGGGGTCTTCGGGTGATCCGGATTTACCAGACGACGAGGCGGCGGATGACCGGCGGTCGATCTACCTGGATAGTGAACCGCTTCCCCAGGATCTGGAATGCTTTGGATACCCAACGGTCGTGTTAAACCTGGAATGCAACAAGCCGCGCGCCGTCGTAGCTGTTCGCTTGTGCGAAGTAAGTCCAACGACGAGGAGGTCGCACCTGGTAACGTACCGGTTCCACAATCTCTGCTACACCAGCAGCGATATGGCTCATCCTCAGCCTGTTCCGCCAACTCCTTTTGCGGTTCGCATTCCGCTCCACGTTATCGGCCACGTGTTCAAGCGTGGTTGGACCGTGAGGCTCTCGATCTCGCCGGTTCTCTTTCCAACCCTTTGGCAAAGCGTCGAGATTCCCACGTTGAAGGTGCGAACGGGTGTCGTCGAGGGTCTTCCGGAGAGCACGCTCTCTCTGCCGGTTCGCTCGCCACGCGCGGAAGACGTACACGTGCAAAGGCTGCTTGAAATGAAGGTGACAACGTATGTGAATCCGGAGCAGTATGTAGCAACCGCCGAAAAGCGTCCGGCTTCCAGCACACGGACTGCTCGATCCGTCATGGTCGGTGGCAGAAAGGGAACTCTCGTCAAGAAGGTGTTTGATAGCGGCAGTTCATTGCTGGACCAGGCGCTCGCCGGCTTATCAGTGGACCAGATCATCAAGGAGGAAATACAAATCTTGGATGGCGAGCCACTGTCCATGACGTTCTCCGGTAGCACCGAATCGATCTTCTCGCGCGGCAATTGGAAGGCGCGCGCCGTCACGCAGACACGGCTGTGGAGCGGACAGATCAAGGCCGGTGAAGCTGTGTTCAAATACGAGGCGTCGGCGCGGGCTTTTGCCGGCGATCGGTTGCTTGAAGAGAAGCGCGTTGAAGGCAGTATCCCGCGGCAATGGATCTAGCGTCGTATAGCAACATGGACGCGCTCCAGCTATCGGGGTGCTCCACGCAGAATCACTTCGACAGGCCGCGACGGCATGCATATACTTTGCATCCTAGAAGTTAGTGCGCTGGCTGCCAGCCGCGATCAGCATAGATGAGGAATAAAAGCATGGCGAAAACTCAGATTACCGAACAGCAAGTTCAGCAGTATCACGAGGATGGTTATCTTCTGGTTCGCGGATTGCTGAGTCGTACCGAGATCGATCTGCTTGGCCGAACTGCACGAGAGGATCGTGTGCTCGATCAGCATTCCTTCGGCAAGGCAGATGGTGAGGGTGGCACAGTTCGTCTCTCGTTGTGGAACCATCCGGGCGACACGATCTATGGAATGGTCGCGCGTAGTGAGTCAGTGGTGGGCGTGGCAGAGAAGTTGCTAGGCGGCGAAGTCTACCACTATCACTCGAAGATGATCATGAAAGATGCGAAGGTTGGAGGAGCCTGGGCCTGGCATCAGGACTATGGCTACTGGTATCAGAACGGCGTGCTCTTTCCATGGCTCACTAGCGCCTCCATCGCTGTGGATCGGGCTACGCGCGAGAATGGATGCCTGCAAGTCATCAAAGGGTCACATCATCTCGGCCGCATAGAGCATGTGCTGACCGGGGAACAGGCTGGTGCCGATCAGGAGCGTGTGAGTGAGGTGCTCAAACGTCTGGAACTCGTCTATGTCGAAATGGAGCCAGGCGACGCGCTCTATTTCCATGCAAATCTACTGCATCGATCGGACCAGAATCACTCCGATCAGCCGCGCTGGTCGATGATCTGCTGCTATAACTCAGCGCGCAACGACCCATACAAGGAATCGCATCATCCGCGATATACGCCGCTGGTCAAGGTGCCGGACTCAGAGATATTAAAAGCAGGTCAGCGAAGGTTCTCTGAGAGTGATCAGGACGTAAGTTGGCTTGACACGAAGCAAGACCACAGCGCTGAAGTTCTACAGAAATGATTCTTTCTCATGTCTCTACTTCGAAAATTACTTCAAGTTCGACTGGCATGCCGAGGGGTAAGCTCGCTACGCCGAAGACCATCCGAACCGACGTCTTGTCCGCACCAAAGACATCACGGAAGAGTTCGGACGCCGCGTCTGCCACCCTCGGCTGATCGAAGAAGTCACCCGAGGTTGCGAGGTAGACGCCTAGTCGAACGACTCGCGTCACCTTGTCGAGCGATCCAAGATGCTCCCGCGCGGCGGCCAGTACATTGAGTGCGGTAACCCGGGTCGCTTGACGTCCAGATTCTGCATCGAGTTCCTTCCCGAGCCGCCCGATAAATGCAGGTTTGTGGTCGAGCACGGGAAGCATACCGCTAAGAAAAAGCAGATTGCCAGTCTGCACGGCTTCGACGTACGGACCAAACGGTGTTGGCATGGCCGGGAGCTGAATGTTGAGCTCCTGCAACCTGCGCTCTGCGACCGCCGGCTGCGAGCTCGCGCGGCCTACCATTTGCCGGAGTGCGCACCGCCATCAACGTGCAGCACCTCCGCCGTCACCTGACGGGCCTCCGTGAGATAAACAACCGCATCCGCGATATCTTTCACGTCGGAAATTGTACCCATTGGATTTAAGGTCTTGAAAAAGTCCTTCGGATTGTTCTCGTGAAGGGGTGTGTCGACGACGCCGGGAGCAACCGCATTGAAGCGAATGTGATCTCCGGCGTACTCCATCGCAAGACTACGCGTTATTGCCTCCAGACCACCCTTCGTAATCATGGGGACTGAAGCGGTGATTCCAGCGATAGGGTTCACAGCCAGTGATGCCGTGATAGTGACGATGCTGCCGCCGGACTTCTTGGCCACCATCTGCTTGACGGTGTCTTGAGTGATGTAGAGGAAGCCTTCAAGATTGGTGGAGGACAGGGCCTTCCAATCTTCGGGAGTATATGCGGTAAAAGCTTTCGTAAAGAAGATGCCGGCGTTGTTCACCAGTGCGTCGATTGAGCCGAATTTGCTGATTGCCGTCTCCGCAATTTTGTCGGCAACAGTTTTCTTACCGATGTCGCCGTCAACCAGTACAAGTTTGTCGGAAGGGGTGAAACTGTTCGACTTGGTAATGCTGCGAGAGTTTCCGACCACGTTGTAACCACGATCGAGAAACGCCTGGACGATACCAGCTCCGATGCCTTGTGACGCTCCCGTTACGATGACCGTTTTTCGCTTGCTTCCCATGTCAGCCTCCCCGGCCGTGATGGCTTTTGCTGCATACATAACAAGAGATTCGCGACAGGTGATAGAGATGCGTCGTATCCTCCAATCAAATGAAGGTACAGCCTATCGGCCGGGATGAGTGGCAATGCGCCTTTTTGTCGAATCGCGGGCGGCATCCCGCGCCCTGGTTTTGTTCGGTAGGTGACATCATCGCTTCCGGTTCAAGTATCTGGTTAGGAAAAAGCATTTCTTCCTTTAACCTCAGATGATTGTGCTCGCCGGCAGCTGGCTAATCTTTACCAGGCTTCGTCCAGCGAAAGCCACGTACAAGGCAGGGTCGCTGGGGTCGGTAATCCAGTCGTAGTAACAGTTCGCCGGCCGTCCGGCCATTGCCCCGGCATGAAGCAGCGTCGTCCAATTCACGCCATCGTTGGTATAGAAGGCCCCGCCTTCGCCCACGGCAAAGCGCACCAGCGGATTATTCGGATCGAACTTCATGTCCGTCAGTATCAGGTCGAAATAATCGCCTATGCCACTCGATGTGTCGTTGGTAGAGATGGCGATCTGGTTGCCCCACGTCAGCTGTGTCTCAAGCAACTCATCCACGACCCACGTTGCTCCCCCATCGTCCGAACGCTTCACGTGGTCGGCGTCCAGAATGTAGATAAGTTTGGGCCGATACGGATCGACAAAGAATCTGAAAGCAAAGCTCGCCTTCTTCGGACCCTGCACGATCTTTGCCGGCACAAGGTTCTTCCACTTCGCCGCACCCTCTTTCCAGACCCAGAGGGTCGAGTCGCCGCCAACGTAGAAGACCGTCGCCGCGTATCCGGCTGAAGCCTGCACGACACCTAGACTTGGATTCTGCTGCACGACAACCTGATTTGGAGAGGGAAGCGGCGGCCCCTGCAGGTATACGTTCGCTCCCTGTCCAGACGCCGTCGCCGTGGTCACCCATTCGTCGCCGCTCGCGATGTCCTGGATGTTTTGCGTGCGTACCAACTGCGTTCGTGTTCAGATGAAAATGTAATCGCCCTCGGCCGGCGCAACCTCCCCCGCAGGCCATGAACGATAGGCCTCGAACCGCGGTTGCCATAGGCGCTGTTCGCATTCCAGACGTTCGGCGTCGTCGGGCCCGGCACGTTATACCGAGTACTCGTTCCGGTTGCCGCAGCATTCGGAAGACTACCCGGCGAAGTCTCGTAAATCGACACCGTCTGATTCCAGCGGGGCGTAAACACCAGCATCGAGTTGGAGCGCAGCGGGTCGGCAAAAGAACAATCGTTGTCGCCCCCTCCATATTGCTGATACGACCAGCTTGCGCCCCCGTCCATTGAATAGAATCCGTCATTGTCACCCGTATTCAGAGACAAAGCAGGACCGTTGCTCTGGGTAGAGACACCGGCGACATTCACGCACGACAAAGTCATAGCGTTGTTGCGCCGCCTGGAAACTCGTTGCCTCCATCCGTGCTCCAGTAAATACCGCCATCGCTCAATATCCACGACCGTTCCCGAGACACCGCTGGTAGGTGCCGTTCTCTATAGTGGCTGCGAAGTCGGGTGATAGAAGAAATCCATGCAGGTCGACGTGGACTGCGCCCAATAGCTTCCAATCGGACCCCGACACAGGATAGAGCGGACCGACCCAGGCGATAGCCTGAGAGAAGTTGTCGAACCACCGCTGCGCCCCATAAAACAAAAGATCGCCACGTCCTTTTTGCGTGGTGACGAGAAACACGTTGCCGCGAGTCCTGAGTGCTCGGATCCGCTTAGCGTTGAAGGCAGAGGGACCACGTCCCACGATGATGTTTGCGTGCCGAAAGGGAACTGCGAGTAATCTCCCCGATACAGCACAGCCCCCGTGGCGGCGCCCCTGCCGTTCTGCGCTAAAAAGACTTCAAGCGCAAACCGTGGCGAGATCACCATGACGTTCGGCGAGTTGGAATTCACGGTGGAACTCACCGCGCCGCCAGAATTCGGCGGAAACGGCGGCGACGTTGCCTTATCCTTCATCCACGTAACGCCACCATCGACTGAGACAAACATCGTGCTGTTGCCCAGCGCGTAGATCACGGCCGGGCGCAGAGTCAGCGGGAGCGTTCTGCCACACCGCAACATGATTCACTTGAGCGGCCGGCCCAGTTCCCCACGGAAATACGTCCACAAAGGTAGCCCCGGCATCCTTACTGATCGCCAGCGAGCTTCCTCCCGCCGCGTAGACCAGGTGGTCGCTGCCAAGCGCCCACTGCAACTGTCCCACCGCCTCGCCCGATGTCGGAAACTGGTGCACCTTCGTCCAGGTCGAACCTCCATCGGGCGACCGCCAGATGCCCCGGCTTCCAGCCGCGCGATCATTCACCGTCAGCGCCAGCACCGTCGATCCGTAGCCGAAGTTTGCGAGCACGAAATTCGATGCCGGAAATCCACCTTGACCATCGCCGATCGCGCTCCATACGCCGGCATCTCCGAAGCCACAATCTCCCGAATCCCCTGCGCTTAAGCGGTGTGACGAACCTCGGGTGCATGTCCACCTGCCATCCCTGCTCGAGGCCAAAGTTCGCCAGCACATATTTCGCGTCGTTAAAAGTTCCGTCGCCTTTGCCAGTCGCGGTCCATACACCGGCGTATCCAAACCCGACGATGTCGTCATATCCGCTGTTTGTCAGGGCGGCAAGGAATCTCGGGTGCTCATCGACCTGCCAGCCCTGGTCTACCGCGAAGTTATCGAGGACTAATCTCGCATTTTGAAACGAGTCGTCACCATTGCCGATCGCGGTAAAGACTCCAGGGTCTCCGAATCCGACGATGCCCGGATATTCGCTGCTTGTCAGCACGCCGAGCAGCCTCACGTGCTTATCGACTTGCCAGCCTTGGTGTACCCCAAAGTTTTCGAGCACGAACTTCGCATTTTGGAACGTGCCGTCGCCATTGCCCAACGCAGTCCATACGCCCTTTGGTCCGAAGCCGACGATGTCCGCATATCCACTGTCCGTCAGGTTGGCGAGCAGCCTCGGGTGCTCATCGACTCGCCAGCCCTGCTTGTAGCAGAAGTTGGCGAGCCCCGGGTTCTTGTTTGGCTCGCTGAACGTGCCGTCGCCATTGCCTAGAGCGGTCCACACCCCGTCTTCGCCGAAGCCAACGATATCCGCAAATCCGCTGCCGGTCAGGACAGCCATAAACCTCGGGTGTTTATCCACCTGCCAATCCTGCTGAACACCATAGTTCCCGAGCACAAATCGCGGTGCTTGAAACGTGCCATCGCCATTGCCCAGCGCGGTCCACACCCCGGCGTTACCAAATCCCACAATGTCCGCACAGCCATCGTTGTTCAAATCGACAACAAACCGCGGATGCATGTCCACCCGCCATCCCCCCGCCCGGTATCCAAAATTGTCGATGACGACCCGCGGATATTGGAACGTGCCGTCGCCATTGCCCAGTGCAGTCCAGACCCCACAGTCCCCGAACTCGACGATGTCTTCATGGCCGTTCTTGGTCAGTCGAGCGAGGAACCTCGGGTGCTTGTCTACCCGCCATCCCAGCGCAACCGCCATATCGACGACGCACCAGCCTCCCAGCGAACCGGGAACATTAAACTGACCCGGGGCAGGCTGTGGCCACGTCAATTGCCCGAAGTTCCGGCCGCCGTCAAAGGAGGCCCAGATGTTCGAGTAGGAACCGGCATACACGGCCCCTCCATCCGGAGAGCAGGCAATCGAGAGCATCCGTCCAATCACGGAATGACCGATATCCGGCGTGCTCGTATTCGACGAGTTTGGACCTACATCAACAATTTGCGTCATCGGAATATCCTGTCCGGCTGGAGACCGTACCTGGATTTTTGGGACAAACGATCCCAGCCCTTTTGCATTCTTGCCTTGGGAGCCTAACGAGCCAGAACAGCGATCACGTCCAACGGTGCGGACGCCAAACAGCGTCGTCGTTCCATCACGAGTCAATCAAATTCGGCATAAGAATCGAAAGACTGACCGGAGATTCGACACCGCGCAAGGAGGCTCATTTGAGTGAGCGCTTCCTTTGCAATTACCTGAGAATCTTATACGATTCTGACGAAGCGTCGGAGGTCTGGATGGACTTCATTGAGCGGATATTTGGAGTTTCTCCAGATGGGGGCAATGGATCGCTGGAACTCTTGTACCTTGTGAGCGTCGCTGCAGTGGTTATGCTTGTCTCCTGTGAGTTGTACCGTCTCAGGACGAACAGGCGAACACGATCATCCGGGATAAAGAGACGAAGCTGATGCGTTTATTTCTTCATGCGGATAAGCTCCAACTCGGAGCCGATGAATCCCCACGAGTTCCATGCCTCGCCCTTGACTACGCTTCTGAATAGGCCGATCGCATCGGAGCCGTCGTGATGGTAGATACGCCAGTTCCCGACACCATAGCTCACCGTATTGAAAGACAACTCGCCTTCGAGATCGTCCGGCCCCTTAGGAGGAGGCGGCAACACGGCCTCCACGGTAAGCTGCCCCTGGTAGAAGTGCAGAAGACGCAGATAGAAATACAGGTGTGGCTCAGTGTTTTTTACATCGGGCGTGATGCGTGTCAATACTTGCGCCGCCTGCTCCTGCTTGCCGGCGCGCTGCAGCGAAACGTAGAGCCAGTTCGAGCAATCGATCAGGCTGTCGTTGGTCTTCGCCAGGCTTCGAGCCTTGTCGAACGAAGCTGCGGCCTCGTCGAACTCACCTAGAAAGTAGTGTGCCAGCCCCAGGTGATAATGAGCATCCAGCATGTCGGGAGCGAGTCGTGTCGCCTGTTCGAGATCCTTCAATGCCGGGTTGAACTCCCTCAGTCCCAGCTCCCGGTGGCCCCGTTCGAGATAAAGATCTGCGTTCTTCGGAGAAAAAGCCAACCCTTGGGTGGACGTTGCCACGGCCTCTTTATACTGCCGTCGTGCCGCCTCGGCCTTGGAAAGCCGCAGAACTAGATCGACATTTGTAGGATCAGCTGCGAGGCTCTTGCGCGCATCGATCAAGGCCTGGTCGTCCGGCAACGCGTAGAGCTTGCGCCCAAGACCGGACGTAACTTCAAGCGCTCCTTGCCCTCCTGCGCCAGTCTGCGACGAGAGCTGAGCCACTAAGCCGAACATGGACATCAAGAAAAGCACTCCGAAGCGGACTATAGGGCCCTGTTTCCAAATGCCGCGCATTTGCAGACTCATCTGCGCTGTCTCCTATAGGTAGATATAGGGCCATTGCGCCCCGTGCGGGACCGAATCGATCAGCCCAATGTTTGTAGAAGCTGTTGCCTACCAGCATAATCCTGAGGAAAGAATGGAGACTATAAAATCGTCAATCCGCCAAATCCAATCCTCCGCCTCACCTTGGAACCCCACTCAAGAACACCTGGGGCTACCCGCTAAGCAAAGGTCTACGGAGACATAGAACGGTCTTGGGAGGGTTTGCCGCAACCTTAAATAAAAGTTGTTGCGCAAAATTCATATTGTGGTAATTTGAAACCACTCGAAAAGATGAAACTTGGTCCACGCAGCAAATCGACCGATTTCCGGCTGGGAAGAGCAGTTTCCGTGAACAACGTCTGGTCGTTGCTGTTACTAGTCACCGCATCATTCTTCTTAATGAATCGCTTCATGTAGTTGGCAGTTCAACATATAGCTCCAAGTCCACCTGTCGCTTTGTTTGCAATTCAGCAGTCGAATTACCGTTCTACTTTTTATCCGCCTCCATCTTCCGGCAGCTTAGAAGAGTGGTTGTAGGTACAACCGTAGTTCCAGTTTCTTGCATTTCGGATGGAGACGGTGGCCCCCCCTGTTTATACGGCGGGTCTGCAGATTTCGTTCCCCATTTGTGATGATGCCGCATTTATTTGTGACGGACTGTTGTTTTATTGGATCTTTATCGAAGATTGCCCACGGAGTGGAAATCACTATCGAATTCAGACGCCGCAAAGAGCGCTTCTTTTTCTTCTCGAGTGACTTACCAAAGAACCGGGCTCGCCAAGCCGGAGAGATTCAGAAACATTTCAAAGGAGACCATATGACACGACTTATTTCTCGCTTACAGACGCTGACGGTAGTGTTTACCCTACTTTTGGCTTCAATGTTTTTGAACCTCAGACCTGCCTTCGGGCAAGCCACCAGTACCGGCACAATAACCGGAGTCGTGACTGACGCTACTGGTGCGGTTGTTACAGACGCACTCGTCACCGTGACAGACGCGGCCCTCGGCACCAAACGTACGACCGTCACCAACAAAGAGGGCCAGTACGTTCTCATCAACGTGCCGCCGGCCGTCTACAATCTCTCGTGCTCCAAGGCCGGCTTCGAGATGGATCAGATTAATGGCGAAACTGTGAGCGTTGGCACACAGACTACGGCGAACTTTGCAATGGTCGTCGGCTCGCAGAACACTATCGTCGAAGTGCAGGCGCAGGCCTCCGATCTGCAGACTATGAACGCAACGATCGGTGACACGGTGACTCCATTGGAGATCACCTCGCTCCCTTCGGTTGCACGTGACGTCAGCACCTTTGCAACCTTGCAGCCCGGCGTGACCCCAGGCGGCAGCGTCGCCGGCACCGTCACGGACCAGGCCGTCTTCCAGCTTGACGGAGGCAACAACTCGAGCGACATGGACGGCAGCATGCTGAACTATACAGGCGCTTTTGGCGGTAACACATCGGGTGTTTCGTCGATCGGCGCCGGGTCCTCAGGCGTCATGCCCATGCCCCAGGACAGCATTGAAGAGTTCAAGGTCGCTACGGCCGGCCAGACCGCCGACTTCAACAACTCGTCGGGAATGCAGGCGCAAGTGGTTACCAAGCGCGGCGGTAACCATTGGCATGGAACAGTGTATGAGTACTACCTGGACAGTAACATCGGCGCGAACACCTGGCAGAACAACTTCCCCACCGTACCAGGGAGTACTACCTATACGCCGAAGCCGAGCAATCACTATAACCGCTTCGGTGCTGCGGCAGGCGGCCCAGTTCTGCCAAGCTATCTCGGCGGAAAGACCTACATCTTCGCCAACTATGAGGGCTTCCGCTTCCCAAACTCTGCGACGTATGAGCGCGCCGTTCCGTCGGCGAACATGCTGGCGGGTATCCTTACCTTCAGCGGAACCAACTACAACATGAAGGCCCTTGATCCCCGCGGCATCGGAGTCAACCCAACGGTAGCGAAGATGTGGAGCACGCAGCTACCTGCTGGCAATGATCCTGGTTGCGGCGCAATCAACGGCGCCCGTTGCGACGGATTGAACACCATCGGGTACAAGGCCAACATAGCGATCGCCCAGAAAAGCGACTTCGGCGTCGCCCGTCTGGACCACGACTTCGGAGCGAAGTGGCACTTTATGACCAGCTACCGCTACTTCAAGCTGACCAAGGCCACGACCAACCAGGTGGATATAGGTGGAGTCCTCGGCGGTAAAATCGGAACGCCCACCGCACTGGCCAGCCGTCCGCAGGACCCGTGGTACTTCGTGGCCGGACTGACGACCAACATCTCTTCCACTTTTACCAACGACTTCCACTACAGCTACCTTCGCAACGTCTGGTCGTGGAACGACGCCAACGCTCCAGCCCAACTCTCCGGTTTGGGCGGCGCGCTGGAGCCTTTCGGCGAATATTCCACTACAACCCTCTCGCCCTACAACGTCGATACGCAGGACATTCGGACCCGTTTCTGGGACGGTCATGACCACTTTCTGCGCGATGACCTCACGAAGCTGAAGGGGAACCATCTCGTCCAGTTTGGCGGCCAGTATCAGCACAACTTCAACTTCCACCAGCGCACCGATAATGGTGGCGGCATCAACTTCACCACAACCTACCAGCTCGGCGATTCGAGCGGCGGCGGCCTGGTAAGCCTACCTGGTCTCGCAGCCGCAGGTGTTCCGACGAGCAGCACGACAAACGCCCGCATCATCGACGCCGACCTGGGCATCGTTACCGACTCCCAGGTGGCATACACCCGTTCAGGCAACAACCTGACGCTCAACGCGCCACTGACCCCGGCCCAGGATAAGGCGACCATCCCGTACTATAACCTCTACGTCAGCGATACATGGCATATCAAGCCAACCTTGACGATCAATTACGGTCTAGGCTGGGCGCTCGAAATGCCGCCCACTGAGGCTACCGGCAAACAGGTGGTCCTGGTCGATGCGGCCGATAACCCGGTCAAAACCCTCGATTACCTGGCAGCGCGAAAGGCCGCGGCACTGCAGGGTCAGGTTTACAACCCGGAGCTTGGCTTCGCGCTGGTCGGCAACGTCGGCTCCGGGCTCAAGTACCCTTACAACCCTTTCTATGCGGCCTTTAGTCCACGAATCTCCGCTGCATGGAACCCGCAATTCGCGAGTGACAGCTTCATGGGACACGTCTTCGGCGCAAACGCGACCGTGATCCGCGGCGGCTATGGCCGCGTCTATGGCCGTCTCAACGGTGTTGGGCTGGTGCTGACGCCGCTCCTCGGCCCCGGCCTGATCCAGGCGGTGCAATGCCGCACGGCGCTCTCGAACGGCACCTGCGGTTCTGTCAATCCAACGGACACCACGGCGTTCCGCATCGGCGTCGATGGCAACTCGGCCCCGCTTACGGCAGCTTCACAGACGCTGCCGCAGCCGCTGTATCCGGGGTTCAACGGCGCTGCAACGGCCTCTTCCGCTACGCTCGATCCAAACTTCCGTCCCAACGACGCCGACTCCTTCAACCTTACGGTCCAGCGGCAGCTCAACCGCAAGATGCTGATAGAGGTTGGCTACATCGGCCGCCTCATCCATCATGAGTTCCAGCCGTACAACCTCAACACCGTCCCCTACATGATGAGCCTGGGAGGCCAGTCATTTGCCAGTGCTTATGCAGCAGTTGAAACTGCCTTTGGCTGCGCAACGTCTGCCGGCTTGTGCTCCACAACTACAGCCAGCGCAACCGCTAAAACGCCGATTTATCCGGCCGTCTCTCAGCAGGCGTTCTTCGAGACGGCGCTGGCAGGCACAGGCTACTGCACCGGCTACGCCAACTGCACTACGGCAGTCGTCCACAAGGAAGCGAGCCATCTGGGCCAACAGCAGGTCTTCAACCTCTGGTCCGACCTCGACAACGGAGGTTTCAACTTTGCCCGCAGCATGCAAGGCACTCCGATTCCGGGTCAGACCCAGTTCGGTGCGAACGGGCAGCTCGGGAGTGGCGCCGGTCTATCGGCGTCGACAGGCTACGGCAACTATAACGCCGGATTCATCACCTTCAAGACGACAGACTTCCGCGGCCTGACCTTGCAGGAAAACTTCACTTACAGCAAAGCTCTGGGAACCGGCGCGGAAGCACAGGCGACCAGCGAATACACGCCAAACGATGCCTTCGATCTGGGCAAGAGCTATGGCGTTCAGACATTCAACCAGAAGTTCATCTTCAACACGTTCCTCGTCTATCAGACACCGTGGTACAAAAATCAGTCGAGCTTGCTGGGACGCGTCGCAGGAGGTTGGACGTTCTCTCCCATCTTTACCGCGGGTACCGGCCAGCCGCTGAACTGCACCACGTTCTCCGGCGCTCAGGCCTTCGGCGGCGCCGATGATCTGAACTATGCAGCCACTGAGCAATGCATCTTTACCAGCCCGTACACGGGTGGCTACCACACTCACCGCGGCATTAGTGGTAGTAACGACCCGAACGGCGTTGCGGTCGGAACAGCCGTAGCCGTAAAGGGTTCTAGTTCTGGCTCCGTCAACATGTTCTCAAATCCTGGTGCAGTTTATGGCCAAGTGCGCCCAGCCATTCTCGGCATCGACAACCGGGACTCGGGCAACGGTCCCATCTCCGGCCTGCCGTACTGGAACATGGACATGGGCATCCACAAGAACGTCAAGATTTGGGAGACCACAAGCCTGCAATTCTCTGGCGTCATTACCAATATCTTCAACCACAACGTCTTCTCCAACCCCGGCTTCAGTCTGGCAACCCCCGCCAGCTTTGGAGTCGTCACCACTCAGGGCAACAGTCCTCGCTCGATCGAGATGGGGGTACGCGCCAACTTCTAACCCGAAGCTGATAGCCATCGAACTGCCAACCAAGCGGCTCTGAGAGAAACCCTCCTCTCAGAGCCGCTTCTTTTTTGCGCCTGCACCTTGGCAGATCGGTCAGCGATGATCGCGATTCCTCGAGTATTGCTCCCCTGCTGAAGCGGACGCCTCATACATTTACAGATTCGCTGGTGTTCGTCTGAGCGATTCTGGAGTGCCCTAAGGCGCAACGGGACGTCCGCGTTATGATCGCTGATGAAGCAAGGAGCTTTAGCATGACTGCCCGCCCGACCCAGTCTACCTCTCCGAATCGCCGCGACTTCCTACGTAACGCTGCTTTGGTCTCTGGCGCAATGGCTGCCACTGGGGCTCACGCCGCGGTCGCCGAGGGCAGCATCGACGCAGTCCCCGCGCCGGCTCGCAAGCCGAACGTGCTAATGATTTGCGCCGACCAGTTCCGCGCGGATTTCGTGGGTGCTAGCCGCGAGAATCCCTCTGTGAAGACGCCGAATATCGACGCCCTGACCGCACGAGGTGTGAACTTCCGCCAGTGTGTGACAAATCAGCCGCTCTGCTCGCCTTCGCGCGCGTCGTTCATGACAGGCCGGTATGCGACTGAGACTGCCGTCTGGAAGCTCGGTCTTGAGCTCGATCACTCGCTGCCGACCATCGCGACGGAGTTCCGCAGGAATGGATATACGTCGAACTTCATGGGGAAGTGGCACGTCTCTCAGACTGAGTTGGATAACGGCGAGAAGCAAATGGGATGGATTCCACCGGGGCCGTCGCGTGGCGGCTTTGACGATTTGTGGGAGGGTGCGAATGTGCTCGAACTCGTCTCGCATCCATACGAGGGCAGCTATTGGGACAATGATGGCAAGAACATCGGTTTCAAGGATGAGTACCGCGTCGATTTCATTGCGAATCGTGGTGTGCAGTTTATTGAGCAGGAACATGACAAGCCGTGGCTGCTCTTCCTCTCGCAGCTCGAGCCTCATCACCAGAACGATGTCGACGCGTTCATTCCCCCAAAGCGCTATGAGAGCAGTTACGTCGATCCGTATATCCCTGAAGATCTTCGCAATCTGCCAGGCAACTGGCGCTCCCGCATCCCGGGTTACTACGGCTGCGTGCAGGCCATAGATGACTGCGTTGGCACCCTGGTTGCCGCGCTCGAGAAGACCGGACAGCTCGACAGCACCATCATCCTTTTCTTCTCCGATCACGGTTGCACCTTCCGTACGCGGCTTGGCGAGTACAAGCGTTCGCCGCATGAGTCTTCGATCCGTGTGCCGTTCGTGATCGCGGGTCCAGGCTTCGATCAATCGACCGTCATCGATGAGGTGGTGTCGCTGCTGGACCTGACACCGACGTTGCTGAACGGCGCAGGCATCCAGCTCCCTGCAAGTATGCGCGGTAAGCCGCTGAAGGTGCTTGCGGAGGATTCTAAGTCCCGCAGGACATGGGATTCGACGGCCTACTTCCAGATAAGCCAATCGATCTGCGGGCGCGGTATTCGTACACGAGACTGGTGCTACTGCGCATTTGACCCGGCAGTGAAGAATGGCCAGGCGAAATACGGCACACGGTATCAGGACTTCGCGCTATATTCGATTGCGGGCGATCCGGCTGAGATGGTCAACCTGGTTGGACGTCCGGAGTATAAAGAAATTGCAGATCAGCTCCGCAAGGAGTTGCAGAAACGCATCGTTGCGGCTGGTGAGCCGGAGACGACCATCACGCCAATTTACTTCTACGCATAAGCGTCCGTAAGGTTCGCACAGGATCAACTCACGCGGGGCGATCGGGCGCCAGGTAAAAAAGCAACTTGTCGCCGTGCCATAGATGCATCCGCTATTGATCCCGGATTGGCAAAACGGGGTCAGCCGGAAGCCTTCAGACTCCACAAATCACACATCGGCATCCATCTCCTGTCTTGGTCGGCATAATAGTCAGCAAAAACAGGTTATTGACATAGCTAAAATCGGGGGAGTTTGCGGCAGAAATGTGTACGTACACATTGCGTTGTGGGACTACAATTATCGCCGTCAAAAATTCGGTGCTGAAACGTCGGTTCGGCGAGCGCATACGAATAAGTTCTGGATGGCCAATTGTTTTATAGGAGTCTCAGGAATGGGGGAAAACAAAATGCATTGCAATAAATCGCCCGTGAGCTTGAAACTGGTGCTTCTGGCAATCCTGGTTGTTCTGGCCCGTCCGCAGACAGCTTTGGCGCAGGTTGATACTGGTGGCATCGTGGGTCAAGTATCGGACGCATCCGGTGCCCGTATTCAAGGTGCAACGATTACCTTACGGGAAGAGAGCACCGGAATTACGAACACAGTGACGACAGGCAACGATGGAACCTACATCCTGAGTCCCATTAAACTCGGCGTTTATACCCTGACCACTGCAAAGAAGGGCTTCAAGACCAGCGTGCAGCAACACATTGAGGTGACGATTCAGTCACGTCTCGAGGTGAATCCGACGCTGGAGGTCGGTGCTGTGACCGAAAACGTACAAGTAAGTTCAGCCGCTCCGATCCTCGAGACACAGAGTTCGTCGCTGCAGCAGTTGGTAAATACGCGCGCCATCAATGATCTGCCGCTGAACAGACGCAACGCCAGCTTCCTGGCGCAGCTTTCACCGGGCGTCACCTTTTCGCAGAACGATAGCCGCAATCTGCAGGCCAGTGGTTCCTTTACCGCAAATGGCCTCTCCCGCACAGAGAACAACTACCTTCTGGACGGCATGGATAACAATGTCCAGATCGCGGACCTGGTCAATCAGAGTCAATACGTCATCATGCCGCCTCCGGACGCATTGCGCGAGTTTACTGTCCAGACGAGCAACTATTCGGCGGAGTTTGGCCATGCTGCTGCCGCCGTGCTGAACATATCGACTAAGTCCGGCACCAATGCCTTTCATGGGGACGTGTGGGAGTATTTGCGCAACGATTACTTTGACGCAAAGGACTACTTCGTTCTCCCGACCCAGAGAAAGCCGGAGTTCCGCCTCAACCAGTTTGGCGCGACCTTAGGCGGCCCGGTAATCATTCCGCATCTGTACAACGGACACGACCGGACCTTCTTCTTTGTGGATTATCAGGGCACCCGTCAGGTGCAGGGCCAGACGTACACGGACAATGTCCCGACGGCAGCAGAGCGTGCCAGCGGCTTCACTAACCTGCAGGACCTGATCACACTGCAGTCAGGAACGCGCACCGATCTGCTCGGCCGTACCTTCCCTACAGGAACCGTCTTCGATCCAGTGACCACGCGCGCCATAACCAAGGGCGTCGTCGACCCAGTGACGCACTTGACAGCCACTGCAACCGGATATGTGCGAGATCCCTTCTACACGGGCTCTCTGGTCTCGACAACGAACTTTGCCACTAGCGCAGCGATCGCGCAGTTGAATCAGATTGCGGTGTCCCGCATCAACCCCAACGCGGTGAATCTTCTGGATCTTTATCCAATTCCGACCAGTTCGGGGATTCTCAGCAACTTCACCACCAGCCCGACGAACACCACAAACATCGACAGCATGGATGCCCGCGTGGATCATCAGTTCACGCAACGTGACGCAACATTTCTGCGCTATAGCTACGTATACAGCACACAAAATGTGGGCACCCCCTTCCCCGGCGTTGCAGACGGTAGTCCATCGCGTCCGGGCAGCGGCAGAACCGAATCTCAGAATGTCGCATTAGGTTGGACGCACACTCTCACGCCACATTTAGTGAACGAAGCACGCGTCGGATACAGCCGCGTTTATGACAAACGTCTACAGCCGTTCGCCGACACGCTCGGCATTCCGGCGCAGTATGGTATCCCGGGCGTTCCGCAGATTCCCGGCAACGGCGGCCTTCCGCTATTCTCGTTTGGCAGTCTTTCGGGGCTCGGCGCCAACACTACACTGCCAAGCGACAAGGCGAGCGACGTTACTCAGGTCACGGAAAACCTTTCCATCGATCGAGACCGGCACCAGATCCGCACAGGCTTCGAGTTTCAGCACATAGCGTTCCCTCTGTTGACGCCAACACAGCCTCGCGGAAATTTCACAAATAGTGGCGTTTTCACTTCGGTGGTTAGCAGTACGGACAGTTCAACGGACCGCGCTCAGTTCATCTTGATTCCTGAGCTCTCACCTTACGCCGCCCAACAGAATTATCTGGGAGGCGCGAACAGTGTTACGGCGAGCAGCTTCCCGCCCGCCTTTTATCCCACACGCAACTACTACGCCGCATATGTTGAAGACAGCTGGCGCACGACACGGATTCTTACCCTGAATCTTGGAGTCCGCTACGAGTTCCTCGGCGATCCTGCCGAACGAGACGGGCGTCTCGCCAACTTTGTCTCCTCTTACACGGGAACTACCTCCGATGGACTCTCCCACTATTACATCCCAGAACAAAATGTTGCCACGCTGCCGGCGGACTTTCTAGCGCTACTCTCAAGCAACAACGTCGTACTGACTCCGACAACCGATAACTCGATCGGAATAGCTCAGAAGACGAACTTCGCTCCGCGCGTCGGCTTCGCGTTGCAGCCGCTCCAGAAGATGTCGATCAGGGGTGGCTATGGTCTCTTCTACCAGGGCAACGAGAATCACGGCTTATCCATCTCGCCGTACATCAACTTCCCCTTTCAGGTATCAAGCAGCTACTCCAACCCCAGCGCGGTTGAGGCAATTATCGCTAACTCGATCACCGATACCACGCCGGAAGGCACCGTCGGGCCAATCTCTCAGGGGCTGCAGAATGTTCCACTCACTCCGGCGACTGCCTCGGTCAGCAGCCTTTCTTTTGAAGGTGAACCTCGTTACCCGAAGACGACATACAGCCAGTCCTATAACCTGCAGGTGCAGTATCAGATTGCTTCCCAGACCATCTTTTTCGTAGGTTATGTCGGCAGCAATTCACGTCACGTGCAGACCGCGATCAACGCTAATACCACCGCGCAGATAGCTTCCCCATCAACCTCTTTGCCCAGCATTGCCTTCTTCAAGACAATCTCCACAGGCGGCAACTTCGTATCGCGCGATGGTCAGAACGACTACAACTCGCTGCAGTTCGGTGCAGACCGGCGCTTCTCCAGTGGATTTTCTTTCACGGCGAACATGACCTACTCGAAGTGCCTCGGGGACATTCGCGATCTATTGGATAACGGAATCGGCGGCTATCGTGCGCCCTATGTACCCGGTTTTGGAATTGCTGCGGATACCACGCTATGCGGCATCGACGTGCGTCGTATTGTTCACACCAGCGGAACCTATGACCTGCCCTTCGGCAAAGGCCGCGCCTATTTGCATGAAGGCATCGCCTCGTGGATAGTCGGCGGATGGTCGACGAACTGGATTTATACCATCCAGGACGGCCAACCATTCAACGTCGCTTGCTCAATCACAACCACTTCGGGACTCGGATGCAATGCGCTGAAGGTGGCAGGGCAGGGTCTTTATGCAGGAGTACATAATGTGACGCAGTTTTTGAATCCGAATGCGTTTGCCAATCCTGCGCCCGTGGCGGCAGGCGCCACGGGCACCATCGCCAATCTCGGCGGCCCTGGGGCGCAAGTCACCGGCCCGCCATTCCGGCGCCTCGATCTCTCCATCTTCCGCCGCTTCCCGTTCTTGCGCGAGACCTACTTCGAGTTTCGTGGGGAGGTCTTCAACGTAACCAACACGCCCAACTTCGGACAACCTGGACAGCTTAATTTCTTAGACGCCGGCCACCTTCTCGCAAATCACAGCAACGCGCGACAACCCCAATGACCCGCGAGAGATACAACTCAGCTTGAAGTACTATTTCTAGCACTGCGTCACATGACTAGCCCGTCTTAGGCCGTCTTTCGTTTCGCCGAAGTCTTCGTGGGAGATTTGACCAACCCAATCCCTTTCTTCGGTTCGGTCTTCACGCTGGCAGCGGGCTTCTTAGGAACGCGCTTGCCGGAGCTGCTATCTGCTCCACTAAGGCTCTTCCGCAACGCGTCCATAAGATTAATCACTTTTCCAGTCGACTGCGGCACCTCATCCTTTGGCACTGGCATCTTGTTCACTTTGGCGTCGATCAGCGCCTTCACCGCGACTTCATAACCGTCCTCAAACTTGGACAAATCCAGCTTCGCTGCCTTTTTCGCAATCAGTGATTCCGCAAGCTCCAGCGATTCTTCATTGATCTCCACTCCCTTGAGATCTCGGAAATAATCCCGCTCGTTTCGAAGTTCGTTGGAATATCTCAGCGTGTACGCGATCATCCCGCCGTGCGCCTCATCACCCGCAGGCTGGATGGCAATGATGTTCTCCCGGCCGGCAAACGAAACCTTTCCAATCGCGACCTTCCGGCTCTTCTGAAGTGCTTTTCTGATGACCGCAAACGCCTCCACCTGGCTGTCATTCTCCGGCGCGACGAAATAGGGCTTCTCTATATACTCCGGCAATAGCTCATCCAAATTCACGAATTGATTGACGTCAATCGTGTGTTTCGACGGCACTTTCAAATTCTCCAGTTCATCCGGTTCGACGATGATGTACTCGCCCTTGCGGTACTCGTAGCCCTTCACGATCTCGTCTTTTCCGACCGCTGCCGCTGCCGTCTCGCCATCGGCGTCCACCGCGCTCTGCAAGACCTTCTGATGGCGAATCCGTTCACCGGTGCTTCGACTGATCTGATGAAAACTAATCTGGCTCTTCGATTCGGTTGCAACAAAGAGCTGAACGCCGAACGAAACAAGCGACACTTGTATCCGTCCAGTCCAATAGGGGCGTGCCATAGATAACCTCGTTGTGTTTACTAGATGTTCACTAGTCAGATTCTCAGCGTCTGTCTCATAATGCTCCATCCTCGGTGCATTTTCCAAGATCATTTTGACGTCCCTGACTGCTTCGCCAACTCTTCGCCTGGAGAGTTCACCGGGTGCTTGGGGGCTACCGAGTCGCAGCGTGGCAGCAGAATCTTCTAATTGTGTATCCTTAAACACTTATGACGGAGCGCGCAGAACAGTTACGGCAGCAAATCCTTTCGTTGACGGCGGAGTATCACGCAGAGGCTTTCCCGCAACGGGAGTTTGTTCCCGGCACCTCGACGGTCCCGGTCTCCGGCAAGGTGATCGGCCCGGAAGACATCTGTTCCGTAGTCGACTCGGCGCTCGATGGATGGTTCACGACAGGACGTTTTGCAAAGGAGTTTGAGCGAAGGCTGGCGCGGTTTGTCGGCGTGCGGTCGGCCTCGCTGGTGAACTCCGGGTCGTCTGCAAATCTCGTGGCGCTCAGCGCTTTGACCTCGCCCAAGCTCGGTGAGCGCCGATTGAAGCCCGGCGACGAGGTAATTACGGTCGCCGCAGGATTCCCAACCACGGTCAATCCAATCTTCCAGAACCGTCTGGTGCCGGTATTTCTCGATGTGACGGTGCCGACGTATGAGATCGACGTCTCGCGCCTGGAGGAGGCGTACAGCCCCAAGGTAAAAGCCGTCATGATCGCCCACACACTGGGAAACGTCTTCAACCTCGATGCAATTACGGCATTTTGCAGGAAGCACAACCTCTGGCTGGTGGAAGACTGCTGCGACGCCCTCGGATCAACCTACAAGGGACGGAAAGTCGGCACCTTTGGCGATATCGCGACCGTAAGTTTCTATCCCGCGCACCACATCACCATGGGCGAAGGTGGCGCAGTGATGACCGACCGGCCGACTCTGCAAGTCATTATCGACAGCTTCAGGGACTGGGGGCGCGACTGCTGGTGTGAGCCCGGCAAAGACAACACCTGCGGCAAGCGTTTCGAATGGCAACTAGGCACACTGCCCTGCGGATACGACCATAAATACACCTATTCCCATGTGGGCTACAACCTGAAAGCGACCGATATGCAGGCAGCCTTAGGGGTCTCGCAGATTGCGAAGCTGCCACATTTCATCGAGCGTCGAAAGGAAAACTTCACCTATCTGAAGAAGCTGCTCCAGCCATTGGAGGACTACCTGACGCTGCCAGTCGCCGGCGAAAATTCCGATCCGAGTTGGTTCGGATTTCCCATCGCCGTGAAACCCGACGCCCCCTTCTCACGAGATCAACTGACGCGCCATCTCGAATCGAACAAGATTGGGACTCGCCTTATCTTTGCAGGAAACCTCCTGCGTCAACCCGCCTATGAAGGATACGAGTATCGCGTCGTCGGCGACATGAAGAACAGCGACTTTGTCATGAACCAGGTCTTTTGGATCGGAGTCTATCCCGGGTTGACGACAGAGATGCTGGATTTCATTGCCAGGACAACCGTGGAGTTCGTCGAACTGGCCAAAAGCCGGCCTCAAGATAGTTGCTTAGTCCTTTAATTCGGCCAGGTTGTTGCCTGCTCAATCCGGAGATTCCCGGTTGTCCCCTCCTTGTACTATGGAATCGAACAGGGAAGGCCCACAAGACATCGTGGCCGAATCCGATGCGCTTCAACTTAGTAGAAGGGACAGACCATGAAAGCCGTAATCCTCGCCGGTGGCCTCGGCACACGCATCAGTGAAGAGACCTCTTTGCGGCCCAAACCGATGGTTGAGATTGGCGGCCTGCCTATCCTCTGGCACATCCTCAAGATCTACTCCCAGCACGGTATCAACGACTTCATCATCTGCTGCGGATACAAGGGCTACATTATCAAGGAGTACTTCGCAAATTACTTTCTTCACACCTCCGATGTAACCTTCGACATGACCGCGAACAAGATGATCGTGCATAACTCGGTCGCCGAACCCTGGCACGTCACACTCGTCGATACTGGAGAATCGACCGGAACCGGTGGCCGGCTAAGGCGAATTAGGAAGTATCTCGATGGCGATGACGCGTTTTGCATGACCTACGGTGACGGCGTCGCCGATGTCGACATCACCGCTTCGATCGCCTTCCATAAGAGTCACGGGAAGCTCGCTACACTCACCAGCGTGCAGCCACTCGCGCGTTTCGGAGCCCTGGGGTTGAAGGACACTCAAATCTATTCCTTTCAGGAAAAGCCCAGCGACGAGGGTGGATGGATCAACGGTGGCTTCTTCGTCCTTTCGCCGAAAGTTCTCGCGGCCGTCTCTGACGATTCACAGATGTTCGAGCGCGAGCCTATCGAGGCGCTCGTAGAACGGGGCGAGGTGCAGGCCTTCTTCCATAAAGGCTTCTGGCAGGCGATGGATACCTTGCGCGACAAGCAGCATCTCGAAGAGCTTTGGAACACCGGAAAGGCCCCATGGAAGACCTGGTAGAGAAGAGTTCCCAGAGCGGTTCCCAGAGCAGTTTCTGGAAAGATCGCCGCGTCTTCCTCACCGGCCACACCGGCTTCAAGGGTGGTTGGCTGGCGCTGTGGCTGGCCCATCTCGGCGCCGACGTCCGCGGATACTCACTCGATCCCTCCACCAATCCAAACCTCTTCACTGCCGCCCGCATCGGCGATGTTGTCGACGATGTGCGCGGCGATATTCGCGACGCGATCCGTCTCGATAGCTCGATGCGCGAGTTCTGTCCCGAGGTGGTCTTTCACCTGGCCGCGCAGCCGCTCGTCCGCTACTCCTATGAGGATCCCATTGGAACCTACGAGACGAACGTTATCGGTACCGCGCGTGTGCTCGACGCCGTCCGTCGTACGCCATCAGTTCACGCCGTGGTGTCGGTCACCACTGATAAATGCTATGAGAATAAGGAGTGGGTGTGGCCTTATCGTGAGACCGACCCACTCGGCGGCTACGATCCATACTCCAGCTCCAAGGCCTGCGCCGAGATCGTCTCTGCAGCCTTTCGCCAGTCGTACTTCCCGGTGGACAAATTAGCGGAGCACGGAGTTGCCATAGCGACCGCCCGTGCCGGCAATGTCATCGGCGGCGGCGACTGGTCGACCGACCGCCTCCTTCCAGATCTCATCCGGGGCTTCCTCTCGGGCGAACCAGTTCGCATTCGTCGTCCGCATGCCGTTCGTCCCTGGCAGCATGTTCTCGAACCATTGCACGGCTACATGCGTCTCGCGGAAGAGCTCCTTGCCGGATCGCCGGGCGCCGGGCGATTTGCCACTGCCTACAACTTCGGCCCGAACGAAGAGGACGCGCAACCAGTCTCGTGGATCGCCGAGCGTATGGCCGGCTTTTGGGGCGATGGAGCCTCCTGGGTGCTCGACGACGATCATGGTCCGCACGAGGCCGGCTACCTCAGGCTCGATGCCAGCCGCGCTCGCCGCGACCTCTCCTGGCAGCCTTGTCTTCGGCTTGAGACCGCGCTCGAGTGGCTCGTCCAGTGGTATCGCGCCTGGCAATCCTCACCCGAATCCATCCAGCGCCTCACCCTTTCCCAGATCATTCGATACCACGCCCTGACCGAGGTCAACAAAAGCGCGGCCGCATTCATAGAGCACAAAAAAGACTAACCAACCAGCGTCCCGCACCTCTCAGGTGAGCTTCCAAAACGATGGAATAGAATCGTCAGACGATAACCTATGGCACAGCAGCCGTTGTCCACCGCCGACCTCGATCACATCCTCAGCAAGACGAAGCCGCTCTGGGAGGAGATGCGAAACAAGCGCATCTTCATTACAGGGGGCACCGGCTTCTTCGGCTGTTGGCTGCTTGAAAGCTTCTCCCACATCAATCGGCAGCTCAACCTCAACGCCCAGGCTACGGTTCTCACACGCGATCCTGCGGACTTTGCGATGAAGTGTCCACATCTCGCCGCCGACCCCGCTCTCGCCTTCGTTACAGGAGACGTTCGCAGCTTCACCTCTCCCGATGGCGACTTCCGATACCTCATCCACGCCGCAAACGAGGCCAGCGCCAGGCAAGCGGCCGAGCAGCCCCTCGACATGCTCACCACCATCATCGACGGCACTGCGCGCGTGCTCAACTTTGCCCAAACCCACGCGACCCGCAAGCTTCTTCTAACCAGTTCCGGCGCGGTCTACGGCAAACAACCCGCGAGCCTCACGCATGTCTCGGAGGACTATCGCGGCGGCCCAGATCCACTCGATCCCGCCAGCGTCTACGCCGAAGGCAAGCGCATCTCCGAACAGATGTGTGCGCTTCAGTCGACACACAGCCCAATCGAGATCAAGATCGCCCGCTGCTTTGCCTTTGTCGGTCCCCACCTTCCCTTGGACGCTCACTTTGCCATCGGCAACTTCATCGGAGACGTCCTCGCCGGAAGGACGATCCGGATCAATAGCGACGGCACATCCCGTCGTTCCTATCTGTACGCCGCCGACCTCGCAATATGGTTGTGGACGGTGCTCTTCCAGGCCCCGAGCCTGGTCCCCGTCAACGTAGGCTCAGCGCACGATCTCAGTATTCTGGAATTGGCACAGACAGTAGCTCAGAGTCTCAATGCCTCTACCGATATTCATGTTGCCAAAGAGGCTATTCCTGGAGCCGACGTGGCACGATACGTCCCATCCGTAGAGCGCGCAAAAAAAATGCTGGGTCTCAGCGAGACCATCAACCTGCAGGAAGCCATCCGCAGAACAGCCGCATGGTACTTTGAAAAAGGGAAGGGAATATGAAGCGCATCAACATCGTCAGTCCCTGTTACAACGAAGAAGTCAATCCGTTTGCCCACCGATTCGGTAGCAGAGGGTCATAGGTTGGCTAACTTCACTCTGCTCGATATCTTTGGCACCCTTCGCGCGTTACCGTTCTTTGCACTGCTCTTTCTCGCCCCAGGCTACTGCTTGGGCCGCGTTTCGAATGTACTCGGCTTCCGCCGGCGTGGTGCGGCAGAACAATGGCTCTTGTCGATGGGCCTCTCCATCGTCGTCATGCCCATCGCGCTTAATCTGCTAAGCCGCTGGCTTCCCCTTCACATTACAGTCGCCCTCTGCTGGCTCCTCGCCATCGTCGCCTGCGGCGATCTCCTTCTACGCTGGCGGCGCAACGGCTTCCCCATCCGTTTTTCCATACGCCGCTCGACCGCCATAGCGCTCGGTCTTGCGGCCGCTTGGGCCGTCGTCTGTCTGCTGTCCCTACCCGATCTCCAACTCGGTCACCAGCTCTATTCCACCTCGGCGGTCGCAGATCTCGGCATTCGCAACGCTTTCGTCGCCTCAGCCATGCATGGTGGAGCACCGCCGGCAAACCCGTTTTTCTTTCCCGGCGCTCTCGTCAAAATGCGCTATTACTACTACTGGTTTGTGATCACAGCCATCCCGGGAGTGGCTGCCGGCGTTCAGCCGAGAGCCGCCCTCTTCGCCAGTTCTATCTGGAGCGGATGGCTCCTCGCCGCCGTCGCCGTGCTCTTCCTCAAGTATTTCTGCGGCGTCCGACGCTGTATCCGCGCCGCGAGCGTTGTCGCAATGGCCCTGCTTGGCGTTACCGGCCTCGACGTGCTCTATGTCATTTTTCTTTATCTCAAATATCAGATCGTGCTTTCAGACATCGAGGTATGGGACAACGACCATGTGGAAAGCTGGGTAAATTCGCTATTCTGGGCACCCCATCACGTTGCAGCGACATCGGCCTCTATGTTGGCCTTCGTTTTTCTGTGGCATGCAGGACGCAAAACAGACCACACGCTGCGCCAGAGAATTCTCCTCGCCGCGCTCGCAGCAATGGGTTTTGCCAGTGCGGCTGGTCTCTCGGTTTACGTCACCTTCACCTTCATTCTTTTCCTTCTGGCAGCAGCTCTGTTTTGGCTCGCAACCCGACGATTCAGTCTTGTGAGTCTTTATGCCACAGTCGCGATCCTTGTTCTCCTTCTCTCGGCAGGCTATCTCCACGATGTGCTCGCCACAGGCACGCATGCCGAGGAGTATGCCGTTGGGACCGCAGCCGTTCCGCAACATCAACCACCGTTCGCTACACTCGGCCTTCGCCACCTTCCTCCAACGCTTGCGCCTGTGTTGTTGCGCGCCGTCCACGGGAGCAAGCTGGCCAACATCATCCTGCGCCCCTTCGTTCTTATCCCTGTCATGTTCCTTGAGTTCGGCTTCTTCTTTCTCGTTGCGGTGCGTCAAGGCCGACACGACTGGCGCGAATGGAGAGTCTCTGTGTCGGTAGATCCCGCAACCCCAGGTCTGAGCGATATGCGCGATATCCGCTGGCTCAGCTGGCTTATGTTCGGCTCCGGTATCTGGGTCGCACTCATGATGCGTTCCACCGTCATCTCGAACAACGATCTCAGCTTTCGAGGAGTCGAACTCGCACAGTTCATCCTGCTTCTGTGGGGCGCCATACAAATAGTCGGTGGGTCAGAACCAGAACCGGTACCCGCGATGGAGGCTGCTGCGTCGAGTCACCCGGGCCGTCTCTCTCTCCGCGTCGGCTGGCTGGGCGGCCTGCTGATTTTCATCGGGCTCGTTAGCGCCGCCGATCAGATCGTCATGCTTCGTCTCTATTTGCCAGAATCGGACCACTACCCGTGGACCGACCCGGTCGTTCCCCAATCAGAGTTCGGCGGTCGTCTCGGCGCGATCAATCGAGAGGTCCGCGACGCCTATGCCAGTCTCGACCGAGTCCTTCCTCCTTCGGCCAAAGTGCAGTTCGGCGCGGCTCCCAAGCTGTACCGCCAACACCTCTTTTACTCACGCTACCAGCAGCTCGACGGCATGTTCCCCGGTTGCGGCACGTCCTTCGGGGGCAGCGAAGCGCAATGCTTCCAACTCGAGAAAAACATCGCGCCCCTCTTCGGCACTGCCCCACCACCGCTGGGCTCAGACTACTCCGTAACAAAGGCTGTCTACGTTCCAACGTTGAAGACCGCCGCTGCCGTTTATTCGCTGTGCCGCGATCTCGGCATCGACGCCCTGGTTGTCACCGGGGAAGATCCCGTGTGGGACGAGCCAAATGGCTGGCCTCAGCAGATGAAACCCATCTATTCCTCGGACTTCGTCGCCGCATATCTCTGCCGCTAACGCATAATCAAATCGCAAAGGCAGCCCGGACATCGACATGCCAGCTGGTCTCCAGGACTCCCCTACGGCCTACATCTTCGCCGATTGCTGCTCCGCGAAGTTTCCGATAAACGGGATCTTGTAACGTTCTCCCTTGCTCGCCTTCATCATCACAAGGATCCAGACGATCAGAAACGCCAGGCTCAGTGGGAGCAACAGAATCCATCCGATAATCGGGATCAGCCCCAGAATAATGTTCGCCGCTATCACTACCACCCCAAAAAAGATGGACTGCCACGCATGAAAGCGAATAAAGGCGCTGCGGTTATATGGCTCCATTGCCAGGAAGATGATCGCCGGAATAATAGTGATATAGGCGACCACACCGGCAGCGCTCTCAGACAGGCCACCTTGTTGGGCAGGCATTGCAGCGGCGGCGCCTGTCGCTGTATTTGCACCACAGTGCGGGCAGAATGTTCCTTCGCTGCCTGTCTCGGTATTGCAGGATGGGCAAAGCATGGCATGCACTCCTTGGCAAACGTTAGGGCGGCTTCGCGCCTGGTCGTTCCTTGAAGTCGCGGGACTCGAGGTTCTGGAAGAAAAGGATTCTCTGTTTATTCTCCCCGGGATCAATCCGTCAACTGTCCGGCTTCGTCTCTACAGGGGGCCCCATCAGCCGGTGGCTGATAGCGTACCATCTTTGTCTCATCTCCAGTAATCCGAATTGCCGAGGCCAAAAACCACTCATCGTGTGCTTTTTCCAGCATCCTGAGGACGACATCCTGAGGATCCCCTTGGGACGTGGCTCCTTCACTTCTCCGTGGTTCCCGGCCAGTCTGGCAGGTAAACTGTTCGCACCGCCGTGTCGACCCGTAATGCGTCGCTGACAGTTAGAGTATTCGTGTCCTGAATGGAGAAAAGTAAGCCCATGAAGAATCACTGCTGCCTGAAGAATCTTGTTCTCATCCTCGCGTTCGTGTCCTCCTCATCCACGCTGCTCCACGCAGCCGTGGACCCCGAGATCGCGCGCTGGGAACGGGAAGCAGGCAACGTCACCATCATCCGCGACGACTGGGGCATCGCGCACATCCACGGCAAGACGGACGCCGACGCAGTCTTCGGCGCCGAGTATGCCCAGGCCGAGGACGATTTCAATCGGGTCGAGACCAACTACATTAATGCAATGGGACGCCTCGCAGAAACCGAGGGCGAATCCAAAATCTATCTGGACCTGCGCATGAAGCTCTTCATCGATCCCGTTGCGTTGAAGAGGCAATATGCTGAGAGCCCCGCGTGGCTGAAAGTTTTGATGGACTCCTTCGCCGACGGCCTGAACTACTACCTCTACAAACACCCCGAGGTGAAGCCGCGAGTCATCAGACACTTCGAGCCCTGGATGGCCCTCTCCTTCACCGAAGGCAGCATCGGCGGCGACATCGAGCGCGTCAATCTCAAGCAACTCGAAGACTTCTACAGCAAGGCACCCACGGTTCAGGCCAGCCTCCACACCGCTCCGCTCATACAAACCGCCTACGTTCACGACAGCGATCCGCCGGAACCTACCGGCTCGAACGGCATGGCCATCGCACCTTCGAACACCGCCGACCACCACGCCCTGCTACTCATCAACCCCCACACCTCCTTCTTCTTCCGCTCCGAGCTGCAGATGGCAAGCGACCAGGGTTTGGACGCCTATGGCGCAGTCACCTGGGGCCAGTTCTTCGTCTATCAAGGCTTCAACGAGACCGCCGGATGGATGCACACCTCAAGCGGTGTCGACGCAGTCGACCAGTATCTGGAAACAATAGTGAAACGGGACAACCGCTTCTTCTACAAGTACGGAGGCGAAGAGCGCCCTCTCGTCTCAAAGGAAATCACAGTTCCTTACAAGACCGCCGATGGCATGGCCGAAAAGAAGTTCACCGTCTTCTACAGCCACCACGGCCCCATCATCCGCGAGCAAAATGGCAAGTGGGTCAGCATCCAACTGATGCAAGAGCCGCTCAAGGCGCTGACGCAGTCCTTCTTCCGTACCAAGGCGAAGAACTACAAATCATTTCGGCATACGATGGAGCTCAAGGCAAACTCGTCCAACAACACCATCTTCGCCGACGCCGAAGGGAACATCGCTTACTTCCACGGAGATTTCATCCCGCGCCGAGACCCCACCTTCGACTTCACAAAGCCCGTTGATGGCAGCAATCCGGCAACAGACTGGAAAGGTCTCCTCACCGTCGACGAACTTCCGCAGTTGCTCAACCCAAAAAGCGGCTGGCTCTACAACTGCAATAACTGGCCCTGGTCCGGCGCCGGTGAGAGCAGTCTCCGCAAAGAAGACTATCCGGCATATGTAGAGACCGGCACAGAATCCGCGCGCGGTCTGCACGCCATCCGGGTCTTGCAGGACAAGAAAGACTTCACGCTCGACTCTCTGATAGCCGCGGCATACGACAGCTATCTCCCTTGGTTCGACAAGCCGATCCCTGCTCTCATCAAGGCCTGGGACGATACACCCGACTCCAATCCGCTGAAATTCAAACTGGCCGACGAGATCGGACTACTCTATAACTGGGACCACCGCTGGGGCGTTGACTCTGTCCCAACCACCCTCGCCGTATTCTGGGGCGAGGACATTCGCCGCCACACAATTGATGACGCCCGAAAGGCGGGCATCTCCGTCGAAGAGTACATCGCCACTCAGGCTCCTCCACAACAACTCATGCAATCGCTCGACACAGCCTCCGACAGACTCATCGCCGACTTCGGAACCTGGAAGACGCCATGGGGCGAAATCAATCGCTACCAGCGCCTCACCGGCGACATCGTCCAGCCTTTCAACGACGCCGGGCCCAGCATCCCCGTCGGCTTCACCTCCTCTCTATGGGGTTCGCTTGCCTCCTTCGGCGCGCGCCCATACCCAGGAACAAAGAAGTGGTACGGCACCAGCGGAAATAGCTTTGTGGCCGTGGTCGAGTTCGGTGAAAAAGTCCATGCAAAGGCCGTGACTGCCGGCGGCGAGAGCGGCAATCCCTCGTCCCCTCACTTCGATGATCAGGCAAAACGGTACAGCACCGGCGATCTGCGCGACGTCTACTTCTACCCCTCCGATCTCAAGGACCACACTGTCCGGGAGTACCATCCCGGCAATTGAGGCTCCGCCGCATTTCTCATGGACAATAGCAACGCGCATACGACACGATTCCCCAGCCTTCGTGACCTCCGCCGACCGAGTTGGGGAACCGTTTCCACGTCTCTAGCCACTGTTCTCGCGTGCATCGTGCTCTTACCGTTACTCGGCCATAAGCCACTCACCAACTGGGACGAGGGCATCTACGCGGAGGTATCGCGGGAGATGCTCTCACTCGGTGTGCTGGTTCCCCACTGGAACTATCAACCCTGGTTCGAAAAGCCGCCGTTGATGCTCTGGATCACCGCCGCATTCTTCAAACTGTTTGGCATCACCGAATTTTGGGCTCGAGCAGGCTCGGCTCTCTCGGGCGTCTGCATCGTCGCTCTCCTGCACGGATGGCTTGCACGCAGAAAAGACGTCTTTGCCGCGTGGCTCAGCACCTTCATCCTCCTCAGCACCTTCGGCTTTCTTCACATCTGTCGTGTCGGCGAGATGGATGTGCTGCTCTCGCTAGGCTGCTGCATCGCGCTCTGCGGCCTAACGGCGATTCAGGATCGCAAACCCAGCGGGTGGTATCTCTTCTGGGCCGGCCTGGCGATAGCCCTGATGACCAAGGGAGCTGCAAGCATCGTCCTGATCGTCGCCGCTCTCCTGTTTGCCGCACTCGAACGCTGGAACTCAACTCGCTTCGGTCGATCCTTCTGGCTCGGGCTATCGCTCTTTTTCATCTGTGTCCTTCCCTGGCATCTCTATCTGTTTCACAGGTTCGGCGACGGTTTTCTCACCGAATACCTCGGCTTCCACGTCATCTCTCGAGCAACCCATCAGATCGAAGAGCACATCACGCACTGGTGGTATTACCTCTGGGTACTTCTAATCTCGGCCGCACCGTTGGTTCTGCTCTATCCCTTCGCCATATCTGATTCATTCCGTAGAAAACAGCTTCGCGCCTGGGCAATTTTTGCCTTGGTCGTCGTCGCCTTCTTCACCGCGGTCCAGACTCGACTGCCCCACTACATCGCCCCGGCCTATCCTGCACTTGCCGTGCTCACGTCTGTCTACCTTGCAGACCGGCTCAGAGAACTTCAGCGAAGACGTCAGCAGTCTCCCCTTTCGTTCTGGACCACAATCACTATCGTCGTAACAACCGTCTGCATCGTCAGTGCACTCCTCACAAGCGGTCCGCGACGAAAACTTCACGAAGCAAAGGTCGGCCCCGACGTCGTCTCAGCAGAGAAGGAGTCGATCCAGCTTTTGCGCGATGTCTTTAACCAACCCCAGCCAATCGCAGGTCCCCTCCTCGTCTGGTGGGAGGGCAACGAGAGGTCCATCGCGACCAGCATCTTCTACGCCCGGCGCCCGGTCCAACAGGTCCAGCTCCAACAATTACCCGCCGGCGCCCCCACCGACAAATACCTCTTCCAGCCCGAGATGCTGGAAGACGCTGTCGCCTCCGGACCGCGAATCATCCTGCTCGACAAATCTCTCGTTCCACAGATTCCTCCTGAATTCTCCTACAAGCAGATCCTCTCGGGCAGGTTGATGGAAGTGGGTTCTATCTCGCGAAGATTAAGAACTGTTCATTGATTCCGCCTACCCTCCCTCTGAGTCTTTCCGATCACAGTTGCCGTCTACCGAATGACCAGTGATGAACCAGTGAACGAAGGTATAGGACAGACACGCAGAAATGGCCGAAAATCCGTTCAAACAGGCCACTCCGTTGTTGAGCTAGCAATCCTCGGCTTCGAGTCGTGTAAAATCCACGAGACCTACATCTATGATCAAACTGGCCAAAATCCCAAATCTCACCGAGCTCACCTACCGGAGCATTAAACAGAACCTGCTCGATGGAACCCTTGGCGAGCTGTCCCGGCTTACCGAAGAATCTCTCGCAACGCAGCTCGGAATCAGCAAATCTCCCGTGCGCGAGGCGCTGAATCGCCTGGAAGCGGAGGGTCTCATCTGTATCGAACCTCGACGCGGCGCCTTTGTTCGGCAGTTCTCCGCCAAGGAGGTGCGCGACCTGTACGAACTCCGCGAGATCCTTGAGCTCTATTCCATCGACGCAGCCAATATCACGCCAAAACTGCTCAGCGATCTGTCTTCCAGCATTAACCGGACCAAGAAATTCTTGAAGGAAGGCAACAAGCTGGAGCACATCGAAGAAGACATGCGGTTTCATGCCACCATCACCGCTGCGGCCGGCAACGAGGAGCTTTGCCGTGTCCACGAAAATGTTCAGCAAAAGATGCTGCTCTGCCGTTCCAGAACCTATGAACTCTCTTCCACAACGGCGCCCGTCGCGCACATGAAGATCTACCAGGCTCTAAAGAAAGACGCCAAGCGAGAGGCGCGCCTTGCAATGCGGGAACATATCGTCTTTGTTCGCGAACGCCTGCTCGCTTCCTTCAAAACCGCAAGCTGATCCTCACTCGAAGATGAAAACCAGGTCCGCGCCCCGGCTGGCCGGTGCCTCCGCGCGTCGTTCAGTCGATGCGATCCCCCTTCATTCCAAGTTGCTGATTCGAAGCCGCATCAAGAAATAAAGCCCCCTACTCGGTTTAGGTCAGCCAACAATCCATTTCGCCCAATAAAAAATAATTCAAGCTTCCACTTGCATTTCAGTACAGTTGTCTATACTATTTGGCCTTCAGAGGAATCAATGCTTTCTTGCAGCCCCAAAGGGGCATTTTCGAGAAAACAGCCGCAAGCTGTCATTCGGCGATTCGAGATTCACCACTGTATAGACCTGCTGACGGAGCGCAACTCCTATCGGGCAAAGACAGTAAACGCAAATCAAGAGATGGTCCGCATCGCTTGAAATATGAACTCCCGCAAGGCTCAAGCAGTTTGAGAAGAAATTGAAGTGGAGGCTTACCAACATGAGATTACGCATTGCTCTAAGCAGTTTGTTTATGTTCCTCGTATGCTCCGTTGCCCTTGGGCAGGACATCAGCGCTAAAATCACCGGCACCGTAACAGACGCCTCCGGAGCCGTCATCTCCGGCGCAACCGTAACTGCTACCGAAACCTCCCGGGGCACCGTCTATCCAACCCAGACCAACGCCGCCGGTGTCTACTATCTGTCGCCGCTCCCCATTGGTGATTACACGCTGAGCGTAACGGCCTCCGGCTTCTCCACCGTTCAGCACCCGGCCTTCTCTCTGGCGATGAATCAAACTGCTCGCGTCGACGTTGCGATGACCGTCGGCCAAGCCTCCCAAACCGTTGAGGTCTCGAGCGCTGCCCCGCTGCTTCAAACCGATCAAACCTTCCTCGGTACGGTTCTTGATGCGCACGCCAACGTTACCCTCCCCCTCGCAACCCGCAACTACAACCAGCTCACTCTCCTCTCGCCGGGAGCCGTAAGCCTCAACCCCGGCTCCTTCACTGGCTCGCAAGCCAGCTTCCAGGTCGGCCGTCCCTACATCAACGGTAATCGCGAGCAGACCAACAACTACATCCTCGACGGCATGGACAACAACCAGATCGACAATAATGACGTAGCCTTCGCCCCCAGCGTCGATGCCATCCAGGAGTTCAACCTCATCTCGCAGAACGCCCCTGCCTCCTATGGCAACTATCTCGGCGGCATCGTCAGCGTCACTCTCAAATCCGGAACCAATCAGTTCCACGGCGACGTCTTCGAGTTCATCCGCAACGACGCATTGAACGCAAATACTTGGGCAGATGGCCTCAACAAAGGCATCTCGCCTTATATTCCCGGTACAACCTACCGCGACGGCTCCACCGTCAAGCCAGTCCTTCGCTGGAACGAGTTTGGCGCCTCTGTCGGTGGTCCTATCATCAAGGACAAGCTGTTCTTCTTCGTCGACTACCAGGGCTCACGCTTCGACCAGCCCGCAACCACGAAGTCCTACACCGTCGTTACCGCTGCCGAGCGGACGGGCGACTTCTCCGACGTCTGCACCGCCGGTTTCAGCCTCCAGGGAATATGCAATAATCGCGCGCAGCAGCTCTATAATCCGTTCTCCGCAAGCACCCCCGGCGGCCGTCAGCCATTCCTGAATAACAAGATCAATGTTCCCTTCAGCCCCGCCGCCGCAAAAATCCTCAGTTCGTCCTTGTATCCCGCGCCGATCAACAACCTTACAACCGGAAATCAGTTCAATGTGGTGCACTCTTACACAAACAGCGATCAGGGCGATCTAAAGATCGACTGGGTTGCCAGCCAAAAGGATCATGTCTACGGCCGCTACTCCCAGCAGCACATCGTCAACCCGACAACCAATAGCCAACAGCTCATCGGCAACGGAGACAATGAGTTCCCGCTCTATAACGGCGTCCTCGATTATGCTCACACCTTCAGCTCCACTTTCCTGAACGACGCTCGCATCGGAGCCAGCTACTTTCCTGTAACGGAAGGCTACTCAAATCCCACTGGTCAGAACCTGGCAGCCACGTTCGGTATCGCCGGAGCAGCTCCCGGGCAGACATTCCTGCCAGGACAGATCTTCACCGGTTCCAGCTTCGTCACCAACGGCACAAGCGCGGCCTTCGGTAACAACAACCTTATCTCGCTCTTCCACGACACCGTGATCCAGGCCGAAGATACGGCAACGTTGATTCGCGGCAAGCACACCATAAATCTCGGATTCGAGTTCTTCAACTACCGCACGAACATCAATTACGTCGGCAATGCAGGTCTAGCCGGTCAGTTCACCTATAACGGTTCATTCACATCGAATCCATCAGCCGTCGGTACGCCAACTGGATTTGCCGAGGCCGACTTTCTCTTGGGTCTGCCACAGAACGTCGCCATCGGCAACGGCGGCGGCCGCAGCATGCGCAACAGCGTCTTCTCCGGGTTTGCGCAGGATGATTGGCACCTTCGTTCCAACGTTACTTTGAACCTCGGCCTGCGCTACGAAGTAACCACACCGCGCGGCGAAGCCCACAACCAGGCCACCAACTACAACCTTCAGACTGGCGCAGTCGAGATTGCCGGCATGAATGGCAACTCCTCAGCCCTCTATAGCCAGTACAACGGACCCACCAACTTCCAGCCTCGTGTCGGCTTCTCCTGGCAACCTGAACGGGACCACAACATGGTCGTCCGCGGAGCCTACGGTATCTCCAACTTCAGCGAGAGCACCGGAACCGGCAACCTTCTCTTCCAGAATCCGCCGTTCGCGATTCAACCTAACGTCACCTACGCGGGTGGCACGCTGGCCCTCCCCACCACAACGCTCGATCAAGGATTCTCCAGCTTTCCTTCTTCCGGTTGCACGATCGCTGCGGCTATCGCGCAGTCGCCCCTCTGCTTTTCTGGAGCAGGCATCCATGCCTTCAACAACGTTCGCCCTGCCGTCTCTCAGCAGTACAGCCTCATGATCCAGCATCAACTGGGCAACTCCTCAACCTTCCAGGTTGGTTACGTCGGGCAGAAAACCGACCACCTCATGGCAATTGAGCTGATCAACCAGAAGGTTCTGGGAGCGAACGGCGTCATTTCACCGAGCCCCTATCTCAACCCGACCCTTCAGGGTCTGATCGGTCAGGCTCGCTTGACCACCTCGGTCGGCTTCTCCAACTACAACGCATTGCAGACCAGCTTCCAGCATCGTCTCGCCCACGGCCTCGAGTTCCAGGCAAACTACACCTTCGCCAAGTGCATGGGCAACTCCTCCGGCTTCTACGCCGAGTACGGAGACACCAACCCTGGCCTGACTCAGGCCGGCAACAACCACTTCTTCTTCCAGAACACCTACAATCCCGCTGCAGACTATGGCCGTTGCGATCAGAATGTCACGAACTCTTTCAACGGTTTCGTCACCTACGACCTACCCTTCGGTCGCGGGCGTCAATTCGGTTCGAACATGAATCGTGCTGCCGATCTCGTCGCTGGTGGCTGGCAGGTCAACTCCATCCTGCAGTTCCACGATGGCTTCCCGTTCACTGCGCAGGCCAACGACAACTCCGGCACCACCTCCGGCTTCCCCCGCGCAAACTGCAACGGTTCGCCAATCGAGACGCCCGGTGCTAACTCGACCACGCAGCCCGGCAAAAGCTGGTTCAGCGGGGCCAATGTGTCCCAACCTGTCAGCGGTTTCGGCAACTGCCAGGTCGGCAGCTATACCGGCCCTGGTCTTCAGGCATTCGACTTCAGTGTCTCGAAGAACTTCACCATTGTCGAGCACCAGAGCCTGCAGTTCCGTGCCGAAGCCATCAATGTTCTCAACCATCCCATCCTCGCCGGTCCCAACTCTTCGATCGGATCCAACTTCGGCTTGATCAACAACGCGCAGGGCGAACGGAACCTTCAATTCGCATTGAAGTACATGTTCTAGCCACAATCGCACCGCAACGAAGCAGGGGAGCATGCAGCCGACAAGCTGCCTGCTCCCTTGTTGTTTAAGCCGCTGGTGTCGCACCATACAACGCGCAGCGAGCAACAGGCGTAAGCGATAATACCTCTGTGCATCCCTCCAGCCCCGCTCCGTCAGAAGAGTATAAAAAGCGCCAGCAAGCCCGCGAGATGCGAGTCGAGCACTTCGAGAAGGTGCACCGCCGCTTCGGAAATATCCGCCTCCTCCTCGTCATCGCAACGCTGATCGCCGCCTGGTTTTCGCTCTATCGCGATGCTTTTTCACCATGGTGGCTGCTCTTCGCTCTCGTGGTATTCCTCGTCATAGCCATCCTTCACGCAAGGACGCTGCGCAAGCGCTCCTACGCCGAACGAGCCGTTGACTTCTATCGCAAAGGACTCGCCCGCATCGAAGATCACTGGATAGGCACCGGCCAAACCGGTTCACGCATCGACATACATTCCAGTCTCTATGCCACCGATCTCGACCTCTTCGGCTCAGGCAGCCTCTTCGAACTCCTCTCCCTAGCCCGTACCCGTATGGGCGAAGACACCCTTGCCGCATGGCTCCTGTCTCCATCGCCCGTCGCACACCTCATCGAACGCCACGCAGCCGTCGCCGAACTCCGCAACCGGCTCGATCTCCGCGAAGACATCGCCATCCTCGGCGAAGACCTGAAGGTAGGCATCCATCCCGAAGCCCTTACGCAATGGGCCGAAGCCCCCAATCAGCTCACCCACCCGTGGCTTCGTTGGCTCTCTCTTCTCCTCGCGTTCGCAGCCATAGCGGCGGCTGTCGTCTGGGCCGAACTCGGAACCAAGACCCCCTTCTTCGCCATCGTGATCGTCGAAACCATCATCATCGCATCTCTACGCAAGCAAACCGCAGCTGTCTTTCACGCGACCGAGCATGCCCTCGAAGATCTCCAACTCCTCTCCTCGCTCCTCGCCCGGCTTGAACGCGAACAATTCGAAGCCCCGCGTCTCCAGGCCCTCGAAACGGAGCTGTCTTCCCACCATCTACCCGGCTCAAAAGCCATCGCGCGTCTGCGAACCATCGTCGAATACATCCGCTCGCTCGATAACACCATCATGCGAGTTCTCAACATACCGCTGCTCTATGTTGTTCAGGTGGCGTATGCAGCCGAAGCCTGGCGCAACGCCCACGGGGCCGCAGTCCGCTCCTGGCTGGCCGCGATCGGCGAAGTCGAGGCCCTCCTTTCCCTCTCCGGCTACAGCTACGAGCACCCCTCCGACCCCTTCCCTGAGTTTGTCGAGGGTCCTCCCTGCTTCAACGCCGAGCAGCTTGGCCATCCTCTCATCCCCGCCGCCAAATGCGTTCGCAACGACGTCAGCGTCTGTGGCGAAACCAAGGTCCTCCTCATCAGCGGCTCCAACATGTCCGGTAAGAGCACGCTCATGCGCGCCGTCGGCATCAACACCGTCCTCGCCATGGCGGGGGCCCCGGTACGCGCCCAACATCTGCAACTAACACCGTTACACATAGGCGCAAGCATTCTCATCAACGACTCCCTCCAGGAAGGCAGCTCCCGCTTCTACGCCGAGATCACGCGCCTCCGCCACATCTGCGACCTCGCAGAAAAAAATCCCCCCGTCCTCTTTCTGCTCGACGAGCTCCTCCAGGGCACAAACTCGAAAGACCGCCTCATTGGAGCCGAAGGCGTAGTACGTGCCCTTCTCGCCAGTGGCGCCATAGGCCTCATCAGCACGCACGACCTGGCCCTCACCAACATCGGCGAACACAGGGACACGCGTCTGCATAACGTCCATCTCCAGGACGAGATCGAAGACGGAAAAATGAAGTTCAACTTCAAGCTGCACGATGGCGTCGTCACAAAAAGCAACGGCATCGAACTCATGCGACTCATCGGACTCAAGGTTTAGCTCATTTCGTTAGCTCACTCTGAGCTTGCCGAGAAGCCCGAATAACGCCGTCATCCTGACGCAGTGGATCCCTGTATTTCGTCTTTGCTTTCTATTCTCAGAGATTACCTGACACTACTCTGAGACAATCAAAACATGAAAGAAGCATCCAAACGCGTTCACGAACCCTGGAAGGCCTTTCAGGCTAGACAGCGCAATCAGGACATCAAGCGCGATGCCGTGCTGCAGACCGCAGCGCATATGTTTCTTGAGCAGGGCTACCGCCGCACCTCGATGAGCGAACTGGCAAAGCGCCTGCAGATCACCAAACCCGCGCTCTACTACTACTTCCACAACAAGGAACAGATTCTGGTCGAGTGCTATCGCGCCGGCATCACCCTCATCGAAACCCTTCTCGACAAGGCGCTCGTCAGCCGCGGAACCGGCCTCACCAAGGTCAAAGCCTACATCGAAGCCTATGCAAGATCCGTTGTCCTCTATGACTTCGGCCGCTGCGTCGCCATGCTCGACGAAAATGAGCTCTCTCCCGAGACCCGCAAAGAGGTGCGCGCCCTCAAGCGCCGCATCGACGCCTCCATCCGCGGCTACATCGAAGAGGGAATCGCTGACAAATCCATAACTCCCTGCGACGCCAAACTAGCCTCCTTCGCCATGTCCGGAGCCATCAACTGGATTGGCACCTGGTACAAACCATCCGGCCCACTCAGTGGAATGGAGATAGCCGGCCACTTCACCCAACTCCTCACCGAAGGTCTCCATGCCCGAACCTCAACCTCCCCGCGCCGCAACGCAACCCAACGCAAATCATCAACCCTGAAAACAGCGAAAGCATCGCGTTGACTTTCTGACCGAGCGTTCAGTAAACTTCTCGCTGGAGCTGCAACACCGGACAGCTTCCGAGAATCAAACCCACACAATGCAACGGATTGACGGAGTGAATACATGCGGATACTGACTTACCTCCGCCAGGTTCTTGATGCCGAAGAGAGCGTCCATGTCGTCAACGGCGCAGTCGCCCTCGAAAACAGCAAGCTGGTCATGGACACCATGGACGAGTACGGAGTTGAGGAAGCCCTCCGCCTGCGCGAGAGCGGCGTCGAAGCCGAGATCATCGCCGTCGCCGTAGGCCCTGCCCGCGCGCAGGACGCTCTCCGCACCGCCCTCGCCATGGGCGTCGACCGCGCCATCCACGTCGAAACCGATATACGCCTCGACCCCATCGCCCTCAGCAAAGTCCTCGCTCAGATCGCAACGCAGGAAGAGGCGACCCTCATCCTCTCCGGCGGTCAGCAAGCCGACTGGGACAGTCACGCCCTCGGAGCCGCCACCGCGGAGCGCCTCCACTGGCCCCAGTCCACCTGGACCTCCGCTCTCGAGCTCAAGGGCAACACCCTCACCGGCAAACACGACGCCGACGAAGGCAGCGAGACCTTCACCCTCGAGCTTCCCGCCGTCATCACCACGCAGCAAGGCCTCAACGAGCCGCGTTACCCCACCCTCCCCAACATCATGAAGTCGAAGAAAAAAGAGCTGCGCAAAGAATCACTCGACCAATTCAACGTCTCGCCAAAGCTGAAGTTCGTCAGCGCAGAGATCCAGGTAAAAAACCGCCTCAACAAAATCCTCGACGGCAAAGACGTCCCCGCAGCCGCGGCCCAACTCGTCGATCTTCTCCGCAACGAAGCAAGGGTGATCGCATGATTCTCATCGTCGTCGAGCACGCCAACGGAAAAGTAAGCAAGAGCACCTGGGAGATGGTCACCGCCGCTCGAGAACTAGGCCCGCAAAAAGGGAATGAAGCCCCCATCACGGCTCTCGTCCTCGGTAGCGGAATCGCCGCCATCGCCGCCGAAATCGCCCGCGCCGTCGACCAGGTCCTCGTAGCCGACCTGCCAGCCCTCGCCCAGTACGACCCCGAGCTCTGGTCCGCCGCCGTCGCGCAAATCGCCACCGAAGGCGAAGCCTCCGTCATCCTCATCGGCGGCAGCCGCAGCGGCCGCGAGTACAGCCCCCGAGTCGCCATCAAACTCGACGCCCCACTCCTCGAAGACGTCATCAGCCTCAAGACCAACGGCGAAACCGGCGGCCAAACACTCGAGGCCCAGCACTACACCTACCTCGCCCGCGTCACCGAAACCATCGAAGCCACCGGTCCCGTCGCCGTCGTGACCATCAAACCGGGCATCTTTAGTCCGGCAACGCCGCGCCCCGAAGCCGCCGAGCAGTTCGACGTCGACCTCAACCTACCCACGCCACGCCTCCACGTCACCGGCAAGACCGTCGAGCGCAGCTCCCGCGTCGGGCTCACCGAAGCCGACATCGTCGTCTCCGGCGGCCGCGGCGTCGGCAGCGCCGAAGGCTTCACCCAATACGTCGAAGCCCTCGCCGACCAGCTAGGAGCCGCCGTCGGCGCCACCCGCGCCATCGTCGACGCCGGCTGGCGTCCCTACTCCGAACAAGTCGGCCAAACCGGCAAAACCGTCCAGCCCAAGGTCTATATCGCCATCGGCATCTCCGGAGCCGTCCAGCACCTCTCCGGCATGAACAAGAGCAAAACCATCGTCGCCATCAACCGCGACGCCGAAGCCCCCATCTTCAAAATCGCCGACTACGGCATCGTCGGCGACGTCCCCCAACTCGTCCCCGCAATCCTCGCCGAGCTAAAAAAGTAGTGATAGAGGCTACGCTGGATACCATCGTGGCTGCCAAAAAGCTTGTCATTCTGAGCGGAGCGAAGAACCCCTGTATTTGTCTTTGCAGTTCGTCTGTTCCAGCTCAACAGCATCAGCTACGAGGTTTAGCGGTAGAGTAGTCACGGACAATCCGAACAACCAACGCGAGCGGTGCCGACCCATGCTTCCACTTCCCCAAAAGATCGCCTTCCTCCTCTTCGCGCTCCTCACCTTAGCGCTGGGCTTCGAAGGTTTCTACCGTCTCTACCTCCGCATCCGCCGCGGCACCGCAGACCCCGAGCCCCGCTTCAACCATCTCCCCCGCCGCATCTGGTACGCGCTCGTCACCACCCTCACCCAGCAGCGCACCTTCAAAAAGCGCCCCACCATCGGCCTCTTCCACGCCTTCATCTTCTACGGGTTCGTCTTCTACGGCCTCGTCAACCTCGTCGACGCCCTCCAAGGCTACTGGCCATTCACCGTCTCCTCCACCAACCCTATCGGCGCAACCTACAACCTCCTCGCCGACATCCTCAGTTTCCTCGTCCTCCTCGGCGTCATCGCACTCGTCATCCGTCGCTTCGCCCTGCCCAGCCGCCGCGACTTCCGCTTCAACCCCCGCACCCTCCTCCACAAAGACGTCCAGCAATCAAAAATAACTCGCGACTCCCTCATCGTCTCCGCCTTCATCCTCTTCCACGTCGGCAGCCGCGCCATCGGAGCCGGCGCTCGCATCGCCGCCGAAGGTCCCGACGCCCTCCAACCCTTCGCAACCCTGCTCTCCCATCTCTTCACCCCCGCCAACGCCGAAGCCTTCCGCATCTTCGGTTTCTGGGGAGCGCTCGGCAGCGTCCTCGTCTTCCTCGCCTACTTCCCCTACACAAAACACGTCCACATCTTCGGCGCCCCAGCCAAATACCTCGCAGCCCGTGAACCCACCTCCGGCGTTCTTCCACTCCTAACTCTGAACATCGAGACCGAAACAGAATCAGAAACCGAATCCCCAAAGATCGGCGCAAACAAACTCGAAGATCTCGCCTGGCCTCGCCTCCTCGACGCCTACGCCTGCATCCAGTGCAACCGCTGCCAGGACGTCTGCCCCGCCACCGCCACCGGCAAATCACTAAGCCCCGCCGCGCTCGAGATCAACAAGCGCATGGAGCTCAACGACCTCGCCGCGCAACAAAGCCCTTTCGCCTTCACCCCGGCCCCATTCGAAAAGGGAACCCCCAGCCCGAACCCGCTCCTCAAATTCGCGCTCTCCCCTGAAGCCGCCTGGGCCTGCACCACCTGCGGCGCCTGTATGGAGGTGTGCCCCACCCAGAACGAGCAGATGCTCGACATCATCGACATCCGCCGCAATCAAGTCATGATCGAAGGCGAATTCCCCACGTCAGCTTCAATCAGCCTTCCGCGGCATGGAGCGCACGCAAAACCCGTGGGGCATCAACCATGAGCAGCGCCTCGCCTGGGCCGACGGCCTCAACGTCAAAACCACCGACGAGAACCCCACCCCCGACGTCCTCTACTGGGTAGGCTGCGCCGCCAGCTACGATCCCCAGGCTCAAAAAACCGCCCGTGCCTTCGTCGAACTCCTCACTCACGCCGAGGTCAACTTCGCCGTCCTCGGCAAAAAAGAGTGTTGCACCGGCGACAGCGCCCGCCGCGCCGGCAACGAATACCTCTACCGCCAGCTAGCCGACAAAAACGTCTCCACCCTCAACACCGTCCAGCCCAAACTCATCGTCGCCAGCTGCCCCCATTGCATGAACTCCCTGGGCCACGAGTACAAACAAATCGGCGGCGACTACAAAGTCCTCCACCACACCGAGTATCTCGAAACCCTCGTCGCCAACAAAAAGCTCAGCCCTGCACCCAGCGAAGCAGCCATCACCTATCACGATCCCTGCTACCTCGGCCGCCACAACAACGTCTACGACGCCCCCCGCAATCTCCTCAACATCCTCAGCAACAACACCGCCACCGAACTCCCCCGCAACCGCGAAAACTCCTTCTGCTGCGGAGCCGGCGGCGCGCAGTTCTGGAAAGAGGAAGAACCCGGCGACGAGCGCATCTCCGACAACCGCTTCCGCGAAGTCCAGCAAACCCTCGCGACGGCCGCGGGAGAAGCGAGCGAAAAAATCCTCGCGGTAGGCTGTCCCTTCTGCAAGAGCATGCTCGGAAGCACCCCCAGCAAAGCGGCATCAGAAGACATCGCCATCAAAGACGTAGCCGAGCTCCTCCTCGAAGGCGTCCGCCGCAGCAAAGGCCTCACCACCCCAACCATCGACACCACCCCAACCACACACCACCGAAACAAAACCCACCGTCCCCCGTATCGGTCACACCCCCAGCAACCCAAACCGTAGTCGAAGCCGAACCATCCCCAACAATCTCTCCGACAACGCCCACACCAACTCCAGCCGTCGAACGCAAAAAATGGCAGCCAAAACCCACAGCCCCTGCCGCCGAAAAAATTCCCGACCCATCTTCATCCGAGAACATCACTCAAGCCGAAGCCCCAAAGCCCATCGAAGCCCAGCCGTCAGCAACCGACGCGACTCCTGAACGCAAAAAGTGGCAACCCAAAACACCAGCAACGACAGCATCACCCACGCCAACCGTTACTGAAGCCGAACCCACACCAACGCCCGCCCCCGAACGTAAAAAATGGCAACCCAAAAAACCAGACTAAACTCTTCAGAACTTCGCCCACCAGTCGCTGACCCTGAGCGAACGAAGTGAGTCGAAGGGGAAGGATCCCGACATTGCGTCCGAACCCACCCACATCCTACACCGGCCTAGTGGGGACTTTCGAAACTTTCCGGGGGTTCAGAAACACCGCGAGACTTCAACTAGGGCCGTAGTTGCCGGAAACCCGTTTTGCGGGAACTTCGACGCCAAGTTTGGATAGTCATTCGGCGCCAGTCCTCGACCGTACAAGTTCGCCTCGCCCATCCGGGGTTGACGAAGTTTCCCATAATGTGACTTTTCAGGAACCAGTCCGTTTGCGGCTGCTATCCTTCCTCCGATGCGCGTTCTCAAGAGCATGGAAGAAGCGAACGAGTGGTACCGGCGAACCTCGACCCGATGGATACACTTTCGGTCGGTGCCGATGAAGCGCCTATGGGTGTTGATAGCGGCGGATTTCCTCTTGTTTTCAGTGATCGGCTTTTACGTCGATCTAATGTACAGGGGAGTGTTGCCTTATGTCGTCGTGCTTACCATCGCGTTTTGCGTCGGGCTGAACGCTTCGTTGTGGCTCATAGTGCTGTCGCGGCTGTCGATGCCGTTTCTAGTCGGCCTATTTGTGCTGCAGTTCTTCACTACCAGGATCAACGCCAGCCTCGCAAACTGGATGATGCGCAGCTTCGATCTGAAGCTAGTGTCTTCGGAATCGGGAATCCATTTCGCAGCAACAGGGATGATGTCCGCGATCTTTCTCTCCTACGTTTTTTTCGTTGTGTATATCCGGCGCGAGGGCAGTGAGTCGTTCCGCATGCGCAACGAACTAGAGCTGGCACACGGGATTCAAAAGACGCTGGTGCCGCCGGTAGGATTGCAAACGTCGCGCTTTGAGATTTACGGCATTTCGCACCCCAGTGAAAAGGTCGGCGGCGATCTGGTGGATGCGATTCACCTGCCGAGCGGTGATGCTATTGCCTATGTTGCCGACATCGCTGGACATGGGCTCCCTGCCGGCATTCTGATGGGAATGCTGAAGACAGCGACTCGCACGGCCCTGCTGGATGCGGAGGGACGCGAGCCGCATCGGACTCTGCCGGTATTGCTGGATCGGTTGAACAGGGTACTCCCGGAGGTGAAAGAGCCGCACATGTATGCGACGTTCACCGGCTTCCGGCTAGGAGCAGACGGCAGCGTGTTCTATGCGCTGGCGGCAAGCCCACCGATTCTGCAGTGGCACGCGAGCGGGCGGACCTTGTCGCACACGGAGGAGGCCCAGTTCCCTCTCGGGCTGCTGCCGGTTTCCAGCTTTCACGGACAGAGGCTGGAAGTTGCGTCGGGCGATCTGCTCGTGGTTGCAACGGACGGGATTCTGGAAGTGTGCAACAAACCCCAGGAAGAATTTGGCGTGGAACGACTGAAGCAAGTGATCGCGGCGAACGCCAAGGACCCTTTGCCCGAGTTGGCGGCAAGGATTCTTGCGGCGGCGCGTGGGTTTGGACACCAGTTAGACGATCAGACAATCCTCATCGTGCGTTGTTTGTGATTTGGGAATGAAGTACTCACCATCAACGATTGAGGTCTTCGTCGGCTTTCTTGGCGGCCTAATCGAAAGATTAGGTCGTCTCAACTCCGGAGCCCCCAGATGACGCTCAGTCTTCTTGCTGAGCGCTGTACCTCCCTGAAAGTCGGGTAGACCTGCTCATCCCATTTTTCGGCAAGTTCCCCTCGAAGTTGCTGATAACCCCGTTTTGCGGGAACAAGCTGAGCGTCTTTGGTAACACTGCTAGTTAAGTTCGCTGTCCTACTTTGTCAGAGCTTTGGACGAAAGCGTCTCTCACGGCAGCTTGTTGAGCTTTGCCATTATTTCCGTCGCAAAGACCGGAAAGGGGGAGAATTGTCTGTGGCTTTTTGCGTATATGATCGGTCCGGGAGCCGACCCTTGTAAGATTACTTTGCTCTCTCCACTCCTGCTCAGCGTGTATGCAATCGAATCACGGTAGCCCGGTGAGGGCGACGGCGACCGGACCAGACTGTCGGGAGGCGAGTTTGTGTCGAATTCGTCCACGCTTTCATAGCGCGAGAGTTGGACCACATAGACGCATTGCTGCCGCCCGGCCTCAGCCTCCGCATCCTTTCGGTCCATTCCGACGACTGCAACACCGATGATCAGCGTGCCGTTCAGAAGTTTTCGTGTTGATAGTTCCGGTGCTAATTTCTTCGCATCCCACCCGTAAATCTGCGAATAGGCAAATCCCTCTTTAGATTGCACAACGCAGATGCGCAGAGAACTCTCTCGGGCCCAGATGATCTTTGGCATAGTGAGTAAAGCTGCGCAGACAGCAAAACATATCGCTCGACGCATGACCAACGAGCCTCCAGTACCACCGGCGTCCGCCGCTCTTACCCTCCGGTTTGAGTACACTATACGCCCGTCAGTTGTTGCGAAGTACATCCCGCCCGGGTTTTCGGCAACTAGGGAGGCTTGTCGTGGCTAAAGGATTCGAATCGCCGAGAAGCCACGCGGACGCAACATAAACCTCGGACCTACCTAGCCATCCACCCCGCCACCTTCCGCAGCACATCTTTCGCCTGCGGCAAAAATGGAAACTCATTCGCCGAGCACGCGAACCCATGGTTCATCCCTTCGACAAACACGTGCGTCACATCCACCCCCGCCTCTTCCAGCCGTTTCGCATAAGCCTGCGCCTCATCCCTCAGCACATCGAACTCCGCCGTCACCACAAATGCCCGCGGCAAACCGCGCAGCGAAGCCGCCGCCAGCGGCACCGCCCGAAAATCCTCAGCTTGGCTCCTGTCATTCAGATAGTGATCCCAAAACCACATCATCCCCTTCCGCGTCAGCCCATACCCCTCGGCATTTTCAAGGTACGAGTCCGTCGGCGGATCATAGTACCCAGTCACCGGATAAATCAGAATCTGCCCTGCCAGCCCCATCTCTCCTTTATCCCGAAGCAGCAAAGCCACCACCGCAGCCATCGTTCCTCCAGCGCTATCGCCCGCAACGAACACCCGCGAACGATCCCCACCTTCGGTCGTCATTTCCTCTGTTTGTTTTTTGCCGTCATCCTGAACGAGGTGAATGACCCTTGTATTGACCCTTGTATTTTGTGGCCGGGCATTTTGCTCTAACTCAGCCGCATACTCCAGCACCCACTCCGTAGCAACCATGCAATCCTGCACCCCGGCCGGAAACTTATGCTCCGGCGCCAACCGGTAGTCCACCGAAACCACAACCGCTCCCGCCTCCGTCGCCAGCGCCCTGCAATACGGATCATGCGTCTCCAGCGAACAAACCACCCATCCGCCGCCATGAAAGAACACGACCACCGGCAGCGGCCCATCTCCCGCGGCAGGTCTATAGACCCGAACAGCAATCTCCCGCCCGACCGCAGGAATCTTCCTCTCTTCCACCCGAACACCCGCATACTCCGGCATCGGCACAAACCGCTCCATCATCGCGGTCTTGTCTGCTCGAGCCTGCTCCACGGTCTGTTGTTCAATCGGCAGCCCGCCCAGCGCCTTCGCCGCATCGAGAATCGTCTGTAGCTTCGCATCCACCGGCATACAGCTTCATACTATCGCTTGCTCGCGCCAGGTAAACACCGGTGATAATCCTTACCTATGCACATCTCCGGATCCGCAATCCTTTTGATCTTCATTGGCATCTCGACTGCCGCAATCCTCCTCGTCCTCCACCTCACCGAAATCGGTCATATCATCCATCAGAAGATTCCAGACCGCCCCCACCGCCGTCTCCTTCTCGCCTCGGTCAGCTTCTTTATCACCTTTCTCGCCGTGCGGCTCCTCGTCGCCTCCATCACCCACCACATCGGTCCCTTCGGCTACGTCGAGATGGGTGGCCGTCACATCCACCACCTCGTCTGGGGCATCCTTCTCCTGCTTATTACCGGCTATGCCACCCTCGCCGAGGTCGGAACAGACAACACCCCACTCTCCATCCTCATGAGCCGTCTCCTCGCCCTGACTTACGGAATCGGCGCAGCCCTGACCCTCGACGAGTTTGCCCTCTGGCTCAACCTCGATGCTGCAGCCTACTGGTCACGCCAGGGCCGCGAGAGCATCGACGCCGTCGTTCTCTTCGGAGCCCTCCTCGCCATAGGAACCTGGGGCGCTCCCCTCTTCCGCAAGCTCGACCATCCGCTAGACCATCCCCGATAAGCCGTCCCTGAACTATTTCGAGATTTCCACAAGAAAGTTCAGATCTCGTGGCGTACTTTTCGCTCCCGACAATGACCACGCAACCCACCACGATAACGACGCAATCCACCACAAATTCACCAGCGAAAAACCACGCCGAACCACCCTCTTTTTCCCCACCCCCCTCAAAAAAGCCCACAAAACAGCAAAGCCCCGGATCTTCCCGGGGCTCCACTTTTTCTCCTTAAACCAGGTACTTCCTAATCCCGGTAGGTTATCAATTCAAGCCGTACCGGATCGACGCCCATCTTAACCATCTGCAGCTCCCTCGCCGCGCCCAAAGACAGGTCGATCACCCGCTCCGGGTACAAAACCCCTCGGTCGGTGATCGTAACAACAACCGACCGCTTGTTGCGCAGGTCGGTCACCTTCACCAGGCTGCCAAACGGCAGCGTCCGGTGGGCTGCGGTCAATTCATTCATATCAAAGCGCCGGCCACTAGCCGTCCGGTGGCCCTGCAATACAGAGCCATACCAGCTGGCCATGCCGCTCTTGATTCGGGTTAGGACCGTGGTCTTGGGTGGTGGCACGGTCGTGACGATCTCGGCCGGGGTGACATCGTTCATCACCATCGTCGAGTCCGCCGCACGCGCGGATGCCGGAGTTGCGGTGTCCGTCGCAAAGGCCGACAGTAGAACCATCGCCGCCAGAGCAAGTGCGGTTTTGGACCTTCCTGTTGGAGTTGCCGTAGGTGCGATTCCGGGTCTCGTATCCATCTCTTAAGTATAAGAAATTCAAGGCCTAAACAGGCTTTTTTCTCACATTAAAATGGCCCCTGGTTCACCACAGTCATTGCTCGTTGTCAACGATTTTCGGGTTGCCTCCGAGGCCCAAAAAACGCACCGAAAAGAGGTAACCGCGCCAACTCAAGATTGCAAAGGAGTTAACAGTACTCTCAGCGCCGCCCGTTAATCCACGGGTTACCTATTATTTTGTTTTTTATTTGGATCGGTGCCGTGCACATGGGCTGTGTCACGATGAGCTTGCAAAACGGGTCCGCGAATCTTCCCCGAAAACAGCCTTTTTCATCTCCAATCGTCTCACCAGCGCGATCGGGCAGGGAAGCCGCAATCATCTCTTCTGACCTGACTTCGAACCAGATGGAGCACCACCCATGTCCCCCTTGAGCCCGGCGTACTTCGGCTTTGCCGCTATAGCGATCACCCTCTACTGGGCATGCTATCGCTCAAAAAACGCAAGGCTCTGTATCTTATTGCTGGCAAACGTCTTCTTCCTTGCCCGTCTCGCCTGGTTCTACCCCGTAATCCTGCTCCTCGCCGCCACCATTGACTTCCTCGTCGGCCTCGGCCTCCAAAACATCCCCCGCGAACGATCCCGGCCGCGCCTCGCTCTCGTCTCCATCAGCGTCATATTAAACGTCGGCCTCCTCGCCGCCACCAAGTGCCTCCCCGTGGCGCTGGGCGAACTCTACCGCTGGGTCTTTCCTCTCAGCCTCTCCTTTTACTGTTTCCAATCAATGACTTACACCATCGACCTCTACCGTGGGACCAGGCCGGGAACCCGCAGCTATCTCACCCACCTCACCTCCGCCTCCCTTTTCACCGTCATTGTCGCCGGTCCCATCAACCGCATCTCCGACCTCATTAAGCAGCTCCAACAGCCCTTCGCCCTCACTCCCACGCAGGGCGGTCGAGCCTTCCTCCTCATCTCCTCGGGCCTCATCAAAAAGCTCCTCATCGCCGACTTCCTCTCCAACAACATCGCTAACCGCATCTTCGACACCCCCACTCTCTATAGCGGAGCCGAGGTCCTCATCGGCGTCTACGCCTACGCCCTCCAGATCTACTTCGACTTCTCCGGCTACACCGATATCGCCATGGGCCTCTGCCAGCTCCTCGGCCTCAGCGTGCCCGACAACTTCAATCGCCCCTACCAATCCCTCAACATAGCCGACTTCTGGCGTCGCTGGCACATTACGTTTTCCAACTGGCTGCGCGACTACCTCTACTTCTCCCTCCCCAACGCGGCCCGCTGGAAAGGCGCCGGTTACGTCTATCCCATCATCGTCTTTCTCCTCGGCGGCCTCTGGCACGGCATCGGCTGGCCCTTTGTCGTGTGGGGACTCCTTCACGGAGTGGGTCTCTCCGCTCTCCGCACCTTCCAAACCCTTCGCCAGAAGTTGCAGGGCAAGCGCCCCCCTACCCAATGGGGCCGATACGTCAGCATCTTCGTTACCTTCCAGTTCGTCTGCCTCACCTGGATCTTCTTCCGCTCCCCTGACGTCGCAACCGCGATGGCCATCCTCGGCCGCCTGGGCTCCTTGACCTTCTCGGTCGACAACATCAGCCTCCCAATGATCGGCGTCATGCTCGTCGGCGTCGCCCTCCACGCCATCCCGCCCCGTTGGTTCGATCGCACCGTCGAACTCTTCGGACGCGCCCCTTTCGTTCTGCAGGGAGCAGGCCTCGCCACCGTCGTCCTCCTCATCGAGATTCTCGCTGGCCGCGGTTCAACCTCCTTCGTCTACAGCAACTTCTAGCGCCACCCACCATGCCCAACTTCCCCAAACAAACCCTTCTAGCCGTCACGACCTTCGCTGCGATCCTCCTTGCCGTCCACTACGGCGTCAGCAGCACCAAGGGCCTCGATCCCACCACTCTCCGCCCCATCACCAGCTTCCCATCCGGCCAAGCCTCGATCTTCCCCATCGTCAAAGTCCCTCTCCCGCCAACTCCCGCCGCCCTCGCCATCCCCGATCCTATGGCCCACGGCCTCAAAGCCGCCGCCAACTCCTCTCTCGAATCCCAGTTCCTCATCGATAACAACGGCGCTCTCGACCACTTCTACGCCGCCCTCCGTGAGTTGCACTCCGGCCAGTCCCGCCGCACCGTCCGCATCGTCCACTACGGTGACTCCCCCACCACCGCCGACCTCATCACCGGTGACGCCCGCGATCTCCTGCAAGAGCGTTTCGGCAACGCCGGCCCCGGCTTTATCCTCATCGCCAAGCCCTGGGCTTGGTACAGCCATCACGGAGTCGACGTCTCCGGCACCGGCTGGAAGATCGACACGGCCGTCGGCTCCATGCGCGAAGCCAATTACGGCCTCGGCGGCGCCATCTTCACCGGTCCCGTTGGCGCCACCAGCACCCTCCATCTCACCGCGCACGATTCCACCTCCATTGAAGTCCAATATCTCGCTCAACCCAACGGCGGCAATCTGGACATCACTGCCGACAGCGTCCCGGCAGGCACCATCACCACCGCCGCCGACACAAAACAAAACGACTCCGCCTCTATCGCCCTCCCTCCCGGCACCAGGCAAGTAAAGCTTACCGTCTCCGGCAGCCCCGTCCAGGTCTTCGGCGTTATCTTCAGTACCGACGCCCGCGGCCTCAGCTACGACTCCATCGGCCTCAACGGAGCATCCACCACCGTCATGTCCCGCGCCTTCAACCCCCAAACCTTTTCCGCGGCACTCGAACACCGCAACCCCGACCTCGTCGTCATCAACTACGGCACCAACGAGAGCGGTTTCCCCTCCTACGTCGAAAAGCAGTACGAGGGAGAACTCATCCGCGCCATCGGCCGCGTCCGCTCTGCCCTGCCCAACGCGTCCATCCTCATCATGAGCCCCATGGACCGCGGCGAACGCACCAGCGGCGACACCATCACCACCATGCGCGCCATCCCCGAGATCGTCGCCATCCAGCAGCGTGTCGCCCAGTCCACCGGTTGCGGCTTCTTCAACACCTATCAGGCGATGGGCGGCAACGGCACCATGGCCCTCTGGTACAACCGTCATCCCCCCCTGGTCGGCGCCGACCTCATCCACCCCTCCCCCCAGGGCGCCCGCATCGTCGCCCAACTCCTCACCGGCCAACTCCTGATAGGCTACGAACGGTACATGCAAAATCATCCCCAGCCGAAGCTCCCCGCGCCGGTCATCTCCGTAACCTCCACTCAGCCGAAAAGGTTGATCAAGCCGATGGGGGTGCAATAAATGTTGTTCCGACGTCTTACAACTGCGCTGCTCTTCCTCGCCGTCTCCGCCGGCCTGACGCTGCACGCAATCGAGACCGTCGAAACAACAAAGAAGCACCCCGCGCCGAAACCCGCAAAGACCTCTACCAAGACCGCAGCGACCGCCAGCGACGAGCCAAAAAGAGCTCCCATGGCGAAGCCATTCAAGACAACAAGAAGTCATAAGTCGAAGCACTCTAAAATCCACCAAGTCCACCTCAACCAAGTCCGTCTCAACCAAGTCCGTCTCACCCAGTCCTCTCCGTCCTATCCGCATCGGCATTAACTCCGCACACCGACCCCACCCACACCACATCAGCCTCCCTTCGCCCCGCCACGCTCACCTCACTCGGCGGCAGCCGCGCAGCCATCACCGAGCGCATCATGCGCTCTCTCGCCAGCACCCGCATCGGCATCGAGAACCCCCGCGCTCTCCAACCTTTCTTCGACCAGCTACACCAGCTTGAAGCCGACCCCAAGGGCCAACTCGTCCGCGTCATCCAGTTCGGCGACTCCCACACCGCCGCCGACATGTTCACCGGAGCCCTCCGCACCCTCTTCCAGGGAAAATTCGGTGACGGCGGAGCCGGCTTCAGCTTCCCCGGCTACCCCTTCGCCGGATACCACATCCACGGCACCAAACGCGCCCAATCCACCGGCTGGCTCGCACTCGGCACCCACCTTAACGACATCGGCGACGGCATGGTCGGCATGGGCGGCGTCAGCCTCTCCACCAATGCAGCAGGGAACTGGGTCTCCCTCGACGCCGACGCCTCCTCGCTTCAAGTTCAATACCTCATCCAGCCCAACGGCGGCTCCTTCGAAATCCGCGACAACGACGCCCTCATCGCCACCGTCTCCACCGCCATATCCGATCCCTCCGCGACCACCGCTGCAGGCCAGTTCGGCACACCTGTCGAACCCGGCCCTCATCACTTCGAGGTCCTGACCATCGACGACGCTCCCGTCCGCCTGCTCGGCCTCGGCACCGAAAACACCTCAGGCGTCACCTACGAGGCCGCCGGCATCAACGGCGCTGAAGCCTCTCTCTTTCTCCGCTGGAACGAAGCCCTGCAGCAACCCTTGCTGGCCGCCGCCAACCCCGCCCTCGTCGTCCTCTCCTACGGCACCAACGAGGCCGGCGACCGCAACTGGACCGAAGAAACCTACGCCGCCATGTTCCAGCGCATCATTGAGCGTGTTCGCCGCCTCGCCCCCAACGCCTCCATCCTCGTCGTCGGCCCACCCGACCGCGCCCTCCGCGCCGGCCGCCGCGCATGGAAGCCCTTCGCCGGAGTCGATCGCATCGTCGCCGCCCAGCGCAGCGTCTGCCGCGAGATGCACTGCGCCTACTGGGATCAGCGCTCGCGCATGGGAGGCCTCGGCTCCATGCGCGACTGGGTCTCCATCAGCTGGGCTCAGCCCGATCACACTCACTTCACCGGTGAAGGCTACACCGAACTTGCCAGCGCACTGTTTTCCGACATCGCCCAGCAGTACGACTCCTACGAGCCACCCCTCACCCGCGCCGACAGCGAAACGAAATAATCTTCGCTCCGTCAAAAGCAACGCAGGTAGTTACAAATTTTCAAAGCAGGTAAACATGAGCACCCAGGCAGGCATCCTCAAAGTCATCCACGCGGTAGCTGACATCCCCAACGACCCCGCCCCCGACGAGTCCCTCTTCGACTCCGGCACCCTCGACTCCTTCACCCTCCCCGACCTCGTCACCGGCCTCGAGAAGGAGTTCAACGTCAAAATCCCCGACGCCGACCTCGTCCCCGAGCGCTTCGACACCGTCATCAAAATCGAAGCCTACCTCGACAGCCGCAGGAACTGATCGGCACCACTCACCCATAACCTCGTCATCCTTCGCCGCAGGCGGAGGACCTGTTTTTGCCGCTGCCGTTGCTGTTGCCGTTGTCACTGTTGTTGCATTTGCTATTGTCTGTTCCTTTTAGTTGTCATCCTTCGCCGAAGGCGGAGGACCTGCTGTTGCCGTCACCCCCGAGCCCGACCAATGTGTGAAAACGAGCCCCATGCCCAAATGCCTCACCGCCGCACTCGCATCTGATGGATAAGCACACCAGGAGCGCACCATGTCTTACCTTCTAGCCTTCGGCCACCACCTCCCGCCGCAGATCGTGAGCAACGCAGACCTCGAAACCCGCACCGGCCGCCTCGCCGCCTCCATCGAAAAGACCTCAGGCATCCTCGAACGCCGCTACGCCGCCGACGAGGTCTCGGTCGCCGATCTCGGCCTCATCGCAGCCAACGCCTGCCTCAAAAACGCCGGTCTCACCGCGCAGGACATCGGCCTCATCCTCTTCTCCAGCGGCTCCGCCGAACGCGCCTTCCCCGGTCCAGCCTCCGTGCTCGCCCAAAAGCTCGGCCTCACCACAACTCCGGCCATCGACATCCCCATCGCCAGCGCAGGCTCTCTCATCGGCCTTGCCTTCGCCGCCGACCTCGCCCCCCGCTACGGCAACGTCCTCGTCGTCGCCTCCGAGATCATGTCCCGCCGCATCTCAGACGCCGATCCCGACACCGCCATCCTCTTCGGCGACGGCGCCGGCGCCTGCCTCGTCAGCCCAGACAAAGGTTCTCTCCGCATCGCCGACATCTCCCTCTCCACCGACGGCAACTACGCCGACGCCCTCCAACTCCAGCACGGAGGCTCCATTCAGATGAAGGGCCTCGACGTCATCATCCAGGCCTCGCGCAAGATCCCCCGCTCCATCGAAGATCTCCTCACAAAAAACAACCTCAAGCCCGGCGACGTCGGCGTCTTCCTCATGCATCAGGCCAACGTAAATCTCATCCGCAAAGTCGCCACCGCTCTCAAAGTCCCTGAAGACCGCTTCTTCCGCAACATCGACCGCTACGGCAACACCTCCTCCGCCTCCCTCCTCATCGCCGCCTCCGAGTGGCACGCGGCCAACCCCACCCCACCCAAAACCCCCATCATCCTCGCCACCTTTGGCGCCGGCTTCAACTGGGGAAGCATCCTCGCCCTCCCCTCCTAGTCAGTCCGCCGAACTCATACCCAAAAATCTCAGCCGAACTGAAGACAAAAGACAAACGTTTGTCTAGAATGTTTCCCACTGCACAGCAGTCGGGTTCGGGCGCGGCCTGCTGGATCGCGCTCGTAGCCAAACGACCGGTCAGGAGGCTCAATGTACCCCAACGTGATGCGCGCTCTCGTGTTGTTCCTCTCCCTGCTGACGCCCGTATCAGCCCACGCCCAGAACGATGTCTCTCTCTGGTTGACCAACCCCGACCGCTCCGCCCTCTTTCAACTCCAGACGCCTCCAATACCCTTCACCAAAGCTCCCGCAACCAATCAAATCATCGACGTCGATCCCGCCAAGACCTATCAGACGATCGATGGCTTCGGCTTCGCTCTCACCGGCGGCAGCGCACAGTTGATCCAGCATATGGATCCGGATGCCCGCGCGGCACTCCTCCACGAACTCTTCGCCACTGACGCCAACAACATCGGCGTCAGCTACCTGCGCCTCACCGTCGGCGCCTCCGACATGAACGACCACGTCTTCTCCTACGACGATCTGCCCGAGGGCGAAACCGACACCGCCATGGCAAAGTTCAGCATCGACCCCGACAAGGCCGACGTCATCCCGGTCATGAAACAGATCCTCGCCATCAATCCCCACGTCCAGGTCCTAGCCTCACCCTGGTCCGCTCCCCTATGGATGAAAACCAGCGGAGTCGCCCGCGGCGGCGTGCTCAAGCCCGAATACTTCAGCGCCTACGCCCTCTATTTCGTGAAATACATCCAGGCCATGAAAGCCGAGGGCATCACCATCGACACGCTCACCATCCAGAACGAGCCTCTGAACGAAAAGAACACCCCCAGCATGTTGATGCTCGAATCCGAGCAGGACATCTTCATCAAAGACGACCTCGGGCCCGCATTCAAAAAGGCCGGCATCACAACCAAGATAGTCCTCTACGACCACAATCTCGACCACCCGCTCTACCCGCTCTCCATCCTGCGAGATCCCGCGGCCAACAAGTACATCGACGGCACCGGATTCCATCTCTACGGTGGCACCGTCGATGCGATGACCCAGGTCCACGACGCCTTCCCGCGAAAAAACCTCTACTTCACCGAGCAATCCGTGACCGCTCGCAGTGACGACACCATCAATTTGAGCAAACCCGTTGCCTCAATCATCATCGGAGCCACTCGCAACTGGAGCAGGAACGTTCTCCTCTGGAACCTCGCCGCCGACCCCAATAACGGTCCCCACACCAGACGACGGAGGATGCACCTTCTGCCGTGGAGCCGTCACCATCGACGGCAACAAGGTTACTCGCCTGCTCGCCTACTACACCCTCGCTCACGCCTCGAAGTTCGTCCGTCCAGGATCCATTCGCATCGCATCCAACACCCTCGACTCGCTTCCCAACGTCGCCTTCAAAACCCCCGACGGCAAACAAGTCCTCATCGTAGCCAACACCAGCAACGCAGTCCAGAAATTCGACGTGCGTAGCGGAACCAGTCTCTTCACAACCTCCCTGAACGCAGGATCAGTCGGAACCTATATTTGGTAGCTACAAGACGACATAGTTGGTCGAGAGAAGACTTGACCATGATCAGCGGGGAACGTAGCCTGCAAACCAGCCATAGTCTTCCACTCTCTCTCCGCAGGCGGGTCGAACATGAAACCAAAGACGTGCCGAAACAATCAGGAGCTCTTTGCGATGCGCAACGCCATCCTGCACAGAGTTCTCTTTGCGTTCCTGCTCTGTACGGTATTCGCCAGTCCGGTTAGCGGGCAGACGGCCTCGCCTCCGGTTGTGGGTGACTACACAGGAATGCTTGGTCCGCTGCACCTGAAACTCCACGTCCAGCAAGACCCGGCCGGAAACCTGACCGGCACAATGGACAGCACCGACCAGGGAGCGAACGGGATTCCCTGCACACAATTTGCTTTGTCAGGCACGCAGTTCAGTTTTTCGGTCCCTGCGGTCCACGGAACATACAAAGGCGAGACGAGCGCCGACGGAAACACGATTACCGGCACCTGGGACCAGGGCAGACCCACGCCTTTGATATTCAAGCGGCGGATCCAGGCCACAGCGGCCAGTCTCGCTGCACAGCTCGCGGAGATCGATTCGATGGCCGCGAGCGATTTCGCTAAGAACCCGGTCGGCAGCGTAACCATCGGCGTAGTCTCCGGAAATCAACTCATCTGGACGAAGAGCTACGGCAACTCCGACATGGAAAAACACCTCCCGGCGGACAAGGACACCGTCTATCGAATCGGTTCCATCACAAAGATGTTCACCGCCGTCATGTTGGAGCAGTTGGCGGACGCCGAAAAAGTCCACCTGTCCGATCCGGTCGAAAAATACTTTCCGCAAGTCAACACCGTGCAGGGCCGATTTCCCGGCGCACCTCCAATCACCCTCATCCAACTCGCCACTCACACCTCCGGACTGGGCCGGGAACCCGACGATGCGGACACGTATGTGAAGGGCCCTGTCGCCGATTGGGAAAAAACCCTTATCGCAGCCTTACCGCATCTCCACTACATCTATGAACCGGGTACCCGCTACTCCTACTCAAACATCGGATATGCCACTCTGGGCGCGGCCCTCTCACACGCTGCCGGGCAGACCTACCTCGAGTATCTCCCGCAACAGATCTTCCAGCCTCTCGGGATGACCCATTCTGCATTGGAGCTCAATCCAGCGATCCTGCCGCACCTGTCCAAGGGATATCAGATGGGCAAAAATGGGCTGGACTCCGACACTCCGCTGCGCGAACATCAGGGCCGAGGCTACAAGGTTCCCAATGGCGCCATCTACACGACTGTTGGAGATCTAGCCCGCTTTGCCTCCTTTCTTATGGGCGAAGGCCCCTCCACTGTATTGAAGACCGCCAGTCTCGAGCATTATTTGAACCAGGTGATCGTCCCGTCTAACTCCCAACTCGAAGACGGCTACGGCCTCGGATTTCAGGTATCACGTCGCGATCATTACATTGCCTTCGGACATGACGGCGCCGTCGCCGGATATCAGGCGGCTCTTGAACTGAATCGCGAGGCACGCATCGGGGTGATCGTGCTGGCCAATGCCCTCGGACCGAGAACTGTGAATACAGACGACCTCGCCACCAAATCTCTCGATCTCCTATCGAAGTAAAACGCCTCCCGCACTCACTTGGCCGCCGTCCACAACGCAGTGCAGTTAGAGAGGCATATTCCCCATCTCATGCGCCAACTCGCGGCCGATTCCTTTCAAGTCTCCCTGAAGCTCATTGGCGCGGGCCAACGCCGCCTGAACATTGGGTAGCACGTTCTCAGCACCCACTCGTTTTAGAAAGTCGGAGCGCGAGATGAGTTGTGACGGTTGGTCTCTCGCTCCGCAGAGCAGAAGAGTCTTCCCCGTCCTATGTAGGCGCTCCGAGAACTGCTCCAGCGCATGAATGCCCGTCGCATCGAGCGCCGTCATATTTCGAAGGCGCAGGACCACCACGTCTCCAAAATGCGTCAGGTCCCTGGTCGCGTCCGCCAGTTTGTCAGTCGTGCCAAACAAAAAGGGACCATGAATGCGCAGAATGGTCACGGTTGAAGGAATGTCCTTGTCCTGCAAAATGTGGGCCTGACCGTCCTCTAAATACTCGGGAGTAACGGGCTCCACAGTCGTAGTCTCGGCGACACGGTGGATATAGAGGAGCGCTGCAAGGGCCATACCGACTCCTACGGCTACATTTAAGTCGGCAAACACAGTCAGGGAAAAAGTCGTGATCCAAACGGCAATATCAGCCTTCGATAGGCGAAGAATTGTGCCGATCTCCCGCCACTCTCCCATGTTGTAGGCCACAACAAACAGCACCGCGGCAAGCGCAGCAAGCGGAATAAAGCGCGCCAGTGGGGCCGCCACCAAAAGGATCGCAAGCAGGGTCAATGCATGGATCATGCCCGCCATCGGCGTTAGCGCCCCCGAGCGGATATTCGTCGCCGTCCGGGCAATCGCGCCCGTGGCCGGTATGCCTCCGAAGAGCGGGGAAGCGATATTTGCAACTCCCTGGGCTACCAGCTCGATATTCGAGTTGTGGTGATCTCCGCTCATCCCATCCGAAACGACGGCGGAAAGCAAGCTCTCGACTGCAGCGAGGAAGGCTACCGTGAAGGCAGACGGAAGCAGTGGGAGGATATGTGCAACCTGAAAGGTGGGCAACGCAAAATGCGGAAAGCCCTGCGGGATGCCGCCGAATTTGCTGCCTATCGTCTCAATCGGCAAATGGAGACCCGCGGTAGCCACCGTCGCCAGCAACAACGCAACGATTGAGCCAGGAATCCGCTTCGTCAAACGTGGCCAGAGCAAAATGATCGCAAGCGAAGCTGCAGACACGGCGACAGTTTGCCACCGCATTGTTCCGGCATAGTGGACCAGCAACTTCATCCGAGCCAGGAACTCGCTTGGCACCGACGGTGTCTTGAGCCCTAAAAAATCTTTGATCTGCGTCGACGCGATCAGCACTGCGATGCCGTTCGTAAAGCCTATGATGACCGGACGCGGGATGTACTTCACGGAAGTTCCCAGGCCCGTGAAGCCCATGATCAGCAGCAGAATGCCTGCCATGATCCCCACCAGCGCCAGACCAGGCAAGCCGAACTTCAGCACAATACCGGCAACAATAACGACAAAGGCGCCAGTGGGGCCGCCAATCTGTGTGCGCGATCCACCCAAAGCTGAAATCAGGAATCCGGCCACCACCGCGGTATAAAGACCGGCCTGGGGTGGCACGCCGGACGCTATGGCGAAGGCCATCGCCAAGGGCAGAGCGACCAGACCCACAGTCAGCCCCGCGATCAGATCCTGCGTGAATTGCCTGAAAGTGTACCCGCGCAGACATTCAATGGAGCGAGGGACCCACTGGCTCGGAAAATTCATCGCACCGCCTCTTCGGGTTTCTCCATTTCGTCCAGCATCCCAAGGGACTCCTTGAGGTGGGCATGGAAGTAGGTGCGCATCAGATTGAGAACTTCAATGATGATGGGGTCGCGCACCGAATAGAACACCTGATTGCCGGACTTCCGGTTCGAGACGAGTTGCTTTGCACGTAGGACTGCAAGGTGCTGGGAGACATTCGCCTGCTCCATACCAAGCTTCTCAATCAGCGAACCGGCAGGAAGCTCTCCATCTCGAAGCAACTCAAGAATCGCGATCCGAGTGGGATGAGCAAGCGCTTGGAAGATGTCAGCTTTAAATCGCCGCAATGATTCTTGCATACGTAAACATTAGCATATTCGAATATATAGTTACATGTGGCATCCGCAGAAGGGGAGGGAAGCAATAGCCCAGAGGGCAAAGTGACTGATTTTGTTACAGTTGGTTGCTCCGCTATTTTTCTTTCGTCATTTTCTGCCCAAAAAACGCATGTCAAGCCCCAAAACCACCTAACCTGTTCCCCCACAACAACATCCGCGGGTGAGAATATACTTGACACACCATAGATCAACTGGTATGCTGGTTTTGTTATGGAAATCAATGAGTTCCCTCAAAGTCTCCTGCAAGCCATCCGATACTTCGAAAACCCCGACGTTTGCGTCGATTTCGTGGCTGAAATGCGCTGGCCAGATGGCCCTATCTGCCCTCATTGTGAGGGTGACAGGGTTTCGTATCTCAAGAGCCGACGGATTTGGAAGTGCATGAACAAGGATTGCCACAAGCAATTCAGCGTCAAGTCTGGCAGCGTATTCGAGGATTCTCCCGTATCCCTCGACAAGTGGCTGATTGCCGTTTGGCTCATCGTGAACTGCAAGAATGGCATCTCCAGTTACGAGATTTCCCGCGATCTGAAAGTTACCCAGAAGTCGGCTTGGTTCATGTTGCATCGCATCCGGCTTGCTCTCAAGAATGGCTCATGGGAGAAGATGGGCGGCTCTGACGGTGGTGCTGTCGAGGTTGACGAATCCTTCGTGGGCGGAAAGCTACGCAACATGCATAAGAGCCGCGCCGTAGCCCTCAAGATGGGCGCAATGGGCCAGCCAGCGAACGCCTACCATACCCGCCATGCAAACAAGACTGCGGTGTTCGGCATCCTTGACCGTGAGTCCCGGCAGGTACGGGCAAAGGTGGTTCCGAACGTCAAACGTGAGACTTTGCAGAACGAGATTCTAGCCAACATTCACCACGGTTCCGCTGTGTATACCGATCAGGCTGTGGCCTATGACAAGCTGAAAGAGAACTTCATTCACGAGACTGTGAACCACGTCAATGCGTACGTCGAAGGCAACGTCCACACTAACGGGCTGGAGAACTTCTGGAGCCTGATGAAGCGCAATCTAGCGGGTACTTACGTCGCGGTAGAGCCGTTCCACTTGGATGCCTACCTTGACGAACAAATGTTCCGATTCAACAACCGCGCAACCAAAGACAATCCGTTGAACGACGCGGATAGATTCATGCTGGCTGTATCGCAGATTTCAGGGAAGAGACTGACCTATGCAGAACTGACTGGCAAGGTGGCAGCCCCGCAATTCTAAGAATTACCGAAAGAAGAACGGATTTTGGATGAAGCGGCAGAACCGAGGGAAGCGCCTTTAGACAGTCGCTTCCCGCTCTCTTTTTGCGCTTCGATTCGCTTCTGCAATTCGCCCTTAGACACTTTCATAATGTCGCGCATGGCGGTTGTAAAGCGGGCGAACTCTGGCGTATCTGGCGGCGGCTTCATAACGGAATGATACTCCTGTTACCTGTCAAACCTTCTTCACTGAATCCGTGCCGGTAAAAGGATGGTTGGCATCCCTCAATTCGGTAAAAGTTTTGATAGCGCCCACCAGCCGAGCCGCACGATTCTCCGCTCTTTCGAGGAGAGTCTGGGCGTCGCTGATGGCCTGATCCCACTTCTTTACATTCTCATTTACATTTTGTATTGCTTTATTGCGAGACATGGCGTACCCTCCAATCATTGTGACAGACGCAAAACATGAATTGCAGATGGCGATTGAGCAACTGGCAGCTCTTCTTGAAGAGAAGGAGAGACTTGAGGTGAGGATTGCCAAGCAACGGCAAAGAGTTGCCGCATGGGAAATTCTGGCGATCCCAGACGACGATTCGACTCCTGACGCTATGGCCCATTTGGATGGCATTCTTGATCGTGGAGGCCTTACCGATGCCTGTCGCACAGTCTTGAGAGGTAGCAGCAAGGAGTGGATGACTACCGCAGACATTCAGACCGGCTTGAGGGAACTCGGGTTCGACCTGAAGAAATACAAAGCTCCTCACGCCTCGATTATGACGACGGTAAACCGCTTGACTGAGGGGGATGAGAGCGAAGTTATGGTCAAACGCAGTAGCAATCCCGGCGCTACCGAATATAAGTGGGTCGGTCCCAGTTATGCAGCAGCTACGGGTGTGAGCATCGCTCAATTTGCCGCGATACATGCCGAGCATGCCAAGCAATTGAAGGAAGCGCGAGAGTCCGTCGTTGCGGCTACTGAGAAAATGAACCGTGAGTTGCTGGAAGCCACAGATGTTATCCGCCCTCGCAGGCTCGGAGTTAGAGATTGAGTTTGGAGTCAAATACGAACGCCCAGCGCGGACTAGACGCTGGGACGTTCGAGAAAGGTGGAAACCCCGATGCGCATCACAATCAAGATCACGAGCACTGAGGCAGGTCAAACGGTAGAAATCACCGTTGAACCACCGACCTAGTTTACTACGACCAACCAGAGCCCCATCCTCCGCAATTGCAGGGGATGGGGTATTTTTGTGGTCCGACGTTCTTTCCGGCGGGAAACTCCCGACGCTTTTTTTCTGCCCTGTCACGGTGACCCAAATCTACCACAATCCGTGGTGTTTCAAGTATATTTGTGCCCATCCGCGTGGCATTTTAGTTATGCTCAACCCGCTATAATGAATATATAGATCAAAACAAGCAAGCCCCAGGAACTCGCTGGGGCTAACTCGTTTGTTTACAGATATTTGGCCGCAACCCCTTTGTTATTAGATTTTTGCAGATCACGACACGCTGTAAATCGTTGAATACATGTGGTTTACGCGCAGGCAATAGGGGGGTACCCCCCGGAAAATGACCGCACCACAGTAATAGATAAGGAGACCAGATTAAGCAAACACCAGACACTGTGGCCGCGAAAGCGGAAAGCTCCTACCCGTCCCCAACTGCCCCGTCCGCACATCACGACCCAACACCGCAATATTGTCCGAAGCCTGATCAGCCACCAGCAACCACCGTCCACTAGGGTCGAGCGCCAGATGACGCGGTACCTCACCACCACAGGAGCTCCGGTTCAGAAGCGTCAACCTGCCACTGTCCGGCGATATCGCAAACGTAACGATGATGTTGTCAAACCGATCCGCCGCATACGCAAACCGCGCCTCGCGATCGATCACGATGTCCGCCCCAGCCGTGGTTCCCTGAAACTCAGGAGGCCTCATCGCCACCTCCTGCATCGTCTCGAGCACACCGGGCCGCGCATTCCACCGCAGCACAACCACCGACGACGTCATCTCGGTCACGCAATACGCAAACCTGCCATTCGGATGAAACCGCAGCGCTCGCGGCCCGGCCCCCGAAGCCGAATGCCACGCCGGAATATCGTTCAACGTCAGCTTCGCCGTCCCGGAATCCAGCCGATAGACATGAATCGCATCGAGCCCCAGGTCGTTGACCAGAAGAAACCGGTTATCCGGCGACACTGTCACCCGATGCGCATGAGGCCCCTTCTGCCGATTCGTATCCGGCCCCTGCCCACTGTACTGAAAAAACGAAACCGCCGAACTCAACCGTCCATCCACCCCAACCGAAAACGACGCCGCGCTTCCACCACCATAGTTCGCCGCAAACGCCGACCGTCCCGTATGGTCGAAGGCTACATGACACGTCCCGCCTCCCAGCGAAGCGACCTCATCCACCTTGGTCAACCGCGCATTCGCCCGGTCAAGCGTATAGCTCGACACGGCCCCGCCGCTCTTGCCCTCGTAAGTATCCAGCTCATTCGCAACAAGGACCGTCCTCCCATTCGGGGACAGTGCGAGAAATGTAGGATTGTCCGCCTCAGCAGCCAGCCCAAGCGCCTTCAACTCTCCCGAAGCCGCCTCAAACGAGTACGAATAGATCCCCTTGCTGGTCCCGGAGGTCTGCGTCCCAACAAGGAGTAACGTTCCTCCTCCAAACCCCTCCGCCAGCGAGAACCCCACACGCCCCGCCAGGGAAAACGCCGCCGAACCAAAAATAAATCCACGCCGTGTAAGTCGCTGCACGAGTCGCTCCTCTTCACCTCATCTACCTCATCCACGATAGCGCGATTTGAAGATAAGCAGATAAGCTGTTCCCAGCAACACTGGCGAAGACAAGAAGACAAACAGCCTCGTGCAAGGAAAGACTCAGCGTGTCTCAACCCTCGAACGCCTCCCGAAACTCGCCTCTCGAAGCCATTCGCGGACGGCTCATCGTCTCCTGCCAGGCTTCCGAAGGCGATCCGCTCGACGATCTCGACACGCTCACCCGCATCGCGACCTCGGTACTACGCGGTGGAGCAGGAGGTCTCCGTGCAGAAGGCATCACGCGCATCGCCGCCTTCCGAGCCATCACTCAACTTCCCATCATTGGTATCATCAAGGCCTACGACACAAACGGCGACGTCTACATCACCCCTGACTTCCAATTCGCCAGAGCCGTCAGCGACGCCGGAGCAGACATCATCGCCCTCGACTGCACCGCCCGCCGCCTCACCACCGCCGAACCCTGGCCCGAACTCATCACCCGCATCCACGCCGAACTCAACCGCCCAGTTCTCGCCGACATCGCCACACTCGAAGACGCCGTGGCAGCCGAGCGCGACGGTGCCGACGCCGTCGCCACCACGCTCTATGGCTACACCGCCGAGACCGCCAACATACGCACCGTCTCCTGGCCTCTCGTCGAGTCTCTCGTCGCCCACTTGACAGTCCCAGTGCTGGTGGAAGGCCACATCACCCACCCCCACGAGATCCGCCGCGCGCTCGACCTCGGTGCCACCGCCGTCGTTGTAGGGTCAGCCATCACCCGCCCGGAAACTATCACCGCCCGTTTCGTACAGGCCACGCAAGGTTCACCAACACAATGATTCCTGCTCATTGAAAGAATGAATCAGTAACCCGAGTACGGTCGACAGAGAACTAATGGCACTTGGAGTTACGCGGGACAAGCTCAATCCAGAGGCTACTCGATAGTAGTAGTCGGGACGCGAATCGAAGCCTTGTAGCGGTCGCCGCGATAACGCGAGCAGGCGACCTCGATAGGCGTCTCCTCTGTCGTCATGATGATGCGCGAGATCGACAGAATGCTCGCCCTCTTTGGAATCGTCAATAGTTCGGACTCCTCGCGAGTGGCCGGTAGCGACTCGATCACCTCATCGGCCCAGGCCACACGCACGCCATAGCTCTCGCGAAGGACGAAGTAGAGGGATTGCTTCGCGAAGCTTATCTTGTCCAGCCCAGGAAACTGTCTCAGCGGAATGTTCGACTCTTCCAACGCCATTGGAATCCCATCGGCTAGCCGTAGCCGCCGCAGCCGCATCACAACCTCGTTCGGCTCAACCTTCAATTTCTCTGCAAGCTCCTCTGTCGCCTTCACCACTGTTTGCTCCAGCAACTTTGAGCTCGGCACCATACCGAGATGCTTCATATCTTCGGTAAAACCGCGAAGATGCATGATGTTCTTCTCGAGCTTCGGCCGGGTTACAAACGTCCCCCGCCCCTTCTGGCTGAAGGCAAAGCCGCTGGTCTTCAACCCATGCAGTGCCTGACGAGCTGTCATCCGGCTCACCTGGTAGGTGCGCGCCAGCTCTTCCTCTGAGGCCAATGGGTCCCCCGTCAACAACTCACCGGAGTGAATCTTCTCCATCAGCGCACGCTGAATCTGGTAATACAACGGGATGAAGCCGCTCTTATCTAAAGGACGTACGGTTGAAGCAGTTTGAACCTGAGACTTTGGCACTCTATCTCCTGAGACCTTTCATCGGCTGCATCTCGAATCTGCCACGGAGCCCCAAGGTAGGTTCAACACGCGTCCTGATATATGGCGTTTCGATACATATAACTTTTAGTCGTCTGTCCGCCAGTTGTCTATACATTCCTGTTAAATTGCCACTCGACTGACGCTGGTGGGACCGCTCTCGACAACGATTTGATCAAGCGGGACAAGAAGGGAATCCGCATCGCACACTGGCTTATGCGATCGTGGCACGTCCCGCCAGAAAGGTCTGGACAACCTCTGCAGAGGGCGACAGCACTGTAATATTGGCCGTCCGGCCAACGTCGAGAGCGCCCCAGCCATCCTCGATACCCATTAGCTGCGAAGGGTTGCGCGAAGCCGCGGCCACTGCTGTCTTGAGGCTTGTTCCCGTGAACTCCATCAGGTTTTGCACTCCGCGGTCGAGGGTCAACACACTGCCAGCCAGAGTGCCGTCAGAAGTGCACCGTCCATCGCGAACCTCCACCACCATATCGCCCAGCATGTAAGTCCCATCCGGCATGCCGGTAGCGCTCATGCCATCGGTCACCAGGATGATACGGTCCTCAACCTTCGTTCTAAAAAACAGCCGCACCATCAAGGGGTCGACATGAATGCCATCGCAGATGATCTCCGCAAACAGCGAGCGCTTGTCGAGCACATAGGCAGCCAGCCCCGGCTCGCGATGATCGATAGCGCGCATCGCATTGAACGTATGTGTCGCCGAGCGAGCTCCGGCTACATAACCCAGTTCCGCTTCACATACCTTCGCATCACTGTGCCCCATGCTGCAACGCACGCCCAGGGCAGTCGCATGTGCGATGAGTTCGGTCGCTCCGGGTGGCTCCGGCGCAATGGTCATCAGGCAGATTTTGCCCTCTGCGGCCTGCCAGAAGCGATCGAACAGGGCAATCGAGGGCTCTTCCAGCAACGCGTCCATATGCACTCCCCGTTTCAGATGTGAGAGAAACGGTCCTTCCAGATGTATCCCTAGCGGAGTAGCGCCGCGATGCCCAAGCTCCGCGCCGCGTCTGATCTCAGTCGCCAATCCTGCAAGCGAGCGCAGCGTCTCATCTATGGGAGAGGTAACGGTCGTCGGAAAATAAGCGCCGACACCGCGGCTTGCAAGATAGGACCCTATCGCACCGAGCGCCTCCGGAGTTGCCTCCATCACATCGTGTCCCGCGCAGCCATGAATATGGATGTCAACATAGGCCGGAACCAGAGTCGCCTCAGGAAAACGATGCGTCGCTACGGCGCGTTTGTGGTCCTCCGCGCTAAGGCTTTCAATGCGGCTGACGCGACCGTCGTCTACACTTAACAGCGGATACTCCACCACACCGCCTGTGCTTATGAGTCGTCGCGCCGCTATCGTACCGATCATCGCTGCCCCTTCGTTGGCTCCACGCTGTAAGCCAAACTTAGTTAACCACGTTCAGAACGCAACTTGGTCCCGCCGGAGGAAGAGTTTTGTCGAGTTCCGAGGTTGATTAACATCGGAGGGAGTCGGCCCGCGTCTTGCTCTTCAATCCTTATTCCAGTATAGTCGTACATACAGGCAATTAGGAAACAATTTCGCGAATTGCCATAATCTATTTCGCGTGGCGGCTGCTCCGTCTCCAGCAGTCGCGGTTCTAACCGGCCAAAGGCCGAGCTACAGGAAGGAATTAGATTGCTACAGCATATGACTGATCCCACGCCCATAGCCTCTGAGACCGCAACCTTCCCTCACGCCATGTTGCGCGAGATCTACGAACAGCCCCAGGCGCTCGCCACGACCATCGAGCACTACGCTCCAGGCGGCGCCATAACAACCGAGACATTTCAACCGATTGTCGATTCCATTGGCAGGCGTGAGCGACTTGTCATCGCCGCCAGTGGGTCCAGTCGTCACGCCGGTCTGGCAGGCGAAATCATGCTGGAAGATCTCGCCGGCATCCCTGTAGATGTCGAATACGCCAGCGAATATACCTATCGCTCGACGCACACGCTGCACAATCCTGGCGTTATTCTCATCTCTCAATCGGGAGAGACAGCCGATACCCTGGCTGCTCTGCGCGAAGCCGCAACTCGCGGACTTGCGACGGTGGCTATTACGAATAACGCCAATTCCAGCATGGCGACCGAGGCAAGCGCTTCACTGCCGACCTACGCCGGCATCGAGAAGGCCATCCCGGCAACCAAAAGCTTCACCACACAACTCGCGGTGCTTTACTCGCTCGCCCTCCACCTGGCGCGCTTCCGCGGCCGTATGACCCAGCAGGCAGCCGAGGTCTATGGACGCCAGTTGATGGAGATCCCCTGGCTCATCCAGGCTTCGTTGCCCAGCTGGCAAAAACAGATCGAGGCAGTTGCGCCACAAGTCGCAAACTCCAGCACGCTTCTCTATCTGGGCCGCGGCCCTCACTATGCGATTGCCCGGGAAGGCGCACTCAAACTCAAGGAATCTGCCTATCTCAACGCCGAAGGGTATCCTTCCGGCGAACTGAAGCACGGGCCGAATGCCCTTGTCAGCAAAGAGGCTCCGCTCATCATGATCGCCACTGCCGACGCCGGCGATCCTGACTCGCTTCTACGCTATTCGAAAGTGCTCCAACTGATGAAGGACATGCGGGAGCAGGGAGCGCGGATCGTCGCGCTCGCCACCGAAGGCGATAAGGAAGTCCCGCGCTATAGCGACTCCTGTCTCTTTATCCCTGCCAGCAATGACCTTCTGTCCACTATCCTCGAGGTGGTGCCTCTTCAACTGCTTGCCTATACACTGGCAATCAGCCGCGGCATCGATGTCGACCGGCCGAGAAACCTGGTCAAGGCCGTCGTCGAGGAGTAGCCGCACCAGAAAACTTGTTGCGGCTCGCCGCATCTGCCGCAATTCTCCGAACCTCAGACCCGATCCCTTCATCAGCCAGCACGAGCGAACAGGCTCGTCCCTCAATTCGTGCGTTGATGGGCATCCATCGCGGCCCGGTTGATCCGCCATATCCTCTTTTTTATCAGGAGCAATATCGGTCCATCCGTCCCAAAGCCAGAGGCGAAGACTTTGTTACTTTAGTACCCACATACGGGCAGCGAGATTAAGGGCCAACCCATAAGTTCAATGAGTGCAACTTTTGTGCAATAGGTACGCCTTGATGTCGAAGGTTACCTTGAGTACTAAAGTTCGGGCCGTAGTAACGAGCCAAAAAGGGAACCTATGACACACTTGTCCCACAGTTCACCTTATTCTTCGATACTTTCTTCGATTGGTAGCTATTGCGCAAAGGCTTTCTTCGTCCTGGCGATGGTAACAATGATCGCTTCGGCAGCCTTTGCAGCGCCGGCGACAACCGCGACAACGTTGGCGATTTCGGCTACGTCTGTTCCTTATCAAACCCCCATCGTACTAACAGCAACCGTCACTACGGGTGGCTCACCTGGCACACCCGTCACGGCGGGATTAGTGCTATTTTGCGAAGCGACGGCAACATCTTGCGAAAATTCCGCGTTGGGTGTTGCACAACTGACATTTCCTGGCGCAACTGCATCTCTAAAAGTTGGCAGCGGTCCCATCGGCAATCACAGCTACAAAGCAATCTTCAGAGCGAACAGCAGTTATGCAACCAGCACGTCGAACACTGTCACTTACTCGGTGACGGGAACCTATCTCTCCACCACATCGTTGACCTCTACAGGCTCCGTCGGCAGCTATACCCTCACGGCAGCGGTCGCGGGCGTTGGCTCAATCACTACGGGGCCGACCGGTACCGTCTCATTTCTGGACGCCAGCGCGGGTAACAATGTACTCGGGACGGAAAACCTTGTTGTCTCCACGCTGTCGGCCAGCTTTTCTCAACTTCCGCCATTTGCTATAGGCGGCCCCAAAGCAAACAACAGGTCAGTGGCCATTGCATCTGCATACCTCAATGCAGATAACGATCTCGATGCGGTAACCGGGGATTCTGTGATAACCGCCTCCACGTCGGATCCGTCTCCTCCCGATTCTTCCACGATCACAGTGCTGCTTGGCAACGGAGACGGCAGCTTCCAGCCGAAGGTAAACTACCCCGGCTGTACCGTTGGCAGCGCGGTGCAGATCCTTCTTGCCGATTTCAATCGCGATGGAAATACTGACATTGCTCTTGGATGCTCCGACCGTAAGAACACTAACATCCCCGGCGGCGGTACGAGCGGCGGGCTCGTGATCATCCTTGGCAATGGCGATGGCACATTCCAAACTCCCACCTATTACTCGACGGGCGATGTCGCTAGTATTGCGATGGGCGACTTTAATAACGACGGCCTCCTGGATATAGCGCTCACCGATAATACGCAGCAGAATGTCGTCTTCTTTAAAGGAAACGGCGACGGAACCTTCACTAAGGAATCGACGAAGATTTCAACTGGTACTGCGGCCCACGGTGTTGTAATCGCGGACTTCAACGGGGATGGCATTGACGACGTCGCCTACGCCATACTTGATGGCACATTGTGTGACCTCTATGTAGCTATTAGCAACGGTGATGGCACATTCCAGGTGCCAACCACTCCCGTTGCAACCCAGATTGGTGAGTTCCTCACCACCGGGGATCTCAGCGGCAATAATAGGGCAGATATCGTATCTGCTACCATCACTGAACCTGGAGGAACGCAGATTGGCAATAGTCTTTGGGTACTTCTGGGAAAAGGAAATGGCACCTTCCAAGCACCTGTAGCTTACCTGTCCGACATTCCATCAGATCCCCATCTTGCCGACGTTAATGGCGATGGAATCCCGGACATCATAGCCGGAGGCAGCCTCGGCGCTCTGGTCTATCAAGGCATCGGCAACGGCACATTTATGACTTACCCCACCGGGTCGCTGCCGGGGGCGGAGCCGGTCATAGGTGGCTTTTCACTCACTTATGCCGTTAACGCCGGCGACTTCAACAACGACGGAAACGCGGACCTGATTGGAACAGATGCCGACAGCCCGCGCGCTGCAGTCTCGCTGAGCGAAGTTGTGCAGACATCCACCGCTTCTGCCCTCACCAGCGTCGGCGTTTTTCCACTGGGTAGCGGCGTTCACAACGTCGATGCCAGTTACGCCGGCGACTCAGTGTTTATCGGTAGTCTTTCGAACACTGTGCAGCTGACAGCCGCCCCGGTAAATACCACGCTTACGCTCGCGGCTTCGCCAAACTCAGCGATCTTGACCGGAGACCCCGTTACATTGACGGCCATCCTTTCTCCTTACACCGTTGGTCCGCCAACGACAACCACGAACGGCGAATCGGTCAACTTCTTTAGTGGCACGACCTTGCTTGGCTCGGGGACGCTATCGGGTGGCGTTGCTACGCTGATCACTACGGCGCTACTGACCGGATCAGACTCGCTCAGCGCTGTATTTCCCGGTGACTCCAACTACAACCCAAGCACGTCAAGCACTGTTACAGCAACGGTCAGCAATTTGGTACTCGCCTCCTCGCTGGACCCTTCAATCTACGGTCAATCCGTTACCTTCACGGCGTCCGTCCCCAGCAGCAAAAGTGCAATCGTTAACTTTATCGACGGTACAACCATCATTGGAAGCAGTTTAATTACCGGCACCTCAGCAACCTTCACTACCTCCGCGCTCGCGGTGGGCTCTCACAATATCACTGCGACGCTGAACGCCGACACATCGAATGTAGTAATTCAGGTAGTCAACAAAGCGACCCCAACGGTTACGGTGACCACTTCTGGCCCAAGCACCTTCGGCCAGCCGGTCACAATTACCTCGTCCGTGCCAGTGGGTCCTACCGGCACCATCACGATTACTAGCGGCGGAGTAACCCTGGGAAGCGGAACTATTACCTCCTCCAACGGTACCGTGACCATCACGACGACATCCTTGCCAGTCGGATCAGATCCAATCATCGCGACCTACAGTGGAGATGGAAGTAATAATTCTGCGAACGCAACGACGACACAGACCGTAACCAAGGCGAATTCCACGTCGACGTTGACCTCTTCGCCCAATCCCTCTCTTCCGGGGAGCTCCGTCACCTTCACGGACACGTTGCTGCCGGCAGGTGCCACCGGAACCGTGACCTTCACCAGTGGCTCGACTACGCTTGGCACGTCTGCAGTAACCGGCGGAGTTGCGACCCTCTCGAACTCAACGCTTCCCCTCGGCGCCGATGTCGTTACGGCAACCTATAGCGGAGATGGAAATTACAACTCTTCCGTCGCAACCCTGACGCAGAACGTCGCAAAAACGACGCCTGTGGTCACGGTGATCACCTCTGGCACAAGCGTCTTTGGCCAGTCCGTCACGATTACAGCTTCTGTGCCGACAGGACCTACCGGCACCATCACTATCACGAGCGGCGGAGTAACGCTGGGTAGCGGATCCATCACGTCGTCCAACGGTACAGTAACGATCAATACAACCACGTTGCCAGTCGGCTCCGATCTGATCACGGCAACCTATGGCGGAGACGCCACCAACAACTCTGCGACCGGAACAGCAACGCAGACCGTAACAAAGGCCTCTCCGACAGAAACTCTCGCCTCTTCGCTGAATCCCTCCATCTTCAATCAATCTGTAACCTTCACCGCGACGCTTCCCACTAATGCGACAGGCACGGTGTCCTTTACTAACGGCACAACCGCGCTTGGCACGTCCACCGTGTCGAGCGGCGTCGCATCCCTAGTCATCTCGACCCTGCCTGTGGGCGCGGACCCGATCACCGCCACCTACAGCGGCGACGCAAACAATAACACCGCAACCGCGACCCTGACTCAGACAGTCAGTAAGGCGAACCCGACCCTCACAGTCACTACATCCGGTACTAGCACCTTTGGCGCCCCAGTCACCATCACAACCACTCTGCCCATCGGCACCACTGGCACGGTAACAGTGACAAGCGGTGGTGTAACCCTCGGCTCTGGCCCGGTCAATACGACGACCGGAACCGTAGTCATCACCACGACATCCCTGCCAGTTGGCAGCAATACGATCACCGCATCCTACGGCGGCGACTCAAACAACAATCCCGCCACTGGAACCACCTCGCAGACCGTCAACAAGGCATCTCCAGCAGTCATCCTCACCTCGTCGGCCAACCCCTCCGCCGTAAACCAATCCGTTACCTTCACCGCGACCCTCCCCTCGAGCGCAACCGGAACAGTGACATTCACTAGTGGGGCCACAGCTTTGGGTACAGTACCGTTGTCCGGCGGAGTCGCAACCGCAACGACTTCCGCGCTCCCCCTTGGTAGCGATCCCATTACGGCAACCTACAACGGCGATGGAAACAATAACTCGGCAACGGCAACCATCACGCAGACCGTCAATAAAGTAGCTACAGCCATCAACCTCACCTCGTCGGCTAACCCCTCCAACGCAGGCCAATCCGTTACTTTCACCGCGACTCTCGCATCGGGCGTGACCGGGACAGTGACATTCAGCAGCGGCGCTACGGCTTTGGGTACATCGACGGTGTCCGGCGGAGTCGCAACGGCAACGACTTCCGCGCTTCCCAGTGGCAGCGATCCCATTACGGCAACCTACAACGGCGACGTAAACAATAACCCCGCAACCGCAACTCTCACACAGACCGTAAACAAGGTCACTCCAACCGTCACGTTGACGTCCTCTCTGAATCCATCCAACGATGGTCAGTCCGTAACCTTCACGGCGACTTTGCCTGCAGGCGCAACCGGCACTGTGACATTCCTTGACGGTTCGACCAGCCTCGGTACCGGGACGATAAGCAGCGGGACCGCGACGTTTGCGACCTCGACGCTCACGGGAGGAGTTCACAGCATTACCGCAAGCTATGGCGGAGACACGAACAACAATTCCGCCACATCGGCACCCCTTTCACAGACAGTCAATAAGAACACTCCCGTGCTGCCCCCTCCGGTGGTATCGTCGTCCAACCCGGTCTACGGCAATCCAGTCACGATCACTGAAACCGTCCCCCCTGGAGTATCCGGGCCAGTCACCTTCTCTAACGGCTCAACGCCAATAGGGACAGCGCCGATCGTAGGCGGAGTCGCCACCATCACAGTGACGACGCTCCCACTCGGTTCTGACCCGATCACCGCCAGCACTCCTGGAGACGCCAACAACAACCCAGCCACCTCACCTTCGGTCACGGTGACGGTCGGAAAAGCGACTCCGACGGTGACTGTCTCATCGTCCCTCAACCCCTCGATCGTCAACCAGTCCGTGACCTTTACGGCGACAACACCCGCCAGTGCGACTGGCACGATCACGTTCCTTGACGGGACAACCATCCTCGGCACCGGCACTTTGAACAACGGCCAGGCGACTTTTGCGACCAGCACCTTGATCGTCGGCTCTCACACAATCACCGTAAGCTACGCCGGCGATACGAACGACAACCCGGGCACCTCGGCGCCTCTCACCCAGGTAGTTAACAAAGCAACCCCAGTCATACCGCCGCCTGTTGTCTCCTCGTCCACTCCGCCCCCTAATACACCGGTGACCATCACCGAGACGGTCCCCCCAGGTGTAACGGGAACAGTTACATTCTCTAATGGAACAACACCGATCGGTACAGCGCCAATCGTAGGCGGCGTCGCGACGATCACCGTCTCGACCTTGCCGGTCGGCCCCGATCCCATCACCGCGACCACGTCGGGCGACGCGAACAATAATCCAGCGACGTCGGCGGCGACGGTCGTAACAGTTACACCCGCGACGCCAGTCCTGGTCGCCCCGATCGTGTCGTCGAACAACCCACCCCCCAACACGCCGGTCACGATCACCGAGCCTATCCCGTCCGGAGTATCTGGCCCAGTCTCGTTCTTCAACGGCACGACTCTCCTAGGAACTGGGACCATCGTTAACGGCCAAGCTACTTTGACTGTGCCATCCCTGCCGGTTGGTACAAATCAAATCACTGTGACCGCCGTAAACACCTTCACGACCGGCACAATTACGTCGCCGCCGACTCAGGTCACGGTGGCGAAGTCGACGGTTGCCATCACGCTGGCATCCTCAGTAAACCCAGCGTCGCCGGGCCAGGCCATCACGTTCTCGGTTACCCTCCAAGCCGGCACAACCGGTTCGGTGACCTTCCTCGATGGCTCAACCATCCTGGGCACCGGAACGATCAACGCGGCGGGAGTTGCAACCTTTACCACGTCGGCGTTGGCGATCGGATCTCACTCCATCACTGCATCGTACGGCGGCGACTCTACCTATAACGCTGCAACATCCGCAGTTCTCACGCAGGTCGTTGGCAAAATTCCAACAGTCACCACGATCGTTGAAAGTGCGCCCGCTCAATTGCTCCACACAGGCGTTACCTTCACGGCAAACGTAACCGCTCTAAGCCCGAATGCCACGGGAACCGTGACCTTTATGGACGGTACAACCGTTATAGGTTCCGCCCCGATCAGTTCAAACGGAGGCGTTATCGTCTCGCTCACCACCAACGCAACTGCGGCCTTTGCAACAACCAGCCTGGTAACTGGTCCCCATCAAATCGTGGCGGTTTACTCGGGCGACAACACCTTCGCTCCTAGCACATCGGCTCCTGCTACGAACATGGTGGAAGACTTCACCAATACAAACACCGGCGCAGCTAGCCAAAACATGTTCCCGGGTGGAACCACTACCTATAACTTCACTCTCGCTCCTGTGAGTGCAACGACCTTCCTCAATGATGTGACGGTAACCGTCGATGGTCTGCCCCCCGGATCGACTTACACCTTCGCCCCGGCCACCATCAAGGCAGGCAGCGGATCCACTCAAATTACTCTAACTGTCCAAACCAGCAGCTCGCTCAGCGCCCGCAACCATGTGCCGCAAAACGGGCCTGCTCCACGCAATGAGCTGCCAATCGCCGTTGGAATGCTCGGTCTTATTGGCCTTGGCGCCGCGCGTAAGTTGAGACACAAGATACCGCGGACGTTGGTGCTCCTCTTCCTGACACTTGGCTCGCTTCTGCCGATCGCCGCTCTCAGTGGCTGCGCCGGCGGTTACTTCACCCTTACCCCGACGACGTATTCCCTGACAGTCACCGGTAGCGAAAGCACCATCCAGCACGCGGCAACCGCCAGCTTAATCGTGCAGTAGGAGAAGAAATGAAGTATCTTCGTAGCGCTACGCTCCTGGTCTTTCTGCTCACTCTTCCCTGGGCTCTCCATGCTCAGGCGATCTCGATGAGCGGTGCTAGTGACAACATCTCTAGGCTCGAATTCGGCGCCAACTATAACTACTTCCACGCGAACGCACCTCCAGGCCAGTGCGGTTGTTTCTCGCTCAATGGAGGCAGCGGCACGGTGGTCTACAACATAACGCCACGTTGGGCTGGCGTGGCCGATCTCACCATTGGACACGCAACCAACGTTGACAACAGCCTGCAGAACATCACCATCTTCAACTACCTCTTTGGTCCGCGGTACACTCGCCGCACCCGAAGCCGGTTTGTTCCCTATGGAGAGGTGCTGCTAGGTGGAGCGAAGGAAGATGTCAACTTCGTGTTCACTATCAATCGAAATGCATTTGGCTTCCTCGCCGGCGGTGGAGTCACGACACAGCTGAAGCACAGATTTGGGTTGACCCTCGGGCAAGTCGACTGGATCTACACCAGGATCCCCAACGCTCATAACAATCGCCAAAACGACCTTCGTATCGTTACAGGCGTCACCTATCACTTCGGCAGCGAATAGCACAAACTCTGGCGCGCGAGTGGCTCAGGTAGAGCGTCGGGGCACGACCGATGCCCCAGCAGAACGGCGGGAGAACCCTTACTGCTTCAGCAGCTTTGTCAGATATTCCAATGCGCGCGGATCATTGGACTGTCCAAGCCAGAAGATAGCCTGCCTGCGAACGACGGGATCTTTGCTCGAGTCCGCAATGGCAATCAACTGGGCAGCCGCCTCATCGCCTGGCAAACGAGAGAGCGCAAAGACCGCCGATTTTCGTATCTGCTCGTTCGGATCATTCGTCGCGATCGTGCGCAGGTCTTCCGTCACTCTCTTCCCTCCCTTGTTTGCCATCCAGAACTGTGCCTGCTTCCGGACCTGCGGTGAAGCGTCGTCATGTGCCATGCGAATGAGTTCGTTGAGGGCCGCGGGATCCTTCGACAGGGTAAGGTCGAAGGCCAACTTTTCGCGAAACTTCGGATCGCTATCCTCGTGGGTGAACCGCAGGATTGCGGCCAGTCCATCCTGACCCCGCTGGTTTGCGAGCCAGAACGCTGCCTTCTCGCGAAGCCCAAGATCATTGCCGGCACCAGCGAGGCTGACCAGCGCCGTCGTCGCCGCATTTGTCTGATGCACGGAGATCGCAAACACCGTACTATCGCGAAGACGGCGGACGTCACCCTGTTTGGCAAGGTCAGTCAATACCCGCACGCTGTCGTCTGCTTCGACTCCGTTAAGCCACACAAACCGCAGACCTCCTGCATCGAGCTCGCGTTCCGGGCTCTCGACGTGCAGTTTCATTACCGCGCCATCGGCCACGCGCAGCAGGATCACGGCATGATCGAACGATGTCTTCCCCTCGGATTCGCTAACGACGGCGTCGGTGCTGCCCTCAAGATAATCGATATGGCTGGAGTTCCATCCCGAACTAAATTTGCTGACGACGGGGACAGAGTAGCCCACCCACACGACGTCTTTCTGCTTCTTCAAACCATCAAGTACTGCGCCGAGTCCGTGGTTTACGACTTCGGTCGTCACCTGACCATGAACGATGGTTGGCTGCTGCGCGAACAGGGGAGCAGCCCCTGACAGAACAAGAGTAACTACAAAAGCACGCACGAAAGCTTGCATAAGTCTTCTCCAGAACACCTTGATTCGGTGACGTGTTGATTTCAGATGGTTCAGCACCTCTTACTTCAGCAGTTCCATCATGTAGTCCGTTGCCGCCTTGTCATTCATCAAGGCGAGCTGCGAGACGATGGTCCGTTTCAACTCGAGATCTTTTTCGTTCCGCGCCATCTCGACCATGCGCGGCGCGTCCTTCGTGATAAACATAGCGGAGATAATCGCCTTCTTGATCTTCGGATCGGTCGTCGTACGGTAGACCTCAGCCAGCGTATCGTTGGCACGCTTGCCTTGAAACACCGCCATCGTCTGGATCGCCTGTCCTTGCAGTTGAGGGTCAAGCTTCCCGAGTGCAGCATCGTGTAGGATGCTCTCGGCATCGGGCGATTTGCTCTGCGCCAATACAAACAATGCATGCTTCTTTACGCAAGGTGATTGGTTGCCGCCTAGAATGCCGCGCAATAAGGGGAGCGCGGTGGTCGGGTCCTTATTTAGCAGCGCATTGAGAGCGAGGATCTTCAGGTCTTCATCCGACCCGCGTGCAGCGCAGTTGTCTCCTCTATCCATGTCAATTCTGAAGGGCGCAACCCTAATGCGCATTTGATCCGTATCGATCTTCATTCGATCCGTATTGATCTTCATTTGATCTGCCATCGCCCGTGCATTGGCACGTACGTCCACTGAAATAACAGAACAATCTTTGTTCCATGGACTATCGGCGAACTGAGAGTGGAGTTGATCGCAGGTGGCAATCGCGAGTGGCGTCTTGCCAAGCATATTGAGTGAGTAAGCCTTCCAATATAGAGCTGCGTCAACTCGCTTTCCCTTTTCGCTGATCACCTTGTCAAAGGCGGAGACGGCGTCGGGCCAACGATGTTCGTCCATGGCGCGCGTGCCCACCGCGTACGCGTCATCATCTGCTACAACGACGAACGAGCCGGGAGAAGCGAGTTCGGTCATCAACGCATGAACAGGTTGCGCTGCTGCAAAGAGAGCCAACACAGTGGAGCAGAACGTGGAGCGAATAAAATTTGTCATTGAGAAACTCCTTGAGATCGATCGTCGTTCTGTCGCAAAATCCTGATATCGAGCAATAGTCCGCTCGTATTCATCTCCAATCGAAGGCGCCAGGTACTATGCGGGGTTGGAGGTTCGTTGTCAAGCGTGGTCAAAACCCGCCCAAAATTCTCCAACACTGCAGCCTCCGCCAGGTCGCCACTATCCCTCGCGTTGCGAACGTAGATAGCGTTTTGCAGCGAAAGATTATGTGCTTGCTCGCGTGTAGTGTCGTCGAGCGCACCAGGCGAGTTGTTCACCTCAGTAAGCAGCCGTTCTGCCGCATCCAGATGATTTGCAAGGGCTGGGTCTGTCGGCTCTACCGTGAGAGGTCCATGACCATTGACAGCAACGTTGCGCCTTGGTTCGCCGGTGCGATGGACGCGCATGCCGAACACGACAAGCAGAGTCAGCGCCGCAGTGGCGAACCCGATCGCAGGCCACGCCCAATGCCGCCGCAAAACATCGAAGCCGCGAGACCGCTCCGGAGTCAATACTCTGAGATTGCTGCGGAGCCGCTGCCAGTTCTGCTCCAAATCAGGCTGCGGGGCAGGTTCTGCAGAAAAGACACGTAGTGTCTCTGCAATAGACTCCGAGATATCGGCGCACTCCAAACAGTTTTCCAGATGCCTGGAGATAGCAACTTCGTCTGGGCTTTCATGAAGCTGATAGGCAATCAACTCTTCTTCAGAGAAGTGTTTCATCGGAGACCTCCTGCAATCGGAGTAAGCGACCGGCGAAGTTTACTCACTGCACGAAAAACCGCCTGCTTGGCCGAGTTGCTCGTTACGTTCAGCGCAGTCGCGATCTCCGCCATCGAAACATCCTCCATATGCCGCAGCGTGAATGCAGTCCGTTCCATCGGCGTCAGTTCGGCCATCGCCGCCTGGCGCAGACTCACCGCCTCGCGATGCAGCAGACTGACCTCAGGTCCGGCCTGCGGGTCTGCGACTCGGACCGTGTGATTGGTGTTCGAGACTTCATCCTCTATCCGCGGCGCATGGTACGAGAGATCGCGTTTGCGTCGCTCCACGAGATTGATAGCTGTGTTCATAGTGATTCGCATAATCCAAGTAGAAAAAGTCGAGTCCTGTCGAAAACTCGGCAGCTTGTTATAAGCACGCAGAAACGCCTCCTGCGCCGCCTCTTCCGCATCGGCCTCATTGCCCGTAATGCGAAAGGCGACACGAGTGACAGAGCAGAAGTGACGATCCATCAGCACGCGATAGGCATCCCTGTCGCCAGCGAGAACATCTCGGATCGCCTCTGTTTCCGCCTTGTCCATTCGCCGATTAGACAACGAGTTTCGCCCCCGGTTAGGTTCTCACGAAAAGATTTCCTCTACCGCGTAACAATCAGATTCCAAATGAGATGTTCGAACTTATAGAGTGGCCTTAGATCCCTTACCCGGCTGAGCGCTGCTCCGCATCTTCAGGTAGCGAAGTCCGTACACTATAGCGCCCGCCACCAGAATGAGTCCTGCCGTACGCATCTCCAGCAAGAAATTCGGCCGCGAAAAGAGAATGAAAACGAAGCCGCCCAGCGCAAGCAGCACCGGCAGCGGATAAAGCGGCATACGAAATCCGCGTATCTTCCTCTCCTGGCGATGCTTCGGCAGCAGCGCAGCCGTTCCCTGCAGCAGAAACTGGAACAATATTCGGATCACCACCAACGTGGTGATGACCTCCTGCAATCGAAAGATGCAACACAGCAGCGTAATACCGCCCAGAGTCAAAAGCGAGTGCATCGGAATCCGATGTTTCGGATGCAGCAAACCGAACCACTCCGGAAAATTACCGTCTCGCGCCGCAGCATAAGGAATCCGCGAATACCCTAACAACAGAGCAAACACCGAGGCCAGCGCCGCCAACGCAATCAGCACTACGATCACCCCGCCAGCCGCATGCCCATACAGTCGCTCCATAAACACTGCCATGGTGAACATCCGCGCGTGACTGTCCGTATTCTCCGCCATCTCCCGCCACGGCAGCACACCCAGCACGCTGATGTTCATCAGCAGATAAAGCGTTCCGACAACCCCAATCGAACCTAGCACCGCGCGCGGAATCGTCTTTTGCGGATCGCGAACCTCTGCCCCCAAAAAGCACACGTTGTAATAACCCCAGTAGTCATATGCGGAGATCAACATCCCAGCCCCAAGCCCGGCGAAAAACGCTCCATTCAAATGAAATGCACCGGCCGGAAAATCAAACGCACGATGAGCATCGAAGTGCGTAAATCCCGCGACGATAATCAGCACCAGCGTAAGCCCAACAACTAGCCCTAGCCACCGAACGATGCGACCGATAGCAAAGATGCTGCGGTACAGGACCACCATCGCAATGCCACAGGCAGCCATCGCAATCAGCGTCTGCCCGCTCATCACTAGGGGAACCCCAAACAGCGATGCGGCTGCAAAAGGACGATTCGCGTGCGGAAGAAAAAAAGACACATACTGTGAAAATCCAATACAGCCAGAGGCAATCGAAAGCGGCGCGCTGATGAGCAGTTGCCACGCATACAGAAACGAGAACGCCCGCCCGAGCGTCCTCTCGCCATACAAATGTTTCAGGTAAGCGTACGATCCCCCCGCCTCTGGATAAGCTGTCCCCAGTTCGCTCCAAATCAATCCATCGCACAGCGATAGCAGCGCCCCCATCACCCATCCAAGCATCGCCTGCGGCCCACCCATCACGCCGACGATCAGAGGCAGCGTGACAAAAGGCCCTACGCCCACCATATCGATTACATTCAAGCCGAGCGCGGAACCCGTAGACAGCCCACGCGGCAGCTCATTTGCTTTCGGTCGGTCCGTCTCCGGGAGCGACTGGCTCTCATCTTTCGAAGGTGCCGGTTCGGGTGAGCGATAACTCATGACGTAGCTTTCAACGAGCGTGTTTCAACGGTTCACCCAGATCGGTGCTTTGCTCGAAGTGTAACGAATCCCTGCTTAACATGTGCCGCTGCGTGCGTGGTATGACCAATTGCAGGTAATATTCCCTTGGGCGCACATGCGCTCCTGGAGATTGGAGGCAGGAATGAACCTCTTGAAGATTCGGTTGATGGTAGCAGCAGGGATGGCCTTGATTATGGCCGTTCCCGCGATGGCAGCGAGCAAGGTCTGCGATGCACGAACCTACGGAGCAAAGGCCGACGGCGCGACCAAAGACACCAAAGCCATTCAGGCTGCGATCGACGACTGCGCCAGCGCCGGCGGCGGGACCGTCAAGCTCGCCGGCGGGACGTTTCTTTCAGCACCGATTGTGCTGAAGAGCAATATCACTCTCGACATCGCCAAAGACGCAACGCTACTTGGCTCGCCGGATCACGCCGACTATCCCGCGAAGAGTGAATTCCGCGCCCCGGGTACCCAATCGCTCGTCAGTGCCACGAACGCCGAGAAGATTGCCATCACTGGCGCCGGCACGATCGACGGAAACGGCGATAGTTGGTGGACCCAGGCGCGAGCCACGCGTGGCGCCGGCGTGGTCGGAGCTATCCAGTTTCGTCCCCGCCTTGTCGTCTTCGACCATTGCAAGCACATCCGCATGGAAGGCGTCACTGTCCAGAACTCGCCTAGTTGGCAGATCGTCCCGTACTACACGGACGACATGACCATTCGTAACATCCGCGTCCTTGCGCCGGTTCGCTCGCCGAACACCGACGCCATCGACCCATTCAGCTCCTCGAACATGGTCATCGACCACGTCTACTCCGATGTTGGCGACGACAACGTTGCGATCAAGAGTGGGATTGCCAACTCTCCGGGTCCTGATGCTCCGAGCAAGAACATCACCATCACGGACTGCGAATTCATGCATGGACATGGACTCTCGATCGGCAGCGAGATCGCCGGCGGTGCGCAGAATATTCACGCCGAGCGTATCCATTTCAAGGGCACCGACAATGGAATCCGCATCAAGGCCAACCGCGACCGCGGCAACGACGTCAGCAACATCTCCTTCAAGGACATCACCATGGAGGACGTGAAAACCTCAATCCTCATCAGCGAGTACTATCCGAAGGCGATGCCTGAGGGCGACGTTCAAGCCGAGCCGGTGCAGCGTTTGACGCCTTTCTTTCACAACATCACGATTGAGAATGTGAAGTCGGTTAACAGTCCCTGGGCTGGCGTGATCATTGGGCTGCCTGAGTCGCCGGTCAAAGATATCACCCTAAAAAATGTTGATATTCAGGCGACAAAGGGGCTGCAGATTGCCTATGCAGAGGTCGCTGCCTCCGATTTGAAGGTGACTGCGACGGAGGGCCAGAGCATTACCGTTGCTCCCAACGCGAAGCTGACGATTAAGTAGCGGCCCCGGAAGTTTTCAGCAGATCTCGATAGGGAAGAGCGTGGCCGCAACCTCGGCCGCGCTTTTTCCTGTAATGCGAACCATCTTCACGCGGCTTGCGCCGCCTGCCACGATAGCTATGCGTGCTCGCGGCAGGCAAAGCGCTTCAGCGAGAAATGCAATCAGCGCTTCGTTCGCCTTTCCATCCACTGGCGGAGCCGTCAGCGCAATCTTCACTGCGCCTGCATGAACGCCGGTCACACCGTTCTTTCGCGCTCCTGGATGCACCCGCACGGCCACCGTGCATCCATCCGCAACGTCCTTTGCGAAGCTGCCGTCCATTAGAGCTAGAGCGCAGCTTTCGCTACACGGCGTCCAAATAGCGCCGTTCCCACTCGTACGCACGTGCTGCCCTCTTCAATTGCTACGGTGAAGTCGTTCGACATTCCCATCGACAACTGAGTCACGCGAGGGAACCTGCGCACCGATTCGTCGCGCAGTCTGCGCAGCTCGCGAAAGTAAGGCCGCGCTACCTCGGCATCCTCCGACCACGGTGGAACCGTCATCAACCCGACCGTTGCGATCGATTCAAGCTCATCGACGGCGGTCAGCAGGGAAGGCAACTCCTCCGGAGCGAGACCATGTTTCGACTCCTCGTGACTCAGTTTGACCTCGATCAGCACCGGCAGCTTCTTTCCCAGCGCCGTCGCGGCGGCATTCAGGCGCTGTGCGATCTTCAGTGAATCGACGGCGTCGATTGCGTCGAATAACTCCGCGGCCTTTGCGGTTTTGTTCGACTGCAGCGGCCCGATGAGGTGAAACTGTGCGCCGGTCAAGCTTTTTAGCTTCGGAGACTTCTCCTGAAACTCCTGGACGCGGTTCTCGCCGAACAATCGCTGACCTGCGGCGTAGGCCTCCATGATCATCTCCACCGGATGCATCTTGCTGACCGCCATCAGCGCAACGTCACTCTCGGAACGGTTGGCTCGACGGCAGGCTTCGGTAATCTGTTGGTGCAAATGGGCGAGGTTTTCTGCAATCGACATGCTCTTTGCATCTTATCTTTTTGACCTCTCATTGAATTCCAGGAGACGTACTACTGATGTGGACTATTCTGTTGCTTATTGGCTCGAACATCTTTATGACCTTCGCGTGGTATGGGCACCTGAAGTTTCGTCAGGTGCCGCTGTGGAAGGTAATTCTTGTCAGTTGGGGCATTGCGTTTTTTGAGTACTGCCTGCAGGTACCGGCCAACCGGATCGGCGCAAAGACCTTTTCGCCGGACCAGCTGAAGGTGATTCAGGAGGTCATCACGTTGACCGTTTTCGGCGTCTTTTCGACGTATTACTTTGGCGACAAGCTGCATTGGAACCACTTTGCTGCCTTTGGCTGCCTCGTGGCAGGCGCCTTCTTCATGTTCCATAAATTCTAGGGTGATCCGGTACATATAAGTGAGGTACCCCCCTCCCCCCATTGCCCGCGTGTAAATATCCTGTAATCAGTTGTTTACGAGGTGTCGATCCCTGTAAAATATTCCAAACAAAAGAGTTACGTCCAAAATATTCCAAATAAAGGAGTTAGTGGCTCTCCTTTGTCTGGCTTTTCTTTGTTTTCAACGACTTAAGCTATCCGGCATATAGGCACACTCCCATATAAGTGCTCTGAGTGTGGGCATCTCCATTGGGCGCGTATAGTTCCAGTCCTCATAATGCTGGTTGTAATCGCGCTGTTTTTCAAAAAGACGACTAGGCACTCCTCTGTTACGGCAAATCCAAGTACATAGCCAGTCAGGTTTATTTATTACCCTTAAGCTCTGATAGATCGCCAAAATATTCATAATAAATTGGTTACTTGCAAAATTCTTCTTTCTAAATGAGTTAGCCCCGGAATATCCGGGGCTAATTCTCTTCTTTCTTATCTATATATCCAGTATATCGGGTTCGACCTAACTAAAATGCCAACTCTATGTTGTTGATTGGTAGATGGTTAGGTGGTTTTGGGGCTTGACATGCGATTTTGGCCGGAATTTGAGAAAAGTATTTTTGGGGGAGATAAAAGCCAGTAAATCAGTGGTTTGGGGTCCGTCAATTTTCGCTGGCGGAGTTCATGGCCAGGGCGTGAGGCAAGTGTCGATATCAAGATCAGCGTCAATATCAATGTCAATATCGTGGTCCGATGATGGATGTTGAGTGCAACAACGCGGTCGGAAGATGATGTTTGGCGATGGAGTGGGGTGGGCCGAACTCAGCATTGGATTACGATGCGATAGGTAGCAACGAAAGATACAAATGTTTCCTCATAGTGTTCTGGGCACTCTAGTCGTCCAAATCTTCGTCTTTGGCTATGGCACTTACCTCAGCCGCTCCGAACGTAAACTCCACCGGGGGCATCGGAGCAGCGCTGCAAATTCTAAGCGTGCTTGTGATCGTGATTGAGCTGATCCGCTGGGGGATGTCGGATTAGGTGGGCGAGTTTAGGTCAGCGAGGATTTCTTTGGCGCCTGGGTATCCACGTCCTGCGTGTCGGTGTCCTGCGTATCCACATCCTGCGTGTCCACATCCTGATTCTCCAGGAGAAGAACGGCAAAAAACTTTTTTCGTGGAGTGGGTTTCCCACTTATACTGGCAGATCGGTTCCATCAAGTGCGCGCTTTGGGAGCTCTCCGATCTGAGATTCGACTGATAGGGGGACCTATTGGCAGGCAGTCGAGGATGTGAGTCCGGATTCGCCTTGTGGAGGAGTGAGCGTTGCTTAGCCGGCAACCTCCGCCTCTATTGTTTCTCCATGCTGGCTGCTGTCTGCCTTCTTGGGTCACAACCGGCGCACTCCCAAGAGACGGAGACGCCAGTTGTGACGAACGTCCCGCCGGCGACCAACATACCAGTGGAAACAGACACGCCGCCGGCGCTGGATGCCGTAGTGTCGACGAGGACGACTCCTGTCAAGCAGCCGGTAAGGAGTGAGATCGCCGTGATGGGCATGATTCCGGCCGGCGATTATAGGCTGTTTAGCGCCACGATACGCTGCAATGCCTGGACGGCGGGGGTGGAGTACGACCGTCATAGCTGGGGCCACTTCCTGAAATCACAGGTGGACTATGTCGTGGAGGTCCTTCCCGTTGTCATTCTGAGCCAACCGGCCGTCTCCGATTTTTGGGGTAATGCAATGAGCCCCAACCAGAAGCTGGTGCCTGGGTTGTCGATTTCGCCGTTCGGCTTTCGCTTTGTGTGGCGGAACAACAGCGCCGTCAGACCCTACGTTGTCGGCAAGCTGGGGACCGCAGTCTTTACCGAGAAGGCGTTCTCGCCAAACGCCAGCTATGCGAACTTCAACGTTCAGGCCGCATTCGGGCTTCAAATCAGACTGACGGATCGGACTGATCTGCGCTTAGAGCCGTTCGAGTTTTTTCATGTTTCGAACGGCTACTTAGCGAGGAGCAATCCTGGAATGGATGAACTGGCCACGAGATTCGGGTTCAGCTACTATCTCGGAAAAACGGGCCGGACACGGTAGCGGCGGACTGCCTTGCTCAGCAGCGTTTCGAGCAACGGTAGATGCGCTTATCGTCCGTGTTCTTCCAGATATTTCTCTACTTCGAGGGCGGCCATGCAGCCTGATCCGGCGGCTGTGATGGCCTGGCGGTAGCGGCGGTCCTGGATGTCTCCGCAGGCGAAGACGCCGGGGATGATCTCTCCGTTGAGGGTAGGGAAGACGCTGTTCTTGGTGATGATGTAGCCGTCGGGGTCGAGGTCCATCATGCCCTTGAAGGCGGTGGCGTTGGGGATGTGGCCGATGCCGAGGAACATCGCCGAGACAGGCAGGACGTACTCGTCGCCAGAGGGGACGTGTTTGAGGCGCAGGCCCTTGACGTCCTTGTCTTCGACGCCGAGGACTTCTTCGACGGTGGTGCTGGAGAGGAACTTGATGTTGGGGTGGGCCATGGCGCGTTCGAGCATGATCTTCGAGGCGCGGAATCGCTCGGTGCGGTTGATGAGCGTGACCTTGGTGGCGAAGCGGGTGAGGAACAAGGCCTCTTCCATGGCGGAGTCGCCGCCGCCGATGACGGCAATCTCTTTGCCGGAGAAGAAGAAGCCGTCGCAGGTGGCGCAGGAGCTGACGCCGTGGCCGATGAGCGCCTGCTCGGATGGCAGATTGAGCCAGCGCGCGCTTGCGCCAGAGGCGATGATGAGCGTGCGGGTGTGGATGGTCTCGTGGCCGATGCTGAGTTCGAAGGGATGTTTGGTGAGATCGACGGAGGTGAGATGGGCCATGCGCAGCTCGGCGCCGAAGCGGACGGCCTGCTTCTTCATGTTCTCGATGAGGTCAGGACCCTGGATGCCTTCGGGCCAGCCGGGAAAGTTCTCGACCAGCGTCGTGATGGAGAGCTGACCGCCGGGCTCGTGGCCTTCGAAGACGAGCGGCTTCAGGTTGGAGCGGGCAGCATAGATGGCAGCGGTAAGTCCGGAGCACCCGGAGCCGAGGATAACGGTGTCGCGCGTCGTATTTTCAGTCATAGGGACTCTCCTAGTGTAAATGCGCCACGGAGGAAAAAGATGCAGACCCCGCCTTTGGTGAAACAATTGAGACTATGGCAAATCTGACATTAGTGTATGGAATGAGGCTGTTACCCGCGGACGAGATCGTGGCAGTTGGCGACGCGCCGATTACTCTGAAGAACGGCAATGAGGCCCATGTGACGATGCATGTGCTGGAAGGCAGCCGCGAGCAGATCGAAACCCAGCTCAAAATGAGCCTGGACGCGTTCTTCGACTTCTACCCGGAGATTTAGCCGAGGCGGCGCGGGCGAGTGTTCTGAATCAGGTCACCCCTCTCGACCGCTCTTCTTGTGACGAAAGACAAGGAGAGGGCGGAGGTGACATGGGCCGAGTTCTGCGAACATCTATTTTGCCGGGCGCGCTTTCGATCGCGGCGTTGCTGATGGCTCCGCTGGCTTATGGTCAAGCCGCGCCAGTTACGCCACCGCAGACCGCGCTGGACATTCTTCATCAACTGTCCGATAAGGCGGATGTCATCTTTGCCGGCCAGGTGCTGACGATCCGCCGGCCGACTGGTGGAGTGGTCGAGGTCGAGTTCCGCGTCGATCAGGCCATCCGGGGCTGCGCGGTTGGTACACCCTACATCGTGCGAGAGTGGGCAGGCCTCTGGGTCGCTGGCAATCAGCGCTACCGCGTTGGCCAGCGTCTGCTGATGCTGCTGCATGCGCCGAGCGCTGCGGGGATGAGCTCCCCGGTCGGCGGCCTGGACGGAGCGATCCCGATTCGTCAGGCCGGGGCGGTGATGCCGCTGGCGGCCACTGTAACTCCACTGCAACCACCGTATGTTGATCTCCGCTGGCTCGGAGTGAGGCTGCCGCGCGCCGTCTCCTACCGGAGCGAGACGCCTCGTACGGCGAAGCAGGCAGATCTGCCGATGCCGTTCCTTGCGCAGCAGACCGGGACGAGCATGGCAGTTTCGGGTTCGATCACCAGTGCCGCTCCCATCATGCCGGTGTTTGGCAACGGCGGCTTCGGGTGATGCGTCGGTTCCGGCCCAGCAGGCCTCGGTGAATGCTGTGATGGGCATGTTGAGCTCGTGGCAGAAGGCGCAGCATGTTGCTCCGTAATCCTTCATCATCGCTGCGATTCACTTGCCGTCTGCGAGCCGCTCTCATGCTTGCCCTCTGCTGGTTTGCTGCCGCAGCGTCGTCATGGGCAGGAGGGCCGCGGTGGGTCACGGGACCGCCGTTCTTCACTACGGCTGGAGTTCCCGTGGTGTGGTATACGAACCAGCCGCTCTACTTTACCGACCCAGGGGAATTGAGCTCCAGCGTCAACCATGCGGCGGCCGATGCTCTCGTTGCTGCTGCGGCCAGCGTCTGGAATGTTCCTACCGCAAGCCTGGTGCTCTCGCAAGGCGGGGCGCTCGATGAGCACGTCAGTGGAGCGAACACATTTCTCAGCCCCTCGGGGCTTATCTTTCCGGCTGACGTTGCGAGCAGTAATTATGCAGCTAAGCAGATCGCGATCATCTACGACAGCGACGGCTCCGTGACCGATCTGTTGCTGGGCAATGGTGCGAGCGATCCGACCAGCTGCCTGCAGAATGGCGTCACCGAAAGCGTGGATTCTATTGTTCCCGCGGGCTTAATCGAGCATGCCATCCTTGTTCTGAACGGGCGATGCACCGGCCCTGCGCCGGAGCAGCAGATGCAGCTGCAATACCAGTTGATGCGGGCCTTTGGCCGGATCCTCGGACTGGGCTGGTCGCAGACCAACGACAACGTCTTTACCGGCAGTCCGCAGGCGACCTACAACCAGGCGATGCACTGGCCGGTGATGCATCCCATCGATATCATCTGCGGACCCTACACGTACCAATGCATGACACAGCCCTTCACTTTGCGTCCGGACGATCTTTCTGCGCTCGCACAGCTCTACTACATCGGTCAGGGTGATGCGCCTGCGGGCAAGACGGACACGATGCTCAATGCCAACCAGATCTACGGCGACGTCCAGTTCCCGACCGGTCAGGGCATGCAGGGGGTCAACGTGCTTGTCCGCCGATGGGAGCAGTACACGGCTGCCTCTCAAATTGAGGATTGGTACACGACCTCCGCGGTCTCTGGAGCGGTCTTCCGGCAGTCGAACGGCAATCCAGTCACCGGACCTGACACCTCTCTGACCGGGAGCGAGGGAACCGAAGGCCAGGACCACGAGGGCCTTTACAATCTTCAGCGGATACCGATGCTCCCCGGCGACTGGCAGGCGGTCGTCATAGAAACCGAGCCCATCAACCCTCTATATACCGGTCCGTACGCGGTTGGACCGTACACGGCCAACACCGTGGAACCATCCGGATCCGACACTTCGCAAGCCTATGGCATCTTCGGCAGCTATGCTTCCGTTTATCTCGTTTTTTCAACGACTGATCCGGCGAGTAGCTGCAACCCTGGTGCGGACGGGACCGAAGCCGCCCCTGCCAGTGTGGCTGCGGCGGGTTGGTGGTCGGGGCAGCTTTGCGGATATGGCCACTCGTCATGGTCGTCGCTCACCGTCAAAGGCAACCGCTCACTCACTCTGGAGGTGACGGCGGAGGATGAGCAGGGTTTCGCCACAACGGCCAAGGCAATGCCGGTTATCGGCGTATGGAATGCGACGGACCCAAGCGGCTCGTTGCCGGGAATAGCCGGAGTGGGTGAAGCCTTCAACGGAGAAGCTACCGGGATGACGACGTTGACTACATCGAGTACGCAACCGAATCAGTTACGAATAGCGATCGCCGATCAGCGCGGAGACGGACGACCTGACTTCAACTACCAGGCGCGGGTTCTGTACGCCGATTCGCTGACTCCGTCGAATGTCAGTGGCGCCGGGGGGACCATCACGATCACGGGGATGGGCTTTCGTACGGGCAATGCGGTCTTTGTCGACGGTGTCGCTGCCACGGTAGCCAGCTGGAGCGCAAACACGATTGTGGCCACGGTGCCCTCACTCCATACGCTAGGCGTCAGCACGGCTCTGGTTGCCGATGTCACGGTAGAAGACCTCTCGACCGGCGGCACGACCGTCATGACCCAGGCCCTGAGTTATGCAGCGCCGGTGACCACGCTAAGCTTGCTTACCGCTCCCGCGGGGAATGTGATCTTCGAGCAGCCGGCAACGGTACCGTTTGCGGTGCAGGTTCTACTGGGCGATGGAGTCACGCCGGTTGTTGGCGAAGCCGTAACCTTTACCGCTACCAGCGGCGGCGTCCAGTTTGCTGCGTGCGGGGGGGCAACCTGCACCCTGCAGACCGATAAACACGGCATCGCATCGACGCTCGTTACGCCGGAGACCTCGGGGGCCATTACTTTGCAGGCTACGGGCGTCGATGGCACGGTGACCGCCTCCTTCACCGCGGTAACCCAGGTTAGAACTGCGAGCGCAGTGGAGCCAGTGGAGTACATCGCAGCCGGCGCGAGCTTTGCGTGGACGCCGCAGCTCAGCGTCACCGACAATACCGCTTCCACCGGGGGCGTGCTCGTCGACTGGCAGACAATCTTCGGCCCTGTTGTGGCATCGCCCGGCCAGTCTCAAGTCGATGGCGCGGGAACAGCCCAGACCCTCGCGACGGTGGGGCCACTCGCGCCCGGTGCGCAGGCCCTTCTATCTGCTTGCGCATGGACAAGCGTATGCGCCACCTTCACCATGCAGGGTGTAGATCCAGGCGACCTGCGTCTCGTTGCGGTCAGCGGCGCCGGTCAGATTGTTTCTGCGAGCGGCGCGCTCGATCCGGTCGTTCTGCTGGTCACCGATACTGCGTCTCATCCTGTAGCGGGCGCCAGCGTCCAGGTCTTCCAGACGATGGATGCCTGGCAGCAATCGTGCCCGGATCGAGGCCGTTGTCCGATCCCGCCTGTTCTCGCTTCCACGCAATACTCTCTGATTTCAGATGCGAACGGCCTGTTGACGATAACGCCTCAACAGGTCCCCGGGCTGGCCGAGACCACGAATCTCGCGGCGGCCACAGGGACTCAGGGTTTTCTCTCGCTAACCCTTGAAAAGCAGCCTTAGGCGCCGCGCGTTCCGAGGGGTTGCTTATGTCCCAATCAAAAACAAAGCATCGAATAGAGAGCAGGGAAGTGCAGAGAGGATAAGCTGGTGGTGTCCCTTCAGCATTGCCACAGAGATAGGCGAACCTGCGGCGAGATTGAACCGAGGAGCCTTAACCATGGCGGTAGCAGCGATAGCTCAAAGCGGCGTATGGCGCAAGCGGGTCGTCATAGTGGGCGGCGGCTTTGCCGGTATCAATGCGGCCATGGACCTGGCGAAGCTGCCGGTCGATGTTACCGTCGTTGACCGCAAAAACTACCATCTCTTCCAGCCTTTGCTCTATCAAGTCGCTCTCGCCGTGCTCTCCCCGGCGGATATTGCGCAGCCTATCCGTTCGCTGATGCGCAACTATCCCAACATTGATGTCCTGATGGATGAAGCGATCGGCTTCGATCTTGCGCAGAAGCGGGTTCACCTCAAGACAGGCGTCGAGCTGGAGTACGACTACCTCATCATCGCTACCGGCTCCACGCACTCCTACTTCGGCAGAGATGACTGGGCGAGGCTCGCTCCCGGTCTGAAGACCATCGAGGACGCGACAGAGATACGACGCCGTGTTCTGCTTTCCTTCGAGCTTGCCGAACGCCAGATGATGGAGAAGGGCACGCATCCGCCGCTCAACTTCGTGATTATTGGTGGGGGTCCCACTGGCGTCGAGCTGGCCGGGGCAATCAGCGACATCGCAAAGCTTTATATGGCCAAGAACTTCCGTCACATCGATCCGTCGATGGCGCAGGTTCTGATCCTCGAAGGTTCTCCGACAATTCTAGGTGCCTACCCTGCGGATCTGCAGCGGAAGGCCGGCGAGCAGCTTAATGCACTCGGTGTGAAATTTCGCACGAATGCACACGTCACTGATGTGCAACCAGGCTATGTTATGGTCGGCGACGAACGCATCGACGCGGTTGTTACGTTGTGGGCGGCCGGCGTCCAGGCCTCACCGCTCGGCAAGCTGCTTGGCGTCGCGACCGATAGACGCGGCTGCGTCTTTGTTGACGCCTACCTCAACCCTCCCGGCCATCCTGAGATCTTTATCTGCGGCGACCTCGCGCACGTCGAGGAGAATGGCAGGCAGCTTCCCGGCGTCGCGCAGCCTGCGATGCAGATGGGCCGCTACGCCGCGAAGCGTATTGGCCGCCTCGTTGCCCTAAGCCTTGGCAGCGACGGGACCGGCGTGGGCGAGCCGTTCCATTACTTCGATAAGGGCGACATGGCCACTATCGGACGCAAGGCCGCCGTCGCCAACATTCAATGGCCGTTCAAGGCGCACTGGAGCGGCTTTCCCGCATGGGTTACCTGGCTTACGATTCACATCTTCTTTCTCATCGGCTTGGGCAATCGCTTGTCGGTCTTCCGCCATTGGGCGTGGACCTATCTCACGTTCACTGACGGCGCGCGCCTGATCACCGGCTCGCAGGAACTGCCTGGATGGAATAGCGGGGACGACTCCACGAAAGTTCTCGCATCAAAGCCGCTGGATATTGCGTCGCCGAAGACCTGACGTCAGGTGATATTTGCCGAACGCGCCAAAAAGAGCCGCGGGATCGCGGCTCTATTCCGTAAAAATACCGATGCATTACTTCGCAGAGGCTTCTATCTGTTTCCATTCTGCGTCAGTCAATTTCACTGCAGCGGCGGCAATATTCTCCTCCAGATGTTCCAAGGAAGACGTTCCGGGAATCGGCAGCATCACCGGAGAATGATGCAGCAGCCATGCGAGGGAGAGCTGCGAGACCGTAACGCCGTACTTCTTCGCCGTAGCGTCGAGCTTGCCGCCCGGCCGCGCCAGCTTGCCCGCCGCCACCGGAAACCATGGGATGAACGCCAGCTTGTGCTTCGTGCAGTACTCGAGGACATCCTCGTGCTGGCGGTCGCCGATGTTGTATTGGTTTTGCACGCTGACGATTTCGATTACCTTCCGCGCCTGATCGATCTCGTGCGGTTTCACCTCGCTCAAGCCGACGTACCGGATCTTTCCTTGTTCCTGCAATTTTTTTATTGCACCGAGCGACTCCTCTACCGGCACCTTCGGGTCGATCCGGTGCAACTGCCACAGGTCGATCCGCTCCGTCTTCAGGAATCGCAGGCTCATCTCCACCTGCTGGGTCAGGTACTCGGGACGACCTACCGGCAACCATTGGTTCGGCCCTTGCCGCGTGAGTCCGGCTTTGGTCGCAATCACGACGTCTTTGGCATAGGGAGCCAGAGCTTCGCCGATCAGCCGCTCGCTCACATCCGGGCCGTACGAGTCTGCTGTGTCGATGAAGTTCACGCCGAGGTCGACGGCGCGTCGCAGCACCTTCTTTACGTTCTCGCGATCTTTGGGTTCACCCCAGATTCCGTCGCCGGTGATCCGCATCGCTCCGAAGCCCAGCCGGTTAACGGTCAGATCACCGCCAATCGCAAACGTCCCGCTCGCCTTTGCATTCACTTCAGTCGTGGTAGCCATAGCTCATCGGATGCGGGCGGTAGAAAAAAGGTGCACCGTCTCGCCCTCGTCCAGAACTTTTACGCGTCCTTTAATATTCAGCCGGGAGGCCTCGGCCTCCAGCCGTTTCAGGGGCTCGTCCATTGGCTCCCGGCCCAGGCGGAAGGTGCCGTAGTGCATCGGAACCATCTGTTCGGCGCCCAACTCGACAAATGCGCGCACTGCTTCTTCCGGACTGGTGTGCACGGAGCGATAACTATCTGGAAAGTAAGCTCCAATCGGCAGGAGCGCAACGTTTGGATTTAGCCGTCTTCCGATCTCGCGAAATCCGTCGAAGTAAGCCGTGTCGCCCGAGTGATAGACGGATTGGCCGCCCCCTTCAACGACGTACCCGCCATAGCCGCGGTGCATGTCGCGAAACATTCGTGCGCCCCAGTGTTTGCATGGAGTCATCGTTACCTTCAACCCTTGTACTTTGGTCTCCTCCCACCATTCCAGCTGATGGATGTGGGAGAATCCGAGGCTCTCCACCAGATCCTCCACACCGCGCGGCACAACGACCTCGGGAGCGCGTCCCGTCAACCTTCGCGTCGCCCTCACCACTCGCCGGAGCGAAGTCAGGTCGAGGTGATCCATATGCGCGTGCGTTAGCAGCACGAGATCGATCGGTGGCAGCTTTTCTACCAGCACCCCGGGACGACGCTGTCTGCGCAGCAGAATCAACCGTTTCGAGAACACCGGATCGATCAGCACTTTTCGCCCATCGATCTGCAACAGAAAAGAGGAGTGCCCGATGAAGGTTAATCCCAACTCATTGTTGGCTACCAACTCGACGGGACGAGATATCCCCGTCATCGGCCGCTCGTGGCTCTCGCGCACCAGTCGCCAAAGCTGCCCCATCTTCCTCACAGCAAACGGCCTGTTTCTCCACGTTCTACGCATTCATCGCACCAATAAAATAGATGCGCGATACCGCCCTGAAGCACCATAACTTCAATGCTTCAGGGCGGGTTCTGAGTCAGCCGAGTGTTATTTCGCCTCGGGTTTCAGGATGTCATCCAGTCGGTCTGGCACGCCTGACACCCGCTCCAACTGCGGATATCTCTCGCCTCCGTGATAGTCCAGCCTGACCACCTTGTAGTAGCCGGTATTCTCGACGATCAACTCCACCGCTGGTCCGGAGTCCTTCGCGTCGTGAATGGCAGACTTCAGGACGTCCGGAGTGTAGGCGCGACCGTTAACAGCGACGATAATCATCCCGGGCCCGATGCCGCTCTTGTCGGCTACGCCTTCCTTTAGCACATCGGAGACCCTGCCCGATTTTCCTGCATGCAGACCGAGCGAGTACCAGAAGTCATAGGTTCCACTCTCCGTGTCATCCATCACGCTCCAGGAGTTCGGCTTGTCGGAGTAGGTCAGCTTGTAGCCGCCGTTCTCGAGGCCACCCAGAGGCGCCTGGTACGCGTTTGAATCCAAGCGTGAGCGCAGAAACGTGGCCCAGTCATTGGCGACCACGGCGTTCAACCCGGCGACTACATCTTCGAACGTATAGGGCACCACCTTCGGCGCGGTATTGCCGCCCAGTCCATGGAAAGCCGCCACAAAATCATTCAGCGACTTCTTCCCGTCGGTCATCTTGCGAATCGTGGTGTCGACATCGAGCCAGATCAACTCGCCTTCGTCGTAGTAGTCCACACTGAGCCGCCAGTTGTCCCATCCGCCGCCGGCGGCATACAGAATCTGGGCTGCGGTTGCGGTGTCCTGGATGTCGCGCCATGTGCGTCCGGGGCGATTGTCATACTCTGCGGCGATCGTTGACAGCCGTTGCTTGTACTGGTCGGCGGTCCATATTCCGCAGCGCGCAGCCAGCACATCGCCGAGGTATTCGGTTAATCCCTCATACACCCAGAGCAGGTCGCCCTCCATCGGCTTCTGGTAGTTGCTTGTTGCGAGACCCGCTGGGCGCCGGTACTTGCCGTTCCAGCTGTGGGTGAACTCGTGCGGCAACAGCAGGCCTGCCAGCGTGAACTCCTGATCGTCGGTGAATGTCTTTGGAGGCACACGGTCGTCGCTCGACTGATGGTGCTCGAGGCCGAAGTGCGCCACCTCGTCGCTCAGCGTTACGAGGAAGTGATACGAGCCGTAGTGCCTGCTCTTGTAGAGAGCGCCGGTCTCCCGCACCAGCCGGTCGAATTCGGCGATGTGTTCCTTCGAAATCTGGACCTCCTCCGGTCCATCGGCGGCCATATCCAGGTAGTGCTTCGGCGTAATCTCGGGAGCCAGCGGAACCTCGCGGAAGTACCGCCCGGCGAGCACGGGTGAGTCGACGAGTTGCTCCAGTGAGACAGTCTTGAAGGCTGTTGTCTGTCCGGACCCACCGTCCTTATCGAGCGCAGTGCCAAACTTCCATCCAGCCGGAATTGTGATCGACGGTGTAAACATCACGTCGCTGGCGTTCGTATCGGCCGGATAGACGAGCAGCGTGTTCCAGCTCAGCAGTGCGAGGTTCTCGCTCGTCGAGCCGCCCGCCGAAAATCCGGAGAGTGACGACGAAGCGAGAAAATCGATCTTCATCTCGAGTTTGGTTACGCCCTGTGGCACGGTCAGGTGGTAGGCGAACATATCCACCTTGTCGCGCTCCCACTTTACCGGTTGGCCGTTGGCTGTGATGAAAAATCCGGCCATGTTCTCGATGGGGCCGGTTGGGCCATGCTCGCCGGGAATCCACTTCGGATATACGACGGTCAACGGCCCCGGCGTTACCGGCATTACCTCGGTCGCATGGAGGATCTTGCGCGGAGCATCCGTCAGATCCACACTCAACGTAATCGGCGCCGTCTGCGCAACAGCCACCGAACCTACGACGGCCAGCGCCAAAGCCGCACCGGCACACTTCAACCAAAGACCACTCATCGTCCCGCCTTCTGAACTGCCTCTTTTTAGTAACCGCAAATAGTCTACGCGCTGGATCGGCTCGTGTCCTGCTGTCTTAGCACGATATGGCTTTGCATGTGCTTTTGCGGGTAGGATGATGCACACAGGAGAACCCATGTCTTCGAAGCTTCTGGCCGCCCTGGCGTCCACCGCCTTTTTCCTCTCTGCCCTTTACCTCTCCGCACAGCAGCCAGCGCAACCGATACAGTCGATGCCTTACTCGCCTTCGCTCGACGTTACCAGCCTCGACCGCTCGGTCGACCCTTGCGTGGACTTCTACAAGTTCTCCTGCGGTGGCTGGCAAAAGAACAATCCGATCCCCGCCGACCAATCCGGCTGGAGCGTTTACGCGAAACTGGGCAATGAGAACCAGGAGTTCCTGTGGGGCATCCTCGAAGCGGACGCGAAGGCGAAGAACCGCACGCCCGTGCAGCAGAAGGTTGGGGACTACTTCGCTTCGTGCATGAACACCGCAGCGATCGATGCGCTCGGCATCAAACCGGTGCAGCCTGAGCTTGCGCGTATCGATGCACTGAAGACGCGGCCAGAGCTTATTGCAGCGATCAGTGAGCTGCACCACGCTTATCCCGGCAGCTTTTTCTTCGGCTCCGGTACGGGCCAGGATGCGCTTGATGCGTCGCTGATCATCGTCGAGCTCCGCGCCGGTGGGCTTGGACTTCCCGACCGCGACTACTACCTGAAGACCGACCCCAGAAGCGTAAAGCTGCGCGAGCAGTACGTTGCCTACATCCAGCAACTGCTTACGCTCGGTGGCGAGTCCGCCGACCAGGCCAAAGCCGATGCAGATGCAACCCTTCGCATCGAGACTGCGCTTGCCAAGGCGTCGCTGACCCGCGTCGAACGGCGCAATCCGCACAACACGTACCACATGATGACGATCGGCGAACTGGGCCAGCTTGCCCCTGCGTTCGACTGGCCACACTACTTCGCGATTCAGGGTGCACCCGGCGTGGCCAAACTCAACGTCTCGCAGCCGGAGTTCATGAAGGCCGTGCAGGCCCAGCTGACAACGGAGCCGGTCGAGGCTCTGCGTGGCTATCTGCGCTTCCACTTCCTCACCTCCGCAGCACCATTCCTCGCGCATCCGTTCGAACAGGCCGATTTCGACTTCTACTCGAAGACCCTGCGTGGAATTCCCGACATGCCGCCGCGTTGGAAGACCTGCACCCGCGCGGTCGACCGCAACCTTGGTGAAGCGCTGGGGCAGGAGTTCGTCAAACGCACCTTTACCTCCGACACGAAGGCGAAGACGCAGTTGATGACCGAGCAGATTGAGACTGCGATGCAGCACGAGATCGAAAACCTCGACTGGATGAGCCCGGAGACCAAGCAGGAGGCGTTGCGCAAGCTGCACGTCATCCGCAACAAGATCGGTTATCCGGACCACTGGCGCGACTACACGAAGCTCGAGGTCAAGCCTGGTGACTATTTCGGCAATGTGTCGCGCGCCTATCATTTTGAGGATGCTCGCCGGTGGAATAAACTCGGCAAGCCGGTCGACCTGTTGGAGTGGGGCATGACGCCGCCGACGGTCAACGCTTACTTCAACCCGCAGATGAACGACATCAACTTTCCCGCGGGGGTTCTGCAGCCGCCGCTGTACGACCCGAAGCTCGATGACGCGCCGAACTACGGCAACACCGGTGCGACGATCGGCCACGAGCTAACTCACGCCTTCGACGACGAGGGAAGGCAGTTCGACTCCAAGGGCAACCTGCGCGACTGGTGGGTTTCGGCCGATGCGAAAGGTTTCGAAGACCGCATCAACTGCATCCGCGACCAGTATGCGGACTACATTATCGTCGACGACATTCACATCAACTCCAAGTTGACGAGCGGCGAGGATGTGGCTGACCTGGGCGGAACGCTGCTCGCGTATATTGCGTGGAAGAAGCAGACCGAAGGGCAGAAGTTGGCAGACGCCGACGGCTTCACTCCGGATCAGCGCTTCTTCGTGGGGATGGCGCAGTGGGCCTGTGAGAACGAGCGGCCCGAGAATCTGCGCGTCAGCGCCGTCACCAACCCGCACTCTCCGGGCTTTGCGCGCATCAACGGCGTGGTGTCGAACATGCCCGAGTTCCAGCACGCCTTCAGCTGCAAGGCGGGGCAACCCATGGTGCATGCGCCAGCCTGCAAGGTCTGGTAAGAACTCACGACTCATTCCCACACACCGGCGGCTTCGCGACCATAAAGTCGCAGCCGCCGGTGGCGGAATCAATTACATGAAACTCACAATCAGAAAGGCCAAAATCGAGGACGCAGCCGCGATTGCTCACGTACAAGTCGAGAGCTGGAAGACGACTTACTCCGGCATCGTCTCCGATGTTTTCCTGTCCTCTTTGAATAAGGAGGAGCGAACTCGAAGATGGCAGGAGCAGATGCTTACAGACAACATCTCTATCTTTATCGCCGAAGATGAAACAGGGATATTCGGGTTTGCGGCTGGAGGAGAGATTCGAGAAAAGCTCGACGATTATGATGCAGAGCTCTATGCCATCTACCTGCTGCATGAGCGGCAAAGGCAAGGCGTAGGCCGAACGCTGAGTCGTACGTTGGCCTCTGCTCTTGAAACTCGCGGATTCACAAGCATGTTGGTTTGGGTGCTCGAACAAAATCCCTCTGTATCGTTCTACGAGCGCCTCGGAGCCGTAGAAATCGCACGGAAAGTCATAAATATTGGCGGGGCCGATCTTCAGGAGCTAGGGTTCGGCTGGCCGTCTCTGGATCGCCTCGTCGCGGACGGTGATCGATAGTAGTTCAACAGACGTTACGAGACGGTACAGTACACTTGTCCCCAACCTCATGAATGTTTACGCGATCGTTCTTGGCCTCATCGTTCTCACCCTCCTTGCGGTCTCGCTAGGCCGTGTCTCCAAGGTAAAGACAAAGGCTGACTATCTCGTCGCGGGCCGGTCGCTCCCGGCGATCGTCCTCATCTTTACGCTTCTTAGCTCCTGGATCGGCTCGGGCTCGCTTCTTGCGGGCGCGGAGAACGCTTATAAACACGGCTTTCCTGCCCTGTGGCAGGCGGCCGGTGGTTGGGCCGGTCTTCTGATCATCTATTTCATTGCCCCCCGAGCGCGAAAGTTCGCCCAGTTCACGATCCCGGACCTGCTTGAGGCCCGTTACAACCAGACCGCACGCGTCCTCGGTGTCATCGCCGTTCTGTTCGCTTATACCGCCATCACCAGCTACCAGTTCATCGGTGGCGGCGACATCCTCCACCTTGTCTTCCCCTCCGTCACTGCGCGCCACGGCCAGGAGATAATCGCAGTCTTCGTCATCGTCTTCACCGCCATCGCCGGTATGAGCTCAGTCGCTTACATGGACCTCGCGATCGGCGTGCTCGCCACTGTTACTCTGATCGTCGCGCTCCCGATCCTCGCGCACATCGCCGGAGGCTGGTCCAGTGTCGTTGCCACGCTTCCGGCCACGCACTTCCAGGTGTTCGGTGACTTTACCGTCACTCGCGCGCTTGAATTGTTTCTTCCCACCTGCCTGCTGATGCTTGGCAATCAGTCCATGTACCAGAAGTTCTTCTCCGCCAAATCCGAGAAGGACGCGACCCGGGCGGTGGTCGGCTGGTTTATCGGCATACTCATTTTGGAGACTGTCATTGTTGCGCTCGCCGTGGTCGGCTCCTCGCTCTATCCCTCGGGCGAAGTCAGCGAAAACCCCCGCGAGATCCTCGCTTTCACCGCCCTCCACGCACTCCCGCGCCTGGTAGGAGCCTTCATGGTTGGCGCCATCTTCGCGAAGGTCATCTCTACCGCTAACAACTTCCTCTTTTCTCCAGCCACCAATCTCATCAATGACGTTTATGTGCGCTACGTGAGACCCGACGCCTCAAACCGCAGCATCCTTCTCGTCAGCCGCATTCTGGTTGTCCTGCTCGGCTGCTGGTCGCTGTACCAATCGCTCGGCACCCACTCCGTGCTGCAAAAGGCCTTATACGCCTATACCGTCTACTCTGCCGCTTTGACGCCTGTCATCCTCGCGGCTTTCTTCTGGAAACGTGCCACCGCCGCGGCTGCCGTCTCGAGTATTGCTGCCGGCACTTTCGTCACAGTCTTCTGGGATACGCAGTTCATCCACACCCATCTGCCCGCGGCGATCGCTTCCCGCGACGCTATCCTTCCCGCCCTGCTGGCTTCGTTGCTATGCCTGTTCCTCGTCAGCCTCGTCACCGCCCCACCCACCCAAAAGCAGCTTCAACCCTTCTCCGAAGCCTGATGCACCAAATCCGGCAATGCCATTCGCGATATTTTAACGTTAGTGTTCAATAATTAATAGTTCTTCCCAGAAAACAACTGATTTTCTGCGCCAGCACGTCGGCCAAAGCTACATAAAGGATCGATGAACTATTTACTTTTACCCGACCTCGCCGCAATGGCCATGCTTCTCGGTCTTCTCTATTTCCTGCGGAGGCGTCATCCGCGCGAGTCGGTGAATTTGTGGCTCATTGGTCTCCTCTTCATCTTCCTGGAGGCTATCGTCCATGCTGCCTACCCGTCCGCTGGACCCTGGCGTCTCGCCGCCCACGTCGTTGCGTTGAACTTCTTCTACATCGCTGGAGCGATCTTCCTTTGGGCCTCCGGCAGAGATGTTTTTCCCCGCCGGCCCTCTCTCCTCTATCTACTTGTCAACTCACCGCCTGCCGTTGCCCTGCTCACCGTCTACGGGCTTAGTCTCCACAACATCAGCATTTATCACGCCATCGCCGCTTGTGGTCTCTTCCTTGGCATCGCCAGCGCCTTCGCCATCGGTCGCTCCTGGAGCCTTGGCAGAGGCTGGTGGATTCTCGTGGTCCAGCTCTGCACCTGGGTGCCCATCTGGCACTTCGCCTCTGCCGGCTCCCTTCGCGACGCGGCCTACTTCGTTCTCTTCGTCCTGTATTTCGCGACGGCCCTCGTATTTCAAATCAGCCTGCCCCGCGAAAGCCTCGGCAAGGTTGCTATTGTCGTCGGCTTCATCGTCTGGTCTTTCGTCTTCCTCTTCCACTCCTGGGTCAGCGTCCATCCGGGATACGATGCCATCGCCGATGAGATCTGGAACCTGCAAAAGTTCCTCGTCACCATCGGCATGCTGCTCGTCTTGCTCGAGCAGCAGGTCGCAACCAACGAGTGGTATGCCTTCCACGATCACCTCACGGGTCTTCCCAACCACCGTCTCTTTGAGGACCGCCTCGCCGCAGCGATCCAGCAATCCCGGTTCAACAACACCCGGACCGTCCTTCTCATGGTCGACCTTGATGGCTTCAAGCTCATCAACGACACGCACGGTCACGACGTCGGCGACGAATTGCTTCGACACATCGCACACAATCTCCGCGGCGCCATCCGCACCCCGGATACGCTCGCCCGGCTCGGCGGCGACGAGTTCATCATCATCGCCACGGACCTGCCCAGCGACCAGCCGTCGGACATCATCGCCAGAACCAGCGCAGCCCGTATCGCCCACGCCCTGCGCAAGAAAGTCAGCATTAACGGTAACGCACTCAACGTTACAGGAAGTATCGGCGTAGCTGTCTATCCCGACGACACCACCGACGAAGTTCTCCTGCGCCGGCTGGCCGACCAGCGCATGTACGAGCAAAAACGCCAGATCCCTCTCAGCTTCTAAATCTCGCAAAAGCGGATTTTTCCCACTCACTTTTTTGCCTTTGCTGCATCTATTTCAGTACATATTTTGAACAGGAGACCTCGTCATGACGCCCGCCACGCAATCCATCGAATTCAATGAAAGCTCCCTCACTGTGGGTCTGAGCCTGGAACGCCCCTTCGACATCTCCGCTGGCAGCTCCGAAGATGCCGTCGGCGAGATCCTCAGTGCAGCGATCAGGCGCGTCGACCTGGATGAGGACGATGAAGACGATAGACGATGAGGAGGATGACGACGAATACGAAGACGATGACGAAGAGGACGAAGAAGAAGACGACGACGAAGAGGAAGAAGACGAATACGACGACGAAGATGAGGACGACGATCTAGATGATGATGAGGAAGATGACGGTGACGAAGAACTCAATCTTATCTAGGCGCGCTGGAGACCGCGGAGGGAGTTGCAGGTGTCTTTCCTCCAGCGATCAGTAGCCAGCATCCGTAACCACGTTTTCCAGCTCGTTCCCTGCGATAAACCTCCGTACTTGCTGTGCCCCGAACCGAAATGCCCGATGGATGAACTCGGGCGTTGACCCTCCTACATGAGGCGTGATCATGCAATTGGGCGCCGACCACAGCGGATGCCCGGCAGGCAGCGGCTCCGGGTCGGTGACATCGAGGACCGCCCGCAGCCGGTGATGCTGCAATGCCTCCACCAGCGCATCGGTTGCGACTACCGGCCCTCGCGCAGCATTCACCAGCAGCGCACCGGGCTTCATCAGACCGATCTCCGCAGCTCCAATTAGCCCACGCGTCTCCGCTGTCAACGGCACGATGGCTACCACCACATCCGCCTCCGGCAACAGCCTGCGCAACTCGCCGACAGCAAAAACCTCGGGCGCCGTTCGCGCACTTCGCGCCAGGCGAATGATCCTCACTCCGAAGGGCGCGAGGCGAGCCTCGATTGCCACACCAATCGACCCATACCCCACGATCAACACGGTCTTCCCCGCGAGATCGTCGCCCAGAACCGCATACTGCCCGACCTGCGGACCGCTCACATCCATGAATCCGTTCGGAATCGACGCCTGTCCCTTCCATTCGCCGCGCAGCTGCATATCGCGATAGTGGGGAAAGCGCTTTAACGATGTCAGGATCGCCGTCAGCACCCACTCGGATGCGGAGATGTCGTGAAGCCCTCGGCCGTCGCACAGCACTACATCCTTTGGCAGCCAGGGTGTAATCCAGTCCACTCCCGCCATCATTGACTGCACAACCTTAACGCCGCGCAGATGCTGAAAGGTCTCCTTCGAACTCTTCCGCGCAAACGGAATGATCCAGAAGTCGACGTCCAGAGTTCCAGTTAGCCTGCGGGGTATCCGCACAATCTCCGCTTCACGCGGAAAATCCGCCAGCAACTCCTGAACGAGACTCTCATCCACACCAACACGCACCATCTTCAGAGTGTGCACGAGATCAGCATCAAAAAGAAAGTCCGGCCTGTTGAGACCGGACTGAAAATTTGTTAGATGAAATTTCCGTTTAGATGTCTAGGTTTAGATATCCAGGTTCTTGACGTCGAGTGCGTTTTCTTCGATGAACTTCCGGCGGCTTTCCACATCCTCGCCCATCAGAGTCGTAAAGATCTCCTCGCAGGCAGCAATGTCTTCGAGCTTCACCTGCAACAGGGTGCGCCGCTCCGGGTCCATTGTCGTCTCCCACAGTTGCGGGGCCGTCATCTCGCCCAGGCCCTTGTAGCGCTGCACCTGGTACTCTTTGCGGCCTTGTTCGATGACGTATTCAAACACCTCGCGCGCCGTTTTCTTTTCGACGGGGTCTTGCGAAGCCTTGCTGGAGCGTTTCGCCGCTTTCGTCTCTGCTACTGTTCCGGGGGCCGCGGCGATATCGGCGACACCCTCTGCTGAGGCGATCTCCTCGGCTTCCTCTGCTGCTTCTGCAGCCGCTTCCGCCTTGGTCTTCGTCGCATACTCGATCAAAAACGGAGCGACGAGTTGCTCCCTGATCTGTGCATGCTTCGCCAGCATCTGGCGGCTCTCCGGAGCCGAAGCCAGCGCCCAGTCGATCGTCCGCACTGCACCCTGCGCGTCGGTGTAGCTGACGGAGTAGCTTCTGTGCTCCTCGTCCAGCGCTACATCACTGACATTCTTGAACTGGTAGGTCTTCTGCATCCCCACCAGCCGCTGGCGCATTTTTTCCAGCTTCGCGGGCGACTCAAAATCCACGCGGCGAGCCGAGTCCTTGCCTTCCTGAGCAAATATCTCCGCGAACGCCTGCGTTACGTCTTCATTCCGCAGCCGCTTCTGCACCTTGTCGAAGAAGCCCAGGTAGTCGTTGAGCTGCGTCATGTACTTGGTCAACTCTTTGCCTTCGAGTTTCGCACCGCCATCGCCGTAGCGGATGACCATGCCGTCGGAGGCGCGCTTGACCATGACCGAGACATATTCGCGGTCGTCTTTGATGTATTGCTCGAACTTGCCCTTCTTGATGCGATAGAGCGGCGGCTGTGCGATGTACACATGCCCGCGCTTGATCAACTCCGTCATGTGGCGGAAGAAGAACGTAAGCAGCAGCGTGCGGATGTGCGATCCGTCGACGTCGGCATCGGTCATCAGGATCAGCTTGCCGTAGCGCAGCTTGGTGGCATCGAAGTCATCCTTGCCGATCCCGCATCCCAGCGCCGTGATCATGGCGCGGATTTCTTCATGTCCCAGCATCTTGTCGTAGCGGGCTTTTTCGACGTTGAGAATCTTTCCCTTTAACGGAAGAATCGCCTGGAATTTACGGTCGCGGCCCTGTTTGGCCGTTCCGCCTGCCGACTCACCCTCGACCAGATAGAGTTCGCAACGTTCTGGCTCCCGTTCGGAGCAGTCGGCCAGCTTACCCGGCAGACCGCCGCCATCGAGCGCACCCTTACGTCGAGTCAGGTCGCGCGCCTTGCGCGCAGCCTCGCGCGCACGGGCCGCGTCGATCGCTTTGTTGATGATCTTCTTCGCGACCGAAGGGTTCTGCTCCAGATAGCCGCCCAGCCGCTCATTCACAAACGCCTGTACCGTTCCGGCGATGTCGGAGTTCAGCTTGCCCTTCGTCTGCCCTTCAAACTGCGGCTGCGAAAGCTTGACGCTGATGACGACAACAAGGCCTTCGCGAACGTCGTCGCCGCTCAGGTTCTCCTTCACGTCTTTGAAGAGTCCCAGCGACTGCCCTGCCGCGTTGATGGTTCTGGTCAGCGCCGTCTTGAAGCCCGAGAGATGCGTTCCGCCATCCACCGTGTTGATGTTGTTGGCAAAGGTGAAGACGGTCTCGGAGTAAGCGTCGTTGTATTGCAGCGCAATCTCCATGGCTACGCCATCACGCTCGGCCTCCATGTAGATCGGCTTCTCATGCAGAACCTGTTTGCCCTTGTTGATGTGCTTGATGAACTCGGCGATACCGCCGGCGTACTTGAACTCCTGGTGCTTGCTCTCACCGGTCTTGGTATCGGTGGTGCGCTCGTCGGTCAGGTGAATCTCCAGGCCCTTGTTCAGGAACGCGAGCTCGCGCAACCGCTGCGCCAGGGTGTCGTAGTTGAATTCAGTTACGGTAAAGATCGACTTGTCGGGGAGAAAGTGGACCTTGGTGCCTTTGCGTTTGCTTGGGCCCATCTTCCGCAGCTTGCTGGTCGGCGCGCCTTTGCTATAGTCCTGTTCCCAGGCAAAATCGTCGCGCCAGATCTCGACATCGAACTCTTCGCTCAGCGCGTTCACGCAGCTTACACCGACGCCATGTAACCCGCCCGAGACTTTGTAGTTCGAGGCGTCAAATTTTCCGCCGGCGTGGAGCATCGTCAGCACTACTTGCACGGCCGGCATCTTTTCTCCGTTGATGACCTTGTCGTCGACCGGAATTCCGCGTCCGTCGTCGACCACCGTAATCGAGTTGTCGACATGGATCGTCACATCGATCCGCGTCGCATGACCGCCGAGCGCCTCGTCGACCGAGTTGTCGACCACCTCGTAGACCAGGTGATGCAGGCCCATCTCGCCGGTCGAACCGATATACATCGCCGGCCTCAACCGAACCGCCGCCAGACCCTCAAGGACAGTAATGTTCTCGGCTGAGTAGCCTCCCCCCTCTTTTTTCTTGGGAGCGTCCTTCGTTGGGGCGGCGATTGCGCCGGTTTCGAGCTCTAAAAGAGCACCTTCGGTAGGGATTGCAGTCGATGCCATGTATCTCCATTCAGCGGTTGCTGAAAATCGAGGATTTCTCAGCCCGTCCCGTGTGGATGTAGTTCGAGAAAACCCGCGTCATTCCAGCGCTTTACACACGTTACAGCCTGTTTCTCAGTGTCTTAAGTATAGCACGTTAAATCGACCCGAAACGGCCCTGAATCGCCTATGGTTCAGGCCCTTCCCGCCCGGCGCGACACCGGATCCTGGCCTGAACTCTGAGGTCGTCAGCCCGCCAGACGGCCCCCAGGCCGCCTCACCCAAAAGTGTTACTGCTGTAACCCGTAACTATTGATATTCTCCCCCTAGTTCGTTACGAAAGGTTAGTCCAGAGGTGACCCACATGAAATTGAATCGCCTGATTGCTGCATCGATTGTTGGAATCTCACTGCTTGCTCCCTCTACGTCGGCCTTTGCCTGCGAGCACGATAGTCATTCGTGGTCGTTCTTTGGCTGGTGCTCCCATAGCGATAAAGATAAAGACTGCGACCACAAGGATTGCGACCACAACGGAAACAGCGGAGGCCATGATTGCAACCATGGCGGCAGCTCCTCCAGCGGTAGTGGCAGCTCTTCCAGCGGTAGCGGCAGCTCCTCCGGTGGTACGGCAGTTCGTCGGGTGGCAGCTCGTCCGGCAGCAGCGGCTCTTCCGTAGGCCCCAAGGGCTAATACGGTAGCGGCCCTCCCAAACCCTGGATCACCAGGACAGACACCTTTTGAAAAAGAATGCTCGCCAGAGCTAAGCCAATGACCCTCTTCGGAGGGTCATTTTCATGTCCGTGAAAGAAGGTGTTTTATCATCCATCCCTCGTCCGATGGGTGATTCTGTGTGGTCTTTGAGCCAACTTCGTATATACTCAATAAGTTGTCCAGAAACAGTCAGGAACACAAATGCCAAAGTTGAAGACACACAGCGGCGCCGCCAAGCGCTTCCATAAGACAGGCACGGGCAAGTTCAAGCGCGGCCAGTCCAAGATGCGCCATATCCTTACCTCGAAGGCCACCAAGACCAAGCGCCACCTCGGCGGTCAGGTTCTGGTCTCTGAGGCGGATCATGCAAAAGTCGCCCGGATGCTTCCTTACGCCTGATCGTCAGGCAGGGAATTTCAGTTTTCAAGTCGAGCCGCTCCGCACTGCTGAAAAGCAAAACGGAACAAAGGGCCGGTTACAGCGTCATAGGCCCCTGGAACAGCGTTAGCGTTCCACCGAGACTTGAAGTTGCATAGCGAGTGAAGAGGCCACCTTACCTCCAGCCGCTTAAACGATGTACGCAAAAGGAGAATCACGATGCCCCGTGTAAAACGGAGTACAAAACGCAACGACCGCCGCAAAAAGATCCTCAAGCGCGCGAGTGGTTACTTCCTCACTAAATCCAAGCTCTACCAGGCCGCTCAAGAGGCAGTCGAGCGCGGACTCAAGTTCGCCTACACAGGCCGTAAACAGAAGAAGCGCCAGTACCGCGCCCTCTGGATCGTCCGCATCAACGCAGCCTGCCGCAACAACGGCATGAGCTACTCGACCTTCATCAACGGCCTCAAGCTCGCCGGCAATGGCCTCGATCGCAAGATCCTTGGCCGACATCGCCGCCAACGACGCCGCTGGTTTCGCTGCCCTTGCCGTTCAGGCCAAGACCGCTCTGAAGGCCGCAGCCGACAAGCGTGCGAAGGCCAACGCCAAAGCAGCGTAAGCGAAGCCGTACTAGATATAGAGGCGCGGCTTTGGCCGCGCCTCTTCTTTTTGCAGGCCTGGACAGAGCAATCGCAAGCTTGAAACGAATCGCGAGCGCGAGTTAACAGTTGCGGCGCTGGCATCGTCTATCCTGAAACCATGCCGACTGAATCACCCACAACGCCGCAGCTCACACTTCGTACCGCAGAAGAGCAGCTGACAGGCCCGGCTCCCTTCGAATCGTGGGGCCGCTACCCCACCTATGGCGCAAAGGTCGTCCCGCTGCATTGGCAGGGCGACTTTCCCGCCGTCACCGATGGCCTGCACAACGGTGCGCTCCCCGTCGGTATGGGCCGCAGCTACGGCGATGTCTGCCTCCTCAAAGACGGCAACCTCCTCCTGACCACCGGCATGGACCGCCTCATTCACTTCGATCCCGAGACGGGCCTGCTCACAGCCGAAGCCGGCGTCACCCTTGCACAGATCCTCGACTTCGCCGTTCCCCGCGGTTTTTTTCTCCCCGTCTCGCCCGGAACAAAATATGTAACCCTGGGCGGAGCAATTGCCAACGACATCCACGGCAAAAACCACCACATCGCCGGGACGTTCGGTCGCCACATCACCCAGTTCGAGCTTGTTCGCTCCGACGGCTCGCGCAAACTCTGCACTCCGACCGAAAACCCCGACTTCTATGCCGCGACCATCGGGGGCCTCGGCCTCACGGGCCTCATCAGCTGGGCGACGCTGCGCCTCAAGCCCATCGTCTCCCGCATGATCGACTATGAAGGCATACAATTCCACGGCATCGATGAGTTCCTCGACCTGACAAATCAAAGCAAAGACATCCAATACACCGTCAGCTGGATGGACTGCGCCTCAACTGGCCGCAACTTCGCCCGCGGCGTCTTCATGCAGGGCGACCACTCTACCAGACGCGACACTCTCAAGCCGTCGCCCAAACCGAAGCTCGTCTTCCCCTTTGACGCTCCGGGCTTCGCGCTCAACCACCTCAGCGTCAGCCTCTTCAACACAGCCTACTTTCACAAGCAGATCCACAAGCGCGTTGTCTCCCTGCAGGACTACGAGCCCTTCTTCTATCCGCTCGACAAGATCCTCCACTGGAATCGTATGTACGGCAAGCGCGGCTTTCTCCAGTTCCAGTACGTCATCCCCTGGGCGCACGCGAAAGAGGGAACGATCGCCATCCTGCATGAAGTCGCCAAGTCCGGCCTCGCCAGCTTTCTCGCTGTACTCAAAGCGTTCGGTGACGTGCCTTCCCCCGGCATGATGAGCTTCCCCAAACCCGGTATCACCCTCTGTCTCGATTTTCCCATCAAACCCGACAAGACCTTCCCCCTCGTCACTCGTCTTGCCGACATGACGCTCGAGTTCGGCGGCCGCCTGTACCCCGCCAAAGACGCGGCGATGACAGCCTCGCAGTTCCAGTCCTTCTACCCACAGTGGGAGCAGTTCGCCCGCTACCGCGACCCCATGTTCACCTCCAGTTTCTGGGAGCGCGTGACTTCCAATTCGTAAAAACGGACAGACCAACTCTATGAGCACGACACAGCAGACCACCGACAGACCAATTCAGCCACGCAAGATCCTCGTCCTCGGCGCGACATCCGGCATTGCCGAAGCCACCTGCCGCATCTGGGCTACGCAGGGCGCGAGTCTCTTTCTCGTCGCCCGCAACGCCGAAAAGCTGGCCGCTGTCGCAGCAGATCTTCGCACTCGCGGCGCCACCTACGTCGACACCGCCGTTGCCGATCTCGACGACACGGACAAGCATCCCGAACTCCTCGCCCACGCCATCAACTCCCTCACGGGCATGGATATCGCCTACCTCGCGCACGGCATTCTCGGCGACCAGTCCGAGGCCGAGCGGGACTTCAACACCGCCGCCCAGATCCTCTACACGAACCTCATGGCTCCGGTCTCGCTTCTCACCTGGCTGGCCAACTTCTGCGTCCAGCGCCACGCCGGAGTTCTCGCTGTCATCTCCTCGGTAGCCGGCGATCGCGGCCGCAAATCAAACTATCTCTACGGCTCCTCGAAGGCCGGACTTTCCGCCTTCCTCGGCGGCTTAAGAAATCGAGTTGACCGCGAAGGCGTCACCGTCCTCACCATCAAACCCGGCCCCATCCGCACTGCAATGACCGCCGCCATGCCCAAAAGCGAGAAGTTTGCCGATGTCGATTCCGTTGCTGAATCCATCGTCAGCGCCATCGACAAGCGCAAGGACGTCCTCTACGTTCCATTCCAATGGCAACCCATCATGTTTGTCATACGGAACATCCCAGAACGGATCTTCAAAAAACTGAATCTGTGAATTTAGGAATTTCGCAACTCCTGCGCCACGGAGTTGCTATTCGTCACATTTTGACGACACCTCATCCCCGCCTTAGGTCTGAATATCCCTGAATCGGTGAAATCGGGACCGCGAACCGAAATTCTATGGATTTTGGTTGATTGACCCGGAAAAACGCGATAAATGGGCCATTTTTGATTGGCCCTTTGATTGCTTTTTGATATCTCGAATACCACGAGTCAATAGATGGGCGGACGCTGTTCTATAGACGGCAGTCCCATTTGCATTCCTCATTTGATACACGGTCGCAGTGTTGAATCTGGATCATCTCGGTGGAGTTGGGTCATTGAACCTGTTTCATATCTCGAGAATGAGGCACATCTATGAAGACTTTAGTCCGTAATACTTCTCTCCTTCTGCTGTTGATCGGGTGCTTTCTAGTCTCACGCACCGAAACGGCTTCTGCCCAGGGCATCGTTACCGGAACAATTACCGGAACCATCACTGACGCCTCCGGAGCCGTCGTTCGGGACGCCGTCGTTGTGGCGACCAACAACGCAACTGGCATCAAGGTCACAGGAAAGACCGATAACGCCGGAAGCATTGGAATCAATGATGTACCTGTCGGCGCGTACACGGTCGTCGTTACCTCGCCTGGCTTTGCCCCGTTGACGGTCTCAAACCTCCAGGTCGCCTCCGGTGGCACATCGAGCATCGGCACCCAGCACCTCGCGGTCGGCAACACCGCCGAACAGGTTGAAGTCAGCACGGCGCAGAATCTGCTGGAGACCTCTCAGGCGCAGATAACCTCTACCTTCGACACCGTATCCATCACTGACCTTCCCACCGGCGGCGGCCTCGATAAACTCACACTCTTGATCCCCGGCGTCGTGCGTACTCTTGGCGACAACTTCTCGAACACCAATGGCGTCGGCTTCTCCTCCAACGGACAGCGCGGCCGCTCCAACAACTTCGAGATCGATGGCCAGTCCAACAACGACAACTCCGTCGCCGGCCCGCAGTTCTTCTTCCGCAACGAGGACGCGCTCCAGGAACTCAACGTCATCACCAACAACTATGGCGCGCAGTACGGCCGCGATGCCGGCTCGATCGTCAACTACATTACCAAGAGCGGCACTAACTCCTTCCATGGCACGGCCTTTGAAAATTACTTCGGTTCGTGGGGCAGCTCTCTCACTCAGGGGCAGAAGGCCGTGCAGTTTGGTTTCTGTCCTCCCGGCCAGACAACCATCAATGGTGCCGCCTGCACTCCGGCAATCGTCCCCCGCGTAACTGCAAATGAGTTCGGCGGTACCATAGGCGGCCCGGTCTTCAAAGATAAACTCTTCTTCTTCGCTGGCCTGCTCTTCCGCCGGACGACTAACGGCGCATCACCGTCGGTCTCGACCACCACTACCCCAACTCCGACCGGTCTCACACAGTTAGCAGCTGACTTCCCCGGCAATCCGTTTGTTGCCTCGCTTCAAAATCAAGGCCCGTACTCTGTGAAGTCTGGTAACCCTGTCGCGGTCGCTTCAAGCGTAAGCAACGTTATCGTCTGCGCAGGGGCCTACACGAATAACACGCCCGTCCTAGCCACCAGTGGGTCTCCCACGAACGTGAACTGCCCCGCTGGTACGCCTGCTTTTCCGATACAGGTCAGTGATATCCAGCGGTTTCTCCCCAGTACCTCGAGCGACAACGAGCAGATCTACAGGGGCGACTATCAGGCCACGACAAAGGACCGCTTCTATCTTCGTTATATGTACCAGAACGCTCCGACCCAGGTCTCCAGCGGCGCCACAACCATCCCGACCGGCAACTACTACAACACTACCGACAAGGTGCAGTCCGTGGGTGCAGACTGGACCCACACCTTCTCGTCCCGCTGGGTCGACCAGTTTCGCTACAGCTTTCAGCAGGCTACGATCACGTTCGGCGATGGCGGCTATCCAGGTTGCGATGACTCGAACCTGACCAACTGCCCGTCCAGCATCGCCATCAGCGGCTTTGCCGGCTACGGCTTTGCAAACAACATCCCCCAGGGCCGCATCGTCAAAGTGAACCAGGCCCAGGACAACGCCAACGTCTCCCTCGGCGCCCACCAGATCACCTTCGGTGGCGAGTTCGACTACCAGAACTCACCCAACGTCTTCCTGCCGAACACCAGCGGTACCTTCTCCTTCAACGGCTTCAACTACGCTCTCGCCGGTGTCTCTTCGCTCAGCCTGGCCAATGGAAACCCGAACATCCCCTTCAAGGAGCCGGACTGGGCCCTTTACTTCCAGGATGACTGGAAGACCAGCAAGGACCTCACCCTCAATCTCGGTCTGCGCTGGGAGTACTTCTCGCAAAGCATCAATCTTCTGCACAATGAGAGCGTCGCTCGTCAGACCGGCCCGAACCCGATCTGGCTCACCACGCTTCCGCTCAGCCAGACGACGTTCCCCCTAATCCCGCAAAACTACAAGAACTTCGAACCGCGCGTCGGCTTTGCCTATAGCCCTTCGTTCAGGCCCGGGTTCGTTATTCGCGGAGGGTTCTCGATCAACTTCGACCCGGCGTACTACAACATCTTCCTCAACGCATACACCTCTGCTCCTATCGTCAACACGGGCGTAATCAGTTGCAATGGAACCACCGTCAACTGCCTTCCTTCAGGCGGCACAACCATGTCGCTGGTCCAAACTCAGAACGCTCAATACAATCCCACAGGAGTGAATCCGGGCGTCAAGACCCAGAGCACCGTCAACATTCCTTTCAAGAACCCTGCAGCCGAGAACTACACCCTCGGAATCCAGCAACAGGTAGGTCGCGTGGCCGTCGCGGAGATCCGCTATGTCGGGAACCACTCCTATGCCCAGTTCCAGAACCTGAATGGCAATGCGTTCATCAACGCCACGCCGCCGGCCTCAACCGTTCCCGTCGCGCAGAACTACCTGACCCTGGCACAGGGCTTTCCAAACCTGTTCCCCTCATCCACCTACTGCACGACGGCCAATGCTGTCGGCCTCGGCACGCAGAACTGCAACCTCACCACGTTGTCTACCCGCGCCAACACTGCCTTCAGCATCTACAACGCACTTCAGGCTCAACTCAGGATCCAGAATTACCATGGCGTTTCCGCGAATGTAGCGTATAGCTACAGTCGCACAATCGACAACGCCGACGAGGTCTACAGCACCGCCACCGGCGGAGGTACCATTTCAACCGCGCAGAGCCCCTTCAATACCAACACGGCCGAGCGTGCTGTTGCCGGAAACTCTTACCCGAACGTCTTCACCCTTTCAATGGTCTACAAGGTCCCTTTTTACTCTGAGCAAAGGGGTTTCGTAGGACGCCTCCTCGGCGGCTACTCCGTCAACACGATCTGGACCTATAACAGTGGCCAGGTCTACACCGCGGTCCAGTCAACCAAGGCCAATCCAAATGCAGCAGTGACCGCGAAAATTCCAACTGCCGACCTGGGACAGGCCCTCTTCAGCTTCTGCGACTTCAACTACAACACGAACATCATCGGAAACGACAGCTGCCGTCCGATCCTCTCTAACCCATCCGCGCCTATCGGTTCGGTCGGCATCAATGCCGGTCCGGCGGGTTTCCTCGACTACGGTACCGGCAATCCGACCACACCGAGTGCCGAACATTGGATCCTCAACAACGAGTATGAGGCCGAGGCGCTGGGTACTCCGTACCCCGGTTCCGGCCGCAGCATCCTCCGCGGCAACACGGTCAATGAACTCGATATGAGCGTCTTCAAGACGATCAGGATCAATGAGCGTTTCTCAGGCCAGCTCCGGATCAACGCCTACAACGTGCCCAACCGCGCCTACTACGGAACGCCGGACTTCACTCTCAATGATGCTGATCCGTCAAAACACATCAGCGCGGCTTATCCACAGGGGTTCAACACCTTCAACACCTACTTCACTATCCCCGGAGGCGGCGTAGCACCGCCCTTCGGCAAGGGAACCCGCAACATCCAACTCGGCGCGAAGATCATCTTTTAGCCCTTTTGTCTTCCCCTTTGACGCCGGAGCCCCTGGGGTTTCGGCGTTTTTTTCTGCTGCTTTTACGGTGGGGTTGGCTGCTCGGGAGGCTCATGTCAGCCGCTATACTGGTCGCGAGTCATCTTGCCTATTCCGATCCCGTCTCCGCGAATCCGTCTCGTGAAAATACCGGGGCCTCTGCTTCCGGCAGGAGAATAGTGCCGTCACCTGCCAGGCTCGATCTCTCGCAGCGCGCGGAGCTGGTTGAGCTGATGGATCAGCCCTGTACGTATGAGGAGCTTCGCGCCTGCCTGCATGACATTGCGCGAGTCAACCGGCTTACGTTCGCCGATCGGCCTACGATCTCGTGGATACACGAGCTTGTTGCGACTCATCCCGCATCGAACGAGCCGCTTCGTGTTGTGGACGTGGGCTGCGGCTATGGCGATACGCTTCGTCAGATCGATGCGTGGGCTGTCAGGCGCGGCATCCCGATCATGCTAACCGGTATCGACAAGAACCCGGACGCCATTCGCGCTGCCAGGGAGGCGTCTTCGCCGACGCAATGCATCGAATGGATCGTCGGTGACGCACTCTCCGACAGCACAATGGGTGATATCGACGTCGTTATCAGTTCGTTGCTCACGCACCACCTTACCAATCCCCAGATACTGCACTTTCTTCGCTGGATGGAGGAGCGGGCGCGTCGAGGCTGGTTCATCAATGATCTCCATCGCAAGGCGGTCCCGTATCACGTCTTCCGTCTGTGGGCGCGGTTCACCGACTGGCATGCGTTCGTTAAACACGACGGCCCCGTGTCGATTCGGCGCAGCTTCCTCGCCGAGGACTGGCAGAACCTGTGCGTGGCTGTCGGGTTTGCGGCGGAGACAGTCACAATCCGCGAATACCGTCCGGCGCGTCTTTGTGTCAGCCGGATCAAATAGAATGGCCTGCCGCCAGGGCGCTCGCCTGTATTCGCAATAACTCACTATGATTTAGCCAGAGGCCCATTCATGTCTGTTCGCTGTACCGTTCTTGTTCTTTCCGCTCTTGTTCTTACACCAAACTTTGCAGCACAAGCGCAGCGGCTCTCCAGTGGCGTCCGTCCCGAGCATTACAGGCTCACGCTGACTCCTGATCTTCACACTGCCACATTTAGCGGCGAGGAGACGATCGACCTGATTCTCGATGCGGCCAGCAAGTCCATCACGCTAAATGCGGCTGAGATCAAGTTCGGCGAGGTCAAGGCATACGTTTTGCCGACTGCCGCATACGACTATGGCAAGCTGGGATCGCAGCCGAGGCCTCTGGTTGCGCTCGAGGCCGACAAGCATCCGCAGACCGCAACGACGACGCTCGACGGCGCCAAAGAGCAGGCGACGTTTACCTTCGCCAACGAACTTCCCGCAGGCAGGGTCACGCTGACGATTCGGTACACGGGCGTTTTGAACGACAAGTTGCGCGGGTTTTATCTTTCGAAGACCAAGACACGTAATTATGCGGTGACGCAGTTCGAACCCACCGATGCGCGGCGTGCCTTTCCGAGCTTCGATGAACCGGCGCTGAAGGCAACCTACGACATCGCACTGATCGTGGATGTCGGTGATACGGCCATCTCCAACACAAACCTCATTTCGGACAAGCCGGGCCCGATTGCGGGCAAACATACACTGCGCTTCGCGACGACGCCGAAGATGTCGACGTACCTCGTCGCGTTCCTGGTCGGCGACTTCAAATGCACCGAAGGCAAGTCGGATGGAGTGCCGATCCGCGCCTGCTCTACGCCGGATAAGGTCGAGCTGACGAAGTTCGCGCTTGAGTCGGCCAAGTACGTTCTCCACTATTACGACAACTACTTCGGGATTAAATATCCGATGCCGAAGCTCGATATGGTTGCGTTGCCCGACTTTGAAGCCGGTGCAATGGAAAACTTCGGCTGCATCACTTATCGCGAGACCGACCTGCTGGTGGATTCCAGGAGAGGCGATATCCCCGAGAAGAAGCGCGTGGCCGTGGTGGTCGCGCACGAGATGGCGCACCAGTGGTTCGGCGATATGGTGACGATGCAGTGGTGGGACAACCTGTGGCTGAATGAAGGCTTTGCCACATGGATGGAAACCAAGCCCGCGGCGGAGTGGCATCCCGAGTGGAACTTCCCGCAGGATGTTGCGCAGGATCTCGACCAGACCCTGAACCTCGACGCGCAGAAGACCACGCGGACGATTCGCGCGGCGGCGAACACTCCCGATGAGATCAACGAGATGTTCGACGAGATCGCGTATGGCAAGGCGGGCGCGGTCATCGGCATGGTCGAGCACTATCTCGGCAAGGAGGTCTTTCGCCAAGGCGTGCATAACTATCTGCAGGCGCACCTGTACGCTAACGCGACGGCGGAGGACTTCTGGAACGCGCAGACGGCTAACTCACACCTGCCGGTAGACAAGATCATGTCGAGCTTTGTAACGCAGCCCGGAGTGCCATTGCTTACGCTCTCGGAGCGTCAGGCAGCGAGCGTACCGGTGGCGCAAAGCCCCTTCTTCCTGTCGTCCACGGCTACCGCGGAGCTGGCTGGTACAGAAAAAAGCCGGCGCTGGACCGTGCCGGTGTGTCTAAAGACCAGCGGCGAACCAATTTGCCGCGTGCTGACGCCGGAGGATTCCAGTATTCCCCTGCCCATGGATACCGGCTTGCCGTTGCTGTACGCCAACGCCGGCGGCAAGGGGTATTACCGAACCGTCTACACACCAAAGGAGTACAGCGCGATCGTAGCGAAGGCCGAGCGTGCGCTTACTCCACCGGAGAAGATTGGATTGCTGGGCGATCGCTGGGCGCTGGTGCGCTCCGGGCAGGGAACTGTTGGTGAATACCTGGATCTGGTTCTGGCGCTCAAGCAGGACCCGAACGCGGCTGTACTTGACACGGTCCACCAACAAGTTGAGCAGATCGACTCCAAGATCGCTACCGATAAGGATCGAGACGAGTTTGCGGCGGTGATCAGACGGCAGTTCGGGCCGGTGTACGCCGCGCTGGGACCTCCGGTGAAGGGCGAGCCGTTCGACCGGCAGCAGCTTCGCGGCACTTTGTTCCAGATGCTTGGCGAGGCCCACGATCCCGGCGTTCTCGCCCAGGCGCAACAGCTTACGGCCCGGGTGTTCGCACTGGAGAACAAGAAGGACAAGACGCTCGACCCGACACTCTCGGATGCTGCCGTGCAGGTGAGCACGAGTAGCGGCGACGCAGCGCTGTATGACAAGCTCCTCGCCGTCAGCAGGATCTCAGGCGATCCCGAGGAGAAAGTGGACGCGCTGCGAACGCTTGGCCGCTTTCGAGATCCCGCACTGGTAAAACGCACGCTCGATTACACCGTCTCGGGAGAGGTTCGCAATCAGGACAGCTGGACGGTGCTGGTCGCACTGCTACGGGATCGCGAGACACGCGACCAGACATGGGAGTACATTCAAAAAAACTGGGAAAAGGTACACGCGCAGTTAACGGTTTCGTCGGGCGCCGACTTGGTCCGGTCTACGGGGTTCTTCTGCACGGTGCGGCAGCGGGACGAGGTGATCGATTTCTTCGCGACCCATAAGGTCGAAGCCGCAGAACGCGCGCTCGCCAAGGCTGTTGACAGTATTAACGACTGCATTCAGCTGCGCTCGACCCAGGAGGCTGATTTCCACAGATGGCTGGAGGCTCAGCCGAAATAGAAGTGTGGGAAAATCTGGCGGTACAACGTAAGTTGCAGTCAGTAAGCAATCAAATGGTTTACTTTAGCTGAAGAAAGGGATGTCTCACAGGAGTTGCCGGAACGATTCAGGCAATCTTCTGTCAGGCGAAGTATCTCAAAAGGCACATCAAGTAAGAGCATGGCGTCGCTCTTTGATACATTGGCTTATTAAATTGTTATTGATACACAAAAAGTGTTATGCAGTGAGGGTCATTCTGCGTTGACATTCAACTTTCGTGACGGTACCTTCCCAATTGAGGACACAAATGAAGAAAACCTGTCTAATACTTGCCGGCATCGCCCTCCTCTCTTCCGTCGCCCTCCCGCTGTATGGACAGGACGGATGTATTAACTCCCCTGAAAATCCAACGGCCATCCTTGCTGTTGTGGGCTCCGCAGGTGCGTTTTTCGTCTCGGTTCGTGCCCGCATCAAGGCTCGTCGTAATTCGTCCAGGTAGAAACTCCACGAAGGTTGACCACCATTTCTCCCCCATGGTGCGTCACCCCAAGCTAAGCTAACTGTATGTCAACTTTTCCGGCTGCCGCTGAAGTCAGCCCGCTCCCTTCTGCTAGGACGGGCGGCTTCGGCATGTCCCGCGCTGCAGGGCTTTCAGCTCTTCTCGCAGTCTTGGGCCTGTCCGTAATCTGGTCCACCATGAATGCGCTTTGGGGGCTATGGACGGATGACGCCCTCAAGTCGATTGGTATGTTCATTCCTCTGGTCAGCTTCGTGCTGATCCTGCGGGTATGGCGTTCCCTGGGATGGGAGATGGAGGGTAGCTGGTGGGGCCTGGTTGTTCTGCTGATCACCGCCGTTGTGGTGCATGTGCGTGACCAGTCGATCCTTGTCTTCGTCTTTTCACCCCAGTGGTCGATCTATGTTCCGCCACACTCTCTCGTCGTGTTTGCCTATGGTGCGGGAGTGGTTCTGCTCTTTGGCGGTACGCGGCTCTTCCGGGCAGCGTTGTTTCCGCTGATTCTTCTCTGGTTCGTCAACCCCATTCCTCATATCTTCAATGTGTTTGTGGATCTGCCCCTGCAGCGCGTCTCCGCCCACGTAGCAAGGGCGTTTGCGATTGCGCTCGGCCAGCCGCTGAGTCCGGACCAGTTGCGCCTGATGTTCACTCCGGAGTTCGGCATGTTTATCGCGCCGGGCTGCAACGGCATCCGGGGCGCCGTCACAATGGGCTTTATTGCGTTGATCGCCGGGTACATCTATCGATTTCGCTGGTATGCCCATGTTGCTGTCGTGGCCGGCGCCGTGCTGCTGGGGTACGTCTTCAACTTCGTCCGGCTCTGTACCCTGGTGCTGTATTACCTGGTCGCGCTGCACTTCCCCTGGCTGCAAAAGAGAGCGGAGATGGGCGACTACATCATCGGAGCTTGCCTCTTCCTCCTCGGCACGTTCCTGCTCTTCTATGTTGTTCGCCGGCTTAGCGAATCACCCGGCCAGATCAAGCCACCGGAAATCATCTCCTCTGCATGGGCCGGTCCGGCAAAAGGTCCTTCTTTCTATCTTCGATTCGCGGCGATGCTTGCACTCGTACTGTTCAGCAGCTATGGGGTCGCACGCGCCTATGTCCACACGCACAGCGGCAGCTATGCAGCCCAGATCAAGGCAGACCAGAATGCGCCCGGGCAGTTTCCTGCTCGCATCGGTAGTTATGCCCTGTCGCGAACGTGGAATGAGAACATCTTCAGCGGCCCGCTCGTCTTTCATTGGGCCGAGTATGTGCCTGACAACGGAGGGACGCACATCTCTTTGGGCGTATCGCCCGTGCTCGGCTCACATGACACGCTGGTCTGTCACTCCGCTCGCGGAGAAGATCCACTCTGGCGCGATCAGATCACGCTGCCGACGGCAGGAAATGTTCCGATCAACTTCTCCGGATCATTCTTTAACGATGGTGCAACCCAGTATCTTGAGGCGACTACGATCTGCAACGGCGGATCGTGCGGCGAATATTCGAGTGACCGTGCGCACTTCGGCTTCGTTTACAGCAAGCCTACCTCGCAAGCTCTGTTCACTCAGGACGCGCAGCGCCCCATTCCCATTCTGCTTCGCGCTGAGACGATCGATACAACTCTCCCAGCCGAGGTGGCTCGTCAACAAATGATTACTGCGTTGCGCTCGTTTCTGTCGTCGGTCGATCTGGACGGCCTGACGCAACCTTACCGTCGCCAGTAATCGCAAGTTTCTTTTGTTATCCTTGGCGTTAGTGAGATTACTTTTTCGCAGCGTTCCCGTAGCTTTCGCCGTCGTGATGAGCAGCGCTTTTTGCGTTTTCCTTGCCGGATGCGGCGGCGGAAGTACGACCACGACCCCACCCCCTCCTCCCCCACCTGTGAACCCCGGCGTGGGCTTTGCCGGAAAGGCGATGGCTGGCACGCTTCCTATCGGGGAAGCGTCTGTACAGCTTTACGCGGCCGGCACGACAGGGAACGGTTCTGCAGGAACTGCGTTGCTGACGAGTTCCGTGATCACGGATGCAACCGGAGCCTTCACGGTTCCTGGCGGGTACTCCTGCCCCGCGGCCGCCTCGGAGCTCTACGTTGTCGTCCGTGGCGGACAGGTAGGCACCTCGGCCGGCAACGCGGGAATTACTTTGGCCTCTGCGCTCGGCGCGTGCAACCAACTTGTTGCGCCCTCCCAGTTCGTCATCAATGAGGTCACGACGGCTGCTACCGCATGGGGCCTTGCCCAATTTCTCAGCACCGGAGGCAACGTCGGTGCATCCGCGACGAATTCCCAAGGTCTCATCAACGCGGTTGCGACGGTAGCGAATCTCGCGAACCTCACGACAGGAACATCGCCGGGAACGTCCTTCCCCAAGAATGGAGCATCGCCCGCGGCGAAGATCAACTCCCTCGCCAACCTGTTGAACACCTGCACCACCGCGGCCTCAGCGTCAGGCTGCAGTCAGCTCTTTTCCGCTACGACGCCCACCACTGGGACCGCTCCGTCCAACACTCTCGACGCTGCGTTGAATCTTGTGAGCAATCCCGGAAGCAACGTCGATGCGCTCTACACCCAGTCGACGGCGAGCACTGCCTTCACGCCTGCTCTCACCACCGCGCCCTCAGACTGGACGATGTTTATCAATTACACGGGCGGGGGGATGGACTCACCGACGCATCTAGGCGTTGACGCCACCGGCAACATCTGGGTTGCCAGTTACTTCGGCGCCGCATCGGAGTTTTCGACCACGGGCACTCCGATCTATCCCAGCGGCATCACCTCCGGCGGCCTGTACCACTCCTACGGGCTTGCCGTCGATGCTCAAAACGATGTGTGGATTCCGAACGAAGACAGCACAGTGACAGGCGTCAATGGCGGTTATGGCAGCGTGACGGTTCTCAGTTCAACCGGTCAGGTGACCTCTGGCTCCGCAGGCTACAGTGCCGGAGGAATTGCCTATCCTATCGCAGTAGCGATCGATACCAATGCAACGGCGTGGATCGTCAACTACTACAACAGCAGCCTCACTCTGCTTTCCAGTACCGGTCAGCCGCTCTCGGGTACGACAGGCTATATGTCAACCCAGTTAGCCTTTCCGGTCGCCATCGCCATCGACGCGAATCACAACGCCTGGATAGCGAACACCGAAGCCAACAATACCATCACCAAGGTCTCTCCGGACGGCAGCCAGTTCACCAGCTATTCCTGTTGCAACTGGGCTGACGGCATCGCGATCGATCAGCGCGGCTTCATCTGGGTGGCCAATTACATGGGCAACAGCATCAGCCAACTCGCCGGCGACGGCACCGTAATCTCCAGTGGATACAACGACAGCGAGGCCAGCATCCAGCATCCGCAGGGCATTGCAATCGATGGGTCGGGCCATGTGTGGGTCACCAACGTCTCGGGGTCGTCGATTACTGAACTCGCCGGTTCAGCCGCAAACTCGTCCGGCCAAATAGTGTCTCCCACCGCAGGCTGGGCGAAGGACGCGGACCTTTCCGAAGGCTGGGATGTCGCCATCGACGCGAGCGGCAACCTATGGATCACGAACTTTTACACCAACGTTCTCACCGAGATCGTGGGGCTGGCGACCCCTGTTAAGACCCCAAGGTTAGGCCCTGTACAGACGCCTTAGCGTGCTGAGGCGTCTATCCTCCTACGAACAAGCACCTCGCCCAATTCAGATTTGACGCGTTTCGAGGTACAACCACCTTAGCTTTGCCGGTTTTCCCGCTTTGGGCCTCCTGCGATTCGGGATAGAAAGCGGAGATTCCCTTGCCCTTGCTGGTTTCGCGGTCTGTACCCATTCGAGATTCGCTGCCAAAAAATCTCCATTTAGTGCTTGACAGGCCATATGGCAAGAGAAGAAGCTTTCATACGCATCAAGGTGGTCTGACCTTAGGCTGCCAAAATGAATAGCGGGCTCTTCACTCACACGCTAAAGCCACGTTCACCCGAAATATTATTTGCGAGGTTAGATTATGACGTTCAATAAGATTCACAGACAGGCCACGCTGCGCCGTGGAACTTCCATTTTCCGTGCGTTCTCCGGATTATTTGTACTCCTTACTGCCATTGCGTTGCTCTGGAGCTCTTCAGCAAGCGCCCAACTCTCTGGCAAAGGCGAGATCAAGGGAACCGTCACTGACACCACTGGCGCCGTGGTTCCGGGCGCTACCGTCACGGCGACGTCGGCCACACAAGGCACGACATTCACCCGTACGACTTCGAGCGCGGGTGAATTCGATCTGTCGCCGCTGAACAACGACATCTATAAGGTGACCGTGACCGCAAAGGGTTTTCAGTCGTTGACCCAGGAAAACGTCCACGTCAACGCATTGGAAGTATCCGATCTTAAGCTGACGCTGACAATCGGCTCGGAGAACCAGAGCGTCGATGTCTCCACCGCCCCGCCGCAACTCGAGACCAGCAACGCGACCCTCGGCGCGACCATGGAGAACGATCTCTACTCCGCGCTACCCATCGAGATGGGCGCCTACGGCAATCCCGATCAGCGTCGCGCTACCGACTTCGCGTTCCTTATGCCCGGCGTGCAAGGCAATAACACCAGCGGCAACGCCACTACCAACACCGGCATCGTCAACGGCTCGGGTAGCCGTGGCGCAGTCTCTGCTGTGTATATCGATGGTCTTCCCTTTGTCCGCGCCGGTGGCAACGGCGACCCGCGCTACGTGTGGACCGCCATCTCCGTTGATGCAGTGGACCAGTTCAATGTGCAGACCACCGGTTACTCGGCCATCTATGAAGGCCAGGGCATTCAGAACTACACCGTCAAAGCGGGCGGTAACCAATATCACGGTTCTCTGTACGAGTTCTTCCGCAACACCGCACTCGACACATGGGGATTCTTCGGATCGGTTCCCAATCCGGCGACCGGTGTGCCGGTCAAGCCAGTCGAACATAGCAACGAGTACGGCATCAACCTCAGCGGCCCGCTCATTCCTTTCGGCTCGTGGAAGGAAAAGGTCTTCTTCTTCGGGAACTACGGCCAGTTCCGTTACTCCAGCGCTACTCCTACGCCAATGACCTTCCCGACGCCGGCCCAGCAGAACGGCGACTTCAGCGCGACTGGCGTCAATATCTATGACCCGTCCACGCAAACGGCTTGCACGGCGAAGAGCACCAACGGTCCTTGCCGCTATCAATACGGTTATACGGGAGGTACCGGCACAGGCCCCGCTGGTAATCCTGTCAAGAGCGGCGCTCCAATCAACGTCGTTCCTGCCAGCGAGTTCTCCTCGGTGGCGAAGACGATGCAAAGCTTCCTCCCAACGACGGGTATCAGCTCGGCGTTGCAGAACAACTACATTGCGCCGAACAAGACGGGCCTGACAAACTGGTCGACAACGGATCGCATCGATTACAACGTCACCAAGAAGGACACGCTTACGTTTGTGGCAGCCATCGGCCGGCAGGCCAGCTCCAATCCGGTGGGCCAGACGACCGCTGGACGTAACGTCGGTCCCATCCCATATAACTTCGGCCAGACCTACGCACCCAAGACCGCGGTAGGTGTCATCGAAGAGACGCACGTCTTCACTCCGAACATGGTCAACCAGTTCAAGTGGGGCTATGCACGCTACAACGGCCCGACCTTCAATGCAAACCAGTTGCCCGCCTACGCTGCAACCGCGATGGGCATAACCGGTCTGCCCGCTGGTCAGGCGCAGCAGGCATTCCCGGCTGTTACCTTTGCCGGCACAGATGCACCCACCAATTGGGCAGGCGAGCCGGCCTCCGTTACTTTGGCGGAAAACTATACCCTGCTCGACAATCTGCAGTGGGTCAAAGGCAAAAACACATTTACTTTTGGCGGTCAGATTGCGTGGCTTCTGTATAACGTGATCAACGACACCACCGGCACCTCGCCCGTCACATTGGCAACCGCTGTGACCGAGACAGCGGGCATCACGGCTTCCAGCAACAGCGCGCCGAAGTTCGCCGCTGCGCCCAACACAGGCCTTTCGTACGCCAGCCTCCTGGTTGGCCAGATTGATAAGACGAGCTTCACTCAATACGTCCAGCAGGAGTTTGGCGCCCGCTTCCGCGCCATCTCTCCTTATATTCAGGACAACTGGAGAGTTACCCCGAAGTTGACCCTCGATATAGGGCTCCGTTACGACTTCTTCCCGTCGGTGACGGAAGTGCATAACGGCATGAGCTTCTTCAATCCCAACTTGGCAAACCCTGTCACCGGCTTTAATGGATCACTGCAGTTCGCCGGTACCGGCGCCAACACCTGCAACTGCTCAACGCCGGTCAACAACTTCTACAAGAACCTCGGTCCTCGTGTGGGTCTTGCCTACCAGATTGATCCCAAGACAGTCATTCGGACCAGCTATGGTGTCATGTTTACTCATGGCAACGCGGTTGGTGGATCATCGACAAGCACTGGAACCCTCGGCTTCTCCGCCGCACCATCGTTCTCCGCGAATGGCAGCTTGTTGAGTACGGCTCCCTTCACGGGTACCAACGGCGCGATTCCGGCGTATGCAAGTGCGTGCGGTACGGCATCGGGCCCAGCCTTTGGAACCGGTTACACCAATGTTGCGAGCTACACTACTCCCGGTTGCGGTTCAGCGAGTTACACCGGCACCCCGTCCTCCATAGGGTATGCCGACCCATACCTAGGCGGACGCTCTCCTGAATACATCAACTGGAGCTTCGGCTTCCAGCACCAATGGACCGATGCTTTGGTCTCCTCCATCAGCTACGTCGGCTCGCAGGGCCACTTCCTTCCTGCCGATGGCAGCAATGCTCGGGGCTTCTGGGCCGATCAGCTCGATCCAAAGTATCTCAACCTCAACTCCAACCTCGCTCTCACTGGTACCGCACTGACCAGCTTCTGCGCTGCAAACGGCGGCGTCTGCCCATCGACGCTCAGCAACTTCAACACCAGCCAGAATCTTGCTCGGTTGCTCTCACCCTTCCCCTTCCAGACCGTCGGAGACACCTTCGGCTACGTTGCCAACTCGAACTACAACGCGCTGCAGGCTACGTTGAACATGCGCGCCTGGCGTGGCCTTACCTTCATGGCTAACTACACCTGGTCGCGTTCAATTGACGACGGCGGCACCTTCCGCTCTGGCTATCCGATTCCCGCAGCCTACTCGCAAACTGGAAAGGCCTGGAACCAGGACGCAATCGAGCGCTCTGTCTCCACCAGCAATCAGCCACAGCACCTCGTGATTACAGGCGTTTGGGCGTTGCCTATCGGCAAGTCGATTCTCGCAAACAATGCTCTGGAGCGCGCCATCTTCGGAGGCTACAAGTTCTCTGAGATCTTCCAGGCCTTCTCCGGCTCGCCACTTGCGGTCACCGGCTCAACTTGTCAGACAAATCCGGCTCAGAGCACGTGTGCCCCGACGCTAAACCCAGCCTTCGCCGGTCCCATTCGCGTCAACGGCAAATGGGGGAATGGCATTACCGCAGCCAATACCGGCGCAATCAGCTACATCGCTCCGAGTGTTGGCAGCACCACAGTCACCCCAACAGGTCCCTTCATCTCCCCGACAGCTCCAAGTGGCCAGACGACATTGCTCAACACGCCTACCGTGCCTGCCTATACGTTTGGCAACGCTCCGCGCACCGCACCGTACAACCTCTACGGTCCTGGCAACTATCAGCTGGACATCAGTCTGACACGGTCTTTCCCGCTGCATATCACAGAAGCGTCGAGGTTTGATTTCCGCGCCGAAATGTACAACCTGACCAACCACACGTTCTTCGCAGTGGCTAGCGCAGTGGTCGGCAATGCGAGCTTTGGAAATGTCACCAACAGCGCGAACTACACTCGTAGGTCGGCTCAATTCGAAGCTCGTATCTCGTTCTAACTCTCACTGGGATGCCGGACTATTTCCGACATCCCTACCTAAATCACCCGTCAACCATTAGATTGCCGCCTGCATCGTCGCAGGCGGCAATCTTCTTGCCTAGGGCGCTTCCCTCGGTTCTGCCGCTTCATCCAAAGTCCGTTCTTCTTTCGGTAATTCTTAGAAGGCAGAGGTTTCTCCCACCTTGCCAGTCAGTTCTGCATAAGTCAGTCTCTTCCCTGAAATCTGCGATACAGCCAGCATGAATCTATCCGCATCGTTCAACGGATTGTCTTTGGTTGCGCGGTTATTGAAACGAAACATTTGTTCGTCAAGATATGCATCCAAGTGAAACGGCTCGACTGCCACATAGGTGCCAGCGAGATTGCGCTTCATCAGACTCCAAAAGTTCTCTAGTCCGTTAGTGTGGACGTTGCCTTCGACGTAGGCGTTGACGTGGTTCACAGTCTCGTGGATCTAGGTTTTCTTTGAGCTTGTCATAGGCCACGGCCTGATCGCTGTAGACTGCGGAGCCGTGATGGATGTTCTTCAGAATTTCGTTCTGCAAAGTCTCGCGCTTGACGTTCGGCACTACCTTCGCCCGTACCATCCGCGACTCGCGGCGTGTTCATCACTTCGCGGTTGTGCCTCTCGGCGCGGTTCCTGCGCGTAACGCAGAACCAGACATCCATTCGCTGTATCGGGCTGTTGAGACCGTCACAGAAGATTGAGTGAGTGTTTCCTGCCAGTCCCGAAACATTTCGAAGGAGGCATTGGGAGCGTACTCCGTCGCCCAGTCGGCTTCTGCGGGACCTGGCAGGTTGCGTTTGATGAATCTGCTCGTTCTTCGTAGCGGTTTCAGGCCGCTGCTCTTCGTTCTCCTGCCACTACGAACTCTCGTCCACTGCGGTCCACCGCAAGGAGATAGGCTACGAGCTTCCGGGCGACCGCAATCGAGGCTCGATTGGCATGCCCCTTCTGCTTTTCCGTGTCATAGACCAACGCCAGTTCAGGGCTCAAGCGCGGCGCCAGCTTAGCTGCTTCGATAAGCACCGATTGCAGATGTTTATTCCTCTGCTTGGAGATCGGCATGCGCTTGATCGTCTCCGCCGAACTTCGCTCTGCACCGCACAGACCGCAGTAACTGACAGCTTGCTTGACGGAGTGAAAGCGAGCTACATCGTCGACCTCAAGCACCCAGGTCAGAGCGGTGATCGGCCCGACCGCAGGGATCGTCATCAGGCGTTCGACACGAGCATGAAGCAGCGGGTCACGGCGCAGGGAACGAATCAATGCACTTTCGGTCTTGCCGATCCGCACGATGGTCTCGCGGCAGATCGCCAGCAGCGGCTTCAGCTCGCGGCTGATATCCGGGTTGGTCTCCATCAGTTCCTTGAAGTAGCCGACCTTGTGGAGCTTCTGCTTGTTGTAAACCACGCCTGACTCCATCAGCATCTGTGAGACCTTGTTGCGCAACTGTACGTTCTGCCGGACCAGTAGCTTGCGGTAGCGTAGCGTCCTTCGTCGCTCCCGAACCTCGGCAGAGACCATGTGGCACTCGGGCAGGAAGTCACATCGAAGACAGTCGCAGATCTTGCTGGCATCGACGCGATCGTTCTTCTTCTTGGCCGCTGCGATCGCCCGCAACATCAACCGATGCGCCACCTTCACGGCTGCAGCATGAGGCAGAAGATGGTCATAGATCCATCCGGTAAACATGGTTGCTTCCATGGCCACGGTCCACGGAGTTGGTAACGTCTTCACCCAATCGTCGAGCTGTACTCTAGTCGCAGCAACGGTGCCTTCAGAAAGAACCGTACCGCTCACCTCCTTCACGCAATAGCTGATCGTCTTCTTGTGGATGTCTAACCCGATGAAGTGCATACTGGTCACGAGGAGCCTCCTTGGATGTCTCTGAATCAGCAAGTAATCGCTCAGTTCACGTCCACCATCCTGCAACTGCTTCGACCACACCTCCAGGTTGCCGGTCTTCTTCACCCGACCGCCCCTGCTGCCCCGAGCGCGATCCTGATCGATCGCGATGACCTCTTTATTCAGCAGAATCTCCTTCGTATCTGCCGTCATGTTCGAGACGTCGTTGCCCGCAAGCAGTGGTGCGGAGAACATCGCCCACATGCTGAAGTGCGTCGCGATACTCCTCCTTCGTCATCCCGCCGTTTCCCAACCTCCAGCATGTCCGGATCGTTCCAATGTCCCGGCCCGGAGTACGATTCCAGCCCATTCATCATGTCCAGAATCTGCGTCACGCCACCGCCGCCCCAAATCCCTCTTGCACTCCCAACAGTCCTGAATATCCGTGTTGCACACCATAGGTTCCCAATTCTGTCCGGCCCACAGCCATGGCTTCGTCGATCCCCACTCGCAGATACTGAAGACGATCCGCCGCCCCGACGCCGCCAACGCATAACGCATTAACGCGTAAGACGGACTCGATTTTGTACCCACTTGAAGCTTCAAATGCAGCAACTTGCGGCCAAATGCCACAAGTTTCCGGGCAAATTCGCTTGTCAAGTCCCAAACTTAGCTAACCCATTCGAAATCATAAACATCCGCATGGAATTTTAGTTACCCTCAACCCGGTATACTGGATATATAGAACAAAACGGACACGCCCCCGTGGTTAAGATCGCCTTCGGGGGCTAACTTATTGATAAAAAGTACTGTGCGGGCAAATCGTTTACTATGAATACTTTGCAGACATTTCAACCCGCAAATTATTGAATTAAAGTACTTTACGTCAAAGATGCCGGGGGGCAACTTAGACGCAATGCAGTCATCCTTTTCGAACCACCAAATGTATCGAATACCTCGTCCCCGCATTCTAACCCTTACTAATGCTGGAAGACCTGTCCCGGTTTCCCAATGCGGATTGAAAGCTAATCTTCTCGCAGACGCTTTTCGTAACAGAAGAAGCGCAGTCCTGGCCTGATCCGCAGGCTGATCTCCCCAGCTAGACGATAGCCCAGCTTCGGAAAGAGCCGCTGCGTCGCTTCGTTTTGGGTATTGGTGTCGACGCGTAGCACGGGGATGCCACGCTCTGCTGCGACCTCCTCAGCCTTCCGCATCAGTGCACCGGCTATTCCAGCTCCGCGAAATTCAGGGTCAACCGCAAGCCGATGTACAACGACGGCAGGCTCGTTGATGTCCCATCCCGCCTGTGCGTAATCGGGCTCCTGATCCGTAGTCACTGCAGCGACCCCTGCGATGCTGGTTTCCACGTCGGCCAACCAAAGCTGTCCTTGATCGATGTCCCGTTGAAAGACTGCCTCGTTCGGATAGCTCTCATCCCACTGCAGATTGCCCATTGCGCGCATCGGAGGGACTACCCGCCTCATCAGCGCCATCAGGGCAGGAAGATCCTCACGAATGGCAAGTCGGATTCGCATTGTTTCCCCAGCGTATCAAGAACAGGAGTCGTGGTCTCAGACCCCACCCCCCAGGCAACGACGACAGTTACATAATGCGAAACCGCTCGCGCATAAGCCGTTGGAAGCGCGGCCTCCAGATGAGGTCGTAGGCGAGTTCCTTACCCGGGAACATGGCCAGCGCCGCCTTTCTGCTATCGGCGATCATCTGCGCTGCATCGTCCACGGTCAGCGAACCGTCCTGCGCGATCACCTGCATAACCATGTTCATCATCATCTGCAGCCGACGAATCAGCTTTTGCTCCTCTGCTCGATCTTCTGCACTGATCGCAACGACGTCAACCCTCGTCTCGTTCAACTCCACGATAACCTCCCCGGCCAAGTCAACTGCTCATTAATTAGACGCATCGACGATCTCATGGATTCCACCGTCCCGTCCTAGTAAGAATGTAGTCAAGCCAAACTCATCCGTTCGGTACAGCTTAGCTCGAGCTTCAGCGATTCGTTCGATCACTTCATACCGGGGGTGTCCGAATGTATTCCCTCGGCCCACAGATATTACCGCGTCCTTCGGAGCAGTAGCGCTCAGAAACTCTTGCGTCGTCGAAGTGCGGCTTCCGTGATGGCCGACCTTTAGCAGCGTCACCGGGGCTACGCGGCCATGCGCCAACATTTCACGTTCGCTGGGCGCTTCGGCGTCGCCTTCCAGCAGCACAGAAGACTTGCCGTACTGCATTCGCATCACGAGCGAGTCGTTATTTACCGGCTCTCGAGGATTGTTGTAACCGGTCTCCGGCGCCAGTACGGTCACATGCGCGCCCCCCCACGAAAGTTGATCTCCGGCATAAAAGTGACGCACGGTTACACCGAGGTCTTTTGCTTCCGCCAGCAGAGCGCGATACGCCGCAGAGTTGGGATCGATGCTTACCCACAGCTCTCGCGGCCTGAAGTTTCGCATTACAGCCGGCATTCCTCCCATGTGGTCACTGTGCGCGTGGCTCAAGGTAAGCACGTCGAGACGGCGAAGTCTGCGTGACCAGAGATACGGCGATACTACCTCTTCACCCACGTCGAAACGGCTCGTCGCTTCAGCGGCCTCGGTGACTCCGCCAACGGGCCCGCCTGCGTCGACGAGCATGGTCGCTCCATCCGGGCCTATGATAAGGATCGAATCGCCCTGACCGACATCGATGGCCGTCACTTCCATCATGCCCGGTGAAACAACTGCCGGTTCAGGCCATAACACCATCACGGCGACAAGCGGCAATACCCCGATAACAGACCACGCCCAGCCACGCGACCTGCGCACTGCCCAACAGCAAAAGGCCCAGGCCGCAACCGCCAGCAACGCGATCCACCATACCGGTGCAGGAACCCTAAGGTCGGCGGCATGCACGGCACTGACGCGGCCAATCACGCCGGCGACTCCGTGCAGCAGCAGAGCGGTCACTGCGCCTGGCAACATCGCCGCCCAGGGACTCATGAGAGACACGCAAAATGTGACGACCGCCATTGGAGCCAGTACCCCTACCAGCGGCACGCTCAACATATTGGTGGGTACAGCAAACATCGTTGCACGATGGAAGTAGGCCGCCATCGGCAACACCATCACCATCTCCGCAACTGCGCCGATCAGCGCCAGCTCCAGCGCCCAAAGACTCCAGCGCACCAGCAGAGAGGGAAGGCGCCGTGCCCAGTCTCCTACGACACTGGCAACGGCGTCACTACCGAGTCGCAACATCAGACGAAATTGCGCCACGCGAGGCAGCAATCCTGCGTCCACCCACTTGTCCCAGAGTTGTTCGGAGGCGCGGGCATAGGGAAGGAAGCTACGCTCTGCCAGCGGAATCGCGATGCCGCCGATTGCCACAATCGCGAGAAACGTCATCTGAAAGCTGGCCTCAAACAGGGCTGCAGGCGACCATACGAGAACGCCAAGGGCCGCTGCACCGAGGGCGTTCAAGACATTGCGATCCCTCGCCAGCAAGCGTGCGAACAAGAAGACCGCCGTCATGAAAAGCGCGCGTTGCACCGGCGCACCAAAGCCCGTCAGCAAGGCGTATCCAAAGGTGAGCGAGATAGTCACGAGCGTCGCCAGCCACTCGCGCAGCCTCAATCTTCGTGTAAGCCAGAACACCAGACCTGCCAGCAAGCCTACATGCATTCCCGAGACTACGAACAGATGAAACGATCCTGTGCGCTCAAAGCCGACACGCTGGGTCTTGTTCAATCCGGCTCGGTCGCCAAACAGCATGGCGTTCAACATTCCCGCGTCATCCGGGCTGAGCCGTAGGCTTTTCGGCAGTCCTCGATTCGCTTTTGAGCGCACATAGTTGAGCACACGTCCCGAAGCCCAGCTCTGAGCAGCGAATATTCTGCACTGAAATTCCGCGGCGCGATCGGCCCCTGCCACGAGTCTTGCAGCCGGCTCGGCGAGCAGCGTGATCTTCGAGGCCCGTACGCTGGCGTGCGCTCCGATCCCCTGCGCGAGCAAGTAGTCTGCATACTGCCACGCTCCGGGGTCGCGATAGCGCTCGGCGAGCTTGATTCGCATCGGAGCTTCGACGATATCTCCGCATCTAAGGGCAGGTAAGACTGCGGTTGCGGGAACCGTGTTTGCCGGGTCAGCCGTTGGTCCTGCAGTAGATGTAGCGAAGCCACCGTTGGTCAGCTTGTCTGCAATGACATTCATTCGCACGCCGCCGGTCATGGGAACCATTCGCGAGATGTCCGGCGTCACCTCTTCGATTGAATCAACCTGGATATCGACCGACAGCGCACCCGCTGCTGCTTCCTCGTCGACTTCTTTCTCGTCCCACCACCCCGATCTCCTTATCGTGGTCGGATTCTTCCTGCTGAGGAGGCAGCTCGCGCACCCGTATGACACGCCCGTGAACCTGTCGGCTGAGGCCATCCGCATAGCCTGCCAGAGCGTGTTGCGTTGAAGGAGCGGGTTGTATCTCAGCACACCAACAGCCGATTGCGATCCAGACCGCCGCCACCGGCACGATTGCGGTTCTCAGCGACCATCGCAGAGCGGCCAACGTTAACAGCGACAACGAGACAGACGCGATGAGCAGAACGATCGCCGGTTGCCGGTTGCGGGCCATCACCTCTCCCAGAGCAAACCAGCACACCGCTGTTAGCAGAGGAGCGCGGCGAAACTCCAGTGCTGGTACGCGTGCAACAGCCTTCGGCCAAAAATCAGGGTTCGGTCCGTTCGCACTTCCGGTCTTCAAAGCTCTACCTGCTGACCGCACTTACCAACCATTTCACCACAACGTGGCTACGATTACCTACGCAATACCACCACTGTCTCCAGATGAAACGTCTGGGGAAACATGTCCAACCATGTGCAACTCCGCGATGTTATAACCGGCCGTGACTAGCGTCTTCAAGTCTCGAGCCAGGGTCACAGGATCGCAGGAGACGTAGACGATCTCCGGCGACGCAACCCTCGCCAACAGAGCGCAAACCTCCGCTCCGACGCCTGCTCTTGGAGGGTCCATCACGATGAGTTCTGGCCGCTCCCGCTGTACCACTGCACTTCGCAAAAAAACCGCGGTCGTCGCTTCTACAGCACGCTTGCCCGGCCCTTTGAATGACCGCGCCAGATCGGTTGCGGCTGCTTCAACCGCAACTACGTGCTGGAATTCTTTCGCGAGCGCTCGAGAAAACAATCCAACCCCAGCGTATAAGTCCCAGGCTACTGTGCCTCGCCGCCCAGCCGTTACGATCCTTACAAGCTCGTCGACGAGGAAGCGATTGACCTGAAAAAAACCTCCACGGTCTACCCAATAGTCTTCGCCTGATGCGCAATAGCTCAACCCTTCTGCTCCCCAACTTTCCAATTGGCGCGGCCTTCGCGCTCGCCGCTGCGGCCCTGCGGTTGCGAGTAGAGAAACGTTGGCGCTTGCTAACTCGGGCACCAGTTCCTGGATGCGTTCGCACAATGAATAGAAGCCAGTCTGCTCTTTCCACACAAAGACTGTCATCTGGAGTTTTTTCTCATCGGCTGTTGTGAAGAGTTCTACTTCGACTGCACCGCGAAGCCAACGCGCTACGGCAGAGTTTTCTTTTGCCACCTGCATCAGCGCCTCAGCCGCACGCCATAGCAGCGGAGCCAGGATCGGACACTCGTGTATGACAAGAAACTCATTGGAGCCGCGCTTGTTGTAGCCGACCCTCAAGGTTGTATCCAACTCGGCAATTCGCAGCCTCGTTCGATTCCTGTAGGCCCAGGGTTCGCCCGTGTGCGTCTGAATCGCTGGTAGCGCCGTTAGTCCCGCGCGCTCCAGGGTCTCTTGCATAATTGCACTCTTCATTTGCACTTGTGCGCGATACGCAGCGTGCTGATAGTGACATCCGCCACACTGCCCGAAGTGGGCACAGCGTGGCTGCAAACGATCTTCGGAGGCAGTCAGCACCTGAACCAGCGAAGCCTCTCCGAAGGCATTTGCCTGCTCAAGGAGACGAGCTTCGACGACCTCTCCCGGCAAGGTGAAGTGCACAAATACAGCCCTGCCCGCGCCTTCGCCTTCGGTCTGATGAGCCAGTCCCGCGCCTCCATATACCGCTTTTTCAATTTGTAACTTCATCCGTGGCTCATATAAAAGAGGCTGAGCCTGGGGAGGTTTCGCTTCTCGAGCATTCTCTTCTGGAGAAACTGTTGCTGCACCTGCTTGATCTGAACGGCCTGCATCTTGCCGCGATACGGGGCCAGCTCACGTGCCGCCTGTTCGCGCAGTGCGACCAGCTCTTCCTCCGACGCTGACGTTAGCAGTGACGCAAACATCTTCTCTTCGAGCACACTGAGGGTCCGGTCGAGTTCCTCAAGCGACCGCACTGGCTCAGTACGCAAGCCCAGTGCCAATGCTCGCAATCTGCCAGCGACTTCCATCGCCATTGCGTCCGCTGGAGGGTTGAGTGTCGCTGCCTCAATGACACCGGCGTTCTGTTCCAGATACTGTCCTACTCGTTCAGTTTCGAAGCCGCTCTCCATAACCTCGTTTCCGGCAGCCGCGGCTGTGCCAATCGAGGCTTCCATCGCTTGTTCTACAGCCTCCATCACGCTCTGCGCGCACCATGCCAGGCCGTTGACATTGCGTGTTCTACCGGAGCGCATCGTCTTCGCATCGTGCTTGTCAAAGGCATTGTCAATGCCGCGCAGCACGGCTTCCAACGGAACGCTGGCTTCACGCCAGGTTTCGATTAGAGCCCAGTCCAGCGTGGAGAGCATCAACAGCGAACCGCGCCGTTGCTGAAACCGCTCTTCGATCTCCGTAAAGTAGTTGAAGTAGTTCTGCATCCGCTCTTCTACAGCTTAAACCCGTACGGTTGAGCGAGCCTAAACTACGCTCCGCGTTTTCTGTGCCGGTCGAGGTTGCGTTCGTAGATGAGGCTCAGTCCGGTAAGAGTCAACATCTCATCCACCGTGCCGATGTGTTTCGATCCACCGGCGATGAGTTTGGCAAGTCCGCCCGTGGCTACAGTTTTGGTCTCGGGCCCCAGCTCGGCAATCATGCGTTCTAGAATGCCGTCGACGAGGCCGATGTATCCGTAATAAAGGCCGATCTGGATATTGTCGACGGTTCCGGTTCCGATTACTTTTGCAGGTTTTTTGATCTCGATGCGAGGTAGGCGTGCCGCTCGTGAGAACAGGGCATCGGCTGAAATTCCAAGGCCGGGAGCGATTGCGCCTCCTAGAAACTCGCCCTTCTTTGAGAGAGCGTCGAACGTGGTTGCTGTGCCCATATCGACCACGATGCATGGTCCCCCGAATCGCTCGAAGGCCGCAACACAGTTGACGATCCGATCGGCGCCAAGCTCAGCGGGATTGTCCGTCAACACTGGTATGCCCGTCTTGATGCCGGGTTCGACAAATATCGGTTTTACGTTGAAATAAAGCTCGCACACCTGTCGCAAGCTTGAATCCAACGGAGGCACTACTGACGAGATGGCAATTCCATCCACGACGTCAATTTCCATACCTTTCAGTTCAAACAGGTTGCGCAGCAGGACGCCAAACTCATCGCTCGTCTGTATCAAGGGCGGCGTTGTGATGCGCCAATTCGCGACCATCTCAGGTTTCGTAGCGGACGCGCCAGCTCCATTTGCCAACCGGTATAGTCCAAGGACCGTGTTCGTGTTGCCTACATCGAGAGCCAGTAGCATTGCCGCATCTCCGTGTCGCTTACTGCGCTCGAACCCCACCGGAGAGCACGGTGTGCAGTACACCATCGTCTCCGGCGACACGCAGAAAGCCGCGCGCATCAAGCCCATCCGTCACGCCAGTATATCCGCCGGATTCGTCTACGCTAACGTGTTTGCCACGAACCCAGCTTGAGCGTGCGGTAAATCGTTCCAGCAGGCTCGCCTTAGTAGACACTCCCCGCAGCTCGGCTTCGAGCAGTGCGATCTCCTTCTCCATCGCCCGCAAAAATTCGATAAGGATCTGCTCCCGCGACCATGATTTGAAGCTTTCGCGTCGCAACGAGGTAGCTAGGGCCTCCAAGTCCGGAGGAAAATTTTGGTGATTCACGTTGATGCCAACTCCTACGACGGCATAGCGCAGCATCGCCGGAGTGTTCGATTGTGAGGCGATGGCTGAGGTCTCCACCAGGATGCCGCCACACTTTCTGCCGGCGATTAGAAGATCGTTTGGCCAGCGAATATCAGGCGTCAGGCCGGTGACGATAGCAATCGCTGTTTGTGCCGCCAATCCCGTCGCGAGAGACAGCCATAACGCATCGACCAAAGCCATTTGTGGGCGCAGTAGTACGCTGACATAAAGCCCATCGCCTGCAGGGGAGTGCCACCCATGATCGCTACGTCCTCGTCCTGAGGTCTGCTCGTCTGCCACCCATACGCCGCCATGTGTGGCACCCGTCTGCGCCGCCTCGAGTGCCAGCACGTTGGTCGATCCTACGGAGTGTTGGTAGTGCAGCTGCTCTGCGAATGGTGTGCCTGTGACAGCTGCGATAACACTGGAAAGATCGAACGACTCAGGCACACATTCCTCAGTAGATATCCGCTGTGATTCGCATACTCAGGTCGGCGGCTGCAGCCGAGTGCGTCAGGGCGCCGACCGAAACGAAGTCCACACCGGCCAGCGCATACTTCCGCACAGTCTTCAGGTTCATGTTGCCAGAGGCTTCGATAGGAACCTTAGGGAGCGTTGCGCGAATCTGTTTGACCGCCTTTTTTACCTGGGATGGTGTCATGTTATCGAGGAGGATAGATTCAGCGCCGCCGGCGATGGCCTGATCCAGCTCGATTTGGTTGCGTACTTCGACCTGAACCCACTGGCCGGTCTTGCGGTTTTTCAGCGCGCGTTCGAGCACCGTTGGAATGCCGCCGCCGAGCGATATGTGGTTGTTTTTGATGAGGATACCGTCCTGCAGGTCGAGTCGGTGGTTTACGCCACCGCCGCAGCAGACGGCATATTTGTCGAGGGCGCGGAGGCCGGGGATGGTTTTGCGGGTGTCGAGGACTTTGGTTTTTGTGCCGGAGACGGCTTTGACGAACTCGTGGGTGAGAGTGGCGATGCCGGTCATCCGCTGCATAAGGTTTAGGATGACGCGTTCGCAGGATAAGAGGGCGGCGGCGTTGTGACGGATGACGGCGAGGGTCTGGCCTTTTTTTACCATTACGCCGTCGAAGATTTCGGGATGGCTGACGACTTCGAAGCGGCCTACTGGAGTGGCGGACATTCTGGCGAAGATGTCTAGAAACACGGGGATACAGCCGAGGCCGGAGACGACGCAGGCTTGCTTGGCGATGATGGTTCCGGAGGCGCGTAGGTTGGGGGAGATGGTTAAGGCTGTGGTGATGTCGTTGGCAACTTTGTCTTCGGCCAATGCGGCTTCAAGGATTGCGCCTACCCGCTTACTCTTCCAGTCCATTTAGTCATCCTAAACCCTGTTTTTTTCAGAAAAGATTCGGGGCGGTGCTAAACGGTGTTTTTTCTTGTTTTGTGGGGTTTTTTGAGGGGGTTTGGAAAAAACGGGTGGTTCAGGGTGTCGTTTCGCTGGTGAATTTGTGGTGAATTGCGTCATCAACGTGGTGAGAAGACGCTCGATTTTCAGCGACGAAAAATATGCCAACTTTTGAAAATATTTCTGTGGAAATTTTGGTGAGTTTACGGTGGTGAGCTTCAGCTGTCCTTGCGGTAGAGGAGATTTCGCATAGCCTGGCGGCGGGCTTCGTTGGCTTCGCGCTGGTTCTTGCGCTCGTCGGCAGTCATGCGGGTATTGGCGCCTATGTCGGTCGATTCTTCGGCACTACACTCGGGACATCGGTTGGCGAAGCCGGGTTTGTCGGGTTTCAGTTCAAACTCCTGGGAGCAGATGGCGCAGACTTTGATGGGGAACGGCATACAGTTTCATTTTAATCGAGACGGTGCGGCGCGGCGCAAGGCCTGGTTGGGGGAACATCGGCGAAGGTCCGATGTGATTGAGGGGATGTGCCCTCGGCAGCTGAAGCCGTGCTCTCTAAGATGTAGTTACGGCGCGGCTGAAGCTGCGCACTTTCAAGACGGCTTCGCGGGCGAATCGAGGTACTTGATGAGTATCGCCTCGTTGCCGATTTCGTTGTAGATCAGCTCGTCGACGGTGCCGGCGGCGAGAAGAAGGCCGTATCCGCCGGCGCGTATTCCTTGTTCCGCTCGCCGGGCGATGTGGGCGGTGGGATCGGAAGGGGGGTTGGCGAAGGCTGCGTGGGTGATGGCGTCCTTGCGAAAGCCGGCTCCGGGGTCGCGTACACGAAAGACCATCGATCTTGCGGTTCGAATGGCGGAGACCTCGACGACCTGTTCGGGATTGAAGGCGGCTCCGTGTTCCATGGCGTTGAGAAGGATCTCGCGGAGCGCCTGCAAGATCTCGTGTCTTGCGTCATCGGAGAGTTGCCTGCTGAGTTCTTTGGCGAAAGACATCAGTCGTTCGGCTGAGATGAGGCGGCTGTTGACGCGGACGGAGACCCAGCCGGGGCGGGCGGAGAGGATTTCGATGTCGTCGCGCGAATGATTGTCGACCGCTGCCTGGGCAACGAGGTTTGCGATCTCGTGAGCATCGAACGGAGGAGAGAAGAAGGCGAACACGCGGGCGCGGAGAGCGGCGATGACTTCGTCTGGCGTGCTCTTATGGGCGAGGACGATGCACTTGATGCCGGGCCGGATGGAGCGGATCTCTTCGAGGAACGCGAGGCCTTCCTCGAGGGCGTTGTAGGCGCTGGTGATGACGATGCCGAAGGATTTGGCGCGCAGCCGCTGCAGGGCGTCGACGTGACCGGCGGAATATTCGACGGGCAAGTCGGCAGCAGAGAGTGCGTCGCCGATCTCGCGGCCCACCTCGTTGCGACTTCCGATAATGAGGACCCCGCTCATGGCGTGCTCCGAGGCAAAGAGGAACGAGTTGATTTTAGATCATTGGCGAATTGAAGCCGATTTCGGGCTATGCGGCGGAGCACTGCCTTATGCGGCGAGCGAGTAGAAGAAGGCTGGCGACGGCGAGCAGGTTCAGGATCGCTTTGCCGATCAGGTCGGTTCGTGGCCACTGACTGCTGCCTGAGAATCCTGCGATCATGCAAACCAGAGTGGCACCGGAGGCGAGCGCCCATCGATGCATGTCGCCCCACTGGGGTGAGGATGACCAGTACTGAAAGAGCAGAAGCGCGAGTGCTGCCCATGAGAGAGTCGAGGATCATCGGAACCCAAAATGGCAGCGATGATCTGGATCCGAAGATCAGTGCCATGAGCCAATACCATGGGAAGCCCATTACGAGAGCCGCGAGTGCGATGATCCAGGGAGATGGTGTCGTTCGGGAAGCAGATAACGGGCGTGGATGGTTCGGCTGATGAGGTAAGCCGCCAGTGCGAGCACAGTGATGGCTAGCAGCCCCGCGAGGATGGTCAAAGCTGGAGGGGTGTAGTTCGGAGCGTGAAAGACGATGGGCCGGGCTCGTTTGATCCATGCTGCCCACGCGATGAAGGAGCCGAGAACAAAGATGACGGCGGAAGCTATCAGTCCCCGCGTTCGAAGCCATGTGACGTTGCGCCGGTCGGCAAAGATCAGCTCGGCGATCTGGACGGGCACGAGCACGATCCATACGGACTCGTATCCGAGCATAAAGAGAAAGTAGATCCAGTTGACGCCCCCGTGACGGCCGTAGTTTGCGGAGGCCGCGGGCCATGGAAGCGGGGCGAGAGAGGTCTGCTGGATGATGAACTCTTCGGCGATGGACAGGCCAAGTCCCAGAAGAAGGAGGCTGAGGTATCCGGCGCCCCAGCGACGAACGAGTTCGCGAATGATCAGTGCGCCAAATCCCCAGACCATCACCTCGGGCACGAACGCGAAGATGAAGCTGAGTCGTGTTGAGCCGCTGAGAACTTCGCCGATGAAGGGCGCGAGCAGGACAAGGGTAAGGGCGGCGGGCCAGGTGCGGGATTGTGGGGATAGACTGGAACCGGTTTGCCGGTCGAGATTCATGATCACTTCTCCTTTGCGGCAGCGGCGGCCTTTCTCTTGCTTCGGACGTTGCTGAATATCTTTTTCATGTCCCAGCCGAGATCTCCTGAGCGCAGCTGCGGGATGATGGTGCGGATCCATTTGAGTTCGGCTCGCCGCATCGCAAGGAGGTATTCGCTCTCGATGAGATTGATGCGGTCGACGGTTTGCTGAGCCAGGTTGAGGCGACTGGTCGATGTGTTGAGATCCTCTTCGATGCGCTGAGCTCGTTCTTCGAGCCTTGCGATGGCATCCTTGGGTTCGAGATGCAGTAGGAAGCTGAGGGCAGCCATAAACTCTGACGATTCGTGGCGCGGAGTTTCGATCATCTGCTGGAGGGTGCGGATCAGCTCCTGACGACCCTCGGCGGAGATGCGGTAGGTGGTGCGCTCAGGTCTGCGTCCGGTGCGTCCGGTGTCGACGGCTTCGATGAGTCCGGCGGCCATGAGCCGGTTGATGGCGTGATAGAGAGAGCCGCGCTTCAGCTCGAGCAACTCGTCTTTGTGGCGGTCTTTGAGGAGCCGTTGCATCTGGTAGGGGTGCATGGGGGCTTCGCGGAGAAGGGCGAGAACGGCGATATCCCAGAGGTTGCGATAGCTCGTCATAATTAGTTCATACTAAATAGCTCAGATGAGCTATGTCAAATTGAGCCATTGCTGATTAGGCTCCGACGATTTGTGGGACGGGGCTGTGCGTCAAGGGGAGGGGTGATTCGTCGATTTAGATCAATCGCTTACGCGATGCACGGAGTCCATCGATGGAGAGGGGGCCGGACCCACCGAGGACGAGGGCTGCGAGACAGGCGAGGCAGAGCAGATTGGTTTCGTAGCCGGGCGGCCCGAGTTGCGGGCCTGCTGTGGTGACGGCTAAGAGTTTGATAGAGCTGAAACCGAAGCGGAGATGCACGGTGAAGATAGCGACGATGAGAAGAATTGTCATTGGGATGGCGGCGAGCGGAACGAAGGCTCCGAGAAGGATGGCTAGGCCGCCGAAGAGCTCGGTGACGATAGAGATCCATGCCATGAGATGCGGAGCTGGTGTGCCGAGGGCTTGAAGGATGGTGGCGAAGTGTTCCGAGCCGCGGCCAAGTTTGGCGAAGCCGTGCTGCATGAAACCGAATCCGACGATGAGGCGGAGTGGGATAGGAGCCCAGCGTGCAAGTTGGACCGCAAGATCGGGAGACGATGAGGGTAGTGATGTACGAGCGAGTGCCATGCCGATTGGACTCCGGGCGCGGCTGGGAAGTTACAACACAGCCGGTGCTGTTGGCATGATGACCGAGCCCTGTTCCTGGGATCTACAGACTCAGCAAGGGCAGCCGTCTTTTGGCCCTGAGAGCTGCCCAGAGAGCGACGCGTCTACTAAGACAGATGCTTCCATACGCTGACGGAGATGCCTTGCCGAACTTGATATCTTCGCCTAACCCGTCTCTGCGATTCCGCATCTAAATGAATGAGGTGATCAATGAGAGCAAGCCGATTATTACTTGCAGGTATCGGGGTAGGAGCTGCCCTAACGTATGCGCTGTTTTATGAGCCAGCGTTGCAACACGAAGCCGGATTTGACGGCGTGGAAGACACCGCGAACAGGTTGCGGCGTTGGGGGACGAAGAAACGATTCGGCGCGGGTGCGAACACTCTTGTGGGGCGCATGAAGGAGGGCATTGGGCGAGTGACGGGCGATGACGACCTTGTGGGCGAAGGGACCGCAGACCAAGCCGTCGGGGCCATCAAGAATACGGCCGGCACGTGGAGGCGCGCGTTTGGCGAGACCATCCACGACCTCAACCGCTGAGGGGCCATGCAAGGAAAGGGCCCCGAAGAAAGGGGCCCCCGAACGTGAGAGGACGGCCGGATGGGTTATCGAATTATGCAGGTCGCTCTGTACGTGGTGAGTGTTGTGCTCGCATTTGCAGCCTGCAAAGCTATCAATGAGCCTTGGAAACAGATGGATTCGATTCTCGCGACTCAGAGGGCCGCTGGCTATCTGATCGCCGCGGTCCTGGCTGTCATGGGCGTGGTGGCCGCTCAGCAATTAGGACGGAAAGCGCGTCAGGCGAAAGACACAGAGTGAATGTCTGTGGTTTTTGGCAGCGTTCAGGCGATGGCGTAGCGACGACAGTGTTCGAGGTAGGCCGTCTCATGGCTGGCGATCAGTTCCACGATGCTGCGCCACATCCAGCCAGGTGCGTCCAAGCTCTTCGATTGGTTCCGGCCTAGCTCCGCCGCCCAGCGTTTTCTGGTTGCGGCATCCATCTGGCGGCCATGAGCTTTGCCGACGACTCCAGCGAGGAAGCTGGCTGCCGCTACGGCCTCTTCCCGTGTCAGGCGATCGATCTCGAGCTTCAGGTCCTGCGGCATTAGTTCCCGCAGTACGACTGGGCGCGAGAGAAACTTTGCCGCCAGCATCCGTTCTCCAAGGAACGGGGCCAGGTTGCATGCGCCGGTGACGACGCGCTTCGCGAAGTCTTTCGGCATGTCGGCGTTTTTTGCTGCGGGCGCGGCGGCGCGGACGGCCTCTTTGATATCGACCAGGCAGTACTCCTTGTCTTTCTTAGGGCCAACCGCGAGCAACACGGCGTAGCGAAGACGGCCCAGCGAACTGCAGCCCTTCATCCAGTAGGCGGCGTCGAGTACACGAATCTTGGCGCCATCGTCGCGATGTTTGAGGGATGTGATGAGTTTGCGCGCCTGCTCGGTTTCGAAGAGCTTAGCAATTTCTGTCTTCTCGTCTTTGGATAGCGCCCAGAACCGCTCTCCCAGAGGGATCGTCGGCTTCACGTCTTCGATCCGTTCCTGCGCGAGATGCCGCCATTCGCGGCTCGTCGACTGGTGCAGCAGTTTCTCGATGGGACGTAGCTTCTGCGAATCCTTCGCAAGTTTTTTGGTCTTTCTGGAGACGAGAGCGTCTTGATATCCCTTTACCATTTGCTCCATCATCAAAGCGGTGGTCACTCCCGGCAGGTCGGAGCCGCGTGCCGCAGTCGCAAGGGAGAGTCCCAACCGAATCAGATCGTGCGCTGGATTGCCGATGACTGTCTGGTCGAGGTCACGAATCTCAATTTCGACTTTGCCGTCGGCGTTGGCGACAGGGCCGAGGTTGCCGACGTGGCAGTCGCCGCATATCCATATGGGTGGGCCTTGCGGCAGCTTGTCGACGGAGTCTGCGTTGAGCCATTCGTAGAACTGAAGGGTGTTTCCGCGTACATAGGCGTGGGCAGAACGGGCCATCTTCAGCTTTCGGCGCTCTTCCAATACTGCCTGCCGGTTCGCGGGCGTCGTCTCAACTGGCTTTTTTCGCATCATTCAGTATGATGCAGGAAGTTCAACCAGCCGGTGGGAGATCTGGGAGATCATCGAGAGCGGCCTTGATTTTGTCGTAGAGGGTTCTGGTTTCGGCGTGTTGTTTGCGGAGTCCTTCCACGATGTGGGCTGGGGCTTTGGCCATGAAGGCTTCGTTGTTGAGTTGGCGGTCCGCGGCGGTGAGGCCTTTTTCGTATTTGGCTAGTTCTTTGGTGAGGCGCTCGCGTTCGGCGGGGACGTCGATCTGGCGCTCGTAAATTACGGTTACGTCGAAGTCGGCTGTGCTGCGCGCGTTGCTGCCGGAGAGTGGTTCGCTGGCGAATTCAATTGAGGCGACGCGGGCCATGCGAGCGAGCATGTCCTGATTTGCGTCGGCGAGAGCGACGATTCGGTTGCTCGCGTGGAGGTGGATGGGGGTGGATTCTTTTTCGGGGACGCCGAGTTCTTTGCGGAGAGCACGGACGGTGACGATGAGGTCCTGCATCGTCTTCATGGCGCTTGCGGCGATAGGGTCGGCAGGGAAGTCGGCGGCCTGGGGGTAGCGGGTCAGGGCGATGGATTTCGCTGGAGGTGCGTCGTTGTAGAGGGCGTGCCAGATCTCTTCGGTGATGAAAGGCATGAAGGGCGAGAGGAGGCGGAGGGCGGACTCGAAGACGCCGGTGAGGGAGGCGAGGGTGAGCGCGGTGGTTGGGTTTGGCGGTGCGCCTTCTTCGAAGTTGAGACGGAGCTTGACTAGTTCGAGGTACCAATCGCAGAGTTCGCCCCAGAAGAATTGGTAGATGGCGTTGGCGGCTTCGTCGAAGCGGTAATCGGCGAGTGCCCGGTCGACTGCGGTGGAGACGGCGCTGAGGCGGTCGAAGATCCAGCGGGTTTCCAGTGGCGTGTCGACGGGGAGTTCGGTGACGGCGCTGACGTGGCGCATTGTCATCTTGTAACCGGCTTCGCGGGCGCGGTCGATGTTCATGAATAAGAAGCGGGCGGCGTTCCAGATCTTGTTGGCGAAGGCGCGGTAGCCCTCGGTGCGGGCTTCGCTGAAGGCGATGTCGGTGCCGGGGGAGGCCATGGAGGCGAGGGTGAAGCGGACGGCGTCGGTGCCGAAGCGCTCGATGATGTCGATGGGGTTGATGACGTTGCCCTTGGTCTTGGACATCTTCTGGCGGTCGGCGTCGCGGACGAGGCCGTGGATGTAGACCTCTTGGAAGGGGACCGCGTTGGCGAGATCGCGCTTGCTGCCGTCGGGCATGGGGACGTCGAGGGTGAAGTGGCAGCCGAGCATGATCATGCGGGCTACCCAGAAGAAGAGGATGTCGAAGCCGGTGACGAGGAGGGAGCTGGGGTAGAAGTTGGCCAGGTCGCTGGTGATTTGTGGTGCGCCGTTTGCGTCGGCGTTGGGCCAGCCTAGTGTGGTGAAGGGAAGAAGACCGGAGGAGAACCATGTGTCGAGGACGTCGGTTTCCTGGGTGATGTCGGTTGAGTTGCAGTTGCCGCATGTCTTCGGGGTTTCGCGGGAGACGGTGATGCCACCGCAGGGTTTGCAGTGCCATGCGGGGATGCGATGGCCCCACCAGAGTTGGCGGGAGATGCACCAGTCGTAGATATTCGTCATCCAGTCGAGGTAGATCTTTTTGTACATCTCGGGGGTGAAGTGGATGGCGGGGTTCTCGCCTTCGACTGCGTCGATGGCGTTTTTGGCGATGCTGTTGCCGCCGGTGTTTGGGGTTTTGTTGACGGCGAGGAACCATTGCATGGAGAGGCGCGGTTCGATGACGACGCCGGTGCGCTGGCTGAGGCCGATGGAGTTGGTGTGTTCTTTGATGGATTCGAGGAGGCCGATGGCTTCGAGGTCGGCGACGATGCGGTCGCGTGCGGCGTAGCGGTCGAGGCCGTCGTAGGGCGAGCCGGGGAGGTCGATGTGAGCGGTCTCGTCGAGAATGCTAGGGCTGGGCAGGTTGTGGCGCTGGCCGATGGCGAAGTCGTTGGGGTCGTGCGCGGGTGTGACTTTGACGGCGCCGGTGCCGAACTCGGGTTTGGCCCAGTCGTCGGCGATGATGGAGACTTCTCTGTCAGGGCCGCCGTTTACTCCGGTTAATGGGACGCGGACTTTTTTGCCGATGAGTGCGGTGTAGCGAGCGTCGGTGGGATTAACGGCCACGGCGGTGTCGCCGAGCATGGTTTCGGGGCGTGTGGTGGCGACGGTGATGTGGCCGGATCCGTCTGCTAGTGGGTAGCGGATGTGGTAGAGCTTGCCGACGCGTTCTTCGTGCTCGACTTCGAGGTCGGAGACGGCGGTCTGGATGCTGGGGTCCCAGTTGACGATGTAGGCTCCGCGGTAGATGAGGCCCTGCTCGTAGAGGCGGACGAAGGCTTCCTTGACCGCGACGCTGAGGCGGTCGTCCATGGTGAAGTATTCGCGGGACCAGTCGACGGAGGCGCCGAGGCGCTTCATCTGGTCGAGGATCGCTCCGCCGTAGAGCTTGCGCCAGCACCAGACGCGCTGGACGAAGGCTTCGCGGCCCATCTCCTTGCGAGAGCTGCCTTCGGTGGCGAGTTGGCGTTCGACCATCATCTGGGTGGCGATGCCGGCGTGGTCGGTACCGGGGATCCAGACGGCGAGGTCGCCGAGCATGCGGTGCCAGCGGGTGAGGATATCCATCTCTGTTTGGTTCAACATGTGGCCCATGTGGAGGCGGCCGGTGACGTTGGGTGGGGGCAGGAGGATGGTGAACTTTGTGGTCCCGTCGTGCGTACTTTCGGGGGTTGGGACGTCAAATAGACGTTCTTTGACCCAGTACTCGGCCCAGCGTTCTTCTATGACAGACGGATCGTATGCCTTCGGCAGTTCGTGGTTGCTCGCTTGCTCGCTCATCGGTGCTTTAAGGGTAGCATCGAGAGGCTGTTGCGCGTTTCGGTTCGAGACGCGCCCGCGGCCTGTCGATGGTGCTTCCGGATGACCGCGCGCCCGAAGCGTCTGTCGCCGTACACTAGCTCACGAGGTCTTCTATGCGCAGATTGTTCCTCGCTGTTGCACTTCTTGTTTTCTACGTTTCGCCTGCATTTGCCAGGTCCACAGATGATCGCGTCAGCTTCGGCAACGACATCACGGTCGCCGAGGGAGATACGGCGGACGATATTGCATGCATGTTCTGCAATGTCCGCGTCCATGGGGATGTGAGAGGCGACGTGGCGGTGATGTTCGGAAGGGTAGATATCGATGCGGGTCACACTATTTCGGGTGATGTGGCTGCGCTGGGCGCCGATTTGAACATGGGCGAAGGGTCCGCGGTCCGGGGCGACCTTGCTCTTGCTGGCGGGGATGCCAATCTTGCCAGCGGAGCCATGGTCCACGGTTCGAGCATGGTGCTTCCCGGGCGGATATGGCTGCTGCTTCCGTTCGCTCCGTTGCTGATCCTGGTCGGATTGATCTGGTTGATCGTGTATATTGTCCGGCGCAATCGGTATCAGTTTCCCGCGTATCCGCGTGGCCGCGGTTTCTAGACCGGTTGCTGGCTAATGCATCAATCGCGGCTGACGGAACCTGCCTCCGGAAGCTTGCGTATCAAGCTGGGCAGGTTGGTTGCCTTATCTTTTGGGGGAAAATTGCGAGCCTATGCGCTTAAAAGTTTTGTTTTGCCGCTTCTGTTGACGGTTGGTGCGCTCGGCCAGGCGCCGGGCAGCCGCACTTACATCGGGCAGGATATCTTCGTCGCCTCGGGCCAGCAGGTGCATAACGCTACCTGCCTCTTCTGTTCGGTGCAGGTAGAAGGAGACGTGACAGGGCGCGTCTTCGTTTTGTTTGGAAGCGTGAACGTCAGTGGGCAGGTGCGGCGGAGCGCAACGGTGATCTGGGGAAATGCGGTCGTCGACTCGCAGGCGAGGATCGGCGGTGACACCGTGGTTCTGGGGGGCAATGCTGTTTATGAGGCGGACGAATCGCTCGGTGGCAGTGCGTATGTGCTGGGTGGACACCTGTCGCATGTGTCAAAGGCAGAGAGCGGCGGACGCCACCGCGTGACCGTGAGCCCGCTGTACTTTTGGCTGCTGGCGCTCGTCGCGCTTATTCTTTTGTCACTTGTTATTGCGCCGCGGGTTCGGCACCGCGTGGCCGTGAACCAGTCGACGTGATCGGCCGGGCTGAAAGTTCAGAGTCTATGGATGATAAAGGTCTATGGACGATCAAAAGGAAGGGGATGCAACCTATGGCTGCATCCCCTCATTGCTTTTCGGTGATTCGCACGCTTAGAACGGGTTCAGCTTAGCGAGACCCTTCTTCTTCTTATGCTTGCTGGAGGACTCGTCGGCCTTGTCGAATCCCGGCTTTGGGTTCTTGCCATTTGCGTTTGGAGTTTGTGCCGGAGGCGCCGTTTTGTCCGCGAGATCGTTGACTGTTGCAGGGGCGGCTGCGGGCTTCTCCGGTGCCGGTAATGGTGTTGCGTTTTCCGGTCCCACAGCCTTCAAACCGCCGTTGTCTGCAGGCTTTGCGGTTGCTCCCGGAGTGAGAATTTCGACGCCCATGCTGTTTCCGCCGGTGGCGGGGGGGGTGCTGGGAGTGTTGCCCTGGACGCTGGTGACAGCGGCCCCCGTGGAAGGAGCTACGTTTGCGGATGGAACGTCCTGGAACTGGAGCGGCGCTGCGGGAACTGCCGGAGTGCTGGCGGGCGGGGTCGCCGCGGCGCTCGCATCCGGTGCCGGAGCATTGCCGTTCGGAGCGAGCGGCGCCGTGGCGTTGGCTTTGGGCGCGTCAGGATTCATCGCCCCCTTGAAGTCTGCGACAATCTGAGTCGTGATGTGAGGGGCCAGCGTTGGGGTGGGGTCCACGAGCGTCGGGTCGCCGTCTCTGGCCGCTAGGACCACGTCCGGCGTGTGCATGAACAGAATCGTCGCTCGATCCTGCAGGCGATACTGCCTGCGGCTATTCTCGAGCGCGACACTGGCCGCGATCTGCTCGGGGGTGGGGGTCGGGATCGGCACATTCATCGCATCGAGGCGGTCGCGCGCATCTTCGACGTGGGGAGCGGCCGAGTGCTCGAGAATGACCTTGGTGTACGCTGCGATGGCCTGGTCGTCATAGATCTTTTCAAGCCTTGCCTTGCCGGCTTCGGGGAGCTTCAACGACCGGACGTAGCGTGCTTCGGTCTCATAGGCGTCGCCGAGTCCAACGAGGACATCGTCCATGTGGCTGTACTGCGGATAGGTGTCGACGACGGTCTGATAGCGTGCGATTGTGGCGGGCCAGTTGTTCCGAGTGGCGTAAAAGGCGGCGATCGCGGCCTCGCGGCTGGCCATGACCTCCTGCACCTCGCGCAGGCGCTGCTTGGCTTGCGGCACGAGGGTGGACTCGGGGAACTGCTGGAGCATGGTGCGGTACTCTTCTTCGGCGTGGGTGGCCTTTGCGTAGTCGCGGTCGGGCTTGTCCATCTGGCGGAAGTAGATGTCGCCCACGCGCATCTGGGCCTCGGCGGCCTCGGGTGCGTTGGGGAAGAAGGTGATGAAGTCTTTGTATTCCTGCTCAGCCTGAGTGAGGGCTGCGGTCCCGCCTTCCTTGTACCAGCTGTCGGCGATGGCGAGCTTGGCCTTCATCTGATACTGCGAGTCGGGATAAGTATTGAGCAGGGTTTGGAGGTCGAGACGGGCTACGTCGAAGTGTCCGCGCTTGGTTGCGTCGAGGGCCTTATCATACAGCACCTTGTCGGGCAGACCGGCGTCAACCGGCTCGATCTTCTTTTCCTTGCGCAGCTCTTTCTTGGTGTCCTTGGACTGAACGACCTTATCGTCCTTCTTATTGGGAGAAGCGGAGAGGGTTACGGACTCCTGCGGCTTGCCGTTGGCGTCGGTGGTGGTCTGGGAAGAACCGGTTACCTGGGCCATTGCACCCATGGAAGAGACCACGAAAGCGGCGATGGCCAGGCCGGCCAACGCGTTTGCCCTGACAGTTGGAAAAAAGGAACGCTTGTTCATCCGCTATAAACCCCATCTGCCTCGCGCCAAACGGCGTTCAGGCTGCCTTCTATTCTAATCGTTCCGCTCAGATTTGTGCCGCCGAAGCAGCTCGTGCGAGTTTCAGGAATTCCCGGGCGTTATGTTCTGTTTTGCCGGGGGCAAAGATCGCCGATCCGGCCACCAGCATGTCTGCTCCTGATTCGACCACGAGAGCGACCGTATCGTGAGCAACGCCTCCGTCGACCTCGATGCGAAAGTTAAGGCCCATTTCTTCACGGAGTTCGGCGAGATGGGCGATCTTGTCGAGGGCAAGTGGAAGAAACTCCTGGCCGCCGAAACCGGGATTGACGCTCATGACGAGGACATGGTGCACCATTGGAAGGACTTCCACGAGGGTGTCGACAGGGGTGGCGGGATTGATGACGACGGCGGGCTTCATTCCGTGGTGGGCGATCTGCTGAAGGGTGCGGTAGAGATGGCGGCAGACCTCCTGATGGACGGACATCATGTCGGCGCCGGCCTCGGCGAAGTCGGCGATGAAGTCGTCGGGATTTTCGACCATCATGTGGCAGTCGAGCGGGAGTTTGGTGATGGGGCGGAGGGCCTTGACCATGGGCGGGCCGAAGGTGATGTTGGGGACGAAGTGGCCGTCCATGACGTCGACGTGGACGATGGTGCCGCCACCGCGCTCGGCAGCTGCGACTTCGTCGGCAAGGTGGGCGAAGTCGGAGGCCAGGATGGAGAATGCCAGTTCGATCACTTGGGGATTGCTCCTGCCTGCAAGTCTATCAGCGGGAGATGAGATCGGCAGCCGCTTTACTTTGCCATAAATCCCCGGATTCGGTCTCTTCGTGTGTTTAATACGTTGTAAATTCGGCATACTGAATCGCGCATTTTTTGCATACCATTCCAGACGTTATGCATCAAAAAGGCACTTATGTACAACGCCAAAGCGTTCTCCGCTGCCAGTGCGACATCGCCGCTTGCCTCCACCACGATCGCGCGGCGCGATCCAACCGAGAATGACGTGCAGATCGAGATACTCTTCTGCGGAATCTGTCATTCCGACCTCCATCAGGCCCGCAACGAATGGAGCGGGGTCATGCCTACCGTCTATCCCTGCGTCCCTGGCCATGAGATCGTCGGCCGGGTCACCAAAGTCGGCTCCGCTGTAAAAAAATTCAAAGTTGGTGACCTGGCCGCCGTAGGCTGCCTCGTCGACTCCGATGGCACCTGCCCCGAGTGCAAGCAGGGCTTCGAGCAGTTCTGCCCCAATCTCATTCTCACTTACAACTTCCCGGACAAGCACACGGGCGGCGTCACCTACGGCGGCTACTCCGACAGCATCGTCGTCACCGAGAAATTCGTACTCAAAGTTCCTTCGAACCTCGATCTGGCGGGGACTGCGCCTTTGCTCTGCGCCGGCATTACCACCTACTCTCCTATGCACCACTGGGGAGTGACTAAAGGCAAGAAGGTTGGCGTCGTCGGTCTCGGCGGACTCGGCCACATGGGAGTCAAATTCGCGCATGCTCTCGGAGCTCACGTTGTGCTGTTCACCACATCGCCTAACAAGAAGGAAGACGCTCTCCGCCTGGGCGCCGACGAGGTTGTTATCTCACGCAACGCCGACGAGATGGCCAAACACGCGGGCAGCTTCGACTTCATCCTCGACGCCGTCTCGGCCGACCATGACATCAATGCCTATCTCAACCTTCTCCGTCGCGACGGGAATCTTACTCTCGTGGGCGCGCCTGAAAAGCCATTCTCCGTCTCTGCTTTCGGACTTCTCTTCGGACGTCGCAGCCTCTCCGGCTCGATCATTGGCGGAATCGCCGAGACCCAGGAGATGCTTGATTTCTGCGGGAAGCACAACATCACTGCTGATGTTGAGGTGATTCCCATTCAGAAGGTGAATGAAGCCTACGAACGCCTGCTCAAAGCCGACGTAAAATATCGCTTCTCCATCGACATGGCCTCTCTGAAAGGCTAAGAAGAGTTTGATGGCAAGTGGTTTTGGGTTCCCGGTTCGTTGTAAAGGCTGGAGTTCTTTGTGCGTGCAAGCTGAGAGTGTCGCCGTGTGTTTACCTGCTGCGATTCTGTCTGAAGTTTCATGCCGTCGGTTTACATCGAAACCACATCAACCATGAATCATTCAGTCCTTCATCTTAAAGACGATGCGCTGCTTGATAATCCCATCTGGAATTCCCTGACTACACGTCATGCGCATCTTGCTCTTGGAGCGCAGGCGCATGGTCTGGCGCGCCGCTATCCTTCTGATATCGGCCCACTCTCGGCTTTTCAAAGGCAGACACCCGAAGCGTACACGGATCTCGCAGCTATCGTGCCAGAGGGCGATGTCGCAGCGCTCTTCCTGGAAGATGCTCCTGAACCTCCTGCCGACTGGGAGCTTCTTCGCGATGGAAGGCTGGTTCAGATGGTGTGCTCTACGGTTCCGGATCAGCCTTCTCTTGCTGAGTCGATGGTCCCGATGGAACCGGCGGATTTTCCGGAGATGGTTGCTCTCGCCGCCCTCACAGAACCGGGGCCGTTCCGCGCGCACACTGCTACCCTCGGAGGGTTCGTTGGAGTTCGCGTCGACGGCCGTCTTGCGGCAATGGCTGGTCAACGGTTGTCACCGGGCGGCTTCACAGAGGTGAGCGCCGTGTGTACGCATCCTGACTTCCGCGGTCGCGGCTATGCCCTGGCCCTTGTGGCGGGAGTTGCGCGTGATATTCATGCCGCAGGCTACGTGCCGTTCCTGACTGCGCTCGAGAGCAATACTGGAGCAATCCGGATCTACCGACAGGTGGGCTTCGTCCTTCGGCGCACCTTCGAGCTAGCAGTTCTCAAGCCACCAGCCAAGTGACCTTGAGTCACTTGTGATTTTTGGGAACTACCGGCACTTCTTTCTCGACGTCGGAGCGGCCTTCGTGCAGGATTTTTGTCTTTGCGGCTTTGGCGGCATCGCGATTGGTTTCGGCCATGGGTTTGGGGTCGCCAATGACCATGCGAGCGGCGCCTCGGAGGATTTTGCGGATGGGCCATGTGCCGTCTTCGTTTGCGAAGAAGATTTCTCCGATGCGCTGCTTTTCGGGACGGTAGTACCAGCGGCGCAGGAGCGAGAGGTGATCGCTCAAGAGGGCAAGATCGTTGGGCTTGCCTGTCTTTTTTTCTAGCGCTGCCAAGGCGTGGACGGCGCGTTCCTCGGGTGAGTTGACGGCGTTGTTTGCGGCCGGTTCGCCTTCGAGTGGGACGGCCTGGAGCATGAGGGGCTGGGCGAAGAGCGAGCTGCCAACGCTGGTTTGCTCGCGGACGGCGCGGACGCCGAGGGTGGAGAGACGCTCGGGGCCGATGAGGCAGCCACCCTCGAGCAGGAAGAGTGCGGCTTCTTCTGCGTGGTCTTCCTGCGGTGCTGCGGACTGCACGATGATGGCGCGGAGTTTGGGAACGGGGCGGACGATCCAGTCGGCGAGAGATTGTGCGGCTTTTACCTTTTGCCACTGGGCGTGCAAGGCGGCGGCTTTTTCGAACTGCATTCCGGAGGAGGCTTCTTCTCGGGCGAGACCAATTTCGATGATCATGCTCTCGCCGCGAGTGTCGAAGAAATTTTTTACGGCTGCAGCTTCGGCAGCGTACTGCTCGGGTGTGCAGGCTTGTTTGCAGGGTTCGATGCATTTGTTCATCTCGCCGTAGACGCAGCCCGGATGCTCGGGGTAGGGGGCGAGGTCTTCGTAGCAGCGGCGGAGTTTGAAGAGGTCTAGCGCGGCGTCGCAGTAGCGCTCGGCGGCGAGGCGCGAGGGGAAGGGGCCGTACATCTGGGCGAGGCCGCGCTTGGAGAGCTTGTTGGTGGAGTAGACGCGGGGGAAGGCGTTCTCCATCGTCATGCGCAGAAAGTATGGGGTGTGGAGTTTGAGGCGGCGGCGGGCTTCGACGTGACCGAAGAGGGCTGCGGTAGCGTCGTAGAGGAGAAGGGAGGATTCGAAGGTGGAACCGGTGATGGAGTATTCGATGCGGGCTACTTTTTCGCGAAGGTTGAGGCGTTTGGACTGCGACTCCGGCGGGTCGAGAAGGCGCCGCATGCGCCGGCGGAGATCGGTCGTCTGGGTGAGGTAGGGTGCGTCTTCGGTGCGCTGGCCGCGGAGCGCGAAAACGCCGGGTTGGGCCGGGATGGCGCGGAGGATTTCGTCGGCGTGGTGGGGGATGAAGTCTACGATCTGGTCGAAATGGAAGGTGGCGGCCACAGGAGGATTGTAGCTGGCGTGGCGAGTGTGTCGGGATACAGGAGGTTGCCGGTCCGGGCACTCTGGAGTTGAATCCGCCGTGCGGGCGTCTTTCCAAATTTCTCTTTATGTTGTAGCTTGCCGGATATTCTGTAGTGCGTTGAGGAGAACGATGAACGACAGTGAGATTCCGGACATTTTGACGATCTCTGAGCGATACTCCGTGGAGCAATTCGAGAGCAGCCGAAAGGCGGCAATTATGGCTGTGAATTTGTTCCTGGTCGGCGTGCTATGTGCGATTCCACTCTGGCTCAAGGTTCGGGACGATGAGCATCTGTCCATGCTGATAGGATCTTGCGTTCTTCTTCTGTCTCTCTTCGTGGGCCGGCAGGTGAGGTCGTGTATTAAATTTGCAGAGGAATCGAAGGATGCGCGCCGCAAGCTAAAGTCTTAGGCTCCGGCTATAGTCATTCCTTCGATGCGAATGGTGGGTGCGGCGCTGGCTCCGCGAAATTCGAGGTCGTTGCCGATGGCGGCGATGTTGCGGTACATATCTTTGAGGTTTCCGGCGATGGTGATCTCTTCGACGGGGTAGGCGAGTTCGCCGTTTTCGATCCACATGCCGCTGGCTCCTACAGAGTAATCGCCGGTCACGAGGTTCACGCCGTGGCCTAACGTCTCGGTGACGTAGAGGCCGTTGCTTATGTCGCTGATGATTTGCTCTGGTGTAAGGGTTCCGGCTTCGAGGTAGAAGTTGCCCGCACCGATGCCGGGGTTTCCTGCGAGGCCGCGCGCGGCGTTGCCGGTGGAGTGCATTCCAAGTTTGCGTGCGGTGTAGGTGTTCATCACGTAGTTCTTCAGGATGCCGCGTTCGACCAGAACGGTGCGGCGCGTGGGAAGACCTTCGCCATCGAACGGGCGTGTGCCGAAGCCGCCGATGTTGTCGAAGACCAGGGTGCCGTCGTCGATGACGGTGATGTTTTCGCCGGCGATTTGTTCGCCGAGCATGCCGCTGAGGAAGGAGGCTTTGCGGTAGATCGCGTCGCCGTTGGCGGCGTCGAAGATGTTGCCGATGATTGATTGCGCCATCTCCGCCGAGAAGACGACGGGGGCCCTCTGGGTCTTGACCTGGCGTGCGCCAAGGCGTTGCAGCGTGCGCCGTGCGGCTTCTTGCCCGATCTCTTCTGGGTTTTCGAGTTTTTTTACTGTGCGGGCATTCGAGAACCAGTAGTTGCGCTGCATGCCGCCCTTTTCGTCCTGGGCGACGGGTGAGGTGGAGAAGCCGCAATAGCTGCGGCGGTACTCGCCGATGAAGCCGCGCGAATTCATCATGATCTTATGTGAGGTCGCGGTGTCTAAGTCGCCGCCGCGAGAGTTTTGGATGCGACTGTCGTAGGCCAGGGCTGCAGCTTCGGTGCGCCGTGCGATCTCGATGCGCTCGGCGGGCGGCATTTCGTTGACGTCGTCGAAGTAGAGGTGAAGATCGGTGTCGAGCTGGCCGAACTCGTGGGGTTCGGGGAGTCCGGCGAAGGGGTCTTCGCCGGTGATCTTCGCGAGGGTGATCGCGCCTTCAACAAGGCGGCCGATGCTTTCGTTAGAGAAATCCGAAGAGGAGGTGCTGGCGGTGCGCTGTCCGATAAAGACGCGCAGACCGACGGCGCGCGACCCCGATTCCTTCAGGGTTTCAACCTGTCCCAGGCGGACGAGCACAGAGAAATCGTCGCCTTCATAGACGACGGCTTCGGCATCGGTGGCTCCAGCTTTGAGGGCCTTCAAAAGTACATCAGAGGCAAGTTGTTTCAGATCAGACGAGATAGCCGGTGCTGATTGTGACACGTTTCAAAGACCTCAACGAACTTTTGGTTCAGCGAACAGGATTCAGCGAACAGGGGTTGCTGACAGCCGCGCGATGCGGCCATCGGTAGCCTTCAGGAAGTACATGCCGGCGGAGCAGTATTCGGAGTCGGTCTTTAGCTTGTGCTCGATGTGTGTAGCTGGGCCGTCTTGCGAGCGGCGTTTAAAGAGCTTTACGGCGCCGCCGCAGTTCATGCAGCGGAACTCGGTGTCGTTATCTTCGAGCGCTACGGCGATTGTCTTAACTTTCCAGAAGGCTTCGTAACCACCGGCTGCGCGGATGCGGCGGCGTTTCACTTCACACTCGTAAAATCTTTCGCGTTCGACTGCCATGATGAACCTCGTTTGCATGATTCGGTTGAGTTGTGCCGTTGAGTGTTACTTTCCGTTGTCATGCAAGAGCTGCGTCTCAAAAGTAATTGCAAGAAGTGACAAAGCCGCTACTCGACGGGATGTTCTGACTGCCTTGGTTCGCGCCCGTCCGTTGCTTTTTTGAACAGGAGGCCATTGGCGCAATACTCCGAGTCGGCTGTGGATTTATGTTCAACGTAGGGCACGGTGCCTTCCTTGCCGTTGCGGCCGAGCAGCTTGACGACGCCGTAGCAGTCCTTGCAACGAAACTCGGTATCGCTGTCGGCCAGCGCGACGGCGACCGGCTTCACCTTCCAGAAGGGTTCGTAGCCTCCGCCGACTTTCACACGGCGACGTTTTACTTCGCACTCGTAGATTTTTTCGCGTTCGACTGCCATTATTGTCCCGTTCCCCCGACCGTCATGCGGTCGAGCTTTACTGTGGGCATGCCTACGCCGACCGGCACGCTTTGCCCGGCTTTGCCGCAGGTGCCAACTCCTTCATCCAAAGCGAGGTCATTTCCGACCATGGATACGTACTTCAGTGCTTCAGGACCATTGCCGATCAAGGTTGCGCCTTTTACCGGACGGGTTACGATGCCGTCTTCGATCAGGTAGGCCTCGCTGGCGGAGAAGACGAACTTGCCGCTGGTGATGTCGACCGAGCCGCCGCCGAAGTTGACGGCGTAGAGGCCGCGCTTGACGGACTTGATGATGTCCTCGGGCATGTCGTCCCCGTTGAGCATGTACGTGTTGGTCATGCGCGGCATGGGGATGTGGTGGTAGCTCTCGCGGCGTCCGCTGCCGGTGTTGGGCATGCCCATCAGGCGCGCGGAGAGTTTGTCGGAGAGATAGCCTTTGAGGATGCCGTTTTCGATGAGGACTGTTTCTTGCGTAGGGGTTCCTTCGTCGTCGACGTTGAGGCTGCCGCGGCGACCGGGCATCAGGCCGTTGTCGACGACAGTGACTTTTGAAGTTGCAACCTGTTGTCCTATAAGACCGGCGAAGGCTGAGGTTTTTTTGCGGTTGTAGTCTGCTTCGAGGCCGTGGCCGACGGCTTCATGCAACAGAACGCCGGGCCAGCCTGGGCCGAGGACGACGGGCATCTCGCCTGCGGGAGCTTCGACTGCTCCGAGTTGCAGGATGGCGGTGCGGGCAGCCTCGCGTGCGTGGTGCTCCGGCGATTTGTCGCCTTCAAAGAAGTCCATGGTGACGCGGCCGCCGCCGCCGCTGGTGCCGCGAGCGGTATTGACGCCGTCCTTTGCGATGACGGAGACGTTGAGGCGTGCGAGGGGCTGAGTGTCACTGGCGAAGGTGCCGTCGGATGCGGCGATGAGGATGCGGCGAAGCTCATCGTTGAAGCCTGCGCGGACCTGGGTGATGCGGGAGTCGTAGGCGCGGGCGGCCTTGTCGGCGCGCTGGATGAGGGCGAGCTTGGCGGCGATTTCGGCATCGCTGGTGGCCCCGGCGACAGGGTAGAGTGCGGGTGTTTCGGTCTGTCGGAAGCCGCTCATCAATTCCTTGGCTGGGCCGCTGGCGATCAGGGCTGCTGTGCGTGCGGCACGGAGCAGGCGGTCGGTTGAAAGGTCGTCGGTGTAGGCGTAGCCGGTGCGCTCGCCGGAGACGACGCGGATGCCGCAGCCTACGCTGATGCCCTGGCTGGCGGATTTGACGAGGGATTCGTCGATGCCAAGCGCGGTCGAGGTAACCGATTCAAAATAAAGGTCTGCATACTCGCCTCCCGCTGAGAGAGCTTCGCCGAGGCAGCGTTCCATCAGGCGTTCAGAGATACCCAGCTTTTCGATGAAGTAGCGTTTGTGGTCGGGACCGGGTATTGTCATCTGCTTTGATTCTAGGCCTCGCGGAGGGCTGCGGCAAATCGTCGCATGCCAGAAGGACCCGGTGGAATGGCGCGATGGGGCCTCTTATCAAACGATTGACCGGTTGCGTTACTTGGATTCAGCGGCCATGCGAGGGGTCGGGTGAGCTTGCGATGCTGAGATCGATGGTGAAGGTTGGCAAGCCGGGGGCGTAGCAGTTGCCGTCGGGGGAGTAGGTTTTGCTGCAGGCTGCGGTGATCTCTTTGCGGCGCGGCGACTGCGCATACTGCCACGCCGCGATGTCCGGCGTTCCGCTGGCGGCGAGAGGTGGTGGTTGCATGGTGCAGCCGTTCGCTGGCGGGCAGGCGTCCTGGTAGACCCAGAACGCGATCGGATGGAGGTGCTGGGCGGCAACCTGCTCGCGGATATCCTGCACCGTGGTGATGGTTTTGCCGGGGGCGTCGTCGACCGGTTGTCCGCTGGCGTAGACGCCCGGGAGGTAGGCGGAGTGCGCGACTGCTTCGGTCCAGGCGAGAAGGTAGGCGGATTGATTTGCATCGAGGCGGCCGCCCTCTTCCTGATCGAGAAAGAGGACGGTGTGGGCAGGGAAGCGTTCGCGCTGCGCGGCGGCAACGGCTGCCGCGGCGTCCTTCCTTCCGAGCGCCGCTGGGGTTGTACCAGCGCGTTTTGACTTGGTAATTTGGGCGTCGGTTTTGCCATTGGCCAGCACGAGAAAGCCGAAGCCGTTGCGCAGGAGCGCGTCGCGTTTGCCCTGCCAACTGTTCTGGTGCTCGCCGGGCGGGTTAGTGAGCCAGTAGCCGGAAAAAGCGAAGTGCTGTCGCAGGGCGGGGAGCGCGTCATCGCCCGGATAGTTATTGCTATCGAAGCCGATCGGGTTTTGCGTTGTCGCGGATGGCGTGTGGCTGAGTGGCCCCGGCGAGATTTGCTGTGCGCAACCGTTGACGGTCAGGAGAAAGAGAGCGGGAAGAAGGTTCGCCAGAGGTCGCATAAGGAAGCTTCGAGATTCGCAACAGGATCTGAATACTGGATAGAGGTTACACAATCCCGTGTGCTACGTTGCATAGTAATAGTAAAGGTGTGGAGGAGGCGCGCATGTCCTTGAACGATTTGGACCCGAGGTATCCTGTTGGCCGCTTCACGGCGCCTGCAACCATCTCGTCCGGTGATCGCATTGACGCGATTGCAACGCTCGCGGAGCTTCCGGAGCAGCTGCGCAATGCGGTTGACGGGCTAAGTTTCGCGCAGCTGGCCACACCGTATCGTCAGGGCGGGTGGACGCTGCGGCAGGTGGTACACCACATCGCGGACAGTCACATGAACGCCTTCATCCGCGTCAAGCTTTCCTTGACCGAAGATTGGCCGACGGTGAAACCCTACGATGAGGCGGCCTGGGCGAGGCTTCACGACGTGGCGGCTCCGGTGGAATGGTCGCTGGAGTTGGTGGAAAGCCTGCATGCGCGCTGGGTGATGTTGCTGCAGTCGCTCGACGACCAGCAATGGCAGCGTGGTTGTAACCATCCGCAGAACGGTCCGATGACAGTGGAGTATGCAACGCTGATGTATGCCTGGCACTCGCGCCACCATGTTGCCCACATTACGCATCTGCGCGCCAGCGAGAAATGGTAGGCCGGCACCTCTGACTATGCCAACAACGATCCGCTTTGCCACCACGCCCGCCGAGATCGTTCGATGCTTTCCTGTGATGAGGCAGCTTCGACCGATGCTGATCGCAGAGGAGTTCGTCGACCGTATTCAGACTCAGCAGGTGGAGGGGTATCAGCTCGCCTTCCTTGAAGAGGAAGGCATCATTGTCGCGGTCGCGGGCTTTCGTCTGCAGACTCTTTTGTGGAGCGGACGGACGCTTTATGTGGATGATCTGATCACCGATGCTGCGCGGCGCTCCCAGGGGCATGGCGGGACGTTGCTGACGTGGTTGATTGCCCTGGCGCGTGAGGCGGGATGTACGACCGTCATGCTTGACTCCGGAACGCATCGCCACGAGGCCCACGCTTTTTACTTTCGTCACGGCCTCAGAATCTCCGACTTCCACTTCAAGCTCACGCTGTAGGATCCGTCACTCGTCGGCCGGTCTGCACCCTGATGTGTTAAGGTTCGACTATGCCGCCAAGAGCAGCTTCCGCGGAGCCCGCACGATCTTCCGCACAGACCGTAGAACAGATTGCAACAGCGCTGGAAGAGTTTCTTACGGAGCATCCGCGTGCCGTCGTGCTCGAAGACGGCAAGGTGCTCTTCGACATGCGCGAGGCAAAGTACAGGCTGGCGACCGAGCACGGGCGATGCACACTGCACCTGTGGGGGGAGGAGCGCAATCTCGTCCGGCGGGTGGGTGCGACGATGATGCGGAACGGCGTGCTGCGGTTGAGTACGCATCGCTTCGGGCAGACAAAGCCGCAGACGCTGGAGTTGGTTGCGGATCGTGACCGGCGTACGCCGTCCACGCGCGAGGCGACGCGGGTGAAGTATCTGCGGGTGCTGGAGCGAGTGTTGCTGCGGAGTTTTCCTGAGTTCAAGACCGATGCGTTTCGGACTGCGATGGACTTGGAGAAGAGCTTTGGGCCGGCGTATGCGCGGGGTTCTCTGCTGCAAGGACAGAAGGCGTGGGCTGTGATTGCTGTGAATGAGGAGGAGACGCAGGCTACCATCGACGGGATTTTGACGCTGGGGATTTTGTGGTTGCAGCACTGTCGGGAATCGGGTGACGGGCGGCGGCTGTATCAGGGGCTGAAGTTAATTGTGCCGCGTGGGATGGCGATGTTAACGCTCTCGCGGATGGCATGGTTGAACGCGAATGTGGCGCAGTGGGAGCTTTGGGAGCTGGACCAGAAGACGGAAGAGCTGGAGCAGCGGGACGCCGCCGATCATGGGAATCTGACGACTCGCCTGATGCATGTGCCGAATAAGCTGGCTGCGCAGGAGCGGTTTGCAGAGTCGAAGGCGCGCGTGATGGCGCTGGTGCCGGAGACGATGCGGGAGGTGGTGGAGCAGCGGCTTCGCAGTGGGACGGAGATGGCGTTTTTGCTGCACGGGCTGGAGTTCGCGCGGGTACGGATGGGCTATGCGGGGAACTCGTTTAACAGCGCGCAGGAGATTACGTTTGGCGCCGGTGCGAACGAGACTCCGCTAACGGAAGAGAACGAGGCTGAGCTGCGTGAGCTGGTTTCGCGGTTGTTTGCGCGGCGGATTGCCGGCGGCGACAAGCGCGATCCTCTGTACCGGATGCAGCCGGAGCGATGGCTGGAGAGCGTTCTGCGGCGGGACGTTGAGCCGCTCGATGCTCACCTGGATCCTGCGCATGTTTATACGCAGGTGCCGGCATTTGCGGCGGCCGATCGGGGTATGCTCGACCTACTGGGCGTCACGGACGATGGACGGCTGGCGGTGATCGAGTTAAAGGCGGACGAAGATCTTCATCTTGCGCTGCAGGGGCTTGACTATTGGGTTCGCGTGCGGTGGCATCATCTGCAGAACCCCGATAACGTCACCGGGCTGGGTGAGTTTCAGCGGCACGGGTACTTTGGCGGGTTGCGATTATCGGTAGAGGCTCCGAGACTGTACCTGGTGGCTCCAGCGTTACGGATTCATCCAGCGTCTGAGGTTGTACTGCGGTATCTGTCGCCGCGTGTGGAATGGATTCTCGTCGCGCTGGACGAGCGCTGGCGGGCGAAGGTGAAAGCAGTGTGGCGAAAGCGGAGTGGGGCCCAGGTTCGTAGTTCGGATGCGGACTAGAGGAGGCATCGATGACTTTCCGAGGGATTGTGACGGCGTTTGGGCTTGCTGTTGCGCTGATGGGTTCGACGTCGATTCAGGCCAAGACGGTGACGCTGGGGTCCGCAGATAATCGAACCGACGTTTCGTTGAACCTGGGGGACACGCTGGTGGTGGAGTTGCGGTCAGGCGATGTCAACGGCTTCGGTTGGGTGTTGCATCTGCCGAAAGAGTCCGGATTGACGGCTCTGAATAACGATCTTCTGCCCGTTGATAAGAAGGCGCCTGTACCGGTGCAGGTCAGGCGATTCCGCTTCAATGCGGCGAAGGTTGGAGATTCTGCATTGGTGTTTGGCTTTGAGACGCCGGAGAAGACGCCGGATGCCGCACCGCAGGACACCTCGGCTTATTCGGTTCGGGTGCATATTGCGTCTGGTGCTCCGCGAGTGGGAACCGCGATTCTGCTGGGGGTTTATAAGGGGACGCTGCCTTGCGCGGATTGCGAAGGGCTCGATACGGTGCTGCGGTTATACGCGAAGGGGAAGTTTGACACGACGTATGCGTCCTTTGTTCGCACGCAGACCTATCGTGGCGCGCCGCATGGAGACGTGACGATCTCCGATCGGGGGGAGTGGACGGTTCTGCGTGGGGATGCGGACGACGACAATGCGACGGTGTATCAACTGAATCCGGACGATGAGCAACACTCCGAGGCGCTGCTGGTTCAGGACAAGGGTGCTGCTCTTGTGCAACTGGATCGGGATCTCGAGGTGATCGATACGACGATGAATGTGACCCTGAAACGAGTGCCGTGAGCTAATTTTTGTCGTCGGGGCCTGGGTGTTTGCCTGTGAAGGGAGAGCAGCAGGGCTCCTGCGTGGGAGTGAACTCCATGAACTCTACCCGGGTGAGGTCGGGGTCATAGAGGTTGAGTTGAACTTTGCCATCGCGGCCAACCTGGCTCTTTGTGCAGTTAGGCCCTTCGCAGTGGTTGTTGCTGAGGATGCCGATGGTGTCTTTCATGCTGACGACACCGAGGGAGAAGTGGTCCATGACACCGGCATGCTGAAGGGTGGGGTTTGGGCCATTGTTGAGCATGTATTCGAGCCAGTCCGTGCCATCAGGAACCTGGATGCTGACCCAGTTGTCGACATCGGGCTTGGGTCCGCCATGCCAATAGGGTCGGAAGCCGAGAATCTGTTGCCAGAACGTGTCCTCTTTGGCGCGGTCGGTGACCATGAAGCCGACGTGGATGATGCGTCTGCTGGTGGCGTTGGGTGATGGGGGTGCGGTGGCGACAGGTTTTTCAGAGTCGCGCTGGACGAAGATGACGAGATTGCCCTCCGGGTCGCGTACGCCAAACTGGCCGTCTTTGAGCGGAACGTCAGGCTTGATGTTGTGGGCTTCGAGATAGCCCTCGAGTTGAGCGGCGTTGGTGGTCGTGAAGGCCACTGCGGCGAGGCGGACGTTGGGTTGCGGCGGGGGTGTGGTGAGGACCTCGATCCACTGCGAGTGATTGACGGGATAGAGCCACATGCTGTCGACTTCTTTGCGCTCGAAGCCGAGCGTGGTGCCGTAGAATTTCTGCGCGGCTGCGGGATCGGTAGTGTAGAAACGAGCGAAGGCGACTCCGGTGATGTGTGGGCGCTCCTGGGCCAGCCCGGGAATCGAGAGAAGGCAGGCGAGCAGGAGCGTTCGTGTTGGGGAACTCATGGGACGAACTGTAATGTAGTCGCGCTGATTGGTCAAAGGCCGATGCGCGATCGCGGAGTAATCTGGCATCTTACGAAGCTCAGGTGATTGATGAATCAGCGACTTTTAGATCGGGTGCGAGTGATTTGTGCGCTGGCGGTGATACTGCTGTCTGTGCGAATTATTGCGCAGATGCCTATGAGTGTTGCGAACGGAAAGGGATTGCGGCTTTGGGTTGCTGAGGATGACACTCAACCGGCGTTGATGGTTGCGTTGCCGGGAGAAACCTCCGATAGGGCTGAGATGGAGGTTTTGTTTCCGGAGCACGTCACGGCGAAGAAGCAAGGAGCGACAGATGCGGAACATCTTTATCTGTTTCGGCCGGGTAGACAGGGCGAGAGGCCGATGTGGAAGCAGGCCGGGAACTCTGTTGAATATGAGCGGGATTTCTCCGGGGGCGTGCATATGCTCGCGCGGGCCACGCTGCAGGATGATGGCGTGCTCTTTCATTATGAGTTTGAGAATCGCTCCGATGTGGACTACGCGATGATCACTGCAGTGACGGACCCGCGGATGACCGGCATCTTTCATGATGTTCGGCTGGAGCGGACGTACGTGCATCGCAAGGACGGGTTCGAACTGCTTGCTGCGGAGACGCCAGGGAGGCTGGCAATGCCGCTGAGTCAGTGGCTCCCGGTGCGTTATCTGGCCTCTTACACCTGGCCCGTGCCTGTGCAGCGGATGGAACGGCGTGATGGGATCACGTATTACAACGCTTCGCAGCCCGTTGATTTGCCCTTGATTGCTACGCTTTCGAGTGATCGCCAATGGGTTGCAGCGAGTTTTACCAACATGACGGGGAATGTCTGGAGCAATCCTGAGCTTACTTGTCAGCATGTTGATCCGGAGAGAGCAATGCCGGCGCGAGCGAGGGTGGAATGGGATGTTAAAATTCTGATCTTTCGAGGGAGTCTGGAACAGGTGCTGGAGAAGGTGAAGGCGCAGCGTGCTCTGTTGAAGTAGGCATCACGGTGACGAGTCAGTACATCGTTGTGAGGAATTTCGATCAGTCGCAGTAGGCGGCGGCTGAGGCGAGCATCGTCTCGTCGACTTCTGCGACGGCATCTTCCTTCTCCGTGGCCGCCGCGCGATTGGCGAAGAAGCTTTCGATCGCGTCCAGGACCGCGGGGCCGTTTTTGGATTCGAAGATCTGTTTGCGCAGCGCGCCGCCGCCTGGGACGCCGTGGGTGAACCAGCTGGCGAACTGCTTCATCTTGCCAACGCAGTCGCGGTGGCGCTGCTCGCGGGCGAGTTGACCTTGCGCGGTGATCGCTGCGGCGCGGGTGGCTTCGGCGGCTTCTTCGAGGGCGATCTCGTCGACCAGCATCTGGAAGTAGGTGCGGATCATGCGGTAACGATCCTGGTCGGTGGGCTGGTCGTACGCGCCGACGCCGGTGGCTTCTTTGGACGCGGTGTACTGCGCGATCTGGCGGAAGATCCAGGGGTTCGAGGGCGCGGTGCGCCCGATCATCACAGCGTCGCAGTGAGTGATTTCGACCATGGCGGCGGCGTCCTCGGGGGTGCGGACGTCGCCGTTGCCGATGACGGGGATACTGACGGCGTCTTTGCAGGCGGCGATGTACTCCCAGCGGGCCTGGCCGGTGTAGCCGTCTTCGCGGGTGCGGGCGTGGAGGGCGACGGCGTTAAGGCCGCAGTCTTCGGCCAGCTTCGCGAGGTCGACACAGACGATGTGCTTGTCGTTCCAGCCCATGCGGAACTTTACGGTGAAGGGAATGGTGACAGCGGCGCGGATGGCCTTGAAGATGGTCTCGATGAGCGGCAGGTCGCGCAGGAGGCCCGAGCCGCCGTTGCATGCGACGACGCGTTTTGCTGGGCAGCCGAGGTTGAGGTCGACGAGGTCGAAGCCGGCGTCCTGCACGATACGGGCGGAGTCGGCGAGGGTGACGGGGTTCGAACCGAAGAGCTGCGCGGAGATGGGGTGCTCGTCGTCGTAGTAGGTGAGGTAGCGCTTGCGCTTGGTCTCGCGCATGCGGGAGAGGCCGTCGGCGGAGGTGAACTCCGTCATGATGAGGCCGCAGCCGGACTGCTGGTTCGAGGTCTCTTCGGTGACGTCGGTGGTGTCGGCTGATGTGGTGAACTGGCTGGCGTTCTTGATGAATCGCCGAAAGACCGTGTCGGTGACGCCGGCCATGGGGGCGAGAACCGTTGCTGGAGCGATGCGGACATTGCCGATGGTGAAGCTCGCGGGGACGCGGGAGTGCTGTGGCATGGTGTACTCGACGGGCGAGTCCCAGCGTTTCTGCTCGAGTGTGTAGCGCTTCTTCATTTTTAGCGAGTCAGCGAGTTAGCGAATCGGCAATCTAGTCAGCAAGGGTTGCAACGAAAAGGCCCCCGCGGTGGGCGGAGGCCTTCGGTTGATTTAGGCTCCGCTTACTTTGCGGCGGTTTCGGCTGTTTTTGCTTTGCCGGCATCGGATTTGTCGAACTTGCGGCGGAAGCGCTCGACGCGGCCTGCGGTGTCGATCAGCTTCTGCTTGCCCGTGAAGTAGGGGTGGCAGGCGGAGCAGATTTCGACGACGATGTCGCCTTTGTGCGTGGAGCGGGTCTCAAAGCTGGTTCCGCAGGCGCACTTGACGCGAATCGTGTCGTACTTCGGGTGAATTCCTTCTTTTGGCATGATGATTATCCTTTTTCTGATCTCTTGCCTGCCGGCTCGCGGATCGCTTGCAACGGTAGAGTTCACGTCACATCGAAGTGCCTGTCGCGCCGCCGTTTACGCCCCGGGTAAGGGAGCGCTCAAGCAGTGTTTTAAGTTTATCTGATTTTCCCAGATATATCCAAGATTCGCACAGGGGGCATTTGGATTCAGGTGCTGCGATACTAAAGGGACGGTTATGAGTGAAGTTTGTTCGATATGCGGTGGATCAGGTCTGCGCGTGGTGCAGGAGAACGGCAGACAGTTTGCCCAGGATTGTGCCTGCCGGATCGAGCGACGGGCTGAGCGGATGCTGAGCCGTGCACACATTCCCAAACGTTACGAGCACTGCAGGCTGGAGAATTACGACACGGATCTTCCCTATTCGCACCGATCCCAGGGCGTGGCTCTGCTGACGGCGCGGAAGTTTATTGAAGGTTATCCGCTGGAGACTGCTGGGCGGGGACTGCTGCTTACCGGCTCGATCGGCGTCGGAAAGACACATCTGGCGGTGGGGATTCTGCAGGCGCTGGTGGCGGAACGAGGCGCCACGGGGCTGTTTTATGACTATCGCGACCTGTTGAAGCAGGTGCAGAACAGCTACAACCGCCAGGTTTCGGCGACGGAGCTGGAGATATTGGCACCGGTCTTTGAGGCCGAGGTGCTCGTACTCGACGAGTTGGGGGCTTCAAAGCCGACGGACTGGGTATGGGACACTGTCGCGCATATTTTGAATACGCGTTACAACGACCGCCGCACAACGATCATCACGACGAACTACGCGAATGCAGGGCCGCTGGGGATAGAATCTGGCCCGCGCGGAGTGATGCGTGAGGAGACGCTTGGCGACCGCATCGGAGAACGTATGCGATCGAGACTGCAAGAGATGTGTGTGGTGGTGGAGATGCAGGGAGAAGACTTCCGCCAGAAGGTAAAACGCGCGAGCTTCGCCTAGTCCGGGGCTCGCGAGCGACGCGTTAGAGCAGCGACATCAGCAGGAAGGCGCCGGCGGTCAGGGCAGCGAGCTGGTACAAACGATCATCCATGGTTGCCGGCATAGTTGCGGGTGCAGATCTTTCCGGCGCGGCCGGAATCACCGGCAGCAGGCTGGGTGGGAGTTCGTGTGGTGGAAGCGGCGACCTTTCGTTTGGCGGATTCATGACGGGCTCTCTAAGTGCACGGGGAGGATAGCTTACAGAACAATAGATGTTCGTTAACGCGATCTTGCACCAACAAGTTCCGGTCTTTGATGAAAAACAGACGAAGTTTCACGCACAGGGAACTTAGGGTGATTCCTTTTTCGTAGTCCTACCCGGACCATTGGCATTGCCCGTGGGGTATAAAATTTCGGCTTATGAGCGAACTTCATCGGTCAGACGAGACCACCGCCAATTCACCCTCGAATCCCCCGGCTGTTGCAAACAAAGGCGAGATGTTCGCAAGCAAGCCGCCGGAGGGTGGTGGAACCCCCGTCGTAGCGTGGGGTGTAGCCGGGCTGGCGGTGCTGGTTGTGGTCGTAATCCTGGTGTTGATGGGAAGGCATAAGGCGGCAGCTCCGCCGACGATTCAGCCACTAGCGGCCTTTGCTGCTAATCTTCCGCTCTCGCAGCTTGCCATGAGCGAATCGACCAGCCTCTCGGGCGGCAAATCCACCTTTATTGATGGGCACATTAAGAACACCGGCAGTCAAACTGTGTCCGGCATTACCGTGCAGGTGCTCTTTCGCAACGACGAAGCGATGCCGCCACAGATCGAAACTTTGCCGCTCTCGCTGATCCGTACGCGAGTGCCGTATATCGATACCGAGCCGGTAAGTGCGGCGCCGCTAAAGCCGGGCGATGAGCGGGATTTTCGACTGATCTTCGATGCCATTCCGGCTAATTGGAATATGCAGATGCCGGAGATCCGCATCATTCAGGTCGATGCGAAATAAATGCCGCTCCAGCCCCATCAGTAATAGTTACCGGTTCACCCGGAAGATTTTGCGTGAGACAACCCTAATCTCCCAGTGTCCGGTAATCGAGAATTCGCAGCAATAAGTCTATTTTCAACAACTTGTCGCTAGTTCTTAGTTTGGCATGCTACCTGCTCTAGTCTTTGCGAGTTGACGTCTGGAACACAGGCGCATCGCGGACGACCAGGAGAGCAAAACCATGATGAAATCTGGAAACACTTTCGGCCTCCCAGTACTGGTATTAGGAAGTGCGTTGGGTCTTACCGCCTTCGCACAGACCAGCACTCCTCCGACGCAGACGACAGACCCGGCGGCGGCCCCCAGCGCAACCAGCGCGATGAATCCTAACGACCAAGCGACATACGCGACCGGCAAGCCGCTGGAAGAGCAGTCGAAGGAAGGCTTCTGGGGTCATATGAACCCCTTCGCCCGCAAGAAGTGGGTGAATCGGCAGGTCGACCCCGTCAAGGACCGGGTCAACGAGCTTGATCAGTTGCAGGCCAAGAACGCCAACGATATCAAGGATGTGGATGCGCGGGCACAGGCCGGCATCAAGAATGCGATGAACACGGCCAATACCGCAGACCAGCATGCCCAGGATGCGGCAAACCGCGCCAATGCAGCCAACCAGCTGGCGAGCAACGCGAGCACCCGTACCGATGCACTTGGGAATACGGTCGGCAATCTGGACCAGTACCAGACGGTCTCAGCAACGACGGTTAAGTTTGCCTCTGGACGCACGACGCTTGGCCCGACGGGCAAGTCTGATCTCGATGCGCTCGCGACCACGCTTGTCTGGCGAGAAGGGTTACATCATTGAAGTGCAGGGCTACAGCCGCGCCGGGGTGCAGACCTCGCAGGCGATGGCCGATTCAGTCGTCCGCTACCTTGTGGTCGAGCATCAGGTTCCGGTGTACCGGATTTACAAATCAGGTCTTGGCAAGGACACCGCCAAGCCAGCAGATGGAGAGCAGGCACTCGTAAATGGCGTTCGCGTCACACTGTTGCACAACAGTCTGGCGACGATGACTGGAACCTCAGCGTCCAACAGCGCCGCTCCAAAGACCTCCCAGACGGGAGTTAGTTCACCTCAAGAGGTGAGCAACCAGTAGCCCTCCCTAAGGGCGGTATGTCCTCCCCCATACCGCCCGCAAGTTTGCCGAGATAGCGACCCAGATCGCACTCGCAAAAACCTCTCCTAACCAGAGAGAACCAAGGCAGATTGGCCCCTCATTGAGGGGCCGCTTTTTTTAACCTGCTGATTTCTGTAAACACGCGGATTCCGCCAGAAAAGATCGGCGGTCTTATTTTGCTGATGCGACCGCTTGATGCACGGCCAGCAACTGCTCCAGCACACCCTTCAGCTTATTTAGATGAAGCGCGTTGGCCCCGTCGGACTTCGCCTCTGCCGGGTTGTCATGGACCTCAAGGAAGACCCCGTCGACACCTGCGGCGACTGCGGCGCGAGTGAGTACGGGAATGAACTCCGGTTGCCCGCCACTGACGCCGTTCCCGGCTGACGGCGTTTGGACAGAGTGCGTGCCATCGAAGACCACCGGCGCAAACTCACGCATGATCGGCAGCGAACGTATATCGACCACGAGGTTATTGTAGCCAAAGCTGGCACCGCGTTCGGTCAGCGAGACGCGGTGGTTGCCGCTCTCACGAATCTTCTCGACGGCGTGGCGCATATCCCAGGGCGCGACGAACTGGCCCTTTTTGACATTGACGGCGCTGCCAGTCTTTGCGGTCGCTTCGGCCGCAGCGATCAGCAGATCGGTCTGGCGGCAGAGAAACGCCGGGATTTGCAAGACATCGACTGCCTCGGCGACGGGGACGCAGTCGGCGGCGGTATGGACGTCGGTCAACACGGGCAGGCCGGTGCTCTCGCCGATGGCGCGGAGGATGCGGCAGCCCTCGACCATGCCGGGGCCGCGAAAGCTTTTGATGGAAGTGCGGTTCGCCTTGTCGTAGCTGGCCTTGAAGATGTACGGAACGCCGAGGTCGGAGGTGATGCGCTGGATGGCGTCAGCCATGGTGCGGGCGTGCCGCTCGGACTCGATGACGCAGGGGCCAGCGATAAGGAAGAGTTTGCCGCGGCCTACAGGAACTTGATGAGGAACGTTGCCGATATCGAAAGGGTGATTCACAGATTTATTTGACCATACTCACGGAAACGGTGGACAACACGCAGAGATAGGCGTAATTGCAATCACATCGATGTTTATGCAGTTTCCGGGGGTTTGGGATGATCCTGGTCAGTCTTTCCGCTCTTGTGCTTGGTGCCGGATTGCAGATGCAGCCGCAGACTGCCCCTCCTCCGTCTACCGGTCCCGCGCCTGCGACCGAGGTGATGGTGATGACTTCTCGGAAGCCAGGAGTTGCTTCTGCGGACGTGATAAAGCTGGCGCCGGACGAGGTGCGCGTTGCCGTTCAGCTCTATCTGGATGGAAAGATCGATCGGTGGTACTCGCGGAGTGACGGCAAGGGAGCTGTTCTTTTCCTGCACTGCAAGACAGCGGACGAGGCCAAGGCACTTATCTCCGATTTGCCGCTGGTGAAGGCAGGGTATTTGGATGTTGAGTACATTCCAGTGGGGCCGTTTACGGGATTGCGGATTTTGACTGTGCCACAGCCTCGGGCGGACGGAGCCGCGCCGCATTAGCGGTACACCAATCGATGACGACCCTAATGGCCTTCCTTCTTGAGTGAGCGGCCGAAGCTGGAGAGTAGCAGCGTCACGAAGGAGAGGCCACGGCGGCCGTCTTCGCTGGTTGCGCGCTTTGCAAGCTGGAAGAGGCTGGGCGGCGCCTGTTCGCGCTTGTGCTCCTCCGTGGCCGTCGCCATTACCTTTGAGACCTGACTGAGCACCTCGGGGTCGAGCTCGGTCAGAATCTTGGCGGCGGTCAGCAGATTGCGAATGCCCGCGACGCCTTCGGGCTGACTCGCGTAACGCGAGAGCGTGGTGATGATCGTGTCTTTGGAGGCGATGAGACCATGCAGAATGTCGAGCAGTCCCTGGTCGTAGGCGGCTTCGAGCACGTCGTAGGCGGCCAGCAACGCCGCAGCGTGCTCGTCTGGTGCCTTCTCCAGGCGCCGTTGAAGGTCAGCCTTGAAGTCGACGGTAAGGGGCTTGAATGCGATGGGCTTGGCCATGGAAGACTCCTTCAAGGACGGCGAACCTAAACGGTGGTGGAAGTGATCTGAACGAGCTTGTCGCTCTTGGCAGTGCCTGGCAGATGATAGTCCGGCCGCGCCCACTTGCGCTCGATCTCGACGCCGGATTGCGGGGTGCGGTGGCCGTTGCGGAAGTTGTTGCGAGGGATGGGGCTTTTGTCGTCTTTGCCGGCCTCCGGCAGGAGGGTCATGAGGACCGTGGTCTCCTTGTAGGCAGGTGTGTGGGTGTTGCGGTCGGTGTGGCTGCTGGTGAGGCGATTGACGGGCTCTAGAACGGAGTTGATGGGCATATAAAGCTGCTTGCCCTGGACTCGGTCGGTGACGACGACCTGCACGCGGGCGACGCCGTAGGGGCTCATCAGCTGGACGTGGCGGCCGGTGGTGATGCCGCGCTCGGCAGCGAGTTCGGGTGAGATTTCGAGGAAGGTAGTTGGCGACATGGCCTTGACCCCAGGGGTGCGGTCGGTCATGCTGCCCTGTTGGAAGTGTTCGAGGAGGCGGCCGTTGTTGAGATGGAGGTCGAACTCTTCGCTGATCTCTTCGCAGGGTGCGATGTATTCGATCGGGATAGAACTTCGCTTTGCCGTCCGGGAAGGGAAACTTCTCGGTGAAGAGAAGCGGCGAGTCAGTGCCGTCCGCGTGCACGGGCCACTGCAGGGACTTGAAGCCTTCAAGACGGTCGTAGTTCACGCCCGCAAACAATGGCGTCAATCGTGCCACCTCGTCCATGACGTCCGAGGGATGTTTGTAGTTCCAGTTCGCGCCCATGCGGTTGGCGATCAGTTGAATGATCTCCCAGTCAGCCTTGGATTCGCCGAGCGGCTCCATTACTTTATAGATTCGCTGGATGCGGCGCTCCGTGCTGGTAAAGGTGCCCTCTTTTTCGAGCGAGGGGACGGCAGGGAGGACGAGGTCGGCGTAGCGGCAGGTCTCGGAGAAGTTGATGTCCTGGACGATGAGGAACTCGCACACGCTGAGTGCGTCGCCGACGTCACCGGCGTTGGCATCAGAGGTGATCGTGTCCTCCCCCTTGATGTAGAGGCTCTTGAGGGTGCCATCTTGAATGGCGCGGATCATCCCATGGTTGTCGAGCCCTGTGCTGGTGGGAAGGGTAACGCCCCAATCCGCTTCGAACTTCGCGCGAATGTCGGGGTCGTCTACCTTCTGGTAGCCCGAAAAGACGTTCGGCATGGAGCCGAAGTCGCTGGCGCCCTGCACATTATTGTGGCCACGAAGCGGATATGCCCCAGCTCCGGGCCGCATGTAGTTGCCAGTGACGAGCAGCAGGTTGGACAGCGCTGTCGCCGTATCCGAGCCGCCGCAGTGCTGCGTCAACGCCCATCGCGAAGAGGATGCAGACGCCGTCGGCCGCGGCGATCTCGTGCGCCACGGTTGTCAGAGTGCTTGCGGGGACGCCAGTGATCTCTTCGGCGTACTCCAAAGTGAAGGGTTCGAGCGATTTCTTGTAGGCGTCGAAGTTGTTGACCCACTGGTTGACGAAATCCATCTTTGCGAGGCCGCTGTCGATGATGTACTTCGCGACCGCACACATCCAGACCAGGTCGGTCGACGGTTTCGGGCTGGAAGAAGATATCGGCGCGCTCGGCCATCTCGTGCTTGCGCAGGTCGGCGACGATCAGCCGCTGACCGCGATGCTTGTGCGAACGCTTGACTCGCGTCGCGAGCACGGGGTGGTTCTCCGCCGGATTCGCTCCGACGATCATCACGAGGCCCGCCTTCTCGATATCCGAGATTGAGCCCGAGTCTCCACCGTAGCCGACAGTACGCTGCAAGCCCATCGTTGCCGGATTCTGGCAGTAGCGGGCGCAGTTGTCGACGTTGTTCGTGCCAATCACAGCACGCGCAAGCTTCTGCATCAGGAAGCTCTCCTCATTCGTGCACTTCGAAGAAGCAATAAATGCCAATGCGTCCGGCCCATGCTCGTTCCTGATGCGTTTGAAGGTGTGCTCGATGATATCCAGCGCCTCGTTCCATTCGATCTCACGGAAGCCGTCGCCATCCCGCAGCAAGGGCTTCACCAGCCGGTCGTCTGAGTTGATGTGGCCCCAGGCAAACTTGCCCTTCACGCAGGTTGAAATTCCGTTGGCCGGTCCATGTGTCGGTTCAATCTTCAAAATGTGACGGTCGCGCGTCCATACCTCGAAGCTGCATCCGACCGCGCAGTAAGTGCAGACAGTCTTGGTCTTCCTGGTGCGTTTGGTCCGCATCTCCGCCTCCATCTCAGAGAGCGCAAGGATTGGCCCATAGCCGATCGGCGGCTCGACTCCTTTGACCACGTCGATCATGTCGTTCAGCGCGTCTTGCGGTGTGTCGGTCAGGTAGCCCGCCTCGCCGAGCATCGACTTCTCCATCAGCGCATTGCATGGGCACACGGTGACGCAATGTCCGCAGGAGACGCAACTCGAACCGTCGATCTTCGTTCCGCCGTCCCACAGCACGCGCGGATGGTCGCTCTCCCAATTGATCGACAGCGTCTCATTTACCTGTACGTTCTGGCATGACTCCACGCAGCGTCCGCAGAGAATGCACTGATCGGGATCGTAGCGATAGAACGGGTTCGACATGTCCTTCTCGTACGGCTTCGGCCTGTAAGGACGCGACTGGTGCTTCACATCCAGCTCTTTTGTCGTGTTGTGGATCGTGCAGTTCTGGTTGTTGTTGTCGCACACCGTGCAATAGAGCATGTGGTTTTGCAGGATGCGGTCGAATGCCTCGCGTTGCGCAATGTCGACGGCCTCGCCCGCGGTCTCTACCTTCATCCCTGCCACAACCCTGGTGGCACACGCGCGTACCAGTTGGCCGTTGACCTTCACTATGCACGTGTCGCAGCTCTGGATCGGGCCCATCTGCGGAACATAGCAGACCTGCGGCACGGCTTTTTGCGCCTTCACCGCTGTCCGCTGGTTCAACAGATCGATGAGCAACTCGCCCGAGTGGCCAGGAACCTGGACTCCGTCGATCGTCAACTGCGTGTTCGGAGAGTGATCAGTTGGTGTGTTCAGCAGTGATTTCGTGGTGAGCATAAATTTATCCGATGCAGAGAAATGTGCCAGACGTTGGTCCAGCGACGTACTCCGTCCACTTCACATTACACCCAACCTGCATTGACATATTGCTGACAAAAAATGCATCCGGAAAGGAGTTTGGAGGCATCCAAGACAATCCGTCCAGGACTTTTCGGTCTTGCGAGCTTTTAGGTGACACGAACTCGCCGCTTTGTTTGGGGTCTACGACCCCTAGATAGAATCTGCTCCGCAACCCGCAGTCCGGATCGCATGGCCGCGTGGACCGTTCCCCAATTGCCCGTGATGTCGGTATGTTCGCCGGCAAAGAAGAGCGTATTCGCGACGGGCTCCGTCATTTGCCTTGAGGCGTCCAACCCTCCCGTTGCCACATAGCTGTATGCGCCAAGCGTAAATCGGTCCTGTTGCCAGTCGTGGGTGTAGCAACCCTTTAGCAGTCCTTGAACCCGCTCCCTTCGCAAGCCGAAGATCCGTCCTAAGGTGGTGCAGGCCTTGCTTCCAAGCGTCTTCGCGTCCAACCCCGTCAGCGCAACCGACCGCGGTCCACCTACCCAGCCAGTGATGGTGTGGCTCACCTCCGGATGCGGCGTCCACCACACCGGCGGCATCTCCGAAAAGGCAAACAGAAAGCTCAACTCGCCGAGCGCTGGTTGCGGCTCTAGCTTTTCCCAGAACCTTTCGCTAAACAGCAGCGTAAAGCGGCTGGCCTGTCCCATACGCAGATATTTCGCAGCATCCACGACAGAATCGGGTCGCGGTGAGATCGTCACACTGCCGCTCTGTAGCACCCCAAGTGGTACAGTGATCACTACCCGCGGCGCGATGAACTTTCCGGCGTCCGTTATCACTTCGACTTCACCTGCATTCCAGCGAATCTCCTTGACTGGAGTTCCAGTCAGCACTCTGCCGCCGTACTCAACAATCCGTTGCGCAAGATAGGCCGGCAGCTGGTCGTAGCCGCCACGCAGCTGGTAGCTGTGGTCGCTTCCGATCGCATCCTCGGCCTTCTGCTGTGCGCCCAGCGAGGCTGCGCTCACCTCGCGATGATCCGCTGCGTTGAAACCTTCGACGTAGCCGACCATCCCGCGTCGCTGCTCGGCCGCTACCTGCCCACGGTCGAGATATTCGGCAAAGCTGATGTCCGGCCCTTTGAAGTTCTTTAGAGCCTCGAGCGGCGTAAAGATCTCGTCTATCTCGCCTCCACAGTCTTTGAGCGTGCCGTCTTCAAAGCAGATCTGTGCGCCACGGCGTTCATAGGTTTCAAGGCCTGCCTCATCGATAAGCGCCCACAACTCCGGCGGACGGCCGTGGATAAACTCCGCGCCCAGCTCGATCGCCTCATCGCCTACATGCCGCGTCCAGATGCGGCCGCCGATGCGGTTCTGCGCCTCCACTACCAACACCTTCAACCCGGCCTCTGCCAGCGTGCGCGCCGCGGTCAGGCCAGCCATCCCCGCGCCAACTACCACGACGTCGTTTGTGTTCTCTGCCATAGGCCAACATTAGATGCGCGGTCAGTGGGCTCCGGCACTGGCATGGTTCTTGCTCCATGTGTCATAGGCGTCGAGAGCCTGTTCTGGCCCCGCGCTGTACCAGGCGTAGCCGTTGCGCCGCTCAAGAGACAAATCGTTCACATCGTCGTGAATCGTCTTGTCGCGATCCCCAAAGACCGGCAGTCCCGTGCTGATGCTGTAATAACGCGCCCAGATTGGCCCTGCGCCAGCCTTCGCTTCGAGATGCCGTCCGCCTGGCGTGCCGCGCCCGCCCGCCCACTCCTGTCCCATGACTGCCGCAGCCTTCAACCACGCCACACCCGCATTGATAGCCGCCACCACTGCCGCCGAGGGGTGCGGCAGCTGCATCAGGTACACCAGAACATCGGAGCTCTCTCCCGATGACAGAGCGGCCGGCTCGTAGTTTCGTCCCGAGACCGGCGCCAATGTCAGGGCATCGTGCTGTTGCGCCCACACAGTACGCTGTCCCTTTACCACTATCTGTGTGGCCAGAATGCATTGCAGGGCGTGGTCTGCCGCCGCCTTCGCCTTCTGCCGCAACTCTGTTGGCACAAACGCATAGTCGCCGGTGCCTCCGGCCACGGCGGTCAGCAACTCAGCCGACTCCGTCACAGCGTTGTCATTAAACGTGATCGCGTCGTGATACCCACCCTCCAGCGGCCACACCTGCGGCCAGCCGCCGTTGGGAAACTGCGCCGCCACCAGGTAACGAACGCCGCGAAGAAAGCTAGCCCGGTAAGCGTCGCCATCCGCACCGGGCGTCGCTCCCGACACCAGAGCAAGAAAGTGCAGTTCAGTATTGGTGGCGTCGTTGTCAAGCGTGCCGACGTAGTTCCAATGCGGGTCTTTCGGCGCATCGAAGTCATCGACGCCGGGATACCTCGAGAGATTGTTTGTCGTGTAGCTCTGTCCACGCGCTCGCGGAGAGCCGCTCATGTCGAGATTCTTGCTCCATCCGCCGGCTGGCGTCTGGAAGCTGACGATCACGTCCGCGACATGCCGTGCATCTGCCGAGCCGTACCATGCCGCGTCGCGGTTCAGCGGCATCGTCCGCGCGCTGAAGCCTTCCTTCGGCAGTGGAGGCTCTGGCGCGCCGGCGGTTCGTTCGGCGGCAAGGGTGGCTTTGTCCACCTGCATCTGCTTCTGCGAGCGTTCGAGATAGGCCATCCACGCGGCGCGATCCTTCGCCGGCAGCGTCGCAATTCTCGCTGGCGTGATGGACTCCGCCGGCTTGCTTGTGCCGATTACCGCGGAAGAGAGAGGCGTAGCTACGAGGAGGCTTAGCAGGAAAAATCGTGCGGAAAAATGAAGTGGCATAAGTGGAAGAGGTCCTACCTGCTTTGACGTTCACCCGAGCAGCAAAGACGCAGACTCTAATGCGACGCCCGGGCCTGCTCTGTTCTCAGGCAGCGGGCTCGCCAAATCGTTCTCTTACGACCGCCAGCCCTTCATCAGTGGTTGTTACGGAGCCCTCAAGCTGAGCGTCCTCCGCAGCCTCCAGCATCGCCTTGAACTCCGGCCCCGGCCGATATCCCGCGTCGATCAGGTCCTTTCCAGTCACCAGCAGCTTTGGCTTCATCGTCTCGTGCGGAGTCGCTTCGAATCGCTCTCGTGCGAAGTCGTACAACCGCAGATCGCCGTGCGCGGAACGCACATCCATCCAGTGCAGCGCCAGATGTTCGTCAAACTTCGGCAGACGCAAAAACCGCTTCAGCGTCGACTCCCGCATCTGCAGGATGTCGCCGAAGCGCATGTGGTTCTTCACGAGGGAAATAATCTGCGCGGTGTCTTCATTGGAAAAACGCAGCCGTCCCAGGATCTCCTCGGTCATGCGAACTCCGACCTCGACATGTCCATCGAAGCGAATGCGGTCGCCGGGCTTCTTCAGGTCAGGTGCCCGAAACGTTGCCGGTTTACCGATGTCGTGCAGCAGAGAGGCCCACGCAAGCGTCGCCGGCACACCCGGCTTTAGCTTTTCCAGTAGCAGCATCGTGTGCACCCATACATCGCCCTCGGGATGAAACTGCGGCGGCTGCTCGACCCCGTGCATCTTCACTGCCTCCGGCAGCACCTGAGCCAGCAACCCCGTCGCATCGAGCAGTTCAAACGCCTGACGCGCATGTCCCTCGGTCAACATCAGTGTCAGCTCATCGCGAATCCGCTCGCAGCTGACTTGCCCAATCTCCGATGCAGCAGCGCGTATCGCCGCCATTGTCCGCGGCTCGATTTCAAGCTCCAGCCGGGCTGCAAACCGCACTCCGCGCAGCGTGCGTAGCTTGTCTTCGGCAAACCGCAACGCCGGCTCCCCGATCGCGCGCAGAATATGTGCCTTCAGGTCCTCCTGCCCACCAACATAATCGAGTGTCGCCCCTGCAGCGTCCCGGGTCTCCTCAAAGATCACCGGATCGAGCAGCATTCCATTGATGGTGAAATCGCGCCGCAGCACATCCTCCCGCGGATCATTTGAAAACTGCACCGCATCGGGTCTGCGCCCATCGCTGTACGCGCCATCATGCCGAAATGTAGCCACCTCAGTCGCGATCTCTGAGCCATCCTGGTCAGGTGTACAAACCAACACCACTCCGAAATGCGCTCCGACGGAGTACGTCTTGGCGAACATCTCCATCACCATGTCCGGCGTAGCGCTTGTCGCCACATCAAAGTCCTTCGGCTCAACCCTCAGCAACAAATCGCGTACGCATCCACCCGCGAAGTAAGCCTGGTGCCCGGTTTCTCGCAGTGCAGCCACGATTGAGGTTGCGGCAAGATAGCGTTGCGACTTTTTTTGGAGATTCATCATCGTTTTTGGAGGGTGAGGATTGCGAGATAAATGGCGGTAAGAACAGCAAGCCCCGCCGACGTGATGCAAAAGAGATAGCCCACCATACGAAACCACCACAAGCCGAATTTTGCCTGGGGGTTCGTGCCAAAGGTGAAAAAGTTCGTCGGGGCTTCTGGTCTCCTGATGAAAAATCTGCCCAGCAAAAATATTCCTATGAGACATATTGACGGCAGCAAAAGTGAGATCAGTATTCGCAAAGTAGGCCTTCCTCGGATTAGTGTTTGGATCGCAGTTGTCTATGATAACTAGATGCGCGAAAACAGCGGAACCGGCCTGATTCTCGGCATTGAAAGTTCATGCGACGAGACCGCGGCGGCTGTCGTCCGCTCCGGAGCCACCGCGCTGTCGAACGTCGTCGCCTCGCAGATGTCGCTCCATGCGAACTACGGTGGCGTTGTCCCGGAACTCGCCTCCCGCGAACATCTTCGCAACATCGTCCCCGTGATCCGCGAGGCCATGGCGCGAGCCAACATCACCTTCTCCGATCTCGACGCCGTCGCCGTCACCGAAGGCCCGGGCCTCGCCGGCGCGCTACTGGTCGGCATTACCTACGCGAAGGCCCTCAGCTTCGGCCTCGACAAACCTCTGATCTCCGTCAATCATCTTGAAGGCCACATCCACGCCGTCCTCATGGAGACGCGCCAGCGCAGCGAAACCCCCATGGAACTTCCCCTCCTCGCGCTCGTAGTCTCGGGCGGCCACACGCATCTATATCTTGCCAGGCAGCAGGGCAGCGAAAGCACCTGGACCTACCGCAACGTAGGCCGCACGGTCGACGACGCCGCCGGTGAGGCCTACGACAAGGTCGCCAAGCTGCTTGGCCTCGGCTACCCCGGTGGTCCATGGATCGATGCCCTCGCCCCCCACGGCAATCCCCGCGCCGTCCCCTTCAGCTTCGGTGAGATCAGGCCTCGCGTCCATCGCGATGGTAGTGCTCCCGCAAACAAGAAAGCCCCATCCCGCACCGAAGGCCCGCACTTCGACTTCTCTTTCAGCGGCATCAAGACCGCAGTCCTGCGCTACGTCGAAACTCACCATATGCGCGAGAGCATCAAGGCCCGCCACGCTGCACTTGCCGCGGACCCCGGTATCAAGCCCAGCTCAACCGCTATGGCAAAGCTCTGCGACCGGCAGACCCTCGACCTCATCGCCTCTTTTCAATACGCCGTCGTGGGCAACCTCCAGCGCCAGGCCTTCGCCGCTGCCGAAGCCCTTGGCGCCCGCTCTATCGTTGTGTCTGGCGGAGTGGCCGCCAACAGTGAACTGCGCCGCCGCTTTCAGGCCGAAGCCGACCGCCGCGGTCTGCCCATCGCCTTCCCTTCGCTCGCGCTGTCGACCGATAACGCCGCTATGATCGCCGCCGCGGCGTGGCCCAAGTTCCTTGCCCGCGACTTCGCCCCCGAAGCCCTCGGCGCAACCCCGCAGCTTCGGCTCGGCCAACAGTAACCAAACTCCGACGAATACCCCCCGCATATCAGCTAAAATCAACAGGGAATCCCAAGCGAGAGCAGTCTGCACCGTGCCACGCGCCGGCTGCGGCAGAGACAGAGACACGTGGCTACGATCGAACTTTTCAACACCTTAGGCGGAAAAATCGAGACCCTTGCCCCCGTCGGCGCACCAGTGCTGCGCATGTACTGCTGCGGCCCCACCGTCTACGACTACGGCCACATCGGCAACTTCCGCACCTTCCTCCACGTCGACGTCCTTCGCCGCTTCATCCGTCAGCAGGGCATCCCTGTCGACCACGTCATGAACATTACCGACGTCGATGACAAGATCATCCGCAACGCCGCCGCCGCAGGTCTTTCTATCGCGCAATACACTGAAAAATATGAGCGTGCCTTCTTCGAGGATCTCGACGCTCTCTCCATTGAGCATCCCGAACACATCTCCTACGCCACAGACTGCATTCCCGAGATGGTCTCGCTCATCGAAACGCTTGCTGCCAAAGACATCGCCTACCAGGCCGAGGACGGCTCGTGGTATTTCCGGATCGCGCGTTTTCCCGAGTACGGCAAGCTCTCCAAGAAGGACTTTGACGGCATCGAAGACGGTGCCCGCGTTGATCTTGACGAATACGAGAAGGACGCAGCCCGCGACTTCGCCCTCTGGAAGGCCGTGAAACCCGGCGAGCAGTTTTGGGACACACCGCTCGGCCAGGGTCGTCCTGGCTGGCACATCGAGTGCTCCGCTATGGCCACCAAATTACTCGGCGACAACATCGACCTCCACACCGGCGGCGAAGACCTCATGTTCCCGCACCATGAGAACGAAATCGCCCAGTCCGAATCAGCCAGTGGCAAGCCCTTCGTTCGCCACTGGATGCACGTCCGTTTTCTGCTCGTCGAAGGCAAGAAGATGTCGAAGTCCGAGGGCAACTTCTACACTCTCCGCGACCTGCTGCTAAAGGGTTATCGCGCGTCCGCCATCCGTTTCCTGCTCATCTCGGTTCCGTATCGCAACCAGATGAACTTCACCTTCGACAGCCTCACCGAGTCGACCAACGCAGTTGACCGCCTGCGCACCTTCCATCAGCGGATGTTGAAGGGTGGCTTTCCTGAAGGTCTCGACCCAGACATCGCCACCGCAACGGTGAAGGCCGAGCACGACTACACCGCTGCTCTCGCCAACGACCTGAACACCGCCGAAGCTCGCGCTGCCATCTTCGATCTCGTCCGCGCGGCAAACTCCTCCGCCGATGCGGGTACCTTGCGCGCTGAAAATGCGAAAAAGATCCTGAAGGTTCTCGCTCTCTTTGACGGAGTCTTTGCCGTTCTCGAAGACAAGGATGCCGCTATCACTCGCGCCGCACTCGCCTGGGCCGAAACTGAAGGCCGCCTCAGCGAAGCCTCGCCCGAACTCGTCGCCACTCTCTCGCTCTCCGACGCCGACATCGACGCCCTCGTAGCCGAACGCACCCAGGCCAAAAAGACCCGCAACTTCGCCCGCGCCGATGCCATCCGCAACGACCTTCTCGCCAAAGGCATCCTAATAGAGGACTCCAAAGATGGCGTGCGTTGGAAGCGCAAATAAATGACCTTGTCCCTCAGAACTCGCACTGTAGCCGCCTTTTTCTTCGCGTGGGCCTTGTCTCTCTCCGCCACAGCGCAAACGCCCGCACCCAACACCACCGAATGGGAGAACGAAGCCCTCAAGTTGCGCCTCTTCTATCCCGTCCGATTTGGTAAAGGCCGATACCGAACAGGTCATCCACGACGGCCGTCTCACCCTCTTCGGTATCTCAGGCTCATCCAATCCCAAACTAGCCGAAGCAACCAACTGCCTGCGACCGCTTCTCCTGCTCGAACTCCCTCACTCCGCCGCGCCCACGACCGCCAAAACTCAGCCCACTGCCGATGGCGGCACCGATATCACCATCACACCCGCGGTTACCGCGACCATTCTTTTGGCCGAACTCGACATCGACTGCCTGAACGCCCAGCACGAAAGCAGCAGCACCACCCTCCTCAACGATATTGCCGAGATCATCACCAAGATTCCGGGCATGAAGTCCATCGCGCAGCCGGCCACGTACACCATTGGCTGGCAGAAGGTTCACATGGCTGCCGCACAGGGCCAGCCACCGACCGACCCCGCCACTAACGTACCGTCGCAGCTCTATACGATGGCCCTCTCCACCAACTGGAATAACCATCTTCTCGTCTGGTATTTCTCCTCGAACAGCATCGACACGCTCAACCGCATCACCAAAACCACAGTGCGCTTTGGCAACGACAAGGCCGCGCCGCTCTACCCGCTCGTCATCGGCAACGCGACGCCATAACGGCGCATGTCTACGCACAGACACGGCATGCGATCCGCCGCCGGTCCCGGCTATAGCGTAGTAAGGTGCACGCTGCCGTCGCTCGTGTGGATTGTCAACAACGAACCACCGCCATTGAACTTACCGCGAATATTGTGTCCTGAGTTCCCCTTCGAGTTGTATCCCTCAACAACCAGGGGGAGTGTGCTCTGAATACTTCCATCGCTGGTGCTGACTGCAAGCTCGGCCGGGAAGCTCTTTGGCAGTCGCACCGTCACACTTCCATCGCTGCTCTCAATTCGGGAGTCGGAGCTCAGGTGCGACCCTTCGGCGAGCTCAATCACGATCGAACCGTCGCTGCTGTGCAGTTGCAGCGACGTAAAGGAGCCCGAGATCTCCTGATTTCCGTCGGAGCCTCGCGTTTCGAGGGTCCCGCTGGCGTTTCGAACCCGGAGATGGCCGTCACTGGAGTGCAGCTTCAGGTTCCCTGATACGCCCGTCAGCTCCTGCCTGCCGTCGCTGGTGTGGATGGTGAGGTCGCCGTGCAGATCAGCCGCGGTCAGGTTTCCATCAGCGCTTCTCGCATCAAGTGTGAGGTTCGCCGGCGTTTCAACATCGACGTGCACGGACGAGGAGTGCATGTTGACATGCAAGCCCATGTGAGGCTTTTCCTTGAGCGAGAAGTGCACAGTATTGCCGCTCTGGTTCTCTTCAATGGTGTACCGCGAAAGGCTCGTATTCTCAGCGGTGACATGGATATGAACCGCCTGGCAGCCGGCACAGGCGTGGATGTTGAGATGACTGTCGCCGGTGGTAAGGAAGAGCGACGGCTGTCCGGTGACAGGGTAGCTCTTGTCCCACGTAGTGTCGCTCTGCGCCGCCGCAGCGGCTCCTGATAGGACCAGCAGTGTTGAAAGTGCCAGATTTAAGACTGCAGTCTTCATGGGCGTACCCTCTCGCAGTCTTCTACGGAAGGAGATGTCAGTTTGTTCCCCTTATTCGCTGCATCTTCCCGGCCTCGAGAAGCCTGGATCCGGGCATGCCGGCAGCGGCCACAGCCTAAGCCTGTTGCCTCACCGTCAGGTCCTCATCCACCACCGTCGGTTTACCCGACTTCATCTTCGAGCTCGTCACCAGAAATACTGCCAGCAGAATCCCAGCCATCCCCACGTACTCCACGGCGACAAAGCGCTCATGCAGCACAATCGCCCCAAGGATCACCGCGATCACCGGATTGACATACGCATAGGTCGCCACCTTCGACACTGCTACATTGTCCAGCAGATAGATATACGCCGTGTAGGTCAGCAGCGAGCCGAAGATCACGAGATAAAAGATAGCCCCAAACGCCTTCAGTCCCCAGTGCGCTCCGTGATAGCCGCGCGTCACCAACAGAAGGCACAGGTTGAACAGGCCGCCGTAGACGATCTGCCACCCGGCAGCGGCAAATCCGCTGATGCGAATCGTCGAACGTCGCGAGATGACCGACGCCACCGTCCAGCAGAGCGCTCCTGTAAGCGTCACAGCGGCGACGATGATCTCTCGCGAGTCGCCATGCAGCCCGCTGCGAAGCCCAGGCCACAACAAAAACACCATCCCGGCAAACCCTACAAACACTCCGATCCATCCCCGCACCGGCAGCCCTTCGCCTCCGGGCATCACCGCCTCGATCAGCGCGGCGTACAGCGGTATCGACGCCACCAGCAGCGCCGCCAATCCACTCGGAATGTACTGCTCCGCCCAGATCACCGAGGTATTCCCGCAGCCCAGCATCAGCACCCCGATGATCGCCAGCCTGCCCATCTCCTGTCGTGTGGGCCACATCTTCAACCGGAGGATCGCGCTCAGGCCGAGCAGCAGTGGCGCGGCAATCAGATATCGCGCGCTCGCCAGAACGAACGGCGGCAGCGCCTCAACGCCGAAGCGCATCGCCAGGAATGTCCCTCCCCAGAAGACGTAAATGCAGCAAAATGAGGCGAGAATTCGCGTGCCGTTTGGGGAGGAAGTAGAGGGCATCGCTCCATGGTAACTTGCTTTCCGCGCCGCATTTTCGCTCCCCTGCAGCGGTGCTACGATAAGTGAATGGAGCTTCGTTCTTCTGCATTCTTTTTGCTTCTCTTCGTCTGTGCGGCTGCTCTCCCGCAAACCTCCGATCAACCGAACCCGAACATTCCGAAGAGCTTTCACGATTCAGCTCTGAACGTCACCTACTTCTACCCGGGCCGTTTCGTCCCCGACCCCGAGAGCATCGCCCCAAAGCCTGATGCAGACGCTACGCCCAAGTGCGCCCACTCTACGCTCTTCGCCAACGCTGTCAGCCCAATAGATACCTCCTCCTTTGTTCTTTCCACCATCGACAACACCTGCCCCAACGTCCTGCGCGGCGCGACCCTGCTCGGCCCCTTCATTCGTGAGCAGATCCTCCGCCAGCTCAAGCAGTACGGCGAACCCACCGTCACCCAGGAGCCGACCAACTACACCATCGACGGCCACCCCGCCTCGATTGTCCTGGCTTCGGTTCCCTTGCCTGAAACCCCGGACAACAAGATCCCCCGTATTACTTACGCTGCCAAGGCCTGTGTGCTCGGCAATATTCCGGTCAAGCCACGCAAGAAGTCCGAGCAAGTAGAACCAACACGTCACGTCCTCTGCTTCGACTTCACCACGCTCCACAAAGACCTCTATACCCTGATGTTCGCCTTCACCATGCAGTTCGACAACGACGCCCCCCAGCCGATGGTCCCCGGCAGCGTTATCCGGTAGCGAAGGCTTTTGAGATGGAACCCACCCTGTCGCTGGATCCTGCCCTCCTTGGCATCCTCGAGGAGCTCAAAAGCCGCGAACCAATCTTCCATCGGCCGGAGTTCGGCACAACCAGGGCTGACTTCGAGAGCATGATGCACGCCGACTTCTGGGAGATCGGGGCCTCCGGTCGCCGTTATTCCAGAGAATACGTTCTGGCCGAACTCGAAAAGCGCCATCGGCTCCCTCAGGATGACGTCTGGGAGGCAAGCGATTTTCGCTGCCGCAAGCTGGCGCCGGATGTCTACCTCCTCACGTATACGCTGATTCAGAACAAGATACGCAAGACCCGCCGTTCGACCCTCTGGAATCGAACGGAAGTGGGATGGAAGATTATGTTCCATCAGGGGACGATCGTTGAAGAACCGTGATTGAGGCTGTTACGGTAGGGTATACTCAGCCCCAAAGGCATAGGCCAATGAAACTCCCCGCCATCGCCGCAGCCCGTACGCATCGGATCGCAGGCCCGCAGTGCCGCTCCCAACGGCACCAGATGCCGCGCCGGCACCTCCGTGTTCTCCCCAGCCTTACGCGACCTAGTCTCTTCGCCGGCGACTAGCGCCTTCCAGCAGCCCTAAGCCCCGCGCAAATCACTCCCTCCGCTACCCGCGAGGCAGCCGCCCCACATACCATGCACGGCCCAGACGAGCGACCCCACCGACGACAGCCTCTCCAAGGAGACAGAATCATGAGCACCCTGACCCAGGAGCACACCCAGAACTACACCAGCACCGCAAACTACGCCAAGTTCGGTCCCAAACTGAAGACCGCCCTTCCCGGTCCGCTTGCCAAAAAAGTCGTTGCCGACGACGAGCGTCTCATCTCTCCCAGCTACACCCGCAGCTACCCCATGGTCGCCAAATCCGGCCGCGGCATTCGCGTTACTGACGTCGACGGCAACGAATTCCTCGACTTCGCCGCTGGTATCGCCGTCAACTCCACCGGGCATTGTCATCCAGAGGTGGTGAAGGCCATTCAAGATCAGGCCGCCGAACTCATCCACATGTCCGGCACCGACTTCTACTACGAGCAGATGCCCAGGCTCGCCGAGCGCCTGAGCGCCATCGCCCCCATGCCCGGCCCGCACAAGTTCTACTACGGCAACTCCGGCGCCGAAGCCGTCGAGTGCGCCATGAAGCTCGCCCGCTACCACACCGGCCGCCAGAACATCATCAGCTTCTTCGGCGCCTTCCACGGCCGGACGATGGGTGCATTGTCGCTGACCGGTTCGAAACCCCAGCAGAAACGCCGCTTCGCCCCCTTCGTTCCTGGCGTCCATCACATCCGCTATCCTTACGCCTATCGCGGCACCACCGGCGGCCCGGAAGACCAGCAAGCCTTTGCCCTCGAATGCGCGCGCTACATCGAGGACAAGCTCTTCAAGACCATCCTCCCTCCCGAAGAAGTCGCCGCCATCATCCTCGAGCCCATCCAGGGCGAAGGCGGTTACGTTGTCGCGCCCGACAACTTCCTTCAGGAGATCCGCCGCATCTGCGACCGCCACGGCATCCTCCTCATTGTCGACGAGGTACAGTCCGGCGCAGGAAGAACAGGGAAGTGGTGGGCGATCGAACACTCTGGCGTACAGCCCGACATCGTCTGCATCGCCAAAGGCATCGCGTCCGGCATGCCGCTGGGCATCTGCATGACGAAGGCCGACATCATGAACTGGGTCCCCGGCTCTCACGCCAGCACCTTCGGGGGCAACCCCGTTTGCATCGCCGCCGCTCTCGCCACATTGGACATCCTCGAACGGGAGGGCATCAAGAATGCCGCCACCGTTGGCGAAAAGATGCTGCAGCGCCTGCGCCCCTGGGTCGCGAAGCATCCCACCGTCGGCGAGGTTCGTGGTAGAGGTCTCATGATCGGCATCGAGATCGTCCAAGACCAGAAATCCCGCACGCCTGCGGGCCCCATGCGCGACAAAATCGTCGACCTCGCTTTCGAGCGTGGCCTCCTCATCCTCGGCTGTGGCGAAACCAGCATCCGCCTGTGTCCGCCGTTGATCGTCAATCAACAAGAGGCCGACATCGCTCTTGACATTCTCGAAGAGTGTGTCGCCCTCGCCGCAAAATAGCTTCGCAGCGAAACAAAGGAGCGTGCTTCGACCCATAAAGGTCGAGGCACGTTCTTGTCCTTACGGCGAAAGCAATCCAAAGACAGCCACTCCATTCTGCGTCCCAACGTATACCTTTCCATTCACGACCAGCGGAGTAATGAACTTGTTTCCATTTCCGAAACTGTCACGCCCGTTCGGAGCTTGCGTGCTGTTGTAGAGTTCATGCGCCAGATTGGTCGGGTCGTAGGCATGCAGAATGCCGGGGCTGGTCAGGGCCGAGTCCAGAGCCCACACGATCCCGTTCAGCGTGCCATTGGCGGAGACGGTTGGTGTCGGCCCGGGGTGTCCAAACGTTGTGGGCGACACGCTCGATGGACTCGTCGCCATCTGCGCGTTAGTCAGAGGGAACGCTTTGAGATGGTCTCCATCCGCAGCATAGTAGAGAACGCTATTGAAATACGCAGGCGAGGAGTAGACGAGGCCTGCCATTGCTCCAGTGAGCTGCTGGTAGATGTTGCTGTCAAAGGGGTCGGTAGCCGGATTGAATTTGCCGAGGTTGTCGCGGTCGGCGAGATAGATGTTCTTGTCCTTGCCGGCCCCTACGATCAGATGATGGATTCCTCCACTTGCATCGGTCTGATCAGGCAGCAGAAGCGGACCGCCCGATCCGAGATCAAGGTCCTCGCTCGATTCCGAATCTCCGTTGTACATCTCGAAGTAATCTGCCACGGCCAGCGTGCCATTGGTGGAGAGCTTCACCATCGCATTGCCGTAGTTGCCGCTGCTGGGGAATCCATTCGTATTCAAATTCGTGTCGAAGGTGCCGTTAGCGTCGAGAAAATAAATGAATCCATTGCTGTCGGCTGCCATTCCGCCGCCGCTCATCCAGATCGAGCCCTCGTGACCATTTGGCGTCATATTCAGCACCTGTGTCTGTTGCAGCGTCGACTCACTATAAGCAATCACCCAGCCCGTATAGAGTCCGAGATCGCAGTGTGACGTCCAGCCCGTGTAGATATTTCCGTTGAGCAGGAGCAATGCCGCGCGCTCCGCATACTGCGAGGGATCGAAGACGACATTGCCGTTCTGGGAGTTGTCTCCCGTCCCCGGATACGTAGCGGCGATCTCCGTCGGACTGCCGCTAATCTCCGCACCCGTAGTGATATCGAGTGCATGCAACCGCTGATGATATTTTCCACTCGCGTCTTTGGTCATGCCAACGGTGAAGATCGTTCCGTTCGCCCCCTGTTTACGATCGATCACAGGCGTCGAGGTAATTCCTATCTCGGGAGTGATCTGAGAGCAACCGTGATCGTCGCTCGTCGTTTCGCCAGTCCCGATGATTGAAGTCTTCCATAGTTGAACGCCGCTATCGGCATCGAAGGCGTAAACGCTGTCATGTTCGGTGGCGACGTACAGCACGTTGTGGTACTGGCCCCCGACGATGACGTTCGCAAGATACAGTGGCTGGGCGTCTACCTTGCTGTCCACACCATAGAAACCGATCTTGCCGAACTGAGTCGAGTTCACATTAGCCGGCGTCAGAATCGTCTCCTGCGCATTGAGCCCATCCCGCGCCACGTCGTAGTGATACGTGGTCACATCCGGCGCATTGGTCATCGGCGCGGCCTGGATCGTCAGAGCAAGCGGCGCGGAATGAGAGATAATCCCCGAGGTTCCCGTGAATGTGACTGTCGCCGTCGTCGCAGCCGCAGTGAGTGCCGCACTCAGCGTCGTGCTTTGCGCTACCCCCGGAGTCAGACTCAGTGTCGTCGGGTTCGCGGTCACGCCCGCAGGCAAACCGGTGATCGCAACCGCCACCGTACCTGTAAACGAATTGACCGCAGCCGCCGTGACACTCACTGGAGAACCGGCCGCACCACCAACGATCGTCAGCGATGTGGGCGCCAGAGTCAGCGCGTAGTCCAGCGGCGGCGGAGAGATGGTTAACGCGAGAGTAGCAGTATGGCTCACCGCTCCTGACGTTCCAGTGAGAGTCAACGTGGCGCTCCCGGCGGCCGTGCTGGCGCTGGCGGTTAACGTTGCATTCTGTGCTGTGCCTGGGGTCAAAGTGAGCGTCGATGGCTGTGCGGCCACCCCGGTTGGCAGACCGGTGATCGCAACCGCCACCGTACCGCTAAACGAATTGATCGCCGCCGCCGTGACGCTTACCTGAGAACCGGCTGTACCTGCCACGATGTTCAGCGACGTGGGCGACACGGTCAGCGTGAAGTCCGGCGGCAGTGCAGAGACGGTTGCCGCGACTGTAGCGGTATGGCTCAGTGCCCCGGACGTTCCGGTGAAAGTCAACGTGGCGCTGCTGGCTGCGGCGCTCGCGGCAGCGATGACCGTTACACTCTGCGCTGTGCCTGGGATCAAAGTGAGCGTTGACGGCTGCGTGGTCACGCCAGTTGGCAGACCCGTTATCGCGACGGTCACCGTTCCCGCAAAGCCATTGGCCGAAACGGCATTCACATTGATCTGCTGTCCGGTTCCTCCCGGTAGAAGCGCGATGTTCGCCGGCGTCGTGGTCAGAGTGAAGTCGCCCTCTGCTACAGGTTTGGACCCTCCCCCGCAAGAGATCAACATAAGGCACAAAAGAAAGCAGGAACATCCAACCAGAGCTTTCGAAAAAGCACCCATATCAACCCTCAGACTCCTCAGACCCCTCAGATCCGCCTGTTGAATCTACATCTATCTGATGCCTGAGCGCCAGTTACATTGGAACTTACACTGCAATTCTTCTCTGAGTTGTCAAAAGCTTGTTTTGAATCAGTCAAATGTGTTGCCATGTTCCGGACGTCTTATTCCAGCGTCTAAACTGTTGATCACCCATGAGCCGCCGAACTCACGTCCCGAAGATCTTCGCTGCCCTGCTCATCATGGCCTTCGCGTTCGTTCCCGCGCTCTATTCGCAGCACACCACTCCGCTCCAGCCCGACGCCACCACGCCGCACCGCACCCGCCTCATCCTCAAAGACGGCAGCTACCAGATCATTATGAGCTACAAGATCGTCGGGAACGTCGTCCGCTATATAAGTGCCGAGCGCGGCGGCGCCGAAGAAGAAATCCCGCTCTCCCTCGTCGACATTGATGCCACCAAGCGCTGGGACCGCCAGCACGCCCAGCCCAGCGACGACCCGAACAACCCACAGCCCCCCGCTATCGACCCCGAACTCCTGAAAGAGGAGGCGGACCGCGCTGCCCTTACCCCGGAGGTTGCCAAAGACCTACGCCTCCCCGAAGAGGACAGCACTCTTGCTCTCGACACCTACCGCGGCACGCCGGAGCTCGTCCCTCTCGCGCAGACCGATAGTGACCTCAACCGCAACACCGGCCACAACCTCTTGAAGGCCGCCGTCAACCCGCTCTCCGCCGCTCATCAGATCGTCCTGCTCAAAGGCGAGATCTCGCCTGTCCAACTCCACGTCAAAGACCCCGTCCTCTACCTCCGCATCGGCGATGAGAACGTTGGCAATACTGCGGGCACGCCCCTCACGGTCGACACTCACGGTGCCACCAGCAATGCCCAGAACGAGCCCGCCGGCGGCTCACCCGACAGCCGCTACGTCATCGTCCGCGCCGACGTCCGCACCGGCGCCCGCGTCATCGACAGCTTCCGCATTCCTCTACTCGGCACCGGCCAGCACCAGGAAGACGTCGTTGAAACTACCTCCGAACTCCTCCCCGGCGGCCATTGGCTCAAAATCACCCCTAAAGAGCCTCTTGACTTCGGCGAGTTTGCCTTGATGGAGGTCATCTCCGCCAAGGCCGTCAACCTCGGCGTCTGGGACTTCGGCGTTCACCCCGTCGCCCCTGAAAATCGCGACATCATCAAGCCCGAACCCCGCCGTAGTACGCTCGAGCGCCGCGGCCCGGACTAGCGTCTGACCGAGTCAATCATTGGAAGGGGAGTCTCTTGTCTTCTAATGGGGGCTTGAAGGGGCGCGGCTCCGGCCGCCCCATAAGATTTCCTTATCTGTGAGGCAATGAATCGCGCTCGATGAATAGCCCTGAAACCGCCTGCCGCGAACCGCTGCCGGGCACAGGGATCGCCGCTTTTTCAACCAGGCCTTTGCCCATGACGGCGACGTTGTCCCGCGTTACCTTGGCCTCATACATCATCGTGTCCGCGGCTCGCAGGATTGTCGGCACCGAATTACCGTCCTCCGGATACGTCGCCAGTCCAAAGCTTCCCGATACGTTGAGCGAAAGCCCCGCGCCCTCCAGAAAGCGAGCCGACCGCAGGTCATCGCGCAGCGCCATGGTCGTTCCGCTCGCCGCCGACTTGCCCATTCCCGGCAGCAACGCCACAAACTCGTCTCCGCCATACCGGAAGGCCGCATTATTCGGTCCCAGGCAGCGCTTCATCAGGCTGCCGATCTCCGCCAGCAGTCGGCTGCCCAACAGGTGCCCATGGGTGTCGTTGACCAACTTGAAACGGTCCAGATCGACAAACATCAAACTAAACACCTGCCCCTGCGCCACTTGCTCATCGAGCATCGTGTACAGGTGCCGTGCATTGAAAAGTCCCGTCACGTCGTCCGTGATCGTCAGCTCCTGAATCAGCGTCATCGACCGCGCGTTCTGAATCGCAATTGCTGCATAGTCGCACAGAATCCGCAGGAACGAGATCGAGTACTCCGATAGCAGATCCAGTTTGCTGTTCAGCAGCTGGATCACGCCCAGCGTCTTGTTCCCCGAACGTACCGGCACGCAGGCGATCGACTTGATCCTCAGGTCCGGATGCTTGTTTGCAAACGCGGACCAGTGCGGATCTAACGCTACATCCGGCACGACCAGCGGATTGCCCGTCGACGCCACCCAGCCCGCAACTCCTTCGCCCAGCGGCACGCGCAGCCCCTTCAGGCTTTCGGCATTCTCCCCCACTGCAATCGCATAGTAGAGCTCGCCCGAGGCATCGTCCACCATCAGTAGCGACCACCGCTCCGGGCCGAAGAACTGCGCCATCTTGTTCATGATGGCACCGAGGATCTCCTCCAGCTCCAGGCTCGAAGTCAGCGCTCGCGCTACATCGTGGAACACCCGGAGGTGGTCCATCTGGCGGCTTTCAATGACCTCAAATTGCCGTCTGTCTTTCAAGCGTCTTCCTTATGTTTGCAACATATCAGATACCAGACGAATTTATTCAAGCGAACCTGCAAGACGAAACCAATTCACAAAGAGTTTCAACTTCGTTTGGACTACAAAGACAACGTCGTCAGCCACCGATATGCACCATGTTGCGTGATGGCTTTTCAAAACCCGGTTCACCAATATGATGCCGCGCCTCTTTGCGCATGACGATTCTGCGAATATACGCAGTCAACTCTTCATCGGTTCCGCCGCGCGCCATTTCGCCGTACAGATCATGGTCGCTTTGTGAGAACAAGCAGGTCCGAATCTTTCCGTCGGAGGTCAGCCGCACTCGGCTGCAGTGTCCGCAAAATGGTCGCGACACCGGCGCAATAATTCCGATCTCTCCCACCCCATCGTCGAATGTAAACCGCTTCGCCGTCTCGCTCGCCGCATGCGGGGCCAACTCCACCAACGGACGATACGCGTTCAACCGCTCGACGATCTCATCCATCGAGATGACGGTCTCCCGTTTCCAGCTTCGGTCCTCTTCAAGCGGCATCCATTCGATAAATCGAACGATCACGCCCTCGTGCCGCGAGAACTCCGCGAACTGCTCGATCTGCCCATCGTTGAATCCTCGCAGCAGAACGCAGTTCACCTTCACCGGCCCCAACCCCACGTCTTTCGCCTTGCGTATGCCTGCCAGCACCTTGTCGAAGCTCCGCGGAACCCGCGTGATCGTCGAAAACGTCTCCGCATCCACCGCATCCATGCTGACAGTCACGCGCTTCAACCCTGCTTCCTTCAGCGACCGAGCCAGCCCCTCCAGCAGATGTCCATTTGTGGTCAGCGCAATATCCAGCGGCAACCCTTCCCGCTCCGTCCCGCCAACGAAGCTCCCGTCTGGTAGATAAGCCGTACGCATAGTCGCCAGCTCGCGCACCATCTCTACCAGGCCCGACCGCAGCAGCGGCTCACCCCCGGTCAGCCGGATCTTCTCTACGCCGAGCGAGACAAAGAGCCGGACCATCCGCAGATAGTCGGCGATGGGCAGCTCGGTATATTGCGCACCCTCATTGCCAGTCCGGCAATACACGCACTTGTAGTTGCAGCGATCGGTCACCGAGACGCGCAGATCCGTAATGGCCCGGCCAAACTTGTCTCGCAGCCGGCCCGGCACCGGCAGAGCCCGTCCCACCGGCTCCAGTACCGCAGTGCTTTCATCGTCGAGGATCAGGGAGGAGGGTGACATCGTCGTCGCCATCTGCTTCATTTCTATGCTTAAGATGAGATGCGAAGGCTCGGAAAGAGAATCAGAGATGCAAGGACTCCAGTATAGCCACCCCTACCCGCAACCGCGTGTGATTTTCACCAGATATGTAGCCTGGACGTCACATTCCACCGTAAACGTCCGAAAAACCTCCGCGACCGGCAAACCCGCCAGGCTCATCGAAGCGACGTCACACGACCGAATACTTCCAGCTCACCGCCTCAGGCCTTAGTAGCTGAGGAACTCGGTGCTGCCCCGCTTCAACCGCACCCCTGCGACGCCGAACACCAGCGCAGCGATAAACATAATCGCGTTCCAATACACCATCGGTTTCGTCCATCCCGGCGACAGCGTCCAGTCCTGCCCGCTCCACAGGGTCACCAGCGTCCCTACAATCAGGCACTGAAAGCAGAGCACCAGAAAGAGCTGGCCGCGACGACGGCGTTTGTCCAGCAGTTCTACCTGATCCGGTGTCAGATTGCGTTCTTCGATGGGAAGTAGTGTGTTCGCCATTGTGTCTGGTCTCCGCGTATCTTTGGTTCGAAAGAGAACTGACCTCCGTCTGGGTAGATCAGTCACTCCCTGTATTAAATCACAGCTAGCGCTGGCCAAACCACGACTGAAAAAGAAGTCTCACGTCCCAGCGCGAACGTACAGCAAAAACAGCTCTTTCCTCTAAAGAATTCTGACAGTTAAATAAACGCCACCGACTGAATCCCCACTACATCGAAGCGCTTCCGGCAGCGTATATTCTTGCACCCCATCGGGTCATCGCGGCGCACCATATAGCTTTGCGCCTTGGCAAAACGCGCCCGGTCGCGGTCATCGGCCCCTCGAGGCAGCTGCGCCTTCTTTCGCCGCACAATCCAGTCGATCTGGTACTCCCCCTGTTGTCCGCAGTGCGGACAGGTCATTACATGTGTCCGTTGTTCCGACTTTTCATCAAAAAAATCCCGCTCTTCCATGCCACACCTCATCCGGGTCGCCGGCTCGCCCCGCAGCCTTCTTCCCATCTGCAATCCTGCCTCACATCACCCCTCGCAGGCAAGAGTAATGCATAATCACGCATGGGCTTTAAGTCGCCGAGGAAATCCCGATGAGCAAGCCGAAGAAACAGGTCTTTTCAAAGGTTAAGGCCGTGAAGGCCAACGCGCGCACTCGAGTCGGCGCCCCGCCCCCGGAACGCGTCCTGCCCGATCCCAAACAGAAGCTCGTCGCCAAACCGAAGCACAAGCCCACCCTCGCCGAACTGATCAGTTCCTCAGGAGAAGACCAATGAAAATCCTGCGTTTCGCTGCCGTTGCTCTGACGACCGCCGCTTTTGCCGTTACGGCGACCGCCCACTCCAACGCCCAGACCATCCAGGTCAACAAAGACAACCGCACCATGGCCATCACGGCGACCGACAGAGTCATCGTTTTGGCCGATACTGCGACCGTCCATATCGGCTTTATCGCCTACGGCCCTGACAGCGACGCCGCCTACGCGAACGGCTCCAGCCTCTCCAACGCTATCGTCAAGGCCCTCACGTCCGCTGGTGTACCCTCCGACACCATTGAAAGCGAAAATCAAAACGTATCCCCCGTGCAGGAGTACCAGATCGACAAGCTCACACCAGCCGAAAAGGCCCAGCGCAAGTTTCAGGTCATCCAGAGCTGGACCGTTCGCACCAACGCGAGCGACGCCGCCCGAGTCCTTGACCTCGCCGTTAAAGCCGGAGCCAACCAGTCCGGCCAGATCGACTGGAGCCTCAAAGACGAGAACGCCCCACAGGCCGAAGCCGCCGCCAAAGCCCTCCAGCGCGCCCGCACTGTAGCGGGTGAGATGGCCAAAGGGCTCAACGTCCAACTCGGCGCTCTTCTCTATGCCAGCAATGAGACCCAGGCCGCGCCCGTCGTGCCTCTCATGCGCGCGATGGCGGCACCCCCTCCGATGGCGGACAAAGCTGTGCAGCCTCTCGCCATCAATCCGCGCCGGATCGAAAAATTCGCCACCGTCTATGCTGTCTTCATCATCTACTAGTCTCTAGTCAAAAGAGGAGCGCCATGCCCGTCCACGAGTACCGCGAACTGAAGCCCACCCACGAAGCCGAAGCCATCTACCGTCGCTGGCTCGCCCGACTCAACGACGACTTCACCCGCCACCAGGACGTCGACGCCCGCTCCCAGATCGTCCGCGACGAACTCGTCCAGCTCTACCTCGGCCACCCTTATCAAGGCCGAGCGAAGGCGACTCTCAACCACGAACTCGCCATGCACTCCCTCATTGAGAGCTTCGACCCGCGCAACGCCACGCTCGAACCCGAGTACTATGGCGACGTTGACGCCGAAAAATACGCCATTCGCAAGCCCCTCATCTGGTTCTGGCAGATGTTCGACCGCTCTCCCGTCGGCCTCAACCACTGGCTCGGCTTCCGCTTCCGCTGCATGTTGGGCCGCCACATCTTCCGGCACCTCGGCAAGCACGTCAAAATCTTCCACAACGTCGAGTTCACCTACGGCTACAACCTCACCATCAGCGACTGGTGTACCATCCACAAAAACGTCATGCTCGACGACCGTGGAGAGATCATCCTCCACGAGGGCACCAGCGTCTCCGACTACGCCAACATCTACTCCCACACCCACAACATCAACGTGCAAGCCGATGTCACCAACAAGGTCACCGAACTCGGCCCGCACGCCCGCGTCACCTACCACGCCACCGTCCTTGCCGGCGCCAGCGTCGGCGAAAACGCCATGCTCGGGGCCCTCGGCCTCGCCACCAAACCCGTTCCCCCCGATACTGTCGCGGTCGGCATTCCTGCCCACGTCAAACGCCGGAAAGAGCCACACAAGCCAGCTGCGGAAACACTCTAGACAAAACTAGGCCCTGCTGGGCACGTTTTAGCTGCGCTGGACCCTCGTTCTCAAGTTGTGCTAGCCCCACGTTTTTAAGCTGTGCTGGACCCACATTTTCAAGTTGTCATCCTGACCCTAAACGCAGTCGAATGGGGAAGGACCCCTGTATTTGTCTTTGCCTGTTTTTAATTTGTGGGCGCAGCACTCTGAATTCCACTCTAACCTTCGGCGTCCACGGCAAATCACAACCCGTTGCCCGTTCCCGATCAGCGTCATCAAGTCCGCGGTAAGTCTTCTATTTGGGGCAAGGGGAATCTTTACGGTGCCATTACGCGAAATTCAGTAGACTTGAGTTTGTATGAGTCTGAACGTTGTCGTTATCTTCTTCGAAATCGTTGTTTTAATCCTTGCCTTCAGCATCCACGAGTGCGCTCACGCCTGGACCGCCAATCACCTCGGCGATCCCACAGCCATGATGCTCGGCCGCGTCACCCTCAACCCCCTCAAGCACCTCGACCCGCTCGGATCTGTCCTCTTCCCGCTCATCTCTCTGGTCTACGGCGGCTTCCTCGTCGGCTGGGCCAAGCCCACCCCGGTCACCGCACGCAACTTCAAGAACTACAAGCGCGACGACATCCTTGTCACCCTCGCCGGCCCCGCCAGCAACCTGCTCTCGGCCACCATCGCCCTCATCCTTCTCATCATCATCAAGCACGTCTCCCCCGCCGGAGAGACCTCTATCGCCACCGCCATGGCCATCGCCATGCACATTCCCGGCGTCGCCACCGAAGGCCTTCCCGCGCTCTTCCCCATCGCGCTCTTTCTCTACTTGGTCATCTTCATCAACCTTCTGCTCTTCGTCTTCAATCTCATTCCGCTGCCGCCGCTCGATGGCAGCCACATCCTCCGTCACTTCCTGCCCTATAAGGTTGCTCAGCTCTACGACCGCATGGGCATGTTCGCCCTCCTCATCCTTTTTCTCCTCGGCGGCAGATTCATCTCAGCGCTCTTCTACCCGATCTACGGCTTCTTCAACCACCTTCTCTTCACGGTCTAAGACCGGTAATCGTTGTGTTGTCTTTGGTTGTCATCCCGCAGGGATCTGCTGTTGTCCTTTGCTTGTCCGCGCCATCCTTCCGCGGAGCGAGAGGATCTGTTGTTGTTTCTGATACTTGCCCTGGCTTCAAAAAAGTTTTCGCGTTTTTGGCCCGGAAAACGCATGTCAAGCCCCGGAACCACCTAACCTGTTGCCAATCAACGACATCCGCGTGGCATTTTAGTTACATCCAATCCGCTATACTGGATGTATAGATCGAAAACAAGCCAGCCCCGGGCCGCCCTCCGGGGCTAACTCATTTAGAAAGAATATTTTGGACGTAACTCTTTTGTTATGAATATTTTGCAGGTCAATACGTCGCGTAAGCTGCTGAAAACAGATGGTTTACGCGCGCGCAAGGGGGAGGGGGGTACCCCTCTCGAAGACCCGTTTTTGCAGAACCACTCACAGCCTGCCTCTCCCACGAATCATTTACCCTTGCACCTGGATCGCAATGACTGAAAACAACTCCATCGCCTCACGCCCGCGCGTCCTCAGCGGTATGCGCCCCACCGGCCGCCTGCATCTCGGCAACTACATGGGCGCGCTCTACAACTGGGTCCAGCTCCAGGACCAATACGACTGCTACTTCTTCATCGCTGACCTCCACGCACTGACGACCGACTATGCCGACCCGTCAACCCTGCGCCAGAACATCCGCGACGTCGCCCTCGACTTCCTCTCCGCCGGCCTTGACCCCGAACGGTGCACCGTCTTCATCCAGTCCCACGTCCCGCAGCACGCCGAGCTGCACACCCTCTTCAGCATGTTCACCCCGCTGCCCTGGCTCGAGCGCGTCCCTACCTACAAGGACCAGCAGGAGCAGCTCCGCGAGAAGGACCTGAACACCTACGGCTTCCTCGGCTACCCGCTCCTCCAGTCCGCTGACATTCTGCTCTACCAGCCCGATTTTGTCCCCGTTGGCCACGACCAGGTTGCCCACGTCGAACTCACCCGCGAGGTCGCCCGCCGCTTCAACGCCCTCTACTGCTCCCAGCCCACGCCGGCCATCGAAAAGGCCCGCGCAGACCACTCCGACAAGGAGATCATTGCCGCCGAGATCGCCGCCAATGCTGTCACGAACGGCATCCTTCCCGAGCCTAAGGTTCTCCTGACCCCCTCGCCCAAACTTCCCGGCCTTGATGGCCGAAAGATGTCCAAGAGCTACAACAACACCATTATGTTGACTGAGCCCGAGGCCGATCTCCGCGCCAAGCTGAAGACCATGGTGACTGACCCCGCGCGCATCCGTCGCACCGACAAAGGGAACCCCGACGTCTGCCCCGTCTTCGACCTCCACAAAGTCTTCTCCACCTCAGAGGTGCAGAGCGAAGCCGCTCAGGGCTGCCGCACCGCAGGCATCGGCTGCATCGAGTGCAAGGGCTGGCTCGCCGACTCCATCGTCCGCGAGATCACTCCCATTCAGCAGCGCCGTCGCATCCTCGAAGCTGACCCCGGCAACGTCGACGCGATCCTGTGGGATGGATCGGCACGTGCGCGACGACGCGCCATCCAGACCCTCCAGCACGTCCGCCAGGCCATGGGCCTCGAGTAACCGTCATGCCCGATAAAAAGATCTCCAACCCGCCTCTTTCGTCTGACGGTGTCATCCTGAACAAAGTGAAGGACACCCCCATTTCGCCTGAATCACTTCAAGTTTCGCCTGACGAATCGGGTGCCCCAGGTTCGGCGGCCTCATCGCCTGACCTGGGGTCATCTCCTGTCGAAGATCTATCCGCGGCGCCCTTTAGCCTCCAACCAAAACCCGTCCCCCTGGCGCCCGACGAGAAACGCACCGCTTCTTCGAAAGACGCAAAAGACAAAGAAAAGGAAGAGGCCTCGCAGTCTCCGTTTTCGGTCACCGTGGGCCAGGTCTACGACGGTCCGCTCGACCTTTTGCTTGACCTTATTCGCAAGCAGAATATCGACATCTACGACATCCCCATTGCCCGCATCACCAGCCAGTTCCTCGAGTACACCCAGCACCTGAAGCAGGTCGACGTTGATGCTGCCGGCGAGTTCATCTACATGGCCTCGCTGCTGATTCACATTAAGTCCAAGACGTTGCTCCCCCGTGACCCCTCCGACGTCCTCGGCGGCGAATCCGAAGATCCCGCGGCGCGAGCTCGTCGAGCGCCTCCTGGAGCACGAGCGCTTCAAGGCCGCTGCGCAGATGCTTCTCCAGAAGCAGCAGATCGAGGAGGCCACGTGGAGCAATCCGGGGATGAAGAACTTCCGCCGCGACACACAAGAGGCCGGAGCAGACGAGTTGAGCCTCGATCAGGAGATTGCTGCCGATGCGGTCGATCTGGTCCGCGTCTTTCAGGACATTCTGAACCGTATGCGCGAACGCCCCGTGCTCGATGTGGATGAGGACTCGGTCACCGTCGCCCAGATGATCGACTACGTGAAACGCCGTCTCTTGTTGGAAGACAAGCCGGTGAGCCTGCGGCGTCTGCTGCATAACACGCACACGGAGCGCTCCCTTATCTGCATGTTTCTGGCGATGCTGGAACTCGTGCGTCTCCAGGCAGTTTTGTTGCACCAGCCGAAGCTGCTGGGCGACATCCTCATCAAGAAGACCGAAGCCTTCGACCAGGTCTTCGCCGATCAAGCACAGGCCCGAGACGACTGGCGCTAACGCGAAAGGTTGCTCTCGCCGAGCCCCGCGCATTCGGAGATTTCTCCATCGCCGGTGGCGGCTAAACCACCGCATATCAGTGTTCACAGGAAATTCACCGGCGAGCTTGCCGATTCTGGCAACATGCAGGAATCCTCGTGCATCCGAGTGGGCAAAGCGAAGTCTCAGTGACGTTCCCGGGGTCCCGGCTGGTTCCGGCCTGAAATTCAGTTGATTCCTGTCGTCTGCTCAACCGTGAAGCATCGCGCCTCTTCAACCTAAAAAAATCTCATGGGCCTCTCTTGGGCCAGCGTGATTTCGTCTCAATTTTCGACGAAACGAAGGTCAAGTTCCTAGTGAATGAAAGGACCAAATATGAGCCATTTAGTCCGAATCGTCACAATGCTGTCAGCCCTCCCACTCCTTAGCGCGGTCATGGCATGCGCAGATCCGCTGACTTACGACTTCATCTCCAAAGACGCTCCTATCGCAACCATCACGCTTGCGCCTCCTGTCTCACCCGCCGCACCCACCTTCAAACTCGACTCCCTCGCAGTTACATCCAGCCCCTTGATCGTGGGGGGAGACTTGGCAACAGAGAACATCGACGTTTCCAACATGACCGCCGCTGGAGGAGGAGTAACCGCCAGCCTGACGATCGCTAAGTTCATTTCGTCCGTTCCTGAACCTTCGAGTCTCGCGCTTCTTGGTATAGGTGTGCTGGCTATGGGCTTCGCGATGAAAAGAAGATCCCGCCCACGAGGAACTGAGGCTTGAGTCTCTCTCAACTCCGGATGGAACCATTGCAGGTTGAATCTCGCTGTTTATCTGCTACCCGTCGATGGTCGTGACTGGTTGCCGGTTCATTTTGCGACGAATTGCGGCGACAAACAAGACGAGGCCGGTGCCCACAAGAACAAGCCCGGCCGGCTCTGGCACGGGGTCGGTAACAACTTCCTGCTGAACGGAAAAATTGGAGGCCAGGAAGAGAAGTGCGGGGTTCTGGATCGCCACGAACATCTCGTCATCCAGTCCATCGGTCCACGCAAAATCGCCGACGGAGTTCAGAAAGACTTGATCCGCGGTACCGCTTTGGATCAAGGTAAGGTCGGCTGCGGAGCCCAGGTACACTCCGTCAGCCCCCCCGTCCGGATAGTAGAGTGCGCCAAATCCGATCCAACTACCATTGCATACTGTTTTTGACGAGTTGAAGCCCGCTGGAGCTGAGCAAGATGTTCCATCGTCGTAGTCAAGGACCGGAGCAGTGGTGCTTTCGCTTGTCGCCACGCCGTTGACGTAGGTGGTGTAGCAGGTGGAGAACGCTACGCCGCACCCGTTGGTGCCCCAGATGACGACGTCTCCCGCGGTGTCGATTCCATAGATTCCACGGCTGTTGTCACCGCCGAGGTTGTATACGGTGTAGCTATCGGCAAACGCCGGACGGATAGAACCGAGCGAAATTGCTACGATGACGGCGATCACGCCGCTAAGCCACTGTGCAGGAAGTTTCATTTAGCAGCCCTCGAAAACCTGAATTATAGGTTTCGATCGGCTTTGAGGAAACGAACGATAGTTGTAGGCCCTTCGGTGCGGACGGCTATCTGGGGGATCTTTTCACGGTCCTGTAACGCGCCGTTCTCATTCCAGCCCTATCTTGATCACACGCAATCACTCTGATTTTCAGGACGATCCTATCGATGGCGACTCCCGTACTTCCTCCTCACGGCTCTCTACTTGATCAAAAACTCAAGAAGTCGTCGCCCGGAAAAATCGGTGGAATCATCTTCGGCGTTATGCTGGTCGGTGGCCTCACCTACATTGGGATAAAGCTGGCCAACGATCTTTCCATCGTCCACTCGGCCTCTGTATTCCCCTTCATTCTGCTCGGCGTCGCCCTTCTGATTGCGCTCGGCTTCGAATTCGTCAACGGTTTTCACGACACCGCCAACGCCGTTGCCACCGTGATCTATACCCACTCGCTTGAACCGCATGTCGCCGTGGTCTGGTCGGGTGTGTGGAACTTCATCGGCGTGCTCACCAGCTCTGGCGCGGTTGCTTTTGCGATCATCTCGCTCCTGCCGGTGGAACTTATCCTGAAGGTCAGTAAGGGCGCCGGATTTTCGATGGTCTTTGCGCTTCTGCTTGCGGCGATTCTGTGGAACCTGGCGACATGGTGGCGCGGTCTTCCCGCCTCCAGCTCCCACACCATGATCGGCTCGATCCTCGGCGTCGGCATTGCGAACCAGCTCATGCAAGGCAACTCCGGTACGGCCGGAGTCGATTGGGAGCAGGCGACGAAAGTCTTCAAACAACTGCTCCTATCGCCGGTTGTCGGTTTCGCCCTGGCTGCGCTGATCTTCTTCGCATTCAAGCTGGTCGCCCGCGATCCTCGTCTCTATAAAGCGCCCGAGGGCACCGCGCCTCCTCCGTTCTACATACGCGCTCTGCTGATTTTGACCTGCACCGGAGTCAGCTTCTTCCACGGATCGAACGACGGACAGAAGGGCATGGGCCTCATCATGCTGATCCTGGTCGGAACAGTGCCCACTGCCTATGCGCTTAACCACACGGTAAGCGCGCGAGAGGTGCAGACCTTCGCCGCCGTCTCGACGCAGGTTGCGGGCGCACTGAACAACTATGTCGACCCCGGCGTGGTTCCTCAGAGCGCTGGCCCTGAACTCGAACACTTCATCAGCACAAAGACCTACGAGCCTGGCGTGATTCTGGCCCTGCGGCAGATGGTTGTTGACATCCGCAACGAGGCTACCTCCTACGGTGCGCTCAGCAATGTCCCAGCCGACATGCAGGCAAACGTTCGCAACCAGATGTACCTCACCAGCGAGACGCTTCGCCAGCTGACAAAGTCTGGGCCGAAGATGAGCGAAAACGATACTAAGATTATCGCCAACTACAAAGCGTTTCTCGACAAGTCGACGCGTTTCATTCCTACCTGGGTTAAGGTTGCCGTCGCTCTGGCGCTTGGTCTGGGTACGATGATCGGCTGGAAGCGCATCGTCGTCACCGTCGGCGAAAAGATCGGCAAGACTCACCTGACGTATGCGCAAGGCGCTTCGGCGGAGATCGCTGCGATGATCACGATCGGCATGTCGGACAAACTCGGCCTGCCTGTGAGCACGACCCATGTGCTGTCTTCGGGCGTAGCCGGCACCATGGCCGCGAACAAGAGCGGCCTCCAGCTGTCCACACTGCGCGATATCGCCTTAGCGTGGGTGTTTACATTGCCAGTAGCGGCCCTGCTCTCGGGTTGTCTCTTCTGGCTCTTCAACACGATTACAAAATGATCACACCATAGAACTGGGAGGGCCCGCCTTTTCGCGGTCCTTTTTTTTGACGTGATCTTCTACCTCTTCTGCGCTTTATCGAAGCTGTCGCGCATGGCGAAGAAAGCTGGCGCGGGGGCGTAGTTGGGGTCGAATGGAAGCGGACGCTGCAGCCTGTCGGGGTGCAGCTTGCGAAACTTTGTTCCTTTATTGAGCCACGTATTTTTGTCGCTTGCTCCCCACGTGAGTACGGCTTTTACTTGTGGACCGTCGAGTGCCGTGGTGAGGTAGCTGCGATAGACGTCCGCCACAATTTTGTCGCGCTCGGCCGTGTTGTCGGTTGCCACGACATCGTCGTTTACGTCCAGCTCGGTCACAAAGACCTGCAGCCCGAGCGCTTGTGCGCCGTCCACCAACTCGCGAACGCCTTTGCTGAAGCTGTCTTTGCTTACTGCGTGGATATGGGACTGAATGCCTAGCGCGTCGAGCGGTACGTTGTTCGCTTTCATGCGGCGCAGGAGCGCAAGTACCGCTGTCCGTTTCTTTCCCTCTTCCTCGTTGTCGTACTCGATTCCGTAGTCGTTATAGGTCAGGAGCGCAGTGGGGTCGGCCTGGCGCGCGGTCTTGAAGGCGAGGTCGATGTAGCCCGGACCCAGCATCTCGAACCATGGCGTTGAGCTGCGCAGTCCGTCAGATCGACCATCCGGAATCCAGATCGCCTCATTGACTACGTCCCATGAATGGATTTTGCCCTTGTAGCGTCCGCCGACGGTCTGGATGTGGTCGACGAGAAATTTCTGTGCGTTATCTTTGGTGACGGTTGCCGCAAACCAGTTGGGGAGCGCCTCGTGCCATACGAAATTGTGCCCTCGCACCTTCATCCCATGGTCTTCGGCGAAGGCTACCAGGCTGTCTGCATCAGCGAAGTTGTAGGTGTCGGCAGTGGGGCGCAGCACGTTCCACTTCAGGCAGTTTTCCGGCACGACGATGTTGTATTGCTCGGCCAGCAGCTTGCGGAAGTCCTCGTCTTCACGGAACAGGTTTGCGTTCACGGCGCATCCGGTCAGCAGGCCTCGGGCTGCAGCGTGAGCCTTCAGCGATCCCGGTCCGGTGATTGTCTGGGCGTCGCCCGCGAGCGTTTTGGCTACTCCCTTGCCGGTCAAGAATGCCGGCATTGCAGCAACGGCAGTTACGCCGGCGGCCTGCTTCATCCACTCCCTGCGCGTCAGCATTCCTGCGTCTCCTTCACGTGTTGATAACAATCATATCCAGCATTGGTATGCTTAGAAGTACGCCAACGAGACCATGAGCCTTAAAGCAAAGATCGAAGCCGTCATTTACGCATCCGAAGAGCCCGTCACCCTGGCCCAGCTCGTGGGCCTTCTCGGCCATGAAGCCCTGGCTGAACTAGACCACCTCGACTCCACCCAACACGCACTGGCGCTTGAAGATGCAGCTCCCGACGAGGACGAACTCAACCGTGAGGTGCTCGACGGTGATCTCCAGAGCGAGTCCGAGAGCCTATCGGAGGCCGAAGCCGAGCATGCCGAAGCTCTCAAGCGTCATCTGCACGACGCTGCACTCGAAGAGGCCGCCCATGCCAGATCGGTCCGCCTGCGCACTGCCGCCGCCATCGCTGCCATGAGCTCCGCTGACTCGGCTGAACCGTTTCTGGCCGATCTGGGAGGGTTATCCGTTACGGTAGAGCAGGGAAGTGAAGCTCGCTGTTGCGACCCCGGCCGAAGAGAAAGACGAAAAAAAGATCGCTCGCGAGGCCAGGGAGAGAGAGCGCCGCCTCCGTGACTACTTCCGCACCATCCTCGACCAGCTCATCGCCGACTACGCCACGCCAGAGCGCGGGCTGGAGATTCGGGAGGTCGCCGGCGGCTATCGGCTGGCCACCAAGCCCGAGTACCATGACGCCGTTCGCGGCTTCGTCAAATCGCTGAAGCCGCCTCTGAAGCTCTCCCTGCAGGCTCTTGAGACTCTGGCCGTGGTCGCGTACAAGCAGCCGGTGACCGCGCCCGAAATATCGGAGATTCGCGGTGTCGACTCGGGCGGCGTTCTGGGCAGCCTGATGGCGCGCAAGCTCATCACCACCGCCGGGCGCAAACAGGTCATCGGGCGCCCCATTTTGTATAAAACCACGAAAGATTTCCTCCTCCGCTTCGGCTTGAAAGACATTAATGAGCTTCCAAGCATCGAAGAGTTTGAGAAGATGGCCGGCGAGCTGGCCGAGCAGGAGGAGATTCCTATGGAACACCATGCGCCCGAGACCTCGGACGAGGTCGAACAGGAGAAAGACCAGACCCTTGCGCAGGCCGACGGCGACAGCTCTGGTCCGGAGGAGACTGTAGCCGACAAGATCATTGTCGACGGACGCCTGTCCGGTCTGCCTCCCAACTATGACACCGAGCAGGTAGAGTCTGACGGCGCGGACTCACCCGCGCTCGACGCCGAGATTCAAAGCGACCAGCGCCGCGAGTCCGAGGAGGGCTGATGTCTGCGTCAAATCTCGACCCCGAACCAGATCCACGCGATTCCCCCGACACACCGGAGGACGACGAGCCTGACACCGTTGCGACACCCGAGGGGGATGCCGAAGACCTTCCGGATGCTCCCCTGAAGCCAGCTCCCGAGGGTCTCCAGCGAACTCCATCGATCGACACCAACGAACTCTAGGCGGAAATTGGCAGGCAGTGCAGTCGACATGGCTCTTCCCGAATCCAACCCGGACCTCTATCAGCATGTCCGGGTCGTCATTTCGATCATCGTCGGATTGTGCATCACCACGCTTCTCAGCGGCTTCTCTCGATTTGTGCAGCACCCCAAGCGAGAGAAGGTGTCCATGCTGCATCTCGGCTGGGCTGCGTCGCTTCTGCTCTCGATCATTCACTTCTGGTGGTGGGAGTTCCGTCTGGCGTTGGTGAAGCAATGGACCTTCGCGATCTACTTCTTTGTCATCCTTTACGCGATCCTCTTCTATTCCCTCTGCACATTGCTCTTTCCATCCGATCTGAAGGACTACTCGGGCTACGAAGAGTACTTTCTCTCTCGCCGCAAATGGTTCTTCGGATTTCTTGCGGCCACGTATGTCGCCGATATCGTCGACACGGCGCTCAAAGGGTCGGCCTACGTCCATTCCTTCGGAATCGAATACCCGATCCGAATTACATTGGGCCTGATCATTTGTTTCATCGGAATGCTTGTGAGGAATCGACGCGTTCAATTTGTTCTGCTAGCGACGTCTCTGCTGTATCAGATCTACTTCATCCTTCGGCTCTACAACACGGAATGACACGCGCGGCTGTTTGCGCCTTCTGATCGGCCTCCGCTATCTGCCCTCTCACGTTCATTGTTACGATTGAGACATTTCCCGGCCCGGCAGTTTCAATCTCAGCATCCAAAATTGACGCCCTTGCAGGCCCTGCTCGCGTGGAAACAGGCGATAATAGAAATTGACGTATCGACCGCGATGAGCAGCTCCGCAGTCAGAAAGCCGGCAACAACATGACGAAGTCTTCCTCCACCCAGAAATCTGAATCGAACGACGAACCCAAGGGCGATCGCCTGCAGAAGATTCTCGCCCAGGCCGGCATCGCCAGCCGCCGCAAGGCCGAGGAGATCATCCTCGAAGGCCGCGTGCAAGTGAATGGCACCGTCGTCAATACACTTGGTACCCGGCACGACGCCACTCGCGACCATATCCGCGTTGACGGCAAGCTGCTTCATGGCCCCGAGCAGCAGCGCTACTACATGCTCAACAAGCCTCGCGGCTACGTGACGACGCTCGACGATCCGGAGAAACGCCCGACCGTCATGCAACTGATGGCAAAGCAGAAGTCGGGGCCGCACGGTGACAATGTGCGCCTCTACCCTGTGGGCCGTCTCGACTATCTGAGCGAGGGTCTTCTCCTGATGACTAACGACGGAGCGCTCGCCAACGCGCTTTCGAAAGCCGCCGCCGGCGTCGAGAAGACTTACCTGGTCAAGGTTAGCGGCATTCCGCCAGCTTCTGGTCTGGAGCAGATCCGGCGCGGCATCATGATCGATCGTGGCCGGCTCGATGAGGTACGGAGCGGACGTCGCGACCGCATCATCACCTCACCGGCGAAGATTGAACTCGTTCGTGGCGGCGATAATCCCTGGTACGAGCTGACCCTGACCGAAGGGCGCAATCGCCAGATCAGGAAGATGTTCGAAGAGATCGGCCACCACGTCGAAAAGATCCGCCGCATCGGCTACGGAGCATTGCGCCTCGATGTGCCGCCGGGTGAGTTCCGCGAGCTTACTATGGGCGAGGTGATGGCACTCGATCGTGCGGCGAAGGGTAAGAAAGTGGTCCCCAAAAAGAAGACGCCGGAGTTCGCGCAGCTCAAGTCTCCAGCGAAAAAGAAATCCACAAGACCGCACCGCCAACCTACCGGGACCAAGTCCGCAAGCCGGCCTCGCCGCTCCAGCTAGCTTGCAACGATTTTGCCGGTTACCAAGCTGGGTCATCCTGGACAGAAGCCCCATTTTTTCAGCGTTTTCCGCCCGAATGTTGTAACTCGTTGACACTCCCACAAAAGTTCAATGAACCCCATTGACACATCACCCTCCACGCGCCCAGAATACTCGCGCGATTAACCCTCGGGTGATGACTATCACAGGCCCGAGAGCATCCAATAGGTGCAGCAAAAGGAGCAACAGAGTGGCAATGGAAAAAGCAACATTTGGAGCAGGATGTTTTTGGGGAGTAGAGACCCGTTTTGGCGAACTATCTGGTGTTATCGACACGGCCGTAGGATACGAAGGCGGCGACCTCGAACACCCAACCTATAAAGAAGTCTGTACCGACCGCACAGGCCATGCGGAGGTCGTCGAAGTTACCTTCGATCCATCCCGTCTTCCGTACGAAACGCTGCTGGACACGTTCTTTGCCCTGCACGATCCCACCCAGGTGAACCGTCAGGGTCCGGATTGGGGTTCACAATACCGCAGCGTCATCTTCACACACAATGATGAGCAGTTCGCCCAGGCCCGCGCAAAGATCGCCGAGCTCAACGCCTCCGGCTCCTATCGCAAACCTATCGCAACGCAGGTCGTTCCTGCTACTACCTTCTGGAAGGCGGAAGAGTACCACCAGAAGTACCTCGAAAAACGTGGCATGGTGAGCTGCCATATCTAAGACAAGCGTAAGACACGCGCATTCAAGACCAAACGGCGACAACGGACAAGCAAACTCCGTTGTCGCCGTTTCTTCTTAAGTGTTAGCTACTCGGTACGCAGCGCCGTGGTCGGATCGATGGTAGAGGCGCGCCACGCCGGGAGGACCGCGGCAACCAACGCCACCAACGCAATCAACAGCACGACGGCGCCCAGCGTAAAGGGATCTGCGGTCGAGACGCCGAAGAGCTGACTCCGCAACAGCCTGCCCAGCATCATCGAACAGGGAATCGCCACAACAATGCCGATGCCTGCAAGCCGTAGCACATCAGCCAGAACCAGCCGCGATACGCCCAGTCTCGAGGATCCAAGCGCGATGCGAATGCCAATCTCACGTCTGCGTTGGGTAGTCGAATAAGCGAGCACACCATAGAGACCCACGCCTGCAAGCATCGTCGCCAGCAGACCGAACGAGATCGCCAGCAGTTCGATCATGCGTTCGTTCGAAAGCGTCGTATCAATCTGATCGTCCATCGTTCGCATCGCATCGACAGCGAGCCCCGGATCGATCTGCTTCATTGCCTGCCGCACCACCGCGAAGGTCTGCTCGGGCGGACTGGCCGTCCGGAGATAGAGATAGAGCTGACCTGCATCCTTTGTCTTTGTCTGTCGAAGCGGAGTGAAGAGTGTCGGTGTCGCCGGTTCGCGCAGATTTTCGTGTTTGGAGTCTCTCGCGACGCCGACGATCGTCATGAACGTAAGGTTTTTGCCGCCGCCCAGAGCTACCCGCCTGCCAACCGCCGCCGCCGGACTGCTGAAGTAATGCTTCACAAAAGTCTCGTTCACGACAGCGACCGGCGGATGGTTGGCGTCATCGTCTTCGGTGAAGCCGCGGCCAGCCAGCATCGGCACCTGCAAAGCGTGAAAGAACCCCGGATTCACCGTTGGCATCTCCACGTCGTAGTCTTCGTCCGGAGGCGGGTTGTACCCCTCCACCGTTACATTGCCGCTGTGGTTGTTATCTGCGAGCTCCTGATCATCGGTTGCGGCCACGGCCTGCACGCCGGGTAGGGTCCCCATAGTGTCGAGAACATTCTGGTGCAACAACGGAATCTTCTCCTTCGAGTAGCCGGAGAGCAGAGGATCGATGTGAAATGTGATCAGGTGCGACGGGTTGATCCCTGGATCGACTCGCCGCAGGTTCTGCATCGTGCGTACGAACAAGCCGGAGCCCACCAGCAACAGAACACTCAAGCCCACCTGCAGCGAAACGATCAAACGTCGAAAGCTTAACGTACCGCCAGACACTGTGGCAGTCTGTTGCTTCAGAGAGTTCACAATCTCCGGCCGAAGCAGCTGCACCGCCGGCGCCAGGCTGAACACCACACTGACCGCCAGCGCAACCGCAAAGTTGAACGCCAGCAGACGAGCATCCAGCGTCGTCGAGAAAGCCGCGGCCGTGTCTGCGTCCATCCGATGCACCAGTACCCGTATGCATATCGGTGCGATCAGCAGCCCCGCAACTCCGCCGGCGATGCCGATCAGGACTCCCTCCAGCAGAAGCTGCTGCACGACGCGGCGCGCGTTCGCGCCAAGCGCATACCGCAGAGAGAACTCGCGCACTCGTGCCGCTGAGCGAACCAGCAGCAAACTGGCCACATTCACTGCAGCAATCAGAAGGACCAGAAACGCCATCGCCATCACGGCCAGCAGCGGCTTCTCGATCGAATCCCGGTCGTAAGAAAGTCCCCGGGACCCGGGCAGCACCTCGAGCACGCTACGCGTCAGGAAATCATCGACAAAGCGCGGCGATCGGGTCCCGAGCGCTTTCAGCTCCTCTGCCCGCAACGCATGCCACAAAGGAGCCATCATCACCTGCGCCCGCTCCGGCGTCTCCCCCGGCTTCAGTCGACCCACAATATTCAACCAACGAGCCTTGTGGTTCTGAAGGCGGCTGCCTTTACCGGGTGTCACCTGCTCCAGCATCGACATTGGAACGAAGACGTCCGGCACCTGTCCCCACACTGCGCTCTGGAACTGTGCTGCAGACACGCCGATGATCTGGAACGGTTGACCGTTGATCGAGAGTGTCTGCCCGACTGCTTGTGGATCGGACCCCAGATGTGTCTTCCAATAGTGATAGCTCAACACCACGACCGGATTGCCGCCGGGCGTGGTGTCATCGTTCGCCGTAAGCAGACGTCCCTGCGCTGGCGGCACGCCAAGCACGCTGAAGTAGTTTCCACTCACGATCTCAGCGTCGGCTATATCCGATGCCTGGTTGCGCGTGATGCCAATCGGTGCGGGCGCCGTTGCGATCAAACCGTCAAACGCTGTCCCGCGATCGCGCAGGTCCCGGTACATCGGATAGGAGAACGACTTCTCGACCCCAGCGCCGTTGTTACCGCTGGATCCCTCCCACATCTTGCCCGGGGCGCTCAGAATCACCAACTGCTCCGGCGCGCGCACCGGCAGCGAGCGCAACAGCGCCTGGTCTAACAGCGAGAAGATTGCTGTATTCGCGCCGACGCCAAGCGCAAGCGTGAGCACCGCAGTCACCATGAACCCTGGCGACCGCCGGATCTGGCGAAGGGAGAAGCGAAGATCTTGTATCAGTGAGTGCATCTCAGCCTTTGGTAGTTTATGACTTGTGTTGGCAATTGAGCTGCCAATGCTGCAAAGAGCTAAGTTCCTGCAAATAAGACAGCATTCCGTCTGGTTCAACGACTGCGCTGTTCATTCATGGATTACTCTGTCCGTTTGCGGACGCTCCCGCTTCAACAAGGTGCCTTCGGTTGTTCTCAATCGCAAATCGCACCCCGCTTGTGTTATACTTATTTTGTACCCTGGAAAAAAGGAGTACGGGCATCGCAGGCAAAAACTCTTCATGGACTTCGGAGTTTGGCCAGAGACTGCGATCCGCCTATCCCCACCGCAGACCTTCCCCTGAAATTTGGAAGACGCGCTGGTTGCTCTGGCTGGAAGACACGTCAACGGACGCGTCTCGCCGTGCAGCAGCAGCGCTTCGATAACCGACAGCAATGCTGACTAATTGGAATCCATGGTGCCATACGGCACCCCTGCATCCCTATGCCGATTGATAACCCGATTCTTACAGGACAAATTTTGAATTCTGCAATTTTGGAACAGAACGAGCAGCAAACACAGAACCATCAGCATTCAGCAACACCCACCCCTCTTCAGCACAACCTGGGAACCGCCAAACCAACCGGCCTTTCCCTCGTCGACGACATCCGCTTCACCGACTTCAATATCTCGGATTCGCTAAAAAATCGCCTCACCAACGCCGGCTTCACAACACCAACTCCGGTTCAGGCCAAGGCCATCCCGCCCGCTCTCGAAGGCAACGATATTCTCGCCACCGCCTCTACCGGAACCGGCAAGACCCTCAGCTTCCTCATCCCGATGATCCAGCGCATGGACGCAACCTCGGTGCCCAGCACCAAGGGCAAACGCGGTCCCATCCGTGCCCTCATCCTGCTGCCGACGCGTGAGCTCGCCATGCAGGTTCTCGATGCCTATTGGAAGCTTGTCCCAGGTTCGAAGAACGACGCTGTGCTCGTCTGCGGCGGTTTGTCCGAGAATAATCAGCTCGATCAGCTCGACCGCGGTCCACGCCTGGTCGTCGCCACACCGGGACGTCTGGAAGACTATCTCCGCCGTCGCGCAGTCAACATCGGCTCTGTCGAAATGCTCGTGCTCGACGAAGTCGATCGCATGCTCGACATGGGCTTCCTTCCCGCGATCCGCCGCATCGTCGGTGCGGTGCCGAAGAGCCGCCAGACCATGTGCTACTCGGCCACCCTTGACGCAAACATCCGCGAGATCGTCCGCGATTACGTCAACAAGCCCATCCGGATCGAGATCGGCCAGACCTCCAAGCCCTCGGACCAGGTAGAACTCCGCGTCTACACCGTCATGCAGGACCAGAAGCTCGGCCTGCTCGACCAGATGCTGCGTCAGGAGCAGGGAACCTTTCTCGTCTTTTCGCGCACCAAGCACGGCGCCGACCGCATCTCGAAGAAACTCGAGCGTCTCGGCCACGACGCCGACGTCATCCACGGCGATCGCAGCCAGTCGCAGCGCACCGCCGCACTCAAGGGCTTCCAGAACGGCAAGCACCGCGTTCTCGTCGCCACCGACGTAGCCGCCCGCGGCATCGACGTGCAGGATATCGCGCACGTCGTCAACTACGACCTTCCCAACGCATCGGACGACTTCGTCCACCGCATCGGCCGGACCGGACGTGCCGGCGCGAAGGGTGTAGCCACCACTTTCGTCATGCCCCAGGAAAGACACGATGCCCGCAAGCTCGAGCGCGAATTAAAGATAAAGTTCGAGTGGCGCGAGGCCGATAAGAATCTTGAGAAGGAAGTTCGCAACCAGCCCCTCGACATAACAGCTCCGGGGATGGACCTTCTGCAGCTTGAGACTCGTTCGTGGAAGGGCAACGATCCCGTCACTCCGATGGCGGCGCCCAACGCCAACTACGGAGGAGCCAAGAAGAACGGCTTCCGCAGCCGCAACGGTGGCGGCGGCTTCTCCGGTGGACGCAACTCCGGCGGCCGTGGTCCCGGTGGCAACGGCCGTTCCAACAACCGCCCCGGCAGCAGCCGCTCCGGCCCCGCCCGCCGCGGCCAATAACTGACTCGAAGCGTGCTCCGCTCTGCCAGCCAACCAGCCGCAGAGCGGAGTTGTCGTCTGTGCGAAGAAGTATTGCTATCCTGAACGGGAACGGAGCAGGGCCGTCGGCCTTGCTCTCATGCTTCCTTTTCGAAGATGTACCTGCGGTCCTTCCCTGGGGTTGGAATGAAACTTCGCCGCATCACAACGCATGGAAACTGGATCCCCGAGATCGATGGGCTGCGTTTCGTCGCCATAGTTGCGACTCTGCTCACACACATTCTCGGACAGACCATTGCCAGAGGAGGACTCTCCGTTCCTCCGGATCGCCAGTACGTCGCCCTGAATCTAATCGATCGCGGCGGCCGCGGCGTTTTGCTCTTCTTCGCCATCAGCGGCTTCATCCTGGCGCAACCCTTTCTTCGGCAGCATCTCCAGCATGGCCAGGCTGTCTCCGTAAAGGCCTTCTACAAGCGTCGCCTCACCCGCCTAGAGCCGCCGTACATCCTCTCCCTGTTGATCTACACCGTCTTTATAGCGATCTATCAGCATCATCTCGGCCCGTTGCTGCTGCCCCTGCTCGCTCACATCGTCTATCTGCACAACTTCTTCGCTCTCACCCCCATCAACTTTGTTGCGTGGAGTCTCGAAGTGGAGGTGCAGTTCTACATCCTCGCGCCTCTGCTTGGCTGCCTCTACATGATTTCGTCCAAGGTCGTTCGTCGCGGTGTTATGGTTGCGCTTATCGTTGCCAGCGTCATCTTTCAATACACCGTGCACGGCACGGCTTCCTGGAACCTACCCGGCCAACTGCAGTTCTTCATGGTCGGTTTTCTGCTGGCCGACATTCGTGCCACCCGCACCGAATCGCAGATCAGCCGCTGGTGGGACCTCGTCAGCGTCATCGTATGGATCGCCATCTTCGCCATCCCCGGCAAGCAGATCACCTTTCTCCTCCCTCCCCTCATCCTCCTTGCGTACCTTGCGACCTTCAACGGACCGATCTCCCGGCAGATCTTCCGCACGCAGTGGATCGCGCTCACCGGAGGCATGTGCTACTCCTTCTACTTGATGCACATGCTCGTCATCTCCATCGCGTTCAAACTCACCCGGCGATGCATCCTCCCTTCCAGCCTTCTGCTCAGCTACCTCATTCAGGTTGTTCTTCTGGGAACCTGCATCTGCCTCTTCTGCACGGCCTATTTTGTTCTGATCGAAAGACCCTGCATGGACCCGAATTGGCCCCGCAAACTGATGGCGTGGCTGTCAAACATCACGCGCCCGCGACAGCGCGCCGTAGCAGAAACCAGCATCGAGAACCGCTAGCTGAGCCGATTCTTACGCCGGCATCCATGGTTCATGGACGGATCTAAGCCCAAATGGCAGAACGCATAAGTTAGGATGACCGTACGGCGACGATGAGCAACGGCCAACGTTACGAACCGCACGCGCACCTCCCAGAGGCTCGAAGCTCGCCCGTCCGCTTCGTCGCCTCCTGGGCCTCGATCCACTTCGATCTGCTGCGCGCGATGGCTGCACTCTTCGTTCTGCTGGAGCACGGGCGTAACTTCCTCTTCGTCGACTTTCGCCAGCTCACGACACACAGGCAGTTGTTGGCTCCGCTTTACCTTCTCTCAAGCGCCGGGCACCAGGCCGTGGTCTTCTTCTTCGTCCTCAGCGGCTACTTCATCGGCGGGACCGTTCTCCGCGCGATCGAACACAATCAATGGGATTGGGCCGGATATCTCTTACGCCGCATGGTTCGTCTGTGGGTCGTGCTTGTACCGGCTCTCCTTCTCTCTCTCTTCTGGGATCGGCTAGGCATTCATCTTGGCCACGCCCCCGCTCTTTATACCGGCCACGGTCCAGGCAATCAGCTAGGCAATGTCGTCGCTGCTCTGACGCCGCAAACCTTCTTTGGCAATCTATTCTTTCTCCAAAGCGTAACGACCTCCACCTTCGGCTCCAATGGTGCTCTCTGGAGCCTTGCTAACGAGTTCTGGTATTACCTCCTCTTTCCGCTCGGTATGATTGCACTCTGGCGCAAACAGCCGCCCGCCCGTCGCCTGATCTGCGCCATCCTTTTCCTTGCGATCGCCTGCTTTGTCCGCAACTCCCTGCTTCTCGCCTTCCCGATCTGGCTGGCAGGCGTGGCCCTGTTCAAACTGCCCCGACCCTCCTTGTCCCCGCGCCTGGGCAAACTTCTTCGCATAGCGGCAGCAATCCTCTACCTGCCTCTTTTTCTGGTCTCTGGAAAATCAACGTTCATTACGGGCAACACCAGGGACTATCTCCTCACCGTTCTCACCGTCGTCTTCCTCTGGGTTATCCTCTCTGCCAAAGAAACCTATGCGCCGCATGAACTCCGTGTGCGGGTCTCGCGCGAACTGGCGCGGTTCTCCTACACCCTCTACGCCGTGCACGTGCCATTTCTGGTCTTTTTCACGGCTCTCGCAGCCGGTAATTCACGCTGGATTCCCCGGCCCCTGACACTCCTTGCCGGCTCAGGCATTCTATTGGCGACGATGCTCTATTCCTGGACGACCGCATTCCTCACCGAGTTCCGCACCGACGCGATCCGCGCAAAGTTCGAAAGACTTCTTGGAATCGCCGCCGTTCCCCATCCCTTACCCACGAACCCCCTATCGGATCCGCAGCCAGTATCGGGGCCATCTGCTGACCCCGCCTCCTAGTGTCGACACTCGTACAAATCCAAGCCCGCGGGCGGACCCTCGAATGCGCCGTAAGCTTTATGAATACTTCACTCCGGAGGCGCCGCGAAACTCACGAAAGGCCTGTAAAATAGAAGTAATACCATGATCTCTGTTTCCAATGTCACTATGCGCTATGGCTCGAAGCTCCTCTTCGAGGATGTCTCAGTCACCTTTACCACTGGCCGCCGTTACGGCCTCACCGGCCCCAACGGCGCCGGCAAATCCACCTTCATGAAGGTCCTCACCGGCGAGATCGACGCCCAGAAGGGCACCGTCGTCCGCCCGAAGAAAGTCGGCGTCCTCAAGCAGGACCAGTACGAGTTCGACGCCTACCGCGTCATCGACACCGTCATCATGGGCAACAAAGCCCTCTGGGCCGCACTCGAAGAGCGCGAAGTCATCTACGCCAAGCCCGAGATGACCGATGAAGACGGCTCTCGCCTCGGCGAACTCGAAGGCATCGTCGGCGACGAAGACGGCTACGAAGCCGAGTCCAACGCCGCTGTGCTCCTTCAAGGACTCGACATCCCTGACGAACTCCACGAGCGCAAGATGTCCGAGCTTCAGGGCGGCCAGAAGGTCCGCGTCCTCCTCGCCCAGGCCCTCTTCGGCAACCCCGAAGCCCTCCTCCTCGACGAGCCCACCAACTATCTCGACCTCGAGTCCATCCATTGGCTCGAAGACTTCCTCATTCGCTACAACGGCACCGTCATCACCATCTCGCACGACCGGCACTTCCTCAACAACGTCTGCACCCACATCGCCGACATCGACTACGAGACCATCATCATCTACAACGGCGGCTACGACGACATGGTCCTCCAGAAGACCAGCATCCGCACCCGGATCGAGAGCCAGAACGAGCAGCGCGAAAAGAAGATCGCCCAACTCAACGACTTCATCGCCCGCTTCTCCGCCGGCACCCGCTCCTCACAAGTCAACTCCCGCAAAAAGGAAGTGGAACGCCTCGCCACCAGCGAACTCGCCCGCTCCAACATCGCCCGCCCCTTCATCGCCTTCAAGATGGAGCGCCCCTCCGGCAAACACGTCCTCGAGTTCGAGAACGTCAACAAGTCCTACACCCAGCAAGACGGCAAGACCGAGCACGTCATCAACAACTTCTCCGCCGCCGTTCAGCGCGGCGACAAGGTCGTCCTCATTGGCCGCAACGGCCAAGGGAAGACCACCCTTCTGAAAGCGCTCCTGGCCAACGGCCCCGGCATCGAAGAGATCAGATGTCTCCATCGACTCCGGCACCGTCAAATGGGGCCACGAAGTCTCCATCGGCTACTTCGCCCAGGACCACAAGGGCTCCATCCAACGGCATGACCGCCGCTGAATGGCTCCACACCTTCGACCCCGAAGCCACCAAGGAAGACATCCGCGGCATCCTCGGCCAGATGCTCTTCAGCGGTGAAGAAGGCCTCAAGAAGACCGACGCCCTCTCCGGAGGCGAAGCCGCCCGTCTGCTCTTCTGCAAGATCATGCTGCAGAAGCCCAACGTCCTCGTCTTCGACGAGCCCACGAACCACCTCGACCTCGAAAGCATCAACGCCCTCAACCAGGCGATCCAGAAGTACGAAGGCACCGTCTTCCTCGTCACCCACGACGAAGATCTCATCGAAGAGGCCGGCACACGCATCTGGCACTTCGAAGGCGGCCCCACCGACTTCCACATCACCGACCACAAGGGCCCATACGAGGAATACCAGCAGCAGCTAGCTATCGCCGCAAAATAACGAAAATGCATACGACGCTCTCCAATCGGTCGCAGTTTCCAGTGCCCCATCTGTGCCACCCTGATCGAGGCGGTCGGCGGCCCAGAAGCAACGCGCTGCGAACTCGTCGACTCCTCAACCAGCCGATATCCGCTAGCCATCTGGACTCGCGGCGCTTTTCCAAAAGTGGGATACTGGAAGAGCAAAGGAGTCCATGCCCACCGCCGAACCCATCAAAAATCCGCGGCAAAAACGTCCTCGGCCAGCCCCTCGACACCTGCGGCTGCGAGCCCATGACCGGCTTCTACCGCACCGGCTGCTGCGAGACCGGCCCCGACGACCACGGCGTCCACACCATCTGCTGCATCGTCGACGCCCCTTTCCTCGCCGCCTCCAAGGCCCTCGGCAACGATCTCTCCACCCCCATGCCCCAGTACGGCTTCCCCGGCCTCAAACCCGGAGACCGCTGGTGCGTCTGCGCCTCCCGCTGGCTGCAGGTCCAGCAGGCCGGAGCCGCCTGCCCCATCGTCCTCGAAGCCACCCACGAGGACACCCTCAAGATCGTCCCCTTCGAGCTCCTCATTCAGTACGCTGTCATCCCCACCCAGCTCCACTAAGCACCAACTTTGCTCCTGCAGACCGTAATCGATCGGCATCGTCTAAGAACTCTCGTACTCAGCTCGCGTAGCTGTGAATACAACTGTAAATCAGGCCCATTTTTGCTAGTCATCGACTTTGTACAATTACCTCTTGACAGCTCCACCCTCAAGCCTGACTTTGAAGTATTACAACAATTCACTTTTTGGCCGTTCGCGAACGTCCTTCGGCAGATATGGCAAGCCGGATCAAGACGCAGGCACCCCGTTCACACACCGTTCTTGTCATCGGTGTCTTCTAGGAGGCAGTACCCTATGAAAATTTCCACTTCGTTTCAGCCGTCTACTCACCCTTGCCGTAGCCGCTCTCTTTCTCGTCTCCGCTGGCGCTGCCCGTCGCCGCCCAGACCTCCGGCATCGGCAACATCAACGGCACCGTCACCGACACCAGTCCGGCGCCGCCGTGCCAAACGCCACCGTCGTCGTACTCGACACCGACACCGGCGTCTCCCGCACCGTCACCACCAACGCCGACGGCGACGTACAACGCCACCTTCCTGCAGCCCGGCCACTACGAGGTCGTCGTCGGCGGCGGCGGCTTCAGCAAGGTCGACCGCAAGAACCTCGTCCTCACCGTCGGTCAGGTGCTCACCGTCGACGCCGCGCTTGCCGCCGGCCTCCGTCGCCACCGAGGTCAACGTCACCAGCGAATCCCCGCTCCTCGACACCGAGAAGACCGAAGTTGCCCAGACCATCGACCAGAACTGATCTCCAACCTTCCCGTCGCCACCCGCAACTGGAGCGACTTTGTGCTGCTCACGCCCAACGTCACGCAGGACGGCGGCTCCGGCCTGGTCAGCTTCCACGGCATCAGCGGCCTCTACAACCAGAACTACGTCGACGGCGCCAACAACAACCAGATGCTGTTCTCCGAGGCGCGCGGCCGCGCCTCCGGCGCCCCCTATGTCTACTCGATCGACTCCATCAAGGAGTTCCAGGCCGAGACCTCCAACTACTCGGTCGAGTTCGGCCAGGCCGCCGGCGGCCAGGTAAACGCCATCACCAAGTGCGGCACCAACGCCTTCCATGGCGACCTGTTCTACTACCTGCGCTACCCCGCCCTCAACGCGCTCGATCCCTACAGCAAGTTCCAGGCGCTCCACAACAACGGCAACCCCTTCCTGCTCACCCAGCCCATCCACCAGCAGCAGCAGTTCGGCGGCTCGGTCGGCGGCCCCATCATCAAGGACCGGCTCTTCTACTTCTTCACCTACGACGGCTTCCGCCAGGTCGGCAGCGTCTCTACACCGACACCAACATCATCTCGCTCACGCCCTCGGGACCCACCTCCAGCACGCACTACCGTCATCACGCCGACGCAGTGCCCCACCACCATCACCGCGACGCAGTGCACCGCCGGCATCAACTTCCTGCTCAACGTAGGCAACGTCGCTCGCCGGTGACTGCGCCTCCGGCGCGCTTCCAGAAGCAGAACCTCTTCTTCCCGCGCCTCGACTGGCACATCAACAGCCGGAACGACGCCTTCGTCGACTTCAACTTCGCCGACTTCGACTCGCACCTACGGCTACAGCCCGGCCAACACCTTCTCCAACAGCTCGCCCTCCACCAACGGCCCCACCAGCTACCACGAGCGCTTCCTGGTCGGCGGCCTGACCACCCAGATCGCCAAGGCCTCCGTCAACCAGTCCACGTCCAGTGGGGCCGCGATCTTGAGACTGCCGGAGCCAACGCCTCCGGCCCCAGCGTCGCCACGGGCGTCGTCACCTTCGGCATGCCCAACGCTCTGCCGCGCGTCGCAGAGCCCGATGAGCATCGCATCCAGTTCACCGATGTCTTCTCCACGAGCAAGGGCCGTCACACGCTTCAAGTTCGGCGGCGACGTCAACATCGTCCACGAGGTCATGATCAATCTCTTCCAGGGCGGCGGCATCTACAGCTACGGCGACTCCACCACCGCGCTCAACTTCCAGGACTGGATTCAGGACGCCTTCGCCGGTCAGCCCGGCGACACCGATCCCTACGCCGGCTACCACTACAACACCTTCGTCCAGACCGTCGACAAGGTGAACACCACTCCCGGCACGCAAGGCAAGGACGACTTCTGGATGAAGATGTTCGACGGCTTCGCCGAAGACACCTGGAAGGTCAAGCCGAACCTCACCGTCACGTCGGCGTTCGCTACGACGTCCAGCTCACCCCGGCGCCGGGCCTGATCAACAACATCTTCCCGCCGCTCTCCACCTAGTACAGCCAGACCATCAAGAACGTCACCGACCGCGTGCAGCCGCGCGTGGGCTTCAGCTGGTCGCCCTACGCCGGCACCGTGGTCCGCGGCGGTTACGGCATGTTCTCCGCGCTCAACCAGGGCAGCACCTACTACGCCATGCGCGTAGAAAACGGCGTCGTTCAGGTCAACTACAACTACACCGGCTGCGATCCACCGTCGGTAGCGTCTCCAAGGCCCGCTGCCCCACCGTTCCCAGCAGCGCCAGCAGCCTGCAGTATCCCTTCGTGCCGTTCCCCGTCACCGGGCCGCCGCTCTCGGCGCTCTCGTTCCCGCCGGCGGCACCGCGCCGGCTGTCAACGGTCCTCCGATCCTCGGCTCCGCAGAGCTTCCACGGCCTCGATCCCAACTTCGTTCCGCCTCTGCGCACGAGTTGAATCTCGGCGTCGAGCAGGCCCTGCCCGGCAAGATGTCGCTCTCGGTCGGCTATGTCGGCACCCGCGGCATGCGCCTGCCGGTCTTCCTCGATGCCAACCTGTCGGCCAGACTCCGCACGGCATCCGCAGCTACAATGTGCTGGACGCATCCAACAACGTCATCAGTCAGCTCACCGTCCCGGTCTATCTGCCGTCGGATCGCCGCAACACGGCCATCACCTCCTTCAACACCGGCTTCAGCGTCGCCAACACCTGGTACAACTCGCTGGCCGTCACCGTCCGCCGTCCCTTCGCAACGGCTCGAACTCCTCGCCAACTACACCTGGGCGCATGCCACCGACACCGGCCAGGTTGCAGGCACCATCGGCACCTTCTACGGCGGCGATACTCCGCTCGATCCCAACAACCCGCGTCGCGACAATGGACCGTCCGACATCGACATCCGCAACCGCTTCACTCTCAGCTTCGTCTATCAGCCGCAGATCTTCAGAAGACAACAAGTGGGTCAAGCATGCTCTCGATGACTTCCTCTTCTCCGGCGGCTTCATCGCCTCCGGCGGCCAGCCCATCTTCCTCAGCATGAGCGGCACCGTCTACACCGGCACCGGCACCAGCTACGGAGCCGACGGCAACATCTACGGCGGCGCCATGAGCTCCAGCTCAGGCGCGCCCACCACCGGCCGTCCCCCGCAGATCGGCCGCAACAGCATCTCCATGCCCGGCTTCAACGACTTCGACTTCCGCGTCTCCCGCGACATCCCCATCCACGAGAGCATCTACCTGCAGTTCTCGGCGGATGCCTTCAACCTGCTCAACCACAAGATCATCACCGGCGTGAACGGCACCTACTCGCACTACCTCACAAGCGGCGCCAGCTCCGGCACGCTGAAGTGCAACGCCAGCACAGCCCCTTCCGGCTCCACCTTCCAGGGTTGCATCTCTCCTTACAGCGGCACCGGCCTCTGGGCCTTCGGCGTGACCTCCGGCACCAACAACAGCCTCTACGGCGCACGCCAGATGCAGTTCTCCGCCAAGCTGTTCTTCTAACCCCCAACCCAAACCAAAGCGGCTCCGGAACCTCCGGAGCCGCTTTCAGCTCCGCTAAGTTTGCTCACCTACCTCTGATTAGGAACAAGCCGAAGAAGTCATAGCATACCACGTACATAATTTTTTCAGGGAAAAGAAAGAGAGAAATCATGAGCCCCTTTAGGCGACAATTTCAGAACATCGATTAAGCAGTACGATGACTTGCCGAGAGCTCGTTATCTTCAGGAGCCATATTTGGTATCAAGAGTACTCCGAGGCTGTCGTCGATTCTTTGATCTTCACGGGGTTGTTCACGAACCTCAGGCTATTTGCGGATTTTTGCGGGCGGAGCAGCTTTCCCAGACAGGTCGCCAGTGAGAAGAGCAGTAGGATGGCGAGACGACGTAGGCCCCGCTCGAAAATTTGTGCTGCCCAAGTCTAGAGGGGTTGTTTTTGCGTTAGTACCATCGCATTCTAGACACTCCCCAGAGGAAGGTCGCCGAGTGGTTGATGGCCCAAGTCTTGAAAGCTAGCGTACCCTAAAGGTTATCAGGGGTCCGAATCCCCTCCTCTTCCGCCATTTAGTCTTATGAGCCGTTCTCTCCGCCTCGACAAACTAGAAATCGGCCGAAATCCCCGCAAATGTCCTCTTCTTTAGAAGCACTCTAGTATGCAGAGAACGCGCCGCCGACTCATTGTCCGGGCGTTTGGTGTTTTTCTCCCAAAGGCAATATGTGGCAAAGGAGGTTGCCGAGTTCTCTGGGTTCTAGGGCCCTGGCCGTAGAGAGCTTTGTCGTGCCTGGTCCTCGGTGGCCAGCATTTCGCTGCAGGTCTTACAGAGAAGCGCCGTTTTCGAGTACCGTTGTCGAACAGTTCGTCCCGCACATAGTGCCATTGTAGGCAATCTCTATTTCTTCTTCGATCACTTTAGTTAACTCGTCCTTGTCGAAATGAATCTCACGGTACTCAATGGTCATACGCGGCTTCTCGCCCTTATGGGCTTTCAGCTTGTCATAGATGTAGGCTCCGGCAACACCAATGGACAGGTCGCGCCCGATCGAGAGGACTATTTCAATAACGCGTGGTGCGCCAACCGACTTCCGTAGCAACGCCCCACCCATTGTGATCGTGCCACCACCAGGAATCTCCTTTTGTGTTCCAGTACCAACGGAGTCCTTTTCAAATAATGCCTCAGTAAACGCATCTATATCTTCTTTTTGCCCGGTGAACTCTATCGTTAACTCAGCCATATCGTCGCCTCAAGGATTTGCTATAGCCGTGAACTTCTGAACGCCGTCAAAATTCTAGGGAATGACGATCTTCGCTTTTTCGATGTCGCATCGAAGCTGTTGAATGGCTCGCAGAGCGGCCGGATGGCATCTCCTAATCTGATCCTTTTTTTCGCAAAAGCAAGCGATGTGGCCTTTGATGTAATCCTTTTGTAGCAGGGCGATTCTTATTGCGGGCCAGATATTGCGGTATTGCATGAGTGTCTGGAGAAATCCCTCTATTTTGGTCGGATCAGGAAATTTGCCATATGACTCAAGCAAGCCGGTGGCAAAGTGGGAATACTCCGACCACGGCCAACGCCGATGCAAATCGTAGAAGACCTGGCCGTAAAGGAAGGGAACGACAAGCTTCTCCACAAACAACCTAGATTCAAACTCAGGCGTGAGGAATTCGTCTTCTTCGAGAGAACTGCACAAACAAGCACTCTTATCCCCGCCAAAGTGACGGTCAGAACTAGGCTCCACTCCTTCAACATAAAGCGCCGGCAATGCTGAAAAGGATTTAACAGTTCTTTCTTCGATGCGGATTTCAAACCTGCCAGCCAAGGCCAAACCGCCGACTTCATCGGGCACACCCTCGCCGAGAATCCTAAACAGGTCGGAACCAGCGTCGTAGGAGGCATTGAACTCAATCGTGCCAGCGAGACCCGTATGGGTCGGAACCAATCCGGGATATGCCTGACAAAGCCATCCCTCATCGTCCTTTTTCAGCATGATCGGCGCACCACGGCGAACGCGGCGTGAACGCAGCGGTTGCCGCAACACGCGGGATAACATTCACCTTTTCTGTTTTACTGCTGGACCCGGCCGCATAAACAATCTTGTCGTCAGATCCATATTTTGCTCTTAGTTCAACCGCCTCTTCGCACCATTTGCCAAGATTGTTTCTGCCATCGTTGAGAACCCAATCATAGGTCTTGCAAACCGAAGACAGAAGGGTGCTGTCCGGCAGCTTGAACAGATCGAACGGGTTGCGGCCAGATACATCGGTCTCTCTGTCCTGATTCTTGATATTGTGAATCCAAACACCCACGATGCCATTGCCTCGGTTCCAGCTCCGAACAATTTCATGCTGAACCCACGGACGCGCCGCCGTCTCTGCTCCAATAAGAACAACAGTGACTGACGTGTATTTCAGTTGATCGTCGATCCAACGCTTGATTGCATCGTCGCCCTGTCGCTGGATGGACTCCCACTCAACTGAGTCAATGAATCCGTGTTGATCGTTTGTGGGGAGCAAGTTGCAATTTCGCACTTGCCCGGCCCGCCATGCGTCACGCTCGTAGTGAAAGCTGAAAAAGGTTTGCCGGGCCATTGGTTCCTCCTAAATGAAGTGGACTATCAGGAGGTGAACTGCAAGCAGGCCTCCGTAAAACAGCAACATTGTTCTTGAGAATGCACAATGTACCCATCTGCACATTTTTCCGAAGGAGCGCGTGTCCATCGAGAAATCAGTGTCTTCTTCGTTCTTTGTACGAACCGCGTTGTACAGCGCTATGAATCTGCGTTCGCGTGAGAGATAGTAGCTATCTAGGAACCAAAACAGCAGCATTACAGCCAAGGAGATGATTAGGTAATGCCGGTCAATTTGCTTGAAGGTTAGGGCAAGCAAACCGCCCGTCAACGTCACGGTCCAGCCTTTGAGCAAAAACGAATTGCCCGCCATTCGATTGATGGCCGCCTGTATAAACTCGAGATGTTTGACCTTGGCTTCCATACCTTGTCGTTCTTGAGTCGTTCCTTTGGATTTCAGGGCAACCATCACCAGTGAGTGTTAGTCTTACGGGTGATGGAGTCAGAGTACCGCTTGGCTCACCGCGTGTCAAAGTAATACTTACGAATGAAACAGGAGGTCTATATGTCCCTTCTTCGCTTGGGCAATTTGCTGAGGGAACGGAGAGGTGGTCGCGGTGTACGGGACGTGGCAACAGAAATCGGCGTGAGTCCAGCAACCCTTTCTCGTGTTGAGGGAGGAAAGTTGCCGGATCTCCTTACCTTCCGAAAACTCTGCACCTGGCTAAAAGTTGATCCAGCGGAGATTTTGGAAATTTCAGATGAAAAGAACCCCGTCCCAATACCTGCACCGGCAGCGGCAGTTCATTTGCGCGCAGATGTGTTGCTTTCGCCGGAGGCCGCAGGGGATTTGGCGCATCTGATTTTGGCTGCACAACGAGAACTCGCTCGTAGAGCACGGGAGCAGCAAACCGATGTTTCGACGTGGTTTTAAGACATCTTCCGAGGAGACCTCATTGAAGATTCGGCGCAAGCTAGAGCTTGCGCCGACCGCGCCTGTTGTCCCAGCGGCAATAGCACAGGTCTTAGGAATTCCGATTCTCAACCCTGGACAACTCAACGAACTACCGAACGACGTGCGCCAACGTCTACAGCAAGATCATTCCGATGCTTGGTCGGCGATCACAGTGTCCGATGGAAAGAATCACCTCATCGTTCTCAATCCAACTCATGCACCTACCCGAGCAAATAGCAGCTTGGCCCATGAAATTGCACATGTGCTCCTCGGCCATGAGCCATCGATTATGTTTGTGATGCCTCAATCCGACATCGTACTGAGGACTCACAATAAAGAACAGGAAGACGAGGCTAATTGGCTCGCTGGCTGCATTCTATTGCCGCGCGATGCGTTACTCCGCGTTCGGCGTATCGGACTGACCGACGACCAGATCTGTGTTGAATATGGCGTTAGCCCGGCAATGCTCCGCTTTCGCATTAACGCAACGGGCGTGGATGCGCAGGTGCGACGCACCAAGGCGTATCGTCCGCAGATGGCCGATTAGGACGATCAGTTGATTAAGAACAACAAATTCACCCTGTAGAAAACAGCCCAACTGCCGGTGATGTCTTGGGTGCCTCGACATCCCCTAGGCCTCTCTGCTTAAGAGCAGATAACAGTGATCGACCAGTTCGATGCGACGTTCGAGAGTCTTTCTAAAGGCACGCAGAAATGCGTCCGTTGGGTGGTGTCTCAGTTCGAATTCTCGCCTCGGTTTCCAGGCATGCTGGTGCTAGGGTTGATGAATGAGTACCCCGCTTCGCAACTTTGATATGCAGGGACTGCATGCGGCCCTGTACGCTTCGCGTCTCGCTCGCGGGTTAAGTTGGGCCGCGTTGGTGGCCGAGATCAACAAGCCTTTTGAAGGCACACCTTCGATACCCATCAGCGTCTCCACAGTAAGGGGTATCGGGAAGAAGAGCTCCGTAACGAGTGCTGTCGTGCTTCAGATTTTCAGATGGCTGGGCCGGACACCCGAGAGCTTTTTATTAGGAAGCGACGCTGCTCCGCAGGCGAGCGAAATCCTGCGCGATCCCGGACCATCCCGCATCCTCCTTCGATACCCGTGCACTACACGCCGCGCTCGACGCGGAACGCCTCAGGCGGGGAATCAAGTGGAAACAAGTTGCCGCTGAGCTGCCTGGCTTACAGAAAGCATGCTCACAAACCTTGCCGAAGGTCCATTGATCGGCTTTCCCCGGGTGATGATGCTTACCCAATGGCTAAAGCGTCCAGTTGCAAGTTTTGTGCACGACCATAGCCGATGGGATCACCCGCCGGACTTCCGCTTGATTCCGAACAGATCTTAAGAGCTCCGCTAAGGTCGAAAAAGAATCAAACGTTCGGACTTCACCTCGATCGCTTGCCCGCCAGAGTGTTTCTTCCTATTTCCTCGGATTGCCGTGTCGACGTATTTCGGGGGGGTCCAACTGACCGCTGACAGATCCGTCCAGAGCTTTCTCGGCTGCCAAGATAGTCGTTCCTGAGCCCAGGAAGGGATCAGGCACGATATCTTTCGGCGCCTGGAAGCAACTCAATAGGGCATCTGCTACCAAGATAATGAGTTTGACGGTCGGATGGAGAGCCAGGAGATTCCCCTCTGCCTCCCTGCTTGGAGAGCGTGAGTTTGTGAGTTTACTATCTATAAAATTGTGGGCGGCGCTGAGAATGGCCGCCGCCCAAGTCTGTTCGTTTCAAAAGCCAGTTAAGACTTATGATTCCTCCTGGGCGTGTTGCTAATATACGGCTTTCAGTGAATCAAACAGAGCCTGCAGTTGAAAGTTCGGTTCATCGGAGTTATTGATCCCTAAATATTTGCACAAATCGATTAGGAGCCGAAGTGCTCGGTAATCACCAGCTAATGCCTTAGCCCTCAATTGCAGGAAAGCAGCTTCGATTCCATTGCTATTAGTTTTCCCCCTATGTTCACCTTGACCGGCTTGGCTAAAACGTCTAGGAAAGTCGCTTTGACACTAAGCTTTTTGGACAGATTACGCTTTGCAGAAGGGCGCCCACCGGGATTGCCACTCACTCCTTTCTTGAATCGGGTGCTATGGGGTGGTTTTTTATATCCCACTTCATAATTAACATTGGACTGTTTAGCAACCACAATTTTCTTATTAGAATTACGTTTCTTTTCTATCATTTATAGAGCCCTTTCTGCAGCGGTTTGAGCAAAGGTTTTCTTGCTTGCTGTGTGGGACTGCCTCACCGCCGGTGTACTTCTGCCAGCGCCGAATTGCAGTGTCAACGTAGATGGGAGCGAGTTCGATGCCGTAGCAGATTCGATGGTAACCCGCTCGGCAGCCATCAGGGTTGTGCCCGATCCAAGGAAGGCATCGAGAACGATGTCGCCAGGCTTTGTGCAGTCAAGAATTGCGTCGGCGACCATCTTGATGGGTTTCACAGTTGGATGGAGTGCGAGGAGGTTGCCCTCATCGCCCTGCCTCGACAATGTTTGGACACCCGGGTATTGCCAGACGTTTGTCCTGTTACGGCCGAACTTACCCAGTTGGACGTTGTTGCTATGTGGCTTCTTGCCGTTACGGAACACTGCAACAAGCTCATGCTGTGAGCGATAAAAGCTACCCATACCTCCGTTGTCTTTGACCCAGACACAGAGGTTAAGCAGCTGAGTGTAGTGCTGCCTGCCTCGCAGCAAGAAGAGTTTCAATATGGGGCCTAATCCATGCACAAGTAGTGCACCGACTGGGGGCAGGAGTATCGGACTAATAGAGTGATGCATCTAACAAGGAAGTTTAGCAAACTCGGTGTCAGTCATCTCCCCCGATGCCATCGCGAATTCACAGTGTTTGGTTTTTCCATTCCCTGTGGCGTGACCGTCGATCCTTACGTTGTACGGAGCGTCGGTAAATACAGCCGCGGCCCGATAGCGTTTCCATCAGGCTCTGGTAGCTATCATCTTCGAGAGAGTTTCCACAGAAGATACGGTGCGGGCCTAACTGCCAAAGATCTCCAGGCCGGGATAAAGCCTGCTGATCTTCCTCGGGCTCGGTTACCATCTCCGGCTCACTTGCAGCCCTAGGTGAATCTCCGATGACTATGTCAATCTCTCGGAATCTCTCGAATCCAGTCACGGTGACGTCGAAGTCGAGCCCTTCGATCGTCATCAAGTACTGGAGTTCAATAGCCAGGATTTCCTTGTCCCAGCCCGCGTCAGCCAACTTGTTATCGGCGAGAATGTAGGCTCGGATCTGATTTTCCGTTAGATCTTCCAGGCAAATTACCGGTACGAATTCCATGCCCAGTAACTTGGCCGCCTCAACACGGCCGTGGCGGCGATGATCCGGTTGTTTCTGTCGACGAGGACAGGGTTCGTAAAACCAAAGGCGCGTATGCTATCTGCGATCTGACGAATCTGGTGTTTTGAGTGAGTACGTGCATTGCGTGGATGTGGCTGCAACGCGCTTGTCGGGAGATACTTCACCTCGAGAGTAGCTCCGAGGTTCAACGTTCTATCCTTTGAAAACCGGAGTTGATTGATCGGCTTGTTTTCATAGATCTCCTTGCACCCTGAGTAGCCATGGGTGCCTGTGATGATGGCACTCCTGTTGCCATCGGTGATGGTCATGCGAATTCCGCAGCCAGAGACTGTTCGCCGTGGGACGCACGTTCTTGAGTCACGCATAGTGCACGTAAACCGCCGTTGGACACAACACGGCAACCGCGAGATTGGAATCTCGCGGTGAACAAGAACAGTGGATTGAAGAGGGAATTGCCTACGGTGAGGCAAGAAACTTAGCTACGCGAGAGCCGTCCGTTACTTTGCGGACTCGCAGACTTCAAATGCAGATAAATTCGAGGGACCGTGAACGATCAATTGCGATTGAAAGATCTCCTGTATTACAGGCCGGTCGGCCAATCAGTGTCTTCGGAAGTAGCTTATGGCCTACTTGTTACCATGCGGGCACCCTGTCGCGCACTGTACAACGGGTGACTCGGTTATCGTTAATAAATTCGACTTCGGGATACACTACCCGTTGACCGCTATTTTAAGTCAATTTCGCATAGAAAAGCAACCTGTCCCGTACATTGATCACCAAGACGACTTATCGACAAACGAATCAGAAAATCGCGCCAAGGCAAAGATCGGCCACCTCGGGTACGGGTATGATCTGATCGTTCAGCGAGGAAATCGAAGAAGATCAGGGAATGCGACACAAGAGTTGCCATCCCAAGAACAGGTAAAGATTGACCGGGCGCATGGTCAGCGCATGAAACGGTCCTTTGGAAGCTCGATACGGCTGCCAGGAGTGAACTACTGGGCGGCACATGCTGGAACGGTTTCTTAGACTCCCCGGGACGAACGCCGGGCATCTCCACCCACTGTGATATCGAAGTTGTTTTCTAATCAGATGCTGGAGTTCGATCTTTAGGATCGATTCATCCCACGATGAATTTTCGCAAAGCCTGTTATCGGCATTTCAAGAACTGGTCAAGCATGATTTAAGACCGCATGGAACTCGAAGTTGCCGGCCTCAACTATGCGATATCTCATGTTCCTAAAATATTTCCCCTTTGTGGAGTGTTTCCAGAGCTATATAGGTGTTGCTCTTCCCAAGACAAAGGAATACTTCGAGTTAGCTTATCGAAGGTTAGGTCCACAGGCTGCCTGCCATCCAGTATCTGTGCCGTGAGAGCAGGCGACAGAGCCGAGCAACGGAGCATACGACGGGCATGGATCTTGCTTACGCCTGCTGATTTAGCCAAATCGTCCATAGTGACAAGCTTGCCGCTGACGATCTGGTCTGCCCAATGTCGGGACCAGGCGACCGCCTTGGTGAGCGATGAATGGGTTTAGCCTCTGATGGCTCTCCATTTTCGAGAACCAGACGTACCTCGCTGCCTCTGCGCCGAATCAACAAAGGAGCGGAAAGTTTGATCGTGCTGCTATCAGAGGTTGCGCCGTTATCAGCTCCGAGCAACTCGGACCTTAGTTCCAGGTGATTGATCTCAATCTTAATTTCTGTCTTCACAGACGACGACACAATTGAGGATATTGCGAATCAGTCGAACCGATACTTTGGCACCTAGATCGGCGAGCTGTTCTGCGCGATGTTGTCCTGCTGCAACTATCAGCCGTGTGTCTTTGACCGTAAGATCTGGGAACTGCGCGGCCAACTCCAGGGGTTTCGAAAGCAAGTCTCGAATGCGTCCGACAACAAGCTGCTCGAATTCGAGAGCTGGGAGACGAGTGGTTGCCTTTCCATCTTCAGCGTTGAGTGTGTAGTAGGCATAGCGCCGACCCTTCTTTGAGGCGTGGGTCGGAGTGAAGCGGTTCTCGCGCTCATCAAACAACAGTCCCAGCAGGATTCGTCCGGAGGCTACATTGTGGGACGTTCGCCGCTTGACTCGATTCGAGGCCAACAATTCGGCAGCTTGATCCCAGGCCTTCTGGTCGATGATCGCTTGGTGCTGCCCCTCGTAGAGTTTCCCTCCGTGTCGAGTCTTTCCTATATAAACCGGATTGCTAAGCAGGTGGTACAGGGTTCCTCTGGAGAGAATCGAGCCGCCTCCGGTCCTCCCATCGGCTCTAACTCTGCGCTTGCTCCGATAGCCGTTTGCCTTCAGGTAGTCGTAGAGATCGAAGACGGACCTCAACCGAAGATATTGATCAAAGATGTGGCGGACCTGTTGCGCCTCCGCCTCATTCACGTGCAGCTGCCGATCTTTATGATCATAGCCAAGTGGGACAATACCACCCATCCACATGCCCTTCCTCTTCGAGGCCGCGACTTTGTCGCGAATGCGCTCCCCTGTGACTTCTCGCTCAAATTGCGCGAATGAGAGCAGGACATTGAGAGTGAGGCGGCCCATTGAGGTCGTGGTATTGAACTGCTGAGTAACAGAGACAAAACTGACGCCCTTGCCATCAAAGGTCTCGACGATTTTGGCGAAGTCAGCGAGAGAGCGAGTGAGGCGATCAACCTTATAGACAACAACGGTATCGATCTTGTTCGCAGCAATATCTTCCAGCAGCTTCTTAAGTCCTGGGCGAACCATGTTGCCGCCGGAGAAGCCACCATCGTCATACTTGGCTGAGAGAGCGTGCCAGCCTTCGTGCTTCTGGCTTGCGATGTAGGCTTCGCAGGCTTCTCGTTGGGCGTGAAGGGAGTTGAATGACTGGTCGAGGCCCTCTTCAGAAGATTTTCGCGTGTAGATAGCGCACCGGCTACTCTTCATTACTTCCTGCCCTTTGTACCGAAGAAGGCCGGCCCTGACCAGTGTGTCCCAGTGATCCGACAGGCTATGGGTGAGAGGCTCTTAAACGTTTCTCCCGCGTATTCGAAGCCACAATCAGTGATGGTGACTTCGTGAACTTTGCCCTTCCATTCCCGAACGATGCGTGAACCCGGTCTGAACTTCCGAGGAACTTTGCGGTCGGAAGTGCTCAACATCCCAATTGCCTCCGTGAGCTTGGCCCGCGTTTGTGCAGGCAGCCCGCCTTGAGATGTTCTTGTATTCGGAATGACAGAATAGGAAGCATTAGCTCTCGGCGAAGACGAGGCGATGCTGGACGATTGAAGCTTTTTTGCCACAACTCTCTCAGTCGAGGCTTATTGAGCGAAGGCAGTTTCGCAAGCAAATCACCTATTGAATCCACTAAAACCTCGTATAACTCTCATGTCCAGTGACGCTCTGCCCGGGCAAAGAGTCAAGCAGAGTTTCGACTCTCGGCGTTACGAGCTAACCCGATAGCTGTTTCCTCAGAATCTGGCAGGCTAGTTCCCTGAAAACGGGGCGGGCTCAACCGGTCGATGCAACACTATCTAATCATCTGATCCACAAATGCTTAAACTGAAGAATCGATCTGTTTGGCTGGTGTGGCCAAACCTAGCCAGGGTAAGGTTCCGGGTGATCTAACCCTAGCCAGCGCTTTTTAGTTTTTGTTTTCAATGAATGTGGGTCTGAGCTGAGTGTTGCGTCGACCCATTGAGACCACCGGAGTTTTCGGCATGTTCAACCGTCGTTTCCGATAAGCCGACTTTTCAGGCACGTCGGTCGCGTTGGTAAACGAAATGGCGTTTTCCGGGACTGATCCGTGGATCAGCAGCCTCAACCTGGTCAAATTCGAGCCAGGACATTCACACTTGAGATACTTACCCTTGAACAGGATCATCGCAATCCTGGGACGCATGAGAATTCCACAACAACTCGTTGCGAATTGCGAAAAAACACCTGAGCGCAAGGCGTGGATGAACCGTCTGCCTGTTTTGCTTAGGCAGCTGGAAGCGCGATGGTCTCTCGGACTTGGCGAACCCTTTGACCACGCTGGTTCCTGTTCATGGGTCGCACCGGCGACGCGCGCCAATGGCGAGCCAGCAGTATTGAAGCTCGCGATGCCGCATATGGAGGGGCGGGATGAAATTCTTGGCCTGCGCTTTTGGAGCGGCAACGGCACGGTCAGATTGCTGGAGGCCGACCTGGAATCAGGTGCGATGTTGCGGGAACGTTGTCTGCCTGGAACTGCGCTTCATTTGGAATCGGAGGCAAGGCAGGACGAAGTTGTCGCGAACCTGCTCAGGCGGATTTGGAGCCACACGCGGAGCGGATACGATTTTCCGAATTTTCGTCCGCTGTCGCTAATGGTCGAACTCTGGTCAGGCGAAACCATCGCGCAAAGACATCTCTGGCAGGATGCGGAACTGGTTATCGAAGGATTGCGAGCCTTCAAAGAACTTGCCAGACCCGCCTTAACCGACGTGCTTCTGGCCACCGACCTTCATGCCGGAAACGTTCTGCGGTCTCAACGAGAGCCCTGGTTGGTCATTGACCCAAAACCCTTCGTTGGCGATCGCGCGTACGATCCCGTACAGCACCTGATGAACTGTGAAACACGGCTTCATCGTGATCCGATTTCACTGGTTCGTCGCGTTGCTGATCTTGCCGAGGTCGATGGGGAGCGCCTCCGGCTTTGGACGTTTGCTCGATCAGCAGCCGATCCGCGAGACGATTGGAAGAATGATCGCTGGATGAGGACCGCTCGGATGTTGGCGTTGTGATTCACTCGTACCTTCATGATCCATCACTAGTCCTTATACGGGAGTCGGCTTGTGGTCGGTGATCGTCGCTCAGCCGCGGCTTTGCTCCCGGGAAGCGAGATTTGCGGAAACCTCAGCCTTCAGTAAATCGAACTTGCCGAAAAATGGGATGAGCAGGTCTCTTAGATCGGAGAGACTATTTCCCATGAAAAAGCCTATGCAGCACCTCATCGCGGAAGTTCCACGCAGCATCACCAAGGTTGGGATGACGATCGGGATCGATCTTGGGGATGTCTGGAGCCATTACTGCACGCTCAACGAAGACGGAGAAGTGGTTGACCGGGGACGATTTCGTACCAGTCCCTCGGGAGTCGAGAAGTGGTTTACCGATCTGCCTCGAGTACGGATCGCGATGGAAGCGGGAACGCATTCGATATGGATCAGCGAACAGCTTGAGGAGCTAGGTCACGAAGTGATCGTGGCGAACGTGCGCGAACTGCGTGCGATCTCGCACAGCGATCGGAAGAGCGATCAGGTGGATGCGGAGAAGCTGGCTCGATACGCGCGGCTCGATCCGAAGATCCTGCGTCCGATTGCCCATCGTACGGTCGCTCAGCAGGAAGCACTGACGTTGATCCGCGCCCGCAACCTGATCGTTCGTCTGCGGACAGCGGCGGTGAACGCGGTGCGCGGATTGGCCAAGCCTTGCGGCTATCGTCTGCCTGCCTCGTCCACGCTCTGCTTCGCGAAGCGATGCGTGGCCGTGCTCCCGCCAGGTCTGGCCCAGGCGCTCGGTCCGGTGCTCGAGCAGATCGCGGAGATGACGAAGAAGATCAAGCACTACGACGGGCTGATCAAGCGCCTCACGGAGACGGAGTATCCAGAGACACAAGCGCTGATCCAGGTCTACGGTGTCGGGCAGCTCACGGCCCTGACTTACGTCCTGACGTTGGGGAGCAAGGAACGCTTCCAGCGAAGTCGCGATGTCGGCTGCTACCTCGGCCTGCGGCCAAAACGCAGTCAGTCCGGGGATCGAGACCCGCAGCTAGGCATCACCAAGGCTGGCAACATCTACTTACGTACTCTGCTGGTCGAGTGTGCCAACCATGTGCTCGGTCCGCATGGGAGAGATTCCACCTTACGACAGTGGGGTCTGCATCTGGCCTCGCGCGGAGGCAAGCAGTCCCGTAATCGGGCCAACGTCGCCGTCACTCGCAAGCTGGCAGTACTGCTTCATCGCATCTGGATCACCCAGGAGCCATACCTCCCGTTCTATGGAGTAGCAGCCTGAGGAAGGAGATCATGTCTAATTTGTTGCAACTACCCCGCGTCCCGATGACTGCGTGTCGGGTTGGGCCCTGAACGAGGCCGACCGAAAACTGGCAGCATCGACTTCTCCTTCTGACCCCAACCGACACAGAGCCTTAGCGGCTCACCAAAGTGCGAATAGAAACACGGTGGAGAACAATATGCGGACCAACCACACCAGAACAACAGGAGAGACTCAAACGCTAGGAAAGAAAAACAAACCCCCCTTGACGTGAATGACCTGCTCATAGAAACCCGACTTCAGGGGGTCCCGCCAAAGTATGATCACCTTATGAAACCTAGTAATCTTCGCGAAAATCATCCCATCGCGCAGCGCAACATAATCACAATGATGGTTTCCTTTGGGCGTGAGCTGACCTTATTACAGAGAGTTACGTATTCGCTGTTCGGCTTGTTCATCCTGGCCGTCGGATTGATGATTCTCGGTTCAGCCGTCGATGAGTGGCGACGCGGCTCACTGCTGGGAGTCGCTGTGTGGACAATCCCAGGTGTGATCCTTACAACCGTCGCTCTCGCAGGCTTAATCAATGTTCTACGTTTCCTTCGCTGGGAAGAACATGAGCGGCCTCTCTTCGGTCCGCTCTCCCGCAAAACGGGGCGGTCTCAACCGGTCGGTGCAACACCATCTGATATGAATTCATTTTCTAAAGGTGGTGTTTATGGCACAAGGAAAACGGAACAGGCTTTCGACGGAGCGGAGGACGGAGATGTGGCGCCGCTGGAAAGCGGGAGAGTCGTTACATGAGATTGGCCGTGCCTTTGGCAAGGACCATTGGTCCATTCAGTTCTTGTTATCGAAGCGCGGGGGGATAGCTCCTCCGGTTCGTCGGCGCTCGCTGCGAACGCTCACGCTGGCCGAGCGGGAAGACATCTCACGAGGAATTGCTTCCGGTTCGTCGATTCGGGAGATAGCCAGAGGGTTGCAGCGTGCTGCGTCGACGGTGAGCCGGGAGGTGACGCATCATGGCGGTCGTCCACTCTATCGAGCCAATGAAGCCGACTCTCAGGCCTGGGAGTCCGCTCTGCGGCCTAAGGTGTGTTTTCTTGCGAACCATCAGACATTGAGGACGATCGTGGCCAGTAAACTGACCCTGGACTGGTCGCCGGAACAGATTTCAAAATGGTTGAAGGTAAGCTATCCCAAGAACGAGAGCATGCATGTGTCCCACGAAACCATCTACCGCAGCTTATTCATCCAGGCCCGCGGAGTGCTGAAAAAGGAGCTGATTCAGCACCTGCGGTCCAAGAGGTCTATTCGTCGCTCACGGCACTCTCGGGCTGGCGGAAAATCCCAAGGTCAGATCGTCGATGCCATCTCTATTAGGGAAAGACCTGCGGAGGTTGAACACCGCGCTATTCCCGGTCATTGGGAGGGCGATCTGCTCGCAGGCAGCAAAAACAGTCACATCGCTACCCTGGTGGAACGACATTCGCGTTTCACCATGCTCATCAAAGTACCCAGCAAAGATACCGCGACCGTCGTCGCCGCGCTGAGCAAGCACGTGCGTAAACTGCCCGCGACCCTGCGGCGCTCCTTGACTTGGGACCGGGGGCACGAGATGGCAAAACACAAGAGCTTCACGGTGGACACGAATGTGAAAGTCTACTTCTGTGATCCGCAGAGCCCCTGGCAGCGCGGCACCAATGAAAATACCAACGGCCTACTAAGACAGTACTTCCCCAAGAAAACCGACTTGTCCGGCTACTCTCAATCCGATCTCAACAAGGTAGCCCTGCGCCTAAATCAACGCCCGCGAAAGACCTTGGGCTTTCAAACTCCTGCGAGTAAACTCCAAGCCGGTGTTGCATCGACCGGTTGAGACCGCCCGGGTTACCGGCAACTTGGACCGCTCACGGAAAGCCAACCCCTCGAACCGGCCGAAAACACGACCTAGCGGGACCAAAGCCACGACATCTTCCCGAACCCTGTAGTTTCTGAAAGGCAAAACTCTCAATTTATTGAAAGACAGCTAAAACCTGTTGGGGATTAACCCTGTTGAGACAGGGTACGTGTAGAAGCCTAGGGTTGGGTCAGCTTCGTTCTTACGATTCACGATCAAGCCCATGGTGCTGCTGTAGGTGCAGGATGCCGGCCCTTCATTCGCGCCAGTGTAAAGGTCGCTTTCGGTGACCTTGCCGCTGTCGAGAGGGGCGCCGTTGGTGTCTACGAGGAAGGAACTGGCGGCGGGGGAGTTGAGCAGAAAGCTGCTCGTATTGGCGAGGCTGCCGGAGAGAAGGGCACGGCAACCGTACTGAAGGATGGGCTGCACCGCTCCGTTGGGGGCGAGTGCAGCGGGCGAAACAATCATCAGAAGGCGCTCATTCAATGTAGTCGCGTCAACGGTTTGGGCGAATTTCAGCCCGGTAAAGAAGGTGTAGGATGCGCCCTCCGCGGTCGCTAGCTGCACGGCCTCGGCCGGGGTAGCGAATTCGCTCACGAAGGTCCAGCTCCACATGGAGGCGTCGACGCCGGTGGGGGCGGTTGAGTAGAGGAAGTGCGAGTACTGGTGACTATCTATGTTGCCCGAGGCTTCGACACATTCGAGCGCAAGGTAAAGGGTGCCGGTTCCAAAACTGGAGTACCAGAGTGCGGGATGGGAGAAGCTGACACAGTTCTTCGTGGACGAGCTGAGGCTGGCGAGGTTCTGGGTGATGTTACGGGAGGCGTCGGTTCCGGCACCGCCGAGGCGCGCCTCAGGGGCGGTTCCGAGTCCAAGCAATGTGGTCCCCGCATTGGCTGCGCCGGACGAACTCAAGATAACAGCGCTCATACTGATGACACTGGTGGGGGTGAGTTGCGCGTAGATGTCAGACTGGGGCTTGACCAAGTAGCTGACGTGGGCCTGAACCCAGGTTTCCGTCGTGATGGACTGTCCGTTTGTAACGGTAGTCGTGCTGAAGGGCAAAAGATCGATGTTTTCAGCGGAGGTATCGTTTGTAGACGCATAGGTGTTGGTAACGGTCTGCGTGGACACGCTGGATTGATAGAGGGGACCGACATAGTTGTAAGCGTTCACCGTTCCCTGAGACGTGGTCGCCTGAGCCAGATGAATATCGACAACTTGGGTTCCGTCGGAGAGCGTATGGGGCCAACTGTAAGCGAGGTAGATGTTGGGCGAAGCGTTATCCGCTCGAAGCGTCGGGTCGGCGTAACCGTGGAAGAGGCCAGCTGCAATGGGATCTCCTTGGATGTTGACGGTGGTGCAAAGGTTCGTGCTGACGGAACAATCTACAACCGGTGTGGTGGCGGTGGCGGTCGCGGAGATAGGGACGATGTGCGGAGACCCTATAGCACTGTCAACGAAGGTGAGGGTCGCGGAGTAGGTGCGGGCTGCGTCAGGTGTGAATGTAAGGGTCATATTGCAGCGGGAGAGGGAGGGTAAGGAAGTATTGCTGAGGCAAGTGTTGTTCGATGGCGTGAAGTACTGAGCGTCGGGCCCGGACAGGGTTGCAGAGGTGACCGTGACCGTAGCGGCTCCGGTGTTCTCTAAACCGGCACCCAAGCCCGCGGCGTTGTTGGAGTTGCCTACCAGCGTGGTCTCGAAGGTTGGGGGGATGACGGCGACCGTATTGCCTTGAGGGGTAATGGGGACGCTCAACGTTCCAGGGGAACCAGCGCCACAGGCGCTGAGAAGAGAGACAGACACGGCAGCAACAATGATCCATCGATACAAGATCGAGTTCACAGAGATCTCCGGAAGGCTACAGAATTTGGGCCAGGAGAACGCCATGATTATAGGCCACCGTTTGTGGCCAAGACCGATAAAGTTCGGGAGTATCGCGCGGAGTCATCGCGCAGCATCACCTCGTCACGAGAAGAGTCATCCGCTTATCCTCCAAAATCTGAGGGATGACAATTCTGACGTTCCAGCCAGTACACTGTCCAACGTGACAATCAGCCCCCATCCGATGCTGCATGTGGTGTTCGAGACGCTCGCCTACGCCGTAGGCTATGCCCTATATCGGCGAGCGCGTAGCCGTTCGGGTGATATCCTCGACGATGGTCAACGCTGGCTCATCATCGCCGCAGCCGCCGTAGGTGCGCTTTTCGGGAGCCGTGTACTCGGCCTGCTCGAACATGCTCCAAACCTTACACTTACCTGGAACACTGTTCTACGAAATGGTGGCAAAACGATAGTAGGTGGTCTGCTAGGGGGGTGGATTGGTGTCGAGTTGATCAAACGGTTGCGTGGTATCCGCTCCCGAACTGGCGATCTATTTGTCGTCCCGCTTTGCGTTGGCATTGCGATCGGGCGCATCGGCTGCTTTCTCGCAGGGCTCGCCGACGACACTTACGGGACGCCCACTTCGCTTCCGTGGGCCGTCGACTTTAGTGACGGTGTGCCGCGTCACCCCACTCAACTCTACGAGATCCTATTCCTGATCGTTCTCGCTGCCATCCTCCACCGATACAACCAGCGCCCACATCCAGAAGGTTCGACCTTCCGCCTCTTCCTCTTCGCCTACCTTACCTGGCGCCTCCTCATCGACTTCATCAAGCCCCAACCGCTGATCTACGGCCTCAACTTCATCCAATGGGCCTGCGTTGCCGGACTGCTAGCTCTGCTCCCCGATGTCATGAGACTCTTGTCCTTCCAACAACCTTCGATACGGAGCACCGAATGAGCACTCCGGCATTGCCGTCACCAGAGCAACGCAAACCTATCAACCTCGCCAGGCTTGCCACCATCTTCGCCGTCATCTTCGGTCTCGCCTTTGGACTCTGCAGCGTAAGCGTCGTCAGCGCATCCAGCAGAGGCAGCGGGGGCGGCGTGGCTGGCTTCTTGATCCCGACTGCCATCGTTATCGAAGCCGTCTGCGCTATCAGTCTGCTCGTCATAGCAGTCCTCGCCATCGTCCGGTCAGCACGCCGCAAGGAGTAACACTATGCCAGCCCGTACCCGCCCCTACCTCTTCTACGACACCGCCATCTCCCTCTGCACTACCTGCTATCGCCGCATCGACGCCAAGCTCGTCTTCGAAGACGACAACGTCTACATGCTCAAACGCTGCCCCCAGCATGGCTTCGAACGCGTTCTCATCTCCGACGACGTCAACTACTACCGACGCTGCCGCGAAGTCTTCATCAAGCCCCCCGAGATGCCCGACCGCTACAACACCCCCATCAAATACGGCTGCCCCTACGACTGCGGCCTCTGCCCCGACCACGAGCAACACTCCTGCCTCTCGCTCCTCGAGATCAACGACGCCTGCAACCTCTCCTGCCCCATCTGCTACGCCCAATCCGGCACCCACCGCACCGAGTACAAATCCCTCGACCAAATCGAACGTATGCTCGACTGCATCGTCACCAACGAAGCCGAGCCCGATGTCGTCCAGATCTCAGGCGGCGAGCCCACCATCCATCCTCAATTCTTCGAAGTCCTCGAAGCCGCCAAACGCCGCCCCATCCGCCACCTCATGGTCAACACCAACGGCATCCGCATCGCCCAGGATGAGGCATTCGCAAGCCGCCTCGCCACCTACATGCCGAAGTTCGAACTCTACCTCCAGTTCGACTCCCTCCGCCGCGAACCTCTCATGCAACTCCGCGGAGCCGACCTCCGCAGCATCCGCGAAAAGGCCCTGGAGCGCCTCAACAAACTCAACATCTCCACCACCCTCGTCGTCACCGTCGAACGCGGCGTCAACGACGACGAGCTAGGCAGCATCGTCGAGTTCGCCCTCAAGCAACCCTGTGTTCGCGGTATCACCTTCCAACCCGTCCAGCAGGCAGGCCGCCTCGGCAACTACGACTCCGCCGCCCATCGCCTCACACTCTCCGAGGTCCGCCGCCGCATCCTCTCGCAAACCTCCGTCTTCAAACCTGAAGACCTCATACCCGTCCCCTGCCACCCCGACACCCTCGCCATGGCCTACGCGATGAAGCTCGCCGGCAAAGTCGTCCCTCTCACAGGACTCGTCTCCCCCGACGTACTCATCAACGGCGGCCGCAACACAATCATCTACGAGCAGGACCCTGCCATCCGCGCCGATATCGAGCAGAACCCCAATCTTCGTAGCCAGATCTTCAAACTCTTCTCCACCAATCACTCCCCCCAAGGACAAGCCAGCAGCCTACGCGAACTCCTGTGCTGTCTCCCACAGGTTCTCGTCCCGAAAAACCTCGGCTATGACAATCTCTTCCGCATCCTCATCGTGCAGTTCATCGACGCTCAGACCTTCGACCTGCGGAGCATCAAGAAGACTTGCATCCACATCGCCCATCCCGACGGTGAGCGCCTCATCCCGTTCGATACCTACAACATGTTCTACCGCGACAGTCTCGAAGAGACTCGTCTTGCCCCGCTTCGCAACGAAACTCTGACATATCGATAAGCAAAGTCTCGAAGTACACATATCTAACCGCCGAAAAACGGGTTATCGGAAATAACCCGGATCGAACTTGCCGAAAAGCCGGGTGGTCTCAATCGGTCGACGCAACACTCAGCTCAGACCCACATTCATTGAAAACAAAAACTAAAAAGCGCTGGCTAGGGTTAGATCACCCGGAACCTTACCCTGGCTAGGTTTGGCCACACCAGCCAAACAGATCGATTCTTCAGGTTAAGCATTTGTGGATCAGATGATTAGATAGTGTTGCATCGACCGGTTGAGCCCGCCCGACTTTGCGGGAACTTCGGAGATCGGGGGCCAGTCAGTCAACATAGCTGCCTCTTCATATGAAGGAACAACGGATGGGTCGAAAACATGTGCGATCTCAACGGTAGACGAAAAGCGTTGGGCCATCCCTTTCGCATAGGCAGCAGCCTTTTTTGACGATAGAGAGAAGTCCGTTTGCGAGCAGAATCTTCTCAACTGCGATGGAAACGCGATCTTCGAGGAGTGGCATACGGTTCCTCAACCCTCTGTTAGGTTGCACTTCTGACTGACAAGCGCCTTTCTTATAACAATTAGAAGCGGATGTCGCGCTCAGGACTGTGATAGCTATCACAGTCCGAGACGCTGATTCGAACATGTGACTTAGACCTGCTGACAGCGCATAAACATGATCCAAATTGTTCCAGTAGCCAATCCAACGGTTTGCCCGCAATTTTGCGAAGTGACAGCCATCACAGACGTGCGTAACAAAACAAATCAGAATCTTCATTGGAGGCGCCTATGCCAGCCGAACTTGACCAAGTTATGAACTGCCCCACTCTTAAGCCCTGCGCAGGTCCATGTAGCGATACGGTACGAGGTGCAACTGTCCCCCGCTGATTGTTCTGGCCGTTGCCGCCACGCAGAATATCGCTCCTCTCCCAGCGCTAGGCGCTCAGCGCGGCGGCAGACGTTCCTTAGCCGTTTTTGTCGTGTAACGCCAGGAAGGCCTCTAGTAAAACGCGGGGATTGTATTGTCCCTTGTATACGGGCGGCGGTGTACGGCTCAGTCCGAGCAACGAGTACACTGCGGTCTGTGCGGAACGGACCGAGTATTCCACCGTGAATACCACGTCGTCAGGGAGTTCGCAGAATTGCCCGACGAAGGCGAGGTTCTTTGAACGCTCAGGGACTACACGGGGGCGATCGCCTTTGGCGCGACGCAGGAACTGGCTGGTGACGAAAGGCATCATGCAAGGGATGCATGTGCAGCTTTTCAGTATTTTATGAGCATCGGCCTCGATCCGTAAGTGACCCATGATCTCTGTCATAATCTCCCGGCCGGTGCAAGCCGACATCGGCTTCTTCACAAAGTTGCCGGGTTTATCGACGAAGAGTCCGTACCCCCAGAAGACATTAACGTCCGAGGGCTGTCCGATGAAATGCGGTTGGTGGGGTAATACGATCGACACCAACCAGTTACTTTCAGGGAAAGTGATAAGGCCGCCCTCTCCCGGGATATTCCCCGTGAGACCCCTGATGTGGTTGAAGAAGGTTGGGTCGTGGAGAGTCGTAGTGAAGGAAACCCACTTCGATTCATCGATATGATCGGTGAAGTTGGCTGGATGGCCAAACTGAGGATGGCCATCGGCGATCTTCTCCCAAAGAGCCCACGAACCGCCGTCACATTTGCCCTTCAGGATTGGTGCTGAGTCCATCGATCCCAAACTGGAAGCCTCGGTCATGGACCCCAGGGTGACGATTACATAATCCTTGTTGCTTACCCTTATTTCGTCATTGTGTCCGTCGCGTAAACAAACAATACGGTCCACAGTAAAGCCCTCAGCGTCATGGCAGAAGCCGAGATTAGTGACGCTGGCATTAAACTCCGTCCTCACCCCGTGCTCTTCCAGCCATTTCTGCAGCGGTCGTACCATCGAGTCGTACTGATTGTAGACGGTTCGCATGATTCCGCTGAGCGTGTTGAAGCCTGAAACCATGTGAACGAAGCGCACCAGATACCGCCTAAACTCGACCGCACTGTGCCACGGTTGGAAAGCGAATGTCGTGCACCACATCGACCAGAAGTCCGTCTCAAAGAACGACGGTTCGAACTGGTCTGAAATGCTGCTCCGCCCGAGTATCGCTTCGGGCTCGAGCCCCAGGCGCTCGATGGTCATGATGTGCTTCTCGCTGAGGCCAAACCTGGGAGCGTTGATCCTTTGTCCGCCTCGAACGAGGCGAGATTTGGAAGAAGTCTTCATCAACTTGTTAAGCTCGAAGATCTCCTGGGTGACCGTCTTACTCTGATCGAGTGTCGGAATCGAAGAAAAGAGGTCATAGGTGCAGAGATATTTGCTCTCGAGCATTCGGCCGCCACGCATGATATAGCCGTTTGCAGGATTTCCCGCTGCATCGAGGCTGCCACCTATCTTTCGTGACTCCTCGAGAATCGTGATGTTGTGGCCAGGGATGTTTCCGTCGCGAATAAAAAAGGCCGCCGCCGCGAGCGAAGCGATTCCACCTCCAACTAAATAGACCTTCGCGTTAGTATCAGACCGTCTTTCAGGCATGGAGTTGACCCTTCTTTCTCCTTACCACCGCGCTACTACTTCGTCAGTTCCGCCTTCACAATCGCACTCACCACCTTCCGATCGGCGTGTAAGCCAGCAGCTCTGATCCACTGTTGAGCCACCTGCATTGCGGTGTCCAAATCCCTCAGCCCCGGCCTCACCCCACCAGCATCCTTCTGCAGATGCGCAATGGCCCCATGCACCAACTTCCGGATATCCTCCTCACCCGAAGCCTGCGGCAGATAAGCCTCAATGATTCCCATCTCCAGCCGCTCCTTCTCTGCCAGTTCCGGTCTGCCGCCCTTCATAAACGCCTCCACCAACTCCCTCCGTTGCTTGATCAGCGTCGTCAAAATCTCTGTCTCTTCCACATCCGTCAACGCCTCGCGCTTCTCGATCACCTTGTCCTTCAGTGCCAACCTCATCATCCGCAGGGTCGTCAACTTATGCTCATCGTGATCCTTCATCGCCGCCGCAATGTCCACCTGAACCTTTTCGTCAATTTTCATAACGTTCACCATAAAAACCCATCTTGTGCCGGTCCCATTGATCTCGCCGGACTAACGGTCTAACCGGAAGCTAGCCATAAATAATGGAGAGATTGAAGCAATCCGTCGAGTTCCATCTGATCGCTCTATCATGTTCGTTCAGCCGTCTCTCTAAAGCTGTGATGATCGTCACAAATGTGAAGGGACTTCATCCCCTTCAATGGAGAGCAAGCCAGATGTTGTTTCCCGGTTTCGGGTTGAAGCGTCTTCAACAGCGAACGACGGAGATCCTCAAATGACCCCGCCACCCGTATTCATTAGGTGGAAGGGGCTGAACGATCTGTTTGGATAGCGGAAGCAGATGGCAAAGAACGACTCTGCCCCATCTCGATCAATGCAATTGCCGTAGATAATCCGTCAGGGCTTCCATGTCGGCCGGATTCAAGTCAACTGCCGTCATCCCGCCGTTGGTCATCTTACTGTCGGGTGCCTTGAGGAGCGCAATGAGTTGCGCATCTGTAAATTTCTGACCAACGTTTGTCAACGGGCCCGCAGCGGCCGTGCCGACACCCCCTGTACCGTGGCACGAACTACATGAATTTGCTTCGAAAAGCGCCTGTCCTTTCAGAACCATTGGGTCGGCTGAGGCGAGCGCGGCGGATGCGCTTCCTGCAGCTGCCTCTGGCACGAAGGGCTTCGCCATGAAGATTCTTTCATCCTCAGCTTGTTTGCGCATTTGAGCCGCCACACCAGGGTCTTTTTCGTAGTCATCTCGGTAGCTTGCGGCCCCAAGAGTGACGTAGACGGCTAGGAAGGCGAAGAAAGCTCCAACGACGATGGGACGACGCCAGGGGCGTCGCTCAAGCCGTCGATCAAGGAATGGCACGGCAGCGAAGATTAAGGCAAGCACTGCCGGCAAAACGATCCCGCCCAGTAGTGACCACCGACCGCTCAGGTACTTGAGCCATTGAAACGCCGGGCGGTAGTACCACTCCGGACGAGGTACAAATGCAGTATCAGCAGGATTCGCGGCAGGGCCGAGACTCATCGGAAGTTTTGTTGCAATGATCGCGAGTAAGCCGATGAGCACGATGGCAAAGATGGCGTCGATCACTACTTGACCGGGATAGAAGGGGGCCGATGGGAGCTTAGGGGCGACGGGACTTTCTTTGATTGGACCCGCAGCGCCCGCCTTCCGGAAGAAGAATACATGCGCTGCGATGAAGGCGATCAGCAAAGCTGGCAACACGAAGACGTGGAGTACATAAAAGCGGGACACAGTCAGGGTTCCCATCTGATCGCCACCTCGTACGAGGTGTTGCAGAGTGGAGCCGATCCATGGAACTTCCGAGATGAGATTTGTTCCCACGGCGCTGGCGAAGTAGGCTTTTTCGTCCCAAGGCAGCAGGTATCCAGTGAAGGCCATGCCGAGCATCAGCGCCAAGAGAATGCATCCTGAGAGCCACAGCAACTCACGGCGTCCTTTGTAGGAGCCGTAAAGGACTGTCTGACCAATGTGGAGCAGCAGAAGGATGATAATGCCGCTCGATCCGTAGGCGTGAATACTGCGTACGAATGATCCTGCAGTTACTACCTTAACGATGTACGAAACCACGGTGTGCGCGTGGTCCGCCGAGGGGACATAGTAGAGAGCGAGACATACGCCGGTGATGACCTGCGAGACAAAGAGAAACAGCAGTCCCGAGCCAAACACATACGCCCAACTGGCTCCGCCGTGAATGGGCTCGTCCAACGCTTCCTTGAGAAGCGAATAAATTCCGGTGCGCTCGTCTACCCAATTGACGACGCGAGTTCCGACATTTTCTTGGTCGGGTGGATCGGGTTTTCGTTTGATTCGTCATAAGCCGAGACCCTCTCAAGACAACGATCTCTTTGTTCCGAACATCCTGGCGGAAATACTGATAGCTAACTTGGAGCGTTCCACTTTTCGACCCTGGATTCAAGCGTGTCCATGGAACGCGGCGGCGGGCCGGAGACGAGTTCTCCAGTCGGAGTGAAAACCCGCATGGCGGGGACAGACGAACTTATCCTGCGCGTCGACCCACCGCACCACACATTCCAAGTGGGGACAGATAGTTGAGAGGATGTGAAATTGGCCATTAGGAGAAAACGCATAGACCGACGTCTGGGAAGGGGTGGTCTCCCAGGCGTCGCGGCGCTCAAGGGTTATCGTCTTCGCCACCGGCGCGGTGAGCGAGGAAAAGTCCCCAATTGGTCCGAGAATTGACCACGAGGTGTCTGTATCGCTCTTGCGCAGAGGATAGGTGATGAAGCGCAGGAGTGGAAAGGCTAACAGGGCACTGACGATAGTTCCGCTTACTGCAAACATTGCGCCAAAAACGAGCGACGAGCTACGGGTTTGGGTCTAATTTCTTGATTCTGTTCAGTAGCGACATCCATGCTTGGCTTCTTTAAGACTTGTCGCGCGATATTTCTTGAAACTTCGCGGTTCTGCGAGCTTATTCCTTCTTCTGCAGCGTGTGGATGTAGGCAATCAGCTCAGTGAATTCCGATTTGGGTAATTCCCGGCAAACGCAGGCATCTTATTCTTGCCGTTCTTCACCGCGGCAAGGAGGTGATCAAATTCCTTAAGCACTTCCGGCAAAGTGAATGAAC
>CAWBTR010000007.1:0-150484 GCA_963791735.1 uncultured Acidobacteriaceae bacterium | reverse complement strand
TGGTTGCCCCCCAGGGATTCGAACCCCGATTGATCGGTTCAGAGCCGACTGTCCTACCATTGAACGAGGGGGCAACAGGTTGAAGGAGCCGCGGATGCTGTCGCTGGCTGCTTTTTAGAGTGTACGAGGTGGGGAAGATAAGGTCAACGTTGCGGATAAGTTTTCGCCTTGATTGCGCGCGGACTAGAATGATCTTCGGCTTGAGAGGGAGACCATGTTCGATCGCTACACGGAGAAGGCGCGTCGGGTGATTTTCTTTGCCCGGTACGAAGCGAGTCAGTTTGGTTCGCCTTATATCGAGACTGAGCACCTGTTGCTCGGCATATTGCGGGAAGACAAGGCACTGACGAACCGTTTTTTGAAGTCGCAAGCATCGGTGGAGTCGATACGCAAACAGATTGAAGGGCATACGACGATTCGGGAGAAGGTGTCGACCTCGGTCGATCTGCCGCTCTCGAATGAGTGCAAGCGGGTGCTGGCGTATGCGGCTGAGGAAGCCGAGCGGTTTTCGCATATACATATCGGGACAGAACATCTGTTGCTGGGGTTGCTTCGTGAGGAGAAGTGCTTCGCGGCAGAGATTCTGCAGGAGCGTGGGTTGCAGCCTCAGGCTGTCCGCGAGGAGGTTGAGCGAATGACACAAGACAATGCGCTACCTCATTCACAACGCGGCGAACAGGGCTCGCGAAAAGAGCATTTGCGTGACAGGAAACAGGCCGCTATCGGCCAGCAGATCACTGCTGATTTTCTGGATGTTTCGTCTCGCAGGCTGGGGCAGATGACGGAGTACCTTACGGCGTGCGTGAAGAAATTGACGGATGAACAGATTTGGCGGCGGCAGGGAGCGTATGAAAATGCCGTGGGGAATCTGGTGCTGCATCTATGCGGGAATGCGCGACAGTGGATTATGCACGGGGTGGGGGGAGCGCCGGATGTACGGGTGCGGGACAAGGAGTTTAGCGCCGATGGAGGAATGAGTGGGGCGGAGTTGATTGCTCTGTTCACGGCGACGATCGATGAAGCGAAGGCCGTGATTGCGGGGGTGACGGCGGAGCGGATGGTGGAGCGGGTTACGCCGCAGGGGCGCGATGTGAGCGTGCTGGAGGCGATCTACCAGGTAGTGGGACATGTGCAGCAGCATGTGGGGCAGATTATTTTGGTGACAAAGCAGATGCTGGCGACGGATCTTGATCTGACGATGCCTCGGCCGCGGTGAGTTGCGTTTCGCAGAGTTGGATCAGTTCTGGGTGGAGTACGTGCAGGTTTGGGTGAGTAGCGGCAGCTATGCACGCGAGGCCTTGGAGGAGTGTGTGGGCGGGAGTGTTGAGGAACTGGTCGGGGATGCAGAAGACGCGGCGTTCGTGCACAGCCTTCAGGCGTTGCCAGTTGCGTTGAGTGATGACGCGTTCGAGCGGGACGCGATTCCCTGCACCACACCAGGCGAAGAGGAGAATGTCGGGGTCGGCGGCCGCGATTTCTTCGGGGGAGGTGTGGGTGCCGGGAGTGCCTAGATAACGGCCGCCGGCGGCTTCGACCAGCTCGGCAACCCAGGATTGGGAGTGGATGAGGGGCTTGCCCCACTCTTCGCAGTAGACGAGAGGAGTGTGGGTGCGGGATTCGCTGCGTTGGCGCGTGGTTTCGATGGTGGATTGCATCTGCGTGATGAGGGATTCGGCTTCGGGTTGCGCGTTGACTACTGCGGCGATGAGGCGGATGTCTTTGTAGACGTCGGCCAGAGAGTGCGGGGCGAGGGTGAGGACGGGGAGGCCGGATTTCAGGATTGCCGCGAGGGATTCCAGGCGGTAGGGGACGCTGGCGAGGACCAGGTCGGGGTGGGTGGCGAGGATTTCTTCGGTGTTGGCGGTCCAACTGTCGTGGAGGATGTGGGGGTTTTGTGCGGCTAGCTCGGGGAGGGCTTCGAGGCAGTATTTTGTGCAGGCGCAGAGTGAGCCAAGGCGGTTGAGGGCGGCGAGAGTGATTGTGATGGAGGGCTGGAGGGAGACTATGCGCATGGATTCTGAGTATCGCATTCTGCGAGATGTGGAGTACCCCCCACCCCGTCAATATGTGTCAAAGTCTTCGAACGAGAGACTTTAGGGTTGGACTTAGCTCATGCGGGTTTGGGTTCTCGGAGCGGGCATGTGCTGGGGAGCCCGGGGACGGGGTTTCCCGGGACTGACAATTTGTCAAGATGGGCCTCTTTCCATCTACCACGCACACATCTCCAATTGCCTCTGCAAAAACCGCCTCTCCGGCTCCGCGCAATCACATTCCAGTGCAGCAGAAAATGCCACCTCAGCTTCAGCAAGCCGTCCCAGCTCGGCCAATACGCGTCCGCGCACGGCAGGAAGCAAGATGATATCCGCGCATAGCAGCGTGACCCTCCAGCGGAGCAAGCGCAGCCAACGCCGCCTCCGCGCCATGCACCTTTACCACCACCACTGCGCGATTGAGCGCTACCACCGGCGAGGCTGTCATCTTCACCAACTGGTCGTAGTGTCCGAGAATCGCGGGCCAGTCAATCGCCTCTGAACTCTCAGCCTTCGCATAGGTCGCTGCAATCGCAGCCTGCACATGCCAGTCGGAGATCTCCTCACCTGCAATCGACCGCTTGAAGCAGTGAAACCCCAGCGTGATCAACTCGTCATCCCAGAGACTGCGATCCTGCTCCTCCAGCAGAACCAGGTCGCCCGGCTGCATCTGTGCGCGCAGGCAAGCGCGCGGCCTGCAGCGCCATCAGCGCTACCAGAGGCATCGACTCGCGGAGCGGTCATCGATGACGCAGCCACTAACTGCCCCAACCGCAGCGCCTCCAGACAGACATCGCGCCGAATCAGATCCTCTCCGGTATGCGCCGCATAGCCACCGCTGAACATCAGATAAATCACCTCCAGCACGGAATTGAGCCGTTCCGGCAACTCCGCATTGTGTGGCATCAGCAATGGCAAACTTCGCTCACGGATCAGCCGCTTCGCCCGCACCAGCCGTTGCGCGATCGTGTTCTCCTCTGCCATGAATATCCGTGCAATCTCAACGACACTAAAGCCGCTCACCAACTTCAGGCTTAAGGCAACACGTGCATCCGGCGCCAGCTCCGGATGGCAGCACATAAAGATCATGCGCAACTCATCGTCGCGGAGGGTCTGCTCTATATCGACATGCTCAACGCACTGCGTCCTGGCTTCGAGCGCGGCGATCAAATCGCCCGTCTTGCTTTCAAAACGCGTACCGCGTCCGCAGTACGGAGATCGCGTGGTTATGCGCTACACGAAAGAGCCACGCCTCCGGTTTTTCCGGAACGCCCTGAAACGGCCACGTCTGCACTGCGCGTAACATTGCCTCCTGCACAGCATCTTCCGCCAGTTGCAGATGCTCGAAGCCAAGCAGCCCAGCCAGGCAGGAGACAGTTCTTCCCGCCTGCCTGCGAAACAGGTGTTCCAACAATACCGGGCTGCTTGCCTCATTCATCGGCTCATTCATGGGGGGATCATCCGTTACGCTGACCGTGGATTACTTCGCGAATCTCAATCGTTCCGAAGTCCACATGCGGGTTATCGGCCGACGAGTTTGACCGCCTCATCGAAGTTCGCTGCTTCAATCGCGTAGTAACCGCCCATCACCTCTCTCGACTCGCTGTATGGTCCGGCCGTCACGCTCACGCTGCCGTTCTTCTTCTGCATCACGCGCCCGGTCTTCTCTATCAGCCCGGCGCCGCCCACGACAAAAGGCTTGTTCCGCCAGGCGAAATACTTCTCAATCGTCTTCTGCATCTCTTCCGGACCCAGTTTCCCGAACAGCTCCCTGTCATCGCGTAACAAAAGCATGTATTGTGGCATCGAATTTCTCCTCTTTTCCCTTGTTGGGAATCTTTCTACGCCAATGACGAACAAGGCCACAAATAATCGACAGGCCAGTAACCTTTTTCGGAATAAATATTCGACGAAGCTCCAGCAGTAGATATGAAGCTGCGCAGTTCCCTGCCGGAGATCAGTGGATGTTCGTTATTCGACGGGGAGTTTGGCGTTGTAGCCGTCGCGGGCGATGATGGAGTACTTCTGGGGCTTGCCTTTTTCGTCCTGCATGCGGAGGGGATGGCCTTCGTTGTCGACCAGGAGGACCTTGACCTTGCGGTAGCTGCCGTCGTTTTTGTTGTTGGTGGGGCGGTAGGTGAGGATGTACTGGTTGCGGATGGAGTCGTTGATCTGGGCGAAGACGTCGGGGAGCGCGCCCTGGAAGAGCGGGCTGAAGCTCATGCCGCCAGTCATGGAGGCGAAGGTCTTGAGCTGGTTCTGGGCCTGAAGGTAGTCCATCTCGCGGATGCTGCTCCCCATGCCGCCGCCGCCCGATCTCATCTCGTTGATGAGGGCGCCGGTGCCGATGGAGAAGATGGTGACGTTGGGGGTGGCTTTGACCTTGGCGAGGATCTTGTCGAGGGTGAGCTTGGAGAAGGTGTCGCGGCCGGAGCCGATGAGGATGATGTATTTGCGGCCTTCGATGCGGCTGGTGCGGTCGAGGGTCTCGTAGAGGGCGTCGAAGAGGTTGGTGTCGGAGAAGTGGGGATGATGAGGGACTGGAGGGCCTGGGCGACGATGTCCTTGTTGTTGGTGAAGTCGGTGAGGATGTGGGTGTGCAGGTCGTAGGTGATGACGGCGACGTAGTCATCTTTGCGCAGAGAACGGAAGAAGTAGTAGGAGGCGTTCCGCATGTCGTTGATGAGGTAGTAGCTGTTGGCGGCGAACTCAAGCAGCATGACGGCGGTGATGGGGGTCTGGGCGACGCGGACGCTGGTGAGGGTCTGGGGGACGCCGTCCTCGAGGACGAGGAAGTTGTTGGCCTTGAGGCCGGGGACGAACTGGTGGGTCTTGTCGAGGATGACGTTGGCGTCGATGTTGACCATGGGGACGTCGACGCGGAGGGAGTAGGTCTCGCCGTTAGGGTTCTTGACCTTGGGTTCGGCTGGGGCGGCGGGCGCGGGTGGGGGCTCGTCGGCCTCCTTCTTTTTCTTGAGGACAATGGCGCCGTTGTCGGTCTGGGGGCCGGCGTCGTCGTCAGGTGGCGGCTGGTGGTGGGCTTGGTCTGCTGCTGGGCCGGGGGCGGCGGGGTGGTCTGGGAATGGGCGCAGGGCAGCGGCAGGAGCAGGATGCAGGCGGCTAACAGGAGGACGCGGGCCGGATGGTGAGAATGGATAGTCATCATCTAAAACTTTACTCCGAATATTGGACGACGCCTGGGCGGCTATGGTGAGAGTCCGAGGTTTTGCGGGTGTCCGGGACGGCCGATGGGCTGCTCTAGTAGTCTGTAGACGTGATTGACGCAGTAAAGATTCGACGGTGGGTGTTCGGCCTTGCAGTGGGCGGGGCGTTTGTGGGTTGGACGCTGGCGGGTGGGGCTACGTCTGAGGGTTTGGCACAGATGCAATCGGGCGGCACCATGGTTGCGGGGGCGACGGGAGGGTGGGTTCCCGTGCCGATGCCTGCAGCTGCTCCGGCGGTGACAAAGTTCTTCCCGCTGGCGGAGGTGAAGCGGGGGATGAAGGGTGTCGCGTATACGGTGTTCGAAGGGGTGAACCCGGAGCCGATGCAGGTGGAGATTCTGGGAGTGTTGAAGGAGGCGCTGGGGCCGGGGCAGGACATGATTCTGGCGCGGCTGCATGGGGACAAGCCGGAGTATACGGGCGTGGTGGCGGGGATGAGCGGGAGTCCGGTGTATATCGACGGGCGGTTGGTGGGGGCGTTGAGTTATCGGATTGGACAGTTCAGTAAAGAGCCGATTGCGGGGATTACGCCGATCGAATCGATGCTGCAGGTGCGGGATGGTGATGGGTCTTCTGCGGCAGGGATGCAGCGGGCGGATGTGAAGAGCTCCGGAGTGGATGGGCAGCCGATGCAGGCGATGGAGACTCCGCTGGTCTTTGGCGGGTTCAGCCAGGAGACGGTGGAGCGGTTCGGGGACAGGTTTCGGGCGATGGGATTGACGCCGGTGGCGGGGCTGGGCGGGGCGGATGAGTCGGCAGTCGCAGCCGGAGCCGCTGGTGCCGGGAAGTGCGGTGAGTGCGGTGCTGGTGCGGGGGGATCTGTCGATGGCGGGAACCTGCACGGTGACGTATGTGGATCCGAAGACGCTGCTGGCTTGCGGGCATCCGATTACGCAGTATGGGCCGGTGGATATGCCGATGACCAAGGCGGTGGTGCTGGCTTCGCTGGCGTCGCCGCTGAATGCGTTCAAGATTATCAATACGACGGAGACGGTGGGGGCGTTTACCGAAGACCGGGCTTCGGCGATCATGGGGCGGTTTGGAGTGGAGGCGCGGATGATTCCGGTGGTGGTGGAGGTGGTGCCGCCGGCGGGTTCGGACAAACCAGCGGGCGTGGCGAAGACGCTTCACTTCGAGGTGCTGGACAACCGGCAATTGACGCCTTCGGCGATGCTGGTGTCGGTGTATCAGAGTCTGCAGACGAACAATACGGCGGCAGAGGAGATGAGCTACCGGTTGACGGGAGAGATTGGCTTGAAGGGGCTGCCGCCGGTGCGGATGCGGGGGATGATGGCGCAGAATGAGTTTTTCCCTGGGACGATCAATGCGGCGCTGCTGGTGAACGACCGGTTCAGCAAGGTGTATGGCAATGCGCTGGAGCAGCCGGTGGTCACGGGGCTGCGGCTAAAGGTAGAGGCGATTCCGACGCGGATGACGGCGGTGCTGGAGTCGGCACGACTGAGCCGGATTGAGGCGCACGCGGGCGATGAGATTGAGGTGGAGGCTACGCTGCATCCTTATCAGGCCGAGGCGCGGATGGTGCGTGTGAAGGTGAAGCTGCCGGCGGAGCTGACGCCCGGGACGATGCGGGTGGTGGTGAGCGATGGCGCGACAGTGGACCGGTTGACGACGCGGACCGGGCCGCAACAGCAGGTGGGGCTCCCGGATATGGTGGCGGAGATGAACCGGATGCATGCGAACGACCGGGTGTATGTGACGCTGCTGGATCATTCGGCGCAGGCGGTGTTGGAGGGTGAGTCTCTGCCGGGGGTGCCGCTCTCGATGGCGAATGTGCTGGAGCCGTTGAAGGAGGCGCAGAAGATGCAGTTGACGGGCGAGAGCGTGGTGGAGGCGGGATCGGCAGACGCGGGATATGCGGTGAGCGGATCGCAGGTGTTGAACCTTCTGGTGAAGTAGAGCGGGTTCCTCTTTGTGTCAATTCCATAAATATTGGACTCAGGTTTTGTTGGGGGACTATTGAGATTTCCCCTGGGTGATTTTTTTGCTCAGTGGGGTGTTGTAGCATCAGAGAGTAAGCGCAGCGATACGTTTGCGCTAAAAGGGAACAGATTTCGAATGAGTGAAATACATGGTTTTGGTGTGCACGCGGCCGGTGCACAGTTGCTGCCGTACAAATATGATCCGGGTGTGCTGCATGCCAATGAGGTTGAGATCAAGATCTCGCACTGCGGCGTGTGCCACAGCGATGTTCACCTGATCGATAACGACTGGGGGATGAGTAAGTATCCGTTTATTCCAGGCCACGAGATTGTGGGGACGGTGGTTGGGGTGGGCTCGGCAGTAAAAGACCGGACGATGGGCGAGCGCGTGGGAGTGGGATGGCAGGCGGACAGTTGCGGGATCTGCGAGTGGTGCCGGCAGGGGGACGAACACCTGTGCGCGAAGTCGCAGCCGACGTGCGTGGGACGGAATGGCGGATTTGCCGACAGGATTCGCGTGAACTCGCGGTTTGCGATCCCGGTTCCGGCGGCGCTGGAGAGCGAGAATGCGGCTCCGCTGATGTGCGGAGGGATTACGGTATATAGTCCGCTGAGAAACCATGGTGTAAGGCCGTCGTCGCGTGTGGGCGTGATCGGGATTGGTGGCCTGGGTCATTTGGGTATCCAGTTTGCGAAGACGTTTGGCGCGGAGGTGACGGCGTTTTCGACCTCGAAGGATAAAGAGGCTGAGGCGCGGTCGCTGGGTGCACACAATTTTGTGAATACGCGGGATACCGGGGCGTTGAAGAAGGTGGCGGGATCGTTCGATCTGCTGCTGTCGACGGTGAGCGCGGATCAGGACTGGCAGGGGTATGTGGCGGCACTGCGGCCCAAGGGAACGTTGTGCATCGTGGGGGCTGCGCCTTCGCCGATTCAAGTGCAGGCGTTCTCGCTGATTAGCGGGCAGAAAGCGGTCTCGGGTAGTCCGACGGGAAGCCCCCGGGACCTGTTCGAGATGCTGGATGTCGCGGCTCGGCATGGCGTGAAGGCGATTACGGAGCGGTTTGCGATGGCGAAGGCAAATGATGCGGTCGCTAAGGTGAAGAAGAGCCAAGTGCGGTATCGGGCGGTTCTAGCGAATTAGGACCTGCAGTGGGTTGAACGAAGACAGGTGACCAAGCAAAAGGCCCCATTGCCGGGGGCCTTTCGCTTGGTACGGTAGGAGTATTTCTTAGTTGGATGATGTTGGCGCTGGTACGACACAACTCATGGTGGTGGTGCCGGTCGTAGACATGGCTCCAAAGTCGCAATTGAGCAGCGTACCGTTGATCGTCATATTCCAGGTGAAGTTCGACAGCACGCCGCCAACCAAAACATAGGGCTGAACTGCGAACAGTGATAGCACCGGAACCGCCGGAGATCCTGTAACGGGCTGTACATTGGACAGGACCACCGAATAGACCGTGCCGGGGGTAGGCGGAACCAACTGAGATGTGCTTGGCGGCAAAGCGGGAATGGTTATCGTTTGTGCGGCGCCTGTTGCGTCCGTGTAGCCCACATTGTAGGCAACAGAACCTTGTTGTACGTCGATTTCCTTGAGGACGTTGGGGTCTGGGTCAGCTGACGCGAGGATCGATGGACAACCAGCTGCACACGATATCGAGAGAGGCAACGCATTGGCCGGAATGCTTACGGGGGGGGCCCATACGCCCGGTGGCGTGTTGGTGCCTATCTGCACTACTGCAGTGGGGGGGATGCTGGTGATGGTGATGCCCTCATTGCCGATCTTCACGGCGTTGGGCATCTGGGTTTGAGCGGACGCAACTGTAGCGACCGCCATTGTGAGAGAGAGAATAGCGCGACGAATCATTATTATTCTTGTTACCTTCTGACGGGGAGTGATGTTGCTTCCCTATTCTACCGCTATCGGACGGCGGGCGTGTCGAAGTATCCAAGGAAATCGCGGGTTTTGTCGTGATAGACCTGGTTGCTCCAGAGCAATCTGGTTTGCTGATTCCTTTACTGTTGCGGCGTTTTTGGGACTGGTTTTTGGGACTGTTCTACTGTTCTTTGGCCCGGGAGATCATCCTGTCTCACGGTAAAGGAACTCAATCATTTCCTCGTAAAGCCTGTAGAAGATATCGCTTAGCTTCTGGTGGGCGATTCCGACTCCAACTGTAAGGTTTGGCTCTTGTCTTTCTTTTGGCGGGTAGGTGGCGAGGGGTGCTTTAGACTCATCTTCAGAATGATGCGACGAATATTGGTGACGATGTTGGTGGCAGGGAGTTCCCTGCTGCCTGGGTTGGCGAGCGCGCAAGGCACGAAGCTGTGGAGCGTAGATCGCTACGACGATTTGGAGAAGGGTTCGACCGAGGGCGTTGCGATTCGCAGCGATGGGCGGTTGGAGGCGGGGCCGGCGAGTTCCCTGCTGTATGCGACCGGGAAGAGTTATGTGTGGTCGATGGCGAGCGACGCTGCGGGGAACGGTTACCTGGGGCTGGGTGGAACGGCGGCGGGGTCGGCGTTGGTGATGAAGGTGACGCCTGAGGGAAAGGCTTCGCAGATCTTTGAGGGCAAGGAGTTGGCGGTACAGGCGGTTCGCGTGGCGGCGGATGGGAGTGTGTTGGTGGCTACGTCGCCGGATGGGAAGGTGTATCGGGTTCCAGCTTCGGGTGGGGCGGTTTCAGGCAGTGTGGGGGCTCCGGTGGTGGTGTTCGATCCGGCGCTGACGGAGGAGAAGCCGAAGTATCTTTGGGATCTGGCGGTTGGTAAGAGTGGTGAGGTTTATGTGGCGGCGGGAGCGCCGGCGGTGGTGTATCGGGTGCCCGCGGGCGGCGGTAAGGCAGAGGTGCTGTTCAAGACGGCGGATCAGCATATTCGCTGTCTGTTGCTTGGGGCGGATGGGACGTTGTGGGCGGGCTCGGATGGGTCTGGGGTGATCTACAAGTTTGCGACCGGGACTGCGGGGGCTAAACCGTTTGCGGTGTATGCGGCTGGGCGGCGGGAGATTACGTCGCTGGCGATGGATGCCGCGGGGAATGTGTATGCAGCCGGGGTTGGGACGAAGGGGCATACAGCGCTGCCGCCGTTGCCGGTGACGGGAAGCGTGGGGGTTTCGATTACGTTCGTGCAGCCGGGATCTTCGACGGCGGCGGGGTCGAATACGCTGGTGCCGGATGGGTCGGAGATTTATCGGATTGCTGTGGATGGAAGTCCGGAGAAGCTGCTGACGTTGAAGGACGATGTGGTGTATGCGCTGGCGGTGCGGAACGGGAGCTTGCTGGCGGCGACAGGAAATCGCGGGCGTGTGTATCGCGTGGATACGAACGAGGCCGGGCGGTTTACAGACGTCGCGCACCTGGAGGCCGCACAGGGGATGACGTTTGCGCCGGTGAAGGATGGCTTGCTGGTGGCGACGAGCAACAGCGGGAAGGTTTTTCGGCTGGGTGATGCTGTGGCGACGAATGCGGTGTATACGAGCGAGGTGTTCGATGCGCAGGGTTTCTCGCACTGGGGTCGGGCGGAGGTGAGAGCGGGGGGAATGCCGGGCTTTGACCTGTTTGTGCGGAGTGGGAATGTGGAGAGCCCACTGATGGGGTGGAGTGAGTGGGCCAGAATTGGCGTGGATGGCGGATTTTCGGTGCCAGCGGGGAGGTTTGTGCAGTGGAAGGCGGAGCTGCGGGCGGGCGGTTCGGTGGATTCGGTGGCGTTGAATTATTTACAGAGGAATGTGGCTCCGGTTGTGGACGATGTGGTGGTGCAGCCGGGTGCACGAGTGGCGGCTACTCCACCGGCTCCGAATGGCGCGACGGTTCAGGTGGCCTTTCCTCCGGCGTCGGGCACTCCGCCGGCGGTGAGTTTTTCTCCTGATGCGAGTGCGACTCCGCTGACAGCGCAGAAGGACAAGACCGCTGTGACGGTGCGGTGGATGGCGCATGACGATAACGGCGATGATCTGATGTTTGCAGTTTGGTATCGCGGCGTGGGTGAGGCGAACTGGAGGTTGTTGAAGGACAAGATTTCAGAGAAGGTTTACAGCTTCGATTCGTCGCTGCTGCCGGATGGGAGTTATGAACTGAAGGTTGTGGCGAGCGATGCTCCGACGCATACGGATGCGGAGGCACTGACGGGTGAGAAGGTGAGTGAGGTGTTTGTGGTGGATACCACTCCGCCGGTGCCTGGTGTGTTGACGGCGACGATTACAACGAGCGGAGTGACGAAGAGTGGGGCCGGGGTGCCGAATGAATACTCCTGGGCCCGAATCCATGCGACGCTTGAGGCGCGGGATGCTACTTCACCGATTGCTCATGCGGAGTATTCGGTGGACGCTGGGCCGTGGCAGTATCTGGAGCCGGTGGGAAAGGTTTCGGATTCGCTGACGGAGCGGTACGACTTTACGGTTGATGCACCGGAGGCCGCTGGTCAAACAGCTAATTCGAAGGAGCATGTGCTGGCAGTGCGGGTGTATGACCGGTATGAGAATGTGGTGGCGGTGAAGGCGGTCGTTCGCTGATGGGATCGTGGTTGGCTGCACGGTTTCCGAAGTTCAGTCAGGACCGGTTGCTGCTGGTCGTCGATTTGATCGGGACGTTTGTATTTGCGGTGGAGGGGGCGCTGGCCGGGATTGACGCGGGGCTTGATGTTTTTGGGTTGCTGGTGCTGTCGTTTGTTACGGCCCTGGGTGGGGGAACGATTCGCGATCTGCTGATTGGGGCAATTCCGCCGAATAGCATTCGTGACTGGAGGTATGGCGCGACGGCGTTTGCGGGTGGAGGCGCGGTGTTTTTCTTTCATCCGCTGTTTCAGAGGGTGCCAGTGCATTTGATGATTACTCTCGATGCAGCGGGGCTCGCTTTGTTTGCTGTGGCGGGTGTGGGTAAGGCGCTGGAGTATGGGATTACTCCGTTGCTGGCGATCATGATGGGTGCGGTGACGGGCGCCGGGGGTGGGACGGTGCGGGATGTGCTGCTGGCGCAGGTGCCGGGCGTGCTGCACTCGGATGTGTATGCTGCGGCGGCTCTGGCGGGGGCGATGGTGGTGGTGATTGGTTTGAAGATGAAGATGCGGCGCGGGGTGGCGATGAGTTTGGGTGCGGTCGTTTGTTTTGTGCTGCGGATGGTGGCGGCGTGGCAGCATTGGAATCTGCCGAAGGTGATGGGACGTTAGTTAGGTCGACAGGAAAAGATGGCATACCCCACGGGCTGAAGCCCCTTCTTATTGGCGGTTGAGAGAGGGCCAAGGCTAAAGCCTTGGCTTACCTAGAAACCAAGACGAATCGTGGGTAGTGGTTCGAAGATCAGTCTCCGTGGATAGTAAGCTTGGACTCGATGCGATTTGAATTCTTTATTGCGGCGCGGTATCTGCGGGCGAAACGGCGGCAGGCTGTGGTGGGAGTGATCACGGCTATCTCTGTGATTGGTGTGGCGGCTGGGGTGGCTTCGCTGATTATTGCGCTGGCGATTACGAATGGGATGCGGCGGGATCTGCAGGAGCGGCTGGTGGGGTCGACCTCGCATGTGGACCTGATGCGAGTGGCGGGAGATGGGATACGGGATTGGCGGCCACTGCTGGCGAAGTTGAGGAAGGTGCCGCATGTGACGGCGGCTGCTCCAGGGTTGTACGGGCAGGTGCTGATCTCGCGCGGTGCGCGGAGTGGCGGGGGTTTGATCAAGGGTGTGATTCCGGCAGATGAGAAGACGGTGGGGGATTTGCTGCAGAGTGTGGTGCAGGGGTCGGCGGCAGAGCTGGAGCCAGAGAGCAGCGAGGCGGCGAGTGAGCGAGTCAGTGATGGAGCTACTCGGGCAGTCCCGCCGATTGTGATTGGACAGGATCTGGCGGAGACGCTTGGGGCAAAGGTGGGGGACGGCGTGCTGGTGACGAGTCCCCAGGGGGAGTTGACGCCGCTGGGACTGGTGCCGCGATATCAGAGGTTCGAGGTCGTGGGGATCTTTAAGTCAGGGTTTTATCAATATGATTCCAGCTATGCGTTTGTGCGGTTGGTCGATGCGCAAAAGCTATTTAGCGAGCCGGATTTGATTTCGGTGATCAGCTTCAAGGTGGATGATCTGTATCACGCGGATAGAGTGGGCAAGGTGATTGAAGCGATGGCTGGACCAGGGTTTCAGACGACAAACTGGATGGAGCAGAACCGCGAGTTATTTCGCGCGTTGAAGCTGGAGCAGATTGTGACGTTTATTGTGTTGGCGCTGATTGTTTGTGTGGCTGCGCTGAATATTCTGATCGCGCTGACCATGATGGTGATGGAGAAGACGCGGGATATTGCGGTACTGATGAGCTTTGGAGTGAGGGCGGATCAGGTGCGGAGAATATTTCTGATGCAGGGGTTGCTGATCAGTGTGATTGGGACAGTGCTGGGGCTGATTGTGGGGTATGGGTTGAGTTGGGCGGGTGGGCATTACCGGTTTATTCACCTGGATGCGGCGGTTTATTCGATTGATTATCTGCCGTTCGCGCCGCGGGTTTGGGATGCGGTGATTGTGGCGGCGGTTTCGCTTGGTGTGAGCTTGATTGCTACGCTTTATCCGAGTGGGAGTGCGGCGAAGCGTGCTGCCTGCGGAGGCTCTGCGGTATGAGTGAGCGCTAGATGCAATTTCCGATGTGATAGCAGGCAGGTAAACCGTAGATCGCATAGTTCAACGGGCCAATATAAGGCCAGAAAAGCACTAGGGAGAAGCCAAAAGGCGGTCAAGTGATATTTCCGAACAATGACCACGACAAGCAATGCCCACAACAAAACAAGGGGGAAGCTGATCCAGAACATGCTGTGATAATCGATCGGCATTTGATGGTAGGGAGCCGAAAGAGCAATGAAAGCCACAATGTAAGTGATGAGAATTGTTCTCACGCGCATGGAATTACCCGCACGCAACAATACTACGAGTGAGGCTGAGATGGAACCGAGATTGAAGTATGGGCAGTTGGCGCCGGAGGGTTTGGCGCATATGCGGGAGCTGGAGCATTACCTGAATAACGGGACGGGGCTGGAGGCTTCGTTGCGGGAGTTGGTGAGGTTGCGGGCTTCGTTGATGAATGGGTGTGAGTATTGCGTTGGGCTGCATACGATGGAGTTGAAGAAAGTGGGGGAGTCGGAGGAGCGGATTGCTTCGGTGGCGGATTGGCGTGAGTTCGCCTCTTTATACGAAGCGGGAGCGGGCGGCGTTGGCGTGGGCAGAGGCGGTGACGGATATTCAGAATGGGCATGCGGCGGATGCGGTGTATCAGGAGGTGCGGGCGGAGTTCAATGAGGTGGAGACGGTGAATTTGACGCTGGTGATTTCGACGATCAATGCGTGGAACCGGATTTCGATTGCGCTGGGGAGACACTCGGAGCATGTCGGCGGGAAAGTGTCGGGGGAGAAATAAGTGGCGCACGATGCGAATGAGATGCGGGGGTCTCTTCCCTCAGGCGACAGGAACGCCGCCTTCGGTCGAGATGAAATCTCTTCTGGAGATCTGGAGGGGAGGCTGGAGCCGCTGCCGGTGTTGCGGGAGCGGACGACGGTGATGCGGGCGGTGGGGTTGACGAAGATCTATCCGGCAGTTTCGGAGGGTGCGGGCCGGGCTGCGCTGGAGCTGTTTCGCTGCCTGGACTTGAATGTCTATGTGGGAGAGATGGTCGCGATTGTGGGGGAGAGCGGCGCAGGTAAGAGTTCCTTGCTGCATCTGCTGGCTGCGCTGGATACGCCGACGGCGGGAGAGGTTTGGTGCGGGGAGAGCCGGTTGAGCGGGTTTTCGCCGAAGCAGGCGGCGGATTTTCGTAATCGGGATGTGGGGTATGTGTGGCAGTTTCACTATTTGTTGCCGGAGTTTTCGGCGCTGGAGAATGTTGCCATGCCGCTGTTGGCGCGGGGGGTGCGACGAGCGGCGGCGCTGGAGAAGGCTCGGTACTGGCTGGGTGAGGTTGGGCTGGCGGATCGGGCGGAGCATCGCTCGGGAGAGTTGAGCGGAGGGGAGCAGCAGAGGGTGAGCCTGGCGCGGGCTCTGGTGACGGAGCCGAAGATTCTGCTGGCGGATGAACCTACCGGTGACCTGGACGGGAAGACGGCGGAGGCGGTGTTCGCATTGATTCAACGACTGCATGAGGCGCATGGGCTGACGAGCGTGCTGGTGACGCATAATCTGGAGTTTGCGGCTCGGTGTGACCGGGTTTTGCGGCTGCGGGAGGGGCGCCTGGAGGATGCAAGGGCTCGGGAGTAGGCGGAACGGCGGAATGACATCTGGGATGGCACTACGAGGATGGGTGGATTTCAAATCAAGCATTTTGTTGAATTTGTGGTTTGGCGGAGGCGGGTGAACGGCAAACAAGGGGGTGCATCTAGTTTGGTGCGAGTTTTGCACAACGCAAGTCTAAAAGGGTGCTAAGTTAGGCATAACTTTTGAGGGATTTCGAATATTTGTTGCGGACGACTACACTGTAGTAGTGGAATGGGTGCTTTGTAGGTTGAAGTCGCCTGGTTTGTCTCCGGAGGTTTGCAGCACGGGGACGGTAGTTGGGACCAACGGCGCTATGTGGCCTTCGGGCCGGATGGTGGCCAGCTTGAAGGGGATACCATGTTCGAACGCTATACGGAGAAGGCGCGTCGGGTAATTTTCTTTGCCCGGTACGAAGCCAGTCAGTTTGGTTCGCCTTATATCGAGACTGAGCACCTGCTGCTCGGTTTGCTGCGTGAGGACAAGGCACTGACGAACCGCTTTTTGCGGTCGCACGCGTCGGTGGAGTCGATACGCAAACAGATTGAAGGGCATACGACGATTCGGGAGAAGGTGTCGACCTCGGTCGATCTTCCGCTGTCGAATGAGTGCAAGCGGGTGCTGGCGTATGCGGCTGAGGAAGCCGAGCGGCTTTCGCATAAACATATTGGAACGGAGCACCTGCTGCTGGGGTTGCTGCGCGAGGAGAAGTGCTTCGCGGCAGAGATTCTGCAGGAGCGTGGCTTGCGGCTGCCGGCGATTCGTGAGGAGTTGCAGCGGACGACCCAGGAGAAGGTGCCTTCGTCACAGAGCAGCAAAGGGCAGCGCGGCGAGCAGAGTATGCTGGCGGAGTTTTCGCGCGACCTGACGCAGTCGGCGATGGACCAGCAGCTGGATCCGCTGGTTGGGCGCGATGCTGAGGTGGATCGGGTGATCCAGATTCTGTGCCGCCGGACGAAGAATAATCCTGTGCTGATCGGCGAGCCGGGCGTGGGCAAGACGGCGATTGTTGAAGGGTTGGCGCAGAAGATTGCTGATGGCGAGGTGCCGAGTTTTCTTGCTGACAAGCGAGTGCTGGCGCTGGATCTTTCGTTGATTGTGGCCGGCACGAAGTATCGTGGTCAGTTTGAAGAGCGGCTGAAGACGATCATGAAGGAGCTGATGGAGAATCAAAACTCCATCGTGTTCATCGACGAGTTGCATACGCTGGTGGGTGCTGGTTCGGCGGAGGGATCGCTCGATGCGGCGAATATTCTGAAGCCGGCGTTGAGCCGCGGCGAGATTCAATGCATCGGGGCAACGACTCCTGCGGAGTATCGGAAGTCGATCGAGAAGGATCGGTCTTTGGAGCGCAGATTCCAGGCGGTGAAGGTGCCTCCGCCGAATGAAGAAGACGCGATCAAGATCATCATGGGGATCAAAGAGAAGTACGAGAAGTTTCACGCGGTGAGCTATACGGACGATGCGATTACTTTCTCGGTGTCGCACTCGAGCCGGTATATTCCGGATCGCTTTTTGCCGGATAAGGCTATCGATTTGATCGATGAGGCTGGAGCACGGGTGAAGCTGCGGCAGACGTCGATGCCGGAGGAACTGACCGAGGTACAGAAACGGATCAAGTTCATCGTGCACCGGATGGAGAACGCGATTGCGAACCATGAGTTCGAGAAGGCTCGGTTCTACTCGGACGAGGAGCGCAAGGAGCGGGAGAATCTGCGGGCGCTGCGGGACAAATATCACCTGGATGATTCTTCGGCGGGTATTGTGACGCGCGGAGACATCGAAGATGTAGTGAGCCGTTGGACGGGCGTGCCGATTACCTCGCTGAAGGAAGAGGAGACGCAGCGGTTGCTTCGGGTTGAGGAAGAGCTGCACAAGCGCGTGATTTCGCAGGACAAGGCGATCGGTGCGCTGGCGCGGGCGATTCGCCGGTCGAGAGCCGGGTTGAAGAATCCGGCGCGGCCGATTGGGAGCTTCCTGTTCCTTGGGCCTACGGGCGTTGGTAAGACCGAGATGGCGCGGACGCTGGCGCAGTTCCTGTTCGGCAGCGGAGAAGGCGCTGATCCGCTTCGATATGTCGGAGTTCATGGAGAAGCATTCGGTGACGCAAGTTGATCGGTTCGCCTCCGGGATATGTCGGGCTATGAGGAGGGCGGACAGCTTACGGAACGTGTGAAGCGCAATCCGTATTGCGTGGTGTTGCTGGATGAGATCGAGAAGGCGCATCCGGATGTGTTCAATCTGCTGCTGCAGGTGTTTGAAGACGGGCAGTTGACGGATGGGCTGGGCAACACGGTCGACTACAAGAACACGATCATCATCATGACTTCGAACATTGGAGCGAAGCACCTGCAGAAGCGGCAGGGGCTGGGCTTCCAGAGCGAGAAGGAAGATATGGTGATGGACAAGATGGAGGAGTTGGTTCGGGGCGAGGTGAAGCGGACGTTCAATCCGGAGTTCCTGAATCGTCTGGACGAGATCATCATCTTTACGTCGCTGTCGGATGCAGATCTGATGCAGATTCTCGAATTGCTGGTGCAGCAGTTGAATGTGAACCTGGTGCACAAGGCGATCACGATCTCAGTGACCGATGATGCGAAGAAGTGGATCATCGAGAAGACGGTTGCGGATCGGACGTACGGTGCGCGGCCTCTGCGCCGAGCGCTGCAGCGGTTCGTTGAAGATCCTCTGTCGGAGGCGTTGATCGGCGGCGGTATTGTCGAACGGCCGGCGTTCCTTGAGGTTTACATGGAGAATAATCAGCTGTTCTATCGGCCGGTCTCGGCGGACGGCGAAGAGAAGATGGCGGGGCTGGCACTGACTGCGGTGTAGCGCTTCCCTTTTGACAAAACTTACGCCCCGGCTTCGATCGCCGGGGCGTATTGTTTTGGTGGGAGGATTTTGAGTTATGGATCGTCGTGAGTTTGCAGCTTTGTTGCCGGTTTTGCTGGCTGGTTCGGCTTTGGCGCCCGAGAGTTGTAGAGGCTCAGAGTGCTGGTTTGCCGTTTCTTGAGTCGGGTGTTTATAAACCGACGGCTGCGAAGGCTGGATCGATGGCGGGGCACTCTTCGAGCCGCTATTTAATGGGGATGTTGAAGGCGGGGAATATTCGTCTGGAGATGCATGAGTCGACGATCGAGCCGGGGGCGGAACATGAGGCGGTGGGGACGCATCTGCATAGCGAGATTTGGTTGGTACGTGAGGGGACGGCGGAGTTGACGACGAATGGCGTGGCTCGAACGATGGTGGCGGGCGATGTGGGGATCTGTGTGGCTGGAGATAAGCACTTCATCGCGAATACCAGCGATAAGCCGGTGACTTATTTTGTAGTGACGGTGGGACCGCCGGAGTAAGAGGGACAGGGAGTGATTGAGACGGTTTGCGTGCAGCGCGAACAACCCCCACTTCGCGAGATTGCGAAGGATTGGGCACCCGGCAAGAGCGACGGCGATAGAGGTTTGGGTTTGAAAAGTTCGAGCTGTTGGGGTGAGGGGAATTCTTCGGGACCCTTCACTGCGTTCAGGATGACAGCAGGAACTTGCAACCGCGCAGAGACGGATTGATCGTCAGCTGTAATTACCGAGGCTCAATCGGGGCTTGCAAAGGCGGTGGCCGGGGCGTCGGAGCGTTTGCGGGTGAGGAAGTAGGTGAGGAGGATTGTGGCGCCGATGGCTCCTACGACGGCGTCGGTGCCGGCGAGGCCTCGTGCTCCCCAGAGCTTGCCGCCTCGACCGTCCAGCGCGGTCATGTAGACCACGGGCACGTTGCCAAGTGAGTTGATGATGGAGTAACGACCGCTGCCGCTCTTGCCGGATTGGCCGAGAAACTCCAGCACTACGGCCGTGAACATGGCGTAGCACGTGCCGATGGTGAAGAGATAGAGCGTTGCTCCGATGAAGTAAGTCGATGGACTGAGTGGGCCGAGCCACAGGATAACGAGGAGTAGCTGGTTCAAGAGACAGACGCACAGATAGGCAACCGATGCGCGGATCCGGGCAGGAATCAGCGTGGCTGCGAGTGAGCCAGAGGCGGTGAGAAGAGCTCCGGCGAGGCCGTTCATCCATGCCATGTGCTGGCCGCTGACGTGGTAGTCCTGCGCGACCCCGGGTAGGAGGCCGATGAGGGCTCCGCTGGCCATCGGAAAGAGCATGAGGAGGGTATATGGGACCGCTCGCCATCGCAGGAAGGTCGTCTTGAATTCTTGCCAGATCGCTGAGAAGGTCTGCTTGATGTTCATGGCTCTTCTCTCTTGCCTGCTCCGGGGCTGCAAGGGCTGCGAAGGCTGGGAGGGAGATGAGGGCTGCTGCGATCCAGCCGAGAGGGCCCATGCCCATCCGCTCGGCCAGGCGGGCCAGTACGAAGACGCCCAATGCGCCGAAGGCGAGCGCCGCCCCCTGGTATACGCTGCTGGCTTTACGGCGGGTCACTTCGCTGCGGAGGGTGCCCATCATTCCGCCGCAACTGGAGACGACCAACTGTCCGAAGCAGGCGCTGAGGAACATGAGCGCAACAGCTAACGGGGTATCGAGTCTGCGGCCGTGAAAGGCGGCGGCCATGGTGAGTGCGGAGGCGACGGCTCCGACCATGAGCCAGGTGCGACGGCGAATCCAGAAGTCGGTGATGGGGCTCCAGAGGAAGTAGATGGTCTGGGGGAGGATGAGGAGAGATATGATCTCGGAGGTTCGTCCGATGCCGACTCCCTGCTGTCGGAGCAAGTAGGAGAGGACGCCACTGATGATGCCGTAGGCGAGGACTGCATTCGGCGCGATGAGGAGGCCGAAGAGCCAAGGACGTTCTTTTGGAGTGGAAGGATTCAGGCCTGCGGCTTGCTCCAGGTCGACTTCGGGCATGCGTTTGACGTTAGCACGGGGGTCGCGTCTTCGGCTTCGGAATTAAACGAGAAAACCCCGGTTGTCCCGGGGTTTTGTTAGTTGGAAGACCTTAGACGAGCGACTGTGCCGTTTTGACGGCGCTCTGTACGACGTCGCCAGCTTTGTCGACGGCGTTTTCTACGTGGCCGCGAGTGCGCTTGACTGCTTTTTCGGCCTCTTTGCTGAGACGCTCGGCTTGCTCCTTGAGGTAGTTAGCAGCGTCTTCGAGGTAGTCACTCGCGTCCTCAACTCCCTTGCGAAGCTGCTTGCGGGTTTTGGCGCCAGTTTGTGGGGCGTAGAGGAGGGCGATTGAGGCACCTGCTGCAACTCCAATGCCGAAGGCGAACCAGTAACTTCTTGCACTCATTTTGACTTTACCTCGCGCTTTCTTAGCTTCTTTTGTTTTGGATTCGAGGGGATTGCGATTGGTTGGTTTGTGTTGCAGGTTTCCCGAGCCGGGCACCAGTGTAACGAAAAAGACTTTCTCCGGCTTGGGCCGTCGTGGATTTAGCCTGGAAGGCCGGCCAGTTCCCTTGCCCGCAGGAAGACACGGGTGAACATGGTGTTGTTGAGCCGGCCAGTGTTGGTGTTACGCAGGGATGGGTGGTAGGTGGCTAGAAGATGCAGGCCGTTGGGGAGAAGATACTGGGCACCGTGGGAGAAGCGATACTCGGATTTGCGGCTGATGACGCCGGTGTGGAGCAGGTAAGCCAGATATCCATCGAAGGCTATTTTTCCAAGACACACGACGACACGAACGCGCGGCAGAGCCTGAATTTCTGCGGCCAGATGGCTGGCGCAGTTGCGAATCTCCTGGGGGAGGGGCTTGTCACCGGGCGGGGCGCAGCGGACGACGGAGGCGATCCAGGTGTGGCGCAGCTTGAGGCCGTCGTCACGGGTGATGGCGCGGGGTTTGCTGGCGAGGCCGAGCTCGTGCAGGACGGGGTACATGAAGTCGCCCGAGCCGTCACCGGTGAAGGGGCGGCCGGTACGGTTGGCTCCGTGAGCGCCGGGGGCGAGGCCGAGGATGAGGATTCGGGCTCGGGGGTCGCCAAAGCCGGGTACGGGACGGGCCCAGTATGTCTGATCGTGGTAGGCACGACGTTTGGTTTCGCCGATGCCGCGGCAGTAGTCGCGAAGACGGGAGCAGCGCTCACAGGTGATGATGGATTCGTGAATCTGCTGGAAGACCGCAGACGTACTATGTGCGTTGGAGGGTGTCACTGCATCCCATGATAGTAGGAGTGAGGCCGGAGTGGTTTCTACGTAATCTCGTGCATACGTAGAATGATGTCAGAACAGGATTGAAGGACAGGCGACGAGTTGGAAGATCCAAGGCTTAGCAGAATGTACTGGGCGCTCCTGAAGCAAGGAGCCGGCAGGTGGCGCCGAAGTATTTGGCGTGCGACGGTGATGCGGTCTGGATTGCTGACCGTTCTGTTTCTAACGCTTGTGCTGGTGGGGTTAGCGTTCGGGTGGCGTGAGCACAGGCTTGGACAGTTTGCTCAGCTGAAGAAAGAGTTGAATAAACGGCCGGTGCACGATGTGACAGTGCGGCCGGGAGGACAGGATGTTGTGCACTTGCAACGTTCGCAGATAGCTGGGGACAATGGGCCGGAGTTTCTTTCGGCGACGCTGCTGCCTGGCCGCGGAATGAATATTCTGCAGATCACGGCTTTTCTTCCGGAAAAGGGTGAGGTGAACCTGCTTGCGTCTCCGACGCTGGAAGAGGCGGCGAAGTTGTTGAACGGGACCGGGACGGATGCGAACGGGGCGAAGAGCTTGTCGATGGGAGCGGCGATCGAGATACCGTGGGCAAGCCGCATCTCTGGCCCGGCCACACCGGATGGGCACAACCTGAGCACGATGTGGCACGGATTGCGCCTGGTTCTGCCGACGGACGCGAGGGACAGCTACGGAGCGGGCGGCGCGGTGGCCGCGGGCGGGCTGCTGCTGAAGCAGGCGTCGGACGCGGTCACCACGAACGTTATGCCGGACGGCGGCGAAGCAACGGCTTCGTTTCATCCGGGCAACTTTGACGGTCGTTGGCCATCGCAGACAGTGGTTACAACGACGGTGGAACTGAGCGGCAAGGCGATCACCCTGAAGATCGTCGCACGTAATACAGGCAATACTGCGGAGCCTATCGGAATAGGGTGGCATCCGCGGTTTGCGATTCTGAACGGGCATCGCGGCCAGATGATGTTGCGTCTGCCTGAGGGTCAGCGCGTCGAGGTGAAGGATCGCCGCACCGGGCAGTTGAGCGGAAGGCTTTTGCCGGTTGAAAAGACCGAATATGACTTTACCGGTCGCGCCGGGGCGCAGCTTGGGGCGTTGAACCTCGACGACAGCTTTGTTCACCTGAAGACGGGGTTGATGGAAGATGGGCCGGTGGCAGAGTTGCGCGACCCGGAGAATGATTACGGTCTGCGCCTGATAGCGATGACGTCTACCATCAAGGCGATCCGGGTTTATGCGCCGTTGGATGGATCGTTTATTTCCATTCAGCCCGAGTTCAACTATGACGACCCATTCGGACACGAGTGGGCGAAGGACGAAGACACTGGAATGGTGGTGCTGCAGCCGGGGCAATCGACACAATGGTACGTACGGCTGGAGATATTTTCATTGAGTTCGACCGATTCGGAGCATATGTAGCGGGCACCTGGTAACGGTTCGGATGATTGATTCGAGAGGAGCCGGACACTTGGGTCAGGGTGGGGGATGGCGAAGGGTTTGACCCTCTCTATCGAAGCCTCGTACAGTAGTAAAGAGGCGTAGACGCGCTTGTTGCGGATTGCCAGCAACGCGGCAGACACAGACGCTTTCTGGAAGGCATAGATTTTGACCCCTACTGAGATGACAGAGACGAATGAGACTGCAGAGCAGCAGTCCGAATTGGCGAATACGCAGGAACATCAACACGAGCATGATCACAAGCATGATCATGAGCACGAGCACCAGCATGCTCCTGCTCTGAACCCTGAACTGACCCGGGAGATTCAAGTAGAAGTCGGGGCGGATGAGGTATCGAAGAGCTTCAAGTCAGTGGTGAAGCGGTACCAGAAGCTGGCCCGGATTCCGGGCTTTCGCGCGGGCAAGGTGCCAGAGTCGCTGATCCGGTCGAAGTTTGCGAAAGAGGTTCGCCAGGAGGTTCTGGAGAGCCTGGTTTCGGCGCGGTTCCGGAAGGCGATCGATGAGCAGAAGCTGCGCCCTGTTTCCGAACCGCAGTTGCTGGACATGCAACTGCTCGACGGGCAGCCGCTGAAGTTCAAGGCCGCGTTCGAGGTTGCTCCGGAGATCAACATCACGGGCTATGACAGTGTTCACTTGAGCAGGCCTGACGCTACGCTGACCGGCGAGGAGTTCGATGCGGAGTTGAGCCGGGTTCTGGATAGCCACGCGACGGTTGAGCCGGTCGAAGAGGATCGTGCGCTGGTTGACGGAGACTGGGCTGAGATCCAGTTCCGCGGCGAGGTGAAGGACCTGGCACAGACTGTGACTGAGGATGGCGTTCAGAATGCGTCGACGCAGGCTCCAATTACCGGCGAGGATGTGCTGATCGAGATTGGCGGGAAAAATACGCTCTCGGCGTTCAACGAGGCGCTGCGCGGCTCCAAGGCGGGACAGGAGCTGAAGTTTGAGGTGGACTATCCGGCGGATTTCGGCGAGCGCCGGCTTGCTGGACAGAGCGTGAGCTACGATGTGACCGTGAAGGGCATCAAGCACAAGAGCTTTCCGGAGCGCGATGCGGAGTTTGCCAAGCAGCTGGGTAACTATGAGAGCTGGGATGATTTCGAGACGAAGCTTCGGGAGCATGCAGCGGATCGCAAGAAGAACGCGCTGGACAACGGAGCGAAGGACAAGATGTTGGGGGAGTTGATCGCGCGATTCCAGTTCCCTGTTCCCGAGTCGTTCGTGCAACAGCAGATTGAGGCGCGGCTGGACCGTGGGTTGCGTGCGCTGGCACAACAGGGCATGTCGGTTGAAGATATGCGCAAGCTGGACTTCGTTCGTCTACGTGAGGCACAGCGCGACCAGGCGATCAACGAAGTGAAGGCGTCGATGGTGCTCGACCGAATCGCCGAGGTTGAAGGCGTAACGGTGAGCGATGAGGATGTTGATCGCGAGTTGCTGATGCTTTCGATTCAGTCGCGGGAGCCATTGGAGGCTTTGCGTGAGAGACTGACCAAGGATGGCGGGCTGGACCGGATTCGCGAGCAGATGCGACGCGAGAAGACAGGAAGCGTGCTCTACGAGAAGCTGGCTTCGTAGATATAAAAAATAAAACAGAAACTTCTGTGTGACGTTTTAAAGCAGATATTTTTGCCAAAGCGATTTATAGAAAGAGAGCGTTATGGGACTAGTACCGATGGTGATCGAGCAGACGAGCCGAGGCGAACGCGCCTACGACATCTACAGCCGTCTGCTGCGGGACAACATCATTTTTCTGGGAACACCGATCGATGACAATATCGCCAATGTGATCATTGCGCAGATGCTGTTTTTGAGCGGCGAGGACCCAGAAAAGGATATACAGCTGTACATCAACTCGCCTGGTGGCTCGATTACTGCCGGGCTTGCGATCTACGACACGATGCAGTACATCAAGAACGACGTTGTGACGTTCTGCATCGGGCAAGCAGCGAGCATGGGCGCGTTTCTGTTGATGGCCGGCAAGAAGGGCAAGCGATTTGCGTTGCCAAACTCTCGGATTCTTATTCATCAACCTTCGATGGGTGGGTTGAGCGGACAGGCTACCGATATCGACATCCATGCGCGGGAGATTCTTCGAATTCGCGAGATTACGAATAAGCTGATGAGCGCCAGCACGGGTCAGACGCTGGAGCGGATCGAACGCGATGTGGAACGCGATTTCATCATGACAGCGGCTCAGTCGAAAGAATACGGGATCATTGATGACATTATCGATCGACCACGGACGTAACTGCCCGCGTTTGCCGTGTTATCGAAGCCCGAGCCAATGGCTCGGGCTTTCTCTCATGTTTGCTCTTAAGCAAGTAAATGACCATTTCGGGGTACAGTAGCAGGTACATGTACCGTGTTTTGCAAGATGAAACAGGTGTAAACTTAACTCGCTATCTTGTTCTGCGTACCACTCAGGAGCTGTAGTACTTATGAAAACGTCACGGGGCTCAGACGAATCACTTCGTTGTTCTTTCTGCCATAAATCGCAGGACGCTGTCGCCAAGCTAATCTCTTCCCCCTCGGACTATCCGCGGGCTTACATCTGCGATGAGTGCGTGGCGGTTTGCAACTCGATTCTCGAAGACGATCGCACCGAGACGCAGCCCGGCGTAGCGCCGGCTCACCTGCCGAAGCCGCAGGAGGTGAAGGCATTTCTTGATGAGTACGTGATCGGTCAGGACCAGACGAAGAAGAAGCTGGCGGTGGCGGTTTACAACCACTACAAGCGGATCCAGATGAACAAGACGCGCGGCAGCGATGTGGAGCTGGCGAAGTCGAATATTCTTCTGGTAGGACCGACCGGTTCTGGCAAGACGCTGCTGGCGCAGACGATGGCCAAGATGCTGGATGTGCCGTTTGCGATTGTGGACGCGACGACACTGACCGAAGCCGGGTATGTGGGCGAAGACGTCGAGAACATCATTTTGAAACTGTTGCAGGCCGCCGATGGCGATGTGCAGCGAGCACAGAGCGGGATTATTTACATCGACGAGATCGACAAGATTGGGCGGAAGGACGAGAATCCTTCGATTACGCGCGATGTTTCCGGCGAAGGCGTGCAGCAGGCGCTGCTGAAGCTGCTCGAAGGCACGGTTGCCAACGTTCCGCCGCAGGGCGGACGCAAGCATCCGCACCAGGAGTTTACGGCGGTCGATACGACGAACATCCTCTTCATCTGCGGCGGAGCTTTTGTCGGGCTCGAAAAGGTGATCGGGCGACGGGTCGGCAAGAAGGCGCTGGGATTCAAGGCAATCGCAGACGCGGATGTGAAGGATGGCGACGTGACGCCGATTCGGGCACAGCGCGATGCGGAGCTGTTGCGGCAGGCGGAGCCTCAAGACCTGCTGAAGTATGGGTTGATTCCGGAGTTTGTCGGACGGCTGCCGGTGCTGGGCATTCTGGACGAATTGGATGAGGCGGCGTTGATCGAGATTCTGACCAAGCCGCGCAATGCAATCCTGAAGCAGTACGCGAAGTTGTTTGAGTTTGAGGGCGTGAAGGTGAACTTCACCGAAGAGGCGTCGCGTGAGATTGCGCGGGAGGCGTTGCAGCGAAAGGTTGGCGCACGCGGACTGCGAATGATTCTCGAAGAGTTGATGTTGGATCTGATGTACTACGTTCCGGGAAACAAGAAGGTCAAAGACCTCTCCATTACGGCAGAGATGGTTAAGAAACACAGCCTGACTCTGCCGATGTTGCTGGAGAAGGCGGGCTAACGGCCGTGCGCGGGGTGGCGCACAGATTCGCAATGGGGCATTTACTGTCCCCACTACCGAATGCAGTTGCGGGCCACGCGCGGCCTGCGATTCCCGGTTATAACCTGATTGTGGCCTCCAATTCCACAGACGTTGCACTTTACTGCATGCACGGCTTGGCCCAACGAATTACAATCACCTGAAGCCGCGACGCCGATGGATCGTTATCGGTGTTTTAACGTCTAATTGGAGAGCGATGACAAACCAACCCAAAAAAACGCTGAGCGGCGATGTTCGCAAGCTACCGATGATGCCCATTCGTGACATGGTCATCTTTCCTCATATGATGACGCCGTTCGTGGTGGGGCGCGAGTCAAGTGTTCGAGCTTTGGAAGAGGCGCTGTCGGGTGACCGGAAGATCTTCCTGGCAACGCAACACGACGCCTCCGTGGATGAGCCAAATGCCGACGATATCTATGAGACAGGCACGATTGGCAATATCGTCCAAAGCGTCAAGATGCCGGACGGGAATATTAAAGTATTGGTTGAAGGTGTTGAGCGAGCCCGGGCGACAGAGGTGAATGACGTCGACGGATTCTTTGTTGCGACGGTTCGGACTGGCCAGACGCAGCTGGATTTGACGCCGCAGGTTGAGCAGTTGATGCAGCGGGTTCACTCCTTGTTTGAGCAGTATGTGAAGCTGCAACAGTCGTTGAACTACGAGACGATGGCGGCGAGCGTGCGCGCGGATGAGCCGGCGAAGCTAGCCGATACGATCGCCGCTAATCTGCAACTCTCGATCGAGGAGAAGCAGCAGTTGCTGGAGGTCTTCGATCCGGAGAGCCGTTTGTCGAAGGTCGCCGATGTGCTGGATGTGGCGATCGAGAAGCTGAACATGGACCGGACCATTCAGTCGCGGGTGAAGCGGCAGATGGAGAAGGCGCAGAAGGAGTACTACCTCAACGAGAAGATCAAGGCGATCCAAAAGGAACTTGGGCGCGGAGAGAAGTCCGAGTTTGATGAGTTGAAGAGGAAGATTGAAGCGGCGGGAATGCCGAAGGATGTCCTCGAGAAATCGTTTCAGGAGCTGAAGAAGCTGGAGGCGATGCCGCCAATGTCGGCTGAGTCGACGGTGTCGAGAAACTATCTGGACTGGCTGCTGGCGGTGCCGTGGAAGAAGCGATCGAAGGAGATTCGGTCGATCGATCATGCCGAACAGATTTTGAATGAAGATCACTATGGGCTGGAGAAGATCAAGGAACGCATTCTTGAATTTCTTGCGGTGCGGCAGCTGGTGAAGAATCCGAAGGGATCGATTCTCTGCTTTGTTGGGCCTCCGGGCGTGGGAAAAACCTCCCTGGGGATGTCGATTGCAAAGGCAACTGGGCGGAAGTTTGTCCGCATGTCGCTGGGCGGGGTTCGGGATGAGGCGGAGATTCGCGGGCATAGGCGGACGTATATTGGTGCGCTGCCTGGGCAGATTATCCAGTCGATGAAGAAGGCTGGGACGAAGAACCCGGTGTTCATGCTGGATGAGATCGACAAGATGGCTTCGGACTTCCGCGGCGATCCGGCCAGTGCGCTGCTGGAAGTGCTGGATCCGGAGCAGAACAGCTCGTTCCAGGACCACTATCTTGACGTGGAGTACGACCTATCGCAGGTGCTGTTTGTGGCGACGGCGAATGTGCTGCATACGATTCCCGGGCCGCTGCAGGACCGCATGGAGATCCTGCGGCTGCATGGTTATACCGAGGTCGAAAAGCTGGAGATCGCCAAACAGTACCTGGTGAAGAAGCAGCGCGAAGGCACGGGATTGACGGCAGAACAGGTCGTCTTCGAAGATGATGCGCTAAAGCAGATTATCCGCGGTTATACGCGCGAGGCTGGCGTCAGGAACCTGGAGCGCGAGATCGGTAATGTGTGCCGCAAGGTCGCGCGGCGCGTGGTGAAAAACGGCGCGGATCATAAGGAAATCATCACTGGCGAAAATATCGGTGAGATTCTTGGCGTGGCGAAGTTCCGCGACTCGATGGCGCATGAGAAAAGCGAGATTGGTCTCGTCACGGGTCTTGCGTGGACGGAGATGGGCGGAACAATTTTGCAGACCGAGGTGCAGGTGCTTGACGGCAAGGGGAAAATGACCGCGACGGGGCAGCTGGGCGATGTGATGCAGGAGTCGGCGCAGGCTGCACTGACTTACATTCGGTCGCGCTCGCATCACCTTGGGTTGGCGAAGGATTTTTATAAGAACGTCGACATTCACGTGCATGTGCCGGAGGGTGCGATCCCGAAGGATGGGCCTTCGGCCGGAATTACGCTGGCTACCGGGCTCGCAAGCGCGCTAACCAAGATCAAAGTGCGGCGTGACATCGCGATGACCGGTGAGATTACGCTGCGAGGCAAGGTGCTACCGATCGGCGGTCTGAAGGAGAAGCTGCTGGCGGCGCATCGCGCGGGAATCTTCGAAGCGATTGTGCCGGAGGAGAACCGCAAGGATCTGGCCGATCTGCCGGAGCTGATCAAGACCAGCATGAAACTGCACTTTGTCGAGGAGATGGACCAAGTGCTGAAGCTTTCGCTGGAGGGAAATCTGCCGGAGCTGCATGAAGAGACACCTGAGGCGCTGGCTGCTGTGTTGCCGGTCGCGAGCATCGATCTTCCTCAGCCTGTGGCTCACCAGTAAAACTGAGCTTCACCGGAAACTACAAAGGCCGAACCCCGATGGGTCCGGCCTTTGCTTTGCACCTTCGATCGGGTCAGACCGCTCGCCTGCCACCGACGAAGTTCATGATGATGGAGATCAAAGCGAAGATGAGCAGCAGGTGAATAAGAAAGCTGCTTACGTGGAGAATAAAAAACCCGCCGAGCCAAAGCAAAACCAGAACAACAGCCAGAACGAGAAACATGAATGACCTTCTTTCCTGTATGGTGGCGCGCTTGGCGCGAATGGTACAGGTGATAGGAGCCGGGACGCTCTGGATTCGTTGCTCCGACCAGGAAAAATTCTTGGAAACCCTAATAGATAAATTTTGATTCGCGCTTCGTTGCTCACGACTGCGGGTCAAGATCCAAATGGGTTTTCGTGCGTGGCCTTGTATTCAGTGGTTTGCAGACGACGAAGCTGCAAGATATTCAAAGGAAATGGATTGCTCCTAAATAACTCTTAATCAAAAAGTTAGCCCCGGAACTTTACAGACGCCTTATTGAGCGCCGCCTGCTATTGAGGGGATAAGCATGACTTCGTCGCCGTCCTGGAAGGCGTAGGCTTCGCCGCCGAGGAAGCGGATGTCTTCGTCGTTGACGTAGATGTTGATGAAGCGGCGGAGCTTGCCGTCTTCGCCCTTGATCTGGGTGGAGAGAGCGGGAAAGGTCTGGTCGATGTCAGCTAAAAGACCTGGAAGGTTGCCGGCGACGGAGTCGAAGTGTTTGCGGCCATCGGTGTGGCGGGTGAAGGCGGCGGGAAGAGTGACTTTGATCGACATTATTTGGCTCCTGCGATGGCAAGTTCGGGTTCTGCGATGCCGTCGAGTTCGCGGATGTAGGCGTCGAAGTCGGCCAGACGCGGACGGACGGCGCGTTCCTGCTGGTAGTGGCCCGCGAGGGCGTCGGTGGTCTTGAGGCCGTTGCCCGTGATGCAGGTGACGGTCATGTCGTCGGGCGAGATGCGGCCGTCGGCGTAGAGGCGCGCGGTGACGGCGGTGGTGACGCCGCCGGCGGTTTCGGTGAAGATGCCTTCGGTTTCGGCGAGTTCCTGGATGCCGGAGACGATCTCGACGTCGGAGACGTCTTCTGCCCAACCGCCAGAAGCGAGGATCATCTTTGCTGCAGCAGGGCCGTCGGCGGGGTTGCCTATGGCCAGGGAGCGGGCGATAGTGTTGGGACGCTGCGGCTCGATGCCGTCAGTTCCCTGCTTGACGGCGACGGAGATGGGCGAGCAGCCGGTGGCTTGAGCTCCGAAGAAACGGACTGGCTTTTCTTCGACGAGGCCGAGGTAGATGAGTTCGTTGAACGCCTTGCGAATTTTGCGGATGAGCGAACCGCCGGCCATGGGGACGACGACGTTGTCGGGAAGGCGCCAGCCTAGCTGTTCGGCGATCTCGTAACCAACAGTCTTGGAGCCTTCGGCGTAGTAGGGGCGGAGGTTTACGTTGACGAAGCCCCATGCGTACTCATCGGCGATTTGCGTACAGAGGCGGTTGACGTGGTCGTAGTTGCCGTCGATGCGGACGAGACGCGCGCCGTAGACTTGGGTGTTGAGGATCTTTGCTTGCTCCAAATCGGCGGGGACGAGGATGCAGGCCTTGAGGCCGAGGCGGGCAGACTGAGCTGCGACGGAGTTGGCGAGGTTGCCGGTCGAGGAGCAGCCGACGGTCTCGAAGCCGAACTTCTGCGCGTTGGCGAGGGCTACGGAGACAACGCGGTCTTTGAAGCTGAGGGTTGGGAAACAGACGGCGTCATTCTTGACGTAGAGGTCGGTGGCGCCGATGCGTTTGCCGAGGTTGTTTGCGCGAACGAGCGGAGTGAATCCTACCGGGAGGTCGGGCTGAAAGCCTTCGGGGATGGGGAGGAGAGCGGCGTAGCGCCAGATATTCGCGGGACCGGCCGCGATGTTTTCCTTTGTGAAGATGCCGCGAACGGCTTCGAGGTCGTATGCGACTTCAAGAGGAGCGAGGCAGTCTGGGCAGGCAGAGAGGGGTTGGTTGCCGAACCGCTTGCCGCATTCATTGCACTTCAGCTCATACCGGCTACAGAAATAGTTCATGATGCTCTTTCCGAGGGAAGAGCGGGGAGCTTTTGACTTTTCTCTGAGGAGGCCGGCCTGGAAGATGAAATGCGGGGCGGCCTTTTGGGCTAGATGCTCCGAATCTCATGTTCCCTGGGCCTGTAGCCTTCCAGGAGAGAGTTGACACCGGTACGTCTTTGTTCTGTCCGGTTGTCGTGGCGTCAAAGGGCTCGTCCCTCAACCACTCTGCATGAAATTCAAATCTGCCGAAGCAGACAGGAATATATCGTTTGTATCACAGCATGTGGAGGGCTGCAACTTGGGCCATAAAACTGAGTTGGGCTGGGCCTGCAGAAACTCCTGCTCAGCGGCCAAAGCCGTGGCTGCAGGTAAGGGTGTCCGCATGTTCTTGATACAACGATTCAAACTCACCTCTGCCGCGGTGACACCGAAGTTGTATCGACAGGGCCGAGTTGGGTGGGTGTACTGAGCAGGGACCGAAGAAGTTTCTCTCGAGAGGATGCCCAATGAAGAGATATCTGAAGTTTGCTGCCAGTTTCTGGATGAGCGCATTCCTGATAACGGGGTCGGTGGCGTCCGCACAGACTACACCAACCGCAAAGGCAAAGAAGAAGAGTGGGAGTACTGCGACCAACTCCGCGCCAGTGACGAATAGTTCGAGCCAGGGGCAAAGCAATTCCGCGACGACGCCGACAACGGCGACTGCGGGGACGACGACGGGACCCGCTGTTACGGCGCATGACCAGTCGAGCGGAACCAGCACCACGGCGCCACAGATGATGCTCGGCCCGGACAAGCACATGATTCCTGTACCGCAGATTTAGTTCAGAAGGCGCCTGACGCTCATGCGTTTGGAGGGACGATGTCGCGCACGCCCTGGGCGAAGGCGGCGGGGTCGAACTCCGTGCGGAGAATCTCGTCGGGGCAGCCGGTCATGATGGCGACGCGCCAGTTGCAGACGAAGGCGACGAGTTGCTGATGCTGTGCCGTCTTGATCTCGGAGCACATCTGTTCGGCTGCCGGAATACCGCGTTCGCCTTCGACATCGATGAGAACGAGATCGTATTGGCGTGACCAGAACATGGACAGACCCTCGGCGTGGCTGAGGGTCGAATCGACGTGAAATCCTGAAAGACTAAGGACCTTGTCGCGAAGGGGGCGGATCGTCTCGCGCGTGCAGATGTGCAGGATGGAGCGTTTGCTGCTGGCCGTGGTTTCCATTGTTCACTGACTTTCGCTGAAGTCGTGCGCCCTTCTTCAACTGCGACAGGAAACCGTCACTCGCCAGTCCTGTTTCGTCTCCGAAAGGGTCACTTTATTTTACCGAACGTTCAGGTAAATTCCCTGATGCGAACCGGAAATTCGGCTAGACGACGAAATCTTTGGCTTCCAGTAGGACTAGGTGAGAATCTCGGCCTGGTCCTTGTCGGAAAGTACCGCGTCTGGGAGCTGGCGCATCGGCACCAGAAGGTCTTCCTTGCGCATGACCAGAGTCGTGGCGTTCAGGCTGGCAAGCTCGAAGCCGTGGCCGTGGGTGATGGCATCGGTGGGACAGGCCTCGACACAGTAGCCGCAGAAGATGCAGCGGTTGTAGTCGATGTTGTAGACCTTGGCATAACGCTCTGCGCTGGAGATACGTTTTTCTTCGGTGTTCTCCGCCGCTTCGATGTAGATGCAGTTCGAGGGACATGCTGCGGCGCAGAGGAAGCAGGCGACACATTTTTCGAGGCCATTTTCGTCGCGCTGAAGCTGGTGTTTTCCGCGGAAGCGTTCCTGGAACTTTGCCCCGCGCATGGGCCCCTTACCGTCGGGGTAGTTCTCGACTTCGGTCGGCTGGAAGACCTCTTTCAAGGTGATGCTCATTCCCTTGGCAATGGCTGCGGCGTCGCGGACGATAGACATAACTTGAGTATACGACGGGGGCGCGATAGGCTGAAAGCCATGAAAACTGCGTGCGCTTCCCATACCTGCGTGATTGCCCTGTCCCTGCTGGGAATGAACGCTGTTAGCTTGCGCGCACAGATGGGTGCGACGGAGCAGCATGCCCACGCTCCTGCGGCACCATCGACGAGCCTGACGCTGGCGATAGACGGCAAGGCGACGACGCTGGCGATAGCCGAGTTGCAGGCGATGCCGCAGACGACGGTGACGGTTCACAACGAGCATACGAAGATGGATGAGACCTACACGGGCGTGTTGCTGGGTGGGGTGCTGGCGAAGTATGGGTTCCCTGTCGATAAGACGACGCACCAAAAGATGCTGCGCAGCTACCTGGTTGCGGAAGGGACTGACAAGTACTGGGTGCTGTACTCGGTGACGGAGATTGAAGGCACCGAGCATAACGGCGAGGTAATTGTGGCGACCAGTATGGGAGGGAAACCGCTGCGGGAGGATGGACAGTTCAAGCTGATCGACAGCAGCGATAAGAAACCGCAGCGGTGGGTGCGGAATCTGACTTCAATTACGGTGAAGAGCGCGGAGTAGCGGTTCTGGTTATGGTCCCCGCTATCGGCCGAAGTTGTAGGTTAGTTTGAAGAGACCGTTGTCGACGCCCGGGTTGTCGTCAGCGGTGTTTGCGTTCGAGAAGTGCTGAATCTGATATTCAAGCCGCATGGAGCGGGACTGTGACTGGTAGTACTCCAACCCTGCTCCGAATTCGAAGGTGAAGTTGAAGGAGCCAGCGGAGTCGATCGGAATCTTGTTCGTTGACAGCAGATAGCCGGCGAGAAAGCTCGCTGTTGGCTGAAGGCGGCGATGCGGCATGAGATTGATTCGTGTTCCGACGGGCGCAAGACCTTGCGCGTAGGTCCATCGACGGCTGCAGTTCGTCTGCAATGTCCCGTTGTACAGGATTCCTGTGGTTGGGTCGATGATTGAGAAGCTCCGCAGTGCGGGAGAGCATTGCTCTACGGCCAGCGGCGAGCTGATTGAGGTCATGCTTGAAGATGACGAGGTCAATGTCTCCGTCAGGATCGAGGTGGGGTCACTTTCGAGGATGAAAGGCCGGAACTCGGCGGTGTAACTCCAAACGAAATCCTTCCTGGAAATGAGGCGGCGCTGGTATTGGAATCCGAAGCTGACAAATTTTCTGTTTGACGATCTACCCAGGACGATATGGCTGGAATCATTCGAATACTCCAGGAAGGAAGAGTAGGTGTTTTTGCTGCCGAAGCCGGTTGAGTCTCCGATTTGAGCATCAGCTGCCGAGACAAGGACGAGAAAGACTGCAAGACTTGCGGCTGCTGCTAGATTCATTCGCTCCCCAGATGCTCGGTAAGTACAGCGATTCTAACTGCGGGAGGTAAACGACGCCTATGGATCTTTTGAGTTTTTCCTCACCATTTCGTAACCCACGGACGGTATTCTTATCGGCGAGTCGATCGATAGCGGAGACAATATGCCGAAGAAACCACCTGCTCGTTCGTCGCACCATACCAAAAAACACCCCAAAACACATGCGCACTCGCACGGCAGCATCACCACGAGTGGCCAGCCGGTCTTCGCGCAGCCGAAACCTTCGCCCGATCCGAGCGGATTCAAAGATCCCGTCACCGACTCGAAGGATCAGGCGATCCTCGCGCTCGAACCTGTGCCTGTGCCTCCGGGTGGCGCCGTGGAACCGATCGTCACACTTGCAGCGGTCTACGGCAGTGCGGGGGCGGCGAAGGTCGCAGCGATTCAACAGTCGGGACAGATTGTCTTTCACTCGGTGGGCGACACGGGCAGTATCGTTGGCCCGGCGACACAATCGCTTGTCGCAGACAAGATGGTCACTGACTTCAGTGAAGCGAATGCCGCGGATATACCGTCGTTTCTGTTTCACCTGGGCGACGTCGTCTACTACTTCGGCGAGGCGACTTACTACTTCGATCAGTTTTATGAACCATACCGCGACTATCCGGCGCCGATTCTCGCTATTGCAGGCAATCACGATGGCGTCGTCTATCCAAAGGATCCTGCTCCAACTCTGGCTGCCTTTCTGCAAAATTTTTGTACGGCAACACCTGAGCCTGCGCCGGACGCCGGCGGCTTGCTGCGCACCACGATGATTCAACCCGGAGTGTACTTCACGCTGGAAGCACCATTCGTTCGGATCTTGGGGCTTTACAGCAACGTGCTCGAGGACCCGGGTACCATTTCCGGTGAGAACGGGCAAAATACGGTGCTTGATAACCGCCAGATAGCGTTTCTGACGGCGGCGTTGAAACGAGTGAAGAGCGACAACTTTACTGGTGCTGTGATCATCGCGACGCATCATCCACCGTTCACCGGCGGATCTGAGCACGGCGGCAGCCCGTTGATGCTGGCGGATATCGATAGCGCCTGCACGGCGGCGGGGGTGTGGCCACATGCTGTCTTCTCCGGCCATGCACACAACTATCAGCGCTTTACGCGGACGGTGAATAAGCTGCAGATTCCGTTTATCGTGGCCGGGTGCGGCGGCCATGCTCCGCTTTCGCCGATGCGCGCCACCTACCGCACTCCTTTTACGATCGACAGCACGCTAACGCTGGAAAGCTACGATGCCACGGATTTTGGCTACCTTCGCGTCATCGTCAACGCAACGACGATGACCATCGAGTTCCATCCGCAAAGCGATGGCGGGACTACGAAGACTCCAAATGACACGGTTACGATTGCGCTTGCGACGCATGTCTTGAGTTGACGAGACTTGGCAGCGTGCGCGTAAATGTGATTCACTTTTTCGCATGGCTAACGATCAGACTCGCCGCAACTTTCTCCGGACGGTACCGGTTGCCGCCGCGGTTGGACTTACTCTCACCAATCAACTGATGTTCGCCGCAGGTGCGCAAGGCGGCCCGCCCGGCTCGGACGTCAAAGCGGGGAGTGTGCCGTTTCAATTCTTCCCGGCGAAGGAGTTGGATGCCGACGCAAAGGCTCTACAGGAGAAGCCGGGGAATAACAATCTGTTCGAATCGAAGACGCTGCCGCTGCAGGTGGTGATGACGACGGAGATGGCGAAGAGCGCGAAAGAGTTCGAGTGGCACGAGGGGCGGGATCACATCGTGCAGATCCTCGACGGGTCAACGCTGTATGAGGTTGGCGGGACGCCGAAGGGTGGGCACCAGACCAAGCCGGGGGAATGGCTCGCTCCGGGCGCGGATGGAAGCAAGTCGATCCTGATGGGCAAGGGCGACATGCTTGTGATTCCGCGGGGGACGCTGCACAAGCGGAGTACGGAGGATAGCGTGACGTTTCTTTTGATCTCTACGCCCGGGGTAGTGCAGGGTTAGGGGTCCCTGCCAGTTCAGAGATGCCGAGCTACGGCACGCTTCGAAGTTGCTGTCATTCGATGCCTAGTTTTTTCCAGATGACGTCGACGCGGGATTTGGTTTCGGAGTCCATGGCTAGTTCCTGCGGCCAGTGGCGGGTGAAGCCTTCGGCGGCCCATTTGCGCGTGGCGTCGATGCCCATCTTGCTGCCGTAGTTGGGGAGGCGGCTGGCGTGGTCGAGCGAATCGACGGGGCCGAGGGTGAACTGGATGTCGCGCTCGGGGTCGATGTTGTTGGTGGCGCGGAGGGTGACTTCGGCGAGGTCCTGGACGTCGCAGTCTTCGTCGACGACGATGATGCACTTGGTGAACATGGCCTGGCCCATAGCCCAGATGCCGTTCATGATCTTGCGAGCGTGGCCCGCGTAAGACTTTTTGATCGAGACGATCATCAGGTTGTGGAAGACGCCCTCGGGGGGGAGGTTGACGTCGACGATCTCGGGGAGGGTGAGTTGCATGAGGGGAAGGAAGATGCGCTCAACTGCCTTGCCCATCCAGGCGTCCTCCATGGGAGGTTTGCCGACGATGGTGGCGGCGTAGATGGGGTCTTTGCGGTGTGTGATGCAGGTGATGTGGAAGACGGGGTAGTCCTCCTGCATGGTGTAGAAGCCGGTGTGGTCGCCGAAGGGGCCTTCGGTGCGGAGTTCGCCAAGCTGGACGTAGCCTTCGAGGATGTATTCGGCGTTGGCGGGAACCTCGAGGTCGACGGTTTCGGCTTTGACTAGTTCGAGGGGCTTCTGGCGGAGGAAGCCGGAGATTAAATATTCTTCGACGTCGGGTGGGGCGGGGACTATAGCGGAAAATGTTGTCGCGGGATCTGTGCCTATGGCTACGGCTACCTCCATGCGGTCTTCGCGGATGCGCGTGATGGTGGCGGTGTTGAGCGTTTCGAGGGAGGAGGCTGCAGTGGTGCCTCCAGCGGTGAGGGCCATGAGGTCTACGTTACCGGCGCGGTCGGCTGTTGTGTCGCGGAGGCGGTCGCGCATGTGTTCGGCAGCTACCTTTTGGCGCTGCCAGTGCATGCCGGTGGTTTTGGCGTCGTAAACCTGCATGCGGTACATGCCTACGTTGCGCTTGCCGGACTTGGGATCGCGGGTGATCACGCAGGGGAGAGTGATGAAGCGGCCTCCGTCATGGGGCCAGGTTTTGAGGATGGGGAGATCGAGGAGATTGACATCTTCTCCGCGATGGATAACTTGCTTACAGGGGGCGTCTTTTGACGCGATGACCTTGGGGAAGAAGTTGCCTACCTCGGCGAGCATGGGGAGCATCTTCATCTTGTCCATGAAGCTGGCGGGTGTTTGCGGCTTGAGGAAGGTGCGGATGCGATTGGCGATGTCGTCGAGCGAGTCGGTTTCGAGGGCCCGACGCATGCGGCGTTCGCTGCCGAATTGGTTCATCAGTACTGCTGCACCGGGATGGCCTTTTACGTTTTCGAAGAGGAGGGCCGGGCCGCCGGCTTTTTCAGTGCCACGATGGAGTTTGGCGGTGCGGTCGGCGATCTCGGCCATCTCGAGGTTCGGATCAACTTCAATGGTGATGCGTTTGAGTTCGCCGGATTTTTCGAGCGTCTTGATCCAGTCGCGAAGATCGTTGTAGGCCAATTGGGCTCTCCTATGGGTAGGGTACCCCCTCCCCGCCAAAAAGTGTGCAAAGTCTTCGAACGAGAGACTTTAGGTCTGGACTTCCTTGTTGCCGATGCGCTTATGCTTCTAGTGTAGCCCTTTGGGGAAGGGGTTTGTTTGTCAAGCAGGGCGGTTGGGCTGTTATGTTGCGGGATGACCGGTATTCGACTCGGAGGATGGAATGACGCAGAAGGTTTGGCTGGTGGAAGAGCCGGGCGGAGAGTTTCGGGAGGTGGAGCGGCTGGTACCGGCGCTGCGGCAAAATGAGGTTCTGGTGAAGATCGCCGCCAGTGGAGTAAATCCGCTGGATACGAAGATTCGTGCGGCCAAGGCTGCCCACGCCAAACAGCCGTTGCCTGCTGTGCTTGGTCTTGACATGGCAGGGACGGTGGAGGAGGTTGGGCCCGGTGTCACCGGGTTCGCACGCGGAGACGAGGTATACGGGATGGTGGGCGGCGTGGGTGGGCTGCAGGGCACGCTCGCCGAGTATGTGGCTGCGGATGCGCTTCTGCTGGCGCACAAACCAAGGAACCTTTCGATGCGTGAGGCGGCGGCGCTTCCGCTGAGTACGATTACGGCGTGGGAAGGGCTAGTGGACCGGGCTCAGGTGCATGCGGGGCAGATGGTGCTGGTTCATGCGGGGGCGGGTGGAGTGGGCCACGTTATCGTCCAACTGGCTCGCGCGTTTGAGGCGCAGGTCTTCGCCACGGTCTCACCGGCGAAGAAAAAGATTGTGGAAGCGTTCGGTGCTACTCCGATTGACTACAGAACGACCTCGACCGAAGAGTATGTGGCAGCGCTCACGCACGGAAGAGGATTCGACATTGTGTATGACACTGTGGGCGGGGCGACTCTGGATGCGTCATTCGTCGCAGCGAAACGATATACAGGTCATGTTGTGAGCTGCCTTGGATGGGGGACGCACTCGCTCGCTCCGCTGTCGTTCCGTGGAGCGACGTATTCGGGCGTATTTACTCTGCTTCCGATGATCACTGGCGAGGGACGGGCACATCATGGCGAGATACTTGCCAAGGCGGCGGCACTTGCGGAAGCCGGCGAGCTGAGGCCACTGCTCAATGGACAGCATTTTTCGACGAAGACCATCCGGGCCGCGTATGAGCTTGTGGAAGCGGGTGCCTTTGGAAAGGTCGTCGTCGAGATTTGATCAGGATCAGATCTTGAGGAAGATGCGTTTGCGCCAGAGGAGCCAGTTGGGGATGAAGCAGACGGCGACGAAGGCCAGCGCGAAGGCGACGGAGGTCACTTCTGTGGAGTGGCCGTGGGAGAAGAGGTGAACGTAGATCCAGTTCCAGGCCGTGACGGTTTTGCCTGAGTCGTCGTGAACTTTGATCCATAGCATCGTCTCCACGAATAACTCGGAGAGGACGAAGGCCACTATGGCATTCGAGCCAAATACCAGCCAGGGCCAGATTGCTGCTTTGGCGATGCGGCTTTTGTCCTGTATTCGTTCTATGTCCACCAGCCAGTAAAAGAGAGCCAAGCCGAGGAGAGATATGCCTGCGGCGAGGAGGACGTAGGAGCTGGTCCAGAGATTCTTGTTGATGGGAAAGGTGCGATTCCATAGCTCACCGGCGGTGACGAACAGGACTCCGGCCAGTGCGAAGATGTTGCGCTTGGCGGTCGGCGTATAGGTAAGAGAGCGCATGAAGACCGCGGTGATCGAGCCGAGGAGAGTCGTTCCGATTGCAGGCAGGGTGCTCAGCAGGCCTTCGGGATCGCGTGTGGTCTCGTAGAGGCGGCCCATGTGTATGGTTCGGAGGGTGAAGGCGCTGATGTGACGGTCGAGCCAAGCGGCCAGGTTGCCCATGGGATCGAGCAGAGGGATTTCGTGGGTGGGGATGCCGAAACCGGGCACAGGAACGAAGCGCATCAGAGCCCAGTAGCCGATGAGAAGTGCGGCGGTGATGCATGCGAGGGGAACGATCTTCCGGGTCCAGAGACAGATGAGTCCGGCGCACAGGTAGCAGAGCGCAATCCGCGTGAGGACGCCGTAGATGCGCAGATGAGAGAGATGGAAGTGGGGGTAGGCGCTGAGAAACATCTTGATCGCAAAGATGATTGCAGCGCGACGGAAGATGTGGGCGGCGAGGACGCGACGGCTATCTCCCCTGCTGATGCGCGACTGCAGAGAAAAGATGATCGACATGCCGACGACGAACAGGAAGCTGGGAAAGACGAGATCAGTGAGGGTCCAGCCGTTCCAGGCAGCGTGATCGAGCTGCGAGTAGACGTGCGACCAATCGCCGGGGTCGTTGACGAGAATCATGATGGCGATGGTGATGCCGCGAAGGACATCGACAGAGAGGACTCGGGTAGAGGCGACGCCGGCGGCCGGCGCAGTTTGCGTAACGGAGACGCCGGAAGAGCGCACGGGTTGCGATACGACGTGGGTGGGCATCGTGTTCATCATCGCTCAAAAAGCAAAGGATTGGCTCAAAAAACACACGGCTCAAAAAGCACAAGATTGGGAATTTTGAGCAGATTTGGCCTCAGGGACCTCCCTCGGCCGTATGGTTTTCCAAACTCGATTGACTTCGGGATGGAAGTTTCCTACATTGAACTACAAGCGCGCAGGGCGCATCCAGTCCGCGGAAAGGGCCGTGCCCACCTCCAGTTTCTACAATCTGACGAATCTTCTTTCCAGCCTGACGCGTGCGGACTCCGGGCAAGTAACGAAAGGAGTTTCGTATGTCTGACAGAGAACTTCCCGCGCGCCCCAACCTCGAACAATACAAGAAACAGGCCAAAGATCTCGTTAAGGAGTGCGCCCTTGGCCATTCCGACGCGCTCAAGCGCATAGGCCGCCACCATCCCCGCCTGCACAAGCTGTCTCCACCCGATATCCAGAACGCCCCCTTCACGCTGGCGGATGCCCAATTGGTCATTGCACGAGAACACAGCTTCGAAAGCTGGCCGAAGTTTGCTCATCACATCGAGACCCTCCGCCTCCTCCTCTCCGTCGGCCAACTCAAAGACCCTGTCGCAACGTTCATCGAAGTGGCCTGCGTCCCTCGTCACGCCTCCCACGGCTCCGGCACGCTTGAATACGCCCAGCTCATCCTCGACCGCTACCCGCACGTTGCGGCCGCCAACATTCACACCGCGGCCATCCTCGCTGATGAGGTCGCGATACGCGGCTTTCTCTCACGCGATCCCACAAGCGCGACAGCCACCGGCGGGCCGCACGATTGGGATGCCCTCACCCACCTTTGTTTCTCGCGTTACCTCCGCCTCGACCAGTCGCGCTCGGATGCCTTCGTACGCTCGGCTCGAGCGCTGCTGGATGCGGGAGCCAGTGCGAATACCGGATGGTACGAGATGATCGACTATCCTAATCCTCGCCCCGACATTTGAGAGCGCCATCTATGGTGCGGGGGGGATTGCGCAACAGCCGGAGCTCACGCGCCTTCTGCTCGAACGGGGGGCCGATCCCAATGACGGAGAGACCCCGTATCACGTGCCTGAAGGCTACGACAATACCGTACTCAAAATCATTCTCGAAAGCGGCAAACTTAACCAGACAAGCCTCAACACCATCCTCCTTCGCAAAGCCGACTGGCACGACGAACATGGCATGCAGCTCGCACTGAAGCACGGGGCCGACCCTAATCAGAGGACTCACTGGGGGTACACCGCGCTGCACCAATCCCTGCGCCGCGACAACGGCCTCATCATCATTGAACTGCTGCTCGATCACGGGGCCAATCCCGCGCTCGAAACCCGCGATGGAAGATCCGCAATCCAGATAGCCTCGCGTCGCGGCCGAAGCGATGTGCTTGACCTGCTCGAGCGACGAGTCATCATCATCGACCTTCATGGAGTCGATCGCCTTATCGCCGCCTGCGCCCGGAACAACGTCGAGGCTATCCGCTTCCCTGACCACTGCCGAACCGCATCTTGTCTCGGAACTCGTTGCCGAAGGAGGGACACTTCTCGCTGAGTTTGCGGGCAACGCTAACACCGAAGGCGTCCGCCGTCTTGTTGATCTCGGTGTGAGTGTCTCCTCTCTGTACAAAGAGGGCGATCTTTACTTTGACATCGCGAAGGACAGCACAGCATTGCATGTTGCTGCGTGGCGCGCATGGCCCTCAACTGTGAAGGCTTTGATCGAACTTGGGGCGCCGGTAAATGCTCTTGATGGGAAAGGGCGCACGGCATTGGCGCTCGCGGTCAAGGCTTGCGTGGATTCTTTTTGGAAGTATCGACGTACGCCCGATTCGGTTGACGCTTTGCTGAAAGCGGGTGCGACGGTTCGCGGTATCGAGATTCCTACAGGCTATGAGGAGGTAGACGAACTGCTGCGCCGATATGCGAGGTGAACAGATTGTCCAGGAGCGCTCGCGGGAACATCGGGGAGCTGTTGGTGTCTAACGGAGTAGTGGCTGCATTCCTCGCTGGATGCGCCCCTCGAGTCGATTGGAGGGTGCGTCTATGTTTGAGGATAGTCTGGTTGCGTCGCGAGTTGTTGAGGTCTCTTCGAGCAAGCGATGGACGTTGTTGGCGTCGATCGCCTTGCAGGTTGCGGTTGCCGGAGTGGTGATGGTGTTGCCTTTGTTGCATCCGGAGGCGCTGCCGTTTCGGGTGGAGGCGCCGAAGGTTCTGATGCCGCTGATGGTCGAAGCCGCCTGTGCCGGTGGCTCGGGCACAGAGGGCGCCATCTGCTTCGTCATCGAGTATGGCGGCGCCAAGTACGACGCGGCCATTGATAGCATCGCTGTCGCCGGGGAGAGATACTGATGTTGCGCCACAGCTGGCGCCGTTCGGGAGCGGGATGCGGATGAGCAGACGGGCTTCCGATCGGAATTGGGACTGGCGATGGACATGGACCTGTTGTGTCCGTGGCTGCAGCGAAGACGCCGGCTGAGCGGGTTCGCATCTCGTCGGGGGTTTCGCAAGGGATGCTGATTGCGCCGATTCGCCCGGTCTATCCGATGATCGCGAAGGCGGCGGGAGTGGAAGGGTCAGTGGTTGTGGAAGCTGTCATCTCACGCGATGGCAGGATTGAGAGCCTGCATGTGGTGAGCGGGCCGCCGATGCTGCAGAATGCAGCGATGGATGCGATACGCGAGGCGCGGTATCAGCCTTACCGGTTGAATGGAGAGCCTACGGAGGTGGAGACGCGGATTACGGTGAACTTTCGAATGAGGGGATGATGGGGATAGAACAACAGATCCCCTTTCGGGATGACAACTAGAACTGCAACGGCAACAACAACGACAACAGCGAAAGCAGGTCCTCCGCCTTCGGCGAAGGATGACAAAGTTGTCCGGCCTAGACTAGCGGGACGGCTGAGCCGGTGCTCGAGGGAAGGATCTGTTGGACGACGGTTGAGGTTGGGGTGTCGGTGACGTAGTCCACCAAGGGATAGCCGGCCTGCTTCCAGCCGTCGAAGCCGCCGCGAAGGGGACGGACTCGGTAGATGCCGATCTTGTGGAGCTGCAGGGCTAGCTTGGCGCTGGTCTCTTCGCTTGGGCAGGTGCAGTAGAGGATGACATCGCGGTCGCGGGGGATGATCTCGCTGTGCTGCTTGATCTCGTTGGGGCCGATGCGGAGCGCACCAGGAAGAACGCGCGGGTCGGGGAGATAGTCGAGCGGGTGGCGGAGGTCGACGATGAAGGGTGGCTTGTTGCCGTTCGCTGCGGCATCGTCGAGCATGGACTTCAGCTCGGAGGGCTCGAGACGCATCTCGCGGACCTGTTGGAGGAACTTGCGCTGCTTCCAGATGCGATGCGCGAGGAAGCCCAGGACCATCGCGGCGAAGATGAAGATGGCGAAGTGGCCGAGCCAGGCGAAGAAGGGCGCGCTCTTTTTGGCGAGGTCGCCAAAGAAGCGGCCGGCGAGGATGAAGGTTTCGCCCCAGATGAGCGAGCCGGCGAGGTCCCAGGCGAGAAGCGCGGGTAGGACATGCCGGTCTGACCGGCGATGGGGGCGGCTACGGTGCTGAGACCCGGGACGAACTTGGCGAAGAGCAGTGTGACGGGGCCGCGGCGGGTGAAGTAGCCCTCGGTTTTGCTGACGCAGGTGGAGGCCTCGAAGGAGAGGCGGCAGAGGAGCTTGAGGACGCTGTTGCCATAGCGCCGGCCGAGGGAGAACCAGACGGTGTCGGCTATCACACAGGCGAAGAGCATTGCGGCGGTGATGCCGAACCAGCTGACGCGATGGGTCGCGCTGAGGGTGCCTGCGGTGAGGAGAACGGGTACGCTGGGGATTGGGATGCCGATCTGCTCCACGAGCACCCAGAGGAAGATGATCAGGTACGCGTAATGGACGAAGAAGACGATCGCGATCGGCATGGGAGTTTACTTATAGCTTAAGATGACGCGGACTGCTAGTTGGATGCGAGCCAGGCCTTAAAGATATACAGCCCGTACACCTGTTGCGCCGGGCTGAGTATCTTCGAGTTTCGAACTATTTTTCTTGTTTATTTTTGTTTATTTTTCGAGGATCAGCGGCATTTCGACAAGGTGCTGGCCGATGAACCAGGATTGGAGTTCGTTGGGCCGGAGGATGTCGCTGACTACAAGGTCGTTGGTGCCCTGGTCCCCCACTTTACTGGCGGCTTCGGCGATGTCGAGGCAGCTCTGGATAATGATTTTGTGGGCTTCGAGGAGGCGGGAGATCTGCACGGGGACCTCTTCCCTGCCTCGTGGCGGGCTCTGGATGCGGGTGGTTTCGGCTACGTCGCCGCCCATGGCAATGGTGACGCCGCCGAGGAGTTGAACGCGTTCGGCGATGGTGTCGACCATCTCGACTTGCTCTCCGAAGTGCTTGTCGAAGAGGAGGTGGAGCTGGTAGAAGGTCGGACCGGAGACCTGCCAGTGGTGCTTCTTATACATGTCGCGCAGGGTGATGGAGTCGGCGAGGAGCTGGTTGAGCCTGGCGACCATGTCTGCGCGGACTTTGGCGCTGAGGGGGTGCGGCATGTCCTCGATGACGGAGCCGTATTTCTGGATCTCCCTGGCGTGTGCGTGCCAGTGCGGGGCTACGTTCGCGCCGTTGTTAGTTTTCTTGATTGCAACAGCCATTTTTGCACCTCTTTCTCGGTTTCCACCATTCAGATGCTGCGAGGTGGAACCCGGTTTCTTCTATTACTTGACTGTGACCTCGGGAGTGACAGACATGCCTGGACGCAGGGCATAATCGCCGTCCTCCTGTTGCACGTTTGTGAAGTCGATTCGGACGGGGATGCGTTGAACGACCTTGACGTAGTTGCCGGTAGCGTTCTCCGGCGGGAAGAGAGAGAGCCGTGAGCCGGTGGCTCCGCCTATCTGGGTGACCTTGCCGTGGAACTTGCGGCCGCCGAGGGCGTCGACCTTGATGGAGACCTCCTGACCGGCATGCATTCTTGCGAGCTGGGTCTCCTTGAAATTGGCGGTAACCCAGAGGTTCGTCAGCGGGATGATGGTGAGGAGATCCTGCCCGATGCTGAGGTTGGCGCCTACTTGCACGTTCTTTTTGTTGACGATTCCGGTGGTGGGGGCGGTGATGTGGGTGTAGCTGAGGTTGAGTGCGGCCTGATCGACCTTGGCCTGGGCCTGCTTGACGTCGGCCATGGCGGCGTTCGCTTTGGCCTGCTGGGCGCGGACCTGATCGGGGCCGGTCTTGATCGACTGGGCCGACTGATAGCGCGACTGCGAGAGCTTCTGAAGGGCCTGGGTGACTTGGGCCTGACTGGCGATCTGGTTGGCTTCGGCCTCGAGGACGGCGGCCTGGTTGGAGGCGTCGGTTGCGACTGCTGCGTCATACTGCTGCTTGGAGATGACGTCCTTCTCGACGAGCGGGGTGTAGCGCTCGACGTCGAGGCGGGATTTGACGGCGTTGGCTTTGGCAGCGGCGACGCGGGCCTCGGCGGCCTGCTCCTGCTTGCGGGACTGGTCGACGGCAGCGGTGGAGGCCTGGACGTCGGAGCCGGTGGTATCGACGCTGGTGGTGACGTTGACGTTGGTAATAGGCACGTTAACCGTCTGCTGAATTGCCGACGCCTGGGCGCTGGCGAGGTTTGCCTGTGCCTGCTCCAGCGCTACCTGATAGTCCTTGGGGTCGATCTCGGCGATGGGATCACCGACCTTCACCTGCTGGTTGTCGTCGACGTAGACCTTGATGACCTGGCCGGTGACGCGTGAGCTGACCTGATAAAGATCGCCGTCAACCTGGGCGTCGTCGGTGTCTTCCGTAAAGGTCGAACGCCAGTAGAAGATGCCCGCACCGATGAGGAGAAAGATGATGACCGCGATGACGATGAACTTGCGGCCGGACTTCTGCTCGGGGACTTCTTCATCGATGACAGCGGACGTCGCCGGTCTATCGCCGCTCTGTTTGTTCTGGGTGTCCTGATGTTCTGATTGCTCTGGCAAGTTACTTTCCTCCGAGATAGTCTTTGTAGTTTGTCTGCGCGACACCCAACGCACGGGCCAGTGAAAGCTTGGCAACATTGTGCTGATAGAGCGCGCTGATGTATTGGTCGTTGGCCTGCTCAACCTGCGATTGCGCCTGCGATACCGGGAGATTGTCCGACACGCCGGCGCGGAAGCGCTGCTGCGCGTCGCTGAGGGCCTGGTTCGCCAGCTCAACATTTGAGTGCGTCGATTCGACGAGCTTTGCCGCGGACTGGATGTCGAGCAGGCTGTCGCGGATGTCCTGATTGACCTGCTGGATCTGATCGGCCAATTTGTCTTTGGCCTGTTCGTACTGGGCGTCGGCTACCTGTTCCTGTCCCTTGGTTTTGGCGATCTGGAGAACGGGCACGCTGATCTGTCCGGTCGCCGAGTAGGTGCCGTGGGAGTGGCCCGGGGTGGTGCCGATGTCGCCGTAGTCGGCGGCGACGCTGGCTACGGGCAACTGGTAGGCGAACGCAGCGCCCTTCTCCGCGTTGGCTGACTTAACCTGTTCGGCGTAGGCTGCGAGATCCTTGCGCGACTTCAGCGCCTGGATGAAAGCGGCCTGCGGATCGACGTTGTCCAAAACTTTGAAAGGGACAAGGTCGGTGAGGCGGATGGCCTGATCGAGTGGAAGGCCGATAGTGCGGGCGAGGGCGAGCTTGTCTTTCTCGAGGTTGTTCCTGGTCGGAGATTAGGCTTTGCTGCTCGTTCTGATAGTCCACCTGGGCGCGGAGCACATCGAGACGGGGGCTGGTGCCGGCGTCGTGGGCTGCTACGGCCTGGTCCAACGAGATCTTTGAGGTGGCCAGCTCAGCATTGACCGCTTCTATACGGGCTGCGTCTGCGATGCAAAGTAAATAGGCATTACCTACGGTCAGGACCACGAGGTCGCGAGCATCTTCAGCCGTGAGTTTAGCGCCTTCGAAGTTGTGCTTCGCTGCGATGTAGTTCTTCAACGCGGATACGTTGACCAGATTCTGGGTGAGGTAGGCACGAAAGTCTACGACCTGGAAGGGACCGACGATCCTTGGAATTCCAGGGAAAGTGAGGCCGAAGGCGGCGAGGTCGATCTGCTGAACCTCGATGCTCGCCGTGGCATTTACGGTGGGGAGAAGTGCCTGTAGCTCCTCCAGCCGTTGGCCGTTGGCGTTCTTCTGAGCGGAGGTTTGCAGGATGAGGCCGAGATTCTGACGGAGGCCTCGCTGGATCGCGTCGTCCAGAGAGAGATCGAGGACTCCTTCGGTCGCTTTGCCTGTGACGATACTGCCGTGAAACGAATCCTGTGTCGGCTGTGCGCCGTTCTGGCCGGAGGCGTTGTAGAGGTTCTGTTGGGCGTTCGCGACCGGAGAGCTGTCGGTGGCTGTGCTGGTGCCGGAGGGCTGCTTTTGCTGCGCAGGTCCGGTAGACTGGGCGCGCCCGGATGCCTGACCGGCGACGAAGACCAGACAGAGCCCTAGTAGCATAGCCAGGGCGCGAGGCGCTGTTTTCCTTTTACTCATACGGTTAAATCTTAACCTGCATCTGAATTGGTTCTTCGACTAGTTTATGGAAAGCGGGAACAAGTGCGGCGTAAATTGCTGTGCCACAAATGCCGTTACATAGGTTCTGATGCGTTCCGATGTGAAAAATCTTCAAAAAGATGATTTCGGTACACTCTGAACTAGATTCGTTTGAGGACGATACGAGATGCTGCTAGGGGTCGATGTCGGAACCGGAGGGACGCGGGCGGTGTTGATCGACCGCTCCGGCAGGGTGATGGCCTCGTTTGCGAGTGAACATGCGCCGATTCGCTCAGAACATACTGGGTGGGCCGAGCAGGAGCCTGAGGACTGGTGGCGCGCTGCGCGCGAGGCAATCGCAGGGGCTATGGCGGCCAGTGAGTTGACCGGCGCTGAGATAGAAGCCATTGGGCTGACCGGTCAGATGCATGGATGCGTGATGCTCGACGCAGAGGGCAAGGTGCTGCGGCCGGCGTTGATCTGGTGTGACCAGAGGACGCAGCCGCAGTGCGACTGGCTGACGGAGAAGATTGGATTTGAGCGGTTGATTGAGCTGACGTGCAATCCCGCGTTGCCAAACTTCACGCTGACGAAGCTGCTATGGGTGCGCGAGCATCAGCCGGAGATCTTCGCGAAGATTGCCCATGTGCTTTGCCCCAAGGATTACGTGCGGTACCGGATGACGGGCGAGTTTGCGATGGATATGCAGGAGGCCAGTGGGACGCTGCTATTGGATGTGGCCAATCGACGTTGGTCGGCCGAGGTGGCCGAGGCGGCAGGAATTCCGATGGAGTGGCTGCCGCGGCTGTTTGAAGGACCGGAGATTTGTGCTCGTGTTAATGCTGCCGGTGCCGGGGCTACTGGTTTGGCTGCGGGAACTCCTGTGGCGGCTGGGGCGGGTGATCAGGGAGCGGGGGCAGTGGGGATGGGGATTCTGGCGCCGGGGTCGGTGTCGGCTACGATTGGGACGAGTGGGGTGGTGTTTGCGGCGACGGACTCGCCGATCAAAGACCGACTGGGACGGCTGCATACGTTTTGCCATGCGGCTCCGGGACGATGGCATGTGATGGGTGTGACGAATGGGGCGGGGCTGAGCTTGCGGTACTTCCGCGATACGTTTTCGCCGGGAGCCAGCTATGAGGAGCTGACTGCGCGGGCGGCTGAAGCTCCGGCGGGATGCGATGGATTGATGTGGGCTCCCTATCTTTTTGGAGAGCGGACGCCGCATCTTGATCCAGAGGCCCGGGCGGCGTTTGTGGGGATAACGGCGTCGCACACGCAGGGGCATTTTATTCGGGCGATACTTGAAGGTGTGGCGTTTAGTTTGCAGGATACATTCACTTTGTTCCGCGAGCTTGGAGTACCTGTAAGGGCCATACGGCTTGGTGGTGGCGGGGCGCGAGGACCGCTGTGGAGGCAGATCCAGGCGGATGTTTATGGGCATCCGGTGGAGCTGCTGGAGGCTGAGGAGGGTGGCGCGTTTGGGGCAGCGCTGCTGGCTGGAACTGGGATTGGAGTCTGGGCGAGTGTCGAGGCGGCTTGCGCGGCTACGGTAAGAGTGGCGGAGACGATTGTGCCAAAGAATGCGGCTGTGATGGATGAGGCCTATGGGCAGTACCGGCGGATCTATCCGGCGTTGAAATCGATTCAGGGCAGGTGAGAAACAGGCAACAGCAAAAACGAAAAGCAGATCCTCCGCCTGCGGCGAAGGATGACGACTAAAAAGCCAGGATGCCAGACTTTAAATTTAGCGACTGGATGCGAGGTTGACGATGAGCGGTGAGATTGGCGTTGCGGTGATTGGGTTCGGGTTGGCGGGGCAGGTGTTTCATGCTCCGTTTGTGAGTGCAGTGCCGGGGCTGAGGCTTGAGGCGATTGTGCAGCGTAAGGGCGACGAAGCGGGTAAGGCTTATCCGAATGCACGGATTCTACGGTCGGTGGATGAGGCGCTGAAGGATTCCGCGGTGCAGTTGATCGTGGTGGGGACTCCGAATGAGACGCACTTTGCGCTGGCGAAGCAGGCTCTCCTGGCGGGGAAACATGTGGTGATCGATAAGCCGTTTGCTGCGACAAGCGCGGAGGCGAAGGAGTTGAAGGAACTGGCGGAGAAGCAGGGGCTGGTATTGGCTCCGTTTCATAACCGACGGTGGGATGGGGATTTTTTGACGGTACGGAAGCTGCTTGGAGAAGGCGCGGTGGGGCGGCTGGTGACGTTTGAGTCGCACTTTGACAGGTTCCGGCCACTGCCTCGGGAAAATACATGGAAGGAAGGGGGGAATTCGGCGAATGGGTTGCTGTTCGACCTTGGGCCGCATCTGGTGGATCAGGCTTTGACGTTGTTTGGAGCACCTAAGGGCATTACGGCTAGTGTTCGCAAGGATCGGGATAAGACGGATATTGAAGATGCGTTCGACATTACCCTGGAGTACCCGAGACTAAGGGCGCATTGCCGATCGAGCATGCTGGCTTGCGATGCTGCGCCACGGTTTTTGCTGCATGGGACGAAGGGCAGCTTCAAAAAATTTGGGCTCGACCCACAGGAGTCTGCGCTGGTGGGTGGGGCGAAGGTGCCGCGCGTCGGGCAGGGCGAGTGGTTGGCGGACCCTGAGGAGCAGTGGGGGACGCTGACGGTGGCTCCGGTGCTGGCAGATCCCGGGATGCTGACTCGGGCGAAGGTGAAGACCGAGTTGGGTGACTACCGGGGTTATTACGCGAATGTTCGCGATGCGATTAACGGGGCGGCGAAGCTAGCGGTCACGCCGAAGGACGGGTATCGGGTGATTCGGCTACTGGAGATGGCGCGGGAGAGTTCTACTGCTAAGAGGACTTTGCCGGTGGAGTTTTAGGTGCCGGTTTTTTGAGCCGCACCGATTGTGTCGAGTTGGGCGATCGTTTCCGGAGGAAGTTGCAGGGTCGCGGCCTTGAGATTCTCGCGAAGATGTTCGACGGAAGAGGTGCCAGGAATCAGCAGGACGTTGGGCGAGCGCTGAAGGAGCCACGCAAGCGCGACCTGCATCGGCGTGGACTCGAGTGACGCTGCTACTGCGTCAAGAGCTGCCGATTGCAACGGCGTAAAGCCTCCCAGCGGGAAGAACGGTACATAAGATATGCCCTGCGCTGCAAGGTCATCGAGGAAGACATCGTCGTTCCGGTGGGCCACGTTGTAGAGATTTTGCACGCAGATTATTTCCGTAATTGTTAGGGCCTCAGCCAACTGCTGAGGACTAATGTTACTCAGGCCCAGATGACGAATGAGTCCCTGTTGCTGGAGCTCGGCGAGCACGGTCAGCGGTTCCGCGATGGATCCCTCGGATGGCCCCATGACTCCTCCAACCCGAAGATTGACGACATCCAGTTTGTCGAGACCGAGGTTTCTGAGATTGTCGTGAACGGCGTCGATCAGTTCCTGACGCGAAAGAGCATGGATCCAGGATTTGTCTTCACCTCGGCGAGCGCCTACCTTGGTGACGATGACCAGGCCATTCGGATAGGGATGGAGCGCCCTCTTGATGATTTGATTGGTCACATGCGGACCGTAAAAGTCGCTGGTGTCGATGTGATCCACGCCGGCCTCAATCGCCTCTCGCAGTACAGCGACTGCAGCGTCGACATCACGGGGCGGTCCCCAGACCTGTGGGCCTGCAAGTTGCATCGCGCCATAGCCCATGCGGTTTACGGTCATCGAGGTGCCGGGGAACGTGAAGCGGCTGCCAAGGTTTATTTGCGTTGTCATTTTTGTTTCTCCTTTTGTCCGCTCAGCTAATCAAATAACTGTGTTCAGCGGATTGGATGAAGGAAGCTTCAGGTTAGGAGTTCGCATTTGGCGCAACGTTCTCAAGTCATCTTAGAGCCGCGCAAATCGCCGGTCCAGGCCCGTTCCGCGGCGAGCGTGGACGCGATTCTCGAAGCTACTCTTCAGGTTTTGCTCCTTGTCGGAAAGGAGCGGCTGACCACGACACGGGTTGCGTTGCGAGCGGGCGTGTCGGTCGGTACTTTGTATCAGTATTTTCCGAACAAGAGCGCGCTTTTGCAGGCTGCCCTGAAGCGGCATATGGCCGAGGTGCTGGATGCTGTTGAACTCGCGTGCAAAGAACAGAAAGGCCGAACACTGCGGGAGATGGCGACCGCTCTGGTCACGGCCTTTCTTGAAGCCAAGATGAGGGATGCGAAGACGAGCGTTGCTCTCTACTCTGTAAGCTCTGACGTGGATGGCGCGAAGATTGTGCAGCAGATGGGGGTCCGGTCCAATAAGGCGATCGTGCGAATGTTGGCGACTGCCAGCGAACCGCTTACGGTCGATCCGCAACTTGTTGCTTCGATGCTCCAGGGAGCGATGGCTGGGGTTAGCCGGAGGATTTTGGAATCGGGTGCTCCGGAGAAGGAATACGACAGCTTGCGAGGCGAGCTTATTTTCCTTGCGTGCGCCTACGTGGATGCTTGTTCTGTGCGGGCCGTCCGCGATGCAAGCTAAGAGCTATTGGCCGTAGGTGGCTTTGGATCCGTGTTTGCGGAAGTAGTGGCGGTCGAGAAGGCCTTGACTTACACCTTTGTGATCGGCGACGAGGGTGAGTGTGTTGTAGGCCATTTTTGCTACGGCCTCGAGGACTACGGCGTAGTGGGCGGCTTCGTGAGGGTTGCGGCCCCAGCAGAAGGGGGCGTGGCCGTTGACGAGGCAGGCGGGGATGGCGAGAGGGTCGATTCCCTGCTGCTGGAAGAGGCTGACGATGGCTTGGCCGGTCTCGTGGACGTAGCGTCCGGCAATGGCGTCGTCGGTGAGAGGTGGAGTGCAGGGGACGGGGCCGTAGAAGTAGTCGGCGTGGGTGGTGCCGAGCGGGGGGATGGCGAGGCCGGCCTGGGCGAAGCTGGTGGCGAACTCGGAGTGGGTGTGGACGACGGCGCCGATGGTCGGGAACTCGCGGTAGAGGAGGGTGTGGGTGTCGAGGTCGGAGGAGGGTTTGAGTTTGCCGTCGACGATCTTGCCGTGGAGGTCGGTGACGACCATGAGTTCGGGGACGAGTTCGTCGTAGTCGACGCCGGAGGGCTTGATGACGATGAGGCCCTTATCGCGGTCGATGCCGCTGGCGTTGCCGAAGGTGTAGAGGACGAGGCCGCGCTTGACGAGTTCGAGGTTGGCTTCAAGGACTGAGGTGCGAAGATCTTTGAGCAGCATGGGTTTCTCCGGTCAGAAGCTAGGGTAAACGTTTTTTGCGGTTACGGGGAGATGGGAGCCGACCGCGGATTTTCACGGATTTTCCGCGGATTAGTTGCGTAACAGTGACCAGAAGGATAAAGGCTGATAAGGGCGGATTGCTTTGCTGCTTGCTTGGTAGAGTAGAGGCTATGCAGAACGAGGAAACGGCGAGATTCGAGGCGCTGCCACGGGGCTTTGTGTGGGGTGCGGTGAAGGCGGGGATCAAGGCGAGCGGCAAGATGGATCTTGCGGCTGCCGTGGCTGCGAAAGGCGCGAACGGGGCGGCGATGTTTACGAAGAACCAGGTGGTCGCGGCGCCCGTGACCGTGGGGCGGAGGCATTTGACGGCTACGGGTGGGCGCGTGGGGGCGGTGCTGGTGAATGCGGGGAACGCAAACTGCGCGACGGGGCAGCCGGGGATCGATGCTTGTGTGAAGACGTGCGCAGCGGCGGCGGAGAGCTTTGGTTGCATCTTCGATGAGGTGTTCCCTTCTTCGACGGGGATTATCGGTGTGCCGTTTCCCGGCGAGAAGGTGATTGCTGCGCTGCCTGCTTTGAAGGCGGAGCTGGGAGATACGCCCGGGCATGCGGAGATGTTTGCCCAGGCCATCATGACGACGGACACGAAGATGAAGGTGGCTGGGGCGGTCGTTCGGAGTGGATGGTGTGGAGGTGCGGGTATGGGGCGCGGCCAAGGGGGCGGGGATGATTCATCCTCAGTTGGGCGCACCGGTGGGGCCGCCGCATGCCACGATGCTGGTTTATCTGTTCACGGATATCGCAGCCAAGAGTGAGCAGTTACGCGCTGTGCTGGGGCCGGCGGTGGAGAGGAGCTTCAATTCGATTTCGATCGATGGAGATACTTCGACCAACGATACTGTGTTGCTGCTGGCGAGTGGGGCGAGTGGTTCGAAGTTGAATGAACGGACCGTCGAGGCTTTTGCGGATGCGCTGAAATCGGTGTGTGGGTCGCTGGCGTATCAGATCGTCGATGATGGCGAGGGCGTGGGGCATGTTGTGACGCTACACATTACAGGCGCGCGAACGGAGGCTGAGGCGAAGCAGGTGGCGAAGGCGATTGCGCACTCTCCGCTGTGCAAGACGGCCTGGTCGAGCGGTGATCCTAACTGGGGACGGTTGCTGGCGGCGGCGGGATATAGCGGCGTGGCGTTCGATCCGTCGCTGGTGAATATTACGATCGGGGATCAGCCAGTGTTTGAGCTTGGCGTGCGGTCGCCTTTGTTTGATGAGGCCGCTGCGCATGCTGCGATGATGGCGCGGGAGTACACGATTACGCTGGAGTTAGGGTTGGGTAAGGCAGAGTGCCGGTTTCTGACTTGCGATCTGACAGAAGAGTATGTGCGGATCAATGCGGATTATTCGACGTAGAGTACCTGGAGGCAAAAGCGGCTACACTTGCGTCGAGATTGATCGAGGTGATCTATGCGTATCCTCCGATTTTTGGGATGGCTGAGTGTGGCGATCGGGCTGGCGATCGGTGTGGCGCTTGTGATGGGAAGCAGAGTGCCTGTGGAGCATACGGTGACGGTGGCAGAGACGATTCCCGCGTCGCAGCAAAAGGTTTGGGATCTGATTACAGATACGTCTTCGCAGCCTAATTGGCGGACAGGGTTGAAGGCGGTGAACCCGCTGCCGTCGCAGAACGGGGCAACGTGCTGGGCAGAGGTGGAGAGTGGGATGACGATGCCGCTGTGCGCGGATGTGCGCGAGGTTCCGGTGCGGCAGGTAGTTCGGATTGCCAATCCGAAGCTGCCCTTTGGAGGCAACTGGGTGTATGTGCTGGAGCCGGTCGGCGACAACACGACGAAGGTGACGATTACCGAGAACGGCACGACCGGACCGATGATGTGGCGGTTTGTCGACCACTACATCCTGCACGAGGATGCAGAGATCAAGCAGTATCTGGGTGATCTGAAAAGGGTGGCGAGCCAAGGTGTCCCCGTCGCCAGATGACGTTTTCGCGTAAGCCTTATATCGTTATAAGTGGGACCGATTGCGCCCGATGATGGCGACGACGTTCTCTGGGACTGGAGTGTTGACGAAGATTATGACGACGAAACTGGATGAAGCGGCGAAACAGGATTTTAAAGCTGAGGTCTCGGAGTGGATTGAGGCGTTTGACGACGTCGTTGCGCAGGACTGGGAGCAGGGAGCGGAGTTGCTGGGTGCGTTGCGGCAGCGGGCGCGCGAGGCCGGCGTGCCGACGCCGAGCGAGATGACGACGCCGTACCGGAATACGATTCCGAAGCATGATGAAGTACCGTATCCGGGCGACAGGAAGCTGGAGAAGCGGGTGGAGTCGCTGATTCGCTGGAATGCGATGGCGATGGTGCATGGACAGAACAAGAAGGACGCTGGAATCGGCGGGCATATTTCGACGTACTCGTCGCTGGCTACGCTGCTGGAGGTTGGGTTCAACCACTTCTTCCGCGCGAAGTATCCCGGGGCTAATGGACAACTGGATCAGCCGGGGGACTTTGTTTATTTTCAGGGGCACGCTTCGCCTGGAGTGTATGCGCGGGCTTATCTTGAGGGGCGGTTTGATGAGGCGCGGCTGAAGAACTTCCGGCATGAACTGAGAGATACGCCGGGGCTTTCATCCTATCCGCACCCGTGGCTGATGCCGGATTTCTGGAACTTTCCGACGGTGTCGATGGGGATTGGGCCGCTGAATGCGATTTATCAGGCGCGGTTTATGCGGTATCTGGAGAACCGCGGGCTGCTGACACCGACCGAGCGCAAGGTGTGGGCGTTTCTGGGAGATGGCGAGACCGACGAGGTCGATTCGTTGGGAGCGATCTCGCTGGGAGCGCGGGAGAAGCTGGACAACCTGATCTTTGTGGTCAACTGCAATTTGCAGCGACTTGATGGCCCGGTGCGCGGGAACAAGCGGATTATCGACGAGCTGGAAGGCGTGTTCCGTGGAGCGGGATGGAACGTCATCAAGGTGATCTGGGGTTCGGATTGGGATGCTCTGTTTGAACGCGATCATACGGGGCTGCTGCTGCGACGAATGGAAGAGTGCGTCGATGGCGACTTCCAGACCTACAAGGCGAAGGATGGCGCGTTTCTTCGGAGCCACTTCTTTGGGAAATACCCTGAGCTGCTGGAACTGGTGAAGGACTATACCGATGATGAGTTGTTGCGGCTGCATCGCGGGGGACATGATCCGGCGAAGATCTACAACGCGTACAAGTGGGCGATGGAGCATAAGGGCGGCCCGACGGTGATCCTCGCAAAGACGGTGAAGGGTTATGGGATGGGAACGTCGCAGTCTCGCAATGCGACTCACAACGAGAAGAAGCTGACGGATGAGGGCCTGGCGGCGTTTGTGAAGCAGTTCGATATTCCGTTGCCGGAGCGCGCGGCAAAGGATGGGTCGTTCTATCGGCCGGCGCCGGATTCGCCTGAGCTGCAGTATATGCAGGCGCGGCGCAAAGAGCTGGGCGGGTATCTGCCGACGCGCGAGGTGCCGAAGATCGACTTCAAGGCTCCGGGGCTGGATCAGTTCAAGGAGTGGATCGGCGGATCGAACAATCGTGCGGTTTCGACGACGATGGGATTTGTCAGTATTCTGCGGCACCTGATGAAGGACAAGGCGATCGGCAAGCTGATTGTGCCGATTGTGCCGGATGAGGGACGCACGTTTGGACTGGAGTCGGCGATCAAGCAGGTTGGAATCTATGCTCCGGAGGGACAGAAGTATGAGCCGCATGACAAGGACATGCTGCTGAGCTATCGCGAGGAGCAGGACGGGCAGATTCTCGAGGAGGGTATTACCGAGGCAGGGTCGATGGCTTCGTTTACCGCGGCTGGCACGGCGTATGCGAACTACAAGGTGCCGACGATTCCCTTCTACATGTACTACTCGATGTTCGGGTTTCAGCGCATTGGAGATATGGTGTGGGCGTTTGCGGATTCGCGCGGCAAGGGCTTCCTGATGGGCGGAACAGCCGGACGCACGACGATGCTTGGCGAAGGATTGCAGCACCAGGATGGGCATAGCTTTGTGCTGGCGAGCACGGTTCCTACCTGCGTGAGTTATGATCCGGCGTTTGTGTATGAGCTGGCGGTAGTGGTGCAGGATGGGATTCGCAGGATGTATGAGAAGGGCGAGGACATCTTCTACTACATCACGATGTACAACGAGGACTATGCGATGCCGGCGATGCCTGAGGGCGCGGCTGAGGGTATTCTGCGGGGAATGTACAAGCTGAAGCCGGCGGCTGAAGAGGCGACGGTCCAGTTGTTTGGCAGCGGAACGATTTTGAACGAGGTACTGCGGGCGCAGGAGATTCTGGCGTCGAAGTATGGCGTTCACGCTGACGTGTGGAGCGTGACGAGCTATACGGAGCTGCGGCGGGATGCGCTGGCAGTGGAGCGCTGGAACCGGCTGCATCCGGCGGAAAAGGAGCGCGTGCCTTACCTGTTGACGGCGCTGGGCGATGCGAAGGGACCGATTATTGCGGCGAGCGATTACATGAAGTCGCTGCCGGATACGCTCTCTCCATGGCTGCCGTCGCGGCTGGTTGCGCTGGGCACGGATGGATTCGGACGGAGCGATAACCGCGAACATCTGCGAAGCCACTTTGAGGTCAATGCCGAGTCGATTGCCGGCGCTGCGTTGTCAAAGCTGGCTCGTGAGGGCAAGTTCGAGGCAAAGGCCGCACAGAAGGCGATGGAAGAGCTTGGGCTGAATGCGGAAGCGGTCGATCCCGCCAGGGCTTACGGCCAGGGCTTAGAACGTTCTGTAGTTGCGGTGAACTGGAGAGGGTTCCATTTGGGGCCCTCTCTTTTTGCAGATTGTTGGATGGAGGATTTGTTGAGCAAGACGGGGATACATGAAAATCCGCTGGTGCCCAATGTGAAGTTGCGGCAGATGTATGTAGCGATGGCCGCGGCGAGAGCGCTGGACGAGCATGTCGCGAGCTTGCAGAAGCAGGTGAAGGCGGGGCGGAGGCTGGATTCGATCCGTGGGCAGGAGGCCTGCCGGGTGAGCACGGCGATTGACCTGGGGCCGGGCGATCTGGTGAGCGATTCTCAGGCGGGGGTGGTGATGGATCTGCTCGCAGGAGCGAAGATCGATTCCCTGCTGAAGCGTGTGGCTGGGCTTCATTCCGGAAAGAAGACTAAGGAGACGAAGCTCGGGGGAACGTCGGGGCGGCTGCTGCCATGGATCGACGACGCAGGAGAACGGCTGAGGATGGCGATGGGCGCGGCGCTCTCCTTCAAGACTTTGAGGCGGCCGAATGTCGTAGTGGCCTATGTTCGCCATCGCGAAGTCGGCAAGGGAGTATGGCGGCGGGTGCTGGGGCTTGCGTCGAAGCTGGAGCTGCCTGTGATTTTTGTGGTTCTGCCGGCAGTGAAGGGAGAGAAAAGGGATGGCCTGACGAACATGAGCGCGAGGACGGCGCAGTGGGGGGTTCCTGGAATCCCTGTCGATGCGGGGGATGCGGTGGCGTTGTACCGGGTTGCACAGGAGTCGCTGGGGCGGACTCGGGGTGGGGATGGCCCGGTGTTGATTGAGTGCATCGAGTGCCGGATGGAGGGCAAAGGCGAGGGTGCCTTGGCCGACCCTCTGGTTCAGTTGAAGAAGTTTCTGCTGAGCCGCAAAGCATGCACAAAGGCCTGGCTGAATGGCGCTGGCGGTGGATTGCCCCGACGGATTGCTGCGGCAGGGCAATGAATTCTTGCACTTGACGAGAGGCATGTTTCCAACTACAAAGCAAGGCTGTCCGCGATTACACTGGAAGCTGCAGTTCAGCAACAGGTATTGAGGTGCGAGTGCGGACCAGGGGTTTCCTTTCTTTTGCGGTGTTGACGCTATGCGCCGCTTCAACTGCTTTTGCGCAGACGCCCGCTTCGACTCCTGCTCCTGGATCGGCCCCGGTGCCAACACCTGTTCCGGCAGGAACCGCTCCGGCGGTTCCACCGTATGCACCGAAGTCACAATCCAATCAACAGCCCGGGTCTCAGTCTCAACCCCAGACCACGCCTGCTGCTGTTCCGGTGCCGGAGAAGAAAGGTCCGCCGGTGGCGCCGCCTGCGACTGCTACGCCGCAGGCTCCGTATGTAGGTTATGCGGGGTATGCTCCAGTGCCAGAAAAGCCAGCGCCGGACAGACTGGGGTCGGTGTATATCCCGATGGACAGCTGGATGTACCCGGCGTTGACGCGGTTGTATGGGATGGGATTTCTCGACACGATGTACGTGGGGATGCGGCCTTACACAAGGCGGAGCACGTTGCATATGCTGCTGGCGGGTAAGGAAGCAATTGTCAACAGCGAGAATGAACAGGCGCAGGATATCTATGCGAAGCTATTGAACGAGTTGAGCGCGGAGATTCCCAGTGGCAATGTTGAGCGCGGCCTGGTGTACGGCATGGAATCGTCGTATACGCGATTTCTGGGAATCAGCGGTCCTATTCTGCGGGACAGCTACCATATTGGGCAGACGATCAGCAACGACTACGGACGGCCGTATGATAGCGGCCTCAACGCTATCACTGGGGCTTCTACGGCTGAAGAGTGGGGGCCTTTTTCGTTGTATGTCAGGGGCGAGTACCAGCACGCTCCATCCGGCACGGGATACTCGGCTGCGCTGGCGACGCAGTTGCTGTTCCCCGATGAAATTCCGTATACGGGGCAGCCGCTGGACATTGTGCCTGTAGGTTACCTTCCAGCGCAGAACCCCTTTCGGCTGGTGGAGGCGTATGGCTCTTTTCATCTGCTGGGACATGAGATCTCCGGTGGCAAATCCGACTCATGGCTTGGGCCCGCGTATGGCAGCGCGATGGCGTGGTCCAATAACGCGGAAAACATCTATGCCTTGCACATCGACCGGGTAGAACCGTTGAATATCAAGTATCTGTCGAAGCTGCTTGGACCTGTGCGGTATGACTTCTTTGTGGGAAGCTTGAAGGGGCACCTCTATCTGAACTCTCCGTGGGTGCATTCCGAGATGTTCTCCTTCCGGCCTACGGAGGACTTCGAGTTTGGGTTTCAACGAACGATTATCTGGGGCGGCGAAGGCCACGCTCCAGTGACGCTGCACACGTTCCTGCATGGCTTTTTTGATACGAACGATACCGCCGGGCCTGAAAAGGTCGGGCGCGATGATCCGGGAGCGCGGTACAGCGATTTCAATTTCTCCTACCGGCTGCCTTATGTGCGGCGCTATGCGACGTTGTATGTGGATTCGATCTGTCACGACGACGTGACGCCCATCAGCGCACCGCGGCGCGCGGCTTACCGGACGGGTGTGTACATCTCCCAGATTCCGGGCCTTCGAAAGCTTGATTTCAGAGCAGAGGCCGTAACAACCGATCCGGGCGTATCGCGAAGTAACGGCGGGCAGTTCAACTATTGGGAGGTCATCCAGAAGGAGGGCTACACCAATAAGGGAATCATCATGGGGGATTGGATTGGCCGCGAGGCAAAGGGCGGCCAGGCCTGGTTTACCTACCATCTATCTCCAAATGAGTGGATTCAACTGGAGTATTTGAACAAAAAAACGGCGAAGGACTTCGTTCCGGGCGGAACCACGCAGAACCAGTTCAAGGCCAGCGTGGTGAAGCGGTTAGGCAAAGAGGTCCAATTGGACACCTGGGTGCAATACGAAGGGTGGAAGGCTCCGGCTTATAAGCCAGGACTGCAGAAAGATACTGCGGTTTCGGTGGAGTTGACGTGGTATCCGAAGCTGCACAACTATCCGAGCTTGCACTAGTCGTTGCGCTGGCCGACGCTGAGTGGGACGGTCAGCGGACACATGTCTTGAAGTACTCGAGAGACTTTTCCAGGCCATGACGCAATTTGACCTTCGGTTCCCACCCGAGGAGGTCTTTTGCGCGTGTGATGTCTGGACGGCGGCGGGTAGGGTCATCTTGCGGTAGAGGTTGGAGGACGATCTCGCTGTTGGCACCGGTGACGGAAAGAACTTCGCGAGCGCATTCGAGGATGGTCCATTCGTCAGGATTACCGATGTTGACGGGAAGATGTTCCTGCGAGTGCGACAGTCGCAGGATGCCATCGATGAGATCAGAGACGTAGCAGAAGCTGCGTGTCTGGGAGCCGTCGCCGTAGATGGTAAGGGGTTTCTCTTGCAGCGCCTGCATCATGAAGTTCGAGATGACGCGGCCGTCGTTGGGCTGAAGTCTCGGACCGTAGGTATTGAAGATACGGACGAGGTGGGTATCCACACCGTAGTAACGGTGGTAGGCCATGACGGCGGCCTCGGAGAAGCGCTTGGCTTCATCGTAGACGGAGCGAGGACCGATGGGATTGACGCGGCCCCAGTAGGTTTCGACCTGGGGATGGACCTCAGGGTCGCCGTAGCACTCGGAGGTAGAGGCATGGAGATAGCCGGCGCCATATTTGCGGGCGAGGTCGAGGGTGTTGATGGTGCCTGCCGATCCGACGAGGAGGGTTTCGGGGCCGAGACGAGTGTAGTCGATGGGACTAGCTGGGGAGGCGAAATTGAAAATGAAGTCGACCTTGCCCGCGTCGAACGGCTTCGAGATGTCGTGCTCGAGGAGGCTGAAGCAACTCTCCTGCTTGAGGTGGCTGAGATTGGCGAGGTTACCGGTGCTGAGGTTATCGACACCGATCACACAGTTGCCCGCGGCGAGCAAAGAGTCACAAAGATGGGAGCCGAGAAATCCGGCCGCTCCCGTGACAAGAATCTTTCGAGACATCATTTACTACCTTTCTTCCGTTGAATCATCTGTCATTTACTACTGTGTTCCGTAGAGCAAGAGAAGGCCGGAATCCTGGGAGTGCTGTAAACGGACGTGCTAGCTGGCGGACGACAGTGAAGACACTTCCCGCACGGGATACGCTGCGGGACGACCGATGCTGAGATACGTAAAGCCGTATTTGATCATGATATCGGGATCGTAGAGGTTGCGACCGTCAATGATGATGGGATAGCGGAGGGTCTTGTTGAGCCGCTCGAGGTCCAGGGTGGCAAATTCAGACCAGTCGGTCAGGATGAGCAGCGCGTCGGCGTCCTCCGCTGCAGCGTAGGCATCGTCTACGTAACGGAGATTCGACCTGGCAGGAAGAATCTCCTGGGTGCGCTTGATCGCCGCGGGATCATAAGCGGCGATGGAACAGCCCTCGGTAAGCAGCATCTCGACGACATCGATTGCGGGCGATTCGCGAATGTCATCGGTCTCCCCCTTGAAGGCGAGGCCCAGAACACCGATGCGTTTGCCACGGAGAGTCCACAGGGCGGAACGTACCTTGTTGAGGAAGCGCCTTTTCTGCTGCCCGTTGATCTTTTCGACTTCGGTGAGGAGGTTGAAGTCGATGCCTAACTGCTCCGCCACGGACCGGAAGGCGGCCACGTCCTTGGGAAAGCAGGAGCCTCCGTAACCGATGCCGGGACGAAGGAATTTGGGGCCGATGCGGCTGTCGAGACCCATGCCGCGAGCTACCTGTTCGACGTTGGCGTTGGTGGCTTCGCAGAGGTTTGAGATAGCGTTGATGAACGAGATCTTCAGCGCGAGAAAGGCGTTGGAGGCGTGCTTGATGATCTCCGCGCTCTTGGTGGAAGTCATAAGAAGCGGAGGTGGTTCGGTGACATTGCGGCAGCCTCCGATGGCGCCGTTTCGCTTGTAGTAGTCCCCACTGGTGAGCGGGAGATAGATTCGGTTGAGGACCGCGGCGGCGCGGTCGCTGTCGGCACCGACGACGATGCGGTCGGGATGAAGAAAGTCGGCGACGGCAGTTCCCTCACGAAGGAACTCCGGGTTGGAGACGACGTCGAAGAGATGACGGGCTACGCCGTTGCGCTCCAGCGAACGAGTAATCCACTCATTGGTGTAGACGGGAACGGTACTTTTTTCGACGATGACTTTGTAGCTGGTGAGGGAACGGGCTATTTCGCAGGCAACTGCTTCAACGTACGAAAGATCTGCATCGCCGGCCTCGCTTTGCGGAGTACCTACGGCGATGAAGATGGCTTCGCACTCCCGAGTAGCCTCGGCGAGATCGGTCATGAAGCGGACCTTGGTGTTGCGGTATTTCTCAAGGAGTTCGGGGAGGTAATGCTCATGAATGAGCGAGTCGCCCCCCTGGAGAGCGGTCACCTTGCGTTGGTCATTGTCCACGCAAATGACATCGTGGCCCATTTCTGCAAAACAGACAGCGGCGACCAGACCGACATATCCCGATCCGACAACGGCAATTTTGATGTTTTCACTCATAGTTGGGGCGTTATTCCTCATTGTCGAGAATAACCGAATGTATGGGCAATCGGGAGTGTCGAAGAGCAATCCGTTCCCTTTCGGACCGACGAGCTGGAGTGTCGACGTAATCTTCCTTCCGGAAGGCACACTCGGGTAGACTAAAAGTAATGGGTTCTGAAAATACGCAGCCGCCGCTCGTGGGTGTTCCGGAGACGACCCAAACTGGGTTCAGTACAACGGTTACAGATACTACGCTGTCTGAAGCGCTAATCGTGCTGCGGAAACGACGGTGGGTCCTGATTGTTGCCGTCCTTCTGGGTCTGGCATATGGGGTCTATAAAGCAGAGTCTCAACCGAAGTTGTATGACTCGTATGGGCGGATCCAGGTGCGGTCAGGCTCGTCGAATGAATACCGGGTGAGCGCAGTCGGAAACTACTCCGGCGATGCCAGCACGAAGTTGTTGACCGAGATCGAGATTCTTAAGAGCGACTCCCTGATGTTGAGGGTGTGTCGCGAGATGGATCTGTCGAATAACGCAGATTTTCTTGAGATGAAGAAAGGGACTCCTCCCCACACGTCTCTGGACGATGGAGAGACCAGACAAACGACGGTTCACCGCTTGCAGAGCAATCTGCACGTCGCCCTGGTTCCCAAGACCGATATTATCCGCATCGACTACAGCAGCTTGAATCCGAAGCTGTCCGCAGACATCGTCAACCAGGTCATCTCGGACTACATTCAGCGCAGCTATCAGACTCGATTTGAGTCCTCGCGGCGGGTCTCCGACTTTCTTTCGGGCACACTGGAAGGCCTGAAACAACAGGTGGAGACGTCGCAAGAGCAGATGATGGACATGCAGCGACGGTTGGGAATTCTCGGATTTGACCCGGCCCATAACCAAATCAGTGCGTCGCTGGACGATCTTGCCAGAGCTGCGGGGGCGGCGAAGTTAGCCCGAATTATTGCGGAGGCGCGCTACCGGGTCGTGAGCGGAATGGATCCGGACACGATTGAGGGCGCGATTGAGATGACTCCCGGGACGGCGCCGGGGGAGTTGAATCAGCTGCGTGGACAGCTTGCCGGAGCACGGGCGAACTATGCACAGCTGGAATCGACGCTGGGACCGAACCATCCTCAGGCGAAGGCTCTGAAGGCGCAGATTGATGAGTTGTCCAAAGAGATCGACGCTGAGCAAAATCGACTGCTGCTGCAGGCGAAACAGAACTACATTGTCGCGCGTGCGAATGAAGATCAGACGACAGCCGCGCTGGAAGCTCAAAAGTCGGACGCGTATAAATTGCGGGATCAGCTGGTGGAATACACGCTTGCGGCAGCGGGAGTTTGAAGCGAACCGGACACTTGTACGACAGCCTGCAGCAACGTCTGCGGACCGCGAGCGTCCAGTCCGGGCTGGAGTCGCTGGAGATTGATGTTGTCGATCGGGCGTTGCCTCCGGCAAATCCTGTGCTGCGGCCGCAGTCGACCGTGATCCTGACTGCGCTGGTCTTCAGCATTCTGGCCGGCATTGTGATCGCCTTCCTGATGGAGAGCCTGGACACCGGATTGCGGAGCATCGCGGAGATCGAGAGCATCACGGAACTTCCGTCGCTGGCCATCATTCCGCGAGCGCGACGGTCTTCCGTCGATCAGGCAGGAACGCTGACTACGGCGCAACGGAATATCGGCATCCTGACGCAGCCGAAGTCGCAGTTCGCCGAGGCCTTCCGCTCATTGCGCACGTCGCTTCTGCTGTCGACTGCGGGTCATCCTCCGAAGTTCATTGTGATTACAAGCGCTACGCCATCGGAAGGCAAGACGACGGCGGCGAGCAATCTGGCGGCGATTCTGGCGCAACGGGACACGCGCGTTCTGCTGATCGACGGAGACCTTCGCCGGCCTAATATTCATCATCGTTTTGGATTGAATGGCAAGATCGGCCTGACGACGGTGCTGACTGGTGCCACCTCGTTGGAAGAGACAGTGCAGAATGTGCCTGAGATTCCGAACCTCGACATTCTACCGAGTGGACCGGTTCCACCTTTTCCGACGGAGATGTTGAGTTCCGGTGCGATGGAGACCATCCTGAAGCGCTGTCGGAGAACTGTACGACTACGTCGTGATCGACTCTCCGCCGATTCTCTCCGTTACGGACGGCGTCATTCTTGCGCGACAGGCGGATGCCGTGGTGCTGGTAGTGCGTCATGGCAAGTCAAGTAAACATGTGGTGCGGCGAGGCAGAGACATTCTTCTGCGCTCGGGCGCTGGCATTACCGGTATTGTGCTGAATGCTGTCGATCTGAACTCGCCGGAATACTACGGGTATTACGGGTACTCAGGATACTCGTATTCGAGCGTGGATTCCGAGAGCTGGGAGTCGCAGAAGGCGTCCGGTGACGAGACGCGCAGATCCGGGGAGAGTGAGCGATGAGACAGGGACACGACAATCTCCGGGCTTGCAGGGTGGTCGAGGGTACTGCGCGGGTTGACCGCCGCGGCGCGTGGCTCATCTTCGCCGTGTTTATGGCGCTGATTCTATCCAGCGGCTTCGCGGAGGCACAGTTCAGCGGACCGGCGCTTGGGATGTCTACGCCGGTCAATCCACCTGTGACGATAACGACCGATCCGGCGATTCTGTATCCGGCAAATCGAGACGTTTATCTTTGGCGCGATGATGTTCTTACGATTCATCTCTACGCAAACCCGGACTATTCTCCGACAACGCGTGTTGGTCTCGATGGCACGATTCAACTTCCCCTGATCGGCAGCTTGAAGGTGGAGGGGCTCACGGTGCATCAAGCTCAGGACTTGATTGCGCAGAAGCTTGTCAGTGCCGGGCATGTATCGCGATCCTCAGGTGTCGATCCAGATTGTGGATTCGCCGAATCAGATCGCCACCGTCGTTGGTGAAGTGCATGGAATTGTACCTATTATCGGGGAACGACGGCTCTATGACGTGTTGGCGGCGGCGGGTGCCGGCGGCGGCGGCGGGACACAGGTCACGACCGTAATCGTAGGCGGGGGCGGGCTGCCTACCACGGCAAGCCACATTATTACCATCAACCGTCCCGGTTTAGCGGAGCCGATCACCGTCGACCTGGGAACAAATCCTGCAACGAGTGCTCAAGCCAATATACCGATCTTTCCGCGGGACACGATCATCGTTCCACGAGTGGGAGTGGTGTATGTGCTTGGAGCGTTCAAGACTCAAGGCGCGATCCCGCTTCAACAGAACTCCCCGATGACTTTGATGAAGGTGGCTGCACTAGCCGGAGGCTCCGGCTTTGAAGGCAAGCAAGGCGATCTCCGGATTATTCGTTCCGTCGGGACTAGTCGTCAGGTAGTTCGTGTCGATTACAAAAAAGTAATCAACGGTCAGGCGCCCGATCCTGTACTGCAAGCGGAAGATATTGTCTTCCTGCCGAGCAGCTCGATGAAGGCGGCGATTAAATCGGCGGTATCTCCACTTTGTTGGGCATTGCGTCGATTCTGCTCATCGCCATTCAGCAATAGCGGCTATTTTCAACAACCCGGCGTAGCAGCCTGGAGGTTGGCATGAGACACAACGAGATATGGTTCTACCTTCGTCAGAGACGGGCAATCGAGTGAATAAGAGAGTGAGGCTGGCTTATCTGGTGAGCCACCCCATTCAGTACCAGGCACCGCTGTTGCGCCGCATCGCACAGGAACCGGACATCGATCTGACGGTCTTCTTCGGCTCGGATTTCTCGGTCCGCGACTACGAGGACAAGGGGTTCGGCGTGGGCGTGAAGTGGGACGTGCCCCTGCTGGATGGCTATCGTCATGAATTTCTGCCCGTTCTTCGAGACGATGCCAATCCTGGCACGATGAGCCCGCTGAATTACGGCATCTTCAGCCGGCTGCGTGGGACAAAAGAGGCGCCGGGCTTCGATGTGCTCTGGGTGCATGGATATTCGTCGGTGAATGCGCTGCAGGCAATGCTGGCGGCAAAGTCGCTGGACATCCCCGTGTTGCTTCGGGCAGAGCCGTGGCTTGGGGACCGCAACCGCGGCGGGGCAACGCTGGCAGCAAAACAACTATTCTTCAAGCTTTTGCGGGGATTGCTTGATAGTGCACTGCCGATTGGGACACTGAACGCCGAGTATTGGCGCTACTATCTGGGCGAGGATTTTCCATTGCACCGGATGCCCTACGCAGTGGACAATCACTACTTTCAACGCCGCAGCGAAGAGGCTCGCAAGGGACGGGCTGCGTTACAGAACGAGTTGAAGCTCGACCCTTCACGGCCGGTGATCCTATTTGCGTCGAAGCTGCAGAGTCGCAAGCGATGCAGGGACCTCGTGGACGCTTACAAGAATCTGGCGTCGGAACCGGGGATGCAACTGCATCCCTACCTTGTCATCGTTGGGGACGGCGAGGAGCGTGTCGCTCTGGAGAGGCAGGCGGCTGAGAGCAGGCTTGAAGGAGTTCGTTTCTGCGGATTCAGGAACCAATCGGAGTTGCCAAGATTCTTCGACATGGCAACAGTCTTCGTGTTGCCGTCGCGACATGAGCCCTGGGGGCTGATTGTGAATGAGGTGATGAATGCGGGGCGCGCGGTGATCGTCTCCGACGATGTGGGATGCCATCCGGACCTTGTCGAAGATGGGGTTGAGGGTTGCGTCTTCCCTGCCGGAGATGTGGCGGCTCTGACCGATGCTCTGCGAAGAGTGCTGGCGACCCCGGAGATAGCGGTTGCGATGGGACAGCGTGGACTGGCGAAGATTCGGACCTGGGACTTCGAAGAGGATGTCCGCGGTCTGAGACAGGCGATTGCACAGGTCACTCGGAAGATAACAGCATAGTGGCGACGCAATCGTATTCCCTAATCGACGACAACCCTACTGATATTCTGGGGAGTGATGGACAAAGACTGATGCGGATTCTCCACATTATCGGAACACTGGACCCGGCGGCCGGCGGACCCGACCGAGTCCGTGAGGGTTCTGCTAAGTTACGGCCCGATCGGCTACACAGGCGAGGTGGTTACGCTGGATGATCCGTCAGCGCCTTACTTGAGCGATATCGGATTTCCGGTACACGCCCTGGGGCCGACGAATACCAAGTACGGCTTCAATTCAAAGTTGTTGCCCTGGCTGAGAGATAACCGCCATCGTTTCGATGGTGTCGTAGTGAATGGGCTATGGCAATACTGCGGGTACGCGGCATGGCGCACGCTGGCGGGAAATACTCCTTATGTCGTTTTTACGCACGGCATGCTGGATCCGTATTTCAAACACGCGTTTCCGCTGAAGCATATCAAGAAATGGCTTTACTGGGTACCGGCCGAGTACTGGATTCTGCGCGGAGCCTATCGCGTGCTGTTTACATCCAAAGCAGAGAAGCGGCTGGCAGAGGAGAGCTTCTGGCTGCATCGTTGGAATGCGTATGTGGTGCCGTACGGCGCGAGCGGTCCATCGGGCGATCCCGAGGCGCAGAAACGGGCTTTCTTTGCGAAGTGCCCTGAGGCGAAGGACAAGCGGTATCTTCTTTTTCTCGGCCGCATTCACCGCAAAAAGGGGTGCGACCTTCTGATTGACGCCTTCGCGAAGGTTGCGGCAGACGATCCGGACCTCTATCTGGTGATGGCCGGTCCAGATCAACAGCTATGGAGCGCGAAGTTGAAGGCAACAGCCGCGAGTGCAGGGATTGCGGATCGTGTTTTCTGGCCCGGTATGATCACTGGCGATGCAAAGTGGGGGGCCTTCTTCGGTTCAGAGGCGTTCATTCTGCCGTCGCACCAGGAGAACTTCGGAATTGCGGTGGCAGAGGCCCTGGGGTGCGGTAAACCGGTGCTGCTTGCGGATAAGGTGAATATCGCAGAGGAGATTGCGGAGGACGGTGCGGGACTGATGGAGTTGGACACGGCGGAGGGGACGTTGCGCCTGCTGCGACGGTGGATCGAAATGACCATTGAGGAGCGGCAGCATATGGCGGAGCTTGCGTATCAATGCTTCCACCGCCGGTACGATATGCGAGAGAATGCAAAGGCCATTATTAGGCTGTTTGGAACCGCTACGGTCCATACTCCCGCTGCTGTTGATTCAGAATAGTGTTGACCTGATGCCAAAGCAGATTCACTACAACGCGGCGGAACACATCTCGGCGGATACGGCGGCTGACCCCTACCTCCGGCCCGCATTTTCGCTTCGTGATCGAATGCGCCGGCTCCGGTGGAATATCTGCTGGGCTGCACTGTATAGAACGTCACCGCGACCGTTACATTCCTGGAGATCATTTCTTCTTCGTCTCTTTGGGGCGACCATGGGGATGAATTGCCACTTCTATCCGAGATCGAAGGTCTGGGCGCCGTGGAACCTGGTCTGTGCCGATCAGGTAACGGCAGGCGATGGGGCTGAGATCTACAATCCTGCTCCGGTCACGCTGGGGTCGCACGCAATTTTGTCGCAGGAGGCCTACGTGTGCGGAGCCACCCATGATTATGACGATCCCGCATTTCCGCTGATCGCGTACGCGATGCATATCGGCGCGTATGCGTGGGTGTGCGCTCGCGCGTCGGTTGCACCTGGGGTGAATCTGGGCGAGGGCGCGGTGCTTGGGCTTGGATCGGTCGCCACGCGTAGCCTGGAGGCCTGGACGGTATATGCCGGGGTGCCTGCCGTCAAGGTGAAGGAGAGACGGCAGTTCGATGTGGTTTCCGCGAGCAAAGGCTGACAGATCGCGGTGGGTGATTGGAACAAAGCTTCAGCAGGACCGGGGTCCCGCCGTTGTTGTTCAGGCTAAGGGAGAACTACCCGCGTAGCTTTGCCAGGAGATCTGTCGGGTGGACCGGTTTCGCGAGAATCTCGAATTCGTGGCCCTGCGCCCGGGCCTTTTCGAGCAGATCCGCGGTAGCGGCCTGTCCTGAAAAGAGAAGGATTTTGCACTTTGGCAGTTTGCTGCGAGTGATGATCGCCGCTTCGATACCGGTCATGCCGGTCATGATGACGTCGCTGATGAGCATGTCGGGCTGGAAGCTTTCGAGCGCCTCGACGGCCTTTTCTCCGCTAAACACAGCACGCGCGTCGAAGCCCGCCTGATTCAGAATAATTGCCAGCGTATTGGCGATTACCTGCTCGTCATCGGCGACGAGCACCTTGGGTTTGGGTGTGGCGGTGGAAGTTGAATCTGCCATTCTGAGTGTCCCCAAATTTAAAGGTCAAAATTCAAATTAAAATAAGCCGTTCGCAGGCATCGGACTACATCTTCGCCCACACAGTAATGATACGCTGAGCGCAGAGCCGGTTGACGGACAAGCCACCACAATTCACAGGAACGCACACGGTATCACACAAATCCTTATGCAGCCAGCCATCATACGCGCCGAACGGGTCGAGAAATACTACGCGCAGCCGAGCGAGAACCGAATTCAGGTGATCTCGCCGACCGATCTTTCCATTACTGCGGGGGAGATCGTGGCGTTGCTCGGGCCATCGGGCTCGGGAAAATCCACGCTGCTTCGTATGTTGACCGGCCTGTCTGTACCTTCGGCCGGCGAGGTGTACTGGCACGAACAGCCGATTGCAACGGCCAACGTTAATGTGTCGATTGTGTTTCAGAGCTTTGCGCTGTTTCCCTGGCTGACAGTTTTGGAGAACGTCGAAGCACCGCTGAAAGCGCGCGGCATGGAGCCGGCGGAGAGACGCAAACGCAGCCTGAAGATTCTGGACACGGTCGGTCTGGACGGCTTTCAGGCGGCGTACCCAAAGGAGCTGTCCGGTGGAATGCGGCAGCGCGTCGGGTTTGCGCGGGCCCTGGTGGTCGAGCCCGAGGTGCTGTTTATGGATGAGCCGTTCTCTGCCCTCGATGTGCTGACGGCTGAGAACCTGCGCAGCGAACTGCTGGAGCTTTGGCAGAACAAGACGATTCCGACTCAGGCGATTTTTCTGGTCACACACAACATTGAGGAGGCAGTTCTGCTGGCGGACCGCATCATTGTCCTTGGACGCAATCCTGGACATGTGAGGACCGATTTCAGGGTGGCGATTCAGCATCCGAGGGATCGGAAGGCTACGGCGTTTACGCAGTTGGTGGACTACATTTACAAGGTGCTGACGCAGCCGGATGCGCAGCCGCCTGCGTTGCCACAAACAGCCACGGGGAAGAAAGTCCGCGATCAAAGAGAGATGCACTACCAGATGCTGCCGCATGCGCGTCCGGGTGGCATTGCGGGCCTTCTGGAGCTGGTGCTGGACCATAACGGCAAGGACGATATCTACCGGCTTGCGGATGACCTGGCGTTTGAGATCGACGACCTGCTCCCGATTGTCGATGCTGCGCAGTTGCTCGGCTTTCTGAAGGTGACGGAAGGCGATGCGGAGATTACGCCGACCGGTGCAGAGTATGCCAACTCGGAGATTCTGCGACAGAAGGAGTTGTTTCGAAGCGCGGCTATGGAGAATGTGCTGCTGCTTCGTCAGATCGTGCGTGCGATCGAGTCCAAGAGCGACCGCAGCGTGCCGGAGGAGTTCTTCCACGATGTGCTGGATGAGCAGTTCAGCGAAGAGGAGACGCTGCGACAGTTGGAGACCGCAATCAACTGGGGACGATATGCAGAGCTGTTCGACTTCGATGCGTCGCGACGACGGTTTATTCAGTCGGAGAAGCTGCACAACGGGGTGGAGGCCAGCCCTACCGCGGAGATCGACGCATGATGCGATTTCCGGAACGCTTCAGTAACGTTCCCGGACGGGAGATACTGGCACGGTCTCAGGTTCTGCAACGCAGCTGGCCCTTCGTGCTGGACCTGTGCGTCGCGGGTATTGGCCTGGCCTGCTTTTACGGGGTTGTCGTCATTGCGAGGTATTGGTTCGGACATCCTGAGCCCGAGATTGTCATCTCGCAGAGCCCGAGGGCGCTTCCGCTGTACGCGTTTTATTCGATAGTTCGAATCGGGTTGGCGTATCTACTCAGCCTCATTTTTGCAATTGGGTATGGCTACGTCGCCGCGTACAACAAGCGGATCGAAGCGTTGATGATTGCCGGACTGGATATTCTGCAGTCGATTCCAGTGCTCAGTTTTCTGCCTGGGGTGATGCTGGCGATGGTGGCGCTGTTTCCGACGCGGCAGATTGGCGTGGAGATGGGCGCGATTGTTCTGATCTTCACTGGCCAGGTGTGGAATATGGCGTTCAGCTTTTATTCCTCGGTCAAGAGCATTCCGCGAGAGTTCTCCGAGGCTGCGAGCATCTATAAATTTTCGCGGCTGCAAAGGCTGATCCAGTTGGAGCTGCCCTATTCGGCGATTGGCCTGGTGTGGAACTCAATGGTATCGGTGGCCGGCGGGTGGTTCTTCCTGATGGCGTGCGAGATGTTTGTTCTGGGGACGCGGGACTTCCGGCTTCCCGGACTAGGTTCTTATCTTCAAACGGCGGCAAGCACGGAAAACAAGATTGCGATGACGTGGGGCATCCTGACGATGATTGCGATTATCGTCGCGACCGATCAGTTGATCTGGCGGCCGGTGATTGCATGGAGCGACAAGTTCAAGTTTGAGCAGGTGGAGAGCGGGTCGCGCGTGCGTTCGCCGCTGCTGCACCTGCTACAGCATTCACGGGCTCTCCGCTCGCTGCGGCAGCATACGGTCGTACCGCTGGGTGAGGGCGTTTACCGGCGATTGGCGAGGCAGCGCAAAGAATCGGGAACGCAACGTCCCGCTTCTGATAACGGTGTAACGGCCATGCGCAGCAGGGTTTCTACGGGTCTGAGGGTGGTGATTCTAACGGCGGCCGCGGCTGCGGTGCTCTATGCTGCATGGCAGGCTCTGACTTTGTTGCGCGAGGTGCATGGGTTCCAGTTCGTTGAAATTATGAAGGGGGCGCTGGCGACCTTTTTGCGGGTGAACGTGTCGCTCGTGCTCGCAGCTGCCTGGACGATTCCTGCGGGAGTTGCGATCGGGTTTCATCCGCGGCTTGCGCGCATTGCTCAACCTGTCGCGCAGATTGCGGCATCCGTTCCTGCTACCGCGCTGTTCCCGGTTATTCTGCTTGCGCTGGTGAGGCTGGGCGGGGGGTTGGGAATCGGTTCCATTGCGCTGATGCTGTTGGGAACGCAGTGGTACATCCTGTTCAATGTGATTGCCGGGGCGATGGCGATTCCTTCGGATCTGCGGGAGGTCGCTACTCTGTTCCACTTCACGACCCTGCAGCGATGGAAGACGGTTATTCTGCCTGGGATTTTTCCGTTCCTGATTACGGGGTTGGTGACGGCCTCGGGTGGCGCGTGGAACGCCAGCATCATCGCGGAATACTTTCGTTTGAAGAATCAGACGTTGCAGACGGTGGGGTTGGGAGCGGTGATCAGCGCCGCGACGGATAGCGGGCAGTTTCAGATTCTGCTGCTGGCAACGATTGTGATGGCGATGATGGTGGTGACGATCAATCGACTCGTGTGGCGGCCGCTATATCGACTGGCGGAGACACGCTACAAGCTTGAAGGATGAGCAGGTCTGCGTCGAAGCGAGATGGAACAAATGCTATTCGCCCCAACCCTTTCTGACAGCCACCGTTCTCACTAGCTCGCCATGCCTGGCGCGTGATGAGAACATCAACTCAAGCCTGGGACTGTAATCGTCCGGATAGCGCACCAGGAGATCCAGCTTTCCATCGCCATCGAGGTCACCTGCCCACACAATGTCCCAGTAGCAGCCTGCCGCGTCCAGGACCTGATTGACGTTACCCGAGGACAGAAGGAGCTGACAACTGATGTCTGGCCCCGCAGACAAGGGCAGCATTTTCACCGTGTACGTCGCTTCAGAGAGGCGAAGCGTGAGCGGCGATTTATCCCGGACCGTGAGCTCAGCAGATCTGGAGTAGGCCGCACGCTTCGATTCGATCGAAGTCAGCTCGGGGAGCCCTCTCACCAGGAGAATGGGAGGCTGCTTCTCGCCGACCGTGCTGACGTGATATCCGCTCCACGGGCCGCCGGGACGGTCCTTATCGTCGAATGGGTTGAAGGCCCAGCCGATGCGGACTTGAGTGGATCGCCATTTCCACATGTCTCCGTCCCGGTAGAGACCAATCCAGCTCGAAAGTCCGGGGCGCTCAGATATGACCTGATAGTCCAGGTCGCTCAGCTTTCCGGGTGTTACCTCGATGATGGAGATCCGTGCAGCGGGGGATTGATCTGCCTGCGTGTTGCCGGCCGGAATCGCGAGGCACGTAACGCTGAGAGCGAACGTCAAGGTCGTGACTCGAATCAGTCTCATGGTTCTTTATCGGCTTCAGGTCGGCACAGTTGGGCGCTTGAAGGCGAAGATGACCGCGAGCAGAGGTGGGGCGAGGAGAACTCCCCAGAACGGAATGAGGATGCCGAGAACGATGGGGCCGAAGAAGGCGGCCCACCAGGGGATCCTGGTCGTGCGGTGCAATACGTACGGGCCGATGACGAGACCTTCGAGGATAACGATCAATCCGTAAAGTCCGAGTACGAGGCCGAGGCGCCATTCGTCGTGTCCGCTGAAGGCTACCGCGAGGACCGGGCCGATGAGGGCGACCATGCCGCCGAAGGTGGGGATGATCTGGAGCAGGCCGCCGAGGATTGCCCAGAATGGAGCCCACGGAACACGGATCAGTTCCAGGCCTATGAGCCAGAGAACGCCGACGATCAGCGCATCGAGGGTGGCCGCTCGCCACCAGTTGAGCAGCGCATTGCCGGCGGTCTTGAGATGGGTGCCCGCATTGTGGTTTCTAAGGTCCATACCAACCTGACTGCTCTGTGCCGCATCAGACCTGCTGGGACAGAACTATAACGCAAAGACGCTGATTTCGAGACGAAGACGCGTTTCGACATGGTTCGCCGCGCGAACTTGAATGGAGAACTATTGAGATGGCTGTGATGATGCAGGCGTTTTACTGGGATTCGCCCCAGAAAGATAAGCAGGAGCACAACTGGTGGAACTTCGTTGCGGAAAAGGTGGATGACCTGGCGAAGGCTGGCGTCAATGCGCTGTGGTTGCCGCCGGTTTCGAAGGCGTCCAGCAATACTTCGATGGGGTATGACCCGTATGACTACTTCGATCTCGGAGATTTCGACCAGAAGGGCGGCATAAAGACGCTGTTTGGCAACAGCGCGGAGTTGAAGGCACTGATTGCGAAGGCTCACGAACATGGAATGGGACTGTATGCGGATATGGTGCTGAACCATAACTCCGGAGCCGATGAGGAGGAGGTCAACCCACTCGATGGGCAGAAGCGGTGGACCAAGTTCAATCCGAAGAGCGGACGATTTCCTCGCGATTGGAACTGCTTTCATCCGAGCCGGTATGAACAGGTGATGATGCCTGACGAGGAGAACTACGCCGGGTTCCCACATCTGTGCCATCGCAATCCCGTTGTTTATGCCGCGATGTTTGAGTATTCGCGGATGCTGATCGAAGAGCTTGGCTTCGATGGCTTCCGGTTCGACTTCGTCAAGGGCTTCGGCGCGTGGATCATCGGGCTGCTGGCGAAGTATCGCTATGTGAAGAATGACAAGGAGTTCACGCCGTACGTTGTGGGGGAGTACTGGTCCGGCAACGAAGACATCGAACACTGGCTCGAGCGTGTGAACAAGTTGACGGATACGCAGATTGCAGCGTTCGACTTTCCGCTGCGGTACAAGTTGAAGGATGTCTGCGACACGCCACACTACGATCTGCGCAACCTGACCGATGACGGAGCTGTAGTGATGAAGCGGCCCCTGCACGCTGCAACGTTCGTCGACAACCACGATATGGGCGACAATGTGATTGTGAACGACAAGATGATGGCCTACTCCTTCATCATGGTGCACGAGGGATACCCCAGCATCTTCTGGTACGACTACTACAACAATGGGCTGGCGCGTCCGGGAACGCCGAATGGAATCGATGCGTTGATTGGAGCGCACCACAAGTATGCCGGAGGCGACTCGCAGATATTACATGCCGATCCCGACCTTTACATCATGCAGCGGGTTGGATACAAGGACGAAAGCTCCGATCAGCCGGGGCTGGTTTATGTGCTCAATAACCTTGGGGACAAATGGTCCGGCACGTCCGTGAAGACCAAGTGGCCGAAGCAGAAGTTTGCACCGGTCGCCTGGGATGGGCATGACACGGCTCATCCGGACGAGCGTACGACGGATGGCGAGGGCAACTCCGAGTTCCCTGCTCCGCCGCGCGGCTTTGCAATTTACGCGCCGGTTTAGCCTGGCACCTCGACGATGAAATCGACCGCGGATCAATGCGGATAAGCGCGGATTTATTCGAGTCAGAATAGGACGATGATGCGTCCCCTACCGGCTCCATCCGTTCCATCCGTGGTTCCGCGGTCGAGTCTTTATCTGTTTTCAAGTGATATTCTTAACTTATGAAGTTTGGCGTTCTGGTCTTTCCGGGGTCCAACTGCGACCATGACACTCACCACGCGGTTGATGCGATCGCGCGGCACCCTGTTACGTATCTTTGGCATGCGTCGGAGGACCTGCAGGGGTGCGATGCCATCATCGTGCCAGGCGGATTTGCCTACGGAGACTATTTGCGCACAGGAGCGATTGCGAAATTTGCGCCGGTGATGCAGTCGGTTGCAAAGTTTGCCAGGAGCGGTGGGCTGGTTCTCGGAATCTGCAACGGGTTTCAGATTTTGTGTGAGGCGGGGCTGTTGCCCGGGGCGCTGATGCGGAACGCCAGCCAGAATTACATCTGCAAGCAGACATTCTTGCTGACCGAGACGGTCGATTCGCCCTTTACCCATGGGCTTGCCAGAGGGCAGGTGTTGCAGATGCCGATCGGGCACATGGAAGGCAACTACTTCTGCGATTCGGAGACTCTGGCTGCACTGAAGGCGGAGGATCGCATCGCGTTTCGCTACGCCACGCCGGAGGGTGCGGTGACAGCGAAGGCGAATCCGAACGGATCGCTCGAGAATATTGCCGGCGTCCTGAATGAGGGACGCAATGTTCTGGGGATGATGCCGCATCCTGACAGGTCCAGCGAGACGCTGCTCGGGTCGGCGGACGGATTGCTCCTCTTCCAGGCGATGGCAGAATCCTTGGCGGCGCGGTAATGTGCCAGCTCACTCAGGCGCGGTGGTAACCTGACTACGCGATGATTGACATTCACCATCACCTTCTGTGGCGCATGGACGATGGTGCTGCGACCGTGGAGACCTCGGTCGCCATGGCAAAGATTGCCGCCGCAGATGGGATTTCGCACGTTGTGTGTTCGCCGCATGCGAACGCCTCCTTCGCCTATGAACCATCGGTGATTGCGGAAAAGATTACCGAGCTGCAGCAACGGCTGGATCGTGAAGGGATCGCCGTGAGGCTGGGCCGGGGATGCGACTTCCATATGTCGTACGAAAATATTCAGGAAGCGAAGGTCGATCCGGCGAAGTTCAGCATCAACGGGATGGGGTATCTGCTGGTGGAAGTCCCCGACTATGGACTGCCGCGTGGGCTGACCGAGATCTTTTACCAGTTGCAACTAGCTGGTCTGACGCCGATTTTGACGCACCCGGAGCGCAATCCTACGCTGCAAAACGATCATCCGCGGCTGGTGGACTGGCTGCGCGGCGGGGTGCTCGTCCAGGTGACGGCCGGGTCTGTCGTGGGCCGCATGGGAAAACATGCCGAGCGCATGGCGCATGACCTGTTGGCGAATCGCTGGGTACACTTTCTCGCGACTGATGCTCACAATACAACGTCGCGGCCGCCGAAGATGCGTGATGCGTTTGATCTGGTGGCAAAGAAATATGGACCCGATTACGCGCATCTTCTGTGCGTCTCGAACCCCCTGGCCGCTTTTATGGGGAAGCCTCTGCAACCGCAACCCGAACCGCTCAACCTCTATGAGAATTTGAAGGAGAAGAGCTGGTGGCAGAGAATGACTGGGCAGTAGCTCCTGGAAAAACTAGAGGCCGAGGCCGCCGTCTACTGCCAGGATTTGGCCGGTGATGAAGTGAGGGGCGGTAGCGAAGAAGATGGCGGCCGCGGCTACGTCGTGGGCCGTGCCGTTGCGCTGCATGGGCGTCTTGCGCGCGAAGTGCTCGTAGGCTTCGTCGACCTCGCCCTGGACGATCATGCCGGGGGCGATGCAATTGACGCTGATCTCCGGCGCCCAGGCCTTCGCCATGGTCTTCGAGAGCATGTGCAGTGCGGCCTTGGAGGTGCAGTAGTGAGCGTGGGTAGCCCATGGGTGCAGGCCGCCGAGAGAGCCGATGTTCAGGATGCGTCCCCGCGTGGCGCGGAGATGGGGATAGGCAGCTTTGGCCATGAGAAACGGGGCGCGAGTGTTGGTGGCGAACATCCCGTCCCATTGTTCGACGGAGATCTTCTCGAGCGCCTCGGACTCGAAGACGCCCGCGTTGTTGACGAGGAGATCGAGCTGACCGAACTCTTCGATGACCGACGCCATCGTCTGCTTGATGCTCTCGGGATCGCTCAGATCGCAGCGAACGGCCAACGCATCGACGTCATCGCCCGCCGCCAGTGCTTGTACCGTCTTTTCGGCTTCGAGTTGGGAGTCAAGGTAGGTGATGGCAACGTTCGCTCCGCGTTCAGCCATTGCGAGGGCGATAGACCGGCCGATACGCTTGGCCCCTCCGGTGACGAGCACGGTCTTTCCCTTGAGCAGCTTATCCATAGAGCAGCTAATCCATAAGTAATACTTGCGAGTCGGTTGGTTATAGCTTTGGCGTGGTGTCTGAAGCGTTCGGGGACTGCGGTGGAGTCGTTTGAGGCGTCGGAGCGGGCGTTGCTGGCTTCGCGGCTGGTGTCGTGGCCGGCGTCGTTGGCCGAATTGGCTCCTGAACACCCGGTTTTCTTGCCGCAGCCTTGCCCGTGTTGTCCTGATAAGACGAGAGCTGCTCCTGCGGCCGGAGCATGGAGATGGAGATCTGCCGGGTGGGTTCGGCGACAAGATATTCCTCGGCGTAAGTTGCGAAGCCGGTGGCGATCACCTGAACGCGAACAGTGCTGCCGGTGGGGATGACGTCGATCGTCGCCTTGCCGTCCGGATCAGTCTTAACCTCGAGATTGCCCTCGTCCTTGCCGTTCAGAGTCGAGTCGAAGATGACGGCGGCGTTTGAGATGGGTTTGCCATTGAACTTCTTCAGGACTGTGACTTCGATGTGCGAGGTGACTGGCGGCGCCTTGTATTTGCGGCCGTGTTTCTGGGGGGCGTCCTGGCCCAGAAGAGGGCCGGCTGTAACAAGACAAAGACCGAAAACGAAGAGCAGAGAGAGACCGATGGAGCGAGTGCAACGCATATCGGCTATTTTACGCTGTCGGGGCCAGATATGGACGTCATCCACCCTGCAGGCACGGAGTACGGTTACCACGTTGATGCGAAGTTTGCCGATCCTGGCCAATTTGCTTTCCTTGCCATGTCAAAGGCGCAAAAAAAGAGGCTTGCGTGAGTTTCACTCAGATTTCACACTGGCAGGTTGACAGACGCGTCCTAGCTGACTATCGTTAGCAATCGGGAGGCTTGAGTGCTAACGGCGGTTTGAAACCCTCAAACAGGCCAGCCTGAGGCCAATTCCACACCATTTTGCGACACCTGCCAGGGGAGTTCTACTGGCGATGTCGCGCAATGCAACGCGAACGGGGTTCCGTTCGCCAAAAACGCAACAGCACTACGAAACAAGGAGATGCAAAGCAATGGCGAAAACATCGTTTACACCGCTGCACGACCGGATTCTGGTTCGGCGCATTGAAGAGGGCGAGAGCATCCGTGGCGGCATCATCATCCCGGATTCGGCAAAAGAGAAGCCGCAGCAGGGCGAAGTCCTCTCTGTCGGCAAGGGCAAGTCGAACGACGAGGGCAAGGTATTTCCGCTCGACGTGAAGGCTGGCGACAGCATCCTGTTCGGCAAGTATTCGGGCACCGAGATCAAGATCGACGGCGAAGAGCTTCTGATCATGCGCGAAGAAGAAGTCCTCGGCATCCTCAAGAAGTAGCACTTCGTGCCGTATAACGCGGCTTCGCCGCATAATCGGCGCTTCGGGCGCCTCATTCAAAGCAAATTTTGATCGGTTGATGAACCGAGAAACAGGAGCAACACAATGGCAAAACAGATTCTGCACGGAGAAGATTCGCGTCAGGCTATCCTGCGTGGCGTCAATATTTTGGCGGACGCAGTGAAGGTGACGCTTGGACCGAAGGGTCGCAACGTAGTGATCGAGAAGAAGTTCGGTTCGCCAACAATTACTAAGGACGGCGTTACCGTCGCCAAGGATATCGAGTTGCCAAATGCGCTCGAGAATATGGGCGCTCAGATGGTGCGTGAGGTTGCGTCGAAGACCTCGGATGTTGCCGGCGACGGCACCACCACTGCGACTGTTCTGGCCCAGGCGATCTATCGCGAGGGCGTGAAGACGGTGGCTGCGGGTGCGAACCCGATGGCGTTGAAGCGCGGTATCGACAAGGCTGTCGAGGCCATCATCGGCAAGCGCGATGAGAATGGCGCTTCCCAGGGTGGCGCGCTGAGCAAGTTCTCGAAGCCGGTTACGGGCGATATGATTGCCCAGGTCGGAACGATCTCGGCGAACTCTGATTCGCAAATTGGCAGCATCATTGCGGAGGCTATGAAGAAGGTCGGCAAGGACGGCGTCATCACAGTTGAAGAGTCACGCACCATGGAGACCCAACTTGAGGTTGTTGAGGGCATGCAGTTCGACCGTGGCTACCTCTCACCTTACTTCGTGACTGATGCGGAGCGCATGGAAGTCGCGCTCGAGAATCCGTACATCCTGATTTACGAGAAGAAGATCTCCTCGATGAAGGACCTGCTTCCCTTGCTCGAGCAGATTGCACGCACGGCGAAGCCGCTCGTCATCATTGCTGAGGATGTGGACGGTGAGGCGCTCGCGACTCTCGTGGTCAACAAGCTGCGTGGCACGCTGAACGTCGCTGCTGTGAAAGCCCCAGGCTTCGGAGATCGTCGCAAGGCGATGCTGCAGGACATTGCGATTCTGACCGGCGGCAAGGCGATCACGGAGGACCTCGGCATCAAGCTTGAGGGCGTCAAGATCGAGGATCTCGGCACTGCGAAGCGCGTGACGATCGACAAGGACAACACCACCATCGTTGATGGCGGCGGGAAGGATGGCGATGTCGAAGGCCGCGTGAAGGAGATTCGCGCACAGATCGACAAGACCACCTCCGACTACGACCGCGAGAAGCTGCAGGAGCGTTTGGCCAAGCTGGTTGGCGGCGTTGCAGTGATCAAGGTTGGTGCGGCGACTGAGACCGAGATGAAGGAAAAGAAGGCTCGTGTTGAGGATGCGATGCATGCAACCCGCGCTGCTGTTGAGGAAGGCATTGTCCCGGGCGGCGGTGTGGCGTTTGTTCGCTGCGCGGCTGCGGTTGAGACGGTGATCAAGAGCCTCGAAGGCGACGAGAAGATCGGTGCAACGATCATTCGGCGCGCGATTGAGGAGCCGTTGCGCATGATCGTCTCGAATGCAGGCGAAGAGGGCGCAGTGGTGATCGGCAAGATCCACGAGTCGAAGGAGCCCAACTTCGGCTACAACGCCGCAACCAACACCTACGAGGACCTGGTGAAGGCCGGCGTGATCGACCCGACGAAGGTGACGCGGACTGCGCTGCAGAACGCGGCTTCGATTGCCGGGTTGATGCTGACCACCGAGGCGATGATCTCCGACATCCCGGAGAAGAAGGAGCCCGCGGGTGGTGGACACCAGCATGGCGGCGGCATGGACGGCATGTACTAAGCTGCTTTTTTGCAGAAAAAAGTGGGACCCCGGAGCAAGCTGTTTTGTTCCGGGGTTTTGCTGTTTTTGCTGGGCTTTTTGAGGGGGGTCTTGGAAAAAGTGGGTGCAAGCCGGTGGCTTTTTGTGGTGAAGTTGTAGTTATTTGCGTGGTGGAACGTGCTTTTTGGATGGTGGGTTTTTGCGGGCTAAAATTTGCCACTTTTTTGAAAGATTTCTGTGGAAAACCCTAACAATGATGGGCCCCTTCGGTAGGGGCAAATTGAATTTCGTCTGACAATGTCGATTTGCAATCACAGCTTGAGTAGTGGCGCGGTTACAATCAGCGCACCGGATTATTACTGGAGGCGTTTGCCCGAGGCAATTCCATGAGACTTCCCCCAGGTATGTCCATGCTGCAGCCTACGTGGACACATGGCGCAATTGGTTTGTGCGCGTTGTCCTTTTGCTTGTCGCCCCAGGCTTCTGCCCAGACAGGCGGCGCTCCCGTTCAACCGGCTGCCGCTCCTACCATTCACGCCACGGCCAGACTGGTTGTGGTCGATGTGGTTGTAGCGGACGGCAATGGGAACCCGGTGAAGGGGCTCAAACAGAGCGATTTCCGCCTCATCGAACGCAAGAGTCCGCAGACGATCAAGAGCTTCGAGGAGCATACGGGAGTCTCGCAAGCCGCTGCGCCGGTTCCGCCACTGAAGCTGGAGCCGGGCGTGTTTACGAATGCGGCAATCCCACCGACGGGCTCGGCGGTGGATGTGCTGCTGCTGGATACGATCAACACGCCGATGATTGACCAGTCTTTTGTGCGGGGGCAGTTGCTGCAATATCTGCGAAGTGCGAAGCCGGGGTCGCGGATTGCTATCTTCGGGCTGACGACGCGGCTGGTGATGCTGCAGGGATTTACTTCTGACCCGGAGATATTGCGGCGGGCGGTGGAACGGAGCGATACGCGGGCGTCGCCGACGCTGGCGGAGAAGGTTGGGGGGAAGAATGATGTGGTGGCCGAACAGTTGGGTCCGATTGAGGACCAACTATCGGTTTCCCGCCAGATGGTGCAGGCGCTGGCGGAGTTTGACGCGATAGAGAAGCACACTGGGGAGAATCTGAGCGCGGGATACACGCTGCATGGGTTGAATCAACTGGCCCGATATCTGGCGGGGATTCCGGGGCGGAAAAACCTGATGTGGTTCTCGGCGTCGTTTCCGTTGACGATTCTGCCGCGTGCTGAGCGGGGGAGCGATCCTTTTGCGGGATCGGCTGCGTGGCAGGCGGAGTACCGGGAGACGGTGGATTTGCTGACGCGGAGCCGGGTGGCTGTGTATCCGATCGATGCGAGGGGGTTGCTACCGTCGACGACGCTGCAGGCATCGAACAACTCGGGCGGCGGGTTAGCGGGATGGAGTTCGCGGGGACTGGTGAAGTCGGAACGGAGTTTCAGTGACGGGATGTTTACGTCGCAGAGCACGATGCTCGAGATGGCGGAGGATACGGGCGGCAAGGCATTTGTGAATACGAACGGGCTGGCGCAGGCGGTCGAGAGGGTGGTGGATGCGAGTTCGAACTACTACACGCTGACCTATATCCCGACCGACTCGAATATGCACGGCGAGTATCGCAGTATCCGGGTGGAGTTGGATGGCGGAGACTACAAGCTCGCGTACCGGCGCGGGTACTATGCCGATACGAGCGAGGCGGCGGCTGGTCCGAGTGTGGGTGCTACGGTGAAGGCTGCGGAGCTCTCCAGTGCGCCGCCGGCGACCCAGATTCCCTTTTATGCGCGGGTGCTACCGCTGCCTGCGGAGTCTGAGGGTGTGGCTTTAGGCGGGGCTGGGCTACGGACGGAGGTGACGAAGGAGCGCAGTATTCGTTACAGCGTGGAGTACTCGATCGATCCTCGGGGTTTGTGGGTTCAAACTTCGGCGGATGGCCTGCGCCACGGCCACCTGGAGTTCATTGCGCTGGTATATGACGGCGAAGGAAAGACAATTAACTCCGATGTGAAGTCTGTTCGAGCGACCTGGAATTCCTCGCAGTTCGCCACGGCACTGCAGCGTGGGGTGCGGTACCAGCAAGAGATCAACGTGCCCGCGAAGGGAGAGTATAGCCTGCGGGTTCTGGTGCATGACATTCTTAATGATCGGATCGGGGCATTGGATGTGCCCGTCGCGGAGGTGAAGATTCAACCTTCCGGCAAAGACTAGCCTCGACTAACCTCGCGAAACGGGAGGCGTACCTCAGCGGCTGAAGCCGCAATGCATTGATAGCAGTTACGGCGCGACTAAAGTCGCGCCCCTTCAAAACAAGAACTTTTCGGTACTATCTGTAATTGGAGGTGGGCGCATGGGGATATCGCGACGGGAGTTTTCGAGGCTTGGGGCGATGGGGTTGGCAGCGCATATGCTGCCGTCGGTGGGCGTTGCAGCGCAGAGTGCGACGAAGAAGATTGGGTACTGCGTAATTGGGCTGGGAACGATTGCTGATCACTTCATGCGCGGTGTGCTGATTAGTTCGAACTCGCGGATTACAGGACTGGTGAGTGGGCATCGCGATAAGGCGGAACGGATTGCCGCGCAGTATGGGGTGCCGACGAGCTCGATCTACAGCTACGAAGACATGGACAGATTTCGCGACAACAAGGCGATCGATGCGGTGTACGTTGCGCTGCCGAACAGCATGCATGCGGAGTACACGATTCGGTCTGCTAAGGCGGGCAAGCACGTGTTATGCGAGAAGCCGATGTCTACGACGGTGAGCGAGGCGCAGGCGATGATCGACGCATGCAAGGCCGCACGCGTGAAGCTGATGATCGCTTACCGGCTGCACTATGAGCCTTTGAATCTGAAGGCGGCGAAGCTGATTCGAGACGGGGCGCTTGGAGACGTGCAGACGATCAATGGAGCGTTCGGCTTCAATGCCGCTCCGGGAGCGTGGAGGTTGAATAAGACCCTGGCGGGAGGTGGGTCGCTGTTCGATGTAGGGATTTACGTGTTGAACGCGAGCCGGTACCTGACGGGCGAGGAGCCGGTGAAGTTTACTGCTGTGACTTCGACTGTGGACAAGGATGGGCGGTTCAACACAGTGGAAGAGAATGTGTCGTGGACGGAGAAGTTTCCTTCAGGCGTGGTTGTAACGGGCAGTTGTACGTACGGTGCGCAGATGCCGGGATATTTCAAGGTATTTGCGTCGAAGGGTTGGCTGGAGATGGGGCCGGCGTTCAACTACGACGGCTTGAAGCTGCGGGCTGAGTATTCGAGCGGAGGACGGGGGACGCCGAATACGGTGATCGATGAATCGAATCCTGAGAAGGACCCGCTGCAGTTCACGCGGGAGGCGAACCATTTTTCGGATTGTGTTCTGCGGGATCAGACGCCGAGCAGTCCGGGCGAAGAAGGTCTACGCGATATGAAGTATATCGAGCAGATTTACGCTTCGGTATAGCCCACACTTTATAAGCAATCGATTTTCTAATTGCAGAGCCATGCTCCGTTCAGGCGCTTTGCGAAGGCTCCGGTGCCGCCGCTGCTGCAGACACAGGCAGAAAGATTGGCGGTGGAACATGCTGAAGGAGCCGCGACTTTGCAGTCGGAGCAATAGGTGAGGCTTCCGTCATTTTGCTTGCCTAATTTTGAGAAGACAGTGCCGTTGCGAAAGATCAGGGAGGGGTTTGGCAGGGACCAATTGACGGACGGCGAGCTGCTGAGAAGGGCGGGCACAGCGCCACTGCTTGAGTGTCCTATGAGATACCAGGCCAGCGAGGACTCCTGAAGCGTAACGGAGTTCAGGTCGTCCTGGAGGACGTTCGTGGCGCATTGCTGCGTGGCGGGAACGGGGCCGATGCAGCGCTGAAGCGCGGTGAGGATGATGTCTTCCGGGTGAGTTGCGTGGCCCAGATGCACGATGTTTTTTACGCTGGATTGTCCGGTTACACCGGAGATCGTGAGCGCCCGAGTGACCCAGCCGTTCAACGCGGGTTCGGAGTCGATGAGGACGCAGTCGACAGTGAACTCGCAATGGATTCGATCATAGACTCCGTCGGAGCCATCCAATTGCACGCCGTTCTGGGACATGGCTCCGATGACGGCTCCGCTGGAAGCGCCGCTGCAGTCAGGCTGCTTCCATTGCAGCTGGGTCGACGAGGAACTGGTTATGGTGAATAGACCATTGAGATGGGGGTTGGTTCCGCTCTCTACCCCGATCGCAGTTCCGTTCGGGATCTTGTTTGCAGGGAATGTCGCGGTAACTACTCCGGCAGAACACGACAGGTTACCGGATTCGACGAGGGATGAGGTGCAGGTGATGTGGCCGCCTCCACGCTGACCACCTGAGCCGACACGAATCCGAATGCATGTCGAGCCGGTGTCTCCACCCAATTGGAGTTCGTCCAGGATGTAGTTTTCGGGTTGTCCCCCGGTGCGTGGCGGAAGGAAAGCTTGATCGAGCATCTCGATGCCAATGGCTTTGTAGTTGATGACGGATACATTGCGAACGCCGCCCAGCTCCTCGATACGATCACTGAATATACCGATGCTGCCTCTGACATGGTTGCAGTCGATCGTAATGTTTTCGATCAATGGTCCTTCGGACTGGCCGAAGTCGCCCAGGGAGACGACTGCAGTATTTGCCGGGAAGGTGGTACGGTTTGCAACCAGGGTGGTTCCTCTACCTCCGCCGGGGGCTGAGCCTCCGCCGGTCACAACGGAGCCCAGGGGAATGATCCACTGCACTGAAGTCGTAAAAGTAGAACCTGCGGCGAGGTACAGGTGAACTGATTCACCGGGATGCATGCGGATGTTGGCGAAGGGGTTGACCGAACAGGTGACAAAGCCGAGAAATCCGCGGGCATCGACCTCTCCTCCGTTGACTGGAAGGGCGGCGATCGCTCTCTGAATTTGAATGCAGGCATCGGCTCCTGGAAACTGATCCGCGAATTGAATTTTGTTGAGAGATTTGACGGTCAGGTCAGTTTGAGCCATCGCGGCCAAAGAGGCGAACAACCAAAGCGCGAACCATCGCAGTGTGCACATTCGAGCGGCCTTTCGCAATAAACGTACGTGCAATGGTCGCACCCGAATGCAGTCTTCTCAAGCGATCCAGTGACCGGTCAAGCTGTAATCACGACCTTTCGGAACAAGCCCAATTGGGCGATGCTTCGGGGTTCATGGCTGGGAGAGAACGATGGTTCCGGGGCGGACCTGTTGCGGGGCGTTGACCTTGGTTTTGGGGAGGGTGGTGGAGAGCTTGAGGCTGACCATCTTCTTGTTGGCGTCGACGGGGAAGGTGGCGACGTAGCTCTCGGCGATGGCGTTCTGGAATTGCTTGAGGAAAGGAGCGAGGGAGACGGGGTTACCGGTGCCTAGGTAGTAGGACGCACCACCGGTTCCCTGCGCTACCTGTTGGAGGTAGCTCTGTCCGCTGAAGCTGCCGCGGCGGGGGCCGAAGCCGGCGTCGGTGTAGTAGATGGAGTAGACGGGGACGCCGGCGCGCTGGGCGTCCGTGACAGCAGCGGAGACGTAGGGGCTGTCCTGATTCGTGATGCTGGTGCTGCCGTTGTAGGGGTCGACGCCGTTGGTGATCATGAGGACGAAGCGGGCCTTGTGCGCAGGCTGCTGGGACTGAGCGTTGGGTTGGCCTTCGGCGCTGGGAGGCCAGCTCTTGACGAAATCGGAGAGGCAGAAGTAGGGACTGGCGCTGGCTCCCCGCACGCCTGTGGATATGCGGAGGCCATTGGCGGCGGCGGCACGGTCCGTCGTGAAACCGGGGTTGCTCTCGCTGGCAGGAACGACGCGGCCGTTCTGCATGTAGCCGATGAAGACCTCGGTGCCCTGAGGCAGACTGTTGAGGAAGGCGCGAATGTTATTCAGCTCACCGCCGATGCTGGTGCGGAGACCGTCGTCGATGAGGAGAGCGACCTGGGCTCCGTTCGGCGGGACGGCGGCGAGGTTGAGGAGATTGGTTACACGATTGTCGACCTTGACGGTGACGTCTTTTGCGGTGGGCGCTACTGAAGTTTTGGAGTCGAAGGAGACGAGAGCCTGGGTGGGCGTGGAAGCCTCCTGCTGTGAGAATGCGTTGATGCCGGGGAGAGTGAGCGCTAAGAATGTAAGTGTGAGGATGCGTTTCGTCATTTGGCGTCGTTCCTTCCTTCTGTTGGATTAGACGCAGCAGAGGGCCGCCACGCTGCGTGAAAGAGGCCGCAAGTTACAGAAAAAAGACAGGATTTCGGTCGGGTGGAGAATTATCCGTTAGTTAAACACCGAGCGTGGGATTTTGATGCGCGGAGTCGATTAGTTGCCGCCGATGCGAATCTTCAGGCCGGCGCGGATGGTGAAGGGCAGGCCGGGATAGCCGATGGGGCCGATGTGTTGCTGGCTGAGAAGATTGTCGAGCTGGGTGAAGAGGGTGATGTTGTTTGTGGCTTTGAAGATGACGTTGAGGTCGAGCTTGGCATAGCCGAAGTCGAGGTTGCGGTTGGGGAGCAGGAGCGTGTTGCCGCCGTTGCGGTCGTTGTTGAGCTGGAAGGTGGAGTCGTCACTGCTGCCGGAGAGAGCGCCCTTGATGGCGGCGGAGAAGCGGTTCGCAGTGTATTGAACGGCGAAGAAACCGGTGTTCGGCGGGCGCCGGAAGGGACGGCTGCCGACGAGGGGCGAGAGAGCTCCGATAGGAATGCCGGGAAGGTTGGGGTTGATGGCGGGGGTGACGGCGTCGCTGGAGAAAGACTGCTCGACGAGGGAGGCGAGGTAGGTGTAGCCGCCACGAAGGAAGAGATGATTGAGGGGTTGGTACTGGAGTTCCGCTTCGAGGCCCTGGGCGCGGTAGGCGAGGGAGTTCAGCGAGGCGGGAGGGAGTTGCGCGGCGATGCTGGCGGGTATGTTGAAGTAGTGTTCGAGGCCGTTGGCGGCGATGAACTCCAGTTGGTGGTTGAACTGGTTGTGGAAGTACCCGGCTTTGAGGATGAGCTTCTGGTTGAGGATGTTCTGGTCGACGCCGATGTCGTAGGTACGGGAGCGTTCGGCGGTGATGGGTGCGATGTTGTAGGAGGCATTGCCGGTCTGTTGGAGGAGGGTGGAGAGGCTGGTGAGTTGCGCGGTGAGGGATGGTTCCTGCACGCCGGTGGCTACATTGGCACGGAGGAGAGTGCCGTGAAATGGGTGCTGGCCGGGACGGACTGCGTCGTAGGTTAGGCCGATGCGTGGGGTTCCGGTGATGCCGACGAGTTGGTTTTGTTCGATGGCTCCGCCGAGGGAGTAGAAGACGCGGTGGATGATGTCGCCCTGGATTTGGAGGGTGTAGAGGTAGTTGGTGCGGTTGACCTGTTGATTGGCAGCAGGGGTGAGGAGGCGGCCGCGCTCGTTTTCGTACTGAAAGCTGAAGAGCGTGGCGATGCGCAAGGGAAAGGTGTAGTTGGATTGGTAGTAGAACTCGTCGCGGTTGGAGACGTCGTCGTATGTGGGGAGGATGAAGGCCGCCTGACCGGTCGCGGTGTAGCCATTGGCTCCGCGGAGGAGTGATGGGGTTGCCGTAGTAGGTGGTGTGGGGTGTGCCGTTGATGATTGTGGTGACTGGTTCGCCGGTCGGCGAGAACTGCTCGACCTGCTCGCGCTTGCGGGTGATGCCGTAGCTGGCGAGGTTGTGCCAGTTCCCTGCTAAGACGTTTTCGACGGTGAGGCCGGAGTAGATGTCCTGGTCGGATTGTTTGCCGGAGGAGGAGATGCCGTAGATGTCGTGCGCGCTGGGGAGGCCGGTGGCGGAGTCGGTGGCTCGGAGGGTGAAGCGGGCGGTGGTGTTGGTGAGGATGCTGTAGCCGATGTTGGCGACTCCGTTGGTGGTGTGGTAGCGATCGAGCGGGAGAGCGTTAGAGGTGTCGAAGCGGCTGGAGGCGGCGAGGTAGTCGAGGGGCTTGAATGCGCCGGAGACGATGACTTCGTTGCGATAGGTGGAGAAGTTGCCGCCGTCGCCGGTGTAGTTGAGCATGGGACGGAGGGCGTTGCCGCGAGTGGTGCCGAGATTGACGATGGCGGCTTCGGCACCGGTGCCCTGGAGGGCGCTGTTGGCGCCGCGGTAGAGTTCGGGACCTGTGAGGGCGATGGTGGAGACGGGGCTGTAGTTGAAGTAGCCGCCGATGTTTGTGGCGGGGACTCCGTCGATGAGGACTTTATTGGCGTCCGCTGCGCCACCACGAACGTAAAGAGCGATGGGACCGCCGGTCTGGCCGGTTTGAACGACGTTTGTGCCTGGGGATTGGCGGAGATCGTTGGTGATGCCGACTTGCGTGGTGAGGGCGGATTGCGGGACGAGGGTGATGCCGGCCGGGATTTGCTGGATTGGCGTGGGAATGCCGCTCGAGATAACGGTAGTTTGCGGTGTGACGGTGGAGAACTGCATGACGATGTTGCGGGTGACGACGGCGGTGCGGCCGCCATAGAAGTCCTGGCCAATGCTGGGGGTGTAGGGCGCGGCGGCGGTAAGGAGAACGAAGCGGCCAGCGGCGGTGCTGCGGATCTCGTAGGTGCCGTCCATCTGGGTCATGGCGAAGGCGGCGACTCCTTTGCCCTGGACGAGTTCCACGCGCGCGTTGCCGACGGGGACGCCAAAGGGAGTGGTGACGGTGCCTCGGACGATGACGGCGTGGGCTGGTTGGGATAGAAAGGCCACGGCGGCGAGGATGAGGAGGCTCGTCGAGGTGCGGCGGTGCGGATGGGGCATGAGGTGATTGTACGGGTGAGTATGAAGACCGATCGCACTTCGCGCGATGGAACGGCAACCCACCCTTTTCGATGAAGCCGAAAAGGATGGGCCACCCAGTGCTGACTATTGGATCTGACGGATCTAGTCTGACTATTGGATGAAGTTGGCCGGGATTACCCAGAACTTCATGGCGGAGTTGATATCGCTTATGTCGGTAGAATACTCTCCCTCGGCACTGCCGCCGTACGTCCGCTTCCCGAGATAGTACCCGCTAACGGTTTGGATGCAGTAGGTGCTGTCACCACGGTCGACGAAGGTGAACTGCTCCCAGGCCTGGGCCACGGTGGCATCGGTATGGATGTTGTCGGTCTGCGTCGTGCCGTAGTCGAGTCCACCACCATTGACGGCGGTCAAGTAGTGCCCATTTGTGGTCTGGATAGCGTGCGTGCCGTTGGGTTGCTGGATGAGGTTGAATCGGGCCCAGTCAAGTTGGACACCGCTTTGTCCGTAGAGCTGAAGGGTATTTTGAGTCAGGCCTCCTCCATTTTTTGCGGCGATGGCCTTTTGGCTATCGATGGGGACGATGAAGTATTGGAAGCCTGAGCCCAGATCGCCCGCCTTCCTGAGGTAGAAGATCTCCCAGTCCTGAACCTTTGTGGCGTCGGAGTGAATGGCATTGGTTAATTTGTCTCCCATGCCAACTGCGGTGAGGTAGTTGCCGTGGACGGTTTGAATGGATACGGGAAATGGTCCAGACTGGCCGGCGACTGACGCTATCTGGAATTCCTCCCAGGCAGCGATGTTAACAGCGTCAGTGTGGATAACATCTGAGGTTCGGCCACCACCATCGACGGCGGTGATGAAATTTCCGCTGTAAGTTTGGAAGGCAAAATGACCGGAAGTGTCGCGCCATAGGGTGAACTGCAGGTAGCCTCCGACGACCAGGCCGGCGGAATACTGAATTTCAGTCTGGATGGCTTCTTCGTTGATCAGGCCTCCACCGTTGGCTGCGCTGAGATAGTACGAGTTTTTGGTCAGGATGTAGATCTGACCGGGATATGCAACAAAAGCGGGGTTGATAGGAAGTGTTTGCGGTTTGGTAGCGATCGCGATAGGCATAGACGGCTCCTAGATACTGAGAATTTGAAGACACAGGGACCCTAATGCATGGCCTAACGAGGTAGTTATTCTCGCATCGACCGCTAGATTTCGGCAATTTGCGGTGGTCTAGGCAAACTACTGCCCGATTTCCTCGCGTGAATCTTGCGATGTGCGGGGTTTACGGAATTAGGAGGAGTTTGCCGGTTGTTTTGCGGGATTCGAGGTCGCGGTGGGCGTGGGCGGCGTCGGTGAGAGGGTAGATGTGTTCGTGGCGCAGTTTGAGGGTGCCGTTGGCTATGCCGTCGAAGACGTCTCTGGCGCGCGCGACGAGGTCGGCGCGGGTGGCGATGTAGTCCTTCATGGTGGGACGAGTGACGTAGAGGGAGCCCATGGTGGAGAGGCGAATGAGGTCGAAGGGTGGGACGGCTCCGCTGGATCCGCCGAAGAGAACCATGAGGCCGCGTGGACGCAGACACTGGAGAGATTGCTCGAAGGTGGTTTTGCCGACGGAGTCGTAGACGACGGGAAGGCCGCGGCCTGAGGTGAGTTGCTTGACGCGCGCGGCGAAGTCTTCGCGAGTGTAGAAGATTATTTCGTCGGCTCCGGCTGCGCTTGCAAGGGCAGCCTTCTCTTCGGTGGAGACGGTAGTGAAGACGCGGGCGCCGAGTGCCTTGGCCATTTGGATGAAGAGCAGGCCGGTGCCCCCTGCGCCAGCGTGGATGAGGACCTCGTCGCCACGCTGGATGGGATAGGTGGAGTGGGTGAGGTAGTGGGCGGTGATGCCTTGCAGTGAGGGCGGCGGCGGCCTGTTGCGAAGTGACGCCCTCGGGGATGGCGACGAGGCGAGTGGCAGGAGCGATGGCAAGTTGAGCGTAGGTGCCGGGGACGCCGCACCAGGCGACGTGATCGCCGGGCTTGAAGGTAGTGACATCGGACGCGACGGCGACGACGGTGCCTGCAGCCTCCTGCCCGAGGGTGTAAGGGAGATGGGCGGGGTAGCGGCCTTCGCGGAAGTAGGTGTCGATGAAGTTGACGCCGGAGGCTTCGATGCGAATGAGGGCTTCGCCGGGGCCGGGAGTTGGAGTGGGGAGATCGCGGAGGGTGAGGACGTCGGCGGAACCGGTGGTGAGGATCTGGATGGCTTGCATGTGGATGACAGAGTACAACACCGGAGCCGAGTGTGGGGAACAATGCCCGTTCAAGATGAAGAAGAAGAGGTGTCTTTTGCGATAGCACGACGTCACAATCTTGTAAAAAAGATAAGAGAAGGCGGCTGCGAAGCCTTTCGGTGTCCGCCTTCATCTAAAATTGGATGATCAATAACGTTAAGCGGACAACCAACGTCTGATTGCTTTGCGTGATCGAGACTTCGATCATCTAATTGACCACTTTTAAGAAGGAAACAAGGACATTATGCCGAGCCACCCTCTACCGATCGCGATCTACTATGAGCAACCGAACTGGTTCAAGCCGCTGTTTGCGGAGCTTGACCGGCGTGGGACGAACTATGTGAAGCTCAATGCGGTGGAGCATAGCTACGGGCCGGGCGATAAACCTGAGGAGAAGTATGCGCTGGTGTTGAACAAGATGAGCCCTTCGGCGTGGAACCGCGGGCATGGGGACCAGATTTTTTACACGCTGGGGTTCCTGGAGCACCTGGAGAGTCGTGGGGTTCGCGTGGTGAATGGGGTGAAGGCGTTTCGGAGTGAGTTGTCGAAGGCGACCCAACTGGCGATGCTGGACGGGTTGGGGCTGGGATATCCGAAGGCGCGCGTGATTCATCGTGCTTCGCAGGCGAGTGCGGCGGCTGAGGGGCTGCGCTTCCCTGTTGTGGTGAAACCGAATATTGGCGGCAGCGGCAGTGGGGTGGTGAAGTTCAATACGAAGGAGCATCTGGCGGAGGCTTCGGCGGCGGAGAATGGGCTCGTGCTGGGGCTGGATTCGACCGGGTTGGTGCAGGAGTTTGTGCCGGCGCGTGGGTCGTACATCGTTCGCGTCGAGGTGTTGAACGGGAAGTATTTGTACGCAATTAAGATACATATTACCGGCGAGACGTTTGATCTCTGCCCGGCAGATATCTGCAAGATGCCCACGGGGCAGGAGCTGGTGCGTTCGGCTTGCCCGGTCGATGCGCCGAAGACGGGGTTGACGGTAGAGGCGTTCGATACGCCGCCTGAGGTGATCGAAGAGGTGGAGCGGCTGATGGCGGCGGCGGGAATTGAGTTGGGCGGCGTGGAGTTTATGGTCGATGACCGCGATGGCGTGCGGGTCTACTACGACATCAATGCGCTGTCGAACTTCGTGGCGGATGGGCCGAAGGTTGTGGGCTTCGATCCGTTTGCGAAGCTGGCGGACTGGCTGGAGGCTGAGGCGAAGATCGTGAATGATCGCCGGGCCGGAGTGCAGGAGCTGGCTGGAGTAGGACGCTAGATGCGATACGGTTTCTGGTTGCCGGTGTTCGGCGGATGGCTGCGCAATGTGGACGATGAGCAGATGGAGGCGAGCTGGGAGTATGTTCGCGACCTGACACAGAGGGCAGAGAAGATCGGGTACGATCTGACGCTGATCGCTGAGCTGAATCTGAACGATATCAAAGGCGTGGACGCTCCTTCGCTGGATGCGTGGTCGACGACGGCAGCGCTGGCCGCGGTAACGGAGCGGCTGGAGTTGATGGTGGCGGTGCGGCCGACGTTTCATAATCCTGCGCTGCTGGCCAAGCAGGCTGCGTGCATCGACGTGATGTCGCATGGGCGGCTGACGCTGAATGTGGTGTCGAGCTGGTGGAAGGATGAGGCGACGAAGTATGGGGTTCACTTCGATGAGCATGATGATCGGTATGCGCGGACCTCGGAGTGGCTGGATGTGGTGAATGGATGCTGGAACACGCAGGGGTTTTCTTATAAAGGCAAGTTTTACGATGTGCGGGATAACGTGCTCGCGCCGAAGCCGGTGAGCAAACCGCGGCCTACGCTGTATGCGGGGGGTGAGTCTGACGCGGCGAAGAATTTGATCGCGGCAAAATGCGATGCTTACCTGATGCATGGTGATGCTCCGGAGGCCGTGGGTGCGAAGATCGCCGATATGCGGGAGAGGCGAGAAAAGCTGGGGCTGGAGCAAATGACCTTTGGCGTGGCTGGGTATGCCATTGTGCGGGACTCGGAGGCCGAGGCGCTGCGCGAGGTGGAACGGATTACGGATGTGAAGCAGTCGGCGCGTGGGTATGCGAACTATGAACAGTGGGTGACTGGGTCGCAGTTGCAGACGAAGGTTTCGCTGAAGGATTATTCGGTGTCGAACCGCGGGCTGCGAAGCGGGTTTGTGGGGACGCCGGAGCAGGTTGCGGAAAGAATGGAAGAGTTCACCGCTGTCGGGGTTGATCTGGTGCTGCTGCAGTCGAGTCCGCAGGCGGAGGAGATGGAGCGGTTCGGGGCGCAGGTGATTCGGAGTGGGGCGGCGGTTTAATCCTTGTAGTTAGTTAGGATGGGCGCCGAGACAACGAGAAACTTCGAGATTCAAGGGAAGATTCGTGGTAGTCTTCCCCACAAAAGTACCCATGATGAGGTCGCTGCTCAGTCTTCTTGTTGAATACCCCGTGGTAGTAGGCACGTTCTTCGCAGTTCTGTTTGCAGCCCTTCGTTTCCTTTTGGTGCCGCAGGATCGCAAACGTACGGAATGGTTTCTCGCGGCTTCAGCGCTAGCGATGTTTGCCGGGATGGTATGCGAGGGAGTTGCGATGTGGCTCTCTCGGTTTGCGCCCTACAAACTAGATCTGTACATCTTCCGCATCGATGGCTTGTTGGGTGTTCAGCCGAGCTTCTGGATGGGACGATTTGTCTCACATCATTTTTGGCTTGAGATAGCCGCTAATATGGCCTACAACGCATTGCCCTGTGCGTTCCTTATAGTCTATGCGGCTTATTTGTGGAACCGGCCGGAGCCGGAGACGCTTGCTGTGTTGCGTACGTTCATCCTTAATTTGTTTCTCGCGGTTCCCATCTATCTTCTGGTACCGGTTTGCGGGCCGGTGTTTGCATTCCATGGATTTCCGTTCACGGATTATGGCAACCTTACTCCTCATGCAATCGCACTGGCTGGTCCCCCTAACGGCATTCCATCAGTCCATCTATCTACCGCGCTGCTGATTGTCTGGTTCTCCTGGCGCTGGAAATCAGGGCGTGTTATCAGCCTCCTCTATCTTGCTTTGATCATCGTTGCCACGCTGGGAAGTGGGCAGCACTATCTATTTGATCTGCTAACGGCTGTTCCGTATGGGGCGCTGATTCTAAGTCTGGGACGGTATGAATGGGGAGTGAGGGTTTCGACCGCTCCCATTGCTCGATCAACTCCGTAGAAAATATTGCCAGGCACGAAAGAAATCATGTCGAAGGCGTTGCTATGCGATCGGGCTCTTCATTGAAGAGACGGAAAGGGTCGGTATCAGCGACGCCGATTTATTTGCGAGAGAGGCGGAGTCAGACTCCTTGGCGTGGGTTATTCTTTGCCATGCTCCTTCGCTCCCTTTTACTGATGCTTGTCTTTGCCTGCAGTGCATTTGCGCAGGATAACCCTGATTGGACTACTCCTCATGCGCCCTTTCGCGTGATTGGCAATGTGTACTACGTCGGGAGCAAGGACCTGGCGTCGTATCTAATCACGACGCCTCAGGGTCTCATCCTGATCAACAGTAATCTGACGAGCAGTGTTCCTTTGATCAGGAAAAACGTGGAAGCGCTGGGATTTCACTTCAAGGACGTGAAGATTCTGCTGATCAGCCATGCTCATTTGGACCATGCCGCGGGGAGTGCGGAGATCAAGCGGCTAACGGGCGCGAAGTACATGGTGATGGATGGCGATGTGCCGGTGGTAGAGTCGGGCGGGAAGACTGATTTTCAGTACGGCAATGCGGAGGAGAGCCAGTTTCCGCCGACGAAGGTGGACCGGGTGCTGCATGATGGTGACGAGGTGAGGCTGGGCGGCGTCGTGCTGGTCGCGCATAAAACACCAGGACATACAAAGGGTTGCACAACCTGGACCATGAAGGTGCGGGAGGATAGCCGCGGCTACAACGTCGTCATTGTCGGTAGTCCGAACGTGAATCCGGGATATAAATTGGTGGGCAATGCGGCTTATCCGGCGATCGCACAGGACTACGAACAGACGTTCCGGGTATTGAAGTCGCTGCCGTGCGATGTGTTTCTGGGAGCGCACGGGAGTTACTTTGGGATGGAAGGGAAGTTTGCCCGCATCAAGGCCGGAGCCGCCAATCCGTTCGTCGATCCGGAGGGATACAGGAGCTACGTTGCGGAGAGAGAGAAGACGTTTCTTGCGGAGTTGGCCAAACAGTCGGGCCAGTGACCGGAGGCGGCCAAGAGCGTGTGTGGACCACGCTCGCCAATGTTTTCTCTGTTCATGCGTTGAAACCGAGTGTTAGTCTTGGGCAGCTTTTGTGTGGGTTCCACGCAAAAAAAATGATGATGCCGCGATTGGTGAGGAAGAGCAGTGAACGATGGGAATCGAGGCTGGGGCTCAGGGGTTCGTCGTGGGGTGTTCACGTTCGGAATGTTGGCCCTGATTGCAGGGTGCCATAAAGGTCAACAAGGAAGCCACACGACTCTGCTGGAGCGAATTTCTCGTGCGGGCCACTCCAAGGCCACGGCACCGAAGCCGGGGGAGCTCGCCGAAAGAGGCCGTGCGGAGATTACAGAGGAGTGCGCGAAACAATCCTATGAGACCGCTCGTAAAGGGCTGATTGTAAGCGAGACGGGACTGCACGAAGACGTCTTCGTGCTGCGGGATCGCGTGTCGTATGACGGAATCGGCTATGGGCTGGATGAGGCACAGAGGCTGGAAGCTCTGCTGGAGGAGGAGGCCAAGGCTGTGGGGCATCCGGCAAAACAGGCGGCTTGCATCCAGGAGTTTGCGGAACATCTGGAGACGTTGAGCGACCCATTGGTGGAAGCAGACGAGAGACAGAAGGAGCTGGACGTCTCGGCCTTTGAAGACTCTGCGAAGAAGGCCCAGGAGCAGGCGGAGAAGAAGTTGCGTGACAGTGATAAGTTGACGGAGCCACAGTGAGCTACTGCGCAATGAGCTACTGGCAATGAGCTACTGAAGAAGACTTTCTTCGGAGCGTAGACGGAGGATTCGGTCGACCGCGTAGGGCGCGCGGTGGGAGGCGGTGTAGAAGTGGCGCACCTGAAGCTCGCCGAGGAGACCGATGCCCATCATCTGGATTCCGCCAAGAATGAGGACGCCGGCGATGACGAAGATGGGGCCGTGAAGAGACATGATGTGCTGGCCGGTCATAACTTTGAGGATCAAGAGCCAAGCCGCCATGCCTGAACCGGCCAACATGCCGAGGGCACCCAGGGTGCCGAAGAAGTGTAGCGGGCGGGTCATGTAACGGAGCAGGAAGCGGATAGTAAGGAGATCGAAGAAGACGCGGAAGGTGCGGGAGATGCCGTAGTGGGACTTCCCTGCCGTGCGCGCGGGGTTGGAGATGGGGATCTCGCAGATGCTGGCGCCGTACCAGGAGGCGAGGGCGGGGATGAAGCGATGCATCTCGCCGTAGAGGGGGATGTTCTGGATAACCTCGCGACGATAGGCCTTGAAGGTGGTCCCGAAGTCATGGATCTCGACGCCGCTGAGGACCGCCATCAGCCAGTTGGCCGCGCGGGAGGGGATGCGACGGAGGAGGAAGTTGTCGCCACGCCGCGAACGCCAGCCGCTGACGACGTCATAGCCTTCTTCGAGCTTGGCTAGAAAATTGGGCACTTCGTCGGGGTCGTGCTGCAGGTCGCCGTCCATGGCGAGGACGTAGTCGCCCTGGGAGTGATCGAAGCCTGCGGCGAGTGCGGAGGTCTGACCGAAGTTGCGGCGGAGCTTGATAACAAGGACGCGGCTGTCTACGGCGGCGATCTCTTCAAGGAGGCGATAGGTTCGGTCGCGGGAGCCATCGTCGACAAAGACCAGCTCGAATGTTTCGCCGACCTGTTCCATGACAGCCTTGAGGCGGTCGTAGAGGGTGGTGACGTTCTCTTCTTCATTATGGAAAGGAACGACGATGGAATATTTCGGCACGCTTTGATGATACTCCTGTGACGGTGTTTCCTCGATAGAGGAAATGATGACCATCTTGGGGATAATTTTCGCGAATCCTCCATCGAGGGAAGGGTGGCCGCGGCGAAACGGTAACTATGACTTCCCTTTTTTGCCCTGAGTTGCCCCGTTTGGATTGATGACAAACGAGATAGCTCTTCGTCGGGAAGAGGGGTTTGTCCTGTGGGGGCGCCTTTACGGAACAGACGTTGGGAAGGGACTAGAAGTGGAGAGTCAGCACGTAGTCCATCGTTGTCGGCTTGCCAAGAAATGAGCCGGGGACGAACTCGGCCTGTTGTGCCGCTGCGGTCGCGGCAGCAACCAGAACTGCGTCTCCCAGCTCCGCCCGGATATCGCCGGGCTTCCCATTCTCCAGTACGTCAACGATGAGTCGTACCTGGCCGTGGCTCCCATGGCAGGGCTTCCCTGAACTGCAATCGGGAGGGGGCATGTTGATCAATCTTGGAGGCGTAACGGGGGGTTTCTGTGCCTGCAGGGTTACCAGCGGCGCTACGAGAGATAGCACGATGGCTGTCCAGACCCGACTCATGGCTCATGATCTCACGATTCCACCTATGACGACGCATCATATTTCGTCGAACCCGTTCGGTATCTGGAGGATGACCGGAAAAAGCCACCGAACGAAGCCTCGATGGCGTCTCCCGACTCATTTTTGTCGGGACACCAACGTGCCTAAAATCAACATAGAGCGTGTGTTAGGGAGATTTAAGTGATTTGCAAATTCTAACCGCGAGACCGCGCTGCAAGGCAGGCTAGTGGGCTTAGATTGCTGAAAGTGGCTGACGATCTAAGAACACCGTGGATAATCCTTTACTTTCTGCGAATGCTATATCACTCTAGTGTGATTCATCAGAAGATCGCTGTGGCTGTACGTTTAGAACCGGGCCGAGGAAATTAATGACTGTCGGAACTGTTGTAATCATGTTGTCTGCTGTATCTCTAACTGTCTTGATTCTGTACTGGGGCTTACGAACTGTACTTCATCAAGCCGCTGATGCCGTGGTTCATGGAACGCCGCTCCCTTGGTGGGATCGCATCCTAGCCCAGGCAAAGAAGCGTCATGCCATTCGCTGTATGAAGTCTGACGCGCAGTTCGCTGTCGAGATGCGGAAGAGATGATGGGGCGGCGACAAGGGGATCAATTTGAACTCACCCTTAGTTAGTGTTGCGATAACAGCGTTCAATGTCGAAGAGTATTTGGCAAAAGCGCTCGATAGCGTGCTGGCGCAGCAAACAAGTTTTCCAATCGAAATCATCGTCGGCGATGATTGTTCCAAAGACTCGACTCTTAGCATCGCTCTTTCCTACCAGGAGCGGCACCCAAGTTTGGTCAGGGTGTTGGAACGAGGCACAAATCTCGGAATGTCACGTAATTACTATGATGTCTTTGAGCAATGCAGAGGCAAGTATATTGCATGGTTGGACGGTGACGACCATTGGACTGACCCCGACAAATTGGAGATTCAGGTCAAGGAGCTGGAATCGGACCCGTCTATCAAGATGTGCTGTCATTACGTTCGATGGGTTGCACTGGACGGAGAAATAAGACGAGATAAATACCCTTCTACGGCCCCTGGTCGGTACGGTCTTGAGGACATTTTGCGAAGGAATTTCGTACCTTCTCTGTCCGCTGTCTTCCGCAATGGTACCCATCGTGATCTTCCATCCTGGTATTTTGACTTGGCGCCGATCTCCGATTGGCCCCTCTGGGTTTTGGCCGCTTGTTCGGGTGACATCTTATTGCTCGATCGTGTGATGGCTGACTACAGATTGACACCTGATAGTGCGTTTACGGGTAAGGGGCCGCTCCACGGCCATGTACAGGATGTTCGATTTTACGATCACATTGAGAGCAACATCCCTTCCCACATGCAGAGGATTGTTCGTCGTGAGAAAGGTAAACGCTATGAGTCAATCGCGTACAAGCTGCGAGAGCAGGGCGAGTTTACTGCTTCACGGAAAGCGGCGTTCAAGGCGTTTTATTCCCCGGCAATCATGGACAACGCCGGCAGCAAGACCAAGGCCCTTGTTGCCGCTTCAGTCCGGGAGATTCAATGGAGACTGAGGAACGGTTCCAAAGGCGGGGATCGAACCGCGCAACCGCCGTCTTAGAATGGCACAAAAGCCTCCCTGAACAGCCGGGAGGCTTTTGAGTTTCCGATCCTTTGCACCCATTTCTCTCCTAGATTTTTTGAGTATGGACGTCCGGTTGAACCTGGATAATGACTGACTTTGAGCCCAGCGTGGAGTGAGTGGCCTTAAGGACGATCCTTCCGGAACTCGCGGAAGAGGCCTTGATCCAGATGGCACCGGCTCCTCCGCTCTCGGTGAGCGAAAAGGAATTGTCGCCGACAAGAACTCCGGGGCCAGTGAGCTCGAAAGTTACGTCGCCACCGGCAAGGAGACGGGGCGCACCGAATTTGTCGACGACCTGGAAGACGAGGCGGGTTGCGTCGACTCCATCGCCGACGATGGCAGGGTCATCGACGGTAACCATGAACTGGTCTTTGCCGGCGTCCGCCGAGAAGGATCGGGAGAGAGCGAGACGGTCCGCGACGTAGCCGTCGATGCGTAGTTCGGGGTGGCTGGCGCCCTCGAGATCCAGGGAGGCGAAGAAGGGCGAGTACTTGAGGTTCGGATAGTTTTTGCGATCCGGTTGAAGCGTGGAGTGGTGCTTGCCATCGAGGAAGAGCTCCAGGCGGTCGCAGTTGGAGAAGATGGCAACGTCGTTGCCAGGACCGCGAGGACTCGCCGGTCCGAAGTCCCAGTAAAAGTTTGGGATGATGACGGGACGCACCGCAGGGCTGACCTGGGACTGATAGAAGGATGCGCCGAGTTTCGGAATGCGAAAGACATCGGCGACGCCCGGGTTCTTGACGCCTTTGTGCGAGTTGTTCGGACTGCCATACTCGAAGGCGCACCAGGCGATGACGCCGCAGAAGCGGGAATAGGCCAAGGCTCGGTCGTGCGCCTGAGCGTGATAGATGGCCTGTTTGTATTGAGTGGCTACATCACCGGCGCGACGATACACGTTGCCGAAACCTTTGACAGTGTAGGTGCGCTGCCCAACCGTCTCGGCGAGCATGTAAGGCACACCCGGCAGTGGTGGAAGAATCTGCACCGTGCCGTCGGGCGATTGGTGATAGTCATCCATCGCAAAAACGTCTTCGTGCCAATCCGTCTCCCAGTTGGTGGTGTGGGTCATGGAGCCGGAGTCAGGGCGCGAGTCATCAAGCGATTTCGCGAGCGCGGTAGTGCGGCGGTAGAGCGGCTGGACATCGGCTGATTCGTTGACGCGAACGCCCCAGATGACGATGGAGGCGTGGTTGCGGTCGCGGCGGATCATGTCTCCGACGTTCTGGACCACCAGATCCTGGAATGCGTCGTCGCCGACGTACCCCCATCCGGGGGTCTCCTCCCAGACCATGAGTCCGAGTTCGTCGCAGGCCTCGAGGAAAGCCTCTGCCTGCGGATAGTGGGAGCAGCGAACGATGTTGCAGTTGAATTCCTTGCGGATGATCTCGGCGTCGTGGCGCATGACACGCGGAGGCATGGCGTAACCGACATAGGGATAGATCTCGTGGCGATTGAGGCCGAAGAGACGAAGACGGCGACCATTGAGAAAGAATCCATCCACGGTGAACTTTGCATCGCGAAATCCGATGCGAGTGCGATAGTCGTGCATCGGTTCACCGTCGACCGAAAGTGTGGTGACGACATCGTAAAGGTGCGGTGTATCGACGTCCCAGAGCTTGGCGTCGCCGAGGCCTGTCAGAGTCAACGCCACGTCAGTCTTGCCAGCTTGAACGATCGTGACTTCCTTTCGCACGCTCGAGATGACCTTAGTTCCATCCATCAACTTCGCCTCAAGATGGACGGGGCCATGCGCCGCGACGGCAGCATCGACGGAACAGGCGATTTCAACACGGCGCGTGGGTTTGAGCACGTCGACAGGCTTTGCAAAGACATCGTCGATGAAAATCTGGGGTACTGCGTAGAGGCTGACGCCACGGATGATGCCGCCTGGAAGGTAATAATCGACTGCATGCGGACCGCGCGGCGAACCCTCCGGCGGCACGTTCTGAAAGCGGGAGTCTACCTTCAGGTCGAGGACGTTGCCGCTCGCCTTGAGCGAAGGCGTGAGCTCATAGGTGAAGGGCAGATAGCCGCCCTTGTGGGTAGGCAGCGGGGTACCATTGATGAACGCGTCTGAGCTGACCATGACACCATCGAATTTGACGAAGACCCGTCGATTTGCGAACTCCTTCGGTATGGAGAAGTGACGGCGATAAAGCCAGACGTCCTGCCATGAGGCGGCATCCCAGTCCTGCCATGAGAGCTTGGCGACGCAGTGGGGCAGCGTAACTTTGGTGAAGGCGCTATCGTCGAGGTTCGTCCCTTTGGCGTCGGGATCGACCTTGCCTCCGAAGAGCCAATCCTGATCGAGCGCAAACAAAAGATGAGCAGGACCAGAGCGCGAGCCTTTGCCTGCAGGGGCGAGACCCCAGAGCGAGCCGGCTGCAAGGGTAGCGGCTCCAGCGGCGCACGAGCGGACAAAGTTGCGGCGCGAGAGTTGGTTTTGCTTTAGCAAATCGGAATTCATGATCGAGTGTGCCGTCCAGTTCTGAGAATTTTGGGAGACGTCTTTGTATAAGGTTATTTTTCTAGAGAAGTGTGGTTTGCAGACTCAGAAGCACGCGCTAAATCAGCAACGGCGGCCCTAGTTATACCGATCATTCTGATGGTCACGATCTCATGAGGGTGAACAGTCACTTTGAAGCCGTGAGCATTAATTAGAGGCAGCGACTGCTGGTCTCGTTCAACCGCATCGGTCTGCACCACTTTCGAAAGTTGGAGCAGCGGCGATTGCACGCTGACTGTTCGCTCGTCGCCACCCAGATCGAGGAGGCGCAGTATGGTACCTTTACCGTCCTCGGCGGTCTTCCAGCTCTCGACCAGGAGATTCGGGTCCTGCACATCGAGAAAGCTGCCTTGCGTGCCCTCCCAGCGACGAGGTGAGTTCAGCGACTTGTCCTGATTTGTCACCTCATCGTATTCAAGCGGCGTCGAGTCTTCCCAACCCATATGACTTAGTTGGGAAGGAAGGGTTGACGGCGCGCTGGTCACCACATAGCGAAATCGAAAGTGACCTCCCTGCCCTGATTCATAGTTCGTGCTCCAGTAGTTATTCATGACAAAGGAAAACACCGTGCCCGTACGATCCCCAAACGTATCCGGCCACAGGCCGCGATAGATATCGCCGAGTGTCACCAATCCGGCATCGAGCGGCATTACCGTCGCCGACGCTCCGTTCTGCTGCACCGATACCCAGTGTTGTACCGAGAACCATTCGTGGCCGGCTCCGGGATACATATTCTTCGCAGGATCGACCACACCATCCTGAATCTCAAATTGAAACTGCGGCTTATCCATGGCAAACGGAAATGCAAAGTAGACAGCTTCTCTAGTCTTCACGTCCTGTTTGTCGACATCCTCAACGAACTCGATCTTCTTCTCATGCTCGTACAGCCGAATCTCCGACGTGACCACGGGTGTGTTGACGTCAGTGCTCTCCATCTTTGCCACCCAGCCATCAGGAGAGTGCGTTGTTGAGACAATCCGGCCGCTATGAGCACCCGTTACCTGCAGGGGCGGCGGCAGAGGCACCAGCCGATACTGCAGCAGGGTGTTCGGTCTCTTATCACCGCCGCTGACGTAGAGATACTGGCCAAACCGGTACGGGCTGGTCTGGTTCACCAGTTCGCGTTGTTGCTCCTTGTCGAAGATGCTGCGGACCGCACCCGTCTCCGGGTCAAGCTGCACCCGATAGTACGGACTTTCAAGCTGCGTAGTGGAATCGGCTTTCGTCGTCGCGGTATCTGTCGCTCCGCGGCGCAACTTAAATACCTTGTAGCCGGTCGCGGGAACATCCGGTGCGATAAAGCGTACGTGCCGCAACGCATGACCATCCTGCACTGTCTCCACGGGGATAGTCTGACCTGTCACGGAATCCACAATCTCATCGCCGTGATTCAGATCGCAGAAGACTGTTCCGCTGCGCTTCCAGTTCAGCGTGTTGAAGACGATCAGACTGCCGCGACCGGCTGAGATCGAGTCAGCCAGATTCGCCATGCTGTTGCGAGCCACAAAGTCGGCGATTGCTGACGCGTTTACCGCGTAACCATTCTTCACGGCGGACTGATGGATTGTCTCATCACTCGTCGGATCTGACACACTGTCGTGCGATGTAAACGTGTGCTCATCCATCAGCACCATGTTGGTCCACATGCGATCCAGATCTTCTTTGTCCGCAGCCATGCGCGGATTTACGAGCGACGTGAGCGTGGCAAGCTCCTCCGCAGATGGACCGTGGCTCTCATTCTGACGCTCCATCGCCGCCAGCCGCGAATTTGACGCCATGCCATCTTCCCAGTAAGGGCCTCCATCACCCCTAAATGTCGGGATGTCATCTCCAAAGCCGGAAGCAATATCCTTGAGAGCATCGTAAAAGCCGGAGTACTGCATTCGTGGATAGGCGTACAGCTCATTCCACTGCTTTGCGAACTCAGCCTGCTGCGGAAAAAGATCTGTATTTTCCTGCTGCGATCCGAAGACGATGACCGAGCTGGAGTGATAGCTCGGGCGCTTGTACGCCTGCAGGAACAGAGGAAGCGTCTGCTTCGCTGCAGCCGTCACCGACGGCACTCCAAACAAAATTCCCATCTGCCAATAGTGTCGCGAATACCAGAACAGAACCTTCTTGCCATCGGGACCCTCCCACCAAAACGGTGAGTTCTCATTGAGGCGTCCCTGCAGCAGCACGGGGGCGCGGGTTTCACGGCCGTTCGGACCTGCGATGAAATACTTGATGCCTGCCGATGCAAGGATGGAAGCGTACGACCATGAATACGACGGAACATCGGTGATATTCGCGTAGTTGAACGGTGTGCCGTGCAGGCGGCTGAAATTCGCGCTGGCATACAACGATCGAATCAACGTCTCGGCTGTCGGAAAGCCGGTAAGCAGATTGGCATACTGTGCCGGAACAGAGAGCTGTCCCTTTTGCATCGCGGCGATGACGCGTTGTTGATCCGCGAGTGAGCGCGTCTTCAGGAACTGGTCCAGGTTCCACGATCCATCGACGCTGAAGTGAAAGCCCGGATCACGCTCAGAGAAATCCATCGCCTCGTCTATCGCCCGGCTCTGAACAGCCGCGACTTTCGCCTGATAGTCCGAATATCCAATATCGAGATGGATATGCGGAACAAGGGAGATTGTCCATTTCTTCTCAGGATCAATCGCTTGTTCCGCGTTCTGCCGCTTCCCTTCATTTGTCCACGACACCTGTGCCTGCGTCCGCGCTGGAAACTCCGGAACGATAAATTCCAACCTCTCCTCACCGAAGTCCTCATCCGTGTCGAAGGATTGGCTGTAGTGTCCGCTACCCACCACGAGATCTACGCCGCTCCCTGATTTTGCGGGAGCGCTGTGACGAATAAAGACGTCGACGATCTCGCTCAGGCGTCCCTCGTGCTGCTGATAGAACACGGTCGGCACAATCTTTGCTTCCGGCATCGCCGCAGAGCGTAAATCCGTGCCACTGTCGAGTTCGATCGCATCGTAGTTCAGACCTCCCGGAAGACCGGTGGGCTCTCCCGTTTCAATCGCCTGAAAAGCAATCGTATTGGAGCCCTGATGCAGATAGGTTCCGGGAAAATCGCACGAGACATCCGCTGGAACATAGGGAGTCTCGAAGGAATCGTCCATCCCACCCAGGGTTGAATCCAGCTTGGATTGCAGATAGAACGTTCCGGTCTTCCCGTTGATACTCACCCGCAGAGCGGGTACGTCCCGGCCCCCAAGCACCAATGCGACATGCAATCGGTAGACCGGAACGGGAGCGCTCGCGAGCGAAAACTGAATCGCGCGCAGGTCAGATTCATTTTCTGCATGCGTCGCGGGGAGCTTAGCGGGTATAGAGGGTTGATCCGCATACCAGTCTTGCGCAGGATCACTTTGACCAACGACAAAATTTACCGGGTGCTCTGGCCTTCCGCCATGGAACTCTGACGAAGACCGATCGAAAACTCCAATCTGAAAGATCTTTGTGAAAGTTGGCTTCGATTGAGCAGGAGCAGCAAGGCACCCGCTCATGAGAACGAAGACGGCAGAGAGCGCAGCGAGAAGTTTCATGAAACTGCCAGCTTCTGACTTGTGATCGTGTCCCCTCCTATTCGTCGGCGCAGCCGCGATTTTCCGCCTTGGGGGAGTTTGCGGCAGGCTTTCATCGAGGGGTGAGCACTGTGTTATCTGGAGAGGAAGCTGTTGAAAATAATCCAGAACCTTGTCGCAATCCATGCTCTGTTCGCACCCTCTCCGCGATATAAGACGTTGGAGTGCGATGCTAACGATTCCTGGTAGCTGTTGTCAATCGTTCACAATCGATTATCAATCTTTTGCAAGCTTCCTGCGTAGCCCTCTTGTCGAAAAGACGGCCAACCGCAGACAGAAGGCTCTTCGTGCATCCTGGCGCCATTCACAGCGGATCTTGCACCGCCTATTGGGTAGCAAAACGAACGGAGCTGGCATGCTTTTGCTCTCGCCAAACAAATCCGTTTGTCGAGGGCATTCGGACCTTGAGGTCGTCAATCACTTCCCCTTTGGCAAGCGTTAGAGCAAGTTCATAGCCGTTACCCTTTTTTTCAAACACGATGTGAGCTCTGACGATGCCGCGACGAGTTCTGATGGGCCAGTTGTTGGCCTCCATACCTTTCCAGTCGGGAGGAATTCTAGGAACAATCGCCACGTCCTCAAGTGACGAGTCGTCCACGCCCAGCAAAATCCTGGATATCTTCAGTGGCTCCGTCACATTCACCAGATTCAACGCACCGCAGCCCGCCTCCAAAGCTACCCGGCCAACCGCATCCGGCGAATACATACGTTCGTAAAAATAATAGGGTGACTCCCTGTCCAGCTTGTACTCCGCAACCGGCTGGAAGGTGGCATTCGCAAGAAAAGAGATCGCCTTCTCCGCCATCGCCAGATTGTCGTCCAGGAGCATTGTCTGGGTCGCGTAGCCTTGCCCGTACGATGGGCTGGACAACATACCAGCTGCAAGAGCATCAAACTGGGTCCAGATTCCATACCGGTCAAACTGCAATCTTCGGGAAGGTGTCTGGTACAGCCGGTTCAAGGTCTTTTCGTTGCGGCTTACATCTTTCCAGGGGGATGCGAGCGGCTGAAGACCGAGGACGTCCGCATACATTGTGCCCAAACCATTGGTCCCCCCAAAGCCGCGGTTGACTCCAGCGTCAAGGACGGCAGGGTTGGGTTTCAGAGTCTTGACGTCGATGCACCAGATCCATGAACCATCCTGAGCTACGAGATATTTCTCCATCCCGTCCCACAACTTTGTTGCCAACGCGCGATAGTTTCTGGCAATAGCTTCGCTCCCAAACTCTGTTGCCATGTTCGCCGTGGAGAGCAGCGCCAACATTGCCAGATCATTCTGCACCACGTTGTAGCACTCGCCCTGAATCTTCATGCCGCAACCGAACTCACCGGTACCAGCTATCAGGGGCGCATTCTGCAACAGATATTTGAAGTAGTTGATTGGTGATGCATCTTGAAATAAGAAAGCGCGGATGTGATTCTTTGTCTGGTTTCCCTCTGGCAAGCGCTCCCAGAGCAACACCATTCCTATGATGATGGACGAGGTTCCATCAACCTCTGTGCCCGAAGCGGCTTTTGATCCTCTAAAAAACCGCGGAAAGGAATAAAAGCCTGCGTCATTCTTTTCCACCAGGCTCATCAGGCATTCGGCCACAAGCGAGGCATGCTCATAATACCCGCGCATCGTAAGCTCACGCAGGTAGGTGCCGCTGTCACGAGTCCACATCGTGCCGGCCCAGGGTTGCCCCTTCGGTGAAGCATTGACAAAGCCTGCCGGAAGGCCGTCTCTTGCCTCGTCAACAAAATCTTTTTGGAGTGTTCCCTTGAATGATTCGTCTATCTCGCGGGTGAAAAGATCGGCAGTAGAGGCGCCGAAAAAGCGGATTGAAGCTGGTTGGTCAGCTTGCAAGTCGATCGAAGAAGTCGCTGCTCGCAAATCCGTAGGTAAAGACACGGAAACCATCGTGCCGAATACAAGGAGAGCAACCCGCACAACACACATCCATCTCGTTCTCATATTCGAACTCCCCCAATGGGCCCAGGCGAATCCGCCGCGACCCGAATGGAGTGGGTGGGAACGGCCAACGATGGCACCGTATTAGTTTGTTCCATTACCTGCAACGTTCTTGTCACCCAGGACGAAGTTGACGGTCCCGATCTTCTGATTCGCATCGACGCGCACCACAAAACGCACACGTGAGGCCGGAGCTTTCGTTGGAATGCTCGTGTAGAGGACGACAGTAGCGGAATCGGGAGTGTTGGGGGACCCTTCGCCAACCTGCAGCGTTGAAATCTTGACGATGTGATTGAGCGACGTCCCTTTCTTATCGAAGGTCTCGGCCGCAACGGTGATCTTGCCGATCAGCTTTTTCTCTCCGCTCTCCTGCCACACCAGGTCGCCTGAATTCAAAGTGACTTTGAACTCGTTCGGGTCATTGGCCACGCGCTGCACGGTCATGCGGACGGCATCGTAAACCAGCATGCTTTGCGCGGCCAGAGCCAGATCAAACACCTGGCGATTGGCATGCTGGTTAATGACAGGCGTGGCGGAAGCTGGAGGCTGCCGTGCGTAGTAGCCCTCGCGAGTCTCGGCCGTGAGATCCGGGTTCTTCATCACGACGCGAATGCCGTGGAACGCTCGCGTGTCAGTAATGGGAACCTCGGGCCGATACGAAAGAGTGTAGAAGTTGGCCCCGTCCCGAGTGCTTGTCGCGATCAGCTTGTCGACATCGTTGCGGCCATAGAAAGCGTGACCACCGGTGGCTTGCGCCATGAGGTTGAAGTCCAGCATGCCGGCAAAGGGGTCGTCGATGAATCCGTCCAGATCTTGGGTCGGAGGTTCCATCGAAATGCCGGCCGGATCGAGCGTGTACAGTGCCACTCGCGCGTCCCGCAGCTCATTCGTACAAGCCTCGATCACTTGTTTCAGCCCTTCGTTCTGTTCGGGCGTCAGAGTGGAGGGATCGAACGGCGGAAAGCCGCGCCCGACCCACAGTAGACTCTTATGTCCGGCGTGGCCCGCAGTCGCTTTGGCGATCTCCATCAACGCTGCGAACGAGGCATTGAACTGTTGCGCATGCCAGGTCGTACCCTCGCTCTGCCACGGATAAATTGCGAAGTGATGCTCCAGCGAGTCGAGAATCTCCTGTTTGGAGGTCGTGTAATCGTGCAGCAGCATAAAGTGATGCATGTCCACCGCGCCCAACAGAGTAGGTTGCTGGAGCCTGTCTCCCTGCGTCTCAAGGAATTTCTTGAGCGAGTAGCGTGCGAAGGCTTCATCTTCGAATCGAGTATTGATCTCGTCGAGCACGATGAGGGTCACGGGCGCATTGGGCGCAACGCGGTCCAGCTCGGCCGTTGAGTGGATGGCTTGATTCGGCGAAGTCGCGTGCGCCGATGGAGGTTCCATCGTACGCACAACCTGGGGAACCTTGTCCTCATAGACCTGGAAATCGTCTTTATTCAGGTTGGTGACGATCTCACCCTTGCTGTTGGTAACCACGACATCGAGCACAACCATCTGGGCGTTGACCTGAAAGCTATACGGGGCCGCCGTCGAGCCATTCTGGTTTGCGGGCGTCGGCTGGGGCGGAGCTGGCTGTTGCGAGAACCCCAACTGTGACATCGCGGCCGAAAGCAGAAGTGTGACAATGGCGGGGCAATATCTGCGCATCAACTGGGCCTCTCCCCAAAATGTAGCAGGATGAGGGATCTAGCGCGGACTCCCCTCCCCAAAAGAATCGATTGACATCTATTATAACCATTTGCTACAACGTTTCGACACTTGAAAATGACTCAACCAGGGAAGCTGCAGTGGGAATCACTGCGGCGTTCAGGTGCCAGTCACTCAAGAATGAGGCTTCCGGCCGCAGGAGGTACGTTGTCAGCTGAAGGCCCCAGGGACGCGCAATACCATGTTAAGGCTTCTCACATCGACGACGTTCCCCAGGGCCACCAGCGACAACGCGTTTGCGTCATCCTCATCAAAGAAACGACTCGTTCCATGTCATTCTCACCGTGGTTTCAAAACTGCGGTGATACAGCACGTCAAGGAGATGGTAGACATGCGCTACAACCTAGGAAATGCCACCGGATCATGCCGAACCCTGATCGAGAGGGGATTCCTGACATGCTTTCTTGGGATTGTCCTGTTCGCTGTCGCGACCACCGCGCACGCCCAGGTCAACGATACAGGCACAATCAACGGCACAGTGACGGATCAATCCGGCGCCGTTGTTCCCGGAGCGACTGTCACGATCACCAATACAGGAACGGGTACGGTGACGCCAACCACCACAAATGCCGCAGGAAGCTTTTCGGCGGTGGGAATTAACGTCGGAACCTATACGGTCTCTGTCAAGATGGCCGGTTTCGACACCTTCCAGGAAAGTAACTTCTACCTGGCCCCAACATCGACTTACACGCTCAAAGTCACGCTCAATCCGGGCAGCACTACCGAGACGGTCGAGGTTTCGGCCGATGCGGTCCGTCCTGAGTTAACCACGAATGAAATCTCCACGGAGATTTCAGGTGAAGAATCGAACATGCTCGCTCTGGGCGGCAGGAACTATCAGGAGCTCAGCACATTGATGCCCGGCGTCGTAAACCTCTCGGCCGGAAACAGTATGGCCACCGGTGGGTATGTCGCGAACAACGCGGTTTCAGTTAATGGTATGGGGAAAAGCAGCGTCTTCTACACGCTGGATGGCATCTGGAACGAGGAGACGGGCGACCTCTTGACCAATACGGTTACGCCCCCTCCAGAGGCGATCGACCAGGTCAAGGTGCTTCAGAACAACTACAGCGTTCAGTACAACATGATGGGCGGAGCCATGTTCATGGTCCATACCAAGTCCGGCACGGATCAGTTTCACGGCCAGGCCTGGTACTTCATCCGCAACCGCTCGTTCAACGCGCTGAACTATTTTTACAACCAGAGCACGTCTGCGTTGGCCGCGACTGCTGGCGTTGCGCCTACGAATCTTGATCCGCCGTTTCGTTGGAATATTGGCGGCTTAGGTCTCGGTGGACCTTTGTTCATCCCACACGTCTACAACACCAACCGCAACAAGACATTTTTCTATATCAATGGGCAGTATGTGAAGCAGGTCACTTATACCGTGAATGCTGCTACCTTCCCGACCCAGGACGAAATTAACGGAATATTCCCCGCGGAGATTCATGATCCGGTAACCCAAAACGACTATCCCGTCTCTCCTGGCGGCCCCACCGGACTTCAATGGACCATCCCGCAATCCAAGATCCAACCGGCTGCTCAGGCTCTTCTCAAAGCTCTTGTTCCTCAGGGAATCCAGTCTGTTCCCTGCACCCCGAGCCCCGGCAATCAGTGCGACGTGATGCAACGTTCTAATAACGATTACATCCTGACCAATCCGGTCATCTTCAAGCAGTTGAACGGAATGGGAAAAATCGACCAGGTCTTCAATGACAAGTGGCGGTTGACGGGCGAATACTTCCGCGAAGGGGTGAAAGACCAGCTCGCTTCGGCAACCAGGATGGGATCCTACTCTCCCTATAACTGGGACCTTTTCTACAACAACGATTCCGTCGCCCAGATCCACTTGACGGAGCAGATCAGCGGCACCATGTTGAATCAGATCGGTGTCGCCATGAACCGGTACATCGTCACGCATACCTACGGCGGCGTTCACCTCGTATCGCAGGTACCTGGATACACTTCACAACTGGCGTATCCCGGAACCATCATTGGCCTTGCCGGACAGTGGCTCCCGGACATCACGTTCTCCAACGGCTGGACGCCGTTTGGTGCAAACTCCACTGACACCCAGTGGAGAACGGCTTATCTAACGGAGACCGTCACCGACAACTGGAGCTGGTTGCGTGGTAAGCACAGCATCTCCGCCGGAGGCACGTTCCTGCTCGGGCGGTCTCGCATCAACTCCCAGGCGGTCAACAACACCGGAACCTTCAACTTCAACGGAAATTACACAGGCACACCCATCGCGGACTTTCTCGTGGGTGCGGCTAACACGTTCTCCCAGGGCAGCGCCATGGTACGCAAGGAGCTTACCTATCCTATCTATTCCCCGTACGCAGAAGATGTGTGGAAGGTACTTCCGCGCTTGACGTTGACCGGCGGTCTTCGCTACTCCTTCATGCCCTTTGCCAACGCCGCCCAGGGTTATGCAACCAGCTTCTACCCAGCTGCGTTCAATCCCAGTGAAACCCCGGGAGTGAATCAGGATGGAACTCTGGTTCTGAATCCCAACTACAACCCTCTTAATGGTCTGATCTATAACAGCCTGAGCGGTGTTGCGGCCAACTTGTCCGGCGCGCATGAGAATTACTTCTCTCCGTCGGTCGGGTTCGCCTGGGACATCTACGGCAACGGTCGAATCTCTATTCGCGGCGGCTACAGCGTCAACTATCTGAAATCCGGTTCGAGCAGCGATTGCCAGGCCAACTGTATTGGCTTACCTGCCGTTACGCAGATCAACCTGACAGGCGCAAACTTCCCCAATCCGCTCAACGGATCGACCACCATACCTACGGCTCCATCTATCTATGGCGAGGATATCAAGGGCATTCAGGCCGCGAAGATCCATAGCTACAGCTTGAGCGTGCAGCAGCAATTCGGCTCCAACTGGCTGGTAGAAATCGCCGAAGCCGGCGTAGCTGGACGCAATCTGCCGTTAGAGTTGAACATCAACCAGCCCCAGCCCTACCAGGGTTATGACTACAACCCGAACCTGAATCTCGGCGGTATCTCGAACGCCTACGACGCTCCTTATAAAGGCTATAGCAATATCAATTATGCGACCTCAACTGGTATAGCGAACTGGAACGCTCTGGAAGCCAGCGTCCGTCACCCGGTCGGAAAGAATGTAGCCTTCCGGGCTCAATTTACCTGGTCTCATGGGCTTGCCGATGTTCCCAGCCAGCAAGGGTATGCGGATGAGAACGAGGGTGTTCAGGACGCGTACAACCCTATGAGGGACTACGGAAATACTCAGCTCAATCAACACCTGAGCTTCTCCAGTTCCGTCGTCTACTCGCTGCCATGGTTTACACAGACGGGCTGGACGAAAAAGGCATTCGGCGGCTGGCAGGTCTCAGCCATCGTGGCCTTCCTGTCCGGGGTTTCTTATTCAGCGGGACTTTCCACGGCAAATCACGGAATCACCACTCGTCCCGACATGAATCTCTCCATACCATTGCAGCGGTACAAGGGCGCTCATATCGAGGGCTTTAATGGCGCTGCCCCGCCAAACGGTCCCTTCTTCAGCACTGGCTCCTTTTATGTCCCTTGCACGCCCCCCTTGTGTGCGCCGGGAGGCACTGCCAACTTTTACGGCACTTTTGGAAATGCTCCGGTTGGAAACATCCTCGGCCCGGGCACCGTCATCAACAATATTTCTCTCTTCAAAATCTTCCCAATCACAGACAGGGTGAATTTTCGCATACGCGGTGAGGCGTTCAACATGGTCAACCATCCGAACTTCAATGGCATGGACTTGAACCTTGGGGATACCAACTTTGGTACTTACACCTCGGCGTCGGATCCGCGTGAAGCGGAGTTCGCCGTCGAAGTGTTGTGGTAACCGCAGTGCTAACGCTTTGGAGATCGCTAATAGTGGAGACAACAATGGGTAACACAGACAGTTCTCGAGGAATATGCCGAAGCGCGATTGCATACGCCCTCATCGCGTTATCGTTTGCACTAACGCTCGCCACTGGATGCAGCAACCAAAGCCTGCCTAACGCCTTTGTGACGATTGTGCCCGGAAATACCATGGTCGGTACCGGCGCTACGTTCGTCATGTATGCGGGGGCCAGTCCAACCGGAGTCACCTGGTCCATCACCGGATCGACAGGATGCAACACCGCATGCGGCACGCTCACCGGAGCCACTGGAACCAGCGTGAATTACGTCGCGCCCGTGTCCATACCCGGCAGCACAATGACCGTCACAATCACGGCCACGTCGGTGACCAACTCGAGCATCAAGGCATCTGAAACGCTCACCGTCTTTCCAGTCTATGTTGTCATCAATGGGCCCTCCAACCCCACCGTGATCCCGTTGACCAGCGCGCAATTTACGGCCTCGGTCGTCAATGATCCTTCGAAAGAAGGCGTCACCTGGAGCGTAAGCGGGCCGGCATGCACCGGCACCGCCATAGGCTGTGGGACGTTTACCAGTTCGACACCAACACAGACGACGTTTAACGCTCCTCCAGCTGATTCACTGCAAACGATCAATGTCACCGCAACGTCAGTCGCGGACCCCGCCGAAAGTGCCACATTTGCCGTGACAGTGCCAAAGCTGGCAGTCTTTGTATTCTCTCCGAGAATTCTGCCGCCGGCATTCGCTGGCAAGCCTTACACCGCAACGATCAACGTAGTCGGTAACACGCCGCCATATACGTTTACCCCAGCCAACCTGCCGCCGTGGCTCACGTACAGCCCTGCGACCCCCGCTACAGGCACTTCGATCACCTTGACCGGCACTCCTCCGGCAGGCACGCAGGGCACGTACTACACCCAGATGAACGTCGCGGATTCAACCGCGCCCGTACCTCTGAGCGGCAGTCAATCTTTCGCAATCACAACCTATTCTTCCCCCCCGACAGGCAACGGGCTGCTAGCGGGTTCCTACGCGTTCTTCGGCACAGGGTGGGTGGACGGAACCTCTGTCCAAACGACGTTCAACGGTATCGAGTACATCGGCTCCTTTACGGCGGATGGCAACGGCAATATCACCGCGGGAGAGTTGGATGTCAACAGTCCGACCACAGGCCTGACCAGCTACACCTCACTGGGCGGGACCTACAACGTGCAATACGGTCTCGATCAGAATAGCAACCCAGTGCCGGGATATCAGACGGGCATCATCACGCTGGTCCCCGCAGGCAAGCCGCCCCTGCCGATCACTTTCGCAGTGAGCCTGTCATCGATTCAGAACGGCGTGGCGACGCTCGGACATTTTGTTGAGTTCGACGACTCCACCGGCATTGGCGCAAACGTGACTGCAAACTCCAGCGGCATTCGCGCACAGGGGTCGCTGGCACTCCAGAGTGCTTCCGCGTTGAATACGACAACCAGCCCGATCTCCGGGCCCTACGCCTTCGGAATGGCAGGCTACTCCTCCGTAGCTGCTGTCTCCGGCCCTTGTTATGCCGTACACACGTGCGGTCCCATCTCGCTCGCCGGATCCATAAATTTCGGAGCCGGTGGCTCCGTTTCGTCCGGCATCGAAGATGTCACAGTCGCTGAGAACAACGGAAGTGCCATCGCGCTGACCGGCGCAATAGGCAACTCCGGCAATACGGACTCGTCTGGTCGTGTCACTGCCAGTATCGTCGCAGCCGCAACCGCTAACATGCCTAGTTGGCCCAGTAACTTCGTCATCTATGCCATCAGTCCGCAAACGTTCTACATGATGTCGGCGGACCCCTATACGACGAACAGCCTGATAGGCGGAACGGTAATGCAGCAGAATCTTGCTGACATTGCGAGCACTCCGTTCAGTTCCACGGAGCCGATCGTTTTATACGGAAACGTCACGTCAACTACGACGTTCAGCACCAAAGGACCGAACGGACAGATCCGGGTGGAACTCCAACTCCTGACGGTTGTGCCAACCAGTCCGACTGCCGGCACGATGAGCGGTTTCCAATGGGTGAACGCCTCGGGCACCTATACGGCGAACGGTGGAAATCCAGGTGCCATAGGCAGCTTCAGCTACACAGTTTCGCCGACCACCGGCAGAGTCACGTCCTCCACAACAGGTGAGCCGTATCTATATCTTGTAGACACAAGTCAGGGATTCGGCACGCAGTACTCCAGCGCTAACAACACGCCTGCTGGTCTCTTCCAATTCCAACCACAAACGGCCACAGCTCTCAACGCCGGTTACTATAGCTATTACGTATTCAACGGTACCTCTCAGATAGCCCCAATGGAGACGGGAATCTTGACAATACCGTCAGGGGGCGTGCCGGCAAGCGGGTCCACTGTTGCCGTGACCGGCCAGGATTACACAGCCTTTGGCGCAGTCGGAAATGTATATGTCGCGGGCGAGAACATCTTGTTCACCGGCCCGATAACTGGCACCATCAAGGAAAATTCTGGCATGTTCTCGCAGAACGCCATCATCCTTCCCGGCACAATGCAAGGCTGCGGGCAGCAGGCTCCGCAAGGGGCTGGGTGGGTCATCTCTCCAACCTCATTCGTCTGCACCCCCGGCGGTGGCTCATTCGCAGGAATCCATCTCTTCCAGCAATGACTTCCTCCATAATGCAGACATAGTCCACGTACATCCACACAAAACACCACAACGCGTCCACAATTCTCCACCAGGAGATTGTGGACGCTTCACTTTAGCAAACACCTGGAAGCTACACTTCACTCAAGGCTTGCTGGTGTCTTAATGAATTGAACGGAATTTGGTGGGCAGTGAGGGACTCGAACCCCCGACATCCTGCTTGTAAGGCAGGCGCTCTAACCAACTGAGCTAACCGCCCGTTCGGATTCTTAGGGCCAGAGTCAGTGTATGGGAGTAGTCCGCGGGATGCAATGTTTTGGGGACGTGGCATGAAGAACAGCGTCCCGATGAGACTACGAGTAAAATATAATCTATACCCCTGGGGGGTATATGCATCTTTCCTATGAGAGAGGAAATATCATGCGGGATACGCTCACGTTATCGATTGAAGGAATGCATTGCGAAGGCTGCGTCGGCAGAGTCACTGCTGCGCTTCAAGGCATTAAGGGAGTTGAGCTGGGTTCGGTCGAAGTAGGCTCTGCACATGTGACCTTCGATCCAGACCAGGTAAGGACCGAGAATATTGTCGCCGCTGTCAACCGCGTTGGTTTCTCAGCACGTAATGAGAAGTCGTGAGGAGATCGGCATGCCTCGTACATTGAAGATCGATGGTACAGGTGACGGCTCTGCGGTGTCGTCCATCTCGACAGTGCGCGTGACAATTCCTGTTAGCGGGATGACCTGCTCGGCGTGCCAGTCCTTTATTCAGCGGACATTGGTGGGTCAGGCTGGGGTGCAGGACGCGAGCGTTAATCTGATGTTGAATAATGCAACCGTGACGTTCGATCCGGACGTAACCTCTGCCTCTGCGCTGGTGGACACGATCCGAGGCACGGGCTACGGTGCTGAGATTCCCGCTCAACCCTTATCGGCTCTTGCAGAGCAGGAGGTACAGGATGTAGAGCAATTGCGCGAATACAAGCAGCTGCGACTGAAGGCGGCGGTGAGCCTGACTGCGGGGTTTTTCGCGATGTTACTCTCCATGCCGCTGATGAGCGTGAGCAGCACTGGCGGAATGGAACGGATGAAGGACCCTCTAATGAACTGGAATATGCGCGTACTCGATCCAGTGTTGCGCAGAGTGTTGCCGTGGATGTATGAGGTGAACGACAACGCGATTCGCTGGTTCCTTCTTCTCGTTGCGGTGTTCGTTCTCAGTTGGGGAGGGCGGCGCTTTTACACGAAGGCCTGGTCTGCCCTCCTGCACAAGACTGCGGACATGAACACGCTCGTGGCGCTTGGCACCGGGGCTGCCTTCCTTTACTCAGCGGCAAGCACGATTGCGCCTGGATTTTTCGTTGCGCATGGCATTGCTCCTGATGTTTATTTTGAGGCTGCGATTCTGATCGTCGGATTGGTGCTGACCGGCAATGCGCTGGAGAGCAAAGCGAAGGGGCAGACTGCGAGTGCTTTGCGCAAGCTTGTGCAACTGCAACCGAAGACGGCAACGGTTTTGCGGAATGGCGTCGAACGCGATCTGGCTGTTGAGTCAATTCAAGAGGGGGACATCATTCTGGTGCGTCCAGGCAAGCGCATTCCCACGGATGGCAAGGTGATTTCGGGCAAGAGCAGCGTGGACGAGTCGATGCTTACGGGAGAATCGTTACCAGTAGAGAAGACGGCGCAGGACAGGGTGATGGGTGGAACGTTCAATCAAAATGGCTTGTTACGTTATCGTGCGAGTGGACTCGGAGCGGGCAGCACCCTGGCGCAGATTGTGAGGCTGTTGCGTGAGGCGCAAGGGTCCCGTGCTCCGATCCAGCGTGTCGCCGATCGCGTCAGCGCGATCTTTGTGCCAACGGTGCTCGGCATCACGATCATTACGTTTTGCGCGTGGCGATTGTTTGCCCCCCATGCCGGTATGATGCAGGCGTTCGCTGCCGCAGTTACCGTCTTGGTGATCGCATGCCCATGCGCGATGGGGCTCGCTGTTCCTACGGCTGTAATGGTTGCCACTGGGCGCGGAGCCACCTTCGGCATTCTCATTAAAGGCGGCGAAGCCCTGCAGCGGTTGGAGAAGATCGATACCGTCGTGCTCGACAAGACGGGCACGATTACAGAGGGTCGCCCGCAGGTAACGGATGTTCTGCTTGCCGTACAAGAGGATGGCGATGCGGCGAAGGAGGACATAACCGGCGCCGAGAATCACCTTCTGCGAATCGCCGCTTCCCTCGAACATGCGAGCGAACATCCTCTTGCTGAAGCTGTGGTTCGTTATGCTCGGGAACGCGGACTGAGTTTTCCGCAAGCACAGGAGTTTGAGTCTCTGACCGGCCTCGGCGTCGTCGGGAACGTGGAAGGCGAGACTACGCTAATCGGCAATTCCGCACTGATGGAGAGGTACAGCATTGTCACGAGCTCGCTCCAGGCCGCGGCGGGACGTCTCACGGAGGAAGGAAAGACGCCGCTCTGGATTGCGATCCACGGCAGCTTCGCTGGCATCATTGCGGTTGCCGACACGATCAAATCCAGCTCGATCGCGGCCATTCGCCAGATGCATGCAGATGGGCTTCGCGTAGTGATGTTGACGGGAGACAACGAACGCACGGCGAACGCGATTGCACGCAAAGCCAGTGTCGATGAGGTGATCGCCGGCGTGCTTCCGGCGGGAAAAGTCGAGGCCATCAGGCGGCTTCAGGAGGAGCGCCGCGTGGTCGCCATGGTCGGAGACGGCGTAAACGATGCTCCCGCATTGGCGCAGGCTGATGTGGGCCTGACCATGGCCAGCGGCTCCGACATTGCGATGGAAGCAGGCGATGTAACACTGATGCGCAGCGATCTGACTGGCGTGGCGGCGGCAATCACGCTCTCGCGCGGCACCATGCGCGTGATGCGGCAAAACTTGTTCTGGGCTTTTGTCTATAACGTGATCAGTATTCCGCTTGCGGCCGGCGCGCTGTATCCGGTCTGCGGCTTGCTGCTTAGCCCAGTGCTTGCCAGCGCGCGCCATGGCGCTGAGTTCGTTCAGCGTTGTCACCAACAGCTTGCGGTTGCGCCGGCTGAAGCTCCTATGAGGAAAGGTATGGCTACAAAGAAGAACATGCTAAACCATGGCTCCAGCCCCGAGGCGCGTCTTTACGCTTATGATTCGGATCTACCGGGACGTAAAGCTGTCGGCGTCGATCCCGAGATCAAGGCTTCGAACTTGCGCCGCTTACGCCGTATCGAAGGCCAAATTCGCGGTCTGCAGCGCATGGTAGATGAGGATCGCTACTGTACCGACATTCTGACGCAGGTCTCTTCGGCGCAGGAGGCACTCCGAGCGGTGGCCCGGGCCCTGATGCGCAATCACCTCACCAACTGTGCTGCCCATGCCATTCGGACTGGGTCGGCAGAGGAGAGACAGGCCATGTACGACGAGTTACTGGAGATGATCTACAAGAATGCTCGGTAACCGAATGGTAATGTGTCGCCCATACGTGCTGGCGTGATAAATTGGAGTTCTCTCTCCCGGCGACATAATTAGTACCTGTTGAAGGAAGGTTGCCGATGAAGATCGAGAAATATCTTCTATTGCTGCTTGTGGTCTTCATTTTGGTTGTACTGGCCACCTCTTTGCACAAGGTCATCCACTGATTCGTGCAGTCGCAAAAGCGAATCGTAATTGATGGGCATTTCATTCAAGCGCCATTTCAACAATATGCATGCCAGCGATTGGATTCTTAAACCGTTGGGAAGCAGGCAAGACTTGATTCAAGTCCCGGTTCGAATCTCGAGCAGTTTCATGAAAAACATCCGCTTCTGCATTGACAGGGCGTCGAGTAGAATCACCGCATGTCCAGACAGGCGTTGACACGCTTACGACCTAAGGTGTTCATTTTGGCGGCCGCTGTGGCGTTTCCTGCGATTCTCTTCTATACAGTTCTTTTTCGTCATGCGTTAAACATCCCACTCTTCGACGACTATGACGCGTTGCTTGCCTTTCTGAATCAGATAACTGAACTCAGAACCGGACCAGCCAAGGCCTCATATTTTCTAGTGGCTCAACACAACGAATACAAACTTTTCTTCGAGCGCGGATTGGCCTGGTTGGAGCTCATTTTCTCTGGACACATTGATTTGAGATTCCTGTGTGCGCTCGGCAATGGATTCGTTCTCCTGCTCGGGATACTGCTCTGGAAGATGTTTCTGCCCAATCACAAGGATCTTGCTTCCCGACTGGCATTTTTTGTACCTATCTCCTGGCTACTCTTCCAGCTTCAATACATAGGAACCCTCAATTGGGCAATGGGGTCATTGCAGAATTTCCCAGTGCTGTTTTTCTCGCTTGGCGCAATCTACCTTCTGGTGCGAGAGACACGGTGGGGGTTCTGTGCGGCTCTGGCCTTCCTGGTACTAGCAATTGCTTCGTCGGGTAACGGGCTGCTTCTTGTCCCGATTGGGATGCTGATTCTTGTAGCGAATCACAGCTATGTTCGGGTCATGAGCTGGCTTGCAGTTTCCGTAGGATGTATTGGAGCCTATGCTTATCAATACAACACCATGTCGTCACAAAGCCCTGTTCATGATTCAATATTTGCGGCTCTGATGGGATTACGGCTATTGTTTGTAATTGCTTTTATCGGCAACGCAGCAGCCTTCCCTATAAACCAACATTTTCTCGGGGTTGGGGCGATCCTCTGCCCTTTCCTTGGAGTCGTTCTCTGCATCTTCTTTTTCTACCTTGTGCGGAGAGGGTACTCACAAAGAAATCCACTAGTCTCATACTGTGTACTGTTTCTGTTGCTGACTGCAGTTGGTGTCGCCGCTCTTCGGTCGGACCTTGGCCTGACGCAGAGCCTCTCTTCACGCTATGGGATATACTCTGCGCTGTTCCTGATTTTTGCGTGGATCGCAATCGTTGAGGAATTCCTCCAGTACGAGAGTGCGCCTCGTCGCCGCAATGGCACCCTGTTGTCAGCAATTGCAGTTTCCGTTCTCTTCTGCCTGGGGATGGACGTTGGGGGATGGCACTATTCGATTGACCGCAACCGCGAACTCGTCCGGGGAATGGCCGTGTACGAGCATCCTATTTCTCCTGACTCCACCGCTGGGCCAATCCTTCCGATGCCGCATCAGCCAGCCCGCTCTGATGCCGTCGACCTACAGTCGCGAGCAACCCTGACCAAGTCAATCGGGCTCGGGATATATCGACCGCCAGCGTTCTAACTGGGGATGAGGAAAACATCCGACGATAACCCAGAATCACGCGTTCTCTCTGCAGCAGCTAAGAGATAAGTTATTCGGTCACACATTAAGGTGTTTGAGTGACCGCCTTGTAGGGAGTGACCGTTGCCGGGTTCGTATCTGGCATTACCAGCCAGACAGTGCGGTCTTTGTAATAGTGCATCAGCTTGATGTTCGCGGCTTCATCCATCTCGCGGGCCCACACGACCTTGGAGTTATCGATGTCTGCGGTGTTGTAGACCCATTCGTCCAGCGGCTGGTGAGCAGAAGAATATCTCACGATTGCGAGCACTCTGCCGGGCTGTTCCGCCAGATAGGTCGCTATCTTTGCGCGCGCAGCTCCAGATTCGGCGCTTTGACCGTACCACTCCATGGGTGATGCAAAGGGCGATACGGGAAGATCAATATGAAGAGGCACGGCAAAGAGCCTCACTCCCGCCAGGAAAACGCAGAGGGTTATGGTTAGCCTGACCAGTGTCATGCCAACCGGACTGTCGCCTGGCGCCCAAAGACGCAGATGACGCATTGCCTGTAAACCAATTGCATAGAACGCGGGAGTGAAAGGAGCGAGATAGTGGGGGATGAGAAATATCTCGATGAGCTGACCAGCTATCAGGACAATCACACAGACGACTAAAAATCGGGTTCGCCGATCGAGCAAGACTCTGGGCAACATGATCAGAGGAATCAGCAACACGATGCCTGCATAAAACAGAATCCCTTTCACCGCTTTCACAAGAGTTGCCGGCATAAAGCCTGAAACGCTGTGAATCTTCCGGTACGCCTCCAGTTCATTCCGCTCATAGAACTCCTGCATGACTTCGTGGCGATAGCGCGGTTCGGGCCGCGGTTGTTGCCAAACAAAATAAGGCGCAACTGCATATTGGGCGCGGTCTACGGTGTAAGGCAACGTTGTCGGGCTTCCGAATACGCGATAGTTGTAGTACCCCATCCATGCGCCGGCGGCTGCGATGATGGCTAATGGGACAGCAGCGCGGCGAAGTAACGTTGCTGTACTTGGCCGATTCTTTCCAAACATCATCCACCACACTAAAAAACACAATACGGGGAGACAGAGCAGCATGCCTTCATACAAGCGGGAGGTGCAGAGAAGGACGACGCCTGTCGCCATCAGCAGGCCATCCCGAGGTCGCACTGTCTTCACAAATCGTGGAAGCGCTCCAAGTAAAAGCGCTCCACCGAGAGCCGCGATGGAGCCGGCCCCGGAGTATGAATCGATCCAGTAGCTAAAAAGCCCAAGGCGCAGAATCGCCAGTACGCCACCCAACAATGCCCATGATGGTGGGAGCCACACCTGCAGCATCCAGACGATAGCGGCGCACATAACCGCGGTCGTCGCCAGAACGCCAAACCAAGGATGTCCCGTCAGAACTTTGCCCGCAGCGAGAATCAAGCCCTGGGCGGGAAAATACATCGACATATAAGTCGGGGTCATCGTGACGTGCATGGTTTCAAGGTGCACCCACATAACGGGAGTAGTATTTGTCAGTCTTCCGGAAGAAAAGGTGTCCGCTGCCAACAAAAAGCTAAAATCATTCGGCGAAAATGGATGCGGAATAGGTGACAAAAGGAGAATAGCGAGGCGCAGCAGAAGCGCTGTGAATCCCACGACCACGACCGACAGGTTCTTTCTCCTCGCCAGCCGTCCGAACGTGCGCTCAATCCAGGAGAAATAAGTGGAACCTAGCCTGGGCAAGCAGAATGCCACTACGAACGCAATCGCAGTGAGGATACCTTCGATCATGATTAGCGAAGGTCGCTGTTCCGGAGCGGACGGCACAATCATAACCGAGCTGGGTTGCCTCTCTTGTATTTTGAGCTACGGCCAGGCTTGGCGGTTCACGATCCCTGTGCAATCTCCGAGTAGTACTTCTGGACCACTTTTCTCCCAGTAGCATCGAACATCGGTACTTTTCGAAGGCCTGCCTTGTGTACGACAAAACTTGCTGTCGTCTTCAACACTCCCAATCCGTATTTCACGCTACGCTTGAAACCGATGGAAGAGGCTTCCTCGAAGTAACTCGTCGGGCAGGAGATCTCACCAATCCGAAAGCCGAACATTACGGCTTGAGCGAGGATTTGATTGTCGAACACGAAGTCGTCCGAGTTCTCCAGGAGTGGAAGGGTCTGCAACACTTCTTTTGAAAAGGCGCGGAACCCGGTGTGGTACTCCGACAGCTTGGCTCCGAGAAAGATGTTTTGAAATCCGGTCAGCAGGCGGTTGGCGATGTATTTATAGAGCGGCATACCGCCCTTCAGGGCTCCCCCGCCAAGAATCCGCGAGCCGAGGACCAAATCATATACACCGCTGGAGACCATACCTGCCATCGCCGAAACGAGTGAGGGCGTGTATTGGTAGTCGGGATGGACCATCACAACGATGTCAGCGCCCGCCCGCAGAGCCTCGCGGTAACAGGTCTGTTGGTTGCGTCCGTAGCCGTAGTTCGAGTCATGGATGAAGGTCTGCACACCGAGCTTTTCGGAAAGAAGTGCGGTGTTATCCTTACTGGAATCGTCCACGAGAATCTTGATGTCAACGGTGCTGGGTAGTCCGCGGACGGTCTTTTCCAAGGTCTTTTCCGCATTATAGGCCGGCATTACGACCGCTATCCGTTTTCCGTCGATCATCGGTTCTCTTCCTTATCCAGTTCGGCAAGTCGCGCTTACCTTTGAGCACAGGGCCAAACCTGACTCGAAGAACAAGGGAGAACGCGTCGCGGGTCTTCCCCGAACAACGTGTCTCCCCCAATACAGAAATGCCGGCTGCGCAGCTTGGACCTAACTCACGTAGGTGGTGAGCGTGGTGCCGATGTTGGAGAAGGCGTTGTTGATAGCCTGTGCCAGCGAGGACATCCCTGCTGTCGCCGCGAAAGCAATCAGAGCCACTACGAGTGCGTACTCGATCAGGTCCTGACCCTCTTCGCTCATCAGCTGGGTCTGCATCTTGATGGCTAGGTTCAGCAAGTTCTCTTTCATGTGAGTTTCTCCTCTCGCTGGTTGTGTGCCCGCCATTGACCCGATTCCAGCAATCATGGAGGACAAAAGACCATTTGATGACAAGCACCAGCGGCCCAGAGAAGGGTGACGCAACTCAGTTCCCTTCCAAGCGGCTAACTGATGTAGGTGGTGAGCGTATCGCCAATGCCGCCGAAGGCCTTATTTATGTCAGATGCCAACGTGGACATCCCGGCAGTCGCGGCAAAGCAAATCAGAGCCACTACGAGTGCGTACTCGATCAGATCCTGACCTTCCTCGTTCATCAACATACACTGCATTTTTGCGGAAAGCTTCATCAATTTATCCTTCATTAGAGTCTTTCTCCCTTACATGATTTTCTGATTCCAGCCACAGACTGGTTTGCCTCGATTGTGGCAAGCGAATGGCCACTTGGATGTCGCTGGTAATTGTTGCTAAATGAGCGAGTTACGTTCTAGTGGCGTGGAGGCGGTGTGAACGGCTGTATACAGCCCGAGTTGAGCGGGTAGTTCCGCGTATACATGCGCAGAAAAATGCCATTCGCGATACTTACGATCAGTTACTAAAGGTGCGGTTCGACAGGCCTCTTAAACACTTTGAGTAACTCTCTTTGCTCAATAAGGACCAAAATCAATAGCTGATGGTTTAGGGTTGCTGGGCGGCGCAGTCCATGCCATCAATCATCGGATCGGCAGAAGAAAATTCGAGTTTGTCTCCAGTCCTGGTCTGGGTCATGTGGATCGTGCCTGAGGCAAGCTCGACGACCGAGTGGGCTGAAAGACAGGCAGACAGCCGCCAGGGGAGCACACTGCTCCTGACCTTTTTCACCTTTCTGCTGCGGTCCAGGTAGATCAGGTCGATTGGGAACTTCATGCCGAAGGTGTGTACAGATTCACAGGGAACGATCCAAAGGCCTTCTCCGGCGTTAAGGCCGTCACGTCCCAGCAACCCTTTCCTTCGTTTAGCCCCATTGTCGGCAACCTGTACTCGATGAGCGAGTACAACCTCTCGGGTCAGATTCGAGATCCTCATCAGGGAGTTTGGCTTCGCCTCGCAGTTGCCAGAGAAGAGATTCGAGATCCAACCGGTGAGATTCATGAGGATGCTCTCGCTCCCTTCCTATGCGGAATAGATTCTGGCAATCGCCAGCGATAGAACGGCTACAGCGATACCTCCCAGCACGCCTGTGGAAAGGAAAGAGTTGCAGCCAGTAGCAGTTCCCAGGGGATTACTAGAGCGGCTTCCCGTAATGCTGTTCGGCCTCTCTCGTGCCAGTAGATTGGTAGAGGCGCAACCATTGCGAGCGTCATGACAATAGCGATCACGCGTCCGCCAATATCGGTATGAATCGATGTCAGCTTGCAGCCGAAAACGGAGATGATCAAAACCGTCAGAGTGCCACATGCCATTCCAAGATGGAAGCCCAGTTCGGCTTTGGATTGAATCTGGGGCTCGACCGTCTTCTCTAACAGGATGCTCATCGGAGACGGCTCTCTCTTATTGAGGCGTAGTCGACATAGTGGTGCTGGGCGCACCGGTGGGACTGTATCCTCCAGGAGCATACGTGCTGTCAATCACCAGCTGCTTCTCGGGTTGCATGCTCTGAATCAACTGTTCGACCGGTATAGTTTGCGGCGGAGGCGGTGGCGGCTTGAGGCCAGTCACGTTCGCGCCAGGAGTCGTCATCGGTATGTTGGAATTCGGCGGCAAGAACTTCTCCGGATAGTTCAACTGGGGCAGAGGCTGGCCGACATTGATGGGAGCAACGATCTCCGGCGTGACAATCACAATGAGTTCGGTATTCATGCGGGTCTTCGTAATCGATTGGAAAAGTTTTCCGAGGATTGGAATGCTTCCAATAAACGGGATTTTGGAGAGGGTTTGCGTTTCGCGGTTGTCGAGCAGACCGCCAATGGCAAAGCTTTGCCCCTCGTTCAACTCGACCTCAGTCTTGACTTTACGGACATCAATGGAAGGAATTTGAAACCCTGAGATCGTTATGGCGTTGGTAAAGTCCAACGAGCTGACCTCAGGGGCGACCTGGAGACGTATAGTGCCCCGAGGAGTGATGATGGGAATGAAGTTCAGACGAACGCCGAATTCCTTGAATTGGATCGTGACAGCTCCCGTGCCAGCCCCGGATGTTCCCTGTACCACGGGGTACGGATATTCTCCGCCGGCGAGAAAGCTTGCTTGTTTGCCATCTTCCGCAATTATGTTCGGTTCAGCCAGGACCTGTACCACTCCCTGGGTTTCCAGAGCTTGAATCGTGGCGCCCAAGTTGAGGTCCGGACGGAAGAAGAACAGGTTCAGGGCCTGGCTAATAGTTGCTATCGGACCAGTCCCCGCACTCGGAAGAGTAACCGTTGGTGGAGAGAACTGTCCCGTAGTAACGGCTCCGATGGTGTTCGTCGCGCCGGTACTAAACACGTTAATGCCGAGTTGTTTGGTGAGACTGCGATCCACGCTGGCGAAGCGTACCTTCAAGAGGATCTGCCGGGGCGATTGAGGAACATTGACATACAACAGATTGACGACCTTGCCTGCGCTGGACGCCATCTGGACGGCCCGATCGGAGCTGGCGAGGTCATCCACCGTGCCTCGGAGGAAGACGAGATTATTCTCAGAGACGACACTGATATTTTGCCCCGGAAGCGCTACTTTGAGTTCGCGGCGCAACCCGGTAATGGCGTCATCCGCTGCAGCATGGCTGACGTGAACGGTCACATTGAAGAATTGCCGCTCGCCACCCTGTTCCCAAACGATCAGGCTCGTATTGCCGGGTGCTCTACCGTTGACCATGACCTCGGTTGGACTGACAACGGTAGCTTCCGCGATATCGCCCAAGCCGACCGCGACGCGTATAACCGGCTTGGTGAAGTCCACCAGCGCTGATTTGCCAACGATGACGGAGAGATCATTGGACGAGTCTCTGGTGGCGTCCACCGCGGCTGGGGCGGGGGCAGGAACGGGAGTCTGGGCCCTAAGGATTGTTTCCGCGCAGGGTGCAAAGAATAAAGCACACAAAAAAAGGATGGGAATTCGGCCTCGTACGTTCACTGTTTATCCTCGCCTGCGGGAAATTTCGCCTCAGTTTTCTTCGAGCCGTTGAAGACTTCAACCAGATAAATGCTGGAAGTGGGGACAGGCTTAGCAACTGGATGTCCTGCGACGGGGGGCGCCTTTGGTGGGCTCGCATCTGTGAATAGCTGAGCCATCGCAGTCCCGGGTGTCTTGTCAAGATTTGTGTCCAGAGGATTACGCAGTACAAGCTGGATGTGCGTTTCATTGCTAGCCAGGCTCAGGACCTCCGCCTGCGCTGGGGTCACCAGCAGATTGACCACTTGAACCTGCTGAGGTTTTCCTTCAGCATCCCGTTGAATATCAGTCCCGGCGGATAGCACCTCAATGTTCTGCAGGAGCGTCCTAACGAGCGAGCCTTGAGTCGTATTGGAAGCTCCGGGAGGGGTACCCGTAATGAGCACATCCACGCGCATGCCCGGAGTTACAAACCCTGCGACACCCACAACGTCATTGACCTTGACCGCAGCGGCTCTCATGCCCCTGGGGATGGTAGCGGCGAGTCCGCCGCCGGAGCCGGGCGCTGCGAGTCGGCTCTCCAGAACCGGTTCGCCCAGGTAAAGATTGGAGATTACGCCTCGGCCAATTGCGTCTTCCCGTCTCAGAATGGCACCTTTAGGTAGAGTGCCGGCGATTTCGATTGTCGTCAGATCGTTGTCGCGGAGAACGCTTCCGAGCTTGATATCCGTGGCGGCAGCTACCACGTGGGTTGTCGTCTGACGCGCCGCCGATAAGCGACTGCCGACCAAACGAAAGACGATGTAACTGCAACCGGCGGCGATGACAAATGCAATCAAGAGGATATTCAGTAGTCTTCGGTTCATTCAGCGGTCCCCCGGGGCCGGCGGCACAGCCAGTCCTGCTCTCACAACAGACATGGCAATTGCTATGCCAAAGCGAAAACTTCATTTTTGTTGAAAATCAGAGGCTTAGCTGCCAGGCAACACCGAAAGTGTGAACATGTGTATACCAACCACCGACCCAATGTAGCTACCCAGACACGCTCTAATGTGACAGACTCCCAATTAGCAGAGATTTACGAGCAGCTTAGGTTGGCCGGAAAATTGCTGGAGGAAATGGCGGAGTTTCTCTCCCAGAGGGAGTACTGTCTACAGCGCTTTACAGCTACTGCGGTACTGAGGAGCGACAGTTCACTCGGTCATGAGGTCTTCTTCACTCATCTCGCTGTTTGACAATCCCCCGCCATCGCGGAGAGGGCCGTCTTCCTTTTTAATCTCATTGGTTGTGCACGCTTTTGCATTTGCCTTGCTGTATGCCGGTCTGAACCAGCCCCATAAGGGCGACGTCAGATCCGACATCCAAAGGTATGCGGTGCGGGTTATGGAGTTGCATAGACTGGAGCCGCCAGAGCGACAACTTACCCAGAAAACCATCGCGCCTCCTGGCCAGGGGTCTTACGCACACACAGCTGTAGCCGGCGGTGGTCCGGACGGGGCAGCTGCGGCCCGCATTCCCCTCAACTTCATAACGAAAAAAGAGGCCCTACAGACCTTAATTCAACCCGACGCCCCGCGCGACCTTCTGCTTCCCCAGGTGGCTCCCCTTCCTCAGGTTGTGCAATGGAGTCCGCCAGATCCTGTGATCAGCAGAATTGTGCCGCCTCCACCGAAACCAGTAGCCGAAGTCAAAGTGCAACCTACTATTGATCCGCCGAATCAGGAATTGCGAGTAGCTGATGTAAAAATATCTGCCACCCCGTTTGACACAAAGGCTCCAGTGCCTTCCCCGAGCAAGACTTCGCCAATAAACGTGCAAGCTGCGGAAAAAGCGCAGCGGGTGCCAGAGACGGCGTCAAAGAGTTCCGGACGCACAACCCCGGCAAGCATAATCTCACTCTCGGATGTCAAATTGCAGGACGGAACTGCGACACTACCACTGATCAGCGAGGTTGCGCCCACGCCCTTTTCAGGATCGCTGTCACCAGGGCAGCCAAACAGCCGGTCGGAGACTGGAAGCGGCAAGTCGGACAGCAAGGTGAATGGCGTGAGCGCAGGACAAACATCCGGCGATCAGGCGGGCAGAACAGGCAACGCGAGCGGGACCGCTGGCGCGACCGGGACCGCTGGAACCGCTGGGCGGGGCGGTGCGAACGGTTTGTCGGGTGAAGCCGACGACCTCAACTCTGGCAACAGCCAGCGTACCGTTGTGCATATCAGCGAACCGAAGGACGGCAAGTTCGGAGTGGTGGTGGTGGGCTCGTCCCTGGCGGAAGATTATCCGGAGTCCGTTGACATGTGGCGTGGCAGATTGGCGTACACGGTATATCTGCACATTGGCGCCAGCAAGAACTGGATCCTTCAGTTTTCCCTTCCACGTCCGCAGGCAGCTGACTCGTCAGGCAGTATCGTTCGCCCGGATGCGCCATGGCCGTACGACATTACACGACCCAGCATCGATGCTGACTTGAATGCAGACGCCATCATGGTTCATGGTTTTGTTAACACCTTGGGTCGGTTCGAAAAGCTGGCCGTCATCTTTCCCACAGAACTGGCGGAAACTAAGTTCCTTCTTCATGCTCTCCAGCAGTGGCAATTCAGACCCGCCATGCAGAATGGACAGGCCACCCCGGTCGAAGTGCTAATCATTATCCCCGAAACATCGGATTGAGTGCTGCCGAATACCGCGGCTACATTGAACGGGACCGAAGAATACGAGTCTTATTGCGAGATGATCATGGCGGACGTGCTTGTCATCGCAATTGCTTTGATTGAGACAAAAGGAATCGACAGGGGATAGTTGTACTCCACTTTTATCGTGACCAGGTTCCCCGGACTGTTGCATGGGGGGGTGGCCGGACACGATGATCCTGAAGTGAAGGCCGACCATGTAGGCGTCACTGTCATATTTGCTGGATTGATTCCGGGAAATCCGAGGGTTTCGACATAAGTCGTAATGTCTGCTGACTGGGCGGCGCACGTCGGCGGCCCTGGAGCCGTACAGTTCGCCCCTGCGGTCGATCCCCGAACGACCGCGTAGCGGGTCCCTTCTCGCGCAGATTCGGAGATAGTGTGATAGGTGTAAGCTGCAAGAGCGATCTCCATTGTGCCGAAGATAAAGGTCAAAAAGATAAGGGCAGACATGGCAGTCTCGAGAATCGATGAGCCGTCTTCGGCGGCCCAATGATGATGTTGCTTTTGGGCTTCCCTCCTCGCCACAAAAAACTTTCGCAGAAATGTAGGACCCTCAATCATCATTGTTGCACCCTCATAATCGCGTACCCTCGAAGGGTGACCGAACTGGGAATGCCAGGGAAATGGAAGTTGGTGCTGACCGGTGCGGTTGTATTTACCTGAACGAATTCGACGATACGAGAAGGACTAGCGCAGCTAGTCAGGGTAACACCAGTACAGCTGCCAGGAGTTGGCATCGTGCCCGTTGAACTCTCGCAGGAGCAGGAGAGCGTGGCTGTTGCGGTCATACTGGTAACCTCCGGCGCCTCCGAGGTTGCCGCCAGTACGATCCCTCCGGTCGACGAAGTATCAGAAGCGGTCGTGTGGTTTTGCGCAGCATACGCGACCCCGGCCCGCGCGGCGTTATTGACCTCGATACTTGCGTAGGCCAGACGTCCGACCTCGGCTGCTCCGACCAGCAACAGGACGAATACTGGCAATATAAGGGCGAGTTCCACGAAAGCCTGCCCTATGTCTTCACGCAGATAGTGTCGAAGCATTGGAATCCCCCCTCTCCTTGAATTGCCAGCGTTAATCAGCCGCATCATTCTCATCGTTTACTCCACCAGCATCACTTTCGTAAGCGGCGACCCAGGGGTCGTCTGGGAATAACTCGTGATATTAAGAGACCCAGTCTGATCATCCAAAGTCCCCACGATCAAGTCCGTGATGAGCGTCAGACCACTAGAGCCGCCGCCGCTGTCGTGAAGGAATAATTCGGCGCCAGGCATATAGAAAATTCCGTCAATAGTTCCTGTGGCATTGCCGAACTCCAGTGTGACCGTACTCGTATTAGAAGGGGGGGCCATGATGGCAATACCATGGAAGGTACCCGTTGTAGGCGCGACAAGATTCAACGTGGTGTTGGACGTCTCCGTCATTGTGCCACTGGTTAGATCAATAGTTGCGCCGCCCGCTCCCGTCGTCACAGAATGGCTCAAAGTAAGGTTTCCAGTAAAGATATACGTTCCCGTAAGCACTGCATTATTCAGTGTGACTGCTCCGCTGTAACACCCGGATGGTACCGTTCCGGTCAGTGTGCCGCCAGGGGTGCAACCAGTCGGGGTTGGGAAAGACGGGTCAAGAAAATTAAGAGGGTCGCTTAGTGGGACGATTCCCGTGACTGGAGTTGGAGTGCTATCAGAACAATGGCCGCCACAACCGCCTACGACACCGATAGATCCGGCGGTCAGACTGCCTCCTCCTCCCGTGAAGTGCAGGGCATCAGAATCGCTCGAGTCAACAACGACGCCGCAATTCGGCGCGGTTACGTCGAACGATCCCTGCAAGTTCATTGCACGAGCCGCCGTGGGGTCCAGCACGGTGATGCAGCTATAGGACGAACCTCCATTTTGCGCCACTGCCCTGGCGGTTGGGGTCATATTCGCGATTGGGGTTCCATTTAATACTCCAAAGACGCCCATAAAGAGGGTCGGCTGGATCTGAGAAACGATGACTTCTACATAACCTGCCTGACCCGCATGGGGACCATACAGTGGCGTTGGATTGACCGTGACCGTGACTCCATTTGCAGTCGTGACTCCGCTCGAAGAAGCAGAAAACCCATTTTGCCCCGCTGCTGCTAGGGCCGCTGCCGTCACACCGCTTGGGTTGTAGTAGAGTTCCAATGCGCCCGCGATAGCCGCGCTGTCGGCTGCGGTCTGCACGAGCCTTTTCTCCCGCAACATAACTCCAACGTCAGCCGCGAGCGCCACAAAGCCAAACAGGCATGTCATGCACAAAGCCGAGATGATTAGGGCCTGTCCGCTCTCATCCTTCAGGTTCTTCATGAGGTTCCCTCCAGGGCTCTCCGGGAATTGCCGAACCCGAATTTCGCCTCGACAATTTCGACTTCAGAACCGCTTCAAAGTGCTCAAGGACGGCGTGGCTCCGGTCGGCCTTGAGCTGCTCCACGAATCTGTTGATGGCCCTCTTTCCTGCAGGTCGACTCTTCAAACCGTCCGCCTCGGTTTCAAGCGGCATAAAATCAAAACCCACACCATCGTCACCCAGCCGAACGACCTTCGACAGCACGGAAATATTGTTTTCTGCCCCAGGTTTAACATGCGCACTAGAAGTTCTTTGCAGCGTCATCGTGAGGATCGTCCCGGGGTACCAGCGCTCTTTAGTCAACAGATAGAATCCGGTCGAACTAATATCCTGGACCTCGTGGGCTGTCGGAACGGATCCATCCCAGTAATACGCAACCAGTAGAGGCGACTTCAGCCGTTGAGCTTTCCGGTGCTCGGAAGACAATAGTGTTTTGAACCAGCTCGTAACTGACCTCATCTCGTTGCCCCGCAGCTTCTAGGGATTTCCGCACGCTCCATACGTAAGTCCCTTTGCTGCCACAGGCCTGGACGCGTCAGAACAGCGGACCAAATGCTCAACCCCGACGATTCGATTACCAAAATCGTTACAACCCATTCCTCGCTTCTCTTACTTCCTAACCTCGAACAGATTCGCTTTCTTCTCCTCTTCCTTATAAACCACGTCGGCCTCGAATCCTTGAGGCTGACTCTTGAGCCGAGGGACGCTGCCCTTATTCAATCGATTTGCTATCTCCTCAACGGCACAGATCAGCAATTGATCTCCCGGTTGAGTCTGTGATGTGTAAATGCTGTGAGTCGGCAGTTCCAACACACTCGACGCCTGGGTTCTGAGGGGCGCGATACTAAATCTGGGGAAATGCTCAATGACGTGAACCACTTGATGTTTCTCGTCGAGGTAAATCAAATCAAGAGGAAAGAGGACGCCGAATGTATGAACTCCACAAGAGGGTACAACCCAGAGCCCTTCATCGATTCGTAGCTTGAGCTTTCCGATCAATCCTTTTAGACGTGCGAAGGTTGTATCAGCCGGAGTAACACCCAGGCTGAGGAAGCATTCGCGCGTGCGATTATATACGCAATATGTTCGGGTACTCATTTTTGTTACATGCACTCGAGCGTGCAGGGCAATCAAACGTCCCTAAGCGTCAGGTCGCTGGTAAATCCTATGAGGCCCTGCAACTCCCTTCGCTGATGGTGCTTCGTTGTTAGACAAGGGCGCTCCTTCCAGGATAAGAGGGATGCAATAGCGATGCATCCATATTTCGGAAGAAGCGTCCCGACTGAAAGCTTGCCAATCTCCTTCCCGCTGAATCGGAGGAAGTATTTCTTTGACGTCGTCCCGTAAACATCACGTGTTGACGCTCTTTCCTCGCGCGCAGAACCGCAGGGAAATGCTTACTGAACCCGCTTGCGACGGCGCTGGATCAAGATGACCAGCACAATTACCGCAAGGACGCCGGCAACTACACGAATAAGAGTTACGCTGTCCATATCTTCTCTCCCTTCTTAGTGAATGAGGTATTTGTCAAAACTCTCCATTACGGTGATGGCCGCCGGACCCAGAGTTACCAGAAAGAGGGAGGGAAAAATAAACAACACAAGCGGAAAGACAAGTTTGACCGTTGTCTTCGCTGCTTGCTCCTCCACTCTCTGGCGACGCTGGGTTCTGAGGGTGTCCGAATGAACGCGCAAGGTTTTGGCGATGCTCGTTCCAAATTTTTCCGATTGAACAAGTACGGAGACCAGATTGCGTACACTATCGACGTTGGTGCGGTCAGCAAAATGCCTCCATGCATCGGCGCGAGGACATCCGGCCCTTTGCTCGAGCACCACGATTGCTAATTCGTCGCAGATAGCCGGGTGAGCCAAAGTCAACTCCTCGGCGGTACGTGCGACAGCCTGGTCAAGGCTTAGTCCAGCCTCAATGCAGATGACCAGCAGATCCAGCACATCCGGAAGCCCGTGCCGAATGCGCGATTGTCGAGCAGAGATCCGATTTCCCAACCAGAAGTCTGGCAGAAGGAATCCGAGTCCTATTGCCGTGAGGTAAACAAAAAACGGACTGTAGCGCCCAACTCCCGTAGTAAATGCCAGCAGGGAGAGAAGCAGGGGAACCAATACTTTCGCGCCATAAAACAGATTGACTGCCGAGTCGCTACGGTAGCCGGCTCGGATAAGACGTTGTTGCACCACAGAGACGTCGGCCTTGTTCTTCGGCACGACGCGCTCGAATCGCTCCACCACGTTGCCCAGAGTGAGACCTGTCTGCTCAAGCGTTTCCCTGAAGCTTCCCGGTTTGTGCCCACCAGGCGTGATTACGGCGGAGATTCGCTGAATCATCGCTTCACGGTAGAACAGAAGCAATCCACCGCTCGCGACCAATAAGAAAACAACAAAAAAGCTAAAGACTGCATACCCCATGTGTCACCTTCACACGTCCATGCGGACGATCTTGCGAATGATCAAGGCCCCTATGATTGTCATGGTGCCGGATAGATAGAGAAGCTTGATGCCAATAGCACGAGTCCATAAGAGACTCATACTTTCGGGATTGATCAGATATAGACCAATTCCAAGGACGACAGGAAGAAAAGACAGAATCCATCCTGTCAGGCGACCCTGAGCCGTATGGACGCGCACCTGCCGCTTCAGACGAAATCGCTCGCGGATCACATACGCGGCTTTATCGAATACCTCCGCAAGGTTTCCTCCGCTTTCCTTCTGAACCATAATGGCCGTGATGACAATTTTCAGGTCCTGCAAGGGAACACGTGCGGCCAGATTGCTCATAGCCGTCTTTAGTTCAAGGCCGTAGTTCTGTTCGTCGAAGCAGATGCGCAACTCTGTTCCGATAGGATCCGGAGATTCACTGGCAGCCAGGTCGAGAGCGGAGACAAGACTATGGCCCGCGCGTAGAGCGCTCACCATCAAATCGAGCGTCTCCGGCAACTCTTGCTCAAACTTGTTGAAACGCTGAGTTCGTTTGTGGAGTACGTATACAAATGGCGCGGCGCCAAGCAATATCCCGATCAGCATAGAAAAAATGGCCGTTCCGGTTCGCAGATAAATCAGATAAGCAGATATCACGAAACACGTGGCGGACATGAGGAGTAAGCCGCCCGTCGTCCAATTCAGATCGGCCTGGTAAAGGAGAGTGCGCAAGCGCGGCGCCAATTCGAGCTTCAGCAACCAGCGGTTGAGCAGGGGAAGGGTGCTGAACAGTTCTTCTTTACGGATGTCGACAACTTGATCTGCCTGTGCCACCTTGCTGGTCGCCAAGGCTGCCTGAAGCACGGTCAGTGTTTGCTCAGTCTGCCTGGAAGCGCCGCTTCCGCTCGCAGTCAAGAGCAGGGCGGCGACCGTGAACACGGCAAAGAAAACGAGTACTAACAGCGTCAACATATCTCTTCACCCGCCTTTCTCAGTTCACTTCCTGCGCGCGCTCGAACATGCTGCCGGGCAGTATAACGCCCGAAACTCGAAGCTGTTCAAGGAACTTCGGACGAATGCGGCTAGGCTGAAATACGCCTGTCACTCTGCCATCAGGTCCTATACCCTTTTTGTCGAAACTGAAGATCTCGTGCATGCTGATAATGTTTTCTTCCATCCCGGTGATCTCTGAAATGTTGACCACCTTACGAGTACCGTCGCTCAAACGCGAGACCTGAACAACGATGGCGATGGCAGAGGCCATTTGCTGACGAACTGTTCTTTCCGGCAGATTCAAATTCGACATCGCGACCATCGATTCAAGTCTGGATAAAGCATCGCGCGTAGAATTTGCGTGAATCGTGGCCATCGAGCCTTCATGGCCTGTGTTCATCGCCTGAAGCATGTCAAAGGCTTCTTCTCCGCGCACCTCACCGATGATGATGCGGTCAGGGCGCATGCGAAGGCTGTTAATGAGCAATTGACGCTGACGGATGGCTCCAAGTCCCTCGACGTTGGGCGGCCTGGTCTCCAGACGAACGATGTTTTCCTGTGCGAGCTGTAGTTCAGCTGCATCTTCGATCGTAACAATACGTTCGTGCTTCGGAATGTATCGTGACAGTATGTTTAAGAGGGTAGTCTTGCCCGCGCCCGTCCCCCCTGAAATAAGGATGCTGATCCTCGCACGCACGGCTGCAGCAAGCAGTTCCATCATCTCGGGCGAGATACTCTTCAACTCCACGAGTTGATTGGCAACCAACGGGCCCGTACCGAAGCGGCGGATGGAGAGAGCGGGACCATCGAGCGCCAACGGCGGAATGATGGCATTTACACGGGAGCCATCGGGCAGACGCGCATCAACCATTGGGGATGACTCGTCGACTCTTCGGCCAACGCGCGACACAATACGATCGATGATCTGCATCAGGTGGCGATCATCGCGAAATACCGCGTCAATCCTCGTGAGAATTCCCTTTTTTTCGATAAATACATGATCTTTTCCATTGACCAGAATGTCCGAGATCTCCAGATCGCGAAGCAAAGGCTCCAGCGGGCCGAGGCCGAAGACCTCATCGAGAAGGTCTGACTCAACTTTCTCCTGTTCGGTCAAGCTCAATGGCACGCGCTGGTTGCTGATGATCTCACCGATCATACTGGCCACCGCATGGCGCGCCTGGTTGCTGTTCACGCGCGACAGCTTCTCCAGATCCATTTTTGGGATTAGAGTTCGGTGAACTTCCGCTTTGAACTTCTCGAGATTAAGTTGCTCCACGTTGTGTCATCCCTGCTATCACTGCGAGAATTGGTCCTTCTACTTCATCCAAATAAATGAAACCGCCTCTTCTTCTCCGGGACCGCCGGCAGACCACACGCTGTCCTGGCCATCTGACGGATTACACCTGCAATGGCCGAATCTCCATGTGCAAGCGGAGTAGCGGTATTCTGGGCGCGCTGCACTGTGACATAGTCGTTCGGAATCTTCCACGTGGGCGACCTGGTCAGCGCCTTTGTGATATTTTCGTCATCGATCCCCAGGGCGTTCGCCGTAAAGCGGTTGAGGACGATCTCGAGTTTAGGCGTTGGTAGCTGGAAGAACTCAGAAATCAAACGATTTGAGTTGCGAAGTTCTGCGATGCTGACCTGCGTGACGAGATAGACGACTGTGGCTCCCTCAAGCAAGGTCTTGTACGTTGAACCCATGCTCGATCCAGCATCAATCACCACATAATCGAAGTCCTGACGGGCGACAGTCAGGAGCTTCGCTACAGACTCATCGGGAGCATGTACCGGCGTGTAGCTGTCAGGAGCTGAGAGCACGTATAGTCCCGAAGCATGTTTGGTGAGGAGTTTAGTGAGAAAATTGGAATCCAGACGGTTGATGTCCTGAAGAGCATTAGCCGTTGAATACTGCGTAGAAATTCCAAGGTCAAGCGCGGCTCCCCCGAGAGGAAGGTCGAGGTCGAGCAACAAGGTATTTTGTTTGGATTCTTGAGCGAGCATGATCGCAAAATTACTCGCGATGGTGCTGACGCCCGATCCGCCCTTGGCGCCGGCAAATATCAATAACCTTCCCAGCGTTTTCTTGGGAGCGCGAACTGTCGGACGACGAACCGAGGCGCGGACCAGAGCTTCTGCAATTGTGCTGGGAGCAATCGGTTGGTTTAGAAATTCGCGAGCTCCGGCTCGCATGCAGCGGACCAGCAATTCTGGATCGGCCTGCGTCGAGTAGACCATCACAGTTACAGAGCTATTGCCGCAGATATGCTCTACCAGATCGAGGGCATGTTCCGGGTCGCTATCGAGGTCAACAATGATGACATCAAACCCCGTCTCCAGTAGTTGTGGAACATCATCCAGTTCCGGATAGGAGGCAAACTCCCGCGTCACATTGGCCTGCGACCCGGCAAGGGCGCTGGCTACCGCTTTTCGACGTTGCTCATCAGGGCCAATCAATGCAACAGACATTACGTGAACGTCAAGCATATCGGGACCCTGCGCAGAGGTAGACATCACGATATCGCGACTCCGTGGTTCTCGTAACTTGCCCGTGGGTTGAACTGACATTGCCATATTTTTCTTGTAGTCAACATGTTGCGTGCGTTAGTCCTTAGTTAGAAAAGAAGGAAACGATTGTTCCGATCGCGATGGCCGGAACGTACGGCATTTTGCGTGTCAATGGATTGCTTAGAACCAGCTCGGGGTGAGGACGTAATCCCCGCTTTGTAAAACCGAAGACAAGATCGCCTGCGCCCTGAAACAACTCACCGAGAAATCCACCGGCCGCAGCCCAGCAGAGAGCCATGATGCCACCCGCCATGCTTGTTATTACCAGTGCGAATAGTAACTGCATCGGACCAATCCAGGCGCCAATGGCCGCACACAGTTTCAGATCGCCCATTCCCATGCCACCCAGCCAGCAAAGTATGCCAAGGAGCAGTGCGCCCAGTACTAGCCCTGAAAGGCTCTTCCCGATCCCGCTCCAGCCGTGAAGCCAGCCGGAGACGCAGATTCCCGCAAGCATGAAAGGAAGCACCAGCCAATTTGGGATCCGGCGGCTGCGTAGGTCGGTGAACGTCGCCACCGCGAGTACGATAAGAGTCGGCCACCAGGCGATCGAATGCATATAGAAAGTCTCTTTTTCTCCCCTCTCGCGGGGTCCACCCGAGGGAATGCAATTCGCCATCCAAATCGCCAGAAGCTCCCAAAGACTTGAATTCCGGGGACTAGAGGCTTTCACATCCGCGTCAGTGTGAACGACTGTTTACAGGTAGCATTCCCGGGTGAAGCGGGACATATACACCCAACTCAGACGCGGATACCGCATCGGGAAACAGGAGTGGAAGGTCAGAAATTGGGCCGATGACAAACTCTTGGCCACCTAAACTGACAGTGTGCAAGTTCTTGCTCGGTAGTTGGGCGACTACCTTTTCAAGGTACTCCTTATAGGAACCGCCGTTGGGGAGAGGAAAGAGAACAAATTGAGTGTAAGGCGTAACTGGCAACTGAACGAGAAGCTGAGTCTCGCGCTCGCGCATGGAAAAGACCCGTGGGCCCTCTTTCAGATGCGCTTCCGGATATTCCACCGTCAGATAGTCGGGGAGATAGTAGCCAGCATGGCGAAATCCACTGAAGTGTGAATCGAAACTGACGATCAGGGTGTCCTTTGCCGACGTTAGTTGGGGGATCGCCGTTTTTGCATTTTCGAGTTCTGCTTCAAATCGTCGTACTTGTCTGTAAGAGCAGTAAAACGGAGACGCGACAAAGATGAGAATATTTGCCGCAGCACAAGCCACGATGACACTCAGTTTCAGCGACGTTCGCCACGCACTGGTTTTATAGCCCTGGGACGCCCAAAAGCCAAGCCAGATGCAAGCGGGTTCGCAGAGCAGCAGCAGGTAGCCACTGTTAACAAATTTCAGATAGCCGAAGGTGAAGAAACAGAGCGCCGGACCAATCCAGACGAAAGTGAAGGTCTTTTTTCGGGGATCAGACGGTACTGTACTAGCCAATGCACCTAGAGGAGCCAGAGAAGCCGCTCCGAAGGCAAGGAGATAGATAAAGATGATCGTGAACGCACGCGCAATCGAGGTCGCCGGAGACGAGTTGAATACCGTCTCTTTCGATGGAACCATCCGCCAAAGCGAGACTAAAGCATCGAAATAGGCATTTAGGCCACCGCTGGCAGAGAGCATCGGTAGAAACCAGGCGGCGAGCGTCAGGGCTAGTGCCGCCGAACCCACCCATCTTGCCTTCGCTGTTGCGCTGCGCAGTGAAAACAGAAAGAGCGGTGCCAGAAACACGAGGGACGACGGCCGGATTCCTGCGGATACTCCCAGAACGATTGCGGCGGGCAAAACAAATCCAGCTCCTCCGCAATAGATTCGCCAGCAAAGATAACCCAGGAGTCCCGAAAAGAAAGCTTCGACTATGTAAGTCAACGCGACAATGCCGTGAAACCAGGCAAGGGGGGAGAGCAAGAAGAGGACGCAGGCGAATTGAGCCGCCATCGGACCAAACCATTCCAGGGTCATCGTGTAGAGTACAATGGCCAGTGCGCAACTGGCGAGAATGCTCAAAACAACGAGCGACAGATTGGCATCATGAAAGATGGTATTGAGCAGCCTTCCCAGACAGATATACAAGAAGTAACCAGGGGGATGCGGCTGGTGAATTCGAGGATCAAAATGCTGCATCCCCAACGCGAAATTCACAGAATCCACGTCGTAGAGATAATGGCTCCGAAACACGAACCGTGTCATGGCAACCGCGCCCGCCAGAAGCACGAGGGACAGCTTTTGCCTGTAAGTCATGCTTAGCATTAGGCAATTTGAGTGCCATTTATTATTCCCGGTGGTAACCAGGTAACCATTGGTACATGGCGATGTGGTTACCAAATGCCGCGTTTACGCCCAATTCTAGGGAGTAACCATAATTTCGTAGACATTTACTATCCCAGTTGGTATTACTACATCCGATCAGAAACGATCGAGTTTTCCACATCTTTATGGCGGCAACGTTGTTGAGATGTGACATTTCCGACTCTCTCCCCAAATGTTGGAAAAGGGCCCTGTTGATTACTGCAGTGCCTGAGGAGATGCCATGATTCGGATCGGATTATATTCGGAAGACCCTAAACTACAGCAGATTCTCTCCTCTGTCCTTGGAAAAGAATTTCAGGTTCTTCTCGAATCGACTGAAGAAGGTATCAACCGCATGCTCGCTGCCGCGGGTTGCGATGTCGTGATACTGGATTTGGACTCGAATCACAACTCATTGCAACAACGAATCGCCTGCTGCCGCCGGATCGCGGGATCTCGGATTTCATCGGTCGTGATGGCCGATGACGCCCTTCGTGCAACTGCTGCGGAACTCGTCCGACTAGGTGCTCATAGCTATTGCCGTAAACCGCCTTCAATCAGAGACTTAAAGGCGTTACTTCATCGGGCACACGAAGGATTTCTCGCCGCGCGAGCTCCGTACGGTGCACATCAAGGATCCGAAGAAGCCAGTCGTTGCGATCAACTGATTGGGAGCAGCCCTCAGATGCAACAAGTTTATGATCTTGTGCGTCGGGTGGCCAATCTCAATGCCTCGGTTCTCGTCACCGGAGAAAGTGGTACAGGCAAAGAACTTATCGCGAGAGCTATCCACAATCTTGGTTCTCGCTCTGGTCGGCCCTTTGTTGCGGTTTGCTGCGGCGCCATTCCCGAAACTCTGATTGAGGCCGAATTGTTCGGCCATGAAAAAGGCGCCTTCACTGGGACCGTAGGGATGCGAGAAGGGTATCTGGAGCAAGCGGGCGAGGGCACTTTGCTGCTCGATGAAATCGGCGAGCTGAGTCCGTCCACCCAAGTCAAGCTTCTCCGCGTTTTGCAGCAACGCGAATTCAGCCGGCTCGGCAGTGGCCGTCTCATTCCATTGCGTGCGCGCCTGATCTTCGCCACCCACACGGACCTCGCCGAACTGGTGGCGCAAGGGAAATTCCGGCTGGATCTCTTTTACAGAATCAATGTTCTGAAGGTGACTGCACCGCCACTTCAGGAGCGTGTCGAGGATATTCCTCAAATTGCCATGCATTTCCTGAGGCAATACTCGGAGTTGTATCAAAAACTGGTCGAGGATATTCAACCGGGTGCAATGGCGCTTTTGCAAAGTTACTCATGGCCCGGAAACGTACGCGAATTGGAGAACGTGATTCAGCGAGCTATCATCCTCGCCTCCAACGAAAGTATTTGTGAGAAGGATCTGCCTCTGAACATTCAAAGTGAAAGCGTTCTTAATATCGGTGACTATCAACCCACGAATTCCTTTGAACGGCAACTTCGCAACTACAAGGTCAAGCTAGCCACGTCTGCGGTAAGGGACCACCACGGAAACAAGACTGTAGCTGCGCGCAGCCTGAATATTTCGCGTGCTTATTTGCATCGGCTGCTTCGTCTTGCGGAACAAGACCCGCTCATCGAACAAGAAGACGTTGATCTGGAGTCGGCTTGAACATCGCGCCTTCGACTGCCGTCGGCACGCACTTAGTAAATGTTCATGTTCCACGACGAATCTTCTCATTCCCCGTAATGTTGGCCTGTCTTCTGGGCATGCTCGCTGTGCTGACGGTTCGACAGCGGTTCAATGATCCCGATATGTGGTGGCACCTCAAGACTGGTGAGGTGATCTGGACCACCCACACCATCCCAACCACAGATCTTTTTTCCTATACGACAAACCACCACACATGGATTCCACATGAGTGGCTCTCGGAGGTGCTGATCTATGGCGCTTACCGATGGGGTGGCTACTCGGGCGTGATGCTCTGGCTGTGCTTCTTCTCCGCTGCCCTGCTCATGGCGGGGTATGTTCTGTGTTCCCTCTATTCAGGAAACTCCAAAACAGCCTTTCTGGGGGCTTTGGTCATCTGGCTTTTTTCAACCAGTGGCCTCGCTGTGAGACCGCAGCTGATCGGCTATCTATTGTTAGTACTGGAATTGCTTCTCGTGTATCTCGGAAGCACTCGCAACCCACGATGGTTCTTCGGGCTGCCCCCATTATTTGCGATCTGGGTGAATTGCCATGGGTCATTCTTCCTTGGGCTCTTACTGCTGGGCTCATTTCTTTTCTGCTCCCTCTTCAACTTCAGGCTGGGATTGCTAGTATCGTCTCGTTGGAGTCTTCGTCGACGACGCATGCTGGCCCTTGCTCTATTTCTCTCAGTGGCAGCGCTCTTCCTCAATCCTGTCGGGGTGAAACAAATTCTGTATCCCCTGAACACCATGCTCTACCAGCCGATCAATCTCAGCCAGGTAGAGGAGTGGAGACCGCTGCAATGGAATGAACCGCGCGGTATCGCCCTACTGGTAATTCTCGGATGCATCTTCCTTCTATTGATTATCCGGCTGTCGGAATTGTTCTGGCATGAACTGCTTCTGCTGACCATGGGGACATGGTTTGCCATCAGTCATGAACGAATGGCATTTGTGTTTGGCATACTGGCCGCTCCTGTGCTGTCGCGTCTCCTCTCAACTTCGTGGGATGGTTATAACGCCGAAGAGGATCGTCCATGGCCAAATGCAGCGCTGATTGCGGCTTCGCTGCTAATGGCGGTTCTTGCATTTCCGAGTCCACGTAATATCGCAAAACAAATAGATGAGGGGAACCCCGTAAAGGCAGTGGAATTCATCAAGACGCACCACCTCTCAGGGAATATGTTGAATGCTTATGTCTATGGCGGGTACTTGATCTGGGCTCTCCCCGAGCAACCTGTTTTCTTTGACGGTCGCGGCGATCTTTTTGAATGGTCCGGTCTTCTCGGAGAATTTGCAAAGTGGACAACACTTCAAAGCAATCCAAACGAGCTTCTTGATAAGTACCGTGTTGATTTTTGTCTTTTGAACCTTGACTCTCCGATGGCACGTGTTTTGCCGTTATTGCCTGGCTGGAAGGTCATCTATTCCGACAAAATTTCAATCATCGTCGCGCGATCTACACCTTGATTCCCGAAATGCGGGAGCCTGGATTTCGCATCCCTTTGAGCACCGCTCATGGAAAGACCAAGTTTGCAATTGAACGACCGGCGTTGCTTGTGGACACCATATTGCCCATCTTCTGATACACTCACAAGAGTCGTTGCGGTGAATTGGTTGGTCTGGGGACGTAGCTCAGTTGGTTAGAGCGCTGCCCTGTCACGGCAGAGGTCGCGGGTTCGAGCCCCGTCGTCCCCGCCATAAACTCAAGTAGCAGAAGGGTTTATGGACTCCCCAGAATGTGACAAAAGTTTCAAGGGTGCTGAAGGGTGCTGAGCGCAATCAGCACCTTTTTCATTGCCCAAAAGTAGATCAATCTGCCTTCCACTTGCGCTCCTCTTGTCGGAGGATATCGCCTGGGTGTACCAGTCCATTGTGATGCGCGAGTTTGCGTGTCTCAGAAGTTCCTGAGCCACCTTTACATCCACGCCCAAACTACGGAGGTTGGTCGCAAGACTATGCCGGAATGAGTGCCATCCGATGACCTTCCCCTTTACGTTTGCACGGTCAAGGGCAGGCCGGATGATCTTCTTTAGCACCATGTCCGGGGTTAATGGTTTGGCTCCGTTCAGCCGCTCAGACGGGAAGAGAAAATCCCCTTCCCCCTTGTAAGCAGTCTTCCGATCATCACGCTCAAGGAAGGCTCCCGCGCACGGGTCTACATAGGCCGTGACATTCTCATTCCCTCCTACGCAGAGCATCGCGTCGAACCCGCAATGTAACTCCAGGAGCTACCTATGCAGCTAAGTCTCAACAAATATCGCATCGGAGCGTTCGCCTCTGCGCTCCTCCTTCTCGCCGCGCTGCCCAGCCACGCACAGTTCGGCGGTGTCGTCTTCGACCCAACGCAATCCGCCCACGCCTTGCAGCAGATCGAGCAGAACATCCAGAACAGTGTGACGTGGCAGCAACAGCTCGCAAATACGATCCAGTTGCTTGCAACTGCTGACAAGGACTACCAGCAGGCCATCACCACCTACAACATGATCCACGGCAACCTCCAAAACTTCAGCAGCAAGTCCATCTGGAGAACCATTCAGTCGCAGCTCACGATGGCGAGTTTCGCGAATCAGTACGGCGAGACGACCGGGCTGCAGGCTGCGATGAACGGTCAGGCAACGGAGTCATCGCTGTCTTTATTGCCTTCGTCCTCAACATGGCGATGGTTCCAACCATCACGCAGACCTTGTTTGGCGGGCGGCTCCGGTGCTGCTGGCAGGGTCATGCAATTCGCGGAAACGCTCGTGATGCGAGCGGCAATGATTGCGGCGGTCTAAATGCTCTCACTCCTTTACGCCTATCTCTGCGTCCCTCGCCGCCTCCGGTTCATCCTTCGGTGGCTCGCCGCCTGTTTGTTTCTTGTCGTCCTGATTCTGGTGCTCATTCTCTTCTACCGCGTCCTTATGACCGTGCCAAAGCATCACGGATGGATTCTTCATCCACGGCCACATCAACCGTTGTCGCCGGACTTCATCCGTGACCACGCGAACAGGCACGATCGCTCCAAGGAGATTCTGTGATGCCTGAAACCCTTACGCCCAAACAGGTGCTCCTCACCGACGAGATCGCCAACGAGAAATACGTCGGATTCTACGCCGAACGCAGACTAAGCCGCATGGTCATCACCGCTGGCAGTGTACTTTTGCTCGGCTCGTTCGGTGTGATCGTGTCGCTCTCCCACCGGCCCATCCAGAACCGCTACATCCGCATTGACGAGATGGGTAAAGCGACTGCGATCCAGTATTCAGACCTCGCCTATACGTCCGACGAACTCATTGCTTCGGGCAGCTTGCCGGAACAGGTTCGAGATACCGTGGTGCGGCTGGTCGGGGAGAGAAAGAACGGCATCATCAGCGGCGGAACTGGCAGCGGGAAGACCACCTTGATGAAGTCGTTGCTCGACCATATTCCGCACCACGAGCGGCTGATCGTGATTGAGCAACCTGCCGAGTTGAAGGTAGCCCATCCCAACGCCGTTCGTTGGGAGGCTGTCGAGGCGATTCCCGGCCAGGTTGCCATCACGCCGAGTCAGCTCTTGGCCGCCGCCCTTCGGCATCGTCCCGACCGCATCATTATGGGCGAGATACGCGATGAATGCGGCTACGACCTCTTGCAAGCCATGAATACGGGGCATGGCGGAACTCTTTCGACCATACACGCAAAGTCCGCGTGGGATGCTCTGAATCGGCTTTCCGATTTGGCCTTGAGTGCCAGGCCAAATCTCAATCACGCTTTCGTGCGCTCGGAGACGGCGGAGGCCATCGACTTCGTTCTCTACTGCGAGCGCGATGACGCCGGCCGTCGCCGGGTTCGGGAACTGATTTCTGTCACTGGCTATGCCCACGCGGATCAGTCCTTCCAGACCGAGGAGATCTACCGCGCACCGCTTCTGCAGCGTGACCCGGAGCGGACTACTGCTATGGACCTTCTTGCACTCAATTCGGCGCAGCATCGCTTCACCAAGAGTTGGTCTCTTGAGGTGGACAGCAGCCCCGCCAGGCCGTTAGCCATCGGGCGCGACAGCCGATTCCCTTCGGAAGACTGGGGCGGTTCGGGCGAAGTTAGATTGCCGGACGTTGGCCTATCCAAGGAGCAGCGGGATTGGGGCGTTCAATCATGTGTCTTCAACTACGAATCCCGTTCATGCTCGGTCACTGCTTCGGGCCCTATCCGGCGCCCTGCGGCTCGGCGCTCTTCTGCTTCCGCTTTGCGGCCCTACGGGTTACGGTTTCCACCTTCGCCGGACCCACCGTAAATGCAGAGCTTGGCACTTGGGAGCCGGGGCCTCTCGCTTGGCTTCGCCGGGTGTGACCCGAGCAATTCGGGAATTCAAAAACGGAGAAACACCATGTACGTGAACAAAGTCATCCTCGCAGGCTTCCTCGGCAAAGACGCCACCGTCCACACCGGCAACAACGGCAACTTCACCATCCTCGAACTCGCCACCAAGTCCTCCTACAAGGACAAGGAATCGGACAAGTACATCTCGCGCACCGAATGGCACAGACTCATTGTCTTCGGCGGACGGGGCGAGTACGCAGCCAAGTTCAAGAAGGGCGACCACGTCCTGGTAGAAGGCGAGCTTCGCCATACGGAATACGAGAGCAAGAAGACGAACACCACGCAGCAGTCCGACAGCATCCGGGTCACCAACATCCAGAAGCTGGACCGCTCTCAGAAGACCTCCTCGGAAGCGGAGGATACCGAGGAGTTGCCGCTGGAGGAAGAGGCCGCATAAGCAGCTTCTTTCATCAACCGAGAGGCCCGGCGAAAGCCGGGCTTCTCTCGCGCTAAACCCGCAGTACCTCCGCCGCCCCCGAGAGAACACTCCATGAGCCAAACTGCCAAAGCCTTTCTTACCCGTTGCTTCGCTCCGGGGGAGACCATCGCCCTCCTCTTACGTCGGGACAATGGAGAGCGTCCCACACAGAGAATCGTCCGGCTCGAACAGGTGGCGATTTCGTTCAGGCTGTACACGGAGATGGGGCGATCTTCCGGTACGTCCTCAAACTCTGGATAGGTGCGTAGAACCGGAAGCTGTTCTACCGGAAAAACCAGAATCTCCGAGACCGTGATGTCCACTTTGACCGTGTTCGATATCGGCAGGGGTCCTTGATACCGGAGATAAAAGGTGTAGCTGTTGACGTGCGTCTGGCGGTCTTCGGCCTCGAAGGAGAAGCGTATGCCCGAGCCTTGGGCCACCAACTCATAGACCTCTTCCAGTCCTGGGCGGATCTCCGCGAACTCCACTCTCCTTGCAAGAGTGAAGTCCAGGTCTTCCGAAAAGCGATAGTCTCCGAAGTGGCAGCGTTTGAGCGCGGTGCCGCCTTTGAAGATGAGGAGGTCGCGGAGCTTGCTTTGACTCGCCGGCTAGGAACCAGGCTAGACAGTAATCCCGCTCCAGTACGGCCTCGGGGATACGACGGCCACCATGCTCCTTGTACAGCCGGTTTGCGAGAAGGGAGAGATTGCGCTGCGGAATCATGTGTGCGGAATCGCCTCCAGTTCGTCGATACCGATATTGAGTTGTAGACGCCAGCGTGCTTGAAAGGAACCTGACTTCGGCAGCGTTGGATCGAGGCGGTCATACGTGGAGGTCAGCTTCGAGCGCAGCGGTTCGAGTTGATTTGATGAGGCCATTTCGTAGAGTTCCAATAGGAAGCCGAGCCGCCGTCGCAGAGCGCCGCTCGAAAAGTGCTGCATGTAGTCGAGAAGCTGTGGAATCTTGATGTCATCGCGGCTCATCCAGAGCGCCTTCGCCACCTCCGGGATGCCACCCGCGTATTGAGGCTGGCGCAGGGCATCGAGGATGGTCCGTTCCTTATCGCTGACCATGACGGATTGCTGCTTCGTCACCCACACCTGCATCAGGCCGAAGAAGTCCCCCGGCTTGATCGTGACGAAACGGTACTCGTGTCCATGCACCGAACGTGGCGGCGTCCGCATCGTTGAGCTGACATAGATGGTGAACTGAGGCTGCGTGACCATACGGTGCAGCTCCATTGCAGAGGCGTGCGAGAGAAAGTAGGAGCGTCCTTCGCACATCTCCCGCGCGATGATATAGGGATCGCCGACATACTCCGTCGCCCGGCCCAGCTCAAAGGGAACGAGCGTGTAGAGGCCGGAGCGCAACCGGGTCACAAGTCCCCTCCGCTCCGCCTTGTGGATGAGGGTCCTTGTCGATGATCCGCGCAATCCGGTGATCTCTTCGGCATCCTGAAGTGTGAACGTGGTCTTGCCCGTTTGTTGAGTTCCACCCATAAGGCAGACGACTTTCGCCCCAAAGTCTTCGATCCGGGTCCGGCGGTCTTCGAGTTGTATGCTGTGCTCATATTGTTCCCCCAGAGGGAACGAAACAAGAACACAGTATCATAATCGAGTGCTATTGTCTGCATGAAACGTTCCCCCGCAGGGAACAATTCGTGATTAGGGTGTCATTTGGACCCGCGACCCTTTGCCCTACACTAGATTTTCCGAGCGATTTGGGCCATTTTTCTGTCGGATTTCGACCGCGACCTCTTTCGCGTGACGGCAGAGGCC
>CAWBTR010000006.1:0-313787 GCA_963791735.1 uncultured Acidobacteriaceae bacterium | reverse complement strand
TCGGCCACTGATGCAGAAGGGGAAGGTGCTGGTCACGCAACTGGCATCTGTTCAATCCTCAGTCGGAACATGAGGAGGGCGGGAAAACCTACGCCGTCGTGAACAAGGGACCGGATACGCCGGAGACTTTCGCAAGACACATTCTCGGTGACGACCTTTACCAACGGATGCCAATTATGGTGTTGAACGACGAAGGGCATCACTGTTGGCGACCGTTATCCAATGGTGAAGCTGAGGTCCAGGTAGGCGTCTCGAGCGACGAGCTCGACGATGAAGAGAAAGAGGCGACGATCTGGGTGGGAGGCCTCGACAAGCTGAATAACGCGAACCCCAAGGGGCCAGCGACGCGGGGCATCGCACTGTGCGTTGACTTGTCTGCCACTCCGTTTTACATCGGCGGTAGCGGCCACCCGGAGGGGCGTCCCTTCCCTTGGTTGGTTAGTGACTTCGGTTTAGTCGATGCCATCGAAAGTGGGATCGTCAAGATTCCACGAATGCCGGTGATGGACGTAACCGGGCTTCCCGATCCCAAGTATTTCAAGCTATGGGAGACGATCAGGACAAGCCTTCAGCCAGCGGATTTCCTTCCGGGTAAGGCTCGTAAGCCGAAACCCGCCGTGGTGTATCGCGAAGCTGAGGGTGCATTGCAGCAGCTTGCAGGTCAGTGGAAGGAGCGGTTCGATTACGTTGAACGTGCAACACCCGGCCAGGAGCATGTACCGCCAGTAATGATTGTGGTTTGCGACAACACCGATATTGCGGAGCTGGTCTACCAGAAAATCAGCGGTGAGACTCAGGTGGAGCTCGTCACACAGGCTGACATCGAGGACGACGAAGAAGAAGATGAGGGAGTGCCGGCCAAGGGAAAACGTAAGGCCAAGACAAAATGGATTACCAGCTACGGCCAAAGCGAGGTGCTTCCGCACCTCGAAAACACCGCAGACCGAAAGCACACCATTCGCATCGACACGAAGTTGCTTGCCGAGGCCGAAAGCGGCGATCCCAAGAAGGGCAAGAAGGACTTCGCTGAGGAACTGCGGCAGGTGGTCGCCACCGTCGGCAAGGTCGGACAGCCAGGCGAGCATGTTCGTTGTGTGGTGTCCGTTGGCATGTTGACCGAGGGTTGGGATGCCAACAATGTGACTCACATCCTCGGGATTCGTGCTTTCGGAAGCCAACTCCTATGTGAACAAGTGGTTGGGCGCGGACTGCGGCGCATGGACTACACCCCCACGAAGACCGAAGACGGCAAAGAGTTGTTGACGGAAGAATATGTGGACGTGTACGGCATTCCGTTTTCTGTGATTCCGTTCAAGGGAAGGGCTGTAACAGCTAGCGCCGCGGAGGACAAGCCGAAGCAGCATGTCATGGCCTTGCCGGAACGCAAAGCGATGGAACTTGGTTTCCGGTAGTCGAAGGATATGCGTTTGCCTTACGAAAGAATCCGAATTAAGTGCGACGTGGCTTCGATGGAGTTGCTGGTTGTCGAGCCGTACAGAGAACCGACTGCAACGTTCGTAACCGCCACTGTTGGGTACAAAGAGGGCCATGCAGCTTCCGGGACCCTGGTATTACCGCTTGTCGAACAAGACCGTCAAGCATATTACGAACAGAACCACATAGAGACGATCAAGTTCAACCTTTCCAGGCTCGTCGTTGAGTTGCTCTCAGACGCGTCGCACCAGGGTAGTGACAGGAAGGCGCGTGTTTTCCGGCTGCAATCCAAGCACCAGCTTTTCCCCCAGGTATATTCGGTCGTCGATGAATACGTCCGCACGAAAGTCAACTTTCAGGACGAAAACCCTTCGGAACTTGGATTGGGAATCTATGTGCAGCGGATCATTGAACGGCTGCTCGCTCGTATCGAGCCCAATGACGAGAGCGGAGAGATGCCGCTGATGCCAATCTTGAATCGCTATAAGCCGATCGGATCTACAGCGGAGGTTGAGTTCAAGACCACAAAGCCGTGCTTCGCAACGGCGATGAGCCATATCAATCAGGTTGTAGCGGATACTCAGCAGTGGGAACAGACGGCGGCGTTCCGGCTTGAGATGGCGGTCAAGCACGGAGTTGTCTTGTACTACGCCAAGAATGACCACCTCGGTTTGATGATCCCATACGAATACCTGGGTGTTGAGCACAACTATTTGCCTGACTACCTCGTAAGAATGGCAAATGGCGTGACACTTCTTTTGGAGATCAAGGGCCAAGAGGATAACCAGGCAAAGGCGAAGCATGACTCTGGGCACCGCTGGATTTCCGCCGTCAACAATTGGGGCAAGCTTGGCAAGTGGGCCCTGCATATTTGCCGCAACCCACAGATGCTCGAAAAAGAACTGGCCTACCTTTTCAAGAAATCGGAGCAATAACGCACGGTGAAATCGTTCCACCGTGACGGTCCCAAATCAGTGCCGCGTGCATTGTGGGATTGCCGGGGTAGGAGATAGAGGAAGCTATGAGGAGATCAAAACATGTCGTTTCAGGCGCCTATTAGTGTTTCGGACGTGATCTCGCGCATTCGCAGTCGGAGATTGCTGTTACCCGCAATACAGCGGGAATTTGTCTGGGAACCACATAAAGTGGAATGGCTCTTTGACTCGCTGCTGCAAAACTATCCAATTGGCAGCTTCTTGTTTTGGGAAGTCCGCGACCAATCTGCAAAGAACGACTATCGCTACTACGAAGTTCTGAAGGATTATCGTGAGCGCTATAAAACACACAATCCCGAATTCAACACCACGGGACACATTGACTTCGACGCTGTACTCGACGGGCAGCAGCGATTGACGGCACTGTTTATCGGATTGACCGGAACCTATGCCTATAAGAAGCCGCGCGTTTGGTGGGAGAACAGCGAGCGTGCGTTGCCGACTCGAAAACTTTACCTGAATCTCAGTGGCGGACCTGCTTCTGAAGACGATAACGAGACGGGAAGAAAATATGAGTTCAAATTCCTAACTCTCGAAGAATTCAACGAGAATCCGCTGCAATGGTTTCACGTCGGCGGAATTCTCGACGTACCCCAAGCATATGCGTTCACTCAGATGCTGATTCGTGACGGTCACCAGGACAATGAATTCGCCGCGACAGCGTTGTCAAAGCTACACGCTGTTGTACATACCGAGCGGATCATAAATTATTACGTCGTAACAAAGTCTGATATGGAACAAGCGTTGAACGTCTTTGTTCGCGTGAATAGCGGCGGTGAGCCCCTATCTCTTTCAGATATGCTCATGTCCACGGCAATTGCGCATTGGAGATCACGAGACGCGCGAAAGGAGATTCTCGGGGAAGGCGGCTTAGTGGATCAAGTTCGGGCGAGAGGATTCTTTATAAGCAAAGATCTGATACTTAAGGCATGCCTCTATCTATACAACTCCGACATTCGCTATAAAGTATCGAACTTTACGGCCGCTCAAGTTAAACCCTTTGAGGATAACTGGGTCGCGATCCATGCAAGCATTCTTGCTACATTCGATTTGGTCCGTGACTTTGGATATACCGAGGGATCGCTCACTTCAAAGAACGCACTGCTTCCCATCATTTATTGGGTCCACCATAAAGGTCTTGCAAATGGCATAACCTCACAAGTGCGTTTGCGAGAGGACAGAGACACAATGCGGCGATGGTTGCACACGATGCTACTGAAAAGAGTGTTTGGCTCTTCGGCAGATACCATACTTACAGCTATCCGTAAGGCATTTTTTGGAGACGACTTTGGCAAACCGTATGTGTCGCCCGACATACAACTGTTTCCAGACGAAACGGTTGGAGCAATACTACGCGCACAAGGGAAAGACCCGCAGATTACCGACGAATTTATAGACTCTCTGCTCTACACGGAGTACGAAGACAGACAGGCTTTCACCATACTTGCTCTCCTAGCGCCAAATCTCGACTACAAGAATGGTGATTTCCACATAGACCATCTACACCCGGAGAAAGCATTTGGAAATAAGGCTCTTCGAGCAGCTAACGTCGCGTCGGGCGATTTAGAATTTTATGCGGACCCCAAGCATTGGAACAGCATTTTGAACTTGAGGCATCTCGACGCAAACGAAAACCAATCAAAGCAGGGTTCGACCCTTTCCGATTGGGCCTCAAATGAGGCAAAGCGACAGAAAGTCTCTTTAGCAAAATTCTGTACGGATCGACAATTGCCTGATGACCCGTCGTTGCTGGAATTTGCGAGATTTCGTGATTTCATTACGGCACGGCGACGAATCCTTGGCGAGCGGCTTCGCAAGTTGCTCTGAGGGAGCGCCGGACGCAAACAAATCGTGTAGTAATTAGGAGTAGAGATGGAACTTTCGTGCGCATCTTTGTAGACGAATCGGGATCGTTTTCCTGGAGTACACCGGCGATCTCGTTGATGGTGGCGCTGGTAATTCCCGATGGGTCGATGAACTCTCTGACCTCGCGATTTCTCACCTGGAAAAGTTCGATTGTAGGAAAGAGCACACGCGAACTGAAGGGCAGCGAACTGGACTCCGCGCAACTAGAATCCTTTGTCCAGCAGGTTCTGCCACATCAGAACGCACTCCTCTTCTCACCGTTGTCGGGGCAGACACAGCAACAACACAGGAGTGCCATGTGGCGATGGCGAAGGATCAGCTCTCCGAGCAATACGCCCATACCGCGCAGCTTCTCCTCGAACATAATCCTCCCAATAAGTCCCTGGCACAGGGCTATACCGAAGTATCGGGATGGACAAGAAGGCGGAGCGCAGTCAATTTCCTTTGGATCGCGAGCGCGGAACGAACCATCGTTGAGGCTATCCAACTGATGATCTGCGCCTTTCTGGAGGAGCAGTTCGATCAGGAATTTGACGACATTGAGATTTCGATCGATAGGTCTTTCATAAAAGAGCCCGGGCCGATCAACTTTTGGTTGGAGTTCCATCGCTTGTGTCATTCGACTCGGGCTAAGAAGGGCGAAGGCATCCTTGTTCCGAAGGACTGGAGGCTCCGCAATCATCCGTTTCCCCGCAAATATCGAATCGAACCGGGCGTCACCAATCTCAGCGACTTGTTGCGCAATCATATGAATTTCGTAGATTTCAAGCAGTCAGTTGGGGTTCAGGTGGCCGACATTTGCGCTCAAATTTGCCGGAGGTTCCATTGTGGAGAGGTGAATCTTGCAGCGTATACGCTTCTGCAACGCCGGATCATTGGCCGCGATGGCATCAAATTGCTCTTGGTACACTTCAACGAATCCAGCATCTTCAAGGACAGGCTTGTAAATCACGTCAACCTCCGCACGACGGAGGAGCAGATTCTTCAATTTAAGGCAGTGCCCGGCAAACTCCACACGATAATGAGATTTGTCCCAATGTGTCGTTTTGGAGGAAGTGATCGCCGGCGCCGGTCATCCTGTTCCGAAGGGCTTCTTCTTCTCTAGGGAGGCTGGCGGTGCCTGGACTTGGGAGTGGGCGCTCCAAGACGCCTGTCATTGAGGAGTCGAACTGGAGTCGAACGGGGGACGAAAATTTTGCTCCTGTGAGAGGGCAAAGTGGACACCAAATTCCGCCTCATTCTGATAGACTTGTTTTCTGTTGTTGCGGTTGACCTGATTTTGGTGTCCACCTTGGTGTCCACGTGGTGTCCACCGAGGCCCAAAATTGAGTCCACAGCGGCGAAATGGTAGAAAAGAGCGAAAATAGCGAAAGCTGCGAAACGCTTGATTCTATGTGACGTATAACCAAGTTGTTGAAAAACAATCTGGGGACGTAGCTCAGTTGGTCAGAGCGCTGCCCTGTCACGGCAGAGGTCGCGGGTTCGAGCCCCGTCGTCCCCGCCATAAACTCAAGTAGTAGAAGGGTTTATGGACTCCCCAGAATGTGACAAAAGTTTCAAGAGTGCTGAAGGGTGCTGAGCGCAATCAGCACCTTTTTCTTTGCCCAAAAGTAGATCAATCTGCCTTCCACTTGCACTCCTCGTGTCGGAGGAGATCGCCTGGGTGTACCAGTCCATTGTGAGTTTCGCATACTGCACTACTCCAAAACCGGAAGGAACTTGCCGATCAAAGCATCTACGAAATCAACGAATTGATGCAGTTTTGGGAGAAGCGCGTTGCCGTTGACAACCTGCGACTGCCTGAAATATTTCTGTCCGGTGAACTCTTCATCATCGTTGACTTTTGTGTAGCCGTAGACTCCCGAGAAATGTGGGCTGCCGAATTTGTATCGAAACCATTCGCTCATGCTCATACTTCCAACCCACTCAGCCCAGCAAAATACGTCTCGTCCCACAGTGAGAATCAAGCGGTGCTTACCAATGTTGTTAAGCTCGTCGATTTCCCACAAAGGGTTACCGCCCCCTTTGTAAGGGTTGCATGCATCAATGAGTTTCATCGCATCCGGACTGATTCCCTCTAATTTTCTTCTCTTGGCAGATTCGTAACTAGCAAGGTCATCGCAAATCGGAAATGCGCACCGTTCCAGCAATTCGCTGGACGCATTGGGAGAGTAGACATCTATAAGTTGGAAGACGAGATGATCCAGTGCAGCACGCAAGTTATTGACGACGTCAGAGGCAGCACACAGAGCATCGAATGTTATTCGGACGGGCTCTTCTCGGTTGACAAAGGCGTGGGTAACATCAGGATCGTCATCGGAGACAGCCATATTTTCGTAGAAAACTTCGAGACCCGCCCCCATGTTTTCGAGGTTCTGTTTGGCCCTTTCAACTTTCGCCCGTACGAGAGCCAAGCGGGAACGGGCGTCCAAAGGACGTTTCGGGTCGATACTGAATGGCATGATTGAAAATTCTATAACTTGTTTTGAGGGATACTCACCAAGGAAATAACCCTCAGACCATTTCTATTGTCAGTTGAAGATGCCTTAGACACTGTCTCTTGAGTCGTTCGTTGGTGTCCAACCTTCCGAAGCCATGCAGGCTCTAACCTGCTAGTTCGGCAAATGCGACACTTCTACCAGAATCGCCCCAGAAATTGGGGGCTTTTTTTGCTTCAAACTTCGTGCAATCATCGCAGGATTCGGCGTGTGCCACGTATGCAGCCATTTGACGGTCCGTTAGAGTCCAACAGGTCTTCTAGAAGGCATCTTGGGCACGTCTGGGTTGCCCTGCGGTACTCCTGCCACAGAGCAATCCCAATGGGGCAAGGCAAGGGCTCTTTATGCGTGATGGGCATTTGGAGACTTTTCATTTTCGCCCCAGTCGTCAGGAACGGGCGAAGAGGCTCATTCTATTGTCTTTGCAGGTGCCGTTGTTTTATTTTTTCTATTTTCAGCCCAAAAAACGCATGTCAAGCCCCCAAACCGGCTAAAACCTTACCATCCAACAACATCCGCGTGGCATTTTAGTTATGGTCAACCCGCTATACTGGATATATAGATCAAAACAAGCAAGCCCCGGACACTCTCCGGGGCTAACTCGTTTGTTTGGAAATATTTAGCCGTAACTCCTTTGTTATGAATTTTTTACAGGCAACACTATCCCGTAAACCGTTGAATACAGGATATTTCCAAGCGGGCAATGGGGGGAGGGGGTACCCCGGGACGTCGCTGAAGCAAAGAGGTGCAGCCGAAGCTGAACCCGGCCTGTCTAACGATCTCGGAGCCACCGTTCAGACGGATACCAGGCTCGCAGATCGAGGAGGCCCTTCGCAATCAATACGGTATCGGCTACACACCAATGCGGCCGGCGCCCGACGGAAAATATCACAAACGAAAGATCACCATCTTATCGTTGATGCAAGGGATGGGTATTATGCCAAATAACAGCGCACGGCAATCAACTCCTAAACACAGCTGCCGCGAGGTGTCTCGAATGTCCAAACTTTCACTGAATCTCACGTTCCCAGGTGTACGGGTAGCCGCGATCCTCTGTCTGATTATTAGTTCGGTCGGATTAGCTACTCATGCAACGGCTCAGGATGCCTTGCGAGTTGGCCAACAGAAAACGACTGCGTCCGTCGTCTCAAATGACGGAATGGCGCATATGTCCGGACACATGTATATGACATCGCTCAAATCGCAAAAAGCTGGCGATCAACAGAAAGCCGACGCAATCGTGGCGGCGGCCAAGATGGCCATGGCTCCTTACCAGGACTACCGTAAGGCCCTTGCTGACGGTTATCAAATCTTTCTTCCGAATGTCCCGCAATCCCAATATCACTTCACGAAAAACGAGTACGGACGCGAGGCATGGTCGCATTTCGACCCCCTCAAGCCGACCTCTTTGCTTTACAAGAAGACTGCGGATGGCGGATACAAACTCGTGGGAGCGATGTACACAGATCGGGTTGATGCCAGTGAGGACGAGCTGAACGACCGGATTCCGCTCAGCATTGCGCGCTGGCATCAGCACATCAATTTTTGTAAAGCACCGGCAGGACAGAAGGCTGCATACTTCGGCCCTGACGCAAAATTCGGCCTGTTGGGTTCCATCACCACCAAAGAAGCTTGTCAGACAGCTGGCGGTGAGTTTTATCCGCATCTATTCGGGTGGATGGTCCACGTCTACCCGTATGAGACGGACCCGAAGAAAATCTGGTCCACTGATGACGATAACCAGGGACATGACAATATGGATCACTCCGCTATGCCAGGGATGAAGATGAATTAGAAAAAGCTGCATCATCCGAATTCATGCGCCCTCAGAGAGCGCGGAGAGCGAGGTAACCGGCTATCGCCATTCTGGCGCATTTTACGGCATGGCTGAACGGAGAGTCTGTATGCGTCTTTCGTCTGCCAGCGTGCTCATATCAACTTCCTCTCGTTGTCCGGTAGTGCGGAGGATCGTCGCACACGGAGCGAGCCCGTACTTGATCTTCAGTGATTGTGCGTCACTTGGCTTCCTCTTTCAATCGTGAATAACGAATGGCTTTGACGGTGGAGCTGGCAATCAAGCCTCCCGTAATCATCCGGTCCAGGTGAGGAATCAATTGTTGAATCTGGTCTTCGGTGTCAATGACGCTCACCATGATGGGGACTTCCTTCGAGAACGACAGACTCCGGGCGTGATAGATCCTGGCGCTGGCTCCGAAGCCTTCGAGACCACGATAGACAGTCGCACCCGCAATCCCAAGCTCCTGGCACTTTGCAACGATCGCCTCATGCAATGGCTTGCCATCCGACTTGTCTGCCTCTGTAAAGTGGATGCGCAACATCCTGGCTTGAAATTCTTCTTTCATAGCTCACCCCTTGTCTTCGCTTGATTTCAGCCGCGCGATGGGCATACTTGATAATGTCCACGTCCGAAAGGACAACCAGGCCCTCCTGGACCATCTGGTCCACAATGGGCAAAAAAGCTCCGCAGCTTCTCTTCGGTGTCGATGATCGAGAGCATGATTGAGGAATCGTGCGACAGGTGCAGCGGCTTCTCTTTATGGACTCTGCGATGCGCTCCGTAGCCCAGAATCCCACGGTAGACAGTTACCCCCGCGAGATCGTTCGCGCGTAAGGCGCGAACCAGCGATTCGTGGAGCGGCTTCCCCTGCCACTGATCACTCTCACCGATAAAGATCCGCATCAATTGCGCCTTGCCTTCGATTTTGACGTGGCCAGAGACAGGGCGTGCTTTAGGCTTTGAGAGTTGTGCTGGTTTGGCGATCGTTGTTTCTTGCAACTCGATCATGCCGGAACCCGCCATGTCTTCGAGCCTTCCAATTATTTCGTCGACTTTCTCCTCTCGTTTCTATGAACTCAATTTTCAAAGGGAGGTGATCGGAGATGTCAACGAAGTTTGATGAATGCAGATGGTGATCAGCGCCGAATCCTGCGATACCCTTCAGAACGGTCGCACCTGAGACTCCGCGAAAGAACAAAAAATCCAGAATGCTTGAATATGTTGGTGCTCCATGGTGCGTGGAGCCCTCGCTTAGATAGATGGAAACTTTCACAGCTTTTCCGGCAGATAACATGACTCTCCCCTTTTTATGTGTAGTCCGCAGCTGTGAACCCATAAATTCCGCAGCGCGCCCCAGAACTCCCCATCTCTCGGTTTCTGGGAGGTATTCGCTGTGCAGACGTGTCAGATCCTCCACGAGTTGTCGCCGACACCTTTCCATGATGGAGTTGATCGCAGAGACAACGATCGGTGGCGCACGTTGTTTGATCTTCGCTCCGTGAACCATGCAGAGGACCGTTTGAGACCGTAGCCATCGGGCAACGAGCTTGTGCTCGCTGTAGCTGATAAATTCGCGAATTCGAACGTCTTCTTCCTCCTGCAGTAAGGTGCAGATGGTGCAAGAAGAACCTGGAACGCCTCCAGATTCCTCCCTAAGAAGAGTCATAAAGTGTTCTGCAGCGGACGCCGCCTGCTGGGTCGCTGCAAGTCCCCAGGTATGGAACTTGCACAGATGATGAACCTCTCCCTTTGGTTCCTGAAGCAAAGCCGTCTGAAAGTTCTTCATAAACCGGCAAAAGCGGCAGTCGGTTTCACCGAGCACCTGCAGAATCGATTCATAGTTCAAAACCTTGTGCGCTCTCATAAGAAAAGCCTCGCGATCAAGACTCCACACCATACGGCGACTAGACCAAGGAAGAGACTCAGAACGACGTAGAGGGCAGCCACGAAGAAGGCCCCCGTCTGCAAATTGGAAAAGGCCTCCCATTCGAAGGTCGAAAACGTACTGTAGGCTCCAACGAAGCCTATCGGAATTAGGAACCTCCACGCAGCGCTAAACTCTGCACGCCTTCCAAGGAAAGCCAATGAAAAGCCAATGATCAGGCAAGCTGTGATATTGATTACGAAAGTCCCATAGGGAAATTTGGTACCAAATCGGTTGGCGATGGCTGAGCCAACCCAAAACCGGGCTAAAGAACCAAGAGCACCACCGACGGCAATCAAAGCGTATTTTTGCAAGCTCTATCTCTCCTCACTCATGCTCGCTTCTCAGCGAACTCAGCCATGCTTGTTGCATTCCAGCTTTTCAGAAGTTCGAGATCGCTCTGAAGCTGGCCAACATCGACCACCTCGTCCGAGCTACCGCTTATCTGGTGAATCTGTACACGATAAGCGTCACCATAGGAGTTGACCAGTGTCTCCAGCTTCCGCACGATTTGCTCCCCCCATTGGGACAATGCCGAACCGTAAAGATGCAGCTCCCTCTTCAACAGAGAGCCAATGCTCTCTTGCAGACCGTGCTGGATTCGGGAACGAACGATCCGGTCACCCAAAATTTTCCAACGACCCACGGTTATCTCCTCTGGAAGCGTAGCCAACTCGAAGCGCGGCATCTCCCTAAGCAACATCTCAAACTCCCCGCGAGTTGGGGCATCCGTCTTCCCCAGTTCCTTTGCTATCTGCTGTAGACTGTCGATCGCATGGTTCCCTGTAGTACGTAGTTGTTCGACAGCCCTCTGCACGAGCTGCCATATGACATTGTGTATGATTTCGGAGAGTTGCAGTGATGAAATCCGAGTCGTTGGGCCGATATGCGTCCACAGCACTGCCTGATCTGCAACCAGATCCAGTACTGCGTTTGGTTTTTCTCCAAACTCGTAGAACGCGCGAGAGAGGACTGTGTGCTGTTCGCCCACCGCACCTGTAACTATACGAAGAGTCGATTCGAGATCGGAAAGGTTGATCGTGGACTTTGAATCGGTCCGCTTTGCACGATCGAGATTGCTCTCGATCGCCGAAGTAATTGACTCACGCAGTGCTCCAATTTTTCGCGACACGGAAGCTTCTTTCAACGTCCGCGCCTTTTCAAAACGCGGAAATAGCTCGCGATCAAAGAATTGATCGAGCATGACGGGGTAATTGCTCAACGCGCTCACTGGATGAACGACAAGGCTGAGACCAAGTTCCTGCTTGATGTGCTCCACGATATAGACCGTGGCCTGATGAAGGTCCCCGTTGGCAAGTAGATCAGCTTTGCTGAGCAAAATTAACGCAGGAATTCCCGCCGCGTAGAGCAGACGCAGCGTGCCAATATCTTCCTCGCTTAGAGTTGTACCAGCATCAATCAGGAGAAGCGCAAGATCAGCTGAAGGAAGGTAAGCTAGAGTCTCCGTTGCGCCGCGCTTCGCCAAAGAACCAAGTCCTGGTGTGTCGACCAATAAGATGCCTCGTTGCAATCTTGGGGAAGGGACTTCCACGATTGCTCGGACAATATTCGCGAGATTCCCGGGGTTTCCTTGCTCAGTCACCAATCGAGAGAGTTCCTCAATCGAAACGACCGCGCTCCGGCCATCCCCATACGCGACCGCAGCTTTGGGACTGGTGCCATAGCGTAATTTGGTAGGAACAGCTGTAATCGGGTTGACCCCTACCGGGAGCACGTTGGTCCCAAGCAGTGCGTTCAAAAGTGAAGATTTCCCTGAACTTACGCGGCCAAACAGAGCAACCTCGAAGCTGTCATCCTCCAGCCTGGAGGCCAGTGCGTCGATCCTTGGTCGAAATTCTACTAAGCCGTTTCGCGTCGCGATCTGTTCTAGAAGCCGCAGCAAGGCCACAGTGAGGCCTGCCTGCTCAAGGTGCTCCAATCTTTTCTCGAGGTCGGTACTGAGCTCCTGTTTGAGGTAGTGCTCTATCCCGCTGACGAGGGAGCGGAGTTCGTGGACGACACCATTGAGTTCCCCCAGCGCATCCTCAGGGACGGCCCCGGAACCGCGCATGTAGCTTGGCTTCAATTCCTCAATTGCGATATCAACAAAAGTCAGATGAGTCAGGATGGCTCGAGTCGCTGGGATGTCTGGTAGCTCCGGTCTTATCTGTTGCCATGCAATAGTGCGGACTAGTTGAGATCGCAGACGGCGGATGTGGTTCTCAATCACGCGGATTTGAGCCGGATTGATGTCCACAATGTAGCGAGGAAACGGTGACTGCGACGTTGCGCCATGGAGAATGTCCTCGATGTTGCTAAGCAACTTATCGATATGCCGACAAGTAATGCGCAACCGGGTTTGCTGGTTCTCGTTGAGATCTCCTGGACGTCGCATGATCGTGGTCTCTGAGTTACGTTCCGTCATGATTCCTCCCGAATGGTGAAGAACTTCGAGGAGTCATCTGCCCAGTAAGGGCAATTACGGTGAACTCCAACACCGTTAAATTGGCCTAGCTCTTTGCTGGCTCCTCTGCTTCTTCTCCGCATCATCGCGTTGCCGCCTAGATCGTCGCCAGCGTTGGTAAACTATATTCCCTGCACAACGTGAACTGGGAAGCAATGTGTCCAGAATTTCGAGAGCTACCCGTTGCAATCTCAGACATCAAATTCACCTTTTTAGACTTAGACCAGCATGCCGCCAATTGTTATAAGTTCGATCAGTTCCTCTTGCACCTCAATGAACCACCATCACTGGGCAATGCGCATAACGGAGCACACGTTCAGAAATTGAGCCAAGCATCCAGCGGCGAAAGATGGACATCCCACGTCTTCCCATGACAATCAAGCTAATGTTTGCCTGTTCAGCCCGGTGCACGATCTGCTCGGCAGGATGGCCAACCGCGATGTCGGTCTCAAGCTCGATCCCCTTTAGCTTTGCTAGCTCACGCAAGCTAACGAAGTTCTGTTCGTAGTGCTCGCGGGCTTCTTCGAGAACGGCAGTGAGTTCAACGCGGGCGGCTGGCTCGGGAGGGCGAATCACGGCAAAGACCAACACCCTGGACCACATCACTTCGGCCAGCGAAAAGGCGAGGTCCGTGGCTCTCTGTGACTGAGGAGAGCCATCATATGCGACGAGGATGGTTTCAAAGACTTGTTTTGGTTGGCGTGCCATAAGATTCTCCTAGACTGCTCTAGCCTCCGCCGGTTGCTCCGGGACTTTCTCTGATGCGTTATCGTCATCTTTTCTTGGAAGCAAATGCCGCGGCAGGAAAAACATGTTTGCTACGACAGTGGGTATGACAGCACTAGCGATGACGGTTCCCACTACAAACGAATATTGAGCCTGACTGATGATCTTGTGGTTCAGGCCAAAGAGCGCCGATATGGTGCCGAAGGTAAGTCCGGTCGACATCATGAGTGTGTAATAGGCCCCGGCGACTCCTTCGTACTTGTGAAAGCGCACAGCAGGGAAGACGGCAACAATCTTGGTCAACATCTTGGCAAAAAAAAGGACGAGGAGCACAGCTGGCGCGGCGAGGAGTGCCGGCACCGAAACAAAAGAGCCCGCACGGATGAAATAGAACGGGGTCAGAAAGCCAAACGTTAGGGTCCTCAGGCGACGGATGAGAGAGTGGTCCTTACCTACAGTGCCAGCAAGTACCATCCCAATGAGATAGGCCGGGAGCACCGCTTCACTGCCAGCCCAGAGAGCCAATCCTCCCAAGGCGAAGAGCAGAAACAGTATGTACTTCGCTTCAAGTTCAGAGACGCGCCCGCCATATTTCTTGAAGAACCACGGAGTCAGAAATGGAAGCACCGCGAAGACGACGACACAGACTCCGACGAAGATGAGCGTCTTGATCGTGAACGGGGAAAAGATAAGCCCGAGCGCAATGACTGTTCCGAGATCATTGATGAAGCAGGCGGCCAGGATTGCCTTGCCGTATTCGGTCGCATTGAAACCGAGTTCTAGCATGACTGCGTACACGACGGCGACTGACGTAGTCGAAAGAGCTACGCCGCACAGCCAGCTGGCCATGATGGTCCAGTGCAGCAGAAAGTGCGCGATCAAGGTGCATCCCAGGAACGGGCCGAAGAATCCCGCAAGACCGATAACCAACGCTTCACGCCACTTGTTGCGGAAGATTGTGGGGTCTAGTTCGGCTCCAGCAAGGAAGGTAAGAACGATTGCCCCGGTGCCAGCAAGAAATGTGATCCACTCAGTGCTTCCCAGCAGTCCGCCACGGCCAAATGCCGCTCCAATAACTATCTGGGCTACCGTGCCGACGACGATCTCCGACAGTGCCGTCGACATGCGGAACCAGATGGCGAACAACGTCGCAACTAACGCTAAACCGACCCACAAAGCGGAAAGAACCCATGTATTTGCCATGGATCTAAGCTCCAAGTTTTAGGTCAGGGATCGCGCCGTGGGCATGACTCCGCAACAGGATTCCCTGTCAGGAGTCATCATCTGTCCGGCCTATGCAGAGGGACAGCGGTTAAGGGTGAACTCCTTCACCGTGCTAACACCACTACTACACATCCAGATGCGTCGATCTGTCAAGTGGCTTGACGAGCAGGGCGGCCGCCGACCTACTCTTAGTAGGCCAGCTTTCGGGAGATCACTTTTAGCGATCGTCGACGTGCATGAACATATGTGCGAACTAGCCACGCACACGTTGAAGTTTGTGACTGAGAACGAAAGAACCCCACCTCTCCTCAATCTGTCTTTAGTGTTGAGATGTGAATCCTTGCAGCCGTTCAGGATTTGAAAGCTCGCTGACCTTCTCTTCGAGTCTTTTTATTCGCTTTTGCTGGCTGAGGAACAACCCAAACGCAATCGAGCAAATAACGGCTATGATCGCCCATGTATCGCTGATCTTATCGAAATAGGTTGCCAAAGTGAGCAGGAAGTAGAAAGCAATCCACCACATAGTTCACCTCGCCGGTTGAGCCTACCTTACGACGCTGTTCTTTGCTATCACCCCAAAAGGGGATTATAAGCATGGGCAGACGATTACAAAGAACGGGACGCCACGTCAGGTATGAGAACCTTTTCGTTGAGGGGGTACCCCCCTATTGCCTGCGTGTAACCCCTTTCTTTCGTTGGCGATACAGATGTCTATACTTCTGTAAATTATTCATTTAATTGGGGTTGCGCCCAAAATATTGGGAACAAATAAGTTAGCCCGGCCAAATCGGCCGGGCTTCTCTTTTTTCTATCTGTATTTAGTATAGCTGGTTGCGTGTATCTTTTTTCCATTGGGGATCTCTTTTGTTTTGCGTGAGTTAAGTGGTTTTGGGACTTGACATGCGATTTTTGGGCAGAAAACGGCGAAAGAAAAATTGGGCTGATATAACAGCAATAAGATCATTGGTTTAGCGGGAGGATCAGTTTGGAAGGTTCGCCGCTTCGCGCGAATGCCCACATCTCAGAATCGAGATATGGAGCACCCGATTTTGTGGCGTCACTTTTAGATGCGGGCCACCCGGCCGCAGACAGGTAGGAAAAGGAACGTCCTTGTCATAATTTGTACTCATGAACGCTAGCCTCGGGCAAGCCGATTGCAAGGGATTGATGTTCGTGCTGGCGTCCCTTACTCCTCAGCAAAGGCGACTACCGAGCCTTGTAGCTGTCGGACGTGCTCCGGAAAACTCCCAAGTCGCTTTGGTGACGTATCTTACCGAGCCAATGACCCGAAGCAGTATTGGTCGGCGCTCGCAGGGTATCAACTCGGAGGTATCGGTTTCATCGCATACTACTTGTCTGAGGAGATCACAAACCTAGCGGCTTTAAAATGAAGATCCGTTCGCTTGCATCTGACGAGCGGAGTACGCAAGGCTAAGGATAGATGCCCCCTATCGGACGATGATTTCGACGCATTTCTCGTGCCAGACGTTGAGCCAGAGAATGACGCGGCTTGAAATGCCACGACGACGCTCCGTCGATGTTAAATGGCGACTGTCCCTTGGGTATTGCGGCCGCTGTGCAGTCCTCCGAGCCACTTCTAGATTCTCAAGCAAGGAACCAGGCAGGTTGTTTCTGCGAGATAACCTCGACAAGTTCTGATTAGAAAAACATCTTCAAGGACAACTGCATGGTGCGTGCGTTGTTCAGGAAGACCTTTCCGGGCAGACCGAAGAACGCGTTATCAACCGTCTGGAAGTTGACATATGTAGATGTATTGGATGTCTGATTGATGTTATTGACCGTGCCCGGAGTGTATTGCGCATGGTTGAAGACGTTATAAGCCTGGGCGCCAAACTCGAATGAGTAGTGCTCGTGGAAGGTGAGGCGCTTATAGGCCGCCAAATCAAAGTTGTTGATGGGGCGGGTGGCCAGTGTGTTACGCGAACCGTTGGGGAGCGTGCCTGCCTGCGCCTGGATGTAGTAAGCATTCGGGTTGACGGCGACATAACCGACAAGGTTCGCGTTGCACTGCGTGACTCCTACACCGCAGAGGCTCGCAAGATTGGAGGCATATTGGGGGGTTACTGTGCTCGCGGTTCCCTTAACACCGTTCGGGTTGATGATGACGCGATCGATGATGGTACTGTCGCCGTTGAGGTTGGAGTTGACGTTGGAGAGCACGGTGGCGTACTCAGGCGATTCGTAGGTGTAGATCGGCGCGAACATCCAGTTACCGACAACATTTCTCAGCAGAAATGAATTGGAATGCTTATAAAGCTGCAGGTCGTAGACAGTTTCAAGCGAGATGCGATGTGTGCGATCGAGCGCCGACCGACTGTAATCGGCCGCGACGTCCTGTGAGTTCTGCGGACGGCGCGGGGTGAGGGTGGTGGCAAAGACTTCAGCCGTTGCGTCATCTAACGTCTTGCTGTACGTGTAGGAGAGATTCGCCTGCAGCCCCTGGATAAACCGGCGAGTCACATTCGCAACAAGTGCGTTGTAATTGGAACTGGAGAAAGGCTGGTAAGACGTCATCTTGCTAGTGAAACCCGCACCGAGGAAGCCCGGGACGATGTTTGAGAGTGCCTTGATTTGCGCCAGTGTGCTGGCGCCAGAAGGAGCGATAACCGTCGTAGAACCGGTCAACGAGGTGGTAAGCTGGTTGGCCGTGGTGACTCTGGGTTGGATATTGATCTGATCCTGTGTCGGCAGGTGGATGCCGCGGGTGCCCACATATCCGATCTCGGCGGTGTAGTTCGTTGCGAAGCTGCGCTGGACCGTGAGCGTGTAGGTCTCGGCATACGGCACTACCTGGTTGGGGATGAACGCCGCAGTAGCTGCGCGCTGAGCTGCAAGTCCAGCGGGAGTGCTTGGGAAGACGAGGATTCCGCCTTTTCCGGGTGGAAGACCGCCGTCCGCAAGAAAGTTGGGGTCGCCCGGTTGAGGATTACCGGGATTGCCGACATCGTTCGTCCCTGAGTACTGGGGCGGGAACGAGAGCGTACCGAGATTATCGAATAGGACATCGTAAGCGAGACCGAAACCAGCGCGGATCGAGGTCTTATCATTTGGAGCGTAGTTGATGCCGATACGAGGTGCAAAGCTCGTATAAGTTGGCTGCGGCTTTGCGAAGGTGATGAGGCCCGGTACGGAGGCTGCAGAGTTCAGCGCTTGTGCGCGCTCTCCGACAGGAACCGCAGTGAACTCATAGCGAAGGCCGCCGTTGAGCGTTACCTTTGGAGTGACGCGCCACGTGTCGTTGACATAGCCATAGAGCGCTGTCTGGTCGCCATAATAGGTCAGGTTTCCAGTCGAGCGCTCTCCAAAGCTGGTTGGTGCCAGGTCATGCAGGAATTCGGTGAGGTTATCCCACTCATAGTCGCCACGAGCGCGCTGGGTGAATCCTTGCGGGGAGATGTATTTGCGACCGTCAAAACCAATCGTAAAGGTGTGCCTCCCCTTGACGTAGCTAACGTTATCCGTGACTTGATAGAGGTTCTGGATGGTGAACTGGGGTGCGTTTTGATCGGGACCCAGGTTAACAAAACCCTGATCGTCGTAGACCAAGTTGGGGAACTGATCCAGGCCCGGATAGCTGAAGTTCCCTGCGGTCAGACTATTCGAGTAGCGGTTGAAACCTACGCGAAACTCGTTGGTGAGGTTAGGCGTAAAAGTGTGGTATTCGCTGAGAGCGACTAACTGATAACGGAACGGCTCCGGAGTAAAAAAGACAGGGAACGGGATCGTGAACGTGTTCGTGTCGGTTTCCGACAGGCGGTTATAGATGTAGCGTCCGCGGAAGTTGTCCTTGCTTGAAATCGTGTAATCAATACTTGTCGTCACCACGTCGAAGTTCGAGGGTGCGCCAGCTGTGCTCTGGTAGTTGCCCAAGGGGATATTAGTGGAGGGTGACGCGCCACCATAGATCCCGCTATTAGAGTCAAACGCAGTTCCCTGGTAGACCGCGAGGTACTGCGGTCCGGTAGAAGAATTGCCGCAGGATTGGTCTTGAGCAGCATTGATGGGTCCGCCGCCGGGACCGGTAATGGTAGCAGCGGGCGTGTACTTCAGGTACTGGGCAAGGTTGTTTGCATTGAAGTTATACGAGCTACCCAGGTTCTTGAGCATCGTGAGTCCGGTAGCGGTAGGGACGCAGGAAAAGATCGCGGGGTTTTGTCCGATCGTGTTGCGCTCGTAGTTGCCGAAGAAAAAGAGCTTATCGCGAAGGATCGGTCCGCCGACCTGTCCGCCGTAACGGTTGTTGTCGAAGCGTGGGTTGACGGCAGGCTTACCGCCCTCGGTTCCGCTTTCGGCGTTTAGGTTGCGGTTCTGGAAGTATTCGTAGACGCGGCCGTGAAATTTATTGGTCCCAGAGACGACTTCAGTGTTGAACTGCCCACCTGAAGAGTGGCCGAACTCTGGAGAAAACTGGTTCGTGATGAGGGTAAAGCTCTGAACAGAATCGTTGGGGATGTAAATGAGAGGGCCCGTCACAGCTTTATTGTTATTGTCGATACCTTCAATGGTGAAATTGTTGTTGCGAGGTCGCTGTCCGCCGATAGACGGACCGATGCCAATGCCGATACCGCCACTGGAGGCGATTCCGGGGCTCAGAAGCGAAGCGTTCAGAACACCAAAACCGGTGGATCCTCCGGATGAGGTCGACGGCAGGTTCGTAAGTTCGGTAGTACTAAAACTTTGCGTCAGGTTGGTGCTGGTCGTATCAAGGGCCACACCGGCCTGGGCGGAGACTTCCACGGTCGCGTTCGCACCTATGCTCATGGTGACATTGGTAGTAGAGGTTTTGTTCAGTTCGACCGTGATGCCGTGAAGCGTGTAGGGCTGAAATCCTGAGGAACTGACTACAAGATCGTAGCTGCCCGGAAGAAGGTTTTTGGCGCGAAATTCTCCACTCTCCCCGGAGTTGATCGAAACAGTAACACCGGTAGCCTCATTGGTAACCGTGACACTCGCGTTCGGGATGATCGCTCCCGTCGGATCTTTTACTGTGCCTACCAAGTCGCCGCTTGTGGTCTGAGCAAAGGTGACGTTTGCGATTAGTATCATCGCGGTGGCTGCAACAAAAAGGGATATACGTCGCATGGATTCGCCTCCAATGCTGAACTGATCGCAGGTTGGCCGAGCGTGCCTGACTGTTCTCTTTTCAATTCAGCTAATTCAACGAAGTAATGCAATCCTTCGGCCAAAGTGCGATGAGGAGCCGGGATCTGATGCCACCCAGGTTCAACATTTCATCCACACCCATTCGCGCTGACTTCAACAATCCTGATCTTGTCGCGAATCAGTATGCCAGGGTTCCCGCAGCGCTGCTCCATGATCAACTTGATGCAAGAAACTGCTTTTAGATCAGATATGCTCAGTGGGGTCCATGATTCCAATTTCGATATGCCGTGTAACGAGTCAACTTGTATCGCTGACACTCAACCTCCATTGGTCACTCGCAATGCGAGGTTCATCCCGGCGCAACTGCTGTCCGTCACCGATATAGATAACCGAAGCAAATTATCTGAATTAACATAGATTGCGGACATTTTTCGCTGTTTCTCCGTGCACACTCAGCACTTGTTTCTCTTTCCTGATGGTACGGCGCAGTTATTAGCGCTATCTGAGTTATCTTCGTCAAGCGAGGCCAGGAGGATCCGGGTGCAGTTGCGACCAGCTCTTTTGGCGTTGTAGAGAGCCATATCCGCGCGAGCAAGCATAGAGACGGCGGTTTCGCAGGGAGTGGCGAAGGTGAGACCGATGCTGAGGGTGATGGGGAGGGCAAATCTGGGGATAGCAAGACCACTTACCGCCTGTTCTATCCGTTCGGCGATTCGCACGGCATCGTCGCACGAGGTTTGAGGGAGGACGAGGAGGAACTCGTCGCCTCCATAGCGCCCGAAGAAATCGTAGGAGCGAAGGCGGGAGGAGATCACTTCGACGACCTGCCTCAGGGCGGCGTCGCCTGCCGCGTGGCCTGCGGTGTCGTTGATTTGCTTGAAGTGATCGATGTCGATCAGCGCGATGGCGAGTTGGTAGCCGTTCCGTTCGGCGCGGACCAGTTCGAGGGCGAGGCGCTGGTCGATGCCGCGGCGGTTGAGTGCACCGGAGATGTGGTCGTACAGGGACTGTGCCTCGACGATCGCGACGAGTTCGCTGCTAAGCATTAACAGGAAGAAGAGGCCAATAATGCAGATGAAGAGAAGGTTGACGACGAGCGACGGCGTCTGAAAGTGACTGGCCTGCAGGAGGTCGTACGGAGGGCCGTGGAGGAAGGTGACGAGGGAACGGCCCGCACCAAACAGGGCGTAGGCGGCGATCAGGACCGCGAAGACGTTGAGGATGGATCGTTGACCGGCCTGCCGGAAGAGTTCGACGGCAATGAGAGCGCGAGAGAGGAAGAGCACCAGGGAGACGATGACGATGCGCGGGGCAATCCGATCGTTCGCCGTGCTGAAGTACGTCAACAGGATAAGAGCGACAGCGACTGAGGTCCAGAGAAAGTGGGTCGTCCGCGGACTGCGAAAGAAGAGCAGGATACCGCGATAGAACAGGGCGAACGCGGAGAGGATGAGGAAGTGCTCAACGACGATGGAGATGAAGCGGGGGACGCTCCCTCGCATAAGAATCAGGACACATCCGAGGAAGCCGGAGAAAAAGCCGAGAGAGAACGATCCAGTGCCGGGCAGATGGCGGTACATGCGCCTCATGCCCAGAAAGGCGATAGCGTACACCATCGTCAGCAGAGTCTGACAGGCGAAGAGCGTTCTATTGTCCATCCACGAGAGCCACATAGTCTTGCGCGAAATGCAGGAGCAGTGCAGTACGTTGAAGAAGCATAAGTTGTGGAGTTGTGGCGCGCGCCTGAGAAGCCCGCGTTCACCCCCTTCGAGTGTGAGCTAGTTATCATGATCGGCAATGAGGGGGACGACCGAGAGGCGGAACCAACAGAAGGGAACGGAATCTTTTGCGGCCCGCGGTGTTGCGGACCTTGTCGAGGGTGTCTTTCGCGCTTCGCCTTACAATGCTGTCTTCTGCGCGAACATCACCAGAAGCTACTCTACCTTCTTGATGTCGTCGGGCTTCCAGGTCTGCTCGAAGAAAGCTTTGGTAGGGCCGTAGAGGCGGAACAGCGCGAACCACCCTTTGCCGGGGACGGTGGCAATCCAGTTCTTGCCTGTGCCAGGCGATGTCGGGCCAAAGTAAATGTCGGTCGAACCGTCCGAATTCTGGATCGGTTTGTCCATTGTGTTAAGCGAAGGAAACGGCTGGCCATTGTCGAGACCCACCCCGGAGATGGGATCGTAGACCGTAACCGACCAGAAGTTTGCAGCAGGAATGTCCGGCGGCAGGTGTAGAACGTAGGCTTGGCTGCCCCGCAGGAAGTTGCCGTCGGCGTCCACGTAGGCTACTGCACATTTGGCGCCGGTGTTTTCCACGTTGGCAGCCATGCCGGCACTGGTGGAGTAGGCATAAGTGAAATAGCCAATGCGTGCGTCGACCGTGTTATATGTGTCAGTGGTGAAGGTCGCGTTGCCGGGAAACGGGTCAATCCAGCGGCGATTCGCATAGTAGAGTCCGTTTGGAACCAGCGCGGAGGGCTGATAGGCGATCGCGTGGCCCATACGGGAGGCAGTGCGGGCAGCCTTATCGAGCAGGTCGAGGGTTGGCCTATCAGGCGTAAACGACCTGTCCTTGATGATGCCAATGCCGGCGAGAACGCCGCGCATCTCCATATCGGACGGATCCACGTACTCATGGTCAATGAAGCGAGCAAGCATGTCGAAGGCATTGCCATCCTGCGGGAAGAGCATGTTCGCAGGCGTGGCTGAGGCGTCCGGGAACTCCATGGGCCGGGCCGTTGACTCCTTGCCGAGTGGATAGATGCGGGTCTTCTCCAGGAGCTTGACGGGTTCGGTGAGTTGTTTGGGATCGCTGAAGAAGCCGCGCCAGCAGACGAAGACCCCGTATGTGCTGGAGCGGTACGTGAAGTAGCCGGATGGGATGGGTCCTTTGTAGTCCGGTGCCAGGATGAGGTACCTGCCGCCCGCTCCGTGATCGGGTCCTAACACACCTACGTCACCGGCCCACTCGCGTCCGGCAATCTGGCCCTCAGAGCGGAGAGGACGCTGCCAAAAGTCATTGAGGACGCCCTGCAGACCCGCCGGGACTTCGATGACGAGCGGGCCATCTTCCTTGAGGTCGAGATATCCAAGGGTATTGATGACGTCGGCGTTCGATGTGGGGATCAGGGTCTTGGCGTTCATCCGCTCCTTGAAGATTGGCAGGATGTTGTAGCCCTTGCCGAAGACCTTCTCGGAGCCTTCCTTCATGCCATACATCTCAAGCGCTGGAAGAGCCCAGAGATAGGCCTGGACACCGCGTTCGAAGAGCATCTCCTGCTTGAGCGAGCCGATATCCGCCTTCAAGGGATAGCTCTCGATGTTAGGCTGATCGGCGAGATGATCGTAGTGCGATGGAGGAATCTGGGGGGGCTGTTTGCAGGCAGTGAAGCCAAGCGTGCCCAAGAGTACGAGGCTGATCTTCTTCATTGTCGAATGCTCCTGCTTCACGTTCGTCACGACGGGGAGAGTCCAGCTTCCCGTTGAGAATACAAGCTTTGGGCCTGCAGGCGAAAAAATCGTCTCACGTGACGCGGATCACCGGACAAGAGGATGCTGCAACTGAGCTCTATAGAAGACTCCCGTCCTCTCTTGCACTTTTTTCTTTGCTAGTCTTCTGGCGCCCCAAAACGCCAACATCAAGATGGCGACTTCGGTCATGGCGTTTTCACTTTCGCAGTGCGATTCGCGTTTGCCCCAACCCCGTCAAAAAGTGCGCAAAGTCTTCGAAATAAACGACTTGAGTCTGGAATTACCAGTGCAAGCCTGCGGCTTAGATGGAAAACGTCCGGCATCGCCGGACGTTTCTCTTACCACTCTATTAAGAATAGCAGATTGCACATAACTAACATGCCAAGTGGAAGTTGTTGGCTGGCAAAGGGTTAGATGGTTTTGGGGCTTGACACGCGAAAATGCTGGTGTTTTTGAGGCCTACGGAGCGTTATTGCCCTCCTACATTCTCCAGAATCTAGTTAGCTTTGTTGGCGCTATCTCCATCGGAATGAGCGCGGGCTTGCCACGGCCACTGCCCGTCCATCTCTACCGCCATCGCCCAGCTTAGGAACGTCCGAACGACGACCAACAGGCCAAGCACCTCAACATTCGCCAGCGTGGGTTCTAAGGCCACTGTTCGGATCACATCCGCCGCGACCATCAGCTCCAATCCCAGTAATAGCGCCTTTCCGAGTTGGTGCTTGTAGCTTTCGTAGGCGCCCCAGTCCCCCAGGTGAAAGAGGTAACGGGCGGTGCCGTGCTGGAACGCCAGAACGATGACGGCGCTGACGATGACTACGACCGCAAACGCCTCGATTCCGAGGGCCGCCCATTCGACGATGAGATGAAACGTCCCGATCACACCGTTCATTTTGGTCCACCTTACCGTCCTGCTCCGCAGGTTGCCGGTGGTGGCGCGTCGAGAGCCACCTAATCTTTCCCGCAGCAACCACCTACTTTTTACAGGCTGGCGAAGGGGATGGTAACTGGAAGAAGTGCTAGCTGGCTCCCGTCTCGGCAATGTTGTGTAATTGGCGTAACGTAATTGACACGGCAGCCACTCCGATAGCGATGCGTACACGGTCAAAAGCAATGTCCACAATCGCCACGACGATGCAGGCAAGATCTATCGGCGTCAGGCATTCCTTAGGCGCCTGTCTTTTTTTGCTTTGTAGTCTGGTTTGCGTATCCGTGCCCGCGCAGCTGGTTACGCCAACCCCGGCACAGAGTGCCAAACCGGAGCCTATCCAAGATACTCTCGGACGCACTACCCCTCGAGGTACTGTACTAGGCTTTCTGACAGCTGAAGGGAAGGGGGACAACGGGACCGCAGTACGTTACCTGAATTCTCCCCTGAAGGGTGAGCGCGCCATAGAACTTGCTCGGGAACTCTTTGTTGTCCTGAACCGGCGGCTGCCGGCAAATCTCAACCAGCTGAGCAATCGGCCTGAAGGCTCTGGGGCGGATCCACTCCACCCGAATCTGGAGGAGATAGGAACGGTCCCCAGCAGCGTCGGGGACATCGAAATTGTGCTTGAGCGGCTGGATCGCGGAGAAGCCGGATCCGTGTGGCTCTTTTCGCGCAAAACTCTCGACACAATCCCCGATCTCTACAAAGAGGTCAATATCGAACCTGTCGAGACTGTCCTGCCTTCATTCCTGCGGGAGACCAGAATCTTGGGCATACCCCTGTTTGAATGGCTCGCCATATTTGTGGCTATGCCGCTTCTCTACCTGTTCACCGGTCTGCTGAACCGGCTGTTGAGCCATTTCGCGGGCCTGCTTCGCCGACGCTTGCGAGTGAAACCAGACTTGCCGGATCCACAGGTTATGCCAAGACCGATCCGGCTCCTGATACTGGTGCTCGTTATTCGCTGGATGCTCTCGCGTTATGATCTCCCGCTGCTGCAGCGGCAATTCTGGTCCACCGTCGCCGCGGTGATGACGATTGCGGCTGTTGTCTGGGTCTTCATCCTTTTGATGGGCGGGGCTGAATGGCTGGTCCGCACTCGACTCACGCGTGAAAACAACACGGCGGCATATTCGCTCCTGCGTCTCGGACGCAGAATAGTGGATATCCTGGCCATTTTTGTCGGTGTGCTCGTCGGCCTCTATCACTTTGGCCTGAATCCTACGGCGGCGTTGGCCGGGCTCGGTGTGGGTGGTATCGCCGTTGCCCTTGCCGCGCAGAAGACCCTGGAAAATCTGATAGGGGGAACCTCTGTCATAGTCGACCGGGTTGTGCGCGTAGGAGACAAGGTAAAGATAGGAGCCGCGAACGGCACGGTTGAAGACATTGGCCTGCGTTCAACGCGAATCCGGACCCTCGACCGGACAATCGTCAGCGTGCCCAACGGAGAGATCGCAAACGCCAGCCTGGAAAACTTCTCCATGCGCGACAAGTTCTGGTTCCACCAAAACCTGAGCCTGCACAAAGAAACCACTGGCTCGCAGATGCGTGAGTTCATTGAGAGCCTGACGAAGCTGCTAGCACGGCATCAAGCCGTTGAGCGCGATTCGTTCCGCGTGAGCTTCCTCAGCCTGAGCGCATTTTCTCTCGACGTTGAGGTATTTGCTTACGTCTTTGCCGGCGGCTGGAACCACTTCCTCGAGATTCAGGGAGACCTTCTGCTCCGGACGATGGAGCTTCTCCAATCGACCGGAATTCAGATGGCCGTGCAGCCATACGTTGTCGGGCTCGCCGTGCCAACTCCCTCCGATGGAGATAGCCCGCAGCCACTGGCCCCGAATTTCGCCAAGGATGAAGGGCCAGACGCAAGGAGTCCGCAAGGGGCCACCCGCGAGAGGGATTGATCATAATCTGGTGCACTGGTCGACGGCCTAGCGCGAGACGGGCGGGGAGATGAACCGGCGTCCCGCAAGTGCGTCCACGACGGCCGGAACAAGATCGATTGCGAGGCGGGATTTGACCACATAACCGAGTGCCCCTTCGGCCAGACACGCGCGGACAAACTCAACCCTCTCGTGCACACTGAGAAAAACAAATTTTGCACTAGAGCCAGCCTGTCGCAGCTCATGGGCCGCTTCAATCCCGGTGAGTCCGGGCATGGTTATGTCGAGCACAATAATGTCAGGCTGGAGGCGCCCAGCCTCGGAGACCAGATCCGGTCCGGTGCCGACATCGCCGACGATTTCGAAGTCTGTCTGCAGTAGGGATCTGACCCGCTCAATCATCGGGACGTGATCGTCGGCCAGCAAGATACGGGGCCGTTTCAAGAAGTACCTACCTTCCAAGGGCCTCGGCTGGGTCTTGTCCTGAGAGTCCCAGACTCTGGGCAGCTCAGAAAAGTCATCTTCCTGCTTGCGAAGGGATAACCAGCTCTGCTGCACAAGAGTTGCGACTTGATCCGGCTTCGACTCGTTCCTTAGGAATTCCGAGCCCTTCATCCAGCTCCTCTGATGAGGCCTGTGCGCATTCGTTTGGAGGCAGGCGGTGCCTTGATGAATGGAGCTGTGACACCGCCAAGGCATCAACGAGAGTTCGCGCTTTTCAGGATGGATGATATGGAATGCGCTTTAGCGCCGCTACTAGGAGAAGTTATAGTCGGCTCAGGCGGCCGAAATGAGGTTTTCCTTCAGTGCCAGGAGCACAAGGTCGGCGTTACTTTTGAGGTTGAACGACCTCATGATGTGATATTTGTGGAACATCACGGTCTTTTCGCTGACATTGAGGATGCCGCCGATTTCTTTCATCGGGTGGCCCTCCGCGAGCAGCTGGAGTACTTCACGCTGGCGCGCCGTCAGATCCTTTGAAAAGAGCTGAGCACGAGCCTCACGCACTGCCCAGTTCTCCGGTTTGAGCCTGGGCGTCACATAGGACCTGCCGCGCAGGACCTCCGTGATCGCGGTGAAAAGCTCCGAGGCCGCGGAATGCTTGAGGACGTATCCCAGAGGCCCCAGACTAAGCGCAGCGGCTGCCAGGTTTGGATCATCTTTCATTGTCAGAAAGATGATCTTCACCTTGGGGAGCAATTGTTTGAGCCTCTCAGCCGCGTCCAGACCATTCATGAGAGGCATTCCTATGTCCAAGATAATGATGTCTGGCCGCAGGTCCGGAGCGGCGGCTACCAGCGCTCTACCGTCTGAGACAACCCCGACAACGTCGTAGCCTTTCTCCGCCAACAGAGATCGAAGGCATTCTGTGACCATCGTATGGTCGTCTGCGAGAAGAATTCGTGGGCGTACCATCGACTGACTAAGGTCTTGCATATGAGATCCTCCCGCTGCTGCAATCATGTTTATCTATTACTCGCGCCGTTAAGCCTTGACCCTGATGGAATTAGTGTGTGTACCCCAAGTGGAATTGATACATGAATCACAGTGCCCTCTCCCGGCTGCGAGCGGATTTCAAAACGTCCGCCCAACAGCCGCAAGCGCTCCTCCATGCTCCTGATGCCGAGGCCAGCCTTAGCCCGCAGCACATGAGAGTCAAAACCTGTTCCTTTATCTGAGATCGATAGCGATATCGCTTGTTGCGCTCCCTCAAGCCGGACTTCGGCTCTGGATGCGCCGCTATGCCGTTTTACGTTGCGTAGACCTTCCTGGGCAACGCGAAACAAGCACAATGCGATATCGGATGGGACAGAACGCGCAATGTTTTCATGTGTGAAATCCACCTGGACGCCATTTTGTTCAGCAAACTCCGTGCAAAGGGAACTCACTCCAAGGACCAAACCGAGGCTTTCCAGCGTCGAGGAGTGCAGGCGATGGGACAAGGAGTGCAAATCGGTTCCAATCTCGCTGGCCCGATTCCAAAGTTCATGCAGCCGCTGGCTGGCCTCGGCGGGCGGCTCTCCGATTGCCTGAGCGGCTCTTTCCAGATCGATCGCCAATACTGCGAGCCTTTGATTGAAGTCATCGTGAAGTTCCCGAGCAAGACGGCTACGCTCCTTCTCCTGCAAATCGATTAGCCTGCCACTTAATTCCAGGCGATCCTCCTCAGCTTGCTTGCGACTCGTGATCTCCGTGTGCGTGATGACGGCGCCTCCCTCCGACGTCTTTAGAGGGGTGACTGACGTGAGGAACCATTGCTGTCCGTCGCGCGACTGCTGCGGCCACTCGATCTCGAATTGCGGCCGCTCTCCCTGCAGCACAGCCTTGATTCCAGCCAGGATCGCGGCTGCAGTCACGTCATTGGCTTCCTTGGCGCGTTGATAGATTTCCAGACAGTTTGCGCCCAACGTGAATTCCGCTTCCGATGCCATTCCCAGCGGACGTCCACCTCGCGTACCCCACGTGTTGGTATCGAGTATCTTCCCGTGGCGATCGATCACTGCAACGTCGCTGCTGAGCGAGTCCAGGATGGCGCTTTTTAGAAGCTCGCTGGTCGAGAGTGCTTCGTCGGCTCGCTTGCGGATCAACGCGTTCGCGAAGGTTTGGCCCAATATACCGAACTGCTCGACGAGCTTTTCCGACCACTGTCTTTCCCGCTGTCTTACGAAGGCGAGAATACCCAGTACTGTTCCCCTAGCCTCCAGGGGAACAAATACGCTGGCTCGTTTCCCGCGTCCCCGCAACAATTCACGCTCAGCGGCAGGCATCTCGGGACACTCATCTGCGTTCGAGATGACCAAGGTCTCGTTTTTAGACAGTTTCGCCACAAGATATGGAAGGTCCTCACTTTTTAGCGAGTTGCCCTGGACGGTCTCGCTCTGCATACCGCGGCTGTGGGTAATCTGGAGTTCCCTGCCATCCTTCTTAAACTCAAGGATGGAAATCCGGTCGATTGCGAGATCTCCGACTACGCGATTCAGCGCTGAATCGATTCCCGCATTAACCTTATCCGGCGGTAGATCGATGAAAAAAGTGGACAGTTCGGATATCAGCCTTTCGAAGTTCATCTCAAGCTCTAGTTCCCTTTCAGCCACTCTGCGTCGCGTTCGTTCGATCAACAAATAACCGCTTAACAGTGTCAATAGAAGCGTGGCCAGCGAAGCAGCTACGACCAGCCCCTTGTGTTCCTGCCACAGCGTTGGTTCGCGATATAAAACAAGGCTATCGCTTGGCAGATTGCGCTCGCTCAAACCCCAGCGCTGCAACTCTCGCCAATCGAGCATATGAGCTTTCACGCTTTGAACGATTGGGATGTCCTGCGGCTTCGCACCCTGAAGTACAGCGAGGAAGTTGATGGGAGATGGACCGACAGCAACAATCACGTCCGGCTTACGTTCACGGTATTTTGGGGCTGCCGATGACAGTCGCAGCGAGCACACAGCGACGACTGCGAGGACCAAGCACGCTCGTCCGTGGCGCCTCAAGCGACAGTTCTTTGCTGCGGTGTCCCTTTGCACGACCACCCCCACTTCATTTGGTGGGCAAACATGGCCACTGACGGCGCACGCGAACCTATCAGGTCTCTCTCGGAATCTGGCCCAATCGACACATTACGATCGGCATTTCACAGCCGCGCAATTACACAGGACTAGGAGGTAGTGCAAGTCTCACGGCTTGGTCGTTTCCGTGCGCAACATCTGCAATAGCGTCGGATCGACATCGGATTTTGATGATACTACTCTGCGTTGCCTCTGTGGTGACGAGAGCATTACAAGTCCGCAGCCACGTGCGGAATCTGTCAACTCGGAAGCATGAGCAATGGCAGGACCAAACATACATTTTGCCCACGGAGTGCGAGCCATTGCCAGAAATGCTTGTTTCGCTGCGGTCGCCTCCCGTTAACAACGCTAACAATCAGTCGCATCTGCGCAGGACCAGGTAACTATGCTTGCTCACTCTTCAATCTCCCATCAACGACCCGTCCTCGGCCACTGTCAGAATTGACAGGTGACGCTTTAACCCACGATGGTGGCCGAGGCCGGCGATGGGCAAGATTTGTGGCGATGGTGGCCCGGGGCAGAGTCCTGACGCAAGCGATGGGCAAGATTTGTGGCGATGGTGGCCCGGGGCCAGAGTCCTGACGCAAGCGATGGGCAAGATTTGTGGCGATGGTGGCCCGGGGCAGAGTCCAACTGCCGACCTTCGCGTTAGGAGTGCGCTGCTCTATGCAACTGAGCTACCGGGCCACTGCTCGTAGTGTATCGTGAGGCTGCGAATCGGGCAGTGGATGGTAAAATTAGATAGGAAAACTATGCCAGAGATAAAGCGTCGACGTGCGGTAACGGTAAATATTGGTGGTATTCGAGTTGGGTCGGACACGCCGGTTGTCGTGCAGTCGATGACGAATACCGATACGGCCGATGTCGAGAGCACGGTTCAACAGGTCGCGGCGCTGGCTCGCGCCGGCTCCGAGATGGTGCGCGTCACGGTGAATAACGACGATGCAGCGAAGGCTGTTCCTTACATCGTGGAGGAGTTGGCGAAGAAGGGCTGGTCTACGCCGATCATTGGAGACTTCCACTACAACGGGCACCAACTGCTGAAGAAGTATCCTGCGACCGCGAAGGCGCTGGCGAAGTATCGCATCAACCCGGGTAACTGCTCAATCGGACGCAAGGATGATGACAACTTCCGGACCATGGTGGAGGTTGCGGTTGAACATCAGAAGCCGGTGCGGATTGGAGTGAACTGGGGTTCCCTCGATCAGGCATTGCTGACCAAGATGATGGATGACAATTCGAAGATTGCCGATCCTCTTCCCGCTCGCGATGTGATGATGGAGGCGATGGTGGTATCGGCTCTGGACAATGCTGCGGCGGCGGAGCGTTATGGGTTGCGGCGGGATCAGATTCTACTGTCGGCCAAGGTCTCGGGTGTACGAGATTTGATCGATGTTTATACGGAGTTGGCGCGGCGTTGCGACTATGCCCTGCACCTTGGGCTGACAGAGGCTGGCATGGGGATGAAGGGCGTTGTGGCTTCGACTGCGGGCCTTGCTCCTTTGTTGCTGGCGGGGATTGGAGATACCATTCGTGTCAGTTTGACTCCGACTCCGGGTGGGGATCGGTCGGAGGAGGTTCGGTGTGGGCAGCAGATCCTGCAATCGCTGGGGATTCGCAGCTTTATGCCTCAGGTGACCAGTTGCCCCGGTTGCGGCCGGACAACCTCGACCTACTTCCAGGAGTTGGCGGAGCGAATTCAGGTTTACCTGGTAGCTTCGATGCCGGAATGGAAGAAGCATTATCCGGGCGTCGAAGAGCTGAAGCTTGCAGTGATGGGCTGTATCGTGAACGGACCGGGGGAGTCGAAGCATGCCAACATCGGAATCTCGCTGCCTGGGACATTTGAGGAGCCTAAGGCTCCGGTATACGTCGATGGGAAGCTGTTCACTACGCTGAAGGGTGACCGGATCGTCGAGGAGTTTCAGGTGATTCTCGATGAATATGTCGAGAAGCGTTATGGACGGATCCTGATCGAGGCTTAATCAGCTCAGGCACTCGGCGCACTCAACCACCGCATCAGACCGCTAGCCGGTGTCTCTGCCGCCATAAACCTTGTCGCATCGCCCATGACCGCTCCTGCGGCGAGCCTACCACTGCGAACGGCCCCCTCCATCGTGGACGGCCACTCTGTTGAGGTCCAGTCGCCCGCGAGGTAGAACCCCGGCCACTCCGTCGTCTGCGCCGGACGAAATATATCCAGTCCCGGGATCACCGAAAACGTCGCCCGCGACTCCTTCAATATGCCGCTTTTTATCAGCTTCGCTCGCTTCACCTCGGGAAAGAAGAGCTGCAGTTCATTTAGCGCGCCGGACAGTATCTCTTCACGCGTCATACTCAACTGTGCCCGGGATCCTGCAATCACGACTTCGACGTAGCTGCCTTTATCCGGCGCATACCGGCGGATGCGTGACTTGTGAAAGAACCATTCGATGGTCGTATCCAGCAGCCATGCATGGTCGAGATCGGTAATTTCGCGGTCGAACCAGAGAAGAATCGAAGTGAACGGTGAGTGGATCTGGCGCGCCATCTTCAACTCCAGATCGTCTTTCGTATTCAGAGACAGACCTGCATATTGCTCATTCAGCCGAACGGCCGGTAACAGCTTTTGTGTCTGCTCAAACGGCAGCGCGAGGATGATGGAATCTGCGGTATAGTTCGTATCCGCGATGCTCACGCGCCAACGTCCGTCCTGCTGCTGGGTTATGGCTTCGACGCTCGCGCGGAGTCGTACCGTTCCGCCCCGGGATTCGATCAGGCGCGCTCCGGCAAGGTAGAACTCGCTCAGCGGCACGGTCGGAATGCCCAATCGGCCACCAGTTGAAGACTTGATAAAGAGTTCGTGGAAGACCTTTCCGGCATACCGGGTCGAACAATGCGCAAGACGGTCGTTCAGCGTTGCCATCAGGATCGGGTTCCAGAAGTGCCGGATGGAAAGCTCGGTCTGTCTCGTTCGTTTCAGCCAGTGCTCTACGCTCTCATCGTCTTTCGCCGGATACCCGCGAAAGAACTCCATGAGGCCGCGCGCCATTGCTATCTTGTCCTTCCATCCAAGCATCGACATGCGAAGGAAGCTCGGAGCAAAGTGAAACGGCGCGGGTAGACCGCTCGTGACAATCGTGCTCGATCTGCCATTTGGTTCAAGAAAAGCCTGTTGGTCGTACCAGCGAATCTTGTCCGAGCTTCCCGCCTGTTTACACAGTTCGATGAGATTGGTGCAGCAACCCAGAAGCACATGTTGCGAATCGACCACCTCGTGCAGGGCAGGGTGCTCGTACGAGCAGGCTCTGCCGCCAACATACGGCTTGCGCTCAAGAACAGTCACGGACTTCCCTGCCCCAGCCAGTGCGGCCGCAGCAGCGAGGCCTGCTGCGCCGGCTCCTACCACAATCACGTCGCTGTGTTCTCTCCCATTCACGACGTCACCCGATTGCGCAATGTCATCACCGCGCCCTGCGTGAGGATGGTCAGCTTAGCCGGAGTTGAGACACTGATGCGCCTCGTAAATACGTCGCTGTCTGCCTTTGAAATATTGAGGAGCAGCCTGTGATAGATCGTGACAAGAACCCAGAGCGCCGCGCGGCTATCGGCATCGATCAACGGCAGCAGCCGATCCGCAGAGGCAAAGTACTGCTCGGCCTTCGAACCAAGTGCGTGAAGCATGGCTCGCTCGTTGACCTCCATCGCCGAACCAGCCGACAGCGCTTTGACGCGATCAAGGCTCACTCCAAACTCATGCAGCAGATCGAGCGGAAGATAGATGCGTCCGCGCTCCGCGTCTTCTTTCACGTCGCGCAGGATGTTCGTGAGCTGGAAGGCAACTCCCGTCTCTTCGGCAAATTTCTCTGCCTTAGGATCGGTGTAGCCGAAGATCCTGATACAGACCAAACCCACAACCGACGCCACAAGATAGCAATATCGATAGAGATCATCAAAGGTTGCGAAGGTCTGCAGCTCGGCCTCCGCCTGGGCGCGAGGCTCGAGATCCATCGTCGTACCGCGCACGAGGTCTTCCAGCAACGCATCGGGAATTGTGAACATCTTTTGCGTGTCGTTGAGGGCAAGGAACACGGAGTCATCGGAGACGCCACTTCGCCTGGCATCACGCCACGTCTCCAGCCACCGAGCCATCACCACGCGTCGCTCGGCTACCGGCAGTGTCTCGTCGTCAGAGATGTCGTCGGCACGTCGCATGAACGCATACACCGCGCAGATCGCATTCCGCTTATGCTGCGGTAGCACGCGAAAGGAGTAGTAGAAATTCTTTGCTTCCCGCTGCGCGATACCGCGGCAGACGGCGTATGCCTCGGCAATTGTCACGTGGCCATCCCTGCACGCAGTTTGCCAACGAATGCTTCCATCAATAAGCCCAGCTTCCGGGTCTTCGACACCACCGGTCTCCCGCGCAGCACATCAAAGTTCTCCGCAGTGATGCCATTAAGAATCGCCTCTCCACCTTTGCGGAAGAGGTCCAGCGTGACTGCCAGGTCCTTGTCGACATGCTTGCTGATGGACCCACCTTCGAGCAGCATCTCGCGCGTCCTTAGCACCAGAACCTGCATCATCGCACGAAACTCCGGCGTGAAGACTCGCCCCCCAATCTGCCCCTCATCAACACCGAATCGCAGCATCGACTCGGCAGGAACATAGCGCCTGCCGCGCTCCGCATCTTCCACTACATCCTGCCAGAAGTTCGCCAGCTGCAGCGCCGTGCAGACCTTGTCCGATAGCAGCCCGAGCAACTCGTCTCGATACCCGCAAACCCACAGAACCAGACGCCCAACTGGGTTCGCTGAATAGTGGGAGTACTCCAGCAGTTCCTCCCAGGTTTCATATTCAGTCTTCACCTGGTCCATCCGAAAGGCATGCAACAGATCCGCGAAAAGTTCTCGCGGCGGGTTGCAGTCGCGGATCGTCTCATGCAACGCAACAAAGACCGGGTGCATCGATCGCTCCGGTGAGTCATAGCACTCATCCAGCATCGAACCCCATGTATCGAGCAGGCGAGTCGCGACCACGGGATCGGCGACCTCGTCTCCAAAGTCATCGGCCACTCTGCAGTAGGCGTAGATGCTCTCAAAGTGTGGCCGCACCTTACGCGGCAGGAAGAATGTCGCGACATGAAAGTTCTCGTAGTGCGTCGAAGCGAGATTGCGGCACCACGCTTGCGCCTCCGCAAGAGTCGGCCGCTCCAAGGGCGTCAAATACTCCGGCGGAGCGCCTAGAAGCGCATGCTGAGTCACTATTCCGTCGCTCATCGTGGCACGCCACCTGGAAAAACCGCGGTCTTGATCTCCCGGGAGCCACCATCCCTGCTCATCATCCTCGCAAAGATGCGGGGCACCTCGTCGAGTCCAGCCCTGCCAGTGATGTACTCCGCGCACTTGAACCGGCCACCGGTCACCAGATCAAATGCCGTGCGACACGTCGCGGGGGTGTGGTGGAAACTCGCTTTCAGCGTGATATCGCCATAGTGCAGACGATTGGTGTCCAACTGCACCTTCGTTCCGCTGGGCGGGCCGCCGAAGAAGTTGACGACTCCACCCCTACGCACCATGTCAACCGCCCACTCCCAGGTTGCAGGAGCCGCAACTGCCTCGATCACAACGTCTGCACCGCGTCCTTCGGGTGTCAGCGCTCGAGTCGCCGCGACCACGTCTTCCACGGCTCCGACCTGCACCACCTGGCCGGCGCCGAATAACTTTGCGGCGGCGATCTGGTCCTCGCGCTTGACGACAGCTATCACCTTGACACCAGCCAGCTCCGCCGCGTGCATGAACATCAGGCCAATGGGACCGGCGCCGATCACCACCATCGTGTCGCCAGCCTGGGCTCCGCTCTCTTCCAAACCTCGGACGACGCAGGCCAGCGGCTCCGTCAACGCTGCATGTTCGATAGGGACTCCATCCGGCACCAGCAACGTATTTTTCTCCACAATTCGCGCAGGGATCCGAATAAATTCCGCATAGGCTCCGTTGTTGAACAGAAGGTCCTCGCAGAGATTCTGCTGCCCGTGTCTACAGAAAAAACAGACATCGCAGGGAGCAGAGTTCAGCGCCACTACGCGGTCGCCTTCGCGGAAGGCCGTAACCCCGGTCCCAACCTCCGCAACGACACCGGCAAGCTCATGCCCAAACGAGATCGGCGGCTTCAGCATCATGGCGTGATACCCACGGCGGTAGACCTTCAGATCCGTCCCGCAGGTCAGTACCGCACCCACCCGGATGACCAGCTCCCCGGGCCCGGCCTGCGGTACTGCCACCCGCTCCAGCCGCAGGTCTTCTTTGCCATGGAGTACCGCCGCCGTCATCTGAGCTTTCATCTCCTCTATCTTCTCATTCCGTGCCGTTTCGATGCACCTTAGGGCCTTCCGCAATCCTTTCATATATATGCAATCTCCAACCAGGGTCCAGCATCTGATAATCTGAGCCACATAACCAGATGCCCTTTGTCTCTCCAGAGATCTTCGCCAAGCAAACGATCGCTTCCATCCAGGATTACTCCATCCTGTGTTGGCGCGCGATCACAAACCTCTTTTCCCGTCCCCGTTATTGGGCCGATATCTACACCCAGATGGACTCGATTGGTGTCGGTTCCACGCCGATCATCGTTCTTACCGGCTTCTTTACGGGCTGCGTTCTCGCCCTGCAATCGGCTACCTCGCTTCAGGAGTTCGGTTCCGTTAACCTGACCGGTAATCTCGTCGCCCTGTCGATGGTCAAAGAGCTAGGCCCGGTGCTCACCGGCCTCATGGTTTCCGGACGCAACTCCTCCGGCATGGCATCAGAGATCGGCTCCATGAAAGTCACTGAGCAGATCGACGCCATGCGCGCCCTGGGTACCGATCCTGTCCGCAAACTGGTGACGCCACGCCTCTACGCCACCGTCTTCATGCTCTTCTTCCTCACGGTCCTGTCAGATGCCTTCGGCATCGCTGGAGGCGCCCTGGTCAGCGTCACCATCATGGGACTGAATGCCTCCTCCTACTTTCACAACTCCTACCGCGCGCTCCAGTATGGTGACATTGTCCAGGGACTAACTAAGCCGCTCTTCTCAGGATTCATCATCGCCACAGTCGGCTGTTACTTTGGCATGACCACCAAAGGTGGAACCCAAGGTGTCGGCAGATCCACCACTCAGGCCGTGGTAGTCTCCTCGATCTTCATCATCATCGTCGATCTGCTCGTGACGCGAGCGATGATCGGCATCTTCGGCAGGTGACCCGGCCATGCCTGCAGACCTCGCTCCCGGAAACCTGACTCAGACCGAACAGGGCCCCGACGCGGCGGAACCAGTCGTCGTCTTCGAAGACGTCTCCATCACATTCGACATCAAGCCCGTGCTGCAGAACATCTCCTTCGTCGTTCAGCGCGGTGAGACTCGTATCATCCTCGGCCCCGCGGGTGGAGGAAAGTCCGTGCTGATGAAGCTGGTGAACGGCCTCATTCGACCGGACTCCGGCACTATTCTCGTCTTCGGAGAGGACGTCACCCAGATGCGCGAGACCGACCTCTTCAAGCTTCGCGAACGCATTGGTATGGTCTTCCAGGAGTCCGCCCTCTTCGACTCCCTCTCCGTCGAGGACAATGTGGCCTATCGCCTGCACGAGGACCAGGTTCCCGAAGAAGAGGCTCATAAACGTGTGGTGGAGGCGCTCCAGTTCGTCGAACTCGAGAACACCATTGCGAAGTTTCCCTCGGAGCTCTCCGGCGGCATGCGACGCCGAGTATCCATCGCTCGCGCCATCATCGCCAAACCGGACCTCATCCTCTACGACTCTCCCACAGGCGGCCTCGACCCTATCACCTCAACCACTATCATCGATCTTGTCATCAAGCAGCGCGACGTCAGCCACACCACATCCCTAGTAATTACCCACCGCCTACAGGACGCATTCCTCCTAGCCCGAAATCGCTTCAATAAGCAGACCGGCAAGATAGAACCGATCCCGAACGGCGGTATTGACGACAGCACCAAGTTTCTTGTCCTGAATGAAGGTAAGGTCGTCTTCGACGGCAACACGCACGAGCTAGTCCACACCACTGACCCGTGGCTCAGGGAATACCTCTCCTGAACATTAGCGTTTGCCCTGCTTCCACTCCTCATAAGTGAAGCGCGGCATCATCAAAAACGCATCGCGCGTCCTGACGTACGCACCGAGCCCGTTCATTCTGCCGATCGCATGCAATTCCTCCGCACGCACATAGGGCCCCGACGGATCAATAAATTTGTCTTCGACATAGATCGAAACCACTCTGCCCAGAATGATCCGCGACCTGCCGATCTCCATGGTCGTGAACTCCCTGCATTCGAGCGCTGCGTGGGCCTCTGCAATTCGCGGTACCCTGACCACCTGCGACGGCGTCGTCGTAAATTCTGCCATCTCCAGTTCATTTATTTCGGCGGGAAAATCTGTAGCGCAGATGTTCATCTTCTGCATCAAGTCTTCCGTCACGACATTGACCACGAACTCGCCCGTCCGCCGGATGTTTCGCGCGGTATCCTTCGGAACAGGCCCACCAGGAGTCCGGTTTGTAACTCCCATGCCGATGATCGGGGGATCAGTGCACAGGTAGTTATAGGAGCTGAAGGGCGCGGCATTCAGGGCGCCGTCCTCATTCATGCTCGTCACCAGAGCGATGGGTCGCGGCGCGACCAGACCGATCAGCAGGTTATGACTCGTGCGCCCCTTGGGGTTCTCCATGTCAAAAATCATTAAGCGGTTCCTCTACTCTTCAGCAGCCTATCGTAATCGTCTGCAATCTGTCGTGGCCGCGCCCGCCGGCATCATTCACCCACTAACCATCTTCAAAACCGCAGCCTGTACGGTACCCCACGCCTTGCTTTGTGGGTTTACCACATCGAAGTGATCGGCCTCCGCGATCATTGTGATCGTAACGGTATCGCCCTGGTGTCGTGCCATCTGCGCCCAGCGACCGGGCAGTTGCGGAGGAATCTTGTCGTCCTCGGAGCCTGGATCAACAGCTGCGGCGTGCCCAGTGGCAATAGATCACCGGGATTCCCGGCACGATAGCTCCTGGACAAAACTGCGAACTCAAGGGGCGCCTAAGAGGAGCGTCGGAGTTACTGCTTGGCTGAGGCGGGCTCGCTGGCAGTACCTGAAGGGGGTGCACTCGCAGGCAGCGTATAGATCACCTCGCCCGGGCGGGTGTAATGCAGTTCTTCGCGGGCCTGATGTTCAATCGCGTTCGGGTCGTTCTGCAGCCGCTCGACGTGCCCCTTCAACTGGTCGTTTTCCCGTTGCAGGCTATGTAGCTGACGATCAAGGCTCTGCGCATCCTGCCGCTTCTGCTGATACGCCGTAAGTCCGTTCTGCCCAAAGACGACATGGTATGCCATCCCCAACGCGAGCAAGGCAGCGGCGCCCGTTGCGACCTTTCGCCAGCCCACGTGGCTTCGTTCAAACAGGCGCGCGGTGAGCCCTGCTTGCCTTGTCCGTGTGCGCGCATTGCTCGAACGAGTCATATAAAACCAAGTACAAACTTCACGTCACACACCGTCAAGTGGAAAACCCCTTTTGCGCGAACATGTACCAAGTTCATACCGTCTTTGCTCCGCAATATCCGGCCAAATCCTCAGGCCTGAACGAATAAGCTGCACGAAGCCCATGCACCTTGTTATCCTTCTTATGGCGCATGTATATCCTCTTTGCCATCTCGATCCTCTGCTTTTTTGCTCTCGTGCTCGCGGCCGTCGCCATTGCCCGGCATGTGCGACGCGACCGGGCATCTAGTGCTCCGCAACACGACTTTGCACAGCACCTCTTCGCAGCCGTTCAAGATCAGGACTCCCGTATACCTCGCACCTTGCCGGAACAAAACGTGAAGGATGTGATAGCGAACAAGAGCTGGAGCCATGCACTCGAACCCATCCAGGCCAATGCCCCCGATCAAACAATTTCATTAAATCGCTTCTAAGCGCGAAAGGACCGCTCGATGCAATCCGCTATCCCTTCCCAAGTAGGTCTCGCCCACCGTTCCGGATCGTTTCAGGAATCCCTTGCAGGCAAAACCTTCCTGGTCATCGGCGCGACCGCGTTTGTAGCCGCCTGCGCCCACATCTCCTTTCCGCTTCCTTTCACGCCCGTTCCGCTCACCCTCCAGAACTTCGCTGTCATCCTGGTCGGCATGGCACTCGGCCCTGTGGCCGGCTTCTCCGCGATGGTTCTTTACCTCGCGGAGGGCGCGCTTGGGCTTCCGGTCTTCACCTCCAGTGGCGGCCCCGTCGGCATAGCTCATCTGCTCGGCCCTAACGGCGGCTTTCTCTTCTCCTACCCGCTGGCCGCAGCGATCGCCGGCTGGGTCGTGCGGGCCATGCAGCCGATCACCTCACGCTTCAGAAGCGCCCTCGTCGCCGCCACTGCGGCCACCTTGCCCATCTTTCTCCTCGGCGCTGGCTGGTTCGCCAACTACGCCCACCATAGCGGGTCCGCGACATGGTCCCTCGCAGTCGCTCCCTTTATCCCCGGCGAGATCGTCAAAATCACCGCAGCAGCAGGCATCTTCAGCGGCCTCCAGCGCTGGCGGCGGTCCTAACCGGGTAGCCTAAGCTCACATTTTCCTCCCCACGCAGAGCCGTCGCATAAACTCAGCGCATCTCATTACCCTTCACCTCCAGCAAGGATTAAGCGCATCATGACCGCCACAAGCACCGCCATTCGAGAGATCAGCATCGCCCACAGTCCCGACTCCGACGACGCCTTCATGTTTTACGGCCTTGCCACCAACAAGGTGCGCGTCCCCGGCTTCAAGTTCACGCATGCTCTCACCGACATCGAGACTCTCAACCACCGCGCCATCAACGAAGCCTTCTACGATGTCACCGCCATCTCCTTCCACGCCTATCCCTACCTGCAGGAGAAATATACCCTCATGGCCTGCGGCGGTAGCGTCGGCGAAGGTTATGGCCCCATGATCGTCTCCAGCCGCAAGCTCACCTTGCCTCAGGTCAAGAAAACCCGCATCGCCGTTCCCGGCACCCTCACCACTGCCTATCTGACCCTCAAGCTCTTCGCGCCCGACGTCGAAACGGCAGTCGTCCCTTTCGACAAGATCATCCCCGCTGTCGTCGCGGGAGAGTTCCAAGCCGGCCTCATCATCCACGAAGGCCAGCTCACCTACGCCAACGACGGCCTCATCAAGCTCCTGGACCTCGGCCAGTGGTGGCGCGAACAGACCGGCCTTCCCCTCCCTCTTGGCGGCAACGCTATCCGCCGCTCTCTTGGCGCAGAGACGCTTATGACCACAACCAACGCCCTTCGCGACAGCATCCAGCACGCGCTCGATCACCGCGAAGAAGCCCTGGCCTATGCCATGCAGTTCGCCCGCGATCTCGACCCCACGCTTGCCAACCGCTTCGTCGGCATGTACGTCAACGAGCGCACGCTCAACTACGGCGAGGACGGTAGAGAGGCCATCCGCAAACTTCTGGATATGGGCTTCGATCGCGGCATCATTCCGCATCGTGCCAATGTAGATTTTGTCGGCTGACTCAAGCGCTTTTTTTGGTTATCGCACAGCTTGCAGCGCCATCCCGTGGCCTGGAAGCTGTGTTATCTTTAAGTAGTTGCTTGAGTTGCAGTCTGGCCTGTTTCACGGCGCGACAACGCTCTCAACGGCCTCCTTCTCCAGGAGCAAAACCAAAAGGACGCGTAGCTCAGTTGGTAGAGCATTCGACTCTTAATCGACTGGTCGTAGGTTCGATCCCTACCGCGTCCACCAATTCCAACCAACAGGCATGCGGGTTTTGTGACATTCCCATAACTGAGGTTCACAGAGATCAGCCGCGAGTGGCTGTTTTGGTGGCTGTTTGCAAAGAGCGTTACCCCGGCCGTCAAGGAGCTGGGGAATTTGCGGCTTTGCGCGCCTTCAGAAGGGAAGGAGTCTAACCGTCGCGTGGTAGCTAGCAAGGAGACGATAATGGCGAACGAGCTTGACAAGGAAGTAGACACATACGCCAGCGGTTCCAACCAAAGCCGCCAGCGTCCCCATCTTCCCTGTATAGGTTGCTATGTGATCCAGCCGGTCACTGAAAACGTAACCGACTGCGACGTACGAAAGGACCAGTCAAAGGGCTATTCGGCTCTTTCGGTGTTGCTGGTGTAGCCCTTGCCTGAAACGGAGGGGCGAACTGCCCAAGACACAAAAGCCTTGTCCGCGGTGGCCAAGGCGTCCATCATTTCTTGATCGGTGTGCTCTGTGAAGCTCTTAAGGACTTCTCCAGTAGCTGGATTTACGCTGCGGTATGGCACGATGGGCTCCTTTGCAGTTCGCGTGACAGTCGACGCACACTACGGCATGCGTCGTCAAGAACGCCGAGTTGCACGCAACCGGAATGAAACCTTCCAGCAGGTGAACAGCGTGATCGTAGCAAGCCACCAGACCTCGATAAAATTACACATTCCTTGTAGACGTTGAGATCAGACTGGCATGAAATCGCTATTTTCCGCTCTGCCACCCTATCCCATGCTTCAAGACCGCACGATCGCTACCAGAAATATGTAATAGCGACTGCTCGAATTGGACTCATACGATAGAATCCGTGTGAGTTCCCTCTCGAGTCCCTTATGTTTTCCAAGATCGTTGTCGCCTTGAATGATTTGCCGGAGTCGCAGCGTGCGCTTCGCACAGCGATTGAACTTGCGCGAGCCTCCAATGCGGAGCTTGCAACGGTGTCCATTCTGGGAGATCTTCCGGCCTACACCTCGTTTGCCGTCGTTGTCGATCCAAATGCTCCCAACGCGATGTTGGAGGACCGGCGCCGAGCCCACTGCGAATTGCATGAGAAAGCATCACTGTTGGCCCAGGAGCACGGAGTTCGCGCGAAAGGCTCGATCGTAGAGGGGCGGGAGGTACAGTCGATACTTCATTTTCTTAGAGATGAACGTGCCGATCTGCTTGTTATTGGCCTTCATCAGCACGACTTCTATTTATCCCGTCTTTGGAGTTCCGTTTATGACCTCGCCCAGGAAGCTCCCTGCAGCGTGCTTGGTGTGCATTGAGCGGCCGGGCAAGACCAGCGAGATATTTCAGTCGAAATTGATTTAGGGCTTCGGAGGGTTTACGGCATGAGTAAAAAATCGTTGATCATTCCCCTTGTCGTCTTGCTGGCTGCTGCGGGTCTACTCTTCGGTATTGCCGGACACTTGACTGGGTGGCAAGGAAACCGACCCGACCAGGTGACGGATGACGCCTACCTGAGAGCGGACATGACGCCTTTGAGCACGCGAATCTCCGGAACGGTCCGCAAGGTGAACGTTAATGATTATCAAAGCGTCAAGGCGGGCCAGATTCTCATCGAGCTTGACGACGACGACTATCGGGCGACTTTAAATCAGGCACAAGCTGCCCTCGCCGCATCTGAAGCCTCGCTGGCGGACAATCAGGCGGCGAAGAGAATACAGGATGCTCAAATCGATGCAGCCAAGGCGGGGATTCTCCAGGCAGAGGCTGCTATCAACGCTGCCAAAGCCGGCATCGCCTCGGCCACACCCGAACTTGATCGCGCTGTGACTGAGTTGCATCGTCAGCAGGCCCTGTTTGACTCGAAGGCGGCAACTCACCAGCAATTGGAAACGGCCACCGCTCAGCAGGGCCAGCTCAGCGGCGTGGTTGAAGGGCGTAAAGCGGATCTTGCGCGTGCCGAGGGAGCCCTGGCCACCAGCCAGAGTCAACTTGAGGCGGCGAAGCGCCAACGTGAGGCGCTGAATACAAAAGATGATGTTTACAAAGCTGATATAGCAGGCGAAGAAGGCGGCTATTGTCGTCGCCCAGGTAAATCTGGCCTACACGCAAATCGCGGCACCGACCGATGGGACGGTCGGGGAGCGCCAGGTCCTCGCCGGCCAATTGGTCGCTCCTGGAACACAAGTGATCGATCTGGTTCAGAGCGAAGTCTGGGTGCAGGCGAACTTCAAAGAGACTCAACTAACCAATATGCGAGTCGGCGACACAGCAGATGTTCGGATCGATACCTTCCCAAACCGGGTATTTCACGGGAAGGTCGAGCAACTCTCTCCCGCCAGCGGTTCTCAGTTCGCACTTTTGCCGCCTGATAATGCTACTGGCAACTTCACCAAGGTCGTTCAGCGAGTGCCCGTCAAGATTGTGTTTTTCCCGGGACAGCCTTATCTCGATCGGCTGCGGCCGGGATTCTCGGCAGTCGTCACCGTCCATACCGGCAAGGCTGGAGGACGATCAGACGGTGATCAATGACAGGCCCTGATGCCAACACGCAAGATACTCGCCCGGCAGTGACAACACGCCCGTTGCTGGGGGTCGCCGGCGTGCTCCTTGGCGCACTCATTGCGACATGTACGGGTCGCTTGATGAGTGTGGGTCTGGCGGACATTCGAGGCGCGTTGCATCTCGGAGTCGATGAGGGGGCTTGGATCAACACCGCGTTCAATGCCTCCATGATGTTTATCGGGCCCTTTTCCGTATACCTGGGAGGTCTGCTTGGCCCAAGGCGAGTGCTTTTGGCCTGCGCATGGATCTTCACAGTAGTAAGTTTTTTGATTCCTTTTTGCCATTCACTCGAAGTGGTGATCGCTCTGCTTATCATTGCTGGCCTCAGTGCCGGTACGTTCTATCCGTTGACGTTATCCTTCGTCCTCAGAAGCCTTCCGATGCGCTTTGTATTGCTCGGAATTGCGATGTATGCGACGGACATCATCTTCACAACGGACATGGCGCAGGCGTGGGAATCATTCCTCATCGAACACCTCTCCTGGCATTGGATTTTCTGGAACGGGACCATTTTGACTCCAATCATGATTGCGCTGGTTCACTTTGGTATTCCCTGGCAGCCACTTCCAAAACCGCAGCCGGGGCATCCCACTCCCAGTTGGAGGGGCTTTCTGTATTTCAGCCTCGGGATGGCGCTCCTTTACACTGCGCTCGATCAGGGGCAACGACTGGATTGGTTTCATTCGTCGCTCATCATTGGACTGGCGGCCGCGGGAGCGTTTCTCGTACTAGCGTCGATAGTTCGACATTTCCTACTACCCAATCCTCTGGTCAATTATCAGTTCCTCATGCGCAGGAACACTCTCTTGCTAGCGCTGGTCCTTATCAGCTTCCGCTTCATCATGCTTGCTACGGTTGTGAGCATTCCCAGCTTTCTAGGCTCGGTCCGAGGATTTCTTCCTCTGCAAGAAGCACCCGTCCTGGCCTGGGTGGCGCTCCCGCAATTCGTGCTCGGCATAGCTGCAATGGCTTTGATGCGCAAAATTGACCCCCGACTGATCCTTACCGCCGGCTTCGGCCTGGTAGGGGGCGCATGTTTGCTCAATGCGCGTGTGACTTCCGTGTGGGCGGGGCCCAACTTTGGAATCTCCCAAGCCGTAATGGCTATAGGGCTGGCTCTAGCCTTCAACTCGATGGTTGGCGCTATCGTGCTGGAAGTTATTGACACCGGTGCATTGAAACGGCCCGCTGACGTATTGACCTTTGCGGGCTTCTTCCAGGTCATCCGTTTGTTTGGGGGCGAGATGGGGTCCACATTTATGGGACACTTCATCGCCGTTCGAGAGGAGTTCCATTCGAACATGCTTGGGCTGAATGTCCAGCTTGGAAATAGCCTTACCGACTCGAGGCTCCTCGGCCTTCAACATGCATTCGCTCCACACTCAACTGGCCTTACTGCGATAGGCCGCGCCGCGGAGGTTCTGGGGCTGCAGGTTCGCCAGCAAGCTTATACGTTGGCAATCTCTGACAGCTTTCTTCTTGTGGCTACATGCTGCGTGGCGTGCCTTGTGGTGGTTTCCTTCATGTCCAAAGTGCCAACTCAGTATCGGCAGATCACTGCTGCACCAATGGAGGCCAAATGACAAGCGCACTCCATGAAAGGGGACAGATTATGACATCAGCCTCCGTAGCACGTCGAGAACTTCGAGCAGCAGCCAGGCTGTGCTTGCCTTTGGCACTCCTCGGTTCGACATTCATTGCGACTTCAGCGGCACAACAATCCTCTGCGAATCCGATGCAATTAACACTCGAGCAGGCAATCAATCTTGCTCTGAAGCAAAATCATTCTGTTCACCTTCGCAGTCTTTCTGTCGATCAGATGCAAAGCAAGAAAGACGAAGCAAGATCCAACTACCTGCCTCAACTCAAGGCGAGCGGCAACGTTCTTCATATCACAGAACTTGAAGGCGTTGGGTTTCCAGCAGGCGCGTTCGGGAGCTTTCCGTCAACCGGTCCGATACCGGCAAAGTCCCTCATCATCGACCAAGGAAGTGATACTGCATACACCGGAGGTGTAGGCGTGGAGCAGCCTCTTACACAGCTGTTTCGCATCCACCATGCGAATGTTGCTGCACAACAGGATGTTCTCGTCGCGAAAACGCAGCTTGATCAAACGCAGGATGCGATTGCACTGCAAGTCCGCCAGCTCTACTACAACATATTGATTAACCAACAGAAGCTGAAAGCATCCCAGGACCAGTTGTCCGCAGCCCAGATCAAGGATGAGGAGAGCCGGAGCGACGTGGCAAGGGGCAACGCGCTTGAAATATCGGCTCTTCAGAGTAAAGCAGCCATCCTGCAGTCGCAGCAGGAGAGCCTGACTTTACATCTGCAAGGAAACGACTTTCGGCGTCAGTTGGCGGACGTTCTTGGTCTCCCAGTCGATACCCCCCTTGATCTCGATCCTGGAGCGGCTGCGGTTGCGCTTGACATTCCAACACGGGCTGATGCGATACGGATCGCGCTCGAACAGAACCAGGACCTCAGAGCGGCTCGACAGACTCTTGTTAAGGCTCAAGCGGGCCTGGCCGCGGCCAAGGACGCCTACATCCCCGATGTGACAGCGCTCTCCCGGTACTCTTACCAGAGTGGAGTGCCATTTCTCGTCCATAATTTCGGAACATTTGGGTTTGCACTCAGCTACGACCTCTTCGACGGCGGGCGGCGCGAAGCCAAAGTTCGGGAGGCCCGGAGCGAAGTGCGCTATGCGGAAGTTGCTGTAGACAAGCTGCAGTCTGAGATTGAAGTTCAGGTGCAAGGCATTTACGACAGAGTCGACGAACTCAGGCAGATGGTTGATGTTGCCGGACAGGTTGTTAAGGTCCGAACGGAAGCAGCCAGGATTGCCGATCGACAGTTTGAGCAGACCGCGGCGCTCAGTTCCACTCGCAGTCAAAGTCACGCTGACCTGGCGAGCGCAACCGCATCCTTGTTAGAAGCAAATTGTGGCCTCTCATTGGCGGAAGCGGACTTGAAGAGAGCGATTGGCCAGATGCCGCAATAGAGAGAACTTCATGCACCAGACGTTTGCTACACGAAGCAGGTATGAACTCCATGGATAACACCCTAACCAGTGTTTTGGCTGCGCTCGGCGGTTCCATGATCGGCGCTACAACTCCGGTTCTTAGCAATTTCGCTCTCCAACGAAGCCTGACGCTGCGAGAGATGACCAATCGCGAAATAGCTCAGCGGAAGACCTGTACTCGGAGTTCACACGTCAGGGAACGGCTTGCTACGCAAAGGCGCTTTCGCAGAGTCTGGAAAACCTTGACGAGATTGTTGCGATGTACGCCCTGGTGAATCGGATCAGACTATTCGCCTCTGGCAGCGTCCTTGAGGCAGCAGAAGCGTTTGTAAAGACACTTGTGGAGAAATACGGTGAGAAGAATATGAGTATCGACCAAATCAAAGCATCGCCGTCAACCGGTTTACGGAAGAAGCCGACTGCTCCCTTTTCAAGGTAGAAGGATTCCGACTTCTCAGAAGGCTTTCCAGTGATGATAACGACTGGCAATGAATTAGCAGTACTGCAACGAGGTCCGACGACTGCCTCTTCGAAGTAATTACCCCGCGCGCTCTGGCAATGATGTCACTGCCAACCTTTGGCTGCCTTCGTTACGCTCACGGTCAATTGAACCGTTACGGCAAACGGGCAGAAACAAGAAGGAATGCCCGATTACGATCTGCGTCGATGGCGCGAGACGGCTGGCTCGTGAGAAGCCATTCGCCTGGCCTAGAATTGTCGACCCTTCGGGAGCAATACCTTGACGAATTAGCCCTGAGGGGCGTCCAGCGTTTACCGATGTGTCTTTACACCGACTCTGAGTTAGCGAGGCCAGTCATTATGGAGTGACCGGCGCCGATGCGCTGATCGTGGGTTAGGTTTGTGATTTCGTAAGGAACCACAGTTCAAAACCACAGTCGGAAGGAGCCGGTCATGAAAGGAGAAGTTACGATTTCTGGGCTTGGATGTCCATGCCGAAACGATCGCAGCGACGGTAGCCGAACCGGATGGTGAGGTACGTAGTCTTGGAACGATTCCGAACCGCGTGGAATCGGTACGCAAGGTAGTAAGAAAGCTTGGTCGAGTCGAGAAGTTGCGAGCCTGTTATGAAGCGGGACCGACTGGCTACGTATTGTACTGGCAGTTAACGTAAAGATGGGAAGAGATCCACAACAGACAGCCTGTCATCTTGGCTCCGTGAGAATATGCGGAGTGGTTGACTGAGAGTGAGAGACCGGCCGTTCCCCTCTTGCCGATATTGCCTGAAGAAGATCTCGTGATTGATTCGCCAGGCGTCGCGATGATAGGGACGACATCGGAACCCTCCGAACCGGGATCGTCTGATGGGATGTGACGACGAAGGTACTGTCTCTCTTGTCGCGTTTCACGTTCATTCTTTTCAATCCATGACGTCCCAGTGCACGGACCCAGGTCGGACGGACAAACTTGACAAGTTGCACCCAGACGAACATGAGAGGGGCAGATTTTTCAGACATGTGTTCTCCAGTGCCTCAGGACGGAGGCTAAGCCAGCTGAACGATGGTGCGTCGAGACATTCATTCGTTTCGAGAAGAAGGGGGCTGCCTCAGGAAAACAGTCCCCTTCTTCGCGATTGCCGGTACAAGCCCGACATACATATACGCGTCAAATTGAAAAGAAAAGTGTCATGACATTCAAATTTCTTTTGAATTAGCAGATCAGATTGTTTTGTTCAATCGAAACAAAGGCAAAAACTCCTGTCGGATCAGGTAGATGCGCCCGGAGCCAAAATCCGCGAGCGCGCAAAACTTTGCAGCTTGCTGACAGCGACTAGCACTGTACGGCGTGGAGCCAGCCGACTACAGGACGTGATGCTCTAACGAAGATCTCGAAGGGAAACAGGGGCTAAAGGTGAACGGTTATTCTCCTATTCTCCCTCTGACGCGAACACTCACGCGAGTTTTGCTGGAAGAACTACGCCCTTTTTGATGAGAATGCAGCCATAGGTTCGCTGCTCGCCGGTGGCTGCAACCACATAGGCGGCGAATGCGCATTCATAAAACGCTATGCGCAAGATGCCGCCGAGTTCGACATGCTTGCCTTCGGCATATGGTTCTCGACGACAAACGAGTGAGCAATCTCTTGTGATGGGAGAATGCTTTCTCTATAGAGCCAAAAAGCACAATCTTCTCGTTGCGACTTCCAATATTCGCTTTCGCAATGCATAATGGCTGCTCCTCGCACGAACTCAGATTCTCCTGAGGCAATCGCGAGCCGGAGACTGCACGAATGTTTGTTCCGACTACGTTTCACGCTGCACTTTTGATGACCATTATTAGCACGATCTGCTGGGGCTCCTTCGCCAACACTTTCAAGGGCACAAAAAATTACCGCTTCGAGCTCTACTACTGGGATTACGGGCTCGGCATCTTCCTGATATCGCTGTTGCTTGCCTTTACGATGGGCAGTCATGCCGGCGGCCCCAATGCGTTCCTTGCAAATTTCCACGCTGCCGACAATATCAATCTGTTCTATGCGGCGTTGGGCGGCTTCATCTTCAACATCGCAAATGTGCTGCTGGTCGCTGGTATTGAAATCGTCGGTCTTTCGATTGCATTTCCAATCTCAATCGGCATTGCACTGGTGGAAGGCGTGGTGCTCAGCTACGCGCTGCAGCCGCGTGGCAACCCAACGTTGCTTGCAGCGGGCGTACTGATGGCGGTGGTTGCCGTTATTCTGGTGGGCAAATCCTATGGAGCGCTGCGTACAGGTGACAGTGTCGTTTCGCGGCGTGGGGTCGTTGTCTGCATCATCTCTGGCCTACTGATGGGGATCTTCGCACCGTTCATCACGCGCGCCATGACGCGTGGAGCAACCCTTACGCCCTATACCACCGCGGTCTTTCTCACTTTCGGCGCCTTTATTTGCTGCTTCTTCTTCAACACCATTCTGATGCGCAAGCCCATCGTGGGAACGCCGGTCGCCGCCAGAGACTACTTTCGCGCTCCGGCTTCTTATCATGCACTCGGTCTGCTCGGCGGAGCCATCTGGGGACTCGGCGGAGTATTTAATTTCGTTGCTGCGTCGCTCGTCGGGGTCGCCATCTCTTACGCCATCGGACAGGCGTCGCCCATGGTCGCATGCTTGTGGGGCGTCTTCGCATGGAAGGAGTTCCGCGGGGCCAATACACGGGCTAAGGGCTATCTTGCTGCGATGATCATCGCCTATGTGCTTGCGCTGGTACTCATCGCCCGCGCTTACGCCGCTTGATTTAGAAACGAGGAAAAATGGGCAATGGATATGTAGTGGTCATGGGCAGTTATGTGGCGGATGTCGCGTTCCGGACGGAGAAGCTTCCTGCGTGGGGCGAGACCTACATGGGAACGGGATTCAAGCTTGGACCAGGTGGGAAGGGATCGAACCAGGCGGTAGCAGCCGCGCGCGCCGGAGCGAAAGTGAGCTTCATCAGCAAGCTCGGCCGCGACGCGTTCGGCGATCTCGCGCGCAAGACATACCGCGAAGAAGGCATCGATACTACACACCTGCTGGAGACCGACTCTGCCACCGGAGCGGCGGCAATCATCATCGATGCGGTGAAAGGCGAGAATGCGATCATCGTGGTGCCGGGCGCGTGTTTTGAACTGACGGCACAGGAAGTAGAGCAGGCTCGAGAACTGATTGGGGGAGCGGCGATCTTTGTCACGCAGTTGGAACTCTCGCTGCCGACGGTAGAGTATGGTCTGAAGCTGGCACATTCGCTCGGCGTACCGACGATCCTGAACCCCGCGCCCGGCTGTAAGCTGCCGGATTCGATCTTCCAATACTGCGACTACATAACACCGAACGAATCTGAGGCAGAGATCCTGACTGGCATTCGCGTGTCTTCGCGGGCCGATGCAGAATTGGCCGCGGACGCGCTGCTCGCTCGTGGGGTACGCAATGCCGTCATCACGCTTGGAGCCCAGGGCGCGCTGGTGAAGAATGCGACGACGCGGCAGCATGTGCCCGCCTGTGACGCGGGGGCAGTGGTGGAGACCACAGGCGCTGGCGATGCATTCAACGGAGGCTTCGCGGTGGCGCTAGCCGAGAACAAAGATATAGTGCAGGCAGCGCGCTTCGGCTGTGCTGTGGCCGGCATCTCCGTCACGCGCCACGGGACGGCCCCCTCGATGCCCTTCCGCAAAGAAGTGGACGACTTACTTAGGTGACTTGTATCAAGGCGGACGTTGAAACAATCGGCAGCGCGGCAGGTGATCCTTTCCATGGAGTCGCATGGAGTGGCCGCGAGCGCGCTGGATTTTCGAGTCGCCCATATTTGATCTAAGATCATCTTGTAGGGCTGGGTTCCAGCCAAGTCAGTTCGGAGGGACTTTCCTCGCAAGCGTTTTTTGGCGGAGATGCATTATGGCAGTGAAGCAGCAAGAGCAACAGCCCGTCGTCACCCATTCCGTTCCAGTGCGATTTAATGGCAGGTCATTGGAACCTAATCGCCGCATGCCTCTCAACCTCGAGTGGGTCGAGGAGATTCGCATAAACACGAGCGCGGTGGAGCGGCGTGCCAGTACGATTGGCACGCGCCGCACGGTGAAGAAAGAGTGGCAAGCCGCCTGGCTGCTTCGTGCTATCTCATGCATGGATCTCACCACACTGAGCGGAGATGACAGTGCGGAACGAGTCAAGCGGCTCTGCGCCAAAGCGAGATATCCTCTACAGCGGCACATCGTCGAAAAGCTCGGCATTGAAGAGCTGGAACTCACCACTGGAGCAGTCTGTGTCTATCACGCATTTGTGGAGACTGCGGTAAAGGCGCTTGAGGGGACGAAGATCCCTGTCGCCGCCGTATCGACCGGCTTCCCTGCCGGCCTCTCGCCATTGGCAGAGCGGGTGCAGGAGATCCGTCGTTCCGTCGAAGCCGGTGCGCAGGAGATCGACATCGTAATTACTCGTGCGCACGTCTTCAATGGTGAATGGCAAGCGCTCTACGACGAAGTCGCCGCTTTCAAGGATGCTTGCGGGCCAGCCCACATGAAGGCCATTCTCGGCACCGGCGATCTGCTCACGTTGCGCAATGTCGCCCGCGCCAGCGTCGTCGCCATGATGGCAGGAGCCGACTTCATCAAGACCTCTACCGGCAAAGAAGCTACCAATGCGACTATTCCGGTTTCGCTTGTGATGGTGCGGGCCATTCGCGATTACGCCGAGAAGACCGGCTTCGCTGTAGGCTTCAAACCTGCCGGCGGAATCAAGACAGCCAAGCAAGCGCTGGAGTGGATGTATGTCATGAAAGACGAACTTGGGCGCCCATGGCTGGAGCCGAGCCTCTTCCGCTTTGGCGCCAGCAGCATGCTCGCCGACATCGAGCGGCAATTGGAACACTACGTCACCGGCCGTTACTCTGCCGCCTACCGTCACCCCATCGCGTAAGGAGAATCCGTGAGCAAAGCTATTGTCGAAGAGTTTTACAGCATGGAATACGGCCCCGCACCGGAAGACACCAAAGAGGTGGACCGCTGGCTCGACGCGCATCAGCGCAGCTTCGGCCACTACATCGATGGCGAATGGCAGAAGCCTGCCTCCGGGGAATATTTCGCTACCAGCAATCCCGCCACTGGGGACAAGATTGCCGAAGTCGCCTATGGCGATGCCGCGGACGTAGATGCCGCAGTGAAGGCTGCCCGCAAGGCCCTGCCGGCGTGGCAGGCGCTGAGTGGTCATCAACGAGCCCGCTATCTCTATGCTCTTGCCCGCCAGGTGCAGAAGCACTCGCGCCGGCTCGCCGTCCTTGAGACTATCGACAACGGCAAGCCGATCCGCGAAAGCCGCGATATCGATATTCCCCTCGTCGCGCGCCACTTCTATCATCACGCGGGATGGGCGCAGTTGCTGGAGAGCGAATTTCCGGGTTACGCCGCCTGTGGCGTAGTCGGACAGATTATTCCCTGGAACTTCCCTTTGCTGATGTTTGCGTGGAAGGTCGCTCCCGCGCTCGCCGCCGGAAACACGGTAGTCATCAAGCCTGCCGAGTACACACCGCTTACTGCCCTCGCCTTCGCTGAACTCGCAAGCGATGTTGGCCTGCCTCCGGGCGTACTCAACGTCATCAATGGTGACGGGCGCACGGGCGCACTGCTGGTTGAGCACGACGACATCGATAAGATTGCCTTCACCGGCTCGACCGAGGTCGGTCGGATCATCCGCAAGGCGACCGCAGGTTCCTCCAAGAAGCTCTCGCTCGAACTCGGCGGCAAATCTCCGTTCATTGTCTTTGATGACGCCGATCTGGATTCAGCCGTCGAAGGTCTGGTCGATGGCATCTGGTTCAACCAGGGACAGGTCTGCTGCGCTGGCTCGCGTCTCCTGGTGCAGGAGCGCATCGCGGAGATGTTCTACGGCAAGGTGCGTACCCGCATGGAGACTCTTCGTGTCGGCTCGCCGCTCGACAAGTCCATCGATATAGGAGCCATCGTCGCACCCGTGCAGCTCGAACGCATTCGGTCCCTCGTCGATCAGGGCGTTGCCGACGGTGCAACCTGCTGGCAGCCGCAATCTACGCTGCCACAACAAGGTCTTTACTATCCTCCGACCTTGCTGACCGGTGTCCATCCGACGGCGACAGTGGCGCAGGAGGAGATCTTCGGCCCCGTGCTGGCCGCGATGACCTTCCGAACACCAAGCGAAGCAGTGGAACTTGCAAACAACACAACCTACGGACTGGCCGCCTCCATCTGGAGCGAGAGCATCAACGTAGCGCTCGACGTTGCCTCGCAGATCAAGGCAGGAGTTGTCTGGGTCAACAGCACAAATCTCTTTGACGCATCATGCGGCTTCGGTGGTTATCGCGAGAGCGGTTATGGCCGCGAAGGAGGGCGCGAGGGGATGTACGAATACCTTGAGCCAACCTGGCTGCATGAACGATTCGAAGCAGAAGCACGCCGCCCAGGCTGTTGCGAAGGCTCCAGAGATTGATGAGAATGAGGATGCGTCAACCACAATCGATCGCACGGTGAAACAATACATCGGCGGCAAGCAGGCGAGGCCGGATTCCGGCTATAGCTTTCCCGTCTATGCCAGCGATGGCAAGCTCATCGGCGAGGCTCCGTTGGGCAATCGCAAGGACATTCGCAACGCTGTCGAGGCCGCTCACAAGGCTGAAAAGTGGGCAAAGACTCCCGCACATACGCGAGCGCAGATCCTCTACTACATCGCAGAAAACCTCATCCAGCGTCGGTCGGAGATTACCGCACGGCTCGCTCAAATGGTTGGCGAAGACCATGCCGCCGCCGAAGTAGAATCCAGCATCGAACGCATCTTCACTTACGCGGCGTGGGCCGACAAGTACGACGGTTCCGTGCATAACCCGCCCATGCGCAATGTCACGATGGCCATGAATGAGGCGATCGGAGTAGTCGGAATTATCTGCCCCACCGAAGCTCCCTTGCTAGGATTTCTCTCGCTTGTTCTGCCGGCAATCGCCGCGGGCAATACGGTTGTCGCGGTTCCCTCCGAGAAGTACGCGACCATCATCGGTGATCTCTATCAGGTCTTCGATACCAGCGATTTGCCCGGTGGAGTCGTCAATATCGTCGCGGGCCGACCGGCTGAATTGGCAAAGACACTCGCAGAGCACGACGATATCGACGCAATCTGGTGCTTCCGTGATCCAGCAGATGCGACGCTCGTAAAGGCGGCCTCGATCGGAAACCTGAAACAGGTCTGGACCAATGACAAGTACGACATTGATTGGTTCGACGCGAGGCAATCCGAAGGAAGCTACTTCATGCGGCATGCGACGCAGATCAAGAACATCTGGGTTCCTTACGGAGAGTAGCGATAGGCATGTTGTAGATCATGCCATTGGCGATGGACGCCGGCGGCTATGCGCGCGATCGCCCTCCAGGACATGAGTCGCCTCACCTTGTACAACGCTTCAGACTTCGTTGAGTCCTGGCACCATTCCAAATTCAATATGCTGATTAGTTGGTCAAGCGATAATTGCTGATGTTCTATCGTCCATTAGTCACTGATCCTGCCCTGTTCACCCTCCATAAACTTAATATCCGTCCCAGGCTATAGATAGCCGAAGAGAACGTCAGCCGATTCTCTGACTTAACGGAGATTGCCGACGATTTTGTTCGTTCTCTTTCATGCGTCTCAGACTAGCTCACCTTTCCTGTCTGGCATGGTGCAGTCCGTCACACTCAGATGCATCTCGTCACATGCGTCAATTTCCGGTCGCATTTCGGTTTTCCACTTGCACTGCTGAGTCCGCATTGAGGCCAGTGAAATTACTGCAGCAATGCATACGAGTAAGCCGGTGCACACAGCTCCGCCTCGTGGGGAGGGCAAACGAGAGTTGAAGCAGGATTGCAAAGCTGCAGTCCGCGCCACCGGCTCCCGCATGCATGGAATCATGCGGAACTCTCTGTTACCGAAATTCAAGGAGAACAAAATGAACTTGAAGCGCATCGTTCTATCTGCCTTCGCTGTATTCGTGATTGTTGCAACTATCCATCCAGCCATCGCACAAACCAGCAAGGGAATCGTTGCCGGCATTGTGCGAGACAAGACCGGCGCTGTGATTTCCGGAGCCAAGGTAACTCTGACTTCGCAGGAGACAAGCGAGACGCGCGGCGCAGTGGCAGATGAGCGTGGCGCTTACCGCATCGATGCCGTCAACTCCGGCCATTACACGGTGACGGTGCAGGCCGGAGGTTTTGAGACCGCGAATACACGCGACCTCAACGTGGCCCCTTCGATCGTGACAACGTTCGATCCAGTGCTCACCGTTGGTGAAGTGTCGCAGGCCATTACCGTGGAGGCGAATACGAACAATATCAACACCGAAAACGGTCAATTATCGAGTACAGTCAGCACGGCGGAGCTCGCGAAGGTTCCCATCTTTACCTTGAATCCGATTGAGTTGTTGCAGACGGTACCGGGCGTTCAGATCGTGGATCAAAACCTTGGACTCGGTGGCATCGGCGGAAACTTTTATCAGATTGAGGTGAATGGAGCACGCCCGCGCAGCAACAACTTCATGATGGACGGCCAGGACATCAACGATGTCGGAATAGGAGGGCAGGCCTTTAGCATTCAGATTCCCGATGCGTATCAGAGCGTGACGGCGCTGACCAATTCGGCGTCGGCGGAATATGGCCGTTCAGGTGGCGCAGTGGTTAATCTCATCACCAAGGCCGGCACGAACCAGTTTCACGGAGATGTATGGGAGCTCTATACGGGTTCCGGCCTTGATTCCCTGGACGGTATCACGCGTCAGGGTAAGCCTTACGCTTCCAACCCCAAGGCGCGCTATGACCAGCACCAACCGGGCTTTACGATCGGAGGCCCCATCTGGAGGAACAAGCTTTATGGCTTCGGTGCGGCACAGTTTGCGCGCTTCTATGGCAATTCGCAGCCAGGCGCCGTCGAGCTTCCAGATGCGGCGGGCTATGCGCAGCTAACGGCCATCGGCGGACCGCAGGTCGCTTTGCTGGACAGCTACCTCTCAGGAGGGGCATATCTGACTGCCTACACCAACGTCGGTGCGGCCAATGCCTACAAGATCAGCCCACGCAGCGGATGCACTGCAGGTTGTTCCATTACGACCGCTTTGTTCGAGCGTCCCCCCGTTGCGCAACAGGAACCAGAGACCCAATGGCTGTATCGTATCGATTTCATTCCTTCGGCCAAGGACACGTTCAGCGTGCGTTATCTGCATGACCGTTCCAACTTCGATCCATATCTGCCACTGAACACTTCTGGGCTGCCCGGTTTTGATTCGGAGGTCGGTGGACCCGCCGAAGTTGGCCAGGGAACATGGACCCATGTCTTCTCCGCCCGTATGCTCAACGAGTTTCGGGCCTCCGAGACCCGGGTCAATTTCCTCTTCCAGCCAACGCCGGAAACGCTCGCCAACCCGCTGTCGAAGAATTACAACATCACCTTCAGTGGCCAGGGCTTTGGCGGGACGAACCCGCTGGGTATTTCCCAGAACATGCCGCAGGGCACCAAGGAGGAACTCTATCAATTTCAAGACTCCGTGACCTGGACACATGGCCGTCAGACGTTTCGGTTCGGTGCAGACATAGGGCGTCAGCTTGAAACAGATGTTGTTGCACAGAACGCTCTCGGCGGCCTTAGCTTCGCCGCGGGAGGCGCCCTCTCTCCTTTGGATAATTTTCTCGATAACTTTCTGGGTGCAGCGGGTCAAGCAACCAAGACCTTTGGCCCAACACGCATCGATCCGCATACCTGGAAGAGCGCATTTTTTGTTCAAGATGACGTCAAGTTGACATCGGACCTAACAATCAACGCCGGTATGAGGTATGACTATCTGACAGCACCGGAAAACTCGCTTCAGTATCCCGCGCTTGATTTGAACAATCCATTCGCCCCAATCAACACGGTCGTCAAGGTGAAGAACGATACTAACAACATAGCGCCGCGGCTCGGCTTTGCGTGGAACCCTCACACAAGCATCTTCAGCGACGGTAAAACGGTTTTCCACGGTGGAGTAGGCGTCTTTTACGATACAGACTTCACCAATATCGCTACTAATGGCGCGCAGTCTTCGCCGAATGCGCCCACAGGCCTGCTCACCTCTACCACTGGTCGCGGCCTGGCTAATGCCACCACGCTGCTCAGTACTATCACGCCCGTGCTAAGTCCCATGTCCTCGGTTCAAAGTGTGGCCAGCAATCTGGTTAATCCTCTTACCTGGCAGTGGAACTTCGGCATCGAGCGACAATTGCCCTCGCAAATCAAATTGACGATCAACTACGTAGGGAATCATGGCGAGAAGTTATATGCCAATCAGCAGCTCAACTACTTCGTCAACGGATCGCGGATCAACCCGTCGCGCAACGCCATCAACATACGCGCCAACCGCGCCGATTCGGAGTACAACAGCCTGCAGACGGAGGTCTCCCGCCAGTTTTCGCACGGTCTTTTCTTCCGCGTCGCATACACGTACGGCAAGGACCTGGACGATGCATCAGATGTATTTGCAACGTTTGCGTCGCCTACCTCGTACTCGGCGAACCTCTCACCCAACGGCCTGGGGCAGGACTGGGGGCCCTCGGTCTGGGACCACCGACAGTACGTATCGTTTAGCTACGTGTGGGCACCTGCTGGATTCCACTCCAGCAATACAGTGGCAGATTTTCTGTACAGCGCCTTTACGCGGCACATCAGCATCTCCGGAACCACACAGTTGCAGTCTGGATATCACAGCTCGTTCAACGTCTTCGGCCTGGACACCAATGGTGACGGCAGCACAGCAAACGATCGTCCGCTCGTGGGAAATCCATCCAAACCGATCGACACGGCTGGTTTTGATGGGGTTTACTTCGGCCTCACTCCCGGGGTCTACTACGACTACGTAACCGGCAACCCAACCACAGCTGCCAACGAACATTGGCTTGTACCCAACGGGCCACAATTCACGACCCAGGAAGTGGGACGCAACAGCTTTGTGAACCCTAACGCACAGTATTGGAACATTGCTGCGGAGAAAGACGTTCCAGCGTCATGGCTGCACTTCGATCGAGGTATGTTCGTCTTCCGTGTAGAAGCGCAGAACTTCACCAATCACAACAATATCGGACCCCTGGATATCAACCTGCTGGACATCGGCACAAGTAGCTTCCTGAATAAGCAGAATGCGGTTGAACCAACGTTCCGCCACCTGTTGCTTTGGGCAAAGTTCAGGTTCTAGCAGCTCAGGTTGTTTCGAAGAGGGCCGGAGTTCCGCTTCCGGCCCTTTTCCTTTTTTTAATTCTGAAATTTGTGACGAATGACCGGATTGTTTCGGCCGGTGGCACCTAAGAGGGGCATAAGGCCTCCTTTGCGCGGTGGGACTCCCGGAACGGCGGAACTACCTCGATCACCACTGCGTAGCGCCCTGCGTCTAGGAGGCACCGGTGATGTTTCCGGTGGCCCCCAACAAAAGTAAGACGCCTTGAGATCCTGGAGGAAACCATGATGCTCACTGATTGGACAAGCATCCGCTGTTTCGGAGTTTCCGCTCTTCTGCTCGTATGTGCGCACTGGACTGCCGTTCCTGCGCGCGCTGACGCCGAAGCGACGGCAGATCTCACACAGGTTCGTGTGCTCGCTGAGCAAGGATCGGTTCGCGATGAGATCGCACTGGCGGGAGACTACTTTACTGGAAACGGCGTGGTGCAGGACTCAAAGATGGCCGCTTACTGGTATGAAAGAGCCGCCGGACATGGAAGCCCGACAGCACAGAACGAGATTGGTTATTTCTATCAAGCTGGAATTGGTGTTTCGCCCGATGCCAAGCGCGCGCTCCATTGGTATCAACTCGCCGCGTCTTCTGGATTCGCCACGGCCAAAGTCAACCTGGCAATCATCTATCTGCGCGGTATCGGAGTTCAGAAGAATGACGAGCTTGCGGTGCGGTTGTTGAACCAGGCTTTTCAGGGAGGCAATGGTACCGCCGCGACCTACCTGGGCGACCTCTATTATTTCGGCATTGCAGTAAAGCAGGACAAGGTCGTCGCGGAGAGATGGTTTGAATCAGGGCTAAAGCTGCATGATCCTCTGGCCGCGTACGATCTGGGATTGTTCTACTCGGTGTATCCCGACCATCCCCGCGATCTACCCAAGGCAGCGGAGCTACTGCGCCAGGCCGCCGATGCCGGATATGTACCGGCGATGCATTCCCTTGGGCTTCTGCTGGTAAACCACCCTCAACTAAAGCAGGGCCCTCAGGAAAGCCGCACTCTCCTCGAGTCGGCCGCGAACGCTGGGAGCTGGAAAGCCTCGATCGTGCTCGGTATTCTAGCTCGCGATGGGCAAGGCACACCCATTGACAAAGCGGAGGCATATTTCCACTTTCGCGTCGCTGTTCTGCAGGGCGGAGCAAAGGCAGAGAGTGTCATAAAGCAGGACATGGACACCCTCGCCGTGAAACTAGCCCCCGAGGAGTGTCGGACGGCTGTCTCCGCGGCAAATGCGTGGTTTGCGCATCACTCTCTTGCGCTTGCTTTCGTCTATAAGGAAGGAACCACAAAGAGCGATTTTCCGACGGCTGGGGTAGAGTATGCTCCGGAGGGATCCTCTGCAGGGCAATTGCTTCCCCTTTCCAGTTCTTGAATTTAGCAATACAGTTTGCATAGAAAAGGCAGGGTCAACCACTGAACTTGTTTCCGACGATTAGAGTCAAAGGCCGTACGATACCCCCCTTTCTGCACCCCGTTGTATTCGTGGGCGCATTTACCTTGTTAGGTCTGTCGTTCGCATTGCAGGAGTGGGTTAGCCTGCACTCCTGGAACAGCCACATTATCATCACGTTCAGGCTTCTGATGGCGGCGTGGTGCGTGCACTATTTCCTATTGGGCGCTATCTTCTGGGTGCTCTGGTGGCAGCTGGAGCCCCAAATCCAAAAAGCACGGTTCGTCTGCATGCTCACGCGCGTCTTGCCGTTGAGCCTGGCCGTAAGTGTTTTCGAAGAGATGATTTGGGTCGCGGTCTTCCCGCAGTTGCCGCTTGGTCTGCCGCGTATGGCTTATTGGCATCGCCTTGCCTTCCACCTGGATTCGGACTTGATCGACAGCCTGGTCCTGTTCTGGTCGGTCTTCTTTCTGCTGCGTGGCATCGGCTACTACCAGCTCTATCGTCAAACGGCATACGCGGCTGTCCAGTTAGAGACGCAGTTTGCCAACGCACAGCTGCGCGCACTGCGTATGCAGCTCAACCCGCATTTTCTTTTCAACACGATGAACAGCATCTCCAGCCTGATGCAGACGGACATTTCGGCCGCCGACAAAATGTTGGAACAACTCAGCAGCCTCCTGCGTATAACGCTGGAACGCGGCGACGTGCAATTGATCCCGCTCAGCGATGAGATGGAATTCATAGAGATGTATCTCGCGATGCAAGACCGCAGATTCACCGGCCGCGTCCATCAGGAGGTCTACATTGAACCGGATCTGTACGATGCGTTGGTTCCCGTCATGATTCTGCAACCTGTGATCGAAAATGCTTACACTCACGGTCTTTCGAGGTTAGAGAAAGATGGTTTGATCGCTATCGATGTGCGCCGGGAGAACGCAACGCTCATGATCAGCGTGATCAACAGTGGGCTCGGCCTGCATCCTGCGCATCTGAATGGTGGCGGACGGCAGGGCGTCGGACTCGCCAATGTGAAGGACCGAATGCGGCTGCACTACGGGAACGAACAGGCTTTCGTCATAGAGGAGTTGGCACACGGCAAGGTCCGCGTGATCTTAAGGCTTCCTCTGCAGTTCTCAGAACGTCCAACCAGGCAACTTACAGGGTATGGTGTGTGATGATAGCTACTATTTTGGCAGATGACGAAGTGCTCGCCAGGCAAAAGCTGCTCCAGCTTCTGCGAAATGAGCCCGAAATCAACGTTGTTGGCGAAGGGACTACGGCGAGCGAGACGATCGATCTCGTACGTGCCACAAAACCGCAACTGCTTTTTCTTGATATCCAGATGCCCGGCATGGATGGTTTCGATATCGTTACAGAGCTTTGTTCCAGCAAAACCGTGCCACCACCGCACATTATTTTCACCACTGCACATGATCAGTACGCGCTGCGCGCCTTTGAGATTCACGCAATTGATTATTTGCTGAAGCCGTTCACTCAAGAGCGGCTTTCCTCTGCAGTGGAGCGCGCTCGCAAGGAGATACTCCTCGCCGATCAGCACCTTGCTGGCAACAGCGCTGCGGGCCAGAGCTACACGAACCGCATCGTCTTCAAGTCACGCGGAAGGATCGTCTTCCTTCCCGTGTCAGACATTCGCTGGATCAGTGCAGAGGAAAACTACGTGCGCATAAGCACGCAGGCTGAGACCCATTTGCTGCGTGAGACCATGGCTCGTCTGGAAGAGAAGCTCGATCCCAATATGTTTCTGCGCGTCCACCGCTCCTCCATCGTCAACCTTCAGCATGTAAAAGAAGTACGTACTGAAGCGGACGGCGAGTATGCCGTCGTGCTTGTAAATGGCGAAAAGCTTACGATGAGTCGCGGCTATCGCTCTCGCATCAATGGTTGGCTCACTCATAATTGAACCTATGTTTTTTTGCATTTTTAGAGTCGTGATGTGCGACGCGCGCGACTTCAATTATGTAGAACATCAAGCGATTCACGCCGTTTGTCCCCGCCCGCAGTGCTTCATCGCGGAATTTCAAAATTTGGACGGGATCTCACGGCGTTTTTTGCAAATTCATAGAAAGTAACCCCGAAACACAGCGTCATCTCCCGTTCGTGAGAGAGCTTGCGGCATCAGCCGCCCCTCCTGTAAATCACTTCATCCCCGACCACGCATTGTTGTCACATTCCTCCCTGAATCCGGCGATTGGGAAGGTCAGATGCTTCCTCCTCTTGCGGTGGAGGTGAGAGAAGTGAACGGACTGAGTGACACCAACCCGAACACCTCGATTGATCCGGGCTTGATTGATTCTGGCTTGATTGATTCTGGAATGATGGCGACGATTCCTGCCCAGCAGGAGAGGGACGTCGTCCTCTCATTCCGATTCAGGGCCGATACCAGCCGGTTGTTATACGCGCTCAGCATCCCGGAATATATCGAAGTGTGGTTACACGCTCCCGACGCAGAGGAACTCCAGTTTGTCTTCAATCTTGTTACAAAAGACTCGTTTCGTATTGATCTCTACCGTTCCGGAGCGCTCCAGGTAAGCGTTCATGGCTCGTGCCAAGTTATGGGTGTGAATCAGGTCAGGCATATCTGGAAGACAACATCTCCCGCCGGCAACTCGGAAACCCTGGTTGATATGAAACTTTTGTGTGGTTCAGGAGGCTGTGTTCTCGCTCTGAAACACAGTGGTTTCAGGGATGCCCTAGAACGTGCGTGGTTTAGCAGCATGTGGCAACGGTCTCTGGAAAGACTGGGCAGGCTAATGGAAAAGAATTGACCTTCTGACCCTCTGACGCAACCGGAACAGGAGAGTTTGCTTAGAAGGTAAAAGCCAGTCCTGCCTGGAGAGTTCGCGGCGACTGTGCGAGGAACAAAGTGTGTCCATCCGCCGACAGGAACGGGCGATAGCCTTGCGCCAGCAGATTCGTAACATCGACGGTAGCGTCGAGTCCTGCCGGCAGCAGGTTACCCAGTTTCAGCGCCTGCCGCAGATAGCAGCTGAGATAAGCCTGGTCCCCAAACGAGGCATACGGATCGACCGCCGTCACCAATCGCGTCGGCTGCCAGCGATAGGAGGCCCGAAGCCTCGTTCCGCTGCGCAATATCCGTCCCCGCACCGCAAGAGTTGCGGTCTGCGCGATCTGCGGCGTCAGGTCCATCGACATGGTTGTAAGGCTCATCACGGCGCCGTCCCTGGCGGCCAGTCCCGCGCCCGTAGCGTACTCCAGCGCCATCCACATGCTGGGAGTCAACGGCTCGGTCAGAGTCGTATTAATGCCCTGGCTCTTGTATCCCGCATTGAGAAAACGAAAACTACCCGACGTCGAATCGGCAACTATCCCATTCGACCCGGGCTGGCTGGTCTGCTTGATATCTGCAGCGTCCAGCGCGCCGCCACCCGCCACCGCCACCCGGTCGAGAGAATCGCGATAATACGAAATCTGGATCAGTCCCGGGCCAGCCTTTCGACTGACAGCAAACTCCTGATGATGCCCTTGCTCAGTCTGCATACGTCCCTGATACATCGCAGCGATCGGCAACTCCTGCTGCACCGAGTCAAGCCCCTCAAACGACTGCAGATTCTGCGACGTGGCCAGACGATATCCGATCGTCCAGGCCTTCATCGGATGCGTTGTTATCTTCAGGAACGGTCGCGAGCCCGAGGTATATCCCGAAGAATTGACGACATAGAGAGTGCCTCCAGCTTCCAGATCGGCAAAGTCCCCAATCTGCATCCGCTGCGCGCTGGACACCTGCATCGCAGCAAGCCCTGGAGTTGGTCCAGTACTCACTAGCTCTGGGTGGGATTGATAACTCACCACCGCCCGGCCTGCACCGGAAGGTCCCAGTCGCGTCTCATATCCCGTTGCAATCTCGGTCGACGGCCCAACGGCAGTCGCTCCGGGTTGTTTGCCTATATCCGCGTGGACCGTCACGCCGGCCCCGTCATCAAGCGTTCGCTCAAAAGCAAAAACATTGTGAACGCCGCTACTGCCAAATCCACCGTCGCCCGCCGTCATCTCCGCTCTTGCTCTCTCAGAGCGCCGAGTTGCCGACTCTGTCACACTCGACGAGACCAGAATCACGTCGCCATCCTCATCCAGCCTCAGGATGGGACGGTTCGCCGCCGAGCGCATCGTCCACTTCCAGTCATCGCTGGGCTCGTCTGCCTTGCGACGCTCTGCGGGAATCCATGTAGCAGATTCGAAAAGTGTATTCAATGTAAGGTTGACGACCGCCTGGGCTCCTGACCGCAGCTGCAGGTTAGCCCGCAACGCCGGAACAAACAGCGCAGCGCTTGCCCTCACCTGATATTTTCCAGGAAGCAAATGCGGGATCAGATAGCGTCCATGCAAATCGGTGAACGCAGTACCAAGAACGGCGGAGTCATCCGCAATCACCTGAACCAGAGCGCCCAGTTGCGCCACACCCTGCGCATCGCGAACCACACCCGTTACCGCAGCACCCTGAGCCACAGCGGAGCCCACAGCCACGGTCAGCAGCATCAGCGAGAAAAGCGCGATTTTCACCTGGGGTCGTTGCACAGTAAAACCGTCCTGCGCGTCGATGGCCTTTGCAGTTTTTTATCCGCACCCACAAAATTGAGGAGCGTCTTACAGAATGCGCGGTAACCGGTCAGCGCCGTCAAAATCCGCCTAACCATGCCGCCGTACCTACGTTCGCATCTGCCTAATCCACGATGAACGGCGCAGATTCTGCGATCTGCTGCTTCGTTATTCCGTCATTAACCTTGATATTCACCTGATACTTGCCGGGCTGCAAACTGGCCAGCGGCAAACTTTTCTCAATCGTTACCTGGTCTGAGTTCGGGTTAGTCTTCGAAGTCAGCTCCTGCGTCTCCAGAATGGCCTTGTTGGTCGCCAGATCCAGAATCTGGTATTCGATGGTAGCACCATTTTGTTTACTTTTCTCGTCGATACCGAGGTTATAGACCTGCATCCAGAAATTCAGGTTCTGCCCCCGATGGTAAGTCACAGGCAGCGCAACTCCCGCCGGTACCCGTGGAACAATGTGAGTATCTCCAATAACGAACCGTCCAGCTCCGATGTCCCGCGACGGCACCCGCTCCATTTGGCCTGCCAGAATCAGTGACGACGACGATAGATGGTCATCATCATATCTCGGCACATTCAGACTCCGCTCATATCTGCCGATATGGTCGGGATTATTCACATCCTTGACCACGATGTCGATCTTATACAACCCAGGACGCAGCGGCATGGACTGCCAATACACCGATAGGTCGTTCTGCTTGCGGGCAAGCAGTTCACTGGGTACCTGAACGCTGACCGGATCTTCGAAGGTTTGGATAATTTTATGATTCAGGTTGGTGACCCGCCCCAGAATATTCACCGTACCCGTAGAAACCCCGTCCTTGGTAACGAAGGTAATATCGCTATTCCTGATCTGCAGCGTCAGAGGGACCAGAATTGTATCGTTGGTCACCTTAACGTAATCCATGCGGACATCGAATAAAAATGGCTTCCCCGTCAGGATCTTCGAGGTCGTCATGAACTCTTCCATGTCTTTGAACTTGATCGGCGGCGGCGCCTGCAGTTTTGCATAGAGATCGAGCCGATCGAACTGCTTGCTCTGGTTCTGCTGCGACATGGGCCCGGCGCCGAGCTGCTCCAGCCCACCACCCGAAAACCGATCCGCCTGCTTGGCCTGCCCCATCTGCTCGTACAGAGTCTGCCCAGCTCCAGGAACGTGCTTCAGCGCATCCTTCTCCGACCGGTCGATCGTCATGTGGTAATCACCGCACATGCAGGTGTCCACAAATTCGATATCGATGTTGTCGCCGATCCCCTCCAGGTAACGGTAGTGCCATATCTCAAACGGGAAGGTCGAGGTGTTGCCGCCGCCCTCTTCCATAGGCCTTTCATAGCTGCCGCCACTCGGATGAGAGTCAATATTGTCCGGCTTGCCAAAGGCAATGTAGATGTGTCCGCGGTCTGTTCTCCAGCCCGGTTTGCCGGCGGCGAAATGCTCATTGGCGTACGCAATGCGCGCGTAGTGCTCCTCGCGGAATTCATTCTCCGGCGAGTCGGGATTTGGATTCCGCCGCAACCAGAAATTCTCGATGAACTGATCACGCTCTTCGTCGTTGCTGAGGCTCTTGAACGCCTGCAACTCCTGGTCGGTGATGATCCACCGGACATCCTCATCGACCCACTTCTTGTACACACCCTTCAACTCGATCTTCAGCTGCTTCTGCTGGGCGATCTTTTCCTTATCGCTCAAGGGCCGCTTCAAAGGATCCGGCTTTTCCACCGTCACAGGGCCCTTCGTAACGCCATCCGGCTGCGCAGGATTGGCAGGCGTCTCCTGTGCAGCCCCCACCCGCACTCCCATCATCAGAAGGAAGATAAATGCCGTGCCGGAGATAAAGCGCCGCGAAGTTGTCATAGTAGGGGTGGTACTCCTGTTACCAACATGTATTGTAGAGCGGTTATATCCCTGTTACAAGAGGTAGACGTACGAACGGCTCTGTTATCATCACCGTATTCGTAAAGAACTCCAAAGTATCGTCTATAAGAGAGTTGCGGCCCTTCGTCCGATCTCCGGCTGAGAACCTAAGTCCAATATTCTGGAAAGAACACGGAACGCAGGCACGGTTGTCTCCGTATTGACTCTTTGACACGAATCGATTTCCCTATAGACACCTCCGGTCGTTCGTGGAGGTCCTTAGAAAGCAGCAATGAGCGCTAAAAAGATCATCATCATCGTCGCGGTTATCCTGGTCCTCGCAGGAATCGTCACAGCCAGCATTCTTCACGGACAAGCCAGCGTCACCAAGGTCACCACGGGCAAAGCCGTTCGCGAGGACCTGACCTCCATTGTCAACGGCACCGGCCAGATCAAGCCGAAGACCTACGTCAATGTAGGCGCCACCGCCTTCGGACGCATCACCCACCTCTACGTAAAAGAGGGTGATCACGTCAAAGCGGGTGCGGTCCTTGCCACTGTCGAAAACGTCCAGCCCGAGGCTACCGTCGCGGCGCAGCAGGCCGCCATCGCCGCCTCCAAGACCGATATCACCAGCTACATCGCTGCAGAAAAGACTGCCGCAGCCAACATCGATCAGGGCAAAGCTGACCTCGAGCAGAAACAGCTGGACTACAACCGCTCCAGGTCACTTTATGAGGCAAAGCTAATCGCCAAGCAGGACTACGACGCGAAAAAAGCCGCCTACGACATGGCTGTCGCCACTCTCGCCCAGCGTCAGGCTGCACTCGCCCAGGCCATCGCTCAAACCGACTCCCAGCGCGGTCACATGAACCAGGCCGTGGCCAGTCAGCGTTCCAACTACGACGCTCTCGACAAGACCATCAGCCGCGCCCCCTTTGACGGCCTCGTCACCAACGTCCCCGTCCGCGAGGGTGAAACCGTCGTCGTCGGCATTCAGAACGCCGAAGGCTCCACCCTGATGACCCTCGCCGACATGTCCGTTATTACCGCCGAAGTCAAAGTCGACGAGACCGATATCGTCAACGTAGCGATGAACCAGCCCGTCGACGTCACCGTCGATGCCTTGCCGGGCCGCACCTTCAAAGGCCACGTCACTGAAGTGGGCGATCAGGCCCTGCTCCGCACCACAGGTATCGCCACCAGCCAGAGCACCACCGGCACCGAAGAGGCGAAGGACTTCAAGGTCGTCGTCACCATCGATCCGACACCAGGCGTCTCGCTGGACGAGCTCCGTCCCGGCCTATCCGCCACGGCAAAGATCACCACCGCGCACAAACCCAATGCCCTCACCATCCCCATCCAGTCCCTCGTCCAGCGGGATGTCGAAACAGAGAAGATTCTGGGCAAAAACAATGGCAGCCAACCCTCCGGCGTAGCCACCCCTGCTGGCGCTGCCACCAAGCCCCTGCTCGTCCAGGGAGTCTACGTGCTCCGGATGGAACACAAGAGGCAGCGGGTCTATTTCGTTCCCGTAACCACCGGCATCACGGGTGCCACCGATATCGAAGTCCTCAGCGGCCTCAAAGAGGGTGACCAGATCGTCACCGGCCGCTATCGAATATTGCGGGCTCTTAAGAGCGGTTCTGCAGTCAAAGTGGATAACACTCTCGAATCCAGCCCCGACGATAAGTCTTAGTCATCGCCAGTAAGGAGAAAGTGATCACCCGGAAGATGGTTCATTAACCCTCGCGGAACCATCCCCTCGGCAAAAACGTACTATCCTGAAACAGGCAACATAACCGGAGAACCGGATGGCCATCGAAACCGCAGTCGAATCCCCGCTCACCGCCAGTAACGCCGCCGGCCCCACTCCAGGCGACGTCATCGTCACCGACAATCTCTGGAAGACCTACGAGATGGGTGACCAGCAGGTCAACGCCCTCCGCGGCATCAACATCCGGATCCGCCACAACGAGTACGTCGCCATCATGGGGCCCTCGGGCTCCGGCAAATCCACGCTGATGAACCTCATCGGCTGCCTCGACTCTCCCTCGCAGGGCCGCTACTGGCTCAACGGCCACGACGTCTCCGAACTCAACGACGACGAGCTCGCCCGCATTCGCAACAAGGAGATCGGCTTCGTCTTTCAGACCTTCAATCTCCTCGCCCGCGCCACCGCCCTGCACAACGTCGAGCTGCCCCTCATCTACAACGGTACTCCCGCGGCCGAGCGCACCGCTCGCGCCAAGGCCGTCCTCGAGTCCGTTGACCTCGGCGCTCGCATGATGCACAAGCCCAACGAGCTCTCCGGCGGCCAGCGCCAGCGCGTCGCAATTGCTCGTGCACTGGTGAACAGCCCCTCCATCATCCTCGCCGACGAGCCCACCGGAAACCTCGACTCCAAGACCGGCGACGAGATCATGGCACTCTTCGACGACCTCCACGCCAACGGCAACACCATCATCGTCGTGACCCATGAACCCGACATCGCCGAGTACGCTCACCGCGTCGTCACCATCCGCGACGGTGTCATCGCCAGCGACCACGCGTCCGCGCGAACCCGCAACAAACAGTAATCAAATGGTCTCCCCAACCTGACATCCGAAGCCACCACCCCACCGTCTAAAATGGAATGATGGCAAAAGCCCTCCGCGGTTTCTATTTCACCGGACCCCTCACGGCCCTGCTGGTTCTCTGCACGACCCTCCACGCCGACCCCGCGCGTTTCGACCTCACTGGCCCGAAAGTTGACGTCCACGTCACTCGCGACGGCCACACCCTGCCCATCGCCGAGGTCCCCAACCTCCAGGCCGGCGACAAGATCTGGCTGCACCCCGATCTCCCCCCCACCCAGTCCGTCCACTACCTTCTCATTGCCGCCTTCCTCCGCGGCTCTACCAACCCGCCCCCCGACAACTGGTTCACCGAGATCCAGACCTGGAACAAAAAAGTCCGTGACGAGGGTGTCACCATCACCGTGCCCGAAGAGGCCCAGCAGGCCATCCTCTTCCTCGCGCCCGAGACAGGCGGCGACTTCAGCACCCTCCGCTCCGCCGTCCGCGGCCGTCCCGGCGTCTTCGTTCGCGCCTCGCAGGACCTCAACGAAGCCGGCTTCGAGCAGGCCCGCATCGAAACCTATCTCGCCAACATCCGCCGCGTCCCACCGGACGACCCCAAAGCCCTGGCCGAGCACTCCGAATTCCTCGCTCGCACCCTCAACCTCAAACCCAACAGCGACTGCTTCAAAAAACCAGTCGATTCCCAGGCCACTTGCCTCACCCAGGCCGGCAACCAGAGCCTGCTCGACGACGGCCACGGCCAGACCGTCGCCGAAGCCCTTAGCAACGGAGCCAGCACCGACCTGATCAACCAGGCCAGCTACACCCAGCTCGGTGGTGCAGGGCTCTACAGCGCCTATGTAGGCGCTGTCGTCGACCTCGTCCGCCTCATGAGCGGCCTCCACACCGCCAAGTACCAGTACATCCCCGCCATCGCCTTTCCTAGTGGCGAAGCTCTCAACCTCCGGCTCAACACCCCGCCCTCCTTCCACAATCCCAAATCCGTCATCGTCATCGGCCTGCCCGCGATCCAGGCAGCCGTACCTCCGCCGCTCCGGCCCTCCGACCCCAAGACCATCACCTGCCTCCTCAAGCCCTCGATTGTCCTTCTCGTCGAGGGCGCTCCCCTCGTCTTCTCCACCGCCTTCGCCCACGACCTCGTCCTCCACCTCGACAATTCCGGCAAAGAGACCGAAGTTCCCGTCACCCCCGACGCCTACCAGGGCGGCCTCGTCCTTGCTCACCCTCCAGCACGCAAGCCGCTTCCGCTCGATCCCTTACCAGCCTCCGCAACCGATGAAGCCATACCCGGCACGACGGAAAAGACCCCCGTCAAGCTCGACGACGCCGACGCAACCACCGTCTCTGGCACTGTCACTGGCTTCTGGGGCTTCGATCCCTTCACCGGCCCCATCCTTCCGTTGCAGGACACGCCGGGCAAGGACTGGAAGCTCGTCTCCACCGATCCACTGATCGCCGGCAAGGACCAACACGTCTCCCTCACCTCCACCGGCACCGCCTGCCTCCAGACGGTCAAGCTCGATCGCGGCCCCAACACAGCCTTCGGCAGCCCCAAGGAGCAGACTTTCAAACACGTCGCTGACAAACCCAACACCGTCGACGTAGCCCTTGCCCTCCCGCCGCATGACCCCGGCACCCTCCACCTGGCGATCCAGCAATACGGTGTCCCCAAACCCGACACCGTTAGCCTCATCGACTACTCCGAGCCCGCTAAACTCGACTCACTCACCTACCACGCCGGCGACACCACCGCACAACTTGCGGGCTCCAGCCTGGACCAGGTGCGCCAGCTCGTACTCAACAACCACACCTTCACCCCTGCACCCGCAGACGGCGATTCGGCCTCCGCCTCCCCCTCCGCCTCGGAGACCAACCTCCGCCTCGCTCTATCAGCCAACTCCCCCAATCCCGAGCTGCACGCAGGCGAGCACCTGACGGCTGACGTCTCTCTCAAAGACGGCCGCACTATCACTCTGCCTGTCACCGTCTCCTCCGCTCGCCCCTCCGTCATGCTCCTTAGCAAGAGCATCGTGCAAGCAGGCGACACCACCATCCATCTCGCCGACAAGGACGACCTTCCCGTCAACCAGCAGCTCATCTTCTCTCTCAAGTCCGCCGCGCCCTTCCCGCGCACCGGCAAGCTCGAGATCGCCAACGCCGACGAGACCCTCCACACCACCCTCTCCGTCGCCTCCGGCAATCTCATCCTGCAGAACCCACACACGCTGCTCGTCACCCTCGACCCACTTTCGGCCTTCGGCACCTCGGCCTTCGGGCCCCTGCGCCTGCGCCCTGTGATGTCCGACGGCACCACCGGCGACTGGCTCCCCCTTGTCACCCTCGTCCGCCTCCCCACCTTCAAAGATCTGCATTGCCCCGCCGACACAACGCAGCCCTGCACCGTCTCAGGCTCCAGTCTCTACCTCGTAGACTCCATCGCCACCGACCCCGATTTCACCACCCGCACCACGGTCCCCGAGGGCTTCATCGGCAACACCCTGTCACTACCCCGCCCTGCCAAGACGGGCTTCTACCTCCGCCTCCGCGACGATCCCACCGCTGCCAACTCCGTAACCCTTCCCATCCTCCCTCAGCAGGCCCTTGCCGGACAAAAAAACGCTCAGCCCTAACAGCGTATCTTCGTCTCCCCGCCAAACGCAGAGACAACACTGAAGCGGCGCAGAGCGGCGAGGATCGTTATCTGTGCGATATACACCCATGAGGGTCGCATTGTCTATCTCCGGGAGTTAGTTCTATATCGACTTCTATCAGGTAACCTGCAAATATGGTCAACCGCCAGATAGCTCGTCGCTGGTGTCTGCAAATCTACGCATATATCTGTTCCCCAATCACCAGTTTTGTCTCGATAGGCGAACCGGATGAGAATGTAGACGGTTGACCTTCTCTCCTTGATGTCGTTCATTTCGCCCTCAGTGATGGGGCTGGTTGAAAACGTAAAAAATGCTGTGCGTCCCGCACTCAAGACAGTGGGCGTTTTATTCCATGTTAAGTTCTTCCATTCGGTGTCAAATTTACGCAATACCTCCTTCGCGGCGTCAGCGTCATCTGGTTTTGCCACATAAGTTTTCGCTAACTCGCCATAGATTTGAGCGACGTCATTACCGGAATTTTTATAATGCACGTTAAGGCCGATAGGAGTCTGCGCAAGAACTGGGGTCGGTACAGGTTGACCGTCAGCACGGTGGTAATTGGGCGTAATAAAATCAAGCTGTACGAATGATTGCGGCCGGGTCTGGTATACCGCTGTGGTCGCGGCATCGAGAGTACCTTGCAGCCGATCCATCGTTTCCTTGAAGCCTCTGGCGTTTTCGGCGATCGACATCTGAATTCCTTCGCCAATTTCCCGGAAGCTGTGAAGCTGTTCGCACCGCGCGAATGCCTCTTCCTTTCTATGGTCTGCTCGGTCCTGATAAATCGAGTTGAGTTCGAGTCCTAGGCAAAGAAACATGAGAAATGTCCAGAATGCCCGTTCATGACGACTGATGTTTACTCTCAGCCAAGGAACTAGCACGCCGACCAACGCAAGCATTGCAATAAACACTCCGACGGGAGGATGTAGTTGCCACCACGCGTGAGTGACTTCCACGCAAGGCGGTAGCTTGGGCAAATCTGGAAGGGTAGGCACAACGCAATACTCCCACTACTTGTCGGCAGGATTGCAGGCAATATCTGTGGATAAAAGGAAAAACCGATCCCGTTGACACCGCCCTATCCTGGCACACGCTTTTCTGGCCGCCATCCCGAAGGGGATCGGCTTCTGTTTGTTGCATTTACAATTATTTTCTTCAGTTTCCGCCCAAAAATCGCATGTCAAGTCCCAAAACCACCTAAACCAAACAAACGAAATAAGATCGAGTTGGCATGTTAGTTCCACTCAATCCGCTACGGAAGTATGTACTTAGCGCAACTCCAGCATAACCGGCTCAAATTTTAGGGTTTAGGGCCGACGAAAAGCTGCAATTCCATAGGACTGCTCTCAGGGATTGTTTGGATAAAGCCCTTTGCCAGATTCGAGTCTGCTAGTGCTTTCCGTATCGCAATTCCGTCCTCTTTCCGACGTGATCCAGTCGCTAACCCGAATCCGTTAGGAGTCTCGGCTCCGAACGCACTACCGCCAGCGCGGGTCACGACTAGGCCGCTCGCCGTCAGGGATGCGGCCAGTTTATCCGCGAACTTCTTTGCTTCGGGGTAATGCGGGACAACCAGAATTGTTATGGGGTGATCTTTGAGTGAGGCGAGGCTCATCTTTAGTTGTTTGGCCTGCTCTTCGGTAACATCTCGCTCTGCCAGATGCTGAACGACTGTTGCCCGATTGTTTTCGATTTGAATTTGAAGAGCCAGCATATGCGCGTCCTTCAAGGTGTCGATGCGTCTACCGATTTTAATCAGAGTACCAGCCGTAATTCCCGACAGGATCGCAAGGACTCCAGTCAAAATCGTCAAAACCATTACCAAGGAAGAGAGGCGAACGTTCCACACTTGCAGCCTCTCCGGTGAAAGTGTGTCTATCCATGCCATCATTGTCGGTTCTCCTTTTTTTGGTAGTAGTGGTGATCTTGTTAGCGGTAGGGGCAATCCTATACGCAATGTTCGCGCTTGGGTACGCTAAATGCGTTTCAGATCGAGGTAAACGACTAAGAAAAGACGAACTTAGCTAATTTTATACTTGACGCAACGTTGCGTTAGGTATAAAGTTGTTACATGAAAAACAAACGGCACAACCTCTCGAAATCGGATGTTATCGCCAATATTCCGTTGGCCTGTTCGGATGAACTGACAGCGGTTGAGTTTTTCGAGTTTCAGCGTTGGGGCAACACTCCCTGCTGTGTGAAATGCGGCTCCGTCAACGTCTACCAGATGAAGGATGCTGCAACGGGAGAGCGCAGTCAGCGGTATCTGTGGCGTTGCCGGGATTGCAAGGAACAGTACACGGTCAGAATCGGAACGGTCTATGAAGAGAGCCGTTTGCCGATGAAGCATTGGGCGTATGCGTTCTGGAGAGGCGCAACCTCAAAGAAAGGCGTCTCGGCTCTGGAGATTCAGCGTCACTGCCAGATTAGCTACAAGTCCGCTCTGTTCCTGATGAACCGGATTCGCTTTGCAATGGCTCCCGATTCGGATACCCCGAAGCTGTCGGGGATAGTGGAGTGCGACGAAACCTACATCGGTGGGAAGCCTCGCAGGGGAGACGGACAAATTCACAAAAAGGGACGCGGCACCAGCAAGACTCCAGTCTTCGCCGCTGTACAGCGTGAGGGTGGCATTCGCCGCCGCGTGATCGCCAACGTGACCGGAGAAACGTTGAAGGCGGCAATCAAAGAAGAAGTAGCTTTCGATTCCTACATCGTCACGGACGAGCATCTTGGTTATCGCGGCATCGGCGAACACTTCGAAGGCGGTCATCACACCGTTGCACACAGCGCTGGCGAGTACGCCAGAGGGCCGTACCACACGAACACAGCGGAGAGTTCCTTCGCTCTGGTAAAGCGCGGCATCGTTGGCGTCTATCACAACGTCAGCAAAGAATATCTCCACCGCTATCTCTGGCAGTTCGATTTCCTCTGGAATGGTCGTAAACTGAATGACGGAGAGCGCACCGTTCTGGCGATACGTTCCGCCGAAGGCAAGCGCATGATGTACCGCCAACCGATTGCCAGCTAGGAGTGTTCCGCATGGCCACTAAAGCAGTAAAGAAGGCGAAGAAGACGGCCACACCGGGGCCGCAACCCGACAGACTCAAGGTCGACGGCAACTGGAAAGATGCGGTCAAAAAGTCATTCGAGAAAAAGAAACCCGCAGAGGGTTGGCCGAAGTAGCCATGACAACTCAAACCAAGACCTTCATCGAACTGTCGGACATCATCGGCTTGCGATTGGAGTGCAAAAATTGCGGTTGCTCACTCCTGCTGGAAATAGAAAAGGATAGTGGGACAATCAACAACCTAATGGCAGATAACAATGTGCTCCTCAACCAGTGCCCAACCTGCGCCCACGCGTGGGCGCAGACGATTAGGGGAACGGCAGGGGATTCCGAGATAAAAGAGTTCTTCCGGGCCATGCGAATTTTGAAGAAACTGGAGAGCCGCTACGGTTGCGCTCTCTCCCTAGAAATCAAGCCTGAGGGCTCGGAAGAGTCCGAAGAAGCGTAAATCGTGCACTTGAGCAATTCGATACAGCATTGTTTCCGCGATATGGCTAGGCTTTGGACAGTCCCCTTAGAGCGGACACATTCTCTACAGGATCCAAGGCTTCAGGTATGACCCCCTTGCGGGGGTCTTCTTTTTGGGTAAACAATCAAACCAAACCCGCCAACAAAGGCGGGTTTTCTGTTGGAGGTAAGGCAAATGAAACTAGTCGCAGCTTCGGACTCACCTTGCGTAAAGTGCATAGTTCCGATCCGCTATACTTAAAACAGCTGAGAAAAACAAGCAAGCCCCGGATACCCTGCGGGGCTAACTCATTTAGATACAATATTTTGGACGCAACTCATTTGTTATGAATATTTTACAAGCCATTACATCCCGTAAACCCTGGTGGTCTCAATGGGTCGACGCAACACTCAGCTCAGACCCACATTCATTGAAAACAAAAACTAAAAAGCGCTGGCTAGGGTTAGATCACCCGGAACCTTACCCTGGCTAGGTTTGGCCACACCAGCCAAACAGATCGATTCTTCAGGTTAAGCATTTGTGGATCAGATGATTAGATAGTGTTGCATCGACCGGTTGAGCCCGCCCTTGAATACAGGAGATTTACGTCCGGGCAATAGGGGGGGGACCCCTACGGTTTGTTCCTCCCGCAAGCGCCTGCTGCACCTTGCTATGTCTCACGCTGTAAGTGAAGTAAATCACCAACCCAACGCCAACCACGCCACCACAACGATCTTCGTCAACACCGGCAGTGTCCAGATCAAGTACAGCGCGCTCACGATCCCCAAGATTGGCACCAGCGGCACCATTGGCGTCTTGAATGGCCGATGCAGGTCCGGATTACGCCGCCGCAGAATCCATACTCCCGCGCATACGATGGCAAACGCCAGCAGCGTGCCCATATTCACCAGCTCGCTCAGCCTGCCGATCGGCAGCAACGCCGGCATAAACGCAACGATCGCTCCGACAACGATGTTCGAAATCCATGGCGTACGGAACTTCGGGTGAATCACGCCCGCCCACTTCCACAGCAGCCCATCCCGCGACATCGAGAAGAAGACGCGCGACTGGCCCAGCAGCATCACCAGCATCACCGACCCCAGGCCGAACACAGCGCCAATCTTGACCAGGATGCTGCCCCAGACAATACCTGTCGCATCGATGCCGACCGCCACTGGATCGGCAACGTCCAGCGCCCTGTAATTCACAAGGCCAGTCAGCACGCCCGACACCAGAATATAAAGCGCCGTGCAGATCACCAGCGATCCAAGAATGCCGATCGGCATATCGCGCTTCGGATTCTTCGCCTCCTGGGCGGCGGTCGACACCGCATCGAACCCGATATACGCGAAGAAGATCGATGCCGCGCCCGCCGTGATCCCGCCAAAGCCGAATTGCCCTGGCCCCTGACTTCGGCGGTATAAACGGTGTCCAGTTCGCATGGGCCAGTGCCTGATGATGGATCAGGAAATTAGCGCCGAGCACAAGGAACAGACCGACGACCGACAGCTTCACCAGCACGATCGCCGTGTTCAAGTTCGCCGATTCCTGAATGCCTCTCACCAGAACTGCCGTCACCACCGCGATGGCGAGGAAAGCCACCAGATTGAACACGCCCGTCACATGCGGCAACGTCGCCGCATCGACACCCGCAGGCAGAGCCATAATCGCCTGCCACCGGTCGTGATAGAGATACAGCACATTCCCCGGCGTCGTCGTCAGTTGCGGCGGAATGTGGATATGGAAGTCCTGCAGCAGTCCGACGAAATACCCGCTCCACCCCGAAGCCACCGTCGCCGCGCCGAACGCATACTCCAGCACCAGGTCCCAGCCGATGATCCACGCCACAAACTCGCCCAGCGTCGCATAACCGTAGGTATACGCCGAGCCCGCAATCGGAATCAGCGAAGCAAACTCCGCATAGCAGAGCCCCGCAAACGCGCAGGTGATACCGGCCACGATAAAGCTCAACACCACCGCCGGACCTGCATGGAGCGCTGCTGCCTGCCCCGTCAGCACAAAGATTCCCGCGCCGATGATCGCGCCGATTCCAAGCGTGATCAAATTCAGAGGACCGAGAGTTCGTTTGAGCCCGCTTTCGCCCTCGTTCTCCGCCTCCTTCAGCAGACGGGAGAGAGGTTTGACTGCCAGCAGCTTCGCCATCGAATAAAATTCTCCACTTTCTTAAAACCTAAAACTCTTCACTCCTGCCGCGTTCAGCAACGGACATTCGCGTCCACACCAGATACACCGGAATACCCAGCAGAACGAGCATCAGGCCCGGCCATGTGTACTGAGGTTTGTACCGCAAGAGTACTAACACAAATCCATAGCGCCATCACGATATACAGCGCCGGCAACACAGGATACCCGAACGCCCTGTAAGGCCGCACCGCCTCCGGCCGCGTCCGCCGCAGCACAAACAGCCCCGTAATCGTCAGAATGTAAAAGACCAGCACAGCGAAGATCACATAGTCCAGCAACTGCCCATAGCTCCCCGACAGGCACAGCAGACAAGTCCAAACCCACTGCACCCAAAGCGAGTTCACCGGAGTCCTGCGACCCTTCGCTCAGCCTTCCCACCGATTTGAAGAACAATCCATCCCGGCTCATCGCGTAGTAAACCCGCGCCCCCGCCATCAGCAGTCCGTTCAGACAACCGAACGTTGAAATCAAAATCACTGCAGCCATCAGCTTCGCACCAGTAACCCGCGAAAGCCTGCTCCATCACTGCCGTCGCAACCCTGTCCTCGGACGCAAACTGAATCCCGCGCCCCGCAATCGTCGTCGCCGCCGGATCACCCGCCATCGGCAGCACGCTCAGATAAACGAAGTTGCAAAACACATACAACAACAACACAACGCCCGTTCCAATCACTAGCGACAAAGGAATATTCCGCTTCGGATCCCTGATCTCTCCCTGCCGTAAATGTCACATTGTTCCAGGAATCCGAACTGAACAGCGACCCAACCTGCACCGCCGCCACCATCGTCAGCAGCCCAACGTAAACCGTCGGCCCACCCACCCCCACCTGCACCGCATGCAGCGTACCCCACCCTGCACCCGCCCAAAAGTTATGCCATCCAACCCCGAAGTTCGCCGCAATCGCGACCGATTCTTCGCAACCAACCCCACCAGCACCACCGCCGCCAGAGCACCAAAACCTTCGCAGATGTAAACACGTTCTGCACCGCCGAGCCCATCTTCACGCCCATCGTATTCAGTAGCGTCAGCAGCGTAATCACCACAATCGCAGCCAGGTTCGCGGTATTCAACCCGATGTCCATGTTGCCCAGCACCATCGGCCCTACATGCCACGGCGGCACATGCCCGATAAGCCAGATCCAATTCGACCCGCTCACACTCGGAAAGAACACGCCAATAAACTTCCCAAACGCAACGCCCACCGCCGCAATCGTCCCCGTCTGGATCACCAGAAACAAGGTCCACCCATACAGAAATCCCCAAAGCGGCCCCAGCGCCTCACGCAGATAGACATACTGTCCGCCGGCCTTGGGCATCATCGCCGCCAGTTCGCCATAACTCAACGCGCCAATGATCGTCATCAACGCCGTCACCAGCCAAGCCGCGATCAGCAGTGCAGGCGAGCCCAGCCCACGCGACATCTCGGCCGAGACGATAAAGATGCCCGACCCGATCATCGAGCCCATCACAATCGCCGTAGCCGAAAACAGCCCCATCCCCTGCACAAACTGAGGGGCGGCCGAACTCAATTTCTTATCATCTTGTAACGAGGTGGTGGTATCAGGCATGGTTCGGTTCACAAAAATTCACGTTCCGTCAGTTCTACCGTAAATTTTCAAGAAAGTCTCTCACCACTTTCTCAGTCGTCTCTCCTTCAGCAAATAACGCACTGATAACAGCCACCGAATCAGCCCCTGCGTCGATCACACTCCGGGCATTCACCCGCGTAATCCCACCAATCGCCACAATCGGTTTCGTCGTCAATATCCGCGCCCGCAGCACTCCATCCAACCCAATCACCGCCTCCGCATCCTTCTTCGTCCCCGTCGCAAACACCGGCCCCACAGCGATGTAATCGGCACTCGTCTCGTTCGCAATCCGAACCTGCTCGTCGTTATGCGTGGAAACCCCAACCCATCGCGCCGCGCCCACAACTCTCCGCGCATCCTCCGGCGCAAGGTCCCCTTGTCCTACATGCACTCCATCAAAACCCGCTGGCCCCACCAAATCCGCATGATCGTTCAGAATCAACCGGCAACCACTCCCGGCAAATACCTCCCAGATCACCGAAGCATTCCGCAAAATCGAAGGAGGCGCACCAACCTTGTCCCGATATTGGATGAGTCGTACACCGGCATCACGAAGTTCACGCGCAACCTCCCCGCCACTTAGCCCGTGCGCGTCCAACATACCTTTGTCGATGATCGGATACAGTTTGGGTAAGTTCATCACGGTTGTCCAGCCTCTTCAAAATATCATCGACAATCAGCTTGGTCCGCACGATAATAATCGCTGCAACCGGAGGATGCATGGCAGAACTTTTCGGCGTTTGCACTCCCGAGCAATACAGGATTATTCACGCCAGATGGCAGCGCATATCGCGCTTCGGATTCGTGCCCTTCGTGCTTCTAGTCGGCATCACAGGCTTCCTATTGATGTCAGCGTTTACGTTTCTGCCGACCTGGCTGGGGCTCCGCGCTCATCACCTGAAATATCCCTGGTCTGCGGAACTAAGTTTGGACTCCCTGGAACTCAGGGCTCTCTTGTTGGTTGTGATGTTCATGTTTCCTCTGATGTACTGGTTCGGCATGAAATGGCACGTCACCCGGTACCAGAGACAATTTGGCGATCTGCCGGTCGATCAACAACCCTAGCGACATTCAGCTTTCCTTCTGCCGCTCGAAGAACCGTTCCATAAACTTCGTATCGAACTGCCCCGCCCGAAACTCCGCATCCGCAAAAATCTTCTGGTGTAGCGGAATCGTCGTATGAATTCCCTGCACCACAAACTGCGAAAGCGCCCGCTGCATCTTGTCCATCGCCTCCACGCGATCAGCCCCATGGCAGATCAGCTTAGCAATCAACGAATCATAGTACGGCGGTACAACCCCCTCGGCATACTGAGCCGTATCCACCCGAACACCATTGCCTCCAGGAATATTGAACGCCGTAATCTTCCCTGCGCTTGGCGTGAACTTCTCCGGATGCTCCGCATTAATTCGGCACTCGATCGCATGCCCACGAATCTCCACCGGCTTCGTAATAATCGAGCTCAGCTTCTCGCCCGCCGCAATCCGCAGCTGCGCCTTTACCAGGTCAATCCCGGTCACCATTTCGGTGACACAATGCTCTACCTGGATGCGGGTATTCATCTCGATGAAGTAGATCTTGCCATCTTCATCCATCAAAAATTCAATCGTCCCGGCGTTCCAGTACCCGATATTTTCCAGCGCCTTCTTGATCGTCTTGCCCAGCTCCTCGCGCAGCTTCGGAGTCACCATCAAACTCGGCGCCTCTTCAATCAGCTTCTGGTGCCGCCGCTGAATCGAGCACTCCCGCTCCCCCAGGCTCATCACATTGCCATGCTCATCCGCGAGCACCTGAAACTCGATATGCCGTGGCCGTTCAATAAACTTCTCCATGTACATATCGCCGTTACCAAAGGCGTTGGCAGCTTCTGTAGACGCCTGCTGATACATCGAAGGCAATTCTTCCGCATTCCGGCAAATCCGCATCCCGCGGCCGCCACCCCCGGCGACCGCCTTCAGGATCACCGGATACCCAACATCCTTCGCCCACTGCAGCGCCTCTTTCTCATCCGCGATCACGCCATCTGACCCCGGCAGAATCGGCACCTTTGCCTTCTTCATCGTCTGCCGCGCCGTGGACTTCTCGCCCATCATCCGCGTCACCTCCGGCGGAGGCCCGATGAACTTGATATTCGAAGCCCGGCACACTTCGGCGAAGTTCGCATTCTCACTCAGCAGCCCATACCCCGGATGAATCGCGTCCACATCCGCGATCTCCGCCGCCGAGATCACCGCCGGCACATTCAGGTAGCTGTCCGCCGACCGCGGAGGCCCAATACAGATCGCCTCATCCGCAAACCGCACATGCAGCGAGTTCCTGTCCGCCTCGCTGTACACCGCAACCGTGCGGATGCCCATCTCCCTGCACGCGCTGATCACCCGCAGCGCGATCTCCCCACGATTAGCAATCAATACCTTACGAAACATAAACCCAGACGCCTTCCATCGAACCTTCGTATCGACTCGCTAAAATAGTTTTTATCGCGCCCTGATGGCAAACAGCGCCTGCCCATACTCCACCGGCTGTCCACTCGAAGCAATCCGCTTCACCACCTCACCGGCCACATCGGACTCGATCTCATTCATCAGCTTCATCGCCTCGACGATGCAGAGCACCTGCCCCACCTCCACCTGGTCCCCGATCTTCACAAAAGGCGGCGCCCCTGGGGACGGCGACTCATAGAACGTCCCCACAATCGGCGATTTCACCTCATGGAGCTTCTCCTCCATCTCTGCTGCAAGCTCTGCGGCCGCACTCGGAGGAGGCGCGGTAGCCGGAGCCACGGCCGGAGCAGAGGCCATCAACCTGCTCAAATGTGCCATATCAAACCCACCGGCCAGCGCGGCCGCAGGCTCACCCACAAACTTGATCCGCACCTTCAGGTCGTCCTGCTCCATGTCGAATTCGGCGATACCATTCGCCTTCAAAAAATCGACCAGTTCGCGAAGCTCTTCCAACTTATTTCGGTCCATCATGTCTCTTCCCGTGCCCTGTCCGGCACCTTGTTGTTCATTCGCTGTAACGTCGTTCTTACAACTCGATCCAGGCCTTCACACTCGGCGTCAAAATCTCTCCGCCCCTGGCCGTTACCAGAACCATATCCTCAATACGCAACCCGAACCGGCCCGGCATATACACCCCCGGTTCGATTGTGATCACCATTCCCTGCTCTAAAACCTGCTTCTGTTTCGCTGCAAGCCTTGGCCCTTCGTGAATCTCCAGCCCAACTCCATGCCCCGTCGAGTGGCTGAAGTACTTATCCAGCTTCACCCTCCGCAACACGCTTCGTGCCGCCTCGTCCACCTCTCCGGCGGTCACTCCCGGTGCCACGGCAGCGACCGCAGCTTCCTGCGCTTCCAGCACAGAATCATACACGTCCCGCTCACCCGGCATCGCCTTGCCCATGTGCACGGTACGCGTCATATCGCTGCAATATCCGTCGAGAATAACACCGAAGTCCAGTGTCACGAATCCTCGTTTCGGCAACTTCGCGGCAGTCGCCCGGCCATGCGGCAGCGCCGACCGCTCCCCACTGGCCACAATCGTGTCGAACGACATCCCCTCCGCCCCGGCCAGTCTCGCCGCATACTCCAGCGTCGCCGCCACCTCCGTCTCTGTCAGCCCCGCCTCCAGATACGTCAGCATCCCCTCAAACAACTCGCACCCAACCCGCGCCGCTGCCCTCGTCCGCGAAATCTCGTCAGCGTCCTTCACCTCCCGCAGCCTCGCCAGCAGAGGCCCGACCGGCACAAACATCCTCCGCCGAACCCTGGCTCCCACCGCCTTCCGCATCGTCTCCAGCCCCGCCACTGTCGTATGCGAGGCATCGAACCCACACCGTCGAACCCCCGCCACCGCCATCCACTCACAAGCCGCCACCACCGCCGGCCTGGTGGCGATCACGACCTTGCTCCCCACCGCCTCAGCCTTGGCCTGCCCCGTATACCGCCCGTCGGTAAACAGCACCGTCCGTCCGCCCACCAGCAGCAGCGCTGCACTCGACCCTGTAAATCCAGAGAGATACCGGACATCCGGCAGATGCGTCACCAGCAACCCGTCCACACCGGCACTCTTCGCAGCCGCAGCCGCTCTTCTCTTCCGCAGACTCAAGTTCATCTCTTTGATTCTACCCAACTACACCGTTTCCTGGCCTTATCTTTAGTGCACCCCTTTGAACCCGGTATCATGACATATGCCCGGCTTTAACTCCCCCCAGTCTTCACGCTTCACCCGACGCAACTTCCTGATTGGCACCGGAGCCGCCGCGGCTGGACTAGCTCTTTACTCCGGCGAGATCGCTCGCCACGAAGTCGACGTCGTCGATCGCCCCATCGCCATCACAAACCTTCCCACTCCCTTCAACGGCTACCGTATCGTCCAGCTCAGCGACATCCACCTCGACGAGTACACCGAGCCCTATTTCCTTGAGCACATCGTTCGCAAGGTCAATGCCCTTGTCCCCGATCTCGTCCTCATCACCGGCGACTTCATCACCCACGGCTCCCTCACCTTCATCGCTGGTCGCCACGCACTGCACCGCTGCGCCGAGATCCTCACCACTCTTACCGCCCCCCTCCGCTACGCCGTCCTCGGCAACCACGACGTCGCCTACAATGCCGCCGCGGTCATCCACGCCCTCACCACCCATGGCACTCCTGTCTTGGTCAACCAGTACCTCCCAATCGAGCGCAACGGCGCCCGGCTCTGGCTCTGCGGCGTCGAAGACCCAGGCACCGGCCACCCCGACCTCGATCTCTCCGTTCCCGCCAAACCCGATGGCCCCGTCCTCCTTATGGCACACGAGCCCGACTACGCCGACGACGTCATCGCCCACCCGCGCGGCCCTCTCGTCGATCTCATGCTTGCCGGCCATTCCCACGGTGGTCAGGTCAGGCTTCCGTTCCTGGGCCCACTGATCCTGCCTCCCATGGCCGAAAAGTACCCCGAAGGCCTCTACCGCTTCAACCAGATGCAGCTCTACGTTAACCGCGGCCTCGGCACCGTCGGCTTGCCCTTCCGGCTCAACTGCCCCCCCGAAATCACAGTCCTCAACCTTCAGCCTTTCTGAAAAGTTATCCAGTTGCCGTCATCAGTTCTCAGTCGCCAGCCGTTACTGACACCAGACAACTGAGCACGGACAACTGTCTTTCAGGCCCCAAACGCCGTAAAAAAGATCATCACAAACCCCAGCCCAAATAGCCCCAGCGCGGCCAACAGCCTCCACCCCACGCTGTACCACTGCTTCCCCACCACTGACCAGCAAAGCTGGATTGCAAACCAGAACGACGCCACCGCAATCGCGCCAAAGAGCACCACGTAGACGTCAAAATGGGAGATCAGCCACTTAGACAAGCCGCTCACTAAGCCCCCTGCTCATCGCAAGCTCCAACGAATTGTCTCTCCGAAAAATCTCTACCGAGCCCGCGCAACCGGCTTCTTCTGCCTCGGCATCACCGCAATTGGCGTCCGCGCCTTCACCCCGGACTTCTCATCCATCCAGGCATCAAGCAGCGACTTCTTGAACCGCCACCGGTTCCCCAACTTGAACGCCGGAATGAACCCTTCAGACGCATACCTGTACAACGAATCTCCGCTGATGCCCAGATACTCCGAAGCCTGCCGGATATCCATTACCTCGCGCACCACCGTCTGCACCGCTACCGCCATCACAGGTCTCCGTTCATCCACGTCAGAGCGTGCCGGATTCAAACCACTCCGGCACCCTCTTTGTACCCGCTTTTGTCTCCCCGCACAACAAAAATCTCAGCTATTAACCACTAACTAACTGATACAAAAGTACTAATCCTAAACGCCGGATCAGAAAAAGCCCCGGATATCTGCCCGGGGCTTTTCATTGAAGCAAACTCAGCTGAACCGCCGTATCTGTCGGGTCAGGTCACTTCTTAGGCTGCAACCCTTTCATCACATCCAGCAGGTCTTCTCCAACCGTCCGTGTCTTCGCAATTGCATCCGCCAGCGGAATATCCGAGATCTGAGTTCCCTTCAGCACTACAAGCCGGCCAAACTTCCCGGCATGCACCAAGTCGATCGCCGCCACGCCATAACGCGTAGCCAACATCCGGTCATATGCCGAAGGCGTGCCGCCCCGCTGCGTATGTCCCAGGTTCACACTGCGGGTCTCGTACCCGGTCCGCTTCTCGATCTCCTCAGCCAGCGCCTGCCCAATCCCACTCAGCCGCACATGCCCAAACGAGTCCACGTTCGTTCCGTGCGTCGCCTGCGGGCCCTCGGGAAACTTCGCCCCTTCAGCGGCCACCACGATCCCGAACTTCTTCCCATGATCATGCCTGTACTTCAACAGCCGGCACACCTCGTCAATGTCAATCGGCACCTCCGGTACCAGGATCACATCCGCCCCGCCGGCAATTCCCGAGGTAATCGCGATCCACCCCGCATCCCGCCCCATCACCTCGCACACCAGCACGCGATTATGTGCCTCTGCGGTCGAATGCAGCCGGTCCACCGCCTCTGTCGCAATCGACACCGCTGTGTCGAATCCAAAACAAACGTCCGTCCCACTCAGATCGTTGTCAATCGTCTTCGGCACTCCAACACACTTCACGCCGCGCTCACTCAGCGCCAGGCTGATCGACTGCGTATCGTCCCCACCCAGCGCAATCAGCGCGTCAATCTTGTTCTTCTTCAGCACCTCAACGCATTTCTCAAACCCACCCGGAATCTTCTTCACATTCGTCCGCGACGACCGCAGAATCGTCCCGCCCTTCTGCAGAATCCCTGACGTCGTCTCCATCGTCAGCGGCATCGTCACATCATCCAGAACGCCCCGCCAGCCTTCCATGAACCCAACAAACTCGTCTCCATAGTGCAAAATTCCTTTGCGCACAGCCGCCCGAATTACCGCATTCAAACCAGGGCAATCTCCGCCGCCCGTCAACATCCCAATACGCATCATTTTCTCCTTTGATTTTTTAAAGTTCTGAAAAAATGATACGCCAGCGGCACTCCCTAAGCGCGCACCTCACTCATCAACCCAAGCGTATTGCCCTCCGGATCCTTCAGAAACCCTATCCAAAGCTCGTGATCCGGCATCCTCGCAACCAGGTGCGGCGGCTGTACAAACCCCACACCCTTCTCCTCCAGCACCCGATGCACCTTCTGAATATCAGCAACCCTGAAGTACAGAATCGTCCCGCCAATCGGGACAGTCTCCTCGGATAGCCCAATCATCAACCGAATCGCTCCACACTGAAAAAATGCCATCGTCCCGGCATCAAAGAGGAACCTCATCCCCAGCATGTTCTGATAAAAATTCTTCGCCCGGGCAAGATCGCGCACCGTCAAAGCAATCTGGCCAATATCATTCAACTGAACGCTGATTTCTGATGCGCTCATCGCAACCTCCAGTTCGTTAGCCCAGCTAACGATATAACATAAGCTCACCCGCCCATGTCAACCGAAACTGTCACAAATTCGCAAAATATCGCCGACCAGCTCCACTCCGCAGCCATCCACCTGCTGAGAAAGCTCCGCAAAGAAGATGAAGGCTCTGGCCTCAACGCCCCGCGCCTGTCCGCCCTCTCCGTCATCGTCTTCGGAGGCCCGGTAACCCTGGGCGACCTAGCCGCCGCCGAACAGGTTCGCCCTCCGACCATGACCCGGATCGTCAACGCCCTCGAAGAACAGGGCCTCGTTCTCAAGAGACAAAACGCAAACGACGGCCGCAGCACCCTCATCTCCGCAACTCCAGCCGGAAAGAAGCTCCTGATGGAAGGTCGCGCCCGACGCGTCCGTGCCCTGGCAAAACAAATCGCCGCCCTTAGCCACGAACAGCGCAGTGCTCTTCAGGAAGCCGCTGAAATTCTGAAAGAAGTCGTCCGCACAATTTAACTGTACGCTACTTGGAGTCGGTTGAATTCCGGAGCAATTTCACGCTCCTAGCGGTGTAAGGAGAAGTCCACACTTACGATGGTCGCGACTTCAACCGGCACGCCGTCGATCTTGTAGGGCCGGTAGCGCCAGTTTCGAACTGCATTCTTAGCTGCACCGCGTAACAGGCGGTGACCTTTGATAACGTGCAGTTCTTCCACAGTTCCATCCTTGGAGATCACAGCCTGCATCACCACATTGCCCTGGGTTCGCGTGAGGCTGGCGAGTGTCGGATAAGAAGGCTTCGGATCCGACACAAGATTCGCCTCCATGACGTCTGAAGATACATTGACGAGGCGATTGGACAGCGGCACGGAACTCGAGTTGTCAGCGCGATCGGATGGGGCCGAGACCTCGGATGTAGCCGTCGCTGTCTCAGGCGCAGTATTCGCATTCGCTGCAAGAGACGAAGAAGACCGAAGCGGAGACCTCAAAGCAATCTGCGCCGACTTCTTTGACGATGGAGTGGGCTTATATGCCGCCGGTCTTACCCCCTGTCCCATATACCTGTACGCGGAGCTCTTTCCCTGCCCTGCCCCGGGGGAAGCAACGGAAGGATCGCTGATAGTACCGACTTGAGGTCCATTGACAGAAGCCGCGACACCAGACGCAATGCCGGGACCACCAGTGTTGGCGCCGCCCTTCGCCAATGCGTTCACCGGGTGTACCACCACATCGCCGGCGTCACGCCGAAACCTCACGAAGAGAGAAACAGCCAGCAACAGCGCTGCAACGCCAACGAGAATCACAAGCGCACTCTCTCTCCGGAAAGAATAGAACTGCCGGAAATCTGTCCAGATACGCGTAAGCCCTGCAAGCGGTTTGGTCGCTACTCTACTTACAGTCGCTGCTCTGCCTTGTGGTTTCGATCCGGAAGAATCTTTGTGCGGCGGCTGTAGTTCAGACTGTGAAGGAATGGCCGCCGAGAATCTCACTCCGGCTTCCTCTCTCGAGTGGGACAGCCGCGTAGCGGATAACACGAGCGACGGAACGTTCTCCAGTCGCAGCTCCATCCTGCTGATTCTCTGGTCAATCGAATCGAGGTAAATCTTGAGTTGCAGACTGTTTTGCTCCAGCCGATTCAGAGATTCAGCCAGCGTATTCGAACCGCCGTAGTCGTTCAACAGACCCTGATGGTTGTTCAATGGACCACCATAGTCATTCGATGAACCCCGCGGACTTTGCTCGATAGAAGAGATTGAAGAATCGCTGGCCTTCTCGAAAAAGGCTACCTCCACGTTCGCTTGTCCTGGCCCGTCTGTGTGCCGTGTCGCCTCTCCGTCGCCATACGATGAGTTACCCGCCGCGACAATCTGGACCGCTTCTTTCACAATCAAATCTGAATTGAGACCGTCAGGGTGATCAACGTTGAGATGGCTGTAGGCGTCGACACCAGTCAGAGACTCGATGACCAGGTTGACCGGGATGCTCATCTCCCGGTCAGATGCCGCGACGTCGGGTCCACCGCTCGCCACAGCTATAACCGTCAGAATGGTGCGAAACGAGATGTTCGCCTCGCTCTCCATCACAGATTTCACCACACGCAACACGTCGACACGAAGTTCGCTGTGATACTTCACCGTCCGCGCAAACGCAAAAAAGTCCTCCGGTGAACCGAAATCAACACCGTGGCAGCGGAAGACGTCGTGAAGGTCATCGATGAAATCTCCGAAGCGCAACGCGGTCTCGTGAGGATCTGAAAAGAAATTCATGACACCCGTTGGATGCGAGAGGTGGCCGGACAGTGACCTGCGTCCAATCGGCACCAGAGTGGCAGCCGGCATCCCAGGTCTGGCTGATCCACCTATAGGATCGGGAAGCAATCCACCGCCGTATCAGGTAGCTAAGCCCATCACCGCCACCAATCCGACCTGACCTCCACCCCCATCACAACCTCAGTAGGCCGCCCTGGCTCCGGAGCCCACAATCTAATCTTCTTCTCCCCCGCCAGCTCCAGCAACCGCTCAATCGGCTGCCGCCACCCATGCAGCGCGAGATCGAACAACCCCCAGTGAATAGGCATCATCAGCCCACGCCTCTGGGGATCAGCCCCGCCCAGCGCCTCAAACGCCCGAGCTGCTCCATCCGGCCCCAGGTGGATCCCATCCCAAAGCACATCGAACGCCCCAATCTCCAGCATCGTCAGGTCGAACGGCCCATACGCCGCCCCAATCTCCGCGAACCCCTCCCACCACCCCGAGTCCGCGCCAAAGTAAACCGTATGCTTCGCCCCCTTCAGCACAAACGCCGACCAAAGCGTCTCAAAACGGTTCCTCAACCCGCGCCCGGAAAAATGCCGTGAAGGCACCGCTGTAATCTCCAGCCCACCCACCTTCACGCTCTGCGTCCAATCCAACTCCGAAATCTGCTCTGCTCGCACCCCATACTCCCGCAGCACCTGGCCCACTCCCAGCGAGGTCACCCACCTCACCCCCCGCATCGACTCCAACCCGGCCAACCGGCGAATCGTGACCTCTCCCAGATGGTCATAGTGGTCATGCGACACCAGCACCACATCCAACCCCGGCAGATCCTCCAGCCGCAACGGGGCGGCATAAAATCTCTTCGGCCCCGCCCACTTGCTCGGCGAAGCCCGCTCATCCCACACCGGATCCACCAGCACCCGCACCCCATCAATCTCCACCACCATCGACGAGTGACCCATCCACGTCACCCTCAGCCCGCTCTCCGGCGCCGCCGCATACACCGACACATCCGTCCTGAACGGCCCCAGCGGGCGAAGAGGGAACTTCTCCGCCTTGTTGCTCAGAAAACGTGGCAGCACCTTGAAGATCGTGCCAAACCCGCCAATCGTCGTCGGAACCGGATTCAAGAACTTCCGTCCCGCCTTACCAGCCCGGTGCAACATCGTCATATCTGGATGGTACAACCGACCCCTCAAGCTCCGCCTAAGGCAGGTAATAGAACGGATTCGGCAGCTTCACACTGATCTCAGCCCTGGACTCCCCATCCAGATCGCTCCATTGGTCCCCCACACTCATCACAATCCGATACCCCGCATCCACAATCTTCTTCCGCTCCTGGCTCTTGTACTCCACCGTCGCCATCGTCTTCTGCGCCCCCTCACGAAGTGCAAGCCCTTTCCACCCCTTGTACCCCGCACCCTCCAGATTCTTCGCCGTAGCCGCCCTCTGCTCCCCTGGCCGCCCCGTAATAAAAAACACGTCTATCCCAGCCGCCCGCGCCTTATTGAACAACCGCAGCGTCCCGGGCAACACCATATCGGCCTCCGGCGACACAAGCCATGCGTTGAACATCGTCCCAAGAAACCCATAGTCCTCTGCCTTCAACTCGCAGTAGTTCGACAGTGAAGTCTCATCGATATCCAGCACCATCGCCAGCTTCTCACCCGCTCTTCTCGTCGCAACCACTCGATCCAGCGCCGCCTCCGCCCGCTTTGCCTGCGCATCCACGTCCGCCCAGTAGCACCCGCCGACTCCGACACAATCGGCATAGTCCTCCAGCCGATATCGCGCCACCCCAAAGTTCTCCATCGGCTCAGCCGCCACCAGCACCGACGGATCAGCTGCATCTGCCTCAGCCGTAGCCCGCGCCGCCGCCACCGAAGGCCTTACCGCCGCCCGCTGTCCGCTTGCCGCCCTCCTTCCTGCAGGAACCGGACAAACCGGCGGCGCCACCTGTGCCGCGCAAACTCCACACGCCAGCACTACAACTCCCATCACTCGAATAAATCGCCGCACCTCAAACCTCCGAAGATCTCTAGACCACTCCTTAAAATCTACGCTCACATCAGGACGTATCATTCGCGTTATGCCCACGCAATCTTCGCGGACTTTTTACACTCGCAATCTCCGGGTACTAAACTGACGCTCTCCCCCGCGTTATCCCGTTGGCCAAAGGTTTATCTCATGACCAGATCCACATCCCCGATAGCCAACCTACTCAATAACCTTGAATCCTTCTACGGCCCCCAGGAACCATGCTGGCCGACCGATCCCTACTTGTTCCTGGTGTGGTGGCACTGCGGCTATCCAGCCTCCGATACCACGTGCGCCAAAGGCTGGGCATCGCTTACTAAATCCGTGGGCGTCACTCCGGAACCGCTCCTTGCCGCATCCCCTGAAGCGCTCACAGCAGCATTAAAGCCCGGTGGCATGGTGCCCGAGCTGCGCGCCCTGCGCCTCAAAGAGATCGCCATGCGCGTGCAGGATCAGTTCGGCGGCGATCTCCGCAGCGCTCTCCTCGGACCTCTCGATAAAGTCCGGAGAGAACTCAAGAAATTTCCCAACATCGGCGACCCAGGCGCGGACCGCATCCTGCTCTTCGCCCACATCGCACCCATCGCTGCCATCCCGTCCAACTGTCCCCACGTCCTGGTGCGTATCCTGCTGGGCAAAGAGCGCGAAAACTACGGAGTCAACTACCGCGAAGCCCAAGAGGCAATCGAATCCCAAACTGCCCATGCCTTTGATGCCAGAACGCGCGCCTATCTGCTTCTGAAACATCACGGCCAGGTAACCTGCAAACGCATAAACCCAAAATGTGATCTCTGCCCAGTCAGCGCGCAATGCGCCTTCTACTCCGGAAAAAATCGCGGACGTCCACCGGCAAAGTAGTTCAATTCTTCGAAGCCGTCGCCTCATCCGAATAGAACTCGCCAATCTCCTTCGCATATCTCTGTTCCACCACCCGCCGCTTCAACTTCATACTCGGCGTCAGCGCACCATTCTCCACGCTCCACTCCTCCGGAACCACGCTCATCCGCTTCATACTTTCGTAGTTCGCCAGCCCCATATTCACCTTGTCTACGATCTCCTGGTACGCCTTCATCACCTTCGCGTCCTTCACCAGGGCAGCGTGGTCACCCGTCGAAATCCCCTGCCCCTTCGCCCACCCTTCCAGCGCGGCAAAGTTCGGCGAGATCAGCACACACGCAAACTTGTGCTTGTCCCCCACCAGTGCCGCCTGTCCCACCAGCACATTCGCCTTCAACTTATTCTCAATCGGCTGCGGTGCAATCATCTTCCCGCCGCTCGTCTTTAGCAGCTCCTTCTTGCGGTCCGTGATCGACAAGTACCCGTCCTTATCGATGTTCCCAATGTCCCCCGTCTTGAACCATCCGTCTGCTGTGAACGCCTCCGCCGTCTCCTTCTCTTTCTTCCAATAGCCTTTGAAAATTGAAGGCCCCTTCACCTCCACTTCGCCATCCTCTGCAAACCGGCACTGCACATTTTCGAGCGCCCTCCCAACCGTTCCAATCCGATGCGCATTCGGAAAATTCAACGAAATCACAGGCGACGTCTCCGTCAACCCATACCCCTCAAATATCCGAATCCCAACGTCCGCAAACCATCCGGCAGTATCCATCCCCAACGGCGCGCTGCCCGAGACAAATATCTCAGCGCATCCCCCAAACGCCTCGCGAATCTTGCTGAACACCAGCTTATTCGCAATCTTCCAGCTCAACCCGCCCGGCGTCTTCCCTGCAAGAATCTCATTCCGATGCTTCTTCCCTGTCTTCAACGCCCAGTGCAGAATCTTCAGCTTCACCGGCGACTGCGCCGACTTCCCCTCCACCGCCTGCCGTATCTTCTCGTACACTCGCGGCACCGCAACAAGAACAGTCGGTTTCACCGCCTTCATCGCCGCAGGCAGCAAGTCGAACTTCGGACAGTACGCCACCCGCGCCCCGCTGCGCATCATCACGTAGTCCAGACTCCGCGCCGTCACATGCGATAACGGCAGAAACGAGATGCAGCTATCCTTTTCTCCAAACCCCATTGGACCCGTGGAGTAGTTGATGTTGCTCGACAGGTTCCCATGCGTCAGCATCACGCCCTTCGGCTCGCCCGTCGTCCCCGACGTATAAATAATCGTCGCCAGGTCCTCCGGCTTCGCCTCCTTCACCATCGCATCGAACGCTGTATCACGCTGCTGCTTCGTCTTCGCTCCTTCCATCAACGCAGCAAAGCTCTCCGTTCCGCTGAACTCCCCCGCATCCATTACCACCACATGCTCCAGCTCCGGCAGGTCCCCCGCGGCCGTCAGCTTCTCGTACTGCTCCCGCGACGACAGCACCACCACCTTCGCACCCGAGTCGCGAAGCATATAGCCAATCTGTTCCGGCGTCAGCGTCGGATATAGCGGAACGTCCACGCCTCCAATCGCAAGCGTCGCAAAATCTGTCACCGCCCACTCCCACCGATTCTCCGAAAGGATCGCCACCCGGTCGCCCTTCACCACCCCCCATCCCCGAAACACATCCGCCAGCCCCCGCACTCGCCCATACAGCTCATTCGACGTAATCGGCTTCCACGCCCCATCCGCGTCCTGCCACAACATCACCACGGAATCCCCGCGCCCCGTCACCTTCCCCAAAACATCATTCACACTGCTCAAATCAAACATGTCATCTCCAAACCATTTCAAATCTCAATCTTGCATTCTGTGAGCAACACATTCGAAGGACCTGCGGTTGTTCTTGCCGTTGCCTGTTCCTGCTGTCATCCGGAGCGCAGCGAAGGATCCCGAACTCAACGCGCCAAAACCATCCGTACCTTTCAACCCATACCTTCTACGTCTTTGCCGTTGTCTGTTCTCTCCAACCTCGTAGCAAACCCTCGTCATCTCGACCGAAGCTGCTCAAGCCTTTGAGAGCAACGCAATTCGCCAATCGAATGCATCCCCTGGAAATCACATCGTGAAGCGGGGAAAGTATCTCGAGCACTACCACGGTGAAAAAATACTCCCTACTCCCTGCTTCCCGCCGTTATCCCATTCAGCAACACATCCATCACCTGCGCAGCCGTCGCTTTCGCATCATAAACGCGCCCCGTAAACACAGCTGAGCTCAACAACTCATCGATCGCCCCAAACATGCAATGCGCCACCACGCCATCGGACACATCCCGTCGAAAGATCCCCTCCTGCTGTCCACGCCGTATCACCTCGCGCACCACCTGGATGTACTTCACCAGGTGATGATGCGAAAACTCCGCAATAAATCGTCGCGCTCTGCCGTACTTCGGTCTGCATCAGGATCGCCATGTTCCGGTTCACCGCATGGCTCTCCAGATGGACATAGGCGATATATTCCAACTGCTCCCGCGGCCCCGTCCGCGTCTTGAACTCCTCTTCCACCTGCCGATGAAACTTGTTGAACATCTCATCGATCGCCGTTCGCAGCACATCGTCTTTGCTTTTGAAGTAGAGATAGACCGTGCCGTCCGCCACCCCGGCCCGTTTGGCAATCGCACTCACCGGCGAATTGAAGTAACCGCGCTCCGCGATCACATCTACCGCAGCATCCAGGATGCGCTGATACTTCTCGCTTCCCGGCCCCGTCGCCGGCACTCCGGCCATCGTCGAATCAGGCCCCATCGTCTTCGTTCTTCGCTTCAGCTCAGGCCTCACACCGAAAATCTCCGGTCCCGCCACTCTAATGAATTGAAGGCTCTTTGCCAACAATGAATTGCAATTCAGTCACAAAAATGCATCTTTATGCATCCATCAGCAGCTGCTCTTGCTTTTTCAACCACCCAAAATCCTCCGGGGTCTCACCCCAACGGCAAACCGTTGTCGATTCTCCTCGGTCAGCCACAAGCCCACGAAATCCCATCCATAGCGCACTTCTTGCAATGGATGGGATTGAACGGACTCGTTTTGTCTACGCCTGCGGCTTCGGAGTCAACCGCACAAACGCTGCAGCTGACTTCGGCCAAGCCGCCAGCATCGCCCGAGCCAGCCCGCTTCCGGACCGCTCCACATGCGCCTCGATCAACCCGCGCAAACTATCCTGCGACTCTCGATCAACCGCGCCAAACGCTTCAGCGGCAAGAAACTCCGGATGATACCTATGACCAGACACGAAGGATCCGTCCGCGTCATACACCCACGCCAACCCGCCCGTCATACCCGCCCCAAAGTTCATTCCTACGCGCCCCAGCACAACGACAGTTCCGCCGGTCATGTATTCGCAACCATGATCGCCAACGCCCTCCACAACCGCAATCGCGCCCGAGTTACGGACCGCAAACCGCTCCCCAGCCCGCCCGCCTGCAAACAGCCGCCCAGAGGTGGCGCCATACAGCGCGACATTGCCCAGAATCACATGCTGTCCACTATCCTTCGCCGCCAGTCCACAAGCCTGGATCACCAACTCGCCACCGGACAATCCCTTGCCAACGAAATCATTCGCCTGACCACGAAGAACCAGCTTCATCCCCTCAACCGTAAACGCACCAAAGGACTGACCCGCGATGCCATCCAGGTTGAAAGTCACATCCGCTGGAAGTTCGCTCTGCGCTCGCCGCAACGCAAGCTCTCCCGCCAGCCGCGATCCAACTGCTCGATCGCAATTAGCAATCTTCGACCGCACGACAAACGGCAAACCAGCCTCAACCGCCGCCATCGCCGGCACAACCCACGCCTCATCCAGCGGAGCCACTGCAATAGGCTGATCGTTCCGAACTCCCATCCAACGCCCCGGTTCATCCGAAACCCTCGCCAGCATCGGCTGCAGATCGAGGTTCCCATCAAACTTCACCTGCTCCAACAGATCCGAGCGCCCCACCGCAGCCTCAATCGACGGCAGACCATACCGCGCCAGCAGAAGCCGCAGATCACCGGAAAGTTGTTGAAAGAACCGGACAACATGCTCCGGCTTTCCGCGAAACTTCGCCCGAAGCTCTGGCTTCTGCGTCGCAATTCCCGTCGGACACGTATTCAGATGACACTGCCGCGCCATATCGCACCCCAGCGTCACCAGCACCGCAGTGCCGAATGCATACTCATCTGCACCCAGCAACGCCGCAATCAGGATGTCCCGCGCCGTCGCCAGCCCGCCATCCGTCCGCAGCCGCACGCGCCCACGCATCCCGCTCTGCATCAAAACCTGCTGCGCCTCAGCCAGTCCCAGCTCCCAGGGATTTCCTGCATACTTGATGCTCGATAACGCCGCCGCGCCAGTGCCGCCAGTGTTTCCCGCAATCACGATGTAGTCCGCATATGCCTTCGCGACGCCCGCCGCAACCGTGCCCACGCCACAACCCGACACCAGCTTCACTCCAACCGCAGCCCGCGGATTCACGCGCTTCAAGTCGTAAATCAACTGAGCCAGATCCTCAATCGAATAGATGTCGTGGTGCGGCGGAGGTGAGATCAACGGAACCCCCGGCTGCGCATGCCGAAGCCGCGCAATCATCCCACTCACCTTATGCCCAGGCAGCTGTCCGCCTTCTCCAGGCTTCGCTCCCTGCGCCACTTTAATCTCAATCTCCTCTGCGTGAACCAGATACTCCGCCGTCACACCGAACCGACCCGATGCAACCTGCTTGATCTTGTTATTAAGAGAAACATGAACTGCAGGCGCCTCAACCACCGCCTCTGCCAAAGCCGTACCACCACCCGAGCGCGCCCTCAAACTCATCTCCTCGGTGACGCCCTCCACCTGCGCACCAACAGACTGAACTCGATACACCGCCGCATCCTCACCGCCCTCGCCTGTGTTCGACCGGCCGCCGAGCATATTCATTGCAGCAGTAATCGTATGGTGGGCCTCCGGACTCAAAGACCCGAGAGACATTGCGCTGGCCACGAATCGCTTGCACAGACTTGCAGACGTCTCCACTTCGTTCAAAGGAAGCTCAGGCCCAGCGGGACGAAGCTCCAGCAGATCACGCAACACCGCCGGATCACGCGCAATAACATCCCGCGTATAAACAGCAAACGCACCAGCTGGATCTGCGGGCTGCGGCACATTCCGCGCGCTCCCCACAACCGATTGCAGCGCCTTTACCGTCAGCGGCTGCCATGCGTGCGGCTCCGATACATCCGCCTTACGGAATCGCACCCATCCATAATCCGGCAGTTCGGCCGCGACCGGAGCACTCGCATCACTCGGCGCCCAGGTCTGCCGAAGTTGTCGGTCAAGCTCCGCAAACCCGATCCCCGAGAGTGGTGCAGGCGTATCGACAAAACAACGGGCCACCACACTCGAATGCAAGCCCAAGAATGTCGAACAGATGCGCTCCGCGATAACTGTCGACGACCGAGATTCCCATCTTCGACATCACCTTCGCCAGCCCGGCATCAAGAGACTTCAGCATCTTGCGTTCGGCTTCCGCTCTGTCCGTGCCGGCAGGCGCAAGGCTCATCCCGGTCTCCAGCGCCAACCACGGACAGACCGCGCCCGCGCCGTATCCGATCAGTACCGCGGCATGATGAATATCGCGGCAGTCACCCGCTTCCACGGCAAGCCCCGCAAGCGTGCGCAGCCCAGCGTTGACCAGCGCCTGATGCACGGCGCCGGTCGCCATCGCCATCGGAATTGGAAGCATCTCCACGCTGGCGGCACGGTCCGAGAGCAGCACGATTCGCGCTCCATTGCGCACCAGCTTGATCGCCTGCATGCAAAGCTCATCGAGCGCCTGCGTCAGCGATTTCTCCACGCTGAACACAGCTGGAAGTTCCGCCAGATTCAACTCCCTCTTGTGCGGATACTCGCCTCGCCGCAGAGCCTCCACCTGTCCCAGCGACATAAATGGCGAAGGCAACGAAATTCCCGGCAATGGTGCATTCTTATCCAACAAGTGCGGCCACGGTCCAAGCCGCGTATGCAACGAAACCACACAAGCCTCACGCAGCGGATCGATCGCTGGGTTGGTCACCTGCGCAAACCGTTGACGGAAGTAGGCGTAGATCGGCCGTGGTGAACGCGCCAGGAAAGCCAACGGAGTATCGTCGCCCATCGACCACACCGCGTCCTTACCCTCGATCGCCATCGGCTGCAAAATCATCTTGACGTCTTCACGCGTATAGCCGAAGCCTCGTTGCGCAGCGGCCAGCGCAGCAGCATCAACATCAGAGGGAGCTACCGGAACGAGCGGAGTATCTTCAACGAGTCCGGTATAGGTCGTCCCGGCATCAAACAACTCCAGCAGCGCGTCGTCCTCATACACCTTGTGGTTCACAAGATCGACGACGAGCATCTGTCCCGGTCCAAGCCGCCCACTGTGGATCACCTCTTCCGGGTCAAGATCGACCAGACCCGCCTCAGATCCGGCAACGACAAGGCCTGCCCGAGTCATCGCAAAACGGCACGGCCGAAGCCCGTTCCGATCCAGCACAGCGCCAACCACCTGACCGTCGCTGAACGAGATGGCCGCCGGCCCGTCCCACGGCTCTGCGCAATCCGTGCTGTATCGCAGAAACGATGAAGCATGATGCCCATCCGTCGCCGGTGGAAGCAACATGCGTACAGCCTCTGCCAGCGTTCTTCCATTCTGCGACAGCAGCTCGATCGCCTCATCCAGACTCGTCGAGTCCGTGCCCCCCACTGTCAGAACCGGCTTGCACTCGACCGGCAGCGTAGAGTCCCGCGCCGTCATGCGCGCACGATTTCCCCACACAGTATTGATCTCGCCGTTATGCCCAAGCTTTCTCCCCGGCTGCACACGATGCCAGGTGGGCGAAGTGTTCGTCGCGTAGCGCTGATGAAAAATCGCAAACGGCGTGACGTAATCATCCGACGCCAGATCCGGAAAGAAATTAGGCAGGAACTCTCCCGTGCACATCGCCTTGTAGACAATTGTCTGCGACGACAACGAACAGACGTACCCCGTCACATCACCCTGCACATGCGCCCGCTCAAACTGCTTCCGCGCAAGGTAAAGCCGCCGCTCCATCGTCCCCGGCTCTGCGGTGCCGGAGTCGACGACCAGTACCTGTCGAATCCTCGGCATCGTGCCGAGCGCCATCTCTCCCAGCCACTCCGAACAAACCGGCACGTCCCGCCAGCACAAAACTTCAAAATCATGCGACAGCAAACAACGCTCGATCAGTCCTTCCGCACGAGTCTCCCCTACCGGGATCAACAACATGCCCACGCCAAGCAACTGCTCTCCGCGAATCGCAAGATTGGTAGCCTTGACCAGTAGTGCCCGCGGAATCGCAGTCAGGACGCCCACACCGTCACTGCTTTTTCCGTCCGCAGCCGTAGCGCCGCGATGGGCCAATCTGCTAAGCGCGGTCAAGGCTTGTTTGAGAATCCCGTGAGACGCAACCGCATCCACCGTGGCGACAAATCCTACACCACAGGAATCGTGATCAAATCGTTCATCGATCAGAGACAGCGAAACTCCCGAGGACACAGAAACACTTCGCGAAGTTCGCGTCGGAGTAGATGCAAGAGACCGTTCCATGCTTCACTATACGTCGAGTAGAGGTCAAAATGCTCTACATCGACACCTTCCTTTTGGAGAGTGTTTTTGCGCTCTTTTGGGAGCTGGCTTTATCTTTATGTATAAATATACACAAATAATGTATATTTATACATAACGAAATGTTCACCTCTCACGATTCAACCTGCAGTGAAGACGTAAGAGCTGGAGAACAGGTAAAACAACCCATGAAGCAACAACGGCACGCAGTAATTCAGGAACTACTGATTAAGAACCGCGGTCGCCAGTCAGGACGAACTACGTCGAAAACTTGCAGGACGAGGCTTTCATGTAACTCAGGCAACATTATCCCGCGACATTCATGAGTTACGACTAAACAAAGGACCCGCCGGCTACTCTCTTCCTGCCGGCTCAGACTCCGACGAAGACGCTTTACCGGAAATACGTGAGGTGCTCGAGAGCTTTGGGCTTGAAGTGCGGCAGGCAATGAACCTCCTTGTGCTGGTAACAACAACCGGAAGCGCTCAACCCATCGCAGCCGGAATCGACTACGAAGACTGGCCTGAGGTTGTAGGCACAATCGCTGGAGATGACACCGTCCTCATCATCTGTCCCGATGAGAAACAGGCAAACCTCTTGAAAACTCGAATCGAAGGATATCTTGGCTAATTCAATAATAATAAATTCGATGGAACGAGCTGATTCGCGAACCAGCAAGACCCGGGCGACCGCACCTCGCACCGCCGTGGCAGGCATCAGCGGCTACGCCGGCGGCGAACTCGCGCGCCTGCTGCTGCATCACCCCAGGTTGAACGGAGCCACGCCGACATTTCTTGGCCGTGCGGCGAGGCGGAAGTGGGACCGTCCACATATCTCGAAGACCTCCACCCACAACTCGCAATGCCGGGAGATCACCATGCAAACGAGGTCTTCCCTTTTCAGTGGGAGCGGATTGTCGACTCAGGTATCGACATACTATTTCTCGCAACACCCCACGAACAATCCCGGAAGTGGGTTCCGGAGGCAATCGAGAGAGGCATCAAAGTCATTGATCTGAGTGGGGCCTGGCGTCTGAAAGAAAGCAGCAATCGCGCCGTGTACCACCTGAAGGACGCAAACCCTGAACAGGCCGCCGAACTGCAGGCAGAGGCAGTCTATGGATGTCCGGAGCTGCACCGCGACAGCATCGGGCAAGCTCGTCTCGTCGCCAACCCCGGATGCTACTCCACCTCGATCATCCTCGCACTTGCGCCGCTTCTGCAGGCTGGTTTGGTCGATGTCTCCCACGGCATTATCTGCGATTCAAAGTCTGGAGTCAGCGGAGCTGGAAAGGCAGCGACAGCCAAGACTCATTTCATGAATGCCGCCGACAACCTCTCCGCGTACGCGGTCTTCGGACATCGCCACACCGGCGAACTGCTCGAACAGCTCCATCTGGAAGCAGATCAAATCCATTTCACCCCGCATCTATTGCCGATACCGCGTGGCATCTTGTCCACGATCTATCTTCGGTTGAAGCATGCAACAGACGCAGCCACAATCAGCGCAGTGCTTCAGGATTTTTACCGGCAAAGCCCAATGGTTCGGGTACACACCTCCCCGCGGTTGCCGGAGATTCAACACGTCGCACACACCAATTTTTGCGACATCGGTTTTGCGCTTGCCGCCGATGGCAAACGCCTGGTCATGGTCTCGTGTCTCGACAATCTCTTGAAGGGCGCAGCAGGTCAGGCAGTACAGAACATGAATCTAATGTGCGGATGGAAAGAAGAGGAGGGCTTGCTGTGAGATTTGTCATCAAACTGGGCGGTGCAGCCCTTGAAGATAAGAAAATTCTTCACGCCTCCGGCAAGGCCATCGCCGATCTGGTCGCGGACGGCAATCAGGTTGCGGTCGTTCACGGCGGAGGTGTGCAGTTGACGCGAACGCTGGCACAAATGGGAAAGAAGAGCGAGTTTATCTCCGGCCTCCGCATTACCGACGCCGAAACCCGCGACGCCGCTCTGATGGTCCTCGCCGGTCGAGTCAACAAGTCACTCGTCGCAGCAATCGGCTCCCATGGCCAGGCCGCGGTCGGCCTCTCCGGCGGAGACGGCCACGTCTTTCGCGCTCGCAAGAAGAAAACCACACCGGATCTCGGCTTCGTTGGCGAAATTGCAGCAGCAGACCCACGTTGGCTCGAAGCTATCTGGACGATGGGAGCGGTTCCGGTCATCTCCTCCATTGCCCTCGGCTTCGACGGCGAATACTACAACATCAACGCCGACGAGATGGCCGCCGCCTGCGCCATCACCACCAAAGCAGACACCCTCGTCTTCCTCACCGATGTACCAGGAGTCAAGGGCGCCGATGGCAACGTGATGCGCTGGCTCACCCTGGCTCAAATCCCGGCCATGGAGAAGCAGCAGATCGTCTTCGGTGGGATGTTGCCAAAGTTGAATGCGTGCCGTGATGCCCTTACGCATGGGGTCAAGCGCGTGCGCATTCTCCCTGCGGAGGCGGCATCGTTGCTGCCGGACCTCTGCTCGACTCGAGTGAACGATGGAACGGAGGTCATGGTCGCATGAAACTAGCATCGATCCAGGCAGCAGAGAGTAAGTTGCTCCTCAACACGTACGAGCGCAATCCCTATCTGTTTGTCAGTGGACAAGGCGTCTATCTGCGAGATGAGAACGGCAACGACTACCTCGATCTTCTCAGCGGCATCGGCGTCTCAGCGCTCGGCTACGCCCACCCTGCCGTCGAAGAGGCGATCCAGCGCCAAAGCAAGCTCCTCCTCCACACCTCCAACCTCTTCTTCCACGAGCACACCGCCGAACTCGCCCTTCGTCTCACCGAGATCAGCGGTCTCGACCGCGTCTTCCTCACCAACAGCGGCACCGAAGCCTGGGAAGCCGCTCTCAAACTCGCGCGCGCCAACGCCGGACGCCTGCGCTCCCACGGGCGCAACATCGGCACGAAATTCCTCGCACTCGAACACAGCTTCCATGGACGCTCCATGGGCTCGGTCGCGACGACGCACAAGGAAAAGTATCGCGAACCCTTCCAGCCCGTAATGCCCGGCGTAGACTTCGTCCGCTTCAACGACGTCGCCGACCTCCGCGCCAAATTCTCCAAAGACATCTGCGCCATCTGCATCGAACCCGTCCAGGGCGAAGGCGGCATCCATCCCATCTCGCTCGAGTTCTTCCAAGCCGCACGCGAACTCTGCGACTCCACCGGCGCCCTCCTGCTCGCCGACGAGATCCAATGCGGCTTCGGCCGAACCGGCAAATGGTTCGCCTACCAGCACTACTGCATATTGCCCGATGTCACAACGATTGCGAAACCGATCGCCAACGGCATTCCCATGGGCGCCATGCTCTGCACCAACGAGGCCGCCCTCGCCATCACGCCCGGCATGCACGGTACAACCTTCGGCGGCGGTCCTCTCGCCTGCGCCGTGGCGATCGCGGTCATCGACACAGTCAAACAGCAGGACCTGCTGAACCACATTCGCGACGTCGGCGATTTTTTCCACCAGGAACTGTCAAGGCTTGCGGCACGACACGACTGCATCGTCGATGTTCGAGGTATCGGTCTGATGCTTGGCCTTGAACTCAATTCAGAAGACCTGGCCAAGCAAGTCGCCGCCCAGTTGATGGAGCGCCGCATCATCGTCAATCGCACCAGCGAGACGGTTCTTCGCTTTCTCCCTCCCTTTATTCTCGAGCGAAAACACGTCGAGACAGCCATTAAATCGCTTGACGAAATAGTCAGTGCAACATACGTCGGCGCAGTGCCGGCAGGAGAGCAATCCCATGGGTAGCAAAACAGTAGTCATGAACACCAAAACTTCCGAGAGCCCCAGCGACGACCTCGCATCATCCAAGCCGGCTGCGATCCTCGGTATCCAATCCGACACCGCCTTCAGCGAAGCATCCAAGCGCCTCACCGGTCGCGACTTCTGCTCCATCTCCGATCTCACCGTGCAGGAGATGGCTGCCATCATGGAACTCGCCCACGCCGTCAAGAACCATCCCGACGACTTCCGCCACGCCCTCGACGCCAAGCAGATGGTCATGTTCTTCGAGAAGGCCTCCCTCCGGACTCGCCTCACCTTCGAAGCCGGTATCAATACCCTCGGCGGCAACGCCATCTTCGTCGACCAGACCCAGTCCCCGCTCGGCGAGCGCGAATCCCTTGCCGACATTGCTCACAACGTCGAGCGCTGGATGTCCATCATGGTTCTGCGCACCTATGCGCACGAGACCGTCACCGAGATGGCCGCCTGCTCCAAGATCCCCGTCATCAATGCCCTCTCTGACCTCGAGCATCCCTGCCAGGCCATCACCGACTTCTTCACCCTCGAAGAACACTTCGGTTCGGCACAGGGCCTTCACTTCGCATACGTGGGGGACGGCAACAACGTCTGCCACTCCCTTATGTTGACAGCTGCGCAGCTCGGCGCTCACTGCAGCATAGCCTCTCCAAAAGGCTTCGCTCCGAAGCTCGAGATCATTCACAAGGCCATCGAGATCGCCGAATCCACAGGCGGCAGCATCACCCTCCTGCACGATCCCATCAAGGCCGTCACCGGCGCCGACGCGGTCTACACCGACGTCTGCACCAGCATGGGCTTCGAGCACGAAGCCACCAAGCGCGCCCCCATCTTCAAGCCCTATCAGGTCAATGAAGCACTCATGGCGCACGCTCAACCCGACGCCGTCTTCATGCACTGCCTCCCCGCGCATCGCAACGCCGAAGTCACCGACGCCGTCCTCGACGGCCCCCAATCCATCGTCTTCGACCAGGCCGAAAACCGCATGCACGCCCAGAAGGCCATCCTTCTCATGCTCCTCGGCGGAGCCAAGCGCATCAACAACGCTCGCAAAGTCCAAACCCGCAAACGCACTACGACCTAAATTTATCAATTCGCACCGGGCACTGATGAACACGTAGAGGCCGCGACAAAATGAGTAAGGTACTTCAGCACCTCAATTGGTATGTGGTTTTTGGGGTCGTATTAATAATTTCAGGTACTTGGATTGGATGTGAGTACTTCCCTGAGTCAACATTCGAATTAGCGAGTGAGTCGAGGCTGCCAAAATGGGTTACACTCCCACCGGAACTTACACGCGCCAACGCTTCGCTTACTATGAACTATTACGATGTGCCATGGCGCAGAGCGCAATTTATATTGCGAGATAAAAATGGACATATTCTGAAGAAAGAAAATGGCAAGATGAGATGCAGAGCGCCTTTCGAGTTAGAAAATCCCCCACAAGGATTTCCGCCTGGTTACCCGATTTATGAAGCAATTACTGTCAACGGCATAACAGAAATCATCGAACATAAAAAGATGGAGCCGATATTTTATGTAACCGATGACACAGCTGTTTGGAAACGATATGAGTCAATTGGTTGTTAGCTAAGCGAAAAGCGCGTTTCTTTCAACTCAACTTGCGACTGTACATCTCTGACCTCGCCCGCCGGCAGAATTTAACCTCCAGCCAACCATCGTATTGAGGTCCCACCCCAAATGTCCGTAATCCTCGAATCCCTCCCCCTTGGCCAAAAAGTCGGCATAGCCTTCTCCGGCGGCCTCGACACCAGCGCCGCGCTCCACTGGATGAAGCAGAAGGGCGCCCTCCCCTACGCCTACACCGCCAACCTCGGTCAACCTGACGAAGCCGACTACGACGAGATCCCCCGCAAAGCCCTCGAGTACGGCGCTGAAAAGGCCCGCCTCATCGACTGCCGCGGCCCCCTCGTTCGCGAAGGTATCGCCGCCCTCCAATCCGGAGCATTCCACATCACCACCGCCGGCGTCACCTACTTCAACACAACTCCCATCGGCCGTGCAGTCACCGGCACCATGCTGGTGAGCGCGATGAAGGAAGACGACGTCAACATCTGGGGCGACGGCTCCACCTTCAAGGGCAACGACATCGAGCGCTTCTACCGCTACGGCCTGCTCGTCAACCCCGACCTCAAGGTCTACAAACCCTGGCTCGACGCCGCCTTCATCGACGAACTCGGTGGCCGCGCCGAGATGTCCGCCTTCATGACCAAGGCCGGCTTCGGCTACAAGATGTCCGCCGAAAAAGCCTACTCCACCGACTCCAACATCCTCGGCGCAACCCACGAAGCCAAGGACCTCGAACTCCTTACCACCAGCATGAAGATCGTCGCACCCATCATGGGCACCGCCTTCTGGCGCGACGACGTCGCGATCAAACCCGAGGAAGTCACCATCCGCTTCGAAGAAGGCTTCCCCGTAGCCCTCAACGGCAAAGAGCTCTCCGACCCCGTAGCCCTAATGCTCGAAGCCAACGCAATCGGCGGCCGCCACGGCCTCGGCATGAGCGACCAGATCGAAAACCGCATCATCGAAGCCAAGAGCCGCGGCATCTACGAGTCGCCCGGCCTCGCTCTCCTCTTCATCGCCTACGAGCGCCTCATCACCGGCATCCACAACGAGGACACCATCGAACAGTACCGCGAAAACGGCCGCAAACTCGGCCGTCTCCTCTACCAGGGCCGCTGGTTCGATCCCCAGGCCATCATGCTCCGCGAAGCCTCACAGCGCTGGGTCGCCAAACCTGTAACCGGCGAAGTTACAATCGAACTCCGCCGCGGCAACGACTACTCCATCCTCAACACCACCTCACCCAACCTAACCTTCCACCCCGAGCGCCTCACCATGGAAAAGGGCGAATCCACCTTCTCCCCCCGCGACCGCATCGGCCAACTCACTATGCGCAACCTCGACATCACCGACACCCGCGCCAAGCTAATCACCTACGCAAAGACCGGCCTCATCACCCTAAGCAAAGGCTCCGAGATGCCCCAACTAAACAGCGGCAATGCAAAGGAGTGACCGAATGCCGCGTGAAGAGATCTATCTAACGGTCTTTACCTTATTCAGATGGAAGTAGTCATTCGCAATGTCCAAAACTGCATTTTTGCCATCACTAACGATGACAAACGCTTGGGGACTACCGCAGATAGCTGTTAACCCATGCGAGATAAACGAATACTCAGTCAGGGGTGCAACCAAACCGATTTGATCTGGTCTGATGCGGTATTCCTGCAGGAATGCGTCACTAGAATATGTCGTCGCTTCAATGGACGTGATTTGAATGCTGGTGCCGCATGCTGAAACAGAGGTCGTTCTTATGTCGAGTATTTCCCCGATAAGCTTGTTTTCTTGCTTCGCATTGATACCTACAGGTGGAGCAGCCATGTCGTAGAACGGTTTGCCGATTTCCCATTGCCCCGCTAAGGAGTTTGGGATAGCTCGCAATTTGGAGCTCGGTTGAATTGCAAAGAGCAAGAGCATAAGCAATGTAGGTATTTTCATAAAACGTTCCTCGGTTGATAGCAGCTTACAGACGACTGGAAAGCGATAAAAGCAGATGAGCAATCCGCAACAACCCGCAAAGATGTGGTCCGGTCGCTTCCGCGAGCCCCTGAACGCCGCCTTCGAATCATGGCAGCGCTCCTTCCCCTTCGACTGGCGCCTCCTTCCCTTTGAAGTCGAAGCCAGCATAGCCCACGCCCGAGCCATCGAAGCCGCCGGCATCCTCACCAGCGAAGAACTCCTCCAGATGGAACAGGGCCTCCGCGCTGTCGCAAAGCTCAAGAACATCGCCCACAACGAACAAGCCGAAGACGTCCACCACTACGTAGAACTCGAACTCACCAAACAAATCAGCGACCTGGCCCTCAAGCTCCACACCGGCCGCAGCCGCAACGAGCAGATCGCCACCGACATGCGCCTCTTCGTCCGCGAAGCCATCGACAACACCCTCGCGGGCCTCGCAGCATGGCGCAAAGCCCTCATCGAACTCGCCGAATCCGCAGGCGAAGCCACCATGCCCTCCTACACCCACCTCCAGCGCGCCGAGCCAGTCTTAATAGCCCATTGGCTCTTAGCCTATGTAACGATGATCGAGCGCGACGCCAACCGCCTCACCGACGCGCGCAAGCGCATGAATCTCTGCCCCCTCGGCTCCGGAGCTATCGCAGGCGCAACCCTCGCCCTCGACCGCACCATCGCCGCCCGCGCCCTCAACTTCGACGGCCCCACGCCCAACTCCATGGACGCAACCTCCGACCGCGATTTCGCCCTCGAATTCACGCAAGCCATCGCCACCCTCGGCATCCACATCTCCCGCTTCGCCGAAGAGCTCACGTTATACTCAACCGCTGAATTTGGATTCTTAGACCTCCCCGAAGCCTTCTCCACTGGCTCCTCCGCGATGCCGCAAAAGAAGAACCCCGACTTCACCGAACTGATCCGCGGAAAATCCGCCCGCCTCCTCGGCGCGTCCGTCGCCCTCGCCACCCTCATCAAAGGCCTACCCCTCGCCTACAACAAGGACCTCCAGGAAGGCCAGGAGCCCGTCTTCGACTCCGCCGACACCATCGCCGGAATCCTTAGCGTCCTACCCGCCTTCACCGCATCCCTCAAGTTCCGCTTCGACAGCATGAAGACCGCCGCCGAAACCGGCTATCTCAACGCCATGGCCGCGGCCACCTACCTCTCGAACAAAGGTGTCCCCTTCCGCAAAGCCCACGAGCACATCGGCAACGCCGTCCGCCTCGGTCTCGAAACGAACCGCGAGCTCGAACATCTAACACTGGATGAGCTACGCAGCATCTGTCCGGAGTTCGGCGAAGACTTCTTCGCCGCAATCACCCTCGAAGCCACGCTCGACTGCCACGATGTCATCGGCGGCACCGCCCGCACCCGAGTCGCTGCTGCCTTGGCAGATGCTCGCAAACGCATTACCGCAGACATTCCGGTCGAATCTGCGAAACTGAAGTAGGAGCCAACGTAAGTGACCACCGTCTTCCAACCCGCCGTCAGTGAGTCGACCGCATCGACGCGCCTGCGCTCAGGTGGTGCCGTAGTGCGAAAAGCCAAACTCCCCGACGCCGTCAACATCTTCGACCTGGTCAACTCTCTCTCGGGCGACGGAACGCTCCTGCGCCGCAGCTACGCCGAGATCTGCGAGAACGTCCGAGACTTCACCGTGGCCGAGTCCGAGTCCGGCGTCTTCCTGGGCTGCGGAGCCCTGCACCTCTACGGCCCGCACCTTGCCGAAGTCCGCTCCATCGTCGTCAAGCCTGAAGCCAAGGGCCAGGGCGCGGGCGGTCGTCTCCTCCGCTCACTCCTAGAAGAAGCCGAAGAGCAAAGTGTCACCGCCGTCTGTCTCTTCACCCGCATCCCCGACTTCTTCTTCCACTTCGGCTTCCGAGTCGTCGACCGCACCACCCTGCCTGACAAGATCTACAAGGACTGCCAGACCTGCCCTCGCCTCTACGCCTGTGACGAGGTCGCCATGGTCCGCGGCCCTCTGCCCAAGATCGCCGTCCTGGGCCCCAGCCGCATCGCGCAACCCGAATTGGTCAAGCTTCAAACCGGCACCCTCAACCCCACAAGTTGAGGGTTCGGGGACCCCCGAAAAATAAACATCAAAAAAGAGGAAAATTCTCAGGGCCGCAAAACGTGCCTCTAACAACCACGTTGCGACCACGAAAATGCACATAACCACCAGCGAAAAACCACGTTTTGCCTTGTGGAAATCTCCAAACTCCCTGTAAAAGCGCCAACCCCACCACGCCAGAAAAAAATCCTCACCAAGCGTGAAAAAAGCCGTCCCGCTCCGAAAGCTGGACCTCCGTCCTGAATAACGCGCTGAGATTGTCCGCGGTCAAGAGCTGATTTTTCGGCCCGTCTGCGACGATCCGACCATTCTGCATCATTAGAATTCGGTCGATCTCCGGGGGGATATCCGCGATGTGATGCGTAATCAGCAAAATTCCAGTACCTTCCCGCGCGAGCCTGCGCAGAAGATCCCGCAACTCAGCCTGTGCTGCCAGATCCAACGCGTTCGAAGGCTCATCCAGTAACAACATCCCGGCGGATCCCACGAGGGCCCGCCCAATCATGATCCTGCGTTGCTGCCCCGCTGACATCTGTCCCACTGGCTTCTCAGCGATATCGACCGCATCCACCTGCTCAAGCACCTGTTCTGCACGCTCTCGCATCTGGCTGGTAACAATCAAATTCGGCCAGAGCGTGCTGCTCGAGAAGAACCCAGTGAGCACGGCGTCACGACCGGTCGTCTCAAGCGTAGGCCTCCCGGGAAGCTCCGCAGAAACCACGCCCAGCCTCTTCTTCAATTCTGTTAAGTCCCAGCGTTCACGTCCGAAGATACTCACCTTTGTTTCAGGCTGCACGATTGGGTAGCACTCGCAGGTGATGGTCTTGATAAGGGTGGATTTGCCGCAGCCGTTGGGGCCGAGGATGGCGATATGCTCGCCGGTGTTGACGGTGAGGTTGATGTCGTGGAGGACGACATTGTCGCCGCGAGCCACGTTGACGTGGGCCAAATGCAGGAAAGGTGGCATTCGTTTCTAGGATATAGGACGGATTTGGGGGTGTTGATGGGGTTCGTCGTGGAAAAAGTGAGCTTCACGGAACTTTTCTTTGGCTATTGACGTTCTATGCATAGGTAGTCTATGGATAGGGAATGCCAAAGAAATCGGACTTGATGCCTGGAACGCTGGATATGATGATTTTGAAAACCCTGACGCGCGGCCCTCAGCATGGTTACGGGATCGCTTCGGCGATTAAACGAGCGTCGGATGAGGTGCTGACCGTCGAGGAGGGCTCGCTTTATCCTGCGTTGCAGCGGCTGCTGCTGCAGAGCTGGGTGAAGGCTGAGTGGCGATCCACTGAGACCAATCGGCGCGCCCGTTTCTACACTCTCACCGCATCAGGCCGGAAGCAGCTCGGTCTCGAACAGTCCCAGTTCGAAACCATGATTGCCGCTATCACCCGTGTCATGCAGGACGCATAGGAGGTTCCATGAACCCCATCGCTCGCTTTTTCAAAAGACTTGGCACCTTACTAAGCCGCGAAAGATTCAGCAGCGAACTGGAAGAGGAGATGTCCTTCCACCGCGAGCAAAAGGAGAAGGAGCTTCGCGAACTCAGGCGTCCCTCCCGAAGCCTCTCACCACGCCGCTATGCTCGAGTTCGGAAACACGACACGGCTAAAAGAAAAGAGCTACGAAGTCATGGGCTTTCGCTTTGAGACGGTGTGGCAGGACCTCCGCTTTGCAGTTCGTCAGCTGCGAAGGAGCCCTGGCTTTACTTTGACTGCGATCTTGATGCTGGCACTGGGGACGGGAGCGAGCGTGGCAATCTTTGCCTTTGTCGACGCTGCGCTAATCAAACCGCTGCCCTACGCGGACCCGACCCGGCTGGTTGATGTCAATGAACGAGCCAAGATGTTTCCCCGCTCCAACCTCTCGTATCAGGATTATCTCGACTGGAAGAAGATGAACAAGGTATTCAGCGCGATGGAGGTCTACACGGGCGAGGGCTATTTGTTGAACACGCCCGCCGGCGCCGAGCCGACACGGGGCGGGCGGGTCAGCGCCGGGTTCTTTCGGGTACTGGGCGTAAAGCCTATGCTGGGCCGCGATTTTTATGACGGCGAGGATCTTCCTGGCGCGGCGGATACGGTGATTCTGTCCTACGACACGTGGCAGGAGCGGTTCGGCGGGAGAAAAGACATCATAGGTCAGACGATCGGGCTAAGCGGCACGCCCAACACGATCATTGGAGTACTGCCGCATGAGTTCCAGTTCGCGCCGAGAGGCAAGGTGGAGTTCTGGGCGACGACCCACACGCTGACCAGCTGCGAGAAGAGACGAGGCTGCCACAATCTTTACGGTGTTGCGCGTTTGAAGGATGGTGTGTCTGTACAGATGGCTTTGGCCGATGTCACAGGGATTGCGAAGCAGCTTGAGGTGCAGTATCCGGGGACGAACCGCGGACAGGGCGCGAGCGTGATGCCACTGTACGAGGAGATCGTTGGAGACATTCGCCCGATGCTGCTGATGCTGCTGGGCGGGGCGGGACTTTTGTTGGCGATTGCCTTCGTCAATGTCTCGAGCCTGCTGCTGGTTCGATCGGAGGGCCGTAAGCGGGAGATCGCGGTGCGCGGCGCGTTGGGCGCTTCGCCTGCACGGCTGACGCGTCAGTTTGTTACAGAGGCGCTGGTGCTGGTGTTCGCCGGAGGCCTCCTTGGACTTTTGTTCGCGTATGGCGGGATGCAAGTTCTTCTGCGGCTGATCTCGAAGGACATGCTGGCGTATGTGCCCTATCTGGCTGGAGTCAACTTGAATCCGCATGTGTTGGCGTTCGCTGCGGCGATTTCGTTGGTTGCGGCGGTAATCTTCGCAATGACTCCCGTTCTGCGGCTGCCGCTGACTGCGTTACGCAAGGGTTTAACCGAGGGTGGCCGCGGGGCTGCGGGGACACTGTGGCGGCGGCTTGGAGCGAACCTTGTGGTGCTGGAGCTGGCCATTGCCGTCGTTCTGCTGGTGAGCGCCGGTCTACTGGGAAAGAGCTTTTACAAACTGCTGCATGTGGAGTTTGGATTTCAGCCGGATCATCTAGCCACTGTGGAGGTCGTGTTGCCGGAGACGACATACGCCAAAGACCCACAGGTGGTTGCGGTCAGCCGGCAGATAGTGAGCCATGTCGCAAATCTGCCTGGCGTGAAATCCGCGGGCCTCACCAGCGTGCTGCCGGTGAGTGGCAACGGCAACACGGACTGGATACGCATTGTGGGCAAGCCGTACAACGGAGAACACAATGAGGTGAACCAGCGTGAGGTCAGCTCGGATTACTTCAAGGCACTGCAGGCGAAACTGATACAAGGGCGCTTCTTCACCGATGATGAGGATGCATCGAAGCCGCTCGTCGTCGTCATCAACAAGACGTTCGCGAAGCAGTATTTTCCAGGGGAAGATCCGGTGGGACGCAAGATGGGCGACACGGAGCTGTCACCGAAGTCGATCCGGGAGATCATAGGCGTGGTGGACGATGTGAGGGAGGGTTCGCCAGACTCGGAGATATGGCCCGCTGAATATACTCCGCTCAATCAGAACAGCGACACGTACCTGGGCCTTGTCGTGCGTACGTCGCAGGCGGAAAAATCCGTGCTTCCGGCGTTGAGCGCGACGGTACATCAGATCGACCATGGTATTGGCGTACTCGACGAGGCGACGATGATACAGAGGATCAACGAGTCGCAGACCGCCTATCTTCATCGCTCCGCTGCGTGGCTTGTCGGAGGCTTCGCTGCTCTCGCTCTGCTGCTTGGCGTAGTTGGGCTCTACGGAGTCATTGCCTACTCCGTAAGCCAGAGGACGCGCGAGATCGGCGTTCGGATGGCGCTGGGGGCACAGCAGAGCTCGGTTTACCGGATGGTTCTGAAGGAGGCTGGAAGGCTCACCTGCATTGGGATTATTGCGGGGTTAATGTGCTCGATCGCTGTGGCAACGCTGATGCAAAATCTGCTGTTCGGGGTCCGCTCGTGGGACGTGTCGACCCTGGGCGTGGTTGCGATGTTATTGGGCGCGTCAGCTTTGCTGGCGAGTTACTTTCCGGCGCGGCGAGCGGCTTCGGTCAACCCTGTGGAGGCGCTGCGGGCGGAGTAGCTCGATTGGGCGTGCAACGTCACATGCCTTTGAGGATGTTGCCGACGATGCCGCCAACGACTCCGGCCTCGGTGGCCTCTGCGGCGCGTTCTCTTGGCAGATACTCCTGAATCTGGTGCGCGAGGCGAGAGATGGGCAGCGTCTGCAACCACACGCGACCGGGACCGCTGAGGGCAGCGAGAAAGATACCGTCGCCGCCGAAGATCATATTTCTGATTCCGGGAACGCGCTGGATTTGAAACGCCACAGTGGATTGGAAGGCGCCAACGTGGCCGGGGTGAACGCGGAGAAGTTCACCGGGGCCGAGGTCCTTGATGACGAGTTCGCCGGAGAGCTCGAGCCATGCGGTACCCTGGCCGCTGATCTTTTGCAGGCGGAAGCCATCGCCGCCAAAGATACCCGCACCGAGCGATTGCTGGAAGCCGACGCCGAGCTCGATACCGGCGGTCGCGCAGAGGAAGCCGTGACGGTGAACGAGGTACTCGTGGCCAGGGCCGACCTCGACCGGAACGATGTGGCCCGGAACGCGTGCGGCGAACGCAACCTCGCCGGGTGCGCCCATGGCGCGGTATTCCGTCATAAAGAGAGAGCCGCCGCCGGCAACACGCTTGATCGCTCCGAAGAAGCCACCGCCGCCAGCATGCTGAGTGTGGGTGGTCATCTGAACCGTAGCAGTCATCCAGGAGAGCTCGCCGGCCTCCGAGATTACGGCGTCGTTGGGACCGAGGGCGAACTCGAGGACGGGCATAGTGGTGCCGAGAATGCGATTCTGCAAGACTTCCTCCTGATGACGCGACGGTTAGAGTATACGGCGACCGGTTTTCTTTCTATCAGGCTACAGGGGCAGTTCGTCAGGACACGGTCAGCGAAGACCGACATAAACATCGATCTGTGCGTTCTCCGGATCGGCGGCGCGCTGATCGTATATCTCATAGTCGGTTTTGAATGCGCGCGTGCCGCCCAGCTCTTCCGGGGACATAGCCCAAATCTGTTGCCATATCTCGGGGACTATCTGCTTTAGCGGTCCCCTGTTGGAGGAGAAGACAGCATAGCGGCCTGCCGGAACGTGTCTGACGGTAAGGTCTGCGGGCAGAGGTTCAGCGGAAAAGATGGGGACTCCAAGAAGATAGGTGTAGTGGCCCGTGTGGTCGGTCTCGTAGTCTGTGTAGACAACGACGAGATCTACGCCGACCTTGTTCGGAATCTTGCCGACGAGACCTGGCTTCAGGAAATCCTGCCACACGCTGCCGATCCTGCCTTTGCCGGACATCTCATGGGCGTTGTTAGTGCGGGCCGTTAAGCCGGCGACGGAGAAGCCGCCGTGGTGCTGAATATTCATTCCGCTTACTCTCCTGAAAATGGCAATTGTAAGCGACAGGTACAAGAGCAACATCAAAAAAAGTTACAAACTCCAGCGGAGGCCGCAGTTGGCGCAGGAGGGAGGCGGAGTACTCGTTAGCAGGCGCTCGCGGAAACGCTGATATTCAGCGCCATTCCATATCTCGCGAAGGCTGCTCTGCGTGGCGTCGCCGAGAGTAAAGCTGCTGTACCCCCTCATACTGAACGGCGCGATGCAGCACGGCAGAACGCGGCCATTGGCGGTAATGTACATCAGCGACCACGGACGGCGGCAGAGTGACCACGGGCTGTCGGAGCGCTGCATCTTGATGGACTCGCCAGGGTCGACAGCGCCGGAGGCGGAGAACATGACGCCGAGTTCCTTCGCGATTAATCCGGCCTCGCGGATGAGAGCCTCCTCACGTTCGGTGGTGTGCTCAAAGAGAGCGGACTCGGCACGCGCCAGAGAGTTTTCGCTCACAGGGTCTTCAAAGAATGCGAGGCGCTGTAAGTAGACCTCGGTGACGCCGATGGAATGGGCGAGGCGGACGAAGTTGGGCAGTTGGTCCACCGTCTCACGCAGGCCGGTGAGCCATAAAGACACACGAGGCTTCGCGGCGTTCAGTTCGCGCTGCATGCCGGTGAAGTTTTTTACGTTCGCGACGATCTTGTCGAAGAAGTCCTTGCCCCGCACCATCTGGAAGACCGTGGATTCTGCGGCATCAAGTGAGACGCGAAGCTCGTCGAGACCAGCTTCGATCAGGGCGCGACCATTGGCCTTGGTGAGCAGCGTCCCGTTGGTGTTAAAAAGGACGTAGATGTTCCGCGCTTTCAAGTACGCCACCCGCTGGGCGAGGTCCTTGACCAGCATAGGCTCGCCGACGCCGTGCAGCACGACACGCGCGATGTTCGGGTACTGATCGATCAACGAAGTGAAGAGCTCCCACGACATGTCGGCCTCTGGTTCGAGCTGTTCGTAGGTGCGCGGACAGGTGGTACAGAGGAGATTGCAGCGGTTCGTGGTCTCCAGGTAAAGACAAACCGGTTCATGCTGGGCCGTGGGGCCGAGTTGCGTCTCGGACTTCTCGAAGTAGTGGCGCATGCGGTTCTTTTCTTCCTCGGCTTGCCGAGCGGCCCGGCCAAGCCCCTCCGCATTGCTCGTCTTATCCAAGGGATTGTCGGGGGGAAGGATTGGAAGAAGTGTGTTCATGGGAGTTCGCTCCCCGTTGAGTGTTGGACGAACATACTGCGATGAACGGGCCATCGTCTAAGGATCAATTGGATGACGAATGCCGCAGCGACGGCGGCGTAGAGAATTTCGTTGGCCAGAAACATCTTAGGACCGGGCACGGCCAGGGCGGTGGTGTAGAGGTAGAAAAACCCCAGAAGATAAGTCAGGACAGGCAGGTTCGGCATAAGCGTGAAGAACGGAACCAGCCAGATGATATACCAGGCATAGTGCGGCGAGAAGAGGAACATCAACGCAGCAGCGAGGGCGAAAGCAGGTGGAAGAAACGACGCGTCTCCACCAGAGCGGAAGTGATTGAGCTTATCGCTTCCCTGCTGACCGGCGATCTGCCAGCACCACCATAAAATGACGGCGAAGACCGCGGCACAGAACATGTAGTAGGCCGTGATGGAAAGGTTGTGCAGACCGGGGACTCGCTGCGCAAGTTCAAGAAGAAAGTAACGGGAACCGCTGGCCAGGCCCTCTTCTTTTACGTAGCCACCAAGGAAGCCGAAGACCAGCATGCCGACGCTCGAATAAGCTGCGTAGCCGAATGCGATTACAGCGGCGACGGTGGCAGGCATCTTGAAGTCGCCGCGTCGATACAGGGCGGGAAGCAGCACCAGCGGGTAGAACTTGAGCAGGATTGCAATAGCCAGAAAGAGGCCGGTGAGGATCGGTTGCTTGCGATAGCGCGCAAGAAGAGCGAGAGCAATGAACGCCATGGCGACGGAGTCGAGGTGGCCGGAGCCGGCGATCTCCCAGATAAGGACGGGGCACCATGCGTAGAGTAGTGTCTGCTCGCGGCGGATGCCCAGATATTGAAGAACCGTGATAAGTGCGTACATCGTGACGCCTTCGAAGAGGACCATGACGGTCTTCATAAACGTAACCGTGGGAGAGATCCAGGTAATGAGATAGAAGAGCGCCTGCGCGGCCGGAGGATAGATGGTGTGGGCGTAGTCACGACGGTTGATCTTGTCGAAGATGTCCTGATGCCGTGCGCGGAGGAAGGCCAGAACAGGGTCGCCGGGAACATAGCGGTAAGGGCTGATGTGCGCGTGTTGAACCAGGCCGTCCCAGACGTAACGGTAGATATCGGTGGAGAGGTAGGGTTCCGCAAACAGAGCGACGAGACGACAGGCAACAGCGACGATCAGAATGATCGGGAAGGTGAAGCGGTCGACCGGCTGCGTGAGGATCAGGAAAGCCGCGCCGAGATAGAGAATGCACGACCAGCCTGAGACACCAGAGAAGCCGATGGTGTAGTTGCTGTACTCACTGATGAGCTGACGCGTGAGGAAGAAGAGCGCGGTGCCGATGAGGAAAAGCGCAGCGTTAGTCTGCCATGGGCGAGCTATGCTCCAATGCTGGCCTGCTTGGGAACTGATTGCACGACTTGCTCGCGGGGTCGTCGCCGGATTGGTCGCTGTAGTCATTTGGTTATCGGCGGTCGTCTTCTTGCTGTCTGAGTTTGTGGAGGAAATCGCGAGTGTGTTCGGCCGGGTGGCCGGGGATGACTCGCGCGGCGAGCGGGTGCGCGGTATTGAGGGCGGGATACGACATGGTAAGAGCGGACATGGGCTAGACGTGCTCCAGTCGGCGGCCCGCTCTTCGTGGGCTGGCGCTGCAAGAGCAGCAGGCGCTTTTTCACAGACGGCGTATTGATACCAACCATCGTACTGGAGATCGATGGTACCCCAAGGCTGAGAGCGGATGAGCGCAGCAAAGTCAGGTGCGGTCATGACATCGGCTTGACAGGGTTCGGGGTACTTGCCTGCAGGAGTGCCGGTCAGTTTGGAGAGCAACCACATGCAGCTGAACGGAATGCGGGTACGGAAGCCAGAGGTGGGTTCGGCGATAAAACATCGGCCGCCGGGGCGCAGGACGCGGAAGATTTCATTGACGACGGCTTTGCGGTTTCGAACGATGAGAAAGAGGCGGGAGACGACGACTGCGTCGATAGAGTTCGTGGCGTCGGGAAGGGCGTGGGCGTCGCCGTGAGCGAAGGTGCAGTTCTGGAGGCTGCGGCTGGCGGCCCGGGATTTGGCTCTGGCGATAAGGCGGCGCGAGAGATCGACGCCGGTGGTGTGGATCTGGGGATACTCCTCTGAGAGTCGACAGGCATAAAAGCCGGGGCCGCAACCGAGCTCAAGGACATGGGTGCCGGGAACGGGACTGCCGGTGGAGAAGAGAGCGCGGGCGATCTCCTGAGTGTGATCGCGGAAGAGGTACTCGCGGCAGAGAGCGTAAAACCAGGAACAACCTTCGTAGAGGCTGTCGGGTGGATGCACAGGGTGGGTGCGGGTTCGGCCGGGCATTTCGCAGTCGCTTGATTCCATTCTTTGCCTTGTCAAGGTTTGAACGTGCGCTTCGGTCGAGTGATCGCTACGATGAGCGGTTGATTCGGTGATCGACAGTTACTGCATTTCGACTTTTATCTTCTGCACTCGCTCAGTTGGATGCAGTTTTCTCGATAAGGTTACAAAGTGGCTGGATGAGTGGATTTGCCGATCACAGCGCATAGCTGCAAGGCGAATTTTTGGCAAAACGTGCTCCTGCGCGTCCCGGGCTGAGCGGGCGATGTATTAGGGAGAGGTTTTGTAACGCGGCGATTGGCGCGGCCGCTGAGGTTTAGCCTAAGCCACGTCTCGCCAGTCGAGAATGACCTTGCCGGAGTTGCCCGAGCGCATCGCAGCGAAGCCCTCTTCATAGTCCCGCCAGTTCATCCGGTGGGTGATCACGCCGGAGATGTCGAGCCCGCTCTGAAGCATCACCGTCATCTTGTACCACGTCTCATACATCTCGCGCCCGTAGATACCGCGAATGGTGAGTTGGTTGAAGACAACCTGATTCCAATCAATAGAAATATCTTCAGACGGGATTCCCAGCATAGCGATCTTCGCGCCGTGGCTCATGTTGGCAAGCATTTCGCGAAAGGCGCTGGGATTGCCGGACATCTCCAGCCCAACGTCGAAGCCCTCCTGCATGTGGAGCAGATGCTGGATCTCTTTGAGCGGCGTGGCGCGTGGATCAACCGCAAGCGTGACACCGACTTTTTCGGCAAGCTTACGACGATACTCGTTGGGGTCCGAGATGACGACATGGCGTGCGCCTGCGTGCTTAGCTACCGCAGCGGCCATGATGCCAATAGGGCCGGCTCCCGTGACAAGGACGTCTTCGCCGAGCACCGGAAACGCCAGCGCAGTGTGAACGGCATTGCCAAGCGGATCGAAGATCGCGGCGATCTCATGCGGCACACCCGGGCTATGAATCCAGATGTTCGACATTGGCAGAACAACGTATTCGGCGAACGCGCCATTGCGGTTGACGCCGACGCCAAGCGTATGAGCGCAGAGATGGCGGCGGCCCGCCAGACAGTTGCGGCAACGCCCGCAGACAACGTGGCCTTCGCCGCTGACGAGCTGGCCGATGGGAATATCAGTGACGTTCGAGCCGGTGGCAACAACCTCGCCCACGAACTCATGGCCAATGGTAAGACCCTTCCTAATTGTGGAGCGCGCCCAGGCGTCCCACTCGTAGATATGCAGGTCCGTTCCGCAGATGCCAGTAGCGAGAACGCGAATCTTGACGTCGTTGATGCCCATCTCGGGCTCGGGAACATCCTCGAGCCACAGACCGCGCTCTTCGCGGCTTTTCACTAATGCCTTCACTGGGTAGAGCCTTTCCTGTTACAAACTGCGAGGTCAATCGGAGGGTTTGTCTGCGCAACCACCATCTCATATTCTAGTCGGTGTGGGGCATCGATGCAGAGGAGCGCCGAGGCATTGTCGTCGCCAACGACAATTTCGCCGGCGAACCGTGAAACCGAGAAAAAATCCCGGAGAAAACGGTTTCTCAAATCCGCGCCTTGGATGAGATGATGGTTTTGCAATTACAGAAAGGAAGAGAGCGTGGCAATTGTTGCAGGAGTCGACTTCGGAACATTGAGCGTACGAGTGACGCTGTTGGACAGCGTGAAAGGCCGGCTGGGTACAGCCTCTGCCGAATATCCTTTAGCGCGGAAGCGCGACGACCCCGACTATGCCACGCAGTCGCATATTGACCAGATGCAGGCTCTCGTTCGCGCGATGCGCCTGGTGCTCGGAGAGAACCACATCAACGGACAAGACATCGCCGCCATCGCGCTCGATACAACGGGCTCCAGCGTAATTCCTGTTGACGCAGCAATGCAGCCGCTCGACGACTACTATCTATGGTGCGATCACCGTGCGCACGAAGAGGCCCGTCAAATCACAGAGCTGGCGCTCGCCGAAGACCTGGAGGCCATCCACTGGTGCGGCGACGTCTACTCGCACGAGTGGGGCTTCGCCAAGCTGCTGCACTGGCTGCGGCACAATCCCGAGAAGCGCAAACGCTTCGCCACCGCGCTCGAACACTGCGACATGGTCGCCGCCACGCTATCCGGCATCACCGATCCCACCAAAGTGAAGCGCAGCATCTGCGCCATGGGACACAAGTGGATGTGGAATCCAAAGTGGAATGGCCTGCCTCCGCAGTCGTTTCTATCCAAGGTCGATCCGCTCTTCGACGGGATACGCGACAAGATCGGCGGTGAATACCTGACCTCAGACTCCATCGCCGGAACGCTCTCAGAAAAATGGGCGACGGAGATGGGATTGAAGGCCGGGATACCGATTCCCGTCGGAGCGTTCGACGCACATTGGGATGCAATCGGAGCCGGCTGTCGCGAGGGCGACGTAGTCAATGTCGTCGGCACCTCGACCTGCATCATCGCGATGGCGAAAAAGACGGAGCTGGTACCAGGCGTCTGCGGCGTCGTTCCCGGCAGCGTGCATCCTGCCTTCACAGGAATTGAGGCCGGCCTCTCTGCAACCGGAGATATCTTCGAAGCCATCGCGCGGCGTGCCGGAGTGAAGGTGAGCGAACTCGCGAAGGGATTGGAAGCCTACCGCCCCGGACAAACCGGCCTCTTGCGTCTGAGCTGGGATAACGGCGACCGAACCGTACTCGTCAATCCCGAGCTAGGCGGCGTCACCTTTGGCTGGAACCTGCTGCACACCGCGCAGGACGAGCTCTTCGCCGCAATCGAGGGGACCGCGTTCCACACGCGCATCATTCTCGAACGCATGGCAGAGCATGGCGTCCCGGTCGAGCGCGTCATCAATGCAGGCGGCATCCCGCAGAGCAACGCTGTACTCAACCAGATCTACGCCGATGTTCTCGGCAAGCCGGTGCTGGTGCCCGACGGAACACCGACCAGCCTCGGCTCGGGAATATTCGCGCTCCTCGCCGCCGGAGCCTTCAGCACGATTGAAGACGCGCAGAAGGCCATCTGTCTTCCCTACCGCAGCTACGCGCCACAGAAAAAATCCGTCGCCGTTTACAACGAGCTGTATCCGCTCTATCGCAAAGCATACTTCGCATTGGGACAGCCTGACGCCGCCGCAACCCCGTTAGGTATGGTACTGCCCGAGTTGCGAAGAATTGCCGCAGCAACACGCGTGTAAGCGAATGCAGATGCCACGTTCTAAACATCCCGCGGTCTCGCACCTCAGGCTATAAGGGCTATAAGATAGAGATATCGCTTAGCCATAAAAGATTTCGCAAAAAATGAGACCTATGCTCTACCCCACTGATGACCTCCGCATAACATGGACCAAAGTTGTTCTTCCGCCGGTTTTTCTTGAAGAAGAACTGCCCATCACCGAAAAGGCCTCCGCCACGGTCTTCAAGGCCCGCAAAGAGATCGTCGACATCCTCAACGGCAAGGACAACCGCCTGCTCGTCGTCGTTGGCCCCTGCTCCATTCACGACACCGATGCCGCCAGAGACTATGCGGAGCTGCTGAAAGTCGCAATCGCGGAGTACTCCCAGGAGCTCTGCCTCATCATGCGCGTCTACTTTGAGAAGCCGCGCACCACGCTCGGCTGGAAGGGCCTCATCAACGACCCCTATCTCGACGAGTCCTTCCAGATCAACGACGGTCTGCGCAAAGCGCGCCATCTCCTGCTCGATCTCGCCGAGATGGGCGTACCCGCCGGCACCGAGTTCCTCGACATGATCTCCCCGCAGTACATCTCCAGCCTCGTCAGCTGGGGTGCCATCGGGGCCCGCACCACAGAAAGCCAGGTTCACCGCGAGCTCGTCTCCGGCATCTCCTGCCCCGTCGGCTTCAAGAACGGAACCTCCGGCAATGTGCAGATCGCTATCGAGGCCATTCTGTCTGCCGGTCAGCCGCACAACTTTCTCGGCCACACCAAACATGGCCAGACTGCAATCTTCGTCACCAAGGGCAATCGCGACTGTCACATCATCCTGCGCGGCGGGCGGCAAACCGTGAACTACGATGCTGCCTCCGTTGAAGAGACCTGCAGGCAGATGGAGAAAGCCGGCATCCGGCCACAGGTAATGATCGACTGCAGCCACGCCAACAGCCACAAGGACCACACGCAACAATTGGCAGTCTGTCGCAACGTCGCCGGACAGATCGCCGGCGGCGACAACCGCATCATCGGCGTGATGCTCGAAAGCAACCTGGTCGCAGGAGCGCAAAAGCTGCTTCCCGGCAAGGACCTCGTCTACGGCCAATCCATCACCGACGCCTGCATCGACTGGCCTGAAACCAGGATCGCCCTGCAGGAGCTGGCCGCCGCCGTCCGCTCCTCGCGCCTCGCCCGTATTTAGCCGCCCGTAACCTGGTCGCCCGTACCTGGTCGAAGCCAATCGCTTCCGGCATTCTGGCTGTATACGCCGCCTGTCATTCCGGCCAAACGGTGTATACGTGCGACGACACCGGCACCCAGCGCCCCGCGCGTAACCAATTGATTTCAAACATCAAGACTGAAAACGAAAATGGCTATCCATTTGCTTCAGGACACTGTGAAGCATCGGCTGGGCATGGAGATCGATCTGCGCCACACACCCGAGTAAGGCAATTTCTTATCGCCGGACCCATCGATTTGATCTGCCGCGCGCCATACGGTGAAGCATGACTCCTCCCGCCCGGTGTTGGAACTGCCAGGAGACATACATGTTCGCTTGTCGTCGTGTTTTGGGACTTTCGCTCCTCTGCCTTGTTCTCTCAATTGCGGGTTGTGCCAACACGGGGCTGGATTCCATTCAGGTCACCCCGGCAGTTCAGTCTTTGACTGTTGGTCAAACTGCTCAATTCAACGTGATCGGGACATACGGCAACGCAAACCACTCAACGACAAAGGCTGTTACAACCGGGTTGACCTGGACCTCCAGCTCTCCTTCCGTGGCAAGCGTTGATTCTTCCGGCAACGCAGCGGCTGCAGGTCCGGGCACAACTACGATCACAGCCAGCGCAGCGGGGTTTAACGGTCCTGCTACCTCCAGCGCAACCCTCACAGTTACAGGTTCAGGCGGAGTCACAATTGGGCAAGGTGCTCTGCTCTCGCTCACCATTATTCCGAGCTCGATTACGGTTGGCAATTTGCAGGATACGGGGCAATTCCTGGCGATCGGAACGTTCTCGTCCGCTCCAACCGTCAGGGATCTGACAAACTCATCCGCGCTGACCTGGATCTCCTCCACGCCCAGTGTCTTTCCGGTGAACAGCAACACCGCTGGTACGATTGGAGCCACCGCCGGGATTGTCACCGCCTATGGGAGCGGAAACGGCGTCATCATTGCTGAAGCAAAGGACAGCAGCGGGACCGTCCAGACCGCCACGGCAAACTTTTCCTGCCCCCTGGTTCTCCCGAACCCTACCGCGACCCCGCCAACTCCGGGTACATGCTATCCCGGTTCGCAGGCACCCGCGCTCCTGGCAACCCTCACTGTCTATAACGAAGGCTTGAATACTACCGGTTGGCTGGTAACGGCTCCCTCCGCCACAGGTACGCCGAACGTGCTTCAGTGCGGTCCCGGTGCCGCGAGCGGCAATTCAGTCTGCGTAGCGACTTACCCGGTAGGCACCGCCGTGACCTTAACCGCGCCTGCCGAAAAAGGAGTCGCCTTCGGTGGATGGTCTTACAACTGCGCAGTAACCGCACCTATCACTGCAGCCGGGCCCAACAGTTGTACGGTCACGTTGACGACCAACGATACCGTGGGAGCGATCTTCAACTAAAAAGCAAGCCAATCATGCAAACAGGGCCGCCCTTCGGGGCGGCTTTCTTGCGTTTCCCAGGTAGCGGGTCAGTTTGGAGTGAATGACTGAAGTTTCCGAAAACCCGACTTTGCAGGCAGTTCGACCACAGGGAATGCGGTATTGGGCGAAGGATTACTTCCGGCTTGCCGACAAAGGACCCGTAACCCAGAAGGGCTTGTAATGCAGCTCACCGACTGACTAGACCTGTTATCGTCAATCGACTCCACACCTTGAGGATCGAGGTCCAAGCCCACGCAAGATTGTTTCAAAACGCCGAGTGTCGAGTGTGCCGCATGCTCCAGAAAATGGGCTCTTGAAATTGATGGGCGAACGGCTCCATAACGGGTGGGTTGTGAAATACAAATCATCCAGCAAGTGGGTCGGATGTCAGTATTTCGCGTCCCGTCGAATCACTGTCAAACTGACGTCGTCACAAAGCGGACTACCGTTCGCGAAGTCCTGTAACGTTGCAAGGAGCATCATGAGCATGGCATGAGCGGATGGCGATTTGGCGTTTCGTAATGCCGCCAGTATCCGATCCAACCCGAACTCTTCCTCTGAAGCGTTGTGGCATTCAAGTACGCCATCGGAGTATGCGACAAGCGTGTCCCCGGGTTCGAGAAACACTTCCCCCAACTCGAACTCCGCACCCTCGATAGCACCCAACAGCGGACCGCCCCTCTCGAGCAGTTCAGTCCGTCCATCCGCGTGAAGCAAGATTGGCGGGAAATGACCGGCATTGCAGTAGGTCAGATCTCCGAAATTGCAGTCAATCCGTGCGAGAAATGCCGTAGCGAACGGCGCAACGGGCCTCAGATAGCAGAGGTGGCGGTTGATCTCCGCGGCGATCCTTGTCGGGTCAGAATAAGGGCCACCGTAACGTTGCAAAAGCCCTGCAAGGTTGGTGAACCACATTCCAGCCGCAACTCCTTTACCGGCGATGTCTCCATGCGCCATCAGAACATTGGAACCGCTCTTCAGGAACGTCGTGAAATCCCCGGAGAGAAAGCGTGCCGCGAAGACCTCGCTTGCGAACTGTAAACTGCCCTGCCGAAACTCACGCGGGCCGCTTAGCTTGCGTTGGATCTGTGCCGCCTCGAACAGCTCGGAATGGAGAGCAAGTTTCTCTCGCAGAAGGGAGTCCACCTCGTCCTGCAGTGGCACATTCAATGGCGCCGGCGGCATCGACGCCACGATCGAGGATTGGGGCACGTTGTAATTTCGGACCCCGCCATTACTCCGGAACCTGCCTTCCCCTCTTGGTAGTACTGTACCGCTGCTCATAGCTCAACCCCTTTCTAGATTCCGATTGTTTTAGCCGACGAACCGATAACCTGTTCCATGCACGGTCAGGAAGTACTGTGGTTGTTCGGGATCGGGCTCAAGTTTTTGGCGCAGACGTACCAGATGCGTATCCACGGTTCGGGTCGTCGGAAAATTCTCGTATCCCCAGACCTCTTCCAGAAGACGATCGCGGCTGAGCGTTTCGCCAGAATGGCAGATAAAGTACTTCAATAACTCGAATTCCTTGGAGGAAATATCAAGAGCCTTGCCTGATCTGAGCACTCGATGACGCCTCAGATCGACTTCCACGTTACCGAAGGAGTGTTGATCCTGATGTTTGGGAACCACTGCCGTGCGTCGCAGCACGGCCTTCACTCGCGCCAGCAGTTCGCGGATTGAAAACGGCTTGGTCACATAGTCGTCCGCGCCAAGTTCGAGGCCCACCACCTTGTCGAGTTCCTGGCCGCGGGCAGTCAGCATGATGATCGGAATGGAACCGCGTTGTGCGCGTAACTGCTTGCATACTTCCAGTCCGCTCATCCGGGGCATCATGACATCCAGCACCACAAGATCGGGAGACTCTTCCAGGGCTCGCCGAAGGCCTTCGATCCCATCGCCCGCTGTTATCACTTCGTAGCCTTCGAACTCGAAGTTGTCGCGAAGTCCAGCCACCATATTGGGCTCGTCCTCCACGACAAGAATTCTCGCCGGCCTCGATGCTTCCGTTATCTTCGTCTTCTCTTGCTGTCTCATGCCGACATCCCTTTCGCCTGCTGAACCCCTGGAGTCTGCAACGGCAGAGTGATGATGAACTTGCTGCCGTGACCGGGCTCGCTCTCAACCGCAATCTCACCTCCATGCGCCTGCACGATGTGTCGCACCAGCGACAGCCCCAGCCCGCTTCCCTTGGTGTCATGCACCAGTGGATCGCATACTCGATAGAACTCGTCGAAGATTTTGGGTTGCTCCTTCGCGGGAATGCCGATTCCGTGATCGACGACCTCAAGGTTGACGCCACCATTGTGCCGGTAGAGGTTTACTCCGAGGTATTTCTCTGTCGCCGAGTACTTCACTGCATTGTTCACCAGGTTCAGCAGCGACCGCGCAATCGCTTCGCGATCCACACTCACTTGTGGCAGATCGTTATCGATCTTCTGTTCGAAATGGAACCCGTTTTGTTCGATTTCAAAACGATAAGATTCCAGCGTGCCCCGTACCAGATCGGCAACGTCGGTCTCGCGGAAGTTGTATTCTTTCTTGCCCGACTCGATACGCGAGAAGTCCAGAATATTGTTGATCAGCGAAGTCAGCCGCTCACTCTCTTTGCGAATAATCTCGTAATATTCCTGGCGCTTTCCCGGGTTGGCGATACGTCCCAGTTCGAGGGTCTCTGCGTAAAGTCGGATGAGCGCTAGAGGTGTTCTCAACTCGTGCGAGACGTTTGAGACAAAATCGGACTTCAATTTCGCCAGTCCAAGTTCGCGCGCGACGTTTCGATAGGCGAGTAGCACCCCTCCACCCATCAGCAATGAAAGCGCCCCGAGAATAAGGAAGGCCGTCCGCACAAAGTGGTTGCTGATGTTCGCAATCGTGGTCCCCCGCAGCTTAATTCCCAAAATCAGTCCGGGGAAGACACCTTCGAGACTTCGCTCTACTTCAGGCGGACCTCCATCCCAACAAGTCGAAGCGGCCAACGGAGCGCGGTCCTTTCCAGTCCGTACCATGATCACTGGTTGAGGATGCGACGTATCGTTATTGTTCTGATTTGGCAGCACATCGTTCAGCGCTTGCGGAAAAAACTTGTTACTCAAATAGTCGGTATCGTAGACAAACCCTGCTAGAGCGGGATGCTCCCCAGTCGAACCGCGAGGCATGAATACCGCCAAGGACTGATACTGCATCTTGTCGCCCCTGGTTACCCAATTGTTGGTAAAGTAGACGTGCCGCCCTTCAACCGCCTGAATCTTCTTGAGCTTGGCGATCAAGTCTTTGGACTCCAAATCAAACCAGGCTCCGAGCATGGATGAGAGCTCCTTTTCATCCTTACCAGTTTCAGGATCGCCCATCCGATCGGGCTGAGATTGAATCTCAAGATGGCCTTTCCCGGTCCACAGAAACGCACTTGCGATGTCAGGGTGTGCCGTCAGGAAATCCTCGAGTTTGTCGCCTTGATTCGCCTCGGGAAATTTCGCACTGGCTTCCTCGGCGATATCATAGGCGCGCGCATCAATCCGCTTTTCGGCAATCGCTAAGACCTGTTGAAACTCCCGTTGAAAGACGGCCTCGATCGCTTTGTCGCGCTGTATGGTCGTCAGGTGCCATACACCAACTCCGATTAGCGCGGCCGCGGGCAGTATAACTCCCAGCATGAACACCAACATGCGTGGGCGGTCCGACCAGCGTCGAGCTTGAAACTTTAACATACGTGCGCGCCTTAGGAGAGACGCCCGTGCGCTTTTCGGAGAGAGGCGCCTCTTGTCCATCGGATTGAAGAATAAGCGGGGAAACTCGGCGATATGTCACAACAAAGCAACAAATTGCAAAAAGTTGTGAACTTACAGGCTCCCCAAAAAAGCGCCTCTAGGGCAAGATGTTCTACACCTAAGCCCTTGATTAGACGCAACTAGTAAATCTCTTTGTAAGATGCAATCGAAGGCAGCTATGCCTTTGGGTAACGACGCTTTGAGAAATTGACAGCGCGTGTGATGACAGTAGCCTCAGCCTCGTGAGCCACTCTCACGGGACGTATTTCACAACCCATACCTTCTGGAACGACAGATTCAACCGATAACGGGACCATATACTGGTTTGCCATTTGTACCGTGACAGCGTGGCATACGAGTGGCTCCGGACTCATCCGGAAGACTACCTCACACTTTCGAAACTGTTATGGCACCGCAACCTCAACACGACCCTCAAAAATCTACGGCCGACGCTTCGATGAATCGACTGGTGTAGCTCGTATGGATGATTGGCGGTCCAGCCGCTCCAAGAACGCTGCCTGATCCGCAGAGCTATTTCTTCAATTGCCAAGGCCGCTTTGTCGCCGGATATTTCTCCTACAACGACCAACCAACTAAATAGAACCGAAGAACCGGAATTAGGAGCAATTATGCTCGTTCTCCCCTAGCGCCTAGAAGTGCAACCGTTGACGGTAATGTGGCCCGCCATATCTCGGGCCTCGAGGATTAGCCCGTGGGCCAGAGATACAGTCATCACAACCATTCCCAAGTCGATGGTTATGCTGGTTTCCTCCATCTCTATGCTGCTGAATTCATGCCCTTGAGTCAGGGACCATCATAATCATCATCACTCGATCCATCGTCGGGAACATTAGGATTAGAGTCGGAGACGCCTGATGGATCCCCTGAGTCTGGATAAACAATGGGCCCCGAGTCTGAGCCCGCCTGCCAAATAGATCCTGAGGGGCCAAAATAGGACCATAAGGAAGTTACTTCGTCGACTGCAGATTCAAGAACACTCCCAGCAATTCCAACTATTAACTGTTGGATATTTTCCGGGGGAAGTCCGGTCGTTTGCTGTGTTGCAAGTTCCGCGGCCTCCTCAGCAATTGCCTCACACATCTCCGGATTCACTGCACAATAGGATGCTACATAGGGAGCAACATATAAGACTGCTCCCACAGCCGCCCCGCCAGCGACTACAACTTCTTTAGTTGTTGTCGACGGTGCCACCAATACCGACAGGCCAGACAATGCAGTGGAGGCTGTGCTGGCGAAGTCCCGAACTGTCGTAGAATCCTCCGCGCTCAATCCCAGCGGATCAACGTAACGTATCGGATTGTTTCTGGCATATACATATTTATTCTGATCATATGGGTTGCCAAGGCGAGAACCGATCGGGTCTGGCGACAGAAAACGCCCCCCTTCCGGATCGTAATATCTAGCCCGGAGGTAATACAGATCATCAGGGCCGTCCAGGATCTGCCCTGCAAATCGAACGGGAGCTGAAGGTTCGCCCTCATTAGAAGCGTCCCATCCTTTATCACCGCTACCTGTTTCGCCCCAGGGACCGTAGGAAAACGTTGGGCGGATAGAACCATCGGCTTCAGAAGTATTAACCGCGCTTCCCAATCCGTCATAGTCCAAGTAGTCAGCGTCTCTCCCTTTGACCGTCGAAATTAGCGTGTACCCATAGATATAATCAGTCGGCGTACTCCCTCGATAGTCGGCGACGACCTGCGGGGCACGACGACTGACATCAATTACAAATGTGTGATGCTCGAAGCCCGTGCTCATCCCCACCCTATTGCCAGCGCCGTCATATTGATACTCAATTCTCGACAATGAACTGGTGACCGAACTCAGCCGATTCGTTGAATCCCAGGTGAATGAAGTTGTCTTGCCATTGACGGTTTTCGACAGTCGATTGCCATCCCCATCGTACGTAAAGAGTGCCGGCCCAGCAGTTATCAGTTCGTCAGCATCATCATAAGTGTAAGCCTCACTTCCTTGTTGCGACGATCGCTCAACTCGGTTGCCCACTTCGTCATATGAATATCTCACCGTGTGCCCCCGAGAGTCCGTCCACGATCTCAACTGATTGAGGCCGTCATATTTGTAAGCCGAAACACCATCTAACGCTGACGTAATTCGAATCCGGTTTCCTACTTTATCTAGCGTGTATCCGAAGAAAGAAATCGTCCGATACTTCGCGGTGTTCAAAACTGCCAAGAGTTGGTCCGCATCATCGTAGCTATAGAACGACCGGATGCCGTTCGGCAGATTTGTTGTAACAAGCCTTGAAGCTAGGTCATAGTCATATCTAGTCCTCATTTCCGGACTCTCGACTACGGCACTAAGCTTGTTAGCTCCGTCATATTCATATTGAACCTTGCGCGCATCTGGATAGGTCAATCCTATTCGGTTCCCAACAGCGTCGTAAGTATACGCAAGTGTCTGGCCATCGAAGCGCCTCAGCTCCGTAAGGCGACTAAGAGCATCGTAATTATAAGATGTGGTTCCAAGGCTGTCCGTCATGGCCACGCGGTGGCCGCTGTTGTCATAAGAATACGATACGGACCTTCCATCGTTGCAGATAACACTGGCGAGATGGTTATCGGCATCAAAGCTGAAGCGTGTCAAGTTCCCATTGCCGTCTGTTTCCGAAATCAGGTCTCCATTTCTATCGTACGTAAATGCTGTCGTACGCTTTAGTGGATCTGTAATGCGAATGCGACGGTTAGCAGCATCAAAGGCGTATAGGGTAATCTTGCCACGTGCATTCGTGACAGATACGCGATTGTTGTTTAAATCGTAGGCATAAGTTGTTTGGCTCTCGATTGCATCCGTCATCCCTACCAAATTCCCGGCCGCATCGTACTGATATTTAGTTGCATTCGCATTTGCGTCGGTGAAGGACAACGAGTCGCCGATTCCGTCGTAAGCGTATAACATTTTGTTACCCAGCGCGTTCGTGCGACTTAACACTCTGTCCAATGAATCGTATTCAATGGTCCGTTTATGACCAAGCCCGTCGGTGGCAGATATCACTCGCCCGAGCGGGTCATATGCGAAAGTACGCTTCCTTCCGGCACCGTCCGTAACCTGGATCAAGTTTCCGAGGCCGTTCCATTCAAATTCCCTCGTATTTCCTTTCGCGTCGAGTACCCTCAGCAATTGCCCCTGCGAATCATACGTGAGCTGAGTGGCGTTTCTCAGAGGATCTAAGATCGACGTTAAGTTGCCGTTGTCGTCATATCCGAGGCTAGTCACGTTGCCCGCGGGATCAGTAATCTTGGTCACGTCATTGAAAGCGTCGTATACAAACGAGAGGACGCTTCCTGAGGCATTCATGGCTGATATTGCATTTCCAGATGAGTCGTAGACGAATTGTCTGGTGTGCCCATTGGCATCCGAGACCGCAGTTCGGTTATTGCTTGAATCATAAGAATATGATGTCGTAGCGCCGGATCCGTCGGTGACAGCAACTAAACGGAAAGCCTGGTCATAGGTATGCTGGATTGAGTTTCCATTACCATCCGTGATGCTAGTTGTTCCAGCCATTGGTGTGTTATAGGCGAATGATACTGTTGCTCCCCGACCATTCTTCTGCGCAACGACACGTCCGCTTGCATCGAAGGTATTCTGTACGTAAGTGACTCCACGAGGATCAACCGCCGTCGTCAGGCGCCCAAGAGAGTCGTACGAATACGTACTAATGCCACCAGCTGGATTGGTGCATGAGATCAGGTTTCCGCTTCCATCGTACTGGTAAGAGACCACTCGTCCTGAAGGGTCAGACAATGTGGATAGTTGATGATTTCCTACATAGCTCAAAGCAAATGTTCGGCCAACTGTATCAATAATTGAAGCCAAATCACCTGATTGATCGTACGTAAGCTGCTGAGTGTTGCCGTTCCGGTCGCTTACAGTGAGTAGCTGACCCGAGGTCGAGAACAAGAGCTTCAGCTGATTGCGCTTCGTCAGGGTAAAGGACCCATCTTCGTTCTGCTGGAGCTTGTCGAATAACCCAGCTGTCGACGGCTCATAGTTCCCCGAGCTGTTCGGAGCAAAAACCACGCTTGATCCGTCCTGCTGTTTGATCGTTACAATTCCACTTGTGGAATCCTTGACCAGAAAGAGATTGTAGCTATGCGTCCAACCTGGACCGAGTGGGCCCTTGTAAGAATCAAGGCTGTTGTAATAGCGATTGAAGACGAAGGGCTCTCCCTTGCCTGGAACTGCCAAATCTGTTGCAGTCGAGAAATAGTTGCCCGTAGCTGTATTCACAGGTTCTGCGAACGATCCGGTTGGGTTAGTGGTGCTACCGCTCCCTCCGAGAAGTTGCTTCTGGGCAGCCCCCACTGAGGTTGCCGTTCCTGTCACGGTTACGGAAATGTTGCTGAGATCGAGGGTGGCACCTACATCTCCCCCCCATAAGAGGACCTGCAAAAAGAGCCCCTGCGTGAGATTTGATGGCGACGAAGCCCCTAAAATAAACGCGCCCAAATCATTCGTGGCAAACGCTCCAGTTGCAAAATTAAAGCTGCCTGCAAAGGTTCCACTCTGCGGTGGCGACCAAACCGCATTTGTATTGAAGATTAGTTGTGTCGGCGCATTACATTGGTATGTTGATGTGCTGACTACGCCATGTACTTCACCAACGGGAAACCCGCACGAGGCCGGCCCGACAAAGACCTCCCAGGTGGTGCCGGCCACGCCGTTTAGGTCTACTGACAGAATATTGCCTGTGTCCGACACGGCAATCGACGTTATTTGAACGGTTCCAGAAAGGGACTGATCCTGGATAACCGGGGTAAATCCCCAAGACATCCCATTGGTACAGCAAGAGACCTCAATGTTGCCGCCGAGTTGGTAGGTCCCCGTGAAGGGTATCTGGGATAAAGCGGTGCAGGAGCAAGCAAAGCATAAGGCTGTTAGGAGAAGTGCTAGTGACGAGCGGATGACAAGGATCTGGCTTCGGATGGGCAGGCTCATGATATTCCCCTCATGTTTAGGCCGAAGAACCCAATTGCTACCGATTTGATGGGATGCCACCGTCAGGCCGGCTCGCACGCGACGCGTAACGAGGCTGAGTTGTGGTGGGTGAGAATAGTCATAATATTCTGCAAGAGTCAAGCAAAAACTCTGTCAGCTCGTAAAAAGTTCTGATTCAACGGGTATGACTACCTTACTCGAAAACTAGTTCGTCTGATCCGTTGGCAAGACACGATGACTGTGATGCCATCCTCCGCTACTCGGGCAATTCCTCTCCTGAGTTCCTGTGTGATCGTTCCTGATAGTCGTACGGTATACTCAAAATTCTGAATCTTTGTCAGTCTGGAGCATCCAATCGTCAGTGTCCCAGGGAGTAACGCTGGACTCAATTCGCTGGATAGGCCCCGGTCCACAACGGAGTATCCAGCACCTCATCGATCTGAACATCGATTGCTGAGGAGAACATGGAAATACGACCTGACGATCTACGGCGTCGGGCTTCTCGCTCTTTTTTGTGGAGTCACGACACACGCGTACAGCATTCTCGACGACCTAGAGACGCGCACGAGCGTTCTTAAGGTCAAGGAATTGGCAGAAATTCTCCGCGTTTCGCAAGATGCGATCTACGATCTCGCAGATCAAGGGACGATTCCGAGTTTCACCATAGGGAAACAGCGCCGATTCGACCCGACGACGGTCGCTTACTGGATCCGGAAGAAAGACCCAACCTTTGCCCAGGCAGCGAAGGCAGCTTAAAACAGAAGAGGTCACCGGAATGGTGGCCTCTTTCACTTCCCTGCTTCTCTTACATCTCAGTCGATTCCAGCAGCTCTGAGTTGTGCACTTCGCTTGCCGCCTTCGGACATTCTTTTGCGAGACTCATCGCTCATAACGTGAATGCGCTGATACTCGGCCGTCTTGAACTCCTCCAGGATGTACATGGTCCCAAGACTTGACGCATTCAACTGCTCCCGTAGCTCATCGTTCAACAAGTCGTGCAGGTAGATCTGAGTCGTGGCCACATCCTGGTGACCAAGTTGCCGGGATACATCGATAATGTTGAATCCGGCCCTCAATAAGTTCGTGGCAAACGTGTGCCGGAACATATGCAGCCCAGCGCGCCGGTATGGTCCGCGCTTCTTTGTTAGCGTTAGCGTGTTGCTTCCGAATCACGGGCTATCCGGAAGTAATACGTTGTGCCCGTAAAGTCGGGTTTTCGGCAAGTTCGCCTCGAAGTTGCCGATAACCCCGTATTTCGCGAATCACAGCTTACATAGCGCTATCAGTCTTGCGGCGTCCGCATTATTAGGAGCAACCTTGGCAAGCGGTTCTGAAGGAATAGCCCACCCGTGCGCCCTCACTACTCCAGTCTCCGCCGCGGAACTGTGCGCGTGATTCTCCAACGTTTCCGGCTGCTATTATTTAGCAGTTGGGAACGAACCTTTGTTGAGGAGACCTTGGGGACGAAGGCCGTGCAAACCGCTACATGGGCTTCTCCCGCGCCACAACAACAATGACCCACGCAACCGACTTCTTCGCCGAACGATATCTAAATGACAAATCTCAGAGCGAAGCGAAACACACAGCCGAAGGGCTGGCGGCGACATTAATAAAAGTGCGAAATTGCCAATTAGATCCTCAATGTTCAAGGGCCGGAATTATCGAATTGATCGACAAGCGGTTCAGGTCTGAGCCAACCGGCAATTGCGTTCGCAGCCGTCGTGCCGCACCGGGTTCCAACGTGTCGGTACTTTTGAGTTCGTTAGGGTCTATGCAATTCAACGTCACCTTAAGTCCGAAATCATGCTCATACGCCTGATCCTTCAGATTGTGATAGACGTGTCCAAAGGAGAGTGCAAAATAGCGGTTTCCCGCAGGAAGAAACACAAGGGCGCCTTTGCCGGCCTGTCGCAATTCGAGATCGAGCTGGAAATATGACTTCCACCAAGGGGCGGTCGGCATGTTATCTAGGATGTAGATCGAGGAGCCTGCCGGCAAAGCAGGCGAGACTGCTTTCTGAAGATCATGGTCCCGAACCATAGCATTTGACGCGTCGACTTCTGGTTTCAGAAGGTAAATCGAAAAGGGCCTTGTCTCGCTCATCTCGGAACTCTCTTTACAGCTACTGAATCAAACAGCCTCCCCTTGAATCACGAAGACGAATCCACCTACGCCACTTCGCATGCACATGAATATATAGCCTCGAGAGCGAAGCCCAGCAAAAGCTAATCAAAGAAATCTTAGGGCTCCACGTGTCCCCAAATACGCGGATCAACTAGGCGGGTGCCATTTTATCGGCGGAAACTTCGGATTTCTCAACAAAGAGTCCGCCTCCGAAGAGGCGGTCTATCTCTCCTTATTGATCTTGCCCGACCTGCTGGTCACTTCCTGACCTCAGTTCCCGCACATCAATTTGCGCTCATCGTATACGGCTGCGGTCAATTTATGGCGGAGCAACTTGTCGATGAGGGCGGCTTCCCCGCGGTAATCCTGGGAGCGTCGATACACTTCGATCCCTACGACACGGCCGCTTGGGTGCGAGCGCGGACGGCATAGGACATGATAGTTTATAGATGCCGCGGTTTCTTTCCCACAGGTTTTTGGTAACGAAGCGATGTTCTGCTCCGCTAACATGGTTCTGCGGGATGAATGCCGCAACATCGTTCGCTTTGAACACCACCTCTATCATTTCTCCTGAGGAGATGTCCATCAAGGGCATCCTCCAGGTTGGAGCTGAGCCATCAGGTCTTCGGAAAGGGGAAGCTCGCCGAGACCATCCCCGACATCTTGAATTATTGCATCGAATTTATCTCGACAGAGTTTGAATCCTCGGGTATCTTGAACTCGCTCTTTGTAAAATAGGCGACCCCTGGAGTAATGCGTGCGCTCGTTCCCTTGTCTTGTTCTCCTGTCAGTTCTTCCCTGCCTAAACTGCTCTTCCTCAGCCCAAACCCCCAATCCGATTGCCACACACCTCACATCTGCTTCTCGCCACTTGGACCCAACGAATGCTCAACATCAATCGCCCATCTGCCATTGACGTTTGAACCGAACAGGGGCCAGGGCATTGAAGGAAGCGATTATCTCGCGCGCTCAGGCGCGCGGCTTCCTGACCGTCCTTGTCCTTGTAAGCATGGCTGAGCAGCAAAGGCAGGAACAGCCAGTCGAACACGAAGCCGCCGTGGCCACGGCTGGCTGTCCCCGCCCCCAGGGCGCTGATGCTGCTTGCCCCGGACTTACGCCTTGACGGCATTCTGTGCAGCCGCAAACACATCGCGTACGGATGTCGTACCCGCTACGTGCTCCGTACCCGTGATTCCGAGGTCCATCCATCCCGCGTTAACGCTCTCAAACATTTCTTCGGCAGGTCCAGTGTGGCCCTTCGGGATGCCGAACTGCTCGAACGCTTCCGCCCACCCTGCACGCGGGACTGCAAAGGCTTTTACGTCGAGTGTCAGGACCTCACCCAATTGTCCGGCCACTTCATCCGCGCTTACCATCGAACCCAGCTCGATGATGCGATGCCCTGACCACGCCGGCCCGGTCAGAAGCGTTGCCACCTCTGCGCCGATGTCGTCTGACGCGACCATTGTCGATTTCCGGTTTGTAGGATTGTAGAAGACCGGTAGTGTTCCGCCTTGGGCGGCCTGTAAGCCGTAAAGAAAGTTTTCGAAAAAGCCGCCTGCGCGCACAAATGCGACCGGAGATGGCAGGCTGCGAAAGCTTTGCTCCAGGAGTGATAAGGCCGTGATCATCCCCACCCCGCTTGTTCTATTCGCGCCCATCGACGAGAGCGCTACCACCCGCGGGGGCACTACCTTGGTCAGCGCCTCGACATAGTTCGCAATCACACCCTTTGCTTCTCTGTAATCAGGCGAGGGTGCCCATACAGCCGGCAACATAACAAACGCGCCCTCAACACCTTTTAGCGCCGCCGCTATGGCTGTCGCATCGTTCCAGTCTCCATCCACCAACTCCACGCCTTGGTCTGCCCACTTCGCCGCTTTCTCGCGATTGCGCATAAGTGCTCGCACCTGTTTGCCCTGCTTCAGCAGATGCCGTGCGGTGGCGCCCCCAACTTTTCCAGTAATGCCCATGACTAAATACATGCTCGTTTTCTCCTTGTTAGAACGAAGGTGATGCTCTGATGCGAACGCCAGAGCTCGTGAGTTGCGCAGCTAGCACTCCGCTAGTCCCGTGGGTTTCCACAGTTATCTGTCGCATGAATCGTTACAGGCCTTTACACAGCCAATCGGATCGCCTCAATGAGAGAGGTGGTCACTGTCACAGCCTGACGCACATACCGGCTGCTTTCCAGTTGCTGCATCTCTTGAGTTCAAGGGTGAACTCAAGAGATGGCCCATGCTAAGCATGGTCTGCGACAAGGAATGTCTGGTTCTTTTCCATGGACTTTGTCAACTTCACAAAATCGGCCTGAGAGAGTTGAGCAGGCAGGAAATCTGTCCTGCCATCCGGTTGCACTGCATCCTTCATCATCCGCTCGTGGTGATACGTTGAAACACTCAGCATGCGGCACGGATGCTCACTCTTGTTGAAGAATGTGTGAGGCGCATTGGGTTGCACCACCAGGCTTTCGCCGGATTCATACGCGTTCCACTCAGCGGTGCCCTGGCTGTTCCAGGACCCAATAGCCAGAGTGCCTTCCAGTACATAGAAAAACTCCGCAAATGGGTGCTTATGAAGTGGAATACCCATGCCCGGCACGACCGTGGTCTCATAAATGGAGAAGGTGTAGCCCGTGTTCTCTCCCAGTGCCCTCCATAGCAACTGCATGGGCCCGATATCCAGCGCCGGGCCGCCTGTTTTGTTGTTCTTAATGACGTTGTGATGAATGACTTCTTCAAGCGGAGTGGGGAAGTTTGACATAAAACGATCCTTTCGTAGAACGAAGGTGATGCTCTGATGCGAACGCCAGAGCTCGTGAGTTGCGCAGCTAGCACTCCGCTAGTCCCGTGGGTTTCCACAGTTATCTGTCGCATGAATCGTTACAGGCCTTTAGACAGCCGAATCGGATCGCCTCGATGAGAGAGGTGGTTGATCCTCGCGGAGGCCTTGCTATGTGGTCGTCACTGTCACGGCCTGACGCACATACCGGCCGCTTTCCAGTTGCTGCACCATGAAGGCTGCCAGATCGGCCCGCCCGATCTTGTGCGCCTTCTCGCCGCCCTCCGTGCTCAGCACCCTGGCAACGCCGGTCTTCTCGCCGTCGGTCAACATCGGCGGCCGCACGAGCGTCCAGTCCAGGTTGCTGCCTTCGATCTCGGCCTCCATGCCCGCCTTGTCTACCAGCAGACCCCGCAGAAACGTCCGCATGAGGAGGTGCTCGTTGAAGAAGCCGGCGTTCTTGACGCTCTCGCCCGCACCAACCACTGAAATCTTCAGTAACCGCCGCACGCCATTGCGCCGCATCGCGTCCACAATATTGTGTGCCGCGCTCGTTTCCATCGTCGTCACTTTCCACGGCGTCTTGCCGCCCAGCGCGTCGATCACCGCATCCTGTCCGGCTACCGCAACGTCGACCGCAGCCGCGTCCAGCACGTCGCCCGCAACAACTCTGACGTTCGCCTTCTTGTACTGCGCGGCGCCGCGCACGAAAGCCGTCACCTTATGTCCGGCCGCCAGCGCCTCATTTACCAGCGCTTCTCCGCTCTTGCCCGCTGCTCCAATCACTAGAACTTTCATCGCATTCTCCTTTTGCCTCGTATTTGGCCGCCAATCCAAATGAGCGACCTGACGATTAGAGGTCCGATGCTAACCATTGGTTGCAAAATAATCGATGGTTATTTGACCAAAGTGGGTAACAAGGTATCAACATCTGGTCGCAAAAATCGCCAAGAGGGACTAAGCTATTGAAGTGACATCCACATCGCCAAGTCGCCGGGTAGAGCGCAAGGAAAGGCTGCGGGGCGAAATCCTTGCGGCTGCCAGCAAAATGTTTGCCGATCACGGCTACGAGGCCGTGACGCTTCGCGCGATCGCTAAAGAGATCGGCTATACGCACGCCGTGATCTACCAGCATTTTCCCGACAAAGCGCATATTCTTGCCGAACTGAGCCGCGAGACGATCGGGCTGCTGATTCAGAACTTCGACGCGATTGCCGCTAAACATCTTCGACCGAAGGAGCGCCTTTTTGCGACTTCACGCGGCTTGATTCAGTTCTGCACTGCCCATCCACAGCAGTTTCGCAACGTCTTCTTCGGGCCTGAGAACCGCAACGGCATTCGCGCTGGACAATATATCGACGACATTGGCACGCCGTTGTTCCAACGTTTCGTGCAGCTCTTTTTCGATGTTGCCAAGGATGAAGGATTGCCAAGCAGGAATGACATTGTGGTAGCCCACACCTGGTGGTACACGATCTTCGGCCTCGCCACACTCATGGTCATCCAGGGGGTTGTGCCTGACTTGCCTGACCAGACTCTCGTGGTCGAGCAAACGATCGCAACGCTTTGGGCGGGCGTCCAGGCTGTTCCGCGATTGCCGAAGAGTGCAATCCCTAAGCGATCCGGCCGATCCCGTGCCTCAAAGCAATAACAGCTTCTGTCTACTTAGGAGTCGTTGAAGGTATGCCCGTGGGGTACCAGGACTCAACCACTTTTCCAAGACCGTAGCCCTTCTGGTGGCACGACAGGCCGGTAAAGCCGGAGATCTGAACTCAGAACGTGGCTCGCGCGGGAGAAACCGCCCTGCGCGCGCCGACGCAGAAACCGGGAGAAGGCACACGATGAACATTCTGTTGTGGGTCCTGCAGGTCCTCGCCGCGCTCCTATACGGAGCGTCGGGCGTCATGAAGGTCTTCATGTTCGACAAGGTAAGCGAGGGGGTCCCGTCCTTTGGTGCGTTGCCGCGGGATGCCTGGAAGGCCCTCGGCATCCTCGAACTCGTCTGCACGGTCGGGCTGATCGTTCCCGCCGCCCTCCACTGGCAGCCGGCGCTCACGGTGGTGGCCGCCACGATCCTGACGATCGAGAGCCTCGTGTTCGTCTGGGTGCACGTCAAGTACCGCGAGATCACGTCCATCATCTTAAGCGGCGTGCTGGGTCTCCTCATGGCGTTCATCGTGTACGGCCGGATGGTCCTGAAGCCGATTTTCTGAACGGCGGGGCGTCTCACAAAGTGTCAATTTAGAGACTGTGCCTTCGAGCCGCAGTTTCCGATGACCCGACTTTCAGGGGTTGGCCAAAATTGCTTCCTGACCCAGTGTTGCCACGAGGATTGGCTATCACTTTTGCCAGTTCTTAGACGCGCTGCGATCCGATAGTCTAGCTCCGCTCAGGTTCAGACTGGACAGCCTCAATTACGGGTACAACCACATGGCAGGCAGCGATCCACTTCCTTCCTGGAAGGAAGGTTCCACGAAACAAAGCATCCTCGATTTTGTCCGCGCAGTGTCCACGGCTGGCGGCCCTCAATTCGTTAAGCCCGAAGAGCAGATCGCGGTTTTCGATAACGACGGCACGTTGTGGAGCGAACAACCGTTCTATTTCCAGGTTGCGTTCGTTTTCGACCGCATGAAGGCGATGGCGCCGCAACATCCTGAGTGGAAAGACAACCCACTATATGCGGCGGTGCTGGCAGGAGATACGAAGGCTGTCGCTGTGGGTGGCGTAAAGGGCTTGCTGGAACTTGCGACGATTACCCACGCCAACATGACGACGGGAGAGTTCGCGAAGATTGCAGAGGATTGGATTGCAAGCGCCAGGCGAAGGGAGCCGAAGTTGCCGATAACCCGACTTTTCAAGCTCTTCGAAAAATTATGTTTCCCGGGCGTTCAAACTGTGCAGGGTAGGTTGACCAATATACGGCGGTCTAGTGGATTGGAGCTCGATGAGGGATAAAAACTCTGAACCGAAATGGCCAATGATTGTGCGAGTCGCGGTCGAAGCTCTGGCGTGGCTGGCCGTCTCGATCTTCATGGTGTGGGCGTTCGCGGCGCTATGCTTCGACGTTCGGCACGACGGGTTGCGGATTCTCGCCGCGGTGCTCTTCACAGTAGCTGTGTTGGGGGCTCTGTTTGCCATAAAAGGAGTCTGGCTGCGTATGGCTGCTTGCGTAGCCTGTTGCGTCGTGGTGCTGGTGTGGTGGTTGTCCCTGAAACCAACCAACGACCCTCCGTGGGAAGCGGATCTTTCGCGAAATGCGTGGGCGGAGATTCATGGCGACCAGATGGTGGTGCATAACGTGCGCGATTGCAAGTACCGCACGGAGAAGGACTACTCGGACTGCTGGAGTGATCGCACTTACGACCTTTCGCAACTCCGCGGTGTTGACTTCTTCCTAGATAACTGGGGGATCAAGTTTGCCAGCCACCCGATGGTCAGCTTTGATTTCGGGGACCAACATCTTGCGTTCTCGATTGAGGCGCGCTACCGGCCGGGCCAGTCCTATTCGCTGTTTCGCGGATTCTACCGGCAGTTTGGGCTGATCGTTGTCGCGGCGGATGAGCGCGATGTGATTCGGCTGCGCACAAACTACCGCAAGGATCCGGAAGAAGATGTGTATCTCTACCGCGTCCAGGTGACGCCGGCGGTCGCTCGCGCGATGTTAACGGTTTACGTCAATTACATGAATAATCTGAAGGACAACCCGGAGTGGTACAACGAGCTGACCCGGAACTGCACGTCGACGCTCGACACGCAGCTTGCCGATGTGACCGGGAACCCGCAGGGTGGCAGCATTCAACTGATCCTGAATGGCTCGATGGATCAGCTGATGTACAACCGCGGGCGGCTGGTGACCGGCGGACTTACCTTCCCGCAGTTGAAGGAGCAGGCACACATTAACTCCGCGGCGCACGCGGCGGGCGACTCTCCGGACTTCTCCACGCTGATCCGAGTAGGGCGCGTCGGATACCAAAGGTGACTATTTGAACAAGAGCTGAACCGGCTGAAAGAGCGGGTACCGGCCTAGAAGTAAGCTCGCCAATCAACCTCATCAAAAACCCGGCGGTCTCAACCGGTCGATGCAACACCGGCTTGGAGTTTACTCGCAGGAGTTTGAAAGCCCAAGGTCTTTCGCGGGCGTTGATTTAGGCGCAGGGCTACCTTGTTGAGATCGGATTGAGAGTAGCCGGACAAGTCGGTTTTCTTGGGGAAGTACTGTCTTAGTAGGCCGTTGGTATTTTCATTGGTGCCGCGCTGCCAGGGGCTCTGCGGATCACAGAAGTAGACTTTCACATTCGTGTCCACCGTGAAGCTCTTGTGTTTTGCCATCTCGTGCCCCCGGTCCCAAGTCAAGGAGCGCCGCAGGGTCGCGGGCAGTTTACGCACGTGCTTGCTCAGCGCGGCGACGACGGTCGCGGTATCTTTGCTGGGTACTTTGATGAGCATGGTGAAACACGAATGTCGTTCACCAGAGTAGCGATGGCTGTTTTGCTGCTGTGGCCAAACCTAGCCAGGGTAAGTTTACGGGTGATCCAACCCTCGCCAGCCTTTTCAGTTTTTGTTTTCAATGAATTCATCTCAGATGGTGTTGCACCGACCGGTTGAGACCGCCCCGGATATCGGCAAGTATTGATGCTGGCAGGACCTGTAGTTCCGAAAACCCTACTTTGCGGGCACTCCGGGGATTTACTCTGGTTTACCGGTCACTCGCTCGCAGTCAGCACCCGCAAGTTCGGAGACACGCAAGCTTTCGCCCCACCCTGTGCGTGGCAAATAGAGACCCTAATTCGGCGGTGCAAAGTCGAGATCGATTCGTCGGATTGTTCCAGTGAACGCGAATGGGCTCTCATAGTCGCCCACCGGCGATGCGCTGTCCTCACCCACGTCGAACGTCTCCTCAAACGAGAAGACGTTCGGAACCGTCCGGGCAATCTGCGTCGTGGCGACCTGCCGGTCGTTCACCGACAGCGTTGCCACCGCAGTCTTGTTCAAACCGGTACCGCTGTACGTTAGCTGCAGCACAATCTTTGCCGGACCGGGTGGCAGCGTGGTCGGCGACGCGATCGTGGTGCTCTTCCGGAAGAAGTCGTAGGTGTAAGTTGGCCGCCCATCCTTCAGGAAGAGCGCAAAGCCTCCACCTTCGGCACCGTCCGCCATCAACACACCGTTTGCACCTTCTTTGGGAATATCGACATAAGCGGTAATAGTGTGCGACTTCGTCTCAAAGGGCGGTGCTAGCTCGTTGTAAAGATGTCCGGCGCCGGAGTAGAAGGTGGAGCGTCCCGCCGATGCGTGGAACCCCCGACCGCTCATGCGTGGGTCCAGCGGATACACCTGATTCTTCTTCGCCTCTTCGTCGAAGAGCGATTGCATCTGCTTCACTTTGTCGGGATACTGCCGCGCCAGGTTGTTGGCCTCCGAGTAGTCCTTGCTCAGGTCGTACAGCTCCCATGGCTGCTGCATCATGTTGTCGGACGATCCCGCATATACCCACGGCAGCAGCCCTCTGCGTGCCGACGCCATCCAGTCGTCGTGATAGATCGCTCGATTGCCCATCATTTCGAAGTACTGCTTCGTTCGCTGGCTCGGCGCAGTGGCAGACGTAAAAGTAGCTAGCATGCTCATACCATCCACCCGTTGTTGCTTCACCCCATTCACCTCGGTCGGCTCAGGAAGTCCCGCCGCCTCCAGAATGGTGGGCGCAACGTCGGTCACATCTTCAAACTGATAGCGCACCCCGCCCGCATCCTTGATCTTGCTCGGCCAGAAAACGACCATCGGGTCGCGCGTGCCGCCAAGATGCGACGCGATGCGTTTGCCCCACTGGAACGGCGTATTCCCCGCCCACGCCCAGCCCACCGGATAGTGCGGAGTGGTATGCGGTCCTCCCAGTTCATCCAGCACAGCCAGCGCGTCTTCGGTGCTCTGCGGCTCGCCATTAATCTGCGACATGGCATTCTCCGTTCCATACAGGCCACCCTCCAGGCTCGCGCCGTTGTCACCGGCGATGTAAACGATCAGCGTGTTGTCCAGTTGCCCGGTCGCATCAATCGCATCAATCACACGCCCAATCTCGTGATCACTTTGCGCCGTAAACCCCGCATAGACCTCCATCAGCCGCGCAGCCACCTTCTTCTGGTCGGGCGTCAGCGAATCCCACGCCGGAATCTCTGCCGGCCGTGCCGTCAGCTTCGTATCCGGCGGCACCACGCCCAGCTTCTTCTGCCGCTCCAGCACAATCTCACGATAGCGGTCCCAGCCCATATCGAACTGGCCTTTAAACTTATCCACCCATTCACGCGGCGCCTGCAGCGGAGCGTGGCTCGCTCCGGGTGCATAGTAGACGAAGAATGGCTTGTGCGGGGCGAGGGACTTTTCAGACTTGATCCAATCAATTGCCTTGTCGGCCAGGTCTTCATTCAGCGTGTAATCGTCCTTGCGCCCCGAAGGCGCAACCATCTCGACCGGCTGCGTACGCAGCGTCAGTTCCGGAAACCACTGGTTCGTCTCCCCATCGAGGAAGCCGTAGTAGTAGTCAAACCCCTGGTGCGTCGGCCAATGGTCGAACGGTCCCCCCAGCGTGGCCTCCTGCTGCGGAATCAGGTGCCACTTGCCAAAGGCTGAGGTTGCATACCCGTTCTCGCGCAATACCTCCGGCAGCATGGCCGCACTCTTGGGGATGGAGCCGGTGTAGCCGGGTTCGTCTGTGCTCCAATTGGTGATAACTCCCATACTGACAGCATGATTATTGCGCCCCGTCAGCAGTGCGGAGCGCGTGGGCGAGCACAGCGCCGTCACGTGGAAGCGCGTAAAGCGCAGGCCGCCCGCTGCCAACCGGTCCAGCGTCGGAGTCGGGATTAATCCGCCAAACGTACCCGACTGGCCATAGCCCTCGTCATCCAGCAGTACCACCAGAACATTGGGGGCACCCGCCGGCGCACGCAACGGCGGAATCAGCGCGGGGACGGACTCTTTATACGTTGTGCCTACGGTCCCGCGAAATGGCGGCGGCGCAATCGGCAACACGGTGCGATTGGGTTCCTGCGCGGACACCGTATAGGTTGCGCAGAACAAGCACATCGTAGCCAGCGAGCATGGCATCAGCGGGGCCCGAGTCACCATCAATATGCTCCCATAGGATTGCGCGAATACTGAATATTACTCTTTGCCGATTCAGTCGGTTCGCACAAGCTCAGCAACCCCAGCGCTGCCTCCTCGTGCGCCGCCCACGCAATTCCTGATGAGAAGTTCATCGAGATCGACCCCAATATCCATACTCGCTGGGAGAGTTAATTGATATCGGAGAGCACAACAACCCACAGACGCGGGTTGCCTGGGAGCGGGCAAAACAGCGGGCAAATCTGCTTGGCATCGAAAGGAGCGCGTACTAAATCTCGTGCACCTCGGATATCCCAAGATTCCAATCCGCGACACGACGACCAAACTAGTCCGGTGAGGCTCCAAAGTGGAGTGGGCATGGCCGGATCCTTCCAAAACCCGAATCCCCTGGATCGACAATGATTAGCGCGGTCTTACACATAGAACACTTGCAAGTGTCGAAGATGTACTCGGTGCGGAGGGCATGATCGGCGGAAAGCTTATGCATTTCGAACGGGTTTTTGATCTCGGTCGCAATCAAGTCGTGTATGCGTTGTACTGCCCTACACACAATTTCCGCATGGCTTACGGCTTCGATCGGCTTATCTTCGAGCCAACCTATGTCAAACCGAGTGCACCGGAGCGCGAGGAGACGAAAAACTGAAGTGCCCAAAAAAGACCGCCCCCACGTGCACCTCCCGCGATCGCTTGCGGTTCAGGAAATACCCGACCTTGGAATGATTAGTTCACTAAAACGGGCTTTTCGAAAACTACGATCCGCCACAAATTGAAGTTGCCGAAAAGCCGACTTTCGAAGAAACGGGCGGAACCACGAGGCTTACATGGGGCCATCATCCACAAAAAGTGTTCGTTCCTGCGAGGTGTCTGGTAATTTAGGGCTTGCGCAGCATCAGCCTTAAGTCCCTGCTTGTCTCGGATTTCACGCTGCAGGTTTGCGAGACACGGGATTCCTCAATCGATGCCTCTGGTCGCGAACTCGAAGCTTGGCCCCTACGAGATCAAGTCCGCCCTCGGGGTCGGCGGCATGGGCGAAGTCTACCGCGCCCGCGACTCCCGCCTGAACCGCGATGTCGCCATCAAGGTCCTTCGCGAGGATGGCGCTTCCGCCGACCTACGCAGCCGCTTCGAACGCGAGGCTCGCGCCGTTGCCACGCTCAATCATCCCAACATCGTCGCGGTCTATGACTTCGGAGTTGAGAGCGGTCAGCAGTACATCGTCAGTGAACTGATCGAGGGCGAGTCGCTTCGGTCCCTGCTTCACGGCAAACCCGTCCCCGTCCGCAAACTCATTGAGATCGCGGCGCAGGTCGCCGATGGCCTCGCTGCCGCCCATGCCGCAGGAGTCGTGCACCGCGACCTTAAGCCCGAAAACATCATGCTCGCCAAAGATGGGCGGGTAAAGATCCTCGACTTCGGCCTTGCCCGCCAGACACGCGCAACCACCTCGCCGCGACGAGCAACGGGCCAGGAAGAAACTGTCGCCCTTCCCGCCGACGAAACAAAACACCTCACCAGCGAAGGCGCAGTGCTGGGCACGGCCAGCTACATGAGCCCAGAACAGGCGCTCGGCAAAGAGGTCGACTACCGCTCCGACCAGTTTTCTTTCGGGTTGATCCTGCATGAAATGGCCTCCGGCAAACGGGCCTTCGCGCGAAACAGCAGCGTAGAGACCATGGCGGCCATCGTCCGTGACGAGCCATCGGCTATAGAAGAGAAGATCCCCGCTCCGCTCAAATGGATCATCGACCGCTGCCTGCACAAAGAGCCCGAGCAACGCTACGAATCCACCCGCGATCTCTATCGCGACTTACGCAACCTCCGCGACCACTTCTCCGAGGCATATACGAGCGCGGTCTTCACCCCTGTAGTGGGCGACCAACCACACAGCAGAGGCAGGAGATTGCTGGCGACCTGCGCCGCTTGCATTGTTCTCACCGCCATGCTCGTCTACGTTCTAAAGCCGTCCGGTCAAGACATCGCAAACTATCGCTATACGCCGTTTGCCAGCGACGCGATCCCACCAGTCTGGTCGCCCGATGGCAATGCGGTGGCCTATTCGAGCAAGGTCAATGGAATATACCAGGCCTTTCTCCGATATCTGAACTCACCCATTCCGGTGCAGCTTTCGCATGAGGCCCGCAGCGTTTGGCCGATCGGATGGTCGAGCGACAAGGCTCACCTCATCATCCTGGAGAGCACGGACAATCAAGAAACGCCAACCATTAAGCTGTACTCCGTCGCCACCGTTGGCGGCGACCCCGAGTTCATCATGGATATTACCGATGGCTATACCTTCGATTTGTCGCGCGATGGCACCGCGTTGGCAGCTCTTAGAAAAAGCAAAGACGGCGAATACAACGTTGAAGTATCCGATCCGCTTGGGTCTCCGCTGCGGCCCTATATACCGTCCCCGTTTGCGAGTAAGAGCCTTGAGTGGTCACCTAACCTTAAATTCTCGCCCGACGGGAAGAGGCTGCTGCTCTTTCGGGCCGGAGACCATGGCAAACAAGAAGCCTGGCTACTTCCTTATCCTGCAGGAAGCAAGCCCCCGCAGCCAGATATTTGATGCGTTCTTTACGACGAAGCCACAAGGCAGCGGCCTGGGCCTGGCAATCAGCAAGTCGATCGTCGAATCGCACGGCAGACGGATTTGGGCTAACGGCGACGGCGGGCGCGGTGCGACGTTCCACTTCACCTTGCCAGCGGCTCCCGCGAAGCAAACCCTCCCGTGGATGCAGCGTGATTAGGCATTCAGCAGAGTGGCTACGCGGACCCACTCGGCGTCAATTGATGCATAATCGCCGAATCACTCATCGACAAATGATCTCAAGGCAAGTTGCCGAATAGTCGGCTTATCGGACAAGTGGCGTCCCGTATTCCCTGAAAACGGGGCTTGGGAAACTTCGTCGACTTCCCGTGAACGAATCGTTAGCTAGACTAATCTGCTGAGGTAACTCTACCATTGGCTCCAGGAAACAGCTTGATTTCAACTGCAGGTATTTATCGTTGCGATCGTCAAACGATGAGGAACCCTATTTCCCGCAGCGATTCAATGCAGCCGTGCGTCCCGGGAGGCGTGACCGACGTCTACTACCTCGAATCGACAATATTTTCGTGAGGGTACAGCATGACGCGAATGTCGTGGGCAACACGGTGCGCTTTTGCTTTTTCCGGCGTATTGGCATCAACCTTAGCCACGCCGGCGCAGGTGAACCCCAACCTCTATGCGGGACTCAAGTGGCGTAATGTGGGGCCCTTCCACGGTGGCCGTATTGCCTCCGTGACCGGTGTCATCGGCGACTCCGGCACCTTCTACTTCGGCTCGCCACTGGGCGGCATCTGGAAGACCACCAGCGCCGGCGTGACGTGGTTCCCCGTCTTTGATCAGGAGACGAGCGTGGATAGCGTAGGCGCGATCCAGGTCGCACCCTCCGATCCCAACATCGTTTATGCCGGTGCCGGCGACCCCATCGGCGGCAGCCTTGGCAACGGCATGTGGAAGTCCACCGATGCCGGCAAGAGCTGGCAGCACATCGGGCTCGAGGACACCGTGAAGATCGACAGCATCGTTGTCGATCCCGCCGACCCTAATCTGGTGATCGTCTCGGCTCTCGGTGACACGACCCATCACGGCGGTGGCGTCTACCGCTCCACCGATGGCGGTCAAAGCTGGACCAACGTCCTCAAGGCTGACGGCTATGACGGCATTCGCGACCTGCAGTACGCATTCGACGAGCCCAATGTCATGCTGGCCGCCACGCAAGGCACTGGTGGCGAGCGCGGCGGCGCTGGTGCTGGGGGCGAGCGCGGCTCCCGGCCCGCCGCCAAGCCGGCGCTGGGCTTCAAATCCATCGACGAAGGCAAGACGTGGACCCAGATCAAGCTTCCGCCTTTTGAGGGCCGCGTTGCGGTGGCCGTCGCCATGCACACCAAAGGCCAGCGCATGTACATTGTTGGCAACAACATCGAAAACGGCTCGGGCCTTTACCGCTCTGACGACGGCGGCGCCACCTGGCGGCACATGGCAGGAAAGGACACGCGCATCAGCAACGGCCAGGGCAACTACAGTAGCGGCGTCTTCGTGGACTCGCAGAACCCGGACATCCTTTACACCATGAGCACTGCGATGTACCGCTCCACCGACGGCGGCGTCACCTTCGAACCCTTCAAAGGAGCGCCCGGCGGCGAGGACTACCACAAGCTCTGGATCGATCCCACCAACGGCAAACGCATGCTCGTCGGCTCCGACCAAGGCGCCAGCGTCACTCTCGACAACGGCAAGACGTGGAGCCTCTGGTACACCGAGACCATCTCGCAGGTCTACCACGTTGCCACGGACGACCAGTATCCCTACCGCATCATGGCTGCGCAGCAGGACACCGGCGCAGTCATGATCAGCAGCCGCGGCAACTGGGGCCAGGTCAACTTCACCGACTGGAACCCGGTCCCCTCCTCGGAGTTCGGCATCGTCAGGCCCGATCCCAAAAATCCAAACATCATCTACGGTGTCGGCTACGGCCCGGGCGGAGGCGGCAGCGGCCTGATCAAAATCAATATGGCGACCGGCCAGTGGCAGAACGTCGCGCCTAACTTCGGCGCTGATTCCACGAAGTACGCCGCGGGCAGGGATTTCCAAAAGAAGTTCGACATCGCCTTCGAGCCCACCGCTCTCTACGTCGCCTACCAGTGTCTGCTCGTCACGCGCGACGGCGCCCATTCCTTCACTGCCGCCAGCCCTGATCTAACGACACCCAAGGGAGCACCACAGATAGCCTGCGGTGCGAAGAAACCGGAACCCCCGCAACCGGAAGAGCCCACGCGCGGAGGTCCGCCCCCGACCCCACCCTCCATCAGCGATTTCTCCATCTCCCGCGTCAAGCCGGGTGTGATGTGGACCGCAAGCAGCAACGGCCAGATCTATAACACGATCGATCACGGCAAAGTCTGGAACAACGTCAGCAACATTGCGAACGTGCCGCCCCACTTCAGCTTCAACACCATCGAGGCTGGCCATGACGTCAATACCGCCTATGTCGCCGGCCGCATCGCCGCCGAGCGCGGCGCTACACTTCCCGCGGACGAGGACGGCAACGTGCCGCTCATCTGGCGTACCACCGACGGCGGCAAGACCTGGGTCAGCATCGTCAACGGCCTGCCCAAGGACGAGCGCACCGGAAGCTGGGTCAACAGTCTGCGCGTTGATCCTCAGCAACCCGGCCTGCTCTTCGCCGGCACCGAAACCACCGTCTACGTCAGCTTCGACAATGGCGATCACTGGCAGTCGCTGCGGCAAAACCTTCCCAGCACCTCCATCCGCGACCTCGACGTCCACACCGATCACCACCAGAACGACCTAGTGATCGGCACCTACGGCCGCGGCTTCTGGGTTCTCGATGACATCAGCCCGCTACGCCAGATCGCCGCGAACGCCCAGGCCATCAGTTCTTCCTCCGTCTATCTCTTCAACCCTGCAGACGCCATCCGTGCCCGCATCAATAGCAACTGGGATCAGCCCTTCTCCATCGAAGTGCCCCACGCGACAAATGTGCCCTATGGCGCGATCGTCGACTACTATCTCAGCCGTAAACCCAGCGGGCCCATTCAACTGCAGATCTTCGATGACCACAACAATCTGGTGCGTACCATCTCCAGCACGTTGCCGCCGCCCATCGAAGACGCCGCTGTATCCCCACTACTGGCTCGCTACTCCCGAATCGCGCGCCCTCAGCACGAATGTCGGTCTCAACCGCATCAACTGGAACCTGTACTATGACGACCCGCCCGCCCTGCGCCACGATCTCGAAAATCAGATGAACATGACGCCCGGCTCCACCACCCCCGGTCCGCATGGACCGCAGGTGATCCCTGGCGTCTACACGCTGAAGCTAACGGTCGACGGCCAGGTCCACACCAGCAAAGTCACCGTCATCAACGATCCGCGCGTCGGCCAGAGCCCCGAGCTGATGGCCGCCCTGCGCACGCAGAACAGGCTCACACTGTTATCGGTTCAGGGGATGAAGCAGAGCTTTGCAGGCCACGAAGAGGTCGGTGCCGTCAGAAACCAGCTTGCGTCCCTGCTGCAGAGCAACCTGCCCGACGATGTCGCCAAGCAGGCCAAGACGCTCGATGCTGACCTAACGAAGGTTGGCGGCGTAATACCACCGCCCGGCGCTGGCGGCGGCGCGAATCGCCGTCCTCCCGATCCCAACGCGATGCAATCCTTCGCAGACCTGAACAACTCCTACAACACCATGGTCAGCATGATTCAGGTCGGCCTCGACATGGCGCCCACGCCGACCCAGATCGCCACCTGGGAAAGCGACTGCGCCAACTACAACCGTACACTGGCCGCCTGGAAAGGGATGCAGCAACAGATCAAAGACTTCAACGCGGTGCTGACCAAAAACAACTTGCAGGAGCTCAAGGTTCCGTCCACCAGGTTGACTAACGCGTCATGCAGCTTTAATCCCGAACAAGGCAGGAAGTGACCAAGTGATCTCCCGTCACTCCGGCTTGGGCCAAAGAACCTGTCTAGGGATTAGTCTCGATAAACGCGCTTGTGTTTACTAACCCAGGGAACGCCAAGAGCTGAGTTCTAGTCTAGACATCGACCGGTTGAGCCCGCCGGGGTTCTCGGCAACTACGACCCGCATAGGTTGAACTTGCCGAAAACCCGACTTTGCAGGCAGTTCGACCAGCAGTAGCAGACACGCACTAGCCGCACATTTCACGCAAATCACAAGAATTGCAGTCTCGGTTGTTCGAAGGGTACCCCGTTGGTCCTCTCATGGAGTGATCGCTGGCGAGGTATAGATCCGCTCTCTTCCAGCGATTAGTGGCGGGTGGAACCCGCCAAAACGCGAGGCAGAGTGTGAATAGACTCTCTTCCAGCCGCTGGCCACTTTGTAGTCGCATCTGAACGAGTCAGCAATCAAGCCCCGTTTCTGGACGATTCTCGTTTCTTTCCGGATAAGACGTTCGACTGTTTGGACGAAGGCCGCATCCAAGTCCTCAGCCGAATTACGGAACGCAGCATCCTCGAAGGGCATATACCAGAAGTAATCCGTCCCATCAACCGCAAGCAGCCTTGCGCCGATCTGCCTCTCTGGTTGGAAGTACAAGCTGAATCCGTATTCGGCATCCGCTGGTACCGGCAATTCGATGCTCACCGATCGTTCTACTGACATGGACGATGGGGTGACTATCGGCTGAAAAGCTGCATTTGGCAGTAAGCGGCGTAGCGACACAAGCATTGGCTCGTCAATGTATTTGCTTAGATCCATCGAAGATACTTTACGCCAACGCTGATTGTTGACGAGAACAGGGCTGAGATGAGGAACGAAGGTCCCGCAACACGGTTATAGGTAACTTTGATTGCCCCGGAGTTCAAACTGGCCCACTACCGCTTCCCATCCAGTGGCATCTCCAGCTCCCTGTCTCTGCTAGCATTAACGTTTGGCCCATATGACGAATAGCATCAGCACCACAGAAGCCCCGATCCGCGTCCGCATCGCTCCCTGCCCCACCGGCGACCCCCACGTCGGCACCGCCTACATCGGCCTCATCAACTACATCTATGCCCGCCAGCGCAGCGGCAAATTCGTCCTCCGCATCGAGGACACCGACCGCGCCCGCTTCGTCGCCACCTCCGAGCAGGATGATCTTCGACTCACTCCGCTGGCTCGGCCTCACCTGGGACGAAGGCCCTGACGTCGGTGGCCCCTACGGCCCCTACCGCCAGTCCGAACGCACCGAAATCTATCGCGAGCACTGCGACATTCTGCTGGCCAACGGCACCGCCTACCGCTGCTTCTGCACCGCGGAAGAGCTCGAAGCCGCACGCAGGCAGCAAACGGCTGCCAAGCTCCCGCCACGCTACCCCGGAACCTGCCGCCACCTGTCGCCAGCCGCAAATCGAAGCGAATCTCAAAGAAGGCAAGCCTTTCGTCGTCCGCATGGCCGTCCCCCCACACGCCGGCGACGCAACCACTTCAACAACCTTCCGCGACGAACTGCGCGGCGACATCACCTTCGAGCACTCGAACGTCGACGACCAGGTGCTGATGAAGTCCGACGGCTTCCCCACTTACCATCTCGCCAACGTCGTCGACGACCACCTCATGCAGATCACCGACGTCATCCGCGCCGAGGAGTGGATCTCCTCCACCCCAAAACACGTTCTGCTCTACCACGCCTTCGGCTGGCAGCTACCGCGCTTCTGGCACATGCCGCTGCTGCGCAATCTCGACAAATCCAAAATCTCCAAGCGCAAAAACCCCGTCTCGCTCATCTACTACCGCCAGGCCGGCTTCCTCCCCGAAGCCGTGATCAACTTCCTCGGCCTCATGGGCGGCGGCATGCCCGACGGCACCGGCCACGGTCGCAGAGAAGTTCTCGCTCAGCGAGATGGTCGAACGCTTCGATGTCAAAAACATCCGCCTCGGCGGCCCCGTCTTCGACCTCACCAAACTGAACTGGCTCAACGGCGAATATCTCCGCGCCCTCACCCCGGAAGCCTTCTACACCGCCCTGCGCGAAACCATCCTCACCGACGCCTATCTCACGCCACATTGCGCCGCTCGTCCAGACCCGCATCGAAACCCTCGGCGAATTCGGCAACCTCACCCACTTCTTCTTCGCCGACGACATCCTCCCCACAGCCGAGGTCTTCGTCCCCAAGAAGCGCACCCTCGAAGAAACCCTCGCCTTCGCCACCGAGCAACTCACCGTCCTCGAAGCCACCGACTGGACCCACGAAGCCCTCGAGCCGGCCCTGAAAAAACTAGGCGAAGAAAAACAATGGTCAGTCAAAGAAAACTTCATGCTCCTCCGCGCCATCATCACCGGCAGCACCATGTCGCCGCCGCTCCTCGAGAGCATGGTCGTCTTCGGCAAAGCCCGCTCCCTCGACCGCGTACGCCGCTTCCTCGACACCCAGAAGAAGCTCGTTAACACAAAAAAGTAGTTACTAAAGATTCTTGAAAAAAGTGGAAAATTTTCCGCGGCAAAATAAGCTCCATCAACGAACCACGTTAATGCCTCGATCCACCACAAGCTCACCATCAAAAAACCACGTCCTGCACCACACTTTTTCCAAAACACCCCTAAAAAACGCCCACAAAACAGCAAAACCCCGGATGTCTCCGGAGTTAAACTTTTTTCTGCAAAAAACACTCACCCAACCTTGAACATCTGCTTGATCCCCCGCAACGCCTGCCGGGTCCGCTCCTCATTCTCAATCAGCGAAAACCGCACATGCCCATCCCCATGCTCACCAAAACCCACCCCCGGACTCACCGCAACCTTAGCCTCGAGCAGCAATCTCTTTGAAAACTCAACAGATCCCAGCGCCCGATACTGCTCCGGAATCTTCGCCCACGCAAACATCGTCGCCTTAGGCAAATCCACTGGCCAGCCCAACTTGTTCAACCCCGGCACCAGCACATCCCGGCGATGCCTGTAGGTGTCGCGAATCTCCGCAACGCACCCCTGCGGCCCTTCCAGCGCAGAGATCGCAGCCACCTGAATCGGCGTGAACGTGCCGTAGTCGAAGTAGCTCTTGATCCGTCCCAAAGCCGCGACCAGCTTGGGGTTTCCCACCATAAAGCCCACGCGCCAGCCCGGCATATTGTAGCTCTTCGAGAGCGTAAAAAACTCAACAGCAATATCCTTCGCGCCAGGAACCTCCAGCACGCTCGGCGCACGATAACCATCGAAGACAAGGTCCGCGTACGCCAGGTCGTGAACGATGTAGATCCCCAGATCCCTACACAGCGCGACGATTCGCTCGAAGAATGAGACCTCCACGCACTGCGTCGTCGGGTTCGCAGGAAAGTTCAGGATCAACAGCTTCGGCCGCGGCTGCATTCGCGGCAGGTCATGCTCCAATCGCTCCAGCATCCCCTCCGCCGTGCCGTTCTGCACAGGAATGCTCTGCACCTTCGAACCCGCGATCACCGGCCCGAAGATATGGATTGGATAGCTGGGATTCGGCACCGCCACGGTGTCTTCATCATCGAGCACCGCCAGGCAGAGATGAGCGATTCCCTCCTTCGAGCCAATCGTGACAATCGCCTCCGACTCAGGATCGAGATCAACGTCATACCGCGTCTTATACCAGTTGCAGATAGCCCTCCGCAGCCGTGGAATGCCGCGCGACAACGAATAGCGGTGCGTTGAAGTGCGTTGCGCCGCTTCAATCAGCTTGTCGACGATGTGCTTCGGCGTCGGGCCGTCGGGATTCCCCATCCCGAAGTCGATAATGTCCTCGCCACGTTTCCGCGCCGCCGCCTTCAACTCGCTTGTGATGTTGAACACATACGCCGGCAGCCGTGTCAGCCTTCGAAATTCTTCCATTCCCGTCCGCCTGCTCCTGCTTAACCTGATTCCTCCATGATGCCACCACTCCAGCCCAGTCATGGGCAGGCGTACCGAAGCTACTAATAGGAATCTGTGTGTTGGTGATGCACGAGAGACTACTTCGCCGTGAAGATCACCTGCACCGGCAGGCTCTTCGGCGGATAACATGCGGCGTGATCGCATGCCTGATAGCGCAGCGTCCCATCCACGGTGTGTGTGCCCGCCACTGCGACCACAGGCAATTTCACAGTGAATGCGCCGGAGTAAACATCCAGTTTCTCCGAAGGGTCGAAGCTGAAGCTATACGACGTACCAGCCGGATATTCGACTGCTTCGGCCTTAACTCCCGCCGCCGGCTGCAACGCAATCTGCGTCGGAATCAACAGCTCCGACTTGGGTGTGTGCGAGTTCACATGAAACCCGTCAACCACGCGAAAATGCAGCTCCAGCACACTCCGCTTTCCTGCTGTTACTTCCTGCTGCTCGGCGGAATAGACGACGAAAGACCTCGGCTTCGGAGCCTGCGCATCGAGGTTTCCAACCTGCTGAGCCAGCGACGCTCCCGCTAACGGTAAAGCAAGAAGCACCCCCACTAATGCCAGATGTAACCGCATCACTGTCCACCCGCGGTCGACGTCGCTCCCGAGGCAATCGTCTTCTTGATGTGCGCCTCGATCTCGTCTTTACCGCCGAGTCCGGCCGTCTCCTCGACGATGACACCGTTGCGGTCGACATAAAACGACATTGGCAAATAGTCCATACCCTGCGGCGCATAGGCCTTCTGAACCTTGCCATCAGTAAGCAGAATCGGATAGGTGACGCCGGTCTGGTGCGCAACCTTCGCGATCTTGTCCTTGCCGGCATCGACATCGTCGGCCAGCCCCAAAATGACAAATCCCTGCGCCGCGTACTGCTTATTGAACTCCTCGAACCAAGGCATCTCCACCTTGCACGGTCCGCACCACGTTGCCCAGAAGTTTACGAGAACCGGGCGCCCCTTGAAGTCGCTCAGCGACACTTTCCTCCCGTCCAGAGTCGTCAGCGTAAAGGCGGGGGCCACCTTGCCGCGCATCTCCGTGGCTTCGGCCTCGGGGGACTGCGAATCCGACTCTGCCGGCGATCCAGCCTTCTCCGGAACCAGAACAACATGGTTCTCCTGGGCCTTCTGCATCGCCAGGCGTCGCTCCCGCAGGTTGTGCCATCCCGCCCACAACAGCAGCGCGATCCCAACGACCATCACACCAAAAACCAATCCGTTCCGCTTCACGCTCAACATCCTTCCGGCACGCACAGCGCCACATCTACCTCTATAGTTTAGACGCAAAGACGCTGCGAACGATGCAACAGCCGCATATTGCGGGGGTTACCCTACCGGTGATCGTGTTGCCGTCACTTCGAATGAGTGCGCCACGCGCTCCTCTGCTAGCATCGACATGGTTCGGCCCTATGCCCAGCAAAGTCACCAATCTGTCAGATCCTCTGCGTCCATCGGAGTTCGTACGTGTCGAGGCAGCCGCTCTCAATGAGCTAGCTCTACGCCTCGACAGCACGATGCTAACGCCCTTCGCCCAGGCGACCGCTCTGCTGCTTCAGTCCGTCGAAAGCCATGGCCACATCGTCGTCACCGGCATCGGCAAGAGCGGCATCATCGCACGCAAGATCGCCGCCACGCTTCGCTCGACAGGAACTCAGGCACATTTTCTGCATGCTGCAGAGGCGATCCACGGTGACCTGGGCATGCTCGCGGCCGGCGATATCGTCCTGGCACTCTCCTACAGCGGCGAGACCGAAGAATTACTGAGGCTATTACCCACACTCAAGCGCCTCAACGCCAAGCTCATCGCCATCAGCGGCTGCAGCACGTCCACTCTCGCACAGGCAAGCGACATCTTCCTCGATACCAGCGTCTCGGCCGAGGCCTGTCCGCTCAACCTCGCACCCACCACATCCACGACGGTCATGTTAGCGCTCGGTGACGCACTCGCTCTCGAAGTAAGCAGCCGCCGCGGATGGAAGGCCGAGGATTTCGCGGACCTCCATCCGGGCGGACGCATCGGCAGGCGGCTCGCCCGAGTCCGCGAGCTGATGCATACCGGCGAGGCTCTCCCGCAAGTCTCGCCAGCCACCCCAATGCCTCAAGTTATCCACGAGATGTCCCACAAAAAGCTAGGAATGACCACCGTCCTCGAAGGTGGCATCCTTGTCGGCATGATCTCCGACGGCGATCTCCGACGCCTGCTCGAACGCGACGGACCTCACGCTCTCGAGCGCACTGCCGGTGAGATCATGAACCCCCACCCTCGCACCATCGACGGTGGTGTCTTCGCCGCCGCCGCCCTGGCGCTCATGGAAGAGAGGAAGATCACTTCGCTCATCGTTACCGACGTTGATGGTCTCGCACTGGGTGTCGTACATCTCCATGACCTCTGGACCCTTGGTCCCATCTAAAGAATAAAAATGAAGTATGGCCGACCACCTATCTGTACGACGCCAATACACAAGCGAACAGGTCAGAACGATCGGCCATTCCTTTATCTTCATCAGTTTGAGGAACTCCCTTTCTTATTCTTCTTTGCAGGAGCATTTCGAGGCTGACCCTTCACCTGGGTCTCGTCGATCAAGGTTGATTCTTCGGCGAAAGTGGCACCCGAAGGAACGATGTAGATCTTTGCACTCTTGCTCTTTACCGTTCCTGCCCGCGGTTGGATACGGGAAGCATCGATTCCCGCTCCTCCTTCGCCGGACGTGAGGTAGTACTTCACATTTACCGCACGCTGGCCGGCCAGTTGGGTCATCTTGACGGTCTCTTGTTCGTCGGTATACCCAACCACAACAACGGTGTCATTGGGTTCGCGCTGGAGCCTGAGAGCTACCTCGTCCAGAACTGCCTTACACTCATTGTCCACACGGCCTGGCTTGTTTGACATATTGAACTTGCACTCTCCCGCTTCGCTGACTTCGGGAGGAGCGGTCACAACCGGGAACGGGAGAACGTTGACCACTGCGGAGCAAGTCGTGCTCAAGCCACGAGCATCAACCACATTTGCGGTTGCCGTTACAGCGGAATTCGCGTTGGCGGCGGAAGTCGTCTCCGTTGCGCTGTTCCCCGTGCCGCTGATGTTGCCCGCTGAAGTGGTATAGGAGTACGTCAACGGACTGTTATCCGGACTCTGGGCGGTCACCGTGAAGACGAACGGATCACCCGGCTTCACACTGTCTGGGCTGGCCGAGCAAGTCGCTGTCGGAGGACGCGGCTGCCTTACTGTGAACGACGCGTTACAGCTGGCTGTATTGTTCTTCTTTTCCTTTGCATCCGTGGCCGTTGCAGAGATGGTGTAGTTGCCGGGAGCAAGACCAGTCGTGTCGATATTTCCCGTCGTCCCAGTGCCCGACACCTTACCGCCGCTGCAACTCCAGCTGTAAGTAACCGTGTGCTTGGGATTGAAGTTCGCCGCAGTAATTGTGGCTGATACCGGATCGCCCGACCATATCTCGGTCGGAGAAGCAGAGCAGCTCGCAGTCGGTGGGATTGGGGGTTTGCCGCCGAAGGTAAGATCAATTCCGCCAAAGTACCGGAAGTTGTTCTGGGTTGCACCAACGTTGTTAGCACTAAATTCAGTCAAAAGATAATCGACCTCAACCGGGCGAATCGAGAGAATGTGGTTCACCGGAATGTCCAGCCCACCACCCAGCTCCATCGCAAATGAATTGTTACTGTTGCCGGCAGCCTGGATGCCGTGTATGGCGTTGTAAATCGTTGCGTACGTTCCTGTGTGCGCTGCCCCGAATAGAGCCTCGCCAAACGGTTGAACCTTGCCTGAGTGTTTCTTGATTATTGGACCGAACTCATAAGAAAAGAGGTTTCCGCTTACGTTTCCGGTATAGCCAAACTTTCTCAATTGCGCACCACCGCCGCCGGTGTAATCCATGAACTCCGCTTTGATCCCAAAATAGTGCGTGGCGTTATAGACAAACGAGGCGCCCCCACCATTGAGGTTATAACTGCTAATCTGCGGAAACTCGGGGTGAACGTTGATGAAGGAATATCCAAATGCGATTTCTGCTTTTGGATAGTCTTGCGCCCCGCATACGCCAGTTCCGATCAAGAAACAAGCCGACAGAAAAAGTGTCTTTTTCATAGTCTCCCTCCTATGAATCGCTCAGAGATCGCAATGTGTTGTGGGGCGGAAGAAGCAAACTGATCACTTCAATGAAAAATATTTAAGACGCCGCCACTCAACTGTCCCAGCGGATCGTAGCGCGCTCGGATTGAGTCAAAGCTAGAGCAAGGAATGAACTGTGAATACTGTTAAAAGTGCTAGGAATCACCAGAAATATTCCTAGCTTTTCTCAAATTTCGTTAGCAATGATTCCTAATTGTTCCCAAAGAATCTGAGAGAACTGCCGCAAAAGCGATTCAATTACCATCAGGCTTCACAATATCAATGGCCGCTCGAACCGGCATATCGGCCGCTCGGAAGTTAGAATAGACATACAACACAATTGCCCTAGCTCAGACCGAGCCGGAAGGTCACACAGAACGCATGTATCGTTGGTCCCAACTTTTTATTCCGACCCTCCGTGAAGCACCTGCAGACGCCGAAGTCGCGAGCCATAAGCTCCTCCTCCGGGCTGGCTACGTCCGCCAGCTTGGTGCCGGCATCTACAGTTACCTCTTCCTCGGCAACCGCTCGATCAACAAGATCATCGGTATTGTCCGCGAAGAGATGGATCGTATTGGCCAGGAGTTTTTCCTGCCTGCCATTAATCCCAAAGAGGTGTGGGAGGAGAGCGGCCGCTGGTCCGGCATGGGCGACAACATGTTCCGCCTCAAGGACCGCAAGGGAGCCGAACTCTGCCTCGCCATGACCCACGAGGAGATCGTCACCGACATCGCCCGCAAGGAGCTCCGCAGCTACAAGCAGCTCCCCCAGATCTGGTACCAGATCCAGACCAAGTTCCGCGACGAGCCCCGTCCCAAATCCGGCCTTCTACGCGTTCGCCAGTTCCTCATGAAGGATGCCTACTCGTTCGATATCGACGAAGCGGGCCTGGGCGTCTCCTACAACAAACACGACGAGACTTACCGCCGCATCTTCACCCGTTGTGGCCTGCAATTCGTCGCCGTCGAAGCCGACTCCGGCGCGATGGGCGGCTCGCAGTCGCAGGAGTTTATGGTCTACACTGAAGCCGGCGAAGACCTGATCGTCAGCTGCGCGGAGAGCGGCTACGCAGCGAATCTCGAGAAGGCAACCTCGCAACTTCTGCCCGTCACCGAGATGGAGCCGACTGGCGATGGCATGCCGGAACTTGTCCATACCCCGAACACGGCCGCGATTGCCGACGTCGCTAAATTCTTTAATATCTCTCCCGCCTCCGACGTCAAGACTGTCGCCTACATGGGGAAAAAGAGGGACGGAACGGGCAAGACCATCGAAATCCCCGTCATTGCCTTCCTGCGTGGCGACCACTTCGTCAACGAGACCAAATTGATGGCGGCTGCCTTCGTGACTGAGTTGCGCACCATGGTCACCGAGGAGCTTGCTCTCTACTTCGAAGGCCCCGCTGGCTACCTCGGTCCCATAGGTCTCAAGGTTCTCCCCGAAGCCAAAGGCGACCCACGCGCCGTAGCCGTCATCGTGGACCACGGACTCGAAGGCCGGAAGAACTTGGTCGGTGGCGCTAACAAGATGGACTTCCACTACCGCAATCTGGTTCCTGGCCGCGACTTCACCTGGACCCGAGTCGCTGACATCCGCAACGTCAACGAAGGCGATCCATGCCCGTTAAGCGGCAAGCCCTTGAAGGTTGCTAAGGCCGTCGAGATCGGCCACATCTTCAAACTCGGCTACAAATACTCGAAGTCCATGGGAGCCTCCGTGCTCAACCGCGACGGCAAAGAGGTTACGCCGATCATGGGTAGCTACGGCATCGGCATCGAGCGCATCCTCACCGCCGCAATCGAAACTTCCGCGGCCGCGAACGACGGCAAAAGCTACGCGCTGCACCCGGCCATCGCTCCCTTCCAGGCCGTCGTCACCATCACGAACGTTCGCGACGCCGCTCTGTTGGTGGCCGGAGAGAAGGTCGCCGCCGACTTGGAAGCGGCAGGCATCGATGTCATTCTCGACGACCGCGACGAGCGTGCCGGTGTTAAGTTCAAAGACGCAGACCTTGTCGGTATCCCCTATCGAATCAACGTTGGCCGCGGAGTAGTTGATGGTAAAGTCGAATTAATCGACCGCCTCAAGTTAACGAATCAGGATCACTCGCTCGATGACATCGCCTCTCATCTTTCCAACCTGATCCTCCAAGCTAAACTAGACCCCATTGATCGAATCGAGCCCTAATGTCCCCAGCGGCATCCAAGTCGTCTAACCTCATAGTAGTCGCATTGCGCTAGTCACCAGACCCCGGTTCGTGCCCTTATGCCAGTCAAACTCAAATACGGCAACAAAGCGCATACCGGCACCGGGTCTTTAGCGATACTGCACTCTCCTTTGTTCCGCTTCGCGCTTCTCGGGCTGCTCAGCGTTCTGGTGGTTGGCGCGATTATCTTTGGCTTCTTCTACTACCACTACCAGCGGGTAGTGGACGACCGGCTCGCCTCCGGTCCCATATTCGCCAGCGTCTCGCAGATCTACGCCGCGCCCCTCGAGGTTCGCAACGGACAAAAGCTCTCTGCCGCCTCCATAGCAACCGACCTCCGCCAGGCCGGCTACAACAGCGACCAGAAGCTCGGCACCTTTCAGCTCAACGGCGACAACATCTTCATCAAACCTGGCCCCAACAGCTATCACAACACCGACGGAGCCACCATCAACACCAGCGGTGACGTCGTCCAGAGCATCACCGCCGAAAACGGAGTCGCCCTCAGCGCCTACGAACTCGAGCCGCAACTGATCACTGCCCTCTCCGAAGACAAGAACCGCACCAAGCGCCGCCTGGTCACCTATCAGGAGATACCTCCACACCTGGTGCAGGCCGTCGTCGCTATCGAAGATCGTGACTTCTTCCAGCACAGCGGCATTAACTACTTCCGTATCGCCAAATGTGCTTTTTCAGACCTCATCACTCACCACAAAACGTGTGGCGGATCTACTCTTACCCAGCAGTTGGCAAAGAACCTCTTCCTCTCTCCCGAGAAGCGAATCAAGCGGAAGATGATTGAGATTCTCATCACCTTCCAGCTTGAAGCCCGATTCAACAAACAGCAGATCTTTGAGATGTACGCCAACGAGATGAATTTGGGCCACCGCGGCAGCTATGAGATCAACGGCTTCGGCGAGGCGTCACAGGTATTCTTTGGCAAAAATCTGTCACAGCTCGATCTCGCGCAGTGTGCAACTCTCGCTGGTCTGTTGCAGAACCCCAGCTATCGCAACCCCTACCGTCATCCAGAGCGCGCCATGGAGCGGCGCAACGTGGTCCTCGACTCGATGGTAGAAACCAATGCCATTACTCGAGCGCAGGCCGATGCCGCCAAGGCCGAACCGCTTCGTCTCGCGCCTCCTAACATCGATGCCAGCGAAGCTCCCTATTTCGTCGACCTCGTCCACGATCAGCTTGTCCAGCGAATCGGCGATCAGGACCTCTCCCATCAGAACCTCCGGATCTACACCTCACTCGACCCCGAACTACAGCGCGCCGCGTCCGAGGCCGTCGAGATCGGCATGCGCAACGTAGACGAGATCGTCCGCAAGCAGCACAAGACCCCCAAGGGCGAAGAACCCGGCCCCATCACCTATCCGCAGGTCTCGCTCGTCGCCATCAACCCCCACACCGGCCAGATCCTTGCGTTGGTTGGCGGCCGCAACTATGGCGCCTCGCAGCTTAATCACGCCATCTCGAAACGTCCCACCGGCTCTATCTTCAAACCCTTCGTCTACGCCGCTGCCTATAACTCCAGCCTCAACGGCATGTCCCTCGGCGACGGCGGCGTCTTCACCGCTCTCACCAAGCTCGACGACGAGCCCACCACCTTCACGTTCGACAACGGCCGCCAAACCTACACCCCAAACAATTTCAAGAGCGATTTCAGAGGCGAAGTCATCGCCGCCTACGCCCTGGCTCATTCGCTCAACAATGCAACCATCGAACTCGGCCAGATGGTCGGCTTTGACAACGTCGCTGCGCTGGGCCGTGCCGCAGGCATTACCTCCGCCCGCGGTACGCCGTCGGTTTCGATCGGGGCCTACGACGCTACTCCGCTCGACATGGCCGGTGCCTACACCGTCTTCGCCAATAACGGCGTCCACCTCAATCCGTGGATGCTCGCCTCCGTCCGCAACACCAACGGCGACATCGTGTCCGACTTCTCTTCTGAAGGCAAACAGATCCTGGATCCGCGTGTCGCCTACCTAACCCAGTCGTTGCTCGAAGGCGCCATGAACTACGGCACTCCTTCTGGAGCGGTTCGCGGACACGGCTTCACTGCTCCGGCGGCCGGTAAAACAGGAACCAGCCACGACGCATGGTTCGCCGGCTACACCTCGAACCTCATCTGCATCGTCTGGGTCGGCAACGACGACTACACCGACGTCAAGATCGAAGGAGCTCACGCCGCGGCACCCATCTGGACCGAGTTTATGAAGCGTGCGATCCAGCTTCCCCAATACTCCGACGTCAAACCCTTCAACCCGCCCGAAGGCGTCACCGTCGCCCACATCGACAAGACTTCCGATCTCCTGGTCGACTCTACATGCCCCGACAATAGCTTCTACGTGGCCTTCCTCGATGGCACAGCGCCAGTCAATACTTGCAGCCAGATGGGGGAGAACCAGCAGAACTTCGTTCAGAAGCTCTTTGGCATCGGAGGCAACAAATCCGCCACTCCCGAAGCCGCGACGCCGCCAACCACAACTGCCGCTCCAATTGTCCGCAACGCCCCCAACTCGCCACCGGACGGCAACGCTCCTGACAACACGCAGCCACCCGCACCGCAAAAAAAGAAGAACATCTTTCAAAAGATCTTCGGCGGCGGCGGCGATAAAAACAAGCAATCCCAGCCGCAGCCGACCCCACCCCCGCAATAACATAGGCATCCCGCCGCTAGCGTTCTTCAAGCAACCAGGCTAGCCCGCTACTCGCACAGTATCGGGAGTGGTTTGCGCGGAGCCTGCACTCACCAAAGCCAGAAAGAACCAGCAAACATTTCATGCCACCACTACAGTCGACTCAGCCACCGAAGTCAACTTGTTTTCCCTTCGACTTCTTCTCCCGCAGATCTATCGAATGCGCCGAAGACAGCGGCACGGCACCGTTCAATATCGAATCTTTCCCTGCCTCACAATCCGCGCTGACCCGAGTGGAGCCTCACCTTCTCCAAACCATGGCTGGCACTCGGGACACCAATAAGTCGACCGAGCCTGCGCTCCCTGTTTCCTCATCATTACCGCAGCACCGCACCGCCGGCACTCCTGGCCTTGCCGCCGGTACACCCACAGCCGCTCCTCGCGGTCCATCGCACGAGTCGTCGTCCGGTTACCCGAGTAGGTCACAATCCTGTCCCCCTCGCCATCCGCCACATTCGCCTTCATATACCGTTGCGCAACATCGACCATCACTTCCATCTCACGCAGCGTAATCGTCCTCATCGCGCGAAACGGATTCACCCTAGCAGCAAACGCCACTTCGCTCTTATATACATTTCCCAACCCTGCCAGCACCCTCTGATTCAGCAGAACCTCCGCAATCTCCGCATCGGGGTTCTCGCGCCCATAAGCAACAATCCGCGCGACTCCATCTTTCACCGCAAAATTCTCCGACAAAATATCTAGCCCCAACTTCGGCACCTGGCTGTTTCTCGCTAAGGACCGCGCCGTATGAAACTCCGCCACTGGAATATTGAAGCCCACGGCCTCCCAGTCTGCGGTCCGAATCACCACTCGCATTCGTTGCCGCCCCATCCGCCAACGTTCGCCTGTGCGATAGACGTGCCAGCTCCCACTCATCAGCATGTGCGTCAGCAGAATCAAATCGCCCGAGAAGAAAATCAGACACCACTTCCCTCGCGACTCTACCTTCTCCACCATTCGCCCCACCAGCGTCGCCTCATCCTCCGCCTGCGCCAACTTCGCCAGCCCCGTCTGAAACCCGGTCACTACCTTGCCACCAATCGTCCTCTGCAGCGTTCGTGCTGTTCGATAAATCGTGTCCCCTTCAGGCATACGACTCCCACTCCACAAAACTAGACGACAGATTCTTCAAGCATTTGGCCTCATCCCGCTCTTTTGCCCAGGCAACGGCGGCAGGTTTCTCCGCACATTAAATCCCATCGCCCCCGCCGCAAACCCTGCATCCAGCAGGAACCCCGCCATCCAATGCTCCGCCACCATGACCCCGTTCACACTGGCGATCAGCATCCCTCCCCGTCCATGCGCATTCTCCTCGTCCTGAACTCGGCCAACGAGAAACTCCGCCAGGCTTCGAGCCACGTGCGACCGCTGCGGCTCCTCCTCCGGCAGAAACATCTGTAGATTCGGATTTCCCCTGCGCAGATAGGCCACCAGCGCGCCATCGCAGAGAATCACCCTCGCCCCCACACTCCGCGTCAGCGAAGAACCCGCATCCGGCGCCGCGGGCCACCGCATCAGCGCTCCGTAAGGATTCGCCGGATCAGTAGCCGCCAGTTGCAGCATCTCCAACCTGTCCGGATCCTGTTGCACGCGAAGCGAACGCAGCAGATCGACGGCAGCGGGCATCGCAAACTGCGTCGCCCCAAGATCCGCCGCAAAGTACCCTCGGCGAATCCTCCCGCTTTCCTCCAGCGCCTTCATCACGTCATAGATCGCAGAAAAACCACCCTGCAGATTTTCTGCATGTGCCGTTTCGCGAAACACCACGCCGTACCGTGTCAACAACTGCTGCGCCATCGCATGACTCCACTCCGTAGCCGACCTCTCCTTCGCAAATGCCGCCCCGTTCAAAGCCCACCGCCCCTGCGCCGTCGGAGGAGTCGTCCGTCGCGACCGGAAAACTGCCTGCTGATTCACCCGCCGCGCCGGTTTACGCGAACTGCTTGTCGGCCTCTCACTGTAAGCCCGAAGCGCAGCCATACCATCGTTGGTCAGCAGCCCCTTCCACACCAGACTCCAAAGCGCCTCCAGCGTCTCTCCCGGATATCCTCCACCCACACCATCATGTAAATCCTGAAAGAACGAAGCTCCATGCACTTTCAGATAATCAACAATCTCCATCTCCTTACTTATCTCAGTCTCAGAAGCAGGAATGACGATTCCCTCTTCATCCCGCGCAACCCGCGCTACCGGCTGCGACGGAGCGATCGGCCACAGCGCAGAGACCTTCTCCGCAAGATAGAGCCCGATCCGCCCGTCACGCTCTCCAATCGGATCCAGCCCAACCCACACGACCTCACCCGCCGCAATCAACGTGTCCAGGTCAGCCGGCTTATACCCCACTAACCGAGCCGGCAGAATCTCCGTCTCAAGGATGGAAGCCGGCAGCGGAGTCCCCTGCAGATTCTCAATTACATCCAGCAGCGCATCCAGCCCCCGCCGCGGCTGCACCACTCCCTGCCACCGCGTAAACAGCCGTGCCAGCGTCCTCTGTTCGACCGGCTCAACCTCCTTCCGCAGCCGCGCCAGCGATCTCCGCCGAATCGCCCGTAGCACCTCGTTGTCGCACCACTCCCGGTGAATCCCCCCGGGACGAAAGCCACCTTCCACCACCTTGCCGCTCTGTACAAGCCGCTGCAGCACCGTCTCGACGCTCTCCCCCGGCAGATCAAATCGTGCCGCCGCCTGATACGTCGTGAACGGCCCATGCGTTCGCGCAAACCTTCGGAGCAGATCAACCGATGCATTCGGCACCTCCTGCAAAAAGGCCGAAGGAACCCCCGGCGGCAGCGGCACACCAAGCGCATCCCTGTAGCGCGCCGCATCCTCCACAGCGATCAGCCGCTTCTCCCCCGCAATCTGCACCTCCAGCACTCGTCGCGCCCGCATCAGCTTCCCAACCGTATCTGCAACTTCGTCGGTTACACATCGCAACCGCAGCTCCGTCCTCGACAAATCCCCTAACCTCAACAACAGGTCATGTAACCCATCCATATTTCGCGCGCGATACGTATCCGCAACACACTGCAGCTGCTCCTCTGTCTCTTCAATGGCGTTGATATCCAGCAGCTCACGAAGGTCGGCGTCCCCCATCAGCTCACGGAGTTGGTCCTGATCGATCGAAAGCGCCTGTGCGCGTCTCTCCGCCAGCGGAGCATCGCCATCGTAGATGTAATTCGCCACATAGCTGAACAACAGTGCCGAAGCAAACGGCGAAGGCGTCCGCGAGTCCACCGTATGCACCCGCAGCGAGCGATTCCCGATATTCCGCAGCGTTTCCATCAACGCCGGCATATCGAACACATCCCGCAGGCACTCCCTGTATGCCTCCAGCACAATTGGAAACGAAGCATACCGGCTCGCCACACTCAGCAGGTCATACGCCCGCTTTCGCTGCTGCCACAGTGGAGTCCGCCCATCCACCTTTCTTCTTGGCAGCAACAAAGCCCGCGCCGCACTCTCCCGAAACTTCGCTGCAAACAACGCCGTCGATCCCAGCTGCCGCAAAACCAGCTCCGCCCCTTCCTCCGGCTCCAGCAAAATCGGATCAATCGCAGGCGCCTCCTCGGTCTCCGGAAAGCGCAATACAAAGCCGTCCTCCGACCACATCGTCTCCACCTCTTGACCATTCACTGCCCTCAGCTTCGCAGTTACCGCCAGGGCCCACGGAGCATGAACCCTGCTGCCAAACGGCGTCAGCACGCACACCCGCCAGTCCCCCAATTCATCTCTCACTCGCTCCACCACAATATTCCGGTCGTCGGGAACGACAACGGTAGCCAACTCCTGATCAGCCAGATAGCGCAGCACGTTTTCCGCCGCACTCGGTTCAAGATCATGCTCTGTCGTCAGCCTCGTCACTGCAACGTTACGCGGAGCATCGCGCAACTCCCTCACCAGAGCCCCGATCCTTCGCCCAAACTCAAGCGGCCGTCCCGCTTGATCCCCATGCCAGAACGGCATCTTTCCCGCTTCCCCGGGAGCAGGCGTAACCAGCACGCGATCATGCGTTATCTCATCAATCCGCCACGCGGACGCGCCCAGAATGAAGACGTCTCCCGTCCTGCTCTCGAAGACCATCTCCTCATCCAACTCGCCTACTCTCACCGGCTTGCTTCTCTTCCCCGCCAGAAAAACTCCGTACGTCCCGCGATCAGGAATTGTTCCACCATTTAGAATCGCAATCCGCTTTACCCCAGCACGCGGCGTAATCCAGTTGCGCGTTCTGTCCCACGTAATCCGAGGCCGCAGGTCGGCAAACTCATCCGAGGGATACCGTCCAGCCAGCATATCCAGCACTCCATCGAATACACTTTGGCTCAATCCGGCAAAAGGCGCCGCACCACGCACCAGCGCAAACAACGCAGCATAGCTGGTACCTGGGCTTCCCTCTTCCTGCGTCGCATACTTCGCCCTGCGCTCCGCATCGGCAACGCCCAGTGGAGGATGCGCGATCACCGCCACCATCTGCTGCGCCAACACATCCAGCGGGTTACGAAGAAACCGCGTCGACTCAACGTGCCCCTCATGCATCGCCCGCGTCACTGCCGCACACGCAATTAGATCGGCGCGGTACTTCGGAAAAATAATCCCATGGGAGGGCGCACCCACCTGATGCCCCGCCCGCCCGATTCGCTGCATCCCGCTCGCGACCGATGGCGGCGCCTCAATCTGAATCACCAGATCAATCGCCCCCATATCGATCCCCAACTCCAACGAGGAAGTCGCGACCAGCGCCTTAATCCTCCCGGCCTTCAGCAACTCCTCAATCTCAGTCCGCTGCGCAGCCGCCAGCGAACCATGATGTGCCCGCGCAATCTGCTCCCCCGCAAGCTCATTCAGCGCTCCCGCCAACCGCTCCGCCACGCGCCGCGCATTCACAAAGATCAGCGTTGATGTTCGTCCCTGAATAATTTCCAGCAGCCGTGGATAAATCGACTGCCAGATCGAAGTTCGCTTGGGCCCCTGCGAAGCTGGTCCACTTAGCTGCTCCTCGATCTCTCCGAGCCGCTCCATGTCCTCCACCGGAACCTCCACCTTCAGCTCCAGTGGCTTCTTCGCTCCGGCATTCACCACGGTCACCGGCCTGTATAGCGGAGCATTCACTCCAACGTCCGGCATTACCCCATCATCGTTCGCCACACTCATCAGCACGCTGTCAATTTCGTCCCCGTGCTCGTGTGCCTGTGGCGTTTCCGTAACCAAAGAGGTTACAGTTCTATCGACCGAAGGTTCCGCACCTCCCAGAAACCGGGCCACCTCCTCCAGCGGTCTTTGTGTCGCCGACAACCCGATCCGCTGCAGCCGCCTGCCCGTCAATGCCTCAAGCCGCTCCAGCGATAGCGCCATATGCGCCCCGCGTTTGCTCGGCACCAGCGCATGGATCTCATCTACAATTACCGTTTCAACCGAGCGCAACCCCTCCCCCGCCTCAGACGTCAGCAGCAGATACAAACTCTCCGGTGTCGTAATCAGAATGTCTCCGGGATGCTTGCGAAACCGCGCCCTCTCCCTCGGCGACGTATCTCCCGTGCGCACGCTGATCTCGGGCATCCGCACCTCCACTCCGTCGCGCCTGGCCATGTTGGCAATCCCCACCAGGGGAGACCGCAGATTGCGCTCCACATCTGCCGCCAGCGCCTTCAGCGGCGACAGATACACGACGCGGCATCCACGCGCCGGCGCCGCCGCTGTGCTCATCATCAGCCTGTCGAGACACCACAGAAATGCCGCCAGCGTCTTACCCGTCCCCGTTGGCGCCAGGATCAGCGTCGACTCTCCACGCGCAATCGCGGGCCAGCCCTCTACCTGCGGAGCCGTCGGCGTGTCAAACACAGCGCGAAACCATTTCGCTGTGATCGGATGAAACAGCGCCAGCGCTGCATCGCTCGCGGCCACACCACCGCGCGGCGTCATCGCGACGTCAGCTTTCGCGGCGGCTACTTCCTTTTTCGAGTTGGAAGAAACTCGCGGCATCGTCCTCTAGGTGCTCCCCAGCATACCTGCCAGACACACTATAAGATGCACGCGAGTCCTCTCATGCACCACTCGACAAGACGCTTTTGAGAACTAGGACCCGTTCGCCGGTCGGTAAAAATAGCAGTTTGCAGCGAACTCCACTTCAAAAAGATTCGTTGAGTCCTCTGCCTGTTCCGCATTTCCCAGGACGAGATATCCACCAGGCGCCGTCTTGTGATGAATCTCCTTAAAGAGCACTTTCCGGTCATGCTGGGAGAAATACAGCAGCACATTTCTCAACATCACCAGGTCAAATACCGGCAACTGCGGCATCGGTGCGCACAGATTCGCATACCGGAACTCACACATCGATCGAATCCGCGAAACAACCTCCCACTCTTCGCCCTCGCGCGTCAAATATTTCAGCAGCATCCGCGCGGGCAACCCACGGTTTACTTCCAACCGCCGATATCGTCCTTTCTGTGCACAGTCCACCACATGCCGAGAGATATCGGTCCCGATGATCTTCACATCCCATTGTGCGAGATCCGGAAAATATTCAGCGATCGACATCGCTATGCTGTAAGCTTCTTGTCCCGTTGAACTCGCCGCGCTCCAAATCCGCAAGCGTCGCGTTTGCGTCCTCTCCTCAATTAGCTGCGGAAAAATTACCTGACGCAACATCTCGAACATCGTGATATCGCGAAAGAAGCTTGTTTCATTGATCGTCATGGCCTCGGCCACGGCACGATGCAGATGAGCCGGCCGCCCAGTCTTCAACATATTGACGAAGTCTTCAAGATTCGCTGCCCCGGACAACCTCGCGATCGGCGTCAGTCTCGTGTCGAATAGGGCATTGCGAGACGGGTCGATTCGGTTCGCTGACTGCTCCATCACAAGGCCTCGAAGATAGTCATAGTCGGAATCAGAGCAGGCCATCGGTCATCTCCCGCCGCGGAGGCGTAGTGAACGCTGCACAGGTCGTTGCTTCCAATCGTGCCGCCCTCCCTGCATTGACTCTTTGTTTCAACGCACTCGCAATCCCCCACAACGGCAGCGTTGCACTGGCGATGCCAGCCTGACTCACTCGGCCCGGCATCCCCCACACCGCAGAACTTGCTTCGTCCTGAGCCAGCACGACCCCGCCGCCCTTATGCACTGCGCGCGCTCCGTTCAGGCCGTCCGCGCCCATTCCCGTCATCACCAGCGCCAGAGTTCCCGCGCCATACATCCGCGCCGCCGAGAAAAACAGATAATCTACCGACGGCCTGCAGTGATTCAGCGGCTCCTGCTGGTGCAGCCGAACTCTGCTGCTGCACACCTCAGTGCCTCGGTCTCCATCCCCCGCCATCGCACGACGCGGAGCCACCTCCATGTGCGCATCGCCCGGCGCCAGCCACACCGTCCCCGGACGAATCGTCGCGTTGTCATAGGCCTGTTCCACCCGCAATGCACAGCACTTGTCCAGCCGCTCCGCTAACGCGCCGGTAAACAACTTCGGCATGTGCTGAACGATCAACACTGGGACAGGAAAGTCCTTCGGCAGCTTCGGCAACAGTTGCTCCAACGCGGAGGGTCCGCCAGTTGACAGGCCGATCACCACAACTTCAATTGGAGGAGACACCTTCGCTGAATATTCGCCGGGTCTTGCCTTCTGCAGGTCGTCGCCGGCAACAACCTTATTCGTCTTCTCTTCTCGCCAGCTCGCGTCCTTTGCGAGCGCCGCGATTCGCGGCAGCAATTGCTGTGAGAGCGACTGCATCGCCGTATCAAAATCCCGCTGCCCTGACGGCTTCGTCACATAGTCCGAAGCACCCCGTCCCAGCGCCTCCAGGGTCAATCTGGCACCATGCTCGGTGTACGCACTGCACATTATCACAGGCAGTTCAGGGTTTTCCGCACGCAATCGATCGAGCACATCCAAGCCATTCATCCTCGGCATCTCAAGATCCAGCACAAGGACATCCGGGCAAAGTTGCCTCACCTGCTCCAGGCACTCCACCCCGTCGCGCGCGATCCCGCATAGCTCCATCCGCGGCAGCTCGCTTGACCGACCCTCCGCATGCATCAGGAACAGCTTCCACAAAACACTACGCATCACTCCGGAATCGTCCGCGGCGAGAATACGAAGTGGCCGTTCCTTTGAATTACTCATATCCCATTTCCTTTTTCTTCCCGTTAGGCCGCAATCACGCCAAGCAGAAGCATCTTTTCCCGAAGACTCTCCGGAGTAAAGGGCTTCATCAGAAACTCATCCGCGCCATTGTCCAGCGCCATCGAGATAAACGAATGATCGGCTTCCGTCGTCACCATCATCACCTTCATCTGCGGGCCCAGCCTCGCCTTACGTAGCGCCTTGACGCACTCCAGGCCATTCATCACCGGCATATTCACGTCCAACAGCATCAGGTCGAAGGTCTCTTCGGCCGCCAGCACTGTCAGCGCATCGCTCCCATCCACGGCCTCTTTGCACACAATGTCCATCCGGTTCAACAGGTGTCGCAAGTACTCGCGGATGAAGCTTGAATCATCGACGATCAGGGCTCGCATCTATACCTCCATTCGTGCTTTTCCTAAACAGTCCTGTCTCCGAAAGTCGCGATGGGCACAGCTTCTGCGGGTCGAGCCGCACCATGAGGCCGCCATCCATCTTGTAGGCTCCATCGAACAGCCACTTGCCTCGCGGCTCCAGGGTGCATGGATTTTCCTCCAGCGCTCGCTGACTCACCGTGACCACGCCGCCCACCGCATCCACCACAAGACCGAACCGTTCCGCAGCCTCATCGTCGTCCATCACCAGCAAACAGCACTGTCCAAAGTGCGGCTCCATCCCCAGGAGCGCCCGCAGGTTCACCGTCGTCAGCACCTCGCCGCGGTAAGGCACCACTCCCGCGATAAAAGGCGGCGACATCGGCACACGTTGCAACTCCCGCTCGCCGAGGACCTCACGTATCTTCTTCGTGTCGATGCCGAAGGTCTCGCTTCCTGCAAAAAGTGAACAGAGAGACACTGCATCGTTCTCTTCCTTAATCTCGTTGACCTTGTCCCAACCGGTTATTCTCACGCGACCTCCTGCCACGCTGTTGCGGCCTTCGCGCCAAACTCGCGTTGAACCAGGGTCACCTTCTCCTTCACTAGGGCAAGCTCCATGCCCCTGCCGTCGCCAGCGGTCTCCCGATCCAGCAACGTTCCGGTCGATACATCCAGCACCTGCCGCACTACCATACCCACCCTCTGCTCTCGGCCCTGACTTGCATCGCCGCAGATCAGCACCGTCACCAGCACCTCTTCTCCCCGAAGCCGCGCGGCCTCCAGATCCGGCAGCACCTTGCCTTGGTCCTTCAGCGGCAACAACTCGCCGCGATAGTGCAGTAACGGCCGTCCTCCGGCATACTCGATCCGTTCCAGCGAAACGCTTTCAATTCGTTCCACCATCTGCAGCGGCAGTGCCGTCCGTTCTCGAGCGCGATCCTCAAAGATCAGGAACGACTCACCCGCTGCCTCCTGTGTCACGGCCTCTCCCGCACCGATCGCCACACTTTCTTCTTCGATCGGCTTCACACCCGCGCGAGCCGCAGTCGCCCCAACATCCAGAATCAGCGCCAGAGATCCGTTACCCAGTACCGTCGCTCCCGAGAACATTCCGATCTCGCGCAGCACCGGCGACAGCGGCTTCACTACAATCTCTTCCGGCGACATCAAGTCGTCCACCACCAGACCATACCGGCACCCATCCGCCTCAAGCACCGCCAGATAGTGTCCGCGCGATGTCTCCGGAGAATCCGTCTCCAGACCCAACAATCGGTCGAGCCATATCATCGGCAGCAAATGCTCCCGTAGCCGGAAAAGCTCCGCCGACCCGATCCGCTGCACCACCCGCGCAAACTCCCGCTGCGGTATATCCACTAACTCCACCAATGCGCTCTGGGGCAGCGCGAAGCTCTGTCCACCACTGCGCACAACGAGCGACGGAACGATCGCAAGCGTCAACGGAACGCGCAACCGCAGTGTCGTCCCCTCACCCCTTCGCGACTCAACCTCGACGCTCCCGCCCACTTTCTCCACATTGGCCCGCACCACGTCCATTCCAACGCCGCGTCCCGAGACGGTCGTCACCGCCGCAGCCGTTGAAAAGCCCGGCAGAAAGATCAACTGCAACGCCTCCCGCTCCGACATCCCCGCAGCCTGCTCGGCTGTCACCAGATTGCGTTCGACCGCTTTCGCCAATACCCGTTCCATCGGAATTCCGGCGCCATCATCCGCAACTTCGATCACCACCGATCCGCTCTGATGAAATGCGCGCAACCGCACACAACCCTCTGCCGGCTTGCCCGCCAGTACGCGCACGCTGGGCGCCTCAATCCCATGGTCCACCGCGTTTCTCACCGCGTGAGTCAGCGGATCTTTGATCGCCTCCAGCAAACTCTTGTCCAGCCCCGTCTCCTGGCCGGTGAACTCCACCCGCACATCGCGGCCGCACGTCCTCGCCAGGTCGCGCACCATTCTGGGAAACTTCCCAAATAGGTTTCCCACCGGCTGCATCCTCGCCTGCATCACCGTCTCGCGCAGATCTGCCGTCACGCTGTCCAGCCGCCGCGCCAATTCAGGAAAATTCGCCGCAGCCCTATCGCTCTGCAGCATCTGGTTGCGGGTCAGCACCAACTCGCCTACCAGGTTCATCATGCGGTTCAACACATCGACATCGATCCTCAGCGTCTTGTCATTCCCCGCTCCATTTTTTTCACCGTTCGTGGCCGACGTACTCGATGCTGAAGGCGTGCCGGATGCTCTCAGCGCAGCACCCGCTGCCTCCGCGGACGCAATACCCTCCCCGTGCGAGATGACAGCGTCCAACATCTCCGTCTCTATCTGCACGGGTGGTCTCTCGCCATCCAATAGAGCCAGTTCTGCAATCAACTCGCCGTCTTCATCACCCGACCGCGTCCCTTCGCCGCCGGTCTCTTCAATCAGCACCAGAATTGCGCGCAAACCATCCATCAGATGCAGCAAGCCGCTGATCAACTCCGACGTCACTGCAAGTCTGCCATCCCGCAGCGAGCCCAGCAGATACTCTCCCGCATGCGCCAGCTTCTCCAGCCGGTCGAAGCCCAGAAATCCCGTCGTCCCTTTGATCGTATGCACTGCGCGGAAGATCTCTCCCAGCAATCCGGCATCATCGGGCCGCATCTCGAGCTCAGTCAGGCACCGCTCCATCCGGTCCAGCCCTTCCTGGCTCTCTGCAATAAATTCTTTGGTCAGATCGTCCACATTCCCCTTATCGGGCGTAAGAACTTAACCATTAGCGGAACACGACTTGCCATCGTCCTCCACACCCGATAGCCTCACTCACATCATGTCTCCGAACCACTACCCAAATCAGGATTCGTCCAACCATCCCACATCCATCGACCCCAAACAAGCCGCAGATCTGCAGCAGCGCGCCGTCGCCGTCGCCCACCACGCCTACGCACCCTACAGCAACTTCCGCGTTGGCGCCGCGCTTCTATTAGCTGACGGCACCATCGTCACCGGTTGCAACGTCGAAAACGCCTCCTACCGTCTCACCGTCTGCGCCGAACAGGCCGCCATCGCCACCGCCGTCAGCCTCCACGGGCCAAGAATCCGCATTCGCGCCATCGCCGTCGCCAACCTCAACAACGCCGCCAGCCAGCCCTGCGGAGCCTGCCGCCAGACCATCCACGAATTCAGCATGCCCGAGACCATCGTCTTCTTCCCCGCTGAGGGAGGCACCATCGCCGAAGCCACCATCACCGCTCTGCTCCCCGCCGCCTTCGTTCTTAACGAATAAAACTCCATGCGGGCCGATCAATTCCCTAGTGAAAGGAAATCGTTTTGATAATCCGAGACCGAGATGGCAACGTATTGTGCGATACGGAAACTGATATCACGATTCGAATGAAGAAGAGTAGATGACCCACCCCATTCATCCCATCGACGTCATCCTGCACAAACGCGACGGCCTCGCCCTCACCGACGCAGAGATCCGCGCCTTTATTCATGCCATCGTCCAACGCACCCCCACACGACAGCTCGTCACCGACGCCCAGATCGCCGCCTTTCTGATGGCCGTCTTTCTCCGCGGTCTCGATGCGAGAGAGCTGGCCACGCTCACCGAAGCCATGCGCTTCTCCGGAGAGGTTGCCTACACCCAAGCGCTCAACACCTTCGCCATCGACAAGCACTCCACCGGTGGAGTCGGTGACAAAACATCCCTCCTAATCGCCCCTATCCTCGCAGCTGCCGGCATCGCTCATCCTACTTCCGAAGGAGTCCCAGGAATCGTCGTCCCCATGATCAGCGGACGGAGCCTGGGCCACACCGGCGGCACGTTGGACAAACTCGAGACCATCCCCGGCTTCAATACCCAGCTCTCTTTCCCGGAGATGCGCGACATTCTCAAGCAGTGCGGTGCCGTCCTCATCGGCCAGACCCCCACAATCGTCCCCGCCGACCGCATTCTCTACGCCCTTCGCGACCACACCGGCACCGTCGAATCTCCCTTCCTCATCACCGCCAGCATCATGAGTAAAAAACTCGCCGAAGACCTCAACGCCCTCGTCCTCGACGTCAAGGTCGGCTCCGGCGCATTCATGCCCACCTACGAAAAATCCAAATTCCTCGCCGAACTAATGGTTCAAACCGGCGAGGCCTCGGGCACCCGCACTGCCGCTCTCCTTACCACCATGGACGAACCCCTCGGCCGCTTCTCCGGCAACTGGATCGAAGTATGGGAATGCGTCGACATTATGAAGCAGCACAGACACCCCATGTCCTCCGACCTCATTAACCTGTCCAACGTTCTCTCCGGCTGGATGCTTTACCTCGCCGGTCACTCTGACACACCCGAACAAGGAGCAAAGCTCTCGGACGAAATCCTCCGCAGCAGAGCCGCGTACAATGCCTGGCTAAAAATTATCGCAGCGCAAAACGGCGACATCACTGTCTTCGAAGACGCCGCCGCCACTCACAAGCCCACGGCGATTCGCATCCTCACCGCTCCAACATCCGGCTATCTCTCCGCAATGGACTGCAAGCAAGTAGGCTGGGCTGTTCAGCGTCTCGGTGCTGGCCGCGCCAAACCCGGCGACCCCGTATCCGCTCACGCCGGCATTGAGATGCACGCCAAACTAGGTGACAAACTGGCAACCGGCCAACCTCTGATCACCCTCTTCGCCGAAGACCCCGCCCTTCTCGACGAACCCGAACAAATGCTGCGCGAGACGCTTCAAATCTCCCCCACACTAGCAACCAAACAACCCCTCATCCGCGAGATCATCACAAAGAACAGCCTTCGGCATAGCTAACAGCCGCCAGAACATGGCCCAAAAAGAAAAAGACCCGGAGAAGATTGTCTCCGGGCCTTTTTCGAATCAACCTATCTAGTAGATCGCTACGATAACGTCGCTGCTGACTGGAACTCCCGCGACCTGAGTCTGCCACTTGGCACGCTTCTCGGCCTTTGAAGGTGGGAGGTAGAGATTCATTGAGGCCGTCTCACTACGAATCTCGCTGAGGAAATACTGGTCGCCATACCTGTGGAATACCAGCACGTTGTCTCTTCCGGTTTTGCCAGCATTATCTTGGGCCATGCTCAGAATGCGAACCTTCTTTTGCAAATTAGCAATGTCGAGCAGTGTGTCGTTCGTAGACGAGGGAGTGATGGTGTAAGTCCCGGCCGGCACGGCGTTATTGCTGACTGTAAAGTCGAACGGAATAGTTGCCTTTACCCCTTGGGCCAACACACCGGCAGTGACGAAGCAAGACGCGACTAACAAAGCGATTGCGGCGATTGTGCGTTTCATGACGATCTCCTTTTCTGAGGTACCGCTTTGCGGCTCCTCTGGGCCCCGGATCTCTTCTCTTTCTGAATCCTTGTTTCAACGCCCTGTGATATTGCATGCCTGTGGCCAAACCTTGGCCAAACTCCACAGCAACAACCGCATCCTTGCATTTACATTGAGATACGAGCACTCCATCTGTCTCCGGCTCTCCCACGTCCTTCCGCAGTCAGCCCCCGGCGGTATCCGAATGATTACCGACGGGTATCCGTTCCGTTCCTCCAGCCACATAAAACGCGGATTCTGTGATTCTTCGCTGGCTCAGCTACACTTTGACGCACCGGAGGCCCTGATGAAGCCGCGACTCCTCGCTATCTCGGGCTCACTGACAGGCACCGTTCAGCCACTCGTCGATGGCCTGCTCTCCATTGGTCGCGACGAATCCTGTCAGCTGCGTCTGATCGATTCCGCAGTCTCCCGGAGACACTGCACCATCCAGCAGAACGGCCTCGAGTTCCAACTCGTCGACCTCGACAGTCGCAACGGAACCTTCGTCAATGGAATCCCCATTCGCCGCAGGATGATCGATCACGGAGACACTATCCGCATCGGTAACTCCGACCTCGTCTTCCTGATGCACGAAGGCGAAGTGGTCACCGACTCTAAAATCCGCGCGATTGGCCCTGCTCCCCCCTCTACAACCACTGCCGTTAATCTCGCTCATCCCGCACCGCAAATCGGCATCGAAGTCGGGCGAATGGCGCGCGACCTCTCCGCCCTGTTCAGAATCAGCAACGTCATCAACTCCATCCGCGACTCCGAGCTCCTGCAGCGCGAACTCTTACGCCTCATCTTCGAGGTGATACCCGCCGAAGAAGGCGCCGTCGTTCTTCTCGCCGATCTGGACGAGGAGACCTACGCCATCTGCACCTGGAATCGCCAGGCAGACGCTGCTCCGGCAATCGAGATTCAACGCGAACTCGTTCACCGCGCCATCTGGGAGCGTTCCCCGGTCTTCACCAACTCTGCAGATTCCACCGCAATCCACACAGGAATCCAGAATCAGCAAAACATTCTCTGCCAACCGCTCGCGGCCGTGGAAAAAATCATCGGCGTCATCTATCTCACGTCGCCTCCATCCGCGCCACCATTTCGCGAAGATCACATCCACTTCCTCGAATCGGTCTCCCATATCGCAGCTGTGACGCTCGAAAACATACTCGCCCTCGATGCACTGCGCTCAGAGAATCTCCGGCTCAAACAGCAAATCAACTCAGCCACCAGGCTCGTTGGCGAAAGCCGGCAGATTCGCCAGATGGAGGAGTTCGTCTCCAAAGTCGCACAGAGCGAGTCCACTGTTCTCATTCGCGGCGAGAGCGGCACCGGCAAAGAAGTCGTCGCACGCTCTATCCATCAAAGCAGCCCGCGTACGGAACGGCCATTCGTCGCCATCAACTGCGCCGCCATCCCGGAGGCGCTGCTCGAAAGCGAGCTCTTCGGACATGAAAAGGGCGCATTCACCGGCGCCGTCGGTATGAGGAAGGGCAAGCTCGAAGCCGCTGAAGATGGAACACTCTTCCTCGACGAGATCGGCGAACTCGCGCCGCCCATGCAGGCAAAGCTCCTGCGAGTTCTGCAGCAAAAAGAGTTTGAGCGCGTCGGCGGTACCCGTGCCATTCCATTCAAAGCTCGCGTTCTCGCCGCTACCAACAAGAATCTGGAACAAGCCATCAAATCCGGCGAGTTCCGCCAGGACCTCTACTACCGGCTCAACGTAGTCTCCGTCACAATTCCGCCGTTGCGCGAACACCGCGACGACATTCCCCTACTTGCCCTGTACTTCGCCGCCAAATACGCGGAAAAAAGCAAGCGGCCGTTCAAGGGCATCTCGCCGGACGCGCGCACGCTGCTGATGAACTACAGTTGGCCCGGCAACGTTCGTGAGTTGGAGAACGCCATCGAACACGCCATCGTGCTCGGCCTCACCGAAGAGATTCTCCCCGAAGATCTACCCAACGGAATCCTCGAAGAACAATCCGCAGGACTGGCAGGCGCTCGATACCACGATGTGCTCAACCAGTCGAAGAAAGAGATGATCCTGAACGCGCTGCGAGAGGCAAAAGGAAGTTATCCCGAAGCGGCGCGCCTGCTAGGCATTCATCCCAAATACCTGCATCGCTTAGCCCGTAACCTCGACCTGAAGTCCGAGCCAACCCAGGGATAAGTTTCAGATCCGCGGTAATGTGGCGAGACGCCACAACGGAATGCACAACAGCAACCCCGCCAGAATGATCAGCGCGAGACGGATCCTGTGCGCACGAAATCGCTGGCTGATCGCAGTCAGCAAAAGCACAGTCGCCAGCGTTACAGTTGATCGCACATATTCATCTCCATGTTCGCGGGCGGTCGTGCCCTGATCAAACAAATCACTCGCCTCATGGTCCAATCTGGTGAATTCTGCCGCCTGGCTGTCGCGATACTCCGGCATCATTGCCGGGCCGGCTGGTGCGTTCGCATTGTGAAGCGGGTCTGTCTTCTTCCACGCCTCAAAAGCCGGAAGAAACTCTGGCAGAAAGCGGCGCTCGAAGAGATTAGCCAGATTCGTGTCTCCGTGGGCCTCAGCTTTCAACCATTCATCCACATTCGAGGCATTGTATTGACGCCTCTGGTTGCCCTCCACTGAGAATCCTTCGGCTTGAATCCGCATCTTGCTGGAACGTCCGTAAAGCAGGCTCTGTTGCGAATCCCAGCGCGCGGCCTGATAGCCACTCCATGCTGTAGCGCACGCGACAAGCGACAACAGAATCGCCTCAGCAATCTCCAGAAATTCGTGGAGACGTGAAGTTTGAGGCGTCTGATGGTCCTGCCCCTTGCTCAGATGGTGGGCGACTTCAATGTTGGCTCCTCCAGCTTCTGGCATACATTTCCTCCGTGCGGGCTTCCTGTTTACACCGCGGCCTGACCATCCGGCACTCCCCAAACCAGCAAAGACTCCTTGCCCATCGTACCCGCCTCCGGCAGCAACACATCTGGCGACTCCTGGGACAGATCTTCCTTCGAAGCGAAAAATCAGCGTCGCAATGAAATGATCTTACGCAACGGTACGTCTCGCACAAAGAGTCCCGCCCACACCAGCACGCCCAATATTACCGGAAAGACCGTCTCGAACAGCGAAGACCCAGCGCGCACATGGGTCGAAACAGCCCCGCCCAGATAACCCGTCAGCAGAATCGCTCCGAGGACCGAGGTTCTCGGTGTCACATAGATTGCAGTGCAGATCAACAACAGCAAGCCTATCCCGATGCTTGCGCTCAGCGGATATCCCAGCCGCGCAAACGCATCCACGACGGGAGCAGGCTTCATCAAATGCCCAACTCCATCGAGAATAAAAAATAAAGCCATAAGCCCACTGAGAACGCGCCCCGTCAACAGCATTCCCCTCGATACATTTGCAGTCTGAGAACTCGTTTCCATCCATTCCCCCTCTCTATCAAAAGACTGCTCCGCCCACACCCAAATCACAACCCCCTATCGCGCCCCAAACGAAATAATTAACTGGTCGAGCGGCAGCGCCACCTTCACGTGCCGTGCAGGCGCAATCGGCGTCACCGCAAGCGGAGTACCCTTTTGTTCTGCTTCGTCGAAGGCTTCGGTTCCCGGTGTTCTCCCCACAATCTGAAAATCACGAATCTCGTACGGCAAACCATTCGACGCGAGCGATGACGGTCTATCCATTACTTGAAAATGAAGATGAGGCGCAAGCGAATTGCCGGTGTTTCCGACCAGCCCGATTACCTGCCCCAGCTTCACGCTCTCGCCCGTATGAACACGAATGCTTCCCGGCTGCATGTGCGCATACATCGCATAACGCTGCTCTCCCAGATCGAGTATCACGCTGTTCCCATCCGCGTCATCAAGTGAAATGTGGGTAGGATACTTGCCCGGCGTCTGCTCCGGTAGCCCATCAGTTACAGCCAGAACGACAGCGTCTGCAACCGCAAGCACGGGCTTGCCGAAGATCGTATAGCTCTCAAGCCTCTCGCTCGGCCCCGCATAGACGCGGCTCTGCGCGTCCAACTGCTCCCAATCGACAGCATAACGCTGCGCCAACCATACTCGGCCATTCACCGGAAGCGCTGCCCGCGTGTGACGGGTCGCATCGCAGCACGAATCCGCGGAGATGTACCCCTCGCCTTGCAGCGGAGGTCCGATCGACGCTACGGCACGGCGATTCACCACAACCTCGCCGCCGTCTTCCGTGATTTCTTGCTGACCCGGCGGTGCCGCGCTCGCACGGATCGTGACGCGGTGTGACAGCCGGCCAGGAACGGCTGCTCCAGGTAAAAGTGTTACATGAAGAAACAGCAATGCCTGCACACTTCCTGCCAGCTTTCCGGCAGACTCGCGCTGACCTGCAGCCTGCAGTCGCCCGGCAATAACTCCCGCATCGAAACTCTGCAGCACATTCCCGTCCCCCAACACCTCGACCTTCTCCACGGAGATATCTGCGCTCGAGAAATTCGTCGCCCATAGCTCGTAGACAAGATGAATCCGTCCGTCGGAGCCCATCAACGGCACCGGCGCATCCTGGACAGCGAGCAACAGCGGCGTCATATTCTCTGTTGTCTCAGCGGGCATCGCCGATACGGGTACTGCAAACGCTGCGAACCCAGCTACAGCCCACAAGACGAAACGTCGACCGGAAATCCGCAAAGTATCGTTTTTCAAAGTTTGATCTCCGAGCGCTCTGCGACTTCTCCGTCACGAACCCTGACCACCCGCCACCGCCCCAATCACCAGCAACGGTTCTTTCCCTGACACGACAGCCTCCGGCAGCAACGCATCCAGCGATTCATGCGATAGATCTTCCTCACAAGCGAAAAATCGCAGGAACGCTCTTCGCTCCTGCGTCACGTGATCGCGAATCGTCCCGCGCAGCATCGGATACTTCAACTCCAACGCATCCAACACCATTCGTAGCGTCACAGCAGGCTGCGTCACCTGCCCCGCCACATCGAGCGTGACCTCACCCCGAACACCTGCCAGAGTCCGCAGATGCGCCGGCAACTCCACCCGGATCATGCGAGCGTCTGAGCCTCAACCGAGAGTACCGCCGGCAGATCCCGCACAATCGGCGTCCAGTTATCTCCTGCATCCGACGACCCATAAACCTGCCCTCCCGTCGTGCCAAAATAAACTCCGCACGAATCCAGCGAATCGACGGACATCGCATCACGCAGCACATTCACGTAGCAATCCTTCTGCGGCAGCCCCTTCGTCAGCGCCTCCCACTCATTGCCGCCGCTCTTGCTGCGGTACACTCTCAACTTCCCATCCAGCGGATAGTGCTCCGAGTCGCTCTTGATCGGCACCACAAAGATCGTCTCCGGCTCATGCGCATGCACATCGATCGCAAACCCAAAGTCAGTCGGCAGATTCCCACTCACCTCCTGCCACGAATCGCCTGCATTATCACTGCGCATCACGTCCCAGTGCTTCTGCATGAACAGGACGCCCGGCCGCGACGGATGCATCGCAATGTGATGCACGCAGTGACCCACCTCGGCATCCTGATCGGGAATCTGCTGTGACCGCAGTCCCTTGTTAATCGGCTTCCACGTCTTTCCGCCATCGTCTGTCCGGAACGCCCCAGCTGCCGAAATCGCAATAAAGATCCGCTTCGGATCGCTCGGGTCCAGAATGACCGTGTGCAAACACATGCCACCGGCTCCCGGCTGCCAGTGTGGCCCTGAACCGTGCTTCCGCAGTCCCGAAAGCTCTTCCCAATTCTGTCCTCCATCCGCAGACCGGAACAGCGCCGCATCCTCCACCCCGGCATACACCTCATCCGCATCGCTCAGCGACGGTTCAAGATGCCACACGCGCTTGAACTCCCACGGATGTGGTGTTCCGTCGTACCACTGGTGAGTTCCCGCCACGCCGTCATACACAAACTTGTTTCCCATCGGCTCCCACGTCGAGCCGCCATCGTTCGAACGCTGAATCACCTGCCCAAACCATCCACTCGTCTGCGAACAATACAACCGGTTTGGATCCACCGGTGATCCCTTGACGTGATAAATCTCCCAACCTGCAAAGTGCGGTCCACTAACCTCCCATTTTTTTCGCTTCCCATCCGAAGTCAGCACAAACGCGCCCTTACGCGTTCCAACCAGCAATCTCACCTTACTCATGGCTCACTCCTTTTCAGAGTTCTCACACACCAGCCCGGCATCGTAGCTCTCCAAAGCCGGCAATCCCGGCCGTGGCATTCGTGTCAATGTATCACCAACCTCGACATGCTCGAAAGCCACACCGCATAATGAAATCGTTAGGTGCCCTGCCCGTCGACCCGGTACACTCATCCCAATATTCGCCTGGTCTCAATCCGCGCAGGAGCTTTCTCTTTGTCACGATTCACTGGTCTACTCGGCCTCATCACCTTCATCGGCCTCGCCTATGCCTTCTCCACCAACCGCCGCGCCATCCGCTGGCGCACCGTGGCCTGGGGTCTTAGTCTCCAATTCGTCTTCGCCGTTCTGGTGCTCAAGTCGACCGTTGGACAGCACGTCTTTGCCGCCGCGGGCAACGGCATCAACAAGCTCCTCGCAAACTCCGTCGCCGGTTCCTCCATGGTCTTCGGCCCACTTGGCGACAACTCCACTCTTGCCGTCTTCGCCTTCAAAGTTCTCCCCACCATCATCTTCATCTCCGCCTTCTTTGCGGTCCTCTACTACATCGGTTTCATGCAGCTCGTCATCCGCGCCTTCGCCTGGATCATGCAAAAAACCATGGGCATCTCCGGAGCTGAATCCACCAATGTCGCCGCCAGCATCTTCATGGGCCAGACCGAAGCCCCCCTCACCATCCGCCCATTCCTCAACGGAGCCACCTACTCCGAACTCATGACCATCATGACCTCCGGCATGGCCCACGTCTCCGGCGGCATCATGGCCGCCTACATCGCCTACGGCATCCATGCCTCCGACCTTCTTGCCGCCGTGATCATGACCGCGCCCGGCACTATTCTCATCTCCAAAATGCTCGTCCCGGAAACGGAAGTCCCCGCCACCGCCGGCATCGTAAAAATGCCTCCTACCGAAGAACATAAAAACGAGAACCTCATCGGCGCCATCGCCCGCGGCACCATCGACGGCGGCGCGCTCGCCTTCAACGTCGCCATCATGCTCATCAGCTTCCTCGCCCTCGTCAGCCTCACCAACGGCATCTTCGGCGGCATCCACAATTTCCTCGCTCCGCACCACATTCCGTTCCCCACCAGTCTCAACGCAGTCCTCGGCTTTTTCTTTGCGCCCGTAGCCTGGCTCATCGGCATCCCCTGGCACGAAGCCCCCCTCGTCGGAAACCTGCTCGGTACACGTACCGTGCTCAACGAGCTGGTCGCCTACACCAACCTCGGCCAGCAACAGCATCTTCTCTCCCCGCGCACCTTCACCATCACGACGTTCGCTCTCTGCGGCTTCGCGAATCTAAGTTCCATTGGCATTCAGATCGGCGGCATCGGCGCTCTCGTCCCCGAACGCCGCAACGACCTCGCCCGCCTCGGCCTCCGCGCCATGCTTGCCGGAACCATGGCCAACCTCATGTCCGCCAGCATCGTCTCAATGCTCATTAAGTAACCAGCCGAGAGCCGTAGCAGCAAAAGGCTTTCTTTTCATATGCGCGTAATCTAAACTGGGCCCGTCTTCCTCGAGGCAAGCTCATGCGACCCTGCTTCTCTTTTCTGCTCGCTCTTCTGGCCGGCGTCTCTTCTCTTCACGCGCAAACACCCGCTCAACCCGAGCGCGGCCCTGACTCGGGAATGAAGATCTTCGTCCCGGGCATTGACATTCTCCCCTTGCCCGGCATGCCCTTCACCGGCAGGGGCCACACCGCCGTCACGCGGACCACCGAAAACGGCGTCGCTCTCACCACCTACCTCGAAGCCAACGCAGGCCGCGACAGCCAGGGACGCGTCTACCGTGAGCGCCACCGCTTCGGCCCCGACGGCGTCAATCCCCAGACCACCCTGTACGCATCATATGTGCTCGATCCCATCGCTCGCACCCGCACTGAGTGTGACTACGCAACCCATCGCTGCACCATCACCAACTACCGTCCTCAGCTCTCCTTCGGCCTGCCCCCCGCGGGCCCCTTTGATAAGGGACAGCGTTTTCTCACCCGTGAAAACCTCGGCGATCAGACCATGGAAGGACTACCCGTCGTCGGAACCCGCGAAACCATCAGCTACGGCCCCGGCAACATCGGCAACAGCCAGACAGTGAGTTCCACTAGCGAGTTCTGGTACTCACCTGACCTGAAGACCAATCTAGCCGTCGTCAGAAAAGATCCCCGCGAAGGCACAACCACCATTCACTTCACCGTCTACTCCCGTGCCGAGCCCGATCCTGCAATCTTTGCCGTTCCACCCGGCTTCACCGTGCAGGATATTCGCCACCCCAATTGATTCTCGACTGACATACGTTGCAGCTCACGCCACCAACTTCAGATAATTCGGCTCATCTGCAATCGTCTTATAACGAAACTCCCGCACAATCTTCGGCCCTTTCAAAAAGAAGATCGCCTGCATCTGCTTGCCGTCTTCCTTAATCGCCCCAATCCCATGCTTGAAGATCGCGCCCTTCAACCACCCAATCCACACCGAAGGCTGAAACAGTGTCAGCACCGGATGGATCCGCGAAATCGCAAACAACGGGTTCTGATAGACCTTCGCCTCCGGATCACTCACCCGCTCCACACCTCCAATCCCGTAGTAATCGAAAAACGGCTTAGCCCGTTCCGGCGTACCCAGATGCACAAACACCGGCCGCACCCCACGCTTATCCAACTCCCCGCGCAGCTCCGCAACATCACTAATAGCCTGCCGGCAGAACGAACACCCGAAGTGCCGCAAAAACACCAGCAGTACCGGCGAAGCCTCCGCCAGCGCCAGCAGACTCGCACCCGACTCCGTACGAATCGAATCCAGCGTCTGCGCTACCCCGTCAGCAGAGTTCCTTCCAGAGTCGCTCATTTGCCGCAGCCTCCGTTCCAGGTCGTCGATGACCGAATCCTGAAACTACTACGGCTGCCATCTTAGATCGGTTTTATCCAATCGACACGAACTTCGGAAGACTTCCTCTTCGCAGCAGTTTTCATCCGAAACCAATCAGCGCCAGCCGCCCAAAATCGCTCCCATCAGCACCAGCGCAACTGTCAGATACCCTCCGTTGACCAACACGTACGTCCACGGCCGCCGCTCGAAGAGGGAAACAATCCCAATCCCCATCGCAACCCACCCAAACCCTGCAAGAAACCCAGCCGTCGCTCCCCACGCCAGGTTCGTCTTCGGATCATTCAGAAACATCGCTAGATTCAGCGCCATCACCAGGCTCAGCACAAAACTAATCACGAAGATCTTCGCCCCGGCCGCCGGCGGTTCATCGGCTCCGAAGCCGTTCGCCTTCTTCCACGCCCCACCAAACAAAAACGGCGCATACCATAACCCACCAAGCACGAAGGCCGAAATCGCCGCCACAAGAACCGCCCAAAGATTCAACCCATGAAAGCCCATGCGAAACTCTCCTTACCTGCAAAATTGAGATCCGTCATTTCGTCCAGTCAATTGGCCCACTCACGAAGCGGTGATGCAGCGTCGCCAGCAGTTGCGCATTCCCAACCGTCAGATACTCATATGCCTTCGCCCACTCCTCGCCGTCTTTCCATCCCGTCTGCGTAAGTCGCACGAGAGTTGATCCACCCTTTGCCTCGAACTGAAACCGAACTTTGGTCCGCGTAGCCCGAACTGTCGGAAATCGGTCCGGAGCGAGCGCCGATAATACCAGTTCCTTCTCCGCCACAAAGCTCAGAATCGTGCCCCCACCCGTACTTCCACCAGGAAAATGAGCGGTCCACTCCCCACCCTCCCGCAGATCGACAACTGCGCCCGGCGTCAGCCACGTGCTCAACCCCTCGCTCGTCGTAAACGCCTGCCACACAGCGCCAAGCGGAGCCGGAACCGTGACCTCCAACATCAGAACCTTATCGTCCACGCCCGTCTTGACTGGCTTTTCAGCACTTTGAGCAAACGCAACCGTCACACTCATGCATACGACGAGAACAAGCGTTTTCATATCTCCTCCTACTTGGTTGGTCGTTCAAGTAAATCCCCGTATACTAACTCTGTCAAGAACTTTTTCTCCCGATGCCCGAACCCTTCCCAACTCGCGATCGCCTCATCAACTCCGCTCGCTATCTCTTCTGGGAGAGAGGCTACGCCGGCACCAGTATGGCCGATCTACTTGCCCACGCCGACGTCAACTCCGGCAGCTTCTACCACTTCTTCGAAAGCAAAGAGGCTCTACTCCGCGAAGTCCTCCAGGGCTACCTCTTGGCCTTGCGTCCCATGGTCGTCGACCCTGCCTTCGCCCAAACCGACGAGCCCGTCGAACGCATCTTCGGCATCCTCGCCGGCTACCGCGAGCGAATCCTCCAGACCGACTGCAAGTACGGCTGCCCCCTCGGCCGTCTCGCCCTCGAGATCGATCCCGAAAACCGCCCCGCCCACAAACTCATCGCCGAAAACTTCCAGGGCTGGATCACCGCCGTCGGCGAATGCATCGACCAGATCAAGCCCCGCCTGCCCAGAGGCACCGACCCCAACGCGTTGGCAACATACGTCCTCGCCGTCATGGAAGGCGGCGTCATGATCTCGCGCTCCTACGGTTCAGTCGAACCCTTCGATCGCGCGGTCAAACAACTCCGCCAGCACTTCCACCTCCTCCTGAAGCCAACAAGAACCACACCAGCACCGGCAAAACGAGCAAAGCCAAAACGCTAGCCACAAACAGGCCCATTGCACCAAAATCCAGTAGAATCATCCCGGACAAACCATGGAACCCGTGCTCATCGAACAATTCTTCCTCGGCTGCCTCGCGCACGCCTCCTACCTCGTCGCCTCTGAAGGCATTGCAGCCGTAATCGACCCCCAGCGCGACGTCGACATCTACATTGACCTCGCCCGCGAGAAGAACCTCCGCATCGAGCACATCATCGAAACCCATCTCCACGCAGACTTCGTCTCCGGCCATCACGAGCTAGCCGAGCGCACCGGCGCCCGCATCTATCTCGGCGAAGACGCCCACGCCACCTTCCCCCACACCGCGATCAAAGATGGCGACACTCTGCAATTCGGCAACTGCCGCTTCGACTTCCTCCACACCCCGGGCCACACCATCGAAGGCGTCTGCGCCGTCCTGACGGACCTCACTTCACCATCCCACCCCCGAGCTGTCTTCACCGGCGACACTCTCTTCGTCGGCGATGTCGGCCGACCCGATCTCTCCGGCGAATACACGCCCCAACAACTCGCCGCCCTGCTCTACCAGAGCCTCCACGAAAAACTCCTCAAGCTCCCCGACGATACCGAGATCTTCCCTGCCCACGGAGCCGGCTCTCTCTGCGGCCGCCAGATGGGCTCCGAGCGCTCCTCCACTATCGGCAAGCAGCGCCGCACCAACTACGCCCTCCTGGCCCGCAGCGAAGAAGAATTCATCCATCTCCTCACTGACAGTCTCCCTCCGCGCCCCGAGTACTTCGGCCGCGACGTCGAACTCAACCGCCACGGCGCATCCTCCATCGACCAACTCCCCCCGCCCGTCCCGCTTCATGCACCCGAGGTTCTCCGCCTCCAATCCGAAGGCGCCATCGTCCTCGACACTCGCCCCACCATGGAGTTCGCCGTCGCTCACGTCCCCGGCTCCGTCCACATCGCGCTCTCCGGCCAATACGCCTCCTGGGCTGCCCGCATCCTCGGTCTTGACCGACGCATCATCCTTGTGGGCGAAGACGCCGATCAGCTCCGCGAATCCCAACTCCGTCTCGCCCGCGTCGGCATCGAGCACGTCGACGCCTACCTCGAAGGCGGCATCACCGGCTGGATCCAATCCGGCTACGAGCTCGACTACATCCCGCAGATCTCTGCCCAGGAACTGGCCGAACTTCGTGAACAGGAGCGGGACCACTTCGCCATCCTCGACGTCCGCGAACCCGGCGAAGTCGAAACCGGCGCCATCGAGAACTCCATCCGCATCCCTCTAGGTCAGCTCGCCGACCGCACTGCCGAAATTGACCCCGGTAAGCTCCTCGTCGTCCACTGCAAAGGCGGCTATCGCAGCGCCATAGCCACCAGCATCCTGCGCCGCGCCGGACTCCGCGAGATCGCCAACCTCACCGGCGGTTTCGACGCGTGGCAGGCCGCCAACCGCCCTGAAGCCCAACCCGCCCACTAACAACAATCCTCACCCACAATCTTTCCTCCCAATCCGCTGTGTGATTCAAGCAGTTATCTCGACGCTTGCTGTCCCTTCCAGAACGACGTAGAATCCCTCCTCATTAGAAGAGTCACTGGTGCTAACGCACTGGAAGTGTGAGTCTCGGCTTGGAGAGGGATAATCCGTATGAGGAAGTCTTTCGCTGTAGGCATCGGAGGCGCGGCCGGTCAGGGCGTGGCAACACCCGGTGATATCTTTTGCAAAATCTTTAGCCGCCGTGGCCTCCACCTGAACGCCTATAACGCCTACCAGTCCATCATTCGCGGTGGCCACACCTTTCTCACTGTCCGCACTGGTCCCGATCTCATCACGAACATGGGTGACCGCCTTGATCTCCTGATCCCCCTCAACCAGGACACGATGGACCGCCATCTGGGCCTGCTCACTGCGGGCGGTGCCTGCCTGTACAACGCCGATCAGATTCAACCCGGCACGGTCGCGGCCGGAGTCCAGCTCTGTCCCATCCCCGTCTCCACACTCGCCGACATCACGAAAAATAAAGTAGCGCAAAACACTCTCGCCATGGGCGCCGCGCTCAGCATGATGGGCGTGGGCTTCCCTGCGCTCGAGAGCGTAATCACCGAGCAGTTCCGCAAGAAGGAGCAGAAGGTCATCGACGAAAACGTCAGCGTGGCCCGCGCCGGTTACGACTACGCTACGCAAAACTTCAAGCCTTTCGCCTGGCCGCTCCCCATGACGGAAAACAAATATGCGGTCCTCAGCGGCAACGCAGCTCTCGCGATGGGAGGCGCGGCTGCAGGAGTCAAGTTCTACTGCGCCTATCCCATGAGCCCCTCCACCGGCGTTCTGCATTGGATGGCGGACCACGCTCGAAAAGCTGGAATCGTGGTGCGCCAGGTTGAAGATGAGATCGGGGTCATCAACATGGCGATCGGCGCCGCGCACGCCGGAGTTCGCGCGATGTGCGCCACCTCGGGCGGAGGCTTCGCCCTCATGAGCGAAGGCCTCGGCCTCTCCGCTCAGGCAGAAATCCCCATCGTCGTCATCGACTGTCAGCGCGCCGGCCCATCGACCGGCGTGCCAACCAAAACCGAACAGGGCGACCTGTGGCAGATGCTTGGCGCCGCATTCGGCGACTACCCAAGGGTCATCGCCGCGCCCCTCGACATCGGCGACTGCTTCACACTCATTCCCGAAATCTTCAACCTCGCCGACCGCTTCCAGTGTCCCGGCATCGTTCTCTGCGACCTCCTGCTCTCCGAAGGCAGACTCAGCGTCGAACCGAAGGATCTCAACTTCCAACCCCACATCGATCGCGGAGAGCTCATCACCTCAAACGGATTGGACACTCCCGAAGAATACAAGCGCTACCTCATCACTGAGAGCGGCGTCTCCCCGCGCGTCATTCCCGGCGTGCCCGGTCATACCCACACCGTCTCGAGCGACGAGCACGATGAGAATGGCGTTCTCATCAGCGACGAATACACCAACGCCACAAAGCGCCGCGCCATGATGGAAAAGCGCATGCGCAAGATGAACGGAATCGAAGCCTCCGTCGCTCCGCCCGAGCTTATCGGTCCGCGTGATGCTGATGTCACTCTCATCGGCTGGGGATCGACCTACGGAGTGATTGAGGAGGCCCGCGAACTCCTGCACGACCAGGGCATCTCCGCCAATCAACTCCAGATCCGCTGGCTAGTCCCCCTGCATGGCGACGCGATCGTCAAAATCTTGAAGGATTCGAAACACACCATCATCGTCGAAAATAACTTCAGCGGTCAGTTTGCCCGTTATCTGCGCAGTGAAACCAGCTTCGTTCCCAACGGAAACATTCGCAAATACGACGGTGAGCCTTTCATGCCCCACCACATTGTGGAAGCAGTAAAAGAGCAACTCGCCGGCAACACCAACCTCTCCGTGCCCGCGCACGAGATCATGGTTTGAAACCTGTGATCCGAACTCTGGTTCGGCGAAATTGAAAAGTCTTAAAATCTAAAAAGAGGGTTTCGATGGCAACTGAGGCAATACTTCCCAAGCAAATGGTGATGGCCGATCTAAAAGGTAAAGTCGATCCCGACTGGTGTCCGGGATGCGGGGACTTCGGAGTTCTCGCCGCCGTACAAAAGGCCCTTGTCGAACTGCAGATTCCGAAACATGAAGTAGCAACAATCAGCGGCATCGGATGCTCGTCGAACTTCCCCGGCTTCATCGACACCTACGGCATGCACACACTTCATGGCCGCTCACTCCCGGTAGCCAGCGGGATGAAACTCGCCAACCACGCCATGACAGTCCTGGTAACGGGAGGCGACGGCGATGGTTTTGGCATCGGCGCCGGACACTTCGTCCATACCATGCGTCGCAACCTCGACCTCACCTACATCGTGATGGACAACCAGATCTACGGACTCACCACCGGGCAGACTTCGCCTACCAGCCGCATCGGCATGAAGACCAAAAGCATGCCCTTCGGAAATGTCGACGCTCCCGTAAACCCTGTCTCCCTCGCCCTGGCCGCGGGGGCAACCTTTGTCGCGCGTGGCTTCAGCGCCGACCAAAAGCACCTCACCGAATTGATCAAGCGCGGCATCGAGCACAAAGGCTTCTCCTTCATCGATGTCTTCAGTCCATGTGTCACCTACAACCACGACAACACCTTCCAGTGGTTTCGCCCGCGGGTCAAGAAGCTGGAAGAGAATCCAGCATACGATCCTGCGGACTGGCAGGCGGCGATGGAAAAATCAACTCTCTGGGGCGACGAGATCCCTATCGGACTCTTCTTCGAGCGGACAGACGTGCCCACAGCCCACGACGCGGAACCGGTCTTGAAACCCGGACCTCTGGTCCACCAGGAGCTGCGCATCCCAGCCGAAATTGCGAAATCCTTCGTCGACGAGCTGATGTAGAACTCGCCTCAAGTCCTAATTTTGAAAGGCGCGCGCCGAAACGCCTGACGCCGCGCGCTCGCATAACTCGCTCCCACCCATCCTTTTGCGATACCCTGAATCTCACAGTATTCGACTGCCTGAGGCTATTAGTTGACTCACCTTCGTTCCGTCTCCTGCCTTCTCTCCCTCGCCTTCATCGCCTCGGCCCAGTCCCCCGCCCCGCAGATCTTCGGCTATCGCGACTTCACCCAGCAAGCCAAATGGGACGAAGCCTTCATGGCCGTCCCCGACCCCGTGCTTGCCGGCCAGCACCTCAAGATCCTCACCTCCGCGCCCCACTGGGCCAGTTCGCCCGAAGACTACGCCACCGCCGTCTACGTCGCCGACAAGTTCAAAGCGGCAGGCCTCGAAACCCAGATCGTCCCCTACAAAGTCCTCCTCAACAAACCCGTCAAAATCGTCATCGAAGCCTTCGACGCAACGGGCAGCAAATTAATGTCCGGCCCCACCCCCGAACACATCGATTCCACTAGATACGGCAGCGACCCCTTCCAGGACGATCCCCGCATCCTCCCCGCCTTCAACGGCTCCTCCCCCTCCGGTGACGTCACCGCCGACGTCGTCTACGCCAACTACGGCACCCTCGCTGACTTCCAGCAGCTCGCCAAACTCGGCATCAGCGTCAAAGACAAGATCGTCATCGTCCGATACGGCGAAAACTTCCGCGGCATCAAGACCTACATCGCCCAGCAATACGGCGCCAAGGGCGTCCTCATCTACTCCGACCCGGCCGACGACGGCTACTTCCGCGGCGACGTCTACCCCAAAGGTCCCTGGCGTCCCGACACCGCCGTCCAGCGTGGCTCCGTCCAGTTCCTCCCCATATACCCCGGCGACCCCACCACTCCCGGCATAGCCTCCACCCCCGATCTCCCCAACTCGAAGCGCATCCCCGCTGACAAGCTTCAATCCAACCAGCCCAGCATCCCCACCAACCCCCTCTCCTACAAAGACGCCGCCCCCATCCTTAAAGCCCTCGGCGGCGACGAGTCTCCCCGCGAGTGGCAGGGCGCGCTTCCCTTCACCTACCACCTCGGGGCCACCGCGAAAAGCACACCCATCGCCAAAGTCACCGTCCACATGCACCTCGAGCAGGACATCGCCCTTCGCACCATCTGGGACGTCATCGGCACCATCCCCGGCTCCAGCCCCACACAAAAAGACGACTGGGTCGTCGCCGGCAATCATCGCGACGCCTGGGTCTACGGCGCGGTCGATCCCAACTCCGGCACCGCCGCCATGCTCGAAACCGTTCACGGCCTCGGCGATCTTCTCAAACAAGGCTGGCATCCGCAGCGCACCATCGTCATCGGCAGTTGGGACGCCGAAGAAGAAGGCCTCATGGGCTCCACCGAGTGGGCCGAGCAGCACGAAAAAGTCCTCGCCCACGCCGTCGCCTACTTCAATACCGACGTCGGCGTCTCTGGCCCCGACTTCAATGCCGCAGCCGTTCCCTCGCTCAAACAGTTTGTCCGCGAGGTCACCCAGGAAGTCCCCAGTCCCAAAGGCGGCACCGTCTACGACCAATGGAAGGCCGAACAAGCCGCCAACGCCTCCACAAACCGCCGCCGCCAACGCCCCGGGGGCATCGACGCCGACGTCCGCATCGGCACCCTCGGCTCCGGCTCCGACTACACCCCCTTCATCCAGCATCTCGGCGTCCCCTCCACCGACATCGGCTCCGACGGCCCCTACGGCGTCTACCACTCCACCTTCGACGACTACGCCTGGTTCACCAAATTCGCCGACCCCACCTTCGTCTACGAGCAGCAGCAAGCCCGCGTCTTCGGCCTCGAAATCCTTCACATGGCCGACGCCGACGTCCTCCCCTACGACTACCAGCTCTACGGCAAAGAGATCCTCAGCTACCTCGACGCCGCCCAAAAGCGCGCCACCGACCAGAAGCTCACCCTCGACTTCACCGCCGCCCTCGCTGCCGCCAGACGCTTCGCCGCCGCCGGCACCGCCATCCGCGGCACCCAGGCCGCCCCACCCTCCGACCCCGCCGCACTCAACCAATCCCTCCGCGCCGCCGAAGAAGCCCTCCTCAACCCCGCCGGCCTGCCCAAACGCTCCTGGTTCAAACACACCATCTACGCCCCCGGCGAATTCACCGGCTACGCCGCAGTAGTCATCCCCGGCGTCAACGAGGCCATCGAAGCCGCCGATGCGCCCCGCGCCCAGGCCCAACTCACCCCCCTCGCCGAAGCCCTGAACCGCTCCGCCGCCATCCTCGAGGCCGCCGCAAAGTAACTCATCTTTTTTCCTAAACATACGCCGGTTAATGCATATAACACTTTAGTTGTATCCCTCCACCCCGAAGTGGGATGTCTCCTTCCCACTACCCGGCACATTATTACTCAAAGACGGCCAAAGCCGCCAAAAGGAGACTCCCCAATGGTCCACGATCTTGTTCTTGCATTGGTATTTCTCGCTATGATCATCGCGCCTGCCCTTCTCGCCATGCGCTCCGAAAAAGAAGAGAACGACACACTTTAGTTTTTGACCTCAGCGGGAGACCCGGGCGTACTTCAACCTTCGCTCCCGCAAGAGAGACTCGTAGCCTCCACTCCGAGTCAGCAGAAGCACAAAGCTCTGCCGAAAATAAACAAAGGCCGCACCCACAACTGGATGCGGCCATTGCCGTTAACTACGAATACGAAGAACCTACCCCCGCAGAGCCATCTGCTCCGTAACGATCTGCGTCAAGTCCGGCTTCACCAACCCATGCTCCTTCGCATTGAACTCGTCCACCTTGCTTGACCAGTTCATGCTGCAGAACTTTGGCCCGCACATACTGCAGAACGCCGCTTCCTTATAGTAGTCATCCGGCAGGGTCTCATCGTGCATCCCCCGCGCCGTATCCGGATCGAGTGACAACGCAAACTGCTTGTCCCAATCGAACGTATACCGCGCGTACGAGATCGCATCATCCCGATCCCTCGCACCCGGCCGATGCCGAGCCACGTCCGCCGCATGAGCTGCAATCTTGTAAGCGATAATCCCGTCCTTCACATCCTTCTCATTCGGCAGTCCGAGATGCTCCTTCGGCGTCACGTAGCAAAGCATCGCCGCGCCATGCCACCCGATCATCGCCGCACCAATCGCACTCGTAATGTGGTCATACCCAGGAGCAATATCCGTCACCAGCGGCCCCAGCACATAGAACGGAGCCCCATCGCACAGCTCGACCTCTTTATCCACCTGCAGCTTGATCTGGTCCATCGGAATATGCCCCGGCCCTTCGATCATCACCTGCACATCGCTCTTCCATGCCTGCCGCGCCAGCTCACCCAGCGTCTTCAACTCCGCAAACTGAGCCTCATCGCTGGCATCCGCCACACAACCCGGCCGCAGCCCATCACCCAGCGAGTAGCTCACGTCATACTTCGCCATCACCTTCGTGATGCGATCAAAGTTCTCATACAAAAAATTCTGCTTATGATTCGCCGTCATCCACTGCGCCAGAATCGCCCCACCCCGGCTCACAATCCCGGTAATCCGTTTCGCCACCATCGGGATGTACTGAATCAGCACGCCAGCATGAATCGTAAAGTAATCGACTCCCTGCTGCGCCTGCTCCTCGATCACCTCGAGGTACATATCGATATTCAAGTCCTCAACCCGTTTCACCCGGCTCAGCGCCTCATACAGCGGCACCGTCCCAATCGGCACCGGCGAGTGCCGCAGAATCTGCTCCCGAATCATCGGAATATCCCCACCCGTCGACAGATCCATCACGGTATCGGCGCCAAAGTGAACCGCGGTATGCAGCTTCCGCAACTCCTCATCCACATTCGACACAATCGCCGAGTTCCCGATATTCGCATTGATCTTGCACAGCGACTCCACCCCAATCGCCATCGGTTCCAGCTCCGGGTGATTGATGTTCGCCGGGATGATCATTGTCCCTTTAGCGACCTCGCTCCTTACCAGCTCCGCCGAAATCTTCTCCCGCTGAGCGACGAACGCCATCTCCTCGGTAATCATCCCCTTGCGCGCAAAGTGCATCTGCGACATATTCCAGTCGCCCGTCCGCGCCGCCTCTGCCTTGCGCTTGACGATCCACTCTGCCCGTCCCGTCGGCACCTTGTAGTCATTGCCATTCGTATGCGCCCCATTGCCGTTGCCGTTTGAAGCTGCGCCATTTCCGTTGTCGCTCATAATACCCCTGCCCCTCTAGCCGTGTTATCGAGTAAGTATACGATGCAAGCGCCCCGCAAAAGGCATACACACTTTCTACTATTCTGCTTTCATAATCCCCCGCGACACAACACAAGTAGAAGTAAGATGATCCGGACGGTGAACAGAAACCGTAGAGACGACCTACGAAAGGACATCATGACCCCCGGCAGTCCTCTGTTCCGCAGTGTGCGTCTCTCTATTTTCCTGTCTCTCACCCTCGCCGGCCCTTGCATAGCAATCGCTCAGGTCCCCGGCCAATCCATCCCCACGCAACCCACTGCCGTCGTGATCCAGTCACTACAAGGCTTTGACGCCACCATCGGCAAAGAGACCCTCCACCTCATCGTCTGTTCCGATTCCATACTCCACGTCATCACCCGCCCAGACGACAACGCCGCCACCCATCCACAACCCTGGCTCCTCCCTGCCGGTCAATCCTGCAAAGGCGCCGCGTTCCAATTCAGCAAAGACGAAAAATCCGCAACTCTCAAGACCGCCAACCTCACGGTCTCCATCTCCCTCGATCGTGGCAACCTCACCTTCTCTTCCGTCGACGGCAAATCTCTCCTGCGCGAACGAGACAGTGTCCCCCGCACCTACGACCCCGTCACTCTCAACGGCGATCCCACCTATCACGTAGTCGACCGCTTCTGGCCCGACTTCACCGAAGCCCTTTACGGTCTCGGTCAGCACCAAAGCGGCATGTTCAACTATCGCGGTTCAACCGTCGAACTGGGCCAGAACAACACCGACGTAGCCATCCCATTTCTCGTCTCCACTAAAGGCTATGGTGTCCTCTGGAACACCGCCGCCTTCACTTACTTCGACAACCGCTTCCCTCTCGAACTCTCCTTCGACTCCATGGCCGGAGACGGCGTCGACTACTTCGTCCTCTACGGCCCTGAGATGGACGACGTCATCCACCAGTACCGCAACCTCACCGGTCACGCACCCATGCTGCCGCGTTGGTCCTACGGCTTCATCCAGTCCAAGGATCGATACACCTCACTCGACGAAATCCTCTCCATCGCCAACCGTTATCGCACCGAACACATCCCCATGGACGTCATGGTGCAGGACTGGTTCTGGTGGAAGCGCGAAGGCGATCCCATCTTCAACGACAACTATCACGACGTCCCCGCCGATCTCAAAAGACTCCATGCCGAGCACGTCCACACCATGATCTCCACCTGGGGACTCATCGACCCCTCCGCCGACACCTACAAAAAGCTCGAAGCCGAAAACCTCTTCGTCCCCAACGCCCGTGTCTACGACGCCACCAGCCCCAGGGCCCGCGACATCTACTGGGAAAACCTCCCCGGCAAACTCTTCGCGCAGGGCTGGGACTCCTTCTGGCTCGACAGCGCCGAACCCGAGGAATACTGGCCCCACGGCGGCGACGCCGTCCTTCGCGACAAAAAGCTCGCCATCGGCAACGGCGCACTCTACACCAACATCTACCCATTCCTTCACAACGAAGGCATTCAGCAGAACTGGCGCAAGACATCAGACCAGAAGCGCGTCTTCCTCCTCACTCGCTCTGCCTTCCTCGGCCAGCAGCGCGTCGGCGCAACCGTATGGTCCGGCGACGTCTTCAGCAGCTTCTGGGCACTCTCCCATCAGATCCCCGCAGGCCTCAACTTCGCACTCTCCGGCATGCCCTACTGGACCACCGATATCGGCGGCTACCACGCCACCTATGAGGGCGAAGCAACCGATCCCGCCTACCAGGACCTTTACCTTCGCTGGTTTCAGTTCGGCGTCTTCTGCCCTATCTTCCGCACCCACGGTCACCGCCCCAACAACGAGCTGTGGAGCTACCCCGCCATCGAAACCTCACTCATCGCCTACGACAACCTCCGCTACCGCATGATGCCCTACATCTACTCGCTCGCGTGGAAGGTCTCAAGCGACGACTACACCATCCAGCGCCCTCTCGTCATGGATTTCAGAGCGGATCCCCTCACCTGGAACATTGGCGACCAGTTCATGTTCGGACCAGCACTTCTCGTAAATCCCGTAACAGAACCCAAAGCCACCGACCGTCGCGTCTACCTCCCGAAGGACACAACCTGGTACGACTTCTGGAGCGGACAAAAACTTCAAGGCGGAGTTCACATCCAGGCCGCAGCGCCCCTCGATCGAATCCCCCTCTACGTACGCGCCGGATCGATCTTCCCCCTCGGCCCCGAGGAGCAATACACGGGCGAGAAGGTCAACGGGCCAATCGAACTGCGCGTCTACACCGGCGCAAATGGCAACTTCACCCTCTACCAGGATGAAGGCGACAACTACAACTACGAAACCGGACACCACGCCACCATCCCCATCGCGTGGTCCCAATCCACCAACACGCTGACCATCGGCGCGCGTACCGGAACCTACGCCGGCATGCCCACCGACATCACCTTCAACATCGTCTGGGTCAAGCCCAACCACGGCGCCGGTCCCGCCGAACAATCACCCGACAAAACCATCACCTACCAAGGCTCCCAACTAACCGTCAAGCCGTAACCGCCGCCGCATTTTGCTGGGGCCAGAACTTTTCTGGCAGGAAGCCACAAACGCCACTACCATTTTGTCAGTGCTTCAGCGGGATGGAATGCAGTTTTGTCATTGCGGTGCCGTAGTTCCCGAGATGATAGACGGAGGCTCCGGCGGGCGAGAAGGTGAAGTTGTCGAACGGTTCGGCAAGCATTTTGTCCAAAAAGTCGATAAGGCCGATCCCAATGGTGACATGCGGGGCGTAGTGATCGCCGCTATGTTCGGGAACGAAGGCTGCGATGTATTGAATGGCCTGCGGGATGATATCGGGATCCTGGGGAGTTGTAACGAATGCGGCGGCAGTTCCTGTTGGCACCGTGAAGGGTGTCACCGCATCGATCAATTTCTGCTGCAACCTGAGCAGATCGGGTGTCGGCTTGATGACGATGCCGCCAAGGCCAATGGGTTTGGCGGGAATGTAGTAATACTTGAACGCCGTAAGCTTCCAACTGGTTGGATTTTCGCTTGCAAACACTTTGTCGGCTGCCGCGTACACCTGGTCGAGGTTCGCTGTTTTGACATACTGCTGCAGCACTGAGATGTGTGGTGCGTGTGCTCCGCCCAACGTGTAGCCCTTCGGGAAGTTCTGCAGGAGCTTGGCATTGGCGGCCGTGGCTTTTTGGATCATCGTTGCGTCGGGGTCAAGCAGGATGTCGATGGCTGTAACGTCATTTTGTTTGGCGGCACTGGATTGCTGTGCCCCCGCGTTTCCAGATTGCACTTGATCGACTGGTGTCATGTTGTCTCCTTTTCCTTGAACCTTGCTACTTTTGAGCGACGGTCAGAAAACGATCGCGAAGTTGCTGCTGGCCGGCCTTATCTATTCCCAGCCCTTTTTCAAAGTACCCCTCGATACTTCCGTATTGAGTCTTCACCTCAGCGAACGCGGACTGCAGATATTCGGTTTTCACGCCCAGCAGATCCTGTGGTATGGATGGGTCGCCACCCTCTGCGACAAAACCATCGATGGCCTGCTTGTAGGCGGGAAGAATATATTCGTTGCTTCGCAAATAGTCTTCGTACACCTTTTCTTCAGGAACTCCCAACAGCGTCAGCAACGCAGCCGCGGCCCAGCCGCTGCGGTCTTTTCCGGTGGTGCAATGGAATAGAGACGGCAGCTGATCCTTCTCGCCCAATTCAATGAACAACTGGCGAAACGCAGCCTTCGCGCTTGGCAAAGTGATGAACTGGCGATAAGCATCCATAAACTTTGCCGCCCCCTTTCCGTTGCCAAGCGCCGAATTAGCTGCTTTGGGATCGTGTAGCATCTCTTCAACTTCCGCCGGATTGGTATCTTTCGCATCCGCAAGCACATTGAGCCATACATTCTTCACTCCGGCGGGCAATTGGTCAGGTTTCGCTTCGCGCTCCCCCGCCGCTCTCAAATCGAAGTCGTTCTTCAATCCAAGCGCCGCCAGTTTCTTCATGTCATCGGGTGCAACGGGATTCAGTTGGTTGGAGCGATACGCGACGCCACGTCGCACCAGGGAACCATCCTGAGTCGTGTATCCGCCAACATCCCGCAAATTCGGGACGGAGGCGATACCTAAACTCGTGCCCGGAGCGGGTTGATTCTGGGCCGCAGCAGTCGGGGTCGAGCCGAGCGATCGGAGCGCAACGGTAGTGGGCGCCGGGCTTTGTGAAACTAATGCCTGTTCTTTCACAGTTCATCCTCCCGAAAGTCCGAGCGGGACGTTTCTGCTAGTGCTTCAGCGGGACCGAATGCAGTTTTTTCATTGCGGTGCCGTATTCCCCCAGGTGATAGACGGATGCTGCGGCGGGAGAGAACGTAAAGTCGTCGAACGGTGCGGAGCTAAAGGTCGTCAAGAAGTCGATGGTGCCGACCCCAATGCTGACGTGCGGGACGTAATTATCTCCGCTGTGATCGGGAACGAAGACTGAGACGTAGTGAATGAGGTCCTCGGAGATATGGGGTGCCTGGGGAGTGGTGACGAATGCGGCGGCAGTTCCTGTGGGCGCCTCGAACGGCTTGATCGCATCGGCCAATTCCTGCTGAAGCTTGAGCAACTCGGGTGTCGGCTTAACCAGGATGTTGCCAACGCCAACGATCTCGTCTCCCATCTTCGCCTCACCTATGTGGTCGTACTTGTAGGCCGTAAGCTTGAAACTGGTTGGATTCGCCTTGGCAATCACTCTGTCTGCGGTTGCGTACACTTTCGGGAGGTCCGCCGTTTTGACGAACCGCTGCAGCATAGTGACGTGTGGTGCATGCACGCCGCCCAACGTGAAACCCTTGGGGAAATTCTTCAGGAGGTGGGCATTGGCGGCCGTGGCGTGCTGGATCATCGTCGCGTCTGGGTCAAGCAGGATGTCGATGGCCGTAACGTCATTTTGTTGGGCGCCACTCGCTTGCTGTGCCGGAGCGTTTCCGGATTGCATCATTGTCGCAGTCATGATGGCTCCGAAAAGGATCAGGTGCGTGAGGGATTTCTCAGCGAGTTTCATGTTGCCTCCCTTATTTATTTGGATCCGATCCTCCGTTTCTCATGAGGATGAATTTGCATGTTATGGCGTAACGCCGGCATCGACCACTGTCAAAAGTGGCAGTCGTAATAATTCGTCTAATCCCCGCGCAAGGATTGCCCTCAAATGACCTGCAAATCCGAAACTATCTAATGTTCGCCGCATGACTGCGGGCAACGACATCCGCTTAGCGCTTACGTTGTCCGCCGAACCGTTACTCCAACCACAACTCCCACGTCTGCCCCACGAGGTCTTTGCCGAAGCTATGGTGCGGTGCCTCATTGACCAGACGAAATCCCGCCCGTTCGTAGATGCGATGCGCCCCAACCAGAATGCTCTGCGTCCACAGAACCACTTTCTTGTACCCAGCCATCCGTGCGAAGCGGACGCACTCCTTCACCAAGGCATCTCCAAGCCCCATCCCCCGTGCACTCGGTTCAACAAACAACAGCCGCAGCTTCGCTGTATCCGGCTCATCCGGATGCCCGACAAGAAAGATGTGCCCCACACTCTGACCGTCGATCTCGGCAATCCAGCAGCGCTCTTTTTTGGGATCGAAGTTCGTAACAAACTGATCGACGATCCGCGCAACCAGAGCCTCAAAGGTCTCGTCCCATCCATACTGCTCCGCATAGCCAAGACCTTCCCGATAGACAACCCAGCCCATATCCCCTGCACGATGCGGCCTCAAAATGTAGGGCAAACGCCTTCGGTCGGTCTTTGTGAGAATCCCCTCCATCGTCTGCATGCAATCAATCAGCTGGATACGAGCCGAGGGCGGCAGGCCTCCAAGAACCGTCTGCGCCTGCTCGTCGGAGAGACCGTTCAGTTTCTTGAACGCCAACCTGCCACGCGACGTGAGTGTGAGATCGGCATATCGGCCGTCTTGACCAGACTGCTTCTTCTTCAGTAAGCCGTCACGTTCAAACTTTCCCAGCAGACGACTCAGGTATCCGGCATCCACTCCGAGCTCTTCCGCGATCTCCCGAGCCTTAGGCGCGTCACGCGTTGCCAACTCGTAAAGCACACGAGCCTCAGCGAGACTGAAAGGGCTGTTCAACAGTCCTTCGTTCAACGTTCCGATGAACCGCGTATACATTCGATTGAAACGCCGAAAGACCGCTATCTCGTTTGACAAAGCTGACGGCGCGGGAGCCATGCCGTTACTGTCAATTAATATAATTGCTTTTGTCAACTATTATCGAGACGACACCGAATGACCCGATACTGACCGCAGCCTTAATCCCGCTTCTTGCCCACACAGGTCGTATAGGTCGTCAAAAACCGGTCCCGCTGCACTCGATACTCCTCCAGCGTCTGAAAGCTCCGGTCCTTCGGCTCCTGATTCAAAAAATAGATCGTAGTCACCATACGCGAAGAGTCATCAAGCAACAAATACAAACCAAGCACCCCACCTTCGAGCTTGTCCCTGTCCAATCCCCTCACATCCAAACCATTCAACATCGGCTTCAGTCCATAGTTCCGCGTATTCCCGTCCGAAGCCAGCATGTGGTCGAAGTTATCAATCAGTGACTGCCTGGTCTCCGCATAGTTCTTTTCCGGCAGTATCTCCACCTTCACGTTCGCGTAAAAATCCTTATCCGGATACGCGAACATCACCCTCCGCCCCTCCACCATCTGGATCTGCCTGGGCCCTTTCGAAGTCTCTACCGTTCTCGAATGAACGCCCGGTGCAAGCGGCGACGTATCCACCACCGTCAAACCATCGGTGAACTTGCACATGGTATAGCGATCAAAAGCCGAACTATCAGTACGCGGAGGATTTTGTGCGGTCCCCACACATAGGAGTAAAGAAGTCAAAACTCCGCCTGTCAGCAAACCCATACCTTTTCGCATTTAGAAACCTTATCGCATCCAACTCCCGCCGCAAGACAAGACTTGGCATCGATTCTATTCAGCTAAAATGAAAGCGTCGGGAGACTTGACAAGCTACACCCCGCGGAGAGACATCCCTACTGCCGGAATGTATTAAGTTGAATCGCTTTGACCAAATGCTGACCCCAAAGTACAAACCTAAGTCTAATCTTTTGAAGACTTTGCGCAATAATAGGTAGGGTGGGGCACCCTCAAGTCGAGGTTGGAAGTAGACTAGGAAGTGGAGACACATGCCAAACGAAGCCCGGAAAAGCCCGATCAAATTCATCATCGCCACGGTGATCATCCTGGGGACCATCGCTTACCTTTCCTTCAGTGGCGGACGCGATAACAAGAGCTACTACGTCACCATCAGCGAACTCAAGGGCATGGGCAATCAGGCATACGTTCGCCACCTCCGAGTAGCCGGCAACGTAGCTCCGGGCAGCATCCACCGCGTCGGCACCAACGCCACCTTCGATCTCCTCGAGCAGGGCAGCAAACTCTCCGTCGTCTATCAGGGCTCCGAACCCCCTCCCGACACATTCAAAGACAACGCCCAGGCCCTAGCCGTAGGCACTTATAGCCACGACGGGGTCTTCCACGCCACCGAGCTCCAGGCCAAATGCGCCTCCAAATACGCCCCAGCGGCGCCCACCGCGACTCCCACCACCACCGCAGCAGCCATCCCTGCAACCCGTTAAACCGCCGCGCAAAAATTATGACGCAGACGGAAGCAACAACTCGCGGCACTGCACCTCAATCCGCTGTCCGGCAGGACTGCGTCTCCCTGCAATCAGTATCAAAGATCTACGGCAGCTTCGCCGCTCTCCGTAACGTCTCGACGACCTTCGCGACTGGTTCCTGCACTGTCATCCTCGGCGAGAACGGCGCCGGCAAATCCACTCTCCTCCGCATCATCGCCGGCCTCATCACTCCCACTCGCGGAAGCGTCACCGTCTACTCCGGATCTCCACACCAGCAGCGCCATCGCATGGCCTACATGAGCCACTCTGCCATGCTCTACGACGAACTCACCGCTATGGAGAACCTCACCTACTTCGCTGGCCTCCACCGCGACGGCGGTTGCGCCTGCGTCGGCAGCCCCGAGATGGCACTCCGGGCCGTCGGTCTCGACCCCGCCCTCACCCGCCCCGTCGGCCAATACTCTCAGGGCATGCGCCAGCGAGCCTCACTCGCCCGTGTCCTCCAAACCGACCCCGAACTACTCCTCCTCGACGAACCCTTCTCCAACCTCGACGCCGCCTCTTCCCACCACATGATCGAGCTCCTCGCCGACTTCCGCACATGGCCCGTTCCCGGCGGAGGCAACCGCACCATCCTCATCACCACCCACCAGGCCGCACTCGCCCAGCCACTCGCCGACAACATCCTCACCATGCGCGAGGGCCAGATCGTGGATTCTCTGGGCAAATCCGAGGCCGCCGAGTGAAGACCGCGCAACCGCCCAAGACCAATGCCGCCCGTCTCCTCGACTCCCTCAACATCGCCTACGAACTCCTCCCCTACGAGGTCGACCCCAACGACCTCACTGCCGTCTCTGTCGCCCACAAGATAGGCCTACCCCCCGAACAGGTCTTCAAAACCCTCCTCGCCCACACCAACACATCCGATCACCTCTTCGCCGTCATCCCAGGTGACACCGAACTCGACCTGAAAAAACTAGCCCAGGCGGCAGGCGCAAAAAAAACAGAGCTGGCCTCCCTGAAAGAGGTCGAACCCCTCACTGGATATATCCGCGGCGGCGTCACCGTTATGGCCGCTAAGAAGCCCTTCCCCGTCTACGTTGACGAGACCATTGAGCTCTTCGACCAGATCTCCGTCTCCGCCGGCCAACGCGGCCTTCAGCTCCTCCTCGCTCCCGCCGATTACCTGCGCGCCGCCAACGCCACGCTCGCGGACCTCACCAAAGGCTCGGCATGAACTATCTCCATCACGTCCTGGGTCACCTCCGCAAAGATCTCCGCCTGGAGTGGCGCTCCCGTGACTCCATCAACGGGATGCTCTTCTTCGCTCTCCTGGTCGTCGTCGTCTTCGGCCTCGCCTTCGATCCCAGCAGCTACCCCACCACCACCCGTCAGATCTCCGGTGGCATCCTGTGGGTGGCTCTTCTCTTCGCCTCCATCACAGCTCTCAACCTGTCCTGGGCCCGCGAGCTGCGCAACCAGGTCCTCGAAGCCCATCGCATGGCGCCCGCCCCCGCTTCCACATTATTTCTCGGCAAAGCCATCGCCAACATGCTCTTCGTCCTCGTCGTTGAAGCGGTCATGGCGCCTATCTTCATCGTTTTCTTCAATCTTCACGCCCTCGGCAACCTCTGGCTCCTAGCTCTCATCCTCCCGCTGGGCACTTGGGCGCTGGTCGTCAACGGAACCTTCTTCGCTGCACTCGGCCTCCGCGCCCGCAACCGCGAACTACTCCTGCCACTGCTCCTTCTACCCATCTCGCTGCCCGCCCTCCTGGCGATGGTCCAGGCCACTACCGGCGTCCTCACCGCAGATTTGGATTCCATCCAGATCGCGACCTGGATCAAACAGTTAGCCGGTTACGACATCATCTTTACCACCATCTGCATCCTTCTCTTTGAAACCGTGCTCAACGCCGAATGACCACATTCGCGATAAACTAAACCTATGGAGCAGCGCACCCCCACTCTCCGCAGCGTCGCTTGGCTCTGGTTCGGAATCGCCGTTGCCGTTCTCGTTGTCGGCTTCCGCCAAGCCATCTTCCTCACCCCTACCGATGCAGCGCAGGGCGATATTGGACGGATCTTCTACTACCACGTCCCCATCGCGATGTTGAGCCTTCTCTTCCCATACCTCAACTTTGCCGCGTCCCTCGCTTATCTCTTCTGGCGCAAGCGCGATCCGCTCAAGGCGCTCACCGCCGATGCCCTCGCCCTCGCTTCCGCGGAGGTAGCCGTCGTCTACAGCAGCATCACCCTGTTCACTGGCATGATTTGGGGCCGCGTCGCGTGGGGTATCTGGTGGGCATGGGACGCTCGCCTTACCAGCATGCTGCTTCTCTGGCTCCTCTACGTCAGCTATCTCATGCTCCGCCGCTTCTCGTCCACGGGCCAGAGCCAGACTCTCGCGGCCGTTCTCTCCGTCTTTGCTGCCGTCGACGTTCCTATCGTCTATATGTCCATCCGCTGGTGGCGCACCCAACATCCGGCTCCCGTCTTTGGCGGTGGCCCGAACTCTGGCATGGACAAATCCATGCTTCCTGCTTTCTTTTGGAACCTGGCGGGTTGGGCCATCTGGGGCATCTTCATCCTGCTCTTCCGCTTCGCTCTCGAACGCCGGCGTCAACTCGCCGATCAGGAGGCCGCGCTTCAAGCGATCGAAGCCTCTTTGGAGATCCCCCAATGACCTGGCATTCGCTATTTGATATGAGCACCATGGAACACAGGCATCTGCTCGTTGCCTACGCCACCGTCCTGATCATTCAAGGGGGCTACGTCGGCTGGATCGCCTGGAACTGGTTCCACACCAAAGGCACACGCCACTAAAAAAATCAACGAAGCTACAGATGAACCGCAGCTTCGTTGTCCGAGAATGAATTGCAAATGATCGGGATAGATCCGAAGGACATCTTCCCGCATCGATCCCATAGACACGTCAACCTCCAAAAAGTTTCGCAGGGTCCTCCAAATTCTCTGCGGCCGCACCTTTCCCTTGCCGGTCCCTCGCCACCTCGATAGACTCCGAACAGTGCCAACACCCCTCCGACTCTCTCCCGCGCGATCCGTTACCGCCGCTGTCTGCGCGCTCCTCCTTGGCATCTCAGGCTGCCGCAGGAGCGGTTTCCCTGACGTTCCCGACGGCTACCGGGAGTACGCCTACGTCAGCAACGGCGGCTCCAACACCGTCACCGTACTTGATCTCGTCTACCTCCGCCAGGACCGGACCCTGCAGGTTGGCATCAACCCGACCAATCTCGCCGCGAACCCGGTTATCAACGAGATTTACGTCGCCAACACCCAGTCCGGCACAGTCTCCGTGATCGACGCGGAAAGCAACCGTATCGTCGCAACCATCCCAGTCCACCACCTGCCGTCCTTTATCAGCGTCGATCCCACGGGTCATCGGGCTTATGTCGCCAATACAGGCTCCAATACTGTGAGTGTTCTCGACCTTGACCGCCGTCGTCAGATCGCCGTAGCTGGGACTGGCGAACAGCCTGGCGTCGTCCGTATCTCAGCCGATGGCCGTAGTTTGGTCGTCACGAATCGCGGCGGCAACAGCGTCTCTATCTTCGATGTGCCTCCTTACAATCCGGCAGCACCGGAACCGCCTCCACACCTCCGAGCTGTGTTTCCGGGCTGCCCCGGAGCCGCCGATGCCGTGATCCTGGATAATTCGTCGAAGGCTTTTATCGCCTGCTCTGCGGGTCATCAGGTTATGGCTGTCGGGCTTGCGGCGGCGGCAGGATCGTGGGCGGCCAAGCAGAATCCTGCGCTCATGACTGACCATATGCTCACGCTGCTCGACGTGGGCAAGACGCCGGTTAACCTTGCGTTGAAGCCGGACGGGGGTGAGATCTTCGTCTCGAACTTCGGCTCCGACAGCATCTCTGAGATATCGACCACGACCAACGAGGTTGGGGGGACGTACATCATTGGAAGCAAGCCTGTGTGCGGTGTTGTGAGCCACGACAATAGCACGCTGTGGGTTGCGAACTTTGGGGCGGACTCTATCGCGCTGTACAGCATTGACGATGGCCGGCTTGAGCCTCGGGGCGTTCGAACCGGCTCTGCGCCTGATGCGCTTGCGTTTTCTGAGGATGAGCACCTGCTGCTTGCGGCGGACGCTCATTCCGGGGATGTTGCGGTGATTCGGACGGAGGGGAAAGAGGGACCCGCTCTCTTCACCATCCTTCCTGCCGGGATTTCTCCCAACGCAATCGCTGTTAAGGCTATTCAGAAAAAACCGTAATTTACCCAAAAAAATCTGAAGGGCGGCCGGGGAGGGATTTTTCGCGGTTTGTTGGGTTTTTTGAGGGGTGTTTTGGGAAAAGCGAGTGTTTGGCGGTGGTTTTTTGATGGTTAAAACGTGGTGAAATGTGTCGTTATCGTGGTGCTTTGACGACACCTAAATGCGGTCCAAAAACATGCCACTATTTTCAACTTTATTTTCGGGTTGGCTTGCGAAGCTGGTCAGGATTGGCGGGCGAGGACCAGGGTGATGTCGTCGGGCTGCTCTTCGGCGCCGATCCAGGCGTCGAGGGCGAGCATGACCTGGGTGGAGATGACGTGCAGGGGCTGGTCGCGGTAGCGGGCCACGACCTCCATCATGCGCTCTTCGCCGAACTCGCCGAAGTCGTTCTCGGGCTCGGTGACGCCGTCCGAATAGGCCACGAGGATGTCGCCGCGCTGCATCTGGAAGCTGTCTTCGTCGTAGTGCATGCCGTCCATGAGACCGACGACGGTTCCTCCCTGGTCGAGCCTGCGAATGTTGCCGTCCTGTCCGAGGACGAGGGGGGGCAATTGTCCGGCGTTGGAGTAGGTCAGTCTCGACGACGCCACGTCGTAGTGGGCCAGAAATAACGTTGCGTACTTTTCCGGTTGAGTGCTGCGATAGAGGTGGCGATTTAGCAGCGAGAGGATGCGGCCGGGTGATTGGAAGAGCTCGTCGCAGTCTCCGCCGCGGCCTTCGCGGCTGGCGAGCAGCCCTGCCATGGTGGACTCGCTGTAAACGAGCTCCTCACTGGCGAAACGGTAGGCGCGCACGGCCGAGTGCAGGGTCGCCATCAGCAGCGCCGCTGAGATTCCCTTGCCGCTGATGTCGCCGATGGCAATGCCGACGCCGGTCTCCCTGCGGCTGACCATTCCGTTGTGGGCCTCCTCGTGGAAGACGAGGAAGTCGTAGTAGTCGCCGCTGACGGAGCGTGCCGGACGGCAGACTCCGTGCAGATCGAGTTTGGCGATACCGCGGGCGTGGAGCGGAAAGAGGTTGGCCTGGACCTCCTGCGCGATGGAGATCTCGTTCTGCAGGCGCTCCTTTTCTTTCTGTTCTACGAGCAGCCGCTGCAGCGAACCTGTCATGGTGTTGAACGATTTGCTGAGTTCGGCGAGTTGATCGTTGCGGGTGACTCCGATGCGATAGGTGAGATCGCCGTGGTCGATGTGCTGGGTCGCGCTGTAGAGATCCGCGACCGATGCCGTGATGGTCCGGCTCAGTCGAATCGCCATCCACAGGGCCAGCAGCTTCGATCAGGGCAAAGACGAAGCACAGTAAGGGCAACGTGACACGGAGAACGTTGGTTACGATTCCGCTCAGCGAGGGACCAAACAACTGGTTGTAGAGACGAGAGGGCCTCGATTCGACGGTTATAATAAACGCTGTCGGGCTGACCGGTATCCCAGTCGATGACGGGTTCGGTGGAGGGAAAGCGCACGGTGAGATCGACGACGTTGACCGGCGGCGGCTCTGCGCCACCTGAAACCCGCGTTATTGCAGATGACACCTCAGCATCCTTCGCTGGAACCGTGGAGCCCGGACTGCGGGAACGCGATGCAGCTTGCGACGAGCCAGCTTTCTCTCCATTTGACCCGAGAACGCGTTCCGGCAGCAGGCTGGCATAGCCCAATCCCTCGGCGATGAGGTTAAGCAAGGAACTATCGACGATCAGGCTGTTCACGAGGCTGAAGGTGCGCCCATCTTTCCAGCGGCGTTGATTGATCACGACCAGGTACAAGTCCTTCCCGTCGAGAACCATACCGGAGAAGCCTCCCGGCAGGTCGGTCGCCCAGGGAGGCAGTTCGAAGGGCGTCTTTCCGCGAGTGCCGTTGGCTGGCGGCATGAAATCCAGCGCGACGGGCGCTCCGTTGACGAAGGCCTGGGTTTCGCGGTGGAGCCTCATCCGGGGCACATCCAGATTGGTCGACCGTTCCGTCTCTCCCAGTACAGGTGGCACGGCTCCCTTCGCCGCCGCGCCTCCCGCCATTTCGTTCTCTAATATGTGCGAGAGGAGATCGGCGCGGTGCTCGTTGTCTGACCTCATCTGACTGAGTTCGCCGGCCAAACGCGTGTCGGCGAGATGGATGGCAAACTGTCCGGCCGCCACGTACGCGAAGACGCCCGCGAGGGTCACGAACAAGACGACCGGCGCGAGGCCTATCAGAAGATAGGTCAGCACCAGCTTGTTACGGAGGCTCCACAGCATGTGCTTTCGCACCAACTGCCATAGTCAGCGGCAACGCGACGCATACCAGGGCGATGCCTACAAAGATCTGCATGACGCGGAGAAACGTTCCGAAGCCACCCGGAATCCAACGCGCGAGGAAGAGCGCGCAGAACCAAACCGTGAGCCAGAATGCCGCGCCGGCGAGTCCTGTCGGCAGCCGTCCCCAGAGCCCTGAGAAGGTTCGAGGGCGAGCCTGGCTAGTCGGACTTTGCATTACGTGCCGCCTCCTCCGCCTCCGCCTGCCGCGCCAGCTTTAAGGTATAGCGTGTGGCCGAAAAATGCGCTCCGGCGAGCAACAACAGACCGGAGAGAAACGCCCACATCATCAACCCTACCGAAATATAAAACGGACCGTACACCGACTGAAAGTCCAACCACGGCAACGCCCTGATATAGAGGACCTTGGCCAGTTGCCACAACAACCCTATTACAACCGCGGTGGGGAGGACGGCTCGTGCAGGAATTTTTCTATAGGGCAGCACCCAGTAGATAAGGAAAAACATGAGGATGCTGGCGAGGCCGGCGCAAAGTCGCAAAAAACCGTACGAGACGAAGTGAAAGATGACGTTATCGGTGTGCTCGAAGAACACCCAGGAGAGGATGGTCTGCTGGCTCGCGGTCGATGCCACCGAAGCCATGGCGAGCACGCCGACGGCCAGTGCCAGGCCCAGCGAAACTGCCTGGTTGTGCAGATAGCTACGGTTCTGGCGGACGCCCCATACGCCGTTCAGAGCCACCTCGAGCGGCAGAAACACTCCCGTGGAAGTAATGAGGAGCATGACCACGGAAAAGAGCTGAGTGCCTTTGTGCGGATGGGTGAGGAGCTGCATGTTGCGCATCACGAAGTCCTGCCCCACCGGCAGAAGACTCCTCATCATGTCGGCCGCGACCGCCTCCATGGAGCGGGAATGGAAGACGTTCCGGCTGATCGTGAGAATCAGCACGATGAAGGGAAAGAGCGAGAGGATGACATTGGCGGCAACGCTGAAGGCGTAGGTATGGACCTCGGTTCGCGCCATGTAACGTGCGAGCGCGACGATATCCGCCCAAAGGCCGTGCGCCTGGACGACGGGCTTGACGTCCTCCATGCGGCTTTGGCGGGAGCTCCGGCTGGTTGGGCTTCGGCTACTTCGGTTTGATCGGGAACGATAAGAGACATAGGAGGAATTGCGCGGCGCAAGAGACCGGCCGCTGCTTACTCCGATGCTAGCAGAGCGGCGTTTGGATTCGGCTGGTGGGGGTCTGGGCTTCATGGTGACGATCGGCTATTCGGCGCCGTAAGGCTGTGTTTATCCGGTAGTCGGTCGTTTCCGAAAACGCCGTTTTGCGGGAATAGTCGCTGCTGCAGCGTCACGCAGTGTTCCATTCGATACAACCGTCTCCTTATCCATGGGCACTCGCCCGTATCAACCGCACAATAGGATCATCTCTCAGAATTTGGTCCGTTGTTCTTGCTCCGATCGACTCGGCTCAGCGGATCGGGCTGTCGACTCAGCCGATTGAGATCGTCGTAGGCTCTCTACTGCGTTGCTGACCGAATCTTCGATCATCGAGGAACGAGCGGCGGACGAATGCGACGACCTCCAAGGCGACTGCATGGAACGCAATTCCGGCTGCTACCTGGAATGCGATGTCCACCGTAATACACCGCGATAGAACCGGCGATCGCGATTGTGCCGAAGCTGGCAAATAGTCCGAGACCCAAGTTTAAGCATTGCGAAGCGCTCTGGTTGACAGTAGGTCCCTGAGCTCGCGTTTGCAGCGCGGGGAGCTGGGCTCACCGCTAGGAGGTTATGACTCCTGCCGCCCGGTATCCGTTTGCAACCGCTTGCGCGTTCGTGTGTGAGAGGATCCGCCATGCGGCGAGAATTGTCTGGCCCGCGCTCAACACGTACGATGCATTGTCAGCATCGATGTTACCCGACGGTAAGGATCGAAAACGTTATTCGCAACCAACTCTTAGATTCCATCATTTCGTCCTCAGTCGCCTTGCCGGTTCCCGTGAATCGCGATCGCCCCGTGGAGCGAGCCTCAAGATGGCTAGACTCGAAACGAATCACCCAGCCCTCTCTGTTAAGACGTCGGCTTACTCGGAAATTGACCGCTTACCGTTTTAGTCGCTTGATCGCCCACTCCGCGGCCTCGGCTAACACGGGGTCATCCGCCGCGGCCCATGCCTCCAGTTGAGCGGCGAAGCGCGGTTCGCCGCTGTTGCCCATGGCGATTGCGACATTGCGGTGCAGGCGTTTGCGTCGAGTCCGCTCGATAGGAGAGCCCTTGAACCATCGCTTGAACGCTGCCGCATCCATCCCGGCGAGCCAGTCCAGCGCGGGGTTGACCATCTGCGGGCGCGCGAGCATGCTTTCTGTGACGGAGACCGGAGCGCTGACGGTTCCAAGGGCAGACGTCCTGGCAGATATCGCAGCCGAAGACCTGACGGCCCATCGGTTCGCGAAGCTCTGGAGCAATGGCGCCTTTTTTCTCGATGGTCAGATAGGCAATGCAGCGTGAGGCGTCCATCTCGCGCGGAGCCACGAGCGCGTCCGTGGGGCAGGCGTCGATGCAGCGCGTACAGCTTCCGCAGCGGTCGGCAGCGATTTGAAATTCAACCCCAGCCGCTACCGGCAGCGAGGTGACGATGACGCCGAGCAAGAGCCACGATCCCAGCTCCTGATTAATGACGCAGGTGTTTTTGCCAATCCAGCCGACGCCTGCATTTGCGGCGACGGTCCGCTCGACCAGGGGGCCGGTGTCGACGTAGCAACGCGTCTCGCAGGCGAAGCGATTGTGCAACGCCGCCTCGACCTGACGCAGGCGGCGCAGAAGCTGATCGTGATAGTCGGTGGGGACGAGTTTGTCCGTCTCTGTTCCTGTGTTTGTGGCTGTGTCTGCAACTTTGGCTTGCCCGCTCCATGCGTAACGGGCGATCCAGCCGGTGCCGGGCGGCGCCTCGTCGATCGAAAGAGGGCCGGCGGCGTTGTAGTTCAGGGCACAGACGATTACGGAGCGTGCCCAGGGCATGGCCACCTGCACTCCGCTTCGCAGGAGAACGCCCTGCTGGTCGCGGCGTTTGAGATACTCCATCTCGCCAGCTCTGCCGGCGGCGACCCAGGCGGCGAAGCGCTCGGCATCGAGTTGGGCGGTGCTGCTGGAGTCTGGAGGATGAACCGGCGCTACCCCCGCTGTGTCGAAGCCGGCGTCGGCAGCCTGCTCGCGCAGCCACAGCTCAAGCTCGGAAGTCCATTCGCCAGTTGCTAAAATCTCTTCACCTCGCGGCCCACAATCTGTCGATGCTGCTCTGGGTGTTCTTGTCTTCGTTGTCATCAGAATAAATCTACGAGCGGCAGATGGAGTTGCAACAGCCGTAAGTCGAAATCCTGAGATAAAATAGAAGAGCGCGGAGAGTTGGCAGAGCCCGGTTGAATCACCTGACTCGAAATCATTTGCACGAAGCCTAAGTTTCCGCTCCAACCCATTGCACAATCAACGCTTTACAACTAATCGCCTGCACGAGTGGCTCGTTTCAAGCACCCGCATAAACATTGATGTATATGCTTTGCCCTCTTGTTGCTTGGGCACAATTTGGACACACTCGATTTGTCTGCTAACCGCACTATCGCCGGGTATTTCAATGAAAGTCATGAGACCTCAATTCGAGGGCTTTGTCTGAAAGCTCATTGAGCCGTATTGGCTTGACGTGAACCACTCCATCTTGATTTTGTAGCAGACCGTCCAAGGCTAGGAAGTTGCTGCGGGTCACTACCAATCTTTCACGTTCGTATTCGACAGGCTGTAACGAACAAATAGCTGGGGCCACTATTCGTACCTGGGGGCATCATGGGTCACTTTATCTAAACTCATTCGACTTCCTGCGAGGCGGATATGGCTCAATCAGCAGCATCCCTGATGGTAGGTGTTCAAAAGGTTGATAGCGACCATGTAAACGTCACGGGCACCAACACGACGAAGACAAGTACTACCCAAACGCTGAACGCTTTGACACCGCTCGTTGCGATTCGTCCCCAGCTCTGCTATTCGCTAGGAAACCACTCAACCAATTGTTCGGTTCGCCCTGCCCCACCCAACGAATCTGCGCTTCTCATTAAACGCGAGCCCAAGGCAGGCGGTCAGATTGCACAAAAGAGTTGTCTTGCGGGCGTTAACTCTGGCGTGTCTTGCGCTGCTCACAACACCAGCTAGAACTCAAACATGGACTCCGATCACCGTTCCGCCAGCAGGCGTCCACCTCTGCATGTTGCTCACCGACGGCGGCGTGATGTGCCAATCAGCAAGCAATGTTTCTGCCTGGTACAAGCTCACTCCAGATCCATATGGTAACTATGCAAATGGCACGTGGTCTTCCCTTGCTAGCATCCCTAGCCCTTACGCCCCCTATGCCTTTGCCTCAGCGGTTTTGGCCGATGGCCGTGTCGTCGTCGTCGGTGGCGAATACACCGAAGTTATTTGCCCTAGTGGCGCCTCACCACCGTGCTTCGCCTTCGATCTGACCAACTTGGGCGCTATCTACGATCCCCAATCCAACACATGGACTATGCTTCCTCCACCCCAATCTCCTCACTTTCAGTGCATCGGCGACGCGCCCTCCACCGTTCTAGCCGATGGCCGCCTAATCATTGGCAGCAAGCTGTATCAGGATCTGGCCGCACTCGATCCGAGAACTCTCACGTGGTCCCTTATTTCCGCTACAGGAAAAACGGATACTATGAATTCGGAAGAAGGTTGGACGTTGCTCCCCGACGGCAGCTTTTTCACTCTCGATGTGGCGAAAGCACCGTCGTCCGAGCGCTTCCTGCTCAGTGCTCCAGGCTCGACGACGGGTGTGTGGGTGAACTCCGGAAACACGCCGCAGGATCTGCACACCCCTCCCACTCTACCGCCGACAACGGCGCCGGGCTGCCCAACGTACGACCCTCCTGGCGAAATCGGCCCCACGCCGCTCCTTCCTGACGGCACGGTATTCGCTATAGGGGCGGATGGCCTCATTACCAACTATGTGCCGCCAACTACTGGATCCACCCCATGTTTTCTCGTCTGCCCTTTGCCGCCAGTGGAGGGGCCCACCGGCGCGGGTACCTGGACTTGGATTGTTTGGCGACTGCCCTCTGGGCTGACTGTCCAAGACGGTCCTGCAGCCGTCTTGCCGAGCGGTCACGTATTGTTTGGCGCTAATCAGGGAAGTCACTTGCAGTATTTCGAGGGCGCAATACTCCCTGAGCTCGCAACTTACTTTGTGCCTTACTACAGTCCGGCCATTGATGTCCAAAGCGTTCCTGCACCAACCCCCAGCGACGCCACTGCCGGGACCAGCTTGCTTGTTCTGCCTTCCGGACAAGTGATGTTTACTGACGGCACCCTCTACGTGCAGCTGTACACTCCCGCCAGTTGGCCGCAATACGATATCGCCTGGGCGCCAACGATTAGCCGCGTGCCTTCAAACCTCAACAGTGGTGTGACATATCAAATCACCGGTACACAATTCAATGGCTTGGACCAAGGGTCGTATTATGGCGACGAATTCCAGAACGCTACTAACTATCCCTTGGTGCGCATTACTAATTTAAGTACTGGGCACGTGTTCTACGCGAAGACGCATAATCACAGCACCATGGGTGTGGCGACAGGGAACGCCACGGTTTCCACGAACTTCGATGTGCCGTGCAATATCGAGGGTGGCACGAGCACGGTTCAGGTTGTCGCCAATGGCATTCCCTCCACAGGCGTGAACGTTGGCGTATCGTCGGATTACGTCACGACGACTACCGTGACTTCTTCGGCGAATCCTTCTGTTTTTAGTCAATCGGTGACGTTCACTTCGAGAACAACCCCGAGTGGGCTCTCGGGGAGCAGCGGGACAATTACGTTCAAGGATGGCAACACTACGCTCGGGACCTTTATGGCTAACCACGGTATTGCAAGTTTTGCCACCTCAACCCTCGCCGTGGGAACACATTCCATCTCAGCTGTTTACGGTGGTAATGGGTGCTCCAACGCCAGCACTTCCCCAGCGTTGAACCAAGTCGTAAATCAGGATTGAAGCCGCCCGCAAATTGGCAGCATCCCCGTCGGAAGGTATAAAAACGCAGCTTCCGGTACGCGATGGGCGGCGTACAACAAGAAGCACCCATATGACACTGAGGAAGATGATTCCGACAAACTTTATCTGCCGTACGATGAGGACGAAGAAAGCGATCTAAATTTGAGGACACCATCGGTCCCCGTGCTGTGGGACTCTCCCCACGTATCTCGGCGAATAGCGGCGCAGCGTAGTAGATTTCTGATTGTTGGCTCAGACCCGCTTTGGCTCACAAAGCTCTCGATGAGGAAAGCCTCAAGGCTCACTGGCAAATGATTTGGTGTTCGGACTTGTGGTGAATACCGTGCAGCTTTGTCGGCCGGTTTCCGCAGAGCCTTTTCCGATAGTCCATGCAAGTGAGTGTCTAAGGAGGAAGGAAATGGGGGAGAACTATCTCATCGTCCGTGCAAAGCCAAAACGCTCCTTCATTGCAAAGCACAAGCGTTGGTTCTCCGTTGCCTCGACAGCGGTAGTCCTCGGAACATTCATCGTAAACGAAGCGCTGCGAAATCAGGCTAAAGATCTTGCTGATTCCATCTCCAATGCGCGGACTAATTTCACAATCCGGTCCGACATAAGAACCATGGTAAATAAACTGGAAAACCTTGATGATCGTCTCACCAATACCAATAACATGCTTGAGAACCTTGTCGGCCACCCCGCATCTGATGACTTTCATCCAACTCCAATCCAATCGGAATACATATCCGAAATCGACTCCGCGGACGACGAAATGAATGAGCACATTCTGTGGTTGTTAAACTTTGACAACACCATGGCGCTTTACGCGCGGTTACCCTACGATCGTTCCCTCGATGATCAACACTGGGCCATCATTCTATTCAACGATGCGTATGAACATTACTTTGCCGACTCTAAAACGCTAGCTAATGCGTTCCACAGTGCCGATATGAACAAGACAGCCAAGGAATACGCAATCGTGCGAGGCGATAGAGACCAAATCGAAGTAAGACGTGCCAAGATGTTAGCTATATTCAAGGTGCCCGGCCCAGGCGCGGGCGTTGATCCTTTGGACCTTTTCTCATCATCTGTCGTACAACACGCTCAGAAGGTTCAAGAGAAAGCTGAAGCGAAGGCCAAATTATGGCGCGATCTGAGCTTCCTCCTGTATCCTTTTGGACTGGCAATCGCATTCGTCGGAAAATTGGACGATGACGAGTCCCCAATAGAAGAATCGTCATAGCCTGCTGCCTTCGAGGAAGTGCTGCGGCTTAATTCCACAACTCGCCGTCATCTAGTAACAGAACCGCGCATAGAGGCCGTCGCGCTGGATGGAGGTCTTGCTAGGCTCTCCATTTCGCCTTACGCCTCAGCCTCGCTCTATGCCTTTCCGAAGTCGCTGCGCTTCGGCAACGGTCTCCGCAGTACTTTGTCTTCCGTGCGGTGGTGCGTTGAAAGCTTTTTTTACAATGCTTGCATTTTCCCAGCTTGAATCCTTCGAGTCGGCTCAAGAGCGCAATTGCTCGGAAGGCCTCTTCAATGTCCTTACAGATGACTGCCGCCGTGGGTTTCTCACCAATAATTAGTTTGGCCTCTAAGGGCATCGAGGCGTAGAGGTCGAAAACCGCGATTACGGTGGCGTCAGGTGCCTTTCGTGCATTCGCGGCGAGGTGGTTTTTCACAGAACCCTCGTAGAGATATGCCTTATGGCGATCAATGTGCCAAAGCAATCTTGAGAGTCTGACTGGCGCTGCCTCTCCTGCGTAGGTGCGCCCATGGAGAGCTAATGGGCCGTAGGTCTGAAGAAAGCTCATCGCCTGCTCTTCGTTCTCGATGTCTAGCAATTGAGCGCGCATCTCGAATAGGTCGAGTTGGTGCATGAGAGATTCCCAATTCCGTGGATCTGCGACCTCCTCAAAGGAACGTGCGTTGAAGGTGAATATCTTGTCCGTCTTTTCTGGGGAGATCGAGTTAGGGTCGTCCGTGACGGAAACAATCCAATCATTGCGAGTCTCCAGGTACGCGGTGATGCTGACCGGGTACTTTCGCGGTGACAGTTTCGTTGATGAGTTCATGTCACTCAGCATAATGCATACTGAAGCAGTTCCGGATTAGCCAGAAACCGGAGGAACCGAATAGACACGATGTGAGTAGAAGGTTAGGCATACATCGGAGGAGGCTTTATATGGACGCAACACCATTGATGTACACGGTCGCTGAATTCCGCAAGCTTGCGCGGATCAGCAAATCAGCGTTTTGGAGGCTTCAACAACGCGGTGAGGCTCCCAAGGTGATCCGCATCGGAGCGCGAACCTATGTTAGCCCTGAGGCGGCGAGCCGTTGGGTACGCGAACGTGAGGCGCTATCGCAAGCGGTGGTCGCACAATAATCCACAAAAACCAAATGAAAGAGCCAGCACGCTTGCGGGCGTCTGGCTCGGGAGAAGCTACTTGTCTAAGACAGAATGTATCGCCCATCCCAGTTTGAGAGCGAAGAATCTCTATGCATTGGTGCGACGGAGGTGGTGCGTATGAGCAATACTTTCCTCAACCTTGTTTGGGGCGCTCAGCCATTCGGACACGCTAGTCGGCGCAGCGTTATGGTCGCCCTCGCTGACCATGCAGACGATAACGGCTACTGCTATCCCGGCGTCGCCTCGCTTGCATTGAGAACCGAACTCAGTACGCGAACCGTCCTGCGCTGCATATCGGATCTGGAGGTGGACGGATGGGTGAAGGTCACACGAAATACAATCGGCCCACTCGCACGGGAAACTCTTACGTCCTAGATATATCCAAGTTGCGCCTTTCCCAGCGGCCCAAACGTGGCACCGTGACACCAATAGGAATTCCCATATATGACCCTGTGGCACATGCAGAAGTGACACCAGAGGCGTCTATAGGTGACATTGACAGCTCGCTATATAAGAAGAACCCCCATGAAGCCTCATATCAACCAAAAGGCCAGCGAAACAATGCATATCGAGAGAGCACTTCATCGGAATTCCACGGTGCGAATAACGGAAGTCGACGCACTTCTGCCTGGGAGAGCCCCGCAAGCGCCCGCAATAGGCGCAGCAGCGCAGCAATCGACGCCGCGTTTGAAGCTTACGGACTTGGAGCAGCTCCGACTCTTGATGAAACAGACGAAAGAGAGTTACCCGGCGCAAGAGGTCCCGCCGGAGACGATTGCGATGTGGCTCCCGGCATGGATGACGCTCGCGGCGCTGCACGGAATTCCGGCGCTCAGGACGGCGCTACAGGCGCACATGCTCGCGTCGCGATACTTTCCCCATCCCTCGGAGCTGCGAAAGCTCCTGGACGCGATGAAGCCCGCGCAAGCTAACGTCTTTGTCCCGCAGACACGCCTAGAAGTTGCAAGGCTTTGCGGCGAGGGAGTGGCGGAGCGGTTGGGCGAGATGAGTGTCGAGGACGTTGCCAGAATTCACGGTGCGGAGTCGGCAAGGCTCTATCGGGCAAAGCTGCAGAAAGAAGGGAAAAATGGTGGTCGCGATTGAGGATGCAAGAACACCTTGGCAGTTCCATCGAGCCAGATGATGCGGCGGATGCTGAAATCTACAGACTGACAAGGCGGAATAAGAAGATGACGGCGTTAGGTAGAGCGGCGCTGGCCAACCGGCTTTACAACCCCATGGGGCAACGGCCAGCGACGTTTGACAATGTTGCAGTGTACCCGACGTGAGAATAACGGAGTCTTACACGCACCTCCGCATTGCTGGCCCGTTCGATATATGGCGACCGGACTAGCAATGCTTTGCTAGAGATCAACGCTTCCGAACTAGGCGAAACTCGCAACGATAGGTTTATCTCGATTGAGCATGGGTGGCGCTGCCGCAGGGCGTTCTCGACACGTTGATAGTTTCGAGGTTGGCGTGGGCGCGGCGTAGCAGCTCGAAGACGCGCTCCCCCAGGTGAGGCGGAGCATCGGGCCGACTCTCTCCCCGTCGTGAATGAATATTACGGTGGTGTGGGTTGGGAAGTCTTGGATGGATACCTGCAAGCTATCTCGCGAGTTATTTCGCGGCACGAGAACTAGAACGCATCTCATAAATGCCTCAGTAAAATCAGAGACGAGGCGAGCTGGAGCATCCCTAGAAAGTTCTCGCGTGACGTTCATATCTAACGACCAGACGCCGGAAGTTCTGCGACCAGGCAAACAGTCTGTCGACTTTCCACCTTCGTCGGTATCGCTTCAGCCGACGTCCATCCTGAGTCGAATTCCTTCGGTTCCGCCGATGTGGAGCAATGAGTTCAATTCCGTAGGGCTATTACGGCATTTCCAGACTGGATAGCCAGCATTATGGTGAACCTGAGATAGGAAGTTCATATTGGCCTCTACATCGCGTGGTCACGATGGTCGCATCCGTGATCGGATGGATTTTTCGCGCTCATCATTCTTAGCATCTCGGGTCCACCTGTGCTGAGAAATCGAATCACCAGCACCATTGCGAGCGTGAGAAAGACTATGTTGAGAATGGTGGTGTAGTTCCAACGGATAGACTCTTCAACCACCTGTAGATGTCGCTGCTGTGGAATCAGGTGAAGCGCTCCGAAGATGAACTCCACTACGAGCGCGGCCATGGACATGGCTGCGTAGAAGATGACGAGCAAAAAGGCACTGATTTTCAGCCCGTAGTATTTGCGGTAAATATCGAGGATCGGAAGCACGATGAGGTCTGCGAACAGGAAGGCCACAACTCCGCCAAAACTAATGCCGCCATTCCAGAGCACGGCGGCTAATGGGACGTTTCCTATTGAGCACACAAAAGAGAGGATCGCCATAATCGGCCCAACAATAGGCCCCCAGAGCTTTGCCAGAATGGGATGTCCCTGCAGGAAAAATGCCTGCCAGAAATTAGTTGGAACCCAGGCCGCCAAAGCTCCTGCGATCAGCAGTCCCCCGGCAATATCGAGCCAGAGCGAAGCCCAGTCCATTACGAAGAAATGACTAATGGCAGTACGCCCCTTGTTAGAGATCATGCGCTGCCATACGCTACCTTCGTGAATTGACATATCCATCCCTGCATGGCCTTCCATTCGCCCCTGAAGGTCCTTATCGGCCTGTTGTCGTGCCGCTTCCACAATTCTGGGCGTGAGGAAAGCTTTGAAGAGCAGCACCATGATGACGATCATGAGCGGCCCGCCCGTAAACTCCGCCAGGGTGAACTGCCAACCCATGAGGACGGCCAGCAAGATACCGAGTTCGAGAACAAGATTGGTGGAGGCGAACTGAAAGGCCATCGCCGCAGTAAAGTTCGCTCCTTTGCGAAACATGGAATGAGCGAGGGCGACGGCAGCGTAGGAACACGAAGATGATGCGGCTCCCAGGCCGCACGCCACAGCAATGGTTCGCGGCGAGTCGTCCGGCAGCAATCGGCTCATCTCTTCTTTGGACACCACGGCCTGGATGATCGCTGAAAGCCAAAACCCGAGAATCAGCGCCCAAAGAATCCCCCAGGCCATCGTGAATGACATCATTAGAGCGTGACCGATTGCTGCCAGCATATCGAACGTCTCCTCACGGCTATCTAGGATTTGGAGGCTGTGATTGAATCCACAGAAATGGTTGTGCCGGATAGCTTACCCTTCACAACGACATTCTCTCCAGCGAATTTGTCAAATTTAGTCTTGTCTCCTTTCATGGTGTAAACCTTACCGCCGCTTACGAGAGCGAAATCAGAACCTTCCTTGACGCATTCGCGGGTGCACTGTGCCGGGGTCTTACCTTGCATCATGTGATGGGCACCACACATCGTGTCGCTCACGGTTCCAGTAAGAGTCTGGTTTGATTGAGCGGAAGCGGCAACAGTAGATAGAGCAACGAAAAGGAATAGAGCCGAGATTCGTAGACGCATTTAGATTTCTCCTTGAAGTGCTGGTTGAATGGGTTGAGTTTGATCGGTGATTTGGTTCTTCGCGTGGAGGCGTCCTTTCCGTAATGCACGTTCCTTCATCATGACGAAGAAGACGGGAACCAAGATCAGGACGTGGATGGTGGAAGTGATCATGCCGCCGACGATCGGTGCTGCAATCGGCTTCATCACATCGGAGCCAATGCCGGATTCCCAGAGGATCGGAACCAGGCTGGCGAGAACGGCGCAGACTGTCATGAGCTTTGGCCGCAAACGATGAACGGCGCCTTCAATGGCCGCCTCTTCCACATCGGCATTTGTCAGCGTTTTTCCGCTTTGCAGTTTATTTTCGAGCGCTTCATGAAGGTAAACCACCATGACCACGCCGGTTTCTACTGCAATTCCAAAGAGCGCAATGTAACCGACCGCCACAGCAACGCTGAAGTTGTAGTGAAGAAGCCATTGCAAGAGCAGTCCTCCGCTCATCGCGTAGATGGTTGGGAAGATGAGAACAAGCGCTTCGGCAACCGAGTGAAAGACCAGGTAGAGCAACACGAAAATCACGAAGAAGACCACCGGAAGAATCAGTTGCAGACGTTGTTTGGCGCGTAGTTCGAGTTCATATTCTCCCGACCATTGGAAGCTGTAATTTGCTGGCAATGCGAGTTTGCTGTGAATGAGTTTGTTTGCCTGTGCAACGAAGCCACCGTAATCGGAGTTTTTGAGATCGATGTAGATGTATCCCGTCAGCGCACCGTCTTCGTCCCGGATCATGGCCGGACCGTGCGTGAAGGAGATCTTCGCTACCTGACCTAAAGGGATCTGCGCGCCGGAGGGCGTGCCGATCAGCACCCCACGCATCTTCTCAACATTGTCGCGGAAGTCTCTCTGATAGCGAACATTGATCGGATAACGTTCGCGCCCTTCGATATTTTCAGCAACATTCTGTCCGCCGATACCGGATGAAACCGCCGTCTGAACGTCCGCGACGGTGAGACCGTAGCGAGCCGCCTCCTCTCGTTTGACTTCGACATTGACGTAGAAACCCTGCGCGACCTTCTCAGCGAAGACAGATCGCACCTGCGGCAGGCCAGAGAGAACAGTTTGAAGTTGCGAAGCCAACTGTTGAATGCCATCCACATTTGGCCCCTGCACCTTCATGCCCAACGGTGTCTTGATTCCGGTCAGCTCCATGTCCAGGCGGTTTTCGACCGGGCTTGTCCAGGTATTCGAGAGTCCCGGGAACTGGAGCTTCTCATCCATCTGCTGAATGAGCTTTTCGTAGGTCATCCCAGCGGGCCATTCCTCCCGTGGTTTGAGCATAAGCGTGGTGTCATACATATCGAGTGGCGCATTGTCGGTTGCACTGTCTGATCTGCCAACCGCGCCGAATACGCTGGCCACTTCCGGAAAGCTGCGAAGAATACGGTCTTGCTGTTGCAGAAGCACCTTTGCCTGTTCTATGGAGATGCCGGGAAGAGCGGTCGGCATGTAGAGAGTGGAGCCCTCAAAGAGAGCTGGCATAAACTGGCTGCCCAAACGTGTTGCAAGTGGAAAGACGACCAGCAGAAAGATCAGGTTGACCACAATGGTGAGCCAGCGGTGTCGCAGGCAGAACTTCAAGATTGGCAGGTAAATCGCCTGCGTGACCCGTGAGATTGGATTGGCACGCTCCGGTCGCAAACGGCCTCGAATCAGCACCACCATTAGGACCGGCACGAGGGTAATAGCAAGAACAGAGGAAGAGCCGACTGCAAGGGTCTTGGTCCATGCCAGCGGGCGGAACATGCGCCCTTCCTGCGCTTCGAGTAGGAAGACCGGCATAAAGGAAACAACGATGATAATCAACGAAAAGAAGAGCGCCGGACCAACCTGCTTGGCTGAGTTGATAAGGATTGTGTGCCGCTCTAATTCCGATACCGGACTGACATCGTTTTCCTGCCGTTCCGACAGATGGCGGTAGCCATTTTCGACCATCACGATGGAGGCATCGACGAGCACTCCAATTGCTAATGCGATGCCGCCCAGCGACATGATGTTTGAACTCACTCCTAGCCAGTACATCGGAATGAAAGACATCAGCACAGCAATCGGCAGTGCGACAATTGCAATGAGCGCAGAGCGGAAGTGAAGCAGGAAGACGATAATAACTAGGCTGACGATGATGGCTTCTTCGAGCAAGTCGCGTTGTAGCGTTTTGATCGACGCATCGATCAGGTCGGAACGATCGTACCCTGTCATGATCTGCACGCCGGGCGGCAAAGAGGGTGCTATCTCACGCAGCTTTTGCTTGACACCGTTGATGACGTTCAGGGCATTCATGCCCTGGCGCATGACGATGATCCCGCCGACGGTTTCTCCGTCTCCATGCCACTCTGCAACCCCTTCGCGGATATCCGGGCCAAAGCTCACCGCCCCCAAATCGCGCATCAGGACTGGTGTCCCATTTTTGCTGCCTACGGCAACCGTTGCGAGGTCGTCCACCGAGCGCAGATAGCCGAGACCACGTATCATGTAGTCCGCGCCACTCAAATTAAGAACGCGACCGCCGACTTCATTCGTGCTCATCTTTACTTTGTCGATGACGGTAGAAAGCGGAATGCCGTAGGTGAGCAGCTTGTTGGGATCGAGCTGTACCTGATATTGCCGGACGAAGCCACCGATGCTGGCGACCTCAGCAACTCCCGGTACGGTCTCCAATGCATACCGAAGATGCCAGTCCTGCAAGCTGCGCAGGTCGGCGAGGCTGTGTTTGCCACTCTTATCGACGATGGCATACTCATAGACCCAGCCCGCCCCGGTCGCATCGGGGCCGATGGAAGGATGCACGTTTTCGGGCAAACGCCCGCTGATCTGTTGCAAATATTCGATGACACGCGAACGCGCCCAGTAGAGGTCCGTGCCGTCCTCAAAAACTACATAGACGTAGGAATCGCCCAACATGGTCTGGGCGCGAACGGCCTTGACATGCGGGGCAGCCAGCAGACTGGTGACGATGGGATAAGTCACCTGGTCTTCGATGACATCGGGTGGCTCACCGGCCCAACCCGTATGAACGATCACCTGTACGTCCGAGATGTCCGGCAACGCGTCCAGTGGGACATGCTGTAGCGACCAGATTCCGGCAAGTGTTAGCAGCAAGACTCCAGTGAAGACTAAGAAGCGATTGCGGGCGCAAACATCAATAATCCTAGAAAGCATTACATGCCTCCTGTGACGTTCACGCGCAATTGCTTGGTTGCGATTATCTGACCGTTTTTCTGGACAGAGATCGTCACCTGCCACGTACCGCCGGAGCCGAGCGAACCGCTTCCTTCATATATGCCGTTGCCTTTTTCGATGAGCTTAGTAGTTGTGTTCATTGCCGCCATTCCCATCGCGGGCATACCCGCCATATAAAACGTGGCCGTAACATCAGCTCCAGTAGTGGGAGTTCCATCTGTACTTGTGAGTTTCACCCGAAAGACATTGCTGCCCTTTTGTGGTGGGTTGGGATCGGTGGTGAAATCGATATTTGCCTGCGTAGCAGCGGGCGCATTCGCTGTTGGAGCGTTTCCCCCCGCCCCCGGCGGAGGTGGCACGAAGGAACCTGCCGCGGCCTGTAATTGGCTTTCGGAGTCAATGAGGAAGCTGGCCGATGTCACGATGGATTGGTGTGCTTCCAACCCCTTGAGCACCACAAAGTCATCGCCGACGCGGGGACCAACGGTGATCTCTCTTGGCTCAAGACTACCGTTGCCATGATTGAGGAACACCAGTTGCCGTGTCCCGGATTGGAAGACCGCTGAGGCAGGAACAACGAGCTGGCGTCCCAGACTGGTCTTCAGATCGACATTCACGAACATACCCGGCTTCAGTTTGAGTCCAGGATTCGCCATTGCCAATCGCACACGAACCGTGCGCGTTGCCATATCCACTTGCGGCAGGATCTCTTCGATTTGACCGGAGAAAATGCGGTCCGGATACGAGTCGACGGTAATTTGCGCCGCGTCGCCAGGTTTCACGCTGCCTATATCGTCCTGGAATATCTGGGCATAGACCCAGACGTGCGATAGATCGGCAACGGTGTAGAGCTTAGTCGAAGGTTCGGCATACATATTGGGCAGAGCATTTCGCTCCGTAATGTATCCCTCGACCGGCGAGTTGATCGTGAGGTCGGTAACTGGTTTGCCGCTCTCCTTCAGCTTTGCGATTTCGCTTTGCGGTATATCCCACTGCTCTAGTCGCTGTTCCGCCGCCGTCGAAAGAGTGGCCGCACCATCCGCAACACCATCGACAGTGCTGGCACTCAATGCCTTCTGGTTCTGCCGTGCCAGCAGATACTCCTGCTGGGTCGCCACAAGGTCAGGGCTGTAGATGGTGAAGAGCGGTTCGCCTTTTCTCACATATTGATAGGTCGCATTGGCAAACACTTTGCGGATGTAGCCGGGAAAGCGTACCTGAACATAGGATAGAAGACGCTCATTGATGTCTACCGTGCCGGTTGCGCGTATGTCGTCGCTCAGTTGCTTGTACTCGACAGTGCCCGTTCTAACGCCAATACTCTGCATCCGCTCGGGTGTGAGTTGGACGGGAACGAGCGGAGCATCCATGTTCATCTCTGGCATGGATGGCATTGGTTCGTTCGCGCCGGAAGGTGGGCCAGAGGCAACAGGCGGCACATCCCCAGACATCGGCGTCGTCATTGCCGTCGGCTGTTTGATGGCATGAGTGCGGTAAGCCCATATTCCTGCGATAGCTGCCAGGACAACGATCCAAACGAGTGAGGTTCTCAAGACATATTTGTTCATCGCAGTGTCGCTCCTGTCAGAGATTCGAGGTGGGCTAATGCAGCTTCGTGATCCACGAGAGTCTGTGCACATTCGAGCTTCAGACTCAGAAGCTCAGTGAAGTAGGAGAGAACATGAATAAATGGCTCACGATTCGACGCATAGGCGTTCAATGTTGCCCGGTATGCCGCATCGGATTGTGGGATGAGACCTTCCCGGTATTCCTTCAACAACTCTTCATCGCTCGTTGCTTTGACATACCCCTCCTGCACCTCTGCGAGTTGCTGTTGCAGGTGCGCATTGAGTGTCTGCTGAGACTCGGAACGTCTTTCCGTTGCCTCTGCGATCTCGGCATCCACGCGCTTCTTGCGAGGAAAACGCACATCGAAGGTGAACATGTAATAGTCCCGATACTTGCGGTCGGTATTCTGGTACAAATAGCCGACCTCGAAGTCCGGTTTTCCCTCACGGCTGGCGGACGCCAACTGTGCGTCCTGCTTCCGAATGGAACTCGCATCGACCTGAATCTGAGGGTTGTTCTGCCGGACTGTCGCAAGAAGTTCGGCAGAGGTGCGTTTCAACGGGTTTTCGGTCAGGTCATCCGTAATGATGTCCGGCGACCCCGGGTTCCGACTGAGTAAACCCTTGAGATGTGCCTGCGTTTGCCCCATCAGTTGATGGTGCATCGTGATCTCTTTCACGATCTTGGTTCGGTTCACCTGTGCTTGCAGGACATCCTGCTGCATCCCCTGACCGACCTGATAGTGCGCTGTCGCATCCTGAATGAGCTGCTCAAGAACGGACTCGTTTTGCCGCAGAATGCTAAGTGTCTGCTGCAGATAGGCCAGTTGAAGATAGTCAGCCTTGACCGCGTCGGCGATGCTGGTTTTCGTGACTTCAACCTCAGCTTGCTTTGTGTCGGCGTCGCGTCCAGCTACTTCTCCTCGCAACCGTAATTTCCCTGGATAAGGCAGTTCCTGCGACGCTCCGACGCCGATGTAGGCAAAGTCGCTGTTGGTATAGCCAGCGAACGGCTTCGGGCTGCCCACACTCAACTGCTGGTAGGTAAATTTCGGGTCCGGCAATGTCGTCACCTGCGGTGCCATTTGGCGAGCAGCCCGCACGCCGTAATTGGCTGCGGAGATTTGGGGGTTGTTTGCCCCGGCCTCAGCCAAAAGCTGGGACAAGGGAGTGGACGTGCTCGCCACCGGCATCTGCCCGATGGCAGAAAATGCGGTGGCCACCACGAGCGTGGTGGCCAAAGAGACCATACTCATACGGAAGCTCCAATCTCAAATGCAATTCAAGGCGTTCGCCGAAACACGCAGACAGGCGTGCGCTCGGCAAAGTAGAGTGCGAGAGAGGAGTCGACTAGACTCTTAGGATTGAAATGGTCGAAGGCGGGGATTTTGGAGGCGAGTAGTCGGAGTATTCAACCCCTCCGCTGGCAACAGACGCCGGATTCATCAGCTCTGAAGCGGCCAACCAGATAACAGGAACTACCGCTGGGTGGAACGATACTACCTTCGTGTCCAGCGCGTTATCGTGGACACTCGGCGGCGTCTTCTGGCAACAGCCATGCGACGCCGGCATCCCCATCTGCCCGCACTGGTTCTTCATCATGCGGCAGCAGGCACGCTCTTGGGTGCTCATCTCCGCACCGGAGACCATGCAGGCCATCGCTGGGGCCAAGCATGTTACCAACAGCAGAACCATCACACCGAATTGGCGAAGGACACGCATTTCCTTACTTAGACTACGACTACCTGTCAAATGACGCAAACAACTATTCAGCACCCTATATCATGCCTCCGAAAGCTGGAGTTCCTCCAGAACGTTCGTAAGCGTCCGGTTCTACCTTGGTCCGAAAGTAATTAAGTACCGAGAAACGGGGATGTCACCAGCGGTGATTCTTGATCGATGACAAATCGCCAATGCACTCATTGAGCATTGCGAAAGGCTCAAGTTTGCTGATTGTGGTCGGATGACGGGTAAACCGGAAGTTATGCCGAAGGTGACAAACCGGCTGAAATTGATTTATGAGATACGTTCTACTCGTCTTCTTCCCTTGCGAATTGATGATTGAGCCAAGGGATGAAGCGCAGACCCGGCGTGCGATCCAATCGAGCGGCTCCGCTCCATAACGTCATAGATGAGGATTACGGCGAGGTGAGGATATTCATTACGCCTTTGACGGCTCAGACCTTACGCTCTTGGTCTGTCATAAGCCGATGTTGCTCTCGGTGGGGTATTGCGAGAACAAGATGCGGGCGTGGCTGGGAATCAGCTAACCCGCTTCATACCTCACGGGGCAACGGCCATTGAGCTTGAAAATGTTGCGGTGTACCGACGTGAGGGGAGCGGAGTATTACACGAGCCTCCGTATTGCTGGCCCGTTCGCTACTGGCGGCGGGCTGGCTTTCAGTAGCTTGGTGGTGTCCTAATTTGCTTTTTGGGACGCTGCTGGTCGCGGGGTGGTGTCCTAAATTGAATTTCCCCTATCTAATTGGCTTGCTTCCGACGATAACGTTTATCACTGTGGGAGTTGTTTCGAGTTCGGTAAGATTTGGGGCGGCGACAGCTTCAATTCCTTCGGCATTTAGTGCTTCTGCGAGCTTAGAAGCAACAATTCCAATATCGGCGGAGCGGCTTGGCGAGAATTGGATGCGCAAGCCGGACACGGTTGTTATTCCTGCCTTGCCTATCTTCAGGTCAGACTTTGGGTCTGCAATGACCCATTTTGCAGAAATAAGGTCATTTCCTATCATGTCTACAAGGGCCTGCGATTCCGCATCAGCAAAAACAAAAGGGGCAAATTTCTGGCCAGCGAAAGGCAGCATTTTGTTGGCGATGCGTAATTGTTGTTCCATTGATAACGATCGGGGTGCCTTGAACTTGGCTAGCTCAAGGTTGCCTTGGCGGCTTCGGCCATTGCTCCTGCTACTTGCGCTTGGGCCTTCACAGCAGCTTCATTGGACTTAGCAATATCAAGCCTAAATCCCTCTGCTTTTGCATTAGCTTCGGCGGAATGTTGCTCGGCTATGGCAATGTTCGCTTCTGCCTTAGCTGCTCGCTCTTGCTGATTAGCTAGCTCTGTTTTTGCACCTGTGAGATCAGTATCAAACTGGCGTAATTTTCCCTCTTGCCGTTTATTGATGATGTTTCCAGTGATGAGAACCCCGGCACCGGCCAAGAAGGTGAGACCGAGCAGTATGACCGCAGCGATATCAAAAAGAGACTTTTAACGCTTCGACCGACATAGACGAATTCCTCAACGTTGTATTCCATTTATTCCTGATTTGCTTTTTGGGACACTGCTGGTCGCGGCGTGCCTAATCAGCTTCGTTTCCCTCTGCATCCGTCATCATCCTGTAAAAGCTTTTACCCCCTTCGGTTTCGAGATAAAGTGGGACAAACTTTCCGCCAATTCCTATTTGAAATTTGGTCGTCCTTTCTTTCTCTCTGAATATGTCCTGATAGCTGAACTCCCCAATCACGAAGTACATGGATATACCCTGCGAGAGGTTAGCCAGCAATTGTTCGCTCCATTGGGGAATTGGGAGCGAAAAATTAAACGATTTGCCAGCCCCTATGACCGCGACGGATTTCAGCGGCATGAGGGGAGGACCGGGCTGGACCACCTGCACCGCAACGCCAGCAGACCCGAACCCCTGAGCGGCATACGCGGGAGTCTGCCCAGTGTTTTCCATCTCTATAACGGCACGAGCCTTTCCGTCGCCCTCGACAAATATTCGCGCTTGCCTGTAGCTCAAATAGGCTCTGAGTTGTCGTTTGGCTGTATCTTCCGCAAGTGCATAGGACTTGTCGGCAGCAGCTATTGCGTCCTCGGTAGCCTTGGTTTGTCGTCTGAAAGTTATGAGGGTTCTTGCCATCAAGATACGTTGACGGCGCATCTCGACCGCCTGATTGTGTATGCGGCAAAGGGTAATGCTGGCAACGACAATCCCACAACGGCCACAACGGCCAAAGCCAAATTGATCCAGACGGCGGCTTTATCGTAACGATCCTTGGATGGGGTAGAGGTGACCCGTACATCGGCGCTGAGGTGGTTATCGGGTTTGGGCTGGAGGGTTGGACCGTCTTTGTGCTCTGGGATAACAGGCGCAGCTAGAGAGGGTAGCTTATCGCCTTTGTAAGTCTGTTGTGCTTTGTCCGTCTGGGCGTGAGTCTGCACAGGGAAGATGAGCAGCGACAGCGAGAATATCACCAGCAGATTCTTCACGATGCAGAAAATGTATCACATAGATTTACAGACTTCGCAGGCGGAGGCGCTGACGACTTTCGAGGTTAGAGCGTGACGGGTGGCTCTTTCTCGTCGGGTGTGTCTGAGTTGTCAGCGATGATTTTGTCGAGCTTTGCAATCTTGCAATTAGATCCTTTACCCACCTCGCGACGAGGAGGACAATGAGCCATGCACGACCACTGGTTATTCATTTGGAACGTCTTAGGCCATCTGGTGGCTTCAATGAGCGGGGTCGCTTCCTTTTTGCTCTCTATGTGGGAACACACTAGGCAGAAAAAGATCGAGAGCCGAATATTCTTCGCGGTTGGAGTCATATGCCTTATCGTGGCCTTCGATCAGGCCTGGCAAGACGAGCATAGGAATTCTCAAATACTTATCGCAGAAAAAGCTCAACTCACGAGTGAAACCGCCTTTTGGAAAGGGCAAAGCTACGACAAAGATGCGTCATTACGCTCTCGGGACCAACTACTCACCCAAAATTTCGGCGTGTTAGGACAAACGCAGTCATCCTTGGCAGAGTTGAGCAATCGCCTATTGGACGTGACAGGACCCGCTCCACGCAAGATTGACGTTATGAGTTGGAAAATACCCGTCACTTATACGTTTGCAAACACTGGGAAGGTTCAGTTTTGGACTCTGATTGTGATCAGCAACAAGCCGATAATCCCAATCCGGGGAAATCTTAGCTGCACCGGAGATTTTAGCGTCATCGCGGAAAACGTCCTCAATCATGGCACGAGTTTGCGTGCTGACTATGAAGTAATCTCTCCACGATCTATTCATATCGAATTCGCTTATCCGCCAGTCAACGCAGAACATCCGCTCGCCTTCTTCGTGAGCACGAAAGAAGGAAATGACATAAAGGAGTGTTCATTCAACTTAGATTAGCGTGAACCGAGGCAGTGCGTTCGCAACCCCACAACTTGACGTAATCGATGAGCGTGCGGAATACCCTACATGACCAGCACCCGCGATACTGCCGTCACTCGGTAAGGCGTTCATCCTCACTATCCTTGATATTGACTAACCCAAGTAGAGCATTCACTTTCATCTCCACTCGGATTTCGCGTTCGTGCCTCATCTCGGCGGCAACTTTATGGCGTTCCCATGCCCGATTAATAAACGGACCTACAAGAACGGAGATGATAGCCCAGCCAATATCGCGCTTGCTCCAGGGTTCGTCCCACAGAAAGTGGTCGGTTATCCAGAAGACGAATAGAGCAACTATCAGAACGACTCCAGTGACCCAGATGTTCCCAGTGTCTTTGATGACCTCCAGCTCTTCGTCATAGTCGCGCTTTACGAGTTCCGAAAGTTTTCCCATGCTCAGCCTCGCTTCATGCCAGCCATGCTCTCACATAGGGCGCGACGGTGCGCTGTGTATGCGACAGAATGGTGGTCAGTGTGTGATGTGAGTCAGTCACACTAAGGATTCGCCAAGGTACTTCCCCGCGCGGTCGGTTTGCGGGTGACGTGCCACCGCTCGATTAGGCTAGCGACAGGATTTTTTTGCCAGTTGTTCCGATTCCGAGTAAGACTTCACACATGGAGCAATGGAATCTAGACGGTTTGACGGCAGTGCAAGTCGCTGAGCTTCTCGGTGTTACCGATAGGGCTATCCGTAAGTGGGTGAAAGTTAAGGGCTTGCCGTGTGCTGCTGGCTCTGGAGTTATGACATTCGCTTGGCCCTCCGTTCTCCAATGGTGGACTGAGGTGGTAAGGGCCGAGGTCGGAACAGGCGGAACGGGTGCTAAGAAAGCGGCCACAGACGAGCTAGCAACTCCCCCGGGAGACATACGAGGAAGCTCTTTCCCGGAAAACGCGCGCAGAGGCAGACCTAAAAGAGCTGCAACTGGCGAAGGAACGTGGGCAGGTTGCCTCTATCGCCGATGTCGAAAAGGCTATCTCAGCGGCGACCATCGTATCGCAGACTCAGATTCTCGCCGTTCCGTCCAGGCTCGCGAGCCGCTTGCTGGGGATGGACGACTATAAGCGCGTCGTCGCCATTCTGGAAAGCGAGATGCGAGAGCTATTGACCAACCTCGCAACGATTGACGCGGTGCGCGAAGCTGAACGGATTGAAAGAAGGAGGGGCAGGCATGACGACTAAATACGAGACAACGCCACAAGCCATGGATGAGCTCTACGCTGCGATTCGGAGTTCATTCAAGGTATTCGCGCCTCCTCCGATGCCATCTCCGTTGTCAACGCCGCCTACTTCTCATATAGGACCATTGCTGCGAATAGTGACCTTCTTGCGCCGGAAGGTCACTGGCTAATGAATGGGCGTAGGTAGTTGGGCAACGCAGGAAAGCGGACGGGTACGAGAGTTCTCCTTGTCCTTTGCAATCAATCGGCTATCATGCTTGCACGTCCACTCATGCAGGCGAAGAACACGGAGACGTAAGTGGCACTGTTTAGGAAGAAGGGGAGTCCGTATTGGTGGGCAGATATTCGCGTGGAGGGGAACCGCTACCGGATATCAACCAAGCAGACAAGCAGAACGAAGGCGGCGCAGTTTGAGACGTCGCACATCCACCAACTAAGCTCAGGCGAATCGATGGGGATACGGAAACGGGCTCCAATCCTTCGCGACTACGCTAAGAGCTTTCTCGACTACGTTACAGAGACGCGACGCAGCGACAAAACCAAGGAATACTACCGGAACGGTTGGCGATTGATGGAAAGCCAGAGAATAGCGGGGATGAGACTCGACGCGATCACAAAAGCGACCGCCGAAGTCTTGCAGGTTCCCCACTCCGGCTCGAACGTCAATTGTGCGCTTAGGACGTTACGCAGAATGTTCTCGCTTGCGGTAGAGAAGAACCTCATAGCGAAAGCCCCACGCATCCCCCTAGTCGAAGAGGTGGAGCGTGATCGACTGGTAGGTGCAGACGAGGAGCTAATCGTCCTCGCCAAAGCTCCACAGGTCCTGCATGACGTTTACCTGATGGTTGCCGATCTTGGCCCTCGCCCCGACGATGCTGTCCGGGTTTCCTGGCCGGACGTTGATTTCGTCGTCGGAGATGCATTTATCGTCGGCGGAAAGACGGGCAAAAAGGCGGCGCGACGCATTCCAATGTCCGACCGAGTGAGAGCGATGCTATTGAGGCGTGCCAAGGAAAACGAGAAGAGGGATAGCAAGTGGGTATTCCCTTCCCTCAAACCGAAACGCGCCGGGAAACACATGACGGCCCACGGCGTTAGCAGCCGGTTCTCCGAGTTCAAGCGGGAAGCCGGATTTCCGAAAAGCCTCGTGTTGTACTCCGCTCGGCACACCTTCGCGACCGATCTAACGGAGGCGACCGGGAACCTGAGAAAGACGCAGAAGGCTCTCGGCCACACGGCCCTATCAACCACTGCCCGATACGACCACACGAGGAGCGCGGACATTGCTACAATTATGAATGTCCGCAACTCAGAAAGGCACAATTCTGGGCACAGTACCGAAACTGTGCAGTGAGATCGGACGGTAAGTCGCTGTAAACAAAGCGGAGAGTTGGCAGAGCCCGGTTGAATGCACCTGACTCGAAATCAGACATAGGCGCAAGTCTATCGGGGGTTCGAATCCCTCACTCTCCGCCATAAATTTCCTTAAATCCTTCATAATCAATTAAATACAACAAAATAATCGGCTTGGCTGAGGCAGTTGTTGTCTCAATTTTCTCGCTAATACGCTGTTTTAGCCCCTACAAAGAAACATTACCACGGGCAAAAAATATTACCACGGAAAACCAAAGGAAAATGGAAGCCGGGCCAACGCCGCAATCCGCGCCATCACTTTGATGGCGCGGCGGTAGCGTGTTCCATCTGCAAAAGGTTCTCGGGCGCAGCTCGCTTGAGATAACCAGGCGCTATGCGAACCCTTGTTAAGACGCTAGCTTGATGTATGAGAGGGGGTCCGTGATGGAGTTCGACTGGACCCATGGCGCACTTGCGGAAGGCTTACGCCGTTACGATGCAGGTGCGTTCTTCACTGCGCACGAGGCGTGGGAAACTGTGTGGCTGGAAGCGCAGGAGCCGGATAAGACGTTCCTGCAAGGGTTGATTCAGGTAACCGCCGCGTTCCATCACCTCCAACGCAAGAATCCCGTAGGAACCGTTCGGCTGTTGCACGCTGCCCTGCGTCGACTAGAACTTTATCCGGCATGTTTTGGAGGTATCTCCGTTACGACGCTCTGTGGCGACATTCGGGAGCGGATACAAGCACTTCATGTGGATGGACCGACGCCCGAACTTGCTCGGGCCCGAATACTACCCCTTGTCTGAACCCAGTTCATCACAGAGCCCGTGTTGGGTCGGTGCAACCGCTACCATAGAGAAACGCGAGGAAGTCAATGTCGTCGAGCGAAACTACTGCACCTCGTCAGCACGCTTTTACTGGACCTGCTCTGCCGCAATTACCGGAGCCAACCCACGCTGAACGTGTCCGTACTCTCATGTCACTAATCTCGGTTGCTACCCTGTCAACGTTATCCCGCAAGCACGGGGGGTTTCCCTTCGGTTCACTGATGCCCTTCGCGCTCGATCTTTCTGGTCGGCCCATTTTCCTCATAAGCAATATGGCGATGCACACCCAGAACCTGAAGGCCGACTCCCGATGCAGCCTCTTCGTCGGCCAAGCAGGGGCCGACGGTGATGCACTTGGAGCTGCCCGAGCAACCATGATTGGCAATGCCGAACCTGTCCCCGAGAACGATGTAGCTGACGCTCGGGAGAGGTACCTGGCTCGCCACGAGAATAGCCGCTACTGGGTCGACTTTTCCGATTTCAGCTTCTTCCGGCTCCAGCCCATCGATCTCTACTACGTTGGTGGCTTTGGCGTGATGGGTTGGGTCGAGGCCCAGGACTACGAACATGCAGCCCCGGACCCGTTAGCCGAGGCTGCGCCTGGCATTCTCGCGCACATGAACGCTGACCATGTCGATGCGATGATCCTGCTGGCCGGGTCGCATGCAGGGATCGAAGCGACCGAGGCGACGATGACTTCGGTCGATCGCTTGGGCTTTTCACTAAGGCTGAAGACGACTGATGGGGTTAAGGGTGCTCGCATCAATTTCCTCCACGAGGTCGCTACTCCGCAGGACACTCGTTCGGTGCTCGTCGAGATGGTCCGTCAAGCCAAGACGCGAGCTAATACGGGCAAAACAGATGTCGGATAGATCCATCCGGACTGCGTTTGCGCTTAGGATGGGACCTGGAGGCACGGGGTCAATGTTTACGCCGCAGGCTATTGGATTTGTGGACAGTCCCTACAAAGATACAGCCGCGATTCCGAAGGGTCTCGGCACAAAGCACGACGCAGAAGGCATCCTCCGCATCTTGGCTGAATTCGAACTCGGGCTCACCGACATTGAGGGCTTCTCACATCTCATGGTGATCTGGGCCTTCGACCGCTCCCACGGCTTCGATTTGCTCGGCATGCCGCCTTTTGACAATCAGCCGCACGGTGTATTTGCTACTCGATCGCCGCGCCGTCCAAACCCGATCGGCCTCACCGTCGTCGAACTGCTTCGCCGTGAGAACGGCTTGCTCCACGTTCGAGGCGTTGACATGCTCGATGGAACACCCATCCTCGACATCAAGCCTTACCTATCCAGCGTTCCGTCGGAGACCTTGCGTCGCGGCTGGGTGGCAGAGGCTGAAAGCCGACAAGGTTGATGCTCTTGCCTGCAAACTATGATCGCTCTTACTGGCGACTCGCTTCAGTACAGGATGCGACCCAAGTGGGGGTTACTTTCGCGAACTGTGTTCCTCCGAATGTGGCATTGAGCTTCGTCTGTTGACGGTGCCGAGCCTGCGACGGAGGCAAGAGGGCGTTCTCCTTGGTCGAGCCGCTGGACGAGACGAGGCGCACGTAAACTCCGTCCGTTCGGACCTCAACGATGAGTGAGTCTCCCGGCGAGGCCGCGAACGTCTTGGTCGTGTAGGGCAAAATATCCAAAGAGAGTCTTGCGGCTTGGTTCGTAATGCGATACACGTAGCGTCGCTGGCCTGCGACGCGGTCGAAGGTGCCGTGCAGCGACCCTACTCCCACGCGGACGGAAAAATCCGCTGCGCCCAGCTTTGAGGAGAGGCGAGGCGCAAGCAGTATCTCCTGTTTCAGCATCTCAGGACGGATCCCGAGCACGTACTGATACCAAACCCTCAATTGTTCAGCATTCGACCACGCCTGCAGAAAGGCGCCTGTCAGACGCGGCCATGTCTCGCCGGGATGTGGATACGCGTCCATCGTCTCCGGCAAGCCGCCAACGACCCCCCTGTCGAGCGCGAGCTCGTTCATGTTTTGGAACAGGGGCCAAGCCAGGTCGATTTGTCCATCTTCAATCATTCGCTGGATGGCGATGCCGTTGAGCCATGGCCACACAGCGCCGTTGTGGTAGGCCTCGTCCTTTGGGTAGTGCTCCAGGGCAAGGTGATAGGGATGAAAGAAAGGGTCGTTCGGATCAAGCGTCGCCACTCCCCAAGGAAAAACCAGGGACTCCCAGCTCTTGCGCAAGGCTGGGGCAGAGACTTGTTCGTCCCCAATTAGATCCAGCGCAAAAAGCATATTCGGGCGCAGAGTGAAGTCGGGCTTGTTTTCGGCGGTAAGATGATCGGCGATCAGGTCCGTCGTTGGATTAAAGAAATCGTGGGCAAAATGTTCCAGAACCCGGGTTGCTTCCTGCGTCCAGCGCGTGGCCGATGCCGTGTCACCCATCGTAGTCGCGAACTCCGCTCCAGCACGCAGCTGCTCATACCACAACGCCTGGACATCATTAGCGCGGGTGCTCCGGGGAGAATAGGAGGTCAGGTCCGAGCTCCGCCGGGCATCCATCCAAGTCTCGTCATCTTTATGAAGGAGGTAGCCGCACGAATCGGTCCAGTGTGCGAACGATCCTTCGATGCTGGCGAGGATGTTGGGGTAAAGTTCCGTGATGATGGAACTGTCGCCGGAATAGTGCACATAGTCGCGTAACGCAATGACGAACCGTGGAGTGCCGTCGGTAGTGTGATAGTCGAGGCTCTCCGGCTTAACAATATTCGGCACTCGTCCGTAAAAGGGTGAGTTACGATCCATCTCTTGGAATTGCGCGAACGACGCTAGGATCGTGCGAGCGGTCTCGAACTGTCCTGTGACGAGCGTGGCACCGGTGAATGAAATGAAGGTATCCCGGCCCCAGTATTCATTGAACCAGGGAAGGCCAGCGTAGATACCGACCCCGCGCTGATTTGTAATGAGCTCATCTGTAGTCAGCGTGATCCAGCGTAGTGCCTTGGTGAGTTTAGGATCGTCAGTCCACAGATAGTGATCGCCATTAATAAGGTGTTCGAGCCGGGCGCGTCGCTGATCTTCCCATAGCTTTGCGTTCGTCGCACCCTGCTCGAAGAGCTTCGTGGCAGCCTCACGCGAGGGGCCAACCGCGATGAGGAACCGACCCTCGCGGTGCTCGACGGCTATGTGATCAATTTTCTGTGACGCCGTCTCGTTCGTCGAGACGTACCAGTAGAGCCCATTTTCTCTGCCCTCCTGCCTGACCTGGTCGCCGGAGAGCCGCAGGTCTACCTTGCCAGAAGCGACGGTCAAGGTCACCTCAACAAGGTCGCGATTGTCGAATAGCCGCAGCGTCTCCGTCACTCCATTTTGATAGGTGCGAACCAGCGCATCGGGAAGGGCAACCACCTGCGCCATCGCCGGATCGAGTGCGGTGCCGTCGACGATGAGTTGATAGTCGTTGAAGACGCACCGACCGGCAATATTCAGACCCCGGTACCAGGCATGTTCGGGATGACTGTTCCAATGGGTCTGCGTGTAGTAGTACGCCGATTGTTTGTTCGTGAAGGATACAGCCCGGTTGTCGCCGGGATTGACCGGTACAGCGAGCTCCTTCAGCGTCACCTTAGGTCGAGTGGGCATCACAGACGTGATTACTCCCACCATCGAGCATACAGGCAGGAAGCCGTTGGTCGGAGTAACTGTCCATACCCTATTGCTAATCCGGCATTAGATGAACGAAGCTGGTTGCACACAATCTCTCGTCCGTCTCACATGTCGGTAAAGCTGGATATGCGAATTAAGTCGATTTGCCTGCTCTTTCTCCTTGCCCTGCCGCTGCAATTTGCGCACGCGCAAGGCACCGTGCCAACGTTCCAGCACGCCGTCGGCCAGGGCTCCTACACTCTCGCCGGCCGCGATCCGGCGCAGGGAGGCACCACCACCATCCCCACCGTGCTCGTTCCCATCACGCTCTCCTTTGACGCGAAGAAGACCAGCGGCAAGCCCTTCGTCATGGACGCGGCTCGCGGACGTACCGCGTGTCCTCCGCTCGCCCGTCTTCTCCAAGTTCGCCTTCCCCTCCGGCGGCACCACACAGTATGCCGACGCCATGCTGCGCACCACCTTCCCCAAGGCCGACGGATGGCATACGCTGCTCGGCAAGCCCGAGGTGAAGCCCGTCAAGATCACCGTCCCCGCCGGCTACGGCTACATCCTCACCTCGAAGAAGACCGGCGGCTCCTTCGCCGTCGTCGACATCGAGTTTCTGCAGAAGGAGCTCTTCAAGCAGCTTCCCAAGCAGGAAGGCAAGCTTGTCATCGCCGTGACGCATAACACCACCTACTACGCCGATGGCGACGCAACGGTCTGCTGCTCCTGGGGAACGCACGGCGTCGACTCCGCCACCGGAAACTCCTTCGTGCTCGGTTCGTATCTCCATGCCGCGCCGCACGTTGTCGAAGACGGCGACGTGCAGCCGCTCACCCAGCAACTCGCGGAGTTCATCAACGATCCCCTGCACGATCCCCTGCTTCCACGGCCGCAACGTCAAGGTTCCGGGAAACACCTTCCCCGGCTGGATGCGCCCCGCGTCGATGCGTCCGGGCGACCAGGGCGGCTGCGGCGGCACGCGGCATCGCCACCACCTACTTCCTTCTCGAACCCACAAATACGAACCCCAAGAACAATTTCCCCGCATCGAAGGCCTTTGTCGCTCATGCATGGCGGAGCCGCCTATCACCTGCAGAACGTAGCCCTGCTGCCCTGGTATACCGGCGTCTCGGAAGGTCTCGGCAGCACTTACAGCTTTCCGGACGCGCAGGCGCTCACTGAGCCCGCCAAGCCGTGCCCGGCGCAGTCGGCGGTCGCCGCACCGGTGGTCGTCCGCACCGCCCAAGCCCACAGTCGCGGCGGTCCCGGTCAGCGGCCCGCCCAACGGCCATCAGCTCATCGGCTACTGGGCGGCTACTGGCGCCGCGGTTCCACCTTCCCGCTCCGCGAGGTCTCGCCGCAGTGGGACGTCATCATTGTCGCCTTCGCCGACACCGGACAAGAACGCGCCGGAAGGGACCATGCAGTTCCACACGCCCGCCGGACTCGATCCCGAGCAGTTCAAGGCCGACATCGCCTACTTGAAGAGCCAGGGCAAGAAGGTCATGATTTCCCTCGGCGGCGGCGGCCAGCACTTCACGCTCGCCGATCCGAAGCGCGTTCCCGAACTTCGTCTCCTCGGTCACCCGCATCGTCACCGAGTATGGCTTCGACGGCATCGACATCGACTTCGAAAGCCCGTCTCTCTCCATCGATCCCGGAGACACGGACTTCAAGCATCCCACCACGCCGTCCATCGTGAACCTCATCTCGGCCCTGCGCCAGTTGCACGATCATTTCGGCCCAGGCTTCATGATCAGCCTCGTGCCCGAAGGCACGCAGATCCCTTCCGGCTACCCCAGCTATGGCGGCCAGTTCGGCTCCTATCTGGCCATCACGTACGCCATCCGCGACATCCTCTCCTTCATCGACGTGCAGGACTACAACACGCCGCCGCTCGAAGGTCTCGATGGCGAGATCTATCAGCCCGGCTCGGTCGACTATCACGCCGCCATGACTGAACTCCTGCTGCACGGCTTCAACGTTGGAGGCGATCCCAAGCAGTTCTTCCCGCCGCTGCCGGCCGATAAGGTTGCCGTCGGCTTCCTCACCGGAGACACGACGCCGACCATCGTCAGTCAGGCGATGGACTACATCATCACCGGCAAGGCTCCCGCCGGAACCAGGTACAAGCTGCGCAAGCCCACCGGCTACCCCGGCATGATCGGCGCCATGTTCTGGACCATCGACGCCGACCGCCGCGGCAACTACAACTTCTCCAACGTCGTCGGCCCACAACTCCACAGCTACGTGGGAACCAGGTAGCGTTCGGTCCAGCATTCAATTGGGCCACTGCAGACTCACTCCTGGGCCATCACAGCCCAGTCAACCAGAACCTACGGATAGGTAGGGCCTGTTGTGGAATCGGTGCTCCTACTATTTTCGAATGCCGCGCGGAGCCATCAGTAGTCAATCCCTACTGGCACGAGAAGCCGGGAAACTGATATGCTTCTTTGTGCATCCACAGTGATGTGATGCATAAAGGCGAAGGGGTTCGCCTTAACTGCTGTCCCCTCCTCGAACAAAGTGGATGGGCGGATGATGACCCCTGACGAGGATTCGTCGGGAGTTCTCCGCTCACACGAAGACCTCGGCAACAACAGAGCACACACAAGCTGTCCCAAGCATGCGTGTGTGCCGGATGCTTGAGGTGCTCGTGAAAGTTGTCACCGTTTCCGATATTCATGCCAACTCGTCTGCGCTGGAAGCGCTGCCGGAGCAAGATTACGACCAGCTGTGGTGCGTGGGCGATCTTGTAGACTATGGGCCAAAGCCCCATGAGGTCATCCAGTGGATTAAGCATCGAGCCACAGTCTCGGTTCGAGGAAACCACGATCATGCGGTCGGATTCTGTGTTGATCCACAATGCTCCTTGCCTTTTAAGAAACTAGCTGCTGAGACAAAGCGCTACACGGAAGACGTTTGTACAGAAGAGGACATCGAGTTTCTGAGAAGCCAACCTATTCAACAAGAGATCCTTTTGAAATCGATCAGGTTCTATCTGGTCCACGCCGTGCCCACTGATCCTCTGTTCGGCTACTGCCCCGAGCGATCGGAGCGGTGGCAGGAAGACATTGACTGGATTAATGCGGATGTGCTGGTCGTAGGTCACACGCACACTCCGTTCGTTCGAAGAGTTGGTAAGACGACGATCATAAATCCTGGCAGTCTTGGTCAGCCGAAGACCGGGCGCCCTCTCGCATGTTACGCGCTCTGGGAGGATGGAAAGATCTCCCTCAAGGAGTATGAGTATCCCTTGTGGAAGGCCATCGAGCAGATTCGTGCGATGCCAATTTCAGTAGAGGATCAAGACGCGTTGATTACTGTGCTCCAGACCGGTGTATTGCCGACTGGCCTCCAATGTGCAATCGGAGGCGGAGCGAAGGCATGAACTATCCATTGTCAGCCATGCCCGAAGTGCAGATCGATCATTTGATTGCCGCGTTGGATTCGCTCGTGGACGGCGACCTCGCTGCAGAGATGCTCATAATGTTAGGGCAACGCGCGATACCGTACTTGGAGCGCTTTCTCCTGATGGGTTCTCCACGGACGATTGCTCTACCACGTTGCCGCGCTGTACACGCATTGGGAGAACTTGCGGCCTGTTCCACGTTGGTTTCGTATCTACGTGAATATGAACGTCCATCCGACGCTGTGGTCCTGTTCGCAGAAGATGCCGTGCGAAGCTCCGTAGCGCGTGAGCTGCTGCGTTGGAGGTCCGAGGAAGTCTTCAATACTCTGCTGGGCGCTGCAAGGCAGAGAGCCACCGGCGATTTGATACTCGTGCTGGGTAATTTCCGAAGACCAGAGAGTATCCCGCTGCTTTTCGATGTACTCGAAGACGATCTCTGCCGGGAAGAAGCGAAGAGCAGTCTTCGAAAAGTTCCGGACGCTGCCCGCCAATATGCCATTCTCTCGATTCGAGGGTGTACCAGTACTGTAGTTGGTGGATCGGCTTCACTGCGGCGATTGCGGTCAATTCTTCAGCTTCTGGGAGAATTTGGCGTTCTCCCTGGGGAATGGAAAGTTATTCGCCCGTTCCTGCGAGAGAGAGACCCTGACATTGTTATCGCGGTGGCTCAAATCGGTGTTTTGGTGGCTCCCAACTCCGATCAACCCAACATCATGTCTGCGCTGCTGAATATCTCCGACAAACTCAATTGGCTCCAAGAGAGGGATGTCATACAACTGCTCGATGCTCATCATGACATTGCGCATGAGGCGGCCCTGCGGGCAGATCAAGTGCGGCGAGACTGTGGAGACCAGGGGACGTGGGTGTCACCATCCTGGCGCATCTTGCGGCACGTACTGGACAGAGAAAAGGAACGAAGGCACTATGGCGCCGCTTGATCGTGCGCTCGTGTGCAGGTCATCGGATAGTTGAGTTATTTGGTCGACACCTTAGGCGGGTAGACAATGGATCTCAAACAGTATGAGCAGCAAAAGTTCAGGATCGCTGAGATCATCCGCTCGGCCCAGACGATTGATACCAAGGATGAAGAATTGCTATTGCAACGCAGAGAACTGACAGCAAGGCTTGCTGAAGACAGATTTAATCTCCTCGTAGTGGGACGGTTTAGCAGGGGAAAATCGACCCTGATGAACGCGCTTCTAGGTTCGGATAGCCTCCCCACAGGGATCGTTCCTCTAACTTCCGTTATCACCACAGTTCGATATGGGAGCCGTAAGCAGGTCGTCCTCAACTTCCACGACTCAGGCTTGCGCCGCGAAGTACCTCTGTCGCAGTTACCCGACTATGTCACCCAAAAAGGAAATCCGGGGAATATCAAGAAGCTGGCCTATGCCGAGATTGAGCTCCCGGTCGACCTTCTGCGTCGTGGATTCTTCTTCATCGACACTCCGGGTCTTGGCTCTGCAATCATACAAAATACCCTCACCACCGAACGCTTTGTGCCAGAAGCGGACGCATTCATCCTCGTGACTAGTTACGAGAGTCCACTTTCTGAGGAAGAAGACCGCATCCTGAACCGGATTTGCGGAACAAACAAGAAGATCTTCGTTGTCATCAATAAGCAAGATACCGTGAGCATCACAGAGAGGACCGAGGCTTTGAACTTTCTGCAGGATCGCCTGGCACAATTTCCCTTTGCCCAGCCTCCTCGAGTGTTTTCCGTATCGGCGCGACACGCTTTGGAAGCAAAATTGACTGGGGATGAGGACCTTGCATCAAGAAGTGGTCTCCAGTCACTGGAGGTAGAGCTCCTTCGCTTTCTTACTGAGGAGCGTAGCCACGCCTTTCTTTCGAATATGTACGAACGCACGATGGCTTTCCTGAACCGAAGATCCGGAATGCCGAGTGAGCCGGGTGGAAAATATCAAATGCTTGTTGAGCAGCTTCAAAATGTTCGCGAATCGATCCTCGGAGTTTATGAAAAATATCAGCAAGAGCACCGTCCGCAAGACCTTTCGAGTGAGATTAGCCCGTATCCCCTCAAGCTGGATAAGCGCACCGGCTGCTCGGTCTGTGCCTCTGTTCTTTCTGCGATCTTCGAGTTTCTCGCTAACTATCAGTACAAATTGACCATTGACCCAGCGGTGCGGCACGATCACGCCAAGAGAGGTGGGTTCTGTCCATTGCATACCTGGCAATACGAGAACATCGCCTCCCCCTATGGGGTTTGTGCCTCCTATCCAGAGCTTACCCATCGGATTGCTGCAGAGATAGTGTGCTTGGCGCGGGACTTCTCGCAACAAAATGGATCAACACCGGACAACTTGCGAGCCCTCCTCTCGACGGCAAGAACGTGCAGCGTCTGTGAGGTGAGGATTGCTGCGGAGAAGAAGGCGGTGGATGAAATCGGCAGTGCTGCTATGCGTGTTACGACCTCAACGGACGAACAGTTCGTGATGCTCTGTCTTCCCCATCTGGTCATGGTCGTCGACAGTTTGGGAGTAGGAGAGGCTGCGCAACGGCTCCTCAAGTCACATTCGGTGTTACTTGAGCGAACGGCGGAAGATCTTCAGCGATACGCGGTGAAGTACGATGCATTGCGCCGGAATCTGACTAGCGATGAGGAGCGCCAGGCTGCGCAACTCGCACTAATCCTTCTTGCCGGGCATCGCAGTGTCAGCGCTCCTTGGGCAGTTGAATCTATCATTTAGCGGTGTAATGGATGCTGGTGACTGGTCAATGCGACTCGCGGCAATATCGATTTGCCTATGAGATTCACGCCGCGGCTGATATTCCGAGAGACTTTGCTGTTACATTGCCCGTCAGCTCAGGTTCTTTGTCGATATTTATGCCTGGGGACACACAAGATGGATGGCAAAAGCCTTGCTATCCCCCAAGAATCTACATCCTTACTCGCGACACCCTCGCTGTCTATCCTCACCCCACTGCAAACGAGTCTCCGTTTGTGATTTCACTGAATGACCTGATTGAAATTGATTCGGAAATTGCACTCTTATATGGAGCCCTCCAGCTTTATGGCCGCACTATATCGCGATACTTTCGATACAATGCTGCCCATCATAAGCATCTCGCTGCCCTTCTGCGCATATTGCGTTCGATGTGGCTACCGCACTTCCGCTTGCAGGTGCCCGCAGTGGCACTTCCGACTCGTGATCGTTCAGTGGACTTTAAGTGGCATTGTGCCGCAGAAGCAGAGTTCGATGTGGGAGAGGAGGTCTACAAGTACTGTTTGCAACCACAGAGGAAGAAAAGCGTTAAGACTTGGATATTCAGCCGGGCTCGCGTCTTACCGGAGACATCTCTGATTCTGACGAATCGCAGAATCATGACCATCTCGACAAGTAAGGACAAAACCAGTGATCGCTATGGAATTGTGACCTGCTACACGGCCCCATATAACCTGCACACGGCCAGAGTCGCGCGGACAACTGACGGACTTGAGCTTTGCCTTGAGATCAAGAACAGTCGTACGTGGCAGATATCGTTTGCAGACGAACAAATGCCCTCAATAGTCGCGATTTTGGGGCTCTTGAAAAGAATATTTGACACTGCTTCGCGACCCACCGATCTCGGTTAAGAATGTGGGATCACGGTAGCGGTACGCCTAATTGAGTGTGATGGAGAGGAAACAAATGTCAACTATCGATACCGACCGAACGCCTGTCTGGAAGATCGTCGTTGCGTGGGCCATCGTATCGATGCCTTTCGTTTGGGGTGTCATATATATACTGCGCGGTCCGCTTTGAGCTTACTTAGGCACTAGCGACGCCCCATGATGTAGTCGAGATATAAGACGTGCGCCTTGATTTGATCGTCCATCCTGTACTTGGGCAGATGGGCCATCTTGACCATTTGGAGAATGCTCGCTGGATTTCCATCGCTCCATTCGACCAGAGATGACAAGGCAGGTTCCAGATTGAAGGACCAAAGCTCCGTTCTCTCGGCCTCCCGTTTGGCAAACTCACGCGCTATAGGAGAAGGCAGGTTCTTCAGCTCGACCCTCTCGGAGCGATCTGCACACATAGGCTGAAGCGAGCCGATGTCTTCCATGTGAGGCGTTCGCGCCGCGAAGATCACCGGTGTACGTCCGTAGTAATTCAGGTCTTTGACTATTCCGGTGACAATACGGGAGGGACCTGCCAAATGATCGAGCACCAGAAGGAAGGGAAACAGATCCAGCGCCCGCTGGATTACTCCCTTTAGAGAAGAGGTGCTCAGAGAGGCTGGACTTACGGGAAGCCGCAACTCCCCTTTTACAACACCATGCAGAGCTTCTATAAGCGCGAACATCAACTGACGTGGTGAATCTGTCTGACTCGCATAAAGTGCGAGTGGTTGTGTCTTCACGAAACTACGTAGCAGGCGGGTCTTGCCAACCCCCTCCGGGCCATACACAAGCATTGATTTGCGCTTCTGAGCCTGCGCTCGCAACCGCTCCAGTTCGTCGGCTCGATCGATAGCGGCACGATATCCTGAAGTCAGCTCGTGCGGAAAGAGAGACTCAGGCATCGCGAATAGCCCGTGCTTTCTTAAACCTATGCTGCATTTTCTTTTGTGTAGCGCATGTGGCTAAGCCGAATAATTTCGTGAGCAGCCTGCCGATCTCTCCAACCCAAAACCTTGGCTTTTTTGCCCTCAAGATCCTTATATGTAGCGAAGAAGTGCGCTACCTCGAGAAGGATGTGCGGTTGGACTTCAGTGTAGTTTTCTATGGTAGTGAAACGAGGATTGCCGGTCGCGTAAGCTAGAACCTTTTCATCCGGGACCCCTTGATCGAGCATTTCAAAGAGGCCCATCGGTCGAGCCAAATAAACACAACCAGGAAAGGTCGGCGCATCGCCAAGGATCAAAATATCGAGGGGATCCCCATCCTCTGCGAGTGTGCGGGGTATGAAACCATAATCGCCTGGGTAGTGAACTGGGGAGTGTAGGTTCCGGTCCAAACGGAAGATTTGCAGCTTCTTGTCGTATTCGTATTTGTTGACGCAGTCTTGGGGAATTTCAACGACAGCGGTCACGACGTCCGGCGCGTTCTGTCCAATGGGAATTTTGAGATAATCCGCCATCTTGCGTCCTTTGCAGTTTCGCGCAGGAGCACAAAAGACAAACTCCCACGCTTAGGTAGGAGTCATTAGCCTACCGTATTCGGAGGCAGTTCGCGGCGGATTCCATCGCCTATTAAGTAGTAGCACAGCCACAATTCTGCTGCAATCAGATGTCGCCCTCATTTTAGTCCGTCCGTTGCCAACGGTGCACTGATTGCCTTAGATATTCAGCTCCGCCTCAGGTCTAAGAAACTGACTTCGGCTCAACGTTAGCAATTGAGAACAACCGCTTATGACAGAATCTAGGGTATCTAGAGTCGCTGCGTGGTGATGGGTTCCGTCATTGGGTCCACGCAGAGCAGACATAAGCGTGTCTGTCACCATGATGACCGCAGCATGAAGATCGTTCTCGAACTGGGCGATACTCGACTGGAGACGTTCGAGATAGTCGTAGCGGATGCGGCCTGCATTCATGTCAAGTAAGCTCCAAAGCCGGTTGTTCGTTCTCCGCAAGACAATCCGACGCAGGAGAAACCTCGGTAGAGGGAGCAGAAACCGATCCAGCGAATGATAGACACTTTCTCCTCTGTAATACATGTGACTTTCTGAGCGAAGACGGCACGTAACTGATAGGTGCTCGATGGGAACTTCAAAAAGAACACCGGCAGCTTGCTGAAGTCGTTCCAGGATTCCATTTGCCTGAGCGACAAAGCGAGATGATATCGCGTCGAGTTCCGTTTGAAGCTCATCGTCCTCCCGAGCCCTCCAATTCCGAAAAACGGCTTCCACTTCCTTCATCAAGAAGGCTTCGAGAAGGTTGCCGAAGTCGCGCCCGGTTTCCCTTGGGTATTGAGCCTGAAACAGTTGCAGATGTTGCCGCACTACCGGCAGAGAGGTCTCCACTTGCGCGGTCAGATCGCGTTCGACCCGCCCTACGAGGTCGGCTGCGTGCTGCCGTAGCAGGACTTGGAGCTCGTGGAGATCTATTGCCGCACGTTCCAGCAGTCCATCCAATGCTACTCTTTTGCGGTGCAGTTCCTTGGGGCTCATTTCCCTGGCACGGATGCCGACGTTTGTCGCAAACCTGAGAGTGCGAGCAATATGCAACGCATCGAGAGCGACTGAACGAACGAGCACCTGCCCCTTCTCCTCCGAAAGAAAAGATCGCAATCGCTGTTCGAAAATTGTTATCCCGCCTGAACACGCAGCGTCGGATGGATACCGCTTTTGTTGGAGAGCCTGACGTGCCGATAACGGAAAGATCTCAGGCGACCCAATCCCGAGCCGATTCAACTCCTCATCAAGGAAACCAGAAATGTGAGACACTTCGTCAGCCGAAGCGAGATCGGTCTTATTCAAAATGAAAAACAACTTAGGGACATCTTCCTTGATGGCTCTGAGGAAATGAGACTCGACCTCGGTAATTGGCGGATCGATGGAAAGAACGACAATCCCTGCATCCACGTGTTCTATATAGCCCTCTGTCGTCCGGGTGTTATGGGTATGAGTGGAACCGATGCCCGGGGTATCGATAAGGATGATGCCGCTCTCAAGAAAAGGTGAAGGGTAGGCGATCTCCACGGACGCGACTTGCTTCTTATTTCCGGGGTTACCAGTCTCTGTGATGTAGTCCGCCAAGCCGCTTAGATCAACGCCAGCTCTTTGCCTAGTGGAATAGACGATTGTTGCATCTGGAACCGACGCATACCTGATTTCCGTGATCACTGCCGTTATCGGGAGAACCCCTGTTGGCAGAATCTCGGCACCTAAGAGCGCGTTGATGAATGAACTTTTACCCCGCTTCATCTGGCCGAGAACGGCAAGATGAAGTTGATCCTGGGCTAACTTCCTTTCCAGCGAGAGCAGTTTCTCGCGCAAGGTCTTGTTGCCAGCCCCCGAATCCTCGACCTCGAGAAGACGTCGCAGAGCCGCTTCAATCGACCGACGTTCTACGGATTGGTCAGTGATGGGCATACGCGAACTTTCATTTCCTTCAACCAATCGCGGGAATATCTTTTGATGGTCGCGAATAACGAATTGCCTTCACATTTGAGCTGGCAACCAGGCCTCCGGAAATCATCTGGTCCAAGTGGGGAACCAATTTTTGAATCTGTTCTTCGGTGTCGATGACGCTCACCATGATGGGAACTTCCTTCGAGAACGATAGACTCCGGGTATGATAGATCCTGGCACTGGCCCCGAAGCCTTCGAGACCACGATAGACAGTCGCACCCGCAATCCCAAGCTCCTGGCACTTTGCAACGATCGCCTCATGCAATGGCTTGCCATCCCACTTGTCTGCCTCTGTAAAGTGGATGCGCAACATCCTGGCCTGAAATTCTTCTTTCATGGCTCACCCCTTGTCTTCGTTTGTTTCAGCCGCGCGATGGGCATACTTGATAATGTCCACGTCCGAGAGGACAACCAGGCCCTCCTGAACCATCTGGTCCACAATGGGCAAGAAAGCTCGCAGCTTCTCTTCGGTGTCAATGATCGAGAGCATGATGGAGCAGTCATGCGAAAGATGAAGCGGCTTCTCTTTATGGACCCTGCGATGCGCTCCATAGCCCAGAATCCCCCGGTACACAGTTACGCCCGCGAGATCGTTTGCGCGTAAGGCGCGAACCAGCGATTCGTGTAGCGGCTTGCCTTGCCATTGGTCACTCTCGCCAATAAAGATTCGCATCAACTGCGCCTTGCCTTCGATCTTGACGTGCCCAGGGATAGGGGCCGTCTTCGGTTTTGAGAGTCGTGCAGGTTTGGCAATCATTGTTTCTTGCAACTCGATCATGCCTGAACTTGCCATGTCCTCTGGCTTTCCGATGATTTCGTCGACTTTCTCCCGTCTTTCTATGAATTCAATCTTCAAGGGGAGGTGATCGGAGATGTCAACAAGGTTTGAAGAATGCAAATGATGATCGGCGCCGAATCCTGCTATGCCTTTCAGCACGGTCGCACCTGAAACTCCGCGAAAGAACAGAAAATCCAGAATGCTTGAATATGTTGGTGCCCCGTGATGCGTGGAGCCTTCGCTTAGGTAGATGGAAACTTTCACGGCTTTTCCGGCAGATAACATGTCTCCCCCTTCATGTGTGGAGCCCACGCTGTGAAACCATAAATTCCGCCGCACGTCCCAGGACTCCCCACCTCTCGGCGTCCGGGAGGTATTCTCTGCGCAAACGTGTGAGATCTTCCACGAGTTGTCGCCGACATCTTTCCATGATGGCGTTGATCGAGGAGACAACGACCGGTGGCGCACCATGTTTTAGCTTCGTGCCGTGAACCATACAGAGAACCGCTTGTGACCGCAGCCATTGTGCAACCAGCTTGTGCTCGGCGTAGCCGATAAATTCACGGATTCGAATATCTTCTTCCTCTTGCAGCAAGGTACAGATTGTGCAACAGGAACTTGGATCCCCTCCTGATTGTCCCTGAAGAAGGGACACGAAGTGTTCTGCAGCGGAGATGGCTTGCTGGGTCGCTGCAAGTCCCCAGGTATGGAAGTTACATAGATGATGAATCTCTCTTCCTGCTTCCTGCAACAGGCCCGTTTGAAAGTTCCTCATGAAGCGGCAAAAAGGACATCCCGCTTCACCGAGCACCTGCAGAATCGATTCATAGTTCACTACCTTGTGCGCTCTCATGAGAAAAGCCTCGCTATCAAGACTCCACACCATACAGCGACTAGACCAAGAAAGATGCTAAGAACAACATAGAGGGCAGCCACAAAGAGAGCGCCCGTCTGCAAATTAGAAAATGTCTCCCATACGAAGGTTGAAAACGTACTGTAGGCCCCAATGAAACCAATGGGAATTAGAAACCGCCACGCAGCATTTAGCTCTGCATGCCTTCCCAGGAAGGTCAATGAAAAGCCAATAATCAGGCAAGCCGTGATATTGACCACAAAAGTCCCGTAAGGAAATTTCATGCCAAATCGGTTGGCAATAGTTGAACCAACCCAAAACCGGGCCATAGAGCCAAGAGCGCCACCGCCTGCAATGAAAAGATACTTTTGCAAACTCTATTTCTCCTCGTTCACGCGCGATTCGCTGCAAACTCAGTCGTACTTAGTGCATTCCAGTTTTTCAAAAGATCAAGATCGCTCTGAAGCTCGCCAATATTGATCGCCACATCCGATGTCCCGCTGATCCTGTGAATCTGTACCCGATAAGCATCAGCATACGAGTTGACCAATGTTTCCAGCTTTCGAACGATTTGCTCGCTCCATAGGGACAATGCCAATCCGTAAAGCTGCAACTCCTTCTTCAACAAAGAGCCGCTGCTCTCTTGCAGGCTGGCTCTAATCCGGGAACGAACGATCCTGTCGCCCAGAATTTTCCAACGACCAACGGCTATCTCCGATGGAAGCGCTGCCAATTCGAAGCGCGGCAATTCCCTAAGCAACAACTCAAACTCATCCCGAGATGGGGCATCCGTCTTCCCCAGTTCCTTTGCAATCTGCTGCAGACTATCAATCGCGTGGTTCCCTGTAGTGCGTAGTTGCTCGATAGACCTCTGTACGAGCTGCAATATGACATTGTGCATGCTTTCGGAAAGCTGCAGTGATGAAACCCGGTTCGCTGATCCGGTATGCGTCCACAACACAACCTGATCCGCAACCATGTCCAGAATTGGATTTGGCTTCTCCCCAAACTCGCGAAATTCCCGAGAGAGCACTGTGTTAAGTTCGCCCACGGCGCCTGTAGCTATACGGAGAGTCGATTCGAGACCTGAAAGGTCGATCGGGCGCTTTGAATCGGTCCGCTTTGCGCGATCGAGGCTGCTTTCAATCGCGGAAGTAATTGCCTCACGAAGAGCGCCAATTTTTCGGGAGACGGAAGCTTCTTTCAACGTACGCGCCTTTTCAAAGCGTGGGAATAGATCGCATTCAAAGAATTGGTCGAGCATGACGGAATACTCGCTCAACGCGCTCACTGGATGAACGACAACGCTGAGATTAAGATCGTGCTTGACGTGCTCCACAATATAGGCCATCGTCCGATGAAGGTCCACGTCGGCCAGTAGATCGGCTTTGCTGAGCAAAACTAACGCAGGAATACCTGCCCCGTAGAGCAGGCGCAGCGTGCCAAGATCTTCTTCGTTTAGAGTTGCGCCAGCATCAATCAGGAGAAGCGCAAGATCAGCTGAAGGAAGGTAAGCCAGAGTCTCCGCTGCGCCGCCTTTGGCCAGGGAGCCAAGCCCTGGTGTATCAACTAGCAAGATGCCCTGTTGCAGCCTTGGGGAAGGAACTTCCACTACGGCACGAACTATATTGGCGAGATTTCCGGAGTTTCCTTGCTCGGTCACCAGACGAGAGAGTTCCTCGACCGAAACAAGTGTGCTTCGCCCATCCCCATAGGTGACCGCAGCCTTGAGACTGGCGCCATGGCGCAGTTTGGTGGGAACAGCTGTGATTGGGTTGACCCCGACTGGGAGAATGTTGGTTCCAAGCAGGGCGTTCAGAAGCGAAGATTTCCCTGAACTTACGCGACCGAACAGAGCGACCTCGAAACTGTCATCCTCCAACCGCGAAGCCAGAGCGTCGATTCTTGGTCGAAATTCTACCAAGCCATTTCGCGTAATGATTTGCTCTAGAAGTCGCAACAGGGCCACATCAAGTCCTGTCTGCTCAAGGTGCTCCAACCTCTTCTCCAGGTCCGCACTAAGCTCCTGCTTGAGATAGTGTTCCACTCCGCTGACAAGGGAACGGAGTTCGTGTACGACACCATTGAGTTCACCGACCGCATCTTCAGGGACAGCCCCGGAACCTCGCATATAGCTTGGTTTCAATTCCTCAATTGCAATATCAACAAAGGTCAGATGGGCCAGCATAGCCCGCGTCGCTGGGATATCTGGTGGCTCTGGTTTCATCTGTTGCCATGCAATCGTGCGGACCAATTGAGATCGCAGGCGCCGGATATGATCCTCGATGACCCTGATCTGTGCCGGATTGATATCGACAAGATAGCGGGGAAACGGGGATTGCGAGGCCGCAGCATGCAGGATGTCCTCGATGTTACTGAGCAACTTGTCGATATATTGGCAAGTAATTCGCAACCGGGTTTTCTGGTGCTCGTTAAGTTCTCCAGGCCGTCGCATGATCGAAGTCTCTAAGTTTCGTTCAGACATAGCTCCTCCAAGATCAAGAACCTCGAGGAGTCATCTGCCCAATGGGGCTGTTGCGGTGAACTCCAACACCGTCCAATTGTTCTAGGTCTTCGCTGGCTCCGCCGTCTCCTTCCCCGCATGATCGCGTTGTCGGCTACATTGTCCCCAACGTTCGTAAACGGTGTCACCTGCATAATGCGCATTGCTTCCCAACTCATGCTCGATGGCGAGCAGGCGGTTGAATTTGGCGACTCGCTCCCCACGGCTCGCTGATCCTGTCTTAATCTGACCAACGCCTGTGGCAACGGCCAAATCCGCGATGGTTGTGTCATCGGTCTCCCCGGATCGGTGCGAGATGACGGCTCCATAGCCGCTCTCTTTTGCAAGCGCAATACACTCAAGAGTTTCAGTAAGCGTGCCAATCTGGTTGAGCTTGATAAGAATGGCATTAGCAATGCCATCTTCTATGCCGCGACGAAAGATTTCTGGATTCGTGACGAAGTTGTCATCGCCCACTAACTGAATCCTGCTTCCCAGTTGTTTGGTCAGTTGCTGCCACCCCGCCCGATCCTCTTCCGCAACGCCATCTTCCAAGGACCAGATCGAGGGATATTGCCGCAGCCAGTCTTGCCAGAGAGCGATCATTTGGTCCGAACTCAGACGTCTCTGGTCAGACTTGCGGAACACATATGATCCATGTTCAAAGAATTCGCTCGCCGCTGGATCGAGCATAATAGCGATATCCTCGCCCGACTTGTAACCTGCCTTTTGGATCGACTCCAGAATGAGTTCGATCGCTTCTTCGTTCGATTTAAGCTCTGGAGCAAAACCCCCCTCGTCCCCCACGGCAGTGCTGTAACCCGTGTGTTGCAGCACAGCTTTCAAAGAATGGAATACTTCGACCGCAGCTCGCAATCCCTCTTTGAACGAAGGTGCGCCGACGGGAGCGATCATGAACTCTTGGAAGTCAACATTGTTGTCGGCATGTCTCCCGCCGTTCAATACATTCAACATCGGTGTTGGGAGGACGAATGACCGCTCTTCCGCCAAGTACGCGTACATCGGCAGTCCAACGTCTGCTGCGGCGGCATGGGCAACCGCCAGCGAGACGCCCAGGATCGCATTCGCTCCCAGACGTGACTTATTCATCGTCCCATCCAGGTCGCAAAGTTTTCGATCCAACTCCTGTTGATTACCTGCGTACATGCCAACTACAGCTTTTTGAATGACTCCCTCGACGTTGGTGCAGGCATTGAGAACGCCTTTGCCGTTGTACCGTTTCTTATCCAGGTCGCGCAGCTCGATCGCCTCCCGCCTTCCAGTCGAGGCGCCCGAGGGAATCTTGGCGGTGGCTTTGACACCGCTTGACAGGGTGGCGGTAACCGCGAGTGTTGGGTTGCCACGGGAGTCCAGAATTTCGAGAGCTTCTAACATTGCGATTTCAGACATCAGATTCACCTTTCTCTAACCAGTGGGTCGTCATAAGTTCGATCAATTGCCTTGCATCTCAGTGCACCACCATTACCGGGCAGTGCGCGTAGCGGAGGACGCGCTCTGAAATTGAGCCAAGCATCCAGCGGCGAAAGATGGACATCCCACGTCTTCCCATGACGATCAAACTAATGTTTCCTAATTCAGCCCGGTGCACAATCTGCTCGGCAGGATGACCAACCGCGATATCGGTTTCAAGCTCGACCCCCATTAGCTTTGCTTGCTCACGCAAGCTAACGAAGTTCTGTTCGTAGTGCTCGCGGGCTTCTTCGAGGACCGCATTGAGTTCAACGCGGGCGGCGGGCTCGGGAGGGCGAATCACGGCAAAGACCAATACTCTGGACCACATCACTTCGGCCAGCGAAAAGGCGAGGTCCGTGGCTCTCTGGGACTGGGGAGAGCCATCATATGCGACGAGGATGGTTTCAAAGACTTGTTTTGGTTGGCGTGCCATAAGATTCTCCTAGACTGCTCCAGCCACCGCCGGTTGTTCCGGAACTTTCTCCGATGCGCCGTCGTCATCTTTTCTGGGAAGCAGGTGCCGGGGCAGGAAAAACATGTTTGCCACAACAGTTGGTATGACAGCACTGGCGATGACTGTTCCCACTACAAACGAATATTGAGCCTGACTAATGATTTTGTGGTTCAGGCCAAAGAGCGCCGATATGGTGCCGAAGGTCAGTCCTGTCGACATCATGAGCGTGTAATAGACCCCGGCGTCCCCCACGTATTTGTGAAAGCGGACCGCAGGGAACACGGCAACGATTTTGGTCAACATCTTGGCAGAAAAAAGAACAAGGAGCACAACTGGCGCGGCAAGTAATGCTGGCACGGAAACAAAGGAGCCAGCACGAATGAAGTAGAAGGGCGTGAGAAATCCAAAGGTCAGCGTTCTCAGGCGACGGATGAGAGAGTGGTCCTTACCTACAGTGCCAGCAAGTACCATCCCAATGAGATAGGCCGGGAGCACCGCTTCACTGCCAGCCCAGAGAGCCAATCCTCCCAAGGCGAAGAGCAGAAACAGTATGTACTTCGCTTCAAGTTCAGAGACGCGCCCGCCATATTTCTTGAAGAACCACGGAGTCAGAAATGGAAGCACCGCGAAGACGACGACACAGACTTCGACGAAGATGAGCGTCTTGATCGTGAACGGGGAAAAGATAAGCCCGAGCGCAATGACTGTTCCGAGATCATTGATGAAGCAGGCCGCCAGGATTGCCTTGCCATATTCGGTCGTGTTGAAACCGAGTTCGAGCATGACCGCGTACACGACGGCGACTGAGGTGGTCGAAAGGGCGACACCGCAGAGCCAACTGGCCATAATGGTCCAGTGCAGCAGAAAGTGCGCGATCAAGGTGCATCCCAGGAACGGGCCGAAGAATCCCGCAAGACCGATAACCAACGCTTCACGCCATTTGTTGCGGAAGATTGTGGGGTCTAGTTCGGCTCCAGCAAGGAAGGTAAGAACGATTGCCCCGGTGCCAGCAAGAAATGTGATCCACTCAGTGCTTCCCAGCAGTCCGCCACGGCCAAATGCCGCTCCAATAACTAACTGGGCTACCGTGCCGACGACGATCTCCGACAGTGCCGTCGACATGCGGAACCAGATGGCGAACAACGTCGCAACTAACGCTAAACCGACCCACAAAGCGGACAGAACCCATGTATTTGCCATGGATCTAAGCTCCAAGTTTTAGGTCAGGGATCGCGCCGTGGACATGACTCCGCAACAGGATTCCCTGTTAGGAGTCATCATCTGCCCGGCCTATGCGGGGGACAGCGGTTAAGGGTGAACTCCTTCACCGTGCTAACACCACTACTACACATCCAGATGCGTCGATCTGTCAAGAGGTTTGACCGGTAAATTTGCGAGTCGTCGGGCAAGCGGGGGGCGACGGTGAGAACGATGTAGCGGGCGCTCGGGAGAGATACGTGGCTCGCCACGAGAATAGCCGCTACTGGGTAGACTTTTCCGATTTCAGTTTCTTTCGGCTCGAACCCATCGATCTCTACTACGTCGGGGGCTTTGGAGTGATGGGATGGGTTGAGGCCCAAGACTACGAACACGCAGCCCCGGACCCTTTAGCCGAGGCCGCGCCTGGCATCCTCGCGCACATGAACGCTGATCATGTCGATGCGATGATCCTGCTGGCGGGATTGCATGCAGGCATCGAAGCGACCGAGGCGACGATGACTGCAGTCGATCGCTTGGGCTTTTCACTCAGATTGAAGACGAATGATGGGGTCAAGTCTGTTCGCATCAACTTCCTCCACGAGGCGCAACCCCGCAGAACACTCGTGCGGTGCTCGTTGAGATGGTACGGCAAGCCAAGGCACGAGGCTGATACGGCATACAGATGCCCGCAGACGTATATCCTGACTGCGTTTGCGCTTAGGATTGGAGCTGGAGGCTTAGGATCAAATGTTTACGCCGCAGGCGATTGGATTTGTGGACAGTCCCTACAAAGATACAGCCGCGATTCCGAAGGGTCTCGGCACAAAGCACGACGCAGAAAGCATCCTCCGCATCTTGCCTGAATTCGAACTCGGGCTCACCGACATTGAGGGCTTCTCACATCTCATGGTGATCTGGGCCTTCGACCGCTCCCACGGCTTCGATTTGCTCGGCACGCCGCCTTTTGACAATCGGCAGCACGGTGTATTTGCTACTCGATCGCCGCGCCGTCCAAACCCGATCGGCCTGACCGTCGTCGAGTTGCTTCGCCGCGAGCACGGATTGCTGCACGTTCGAGGCGTTGACATGCTCGATGGAACACCCATCCTCGACATCAAGCCTTACCTATCCAGCGTTCCGTCTGAGACCTTGCGTCGCGGATGGCTGGCAGAAGCTGAAAGCCGAAAAATTTGATCCTCCAGGGGATGGTTCGGTCAGCCTTCACGTTACTACCGGATTGGCCGACAATCTATCCAGAACCTCTCGCTCGCTCCCCACAAGCCGCTTTCTGAACCACGAGGGATCTACATAAAGGGTGGCCACATGCGTGCTATTCCGCGATTCCATAAGCTAAGGAAGATCATGCTTTGGGTTCTCACGGCTTGAGCGTGGTAGCCTTGGCGCTCGGTGTGGAAAGTTCGGATCGATTCGCGCGTAAAAATGACAGAAAAGTTGAGACGGTAGCTATCCATGTTGATGAAGCGACTTTCAAGCATATTCAGCTTTCTGGCGTTAGCTCTCGCTCCCGCGACGGCACAGCAATCTGCGCAATCCTTCAGGAACCCTGCGCTGCCGATGGAGAAGAGGATCGACAACCTGCTTTCGCTCATGACGCTCGATGAAAAGATTGATTGTCTTGGAACGAAGACCGGAGTCCCTCGTCTCGGCGTTCCGAACATCGGCAGCTCGGAGGGAATTCACGGTCTTCAGCAGCGGGGCGGTGGCAGACCTGAACGCGCGGCCATCACCACGACGCAGTTCCCGCAGCCTCCGGGAATGGGAGAGTCGTGGGACCCTGAGTTGGTACGTGAGGCGGGCGGCGTCGAAGGGTACGAGGCGCGGTTCATCACACAGACGGAAAAATACAACCGCCAGACCCTGATGCTCTGGGGGCCGCAGGCGGACCTTGCGCGAGACCCGCGTTGGGGCCGGAGCGAAGAGGTCTATGGCGAAGATCCGTTCTTCAACGGAACCATGGTTGTGGCCTTTACGAAGGGGCTGCAGGGAGACGACCCCAAGTACTGGCAGTCGGCGGCGCTGTTGAAGCACTTTCTCGGGAACAGCAATGAGGACTTTCGCACCAGCTCATCTTCGAACTTCGATCAACGTTTGTTCTGGGAGTACTACTCGGAATGTGGGTTGTGGTGGCGTTGGCCGCTACGAGAAACGCTCATGGCAACGTCGCGCTTCTGGTTGAGGAGCCGTACGGATTGTTCGGCAGTGTCAATCCAACGGGCCATTCGGCAATTTATCTTAATCGCGTGTGCGCTGAATCAGCAACTGTGTTGCGCAGGTGTGGGCCCGATGAGACGGGAGTGGTGATCAGCCGCAATTCCGGTATTCGAAGACTTGATTGGGTTGCCATACCGTTGCTGCCGTATCTCTACGCTGTGGAACGAGTGGAGGATGTGCCCGAGTGGGCCGCAAAGACTGACGTCGCGAGGATGCGGGATCATTACGCCGAGGCTCATCTGGGAGATCTAACTTCTACCACGCAGGAGGATGATAGGAAGAAGGTGTGGCCCTCAACTGTTGGGCGTGGCGTACACGCGGAAGATTTACAGTTTCGAGGTAGAGACGGATGAAGAGCAAGATGACAATCTCATTGCCGAATTCAACAGCCGTGGGAACGATGGCCACTTCAATCTTTTTACGAAGAACTGCGCCGACTTTTCACGTAGTGTTCTCAATTTCTATTTTCCGGGAGCAGTACGCCGGAGTATCACGGCAGATGTGGCAATTACGACGCCCAAACAGATTGCCAAAGCGTTCGCGGGCTACGCGCATCATCACGAATCGCTTGAATTCAGGAAGTTCGTGATTCCGCAGGTGCCGGGCGACACGCCGCGAAGTCATATGCCCCGAGGCGTGCTCGAGTCGCTTGTGAAGACAAAGGGGTACGTGGTTCCCATTGCGATCCTTCAACCTTATGTCATGGTGGGGATCGCGGTTACCTATTTGACAAGAGGTCGCTTCGATCTGGCGAAGAATTCTCCGGTCATCCCAGTGATGGATCAGGTCTTCACACTGGTCAGCGGCAAGCCTGAGGTCGCGCCCACGATGCCTGGAGCCTTGCGAGACGAGTACACCGAAACGCAGGCTCTGATCAAGGTCCACGGCCTTGGCCAGCTCACGGCACTGACCTATGTCCTGACGCTGGGTTCCAAAGAACGGTTCCAGCGAAGTCGCGACGTCGGCTGCTAGCTTGGCCTGCGGCCAAGGCGCAGCCAGTCTGGGGATCGCGACCCGCAGCTCGGTATCACCAAGGCTGGCAACGTATACCTACGATCTCTGCTGGTCGAGCGCGCCAACCATGTGCTCGGGCCGCGCGGAAAAGACTCGACCCTGCGCCAGTGGGGGCTACATCTTGCATCGCGCGGAGGCAAGCAGTCACGAAATCGAGCCATCGTCGCCGTCGCTCGCAAGCTCGCTGTCCTGCTCCATCGTATCTGGGTCACCCAGGAGCCTTACATCCCGTTCTATGCAGTAGCTGCCTGAGGATCCGAATCATGTTCACAGTTGCTAACCCCGCGCTCCGATGACTGCGAGTCGGCTTGGGCCTTTATAAGGCCGTCCGATAAATGGCAGCATCGACTTCTCCTTCTGACCCAACCGACACAGAGCCACTAACGGCTCACTCAGAGTGCGAATAGAAACACGGCGGAGAACAACAACGCGGAACAACCACAACAAACAACAGCAGAGGCGAAAGCGCTATGAAACAAAAACAGAAAAACCCTTGACCAATGTGACCTGCTCATAGAAAGCCGACTTTCCGTCCAAGTGGAGAGTCCCCCACTGGAAATGAGTGAACACTAGCGCGTTTGTGAGGACTAATATAGGTCAGGCGGGAGCGGGTGGGATGTTGTGATTGTTGCAGAACAAGTTTGTTGGATCGTATTCCGCCTTCAGTTGGCTAAGGCGGGCGAACTTGGCAGGGCCGTAAGCTAAGCACACGCGTTCCGGCGCCTCATCCGCCGTCATGTGGTTGGCATAGACGGCGGAAGACACATGGGGCTTGGCAGCCGTCCAAAGATCACGCGCCCACGTGATGTTTGCTGCATCCTCGGCAGAATTCTTCCACTGCGCAATGATGGACATTTCGAAGTTGTGGTTACGGTGGTCAAATGACATCGCATCGCGCGGCACGCGTTGGATTGCTCCTTTAATCTCGAACAGCATAACCATGGAGAGAGGGGACGGCGCGTGGTTAGCACCTGCACAAAGCACCTCAGCAAGTTCTGGGCTGAGTTCATCGACGAAGTTTGACTTCCAGTAGTATCGAGACCCAGCGGGGAGCCCGGCGTCGACCATGCTCTGGATTGCCGTGTAAGGCATCGGCTGAACAAGGTCTGCCACGGGGGGGCCAAAGGTGCGCAGCGGCGCCAGAACTTTTTCGCCTTCTTTTATAGAGCCGGCATAGACAACGATGGCGCCTACAATGGGTGAGCCATCCGGCAGGTGAAGAAAAGCCAAAGTGGTATCGAGTTCGTCCGGCGTACCACGGAGAAACTCCTTGTAAAATGCAATGAACTCCGTCGCCCGCTCCCGGGGATGGATGATGAGACCACCGAGTACGCCCGCCAGTGGGTGAAGACGGTAGCGGAACGAAGTTGCGACGCCGAAGTTTGCCCCGGCACCGCGCGCGGCCCAGAATAGATCCGGATTGATCTCGTGACCTGCTGTGACAAGTTCACCTTCGGCCGTGACAAGGTCAACGGAGAGCAGATTGTCACATACAGCCCCGTGTTTCCCCATGAGGTATCCGAGTCCCCCTCCGAGAGTTAAGCCTGCGATGCCGGTATGTGAGACCTGACCGCCGGTAGTCGCCAAACCATGGCTCTCGGTTGCGCGATCGAACTCGCCCCAGAGGACGCCGGGCTCGGCGACAGCCTCGCGTTGTGTCGGATCAACCGCTACCTTCTTCATTGGTGAGAGATCGATCATCAGGCCGTCTTGACAGACCGCGGAGCCGGATACGCCATGACCGCCACCGCGAACGCTGACGTGCAAGCCTTCTGCGCGTGCAAGCCTAATCGCGGACACGACATCCTGGGGCGACGTGCAACGCGCAATCAGAGCTGGTTGTCGGTCGATCATGCCGTTCCAGACAAGACGAGCCGCCGAGAACTCTTCACTGGAAGGAGCAAGAAGTGGGCCGCTGAACCGGGGCTGCCATTTAGAGACACGCGAAAGAATCTGGGCGTTGGTCATAGGTCTCCAGATCAATCGGCATCATTCTACAACAGAAAACAAGACCTCTCGATCGCCGTTGTGTTGGCCAACAATGTCACGCGCTTGGCGTGATCATTCTCTTTCCTTCAAGGCTGCGGCGCTGGCCTTCGACATAGTGATCAGTATAGGAAAGCAAATTTCCCGATACCGATCTGGCTGCTAAGAAGCGGAAATCTCTACTCAACACCCCGCACGAGTCTCAAACTAGCAAGGGTTTTGACTGGAAAATGACTAGAGAAGGCCCTCAGTTGTAAGCTCGATCCCTCGCCCCCGTGGTAGCGGGATAAGAATTGGCTAGTGGAAAGAATGCGAGAGCGGGACTCTCACGCGCACCAGTTTCCTTCCGTCGGGGATGTCGATAGAAGAGGCGGAACGGGTCCGAGACGCTAGTGGAGCGACTCTACAGCTTGCTTCCAACTGAGCCGTCGGGAATTAACCAGTGACAGTTAATAGCGCATAGTGAACCTCGACGGCCGCTGCGATGATCGTGACTGACGTCTGCGTTTGACCAGATGTTAACGGATGAGTCTGAATTCCGAAACTCGTTGCGGTTTGTTCACTAAGCACGGTCACGGACGGTGGCACTGTCACGGCACTTGGCTGACCGCCCGACGGAGGATTGAGGACGCTCAGACTCGCAGGCGCGGCGCTCAGGGCGACTGTTATCCCCTGGGCTGGCGCGGGCCCATCCAAAGTAACGGTCCCACGCGCAATGCCTCCGCCTGGAATGGTGCTTGGCGAGACCGTCAGGTTCTTCAGGTAAATCGGAGGAGGCCCCTCGGGCAACACAGCTAGATTCGCTGATATGGTGGTTCCCGCATACATGGCATTTATAGTCACCGGGGGAGGCGAGGGGGGAAGCGAGCCAACAAATATGGTGTTTATCGGAAATGTTGATGACGTCTGACCCGCTCTTATTGGGACTGTTCCTGGAACATTTGCTAGGGCCACGTCATTGACGGACAGTGTGACAATTACTCCCGCAGGGGGGGCGGGACCATTGAGCGCCACGTAACCAGTCACGGAATTCCCGCCAATCACATTGTTTGGCACGATGACCAGGCTCGCTAGCTGCAACGGCAACAGGAGGAGTTCGGCGTAAGCGTTCACACCGTTGTACGTGGCAGTGATCTCCACCTGTTGCATGTTTGCAACGGCGCTAGTTCCCACGGAAAAACCTTTCGTTGTGGCACCGGCCGCAATTACCACATTTTCCACCACTTGGGCATGTGCGGGATCTGAACTTGTCAAGGCGACCGCTGCGCCACCCGCTTGAGCGGGAGCACTAATCGTCACCTCTCCCATAGCGGATGCGCTTCCGCCTACGACGGTAGGTGGTGTCAGCGTCAGGCTGACGATTTGCACCGGCATTGTGACCGGATTGCTTGTGGTGTGGTTGGTATTCCCGTCTGTGTTAACTGCGACAACATCGTAGAAATATTCACTCCCTGATTGAAGCAGAGGCGCCGTAGGTGGTTGGTCTTTCTGTATGCCTTGGTTCGGCGGCACGTGCGACCACGTCGTCTCCGTATTGCCCGACTGGTAGCTCTTGCGACTGATATTGACCCATGATGTATTTGCCCCTGGCGTCCACCCTACCTGTGCCTTGTCATATGACAGTGCAACAGCCACAACATTTTTAGGAGCATCAGGCGTTGCCTTCGGGACACCTCCGCCACTCCCACTCCCACTCCCACTCCCACTCCCACCCCCGCTAGCTTTCGCCGTAGACGCTGTAACTAGACCGGCACACGCAGGACCTTCAGGATCTCCGTTGTCGTCCACTCCGAGTGAGCAAACCTGACACACGTAAGAGGTATTCGGCGTAAGCCCCTGAACGAGTGCAGGCCCCTCAACATCCCACATGCTCGGCGGCGGAGCACCAGTGCCCGTTAAGGTAATCGATACACCCGTCCATATATCAGTTAGGTTCGGCATATTCCAATCTATAGATAGCGCAGTGCCGCTCGCCTGAGGAGTCACGTTAACGTTGATCGGTGGAAGGAGTGGCATAAATCACCTCCGTAGTTCTTCGTAGGAACACGCGGATTGAAACCTACTAGGTCGGCATCTGCTGGGCGGGCGTCAACACCACGTCGGTCACGATGACGTTGTTGTTCGCGCGCAAATACCGTATACGATGCCCCGTGATCTTACCGGTAGAATCTATCTCGCCGTAGAGTTGAAGAGAAGAGTCAGCCGACGACACGAGCGTCGCGGCGTAAAGGAGCGGTACAAGCACGCTCTGTCGACCAACGACCGGCCTTGATGGCGCAAGAATGTTCTCGCGAGCGGTGGCTGAACCATCTACAGAATCAAGCGTTGCGGTGTTAGCGAGGATGCCCTCGCTGGCAACAGGGCGAGCGATCGTTGCGCCTCCAGGTTCCGCAAACGGTGGGGTTAGCGGCGCATAGACGTCGCTAGTGAACGGTAACGCCAGCATTGGAATCTCGACCAGGTTGTTCGCCGCGATCTGTTCAGCTATGGGACCATCTGGTGATCCAAGGTGCTCCGTGATGTCCGCTGAATACCGGGCGGTCGGCGGCATAACCGCATCTATTTGCGGTGCAAGTGATCGTGCCACCGCCGGAACAGAGAGGGTTGCCAGCGCACCGACGCGTGCGGCACGAGGATCCTGTCCAACCAGTGATGCTGACATGGCTTCCCGTTGGAACGTATCGATCAGCCCGGCGGCGTACGAGGAGGCGCGTTCTTCGTCCGACGCGCCCGTGATGCCACTGCCTGAGGCGCCAATGATGCAGAGTATCCGGCTGTTCTGTTCGAATTCTTCGTCTCCCCATGTCCCCTCCCAGTCTTGTGTGCTGAGCGAAAGTCCCAAAGGTTTTAACTGACCAGCAACGGGAGGCGGTGTGCTTCCGAATACCTGTTGGGAAGCGATATCGCGCAGAATCGACCACGTGACATCCGTATTCGGAATCCAGCATCCACCTTGGGTCGGCTGGGTAAGGCCGCTGTTTACGATCGTAGTTGTAAACTGAGAAATGTTCTGCTGATTTGGAACAGCTGTGTTGACCATGGTTTCCAACTGGCTTCCCGTAAAGACAAGTGATGGCGAAAGCGCGACAGGCCCATTGCAATTATTCTGGCTGCTTCCAATCACCGAAGCAAGCGCTTGGGCTACGCCATTGAGTATTCCGCCGATGATCGCGGAAATGCCCGCCGTCGCTGTACCCAACAGGCCACCTACCGCCGCAAGCACCGCTCCACCATATTTCAAGGCGTCCTGCGCCATCTGACTCGGGTCGTCGTAGCTAAGGTTAGTGATCATATACGTGACGACGACCGCATCATCGTCGGCGATGGTTAGCGGTCCCACGACCCAGCCGTTGACTAGATCTGTAGCCGGCGGCACTTCGCCGTTAGACGGAAATGGGCCAGCCGAAGGAGGTTGATTGCAGAGCAGAAGATCATCGCCGTTTTTCGCCAACCCGATGTAACCATCGACGTAAAAGGGGTTCTGGGCGGCGATCTGCGGTGGTTCACCGCCGGCAATCGTCGAGCACGCGGTCGCGAGAAATTGTCTTCCGTTGACACTGACGCTGAACACCAGCCAGTCTTTGTCGACGTAGTCGTTATTGCTCATCTTCGAATTGATTTTGAGATTGTTCAGAAAGAACGTATAGTTCGCCGCAACCATATTACTGATCCCCCTTTAGCACGCGATCGACGTGAAACGGGTCGTCCAATTGCATGTTGCGAGTTAAGATGTACGCTATAGGACGTAGAAACATAACAGACATCGAGACTGCAGGATGCGGGTCAGCCAGTTTAGTAACCGGCTTCGCACGGTACTGGCGCGTTGACCACGGTCCCGTCGCGCTTCCCAAATCGTTGATGGCATTAGCACCGAGAGGTTGTCCGATTTCGCTGTACCAGACCGCTAGATCGCAGGGGTTGCTTGCCAGGGCAAGAAGAAAATACGTGGTTCCCGCATCAAGCTGGGGACACGACGAGCAGTTGTATTTCACCACAGCTGAGGTCGACGAGAGACTTCCGACCTGCGTGAGCGTGTCCAGGATCACACCTGGAACGCCGCCAGAATCCGATTCGATGTAGACATTCACCGGAGCGCTTCTGGACAAAGCTAGCTCAGCGTCTGTAAGAGTTGCAGTCTCAGTGGGAACGAACGAGTCGGCAGGCACCTGAATTCCCAGGTTCCCACTGGCAAGGACGAGGCCCCCGCCGAAGTAGGATTGGCCCGGTCCGAAGGTCGAGTAGATTGTGTCTGCATATGCGGTGAACCTGGCGGCTGCGAAGATGGCCCGGATGGCGGGTCGACGGCGCATAGCAATCTCCTTGGAATGCTCAAGATGGGTGACTGGTTAACGTAATCTGCAGACCTGAGGCACGCGACTGGAGAGTGAACCCAGTAGAGAAAATGTCTCTCGAAACATTGCGTCCTCCTAGAAGGTTCCTGACCTTATAAGTTACAATTCGCGGGAGTTCAAGTGGCCTAATAGACCCCTATTGGATCGCTGGCTAAGTCCGGGGAAAAAACCATGCGCCTCCGTCGCCGCCCAATGCAGGTCCGCGATATCCAGACCTGCGCTGAACTGATCGCCTCTGATCCAATCGAACGCAACCGTTACGGGGCCCTCTCTGATCAGTTAGCAGCAGCGTTGAAACAGTCTCTGCGCGCCGGCTCTCTCATTACCGGTGTTCTGGAAGACCTGGACTCCGCCCAGCCATCCCTGCAGGCATTCGGAGTGAGCGCGTTTGTCACGGATGAATTTGTACGCTACTGCAAAACGCCTTCTCTTCGATGGATCGGTCCAGAGCTCGTGCGATGTCTCACGCGGAACGAGTCTCCGATCTTGGGTCTCAAGGCGATACGTGACGCCAACTCGAATAGTGGTTTGAACCTCGCGTCCTGGGCCGCAATCCTATGTCCGCAGAACGAGGGCGATCGTGCCCAAGTGCAGATCGAACTGATGAGCGGTTTCATGCAGGAACACAGCGGGTACAAGCTGAAGGAAATAATATCGCAACCGATCGAGCCAATGATGATGGAGGTGGTGCTGAACAGCGGCGGTTTTCTCTGGGACTCTGTCCACGAACAATACGCGGAGACGAATCACGTCAATGTGCGGGAAGTCCTGGAATACCCGTTCATCCTGGGTGCAAGCCGGCAGACCACACAACGACACCTCTCATGGACCACGACGCTCTTTCAATACAGCCCTCCTCGCATCTATTTCAGGCCAGCGGAGCAAAGGCTTTTGCTGGCGGCGATGAAAGGATTGAAGGACGAGGAATTGAGCTCTGAACTCGACGTGTCGCTCTCCTTCGTCAAAAAAGCATGGTCATCAATCTACAATCGCGTCGTTGAGAAATTGCCCGAGTTGGACCTCGACATGTCGATCGCGCGTGTCCCTCAAAGAGGGAAGGAGAAAAAACAACGCGTCCTTTCTTATCTCCGGGAGCATCCTGAGGAACTACGGCCCGTTTCCCGGGCCAATTCGGCTTTGTAGGTCGCCCTTTGGGTTCCGATTTCTCTCAACAGGTTGGCATAAGGAGGTGATCTCTGCTTGCGCTTAACCCTGCTCCACAGCTTTTGATAACTCCCTCAAAGTCAGGCGGTCTCAACCGGTCGGTGCAACACCATCTGATATGAATTCATTTTCTAAAGGTGGTGTTTATGGCACGAGGAAAACGGAACAGGCTTTCGACGGAGCGGAGGACGGAGATGTGGCGCCGCTGGAAAGCGGGAGAGTCGTTACATGAGATTGGCCGTGCCTTTGGCAAGGACCATTGGTCCATTCAGTTCTTGTTATCGAAGCGCGGGGGGATAGCTCCTCCGGTTCGTCGGCGCTCGCTGCGAACGCTCACGCTGGCCGAGCGGGAAGACATCTCACGAGGAATTGCTTCCGGTTCGTCGATTCGGGAGATAGCCAGAGGGTTGCAGCGTGCTGCGTCGACGGTGAGCCGGGAGGTGACGCATCATGGCGGTCGTCCACTCTATCGAGCCAATGAAGCCGACTCTCAGGCCTGGGAGTCCGCTCTGCGGCCTAAGGTGTGTTTTCTTGCGAACCATCAGACATTGAGGACGATCGTGGCCAGTAAACTGACCCTGGACTGGTCGCCGGAACAGATTTCAAAATGGTTGAAGGTAAGCTATCCCAAGAACGAGAGCATGCATGTGTCCCACGAAACCATCTACCGCAGCTTATTCATCCAGGCCCGCGGAGTGCTGAAAAAGGAGCTGATTCAGCACCTGCGGTCCAAGAGGTCTATTCGTCGCTCACGGCACTCTCGGGCTGGCGGAAAATCCCAAGGTCAGATCGTCGATGCCATCTCTATTAGGGAAAGACCTGCGGAGGTTGAACACCGCGCTATTCCCGGTCATTGGGAGGGCGATCTGCTCGCAGGCAGCAAAAACAGTCACATCGCTACCCTGGTGGAACGACATTCGCGTTTCACCATGCTCATCAAAGTACCCAGCAAAGATACCGCGACCGTCGTCGCCGCGCTGAGCAAGACGTGCGTAAACTGCCCGCGACCCTGCGGCGCTCCTTGACTTGGGACCGGGGGCACGAGATGGCAAAACACAAGAGCTTCACGGTGGACACGAATGTGAAAGTCTACTTCTGTGATCCGCAGAGCCCCTGGCAGCGCGGCACCAATGAAAATACCAACGGCCTACTAAGACAGTACTTCCCCAAGAAAACCGACTTGTCCGGCTACTCTCAATCCGATCTCAACAAGGTAGCCCTGCGCCTAAATCAACGCCCGCGAAAGACCTTGGGCTTTCAAACTCCTGCGAGTAAACTCCAAGCCGGTGTTGCATCGACCGGTTGAGACCGCCCACGTTTTCGGCAGGTTCGGTTGAAGTTTCCGAAAACCCCGTTTTTCGTGCAGTACAAATCAGCGGGTGCCATGGCCGAGGCGGGTACTCGTACAGCCTCTACGACTCAACGGCGTTCACAACCACCTCGGGGCAATCAATCATGATGTCGTGCGTGCTGTTGCGTGCAATGATTCGGGTCCGCTCTCAAGGAGCGCATCGAGACTGTAGTCCGCGGACGCGGCTGCCTCCAGGGCCTCCTTGATCGCCTTACTTAACTCCGCGATTGCGCTGCGGTCTGGCACGGCTTCGCCAGCTAACTTGCGCAGGACTGGCAACTGGAGCCACCAAATCAACTCCTCATAGGACTCCTTGACGAAATAGGTATGCCCGTGTGCCTCGTGTACGCCGGTTAGCCAGCGGACATCCGCGTCGTGCCACAGGATAGGTGAGAGAGCTGGGGTAGCCTGCTTTTGCTCCCCTGGCGCTTTGGCCGGAGCAGCACTCGTGGCGGTTGCAGATGCCGCGACGCCGTCAGTCGGCACTATTTCCGCTCTTTCGGGTAGGGCCATGGTGCTGGAAGCCTCAGGCGCGCCCACTCCAGCTTCAACCAGCAGGGCAACCTTGATTCGGGCTGCTGCGCGCCAGCTTTCCTCCCCCTTGAATCCCAGTGCTAAGAAGGAATGTGCCAAGGGTTCCCGCAAACGTAATCGATCAAACAGATCGAGTGCCGCGCGCTCCGGCTTCTCTGCGTCGATCGACTCCGCAAGCAGTTCCAGGACACACCAGCTGAGCACCGGACCCCAAATGGCGGTGGCTATCAATTCGGGGCTGAAGCTAGGCAGTAATCGGCGAGTCCCGACCTTCCAAGGCGTAGGAAAGAGGCTCTCGAGTGCTGGGATGTCCATTGCAGCACGCACACGCTCGCGGAATTTCTCTGCGAGCAAGGGTGGATTCGTCGGTCTGACCGCGAGAGGTTCCCCTTTGCGAGCGCGATAGGCAACCTGCGATTCGCGCAAGAAATCCTGGCTTCGTGTCCATGCTTTCGCAAGGAATTCCTCCTTCTGCAGCTCGATATTCTTCTGCTTCTCCGAGCCTCTGACTGCTTGCCGATGTTCAGACAGTTCGGCGAGTGTTCGCACCAGCGCCGGATCCAGCAGCCGGCGGAGGGCGTCGTGTCCAGGCCGCAATGCCAGGTTGATCAGTTCATCTTCCAGATTGGGAACGCCGCGCCCGTTTAACTCGTCGCACAATCGGTCCCATGGTTTGTCGGCGGTCGCCCGCATCTCGCGCCAATCCAGAAAGACGTGGCATTGGTAGGCGTGCAGCTCGATGCTCAGTCCGTGTTCCGCTGTATTCGCGGCGCGCCGCAGATACTCAAGCCCGGTCAGGGAATCACGATACCTGAGAATGATCCCGGGATCGCTACTCAGATCCAGACCATCCTTCAATCGTTGCTGGCGCAGCTGTCCCGAATGCTTGTCTGCGTAGGCTGCCGACCAGTCGACGGTCCCCTTTGTCGTGGAATAGCGGTTGTTGTAGAGTACAAGCCCGCGCTGGTCTCCCCGCCGGTTCGAGTAAGCGAAGACATTTTCGTCCACCGTGCCGTTGTCGTTGAAGAAATCATAGAGCAGGAAGTTGCTGCTCTCGGCAAAGAGCGCTCGCTGGTGCAGCAAGGGAGCTATTTCGCGCTCATGTCGTTCCACCAGCCAGTGGTTCGGAGTCTCGTCATACCGCGGCCTTCGATACTCCATGCCGTACTTCTCGGTGAACCCATCAATCTGACCGTGACCGAACATCGGCAACCCCGGCAAGGTCGCCATCATCGCCGTAACCCCGAAGCACTTGTCGCCGTCGCCAAACTGATCAATGGTTGTTCGCTCGTCAGGATTGCTCATGAAGTTTACGTAGCGCTTCATGATGTCGGGGTCGAACTCCAGCGTGTTCTTGAGCACCAAGCGATATTTTGCGTTGTCCTCGTCGCGCATCATGTTCATGAAGGCGCTGTTATAGACGCGATGCATTCCGAGCGTCCGGACGAAATAACTCTCCATGAGCCAGAAGGCCTCGGCGAGCAGGAGTGTCCCCGGAACTTCGGCGGCCACTCTGTCCACGACTTCGCGCCAGAACTCATGCGGCATATGTCGGTTGAACTCGGCATTCGACATGCTGTATTCGGCGCGGGAGGGAATCGCTCCGCTGCTACCCGGGCCGGGAAACCATAGCCGGTGAAAGTGGCGCTTTGCCAAGGTCATCGCCGCGTCGAAACGGATGACCGGGAACAGGCGTGCCACATGCAGGATGGTCTGGATGACCTGTTCGCGTACGGCGGGGTTCAGATAGTCGAGCTGGGCGGTGTCGTTCCACGGGAAGCTGGTGCCGTCATTGCCGTGATAGATGTACCGGGTCTCGCCTGATTGGCGGTCGCGCCGCTGGAAGACGACGGCAGCGTCCGTCTGGTCGTAGTAGTGCCTTTCGATCTTGATCTCAACCCGCGGGTCGGGCGACAGGTCGGGGCCATCAAAGTTGTAAGCGGGATACGGACGATCCGGCCGCGAGATGAACCAGTCGGGATGCTCGACCACCCACGGCGAATCGATGCCCATATGGTTCGGCACCATGTCGCTGGCCAACCGGATGCCCCGCAGATAGGCGCGATTCCGCAGGTTCACATAGGCAGGTTCGCCGCCCAGGTCGTGGGCGATGTTGTAGTCGAAGAGCGAGTAAGCAGAGGCCACCGCATCGGGGTTTCCACAGAGCTGCTTGATCGTTTGCGACGCGCGGCTGCGCTCCCAGATACCGATCAGCCAGAGCGAGTTCATCCCGCGACGTGCAAGGGTATCCAACTCTTCATCCGGGATCTGATCGAGTCGCGTAATCGACCGCCCATGTCGCTTGCTGAGCTGCGCGAGCCAGACGTACGTGCTCTTAGCGATCAACACGGCGCCCGGCATCCAGGCCACGTCCGGACTGAACTTCTCAGATTCATGGGCCGCTTCGCCAAACTGCGGCACCTCCGACTGGCTCACAATCGAGGGCCATTGCTGCTGTCCGCTCTCCCTGCGTCGTTGCGCTGCCGCTGCTGCGGCGGCCTCCGCAGCGGCCCTGGCAGCCGCCTCGGTTGCAGCGTTCGGTGGATTGAATTGCAGCCAGATAGCCAGGTCTTCTTCGTGCAGGATCTCGCCTGCGATCGACAATAAGCGGTCGAGACTGTCCCCGATCAGCCGTCTCCACTTTATCCGGATCAGATCAAGTTGCTTCCTCAGCGAGCCTGGAGCGGCCACCGCGGGCGCTCGCAACACGTCAAACAGGCTCTGCGGCTCGGAGTCCTCCATCGGCACAAGGGGTCGGGTCGCAAAATACGCCGGAAGCTTCTCCGCGACGCTCCGATAGGCGGTTTGCTCCGCCAGGCCCCTGTCCTCGAACAACTCCTCGAATGGCCGGAAGGCCTCATTGCGGTTGGCCATCCAAAGTAGCATCATCTCTTCCAGCGCGACCGCCCGGTGCGGTGTACCGTCGGTGGAACCTGCCAGCCATTCCTTCGGGGTTTGCAGTCCGCGATAGACGCTGCTGCCCGGAAACTGCTCCACAAAGCTCAGCAGCATCCGGTCCAACTCATGCGATCCGATTTGCTCGGAGAACCAGGTGAGAGCATCTGTCATTACGGCCGGATCAAGCTCTTGCCGATAGCGCTCCAGGAGTACATGGCTGGCCTCGTCAATCAAACCCATGGCGTAAAGCGCTCCTGCATGCACCGCACGCTCCGGGTGCTTCTGCGCATCACGGACCTGATTCATCCGATGCGCAAACTCACGGCTTGCCGACACATTTGCGAAGACTACGTTGCCCGTAAAGGAAAAGAGATTTCCCGCGAACTGGTAGCGGTCTCGTGCGCCTCTCGAAATGTGAAACTCCATCATCGTGACCGTGTCCCCAATCAATATCGGGCATTCATCATTGTCCGGTATTGAAACCCTCTGCTCAACCACCGAGATTCGCACTAAAGCAATACGCAGGATCGTCCAGATGAGTCAAGCAAGAATGCCATATCACAATCGGCTTTTGTTTTGAGCCAGCCGACCAGATCGAACGTGGTTTGGAAGCCTTCCATGCCAGAAGCCGTCCGGCGCACCATTTCCTCCCGATCGACGGGCAATCCCAGAAACAATTCCATTAGCGCACGAAAAGTCGGCTTATCGTCAAGTTCACTCTGTATAGGGTCGTAGTTTCCCAAAACCCCGTTTTTCGGGAACTTCGACGCCAGGTTTGGATAGTCGTTCGGCAGGATTGTTTCCGAGACTTCGCCCGTCCTCAAAATGCCTCTCCCACTCCCATACTCCAGGTCCAACTATCTCTGCCACGGGCGAAGTCAGCACGAAGATTAATGTGGTACTTCGCACTTAGCTGAAACCTCGGTCCTCCACCAATGCTCGGCAGGAAGTTATTGATTCTGAAAATCTCCTTTCCACCGGGAACGACTTCGCCTATGCCGCCGAACGCGGCGAGACCAAACCTCTTCGGCAACGACACGCGATATTCGACCTGAGTCGCGATCATGTAGCGATCGAGATAGCGACCAGCTTCATATCCTCGCAGTTCGTTGTTTGTGCCATATACACAGTTGCCGTAAAACGGCGGGTTTCCACCTGTGCTGCAATCGAACAGGTTGTAGGCAAGAACCTGGTTCTTGCCAACGGTTCCATATTTGTTGAATGTGAATCTGTAACTCTGGAAGGTATATTTGCTGCCAAGCGCCTGGGTGAAGAAGTCGGATGTGAACTGCGTGAACATTCCAGTGGTCGCGTAATGTGGTTTGGGCGAGTGTCACGCACCAGCCGTATACCCAAAGCGCGCAAGGTCGTGTGCAGCCCGAGGTCGGGGGGAGGAACCGCGGTTTCGCCGCTGCTCGGCCTTACGGTAACAACGGAATCTCCAGTCCAAAATCGAGGGCCGACAAAAAACTGCCACGGAATCCGACGCAGTGCCTCACCGAATAGAGTTGACCGGCCTGGTCTAGTGGCACCTTGAGGTCCTCATTGCCTGCGGCGGTGCCGATGCCGTAGAGGTTGTAGTTCACATTGCCGTGAACGTACAACGACGTCACCTCATACGTGTTCTCTTTCATGAACAGCTGTGCGGCCACACCGTAGCCGCTACTGCCATTATTGGTAATGAGCCCCGCTGCTCCAACGGTCGAGGGGGGAGATATCTTGTCGTCTTTACCGAACGGGAAGATGTAGCCGAGAATCGGGATGATCCCAGCGCCAATGGCTGGGCTCACGATTGGAAGCGGAGCGGCAACGATAGCGCCACGAGGGGGGAAACTCTTCTTCTTTTTCTTCTGCGGTTCCGTCTTTGTCTTTGTAGACTGCGATGCCTGACTAGCTTGTCCACTTTCCTGAATTGCTGCTTCCGTGGTGGTGCAGCAGCCCTCGCGATCTGGCGTGGCAGCGTAGTTGGCCGGATCCACCAGTAATACAAGAGCGAGAAGACTGAGGTGAAGCGTTTTCATAAGAAGGCTGGATAAACCACGAACTACCACAAGTATTGCGTCGCCTACAAACTTACACTCCAGAAGGGAGACCCAAAGGATGAATTAGTGCGTGCTGCAGCCGAGAGTTCTCAGCTTCTGCTGGCTATTCGGCAAATCCGAACACTGCGAAATATACGATCGTGTACAGAACCACTGTCGCATCCATCGCTGCACCCACCTTAAAACCCTGTGAGTAGGATTGGCTTCCATTCGCCAAAACCAGATAAACCATGAAGACTTTTTCAAATAAGCTGTAGATGAGAATCGGCTTTCGCCATTCGACTTTAAGTGCGGCGACAATCATGAAGACGCCCATCAGGCCCACCATGATGCCCCAGTGCTGAGTGATGATCGTGTACTCCGGGACGAACGGGATTTTCCCGACGGTCTCCGCTGCCCACCGGGGCCAAAAGGCATAAAGACTGGCTGACGCAGTCCCAATCCCGGTAATGACAAAGAACCATCTGAACGTAAGATCGAAAAAGCGTTTCATCTGTCCTCCGTCCAATCGGATCTGAGCTTGACCCCACTTACTTTAAGTGGTCCGCCGTCACCAATAGCCAACATCAATTTTCTAGGGCTGCCGCGCTGGTCCAAATTTGCGGTGCGCGCACCGGCTTGGCCATGCCGTAGAAAATCACAACGCCCTGTCCGCCACATCGAGTCGAGAGCGCCTCACTCGGTGTGCCGATACAACCGTCGACATCCTGCCAATTGTTCATCGCCCAGACATTGCCTGCCGGATCGACGGCGATATCGGTCTGCATCTGTAGGCCTCCCCCTACGTAGCCACCGGGCGGCGAAATCTGGTCACCAGTTTTCATGCCAGGTGGGCAGTTTTCGGTGCGCGCGCCGCACAACTCCACGATCGGGCTGCTAGGCATGGCGAAGTTGGAGATCCAAATATTGTCGTTGCCATCCACCGCCACGGCCCAAGGACCCGGAAGGCCGCCGCCCGTGAAAGGCGAGCCCGGATACTCGGTCCCGTCCGGACGCAAGAGCGTGACGCTGCCACCGTCGCGTCCTCCTTTCTGCTGGGACATGGTTTTCGCCATAAAGTCCGTGGCCGACTCAAGACCCTCGGCCTTCAGGTGTACCCCCAGTTCGGCAAAATGGGCCAAGCCCAGCGGCCCACTGCCGAACCGGTTAGTGACCCATACGTTGCCTTGGCTGTCGATGCCAAGACCGCTACTGCTGAATCCGGACTTGAAGCACTCGACCTTGCTGGGATCAGATGCGAGGAAGCGCGTAACGTGGTCGATGCCTCCATTGGACACCCAGATCCGGTCTTGCTGGTCGATGCCGAGGTGAAATGGTGCCTTGAACGACTTGCACGGTTCCGCATTGTCGCCCTCGCAAACAATCCGGCCCTTGCTGATATCGCCCTTGGGGAAATAGACGAGTTGGTCCTTCATTATGCCCAGCGCCCAGACATCTCCGCTGGGAGTGACGATGATGCCCTGCATCAGCCCGAGTCGGCCATCGAACGTGATTCCTCCCGGCGGCGTCAGAGGCTTTCCGTTTTTGTCGAATACCGCAATCGCCTTGGCACCGTAGGTGCTGAACCAGGCATTGTCCTTGGCGTCGACGGCAGCGCCGAAGGTGCCCCCTTCCATCCCACCGCCGGTGAAGCCTGTAGTGATTGGCGAGAGAGGCTTGCCATTCGGCGCGAACTTGGTGGCATTGCCCTGCCAGAGCACGTCCTGCCCCTGCCAACCGACCGTAAAGTTGTCGCCGACCCAGAGGTTGCCTTCGCTGTCGAACATGGCTTTGCCGCCCGCGACATATCCTCCGCCGTCGAACTTGAGCGGAAGGACCCATGCGCTGGGTGCCCAGTTGAGGTATGGCATGTACGGAATCGCAAGCATGTGATTGGACGGCGATACTTGATAGAACTGACGGAGCAGGTCGTAAATTTTGTCGGGCTGGTGCCAGGGGTTAAGTGCGATCGATTCGGCTGCGTTCAGCGTATTGGTCGGAAGGCCCCCACCCGGAGGCGCCGCTGCCGCGAACAGGCTGCTGCAAGCATCCGCCTTCACCGGCGTCACGCAACCGGAAAGCAGGTCGGCCAGGGTTGCGAAATTGGCCATAGTAGGTGTCTGGCTACTGTTGAGTGGATTCTGGATAGCATCACCCCACCCACCTGTTTCCAGGTCAACGAAGTTGGGCACGTTGCCCGCAGCGATGCGCAGGCTCAGTGGCTGGCCTAGGAGCGTCGTGTCGTTGAGGAACTGGGCGTTCGTCCATACTGATGCCACGGTGGTCATCTCATTGATCACGACTTTGGCCGGGGGCTTGCTGCCCACGATCGTGAGCAGCGCAATCGCCGGATTATTACCGGCTCCTTGATTGGCTGCAGATACGCCCCCGGTAGCCACCAGATAGAGGCTGGAGTCAGGCGTGCCAGTGCTATGGATCACGAACCTGCCGTCGCTGTCGGTCTTAGTCTGTGCGAGTTGTTTGGGCGGGCCTGCGCTCGCTGCCAATAGAGTCACAGTCGATTGGGTTATGGGCACGCCTGCGCCCAGCACCTGGCCCTTGATGTCGGCAGCAAAAGTCGATATTGGAAAAAACAAGTTCGCGGACACTATCGCCGCCAGCATCGGTTGTCGAATAGCTGATCTCCAATTCATGCCGTTCACCTTATAGGAGTGGCGAATCTTGAGCGCCGGAGCGCCGGGGAGGGGTCATTCGGTTTTCAGACCACCAGCTAATCAGATTTCACATCGCCCTGGGAACTGGCAGTTGTGACAGGCAACACTGCTAAGACTGCTTAAGCCGGGCGTGAACTGTGCAGTTGACAGTCGTCTGGCCCGATCACCTGGGAGCTTAACGCATCCCGCCAGAGACCGCTCTTCTCATCGCATTTGTTATCGCTGACTGAGGCTTTCGACTGCCACTTTTACCAGTTTGCCGGGGGATCCCTGATTTTCCGGGCTCCGAGCGACTCGGGGCAATCCCGAAGCAATCTCGTAGTGCCCGTAAAGTCACATTTTCGGCAACTTCAAGATCGAAGTTGTCATAACGCCGTTTTTACGAAAGTTCGCCAATAGGGTAGGGCTATTGGGAGCTTATTGCCGACAATTTACCCAGAAAGACACGTAGCGCTATACCGCATCGGGAGTCATTTCCCGCAATCGCCGGTGAGATCATCTCACGAGTCCTTATTCGCAAAGTACAGATACCTCAGTAGGCGCTTTTCGCTCGTTAAGGTATGTACGCATGACAGGAACCGCTGCAGCCCCTCGAAGTTGATATTGCCTTCCGCTGCGACCAGTTCCTCTTTTCTTTTCTCCCGTGCATAATGCCACTGTTTCGCCACCCGAGAAGCACTCTCGGTTGTGTCGGTTACGCGGATCCGGCGAAACCCTGCTTGCTCGATGAGTCGTTCATTCTCTCCGGGCGGACTGTACACATAAAAGCCAATCGAGCTGCGCGTGGCGATCTCTTCGTGGGAAAGCAATCCGCCAACTACCAGAGCGTCACTGAACAGCATCCGTCCGCCGGGCTTCAGTATGCGAAACATCTCACCCAGCACCTCGGGACGTCTTGGAAGATGGCACAAAACATCATTCGAGAACACAGCGTCAAAGCTATCGTCGTCAAAAGGCAGATTTTTCGAAGCGTCACACTGCTCAAAGCGGGCCATTGAACCAAGGCCTCTTGTCAGCGCAAGTTGGTTCGCATTGCGAACTCCAAGTGCATTAATATCTAACCCGACGAGGCGGCAGCCCACCTTTTCCGCAAGGTGCAACGCATAGCCACCCGAACCGCACCCCACTTCCAGCGCAAACGAATTGGGTCCCAGGTCCAGCAGTTGGGGGATTTCGTTGGATTCTTCCGTTGTGACCCAGCTTGTCTGCCCAAAATCCTCGCCATAGGTCTCGATGCGCACCAGTCGGTACGTATCCGACACATAATTTCCATACGCACTGTCGTAGAGATCTACTTTCTGTGACACGTTAGAGATCCTCCTCAACCTGTTTCTATTGGTGGATGAATTGGCTAACAGACTAGCAACCTACTTTGGGATTATCAAAAGCACGTAAGGTCAAACGGGCCTGATTATGTACAAGTGAAAGGCAAACCGGAGATAATCCTTAGTGCCGGGAAAGGTCACATTTTCGGCAAGTTCAACCCCGGAGTTGCCGATAACCCCGGGCGGTCTCAACCGGTCGGTGCAACACCATCTGATATGAATTCATTTTCTAAAGGTGGTGTTTATGGCACGAGGAAAACGGAACAGGCTTTCGACGGAGCGGAGGACGGAGATGTGGCGCCGCTGGAAAGCGGGAGAGTCGTTACATGAGATTGGCCGTGCCTTTGGCAAGGACCATTGGTCCATTCAGTTCTTGTTATCGAAGCGCGGGGGGATAGCTCCTCCGGTTCGTCGGCGCTCGCTGCGAACGCTCACGCTGGCCGAGCGGGAAGACATCTCACGAGGAATTGCTTCCGGTTCGTCGATTCGGGAGATAGCCAGAGGGTTGCAGCGTGCTGCGTCGACGGTGAGCCGGGAGGTGACGCATCATGGCGGTCGTCCACTCTATCGAGCCAATGAAGCCGACTCTCAGGCCTGGGAGTCCGCTCTGCGGCCTAAGGTGTGTTTTCTTGCGAACCATCAGACATTGAGGACGATCGTGGCCAGTAAACTGACCCTGGACTGGTCGCCGGAACAGATTTCAAAATGGTTGAAGGTAAGCTATCCCAAGAACGAGAGCATGCATGTGTCCCACGAAACCATCTACCGCAGCTTATTCATCCAGGCCCGCGGAGTGCTGAAAAAGGAGCTGATTCAGCACCTGCGGTCCAAGAGGTCTATTCGTCGCTCACGGCACTCTCGGGCTGGCGGAAAATCCCAAGGTCAGATCGTCGATGCCATCTCTATTAGGGAAAGACCTGCGGAGGTTGAACACCGCGCTATTCCCGGTCATTGGGAGGGCGATCTGCTCGCAGGCAGCAAAAACAGTCACATCGCTACCCTGGTGGAACGACATTCGCGTTTCACCATGCTCATCAAAGTACCCAGCAAAGATACCGCGACCGTCGTCGCCGCGCTGAGCAAGCACGTGCGTAAACTGCCCGCGACCCTGCGGCGCTCCTTGACTTGGGACCGGGGGCACGAGATGGCAAAACACAAGAGCTTCACGGTGGACACGAATGTGAAAGTCTACTTCTGTGATCCGCAGAGCCCCTGGCAGCGCGGCACCAATGAAAATACCAACGGCCTACTAAGACAGTACTTCCCCAAGAAAACCGACTTGTCCGGCTACTCTCAATCCGATCTCAACAAGGTAGCCCTGCGCCTAAATCAACGCCCGCGAAAGACCTTGGGCTTTCAAACTCCTGCGAGTAAACTCCAAGCCGGTGTTGCATCGACCGGTTGAGACCGCCCCGTTTTTCGGCAACTACGGCTCGACGTCTAGAATGGGACTCAGCCCTTGGCGTTCCGTGGGTTAGTAAACACACAAGGGCGTCTCCTGGTACTGACCTCCTCGCGCGCACTCCACTCAGTCGTCAATTCATGATTTGTGTCGTTGTGGAAGAATTACAACCATGAGCGCCGAAGTCACACGCATACTACTGCAAACGTCGCCCGTCGAGGGGATGCCCGGCTGGGAGATGCGTCTTTTCCTCATCACCTATCCGCCCAGGGTGGATGCCAGCAACAATTCGCACCCGGTCGTTGACATAGGTTTGGTACTCGAGGCACGATGATCTCGGCCTTCGACGATCACCCCGAAGAGACTTTCACAGCTGGCCAGAGCTTCAGAGATTGCGCGAGCTCCCACCGCATTAGCCTCAATGGTGGGTGTCCCAGGCCTGAAACTCGGGTGGCCCATCTTCGCGCGGTCTCATCGCGTTAAGGTGGGCATTCGAGCGAAGTTCGAACCGTATTCGCTCCAGTTGAGAGCGAGCGGCTAAACCCCCTCAGCAATCCGAAAGTCCCTCTCCACACCCGGACCAAACGCAGCCAACGCCTTCTTATGGTCGTCACTCTGATATGCCGCCAGAGCGACCTCGTAGCTATCGAACTCAACCACGACCGTCATCTGCTCGAACCCAGCCTCCTCAGCCGTAACCACGCTCGTCGGCGACACCAGCATGCGTGCCCCAAACTTCTCCAACACCGGTTGAAGCAGCGCAGCATAGTTTTTCACCGTCGCCTGGTCACGGACCTTCCGGTACGCCACCACCCAATAACCCTTATTCATATCGTTCCCTCTCCGAATGCCTTCAAATCGTAGAACAGTGGATGCGCCGAACGATACCACAACTCATTCTCTGCCGGTGTACCTCCCCGTGCAGCAATACTTTTCGGTAGTGGGTCAGATCACCTCAGTAACTTGCCGGCGAGCCAGGAATCGACACTGAACTTTCCCGGACCAGAGCAGATCAGCCAGATGAAGAAGAGCACGTACAGGACTTCCGGAAGGTAGAAGAGGTCGTCGAGCCATCTAAGAGGCGAAAGTCCTTTAGGCATGGTGGAAACCGCGTTGGTCAGGGTGGCGACAGTCATATCGATCAATAAAGCCACGCAGGCCGGGCTTGAAAGAAACCCAACGATCAGCAAGGATCCGCAAACGAACTCGACACCCGACACGAAATAAGCCGTCTGGCGGGGAAAGGGGACTTTGGCCTTAACGAGCGTTTCGTAAACAGGTTTCGTGCCGCCGGCGACAAACAATTTGTTTGCCCCGGAGATGGCGAAGAACAGCCCGATCGAAACGCGTACCAGCAGGATGGCATATTGTTCCAAATCACTGCTACCCAACAGCGCAAACTGGACCAACCGTTTCCAATCCATCTCTTGTCCCTCCATTGGAGGATGTGCTGTAACGATACCCCATATCACACAATCCGACTTCGAGATTATGTGTCCATCCGTTCGACCCATTGAGCGCGGAATGCGGGAGCCACGAATGGATCCGCAAAGTACTGCGTTTCCCGCGCGACCTTGTCGCCCCTGAACTCCATGATGCTCACGGTGTAGGACGGCTTGCTGTCATATGTCAGGATGAATTCGGTGACCCAAAGATCACCGCTGCCAATGATTCGTCGGATAGAAAACCGCTTGTTGCTCGGCTGACTGGCGCGCTGGTTCTGTATGTTGCTTCGACCGCGGGTTCGCTCGCCTGACTGCGGGTATTCCAACACCGCGTCCTCGAGATAGATGAGGTGCTCCGTTTCAAAATCGTTGGCATCGGACGCCGCCCAATGCTGATCCAGTGTCGCACGGATCTCTTGATCTCGCACTCCAGAACCCTGCTCCTTCTTTTGTTGATCGTCCATCTTGAGCCTCCAATTTGACAAGAAGCTGAGTGCTTTAGCGGAATCAGGGTGCACGACTCGTCGAGTCGCGTTGTTTCTTCGATCACCCCAGAATCTACACCGCGTCAAAGCGTCTAACTCGAGCTCGATCCATTGGGCACGCCATGCCTGAGCATCAAATGGGTCGGCAAAATAGTATGTTTCGTGGACTACCTTGCCGTTCTTGAATTCCATAATGCTGACCGTGTAGCTGGGCCGTCCCAGGTACACGATCCTATATTTAGTGATCTACAGCTCGCCGGTCGGGACATCGACATGTCACCTTCCTTTCCGAGTCACAGTCCTGGCTCCAGCGCGCAAATTGTAAGCCTAGAAGCAGCCCTGGGCGCTTGGGGGCCGACTAAGGTTGGAACCCGTCCGCCATCCACTTGGCGAATAGTTCAATCCGAGATTGCTGCCAAGGACCTTCTCCTTTTGGTGGGGGGGCGGCATTACGGTGCCGCCGATTCCACGAATGCGATCGTAGATGGCGCCAGCGTGCTTTTTGACGTCATCGTAACTTCCCAGGTTGAACGCCTTGCTCATGCCTTGAATGTCTCGCTCCGTAAAGAGCGGGCGAATGTCCATTTGAAAGCTCGTCGTTTTCATCATTGCGCCTCACAGGTATTGGATTATACGGATGTCGCGGTCTCCTTCGTGAATCCAAAAAACTTCCTTTCCCTTGACGTCAGGGTATAGGCTGTTCATTTCAAGTTTGAACCGAAGAACTTAAGGCAAACTTGATCTGCCTGTGGCTGGGTTATCGATAGAATGAACCGGAATCAGCAAGTGAGCACGATTTATCGGAATTGAAGTCGCCAATGGACAGCGTACAAATCGAACAGAAGAGTTATGAGATGCCCCCGCGGGACGGGATCAGCATCGCGCATTTTCTTACCGTGAAGGACATCGAGCGATCGGCTCGCTACTACGAAAAGGTCTTCGGCGCTCGCATTCTGAGCCTGGGCGACGGCAACGCGCCTGGGTACCTTCAGCTCGCGAATATCTGGATGATTGTGAACGTGGGGGGCGGGCCGACTCCGGACAAGCCAACGGTATCGCTCAGCGTCCCCGACCCGAATCACATCAGCAGCTTTATGAATTTCCGGGTTGCGGATATTCAAGCGTGCTATGAGTTATGGAAAAGTCGAGGAGCCGAGTTCATCACGGAGCCGCAACCCAAGTACGGCGAGATCCGCTGCTACATCCGCGATCCTGACGGCTATATCATCGAGGTTGGTCAAAGCACAGATCTTACATACGGTTGACGCCTGGCCCGGATGAGTCTAATTGGATTTGGGATCAGGATGTGGAGGGGCCGAACGTAGTTAGGACGCGGTCGGTTTCGTCCTCGTTGGAGAGGACGAGGACGTTGGCGGTTGCGCCGCCGGGGTCCACTCGAACTACGAAGTGCCATTTGCGGGAGGCGATGTCGTCTGTCTTCTTGTTTGCGATGCGATTTTCCTTGTTTACGAGAGTTGTAAAGACGTCGCGTGTGCGCGGAAATCAAGCTCGCTTCTCTCAGTCATTCCCGAAAAGTCGGGCGGTCTCAACCGGTCGATGCAACACCGGCTTGGAGTTTACTCGCAGGAGTTTGAAAGCCCAAGGTCTTTCGCGGGCGTTGATTTAGGCGCAGGGCTACCTTGTTGAGATCGGATTGAGAGTAGCCGGACAAGTCGGTTTTCTTGGGGAAGTACTGTCTTAGTAGGCCGTTGGTATTTTCATTGGTGCCGCGCTGCCAGGGGCTCTGCGGATCACAGAAGTAGACTTTCACATTCGTGTCCACCGTGAAGCTCTTGTGTTTTGCCATCTCGTGCCCCCGGTCCCAAGTCAAGGAGCGCCGCAGGGTCGCGGGCAGTTTACGCACGTGCTTGCTCAGCGCGGCGACGACGGTCGCGGTATCTTTGCTGGGTACTTTGATGAGCATGGTGAAACGCGAATGTCGTTCCACCAGGGTAGCGATGTGACTGTTTTTGCTGCCTGCGAGCAGATCGCCCTCCCAATGACCGGGAATAGCGCGGTGTTCAACCTCCGCAGGTCTTTCCCTAATAGAGATGGCATCGACGATCTGACCTTGGGATTTTCCGCCAGCCCGAGAGTGCCGTGAGCGACGAATAGACCTCTTGGACCGCAGGTGCTGAATCAGCTCCTTTTTCAGCACTCCGCGGGCCTGGATGAATAAGCTGCGGTAGATGGTTTCGTGGGACACATGCATGCTCTCGTTCTTGGGATAGCTTACCTTCAACCATTTTGAAATCTGTTCCGGCGACCAGTCCAGGGTCAGTTTACTGGCCACGATCGTCCTCAATGTCTGATGGTTCGCAAGAAAACACACCTTAGGCCGCAGAGCGGACTCCCAGGCCTGAGAGTCGGCTTCATTGGCTCGATAGAGTGGACGACCGCCATGATGCGTCACCTCCCGGCTCACCGTCGACGCAGCACGCTGCAACCCTCTGGCTATCTCCCGAATCGACGAACCGGAAGCAATTCCTCGTGAGATGTCTTCCCGCTCGGCCAGCGTGAGCGTTCGCAGCGAGCGCCGACGAACCGGAGGAGCTATCCCCCCGCGCTTCGATAACAAGAACTGAATGGACCAATGGTCCTTGCCAAAGGCACGGCCAATCTCATGTAACGACTCTCCCGCTTTCCAGCGGCGCCACATCTCCGTCCTCCGCTCCGTCGAAAGCCTGTTCCGTTTTCCTCGTGCCATAAACACCACCTTTAGAAAATGAATTCATATCAGATGGTGTTGCACCGACCGGTTGAGACCGCCGGGGTTTTCGGCAACTACGAATTTCCGGCTGGCGAACTTGCCGATAAGCCGACTTTCCGTCAAGCCGGTTATACAGACAAGTGGATAACTTCTGGTTTGTCCGTAATCCGCCCAGAACCCAGAAAGCTGGAAAGTCTTGTGTCCGCACTGTTCGGTAAGTGAGTTGGCGATTTCGCATCAACTGAAAAGCTGGGAATCTGAAATTGCCCCTACTTGTTACTGGCGTCGGGACGATCTGAACTCATTGGCGCAAGGTAGGAGGGCAACTACTCTATCCTTAGAGCCTGCATAGGATCTAAACGCGATGCTCTCCACGCTGGTATCGCGCACGCAACACCAGCCACGATCGACAGCACGATTCCTACCTCGGCGAACAGCACCCAATCAAGCGTCCGTGTCCCATACAGCATCGTACGAATCAACTGCACCGCGAAACCGCTGCCCGCCAGCCCCAGCAGCAGCCCGATCCACGCCGGCCGCAGCCCATCCGACAGGATCAGCCGAAGCACCGAACCGCGCTGAGCTCCCAACGCGATTCGTATGCCGATCTCGCTCGTTCGCTGCGTCACGATGTACGACAGCACACCATACAATCCAACCGCGGCTAACAGCAGCGCGATCAAGGCAAACGCCATCACCAGCGATGATGTAAAACTGGCATCCATCGTCGACCTTCCAATCGACTGCTCCATCGTCAGCACATCCGACACCGGCAGATCCAGATCAAGCTCCCCCAACACCTTCTGGATCGGCAGCGCCAGGCTCGTCACATCGCCGTCCGACCGCACACCGATCGACGCGTTCGACCATCCGCCCGAGTACAGCGGAAAGTACAGCATCGCCTTGTCCTGCTCCGTCAAGTTCCAGAGCGTGTCGCCAACCACCCCGACAATCTCGAACCCCTCCGGCGGAACGCCGTCAAAATCCTTTATTCGAATGTGCTTGCCTAAAGGATTCTCATCCCCGAGATACTGCCGCGCAAAGCTCTTGCTGACGATCACCGATCGGGCATCCGTCAGGCGCTCCCGGTCTTCGAAGAAGCGTCCACTCAGCAGAGGAATCTGAAGTGCGCTGAAGTATCCCGGGTCAGATCCGCGAACGACCGCATCCTGAACGGCGCCACCGGCAAAGTCAGGATGCTCAGGAAGCGTAAATCGCGAGTCGCCGCCATACCCCTGCCCCGGCAGCGTCGTCACCACACCCGCACTCTTCACTCCAGGCAGTGCGCGCAGCCGTGGCAATAGCTGTTCATAAAATGCCGCAGTCTTCGCCGCAGTGTCGTATCGCACATGCGGTAACGCGAACCGCATCGTCATCACGTTTTGTGTCGCGCACCCCCAGGTCGGTTGACCGCAGATGGTTGTAACTCTTCAGCAGCAGCCCCGCGCAGGTCAACAACACAACCGTCAGCCCAACCTCCGCTGCGAGCAGTGCCCGGCGCAGCCTCACACGCCCATGCCCCGCGCTGGCAGCACGCGACGAGTCTTGCAGCGACTCAAGCAGAGGTCCGCGCAGGAACGAAAGCGAAGGAATCAGCCCAGCCAGAACGCCACACCCCGCCACAACTCCCAATCCGAACAGCAACACCACTCCATCCATGTGGATCGTGTTCGCTCTCGCCATCTCCGGCCGCGCCTGGACCAGCCACCACGTTCCCAGCCACGCAAGCAGCAGCCCCAGCCCACCTCCGGCCATCGCAAGAACCGTGCTCTCGGTCATCTGCTCCCGCAGTAGTCTCCAGCGACTGCCTCCCAGTGCAGCACGCACCGAGGTCTCCTTCCTTCGCGAAGCCGAGCGCGCCACCAGCAGGTTCGCCACGTTCAGACACGCAATCAGCAGTACACAACTCGTCGCTCCCATCAACGTGTACAGCGTCGCCTTGGCATCATGCACTACGCCATCCAGCAGCGTTCGCGCGCTTGCACCGTTGGCAGTCGACGGCGTCGGATGTGCGGCGTGCACCTGTTTCTCCGCCGTGTCCACCTGGCTTAGCGTCTGCGCCAGCGTAGCTCCCGGACGCAGCCTCCCCACAACGAAAAAGTTATGCATATCCACCGCCTGCATCATTCCCGAAGACTGCTCGTGATAGATCGGCGCCCACAACTGTGTCTGCGTATCCGGATACTCGAACCACGAGGGCAGCACGCCGACCACGGTGTACGGCTTCGCATTCAGCAGAATTGTCGTGCCAACAATGCCGCGATCCCCGGCGTAGCGCCGCACCCAAAGACTGTGGGTTAACATCGCTGTCGCCGGTGCCTCGCGCCGGTCGTCCCCTCCACAAACAACCGTCCCACCTCCGGCACAACGCCCAGCATCGGTAACAGGTTCTAAGAGCACTCTGCATAGCGAATCTTCTCCGGCAACTGTCCGCCCGTATCGGACAGATTAATGCTGTCGGTGCCGTAGATCGCCATCTGCTCCACACTCGACGACGCCCTCTTCCACGCCGCATACATTCCACCTGCGGTGTAGCTGTACTCTCTTCGTCCATTCGGACTCTTCTCATACAGCTGAATCAACCTGTCCGGCTCACGGAACGGCAACGGCTTCAACAGAACCGATCGCACAACCGTGAACAACGCAACATTTGCTCCAATCCCTAGCGCCATCACCAGCACGGCCGTCACTGTAAACCCCAGCGTCCGCAATAGCGTGCGAACCGCGTAGCGAAAATCGCGCAGCATCGTCTCGAACCACCCCAGCGAGTTCCTCTCCCACACCGTCTCGCGGACGCGGCGCACGCTTCCCAGCTTCACCCGCGCCCGCCGCCGCGCCTCATCCTCGCTCATGCCGCGCGCCAGGTTCTCATCCACCTCGTGCTGCAGGTGCGCCTCCAGTTCCTGCGCCAGCTCCGCGTCCGCAACCGACCTGCTGAAAAATCGCCTCAAGTTCATAGCCGCTTCCTCTCACCCAATCCAGAGCTAATCCGCCGCCTCGCCAAGAATCCGCCCGATCGCCGCCACCACCTGCTGCCATCGCTCGCGCTCCACGACAAGCCGCTTCCTTCCCGTCGCCGTCAACTCATAAAACTTAGCCTTGCGATTGTTATCGCTCACCCCCCACGACGACCTCACCCAGCCACGATCTTCAAGACGATGCAGCGCCGGATACAACGATCCCTGCTCCACCTGCAACACATCCTCTGACGTGTTTTCGATCACGTGTGCAATCGTATGACCATGCGCTCTTCCCATCACCAGCGTTCGCAGAATCAGCATGTCCAGTGTTCCCTGCAACATCTCTCCGTTGGTCTGCTTCTTCGATTCCATCAGTCATCCCCGTCCACTCGAGTGTCTATGGGAGAAACAATACACCACTCGAACGTCTATGGGAATATTTTTCTGCAAGAGCGAGTGGAGCGGGCATCAGTTCTAAATTCGCGAATAGCATCAGACGCTTGTGAATCGCCAACTTCCGGATGGTCGGCAAACAGGAAGTTGGCACCTGGACGATTAGTCGGCTTCTCGGACAAGTGGCGTCCCGTAGTTCCCGGAAAACGGGGCGGTCTCAACCGGTCGGTGCAACACCATCTGATATGAATTCATTTTCTAAAGGTGGTGTTTATGGCACGAGGAAAACGGAACAGGCTTTCGACGGAGCGGAGGACGGAGATGTGGCGCCGCTGGAAAGCGGGAGAGTCGTTACATGAGATTGGCCGTGCCTTTGGCAAGGACCATTGGTCCATTCAGTTCTTGTTATCGAAGCGCGGGGGGATAGCTCCTCCGGTTCGTCGGCGCTCGCTGCGAACGCTCACGCTGGCCGAGCGGGAAGACATCTCACGAGGAATTGCTTCCGGTTCGTCGATTCGGGAGATAGCCAGAGGGTTGCAGCGTGCTGCGTCGACGGTGAGCCGGGAGGTGACGCATCATGGCGGTCGTCCACTCTATCGAGCCAATGAAGCCGACTCTCAGGCCTGGGAGTCCGCTCTGCGGCCTAAGGTGTGTTTTCTTGCGAACCATCAGACATTGAGGACGATCGTGGCCAGTAAACTGACCCTGGACTGGTCGCCGGAACAGATTTCAAAATGGTTGAAGGTAAGCTATCCCAAGAACGAGAGCATGCATGTGTCCCACGAAACCATCTACCGCAGCTTATTCATCCAGGCCCGCGGAGTGCTGAAAAAGGAGCTGATTCAGCACCTGCGGTCCAAGAGGTCTATTCGTCGCTCACGGCACTCTCGGGCTGGCGGAAAATCCCAAGGTCAGATCGTCGATGCCATCTCTATTAGGGAAAGACCTGCGGAGGTTGAACACCGCGCTATTCCCGGTCATTGGGAGGGCGATCTGCTCGCAGGCAGCAAAAACAGTCACATCGCTACCCTGGTGGAACGACATTCGCGTTTCACCATGCTCATCAAAGTACCCAGCAAAGATACCGCGACCGTCGTCGCCGCGCTGAGCAAGCACGTGCGTAAACTGCCCGCGACCCTGCGGCGCTCCTTGACTTGGGACCGGGGGCACGAGATGGCAAAACACAAGAGCTTCACGGTGGACACGAATGTGAAAGTCTACTTCTGTGATCCGCAGAGCCCCTGGCAGCGCGGCACCAATGAAAATACCAACGGCCTACTAAGACAGTACTTCCCCAAGAAAACCGACTTGTCCGGCTACTCTCAATCCGATCTCAACAAGGTAGCCCTGCGCCTAAATCAACGCCCGCGAAAGACCTTGGGCTTTCAAACTCCTGCGAGTAAACTCCAAGCCGGTGTTGCATCGACCGGTTGAGACCGCCGGGTTTTTGATGAGGTTGATTGGCGAGCTTACTTCTAGGCCGGTACCCGCTCTTTCAGCCGGTTCAGCTCTTGTTCAAATAGTCACCTTTGGTATCCGACGCGCCCTACTCGGATCAGCGTGGAGAAGTCCGGAGAGTCGCCCGCCGCGTGCGCCGCGGAGTTAATGTGTGCCTGCTCCTTCAACCGCGGGAAGGTAAGTCCGCCGGTCACCAGCCGCCCGCGGTTGTACATCAGCTGATCCATCGAGCCATTCAGGATCAGTTGAATGCTGCCACCCTGCGGGTTCCCGGTCACATCGGCAAGCTGCGTGTCGAGCGTCGACGTGCAGTTCCGGGTCAGCTCGTTGTACCACTCCGGGTTGTCCTTCAGATTATTCATGTAATTGACGTAAACCGTTAACATCGCGCGAGCGACCGCCGGCGTCACCTGGACGCGGTAGAGATACACATCTTCTTCCGGATCCTTGCGGTAGTTTGTGCGCAGCCGAATCACATCGCGCTCATCCGCCGCGACAACGATCAGCCCAAACTGCCGGTAGAATCCGCGAAACAGCGAATAGGACTGGCCCGGCCGGTAGCGCGCCTCAATCGAGAACGCAAGATGTTGGTCCCCGAAATCAAAGCTGACCATCGGGTGGCTGGCAAACTTGATCCCCCAGTTATCTAGGAAGAAGTCAACACCGCGGAGTTGCGAAAGGTCGTAAGTGCGATCACTCCAGCAGTCCGAGTAGTCCTTCTCCGTGCGGTACTTGCAATCGCGCACGTTATGCACCACCATCTGGTCGCCATGAATCTCCGCCCACGCATTTCGCGAAAGATCCGCTTCCCACGGAGGGTCGTTGGTTGGTTTCAGGGACAACCACCACACCAGCACCACGACGCAACAGGCTACGCAAGCAGCCATACGCAGCCAGACTCCTTTTATGGCAAACAGAGCCCCCAACACAGCTACTGTGAAGAGCACCGCGGCGAGAATCCGCAACCCGTCGTGCCGAACGTCGAAGCATAGCGCCGCGAACGCCCACACCATGAAGATCGAGACGGCCAGCCACGCCAGAGCTTCGACCGCGACTCGCACAATCATTGGCCATTTCGGTTCAGAGTTTTTATCCCTCATCGAGCTCCAATCCACTAGACCGCCGTATATTGGTCAACCTACCCTGCCAAGATATAAGCTCACAGTTTGAACGCTTGGGGAACATAATTTTTCGAAGGGCCTGAAGGGTCGGGTTATCGGCAAGTTCGGCCGCGCGGTCGTCGAGGTTTCTCATAACCCCCTTTTTCGTGCACTACAAGAGGACAATGATTACTTCCGTATTGCCGATCATCGAGGAGTTTTGTCGCGCCGCGATTCGCGGCCCGGTCTAATCACACGTAGCCATCGGTCTTGTAGGAATCTTGGAACGGCTCACATCACCCTCTCGAGATCCGGCAGCGGCCAGCTCCTATCGAAGTATGGTTCCAGCGGCGCGTAGAATCGGAAACCCACGAACCACGCCTTGCCTGGTACGGTCTGAATCCAGTTCTTCTCATGACCTTTCGGCGAAGTCGGGGAGAAGTAAACATCCACGGAGCCGTCAGCATTTCTCGAGAGATCTTCCCGCGACCCAAGCTGGGAGCGATGTTGCTCGTTCAGAATAATTGAGCGGGTGTCCGTGTCATACAGTGTGACTGACCAGAACTGCTTCGCGGGGACATTCGGCGGCACGTGCAGCCGGTAGCTCTTCGCGCCATCGAAGGCGTGTCCCTCCTTGTCGCGGAAGCTGCCAAGATATGCCTGGCCGGCGCCGGGGGTCTGACTGAGCATACCCTTGGTCACGAGGAGGGCCGCGTAGAAATAGGCGGCGCGCTGGTCTAGCTGGCTGTAGTTCGGCAGGTCCTGCATGGGATCGAGGATCAGGAAATATTGCCAGAGCGCGTCGGGACGGTAGCGCAGGTCCCTGAATCGCATGTCGAAGGTGTTGGCCTTGGCCATCGCCTCGCCGACAAAGGCCCCTTCGGTCAGGATTTTCGTCTGCCGCTCGTTGGGCTGGAGCGGCTTGCCCTTCTCGATGCCGAGCGGCATGAGCATCGCCATAAAGAAGCGGTCGCGGTCCTCTACAGGCTCGCGCTGGATCATCACCGCAAGTTGCTCCCAAAATTTCATCCCGCGCGGCATGGTTGAGAATTTCGCCAACTTATCCGGGTCAGGCTTCAGCAAGCGTGTGGCGGGCGGATTGTTGCGCTGAGCGAAGGGATAAACCCGTATCTGCATTGCCAAGGCCTCGCCTTTCGCCTGGTCGGGGTCGAGCGTGCGGAAAAACAAGACCACGCCAAACGTAGGTGACTTCAGGAGAAAGCCTCCCGCCTCCGTCGACGGTGCTTCCTGCCCCGGTCCGACAAAAACATATCTGCCGCCCTTGCCTTGGTCGGGGCCAGTGAGACCGAGGTCGCTGAGGGGGCGCTGCCAGGCATCCAAGGTTGACCCGGCAATGGCGCCGACAGGAATATCCATCTCGACTGGCCCGCTCTTGGCCAGGTTCAGATAGCCAAGGATGTAAGGGGTGGTCGCGTTCGGCGTGAGGAAGACACTCTGTTCGTTGCCCAGGTAGAGGGCTAGGTCACCGGGTTGAGCCCCGGTGGTGCCTTGCAATGTGGCCTCCAGATTTCCGACCTGTACCAGAGGCATCGCCCAAAGAAAAAGCTGACACGCGCGCTGAAAGTCCATCTGGTCATAAAGGTTCTCGACGGTCGGCAGCGTTGGCACGCCGTTCTCGAAGTCGAGCTTGCCAATGCGCGTATCCACGGTTTGCCCTTGAGTGGTTGTGGTCGTCATGCATCCTCCTATGTCGCCTAACCCAACGTAAGGACCAACCGAGGCAGAGACCGCGATGTTCTTCACAATCGTCGAGTCGATCTTCTCTCCGTGTTCGCCTCAGGAGTTTATGCGCACAATCGCGCCGCGCCGACTGGCAAAACTACCAGTCAGCACGGAAATCGGCTGTGCCTCCTTGGGATTGCTCCCCAGTCACGGGCCAACCGGAAACTATCCCATCGTCCTTGAAAAGTCGGGTTCTCGGCAAGTTCGTGGAGGCCCCTGGCACTGCGTTTTCGATACCGTTTCCGCCGCCTGCGCACGAGCGATGGGCTATGCGTCGTTCATCTGCCTGTCCCTCGCGCCACGAGCCGTCTTTCAGATGGCCGAGGCTCTGCGAATAAGGTCGAGTTTCTCCTGTCCAAGCCCGTGCAAATCGTCTTCGGTTAGGCGGCCGTCGCGAAGTAGTTGGGCAAACACGAGTGGAAGGATGGAGTAGCGGTAGTCGTACCTTCGGTCAATCTCCCGCCGACGTTCCGTCAGCCAGCTTTCCAAATCCCACAGCTCCGACGGTTCCTCGATCCTCGCGGCTCGGCCTTTAGCTTCCTTGAGGAGAGCTTCCAATTCTTTGCCAAGCGCCAGGTCGAAGGCTTTGCGAGCAACTGTCTTCTCGGTATGAGACCACTTTAGTTCGTACATCGGGATGACGTTTTGAGCTGCCGAGTCCGGTGAGTTAGCGACTTCTGGGTCTCCCGCCCGCATTCTATCGCTTTCAGCGCTCTCTAGCTTCTGCATTGCAACGGCCATTCTGATATCCCCATTCCGGCGCTTAGTCGCGGGGCAAGCAAGCGGTAGCACTTCCGGATATGCCGGAAAAGTCACTTATGAGCCGCCTGGCGGTTCGATCCCGAGGTGATCGTTGACTGCCTGCACCAATCTCTGCCGCGAACCCAGGTATCGTTCTGTTGTTTCCACAGACCGGTGGCCGAGCAAAAACTGGATTTGTTCAAGTTCCCCTTCACCGGAATGACACAGCCGTGCGCAAGTCCTGCGCAAGTCGTGAGGCGCCAGATTATCAATGCCAGCGAGTTTCGCGTATTCACGAACGACCCACCAGACCGCTTTCTCACTGAGGCGGGTACCCCAAACGTGGCCGGTCCTGCTGACACAGCGGAAGATGATTCCAGTGTCGATACCGGCGATAGCAAGCCATGAGTCAATAGCCACCTTCACCCAGGCCGGGACGGGAACGGTACGGACGTGCCCGCCCTTTCCAAACAGGTCGACGATCGCCCAGTGGCCGTCTCGTTGCTGAAGATGGCTTACGGTGAGCCGAGTGAGTTCCGATCGACGTAGACCGCAGCCCAGGAGCACAGCCAACATCGCGTAGTTCCTTTTGCCTTTTACTGAAGCCTGGTCGGGAACGCCAAGCAGCTCTTTTCCCTGCGTGGACGTCAACCAATTGCCGAGTCGAATACCGAGGCGCTTGGCACCTTTCACTCGCCGGATACCCGCTGCGAGGTCAGGACTCAGCAATCCGTTGTCAGACGCTTCATACGCGAGCCGCCGGACAGCTGCGAGACGCAGGTTGATGGTCGCGGGGGCTAGTCGGCCGGATTCCAGATAGTAGCGATATCGTAAGACTACGGTCCTGCCGAATGCCAGGCGAGGTTCCGAGCAATACCAACTGATGAAGTCATCAATGGCAAAGCCATAGGTCCGCTGTGAGGCGACTGATCCCAGGCTCTGAAGAACGGATGATTTGGAGTGGTCGAGGTCGGGTAGATGCAGGACGCTCCTAGGCGATCTGCGCTTGGGCTTCTTCTTCTGTCGCATGGCAGCGGTCTCCCTCACTGCCGCTCAATCATCTGCCAGCCAAGTTGTCTTTGCTGAAAACCTCGTTTTGGGGGAACTACAACTCGCCTCTAGATTGAGATGGCCCTTGGTGTTTCCATGGTCAGTAAACGCAAGCGAGTTTCCCAGTACTAATCCTGGCAGCCAACCTCAACGGCGCTCAATGAGTGCTTTGGCCTGGTATTGCCAATCGAGACTCAACTTCCGGTTAGCCCGTTATCGGAGGTACACGTATCTGTCGTCTGTTCCCACCTCCGAGGTCAAACTTCTGGATTCGCGCCGTTGCTAGTTGTTATTGATGAACACAGACCTTTTTCCCGTCAGCCAGAGTTGAGCATTTCCCACCAGTCTTTACGCAGTTCTGACAGTAATCTGGCGGCTGTGGCGGCTCCGCCCCGCAGTAGGTTGGAGACGCCTCGAATGTGGAGAAGTACGAGCACGAGCCACCGGAGAATCCAGTGAGAGTGCTCGTTTGTCCCTCACAGGCCGCCACCGCATTCGCAACGTTGAGTGTGGGGGCAGTGTAGCTCTGGCACGACGTACAGACTAGCTTTTGATTCGGAGTGTTAGCGAATTGGTAGAAGTTGACGGCGGATGGACACGAAACCACGAGCGACGGAAAGCCAAACGTAATCCCTGAACAGCTCAGCGCCGAAGTGCAACCCGGCACAGATGTCATGGTCGCAAAGGGCGCATCGATGCGCTTCACCCCTTTGCCTTCGAGAGCCACATACAGGCTCGAGTCACCGACGGAGTTCACAGTCGGATCGTAAAAAGCGGACTGCGGCATTTCGATCGGCTGTAGGGAAGCCTGGGCGTTCGTGGCATTCAGCGGGATCCAACTGTTGCCGGCGTCGCTCGAAAACGCAATGCCTCCCGGATATAGGACAGCGAAGCGCATCTGCGGCTGGCCTGCCGGAAAAACCATCTGGGTCATCGGACATTCGTTGCCGAAGATATCCTTATCGTGATAATTAGATTGGGCGCTTCCCCAAGAGTTATCGGCACTGCATGTGAAGTCAAACTCACCGTTGTTGGTAGCAATGTCCTTGAGCTGTTGCACGGGCTTCCAGGAGTTCCCGCCGTCGCGGCTTACCTTAATGGCCCCTGGGGAGGCGCCGAGATCTATAGCCCACAATTCAGTGGGATCATACGGATTGACAAACAAGTTGTAAGCCCGGATCAAACTGCTGCCTCCGTTCCCGGGAGGTATGTTGGCTCCGCTCCCGGCAACTAGCTGCCAACTCGTAATGGCCTGGCCTATAGCCGGGATCTGTGCCTTGTATACCTGCCCCGGCCCGGCTGGAGCCACATAATTGATTCCGGAAACGTTCGAGGTAAGAACATATACTGTAAGGTTGTTGTGCCCGCCGGAAGGGTAGATACCGCTGACCTGGCCCGGACCGAAGTGCGCCTGCGGAGAAATATCAACCCAGGAACTTTGTGCGGCATTCTGACCCAAGGCCGCTGACAGATTGCGCACGATGACGTCGGTCGTGCAATTGTTATTTGTCTGACAAAGATTCAGGTTGGTAGTAAACGAACTTTGGAGCGCTAGAAAATCCCCATTTTTGAGCGGAGATTCAATGGGCATCGTCAGTACCTGCTTGATAGCTTCCGGCGTGGGCGGTTGAATCCCTTGCGCGTAAAACGACGGGTTGGGGATGGTCTGAAGGAGATTCGTGCCAACGGTGGGCAATTGGCCGCTGGGTGCCACAAATAGGTTATAGGTTCCATTCCGGATAGCCATCGCGAGATTGGGCTGCGCGGGATCAAAGAGCACAACTCCTGCGTCACCAAGGCCATCGGGTAGGTTCGTCCATGAATAGTTAGCAATTTTATAGAGCGTGCAACCGTTCCCAGAAGGATTCGGGACCAGACAGCTAAAGTTAGGAGCGCGGATGAAGACGTCGTCGTCAGTCGTAGCGAGAAACAGAAGAGGGCATGGCTGCCCACCCTGACTCGCTGCGCAGAGTTTGGCACTGTTGCCTACGTTGGCGGAGGGCAGCCCGGAGATGTGGTTGCCCCAGGCTACGTGCAATCCGGAAGACGCGGCCACCCAACCGTCGAACGCACAAGAACTCGAAGCGTTTGCGAGGACCCCGCCATCATTCGCCGCGTAGGCAGGACAGTTGGCGGCCCCGCTGTCATACGTGCTGGGAAATTCCATCCACCAGGAATCGACGTGCACCGGGAAAGGGCTGGACCACAGATTGTTTCCTGTGTAGCGGTAGAAGTTCAGGCCGTCAGCGGCAAAGACATCGAAGGACAATCCGGGCCCAGTAGGAGCGCAGGCAGGCGCCGTTCGTCGCGCGGTCCACACACCGGGCCGGCCTGAGCCGCCGGTTGCCACGGAGGCAAATCCAAGGTTCTGCGTTGTGGCCAAATTATGGTTGACCACGGTTACTTCCAATGCATTAGTGCCGGGCCCTGATTTAGCCACTGGAGCGGGAGTAGTGCGAACGACTACTGAGGTACTGGGCTGGAATTCCCCGGGAAGAGGGGCTACGGCAAGGCCCCTGCAGTTTCCGCCTACATCCACTCCCGCATCCCAGGTTTGGCCCAGATTTAGCGAACGGTACACACGGGTTCCGCCGCCCAGGCACGCAAACAGCGTCTGGCTGTAACTCGAGGGTGCGAAAATGGCGCCGCTCAGCGAGACTCCGGGGGGCAGCGTTAGTTTGCCCCATCCGCTTTGCAGACTGGGGTCGATAGTGGTCCATACGCCGCAATCGGTGGCCACGAACGGCCTGCCGGATGAGAAAACCACGCTGGTAATATTATCGGCTTGCGAGTTTACCGAACAGAGGTTGGCATGTTGCCAGCTTGCTGCGCCATCGACGGAAATCCACAAACCGCCGAACTGACACCTTGGGCAACTAATAGCGCGCCCGTCGTTGGAAGTGGTTGCGTAGAGCAACCGCTGCGAGTTGGTCGCGTCGATAGCAAGGTTTGGATATGCTGACAGTAGTGGCAAAATTCCGTTTAGCTCTTGCGTAATCCCGTTGCGCAGGCCATGGCTGGATTGTACCCACGTATGCGCGCCATCCACTGATTTCCATACCCCGGTCCATTCGCCGGCGGCATAGACGACTGAATTGTTGCCGGGATCGAGCACCATGCCCATAATGCGGCCGTCCATGTTAATGTTTGGTGCCCCAAATGGAAAATCGGGAGAAACATCCACAGAATTGAACTGTGCCGGGCACGCGCCAGGCAGCAATAACAAGAGCAAGGAAACGGTGATGGAGATCTGGAGATGTCGGGCCAATAAAACGCGTCGAGATGACGTCCGTCTGAACGCCATGACAGGATGATCAACGAGGACGACGGCAACCAGCTTTTTGGATTTCATTTGATTCCCTCCGCATTACGTCGTTCAAACGCCATGGAAAGGCTGCTACTGCCACTTAGTCGGAATCATCTTAGCTTCGCGGGATATGTTAGAAACAAGGTGAATTGATTAGGCTCGCGAATCCGATCTCGAGGACCGGTCCGTGAATGCGACGAGTGGAAGGGCCCAGAACCCGGGCAGCACTTGGCCCGGTTTTCTGCCAGCTGCAAGATTGACTGATCCGCAAGCATTTTAGTTCTCATCGTGTTACCCGTCCACGGAACCAATCGTCATCTGACTTCTAGACGGGTAAGGTGCAACTCGACCGCCATTCCTTTTGGTACTAGACCGCCTGCGGACAAGCGTTATGGCTAATCACCGAATGTGGATTCGTCCTCATAAAAAGCGCTTGGCGTCACTCAACTAGCGAGTCGACGGCAAGCCGGAAGTTGGCCGCGTCGTCAATCTCAGTTGACGCTAAATCGCCGATGCACTTATCGAGAACCGATTAGTAACGCCGAGTGGGTTTAGCGGAAGCGATCTTCGTCGTTCCTGAAAAGTCGGGTTTTCAGCAAGTTCGTCACGGAGTCGCCGATAACCCGGGCGGTCTCAACCGGTCGGTGCAACACCATCTGATATGAATTCATTTTCTAAAGGTGGTGTTTATGGCACGAGGAAAACGGAACAGGCTTTCGACGGAGCGGAGGACGGAGATGTGGCGCCGCTGGAAAGCGGGAGAGTCGTTACATGAGATTGGCCGTGCCTTTGGCAAGGACCATTGGTCCATTCAGTTCTTGTTATCGAAGCGCGGGGGGATAGCTCCTCCGGTTCGTCGGCGCTCGCTGCGAACGCTCACGCTGGCCGAGCGGGAAGACATCTCACGAGGAATTGCTTCCGGTTCGTCGATTCGGGAGATAGCCAGAGGGTTGCAGCGTGCTGCGTCGACGGTGAGCCGGGAGGTGACGCATCATGGCGGTCGTCCACTCTATCGAGCCAATGAAGCCGACTCTCAGGCCTGGGAGTCCGCTCTGCGGCCTAAGGTGTGTTTTCTTGCGAACCATCAGACATTGAGGACGATCGTGGCCAGTAAACTGACCCTGGACTGGTCGCCGGAACAGATTTCAAAATGGTTGAAGGTAAGCTATCCCAAGAACGAGAGCATGCATGTGTCCCACGAAACCATCTACCGCAGCTTATTCATCCAGGCCCGCGGAGTGCTGAAAAAGGAGCTGATTCAGCACCTGCGGTCCAAGAGGTCTATTCGTCGCTCACGGCACTCTCGGGCTGGCGGAAAATCCCAAGGTCAGATCGTCGATGCCATCTCTATTAGGGAAAGACCTGCGGAGGTTGAACACCGCGCTATTCCCGGTCATTGGGAGGGCGATCTGCTCGCAGGCAGCAAAAACAGTCACATCGCTACCCTGGTGGAACGACATTCGCGTTTCACCATGCTCATCAAAGTACCCAGCAAAGATACCGCGACCGTCGTCGCCGCGCTGAGCAAGCACGTGCGTAAACTGCCCGCGACCCTGCGGCGCTCCTTGACTTGGGACCGGGGGCACGAGATGGCAAAACACAAGAGCTTCACGGTGGACACGAATGTGAAAGTCTACTTCTGTGATCCGCAGAGCCCCTGGCAGCGCGGCACCAATGAAAATACCAACGGCCTACTAAGACAGTACTTCCCCAAGAAAACCGACTTGTCCGGCTACTCTCAATCCGATCTCAACAAGGTAGCCCTGCGCCTAAATCAACGCCCGCGAAAGACCTTGGGCTTTCAAACTCCTGCGAGTAAACTCCAAGCCGGTGTTGCATCGACCGGTTGAGACCGCCCCGTTTTCCGGGCGGTTGCTGCCGACTTATCGTTACTGATCCTCTAAGCCCGAGTCGGATCATCCTGTTCGAAGTTATTGGAATTAGTGAGAATTATTTGTAGAGCGTTGTCTGTCTGAGACTATGTTTGGTGGCGTGACGTCCAACTTGTGTGGCTGAGGAAGATTGCTTATGGGGCTCTGGCGAGGCATCGTTTGGTTCAGCCTAACAACGTGGGGGACAGCATTCACGGTTGCTCAGACTCCAGCACCACAGCCTGAAGTGCTGCATGTGACAACGCAGCTGGTGGTGCTGGATGCGACGGTGCTCGATAAAGAAGGGCACATCGTTACGCAGGCGTTGGGTCGTGACGACTTTCTGATTGAAGAGAACAAGAAGCCGCAGGCGGTCTACTCTTTCGAGTCGACCAGTGAGCATACAGCTGCGGCTGCGAGTGGGGACAAGGAGAAGTCACAGGAGCTGATCTTCGTGCTGGATGAGCTGAACTATGCCTACCACTGGGATCAACAGCCTGCGTGGAACGTTATGGAACAGTTCTATCAGTACTACTACGAGAGAACGGAGTTGCTGGCATATCTGAAGGCCCAGCCGGAGACGCTGCAGGAAGAGACCGAGGTGCTGGTGCTGACTCATCACGGATATCGCATCCTGGTGCAGCCGACACGCGATCGCGGTGTGGTGCTCGAGCGGGTAGGGAGGCACGACCCGCACCTGGGTACGCCGTTTCGGGATGCCCTCGACGGGGGTACGTTTAAGGATTCGCTGCAGGCGATATGGTCGCTGGCACTGCAGCAGCGCAGCCTGCCGGGTCGCAAGCTGGTGATCTGGCTCGGGCTTGGTGGTCCGACGCTACGGTTGCGGGTGCAACGGCATGAGGATTTGCTGAAGCCGCTAGTGGAGCGCTTGCCTCCCGTGCAGCGGTATCAGCAAGAGATTACAGATTTGCTGATAGATGCGAGGATCACACTGGATTTAATCGGACCGGGAGGAGGCGGTGACCCGATGAATCCCGTTGCGGTTTCGCAGGAGGTGGATAGTTACCGCTTCGATAGCGATTTTGGGTTTTCGGGATACATTTCCGCGACGGGTGGAGAGAGGAAGAATAGCAATGATGTTCAGGGGGAGATACAAGCGTCGGTCGAGTACGGGACTACGTACTACACGGTGAGCTACCGGCCAATGAATCACGACTTCAATGGCGAGTTTCGGCGGATCCGCGTGACGGTGAAGGGGCATCCGGAATGGACCGTGCTGACGAAGGCGGGCTACTACGCGATGCAGTACGGAGGGGAGAAGGACCTGGAGCATCAAGTGGTGTCTGATCTGGGTATCGTGACTTTTGAGGCGATGCCTTTCAGCGCTATAGGCGCGGCGCTGATAAAGATTGAGCGCATCAAGGGCACGGACAAGGCACGCTTCACTTTTCAACTGGACCCGGATGACCTCCAGTGGCACACGGACGCGACTGCTAAGGTGCGCCAGGCGGACGTTGCGGTGTCGGGTGCGGCATTGGGGTCTGTATTTAAGACGAACACGCTTGCATCGGAGGTGGGGACATGGAAGCTGAATGTGCCGCTGGCAACGGAAACGGCGGCGATTCATTCGACGGTTTCAGTTACAGTCGGCGTGCCTCCGAAGACGCAGCGGCTACGCTTCGTCGTACGCGATATTACGAATGGCCGGGCACAGTTGATCTAAATCCGGCAGTTTTGGCGAGCGCTCCGGAGATTAAGGCTCCAACGCCGCCGCTGCAGCCTCGGGCACCTGCGCCGTCGCAGTGATTGCCTGGATGTTCGGTTTTGCCTTTCGCGTTTCTGCTGGACTGCTGGCTCGAAAAAGGGAAGGTCGAGTTCGGCAGAGCGGGCTCACCTTGCCTACTGTTATTGCGGCCGGTTCACGGGCGATCCAGAAGTAATCCCGTAGCGCCCGCAAAGTCGGGCGGTCTCAACCGGTCGGTGCAACACCATCTGATATGAATTCATTTTCTAAAGGTGGTGTTTATGGCACGAGGAAAACGGAACAGGCTTTCGACGGAGCGGAGGACGGAGATGTGGCGCCGCTGGAAAGCGGGAGAGTCGTTACATGAGATTGGCCGTGCCTTTGGCAAGGACCATTGGTCCATTCAGTTCTTGTTATCGAAGCGCGGGGGGATAGCTCCTCCGGTTCGTCGGCGCTCGCTGCGAACGCTCACGCTGGCCGAGCGGGAAGACATCTCACGAGGAATTGCTTCCGGTTCGTCGATTCGGGAGATAGCCAGAGGGTTGCAGCGTGCTGCGTCGACGGTGAGCCGGGAGGTGACGCATCATGGCGGTCGTCCACTCTATCGAGCCAATGAAGCCGACTCTCAGGCCTGGGAGTCCGCTCTGCGGCCTAAGGTGTGTTTTCTTGCGAACCATCAGACATTGAGGACGATCGTGGCCAGTAAACTGACCCTGGACTGGTCGCCGGAACAGATTTCAAAATGGTTGAAGGTAAGCTATCCCAAGAACGAGAGCATGCATGTGTCCCACGAAACCATCTACCGCAGCTTATTCATCCAGGCCCGCGGAGTGCTGAAAAAGGAGCTGATTCAGCACCTGCGGTCCAAGAGGTCTATTCGTCGCTCACGGCACTCTCGGGCTGGCGGAAAATCCCAAGGTCAGATCGTCGATGCCATCTCTATTAGGGAAAGACCTGCGGAGGTTGAACACCGCGCTATTCCCGGTCATTGGGAGGGCGATCTGCTCGCAGGCAGCAAAAACAGTCACATCGCTACCCTGGTGGAACGACATTCGCGTTTCACCATGCTCATCAAAGTACCCAGCAAAGATACCGCGACCGTCGTCGCCGCGCTGAGCAAGCACGTGCGTAAACTGCCCGCGACCCTGCGGCGCTCCTTGACTTGGGACCGGGGGCACGAGATGGCAAAACACAAGAGCTTCACGGTGGACACGAATGTGAAAGTCTACTTCTGTGATCCGCAGAGCCCCTGGCAGCGCGGCACCAATGAAAATACCAACGGCCTACTAAGACAGTACTTCCCCAAGAAAACCGACTTGTCCGGCTACTCTCAATCCGATCTCAACAAGGTAGCCCTGCGCCTAAATCAACGCCCGCGAAAGACCTTGGGCTTTCAAACTCCTGCGAGTAAACTCCAAGCCGGTGTTGCATCGACCGGTTGAGACCGCCGGGGTTATCGGCAAGTTCGTGCCGGGCCCGCAAAGGACCGTATGTGGGACTGAGCCCCCTCCAGCGGGCCTAGCGCCGGATTGTCGGTTTCCTCCCCGCCATTCCATGGCCATCATCCTCCGAGTACTTGAGGCAAACAAAAGTCCAACCTATACTCCATTTCATGCCAAACGAGGACGCAATCACCTCTACTTCTGACAGCAAACTACTCCAGTTCCAGTTGGAAAAACTACAGGCTGAAATCTCAAAGCTAAGAGTCGAGACGGAGAACCTTCAGCGTCTATCAAGGTCGGAGAACCTAAGATTCTGGATTCCGATAGCAGCTCCGTTCGTAGGTTCTGTCGCGCTTGTTGCAACCCTGCTGTTTCAGGTGTTTCAGTTCAATGAGAACGCCAGATTGACTCGCGATGCGAATGAGGCGACTCAATTTCGCGCGGCCCTTGAAAATGCACAGTCACATGCCCCAGAGGCGGCCCGATCCGCAATGTCTATGTTCCGGCTGGCATCTTTTTTGGATTCCGAAAGATTCGGACCAGATACCAGACGCGCGATGATTCCCCTATTGGCCTCTCTCGCTATGGCGGGAGAATTCAAGGAGTTCCACGTACGCATGTTTCCTAGGGTTCAGTACTCGGACCTACCTGATCTTGTACAACTCTCAAGAATTCAAACGGTAATCGACACTCAAGCGGCTAGTAGAGAGGATAAAGTTCAAACCCAGCTCGAACAGGCTAAGGCAGATGTTGCGAGGAAGGTGCCTGGAGCAGAGGCAAGGGTGTCGTCGCTTCAAAGCGCTTATGACCAGGAGCACGAATCTCGCAGCGACCTAGGCGCCGAGATAAGTGTCGTGAGTGGAGACATTCTAGTGGCGCTTAAAGAAAAGCCTATTTCTGAGAGTCCCGACCTCTCTTACACCGAGATATTTGAAACTGATTTCGCTGGGGTAGACTTTGGTTCTGCCGACATGACCGGTACAGCTATCGATAACTGTGAGCTATCTGGCTCCGATCTGAGCAAAATCCAAGCCTTTGACGGGAGCCACTGGACCCGCACCCAGTGGTGGCTCGCAAAGGCCATCAGTCCCAAGCTCCTCGCATATTTGCGCGAAAACTACCCATTTGATTCTTCAACTTCATATCGCGGCCCCTCTGTTATCCGGGCAGACTACGATAAGCGGTTGGCTATGCTGCAACGTTAGCGAAGCTCGGTCCCGTGTGGGTCCGAGCGACATCCTTCTTCTATCCGATAAGGTGTAAGCGACACTACGAGGTTCAACCTTTGCAGTGTTGCCCAAAGGGCCGTATTCCTGACGCTCTCGACACAAACTCATCGCGTTATAATCCCCGCCGATACCTTTACCGAAAATCGTTGCGGCGGCTCCCGAAAAGTCGGGCGGTCTCAACCGGTCGATGCAACACCGGCTTGGAGTTTACTCGCAGGAGTTTGAAAGCCCAAGGTCTTTCGCGGGCGTTGATTTAGGCGCAGGGCTACCTTGTTGAGATCGGATTGAGAGTAGCCGGACAAGTCGGTTTTCTTGGGGAAGTACTGTCTTAGTAGGCCGTTGGTATTTTCATTGGTGCCGCGCTGCCAGGGGCTCTGCGGATCACAGAAGTAGACTTTCACATTCGTGTCCACCGTGAAGCTCTTGTGTTTTGCCATCTCGTGCCCCCGGTCCCAAGTCAAGGAGCGCCGCAGGGTCGCGGGCAGTTTACGCACGTGCTTGCTCAGCGCGGCGACGACGGTCGCGGTATCTTTGCTGGGTACTTTGATGAGCATGGTGAAACGCGAATGTCGTTCCACCAGGGTAGCGATGTGACTGTTTTTGCTGCCTGCGAGCAGATCGCCCTCCCAATGACCGGGAATAGCGCGGTGTTCAACCTCCGCAGGTCTTTCCCTAATAGAGATGGCATCGACGATCTGACCTTGGGATTTTCCGCCAGCCCGAGAGTGCCGTGAGCGACGAATAGACCTCTTGGACCGCAGGTGCTGAATCAGCTCCTTTTTCAGCACTCCGCGGGCCTGGATGAATAAGCTGCGGTAGATGGTTTCGTGGGACACATGCATGCTCTCGTTCTTGGGATAGCTTACCTTCAACCATTTTGAAATCTGTTCCGGCGACCAGTCCAGGGTCAGTTTACTGGCCACGATCGTCCTCAATGTCTGATGGTTCGCAAGAAAACACACCTTAGGCCGCAGAGCGGACTCCCAGGCCTGAGAGTCGGCTTCATTGGCTCGATAGAGTGGACGACCGCCATGATGCGTCACCTCCCGGCTCACCGTCGACGCAGCACGCTGCAACCCTCTGGCTATCTCCCGAATCGACGAACCGGAAGCAATTCCTCGTGAGATGTCTTCCCGCTCGGCCAGCGTGAGCGTTCGCAGCGAGCGCCGACGAACCGGAGGAGCTATCCCCCCGCGCTTCGATAACAAGAACTGAATGGACCAATGGTCCTTGCCAAAGGCACGGCCAATCTCATGTAACGACTCTCCCGCTTTCCAGCGGCGCCACATCTCCGTCCTCCGCTCCGTCGAAAGCCTGTTCCGTTTTCCTCGTGCCATAAACACCACCTTTAGAAAATGAATTCATATCAGATGGTGTTGCACCGACCGGTTGAGACCGCCGGGGTTTTCGGCAAGTTCGGTCGTAGTTTCCCAAAACCCCGTTTATCGTGTGGTTCCCCGCGCCTTGTGCGGTGCCGTCAAGGCGACTATCAGACCCCGACCTCCGACGTAGAGGCAGCCAGCCCCTAATAGAAGCAATGGAATTGCAATCCACACTGTGGGATCCTTATCGGAAATGAATCCCAAGATGCAAGTCACTCCGGGTATCAGGAAGATGCACGACCAGAGAGCAAATCCGAGTCGCTGAATTGGGATGAGTTCCTGACCCCGACGAAGCCAAAGGATATGGTGAGACCGGGAAATGGGTGCAGCTTCCCGGCGGAGGAGGAGATCTTTACGCAGCGGTTCGGACCGGATGCTCCGTATGAACGATATGCGGATGGGCGCCTCGGCCTGATCCAGGCGTCGTACCGGGTGCGGCATTTGGTCGTGGCCTAGAACTATCTGAACGGCCGACCACTGACGAAGGCGGAGCAGAATGCAGCGATTGGGGTGGACGCGTTTTTCGATGCTCCGGATGGCCAATCTCCGGATGGCAGCAGTTCGCAAGGAGACCGTCCTGTAGCGTGTGTAGCGTGCAGATACATCCCTGATCCGGAGAGTTGTGGCATCGACTGCGACAATGACTGGAACAAGTCAGCAGAGTTTAATAGAAAGGCCGCTGCGTGGGGCTCACTCGCCCCGGGGGCCAGCAGGCAACGCGAGGCCGGGCGAAGCCGTGCGCGGACGTGTAGGCGGGGTCGGGATTAATTGGTCCCGATGGGGAAACGTGGGAAAGGAGCCCGTGGCCGCTGTCAGGACGAATCCGGCGCCGCAGAGGCGGATTGGTTCCCGATTCCCGACTATGCGGGAGTTGACCGTTTGGAGGATGCTAGGGCGTTTCCCAGTACCGATCTCTGACATGGAATTTCGAGAGGCTTGCCGGTCAAAGCGTAGTCGCTGCCCCTTTGGGAACGATCATTCCGTCTCTCAAGTACCATTTCGCCATGAATCCTTTGTCCCTAACTCGTCGTGAGTTCCTCCAGTCCACAGCGGTTGCCAGTACCGGAGCTGCTTTCGCTCACGTCACACCCAGACTGTGGGATCAGGCCATCCCAAGCGGCGTGCCCGCACCCGTCACCGTACCTTCCGTCCTAGATCATGAGGTAGTTGCGATCGATATCTGACTTTCAGCCGTCTCATCGGCGAAGTGAGAGATCACTCCACGTAAAGGGCAGCAACCTCGTAATCGAGAACACTTGGGATCGTAAACGCGATCCTCCCGTTCACTATCTCGAATGGAGTGTCCTTAGGAGTTCAGTGTGACTTCGACGAGGGCCATCACCCAGAAACGGGAAGTTGGCCGGGGTGAAGTCGTAGCGGGCGCGGGCGGGCCGCTCCCTCGTGATTTGTTTTCTCAGCGTACAGACTGGTGAGGGTTTTGCTAGCAGGCTTGTATGTCTGGAGCTGAGCTCTTGCTTTTGCCTTTGCTTGTTCTATCCAGAGAGCCCATTTGGGCGACCTAAACCCTGCTGCGCTAGGGACTAGCGTATGGGTTTTAGGAGGCTGCGCAAGCAGCCTCTTACACTAGAATATGCTTCTTAGGATATACGGGTGACACAGTGTCCTGTCGCGACAGGACATTCTGTCTACACTAGACAGGACACAGTGTCCTCACGCGACAGGACATTGTGTCGTGTCTTTCCAGCGTTACTCACTCAGGTTAGTAAGGTATTTTGGCGACATAATCACCCTCGGCAGGGGGATCAGGGTATTGATCTATGTGCGACAAGACGTCGCCGGAGGAATACCCAGTCATGCAGATCGAAGTTCATGCCCCGCCTGGCATCGTAAGACGCTCATACGCCGACTTCCTGACGCGCATCCGTGAAGAGGATGGTCGTTGGGTGTCGGTGCCTCTCGACGAGGTTGCTGGTCAGACGACCAAGGCTAAGCAGAGCGTCATCACCAGCGCTGCAAAGAACCACAAACTCAAGATTCAGACTACCGTCCAGCAGGGAAGGATCTGCCGGTACACGGGGGATGTGTGCGGGGAGTAACCTACGACAAAACCGGAGCACCTCACTCCGTTGCCGTCCGGATCCATCTGGTGAACGGGTGCCCCGGCATCTCGTCGACGGACAAAGCCGTACTCAATCTGATTGCGCTGAGCCACAACGCGGGTAAAGGATACGCGTTTCCGTCCGCCAAGTACTTGGCGAAGCAGACTGGTTTTACTATCCGCACGATGAGCAGGGTCTTCCGGAGTCTTGATAGCAAAGAGTTGCTCCAACGCTCCTATCGCGACGGTGATCCAACACAAAGCTGGAAGACGGTCATCAACTGGGATCGGCTGAAGGAGATCAGTGTTGCGATTGAGCCATGGGATGGGACGAAGAAGAAGGGGAAGATCAAGAAAGAAACTGCGACGCGCGAAGAGGATCAGATTGTGGCGGACACACTGGACGTACCGACGGGACCGCCTCCGGTGCGCTCCGCCGCCTGCCGTAAAGACTTGGAGGTGGTGAAGGAAGCCTATGCCTTACTCAAGGGTCACTTCTCCAACCATCCCACGTACGGGGAGAAAGACGCCGAAACGATCATGTACGAGTGCATCTGGGAGAGTTTCAAACAGGTGAGGTCAGCGGAGTATGGTCTCGCGGTTTTTCAGTGGCTCTGCATCAGCCCCACCAACGAAAACAAACGCAGCCAGATTCACAAATCTCGTCACCTCGGGGGCTTTATCAAGAAGTGTTTCAGTGGTTGGAGCCGGGAATTCGAAGTGGTAGATCAGGCCCACTACCCAGAATATGAGACGTGTCTGACGGCTCCGAGTAGTAACAACGAGGCCCTCTACTTCGCGGCTGACGCCCTCCCCTTTGTCCAGCCTTTTCGAGCATGGCTCAACACTCGTCTTGGTGAACACCTTCTCGCTTTAGAGATCCAAACAGAGGATGACGGCGCTTATGTCCAGGTCGAGATCAATGAAGAGTTCAAGGCAGCGCGATTGCTGGAATTTCCAATTTCTGAAACCCCCGAAGTTCACCGGATAGGTGAAACTGAACAACCAAATTCATTAGTAGACGAGGAATGATATGAGCGACACGGAAGCTGTAAACGAACAACCCGAGGAGTTGGTACCGGTCGACAAGATCGACCCATTCTCCCTGACCGATGGGGCCTTCGGTCGCGTACATGCTCGTCGTCCAGATACTTGGATTCCGAAAGCAGCCATCCCCTACATCCTGCAGGAGCCCTACTTCATCGAAGACCCTTCGCAGAAGCAGGAGGAGTGGACTGAGGCCCTCGCGGTGGCGGTAGGTACGGGACAGAAGTGCCCGTACTGCGACGACAGCCAGGCGGTCGAGCACAAACGCATCGGGCCGGTCACGGGTATCCGTGTCATCCAGTCGATCCCTTGCTTCTGCAAGATGTACCGGAACTTCTATAGTCGCTGGAACAACCCGGCCAACGTGGCATTAAATTACACCCACATCAGTCTGGAAACTTTGGAGAGCCAGCACGACAACTTCAAGGGCTTCAACTATGACCCTGAGAAACCGGACGCACCTTCTTCGTTCAAGAATCTGCTCGCGACGGTGCGGAAGTATAAGAACAACTGCTACCTGCTCACGGGTAAGGCCGGTACCGGCAAGACGACATTGTTGACGGCGATGTACCACCGTGCCTTGTGGGAATGGGCCCTTCGGGGGTTCAAGGACGGAAGGTCCGGGGCATTGAGGCCGTGTTGAAGGTGGACGCAAACGTGTTGGCGAAGCAGCAGCGTGATTGGGCGATGCGTGATGCGGATCGTGACGCTGAGACCGGTATGCCCGCGATTCTGCCGACGGTGACCAAGAACAAGATCCTTGAGGCGGTGAAATATGGTCTGGTTCCCCACCTCTTTCTGGACGAGTTAGAAAAGATCAAGCTCGACAGTGGATTCCAGCTGAATGAGTTTTACGAAATCATCGACGCGATTCAGTCGAATGGCGGGCAGGTTGTTGTGTGCTCGAACCTCTCCGAGCTTGGCCTGAAGTACGCCCTCGGTAAGGGACATGGTGAAGCCATTGTCCGTCGCCTCATAGGTCCGCGCATGAACGAAAAGGCGGAAAAATCTGCCGATCCAACCGTAGGAGGCTTCCTCGTGGACTGTACTGCGGGTACATTCAAGCAAAACTATGAGCTTCCCGGTGAGGCGGTACCGGTAGAGCCGCAGACCATCAAGCCTACCGCTGGGCCGGGAGAGGTGCAGTACCGGAAGAAGCCAGGCTCTAACATCAGCGCGGTGCGGACACAGCCGACCCCAGCAGTACCACCACCAGCGGCAACACCCCGTCGGACTGCTCCCCAAAAAGGTGCTTTTGCCTTCGACCCTAGTCGTATTCACCACCGCTAAGCTCATGAAGGACCTGGCTGCGGAGGATGCGGCGCGTCGCGACGGGCTGCCGTCGAGACTGATGAGACTCTTCAGCTCGAACTCACGGAGATGATGCTAGGCTGGCTGAGTCATGGCCAAGCCCCACAAGAAAGCGGACGTGCCCGACCCGCCGCCGCTGCCCCAGGTTGGAGACAAGGTCACTATGCCGCGCATCCAGTCAATCCTTGAGATCACCGACGTCAGCCGCGAGGCAGCGAGGTCAACCTGGAGCGCCCCGGAACCAACCTCGAATGGTTCCGTGTTCGCACGGACACGCTCACCTTTGTCGAACGCAAGCCCCCGGCAAGGACCTCGAACCCGTTCACGACTCCTGAGCCCGTCTTCGATGCCAACGAGGTGCTCGAGAAGATTGCCAGCGTTCGAGTCGAGAACCTCCAACGGAGCGATGACGACGTCGACATCCTTAAAGCGTTCCTGAAGACGCAGGGCGCACCGAAAGCCGCAATCGCTGTCCTCGAGACGTTGACGGTCGAGCACCATAAGAATTGGAAGAAGGCAGTCGAGAAGATCGGGGAGCTGCTGGAGAAGTAGTCCGATTTATTTGGCCCAGATAATTGGGGCGGGACTACTCCTCTGGGTATTAGGCTTCATGTGCGCGAAAAATACCCAACCACCAGTTCCCTGCTCCATCGCCGACACCATCGAGCGTTACGGTCGCATGCTGACGATCAAAGAGTTCGCCCTCCTGGTGTCCGAATCCCCGAAGACCACCTACGCCCGCGTGAAGCGCGGATCCCAGCCCGCGACGTTGGTCGGCGGCGCTATCCGGTTTGACCCGTACATCACCGCCGAATGGATACGGTCACGGTCAGCTAACGCCAGACGATGGCGTTGACGCGCTTCTGCACCTCGACGCCTCCGGCAGGTCGTAGGTAGCGCATCACGCTATCGAGCGAACTGTGTCCGGATAACGCCATCGTCGACCGAAGATCAAGCCCGTTCCGCAACAGGGTGGTGATATACGTCGCCCGAAATTTATGCAGAAACCAACCCTCGCACTCTGTGCTGGAGATGCAGGTGGCGCAGTGACCACAGTTGAGCCCCGCCTCCCGCACCAACCCTTTGAGTCGCCGGAGCAGATGGCCGTCAGGTTCGTCCTCCCCTCCACCCAGCTTGCCAAACACCAAGCGGGCATTTGTATGCGCCTTCCTGTACCGCTCCAACTGTTTCGATAGTGCTACAGTCAGGGGCATCTCGCGTTCTTCGGCATCCTTGATCTTATGACCGTACCGTGGCTTCGATCTGACCTGGAGAACCAAACTCTCGTGTTTGATGTCGACCCATTCCAGATGCATGGCTTCACGTTCGCGGAGTCCTGTCGTCAGCAGCACATCGAAGAGGAGCTGGTCATAGCCCGGTTTCAACGATGCGAAGAACGTCTTGAGCTCTTCTGGCTCGTAGATCTCCGGCATGGTTTTCTCGAACTTCGGAGCCTTCTTTCCGGCAATGGCCTTTACTTTCTCCGCGCTGAAACCCAAAGTGAGAAGGAAGCTCCGCAGGTTCATATGTCTGTTGTGAACGGTCCGATCCGACAGCTTCCGGTTCTTCATCTGCCCGTGGAACTTCAAGACATCGTCGTGGGTTAGTTCGTCGGCGTAGGTCTTGTTACAACCAGCCAGGAAGTCGTCGAGGGTGCGCTTGTATATTTCCGCAGCCTCCTTCGCGCCTCGGTCCACGGCTGCCTGAACGAACCGGGGGGATGCATCCCGTAAAGGGACCCGCATCGGATCGACGACTACCTCGACCCCGGCGTCCCCCGCCATCGCCACCGCGTTGGCGGTCTTCTGCGCCTGTTTCAATGCAGCCAAGGCATCGCTGGTGTTGCCGGAGAGCCGGGTGTAGACCAGCTTCGACCCCGCGTATGACCTGAGTTCGTAGTAACCGACAGGGTAGGCGACTTCGACTCCGCCGACGAGCACCGTATCGGGCTTCACCTTGCCGTTGGCCGACATCGCAACCGGGTAGTACCGCCACCCATCAGGGGTCCTGCACTTACGAACTAACGCTACTTTCTTGTTTGCCATGGTCTCTCACATCTCCTCCCCAAAAACATTACCATAGTATTACCACGGAGGAACAATATGCGATAACATTGGGATATTTTCGATATGAGGAGACTCCCTCACTCTCCGCCATTTACTAATTTCAGAACATCCAAAGAAATCCGAATAGTCCCCCGAAAGCCCAGTGAATACTGGATTTCTCGTCTTTTACCGTCCAATATAGTTTTATGGAAGCCAGCGTTGTGTGGAGGTATATTTGTGGGTATGTTGTTTACAGAGTGTGGGTACATACCCAAATAGACCGAAGACGTCATGGCGTTGACTGATACTCAGATCAAAAAAATCAAGACGAAAGACAAGCCGTATAAAGTCGGCGACGGTGGCGGTCTGTATCTATGGGCCACTCCCTCTGGAGGCAAGCTGTGGCGATGGAGCTACCGGCACGAGGGCAAGCAAAAGGTGATGACCTTCGGGAGATATCCTGACGTGCCTCTTGCGCTGGCCAGGGAGCGCCACAGCGAGGAGCGCAAGCTGCTAGCGACCGGCGTAGACCCAATGGCGCAACGAAAGGCAGAGCAGACTGCGGAGCGCGTCGCCAGTGAAAATTCCTTCGCCAACGTAGCGGCGCGATGGGCTGGAGCATTGGCAGGACGGAAAAAGTCCGCGCCACGTGGATTCAGTTAAGCGGCGTATGGCCGCTGATATTTTGCCTTGCCTGGGTGCCCGTCCAATCGAGATTGAGGCTCCAGAAATCGTCGCCTTTGGCCAAAGCCATAGAGAAACGGGGTGCCCGTGATATTGCCAAGCGCGCCCTGGAAACGGCGGGACAAATCTTTCGGTATGCCATTGCCCACGGACTTGCGGAGCGGAATCCGGCAACCGCGATTCGGCCAAGGGACATTCTGAAGGCCACCCGCAAGGTCAATTATGCGCGGATTGATGCCAAAGAGCTTCCAAAGCTGCTGAAACAAATAGAAATCTATCAAGGGAGACAACTAACACGTCTCGCAATGAAGCTAATGGCCCTAACCTTCGTGCGCACTAGCAAACTGATTGGGGCGCGCTGGGTCGAATTCGACCGTGACTCTGGCCGATGGGACATCCCAGCAGAGCGAATGAAGATGCGGATACCCCATATTGTGCCTCTCGCACAGCAATCCCTTGAGGTATTGGAAATGCTGCGTCAACTTACTGGAAGTAACGATTTGGTCTTTCCTGGGGATCGCGATCTCTCTAAACCGATGAGCAACAACACGATTCTGAAGGCCTTAGAACGTATGGGTCACAAAGGCGCAATGACCGGGCATGGATTCCGAGGACTTGCCTCTACCATCCTGCACGAGCAGGGATACCAGCACGAGCACATTGAACTGCAGCTTGCCCACGCCCCCCGAAATGCTGTGAGCGCCGCTTACAACCATGCTTTACACCTTGAGGCTCGCGCCAAAATGATGCGGGATTGAGCGAACTTCTTGGAGCTGACACAGCGTTCGATTAAGGTCTTGCCGATACGTGGACGATTGGCGTAGATGGCGTCGATTGAGTGCCGTTTTAGCCGTCTCCTCTGACTTGCATTTTACTCATGGGTTCATCTTCCTATTTCAAGTCACTGTTTACGGTGGGCTGGGTACTATTGCTTAATCAGCCGATTCGTACCGACTTTTTCAACACTCACGCCTGTTATCACCAACTGAGCAGTGACCTTCCGAAATGAACTTGCCGGTAACCCGG
>CAWBTR010000005.1:0-128788 GCA_963791735.1 uncultured Acidobacteriaceae bacterium | reverse complement strand
TCTTTGGTGGAGCTGAGCGGGATCGAACCGCTGACCTCCTCGTTGCGAACGAGGCGCTCTCCCAACTGAGCTACAGCCCCCCACCAAACGCGCATCGCACACCGCTTTCGCAGGCACAATGCCGTCGAACAACCTCTCCGAGTGTACCAGCAAGCAGCCCCCGGCTCAAACCCCTCGCACGACAGCAGCCCGCAGCTTCACTCGCCAACCTGATCCACCCGCCCCGTCACCGTCGTCCCCGCAGCCAGTGGTTTCTCCACCACATGCCACACCTCGCCTGCAGCATCCATCACTACGCCAAGCACAGGGACCACTAACTTTGTTCCACTCCGCGCAATCGCCTCCAGCACCCCAACGTCTCCGACAACAAACGTCGTCCGATCCAGCGCCATCTGCCACCGCTGCCTCCCCGCCGTCCGCGACTCCTCGCGAATATCCGTCACCACGCCAGAAAATTCGTTCATCTGCCCACCACCTCTACCAACTCCTCCATCCCACGCTTATTTGTACAACCCCGAAGCCTGAGAACTATAATTCGCCCGCAAGGAGGATTTATGCTCCCCCGCCTTCTGATTCTCTCATTGCTGATTCCAGCCTTCGTTTCGCGGGTCGCGGCACAGTCCTCGCCAGACAAGAGTCCCCTTTCCTCATGGTTTCCATTGAATGGATCAGCTCCGCCCCAGGAATTTCACCTGCGAGTTCCTGCGCTATCTCAGAACGCGCAGACAAATCAGCTCTGGGAAGGCCTCAACGTAATACGCGCAACCCCGGGCGCGATTCAAAGTGTGAACTCAGCTCCATTGCCCATTCAGAAATTAGCCGACCGCATTGTCGCGCTCGCGCAGAACGCAGCGCCCTGTTACACAATTCGAACCTATCGCTTCACTCGCGACCACCCGAATTCGGACGCAACAAGGTTTGCCGACTATTCCACCTGCCAACCCGGCACTCAATTTCACTTGAAAGACGCAGCAAACGCGCATCCACGGTAGACATCTGGGTAGAGACATCCGGCATTCGCTCAGGTCGTTCCACCTGCCCATCGCTGCCGGTCAGGAGAGGACATCCAGAAGACTGCAATGACGTCTATCTCCCTTGAATGGCCTTGCTCGCGAGTACACTAGTCGCACCCATGCTCAACCGTCGCCGCTTCCTCGTCACCTCAGCCGCCGCTGCCGCCGCAACGCCCGCACTCTCACTCTCCGCCCAGTCGCACCAGGCAGACAAACTCCCACCCGCCGTCGCCGCCCTCACCAACCGCCGCGACGAGGCCGTCCCCATCACTCTCGCCGAGCGCGAGCAGCGCCTCGACCGCGCCCGCGTCCTCATGAACCAAAATAAAATCGACGCCCTCGTCATCGCCACCGGCACCTCCCTCAACTACTTCACCGGGCTCCGTTGGGGACAGTCCGAGCGCTTCTTCGCCTGGACCCTCCCTGCGAAAGGTGATCCTTTTATCGTCTGTCCCGTGTTCGAAGAAGGCCGTGTCCGCGAGCGCATGGAAGCCAGGCCCGCCACGCTCCCCTCCGCCTCGACCACCCGCGTCTTCACCTGGAACGAAGACGAAGACCCCTACAAACTTCTCGCCAAAGCCCTCAAGGAATCCGGCATCACGACCGGCAAAATCGGTATCGAAGAACGCACGCAGTTCGTCTTCGCAGACGGCATCGCCCACGCCAGCCCCACTCTCACCGCAGTCAGCGGAACCCCCATCACCTTCGGCTGCCGCAGTATCAAGACCGCCGCCGAGCTCGCCCTCATGCAGCTCGCCAACAACATCACCCTCTCGGTCTACGAGGCTGCGTACAAATCCGCGCAACCCGGCATGACCAATCGCCAGTTCTCTCAGCTCATCGACCTCGCCTACGCCCGTTGCGGCGTCACCGGAGACGCAAGCTGCCAGGTAGGCGAATACTCCGCCCTGCCCCACGGCTCGCTGCAACCGCAAGTCATCCGCGAAGGCGAGATCATTCTCATCGACGACGGCTGCACCGTAGAAGGCTACCAGTCCGACATCTCTCGCACCTTTGTCCTTGGCGACGCTATCTCACGCAAGCTTGACAAAGCCCGCAAGGTCTTCGACATCGTCCATCAGGCCCAATCCGCCGCTCTCGCCGCTGCCCATCCCGGCGTCCAATGCCAGGCCATCGATGCAGCCGCCCGCAACGTCATCACCACTGCCGGCTTCGGCCCGGACTACAAACACTTCACGCACCGTCTCGGCCACGGCATCGGCATGGACGGCCATGAGTGGCCCTACCTCGTCCGCGGCAACACCACACCTCTTGCTCCCGGCATGTGCTTCTCCGACGAACCTGGCATCTACATCACCGGCGAGTTCGGCGTCCGCCTCGAAGACGACTGGCACCTCACCGAAGACGGCGGCAAGATGTTCACCCCGCAAAGTCCCAGCCTCGAACACCCCTTCGCCATCGCCTGAGCGATAATGATCCGGACCTGCAGTCACCACCCAAACTCGACCGCTATCGATTCCCAAGGAATCCCAACATCCCGGAGCATCCCGCACAATGACCAGCCTCACCGCTCGCATCCTCCCCCTCCTTCTCTGCGTTCTCGCCGCCTCAGTCCCCACCGATACCCAGGCCCAGACTGCAGCTGCGACCCCGTCCGCAACGCAAGACACCGGCATCTCCATCCCCAACATGGACCCATCCGTCCGCCCCGGCGACAACTTTTACCTCTACGCAAACGGTGGATACATCGCCCGAACCAAGCTTCCTGCCGACCGGTCCTCCATCGGCGTCTTCAGCATCCTCTCTGACCGTAGTTTCGAGCAGATCGCCAGCATTATCGAAGACACGGCCAAAGCTAACGCCCCCGCCGGCTCCGACGAGCGCAAAATCGCCGACCTCTACCACTCCTACATGGACGAGGCCGCCATAGAATCCCACGGCCTCACCGCCCTCAAGCCCCACCTCGACGAAATCGCCGCCATCCGGACCCCGCGCGAGCTCGCCCACGCCCTTGGCCTCACCATCCGCGCCGACGTCGACGCCCTCAACAACACCAACTTTCATACCGCCAATCTCTTCGGCATCTGGGTCGCCCCCAGCTTCAACGACCCCGAACATTACGCCCCATACCTCCTTCAGGGCGGCATCGAACTCCCCAACCGCGACTACTATCTCACCGACTCCAGCTCTATGAAGATCGTCCGGGCGAAGTACCAGAATCACGTCGGCGCCATGTTCAGTCTCGCCGGCCTCTCAGACCCTGACGTCCGCGCCGCGCGCGTCCTCGCCCTCGAAACCGCCATCGCCAAACAACAGCTCTCCCTCGCCGACAGCGAAGACATCCACAAAGCCAACAACCCCTGGCACCCAGCCGATTTCACCAACAAAGCCCCCGGCCTCGACTGGCCCGAGTTCTTCCGCGCCGCTGGCCTCGAGAAACAGGACACGTTCATCGTCTGGCAACCCACCGCTGTCACTGGCGAAGCCGCCCTCGTCGCCTCCCAACCCCTCAACGCCTGGAAAGATCTCCTCGCCTATCACCTCATCGAAAACTACGCCGCCGGGATCTCCACCGAGCTCGCCGACGAGCGCTTCGCCTTCTTCGGCACTGCTCTCTCCGGAGCCACAGAGCAGCGTCCGCGCACCTTCCGCGGTGACGTCCTCGTCTCTACCACCCTCGGAGACGCCGTTGGCCAACTCTACGTCAAACGTTTCTTCCCTCCCGAAGCCAAAGCGCAGGCCGACGCCCTCGTCTCCAACCTCCTGGCCGCCTTTCGCGTCCGCCTCGAAAACATCACCTGGATGGCTCCGGCCACCAAAAAAGAAGCCATCGCCAAACTCGGCACTCTCCAGGTCAGCATTGGCTACCCCGATCACTGGCGCAGCTACGCCGGCTATCACGTCTCACCCAACAATCTCTTCGCCAATCTCTGGGAAGTCAGTCTCTTTGATTATCACTACTCGATGCACCGCATCGGCGCCCCCGTCGACCGCAAAGAGTGGTGCATGACGCCGCAGACCGTCAACGCCGTCAACCTCCCTCTCGACAACGGTCTCAACTTCCCCGCCGCAATTCTTCAACCCCCCTTCTTCGATCCCAAAGCCCCCGCCGCCCACAACTACGGCGCCATCGGCACCATCATCGGCCACGAGATCAGCCACACCTTTGACTCAGAGGGCGCTGCCTTCGACTCCATGGGCCGCGTCCGCAACTGGTGGACCCCGGAAGATCTCGCCCACTTCGAAGCCGTCACCGCCGCTCTCGCTGCCCAGTACGACGCCTACGCCCCCTTCCCCGATCTCCACATCAAAGGCCGCCAGACCCTCGGCGAAAACATCGCCGACGTAGCCGGCCTCGCCGACGCCTTCGACGCCTTCCACGCCTCACTCAAAGGCGACCAGGCTCCCAAAGTCGACAACTTCACCGGCGACCAGCAGTTCTTCATCGCCTTCGGCCAGAACTGGGGCTCCATCACCCGCCCGGCCGCCCTGCGCCAACAAGTCCTAAGCGACCCGCACGCGCCTGGCGAATACCGCGCCCTCACCGTCCGCAACGAAGACGGTTGGTACACCGCCTTCGACATCCAACCCACCGACAAACTCTACCTCGCCCCCAAAGACCGCGTCCGCATCTGGTAGCCGAAAAATCGTCGGATACAAAAAACAAACCCCACGTCCAAATCTCAGGACGTGGGGTTTCGTATCTTTCACCTACTCATGCCGGATAGCATCCATCGGTTCAATCCGCGCCGCCTTCAGTGCAGGGAGCAGTGAAGCCGCACTCGCAATCAGCACCACCGCCGCAACCGAGCCCACCATCACCCACGGGTCGCGCGACGAGGTGCTGTACAGAAAACTCGCCAGCGCCTTCGAAGCCAGCACCGCCGCAACCAGACCCACAGCCGAACCCACCACCGCAATCACTGAGTTCTCGCGAAACACCATCCTCACCACCTGCGCCCGCCGCGCCCCCAGTGCCATCCGAATCCCAATCTCACTCGTCCGCCGCGCGGTAGCGTACGCCAGCGTCCCATAAAGTCCAATACCCGTCACCAGCAGCGCGCAAACCGCAAAGAACACCGACAGCAACGCCATCACGCGCTCCGAACTGATCGAGGCATCCAGCACACTGCTCATTGTCGTCATCACCGGAGCCGGAATATCCGGCGCCAGCCGTGCCACCACCGATCGCGCCGCTCCCGACAGTGGCGCCGCCGCCCCATCCACCCGAACCATCGCCGTGTACGAAGGCTTCCCTCGTTCGCCTTGCGCACCCTGCGTGATTGGCAGGTAAATCGTCGGTGGTGCCGGCGACCGCAAATCCTCATACTTCGCATCGCCCACCACCCCAAGCACCTGGTAAACCGTCTTTCCCTCTTCCAGCACAATATTCCGGCCAATCGGGTTCTCGCCCGGAAAGAACAGCTTGCTCGCCGCCTGGCTCAGGATGATCTTCAGTCCGGTTGGCGTCGTGTCCGTCCACCGGTAGTCGCGCCCTTCCAGTAACGGAATCCGCATCGTCTCAAAATAAGCCGGCCCCACCGCGTTCACATGCACGTTATGGCTGCTCCCGCCCGCCACCAGATAAGTCTGGTCCCATTCATAGCCCACAAGCGGCACCATCGAAACAAAGCTCACGCTCTTCACTCCCGGCTGATGCCCCAGCGCCTCTCCAAACTGCTCGTAGAGCTGCGTCAGCTGTTCGCCCTCCAGCGCCTGCTTGTCCGTCTTCAGCGCAAAGCTCACCAATCCCTTCGGGTCGAAGCCGATGTCCGTGCGGTACAGCCGCAAAAGACTCGTCGACAGCAATCCCGCCCCTACCACCAGCATCAGCGCAAGCCCTACCTCGGTCGCCAACATCGCTCGCGGCAGAATCCTTCGTCGCTCGTGCGCTTGCGTCGCATGCTGGCCCTCCTTGATGTGGTCATGCAGGTTACGCGACGTCGCCTGCAGCGCTGGCACAAGCCCAATCAGTACCGTCGCCGCCACTGCAGCAAGAGCCGCAAACGCAAACACGCGCAGATCCAGCGACGTATCCAGATGGAGCGCACGAGGTCCACCTCCCATCAGCATCGTCGCCAGCGCCTTGCTCACAACCGGTGCTACCGCCAGCCCAATCGTCGTTCCCATCAAGGCAATCAGCAGGCTCTCCATCAGCAGTTGTTGAATCAGTCGCACTCGCGTCGCTCCCATCGCCAACCGGGTCGCCAGTTCCCGCTCTCGTGCCGCGCCACGCGCCATCAGCAGACTCGCCAGGTTCAAGCACGCCAGCAACAACACGCCGCCGCACATCGCAAACACAGCAACCAGCGGCTTACGAAACGTAAAGCGAATGTAGGTGAACCCCTTCGATCCCGGCTCCGCGACAAAATGAAAGTGGTTCTTCTCGGCCCGCGCAATCCACGCCGGGTCCGGCACTCCCTCCTGCACAATCGGCATCGACATCGGCAGCAACGCAGCATTGGCCTGCTCCAGCGTCACTCCCGGCTGCAGCCGCGCCATCACCGTCAGCCACCATCCATGGTAGCCCGCGCCAATCATGCTCCGCGGCCCCTCCAGAATCGACTCGGCCGCAAGCGGCAAAAAGATCTGGGATACCTGCGTCGGGTTCGCTCCTATAAACGACTTAGGCATCACTCCCGCCACCGTGAAGATCGTATTGTCGATCTCAATCTTGCGCCCAACAACATCCGGCACCCCGCCAAACCAGCTCCTCCAGAACTCCTCGCTGATCACCGCAGCCAGCCCCGCAGGATTGCCTCCCGTCACATCATCATCCGGCGTCAACGTGCGCCCAAGCAGAGCAGGCGTCTGCAAGCGCACGAAAAAACTCTCCGCTCACATACTGTCCCACGATAGTTTCGTTGCTCGAACTCCCGCGCACCTGCAACGAGCTCGGTGAAAACGCAAACACATCCGCGAAGACCTCGTGCCTCTTCTCCAGGCCGCGAAAGAACGGCGCAGGAAAGCTGTACTGCGTCTGCGGTCTTCCCTGTTCAATGCCCAGCACGGCAAGCTGCTCAGCATGAGGCACCGGCAACGGCCGCAGCAACAGCCCATTGATCAGCGAAAAAATCGCCGTATTCGCCCCCACACCCAGCACCAGCGTCAGCAGCGCCACCGATCGTAAACCCCGGCGACTTCTTCAGCAGACGCAATGAAAAACCAGCATCGCGCAGTAGATTCTCCAGCGTCCGAAACTGCCACAACTCACGCAACCGCTCATGCCACCGCGCTGGATTACCAAACCTCTGTCTTGTCGCTCCATCCACCGCCATCGCCGGAACCCCCTCGCGCAACAGCTTCTCCCGCAGCATCGCCTGATGAAAATCCAGCTCCTCCGCCATCTCGCGATCCATGCGCCGCTTCCGGAACAGCGCCTTCAGTCGAAGCCAAAACTCGTGCGAGTTAGCCATCGAGCCCTCCTTCGAAACCTGGAATCACGAAGCATGAAATCACGATGCCTGAATCACGACGCCTGCATCACAAACGCGACTGCCGCCGACAATCGAGCCCACCGCGACGACTCAGACTCAAGCCGCCTCCGTCCCTCCGCCGTCAACTGATAAAACTTCGCCCGTCGATTGTTCTCCGAAGCACCCCACTTCGCGCTCAAGAGTCCACGCAGCTCCAGCCGGTGAAGCGCCGGATACAGCGCCCCCTCCTCCACCTTCAACACCTGTTGCGACGTCTGCTCAATCCACTCAGCGACGCCATACCCATGCATCGCACCGCGCGCCAGCGCCTTCAGGATCAGCATCTCCACCGTCCCCTGAATCAACTGCCCAGCCTCGTTCTTATCTTCCCTAATCATCTTAGGGAAAAGATAGGCCAGAGCGCTCCGAATTGTCAACGCTGCCGTGGACCTCAGTACTGTAGACCTCAGTGCTGCGGCACCACCAGCACCTCAACCCCGCTAGCCGCATCCGCACTCCGGTACACACTCTCCGTCGCCTTCACAAACTGCTCCGGCTTGGCCATCGGTATATCCACAAACGTCTGCGGATTCCGGTCCACCAGCGGGAACCACGAGCTCTGCACCTGCACCATAATCCGATGACCTGCACGGAAGGTATGGTTGATATCCGGCATCTCGCCGTTCACCTCCACCATCTTCCCCACTGGCAACGGCGTCGGTTTCTCCCAGCTATCGCGGAACTTCGCGCGCATCGGCTCGCCCCGCACCATCTGCTCATACCCGCCCATCAAAATTGGCGCAGCGCCCAGAATCCGCTTCCCCACTGCATCCGACGGTGGATTCGGATAGTCCTCCGGATACACATCAATCAGCTTCACCACAAAATCCGAGTCCGTCCCAGTCGAAGCCACCTTCAACTTCGGCCGCACCGGCCCAGCCAGCGTCACATCCTCAGTCAGCGGCTCCGTCTCATAAACCAGCACATCCGGCCGCCGCGAAGCAAACCTCTGATCATCATCCATGTATCTCTGCGGCACCGTATCCGTCGTGAAGTTCACAAACGGCACCGGATGCGCCGGATCGCTCACATACTCATCCACGCCGGCCTTCTCCGTCGGTGGCTCAAAACTCAGCTTCCCACCCGCACGGAAATAAAGCGTCTTCGCCATCGCCGACTTCGGTGGCCACGCATCATACCTCTTCCAAACATTGCTCCCTGTCTCAAACACATAAGCCTTAGGCAGCGGCGCGCCATTGCGACCCTTCAGGTAGTACTCAAAAAACGGAAACTGAATCTGCGACCGAAAGAAAACCCCCGTCTTCGAGCCGAAGTTCACATCCCCCAGCTTGTCCCCATCCCAGATCGACCACCCACCATGCGTCCACGGTCCCACCACCAGCGTATTCACCGCGCCCGGATTGAACTCATCGATCGCATGAAACGTCTTGAACGGCCCCGACAGATCCTCCGCATCAAACCATCCGCCGACTGTCATCACCGCCGTATGAATGTTCTTCATATGCCGCGACAGGTCGCGCTTCTTCCAATAATCGTCATAAGTCGTATGCACCAACTGGTCATGAAACAAAAAGTTCGTCCCGCTGAAATCCTTGTCCAGATTTTCCGTAGGCCCAGCCTGCAAATAAAACTTGTAACTGTCCGGAGTGCCGAAATCATGCGGCGTCCTCGGCGTCGGCAGCGTCGGATTCTTCTGCGGCAGAAAGCCCACATAAAACCCATAATTCGCCGACAGCATAAACGCCCCGCCATGGTACCCATCGTCATTGAAAAACAAATTCGTCATCGGTGCCTGCGGACTCGCCGCCTTGATCGCCGGATGCGAATCAATAATGCTCGCCGACGTATAGAACCCCGGATAGCTGATCCCTGCGATCCCGACCCGGCCGTTGTTGTTCTCCACATGCTTCAACAAAAACTCGACCGTGTCATACATATCACTCGACTCATCCACATCCTTATTCGACTTCTTATCGTCGATATGCGGATTCATCTCCTGAAACACACCCTCGCTCTCATACCGCCCGCGCGCATCGCCACAAACAAAGATGTAGCCACTCTCCAGCAGCTCCTGGCTCGGCCCCAGCCGCGCTGGCATCTTATCCTCGCCATACGGCCCGCAGCTATACGGCGTCCGCGTCATCAAAAACGGATACGGCCCTGGATCTTTGAACGCCCCAGTCAGCGGCGTATACACCGACACAAACAGCTTCGCCCCATCGCGCATCGGGATCCGGTACTCATACTTCGCATAGTGCGTCTTGATGAACTCCTCTTCGTTCGGCCCCGGAGCCTGTGCCTGTACATACCCAACTCCCAGCAACAAACACGCCGCCACCAGCCCAAGCCTGATCTTCATTGAGTCCCTCAAATTGTAGATTTCCAGTACTCGCAGTCTACCTGACCACGCCCAGCCTATCTGCAGGATTTTTACCCATCAGCCAGAGACCGCCCAACCACGGCCCCCAGAGTCCCGCAAAATCCGCGCCCATCCGCGAAATCCGCGGTCGCTTCACCCTGTGACGCTAAGTCAGATCATCCGTATCGAACGGAGTCTTCTTCCGCCCAAGCGCAGAGACATCGCGCCTGCCCCCCACCAATGTCTTCACGACAATATCGATATCATCCTCAACCTCTGCCGTAGCAACCATCGCTCCCACCGACTCCGGAATCCCCAGACTCTCCAGCAGCACCGTCGCATGTGCCACCGCAACATGGTCCTGGTTCAACCCCTCCGGCGTCTTAGCCTTGATCCCGACCTCGCCCGGCTTCACTCCCAGCAGCGCCGCCACACTCTCCCGCAGCTCTCCGGCAATCGGCACGATCTTCGGCTTCGCCATCACCAGCACCGTATCAACATTGACGATCTTGTACCCTGCCGTCGCCACCTCTTCCAGCGCCGTCTTCAAAAACACACTCGAAGCCGCTCCCTTCCACCGCGGATCGCTCGGCGGAAAGAACGTCCCGATATCCCCCGCGCTCACCGCACCCAGCAGAGCATCGGTAATCGCATGCAGCAACACATCGCCATCCGAGTGCCCCGCCAGCCCCTCGGGATGTTCAATCGCAAGCCCGCCAATCACCAGCGGCACACCCGCCTTGAACGCATGCGAATCAAACCCATAACCAATCCTCATACCCATCACAATCCCTCACGCTTCGACCGCGGATTCAGCGCGGAACGACACGGACCTTCTCTTCTTCCTCCCTCTGAAGTATGAACCGGCGGAACTGCGGCTCTGGGACCAAAATTCAAAAGCAGCCCTATCTCAAACCGTGTAGCCCGAAGATAATGCAGAACCTGTCCATCATGCGCAGCTATCAAAGCTCGGAGATCGCCTTCAATTCGAGCAAAACGCTGTCGTTCAACAACAAATCAGCACGATAGTTACCGACCACGACGTCCCGAAAACTATACAGGAATCGGAATCTCAGCCTTAACCTCGCATTCCAGCCTGTCACAGCGCAATTCCCATAGCCTCCTGATACACACCTTCCAAAAACCCACCGCCCAACTCGTTATAAACCTCGAAAAACACTCCGATCACTCTTCTCCGTGATCTTCGGACCGTGCAAACCCATCGACCCTTCATCAAACCTGACCCGAACCTTTGTCTTTCATTCAGCTTTTGTCGTTCTTAATCCTTCTTCATCCGCGAGAATCCGCGGTCGCCCTCCCAGATAAAACTCCGCCAGCTCAATATCCCCCGGCTGCGTAATCTTAAAATTCCTCGCCGACCCCGACACCACCGCAACCTCGATCCCGGCCCGTTCCAGCAGACTCGCCTCATCGGTCCCCGCAAACTCATCCGTCTCCGCCTCAACAAACGCCCTGCGCAACAATCCGAACAGCGCCCCTTGCGGCGTCTGCGCCTGCACAATACGCTCTCGTGGAATCGTCGCCGTCACAATCGCTCCATCCGCCGTCCGCTCTACCTGTTTGATCGTATCCACCGCCGGCAGCCCAACAATCGCCGCACCATGCTTGATCACCGCATCGATAGTCCGTTCAATGATCACGGGATCAATCAGCGGCCGCACGGCATCATGCACCAGCACCACATCGTCCTCATCACACTCCAGCGCTGCCAGCGCGTTCCCCACCGACTGCTGCCGATGGTCCCCGCCCTCCACCATATGCACCCTCGCGCCCAGGTTGTATTCAAGCATCTGAGCCTCAACCCGCTCTCGCTCTGACGCCCGCACCGCCACGCAAACCGCATCCACTCGCGGCACTGCAAGAAACGCCTTCACCGAACGCACCAATACCGGCACGCCGCCGATCTCAAGAAACTGCTTCGGCGCCGCCGGCGACGCCCCACCCGCGGCCATCCGCGTACCGATACCTGCTGCTGGAAGAATCACAAATACTCGCATAACCTGCGAAGTATACAAGATAAGTGTTTTACCCCTCACCCTTGTCCTGGCGCAACGACATGCAGCTACCCGTCAGCTACAATCAAAATTCGAAACCTTCATAACGGCGGATACATCCTAAGGGTCATTGTGCCCCTTATTTCGTAGGAGCACGCTGAAGAATGAACCGAGGGCCCCGCATTGAGAGATCGTCTGCACTTGAAGTTCACCGCGCTGGTCCTTGTTTTGACCGCGCTGGTTCTCGCAGCACCGGGCATCGCCCATAGCCAGGACCTTTCTCTTCGCGAAACGCCTGCCGCGGCAGAAGCCCCTGCTACGGCCGAGACAGGCTCCCTCCTGATTGCCCCCTCCCCTCGCAACGTGGTCATTATTGGCTTTGTCGGCGGCTTTGTCAGCCGTAACGACACAAAGCACCCGGAAGTGCAGTTCGCCGCCTATCTTCGCGACCGTTACCCTTCCGTCCACGCGGAAGTCTTCGGAAATCACCACGGCCACGCAGCTCTCCGCGACGTCGTGCGCCTCCTCGACACCAACCACGACGGCGTCCTCTCCTCCCTCGAAAAGGAGCAAGCCACCGTCATCATCTACGGCCACAGCTGGGGAGCCACCGAGACAGTCGAATTCGCCCGCGAGCTCGGCAAAATCGGCATTCCCGTAGCCCTCACCATCCAGGTCGACACGATTGGTAAACCCTTTCACACGCCCTCCACCATCTCCCCCAACGTCGCCACCGCGATCAATTTCTATCAATCAGGCGGTCTGCTCCATGGACGGCCGGAGATTGTCGCCGCCGATCCCGCACGCACAAAAATCCTCGGAAACATTCGGATGACCTACGAAAACCGTCCCATCAATTGTGACAACTACAGTTGGTATTCCCGGACCTTCAACAGACCTCATCACCTCATCGAGAACGACTTCCGTGTATGGGACCAGCTTGCCTCACTGATCAACACCGATCTCCCCGGCACCCCAGCCATTCCTCGGTCGCCTCGTCCCTCCGACTCGCCCTTCTTCAAATACCTCCGCCGCGGCGTCCAGGCAAACGGAACCCAAACCGCTCACCTTCAAGTCGCGAACAAGGCAGAAGCCAACTAAAGTCCTCCCCACGAAAGTCCTCCCCAGAGGTCGCTTAGCCAACCCCAATCCCGACATCGACAGATGTCCGAAGCAACATATTTTCGCGAACCGGCGTCCGACAAAATAGAGTATCTAAATTCACGACCTGACCATCACTAATGGCAGTTATCGATGAGCTTGATCTTGATTGAGTCTCTGAAGCATAGGCTTCCACCGTCGACCCGTCGTCGCCTGGGTCATACCTCAAGGCGTCTTTCTTCTTATTTTTACAGAAATGATCTCAATCAACTCGCCCGTGTCTTTCAGACTGATAAATGGGAGATGCACTGGTACACCCAGCACTATGAGCGCTACTTCCAGCCACTGAGGAACAAGAAGCTAAAGCTCCTTGAAATTGGCGTCGGTGGCTATGAATCCTCTGACCACGGTGGTGAGTCGCTTCGCATGTGGAAGGCGTACTTCCGCAACAGCCAGATCGTTGGAATTGATCTCTGCGATAAAACTCAGTTTCGCGAACATCGGATCGACATCCGTCAGTGCGACCAGACTGATTCTGAAGCGCTTCTTCGTCTGTCAAACGAATATGGCGGCTTCGACATCGTTATTGATGACGGCAGCCACATGAATGAGCATGTCATAACGACCTTCCACGCACTCTTTCCGCTTCTAAATGCGAATGGAATCTACGCAGTCGAGGACACGCAGACCTCATACTGGCCCACCTGGGGTGGCGGAATAGCCAACCCGCACTCCTCAATGGAATTTTTCAAAGGCTTGTCGGACGGTCTCAATCACGTTGAGTATCCTGTCGAAAACTACACTCCCACCTATTTCGATAGAAATATCGTGGAAATTGCTTTCTTTCATAACCTCATCCTGGTCCGCAAAGGCAACAACGACGAGAAAGCGAACTTGCCAGGGCTGATTCAACGCGAGATCAAAGCAGCCAATGCAGAACTCAGCGTTAAGCGCGTCTTGATCAACCCACGTCTTGATCAACCCACGTCTTGATTAACAACGCGCAGCAGCGTACGCCAAACTCAACGTCTGAAATCCTCGCTTTGACCCGTCCACCTTTGAGAAAGCGCCGGAGCAGCGGAAGCTGGCTAGAATAGGGCTCGATGGCCAGCCCCACATTGCTACCCTTCGACCGGTCCAACATCAAACCCGGAGACCGTATCTGCGCAGCCGTCTCCGGCGGTGCCGACTCCGTCGCTCTCCTCCTCACCCTCCACGCCGCCAACACCGCACCCCGCGAATCCCTCGGCGTCGGCCTCAGCGCCGTCCACATCCACCACGGCCTTCGCGGAGCCGAAGCCGACGCCGACCAGCGCTTCGTCGAAGACCTCTGCATCGGCCTCGACATCCCCCTCCATCTCCATCACGCCGACGTCCCGCAGCGTGTCGCCGAAACTCACGAAACCATCGAGGAAGCGGCCCGCACCCTCCGCTACGACTTCTTCAACACCCTCCTCGCCTCCGGCCACGCCGACAGCATCCTCACCGCCCACACCCTCGACGACCAGTCCGAAACCGTCCTCATGAAGCTCCTCCGCGGAGCCTGGACCGAAGGTCTCAGCGCCATCCACCCCATCGTCACCCTGCCAAAAGGAAAAATCCTCCGCCCCTTCCTCAACACCCGCCGCGCCGACATCGAAGCCTTCCTCAAACAATCAAACCAGCCCTGGCGCGAAGACTCCACCAACACCGACACCACCTACACGCGAAACAAAATCCGCCACGAACTCCTCCCCCAACTGCGAAACCAGCTCCGCGCCTACAACCCAAACCTCGACCAGACTCTGGCCAACCTCGCCGAACTCGCACGCGAAGAAGAATCGCGCTGGCAAACCGAACTGAGCAAAATCCTCCCTCAGCTTCTTCTGCCCGGGAAACCCGTCCGTGGCGGAGGCCGCGCGGTCAGCACCACTCCGGGCCAATCCGCCGTCTCCATCGAACTCGACCGGCTCCGCACCCTCGACCCCGCCCTACGCCGCCGCGTCCTCCGAGCCGCCGCCCGCCAACTCGGCGCCCGCCTCAGCTTCGACGAAACCTCCCGGCTCCTCGCCCTCTGCGGCTTTCGTCCCGATCCCACCGTCGCCGCCCGCACTGGAGCATCCCTCCACCTTTCCAACGGCCTCCGCGCCGACCGCTCCCCCCGCGAACTCCGCCTCTTTCGCCAGCAATAGTCAGGCCACGAAAAGTTGTTGTTGCCTCCGGGAGGGAGCGCAGGGCTTTAGCCCTGCGAAAAAGCCAACAAATACAGCGGGCTTTAGCCCCGGGTCTTTCTCCCCGAAGCGAGACCTATGGGGTACCCGATCATTTTGCTGCGGTCAGACTTGGAACTCCCACCTATCCGAACCTTTATGCGCCAGGATGTGACCGGAACGTTTTCCCTGCCTCCACACACATTAGTACCAGTGCACCTAGCATCGCAATTATATGAACTCCCGCAAACATCGATGCTACTGCTACGGCTGCGGCATTATGCGTGTAGCATTCCCCTCCCCATATGCAATCTCTTTGAATCATTTGGTATGCCCCAACTACCGCCAGCGAATAGAGGACGATTTGTGCAGCGGAACCAATTGTCTTTGATTTGAGGTACGCCACAAAGGCGATTGGACAAACGATTGGCATAGCCCAAAATAGTGATTCGCTCGACAGGGGCTCATTGCCGAAATCGAACAGATATATACCCACCGCTGCCAAAGAGGCGATCACACAGAAAACGCCGACGATAATTGTTTGAACTCTCAAAGGATTCTCCAACGCCCAATCCCTTAGTAACATGGGGCTGTTGTCGAGCCTATAGTATGGAAAAATGCCGAGATCTCGGCACCTCCCATACTGCATTAGCTTCGAAGGGCTGAGCAGGTAGTGGGATTGAAATTCGAAAGAGACACAAACAAAATGACTTTGTTGTTTATTTGGAGGGAGCGCGGGCTTTAGCCCTGCGAATAGGCCAACAAATACAACGGGCTTTAGCCCCGGGCCTTCTTTTCAAGCGCCTCAACCTTCAGCATCCCAATGGCCGTTTACCCCCTATCCCCCTAAAGTCTCATCAACATTCCGCATTTGCCACCCCGAATCCTCTGTCAGAGAGTAGAATCTAATCTACTTGACTGAGGCAGGCCTGCCGCTGGGGATCAAGCAAGCCCACCAGCATCAGAACCTTCCTTCATTCTTTAGCGTCTAATAGTTGTAGGCTTCCGTTCGCTTTTGCGGGCGGCAGCCGGGTCTGACAAGCGTCAGTGGGGTTTTTGGGGCTGCTGCAGACCGGAAAATGAGGAAATTCGCTTTGAACTCGACCGTCAAACAAATTCTGATCTGGGTCTTCATGATTACCTGTCTCGTATTCCTCTGGCAGGTAGTCGTCAAAACGACTGGCGGGACTCAGGAAAAGAACATCAGTCTCACCCAGCTGCTCAACGACGCTGACCAGGGCAAGATCAGCGACGTCATTGTTAGCGGCTCTGAAGTCACTGGCCACTATCGCGACGACCTGAAAAATCAGTTCCACACCACCATTCCGGGCAACTACCCCGACATGTACAAGACGCTGCGCGATCATGGCGTCAATATCAACATCAAGGATCAGAGCCAAAACCAGTGGCTCAGCCTGCTGATCTCCATCGCGCCCTTTGCTCTCCTGCTCGGCCTCTGGTTCTTCCTCCTGCGCCAGATGCAGTCCGGCGGCAACAAGGCAATGAGCTTCGGCAAGTCCCGCGCTCGCCTGCTCTCAATGCAGCAGAAGAAGATCACATTCAAGGATGTCGCCGGCGTTGATGAAGCCAAGGAAGAGCTCAAGGAGATCATCGAGTTCCTCCGCGAAGCGCAGAAGTTCCAGCGCCTCGGCGGCCGCATCCCCAAGGGCGTCCTCCTCGTCGGACCTCCGGGCACCGGCAAAACTCTGCTCGCCCGCGCAGTTGCCGGCGAAGCCAACGTTCCTTTCTTCTCCATCTCCGGCTCTGACTTCGTCGAGATGTTCGTCGGCGTCGGCGCATCGCGCGTCCGCGACCTCTTCGAGCAGGGCAAGAAGAACGCCCCCTGCATCATCTTCATCGACGAAATCGACGCTGTAGGCCGTCACCGTGGCGCAGGCCTCGGCGGTGGACACGACGAGCGCGAGCAGACCCTCAACCAGCTCCTCGTCGAGATGGACGGCTTCGAGTCCAACGACGGTGTCATCCTCGTCGCCGCGACTAACCGCCCCGACGTCCTCGACCCCGCTCTCCTCCGCCCCGGCCGCTTCGATCGTCGCGTCATCGTCGATCGTCCCGACATCCGTGGTCGCGAAGAGGTCCTCAAGGTTCATTCCCGCAAGGTCCCCATGGCCGAAGACGTCAACCTCAACGTCCTCGCTCGCGGCACCCCGGGCTTCAGCGGAGCCGACCTCGCCAACATGGTCAACGAGGCCGCCCTCACCGCCGCTCGCTACAACCGCAAATCGGTCCACATGTACGACTTTGAAGTAGCGAAGGACAAGGTCATGATGGGCGCCGAGCGCAAGTCCATGCTCTTAACGGATGAAGAAAAGCGCGTCACCGCCTATCACGAGGCCGGTCACACCCTCGTCTCCGCCCTGCGCGAGCACTCTGACCCGCTCCACAAGGTCACCATCATCCCCCGCGGCATGGCTCTCGGTGTCACCGTCTACCTCCCCGAGGAAGACCAGCACACCGTCACCAAGGACTATCTCGAAACCCGCCTCGCCACCCTCATGGGCGGTCGTTGCGCCGAGGAGATCTTCCTCAAGCAGATGACCACCGGCGCCGGCAGCGACATCGAGCGCTCCACTGAACTCGCCCGCAAGATGGTCTGCGAGTTCGGCATGAGCGGACTCGGGCCAATGACCTTCGGCAAGAAGGAAGAGCAGATCTTCCTCGGCCGTGAGATCGCACAACACCGCGACTTCTCCGACGACACCGCCAAGCAGATCGATGCCGAGGTTCGCACCTTCGTCGACGCGGCCTACAAGTCCGCCTACACCATCCTCGAGTCCAACCAGGACATCATGCACCGCATGGCAGCCGCCCTGCTCGAGCGCGAGACCCTGGACGCCAACGAGATCAAGTTGATCATCGAAGGCAAGGAACTCCCCGCCGCCAAGTCCGCGCTCTCCGGAGTCGACCCCGGCAGCGGCGAAACCCAGAAGATCCTCAAACCCGAAGCAGGCCGCAAACCCGGCTTCGGCGAAGGCCAACCTTCCCCCGCATAACCATTCAACCCAACATCGAAGAAGAGGCAGCCATCAGGCTGCCTTTTCTTTTGTTCCGGAAAAAATATCTTCAAAGAGAGGAAAATTCTTAGAGCCATAAACTCACCATCGAAATCACCACGATAACGCAGCATTGCACCACGTTTTCACCATCAAAAAACCACGTTCTGCACCCCGTTTTTTGCAAAACCCCCTTGTAAAACCACATTCCACCACGCCGGATTTTTTTCGGACAAAAACCCGCCAATGCGACAATAGAAAATAGCCGCATGCGCCTCCGCCTCCTCACCCTGTTCCTCGTCACCACCCTCTCCGGATGCGGCTACCACCAGGCTGGTTCCGCAACCCACATTCCCGCCAACGTCCGCACCCTCGCCGTCCCCATCTTCGCCACCAGGGCCCAGGCCTACCGCACCGAGATGGCCTTCACCCAGGCCACCATCCGCGAACTCAATACCCGCACCAAATACCGCGTCCTCAACACCGACACCGACTCCGCCGACGCCACCCTCCACGGCACCATCCTCACCGAGACCATCACGCCCCTTACCTACGACGCAACCACGAGCCAGACCTCCAGTTATCTCGTCACCATCACCGCCAAGGTCGTCCTCACCGCGCACGACGGCACCATCCTCTATCGCAACGACTCCATCCTCTACCGCGAGCAGTTTCAATCCACCCAGGACCTCAGCAGCTTCATCCAGGAGGACGGTTACGCCGTTAAACGCGTCGCCCGCGACTTCGCCCAGGCCATCGTAAGCGATATGCTGGAGTCCTTCTAATGGCCGACCTCAAATCCTCCGCGAGCCCGCTCCGCAGCTTCGCTTCGACCGACCGCTTCATCGCCGAAATCGCCACGCCCTCCATCAAGCCCGGCTACGTCCTCATCGGCGACGAGGTCTTCTTCTATGACCGCTGCCGCAAAGCCGTCCTCGCCACTCTCGCCCCCGAAAACACACGCGACTTCTGCCTCCACGACCTCGACCTCGCCGACACCAGCATCTTCGAAATCCTTGACCGCGCCCAGACCCCATCCCTCATGGCGCCCTTCCAGGTCCTCTTCGTTCGCAACCTGAAAACCCTCTACGGCCGCGGCAGCAAGAAAGAAGAATTTGCCGCTATCGACGCCTACTTCCGTTCACCCAACCCGCAAGCCCTCATCCTCTTCGTAGCCGACCACCTCCGCATCCCCACCGACCTCCGCAAGATGGACTACCAGGACAAAGAGCGCTACGAGCGCATCCGCGAGACCCTCGGCGACTGGTGCGGCTTCGTCGAACTAGCCCGCGTCGACGAAAACGACGCCATCAAATGGGTCCTCACCACCGCCGAATCCCGCAACGTCAAGTTCGATCCCGACGCCGCCCGCGAACTAGTCGACTCCCTCGGTGCCGACATGATGCTCATCGCCAGCGAATTCGAAAAACTCCTCCTCTACGTCGAAGGAAAAAGCCGAGTCACCCTTGGCGACGTAGAAACCATGGTCCTCGCCGCCAAGCAGCGCAGCCTCTACGAGCTCACCGACGCCATCAGCTCCAAGGACCGCCCCCGCGCCCTTCTCCTCCTCCACGGCCTCCTCAATGCCTCTGACGGTGGAGAAGACGCAGCCATCGGCCATCTCTACATGCTCGCCCGCACCTTCCGCCAGATGCTCATCATCTCCGAAAAAAACGTGCGCGACCCCCGAGCCATCTGGCAAGTCCTCTGGCAGGGCTTCCGCATGCCCCCCTTCGCCGCCGAAGACCTCATCAAACAAGCCCGCCGCTACAAATCCCGCCGTGAACTCACCCGCGCCATCCGCCTCGTAGCCCGCGCCGACCTAGAACTCCGCTCCAGCCCCGCCAACAAACTCCTGGTCCTCGAGCGCCTCATCCTCGACCTCTCCACCGAACCGAAACCCACCACCTACGAACCCTCCCACCAATTCGCCATGGAGCTCTAGCGCTCCCCTCTACCCGAACATTTTCCCTTGTGATTTTGCCGTCTGCCATTATTCTCACAGCATGACAAAACTCACGCGACGCTCCTTCGCACGCTTGTGTGGCGGCACACTTGCGGCCCAGTCGGTACTCTCAACCTGGCCCGCCTGGGCGACAGTCAAAGACCAAAATCCCACCGCGCCTGACAGCGCCGACGCACTCGTCGCACTCTCCCTCACCGAAGTCTCTGCAAGAATTCACGCCCGCACGGTCACGTCTACCCAGCTCACCCACGCTCTCCTCGCGCGCATCACCGTATACAACCCCAAGGTGAACGCCTACATCACCGTCATGACCGACGACGCCCTCCGCCAGGCCGCCGAGCTCGACGCTGAGCAAAAAGCCGGCAAGTTCCGCAGCCCGCTCCACGGCATTCCCATCGCGTTCAAAGACAACATCGACACCGCCGGCACCCGCACCACCGCAGCCAGCCCCATGTTCAAGGACCGCATCCCCACCGAAGACGCGGACATCGTACGCCGCCTCAAAGCAGCCGGAGTGGTCATCATCGGCAAGCTAAACCTGCATGAATTCGCCGTCGGCTGCACAGGCGACGTCTCTTACTTTGGTCCTACGCGCAACCCCTGGGCACTCGACCGCGTCAGCGGCGGCTCATCCTCCGGCTCCGGCGCGGCCATCTCGTCCGACCTCTGCTTCGGCGCACTCGGCACCGACACAGGCGGCAGCATCCGCGTCCCCTCTGCCTGGTGCGGCGTCGTCGGCCTCAAGCCAACCGTCGGCCTCGTCTCCATCCGCGGCATCATTCCCTGCAGTGCTCCGCTCGACCACTGCGGCCCCATCACCCGCACCGTCGAGGACGCCGCCCTCATGCTCAACCAGATGGTCGGCTACGACCCCGCCGACATCTACAGCGTCGAGCACGCCCCGGAAGACTACGTCAAAGCCATGAAGCAGCCGGTCTCCACACTGCGCCTTGGTTTGCCCGCCTCCTACTACGATCACGTCGACCCGGAGATCGAGCCCTCAATCCTCGCCGCAATCGAGGTGCTCAAAAAACTCACCGTCGGCGTCACCTCCCACTCGCCCTTGCTCTCCATCCCGCCCGCCATCGGCGACCTCGGTGAAGCGGAGAACTATCACGCAGAACTTGTCAAGAAATATGGCGCCAACTACATGCCACCCACGGCCAAGCATATGAATACTCCCGGAGCAGCCGGTGCCCGCCCACCATCAACCGCAGCCGACAGCGGTCGCGCCCACGAAAACCTCGCCACTATTCGCCGTACCATCGACGCCAGCTTCAAGGACTTCGACCTCGCCGTCGTCCCCACCGTACGCTACCTGCCCCCAACCATCAACTCCTCCCTCAAGCAGGAGATGGCGGACAACACTCGAAAGAAAGTCTACGAGTTCTTCGAAGGCTCCTCACCCTGCGGCAACACCTCGCCATTCGACGGCTATGGCATCCCTGCCATCACCATACCCTGTGGGTTCTCTGCCAACGGCATGCCGATCGGACTTATGATCGCCGGCCCGCACTTTGCCGAAGGCAAGGTCCTCGCGCTCGCATACGCCTACCAACAGGCCACTCAATGGCATCTCAAGCGGCCACCACTCACCCCCGGCATGCCAGTTCCTCCAATTGTTGAAAACCCGGAACCCCCCGCAAAGCCAACCGGAGATAAATAGAAGAGCGTCGCGCACCACACATCGATTCTGATCGTGGGCTAACAGCCTAAAATCCGTGTGCCAAAATCATTCAGCCCCAGACGTCGTCCCGGACCAAACGATTGGGGTGACGATATATCATTTTGTAAATGACACGTATGCACGCCATAGCCAGTGACACGGGATTACAGCCTCGCAACCCTCTTTCATTCAACCTCTGGCGCGCGTCCATTGCGCTCCTCGTGCTCAGTTTTGCAACCTCCGTTTTTGGGCAAACCGGAGGTTCGATGCCGGATATTACCCAGCAACAGACCTACACTTTGCTTCGCGCCACAAGCAGGGAAAGTACAGGAGCAAACGCCGACTTTCGCAAGATGACGCCCGGCACCACCCTCACCATTCTGGATGCGGATGGCCCCGGCATGATTTCGCATATGTGGTTTACCATCTCCAGCGGCGAGCCATACCATCTCAAGCGAATCATCCTTAGAATTTACTGGGATGGTGAGACGTCTCCCAGTGTTGAGAGTCCGATCGGTGATTTTTTTGGACTGGGACTCGGTGTCTATCACACCTCGGAGTCCGCGATGCTCTCGGTCGGAAACAGCAAGGCCATGAACTGCTTCTTCCCTATGCCGTATGCGCATAATGCCCGCATCACCATTTCGAATGAGGGAAAGAATTCGGTGGATGCGCTGTACTACAACATCGACTATCGAAAAGAATCTCACCCGCTGCCGCCGCATACTCTTTACTTTCATGCCCAGTATCGTCAGGCGCAGCCAAACCACGGATGGACAACGAATTGGTACGCAAACGGCGACCCGATTGTGAACTATAAACGAGACCTCGATGGCAAAGATAACTATGTCTGGTTTGAGGCGAAAGGGCATGGACAGTATGTTGGGGTAACCATGTCAGTGCTTCAAAATCAGGACGGCTGGTGGGGCGAAGGAAATGACATGTTCTATATCGACGGAACAGCGTTACCGGGCATCGTTGGCACGGGGTCAGAAGATTACTTCCTCGGGGCATGGGACTTTGGGGCACCCTTCTCGTTCCAACTCTACGGAGCACCCGTCGTCAGCAAGGAGGTTGCCGGAGAGCGCGCCAGCGTCTATCGCTTCCATCTGGACTCGCCGATCCCGTTCACCCAATCCATGAAGGCGTCGATCGAGCACGGGCACTCCAATCACCGCTCGGACAACTTCTATTCCGTCGCTTATTGGTATCAGGATGAGCCGCACATGCCATTTCCCCCACTCCCCTCAGCAGACGACCTCATCCCCACGTTACAAGTGGTTGGCGGCCCTGGAAACACAGGTGTAAATCAGCCATCGACGAGCCTCACGCCTCGATAGGGGGCTCGCCATCGTTCCCTATACATCGATTTCTGATGTGTGGGCATCATGCGAAGCACGACCGGAAGGTGCAATGGTATGGTTCGACTAATCGCGTCTATAGCAGTCGTTATCTCGGTTTCTGGAATCTTCGCGCAGTCCCCGGCTCCCAACCCTGCAGCTCCTCGTCCCAAATTCGACGCCTTTGAGGTGGCAACCATCAAGCCGGTGGAGTCTGGTGCCAAGCCAGGCCGCTACATCACCATGCAGGGCGTCAATCGGTTTGTTGAGAAAGACTACACACTGAAGCTACTGATCGCAGCCGCTTACGATCTCAACCCCCGAACGATCTCTGGCGGACCTTCGTGGATTGAATCTGACCACTACGACATTCTTGCCGTAACTCCCGGCGAAGTCCGGCCAACCCGCGACGAGCAGATGTCGATGCTTCGCAGCCTTTTGACCGACAGGTTCAAACTCGCATTCCATCGCGAACCAAAGGTTTTCTCGATCTATCAGCTGGAGATCTCAAGAAGTGGATCAAAATTGAAGGAAACCGCAGTGCCCAATGATCCTCCGACTATTGGGCCGGGAGTCGTCTACCCGCAGCGCATTGTGCTTCCGGCGCGCAACGCGACCATGGGTGATCTCGCCTCGCTCTTGCAACGTGCGATTTTGGATCGGCCAGTCGTGGATAAAACCGGGCTTTCGGGACGATACGACTTCGATCTGGAGTGGGCTCCTGACGAAACTCAATTCGGCGGAGACGTACCCTCGGCCTCAGCAGACGCCCCCAGCGCTCCATTGTTTTCGGCCATCCAGCAGCAACTCGGCCTGAGATTGGTGGCAACCAGAGGCCCGGTTGAAGCGCTGGTCGTCGATAAGGCAGAACGTCCTTCAGCGAACTAATCGAGCAGCAGCCACGCACAACATGAATCGGCTCTCATCACAAATGAGAGACAATCGTTTCCATCGATGCCATTGGTCAGATAGTCCTGCTTAGCCTGCACACGGTGACAGCTAATAGTTTGAAATGAAATTCGCCGAATCCATTCACATTTATCATTGCTTCCCAAGTTGCATACAAATGCCAGAGCTACCCGACATCACCGCTTACCTCTCCGCCATGCGGCCAAGAATCGTAGGCCAGCCGCTAACCCACATCCGCATAGCCAGCCCATTCCTTCTACGGACCGTACAACCATCCATTGAAGAGATCGAAGGCCACACCGTGCGTTCCCTCCTCCGCATCGGCAAGCGCATCGCCATCGAATTCGACAACGGTCTCTGGCTCGTTCTTCACCTGATGATCGCCGGACGCCTTCACTGGCGCCCCCTCGGAGCCAAACTCGGCGGCCGTAACAATCTCGCCGCCTTCGATTTTCCCAACGGCTCCCTCATTCTCACCGAAGCCGGTTCCAAGCGCCGCGCCTCCCTGCACCTCTTTCACAACGAAGAAGACATGCAATCCGTAGACCCCGGCGGCATCGACGTCTTCACTACCGACCTCAAAGGCTTCCGCACCGCACTCACTGCAGAAAACCGCACCCTCAAGCGAGCCCTCACCGACCCGCGCATCCTCAGCGGCATCGGCAACGCCTACTCCGATGAGATTCTCCACGCCGCGCGTCTATCCCCGATCCAGCTAACCCACAGACTCACAGACGAGCAGTGGCAGCGCCTCTTAACCGCCACCCGCGACACCCTCCAGCTCTGGATCGACCGCCTCAACGCCGAAGCCAGCCAGGCATTTCCCGAAAAAGTCACCGCGTTCCGCAAAGACATGGCCGTCCACGGCCGCTTCGAACAACCATGCCTCACCTGCGGCCAGCCCATCCAGCGCATCCGCTACGCCGACAACGAAACCAACTACTGCGCGCAATGCCAAACCGGCGGAAAAGTCCTTGCCGACAGAAGCCTGTCGCGGCTCCTCGGATCCGACTGGCCCCGCACCCTCGACGAACTGGAAGCCCTGAAAAAACGCTGATCCCTGAGCTTTTTGGGGTTGTCATCCCTTCGCCGAACGGGGTCTCCTGGGGGAGGTGCTCCCCGCAGCAGCGCGACTCGAGCTATGGTTCACCAAAAAAGGGATAATGAAATGAGTTGGCGAGTCAAAGCCGGCCCCGCATCCAATCCACTAACGGAGCGCCACAGCATGCAGGAGAGCCGCGAAGCAACACCATGGAGGCAGATCACCCTCTTCCTCCTGACCCTCGGTATCCTCATCCTCTGCGCTCTGCTCCTCCAGCCCTTCTTCTCCGGCATCGTCGGAGCAGTCGTCCTCGCCGTCGTCACACGGCGCCCCTACGACTGGCTCTCTTCCAAGATCAAAAACCGCTCTCTCTGCGCCACCATCGCACTCCTCTTCATCATCCTGGCTGTCATCATCCCCACCTTCTTCCTCGCGCAGGAACTCGGCAAACAGGCATTCGCCACAGTCAACGCCTTCCGCGCCGGCGCCCATCAGGAAAAGGTCACCAACTTCATCGCCAACCGTCCCGCGCTCGCCTCTCGCATCGAAGACTTCACCAGCTCCATCGACGTCAACAACGCCGCCCGCAGCGCTGCCACCTATCTCGGAGGCAACCTCGCCGGCTTTCTCGGCAACTCCGTCCGCATCATCACCCAGCTCGTCGTCATGATCGTTCTTCTCTTCTTCCTCCTTCGCGATCGCGCCCTCGCCCTCGCCTCGCTCTGCTCACTCCTTCCTCTCCACGAACGCGAGACTACCGAACTCCTCGACAGAGTCGGCGACACCATCCTCGCCACCGCGCTTGGGCGACTCACCATCGCCGCTGTGCAAGGCGTCCTCGCCGGCCTCGCCTTCTGGGTCCTCGGAGTTCCCGGCGTCATCCTCTGGGCCTTCACCCTCGCCGTCTGCGCTATGATCCCGGCCTTCGGCTCCTTCCTCGTCTGGGGACCCGTCGCGATCTACCTCGGCCTCACCGGACACTGGGGTAAAGCCGCCCTCCTCGCCATCTGGGGAGGCCTCATCGTCAGCACCATCGACAACATCCTCTACCCCATCCTCGTCGGCTCCCACATGCGCGCCCACATCGCCACCATTCTACTCGCCATCCTCGGAGGCATCGCCCTCTTCGGCCCCCTCGGCATCGTCCTGGGCCCCGTCCTCTTCACCATCGCCACCACCCTCCTCGACATCTGGCACACCCGCGCGAACTCCCAATCTTCGCCCCCCTGATCAATCTCAAGGTCGACCGACGGGCCCAAATGCACCAAGGATGTGGATGGTATGGAGCCAGGTTTCGGCAAGAGCGGGCCAATGCGAGATGGGTAGATCGGTGGAACGGAGGCCAAACCCGTGACCACCTTGGGTAAAGACATGAAGCTCGGCGGGGATCCTTGCGTCTTTGAGCGCTTGAAAGTAAATTAGCGAACTTTCTACGTGGGCGGTGTAATCGTTCTCTGCCTGAAGCAGGAAGGTAGGCGGAATCTGCGGCGTGGGTTGAAGGGAAGGATTCACCTTGCCGTCTGAACCGCTGGTCCAGCCAGGGTAGATGATCATCTGGAAGTCGGGGCGGGCGTCGATGCTGGATGTGGGAACAGTCTTGCCCTGAAAGTCTCGATGAGTGCTAAGAACTGCGGCGAGATGCGCTCCGGCGGAGAAGCCGATGACCCCGATGCGGTTCGCATCGATGTGCCACTCGGAGGCGTGAGAACGAGTCAACCGCATTGCTTGCTGCGCATCTTCGAGGTCTTCAACGTTTTCGGGATAATGGCCCTCTTCAGGAACACGGTATTTCACCAGAACGCAGGTCATACCGAGGGAATTGAGCCAATCGCATACCTCCGTACCTTCGAGATTGTAAGAAAGCCGGACATACCCTCCACCCGGAAAGACGAGGGCCGCAGCACCGTTGTTCTTCGCAGGGTCCGGAGAGAAAACTGCCATGCTGGGTTTGCTGATGTTCGTAACCCGGATGGTCAGCTTGCCGGACACCATGCGATTGGCATCGGTGGTTGGATCGACCTCAGGCCCGACGACCTTCGAAGGTTCGGGGTTGCCGTTCGGCCAGAGAAGCATGGTGTGCTGCTGGGCCAGCGCAGGCGAGACTAGAAGGAGAGCGAGAAGAAAGGCAGAAGATCGCATGGAGGCATGTTAGAACAGATCGGCAAAATAAATATATGGCTACTTGATATCGCGCCAGTTCTGGCCGATGCCTACATCGGCGACGATCGGAACGGAGAACTCGGCGACGTGCTCCATCTCATGCTTGACGAGTTCTTGTAGTTCTTCCGCCTCGTCCGGTACAACGTCGAAGAGAAGTTCGTCATGAACCTGAAGCGTCATCTGCGATTTGAGTTTGCGGTCGCGGATCAGATGATCAATCTTCAGCATCGCCAGCTTGATAAGGTCTGCAGCTGTGCCCTGTAGTGGAGTGTTGATCGCAGTACGCTCCGCAAAGCCGCGCATGTTTGGATTGCGCGACTGTATGTCTGGAATCGGACGAATGCGGCCGAAGTAGGTCTTCACAGACTGGTCGCGACGTACCGTCTCAAGCGTCTCCTCGATAAACCGCTGAACACCTTTGTAGCGTTCAAAGTACGTCTCGATGTATTGCTTCGCGGTCCTCTGGTCAATGTTGAGCTGCGCCGCCAGACCAAACGGGCTGATGCCGTAGACAATTCCAAAGTTGACGGCCTTGGCGCGGGCGCGAGTCTCCTTGTCCATGGTTGCGGCGTCGACACCAAAGACCTCGCTCGCGGTTAAGGTGTGAATGTCCTTCCCGGTTCGGTAAGCATCGAGCAGGAGAGGATCCTGCGAGAAGTGAGCCATCAGACGCAGCTCGATCTGCGAATAGTCTGCCGACATCAGCACGTTGCCGGAAGCAGGAATGAAGGCCGCCCGGATCTCGCGGCCAAGCGCAGTGCGGACGGGAATGTTCTGCAGGTTCGGATTGGTTGAAGAGAGACGCCCAGTCGCTGTACCAACCTGGTTGAACGTGGTGTGAACGCGGCCCTGTGCGTCGGTCAAGTGAGGAAGAGAGTCGAGGTAGGTGGATTTGAGTTTCGCCAGTTGACGATACTCGAGAACCAGCGCAGGCACAGTGTGTTGTTCGGCGAGTTCTTCCAAGACATCCTGCGCGGTGGAAACGACCTTGCCTTTGCCGTACTTCATCGGCTTGGGCAGCAACATCTTGTTGAAGAGGACGTCGCCAAGCTGCTTGGGGGAGTTGATATTAAAGCGATGGCCTGAGTCGGCGTAGATGCGCTCGGCAAGGTTGTCTATGTCGACGGCGAGACGGCTGGACATCTCACCAAGAACATCGGAGTCGATGCGAACCCCCGCCTGCTCCATCCGCAGAAGGACGGGAACAAGAGGAAGGTCCATCGTCTCGTAGATAGGTGTGAGTTGGGCAGATTTAATCTGGGCACGGAGGCTTGCGGAGAGACGATGAACCGCGTTGGCCGCCTCAGGCAGCAGGTTGGCGATCTCCTCAGTCGTAGGCGTCTTGGAGGCAGGGGTCAGCGCACGGCTGGTGTAACGTGCAGTGACGTCGGGCAACGTATGAGAAGCGTGCGTCGGATTAATGAGATAGCTGTAGAGCATCACGTCGTCTCGGATCCCTCTGAGAGTGACGCCGTGAGGTTCGAGCGCTCGGAGGACGGCTTTGAGATCATGGACGTGCTTGGGGAGGGTCGAGTCTTCCAGAGCCTCGCGCAGACCGGAAGCGTCAAGGGGTACGACCATCGCAGCGACGTCGGAGGTCGTTAGGCCGATCTGGAGGACGTTAGGGATCGCCGAAGCGCGAGAGACTGAAACCGCGGGCTCTGCAGGGGATCCGAAGAGAGACAACGATTCGGATGGAGGTGGTTCCGGTTCGGCTTCCTCTTCAGCGGAGGGATCGGCACAAACCTCTTCAGCAAGCGCGCGTGCGTCTTCAAAAACAGCGAGCGTGAGGCCCTTGATTGTTCCTTCGCCGTCTGTCGCACGGGCATCCGCCAGAAGAGCGGCTATTTGTGACGGCGCAGGTGAGAAATTGTAAGTGATGGGGCTGTTGTCGACTGACGGAGCGAGTTCTTTGAGAAGTGTGGTGAATTCGAGTTCGGAGAAAAGCTCACGGCATGCGGCGTTATCGGGGGGCTGCGTGCGCATGTCGCCGAGATCGTAGTCGATGGGGACGCCCGTGTGGATAGTGACTAGTTCTTTCGAGAGCAGAATATTGTCACGGTTGTTTTGTAACGATTCACGATACGTTTTGCGCTTCACTTCGTCGGCGCGGTCGAGAGCAGCTTCAACGGAGCCGAACTGCTGAATGAGCTCGATAGAGCCTTTATCGCCGATTCCGGGCGCGCCAGGAATGTTGTCGATGGAATCTCCGCGAAGGGCCATGACGTCGATGACGCGCTCAGGTGGTACACCCAAAGTGGCTTCGACGCCAGCGCGATCGAGAATAAGGTTGTCCTTAGTGGGGTTCAGTATTAACACGTCGTCGTTGACGAGCTGCATCATGTCCTTGTCGGAGGAGACGACGTAGACCTTGTGGCCGAGCGCGCTAAGTTTGCAGGACAGGGTGCCAATGACGTCGTCTGCTTCGAAGCCTTCATAGCTGAGGATGGGGATGCGGAAGGCTTCGAGTGCGCGCCGAATGAAGGGGAGTTGCTGGGTTAGGTCGGCCGGCATCTCAGTACGGTTGGCTTTGTAGCCGAGGTAGTCGATCTCGTCGAACTGCTGGGTCTTGATGTTGAACTTCTTGACGGCCTTCATCTCGCGGGCGCGCTCGTCGCGGAAGACTGGGCCGGAGAGATCGTAGATCGCCGCCAGGTAGTGCGGCGAGAAGTCCTTGCGCAGCTTGTTGATCATGTTGACGAAGACATAGGTCGCTGCTGTGGGGATCCCCGTCCGCGTAGACATAGGTCGCTGGCGCTGCATGGCGTGGTAGGCGCGGAAGATGAAGGCCATGCTGTCGAGTAGGTAAATGGGGGGGGTTGTGTCGGAGGTTGCGGGCGGTTTGGGTGCTTGTGCCATGGATGTTTGATGGTAGCGCGTTAGGGAGGGGTAAATGTAGCTAGAGCAGGAGCATGCAGTCGCCGTAGCTGAAAAAACTGTATTTTTGCTGGACGGCGTGGGCGTAGGCGGCGAGCACTGTTTCGCTGCCTGCAAAGGCGCTGACCAGCATAAGGAGGGTGGATTTCGGGAGGTGGAAGTTGGTGAGTAAGCCACTGATAATGCGAAAGTTATGACCGGGACTGAGGAAGATATTGGTTTGACCGGAGTGGGGGGTGAGGGGCTCGCCGTGGGCGATCTCGGCGCAGTGCTCCAGGGTACGAGTGGTGGTGGTACCGGCGGCGATGATGCGATTCCCCTCTCGTAGTGCGGTGTTTATCGCGTTAGCGGTGGCAGCGGGAAGAGTGTAGTGCTCGGCGTGAAGGCGGATGTCTTCGAGGTTTTCTGCTCGGACGGGTTGGAAAGTTCCCAGGCCGACATGGAGGGTGATGGTTTCGATTTGGACTTTGTTTTGTTTGAGTTGGGAGAGGATTTCTTCCGTGAAGTGGAGGCCGGCAGTGGGAGCGGCGGCGGAGCCTGGTTCGTGGGAGAAGATCGTCTGGTATCGGTCGCGGTCTTCTGCGGTGTCGTCGCGATGGATATAGGGTGGGAGCGGCATGTGGCCTATTTTGTTTAGGATAGCGTGAAAGTCAGGAGTGGGGGAAAAGCGCAGAGTGCGCTCGCCGAACTCTCCGGCGGTCAGAATTTCAGCTTCGAGGAGGGGTCTGGGTTCGTTGGAAGCGTGGAAGAGGAGGCGTTCTCCGGGCTGAATTTTGCGGCTGGGACGGACGAGGGCAGTCCAATCGTTGTCGGCAAGTTGTTGTGTTAACAAGACTTCTATTCGACCGCTGGGATCGGGCGAGTTGTGCTGGGTGTGCAGGCCGGCTCGGATGGCGTAGAGGCGGGCAGGAATGACGCGGCTGTCGTTGAGGATCAGGAGGTCGCCGGGACGTAGAAACTGGGGTAGATTGCGGAAAAAATTGTCGTGGTAGGCGCCGGTGGCGCGGTTGAGGACCAGCATGCGGCTGGAGCCGCGAATCGCCGGTGGTGACTGGGCGATTAGCTCTTCGGGGAGGTCGAAATTGAAGTCGGCTACGCGCAATTTGGGTGAATTTTGCATGGTAAATCGTGGTGAATTGTGTGGTGGAAGATGCATTTCGGTGGTGTTTTGGGTGGTTGATTTTGAGCGTTGAAAATTTTCCACTTTTCTAAACTATATTTTCGTGGCCTGAGCGAGGTCGACGGAGCGATTAAGCGCGGCCTGGACGGCGGCCTGATCGGGCGGGACGGGGCAGGTCCAAGCGATAGTGACTCGGGAGAAGGGTTTGGGGATGAGGAAGCGGTCCCAGGAGCGGAGCTGCCAGGCACGGTGGGGGAGGACGTAGCAGGTGCTGACAGTGGTGTTGACGAGTTTGGCGAGCTGGACAACGCCGGGCTTGGCGACCATGGCGGGGCCTCGGGGGCCATCGGCGGTGATGGCGCAGTAGTGGCCGGCGAGGTAGGCGCGCTGCATGTTGCGCAGGCCGGGAGCACCGTCGCGGGAGCTGGAGCCGCGGATGGCGACGAAGCCGAGTCGCTCGACGGTGCGGGCGATCAGCTCGCCGTCGAAGCTGCGGCTGATCAGGATGGTGAGGCCGTATTTGCGGAAGCGCCAGGCTCCGGCGAGCAGGCAGCGATGCCAGAAGGCGTAGACGGCAGGGGGCGGGATGTCGTAGCCGGGAGTGGCTCCTGGCTCGCAGACGTCGCGATAGCGGAGGGTGGCGCCGAGACAGCAGATAACGATGCTCGCGAGCCGAGGGACGAGGGCGAGGGCTATGCGCTGCTTCAGGGTGTAAGCCTGGGTTTGGGTCTCGGGCACTGAATGAGTTTACCTTTGTGGGCGACGGGGGACATTACGAGGAGCCGATCCGAGTCGATCTGAGCCGATCTGAGCCGATCTGCGGCGCTATCCTCAAAGTTGATGGCCGGATTTCCAATTCACGCGGCGGTTGTTGTTGCAGCGGTGCTTACGCTTTTGCCGTTTCTGTTGGCGGCGTTTTGGCCGGTCAGCGTTGAGGCTGGACAGCGCTTGCCGATCGCTGTTCGTGTCCTGCTGCCGGCGATGTTGTGTGTTCCCTACGTGATGGTTGCGGTCTCTTATGGGCAGTTTCGATGGGGCTGGTTTGCGCTCTACCTGTTGCTGCCGGTGGCGATCAGTTGGCTGCTTTACCGCGCGAGTATTGCGGACGCGGCGCAGCGTGGAGACTGGCGCGATCTTCTTGTTCTTGCTGTGCTTGGTCTCGCAGTGGATTTGCGTTGGTTCGAGCCGGCGTGGCCCGCCCGTCTTGCGGTGTTCAACAAGATGCTGCTGCTGGATGCGGGGATCTATGGCTTTCTTGCGATTCGGAGGCTGCAGGGTGTGGGCTTCGATCTGCGGCTTCGGCTGGCCGATCTGCGGATTGGCGTGCGTGAGCTCTTGTTTTATGCGCCTATCGGGATTGCGCTTGGTCTGGCGCTGGGATTCTTGCATTTTCATCTGCAGATTCCTACTGTGTCTCATGTTGTGTTTGGGTGGGTGTTCACATTTTTCTTCATTGCGGTTCCCGAGGAGCTATTTTTTCGCGGGTGGATGCAGAATCTTCTGGAGCGCCGCCTAGGGCAGCACAGGGCGTTGTTGATGACCGCTGTTCTCTTCGGACTTGCGCACTTCAATAAACGCGCAGTGCACTTCAACTGGCGATACGTTCTACTCGCAGCTGTGGCTGGGGTGTTTTATGGGCGGGCCTGGCGTCAGGAGCGGCGGGTGGGTGCGTCGGCGATCACCCATGCGTCGGTCGATACTCTGTGGTCGTTTTGGCTGCGATGATTGGCTGGGTCTCTGAAGAAGAACAAGCAACAACGAAATACAGGGGTCCTTCGCTGCGCTCAGGATGACGACGGAAAAACGATGGTCGGCGATCACTCATGCGTCGGTCGATACTCTGTGGTCGTTTTGGCTGCGATGATTGGCTGGGTCTGCTGAAGAAGAACAAGCAACGACGAAATACAGGGGTCCTTCGCTGCGCTCAGGATGACGACGGAAAAACGATGGTCGGCGATCACCCGTGCATCGGTCGACGATGACGACGGAAAACGACGGTCGACGGTCCGGGGCGCGCTGATGGTACGCGCTGATGGTACCGGAGGTAGCCCAGGCCGACGCGCATGTGATGGTGTAGCGAGTTTGGCACCGTCACTGCTATGCACAGACCCATGATGCCGTGGGCGACGCCGAGGGCGTAGATGTTCCGGTAGCGCAGAAACAGGATGCATGAGATGGCACCCCACACGATGGTGATCGGCGTCAGGATTGGATTGGGCAGGTGTGCCAGGGCGAAGATGCCAGTCGCAGCGATGATGGGCGCAGCCTTGCCGGGCAGCAGCCGCAGGAACCGCAACAGGAAATAGCTCTGCAGGAGGAATTGCTGCATCAGGGACCACACGATATAACCCCATCCATGCAACCAGATCGGCGTGGGGCCATGCAGACGGTGCAGGCTGTGGGTCCGCCAGGCGATGAAGACCGCGATCGCCGCGAGAATAATGGCGGCTCCAACGATCCAGAGTGACGGAAGCAGGCCTTTGCGGCCGAGGCCCAGCGCCGTCCATCCATCACGGCGCGCCCAAGAGGTTGCGATGATCCATGCGAAGGCGAGCCAATAGAGAATTCTCTGTGTAGGATTGGCGGTCCACACAGTTGCCAGGATCAGGCCGTAGCCGACTGCAAGTTCCAGGAGGTCCCGCTGGGCAGAATGAGGCCGATTTGTCCTGGTAAGCCCTGTCGATGCTGATTCCGCTGCCACTGAAGGACCCCTCGCACTATTAGTGCAATTTCTCCTGTAGATATACACGAACGAAGGCCCGCGGGAACTTGCCGAGGTCGAGCGTTATGAACTTTTGATGTCGAATGTGCTTTGCTTAACGACATTTACGAGAGGTATCCCTATGCGGTCACTCAATCGACTCCCGATTCTTTTCTTTCTTTTGGTTGCGATGCTGCTGGTTGCGATGCTTCCCGGCCCCGCCGGGTACGCCCAGACCACAAGTGCGAGCGTTTCGCGCGAGGAGGTTGAGGACCTGCGGCAGACGGTCCGCGAGCTGGCGCTTCGGGTGAGTGCGCTTGAGGAGGAGTTGCATGAGCAGCGAGTTGGAGCGCCGATAGAGACCGCTTCACTGAAGCCTGCCTCGCTGGTCCTCCCGGCGGCGGAGGTTCGCAACAGCGTAGAGAGCGTGTCGAGCAGCGGTGTCGCAGAGACGGCGCCTGTTGGTCAGGCAACTACGCAGGCCGCGACGACGCAGAGTTCGCCCGCGACTTCTGTATTGCCGACCTTTCTGCCCGGGGGAGCTACGCTGAACTACATGTTCGATGGGTACTACGAGTACGACTTCAACCATCCGATCGGCCGAATACAGTACCTGCGTGCCTACGATGTCCTGAGTAATGTTTTCAGCATCAATCAGGCTGACGTTGTGTTCGATCTGGATCCGAATGTGGCCGAGGGCCGGAGATACGGAGTGCGGCTTGACCTGCAGTTCGGGCAGGCGACCGCTACGCTGCAGGGCAATCCGTCGAACGAGGCGCGACCTGATATCTACAGGAACATCTTTCAGGCCTACGGAACCTATGTGGTCCCTGTGGGCAAGGGACTGACGGTGGACTTCGGCAAGTGGGCGAGTTCGCTGGGGATCGAGGGAAACTATACGAAGGACCAGGTGAACTATTCGCGGTCGTTCTTCTTCGACTATCTGCCCTTCTACCATATGGGTGTTCGCGCCAGCTATAAGGTGAACGACAAACTCGCATTGAACTACTGGATCGTGAATGGGACGAACCAGACGGAGCCGACCAACTCGTACAAGGACGAGCTGTTTGGATTTGCTGCTCAGCCTACGAAGAATATTTCGTGGACGATGAACTATTACATCGGGCAGGACCATCCGGATGTGGCACCTGCGACGAACTGCACTGTGCCGCTGCAGCCGGGGCTGTGTCTGCAGCCGATCAATCCGGCACCGGACGGGAAGGCGAATATCTTCGACAGTTATGTGACCTGGAACGCGACGCCGAAGCTGACTTTTTCGGTGGAGGGCGATTATGTGATCTCGCGGGAGTGGGCAAATGCGGCACCGGGCGAGTCGTCTGCTCCATCGCTTGTGGATGGCGGAGCCGCTTATGCGCGATACCAGTTCAGGCCGACAATGGCTTTGGGGGGAAGGTTTGAGTACTTTAACGACCGGAATGGGTTGTACAGCGGAACGGACCAAGCCCTGAAGGAGTTTACCGGAACCTATGACTACAACTTTGGCGAGGGCTTCCTGGCGCGGATGGAGTTCCGGAGAGACTGGAGCAATGTGCCGTTCTTCCTGACGAACAAGCCGGGGGTGCTGGCGTCGAGCCAGCCTACGTTTACGGTTGGGGTGGTTTGGTGGGCAGGGGGCAAGCAGGGAGCGTGGTAGGGCTTCCCTGCTTCGCGATGGAACGATGCGCGCTAGCTGTATTTGAGCCAGCGGAGGATCTCGGGCAGGTTCGGTTTCTTGCCGTACATCAGGATGCCGACGCGGTAGATTCGGCTGGCGAACCAGAGGATCGCGAGAATCGTCAGGATGAGATCGAAGACGCCGAGCGCGATCTGCCAGGCGGGCGGCTGATGGACCGCGATCCGCACATACATGATGAGCGGTGTGCAGAAGGGGAAGAACGAGAAGGCTTTCGCGATCAGGCCGTCGGAGTCTGTGACGACGCGCAGGATGACGACTGTGCAGGCGATGAGAGGCAACATCAGGAACATGTTCATCTGCTGAAGCTCCTGCTCGGAGCTGGTCATGGCGCCGAGAGCGGCGGCGACGCTGGAGTACAGGATGTATCCCAGAATAAAGAACAGGATGAAGAAACCAACCTGCGTCGGCGTAATGGAGAGGGAGATGTCTGATGCGACGAGGCCAATCTTCGTGACGATGAGGCCTGCGACGACCCAGATTCCAATCTGGGTGAGACCGACGGCGCCGACTCCGAGGACCTTGCCGGCCATCATCTCTTCAGGACGGATGGTCGCGAGCAGAACCTCGAAGATGCGGGAGGTCTTCTCTTCGATGATGGAGCGGGCGACGTTCATGCCGTAGAAGAGGATGACGAAGTACATGAGGAAGAAGAGGGCGTAGACGCTGGCAAAGGCGCTGCCATTGTCTGTCGTGACGAGATCGACGGGCCTGAGCAGGGAGTCGATTTCAGGCGGCGGCATTCCCGCGCTGAAGAGACCTTCGCGAGTGAGGACAGAGCGGATGGCCTGCTTGAGCAAGGCTGGGGTGATGATGTCGGCCTTTGCCTTGGGAACCCACTCGAACCGGGGGCGGGTGTGCGGAGTGGACGGCGGAGTAACCCAAATGTAGCCGTCGAGGGAGCGGCCTTTGAGTTTTTGGTCGAGGATGTCCCGCGTGTCGGAAGCTGGAGGCGAGATGACGTCAACGGTTGTCGTGCCTTCCTTGGTGCTTTCTTTGGAGTTTTCCAGTTCGGACTTCAGGTCGAGACCGAACTGGCGATCCTGAGTGACGACGGCGATGCGGAGGTGAGAGCCGGATCTTCCATTCGCTAAAGCCGCGCCGTAGACCAGACCACCCATGAGGATCGGAATGAGGATGGTCATGATGAGGAAGCTTTTCGCGCGGATGCGTTCGAGATACTCGCGCTTCGCGATGAGCCATGTATTAAGCATCGACATTCTCTCCTACGGTCTCGATGAAGATTTCTTCGAGGGTGGGCTCCATGACTTCGAAGCGAGTGATGCGGGCGCCGTTCTGCATGGCCGCGGCGAGAAGCGGCTGGGCGTCGGGGCTCGCGCCGTTGAAGCCACGAAGCTTGATCTCGGCTTGTCCGCCATAGTTCCTGGCACTTTCAATGCTGGGATGGGCGAGGAAGGCGTCGTCTCCCTCGAAGGAGACCTGGACACGGTTTCGCGGGTAGCGGCTCTTGACCTCGCGCATGCCGCCGGAGAGAACGAGATGACCGCGGTTGATGAGGGCGATGGCGTCGCAGATCTTTTCGACCTGATCCATGCGATGGGTGCTGAAGAGGATGGTCTTGCCCTGCTTGCGGAGATCGACGAGGGTGTCCATGAGGAGGGCGGCGTTGACGGGATCGAGGCCGCTGAAGGGCTCGTCCATGATGATGAGGTCGGGGTCGTGGAGGAGGGCGGCGATGAACTGGATTTTCTGCTGCATGCCCTTGGAGAGCTCCTCGGTCTTTTTGGTGATGACGTCGGCGATGTCCATGCGCTCGCACCAGGCGTGGGCGCGCTTGCTGGCCGTCGTGGCGTCGAGGCCGTGAAGCTCGCCGAGGAAGATGAGCTGGTCCATGACCTTCATCTTTTTGTAGAGGCCGCGCTCTTCCGGGAGGTAGCCGATGCGGTTGAGGAGGCTTCGATGAAACGGCTGGCCGAAGAGGCTGACGGTGCCGGAGTCTGGCACCGTGATGCCGATCATCATGCGGATGCTTGAGGTCTTGCCAGAGCCGTTGGGGCCGAGGAGGCCGAACATGCTGCCGGGCTCGATGGTGAAGCTGAGGTCTGCGACGGCGATCTTGGTGTCGTAGGCTTTGCGGACATGTTGCAGTTCTACGATGGACATGGGTTCCCGTATTAGTGAGGTTAAGGTCAGTTTAGCAGGGGGGAAGGCTGCTGCCGATGTTGGCATTGCGTGCTGAGGCGAATCACCTCGCGAAGACATTGATTCGATGTTGATAGCATCGATGTGTGCTGGAACTTTCTACACCGATGAAGTTTGTGAAGGGAGTGGGGGAGCGCGTTGCTGCCGAGTTGGCGAAGCGCGGCGTCGAGACCGTGGAGGACCTGCTGTACCATCTGCCGTTTCGGTATGAAGACCGGTTGAATCCGGTGCCGATCGAGTGCGCTGCAGGCGGGGACGATGGCCTTCGGTGATTGGCGAGGTGCGCGGGACCGTGCTGCTGCGGACGCGCCATATGCCGCTGTTTGAGATGACCGTGGGGCAGGGGCTCGATACCGTAAAGTGCGATGTGGTTTCACGGGACTTATCTGCGGGACAAGTTTCAGGTAGGGCAGATGGTGGCGCTGTATGGGAAGCTGGAGCCTTCGCGGTCGAGCGCGGGGAAGTTCAAGATGATTCAGCCGCAGTTTGAGATTCTGCCTGCTCATGGTGAGTCCAGATGCTGAGTTTTCCATCGCCGGAGGTGGGGCGGATTGTGCCGGTGTATGAGTCGCTGGGGGGGACGACGGCCTGGGGGGCGAAGCTGGGATCGAAGTGGCTGCGGCGGGTGATCTGGAGTCTGTTTGAGGAGTTGGAGAAGCAGAGTTCGAGCGGTTTACATCCCACCCTTCGCGATAAGACTGCGAAGGATGGGGCACCCGGGCTGCATGGACAAGGAGAGACTGGTGTCGTTGAGACTTTGCCGAGCGCGATGTGCAAGAGGTTGAAGCTGCCGGGGCGGCTTGCGGCGCTGAAGGCAGTGCATTTTCCTGAGGCGGGGACGCCGATGACGGAGCTGATGTCGGCGGCGACTCCGGCGCATCGGCGGCTGATCTTTGAGGAGCTCTTTTACCTGGAGCTGGGATTGGAGCTTAAGCGGCGGCGAATGCGGGAGCGTGAGGGAACGGCGTTTGCCACGAATGTGAAGGTGCGGGAGGCGATCAAGCAGGTGCTCCCCTTTCATCCGACGACGGCGCAGAAGCGGGTGCTCGGCGAGATTGTGAGTGACATGCGCAGGCCACAGCCGATGCGTCGTCTGTTGCAGGGAGACGTGGGGTCGGGCAAGACGATCGTCGCCATGCAGGCAGCGCTGGTTGCGATTGAGAATGGCTATCAGACGGCGTTGATGGCGCCGACGGAGATTTTGGCGACGCAGCATTATCTCTCTGCACGGAAGCTACTGGGGGATGTGCTCTCGCCTCGAACGGGCAAGCCTTATCGTGTAACGCTGCTGACGGGTTCGCTTGATGAGGCGACGAAACGCGAGGCGCGGGGAAGGATCTTTCGCGGCGAGACCGATCTGGCGATTGGGACGCACGCGCTGATCGAAGACAAGGTGGACTTCGCTAATCTTGGGCTGGTGATTGTCGATGAGCAGCATCGGTTTGGCGTGCAGCAACGGTTTCGGTTGATGAAGAAGCCAGGCGCACTGGATCCCGATGTGCTGGTGATGACGGCTACGCCGATTCCGCGGACGCTCGCGCTGACGCTGTATGGGGACCTGGATGCCAGTGTGATCGATGAGCTGCCGCCGGGGCGGACTCCGATTGTGACGCGGCGAACGACGGAGGAACGGGCGGAGGATGTTTGGGGGTTTGTTAGAAAGCAGGTGGAGGCCGGGCGTCAGGCTTATATTGTCTATCCGGTGATTGAAGGGGCGAAGGATGATCAGCCGGAGCTGGACTTCCCCAGGGATGAGGAGGTTGAGGATTTGAATGCTGCGGCGGGGAAGCAAGATCGACCGCCAGCCGGACAGCTCTTCGACTGCGCTGCGCTCCGCTCAGGATGACACTTCAGTAAAAGGCACGAAGAAAGCGAAGACAAGTGCAGGCTCGAGAGCGAAGGGGAAGCCGGTAAAGACGGAGAAGCTATTTGAGCCGAAGAAGGTGCTTCGGGCCGCTACGGATATGTATGAAGAGCTGCGGGTGGGTCCGCTTGCCGGGCTGCGACTGGGGCTGTTGCACGGGCGATTGAGCGCGGACGATAAAGACGTTACGATGCGGCGGTTTCAGCGTGGCGATATCGATGTGCTGATTGCGACGACGGTGATTGAAGTGGGCGTGGATGTGGCGAACGCTTCTGTGATGGTGATCGAACATGCCGAGCGGTTTGGGCTTGCGCAGATGCATCAGCTGCGCGGGCGCGTAGGGCGTGGAGCGGCGAAGAGCTACTGCATCCTGATGACGGGCGGGAGGGTGAGCGAGCAGGCAGAGGCGCGGCTGGATGCGATGGTTCGGACGCAGAATGGCTTCGAGCTGGCGGAGCTGGATCTGCAGCAGCGTGGGCCGGGAGAGTTTTTTGGCACGCGGCAGGCAGGGTTGCCGGAGTTTCGTGTGGCGAACCTGATCCGCGATCGCGCTGTGCTGGAACTGGCGAAGGCAGAGGCGGCGAGGTTTGCTTCAGAGCCAGATCCGGCAGTGTCGAAAGAAGAGAGAGATGCGGTGTGGGAGAGGTTGAAACAGCAGTGGCAGCGGAAGTATGGATTGGTCGAGGCCTGAGAGATGGCGGTCAATCAATCCATAAGACGTCATGAGGATGCTTCCCGTGAAGCCGTCGGATCGACGCTGCCACGATGGCCCAACCGGGCGAATGTAACGGTTAGCCGCTAGCTGGCGGTTGCGTGGGTAAAAGCGCCGGTGTCTATGGGCTGGGTGGAGGCAGGGACTGCCTTCTTTGGTCCGCGTTTGCGGGCTACGAGGACACGGATGCGTTCGATCATCTCGGCGGGAGAGCTGGCGCCCTTAGGCAGAAAGACGTCGGCGTGGAGGGCGCGATCGAAGGCGTTGACGGTGCCGGAGACGATCATCGCGGGGAGGCCGGGATGGAGTTGTTTGGCGCGGCGAACGAGCTCGTTGCCGTCCATCTGCGGCATCAGAAGATCGCAGAGAATCATGTCCAGCGTGCCGGGAAGAGATCGATCGAGGACTTCGAGGGCCTCCTGGGCGGTATTGACTGGGATGATGCGGTAGCCACGGGTTTCCAGCAGGAAAGTGCGGACAGAGAGGACTTGTTCGTTGTCGTCTACGCAGAGAATCGTCTTCTTGGGGCGCATGCAGTCTCACTTCTACCGGAGGCCACCTTTTGGTGGCTCGCGGCTGATGGACCAGGCTGGCACGTCTGCTGGTTTGCAGGCGCACCGGTCTAGTGGCGTTCAAAATTGCCCCGTGGCCCGGCCGAAAACGGCTCTTCGGCGCGTGATGGGTCTTCTGCTCCGGGAGAGCGGAAGACGAAGAGCAAGGCTCTCCTGTCTGCTCCACTGGGGATCAGCGCCATCTTGTCCGGCGAGCCAGGCTGCCGAACCGCGGGGTGCGAGAGAGGCCTTATGCCGGCGCAGGTTGCCACGCGGCTCCCGGAGGCAAAGAATCGTTCTGCTGCGAATACAGTGAGGATCGATGCCAGGAACCAATTGGCATCGGCCTCAATGCTTGTGCAGGCAGCGAGGTTGCGCTTGGGGAGTCGCGACTGCATGGCAGTCAAGCTTCTCTCAACTCAAATTGTCAGAAAACAGGCGAAAGCACTTTTCATTTCCAACGACGCAACACATTGCATGCAGCGTCGCCGTTCAACGCTTTCCAACAGTACGAATGGTTGGCTGGATTGGCAATGGCGAAGTTAGAGCGAAGATGCCCGATAATAGGGCTTGCACATCCACCGCTATGTGACAACGGCGCGAATTCATTGGAGATTCACGATAGGCGCCTGTTGAAATCGAGTGCATCACGGCAGGAAAAAGCGTCCGCATGCAACAGGAATTGTGCGGCCACCGACGAACACTTTTGTCACGACGTTGTCTTCGATCGTCGCGCTGACGTGAATGCGGCTTGGGCGGAGCATCTCAATTCCCTGCTCGATGACGATGGGTTGACCGCTGGCTGCGAGACCGTGGCGCACAAGATAGGCGATGGTGCAGCCGGAGGCCGAGCCGGTGGCAGGATCTTCTCCCCTGTCGAACTGCATGCGGGCGTGCCAATCTGCTCCGGAATCTGAATGAGCACGAGTGATGCAGTGAAAGAATTTTGCGCCGATGCGATCGAGATAGGTGCGTGAGATCTGCGGCGAGATTCGCAAACGTGTCGCGACGTCGAGCGACTTGAGCGGAACGATACAGAAGGACATGCCGGTGGAGATGATCTGGGCAGGGAGAGCGGGATCGAGGTCGTCCGAGGAGAGGTTGAGGGCTGCGGCCAACGCTTCGCGATCCTCCCTGCTATTGCGAATCTCGCCGAAGGTTGGGTCGTTCTGCTTCATCGTGCCGAAGACGCCGTGTTCGCTGGGCCCAGACGGGGTGAACCGTACGGGGATGGGGCCAACGCCGAGGTCGAGAGTGATTTGCTCGGCGCCGTGAAGGATCGGGTGGTTCCAATAGAGCCAGCTCGCGGTGCCGAGAGTGGGATGGCCGGCGAAGGGAACCTCTTCGGTGGTGAGGAAGATGCGGACCTGAACGCCGCGTTCGCGCTCGACCTCGGGGGCGCGCGGCAAGATGAAGGTGGTCTCGTTGAGATTGGTCTCGCGGGCGAGGGCTTGCATCTCTTCGGTGGAGAGGCCGCGGGCATCGGAGAAGATTGCGAGGGCGTTGCCTTCGAGGGGATTCTCGGCGAAGACATCGACCTGCGCGTAGTCATAAGCGCAGTGTGCCGTCGCAGGGGCTGCGGCTAAAGTTGCGGGGGAACCATGGGGGTCATCAGTTGACATGAACGCTCCTCGGACGTATGGTTTGGACAGACCGCAATGAGGCAAACCTGCCTCATGCTAGCTTAGCTGGCACGCGGTACAAAAGATTAGCTATGACGATAACGCTCAACACGACCATGACGCCCTGCTGCTGCTGTTGCTGTAGCCCGGTGTGGGTGTGTGGATGAGCGAATCGGAGTAAGTATCTTCGAGCAGCACAGAACCCACCCAGAGCCAAGGAGCCGGGTGGGTTTTTCATGTTGCATGGAGTTTGACAACCACATTCTGAAGAGATTTTGAGGAAAAGAGAGGAAGAGCAAATGTCACTGCGCCTGAATGATGTAGCACCTGATTTCACTGCCGAAACTACCCAGGGAACGATTCACTTTCATGAATGGATTGGCGATGGCTGGGCGATCCTGTTCTCGCACCCGAAGGACTTTACCCCGGTCTGCACGACCGAGCTCGGAACGATGGCGGGCCTTGAGGGCGAGTTTCAGAAACGTGGGACAAAGATCATCGGGCTCAGCGTGGATCCTGTCGAAAGCCACGGGAGATGGGCCAAAGATATTGAAGATGTCAGCGGCCATAAGGTGAAGTACCCGATGATCGGCGATCCAAAGCTCGAGGTCGCCAAACTCTACGACATGCTGCCAGCCGATGCGGGCGACACGTCGGAAGGCCGCACGCCAGCCAATAACGCGGCTGTTCGCACAGTCTTTATTATCGGCCCTGATAAGAGGATCAAGCTGCAGCTCATCTATCCGATGAGCACAGGTCGGAACTTCAACGAAATACTGCGCGCGCTGGACTCAATCCAGCTCACGAGCAAACACAAAGTATCAACGCCGGCAAACTGGAATGTTGGCGATGACATCATCATTGCGGGCACAGTATCGAACGAGGAAGCGAGTCAGCTCTTTCCTGGCTACAAAACTGTGAAACCCTATATCCGCACGGCTGCCCAGCCGAAATAAATAGAATGCGATGATTGACGGACCTGCCTCATCGCGAAAGATGAGGAGAATGGTCCGTCAACTTCGCAGAGTAAATTTGTAACAAGAAGCACCGGTGGCGAAGTGGCTAACGCGCTGGTCTGCAAAACCAGTATTCATGGGTTCAACTCCCATCCGGTGCTCCAACAAATAAACAACTTACATCGATTCATGAAAATGGGCCAACCCATAATAACCCATGATAAGGTAAACTGCTCTCCAGAGAGACCTCTGGAGTTGGGCTATGAAGGTGCGTCGGGACAAGTATCAGCAGGGTTCCGTCCGGCGGGTGAAACGGGCAAACGGCTTCGCGTGGGAGTTCCGGTATTACGTGGAACAGGACGGGAAGCGACTCCCGCGCAGCCAGTATTTCGATGGCAAGATCTATAAGACCGAGAAGGCCGTCCGGCAAAGGGTAGAGGCTCAACTCCTCAAGTTGAACGAGGGGACGGAATACGCTCGGGCCAATGATGTGACGTTCAATGCCCTACTTGATCGGTATATTGCGGAAGAGATGCCCGCACGCCATGCGACTAAGGGATCCTATACATCGATCATCAAGCGGAGACTCCGGCCGCAGTGGGGCGGCCACATCGTCTCCGAGATCCGACCAGCAGAGATTCACGCGTGGTTCCAGTCGCTCGACCTTGCGCCCTTGAGCAAAGGACACCTACGCAGCTTGATGCACAAGCTGTTTGATCTGGCCACACTGTGGGAGTATCTGCCGCTCGAACGCCGGAACCCCATCGAGATCGTCAAGATCAAGAACGTCACGCGGCGCACCAAAGAGGCTGTGGTTCTGTCGCCAGATCAATTCCGCGAAGTCGTGCGTCAATTGCCGGCGCACGTGAACATGATTGCGATCACGATGTCGTGTCTCGGACTGAGGGTGAGTGAAGCGCTTGGCCTCCGATGGGAGGACTTCGATTGGCAGCATTCGACCGTCACTATCCGCCGCAGCGCCTATCGTGGCGCCATTGACGAAACCAAGACCACCTCATCCAAGGCGAAATTGCCGCTCGCGCCGCTGCTGGCGGAATTGCTTCTGGCGTGGAAGGTGCAATCGACTTCACAATGGCTGTTTGCAAATCCGGCGACGGGGATGCCGTACATGTCGCCGAGCCTGCAACAGAGGTGGATTCGGCCAGCGGGAGATGCGATCGGGATTGAGGGACTTGGCTTTCATTCGCTCCGCCATTCATATCGATCCTGGCTCGACGCCACGGGGGCAGCGCCGGGTGTGACGAAGGACCTGATGCGGCACTCCGCGATTGCCACGACCTTCAACGTGTATGGCAAAGCGCTGTCGCCAGAAAAACGCGATGCCAACAATCGCGTAGTGGAACTACTCTTGGCCGCCAATGTCAGGACTGCGTGTTGAGCGCCGCTGTCCCTGCCAGCTGAATCAGCTCGGATCTAAAGTCGAGGTCGTCGGCGAGTGGTAGGCCCTGTTCTCGCCATTTGAGATCGATAAACCGCAGAACCGAAGGCAGTTTCGCATTAATTGCGAATTGATCTTGTCAGAAATCCTGTTCTTAACAGCTGATCGCCGAGGAGCACTTGTCCGAGAAGGCGACTACACGTCCATGTGAAATGCGCGTCGTCAACGAGTGACTTGGCGGTTTATCGCCAATTGAGAATCGGCAATGTCAGTAGGCGATATACCTTGATCGTTGCATTCCATAGTGGTGCTTTCACAACCTTTTTGTACCCGGCTGGGCAAAGGTGAAGACTGGGCAAGGAGCGTCTTTGATGGTCTTGGCAACTAGGCTCTTGCGAAAATATGACGAAGAGTGCCCATCGTGATGAAGACCGAACATAATGTAGTTGGCATTCACGGCCTGTGCGTGCTCCGTTATCACGCGCTCAGGAGGGCCGTAGAGAAGAGTTGAGTGAGCTAGCACCCCTTCCTGTTGGAAGTGTTCCACCAGGAGGTCGAACTCAAATTGAGTGTCCACGGCGTTGTGGGGACGTGAATGCTCGTGGTTAACATCCACTACATGAACGAGCTCCACATCCGCGGATAGGACCTTTGCGAGGCGAGCGATGATACTTAGTCGGTCGTTTACGTCTTCCGGAAAGTCTAATAGGGCAGAGCATTTTTGCCGCGTTATTAGGATCAAGGTTCTTCTTGACCGTTTTTGGGCCGATTGTGACAACTGGACAGGGAAGCGTTCGGAGCAGCGACTCTGCTGTTGTGCCGAGTACCTTCCGATCCAACCGGTTGCCCCCGTAGGCGCCCAGAAAGAGAACGTCTGGCTCCAACTCATCCACCGCCTCAGCAAGGCCCTCAGCGATTGGCCCAGCCTTCAGCTGCCACTTCATGGCGATTCCCCGCTTGCGGGATTGGTCGACCGTAAGCTCAAGGCGTTTGCCCAAGTCCAGAGTGAGGTCCGGTGCGCCTTTGAAGTTTTGTCCACCAGCAAACGCGCAATTGTCCTGGCTCTTCACATGAACAAGGATGATCTCCGAATTCTGATTGGCTGCAAGATCAAGCGCATAGCTCAACGCCATATCAGCGCAGGGAGAAAAATCGTATGCGACCATGAGTTTCTTAAACAGCGTGGTAACTTTCGTTGGGGCCATCGACATATCTACGGTTAGGGTCGCCATGATTCCACTCCTGACTTACGAAATTAGATAAAGTCTGCCATCCCGGTGGCGTGCTGGCTGTGACGTATGTCACAGCTCATTGCGGTTATGAGTGATTCCTTCCCTCACTAGTTCAGATATGTGCCACATGCAGCAACTCTCGTTCCGCAAAGAGCATCCGCGCGGACAGAGCGGACAGGTTAAAGCCGAAAACTCCAAGATAGCCATAGATCAACCACGCAAGTTCGCGCGGACTCAGATTTCCACCAAACAGAAGGGCGATGGCAGAGATCGCGGCAACAATCGCCGATGCGTAACACCACTTCGCCCCGTGGTGTACCGATGTTCCTCTGGCAACGATGAACTCGGCCACTGCTACCCCAGCCGCCTGAATTGCGGCGAGATAGAGGAACCAGTGGAAATCGATGCGGTCGTACACAAGCACGAACAGTAGAATCCCGATCACTGCTCCGCAGACCCCTTGCATCCTTAAAGCGAGCCGGCCAGGCTGCTGGCGAGGGATCATGAAGCTTGTCGTAAGAACCATCGCGCTGTCGATCACTCCGTATGCTGCCAGGCAAAGGATCGAAATCACAACAGCGAAAGGAAGCAGGAGAATCGTCGACGCCATCTGCGGAATGAACAGGACGCCCGTTCCAGCCAAAATCGCAAGAAGACCGCGGATCATTGTTGTGGCCCAGTACTCTGAATAGGCTTTCATCGGATTACCCTCCCTGTGCCCTTCGATTCTTGTCGCTTTCTCCGCACTCCTGGAAACAAAGCTAAGCGATGCGCTCATCTGAACGCCCTATCATGTTGACTCAGCTTGTCTCTTTAGGGATGTGACGGTCGTCACAGACGAAATGAATCACATCACGTTCAATGGACAGTAAGTCAGCCATTGCACTGGCACCGAGCGCGGAAAGGCGCGTTCACATTGAACGATCGAGGTGTCGTATGCCGCTCATCGAAGAACGTGTCTCTGTTTCCGTCAAGAAGATCCTGCTCGCAACGGACTTCTCCTCCGTATCGGAGAAAGCTGCTGCCTACGCAAGAGCCTTGGCTCGCCGCTTCTCCTCCACCGTCGAGATAGCACATGTCTTCGATCCGTCTGTCGTCACATCGTACGATGAGGCTATTGTAGGTCTGCCGGTGAACGAAAGACGGCGAACCGCAAACGAAGACCTTGAGCGCTTACGCGATGACCTTTCCGCCTCCGGGATCAACGCTCGAACAACATTAGCGGAAGGACATCGTCCCTTCGCAACCCTCCTAAAGATTGCGAAGGATCACGAAGTTGACCTGATCGTTGCGGGAACCGAATCCAAATCAGGAGTGGAGAGACTGCTCCTCGGCTCTACAGCGGAAGAAGTTATTCGAAATGCCGAGTGCCCTGTGCTTACCGTGGGTCCCAATGCCAAGATCCCAAGCGACTCTCCGCTGGCTTTCCAGACGATCGTCTATGCGACCGATTTCTCTGCTGAGGCTGTGAAGGCGGCGGTCTATGCTCTTTCTTTCGCTCAAGACAGCGGTGCCCACCTTTATTTCTGTTACGTACTCGGCCTTCAGACTGATACCACAGCAAAGATGGAGTTTCTTGAGGGAGTTTTCCAATCCGCACTGGAAACGATGATTCCCGAGAGCTCTTACGACTGGTGCAGTCCCGAATGCGTCGTTGAGCACGGTAACGCTGCTAAGGCCATTCTCGAACTGGCCGAAAGAGTTCATGCCGACCTCATCGTGCTTGGCGCGCGCAAGGCGTCATTCTGGCTGACACACGTCGAGCGGGGCGTAACTCCTGATCTGTTGGCTCAGGCCACCTGCCCGGTAATGACGATATGTTAGACCGTTCGTGCAAGATACAGTGCGAAAGTGGCGTTTCGATCGCATGGTACTCAGCGTGATATATACTCGACGCGACATCATCAGCTTACTGCTGACGCAGAAGCCACTTCCCGTATGCCTCCTCTTTCCACATCACGACCGGTACGCGACTGCGGTAGTTGTGAGCTTCGCTCGCTGCGAATGTTCTGCAATCTCGACGCAGAGGCGCTCCGCGACTTCGGCTCGATCGGCGTACAGGCGAATCTCCCGAAGGGGGCGATGCTTTTCCGGGAAGATGGACCGAGCCATGGCGTCTTCGTCATCTGCACCGGTCAGGTTAAGCTTTCCTGCACTTCGCGTGAGGGTAGGACCCTGATTCTGAAGATCGCTATGCCGGGAGATGTCCTTGGGCTGGGAGCGGTCATCTCCGGATCGACCTACGAAGTGACAGCAGAGACCATAGAGCCAACGCAGATCAAGAGTATCCGGCGGGAGGACTTCCTCTCTTTTCTTCAGAAACACGGTGAAGCAAGCCTCCATGCCGCTAAATCGCTGTCAGAGGAGTACAAAGCGGCATTCTTCGATGCCAGACGCCTGGCGCTATCCGGTTCGGCGGCAGGCCGGCTTGCGGGAGTACTGCTCGACTGGGGGAGGGCAGCGTCCTGCGGCAAGCCTGAGATGCGCTTTACGATGGCGCTCACACACGAGGAATTGGCCAACCTGGTCGGTAGCTCTCGAGAGACTGTCACTCGCATGTTGGGACGTTTCAAAAGGCAGAAGCTGATCCAAATGCGGGGTGCTTCCATTCTGATCCTCTCTCCAGAGAGGCTGGAGCAGCTTTCGGCCTGAAGTCTCCTCAGTGCCCGCCTTCCCCATTCTCCCCCATTTCCAACTTCAACGGATGCAGCCATGTGATCTGTGTCACTGCTTTGTTTTTCAAGACCTCATAGATTTAGCTGTAGAGGTGATACATGGTCAGTTGCTGTGTTAACCCAGCTTGCCGCACAGAGTTCAAACTCCTCAACACGGGAGATCTCTACGCACTTGAAAGGCGCTCTGCGGATACCGAGTTCTTCTGGCTCTGCTCCGCCTGTGTGCCAGTGGTCGCCCTGGGTCTCGACGCAATGGAAGGTGTCTCGGTGAGACCACGATCTGACGTCCGCCGCCCGCAGCTACCTCATTTAGACAGTCGTCTTCGGTTGGTTGCTCGCTCCTCCGTGGGACGTACCCCATGGCATCGGTCCAACCGCGCCCACGGGGCGACGTTTCGGAGCGGATCCGAGCGCAATCCGCTCTCTTCATCATGCGAACCCGCGTAAAACCTCGCGGCCCGACACGCGATAGCGTGTCAGAAAGAGAGTCAAACCAATGCAAACTCCAATGACAGGATCCGTGACATCCTTCAAGAACGTTCTTCTCGCCACTGATTTCTCTGCTGCATCGCATGCAGCCTTCCGGACTGCTCTTGGTGTGTGTACTGAACTTGGAGCAAGCCTTCTTATTCTGCATGTCTTTGAGTATGCCGACGCTGTTCCTCCGGAAACTGGGGGGCAGCTAGTCGAGCTCGATAGAATCTATGAAAGCGCTCAAAGCTCCCTTGCCGGCCTCTCCCGAGTGACTCGGCAAGCGGGCGTGACGTGTGCAACCATCATGGGTAGCGGCATCCCTTCCGAGAGAATTCTGAAAACGATCACATCGAAAAAGATCGATCTTGCCATCCTCGGTACGAATGCCCTTCATGGCTTTGAGCGCCTCGTCTTCGGCTCAACTGCTGAAGCAGTCCTCCGCAAAGCGCTTTGCCCGGTATTGACCGTTGGGCCTCAGGCATCCGACGCTGCCAGGGCGGCCCAACTTAACGGCCCAGTTGTCTTCGCGACGGACTTCCACCTCAAAACGACCTATGCCATTCGTGATGCGGCATTTTTCTGCAAAGCAACCAGGTCTCCCCTCCATTGCCTGCATGTGCTTCCGCGGGCGCTCGAAGGCGGTGACAGGAGTCACGTCATTCCTCAGATTATGACCGAGGCCTTGCAACGTGTCGCCATCGAGAGTGGCACAACCATCGATCCGCCGGTTTGCGCGATCACATACGGTAGCGAGATCTCGAACGCAGTAGTTGAGTATGCCAAGCAGCAGAAAGCCAAGCTGATCGTCCTGGGGGTCCGTCAAGCTTCGATGGTGGCTTCGCATCTCCCTGCCCACATCGCGTACCGCATCATCACGGAGGCGCCATGTCCCGTCCTGACCGTAGCCTTCGCATCCCAACCGCATGCAACGCTTGCGGCCGCTTGTTTGTGAGTATTGCCGGGCAGAAGCATCCGGAACTCGCTAAGCTGCAAAAAACAGACCGAGCAAGGTAGGGTCTGAGAAGCACAGGTAGAAGTATCTGCTGCGCGTTCGCATAGGAATACCCAGGGCAAAGAGAATTCAACACACTGTCATTACTGGGCAAGTAGCCTGTGCAAGCAAATCAGGGGTCAACCCATGGGCGATGTGAGTAAGCCAGAACGACGCCTTGCGTGCGCCCAACACGATAAGGTCTGCCTCTACTTTTTCAGCGAGTTCTAAGATGGCCTTGGCAGCGTCACCATGTCCAACTACACATTCCGGGTTGCACCAGTCGTACGAAGACTGAGGAATTATCCTATTGAGAGCGGACTGGAACGCCTCATCTAGATAGTCCGTTTTCGCAGACTTGTATGGCTGAAAGCTGAGGACGTAACAGAAGTAAAGATGTGCGCCGCTGTCCTGGGCGAAGGAGAGGGCGTAAGCCGCAGCTCGTGCGGATTCCTTCGAAAAGTCTGTAGCGTAGATAATCCTCTTGAAAGCCAACGGACCTTTTTGTGGAAGTCTGGCATTGGGGCCGACTGTCAACACTGGAACTTGTGCGTTCCGAATCAGTTCTTCTGCGGTCGAGCCGAGGACAAGCCTTTCAACGCCGAGCTTTGACTCAGTGCCGGCCACAACCAGGTCGACTTGATGTTCCTTTGCAATCCTCAAGAGAGCCGCGAATGGGCGATGCCCTTCAGGGAGGGCCGTTTCGGCCTGGATTCCGGAATGATGAAATTCGCTCTTTATTTCTTCCAATCTGTCAACGGTTGCCCGAAGCCGATTATTCAGCGGCTCTCCTGTAGCTGCCTCTTCATATGAAGGAACAACGGATGGGTCGAAAACATGTGCGATCTCAACGGTAGACGAAAAGCGTTGGGCCATCCCTTTCGCGTAGGCAGCAGCCTTTTCTGACGATAGAGAAAAATCTGTTGCGAGCAGAATCTTCTCAACTGCGATGGAGACGCGATCTTCGAGGAGTGGCATACGGTTCCTCAACCTCTGTTAGGTTGCACTTGATTCTGACTGACAAGTGCCTTTCTTATAACCATTAGAAGCTGATGTCGCGCTCAGGTCTGTGACGGCTATCACACCCCGAGGCGCGAATTCGAACATGTGACTTACCAGACCTCCCTACAGCGAAAACATGATCCAACTTGTTCGAGAGCCAACCCAGGCGGTTTGCCTCCGATCTATACGAAGTGACAGCCATCACAGACGCGCGTAACAAAACAAATTCAGAATCTTCATTGGAGGTGCCTATGCCAGCCGAACTTGACCAAGTTATGAACTGCCCCACCCTTAAGCCCTGCGCCGGTCCGTGTAGCGGATACGGTACGAGATGTAACTGCCCCCCGCTGATTGTTCTGGCCGTTGCCGCCACGCAGAATATCGCTCCTCTCCCAACGGGAGCTGCAGGATAATCTCTTCACCAGTGTTGCTCCCAGTGCCCCGGCGCGAGATGAGCATATCGCCTGGCTTCAAGACCATCGTTTGAGGAAGAGCGCAGTTTAGCGATCGAGTGAACCGTTGATGCCCAGCTAGGCAGTTAGAGCGGCGGCAGAACAATTCCCTAGCCTTTTGTCGTGTAACGCCAGGAAGGCCTTTAGTAAAACGCGTGGATTGTAGTGTCCCTTGTATACGGGCGGCGGTGTACGGCTCAGTCCGAGCAACGAGTACACTGCGGTCTGTGCGGAACGGACCGAGTATTCCACCGTGAATACTACGTCGTCAGGGAGTTCGCAGAATTGCCCGATGAAGGCGAGGTTCTTCGAGCGCTCAGGGACTACACGGGGACGATCGCCTTTGGCGCGACGCAGGAACTGGCTGGTGACGAAAGGCATCATGCAAGGGATGCATGTACAGGTTTTCAATATTTTATGGGCATCGGCCTCGATCCGTAAGTGACCCATGATCTCTGTCATAATCTCCCGGCCGGTGCAAGCCGACATTGGCTTCTTCACGAAGTTGCCGGGTTTATCGACGAAGAGTCCGTACCCCCAGAAGACATTAACGTCCGAGGGCTGTCCGATGAAATGGGGTTGGTGAGGTAATACGATCGACACTAACCAGTTACTTTCAGGGAAGGTGATAAGGCCGCCCTCTCCCGGGATATTGCCCGTGAGATCCCTGATATGGTTGAAGAAGGTTGGATCGTGGAGGGTCGTGGTGAAGGAAACCCACTTCGATTCATCGATATGATCGCTGAAGTTGGCTGGATGGCCAAACTGAGGATGGCCATCGGCGATCTTCTCCCAAAGAGCCCACGAACCGCCGTCGCATTTTCCCTTCAGGATTGGTGCGGAGTCCATCGATCCCAAACTGGAAGCCTCGGTCATGGACCCCAGGGTGACGATTACATAATCCCTTTTGCTTACCCTTATTTCATCCCTGTGTCCGTCGCGTTCACAAACAATACGCTCCACAGTAAAGCCCTCAGCGTCATGGCAGAAGCCGAGATTAGTGACGCTGGTATTAAACTCCGTCCTCACCCCGTGCTCTTCCAGCCATTTCTGCAGCGGTCGTACCATCGAGTCGTACTGGTTGTAGACGGTTCGCATTATTCCGCTGAGCGTGTTGAAGCCTGAAACCATGTGAACGAAGCGCACCAGATAACGCTTAAACTCGACCGCACTGTGCCACGGCTGGAAAGCGAACGTCGTGCACCACATCGACCAGAAGTCCGTCTCAAAGAACGACGGTTCGAACTGGTCTGAAATGCTGCTTCGTCCGAGTATCGCCTCCGGCTCAAGTCCCAGGCGTTCGATGGTCAGGATGTGCTTTTCGCTAAGGCCAAACCTGGGAGCGTTGATCCTTTGTCCACCCCGAACGAGACGGGATTTGGAAGACGTTTTCACCAACTTATTCAACTCGAAGATCTCCTGGGTGACTGTCTTGCTCTGATCGAGGGTGGGAATCGAGGAAAAGAGGTCATAGGTGCAGAGATATTTGCTCTCAAGCATTCGACCGCCACGCATGATGTAGCCGTTCGCGGGATTTCCGGCTGCATCGAGGCTGCCACCGATTTTTCGTGACTCCTCAAGGATCGTGATGTTATGGCCGAGGATGTTTCCGTCGCGAATAAGAAAGGCCGCCGCCGCGAGCGAGGCGATTCCACCTCCAACCAAATAGACTTTCGCGTTAGTATCAGACCGTCTTTCAGGCATGGAGTTTACCCTTCTTTCTGCTTACCACCCCGCTACTACTTCGACAGTTCCGCCTTCACAATCTCGCTCACCAGCTTCCGATCGGCCTGCAAGCCAGCAGCCCGAATCCACTGTTGAGCCACCTGCATCGCGGTCCCCAAATCCCTCGGCCCCGGCCTCACCCCACCAGCATCCTTCTGCAGATGCGCAATCGCCCCATGCACCAACTTCCGGATATCCTCCTCACCCGAAGCCTGCGGCAGATAAGCCTCAATTATTCCGATCTCCAGCCGCTCCTTCTCCGCCAGCTCCGGTCTGCCGCCCTTCGTAAACGCCTCCACCAATTCCCTCCGCTGCTTGATCAGCGTCGTCAGAATCTCCGTCTCTTCCACATCCGTCAACGCCTCGCGCTTCTCGATCACCTTGTCCTTCAGTGCCAACTTCATCGTCCGCAGGGTCGTCAACCTATGCTCATCGTGATCCTTCATCGCCGCCGAAATGTCCGCCTGAACCTTTTCGTCAATCTTCATAACGCTCACCATAAAAACCATCTTGTGCCGGTCGTATTGATCTCGCCGGACTAACGGTCTAACCGGAAGCTAGCCATAAATAATGGAGAGATTGAAGCAACCCGTCGAGTTCCATCTGATCGCTCTATCATGTTCGTTCAGCCGTCTCTCTAAAGCTGTGACGATCGTCACAGATGTGAAGGGACTTCATCCCCTTCAATGGAGAGCAAGCCAGATGTCGTTCCCGGTTTCGGTTGAAGCGTGCTTTGGTCGATCCAACAGCGCACGACGGAGATCCTCAAATAACTCTGCCACCCGTATTCATTAGGTGGAAGTGCCGAGCGATCTGTTTGGATAGCGGAATCAGATGGCAAAGAACCGCTCTGCCCATCTCGATCAATGCAGTTGGCGAAGATAGGCCGACAATTCCTCCATCTCATCCTGCTTCAAATCCACAGGTGTCATCCCCCCGGCAGTCATCTTGATGTTTGGTGAATGAAGGAGCGCAATCAGTTGCGCGTCGGTATATTTCTGGCCAACGCCAGTCAGCGGACCAGCAGCGGCAGTACCTACACCGCCGTCCCCGTGGCAGGAGTTGCAGGAATTCGCATTGAAGATGGCAAGGCCCTTCAATACCTTTGGGTCGGCTGCAACCAGCGCCGCAGAGGCACTTCCCGCCGCGGCCTCCGGGACGAATGGCTTCTCCATGAAGCTCTTCGTGTCCTCATCCTGCTTCTGCATTTGCGCAGCGACTCCCGGGTCTCGGTGATCGTCTCGATAACTCGCTACGCCAAGAGACGTGTAGGCAATCAGGAAGAGCAGGAATGCGCCGACTGAGATTGGCCTTCGCCATGGCCTGCGTTCGAGTCGTCGATCCAGAAACGGCACGGCGGCAAAGATGAGCGCGAGGACAGCAGGCAGAATGATGCCGCCAATAAGGACCAACGGCCGCTCAGATATTTGAGCCACTGGAATGCCGGTCGGTAATACCATTCGGGCCGGGGCAGAAACGCAGTATCCGCAGGATTTGCCGCTGGGCCTAGATCCATTGGAATCTTGATCGCGATGATAGCCAGAATTCCGATCAAAATGATGGCAAAGATGGCATCGATGGCGACCTGCCGGGGATAGAACGGGACAGGCGGCAGCTTGGGATGCACCGGGTCTTCCTTAATTGGGCCTGCAGCGCCAGCTTTGCGAAAGAAGAAGACGTGCGCTGCAATGAAGGCGATCAGGAGGCCAGGCAGGATGAAGACATGGAGCACATAAAAGCGCGAGATGGTTAATGTTCCCATCTGATCGCCGCCGCGCACCAGCTTCTGCAACAGCGGCCCGATGAAGGGAACTTCTGCAATGAGGTTCGTCCCTACCGCACTGGCGAAATATGCTTTCTCATCCCAGGGCAATAGATACCCGGTAAAGGCCATGCCGAGCATCAGAGCCAGGAGAATGCAGCCGGAGAGCCACAGAAGTTCCCGGCGACCCTTATAGGAACCATAGAGAATTGTTTGCCCGATGTGCAGAGCCAGCAGAATGATGATGCCGCTCGATCCATACGCATGAATGCTTCGGATGAACGATCCGGCGGTGACCTCTTTTACGATGTAGGAAACGATTGTGTGCGCGTGGTCTGCTGATGGCACGTAATACAGGGCCAGGCAAATTCCGGTGATTATTTGAGACACAAAGAGGAAGATCAGTCCTGAGCCGAAGACATAGGCCCATTTGGCCCCCCCGGGGATCGGCTCGTCCAGGGTCTCGTGGAGAATTGAGTCTATGCCGGTCCGCTGATCCAGCCAGTTGTCCAGCCGAGTCACAAGACTGCGATCGTCGTTCGGTTGAGGTGTGGGTTGATTTGTCATCGTCATCACACGCCTCAGGCCATCACTTCTTTGTTGGGAACGATCTGACGGAAATATTGGTAACGTACCTTCAGCACTCCGCCCTCCACTTTGGATTCGAGTGAATCCATCGAGCGAGGTGGTGGTCCTGCGATGCGTTCACCGGTTGCCGTAAAAGACCCTGAATGACACGGGCAAATGAACTTGTTCTCAGCGTCCACCCAACGGACGGAACAGCCTAGATGCGGACAGATGGGCGACAGTATCCGGAACTGTCCGTTCTCCGGCGGTAACACATAGACCGCCGTCTGGGACGTAGTGCTCTGCCAGGCGTCGCGACGCTCCAGCGTAATGGTTTTTGCCGTCGGCACGGTGAGAGAGGCAAAATCCCCTACTGGACCCAGGTCTGACCAACCGGCGTCCGTAGCGTTCTTGCGTAACGGATACGTCACAAAGCGGATGAGGGGAATCGCCAACAAAGCACCTACAGTCGCGCCACTTACTCCAAATAAGGCCAATAAGAATGACCGCCGTCCTGATGGTTCTACTTTTGCTTCGCTGCTCTTTTCGGATGTGAGTTCCATCAATCCACTCCTAGGTCTGTCTCTTTCGTGGAAGTTGTTCGATCTGTTGAGGCCGTCGGCGGTGCTCCCCGCTATTTCTGCAGCGTGTGGATATGCGCCATGAGGTCTGTGATCTGCGCGTCCGTGAGTTTGCCCTCAAACGCAGGCATCTTGTTTTTGCCTTTCTTGATGAGGCGATCAGGTCCGCGTCCGACTCCTTCATGACGTCGGGAGAGTTGAATGGACGCGCCTTCATGGCCTTACCGGCGGGCGTGTTGCCGCTGCCATCGGCGGCATGGCACATCTGGCACTTCGATTTGTAGAGTTCAGCCCCGCTCTGTGCGAGGCACGAACTGTCCGCTGTGAGTAAGAGCAGGCCGGCGATTCCGAAATAGACAAGATGTTTCTGCATGGGCGCACTCCTGTTGGTGTGTTAGGCGAGATAACTTCTCGCGGATAAAGGTTAGAAAGCATAACGAATGGCAAGAGTGAAGTTATTGGCGTGGAAGCTGCGAGGCAGTGTGGGGCCGATCGGCGTTTCCTTCGCCGTAGCTGTAGTAGTTGTAGTCTCCCTTCCAGGTCCAGTTTGGAGTGAAATCGTAGTCGATTCTGCCGTACGGGGTTTGATATTGCGACTGGAGCGATCCCGGCACCTGACGGATATTGATGGGTGGCGCATCGCCGTTGACCGCGGACATGCGATAACCGGCTGCTGCGTGGAGCTTCTTCACGGGATTCAACAGGAACCCGATGGAACCATACTGCGTCGGTTGGTTATAGAATCCGTTGCTTTGCCAGGGGAGGCCCCCCTGCTGGCACACCGCTGGACTCGGTTGGGCGCCTGCGGCCGGCGCCGAAGAGGCGTAACACTCGTCCGTGCGCGAGTAGACGCTGTCGTACGCATAATTCAGGTCGATGCCCCACTTTTCGCTGGGATTGATGACCGCCCCGAATGAAAAGTCCTGGTTGTGCGCGAAGTGGTTGACGGTCTGGACATTGTCGCTGCTCGTCAGAATGTTGATGGTTCCGGTGAAGGTCAGCCAGGGATGTGGATTGTAGGTGGTCCGCATCCGGTAGTGCTGCAGCTTGCGCGGGCTAATGCGGGTAAAAGCATTGTCGGCCGACATGACTTCGGCATTGAAGTTAGCGCGCAACTGAGTCGCAGGCCTGAGGACGAGCCCGAAGAGCGCGGAGTTTGCGTGGATGGGGATGAAGTCGCCGCCAGCATCGGTGATGATGCGGCTGCTATAGCGGTAACCCGCCGAAAGACGTGCACGCGGGTCGAGGTCCCAGATACCGATAAAAGTATTGACCTTAGTCTTCTGGTTCAGGGCCTGGTAGTCAGATGTCGTGGTCGTCTTGGGAGCACCCGGAGGTAAAAGCGTTGAGGTGCCCGCGTAGGTTGTCGTAGTAAAGGTGTTGGTCGCTGGTTGACGGAAATACCAGAAGTCAAAGGTGTCGGAGACGCCGAAAGTGGGAGTAATCTGCCAGGTGATGCCATAGTCGGCGTTGACGTTGATGCGGCGGGCGCTGGCAGATCCGGTCATGACCGATTGACGAATTCCGCCGCTCTGAAGGCCATTGAAGAACTCGTTGTAGTTAACAAGGTTGCTCGTCGTGCCCATGTACATCACGCGACCGTTCATAGCCACGTGCGGAATAGATGCGCTCTGAAAGCGAAACTGCTCGCTGGGGAGTAGAGCGCGCGTTGGCGCGGACCGGGTATAAGCAATAAAACTGTTGCAGTTCGAATTGACCGTTCCATTCGCGGCGAAAGGCACAGCGCACGGAGTATTCCAGACAGAGGAGAGGTCGATACCGAGGCTGATCGGTGTCCCGTTCGCAAGCTTGTAGTTGAGCCCGGTAAGCTGCCAGCTGGTGTTGCCCTTGTAGCGCGTGATGAATTCGTCGAAGCTGACGCTGGTGCGAGGCAGCGGCTTCCAATCGATTCCGGCGTTCCAGACATCGGTAGAGACGCGCCAGTTTTGAACGAGAAGACCTTCGGCGCTGACATGTATCGTACTGAGGGACGGTCCCTGGTTGATGTTCTGGAAATAGCCAAAACGCGGGTTGACCTTCGAGAGCGGCGCCAGTGTGATGTTCACGTCTGTCATGCGGCGCACAGTGTTATAGAGGTGCGGCGTGTCGAGGGCTGGCACGAAGGGCACGGACGCAGGTGGAATCAGCGGATTGGCGAGCAGGTTGTAATCAAAATACTGACGGTCGCGGCGGAAGCTACCCTGGAAATTGTAGATTCGCCCTTTGGAAACATTCATAAAAGTGCCGTCAACGGGATCCCCGCCGTAGCCGAAGCTGTTCGACGAAAGGTGATCGAACAGAAGTGCATGCGCTGGATTCACGGCTGTCATCTGGAAGGAACTATCGAGAAGACGCGGCCCTGACTGAATATTGACGAGCGTGTCGTACATCGCGCTGCTGCCGGACTGAGTTACGATGTGGCCGCCGAAATCGACCGACTGGTGGATAACGTATCCGAATCGAACGTTGTCGCCGGGCGTTGGCGGTGGTGTGGTGTCCTGCGCCAAAGTGGGCGGCCCGGCGATAGTACACATGGTTAGCACGATGACTGAAATCGCCAGGGCAGCGCCTCGGAGATTCTGCGGGAGCGATATTGGAAGAAATCGCGCTCATCATGCGGCCGTCCCTTACTTGAAGAAAACACTGCTGGCATTTGAGCCGTGAATCTGCACATGGCATACAGTGCATGCCTGATACTGATTCGCTTGATTGTGAAATGACGGGGTGCCGGGAGCCGTGAAAGTCATCGAAGGCGAATGGCACTGAAGGCAAAGGCTGTTTACGTTGCTGCGTATGAGTAAGCGCGGATTCGGCGATCCGTGCGGAAAATGGCACGACGTGCAACCCTCAGTCTTAATCGGCGGATGCTCGTAAACGAATGGCCCGAGAGTATCGACGTGGCACTTGGTGCAAATGGCGTCCTGGGTCGCACTGATGCGAACGAGGTCGGGCTGGAAGGTGCCATGCGGGTCGTGACAGTCAGAACACTTCAGCAGCCCTTCGTTCACCTTGTGGTGGAATGGCTGCGCAAAAGCTGCCTTGGCGTCCGTATGGCACTGATAGCAGAGCGTCGGTTCCTTCGCCTTGAGCATCTTCGTCTCAGGCACAAACTTGTGGGAGCTGTGACAGTTCGTGCAACTGATCAGAGCTTGGCCGTGAGCGGTCCGCTCGAAGTTTGGGTGCGCGCCAACGTGGCAAGATAAGCACTTCTGCTCTACCTGCTTCGGCGTTGCCTTGGAGAATTGAAAAATATCGCTCGCGACCCCGCCGCTCTCAACATGTGCCTTACCGGGTCCGTGGCAGCTTTCGCATGTTACGCCTTTGCCGCCGTGTTCAAGGGCCAGCTTGGCATGCGGATTATTGCTGAATCCCTTCATCTCGGGCTCATGGCACAGAGCGCAGGCCTCTGCCCCGACATAGTCTGCTGGTTTCACTTCCGTCTTTCGGGAAGATATTGCTGCCTGCGGCTGTGGAGCGCCAGCGGCCTGCGCAAACGCGGTTTTCCCCCACCCGCTCAGCCATACTAGAATCCCCAGCGAATAGAGCCGATGCCGCATGTGCAATTACCTCAAAAGCTAAGCGCTAGTAACGACCCGCAGATAATTTCCCTGACTTGTCTTTCCTTCCTGATACCGAACTGTGAGTAAGTCAAAAGTTAGATCATCAAATGTGACGTGCATCACACGACTGCAAAGATCTCGACATTCTCAGGTGGAATAGCCCATCCCAGATCGAGCATTTTGGAAGTAGCAACACTGCCGTCATCGCTGCTCAAGGTACTTTGCTCGGAGTGTATACAAGCGTTGATTTGAAAATCTGTGCAATTTTGCTTACGAATCGGGTATCAAGGCTTCTACATGACCGGCTGTCGCAGTAAAAGTACCGCGGGATCGTGCAAATCGACGGTGACGCACGTCACAGCCCTGCAGCCAATCCTCATGCTGGCACTACCCTTACCCATGCTGACTGCAATGGTCACAAATACGACCTTCTATTACCGGCATAGGATCTGAAGCGTGCATACTGTGCTGGAGGTTCGATGTTTGAGAACGTGAGACGCGCCTGGAACCGCATCTCGGTCAGAGGACCCACCCATCTCGCTTCACTTGTTTCCTGAGACCTCTGCTCTGTCCAAGTTGACGAGTACGCCCAGCGGACATAAATCAGTTTCGTCCTCCGTGTGATCACAAAGGAGAAGTAAAATGTACCTCTTCCAGATTGGCGACCTCGGTTTCAACCGGCTCATGGCGAAGTGTGAGGACGGGGCAGGGAGCCGCCGCAACCATCTTGCAAGCCGCGCTTTCGGGGAAGAACCAAGATCGCAATCCTCCGTCCGCGCCCAGCACGATCCAGTCAGCATCGGTTTGGACTGCCGCTTTCAAGATCTCTTCAGCTAACTTGCCGGATGTCCCCCTGGTCTGTACTACAGAAACGGGGTTTGTCGCTCTGGGAATAAGCGCATCCAGGGCCGTCTTAGCCCAGGAGACCACCCGTTCAGGATCAATGCACTGGTTGACGTTCCGATCCAACACATGCAGAAGAATCAGCTCGGCCTTGTATGATTGCGCGATCTCGAGTGCCAGATTAAGGCTCTCCCGATACTCGCCTACCAGGGAAACCGGGTGGAGGATTCTGCGTGGCGTAACATGCCGAACGGAGTCTCGAGCATGAGGGCCGACCACAAAAACGGGGATAGGCACTTCGGCGATCAGATGATGAGCGACGGAGCCCAGGGTGAGTTGCCCCAATTTGCCGCGCCCATGCGTGCCCATAATGAGCCTGGTTGCATTGATTCGGCTGATCTCCTCGCGAATAACATCGCAGGGAATGCCGTCCCGCACGACAGTGTCGCAGGTGATCCCTTGTAACTCAAATTGGCGAGCCACGCCATGCAGCATGACGCGCACATCACGGACAATTTTTGCCTTGTCCACGTATGGGATCGCGGCCCCATCCATCGGGACTACGTCCGAAGGCGGAAGCGCATGGACCAGCGTCACTTGCGCGCCGCTGGCCCGCGCCTGAGCAACAGCGTGAGATACAAGACAATCCGTATCCGTCAAGTCGGTTGCAACCAGAATCCTGTCAGGTGCGGCCAGGGTGGTGGTGGTGCGGTTCTGGGAGTGGTTTTCTACCGGTGTTTTCATCGAAATATCCCTCTTTGCGAACAGTCTCTCGCATTTCTACTTGATCATCTGTGTTGTGGAGCACCGGTGAGTGTGATGAGCGTCACATTTTTGTTGAGCGAGGCGGGGTAGAGCGTTTCCGGGCCTTCGTGCTAGGTAGTCTTCCCCACGGTTTTGAACTCGTGGCCGTCAGACGCCGCCGGTGCAGATAGAGTCCCGACAGGCGCGTTTCGACGAAAGATTGTTTTTGAGTTCGAATGCAACCAAACCAGGGAATGACGTGTCGGTTCGCGCAGCTGGCAGGTCAGCTAATTCCAATCGAGAGCTCACGCGATTCGAAGAAATCCAACTGATGGGCGACCGGAACAATTTCCTCTAACAACTACTCGAACAGCTTCGATTCTTGGAATCGCCCGTGGCGATTCTTCGAAAACGTGGAGTGATGCGGAACTGTAGTAGAACAGCGATTCAGAGCGCGGGTGCTGACCCATCATGAGCGTTAGTCCTCCGACAATGGCTATCCACTACAGCATCGTCAAACTATGCTGCTAAACACCTCGCATTGCCATATCGATTTCGTGGACATCAGCTGATTCGTACTGACTTTTTCAACACCCACAGGCCAAGTCACTCATTCACCCGGTCGGATCGGCTATGCCTCCGGCAAGTTGCCCTATAACCGGCTTACCGGAAATCTGGTTAGATGCGGATAGGTCCTGATAAACGCCAATGTCGCCGGGAATGATTCTGGCCTGACGCTCAATCGCCATTCCACCCTTCCAAAGCCACAGACAATGTCGTCAGGAGGACGGTCTCAATTGCCGGCGGCTAACGAGAGCACGTTAAAGCGGCTCTGTTCGGTTTGGAATACCTGAATTAGGGCAGATCACAAGGTAAATCCGACGCTATCGGAGACTCCGGACCCTGGCTAACTGGCGCGGTGCTGCGCACCGGATGAACTATGACACTCCACCCCTTCTAGGGAACTGTGGGGAAACCTACGGTTCCTACGGGGAACGATATTGGCATCTGATGGATAGCGCGTGTCGGGGCTCCGTGAGGAAACCTATCGATTACGTGTCGAAAGAGAGAATCTAGGAGGGCTGGGGATGGCGCTGCTCGACGAGAAAAACCTTCCGGCGGAACGGGCGCGACGGGCGCGGTTCCGAGTGAATCATGTCGGGACAAAGCTGAATGAGGCCGAATTGCGGGATTTCGAAGCCTTGGCGACGAAGAGGAACCAGACCCAGGCGGAGCTGATCCGGGGTTTAATTCTGCGCGAGATCGAACAGGGCAAATCGGGCCCTCAGCCAAGTGTGGAACTAGAAGAAATTACAGCTTGCCGGCTCCTGTTGATAAACGTGCTTGGTCCGTTGGCAATGGGCCAGAAGATGTCGCCGGAGTTGCTCTCCGCGACAGTCGAAGAGATCACGAAGCAGGAGGTGCGTGTGGCTCGCGGCCGACTCAAAGATTACCAAGCACGGCGCTGAACATTCGTGGTCGAGTACCCTCCGCTCCGGCCAGCGGTCAAGGAGCAACGCCCGCTTGCGCGGCGTGCTGCGCACGTCCTTGACCGAGGCCTCCGCTGCGGGTGTTGTCCCGTGATGAGAAGAATGTCTTCTTCTCATGTGTCCACGCGCACATGAGAGGCGAAGGCGGACAGCCGTGGTGCCCTAAAAGAGTTTCTCCATTCCCTGGCGAAAGCCGAGGGAGTCCTCTCGGAGAATCAGACTAATTCCCGGACTAATTGACCGAGGTCCAAGGCCTCAACTCCGGGCGCGATCGCGGCGGTAGAAACTTCGGATTTGGATCTCTGATGTACGAGAATCAGCCGCTTTGCGCGGCCGCCCATTGCACGTTGGAGCGAGAGTAGCGGACCGGCCATTGCCGGCCGAACTGTCTTGCTTGCCTTGACTTCAATGGGCCATAGTTCAGCATTAGGACGGGGAATTAGAAAATCCACCTCAAGGCCCTGCTGATCGCGAAAGAAATACAGCTCCTTACGTTCTCCCCGATTGACCTGGCTTTTGAGGATTTCCGACGCTACAAATCCCTCGAACAATGGCCCGAGAAATGGCGAGCGTTCGAGCTCGCTTTGCAAGGTGATACCCAGGAGATAACATGCCAGGCCAGAATCCTCCCAATACAGCTTCGGAGACTTGATGATCCGCTTGCCAAAGTTCTCGAAATACGGAGGCACAAGGATGATCTGCCCCGTCATTTCGAGGATGCGTAACCATTCACCAATAGTGGGAACAGATACACCTAGTGGAGCAGCGAGATCGGTCTTGTTTAGGACCTGACCATGCCGGGTCGCCAAGAGGGAAATGAATCGCCGAAATGTGACCAAATCGCGTACGTTTGTGATGGCGCGAACGTCGCGTTCGAGGTACGTCTGCAGATACGAAGCGAACCATAGTGCGCGTGCTTTCGGGCGAGCCAAGACTTCAGGAAATCCCCCGTAAAGCAGATTCACTTTGCTTGTTTCCGAAACGCTAAAAGGCAGGAGTTGAAGGATCGCGGCTCGGCCAGCCATCGACTCCGTGATTCCGTGCATCAGCGGAGCCTCCTGCGAGCCGGTAAAGAGCCACTGCCCCATGCGCCGCGGCCTGGCGTCAATCAAGGTGCGGACATAGTCGAATAGCTCGGGGACATTCTGGATTTCATCGAAGATGACAGGCGGGGTTATCTCATCGAGAAAGGCGCGGGGATCGTTCCGCACTCGCGCCTGAATGTCGGGGTCTTCCAAGAGAATGTATTTGGCCTTGGGAAAGGTATGACGGAACAGGGTTGTCTTTCCCGCGCGGCGCGGGCCTGTGACAACAAGCGCTGGGAAGTGGCGGGCTGCTTTCTCGAGAACAGGCCCTAATTTTCGTGGTATCTGGGTCATTGAGTTATCTTAGATTAAACTTTAGATTACTCAACATCGAAAGTTACCTTAGTGTTGAGAGCTGGACCAGCACCAGAGCACATAACTCCAACCCATTTTCAACCCATAGAGAAGATTCCCGTCTATTCCTTTCAAGGACTTAGAATGACCGATGTTTCCCATAAGTTACTGAAAATTAGACGCTTTTCTCACCTGCAAAACCAGTATTCATGGGTTCGACTCCCATCCGGTGCTCCAATTATTTCAACAACCTTAGAGAGTGATTCCAGTAACGCGGAACAGGCTACTGTAGCGGAAAATGTAGCGAGTGCCGCGCTTTCTGTGTTCCCTGCCCTGGTTTGTTCATGACTCGGCTCCTTGATTGAAACTCATCGCCTTGTCCAGCCTTTTTCGTCGTAAGCGGCATGCACGTGAACCCTGTCACTGTTCGCCCATCAGCGTCCTCAACTGCGCGAGTGCCTGGCGATATGCCAGATCGGCCTGGAGCATCTCGACCTCCACCTTTGCCCGGGATGCGGCAAGTTCGGGGTCGTCCTTCGAGTAGCTGACTTTTTCAAGCGGCATGGCAGCAGTCAAGCGGTGTGCCAACTCGCTCAGCTGCCGCGACCGGTCCATCTCGAAGTAACTTGTCTTAACTGCTGCGGCGACTTTGGCCCAGACGTCGCGATCCTCCGGCAACGTGCTCCCCGCCTTTCCCCACAGACTGAGCGGTACCACCCGATACTGATCCTGCAATTTGTTCACTGCGGCAACGTCGTCAGGGCCTTCGACATAGGTTCGCCCGAACACCAGTACGTAAGGCGTGGGTGAATGGATCACCTCCCGAACATCGTTCGGTTTCTGACCGTTCCATCCAGGACCGGCGACGAGGAAGGCTCCCGCCTTCGATCCCGTTGCGCGCTTACCGACATATCCGAAGTTGTTCGAATACATATCGGCCATTTCGAAAGTGAAGTAGCGCTGGCCCATGTCAGGGTGAACGAGCACCACGGGCTCCTTGGAGAGATCGAAAAAGCCCCAGGAGTAGAGGGTGTCGTTGTTGGGCGAGCCTCCGTCCTTGTAAGTAGCGTCGGCGATATTTCTGAAGGGGTATAGGTGATTCAGCGGCGTATACGGAAACGAACTGGCATCGGTCGTCCATTTGTAGCGCAACTGGGTCAGGTAGAGCAGCGGCCCGGCATAGATATACGCCTGCACGCCGACCGAATAAGCGTATTGCTCTCGCCAGTCGTCCGTGACGGGCGCAGGCTGTGCAGACGCTGGTAGTTTCGAAGAGAGCGCCTGCGTGAATGCCAATGCGACGATTCCGAGAGATGTATTGTTCATGGCTTGGCTCCTTGATGATTGAGAGTCATAACTTCATCGGCTCGAAACCTGCTCGAAGTCCGTCAGGGGCCACGACCGATCGAAGTACGCCTCAGTCGGCTGGTAAAACCGGAAATACGTGAACCAGTTCTTGCCGGGCACGGTCGGGATCCAGTTTTTCTCGATGCCGGCGGGCGCCTTCGGCCCGCAGTAGATATCCACCGAGCCATCCGCGTTCTTGTGCAGATCCATGCGCGACGAGCGATCGGCAATCTTCTGGTCGTTCAGGATGAGTGCGCGCGTGTCTATGTCGTAGACCGTGACCGACCAGACCAGCTTGATCGGCGGATTCGGAGGAACCCGCAGCCGATACGACGCACCGCCGTCCAGCCACTTGCCGGCCTTGTCTTTGTAGGCGCCGAGGTACGCGGATGAAGGGCCGGGACGCTTGGGCGCCATAGCCGGCCCAGCGCCGACGGCCTCGTAAAACCATGAGGCGCGCTCGTCCAGCAGATTCCAGAATGCGCCGGGATCGTCGGCGTCGAGCTGCAGCGCAAAGTCCCAATGCGCGTCGGACCGGTATTTCACACTCGCGAAGCGGCGGTCCGCGGAGTTGGCTTTCGCCATCGCCTCACCGACCAACACGGCGTCGGTCAGGATCCTGGTCTGTCGCGCGTCCGGCTTGAACGGCTTGCCTTTCTCAAGGCCGAGCGGTCGCAACATCGCATGGAAGAAGATGTCGCGCGATTCGACAGGCTCGCTCTGGATCACGTCGTCGAGCAGCTCCTAGTACTCCATTCCGCGCGGCGGCTCGCCGTTCCATGGCTTCGTGCCTGCGTCCAGTATCTCGATCTTTGGCGGATTGTCACGTTGCGCATAGGGATACATCTTCAGCTGCGCCAGTGCCTGCTTTGCGATCTCTGGATCGGTCTCGGTCAGTCGCATGCCGAGAAAGATATTGACGGTCGGCGAGTGACAAACGACATAGCTGGCTACGTTCACTGGCACCGTCTGCCCCGGCGCCAGCACCAGATACTTGCCTGGCACGTCGGTCTTCCGCAATAGCATTCTGCCAAGCGTCGCTTATCCCGCCTTGCACGCCGCGCGCCGGCATCTCCAGCACGAAAGGCCCGGTGGAGAGATCGGCGAACCCGAGGTAATACGGCGTCGTAGCATTAGCGGTCAGGATGCCGCGCCGGGCCTCGTAGGACAGGATGGCGACGATCTGTCCATTCCTGGCGCCGAGCCCTTTCGTAACGCCGCGCTGCCACGCTGTGAAAGAGACAGCCGGAAGGGACCAGAGATAGGCTTGGCAAGCGCGTTGGAAATCACGCTCGTCGTAGAGCTTTTCGACGGTCGCGTCGGTCGGATAGCCGTTGGCGAAGTCGTGCGTGAACTCGAGCGTGCCAATTCGCGTCTCGATCTTTTGCGATCCGGTCTGGATTGCTGTCGTCATGGCTTGATCTCCTTTGCGGTTTCATTTCTTACCAATCGGAAACTGAAGATTGACTCCTGCAAAAACCTAGAACTGCGGTTCTCCCACACCATCACGAGCCACGGTCCACTGCGGCTCGGCAAAGACATTCACCGTCTTACCGCCATGTAGCAGCCAGACTTTGCCTCCACCCGTTCCGATTGGAATCACGTACTGGCTCTGTTCGAGATCGAATGTCCAGCCTGCGGTCGACCGCAAGTACCATCCTCCGGGGAGGTTGTAGAGCACTAAGGGCTGGGTCACAAGCGTGTTCTGGGTCCCTCTGCTGCTGTCACCGGCAAAGGAATGTTGCCACGTAACCAGTAGTCCCGCGATGCCCCATTTTCGCGGCGCGACTGCAAGTCCTACAACGCCTGCCTGCCATTTCCCTGTGCCGGTCGCAGTCTCTGTTGCGGTTGGAAATGTGAACTGCGGTCCGAGACCGAGTTCCATCTTTTTCTGCTTCCAGAGAAACGGAAAAACATTGAAGAGATTCAGATCGCCGAGCCCGGTTGTTGTGCCACCGTTTCCATTCGGCGCCGAGACCACCGGCAATGTGTAGCGAAGGAGTTGGGATATTCCTCCCACTTTGTAGGGCACGACTCCGCGCAGAAGAAACGCGTTTGAGCCCTGATCCAGATCGTAGAGCAGCGGTTGGGCCTGATCCTGAAAATTCACCGTAATTTCCGGGGTCAAGGGATTATTGGCTTTGTTGAGATCGGCTGCGGAGGGTTTTGTGCGCTCGCTATACTCGACAGCAGCACCATGCATATCGTTGGACCAATGCCGATAGCAATGTGATCTCTATCCTTGGCCATTACGATCTCCGATCAATGAGATGTTTAGTCTCAGTTCGACTTCTCGATATCCGGCAGCTTCCAGGTCTTGTCGAAGAGTGGTTTCTGCGGGCCGTAGAAGCGGAAGAGCACTTCAAACTTGCCGTTTGGATCGGTGGGGACCCAGTTGGATTCTTTTCCGGACGGGGCTTTGGGTCCGAAGTAGAGGTCGACTGAGCCGTCGGCGTTTTTTTGCAGCTTTGGGGTCTGGGAGGAACGGCTTGGCCACTGCATGTTGCGGATGAGTGCGTGGCTGTCGCGGTCGTAGACGGTGGCCGACCAGTACTGTGTGACGGGCGCATTGGGCGGGATATTGACGTGGTAGGTGCTGCCGCCCTCGAAGTTATTCCCGTCCTTGTCTTTGAAGGTCATCAGGTAGAACTGCCCCGCGTGCCATGATCCCCTCAGGAAGCGGTTTTCACTTCTCAGCGAAGGGGGCGGCCTTCACCAGGCTTACGACGTGGTGCTGCGGCATACGCTTCCGCAGCATAGACCTTTGTCGCTCAGGCACCTGTCGCGCGTGGCCCTGAAGAGAGATGTCTAAATTCCTATCACTCAATGACCGAGCGAAAAATGGAATCGGATCAGGTTCAACAAGAGATCCCAAATCGATGACCGCGATACCGCCGCCAGTACCAGTGATCGCGACCTGGACACTATCTTTGCCATCACTAACGAGAGCTCGATAACTGGAAGAAAGTGTCATTGGAAGAGAAATACGCGACCGAAAGGCTCCCGTGTTCCCGTCAAAGACATCAATGGATTGAGAGTTGGGCTGGAACAGCAGGCCGCCATCCGGCGACATGGTCGCTCCATAGACAGGGTCCGCATCAATGCGTTCACGCCAGTTCATCGCGAGCAAACCACGTACGTTCAGATCGCTATCCATCAAGAAGCCATCGGCGAACAGACTGGTTTGATTGGCTGCGAGCACGATCTCATATCCGTCCTGCCCCAGATCGTTCGTGCCAAATGGGTAGGTAATTGCTCCCGAAGAAGTGTCAATTGCGGCGATCCCTCCCTCACTATTGACGTAGATCCTAGTTCCGTCAGAGCTCATTGGGAGGCGGCCATATTGATAAGGCCCGTCGGTCGAGAATGGAAAGGGGGCGCCCGTATAGGGAGTCACCTTGCCGGTAGAAGAATCGAGCGTAAGCAGGAATGGTGAGCCGTCGCCATCCAAATCGAAGGTCGTAATGTAGACGATGCCGGAGTTTGTGATGGCAACGCCGGATGGTGTCTCGGTAATCGCTTCTCCGAATACCTGAGAAGCATAAGGGTAACTCTTAATGGAGGTCGGATTGTCAGGATCGATGATGTAAATGGCAATTGCGCCGGCATCAGAAACAACGATCTTCGATCCGTCGAGGGATAAAGTCACACCAAGCAGACGCTGAGGGCCATAGGCGCCCACAGGCGGAGGTATGACGATCGAGTTGAGCCATTTGCTTTGCGAACGCGAGAAGACGCGAACCTGATTAGTATCCGTAAAGTAGTAGACATCACGTTTGGCGTCATATACGCCGTCCATCAATGTGCTTCCGCTTAGCGGGAAACTCTGAACCGCAGGAAGATAAGTAATCGCCTGGGTAACCGTCGTTGAGCCGGAGGTATTGGTGACGATGACATCCGCGGACGTCCCTGCTGTTCCAGTGGGAACTGTAAATTCTGCTCCAACCAACGGAAGAGGTGAAGACAGAAAGGTGGAACCATCGCTCAGATATGCTTCCGGGAGATAGCCTGTTATTTTCGCATTGCCACCGCCTACCTGGATTTGTAGATCAACAGGAGGAGCAACAATTGGTTGTGCGGCATTAGAAAGAGTGACAGGCCCAAATCCATACCCATAAACCTGGGCGGGCCCCCCGCCATCGGCAGTCGCGTATGCTGTCGGCGCTTCAAGTACCCAAGGGCCGTACGAGAACGCGTCGGGAAGGATCTGTTCACCACCATCAGACGTAAACGTGACGACATCAACTGGACCGGGTATTCCACTAGGCGACGTCGCGGAGATTATTGGATTGCCCGTCTTGGTCATCGAAAGCCCAGTGGCGAGGTTGCTACCGAAGTAGGCACTATTCAATTGGAGAGAGGACTGCAATCCAACGTTACTTTGCGACCAAGAGGTAGTGGTGCCCCCATTGACGGGGCCAAACGTTGGGCTCAGCAAGCCCGGTCCGAATGGAGTGCCTACAGGTGCGGGGTTCAGCGCATTAATATCAAGCAGGGCTAAACCCTGTTCCATCACGCCTGCAAGCAATCCATTGACGCTAATTGACTGAATGTAGGACGTCTCCGGCGAGTCGATGCCGGTCAACTGGACATTGGGGAGCCATCCATTTAGAGCGCCCGTGGAGATATCGTAGGCATAGATGAAAGATGTCCCATTCGTTACATATAAGGTTCTATTGTCAGGGCCGATAACTATACCGGAGTAGTTGAATAGGCTTTGTGTCGATTGCGTCGCGAAGGACGTCTTGAGTTGCAACGTTGCGGCATCCAGCACGTACGCAGTGGTTCCCGTGGAGGCCACTACAGTATTGCCATCCGGACTCACCGCCAAACTTGAGAGGGCGCTCCCGCTTTGATCCGATAGGGTGGCAGACCAGACCCACGTATCCGCTACCGGATCGAACGAACAGAGGATGGCACTCCCTTCCGAAGTCAAGATTGGCGTAAGAAGGATTCGGCTACGATTATTGGTGAGAATCCCATACTCAAACCCAGCAAGACAGCTGGGCTCTTCGGGCATTAGGCCATCCAGGTTCTGTGGGTCGACGAATTTGACGATGGAGTTGTCTGAGGGATTCCACATTGCGAGAGGACCGTTACCGTCGACCCAGGAATATCCCGGAACCAGGAAGAATTTTTCGAGAAGCAGCTTGCCATTCGCCAGGGCAAAGACCGCATTTGCTTCGAAGCCATACGGGCTGATGGTGTTCGCGGGGTAGCGTTTGATGATCGACAGTTTCACCGGATCTATTACGTAAAGATCACCCACCATGGTGCCGACATACAACACACTCCCGTCAGGAGCCTGATCCAACCCGAATGCCCCCGGAACGACCAGAGTCGCTATTTGTTTCTGGGTAACCGAGTCAATGACGTTCAGGTGGTTCGTATAGGGATCGGAAGCGAAAAAACGCTGCGTGGGCGAGTGATACAAGGTCCAGTTAGGAGGAGGATATGAGCTAAATGGGGTAGTCGAATCCGTACGAATGTATTTCGTGCGCGATGCGACAGCGACAAGAGGCTTCACAGTGAGAGCGAGTTGAGCTTGATGCGAGAGCGAGCCGCTGGAACCCTGAATCGTAACGGACGCACCACTGACTGTTGCAGCTGAGGCGGTCGCCGCGAATGTGACAGCTTGTGAGTTCGAAGGCTGGATCGTGAACGATGACGGCGAAGCAGTCACGCCGGCAGAAAGTCCGGAGATGGAAATACTGACTGATCCGGTGAACCCATTCTGAGCCTGAACGGATATGGTGATGGTCTGGCTGCTGCCGGGATTGATCGTCACGCTGGTGGGCTGAACAGATAGAGAATAATCCGCTGACGTCGGCGTCCCGCCACTACCTCCATTTGCAGTCCCGCTCGAGGAGCCACCGCAGCCAACGATCAAAGCAACTGGCAACATGAGCCAGCAAACCGCTTGAACCTTACATCTAGAAACCTTGAAAGAACTCGGACAGACCCGAAACGCCATGCAAGAAAAACTCTCCGTAGGAAACTGGGTGTCAGTATGGCACAGAAATTATCGATTGCACCGCAATTCGTTGCATGTTACTTTGCAATTGTTTGCTGCCACCTCAAGGATTTTGATTCTGCCCAGGGATTCTCGAACCATGCGCCGTCTGTTGAGTTTTGTTCTTTTGACGATTCCGGCGCTGGCCTGGCCGCAGGCTCGCAGATTTCAGAACCCTGTTTTTCTACCAACCGCGAATGACCCTGGCGCACTCACAGTAGGCGACTGGAATCACGATAACAAGCCGGACCTGATCTACATCGACGGCACCTCGATCGCTGCCCTGCACGTTCTACTCGGCAATGGCGACGGCACGTTTACGCCCGGTCAGACAGTCGCACTCCCATCGGATGCTTGCCACTACTATGTAGGGCGCAGTTGCTATCTGACCTCCGCAGATATAAATGGAGATGGCAAGCCTGACCTGATCTTTGCTGCTATCGGAAACTCTCTCACCGGAATCATCACGCTTCTCGGTAATGGAGATGGAACGTTCGGGGTGCCGATAATTTCGACAATCAAGGTTCCTCCCTCGAATCCGGAAATAAATCTTCGACCGGCGGTTGGGGACTTTAACGGCGACGGCAAACCTGATCTTGTTGTTGCTGACCCGCTAAATGGAGGAGCCTATTTTTTATCCGGAGATGGAGGTGGGCACTTTGCGTACGGCTCCACATTTTCTAATAGTAAGTACGACACTGGTCGGCCTACCCTCGCCTATGCGGGCGACTTCAATGGCGACGGTAAGCTCGACATCCTGATGCTGTCGGGAGGAGGTACAACAAGCGCAACTGTTTATTACGGCAATGGAAATGGTTCCTTCACTGAAGGGCCCGGTTACTCGGCAGGCCTTAACGGTATTTATGCGCAGTTTTCGATGTACGGGGACGTGACTGGCGACGGAGTGGCGGATCTGGTAGGCACTGATCAGCAAAGCAATGTCTGGATTTTGCCGGGCCGGTCCGACGGAAGTTTTGGCACAGCACTCCAACTTGCCGGTCAGCTGGACACCAGGGATTCCATCCTAGGCGCTGCCGATCTCAACGGTGACGGTCTGGTCGATTTCATCGCACAAACAGCGGCTGGAATCCGAATACTTCCGGGCGCTGCAGGTACCACGCTCGGCAACGCTCAAATCGTAACGGCCGGCGCAGCCAATATCTTGGGAACCGTAATCGGGGATTTCAATGGAGACGGGATTCAGGACGTAGCCAGCGCAACCGAGGGCGGCATCGTGCTGCTGTTCGGAAATACAGCGGGCAGCTTCACAAACTCGACGATCGTCAACACGGGGAAAACGGTAGTGGCAGCGATTGCCGGTGATTTCAACGGTGATGGAAAGGCTGATGCTCTTATCCAGCAGAGCGACGGAAGCTTCCAGACTTTCTTCGGAGGAGTCTCTGGAAGTCTATCTGCCGGCACTCCTTTCACACCTGGCATTTCGCTTCTATACATGGGTAATACCGTTGGAGACTTTGACGGTGACGGAAAGCTCGACGTCGCGTTCGGACACGCCGGACTACAGATACAGATCTTGTACGGGGACGGGGATGGAAGTTTTACTCCGGGTGTTGCATCGCCTGGGATGGGATCGGGACTGGTCGGCGACCTTAATGGAGATGGAAAAACCGATATCGTTGGGGTAACGGGACCGACGATCGATGTTGCCAGCAACTATCTTTACAACCTGACATCAATGCTAGGTAGCTCTGGTCGCACTCTGACAACAGTGACTACTGCACTCCCGCCATTCAGGCAGGGACTTTATACGCCTCTTCTGACAGCCATTGGAGATCTGAATCATGACGGCCATTTGGACGTCGTCCTCTATGATCGCAATCAGCAGGCTGTGAACGTATGGATCGGAAACGGCGATGGTACTTTCCGCGCGGGCAGCAGCGTCGATACGTCGGCTTTGCAGCTTAGCATCGGGGGGATCGCCACAAGCTACAGCATTGGCGGTATCGCGGACATCGATGGAGACGGGAATGCGGACCTGATCGCGCTGGGTTCACAGCTGAACGCCGCCACGAATCTTGTAGCCCCATGCATTGTCGTACTCTACGGTGACGGATCCGGCGGCTTTGGGCCGCCACAGATTCTGCCAATCAGCCATTCGTACACAACTCTCTATCTGGCGGATGTCAATCAGGACGGGAAAATTGACGTCGTCTTGACGGATGGGGTTCTAATCTCCGTTTTGCCGAACGATGGTAATCGGAATCTGGGCAGTGAACAACGCTACGTAGGTGGCAGTTCGATTTCGACGCTTGCCGTAGGAGACTTTAACGGAGACAACTATCCGGACTTGTTGACCACTTCATCGGGTGGTCTGGGAATCTTTACGACCAATGTTTTCACGGTCCTCTTGAACCAAGCGGATGCACGCAATCTAATTTCAGGATCGATCAGCATTAGCCCAGCCACTGTGGCATATAACCAAAGCTTCACTTTGAATGCCTCTCTCCTGCCAAGCACGTCTGGAGGACAACTTGTAACCGGCACGGTGAACTTCAGCGTAGATGGGGTCCAGGTCGGGGTTGGCCAAGTGCAAAACGGTATGGCGACGGTCATGGTCCCTGGAACAAAAACGCAGACGATTGCTTATGGACTGCATACGGTCGCCGGAATTTACTCTGGAGACGGTCACTATCCCAGCGCGTGGCTAAGCGGCGCGCTCACAGTGCAGAAGCCGGACTATCCTACTTCAACCTCTCTGACAGCGAGTCCAACGGCGACCCTGGCCAGCGACTACGTCACCCTAACGGCTGTCGTCACAGCGCCGGCTGCAGTGACCGCGGGGTTCGTGACGTTTTATGACGGAAGCTCCATCATTGGGCAGAGCCAGGTCTCTTCCAGTGGGACAGCCATCCTGCAAACAAACCTTCTCGGTATCGCGTCCCACAATCTCACAGCCGACTACCAGGGCTTCAACCCTATCAACAGCTACGTAGGGAACGCCATCTATGAGCCGAGCGTGTCCCCAGCCGTAGTCGTCACCGTGACGGGCATTCCGACGTCGACAACAGTGTCCGGTTCCACGTTAACTCCTACAGCGGGAGCGGTCTTCACCATGACTGCCAAAGTGATAGCCCCGGGGACCGCGTCAATTCCGAACGGGGGTGTGACCTTTTTCGATAACTCCAATTCCCTCGGAACTGTGTCACTCGATAGTCAAGGATCCGCCTCTTTCAGTACATCTTCGCTCGCTGCGGGCACACACACTCTTTTCGCTGTCTACAATCAGAACGGCATCTTCGCCTCGAGCACCGCAGGGAACACACCGACAACTGTGACAGTATCGACTTCGAATCTTCACGCATCGTACGTCCTCTTCACGGGATCCGATAGTGAGCGCAACAGCCCCAGTGCAATCCAGACGACGGTGATTGGATCTCAAAACGGTGAGCCGTCTGGTTTGGTCACGCTCATTGAAGATGGTCAGATTGTCGGAACAGCGCTGGCTTCGGCGTCTGGCGTCGCGTCGTTCCCCCTGAACCACAGCGATTCTTCCACGCACACCTTTTTCGCGAGCTACGCTGGTAGCGACGAGTTTGCCCCGAGCAGTTCGACTGCAATCTTGTCCGCTGTTGGTCCCCTATCTGATTTTTCATTGCACTGGTCATCCAACGAGCCGATTCTCTTAGCCGACACCGGTTCCCACGATGAAACGACTGGCGCACAAGCTCTGCTGCAGGTAAGTGCATGGAACGGCACCGTGAGTCTTTCCTGCCCGGGAAGCACTTCTGTAGGGTATTCCTGCGACTTTGCTCCAAACACTCTTACGGGAGCGGGTGTTTCCTTGCTCACGGTTCGCCCAATCGTGACCGCGAATTCGACCTCCTCCGTTCTGGCCGCGGTTGCTCTAGCTCTCGTCATCCCGTGCTTCTGTTACCGGCGCCGGTTACTGAGTGCGCTAGTCATCATCTCGTTTGGCACTCTCGTGGGGTGTAGACCAAGCACTAATTCAGTGGAGACTTACCCCCACGTGCTCACAATCCAAGCTACTTCGGGGAATATCATTCACTCCATTCAAGTGCTTGTAAGAACATCATCGGCGAAGAGATAACGATGGGGTCCCATCTGTTAATCCACACCATATAGAACAGCCGGATTGATGAGATCCAGCCATTGATTTTGCGGGGTTTAGCGGGCGGGGATTTTTGGGCTTTTGAGACGGCGACGATGTGCTTGTGGACGTCGTTCAGGACGCTGCGCAGCTGCCTGAACTGACGCTCGTTCGCCTGTGTTCCGGAGCCGGTGTGTGCAAGTTGGTCGTAGAGTTCAGCGACCTTCTCCTCTTCATTTTTACAGCGGTAGACGAGTTCGCCAGAAACCCAGCCGATCATATAGGCAAAGGCAGCAATAAGCAGCATGTACGTCAGGATCCAAGGGGTGTTTTCCTTCATGCAGACTTCTCCAAGGTGGTTGAGTCGTGCTCCTTGAGCACGCGGTAGATGGTGGCACGGGAGACAAGGTGGCTCTTTGCCAGTTGGCTGAGACTGTGGCCCCGCTGACGGTCCTGCAGGATGTACTCGACCTGCGTCCCTGGTTCACGCCCGAACGCCGCATCCCGGTAGTCACTCGGCGACTGGCTTCTTCCGCTCTGACACAGCACCATGAATGCGAGGACAATCGCCGTGTACCCTGCCATCTTTTGGAAGAATTGCACGAGATTTTGTACCTTCACTCTTGTTGAGGTCCCCGTCTTCTTTCGCCGTTCCAACTCGTACCAGTGAATCCGAGGCATACGATGAGTTGTTCATGACCTTTGGTCACAACGACGGATGAAAATGGGTTTAGGCTGTTGTGGTCGTGCCCGCATGAGGTCGTGACCTGCATTGGCGTTTCGAACCCGCTGATGAGTTTGACCCTGGATGCGTTCAGGAACAACGGACTGTAGCCTTCCTCACGGAAGAGCACGCGAGGGAGACTCTAAGCACTCTGCATCCTTGCGAGCACGGCAGAGGAGGCAAGGATGGAAGTGCTCTATGAGAAGGTGTGCGGTATCGACGTTCACAAGTCGTCAGTTGCGGCGTGTATTCTGCTCGAGCGAGGACACAGGCCCCAGAAGCATCTTCTACGATCGCCAGACCATCTGCGAGTCCGTGATGACAATTAGCCTGAGATGATCATCACCGATGAGGGTGTAAATTCCGACGGTGTGGGGTCTAGTTGCTATGACATCCTGCAGGGTCGAAGTAACCTCCCTAATATGGGTGATTTGTTCATTAGCATCTTTCGCCGGCTTCAATCCCGTATATAAGTTGTGAAGATATTCATCGAAATCGCAATCGGCTTTTTTCAGCGTTGCCCGGAGCTGTTCATATTCCGCTTGTTTTTCGGGTGAGCTATGCCCCTCTGTCTCCAAGGTATGAAGCTGTTTTTTAACTCAACGATGTTTTCGTTGTCCTTCTCATATTGGTCTTCTAATTTTCGCTCCACCGACGTTCTCGACGGATTTGCGCCCAGGTCATTGGGCTGGCCTCATATGTAATCGGAGTACTCCTGTACCTTCAAGAGATCGAGAATCTGTTGCGCCTCACTTAGACGACCTTCCTCAATCAGGAGTTCCGCAAGACTGCGATAGGCTTGAACTTTTGATTGGAGAAAGAAACTAATCAGATCATTACTAAGTCCAGTCATGTTTCGACGAATGCTTTGAAATTTTTTCGACCGCCTGTTTTCCAAAAAGATGGCGACTCCATTTTGCTTGCCACGCTGAAAGTGAATCCTGCCATTCCTGCGTACTCGGCCTGGGGTATGTCGGGGTCAATGGCGTCGCTTTGATTGCGACACGCATCTGGCTCTTGCATATTCTGTCAGGGACATAATTTATGAAAAAGAAAAAGAGACTCTCTGAAAGGAATTTGGCATGCTAGCAGTCGAAGTTTGTGCAATTCAAGTCGGATACTGAGAGACGATCTGGATGCTTTTGCTTCCGCAATCCAGTGAACAGGAGTATACGCGAGGTTTTTCGGGATTTTGAGAAAAAGCAGGAGATGAGCGCCCTTGGAAGATCGTGCTGATTATCGCTTGGGCAGCTCTCTGGAACTGCGGCCGAAGGAGGCTAGTGCGAACTCACGCTGTAAATCGTGCTGTGGGAGGGCAAAGGACCCCCACGACTGCGCCACCCGGGGTAGGTTCCCGCAATATCTCCCGCACTGTCGATGCTTAGGGCTTGGGTTGCTTGATTCTTGCCAGTGCCTGCGCCTGAAGCATCGAATTCGGCGAACGTGCCATCGGCGGCACGCAGGAGACCGTGATGCACGCCGTTCGTGTCTGTCTCGAATCCCGCGATATCTCCCGACGTGTCGATGGCGAAGGCAGCGGTTCCCTGCTGTGCGTTTGCGATCGTACCTGCGCCCGGCGCATCGAAGGTAGTGAGGCCGGGCGTGCTCCCGCCGGTTGCTGCTTGCTTCGCACCGACACAGAGAAAGATCAATAACGCCGCAATTGCGAGGATCCGCAGCTTTGCAAGGGTCGGCCCGAGCAATCTCGAGAGCAACCGGATATCTTTCATTTGAGTATCCTCCTGCGGGTAGTCTCCAACTAGGCGCCTAAACCGTAACCAATTGCAAGACCCTTATTCGGAACGTACGACTGAGCTTCTCCTGGCCTGGTCAGTAGTCCCATCTCTCACTGCAGCCTCAAATCGGACTTACAGGGACTACGGGATAGTCGAAACAAGTTAGTGCGAACTCACGTTGTAGATCATGTTGTGGGAGGGCAACAAGGCCCCAACGATTGCGCCACCCGCGCCGCCGATCACTGCGCCGACCGCGGTTCCAACACCTCTCCCAAAAACACAGTGATCGGTTGAACATGATGTCGCTGCCCCCATCCCGCCTACCACAGCGGCGCCCACACCCGCACCAATGAGAGTGTTGCGCAAACGGTGGGCATTTTCCATAAGCTTCACGCTGCGAATATCTAGCTTCTGAGCGGTCTGTTGGCCTGCGGTCTCCCTGTAGGTGATTGCTGTATCGGAGACACTCACGAACACCCCAGAGTGTTTCTTCGAGGCTTTTTCGATGACCTGAATACTCTGTCCCGTGCGGAGTTCACCTAGATTCGCCCAGGATGCTTGATCGACTTGGGCCAATGAAACGCAGGACAGTCCAAGAACACAAATCAGGAACAATATCTTTCGCATAAGCTCCTATCATCTTCATTGAGAAGGCAAGGCCAAACGGTTTCAGCTTTCTTGCGTTGTACTCGTTCCAGTTCGCGATGGGTCGGCTTGCAGCGATCGTTGGGAGCGGTGCAGGCCAGCTTGGGATCAGTTCGAGTTATGGTGTCAGTGGGCGTAGAGTGCCTCGATTGTGACTGCGAAGAAGGCATGACCGAATACTGTGGGGTGGATATCGTCCCAGAAAAGGGAGTGGACCGGGTCGAGGCATATGATCCCGGTATTTTCGGTTAAGCAGGCATCGGTGACGTCGGTGAAGCCGAGGTGCGTTGCGTCGGTTTCAATCATCTGGTAGAGATCGAAGGCGTCCACAATCGTAATATGCACTCCGGGAAAGAGTTCCTCGACTTCTAGAAACTCGCCGAGGGCCTTATTGGCTGTCGCGGCGGCGGCAGTAACGAAGGCTGCGTTGGGTGCTCCCTTAGGTGCGAATGCCAGATTGTAGAGATTGGGGACGAGGAAGTTTCTGGCACCTGCCTGGCGCAGGAGGAGTTCGTTATTGGCGGTGCCTAGAGCGATTTGCAACCCTAACTGCTGCGGCGACCCTCCGGTTGCATCGACGATGTCGTTGCCTCCGCCTTCAAGGACGTAAAGGGCGTTGGGATCTGCCTTGCCACCGTGCTGGCTAAGGTAGAGTTGAACCTGATGGGGTACGCTGGGGATGACTGCTCCCCCTCCAAGGGGCTGATCCGCTGTCACAAAGGCCCCGCCCCAGGCGTAGTCTGTTCCGTTGAGCAGCGAAGGTTTCATGGGCGGCAGGCCCCATGCACTGGCTAAATGTTCAGCCCAGACTGGTCCGTTGGAGAAGCGGCCGTTGTAGTAAAGCGGGCCAGGGAATTCTCCGCCGGTCGCCAAGGAAAGGTTGCCGACGTCGCAGTAACTGTCGCCGAACACGTAGATTGCGGTGAACTGGGGAGTCGTAGCTTGCGCTGCGATGGGTGAGAGGACTAAGCAGGTAAGAATCGCGCATACCAATAACGTTGATCGTATCGACATCGTGGTGCTCCTTTCCTATTGGATTCCATGGCCCGTGGGCGATTGCACCCTAATACTCATCGTGAGAGTTTCCCCTCGTTTGAGCCTGTTCTTCATCACCAATTCCGTACGTGGTTGAGGCCTGATCCGGGAGTGGGAGGAGTGAGATGGCCCAGAAATCTGGCAGTGCCTTGGCCCGGTTTTCTGCCGTCTTCAGAGTTGACTGATCCGTAAGCGTCTTGTTTCTCATAGAGACTCTCTCCCACAGAACCAATTGCTGTTTGTCTTTGAAGCAGGAATGTGCAACTCGACTGCCATTCTTCCTGGCACTAAACTGCCAGCGACAAGCGTCACGGTAAATCGCCGAATGATGCTATATTCCGGGGATGACGGACTTGGCATGACTCTGAATCGAGACGAACCCCCGACCGAACACTTGAGCCTTCTCTATCGAGTGTCGCGAACACTTCTGAAGGAAGGCGAATACGGCGAACTCCTTTCCGGACTTCTCGACACACTGATCGAAGGACTGGGGGCCGATCGGGGATTCGTAGTCGTCCGTGATGCCGGAGAGTTCCGAGCCACTGCGGCGCGGAACTTTCACAGTGAGGCGCTGTCCCAGGCGGAAGAGGCGTTCAGCCGCTCGATTGCCAAGTCTGTAATGGATAGCGGAAGTGCAGTCCTGATCGGCGATGCCTCAATGACCGAGCCGTACAGCAGGCAGCTAAGCGTGCACCAACTATCCGTTCGTTCTGTCTTGTGCGCGCCACTCGTGGCGAGTGAAGAAGCCTTTGCGCTTATCTACCTGGAAAATCGCCAGGTGGCTGATTGTTTTACAGAAGAGCAGCGAGTCTTGTTGGATGAAGTCTGCGTGCTGTCAGCACCAAGGCTGCGGGCCGCAGTGGCAATGAGTCAGGCGCAGCGGCGCGCGGAGGCTTTGGAACGCACTCACAGTCAATCCGACGGAATAGTGACCGCTGATCCGGGAATGGCGCGTGTCCTGCAAACCGTACACCAGATCGCAAGCACCGATCTGCCCGTTCTGATCGAGGGAGAGACCGGAACCGGGAAGGAATTGATCGCTCGCGCTCTCTATCGCCATAGCAATCGCGTGAATGGCCCCTTTATTGCTTTGAATTGCGCTGCAATTCCGGCGACGCTGATCGGCTCTGAACTCTTCGGTTTCGTGCAGGGCGCGTTCACTGGCGCGAATCGCGATCGAATCGGTTTTATCGGGGCCGCCCATCGCGGCACCCTCTTTCTCGACGAGATCGGCGATCTCCCGCTCGACCTACAGCCCCATCTCCTTCGCGTCTTGCAGTCGGGCGAGTTTACACGGCTTGGCAACTCCCGGACCGAGCAAGTCGACGTGCGGTTTATCGCCGCCACGAACCGCGATCTGGAGAGCGAAGTAGAGGCCGGTCGATTTCGCGCCGATCTATTTTTCCGCTTGTCGGCCATCACGCTTCGCTTGCCACCTTTGCGCGACCGGCCCCACGACACCAGACTCCTCGCCGAACATTTTCTTCGGGCGGCGGCAGCGCGCTACGGCCGGCCGGCGCCACGCCTGACGGAGGACTGTTTCGCGGCACTGACGGCTTACAGTTTTCCGGGAAATGTGCGGGAACTCGAAAGTGAAATGGCAAGGCTAGCCGTGCTGGCGTCCCCTGACGTCCCATGCGGCGTCGATCTATTGAATGAACGAATTCGAAATGGCAACAGAAAGCTAGCGGCCTCGTCGCCAGCGACGCCTGTCGCTCCGATGTCGCTGCATGAGATGGAAAAGCAGCTGATCCTCTCCGTACTGCAACACACGGGAGGAAATCGTACGCGCGCCGCCGAGGTGCTTGGAATCAGCCGCGAAGGATTACGCACCAAACTACAGCGACTCCAAATCACTGGAGCGTCTGATTTGTAGTCCTGGCATCCCCCAAAACAAATCGCGTTAACGCTCGCTGACCGCGGAATCTTTGCGAGTCTTATTTCTTCAAACCCAGGCGCTCAAGCAACGCGGCGAATCTGGGATCGCTCCGGAGCGGATCTGCCATCGGATCTGTGGGCAGATAAATAAGATAATCACAACGTTCCTGGTAGGCTTTGTCGAGCCAGGCGAATGCCTGATCTTTATCACCAAGACCGATGTATATCAATGCGACATAGACACTCGGGACATACCTGCTTCCGCTCATCTGCTGCAACTGCGTAATGATCTCGCGCGCCGCCGCCTGCCGCCCGGTAAGAGCATAGAGGTGTCCAAGCAGTGCGAGCAGAGCAGGCTCGTGGGGAGCAAATGCCAGGATTGACTGGTAGGCCTGCTGAGCCTGCGGATACATTCCCATTTGCTCGCTGGCGCGGCCAATATTGATGATCGCGTCAGCATAGTGCGGGTCTATTGCGAGAGCTTGTTGGCTTGGCCCGATGCTCTCTTTATAACGCCGCGCTTGATAGTACGCTTCGCCCACCGCGGTATTGAACAGGGGCGACTTTGGTTCGATCGCAACAGCACGCTTCTGTTCAGCAATCGCCTGATCGACATCCCCCATGGCAGTCAAATAATAGGCAAGGTATTGATGCGCGGGTGCGTAATCCGGTCTTAGCGCTAAGGCCTTGCGAAATTCTCTTTCCGATTCCGGATAGTTCCAGTCGTACACCAGTGCCGTGTACCCGAGCGATACGTGGGCCTCCGCCAGGTTCGGATCTAATTCAAGCGCCTTTTGGGCATTCGTCTTCGCCTTCGGAAAGGCTTCGCTCGGTGGCATGTCAGTATAGGGTGCAGATCCCAACAATGCGTAACAGTCCGCCAAACCGGCGTAAGAGGGCGCGTAAGAGGAGTCGTATTCGATTGCTTGCAGAAAATAAGAAATCGCCCGCCTCAGGTTTTGAGTCGTGCGCAAGTTCCACTCAAAACGCCCCTGCAGGTAAGCCTCGTAGGCTTTGGGGTTTACTTGATGTGCCGGCTGAATGTCCTTGGGAAGCGCAGCCAAAATCTTAGCGGTGATGTCTTCTACAACCGTACTGATTCCGGACCCGTCGAGGCTAATCCCATGCCGATCGCCTGCAATCCCGGTCTGATCCTTGCAAGAGACGAGTTGATTGGTGATCGCCATCTGATTGCCGTCGCGGCGAATCGCACCGGCCAGGATAAGTGTCGGCTTTCGACTTGCACAGACTTGCTCAAAGCTGAGTTCGGAATCTGCCGTCGTTAGCTCGACCACCCCCAGCTTTTTCGGGTGAAGTTCGCTCATTCGAGTAAAGATCTCTTCTCTTACAATCTCCGCAAGGCGGCGAGACTCAGGATCGCCACCGAGAGTCTTGAAGGGCTGGATAGCTAAGATCTGTTTTGGCGGCGATATCCAGTCTTTGATTCGCGGAAGTGCGACATACCCGGCGACCACCGCGGCGATCGCTGCGAAGGCGCCTAGAACCAGCTTGGTCGGAAACGGCGACCGTGGAGGCGGGGGAGGATGGATCTCCTCTGGAGCTGAACCCGAGTGAGAGATCGTCAGTTCGGCAGGAGGATGAAGTACACCGAGCCTCGGGTCTCCCTGCAAGCCCACTCGGTCCAGCATCTCCGAAAACCGCCTATCCGAACGCAGGTTGTCGAAGACGGACGCAATCTTCAGGTAGATCAGCATTCCGTCTCGCTCGTCAGCAGCCTTTTCCAGCCAATGAAAGGCATCATCAATCTTGCCGAGGCCGGCGTATACGGCCGCAAACGCAACGGGCGGAACATAGGCATGCTTTGAAACAGCGCGCAATTCGTGCAGGATTTCGAAAGCGCCCTCAGTCTCTCCAGCCAGTGCGTACATCTGTCCCAGGAAGCCGGACCATAGGGGCCTTGGTCCCGCGACCGTCAAGGCTTGCTTGAACGCGGCGATCGCTTCATCGATTCTTCCTTTCCGCCTAAACGTTAGCCCAAGGACAAAGTAAGTGAGCGGAAACCTGGCGTCCATCGCCACCGTGTTGCGAAAGTGTTCGATTGCCTCCTCATTCTGGCCCGATGCATAGAGCACAGCCCCAACGTTGAAGTGCACATCTGCCGACAAGGGACTCAGTTGACGCGTGATCTTCGCTTCTGTGAATGCCTCGTCGAAGCGTCCCAGGACCAACAAGTAAATCGTGTACAAGTAGTGCGCCACAGAATAGCCGTGATTGAGTTCAATTGCCCGCTTGAGGTGCCTCTCGGCGCCCTCCCAGTCCCACTCGAAACGGAAATACACCATCGCCAATGACAGATGCGCTTCGGCGATGGAATCATCGATGCTCAAGGCTTTGAGAGCTGCCTCCTTCGCCTGCGGCATTACCTCTGACGGTGCCCTGAAGCCATATTCCCCTGTCCCCATTAAGAAGAGACAGTGAGCCAGGCCGGCATAGGTAAGCGCAGATTGTGGATCGACCTCGATCGCCCGCCGGTAATAGTCAACGATCTTCGGCAATCGATCTTCACTGACCCCTTTGTTCCAGAGATATCGCCCTTTCAGGTAGAGATCGTAGGCGCTGGGATTTATCGCATCAGTCGAGTTGTAACTGCCGCTCGTCGGAACCCTGATTTCCAACAGCGAAGAATCGAGCGCAAAATGGCTTGAGGGTTCAACGGGTAACGATTCAGTTACAGGATTCAACTTGGCTCGTATCTCGGCGGCGATCGCAGTTGCCACTTGCGTCTGCAATTTCAGAATGTCATGCAGGTCCCGGTCGTAGCTTTCGGTCCAGAGATGCTGATCGGTGCGGGCCTCGATCAACTCCGCAGTAATGCGCACGCGGTCACCATCCCGGCGCACCGAGCCTTCCACGATGGCATCCACGCTCAATTCGCGTGCGATCTGAGGAAGCGTCTTGGGGGCATGCTTATACTGCATCGTCGAGGTGCGCGAAATGACACGCAATCCTCCGATTTTGGCCAAGGCGGTGATCAGCGATTCGGTCAGGCCATCCGCAAAATATTCCTGCTCGGGAGCGCCCGAAAGGTTCTGCAACGGTAACACCGCAACCGAGCGGATTACGGGCAGCGGGACCCTCACGCCACTCTGCGTTCGCGGGCCACGGCGACTGCCGCTCGGCTCGATCATCTCAAGTGCGGCCTTGATTTCGCTGACATGCTGGTACCGTCGGTCGATCTCCTTGCGCAAGCAGCGGTGGGTGATCTTCGCGAGCGGCTCCGGCACGTGTTCTGGCAACGGCAAAGGGACGCCCTGCAGGATTGCCGAGCATAACTCAATAATGCTGGCTCCTTTGAACGGCATTTGACCGCTGGACATTTCATACAGCAGCACTCCAAAGCTCCAGATGTCGCTGCGTGTGTCGCTCGGATGGTGTCTCAGGACTTCCGGGGCCCAGTAGGGCGGAGTTCCTCGAATCACGTCGGAACTGCTCCGTGTATCCATGTCTTGAAGGGAGCGTGGGACCTCACTGCGGCGCTGTATCTTCGAAAGGCCGAAATCGAGCAGCTTGATTTGACCGTCCCGATTGACCATCACATTTCCACTTTTGAGATCGCGATGAATAACATCATTTGCGTGTGCATGAGAGACGGCGTCGGCAATCTGGATTCCGTATTCGACAACAAGGTCGAAAGGAAGCCCGACATTGGCAGGGATGGCATTCGTGAGAACCTGCCCATCAACAAACTCCATCACAATGCCGGCTTGACCCGATTCTTCGATTACATCTTTGATCCTGCAAATATTGGCGTGGTTCAGAGACGACGCAATTCGAGCTTCCGTATGAAGTTGGCGGCGAGCCGACTCGTCAGGAATTGTGTCTTCGCTAACCAGCTTGATGGCGACGACGCACTCAAGCGTGGGATCCCAGGCACGATAGACCACACCCATGCCGCTGACAGCTACCAACTCCTGAAGTTGGTAACGGCCAAAGGTTCTGCCCGGTATTGGAACGACGCTAGACAATGGGGCTAGATGGTAGATTGGTTTCGAGCGTAAGTCAATCTATTATCGAGGGTTGCAGGAACATCCAGCACCTTCGAGATCAGCCATCGAAGGCTTTCCGCGCTCGGAGTGCATCATCGAGACGATCCCTTTGCTTCCCCTTCGTCTTTAGCGTTACCGCGCTGTCTTCATAGATGAATGAAAATAAACAGGCCCAACCGATCTGCACACGCCAGGCGACGCCAAATTAAACTCGTGCTTCTGTCGTTTAGAAGTAGCCGGTGGAAACGAGCCCCGACTCAGGAAACAGAATCTCCCACGATGGATCGAGGTACATCCAGCGCTGGGTACTGAACCAGCTCGTCGGCATTTCAGGAACATGCAGCAGACCGTGGCCCCCCACGCAGATCAACTCCGTTCCATTCCAGGCCAGGAAGCTTCTCGACGGCTGACCGACCCTTGCAGGATGTGTCAGTTTTCCAAGACACACCGGGCACCGCTGGCGTTGGTCCCGCAGTACCCAGCGCAGCCCAAACAGGCAGATTGAAAATGAAGATATGAGCTGAATGTACTCCGACGAGAGCGTGTCCAGGGTAGCACGCAGATACGCCAGATCGAGCGATACAAAATAAACAATCGGCAGGAGCAGCGCTAACTTTCCGCACAGAAAACTCCAGCGACGAAGTCTCGTCGACCACGAGAGCTTCCGCGAGCTCAACCGGTACTCTCCCAACGGGAGCGATGTCGTTGCCGGCAACGCAAGAAACGCAAGAATCACCGCAAACCGGAAGAGGTCCCACGGTTCTCGCGTCCTCTCAGCGAGAGACACACATAAGAAATCGTCGGCTGTTCCGTCGGGCTTTGGCGCGGTCATACGCCAGCGCTCGCTCCACCGCTCTTGCGCCGCCAATGGCGTCAGGTGGGCCACAACGAAGCCGGCACCATTCGAAACCGTTTCAATGTCGGGCTCCAACAGCCAGGCGTCCACCTTGCCGGGCAGCTTCCACGAACCAGCGGACACGACTCCGCCGATTACAGCCTCACGAAAACCCACCCGCACCACGCGTCCGGCAATATGAGAATCCTCACCAAACTTCTTCTTCCACACCGCATCGCTGAGAATCAGTCTCGGCATGTCACCGCGAACTTCGGTGTCCGTCGAAGCAAACCGTACCGGCAGCGCGAGCAAGTCAAAAAGATCCGAACTTGCACGAGCAATCCCCAGTACTGCCTGCGCATCCTGGGCGCTCGACACCGGCTCCCGGGCGACCTGATAGAACGCGAAGCCATCGAAGATTTGCTGCTTTCTTCTCTTCCACACTCGAAACTGCTCCGCTGAGATCGTCGGCACCGAATCCTCACTGTACCGCGCAGTCTGAATCATAGTCAGGTTCTGCGGAACGCGATATCGCGACGCCAAAAGCTCCGCGCGCACACCAGGGTGCAACAGCGCAACGCCATAGCTCACCGTCAGCACGGCGGCCAGAAAGAGCATGCATTGTGCGGCCGACCCCTTCGTTGTTGCAAGTGGCACTTTTTTCTGGTCGAACTCGCGACTGAGGCAAAACGCATCCTGAAACGCTCCCAGGCAAAATGCCGTAACCTCCCGTTCGCCTCTCCATGAGAAGTCACTCTCAGGCGTGCATGCCTGGCGGACATGCCACAGTTCGGAATTCCACTCCCTCCACCATTCCGCGCGCTGTGGCCCAGGCACAAGCAGCGAAGCGAGGCGCAGCAGGCTCAGGTAGCACCCACCGAAGACCGGCGCAAATGATAGCTTCATACCGACTCCACCTGCTCCGAAGGAATCAGCTTCACAAGCAACGGATAGCGCCTCCGCGACAACTCCAGCGTCGCTTTACCCGTGCGGGTCAGCTTGTAATATTTCCTCGGGGGCCTCTGCTCCGCGTCAGCAATTGATTGTTGCTCCCAATGCGAACGGATCAGCTCATCGCGTTCCAGCCGCCGCATCGCCGGATAGACCGTTCCACTGGGCAGACCCGTCATCTCCATCACGCTAAAACCATAGACGTATCCGGCGTTCACCGCCTGAAGGATCATCGCTGCCGTATGCGAGAGTTTTGCCTCACCTGCCATAGCGGAACTATACCTATGTAGCAGGCTACTTGACTATACCCTATTATGAATGCTACATAGGGTAGTGTGAGGTCTTCCATGCTCGAGGTCAAAGCCCTGTGCAAGCGCTACCGCGGTCTCCCCGCCATCGACAACGTCAGTTTTCGCGTCGGTGCTGGTGAAATCGTCGGCTACGTCGGCCCCAACGGCTCCGGCAAGTCCACCACGGTCAAGATCGTTACCGGCCTGCTCGAACCCAATAACGGCCAGGTGCTCTTTGAGGGTGAGAGTATCCGTAACAATCTACAGGCCTACCGCGCTGCCTTCGGCTACGTCCCAGAGGAGGCTCACGTCTACACCCACCTCTCCGGTCTCGAATATCTCCAACTCGTCGGCCGCCTGCGCAACATGTCCGAAGCGCTCATCGACCTCAAAGCAAATAGGCTGCTCACTCTGCTTGGGCTTGAATCCTGGCGGCACTCCCCTATCTCCCTCTACTCCAAGGGAATGAAGCAGCGCATCCTTATCTCAGCCTCACTCCTGCACGATCCGAAGCTGCTCATCTTTGACGAACCGCTCTCCGGCCTCGACGTCGTCTCAGCGCGTCTCTTCAAGGATCTTCTCGAAGCGCTCGCCGCACAGGGAAAGGCAATCCTCTATATCTCGCACGTCCTTGAAGTAGTTGAGCTTATCTGCAATCGTGTCATCGTCATTGCAAAAGGCAGGATTCTGGCCGACGCTCCCCCTTCTGAGCTCAAGACTTCGCTTCGTCTCGCGAATCTTGAAAGTGTCTTCGCCCAACTCGTTCAACAACAGGATATGCAAAGCGTTGCGCGTGAACTCGTTGAAATCATGGCGGTTCACCATGCTTGAGCGAGCCGGCCTCTTCGCCCCACCCAGACATCCTGTTCTCTCTCTTGCAGTGCAGGCTGAATCCGTCACCGCCGGGCGTCAGCAGAGTCAGTTCGAGATCCTTGTACGCCACCTCTTTTACCGTTTTCTTCACAACGAGCTGCTCACCTCCGACGACGACGAAACGAAGCGCGTGATGCAGATCAGCTGCGCCGTCGCCGTCCCCGGCCTTTTGGTGGCGCTGTTTCTCTTTCCTGCTTACCATGCCTTTCCTCCCTACCCTTTGCATCGTCCTTTCTGGGCTCAGGCAGGGGACCACTACTTCTACGTCATGTACTCGTTTGTCATCATGGGCGCCGCTACGGTCTATGAGTGGGATCTTCTCTTCCCGGACCTCATCGATGTCTTTGTCCTCTCGATCCAGCCAATCGCCAGCCGGCATCTCTTCTTTGCGAGAGTCTTGGCGCTCGCTATCTTTCTTGGCCTGGTATTGCTTGGCACCAGCATTCTGGGCATAGTGTTCCTGCCTTTAGTTGCTGAACTGCCTAACTTCCTATCCCATCTGCTCGCGCACTCCGCCGCTGTCTTTGCAAGTGGGATCTTTGCGGCCACCACCTTCCTCGCGCTCCAGGGCATCCTGCTCAACACCGTCGGGGAGCACATCTTTCGACGTATTACGCCTGTGCTTCAGGGCGTGTCCATCATGCTCCTGCTCACCATACTTCTCCTCCATCCGACCATCTCCAGATCGCTCGAGCCGCTCCTCACCTCTCGCTCCGCGGCTATCCGTTTCTTCCCTCCATTCTGGTTTCTTGGCATCTATGAGCGTATCCTCAACGGCCCCTCCGCCCCGGCCGTCTTCCATGAGCTTGCCCACATCGGCTGCTACGCTCTTCTCCTTATGCTTGCCTGTACTCTCCTCACGTATCCGCTCGCCTATCGCCGCAAGGTTCGGCAGCTCATCGAAGGAGGTCGAGCCGTCTCTATGCAAAACCCAACCAGGGTGCCAATCCAGCGCATCCTGCATGCCACCGTGCTACGTCTTCCGGCGCAACGAGCAATATTTCACTTCATCAGCGAGACGATCCTTCGTGCTCAGCGCCAGCGCGTGATGTTGGCGATGTATGGCGGCCTCGGCATCGCCCTCACTATCTCCTGCGTGCTCGTTCTACGGGTTGGCGGTGGTCACATACGTCCCGTCCTGTTGCCGAATGGTATCCGCGCCGCTATTCCCTTGATGGTCTTCTGTACGGTCGCTGGACTCCGTGCGGTTCTCGCAAACCCCATCGACCACCGCGGAGCGTGGCTCTTTCGCGTCATCATCGGGCGTCCAAAAGCTGGCCATTTTGCCGGTACCAGGGTTTGGTTGACTCTCTGGGCTGCGGTTATCGGTCTCGCGACCGCCATTGTCCTACACGCTCTCTCCCCCAACAGCCTGCGATCGCAACTCGCCACTCTTGGTCAACTTCTCGTCGCCATCGGCGTCTCTGTCCTGCTCACCGACATCTTTTTATTTTCCGTGCGCACGGTTCCCTTCACGCACATCCGCAAGAGCTCCATTACGGATCTACCACTCGCGATTGTTCGCTACTTCATACTCTTCCCCGTCTTCGTAGAGATTGTCGTTCACTGCGAGACCTGGGTCGAGGCGAGCACCCTGCACGTCTTTAAAGCTCTCGTCTTCCTTGTCGCAGCGCACCTCCTGCTGCTCGAGGTCCACGCACGATCCCTCAGACAATCCACGCTGGACACGCCGCCTGACGAGTCTGACGAATTTCCACAACGACTCGGGCTTCGGGATTTTTGAAGCACTCCTGTAAACCTACTGGCTCGGCATCACGAACAACTTCATACCATCGTCCCCAATTCCGGCGAAGCGAGGCCTCGCGCGTTGGGCAGCACAGCCAGGGATCTCTTAACCATCCGTGAGAAGCGATAGTTGCTTTCTCTCGAGTGGCGTCGAGAGCACCATGCTGGTTGTCGGACTCCCATACGGAAGTAACTTCTCGATCAGGTCTTCCAGTTGTCCGACGGAAGAGAGGATGACCTTCAGCAGAAATGCGTCGCCTCCCGTGAGGTGATAGCACTCCTGAACGGCATTGAGCGTGGGGAGGAATTTTAGGAATGGCCTATATCTGTTTCCATCGCAGGTAAGCCGCACAAACGCGGTAATCGAAAATCCCAACGCTTGCAGATTGATATCCGCACGATAGCCTCGGATGAGCTCAAGAGCTTCCAACCTGCGGACGCGCTCCGCCGTTGCAGAGGGGGAGAGCTTAATTCTCCGGCCCAACTCTGCTACCGGAAGACGCGCGTCGGAGCTGAGTTCCTGCAATATCTTTCTATCGATCACGTCGGTTCCATTGTGCTGAAGCATCGGCTCTCCCTCTCGAAGCCAAAACAAATTGTGCTTCGAACCACTGCTATATCGGAGAATCTTAGTACATTCGCCGGGAAATATCATTGATATAAGTTGATTCAACGGAATACCACGGCATCTGGAGTTGAATCCGTATTCAACTCTGGACCAAATCGCTCTAACATCGTCCACATGATTGATCTCGATGGCTCCTCTCTTACGCTTGAAGATGTTGCAGCGACAGCCGAAGGAGTCGAGCGAGTGCGAATTGCTCCGGCCGCTCTCCTTCGCATGCAGGCGTCACGCCGCAGGGTGGACACTGCGATGAGCGGCACAACCCCTGTCTACGCTCTCAACACTGGAGTAGGTCTTCTCGCAAACATTCGTCTGGACGAAACCGAGATCGGAGCGATGCAGATCAATCTGATTCGATCTCACTGCTGCGGAGTCGGCTCTCCACTATCGACCCCGGTAGTCCGCGGGATGATGTTGATACGAGCCAACGTCCTGGCGAAGGGCCTATCTGGTATACGTCCGATTGTTGCTGAGCGTATCTGCGATCTGCTGAATCAACAAATCACTCCAGTCATTCCCTCGCGCGGCAGCGTCGGTGCGAGCGGCGATCTCGCCCCGCTTGCACACATGGCGCTTGTGCTGATCGGGGAGGGATATGCTGAATATCAAGGGAGCGTCCTGCCTGCTGCGGTGTGCCTTGAACGTGCCGGATTGAGGCCGCTCGTGCTCCTCGGTAAAGAAGGAATATCGCTCCTGAACGGAACGCAGGCAATGCTCTCGATCGGCTGTCTGCGACTTAAGGAGCTCGAAGATCTCTTTTATTCCGCACAGACGACTGCAGCTTTGAGCGTGGAAGCGCTTCGCGGAGCCGTCGCGGCCTTCGACCCTCGCTTGCATGCGGCTCGACCACATCCCGGACAGGTATTGAGCGCGAGCCACCTCACCGCCCTATTGCACGGCAGCCAGATTCCCAGAACTCACGGTGAAGGAAGCCGTATCCAGGATGCATATTGCCTCCGCTGTATTCCGCAAGTACATGGTGCCGTCTGGGACACGCTCGCACATGCACGCAGAATCTTCGAGATCGAACTGAACAGCGCCACGGATAATCCACTCGTCTTTGAGGACGCCATTGTCTCTGGAGGAAACTTCCACGGTGCTCCGCTTGCACTGGCCCTCGACTATCTCTCGATTGCCCTGTGTCAGCTCGCCGGTATCTCGGAGCGCCGGACCGAGCGGCTCCTCAATCCCAGCCTGAACGAAGGCCTTCCCGCATTCCTCGCATCGAAGCCCGGCATTGAGTCCGGCCTGATGATGGCTCAGGTGACAGCTGCAGCGCTCGTTGCAGAACTGCGAGTGCTTGCCAGTCCAGCGTCCACAGGCTCTATTCCCACCAGCGGAAATCAGGAAGATTTTGTCAGCATGGGCATGACCTCTGCTCTGAAGCTCGAGCAAGCCGTCACGCTCGCCAGAATGGTTGTTGCGATCGAGTTACTGGCGGCGACTCGCGCACTGGATCTTCGTGGAGATACGAGCACGTCTGCGCTTGAAAAGGTTAGAGCCCGCTTCCGGGCACGTATCCCGTCGTGGCGAGAAGATTGTGTCCTCTCTATATGGATGGAAGCCGCATCAAGCTTCTTAGCGGAAGCCGCTTTGGGGAAAAACACGAGAAGCATCGAACTCGAGGAGGTCCTTCGGTGAGCCCGCCGTATTCCCCTGTTCGAGCGCCACGCGGCAACACACGCACGGCAAAAGGGTGGATTCAGGAAGCAGCAAAGCGGATGTTGATGAATAACCTTGATCCGGACGTAGCCGAAAAACCTGAAGAACTGATCGTCTACGGCGGACGAGGCAAGGCGGCGCGCAGCTGGGAGTGTTACCACACGATCGTCGCAACGTTGGAACGCCTCGAAAACGATCAGACACTCCTTGTGCAGTCCGGAAAGGCAGTCGCAGTTCTCCAGACACATCCATTGGCCCCGAGAGTGTTGATCGCAAACTCCAACCTCGTCCCTCGTTGGGCCACATGGGAGGAGTTCGACAAGCTGGACGCCGCAGGACTGATGATGTACGGCCAGATGACGGCCGGCTCCTGGATCTATATCGGCACGCAAGGAATTCTGCAGGGGACGTACGAAACTTTTCGCGGTGCGGCAAAGAAGTATTTCAACGACACCCTCTCTGGCACTATCACCGTAACGGCCGGCCTTGGCGGTATGGGCGGAGCACAGCCGCTTGCGATCAAACTAGCCGGAGGCGTGAGCATATGTATCGAGGTGGACCCTAAGCGAATTAAACGCCGCCTCGAGACGCGATACCTCGATACGGCGACCGACTCGCTCGACGAGGCGATCCATCTGGCTCAGGCCGCAAAGATGCAACGCAAAGCTGTTTCAATCGGCCTGACCGGCAATGCAGCGGAGCTACTGCCGAAGATGGTGCAGCTGGGATTTACTCCCGACCTCGTCACCGATCAGACTAGTTCCCACGATCCGATGTGGGGGTATATCCCGATCGCACAGGCGGACGAAGATCTCAACGCGCTCCGTTCTCTGCAGCCGCAGGTCTACACCGAGCGCGTACACGCTTCAATCGCCCAGCATGTCCAAGCAATTCTCGAAATGCAGCGTCGTGGCGCTATCGCCTTCGACTACGGCAACAATCTACGTACTCAGGCGAAGCTCGCCGGTGTCACCGACGCTTTTTCATACCCCGGCTTCGTCCCAGCATTCATTCGCGATTCATTCTGTGAAGGCCGTGGGCCTTTTCGCTGGGTCGCTTTGTCGGGAGATCCTGCCGACATCGCCAAAACAGACCAGGCAATGCTGAAGCTCTTCCCTGAAGATAAGCGATTGCAGGAATGGCTCACCTTTGCCGGCAAGCAGATCGCCTTTCAAGGGCTGCCGGCTCGCATCTGCTGGCTCGGTTACCGTGAGCGTGATCGCGCAGGATTGCTCTTCAACCAGATGGTGCGAGACGGTCAACTCAGTGCGCCAATCGTGATTGGCAGGGATCATCTCGATGCAGGTTCAGTCGCGAGCCCGTTTCGCGAAACGGAGGGAATGCTCGATGGCTCGGATACCGTCTCCGATTGGGCGTTACTCAACTTCGCAACAGGCATCGCCAGTGGAGCTGCGTGGATGAGCTTTCATCACGGCGGTGGCGTGGGTATGGGATACAGTCAGCACGCGGGTCTCGTAGCGGTCGCCGACGGCAGCGATGAGGCGGAGCATCGTCTGCGAATGTGCCTGACCAATGATCCCGCGATGGGAGTGATCCGCCACGCCGACGCCGGGTACGAATTAGCCAGGTCCACCGCAGCAAAACGAGGTCTGGATATGCCGAGCATCAAATGAAGGCGGACACTCTCATCACGGGAATCTCGCAGATGGTGACTGCCTCAGGCGCCGAGCCGAAACGCGGCCGCGCTATGCGGGATTTGAAGATTGTGGAATGGGCTGCAATTGCCGTGTCCTCCGGCCTCATCGTTTGGACAGGAAAAGAAAGCGAATGGACCGGGGAGGCAGAGACTACCGTTGATGCTGGCGGCCGTGCCGTTGTTCCAGGACTAGTCGATCCACACACCCACGCCGTTTGGGCAGGAGATCGCCTTGCTGACTTTGAGGCGCGAACATCCGGTTCAACCTATGAGGAAATTCTCGCTGCAGGTGGCGGAATACGAAGTACGATTCGCGACACTGCGGCAGCCTCGAAGGATGATCTTGTAGCCTTGGCGACGCCACGAATTAACTCTCTCATTGCCTCGGGAGCAACAACGATCGAGGTCAAGTCCGGCTACGGATTTACGCCCGCTGCTGAACTTGCGATGCTCGAAGCAATAAAGTCTCTATCGGCAATCTCGCCAGCGCGAATCTCGCCGACCCTCCTCATCCACATCCCCCCCGCAACCGCCGCAGAGCGCTCCAGCTATATGTCACAAGTATGCGAAGAGCTGATTCCCGAAGTTGCCAGACAAAAATTGGCCACTGCCGTAGACATCTTCGTCGAAAAAGAAGCATGGCAGGCCGCTGAAGCAGAGCAGCTATTAAATCGGGCGAAACAATGTGATCTTGCAATCAAGTTGCATACTGATCAATTCCATTCCATTGGCGGCCTGGAGCTTGGGATACGGTCGGGTGCGCTTAGTGTTGATCATCTGGAAGCCTCCGGGCCCGAACAGATTGCGAAGATTGCAGCCAGCTCGACCATCGCGACAATTCTTCCAGGTGTGTCGCTTCATTTAGGAATACCGTCAGCCCCGGGTCGCAAACTGATCGACGCCGGAGCCGCTGTTGCTGTTGGCACGGATCTCAATCCCGGCTCAAGCCCGCTGTTTTCGACCTCTGAGGCGCTGGCTCTATCGATTCGACTCAACGGCCTCACAGCACAAGAAGCTCTCGTAGCGGGCACGGTAAATGCCGCCTGTGCATTAGGCATCAAGCATGCAGGCCGCCTCGAGGTAGGATGTCTTGCAGATATTCTTGTGCTACACGGTAGCGACTGGCGCGAGCTTGTCTATACGCTTGGAACCAATTCCGTCCAGGATGTCTGGATTGGCGGGAAGAAAGTTCAGGGATGAAGACACTCTACCGACCCGAACTGCTCTACTCAAATGGCAGATTTATTGCCAATAGCGAAGTACAGGTGAACGAAAACGGCCAGTTTACTGAAGCTCCAAAAAGAGCCGATACCTCATCGACCCGAATCGTTGACCTTCCGGGAAAGGCGCTTCTGCCGGGCTTCGTGAATGTTCATTCTCATTCCTTCCAGCGGCTGATTCGCGGCAAGTCGGAATCGAGAATCGTCAGTGGCAATGACTTCTGGTCTTGGCGTGGAACCATGTACCACGCCGCCAGTCGACTTGATCCCCAGGATGTATATGACGTCGCGCGCATGGCATTTCTTGAAATGGCTCTCGCGGGAACTACGACCGTCGGCGAGTTTCATTACTTGCATAACGCCCCCAATGGTCAACCCTACGACGATCCAAATCTGCTGAGCAAGCAGGTGATCGCTGCTGCGCAATCTGTGGGCATTCGAATTGTTCTGCTTCGAACCGCTTACCTTCGCTCGGGATATGAACTGCCGCGCGATCCCGGCCAGATCCGCTTCTTTGAGTCCACAAACGCCTTTCTCGAAAATATGAGCGCACTAATAAACGGATATTCGACAGCCTCATCCGAGGTGCGTTTTGGCGTGGCCCCCCATAGCATTCGCGCAGTGCCTCTCTCTGATCTCAAAGAAATTGCAACATGGAGTCGAGGGAACGAACTCCCGTTGCACATGCACGTCGCGGAACAAGTCGCAGAAAACGCAGCGTGTTTACGTGAGTACGGGGTTACTCCCATAAAACTTCTCAATAAGGAGAAGCTTCTTGGTCCCGACTTCACCGCGGTGCACGCGATCCACATCAGCTCGGATGAAATCGCAATGCTCGCCGAAGCAAACGCAACAATATGTTCCTGTCCAACGACCGAGCGCAATCTGGGAGATGGTGTCCTCGCTGCCGACCGCGTCACGACAGCCGGCATTCGCATAGCGCTTGGGTCAGATAGTCAGGCGCAGATCGACCCACTCGAAGATGCACGAGAGCTCGACTACCACCTGCGGCTTGAACAACAACAGCGTGCAATTCTCGATCAAATTGCAACGAAGACACTGGCCTCGCGCCTCTTCGAATGCGCAACCACACACGGCGCATGTGCTCTCGCCTTACCCGGCGAACACTTGAAGCCAGGCTCATTCGCCGACTTTTTTACCGTTGATTTGAATGACGTGTCCATCGCTGGTCATTCCGCAGAAGACCTGCTGCCTATCATTGTTTTCTCGTTGAATCGTTCGGCAATTCGCGATGTTGTCGTGAACGGAAGATTGATCGTTCAGGATCAGGAGCATGCACTCAAGGACGAAATCGTCTCACGGTATAGAGAAGTTCATCGCAAAGTATGGCAAGAAAGCCAGATCGGCAGTTCGCTGTCATGAAAGCTGTTGTGGAGCATCTTTCAAATTTGATTCGCATCCCCTGGCATCGCCGGTGACGACATCAACGTTCGTGTTGCGCAGGCACGAGCGCAAGGATTGAGCCGATGCGGAGTCGATTTCGATAGCCGTTAGACTCGGCACTTTCGGCCCCAATAGTTCTGTTGTAGCCAGGTTCCGGCCCAAGCTCAAGCACGTTCTGGCCAAGGTCGGCACCAGCAAGCACCTACGGAACTTGTTGCCGGACGGTCTTCCGCCATAAAGCCGACTGACAGAACCAGCGATGCAATCGGTTCACGATTCTCTCCTAAGTCGCAGACTATCGTTGCGAATTCCATGCTCGTTACTCGACATGCGATGATGGAATGCATCCTTTGCTCTGCGAGGAGCCCCCATGCACGCCTTTCTTCAGGATTTCCGCTACCCCATACGGCAACTTATCAAAAGCCCTGGAGTCACCCTGACCGTCATCCTGACTTTGGCTCTTGGTCTCGGCGCCACTACCACGATCTTTTCGCTCGTCGAAGGCGTGCTCCTGCGCCCGCTCCCATTCCGCGATCCTGACCGCCTCGTCCTGTTGGGAGATCATCTCGGGAACAGCCCGAACCTTCCAGTTACGGCCCGCGAGATTGACACCTACTCAAACGCTAGCAGCGCCTTTTCCTCGCTTGGCGCCTACATCGCAACGAACTATGAGATCTCCGGCGGCGCTACTCCAGAAGAGGTCAATGCTGCCCGATCTACTGCCGGCATCTTCACCACCCTCGGCGTTCAACCCATCCTCGGCCATTTATTTACGCAACAGGAAGAAGATGCCCTCCAGCCGCTGGCCGTCATCAGCTACGCCCTGTGGATGAATCGCTACAACCGCGATCCCCACGTCCTTGGCCAGTCCATCTTTCTCGACCGCAAGGCGTATTCCATCATCGGAGTCATGCCGCGCAGCTTTGAGTTTCCTCTGCAGGCCGGGCACCTCAACCAGGCCCAACTCTGGGTCCCCATGAGCCTGACGCCGGAAGAGTTATCCGACCAGGCCGCCGGTATGTGGGGATACCACATCGTCGCTCGTCTGAAGGATGGCGTGAGCCTCCCGCAAGCCGCTCAAGACGCCAACCGCGTCGCCGGGCAGATCATGCGCAATTTTCCTCCCGGCATGTCTGCCATTCATATTCGAGGAGATGTGGCGCTCTTGAGCGAGCATGCTGTTGCAGATGCCCGGCCGCTTCTGCGCAACTTGTTTTTGGCGGTCAGCGTTGTCCTGCTCATCGCCTGTGTGAACGTCGCCGGCTTGCTGCTGGTCCGGGCAATTCGCCGCCGTCGCGAATACGCCGTTCGACTGGCTCTCGGTGCGCGGCCCGGCACGATCATCAGGGAATCAGTCTACGAAGGTCTGTTGCTGAGCCTGGCAGGCGGTTTGCTGGGCCTCGGGTTTGCCGCCATCGCCATCCGCACCACGTTGTACCTGCTGCCCGAGTCCATGCCACGCGTCGACTCAATCTCCATGAACGGAACGGTCGCCGCCTTCGCGCTCCTGCTCGCGCTGGCAACCGGAGTTCTCTGCAGCCTTGCACCCGCCTTCGCAGCCTTGCGGACCAACCTGACAGAGAGCCTCAAAGAGGGCGGCCGGACCGGTTCGGGTGCCTCCAGCCACGCCTGGCTGCGTTCGTCCCTCGTAGTCTCGGAGATCGCCATCGCACTCGTGCTACTCACCATCTCCGGCGCCTTCCTACGCAGCTACCAGAAGATGCTCGCCGTCGACCCCGGCTTCCGTCCCGATCACGTCCTCGTCGCTGGTTATCAACTGCCTCTCAACCAGTACCCCACCGAGATTTCCGCCGAGACCTTCAATCGCTCAGTCATCGACCGGTTGTCGAGCAAGCCAGGAATTGTCAGCGCCGGCATCGCCAATATTCTTCCCGCGTCTGGCTATTCAGGACAAGCCGCTTACACAATCGAGGGACAGTCCACCGAAGGCTGGAAGTTGCAATTCGCCGAATTCGCGATCGTCTACGGCGACTACTTCCGCGCGCTGGATATTCCGCTGCTTGACGGTCGCTATTTCACCATGGAAGACCGCTCCGACGCTCCACTCGTCGTGATCGTGAACGAGTCCATGGCCAAACATAGCTGGCCGGGTCAGCGCTCCGTCGGCAAGCGAATTCACGTCGGCAATCCAAAAAAAGGGCTTCCCTGGGCGTCAGTGGTTGGCGTCGTGGCGGATACTAAGCTTGGCCCGCGCGATGAACCCAGCGGCGACCAGTGGTATATCCCCGCGCTGCAACCCACCATCCTCTACGGCTCCGCATACTCAGGAAAGTTCACCGCCCCCACCGGTGGATTCATCGCCCTTCGTTCCGCGCTTCCTCCGGACCAGATGACGGAAACACTGCGGTCGACCGTTGCCTCGGTTGACCCGCTACTCGCCTTGCAGCAGATGCAGCCCATGAAGGACGTCATCTCCAATATAGAAGCGCCGCGCCGCTTCAACACCAGCATCATTACAACATTTGCCCTGGGCGCTCTCCTGCTCGCAATCACAGGGATCTACGCCGTTGTCGCCTTCTCCGTCTCGCTTCGCACCCAGGAGATCGCCATCCGCATGGCACTCGGTGCTCAGCGAACTGGCATCGCCCGGCTCGTGCTCATCTCTGGCGCGAAGATGGCGCTCTTAGGTTGCGGCTTCGGCGTACTCGGCTCTCTCGCCCTGTCACGCCTGGTCAGTTCCTTCCTCTTCGAAGTCAGCGCAACTGACCCCCTCATCTACCTCGCGAGTGTTTTGATCATGATGCTCATGGCACTTCTCGCATCGCTCCTTCCCGCCACCCGGGCCGCCTCCGCAGATCCAATCGAATCGCTGCGGTCGATTTAGAGACGTGTTCCATAGATCTCAAGTGTCCACCTCGAAAACTAAGGACACCTAAACCACAGATTGACCGGAAACATATCCGCTTACTCCGGAATGCCCGTGTCTCATCCAGGTGGTTCAGAGCTAACAAAACATGCCTAAGACCGCTCTCGACCTATTTGTGAAGCAAAATATCCAACTTTCGATGGAAAGTGCTTGACAAGATCCACGGGCGCAGTGCATAGTTCTGGCGCTCTTTTACCAACTAGATAGACAAACGCTTGTCTTTCCAAACTAAAGCGTTTTAGTGATTTCAAACGGTTTACGAGAAAAGGCGGAAGGTTAGCGAAAGTGGGCTGACCAATTTTTTGGAGGCAATTATGACGAAGTTCAAGTGGTTGGCTATGGCAGTTGCAGTGCTTCTCTGGGCTGGTTCTACGAGAGTTACGCTCGCTCAAAGCACGAACTCCGGCGACATTAACGGCATCGTTACCGACCACACCGGTGCGGCAATACCGGGTGCGACTGTGACGGTTCTGAACGTCGAAACCGGAGTCTCCAAAACCTACGTGACGAATGACTCCGGCGTCTACGATACGTCTTCGATTGTTGCCGGAACATATAAGCTCACCTTTGCGAAACAGGGGTTTTCAACTCTGGTTCGGCCGGTCATTACCCTCATCGTCGGAGTTACAAAAGTCGACGCGCAGCTCTCGGTCGGGTCGGTAACGCAAGAGGTCGTGGTCAATACGGACGTTCCGCTGCTAAAAACTGAGAACGGCGAGCAGTCTGTCACACTTTCCGCGGAAGACCTGCAATTACTTCCAGAAGTGGGGCAGGACTGGACCCAATTCAGTATTCTCCTTCCAGGAGCAGCAGGGGCTCCCGGCGGCTCCCAAGGCTCTCTTGCAGCAGCCGGCAGCACCGCACCAGGAATCACAGTCGCGGTCAATGGAAATCTGCCGTTCAGCACGGTACTGTCAGACGGGGCAGAGACAACCCTCCCCGCCAGCGCTAACTCTGACATCCTCACCCAGGAGACGATCCAGGAACTTCAGGTCAGCACCTCCGCATTCTCTGCCCAGTACGGCGTCGGAGGCATTTTATACAACCAGATTAGTAAAGGCGGGACAAACAAATTCCACGGATCGGTGTACGAGTATTTTCAGAATGAGGATCTGAACGCTCTTCCCTATGCCTTTAGCGGCCCGACAACAAAGTACTACCGCTATAACAACTTTGGCGGTTCCGTAGGTGGCCCAATTCTCAAGGATAAGCTCTTCTTCTACTTCAACTACGATCACATCATTGCACACGGAAGCACGAGCGCCTCGTCTTTTACAATTCCAACCGCGGCAGTCATGGCTGGTGATTTCACGGGGTTCCAGACCATCTACGATCCAGCGACCCAGGTCACCCAGCAGACCGGGACATACCTCTATCCTGGCCAGACAACCCCGACCACGTGCCCCTGCGTCATTCGTACTTCGTTTGCAGATGAATATCACAACGGCAACAAGATCCCGAGCTCACGCCTCGATCCAGTCGCAGCCGCCACTCAGACGTATTGGCCTAAACCCAACACATCGGGTGTTCTCAACACTAGTGGTCTGGTTCAAAACAACTACACTTACACCGCTCCGCAGTCTTCACCCTTCATTCGATACTTCGGACGGCTCGACTACCAAATCAAGCCCAACAATCACATCGTGATCTCTGAAAGTGAAGGAGACAATCCTGGTCAGGGCTTCGGCGCAGGAATCTGCCCCATTAACTGCCAGAGCCAGGATGTGAGCAAACAAAACGCTCAGATATCAGATGTGTGGACCATCACTCCACGAGTCACCAACGAAATTAGAATGGGCTATACCAATCAGCTCAACTTCTTCTCACCCTTGACCGCGGGCCTGGGCTATCCTGCCAAAATTGGATTGAAGTTTGCCAAGGCAGACACCTTTCCGACATTCAACTTTGCCTCCGGTACTTACTCCGGGATCTTGTCGCCTCAATCCAATGCGGTCTATAAAGAGCACGTCTATAATCCGTCCGATGTTGTGACAATGGTTGTCGGAAGGCATATTCTGCATTTCGGGGGCGAGCTTCTCATCTACCAAAATAACTCCACGGCGTGGGGAAATGAGGATGCAGGATCGTTCACATACACTGGCCAATATACACAGGCAGGCCCAGCAGCCACCTCAACCGGATTTACATATGCTGACTTCCTGCTCGGGCAGACACAGAAATGGACTGCAAGCGTCACGCCGGAGTATGGCGGCAGACAGAAGCTTCCCCAACTCTTTGTTCAGGACGATTACAAGATTAGACCCAACCTTACGTTGAACCTCGGATTGCGCTACCAGATCCAGACTGGCTGGAGCGAGGTCAAGGGAAATGAGCGTTCCTTCGACCCGACAGTTCCGAATCCGGGAACCGGCACTCTTGGCGCCCTGTGGTACGGATCAACCCATGCAAACGGCCGCACTCGCATTCAAGACAGCGTCTACAGCACGTTTCTTCCGCGGTTTGGGTTCGCCTATCAGCTCGATCCCAACACGGTGATTCGAGGCGGGTTCGGTATTTACGCCTACAACTGGAGTAACGACACCTACAACGGCGGCGTGATGGGTGCAGCGTTTGGTTCCCAGGGCAATGTGACAGACAGTACGAATGGGGTTACACCTGTCGTGATCCTTTCGGGATCTGGAGCAAATCTTCCCTATATCCCCACGTCTACCGATCCGGCTGCATTCAACGCACAAGGAGGCAATACAACCAACATAAACACCGCTCAGTTTCATCAGCCGGTTGGAGGATCCTATCAGTGGAACGTCCAGGCGCAGCGTCAAATCAATTCGAACCTGGTAGCATCGCTGGCCTACGTGGCAAGTCACGGTCATGACCTTCCTTTCCCAGTCGATGTCAACCAGGTCCCCCAGGGCAAGCTGGCTGTGGTCGATCAGCAGTTCCGGCCCTATCCGACTTATGGGGCGATCAATGTTTCCGGAACGGCGCCCAACGAAAATTCCATCTCGAACTACAACTCGCTGCAGGCCGTTATCCAGCAGCGCATGAGCCATGGACTGACCTACAACTTCAGTTATGTCTGGTCACACTTCCTCGACGACATGGACACATCGGGTTGGGGAAGCCGAGCTGGCAGTCAGGCTTGGCAAAATGCCTACAATCCATCCGCCAACTATGGCAACTCGAACTTTGATGTGAGAAATGCCTTCAAGGGTTTTGCTCTCTATCAACTGCCCTTTGGTCAGGGCAGGCAGTTCTTAAACAACAGCCGAGTCCTCGATACATTTATCGGTGGTTGGCAGGTTTCTACAGGGCTCATTGTCCAAAGCGGTCAACCCTTTACTCCGGTTATGAGCAACGGTACCGCCTCATACGCCTCTGGGGGCAACGGCTTTTCCTGGTATCCGAACGTCATAGGCAACCCAAACCTTACGAATCGTGGAGTCAAGCAATGGTTCAATGAGGCCGCCTTTGCTGTCCCCGCTTCCGGGACATTCGGCAACGAGAGACGCAATCAATTGACCGGCCCCGCGTTGAGCACGGTTAACCTGTCACTTGCCAAAACATTCAACTTCCGGGAGGGAATGGGCCTGCAGATTCGTGCGGATGCGGACAATGTATTCAACCATGCGAGCTTTGCATTGCCCAACAATAACCTGAGCCTCACAGGATCAACAATTTCGACCGGAACGTCGAATATCTCAAACACTTCTGTTCCGATGCGAAACATGCAGCTCAGCGCGCGGTTCTCATTCTGATAAACTCCGTGGGGATAACGATTCGATCGTTATCCCCATTTCTCTTTAAGAAACGACTCTCGGGGTCGAATGGTTGTTAATGAGGGCATATTCACTTGTCGTCCTATTGGGTCTGGCAGGGACTGGTTCCGCCACAGCGCAATCAAGCGGTAACTCCCAGGCTCAACAGGTTCAGGTCCACGAGCAGAAGGCGCATGAACTTCTAAGTCAGAAGAAGCCGGAGCTTGCAGCGAAAGAGTTCGCCGCAATTGTAGCGATAGATCCGAAAAATCTGGATGCTCAGGCAAATTTGGGTGTCCTTCTCTATTTCCAGAGGGATTACGCTGGAGCCGAGCCACACCTCCGCAACGCTGTTGATCAACAGCCGGATCTCATTAAGATCCGCACCTTACTAGGAATGTGCGAAAGGCATCTGGGAAAGACAGATAGCGCTCGGACTGAACTTGAAGCAGTCTTTACTCAACTCAGCGAGCCGAAGTTGCGGCTCGAAGCCGGATTGCAGCTCATAGAGCTCTACACGGCAACGGACGATCTAGTTAAGGCCGCTCAGGTTATTGCAACATTGCGGGAAAGTACGCCAACCGATCCTCGCGTTCTCTATGCCGCTTACCGAATCTACTCCGACCTGGCGGGAGAAGCGCTCCTGAGTATGTCAATTGCAGCTCCAAACTCAGGCCAGATGCACCAGGCCATGGCACATGAGCTGGGCCGCGCAGGAGACACTAGCGGCGCAATTGCGGACTATCGAGCAGCGCTGGCTGCCGATCCCCAACTCCCTGGCATTCACTTCGAGCTTGCCGAAGCGCTGCACAACTCACCAGAGACTAAGCTCAAGGAAGAGGCCGAGCAGGAATACAGAATCGCCGTAGCCGACAACGCGCTGGATGAGAAAGCTTTGTCTCGACTCGGAGATATCGTTGCCGAAAAAGGCAATCTCGACGAAGCTGAGAAGTTGTACAAGCAGGCGCTGGCCATCGTCCCGGACGATGTAGATGCCGAAGTTGGGCTCGCTTTTGTCTATAGCCAGAAGGACGATCCGGCAGCTGCGCTTCCGCTTCTGCAAAGTGCGGTCACAGCCGATCCCAGCAATATCATGGCCCACTACCGTCTAAGTATGGTATATCGCGCGTTGCATCGGCCGGATGATGCAAAGAGTGAACTCGCCGAGTACAAAAAATATAAAGATTTGAAGGAAAAGCTGCGAACGATCTACAAAGACATGAAAGTCGATGCACCGCAGATCGCGCCCGACACTCCAAGGAACTAGGCGGCACAGGTGATAGTGGGAAAAAACGTCGTACACAAAGAGAAACGACGGCGTCTTCTGGCGGGGCTTTACTGCGTAGTCGTTCTTTTGTGCGGCGCAATTGTTCTCAAGAGCGAACCAGTGCTTACAAATTCATGTGCCATAGGCTCTCACAGTCAACAGATGCAGAGTCCTGCCAAAGATGCTGTGGGGAAGCATTCCGTCGCCCTGGGGCCCGTTCCGCAACTGGTGGACCTTACCGTCTCGACTGGCATCTCCTTTCAGCACCAGTCGAGTCCAGAACAGAAGTACATCGTCGAGTCCATGAGCGGGGGCGTTGCCCTCATTGACTATGATGGCGATGGTTGGCTCGATATCTACTTCACCAATGCGCCAAGTGTTGCCATGACGCTGGCGGGCAAGAAAGCGAAAAGTGCGCTGTACCACAATAACCACGACGGCACTTTCACCGATGTCACGGATAAAGCGGGCGTGGGCTATCCCTGTTGGGCGATGGGCGCCGCAGTGGGAGACTACAACAACGACGGGCGGCCGGATTTGATCGTGAGTTGCTTCGGCGGTGTTGTGTTGTATCGCAACAATGGCGACGGAACCTTCACCGATGTCACAAAAGCTGCCGGACTAGACAAAGACACCGGATGGGCCACCGGCGTTGCCTTTGGCGATTATGACGGTGATGGAAACTCTGATCTGTTCGTAGCTCATTATGTCGATCTCGATTTGAATGACCTGCCTTCGTTCGGTTCACGAAAGACCTGTCAATACCACGACATTGCCGTTCAGTGCGGTCCTCGCGGACTCAAAGGATTTCCGGACACGCTCTACCACAATAACGGCGACGGAACGTTCACTGAGGTTGCAAAGCAAGCAGGCGTTGACGATTCAAATCGTTTCTTCGGCCTGGGCGTGGTTTGGTCTGACTTTGATAATGATGGCAAACTTGACCTGTTTGTTGCGAATGACGGTGAGCCTAACTATCTCTATCGCAATCTTGGCAACGGGCGATTCCAGGATGTCGCCTTAGATGCAGGTGTCGCTGTGAGCGAGGAAGGTGTGGAGCAGGCGAATATGGGCCTCGCCCTTGGAGACTATCTCCACACAGGTTGGATCAGCGTTCTAATCACGCACTTCAGCGACGAGTATGCAACCTTGTACCGCAACGATGGCGCAATGAGTTTTACCGATGTTTCGCACGCCGCCGGAATCGCCCGCCCGACTGTGCCGTTCGTTGGTTGGGGTGATGCCTTTCTCGATTTGGACAATTCCGGGTGGTTGGACATCATCATGGTGAACGGTCATGTCTATCCACAAGTCGACAATGCAAAGACGGGCACCGCCTACAGAGAACCTAAGCTTGTCTTCCAGAACCAACGGGACGGAACGTTCGCAAATGTCAGTGCACAGTCCGGATCAGCGGTGACGGTCCCGCAGGTGAGCCGCGGGCTTGCCGTGGGAGACCTCTTCAACCGGGGCAGAGTCGACATTGTGGTTGAGAATCTGACAGGCGCTCCCATGATTCTTGAAGCAAAGAGCAATCCTTCTCATCACTGGGTCAGTTTCGAACTCGAGGGGAGTCCCACGAACCGGCTTGCGCTTAATGCGCGAGTCCGCGTCACTACAGGCAAAGTGCAGCAGTTGGGAGAAGTCAGAAGTGGAGGTAGTTATCTGTCGCAAAGTGATCTGCGGCTTCACTTTGGATTAGAGGACGCTGCACGAATCGATAAAGTCGAGATCGTTTGGTCGAAGGACAACATCCAGGTCTTCCAGGATGTTGTAGCAGACCGGTTCTACCATCTGAAACAAGGCGGAAGTCTTACTCAAACCAAATAAATAGTAGTACTTAAATCCTTCAGGGGAACCGCCGTCAGCGACGTCTGAATCGTGCAGTCAACTAAAACGGTAGGTTACACCGACATGAAAAGACGAGTTGCATTAGTCCGTTATTTTCAATCAAGCCGGAATCAGCTGAGCAAAGGTGCTTACGGTGTGTTCGCCCGCCCCGAAAACCAGAGGCGCCCTGCTCCTAAAGGAACGCTCGTGGACAGTAAGATGGCACTCAACAAGCTACTTGAAAACGCCGGACTCCCCGTATATCCCTCCACGGACGAATTCTTGGAGGTTAGTAACGAACAACTGAAATTACTTGGCATTGATGTGAGTCAACTCGATTGAGGCTTTGCAATGAAGCGCGGATCGCGAGCCAAAGCTAACAAAGAATCGCAGACCAGACCTAAGTTTCTCGGAACCTACCGAAGTTAAACTCCAGCGCATTGGATAGAATTACTCCGTCTTGCTCCGTGATCCCACAATCCGGCGGCTTAGGCGATTTTCCTCTTCCAACTAGTAGATCTGCCAGTGGCTGGAGCTATCGTGCTGCTTCTATCCTGCCTTCGTCTTGACGTGTTGCGCCTGGTTCGCGGATTGTGCTGTCAACCTTGGGCAAATCGATTGAGGTTTTAGTTATAGGGGCAGAAAAATGGCGCCAAACATCGTCTTCATCCTGGTCGACAACGTAGGCTGGGGAAATTTCGGAGTGTACGGCGGGACGGTACCCACACCGCGCATCGACAAGTTGGCCAGCGAGGGCATTCGCTTCAACAACTATAACGTCGAGGTTCAGTGCACTCCGACGCGCTCGGCCATCCTTACCGGCCGGCATCCGGTTCGCTCGGGGACCTACACGGTCCCGTTTCCCGGCCAGGGAGAGGCCGGGCTGGCCCCGTGGGAGTGCACCATCGCCGAACTCCTCTCCCAGGCTGGCTATGCCACCGCCTTGTATGGCAAGTGGCACTGCGGCGACACGCAGGGACGGCTGCCGAACGATCAAGGCTTCGACGAGTGGTGGGGCATCATGAACAGTTGGGACGAGGCCGCCTATACCGCGTGGCCGCTGTTCAAGGAGACTGGCATGCCGGCGCCGATGATCTGGGAAGGAAAGAAGGGTGCAAAGTCCACGCCGGTGATGCCGCTTGACCTGACAGTGCGTCCGATCGTGGACGAGAAGTACATTATCCCGAAGACGATCGACTACATCAAACGCAACGCTGCGGCGAAAAAACCATTCTTCGTCTACGTGGGCTACTCCGAGTTTCACCCGCCGATCATCGGGAATCCGAATTTCGTCAACAAATCCACCCAGCACAGCGGACTGTTTGCCGACGTCATCGCCGAGATGGACTACCGCGTCGGTCAGGTGCTGGATGCCGTCAAAGAAGCGGGCATCGAGGACAACACAATCTTCATCTTGAGCAGCGACAACGCGGGCGGCGGGACAATCCCACAAACCGGACCAGGCTCGAATGGACCCTGGCGCGGCGATTTCTTCAACACGCCGTTCGAGGGAAGCATGCGGGTGCCTGCCATAATCCGCTGGCCCGGCAAGGTCCCGGGCGGTGTCGTCACAGAACAGATGCTCGCTGCCGTGGACTGGCTGCCAACGCTGGCCGGGATGGCGGGCGCGTCGAATCTGGTGCCCAGGGATCGACCGATCGACGGCGTTGACGCCTCGGCCTTCATGCTGGGCAAGAGCGATACGACCGGCCGCGATAGCTACATGTTCTTCGGCGCCGACGGCGAGTTGATGTCGATCAAATGGAAGTTCTACAAAACGGTCTTCCGCTACACCGTTGATAGTCCCGCGATTCAGAGTGCCTACCTCAAGCCGCAGCTCCCGATGATGTACGACCTGAGCAGCGATCCGCACGAGGATTCCAACCTGTGGTACACCGACCTGACCCAGGGATGGATCTTCGCGCCGAATTTTAGAATCATCGCCGGCTATGAACGCAGTCTTAAGGAATACCCCAATATCAAGGTCGGCGAGGATTTTCAGGGCTACAAGAAATAAATACGAAATCGGCATGACTGCGATTCGCAAGTTCGTACGGTGGTGAATAGACAGCAGAAAATTCTCTTTCGGCTCCCCGGACTGACTAAGCGACTGAAAGGCAGAGCATGAACAAGAACTGGAAATAAGAGATGCGAGGAGATGACACCAATGAATAGCACAGACCCGAAAGCTCCAGCCCAAGAGACCCCTGCCGCACCGGGTTCACCCAGCGCGACCACGACCATTGACGGAAAATATCTCCCTGCTCCGCCGCCAAAGTTCGGCGGTGTGATCAACCTCGGCGCCGAGCAATCGAAACCCTTCTGGCCACCTACGATTGTCCCCAAGAAGGGCGCGCCCAATGTTCTCCTGATCATGACAGACGACCAGGGCTACGGGGTCTCGAGCACATTTGGCGGAGTCGTTCCGACTCCGGCCATGGACCGAATCGCGAAAGCCGGGTTGCGTTACACGCAGTTCCATTCCACCGCGCTCTGCTCGCCCTCCCGGGCAGCGCTGATCACTGGTCGCAACCACCACTCGGTGGGCTTCGGTCAGATCGGGGAGCTGTCCACCGGCTTTCCCGGCTACGACTCCATCATCGGACCGGACAATGCCACCATCGGGGAGATCCTGAAACTGAACGGGTATGGAACGTCTTGGTTTGGCAAGGAACACAACACTCCGAGCTTCCAGTACAGCGCAGCGGGTCCCTTCGACCAATGGCCTGTCGGGATGGGCTTCGAATACTTCTACGGATTCATGGGCGGCGAGACCGACCAGTGGACGCCCTACCTCTTCCGCAATCAGACCCAGATCTTCCCCTGGGTCGACAAACCCGGCTACAACCTCACCACGGACCTGGCCGATGAAGCCATCAAGTACATGGGAGACCTGAACGCGGCCGCGCCCGACAAACCGTTCTTCCTCTATTACGTGCCCGGGGGCACCCATTCACCGCATCAGCCGACTCCGGAATGGATCAAGACGATCAGCGACATGCACCTGTTCGATAGTGGCTGGGAAGACTTGCGCGAGCGGATCTTCGCCAACCAGCAAAAGCTCGGCGTCATCCCGGCGGGCACACAGCTCACCCCGTGGCCGAAAGACATCCTCCCCGAGTGGAACTCGCTGCCCGACGACAGCAAGAAGCTCTTTGCTCATCAGGCAGATGTTTTTGGCGCCTACGTCGCCTACACCGACCATGAGATTGGCCGCGTGATTCAGGCGGTCGAGGACATGGGCAAGCTCGACAACACGTTGATCATTTACATCAGCGGCGACAACGGCACCAGCTCCGAAGGTACCGTGGTCGGCACACCGAACCAGATGACCGCCTACAACGGCATCCTCGATTTGCCCGTCGCCGAGCAGATGAAGGCTTACGACGCATGGGGGTCTGAACTGACCTACCCGCATATGTCGGTGGCGTGGTCCTGGGCGTTTGATACGCCTTTTAAGTGGACCAAGCAGGTGGCATCGCACTTCGGTGGCACCCGGCAGGGCATGGTCCTCTCGTGGCCGGGCCATATAGAGGACACCGGAGCCATTCGCACGCAGTTCCATCACCTTATCGATATTGTGCCCACGATACTCGAAGCGGCAACCGTCGAGCAGCCATTGATGGTCAATGGCATCGCCCAGAGACCAATCGAAGGGGTAAGCATGGCCTACACCTTCGACAAGGCCAACGCCAACGCTCCGTCGAAACGCGAGACGCAGTACTTCGAGATGATGGGCAACCGCGCCATCTACCACGATGGGTGGGTCGCCGCCACCACCCCGCCGGCACCGCCCTGGCTGCTGGGCAGTAAAGCACTTCCCGAGGTGGTCAACGGCTACCAGTGGGAGCTTTACCACATTGCCGACGATTACTCGGAGAACAACGATCTTGCGGCCCAGTTCCCCGAAAAGCTGCGTGATCTGCAGGAACTCTTCCTCGTTGAGGCGACCAAATATAACGTCTTCCCGTTGGACAATTCAGTGCTTCCGCGCATTATTACGCCGCGGCCAAGTGCTACCGCCGGACGAACGCTCTTCACGTACTCGGGTGAAATGGCTGGCCTTCCGGTTGGTAACGCACCCAGCCTCCTCAACAAGTCGTACACCATCACCGCAGATGTCGAAATCCCGCAAGGCGGTGCGGAGGGAATGCTAGCCACAATGGGTGGCCGCTTCGGCGGCTACGGCCTCTACGTGCTCAAAGGTCTGCCGGTCTTCACCTATAACCTCCTCGACATGGCGCGGTTCCGCTGGGCCGGCACGGCGCCGCTCAGTCCGGGGAAACACACCATCGTGTTTGATTTCAAATACGACGGCCCCGGTCCCGGCAAGGGCGGCACCGGCGTCCTGTCGGTGGACGGCAAGCAGGTTGCCACCCAGACGATCCCGCACACCATCCCGTTCTTGATGAGCATCGACGAGACCTTCGACGTCGGCGTGGACACCCGGACGCCAGTGGACGACAAGGATTATCAGGTGCCGTTCCGTTTCACCGGCAAACTCGACAAGCTCACCTTCAAACTCGGGCCGGAGGAGTTGATGCCGGAAGACCAAAAGGCCAAGGCCGAAGCCCATGCCATGGTACACAGCTAGGGAGCGAGTCGTCGATTCCATAGACGCGGACGGCTTCCTCCGGCCGCGTCCCCATCATCAACTCGTCGATGTCGCCAAGAAATTGGTCCAACCAAAAATAAATCTCAAAAAGGAGGAAAAATTTCAGCTACCAAAATCACACCAGCGAAGAACCACAAAAATGCACTAACGACCACGTTAGCGACCACAAATTACCATCCAAAAACAAGCACTTTTCTCGCACCCCCCCTCAAAAAGCCAGCAAAACAGCAAAAAAACCATCTCTCACCACGGCCAAAAAAATCCAAAGGTGTAAGAGCGCAAAATGAGAAAGCCAGGGCAACCGAATGTCTGATATCCCCACGCTGCTGGCCAAAATTCCGGACGAATACAAGCCGATGGCAGCGGTAGGCATCGGTTCCTTGATGCTGGTGTTTCTTGCTCTATTCCACGGCGCCGGCTTGCATATGATTTCTGTCCAGCGAAAGCGCAGAGAACGACGCCTGCTTTCGGAGAAACCCAGTGTTGCAGCAGGTGCGCTTCTGTTTGGTTCGTCCGTCTTTCTGATGCTCGCTTTGCACATCGTCGAGATCACGATCTGGGCGTTCATCATTATTCACGCGGGTATCGTTAAGCATGCGTATGACGCGATCTACTACTGCGCCAACGCCTACACGACGCTTGGCATGGGGAGTCTTGACATCGACACAAGTTGGCGGAACATCAGCCCCATCATTGCCATCTCTGGCTTGTTTACTTTCGCCTGGACTACCAGCGCGCTGGTAGACGTCGTGGCATCGAACGGCCGGCTCCTCGAACAGCTGGAGGACGAGCGCGAACGTGAAATTGAGATGCGTTTCGCCCTGCGTAAAGAGGAATGGGATGTCCTGAAAACAGAAAGAAGCGAAGCACTGGCAGAGAGGGAGAAGACCAGGACGCAGCTCTCCGGACTCTCCTTCTTCCAGCGTCGCAAAATCTGGCGGGAGGAACGGAACCGAGAAGAGGAGTTCCGCAACACGGCGCGGGCCCAGATAAAGGACCTTCGCCAGAAGGAACGTCAGGACGAAGAGAAGCTCGGCCCAGGAACGCCAGCGGACACAAAAGGCAAAGAGTCACAGTAACTGCCGGAGGAGCATGGCCACAAAACAACTCACGGCATTCGCGGCAGCTCTTCTCTCCGCCGGCCAAATGTTTTGTCAGGTGCCACCCAGCAGCGCCCCAGCTAAGGCTCCCAACAACGTCAAGAATCCCTGGACATTCAACCTCACTACCGACGGCTATATCATCCCGAACGGAACCGACTACGCGAGTCCAGTCTTCTCCGCGGATCGCTCATGGCTGCATCTGGAGGCGCGCTACAACGACGAAAATTTGCGGACCGGTTCCTTATGGGTCGGCTACAACTTCGAAACCGGAAAAAAGCTGGTACTGGACGTCACGCCAATGATCGGTGGCGTCTTCGGAAGAACGACTGGGATCGCGCCCGGTTGCGAAGCGTCGCTGACCTATAAGAAGGTCCAGCTATCAATCTCGAACGAATATGTCTTCGACACGACCCATAAGTCTGGGAGTTTTTACTACACGTGGCCACAACTTACATACTCGGCGACCAACTGGCTTCGCGTTGGCCTTATGGGGGAACGCACAAGGGCCTTCCAAACCAGCCTCGACGTGCAACGCGGATTCCTGGTCGGCATCTCCCGCACGAAATGGGAATCCACCATCTACATCTTCAACGTCGGCTTCACAACCCCGACAGAGGTGCTTGAGCTTGGTTTGAATTTTTGACACAACGACCCGCGCACCCACCTAGATCGACCCCGAACTGCTCGCCGCGAAGATTTGTGGACGCTGGCGCAACCGTGTTCCTCTTGCGTTGTCGCCGGAGACAGACAGCCCCTGAGGGAGCCGATCGCATGGACGATATTTCTCTCAACGTGCCCGAAGAATGCGATACAGGATCTGGCGGTGAGCCAACGGACCGAGAAACGGTGTGTCCTCCAGCGTGTCGAGAAGCTCAAGCATACGCACTGCGGCACTGAGCAACCCGACGGTAGTCTCACCAACGACTGAGGCCTTGACGATGCGTAGAGGGCGGCCCCTCTGGAATGTCCTCCCGGCTCAGAACCTCGCGGACCGTCGGCATGTCGGGGCCAAGGAAGGTTGATAGCAGCGATGTCTTCTCCCAGGCTTCGATGATCTGGCTCTGCGCTGGTACCTATGACGTAGAAACAAACGTTCCAATTCCCTTAAGCGAAGCACGCGGATATGCTTTTAGGCCCGACAGCCATAGAGCCGGTCACAAATCGGAAACTCATACAACATGAGCTTCGGCGCATTACGATCTGACCGCCGATCTCAGAAGCTGAGGTCCGGCTCCGATGGTGTTCGGTGAGGCGGCAAATGTTGAGTGGATATCCTCGTAGAGTGGTGAAAGGACAGATGCAAGACTTTCGATGAGGCCGGCCACATCAGAAGCCTGGGAAGAGATGGGCATACCAAGGTCTTGATAATACTTGCGGATTTCTTGTTGCACACTCTCGGCGGATAACCGAATGTCCGGAGCGGCAGGAACCGGCTTATCGCTAACCTCACACGCTATGGCGCGCAATACCTGGGCAACGTCCTTTTCAAACTGGGTACCAGCTTGCGCAACGGGTTGGGGAAGTTCAGAGAGCGGGTATTGCGCAAGGTATTGCACCGCGGTGATTTGCACCTGCAGTAGTGTGCGAATGGCCGGGTGCCATCGCCGAATGTCTTTGCGGATCTGTAGGTTCTGCTGACGCGAGGGACTAAAGTCCAAAAGAACCGCGTCGGATTGGGCGGTCACTGCTTGAAAGCCGTCGTTGAGCTGATCGCGTAACTGGCGAATCCGCTTGATGGCTTTGATGTGGTCTTGCTCCAGCAGCTGTTCGGCGAGCTCGGCGAACAGCTCCAGATTGTGGGCGAAGACGACTTGCATTTCGTTTACGGCATTTCTCACCCACAGAAGGTCAAAGAACAGCCCCATGGACACCAGGCCGAGCAGGACCCCGAAGACACGGTCGCGGGCGATGGCGAGCGAAGTCTGGATGGTAAACTCCTGCAGGTTGATCAAGTAAAAGGTGAGAGCAAGCGACACGCCAAGATAAGAGAGTCTTGCTGACGCGGTCGTAATCCACGCGGAGATCGCGGTTACCACTGCAAACAACACAGTAAATCCCGCGATAGTGTCGAGGTAAGGGAGCACAAACACCTGCGATCCCATTCCAAAGATGATGCCGCCGATGAACGCGCCGCTCAGCCGCAGGACTTGTTTCTGTCGCGACGAACCGATGGTTGACAGTGCGGTGATGAAGCAGGTCACGACTGAGGTGCTGAGCCCGGGCCAGTCGATCGCAGTGTAAGTGATATAGCAGACCATGGCCGCGAGAGTGCCGCGCAAGGCGAAGTATACGTGGGCTGGGTTAGAGAATGCGTCGGCAACGAATAAGGGCGCGGGTCCCGCTTCGTCCGGAGGCGCTGCAACTAACGTGTCTAAGACTAAGGAGTCGAACCCCGAAAATGCCTTTGGAATGAGCGCTACTGTTCTCTCCATCATTGGCAGGAAAGGAAGCTGCGAGGGAACTTCCCGCAATGGCCGCTTGATCTCCGCCGGAAGCTGTTGCAGCATCAGTTCGTTGCTGAGCTCCTTTACTTCATCGGCGAGCCGCAAGCAGCGTCGGCTATCGGCTGGGTCGATTGCTTCCGTTCGTTCTGACAGGGTGAGTTGAAAGCTGGCAGCGATATCGATCAGACGTCCTACCAGGGCAATCTCCGTACCCATCTGCGCCTTGAAGTCGGAGCTATACGCGGATCGAAGGATGAGTCTGCGTAGCCTTGAGTTGCCCACGGTCGAATACAGCGAAAGCTTTTTCTCCCACTCGCTGTCGAGAGGCTGGCCAGCGGCCGCAGACCGCAAGACATTTTCCACCATCTTGAGGCGGCCCTCGATACCTTCGGTGAGGTCGGTGGTTGGATGCACGCGCCGGAAGATATACTCAACGGCAACGGTCACGGCAACGGCGAGAAGGACCACCCCGACGAGCCATAGTGTGAGCTCCATCCGCGCTTCCACGTTGAGCGCGGTCTGGTCCCACAGGGGAACGGCCCCCAATATCATGAAGCCGAGAGGCGCTGCGATTCCGTAGTCGACTATGCGCAGGAGATAAAAGCAGACGAACATGCTAATGGCAACCCATAGGAAGTGACTCAGCGGATCGTCGATCAACAACTGGACACTGAACGCGGTGTAAAGAGTGCCCACTAAGAAAATCACCACAGTTCGGAAGCCGGCGCGGAGGGTCGCTGTGGGGTTCTCCCGGCTAAGCAAGAGAGTGAAGACGGCGCCGAGATATCCGTTCGGAAGGCGAAAGGTCATAACCAGCAGCATCACAATACTGGCTGAGATGGTGACGCGCCCGACGACCCACGCCCTTCCCGGATAGGGAGTCAGCTCCTGCTTGAGGAAGTTCCAGAACCATCTGCCTCCCTGGTCGATCGCGTTCGGCAATGCGACGCTTTGGGTCGACATGACTATTTCGCTTTCTCGTCGCCGCGAATGACGACTACGGCGGATTCGCTGAGCCGAAAGGGCTCCGATTCTGGCGCGTTGATGCGGACGCGCACGGGAAAGCGCGTGGCCAGGTGCACCCAGTTCAATGAGCGCTGCACGTCGGGCAGGCCGGTGGACGAAAATGTTCCAACGAGGGTCGAATCGGGCCGTACACCGAAGCCGACGCTGTCGACCACTCCGTCATACCGGATCCCAGGCCGGGAGAACACGTAGACATCAGCATGCATCCCAGGCTGGATGCGGTGGAGTTGGGTCTCGCGGAAGTTCGCAATGACCCACCATATGCGCGTATCGATCAGGGTGAAGACCTGCTGGCCCGTGTGGGCGTAAGCGCCCTGGGAGATATTCAGATTGGTCACCCGTGCATCAAACGGTGAGTAGACCTTGCAATTGTTCAGGTTGTATTCGGCAGTTCGGATGGCCGAAGCGCGGCCTTCACGCTGAGCAGTGAGCGGCTCGATGGTAAGCACACTGTGTTGCGACTGGCCAAGTTGCGCATGGCTTTGCTCGACGACCGCCTTGGCCTGCTCGTATTGCGCCTGGGCGGATTGCACCTGAGCCTCTGCGAGGATTACCTGCGCGCGTTGCTGACTTACGGCCTGCTGTTTCGAGGTGACCGCAGTCTTTGCGAGGTCCACCTGATCTACCGTGACAAATTGCTTGGCGAGCAGCGGCTCGATACGGTGATAGTTGTTGGTGGTGTAGAGCAGTTCAGCGTTCGCGTTGTCGAGGGCTGCTTTGGCATTGACGACATTTGCTTTGGCTTCGTTCACCGCTGCCGCGGCGCGGTCGACATTGGCGGCGGCACTGTCAGTATTCGCCCGCGCGGCACCTACCGCGCTCACTTGCGAAGCGATCGTCCTGCGTTGGTCGACGATCTGCCCTTCGAGCGTGTTAAGGTCGGAGGTCGCTTTCTGCAGCGCATACTGATAGGGCCGGGGGTCAATCTCGAAGAGCAACTCACCCTGTTTGATGAAGGCGTTGTCTTGTACGGCCAGGCGTGTGATGGGGCCGTCGACCTGGGGAGCAATGCCGATATAGTTCGCGAAGACTTCGGCGTCGTCGGTCCGGGGATATCGATTGGTCTCGGCGATTAATAACAGTCCGCTAATCACCGCAGCAGCGATGATCGCGATGCTCACGATTTGGCCGAGGCGTTTGGATGGGGGAGCTGGATTGTTTTCGGGCATCGCTTCTCCTTTCCGAATCAACTGAAGAACAGCAGCCACAGGGTAAATGTGAAAAATGCGGCCAAGCAGGGATACACCAGAATCAGCGGCTTCAGTTGCTGCTCCAGCTTGACGCGCACAAAGAATAGGCGCACAGCAACGGCGAGTAAAATGCCGATGACCCCACACAATATCCAAGCGGGAAAAAACGAACCAAGGATATTGAAAGAAGGCGCGCGAGAGCACCCAGCGAGCATCAAATTGGCTGCGGACAAAGCTACTGTCATCCCGATCATGCGCCGGGGGACGGCCGAATTTAATCTTCTAGTCACTTTATGGCCCTTTTGCATGAAGCAGGTCTCCAGTCTGGAAGGCTAATGCAGCAATTCCGGTCAACAGTTGGGTGCGCGCGTTCACGTCGGCGGTGCGCGCCACGGCCAAAGCACGCTGTGCAGAAACCACATCAATCTGGCTGCGAACTCCGTAGTTGTACGATTGCAAGGCCGCGTCGTAAGACTCGCTTGCAGCGGCCAAAAGTGCGGCTGCCGCCTTCTGCTGGCGGAGCGCCGTCCGCGCCGTGGAGTAGGCTGACCAGACCTGATTTTCTACCTGATCACGGACGGCATCGACCGCCGCCGCCGCCTGCTTCTGATCGGCTTTCGCCTTGGCCAGCCGGTTCTCGCGCGCAAACCCATCAAACAAGTTCCAGGTCAGACTGAGTTTTGCATCCCACGTCTCCTGGTTCGGGGAATATAGTCCCGGCGCCAGATTTTGCTGCGCGTAAATGTGGGCCAGACCGCCGCTGCCATCGAAGCTCAACGTGGGCAGATAGGCGGTCTTTGCGGCCTTGATTTCGGCCTGCGCGGCGCGGAGTTGCTCCACCTGCTGCATGAGGTCAGGACGCTGCGCCAGGGCACGGTTGATGGATCCCTCCACCGTGTCGGTGAGGTCTTGCGGAATGGTCAGATTCTGAATGCTCTCGACCTGGAACTTGCTGGTAGGAGAAATGCCTAGAGCGGTTGCGAGGTCGCCGTGGGCTATCTCCGTCGCGCCAATCGCTGCTTGCAGATCATAGTCTGCTTGGGCGGCAGCGCTGCGGGCTTCGAGCACATCCGGCAAGGTTGCCAGACCCTCATGAAGGCGCGCTTCAGCAGCGTCCTGCACAGTCTGCGCGTTCTTCAGGTTAGCTTCCTGCGCATCCTCCTGGCCTTTGCTGTTGAGTACCCGGTAATAGGCCGCCATGACCTGGAAGATAATCTTGCGGTGAGTGTCGTTGAAAAGAAAGTTGGCCGCCAGCAGATTGCTTCGGCTGAAGGCTATCTCCTGCAATCGCCTGCCAAAGTCGAAGATAACGTAATCGAGGACCAGGACTGGAGAAAATGTGCCGCTGGTTTGGCGGACGTAATCCGGATATAAAAAGATTTGACTACGATTGGTATCTGCGAGCGCCAGGGCAGCTAGAGTCGGATAAAGGCTGGCTTTAGAGACTCCCAGATCGGCGGCGCGCGCCTTTGCGTTCTCCCAAGCCACGCGAGTCTCGGGATTATTTCGTTCCGCGAGGTCTACCAATTCAGCTAGCGTATAGTTCTTCGACGGATCCGGCACAAATGCCACATGTTGTTGAGGAACAACCGGCTGGTTCGGCGTCACCTTCCATGGTCGCTCCGCAGCCGCTGGCGCTTGTTGGCTAATGCAGATTCGCGGCGCTTGCAGCGTGATTAGGATGACGACTAATCGTGCACAAATGTTTTTCATTTCTGAGCCACAATGTCGTGATTGAATTGAACCGCGCCTTTACTCTCGTTTGAATGCCAGAATTCTCCGAAAACCAGAGTCATCTTTGCAAATGCACCCGGTTAGGTTTGTAGATCAAGCAATGCAGTAACTGAGACGTTCAGTTATTCTTTATCGTAGAAGTCTCAGCGTCAACACTTGCACCAATCATTCGCGGGTACTTAGTGAGCAGTTCTTTCGGTACCGCTATTCATTTTGACCATGGGGGTACAACGCCCCGTTATGATGTCGCCTGTGAAGTAGGTGCGAAAGACATAGGAGGACCCACGTAGCACGATTCCGAGCGGGATGAGAAAGACAGTTGCGCTCACCTTTACCACCGAATTGGGAACGCCGATGCATCCAGATGACATTTCGCGGCTTCTCCTAACTGTGCTCAAGGCTGCCAAACTTCCCAAGGTTCGGTTCCACCACCGACGTCACTCCTGCGAGACGTTCTTGCTGTCGCTTGGCGTTCACCCTGAACTCGTCCAGGAGATACTGGGCCATTCGTCCTATCAGGTCACGATGGACAGAACTCGCACATGATTCCAGCTTTGTGTAACGAGGTAGCCGATCGCATGGACGAAATTCTCTCAACGAACTGTCAGAGTTCAACAGACGCGATTAACCAAAAGATAAGTCTTTTATTATCTTGGTGCCGGGAAGGGGGGGCGAACCCCCCACGGCCCGAAGGCCGGCGGATTTTGAGCCGGGCGTGTCCTGCCTATACCGTCAAGTGCCTAGCTATACGGCGCTATGCCAGACGGTACGGCGCAAACCGCCCCCGCGTAAGCCCCTAATCCCTGTTGCGCGCAAGATTCAGTTCCGCCAGTTCGGTTCACTCCCATGGAAACCAGGTGAGCCTTCCGGCCTCGCTATTCAGTTCATGTGTCGAGTCCTTATAGAGACTCGTGCCGTCGCTAAAATACAGGATGATTCTAGCGTTGAATTCCCATACCGGTCTTCTCTTCTACGATTTACACGCACTGCGCCCCCCAATCTGCGCCGTGCCGGAACCGCCGAAGACTTGTCCAAGGTTTTCCGCCTCTGCCGTGAAAGTGAGCAGGAAACGCGTAACCTATAGTAATAAGGAGGCAACCTTAGCAAACAAACAGCACATAGAACGAGACCACGTCGAAGGATTGATCGCTCAAAACTCCGTGAAAGCTCACCTGGTCGTTTTCGTTGCAGGAACTCCGTAGCTTGGAAGCTGTCGTCGCGGCAATAGTGGGATCCACGACGCCAGTGAAGGGGCTGTCAAATTGGAGCAAACTCCAGTCGGATTGGCCCATGTTCTCAAGATAGGCACATTGTCCACGGAAGTGGATCGTCCCCGCGTATTGGCCCGGGGCTGAATGGCGCCCCCGTGCGACCGGATTAGCCATAGCTCAATGACCTCGGACTCATGTGGAGGATCGACGACGGGTTTGAGTGGTCCGCGTTCGGTCGCAGCGAAGAGAGAAGCGCAGTAGAAACATGACCTCGCCCCGATTGGAGAAGACTCAATGCAAATATTAGGACAGCGGATCGCGCAAGCGTCAAGAGAATTGTGAGGTGGTTCACCAAAAGGTCTAGCACCGAACGCGGAGGCCGGTCGCAGCGCTCGATCCATCCTGTAGCTACTTTCCCCGTTGTTTAGGGAAATTATTCGGTCGTCGAACTAAGGCTACCCCTACAACAACTCAGTTTCAATCATCGCGTAATTGCGTTGTGTGTCTTGTTGGCCTTACGCTATTATGATCCGGCTACGGTCGCGTGTGTTTCTCAAGGCGTCCTGGAGGTAAAAGTATGCGTCCCGAACAATGGGAAACATTCAAACGAGCAGTGCGCCGCGAAAAGATGGACAAGATTCCGATGGCGCTCATCGTCGACAGCCCATGGATTCCCGGCTACCTTGGAATCAAGCACCTGGACTATTTCCTGGATCCAGAACTCTGGTTTCAGTCCAATTTGAAGATCATGCGCGAGTTCCCGGACATCATCTTCATCCCCTCCTGGTGGATGGAGTACGGGATGGCCGCCGAGCCCTCGGTGCTGGGCGCCAAGATAAAATTCTGGCAGGACAATACGCCCAGCGAATACCAGACCCTGCGCAGGCTGGAGGATATCGACAGCTTTCCCGACTACGAGGTGGAGGCCGACGGCTTTGCCGGCCTGACCTTGCACCGCATCGGCATGGCCCGGCAGCGCATCCTGGACGCCGGCTATATCCTTCCCATGGTCACCTCGCGCGGACCGCTCTGCACCGCCGGATTTGTGCGCGGGACCACGGAATTCATGATCGATCTGGTGGAAGATCCCAAGGGCGCGCACAAGCTGATCGACCTGTGTACGCGCGTGATCATCGACTGGCTCAAAGCGCAGCAGAAGGTGATGGGCGACGGAGTCGAGAGCATCTTCATTCTTGATGACATTGTCGGCTTCATCAACGAAGAGCATTACCTGGAGTTTGCGCACCCATATCTGAAGCGGATTTGCGATGCATTTCCGAAGGACTGGGTCAAGCTCTACCACAATGACGCGGAAGTCGACGCCTGCCTCGACCACCTGCCGGACACGGGATTCAATGTGCTCAATTGGGGCAAGCAGAGACACATCACTGAAGTGAAACGACGCGTTGGCGACCGGATGTGCCTGATGGGTAACGTCAATCCGCTGGAGATTGCGGTACGCGGGACACCGGAGGAGGTAAAGGACGAAACCCTCGAGGTTCTGGAGGGTTCCGGTGGCGAGGGGATCATTCTCTCGGTAGGCGGCGGGGTCAGCCCGGGAATGCCGCGCGAAAATATCCTGGCTATGCTTGAGGCCTTGGAAGAATTCAATGCAAAGCGTGCAGTCAGCGCGGTTTCGAGCGCTCGCTAAGGAGAGTCTGGATGCCCGATTATGCCCTGATGAATCAGCTTCTGTATGAGGGAAACGCCGACCGGGTGGGACAGCTTACCGAGGAAGCTCTGGCCGAGGGGCGCTCCGCGCAGGAAGTGCTGACGGAGGGATTGATCGCGGGCATGAGTGTGGTCGGCGAGGACTTCAAGCACAATGTGCTCTACGTTCCTGAAGTCCTGATCGCGGCGCGGGCCATGAAGGCAGGCATGGCCGTGCTGAAGCCGCTTTTGACCGCGAAGGGCAGCGGCGCCAAACCCAAGGGCGTTTTGCTCATGGGCACGGTGCGCGGCGACTTGCACGATATTGGCAAGAACCTGGTGGGGATGATGGCCGAGGGCGCCGGTTTTGAGCTCCACGATATCGGCGTGGATCAGAGTGTGGACAAATTCATGGCCGCGGCCGAGCAATGCAAGCCAACCATCATCGGCATGAGTGCGCTGTTGACCACGACCATGATGTATATGAAAACCGTAATCGACGGCTTTGATGCGGCCGGCATGACTCACATCAAAATGGCGATCGGAGGCGCTCCCATCAGCCAGATGTTTGCCGACGAAATCGGGGCCGACGGATACGGCGCGAATGCCTCAGCCGCGGTGGATTTGTTCTTGCGACTTGCGGCAGCAGGGGTAACCCGAAATGACCACGTATAAGATTTTGTATTGGCAGGAAATCCCCACTCAAATCAAGGCCGAGGATGAGTCGGAAGACGTCACTGTGATGCTTGACGGGAAGTTCATGGCGCAGGTGGATATTCTCGCCGCCAAACGGGGACTGCAGGCGGCCGACGACTACCTGGCCCAGTGGAAATGGAGCGAGGAAGAAGAGCGCGAGGGTTCTGCGCGCGAAGTGGCGGAAGCCGTGAAAGCCGAACTCGAAGCGAAGGGCTGGTAGGAATTTTCCGGAAATGACCGTTACCCTCACCATCAACGGACAATCAACCCAGGCGACGGATGGGCGGTCGTTGTTCGATTACGCCGAAGCCCTGGGCATCGACGTGCCCACATCCTGCCGCAAGCAAGGCAAATGCAAAGAGTGCATGGTCGAAGTTGTGGAAGGGATGAGCGCACTCTCGCCGATTGCCGAGCCGGAGCGTCATCTCAAGGGCAACTTTCGCCTATCGTGTCAAACCCGCGTGACGGCTGCGGAAGGCCATGTTCGCTGCCATACCATGCGGCGTGGACACATGATTATCGAGCGGCACTCGTTCGGATTGCCGATCAGCAATCGCGAATTGAAACTTGATCCGGCGGTCACTCGCGATGGGGACCGTATCCTCATCGACGGAGTGGAGGTGGAGCGCTCTACAGGGCCGATTCTCGGCATTGCAATGGACCTTGGGACCACCACGGTTGTCCTGCGCCTCGTCGACCTTGAAAGCGGCGAACTGATTGCGGACACCTCGTTCGAGAATCCGCAGCGATTCGGCGGTTCGGAGGTCATGTCCCGCATCGCCTACGATACCGAACATCCCGGAAGACTGCTCATGCGTACGCTGGCCGGATACCTGTCCCATGCCATCGAGAAGTTTCCCGTCGATCCTAAGACGATCTACGAGATGGTCGTGGTGGGCAACTCCACTATGCGCGATCTTTTCTTCCGGCAGAGCGTGTATTCGATTGGGCAGACCCCTTACCAGTCGATTACGGAAATCGAAATGGCCGAGGGTCAAGCGCAGCACAACCAGCCTGGTCCAGACGGGGCTCCGCAGCCTGTTGCCCATTCATCCCAAAGCTCGCGTGTACGGCGCTCCCATCATCAGCGGCCACGTGGGAGCGGACGCCGCCGCATGCATGTTGGCGGTGGATCTCGCGCATGAAGAGCGCCTGGTCGCGGTCATGGATATCGGGACGAATACTGAGTTGATTGTGGGCAACAAGCATCGCATTCTGGCGGCATCGTGTCCGGCTGGCCCCGCTTTCGAGGGCGGAGCCATCGCCTGTGGCATGCCTGCGTTGGATGGAGCGATCGAAACGGTGGCGATTGCCGATGACGAGACCTTTCGCCTTGGAGTCATCGGCGATGTTCCACCCCAGGGCATCTGCGGTTCTGGCCTGGTCGATCTGCTGAGCGAGTTGCTTCGTACCGGCCGCATGAATGATATGGGCCGCTTTGAGGATGATATTCAGCGCATCACGCTTCACCGTGGCGAAGCACCCGAAGAGGACATTTTTCTGCTGGAGAGCGATGTCAACGAGTTGGCTCAGGCAAAGGGCGCGAACGTCGCGGGCCTGCATACCGTCTTCTCGAGCTATGGCGTCGACTTCGGCGACATCGAGGTTTTTTATCTTGCAGGAGGGTTCGGACGCCATCTCAACGTCGAAGCGTCGAAGCGCATCGGGCTTGTGCCCGGCCTCGACTCATCAAAGATTGTCCAGGCAGGCAATACCGCGATTGAAGGCGCGACCATCGCTCTGCTCTCGAAGTCGAAGCGTCAGGAACTGGAAGACCTGGTAAAGAAGGTAGAGCACTGCCGTCTTGAAACTCACCCTGACTTCTTCAATTTCTTTGTGGAGGGCTGCCAGTTCAAGCCCGTGGAGCCGATTCCATGCGCGAGTTAGCCGAATCCATCGAACTGGCCGGCACGCTTCCCGATGTAAATGTGTCGCCCGAGGAGTATGTGCGCCTGCTAGGTTATCCGCGCGGCTGGGAGCTGGAAGGCAGGGCCCTGGAATTGGCAAACTGGGCGCGGGCCTGGTACGCAGAGAATGGCCGGCCGTGGTTCTATGCCCGGCAAGCCGAGAGCTTCGAAATCAACGGTGATTCCATTCGCATCGACGGAACGCAGTTCACCAGCAAGCGACTGCAGAGCACGCTCCAGCAAGCCGAAGCCCACAGCTTGATCCTTGTTGCCGTTGGCGCGGGTCCTGAAGCTGAGGAGGAAGCCCGCCGGCGCTGGCAGGACGAGAAACCCGACGAGTATTTTTTCCTTGAGATCTTCGGCTCTGCGGTCGTCGAGCATCTGGCCACTGCAACCGGAGCTCGTCTGTGCGATTGGGCCGAACAGCATGACATGGCCGTGTTGCCCCACTCAGTCCAGGTTATTCAGAATGGGATGTCGCGGAACAACCGCGGTTGCTCGACCTGATGAAGCGGACGCGCAGAGAGCCTTTCCCTTCCCCCGTGGAAGTGTTCGAGTCTGGCATGTTGCGTCCCAAGAAAACTCTGCTGGCAGTATTCGGATTGACGCATCACACCGATCGATTGCGCAGGCTCACCGACCTTGTTCCCTGCGAAAGCTGTTCCTTTGGTCCATGTCAATACAGGCGCGCGCCCTACCGGCGTGCTCCGCGAACGTCGGGCGAAGCAACTTCCGGTTCGCACTCGCGGTGCTGGACCAGGACGCCGAGTACAGCGTAAATCGAAGAGCTTTGAAGCGTTGGGCAGAGGAGCGCCTCTCATTGCACCTGAACCAGGATGGCTCGCTCGACGCTCTGTTCCGCTATGACGGGACCACTTGCACCAACATGGGCCGGCCGCTGACGTTTCACTATAACGTCAAGCTGGGTCCGTCGCGTCGAAGGGTATCCCATTCGGGAGCAACGATGCGTGCCAGCCCCTGGCGACACGGGCCACACCGCCATGTGCCAGTATGTGGAAAATCCCGTGCGGCCTGATGACCGCCATCGACCGCGAGAAACCGCTGAGCGGCGAACGATTGGATGCTGTCTTATCGTGGCAGCGCAAAGCCAGCGCTGCAGGTTGCTATTGTGATTCTTCCAGCCGCGATCACAAGTGGGGCCTGGTTCTCGAAACAATTCACTATGCACTGGTTCAAAAGGAACGCATGCAGGATACGGATTATTTATGAAGATGCTTCTGCAGGACGCAATCCGCAAGCGACCCTTGCTTGGCGACGGAGCCATGGGGACGCAACTTATGTTCGCAGGATTGGAACAGGGCAATTGCGGCGAGGCATGGAATCTCACACATCCTGAGAGAGTGCTCGCCATTCAGCGACGTTATGTGGAGGCCGGCTCGGACTGCCTCATCACCAATACCTTTGGCGGCTCACGCATCATGCTCAATCGCCATTCCGAGGCGAACCACGTAGTTGAAGTGAATAAGGCCGGCGTGGAGATAGCCCGTCAGGCCTTCAACGGCAAAGATGGGTACGTGCTCGGAGACATCGGCCCCTTCGGCGGCTTGCTTCAACCGTTCGGAGAATTTACTGAAGCTCAGGTGCGCAGCGCCTTCGAGGAACAGGCCACGGCTCTTGTCGATGCCGGTGCCGACGCCATCATTATCGAGACACAAACTTCGCTTGAGGAACTTTTGATCGGCATTGAAGCAGCCCAGGCGGCAGGCTCGAAATGCATCATCGGGTCCATGGCCTACGACGTCACTCTCGACGGTTCCACCTTTCGCACCATGATGGGTATTGACCCCGAACGTGCTGCCGAATTCATGGAGGAGCACGGCGCCCACATCGTCGCCCTCAACTGTGGCACCGGCATGGAGATGGAGCGCGCGCGCGACGCGGTCGAGCGTTACAAGCGCGCCACCAGCCTGCCGGTGATGGTTCAGCCGAATGCGGGGAAGCCTCAGTTGATCAACATGAAAGTCGTTTACGACGAAACGCCCGAGCAAATGGTGAAAGGCCTCGTTCCGCTTCTGAAGACAGGTGCAAACATCGTCGGCTCCTGCTGCGGCAGCACACCGGAACACATCCGTGCGTTCAGAAAAGTGATGGACGAATTCCTCGAATCAGAAGGAATTGAAGTCAATGGAGGCTTGCGTGAAAGTCAAAATCTGTGATGTGAACCCGGCTGCCGAGTCCAAACTTCCGGAGCACACCGGCGATAAGTCTGGCATCGGCGTCCACTATGTGGACGCCTTCATCAAGCCGATGAATGTGAAGCTCGAAGATGGGACACCGGTGAGATGCAAGCGCCGCGGATTGAAAATCGTCCTCTCTGCAGGCGCTAAAAAAGGAGAGGGCCTGATGCGCCGTATTGATGTGAGCGCTGACCCGGCTATCATGCTGAACGCAGCCCTGCAGGAGGCCGCCAAGGCCGCCGGCATCGAACTCATGGTGGAAGACGGAGCGATCTTTTACGAGCTTTGATTCGCGTTTCGACCGCGGTTCAGGTTCGTTGAATTTGGATATACGAACAATTTGATGACCTGGAGGCATTTCCAATGAGACCGTGCTCCTTGATTCGTCTAGCCTGCGTCCTCTTCACTTTGGCGCCATTGGCCGCTAGGTATGGAGAGGCGCAAACCACCGCTGTCGTTCGTTTTCCGGCAGATAAGGCCGTAGGAGTAAACCCCGACACGCATCTCGTTCACGATCTTCTCAATGGCACGCTGGATCTAGCGATTGCAAACGAACCACCCGAATCGGCCTTGCTCAGACAGGTTCAAATCGCGGAATCTCCGTTTTTACATCGCGATGGCGCGTAGACACGAGTTGGCGCCCAAGCCAGCGGTGACTCTTGAAGAGATGGATGGGCGCAAATGGATTTTGTTCGAGCGGCGATTGCATCCTCCCCTTTACGATTCAATTTTCGATACGGCGCATCGTAGTGATGTCCGCCCCGGAAGCATTCAGCACATTACGGCGCCGGAAGAGGCATATCCCTTCGTTGCAGACAGTTTGGCGGTCGCATTCTTGGATAAAGCAGGCGCGCTATTAGTAGCTCGGAATGGAGTAACGATCCGACCTCCAATCGAATCTCATTTACGCTTGCGCATGTTTCTTGTCTCCCGCGCAGATGACGATTCCAAATTAGCGACGATTAGACACTCACCTTAACCATTGGTTGCAAAATAATCAGTGGTTTGTTTACCAACGGTTATAAATCAACATTTGGTCGCATAAATCGCCAGAGGAGACTAAGCTATTGAAGTGACATCCACATCACCAAGTCGACGGGTAGAGCGCAAGGAGAGGTTGCGGGGCGAAATCCTTGCGGCTGCCAGCAAAATGTTTGCCGATCGCGGCTACGAAGCCGTGACGCTTCGCGAGATCGCTAAAGAGATCGGCTATACCCACGCCGTGATCTATCAGCATTTCCCCGACAAATGGCACATTCTTGCCGAGTTGAGCAGCGAGACGATCGGGCTGATGGTTCAGAACTTTGACGCGATTGCCGCTAAACATCTTGCACCGAAAGAGCGTCTTTTCGCGACTTCACGCGGCTTGATTCAATTCTGCATTGCCCACCCACAGCAGTTTCGTAACGTCTTCTTCGGGCCGGAGAACCGCAACGGCATCCGCGCTGGGCAATATATCAACGACCTTGGTGCGCCGTTGTTTGGACGTTTCGTGCAGCTCTTTTTCGATGTTGCCAAGGCCGAAGGCTTGCCGAGCAAGGATGACATCGTGGTGGCCCACACCTGGTGGTTTACGATCTTTGGCCTCGCAACACTCATGGTCATCCAAGGTGTTGTGCCTGACTTGCCTGACCAGAGGCTCGTGGTGGAGCAAACGATCGCCACGCTTTGGGCGGGCGTTCAGGCTGTTCCGCGATTGCCGAAGAGCGCGGTCTCTAAGCGATCCAGCCGGTCCATTTGATGAACCGTTGCTTTGCAATATCTGGCAATGTCCACCGAATTCGATGTAATGGGCAACGCCAGGTGGGCAGAGGTCAACAACCACATGGACGAATAGCCATATCGGACAAGTAACGCTGTCATTCGACTGTTGAGATCACGAACCGGCTGGGCCAGCCAAAGGGCCTAATTTCAAAGCGCCACAAATGGAATGTCGGAGGCGACTGAGTCCGTGTCTTCACCAATACTCCGTAACGATCGACGCCTTAAAAGACAACGATTTTGGGCAGCCTCGGGCGGACCATTTATCCGCTGTGCATTCCGTAATTGAGCGTAAACGAGGCTAACAAATATATAGATTGCTGCTGAAAATGAGCGCCAAAGATCCTCAACCTATTGAAAATAGGTAGGATGTGCACTGTACCCGATTTTGTACCTGAACTGTCCGAGAAGTTCAGCCTCCGCCTCGCAAAACCCTGAAACTAAACCAGATAGATGGTGCCGGGAGGGGGAATCGAACCCCCATGGAATTGCTTCCGACGGATTTTGAGTCCGCTGCGTCTGCCAG
>CAWBTR010000004.1:0-156814 GCA_963791735.1 uncultured Acidobacteriaceae bacterium | reverse complement strand
TATGAGCAAGTTCGACCGGAGATTTCCGAAAACCCGACTCTGCGGGCACAATGGACGGCTTCCGTGTAGACCGTCAATAGGGATGAAGCGGCGATCGCCCGCGCTCCATTGGTAAACACTTCGCGAGATATCAGGGATCTATCTTGAAGGCCGAACGTTATCCATTTTAGGTTTTGTCGCTTGCAGAGAGTTTTCCTCACTCCGCTAACGATCCGCCTCTCGCCGATAGCGATGGGCCGACAAACTCGACCGCGCGGTGATGAAAAGCCGGGGACGTTCAGGCTTCGCGGATACGGAATTGGACTACAATCACCAGCAAGCAGGGTGGGGACGCACGAGCACTCACTGGATGGCAGCGGGTGGAGGAGGGCTCAACGATGAGCTCAACGCGAAGCGTTCTTGGTTCGATCGTTTCTCTCTGGCGGTACCCAGTCAAGTCCATGATGGGAGAAGAGCTAAATGCTGCCGAAGTCGCCAAAGGTGGCCTTCTCGGAGATCGCGCGTACGCACTCATCGACACCTCCGATGGAAAAGTTGCAACTGCCAAGAACCCGCGGAAGTGGCCGCAGTTGTTCGACTTTCGCGCCGTACTGACTGACGACCCAAAAATCGGTGTAAAGGCGCCACCGGTCCGCATCACCCTGCCGGATGGCGCCATCGTCAACAGCGAGCAACCCAACCTCCATCAGGCCCTCTCGAAGGTGCTCAAGCGTGAGGTAACACTGGATGCAACCGTGTACGTTCCTCAGGAAGCAGGTGAATCCACATTCCCCGATCTGCGGACGGCAACAGCGGAAGAATACTGGGCAGATATTGAAGGCCTCGAGCACCGGGACACGGTCACCGACTTCTGCTTGCCCGATGGGACTTTTTTCGACTGTGCCGTCGTGCATCTGCTGACCACGGCTACACTCGATCGGCTACGCGAGCTGTATCCACCGGGGCGCTTCGAGGTTCGGCGATTTCGCCCAAATATCGTGATAGAGACCGCGAACGGCGAAAAGAACTTCGTGGAGGATGCCTGGATCGGGCAAATCCTCGCGATCGGGGATTCCGTTCGCCTGAGCATTACTGGTCCGTGCGGCCGCTGCGTGATGACCACGCTCCCCCAGGGCGATCTCCCGCGGGATACAGGTATCCTGCGCACAGCGGCCCAGCACAATCGGGCCAACGTTGGGGTCTATGCCTCTGTGTTGCAGGGTGGCAAGGTCCGCCGTGGTGATTCCGTCAGACTGGAGTAGGCCAACAAGGAGATTCAGAATGCCCGAAGCAGAGCAGCCCTCTCTCTACGATCGACTTGGTGGCGTCTATAGCATCGCTACGGTGGTAGAGGACTTCATTAACCGGATCATGATCGACCCGAGACTAAACTCCAACCCCATGGTGGAGGCAGCGCATCATCGCGTGCCGCCTGCGGGATTCAAGTACCTCGTGACCGAGATGGTCTGTTGGGCTACGGGCGGCCCGCAGAAGTATACGGGCAAGTCGATGGCGGAATCGCACAAGGACCTGAAGATCACGAGCAAGGAGTGGGAGGCGTTCCTGGACGATTTTCAACAGACGCTGAATAAGTTCGCGGTCCCCACCGAAGAGCAAACCGAGCTGAAGACTATCGTCAACAGTACACGATCGGATATCGTTGTCGACTAACCAATGCCCGCATCCACGCCACAAGAGATTCACTTCCTTTTCGAACGCGCCTTCAATATTGGGGATGTCGAAGCGATACTGGCCCTCTACGAGCCCGGTGCGGTCCTTGTTGCGGGTGGCAAGTCAGTTACCGGCCATGACGGCATCCGCGACGCCTTGCGCTCGCATGAAACTCGACACACGGGCCGTAATCGAATCCAGCGAAGGATTGGCCGTGCTGCATGGCGCGTGGTCGCTCGGCCCACCATCGACGACGCAAGGGCTGAGCACGGAGGGCGTACGCCGCCAACCGGACGGCAGCTGGATGTTTGTCATCGACAATCCGAATACGCCGCGATAGATTTTGATTCACTTTTACCGGATCAACCTACGCACCTCGTAGTTTCCACAAAACGGCGCTTTCGGAAACTTCGACGCTTGCAGGACCTGTAGTTTCCGATAACCCGACTTTTCAGTCGCAACGAAGCTCACTTCCGATAAGCCGACTTTGGGATGAGGAGGTCTTCCCGGAAGGCGGAGACTGTTCCCATGAAAAAGACGAGGCAGCACCTCATCGCAGAAGTTCTACGCAGGCAGGCTAAGAGGAACGCAGTCCCTTTCCGCGAACACGGAGGCGTCCCAGATACACCGTATCCAAAATATCATTTGGCCCTCAACCCTTGAAATGCCCTTATGGAAGGTAGTATTGTCGGTCCTGGTAAACGCACATCTAGGCTGCAAAGCTTCTGGATTCGCACCAAATCCCGGGTTTTGAGTGACAGGCTACCCCAAAGCTGTACCGCCTAGCCAACTTGGCGGGTATAGGAGGAGCATGAACTTACGCTTGCCCTTGTCTCGCTCGCCTTCGGCAAGTTTCATCGTTATAGCCGCGCTCTTTCAGGCTGTTGACGCCAACCCACAGGCGATCCGAACTCTGGATGGCAATTGGGAAGGAACCATGGTGCGAGAGGGAGCGAGCCTGCCCATTCGCTTTGATTTTCGTACCAATGGCGGAGTCGTCACGGGCCGCTTCACATCGGAAACCCAAAGTGCGATGGAGTACCCGATCGCCAAGGTCGATTATTCCCCTCCCGCGTTGCACTGGAGACTGGGCTCCTCCCTTGTCTTTGACGGCGTGGTCTCCCCACAAGCGATAAGCGGAACCTTTTTGGACGGGAAAGCCAAAGGAACATTTTCTCTAGAGCCGGTGAGGATAGTACAGCCGCCCTACCGCCGGGAAGAAGTCACGTTCCGCAACGGCTCCGTAGCACTCTCCGGCACGCTCCTGCTCCCGCGCTCTGCCGGATTGCACCCGGGCATCGTTTTCCTGCATGGAAGCGGTGCCGAGAGCCGATGGGGAACGCCTTTCTTCCTGGCTGACCGTTTCGCTCGCGCCGGGATCGCTGCGCTCGTCTTCGATAAGAGAGGGGTGGGACAATCCACCGGAGACTGGAAAACCATAAACTATTCGGAATTGGCCGAAGACTACCTGAGCGCTGTGCAGTTTCTTAAGCGGCAATCCGATGTCAATCCGAAACAGGTCGGCATCTTTGGTCATAGCCAGGGAGGCACGATTTCGCCATTGATCGCCTCAAGACCCGGTGCAGTTGCTTTCGTCATCGCCGCCGCGGCGATCGGCGTTGGGCCAATTTATCAGGAAGATCTGTTTCGCACCCGCAACGACCTCATCGACGCGGGCATCACCGAGCCAGACCTGTCCCACGCCATGGATTTCTACAGTCTCTGGATTGAAACGATGCGGACGGGCGAAGGCATCGACGAGTACGAGAAGGCAAGAAGCCTCGCCAGCACCGAAAAATGGTTCGCCAAGTTGGGCATTCCGCCAAGGGATAATTGGATATGGAAGTGGTATCCACCAGTTGGCAACTTTAACCCGCTGCCTCTTTGGGAAAAGGTCACCGTCCCCGTGCTTCTCATTTATGGTGAACACGACCGTAATACGCCGGTGGACCCAAGCCTTGCCGGAATCGGCAACGCTCTTCATGTCGCGGGCAACAGAGACTATACACCTATCATTATCCCCGGAGCCGCGCACAACCTGACTATCCAATGGGAACCTGGTCAACCGTTCTTTTGGTGGCACACTGCGCCCGGCTATACGGATTTGCTGACCGAATGGGTAAGGGCGCGTTTCTCTGGGAAAAACTGAGCGCCAACCTGACCCAGACCTTTTGACACGCCTCAAATCGGGCGATTGGCGAGAGTTTGGCGCTGGTGTCAAAAGCCAGCATAGCCAGTCGCCGCCTTTCTTCTGAAAAGTTGCCTTTGCGCGCAAAATTTGCGTGCAAAACTCAAACGAGGGGAGGCCGGTTGAACACACTCACTTTGACTCTTGTTTTTGCCGTGTCTTCAATACCACCTCGGGATCGTTGATCGTCATCAACATCGACGTGCCCTCTTCATTAAAGCGAATACGCACTGCCGGAGCCCCAGCAGGATAGAAGGCGCGGTCACCTAGATGGTAGATCGGTCGACCCATCTTTCCTTTGCGCGTCCAGAGCACCTGTCCATGATCGACCGTCACTTCGATCTGCTCAGTAACGTCGGCTCCGAATACGTAAGTTCCCTTTATGCTTTCTGCATCGCTGTCCGAGAGCGGGACGAGTGGATCTGCCCCGGCGTCTCCAAGTGACTGCAAGAACTCGAAAACAGGACGAGCTGTTTCTCCGCCCACCTTGGCATGCGCGAGAAGTGTAATGCCGTGCGGTCCTCGAATCCGCTGGGCGCCTGGTTGCGCTGCAGTAATCGCCTTCACTACCTCCAGATGTCCCAACATCGTCGAGGAAAAGAGAGAAGGCCGAGCCCCTTTGGAGATCAGATATTCGGCAATCCCGCGGTTGCCGGTATGAGACGCGGCGCCAAGCGCATCCTCCCAATCACCGAAACCCCAGTCCCAGGAGGCGCGTGCCAAGGAAGGACGCGGCTCAACTAGTTCTTTAACGCGATGCAGATCGAAGTGTGAGACCAAAACAACTTCCCGTGCGAGTGTTGGCGGGTACGCAGGAAACTGCTCGTGCAGTGGCAGAATCGCCTCCTCCCCAGAGGCCTTCGTAGGAACGTCAGCCGGGGAATTCGATCCTTCCGGGAGCCCGAGTCCAAACATCTTGGACTCAACCCCGAACAAGGTGGTTGGAATTACGATTGACGCGAGCTTCAGGAAGTTTCGACGGGGCGAGATGATTTGCATTGGGATCCTCAGGTTCAAATACCTGATGAGAGTGCCCCAACTGCCATGGCCAAACAAGCCAAATCACCTCATCAATCAACCAGAAAGATGTAAGGAGCTAAATATCAATAAATTCTTCGGTCTGGAACTGTAGACTAAGGTTTTCCGCTGGAGTCTTTCATCACCCGTTCCGAGAATTCAGCGGCAATCTCATGGGCAGTCTCCATCTCGACATTGAGCGGATCCCCAAGCGAATGATCCATGCGGGCGACACGGAGATGTTTTTGGTCAGGCAGTCGGATCAAGTGTGCCAGGATGCGAGTTTGTGAGCCGTTGCTTTGCACTTGGCCGAGCACAACATATCCGGCATGCAGCGATGAGAAAATTGCACTCAGGTCGCGTTGGTCACGTGGAACCCGCAATATTGACGCATTGCCGATGACCTCATATCGCTCGTGGCTCTGAGAGGTGAGTTGCTCCACAACACTGTCTGTGAGGCCATCGCTGAAACGAGTCATCCCGGCATCGTCGGTTTCATTGTCGAACCTGAGTACGGCGATGACGGGCAGGTTCTTCGATACGTGCCTAGACCATAGCCAATATCCAGCACTCAACGCGGCCGACACAAGGAGCCTAGAGCGCACGAGACCACGACCGCTTTAGTCGGGAACTTCCACGCCGCAGAAACCGCTTCTTTTCGTTCTGAAGCTTCCGGGATCCGTTCGACAGGAGCAATGAACTGATATCCTCGCCGGGGAATCGTTCGAACATATCGTGGCGTGGTCGAATCGTCGCCCAGAGCAGAGCGAATCTGCGCAATACAAAAGTTGAGGCCACGCTCGAAATCAACAAACGTCTCGGTGCCCCAGACGGCCTCACACAGTTCCTCCCGGGAAACCACTTCCCCAGCACGCTCGATGAGACATGAGAGTACCTGCGCGGGTTGTAACTGCAGGCGCACGAGCATGCCTTCCCGCCTTAGCTCACGGGTCGTGTTGTCGAACTCGAACAAGCCAAATCGAAAGCGTCCCGTATCCATTTCTCTGAGTGATTGTTGCACGAACGGAAGTTGCTAAGGAATGATTGGAAGCTCTATTTGCTTGCGCAATTTGTGAGCGGCTAATGTCCAGATTTGGAAATTGTGTGTCGGCTGGCGATAGCAGGGCTTAGCGCGAATAGATAGTTCTGGAGACCAGACATCCGAATCGGTCGTTCACGGGATCCTCCAGATTCTGCTTGCATCCATGCTGTGCAAGATTGCAAGAGAGCAAAAGTAACTATGCATTCTAACCATGGGTTGTAGGGTGAACCTAGTGACATTCCGGGTGGGTTGTCGGCAACCCGGAAGTTACCCGCCTCCAAAAGGACCTGCATTTGAGAGATCGCTTCGTCCGCAATTCCGAGTGATTCAGTGGTAGTTGGCGTCTATGAATTACCGGCTGTCGAACCACTTAGAGGGTTGGCTGAGCAACAAACACTGGGAATGGTGTCGCAACGGCACCTATGCTCCTAGAATCATTAGGTTACAAGCAAGGTCTTGGCATTGGCATCGAGTCTGATTACGAAATGCACTTTCGGGACGTTGCACTCCCCCGCAACCAATCAAATCAACACTTTAGATTTGATCAGCTGCTCCGATAGACTCCCATAAACTCCCAATAAGAAAAATCATGGTTTAGGCGCTCGCTTTCATCGGCTTGAGCACCATCTCCACAACCTTCCCATTCGCTTCTCTTTTGGACGATGTCATGGCCTGTCCATAGACATTCATCGTCGTCTGGATCGAGGCATGTCGCATCAGTTCCTGTTGCACCTTCATCGGAGCTCCGGTCTCGTCCAGCCAGGAGCGGTACGTGTGGCGGAACGTGTGCCAACCGATAGCACCGTACCTTTCGGCGGCGACCTTGCGTTCGTCGTGGATCGGCAGCCGGGCGCCATTAGGTGTCGGATGATCTTGCCAACACCAAACGCCCGGAGCCGCACCGCACGTCGGACACGCGACCGCCCAGCATCCCGAAGGACGAAGATGCCGCTTTTGGATCTCCGTGGGATGATCGGGCGCGCCGTTACTGGATTGGCAAAGACCCAGCCGTCTTCCGTCGGCACGGCTTGCTCCACTCCAACACGATCTCGGTCAAGGACGGGTGCAAAGGAACGTAGTCCTGGGAGTATTCGGTCTTGACGTCATCCACTCTTCCGCTCACGAAACTACGCTGAACGAGAAGCTGGTTTTTCTCAAAATCGAAGTCGTCCCATTGAAGTGCCGCGATCTCGCTGACGCGAAGACCGAGGCATTGGGCGATATACACCATCGTGCGATACGGCTCTTTTAGTGTCGCTACGATGATTTCGAACTCCTCCACAGTGAGCGTAGTGGGGCGCTGCCGGCGCTTGCTGCCGCCTTTCACGCGAACCAACGCAATGGGGTTTCTCTGCTCGGTGAATAATTCCCAGCGTGTGGCACACTCAAACATCAGTTGCATCACGCTTCGGATATGAGCCTTCGATTTCGGGGCCATAGGGAGCTTCTTCAGCCAGTCTTCGACCGCCATTGGACGAATGCGGTCGAGCAGATAGTCACCCCAGCGCGGTTTAAGGTGATTCTTGATATTCGAGCGGCACGACTTCGAGGTGGAATACCGTTCCGATATCTCCTCCTGAATGTATCGATCGCATATGGCGCCAAACGTCACCACTGCCATGCGCTGCTGTGGGGTTTCTGCGTTGAGTTTTAGGAGAAGAGCTTCGACTGCCTTTTGTGCGTGAGCCTTCGTTGGATACTTCTCGACTGTGCCGACAATGCAGGACTTGCGCCGCAGTGTTCCATGCTCAGTCGATTCGTAATAACGAAACTTCCAGGTGTCTGATCCCTTCGCCCGCTTCTTCCGCCTTAGATTTCCAAATTGGTAACATGCACGTTCCATCAAGGTACCTTTCCCTGATTTCCCGGCACAGATGGCTGATTTAAGCGTAGCCGAGAGCGCACCTCGAAACCAGCGAAAACAGGCAGAATGGCAATAAATTCCCGGGCCTAGCTGGCGATGTTGTGATCCTGAACCCAATCGCGGATGGACGATGGGACGAAGCGCCAGAGTTTGCCCACTCGGACGCCAATGATCTCCCCGCGACGGGCCATGCGCTGGAACGTCCTTGGATGCACTCCAAGGAACTGCGCTGCCTGGCTGCTATTGAGAAGAGGTTGCGCGCTTGGACCGAAGATAGGTCCGGTGGCACGCTCTGAAACAACTGGTTTTTCGCGATTCGGACATCGTCTGACCCCTCCCTAACCTGTTACTGAAATTAGTCGTGCAGTCGGCCTTGATTTCAGGAACCGGTCCACCTCAAAAGTTGAGGAAACCACCGGCGCGGCGGTGTTGGTAAAGATTGACCGCGCAGCCAAATCTTGTCCAATTCCATTTGGTTTGATGGTTATTCCACTTTGGAATAACTGGTCACAGCGAGGTGCGGAAGTTCATCCGGTGCTAGTAACCCTTTGCATAAGTCCGAGCATCCAAGTGTTGCAGCACTGACATTTAAGAAGGGTGGCCACGAAAAAAGTTAGGAGACGTGCTTTAGATCAACGAAGATCTGGTATCGGCCCTTCGTTCATCACCGCGACACGTCAGATAACTTCTCAGCAAACACTTCACCCACGCAGAGCATTTTAGGGAGGCTAGAGATGGCCCTCAATGAAATAAAGCTGATGGAAGCCGCGATTGCGCTTGCAGAAGAGCTCAATTTTTCCCGAGCCGCCCAAAAATTACATATAAGCCAGCCCGCCTTAACAAAACGAATAGCTGAGTTGGAGGACCGGCTCGGCTTGGCTCTCTTCGAACGAGATCGTCAAATCGTAGACGTCAATGATTCCGGCCGAGCCTTCGTCGAAGAAGCTCGGCTTTCGGTGCTTCACGGTGAGCGAGCATTTCAAGCCGCTCGGACCGTGGCGCGAGGCGTCGACGTCGTTCTAAACATTGGCAGGTCTCCTTACACAGATCCATTTCTCGTTTCGACCCTGCTCTCAATTCAATTGCCCCTGTTCCCTCGATTGAGAGTTGAACTAACTAGCCAGTTCTCTTGTGACCTCATAAACCTGCTATCAGAAGGCAGCATCGATCTAGCGATTGCTACTGAACCGCCCGAATGGCACTCATCACGACAGCTAAGGTGAATGAAGCGCCGTTCTATATAGCGATGTCAGAACATGATCCATTAACTGCATGCCCTTCAGTCAATTTTGAGGATATTGCGGGACGTTGCTGGATCCTATTTGAGCGCCGGCTGCATCCGCCGCTCTACGACAGAATCATGCGCATAGCAGAGTTGCGAGGTGTTCTACCCTCTAAAGTCCAGCACGTCACGGCTCCGGGGGAGGCTTTCCCTTCGGTGTCCGACGGATTGTGCGTAGCTTTTCTCGTGAAGGTCGGAGCATTACGAATGGCACGCAATGGTGTCACTGTTCGCCCTCTCACTCAAGACGAGCTCATATTGAAGACCTATATGGCACGCCGCGCAAACAATAAGTCGAAAGCCGCGAGCGAGTTGGTAAGGGCGTTTATGCGGAAGCTATCGCACCAAGGTAATCAAAAGCAACTTTCGCTTCCAATATCCGCGTAACGCACCCGTGCTAGGAACGTACTTGATGCCTAATGCTCATTCGATTACCTATCGGCATCCACTATTTCAATTCCGATCGGTCCGGACCAATCGCACCTAGGACACGTAAGCATGCCGGTTGTGATCGCCTTGAGGTCGATATTGGCCAGATCAATGATGGGTCCACATTTTGGGCACAAGTGTGCACTTATCCACCGCTTTTCTCGGCTCATAGAGGGCAGTCAAATCCAACAAATCGTTCATTCCGTTCAGCTACTTCGTAACGATCATGTTCTCATTCGCGATTCCCTGAAATGACCCGAAAGTGGCATCGTGCCTTGCCGTCGCGATGAGTTGAGCCTCACCATGGTCGGCGACTTCCCAAGCCATCCCGTTTCGCTCCCCGTATCAAATTCCGCCAGGAGCAGCCGAACGCAATGCACGACGTCCACGATCTTTGGCTAAAGGTCATCAAAGAGCGCTCTGAAAAGCAGAGCTAGAGATGGCGTCTTGGGGTCGAGCCTGCTTGGCTCGGCACATCGGACACAACTGGAAACTACAATGGACGAAGTTGCTGTAAAACGAGGCGGTCTCAACCGGTCGGTGCAACACCATCTGATATGAATTCATTTTCTAAAGGTGGTGTTTATGGCACAAGGAAAACGGAACAGGCTTTCGACGGAGCGGAGGACGGAGATGTGGCGCCGCTGGAAAGCGGGAGAGTCGTTACATGAGATTGGCCGTGCCTTTGGCAAGGACCATTGGTCCATTCAGTTCTTGTTATCGAAGCGCGGGGGGATAGCTCCTCCGGTTCGTCGGCGCTCGCTGCGAACGCTCACGCTGGCCGAGCGGGAAGACATCTCACGAGGAATTGCTTCCGGTTCGTCGATTCGGGAGATAGCCAGAGGGTTGCAGCGTGCTGCGTCGACGGTGAGCCGGGAGGTGACGCATCATGGCGGTCGTCCACTCTATCGAGCCAATGAAGCCGACTCTCAGGCCTGGGAGTCCGCTCTGCGGCCTAAGGTGTGTTTTCTTGCGAACCATCAGACATTGAGGACGATCGTGGCCAGTAAACTGACCCTGGACTGGTCGCCGGAACAGATTTCAAAATGGTTGAAGGTAAGCTATCCCAAGAACGAGAGCATGCATGTGTCCCACGAAACCATCTACCGCAGCTTATTCATCCAGGCCCGCGGAGTGCTGAAAAAGGAGCTGATTCAGCACCTGCGGTCCAAGAGGTCTATTCGTCGCTCACGGCACTCTCGGGCTGGCGGAAAATCCCAAGGTCAGATCGTCGATGCCATCTCTATTAGGGAAAGACCTGCGGAGGTTGAACACCGCGCTATTCCCGGTCATTGGGAGGGCGATCTGCTCGCAGGCAGCAAAAACAGTCACATCGCTACCCTGGTGGAACGACATTCGCGTTTCACCATGCTCATCAAAGTACCCAGCAAAGATACCGCGACCGTCGTCGCCGCGCTGAGCAAGCACGTGCGTAAACTGCCCGCGACCCTGCGGCGCTCCTTGACTTGGGACCGGGGGCACGAGATGGCAAAACACAAGAGCTTCACGGTGGACACGAATGTGAAAGTCTACTTCTGTGATCCGCAGAGCCCCTGGCAGCGCGGCACCAATGAAAATACCAACGGCCTACTAAGACAGTACTTCCCCAAGAAAACCGACTTGTCCGGCTACTCTCAATCCGATCTCAACAAGGTAGCCCTGCGCCTAAATCAACGCCCGCGAAAGACCTTGGGCTTTCAAACTCCTGCGAGTAAACTCCAAGCCGGTGTTGCATCGACCGGTTGAGACCGCCCGAGGTTACCGGCAACTACAACCGAAGTTTCCGAAAACCCGACTTTGCGGGCACTACAGGATAACTTTCGGTTTGCCAGTTATCCGCCCGGAATTGCTGCGTCGTCTCTGTACCGTCTTGATGGGCCTGAAGGCTAGGTGAGTTTAACGCGTAAGCTATCGGTGAATAGGAGCAAGTCCATGCGTCTTAGCAAAAAGGCTAAACGGTCACATTTGAAGTTTGCGCTTGGTGGGATTCAGAAGACCAAGTAACTCACCTTGCGAGCAACGAGTCGGAAACGTTTATCCTTATGGTCAGCGATCTCTCACCTCGTTTTGGCCATCGGTCGCGATGCGCCGGTGACGACGATATCGATTCGGGACTCTGTATTCTTCTCGAGGTCGCTCAAGTAGAAGTAGTCGGGTCGCAGTTCCACTTGACTTGCCAGACGCATCTGATCGCCAAAGTGCGGCGAGGCAGGATCTTCGCTCACGCCGGGCAGCATCTCGGAGTAAGAGGTCAGCGACCCATCCGGATGGAAGGCGACCACGAAAGGCACGCGCTGACAGCAGTAGGCGTCGAGCAGGGCCGGGTTCTTCGCGTCCGGTCGAAACGCCATGGTCCGCATGGCTTCAGCACCGCTGGGCCCCACGACCCAGGCGCCGATCGTGTTGAGCTCTCTTTTGTCCACCGACGAATCTATCGCGGCACCGCCCACGGGAAAGGAGTCGGAGCCTCGTCCGATACGGTGAACGTCGCCGAAGACGAGATTGATCGTGCCAAACCCCTGACGAAGAGAGGTGTAGGCCGCCAGGACAGCGTCCTCCACACTCCGCTGTAGCTCCGGCGAGAGCGGCTGCCCGGCTTCGATAGCGCCTTCGATCTCCCCCAGCGGCCTTGTGGGACGCCGAGCGCAGCGCCTCGCGAAAAGCCATGTAGTAGAGAGCCCCGCGCGACTCTTTCGAGAACACGCCGTCGAAACTCTCGAGGGCCGCAACAAACGTCGCGAGATCCGGATCGGTGTTCTTAGCCCAGGCGCCCGAAAGCTTAAGCGTCTTAAACATGCCCTTCCATTGGTCGACGCCAAAAACCTTCTCGTCCATCGTGATCTGGATCGCGACCTTATCGCTCACCCCATGGGCATTTTCGAGTAGTTCGATCATCCGCAGCTGACGCGTGTTGGTCTGACCTGGGTCGAACGCATAATACGCCGGGTATTTTCCAGGATCGAAAGTCGGTGTGGCGTACATGCGGTCAGGGCTCACGTTGTCGTTGCCGACATAGTCCTGCGGTGGGTTTTCGACTTGCACGGCTTCGCTCAGCGAAACGAATCCCGTCCACGCTGTTCGAGACGTCGACCCATCGACGGGAAGCGTCACGTCCACGCCCTCCGGACGCTTCGGAAGACGGCCGGGCCGGATATAGAGCAAGGTTCCATCCCGCCCGGCAAGGATCAGGTTGGCGGGATAGAGATCCATCGGCGCGAGGGCGGCTTTGATGTCGGCGTGGGTGTGGGCATGAGCCATCTCGTAGAGTTCGCCGTTTCCAATGCCGACCTGGTCGAAATACGCCGAGCTCACCACAAAGGCGACGTCTCCCCGCCGTTCCACCACCGGTGAAAGGACACCGTTGTGACGCGTGTACTCGAACTCGCCCGTAACCGGGGCTGCGCCGCGGACGTTGATCCTGTACGGAGCCACGACCATCCGCTGAAGCTTCCCGTCGAACAGATAGGCGCGCGGGTCTCCCTTTACGGTTTGGATACGGTAACAGTCCCCTGTGTAACGGGGTCCTTCGGTCCATCCCCAGGCGAAGTCATTGCTGTGGCCGAAGAAAGACATCGCGGTGCCGGTCACGTCGAACGCCTGAAAATTCAGCGAGCCCGCCTTCATGCGCCAGGGATAGAAGAGGGTTCCCACGGCCTCCCACGGACGGTGGGAATCCGAAGAGAAAATGATCCCTCCATCTGCCGTCTTGCTTCGGCCGATCGCAAAGGAGTCCGAGGCTTCACTGGTAGTCAGCCGACTCGGCTGGTACACGGCTTTGTGCTCTGCCGCCGCCAGGCGGACAGGGCAAATCGCGTCCGCCTCGAGGGTATATTGCCAGAACAACGCTAGCGGGAGGGCAGCTTCAAGCACGGGCGCCCACGCGGGTTTGCGTTGGGGGTGGTCGACCATGAACTGGTTGATTCCGGCTATGTAGGCATTCGGATCCAGACGATATTGCACCGGGATCTTCGACAGGTTCAGGCGTGCTTGCTCCAGGATCTGGAACCTTTTCACCCGAAGGTCGAGGCGACCGTGTCGGATATGTCCCCGCCGAGCACCGGTCCCACCTTGTCGGCGCTAATCGGTCCGGGGCCGAACGCGGCGGCCAGTTCGCCCTTGACGCCGAGATACAGCAGCAGGACCTGCTCGAGACGATCCTCGGCCGTCGCATAGCCAAGACCGAAAAAGCCATCCTCCTCGCGGGCGGCGTAGAGGTGGGCCATCCCCCATCGATCCCGGAAAATGGTGACTTGACCTCGCTTCAGATCGAGCGGCGCGTTCGCTTGAGCAGCCTGCGCCGGCGCGCGGAGGCAACCAAGGACCAGCATGATGATGCCGAAAAGTGCGATTCCCTCACAGCGGCTTGGGCGCTTCCTCGAGGGTGGGCGGCAAAAGATCGACGTGAATGTTGCTTTCGCGCGACACGTCCCGAGGGATGTGTTGGGGGAGCGCCGTATATCGTGATCATTCACAAGGTTCATAAATCACGTTAGGTTTGAGGATTCTGTTCAAGGCGCCTCCTAGCGACCGACACTACCGGCGCCAAACGGCTTGCCACGCACGGCCGAGTAGACAGTATCGAAGACGCTCAGGCTATCGATGTTCGGCACTCCACCAACGGTAGTTGGATCGCCGATGTACAAGACCTTGCTATCCGCCGTGGTGAACGCCGGCCACACTGGAAGGCTCGGTCCATTCGGATTGCCCGACTTCGCAAAGTTGACCCAGTAGCTGGACATCTCTTTGGCCACTCTCCGATCTGCTTTGGTCCAGCGCCACGGCTCTTGATTCAGATGATCGAAGACATACCACAGTTCAGCGAAGTGGCTCGCGCCCCAACCCGCGTACACCGAACCCGCCGGAAACGGCGGCTGCTGTCGAAACGAATAGTAGTAGACAGGCTTCTGCCCGGTCGTGGCTTGCAATCTCGCCCAGGCCCACATGTCCCAGCCGAAGCGGAGATCGCGCTCGAAGCCGAGTCGCGCCTGACGCGCCTCTTCGTCAGTAGCGTGGGGATAAGCTGCAATAAGCGGAGGCGGAAGCTGGCCGAAGCTGTGCTCAATGTCGCTGTCGAACGTGGCGGCCTTTATATGGCTGGCATCCGTCAACGAACGCGCCTCATCGGCATTCGAACCTATCAGCAGCGGGACATCATTCTGCTGCCCCGAAGCGAACGCCTCGTAAGGCGACACAGGCAGCACATAGGGTTCGATCACCGCGTGAACAATGCCGCCGCCGTCGCCAGTAAGCCTGGCCGCCGGCAGACTACGCAGCTCCTGAAGCGATGTAGCACCCAGCGAAACGGCATACTTCTCTCCGTCGCGTTCTGCATTGACCAGCAGAAACTTTGGCGCGAGCTGAAGCGGCTCAAACAGACCCCCGCTCTCTCCAATTGCGCGCTGAAACAAGCCCTTCGCCGGCGGCGAAGCCATCAGCATGCTCACCGACATTGACCCAGAGGATTGACCCGCGATGGTTACATTCTTCGGATCACCGCCAAACGCCGCAATGTTCTTCTGGATCCATTCGAGCGCGGCCATCTGGTCCATCAGGCCGTAGTTTCCCGATGAGTGGTGCGGGGACTCGCGTGTCAGCTCCGGATGCGCAAGAAAGCCAAGCGGTCCCAGCCGGTACGCGATCGTGACCACGATCACGCCTTTGTGCGCGAGCTTGGCGCCCCAGTACAAAGGCATCGAGGCCGACCCGTTGATGTAGCCACCGCCGTATATCCAGACGATCACTGGCAGCTTCGCCTGTCCGTTCTTCGCCGGCGTCCAGATGTTGAGGTAGAGACAATCCTCACTCACTGCGGGCGGCGTCTCGCCTGGCATGGACACACCAGTTTGCATACACGCCGGGGCAAACGCGTCCGCCTTACGCGTGCCAGTCCAGGATGCAACATGTGCCGGAGGCCGCCAACGCAAGTCGCCGACCGGAGGGGCAGCGAATGGAATGCCTTTGTAGACATTCAATCCGCTTTCGTGCACCCCGGATATCGCGCCGGATTCCGTCAGCGCTCTGGGGCTTTGTGCCAGCGCGGTGGCAAATGTTGCGAGAACGACGACAAGAAGCGGGGCTCTGATTAAGATCTTAGAAGAGATCGGCATATTGAGCTTCTGGTCATCAGGTTACTCCTGACAATGTAGTTACTGTCGGGACTATCTTCGCTGGTTAAGCCGAGTCGGCTACAAACCCACTCCGGACGAGTCGTCGGCACACCGGAATTTATCCAGTTGGCCGAATAGTCGGCTTCTCGTCCACTTGTCAGTGAGTGTGCGATGAAACTGTTCGCTTTTGGTCAGCGAGTTTCGATTCCGGACAACGATGGCGTTGCCGATCGCTATCCTGGAATTGAACTTACTTATGAATCAGTGACTTGAACTTGGAGCGTTTCGGCTGGCAACGTGCACAGTTCCAAGCAGATCGCACCTCGTGCAGAGACTGGTCAAAGGAGACCTGTGAATCTCAAAGCCCGTCCCGGCGCACCCGGAGATCTTGGAGGATTCTTATATGTTCCGATCCATTGCTCGCGTCGTGGTTCTTGTTGGCATGGTATCTGTTTCCGTCTTGGCGTCCTTGGCCAACGCCCAGATCTCGCCGAACCTGCCCAATCCGACCGGGGCGCCGAATCCGCTGACGACGACGCTATCCATTTTTCGCAGCAATATGCAGGACAAGATCATGAAGGCGGCGGACGCGATGCCAGAGTCCAAGTACAGCTACCGGCCGACGAAGGACGTTCGCTCGTTTGGCGAGATCGTGACTCATGTGGCGGACATATCCTACTATTTGTGTTCAAACGCCAAGGGTGAAGCGCCCCCCGCCACGGCTACCGCGAAGGGTTCGAAGACCGAGATCGTAGCCTACCTCAAAGGCGCGTTCGGCTACTGCGATGTCGCGTTCTCCGGGTTCACCGATGCGCACCTCAATGACCCGGCGGACTTCTGGGGCTTCAAGACGAACAAGATGTTCATCTTGACGCAAGCCGGAAATCATGACGCCTTGCATTACGGCAATCTCGTCACGTATCTGCGCCTCAATGGCCTCGAGCCCTCCGGGGGCTGGTTTTGATGGCCCAGTAGTGCCGACGTCCCACTACGCGATTTCGCATCGGGCCAGTCCTGCGCGCGTGTCGGTATCCGACCGCGGCTTCGTTCAAACGCGCTCTTCGTCATTTGGACGAATAGTTGGCATGTCGGCCAGTTGAAATCTCCAATCGGTGCCAGCTCTCCTCGAAGCCGGTCTTTCTCGTCAAAGCGGATTACTTCTGGTTAGTCCGTCAACCGGGAGCTACTAGGTAGTGGGGGGCAGAACCAAGGATCACTTCCGCTATGCCTGCATTATCGTTATCGAAGCACAGCTCGGGAATCGATAGGCGCTACACGTTCGCGATTGCAGCCTGTCGTATCTTCAAATAAGCCGATGCCCGTCCGGCCTGAGCAGTGCATTGGAAGCACCACGGCTCAGCCGATCGAAATGGCGTGTAACCCAGTCTTTGCCGCTTTCCCTTTCAAGTTCTCGATTTTGAGGCCGGAAACATTTTTCGTTTCAAGAGCATAGCTGAAGGAATCGCTAGGATGAATACCCCAGCTAGCAGTGCAGTTCCGGACGACTGCGCCTTGAACGTTCCGGAGGAAAAAAACAGGCGTATTGTGTCTTTCTAAACCACCAGGTTCGTGCATTGGATCATTGGCTTGAGTAGGCCTGTTATCGAAGATTCCACCGGGATACTGGGTCCAACGATCAATCGTTACGGAGCAGTTTTCAAGGAGAACATTCTTGATCAACATGTCGGGGTGAGCATCGACTCTGAAGCTGTTTTCCGCAACCCCGTGAATGTTTCTTAAACGGATGTTGCTCAGCGACCCGAGTTTCGTCCCTTCTTTCCGAGGCCAGGCCGTGATGGACGCCGCTTCGCCCCAACCCCACCAACGAGCGGCATGGTGTTGTGCAAGGAACTCGATGTCCCGAAACTCTACATCGTCGATGTTGCCAGGTTGGCGATGCGTAATCGTGGGGCCACGTCCACCAGAGACGATGCGGCAACGCTCAAAAAGGATCTTGCTGATGTCTCCAAATGTCTCAGTGCCGATCTTCAATCCGCTATCACGACAGATTACGGAGCAATCCCGTACAGTAATGTTGTGCGCTGGGCCGAAGTCTTCTGCCTGTTCGCTCGTCTTGATGACGATCCCATCATCCGCGCAAACCAAGTCGCAATTCTTGATCTCCATATCCCGGCAGCGGTCGGGGTCGATGCCGTCGCAGTTGGGAACGTCGAGGTAGTTGCGAATGCGGATGCCATCCACCAACACGTGGTCACATCCGAGCGTGTGAAGGCCCCACTCCGGCGAGTGCCCAAAAGATATACCGGTGATCTCCAATCCAGAGCAGCGTACGAGGTGGAACATCCTCGGCCTGAACGCGAGCGGCTCCCAGCGCTCATCCACTGGGGAGTAGTTTCCCATGAACTTCATCCCCTGTCCGTCGACGTGACCCGTGCCTGTAATCCGCACGTTCTGAGCTCGATTGATGTTGATCACGCCAATGTTTGTTTTCGATGTGTAATGGGCGCGCTCCGGGCTGGCGAGCAGAACGGCATCGTCTGCAAGGTGAAAATCAACGTTGCTCTTCAGCATCAGGCCACCAATCAGGAAGCGCTTGCCTCCGGGAGCGACCACTCGGCCTCCGCCAGCGGCTGAGACGCGATCGATCGCTTCCTGAATCGCTTGTGTATCCGGGGTCACGCCATCGCCGGTCGCACCGAGCGACAGAACGTTGATCTCAGTTGCTGACATTGCTTGCGCAAACGAGGGTATAGCACTTACTCCCGTGAGCGCCAACGAACTAAATAGGAACGATCTACGTGTAGCCATTTCTCTCCTGATGATTCACCTGCCGCAGGTGTTACTCCCATACGTGAAACTCCCAAAGGCCTGGCGTGCCTTTCATCACATAGACACGCAGATAGCGCGCTGACACGGTCCGATGCGTAGTGTGTGGGGATTCGATGGTGAGCGGCTGCACGGGCTGGTAGATGGTCCAGTGCGTGTTGTCCGTCGAGGACTCGATGCGATAGGAGTGTCCGGCTGTAGGGGTGACGAAGTAGGCCTCTGTCCGTGTGATCGCATGCACCGCACCCAGATCGACCTGCAGCCAGGGGGCCGGATCCTGCTCATCCGCCATCCACCGGCTTCCGTTGGAACCATCGACAGCATTTTCCGGAGAAAAGGATTCGGTGCGTGCGAACGCAGGATCGTACTTCCCGGGGATGCTGACAGTTGGTCTGAAGGAAGAGGCTGTTGCGTGGGCTCCGATGCTCAGATCTTTTTCTGCGACGAGTGTTGGACGAAGCGCACCGACGCCTGCACCTGTCAGTTTCAGCGGCTGGATGGTGCCGTCTGCATGGAAGTTCATTTGTTCGACAAAGACCTGCCGGCTGGCACCACCGCGTCCGTACTCTAGATAGGCGAAGTACCACTTATCGGTCTTCGGATCGCGAAATACCGATCCGTGGCCTGGACCATAGATGTATGTGGCGTGGTTAGTCTTCATCAGAACGTCATCGTCCGGCGCAGTCCACGGACCGAGCGGCGAGATACGACTCATCATGTAGGCGTACTCATAGTTCTCATAGGCGCCGAGCGTATAGAGGTAGTAATAAATCCCGGAACGCTTGAAAAGGAAGGGGCCCTCGGAGTAACCCTGGCGTTTGGTTGCCACCACCTTCTGAGGACCATCGAAGGATACGAGGTCCTTCGCAAGATGGCCGATCCCGCGCTGCGCCCAGACCATGTAGCGTTCACCATCGTCGTCCGTAAAGACCTCTCCGTCGATCGGCTTGGCGACGGTGATCGGCATGGCAGTGAGAGCGGTGTTGCCGTCAAGACTTCGACCGGTCAAGTCCAGCAATGGCCCCCGCAGTGTCTTCATCATCACGGGGGTCACCTGATGATTGATCGTGGGGAACAGATAAAGCTTTTCGCCGTTGCGGACAGGAGTGCTCGGAGCTACATATTTGTCCTTCTGATCCTCGGGCATGATGAGCCCATGAAAGCTCCAGTTCACGAAGTCCGGCGACGTCCAGACAACCCCTGGGCCATAACCGGTAGGGGTCGAACCATAGCCATCTGTTGTGGCATAGCAATAGAAGTTGCCATCGATCTCCGTGATCGTTGGATCGGCGATCATGTCAGGAATCAGGGGGCGATGCGACGACGTCTGAGACGACTGGTTGATTTGTGCCTGACCATGGGCCAGCGCCCAAACGATGAGGCAGAGAATCAACGATGCAAGAGAGAGAGAGACGTGAAAGGAGGGGGTGGACTGGGTCATGAACGATTGTCAGCTCTCCTGAAGCCGAATAGCAATTTGCTCTGGTACGTCAGAACTCGGCAAAGCTCCTCGGGTTCCAATGCGGTGAGTGGGTACAGTGTCGTGGCATACCTTCCCAATCCTGATCACACGGGCAAGGTCGTTGTCTTTGCGGGCACAGGGTCCGAAGCCACCGAAGCAGTGGGTGAGTTTCTGACTTCGGAGGATAGTCTGGCTAATTTCCTAAAGATTCTGCACGTCTCCGAACTGCCCTATTTCGAGGTGTTGCTGAAGACGACGCACCGGAATCATACGTATCGCGTATTTCACTTCACCAGCTTCCGTGTTGTCGACAATACGGAAGTAATCATTCTCCTCGTGTAATGCACCGCGATCGCGCTAGTGGCAGCCGGAGTTGGAAAGCAGAGGGCATCGAGATCCGGTGAACGTGCTATCGGACGATCACTTTGCCGCCTTAATGCCTAACGTCATCGTCGTCATTCCAGAGTAGATAAGGTCGACGGCGTCGTCTGCCTTCTCTGTGCTGAAGCTCTTCGCATCGGAATCAACGGCGATCCGAAGACCAGGCAGTTCCCACTCCTTCTGACTAACCTTCGTCTGCACCATGTTCTTCGCGTGGATACGAAAGCGAACCGTTCCGGTCGCCGAAATCTTCAGGCCGTGTTGGTCTGCGGTCGCATCGATCATCGGAGCCTGAGTCAGCTGGACCCATCCAATCTCGCCAGAAGGAGTGCGCCACTGGACGGTCGCAGGATGAAATTGCGATCCCGTTCCCACATCTTTCGTTTTGCTGGTCGACTCGCTGCCGAAGATCACGTCGCGACTGATCCATGCCGTCGCTACGCGGTCGTCGGTGATCTGCTTATACACCTGATGATCGCCCTCGAACTTTTTCATCTTCTCGAGCGCGTCAGGCGGGATACGTGTGCCAAGAATCGCCAGATGAGGTGCAAACCAGACGTCCGCAACGTGGTCAGTAGACGCAGCGATAGGGGGCAATGGTGCGGTCTTCGCGTCCAGCATCGTCCGCATCCACACACCTACGATGCTTACGTAGCTCTCTTGATCCATTCCGTACGAACGATCGTAAGGGCCCGAGACATTGCGAAGTCTTGGGTTGTAGTACGAGGCTATGTCTTTCCATAAGGTAGCCTCCATCTCGCTTCCAATCGTTTGGATACGTTTGGTTGATCCATAATCGCGCCACAAGGCTAACCCGTATAGATCAACGCCGTAGTATGTGGGTGAGTTGTATTCAAAGAATGCGTCGTATTTTTTGAAGAGAGTGTAGACGCTCTCAGTCCAGGCGGCGGACTGCTTCTGCCAATCGTCATTCTTGTCATGCACTGCGGCGAAGTCCCACAGGAACCCGTACATCAGGGCGATGTTGCTGTAGGAGGGCACCAGTCGGCCTTCTTTCATCTCTCCCTCAATCGCGCGATCGATGGCCTCATACATCCGCTTTGAAAGCTCTGGCGAGATGCGGTCCGGATACTCGATCAGAATCATCGCCAACGTCGTGCCGATGAAGTGGCGCCAGTTTGGGTCGTAGCCGCGCCACATAACAGGATTTCCGGTGGGATCTGGCTCCTCCGGTGTTCTACGGTATGTTCCGTACCACTTTACCCCCGACGTGACGTACTGCTGCTTCAGGACCGCATCCAGAATGTCGGCCGCTCGCTGCCGATCGCCTGCCGCGTCGCGAAGCAAGAGTCCAAGAGCATACCAGCTCGATTCGCGAACCATGTAGCCGCCGATGCGCGATGCGCTCGAGCGGTACCCGGGACGATGAACCAGCTTCACGCTGTCGTCGTAGAGCTGTGCGTCCAGGTCCATCGACTCCTGAAATAGCTCGCCTGTGTTCTTGTCCATTGACGCCGGGCTGACGTGACGCGGAGTAACGTACGCCTCGCTCCGCGCCACACACACCAACAGGAGCAACAGACCAATCGCATACTGTCTCTTCATTTGTTCTCCGGAGTGATCACTCGGTCAGCGACTTTGTTCGAGATGCCAGCGATTTGATTGTTGAGTACGTGCGGTTTAGAAGTTGAACTTCACAGCGAACTCCACGGTGCGGGCCTCCGCAGCTGGAGATGAGCTGATTGAGGTGATCGTCCCGACGTTAGAGGTGTTGCTAATGGCCGAGTTCGGAGGTGCGAAGTTGGGATGGTTGAAGACGTTGAAGGAGTCGGCGCGAAGCTGGAGTCTGTACCGGTCCTTCCATACGGTATTTTTCTGCAAACTCATGTCCCAATTTTGCCAGGCAGGTCCGCGGAGCATGTTATATCCGGAGTTCCCATAGGTCGCGTAGGTGGTCGGCCCACTCGCGCTGTAGATGGTGCCGCAGGGGCCAGTCACAAGCACGTTGTAACAGGGAGGAGCAACAAACGCGGCTGGGTTGAACCACTGGGCGCGGGTCTTCGTGGCTGGATACAGGTTGACTCCTGGCACTACATTCGCGCGTCCGCCTACAAGACCGACGGGGCTACCGGGAGCGGTGTAGGTCACGGAGAAAGGCTGACCGGTCTGGAATGAGGTGATGCCCGAGATTTGCCAGCCACCGATGAATTTGTTGACGAAGTTGCTGGCGCCGCCAAAGAGGGCCTGTCCAGTGCCAATGGGAAGCGCATAGGAGTAACTGAAGGTAAACACCTGTGGCGTGATACCGGCGATGTTGCCGCTCGAGTCGTTGGGAGTTGCGCCGGAGGGGTTCTCGAGGTTTTCTGTTCCCGTAACCCTGGTCCACTGGTATTCAGCGTTGATCATGAAGCCGTGGCTGTACTGCTTATGCACGCCGACTTGAAGCGCGTTCATCTGGGTGTGAAAGATGGGATCCAGCATCAGGCTGATCGTCGAGAAGGGCTGGACCAAATTGGTATTTTGGACAGCAACGCCAACCTGTGGCGGGTTAGCGAGGTTGATATTCGGGGCCACGGTACCGCTCCCGCTGGCGTTGTTCTGTTTGACGTTGTGCTGACCTACGTAGCCAATGCGAATATCGAGCCCTTTGTTGAATTGATGTTCGACGGCAAGGTTGTATTGCTCTGTATAAGGAGTGACGGTGGAATGTTGAGCGGTCACAGACGGATTGGCAGCGAACGCTCCAGTAGCCGCGAACGGAGCGTTCATCGTGATGGAAGGAATTGAGCCAGCGGGCTGTGTAAATGTCTCAGAGCCTACGAAAGGAAGGGTCCCGAAGGCACCTCCTGCGTAGGAGGCCGGGATCAGGTTGTAATAGATGCCGACAGCGCCACGCAGCACCGTGTTAGGAAAGGCCTGGTAGGCAAACCCGAAACGGGGAGCGACATTATTCTTGTCCTGCCCAAGGTAGTTCCAAACATTATTCGATATACCGATTTGGGACGATAGAGTGATCGGGACCTTAAGGAAGGCCGGGATCGAGTCGGCCGGGTAGGAGTTGCCGAAGACAACGACCTTCTGCTGGGACGGGAAGTAGAGAGAGTTGTTCCCATAGGGGTTCGCTTCGAACCACTGCAAGTCGTAACGAAGACCTAGATTGAGAGTCAGATTTGGCCTCAGTTTCCAGTCGTCCTGCACATACATGCCCCACTGGCTCGAAAGGTTTCTCGTGATGTAGTTGCTTGGCGTGGCGTTCCCTGTTGAGCTGGGATATCCCAGTAGAAAATCCGCAAACGCAATACCTGAGAGCTGGCCGGTAATTGGCTTTGGATTTGTCGTGTATCGACCATTGAACGCATAGGAGCCACGTTGCGGACTCTGTGCGGCGTCATTCCAGTGGTCGTCCCAGAGATAGGAGAAACCCGCTTTGATGGTGTGTTGCGGCAGCACCTTGGTGACGGCCGTGTTGCCTTGAATCACTTGCTCAAGGTCCTTCGATCCAGCCTCTGACACCGAAGTGATGTTTGTAATGGTGATTTGCGGCGCTCCTTCGATCAGTTGCGGACCAAGTCCTGGAATGATCGAGGCGAAGTTTACGTTGGAGTTTTGCGGTGTGCGATAGATCGGTAGATGAAAGTAAGAGGCGTACGTGTCAATGAGAAGAGTTGGGGAAAAGGTGTGGGTCCAGCCGATGATGACATTGCTATTGTGTTCCCCATCGCCAGAGAAGCCGCCTGCAAGGCTCGAGGTCCCGACATCCGGGTTTGGGCCATAGAAGGCCCTCAAATACGTTGCGCGGATCTGATTGTTGTCGTTGATCTTATGGTCAAGGCGGACCGAGTACCGGGTGGCTACGCTGGTATAAGGGACCAGCTGAAAGGTATTGGTTCCGGTTCCACCCTGGGTGGGCAATGGATAGAGAATATTCAATAGTTGCGTGTCCACGGAGTTGAACCTGCCCGGGAGAATCATGTTTCCGGGGAATGGGTTTCCGGTCGATGGGTCGTAGATGCAGGTGCCACCGCTGCCAGGTGCACAACCGCCATTGACGAGGAATGCGGAGAAGTCTCCGCCTCGCTCGGCGAGAGTCGGCTGCTGACTGTTGACATTGGCGGACTGTGACAGACGAAATCCTTCAAAGGCGAAGAAGAAGAAGGACCTGTCGCGACCGTCGTAGAGTTTGGGGATGAAGATTGGACCGGAGAGATTGGCGCCGTATTCGTTCCGCTCGTAGGGTGGCCGCGGTAGCGCGCCTCCGAAGAAGGCCTTTGCCGACGTGCCCTTGGAGCGGTTGTACTCGAGGACCCCTCCGTGAAGCTGGTTGGTTCCGCTCTTACTGACTACGATCATCTGGGCCGGCTGATTGAACTCAGCCGGGGCTCCTGTGGAGATGACCTTGAACTGGGCTATCGCATCGAGCGAGGGAACTTCAGCTTCGCCACGCTGAAGGGTGACCTCCTGGTTCGTGACACCGTCGAGCGTGGACCCGAACCCTCCATAGGAGTTGCGTGTCCCCGTGCCGATCGATGGCGTAACACCTCTGACTGCCAGCTGGTCCTGTGCCCCGGCTCCCTGTACTCCCGGAGCGAGCGCTATCAGACCCATGAGACTCAAGCGGCCATTCAGTGGTGTGTTCAGGATGGTTTGGCTGTCGACCACCAGGCCGACCGAGGAATCCTCAGTCTGGATGACCGGAGGAGTCCCGCTAACGACGACCGTCTCCTGCGCTGAACCTACCCCCAACTCTGCATTGATCTGCGCTATCTGGTTGATCACAAGAATGATGCCATCCTGCTCAAAGGTCTTGAAGCCGGTCTTGTCGACTTTCACGCTGTATGTCCCAGGAGGGAGTTGTGTGACCGTGTAGCTTCCGATGTCTGAGGTCGTGACGATCCGAGAGGCATTGGTGTCAACATCACGCACGGTGACGGTCGCTCCTGGAACTCCAGCTCCACTGGAGTCGGTGACGGTGCCCGCGATCGACCCGGTAATGCCCTGGCCGAACGAACTCGGCTCTAGACCCAGAGCAAGGGTCAGCAGCAGGCTGACAACGAGGGCGGAACTCCAGATAGGTCTCTTTGCTGAAGGTGTTCCCTCCTTCCTGGTTTGTTTTGGCATCTCCAATAAAGTTTTCATCACTTCTCCTTTTCTGCTTTGCCTGTCGACTGGAACTCTGTGCTTTCTCGCGTTTTGACCGCGCAGACTGTTGGTGCCATTCAATTTCCAGAGTCGCTTTTAGGGGCTGTTCTGATTCGGATCTCTGGCCTGGAGCACCAACAGGGACGCTGTTTTTCGGTTCCAAGCACGGTGCGCGTCGCACATAACGACGTGCAAGTGAATTTACGGTGAGAGCACTGTAAAGAGCGGGATCTATGGGCCATTCCTAGGCGATGGCCACGCTGGATTGGGTTTACGAGACATTTCGAACGTAAGTTCCCCGCCCGCCACGATCTCTGAATGCGTCAGATAGGCCCGGCGCAGGGGGCGGCCATTCAGCGTTGCCGACTGTATATAAAAGGCGCCAGCCTCCGCACCCTTGGCATGGATATGGAAGTCCTTTCCTCCCTGGAGCGCAATCGTTACGTCGTCAAAGTGCGGAGTACCAATCTGATAGACCGGCACACCCGGCGTCACCTGATAGAAGCCGAGTGCACTCATCACATACCATGCAGAGATCTGGCCGGCATCGTCATTTCCGGGCAGACCATCTGGCCGGTCCGCATAGTTGGTGATCATCAGCTGATGTACATGCTCCTGGGTCTTCCAGGCGGCGCCGGCAAAATCATAGAGATAGGCGATCTGATGGCTCGGCTCGTTTCCCTGATCGTAGTGGTCTCCCTGAAAGAGCAGGTCCAGTTTGGTGACGAAGGCGCTTGGGCCGCCCAGCAAAGTGATCAGACCGGGGACATCCTGAGGGACAAAAAAGGTGTATTGGAACGGTGTTTCTTCCGTGATGTAGGAGTACTTTCCGTTCGGGTCGAACGGAGATGACCATGCGCCATCGGCATGGCGTCCGCGGGCAAAGCCTACCGCCGGATCGATCACGTTGCGGTAGTTCATGGCCCGGTGGTGAAACAGATCGGCGTCCGTCCGCATACCGAGCCGTTGCGCGACCTCCCCCACGAGAAAGTCGTCGTAGGCGTACTCCAGGGTGCGAGAGACCTGCTCGTTCCGATGAAACGCATGCTCGACGGGGTCCTCGAGGGGAATGAAGCCAAGCTTGAGATAGGACCCGAGCCCCCGTCGGCCACGACCATCGATATAGAGGGCGGGATCGGACGGAGTCTCCATTGCGTTCTTCCGCATGAGCTCGTACGCCTGATGAATATCAAAACCGCCAATCCCTTTGACATAGGCGTCCGCGATAACTGCATCGGCATGGTCGCCAACCATCTCCGACGTATAGCTGTTCCAGGCAGGATAGATAGGCAAGAATCCGCCCTGGCTTCCCATCTCGACCAACGAACGCACCATCTCACCATCTTTTTTCGGTTCAATAATGGTGAGAAGCGGGTGTAACGCTCGAAATGTGTCCCACAGTGAAAAATCGCAGTAGTAGGTGTAGTTGAGCGCTTTTTCGATCTCCTGGCCTCCGGCGAACCGCGGGTAAGTTCCCGAGGCATCGCTGAAGATTCGGGGCAGAAGCATCGAGTGGTAGAGAGCGGTGTAGAAGGTGGTGCGATCGGGCGAGGCCCCATCGACGCGAATCGAGCCCAGGGCCTGCGTCCAGGCGTCCCGCGCATGTTGCATGGTGGCATCAAAGTTCCAGCCGGAGATCTCCGCATCGAGGTTCTTCTGCGCTTCTTCTATGCTCGTGAACGATGTTCCCACCTTCGCCAGCACGGTTTCGCCCGGCTTGAGGTCGAAGAGGACCACCTCTTGCGGTGAAGCAACCCCGGCAGATGCCCGGTCCGCTACGCGAAAGGCATGGTCGAACTGAACAACGAAATAACCGCTGAATCCGGCGGGCTTACCTGATCCAGCGTAAAGGCGATGGACAGGATTGCTGCCGATGAGGAGATTGTGTTCCGTGTCGACGGTCAGGGACCCATCCCCGGGCCTGCTGTTGCTGCGCACAACGATCCAGGACAGGCCTCCACGCGTGAAGCGAAAACGGAGAAAGCCGCTCCGTGCGCCGCCAGTCAGCGCGGCCTCGATCGCGTCATCCTGCAACAGGACGGAGTAAAGGTATGGATGTCGTTGCTCGTCCTGATGGAGGAAGGCGGACGAGGGTCCGGGACGCACCGGTCCCGAGCCAGGCATCAGACTTAGACTTCCGTAGTCCTGAGTACAAGATCCACTTAGGAAATGACTTCCTCGAAAGCCATAGATCCTGGTGTCTCCGACGTAATAGGGGGCGATGCATTTGGCCTCCCCTTGCCGCGTCTCCGGCGTCCACGCCGTCATCGCAAAGGGTTCGCCCACGCCGGGAAAAGTTTGCCCGTCTCCGGCTGTTCCGATTAGAGGATTTACCAGATCGACGGGGCTGGTCTCCGCTGCCGCAACCGTAGAAGCACAGAGCGCAACCGCAACGATGAGTCTTAATCTCATGAGACGCCATCGTTCACCCGGAACCGGCACGGCGCAAGTTATTTAGCAGTAAGAGAGACTCTTAACTGTTAGAAGTGCCCCCTCGGGTCTGAACGCCAGTGTTTTCTGGTTTCTGATAGACTCAGTTTCTTCTTTTAGAGGCGGCCTATTATGCATCTTACTGAACCGGAGATTGATCTATCCGAGGCTGAAGTAAAAGAGCTTTTGGCGCTGCTGGATCGTGTTGCTCGAAGCCCGCAACTTCGACGGGCCTCGCGCCTTCGTGAGCTTCTGCTCTACATCGGAAAGCAGTCGATCGAAAAAGGGAGGAAGGACCTTCACGAACAGGAGATCGGCTGCTCAGTCTTTGGACGGCCCTCTTCTTACGACACCAGCCAGGACAACATTGTCCGAGTCAACGCGACCGAACTGAGGAAGAGGCTCGAGAGCTACTTTGCCACGGATGGCGCTCATGAAACATGGGTGTTGGAGATTCCCCGCGGCGGTTACAGCCCGGTCTTCTCACGAAGAGTCGAGTCCGCTCCGGTAGCGCCTCAGAATGGCCTGCACCAGACCATCTCTGGCTCCCCTTCAACTCCTCAGGAAGCCCCCGGGGCTGATGCAACGGGTCCGCGGTTTCTCCGGCCAGCCATTCGGAAGCGCGGGCCAGTTCTTATGATGGCAGGCCTCGTCGTCGCGCTTTGCATCGCCTGCGTGTCACTGTTTTGGCAGAACCGGACATTGCGCCAGCAGATGCATGGATGGCAGGCGACTCCGGCCCTCCGGTCCTTCTGGGGAGCTTTTCTCGGAAATGTGGGCGAGACGGACGTTGTTCTCGCTGATACCTCGTTCGCCCTGGAGGAGGACATTCTAAAGACCCTGATCCCGCTGAGCGACTATCTGAATTATGGATACAAACATCTTGCGCAGAGCGAAGGTATCAGTCCCGACACGAGGTATGCCCTCGATCAGGTCCTCTCGCGGAACAATGGGAGCAATAGCGACTTCCGAGCAGCGCGAAGGGTCCTGATGCTTGATCCATTGTCGTCCTCTGTGCACCTGCGGTTCGCGCGGGACTACACGCCCGAGGCGCTCAAGCGAGATAACGTCATATTGATCGGGAGCCGGAAGTCCAACCCCTGGGTCGATTTCTTTCAAGACCAATTGGAGTTCACGATGGGCTATGACTCCGCTATTCACCAGAGTGGCGTCTTCAATCTTCATCCGATGTCCGGGGAACTGCCGTTCTATCCTGAGCCGCAGGACCCTGCCACCAACGTTGGCTACGGCGTTGTAGCGTTTCTGCCGAACGTCGGACAGACAGGGGACGCTCTCATCATCGAGGGGACCGATTCGCAGGCGACCGAGGCCGCCGGCGAGTTTGTGACCAACGAGGCGAACATGGCATCGTTGAAGCGTCAGCTCAACTCGAAGACGTTTCCGTACTTTCAAGTGCTTCTGAAGACTTCGCGGCTAAGCGGAACTCCTTTTACTGCTCAGATCATAACGTTGAGGACGTATCCAGGACGAACGCGCTGATCCAGGCATTTGTTGGTCTGCGAGACTGCCGAACCGAGGAATTTACTGCTGGATAATGTGCCGGAAGACCCATGGAAACGGCATCAAATTCGTTGTCCTTGATCCAGATTGTACCGAGCCATTGCATACCCTGTCGTCGAAGTTCCCGCAAAACGGGGTTTCTATGAGAAGGTCGCTTCTGTCAAGGGTTTATCTCCGTTTTCCTTCTTAGGGTTCTTACTCTTGTTGTTTGGTTGCGACGCATGTTGTTTCTCCACCGTGTTTCTATACGCACTTTGTATGAGCCTTGTCCCTGTGCCGGTTGAGGTCCAGTAGGAGAAGTGATGCTGCCAGTTTTCGGTCGGCCTCGTTGAGGGCCCAACCCCGTGCGCAGTCATTGGGACGCGGGGTCGTCGCAACAGTTCAACGTCTTTGCCTCAAGCCACTACTTCATAGAACGGCACGTGTAGCAGAACCGCAAGCTTACGGGCGACGGCCACAACAGCTCGTCTTCGCGCATGACTTCCGCCGCGTGCACCGAGGCTGAGACACCACTTCCGCAAGGCAGAGTCCTTTCCATGAGGTCCGATGACGTGGTTGGCGCACTCGACCAGCAACTGTCGCAGATACCCGTTGCCGGCCTTGGTGATCCCTAGCTGTGGTATAGTGGGAGGGACCCCGATCGGATCGCCGCAATACTCTACTTCAAACTTGTATGGCGCAGTTGGCGGCAATATAAGCATTCCGATCTTCAATGGATTTCGGCTTACGGCGCAGTTGGCGGCAATATAAGCATTCCGATCTTCAATGGATTTCGGCTTACGGCGCAGGCCTCTGGGGCAACGCTGCAGACCGAGTCCGCTTCGGAAGCGACGCCGGCACTTCGGGAGCAGGTTGTACGCGATGTTCGGACCGCGTGGCTCAACGCGAATACACCTATGCAGCGAGTAACAGTGGCGTCAACTGCTCACGCAACTGATACCGCTTTGGAACTTGCTAAAACGAGATACGACCTGGGGCTGAGTTTGATTGTCGAGTTGAGCCAGGCTGAACTGCAACAAACGGAAGCTGCAATCGGCAGCGCAAATGCCAGGACTCAATACAAGTTCGCAATTGCAATGATCAACTTTCAGACAGGAGTGCAGCCATAATCCGGCTTTATCCGGCGTGCTTCTGAAAGACACTTCTAACGAGATGCGGGGTATCGAGAAATCAATGGACGACAGAAGAATGAATGTTACCTGAAATCAAATCGTCTACTGAGTAGAGACGTCCGTTCGCGATCACCTGTTTTACCTTGTGCGCATTGGCGATGTCTTTGAGCGGGTCCCCGTCCACGATAACAATATCTGCCAGCTTGCCCACTTCGATACTGCCGGCATCAAGATTCAACTCTTCAGCCGGAGTTATCGTCGCCGCTCGCAGTGCCTCATACGGAGTCATTCCGGCCATTACATATGTCTGCAACTCGCCGTGAATTGCGAAGGCATTGGGCGTATCTGTACCGGCAACGATCCTGGCACCCGCACGCATGGCTGCAACCACGAACTGGGCCGCGCCTCCGCCATTGGGCCCGACGGTTGGTGGGGGCCCTCCGCGAACTCGGCCCCGAGTCTGACCTGTTGCATTGAGACGCAGCCAGTCCGAATAGATGTTGAAGCGCGGATCGTTTTTCATCGCCGGTTCGTCGGCAAACAGCTTCTCTAGTCCCGGTCCGGAGACAGTAGGGGTAAGGTATCGCTGCGACTGGCCGAAGAGTTCAATCACATCTTCGTAGCTTCGCTGCAGCGTGGCCGTCTTAGTAGAGTAGCCGCGCCGGCTGGTTGCAGCGGTATGTTCCGTCGCATCCACTCCTACAAATGCTGCAGGATAGATCTCGTGGGTCGCAACTGGAACGCCGATGCTGTGGCCAAACTCGACCAGCCGCTTTTGCTGCAGATCGGGAAGCCGCACGTAACTCTTCAAAAGGTCGTGTTGTAGAACCTTGGCGAGTTGCAACTCCATCTCCAGATGTGCGGGGCTGGAGATGGCCACGCCCATCTTGTAGTAGGTACGCTTCCACTCCATCAGGTATCCCGTACCGAAGAGACGTGGTCCCGGCCGCACGCCCGACTCGTTCGCCTCTATATCTTCCACGCCTTCATAAGGCGTGTTGCCCGGGCTGCGCACCGTAGTTATCCCGAACGCCAGCCACGCGCGGCTTGCGGCTTCGCCATAGTCTTTTTGAAGGTGCGAGTGAGACTCGATCAGGCCGGGCATTGCCGTGAGGTTTGAAGCATCGATGACCTTTGCCCCCGCCGGCACGCTTGCCGAATGTGGCCGCACGGCCTTGATGCGATTTCCCTCAATGACAATATCCATGTCTGCGCGCGCGGTTTGGCTCTTCCCATCCACCAGATGGCCCACATGCACCACCATCGTCCCCTTTGGAATCGAAGGTGTGTACTTCAGGTCCAATGGAATCTCGTGCGTCTCTCCGGACTGGATGTCTATCTCCTTCAACTTGTCGAGAGATTGATAGAGAATGTGCTCGGAGTCGCCTGTCCAGCTTGGCGCATAAGCGATCTCGCTAGTGAGGTGGCGCACCGGCCCAACCGGCTCGCCTGTAAATGATACCGACCAAACTGCCAGCACACCTTCATAGATGGCCGCCATCTTTGTGCCGTCGGGTGACCAAACCGGCCCGCAGTAGCCGCGCGAATCGATGGAGAGATTCGGCACAGGCAAAAACCATTTGTCGTCGGGATTATCCGCTCCATTTTCCGACGACATTGTCATGATCTGGTTCGTGCCCTCGCGAACGGTCTTGGAGTAGGGCGCGATGTTGGCCAGCGCAATCCGTTTGCCATCGGGAGACCATGTCGGCATCCCCGGTGCGTTCAGGGTGTCGTGAATCTTTGTGACCTTGCCGGTCGCTACATCGACAACAGATACGCTTGCAGAGCGCCATATCGCGTTCACGTCGAAGAACGCGACCCTCTTGCCGTCCGGCGACCATGACGCGCCCTGCGGCTGCGACTCCAGCTTCGTCAGCTCGCGGTCCTTTCCCGTTTGCATATCGCGAATCCAAAGCTGCATATGATCTCCGCCCTTGTCCGACGAATAGACCAGCTGATTGCCGTCTGGTGACCATGCCGGGTCGGTGTCGAGGAATCTGTCTTTCGTGATGTTCTCCGGCTTGCCTCCAACCGGCATCACGTAAATATCGCCGACTGCGGCGAACGCGATCTTCTTTCCGTCCGGCGAAATTACGGGCCGCACGATTCCCAGCACGTTTCGCGGCGTCGTGGAATCGAAATCCCGCTTGCGACGGGTGTAGGTTCCGTTGACGCGCGTGACCTGCATCGTAGCCGTGAAGGGAATAGTCTGCGCGTCGCCGCCATTCACCGAGTGTTTGCGGATCTTTCCGTCGGAAACATAGTAAAAGTCATTAGGCGAAGCCCAGGAAACACGAAACGCAAATGCATTCTCGTCGCCCGTCAGAGGCTTTCCGTCGACTTCCAGTCGGCTTACTCCGGTTAGCGCGTCGTTGTAGACAATTTTTCCGCCTGGACCCCACGACGGTGCACTCACGACGCCCGACGCCGTAGAGACCTTGCGCGTCGTGCCATCGGCTACGTTCGCGGCCCACACTGATTTGCCGTCATCGCGTGTTGAGGAAAAAACAATGTCCTTGTCGTCTGGCGACCACGCGGGCATATGGTTCTCGGACGGATCGTTGGTTATGCGTTTCAGTGCGCCCGTTCGCAGATCTAATATCCAGATGTTGTAACTGCTACCCAGCGGGTTATCTCGATCGGACGCAAACGCAACGTAATTGCCGTCGTGAGAGTAGGCAGGCTCCCGGTCGTCGAAGGTTCCCCAGGTAAGCTTGTGTTGATGGGTGCCATCCGGCGCTATCGTCCAAAGGTCGTAGCCACCATCGAGATAACCGAAGAAGGTGATCCACTTGCCATCGGGCGACCAGACAGGTTGACGAGCATCATTGAAAAGACCGGTGATTCGCTTCGCGGCTCCGCCCGATGCGGGAAGAGTCCAGATGCTTCCCTGCATATCCATGGCGAGGGTCTTGCCGTCAGGCGAGACAGCGACAGACATTGAGGTCCCCTCGCTCACTGTCACATCGATCAATGCTGCAGGTTTGCTTGAGGCTGCGGTTTTTGGCGCCATTTGTGCGGAAGCGATGCAGGCCAATGGGGCAGAGCTAAGGACCAATCCGGCGACACACAGAATAACCGCAGTAACTCCTTCGCCCTTTTTCATCTGAGCTGCTCCTGGTTGTATTAAAGGCTCTAAGCTTTTTCTACTTTGTTGCAGGTTAGTCTAGGTTGTATTCAGATCGCGTAGAAGACCCTCTGAAGGCTCCCATTCACCGATCGCCGGGTACAACAGCATTGCCTTACGGGCCATCAGGTTTGACCCCGACATTGCAGCCTCGATCGTCGCACGCTCATATTCCTTGACGGCCAATACAAGTCCACGCACTTCCGCTGGAAGAGCACCACAAGGCTCCGGAATGATCGCGTTTTTCCCAATATTGCAGGGCACTTCGACCACGTCATCGGCTCGGATTCCGTCGATTGTGCCATGGTTTTGGACGTTCACAATCAACCGCGAATACTCATCACCACGAAGCGCCTTCATCACGTCCAGGGCAATCCTGTGGTATCCACTGGCAGCCCGGAATGGGTCTTCCTGAAGTTCCACACTCCGGCTCGACAAATCCGCGTTCGAAGACTCCAGCGCCATGTATGAGCCCGACCTCACGTTGAGGTATTTAGTGTAGGCAGCAAGCGCACTCTCGCCGTTGCCGGTGGCGAGCAATTCTCTTAGCTGCCCAAATAACTCTTCATTCAATCGTCCAACCTCTTCGCCGCGCGTGCTGCGGTGTGCCAGCTGGTTAGCGAGCGCGCGTCTTCTGGAGTAGTAGAAAAATAGGTACTCGGTTGGGATCAATCGAAGACTACGGATGAGATCATGGTCGAACATTGGAACGGAGTAAAACTGGCTAAGAAGTTGGTCGTCTGCAAGGACTTGGTCTGTCACATCCTTCCCGCGCAGTTCGATTCGACGAATCCAGCCCAAATGATTTAGGCCCACGTACTCGCAGCGCACCTCAGCATGGTTTGCTGCCATCGCGGTTGCAATACGGTGCAGCATCTCCGTTGGGGTATCGCATATCCCAACGACACGCGCCTCAGTGTGCTGCATGATGGCCTGTGTAATCAGTCCCGCTGGATTTGTGAAATTGATCAACCATGCTTTGGGCGCAAACTCGTGGACGATGCGTGCCTGCTCCACCGCGATTGGTACGGTTCGCAATGCCATCGCCATTCCTGCTGGCCCTGTAGTCTCCTGCCCGGGATATCCATGCCGCATGGCAGTCCGCTCATCGTTGGTCCGAGCGGGTATGCCACCAACACGAATGCTGCTGAGCACGAAATCAGCCCCTTCGACAGCATCCTCAAGTGACGCAGCCTCCCGCACCGTCAGCGTACCGCCCTCACGCCGTACTACCGCGTGGCCAAGCGCCACCATCATCCGAGCACGTTCGAGGTCCGGATCATAAAGTACAATCTCATTGACTCCGAGCTCATGCGCGGATTCATTAATCCCAAAAACAACAAGGGGGGTCCGGACACCGCCTCCACCGATAAATGCAACTTTACCCATAGCTCTCCTCGTAGCACTTCTGCAGTTCGTCGCGGGTGGGCAGACCTTGCAGCGCACCGATCGCTCCGGCAGAGAAGCTGCCGCACACGCAGCCGCGCCGCATGCACTCTTCACTCACTGCACCGTCCAACAAACCATCTATGAAGCCGGCATCAAACGCATCGCCTGCGCCGGTGGTGTCAACGACCTGCACTCTGGGTGAGTGGACGCGAAGAATGCCATCACCAACGCGCATGGCCGCTCCGCGCGGTCCCAGCTTAACGATCCCGCTAGGCCATCCATTCCTCCCAGTGAAATGCAGATAGGCATCTGCGTCTCCGTCAAACATCAACTTTGCCTCACGTTCATTGGGTAGCAGATAGTGAACAGCGGCACAGGTACGGAGATTTACTGGATCATGCAACCATGCCACTTGATGACCGACATCGAGAGACGTGGTGCAGCCGGCAGCATGTAGTGCCGGGAGCAGGCTGTCGGCAAGCTGCACCGTTAGCGGCATGGCAAAATGGACATGCCGGGCCTCGGTCAAATGCTGCAGAGCGGCCTCGCCCGTCAGTCGCTCTTCAAGACGCGCGTTCTCACCCACATAGGTAAAAAACGACCGATCCGTATCGTTCGAGACACTGATCGTGACTCCAGTTCGCCCTTCGCTGCTGCTAAGCTCAACACTCGCGACGCCAAAACCGGACAGCCTACACTCAAGCCACGACATCTCGTTTACGCCGACCGCACCTACCAGGCTTACGGAGTGCCCGAGGCGCGCCAGCGCGCACGCTGTTATAGCCGCACCGCCTCCAACTTCCTGCATATATTCATTCGTAAAAACCTCCTCGCCCGGCTCAGGCCATTTCGCAAAGCCGGTCAGGATATGGTCAATATAGATTTCACCCACCACTGCTATATCGTATTGCTTCATATCGCCTCAAAGGGCCACTCCTGTCCGCGCTTTGCCTTGATCAGATACACTCCAAACCCCGCGGCCACCATACCTAGCCCGATGACCAAATAGTGCATCCCGCTGCTTACCGCAATGTAAATCCAGCCTAGCAACGCGATAAGTGCGGGCAATGGGTAGAGCGGCATTCGGTAGTTGTCCGTGGTTCCCGGGTGCCGACGGCGGATAAGTTCCACTGCTATGCACTGCGCGGCGAACTGAAATACCGCCTGCACAACTATCAGCACTTTGATGAGTTCGGTAAGCGAGAACAGGCACGCAACCATCGAAAATCCGCCCATAAACAGCAACGATATTGTCGGAAATCCACCCGCTGAATCCAACCTGGCAAACACGGGTAAGAAATGTCCATCGGCAGCAGCGGCGTAGGGTATGCGTGAATAACCAAGCATGTTTGCGAAGACCGCTCCGAAGCTCACAACCAGGACCAGTACGGATATGAGCAGCCCGGCCCAGCGGCCATAAATTGCCTGCATAAAGTCGGCTGCTATGGCCTGTGAGTGCTGCGCGACATGCCAGTCGAGTGACCCAATAATCGAGATGTTCATCAGCAGGTACAGGGCCGCCACTATGCATATTGAAAGGATGACCGCACGTGGGATGTTCTTGCGCGGCTGTTTGACCTCTCCACCAAGCAAGCAGACGTTGTTGTAGCCGCCATAGTCGTAGACCGCGATCAGGGTTGTCGCTCCAAGACCGCTCCAGAAGGCGCGCGACATACGGAATGCTCCCGGAGCAAAGTCGAAAGCCATGGATGCATGAAAGTGCGGTATTCCACTCAGAATTACGAACCCGCACGTCGCAATAACAACGGTTGTGATCGCGATGGTAAGCCGGTCGACTGAGCGAATATTTCGGTACAGTAAATATAGGTTTGCCAGACAGACAGCAACAGCCGTCGTTACTAACTCATAATGCGTCAGGCGCGGATAGATGAAGCTCATGTAATCTGAGAATCCAACTGCGCCGGCGGCAATCGAGATAGGTCCAATCAGCAACGTCTGCCAAAGAAATATAAAGCTCATGGGAAGACCCAGGCTTTTCGGACCGAAGGCCTGTTGCAGGTAATAGTAAGATCCTCCGGAACTCGGCATAGCTGAGCCGAGTTCTGCCCATACCATTCCGTCACAAAGGCAAAGAAGAGCTCCTAGTACCCAGCCAACTATCGCCTGCGGCCCACCCATGGCAGAGAGCGCCAACGGTATAGTTAGGAACGGTCCTACACCCACCATGTTCAACACGTTCGCTGATATCGCCCCAAATGGACCCAGGCCGCGCTCGAGTTGCTGCCGTTTTGCGGTATCTGTATAGTTCATGCGCTGCAAGCTTGGAAACACTATGAACACCTTGGCAACCGCCATCGCGCTCCAGCGCTCCTACTTTGCCTCTTTCGCCTTCAATTGCGGGTTCTTTGAGATGCTCAAGAGATTGGCGAATATCCGGTAGGCTCCCGGCACCCCCAAAGGTAGTTCCCGATAGAAAGCGTAGGCCGTGTACACATAGACTCCAGAACCATAGTGTGCCACTACCATTCCACCTTTTTGTGGCTCCTGCCCTGGATCGTGAGTTTCAAGTAAAGCCTGATAGTGCGGGTCCCAGGTCCGCAAGAACTTGGAGCCGCGTTCTTCAATCCATCCATCAAAGTCCTTTGTAGTAATTACATTCGGCCACTTAAACAAAGGATTATCGGGTTCGAGAATCGTCACGACTGAATGCTCATCGGTCACTTCCTCGGGATTAGAAGTCATGCTGTAAGGATATGGGCCGAAGTTATGGTCGAACTCTGGCGTCTGGTATTGAACAACTACTGAGCCGCCATTCTTCACATAGTTCATCAGCCGGCCATTATAGGTACGCAGATCCGCGCGAACCGCATAAGCCCGCACACCAACGAGAATAAGATCGTATTTTGCAAGGTCGCCACTTGCCAGATCCTCCTGTGCCAGAAAATGGACATGAATGCCCAGGTTTTCGAGTGAAGCAGGCACGTCGTCACCACTTCCTTCGATATATCCAACTTGAAGATTGGTGCCAACGCTCACCTTGATCCCAGTAGTGTCGTAGGTCGCATTGCTGTACAGATAGTACGGTCTCAATCCGGGGTATCCTATCTGGACATATCCTTCCTTATAGTCGCGGTTGTTATAGCTGGCGACTGCAGTGATGCGATAAGCTTTTTCTGCCACATGGCCCGGAGAGACATTGAATGTGACGATCTGCTCCTGGCCCTCTTGTTCGAATGAGAAGGCTTCCGTGGCTGGCTCCGACTTCCAGCCGGCGGGCATATCCAGGCGGATACTTCCCTTCGCCGGCCCGTTTACGTCGCTGTGGATCCGCACAGTTATAGGAAATACCGTTTTGCCTAATGGGATGATCCCCGCACTCTGTACCATCGTGACGGAGATGGCAGGCCCGATCGGCATGGGATGATAGACAATGCCCGGACCTACCTGACGCTCCACAGTCTGCACTGCTCTCAACAATTGAAGCTGTACTCCCTGATACGTCGCCAGTACTCGTGCCTGCAGAGGATAGGGCGCTAAGGGCAAATTTCGGTATCGCGGGTCGCGGAGATCGTAATACGGCTGATCCAAGCCGGGACGATCAAAATAAGGCCGCGTATACGCAGCATTCTCTGGGATGTTGACGTCGAACACCGCATTCATGACACCGCCGCCTTCTAACTGGCCGGAGTCAGCGTCCTCCGGCTTTATGGCGGAGCCGTCACTTCCTTCCAACTCCAATGTGATCTTGTCTATCTTGAGCGGACTTGCACTACCCTCAGCTAAGTGCACGAGGACGGGAAAATGTTGGCCGGGAATTGCCATCGGAAACGTTGGCTGATCCCCGCGAGCGCGTGCTCCGGCTCGTAAGGCAGCGGCGGCGCGCTCCTCATCATTTGCAGGTTCCGCTGTGCCCCTCGCACCGGCAGGAGGGGCCGGATCGCTGGTGACGGTTGCAGCCACTGACAGTCCCAACGCGAGCGTAAGGGCCTCGTTGAACTGCGCCTGCTTGGCCTTCAGCTCATGTGCAATGTTGTATTTCGCATCCGCGGAGAGCGAGCTGCCATTCACCTGATCCAGAAGTGAGTTGGTGGCCTTGAGTCCCTGCGCGAGCAAGGGCGCGATCGTGCTCGGATCGGCGACGGTATAGGTCTTGAGCACTTGCTCGACCAGTTCATTAATAGTGGCTCAGGCTCTGCGTAAGAAAGGCGTGCTCTTCGTTCCCAGCGAGACTGCCGATCCCCGGCAGAGTTATGTCGATCCCGTCAAAGAACGAATTCTCATGGTCCGCGGCCGCAGAGATTCGCGAGCCAAATCGATGATAGGCGGAGGTCGCGGGACCAGCGGGAGGAATTGCTGCTCCTCCATTCTGAGATTTTTGGAAGCCAAGGCCGGTACGCGAAATCTGCTGGATACTCAACCCGTTTGCCGTGCTGTAAGTGCCGGTCGGTATCTGGACGGTAGTGCTTACAGGTCCTGTCTCAAACTTGTCGGAGATGTAATTCTGCACTCCCGAAGGTCCACGACGCCCCATGCCCCCTGGAGCTCGCGCGTATTCTTTCAAGGGATTCCACGGCAGTAGACCCTCTTTAGTAATTTGCTCGGGGAAGATCGTCGGGTCGCCAGCGGCGTTGAACACCTTTTGCGCCCACCGTCCTGCGGCCTGGTGGTTTCCATGCCCATCGGATGGCCCTCCTACAAAGACTGAGGCGATGATTAGCGGACGCGTCATCCGCACTACTCGCACCACGTCAGAAAATACGTGACCGTCATTGCCCCATTTCTCCAAGGCCTCATCAAGTGTCTTTGAGAAACCGTAGTCCGCGGCAGTAGTGAAATATTGTGAGACACAGTAATACCGCCCTGCTTGAAGTAGCTCTTCAGTGCGGACAAGACCCAGGGCATCCCACAAATCCGCGGACATCTCGTTCGCGCCACCCTCGCCTCGATTGAGAGTCAACAGCCCAACCTTTGCCCCTACAGTGCGGGATTCGTAGGCTAACGTGGCGCCGTCCTCATCGTCCGGATGGGCCACGATCATCAACATGCTTGCTCTGGTATGAAGTTGTTGCAATGCCACGGCGAGCGCAGCAATACCGCGATTTTCAGGAATCGCTTGAGCATCTTCGCGCCCGTTTGCCTGCGTCCCACACAGCGGCTCGGCATTCATTCTCGGCCCCAGACCAAATATGAGTCCCAGTACAATCTGGCATCCGAGCGCTACCTTGACCACGTTATATGTCTTCACAGCATTCACCTCATTCAGCACTCATCGCGTAATAATCAACTACAAAGATGACCTGCAACTACTGCCAGCAGTTGGTCGTCGGAGATTCCGCAGCCGAACTCCGCAGACACTGATATCTATGCTTATGTCGATCGAGAAGGTTTATCCGTGCCGCCATTCTTCTAAGAAAGGCGGCACGGGTAGTGTCACTAACTAGAAGTAGTACTTTATTGCTATTTGTATTACGCGAGGTGCCACCGTCGTTGTAGTAACTTTTCCGAAGTTTGCACCAGACGACGATATGTTCGCAGCCGGATTGCCGAAGCTTGGGTGATTGAACGCATTGAAGAACTCAAAGCGAGTCTCAATCCTATTTTCGTGGACTATTGGGAAACTCTTGAACAGGCTGAGATCTACATCTTCTAATCCAGGACCATGCCATGCTCTTGGACGACACGAACCAAAGGTCCCTAGCGTTGGCGAAGAGAAGGCCGCCGGATTAATAAAGAATCCCGTGGAGTGGGTTCCGGCATATTGGATCGGATTCTTTGTTGCACCGCTGAATGCATTCCCGATGCAGTTAGCGTACGAAGCGCTATTGCCGCCTGTGTCGCTTACATTTGTCGCCGTTACGTTGAATGGCTCACCGGTCTGCAGAGTGACAATTGCATTCGTTTGCCAGTTACCCAACAAGCGCGAGGCCAGTCCATTGTTATTCAGGACCAAGCCGCCACTGCCGATGGGTAGGACATATGTCCCGGTGGCTACAAACCGGTTGCGAACATCCTGCTCCGAATTGCTCATCTCGTGACCATAATCATGTGCATTTTGAGGCGTATCTCCACCTGTAAGATTGTCCACGAAGTCCCCCATATTGTGGGACCATGTATAGCTGACGGAATATGCCAGCCCGTGCTTGAACTGGCGCTTGATGTTGGCTTCCAACGCGTTGAAATCGGTATTTCCGTCGTTCGTTGCGATTTCTACAAAGGCGTGTTGTCCGGCACCGTTTGACGTGTCGTTTGCGTCGATAGTGTTCCCGGAATTAAAGCTGGTCAGTGGGAAGTAAATGACCGCGTTCGGAGTGACCACGGAACAGGTCGGGCAGCTCTTTACAAATCCCTGGTTTCCGTTCTGGACCCGGTTCATCTTGCGGCCCCAGTTGCCGATGTAGTTGATGCTAAGGATGGTGGACTCGGTTAATTCTTGCTGTACGCCAAAGCTCACCTGCTGGATGTAGCTGGTGCGGTTATTTACTCCCTGTGCGCGAATATGTTGTGTGGGCAGCCCTCCTGCTACGCCGTTGACGCACACTCCATTAACCAGGGTGCCTGTGACGCAAGTTACGGCCGGGCCTGGGGTGAGCAATAGCGCCAGGCTGGCCGGACTTAAATACGCCGACGAGTTCATTCCGGCAGGGGAGTCCAGTTGGAATACAGGAACAGTGCTCCCTGCGCTCTGAGCAATGTTCCATGAACCGAGGAAGGGTGGGTTCTGCTGCAACATGGATTCGGATCCGATTCTGTTGATGAATTGGTGGAATACCCCATAGCCGGCGCGTATAACAGTCGGCTTGAACACGTGATATGCGACGCCGATGCGTGGCGCGAAGTCGTTTTGGTCAGTGTTCATCTGCGTGTCCCCAGCCCAACCGCTGCCGGCCTTGGCAGTTACGATCGTGCCGCCGTTTGTCGGCGGCCCATTCGCGATGCAGGTAGGATAGGCTTGAGCTCCGCAGGAGAAGTTGGCGGTCCGGCCTTCGCGGTTCAGCCAGAATGGCGGATAAAGTTCATAGCGAAGGCCGTAGTTGACGGTCAAATTCGCGCTCGCCCGCCATGTGTCCTGCCCATAGAATGAATTTCCGCGGACATAGTTATTGATTTCGTTGGTTGTGCCGAGAATCAACTGTGAGACATTGCCCAGAAGTAGGTCGCCCGCACCAAATCCGCTTGTATTGGTGAAGATTCCGTTGTTGTACATGATTCCCTGTGGTGCTTGAATGTCGAAGAAGTTCAAAGCGTCCTGGTGATATTCGTAACCAAACTGGAAACTGTGCCTGCCCTTCAACCAGTAGACCGCATCAAGGATCTGATAGGTCTGGGCTACTTGATACTGGGGACGATAATACGCAGACCCTATGCTATTGATCCCGCTTTCCTGGAAGGGGGGAATTCCTGTGACAAAGGGGTTGTTGGGGACTCCATTCAAACCGATCTGACCAGCAGCTGACTGTCCGGGGGTCAGGCCGATCGGGTCGCTATGCGCATAGGTGCGCAGATATCCAAAGTGGGCCGTATTCGTGAGGTTGGTCCTGATGGTGTCCGTCCACCCCAGCGCGACCGACTGATCGTGCAGAATGTAGCTGGTTGGAAAGCCGGACCCGTTCCCGGCGATGGGATTGGCTGTCCATGGCGCGGGATTCTGATAGTCCGAATAATCGAAGGCGTAACGAGCGAATATCTGATTGGCCTTGTTGAGTGTATGGTCCACGCGTACATCCAGGGTCCGCGTGTTGGTTGGAAGCGTTGCGGCATAGATATAGTTCGCAGCGCCGGTGAAGATATTTACATTGCCTAGCTGCGGACTGGGCGCCGGATAGAGATTCATCACTGCCAGGCCGACCGGGTCGAAGCAGGATGGCTTAATCACGTTTGTGGAAGAAAAACAGTTTGCCTGACTCGGCACCAGGGGACTCATGGTCCGGTTCGCGGCGGCCATAAAACTGCCGTTGGTGGCCGCACTAAAATCACCCTTCTGCATTGCGGCCGTTGGAACAATCGACTGCACTGTCGAAGCTATATTGCTGAGCAATTGTTCGTATGAGACAAAAAAGAAGGTGCGGTTGTGGCGGATGGGGCCGCCGATAGTTCCTCCAAACTGGTTCTGGGTATAGGCGCCTTTAGGCTGGCTGTTGTAGTTGTTGAAAAATGAGTTGGCATTCAATGCGCCGTTCTGGATGTAGTCCCACGCATCTCCATGAAAGCTGTTTGTGCCGGACTTGGTTGAGACGTTTACGACTGCACCGGCTGATGTGCCAAACTCTGTTGAATATGTTCTTGTCTGGAGAACAAATTCCTGCAATGCATCAGGGGGCGGAATTACCGACTGCGTTGACTGCTCCTGTAGATTCTCTGATTTTGAGTTGTTATCAATACCATCAAGTTGAAAGTAGTTCTGCAGTTGCAGGTTGCCATTCGCACTGAAAAGCCCCTCTGCTGGATTTGACACAGTGTTATCGCGAAATACACCCGGCTGTGTTAGCGCGAGTTGATCGTAGTCACGACCGTTGAGCGGAAGATCATTGATCTCCTGCGTGTTGAGCACCCCGCTGACTTCGGCTGACTGAGTCTGCAGCTGCAGCGAACTCGAATTTATCTCGACCTGTTGAGACACCGCGCCCACAGTCAGGGTAATGTCCACCTGCGCCCGAGTTTGAACATCAATTCTGACGTTATCCTGCACGCTCGTGGAGTAGCCTGCGTGGCTCGCCTTGACTCGGTAAACGCCCGGAATGAGTTGTAGGGCCTGATAGCTGCCGTCGGTGTTCGTCACCAACGACCGCGTGACATTAGTGGCAGTGTTGGTGATATCGACCTCGGCGCCGATAACAACTGCGTGAGTCGGATCCTGCACGATTCCCACGATTGAGCCCGTGTCTGTTTGCCCAAATGCCGGAATTGCCGAAATAGCGAGCAGTACTACGAGCGCGAAACAGGCCAATACTGTGTGAGCGTTCCATTTCATTCTTTGTACGGACAGATCAGCAGCTTGCATGTCAATGCCCTCCTTAGAATCGAAGCAATATCGGAAATCGGCATCAGCGTAAATCTGACGCGAAGCGAAAAAACCCTTTGCTTTACCGGTAACGCGATGTTCGAAAACCTACACAGCGTCGCTAAACATTGTCAACACAAAATTATTCAAGAATTTAGCGATCGTGAGATTTGGGTACGGGCAGGCGCCGCGACTCACTTATGTCAACTCCGGGTAAACCTTCGCCTCATAGGACTTACCGGCGACATAGCCGATTAAACCTGTTCAGCTAGCTTTTCTGCATCGCCAAAAGCCGCCGATTGTATTCCTGCAGACCAGGCAATCCTTGTGACCCACCCGGGCGCGTCCCGGCCAAGCTGCTGCAGATATTTCCCGCTCGAAGGCAATCATCCCAGCTCGAACCATGCAAAAAAGCATGCAGGAATCCACCATTGAAGGCGTCCCCTACCCCGGTCGCGTCGACCAACGGGACCGCAAGTGCCGGTTGCCGGTAGACTTTGCCGTCAGTCATCAACAGCGAGCCTCTTGCGCCCAGCTTCACAATCGGCACTCGGACCCAATCCTGCAACTTCTCCAGTGCGCTCATCGGACTTGTCGTGCCGGTGACGGCTTTCGCCTCGCGTTCATTCGGAAAGATGAAATCACATTGACGGATTATCGAGACCAGTTGATTCACTGAGATGTCCGGATTCCATCCAAAGTCTGCCGAGACGGTCACACCGCGCCCCTTCAGGCTACGCAGCACGGGCAGCCATTTCGCCGGTCGCCGCAAAGCGCAGGCGAGATGTACATGTCGTGCCTGCCCCAACTTTCGCTGGATCGCCTCGCTGTCCAGCAGGTCTTCCAATCTGAGATTTATTGGCTCATTCGTCACCATCATGCGGTCTGTCTTGTATGCGATGCAAACCGTGAGTGCTGTCGGAAGGTCCTTGCGATATTCACATGCCGAGATGTCAAGCTTCTCGTGCTTAATCTGGCCCCAGGTCGGCAGAAAATCAGCATCAGCACCGACCCTTGTTATGATTCCCGTGACTGTTCCGAGCCTGCTTGCCGCAATGGCCGTTGTTGATAGGCCGCCCCCTGGAGCTACCAGAAATGAGTCTGTCTTCGACTCTTCACCAAAGCGGGGCCGTCGAGGCAGATGATAAAAGATCATATCGGAGAAAAATTCTCCGAATACGACCAGATCGAACTTCGATTCCCCGATCGCTCGTATCTTCTTCTTCACGTCTCGCCCCTTCGAATCGTACCGATAAATGGATGGATCATTTATATAACATCCTCATTTTGCTGATGATTCCCTCTTTACCAGCCTCGGGACCACAATAACTTTGTGTGTTCCTGCCTTATGTCCAGCGGCAATCGATCGCAGTGCCAGTCTCCCAGCCCTCTGCCCAAGTTCCTGTCCGCGAATATCAATGCTACTCAGTGATATTCCTATCTCACAAAGCAGCGAGTCATTTCCGCATCCGATGAAACCCATTTCTTCAGGGATCTTCACCCCATGGCTGCGTGCTGCATCCATAGCGCCTATCGCCATCACGTCGGTATAGGTCATCACACCTTCCGGTCGGCCGCGTCTGGCCAGCAGTCGCATCATCGCATCAGAACCGCGTTTGTACTCGCTCTCGCCCGACCCCATGCTGTCTATCATTAGATCCGGCTGCGCTGTCAGGCCGTGATCGCTCATCGCCTGGCGATAACCCCTTGAGCGCAGGTCGCCCGTCGCTGTGCGCGGGCCTCGTATGTAAGCGATCCGCCTGCATCCGCAGCTAATCAGGTGCTCGCACGCGATTCGTCCTACATCCTCCTCGTGGACTCCGACGAAATTCTGCGTCGCCCCCGACGGCTTGTGGTCGATGAAAATAAGGGGCATTTTTTTGGGCTTCTGCATCTGCTCAAAAAACGTAGTCGTCTCCTGCGTGGAAATAATCAGCAGCGCATCCACCTGCAGCGAAAGAAACACCTCAATTTGGCGCTGCTCAATTTCGACATCATTCTGCGAAGAGCACACGATTAGGCTATAGCCGGCCGCGCTGACTGTTCGATTGATGCCGGCTGCCACGTCTCCCAGATACGATTTACCCATCGAAGGAAGTATCAGGCCCATTGTCTTGGTCTGGCCCGTCCGCAAACTGCTTGCGCTGATATTCGGAATGTATTTCAACTCTTTGACACGTTTTAGAACACGCGCCTTGGTTGCATCGCTAATATCTGTCTGCCCGCGCAACACCTTCGATATCGTCATCTTTGAAAGATTTAGATCGTCAGCTATATCTTTCAGTCGTACTGGCATCCGTCAAGCTCCACGCGGCGGACCGCGACGTACGCATTTTAGCGTATACCGGATTTGACAGAGTTCCGAGACAAGGAAGATCGTTTTGTAGTGTGCCTTCGGCACTATCTTGAGAGTCAAGAGAAGAGGGGCTTCTCACCAAGGAGCCTCTTAGCTGGAACAACGTCGAGACTTTTCTCAAGAATGGTCCTCTCAAGAAGGGGGAACAGCAGGGGTGCTTTTCCGTCAACTCTATGCGGGACTTCCCTATCCTTCCGGATGAGGCTCATGGGGTCGTGACGGAGAATCGGGCACTAGTGGCGCCTTCTCGCCGTGAACATCGAGGCGGAAAAGCCCAAGATGGCGCCTTCCGCAATTGCGGAGATGGTGCTGCCCTTTTTCTCTGGATTATGCATTGAGAGCAACCTCAAATCCGGCAAGGCCTCGTCGACCCGCCAAATCGAAAACTTTATGACACTCTTTCGCAGTCTCTAATCGAACGATTAGTCCCCTGAAGTCCGCTTGTAGGTAGTTACAGTCATTCCCGAGTCACGGGCAAACCGGAAGTTTGGCCTCAGTTGGCGTTATCAGGGCAATGCGTGACGTGACGAGTATTTTCGTGAGTCCGAGTCAACCGCCTAACGTTGATGCTGCCGGGAGTTCCGCCGACTCGCCACCATGTCGATATTCCTTTGGTTGTAGTCGTCGGCTTTCGCGATGGCAAGCTGGCGCACGAGCGCATCTACTGGGACCAGGCGTCTGTGCTCAAACAAATCGGTTTGCTCACGGATCCATCGCTTCCGGTATTTCGCGCCGAGACCGCACACAAGCTCCTGGATCCAGCGACGCCCTGAGGTCAACCTTTGTATACTGGTCGTCGCACGTGTCCATCGTGAGATCAGGGTCAGGGTGCCGGATAGCACCTGCCCTGAGTCGCCGGATTACCAAGCGCCAGGAGCCAAGTGATCAATCAGCAGCTAGTCGCACCCCGAGCCGCCTCCTTCCCGTCTGATCGAATTCGTTCGCTCTTTCCTGCGCTCAATCAGGAGCCGGGCTTCATCTTCTTTGATAACGCCGCCGGCGCGCAGGTTCCCGAGGTTGTTTTCGACGCGATCAACGGCCACCTGTTGCATTGCAACGTGCAGCGCGGCGGTCGCTACGCCAAGAGCATGGAAGTCGACGCAACGATTGCGCGCGCGAGAGAGAGTGTGGCCGACCTCATCAACGCGCAGGATCCCAACGAGGTTGCTTTCGGCATGAACGCCACCTCGTTCCTCCGCCTGCTCAGTCTCGCGATCGGTCGCACGCTCGGGGTTCGCAACGAGATTGTCGTCACCGAACTCGACCACGAAGCCAATATCGCCACTTGGCTGCAACTTGAGCGTGAAGGCGCCAAGATCTTGTGGTGGAGGATGCGCGAAGACAACAATCTTCATGTGGAAGATCTCGCGCCGCTTCTCACCGCAAAGACCCGTCTTGTCGCCTGCACCGTTGCCTCCCACGCCCTCGGTTCCATTGTCGATGTTGCTACTGTCGCAAAGCTGGCGCACGCTGCTGGTGCAGAGGTTGCTCTCGACTGCGTTCACTACTCTCCCCACGCTCTCATCGATGTTCAGGCTTTCGATTGCGACTACCTCGTCTGCTCCGGTTACAAGGTCTTCGCTCCTCATATGGGCTTCATGTGGGGACGCCTCGAACTCCTGTACGAGCTCCCGACCTTCCGTGAGGACTTTATCCCTGACGCTCCGCCTGGCAAGATCGAGGCTGGCACCTTCATCTACGAGAATGTCGCCGGCATGGCAGCTGCTGTCACCTATCTCGAAACTCTCGGTAATAGCCTCGCCCTAGAGGAAGGAGGCGCTGAACCTGGATCACGGCGCGACTCCATCGTTCGCGCCATGACTTCCATACGCGAGTACGAAGCGACGCTCTCTCGCAAGATGCTCGAAGTGCTGCAGGCTGCAGGGGCTATCATCTACGGCGTCGACGACCCCACCCGCCTCGCCGAACGCGTTCCTACCTTTTGCTTTAACCTTCCCAACATATTGCCCGCGTCCGTTACCGAAACCATGTCGAACCGCGGGATCGGCATTCGCGATGGACACATGTACGCGCCGCGGCTGATGAAGCGCCTCGGCCGCAGCCTCGACACCGGCGTCATCCGGGCATCGATTCTCCACTACAACACCATCGAGGAGATTCACGAGTTCGGAAAGGTGCTCCGTGACATGGTTCGGAGTCAGTAAGCGGGGAGCTTCCGGCGGGGTTTCGGTGGCTTCTGCATCTACCTTGGCGAACACGACCGAGGGATTCCCGGAACTCAAGCGCAGCCTCACGCAACGCCAGCTCACCATGATGACGATCGGCGGCGCGATTGGAGTGGGACTCTTCCTTGGCAGCTCACTCACGATTCGGCTGGCCGGACCCGGCGTCATCCTCTCTTATCTTTTCAGTGCTGTCATCGCGGTTATCGTTGCGTATTCCATCGCTGAGATGGCCGTCGTTCATCCCGTTGCCGGTTCCTTCGGCGTCTACGCGCAGACCTACCTCAACGAGTGGTCGGGCTTCGCCGTTCGGGCAACCTACGCCTTTGTCCAGATCATTGCTATCGGCGCCGAGGTGACTGCGGTTGCTATCTACTGTTGCATGTGGTTCCCTTCGGTTCCGCAGTGGATCTGGGTTGCGGGGGTCTCGGTCGGCCTCATCGTCATCAATGCCATGCAGGTCGGCAACTTCGCCGAATTCGAATACTGGTTTGCCATCATCAAGGTCGTGGCCATCGTGGCCTTCATCCTCGTCGGGCTTGGGCTCATTTTCGGCTTTGGCTCCGTCCGTGCCGTAGGCTTTTCAAATCTCACTGCCCATGGAGGCTTTTTCCCGCATGGACTGAGGGGCGTCTGGCTGGCTATGACGCTCACGCTTACGAGCTACATGGGTGTGGAGATCATTGGTGTCACCGCCGGCGAGGCTGCGCAACCCGAAAAAACCATCCCCCGCGCCATGCGTACCGTATCCCTTCGGCTCATTCTTTTCTACGTGCTCTCGATAATCGTCATGCTCTCGATGACGCCGTGGGACGGGATGGGCAGTGGTATCACTGGTAGTCCGTTTGTCCTGGCCTTCGCAGCAGTCGGCATTCCTTTCGCTGGAAGCGTCATGAATCTGGTGGTCATCACCGCAGCCCTCTCGAGCGCGAACACGAATCTCTACCTCACGACCCGCACCCTATTCTCCCTTTCACGCGATGGCTACGTGTCTGCGATGCTTGGTCGCCTGGGCAAGAATGGTGTTCCATACTTCGCCTTGCTCGCGTCTACCGGCGGAATGGTAGCCGCCATCCTGCTCGCCATCTTTGCTCCCGGACGGGCCTTCCTGCTGCTCTACGGTGTCGCGGTCGCCGGCATGTTCTTCGTATGGATCGTTATTCTGCTCGCACACCTTGCCTTTCGGCGCTCGCTGGGTCAAGCGCGCGTCGCTCTGCTACCGATCCGTCTAGCGTTCTCGCCTTACTCCCAAATCGCTGCCCTGATTGCTCTCGCCGCCATCACGATCAGCACCTTCTACGTGGAGGGCCTGCAATACACGGTCCCGAGTTTCATGCCGTTCCTCCTGGTGATCACGGCGTTTTACTGGGTGCTAAAACGAAGCAAGAGTCCATAGATGTCAAACTCTCGTACTGATTCGCCGCATTCCATCTCACTCGTCGACAAATCGCCGATTCGCTTGCTGGAAACCGTTGAATTCAACGATGGAACCGGATCCCGCGAAACGCGTTTCTATTGACTAATCCAAACTCGTCACAGTTTCCCTAAAACGGGATTCGGCAACTACGCCCGTCAGGGGGAACTTGCCCGTAACCTGACTAATGAGATGGTCCGCCTCTTGATCAACCACTCGGAGTGGGTGGTCTTGTGGCGGGTTTATTCCAGGGAGGATCATCGACATGCAGATTTGTTCCGTTGGCATTGATCTCGGCAAGACGACCTTTCACCTGGTGGCACCTGGCGATGGCGGCAAGGTGGTGTTGCGAAAGAAGTTCACCCAGAAGCAACTCCTCGCGTTTACGGCGAATTTGCAGACCTCTCTAGTTGGGTTGGAGGCCTGCTCGGGGGCGCACTTCCTGGGCCGTGCGCTACGCGAGCAAGGCCACGATGTGCGGCTGATCCCGGCGCAGTTCGTGAAGCCGTTTGTGAAATCGAACAAGAACGATTTCCTCGACGCCGAAGCGATGGCCGAGGCCGTCGATCGACAGAACATGCGATTCGTCCCGATCAAGACGGATGATCAGCTCGATCTGCAGGCGATCCATCGTGTGCGGGATCGGTTGATCTCGCGCCGCACTGCGGTCATCAACCAGCTGCGTGCCTTCCTGCTTGAGCGTGGTATGGTCTTCGCCAAGAGTCCAGCCAAGCTGCACAAGGAGATTCCGGAGGTGCTGGAGAACGCCGAAGAGGACCTGACGCCGCGTATGCGCAACCTGCTCGCTCTCTGTGGGGTGAGTGGAAGGAGGCTGGAACAGCAGATCGTCGAGATGAACATGGAGGTCGAGCAGATCGCATCCTCAGACGCCGCCTGCCAGAGGCTGCAGCGGATCCCGGGCATAGGACCGCTGATCGCAACTGCCATTGTCGCTACCATCGGCAACGGCGCTGCCTTCAGAAAGGGTCGGGAGTTCGCGGCATGGATGGGGCTTGTGCCGAGGCAGCACTCCACTGGCGGTAAGGCGAAGCTGTTCGGCATCAGCAACCGCGGCAACCGTTATTTACGCAAAATGACGATGACAAGAGTTTTCCCACCGAGGCCTGCACGGGAATAGTCAGGATGGAAGAACAGTCATAACGGCGTACCTGAACCCTGCGCCTGAAAATGGTCTTCCCGGGCGACTTATCAGGACAGGCACGCGCGTATCTCATCATGGCCAGGAGATCCTCTCCACACACAGGCCGGATACATTGACGCAGACTTTCTTCATCCACCAACTTTCCCCTTGCAGTCAGACGGCGGACCATACATTTGCAGGCACAACGAAGATCACTTCCGATAAGCAGACATATGGGTACCGATCGATGCCTCGGTGAATGACTGGGCGATTCTGACTCGTTGAAAACGGAGATGGCGGCACCGGAAAAGAGTCCCCAAAATCGGCGACATAAACAACCTTTTTGAGCTTCTGCCGCTCTGGAAGCGCATATTTCTTCCATTCCGGTAGATTAAATTCTTGCTTCTGCTCCGTAAAGAACAGCTTCCGAAATGCGATAGGGAACCGGTCGTTGTGTTGTCGGTCTGGTCTGACAAATAACGAAATTGTTAGTTGGATGGTTTTTCGATAAAGATCGTGGCCGGGCAATGCTAAATGGTCGCGGAGGACGGGTAATGTTCGGTTCTCTTCCGGAATAAACGGCGCAGCACTCTTGGTATTTTGACGTCACTGGTAAGCCCTCTACATACTCCTAGCACTGTATCTCCACAGTGACGCTTGTATAAGTCCACCCGTGAAGGCCACCGCCGTGAACACGTGAAACAACACGTTCCAACCATAATGCTCTGCTACCACGGCAACTAGATACGGAGAAGCAAGTTGACCAATTGACCCTACGCCGCTAATCCAACCGGATACTTTACCAGTGCCAAGTCTGCTACCAACATCCTGTGAAGCAGCACCTTGAAGCAGAGTATCGGGTCCATAATTGGCGATCCCAATCATGGCAATACCGAAGAGATTGAGCCAATATCCATGTCTAGCCAATATGGGCTGTAGCAGACACATTATAGCCAGCAGCCAAAACATACAGGCGCTCACGGGAAACCGTCTGGATCCGAAGACCTTGTCAGAAAGGTAACCGGCAATCAGAGCACCAGCAAATCCGGCTAGCTCAAACACTCCTGAACTGTAGCCCGCCTGGGATATCTTATAGCCGAGTTCTTGCGTCATGAAAAGAGGTAGCCAAAATAGAAAGGCATAACGGGTGATCTTTGAGAAGAGGCACCCACATGCAATCACTAACACGACAGGACTCGTAACTACGCGGAAGAAAGGCTCCTCCGGATGAGAAGTGGGAACGGGAACGTCGCCATCGAGTTCATCGCTCGGCACCACACTCTTTTCCAGCTCTATACCAGCATCTGCGGGAGTGTTGCGCGCCCCTACAAGGAAAAGGAGTGCGGCGCCGAGTAAGATTATTGCTGGAGCCCAGAACACGTGCTGCAATCCTGTGCCGGCTAAATGAATCGTGTTCGTCGCAACATATGCCGCGAAGACCGTTGCGAGAAAGCCGCCCAGCACATAGTTTGTCGTCCACCACGACATCACAACGCCCCGCTTCTCCCGCGTGAACCAGTTCGCCATCATCTGCACTAGCCCAGGCCAACCTGCAGATTGGCCGAGACCATTAAGAATCATCAGGGCAAACAAAGCCCCGGTAGACGAATAGAAGGCCATCGCAATATTTGCGATAGCCGCAACGCACATGCCTGAAGTTACAACGAGACGAGCGCCATACTTATCTGAAAGCCATCCGAAAAAAGCCTGTCCAACGGTATATATCAGGCTGTAAGCGAATATGATATTCGCAAAATCCAGCTTACCGACTCTCGCATGCGTATTAAGGAGAGGCATGGCGACGCTGAAGTTTTTCCGGCATAGATAGAAGCTGGCGTAGGCGATCCATGTTAGAGAAAAGATGCGGGTGCGCCATCTTGTTAAATCTGTTTTCGCGCTTAGCCGCATTCTAGGGGGTGTCCCACGGTAACGAGTACGTCTTAACGTAGGTCATACTTTTCATGGCCTCGATCACCCCTTCCTTATAACCCAGCCCGGAAGACTTAATGCCTCCGAATGGAGACCACTCCAGGCGGTAACTTGGAGCTTCGTTCACGTTGACAGTCCCAGTCTCTAGCTCGGTAATCACACGTTGAATGGAGGGCCAGTGATCGCTTACGACTGCGCCCGAAAGCCCAAACTCAGTATCATTTGCGATCCGAATCGCCTCATCCAGAGTGCGAAAGCGAATAATGGGAGCAACTGGACCAAAGGTTTCGCAGGCAACTACTGGAGAATTGTTCGTGACAAAGTCGAGAACTGTAGGCGCATAGCAGGCTCCCTGTCTACGATGCCCGGCCAAAAGTCTCGAGCCACTCGCAAGAGAGAGGTCGACGCGCCGTTCGATCTCAATTGCAGCTTTCTCGGAGATCACGGTGCCCATATCATTTGCAGCGTTATAGGGATCGCCAAACGTCATCTTCTCTGTTCGCTCTGCCAGCGAGCGCGCAAATTTGTCCGCGATGGATTCATGCACAAGCAAACGGCGTATTGCCGTGCAGCGTTGCCCGCTGTTCTTAAAAGTTCCTACTTGAGCGATCGCTGCTGCCTTTTCAGGGTCCGCATCAGAGAGTACAAGCATCGCGGAGCTACCACCCAGTTCGAGAACAAGCCGCTTGTAACCGGCAACAGCCGCGATCCGCTTCCCGGCGGCGGTACTTCCAGTGAAGGTGATCATCTGCACTGCAGGATGAGTCACAATGTCTTCCGCAACACTAGTGGAAGCGCAGCTGACCACGTTTACCATGTCAGGGGGAAGACCACAGTCGATTGCCAGTTGGACAAGATAGTGCGCCGAAAATGGAGTAAGCTGCGATGGCTTGAGGATCATCTTCGCGCCCACCGCAATGGCCGGAGCAACCTTGTGAACCACTTGGTTAAGCGGATGATTGAATGGAGTTATCGCGCATACCACACTCAACGGTTGACGCATCGTATAGATGCGCCGCTGGCGTGCGTCGCGTGAGACATCGCACGGAAATACTTCTGAGTCGTCATCGAGAGATCGTATCGCCGAAAATCGGAGTACGTCTGAAGCGCGCAGAACCTCGTATTGCGTGTCCTTAAGACAAAGCCCCGACTCATCCGTGATCATCGCACTCACTTCCGAGGCACGCTCTACGAGCTTCTCCGACATGCGATTCAAAATCGAATATCGATCATAACGGGTAAGAGAGACTTTGGCTGCCTGCACGCGTTGGATTGCGTCTATGGCGTGCTCTCTGTCCACAGCTGATACACGACCTACAAGTTTGCCGGAATATGGATTGTGGACCTCTATCCAGTCGGGGCCCATTACCTGTCGGCCACCAATAATACTGCCAAATTCCCTCATGGCTGCCTAACTCCCTATTCCATTTAGAGCGAAATCAAACAATTCATAATTATTTGCCTCCCCTGAGGCCAATCGCTTGGCATACTCGGGGTTGAGTCGATGATTGATCACAAACGGTACGTTTCGCTCGTGCAGTCCTCCATGCGAGCGCAGCCCCGTCTTGACTTCGGATAAATCATGCCATTCCGGCGTGCGTCCGAACGTCGTGTACCGATCTCCAAGCACAACGAGGTCGCCGATGCAATTAGGCGGAAGATGAAAGCGAGCAACCGCTTCTTCTTTGGTCAGCACAAGTTCAACCCCCGGCACAGACCTAAGCATGTTAGCAGCGCGCAGCTTAGCACCATTCTGAAGGTATACAGTCGCATAGGATCCCAAGGCCCCATGATGTACGACGTATGGATCTGTAATGGGAAGCAGAACCGAGGCACCGGGAAAACCTGCTTCGACTAGGAGGGTCTCCAGAAATTGGACCCGCGGCGAGCCGTCATCGAGTGTTTTTTGATTCATCCCATGGTCGGCCGTCAGCGCAACGATCGCACCCGTCGCATCCAACCTGCCTAATACCTTATCCAGGCAGGCGTAAAACTGATTGGCCACTTCAGTGCCAGGTGCATACTTGTGCTGCACGAAATCCGTTGTACTCAGGTAAAGTAGGTCCGCAAGGTTCTTCTCCAGCAGTACGGCACCCGCCTTAACACAGTAGATACTTGCTTCGGGATCATAGATCCCAGGAATAGGCGCACCGACCAGGTGTGCGACATTCTCAATGCCATACTCTTCAATGGTGGCATCTGCAGCACGCTCAACCGAAAAGCAGATCCCTTTCAACTTATGGCCGAGTAATTGTCTTAGCTTTTCCTTGGCTGTAACGACAGCAACCGCTCGTCCAGCTTCGGCAAAAGCTGAAAACAGCGTGGTGCAGCGGAGGTAATGAGGATCGTTCATCATTACCTCTTTACCTGTCACCTGGTCGTAGTAGAAATTTCCACATATCCCATTGATATCCGAAGTCACACCTGTTGCGATGGCTACATTGTTCGGATTCGTGTATGAGGGGATTACGGAGTTTACGGTACCACGCGCGCCTTTTGCCGCCATCCTAGCGAGGTTTGGCATAAACTCTTCGGCGGCCTTCAGATAGCTTGGATCCGTCCCATCCAGGCAGATACCAACGATAGGAGGTGTATCCAGGCGATAACTTTTTCCATTAATTTGAATCAATCTTCTCTCCTCAGGACTATACCGCATTGAGAAACGGTGTTTATCGACCGTTTTATTGCTATGGCTGCATACACGAATTATTTGTGTATCCCGGTCGCCAATTTATCCGCCACTTCTTCCATTTCAGACGCTGTTGCGGCGGAGCGAGCAGGAGTCGCTCCTAAGTTCAGAAATCGAGGTAAAGCGAAAGTCTGTGGAATTGCGGCACTTCTGTTAGTGATTACGCCATATGCGATTCCCGTTCCAAAGATGTTTCTGAGATCCAGTGAACGCCCATCTCAGGGAGTACGCGACGGATTGCGGAAAGCAGCGCTTCCACATCGGAAGAAGTAATTCTTCCGATCGTTCCGATTCGGAAGCACGATTCATAGGACAACTTGCCGGGATAAATTGCGAAGCCGAGCGCCCAAAGCCTGGAATAGAGTTCGGCGAACTGGAAGGCCGGATTTGAGGGATACCGGAACGACGTTATGATAAAACTTTGGTCTTCCTCTGCGAGATAGATCTCAAAGCCGATCGCCTTCATGCCGCGGCACAGCGCAATGTGATTTTGCCTATAGCGCTCTCCGCGCGCGCGAACCCCACCTTCCTCATCGAACTCATTGAGCGCCTGTTCAAAAGCCAAAAGGGTATGGATTGGGGGCGTAAAACGGAAATGTCCATTGGCTTCCATGCTGGCCCATTGGTCGTAGAGGTCGAGACTCAACGTACGCGCGTGCCCCTTCGAGGATTCAAGAGCGTGGCGGTTGGCGAGGACAAAGCCGAATCCAGGAACTCCCTCGATGCATTTATTTGCGGAAGAGATCAGAAAATCGATATGAGAACCGAGCATGTCGATAGGAACAGCTCCAAAGCTGCTCATCGCGTCCACGATATAGGTTGCACCGGCAGCGTACACCACATGCCCGATTTCCTCTACATGGTTCAACATGCCACTCGTCGTCTCACAGTGCACGACCGCGACATGAGTAATGCCGGCAACGGACGCCAAGCGTTCGGCGACAAGCTCCGGCGTAAATTTCCTGTTCTCCGCTACCTCAAAGAGGTCCAGTGCGATGCCGTGAATGCGTGCCATCTGCGCGATGCGCCGCCCATAGGCACCGTTGACCAGTACAAGCAATTTGCCGTCGCGTGGAATTACAGATGAGATAACCGATTCGACCACAAACGTTCCGCTGCCCTGCATGAGGATGCACTCATAGTCTTCGTGGGGATAAGGGCCCAGACCGAGCAGGCGCTTCCGGATATTGCGAACACTCGCCAAAAAATCGCTATCCAGTGACCCCAGGTCACGAAGCATTGCCTGCTTAACACTGGCGCTCGTCGTAAGGGGGCCGGGGGTAAAGAGCAACTTACTCGGACTAATTGGGCACATGTTCATTCTCCTCTTCGTCTCCATCTCCGTAATTCCCATCGCCGTAGTTAAGCGGAGGCTGCGGAACCATTGCAGTGGCTTTGGCCGGCGCTGCGTATACTTTTTGGCCGCCAAGGTAAGTTGCCTCGAGGACGATATCCTTGATCGTATCCGGTGGAACCTTGCGCGGATCTCTTTCGAGAACTACAAAATCCGCCAACTTGCCGGGAGTGATTGACCCTTTGATGTTTTCTTCGAAAGTGGCGTAGGCTCCATCCAATGTCCAGACTTTAATAGCTTCATCCACGCTAACCTTCTGCTCTCCTCCGTAGACAGTACCCTGGTGACTCTTGCGGGTAACCATATCCTGAATTCTAAGCAGGGGATAGGATGCCGAGATCGGAGAGTCAGAATGACCGGCTACAGGGATACCCATGTCAATGGCCGTGCGATATGCATGCATCATCGCGAGACGCTCTGGGCCATAGGAGGCAAGTATGTCTCCGTATTCCCACATATACGAGTGAAATACGAGAATTACGCCGTCCTTCTTCGCACGATCCAGGAGTGCCTGATTCATCACGCTTGCATGTTCAATACGCCACCGGGCATCGGGGCGAGGGTTCTTGGCCTCGGCATGTTCGATAGCAGTGAGAACCATGTCAATCTCGCGGTCTCCATTGGAATGAGTCGCAACCTGCCATCCGGCGTTCCACCACTTCGCAAAGTCTTGATCCAGTTGTTCCTGAGAACGGGCGGGTGGGATGCCAAAGTAGCCGGGTCGGTCGGAGTACGCTTCACTGAGCCATGCGGTCCGCCCACTCAGCGAGTTTCCCTGATAATTCTTGAGCGCCGTGATGCGGAGGCGATCATCGCCGAAGCCTCGCTTGATTCCGGCCTCCTGGAGTTGGTCGAAGGATCCCGCACTGAACATGAACCCAACGCGCACCGGATTTCCAAGATCGCGCAATTCCTGCATCACGCGGAACGACGACGGACTTCCTCCCGCAATGCCCACGCTGGTAACGCCCCTGGCAGAGTACTGTCGGAAGCAGTTCAGATACCCTTGCACTTGTTGGTCATGTGGGATCGAGTCCGTGTTATCACGGGCGGCACTCCTCGAAAGCAAACCGCGGGCGCTTTCACGAATCACACCATTAGGCGTTCCGTCAGCGTCGCGGTCCAGCGAGCCTCCGGGAGGGTCTTTTGTCTCTTTGGTGATACCTGCGGCCTTTAAGATGTAGCTGTTCACCACGGTGATGTGACCGGAGCCGTGAGTAATGCTCATGGGCTGCGTCGTGGATACTTTATCGAGATCATAACGATTGGGATGACGGCCCAGTTGGACGTCGTCATACCCATATCCGTTAATCACCTTGCCAGACGGAGTAATCGCGGCCTTTTTTTGCAGGGTAGCGACAAGCTCGTCGATCGTTCTAACCCGGTCGGAGCCCAGCCATGGTCTGTAATACGGCGACCCCTCATCAAAGATTGTCTGCGGGTGAAGGTGCACATCATTGAACCCAGGCGTCACAGTCATTCCCTTGAGATCAATGACCTTTGTCGACGGGCCCCTGAGCTTGAGGATCTCCGCGTTGGTCCCGACGGCTGTGAACCGCCCATTATCGAAGGCAAAGGCTTGGGCGACTGGGAGTGACTTATCCACTGTAATAACATTCGCGTTAATTACGATAGTGTCGGCTGCGAATGCGACGCTTGAGATCAGTGCAAAGAATAAACACAGTTTCTTGATCATAATTTTCTCTTTCGCCTTGAGCTAGAACGCTAGTCGCAGACTGAGCTGAACGTTGCGCGGTGTGTTGCTCTGGGTCAGAGTGGCTTCTTCTCCGAAACTTGCGGATGTGAAACTCGTCGTAGGGCCACTGAAGGTGACGTTATTGAGGGCGTTGAACATCTCGGCCCTGATGGTAAGCGTGTAACGCTCGGATAGCTTGGTGTTTTTTTCAAGCATCGAGTCGAGGTCCCAGGCCGTAGGACTGTTTACGTCCGGCAAGTACCGATTCGCAGTACCAAAGGAATAAGTGGGAGTTGCCGTGAAGGCAGCTTTATTGAAGTAGATGCCCGAACCATTTAGCTTGATCTGGGGACCGCCTGGCACTTTATCGGAGACGCCCGGCATTACATTAGGACGGGAGAGGGTGCTGGAACTGTCCAAATTGGAGACGTTGGTATAACTCAGTGCCAGAGGACGCCCCGTGTCAATCTGATAGATTGCGCTCAAGGCCCAGCCGCCAACGATATGTTTGATGAAGCCTTGATTTAGAAATTGCCTTCCGTTGCCGAAAGGCAATTCATAACGTGTACTCCAGCGAAGCACATGGGTCTCGTTCTGGTCGGAAACGGATCGGTCGCATCTCGGGCAGTAAGTATCCGTAACAGCACCCATGGTCCCGGCCACGCTGGTCATTTCGCCCACATTATCTATGGCCTTACTGTAGGTATAGGCAAAAACAACCGCAAGCCCGTGCTTGAGGCGGTGTTCCACTGTCAACTGCGCGGCATTATAGGTAGAATGCCCGGCCCCGATATTGTTCCCTTCAAAGTTCTGGTATTGCGGATACGGACGAAGCAACTGTGAATTTTTTACTGTTGGGGTGTTTACGCTAGAGGCTGGATCGATAAGACCGTATAAGGGGTTGGGGACAAGGGTAAGTAACTTTGAACCGAGTGCCAGATCGGCGTCGGGAAGTTGATTCAACTGTTCATTCACCATCAGATGCACACCTTCGTTGCCAACGTATGCGGCAGTGACTACGAAATCGGCTGGCAGTGCACGCTGGATATCGAGAGACCAGTTGATTTGATAGGGAATATTCTGTTTCCGGAGAGGACCTTCGACGGAATCCCCAACGTCGATAGCGAGTCCAGCGGCATTGCCGGCAGGGGGAGTAAGACCGGTAGGGAACGGATTGCTGAGTTGATAGCCAGGAAGTGGTGTCACCCCATTTGGCTCTGCGTCGACCGAAGTGGTTGTGCGTATCCCGCCGTCCGCGTTCGGGAACTGCTGCCAGGCAGCAGCTGGATGACGGAAGATGCCGAATCCAGAATGAATAATTGTTTTTTCATTGAACATATAAGAAACGCCGAGGCGTGGATCGAAATCCACCTTACCCGGATTCTGTAGCTCTCTACTGGTGCCGTACAGCCCGGGAATACCGACACCACCCGTGAGAGTGAGCGATGGGACTTGCGCCTGGAGCGGCGAGACTGCTGTTGTGTTCAGGTAGTTAAGCAGGTTGTTCTTCTCCACATCACCAGTTTCGTAGTTATATCTCAATCCGTAAGTGACCGTCAGATGTGGATTGATCTTGAACGCGTCCTGAGCAAAAACCGCGCCATAATAGTGCACAGACTGGGTCTCCGGCTCATAGCCAGAACTTACAGTTCCAAGACCAAGGAGTAAGTCCGCGACACCATTGCCGGAGTCGGTTATCGAGGTGGTTCCACTGCTGAATCCGTTTGTGAAGTTGGCGCCAGTAGCAGAACCTCCACTGGTAATTGACATTTGTTCAGGGTCCCAGAGCTGGGTCGGGTATCGCCTGAGATCAATGCCGTATTTGACCGTATGCTTCCCCTTAACCCATGTCATCGCAGCCGCATATTGATATACGGACGAATAATTTGCTTCGAACGGGTAGAAGTTTCCTAACGAACTATAGCTACCGACGGCGCTAGGGCCGCTAATACTGACAGAGGGAGTCAGATTGGCGGTGATTCCAGGTGCGACATTGCCGGCATTGAATCCAAGAGATGCTGGGCTCTTTAAGACTGTTTCCGCTCTGTTGGACTCACTATGCGCCCAGGAAAAGTGGTGCTCGAAGATCAGGTTTTGTTTAATGGTCCAGGTATGATCCACAATGATGTTTTTGCCCGGAATACGGTCGTTTGCATCTTCGGGGGAAAGGCCGTTGCCGTAGTAGTCATTGTAGTTAATATGGTTTGTAAAATTAGTAATGTGTCCAAAGATACTCTGATGGGCACTGAACTGATGATCGATCCTGATATCGAAGCTGTTATTGTTATCGGTTCCAGGAGCGTTGGAGAAAAAATTATTCAAATCGCTACCGCCTGTGCCAGTCCGATTGGGGAGCGGATAGAGGTTGACTAATGCGACTCCAACCGGGTTCAGGGGACCAAGGCCATTTATGTTGTTGCCAGGAATTGCAGTCCGGCTGTAATTTGTTCCCGTCTTTGTGGTGGCTGGGTTGTAGATAACAATTAGATTTCCCTTGGCATCCCTCGTCTGCGAGAAGTCACCGGTTCTTTCAAGAGCCGTAGGCACAGTGCCTGTGAAAGAACCGGCGCTCGTATCCCGAAGGCCTTCGTACGAGACAAAGAAGAACGTCTTGTCATGACCGTTATATAACTTGGGGATCACGACAGGGCCACCAAGCGTTGCTCCATATTGATTTCTGCCGAAGTGGCCCCTCGGAGTAATCGGATTTGTATTGTTTGCATTGTAGCCATTGGCATCGAGATCTTCGTTGCGGTAGAACTCGAAGACTGACCCATGCAGACGATTGGTACCTGTATGGAGCGCGTAGCTTACGAGGCCACCACTCGTACGTCCGAACTCTGGAGAATACGCATCCGTATATACGCGGAATTCCTGAACTGACTCGACTCCGGGAATGCCTGCATCCTGGTTATAGTACGCAGTCGTATTGGCAGCGCCATCGATCAGTACATCTGTAGACGCGGCCTTGGCGCCATTGATGCGAAACGTGTTGGTGCGACTCTCGCTCGTGGAATCTGTACCGGAAAGTCCGTCGTCGCCCTTCGTCACACCGGCAGAGAAGTCGATGAGTTGCAGAGGGTTACGTATATTGAGAGGAATACTTTCGACGAAAGTAGGCTCAATCAGAAGACCGCGATCGGCAGTGCTCGTGTTCAGCTCCGGGGGGGTACTCGTGACCTCTACTGTTTGTTGTACAGAACCCATCTTGAGTTCCAGCGTCAGAACCCTGGACTCGCCGATTTCTAGCGTGACATCAGTCAGGACGGTAGAGCTAAACCCTTGAGCTGCAGCCGTAACCGTATAGTGCCCTGGCGCGACGGGTGGCAGACTGAAATCCCCTTTCTCATTGGTCACGGCTTGCACCTTCACCTGAGTGTCTGTATTCGTCAGGGTCACCGTTGCGGCGCTTAAGACTGCATGCTGAGGGTCGACCACCTGACCACTGACGCTGGCATTTTGCGCTAAGAGAGGTAAGTTCAGAAAAGCGGCTACGATGAAGGCTCCAACAAGTCTTGTGTATCGCATCCAGTACTCCGTTCTAGGTTCAATGGGCTCGAGGTCGTTAGTCGTTAAGAGGGCGCAGAATTACAGTCACACTCTATTCACATAGAGCGGGTAGGTAGATTACTCCACTTAGAGCATCGTGAAGTCTGAAACCTATGCAGAACTGATCTGGCAAGGAAAGATTGTTTCGCTTGCCACAAATTTATTTTGCTTAGACGAAGAGTAGCAGTAATTTCACCGGTTGCAACGAGTCGACAACAAGATGATCTACGCAGTGGTTATGGTATCCATCACCAATTTGCTCAACTTAATTTTCCGAATATTCATGACAACAACGCAGGCCGTATTTCGCAAATTTGATTGGAGATAGAACTAGAAGGTAGATATGAAATAACCTATTTAAAATTCTGCGGCCACGGTGAGCGTATCGACATTCAGCGATCTTAACTAGAAGGTCTACAAGTAGGTCGAGGAATGGCGAGCCATTCCTTCAGACGTAAGAGAATAGAACGCTCTATCAAATGCCGGAACTAGACACCTGGCCACGCTCGTGACTGATGAAATCCGCAACAATAACATTGCGCAAAACAGCAGCAGCCGGGCTAAGCTTCTGGCCTTGGAGTGTACATAGAGAGATTGTCCTGGTTATGCAGGGCGTTGCAAGAGGAACGGACACAATGCGGCCCAATGCGATGTCCGTGCGAACGGTGCGTTCCGATAAGAATGCTACTCCGAGTCCCTCCGCCACCGCCTCTTTGATTGCATCATTGCTGCTGAACTCAAGCCTCGCGAAGGGATGAGCATTAACGTTCTTTAGCTCTTCCTCTATCAGAATACGTGTCCCGGAGCTACGCTCCCGAACGATAAGACGCTCCTGTTCAATCTCATGAATAGAGACCGAACAAGCTCTAGCCCAGCGATGACTATTGCTGACAACGAGAAGAAGCTTGTCAACAGCGAGGACTTCGTCGACCAGCTTTTGGGAGACTCGCGCGGAGGCAACTACACCGAGTTCTGCCTGCTGCTTCAGAAGAAGCTGCTCAACATGCAGTTTGTCCTTGATCTGAATAGTGAGTTCGACACCCGGGTAGTCTTTGACAAACTGCCGCAAAAGTCCCGGGAGAATGTAGGCACCAGGAGTGGAACTCGCCGCGATAGTCACATGACCAATAACCAGCCCACGAAATTCTTCGAGCGAGCGCTCTGCATTTTTTAGGTTATCGAGAACACCTTTAGCGTACGGAAAATATATCTTTCCTGCTTCGCTCAAGTAAGCTTTGCGGCCGATCCGATTGAAGAGCTGTAAGCCCAGGCTTGCCTCCAGTGCGGAGATTTGACCTGAGACATAGGGTTGACTCACCCGTAACTCTTCTGCTGCATGAGTAAAGCTGTTATATCTGGCGACTGCTACAAACACTCGTACCTGGGTAAGGCTCAACGGTGCAGACATTGCGGCAAGCCCCTCGTGTTATGGACCATATGACCAGTATCTGATAGAAAATTCTAGTTCTTCCTCTGAATGGACCACCACACGGCTCGAAAACGATCCTGATAAAGTTGACGCCCTGCATCTTCCAGATTGGTTCGAAGGCGCAGCTGATACGCTTGCTGTCATCCTCATTTCTGCCGGAAATCTCATGTCAAGCACCCGCCGTGAATTTTCTTTTCCGGTCCGCAATGACTGCCGTCACTGTAGGACTTGTCGCCAATCAGATCCCCTTCGCCGACAATACCACTAATAGATTTGGTAACGCAAAGAAGCCAGTGGTTTTCACCAAGTTCACCACTCAGTTGCTGAAAACAGGCCAATGCACTCATCAAGAACCCGCGGAGGACTTTAGTCAACCGAGGCGCGTTTGGCAGTACCGATTGTGGAGGCCAGTTCCCCGAGCAGTCTGCGAGATATACTTGCGCGATTGGGATCCGCACGATCCGGATGGACAGGCCAGACCTCGCGCCCTGGCGCAGGTGTGCGAAGGAGAGTGCAGAGAGCGAACTGCCCGTGTTGCCGGCGGCGTAGAAAACTAGCCAGGCCTCCTCGTAGCTGGGATCGGCTAGATTAGCCGCCGTTTTTCCTTCCAAGAACTGACAGCTGTAAGCGTCGGCGCCGAAGGCCGGCTTGAAGTTGCTCATCACGGAAGAGACATGGAGATATTCATGGCCGAACTTGAGGCTGTGACCGTCCCTGAGCAATGAATGTTCACCTTCGGCGGGGGATAGGATCTCAGACGGATTTGAGTGCGCCGGACGGAGAGCGACGGGCACGGATGAGCCACAACACCAGTACCGCCCCAAGGCACGGTATCAACCCGCACGCAACCATAATCGGATCGAAGGCGTGAGTTCCAGTGGCGCGCCGCGCATCGCTAAAGTACCCGACGGCCTTGAAGCCCAGAATCGTGCCGACACCGGCAGCCGCTCCGGACAGCCCGCTGACGGTCGCCACAGCTTCCGGCTGGTACAAATCAGACGGCAAAACGTTCGCCATCACAGAAAAAGCGGCATAAGAAAACGTGGCAATGCTAAAGAGCGCGGTGATGAGGAAGAGATTATTGACAAAGACAGTTGGAATCAAAAGGAGTGTACCCATTCCTCCCGCCACCACAATTGCCTTGCGGGCCGGCAACAGCGACCATCCGCGCCGGATGAGCCAGCCCGAGATCATTCCGCCTGCGTAACTTCCCGCATCTGCCGCAAGAAATGGAACCCATACCGCCAGAAGGCTGCTGCGCAGTTCAAAGCCCTTGGCAACGAGATAGATCGGAAACCAGTCGGTGATGAAGAACCAGACAGGATCGGTCATCATGCGCGCTGCGATGGTTCCCCATGTTTCCTTCAGGCGAAGCAGCTCCCTGAGGGGAATGCGCTGGTGCCCAAGATGGGTTCCGCTGGCAAGTCTCTCTTCCTGGATCATGGCGAGCTCTTCAGTTGAGATCGATGGATGGTGCTCAGGCCGGTGATAGAACCGGCGCCACAGAAGAAGCCACACAAAGCCGAGCGCGCCCGGTACGACGAATGCCGGTTTCCAGCCCCACTGCGCATAGATCCAGAAGATCAGGAATGGCGCCACTGCGCCGCCGAGCGAGGAGCCACTGTCGAAGAATGCCGTCGCCAGCGCGCGCTCTTTGGCCGGGAACCACTCTGACACCGCTTTGGTGGCTGCGGGCCAGTTTGCTGACTCTCCCAGACCCAGTAGAAAACGGAAACCGAAGAAAGAAAGAAAGCTGTTGGCAAACGGCGTGAGCATCGAAACCACAGAGTAGAAGGCTACTGTGATGCTCGCGCCCTTCCGGGTTCCAACACGATCGAGCAAACGTCCGCAGAAGACCTGGCCCAGCGTGTAAGCAATACGGAAACCGATGACCAGATTGGCGTAGTCGCTGTTGTCCCAACGGAACAACGTCTTTAGGTTCGGTGCCAGAAGCGAAAGCGTCTGCCGGTCGAGATAGTTAATTACAGTGGAGGCAAAGAGGAGGCCGCATATCCACCACCGTATCTGACGAGAACGGGGCCGCGGGCGCTCGACCGCAGAAACGATCTGCGGATTGTCGGAAGTCGGGCTGGGGTCGCTTGCCGCCATGTACATCTGCCTCATCGTTATCTGGTGCTGGCGAGGTTGTCTTACCTTACGGTTTCAGCTCTTCCATCGCGCTCGAATAGTACGCTCCCCCGGTGGCCCCGCTGTTCTGGTGGGCCTTGATGAACGCAATGATCTTCTGTCGATTGGCTTCGGATTCTGGAAAATCTTCCTTAGTCCAGAAACGCGCGCTTTTGTCGAAATACCCGATGCGCGCAAGAAAGGCGACGCCGAAGTGCTCGTCTTCTTCGATGGACTGATCTGCGCCAAGACTACGAAACGATCCATCGGGCTGCAGGGATTCGGTGAGGCACCAGTGCAGCATCTGGCGAATCTCCTCCGCGCCTCTCTGACGCTGGGCATCTGTCATGGATTTCCAGCTATCTCGCATGAGAACGATGACATCCATGTTGTTGTGGTTGCTCTGAATTCCGTGATCCATCCATCCCACAGGGTAGTCAACATCCTTCACCGCGAAGAGCGTTGTGGCCAGTCTGTCTTTTAATGGAACCTCGCCGTCCAATGCGTGCACGATGTGAAATGTCATGCTCAGGTCGTCGATGTACTCGCGTTTTCCATTGTGGATGTAGGTTTCTCCCCACCAGCCCGTATCGGCGTTGCGATAGACATTCAAGGTCAGATCCATCAGCGTCTGTTTCAACTGCGGATGCCAGGGATAGCCCACCGGGTCACCCGCGTTTACCAGGCGGATCAAGTCCACGAAAGCTCCATTCAGCTCTTTCCGGTTGTCGAGCCCCGTATGCGCTACATCGGAGGTTGTAATCGCGGCAAAATATGCCTTGAGTTTCTCAGGAGAGTTGATACGGTCCAGGAGGCTGAACTGATACTTCGGAGTAATTCCCCTAGCCTTCTCCATTTGCAGAAAGTCATACGAGGCGTCGAGCCTCTCCCACCACGCGGTGTAGCACCCTCCCCAACTACCGTCCTTGGGGTCTTGCTGTTCGGCCAACGCTTCCCTCCCCGGGCTCGCGAGGCTTTCCTTCAGATCGTTGAGCCTTCGGTCGATTTGGACAAAGTCAGCGGTGTATCCCAATAAAAAGCGCGTCTCCGTGAGAATCTGAAACGAGCATGTCACCTTGCGGCCCTGAGCCTCCTGCTCGTAAATCTGTTTCGCTAGCGGCGTCAGAATCAACCTGCGCTGCACCACCATTTCTTTGTAGTGGGGATTGAACGCGACCATGTCGGACCTGATGGCATTGCGGGCAAGGTCATTCCCAGGTGCCTGCGCATTGCTCGAACGAACGGCGCAGACCAGCGCAATGATTGACAACAGCTTATGGGTTTTCATTGAGATCATTCCTTCACAATCGCTTTTGGACGATGGACACAAGAGGACTCAGTGTTCACGCATCCGCCGTACACATGGGGCCTGCCGCATCTGCTCATTCATCAGGAGGAACGGACCGAGGCCGTGAATGTCATTCGCATTTCGCGGGCGTTTCAGATAGTACGAGAGTTCACCTACCACTGTGCCTGCGCAGATGTTGGCAACGCTCACATCACCATCCCCCGTGGCGGAGAGCTGAGTCAGGATACCTCGATAGCCCTTGCATGCCACATCAGAGTAACTCGGCGACACATAGCCTCTCTCCACAGACTTCGAGACAACGTAGATGTACATCGAGGATGCAGAGGTCTCCAGCCAATTCCCCGGCTCCTCTGACTTATCGACGACGTTGTACCAGAGGCCGGTCTTCGGATCCTGAAAGCGTTGAAAGGCGCCGACGAGTTGGCGCACCAGCGCGAGGAGTCTCGGCCGGGCAGAGTCGTTCTTGGGCATCGTTTCCAGAACCTGCACTAGCGCCACGCCGTACCAGCCGATGGAGCGTGCCCAGAAAAACGAAGAGTGATGCGACTCCGGTAACGCCCATGACTCAGTTCCGGTTTCGTCGTATGCATGGTAGAAAAGCCCTGTTTTAGGGTCGTTCAGGTGGCCAGCATAGAGGAGAAGCTGCTTCGTCGCCTCACTATATGCATATTTCTGGTCGCCAAACGCTTCTCCATACTGCACCAGAAAGGGCATCGACATATACATTCCGTCGAGCCACAACTGATGTTGATGCTCCGCAGCGGCTCCGTGCCAAAAACCGCCATCCTGCGTGCGCGGGTAGGTGTCGAAGCGCTTGCGAATGGTCTGCGCTGCGATCCTGTAACGCTCCTCACCCGTCTCGCGATACAACGAGAGCATCAGCAAACCGGGCAGCATATCATCGAGCGCGTCGATAGGGTGGTCGATCTCGCCTTGTGGGCTCACATGGGCATCGGCCCATGCGCGAATGTACCGGAGGTAGCGCTCATCGTGAGTCCTCCGGTACACCTGATCCATCGCATACAGCGTCAAGCCCTGCGTATAGCCCCACTTGCCTAGGGAAACCGCGTTCGGATGATCTTTTATCGTCTGCTCTACGACGCCGACGGAAAGATCGTCGGGTAGAGAACTGACCGCTGTCGACTCCGGAGCTTGCTGCGGCGACTGCCCTGAAGCTACCCCGCACAACGCCACAGACAGCAAGAGAAGCCTTGCAGTGGAACGAAAATAGAACGCGCCCTTGACCATAAACTCCTCTACATCTCGCCAGCTAGAAACGCAGCTTCAAAGACAGTTGCGCAATCCGAGGTGTATAGCTGCCGTTAGCAATCACGTTTCCGAAACCCGCCGAGTTTACGTCCGTAACCGGATCGTTGAGGTTGGTGTGGTTGAGAACGTTGAAGTACTCTGCGCGGAACTGCAGGCTCGCCTGCTCAAACAAAGGAAAGACGCGATAGAGACCTGCATCCCAGTCGGTATAGCCTGGGCCGGTGAATGCTCCTTTTCTTACATTCCCGAAGCCTCCAAAAGCCGGCAGCGAGAAAGCCGACGCATTGAGAAAGCTTCGGCAGGGACCGCTCGAGGACGTGCAAGAGCCAGACGCATAGGGAGTAGCTCCGCTATAGACAGCGCGGTCCTGCCCGATCGCGGTTCCGGAGGTATCCGCGCTGGAAGTAACCGTGAGAGCATCGGCGGACTGCACCTGAATGATCCCAGTCGTCTCCCAGCCGTTGGCAATGGCACGAAGAACTACGTTTTGCGAGGTGAGCTTCGGAAGCTTCCAAACATACGATCCAGAGAAGACGTGCCGACGATCGAAGTCCGAAAGACCGCGGTCGAGGCTGCGGAAGTTCGGATACGTAATCGGAAACACGTAGCTCAGCGAGTTGCCAGGCTGATACGGAAGGTCGTCGATGGCCTTCGACCATGTGTAGTTCGCCATGACGGTCAATCCATGCGAGATTCTCTGCTGCAAAGAGGCTTGCAGAGAGTGATATGTTCCGTTGGCTCCATTATTGGTGTCAGTGATGGTGGAGTACTGGGAATACGGCCGGGGCCCGTCCGTTCCGGAGGTGTTTGCCGCGGCGGGATTCTCTTCAAGCATGGTCGTCAGATGCGACGATGACGATCCAACATAAGCAATGTGGCCGATGAGATTGTTTGTGAGCTGCTGTTCCACACCAAGATTCCATTCATAGGTTGCCGGCGTAGGAAGGCTTCCGTTGGGGTCATTGGTGTAAACCTGCACGGGCAGCGGAAAGACTCCGTTGTGCGCGAGGTTTACGCTCGTCGGGAACGGATTCGTGAGGCCCTGATACGGGTTCGAGAACGGCCCGGCAGGATTGGTGTACTGCACCGATACTCCGAACGGAGTGACCTGCGATGCATTCGATGCATTGATAGCCTGCGTGCGGCTGTCATAGAAGATACCGCCACCGCCGCGCAGTGCTGTTTTTCCGTTGCCGAACACATCCAGCGCGAAGCCGAGCCGCGGTTCAAAGTGAGTGTAGATGGCACGGTAGCCCTGTGGCGCCACTCCCGGGTCACCAGGGAAGAGTAGGCCCTTGGGTGCGTTGACGTAAACCGAAGAAGTGGTTCCAGCCGCATAAGCCTGCGGGCTGAAGACCTCGATGCGCCCGTCGCGCTCGGTCCAGGGCAGGTAAGGCTCATAGCGCACGCCGTAGTTGATTGACAGGCGCGGAGTAACCTTCCAGGAATCCTGCGCATACAGGCCCGAGAAGGTGTTGCGGAGGGCGGTGTACGTGCCTGCGCCCTGGATGAAGCTCGACATAGAGCCGAGAAGAAAACTCGCCGCGCCATCGCCTGCGCCCTTGCTAAAGGTGAACAGCCCCGGAGCCTGATAGGGGCCGCCATTGTCGATCTTGCTCAGTTCGATCCTGCCGCCGAACGCGAAGTTATGGTTGCCGTGCACCCAGCGGAGATCGTCCGAGAGGTTATAGCTGTTGCGCTCAAAGGCCGCATAAGGGTTGGCACCAAAGCTGAAGTAGCTCTTCACCTTGAGGCGCTCGATGGCCTTTTGAGCAGGCTGCCAGATGTTTACCCCGAAGTCCGCGAGGTCAGGAGCATTGCTGGGGGCGTTACGCTGCGCTGCCTCCTGCATGTAGTTCACGATCACGTTGTTCAATAGCTTGCTCGTGAAGATGTGCGTCTCAGAGATCAGCGAGCTGCGGTACGCGATGTTTGATTGGTCGGTATACGTCAGGAAATTCGCAGGATCCAGATAGCCGCCATAGAAGAACGAGTCGGAGAAGAAGTGCGCGAAGATCTGATCCTTCTCGCTGAAGTTGTGATCGACTCGGACCACATATTCGCCAAAGCTCTCTTTCAGCGGCACCTGGTAAAAGTACTGACCGTTGCCGGTAGCATGAGGAAGATGCGCCTCCAGCGCAACCGCAGCGGGATCGAAGGTCGCCGGATTGACCTGATTGTTCGCATACTTCGCTCCGGTTGTGGGATTCTTCAGCTTTTCCGCGGACCCGATTGGGTTGTTGGGGTTCACTGTCAGCAGCGCGGAAAAGTCGCCATTGCGCTCAGCATCCGTCGCAACAAATGAGTTCTGCGGCGTCTCATCACTCAGCAGACTCTTCTGGTAACCGAACATGAAGAAGGTCTTCGGCGCGCGGAAGAGATGCGGAATTCCCAGCGGCCCCGAGATCGTGCCCCCGAACTGATTTCTCTTAAGCGGATCGACCGTCTTCACCGGCGGGGTTGTCGGCGACGATTGCACGTAGCCAAAAGGAGAAGCCGCGTTGAGGTCGCCATTGCGGACGTACTCGAACAAGTCACCGTGGTACTTTTCCTGCCCGGACTTGACGATGATATTAACCACGCCGCCGGCATTCTGGCCATACTCCGCGTTGTAATTGCTGGTTTGCACGCTGAACTCTTGCAGCGCATCGGGAAAAGGAAACGGCCCGTTCACGTTCGTGTACTCGTCGACGTTGTTGCCGCCGTCGAGCATGTAGCTGGTCTGATACACCCGTGTGCCATTAATCGAGGTGGAAGCAACTACGGGGAACGTTTTTGTCACGCCCTGGTCGGAGCCGTCATTTGGCCCGGTCACGGCGCCAGCCACCAGGGTTGTCAGTTGCGCGGCATTGCGGCCATTGAGAGGAAGCTCTTCGACCCTGTCGCGATCGACCACCTGGGAGATCGTTCCATTCGTCGTGTTGACCTGCGCCGCGTTGGCATCGACGGTCACGACGCTCGCTGAAGAACCAATTGTGAGTTGCAGGTTCAGCGTGAGCGACTGGTCCGCCTCCAGCGTGACACCGTTCCGTTTATAGACGGCAAAGCCCGGAAAATTGACACTGATTGAATACTGCGTCGGCAGAAGTTGTGGAAAGACGAATCGACCGCTCTCATTGGACGGGACTGTCGTCGCCTGGCCCGTATTGACCGCTGTCGCAACAACCGAGGCGCCGGGAATCACAGCGCCAGTCGTATCTGAGACCGTGCCCTGAATGCTTCCAAAACCCTGGGCCTTCAACCCCGGCGCAAAAGCAAACAGCAGCAAAAGAAAGCCAGCAAAGCAAAAAGCGATTCGTTGGCAAAGAGCGGTACAGATGCGGAGGGAAACCAGTCGTAGCGACACTATCAAACTCCTTTGAAAACCGGTACAGGTGAGCAAATCAGACCCAACGGTAGTCATTCAGAGGTCTCACTGTCAATAGAAAAATTACCCAAATATATAATAATATTTCTTTACCGGGAAGAATAGACATGCGTGTTATCGCTTCAGTTTACTATTAATTATCATAAATTCAGCTATTTGCAGTCTGGATAAGGCCCCCTCTCTGGAGCACGGCCGGAGGAAATGGGTGGAGCTTACAGATCTTTCGCCCCACCAAGGCGAGCAGATGAATCAAAAAAAACCGCAACGCCCATGGCGAAGCGTCCTGGATACTGCCACATTTGCTGTATTGATTGCCTTATAAATGAGTTACAACGCTTCATCCATATCGTAAACGACCCTTAGGCGCTCCCTTGGGACTGGCTTGGAAGAAAATTCTCACAACAAATTTCCTAGAGCTTTGGCTTTTCTTCTTGCTTTTTTACTTTCTTAATTGGTAAATTTGCCATGCCATGCCTATCGGACGAAGATGGGTAGATTGAGCTAGAGACTGAGTTCTTTTTTATGGAAGAGAGACGGACAACCAGAAAAGGAAGCCTGGGGCTTCGAGAGATTGCGTCTGCTGCGAACGTCAGCATCGCAACCGTCTCACGGGTCTTGAGTGGGAAGAACCATGTCGACCCTGCGATACGCCAACGGGTACTGGATGCCGCCGCAAAGCTCAAGATCGACCCCTCCCAGCGAAACAAGGCGAGAGCCGTGGTCTTCCTGCTCAGCAATCGTTCGATGCTTCCGCCCTTTCATGCAAGAATCCTTATGGGAGCCGAAGCGTATTGTTCAGCGCATGGGTGGGATCTGTTCTTCCTCTCATTCAACTACTCACCGAACATCTCCTCCCGGGAACTTCACCTGCCGAAGGTTATCCAGCGTCGCGATCTCGTGCGCGGAGTCATTCTGGCGGGCAATACATCTCCCAATCTGATCGAGCTGTTGGAGCAAAAAGGCATCAGCTATGTAGTTCTCGGCAACAACATCTTTGGCGATGCTCCTAACCTGCGCAATGACATGGTCTTTTCCGATGAGGCGCGGGGAGGAGAGGACATGACCCGCTATCTCATCAGTCTCGGACATAAGCATATCTGTTTTGTCGGTAATACCCGCCTGCCGTGGTTTGCACGATATTACGAGGGCTACCGGCGAGGCATGGAAGAGGCGGGGCTTACACCTCGTCAAAGCAGCATCGACTCCGAAGACGATACCGAGATTGGATACCTGGGAACGAAATACCTGCTCTCCACCGGCGAATCGGTTACCGCCATCTTTGCCGGCAATGACCCCACGGCATGTGGCGTGTATCGAGGATTGCGTGAGCAGGGCTTGCGCATCCCGGAGGATATCAGCGTTGCCGGATGCAACGATACAGTGGGTGGACTCTTGTATCCAGCCCTGACCACAATCCGCGAGTTCCCTGAGCAGCTCGGAAGACACATGGCGGAGCTGCTTCTGGGACGCATCGCCAACCCTGACCTCGAACCGCGTCGGCTGACGATGCCGACAGAATTCATCAAGAGAGATTCCTGCTCCGCAATCAGCGCCGCTCAACGATCGATACCGCTTGAGGCTTTCTCTGGCACGGCGATCGATTCCTAATCACAGTATGGATCGATGCATAAGTATGAAGCATCGGCGCAACCATTTAACTCCCCGTCCGGCAATATCCCCATATCTCTGTACTCACCCCCTCAAAGGAAAAACATCATGACATCGACTGCTCTTCAACAATTCAAAGTAGGGACGCTGAATATCCAGATTCACCCGGACCGCGAGTCCGCTGGCGAAGCAGTGGCGCGCGAGGCCGCTCAGGAACTTACTTACCTCGCGCAGTCAGCCGATGAGTTCGGCGTCATTTTTGCCACGGGAGCATCTCAACTTCGCATGCTCGACAGGCTGACGTCCATGCCGGGCCTTCCATGGAACAAGGTTCTGGGATTTCACATGGATGAATACATCGGCATGCCGCCAGACCACCCGGCTTCTTTCCGCCATTACTTGCGGCAGAATCTCCTCGGCAAAGTCAAGATGAAAGAGTTCTTCGAAATCGACGGAACTGCATCAGACATCGACCTGCTGTGCAGGCAGTATGCCGCGAAGTTGCAGGAGGTCTCACCTCAGTTATGTCTGCTCGGCATCGGAGAAAACGGTCACTTGGCTTTCAACGATCCCGGAGAGGCAGACTTTGAGGACCCTCTGGACGTGAGAACCGTCGGCCTCGACAATGCATGCCGCCAGCAACAGGCAGCCGAAGGTTGGTTCAATTCCCTTGAGGATGTGCCTGAGATAGCCATCACGTTAACCATGCCGGCATTATTCCGGGTGCCCCGCCTCATCTTGTCCGTACCCGGTCCGCGGAAGGCCGAAATCGTTCAACGCATCATGGAAGAACCCATCTCCGAAAACTGCCCCGCTACGATTCTTCGTCGCCATCCCAATGCCACGCTCCATCTCGATTCGGATTCCGCAGCCAAAGTGTTGGGTAGTAGGTATTGCTCATCGTAATCGATGCCCCATAATGGCAACTGAATGTATCTGCACGTCGATGATCCTCCTTGTCAGAGGCTGCCACCATGATCTCCCTGCTCTCGCAAGGGAATCAAGCGGCGGACCATCTCATTAGTACGATACTCCGGGCTCTCGTTGGGGAAGTGCACTTTGTTTTTTGCGGCGAGCTCTGCTGCGGGGATGAGATTGGTGTTGTCGGCCATTCGGCACTCCTCTGTGACCCGTCATACGGGGTTCAGTCTAAGAACGCGGGCGACCAGCGGCCACTGTCCCCGCGGCAGGGTGACTGATTGCGCTTCGGGCGGATCAGCGGCTCGAGCAGCCTCGATCGCGGCGATGTCGATCTTTCGCATCGTCATCATTGCATTCATCGCACGCTTGGCGGCAGCGCGATCCGGGTCCTGGGTCGCGGCCAGCAGTGCACGCGGCGTGATCTGCCACGAAAAGCCCCAGCGGTCTTTGCACCAACCGCACATGCTTTCCTGGCCGCCGTTGCTGACGATGGCGTTCCACAGGCGGTCAGTCTCTGCCTGATCGTCGGTGAGGATAATGAAGCTGACCGTTTCGTTGGGGACGAACTTCGGACCGCCATTGAGTCCGAGGAAATCGTGTCCGCAAGCGGTGAACTCAACGATGAGTTCCTGGCCCTCGGGACCCGACGGCGTGTCCGCGGGGGAGGTGCTGCTCTTACCGAGGTGGCTGTTGGGGAAGGTGGCGGCATAGAATTCGGCTGCTTCGCGAGCTTTCCCGTGGTCGAACCACAGGCACGTAATCATCTTCTCGGACATGTTGCTCTCTCCTCTCAGGTTTTCAAAACTCACCGTAAGTTCGGCAGTCGTTCTCCTGCGAGCGAAGAGCGGCTGCATCGGGCATGAAAAATACATCGCGGTTACGATTTTGGTCCCTGCATGAGAGCAAAGTGGCCGTTCTGGTCGTCGGTGGCCTGCAGGATGCGCGAGCCTCCGGGCACGTCCATGGGAGGCAGCGTTATTTCGCCGCCCGCTTCGATCACACGTTTCTGGGCCGCCTCGATGTCGTCGACGGTGAAGTAGAACTGCCAGTGTGGGGGAATATCTTCGGGCATACCGGGGCCTTTACGGTTCATCATTCCGCCGGTGTAGAGAGGCTTGTCGGTCCGGAAGGTTTGATAGGTACCCATGGGGCCCATGTCGTGCGCAAGGTCCTTCTGCCAGCCGTAATGGTTGGAGTAGTAGTCAAAAGCCGTTGCTTGATCATCGGTAAGTAGCTCGTGCCATCCCACATTACCCACCGCCATCTGATCCAGGCGAGGCGGAGCATCTTGCTTACCGGGTTCGAAGAGCAGGTATTTCACCTTTTGCGGATCCAGCACGGTCGCGAAACGTCCGATGCCGGGGATATCCTGAGCGGGCTTCACAATAGTCCCGCCGTCGGCTGTTACAGCCTTCAGCTCTTCGTCGAGCTTCGCAGTGTGGATGTGACCCATCCACTGAGTAGGAAGCTCAGGCGCGCCAGCGCCAGCCCAGGTCATCATGCCACCGACATCTTTGCCATCTTTACCGAAAAGCATGTACTTCATGCCCGGCATGCCGGAGTCTTTGATGTCCCAGCCGACTACTTTCTTGTAAAAGTTGACTGCCTTGTTCACGTCATTGGTTACGAGTTCGTACCAGATGAATCCGTCTGCCACGTTGCACCTTCCTTTTAGCGATGTGTCGCAATCAAGTAAACACTGTTCACATACGCTACCATCGAAAAGTGGATGCTGTCCACAACCAGCCGTTTCCGCGGTACACTCTTCTTTGAATAGACGATGAAAAAGACCGTTTCCACCGATAAACGCAAGACTTTTCGCCATGGCGATCTGCGCAACGCCCTCACGGCGGCCGGTCTAGAGATGGCCCGGGTTGGAGGGCCCAATGCCGTCGTTCTGCGAGAGGCAACGCGGCAGGCGGGTGTTTCTCCCAATGCGGCATATCGGCACTTTGCCAACCAGGCTGAACTGCTGGACGCGGTGCGGTCGGCATGTCTGTCCCAGCTTGCTGCGGCAATTGAAGTTGAGATGAAAAAGTGCCGTCCAGGACGTGATCCGCAAGTGTTTGCTCGAAAGAGTCTACGTGCGGTGGGTATGGGATATCTGGGATTCGCGATGAGAGAGCCAGGGATGTTTCGCACGGCATTCTCGGTCCCACCTCCCGTGCATGAACAAAACCCGGCGAACACGGCCTCCATGGGGCTGAATCCGTTTCAACTGCTTTCACTATCTCTCGACCGCATGCAGGGTAGCGGTCTGCTCAGCAAAAAGAATCGACAGGACGCGGAGTACCTCGCATGGTCGACAGTTCACGGGCTGGCACTTCTGGTGCTCGAAGGACCGCTGTATAAGATGCCGCAAAAGATGGTGCAGACACTGGGCGAGCGGCTAGTCACGATGGTGGAACGAGGGCTCAGCTAGACATTCGACAGGAACGTGAGGAGTGCGGATTAGTAAACAGAAGCCGAGATGGCGGAGGCGAGACCACGATATGATCGCCAACCTGTAGTACCCTAGCGCCATGACAGATCGACCGAATCCTGTCTTCCGGACTACCGGAGAAGTATTGCTGATCGGCACGATGGCCACCTACAATTCGCAGGCTGAAGCCTCTCAGAGCATCCCGCAGCAGTGGCGCTTGTTTCTGGGGGACCATCCCGCGCTCGAGAGCAGCTCAAACTTCTACGGGGCGTCGCCTTGCACTGGCGACCGCAAGATTCACTACCTTACCGGCGTTGCACATGGAAGACCGGAAAGTGTGGTGGATGGTGAGTCTCTGACTCTCGAGGCGGGAGAGTATGCGGTCGTTCGTGTAAATGAGCCAGCTTTGCTTCGCAACACTTGGACCTGGTTGTTAGGCCCATGGCTGACCAACTCCGGACGTCGAGAGAAGAACGCGCCGGAGTTTGAGCGATTCACCAGTATCTCGGAAGCCGGCACACCCATCGGCCCGGTCGAAATCTGGATTCCCCTCGAACCACTTGGAAATGATTAGGGAGTCCGCCCCTTCCAGCCCTGCGCTCGCCGAGTGCCCGGCCGGGGCAATCTTTGATTCCAGCTTTGGCAACCTTAGCAGCCGTTGCATTTCGGGATTTCAGTCACGATAAGCCGACTTCTGAAGAGTGATCCGACAGATGCGATACCGTAGTTCAAGGAACCGGATCTTTCTTGCATGATTCCTGTATCTTCTGCTCGTTTGACATTTCGAAACTGGACTGAAAAAGATGCTGCTCTTGCCGAAGCGTTGTGGTGCGATTCGGAAGTGACTCACTATTTCGGCGGCGCTATGACTCGGGAACAAGCCCATAACCGCCTTGATATAGAACGTGACCGTGAGAACCGCCTTGGTGTGCAGTACTGGCCGATGTTTTTGCGCGAGACGGGCGAATTTGTACGGTGTGCCGGCCTACGGCAGTGGCAGATGGATCCAAAGATGATAGAAGCTGGCGTTCATCTCATGCGGTCTTCCTGGGGACTGCGGCTGGGCGAGGAGGATTTGCGCGCGGTACTCACTTATGGGTTCGAAACGCTTGGCCTGCCGACGATTGTCGCCGGGCATGGGATCGGACACAACAACTCGCAGAAGCTGCTCGAGCGCGTGGGTTTTGCCTATACGCACAACATCATGTGGGGGCCGAAAGCGATCGAAGTACGCATGTACGCGATCAGTGCGGGGATGTGGCGTTCGACAGGGACGGGGAGAGAGAGCGCTTAGGCGCGTAAAGCTGATGTGGCATGTCTATCGCTAGGTCGGTTTCACCGAAAAGTTCTGAGAGGGCTTTAAGGCACCCCTGTTTGACTGCATGTTCCTGAATAGCCGTAGGCTGTTTGGATTAGGGGTCTATCAACCTATTGATCGCGGTTGACCGGCGTTGTGATCGGTACCCACAAACGCGCTTCTCGTCACATGGCCGAATTGTTTGGATGGATAAGTCAGCGGTAGGAGGAGCACTTGGTGTACAAGTGCTGAACTCGGCGGTTACCCGCTGATTCAGAGACATCCAAGGAGGCTTCTCGTGACTAGTATGAACTTCATCGGTTTAGACATCCACAAGAAGACGATCAGTTATTGCGTGAAGGACGCTGCCGCGAGGTGATGGCAGAGGGTACGATTTCATCAACCCGGCAGAGCCTGGATGCCTGGATGCGAACGCTGTGCGAACCGTGGACGGTTGCCATGGAAGCGACCATGTTTACAGGCTGGATCTGTGACTATTTGCTCCGCCATAATTTTAGAATCAATGACTTACAACGCCGGCTACAGCAGTAGCTACACAATCGTAAGTTGATAATCGGTACGAGCTGCTCCTGACGGGTATTGACCCTTGGGGAGTACATAGATACCCGGTACCTGCCGTCCGCCTACAGATCAGAGTGAGGTTTTCCAAGGGAAGCCGCTCTTACGTCGACCCTGTCTATTTATTTTATTGAGACGAGCACGCTGATCTTCATCTTTTGAGCGTCTATGAAGGTGGGCGAATCCTGTGCGTTTAGTGGTTTTCGGGCCGAATTCAAGGTCATCACCTTCTTTTAGAGAAGGATGCTAACCCAATCTGATGAGCACACCCACTGCTGCGATGACCATCGCTACGATAGCGAGAACTGGATACCAAAAGTACGTCATCGGAATGTCTTCCAGGTCGCCGTTCATCTTGGTTTTCATCTTGATTCCCCCCTACAAGCAATTAGAGTCGCATGCGGATCGATAGTTTCAGCAAATCATCGTTTGCAGAGCTTCCTGTACTGCTCCTCTGTGAGTTTGAGGGTGATCTCGCCGAAGGTGGAGGCACTTTTCGAAGATGGCGCTGCGCCATCACTAGCACTTCTCCCAGTTACTGTCCTTCTCCTCCAACTCGTAGCGTTAACGTTCGAAGGAGTCCGTACGACGGTTTGAGAGCATCGCAGAATCTGCTTGATAAGGAGGGTTGCTATGGACGAGCGCGCTATCACTCGCTCAACAGACGAGATATTGACGGAGGTGGATACCGGAACAAGACTTGCGGTAGACCGCACAAGGCTCGCCTATGAACGAACGATGATGGCATGGCTCAGAACGGCAACGTCGCTCATTAGTTTTGGTTTCACGATTCAGAAGTTCTTTCAGATAGAGAACCAGGGATCCCACCGGTTCCAGGGCGTTCTGGGACCCGGCAATTTTGGGCGTTTGATGATACTAGCCGGGCTCGTGGTTCTAGTCCTCTCCACGCTCGATCATCGAAGAGAAATAGTCGCTTTGAAGAAGCAATACCCTGCCATCGTGATCAAGCGCTCGATGGCGACGTGGCTATCAGCGGTGATTGCAACTCTCGGAATACTCGCCATGATCTCGGTCATGATTCGCAGCTAGTCTGCCAGGAGTTCTGCCAGCAGTGAAAGCTGATCGCCGGACCGCCAGTGGAAGAAAGACAGCGGTGCTGGATGATCGACGATCTGCACATCAAACTTTGCTTCACTGGGAGCGCTCTGCGACGAGGCGCACGTCACCAAGCAGTCCCGACTCGGGCACTGTCTGAGGCCTGCCGAATGCGCCGGATCCACCACCTTGTGCTGATGCCCCGCGGCCACCTGCAGGTGCGAGGATGCGCTTGTCTGCGGCCAGGAGACGATCTCCGATCTGCCTGTTCGTCCACTCGTTTGTGACTTTGATCTCTAACTTGTTTGCGCCCGGCTTGAGAGAGGCGGTGACGTCGACCCGGTAAGGAGGTGCCCACACGAGCCCTGCCGGAACGCCATTGATCTGCACTTCCGCGATGTCGCGCACCTTGCCGAGATCAAGATAGATGTGCTGACCCGCGTGAAACCACGACGCAGGAGCTTGCACGGTCTTCGAATACGTCGCTGTGCCGGAGAAGTACTTCACGCCTGGATCGGAGTTTTCCGTCCATGACGTGAGCTTTTCCATGCGGAGGCTTGGCGGTGCGCCCAGATTCTCTGGGAAACGCACTTCCCAGGGACCAGTCAACGTTGCGAGTTCCTTCGTCTGCATTGGCGGCTCAATACGCGACTGCGCCGTGGCAGCATGCCGGAAGACGACGAACACGGATTCGCGCTCGGCGAGATCCAGCGGCACGTCGGTGAATCCGTTCTGTGAACTGTAGCTGACGGCTTCTTCTTCGCCACTCATCGGCCGCCACAGTTGCACGTCCTTGCCGCTCACGCGGAAGCGAACTTTTATGTGCTGCGGCGCGTCCGACTGATTGGCCACGTAGTAAAGATCCGCGTCATCGGTTCGCCGGTGAACCCACACTGGCGTGGCATCCAGCGAACCGCTCGCAGCAAAGTCCTGCGGATCCTTGAGACGCTCCAGAACATCGTCGAGCGTGAGGCCCCAGTACGTCATTCCCTTCCCGAAGGCGTGCTGTGTGTCCGTGACGCCGTCGGTATCTCCCCATAGATCGGTGGCCAGGGTATGTACCTCAGCGTCGGCTTCGGGATAGTGCAACAGGCTGGGTGAGCGCGTAGGCCGTGGGCCAACAATAGTCGCACCAGCGGCAACCAGATCGTGCAGTTTTCGCAGCACCTCCGGAGTCATCTGCGTCGTTGGCGGAAGTACGAGCACACGGTAGCTCATACCATCGGCTAACGTCACGCGGCCATCGGCTGCGACGCTCATCCGGTGCAGCAGAATGTCCGTGTTGACATAGTCGTAGTCGTAACCGTTTGGCGGAGCCGGCAGCAGACCTGCGCCCCAGAACGGCATCGTCGAAGGAGCGCCCTCGGGCAGCAGATATGCGAGGTCAGCCACCGGACTTCCCTGCTGCAATAAATACGAAACGCGCGCTACGTAGGTCATGAACGGCTTCGCCTGTTCCGCCCACGTGATATTGCGATTGATGTGCGTGCCTACCATCGTGTTGCCGGGCTTCGCGTCCAGCGGCTGCTGAGCCGAGGTATGAAAGACGAGCCGGTTGACGCCTTGCGCGAACCAGTAGTCGGCCACCCTCTTCAACGTGTAGGGGGACTCATATCCACCGCCCGTAAATGACTCCGTCGCCACGATCGGCTTGCCATACGCATGCGCCGCCGATGCTGCGCCGCGAACATCGACGTAATACATCGACTCAGGATGCAGTGCATGCACCCAGAACTCCGCCATCGGAATATCGACCTTGCTCTTGTTCAACAGCGTGTCTTCGGGGATCTCCAGCGCAACGCCTGAAGCTTCGGCGTAGGCTCGCATTCCCTTCTGCTTCAGTTCGCTGTCCATTGTGCCGTAGTAGTCGTCGGCGAACATGTCCGCGAGCGTCCGGCGAAAATCCCACAGGAAGCGGTCGCTTACGTCAGAGCTCTCAACGACGCGACCGGCAAGCACAGGCAGGTACGGAGTGGGATCGTATCCGCGGCGGCGCTGAAACTCGGCGATCATCTCGTCGGTCCAGTTCTGCATGCCGGCTTCCCAGCTATCCATCGTCATGTATTGAAGCGTCGATCCAGTTAGTTCCCCGAGATGCTGCTGGATCGGATCCATGTAGCCGTGGAAGTACGACTGCACATACTTCGCACTCAGCTTGTCCACCTCATAGCCCAGACCCGCAGGCGTTGCGGGCCGGTTCTTCGCGCCTGTCAGTGAGTAGCCCATGCGCAGAATCGTCCAGTTCCCTGCCGGGACGTCCCAGTGCAGCGTACCATCCTTGTCCATCTTCGACGTGAGGTCGACGATGTCGCTGCGTGTTATCTCTGCGGTCTTCGGCGCAGCCGGCGTCGGCACGACGTCGTACACATCCATCAGGCTGCCGAAAGCTCCTTTGTCCTCCCAGCGATTCACGCGGGCGCTGGAGTACAAGATCGCTTCGGTGATTGTGTACTGCGGCGCGGGAATGGCGGGGCCGCCGTGGATGACCGCTGCCGGCAGCAGGCCGGCGCCATCCAACTCCACGCGGAAGAACTTCGCTGTCACAGCGGGAAAGCGCGAACGTGCGCACCGCAGCACCGTGATATCCCTGCGGTCCCGGCATCACTACGATAGTGCGGAAGTTCAGGCCATCATCGCTCGCCAGTATTTTGCCCACCGGAATTCGATTGTGGCTTCCGATCGTCATGGCCCGCGCCGTGTACGGTGTGGCGAATTCGTATTGGAGCCATGCGGGGCCATCCGGCGGAGTCGTAATATTGATTGAGGTATTCAGGCTGTCGTCGAGCAGCGCAGACGCGTCGATCGGCCCTGCATTGGTCGTCGCCTTCGGGTGAAGCGACGCCATGGGTACTTCGTCGGCGGGAGTGCGGTACGCAATGACTGCGCTGTCTGCGTAGAACTGCGGGGTATTACCGCTGCGTGCGCCGACAGAAAGATCGCGCACTGGCCCCTCGTTTGAAGGCGGCTGTGGAAGCTTCCTCGCAAATGTGAGCGGCCCGGTCAGACTTGTCTCGCTCCACACAAGCTTCTTCATGGCCTGCTCCGGCTGCACCCACGGGCCACCGGCTTCGCTCCAGCCCGGAGAGCTGAAGATGGACATCTCCAGGCCGAGCCGCTTCGCCTCCTCAGCCGAGTGCCTCACCGCGTGGTACCACTCCGGCGTGCCGAAGAGAATCTTCTTCTCCACCTCCTGGCCGCTGCCCGCGGCTACATCCGCCAGTTGAAATCCGCCGATCCCGGATCGTTTCATCCACTCCAGGTCTTTCGTTATGCCATCTTCAGTGACGTTCCCGTTGGTCCAGTGCCACCAGGTGCGTGGCTTGGCCGAGTCGGGCGGGTTGCGGAAACCCTCTGCCAGCGAATCACTCGAGCTTTGCGCGAACGACCGTGCCCGTCGCGCCCAGTACTCCCACCACAACCAGCGACAACACGATTGCCCGGCGCCTGTGCATCGTCACTGCTCCGGATGCAGATGCATCTTGAGGAACTCCACATAGATGTCCCAGTCCGAGGGCACCATGCCGTGTCCTCCATCATGCATGTAGTAGGCGATGTCGTGCAGGATCGGCTGTTTTGCCGCCGGCCACACATCTGTGTCGAGTCCATCCTTTCCCAGCAGCTTGTAGACCGGCCCCGCCGCCACAGCCGCAAGGAATTCGCCCTTCGGGTCAGACCAGTAATCCGTGCTTCCCGTTTGCAGCAACACCGGCCGTGGGGCAATCAGCGCCACCAGCATGTGCGCATCCATGGGAGCTTTGTCGGGGAACCCCGCCCATTTCGCATAGTTTTCCGCAAACTGATAGGGATACCGCGTCGGCGCCGTCAGGTGAGCGATCGTCTCGCCGTAGTCGCGGCGGCTCAGCGCGGCGCCGCCTTCTCCGGAGCAACTCGCAATGACAGCGGCAAATCGCTGGTCGTGCGCTCCGGCCCACATGACCGTCTTGCCCAATCGCGAGACTCCGTGAATTGCGACCCGCTTCGCGTCGATGCTTTTGTCTGTCTCGAAGTAGTCTTCGACGCGGCTCATACCCCATGCCCACGCCGCGATCGATCCCCAGTCATCCGGCCCCCGCTGTGTTTGCCCTGGCTTGAGATAGCGCGCGCGTATGCCATTCGAAAATCCATTCAGATAATCCGGGTCGACGTCCCCGTAGTAGAAGGTCGCTACGCCGAAACCCGCATCCAGCAGCGGCTCCACATTCAATCGGCCAAATCCGCGTCCCTTCGGCGCCGGAATTTTAGTATTCGTCTTCGGATCCCATATTTCGCCCGGCTTGATTCCGGGATCGTCAACTGCGTTCGAGACCGCGCCGAAGTTGATGCTCAGAAACATCGGCACCGGCTTCTTCGCCGCCGCCGGCAGATAGATCAGCAGATTTATCTTTGGCCAGCTCTTGTCTTTCGAGAGATAGATCGTCACCTGCTTGCGGATTGCCTTGCCGTCCAGCGCCGGTGTTCCCTGCTCTGACACCTCGAAGCTCTCATCGGCCGGCCGTCCTGGCGCTCGCCCGTATTGCTGGGTTTCGAACATCTCCACGATCTCGGGTCGTCGCTTGCTGTACCAGGTCTTCGCATCGCGCACCGGCTTGCCATTGTTAAGCGTCAGTGGATCGGGAAGCGTATACGTCCCGACCTTCGCCTCGTCATAGTTCACGGGAATGCCCGCGACTACATTGGGTCCAGGCTTCGACTCCGGTGTCGGCGGCGGCGCCTGCGCGAGCAAAGGGATCGCCGAGAAGACTAACAGGCAAATAGCGGATGCATTCTTGAAGAACATACTGAACCTTCTCATTTCGCGCTCAATTCGCGATATTTGAATTTGTTTCAAGAGGGAAACATGCTGCATCCAAACCGTAGATCCGCGCTCGCCTGCTTGTCAACCAATTTGCTTCGCCTCCATGCGATGTCGGGCATTGGTAAATGATGATGCGAGAATCTCGTGCGGTACAGCCGCGACTCCACTCTCACAGGCAGTCGCAACTCTCCGCATCTCGTCGCCATCCCGCATAATGGATACCTGGGAGCATTCATGGGTCTCTTCCGTAAGAAGTTGAAACAGGAACACAAGATCATGCTGCAGCACGACCGCGCGGCCGGTGCACTCCAGCCTGAATCGCATCGCGCCACACCTGAGTGCCCTCAACCCGAGCACTGGAGCATGATCGACTCCATGACCGCCGAGCTCGAAGTGCTCGAGTTCCTTGCCACCCTGGTCACCACCATAAAGCCACGCCTCGTCGTCGAAACCGGCTCCTTCCTGGGCGTCTCTACCGAATGGATCGCGAAGGGCCTCGAGCGTAACGGCTTCGGTAAGGTCATCAGTTGCGAGTTCGACCCCGTCGTCTTCGCCCGCGCGAAGGAGCGGCTCGCCGCCTCGCCGCTCAGCCGGTTTATCGAGCTACGCAACCAGTCCAGCCTTGAGATGAAGATCGAAGGCACCATCGACCTCTTCTTCTCCGACTCCGACATGCCCGTCCGCGAGCAGGAGGTAAAACGCTTCCTCCCCCAGATCAATCCCAACGGCATCATCCTGATGCACGACGCCAGTTCGCACCATAAAGTCGTCCGCGATGCTGCCCGCTCAATGGAGACCGAGGGTCTGCTCTCCGTCGTCTTCCTGCCCACACCGCGCGGCCTGGTCGTCGCCCAACCTCGCGCAGGCCGCAGTTAGTTGCAGGATCAGCGCATGTCCAGCCCCCAGACGACGAAAAAAGTCTCCTCCTTTCGCGCACCATCGTCTATCTTCTGGGCGGCCTTCCTCCTTCGCGTACTCTACATCACACTTGCCCATACCTACCGCATCCGTCTTTCGGAGGACCACCTCCAGTTCGGCTGGGAGATGGGCCGCATTGCCCGCGCGCTTGTCACCGGTTTTGGCTACGCAGACCCATTTACCGGACACTCGGGACCAACGGCGTGGGTACCGCCGCTGTACCCGCTGCTGCTTGCAGGCGTCTTCAAGATCTTTGGTGTCTACACCGCGAAATCCGCCTGGGTCATCCTCACCATCAACAGTATTTTCTCCGCGGCGACGGCGCCTCTCATCTACGAGATCGCCGCGCGGTGCTTCCAACCGACCGGCCGAGCCCGCAAGATCGCGCTCTGGTCGGCGTGGCTCTGGGCTCTGTATCCGGCAGCATTGCAATACGCCGTGCACTGGGTGTGGGACATGGCCCTCACCGCCTTTCTCTTCTCCGCGGTGATCGTTCTTGCATTGCGCGTTCGCGGCATCGGCGACGAAATCCCGCAGCCGAATCCTCAGACCACTCTGCGCTGGTCACTCTTCGGGCTGTTCTGGGGCATGATCGCGCTGTTGAACTCCACCATTCTGCTCTTCCTTCCTGTCTGCGGCGTCTGGATGCTTCTTGGAGCTGCCAGGAAAAAATCGGCCCTCGGTCCTGCGATCGGCAAAGCTGTCATCGCGGCGGTCATCTTTCTTGCCTGCCTCGCTCCGTGGATGATTCGCAACTGGAACGTCTTCCACGCCTTTATCCCAATCCGCGGCAACCTCGGTGCGGAGTTGCACGACTCCATCCTCGACTCCTACAACGGCTTCACTGTCGGGACTCGGGTTCCGGTCTGCGAGGTCTGCCCCGACTACATCGAATACAAGCAGATGGGCGAATACGCCTTTGTCCAGCGTGAAGGAAGGCTCGCCCGCGAATACATCCGCACCCACAAACTCCGCTTTTTCCAGCTCGCGCTCAAGCGTTTTTATTTTTATTGGGTCAGCGTCCCGAAACCGCCCGAAAAGGGAGTGCTGAACGAAGCCTTTCGCGTTCTGAATTACAGCTTTATCAGTCTCGCCGCGCTTCTCGGTCTCGCGCTCGCGCTGAAGCAGCACATCCCGGGAGCGATCCTCTTCGCCTGGGCCTTCGCTCTGCTCCCGCTCACCTACTACTTCGTCACGGTTCAGGCTCGGTTCCGCCATCCGCTCGAACCCATCATGACGATCCTCGCGGTATTTCTCTTCCAATCCGCGACCCGGTCAAGACCTCAACCACAGAGACCTCACTAACACCACGCCTCAGATCATATCTGGCAGAGGGTCTAGACCTTACCGCCTGTACGCCCGATCTGCCAGGCCTTCGCATACTTCCAGCTAATGTAAGCCGAGTGATAGAGGTGCAGGAGCAGCCCTTCGCGCCCATCGAGAAAGCCGAGACGAAAGATATAGTTCCAGACAAATGTCAGCATCGGAACAAGAGCCACGTTCCAGAGAAATGCCGGCCACGAGCGGCTGACCTTCCCCTTCGCCGCAATAATGCGTGCGCCCAGCGTGCTGTAGCGGTTCATGTGCTCGAGATAGATCTCCAGATTGGGGTAGCCGTGATGAAGAAAATCCTTCTTCATCGTCTCCACTCTGCCGGCGACAGTAACAGACTCATGCACCGGCCTGTCCGTGAAGTGAGCAGTGCCGGAGACAGTCAACCGGCGAAACAGCCGTAACTTCATGTCGGGGTAGTAGCCCCCGTGGCGCATCCACCGTCCGAGAAACACATGACGGAGCCGAAGGTAATAGCCATCCACCTGCGGCACAATCTGCGCATCCGCTTCCAGCATGTTGCGGATCTCGGCCTGCAACTCGTCCGTCAGTTCTTCATCCGCGTCGAGCGACAGAACCCATGTTCCGACGCATTGATCGATCGCGGAGTTTTTCTGCAGCGCGAATCCCTTCCACGCTTCGGAGAAGACCTTCGCCCCGAACGATCTCGCAATCTCGACCGTGCGGTCGGTCGAACCGGAGTCGACCACGACGATCTCGTCGGCAAACCGGACGCTGGCAAGCGTTCGCGCGAGATTCTCGGCTTCGTTGAATGTGATGATGGCTACAGAAAGTGTCGATCGCGGCATGCCCTGCCTATTCTATTTGCCCTGTTGACCTCAATGAGAATTTAAACGGTCCTGCAGGCGAAGAACGGTTCGTTATCGTCGAATTTGCTACCACATAGGTTGTATTGGCCTGCACTATTGCCGACCCTACAGTTAGTTATGGCGAGGTATCGATCAGGCCCGCTCGACTGATGCGGCCGCATTGCCTTGCTGAGCGGTAGAGGCAACTCATGTCCGAATTGATCCAACGGTACAGACACGCGGGCTCGGGAATCGTAGCGACTTCAGCCACCCTCATCACGCTGGTTGGCTGCATCGCCCTGTTCCTCCAGTCTCGTCTGGGAACGATGATCCACTACCCCCGTCTGGTGCTGACGACAAGTCTGACATTCGAAAGAATAATATGGGTCGCCTGGTTTGCGATGGGAGTATCTCTCGCGCTGCTCATCTACGAGTGCCGGAAAGATGTCTTCATTCGGTGGGTAGCCGGAGCCTTCCTCGTCTTCCACATTGCCGACCTTCTCGATCGCGAACTCGCGATGAGATATTTTGCCAGCGATTACCCCTGGATTGTCAGGCTCCTTGCCTGGGCAGGCTCCCTTGCAGCGACGGTCTTCGTTGCCGGCCTCCCCATCTCCGTGCGACGTCTTACGCTGATTGTCCGCGACGCGACCCGTTCAAGGGATAACGAGCTCAGCCTTATTGCGGCCGCGGAATCCAGCGCCGACTCCGTCATTCTCTATGACAACGTGTACAACAAAGCAGGCGAGATCTGCGACTTCAAATTCATCTTCCTCAATGGCAATGCCGAACAACTGCTCGGAATAGATCGGAGCCAGGTGCTCGGAAATAATCTCTACGAGGTCTTCCCCGGCATACGCACCCCCGATCTCTTCGAGCGGCACAGACGAGTCGCCGAGACCGGAGAGCCAGCCTTGATTGAGCTCACCAGTTCCACCTTTCTGTCGGAGGGCGTGCCCGCTCGCCATCAAATTCAGGTGGTAAAACTATCGAACGGTATTGCGACGACGATAACTGACGTCACTGCTCGTTTCCTACATAAGGAAGAGCTAAAGCGCGCCCTCAACTTCAATAAATCCATCATCGCCAGTTCCCCCTTCAACATCATCGTCACCGACAAGGCCGGAATCATCACGTCCGTCAATCCTGCAGCCGAAAGAATGCTCTTGTATCAGGAAAGTGATCTCCTCGGTCACGACAGTCTCGAGCTGCATGACCCGGAAGAGCTGCGCCAGCGCGCCCTTGATCTCTCAACGCAATTCGACACCGAGGTCTCTCCCGACCATCACGTGTTTCGTCTTGCCCCGGAGAGAGGTCTTATTGACGAAAGAGAGTGGACCTACATCCGGAAAGACGGATCGCGCGTTCCCGTGCAGCTTGTCGTCACTGCACTTCGCGACAGCGAGGAACCCATCACCGGCTTCGTCGGAATCTCGTACGATCTGACCGAGCGCAAGCGCGCCGACGAGTACATCTACCATGTCGCGCATCACGACCCTCTCACCGGCCTTCCCACGCGTACCCTTCTGCGCGACCGCCTGGAGGTCTTCATCGAGCGCACCAGGCGGTCCCAGGACAGTCTCGCCGTCATGATGGTCGATCTGGATAACTTCAAGCGAGTGAACGACTCTCTCGGACATCAGGCTGGAGACACCGTCCTCTGCGAGATTTCCAAACGGCTGCAAGCATGCGTACGCAAATCCGATACCGTTGGCCGGATGGGCGGAGACGAGTTTGTCGTGCTGCTCCCCGATCTTCGCTCGGGAGAGGATACCGACGAGATCTGTCAGAAGCTTTTGGCCGCCGTCGCCCAGCCCATTCGCATTGGCCGACACGAGATCATCGTCACCGCCAGCATTGGTATCGGCATGTTTCCCGGTTGCGACGACGTAGATACCCTCTTCAAAAACGCCGACTTCGCCATGTATCGCGTCAAGGGCAGCGGACGCAATGGCTCCCAGGTCTACACTCCGGGAATCGGCATGCAGGGCCTTCAACAACTGCAGATGGAATCCGGCATGCGCAATGCTCTCGAAGCTCAGGAGTTCGAGATTCTCTATCAACCGCAGATCTCCTTCACCGACGGTCGAATACTTGGGGTTGAGTCCCTTCTTCGCTGGAACAGCTCCGAATTCGGCCTGGTCGGGCCAAACACGTTTATCCCCCTTGCCGAAGAGACCGGCCTTATCGTATCCATCGGCGAGTGGGTTCTGCTTCAGTCATGCAAAGAGATCGCCGCGCTGCAGCGCCTGCTCGGCGTCGAGTTTTCCGTGGCTGTCAACATCTCTCCTCGCCAGTTTCAGCAGAAAGACTTCCCTGCCACGGTTGAACACGCTCTGCAGACAAGCGGACTGAAGCCCGAGCAACTGGAGTTGGAGATCACCGAACACCTGCTGATGGTCGACTCCGAAGAGTCGCTTGAGATCATGCAGCGCGTTCGCAAGCTCGGCGTCCGTTTTGCAATCGACGACTTCGGCACCGGTTTCTCTAACATGGGTTACATCACGCGCTTCGCCGTCGACCGGATCAAGATCGACCGCTCCTTCGTCTCGCGCTGCGACACCGACGAAAACAGTCGCGCCGTCACCGCTGCAATCATCGCGCTTGCCCACAGCCTTCAGATCGAGGTCATCGCAGAGGGCGTGGAGTCTAACGAACAGGTCCAGATGCTCCGCGAGATGTCCTGCGACCAGGCGCAGGGTTACTTCTACTCGCGTCCGCTCAAACTGGTTGATATGCAGAATTTCTCTCTTCGGAATGTTCGCGAACATCCGCACCGCAGCAGCGCCATCCCTCCGAAACGTGAGTCGAACCTGATCGCAATGTCAACTCTCAGTTCATTGGCTCAGGCCTGAACGAGCCCAACCGTCACACAAGAATGAGGATCTTGAAGTTTCCATAAATATGCTGATGCCCGAACAGAATAGGAATCGATGCGCTGTATTACTTCCGGCCGGGGCGCACTTCGAACGCCTGTTCGACGAAATACTGGAGTCCGCTATCATTGAGACCGGCCTGATCCCCTTTCGCCTCCAGCAGATCTCTCCCTCTCCAATTCCAATCAACGTCTTTGTCGAAGAGATCGAGCAGGCCGGCGCACTCCTCGCAGATATCTCGGAGGACACCCGTGAAATCTGGCTGGCCGTGGGCTGCGCTGTTGCGCTGGGAAATCCGCTCTGCCTGATCTCCTCCCGGCCCAGCCTGCCTTTAGGGATCGAGCATCTTCCCCTCATTCCCTACCCTTCCGCTGCGCTCCCCAGCGACTACGTCCAGCTTCAGCAGAACATCACCGCTCAACTGTTAGCGATCTTGCCCCAGCCACACATGGCGAGACCGGAACCAGAGATCCATGTTCCCCTCCTGCCTGCCACTCCCGCGACGAAACCCTCCGAGGATCTGGCTCCTACGAAATTCTCGCGTTGACGATCATCGATCTCAAAGCTTCCAGCGCTGGCCTCAGCCCGCGTGCCCTCGGCCTGGAGATGCAGGCCAGCGAATCCGGTCACCTCACCAGCCACGCGATGAACGGTCTGAGGCGCAGGAGGTTCATCGAAAGAAAGCCCGTGCAGATCACTCAGGGGAACGAGTTTCACATCTCCGAAAATCTCTTCATCACTCGCCTCGGCGAAGAATGGCTGATCCGCCACGGCCAGAGAGCCAACGCGCAGCGTTCCAGAACACACTCGCGAGCATCATTCGTCAACAGGAGATAGTCCCGCTACTTCTTCGCGCGCTGAGATTCTCAGCCAACTACTGGCCGGACGACACGCTCGATCTTGCAGCCCTCCCCAGCGACACATGCCGATACTCCGGCTCGTACCCGAGTTCGCGCGCGTAGTTCAATATCCGATCGAAATCCAGGCTGATCGTCGCGCCGGCCTTCTGCGTCACCTCATCTTCAATCGGAAGATCGAAGTCGTCAGCGCCGTAGTTCAGCCCTTCCAGCGCCTGCTCGATTCTGCGTCAGCACGGAGGTGCGAATGCGCGGAATATTGTCGAAGTAAATCCGGCAAAGCGCAAGGTGGCGGAGATACTCCGCGGTCGAGATCTCGATCCCGCCAAGCTGCGTGAAGTAAGGCTTGAACGTCCAACAGAGAAAGCTCGCCAGGCCGCCGGTCTGGTTTGTCAAAGACAAAAGCTGGTCCTGAAACTGCCGCGTGCGCTCCAGGTGCTCCAGCCGCTCCTCGAGACTCTCATCAAAACCAATCACCATCGTCGCCGTCGTCTTCAGTCCCGCCTCGACGATGGCCCGCTGCGCGAGAAAATATTCCGCAACGGTGTACTTGAACTTCGAGTGCCTCGCTCGAAATTCCTCGGTCAAAATCTCGGAGCCGCCGCCTGTAATCCACCGCACGCCAGCGTCCTTCAATCGCGCAGCGGCCTCTGCGTAGCTCAGCTTCGCATGATCGGCAAGGTACATGAACTCCGCGATCGTCAGTGCATAGAACTCGAGTGCATCCCCATACCGCACACGAATCGCCGCAAACAATTCGCAGTAGTAGCTCAGCGGCAGATGCGGATTGAACCCTCCATTGAAAGCCGCCAGATCCCCACCCAGCGCCAGCAGTTCGTCGAGCTTCGCGAAGACCTGCTCGTGGCTCAGCACATAGCCGCCATCCTCGCTCGGAAGTTTGTAGAACGCGCAGTAGTCACACTGGGCCACGCAGACATTGGTGTAGTTGATGATCCGCATCACCATATACGTGCACGAACCTGGAGCATGAAAACGCCGCCGCACGCTGGTGGCCAGCGAGCACAACTCCGCATCCGAGGCATTCTCCCAAAGCCATCGCGCCTCGTCCCGTCCAATTCGCGAACCCTGGCCGATCATCGCGGCGATCCCGGCAAACGTCGTATCGAGCGAAACGGTTGAATGGCTCATATCCCTAGTGTAGTGCGCCCTCGCCCTTAGGCCCACTAACCCCCAGATTCCGAGTAAGAAACTATTTCCCATTCGCATCCGTCACAGTGTATAAATCTTTCGCACGCTGCCGCGCCGGTTCCCTGCGCCAAAACCCACGGCGATGTGAAAACCGCCTCTTTCGCCTCCATAAAGGAGAGTTTCGCCATGCCTTCCCTCATTCGGTCCCTCCTATCGTCCCTCGCGCTCGCCACCGTCGTCGCTCCCTTCCTCAGCGCTCAAGAGCCGCCAAAGACCTGGGTCGACAAGGACACCGGCCACCGCGTCTGGCGCCTCAGCGACGAGCCCAACTCCGGCGGCTTCTACTTCAACATCAACGCCTACACGCCCGACCACAAGTCGATGATCTACACCGCGCCCGACGGCATCCACGTCCTCGACATGGACACCCACAAGACCCGTCTGCTCGTTCCCAACCCTCCCGCCGCCTCGGCCGCCGAATCCGCCGATCCGAGCGCAGTTCGCGGCGCCGGAGCCGGTCGCAATCCACACGCCCTCGTCGCCGGCAACAAGACCAACAGCGTCTTCTTCACCCAGCTGACCCCGCCACCCACGCCACCGCCGTCTACAAAGCAGACATCAACACCGGAGCCATCCGCAAACTCACCGACCTGCCCCCGAAGATCGGCATCGTCAGCGTCAACGCCGATGAAACCCTCGCCGCCGGCACCTACATCGAAGGCGACGCCACCGGCAAGGAGTACGGCTCCAACGCCCCCGCAACCCAGTCCCGCCGCAGCCGACAATCGCACCGCCAGCGCCGCTCAGGGCCCCACTATCAGCCACGAAAACAAGGGCCAGATGATGGAGCGCCGCCTCGCCGCGCGTCTGCCGCTCGTCCTCTTCACCATTCGCCTTGAACCCGGCCCGAACGGCGAAAAGCCCGGCGACATGAAGACCCTCCTCCACTCCACCGACTGGGTCAACCACCTCCTCTTCTCCCCCACCGACCCCACCCTCCTCATGTACTGCCACGAAGGCCCCTGGCAAAAGGTCGATCGCATCTGGATGATCCACACCGACGGCACCCACAACACCCTCATCCACAAACGCACCATGGCCATGGAGATCGCCGGCCACGAGTTCTGGGGACTCGACGGCGAGACCATCTGGTACGACTGGCAGTACCCCAAGGGCGAAGACTTCTTCCTCGCCGGCTACAACCTCAAGACCGGCAAGCGCACCGCCTTCCACATGCAGCGCAACGAGTGGTCGATTCACTTCAACCTCACCAAGGACCTCGACCTCTTCACCGGCGACGGCGGCGATCCCGGCCAGGTCGCAAAGGCGCCTGACGGCGAGTGGATCGAACTCTTCTACCCCCACATGATCCCCGTCGGCGAAGGCGCGCTCAACGAACCCGACTTCTGGCAGCCCGGCGTCTTCCACTCCGAGCGCCTCGTCAACATGTCGCACCACTACTACCGCGAGGAACCCAACGTCCGCTTCTCTCCCGACAAATCGCTCGTCATCTTCACCAGCAACATGTTCGGCCCCAGCTACGTCTTCGGCGTCGAAGTCAAAAAAGCCGACAACCCTCCCGCCGCCGACGTCGTCTCCACTCCAGACCTCGCGCGCAAGTTCAATCCCAAAGACCCACCCAACAGCAAAGGACCCGTCGTTGCGCCACAAACTGCCCAGCCTCAATGAGCCTCGCCGTCCCGGCATCGCAGGTTGAATCAACAGGAGTCTCACGTATGACCCGTCTCTCGTTCTCCTCACTTGCTGCGTTGTTCGCCATTGCCCTTCCCTTCGTCATGCAGGCCCAATCCGGATCCCAGTCCGGTTCGTCCACAGAACAGCTTCCGCCGAAGACCTGGGTCGACAAGGACACCGGCCACCGGGTCTGGCGCGTCTCCGACGAGCCCAACTCCGGCGCCTTCTACTTCAACGTCAACGCCTACACGCCCGACCACAAGCAGATGGTCTACAACTCGCCCGAAGGCATTCGCGTGCTCGACCTCGCCACCATGAAGACGAGCATGCTCGTCCCCAACTCTCCACCACCAGCCAACGCCGACAACTCACCCATGGCGCGCTTCGGCCGTGGAGCCCACGCCATCGTCGTCGGCCACAAGACCAACAGCATCTTCTTCACGCGCATCGATCCCGAGACCCACAAAAACGCCCTCTACAAGGCCAACACCAACACCGGCGAAGTCCGCAAACTCATCGACCTGCCCGCCGCCTCGGCATCGTCCAGCGTCAACGCCGACGAGACCCTCGGCGCCGGCACCTACAACGAGGCCGACGTCCCCGGCGGCGATCCCAACGCACCCAATGCCTTCGTCGCCAACGCGCCGCCACCCCCACGCGCCGGCCAACGCGAACGCACGCCAGCCAACCTCGGCGGAGCCCACGTCCAGGCCGACGACAAGGGCCAGATGATGGAGCGCCGCCTCGCTGCGCGCATTCCCGCTCGTCCTCTTCACCATCCGCCTCGAGCCCGGCCCCAACGGCGAAAAGCCCGGCACCATCAAGCCGCTTCTTCACTCCACCGACTGGGTCAACCATCTCCTCTTCTCCCCGACCGACCCCAATCTCCTCATGTACTGCCACGAAGGCATGTGGCAAAAGGTCGACCGCATCTGGCTCATCCACACCGACGGCACCCACAACACCCTCATCCACAAACGCACCATGGCCATGGAGATCGCAGGCCACGAATTCTGGGGACTCGACGGCAAGACCATCTGGTACGACTGGCAATATCCCAAGGGCGAAGACTTCTTCCTCGCCAGCTACAACCTCCAAACCGGCAAACGCACTGCCTACCACATGCAGCGCAACGAGTGGTCGATTCACTTCAACCTCACCAAAGACCTCGACCTCTTCACCGGCGACGGCGGCGACTCAGGCCAGGTCGCGCAAGCCCCCGACGGCGAATGGATCGAGCTCTTCTACCCGCACATGATCCCGCAGGGGGAAGGCGCGCTCAACGGCCCCGACTTCTGGCAGCCAGGCGTCTTCAAATCCGAACACCTCGTCAACATGGCCCACCACAACTACCGCGCCGAACCCAACGTCCGCTTCACCCCCGACAAAAAATACGTCTTCTTCACCAGCAATATGTTCGGGCCCAGTTACATATTCGGTGTCGAAGTCGCAAAGGCAGTCAATCCGCCAGCAACAGACGTCCAATCCACCCCCGACCTCGCCCGCAAATACAACCCGGTCGAGCCGACCCCAACCACCACCGAAAAATGAACATTCGAGCAGCAACAAAGCTGGGTGCCCAGGTCTCATTTCTGAAACCTGGGTTCACGAGCAGCACAAAAGCAAGGGTGCCATGTAAAATCTCTCCCGGCCATCATCAAGGAATTCCATGCATCGCACGATTCTCCTCATCCTCGCCCTCTTCACCACTCCAGCATTCTCAGCTTTGCACTCAACACAACCCCGCGAGATCCAATCGTTCGACTCCGACTGGCGCTTCCTCCAATCCGACGCCCCCGGCGCCGAATCGCCCACCTTCGACGACTCCACCTGGAAATCCGTCACCCTCCCGCACGACTGGAGCATCGCCGGCCCAGTCGAAGAGAACGCTCCCAGCCGCGCCGCCGGAGGCTTCTTCCCCACCGGCATAGGCTGGTACCGCCGCACCCTCACTCTCGCAAAACTCGACCCCACCAAGCGCACCTTCATCGCCTTCGACGGCATCATGGCCAACTCCGACGTCTACTGCAACGGCGAACTCCTCGGCCACCGCCCCTACGGCTACGTCAGCTTCAACTACGACCTCACCCCACACCTGCACGCCGGAAAAAACATCATCGCCGTCCGCGTCGACGACTCCCAGCAACCCGCCTCCCGCTGGTACCCAGGCGCCGGTATCAACCGCCAGGTCCGCCTCATCACCACTGGTCGACACCCACATCGTCCCTTGGGGAACCTTCGTCACCACGCCTGACATCAATAACTCGGACGCCACAGTCAACGTTCGCTCCACCGTCATCAACGACTCCGACACCACCGCCGAAGTCACCCTCGCCATAACCATCGACGCACCCGGCAACGTCCACCTCCGCCTCACCCTTGGGACACTTCGCCAAAGTCATCGCCGCGCACGGCACCGCTGATCTCGAAGAATCCCTTCACGTCGCCAACCCCGATCTCTGGGACCTCGACCACCCAGCTCTCTACACCGCCCACGTCACCCTTCTCCGCAACGACAAGCCAATCGACGATGAAGACGTTCCCTTCGGCATCCGCGAGTTCCACTTCGATCCCGACCAGGGCTTCTTCCTCAACGGCGTCCACCACAAGATCTACGGCGTAGCCCTCCACACCGACGCCGGAGCCCTCGGCACCGCTGTCCCGCTTGCCGCATGGCAACGCCGCCTCACCGCCCTCCGCGCCCTCGGCGTCAACGCCATCCGCACCGCCCACAACCCACCCGCACCCGAATTCCTCGACCTCGCCGACCGCATGGGCTTCCTCGTCATGGACGAGATGTTCGACTGCTGGACCGTCGCCAAAAATCCCTACGACTACCACCTCTACTTCAAAGAGTGGAGCCTCCGTGACACCGCCGACACCGTCCGCCGCGACCGCAACCACCCCAGCATCATCCTCTGGTCCGCCGGCAACGAGATCCACGACACACCCAAGCCCGAGATCGCCATCCCCATCCTCAAATCCCTCGTCGACACCTTCCACGCGAACGACCCCACCCGCCCCGTAACACAAGCGCTCTTCCGCCCCAACGTCTCGCACGACTACGACGACGGCCTCGCCGACCTCCTCGACGTAGTCGGCCAAAACTATCGCGAGCAGGAGATCCTCAAAGCCCACGCCGACAAACCCACCCGCAAGATCATCGGCACCGAAAACACCCACGACCGCAACCAATGGGTCGCCATGCGCGACCACCCCGAGTACTCCGGCCAGTTCCTCTGGTCCGGCATCGACTACCTCGGCGAAGCCGGCCGCTGGCCCTCCATCGGCGCCGGCAGCGGCCTCCTCCTCACCACCTCGCTCCCACGCGCACGAGCCTTCGAACGCCAATCCTGGTGGTCCACACAACCCATGGTCCGCATCGCCCGCCGCGTGCAAGCCGCCCGCCGCGGCCCCGTCGATCCCGGCTACACCTCACCCACCTCCAACAATCAAGCTGCCACAGCCGCACCCAACGCCCCACTCGACCCCACCACCCGCTTCGGCCAGCCGCTCCTCCTCGACTGGACACCCGCGTATTCGCAGCATGATCAATCCCCACACACCGAAAACATCGAAATCTACACCAACGCCGAAGAGGTCGAACTCTTCCTCAACGACAAATCCCTCGGCACGCAAAAACTCCACCCCGACGCCAGCCCCATCACCTTCCAGGTCCCCTTCGAACCCGGCACCCTCAAAGCCATCGCCCGCACCAACGGCAAAATCGTCGCCCAGGACGAACTCCGCACAGCAGGCAAACCCGCACATCTCCTCCTCACCACAGGTCTCACTGCTGCGCAACTCACCAACCCGCCCACATCCGAACCCACACCACCACCTACCCCAGACTGGAACGACGTAACCTACGCCACCGCCACCCTCGTCGACGCCAACAACACCGTCATCCCCGACAGCGAAACCCGAATCCACTTCAGCGCGCTCCGGCCCCGCCCAATCATCGCCGTCGACAACGGCAACCTCCTCGACCACGACCCCTTCCAGGCAACCGACCGCAAGCTCTACGAAGGCCACGCCATCGCCATCCTCCGCGCCACGCGCCAGAGGCAACATCACCCTCACCGCCACCACCGAAGGCCTTCCACCCGCAACAATCACACTTCACACCGCCCCATCGCATTCGTCGACAACCGAACGCAGCTTTTGAACCCAGGGCCGCCACCATGTGGAGTCGTCGCCGTTTTCTTTACGCATCTGCCGCCGCCACCATCGCACCTCTGCAACTAGCAGCGCCCGTTACGCCGCTCATCGACTCCCACGTCCACGTCTGGAAGCATGACCCAGCCTTCCCCTTCGCCACCGGAGCCCAAACCACCCACCAAAGATGCATCCGTCGAACAGCTCCTCGAACTCATGCACGCCAATCAGGTCCTTCGCACCGTTCTCATCCAAGTCATTCACTACCGTTGGGACAACCGCTATCTCGCCGGCGTCCTCAAACACTACCCGCGCAACTTTCACGGCGTTTGCCGAGTCAACCCGCAAGACCCCGCCGCCCCCGATCACCTCACCCGCCTCACCGAAGTCGACGGCTTCCGAGGCGTACGCCTCAGCCCATCCGCCTCACCCTCAGACGACTGGATTCTCGGCCCGCTCATGCCACCCCTCTGGCGCCGCTGCACTCAACTCAAAGTCCCGATGACCATTCTCGCGCCCGTCACCCGCATGCCCGACCTCATACCTCTCATCGAGCAGAACCCGGACCTCACCGTCGTCATCGACCACATGGCAGACTCGCCCCTCGACCAGCCCCAAAAGCTCGACCTCCTTCTAGCCCTTGCCCGCTACCCGAAAGTCTTCGTCAAAATCTCCCACATGTGGTCGCTCTCGAAACAGCCATACCCCTATCCCGACGCGCTCGTGCAAGTGAACCGACTCCGCCAGCACTTCGGCGCAGAACGCCTGATGTGGGGAACCGACTGGCCCATCTCCCTCAAAGACCTCATCTATGCCCAGGCAGTCGCACTCTATCGCGACCACCTCGACTTCCTCTCACCCGAGGATCACAAACAGATCCTCTACAAAACCGTGCAGCGAGTCTGGCCCTTCGGCATCTCTTAACCCCGGCTAGGCTTGCTCCCCAGCAGCTCCCGAGCAATCACCATCCGCTGAATCTCACTGGTCCCCTCGCCAATCGGACACAACCGTACATCGCGATAAAACTTCTCCGCCGGATAGTCCTTGATGAATCCATACCCGCCGTGAATCTGCACGCCCTCATCGCAGATCCTGCACGCAGCCTCGCTCGCATACAGCTTCGCCATCGCCGATTCCAGCGTCACCTTCTTCCCCTCATCCTTCATCTGCGCGGCGCGCATGGTCAGCAACTGCGCCGCATCCCACTGCGTCGCCATGTCCGCCAACTTGAACTGGATCGCCTGAAACTCGCTGATCGTCTTGCCGAACTGTCTTCGCTCCTGCGCATACTTCATCGCCGCATCGAGCGCGCCGCGCGCAATCCCCAGGCTCAGCGCAGCAATCGAAATCCTACCGCCATCGAGCACGCGCATCGCATCCTTGAAACCCTCGCCCTCCTTTCCGATCAGGTTCTCCGCCGGAATCTCACAGTCCTCGAAGATCAACTCCGACGTATCGCTCGCCCGCAGTCCCAGCTTGTTCTCTTTCCGTCCGGGCCGAAAGCCCTTCGTCCCTTTCTCCACCACAAACCCTGAGATCCCACCACTCGCGCCTTTCGCCTTATCCGTCACCGCGAGCACCACCGCGCAGTTGGCATAGCTCCCATTAGTGATGAAGGTCTTCGATCCATTCAGCACCCACGTATCACCTTTCTTCACTGCAGTCGTCCGCGCACCACCCGCATCCGAGCCTGACCCCGGCTCCGTCAAACCCCAGGCACCGAGCCACTGGCCACTCGCTAGCTTCGGAATCCACCGTTTCCTCTGCTCATCGTTGCCAGCTAGCATGATGTGGTTCGTACACAACGAATTATGCGCCGCCACAATAATTCCCACGCTCCCATCCACGCGCGACAACTCCTCAATCGCCAGCACATACTCAACGTAGCCCATTCCCGCGCCACCCAGCGACTCTGGAAAGATAACGCCCAACAGCCCCATCTCACCCAGCTTCTTCACCACCGCATGGGGAAACTCGCTCTTCTCGTCCCACTCGCTCACGTGGGGAGCAATTTCACCCTCCGCAAACGCCCGCACGGCACTCTGCAGTTGCCTCTGCTCTTCCGTCAATCCAAACATTTTCTGACCCTCCGGTCACATAATTGATACTGATATATGTATCACGTCCGTGCTTACTCTCGCTCGTCCGCTGATGTAAAAATTTAGTCTTTAGGTACTAAAAAGAGTTGAGGCAGCCATCCCCACCTCTGCTCCCTTGCAAGTATCTCCAATCAAATCTTATCTAGCGCCTGCCCCAGGTCCGCCACAATATCCTCAACATCTTCGATCCCCACCGAAACCCGCATCAGCCCATCCGTAATTCCAAGCTTCGCCCTACCCTCCGCCCCCACCGCAGCATGGGTCATCGTCGCCGGATGACAGATCAGCGTCTCCACCCCACCCAACGACTCGGCAAGAAATCCCAGCCGCAGCGAACTCGCAAAGCGGTTCGCATTCTCCAACGATCCCAACTCCATCGAGATCATCGACCCGAACCCGCGCTGCTGCCGCTTCGCCAATTCATGATGCGGATGCTCCGCCAGTCCCGGATAAAAGACCTGCTGCACCTTCGCATGACCCTTCAGAAAATCAGCAACGACTCGTCCATTCGCATCGTGCTGCTTCATTCGGACGGCCAGCGTCTTCACTCCGCGCAGCAGCAGATAGCTCTCAAACGGCGACAGAATTCCGCCTGTACACTTCTGCACAAACCGGAACCGCTCCGCATGCTCCGGCTTCGTGCACACCAGCACTCCACCCAGCCCATCCGAGTGCCCATTCAAAAACTTCGTCGTCGAGTGCATCACGATATCCGCGCCCAGCGCGATCGGCTGCTGTAGATACGGCGACAAAAACGTATTGTCGACACTCAAATCAACACCCTTCGCATGGCATATCCTCGCCACCGCCGCGATATCCGTAATCGACATCATCGGATTCGTCGGCGTCTCGATATGCACCAGCTTCGTCGCCGGCGTTATCGCTGCAGCGACATTCTCCGCCACGCTCGTGTCGACATAGGTAAAGGTGAGCCCATAGTTAGCCAGCACCTTGTCGAACAGCCGCCCCGTTCCCCCGTACATATTGTCCGTGCAAACCACATGGTCGCCCGACTTCATCATCGTGCACAGCGCCGTAATTGCGGCCATCCCGCTCGCAAACGCATGTGCACTCGTCCCGCCCTCAAGCGAACGCAGGCTTTCCTCCAGCGCATCCCGCGTTGGGTTGGTCAGACGCGCATACTCATGCCCCTTGTTCTTCCCAATCGCCTCCTGCTGATACGTCGAGGTCAAATAAATCGGCACGTTCACCGCGCCGGTCAACTCATCCGGAGCCTGCCCATCATGAATCGCCCGCGTCGCAAAGCCCATTCTCTTCTTCGTCTCCATCCGTCCCTCATTCTTAGTCAATCTGTTATTTCTTAGTCTTTGTCTTTGTCTTCACCGCAGCCGGTCGCCGCGGCCTCTGCTTCGCCGACACCGACTTGATCACCAACCGGTACTTAGTCTTTTCGTCGAACGGTACCTTGACCATCTTCATCGCTGTTGCCATCATCGCCTTCACATCGGCGCGATCCAGCGTCTTCTCATCTTCCAGCCGGATATACCGGACCACATTTCCTTCGCCTTGCAACAAGCCTTTGGGATCAGGCAATGAAGCTCCCTGCAGAAAAAACAAGCTGACATTCTTCGGAAAGACTGCGATCGAAAATATCGCCTCCGATGTCTTCTCCGTCGGCCCGAATCCACACGCCAGTGCGTTGTAGTTGTCATAGATCATCTCGACTGCGTGAGGCAGCTGGTTACGCATCTTGCTTAGAGCCACTCTTGCAAACGCCGCAATCTCTGGCGTGAAGGCATTTAGAAAACGGTCAAGCTGCGCCTCCAGACTCTTCGTCTCTGCACTCTTCATCGCCACTCTCCAGCGCTTCCTCTCTCGACCCTATGCCACCCCGCCTAGTCAAACAAGCCTTTGCTCAAATACCTCTCCGCCGAATCCGGAATCACCGTCACCACTCTCTTCCCCACGCCCAACTCTTTCGCCACATCCACCGCCGCGCACAACATCGCCCCCGCGCTTGACCCAGCAAAGACACCCTCCTCCTCAGCCAGCCGCTTTACCATCTCGAACGCCGGCTCATCCATCACCTTCATCACGCGATCGCACACACTGCGGTCAAACGTCGCAGGAATAAACGACACGCCAATTCCCTCCACTTTATGCGGCCCGGGCTCTCCACCCTCCAGCACACTGCCCTGCGGTTCCACGGCCACCGTCAAAACTTTCATCCGCTTTTTCTTTAAGAACCGCGCCACACCTGTAAACGTCCCGGCAGATCCCACGCCCGAGATCCACGCGTCCACGCGCCCCTCCATCTGGTCCCAGATTTCGACCGCTGTCGTCTGCTCATGAAAGTCCGGATTCGCCGGGTTCTCAAACTGCAGCACTGCCGATGCCCCCGGCGTCTCCATCTCATACTGCAACGCGCATCGAATCGCCCCGGCCATGCCCTCAGCTTCAGGCGTTCGTACCACCGTCGCCCCAAGCCCGCGCATCAGCTTGCATTTCTCTTCCGCAAACCCCTCCGGCACATACAGCATCACCTTGTACCCGCGATTCACGCCGATCAGAGCCAGACCCACGCCGGTATTACCCGCCGTCGCCTCGACAATCGTGCCTCCCGATTGCAGTACGCCACGCCGCTCCGCATCCAGGACAAGGCCAAGCGCCGCGCGATCCTTGATACTGCCGCCCGGATTCAAAAACTCCAGCTTCGCCCATATCTCCGCGCAAGGTCCGCCGGTCGCCTGCTCGAGCCGGCGCAGCCGCAACATCGGCGTTTCGCCCACCAGCTCCAATACGTTCTCTACAACCCTCATCGACTCAAACCTCACACACAAAATCAATCCGCCTGTCGAAGTTCCCGCGAAGGCTTGGTCACATCCTGCTTTTTACATCAATCAGAACAGGGCTGGCTTCGCAAATCACCCACCCGCCACGCGAGAGCCAGAATATCCTCACCCCGACTTTGCATCAGGGCTTCTTTCCGCTATTGCTAAAGCCCGCGTCTGCACCCTTCGATGCATCTGCGATGACCCTCGGATAGTACCCACTCCGCGTCCGCACCGATAGTCTTCCAAAGCCCTTCGCCTTCGCCTCCACATGGACCTCACGATAGCCGCCCAACGTAGGCGACTTCGTCGAGTGATACGAGATCGTGTACTGGGTCCGGATATCCTGCGCCACCTCGGCTGCAATTTCATCCACCTGGTTCACCGACTTTGGGAAGTAAGCCGCGCCACCCGTCTGCTCAGCCAGAGTCTCCAGCACCCTGCGCGCATGTCGCGATTCGCGCTTGTCCGTATCCTCGCCAAACAGCAACCCAACACAATAGATCACCGGACCATCCAGGTCCTGAATCCTTCGAATCGTTTGCTCCAGCGTCGCACTCGAAGCATTGTCTTCGCCATCGGTAATCACCAGCAGCACCTGCTTCGGATGCTTCGCGTTCTTGGCCAGGTAATCCGCCGATGCCACCAGCGCATCGTAGATCGCCGTTCCTCCGCTCGACTTGATAAACCCGAGCCCCTGTCGCAGCTTTTCGATGTTATTCGTAAAGTCCTGATCGATGAACGCCTCCCACGAGAAGTCCACCAGGAACTCTTCGTCCTCCGGGTTCGACAGCTTCACGAAGTCCAGCGACGCCTTATCCACCGCCTGCCGTTTGTCATACATCGAACCCGAGCTATCAATCAGCAGCCCCAGCGACACCGGCAGGTCTTCATGCCGGAACGAGTTGATCGTCTGCAGAACGCCATCCTCATACACCGTGAATGCGTCCTTCGTCAGTGTCTGTACCGACCGGCCGCTCTGGTCCAGCACCGTCGCATTCAGCCGAACCTCATACGCATCCTGCCGCAGCGTGTACTTCCCGTTCTCACGTTCAATCTTGGCCAGCCCAATGCCCTGGGGCGTTCCGCTCTGACTCTGCGCAGGCGGATCGATATCAGGCGAAGCCACCGGATCGCGGTCCACCGTCAGCGAAGGCTGTTGTTGTTGTTTCGCTTGCACCTGAGGCACCGACGGCTGCTGAGCCCACCCGCTCATTGCACAAGCCATCGTCATTAACCATCCCACCGCGGCCATCCGCGGCCAAACACTTTTACTGCGAAGGTGCATAGTACCCCTGGCGATTATGCACCGTCAGCGCAGGAAGCCCCGGCGGCGGTACGAGTCGTATCTTCAATTTACGCCAGTTTCCATCTTGCTTCACCTCGGAAGGCCTGTACCCGATCACATATTCGTTCCGCAGCTCCGCACTGATTCGCGACGCGATATCACCCAGATCGCCTATATCCAATACTCGGAACATCCGCCCTCCCGTCATATCGCAGATATCCGTCAACAGGACAGGTCCCAACTGCTCTTCCGTCGTCGGCGCATACTGATCGAATATCCCGATCGAGTAGATCTGCACGTCACTCTCCCGCACCACCCGCCGCAGCTCACCCTCCGTATACCGGCTCCGGTTATCTCCGCCATCCGAGATAATCAGCAACGCCTTCCGTTCATACTTCGCGTCCTTCAGCTTGTCCACTCCCAGATAGATCGCGTCGATCAGCGCCGTCCGATTTTCCGGCTTCAACATCACCATCCGCGCCTCGATGTCGTCCACATCTGACGTGTAGTCCACAATCACGGCAGGCCGGTCGTTGAACCCAACCACAAAAAATTCATCCTGCGGGTTCGACGTCCTCAGAAACTCGCTCAACGCCTTACGGGCCCGCAGAAATTTCGACGTCATGCTCCCGCTCAGATCGAAGATGATTCCAATCGTTACCGGCGCATCTTCCGTGGAGAAGCTTTTGATTGTCTGCCCGATATTGTTGTCATAGACTTCAAAATTTTCCTTCTCCAGCCCCGTCACCAACCGGTTCATCGGATCGGTCACTGTCGCCGGCACCAGCACCAGGTTTACATCGACGCGAATCCGCGCGTCCCGTCTCGAGGTCGCCAGCTTCGCCGCGTTATCCGCGCCTTCAATCACGGGCTTGGTCGCCTCAGGATCCTTCGGTGGTGGTGGTGGCGCCGGCGTGTGGACCTCTCCCAGCGGATTCTCCTGCGCTGCGCAAACTGTGCCGCCTGCCGCGCCCCAAAGCACGGCACCCGCCATCATCACCGCAAGCCCCAACACCGCCTGCCGCAACCCGCTCCACCGTCTACCGCCCCTGTTTCGAACATTGATGTCCATACTGGCACCTACGCCATTCCGCCCCGTCAGCCCTACCGCAACTGTCGAACGACCAGCACTTGGAGCATCCGATCCGCCAATCGTTCAATGCTGCAGACCACGTAGCCTACATCCATCAGACGCCTCGTTCAATAAAATAATAGACCCGGCATAAAAGCCGTTTGTCATTGTTTTATCTCGAACCCTGTTTCCTGATACTTAGCCTAACGTTCGCCCCGCTCGTCCGGATTTCAAATCCCCTCCGTTGCTAACACTCCCTTTACGCCCAACCCTTACAATCGATACATATCTAAGACGTTTGGAGAAACAAAACAGCATGGCTCGTCTCTACCCCTTCCGCGCCCTCCGTTACGACCCCGCCCGCGTCAATATGGAGGCAGTCGTCACCCAGCCCTACGACAAGATCACCCCCTCCATGCAGCAGCGCTACTACGAAGCCAGCCCCTACAACCTCATCCGCATCATCCTCGGCAAACACGAACCCGGCGACACGGAACCGCAGGACTTCCTGCCCCCCGGTGAAAAAGCCCACAACGTCTATACCCGCGCCGCCGAATATCTTCACCGATGGCGCAGCGAGCGCATCCTCGCCGAAGAGTCCGAGCCTGCTATCTACGGCTACTCCCAGACCTATAGCGTTCCCGGCAGCAGCGAGGTCCGTGAGCGCCGCGGCTTCATCGCCCTCGGCCACCTCTACGACTACGCCGACAAGGTCGTCTACCGCCACGAGCAGACCTTCCCCAAGCACAAATCTGACCGCCTTGCCCTCTTCAAAGCGACCCGCGCCTACTGCGAGCAGATCTACATGCTCTACTCCGACCCCGCCTTCACCGCCGAAAAGCTGATCTTCGGCGCCAGCGGCCCCAGCCAAAGCGTCAGCGCCATGATCGGACCAGACACCGCTGCGCCCGACCTCGCCATCACCGACGAGTACAACGTCGTCCACCGCCTCTGGAAGATCACCGATCCGCAGATCATCAATCTTCTCCTCACCGCCATGGCCGACAAGAAGCTCATCATCGCCGATGGCCACCACCGCTACGAAACCTCCGTCGCCTACGCCAAGGAGCGCTCCGCCCAGCTCAAACTGCCCTTCAACCGGCCCGTTCCCGGCGACGACGACAGCTCACCGTCCGTCATCGCCGACGGCGACACCCGCCCCATGCTCCCCTCCCCAGCCTTCCCCGAAGCCGCCATGATGATGACCTTCGTCAACATGGACGCCCCCGGCATCACCATCCTGCCCACCCACCGCGTCGTCAGCGGCATCGAAAACTTCTCCTCCCCCGACTTCATCACCAAAGCCAGCGCCTTCTACACCATCACTCAAATCGCCGACTTCTCCCTTCCATCCGACCTCATCGATCGCCTCAACAAAGCCCCGGGCGACTCCTTCATCGCGGTCACGGGCGACGGCAACTACGTCCTCACACCCAAACCTGAAGCCATCGCGCCCCTCCTCGCAGGACTTCCCTCCAGACAACGCCAACTTGGCGTAGCCCAACTCCACACCATCGTGCTTGACCGTCTCCTCGGCCTGACCGAAGACAAGGTCCGCGCCACCGGCAGCATCCAGTACCTCCGCGAAGCCGCCGAGGCCGTCAGCCTCGTCGAATCAGCCGAAGCCGACATCGCGTTCCTCATCAAACCGATCACCCTCGATCAACTTCGCGACGTCTCTCTCTCCGGCGAGGTGATGCCGCAGAAATCCACCGACTTCTACCCCAAACTCCTCAGCGGACTCGCCATCTACGCCCTCGACTAACCATCACACGTGGACTCGAATAGGTCTCTCCACTGGTACCTGTGCGGACCAAAGTATGGTCATCTCAACCGAAGCAACTCGCGGTCTCATCGCGAGCTGCTTAGTGGAGAGGCCACCGTATTTCGCCTTTGCTTTTGCGGTTGCTTATTTTCAACTAGGCAAAACGGCGAGGGTGCCCCATCCATCGCGCTTTTTGCGATGGGTGGGATCGAAACAGCTCCACGGCCTCGACATGCTGTTCATTTCGCGAAACAGTCACCCAGTACAATCAACCAAACGACCTTGACCCCTCCCCGCCGCCACATCGCCGCCTGCCTCACCCTCGCCATCCTGACGAGCATCTACGCACACGCCCAGCAACCCACCCCCCGCACCATCGTCTTCCTCGACCCTGCGCACGGAGGCCCTGACACAGGCGCTCACCTCCCGAACAACCTCCTCGAAAAAGACATCACCCTGGCCTTCGTCACCCGTCTCCGCGCCGTCCTCACCACCGGCGGCTTCGCCATCATCGCCACGCGAGACGCAGACCCCGCGGTCCCCTTCCCCACTGACCAGCGCGCCGAGATCGCCAACCACGCCCACCCCAGCGTCTGCCTCATCCTCCACGCCACCGCAAGCGGGACCGGCATCCACATCGTCACCTCCGACCTCACCCCCGACGATTTCGAAGAACCCCGCGGAACAACTCCCTGGAACACCGCCCAGTCCGCCTCTGTCCCGCAAAGCCTCAACCTGGCCAACGAGATCGGCCTCGCCCTCCAGCGCGCCAAACTGCCAGTCATCCTCAGCCGCGCCTCCCTTCGCCCCCTCGACAACGTCACCTGCCCTGCCGTCGCCATAGAAATCGCCCCCCTCGCTCCGTCAGACTCCAACCCAACGCCCGTCAACGACGCCACCTACCAGCAAAATATTGCCAAGGCAATCGCCGCCGCCCTCACCTCTTGGCGCAGCCACCAGGCCGCCGGAGCCGCCAAATGATTCCCCGCTACCAGCGCATTCTCTTCTGGAGCCTCGTCCTCGGCATCTTCCTCATGGCAGCCTTCCTCCTCCGCGGCTGCGAGCAGGCCCACAAGCGCCTCGCCGCGCCCGCCGACGCGACCCCCATCGCCGCCCCTACCACCACCAGCACCGAAGACGTCACACTCTACCTCGCCAACGACGATGACGCCTCGATCACGCCCACGACCGAATCCATCTCCCTCCCGCAAGCCCCCACCCTCCGTGCCCGCGCCCTCGTCGAACACCTCCTCGACGCCTACGCCGCACCCACCTCCGCCCACCCCCTCCAGGGAGGCCCCGCCGTCGACGACGTTTTCCTCCTCACTGACCCCACCCCCGCTCCAGGCGAGCAGCCCGGCCAACTCGCCGTCATCAATCTCCGCGGCTCCTTCGTCAACAACCACCCCTCAGGCATCCAGGTCGAAGCCCTCACCCTCGCCTCTATCATCGGAACCCTCCACGCCGCCATCCCCGAGATCACGTCCATTCGTTTCCTCGTTGACGGCCAGCCCCACGACACGCTGGCCGGCCACGCCGACCTCCTTCGCACCTACCCCGCCACCGACACAACAGCCAAACCGATGCCGCCCACCGAACCCACCACCACGACAAACTAACGACGATCCATCTGGGACGCGACTGACAACTCAATGAGCATGCCCCCAACCCAACCCACCATCGGCGTCTTCGATTCAGGCTTCGGAGGCCTCACCGTCCTCCGCGCCCTCCTCCAACTCCTGCCCGACGCGAACTACATCTACCTCGGCGATACCGCCCGCCTCCCCTACGGCTCCAAGTCCCACGAGACCATCGCCCGCTACGCCGTCTCCAGCGCAAAGTTTCTCCACGAACAAGGCGCCGAACTCTTGGTCGTAGCCTGCAACACCGCCACCGCCCTCGCACTCAAAGACATCCAGCACGCCCTTCCCATCCCGGTCATCGGCGTAGTCGAACCCGGAGCGCATGCCGCACACAGCGCCTCAAATCACAATCAAGCGAGAGATAAAGTGATCGTTGTTCCTGGCACAGCGCAAAGCCCCAGCGGAGCGCAGACTGCGAAGTCGAGCAACCCGGGCATCTCGCTCGAACCGCAATCCAACTCCCCCGCAAACCACGTCCTCGTCCTCGCCACCGCAGCTACAGTCCAATCCCACGCCTACACCCAGGCCCTCAACGCACTCGGCCTCGCAGCTCACGAAAAAGCCTGCCCTCTCCTGGTCCCCCTGGTCGAAGAAGGCTGGATCAACCATCCCGTCACCGACGAAGTTCTTAAGATCTACCTCACCGAAGCCCTCAACGAAGCTCCGAAGGCTCAAACCCTGCTCCTGGGGTGCACCCACTACCCGCTCCTAGAGCCCGCAATCCGCCGCGCCCTCACCGCGCTCAACCACCCCCTCACCATCATCGACTCCGCCGAGGCCACCGCCCAAACAGTAGTCACATATCTCGGGCTCCCCGCTCACAGCTCAAAACTCAAAGCTCCAGACTCTCAATGCACGTTCTACGCGACCGACTCGATCGAAAAATTCGAACGCCTCGGCTCCGCCTTCCTCGGCAAACCTCTGACCGGAGTCCGCCACGTCGATCTCGGAGGCTAAACCGCGTCAATTCTTCAATACCTCGTCTTGATTGGCGTTCATTAGACCCGGCCACTATACTGGTCACAAAGAAGCATTCTAATAGCTCAAAAAGTGCGTCCACTGTCTGAGATAAGTCACTTCCTTCGAAGACTTTGCAACCAGTCGCCATTGAAAACAAAGACTTTTTGCTTCAAGCAAAGCCCAGGTACTAACCTAACTCTTCTGTTTCCAAGACTTTGACACAATTCACCGGGGGAGGGGGACCCCTCCCGGAACGGAGCCGGACTTATGCCCTACCTGCTGAAGAGCGAACCCGACACCTACTCCTTCGACGACCTGCAACGCGACGGCGAAACCATCTGGGACGGTATCTCCAATCCCCAGGCCCTCATCAATCTCCGCAACATGAAAAAAGGCGAGCACCTCGTTATCTACCACTCCGGCAAAGGAAAGGTTGCCGTCGGTACAGCCCAGGTCGTCTCGGTCGACGACTCCAACCCCAAAGACCCCAAGGTCAGAATCAAAGTCGGTAAGCCAGTCAAGCACCCTCATACGCTCGCCGAGATGCGCGACGCACCCGTCTTCAAAGACTCGATCCTCTTCCGTCAATTCCGCCTCTCCGTCGTCCCCCTCACCGAAGCTCAGTACGACTGGCTCACCGCCTCCTGAACTCCAAAAGGTACGTTTTTTTCGCAAGTGTGGTCTTATCTTCGTCTCGCTATGCGCATAGGATTCCCCCATAGGCCGCCCGTATGTCTCTGATCGCCTCGATTGACGTCACCACGCTCCTCGGTTGTCAGGTTGCTCTGAACCTCATCTACGCCATCGTCTTCCTCTGCATGAAGCGTATGTATCCGCACCTGCGCGGGGCGGGCTCGGTCGCACTAGCTTTCGTTACCGCAACCATCGCCAACGTCCTTCTTCTCCTCTCCGGCTCCGTCCCTCCCATCCTGTCCATCTCTGTCTCTCACTGCCTCTTTCTCTCCGCATTCGTCCTCTTCTACACCGGCGTCCTCCGCTTCTTCCGCAGCCAGCGCAAGATAAGCTACGTCTGGGCTCTCACCGCCGTCGCCTCTGCCCTCACCGCCTACTTCGTCCAGACCCACACCCACCCCAAGACCCTCACCTGGATCATCGCCATCAGCTTCTTTCTCGTCCGCGGTGTCATCGCCGTCGAGATCTTCCGCCAGGCGGCAGGCAGAATCTTTCTCAAAATCTTTGCCTACCTCATGGCCTTCTACGCCACCTTCGCTCTGAACCGCATCATCTTTCAGATCGTCTATGGCGCACCGCCAACTCAAGCCCAACGCGACGTCCTTCAAACGATCTCAGTCCTGCTTAGTGTCTCCTTTGCGTTCCTCATCGGCCTCTCCTTTCTGCTCATGCTCTGCGGCGACCTCCTCACCCTCGTCAAAGACGAGTCGGAGCGCGATCTGCTCTGCGGCGTCCTCAATCGCCGCGGGATTGAGCAGAAACTCGACACCGAACTCAAGCGCGCCGGCCGCAGCAACCATAAACTCTCCATCGCCCTCATCGACATCGACCACTTCAAGACCATCAACGACTACGCCGGACATGCAGCCGGCGACGCCGCCCTCCGCGACGTCGTCTCCGCCATCTGCGTACGCCTGCGTCCGCACGACCTCATCGGCCGCTTCGGCGGCGACGAATTCCTCCTCATCTTTCCCCACACGCCATGTTCAGAGGCCTTCAACATCTCCTCACGGATCGAGCAGTCGGTTCGCGAGCTTTCGATACCGGGAGACGTGCTGCCGCTGACCATCAGCATCGGTCTCACTCAAGCCGCCTCCGGCGAGATCGCCGGCCCTCTCCTCGCCCGCGCCGATAAGGCTCTCTACACGGCCAAGAACGCAGGCCGAAAGTGCTGCCGCATCCTCCTCCACGAGACACACATCACAGAGGGGCACGAACGCGTCATTCTCCCACCCAGCCCCGACCTCTTGGAGCGATAGCACTTGCCATCCCGACTGCTATCCTTAACGTCGCACCCCCGTACCTGAAAGGAACCCGCTCCACCATGATTGACCTCAAAGGCAAAGTCGCCGTCGTCTTCGGCCTCGCCAACAAACGCAGCATCGCCTGGGGCATCGCCCAGAAGTTGTCAGAAGCCGGCGCCACCCTCGCCATCTGCTACCAGAACGAACGCCTCAAGAGAGAGGCCGACGCCCTCATCCCCGAACTCCGCGACGCCAAAGCCTACCAGTGTGACGTCTCCTCCGACGCCGAGATCGACGCCCTCTTCGCCACACTCAGAGACACGTACGGCACCCTCCACATCCTCGTTCACGCCGTTGCCTTCGCCCCCTCCGACGCCATCAAGAACGACTTTCTTCTCACCACCCGCGACGACTTCCGCATCGCCCACGACGTCAGCGTCTACTCGCTCATTGCCGTTAGCCGCGCCGCCGTCCCGCTCATGACAGAAGGCGGCTCGATCCTCACCCTGACCTACTACGGCTCCACCAAGGTCTTCCCGAACTACAATGTCATGGGCGTCGCCAAGGCCGCACTCGAAGCCACTGTCCGCTACCTCGCAGCGTCGCTCGGCAGCAAGAACATCCGCGTCAACGCCATCTCCGCCGGCCCCATCAAAACCCTCGCCGCTCGCGGCATCGGCGACTTCACCAAAATCCTCGAAGCCGTCGAACAACGCGCCCCGCTCCACCGCAACGTCGACCAGCTCGAAGTAGGCGGCGCCGCTCTCTTTCTCTCGAGCGATCTAGCCAGCGGCATCACGGGCGAAATCACCTACGTCGACTGCGGCTTCAACATCACTGGCCTCTGAATGAATTGTTGTCAATCAGCATTTATCGAAGTCGAGTAGCTCATTTCTGCGCTTGTCCGTAATCCCGCATTAATCCGGAAGCACCTGCGATTCGAAAGGAATCTATCGTGAAAATCTCCGAAATTCTCCTCCAGGACTTCGACATCGAAGTCTCCAACACACGCCGCACGCTCGAACGTGTCCCCGAAGGCAAAAACGACTGGAAGTGTCACGACAAATCAATGCCTCTCGGCAAGCTCGCCATGCACTGCGCCACCATTCTCATGTTCGGCTACTACATCCTCGAAGACGACGGCATGGACATGGCCAACTCCAAACGCCCTCACATGTCACTTGACTTCACCACCCGTGAGAACGCCCTCAAGCAGCTAGACGAAACCGCTGCCAAGTGCCGGACCTCCCTTGCAGCCGCCAGCGACGAGCACCTTTCTGCTCCGTGGAAGTTCTCCTTCGGCGACCAACTCATCTCTCACAATCCCCGCTCCCTCAGCTTCCGCAGCATGTGCTTCGACCACCTCATCCATCACACGGCGCAGCTCGGCGTCTACCTCCGGCTCAACGATATCCCGGTCCCCGCGCTTTACGGCCCGTCCGCCGATGAGCAGTGGTCACCCAAATAACGCCATGAGCGCCAGCCATAAGTTTTGCGGCCAAACCCGCAAACTTATGGCTCACGGCTGCTTGTAAACGACGCCGCCCTTCATCACAAAAGCGACCTTCGTCGTCACCGAAATATCCTCCAGCGGATTCCCCGGCACCGCAATTACATCCGCAAAATATCCGGCCTTCAACTCCCCGATCTGCCCACCCCAACCGAGCAACTTCGCTCCGTTGATCAAATCCGCCTGCAGCACCGCCGCTGGTTTCATCCCATACTTCACCATCAACTCCAGCTCTCGCGCCTGCGTGCCATGCGGAAAGGGCCCCACATCGCTCCCCACCGCCATCGGAACCCCGGCCTCCAGTTGCTTCTTGAACTCCGCCGCATGATAGGCCATCTCCGCCCGCTCATTCGCCGCCCGTGCCGGAGTCGCCGCATGGTCCGCAAAGTACTCGGCAATCGCAAACGTAGGCACCGCGTAAATCTGCTTCTCTTTCATCGTCTTCATCGTCGCCTCGCTCAATTGATACCCATGGTCGATGGAAGCAACCCCGGCCGCAACCGCATACGAGGCTCCCGGCTCCCCAGTGCAATGCACCGCCACTCCGCGTCCCGAGCCGACGCCTCCGCCCACTCTCTCTGCCTCCTTCACGGCCGACGCCAACTCCGCCTCCGTGTACTGATACGGTGTGTGAAACACGCCATCCCGGTAGGAATCCCGCCCTGTCTCATAGATCTTCGTAAAGTCCGCTCCTCCCTTGCGTTGTTCCCGCATCACCTTCACGATCTCCTCACTCGAGTCAGCGTAGTCGGCGTTCGAAAGCACCTTTTGAGCCGGGTTATATCCAATCGCATCCTCATGTCCGCCCGTCAGGTCGATCGCATTGCAACTCATGCGCATGCGCGGCCCCGGTATCGTTCCGTGATTGATCGCGTTCCGCACAGCCACATCCGCGCAACCTGCTCCTTCGGTTCCCATATCGCGTTCCGCAGTAAAGCCCGCCATCAGATCGGCTTTCGCCGCGCCCGCCGCAATCAACGTACGCTCCGGCACACTCTCCTGAATCGTTTGCAGATCCTCCGCCCCGACATGCAGAAACAGATGCACATGCGCATCGATCATCCCCGGCATCAGCGTCGTATCTCCCAGATCGATTACCTCAGCTCCAGCAGGCCGATCCAAATGCGCACCAGCCGCAACAATCCGGTCGCCCTCCACCAGCACCTCACCCGGCGTCACGATGCTTCCACCCGCAACATCCAGCATTCGTGCCGCATGAAGCACAACGCTACGCCTGGGCGCTCCAACTCCCTGTGCCAGACAAGACACCGCGACCATCCCGATAGCCAACCCAAAAATAGAGTTTTTCATAGTTCCAGCAGCATACCGCGAAACGCAGTGAAAGCGCCTCACCTTCACAGCCATCTGGCAGGCAAATCACATCAAACCCTACGTAACGCGCATCCGGAGAATACTCAGAGCGCGAGTCAAATGCCTAGGACGGTACTTGTGTTGTTAGTTCTTATCTATCCGACTTTTTCGGTCAGCTCCGCCCACCGCGCATACAGCTCGTCCGCCTCCGCTTGCGCCGCCTCCATCTCGCTAAGGGCCGCCGTTAGCCTGACTGCGTCCACTGCCACCGCGGGATCATCAATCGTGTGCCGTGCCTTCTGCAACCGATCCTCCGCCGCCTGCACCGCAGCCTCGATCCCCGCAAACTCCCGCGCCTCCAGATAAGAAAGCTTCTTCTTTCCGCCGGCGTTCGACGAAGGTCCAGACGAAACCGAAGCAACTGCCTTCCCCGTCGCCCCCGGAGCAATCGCCTTCTCCACGGTCGCGCCCCTCCATTGCTCCCACTGTGAGTAATCCGCAAACGTCTCCGCCCCACCGCGCCCATCGAGCCCAAGCACCACCGTCGATACTCGATCCAGCATGTAACGATCATGCGTCACCAGCACCAGCGCGCCCGTATACTCCAGGAGGCTCTCCTCCAGGATCTCCAGCGTCGCGATATCCAGATCGTTAGTCGGCTCATCGAGCAACAATAGATCCGCCGGCTCCAGCATTAGCTTCGCAACCAGCACCCGCGCTCGCTCACCTCCACTCAACCTTTCGACAGGTTGGTTGAGCTGTTCACTGGTAAACAGAAACTTCGTGGCATAGCTTGCCACATGCACCACCCTCCCCTGGTACACCACCGAGTCAGAATCCGGTGACAGCGCCCGCCGAAGCGTCACACCCTCCTCGAGTTCCCGCATCTGGCTGAAGTAAACAATCTTCAACGCAGCCGCTCGTTTGATCGTTCCCGCCGTGGGCTCCAGCTCTCCGGTCAGCAACCGCAACAACGTCGTCTTCCCGCTCCCATTTGGCCCTACCAGCCCTACGCGCATCCCCGAGGTAATAAGAAAATTCAATCCCTCCACAATCTTCCGGTCGCCCAGCACGACGCTCACACCCTCCAACTCCACCAGTCGCTTCGTTTGTCGGTCTGTCGCGGAAAAATCGATCCCCGCGCTTGACGTCTGTAACCGTGAGTTGACCTCCTTCAACTGCCCGATCAGCCCCTGCGCATTGTCGATTCGCGCCTTTGCCTTGGTGCTCCGGGCTTTGGGCCCGCGCCTCAGCCAGTCCACCTCAATCTTTACGCGATTCTTCAGCGCATCCTGTAGCTTCGACTGCGCCTCCATGTAAAGCTCCTTGCCCTCAAGAAACTTCGAGTAGCTCCCCTTCACCCGCAGCAACCCATCCGCATATACGCGGTTCAGTTCGACTATCTCTGTCGCAACATTCTCAAGAAAATAACGATCATGGCTAACAAGCACGCAAGCAAAACTACCCTCATTCAGCAACTCCTCGAGCCACGAAATCCCCGCTAAATCCAGATGGTTTGTGGGCTCATCGAGCAGCAGGACATCGGGATGGGTCACGACTGCCTCGGCAATCGCCAGTCGCTTTCTCCATCCACCGCTCAGCGTCGCCGCCTCTGCACTCAAATCAGGAAACCCCGTCCGTCCCGAAGTTTCTCTCAGCCGGCCTTCATGCTCACCCTGCGCCACTCTGGCCCGCACCAACGCTGCTTCCAGCACAGCGCGAACAGTCACTCCCGGCGCGAAGTTCGACTCCTGCTCGACGTAGCCAACACGCGCGCGTTTTCGCACCGCGACATCGCCGGCGTCGGCATCTTCATCACCGGCGAGTACTTTCAACAACGTACTCTTCCCGGCTCCATTGGGCCCAATCAGCCCAATGCGGTCGCCATCAGAAACAGTAAAACTAATCTCACGAAACAAAGCAGTTGCGCCGAAGGACTTGGTCAAACCCTGCGCATTTAAAATTGGTGGCATTGTTCCAGTTTACCGCGATAGGCGCGACCGGTCAGACGATTGGGGCGGCGGACAATGGGTATGATTCTGGCGTATTTTTTTCGGCGTGGTGGAAAGGCGTTTTTGCAGGGGGTTTTTGAAAAAACGTGGCTATCAACGTGGTTTTATTGTGGTTAGTTTGTGGTGAAATGCGTCGTTATCCTGGTCCGTTGACGGTCACCTTTCGCGGTCGAAAAATTTGCCACATTTTTCAACTTTATTTTTTCCTGGGCGAGCCCAAGGGCCTAATCGAGGTCGAAGTCTCTCAGCGGCCTCTCGGTCAGCGGAGTCTCCTTGGCTTTCTTCACCGCCTCGGCGAACTTCTTTGCCATCACGTCTTCCTTGTTTTTCTGCGCATCCACGCTCTGCTGAAAGATGGAGTCCCGACGCGCGTCCGCTTCGCGCAAGGCCTTCGCCGCCTCGCCAAAGTCCTCGAACATCTTCTTCTTCGGAGCTGACTTATGCGCAATGATTGATCGCGTTACCGGATCCACTTTCAGCATCGCTCCACAATCCGGACACATTACCTCAAACGGCTCGTCACTCATTCCCATGGCCGAACACCTCGTCAACACTCATTCTAAGGCTGTATCCGGCCGCTGAACACTCCCCCTCATGTGAGGCTGTCATTTGCGCTATGCAAGGCGTCCAGCTCTGTCCTCACACGCAGAGAGATAAAGTGCCATTTGATGTTGGGGTTTGAGCAACAGGCGAACTGAGCTACAGGCGAACCACCACATGCCCCGGACACTGGTTTCCCGCGACACCCACCAGGCGCTCCACCAATCCGTCCCCGTGCATCGCCAGAAACCAGACCCCGGCCACCACACGCTCCTGCGGATGGCCGTCTGGAAACACGTTGAGTGTGATCGCCTCCGCGTGCTTGCGTAGACTTGCTTCTTTCTGCAACTCAAACGTCGCCGCCATTCTCCGCAGCCGGTTCATTTGGTACCGCATCTTCGAGCCCGATACCTCCGCTGCACTTCCCAGCGTTGCATCTATTCCCGCCAGATATTGGGTCAGAGCCGCAAGCTCCGTCTCCATCGCATTGCCCACGGCAGCAAGCCTGCGCTTACCCTCAATCGGCATTGCGCGTGCGCCCAATCGCTGCGCCAGATCCTCCGGAGTGGTCATTGCATCCGGCAACTGCACCTCATCCTTGTCCATTACGGCTGCAATCGCCGGCTCGAGCAGGGTTGCGGTCAACCGTGGCAGGACTGGCGTAATCCGTCCCAGAATTGCCTGGTACAACACCGCACTCTGGGCGAAGTAGGCGATCTCTGCCGGGCCACCTACATACGCCGCCGTTGGCAGCAACGTATCCTGAAACACCGGTCGCAGGAGAGCATTCGGGCTCAACCGCTCGGGCGCCGTCTCCAGGATTGCAATCAACTCGGCGTAGGAATAGACGCGAGCGCCAGCCTTCCACTCGGCCACCCCATTGCCTGAATCCGTGCGCCGCAGAGCCACCCGCTCCCCGGTTTCTTCATCCAGCAGAAACAGCAGTGAGCCACCCTCGGCCACCAGCACCTGCGCATGATAACCGGCCTTTACCAACTCCTCGCTACGCGCGATCAGCGCCTGCTGCAACTCCGCTGCATGCTCTACAGCGTAGCGCAACGTGCTTGTCCCGAGCGCATGAAAGCCCCGCGAGGCGGCATCCATCACGATCAAGCCCTGTTCGGCAAAGATCTTCGCCATCAACCGTCCGAACGCCAGGGCAAGCGTAGGCCGCTCTCCTTCGTCGGGCAGATAACACTCCCGCAGCCACTCGGTGACCGGTGCAAACTTCAGCAGTGCGCTCGCCTCTTCCAGCACGGCTTCCAACTGAGGCCCCGGCACTACGCTACCCACCGGTACCGCGTGCGCGACCTTCAATCCAGCCTTCAACGTCTCGACCGAGGTCTTCGTCAGCAGTGACACCCGATCGACCTCTTCCAGATCATGGTCCTCGGAAGCGAGCCAGAACACCGGAACGTGCTCCACACCGGTCGCCGCTGTCGCCTCCCTGGCGCGGGCCACTGCGGTCGCCGCCTTCAAAATCGTCAGCAGCGGTCCGCCAAACAGCACTACTTGTTGCCCGGTTACCACAGCGCGAGCACCGGCACGCAGCTTCGCAATATTCGCCTTCGCGGCATCGCTCGCGCCAAACGTCACCGCCTGCTGCTCCAAAAGATTGGCCAGCAGATCAGCCCGCGTAGCGTCATACTCCGCCGGCTTGTGCTTCCCTAACCACTTCCCTGCGAAAGGCTCCGCGCCGTACCATCGCCGCACTGCTGCATCGCCGGCGCCATCGGCCATCGCAAGGTAGTCGCGGTAGAGTTGCGACACTTGCGGCAACACCGTGATCGGGAAACACTCAGCACTCATCGCAGCCCATACCCTCATCGACACCGCAGCATCGCACACTTCGGCGGCGGCATCCAATATCCACTATTTCCATGCACCCGTTTGGATGCCCGCTACCTAAGTCTAGATGCAGGATGATACTTTAGCCCTATGGCTGCCCAAATAAAGACAACCAGAGCCCGATTACCCGACAAGAGAAAACCGGTGACCAAACCCCGCCTCATCTCCTCGAAGCTTGTGTACAAAGGAAAGGTCTTCTCCGTCGTCGCCGACAAGGTGGAGGAACCGGGCAATGGCATCAACACTCGCGAAATCATCCGCCACCACGGCTCCATTGTCATCCTCGCCATCGACGAGACGAAGAATCCCAGCGACCCCGACATCATCTTCGAGCGGCAGTACCGCCACGCCACCGGCCGCTACCTCATCGAGCTGCCCGCCGGCCGGGTCGAACCCAAAGAGGCGCCGTTGGCCGCCGCCAAACGCGAGCTGATCGAAGAGACCGGCTATCGCGCCAAACGCTGGACTCTCCTGACCAGATATTTCGCCAGCCCCGGCTTCCTCGGCGAGTGGATGCAGATCTATTTGGCGCGCGACATCCGCGAAGGCGCCAGTGCTCAAGAACCTGATGAAAATATCGAGGTTTTTCGCCTTACACTCTCAGAGGCCCTCGCCCTGATTGCTGCCAACAAGATTCACGACGGCAAAACCCTTATCGGACTCCTGCTCTTCGACGCCGCCCGTCGCGCGGGCCGTCTTTGATGTTTGCGGAGATGTTTGTCGGAGTTTCGTTCGTCTCTGCGTATCTGCCTGCGGGATGACTGCGAGCCGAAAAGGTTGTATGGGCATTCGCAACAAATTTTGGTTCCATCCAATTCGCGCTATCCACTGTTTAAATTTTGACAAAAAAGAGACTCCGCGTAGACAACTCCAGAAAACTCCTCTTGCCGCTTTTGCGTCACAGTGTCTTGAGCACCGTTCCGTTGACGTGCCCTCACTTCAACGGTAGGCGATCGCTTCAGATGCGAACAAGGGAGTCGTCGACTTGGCACAATATAAAGGCACCGTAAAGTGGTTCAACAACGCGAAGGGTTACGGCTTCCTCGGCCGAGACGGCGGGGCAGACGTCTTCGTTCATTACAGCTCGATCCAGCGCGAGGGCTACAAGAGCCTGAAAGAGGGCGACGAGGTCGAGTTCGACATTATCCAGGGCACCAAAGGCCCCCAGGCTGATCAGGTATCACGTGTCAAAGAAGTAAATCAGGAAGTAAATCAGTAGCGCTCTATTTGCTGTATTGGTCGACGTAGCTTCTTTGGCCTACGTCACTTGCTGGTTGCTGTTCCGCTCTCTGCCTTGAGTTCACTCCCTGGCTGTTGCATACTGGCTCAGTGGCCGGACCCGGCGCCGGACTCTGATTGCTTCCCCATGGACAATATTTCGATCGCTCGCTTCCTCGATGAAACGGCCGCGCTCCTCGAGATCGACGCGGCTGATCCGTTTCGCATCCGCTCTTACCGACGCGCAGCAGAAGCCGTGGAACAGCAGACCACGCAGCTGGCTACGATTGCCGAGGACCCTAAACAACTTCTCGCCATTCCCGGCATCGGCAAAGGAATGGCGGCCAATATCCAGGCGCTCCTCTTGACGGGCACCATTCCGTTGCGCGAAGAACTGCTGCAAAAATACAAACCGACCATGCTCGAGTTACTGCGCCTCCCGGGCATGGGACCCAAGACTGTCGCGCTCGTCTGGTCGGCCTGCCAGGTCTGCGACATCGATGGACTCGAAGCCGCCGCGAAGGCCGGGCACCTAACCAAGCTGCCGCGCATGGGGGAAAAATTCGTCACCAAGCTTCTGAAAGGCATCGAAGACCACCGAAGAAACTCCAGCCGGTTTCGCATCGACAAGGCTCAGCACCACGCCGACAGCATCAGCGATCTGATTCGCGCTTTCCCTGGAATTGACGAGATTACCCCTGCCGGAAGCCTTCGCCGGGGTCGCGAGACTGTCGGTGACCTCGATCTTCTCGTGACCGGCCCTGCCTGCGAGCCCGACGTTGTGAGCGCCGCCGTCGAACACGTTGCCGCGCTGCCTCTCATCGACAAGCTACTTGCAAAGGGCCAGAACAAGGTCAGCTTTACGCTTCGCAATAATCTCCAGGTTGATGTCCGACTGCTTCCGCGCAGTGGTTATGGAGCCGCTCTTCAATACTTCACCGGCAGCAAGATGCACAACGTCGCTCTTCGCCAGCGCGCCATTAAGCGCGGGCTTACGTTGAACGAGTACGCTCTACTTCGCGTCGAAGACAATGTCATCGTCGCCGCAGCGTCCGAGGCCGATATCTACAACGCGCTAGACCTTGACTACATCCCGCCCGAGCTGCGCGAGAACTCCGGGGAGCTCGAAGCGGCCGCAGCGCACACGCTCCCACACCTCGTCACACTGGGCGACATCCGCGGCGACCTGCACATGCACACTGAGGCTACCGACGGCCGCGATACGATTCGCCAGATGGCTGAGGCGGCGCTTGCGCGCGGACTTGCCTACATTGCCATCACCGACCACAGTAAGAATCTCGCTATGACGAACGGGCTCGACGACGCCCGTGCTGTCGCTCATGTCAAGCGCATCCGCGAGGTCGACAAGGAACTCCAGCAGGAATATCACGGCCGCATTCGCGTCCTCGCCGGCATCGAGGTGGACATTCTCGCCGATGGCGCGCTTGACCTCGATGACTCGACTCTCGCACAGATGGACGTCGTCGTTGCGAGTGTTCACTCGCACTTCGCCCAGCCCGTTGACGAGATGACTGCACGCGTTCTCCGCGCGATTGAGAACCCGCATGTCCGTATTCTCGGGCACCCGACTGGCCGCAAGGTCTTGAGCCGCGAGGCGTACGCGATCAATATCGACAAAGTTTTAAAGCGCGCGTCGGAGCTCGGAGTGGCGGTGGAACACAACGCCAACCCGGCACGCGCTGATCTGAATGATTTGAATCTGCGTCTCGCGAAACAACACGGATGCAAGATCGTGGTTGATACCGACGCCCACGCGACCGAAGAGCTGGACCAGATGCGCTATGGGATCACCCAGCTCCGCCGCGCATGGCTTACACCTGCCGACATCGTTAACACCGAACCCACTGCCGAAGCCCTGCTGAAGAACCTCCGCCCCAAACCTTAGGTGCGTTCGCAGATCGGACTCATTCTTCAGTTTAGTTTTCAGAAAAGAAATCCGAATTCACGGTAACTGCGGCGCCCCCAACAATGGAAGCTTGACTGGTGTGGCGAGACCGACGAATGTGGTCACGGTGTTTGCTCCGTTGGAGTTGGTTACCCAGAGATTGCCGCTCTGGTCGATGGCGAGCGTGAACGGAGAGCCGAGTTGCGCATCGGTCCCAAGCCCGGCTGACGGTGAGAGCGGAGTTCCGGGTGCGGCAGAGGTGTAGCCGGCGAATTCGCTCAATGTGCTCGTGTGAAAATTTCCCACCCAGACGCGCCCGGATCCGTCGATTGCCACTGTTTCAGGATGGTCCACGCCACCGCCCGTCTGAGAGTTGAGCAGCACAGCCCCGGCACTGGAGACCTCGCTGATACTGCTGCCGAAGTAGTTTGCCACCCACACATTACCGCCCTGATCCACGGCGAGGCCGCTGGCCCCGTTGCAACAACTGACCTGGGTTAATTTGGAGCCGTCAGAGGAAATACGCGTAATCGTGGTGGCGCTCTGGTTGGCCACCCAAGCGTTGTGGCTGGCGTCGACAGCGACCGCCACCGGCAGAAATAGTTGCCCTGTACCCCATGCCGTAGCACCGTTCACGGCTGACCCGCTGGTGGAAAGCAACGACACCAGTGAATCGCCGTAGTCCACCACCCACACATTGCCGGTCGTGTCGGCCGCCAAGCCCTGCGGGAAGTAGACGCCGCCCGCGCTAAAGCCTCCTGCGCCAGAGAGCAGCTGCCCCGTATTGCTGAACTTCACCACATTCCCGTAGCCACTGTTGATGCTGGGGCTGGTCTGCTCGTTCGAAACCCAGATGTTGTTGCCGCCGTCGACCGTCAACCCAAAGCTCTCCATCAGTGCGCTGGAGGCCGACGTTATCTGCTGCACCGATCCGCCAGCACCCAGAGGCGGCAGCTCGGTCAGCGCGCTGAAGTAGCTCGCTACCCAGGCGTTGCCGCTCGAATCAAAGGCCATCGCGGTGGGTAGGTTCATGCCGCCGCCGCTCCAGGTTACCGCCAGCGTCCAGTCCGGCACCGCACTTGCAGCCGCAGGGGTAAAGGGAGGGCTTGTTGGCAGTAAAGCATCCAGTGCGCTCACGTTGCTGGTTGGGTTGCGCAGGATGTTGTAGACCGCGTCTAACGTGTCGGTAGGAGCCGCACCGCCGGAGACGGTTGCCGCTGTCAACAGCGAAGTACACGGAGCGCCTCCACTGGTCGCAGTGCAGGTGTTCAAGATGTCCGCCAGGGTGTTGATCTTCGCGGAAGGAATGCTCAAACCTGTCGGCAGCGAAGCGCCTGGCGAAGCCCCCATCATCATATTTGCCAACTGGCTGGCCGTGCCAAAGGCGTTTGCCAGGCCGACGGCATTCGTACCACTCGTACCCACGTTTCCACCGCTCGAATAGAACGCGGCAAGCGCCGCTACCGAGGCCACCGTTGTCACCTCGTTCACCACCACCGTAGCGCCGGAGATGATGCTGCCGCAACTGCCCATGGCAGTCATCAGCTTCAGCGAAGAGTTGTTCACAGTACCGCTCAACCCGGGGTTGCCGCCCTTGGTTATGAGATAGACCTGACTGGAGGAGTTAGGACACGTATACCCCGCCGGAACCGCGAAGACGCCTGCACTGTTGCTTGTGATCGCGGAGCTAAGCAGCGCCGTGCCCGCCGATCCATAGCCGCTGCTGCCCGCCGCGTACAACTGCACCGTGGCACTGCTCACCGGTTGCGAGCCAGCCATGACCTTGCCGGTGAAACTGGCGCCCGTTCCGCCCCCGCCATTCCCACCGCTGCCATTTCCACCCCCGCCCGTGTTCACTGGTGCACTGCCGCCGCCGCAGCCGAAGCCGAGCCACAAAAGCGCGCTCATCAGCACAAGAGAACCGAGGGACAAACGACCGGAAGAAAGGGAAATTCGATTCACAAGAGAAGTTTAGAGCCTCGTGCTTTGTCCCGCGCGAACCGAAGCAGAGGTAGATACGAAAGTAAAACGGGTCCGCATTCTCCGCAAGACCCCAGGTTGGTACCGTGACAGACTAGGGCTTCTTCCCCACCTTGTTATTTTTCAGCGAAAGAGCGATTGGCGTTACGGTAGGAGCCCCTGCGCCCACGTTCGTGGCTGTGCTACGACGTTGGTGGTATTCATATTGGAGCAGCCGGAGGTGAATACTATGGCTGCGGTAACCGCAACCGCCAAGACAGGACGTAGACAGGCCTTCAATGCAACATGGGTGGTGATCATGACTTTTCGCCACTCCGATTCAGAAGGAACGAAAACTGATTTGGTATTTCTTTGCTGATATCGGAATATTCGGTACGGCGGACGTACCAAGTTTCCAACCTCCCGCCACGGATTCCGTTCATTTGTGGTATTACCTCTGAGCTGCGGCAATCGTACCTCTCGTTTCGTAAGCATTCGTTGCACAACCTGAAATGATCCAGTTCCCTTTGATACTTCAACCATTTGCCCGATATCCCAGAACCGCGTCCCACAATCGCCCACGCACAGATAGCGGCTCTCTAGCTTCCTAGTGGTAGGACCTAAATTTATTTTTGTGCGTTGACAAGCGGGTTTTGTGCCAGTACCTTCCGTAATGGAGAACCACTAATGAAGAAATCCGTGCTTCTGTTCCTCGGCTTCGCTCTCCTTCTTGCCGTCGCCCTCCCGCTGAACGCACAAGTTGGGTGCACCAACTCTCCGGAAAACCCGACGGCTATTCTTGCAGTGGTTGGCTCCGCAGGAGCGTTTTTTGCTTCGGCCCGCGCTCGCGTTAAAGGCCGCCGCCGTTCCGCCAAATAGCCGCCCACAAATATTGCAGCAAACGCAAGAAACCCTGGCTGGGTACCAGGGTTTAGTTTCTCCAGTCATTTCGCGCTGAAGACAAGAAATCCGTAGCGAACTATTTCCCTTTTTTCATTCGCTTCACTACACCTGCCAGCGAGTGTTCATTCATTGCGGCGACCGCATCCCCCCGCACCTTCTTCATCCATGAGCTGACGGCCTTGTCTTCGATGCTCAACCAGTCGCCCGCCGTGGCCTCAAACACGTCTCCCAGCCCGATTTGCTTCGCTGGAAGTTTGAGCTTCGCACCGCCATGCGGCCCCTTACGCTGCACAATCAGTCCCGCCTTATGGAGCAGCAGAAACGTTCTCCGTACCATCACGGCGCTCTCCTTCAACGCCTCCGCAATCGCCGACGAGGTATGCATCGCATCCGGCTCGCTCGCCAGCACCGCCAACACCCGCACGCTCAATTGAAACCGCCCGCTCTGTGCCATGCACAAAAAGCTAACACACCCAACCGTAAATTCCACGCGTCACTTTTGCGGCTGGCTGTTTGCCTCCTTGCGTGCGCGTAATCCGCGGTCGTTGCTCTCCGCCGCACCGTGTAAACTTTTTGAGTGAATATCCTCTTTGTCGGCGATGTCTTTGGCTCCGCCGGCCGCCATATCGTCCGCGAACATCTTCCCCACGTACTTGAAACCAATGCCGTCGATCTGCTCATCATCAACGGCGAAAATGCCGCCGGAGGCTTCGGCCTCACTCCCTCTATCGCGGAAGAACTCTTCGACCTCGGCGCCCACGTCATCACAACGGGCAATCACATCTGGGACAAAAAAGAGATCTTCGAGTACATGACCGTTCCCGCCGACTCGCACATCCGCGGCCGCCGCGTTCTGCGGCCCGCCAACTATGCCGTCGGCACTCCTGGCTTTGGCGTTTACGAGGGAGCACTTGGCAACGGCCAGACTTACGCGATCATGAATCTCCAATGCCGCGTCTTCATGTCCAGTTGTGACGACCCTTTTCGAAAGGCCGACGAACTCCTGAGCAAGATCAGCGCGAAGGTGATCCTGCTCGATCTCCACGGCGAAGCAACCTCTGAGAAGGTTGCGCTCGGCTGGTATCTGGATGGTCGCATTACAGCGCTGATCGGCACACACACCCACATTCCCACGGCAGACGAGCGCGTGCTTCCCGGAGGCACTGCCTACCAGACCGACGTCGGGATGTCGGGTCCATATGATTCCGTTATTGGGGTAGAAAAGGAACTCGTTCTCGCACGCTTCCTCACCGGCATGCCCGGCAAGTTCGAAGCGGCTAAGGGAAATCCTAAGATGTGCGCCGCTCTTATCTCGTGCGACGGAGCGACCGGACGCGCCCACCACATCCAGCGCATCATGCTCGGCGAATAGCGCAGCCTTCCCTGCTATTGCGCGGCAGTCACAGTCCGGCATTGGCGTGCCAATGACCGGTCGCTAGCTGAACGCCGCCATCGCGGAAATCAGGATCAACGCACTTCCGATTACTCCAAGCCGAAGCCAGAACTCACGCGTCTTGTCCATCCCCTGATGATGCAAGGCTCGTTACACAATGCGCACTCCCCCAAACGGGTGATGCGGCCGCGTCAAGCCTTGCCAAACCACGCTGTTTTCATCTGCGCTAAACTGGCCAAACCTCTATGCGCCGACTATCTCGCCGCACGTTTTTACAGGCTGCGACGGCGGCCACCGTCGCCGCTCGGTTGAGGCCATGCCCTGCGCAGATCAATGCACCGATCGAGCAGCCCTACCCCGAAAACGGCACCCTGATCCCCGACGATGGCTGGCTCCTCTGGATCGACGAGAACGCCGCATGGAAGGATGACGCGATCTTCCTCCCGGAAGACGTGCAACTCGACAAGCTGCCTACGAACGCGCCTTCCGGAGGCTGGTCCACGTTGGACGAAATCAACGGCAAGCCCGTCCTGCTTCCAACTACAGTCGAGCAGCACTTCTGGGGAAAGTTCGGCAGCCGCGCGTACACGCCCGACGAGTATCGCTATGCCGCCGACGACCCCGTTCCGCAGAACGGCGCCTATCTCGGCGTCTCCTGGTGGTATCGCCCCATTGACATTCCGGCTGAATGGAAAGGTACACGCATCTTGCTCCACATTCGCGGTGCGCGCCTCCGCGCCGAGGTGTACCTCAATCAGAAACTTGTCGGCTACTCGATCATGGAGGAACTGCCCTTCGAGTGCGATCTCACCGAAGCCGCGAACCCCGGTGGCGAAAATCAATTGGCCATCCGCATCACCAACCCCTTCGGCCGCTACGACTGGGTCGACGGCCTCAACGCCCAGTGGGGAGCGGTCAAGCTCTACCGCTCCCACGGCTTTGGCGGCCTCGATCGCGGAATGACCATTAGCGCTCACCCGATTGACATGCAGATTACCCACGTACGTCTGTTGAATACGCCCGACCCGCGAACCATTTCACTGGATGTCTCCGTCACTTCCGGCAGAGGCTTCAAACCGGGCAACATAAAAGGCCTCGTATACACGTTGTCTGTGACAGATGCGTATACGGGAAAAGAGCTGACAGAGGTGAACGTCTCAGATGTTCTTTATGAAGTAATGGGTCGAAGTCAACGCCATACAGCAAAACTTACCTTTCCATCGGCGAACCTCTGGGATCTCGAAACGCCAAATCTCTACAACCTCAGAGTCACATTCGAGACCGATTACGGCCAAACGGATACCCGCGACATTCTCTTTGGTTTCCGCTGGTTTGCCCCGGATGGTATCGGCACCAATGCCATCTTCCGTCTCAACGGCCGCCGCATCAAGCTCTACAGCTCTATCTCGTGGGGATTCTGGGGACTGAATGGTCTCTTCCCCACTCCAGAGCTTGCCGGAGAAAGAAGTGATGCAAGCGAAAAAGCTAAATCTCAACTGCCTCAACTTTCACCGCAACCTCGCCAAGGAAGAGGTGCTTCGCGCGCACGATCGCCTTGGCCTTCTTCGCTACATGGAGCCCGGCGGCGGCAAGATGGCCATCGGCAAACTGCCCACCGGCGTAGCGGCCAATGCTAACTCCATCGTGATGGAGAAACCCTCCACCGAGGCCGACAAATTCGCCCAGCGCTTCATGTTCGCCAAGTGCGTCCAGATGGTCAAAGCCTACTGCTCGCACCCCAGCGTCATCATCTACTGCCTGCAGAACGAGCTGGGCGCGGACCTAAAAAACCCCGACACCCTCGCCATCCTCGCAGCGATGCGGACAGAAGACCCCAGCCGCTGCATCGTCCTCAACGACGGCTTCGTCGCGCCACCACGCCGTGCTGCACAAGCATGGTACGAACCGTGGAACCCTAAGCTACATCGCAGCGATGAGGTCGAGTGGGGCGACTGGTGGAATCAACACCAGGGCGCGGGCGACCAGTGGTACGACGAGTTCTACAAATCGCCGACTGACTTTACGTATCAAAGTCCGTGGAAGAAAGTTCTTACAGAATTTGGCGAGATGGAAGGCTGCGCCACACCCGACAACCATTCGCTGATGATTCACCAGATCAGAGAAACCTACAAGGAATTCGGCGGCACCAGCTACGATCTGACCGATCACGAGGAGATCCTCGCTGCCTATGACAAGTTCCTCAATAAATGGAAGTTCCGCAGCGACTTCCCCTCGGTCGAGCGTCTCTGGCTGTCGCTCGGCAAAAAGTGCTACGACACATGGCAGAACTATCTCGAAAACGCCCGCATCTCTGACGATCTCGACTTCGCCGTCATCTCGGGCTGGGAGTCCACCGCCATCGAGAACCACTCCGGCATCGTTGACAACCTGCGCAACTTCAAATCCGATCCCACACCAATCTCCGGGGCCCTGACTGCCATCCGGCCCGTCGCCAAGCAGCGCAGCGCCAGCATTGCCGCGGGGGACTCCGCCACCTTTGACCTCTATCTCCTCAACGACACAGCGCAAGCCGCTACCGGCACCCTCGAGTTCACCGCCATCACGCCCTCCGACGATCTTCTTAAACTCGGCACATTCCCCGCCCCTGCTGCGGTCAAGGACCAGTTCAGCTATCTCGTCAAAGAAGCCTTCCAGACTCCTCCTCTTACCGAAGAGGGTCTTTATCGTTTCAAGTTTTCCCTCTCCTCAGCGCCGCTCTCCACGCAAACGAAAGAAATCTGGGTAACGGAAACACAGGGCTCGGAGGCTGTAGCGCGTAAAAGAGATATTGTGAAAGGCGTCCGTCGACGGGAGATTGTCACTCCGATGAATGTTGGAGTCTCTGGAGTGACACCCGCATTGATCAAGCAACTTAGTTCCATACCGCAGGTGAACGTCGAAGGTTTCACGCCCGGGAAAAAATATGACGTCATCGTTTGCTCTGGACTCACCGCAAACGCATCCGCCGAACAGAACGCCGGCGACACCACAGGCCTCGAAGCCCAACCGGGAGCGAGACCCAGCAATGCGCCGGGCATAGGCAAGCCCGAACCCGGAGAAGTTACCGCTCCCGTCACCCAATTCGGCCGGATAGATCCCGTCATCCTCGAAGCCGTTCGCGCAGGAACGCCACTCCTGGCGATTCCCCAGGCCGACACTCTCTCCGAAGGCGTCGCCAGGCAACTGGCTGCCGCCGGAGCCTTCGTCTACAACGGCACTGTCGGCGACTTCCGCGCTCCCTGGATGGGCAACTGGTACTTCGTCCGCGAGCACCCCATCTATGCAGGCATGCCCACCAACCAGGTTATGGGCATCCACTACCAGGCCAAGGGTCGCCAGTCGAATGGCCTGCTGGTCGACGGCCCCAACGTCGAGATCATTGCCGCCTACGGCCGCGACCACGATCGCAACATCGGCGCCGGCACCTTTACTACAAGACTTGGCAAGACAAGAATCCTCTATCACCGCGTCCCGGAGCTGCACCCCGTACTCCAGCAACGTTTCCTCGCCAACGCGCTCGCGTGGCTCACCAGCTAATTAGCCGGTGCTTAACGCAGAAGAAGCAGCCCGCAAAGGCTGCCCCTTCTGCACTAAACCATCGCTCTAGTGATGTGGCGCCGTATGGTGCACCGGAGCCTTGGCAGGCGCCTTCTTAGGCAGCACGACCTCACCATCACTCATCGTGAACATGATGGGGCTGGGGGTGTAGGAAGCATACGTGCCGGACAGAGTGACTTTGGATCCTACAGTTGTCGCGGCAGCGATCTCATCGGCAGTCTTCTTCGCGGCAGCTGCCTGTGCGGCTGTCAACTTCTTGCCCGAATCGTCGGCTGGCTTCATATTGAAGGTGAAGTCAGCCGTCTTCGACTGCACCGCATCATCGGATACCGCCACCTTGAGCACCGTAGGCGAGGATTCGATCACAAGTACGTCCGGAAATTGGCTTGACTTACCCTTGATCGTGTCCCAAACCTTAGCAGCATCTTCGGGCTTGCCGTTGGTCAGAATGAACTCCTTGTCGCTGACCGCCAAGGTCGACAGGTCGGGCGTGGTCGCAATTACGTTCGCCACAATGTCCGCCGGAGATGGAGCCGGCTTGATCTTGAAGTCAGCCGGAGGATCAAGGCTCTTTAGAACTGCAGCCGTCACTGCATCGTAGCCGTCATCGGCGCCGTGGTACTTCTTGTAGCAGAACTTTGCCAGCGGCAGCATCTGGCTCTTGTATGGCTCAGGCGCAAAGGCCGCCGCGCGCGACGCATACCAGGTGCAGTTCACATAGTCCGGCGGGGTTGATTGGTAGTACGCCGTACCGAGCTCATAGGTGTCTTGCAGGGTTAGTCCCGGCTTGGAGGTCTCCGCCACGGGTACGCTTGCTATAGCAAGCTTGAAGTTTGTCACTGCAGTCGCCGCGTCTTTCTTATTCAGCGCGGCCGTTGCAATCGCGCGGTAGAAGACCGGCTTCGCCTGGCTCTGTAGCGTAGCAAAGTCAGCGGCGGCCATGTCCGCAGGCTTGGTAGCCGCAAGCCCCTTCTGGGCGTAGTCAGCCGCCTTATCCAGCGCAGCCTGCTTGGCCGTCGGATCGCTGATCGAGTCCGCACCCGACAGGCGGAAGTACGTCTCAAAGGTCAGTCCCCGAAGGTTGTTCGGATCCACCTGCAGAAGCCGGTCAGCAGCATCCAGACTCTTAGCCGGGTCGAACCCGCTGTAGGCCAGCATGAGCTGCTCGAGCACTGCGCCCTTCACGGCTGACTGCGGATAGGCGGTCAGATAGGCCTCGAGAGCGGCTGCCTTCGCCTTGGGGTCGGTCTGGGTGATGGCGCTGTTGTAAGCGTTATATTCGGCTGGGGACATCTGCACGCCGCCGCTGGTGGACTGCGCGTTGGTACCAAGATTGACCTGAGTCTGTGCTACTGCAGGGTTAGCAGCACATACGATGCCGGCAACGGCCAGGAGAGACGCAACGACTACCTTCTTCATTCCAGACTCCTCAATAAATCTTCTTTTTCAAATCTGTCACCGATGCTTCCGGAGTCACTTGTACCAGCAGACAAAGCACAGCCTGATCATAGTGCATCCGGCTGTAATCCTCGCCGTCCCCAACCCTTCGGCCGAGCAATTGAAGTGTTCGTGGCATCTCGGATGATGATGCGGATTATAGAAACGCTGTTGCTCAAAGGCAAGCTTACATATAGTTTTGCTGCAAGAAACACACTTTACCCAGGAACATATGTGCCAATTCCCTCTCGGTCGAGGTGCGCCTCCGTCGAATGCGCTTGCGCCTGATGGAGTGTTCACGAACCTTCCCTGCGCGCTCGTGGGCCGCTTCGTGTTCCGCTGCTCCGTCGTATTCGTCGTATGCCATCGATCACTCCAGTAACGCGAAATCTAGGAACTCCAGAGACCCTACGCCTCCACGTTGGTCAGCATCTATGGCTTTTTAAGACTTCGCGGAGATTGCGCCACACACCGTTTCTTCCTCATTTAAAGAGGTAAACTCAGGCAGAAATCTCCGGATTAGCAGACGTATCCTGCTTGACCTGCCCATTCATTGCGTTATTTCCTCCTTATCCACAACAGGTGGTGTTGTCCCCGTTGATTCTGACCGGAAACGCAGCTAAAGTTATTCCAGTCATACCAAAAGGCGAAGTTTCCTTATCCTCCGCCCGCAGAGGTCACATTTGCTCAAGCTCAAGAAAGTTCAGATCCTCGGCTTCAAGTCTTTCTGTGATCGCACCGAGGTCCAGCTCTCAGGCGAAGGCATCGCCGCCATCGTCGGACCCAACGGCTGCGGCAAATCCAACATATCTGATGCCATCACCTGGGTGCTCGGCGAGCAGTCTGCCAAATCCCTCCGCGGCATCAAGATGGAAGACGTTATCTTTGCGGGCACCCGCGACCGCAAGCCCACGGGTATGGCTGAGGTCTCGCTTACCCTCGTCGACCCCGAGGTCTACGACGGCGCTAGCCTCGACACCACCCCCGAGATCGTCATCGACGACAACCTCCCCACCGATTGGGACGAGACCAGCCTCCGCCAGCAGAGCGCCGAAGAGACCGAAGAGGCTGTCGCCGAAGCGCAGCCCGGAACCCTCGTCGAAGGCGAAGCGAAGGGTCCTCAGATCGTGCTGCCCACGGCAGAGGGAGACGCCACAGCCGAACTCGCCAACGCGAACAACGTCGTTCTGAAGATCCGCCGCCGCAAGTTCGGCCGTGTCCCCGTTCGCGCCGGCGAGCTCACCATCACTCGCCGCCTCTTCCGCTCCGGTGACAGCGAGTACCTCCTCAACGGCAAGATCTGCCGCCTCCGCGACATTCAGGACATCTTCATGGGTACCGGCCTCGGTGGCGAATCCTACGCCATCATCGGCCAGGAACGAATCGGCCAGATCCTCAGCTCCAAACCGCTGGACCGCCGCGCAATCCTCGAAGAAGCTGCCGGCATCACCCGCTTCAAGACAAAAAAACGGCTGGCAGAACTGCGCCTCGAAGCGGCCCGGTTGAACCTCTCGCGCGTCAACGACATCTTCGACGAAGTCACCCGCCAGATGACCACCCTTAAGCGCCAGGCCTCCAAGGCTGAGCGCTACGGCGCACTGCGCGACGAACTTCGCACACGCCTCCGCGTTGTTCTTGCGAGCCGCATGTCCCAGCTTGACGTCGAGCAGACCGCAACCGCGGAAAAGATCGCTCTTCTTGCCACGCAGATCGACGCTCAGGCCGCCACCGTTGAAGCCATGGATACCGAGCATAGCGAAGGCATACGCACCGGCTACACGCTCGACCAGCAGATTCGCGACGCGAACACCCAGGCGAACCAGTCTGCGGTCGAACTGGAGCGCATCACCGCCCGCACCGCTGCGAACGCCGATCGTATCGCCGAGCTCACCAACCGCCTCGCCACCGGCACCGACGACCTCGCCCAGGCTCAAGCGCAACTAGCGAGTCTCGCCGGCGAACTGGAACAGCATCGCAGCTTTCTCGAGACCGCTACGGCTGAATCCGTCGGCTCTCGCGAGGCAGCGGAGACCCATCAGGCACAGGCCCAGGAGGCCGTCCGCGCAGTGGCCCTGTCTGAGCAACAGGCAGAACAAAATCGCCGGGCTTCCATGCAGTTGCTCCAGCGCACCGGTCAGACCCGCAACGAGGAGGCTCAGGCAGCAGCAGCCCTCGCCGGCCTCGAGCGTGAAGCGGAGCGTCTCCTCTCCGAGTCTGACATTGCCAGACAGGAGCTGGAAACCCTTGGCCTGCAGCGCGGTCAGGTTGCCCTCTCTTTCGAGTCCGTCACCGAGCGCCTGAAGCGTCTTGAAGCTGAGATCGCTGATCTTCGCCTCCAGATCGAAGCCAGGCGTGCCGAAGAGTCTGAGAGCAAGCGCCGTGGCGACCAACTGCGCGGCGAAGTCGCAAGTCTCAACGGCCGTCGTAACTCCCTCGAAGCGCTCATCAAGGAACACAGCTACTCCACCGACACAGTCCGCAACATCTTCAAGACCGAGACCTACAAGCAAAACACCAACGGCATGGCAGCGGTAGGTACGCTGGCCGATTTTCTTGAAGTCGATGGTAAGTACGAGAGCGTCGTCGATGAGTTTCTCCGCGACGAGCTCAACTACATCGTCGTCAAATCCTGGGACGCCGCTGACGCCGGCATGCACCTCCTCCAGACCGACGTATCAGGCCGCGCTACCTTCCTCGTCCATCCCAACGATGCGCAGGCTAACTTCGCTTTCGCCGACGGCATGAAGAGTGTCGCCCAGACGAATATCGAAGGTATCGAAGGCGTTGTGCCTCTCAAAGAGTGCGTTCGCGTTCTGGACGGCTTTGGCAAGTCTCTTGAAGTCATACTCCCGAAGCTCCGCGAAGGCTTCGTCGCTCCCGACTCCTACACCGCGCGCTCGCTCGCCTTGTCGAACCCACAGGCCTTCTTCCTCTCCCCCTCCGGCGAGACCTTCCACAACGTCACGGTCACCGGCGGCCGTGCCCGCTCCCAGGGCCCGTTAGCTCTCAAACGCGAACTGGCCGAAGTTCAACAGAAGGCGGAAAAGGCCGAGCAGGAGCTGGCCCAGACCGATCTTCATACTGCCGACGTCCAGCACCAGATCGCCGCGCTCAACACCACCATCGAAGGCAAGATCAACGAGCGCCGCGACGCGGAACGCGAGTCCGCCAACTCCGGCGCAGCCCTCCGCCAGATGGAGTCCGAGGTCGCCCGCATCGAGCGCCGCCTGCAGGATTGGGCTCTCACCAGCGAACGCAATCGCGACGCGCGCAACCAGAAGGCGGAGCTCATCGCGCGTCGCCAGCAGGAGGCCGCAGCCTTCGAGAACGAGCGCGCTACCCTCGAAACCAGTCTCACCGCCCTGCAGGAGCAACTCGACCAGCTCCGCAGCCGCCGCGAAGAACTCCAGCAATCCGCAGCCACTGCCGCCGCCGCCCTCGCAGGCCTTGAAGAGCGCCGCCGCAACGCCGCCGCCAACTTCGAGCAGACGAACCGCATCTACAACGGACAGAGCCAGCGCATTCAGCAGCTCGACCAGCAGCTTGCCTCCGCCGGCGCGGAGAAACTCCGCCGCGAAGAGGAGACAGCGGCCCTCGCTGTCCAGCACACGGAGCTCTCCGAGCTTCGTGCCACCGCCGTAGCCGAAGGTGCTCGCCTCACCAGCGAAGCCTCTGAACTCCGCACCGCAATGGCCGAACTCGACCAGCGCCTCCGTACCCTCCGCCACGAAACCGAAGAGCTTCGAGAATCGCGAGCAGTCCTGACCGCCCGCGCCGCCAAGCTCGCCTCAGACATCGAGCACATCGACGCCACCTGCCTCAACGACCTCGGCATCGAAGCCATCACCCTCCGCGAAGACGCGACCATCGCACGCATCGAGGGCGATGCCCTGCACACCGAGGAGGAAGAGGCCCGCGCACTGAAGCAGAGGCTCGAAGCTATGGGCCCTGTCAACATGATGGCGCTTGAGGAATACAACGAGACCGTCACTCGTCACAGCTTCCTCGAAACCCAGCGCAAGGACCTCCTCGATTCCATCGAAAACACTCAGGCTTCCATCAAGGAGATCGACGACGTCTCCCGTATGAAGTTCGACGAGGCCTTCAAGGTCATCAATGAGAACTTCTCCGTCACCTTCAGCAAACTCTTCGGTGGCGGCCAGGCTTTCATGAAGCTTACTGACGCCGAAAACTCCAACGAGAGCGGCATCGACATCGTCGCCTCGCCTCCAGGCAAGAAGCTGCAGAACATCCTTCTGCTCTCCGGAGGAGAAAAGGCCCTAACCGCTCTGTCTCTTCTGGTTGGCATCTTCCAGTTCCAGCCAGCGCCCTTCTGCATCCTCGACGAAGTCGATGCTCCGCTCGACGAGACCAACGTAGGCCGCTTCGCCAAACTCATCCACGAGATGGCGGCCAATACGCAGTTTGTCGTTATCACCCACAGCAAGCGCACGATGGCCCAGGCTGACGTGATCTACGGCGTTACCATGCAGGAGCCCGGCGTCTCGAAGATCGTCAGCGTCAACCTCAACCGCCGCGACTCGGCAGACAATCGCCGCGCGGTAGCCTAACGTCATTATTTCGCGGATCGACTCACCCTTTGCGCAGCTGGAGCGATCAACACTCGCTCCAGCTTTTTTCCTTAACACAAGCAAACCAGCTAACCTAAAAAAGCATGCACATCCCTATCACTACGGCGGCCCTCTCACTCCTGACGGTAGCGATGCTTCTTCTGCAAATCTGCTGGTTGCGCGTTCCCCCCCGATGGAGATTCTGGTTGATACGCGTTGCGCTCGGCGTGATCGTCCTCCATGGCCTCTCCGTCGTAACCAAATGGAACACTACCTCCGATCGGCTGAACGTCCTCATCAGCTGGTCGGCCATCGCCGGCTACGAACTCCTCGTTTTACTCTTCTCCCGCCTGTCTCCCCGGTGGCTCACCATCCCGAGCACAATTATTCTCCTGCTCCCCCTCTTTGCCTCCTCTGTCCTGATCCCTCTGACTCATCTCTTTGATTCTGGCTCCAACAAGATGGTCTCCCTCAGCGATCATCTTTTCTACGAGGTCGACCCATGGGCGAACACCGGAGGGGGCAATGCTGGAGTCGACGTCGACATCTACTATCGTCCTTCCTTCGCGCCATTTCTCCGTCACAAGATCCAAACCATCCCTTTCAATAACGGGGAATGCAACGCATACGCCGCCTTCGCAATGGCTCTTTCCTCTACAAGATTTGTCCTCGGTCGTTGCCCAAACTGGCCCTCCAGGACTCCACGAACCGTCGACAAGACTCTTCCCCTTCGCTAAACACCATTCAACCTGTTTCCTATTCCAAGAGGTGGTACCGTCAACGTGATGCCGACAGCTCTTCTCCAAACCGACCTTGGATCTCTTCCCCTTACCGCCCGCGGCAAGGTACGCGACATCTACGCGCTCTCCGCAGATCAGCTGCTCTTCGTCGCCAGCGACCGCATCTCCGCCTTCGACCATGTTCTGGGCAGCGGGATTCCGGACAAGGGCAAGATCCTCACCCAACTCTCTCTCTTCTGGTTCGACTTCCTCAAGTCCACCGTCCCGAACCATCTCATCACCGCGGATGCCACGCAATTTCCCAGCGAACTGCAGCCGTTTCTAAGTCAACTGGACGGTCGCAGCATGCTCGTCAAGCGCGCGAAGATGTTCCCCGTGGAGTGCGTTGTCCGCGGCTATCTCTCCGGCTCCGGATGGAAGGACTACCAGCAGACCGGTGCGATCTGCGGCATTAAGCTGCCTGCCGGCCTGCGCGAATCCGATCGCCTGCCCGAACCGATCTTCACCCCTGCCGCCAAGATCAACACCGGCGGTCACGACGAAAACATCTCCTACAAAACCGTTGAGCAGACCATAGGCCCTGCCCACGCCGACGCCCTCCGCGCCCTCACCCTCGATATCTACGACAAGGCTACGAAGCACGCGGCCAGCAAAGGCCTCATCCTCGCCGACACCAAGTTCGAGTTTGGTCTGCTAGGCGACATAATCATCCTCGCCGACGAGGTTCTCACCCCCGACTCCTCCCGCTACTGGCCCGCCGCAACCTATAACCCTGGCGGCCCCCAGCCCTCCTTCGATAAGCAGTACGTCCGCGACTACCTCGAATCCATCCGCTGGAATAAACAGGCCCCTGCGCCGTCGCTCCCTGACGAGGTCGTCGCCCGCACGCGCGAGAAGTACCTCGAAGCCTTCCGCTTGATTACAGGCCGTGCCGACCTCGCCAATGGCCAAACCACATGAATCTCTTTGACTGGTTTCTGATCACCATGCTGGCCTATTCCACCATCATGGCCTTCCTGCGCGGCATCATCCTCGAGCTCTTCTCCCTCGGCGGCCTGATCGCCGGAATCCTGCTTGCCAGCTGGAACTATACCCACGTTGCGGCATTTCTGTCGCGCCTGATCAGCACGCCCGCGACCGCCCAGATTGTCGCCTTTCTCCTCATCGTAGTCGGGGTTATGGTGCTCAGCACCCTGACCGGGAAGGCCTTGAATCGCACCGCGCACGCCATCGGCCTGGGCTTCTTCGACCGCCTTATAGGCGCGGCCTTCGGGTTCGCGCGGGGCTGCCTGTTTGGGGTTGCAATCCTGATGGCAGTCGCCGCCTTTCGGCCTCATTCTGCGTGGATTGAAGATTCCCATCTATCTCCCTATTTCCTTGCGGGGGCTCATGCGGTATCCTTCGTTGTACCTTACGATCTCCAGCAGCAGATTCTGAATGGCGCACAACTGATCAAGCACAACGCGCCCGATTGGATCAAGCAGCTCCCGTAGAGGCACAATGAGAGTGTGGTTCCAGAAAGGAACTGCAAGCGAGGAAAACCTTGAAGCGCGAACTCGACGGTCTGATCACGCAGATGCACAGCGCCGGCATTCCCTACGCGGAGGCCGTTCGTCAATTCAAAAAGCGCTACATCCTCGAAGTGCTGGCGCAGCACAAGGGCAACCAGTGCAAAGCCGCCGAAGAGCTCGGCATGCACCGCAACACCCTCAGTCGCACCTTGGCGGAGCTCGACATGGATACCGCGCAGATCCGCAACGGCATGCGCCGGCCGCCCAGCAGCGAGCGTCCGCGCATTCAAAGCATCGCCAGCGCCCGTTAGCCGCCGGCTCCGTCTAACATCGCAGTCGATGAGAGCCGCCCTCCAGCCTCGTGCCTCCGCAATCGCCAATTGTGTCGTCGCGTTCACCCTCTTGAGCCTCTCGATCACGACGCGGGCCCAGGCCCCGGACTCCTCGGCTGCCTCCAAAAGCAAAGCCGTGGAAACCACAGTCGGCGCACCTACAAAACGCCAGATCCAGGCTGCCGAAGAGGCCTATCTGGCCGGAGCTCGTCTGCTGGACCATAACGATCTCACCGGTGCCGAGATTCAATTCGGCAAAGCGGCGAAACTCAACCCAACCAATAGCGACTACGCCACGGCGTACTCCGTAACCCACCAGCGGCACGTCACCGAACTGGTGCAGGAGTCCGGAAAGGCCCGCCTCCTCGGCCAGAACGAAAAAGCGGAGACTCTCCTCGCTGAAGCCCGCCTCCTCGATCCGCAGAACAACATCGTCGGCCAGAGCGTTGACTCCGGCGCGCTCCCCAAGGTCTTTCATCCCGAGATAGAGCCCTGGATACGCAATGCCCCGGCTATCGCCGGCCCGATCACACTGCTTCCCAACCCCGGTCCGAAGAGCTTCCATCTTCACGCAGAGGAACAGGACGTCATCCGACAGGTCCTCGCCGCTTACGGCATTCGTGCCGACTTCGATGACTCCGTGCAACGGCAGAATATTCGCTTCGATCTCGACGACTCGCCTTACCAGCAGGCCGTGCCCATCCTGCTCAACATGGCGCGTCTCTTTGCTGTCCCGCTCGATGCCAAAAGCGTAGTCATCGCAAAAGACACCCCGGAAAATCGCCAGCGCTTCGAACGTCAACTGCAGGAGACCATCTACATCCCCGGCATGACCAATGAGCAGATGGACGAACTCGGCAACGTCGTTCGCAATGTCTTCGACGTGAAACAACTTACCGTCGACAAGAGCTCTGGCACCCTCGTCATCCGCGCCCCTCAGGAGACTCTGACCTACGTCAATCTCACCCTCGCCGACCTGATCGACGGCGGCAGCGAGGTGATGATCGACCTCCAGCTTTACGCCGTCGATAAGACCAATCAGCGCAACATCGGCGCCCAACTCCCTCAGCAGATCGGCATCTACAACGTCTCGGCGGCGGCACAAAATCTGGTAACGTCCAATCAATCCCTCGTCAACCAGGCCATCGCCCAGGGCCTTATTCCTGCAGGATCAAGCAACATCACCATAGCGCTCGCGCTCATCGCCTCCGGTCTCGTCCAGAGCACGTTTCTCTCCAGCACCGTCGGCTTCTTCGGTGGCGGCCTCACCGCGACCGGCGTCACGATCAACCAGAATCCGGCATTCAACCTCGCGCTCACCGCCAGCGACACCCGCGCTTTGAACGATATTCAGATTCGAGTCGGCGACCGGCAGACGGCCACGTTCCGCGTCGGGGAACGCTACCCAATCACGACGGCGACCTACTCAACCGCCTCGCCCGCCCAAACCTCCGCGCTCGCTGGCATCTCAATCAACGGAGTCAGCGCGACCAGCCTGCTCAACGCAGCCGTCGGGACCCCCATCACCATCCCGCAGATTCAGTACGAAGATCTTGGCCTGACTTTGAAGGCGACACCGACAGTGCAGAAGTCGGGCGCCGTCAAAATGCATATCGACCTGAAAATTGAAGCACTAACCGGCGGCGCGATCAACAATATTCCGATCCTCAACAGCCAGCAGTTCGTGTCCGACGTCACCGTTGACGACGGAGACAGCGCACTCATGGTCAGCAGTCTCACAAAGAGTGAGTCCGCCAGCCATCAACGGACTTCCCGGACTCGGCGAGCTGCCCGGATTTCAAACCGCTACGGCAGACAAGACCACAACGACCGACTCCAGCGAGCCTCCTCCTTCTCATCACCCCGCACGTCACCCGCCGCCGCTCCAACCTCTCGGCTGGCCCGCGCATCGCGATCAATCTGCCGGAGCCGTCAAGTTAGAGCTGCCATCCACAGGTAGCCACACCGCAAACACTGTCCCATGGCCCTCGCCGCGCCGCGTCCTCGTCCGGATACGGCCGCCATGTTTTTCAACGATCCCCTTGCTAACCCAAAGCCCGAGCCCGGTCCCGGTCATCTCCTTCGTTGTCTGAAATGGCTCAAAAAGGTGGGCCTTCATCTCCGGACTGATTCCCTCACCGGTGTCCGCCACTGTCAACCGGACTCCCTTCGCACCAGTGCGCCAATCCCGCTGGGGATGCAGCCGTACCAGCAGCCGCCCTCCGCTACCCATCGCATCCAACGCGTTCCTCACCAGGTTGTTCACCACCTGGCGAATCTCGCCTTCAAGCGACAGCACACGCGGCGACGCCCTCAGCTTCATATCCGCATCGATGTTTCGCACCAGCAGTCGTCCCGTATACAGCGCCATCACCGTGCGCAGCAGTTCGGCCATGTCCACTTCGACCGGCTTGCTCTGCTGCCGGTTGAATCGCAGCGTCTGCAGTGTGATCTCGGTTACACGGGTCAGTTCGCCCTGCGCCAGCGTCGTATAGTGCTGCACGTCCTCCATCGATTCAGACTGCCGGATCAGGTACAGCAGATTCGTAATCGACTCGAGCGGATTGTTGATCTCATGCGCAATCGACGAAGCCAGTTGCCCCACTGCCGCTAGCTTCTCCGACCTCCGCAACGCCTCGTCCTGCAACCGCATCTGCGTTACATCCGTATTCACGGCCACGCCGCCCAGTATCTTTCCATTCAAAAAGATCGGCGCAGCCACACTGCGTATCCACCGATCCGAAGTCCGCATCGTCTCGGTTGACCACTCCCCGGCCAACGCTCTTTGCAGCGTCTTCAGCTCGGCTGGAAATTCACCCCCGCTCATCATCTTGGCCACGTGATTGCACCGCATCTTGGCATCGGTCGTTGCGATGTACACCCCATGCGGCATGCTTTCGATGACCGCATCCAACTCTGCAGTCTTCCGCTCGGCCAGTTCATAAGCCTTCCGCAGATCCTCCTGCTGTTGTCGCAGTTCAGTCACCTCGCGAAACGTAACCACGACTCCGACCGTTCGCCCCTCCGCAATCACCGGCTGCGCCGAGACCTCCGCCACGAAGGAACTCCCATTCTTCCGGAACATCGTATCCGTTACCTGGTGCAACGCTTTTTTCTTCCGCACCACGTCGTAGATCGGACACTCCGAGTCAGGGAAAACACGACCATCCGGATAGTGATGATGCACCAGCTCGTGAATGTTGCTGCCCACCAGCTCCTCGCTGGAAAAACCGAAGGTGTTCACTGCCATACGATTGACGAAGGTGCAGTTCCCTTCCAGATCGAGCCCCCAGATTCCTTCACCGGCAGAGTCCAGCAGCGCTTGCCACTGCTGCATCTGCCCTTCAGTCACTGGTATCGGCATGGTCATCTGGCTCATTTCCACCTGCAATCATGGTAAGTCACGCGCACCATCACCAAATGAGATGCAAATTCTTACTACCCGCGCGCGCTAAACTGTGATGCCAATGCAGTAACACGACACCCCGCGTTGACCATACGGAACTTGGCCGCTATACTTAATCATGTGAGAGCGGGAGTAGCTCAGTGGTAGAGTGCTTCCTTGCCAAGGAAGATGTCGCCGGTTCGACCCCGGTCTCCCGCTCCAAATCAGCTCCTGCCTGCGATACACTTCTCCTACAATTCAGCAGGGCGGAAGTAGATAAGCCCACCCGAGGCGCGGTACCCAAGTGGTAAGGGAGAGGTCTGCAAAACCTTTATGCGTCGGTTCGATCCCGACCCGCGCCTCCAAAATTTTCACCTTTAGAATCAGTGGGAAGTCAGCATCGCCAAAAGATTTGTGCTAATTTTGTGCTAAACACTTCGGACGATCACCCCGAAATGAAGAGGCGCAACGAGCAATGAGCGTAAGAACCGTCCCAGTCTCCCGAATTCCCTCGATCACAATCTTTGTTCGGCACAGAACCGACTGCCCACGCGCCGCTGACGAATTCTACAAGGGCTGCAAATGCTCCAAGCACCTCCGCTGGTCTCACGGTGGTCAACAATACCGCCAAGCAGCAAAGACTCGCACGTGGTCTGTCGCAGAGGAGAGACGGCACGAGATCGAGGCGCGGTTTCGGGCCGCCGACCTCTCCCAACCCATTGAGGCCGTCAAGCTCGAATCGCAGATCAGCAAAACGATCGAGCGAGGGGTTGAACTCTTTCTGAGTGACAAACGTTCACAGGGGCTTGATGAGCACGTGCTGAAAAAGTACGACCGCGAGTTGACGCGCTTCCGTGAATTTATGGCAAAACGATCCAAGTTCTTTCCCCGAGAGATCGCATTAGACGATCTGACGGAGTTCCGTGCCGGGTGGAAACATCTCTATCCCTCGTCCACCACCCGGGCCAAAGTGCAGGAGCGGTTGCGAGCCTTCCTCCGCTACTGCTATGAATCGCAGTTGATGGACCGGGTGCCGAAGCTCTCCCCTATCAAGGTGGATGAAGTGCCCACGCTCCCGCTCTCTGCGACTCAGTACAAGAAGCTGCTCAAGGTGATCCCTGACGAGTTTACGAGAGCTAAGGCGACGCGCGTGCATGCGCTTGTACGCCTCATGCGATACAGCGGCCTTGCCATCCGCGATGCCGTAACGCTGGGCAGGGACGAACTGGAAAGGGACTCGCGTAAGGGTCTTTACAAAGTTGTCACAAGCCGTCAGAAGACGGGGACCCACGTATCGGTAGCAATCCCCGATGACGTAGCAGCCGAGGTAAAGGCTGCGATGGAGTTGAACGAGCATCCGCGGTACGCCTTTTGGAATACCGGCACGGGCAAGCCACAAACTGCCGTCACCAATTGGCAGCACGATCTACGGCAAGTCTTCCGGGCAGCGGGGATGCCAGAGGGTCATCCTCACCAACTACGGGATACGTTCGCCGTGGCGCTGCTGGAGAAAGGCGTACCGTTGGAGGACGTGAGCAGGGCGTTAGGTCACGAGTCGATCAAGACGACCGAGAAGTACTATGCGAAGTGGGTAAAAGCCAGGCAGGACCGGCTTGACGCACTCGTGAGTGCTACATGGGCCTCCGAACCCGAATTGCACCGCGACTCCTCTGGACAAGCGTAAGGCGTTCGCTCACTTGCCGTCGATCGCCGGACACTTCTGAGTAGGGGCACGTTGAATCTCGTACTCCAAGCGGCTTAATGCAACCTTGCTCCTTACCTCAAGATCCCATGACGCTGCAGCGAACCCACTTAGCTCCCTGATCGTCTAGGTTGCAGCTTGTGTTTGGATCGCGAAGGGCCTATGAGGCAGGACTCGAACTTACAACCCTTCGGTTAACAGCTAGACATTTGTCCATTTCATGATTGCTCATGGTTGTTCTATATCGCTCATCTTCAGTGTCTTACGCAGCTCAATTGTTACAGGAGGACTGTGGGGACTGACCACAATCAACCACTATTTTTAGCCAGTCTACCCACAAAAGTCCCCACAGCGTTTTTCGCAGAAGGTCAGGCCTAAATTCAGTTCTGAGAAAAGAAGGCCGGAGCCCAACCTTAAGCACGGCCGCAAGCATAATCAGGTCAACCAGCATACCGATACTCTGCGCCAACTATCGATATCTCGCCCCGCCTACATCTCCAGTCCCTCGCCTGAACATTTGTTCAGCGTCATCCTTCGGAGCAGCTTCGGATATCTCACCCAATCCGGACACTCCTATGCGCGACGGTCATTCCGGTCCCTGTAGAAAAATGCAGGATTATTACTACCAGCAGCGATGTCGCGCTATCAGGTGTGATGAGGAATCCTCACAGCGTAGGACTTCTGGCTAGCACTCCGACCGCGATTTCGAACGGATGCGGGCTACCTAAACAGCTACGACAACGGTTTACAGGGAATGGTGAAGCGATGAAGGCGACAGCACTGCTAAGGGATCTCGGCCAGAGCCTCTGGCTCGACAATATAACTCGTGACCTGCTGAACAATGGCACACTCGAACACTACATCGACGATCTTTCGATTACGGGACTGACGTCTAACCCGACGATCTTCGACCACGCTGTGAAGAATAGCGCTGCGTATGACTCGGCGATTCTTGATGGCTCGCGTCGCGGTAAAAGTGGGGAGGCGGTATTCTTCGATCTCGCTTTGAAAGACATAACGCGAGCAGCGGATCTTTTTCGACCCGCTTACGATCGCACAAATGGTGTCGATGGTTGGGTATCCTTGGAGGTTCCACCTTCTTTCGCCTATGACATGACAAAGACCCTCGCCGCGGCGAAGGATCTCTTCGCCCGCGCAGCGCGACCGAATGTCTTCATCAAGATTCCCGGCACTGTCGAAGGCCTTCCGGCAATCGAAGAGGCGATCTTTGCGGGGGTGCCCATCAATGTGACCCTACTCTTCTCGTCCGATCAATATGTTGCTGCGGCCGAAGCATACCTCCGCGGAATTGAGCGGCGAATCGCTGCAGGTCTCAAGCCGGTTGTCGAGTCGGTGGCCTCGGTGTTCATTAGCCGTTGGGACGTGGCCGTCGCGAACAAGGTACCGGAGCATCTCAGGGGACAGCTTGGAATAGCGGTTGCCGGCAAAGTATATCGGAGTTACCAGGCGCTGCTGCGCTCGCCGCGCTGGCAACGTGCCTACAACTTTGGCGCCCACGCCCAGCGACTTCTATGGGCAAGCACTGGGACAAAGGATCCGGGGCTGCCGGATACGTACTACGTAAGGGCACTGACGGCGCCGCTTACTGTGAACACCATGCCCGAAGCAACGCTCATTGCTTTCGGGGATCATGGCGAAGTAGATCGTGCGATGTCACCAGATCAGCCCGATGTCGAAGACGTCCTGCGGCGGTTCTCAGAAGCGGGAATAGACATCGATGCATTGGGCCTCGAGCTTCAAAACGATGGCGCAAAATCGTTCGTTAAGTCCTGGATCGAATTGATGGATGTTATCAGCGCAAAAGGTGCTGAACTGGCGCGGGTCGGATAGGCAACCGGGAGAAATCAATGCATTTCAGGATACACAGGGCTTATGAGAAACCCGACGCGGGCGACGGTATTCGCATCCTCGTTGGTACCGCCCCCATCACCAGCCCATGAGCGGTGCACTCCGGCGCACTATGCACCTAGATAGAACTACAGTATTTGGACTGTGGGATGCGATGTCGCCGCGAAAGAACTTTTCGAGCAAAATCGTGGAAGCTGAAGCCAATCCGGCGTCGAGCCGTCGGGTAAAAGCGCCTCCGCTGGACGGAATGGAGTGGACGACCATGAACGAAGACGACGCTGATGAGAGCCTCTTAGTTCTCATTGGAGAATTGCTCTATAAGAACCAGTTACTTCGTGAGGCCATTGCATCGAAGGACGAGGTTATCGAACTGATCATCAACCATTTGATGATTGCGGCCACATCCGCTTGCTCGTGTGGTGTTGCCAACCAACTAACGTTTGTCCGGAATACGGTAAAAGAGCGGGATGTCGAAGTTAGCGCGCCGCAAAAGGTACTGCTTCAACGAATTCTGCAATATTGTGAAGCACCCGATCGACAGTGCGCCAAATTCCCCTTGGGACGCGGCGATCAGAGCTGCAGAAAAATAGAGGTTGACCCCTATGATTTCCGCGGTTTCTGAAAAAGAATGCAGATCCTAACATGACCCGTAGCGCGTCCCTGTGTGAAGGCAGTAAAGAGACACATTACGAGGAGCAATTCCTATGAAACTGACATGGCACGGCAACAAAGGATGGAGCGGCTACCTTGCAGGCAAGAACTCGACACAGGGAGGTGACCGATGAAGGCGATTGTGGTGACGGATCAGGCTGCGGGAACGGCCGGGGTGAAGCTGGTGGAGCGGCCCGAGCCGCAGGCGGCGATAAACGACGTCGTTGTTCAGATTCATGCGTCGGGATTCACCGGGGATGAGCTGACGTGGCCCTCGACCTGGACCGATCGCGTCGGCCGTGACCGGACGCCTTCAATCCCCGGACACGAACTGGCCGGAGTGGTCACCGCTCTCGGCTATGGCACGACGGGGCTGTCGATTGGACAGCGGGTGTTCGGCCTCACGGACTGGTATCGCGACGGCACGCTGGCGGAGTATGTGGCCGTCGAGGCACGCAACCTCACGCCGCTGCCGGGCGACGTTGACTTCACGGTGGGCGCGGCCCTCGTGATGCCGGGCCTGACCGCGTGGCAGGGGCTGTTCGAGCACGGCCGCCTTCAGGCGGGGCAGAGCGTCCTCGTGCACGGTGCGGCCGGCGTAGTCGGTTCGATGGCGAGCCAGCTCGCACGTGAGGCCGGCGCATACGTCATCGGCACCGGGCGCGCTGGCGGCCGTCAGACGGCTCTCGACTTCGGCGCACAGGAGTTCGTCGACCTCGATAACGACGCCCTGGAAGATGTCGGCGAAGTCGATCTGGTTTTCGATGTCCTCGGCGGCGACATCGCGAAGCGGTCTGCGGGCGTGATTCGCGCCGGAGGAACGCTGGTGACCATCACCGGCCCGACCGAGGCGCGGCCCGCTGGCGGCCTGACTATCGACTTCGTCGTCGTACCCGATCGCGCCCAATTGAGTGAGCTCGTCCAGCGGCTCCGGAATGGTCGGCTGCGGACAAACATCGGCAACGTGGCTGCCCTCGACGATGCCGTTGCCGCCTTCAACCGGACCGAGCGGATCAAGGGAAAGACGATCATCCGCGTTCGTCCGTGAGGACTCGGGGATTGCCCAACGCCCACGCCGTATACTTTCCATACCTTCGCGAATGGTGCTTGAGCATCGACGATGCTCAAGCACCGCGCGTCGGTGGGCCCAGACGAGCCGAAAGACGCGCCTACTTCTTCAATCAGTCCGTGGCCTACTGTTTTCTGCAGTTGCAACTTTGTATTGTTCGAGACCTTCTGAGGACGACATTCATGGGAAGCTCAATTGCATATGTTCGACTGATTGGTGACGCAGCACCAATACTGCGCTACGTTAGTCACTAAGGAGGAGTGCATAATGGCTATCATCTCGCGAGGCTTTTCCGGTCGACGCAGCGCAGTAGGCGCAAAACTCCCGCCCGGTCAATATCTCACCACTGATTTTCCTGTCTTGTCTGCGGGACCAACACCACAAATAGCCCTTGATCGCTGGGAATTCACCATCGATGATGGCAGCAATGTCTTGAAGCGATGGGACTGGAAGTCATTTCGTGAGTTGCCCAGCGAAACGATTACCACTGATTTGCACTGCGTAACGCGGTGGTCGAAACTAGGCACTTCGTGGGAAGGTGTCTCGCTCGATGTGCTAGTGGCAGATCTAAAGACGGATTTGCCCTACGCCATGTTCCGTTCGTATGGCGATTACACGACGAACCTCCCCCTGAAAGATGTCATGAACAAGCAGGCCTGGATTGCGTTCAAATACGACGGTGCCGACCTCGCGCCCGAACACGGTGGCCCCGCGCGGCTTCTGGTTCCTCATCTTTATCTGTGGAAGAGCGCCAAATGGGTGAAGGGACTGAGTTTGATGCCGTACGACAAACCGGGATTTTGGGAGAGTCTCGGCTATCACATCTATGGTGACCCATGGAAGGAACAACGGTACTCGGAAGAGTGACGTGGCGTACCGCAAGCGTTGTCGGACTGCACGACGAAACAGCGACCGCGCGGACCCTCGCGCTTGTGGCGCATGATTGGCCGGGCCACGTCGCCGGTCAGCACGTGGACGTGCGCTTGACGGCTGCTGATGGATATTCTGCGGTTCGATCCTACTCCATTGCCTCGGCTCCGAGTTTGGATGGGCGCATTGAAATCACAGTCGAGCGACTGCCGAACGGCGAAGTCTCACCGTACCTGACGCAGGAAGTCATGGTCGGCGATGAGCTAGAATTGCGGGGCCCGATTGGCGGATGGTTCGTGTGGCGAAGCGACCAGACGGAGCCGATCCAATTGGTAGCTGGTGGCTCCGGCATCGTTCCTCTTATGGCTATGCTTCGCTCGCGTCGTTCGGCCGGCAGCAGCGCACCATTCCGATTGCTGTATTCCGTCAGGGAACCAGAGACGGTTTTTTACTGCGATGAACTGCGGGCATTATCAAATCAAGGCGACTCAGTAGTGATCACTTACGCGTACACGCGAGCGACTCCGAAGGATTGGCCGAGACCCGCCGGACGCATCGACGCACCACTCATTGCGACGGGTACATGGCCTTCGACTCTTCGGCCAACCAGCTACGTCTGCGGCCCGACCTCATTCGTTGAACATGCTACAGAAGTCCTGATCGCTGCCGGCCACGATCGCGAAAAGATCAGGACGGAGCGCTTCGGCGCCACAGGAGAACGGAAATGAATGAATCTTTTAACTACCTTGACGGTAATGCTGCCGCAGGTGAATTGAGCAGAATATTCGCAGTGGATATCACAAGCGCAGAAGGACAGTGTGCTAAGTGCGGCGCAAAGAGGCGATTTGCCGAGGCGCATTTGTATTCACATTGCCCCGGGCCTCGTTGCGCGGTGTGCGCTTTGCGGGCATGTACTCCTACGACTTGTGAACGTTCGGCAACGCGTACTCCTCGATCTTAGCGGTATGAAGCACTTAACCTTCTAGACAGCTTGGCAATAAAAACTGACTCCCTAGACTCCTTGCCGTAGCTCTTCTTGTACAACCGCGCGTCGGGATCGGTGGTGGATTCATGTGTCTTGTTGGAGCGTTTATGACCGTGGAAGTTCGCACTCGTCTTTTGTCGTGTGATCGTCGGCTTCGACTGCGGGGACAACCGATCGACTATCAGTCTGTTGGCACTCGGCCCGTCAGAGCTCGGAGATTTGGCGGCACGAGTGCTTTTCCAGTTGGACAGTCGACTTTCAATGCTGATAAAACGATTCCGACGCGAGCCGCTTGGAACGCTCAGATTCTGCCTATCCAAACGACTCCTTGAATTGGCAAAATGGATACAGATCCCTGGCTACGAAGTCGCCCAGAATTTGTTGCAGGGCCGATCTCCTCAGATCTTGTGGCGCCCAGTCTTAGGGCAGGGATATTACCTGCAGTCGGAATTGCCTTGTCGGTGCGCCCGTTCTAAGATAAATGCGCGGTGGTTTCCAGAAAATTTGAAAGCTGAACCGCAACGCCCAGCTTCGCCGAACCGACAGTCTCCTCCATGGTGAACTTCATGAAAGTCTCACTCGACAAGATCGCACTCGGCATTACCGACGACGAAGTCCCACTCGGCAGCCACCTCATCCATTTCTGGCGAACTGACGACGAATTCGAGCGCGGAGTTCGCTTTCTCGAACTCGGGATCGCGGATCAATCCCAGTATTGCGTCCTTTTCGGTCATAACGAAGCGAACCAACGAGTTTTAGAGATTCTGCGGACGAGAGGCTGTGAACTTAACCGTATCCTTCATGAGGGACGACTCGTCATTTTGCGCCGCGAATCCTCGGCATCGGAGACACTGGCGAAAATTGACGCTGCTTTTTCTGATGCCGTGGCCAAGGGGGCAACGACGATCAGGTACCTGGGCAATCTTGGGATGGGCCAGGCTGCCTTGCCGGGCAGGGGAGCGGACGAGGTCGTTGAACTTGAGACCGGCGCCACTGCTCTCGCGGTTCGCTATCCGTGTGTAATCGTGTGCATGTATGACGTGAATACAGTCTCTGGTCGTCTTGTTCTAGACGGTGGGTTTGGAACACACCCTTTGACCGTTTGCGGTGGTGCGTTGCGGCACAATCCGTACTACGTGACAGAGGACAAAACGATAGGGGCGTAGCGCCTCCAAAATATGACCGCCAAGACACAATCAGCTACCCAGACTAACGAACCGCTAGACCTGCGAATGCTGATTGAAACGATTCCTGCGATGGTAGTGTGCGCCCTGCCCGATGGTTCAGTCGAGTTTGCGAACCGCGCTTGGCAGGAATATACGGGCGGCTCATTGCAACAGCTGAGCGGTTCGGGCTGGCAGACCGCCATCCACCCTGACGATGTTCGAGGCTTCCTGGAAGAGTGGAAGACGAGTCTGCCAACCGGCAAACCATTCGCGACTGAAGCGCGCATGCGGCGCGCCGATGGCCAATACCGCTGGTTCCTAATCAGGAAGGCTCTAGCGGTTCCCCCAAGCAGTGGTGCCGACTCATCCTTGCGTACCTTGATCGCTTGTGAGGACATCAACGACCGCAAACAGGCTGAGGCTAAGCAGCGACAAAGCGAAATCCAGCTACAGGCGTTCTTTGAAAACAGCCCCAACATGATTTTCTTGAAGGATCGGGAGGGTCGATATCTCTACGCCAACCGCGAGTTCAAGCGGGTTCGACACATCACCGAAGAAAACATCAACGGTAAGACGGACGACGAACTGTTTCCGGCCGAACAGGCTTCGTTCTTTCAGGCCAGTGATCGACAGGTGCTGGAAGCGGGGGTGCCGATAGAGTTTGAACAGGCCACAGTCCAGAACGACGGGCAGCATACGGGTATTGTGCAGAAGTTCCCTCTCTTCAACGCAGATGGCGAGATCTATGGGATCGGCGGAATTGTCACGGACATTACTGAACGTAAACGTGAAGTGTCGGCCCGCCAGTACATCGAAGAGAGCTATCGCCTGGTGGTAGAAACGGCAAGTGACGCCGTAGTCAGCATGGATGAGACTGGCGCAATTCGATTTGCGAATCCATCCACTATGAGAATCTTTGGTTACGATCCGACGGAATTGATCGGGAAGCCACTGACTATGTTAATGCCGGAGTTCATGCGCGAGATACACGAGACTGGTTTCAGGCGCTACCTGGCTAATGGCCAGCGGCACCTAAACTGGCACGGTACGGAACTCACTGCGTTGCGGAAGAATGGCGAAGAATTCCCGGTGGAAGTCTCGTTTGGTGAATTGACCAGAGATGGTCATAAGGTATTCACCGGCTTTATCCGCGATATCAGTGTGAGAAAACACGCGCAGGAGGAGTTGCGGGCAAGCGAGCGCAGCCTCCGTGAACTGACGGAAACCATTCCACAGATGCTTTGGAGCGCCGAACCAGACGGAGCAATTGACTATTGTAACGAGCGCGTACTGGACTATACGGGATTATCTGCGGAACAGATGCGAGGCGCTGGTTGGATGAAGAACGTTCATCAAGACGACGTTGACAAAATGGCAATGGCATGGTCGGCAGCTGTTTCAAGCGGCCAGCCATTTCAGCACGAATTTCGCTGCCTGAGAGCTGCGGACCGCGCTTATCGTTGGTGCATTTCGAGGGCTCTACCGCTGCGAGATGAAAGCGGTCGAATTATCAAGTGGTTCGGAACCGTCGTGGATTTGCATGATTGGAAAGAGGCTCAACAAGCTTTGCAGATGACCCAAGCGGAACTTGCGCGTGTTTCCAGGCTGACGACCATGGGCGAATTGGCAGCATCCATCGCCCATGAAGTCAATCAACCCTTAACTGCCGTTACCAATAATGGCAGTGCATGCCTGAGACTGCTCGCCAATCGTAGTCTCGACCCTGAAGTTCTCCGGCGAGTTCTCGAAGAAATTGTTGCCGATGGCACTCGTGCGAGTGCTGTCATAGCTCGGATTCGCGCATTCATAAAGAAGGCACCTACAGAAAAGGATGAACTGGATATAAACGAGGTCATTCGGGAGGTGCTGGCTCTAGCTGGCCATGAGCTTCACAAGAATCAAGTCTCAGTCGACTGCCAATTGGCAAGGACACTACCGCTCGTTCGGGCCGACCGCGTTCAGTTGCAGCAGGTTCTGCTGAACTTGATCATAAATGGTATAGAGGCCATGATGGGGGTGACCGTTCAACCTCGCGCACTCTGTGTGGAGTCCCGGATCGACGAATCTGGCAATGTGTTGGTTGCGGTACGCGACTCGGGCACGGGCCTCGGTTCGGAGGCAGATCGTTTATTCACTCCTTTCTTTACAACAAAGGCAAATGGTATGGGGATGGGCTTGCCCATTAGTCGCTCACTCATCGAAAATCATGGCGGACGACTGTGGGCCACCGCCAACTCTCCCCACGGTGCCGTGTTTTGGTTCACAGTGCCAGCGGCCGGCGAGAATCCTTCATGAGCGGGGCCCAGTGGTCTTTGTTATAGACGATGATCCATCGGTACGTTCTTCGCTCAAGTTCCTCTTAAGTACGGTGGGCCTGCAGGCCGAAACCTTTGATTCAGCTGATAGTTTCCTGCACAAAAAGCCGCCTTATGTTCCCAGCTGTCTTGTGCTGGACGTGAGGCTACCAGGATTGAGTGGACTCGATTTCCAACGCGAGCTTGCGGCGAGGAATATCAGTATCCCGATAATCTTTCTCACCGGGCACGGCGACATTCCGATGAGCGTTCGTGCGATGAAAGCGGGGGCGGTCGAATTTCTTACCAAACCATTTCGTGACCAGGATCTTCTGGATGCTGTTCGCGTCGCACTCGATCGGGACCGTGCCAGGCGCGAACAGGACAAGGACGTGGAGGAGCTTCGGAAGCGCTTCAACTCTTTGACTTCTCGCGAGCAGGAGGTTGTTTCCATGGTCATTGCGGGAATGCTCAACAAACAAATAGCCGCTGAACTCGGAACCGCGGAAAGCACCGTAAAGGTTCAACGCAGCCGGGCGATGGAGAAGATGCAAGCGTATCGCTTGCCGAATTGATAAAAATGATCGAGAAGGTCAAACCCTCGAAAAAGCCTCGTAAGCCAAAGTTTACGCGCATCCTCCTTTTTGCCCATCCAGAAGTACCAACACCCCATAGATTTCTCTCCCCTCCAGGAATAACGTGAATTCATGGAGTTGAGAATGCTCAAGAATCTAATCTCGGTTGTTGACGACGATGTGTCCGTCCTCCGGACCACAACGCTGCTCATCGAGTCTTTTGGGCTTCGAGCTGCAGGGTTCGAATCTGCCGAAGCTTTTCTGAAGTCTGACCTGTTGCACGAGACATCCTGTCTCATCGTTGACGTCCGAATGCCTGGTATGAATGGGCTGCAACTTCAAAGCCATCTCGCAACCATGGGCCGTAAAATCCCAATCATTTTTGTCACAGCTTACGACGATAAAGCGTCCCGTCGGCAGGCATTGCAAGCTGGCGCCGTTGCATTCCTCGGGAAGCCGTTTACTGACGAGATTTTACTTCAGACCATTGGTTCAGCTTTACGGGGACAATTGGGAGTAAGAAAGAATCTGATATCGCTAGTTGACGACGACGAGTCCATTCGTAGGACCACAACACTGCTTATCGAGTCTTTTGGCTTTCGCGCAGCGGCTTTCGAATCTGCCGAAAGTTTCCTGAAGTCTGAACAGTTGCACGAAACATCCTGCCTAATCATTGACATTCAGATGCCCGGCATGAATGGGCTACAACTCCAGAGCCATCTTGCCGCCGCGGGCTACAAGATTCCTATCATCTTCATCACCGCATACGACAAGGAAGAATCGCGTCAGCAAGCATTGCAAGCCGGCGCCATCGCATTTCTAAGCAAGCCGTTTAATGACGAACTCTTGCTCGAAACTATTCGCGCAACCTTGCGAGATGGTGAATGAAGGAGCACCGATTCTCACTCCCGTTCACTAGCTTCGGACCTGAGCAATGTATTTCCCCGATGAAACCATTTTGCCTAAAGCAATATTCCTTACTTGGAGGGACGTATGAATTCACAAACCGCGCAACTCACCGAGAATGGGACAGAGATTGTGCGTCTGTTCGCACGGTTTGCGCCAGGAGCTTCCTTTCTATCCGCTGTGGCTGATCGTTTTGGCTTATGGGGGCCATATGGGGCAAAGAACGTATCCTGGGGAAATTTCGCTCATTTCGTGGAGTACACGGGCGCGGTGATGTCTCTCTTCCCCAGTTCATTGACGGTGTCGTTTGCATGGGCAGCTACCATCGCGGAGACACTCTTTGGGATATTGCTTATCGCAGGCTTCAAAACACGAATGGTCTCTGTCCTTTCCGGTCTCCTCCTTCTGTCATTTGCTATGGGCATGGCTACCAGTCTTGGCATCAAGACGCCATTCGACTACTCGGTCTTCTCGGCGGCCGCTGCAGCATTTTTGCTGGCGTTCTGGGAGCCTGACAGATTCACGTTGGACGAGCTCCTGAATCGATCACGAACAACATTAATTCGATAGCGTAAACGCTACGTCGCAATGAGACACCGAATCAAAGAGCGAGAGCTCGATCTCCAGGAGAGCCGTTTGCTATCCATGATGTGCCATATGCCGTCGCGAAGATGTTCAGTGTGCGGTAGAGTCGTTTACCGTCGTTCGATTGAGAGAAATATAGCTTGATTTGATTGGAGGTGCGATATGCCACCACCGAAACCCGTGCGGATATTGTTGGTTGACGCCAACCCGATTTTTCGCGAAGGCTTGAGTATGGTCATCCAGTCGCAGCCTGATTTGCTCCTTGTCGGTCAGGCGGAGAACGCAGAGGATGCTCTTTCTCAATTTCGTCGCATCCGCCCAGACCTGACGATTATGGACCAGAGACTTCCGGGCGCGAGCGGTACCGATGCGCTGATTGCGATCCGGAAGGAAAGCCCTCGAGCGATCGTGATGATGGTGACCAGTTCGAAAAGGGATATGGACGTACGCCGTGCGCTCAATGCGGGGGCCACAGCCTATGTTTTGAAGAACACCCCAAAACAGAGATGCTGCGCGTGATCCGTTGGGTCTCTGAGGGCCGTAGACACATCCCTTCCGAGGTAGCGAGCACGATCGCAGAACATCTAGGACAGGAGGAGCTTTCTCCACGGGAGACCTCAGTCCTGGGGCTGATCCGAGATGGCTGTCAGAATAAACGGATCGCCCAACGCTTAGGAATTGCCGAAACGACGGTCAATTTCCATATCAGGAACATCGTCGAAAAGCTCCAGGCAAATGACCGGACCCACGCCGTGACCATCGGCTTTCGACGCGGTCTCTTGGAGCTCGAATAGACCGGAGAACAACGCTCCTATAGAAAACTTCAGGGCTCCGGCTGTTCTGAAGGTCAGCCAATTCGACCGATTTGATGATTAGCCTACAAGTGTTCCGTCACGCTCGACCTTTCGTGTTAGCGATTGGAGTTCGAGAGACAAAAAGAAGGGAGAATGTTATGAGTGTTATACAAATTGTCGAAGCCTCGAAGGTCGAGGCTATACCAGCACCATTTCCAAAGACCAAAGGGAATGCTACCCTCAAAGTCTTAAATAGTGAACCGTCCTTGGGTCCAGCAGTGGCCTTACTGAGTATGGAGCCGGGGAGCGAAATTCCAAGACACCTTCACGAGCGAACAACCGAAATGTCGTACGTCCTTGACGGTGACTTCATAAACGAAGGCATCTCGTATCCGAAGGGCACGGAAATCAATATCAAGCCAAACACCATTCACGGTCCCCATACGACGAAGACAGGATGCTCCGTCCTAGTCACGTTCAGCTATCCATCTGTTCTCGATGACTTTAAATTGGCCTAACAGCTCGTCGTAGGAGCGGTATTTTCACGAGCCCGTGATCAAATCGGGAGCCGTCTGCCGGAATCGCCAGGCAGCGCCCGCCTTATTGAGAACTTTCGGTGGAAGTTGACACTTTGGGGCGCTCGGTCGCTCCCTGACGAAGGCAGCTCCCTCTCGTTAGTGATGGCGTTTGTGTTGGCGATTGGAGTGTTTCAGCGGCATCCTGTCGCAGCAACACCGAACACAGGAGCGAAAAGCAGAATCCTATGAGGCCAGAAAACAGACTCTCCGGAGCCACTCCGGGACGCTTCTCGCTATAATAGTACCTACGTTCGAAGAAAGAGGATTATGTGATGACGATTGACGAAACGGAAGCCTCAATCAAAACTAAGACTCGGAAGAAGGTGAGAATGCACCGTCTCGAAGAACGCGTGAGAGACTCCGTCGCCTTTCTAAGTTACTCCATCGACGACAAAAACCAGATGACGATCTGGCACACCGAGAGCCCACATCGCTGCAACACTGGACATCGCAGCCAGCCCGAGAAGAGTCCGTTGATTCGGCCGCGGGTGATTCGTCTCGTCTCCGCATCGTGTGCCCGTTTGCGAAGGAGCATCTAGCGCGTCATCCCGAGCTTAAGGAAATGTTACGCCGTTGCTGCTCAAGCCTTGGTTGCGGACAGCGAATCGTTGAGCGACGGTCAGACCATGGCCGGAGTGTAGCTAGCGACCTCTGAGTGATCGTTTATTCCCTTATGGATTCACCTGAGCCGGGCTCGCAATGAAAGACGTGAGCGGACGAATCATAACAGAGCAAGAGAGCAACCAATGGATTCGCACCCACTATAGAACGATTTGAAGGAACCACTCGTATGAACACAACATAAGCCCCCCTTTTCACTCCGCTTTTGATGCACGACGCTCCTCTGGCATCGAGGACTTTGCTAGAACAGGCTCATCGATACTTCGGATTCGTGCCCAACCTAATCGCAACCATGGCTCACTCGCCTTCAGCACTAAGGGTATAC
>CAWBTR010000003.1:0-293592 GCA_963791735.1 uncultured Acidobacteriaceae bacterium | reverse complement strand
GCCGCATACGACCATGCCCTGTACCCGTCACTCGCAACAGAGCCGTGACCGACATCCTCGCACTCTACGTTGGCCGGCCACAAATTGGATTAATCACCGCCGCGGCGTCCTGAGGATGCCTGCATTCTTCACGGCGCTATCGCATGAACTCGAGATTGATGCGCGCGTGAAGCCGTTCGCTGAAGCCAACAGGAAGTTCGAAGACGCGATCGTCGGCAGTCAGAATGATCACGTTGCGCGTGGAGTCCAAAATGGCCGAGCAGATCTCGCAGTGATCCAGGTGCTTTTGCACCGTGTCCCTCGTTTCGTCGGGGAGCGCTCCATCCAGATATTCAGAAATGTAGTTCCAAACGTGCTTGCAATCTATGACCATGGGAGCCACCTCCTCTTCGAGGTTCGATTTACAGTCCTTAGCTGAGGGGCCAGTTGCTTTTGTAGCCTCATACGTGCACGATGCAATCGGACCTTGACGCTGGGGATACTGATATTCAATGCCTCTGCTGTCTCGCTAATCGTGAGTTCTTCCACATCGCGCAGAAGGAAAACCTCGCGATAGATATCCGGAAGCTGCTCAACCGCCAGCTGAATCAGATTCCGGACCTCTTCCCGCTCCACGGCCTCCGACGGTATTTCGCGCCAGTCACGCAAGAGGGCAGGTGAGATGCTCTTATCTTCTTCCGGAAGTTGATCGAGCGGCTCCATCCGGACAAGAGCCTGCCTGCGGAGGCGAGTCCTCGCCTCGTTGATCGTGATACTGATAAGCCATGTGCTGAATTTAGATTCAGCGCGAAATGATTCGAGCTTTCGAAACGCCCTAATGAAGGCCTCTTGCGCTACGTCCTCTGCATCTGCCTCGTTCTTCATATACGACAGAGCCATGACGTAGACTCTACGCTCGTAGGGACGGATCAGCTCATGATAAAGCTGAATTTCCCCTGCGAGGACAGCGGCAATTATTTCCGACTCTGTGCGATTTGAGATTCGAGGCACCTTCACTGCTCAACAGCTTTCAGCCGCATGGCGACGAGAGTATCAACTGCAAAGAAACCTACCCCAAAGATCAGAACCATCAGCGACGCAAACAGAAAGGTATAAGGATCCGCCGCGTAGAACTTTCCAGGGTCGGAAAAGATCGCAGAGAGCGCTTCATGGTCCGCGGTCCAGTATGCAACGAACATGTTGCACGCCAGCAGGAGTGCGACGGGACGCGAAAACAGGCCGAGCATAAGAAGAATACCTCCGACAAACTCAAGGGTGGAGACGAACGGGGCACTGAAACCTGGGAACGGAATATTGAGACTGGCGAAGAACCCCGTAATTTTTACCAAGTTGTGTAGTTTTCCCCACCCGGTCTGGGCAAATTGAAATCCCCAGTAGAGGCGCACCGCCAGAAGCATCAGGGATTGAAAGGATGAAAACGCCGATGCGACCCGGCGATAAAGGCGTAACAGATGAGCCATCGTTTCCTCGTGACGTGTATGCCTCGCTTGCGAGTAGCGAGAACATCGTTTTGCCTCATTAGAAACGCGGGGAAGGTTTTAGTTACAAGACATGTCTGAGGCGGATGTGTAACCGTTTCAGGGCCCATACGTCAGATGTTGGCCGTTTGGCAGGGGGTATCCCAATGCAGCTTCGCCCCGTGTTCGCAATTTTGCTCGCTCTCCTGGCTTTCCCCCTGGAGTCGTATGCAGCTTCTCCTGACAGTTCAATCAACGCCACGCCGTCATCGGTGGCGATCGTAGAACTGTTTACTTCGGAAGGATGTTCAAGTTGCCCCGCCGGCCGACTCCCTCCTCCGGCAGATCAATCTGAAGCAGACGAACGCGGGACAGCTCGTCGTCGGTATCAGTGAGCACGTGACGTATTGGAACAATCTCGGCTGGAAAGATCCATATTCCTCGCCAGTGTTTAGGGACAGACAGAACGTCTACGCTTAGCGGCTCTCGCCCGAGGGGGCTACACACCACAGATGGTCTTGAACGGTCGCGATCAGTTTGTGGGAAGCGATAGCCCGGCGCTCGAGCGAGCTCTGCGCGATGATGCTCGAAGAGAACATTTCGTGCTTCGAATCGTCTCTTCTGCGCCTACTTCAGAGGGAATCGACGTAAAGTTTGCCTTCGCCGGAAATCCATCGAAGCCCCTCGATATCATCGCAGTTCTAGCGAATGATACGGACCGATCCAACGTTCTGCGGGGAGAGAACAGCGGCAGGCAACTTCAACATGTCTCCGTTGCTCGCTCCATGACGCGCGTGGCTACGGTGAGCGATGGCGGCGAGCAGTCCGTCCATGTTTCGTTTCCGGAAGGGCTTTCGACAGGTAGCGGCTCGGGCCATCACTTGATCCTCTTTGCTCAGGAGACGTGCCAGGGTGCGATCCTCGGGGCAACCACGATGTCTTTCTGAGAAAGACAAGACAGGCTGTAACCATTCGCTTCCTCAAGCTTCAAACATGCGGCAAGGTAAGGGCACTCATTGAAATCCGAATGCACTCCTCCAGGTAATCTGCAGCAGGTAGTGACCAATATCCCGAGGCATAGAGCCCTATGCCCAACCGACGAAAGGAACTCTTCATGAATAGCAACAATGTAAACAACCTCGTGCTGGCCGCGGCTTTCGCCGGCCTTCTTGGCGGCACCACTGCCCGTCTCAACGCCCAACCTGTTTCCGGACACTCGGAAGCGACCGCCAGCTCCTCCGCATTTGCCGGTGTAGCGGTAGCAGCCGATCAGACGGACCTGCCCAAGCACGCCTGCAAGGGACAGAACGATTGCAAGGGCCAGGGCGGCGGCGACAAGAAGCACGCGGGCAAGAATGCGTGCAAGGGTCAGGGTGCCTGCGCGACCGATGGTTCCAAACCCTCGAAGTAATCTTTAACCCGTGTAGGGGGCTTGTAGAAAACCACGAGCCTCCTACCGACCACGTTCCATCAGCAGTATCGGAGTTTCCATGCCTGCAAATCGCTTCAACGGTTACACCGAGTACGGAGTCGGCATCGGCCTGAGAGTCCCTCACTACGACCACATCCTTTCGAAGAAACCCGTGGTCGACTGGTTCGAGATCATCTCGGAGAACTACATGGTCGATGGCGGTCGCCCGCTGAGGATTCTTGACCAGATTTTGGATCAGTATCGCGTGGTCCAGCACGGCGTCTCCATGTACTTCGGCAGCGCGCAACCGTTGAACCGCGATCATCTCCGGCGCATCAAGGAACTGACGAAGCGCACCAAGACCCCTTGGCTTTCAGACCATCTCTGTTGGGGCAGCGTCGATGGACGCTACACGCATGATCTTTTGCCACTGCCGTACACGTTCGAGGCAGTGAAGACCACGGCAGAACGGATACTCATGGTGCAGGATTACCTCGAAATTCCTGTGGCTGTCGAGAACGTTAGCAGTTATGCCGCATATCACGAATCCCAGATGACCGAGTGGGAGTTCCTGAACGAAGTCGTTTATGCTGCCGACTGCGGCATTCTGCTCGACGTAAACAATATCTACGTTTCCTCGCGAAACCATGAGTTCGATCCCATAGACTTCGTGAACGCCATCCCGGCAGAGCGCGTGGCGCAAATCCACATTGCTGGTCACTCGAAGTTCGAGAAGTACATCCTCGATACGCACGACCATCCAGTTTTAGATCCGGTTTGGAAACTTTATGCACGAGCGATCGAACGCTCAGGACCGACCGCCACGCTACTGGAATGGGACGACAACATTCCCTCCTTTGAAGAAGTGCATGCCGAAGCTCTCAAAGCTAACCGGTTCCTTGGTGTCCCCGAAACCCCTCTCACGCCATCGGCGGAGTCAACTGTTGAGGCTCATGTATGAACCTACTTGAACTGCAGCGTCGCATGGCGGAAGACGTACGCCGACCGCTCACGGCAGACTACGAGATGCAAAAGACGACGGAAGATGGAACGCCGACCGAGGAGATTGCCGCCAGCTATATCAGCCCGAATTCGCGGCTCACGTCCTTCGAGCGTCTTGAGATCTACAACCGGCAGTATTGGTTTCGCCTGATCACCGCGGTGGCCGAGGATTATCCCACGCTGAATGCGGTGCTCGGCCCCATACGATTCGATGCGCTGATCCTTGCTTATCTCCACGAGCACCCTTCGACCTCATGGACCCTGCGCGACCTTGGCGCGAATCTTCCGGTGTTTCTGAAAGCACATCCAAAGTTGAATGGGCGACGTCATCGGCTCGCCGTTGATATTGCGAACCTTGAGTTGGCGTACGTCGACGCCTTTGACGCAAGACATCGTGATCCCATCACGAACGAGGATGCTGAGACCATTGGACCGGATTCAAAGCTCTCGCTGCAGCCTCATGTTCGTCTCCTTGAATTGAGCTATCCGGTGGACACCTTGGTTCTCGCGGTGAAGAAGGGCAGACCGGAGGCCGATATCGTGAGCAACGCGGCGAGTCATCGCGATGCGCAAAGCCGAGTAGCCCTTCCTCCCATGAGAAAGGAACGGGTACACCTGGCAGTTCATCGCTACGACGATTTGGTTTACTATCGGCGGCTTGAGAAAGAGACGTTTTTGCTTTTGAAGTCGCTGCAGCGTGGTTCAACCGTGGCCGAAGCAGTGTCTCATGCGTTTGCCCAGACCACACTGAACCCCGAGCAGCATACCGCTCTCATCCGCGAGAGCGTCGCTCATGCATCTGAGTTGGGTTGGCTCTGCCCTTGGCAGGAGGATGATGACGGCCCCATGGTGATGTGAACCGAAGGCCGATTATCGATTCTTGCTTCACCATCGTTGTAACCTTTCTTTTTGTCGTCGATCAGAAGGGCATTCTATGTCAGGAGTTCTCGTGCGATGATCCCGTTACGGCTTATTTCCCGCAGACATCTGCGCCTTCCGCTCCCAAAACTCATTCTTGTCGTCGTCTGTTTGCTGCTCCTTGCTGGACTTGCATCAGCTCAAACGCCTGGCGTGGGCGCCAATGCGCCGGACTTTACTCTCTCGACGCTGTCTGGAAAATCCGTGCAGATGTCGAAAGACCGAGATGGCCGGTCGCTTGTGCTGATCGTGTTGCGCGGATACCCCGGTTACCAATGTCCCTACTGCGTCAAACAGGTACATGATTTCGTAGAGCACGCCTCGGACTTCGCTGCGCAGAATGCCAGAGTGCTTCTTGTCTATCCGGGGCCGCCTGCCGAGCTTGACCAGCATGCCAAGGAGTTTCTGGAGAAGCAAGCAAACCTCCCGGCCAACATCGTGCTCGTTACCGATCCCGACTACACTATGACGAATCTCTACGGACTGCGCTGGGATGCGCTGCATGAAACCGCGTATCCTTCGACCTTTATCCTCGACAAAAAAGGAACAATTTTGTTCGAGAAGATCAGTCATGGTCATGATGATCGCCTCTCTGCGCAAGATACTTTGGACCATCTGGCAGCGAGATAGAAAGCATCGGAGAATTCATGATTCAGAATCGTTATCTCTAGGACATCGCGGACACGATCCATTTCGTGATCGAGATCGACAAGCTGCTCGCCAACCACGACCTTGTGATTAGCCGTACGCCATTTACCTCGACGGAAGCACGCAAGCTCATAGAAGCCGTGAGACTATCTGGTGTCAGACGGTGTCTGGTGGTTGGAGGTGCGGGGAGTCTCGAAGCAAAGCCCGGAACCTTGTTGCTCGATACAGCTCACTTCAAAGAACTACCCACTTGGATACAAACCGAAGCGACCCGCAGTAAGGCGTTTCTAGATGTATTGCGGTCAGTCAACGGTATCACCGCCTACTAACATTGGCCGGGGCGCTCTGCCTGGGACGCCCCGGCTTTTCTCCGCGCCGCAGGAGCCGTCGCTGCGGCGCTCGAATGGATCGCTTCTTCCGCGGTTGCTTCGATACACTGAGGATGCGATGCCCGAACAAGATGTGGAAGTTGGCCACCCAGAACCGAAGCACAATGAGGACCGCAGCCTCGCGGTCGGACTCACCAGTTTGTTTCTTATCCTGCTGCAGAGCGCGTGTACGGCATTTATGGCGATCAGCGGACTGCGGCTGCTGATCGGGATCGGGTCGCTGGCCGCGGCAACAGCGGGGATGAAATTTCTCGCTGCGCTGCATGGTGCAGCGCTTCGCATCCCGATGGAATTGGTTGCCATCGTCGGCTCCGTCGTGAATCTGTATGCCGTCCAGCGGGTTCGCAAGCTGCGCGCGCGGCCTGCGTCTCAGTGGAGAATGAAACCCGTTACTATAAAACAGCTGCGTTCGGAGTCATGGCAGATCGGCCTGGCGGTTCTGACTCTGCTGCTCGTTGCGGTGGAATGGGGGTTCCACGTGTATCTTCACGGCACCATCTAGTCCTGCGTGGGTTTCTCCGGGCGGCCGTTCGCACCGTGAATCTCCCGCGCCAGTCGCGCATGCAGGCGTTCGCTGTAGCCGGCGGGCAGCTCGAAGACGCGATCATCAGCGGTCAGGATGAGAATATTGCGCGTCGAGTCGAGAATGGCAGAGCAGATTTCGCAGTTTTCGAGGTGTTTTTGCACCAGCTCTCTTGTTTCCGGCGGCAGCGAGTCGTCGAGGAATTCGGAGATGGCGTCCCAGACGTGTTTGCATTCTAGTACCATGAGAGCCACCTCCTTTTCTTCGGAATCGCCACCTTCAGTTTAGGCGCAAGCTCCTTTTGCAGCATGATGCGGGCCCGATGCAGTTGTACCTTCACCGAAAGATGCTGATGGCCAGCGCGCTGGCCGTCTCCTCAATGCTGAGTTCTTCAATGTCGCGAAGCACCAGTACTTCCCGGTGGATGCTCACGCCCGTTTCCTCCAGCGCTTTGCGGTTGCGGCATCGAAAGAAAAGAAGCCGCTCCGAAGATCAGAACCAGGAGCCACGCGAAAAGGAAGGTGTGCGAATCAGCTCCGTAAAACTTCGCCGGGTCCGAAAAGACCGAAACTAGCGCCTCATGATCGGCGGTCCAATAGGCAACGAACATGTTGGCCGCCAGCGGAAATCCCTGATAGCAGGGAATCGGGCCGGGAGAGCGGTTTGCTCAGGACTGCCTCCACCGACATTCCCCTCACGCGCTTTCAAAGCTTCGCGCGTGCTTCAGACAATTGCGATTTCCTGATAGCTGAAATCAAATTCCCTGTTCCCTCTGGGCCTAATCCAGAAGAAGATGCGGGAAATCAGCTAGATTCAAGGGGATAGACGGGTAATGCAAGGGCATTTCCCGCAAATCCCTGAAAATCCCTGTCATTCCAATGAAGGAAAATGGTGCGCCCGAGAAGATTCGAACTTCTGACCTACAGCTTCGGAGGCTGCCGCTCTATCCAGCTGAGCTACGGGCGCGCTCTTCTAGCCTAGCATTGATCGTCACAGGTTGACAGTCCACGCCGCTCCGGTTCAGCATCGTTACGGGCCCTGAATCCAGCGCCATACGCAGTTTTCTCAAAACCAATACACAACGCAATTCGCACCGAGAAAGAGAGATTCGCCCATGTTCCTCCGCTCCCTGGCAACCGCCGCTTGTTGCACCCTCCTCGCCACTGCAAGCCCCGCCCACGCGAATGGACAGATGGCTGGCATGAAGATGGATCAGCCCGCCAGCAAAGCTCCTGCCAGCCCCCCAGCTACCGCGAGTGTCACCCTCAACGGGAAAGCCCTCACCATCAAGTACAGCTCTCCCCGCCTCAAGGGCAGGACCATCGGCTCGGACATCGTCCCCTATGGCGAGGTCTGGCGCACTGGAGCCAATCCCGCCACCACCCTCGTCACCGCGGCCAACCTCAAGATCGGCACGCTCGACGTTCCCGCCGGCACCTACACACTCTTCACCCTGCCCAACAAAGACCAGTGGCTCTTCATCGTTAGCAAGAAGACGGGCGAGTGGGGCATCCCCTATCCCGAGGGCGATGATCTCGGCCGCACACCTATGACCAGCAAGCCCGTTGCCTCCTCGCAGGAAGACATGTCCATCTCCTTCGAGAACACAAAGGGAAGCAGTACTGAACTCCACGTCAAATGGGGCACAACCGACCAGTACGTAACCGTCAAAGCCCAGTAACAGGGCCAGTAGCTACTCTGCGGCTTCTTTTTCCAGCCGCAGCTTTTCCATTACCGAAGCCACCAGCTCCTTCGCTCCGGTAATGTTCTCGAGCACCGCCTGCAGATCGAGCGCCGGAACCTTGGGGTTTCGCGCGCTCGTGCAGTACACGCCATGCTGCCCCACCAGGATCAGCGCATCGGTCAACACGTCCAGCGTCACCGCCAGCCGCCCCCGCGCCTCGCCCATCATGAACTCGTATTTTTCGAGCTCGTCCTGCCGGTCATAAAAGACGGACACGGCTCACCACTCCTTCGCCGCTGAATCGACCACAAGCGGAGTCGAAGCCACAGGAGCCTTCCAACGCAGTACGGGCTTCCGTGCCGCCGCCGTCTCATCCAGCCGCTGCACCCGCGTCGTATGCGGAGCCGTCTGCACCAACTCCGGATTTTCCTCCGCCTCGCGAGCAATCTGCTTCAACGCATCGATCAACAGATCCAGCTCCTCGCGGCTTTCACTCTCCGTCGGCTCAATCATCATCGCGCCCTGCACCACCATCGGAAACGAAACCGTATAGGCATGGAAGCCATAATCGATCAGCCGCTTGCCCATGTCGCCGGTCTTCACGCCATTCTTGGCCTGCCGCTTGTCCGAGAACACAACCTCGTGCAGCGAGCGCGTCTTATACGGCAGCTCAAACGTGTCCTCCAGCTTCGCCCGAATGTAGTTCGCATTCAGCACCGCATCTTCTGTTGTCTGCCGCAGCCCATCCGGCCCATTCGCCAGAATGTAAGCCAGCGCCCGCACAAACATTCCGAAATTCCCATAGAACATCCGCACACGCCCCACGCTCTGCGCGCGGTTGTAGTCGAACGTCAGCTTCCCTCCGCGCTCCACCAGCACCGGAGTAGGCAAAAACGGCTCCAGAATCTTCTTGCAAGCCACCGGTCCCGACCCCGGCCCACCACCCCCATGCGGAGTAGAAAACGTCTTATGCAGATTCAGGTGCATCACATCCACACCAAAATCTCCTGGCCGCGTCTTGCCCACCAAGGCATTCATATTCGCGCCGTCCATATACAGCAGAGCACCCTTAGCATGCAGAATATCGGCAATCTTATGAATCTCGCTCTCAAACACCCCAATCGTCGAAGGATTCGTCAGCATCAGCGCTGCAGTATCTCCATCGACCAGCTTCTCCAACTCCGCGAGATCAACCATCCCCTCAGAATTCGACTTCAGATTCTGAACCTGATATCCCACAACCGCCGCAGTCGCCGGGTTCGTCCCATGCGCCGAGTCCGGAATCAGCACCTTCTTCCGAGCATTCCCCAGGCTCTCGTGATACGCCCGCGCCAGCAGAATCCCCGTAAACTCCCCATGCGCACCCGCAGCCGGCTGCAGCGTAATCGCATCCATCCCGCAGATATCGATCAGGCAGTCACTCAGCATCTTCATAATCTCGAGCACGCCCTGCGACAGCGACTCCGGCTGATAAGGATGCGCCTCCGCAATCCCCTCCAGCCGCGCCACCAGTTCATTCACGCGCCCGTTGTACTTCATCGTGCAGCTTCCCAGCGGAAACATCCCCAGATCGATCGCATAGTTCCACGTCGAAAGCCGCGTAAAGTGCCGCACAATCTCAATCTCCGAAAGCTCCGGCATCACGCCCAGATCCGTCCGCACCGCATCGCCCAGCAGGGAAGCGGCATCCACCGCCGGCACATCCAGCTCACTCAGCCGATAAGCCTTCTTCCCAGGCGACGACTTCTCGAAGATCAAATCTTCGTTCTGATTAACATGCGTCGTAGCCTTCTTCGGCGTCCCTACAAACTTTTCTGCATCATGCTCATCTCGAAACCTCTCACAACTTTCCTGCTTCGTCTCAGGGTCAACCCAAGGCTTCAGCCTTGGGCCTCTCCCGCCGTCACTGAATCGGTCTCTTTAGCCCCTGAGGTATGCTCATCTCTGTCGAAGAGTGCCATCTAAAACTCCTGCGCATCACTCACATCGCCAGTCTCCGAATAACTCCCCGACTCCGGCGCATCCAAATCCTCTTCTCGCAACGACAACCCAAACACGGTTCCGTTCTCAAACTCAATCGTCAGCGCATCGCCCTCTTCGAGCGAAGCCTGCACAACCTTCTCGCCAATCTGCGCGCACAGCGCATTCCGATACTCCGGTTCGCCATACGCCACCGAAAAGTCCGTAAACAAAACATGCGGCCACGCGTACAACGTCAGCAAAGGAGCATCAAACCGCAACTGCAGAAAATCCTCGACGAACTCGACCGCCTTCAACTCTTCGCCGATGATTGCCGAAACATCCATCGCTAGGCCTTGCCCGCAACCGCTGCAGCCGCCGAATCAATCTGCGCCTTCGTCGTCAACTCCGTCGCGCACCACAAACTCGCGCCTGCGCCCAGCTCCGGATAAAACTTCGCAAGCGGCAATCCGCCAATAATCTTCTTCTCGAGCAGCGCGGCATTCACCTGCTCGGCATCTTTACCCAGATCCAGCACAAACTCATTGAACCGGGGAGCCCCGCCAAACAGCACCTTCCCGCTCTTACCCAGCGTCTGTGCCGAATAGTGAGCCTTCGCCAGATTCTGCTCCCCCAGCTCCTTCAACCCCTTGCCATACACCGTCAGGAACACGGTCACCATCAACGCAACCAGCGACTGATTCGTGCAGATATTCGAAGTAGCCTTCTCGCGCCGAATATGCTGCTCACGCGTCGACAGCGTCAGCACAAACCCGCGCTTGCCACTCATGTCTTTCGTCTCTCCAGCAAGCCGTCCTGGCATCTGCCGCAGAAACTTCTCTTTGCTCGCGATCACGCCGCAGTACGGACCGCCATAACCGACCGGCACGCCAAACGCCTGCGCCTCCATCGCAACAATGTCTGCTTCCTTCGGCGGCTTCACAATCCCCAGCGAAACCGCCTCCGCAATCGCCACAATCAGCAACGCACCCTTCTTGTGCGCAATCTCCGCAATCGCAGCAACATCCTCAATCGTGCCGAAAAAATTCGGCGACTGTATCAGCACACAAGCCGTATCATCCGTAATCGTTGCATCCAGCGTTGCCAAATCCACGCGGCCATTCGCGGTGTAGTCCAACAGCGTCACCGGAATCTCCTGGTGCAGCGCATACGTCGCCAACACCTCGCGATACTCCGGATGCACAGTCTTTGCCACCACCGCGCCGTTCGCGGCCCGTCACGCGCACCGCCATCATCACGGCCTCAGCCACGCCCGTCGATCCGTCATACATCGACGCGTTCGCAATCTCCATGCCCGTCAGCTCGCAGATCATCGTCTGGAACTCGAACAGCGCCTGCAGTGTGCCTTGCGCGATCTCCGGTTGGTACGGCGTATAGCTCGTCAAAAACTCGCCGCGCGAAACCACCGTATCGATCAATACCGGCCGATAGTGTCGATAAGCCCCCGCGCCCAGAAAGCTCGCATAACCCGTTGCATTCTTCTCGGCAAACGCCTTGAAGTGCTCGATGACCTCCTGCTCGCCATGCTGCCGCGGAACATTCAGGTCGCGCGTCAGCCGGTACTCAGCAGGAATCGTGGAAAACAAATCATCAATCGACGCCACACCAATCTCGGCAAGCATCTCCTTGCGATCCGCAGGGGACTTCGGCAAATAACGCATCGTTTAGTGTCCGGTCTCTTCGCTTGTAAATTTTTCGTAATCCGCCGCGGTCAGAAGTCCATCAACTTCCTTCGCGTTCGACAGCTCCACCTTCAGCATCCATGTAGTATTCGCATCCGAGTTGATCTTCTCCGGCGCATCCTTCAACTCTTCGTTTACCGCCGTCACCGTACCCGAGACCGGCGCAAACAAATCCGACACCGCCTTCACCGACTCCACCGAACCGAAACTCTTCCCGGCTTCAATCGTATCGCCCACCTTCGGCAGATCGACGAACACGATGTCGCCCAGCGAGTTCTGAGCGTAGTCCGTAATACCGACGGTTCCAATTTTGCCGTCAACCTGAATCCACTCGTGTTCCTTCGTATAGCGATAACCTGCAGGGTAGGCCATTCGTTTAGTCTCCGTAATCAAAAAGTCCAGAACTTCCATTGTAGAGGGTGAGATCGTTGCTGAAGGGCCCGGCTTAAGTGGATTTCTTCGCTCTTTTATAAAACGGTGTCGGCACGACCTTCGCCTTCACCATCTGACCGCGAATCTCGACCGCAACCTCCGTATCCAGCGCGCCATTCTCCATCGGAACATAAGCCAGAGCAATGTTCTTCTTCAAAAACGGCGACGGCGACCCACTCGTAATCTCACCGATCCGCCTCCCATCGAGTGCGAATACCGGATATCCATCCCGCCCAATCCCACGCTCAATCATCTCCAGGCCAATCAGCTTGCGCTTCGGCCCACCCTCTTCCTGTATCTTCACCAGCGCGTCGCGCCCAACGAAATCACCCTTGTCGAGCTTCGCATACCGCCCCAGCCCGGCCTCAAACACATTGATTGTGTCCGAGATCTCATGCCCATACAACGCCATCGCCGCCTCCAGCCGCAGCGTATTTCTCGCTCCCAATCCGCAAGCCAGAATCCCAAACTCCGCCCCGCTCTGCCAGCACCTCGGCCCACACCCGCGCGCTGGTCGCTTCGTCGGACGGAATATAAATCTCAAACCCATCCTCGCCGGTATAGCCAGTGCGCGCGATCATCACGTTGTGCAGCCCGCACACCTGGCCCCACGTAAACCAATAGTTTTTGATCGTGCTCAAATCCGTCGAAGTCAGCTTTTGCAGCGTCTCCGCCGCGCGCGGTCCCTGGATCGCAATCTGCGTGTAGTAGTCGCTGAAGTCATTCACATGCACGCCCGGCATATGCCCAATCTGCGAACGCACCCACTGAACGTCCTTCTCCCGCGTTCCCGCATTGATCACGATCAGGATAGTCATTGTCCGAAAGCTTATGCACGATCACATCATCGACAAACGTCCCATTCGGATAAAGCATCGCCGAATAATGCGCCTGCCCCACCTGCAGCTTCGACGCATCATTCATGCAAAGCTTCTGCACCGCAGCCAGAGACCCCGGCCCCCGCAGTTGAATATCACCCATATGCGACACATCGAACACCCCAACCGCGGTCCGCACCGCCATATGCTCGGCGATCAGACCGCAGCAATCCACCGGCATATCCCAGCCGCCAAAATCAACCATCTTGGACTTTGCCGCACGATGCACCGCGTTCAATGCTGTTTTGCGAAGTGGAGTTGCCGTCTCTGCCATAGCGCTACATCCTTCTATTTCTCTCTCGTGAATGCCCGACCCCTAAAACGATAGCACTCAGCAGCCGCATCCACCACCCGCGAAAATTCAAACCTTCACAGAATCAATGCATCCCATTCGGTAGAGATTTTGTCAGTCTCCCGGCATCGAGCACAAGCGCCGCCACCGCTTCGTCGAAGTTGTGGTCATGCGTCTTCTGCAACGTCGCGGGCGCAATCGACTCGGTAAGCGCCCAAAGAACGTAATGCGTCGGCCTGTCGTAGATCACCAGCCGAAGCATCGGCAGAGGGTCCGATGCTCCTTTCTGCTTGTCCGCGTTAGCAGGCCCATTCGGAGCTGTAAGCTGCACTTCGAAGACAAGATCAGCCTCCGCCGGAGTAGCGACAAGCTGATAGCGACCCCAGCTTTCAACATTCGCATAAAACTCGTTGTAAGCACGGTCGGGATCGCCCGTGAACGGATGAGGAAACAACCCGCTGTCCGCCCCAGCGTTCGACACAAAAACCTTCTTCGCACTCAGCAACAGCGACGGAACCGGAGCTATCGCAACCGGCGCGGGCTCTTGCGCGACCAAAGCAATCGTTGAAAGCAGAACCACACCAAGACACGCGAACAATCCAAGCCGGACAACTTTCATTTCGTCTCCCTTCCGATGCGAAGGAGGCAATCATCCTCCCATCGTTCGCTTTTGCAGACGTAGCAAATACAACAAATGTTTCGCAGAAGGCACAACCGGCTAAACCGTCACTGTCTCCCGATACTCCCCAAACACCGTCCGCATCACATTCGCAATCTCGCCCACCGTCGCATAGCTCTCCACCGCATGCAAAATCTGCGGCATCAAATTTCCGCCACCGCGAGCCGCATCCTCCACCCGCCGCATCGCCGCCGCATAAACCCCCGCATCCCGCCGTAGCCGTAGCGCCCGCACCCGTTCCACCTGCCGTCCCTCCAGCGCCTCATCGATTCGCTGAATAGGCACTGCGACCTCCTGTTCACTGGCAAACTCGTTCACCCCAACGACGATTGCCTCCTTCGCATCCACGGCCCGTTGATAGCCATACGCAGCGTTCTGAATCTCCCGCTGCACATACCCTCGCTCAATCGCCCGCAACATCCCATACTTGCCGCCGAGGTCGAACCGGGCAATCGTCCCCATATACTCATCCGCGCGTCGTTCAATCTCATTCGTCAGCGACTCAACATAAAACGACCCTGCTAGCGGATCGACCGTCTGTGCCACGCCACTCTCATGCGCCAGAACCTGCTGCGTCCGCAACGCAATCCGCGCCGCATTCTCCGTCGGCAGCGACAGTGCCTCATCAAACCCATTCGTATGCAGACTCTGCGTCCCGCCCAGCACCGCCGCCAATGCCTGCAGCGTCGTCCTCACGATATTGTTCTCAGGCTGCTGTGCTGTCAGCGTCGATCCCGCCGTCTGCGTATGAAACCGCAACATCCAGCTCCGCTCCTTCTTCGCGCCAAAGTGTTCCCGCATAATCCGTGCCCACATCCGCCGCGCCGCGCGAAACTTCGCCACCTCTTCCAAAAGATTGTTATGCGAGTTGAAGAAAAAACTAAGCCGTGGCGCGAATGCGTCAACATCCAACCCGGCATCGATCGCGGCCTGCACGTACGTCATGCCATTCGCCAGCGTAAACGCCACCTCCTGCACCGCCGTGCAACCTGCTTCGCGCATGTGGTATCCCGAAATCGAAATCGTATTCCACTCCGGCACCTCCACCGCCGCCCACGCAAAGATGTCGGTCACCAGCCGCATCGCATGCGTCACCGGATAGATGTACGTTCCCCGCGCGATGTATTCCTTCAAAATATCGTTCTGGATCGTGCCACTCAGCTTGCGAACATCGGCGCCGGTTCGCTTGGCCACAGCAACATACAACGCCAGCAAAATCGACGCCGTCGCATTAATCGTCATCGAAGTCGAGATCGTATCCAATGCAATCCCGTCAAACAAACGCTGCATGTCTTCGATCGAATCGATCGCCACCCCAACCTTCCCCACCTCACCCAGCGCCAGCGGCGAATCCGAGTCGTACCCAATCTGCGTCGGCAGATCGAACGCCACGCTCAGCCCCCCTTGGCCTTTTCCGGAGCCCGCCCCATGCGCCAGCAAAAACTTATATCGCCTGTTTGACTCCTCAGCGTCCCCCATGCCCGCATACTGGCGCATCGTCCACATCCGCCCGCGATACATCGTAGGTTGAATCCCTCGCGTAAACGGATACGCCCCCGGCTCGCCCACCGTTGCCGCAGCGTCGAAGCCTTCGAGGTCCTCGGCCCGATAAACAATCTCAACCGGAATCCCCGAACTGGTTTTGGCTGCTGCTGTTTTCGTTGACTCTGACATGACGGCTCAAGTGTACCCGCTCACCGCCGGAAACTAGTTTCGCCTACCCCTGCGGTTCGCCTTCACAAAGCTGCTTACACAGAAGTATCCAAACAGCATCGCCATCGCCATCGAGATCAGCAGCCGCGCATGCGCGTCATGATTCCCCGCCGTCTCACGGAGTGCCGTCCGGCCCTTCCACGCGGCGCTCCCGGCAAACACGGCAAATATCCCAAAGAAAACCCCAGTCAGCTCCAGCCACAGCACCCCCGACAGCTTCACAACCGGCCCCCACGCCGCCTGGCCAAACCGTCTGCCGCCCTCCTTCAGCCCTTGCCGAGTCTGTCGCACCTTAGCCGTTGTCCGCGCCGCCTGCTGCGCAAGTCGCACCCCGGAAGCCTCCACCTTCCTCGAATCGGCCGACCCGGACTCACCCGCCTCCGCCCCACCCGCCTCCGCCGCCTGTTTTGCCTTGACGCCCGCGGAAGGATTCGGCGATGTCGCCGCATCCACCGCCGTCACCAGCGTCTTAGCCGCCGCACGAGCCCCGACACCAAGCGCACGACCGAATCGAACCGAATCCATACCAAAAGTGTAGTCGTTCCTCCCCGCCCCGTGAAAGCTCTCCCAATTAATACCCCTTACGATAAACGCCACAGTCCTTTACCGCATCCAATCCGTCAGAAGGTACCGTATCTGGCAGAGCCGGAATCAGAAATGGGGGGGCAACGCGATGAAAAATATAGTCTGGATGGTGGGTGGATTCTGCGCGGCGGCAACTGGTTTTCTGGTATTGGGCTCCAGACGCAGCCCTCCTGTTGAGCTGCTGGCGCGTCGCCTCGAAGAGGCCTGGGCGGACCACCACACCCTCGTGGAAACCACCTAAGTCCCATGGTTTGATTCACAAAAGAAAACTCATTGCAGCCTCGGCGGCGATGGGCGTATTCTCTTGCAAGTAATTAGGCACGACTGATGTACCCGCAATGCCGTTCCCGCCGGTCACCTTTGCCGGGAATACCCGATGCGCGGTGAGGATTCGAACCATAGGGCAGCCCGGAGGTGGCATTGAACCAGAAGGTCAAAAACCTTATCCAAAAACTTGGCGAAGCGATCCACGAGTCCGTCTCGGAGTCGGAGGATATCGCTGGCGTCGTCAAAAACATTCGCGAACAGGGTTTTGATGTTCTCCTCATGCTCGAGGCCACCATCGGCCTCAACGAGGTTGAGACAGAAGCCGAAGAGTCCACCGAAACCGCTGACGCAGAGGCAGACGGGCCGTTTACCCAACACGACCTGACTTTCCTGAAATCCTTGCGGATCAGCGTCACCGAGGATGCGACCGCAGAGGACAACCCGGACAATTCTCCAGGCACTCCCGAAGCCTAGGCAATCCCAGCTTTGAAAATAAGGCCCCTGCGTCATTTCGCGGGGGCCATTTCTTTGGCTTCTCCTCGTCCGGGATTACAAAGTCAATCTCGCGTGGTAGACTCGCGTTTCTCTGTTACACCGGAGCAACTTTGTGCATCTGACTCACGTGGTTCAACGTTTTCGCAGCCGACGCAGTGACGGAGTCACAGAAATATGAGAGATACGCTTGGTGTTTTGCTTGCCGGTGGTGCCGGCGAACGGCTCTTCCCCCTAACCCGCGACCGCGCCAAACCGGCTGTTCCCTTCGCCGGTCAATACCGCATCATCGACATCACCCTCTCAAACTGCATTAACTCCGACCTTCGCCACGTCTACATCCTCACCCAGTACAAGGCGCTCTCGCTCAACCGCCACATCCGCGAGGGCTGGGGCCCCGTCGTCGCCAACGAACTGGGCGAGTTCATCGAGATACTTCCCCCTATGCAGCGCGTCTCCAAGTCCTGGTACCAGGGCACTGCCGACGCCGTCTACCAGAACATCTACTCCATCGGCTCCGAAGAACCGAAGCACGTCATCATCCTCTCTGGCGACCACATCTACAAGATGAACTACTCCCTCATGCTCGAGCAGCATGCTGAATCCGGCGCAGAGGTCACCCTCGCGACTCTGCCGATCTCGCCCTCAGAGGTCTCCGCCTTCGGTGTCGTCGAGGTTGCCCGCAATGGCGAGGTCATCGGCTTCGAAGAAAAGCCCAAAGAGACCAGGATCCGTTCGCCCTTCAATCCCGACATGGTCGACGTCTCCATGGGGATCTACATCTTCAACACCGACGTCCTGCTCCCCGAACTCATGAAGGATGCCGAAGACCCCAACTCCAAGCACGATTTCGGCCACGACATCCTGCCTAACATTCTCGGCCGCTTCAAGATGCGCGCCTACAACTTCGTCGACGAGAACAAGCAGAAGGCCCTCTACTGGCGCGATGTCGGTACACTCGAGGCCTACTACGAGGCCAACATGGACGTCGCCGGCGTCACCCCCACCTTCAACCTCTACGACAAGTCCTGGCCCATGCGCACTCGCCCCTACCAGTACCCGCCCGCCAAGTTCGTCTTTGGCGAACCCGGCCGTACCGGCATGGCCATCAACTCCATCTTGGCCTCGGGAACCATCGTCTCAGGCGCCGTCGTGCGCAACTCCGTCGTCTCCCACGATGTCCGCGTCAACTCCTATGCAGATGTCGACTCCAGCATCATCTTTTCCCACGTCAACATCGGCCGCCACTGCCGCATCCGCCACGCCATCGTCGATCGCGACGTCCACATCCCGGATGGCACCGTCATCGGCTATGACCCCAACGAAGACAAGAAAAACTACTTCGTCTCCACCAACGGCCTTACCGTCGTCACCCGCGACTACTCCGTCTACGAAAACCCCGTCTCCCCCGAGTTCATGCAGCAGGGTAACTCCTGGTAAAAACTGACCGTAGCCGGCTTTACTTCTGCTTTCCGAACCGGTACATCACACCACCCGACACGCCCACAAACTCCCGCAACCCCGTCCCGTAGTGTTCCAGGATCAGATCCGGAGAAAACCGGATCGCCATCCTCTTCGACAGGTTGAAGTCGATACTGCCGCCCAGCGCCGCCATCGGCTTCGTGCGATTCGGGTAGAGGCCTGTTTCCGCATAGACCTCGGATATCGGCACTACCAAATTCCTGAAGCTGTAGTTGAAGGTTCCGTGCGACACACCGGCGTAACCATGAAAGTTCAACGCGACATACTGGTTCCTCATCCGGGTGCGATACTGCGCGCCTCCCATAAACGTATTCAGATACACCAATGGCCGGTTGTTGATGCCGGTGCCGCCGTTCGCGTCGGGCTCTGTAATTCCCGAGTTGGCGTATCACCGGCGTCGTTCCCGCATCGATTCGATAGTCCGCACTGACCCCGATGTTTCGCGTAAACCAGTGGTCTCCCGGCAACCAGTACGTCCCCAGAAACTCGAAGCCGCCCAGGTTCATCCGCTTCGGCAGATTTTGTCCCGCCATGAAGTTCATGAAGTTGAACGCGCCGTAAACCTCATACTTGTTGTCGTAGGTCACCGGCGCCGCCGGCCCAATCTTCGATCCGGAGACTGGGGGCGTCGGTGTCGTCGTCTGCTGCGTTGCCTGCCCTGTCGAGGACGATGACGTCGCCTGCGCCTGTCCCTGCGACGCACCTGCCATTAGTAATCCCACAGCTAGAATTCCTGTCAATGCGCGATTGCCCGTCTTCCGCGCTCCTGTGACTCTCACTTCAAAACTCGTCTTCAATCGCAACATCCGTCTCCATGTCTTTTCCTGCATCCAGCCTCGTCCAGCATCTGCTCTGCGCAATTCCTTCACTAACCAAGATATAACGTTCAGCCCACATCTGCCTCGTCCGCCACAGCGTATCTATCTACGGACTGCAATTGTGCGACAATAATGGGTGGCAGCCGCCGTGTACCGTACGGCTGCAGGGAGAAACAGTATGGGCGAACTATTTACACCAACACATCTCATCTTCGTTGCCGTAGTCGTTCTTGTCCTGTTCGGCGGCAAAAAGCTGCCCGAGCTCGGCAAAGGCCTCGGTGAAGGCTACAAGGGATTCAAAGACGGTCTCAAGGGCGTCTCCGACGACCTCAACAAGCCCGGCGAAACCGCTCACACGACCACCCCCAAGCCTGAAGAATCAGTCAAGTAAGCCAGGCTCCTCCGCCCTTGCTTCACGATTACCGTAGCCTCGACTTCGGGTGTGCCTCACCTCATGAAAATTAAGTCCCCTCATCTCATCAAGCCGCACACCAAAGTACGGCTGGCCAGGATATCGTCCTCCGACACAGGCGGCTACAAGTCTGAGGAGGCCGCCAAAGCGGTTCTGGTCAAACACCGCGACCAACTCGCGTACCTTCAGGATGTCTTCTACGCCACCCAGACGAAAGCCCTCCTCATCGTCCTCCAGGGCATGGACACCGCCGGCAAAGACGGAACCATCAGCCACATCTTCTCCGGCATCAACCCTCAGGGTTGCGACGTCGCCCAGTTCAAAGTCCCCACGCCCCTGGAGGCCCGCCACGACTTCCTCTGGCGCGCCCACGCTCAGGTCCCGCCCCGTGGCATGATCGGCATCTTCAACCGCTCACACTACGAGGACGTCCTCTCCCCCCGCGTCCACAAGCTAATCACCCCCGACACCGTAAGCAAGCGCCTCGACGACATCAACGAGTTCGAGAGCTTCCTCGCCGACAACGACGTTCTCATCCTCAAGTTCTATCTCCACATCTCGCGCGACGAGCAGACTCGCCGCCTCCAGTCCCGCATCGACGACAAGAAAAAGAACTGGAAGCTCTCCGACGCCGACTTTAAGGAGCGCAAGTTCTGGCCCGACTACATCGACGCCTACAACGACATCCTCTCCACCACCAGCCGCAAGCACGCCCCTTGGTTTGTCATCCCCTCGGACAACAAGTGGTACCGCAACATCGCCATCTCCGCGATCATCGTCGACCTCATGCAGAGCCTCAACCTCAAATACCCAAAACCCACCGTCGACGCCTCCGCCATCAAACTCTAGAACGAACGCTATTTTTCGTATCCCGTTTTTTGGGCTGTCATCCTTCGCCGTCGGCGGAGGATCTGCTTTTGCTTTTGTCTTTGTCCTTCTAGTTGTCATCCCCGAAGGGGATCTGCGTCTGCCGGTGCCTGTTTTTCCCAGCCAAAATTCAAAAAATCGATCGCAGCCTAAACGAACACGACTGTCTTGTTCTGGTAAACCAGGATGCGATTCTCCAGATGCCAACGAACCGCACGAGAGAGCACGACCTTCTCCAGATCGCGGCCTTTGTACAACATGTCCTCGACAGTATCGCGATGCGAAACCCGCACCACATCCTGCTCAATGATCGGTCCTTCATCGAGAGCCGCCGTCACATAATGGCTGGTGGCTCCGATCAACTTAACCCCGCGCTCAAAGGCCTGATGATACGGTTTTGCTCCCACGAAGGCCGGAAGAAAAGAATGGTGAATATTGATCATGCGTAACAGGTACTGGGCGACGAACTCCGGTCCCAAAATCTGCATGTAGCGCGCGAGCACGATCAGGTCCACGTCCTGCCCAAGAAGTTCCAGCATCTCCTGTTCACATTCGCGCTTGTTGTCCGGATTGGTCAGCAGATGGAAAGGAACGTGATAGAAGTCCGCCAGCGGCTTCGCGGTCGTGTGATTGCTGATGATCTTCACGACGTCACACGTCAGTTCACCCGATTTCTGCCGGTACAACAGGTCGGCGAGACAGTGGTCATATGCGGAGACCAGGATGGCAATCTTGGGGCGATAGGCCGTCAACGCCAGGTGGTAGTTGATCTTGAATTGTTCAGCCAGCGGCCTGAACTCGTCCTCAAAGTCGGAGATAGGAATATCGAACCCGTCCAGGTCCCACTCAAGCCTGGACAGGGACAGGTCACGGCTGCTGTCCCAGTGGTCATCGCAGTGCAGGACGCTGCCGTTGTGTGCAATCAGGAACTGGCACATTGCCGCGACGGCGCCTTTTCGTGCGAAGCTCCTGGGAGTGCTCAGAAGCAAGACGGCGGTGTTCATTCCCGCCAAATCATACCCCACTGCATCTTCGGGAACCAGACCCCACCAGCCGATCCGTCGCCTCAGACCGTAATCATCACCACAGCCGCCGCCGCAACTGCCATCCCCAGCCCTTGCCGCCGCGTAGGCCGTTCCTGCAACATCCACGCCGCCAGCAGAATCGTCGAAGCCGGATAAAGCGAAGCCAGCACCGCCGCCACATCCAGTCGCCCCGCCCGCGTCGCCGCAATAAACAGCAGATTCCCCGAAGTATCCAGCAAAACCGCACCCAACGCCCAGATCACAACCATTCGCGTCAGCCGAAACTTCGGCTCACCCGTATTCGCCCTCAGAGACATCCCAGCCACCAGCAGCGAACAGACCGTCAGGCTCCCCATCCTCGCCGTAGCCAGCGGCCAGATCACCCCAGCGCTCCCCGCAAACTTCAGCGCAACAAAATAAATCCCAAACCCCACCCCCCCTGCCACTGCCAGCCAGAATGTCCCTCGATCAGCCGGTTTAGCCTCAGGGTTCGGCCCGGCCGCAATCAACCAGATCGCCAGTCCCGCCACAAAAAAACCGGTCAGATGCAGCATTCCCGGCGACCCCTCCGCCCCAGCCGACACCGCCGCTGGAATCGCCGCCGCCAGCAGCCCGCTCAACGCCGCCGAGGCCCCCATCGCCCCCCGCGACAGCGCCACATAGAAGCAAGCCAGCGCAATCCCCGCCGTCGCTCCTGCCACCAGCCCCCACACCAGCGGAGCCCCATGCGGAAACACATCTCCCCGCCACCAGACCGCCACGAGCAGAACCCCCAGACTCACCGCATGGCTCAGCAGAATCACCCGCAGCGCCGCACGCATCGTGCCTCCCGCGCGCTTTACGGCCATTCCACCCGAAAAGTCCCCACCACCCCACAACGCCGCCGCAGCCAGCGCCAGCAGCGCATTTCCGTGCAACAACATCTCCATCGAATTCCGTTCCGGCCCGCAAGCGGCCATCGCAGGTTTACTTCGCCGGTTGAATTAGATTCGGCGTGGCCTCTGCCGTCGGATAGTAGCCAAGCTTCGCAATCACCGTCAGGTTGGGCCGCATCACCTTCACCTCGACCTGCCGGTACTTGCCATCGATAAACGGCTCATGCGTGTAATAGCCCACCGTATATTGCGTACGAACCTCTTCCGCGATCCTCGCAAAACTGTCCTCGATGCCTCTCTGCCGGAACTCCCCATCGAAGTTGCCACCCGTCTGCTTCGCATAAGCCGGCAGAATGTTATCCCGCATCGTCAACGGCAGGTGCATCCGGTCCAGGAACCCCGTCACCGGCAGCGCAGAATCCCCCACCAGCGTACCGAACACGGCAATCTTGTTCGTGTTCAGATATTTCACAACCTCCGAGAACTTCGCTTTGCTCCCATACTCATTGCCGTTGCTAATGACGTAGATAATCCTCCGTCGCCCCAGCGGCGCCTTCGACAACGCTGTCGCCGCCATAAGAATCGCATCGTTCAGCGTATGCACATCTCTCGGAACATTCGGTATGCTCAACTGGCTCGTCCCGTGAGAAGAGTTCGTATTCGGATCGATATATCGATCGGCCCCGTTATTCAGGGTGATGTTCTGCGACAACGGCCCGGAGCTGTACATCATCGGCTCGCGCCCACTAGACTCCGACCGCCGCAGCCCCTCGGCCACCAGTGCGCTTGGTGCCGCCGAAAAATCCGTCACCATCTTCGGCCCATTGTTGTACGTGAACACCGCCACTGCGTCATAAGCCGTAAACGCGCCCTGCAGCGCGCTCAGCGAGTTGTTCACCTTCGTCATGTTGTCCTGGGTCATGCTCTGGTCGATCACCAGCGCCACAGACATCGGCCACGCATCGGCCGTAAAGTAGCTCATGTGTTGCAGCAGGTTGTTCTCATACACCCGCACATCTCGCCACGTCAGCCCCGACACCTGCTTGCCCTTGCTGTCCTTCACCGTAAACGGAATCTCCACAAAGTTCACCTGGCGCACCAGCGTGAATGCTTTTGGTCCCTGTCCAGCCGCAGGAATCTCAGGCTGCTGCTGCTGTTCCTCGGCGGCCTTTTGTGTCGTGGAATCCGGCTTATTGGGCGCTGCGCTATCATCTGAGGTCGAACTCCCGTTCGATTCCGGCGTCGTTCCCCGGCCTGGCGTCACCGGCCCTACCGGCAGCGCCTGCGGCCTTGGAGCATCGGGGATCTGCTGCTGCTGGGAAGCACTCTGCTGCGCCTGCTCCTGAGCCGGCTGTCCCAGCATCATGCACACCAAACCTGCCACCAATACGCTCTTACTCACCACGTGAATCCCCCATACCTTCCAGCCGGACTGCCGGAGCCTAATGCTATACCAGCTACCAGACTACCAGCGCGCCACCGCTGCCGCCATCCCCATCCTGCAACACCGGACGCGACCCATACCGCTTGGACGTACCCCTATCCCCCAACGTTGCGCCCATTTCGTCCCCCGCCCCTGATTTTTCCGCAAACTCAGCACCAAATTCGGCGTCTAATGCAGTATGCGCTCTCTCTGTCTAGCCGCCACCGTCTTAGCTCTCGGTCTTGCTCCCGTCCTCCGCGCGCAGGAGGCACCATCCCCCGGCGGTCCACCCCCGGCCAGCAAGGCTGAGCCCCAGCCCGTCGACATCGGCGACCTCCAGACCCTCAAGGTCAACGTCAACCTCGTCAACGTCTACTTCTCCGTCCGCGACAAGAATGGCTTCATCACCAACCTCCACAAGGACGACTGCAGCATCTACGAGAACAAGGAGCTCCAGAAGACCAAGAACTTCACCCAGGAGAAAAATCTCCCCCTCACCATCGGCATCCTCCTCGACACCAGCGGAAGCCAGATGAACGTCCTCCCCCTCGAGCAGCAGTCCGGCGCCGAGTTCCTCAAAGACGTCCTCACCCCCAAGGACGAAGCCTTCCTCATCTCCTTCGACATTAACGTCAACCTCCTCGCCGACTACACCAACAGTCCCCGCGAAATAAAGCGTTCCATCGACTCCGCCGTCATCAACACCGGCGCCGGCACCGGCTCCATCACCGGCAACGGCACCCCCCGCGGCACCCTCCTCTTCGACGCCGTCTACCTCGCCGCCCACGACAAGCTTCGCCAGGAGGCCGGACGCAAGATCCTCATCCTCCTCACCGACGGCGGCGACCAGGGCTCGCAGGAGACCCTCAAGACCGCCACCGAGGCCGCCCAGAAGGCCAACGCCATCGTCTACGTCATCCTCATCGCCGATCGCCAGTTCTACGGTGGCTTCGGAATCAACCTCGCCGACACCGGCGCCCGCGACATGGAACGCCTCGCCTCCGAGACCGGCGGCCGCGTCATCAACGTAGGCAACAACGGCAAGAAGCTCCAGGAGGCCTTCGACCAGATTCAGGACGAGCTCCGCACCCAATATCTCGCCAGCTACACCCCCACCAACCTCAAGATTGACGGCACCTTCCGCCCTCTGAACATCACCTGCCAGCCAGGCCAGAAAATCCAGGCCCGCAAAGGCTACTACGCCATGGCCGACGCCCTCGGCAACGACAACTAGCTCCAGGTTCTTTCTCCTCGTCACTCTGACCGTACTTTACGCGTGTCATCCTGAGCGAGAGCGAAGGACCCCTGTATTTGCCCTTGCCTTTGCCGTTGTTTGTTCTTTTTAGTTGTCATCCTTCGCCGAACCCGGGGTCGCCGGCGAGCGGTCTTTGCTCGCTGGGGTGGGAAGGCGGAGGACCTGCTTTTGTCGTTGCGGTTGCTTTTGGCATACAGCAGGCTCTTATCCCGGCCCCCGCAGCCTAAGCCGATACCGCACCGTCCCCGCCTCCTCCCCGTCCCCGTCAAACACCATCCCGCACTTCTCCATCACCCGGATCGACCCCGGCAGCGAAGGAAATGTATGCGCGATCACACTCTCGATCCGCTCATCGCCGCGAACGTAATCGATAAGCGCCTTGGCACCCTCCGTCGCAAATCCCCGCCCCTCATACGGCGGCAGAATCCCATACCCGATCTCACACTCGAACGGCCGGTCAGCCTTTGTAAACGCGCCAAGCGAGCCAATCAAAGTCCGCCGCCCACCCGCAGGAGCAAATCCCACATACCGCGGCCATCCAAACTGCTCCGGATGCTCCGCAAGCTGCTTCAGCAGAAAATCGAAAACATGTGGCTCCCAATGCTCAAGGGGCCAATTCGCCGGAATGACACATTGAATAAGTTCGCCAAGCCGCCCATCACCGTTCTTCTCCGACAACACCATCTCCGGCGTAATAGCAATCAGCGAAAGACGAGACGTAACGATATCGTCACACAACAAAACTGACATGGGGAATCTCCTGAATAGGTGAATGCAGCAGGTAGGCACACCCCAGCCAGACAACGCCGGAGTACATCCGCGACACGCTCATCAATTCAGGCAGTCATAGGCAGGTCAAAAGTCTAGCACGCAAGCAAGATCGGCAACGATAATGCCTCTTTCTGCTCTATCGTGGAGGAAAAGAAAATCTCGAAGGAAAGGTTCATAAGAGTTCGATTCGCATGAAGATCGCCGCCCGCATTACCAATCAGCACAACACGCACACAGTAGAGATCCGAACCAACGAACGCGCACACTCACTGGCGATACCGCCAAAACCAGATGGCTTCGGTTCAAGCGTAAACGGTGGGGAACTGCTGTTTCTCGCCTTGGCCACCTGCTACTGCAACGATCTGTATCGTGAGGCAAAAAAGCGCGGTCTATCGATCGAGTGTGTTGAGGTCGATGTGGCAGGCGAATTCGGAGCGGAAGGAGAGCCGGCGCGAAACATTACCTATCAGGCAGTCGTCCAGTCCGACGCCCCTGAAGAAGAAGTCCTTGAACTGATGCGTCACACAAACTCTGTAGCGGAGATTCAAAACACACTCAGACGTTCGAACGAGGTCACTCTCACGAACTGTTCGGTTCGCAGGGGCATTGGCGGGAAAACAAGGTTGGATCTGGCGAAACGGTGAAGCTCCAGCTCACTGTCACGGCTTCAGGAACTCCGGTATCCCTCTCGGTCCCTGGCAATCAGACCTGCGCGATACACTCAATCCAGCGATGACCTGGCCCCCAAAAATTCGTGGATGGAAGGCTCTCGCCCTCCTTGCGGCCATTCTAGCCGTCGTACTCCTTCTGCTCCCCCACGCAACAGACCATCACGCAACCACCCTGTTCCTCCTCGTCCCAATCTTCCTCTTCGCCGCCCTGGTCGAAGAACCGTGCACGTATCATCCACGCACTGACCACGTTGTTGCACCGAACCGCCACGTTAGGTCCACGCTCTTCCAGCGTCCTCCTCCCTCGCAAGCCTGATCGCCCTGCAATCAAAAACATCGCTGCCGCCTTCATTGGTGCGCCGATCCACGCCTGCGATCCATCAGCCACAAGGGGACGTCCATGGACTTCGACCTCATCATTAACGGGGCCTTCTTCGCTCTTTTCTTGCTCTTTACCGCCGCATTTCTCCTCCAGCGTCTCCGATGGCGACGAAAAAAAGCCGCCAACCCAAACCACCGTGGCATCTACCCATCTGCCGCCGCCCTGAGTCTAGCCCTCATCTCACTCCAGACGTTGGCCCAACCTGACCTTAACCACGCCCTCGAACAGCGCCAATCCGACGCCGAGGACCAGGATGAAAACGGCGATTTCGACGATCCGGCCGCCGAACTCAACCGCCAACTCAAACGCATCCGCAACGGCCAATCCGTTGACGCCCTTAAAGTCCCTCTAAATAAAGGAGATTGAGGTGGCCCCAATCTTTTTTCTGCGTTTTCCGCCCAGAAATCACATGTCAAGCCCCAAAATCAACTAAACCTTTACTAAACAACAACATCCGCGTGGCATTTTAGTTATGTTCAACCCGCTATACTGGATATATAGAAATCTAGAAAGAATCCGTTTCGCCGTGTACAAAAGCTAACTCGTTTAGAAACAATATTTTGGACGCAACCCATTTGTTGTCAATATTTTGCAGAGAAACACCATCGATAAATAACTGAAAATAAATAACTTACGCGCGGGCAATAGGGGGGGGGTACCCTCCCGGCGCGAGGGAGAAGTGCATGGACTACATCAATCTCGGAAAGACCGGCCTCAAGGTCTCCCGTATCTGTCTCGGCTGCATGACCTACGGCATCCCTCCTGCCGGCCCGCTCCGGCCCGGCAGCCACGCCTGGGCCCTCAACGAAGCCGACAGCCAGCCCTTCTTCAAGCAGGCCCTCGACCTCGGCATCAACTTCTTCGACACCGCCAACGTCTACTCCACCGGCTCCAGCGAGGAGCTCCTCGGCCGCTTCCTCAAAGCCAACACCCAGCGCGAAAACATCGTCATCGCCACCAAGCTGAACGGCGTCATGCGTGACGACCCCAACGGCAAGGGCCTCTCCCGCAAAGAGATCTTCTTCGAACTCGACCAGAGCCTCAAGCGCCTCCAAACCGACTACGTCGACCTCTACCAGATCCACCGCTGGGACTACGAGACCCCCATCGAAGAGACCCTAGAAGCCCTCCACGACGTCGTCAAAGCCGGCAAAGTCCGCTACATCGGCGCCTCGTCCATGTACGCCTGGCAATTCGCCAAAGCCCTCTACATCGCCGACCTCCACGGCTGGACCCGCTTCATCTCGATGCAGAACCACTACAACCTCCTCTACCGCGAAGAAGAGCGCGAGATGATGGGCCTCTGCAAATCCGAAGGCATCGGCGTCATCCCCTGGAGCCCGCTAGCCCGCGGCCGTCTCACCCGCCCCTGGCAATCCGAAACAACCAAACGCTCCGAGACCGACCAATACAGCAAAGCCATCTACACCAAAACCGCAGAGGCCGACAAAAAAGTAGTCGACCGCCTCGGCGAGCTCGCCCAGAAGCGCAACGTTCCCATGGCAACGCTCGCGCTGGCCTGGATGCTAAGCAAACCCGTCATCACCGCACCCATCGTCGGTGCCACCAAACCCAATCACCTGACCGACGCCGTAGCCGCACTCTCCATCAAGCTCACACCCGAAGAGATCGCGTCACTCGAAGAACCCTACATCCCCCACCCAGTCGTCGGCTTCAGCTAGTAGTCGATTACCTCTCTAACGCCGTCATCCTGAACGAAGTGAAGGACCCCTGTATTTCGTTCGTAGCGCTAACACAACGCAAGGAAGAGCAGAACACATGTTAATACCGTCAATCGATCTCATGGGCGGCCGCATCGTCCAACTCGTCCAGGGCGAAAAGCTAAAGCTGGCCTTCGACGACTTCGAGTACTGGATCGAGCGCTTCCAGAAGTACCCCATCGTCCAACTCATCGATCTCGACGCCGCGATGCGCCAGGGCAGCAACCGCAGCCTCATCGAGATGATCTGCAAACGCCTCCCCTGTCAGGTAGGCGGCGGCCTCAAAACCGCCGAAGACGGCAAAATTCTCCTCGAAGCCGGTGCAAAGCGAGTCATCTACGGCTCCAGCCTCTTCGGCCCAGCCGAAGCCAACGAATCCCGCCGCCACAAGATCATCCGCCTCGAATTCGCCGAAGAACTCAAGAAGACCCTCGGCGAAGAAACACTAGTCTTCAGCGTCGACACCAAAGCCGGCAAAGTCGCAGTAAAAGGCTGGAAGGACTCCGTCGACCTCACACCCGAAGAAGCCATCACCTGGCTCGAAGACTCCTGCGCCGCCTTCCTCTACACCCACGTCGACACCGAAGGCACCATGCAGGGCTTCCCCATCGACGTAGCCGCCATCCTCCGCGCCTGCACCGCCAAACAGCTCATCGTCGCCGGAGGCATCAAGCAGCAAAGCGAAATCGACGCTCTCGACGCCATGGGAGTCGACGCCGTTGCCGGAATGGCCGTCTACTCCGGCGCCATGGAGGCCTGACTCAAACCGTCGTGGATGCCGCGGTCGAGCCTTCAGCAGGGAAGACGCACAGACACCCCAGCCCGCTGCAACTCCGCCTTCAACGCCCGCGAATCCGTCACCCCAAAGTGAAAGATACTCGCCGCGAGCGCCGCATCCGCCCTACCCCGCCCAAAAACCTCAACAAAATGCCCCGCAGTCCCAGCTCCACCACTCGCAATCACCGGAATCTGCACCGCCGAACTCACCATCGCAGTCAGCTCGCAATCGAAACCCGACCGCATCCCGTCGGTATCCATCGAAGTCAGCAAAATCTCCCCGGCCCCGCGCTCCTCCGCCTCGCGAGCCCAATCGACAACCCGCAAACCAGTCGCCTTTCGCCCACCGCTCACAAACACCTCAGCCTCTTCCACCGAAGCTCCTTCAATCCGACGCGCGTCGATCGCCACAATCACCGCCTGCGCCCCAAAGCTCCCACCAATCTCCCCAATCAACTCCGGCCGCGCAATCGCAGACGAGTTGATACTCACCTTATCCGCGCCCGCATCGAACACCGCCGCAGCATCCTCTGCACTCCGAATCCCACCACCAACCGTAAACGGCACAAACAGCGCCGCCGCGGTCCGCTTCACCGTATCGAGCAGCGTTCCGCGCCCCTCATGCGTCGCCGTAATATCCAGCAGCACAATCTCATCCGCACCCGCCGCAGCATGACGATGCGCCAACTCCGCCGGATCGCCCGCATCGACGATATCGACGAACTGCACGCCCTTCACCACGCGCCCATCCCGAACATCCAAGCAAGCAATAATCCGCTTCGTCAGCATCTATCCCAACCTCATCGGCACAGCCGCCGGAACCGCAACCTCCGTACCTTCACAGACAATCCGAGCCACCGAATCCATATTCTCGATCACCGCTCCATGCTCCACGAACCACTCCACCAGCAATCCCTGCCGCGGCGCCATCACATGGAACTCCATCGCCCCATCGGTCAACGTACAAACCGCCTGACCAGTTCCCACTAGCGACCCCGCCGGCACCAACTGTTGCACAAACGTATACGAGGGCTCCTCGGCCGCGATCTTCAACTCATACATAAAAGGCATGGCTACAACTCCACAAAGTTCTTCAAAACCTGTAAGCCCACTGCGCTCGACTTCTCCGGATGAAACTGCACCCCCATCACATTCTCCCGCTCGACAACTCCCGTAAATGCCCCTCCATATTCTGTAACCGCAGCTGTCGCCTTCAACGACCGGAGCTCGCCACGAATGCGTGTAATACACAAACCCACCATCCTTCACACCACGCAACAACCGCGAGTCCGCGCTCACTCTCTCCAGCGAATTCCACCCAACATGCGGTGACTTCAACTCCGCCCCCTCAAACAGAGCAGGGAAGCGCTCACACATCCCCGCAAAGTGTCCCAACCCCGTAACTCCCGGCGCCTCCGTCGATCCCTCAAACAACCACTGCAACCCCACGCAAATCCCCAGGAACCAAGCACCCCTTGCCACACTCTCCCGCACCGCCTCCGTAAGCCCCAACTCCTGCAGCAACGAAGTAGCCTGAAAGTGCCCCACCCCCGGCAGCACCACCTTAGAAGCCGCCCGCACCACTCCTGGATCCTGTGTCACCACGATTTCACGAGCACCAAGAAAATTTAGCGCCTTCACCACGCTGGTCAGGTTTCCCGCCTTGTAATCAATAACTGCGATCACAGCAAACCCTTTGTAGTAGGCAGCATCTCCCGCATCCGCTCATCCCGCGAGCAAGCCCCGCGCAACGCCCGAGCAAACGCCTTGAAAATAGCCTCAATCTTGTGATGATTGCTCCGCCCATACATCGTCTTCACATGCACATTCGCCTTAGCGCCCCGCGCAAACCCATCGAAGAAATCCGCCAGCAACTCACTCTGAAAATCCCCGACCAACCTCACCTTCACCTTGTCATCGACGACGTACGCCACGCGCCCACTCAAATCCACTGCGGCGACCGCCAGCGTCTCATCCATCGGCATCACAAAATACCCGGCGCGCATAATACCCTTCTTATCGCCCAGCGCCTTGCCGAACGCCTCTCCCAGCGCAATCCCCACATCCTCGACAGTATGGTGTTGATCGACATCCAGGTCGCCAGTGCACTTCAGCGTCAGATCGAACCCGCCATGCCGCGTAAACAACTCCAGCATGTGATCGAAGAACCGAATCCCCGTAGACACCTTGTAAACACCCTGTCCATCGACAACAAGCTTCAACGCAATCTGCGTCTCTGTCGTATCTCGTTTGATCGTCGCTGTTCTCACTCCGCTCGCAACTTTCGCCATTATTCAAACTCCCTCTCGTCATCGCTGGCTTGCTGCGCCGCCGGTTCACCGGCCTGCTGTCTGCTCCATCCAATCTCTTCCAGCGCCGCCTTCAAAGCCGTCAGCCCGCGCGTTACATGTTTCTCCACGCCAATCGTGATGCGCACAAATCCATCGCAACCCGGATCAGCCGACCGATCCCGCAGCAGCACCCCATGCGCTCGCATCGCCGCCACAAGCTCCTTATGTTTTGCCCCGATATTCATCAAGACAAAGTTTGCGTGGCTCGGAAAGAAGGGAACTCCCAACTCGCGCAGCCCATCCATCATCCGCTCGCGCCCCTCTCGCACCTGCTCCGAATACCACGCAAGGTACTCCTCATCCGCAAGCGCAACTGGCAGGCAATCAAGCGCCACTCCGTTTACGTTGTACGGCGAACTCACCTTCCGCACATACTTCAGCAACTCCGGATTGCCCGCCAGCATGCCAATCCGCAGATTTGCCAGCCCGTAGGCCTTCGAAAATGTCCGCGCCACAATCAGGTTTGGCACCGTCGCAAGATCACCCATCACCGACGCTCCATCAAAGTGGTAGTAAGCCTCGTCCACCATCAGCACTGCCTGCGGAGCCGCTGCGGCAATTGCCAGCAGATGCTCCCGGCTCACCACGGCTCCGGTAGGATTATTCGGCGAAGCCACAATAATCAGCTTCGTCTGGTCCGTAATCGCCGCCATGAATCGCTCGAACGGAAACTCCAGCGTTGCATCCGACTGCACCTTCCTCAGATGCGTCGTCATCATTTGCACGCTCACGTCATACATGAAGAACGAAGGCGTCGCGATCAACGCCTCATCCTCCGCTTCCAGAAACGCGCAACACATCAGATGAATCGCCTCATCTACACCATTGGTCAGGAGCACTTGTTCCCCGCGCAATCCAAAATGCTTCGCGACAATTCGTTCCACCGGCTCCCGCTCCGGATACTTCGTCAACTCCTCCGCCGTCGCTGCGCGCAATCTCTCCATACTCGCGGCGAAGGCCCAAAGGTATTTTCATTGAAGTCCAACCGCAGCGCCGTACGCCCTGCCAGCGGCGGATGATACTCCGGCATCTCCAACACGGCCTTACGCGGCTTCACTGTCCTCAAATTTGTAGCAGCATCAGTCACAATCATCGCATCCTTACTCGCACACTCTCTGCGTGTCCAGTCAAACCTTCGGCCTCAGCCAGTGCAATCGCATGCGGTCCCATCGTTTGAGCCCCTTGTGCGTGTACTCCTGCACCGTAATCACCTTCACAAAATCCATCACACTCAGTCCGCCACGAACCCGCCCAACTCGTCCTGTGGGCAGCACATGGTTCGGCCCGGAAACATAGTCCCCCATCGACTGCGGCGAGTACTCTCCGACAAACACAGACCCCGCATTACGAACCCATTTCAGATCGTTCGCTGTATCCACTGTCAAATGCTCCGGAGCCAGCCGGTTCGTCAGCTCACGCGCCTCGCGAACCGTAGCAGTTACAAATATGCAGCCCTGTGCCGCCAGCGACTGCTTCGCGATCGCATTTCTTCTTGCCTGCAGCCTCACCTCGGCAGCGACCTTCCGTCCCAGAGCCTCGTTGCTCGTAATCAACACCGCCAGCGCCTCAGGGTCATGCTCAGCCTGAGCGACCAGATCCGCAGCAATCCCAGCCGCACTCCCCGTTTCGCTGGTCACCACAATCTCCGTTGGCCCAGCCGGCATATCAATCCCACACTCACTCGAAGCCAGCACCTTAGCTGCGGTCACATACAGATTCCCCGGCCCCACAATCTTATCGACGCGTCCAATCGTAGCCGTCCCATACGCCATCGCCGCGATCGCCTGCGCTCCACCCACTCGATAGAACTCCGTTACCCCCGCGAGCCACGCCGCCGCCATCGTCTCTCTCGCAGGCTTCGGCGAACAAACTACGATTCGTTCAACCCCCGCCACCTGTGCGGGAGTTACCGTCATCAGCAACGTCGAAGGCAGCGGATACCGTCCTCCCGGCACATAGCAACCCACACTTCCAAGCGGTCGAACAATCTGCCCCGTCTTGACACCTGCAGTTGGAGAGATCGTCCACTCCTGCGGTAACTGCGCCTCCGCGAACGCAAGAATATTTCCCCGCGCCACCATCATTGCGGCCTGCAGCTTAGGTGTTGTCGCCTGCCACGCAGCCTGCATCTCCTCACGGGAGACCAACAGCGCTTGGCCCTTTACAAGCCCGTCAAATTGAGTCGCATACTTCAGCAACGCTCGATCGCCGCCCTTACGGACCTCCGCAAGAATGCGCCGCACCACCGGCTCTACGCGCGCAATATTCACGGCGCCGCGCTGCTCCAGCGTGTTGATCAAAGCATCTGCCGTCGCTCTGCCACGGCCAAAGGTCTTCACCAGCTTCATTGCTCTTTCGCCTCGGCTGCCTTCATTTTCATTGCATTAAGTAGTCGTTCACACAGACGAGTGCCGCGCAAGATGGCTAAGCAGATCTCAGTCGCTCCTGCGTTATCAGCAAGAAAGGCTACACGCGTTTTAGCTTCAATCCTGCGTTTTCTCACGTTTTGCCCCTAGAGCACAACCTTACTCAGCGGATACTCCACAATTCCCGTAGCTCCCGCCGCCTTCAGCTTAGGAATCACCTCGCGCACAAGTGACTCATCGAGAATCGTATTCAGCGCCACCCAATCCGGGTCGCTCAGTTGTGACACTGTAGGCGAGTTCAACGCTGGCAACACGCCCACCACTGTCTTCAGGTCAGTCTTACGCGCATTCAGCATCAAGCCCACCCTGCCCTGGGCCGCAATCGCCGCATTCAGCATCAACGAGATGTTTTCGATCTTCTTGCGCTTCCACTCATTCTTGTAGGCGGTCTTATTTGCGATCAACTGCGTCTCGCTCTCCATCAGCGTCTCGATAATCCGCAGCCGATTCGCCCGCAGGGAAGACCCAGTCTCAGTAACCTCCACTATCGCATCTGCCAGCGTCGGCGGCTTCACTTCGGTCGCGCCCCAGCTGAACTCCACCGTCACCGGAATTTTCTTCCCGGCAAAATATCGCTTCGTAAACTCGACCAGCTCAGTCGCAATAATCTTTCCCGCCAGGTCCTCCGGCTTCTGAAACGGCGAATCCTCCGGCACCGCAAGCACCCACCTCACCTTCTGCCGGCTCTGCTTGGAGTAGGTAAGACTCGTGACATATTCCACGTCCGTCTCGTTCTCCATAACCCAGTCATTACCCGTCAGTCCGGCGTCCAGCGCGCCATGCTCGACATATCGCGCCATCTCCTGCGCCCGCACCAGCATGCACTCAATCTCTGTATCGTCGACGGAAGGGAAGTAGCTCCGTCCGTTCGCAAAGATCCTCCATCCCGCCCGTTCAAACAGCGCAATCGTCGCATCCTGCAGGCTGCCCTTCGGAATTCCCAGCTTCAATTTCCTGGTCTCGCTCACTTTGCCCCTCCTTTCACATCCAGGCCAATATTTTTCGTAAAGCAGCTAACGGTACCCTCGTGGCAGACCAGGCCATCGCCTTCAACCTCGACTTTGAACAGCAGCGCGTCGTTATCGCAGTCGGTCGAAGCCTCGATCACTCGCAGCCGGTTGCCGCTTGTCTCGCCCTTCATCCACAGCTTTTGCCGCGTCCGGCTCCAGAACGTGACAAAGCCCGTCTCGAGTGTCTTCGCGTAACTCACTTCATTCAAAAAGCCGAGCATCAACATCTCACCCGTCTTCGCATCCTGAACGATGCCCGGAACCAGGCCGTCCATCTTCGCAAAATCGATCTTCACTGTATCCATCATTCTCATCTCTCCTGGGTTCGTCATCACGCAAGAAAAAGGCCCGCTCGCGGTATGCGCGTCAGCGGGCCTTTCGAAATCCTGAGTAAGCGTTCGTTACTTCGCCATACAGGACACAGCCGCCAACACGCTCGCCGCGTGATGATGGTGATGTCCGTGATGGAGGTCCAGCATCCTCATCTCTATTTCAGAGTAACTTTCGGGCCTTGAGAAGTCAACTTCACGCTGTCCCGCAACAAATTTCACACTATACCAAATCGCAAACTTGCTCATTGACGCGCATCGTTTGCTCTCGTACTCTTCCGCAGTAAGGCCCCACTCCAAAAGGAGACCCTCCGATGTTCAATCTTCGCCGCAAGCTATTCGCCTCCGCTCTCCTGTTCGCGATTACTCCTGTCTTCACCATCGCGCAGGCCCCCAAACCAGCAGCGGCTACGGCAGCTCCAACAGCTGCGCCGCTCGATATCAACACTGCCACCGCCGACCAGCTCAAGGCTTTCCCCGGAATCGGCGACGCCTACTCCAAGCGCATTATCGACGGTCGTCCCTACACCGCCAAGAACCAACTCGTCACTCGTGGCATCCTTCCGCAGGCCACGTACAACAAAATCAAAGACCAGATCATAGCCAGTCATCCCAAGAAGTAACCAGCAAATCCGCCTCAATACCTAGGCTGGCTGCTAAGATTCAGCCAGTCTTCCTTATGCAGCGATCCGCTCGCCTCCAGTACGCTCTTCTAGCGCTCGTGGCTTTCTTCGCGCTCACTCACTTCTACCTGGGTGCAGCAAATAGCTTTGACAATCTTGCCCACGGTTCCCTCCGCGCCCGATTCCCCTTTTTTCAGGGAAGCGTTGGCCACGCAGTTCGTCTTACAGTGCCAGAGGCCGTAGAGGCTGGACGTCGCCCGGGTGACGCCGCAATCACCGTCACGCTTGTCATGCCTGAGGCAGCGGCAGCCGGCCTCAAGATAGGTGATGCTGTTGTAAACATCAACAACCGCCCGTTTACGGCAACCAACGTTCTTCTTGAGGAACTGCGGCGCAGCAGGCCCGGCCAGCCCATGTCTCTCACCGTTCTGCGCCCCGACGGATCCGAGGCAACCGTCAATTTCCCGCTTTCTCCCGATCGCCCCTCTGTTCCGCCTGTCTGGGCCTGGGTCATTCAGTGCTCCTTCTTGTTCCTACCCGGCTTTTGCATGTTTGTGGGCCTGTACACCGTCTTCGCGCGCCCACGTAGCCCTCATGCGTGGCTTATTCTGGGAATCCTCGCGTATCTACCTGCACTCTTCGTTCAGCAGGCTCAGTTGCACGGTCCGCTCACTGCAATCGCGCTGGTTTGGAACATCGTTGCCCAAACCGCGATGCCGATTTGCCTCATGCTGTTCGGGATTTACTTCCCGGAGCGTTCCAAATTGGATGTTCGTGCACCTTGGATCAAATGGCTCCTCATCATCCCGCTCCTGGCGTTAACGCCGGTCGATTTCATCGCCAACTTCGGACACACCTACAACTTTAATCTCGATGCTTTTCTCGATCCGTGGGAGATGAAGATTAACATCGTCGAGAATGTTCTCGGCATCCTCGCCATCTTCTACTTCTTCGCCACGATCGGCACCAAGATGGGGACAGCCACTGGAGATGCCCGGCGACGATTGAAGATTCTCTACTACGGAGCCGCTGCCGGCCTTGCACCTTTCTTCATCCTCGTCCTGATTTCCATCGTTCGCGGTAAAGACGTGGGCCAGGACATCCCGCGATGGATCATCATTGCTTCGTTCTGCATCCTTCTGCTCTTTCCGATATCCCTCGCCTATGTCGTCATCGTCCATCGTGCCGTCGACATCCGCATCCTTATCCGTCAGGGCACGCGTTACGCTCTTGCTCGCCAATCCGTCAACATTGTGCGAGTCCTTCTCGGTGTCTGGCTCGCTCTCTCTCTCAAAGATTTCGTCCAACATCCGGGCCATCAGCGTAATGTCGACATTGTCCGCATCTTCGGCATCCTCGGCATCTTCTTCGCCTTCCGATTCAGACTCTCCAAACGTCTCCAACAGAGAATCGACCAGCGCTTCTTCCGCGAGGCATACTCTACGGAGCAGCTTCTTTCCGAGCTCTCCGACGAAGCCCGTAACTTCACTGAAGTTGCCCCCCTCATCAACACCATCACCCAGCGCCTCGGAGATACCCTCCACATCAGCCGCATCGCGGTCTTCCTCCGCGCGGGCGACACCTTCCGATTGCAACTAGCCACCGGAGCCCCGCTCCTTCCCGGTACCGCAGAGATCTTCTCTCTCCCCTCTGCCTCCACAACGATCGCCACTCTCAGCCGTGCTAAGACTCCCGCCAACGTTTACCGCGACGACCCATCCAGCTGGCTCATCGACGCTACCGACGCTGAGCGCACCGCCCTTGCCGACCTTTCTACAGAGCTTCTCGTCCCCCTCCCGGGACGCAATCGCCTCGCCGGGGTCATCGCCCTCGGTCCAAAGCGCTCGGAGGAGCCTTATACAAAAACCGATCGCCAGCTCCTCCAGACCATAGCCTCGCAGACCGGCCTCGCCCTCGAAAATGCCGAACTCCTCGAAAACCTGACCGCCGAGATAACTCAACGAGAACGTATCTCCCGCGAGATCGAGATCGCTCGAGAAGTTCAGGAGCGCCTCTTCCCTCAGAGCTACCCCAAAGTCCCTGGCGTGGATCTCGCCGGCTACTGCCGTCCCGCCCAGGCTGTCGGAGGCGACTACTACGACTTCTTCGTACTAGGCGACGGACGCCTCGCACTCGCCTTGGGGGATATCTCCGGTAAAGGCATCTCCGCCGCACTCCTCATGGCGAGCTTGCGCGCCAGCCTCCGGAGCATCGCATCCCTGCAGCAGAGCGACCTCGCTGGCCTTATCCGCCACGTCAACAGCCTCGTCTACGAATCCTCCACCACTAACCGTTACGCCACCTTCTTCTACGCTGAGTACGACCCCGGAACCGGTCTCCTCGCCTTCGTCAACGCCGGCCACAATCCTCCCTACATCCTCCGCGGCACTCAGGCTATCCCTCTCAAAGCCACCGGAACCGTGATCGGCCTCCTTCCCGACGCAGAATATGCGCAGGCCACCATTCCCATGCATGCAGGCGACGTCCTTCTCGCCTTCACCGATGGCATCTCTGAAGCGATGAACCCCGAAGACGATGAGTGGGGTGAAGACAGCATGGTCGCAACCGCCCAGCAAATGCTCGCCCGACCCAACTGCACCGTGACAGCCCGGCAACTCCTCACCTGCATCCTCGAAGCTGCAGACAAATTCACCTCCGGCGCCCCTCAGCACGACGACATGACCCTCCTCATCTGCACCGTCAACAATCCGTCCGCTAGACTAGAAACTATTTGATTGACTCAGGTTAAGGGGGTTATCTTTTCTAGCAGGTATCAAGCCGCCTTTTATGAAAACCGCTGTTCAATCCTTCGATCGGTGAAACGACTTGAGAACATCGAATCTGGAATTCAAGGGAAAGGGTCCCGTCTGCATGAAAGCTTCACGTCTGTTCCGCAATTTCCTTGTAGCCCTCTCGATTTCTCTCTTCATTCAGCAATCCTTCGGAGAACCCGCCGCGCCTCCAAACTCCGGCAGCGGAAATACCCAGATCACGCTCGACGTCGTCGTCACGGACAAGTCCGGTAAGCCGCAAGCCGGATTGCAGCAGCAAGACTTCACCCTTCTGGACAACAAGGCCCCCCAGAAGATCCTGTCTTTTCAGGCCGTGGACGAGCCTACCGCCCCGGTTGCGCCCCCGGTCGAGATCGTTCTGGTCATAGACACCGTGAACACCAACGTCCAGACCGTCTCAGATGAGAGATTGCGAATCACAAAGTATCTTCGTCAGAACGATGGCAAACTTACTCATCCCACGTCGATTGTCGTGTTCTCCGACACGGGGCTGAAGAATTTGGGCGAACCTACCCTCGATGGCAATGCGTTGGTCACCGCTCTGGAAGGAAACGACGTCATCGGGCTGCGGACGATACATCGGGCAGCCGCTGCCGAAGGCGCCGCGGAAAACTTTACGTCCTCTCTCCGTGGTCTCTATACACTTGCCACGTTCGAACAGAGGAAGCCAGGTCGGAAGATGGTTATATGGCTAAGCCCGGGCTGGCCCCAGCTTGCCAGAAGTGGCACGCAAATGTATTCGAAAGGGCAAGACCAGCTTTTCTCAACTCTTGTGTTGGTCTCGACAGCACTCCAGCAGGCTCGCGTTACGCTCTACAGTATCGATCCAGAAGGCGCCGGTGGAAGCGGAGTTCGGAACAGGTTCTCCTACGAGAGTTATCTGAAGGGAGTTGCAAACGCGAACGATGTAACTCCCCCCAATCTGTCGCTTCAAGTCCTCGTGACACGAAGTGGTGGCAGAGTTCTCACTACGGGCAACGACATTGCCAGCCAGATCGACGACTGCATCTCAGATACAAAGGCCTTTTACGTCCTCACCTTCGAAGGTATCCCGACCGAACGTCCAAACGACTTCCACGCCCTCGAGTTGAGGGTCGATAAGCCTGGGCTGACCGCACACACAAGCGCCGGCTACTACGCCCAGCCAGACCAAAGTTCAAAGCGACCCGAGAAAAAGTAGAATTAAGCGGATAACCCTTCTCGGTCCTGTACCCAGACAACTCCAATTCCATCAATCCGGCGCAGCCCTCGGGGTCACCTTGCCTCCCGCCGCCCGTCATCGTCCATGCCATACACTCTGCGCATCGAAGGCTCAAGGCCCCTCAGCGCCATATAGCTTGTATCCCCTAATTTAGCCATTGCCGCGTTCGATTCCACCATCGCTTGTAGTCCGTGAATCGTTTAGAGTTGATACACGTTGAGGTTCCGAGCCAACAGGCTCTTCGCGAGCGCACGTTCGGACGACTTATGTTCGCCAAGCCCTTCCATCTCGACCATCCCGCCGCTCGTCTCGTCGCTGCCATCGCGATCCTCGCCACGCTTACAGGTTGTCAGGCCATCGTCAGCCCTGCTCCCGAGGCGCACGTCCGCATCATCAATGCGACCCCCGACGCTCCGAGGCTCGATCTCTACCAAGACTCCAACGCCCTCGCCTTCAACCTGGACTTCGGCACCGTCACCTCCTACATCCAGCTCGCTCCCGGCGCCTACAACATCACCACCAATACCGCCGGCACCAGGCAGATTCTCTCTTCCTCGAAGACCAGCTTCTCCGCCTCGGGTCAGTACACCGTTCTGATCGGCAACACTGCAGCCAGCCTGCAGCAGTTAACTCTCGCTGACCAGAGCCAGCCCGCACCCCCCGGCCAAACGGCGCTCCGCTTTATCAACGAGGCGACACGCGGCGGCGTAGTCGACATCTATCTCGTTCCCGCCGGACAGAAGATCAACGCTGTTACTCCGATCGTCAGTGGCATCGCCTTCGGGGTAAACACCGGCTACGTCAATGTCCCGGTCGGCACCTACAGCCTTGCTATGCTGCCTGCCGGAATGGTTCCCAGCAGCGCCACCATCGCCACCTACACCGGACCCCAGGTTACGTACTCAGTCGGCGCCGCCCGCACTGTCATCCTCATTGATCAGCCGCTGGTAGCGACTCCAGGTTTGCAAGTCATTACCGCGAATGATTTCGATCCGCTCGCCGCCAACTGATCCGCATCCATCGGTTCGCAAACGTACATCTAGAACATCGCGCGTACCCAAATCTCCCTCGAAAGTCGCGGCGTTTCGAAGAAATATACCTCCTCGATTGACCACAACACTCATGAAACCCCTGTGTCTATGCACACCGTAAGCGGTAGCAGCAACACACAAGCCGCCGCAAGTATCACAGGAGCGCTATTATGAACGTCACCAAACTTGCCCTCATTGCTTCTCTCACTCTGGCTCCCGCCGCGATCCTTGCCCAGACCACGACGAATACCACCCCCACTCCTGGCCAGCACGACTACAACATCAACCAGCGCAAGACGGACCAGCAGGACCGTATCTCCCAGGGCATCAGGAGTGGCCAGCTCACCGCCGGCGAGACCGGGCGCCTCGAGCATCAAGAGGCAGGCATCAACAAGGAAGAGCGCGGCATGCGTGCCCAGGACGACGGCCATCTCACCAAGTCCGACCGCCAGACGATTCACCAGCAGCAGAACCAGGAATCGCGCAGAATTTATCGCGACAAGCACAACGGTAACGTCAGCTAAGACTCGGCGTTTCGCCTGTAACTGAATAACTGAAAACTCGACGAACCCTGTCTTGTTCTCTCAATGCGACAAAGAAAAGGGCCGCGAGGAATCTCCTCGACGGCCCTTTCTTTCCTTCAATAAAACTAGTACCGGTAGTGATCCGCCTTGTAAGGCCCTTCCACCGGAACGCTCAAGTAATCCGCCTGCTTCTTTGAGAGCGTCGTCAGCTTCACGCCGATCTTCTCCAGATGCAGCCGTGCCACCTCTTCGTCCAGTTTCTTCGGCAGAATGTAAATGCCAACCTTGTACTTGTCCTTGTTCTTCCACAGATCGAGCTGCGCCAGCGTCTGGTTCGCAAAGCTGTTCGACATCACAAAGCTCGGATGGCCCGTTGCGCAACCCAGGTTAACCAGTCGGCCCTCGGCCAGCACGAAGATGCTGTTGCCGCTCTCGAACGTGTACTTGTCCACCTGTGGCTTGATGTTCAGCTTCTTCACGCCCTTCAGCGCATTCAGCGGTTCCATCTGAATCTCGTTATCGAAGTGGCCGATGTTGCACACGATCGCCTGGTCCTTCATCAGCTTCATATGCTCCACCGTGATGATGTCCACGTTACCCGTGCAGGTCACATAGATATCGCCCCGTCCCAGCGTCTCTTCGAGCGTCGTGACCTCGTATCCCTCCATCGCAGCCTGCAGTGCATTGATCGGATCGATCTCAGTCACAATCACACGCGCACCCATTCCACGCAGCGAAGCCGCAGAACCCTTGCCCACATCGCCGTACCCGCAAACCACGGCCACCTTGCCTGCGATCATGACGTCGGTCGCACGCTTGATACCATCCACCAGCGATTCGCGGCAGCCATACAGGTTATCGAACTTCGACTTCGTCACCGAGTCGTTCACATTGATCGCCGGCACCAGCAGCTTGCCTTTCTCGAGCATCTGATACAACCGGTGCACACCCGTCGTCGTTTCTTCACTGACACCGCGCCACTCCTTAGCCACATCCTGCCAGCGTGTCGGATTCTCCGCATGAATCTTCTTCAGCAGCGCCTTGATCACGGCCTCTTCCTGTGAACCGGACGGCGAGTCGACCCACTTGTCGCCCTTCTCCATCTCCACGCCCTTATGAATCAGCAGCGTCACATCGCCGCCGTCATCGATCACAAGCTGAGGACCCAGCACTCCACCTTTGCCGTCGGGGAAGCTCAGCGCCTGGTTCGTGCACCACCAGTACTCCTCCAGCGTCTCGCCCTTCCACGCAAATACCGGCACACCCGCCGCCGCAATCGCCGCCGCAGCATGGTCCTGCGTCGAGAAGATGTTACAGCTCGCCCAGCGCACATTCGCGCCCAGCGCTACCATCGTCTCGATCAGCACAGCCGTCTGGATCGTCATATGCAGCGAGCCCGTCACACGAACCCCGGCCAGCGGCTTGCCCGCGGCATACTTGTTGCGGATCGACATCAACCCCGGCATCTCCTGCTCGGCGATATCAATCTCCTTGCGGCCAAATCCTGCCAGGGAAATATCCGCGACTTTATAGTCCGTTGCCTTCTGCTGCACTGCCGCCTTATCGACTGTTGCTGTCGCCATTACTGCACCTCATCTCGATTTCTGAATTCGTTACAATCCCTTTCAGAATAACAGTTTGGGGCTGTTTTCAGCAGTGAGAATCACGATCGCATTAAGTAAAGGCAATCTTTTCAGCTACATCAAACGAACAATCATTTTCCGCAACAAAGTATTGTTACGAGGGATTCACACGCTCGGGCCTGCGCACCGCAAGACTTAACATCGCCGCGGCCAGCGCCAGGCCGCTGATGAGGTACAAACCGCCCGCGAAGCTATGAGTCGCATCTCTCAACCGCCCCGTCACATACGGTCCCAGAAATCCGCCAAATCCGCCTATCGTCGTAATAATCGCGATCCCGCCAGCGGCCGCAGCACCTGCAACCATGCGCGTTGTCAACGCCCAGAACGGCCCCATCGTGCTCCACAGTCCAATTGCCACAAGCGACATCGCACACAGCGCTATCGGGATACTTTGGGAACGCCCCGCCCACGCGAACCCTACAGCCGCCAGCGCCATGCACCCGGCGAGATGCCCTCGCCTCTCGTTCGACCGGTCCGAACTCCATCCCACCACCACGGTAAAGATCGCTGCGAGAAGGTATGGCACAGTTGCGTACCGCGCGATCAAGCTTGCGTCCCTGCTTCCATCCCCATGCGTCAGTCCACTCAAAATCAGAGGCATCCACAGATTGACGATATACACCCCAATCTGAATGATGATGTATACCCCGGCCAGCACCCACACCGCAGGCAGCCTGAATGCATCGAGCAGATTGTGATGTTCCGCCGCGCCATAGAGTCTCTGGTCTCTCTGCAACTCACTCTTTAGCCACGTCCTCTCCTCCGGCTTCAGCCAGTCGGCCTTCTCCGGGCCGTCCTTCAGCACAAGCAGCACAGAGATTCCCAACAGCACCGTCGGAACGCCCTCAAACAGAAACAGCCACTGCCATCCACTCAACCCGCACACGCCATCCAGCTTCAACAGCGCGCTCGAAAGCGGACCGCCAACCACTCCAGCCAGTGAAGTCGCCGTCATAAATTTGGCTACCGCCCGCGCTCGCTCGTGAGAAGGGAACCAGAAGGTCAAATAGAGAAGCATCCCCGGAACGAACCCGGCCTCAGCCACTCCCAGCAAAAACCTCAAAAGATAGAACGATCCAGGCGACCTCACCCAAACCATGCACGCCGAGACCACACCCCACGAGATCATGATTCGCGCGATCCATATCCGTGTCCCCACCCGCCGCAGGATCAGACTGCTTGGCAGGTCGCACAGCGCATATCCAAGAAAAAATATTCCTGCCCCGGTCCCATACACCGTATTGCTGAAGTGCAGCTCTCTCTGCATATCCATGGCCGCGAACCCCACGTTCACGCGATCCAGGTACGCCACGATATACAGCAGAAACATATAAGGAATCAGCCGCCACGAAATCCTCGTGTACAGCGCGCGCCCATCCACCGCCGCTTCACTGACAGCCTCTCCCATCGCTCTACCTTATCCCGTCAACCCTCACCACGATCCTCGTGCGCCGGCGAAATTATCTGCATCCGCTTCGACTCCTGGTGCGAGCGCCATCCCGCGACCGCCAACAGAACGAAAAGTCCTCCGAACCCAAGTCCAACCCCAAGCGCCCCCGTTACCCCAAGCAAAGTCACCCACAGCGGACTTGCTCCTTCGGAGAAATAAGCGAACGCCGCGACAACATCCCCCAGCACCAGCAGCAACGAAACCAGCAGCAAGCTCACGCTCGCGACAATCCACCCCTTGAAACCATCCGGCAGCGCCTTGCTTCTAATCACTGTTTGCCAATTTCCTGTCACCGCATAGAGCCAGTGAATATTTGTAACAAATCTGACCTCTTCTTCGCGTCGTGACATCGCCCCTTCAAGGATGTTGGCCTGTCACGCGCATCTAGCCCTTCTCCGCCTCCAGCAACCTCCGCTTCCTCTCCACGCCCCAGTGGTACCCCGCCAACGATCCATCGCTCCGAATCGCGCGATGACAAGGAACCACAACCGCAACTGGATTTGACCCAATCGCGGTCCCCACCGCCCGCGCCGCTGTCGGCATTCCAAGTTCCCGCGCGATGCTTCCATAACTCCGCGTCTCTCCCCGCGGAATCGCCTGCAGCGCCTTCCATACCCTCCGCTGAAACGCAGTAGCCCGCACATCCAGCGGAAACGTCGCCGCCAGCGGATGCTCTCCCAACTGACTCGTCACAAACGCAACCGCATCCGCCAGCCATCCGGTATTTCCCTTGGCCGCCACCAACTGCGCCTTGGAAAACCGCTTCCGTAGCTCAGCCACCAGTTCTTTATCATCCCGTCCAAACGCAATCGAGCAGATCCCCACATCCGTCGTCGCCACCAGCATCCGCCCTAGCGGACTGGCCGCCGTCGTGTACCGAATAAGCAGCCCCGCTCCACCCTCCCGCATCACACGCGGAGTCATCCCCAGCGCAGCCGAACTCTTCTCATACAGCCTGCTGCTCGATCCAAACCCCGCCTCATAGATCGCATCCGTAATCGGAGCCTTCCCCTTCTTCGGCTCCCTCACCTTGTTCTTGAATCTCTCCAGCCGCGCCTCCTTCGCATACTGTCCCGGACTCACACCCAGCACCCGCTTGAACCCGCGCAGAATCGTCAGCTTGCCCACACCTGTCGCCTTCGCCACGTCGGCCAGCCGGGTTCTCTCCTCCGCATGATCCTTCAGATACTCGGTCACCGCCGCAATCGCCCCAGCCTGCGGGTCTGCCTTCGCCTCGGTCCGCTCCGGCTCACACCGCTTGCACGCCCGATACCCCGCAGCCTCGGCCAGCGCAGGGGTAGGGAAGAAGCTCACCTGCTTTCGCGTAGGCCGTCGGCTCGCGCAGCTCGGCTTGCAGTAAATCTTCGTCGACTTCACCGCATACACAAACTGCCCATCCGCACGAGCGTCCCGCTCCAATACTTGCTGCCACTGCTTCCCGGGAAAGTAACTCGGAACCACGATCGCGCCTTCATTCGTCTTTGCTGCACTAGTCATCGTCATTCCAGTATCCTCCCACCGGCGGCAAATCGGCACACTCCGTTTTGTTCCTTCAAACTGCTGAAATATCTTTGGCGTACACTGTGCTCGATCATGCGAAGAACCCACCTCCCCCTGATCCTCGGTCTCCTGATTCTCGGTGCAACACTCTTCGCGACCACCGCGACCGGCCAGAACCCCACTAACCCACCCCCCTCGCAACACCCCATCCTCACCGTCACCGGCAAAGGCGTCCAAATCTACATCTGTCAGAAAACCGCCAACCTCCCGCAATGGGTTTTCCAGGCACCAGAAGCCACCCTCATCGATGCATCCGGCAACCCCATGGGCACCCACAGCGCTGGCCCTATCTGGAAATCGAAAGATGGCAGCGCCGTCAAAGGAGAACTCCTCCAGAAAAGCGCATCTCCAGAGCCCACCGCGATTCCCTGGCTTCTCCTCAAAGCCGTCAGCCCTTCAGGTTCCGGCATCATGACTTCAGTCGAGTTTATCCGCCGCTCCGATACTCACGGCGGCATCGCCCCCGCCACCGGCTGCGATGCTCAGCACCTCAACGCAATTGTGCGCGTCCCCTACACCGCAACCTACGCCTTCTACTCCGCGAAGCCCTGAATCGCACCAGCCGAGCCTCTGTTCGCCGAAGTAACAACAGGCTCTTGCGCAATCGCACCCGGCAGACTCGGCACCGTCGTTCCATCCTCCAGCACCTCATAGCTATCGACATAAAAGTTCGTCAGAATCGCATTCCCAAACGAGGTCGTAATCGCCACATCCGCCGCATCCCGCCCTGTGGCCATCAACACCCGCCCGATCCGCGGCTCATTGTGCCGCGCATCCATCGTCATCCAGCGCCCATCGAGAAACACCTCGTACCACGCGCTGAAATCGCCTGGTCCGGAGTAAGGCGCACGAATATCCCCCAGGTACCCCGTCACATACCGCGCCGGAATGTTCTGACACCGCGATAGCGCAATCGCCAGATGCTGATAATCCCGGCACACTCCAATTCGCTCCGTAAAGACATCCATCGCCGTCTTTGTCGGCCGAGCCGCTTGATAGTTGAACGTCACCTTCTCATGCACCCAGTCGCGAATCGCCGAAGCCCGTGTCCACCCCGGCGTCATCCATCCAAACAAATCCTGCGCGATGGGCCCAAGCTGATCCACCTCGCAGTATCGACTGGGCAGCAAAAACTGCAGCACCTCCGACGGCAGCTCCTCCACCGGAAACTGCCGTGCATACGCATTGATCGGATCGGCCAGCCCCTCCATTTCGACCACGCTCACACCGCTCAGCCGTATTGCTCCAGCCGGCGTCATAAACCGCGCGCAGCGATTCCCAAACACATCATGAAACTCCGAAGTCGCGACATCGGTCTTCGTCTCCCGATCGATATGTTCCACCTTCAACTCATTGCCACTCCGCACCTGAGGCTCCAGTGACGGATGCAGATGCAGCATCGCCACCATCGGCGTCGGCATTTGAAGATGAAATTGAATGTCGTATTCCGTCTTAATAAGCATCAAAAACCCTCGTCCCTACAGGGGTTGCCATTCCATGAGATGCAATTAAGCGAGTGTCAGCAGTCTACGCCGATCTTCCCAAAACCCCACCAACAAAAAGAAAAGGCAGGCCCGAAGGCCCGCCTATCTTTCCAACCTATGCTCGACGAACTACTTGGCAGCTGCCTGTTTGACTCCAGCCTGCTCCGCCAACGCAGCAGCTTTATCTGTCTTCTCCCATGTAAAGCTGTCGCCCTTACGTCCGAAGTGGCCATATGCCGCCGTCGCCTTGAAGATCGGCTTCCGCAGGTCGAGCCCTTCGATGATGCCCTTCGGCGTCAGCGAGAAGTTCTTTCTCACCAACTCCTCCAGCTTCGTTTCATCGACCTTGCCCGTGCCGAACGTATCTACCAGCACACTCACCGGCTCAGCCACGCCAATCGCGTAAGCAAGCTGCACCTCGCAACGGTCAGCCAATCCAGCAGCAACAATATTCTTCGCCACATACCGCGCCATATAAGCCGCCGAACGATCAACCTTAGTCGCGTCCTTACCGCTGAACGCTCCGCCGCCATGCCGTCCCATGCCGCCATACGTATCGACGATGATCTTCCGCCCCGTCAACCCAGTATCACCCATCGGTCCACCGACCACAAACCGCCCCGTCGGATTGATGTGGTACTTCGTATCCTCATCCAGCAGCTTCGCCGGGATCACAGCCTGAATCACGTTCTTGAGAATATCCGCGCGCAACTCTTCATTGCCAATGTTCTCCGCATGCTGCGTCGAAATCACCACCGCATCCACCCGCACCGGCTTATGGTTCGAGTCATACTCCACCGTCACCTGGCTCTTGCCATCCGGACGCAGGTACGACATCAACCCGTTCTTGCGAACTTCGCTCAGCTTCTGAGCCAGCTTATGCGCCAGCGAGATCGGTGTCGGCATCAGCTCCGGCGTCTCGTTCGTCGCATACCCGAACATCATTCCCTGGTCGCCCGCGCCGCCCGTGTCCACGCCCATGGCAATATCGCCGGACTGCTTATTGATCGTCGAGATCACCGCGCACGTATTCGAATCGAACCCATACAGCGCATTGTCATACCCGATCGCAGCGACTGTTCCACGCACCAGGCTTTGAAAATCCACATAAGCCTTCGTCGTGATCTCGCCGGCGATCACCACCAGTCCAGTGCAGGTCAATGTTTCGCATGCCACACGGCTGTAGGGATCCTGCGCAAGGCAGGCGTCCAGAATCGCATCGGAGATTTGATCGGCAATCTTATCCGGATGCCCCTCAGTGACAGACTCACTCGTAAATAGAAAACGGTCGCGTTTAGCCAAAACAACTCCTCCCGAGAGTACCTGTCCAGACGCTTAGCCCGAACAGCATTCAACTCGTCCATTTTACCTGCCCATGCTCCGCCCCGCAAAGCAGTGCACTCACTCGCGTCGATTAGTCGTTCAACGGCGATATCCCGCATTCAACGGTCTACTCAGGCCGGGACCCTACCATCGCACCGGGCATCGTCCGCTGACTCTACCGCCTCTGCGCGCGCACCACCATGCTCTTCCACAGCCAGGGAATCCGTCCCGCACCGACGAACTTGATATCCGTGAATCCTGCCTCGGTCAGCACCTCGCGCATCGTTTTATGTGACCAGAACTTGATATGACCGTGGTCCCAAAGCACAGTGAAGTGCTGATCAAGTTTTCCCGTCACAGCCAGTAGCAGGTTCTTGAAATAACCGTGGTACGGAGTCGTCAGCACCAGCGTGCCGCTCGGCTTCAGCAGGCTATGGCAGGTCTTCAGCAGACCTCGTGGGTTGTAGACGTGTTCAATCACCTCGGTGCTCAGCACGAGATCGAACTGTTGCACCCTGCTCGCTAGCTCCTCCGGCATAGACTCAGCATTGGCCACCGAGAACTTGATATTCGGATAGCTCGCTTGCGCAATCTCGATGCCGGTAAAGGAGTAGTCCGATCCAAACAGTTGCCATCCCCGGTCTTGAAAGAGCGAAAGAAACGATCCGTTCCCACAGCCGATATCGACGACCAACGCATTGGAAGGTATATCGCTAAGCAATTCGGCCACAGGGCCGTACAGGTAGTTGTGGCTTACTTCACCAGCCGCTGAACGGTATTCGTAGGAGATTCCGGCCATGTTTGAGATGGTAAATCACCATATCGTCCCGACCACGGCGGCAACGTACAGGCAGCGGATAATTTGTGACCTCATCTTTTCGATCGCTCTTGAACCTTCAAGCCGATAGTAGTAAGCTCGTTGCTCTAAAACAGTCGCCCGTGCAAGGCAAACTTCCATACGCTCCAGCCCAGCACTCCCAGAGCGCTCACCATCGCCGCCACGCCCGTCCATCGCAAACCTGTCCTGGACTCGATCCCTACCCTGTTTCTCCGCACATTTTCTGCGAACTCGGTCCAGTCGCTAGCTTCCGTGCTCGTTGCGCCATTCTCCCGGAGACTAGCTTCAAACCGCTCAATCCACGGAACTTCATCCAGTCCCAACGCCGCCAGATAACTGCGAACTATACCCTTCCGGAACACTCCGCCCGGCAGCGCGCCGTACTCTCCCGCTTCCAGCGCCTGCAAATGACGCGATGAGACCTTTGTCTCCTCGCAGATCTTCTCAATCGAGACCTGACGCCGCTCCCGCTCCCACCGCAACTCGTCGCAGAATCGTTCCATTGGCTCCGTTCAACCCATGTCCCGCGGTCAAACCGCGCCTGCCGTACACCGGTTGATAGCGGGCGCACGCCAGTTCATCGAAGAGAATAGACGGAAATATTTACCAAAGTCAAAGCTACTTTTGTGGGATGCTTCCATCCCACCCCGTTGGAACCAGACTAGTTAGACCTCGCTCGCACTAATTGCCACCTAAACCGCCACGCTATAATCACTCGGAAGGAGCCGCCTTATGTCTGCAGTAGCCACCCCCGTGGGTGGAGCATCGATGCATCGTATTCCAAGCCTCGATGGTCTGCGGGCGCTTTCAATCTTCTTGGTTCTTGCTCTCCACAGCCTTCAGCGCCTTGGTTTCACGCACCATGTTCCGTGGTTTTGGGCGGGCATCTTCAATGGCGAGACCGGCGTCTTCGTCTTCTTCGTCATCAGTGGCTATCTCATAACCAGCCTTTTACTTCGCGAACAGGAAAAGCGCGGTTCCATCAGCCTGCGCGGCTTCTACTTCCGACGCGCCATGCGCATCCTGCCGCCTGTGTATTTCTATGTTGGAGTCCTTTTGCTCCTCGGCTGGGCAGGCAGGCTCGCCATCTTCAAACTCGACATCGTCAGTGCTCTTTTCTTTTTTCATGACTACGCAATCAGCTTGATGTGGCCATTGGAGCACTTCTGGACCCTCAGTATCGAGGAACAGTTTTACTTCATCTGGCCCCTTCTCCTTCTATATTGTCTTCGCCGCCCTGGGCCCGAAGGCAGATTGAAGGCCAGCAAAATAGCCATCGCAATCATCCTGGTCTCGCCACTCATTCGTGTCTTCAGCTTCACTGTTGCGCGTCGCACCTTCCTGCACAACAACTATGGTTTTCACACGCACGCCGACTCGCTTATGTTCGGTTGCCTCCTCGCCTTACTTCAGGGGACCCCGGTCTTTGAACGCCTCTACAGGTATGTGACCAGAATCTGGTGGATTCCGCCCTCCGTCATCTTCGTATCCAGCTGCTTAAGCGCGCGGTACCAGAACTATTGGGACTTACCACTCGGTCTCACTGTTTCTGGAATTGCGGTCTCCTTCTTCCTGCTCTGGTGCGTACGAAATCCGTCTTCCGCCGTGGGCCGCATTCTCAACTCTCGCCCCGTAGTGCACATAGGCGTGCTTTCTTACAGCATCTATATATGGCAGACGCTGTTCCTGAACCATGACAACATAAGCCTCTTCGGGCCATCTCTCAAGCTCCTCTACACCTTTCCTTTCAGCTGGCTCGCAATCCTGCTCGTAGCCGAGATCTCTTACAATCTCGTTGAGCGACCCTCGCTGCGCCTCCGAAATCGTCTAATCAAAAGCTTCCATATGTATGCTGCGAATCGTCGAATTCAAGAGGTTCCGGTGCCGAACTCCAACCTCTGATCGTGAGAGAGGCTCGCCCGCACTTCCGTTATACTTATTCAAGAATTGCTGCTTCGCGATCTGGTCCGGCTCCGCAAAACTGTGGGTCAAACCGCCGGACAGCGGCTCAAAAAACTGCAGACTGAATTCGGTGACGCCATCGATGGAACGTAAATCAGTACTTGAATAGTTCCATCTGTACCAAAGAGAACGAATGCGCCTTCCTTTTCCGGAACGAATTTCGCTGGTGTCAGTCTTTTATTTTGCCGCGCTCCTCTGCGCCATCCAGCAGTTCCAAGGTACTAATTCCACCTTCTCTCTCTGCTGCTTCTTCTACATCCTCGTTGCCGCAATAGCCTTTAACGTCGCAGGAGGCTTTACTCGCACCACCGGGGCCTTCATTTTTTTCAATTCCTTCCTGGGGGTCATCATTGGCCTCTGCATGAAGGCCTATCTCAGTGAGCCGGCGGACTCCCACCTTGAGTCTCCCGTTTTGACGATGTCTATCTATCTGGCCGGCATGTTCATGATGCTGGTTGCCGCACTTCTCAGCAGAAAGGTGGCCACGAAACGCGCCCTCCTCGGAAAGATGGTGACCGACGTCAATATGCAGACCGCTACCGTCGGCAGTATGGTCATCGGTTTACTCCTTTACTTCTCCAGCTACTTTATTACCGGAGGCAACGGCACAGTCTGGAGCGCTCTCAATCAGCTCAACCGTTTCCTGCTCATGGCGATTATGCTCGGCGTCCTGAACACCATCCGCCGTTCCCATGGAACGCGCAGCGTCAATCTTCCAGTCCTGCTATCCGCCTCCTTCATGTTCATCAACGGAGTCCTCAATTTCTCCAAGGAAGCGATGTTCACTCCCTTCATTTGTTGGCTTCTGGTGGCATCCTCTCAGCGGCTCAGGATCTCTCGCTCCCAGATATTCGGCATCGGTTTAGTCACATTCATCATCTTTTATTACCTGGTTCCTTATTCCCAATATGGAAGAACCTTCAAAGACGAATCGGGGGGCATCAACGTTCAGGCCTCTCTCTCTCTCTTGTCAAACCTGGGATACGTTCGCGAGCAGTACTATGAGTCCGCGAGTGGCGACTATGACGACCGTATTGCAGGCTACTTTGACACTCCACAAGGCTTCTTCGATCGTCTTGAAATGATCAGTATCGACGATGCGTTGGACAATCACACGAGGCAATTTGGCACCTTCGGTATCTACCCCGTCATTCAGAGCTTCGAGAACGTCGTTCCCCACTTCATATGGCCGGATAAACCCGCTCTGTTGACCGGAAACACCTATGCCCACGAGGTCGGTCTACTTGGCCCGGAGGACACCAGTACCGGTGTTTCTTTCTCCTCGACCGCTGTCGCCTTTCATCTTATAGGGTGGGAAGGCGTATTCCTGCTTGCTCCTTTCCTGTGGTTTCTCCTCTTCACCGTCTTCGAGTCGCTCTGCGGAGACGTCCGTAAGTCTCCATGGGGACTCCTCGTCATGGTGCTCTACGCGCATGCGGCCCCGGAGGGCGATCTCAACAGCATTATTTACATGACTTTCTTTGCCGCATTCGGCATCGTCTTTGCTGCGGTCATGGGCGCCTATGTCATGCCCGTCATTGGAACTTTTCTCATCGGCCCGGAAGGCATCGCACTTCGCCGAGGCGCGCCTATTCGCAGCATGCATGGCCGGCTGCTGCCTCCTATCCGTCCCTCCGAAGGTTGACCCGCGGCCCTTCGCCCCGGCCCATGCAGCCATATCCTGTGCCTGAGGAGCACAGCCCACGGGCGATCGTCTCACAACGGCTCAACCCTGGCTCCGGGCCTCATTTCCCATACACTGGTACCGCATGAATAAATTAGTCGTAGGCAATCTCGTCCATCGTCCCCTGCGTTCGCTCATCAGCTGCGTCGCCATTGCCATTGAGGTCATCATGATCCTCTCCATCACAGCCATCCTCATGGGTAAGCTCAATGGCTTCAAGACCCGTCAAAACGGCATCGGTATGGACATCCTCGTGCGCCCCAACACCGCGAGCAACCTCATCGGCATGAGCCCCGCCGGAGCTTCCGTCAAGGTTGCCGACATCCTCGCGAAGATTCCCCACGTAGTCGTGGCTGCTCCCGTCAACGTCCAGATCAACAGCTCCCTCGACACCATCTACGGCATAGATTTCAAAAGCTTCAACGATCTCCTTCCCTTCACCTTTTTCTCGGGCACGCCGTTTCAGGGACCGAACGATGTGATTCTCGACGATTACGCTGCGGCTGGAAAGAAGGTCGGTGACACCATCAACATTCTCAAGCACGACTTCCGTATCTGCGGTATCGTCGCGCACGGCAAAGGCGGCCGTAAGTTCCTTCCCATCGAAACAATGGGCGCACTCACCGGCACGGAGGGCAAGGCCACCATGTTCTACCTCCGCACCGAAAACCCTCCGAAATATCAGGAAGACGTTCGCAAAGCAATCCTCTCCACCCCTGGCATGAACACCTACACTGTTGCCACCGCAGATGAGTACCTCTCCTCCATCTCGCCCGATCGCCTCCCCGGCTTCAACATAGGCCTCGAGGTAGTCATCGGCATCGCCGTCATCATCGGCTTCCTGGTTATTTTTCAGTCCATGTACACCGCCGTCATGGAGCGCACCCGCGAGATCGGCATCCTCAAATCCATGGGAGCCTCACGCGCCTACATCGTCGGCATCGTCCTCCGTGAGACCGGCGTCCTGGCTCTGGCTGGCATCGTCTTCGGCATTGCCGCCAGCTTCGCCCTCAGCGCCGCCCTCGAGGCCCGCTTTCCCACACTCGATTTCGTCATCGACTTCCCTTGGGTCTGGAAGGCCGTCGTGATTGCATTCCTTGGAGCCATCCTCGGCGCGCTCTACCCGGCTCTCAAAGCCGCCAGCAAAGATCCCATCGACGCCCTCGCCTACGAATAGGGAATCTCTCCGCTAAGCAACCCAGTCGGCTGCATCAACAGAATCTCTCAACCTTCAATCCCATCCCGCGCCTCCAACCTGTCGATACCAGGCAGAAATCGTTGCATCGCCAACTCCACCGTCAGCGGTGCAAGCGCCAGGGCGAACGGCAGAAAGATCCGCACCTCCCTGATCCTTCCGACCGTCACCCACATCCCAAAGAAAATCGCCGCCCCGGTAAACATCCCGATCCCTCCCGACTCCGTTCGATAACACCGCCGCATCAGCACGGCCGCGGTCCATCCAAAGGGCACCAGAAAGAGGAAAAACGGAATATAGCTCTGTAGCGACTTCATGTTCAGAAACAGTTGCAGCACTGCCGTATCGCCATAGTTCGCCTGCGGGTACCTCTTCATCAGTTCCAATTGAATTCCCACCGCCAGCAGCACGGCAACCAGGCTGGTCACAGCTTGTACTCCTCGCGGCAGCACGAACCCCTTCCCTGCGGGTGTCAGGCATACCAGCAGGATCCCGACATGCAACGCAAACGCAACATCAGCGCGGACAAACCCCTGTGCGACGGCCAGCAGAAGTAGGCCAATGACCGGCACAATCGTACCCAACCCCTTGGGCAACGGCAGCTTCACCGCCAGCAGCAGCAGTGCAAGCGAAAGCACCGCTGCCGTCGATAGCGTCTCAGGCTTCTGATACCAAAGCAGCCACGACAGATAAAACTGCACCAGAATCACAAAAACAGCCGCTCCGAACCACTGCCTCCCCAGGTCGGCCTCGCGATAAACCGTCGAACGCTGCAGGATCAGGAACAGCGTAAACACCGCGATCAATCCCGCGATCACGTCCAGCACCGTCAGCGTATGCCGCAGCGCCAGGTGGGTTTGCCGAGCCAGAAAGTACGCTGTATCGATTACGCCGATCCGGTACTGGCTCGGCGCATTCGCCGTCCCCGACACGACGTCCATCCAGATTCCCGGCTCTTTATAAAAGGTCTGGCTGTAGCTCCAATAATCGAGAAAGGCCGCCGATAGAACAACTAAGGTGAGCAGAACGCTCACGACTCTTCTCGGGCTCTCCTTCGCTCTTCCCATCTGGCTCTTCGTCTCGCCTTTCATTGGATTGAGTCGAAGAATAGCATCCCCGCAACCCCAGACCCGCCGTCACAGCGATTCTTCCCGTGCCTCCGTACTATTTCTGTAATACTCTGGAACTCTTGCCACAACATCGCGTTTAATCTTTGGGCCATGAACCAATCGGACCCCATCCCGTTCCGCATCCTCAAGGCCGCCGAGGCCGTCCTGCTCGTCGTCGCCGCTACATTCCTCGTTCTCCACGCCGTCCATCTCAACGCCGACTTCCCCAACCACTCCCCCTGGATGGACTGGGCCAAATACACCGACGAAGGCTGGTACGGCGACGGTGCCATCCGCCACTTCCAGCGCGGCCACTGGCACGTTCCCGGCGATTTCAACCCCGCCGCCGCCCTCCCCGTCTGGCCTCTCCTCGAAGCAGCCCTCTTTCGCTTCACCGGGGTCAACCTCGCCGCTGCCCGCGCTCTCACCGTCGCCATCTTCGCCTGTATCCTCTTCGCGTCCTACTTTTTGCTCCGGCGCTGGCAGCTTCTCTCGTCTGGCGGAAAAGCGTCCAGCGGAAAAACCGAAACTTCTCTCGCTCCTGCCATCGCCGTGCTCCTTCTCGCCGTCAGCCCCTTCTGTTACGTCTTCACCCGCATGGCCATCCTCGAGCCGCTCCTCATCCTCTTCACCTTGCTCGCCCTCCTCGCCGCCTCCTATGCCACACCGCCGGAGCCCGGAATCGCCGCTCCCCTGCGAACCCGTATCCAACAATCCCTCCCCGCCATTGCCCTTGGCCTGCTTCTCCCCCTCATGGTCCTCACCAAGACCACCGCCATCTTTCTCCTCCCGGCAATCGCCTGGCTGCTGTGGGCCCGCGCCGGATATCGCCTGCGCCCCTTCCTCCGAATCAGCCTTCCCTCCGCAGCTCTCGCCGCCATCGCCTGGCTCAGCTACTACCTCTTCGTCGTCCGCCCCCACTTCCTCCCCGACTACCACTACCTCTTCAGTGCCAACGCCTACACCGGCATCACCCCCTCCAACGCCCTCTCTGTCCTCGCCGATACCATCGCTGATGGCCTATGGATCGGCAACATCGTCTACCCCCTCGCTATCCTTGCCGCAGTCTCTGTCTTCCTCCTGCGGCCGCGCCTCCTGCGTAACCCGCTCATCCCGGCTCTTCTCCTCTGGGCCTCTGGCTATGCAGCCTTCCTCGCTTACCACAACAATCTCCAGCCCCGTTATTACCTGGTCATCGCAGTCCCGCTCACCCTGTTGGTCCCCGTCGTCTTCTCGAGTCTATGGAGCCCGAATTACGGGAGTTCAAATCATCGCACCGCCCCACAAGCTGTTCTTCACCGTCTCGCCATCGCCTCCGTCGTCGCCGTCCTCACCGCGGTCACCGTCACCGACGCCCGCCAGACCATCCACTACGTCCGCACTCCCGACTACACCTTCACCAGCGCTGCCGACCAGATCCACGGCATCATCTCCGCCGACCCCAACCACAACCCCCTCATCCTCTCGATCAGCGGCTCCAACCTCTCGCTTATGACAGGCCTCCCCTCCATCTGCGACGACTTCGGCACCATGGACCTCCCCGTCCGCATCCAGGCCTACCATCCCGGCTGGTACGTCACATGGAACCAGGTCGACGACGACAAGATGGACGCCCTCGCCCCCATGTACCATCTCCAGCGCATCGCTGCCTTCCCCGCGCTCGACGATCCCGAGCGTAACCTCCTCATCCTCTATCGCCTCGATCCCCCCACCCCCGGCACGCCCCCGCGCCCCCACCGCAAACCCACCATCCCCCGCCTGCTCCGAACGAGCTTCGGCCAGCAACCCAGCCCCACCCAGCTCGAGCACTAACTGGCGGGAAGAAAATTTGGGTGACGGTCACACCGATTAGAAGACCTGAAAATTAACCTCCACACCAAGCATCGTTCCCACAGGTCTGCCCTTATACATCGACGGCTCAAAGATGTATTGTCGAACTGTCTCGACTGCCTTTTCGTCAAGCCCAAATCCTACGGGACGCCCAATCCAGACATCTTCGACATGCCCACCGCTATTGACGTAGATCTCGACCACGACGTCGCCTGAAACCTTCTGTCGACGCGCCTCCTCGGAAAACTCCGGCTCTGCCGAAAACGTCAACTTCGGTTGACTAACCTGCGGATCTTTCAGGGCCAGCTTCATCCACTGACCGCCATCAAAAATCCGGATGCAGCCGCACTTTGCCGCTGTCACACCAGTCGTATTCAACGGCAGAATCTCCGATAAAAGCATCGGCAACCCGGCAATTGCCTTAGCCTCATCCTCAAAAAAAAGCATCTTCTCCAGCGCCAGCAAGGGCAGCGTCGTCGGGGCGTTGTGCAGGTCGATCTCCAGCCTCATCGTCGTATCGCCCGTTCGCACCAGGACCTTCTTCTCAGCGTCCCGCACAAGCGTCCCGCGAGTGCCTTCAATGCGGAGTACATTACCTTTCAACTTAGCCGATCTCGTCGTAAACTCGCCCAGCGTAAACGCATTTCCGGGCGTTGCAACCAGCTTGTTGTTCACCCATTCATACCGCGCCACTGGCTCCGCGGAATAAGACCGCAGGGTCATCGGTCTTCCCTTTAGCTCATGTTCCACCGCATGAGCATCGACCTGCGCCCACCCCACGCGAGCAACCAACAACACCACTACCAACCCTATTTGTCGGAGCCCCATAGTGCTCAACAGACTAACACCCACGCTATACTTTGCCTGAGCATGTCAGGTGACACAAACTCGCGTCAGCAGGGCGATCCGCGACGCTTTTACGAGCTGGATTCCCTGCGAGGCGTCGCTGCGCTCACCGTCGTCTTCCATCATTTCTCCCGAATCTGCTCTCCGCGAGTCACCTACTTTCTCGATCGCTCTCCTCTGCGCCTCCTCGTTGACGGGCATCAGGCCGTCATCCTCTTCTTCCTGCTCAGCGGTTTTGTCCTCACCCTCCCCTACAAAAAAAAGGACTGCCTCAACTACGGTCCATTTCTGCTAAAGAGAGTCTGCCGCATCTATCTGCCCTATCTTGGAGCACTGGCCTTCGCTGTTCTGTGCGACATGCACTTTGCCGATCGCGGCCACTCCAATAGCTACTGGATCAACTTGAGTTGGTCGGCGCCGGTCACAACTCACCTTGTCGTTCAGCACATCCTCTTCCTTGGCAACTACGACTGGTCTCAGTTCAACACCGCATTCTGGTCCCTGGTCTATGAGATGCGGATCTCTCTCGTCTTTCCCTTCATTGCAGTCGCCGTCCTTCGCCTTCGCACCATCTGGCTCCTCCTCTCGGCGGCCGTTCTTTCCCTCGGCTTTTATCCTCTTGTAATTCTGTTCTCAAGCGTCCTTCATCTCACCAGCCACGATGCCGCGATCAACAGCATGCTCACGCTTCACTACGCAGCTTTCTTCTTCATCGGCTCACTGATGGCGAAGCACCTCCACGCGATCAATCGCTGGTATGCCCGGCTCAGTGCACTTCAGGCGGGCGCTATCGCTCTGGTCTCCCTGGTTCTCTATGGCTTTTCCAATGCCAGCAGCATCGTCCAGCGCTTCTCCATTCCCAACGATTTGTACGATTGGGGCATCGCCGTCGGAGCGGTCATGTTCATCGTGTTTGCGATGAACAGCCGGCCTTTTCACACCTTTCTGACCAGCCGTACGATCCACCATCTTGGCGCCATCTCCTACAGCCTCTACCTCATTCATGGAACCATTCTTTTCGTTCTCATTCACACGCTTTTAGGGCGCGTCTCCATGAGTGTCCTCTTGCTGATCTATCTCACCGTCACCCTAATAGTTACGGAGATCTTCTATCGCTTCATTGAGCGTCCCACGATGCTCCTCGGCCGCCGCCTCGCGGCTCCCCGGCCAATCCTAGAGAAAAACGAGCCATCCCTTATCGCCCAGCCACCAGGTTAAATTGCTCTTCCACCACCACCCCGGCCGCCACCGCAGTGTCTCCGCGCATCCCTGGCGAAAACCGCCACTTCATCATGGCTTCCACCGCGTTCGCGTCCAACCCATACCCCAACGGCCTTGCAATCGCGATCCGCTGGGGAACTCCGGAAGAGTCCACGGCGATACGCAACAGAACCGCTCCCTGCACCTTGTCCCGTGCCGCGAAGTCGCTGTACTTTGCATCCACCCGATGCTCCACCGTGGGCGCCGACACATCCTTCGCCTGATCCGCCCCGCCATACAACGTATAAATTGGCTGGCCATTCAACGCATCCTGCGGCCACGCCAACGCAGGGTCAAAATAATGCCGCCAATAATCCGGCATCGCCCGTTGCAGCCCCGGATCGATCCCCACTGAAAACATCGCCGCAAACGCCGCCTCCAACTGCTTCGTGTCCCCCGGATCCTTCACCACTAGTCGCATCTTCTCGTCATTCAACGCATGCCGCTGAAACTCATGGCTGTCCGCGTTATACCGAATCGCCGCCCGCACCCCATCCAGTTCGATCTCATCCGCCCCTCGGCGCTCCGCCTTCAGCACATTCACTGCCGCAATCGTCCAGTCGCCCACCTTCGGCGACCCCTGCACCCTTCCCGCCGCGTCATAGCTCAGATTGTTACTCAAATAAGATCCCCGCAAGAACAGCGCTTTGCCGACCAGGAGGGAAGCGGCAGCCACCTCGGGATCGCCACCCGCAACCTGCCCTGGTTGCGCCTGCGCCACACAGCACCCGATCATCCCCGCCAACGCCAGCGCCCCCCACGACCTCATCCCCACCGCGCGTCTCCTCATCGCAATCCTAGCCCTCAATCGGCATCCCCAAAACTTCCGCACCGCCACGGCCAACTCTGGTCGTGTAATCTGGCCAGGACATGACACCTGCTTCAGTCTTCCTTTTCGTCGAGGCGCTCCCTCCGGTGCGTTCTCCCGTTCGTCTCCATTGCAGGAGACCAGACCGGACTTGACATGCAATCCTGCTACAAAGAAACAGCGCTAATCGGCCTCGCCCTGGATAGCATCGAATGCTAAAGTTCTAGTACTTGCAAGGATATTTCGAAAAACTCGCCATTGACATCACTTCTCCGGGAATGACCATCACTACGAGGGCCCACATCGAAATGACCAAACTTGATCTATTCATTCAGAGCCAGCGTATCAATATGGCTAGGCGATTCCTATGGCCCGGAGCCAGAGTTCTTGACCTTGGCTGCGGGGATGGAGCGTTGTTCAAACTCGTGCCTGAGGTGTGGGGAATCGGCATCGACCCGACTCTGCCTTCTCCGATCGAGTTGCCTAATGCCAAACTCTTGCCCGGCAAATTTCCCGAGGACACCGCAACCGGATGTGAATTCGACTTTGTAACGATGCTCGCATCTCTAGAACATCTTCCGCCAGTCGTGCGGAGTCACCTGGGTGCCGACTGCTATCGAGCCCTGAAGCCGAAAGGGAAGGTGATTATCACGGTTCCTTCGGCGAAAACAGATATTCTTCTATCCGCTTTAAAAACTCTCCACCTGATTGACGGAATGTCTCTCGAAGAGCACCACGGGTATGACGTCCGGGAGACGCCTCAGTTGTTTTCTTCGCTCAAGATGGCTTCGCAGAAGCGATTTCAACTTGGATTCAATAATCTCTTTGTGTTTGAAAAGGCTGGGTGACCCCACCAAAACCACAGTAAAAGCGGTGCAAGAAACTTTGCACCGCGTTTATTGTCACATGCTGCCCGCCGATATGGTCGTGCCAAGCCCCTCACTGGAACTCGATAGACGACCGTAGCCCTGGTGTAATCTGTTGATCAGCGACCTCTTCATCACCGCAACCCGATAAGAAACAACTGTGAAGCCTGTTCTCCATCAAAGCCGACGCCGTTTTCTGCTTCGGCTGTGCTTTGAGTCGTCCCCTCGACGCCATCAGTTTATACCCCCACAGGATCTGACATGACTCCCGCTTCGCTTGTTCATTTCACAGAGGCACTCCTCTGGTGCGCTCTCCTGTTCGTCTCCATTGCGGGCTACGGAGCCGTCCTTCTCCATCTCTTCGGTGTGCGGCGTCCCTCCGTCGCCTTCGCGGCAACCAGCGGTGTTGGTGTCGTTGTTTTTCTGGGTGGCTGTCTAAATCTGATACAGGCCATCACTACCCCGGTCCTTCTGGTGCTGATTCTTCTCGGTCTGCTCGCAGCAATCTTTCTTCGAATCACTATCACCGAACCCGAAGCGCCGAGCGAAAGCGCCGCGCCCCACTCTCCCTCTTCCCGCACCGTCAACCTCTTGCTGATTCTCCTCGTCGTCATCTTCGTCATTCGCATTGCCGCGTCCGTTCGTGCAGGCCAATATCAGGAGAGCGACGACTACAACTTCTACCTCGCCGCACCCGCCAAAATGCTTCAACTCCACCATTTCGCCGCGGATCCCTTCAGCGAGCGCCGCATCATCGCCAGCATCGGCGGCAACTACTTCCTCCAGACCCTGCTCCTCGTCGCGCTCCCTCTCACCAACCTCCAGATGGCGGACCGAACCCTCGGGCTCATTCTGCTCGCCTTCCTGGCCTGGAGTCTGGCCACCGAGTTCCGCCTCACCCGCGCGCAGCGCACCATCTTCGCTCTGCTCGTCTTCTTCACCCCTCAACTTCAGTTCAATCTCACTTTTGTCCTTCTCCCCAGCGCGCTCTTCTTCGGCCTCGTGTATCTGGCAGCCAATCGCAAACTCCTGGCTGACCGTCCCATCCTCCTCTCACTTCTACTCGGCATCGTTACCGCCGCCATCGCCACCACCAAATCCACCTACCTGCCCCACGGAGTCATCTTCGTTGGCTGCATCGCTCTCTTCCAATGGCGAAGACGAGGCTTCCCCGCGGCGGTCAGAACCTTCCTCCTCGCCGCCCTCGGTGCTTTTATCGTCATGGTGCCTTGGATGATCGCAAGCCACAGCACCTCAGGAACCTTCTTCTATCCTCTGCTCGGTCCCGGCTATCAATACAGCGCCTACGGCCTCTACCCCGCACCCTCAGGAGCCGGCGCCTCCATAATCCTCCATAAGGTCATCCCCTTCTGCATCCCTCTCTTCGTTATCTTCGTCGTCGAGTGGGTCCTCGGCGACCGCGATGAGCAGGCCGAAGCGATCCTCGCTCTCTCCGCCGCGGCCTTCTGCGCTGCTCTGCTCGTAGGCATCGCTACCGGCGGAGATTCCGTTCGCCGCTACAACTACCCCTGCATGCTCACCGCGCTGGTTCTTGTCTATATAGTCTTCAGCCGCCGCGCCAACGCCGTTCCCGCTGGTCGCCGATGGCCCGCTCTCCAGGCCGCCACGGTCGTTGTCGTCGTGATCGCGGCCATCTCCATCTGGGGTAATCGGCTGTCCAACGAGTTCATGCAGATTCCCTGGAGCCTCAAATTCTCCCTCCGCGAGACCCCCATCGCCCCGCCCGGCCTCCCGGCCGAGTACGCCGCCATGCAGCAGGCCATTCCCACCGATCAGGGAACCCTAGCCACCGTCGGCTATAGTTTCCTGCTCGACTTCCGCGCCCACAACATCAGCATTGCCGACTACGCCGGCACCGCCAGCCTCCCCCCCGGCTGGCCCTCCCGCCAGAACAGCGAAGCCCTCGCCAACTATCTCCTCGCCTACCACCTCCGTTACCTCGTCTATAGCTATGCCGACTTCGCCGGCTTCGACCGGGAAGCGCCCCACGTCATAACCGATGCCTCCAGAACCCAATGGATCCACAGCCAGGCCAAAATCGTCTTGCGCTCCCACCAGCAATACGCCGAACTAGCCCGTACGCCGGCGTCGCCTCTATGACGACGGCAATATGTATGTCCTTGACTTGGCTACCCCTGCAACCAGCCCGGATTCGGCCTCCAACTCGGTAAACTTCCCCAATCAACCCTTGACGGGACCCCAAAGGCATCAGTAAACTTAAATCTCGCGCAGTCTCGCGTCTGTACGTCTGTGTCTCCATTGTTCCCAGGCAACTCAGGCACCCGAGACATCCGTGATGGATCCACTTGTGGAGCAGCTCTCAACATAGCCGCCCCTGAAGCACCCATCCCATAGGTTTGTGCGTAGTCCAGATCAAGCGGTATATCTCCGCGCGTTTGGTAGGAGCAGTCTTCCTCCTCCGTCGCACTCCGCCCGGCTCTGGAACAATCGTTCTTTTGCTTTGCAGGCAGTCAATATTCACGAACCACCAACTTGGCACCACATTCTTCCGAACCACGCCGAACAAGGAAGACGGCAGAATCAGGGAGTAATCCAAACGATGTCCACCACGATTCCGAGCGGCAAAGATATTAAACGCAAGTGGTTCATCCTCGACGCTAGCGGCAAAACGCTCGGCCGTCTCGCCACTCAGGCCGCCTCCATCCTCGCCGGCAAGCTCAACGTCCTCTACACCCCTTACATCGATATGGGCGATCACGTCATCATCATCAATGCCGAAAAGATCGTACTAACCGGCCTCAAGTCTGACCAGAAGCTCTATCGCCGCTACACCGGCTTCCCCGGTGGTCTTCGCGAAGAGTCCTTCGTCAAGCTCCTCGCCCGCCGCCCCGAAGCCATCGTCGAGCAGGCCGTCAAGGGCATGCTTCCCAAGAACAAGCTTGGCCGTCAGATGGCCACCAAGCTCAAGGTTTACAAGGGCAGCCAGCACCCCCACCTCGCCCAGCAGCCGGTCGCTATGGACTTCCATGCCTCCAACGCGCCCAAGGTGCTCACCTCCAAGGTGATGGTGCCGACGCACCCCCATCAGGAGCACCAGAAGCTCGAAGGCTAGGTCGTAAAGTTTGGATCAATGTTTTTCCTTCAACAGCAGACGTTAGCTGTTGAACAGCAAGTTTGGTTTTTGGGATTAAGCAGTGGGCTTTAGCCCACTGAACAAAACAGGCCAGAAAAGGGGCTTCGCCCCGGGCCTCATACAAGTTCAAGGAGCATCATGGCAGATCTGATCCAATACTACGGAACCGGCCGTCGCAAGTCCTCGATCGCACGCGTCTTCCTGCGTCCGGGCAGCGGCAAATTTACCGTCAACAAAAAAGAGTGTGACGTCTACTTCGTCACCGCCCAGCAGCGCGCAGCCGCCAAGCGTTCCCTCGGCATCGCAGACATCGGCGAGACCTTCGACGTCATCACAACGGTCAAGGGTGGCGGCATCATGGGACAGGCCGACGCCGTGAAGCTCGGCATTGCCCGCGCCCTTATGATTTTCAACCCCGAGCTCCGCAAGGCGCTCAAAGCAGAAGGCCTCGTTACCCGCGACTCGCGTGGTAAAGAGCGCAAAAAGTACGGCCAGAAGGGCGCTCGCGCTCGGTTCCAGTTCTCGAAGCGATAGAAAAAGCCTCTCAGCAAAATCTTTTGCTGTTGCTTTTGTCTGTTATTCGAGAATCAGGCCCACACAGTTTGAATGGGTGCCGGACATTTTTCTCCGGCGCCCATCGCATCACCCTCATGTATCGGCCGTCAGAAGCCGCAGCCTGAGGCAAGGAGTCAAATCTCCCTTACGAGGGATCAATCCAGGCGCCGGTGACCGCACCCGTGCCGCCTCAACCAAGGAGCTACATGGCAAATATCACTATGAAAGAGCTGCTCGAAGCTGGCGTTCACTTCGGGCATCAAACCAAGCGTTGGAATCCCAAGATGAAGGAGTACATCTTCGGCGAACGCAACGGCATTTACATCATCGACCTCCAGAAGACCCTCAAGATGTTCAAAGAGGCGTCCAAGTTCGTCACCGATCTCACCTCCACCGGTAAGCTCGTCCTCTTCGTCGGCACCAAGCGCCAGGCACAGGACGCCATCGCCGAAGAAGCCACCCGCGCCGGCATGCCCTACATCAACAGCCGCTGGCTCGGCGGTCTCCTCACCAACTGGATCACCGTGCAGAAGTCCGTCAAGCGCCTCCAGGAGCTGGACGACATGTCCACCGACGGCCGCTACGAGCTCCTCACCAAGAAGGAAGTCATCAAGCTCGAGCGTGAGCGCAAGCACCTCTCAACCAACCTCGCCGGTATCAAGACCATGAAGCGCCTTCCCGATGCCCTCTTCGTCGTTGACTCCAACAACGAAGCCATCGCCGTCGCCGAAGCCCGCAAGCTTGGCATCCCGGTCGTCGCCGTCGTCGACACCAACTGCGACCCCACCGTCGTCGACTACGTCATCCCCGGCAACGACGACGCCCTTCGCGCCATTCGCCTCTTCACCACGAAGATCGCCGATTCCGCCTACGAAGGCGTCCAGATGGTCTCCGAGAAGGCCTTCGCCACCGAAGCCGCTGACGTTCAACCCCTCGCCACCTCGCCCGAGTACGTCGGCGAAGACGGTGAGTACGAGCCCGGCGATATCCACGCCGCCTCCGAGCCCGTCGCAGCCGCTCCCGAGGAAGACGAGACCGTCGACCTCGAAGCTGTCCTCGGTGGGAACATCCGCAAGGCCCCAGCTGCTGCCTCCGAGCCCGATGCCGAGCCCGAGTCGCTCTCGGCCCACGCCGCCGTCTAAGGCAAGTCACGAACACCTGCCAGTGGAGCGTGGCTGCCCGCGAAAGCGAATTCGGCGCCACGCTCTTTCTGCGTCAACGAATCAGTAACACTCACACTGCATCATCAACAGAGGATTATGACTACCATCATGGCTGACACCCCCAAAATCGACGCAAAACTCGTCAAGGAACTCCGCGAAAAGTCCGGCGCGCCCATGGGCGACTGCCTCAAGGCCCTCCAGGAAGCCAAAGGCGACATGGAAAACGCCTTCGTCGTCCTCCGCAAGCGCGGCATGGCCTCGGCTGCAAAGAAAGCCTCCCGCACCACCAACGAAGGCGCAGTCGGAACCTACATCCACGCTGGCGGAAAGATCGGCGTCCTCCTCGAGCTCAACTGCGAATCCGACTTCGTCGCCCGCACTGACGACTTCCAGGAGCTGCTCCGCGACATCGCCATGCACATCGCCGCCGTCGACCCGCGCTTCGTCAGCCGAGAAGACGTTACCGAAGCCGACCTCGAGCGCGAGAAGGAAGTCTATCGCGCCCAGGCCGCAGCCACCGGAAAGCCGGCGAACATTATCGAGAAGATGCTCGAAGGCAAGCTCGCCAAGTTCTACGAAGAGTTCTGCCTCCTCGACCAGCCCTTCATCAAGGAAGCTTCGCAGACCATCGCGCAGCTCATCGCCACCAAGGTCGCAAAACTCGGCGAGAACATCAGCGTCCGCAGATTCGCCCGCTTCAAGGTTGGCTCCCCCGATTGGACCGTAGCCCAGGCCAGAGCCGCAGCAACAGACGAAGCCTCCGCTTAGCAACACACTCGCAGCAAGAAAAGCCCGGACACCATCCGGGCTTTTCTATTGCAACTTGAAGCAGTCTCCGTTCTATAGTTTCCGCTTGCGAGAGAGATTGAATTGCGCAGGAGCCGAGGGGCAACAGGCACTAAAAACCATCTGCTAGACGACAGCCCATTTGCCGGTACCTGTCTCGTGCCGAAGCATCCCAGTGATAGAGGACAATACCTCTTTCCCGTGGGAGAATGATTCCGAACCGTCGACGGCACGCGCTCGTTGTTATTCCGTGTTATGCTGCGCGTGTGTCAGCCGCAGGCTCGCTTCCTAACCCGAAAACTCCCCGCCATACTTTGGTGGTTCGCGTAACGCACTGGATCACGGTAATCTCCTTCTTTGCTTTGCTCATCAGCGGCGCAGAGATCGTAATCTCTCACCCACGGTTCTATTGGGGTGAAGTCGGCAACGTGCGGACTCGTCCTCTGTTCACACTGCCAATCCCCGCATCGAGACACACAGTTCCAACCGGCTACCGCTACGTGCTGCCCGACCAGAATGGTTGGAGCCGGTATCTCCACTTTCAGGCCGCATGGGCTGTCGTGCTGACCGGCCTGGTCTACGCCATCTCAAGTCTTTGGAGCGGCCACTTGCGCAAAGACCTGTTTCCGGCGCCGGCGAATAGGACTTGGCGGGCGTTCTGGGAGGTGATCGCGAACTATCTCCGCCGCGCGCCGCCAGACGAAGCCGAAGCCCACTCCTACAATGTCGTTCAGCGGACCGCATATCTGATCGTGATCTTCGTCCTGTTTCCGCTGGTGATCTGGACTGGTCTCGCGATGTCTCCTGCATTCGATTCCGCAGTTCCGTCCGCTGTCACCGCGCTAGGCGGCCGGCAATCCGCGCGGACGCTGCATTTCTTCGTCTCCGGAGCTCTTCTGCTCTTCCTGGTAGTCCACGTTGCCATGGTTGTTCTTGCAGGATTCAGGAGTCGCATGCGGGCGATGATTACCGGCCGCGTCATCGCACCACGGGAGCGCCCATGACACCCACCATAAGACCCATCTCACGCCGCAAGCTCATAACCACCGGCCTTGCCGCGACCGCGGGCGTCGCTGGTCTGACTGCGGCCGCCCGTCTCGCCCAGCGTTATGGACTGATCCCGCCCGATCACCGCGGAATCTACGGTCCCGGCGAGACCCTGACCTACGCCGCCCAGCGCCTTCTGACGACGCATTCGTTGGCGAGAGAGTTTCCTCGCAGCATGATTTCGAAGTCGCCTTTCGCCAACGAAACCGCACCACCCAGCGATATCTTCAAGCGCCATCAGGCCAACGGGTTCTCAGACTGGCGGCTTGCGGTTGACGGAATGGTCTTGCGGCCAGCGTCGCTTTCGCTGGCCGACCTGAAGAGTCTTCCCTTCCGCAGCCAAATCACCGAGGTTGCCTGCGAAGAGGGCTGGTCGTATATCGCAGAGTGGATCGGAACGCCACTGATTGAGGTTCTGAACGCCGTTGGGCTCTTGTCGCACGCGCGATATGTTGTGTACTTCTCGATGGACAAGGGCTGGTGGGAAAGCATCGATATGGCGGACGTTCTCCATCCCCAAACGCTGCTGACGTGGGGGATGAACGATGGCGATCTTCCGGTCTCCTTCGGCGGTCCGCTGCGGATGCGCGTGCCTCGGCAACTTGGCTATAAGAGCCTTAATATGTGACAAGTCTCACGGTCACCGACTCGCTCAAGAGCTTCGGCAAAGGTCTTGGGTCTGTCGAGCCGGAATATGGTTATGCTTGGTACGCCGGCATCTGAGGCGGCGTCTTTTGATACCGCTAAACGCGCACCTCGTGAGGTGCAGCCGAAGCTGCACCCCGCACAAACACGAGCGTTACTCCCAGTGGGCCGTACGCCAGGCGTCATCCACTATCTGGTGAGCCGCGTCCACATGACCGATCGCACGGTTCCTCAACCCACGCGCCTCCGGCACATCCTCCGCCTTCGACAGGTCGTTATGCGCCGCTGCCAGCAACTCATTCGCCTTCCGGAAACGATCATGCGGGCTCAGGTGCGTATCGATGGTAAACGGATCGTTCAATCCCTTGCCGTCATCGATCGACGCTCTCTTGATCTCATTGATCGCGGCATCGATCTCGCGAATCGCAGCATTATCATCACGCCGCACCGGAGCCCACGCCCATCCATCGTTCAGGTAGTGCCGAGCAGCGCGCAAGTCGCTCAGCGCATGCAGATAATGAGGGTGCGGTCCTGGAACCTCCTGTGCCTGCATCGTCATCGGCGCCGTTATCGCAACTAATCCCGCCGCCAGTACTATCCATCGTGCCTTTTTCAACATTCTTCATTCTCCTTGGTCGGCATTCTTGCCGTACGAACCTGCTATACCCATTCTCCTGTTGAAAGTTGCGTGAAACCCTCCCACCAAAGTTGCAACGCACCACAGATTTCCTTCAAAGCGCTCAAGAGCATCAGAGAATGTTGAAAAAATCGTTGTCTTGAAGACCGCCGCTTCAGCCGCTGCAGGAACAGCACGCTCGTCCGAGTTCTGCGCTGAGCTACTCCGGCCTTATTGCTTCAGATAAGCAATCAAATCCCGCCGCTCCTCTGCCTTCGGAACACTGAAGCTCATATTGTTATCCGGGACAACCAGATCCGGATCGCTCAGCCACCTCTCCAGCGTCGCCTCATTCCAAGTGAACCCAGAGCGCTTCAACCCCGCAGAATAAGTAAACCCCGCAACGCTCCCGGCCTTCCTGCCAAACACTCCCCTCAGCCTCGGCCCTTCGCGATCCACCTCCATTGCATGACATCCAGTGCAGCGCTTTTCAAACACCGCCTTACCGCGCACAGCATCACCGGCTCCACTCAACGTCGCCTCGCTTCCACCAGCACTCTTACCCAACATCGAAAGCGCCTGTACATCGGCCTTCGAAAGCTTCGCATCCCAATGCAGCGCCAGATACTGCAGCGGAGGCATATCGCCACTCTTCGCCTCTTCGAGAATCTTCGACATCAACACCTCCTGCTTCTCCGCCGGCATCTCCTCCCACCGCGAAAGATCCAACTTCTTGCGCGCCTCAACAATATCTCGCTCAATCAACCACGACCCCGGAGCAATCCGCGCATACACCGGCCATCGCGTCTCGTTCGAGTGGCAATCCGCGCACTTCGTCACCAGCACGGCCTTCGCATCCGCTGGCATCTTCGCACCCTGCAGCAGCGTGCCGAGCCCCTCCGCAGGCTCGACACGTGGATTCCCAAACGGATGCACAAACCCCAGCCCAACAACTGCACCTACGGTCAACACTGCGACAACCCAAGGACGCATCAAGCTGTCTCCGCCAACGTGGAGTCGACAACAGCCAAATGACTCTTCCCCTGAACTACCTTCACCTTCGTCACGCCGAGCACACTCCTCAACTTGCCTGCCGGAACAACCATCGGCCCTGGATTCGGCGCAGCTCCCGGCGCAGGCTGCGGAAACGCCGTCGCCATCGCCGTATGAAATGCCACATTGCCCTCCACCTTCTGCACCACCTGATGAATGTGCCCATTCAACACCGTCACCGAACCGAAGGGCTTCAGCATCGCAAGCGCCTGCTCGCCATCCTTCGTACCCCAGCCCCACTTCTCATAGACCATCCACAACGGAATATGCGCAAACACAACAATCGGCGTCGAACGGCTCAAACCTGATAGATCAGACTTCAGCCACGCCAGTTGCTCCGCACCCATATTGCCCATCGCATCCACCTGCACGCAATTATTCAAGCCCACAAAATGAACTCCCTTATGGTTGTAGCTGTACCAGCCATTCCCGACAGTTCCTTTGCCGAAGCGCTGCTTGTACTGCGCTCCATCGTCAATATAGTCGTGCTCGCCCGGCACGTAAAAAACCTCGCCAACCTTCGCACTCTTGATCACCTGCGAAGCCGTATCGAACTCCGCAACCTTCGAGTTCTGCGTGATATCGCCCGTGTGAATCATGAAATCTGGAGCCTTCATCCCCGCAGGAACGACATTGATCTTGTCGATCGCCTGCGCCAGCGTGCCCGTTACATCCGGATTCGCGCCCTTGTTGAAGCCGATGTGGCTGTCGCTGATCTGCACGAAGGAGAAATCCTCTACCTTCCCAGCCGCGCTCTTTCCAGCCGAGCCGCCCCCCTTCATCGTCTGCGCCAGCAGCTTCGAAGCGGGCACACCGCCAACCATCGACCAGATCAACCCTGTACCCGCCCACGCCATGCACCCCAGAAAATTGCGCCGGTCGATACCATCCCCTGAGGGTTGCGCAGCCGCTTCATTCTCCTTCATCACTTCGTCTTTCTTAAACCGATTCATAGCGAGCTCCATTTGAGTTTCTAACTGCCTGCACAGCCCTAAACTGGCTCGGCCTCTCTTTATTCCCACGCAGCCCGCAAATAATTCATGGAATAATTTGAGGGCGATTCGGTTAACGGTAGGGATGTTCAACAGCCAATGCCTGCCGGCGTACGCCGCGTCGCTGCTACCCCAGCACCTCAGACACACCGAGGCACTTCGCACCATGCCCTCCACCACCACTCGCAGCGCAGACTTCGAACAACTCGCGCTCCCGCTCTTCCCCTCGCTCTACAACCACGCCTTCTGGCTCACACGCAATCAAGCAGAGGCAGAAGATCTCGTGCAGGAGACCTTCACCAAAGCTCTTCGCGCCTTCGACTCCTTTCAACCCGGCACCAACTTCAAGGCCTGGATCTTCCGCATTCTCCGCAACACTTTCCTCACCACCCGCACCGGCATCGCCGCCTCGCGTACTCTCTTTCTCGAAGACCATCCTGGCGCGCTCGACACCGTCGCTACCGATCCGACACCGGAAGACAACCTCATCCGCCTCGACAACGAGGCCGCCCTCCACACAGCGCTAGAACAGCTTCAGCCACCTCTACGCGAAGCTCTCCTTCTCTGCGACGTCGAAGAGATCAAATACAAAGACATCGCCGTCATTCTTGATGTTCCCATCGGCACCGTCATGTCACGCATCTCTCGCGCTCGCAGCACCCTCCGCCAACTCCTGCAGCCGCACCTCGGTGAATCCTTATGAACGAAACTGCTCAATCAACTCAGTCAACCGAACATCTTGATCCCGATACGCTCAGCGCCTTCATCGACGGCGAACTCTCGCAGCAGCAGCGACAGGGAATCGACCAGCACCTCACCAACTGCCACGCCTGTGCGCTGCGTGTCCTCTCCGCCACACAACTCAAAGCCGCGACCGCCCGCGCCGGCCATCGCTTCGCACCACCACCCGAAGCTCTCTCCCGCCTCACCGCAAAGCTCTACTCGCAGCAAACCCAACCGCAGCAAATCCAGACGCAACAGCCGCAGAAGAAAACATCCGCACCCATCTTCTCCATCCGCCGCCCCGCGGCCTGGGCAGCTCTCGCCGCAGCCATTCTGCTGACCGTCTCACTCCTCAGCTGGCGTCAACTCCATCAAACCAACACCCTCTCCGCCGAGCTCCTCGACCAGCACCTCGCCACCCTCTCCACCGCAGCGATCCCACAGGTCATCTCCACCGATCGTCACACGGTAAAGCCCTGGTTCCAGGGCCGTCTCTCCTTCAGCTTCAACATACCGGACGCTACCGCACTACCCGCCGACACGCTCCTCAAAGGAGCAGACCTGACCTACCTCAACGGCCAGCCTGCGGCTCTGCTCCTCTTCACCATCCACAAACACGAAGTCTCCATCTTCCTGACGCAAAGATCCACCAGTCCCAGCGTCGCGACGCTACCAAACACCCGCGCAGGCTTCACTCTCCACACTGCCACTACGCCAGACCTCAACATCATTGCCGTCAGCGACGTTAACCCAGCCGACCTCGACAACCTGATCGCCGCTCTGGTCCAGGCGCAAAAACCCGTCTAAGCCAAAACTAAAATCCCGGCATTCAATCTGGTAGAGAACGGCATCTTGCAAAGGTTATTTCCGGATAGCACCTCGGAGAAACCTACCCGTTTCAAGTGCATCCGCTGCCTTCACCTTCACATCCGGCTCCACGTCGTCCCTTCCCAGTCGGCCTTTCCGAATCCGCGGATCTACTCGCAGGTCGATAAGAAGACATAAACGGCGGCTGAAGGTCACCTTTGTCGCGTGTTTACGAGGCCGTCGTTCAGGTCGCGATATACGGGCCGCGAATCGGGTTGCTACCTTAAGATTTGTTAAGGTAGGTCGCCGCGCATTTGATACGTGCGAGACTTAATAGCCGATGGAGACTGCGGAAAAAGACGTGCATCTATCGCTGTTGCTCGTTGATGACGACAGAGAGTTATGCGGGATGATGAAGGAGTTTTTTGCCGGCGCCGGACATCGCCTGGATTGCGAATATGATGGCCGGCGAGGACTCGCCTGTGCGGCCAGCGGAACATATGATCTGGTGATTCTCGATGTTATGCTCCCTGTCATTGATGGCTTCAGTGTGCTGCAACAGTTGCGGCGCAGAAAAGACGTCCCTGTAATCCTTTTAACGGCGCGTGTCCAGCATCATGACAGGATTCTCGGACTGAATGCGGGTGCAGACGATTATCTTCCGAAGCCTTTCGATCCGGATGAGCTCCAGGCGCGGATCCGCGCGGTATTGCGCCGCACTGATGCTACGAAAGGCAGCAAAGATGTAACCATCGGTGACATCCGAATCAATGCCACCAAGCGCGAAGTGTGGATCGCGGGATCGCCCGCGGAACTGACTGAAATGGAGTTCGACCTGCTGGAGATACTGATGCGCTCTGCAGGACGTGTTGTCTCGCGAGATGAATTAACTCTGGCTCTGTTCGACCGCAAAGCAGCACCGTATGATCGCATTCTCGACGTCCACATAAGTCATTTGCGCAAGAAGCTGGAGGGTGGTCGAAGTCTCATTCGCACGATTCGGGGAGTCGGCTATGTCTTTGCGCGAGCGGCTTAGGTTCTTGCCAACGAGGTCCCTTTATTTCGCCGTCTTTCTCGCGATGGTGGGCACGTTGTCGCTGTCGTTCCTCGTATTTCAACAGATCTCGGTTCGTTTGCAGAGAAAGCATTTCGATCCTGTTTATGACCGCTTAGACGAACTCCAACTGGAATCCGCGACCAGAATATTGAACCGGGACGGCCAGAAGGCACTGGCAAACTATTTGACCGGCTTGGACCATCTCTCTGGAGCGCGCCATTATTTACTCGATGCACATGGTATCGATCTCGTAGACGGCGGCAGTAAGGCAGAGCTGCTGCCGCCTTATCCAGCGTCCAAATGGCGCATCCGCAACGGTGGGCATTCGATCGCAGCGCAACGATCCGAGGATGGGCGATATTGGTTTGCTGCGGAGGGCCAGGCAGGCCGTCCGCAACTTTGGACGTTTCTTCCGTACTACTTTCTGGTGCTCGGCGCCACAGGAGTTCTGTGTTGGCTAGCCTCGGTTGCAGTCGTGTCGCCGATCCGCAGGATAGCAGCCTCAATTGCGCTCTTCGGACAAGGCGATCTATCTGTTCGCGTGCATAGCAAGCGGCAGGATGAGATTGGACAGCTCGGTGGCTCGTTTAATCAGATGGCAGAACGCCTGCAGCTGATGATTGTGAGTGAGCGAAGGCTGCTGGCGGACATATCGCATGAACTCAGATCGCCGTTAGCGCGGCTAAAGTTCGCAGTTAAACTGGCCAGAACATCCGCGGACAAAGGCGAGGCATTGGATCGCATCAATCGCGATGTGGACCGAATCGCTTCGCTTGTGGCAGGCATTGTGGAGATCACTCGCGTCGAGGGCGACCCTGAGGAACAGAGCTTAGAGATCGTGAGCCTCGGAGAGGTCCTTGCGGAAGTCATACACGATTGCACTTTGGAAGCTGAGGTTCGGGGTTGTCGAATCACATTGAGCGGTTCGTCCGCCGGTGAAATTCTTGGCAATCGTGAGTTGCTGCGGCGCGCGGTCGAGAATGTAATGCGCAATGGGATTCGCTATTCACCGGAACAATCAACGATTGATGTGTTGCTCGCTGAAGATTCGGATGCTGCGGAGATCGCAATTCGTGACTGCGGACCGGGAGTCCCTGAAGACACGCTTACAAGGATCTTTGATCCATTCTTCCGGGTTGAAGAGGCACGTGACGCTCTGGGAGGAGGGTCAGGGCTCGGCTTATCGATCGCAAAACGTGCCGTGCTGGTGCATCATGGCACGATCTGTGCAGAGAATGCGTCGCCCGGTCTGCTCGTACGAATCAGGATTCCGCTCTTCAAAGCGACCGTGCCGGATTGACGATGCTTCTCACTGCCGATCTCTTTCAGTTCGGGCTTAAGAATTCTTAAGGTTCACTGGCGACTAAACATGGTGTACTTTTCTCAATGCCAGACCCGAAAGGGAAATCCGCAAGGCGTTGGAGGACACACCTATGAAGCGATCTCTTGGTTTCGCAATGATGCTCACACTCCTTTCTGCCCCCGCGTTTGCGGGCAGGAACTCCCAAACAGTGAACATTCCCGAGCCGATGAAAGCTGGAAACACCCAGCTCGCCGCGGGTAATTACGACGTGACATGGACAGGTACCGGACCCAATACTCAAGTCACGTTTACGCAAAACCACAAGGTCCTCGCGACGGTACCGGCCCAACTTGTCGTGGAGAACAATAAGAACGAGGCATTGGATACCAAAGTCCAGGGAACAGTCGAAACTCTCGAATCAATTCACATGAGAAACATGACTTTGGTATTTGAAGGTCCATCCTCATCCGAAAAATAGGACAACAGACTCCCTTCGGAACCTATTCAACTTCATGCCCATGAATGGACAGCAAAGATAACGCTGTAACCGCCATTCGCCCTTCTTCGAAGGGCTTTTTGTGCTCCGTGAAAGGTCTGTATTGGCGATAAGCGACGGCTTTCATCGCAAGGAAGGTTACTCCACGCGAGTAAGATACAGATACTTTCGCGATAAAGATGAGTACTGGGATCGGAGCCGAGATCCACTTTCTTATAGTGAAAGTTGGAGAACCCGTCGCTCGGTTGCTGAGGCGGATTGCCAGTTGCAAGGCGCGAGGGTCGGTTGTGGTGCTGGTGATGCTGCCAAACGCTGCGGCGCCGAAGCTGCCGTTGGGCTGTGAGAAGGCGGAGGCGTTGGTGATGTTTAAGAGCTCGGCGCGTAGGACCTGGCGCCTGCAAGATCGATCACGAATTTCGCATACAGATATGGACTCGACAAGTCTTTATCTGTTTTTGTCCGCGCCATCCACGAATGGAGTAGTTCCCGGTTGGTCGGCAACAAGGAACGGGTGAAGCGGCTCATTCTATTGCTTTTGGAGATGTCATTATTTTATTTTTGTCATTTCCCCCCAAAAATCGCATGTCAAGCCCCAAAACCACTTAACTCATTACCCCACAGCAACTTCCGCTTAGCATTTTAGCTACACTCAACCCGATATAATGAATATATAGATCAAAAACACAGAGCCCCGGGCGAAGCTGGGGCTAATTTACTGATAACAAGTATTTTAGCCGCAACCCATTTACTATCAATATTTTGCAGGCCAGCATCCCCTGCAAACCATTGAATACAAGTATTTTACGCCCAAAATGCCCCGGAGGGAGGGGTACCACAGGCCGCTGCATGCGCCGAGAAAGGAAACTAGCAAAGGAAAGCAGACCGGCGAAATGCAGCGACGATTCCATAGCATCCGTAAAGGCCAGCTTTTACCAGTAAAGAGCCACCTTAAAACCATCATCCACCACAAACAAAACCATCTCATTCCCCATGCGATACTTAGATCTGACATGTACAAAAGAGTCCTCCTCAAGATCTCAGGCGAAGCCTTGGCCGCAGGCAAGGGCTTTGGCATCGACGCCGTCTTTATCCACAAAGTAGCCGCAGAAATCGCCGCCGTTCACGCCCTCGGCTGCGAAATCGGCATCGTCGTAGGCGGAGGAAACTTCTTCCGAGGCGTCGCCCAACAGGCCATCGACATGGACCGCGTCGCCGCCGACCACATGGGCATGCTCTCCACCGTCATCAACGCCATCGCCCTTCAGGACGCCATCGAAAAGCTCGGCCTCTTCTGCCGCGTCATGTCCGCCATCGAGATGCACGAGGTCGCCGAGCCCTACATCCGCCGCCGCGCCATGCGCCACCTCGAAAAGGGCCGCATCGTCATCTTCGCCGCCGGCACCGGCAACCCCTTCTTCTCCACCGACACCGCCGCCAGCCTCCGTGCCATGGAGATCAAAGCCGACATTCTCCTCAAGGCCACCTCCGTCGATGGCATCTACACCGCCGACCCAAAAATCGACGAAGAAGCCACCAAATTCGAGCAGATCACCTACAACGACATCCTCCGTCTCAACCTCAAAGTCATGGACACCACCGCAGTCTCCCTCTGCAAAGACAACAACATGCCCATGATGGTCTTCAGTATGCGCGAACCCGGCAACATCGTCCGCGTCGTCAGAGGAGAAAAAATCGGCTCCCTCGTCACCGCATAACCTCCCAACGGATTGCAAAATCCTCTTCCCGGATTCCAAAGCTGGATGCGAGAAACATGCGTCCTGCATCAAAATCCACACGTCTTCTTCCTTGAAGACGCGTTAGATAGAGTTGCACGCGCATCTAAGTAGCAGGCGAATCAGTGAACACTAGCATCCTCGATCTAGAATTCAAATCCGAGCCCAGACCTGAGACCGCCCAGCCGCACCCTTCGGCTCCTCAGCCCGCGACCACACGCAAGCCGCCACTTCCGGCGCTCACCGGTATTCGCACCCTTCTCGCTATCGCCATCATCCTCTTCCACTTCACGCCGCCGCATCTCGGCATTCTCTATCCATTCATCGACAACGGCTACGTCTTTGTCGGCGTCTTCTTCCTCATCTCCGGCTACGTCCTCACCTACAACTACGCCGAGCGCGCCAAAACACTCAGCAAGCGCGAGTTCTGGCTCGCCCGCTTCTCGCGTCTTTACCCTGTCTACCTTTTCGTCCTCATGCTCTCCGTCAGCATGGTGCAGGATGAGTGGCATGCGCGCTCCCACGCCGAGTTCTGGCAGGGAGTCATCCTCACGCCGCTGGTCCTCCAGGGTTGGAGCCCGTCGGTCGCCACCTTCTGGAACACTGTCGCCTGGACACTCACCAGCGAATGCGTCCTCTATGTCGCCTTCCCTTGGCTCATCCGCTTGCCCTGGCCCAAAAAACCCATCCAACTCGTTCTTCTCCTCATCACCCTTTGGATCGTCGGCCTCATCCCCCATTCCCTTTATCTCTACCTGAACCCCGACCACATCATCGGTCCCGTCGACCGCTACAGCTCCAGCCAACTCATCCGCTTCCTCAAGTACACCCCGCTCCCCTACGTCTGCACCTTCCTCACCGGCGTGACCCTCGGCAAACTGCAGCTCGCCCTCACCCTCACTCCGCGTCAGCGCTTCATCCTCTCCGCCGTCAGCCTTGGCGCCGTCGGACTCTTCTTCTACGTGCTCGTCCGCCACACCCCCTACCTCCTCATGCACGGCGGTCTCCTGACACCCGTCTTCGCTGCCCTGGTTCTCGGCCTCAGCGGCCCTCACCCCATCTCCGCGTTTTTTTCCTGGCGCCCTCTCCTCCTCATTGGCGAGAGCAGCTACTGCCTCTACCTCCTCCACTTCAACGTCTTTCAGCTTCTTCATACCTACCGTGTACCCGAGCGACTTCACCTCACCGCTCTGGACCCTTGGCTCTCCTACGTCATCCTGATCCTCCTCGCCTTGGGTGTCTTCCGTTTCGTCGAAATCCCAGCACGCAAAGCTATTCTCCACCGCTTTTCCCGCAAGCCTCGCACTCTCCTCCCGGCCTCCTGATCGCAGTAGCATTTATTCTCGGTCCTCGGTGCCGGCTTCGATGGGTACTACCGGCATTACTGCATCCGGCTGAACCGTTCAGGCCGTCTTGCCGTGGCCCGCACCACCTTCAGCGGAAGAGAAACTTCGTACGCAGCGCAGCAAAAAGCCTCGCAATCGCGAGGCTTTTTGTCCAATCATAAAACGCTAATAACTACTCAACGATGATCTGCGTCGGATGCGATCCATTTGCCACCGCCACCGCACACGTCGGTAACGCAGACGATGGGAACGGCGTGTTCTGCACCTGACTCAACCCGCCATTGCTCGGATTGAGTTTCATCGCAGAAACCGTGCTCGCCAAATTGTTAGAGGTGTACAAGTAAATGCCGAGAGCGGGTTCGACCGTTACGCACGTTGGTCCTGTATCCGTGGATGTTGAAGCAGATCCGACTGATCCAACTGGCGTCCCGGAATTGGTATCGATCGCATAGGCTCCCACCGTGCTGGAGGAGAAGTTTGCGACATACAGGAACTTCCCCCGCGGGTCGATCGTAATCCCGACCGGGAAAATCCCTGTAGCAAATGGCCCATTCGTCATCGGCACCAGTGAGCCGTTGTTAGCAATAAGATTGCCATACAGCTGATTAGTAGCCTCATCCGTGATGTACACAAACCGCGTCGAAGGATCTACCGCAATCGCGCTTGGTGTTGTTCCCGCGCCAAAGCCGGTAGCTACCGTCTTGCCCGTGGGGCTAGTCGTGATCACGGTCCCGGGTACCGGCGTCAAAGCTCCGTTCGTCTGATTCTGCAAGAACCCGAGCACTGTCGCGTTGGGCGCTGTCTCCTGATCCAGCACATACGCATAGACGGTAGAGCCGCCTGCCGACGGACGGCTCACCACGATCCCGACCGGATTATTACCGACCTTCAGTGTGGAGGGAGTACCCAGGCTGCCATCCCCGTTGATCGGGAAGATCGTCACCCCACCTGGTCCCGGCGATGCCGGCGAATACAGCTGCTGACCATTCGGACCAAGTTGATAAGTGAAAGTCACATACAGAAAGGCGCCTGCCGCATCGATCGCAATCGATGTGGCCTCACTGCCAGTAATGTTATACGTGTTCTGCAGGTAAATCTTCCCATCCGTTCCGATCGAATACTCTCCCACGGACGAGTCGTCGTGGTTCACAACATACAGGTTCAACCCGCTCGGCGAAGCCACCAGCGTGACTGGATTCCGCCCCGCTTGTACAGGTGAATCCGCCAACGGCGTCAGCGAACCGATCTGATAGTCCACCGCATAGGCGCTCACGCCGCCGTTGGGTGACGAGGTCGTCAGGGGTTTTGCCGTCGTCACGTACACATACGCCAGTACATAGTCGCGGCTGCACGCCGTTACGCTCACCAACGCCAAAGACAATACCGAGGCCAATGTTCCGCGGCCCAACTTATTCCACTTCATGCTTGCCTAACTCCGGGGCAAATCGTTTCCGCCCGCTACTGCTGTCCCGATACTCAGGATTCGTGACGACATCCTGTCCTGGTTCTCCAGCTGCGATCCTGCCAGCTAGTCTACGTTGCCGCTTACTGCGAGGCATGTCGCCTGCCCTACTGCCGTGAAGGTCGATCCTCGACTCAGGTTCGAAAGCTTACCCGAATTCTGATCGAGAACCTTGCCTGTTACCGTCCCATCGCCATTCGACGTGTAAATGTACTGGTTTGAGGGATCCTCCACCATGCACACCGGCCCCGCTCCAATAGGATAAGGATTAAGCGGTGCATCCGGAATAAACTGCAGCGTGTTGTTCGACTGAATTGTGAACGCCGAGATCGAACTATTCGGTGTGCTTGAGTTCGTCGTCGACTGGTTCGCTATATACAGATAGTGGTCTTTGCTGTCCACCAGCGTGTACACCGGGTTCGCCGCCGGAGAGAGATTCGCGGTAGACCCACCCGTCACCGTGTTCAGCGAGCAGGAGCTCCCAACAGTGAACGGTAGAATCTGCCCTGGGGTGATCGTGCTCGTTGGACCAGCATCGGTGATATAAATCGCAGCACCCCCGGCAATGATCGATGTGGCCCGCGTCGTCAACGTATTGATCGTCGAGTTCGTCGTCAGCGTTAACTGTCCGTTTGAACCCACAATATAGGGAAACACTGTCTGGTTCGAATTCAGCGTAAACACGCAAGAACCCGAGGTAGCCAGCATCGTCGGCAACTGCCCGACAGGGAAGTAGGTCAGCTGCAACCCGGTCGTGGGATCCTTGATCTGCTGGTTCTGCACCAGCGACAGTCGTCCCGTGTTCGGGTCTGCCGAGAATACCGTGATGTCGCCATAGCAAGCAGCCGTATTCACGTGGTTCACGTCGCAATTTGCACCGGGTGCCACCGAATCCAGAACGTAAAGGAAGCCACCCGTACTATCGTGAGCCGCCCACACAGGTGTCGATCCCTGGCTCTGGAAGCACTGCTGGAAAGTCAGAACGCCCTGTCCACCGATGGCGAACTCGGCGATCCCGCCGTTGGCGCCGCACGGCAGCGACTCGGAGCCGGAAGGCACTGTTGCCGCTCCCTTATTAATCACGTAGAGGTAACGGCCGCCGGGCTTCACCACGAGTGAAACCGGATTCGCCCCGCCGGAGGTAAACGGCGAGCCGGGAGGCGTCGTGAGGTTACCTGTGAAGTCATCGATCTTGAAGGCAGCAATCTGGTTATATTGCGTTCCCAGAACCCACATGAACCCGATCGTGCCGCCACCGCACGCCGTCATGCCCAGACCCATCGCTACGGACACTACCAAGGCCATTGAAACCCGGCCAATCCTGCTCAACCTCATGCGCTTCCTTAACCTCGCCAGTGGACACTTCATCCACCTTCTGCCGCGAGCAAATCTGTAGGGTACGATTCCTCTGCTTATTGTAGAAGCTGTCGCGACTTTGTGCCACTTGTCATGCGCATTCTGGACAATCTAACTCCTTGGACACGGTCACCATCTCATGGTTACCCGCCTCAATCGCGCTCCCTTGCAAACAAAAAGGTCCGGACCAAAGTCCGGACCTTTTTGTTTGCCCTGACTTCTACCAGACGCGGCACGAACTCGTCGGCATCATCGGTTGGCCTACCTTGCAGCCAAACGCCTTGCCAAACTCGTCGAAGTTCTGCACCGTGCCCTTCGTCCGCCACTCGCCTGTGCTGTGTGGATTGGTCTTGGCCTGCACACGCGCCGCTTGCTCTGTCTGGTTATCGCACCATACCTGCCCAAACGTGATGAAGAATCGTTGTGCTGGAGTATAGCCGTCTCTCTCTCCGTTGACGTACCCAGGCTCGGCATTTGGTCCACCCTTGGCTAGGACCTCCTGCAGCGCTTGAAACGCAATCCGGATACCGCCGTTATCAGCTGTATTCTCGCCCAGCGTCAAGTGGCCATTCAGATTTTGTCCTTCAGCCACTTTGAAGCCGTCATATTCCTTCGCTTCGCATTCGGTTCGCTCCTTGAACTGCGCAAGATCATCGGCCGTGAACCACTGCTTCACATTCCCCTTCGGATCGTACTTCGATCCCTGGTCGTCGAATCCATGCGTCATCTCATGGCCAATCACCACGCCGATCCCCCCAAAGTTCACCGCAGGATCCATTCTGTTATCGAAGAACGGCGGCTGCAGAATGCCGGCAGGGAAATTGATGTCGTTGTTCGGCGGACTGTAGTAGGCGTTCACGGTCGGCGGAGTCATCGTCCACTCCTTCTCGTCGACCGGCTTGCCCAATCTACTCAGGTTCCGGTGCCGTTCAAACAATTCGCTGCGTTGAATATTTCCCAATGGGTCGTCACGTTTCACGACCAGTGTGCTGTAGTCGCGCCAGTTCTCCGGATAACCGATCTTGTTCCGGATCGCCGCTAGTTTTTTCTCTGCCTCCGCCTTGGTTGCATCCGTCATCCACGGCAGTTGCTGGATGTCCTCGCCCAGCGCCTTCTCCAGCGCCGCCACCAGCTTGTCCATATTTGCTTTCGCGTCCGGGGGGAAGTTCTGTTTCACCCAATCCTGACCGACGGCCTCGCCTAGCGCCTGGTCAGTCCCACGCGTGCACCGCTCCCAGCGAGGAGTCTGCTCCTTCTGGCCTCGCAGCGTCGCGGAAAAGAAGTTGAAGTTCTCATCGACGAACGGCTTCGAAAGGGCAGGTGCGGCTGTCCGCAGCGTATGCCACCGTAGATAGCTCTTGATGGAATCCAGACTTGCCGAATCGATCTCCGCATTCATTGCCGTGAAATAGGTAGGCGTGGCAACATTCAGCGTCTTGAACTCGCCGATCTTGATGCCCTTAAGATAAGCATCCCAGTTATAGTCTGGAGAAAGTTCCTGCAACTCCGCCTGCGTCATAATGTGGTAGCGCTTCGCCGGATCTCGCAGTTCAACGCGATCGATCGCTCCCTTGGCCAGCGCCGTCTCGATTGCCATCACGCTCTTGGCCTCTTCTGCGGCTTTGTCCGGAGTATCGCCTAATAGGACAAACATCTTCGTGACGTGATCCACATACTGGTCGCGCAGCTTCTGACTGCGAGGATTATCGTCGAGGTAGTACGAGCGATCCGGCAGTGTGATCCCGCCCTGGCCCGCATTCACAATCTGCTGGCTCGAGTCCTTCTGGTCCTGTTGTACGCCCAGCTGATAAAACGTGCCTACGGCATATTCGCTCTGCAACTTGGCCACCATTGCCGAGAGGCCTTTCTTGTCGTGTAGCGAGGCAATCGTCTTCATCGCCGGCTCGACCGGCTTCGCTCCCAGTTTGTCCGCCAGATCAACGTTCATGCATGCTGCAAAGTAATCGCCATACTTCTTCTGCAGCGGTGTCTTCGGAGCGTCGGCCGCCGTCTTCAGCTCTTCGTACAACAGATAAGTGTTCCTCTTGCCCAGTTCGCTAAACCGTCCCCAGGCCGCCTGGTCGGCTGGAATCGGATTGTTCTTCAACCAATTCCCGCAAGCGTACTGGTAGAAATCAACGCACGGGTCCGCGGTCTTATCGATCGCGGAAAGGTCGAAGATGATCGGTTTCTTCGGCTCGGTTGTCGGCCCGGGAGCCATATCCGATCCAACGAACGACTGCCCCAGACAGATCCCTGTGGACAGCACCAGAAAACTTGCAAGACACTTGAACATCACGGTTCTCCTCGAAACTCAAGCTTGGTGAAAGGACTTATTTCCAGAGACGAGTGGTCATACTCTCACTCTGAACGCGGAGATATTTGAGATACTACGAAGACGAAACACCGTATCACAAAGTTTCCCGTAGTCGCCAATGCAAAAAGCGGGCCCAGGCCGAAGCCCGAAACCCGCCATAATCCCGCTCTTCCTACTCCCTAGAAAATCTTCATATGGATCGTCAGATACTTCTTCGGATCGCTCCGGATCGTCGTGACCAGATCTGTACTCGCCGTCAACAGTTTGTTGATATTCGTATACATTGTGTCGTCGGTCGCCAGCTTGCCCAACGTTCCCCGGCCATCGTTGATGTTGGACACCAGCGAATTCACCTGCGTCAGCGTATTGCTCAGGTCCTGCCGGAACTTTGGATCCTTCAACATCAAACCCAACCCACCCTTACCCGCATCCGCGTCTGCCATCAGCGAGTTAGCGTGCGCCAGCGTCGAATTCAGATTCTTGTACAGCGAATCGTCCTTCAGCAGCATTCCCGCAGTACCTTTTCCCGAGTTCACTGAATCCGCAATGCTTTCCAGCTTTCCTGCAGCATCGTTGAACCGGTTGTACAGCGTATCGTCGGTCATCAGCTTGCCGATCGAGCCACGCCCGGCATTCAGGTTCTTCTCCAGCGTCAGCAGTTCATCCACCGTCGCGTTGGCCTTGTTGTACAGTTCGGGATTATTGATCAACTGCCCCACTGACCCTTTGCCCGATTGCAGGTTGTCGACAATCACATTCATCTTCGCGAGTATGACATTCAGACTTTCGATCGTGCCCTGGCTGGCCTTCACCACGTCGGTCAGGCTCGGCGTCTCCGTTGTTTTCAATTCATCGCCATCCTGCAGACGCGGCCCAACGGCGAACTGGCTATTGATATCCACAACCGTATCGCCCAGCACCCCCACCGTCGACAGTGAAGCCTTGGAATCCTTCTTCAGGTTCGCACCATATTTGTCATCCAGCTTCATTAGGACCTTCACCGGAGTCAGCTTGCGTTCCGGCGAATTGTCGATCGTCACCGTCTTCACCGTGCCGATCGTTACCCCCTCCAGGTTCACCGCCGCGCCTGTCTTCAGCCCAGCCGAGTTCTCGAAGTACGTCACCACCGTCAGCTTATGTGTCAGAATCCCCAGCCCTGACGAGCTCGTCATCAGGAACAGCAGTGTCACCAGCACCACCGTCGAAATCAATACAATCACGCCCACCTTTAACTGCGACCATCGTACCTCCTGCTGGCTGGGCATAGCTCTCCTTTAGACCTTTCACAAAAATCCAACCACACGGCGTCTCATTCGCCGCCACCAGCCTTCGACACAAAGCGGGGTGCCAGTAATTGAGAGAATACATTACCTCCCAATCCGTTCCGAGGCAAAAACCAACTCGAATCCGGCCCTCTGAAAAGTGCTTTGTCTTCAATAGATGTGCAAACCCTACCATCGGTTTCAACCCTGCAATGCCGCTGGCGCTCAGTCCTCTGCCACTACCACCGCCATCGCCAACTCCCGGCTATGGGTCAGGCTCAACTGAACCCTCCTTACCCCCATCGCCCCGGCTAACTCAGCCGCCCTTCCGCTCAGGTGCAGGGTAGGCTGCCCGCTCACCTCGCGCTTTACCTCAAACTCCTTCCAGCTCACCCCCCGGCTTATCCCGGTTCCGAGGGCCTTCGCCCCAGCCTCCTTCGCCGCAAACCGAGCCGCAAAGCTCTCCGCCGCGTTTTTCTTCCGTCTACAATAGGCAATCTCTCCTGCAGTAAAGATCCGCTCAAGAAACCGCTCGCCAAACCGGTCGATACTCTCCTGCAGCCGTCTGGTTTCCATCAAATCTGTCCCTAAACCCAGCACCATGTCAAACCTCGCAACACCATCCTCCTACACCTTCCCCGCCAACGGCACACAATCTACAGCGAAAGCACGGATTTCCGGCAATCGACAGGCACAAATCAAGTCGTTACAGCAGCATAACCCTTGTCACGTGACCGCCGTACCCGTCCCACCCCTCACGCTTGGCTCCTGTCCTCCGATGAACACCCTAACGGCAACCAACCTCCCGCCGCAGAGGCCCTTCATCCATGCAATCGCTTGACATCCAGGGCTTCAGCTACGAGGAGCGCCACGGCCTCCTTCCCACCCTCACCTCCGCATTCGCCGACTGTGGCGGATGGATCCTGGACCGGAAGACCCTCTCCCCCTCCGCCATGGAGTTCCGCCTCGAGATCCAGCTCCGTGCCGTCGTCGATCTCTACTCTTCCATCATCGCCTCCGGCCTGGAACTCACCCGCGCCGGTCATCTCGGTCTCACCCACCTCTGTACCTGCCGCAAAAACCTCTCCGCCCCAGCCGACCTCGGCCAGATTATCTCCATCCGCATCGAGATCAGCTTCCTCGAAGACGCAACTCTGCATTCTGTCTTTGCCAAACCCCCCGCTTGAAGTATCCAGAACTACCACTCCGCTCACTTGACGTCCGGCAGCCTCTTCAACTTCGGCCCCCACACACCGAACCGTAACGGCACCCCTACAGAGAACTGCAGATTCGGCGTATCCGGAGTCAACCCAACCCCAAAGCTCAGATCGATGACCTTACCCGGCGCGTAAACATAGCTTGTGCCAAGCCGTAGTGTTCCCTCTATCAGGTACGACGCCGGGATGTCCTGTCCATTCAATTGGGTGGAGCGGGTGAAACGCTGGTCCCAACCTACCGTCATTGAGACATCGGGATTCAGCGCAAGGATCGATCCGATCTGAAACCCCATCGCAGCTCCCGGATTGAAGTGTCCTATCATGGTGGCTTCTGGATTCGTCGGGTCGTTCGCGGAGACTGTATGGTTCGCCGGCAAGTTATAGGTGTAGTTAAGGTTTCCGAAGAATACAACTGGGTCGCTCGACTTTGCCGCTGTCACACTTCCCTGAATGGAATTGAATCCTGTTCCCAGGGCGACTTCACTGCTCGTTAGAGTGAAGGAATCTGCTCCCGTTGTCGATTTGAAACGAGCATTCGCGATCAAGTCCGGCACACGCCCATGCTCGCTCGTCAACTGCCGGGAGACTCCCGCCGAAATGTCCCCCAGCCCAAAGTTACTCTGGGAGGTCTGTGTGCCCGTCGCATCCACGGATCGTATCAGTTCATAACCATACGGAATGAGCACATCCATTTGAAACTTGTGTGGCAAGCCAAGCCGAGCCGTAAAGGACGGTAACAAGTAGTCCTCGCGCACCCGCTCGGATGTAATATCCCCCACCACCAGAATCGGCAGCAATGCAAATCCATTAACGGTGAGGTGGTCAGAAGAAGCGCTGAAATAGGAGGTGGTATTGTCGAGCTCCAGCATCCCTGAAGGCAGCAGCAACCCGCCGCGCACGATCAAAGCCTGGTCGAGCGCCGCTGTCGCCTGCCGCTCCGTCGCGTCATAGGTTGAGTTCACCGACAGAGTTGGTCGACACAACAGAGTTAATGATGCGGCTGTTCGCAGCCCCCGTTATCACGGGTCGCTCGTCAAGCCTGGCAGCGCTCGTGAAGCCCCCGTTGACTCTCCACTCCAGTTCAGAGACTCGCTCCAGCAGGTTGCGGATGATCGCATCCCGCTCCCGAAGCGCATCCTGAAGCTTTAAATCGACCGCATCCTTGGCCTGTGTTTGCTGCGGCTTCGCAGCCCCAGCTGCCGGGGCTGTCTGAGCCTCCATAGTCCCACCTGACACCAATAGCATCAGCACGCTTCCCAATAGTCTTCGCCGCAACATCGAGCCCGCCTTTCCCCTCAGTACAGATAATTGCTTGGAGCCACAACCCCGATCTTGCGCGTGATGACCGTCTCGTCAGGCACCAGCCGCGACGCTATCGAAAGAGTCTTCTCGCCGGTCATCCGTTCGTCCGGCGGATGAAGCATAAACACGATGCCGTTCTTCCACAACTTCTGGAATTGGTCGACGCGCATCGTCATATTGCCGAAGGCAGGATCCGCGAGAAACACGTGTCCTTGGGAAAAGCCCTTCACCACGACAAAGTGATCCACGCCTTTTGCATGTATGGGCGTGATGACCGAAGTCTTTTGCAACGCCAGTTCCTGGATCGTCATATCGCTGAAGCCCTCCGCGCGGTATCCTCGCGCCTCGGCGAAGTGCTTCAAGTCCAGCAGCGAGAATCCTCCGCGGGCACGCACCCGCACTGGATCGACGCGGTGCAGGATCCACACCACGATTGCCGTCTCCGGCGTAGGATCTTTGAAGTCGTAAGTCAGCACGGTGCTCAGAGCCGCAGCGCCGCAACTCATGTCCCACTTTTGCCGCGTCACACCCTCGCCGCGAATGTCTTTCAGGGTCCGAATATTCTTACTCCCCTGCACCCCCGCTTCCTCTCCCGTAATTTGGGAAAGCGCGGGTGCAGGGAAGATAAGAGGACTGGCCAATCCAATAGCCAGTCCAATCGCCAGCATTGGCTTACGCCAGTTCATCAGTATTTCCCAGTCAGGTTGGTCTGCGTGAGCGTCCCGACCGTCGAGTTCAGATTGACGTTCAGGTTCAGCAGTACGTTAATGTTTGAGTTCACAGCGTTGATGTTGATCAGCGAGCTCAGGTTCTGCTGTGCCCCGCCGCTCAACGTCAGAGTGCCCTGGTTGGTAGTGCTGGTCAGTGGTCCGGTCAGTACTGCCAGAGTGCCAGCTCCTGTTACCAGTCCGTTCTTGGTCGGTACAGACCCTTGAAACGTCACAACTCCATTCGACAGCCCGGCCGTAACTCCGCCCGCCGTCACTCGATCCATGGCTGCATCGTTCAACGGTTTGGCTTTATGCCGGACTGTGTTCTGGGCCATGCCCGCTTGGGTCAGCAGCGCAAGACTCGCAAGGATAAGAAGACGACGCATAAATCCTCCTTGAAGCTTAGAGAGAAGCGCAGGCCGAGGCTCCCTGGTTGGAGAGCCCCTCCTGCTGCCGTCTTTAGCGAACCTGCGAGATGCTGTTGGTCTGGTTAAGGGTTGGCATGGCATTGATGTTTGTCGAGTGGGCGATGTTCACCCCATTGGCAATCATTCCGTTAGCCGCGTTCACGATGTTCACTCCCGCTGCATTCTGCTCTGCATTGCCGGCAAGCGTCACACTGTTGTTCGAGGTGGTGTTGATCGTCGAGCCGTCTACTGCGATGTTGGTCGCAGAAGCATCATCCAGGCTTACCGCTCCTTCAACGTTATCCGTCACATTGGTGCTCTTGACCGAGGTGTTGGATTTCATGCTCGAATTGCTGGCAACAAGGCTTGCGACCGTGCTGGTAGCGAAGTTATTCGAAGCACTCACGTCGTTGGATGTGGCAAAGTTGTTGGAGGATGTGACGTTCTTGGTGTTCGAACTGCTCGAAGACTCACCAAATGACGAAGACTTGTTGGCAGAAGCCGATTCCGTCTCCGTGTTGGCCTTATTGGACGACGAGTTGGTTGCGAAGTTGTCGCTCGCAGCCTGTGAGGCTGTTTTGTTGGTTGCGAAGTTGTCGCTCGCAGCCTGTGAGGCTGATTTGTCTGTCGCGAAGTTGTCGCTTGCAGCCTGAGAGCCTGTGTTGCTGGTTGCAAAGTTGTCCGTAGTGCCTGTGTTCGCAGCCAGGTTTTGGGTCGAAGAAAGATTCAAGCTGGCATTCAACGCATTCCCGCTGCTGCCAGTGTTTGTATTTGTTCCGGAAGCGTTCGTTGTACCATTGGTCGCCGTCGAACCGTTGGCCGCCTGGACGTTGTTGGTTGAGCTGCCACTCCCGGCCGATGTGCTTCCGCCGCTGGAAGAGCTGTTGTTGAACGAAGAACCGCCAACTGAGGAAGCGGTACCCCCCTTGGGAGCAGTAGCAACGTTCGAAGTCGAATTGAACGCAGCCGTCGAGTTGCTCGCATGGGAACTATTCGACGAGGCACCCAGCGTCGCAGCAGCTGTCTTGTTGCTGCTGGCCGTCAGGGATCCGGTGTTCGCAAACGCATTCGTCGTCCCGCTCGAGTGACTGGAGTTTTCGGCCGCAGCATTCGTGGTTCCGCTTGCGAAGTTGGAGTTTTCGGCCGCTGCATTCGTGGTTCCGCTTGCGAAGTTGGAGTTTTCAGCCGCAGCGTTCGTCGTAGCGCTCGACTTGCTGGAGTTGGACGAAGCAGAAGCCGACTGTGTTATTGAAGCCGAACTCTGTCCGCCTGCCTGCTGCATCTTGCTGTTGCTCGAGGAGAAGCTGTTTGAAGAGCTCTTCGTGAGCGAGGCGTCGTCGGTCAACGTCGAAGCGTCGGTCGTAGAGTGATTCAGTGAAGAATTCACGCTCGACGTAGACGCGTCCATGTTGCTCGTATTGGAGCTGCTGCTGTACGTAAGCTGGCTGTTTTGCCCACGATGGTAGCTGCCGATCGTCGCCCCGGTCGATTGGGACTGGTCGATGCTGTTGCTCTGGTTCACGTTGGTCCCAGTGCCGTTAAGATCGCTCGCCAAGCTGACGTCGTATACGTTGACGCCATTAGCAACTACTGCGTCGCTTGAACTCACGATATTGACGCCGCTCGCGCCCATCAGTGCGTTCCCGCTCAGGTTTACGGAATCGGTCGAGTTCGTGGTGACGCTTGAGTTGTTCGCCGCGATATTGCCACCAGAGGCTGAACTGGTCTCTCCAGCTGTGACCTTGTCCATCTGGCTGTCTCGCAGCGGTTGTTTTGTTTTGGACGTGCTCTGGCCATAGGCTGCGCCGCTAACCAGAACCGAAGCGGTAACGAAGGTGCAAAGGATTTTATTCATCTCTAGCTCCATGAGGCTTTGTGGACGAGCACGACCGTTTACGCAGCAAGATCCAGCTGCGCAGTGGCCAATCTGACGCACCGGTCCGCGCCCTCCTTGACGTAAAACGCAAGGTACGCGGGGTGAATCGCCGATATCTCTTCGCTTGAGGGCTTCAACTCAGGCCGAATAAAACAGCACAATAAAGCATCGGGAGTAGGGAACCATTACATGCGCAGACTGTCGAAGAAAATTGCTTTCGAAATTCAATCGTGCGTGAAGCCCATACCAAATATATTCATGACTGTCGCTCCTGCATTTGCGTGACCCTTCACGCGCAGGTTGGGATAGGAGCCCATGTCGAAGTCCTGAACTTCTGACGTCGCACTTGAGTGCAATTGTCGTTCCAAAGTGTTACCCAGCAATTGCTAGGGGATTCACGAATCGAGAACTTTCTATGTGCAGGTTCTTGCAAATGCTAAGGACAAAACATGTCTCAAATTGACCACGCGAGGCTCTAACTCTTGTGTAGACCTAGCGAAACTTACCCAAATTACGCCCCCAACCCGCTCTGGAAATTTTCCATTCGGCGTCCTCCATCAGCGCCCGAGCTCCACCACGGTCCGCCGGTGCAGCCAGCTATCCGAATCCCCAATCACCAGTACTCCCGGCTGCCGCCACCCATGAGTAAACACCAGCCCCAACCCCGTCGCGTCCCGGGCCACGTTGAAGACCGGCTCACACATCACCGAGCTTCCCCCGGCCACCCGTGCGGTCAAACCCACTCCGTTCACCCCCGCCGACTGGTCCCACCACCTGCCCTGCCCATCCACCAGATAGGCCCGTATCAACCCCTCACTCTGAGCCTTCCTCCCTTTATTCGTTACCCGCACCGCCACCCGCACCAGCCGCCGTCCATCCCGAATCAAAAATCCCGGCACCTCCTCTACTCCAGTCACGGCAAAACACATCTCGTCGAAGCATTGCGGGTCTCCCATCGCCACCACCTTCTGCCGCTGCCCCAGCGAAACCCCAACCAGTACGCAGAGATAGACCACCCACACCCCAACCAGCCACGCAACGCCCCGCCGCACCTTCTCCCTCTCCCTGCGCCAAGCCGACACCCCCACTCCTACCACTCCAATCGCCGTCCACCCCACCAACCCCGCCAACAAAAGCTGCGTCGCCTTCATCACCACTCCATTCACGATAGACTTCAACTATCAACATGTTTCCTCATTCTTCCATGCTTTCCTCTCCGCCGAACTCAGTCACCACAACACCTCCCATCATCCTCGCTCAGGATCTCGGCAAGACCTACCGTTCCGGCAAACTCGAAGTCCCCGCCCTTCGCAGCGTCAACTTCGCCATCACTCCCGGCGAGTTTGTCGCCATCGTAGGTCCCTCAGGCTCCGGCAAGTCCACTCTCTTCTACATCCTCGGTGGCCTCACAAGTGCCACCACCGGTTCGGTTCTAATCGACGGCACTGACTTCGCCAAACTCACCGATGCCCAGCGCACCAAAATGCGCCGCGCCAAGATCGGCTTCATCTTCCAGCGCTTCAATCTCCTCCCCACCCTCTCCGCCATGGGCAACATCGAAATAGCCCACGACATCGCCACACTCGGCGCGTCCGCCAAAAGGGAATTGGATCGTCCCCTCCTCGAGCACCTTACCGACATGCTTGGCATCCAGGGGCGCCTCGACCACCGTCCCAATGAACTATCCGGAGGCGAGCAGCAGCGTGTCGCCATCGCCCGCGCGCTCATCAACCGCCCCGCTATCGTCCTCGCCGACGAGCCCACCGGCAACCTCGACACGAAGAACTCCGACGCCGTCCTCGAGATGCTCCGCAAATCCAGCCGCGAGCTCAATCAGACCGTCCTCATGATCACTCACAACCCCGAAGCCGCCCAGATCGCGGACCGCATCCTCCACATGCGTGACGGCGAGATCACTCACATCGAAGACGGCAACGGCTAGACAACACCCGCCACCTCGCCGTCGCAGAGGAGAGCCACACCATGGCCGACCCAAAGCTGATCGCCACCCTCTCCTCTCTCCTCGGCTCACTGCCCGGAGTCAAAGAAAAGCAATTTCCCAATCACACCAGTTTCTTCACTGGCAAAAACGTCTTCGTTTTCACCAGCCGCACGAGCAATCGTGTCATTCTCAAGCTTCCCAAAGAAAGAATCGCCGCTCTGCTGCTGCGCGACGACATAACCCTGCTCACCATGGGCAAACGAACCATGAAAGAGTGGATCGTCATCGAACACAGCAAACCCACATACTACAAAAAAGACCTCCCTCTCTTCAAAGAAGCCAAGGCCTTCGTCGAGACAACAAAAAAGAAATAAGGATTATCAACATGCCCTGGTATCAACTCGACGACGCCAACGATCCCAAACTCGACGAGCTCGCCCGCCAGTACAACCTCCACCCCCTCCACATCGAAGACGTTCGGAGCGAAGGCGAAAGCGTCAAAGTCGACACCGCACCCAACTACACCTTCGCCGTCTTCAAACCCGTCCGCCTCGCCCCCGACCCCGACAACCCCGACGAACAGATGCCTGTCTTCTCCCCCATCGACATCTTCGCCGGCAAAAACTTCCTCATTACCATCTCCGACCCCACCTGTCCCACCACCCAGCAAGCGCTCGATCGCGCTCGCCGCGACGGTGACGACGAGCACCCCGGCAAGCTCCTCTACCTCATCCTCGATACCATCGTCGACCTCTATTTTCCCGCCATCGACCACTTCGACGACCGCATCGATCAACTCGAAGATCAAGTCTTCGACAACCCCTCACCCGAAATCCTGCAATCCATCTTCGCAATCAAGCGCGAATTGATCGACCTGCGCCGTGTCCTCGTTAACACCCGCGATGCCTCGCTCCACCTGCAACGCGATCCCAATACCATCATCGACACCGACCAGCAGCCCTACGTCCGGGACACCTACGACCACATCGCCCGCCTCCTCGACTCCGTTGAAACTCAGCGCGACCTGCTCAACAACACCCTCGACATTTATCTCTCCTCCGTCGCCAATCGCACGAACGAAGTCATGAAGGTCCTCACCGTGTTGGGAACCATCGCTCTTCCGGCGCTCGCCATCTCGGGCATCTACGGCATGAACCTCAAAGGTCTCCCCTTCGAAGATTCGCCTTACGGAGCTGAATGGGTCGCAGGAATGACCATCATCGCCACTGCGATCCTTCTCTACATTCTTCGCAGACTGAAGTGGTTCTGAGACATGACGAACGCCTTACCACAACACTCCATCCACCGGTGTCGTCGCCTCCGGCAGCACCGTCTCTCCCAGCATCTGTCGCAGGTTCACCTCGATCGTCGTCGTAATCGAAGTCAACGGCACATCAAAAATAGTGTTGTCGAACGGATCTTCCAAATCCTGCCCAATCTTATCCAGCGCCAGAAAAATAAAACCCACCAACGTCGATCCCAGCGGCGTATACCAGCCCATGGTCATTACCAGCGCCAGCGGCAGCAGTAGGCAGTACATCTGCACGAACAACTGCGGAAAATAATCGTACTGCTTCGGCATCGGCGTGTTCTTGATGCGTTCCGTTCCACCTTGCGCATCCATCAAGTCATCCAGACTGCCGTCCAGTGCCTTCCAGTGCGCAATATCCACCCATCCCCGCACCTGGCACTCGCGCAGCAGCGCTCCCATCTGCTGCTGTATCGCCAGCGGAACGTTTCTCTCCACCCGCAGCTCACTCACCTCCTCTTCGCTCAGCAGCGGCTTCAATACCTCCCACGGTTCGAGCCCTCGCAAATGCTGCCGCAGCGCATGCGCATATGCAATCTGGTGATAGACCAGCCGCCGCTGCACTACCTTCAGATCCTCAGCCTCCGCCTCGCTTTGCGGCATCATCACCGTCGTCACCTGACGAGCCCAGCTCCGCGAGTTGTTCACCAGCGCGCCCCACAGTGTCCTCGCCTCCCACCACCTCGCATAGGATGACTGGTTCCTGAAAGCCACAATGATCCCGATTGCCGACCCAAACAGCGTCAGCGGAATATGCGGCAGCGCCACCCAGTCCCAGTGCAAGACCTTGTACGCCACCACAACAGCGAGGTCATACCCAACCAACAGCAGCAGGGGCAAGCCCACGTAGGTCAGCAACCGGCCCACGTGTCGCCCGTTCGGAACGATCACGCGTCCTCACCATCGGTCGTCACCGGCCGGAACACCCGCCCGCCATCCTCCGAGATCCTCACCTCGCCCTTGCCAATGTCATACAGCCACCCGGACATCGTCAGCGCCTCCCTCGCCATAGCTCCCGCCACCGATGGATGCGTTCGCAGATGCTGCAACTGCAGCAGCACATTCTCCTCCGTCAGCCGCCGCTTCAACACGCTAGGCTCCTCATCAGCCTCCGCCAGCGATTTCGCCACGCTCAACGCAGCCGCCGCGTTATTCATCCAGTTCTTCACCGCCGGCATCCCGGCCATCACCTCCGGATGGATCAGAGCCGACATCGCCCCGCAGTCCGTATGTCCGCAGACCACGATGTGTTTCACCTTCAGCGCGCTCACCGCATACTCCACCACCGCGCTCACGCCGCCCAGCATCTCTCCATAGGCCGGTACCATATTGCCGATGTTTCGCAGTACAAACAGATCCCCAGGCCTTGACTGTGTAATCTTCTCAGGGTCGATCCGCGAATCTGCGCAGGCCACAAATAGCGCCAATGGCGTCTGCGGGTTAATCACGGACTTCAAATAAGTCGCTTCGTCCTCCGGATAGATCTCCGTCCGAAACCGCCGAATTCCCGCCTTCAACCCCGCAAGCACTTCGTCCACAGTCTCTCCCTCACGCATCGTTATCGTTCCGAGTCTACCGAACGATTAGCGCTCCAGCGTATCGTCAGCTACATCGTTTCCTTCCACTTAATATTGCACCCAACCGCAAATCGCTGATTTGGATCCGGCCGCTTCCCCGCGATCACTGCATCCATCGCCGCACGCAGATCTTTGCCCGTCACCGGAATATCGTTCCCCGCATCTCCCCGCCGCGGACGGCTGTCATCCAGTTGTCCGCGATACACGAGCTTCATCTCTCCATCGAAGAGAAAAATATCCGGCGTACAGGCCGCCTCATACGTCCGCGCCACCTCCTGAGTCTCGTCATACAGATAAGGGAAGCGGAACCCCAGCCGCTCCGCCTGCTTCTTCATCTCCGCTGGCCCATCCTGCGGATACGCCTCCACATCATTCGACGAGATCGCCACTATCCCGATCCTGCCCTCATACTCCCGCCCAATCCGCGCCAGCTCCTTCTCCACATGCACCACGTACGGGCAATGCACGCAGATGAACATCACCAGCAGCCCATGGCATCCGGTCGCAGCGCAGTTTGCTCCATCGGCTCGCGCGTCATCCGAGACCATCGCGAAAACATCATCCCGTCCCACGGCCTTCCCACTCACCACATCCACCAACTCAAACGCTGGAGCCACACTCCCCAGCGCCACCATCGTCGACTGTGTCTTGGACATCGCACTCCTCCACTACCTCTCCGATCATAATTTGCCCGGCATTTTGTTGCCTGACCTCAAGTCTCATCGTTCCACCCAAGTCTAGGAAGCGAGACACGCGCCGAGTGTATCGAGTCAGGGAACCTTTATAAGGTGGTCCGGTGTCTTAACACTAATGTTGACCCCGAAACGTCGCTACACAGTCGCGTTCGTTTTGATGGCCGCCCTCCTGATGTCCTTCAGGATTTGTGCGCAAACCCCTACCCCGACAGACCCCGTTAAAGGGATTATCCGGCTCTTCGATACCTACCGGATCGTAATGTTCGGTGAAATTCATGAGTGCCGCCAAGAGTACGACGTATTGCGTCAACTAATCGCGGCCCCGGGGTTCGCCGAGCGCGTCAACGACATCGTCGTCGAGTTCGGCAATGCACGCTATCAAAATGTGGTGGATCGTTATATCGCAGGTGAAAATGTGCCCTTGGAGCAGGTCCAGCGGGCCTGGAGAGACCCGGTCGGAGCGCTCGGCCCGGTCTCTCCGGTCTACGGAGAGTTCTATGCGGCAGTACGGGCAGCAAATCTGAAACTCCCAAAACAGCGCCGTCTTCGCTTGCTCATGGGAGACCCGCCGATTGATTGGGACCAGGTGCGCACCCGCGAAGACATAGCGTTGTTCCTGCCGTTTCGAGATGAATATTACGCCGCCGTCGTCAGACAAGAGGTCCTGGCGAAACACCGAAAAGCGTTATTGATCATGGGTGCCGGGCACTTTCGCCGAAACGCAGGCCGTCCGGGTCTGATTGAGAATCAGTTGTTGATGGCGCTGGTGAAGCCCTACGTCATACTCGCTGGAAGTAACATAGTCGGCGGCTACGACGATCTCGACCCACGCTTCGATCAGTCGCCCGCTCCGTGGCTCATGGAGATGAACGGAACCTGGCTAGGTGATCTCCCCGTACAGAATCCTCGCGGTGGGCCGTCCGGAACCTGGAAGCAGACTGCAGACGCCTACCTCTACCTCGGCCCCAGAGACAAACTAACTGTAGTAAAGAACCCGCGCGCAACCCTCGAAGGCACACCCTACGGCAAAGAGATACAGCGCCGCCTCGCGATTATCTTCGATAAACCGCCCGATTTTCTTTTGCCGCAGGGTGCGCCAACCGATCAGCCCGCTTTTTCTCGCACCCCCACGCCTCCGCCTCCTCTTCCCGTCCTGCCCAAACCTCAACCGTGAGTACAACTGAATAAATGGGAGATCGGTAATCAGTAAACTGGAACCCACCTCATCATCCCCAAAAGCAATCCCAAACCCTATCCTCAAACCACCATGCTCCCCACTCGCACCTTACCCGGAGGCCCCGCCACTCGCGCGTCCCTGCCACTCGGTCCCAACAACCTCCCGCTCTGCCGCTGGTGCGAACTCGAAATTCTCGCCAAACGCCGCCGCACCTTCTGCTCCAACTACTGCGTCCACCAATGGCGCCTCCGCACTGACCCCGGCTACCTCCGCGACCAGGTCTTTGCGCGCGACCGCGGCATCTGCGCCGTCTGTCGCATCGACACCATCGCCGCCTACAACGCGCTCAAACGAGCCCGCGGCCCCGCCCGCGCAGCCGGCCTGCATCTCTACGGCATGAAGTCCATCACCACTCGCCGCTCCCTATGGGATGCCGATCACATCCGCCCCGTAGCCGAAGGCGGCGGCCAGTGCGACCTCGACAACCTCCGCACCCTCTGCCTTCTCTGTCACCGCGAAGCCACCGCCCAGCTCCGCACCCGCCTTCGCGGTCAGAGGTCAACAACAATTGCATGATCTACGAGAACATGCGATAAGGTGTTTCAGGACAATCCAGGAGGAGACAGAATGAAATTGCGAGCTTCTTTTTTGGCCGCTTTGCTATTGCTTGGTTCTACGGTAGCCCTCGGGCAGAGTAGCGGACCGCCAATCGTTCAGAGACCAGACACGACGAATAGTGCCCCGCTCGGAAGTAAGGACAGACCCGTTCGCGTATCATCCGGGGTTATTGCTGGGCTGCTCCTCGATAAAGTGGACCCGATTTATCCGCAGGACGCCAAGGACTCAAGCGTCAGTGGGTCGGTGGTGATGGCCGCAGTGATCACTGATCAAGGAAAGATTTCGAAGCTGTCGGTCATCAGTGGGCCGGAGAAGCTACGCGATGCAGCACTTGAAGCGGTCAATCAATGGACATACAAACCGTATCTACTGAACGGAAAACCGGTATTTGTTCAAACGGTCATAACGACGAATTTCGATTTGGCGAAGTGATGACTTTCTCTTCTCTGCTTCGGCTAAGCTATGATCCCGCACGTGCTCCACATAATTTGGAGCCATCGTTTTGTTACCAGCAAAAAACCACAACGCAACCACGCATTCACCACAATTTCTCCACGTTTTTCATGCTTCAAAATGCATGACTATCGCTCGGAAAGCCTGAAATTCTCTTAGGTAAAGCCCAGGAAAACCGCAAGCAAGCCCAAAGCTCACCACAACTCACCACAAAAACCGAACGAGTGTTTTATCCACAAGAACGTGGTCAGTCCTCTGCTATTGACATTTGGATCTCCCGGAAGCTCCCTCATCGATAGAGGTCCGCGTTCACCCAAATCTTTGGTGCGTCCTCCAGAACTCCGCCCACGCCACCCGCGGCGGCCCGCAAACAAAAATATCCGGATGGTACTGGCTCTCCTCGTTCTTCACGCCCTCCTCGTTGCCGTTATGTCCGGCCAGCGTACAGCCCGTAAATACCTTGTCCGCACTCTCCCGCGAAAATCCAACCACAATTAGCGTCGTCGGCTCGGGCGTCGGATACCCGCGTAGCCACGCCGAATTCGTCATGCTGATCGGTGCTGGCAGATGGTACGCCGGCCCCAGAATCTCCACTGCCCCCGCCTCGCCATAGTTCCCCACGAGCACGCCGACCTGGTCTCGCTGATCCGCCGGCAACGAATCGCGAATCCCCGCAACCGTCTTCACCAACTCATCCCACCCAATCTCCTCCCGCAGATCGCCATTATTCTTCAGCGCAAACTGCCTCAGCGGTCCACTCGAAGCCAGGGGAACAAGAATCGCAAAGGCGAACAACCCCCAGGCCACCAATCCGGTAAAAAACACACCTTCCACCGTTATTCGCCACGGTCTCTTCAGCGAAGCTACCCACCGCTCACCCACCACCGCGCCCACCGCCATCAACATCGGATAAGCAGCCGCCATGTAATAGCCGCGCCCTTTGCCAAGCATAAACAGCGCCAGCGGCACCACGTACATCCACCCCAGCATCCGATACCGTCGCTCCCAAAAAAAATAAATTAACCCCGCAATCCACAAAGGCGTCGCAAACAGATTCGCGCAGATGAGGAACTGATCGCGCAGAAATCCATTCGCCCGCCCCTCACCCACATCCCTCACGTGGATGTGATGCAGGAATTGCATCGAAATAAATTGATGCTGCACCTGCCACAAAAAATTAGGCAGGAAAATCACCAGCGCCACTGCGACTCCACCCCAGAACCACCAGGTCAAAAAGTAGCGCCTCGCCGCCGTTAGCAACATCCCACACAATATCCCTGCAACAAAAAAGCAAATCGTATATTTCGTCATCAGCCCCACGCCGATCACCATTCCAATCGCGATCCACCATCGCGGATTCTCCGACTTCAACAATCGAATGACAAAATAAGCAATCAGTACCCACCACAGATAATCAAACGTGGAGTACTGAAACTCCGTCGCCTCAAAAACCGGCAACCCCGAAGTCGCCACCGCCAGAGCCGCTGTCACCTGCGCCAGCCGGCCACCGCCAAGTTCCCGCGCCATCAACCCCGTCACCACAATCGTCAGTGCCTGCACGATCACCGAAAACAGACGCAAACCCACCATCGAAACGCCGAAAATCTCCAGCCCGATCCGTTCCACAAACGGCGTAAACGGCGGGTACGCAACAAATCCCCAATCCAGGTGCCGCGCATCACTCAAAAACTGCAGTTCGTCACGATGAAACCCATAACGATTGTTAGTCAACAGATGAATGACCGCCACCGCCGATGCAATTCCAACCAGAATCCAGGTATCGGCCTCCAGGCCGCGCTCTCGTTGCACCGGACTCTTTGCCGAGATAATCCCTTCCATCCCCATCTCCACTGAATCTGTCCCAGTATCTGTCCCAGTCCTGCAACTCTACGCATCACACTACACGTAAGTTCCTCCCTCTCCACCAATCACAATCACTTCGTATCAGTCGCGGTCCTAACTGGTATGACCACCGCTTGACCTACCTCTCGTTGCGGTGTATCAAGGCAGCACGATGCGAACCCCCCATCTCATCCCCGCCACTGCTCTTCTCACCGCCGCAGCTCTTTTCGCGCAGGCACCCGCACCCTCCCCTGTACCTCAGCGTTCCGAGGCCACACCCCTGGCCAGACCTGGCATCATCAACAGTCCCGACAGCCCCGCCAACATCGGCCGCACTCAACTCACCAACTACCTCGACGACATCGCTACCGAAGAGACCGCCGCCCGCCGTGCGACCATCGCCGCCATCACCACCCGCGCCCAGGCCGAAGCCCGTCAGCGCGATGTCCGGAAAAAGATCCTCACCCTCATCGGCGGCCTCCCTGAAAAGACTCCTCTCAACGCCAAAGTCCTCGGCACCACGCAAGCCGAAGGCTTCCGCATCGAAAAAATCCTCTACGACTCCCAGCCTGACTTCCCCGTAACCGCACTCCTTTACCTTCCGGACGCCAAGCCGGGCGCGCCGCAACAAAAGCTCCCCGCCATCGTCGTCGCCCCCGGCCACGGCTTCACCGGCAAAGCCAGCGATTTCACCTTCGCCAGCACCTTCGCCCGCAACGGCTTCGCCGTCCTCTCCTATGACCCCATCGGCCAGGGCGAGCGCCTCCAATACCCCGACCCCGCCGACGCCTCCAAAACCCTGCTCAAAGCCGCCACTGGCGAACACGGCGAAGCCGGCCTTCAACCCACCCTCATCGGCGACGCCCTCGCCCGCACCTTCGCCTGGGACGGCATCCGCGCCGTCGACTACCTTATCTCTCGCCCCGAAATCGACCCTAACCACATCGGAGCCTTCGGCTGTTCCGGCGGCGGGACAATGACCGCCCTTCTCGGCGCCCTTGACCCCCGCGTCCACGCCATCGCCGTCGCCTGCTACCTCACCAGCTTCGACACCCTCCTCCCATCCATTGGCCCGCAAGACTCCGAGCAATCCACTCCCAAGTTCATAGCCAGCGGTCTAGACTTCCCTGACTGGGTCGAACTCGCCGCCCCGCGCCCCTACGCCATCATCGCCACCGCGCAGGACATGTTCCCCTACGCCGGAGCCCTCGCCACCGCCATCGAATCCCGTCGCTTTTACGCCCTCTTCGATCCCGCCTCAGCCGGCACGCCGACCGGCAATCCAACTCCAGGCATCCCCACCGGCCCCACCCTCAGTCCCGACACCTCGAATACCATCCCCGCCACCTCCAACCTCCAATTCATCACCGGCATCGGCCGCCATGGCAACCTCGGCCCCATCACCTCACAAATCGTCTCCTTCTTCCTAACCCATCTCGCCAACACCGAAGCCTTACCAATCCTGCCTCCACCCCGCGCGCCCGGCTCTAACCCATTCGCCCTACCCGCAGGCATCACCGCATCCGCATTTCAAGTCACTTCCACAGGCCAGGTCTCCACCAGTTACCCGGGCAGCGAAACAGTCCACACCCTCACCCTCAAACGCTACGCCACGCTGCCAAAACCCAAACCACTAACACCACCCCAACTCCAGCAGACCATCCGTGAAATCACTCTTGCCACTGTAAAGCCCGGTGATCCCGCTCCCGTCAACACGCAATCCCCGCCTCTCGTATCCCCACCCGAGGGCGACGTCCACGTCCGGCATCGTTTCACCCTCGCCACGGCGCCCGGCATCAACATTCAAACCGAGTTCTACCGCCCTGCCGACGGGAAACATCCCGTACTCCTCGTCCTCAAAGACAGCCTCGACCCTGCCCTCGAACCATCACGCGTCGAAGAGATCAAAAAATTCCGCGCCCTCGCCGATGCCGGCACCGCAGTCCTCGTCATCGTTCCGCGCCCCAGCCCACCCGGCACCGAAGAGACCAAAGCCCCCCTCCTCGGCACCTTCTACCTCACTGAACTTCGCGCTGAACTTGTCGGCAAGACCCTCCTCGGCCTCCGCGTCGACGACGTCATCAGCGCCATCAACTTCACATCCGGTGGCAGCACAGAAGATCCCAACCAGATCACCGCCGAGGCCAGCGGCCACCTCGGCCTCGTTCTCCTCCACGCTGCAGTCCTCGACTCCCGCCTCAAACACATCACCATCGATCACACTCTCGAAAGCTACAAGAGCCTGCTCGAAGCTTCCATGCCCATCGACGCCCCCGAAGACATCCTTCCCGGCGTCCTCCTCCACTACGACATCCCCGACCTGGTCCGCACCCTCGGTCCGCGACTAACTTTCACCGACCCACTCCCCGGCAACGCCAACCTATCAACCCTATCAATGTTGACCAACAAATCACGCTGACCACTAAGCACGGACCCACGATTTCATCTTCTGGTATCGTTCATTAATCAAACCGGCCTCTAAGGACTCTGCGCGGGTCGCTACGAAGACTCGCCCAGTTTCCTACTCATCCTTCGAGAGGAACCTCGATGGCGAGCCTCCCCGATCCAGCATTAGACCAGAAGTTGCGCGAGAAGCCTCCCTGGGAATACTGCCTCCGTCTCGCACAGGAGATGAAGGCGTTTCCGCGAAAACACAGACTCGCAGAATTTCGCGCCGAGGTTGTCGTAGAACAGACCCAGGTGCTGAGCGCCGCGCTTGAAGACTCGTGGAGCAAGTCCTTCCGCCACTCCGATAAGCCAAAGCGCGTTGACGAATCGGACGCACAGGAGATAGCCGCCCGGCTTCACAGTCAGCCGCGAGTGCAAGCCCGCATGGCCACTTTAGTCGAGTACCCGCCATCGAAGTGGCTTCTCGAACAGGAACTCACAGCTCGAGGACAATGGCAGACCGATCATCCCTCCGAAGACGTTTACTTCCTGGCTGAGAGCCTCAACCTCAAAGGCATCTGCTTCTCCGGCGGTGGAATCCGCAGTGCCACGTTCAATCTCGGCGTTCTGCAGGGCCTCGCCTCGCTCGAAAAGCTCGGCTCCTTCGACTATCTCTCCACTGTCTCTGGCGGCGGATACATTCATCAGTTCCTCGCATCCTGGATCTCGCAAGACAGACTCGACAAAGTGCAGCGTCTGCTTCAACCTTTGCCCAGCAAACATGCCGAACGCACCCTCTGGCCCGAGCCGCTGCGCTGGCTGCGTCGCTATTCCAACTATCTGACCCCGCAGGTCGGCCTCTTCACCGCCGATACCTGGGTCGCCTTCGCTATCTGGGCGCGCAACACCTTCCTCAACCAGATCGTTCTAATCGCAACGATCCTCTTCGTCCTCGTGTTGCCTCACTTCAGGCTCGACCACGCGGGGAGAACCGCGACCGAGCTGATTCTCCATGGCTGGGAGGCTGCGGTCTTCATTTTCACCTGCTTCGCGATATCGGCGTCCTACATCTGGTGGCAGATGCACCCCTTGCCGGATCAGCAGACCAAGAAAGTTCCTCGCGGACTCGAGCAGGGAGCGGTATTGGGCCTGGTGCTTCTTCCTCTCGTGATCGCTTCCTTTGTGCTGTCGCCCTATATGTTTCGCTCCGCATTCTGGCACGGCGACGCCCTGACCGCGGCCGGCCATCCGAATCCGTGTCCCGCGCAATTCCTCAATATCGCGCCATCCCATAGCCCGGCTGCAGGCAGCTCGATGGCCTACATACGCAAGCTCCACGCGCTCGCACACCCCTCTGCGCTGATACCCTCGACAGCCGGTAAAGACTGCACTCGCTCACCGGACATTATCCCCGCAAACAAGTGGATCTTGCGCACAAGCGGCGTCGATGATCTGCGTCAATGGTGGTCGGCGTACTCGTTTCACTGGTGGTCGCCGATGGAGCGGTTCAACGAAGAGCCCTCAACCTCCTGGGTCTTCGTCGCGCTGCTCGCGGGGGTGGGATTGCTCATCCTCGCCGCTGCTCGCTCGCTGCCTGGCGACTGGAGATCCCTCATTCTTCTCCTGGCCGTTCCCGGTGCGATGGGAGCGGCATATGTCCTGGTAGGGCTTTCGCGCATGTTTATCTTCGCCTCGTCCTTCTTCCTGCCCGTCGGAGAGGTCACACGCTTCAACATCGCCGTTCTGCCCCCAATCGCGCTGGCGATCATCTTCGTCTCGGTCGAGATCGGCGGTGGCCTCGTCGGAAACCTCGTCGACGGGTCCGTGCGAGAGTGGTTCGCCCGTCTTCGCGCGTGGAGCTTCCTCTTCGGCTTCGCGTGGTTTGCCGTCGTAGGCGGGTCGCTGCTCGGTCCGCGTATCGCTCACGATCTCTTCAACGTCTCATATATCGGCAAGCCGCTCGTACTCGGTTGGGCCGGAACTACGCTCATCAGCGTTCTGGCAGGAAAGAGCTCTCTCACCAGCGGAGCATCAGGCGAGAACAACTCGTCCCTCTCCCGCGCGCTCAACATCCTTGCGCTCATCGGTCCACCAGTCTTCATCGTCGGCCTGGTTCTTATCTTGTCCTATGTTGTCGAGAAGGCCCTGTCCGCGCTTGCGACCTTTCTCGGGACGCAATCGATCCCCCACCCGGAGTTTTTTTTGCTGCTGCTGATTCTCGCCGCCACGGCTGCGCTCTTCGGTTGGCGAATCGATATCAACGAGTTCTCCCTGCACGCCTTCTATCGCGATCGCCTCGCCCGCTGCTACGCCGGCGCCAGCGATCCCGACCGGCGTCCCAACCGCTTCACAGGCTTCGCCGCAACTGACAAGCGTCTCCGCCTCATCGACCTGCTACCCGCCGCGTTCAACAAGGCCCCTTCCGATCTCCTTCCCTACGACGGTGCGCCAACACCAAAGATCCCCACCTACCAGGGGCCGTTCCCCATCTTCTGCACTACTCTCAACCTCTCGTTCGGGGAAGACCTCGCGTACCAGGAGCGCAAAGGAACATCCTTCGCATTCACTCCGCTCTACTGCGGTTACGACGTCGGCTGGACCGATGCAGACAACAACCGCGTGCAGTTCAACGGCTACACTCCCACACTCAACTACGCTTACTACGACGGTGGTCCGCGCATGGCCACCGCAGTCGCGGCATCGGGAGCCGCGATCAGTCCCAATTGGGGCTATCACTCCAGCCCCACCATGGCCTTTCTGCTGACAATATTCAACGTCCGTCTCGGCCTCTGGATCCGCAACCCGCGTCGTCAGAGCTTTCTTCTGCCTCGCCTTAACGGCAATCCATCCTCGCCTGCCTTCGGCCTCTTCTATCTCCTCGCCGAACTCTTCGGCATGGTCAACGACGAAGCCGCCTTCGTCTACCTCACCGACGGCGGCCACTTCGAGAACATGGGTCTCTACGAGCTCGTCCGTCGTCACTGCATGACCATCGTCATCTGCGACGCCGAGCAGGACGGCGATCTCCACTTCGAAGGCATCGGCATGGCCATCCGCAAATGCCGTATCGACTGCGGCGCCGAGATCGACCTCGACCTCTCGAAGCTTGAACTCAGCGGCACGCCGCCAGTCAGCCCCTGCCACAGCGTCATGGGAACGATCCACTACCCCAGCGGAGCCACCGGCCGAATCCTCTACATCAAGACCGCCTTCACCAACGGCCTTCCCGCTGACCTCATCAACTATCACAAAGAACACCACGCCTTCCCCAACGACACCACCGCGAACCAATGGTTTACCGAGTCACAATTCGAGAGCTATCGCCGCCTGGGCGAAGCCAGCATCCTCTCCTATCCCGCCGCCGAGTGGCTAACAACCAACCTTCCATAATCAACTTCGAGCCAACAAAGTGCAGGGATTTTTTTCAGAGCTGGTTTACCCGTTTTTGCTGGGGGTTTTGACAAAAACGGGGCGCAGAACGTGGTTTTTTGATGGTGAATTTGTGGTGGATTGCTGGTGGAAGCTGGTAAGTGGACGGCGACTTTTCCGGCTCGAAAAATCTGCCACTTTTTCCAGATTTATTTTTGAGGGATTCCCATTTTGGGAATCCGGTTTAAGCTACCGGTGTCTATGTCTGCGGAAGTGGCCCTTCAGGCTATGGTAGAGCATCCTTTACCCTCGGCGTTCGCCATGGACGTTACGCCCAAAGCGCGCCCCGAGGGCAAAGAGATATGTCTTCCTATTGCCGTTCGTCTTGGTGGTCCGCCTCTTTGGCCACTCCGGAGACTGTTCCCGTAATCTCCCCCGTAGCGGCGAAGAAGACAGGGTTGTCATTGGCGTCGGCCAACACCGGGACCACCGTCTCGGTCAACGTAAGGACGCCGGACGCATCCTTGAAACGGCCGGTTCCACCAGTGATTTGAAAGTTCATAGTACAGTGTGCCTCGTTAGCCGCGAGATCTATGCAATCGCTTTCCTGCGTGAGATTGACCTTCAATAGACTCCCATCCTGGAAGCGAAATACGGCCGCGCCGACAGTAAGCTGAAAAATAAATCTTATTTGGGCCCGAGCAGGTGCTGGACGGTTGCGGAGAAGTTGTGATAGCCCTGACATCGCGATAGGTGAATGAGCCTAGCGTACCGTTCCCGGCGTAATTGTCTTCGCTGTTAGTTGTGTTGGGCTGCTGTAGATTGACCGTGCTGAGCGCGCCAGTTCCCGAAAACAGCCATCTTTACAGGTTGGTGTTGTGCGTAAACGCTTGCGACACCGAGATTGAGCATCAGCGCCATAGTTGCTATGTATTTCATTTGTGCCTCCTTTTTCGCATTTTGTAGGTACCTCGTGTGAGATAACCGGTGAACCAAGGCCGATCGACCGGTTTCAGCAGGGCCATCAAAACTCACATGGCCATCAAGGTCAAAGGAACTCTCCATGAAGTCTTTGTTAACTGCTAACTTCATGCCCCTCAGGCGAGTAGGAGATTCCCTGTGAACCGCGGTAGCGCGGTGATAGACTCGACTCCTCATCGGTCCTCTTCGGCTTGGGGTGCCCAGGTGTGCAGACACATCCCGGAACCGTCTATCGATTCGGCCCGTTTGAGGTAAACGCCGCCTCAGGCGAACTCGCTGAAGAACGGGAGACCCATAAGGTTGCAGGAGCAACCCTATCGGCTCCTCCTCGTGCTCCTGGAAACTCCCGGAGAAGTCGTCAGCCGCGAGGAACTTCGAAGCCGCCTCTGGCCTGGCGATACCTTTGTCGACTTCGACGGCAGCCTCCGCGTCGCGGTTCGCAAGCTTAGGGAGGCGTTGGACGATAACGCCGACAATCCCCGATACATTGAGACGATCCCGAAGCGCGGATATCGGTTCCTCGTTCCGGAGGTCCGGAGGATGGATGCCGCTCCCGAAGTCGCGGAACCGAACGGCAATCGGGCACGCTTGCAAACCGACGCAAGTCCGGTCGCACCCCGCCAAACGAACAATCCTCTGGTCAAGTATGGGCTCGCTGCCGTCGTGCTCCTCCTCACCGCTGCCGGCGTCTTCCTCTGGCAACATCGCAATCAAGCCAAACCGCTCACGGACAAAGATGTGCTGGTCCTCGCGGACTTCACCAACACCACCGGCGATGCCATGTTCGACGAGACGCTCCGTCAGGGGCTGGCCGTCCAACTCGAACAGTCGCCTTTCCTTAACCTTGTCGCAGAGGAGCGTATCCGGCAGGTGCTGCGAATGATGGGTCAGCCGGCCGATGTGCGACTTACTCCAGCGGTCGCCCGGGAGATCTGCGAAAGGACAGCAAGCGCGGCCGTCCTGAATGGCTCGATCACATCACTCGGCAGTCAGTACGTGTTGGGGTTGCGCGCGGTGGACTGCCGCAACGGACAGGTACTCGACGCGGAACAGGCGCAAGCAACGAGAAAAGAAGATGTACTGAATGCCCTGAGTCAGATTGCCAGCAGATTCAGAACCCGAGTCGGCGAATCGCTGGCCACAGTCGAAAAGTACGACACTCCGCTCGTCGACGCTACTACGCCGTCACTCGAAGCATTGAAAGCGTACAGCCTGGCGCGGAAGAAGTTCGCAACCGGAGGGGACACCGCCGCTCGGCCCTTCTTCCGGAGGGCGATCGAACTCGACCCGAACTTCGCTATGGCCTATGCCTATCTGTCGACCACGTACGCCAACCACCGGGAACCGGAGCTGGCAGCCGAAAATATCCGCAAGGCTTACGACCTGCGTGCGAAGGTGAGCGAGCGGGAGCGGTTCTATATCGAGTCACACTACTATTGGAACGGTACGGGAGAGTTGGAGAAGGCAGTGCCGGTGTTCGAGCAGTGGCAGCAGACCTACCCGGGATACTACTCGCCTTACACCACCCTCGGAGTTATTTACAGAACGGCTTGGGAACCCGGAAAAGGCATTGGAGGAGGCCCGCGAGGCGATGCGCCTGGAACCAAACCATGCGCTCAACTATTTCAACCTCGGCGTCGACTACGTCAACCTTAACCGGCTGGAGGAGGCGGAGGCAGTGTTCAACCAGGCGGAAGAACGCAAGTTGGAGTCTGACTGGCTGCCCAGGTCCCGTTATAGGTTAGCTTTTCTGAAAGGGGATCCAGTAAGGATGGCGCAGGTCGCTTCAGCCGCCATGGGAAAGCCAGGCAAGGAAGACATCATTCTGGCCGCGCAGGCAGACACGGAGGCTTGGTACGGGAGGTTGAAGGACGCACGCGAACTGAAACGACGGGCGATGGATTCAGCCCTGCACAACTCTGTCAGAGAAGCTGCCGCGGCCTATCAGGCAGAGGGAGCGCTCCTCGAGGGAGTATCGGGCAACCCGAAGCTTGCCCGTGCCGACGCCAATGCAGCATTGAAGCTTGCTGCAAACCGCGATGTGCGGGAGATGGCGGCGCTCGCCATGGCTCAGACAGGCGATACGGCAGCAGCGGAGAAGCTGGCAGCCGGGCTCGACAAGGACTTCCCGCTGGACACATTGGTCCAGAGATATTGGCTGCCCGCGATCCGGGCGGCCATTGCTTTGCAGCGCAAAGACCCTGGCCGGGCGGTTGAACAACTGCAGGTGACGAACGCTATAGAACTGGGAGATTCCCGGCTGATCGTGGTCCATTTGCGTGGAGAAGCCTATCTCATGCTCCACGATGGCAGCCATGCGGCAGCCGAATTTCAGAAGTTTATTGATCATCGCACCCTGGTGTGCGAACGCAGAATGGGGAGCGCTGGCCCGCCTCGGCCTGGCGCGCGCCTACGCGATGCAGGGCGACACGATGAAAGCCAAGGCCGCATATCAGGATTTTTTGACGCTGTGGAAAGACGCCGACCAGAACCTCCCGGTCCTCATCGAAGCAAAGAGAGACTACGCAGCACTACACTAGTTTTCACGCCGTACTGGTGGGCGGTGGCCAATAGAAAATAACCCAGTCCCTTTGTCCCCTCTTTCCCACATTTCAACCCCCATCCACACCATCTGCACCACTCCTGCACCTTGCCCTTCCCGCCCTCCGCGCCTACCCTCAAACGATGCCCTATTACTGACCAGTAAACCCCACCAATTTCGCGCCCTCCGGCGGAAATCCACAGCAAAAACCCTTATTTTTCGCTATTCCGGGCGATTTACCTCCCATTAATATGGGTATTCGCACAGCCAACACAATAGGTTGTGCTTTATACTTGACAGACCCCACAGAGGGCGTTACTTTCACGACTGCAACACCCCAGAGACCTACGGTTCGCCTTACTTTTATCGTTCTTCTGCCGCCGACGCCCTCCCCGCCCGGTTTCAATTACCCAGCACTTGTAAGCGGAGAAGTCGTCTCAAAAATTGGGCCCAGACTCACCGAACGCCGTGAGCCAAAAGTTATAGATTTTCATCAAATTAGAAGGAGTTTCACCATGGCGACCATACCCAACCAGACCCAGGGCCAGAACCACGCCACCGACTTGCAGACCGCCCCGCCCTTCACCTCGCGCGCCCCGGGCCTGACGTTTGATCGCCACTTCACCAAACCCGGCATCTCCCCCTACGACGAGATCGTCTGGGAGCTCCGCGACGCCGTCATCCAGGACTTCAAGGGCAAGATCATCTTCGAGCAGAAGAACGTCGAGGTCCCCGCCGACTGGTCCATGACCGCCACCAACATCGTGGCCTCCAAGTACCTCCACGGCCTCAACGGCACCAACGAGCGTGAGTCCGGCGTTCGTGCCCTCATCACCCGCGTCGCCGAATCGATCCGCGACTGGGGCATCAAGGGCGGCTATTTCGCCTCGTCCGAAGATGCCGATGCCTTCTACGCCGAACTCGCGCACCTTCTCCTCAACCAGAAGGTCGCGTTCAACTCGCCCGTCTGGTTCAACGTCGGCTGCGACCGTCTCGAGCCAAACTCCGACGCACAGAACTGGCACTGGAACCCGCACTCCTGCGCGGTTGAGTTCTCCGTCACCGGCTACACCAAGCCCCAGTGCTCGGCCTGCTTCATCAACTCCGTCAATGACTCGCTCGACTCCATCCTCACCCTCGCCAAGACTGAGGGGATGCTCTTCAAGTGGGGCTCCGGCGCAGGCTCGAACCTGAGCAGCATCCGCGGCTCCATGGAGACCCTGTCGGGCGGCGGCACCGCCTCCGGCCCGCTCTCCTTCATGCGTGGCTTCGACGCCTTCGCCGGCGTCATCAAGTCCGGTGGCAAGACCCGTCGCGCTGCAAAAATGGTCATCCTCAACGTCGACCATCCCGACATCGACGACTTCATCCAGTGCAAGGTCAAGGAAGAGCAGAAGGCCTGGCACCTGATGCAAGCCGGCTATGACGGCAGCGGTCCCGACTCCGAGGCCTACAGCTCCATCTTCTTCCAGAACGCCAACAACTCCGTCCGCGTTACCGACGAGTTCATGCGCGCAGTCGAGACCGACGGCACCTTCGTCACCCGCACCGTCAAAGACAAGAAGCCGGTCAAGGAGTACCGCGCTCGCGACCTCATGCACTCGATCGCCGAAGCCACCTGGCAGTGCGGCGACCCCGGCATGCAGTACGACACCACGATCAATCGTTGGCACACCAGTAAAAACACGGCACGCATCAACGCGTCCAATCCCTGCTCGGAGTACATGTTCCTCGATGACTCCGCCTGCAACCTTGCTTCGTTCAATCTCCTGAAGTTCCTCACTCCCGGCGGTCAGTTCGACATCCCCGCCTACCGTCACGCCATCGGCATAGTCACCACTGCGATGGAGATCATCGTCGATGCCGCCGGCTATCCCACCGAGATGATCGCGAAGAACTCGCACGACTATCGCCCACTCGGCCTCGGCTATGCGAACCTTGGCGCGCTCCTCATGGCGTTCGGTCTGCCGTATGACTCCGACGCCGGACGCGACTTCGCGGCTACACTCACCTCAATCCTTTGTGGTGATGCCTACTGGCAGTCGTCCCGCATCGCCGAATCCTGCCCAGCGCTCGGAGCAGCGACTCCTCTGACCCAGCAGGCGCACATCGCCGGCGGAGCCTGCCCCGGCTTCTACGTCAACCGCGAACCCTTCCTCGACGTTATCCGCATGCATCGCGCCGAAGTCAACAACATCGGCAAGTCGAAGAACTCCTCTGAGCCCTTCGTCGTCCCGCAACTCGATCAGCTCATCGACGCCTCCCGCAACGCCTGGGACGGCGCCCTCGCCTTCGGAGAAAAGCACGGCTACCGCAACTCCCAGGTCACCGTGCTCGCCCCCACGGGCACCATCGGCTTCATGATGGATTGCGACACCACCGGCATCGAGCCTGATCTTGCCCTCGTGAAATACAAGAAGCTCGTCGGCGGCGGCATGATCAAGATCGTCAACAACACCGTACCCTCGGCTCTCATCAAGCTCGGTTACTCAAGCGACGAGGTCAACGCCATCGTCAGCTACATCGACGCCACTGGCACCATTGAAGGCGCTCCGGCCATCAAGCCCGAGCATCTGGCGGTATTTGATTGCAGCTTTAAACCCTCGAAGGGAACCCGCAGCATCCACTACCTTGGCCACATCAAGATGATGGGTGCGACACAGCCGTTTCTTTCGGGGGCGATTTCGAAGACCGTCAACCTCCCGCAGGACTGCTCCGTCGACGACATCGCCGAAGCCTACATGGAGAGCTGGCGTCAGGGTCTCAAGGCCGTGGCCATCTACCGCGACAACTCCAAGGGCACCCAGCCCCTCAACGTTACCGCGCAGACGGACGATGATAAAAAAGGAACAAGATCGACTAACGTAGCCGGAACTCGCAGCACCAACGCCATCGCTCCCGTAGCTGCCGGCTCCATCGAGATCGAAGAAGCTGTCATCGCCGCCAAGGCCGCAGCCGCGCAAGCCCAGCTTGAGGCTCAACAGAAGATCGCCGCTCTCGAAACGCAGCTTCGCCTCATCTCCGAAGCCGCGATGAAGAACTCTGACTCCATCGACGCGCAGTCTCCACCTCGCGCCGTCCGTCACCGTCTCCCGGCCGAGCGCGCCAGCGTCACCCACAAGTTCGGCCTCGCCGGACACGAGGGCTACATCACCGTCGGGCTTTATCCCAATGGACAACCGGGAGAGATCTTCATCCGCATGGCCAAGGAAGGCTCCACCGTCTCCGGCCTCATGGACTCCTTCGCGACCGCCGTCTCGCTCGCCCTCCAACACGGCGTGCCACTCCGCGTCCTCTGCGAGAAGTTCGCCCACACCCGCTTCGAGCCCTCCGGCTGGACCGGCAACGAGCAGATCGGCTACGCCAAGTCGATCATGGACTACATCTTCCGCTGGATCCAGATCCGCTTCCTCTCCGGCCACCAGCTCGACCTCTTCGCCGGCCTCGGCCCCCAGGCCGCAATCCCCGTCGAAGGCACCGTCACCAGCCCCGGCAATACGGTCGTCCCGTCACTCTCCGCATCCTCAGGGACTCAGGAGTTGTCATTCCGCGAAGCGGGAGTACCTGCTTTTAGTCAGGAAGACGAGCACACCTACACCACCACCCCACCCCAGCAGGGAATCGCCCCCGATCTAAGCGCCCGCAGCGGCCTCGACACCGCCGTCTCGTCCTTCGAAGACCGCGGCCTCATCCACCCCTCCGACGCCATGAAGTCCATGTACGACATGGGCGACTCACCCTCCTGCGCCACCTGCGGAGCCATCATGACCCGCAGCGGCTCCTGCTACCGATGCATGAGCTGCGGAAGCACCAGCGGCTGCAGCTAAGAGGCAAATAAAGACAAATGTGCTTCGTCGTCGTCTGTGGGTTTTCGTCAATCTGCTGACGAGGCGCATTTGTGTGTGGGGATTGCATGTTGAGCAAGTTCTGGAATTCACTCGAAGATGTAAGTAGAGCGGTTAGTTGGACGTAACTCGCGCTCATTTTATTTGGAGCAATAACACTTTTTTCTCTTACGTACATACAGTACAAACTAAGCGTTCGCAAAGATTTTCTAAGTGGAAATTCTCAAAAACAAAAGGAAGAAGCTCTGAATAAGCGCGTTTCCCAGGCCTCGAAGGATGCCACTAACAGCATCGTCGAACTGGGACAGGCTAAGAAGGCTCTTGCCGACACCCAAGAACAATTTGCCAAGGCGGCAAAAGATGCTCACAATGCTGTTGCTCAGTTGTCTGCCGCGCAAGAAACAATCGATCAATTGAGAGCTCGCTCAGGAAAAATCGAAACGCTCGGTCTTCGGCTATTGATTTTTCTAGACACTGATACAACGAGCGACAAAGTGAATGCTACGTTGATCGAATTGTTTTTTCTTTTCCTTCTTAGGATCTGGGCCATTGGAACAAAAGCTGAAATGGTCGCTAGGCAACGTGTCGCGGCATGACGACAGGAAAGACAAAAGCAACAACCTTCCAATGAATATCACGGCCAATTTCGAGCACAGAGCCGGCAGCAGCCAAAGCAAGCACGAAGGAGAACCCTCGTTTGCCCTATGCGACAGGCTCAGCCGGATTCGCGATAACAGTCAGAGGTAGCTCCCGACGGATCATGATTATGCGGTTTCGACCCGCGAATATCAGACTGATCAATCGTCGCTCAACCTGCCCCGGCTGCTGCTCGCTCTGTCCTCGAGAAAGAGCAAGAGCAACTACAAAGACACCCACAGACTTCGCAGAGTTGACACGGTCACTCCATATCGGAGCAATGCACTCACCGATCATCCAACTTCGCACGATTACGCACGATACGTCACCCTCTGTACCCCGGTATTCTACCGAGACTGGACACGTGCCACAATTGAGCGATGATTTGCCGAGGTTCTCCGAGGATTGATCACACCATAGGGTTGCTCTTTCCGGCCGCGGCTAAACCGATTCATCGTCGAAGAAAACTTTCAAAGAAACGCCAAGAGCGGTCGTGATTCGTTCGAGAGTTCTCACTCCGATCTCCTTGTTGCCATTCTCCAACTCCGATAAGTGTTCTCGTGTGATTTCGGCATGATCTGCCAAGATGCCTTGAGTCATTCCCTGTCTTAGTCGAAGCTCAGCTGCGTGAGGCCGCCGCTCCGCCAGTGACCCAAATTGCTGTCAGTTGGTCTTGGAGTGTAGGACAGGTCTATGCGCTCAGTCTGTACTGCTGAATCTTGTAGAGCATGGTGCGATAGCTGATATTCAGGTTTGCTGCAGCTTTTCTCCGGTTCCAGCCTGAGGCCGACAATGCGTCCTGGAGAATGCGGATCTCTATCTCATTCTTGACTTCATTTACCGCGTTTTTCATGCCGACAGCAATGGACGATCTGTTTATTGCTATCTCCGCATGAGTATCTTCCGTGGAAAGTGTTATCTTGGTTCGCGTCTTAGCTCGCAAATCATTGTAGGCAGATTCCTCGTCCCGCAAAATGAGCGTGCGAGTGACGAAGTTGCGTAACTCACGAAGATTTCCAGGCCAGTGGTATTCTTGGGCTGCTTTAATGATCCGGTCGGAAGAAATGACTGGCTGCCCGAGTTCTAGCGCTCCCCTGAGAAGCATTTGCTCCATCAGTATAGGTATCTCTCCGCGACGTTCGCGAAGCGGAGGGACAGTGATGGTCAAAATATTGAGGCGGTAGTAAAGATCTTCGCGAAAACGCTTTTCCGCGATTGCATCCTGCATATTGATATTCGTCGCTGCCAAGACGCGGACATCCACTCGCGAGGGTGAACGCGCTCCTAAGCGGCAAAACGAACCATCCTGCAGGACGTGAAGTAGCTTGGCTTGCATCTGCGGGCTCATTTCGCCAATTTCATCCAGAAGAAGGGTTCCCTTATCTGCCAGTTCAAACATGCCCGGCTTGGACTTTATTGCGCCGGTAAACGCTCCGGCTTCGTAGCCGAACAGTTCACTTTCCAAGAGTTCAGTCGGCAGTGCAGCGCAATTGATGTTGAGAAGTTTTCTCTCCGAGTTCGCGTAGTACTTGTGAAGTAGCATTGCCACAATCTCTTTGCCAACTCCACTTTCGCCCAGGATGAGTACGGGAATGCTAACCGGAGCAAGAAGCCGGACGTCCCTGTAAAGTTGCATCATTATTGGCGACGCCGCCAAGAAGAAACGATTATTCTCCAACTCTTCCATATGGTAGTGAGGAACATTTACGGAAGGGTTGGCGACAGGGCCTGCGGGCGCAACTGTGTCGAACTTCGGCTGAGTAGTCAGCTTTTCGATATCTTGTGTTCGGAGAGGCATGGTCAGAACTTTATTTATCTTCCACTTCACTGCATGGTCTTTCCATGACGTGTCTTCAGCTTCGGAGAGGATGCACAGTTTGTCGCTGCAGAAGTTTTGAAGAAGCGCCGGAGCAAAGAGAGTGTCCTTTGAATTATTCTTCGCCGCGTGAATCAGCAGAAAGCTCGCCGCCAATCCACCTTGCAAAAGTTGAAGCGCTTCCAGAGTGGAACTAACGCAGATGGCGTTATCCCCGACAGGCTCAAGCGAACTGTGAATCAAGTTGCAGACGTCTGTGTCTTCACTAATTGCTAATATTTTCACAGCACCTAACATTAAGACCACCTCAACACGGGGTAGGAAGCTGAGTGAACAATGCGAGGGCCGGGTCTCTCAAGCGGACGGTAGCAGGACACTCACCGCTATCGGCAAGCGTCTGCCCAATGTATGTGGGGAACTAAGACGGTCTTTCCATAGGAGCCCCGGGAGAACCTCTTGCAGAACTACCTGCCGCGGCCAATTGGCATATGGCAAGTGAAATAGTGAAAAATGATGCAGAAAATCGAGCTAAGACAATTCCAATTCTTCTAGGTAACGCCGAGACAGGTTACCTGGTTGGTTTGACCGCCAGGGTTGAAACCTCTCTCCATCGCTCTCGAAGTGGACAGAATTTATCCGTCACCTTCCAAAGTGTCAAACAAAAAAATAGGAAGCCCACTTCACACTTCTTTGCATAACTTTGCTAGGCGACCTAAGTTGCTGAAGGTCAATAGATAGCTATGTCTCTTCAACCGCGAATGTGCTAACTGGAATAAAAATTGGCGATTTCGCCAATAAGGTCAACTATATATGGACTGGTTACGAACCCGTATCTCGGTAACTATAAGGTACCCTGCACTAAGTAGCGGAAGGGTGACATCAATTATGGCGGCCGCGCCATTCCGAATCAGCCCCTATGCCAATCGGAAAAAAATTCCCAGTCTAAGAGTGCAGCTTGTGCACTACAGATTGGCAAATGTAAATAAATCAGCTCGGACAACTCACCCCGGGATTCAAGGTACTGCGACGGTCGTTTGATTCGAATAGGTACTTTCCGTTTCGTCCGTTCCCACTGCCGTGACGGCGTAGAAGTATGTGGTCCCGGAGACGACGGTATTATCTGAATAATTCGTTGGGGCAACCAATGCGCTATTGATCTTGGAGTACGGACCGCCAGAGACAGTGGATCGGTATACGTTATATCCTGCGATTTGCGCTCCCGTGTCGTTCCAGGAGAGAGCCACATAATGAATTCCGCCTGTTCCGGTGAGCGGCACTCCGAAGGTTCCGTTCGAAGCGTTGCTTGTGATCGTCAAGGTGCCTGAAGCGGAACCACTGGCTGTTGGAGTGAAGCCGACGGTCAATTGCACTGACTGATTAACTCCCAGGGTAAAGGGAGTTGTGAGGTTGCCAAGCGAGAACCCTATTCCCGCCACGCTGGCGGTAGAGATTGTGACGGATGCGGCCCCTGTATTGGTGATCGTTGCGGTTTGGGATTGCGTGCTGTTGATGGTTACATTTTCGAAACTCAATGCGGTGGGGCTGGACGACAACGTTCCCTGCGTGGAAGCAACGCCGGTGCCGGTGAGCGCCACCGTCAATGGCTGAACAGATGAGACAGTGCTGGCAAAGACGAGGCTCCCAGTTGCAGTGCCGGTCGCAGTAGGCGTGAAGACAGCCGTATAGGTCTGGGTCTGGCCAGGGGCAAGCGAAAACGGCGTCTGAAACCCTGATGTGCCGAATGGCGATCCCGGGGACTGGACCGAATCGATGGTGATCGTTGTCGTGCAGTTGCTTGTAATGCTGGCAGACGAAGAAATTGTGTATCCGACAGTTGTATTTGGGAAAGCGATCGCGGCTGGAGTTCCCGACAGTTGACAGGCGTATGAGGTTGGTAGCGCTGGGACGGTAACGGACTGTCCATTTACCGTGATGTTCTGGGGCGTTGCCTGCTCCTCCACCTGCACTGTCTTGTACACCCCGGGGAGAGGGTCCACGTTGCCGAATGCCGCTGCGCCTATGACTATGCTGACGGTGGGCATGGCGTTGAAGGTTTGGGGAGCAGTCCAGGCTTCAGGGCTGGGTGCACCAGCACCTGCGGTGCACGGACCTGTGCTCTCCGCGTACGCGCAGGTGGACGCTACCTGGCCAAAGCGAAGAGTGATGGAGCCGGTGGCTGTAACCGTCTGTCCCTCTTGGGCGTTCAGAGTGAACCATACTGGAGTAGATGAGGTTGGTAGCGCTGGGACGGTAACGGACTGTCCATTTACCGTGATGTTCTGGGGCGTTGCCTGCTCCTCCACTTGCACTGTCTTGTACACCCCGGGGAGAGGGTCCACGTTGCCGAATGCCGCTGCGCCTATGACTATGCTGACGGTGGGCGTGGCGTTGAAGGTTTGGGAAGCAGTCCAGGCTTCAGGGCTGGGTGCACCAGCACCTGCGGTGCACGGACCTGTGCTCTCCGCGTACGCGCAGGTGGACGCTACCTGGCCAAAGCGAAGAGTGATGGAGCCGGTGGCTGTGACCGTCTGTCCCTCTTGGGCGTTCAGAGTGAACCACACTGAAGTGGTTTGGGAGTGGCCTGCTGCGGGAACAATAAAGAGGAGAGCGGTGAAGATAGCCGCCGAGAGTCTGTACATCAAGTATTCCTATCCGATCTGGACTATCTCCATTAACCAGAACAGGCAGGGGATTTGGAACACCTGATAAATCAGCAGCCGTTGCACCAGAGACTTGATTGGTGTATTGGTAAAGAGTTACTATCCGCGATAAAGGGAACTGGATTGATTTTTAGTTTACATGACGAATTGAAATTGCAGATTAAGATTTTGCTTGAAGAGTTGTCCGAGAATGGCGCGAAGTTGAGCTCCTGTTCCGGCCGCAATTCTGCAGCGTGGAGAACATGGATTCTGTGTCGTCAGGCTCAGGCATTGGCTCTAGGGCGATGATGTATTCGAAGGTCTGGCCAACGTTCTAAGGCCCAAACAGAGAATTACATTTGAGAGAACCTCTTTATTATCAGTCGCATCCGCAATCAATATCCAACCTCTTGGGATCTTCCTGACCAATTAGTGGCATAGTGCAAGTTCGTCGAAGGATAATATCCTTCGACTTGAGGAGTAAGGCCATCCCCCGCTCTCCCTGGCCTTATGATTCTTGCCGGTTTCTTATTTTTTGCCCAAACCTCGAGTTGAAGTAAGCCGCCGAGCAGCTTGACCTGCCGGATAAGGCACCAGGATCCCCTTAACCACATGCCGCTTCTTTTTCCTTCTTTTCTCTGCCTCTGATCAACGCACGTTTGGAGTTTTGACGAGGTGATGTTGGTGTCAGGTATTTATGCAATCTTGCGGCTTTCTGACCAGGGCGTGTCCGCGCTCGCGGACCCCTATAAAGGCGCTTTTTCCAAGCCGAGGGGACATCGTACCCGATCCGAAGCAAAGATTCTCCGGTTCTGCGGGCTGGGAAAAGCTCTAACATTTGTACTGGCATGCTGCTTGACGATAGTAACGTCGGGTTGCGGATCGGGGGCTATCGATCCAGCAGGGGGTGGTCTTTTTGTCTCACCTAACATCGTCAATTTTGGAAATGTGCCGGTTGGTCACGAGGCTGATAGTAGTGTAGTCGTCACGAATACCAGTTCTTCGTCAATAGCCGTCTCCCAAGTGAATGTTTCAGGCCAGTCATTTGCACTTGTTGGCAATGCTGGTATGCCTACGAGTGTTCCTGCTGGCGGCACGTACACTCTCAAGATTGGCTTTACACCTGTCTCCACCGCCAATTATTCCGGACAGGCCACGCTTATGGGTACGGCGGGGCAGATGGTCGCGCAAGTCCCGTTGCAGGGTCAGGGGTCATCTCAGACCGCTCCGCAGTTGACGGTGAGCGCTGCAGGTCTGAGCTTCGGCAGCGTGACGGTGAACACGGCGACGACGCAGTCGTTGACGCTAACATCGACGGGGACTTCTCCAGTGACGGTGAATTCCGCCGCAATCACTGGGCCTGGCTTCACAATCGTCGGGGGTAGTGTGCCGGTGACGCTGAACCCAACCCAGACAGCGACATTGCAGGTTCAATTCAATCCAACATCTCCTGGGGCAGCTAGCGGTCAGCTCACGCTCAGCAGCAATTCGGCGAGTGGAAACACGACAGTAGTGACACTGGCTGGTACGGGGGCAACGGTGTCGAATCCTCAAACGAGCCCTCAATTGGCCGTGAGCGCTACAAGTTTGAGTTTTGGGAACGTGACGGTGAACACGGCGACGACGCAGTCGTTGACCTTGATGTCGACTGGTACGTCACCGGTGATAGTGAGCTCTGCCGCGATTACCGGGACCGGCTTCGCGATCGTAGGGGATAGCTTGCCAGTGACGTTGAACCCGACGCAATCCGTGACATTGCAGGTACAGTTCGATCCGACGACAACTGGGACAGCTAGCGGCCAAGTAACGATTAGCAGTAACTCAACCACGGGCGGCACGGCGTTTGTTGCCCTGAACGGTATAGGGACGGCGGCGCCGAGTCCGCAGTTGGCGGTGAGCGCTGCGAGTTTGAGTTTCGGTAGTGTGACCGTGAACACGGCAACGACGCAATCGCTGACACTGACGTCAACTGGGACCGCGCCGGTGACGGTGAACTCTGCAACGATCGCTGGCACCGGGTTCACAATCACCGGTGGTAGTTTCCCGGCAACGTTGAGTCCGACGCAGTCAATGACGCTACAGGTACAGTTCCTGCCGACGGCAACGGGGACGGCCAGTGGTCAGATCACGATCAACAGTAACTTGTCGAGCGGAAACACAACCTTGGTGACTCTGAGTGGTACGAGTATAGCGGCGCCGAGTCCTCAATTGGCGGTGAGCGCTGCGACCTTGAGCTTCGGGAGCGTCACGGTGAACACGGCGACGACACAGTCGCTGACGTTGACGTCAACGGGGACCGCGCCGGTGACGGTGAACTCCGCTACGATCACGGGAGCAGACTTCTCGATCATCGGGAGTAGTTTGCCCGTGACGCTGAACCCGACACAGTCGATGACGTTGCAGGTGCAGTTCCTGCCGACAGCAACGGGGACGGCTAGTGGTCAGATCACAATTAACAGCGACTCGTCCACGGGTTCCAGTGCACAGGTGACTTTGGGTGGCACGAGCATAGCGGCGCCGAGTCCTCAATTGGCGCTGAGTGCTGCGAGTCTGAGCTTCGGGAGCGTCACGGTGAACACGGCGACGACGCAGTCGCTGACGTTGACGTCGACTGGTACGTCGCCCGTAACGATAAGCTCCGCGACCATCACCGCTCCTGCCTTCACGATTGTCGGGGGAAGTTTCCCGGTGACACTGAATCCGACCCAGGCGGTGACGTTGCAGGTGCAATTCCTCCCGACGGCGACGGGGAGTGCCAGCGGTCAGATCACAATCAATAGCGACTCGTCGACAGGTTCCACTGCGCAGGTGACTCTGAGTGGCACGAGTACCGCTGCGCCGAGTCCTCAGCTGACGGTGAGCGCTGCTACCTTGAGCTTTGGCAGTGTGACAGTGAACACTGCGGCGACTCAATCGTTGACTCTGACGTCGAACGGGACCGCGCCGGTGACGATAAGCTCGGCTGCGATCACTGGAGCGGCGTTCACGATTGTCACGGGAAGTTTCCCGGTGACGCTGAACCCGACCCAGGCGGTGACGGTGCAGGTGCAGTTCCAGCCGACAGTAATTGGAACTGCGAGCGGTCAGATCACGATTAACAGCGACTCGTCGACGGGTTCCACTGCGCAGGTGACTCTAGGCGGTACGGGCACAGCCGCGCCGAGTCCGCAGTTGACGGTGAGCACCGGGACCTTGAGCTTTGGTAGTGTGACGGTGAACACGGCGGCGACGCAATCGTTGACGCTGACATCGAGCGGGACATCTCCAGTGACCGTGAATTCTGTCGCAATCACTGGGTCTGGCTTCACAATCGTCGCGAGCAGTTTTCCGGTGACACTGAACCCGACACAATCTGTGACGTTTCAGGTTCAATTCGATCCGGCAGCAACTGGGACAGCCAGTGGTCAGATCGCAATCAGTAGTAATTCCACTACCGGCGGCACGGCCTCGGTGATTCTGAGCGGGACCGGGACGGCGGCGAATCCACAATTAACGATAAGCGCGGGAAGCGTAAACTTTGGCAGCGTGACGGTGAACACGGCGACGACGCAGTCGTTAACCCTGACATCGGCGGGGACAACGCCGGTGACGGTGAACTCTGCTGCAATTACTGGTGCCGGCTTCACCATCGTCGGCGGGGGATTTCCGGTAACACTGAATCCGATGCAGACGCTAACGCTGCAGCTTCAGTTCGACCCAACCACGACCGGAGCCCTGACTGGGCAACTCACGATCAATAGTAACTCGACCACCGGAAGTTCGGCAGTCTCTCTGAGTGGCACGGGCACAGCAGTCGCACATGAGGTCGATCTTAGTTGGGATGCTCCGACCAGTTCGCCCGATCCCGTGGCGGGATACAACATATATCGGTCGACGGGCAGCGGATCCTTGGTGCTGATCAATTCTTCGCCTGACACGGCGGTTGTCTATGTGGATAGCACGGTTGTGAGCGGCACTACTTACAGCTATGAGGTAAAGAGTGTCGACTCCAGCGGAGTAGAAAGCGTTGCCTCGAATGAGGTCACGGTTACAATTCCGTAGATTCTGACGAAGGTTAATGGCTCTATCAGCGAGCCAATATTGAAGCGCGAGGTCGGCGGGTTCTTATTGGTGTGGAGAGGTGACGTGGAGGCTTCGGTCCGGAACTGCTCAAAATCTAAGTCTCAATGTCTGGCAAAGAAAAAGCTGCCTCCGAAGAGGCAGCTTGTTGGGTGATAGCAGTGAGTTTAGCGAATGGCGGAACTTAATAGGGGGCGCGGCCTAAAGCAAACAGTCACTTTTCGTCATACGCATCAAGGACAATAGCGGCGCATACATGGTTAACGATGCATCTATTGATCGGTCGACCCATCAGTGCATAATGCTTAGGGTCGTGCTTGAATGGTTGCTGAGGCAAATGCTCCGTGGCCTTCACTGTACCTCGCAGAGTCATTTGCAGTATACCGATGTACGATGCCCTCTCGAGTCAATGTAGTGATCATTGGCGGCGGAATTGTTGGCTTGGCTACAGGCCTCGAAGTCCTCGGCCGTTTTCCTGGTGTGTCTCTCGAAGTGATTGAGAAGGAACCTGAAGTTGCTGTTCACCAGACGAGCCACAACAGTGGCGTAATTCACTCGGGAATCTACTACAAACCTGGCACCCTTAAGGCAAGACTATGTACAGAGGGGGCAAACGGCCTCTTTCGCTTTTGTGACGAGCACGCTATCCCCTATGACATCTGCGGTAAAGTTATTGTCGCTACTTCACAGAATGAGAGCGTACGGCTCGATGAGATCTACAGCCGCGGAATCGCCAACGGTCTGAATGGGCTGCGGATGCTTACCGGAGACGAGATCCGCGAGCTCGAGCCACATGCCTCAGGCATTCGTGGCATACACGTGCCTTCTACCGGCATTGTCGACTACGGCACTGTCGCGAGAAAGTACGCCGAACTCATAGAGCGCCGCGGTGGAACTATTCGAGTATCACACGAAGTGATCGCATTACGGCCCTCCAAAAACAACACGGTCATAGAAACGACTCGAGGTCCGATCGAGGCGCAGTTGGTCATCAACTGTGCGGGTCTCCAGAGCGACCGCGTTAGCCGCATGGCGAATGCCAGGCTCGATTTGACGGTTGTGCCTTTCCGTGGGGAGTACTATGAGCTTGTTCCAGATAAGCGCCATTTTGTTCGTAATCTGCTATACCCGGTCCCTGACCCGCGATTTCCTTTCCTCGGCGTGCATTTCACCAGACGCATTAGTGGCGGGGTAGAGGCTGGCCCGAACGCCGTGCTGGCTTTGAAGCGTGAAGGTTATACGAAGACATCATTTAGCGCGGGCGACGTCTGGGATTATGCTTCTTTTCCAGGTTTCTGGATCATGGCTGCGAAGTACTGGAGTATGTCTCTGGACGAGTACTTCCGCTCATTCAGCAAAGCGGCCTTTGTTCGATCTCTACAACGTCTGTTGCCAGAGATCACTGCTGGTGACCTAGTACCAGGTGGATCGGGAGTTCGCGCCCAGGCGCTAGGAAGGAATGGCGAGCTGATTGATGACTTCCACTTTGTTCACACGAAAGGTATCGTGCACGTGTGCAATGTTCCCTCACCCGCTGCTACTGCATCGCTTGCGATTGCGAAGCACATTGTGAGCACGATCGTGAAGCATGATAAAAGCTGCTTCTCGTGAGAAGTTAGACATGCGGAAAATCGGGTAACTTCGCCCAAGTGACGCAAGAGGCAATTCAGTTCGACCATGAATTTCTTGTGAGTTGTCTTACGGCCTGCGTGCTCCATGACGTTCCCGAAAATCAAGTGCCCATGGAAGCTAGATTAGCGTACTGACTTGAGGTGGCTTTCGCTCCGAATCCGCATCGGAAATTCCCTCCACGCGTGTCCGTCGCGACGACTGGTAGCAACCAAGAACGGTTCCGGCTACGTACCACACGTTGCACCGGCAAGAAAACCGTCGCGATGCACCGATCGAAACGGACCATTGCAGCGTCCATCTCGCCAGCCTCCGGAACAGATAGAGCGGAACACCGCCTAGGAGCCGCCCTGGCTGGGATGGGTGACCCGACTCAGCAACCTCCGAGTGGCCGTGCCAGAACCACCATCTCAGCACATACCCTTTCTTCAACCGATCCTCCGTTGCCGGATGATATACAACGGCGGACGGTTCGTATCGCAGACGCTCTCCACCAGCAAGGAGCCGTTTGACAAACTCGGTATCCTCGTGGCGGACCTCACTGCCAGGTCGGGGGCCCAGATCTGTGCGAAAGCTACCGTACTTTTCGAATTCTTCTCTACGAAATGCCATATTCGCGCCGTAAGGGGGACACATGAGTGGCCCTGCCTCCGAGCCCATGTCGAATGCCACAAACGGCCCCATGGCATGGGGGGTCTCAGTGGACAACCAAGGAGGGAGTTGGCTCGGCCATACCGGGATGATCCGTCCGCCTGCACCTGCCCATTCTCCACTGTGCAGTACCGAAGTCAGATTCCACAGCCAAGTAGGTTCGACTATTGCATCGTCATCTGCGAAAGCCAGGATCGCGCCGCGACTCTCCCGAATTCCGGCGTTGAGGGCATAGGACTTGCCCTGCCATGGTTCAAACAAGTAGCGGAACCGGCCCGGGTACCGATGGCAGAAGGCATCTGCCACCTCCTGAGTCCGGTCGCTCGAGTTATTGTCCACTACGAGCACCTCCCATTCAATTGACTCGGGAAGCTGAGAGGCGGCGATGCTTTCCAGCGCCTTTGCAAGGCTCTCGTGGCGGTTATACGTGCACAAAACTACTGTGATCTTCGTCATATAGCCAACTAATTCCGCACCTGCGGTAGTCGCGGATACTATGGTGAAGAGAGTACGCCTCACATGTTGTGCGCGTACACGGGGGCAACAATAGGGACGGGAGAAGGCAAATGCGCCAATCCCAACTCGCCATAAGTACTCTCGTACTGCCCCATGGATTGACCAGAGTCGCTTCGTCCTTCAGCAAAACGTGCAAGCGAACGATACGAGCTCCTTTTTAACATTGGAGATCTCAGATCACGCGTGGCGGTAGGTTTCCGTGGCGGGGTTTCCCTCGTTCACCGCGACTTGCACCTGACTCTTGCGCGAAATATCATTCGCCGCATCGGGATTGGTTCCCAGGTTTGGTGTCGGATCTAACACAGGAAATCTCTTGAGCGAGCGTTTAAGCTCCCACACCGTATTTAATACTTTAGGAACGCGGCGGAGCACCGTCACACGAGTAGATCTCACTTCAGAGATATCAACCGGAATCTCATCGATCGTGAAACCGAGTCGCCAGGCGAGTAGCACAATCTCCGTTTGGAACACCTCGTCCGTTGTGATCGCTTTCCGGCATAGTTCTTTTGCGCGACCTGCCTCAATACTCTTCAAACCGTGTGTGTCAGTTCCGGGATAACCGATAAACAGGCGAACAAATATAAGGTTGTACAGTGCAGTCAAAGCTCGGCGTTTTAGAGATCGGCGATCACTGGACTCAGGATGTCTTTTCGAGCCTATTATCAGTTCAGCTTTGCCGACCTGGAACATTGCAACTGATTTCGCAACGAATGCCCAATCCATGCAGTCACATTCCAGAATAGTAAGGTGTGTGCCCCTGCTCTCTAGCATCCCGAGCTTGATCGCCTCACCGTAACTTCCTCTCGGGATTGTAACCACCCTAATCAGATTTGGAAAACGTTGTTCAAGACGGCGACAAGCCTCTAGGGTCCCATCTGTTGAGCCGTTTTCGACGACGATGATCTCTTTCAGGATTGCTGCGAGCTCGATCTGGAGACCTTCGATAAATCTAGTTACTAGTGCGTCGATATTAGAGGCTTCGTTATGGGCAGGAATGACAATTGTGTATTGCATAATGTGGCCTCCAGTACAGCATTTCTCGCGGATTCCATGGAGTCTTCCATGCTTGTGTAGTCCCATAGACCATAGCGGCCGATTGCCCAGACATTATGTTTTCGCAAGCGATCGAGGATTAAACGGACGACTCGGTCTCGACTATTTGTATGATGGACATATGCATGGCGTAAGGTGTGCGCGACTACACAAACAACATCTCTGCTATTAATCCAGCCGAGCTTTTCGAGACTGCGCAACACATCTGGTTGCAGGTTCTGCACAAGGTCCACTCGATCTGCATCTTCTGGCGATATTCCGACTTCTACATAAATCGCGCTATAGCCTCGCGTGCATGTCCCTTTACTGATGTTTGAGTAGAAACCCAGTCGATAGAAAGGAATGTCTCGGTCGGGCACGTAGATCCAGTGAATATCCTGAAATTCAGGGCGGAGTGGTCCCCGCAGCCCTATGTTGAAGCTGATGGTAGAACTGTGAGATAGCTCACTAGCTGCCGCGATCAATTCTTCATCAGCTGTGATCTGACACAGTGTTTTTAGAGGCAGGCTGGAGAAGAGCGCCTTCCAGCGATAAGTGTCTCCAGTAGTCGTGGAGAGTGTCCTGGCATTAAGATCGACAGCAGTGACGTTTTGATTGACCAAGCAATTTTCGACACCCTTGCGGAGCCCTTCAACTAGATGATCGATTCCACCTGTTCTGGGATACCAAAACGATGCATTGTAGCCGAGGCCATTTCTGGATCCGACACACATGCCTTTTCGAACCAGAGCTTCGTCAGGGATAGGAAAAAATCGTCTCACGGCGCGGCTCGACAAGCGGTCGAGCGAAATCGCCATGGTTTTCTCATTCTGTGGAATTAGAAAGATATCTGCTAGTCTCTCGCCAAAACCGTTTACGATGTAGTCTCGAAAACTTGTGTTTTCTTGTTGGGTATTTCTTGGCCTCTTTTCGTAGGACTCCACACACTCTGCGCGAATGGAAGGTGGGAGTTCGCCAAGATTGTATTGGATAGGAGCGGTAATTAGTTTCCCTCCTACGAGGCAGCAGGATTTGCGGTGAACTTGAATCCAATCCCGGTTATCTAGGCTGGCATAAGGAATATCGGACGGAGTAGGGTACCGGCTGAGATGCAGGAAATGTCCCGTATAGTCGAAACAAAACTCGCCGACCTTGACGGTGCGAGTTAGTCCCCCAAGCGTTGGGCATCGTTCCAAAAGGATAAAGTCGTGGCCATTTTGCTGAAGGGTTCGTGCCGCAGTCAGGCCAGAGATCCCCCCGCCAATTACTATTGCTAAGACTTCTGTTGGAGATTCCATGTCATTATCTTTAGAGGGCTTCGAGTCAACTGACGGCTCACACAGGAAATCGTCCTGTTTCGCGGTCTTTCAGCTACGAAAGGGTATGGGGAAGGGAATCGGCCAGACGAACTCACTCCGCCATACCGTCTGCCACAGGTCTGCTACTAGATGCAGCATCCGATCGAAGACAACTAGATGTCTGTCCACAAAGGCCGGCACGTCACTTTGAGCCCCCGGGATCTCCGCGTTGGAGCCATTCGATTTCTCCGGTCTCTACCCACTTCAATAAAACGTGCCACCTGTTTCTCCCTAAGTCTAGGAGCACATCCCCGATCCCAAACGGCAAACGCCGGAGCAGATTCTTTGTCGATCGGGTTAGCGACAGCAACCTCAGCCAACGCTCATAGCGAAGATTTCTCAGGTAATCCGGCGACTGCTCCAATTCTTTAAAGAATGCATCTTCGTCAGCGGTGGTACGAGACTGTTCCTCAGCGGTCGGAGAATCATAGAGGGGGCTGCCCTCTATGAGGAAATTACAAATACGGTCCAGGGAATAGTCTTTTCCATGGGTCAAATCTTCAGGATCGGTGTAGTTCGACTTGACTTGATAGAGGCCTAACACGGTTACCGCCGGGAAGGGGAGTTCGCATGCAAAAATGTAGTAATACGCGAGTCTAAACGCTTCCCGTTGAATCTCTCGGTTGGGGGACGCTTGGAGGCATCTCTCTAGCATTCCAGGTAATGATTCCTTGGAGCGCACAGTCAAAATCCGTGAGCCATGTCCGTACTGGGCTCTCGATGCGAGAAGAACGGGTTTCCCCATCATGGCCATCTCGAGCCCTATGGTCGACCCAAAGGTCAGTCCAACATCAGCCTCCTCAGCCAGAGAATACGCGTTCACCGAATCTTCCGGCAGCACGATTCGAACATTGACTGGTAATGCTGATTTCATATCCTTATATATCTGTAGTTCATGAACTGCCTTGCCGATGTAATTATTGCCGCCTAGATTGGGATGTACCTTGATAACAAGCTCCACATCATTCCGTGAACCCACCCATTGCATTACGTCGCGAACCCAAGCAGATTGGGATTCATATGGCCCCTGCATGAGTGGATCCCCAGCTACTTCATCGGTGGACGAGGTGAATAGGGCCCAAAGGCGCTTGTGTCGACTGAGCCCCATTCTTTTTTTCAGAGAGGAATCTGAAACGGACGAATTATTAAATCGAATCCAGGCGAGATTAGCGCCATAACGACGCTGAATCAGCCATTTCAATGTAGCATCTAGAGATTCTCGTTTAAGAGTCACTTGCGCCCACTTAATCCAGAACGCATCGAACGGTTCTGGGCTCATGCAATGAGCATTCGCCTTCACGTTGATGTGTCCGCGTTGGTATTCAGCTCGCTCGTGGGTTAGCACCCGTATGTCGTGCTGGTGAAATATTTCTAAGGCAACACGGGTGATAGACTGACGTCCGTTAACAAAAGTGCCGAATCAATTGCGTTGGCGTTCAGATAGTTCCAAATGCCGGTGGCTACGATCGCTGCACTGAAAAGAAAGCCACGATACACGGTGACCACACGCCAGTTGTTTAGGTCCGGCGGGTACTGTCGGAAGTATGAAATCACAGAAGAAAGCACCCATTCTCCGATGGGAGCGTCTTTGAATGAAGCCATGCGCAATTCAGAAGGACTCACGCGTTGAGCCCATGCAAATGCGGCTGCTCTTTCAGCCTGACTTACAAAGTCCCCAACCCACCGGTAAGGAAAACCAAGGTTATGCAGACTGGCCTTTGATTCGCTCTGGCAACGCTGGCAAAGGTCAAGGGGGCGCGGAGAATTTGATTTGGAGTCCCAATGCTGATCGCATTCAGGCAATAAGCCATCGCAGAGAAGATATTCGACAGTCGCGCCCCGAACTCGACAAGCCTTCGCAATTGTCTCTTCATAGGTCGTATGAACCTTCCACAGTGCATAAGGGGAAAATACCAGGATTCGTGTCATAAGCGCGACTTGATTATTTTGTGATCCCTCGTTCGGCAAGCGATGACAAGACTATTACTCAACAAATCATGTTCGAAATCGCTACTCCGATTCCGACAGTACTAGGTGCGTTTGGTGGGTTTCAGCGCGTAGCAGGCTTTGAACCGTTTGATACGATTCGCGACTTTTTTCGACTTGACAGAGAGCCGAGCGGAGTAGAGGCGATCGAACTACTTCTGCCGAATTCCATGTGCTTTCGATCGCGCCGGCTAACTTGCTCGGAAAATCAGGCTCGCCCAACATGACAATTGTGCAACCGATGCCGAAAAGCTCTTCCAAACCTCGGAACTTAGCTAGGTAATAGGGTGAGTTCGTCAAACAGACGACTGGTATCCCTTGAGCAAGCGCAAACACAGCAGCATGATAGGCCCCAGTCACGACGATCCTGCAATGTGCAACTCGTTCTATTAACTTTAGGGGCGTGTCCAAAGACAGGCCTCCATCAGATTCGTCATCAAATCCGGCTAAAAGTTGCCGGATAGTTTGGTGATCGTTGGCAAATTCATGAAACGCGATGGGGATCGGGAGAAGAGGGGCCTTATGGCGGCGGGCGAACTCCTGTAGGACTGATCCGACCTTTTCGATGATGTCTGTCTTCACGTGTGCATAGGATGCAATCCGCAGGTTGATCCCGATCGCACAGCCGAGTTCGGCAACTCGAGCCGCATAGGCAAGTTCAATTGCTTCGTCGCCGGTGGTCAGCACCCTCGCCGAAGGAACCCCAACCGATTTGAGGAGTGACAGTCCGCCGCTGCTACCGCGCAAAGTGATTAGCGTGACGTCTGGAAGGACAGCTCTCGCCCTAGACAATACGACAGGGTCGCTCAGCGGCCCCATCCCTTGCCCAAACATGATGACGGGTATACCACGTCGGGTGGCTGCCTCCATCGTACCCAGGATCGAAAGGTTCCACTCTCGGCAGCTGTCGGTAAATCCACCGGAACCGCAAACAACTAGCAAGTCGCCGTTCTTAAAGGCTTCCATGAAGTCTCTGAAATCCGTTCGTCTGCCGCTCCCATCACGAACGCTCAATCTGAGGTCGATCAACAACTCCAATAACGCTGGCCATTGGACTCCGATGGTCCGTTTCAAGTTGGTCAATCCAACGGAAGCCCACCTCGGCAAGAACCGGTGAAATCGTCCCAAGAGAATCTGGGGCGCCACCCAACACTCGCATCCGGCTCGGGGCAACGGCTTAGCGCCCGGACAGTAGCTGGCTAGATTGGATGGAGACTCGGTCACGACTTCGATTTGCGCAGAGGGCCACAGACTCATCATCCGGCTAACCGCCACCTGCAACATGGCCACATCGCCCATGTTCTTGTATTCCGCTGCGCCTGTATTTAAACCGGTTGCGACGATGACGTGCATGTGTTGTTGGATTCCAGTTCCGCTGGCGATAGCCGACAATTGTCGCATTAACGACATCGTTAGTAGCGGAAAATTGCTGGGCAGAAAGACGTTCGCTGCGATGCTGGTTCGAAATCACGACGAACCTTATGGTTTGTTCCACAAAGCGTTGCGGACGGTCGCATCAATCTCATAGTGTCCGCGGTGAAGTGAGGCCGGGTTGACGGATGCCCATGTCGAAAAGAATTCGCGAAATGGTCTTGATGATTCCCCCGCGATGGATCCCGGCAGTACCGCAGAAGGTCATCGTACCCGGCGATCCTCGGAGAATCGCGGGCTGCGACGCTGGAATTTGCTTCTCAACTTCTCCGTCGGGTGGGTATGGTACCGCGAGCGGATCATCCAACGGGCATGTTCAAAGGGGGCCTCCAACGTGACTGCCCAACAGGTACTCAGATCTCGGCATATTCGACCAAACCACGTTGAAGCAATTCTTCGACCACCCCCTGGACTGAGTCGAGAGAAACTTTGCAAATACGGGAAATCTCGGCTACGGATCTTGTTCCGTCAATTAGGAAAATAATATCGAACAGGGCCCGGTTCCCCTCGGGATTGGTATAGGCGTCGATATTCAAACCGTATCGCGAGCAGAAGATCTCCCCTTGGTATCGGTTTACGGGCACTCGGTTACCCTCGATGGCGTCGATCATTTTCAGGACTAGGTCCCGTGACTCGATGAGTCGGGTCGAGGAAGTAAGTTCCGGAGTATCTTGACTGGAGTGATATTCGGGATAGTAGCGCCATCCATCTGGGTTTTCTTGCATTACGCGGGACAGCGAAAGCATCGGCACTCGCACCCCGGGCGCGTTGAATTGTCGCTCGTCATTTCCTACTACTGTACGGAAGCGTCCGGTCCATCCTTGCGGGTCGGATTCCTTGAGCACTCGGCTTAGGCATCGATCCACTTCGGTGTTACCGGCAAACGAGAGTTGCAAGGCGTGGGGATTTTCCAACCCGAGCATCTCAAGGAAGAGGCCACCGATCATTTTTGGGATGAGCTCCTGTTGATGACTCAGATATGCCGCTGACCCAATCGTCTCCGGCAGGATAAGGAATCGGTAAGTGTAGCGTAGATTTGGTCGCCTAAACAGTTCCTGCATCACCTTCAGACCGACGACAACACCCGACAGGTCATCGTTGACCATCGCCGGGTGACAGAGATGCGAACACAGAACAAAGGTCTCAGTGCTCTTTCCCGGAACGATCACTTCACCTACCTTAAGGGTCCCATAGCTGAATTCGGACCTGATCACAACCCGGTAACGATCATCCCGCAAGGAGTCCTTCAATTTCCTACTACAGCACAAGCCCCAGTCGCGCTCATAGTACTTAAAAACGAAAGGAATGGCGTCTGGTAGGGCCGGATGGACATGTAGGTGCTCGAAAAGTTCTTCCCGCGAGACCTCACGGGTTATTGGCAACGAATACGAAACGACGTGCAAGGGATTGTCTTCGTAGGAAAAAAGGCGACATCCGTCCAACGTTTCAAGCCAGGCTTCCTGGCATGTCCATTTTTCCGGAACGAGCCAGGTCCAGCATTCGGTCCCGGTAGGATATCCGTGAACGGTCATGGGCACTTGAGTTGACAATGCATGCAGCGCCGCATCATAACCATCGGATACGATATCTCGCGGCAATCTCCAAAGTGCCGAAATCAACTCCTGCGCGGAGGCATTCTCTGAAAGTCGAATATTGGTCCTTTTACCGCCAGTCCGAGCATTTTCGAGTTCGACCGGGTCACCAGCCGGCCCACGGGCTGTAATCCACGGGTCTCGGGCGATCTCTCGACTTATCAATTCCTGGAAACTGCGGCAACCAATGGAGACAACCTCGCCCATCCCGACATCAGCCACACAGCATCGCCCCTCGGCTCGAGCTATCTTTTCCAGGCGAGTTCCATCGGGAAGACCATTTGCGGTCTGGATGGGCACGTTAGAAACCCACCCCTGTTTGCTTTGTTGGCCGTCCTGCCCGATGCAGCCAGTAAATAGCTTTTTGTACCTAAAGGGTACCCCCACCATCTCTTCAACATAGTGGAGAAATGGTGCTTCGGCGAGGCCGACACCGATGCCGCATATCTTCCCCTCGGATTTCACCAGACGCTCGTACAGGCAGTCCTTGCCAAAGCTCGTATTTGGCAGGCGCGTGAGGAGTTTCTCCGCCTGCGGTCCTAAGCCAGCAACCGAATGGATCGGATCGGCCGATCGCACAACCCCTGGTAATCGACGGAAGTATTCCATGAATTCCAGAGAAGAACTCCAACCTCCTTGAATGCTCGGGGTGGTTTGAGCGTCAAATTCCTTATTCCTTTGAAACGAAAAAGACAACGCTGGCAACAGCATAGTGCCCTCAGGTCCGATCACCTTCCGTATCGCCGAATAAAGCAGGTCCCATACCTCCCTTTCAGAGGAGCCGCACTTCGCTGTACCCAAAGTATGGTGGGACACTTGAAAGAAAACGACATCTCCTAAGCCGAGACCGGTCAGCCTCAGGCCACTGACCAGATCGGCTCGGCTGTAATTTGTGCCTCTCGGAGACATGTAGATACTGTTTTCTTGTTCCGCGCACGATTTAGGTCGGGTTGCAATTGACATAGGAATAGGGGGCAATGGAATGCTTGCATTGTTCTTCATAACGCGGTACTACCCGTCTCTTCGTGAAGTTCGACCCTTCCAGCTCCCATTCAGTTGTTCTGGTCGAACTCATCTTCAGGACAGCCCCTCCCAAACGAGAGACCTATCTGGCAAACCCTTCCTGGCGAGCGAGAGACACGCGTGGTTGTGGAGATGGTCTTCGATGTGCCACGAAAAGCGCAGCGTTTGTCGGTTCGAGCACGCTTTGCACGTCCCAGTCCGACTGCAAAGAATTGACGATCAACTGTTCTTCGCCATGATCACTCGGCTGTTCGAGGTGCGAAAAGACAAGCCAGATTCGATCGGTGTGTCGGTCGATCGAACCAAGTAATTCGGGGACATATTCCTGAGGGGCATCTCCGTGAAACTTCCCATAAACGAAGCGATGGTCCCTCCCCTGCAAATAAAAGTCAACAGCTTCCACGGCATCGTGATTGACCCATACTTGGTCATTTGGCGTACTCAATCTAGTCAGTTTCTCGAAGATACTCAGGGTGTCCTCGTATTCCGCGTACGGTCGCTGGCTGAGCATGCCTCGATAGCCTGAAAGAAAGATGACGGCTATCAAGGCGACGGTTACCGCAGGCTGTAGAGAGTCTCGGAGTCGGCGCAAGAGATCCGCAAAAGCTACTCCCGCGAGCAGGACTAGCAGCGGAGCAAGGAACAAACACTGGCGAACTCCGCCGTACGGGTAGATGCCTACAACCGAGGCGCAGATTGTGATCGAAACGGTAGTGAATACCAACACTACGATAGAATCGACTTTCCGATTGAGAATCTGGGCGATGCACAAGATCGCTGCAGCAAACACAAAAGCCGCTGAGATCACCTGCCCGGGAATTAAGAAACTCAGTAACCCTCTAGAGTTTGCGCTTATAAAGTGCACCAAGTTCGTCGTTTGGGGATCAAAGTAGTTCGGCGCCAGATATGAGTGGCCCCTCCCCGGCACAAACTGGTAGCGAAGCGTCAGAACAAAGGACAACAGTCCTCCTGCGGTTAGAAAAGCGGATGCGGCAGCTACGTGAAATGGTCTGAAGTGCCTATCGGGGGTCAACAAGAGGCGCAAGACGATTGTGCTCAGGATGCCTAATGCGAGAAAAACCAGCCCATATTGAATGAGGGGTGCAAGGAATAGGGTCACATATAACAAAACTGGATGACGGCTGGGAGATCCAGCAACTTTCCATCGGAGAAGGCAGTAAATCAGAATTGCACCCCACAGAACAGCGAGAGAGTATTCGCGCACTTCCTGCGCGTACCGAACCTGCGAGGCCGAGACCGTAAGAATCGTCGCGGAGAATAGCGCCGCACTAAAACTCACCTTGGCGCGAACCGTGGCTAGAATCGCGAGAACCGCGAGAAGGCTAGCCAACACAGAGGGCATCCGAACTGCTGTCGGGCCGCCGCTGGCTTTCTGAACCAGGTACAAAATGAAGGGATGTACGATCGGTGCACTACACCGTGCTCGCGTCTCCTCTAGCATTTGCATCAATGTGCCGCGCGACGTGTTCGCCGTTAGAGCCTCATCAAACCACAGGCTGCGGTCACCGAGATGATACACTCGCAATGCGGCGCCGATTACGAGCAGAAGCACCGCAGCGACTTGAAACAAGTGCCGACGAGGCGAAACCGGTCGTGTTTCGCTTGTTTGTGCGATAGCATTCATTGATGTAGACATTGTGACAAGCCCCTCGCCCTTCTACGGGCAGCTCAATCGATACGTTTTGCTTCTGTTTCCTGGCATCCTGCATGGGTTTGGGGGTATGCGGGTGATTGGGGGAATTTGGATTCCACCTTTTCGCTGCCCATCTATGTGAAAAACACTGCAATGTGCCACGCTAACCGCGGGGGGCCCGCCGAAATCCGCAGTTCTCCGTCAGGTCATTTGATAGCTGCGAGGTCGGGCCGCTATCGAGGCTCCATCGGTTCAAAGATAGCTATTTCCCAATTCCAACAAAGCGTCAATAACCTTGTCCTGCTCAGATTCAGTGATGCCCACTGAACAAGGCAGGCTCAAGCCCCGCAGGGCCAACTGCTCGGCTACCGGCATCGCCGCCATGTCTTTCGAGGCATGGGCGGGAGATTGATGAATTGGCTGCCAGAGTGGCCGACACTGGATTTTTCGTGATGCAAGCATGCGCATCAAGGTTCGGGAATCCATCCCGAATGTCTTCTCCTCGATGAGGATCGTATACATCCAGAAGGTACTTGCAGCCCACGGGGCATTTCTCATCGGTACGACGCCCGGCACGTTTCGGAGTTTGTCGCTGTAGCGTGTTGCTGTCTTGCGCTTGGTGGCAACATAGGAGGCTAACTGCTCCATTTGTGCGCAACCGACGGCGGCGAGCAGGTTGGTTAGACGATAGTTGTAACCGACTTCGCCGTGGACGTATTCGATCGGATCGTCCTTGGCCTGGGTGGTCAGATATTTGGCCTTCCGAGCCCACTCTTCGTTTCCCGTAACGAGCATCCCGCCGCCGCCCGTAGTGATTATCTTGTTACCGTTGAAACTGAAACAGGCAATGTCTCCGAGACATCCCAAGTTGCGCCCCTTGTAAGCCGCGCCCAATCCCTCGGTAGCGTCTTCGATTACTTTCAGGCCAAATTTTTTTGCGACCCCAAGGATGGGATCCAAATCGACGGGATGACCAAGAACATGAACGGGAATCACGGCGGTGACGCGGCGTCCTGTCTGCAGGTTGTGCAGCGCGCCGTCGTTCCAACGGCAGCCCCGCTCAAGGAAATCTACAACCCGCGCGGAGTCCATCTGCCAGTACGCGGGTTCGGCATCAATGAAAATGGGCCACGCGCCCACATAGCGGATGGCATTGACAGGCGCGATAAAGGTCAGAGTGGAGACGAGCACCTCGTCCCCAGGCTGGACCCCGGCCACCAGAAGTGCGACGTGCAGCGCCGATGTCCCGTTCACGGTGGCTACGGCATGCTCAGCCCCAACTTGCTGCGCCACCATCTGCTCGAACCGGTCCACGTAGGAACCAACCGACGAAACCCAGCTGGTATCGAGGCAGTCTTTCACATACCGCCATTCGTTACCGCGGATTTCAGGAACGCTGAGCGGGATAAAGCCGTCGCTAGGCGGTGCTCCGGAAACTAATTTTTCCATTGATTTCATTCAAGTTGTGCCAGGCAATAGAACGCAGAAGAAGCAGCTAGCAGAAATTTCCCATCAAGACAAGATCACTGCGATTACTCGCAGATAGTCGTTTCCCGGGCGATGCCAACCGCTAGTTCCAATTGGAAGAAGAATCAGAAGATGGCCGACCCCGCTTGATCGCGAATGCCTTCTAAGCGGCCTATGCTAATTTTTGGAATTCCTCATATCGCATCATGCTAACTGGTTCGCGCCAAATTCGGTTGCGGCCCATCTGTATCATGATCCGCCCTATTCCGGTGGTTGTGGTTCCGTAGCGTTGAATGAGGGCGGCCATCTCTTCTTTTTTGGAAGCCGAAAAGGCAAACTGATACACGGTCAAACGACTGAACATGTACTCTGAGAGAGGTATGGATAGCGGGCTCCGCATCCAGGTCGCGATATCATAGTGCAAGGAGACACAGGGACAATCCTCGTTACGGTCACTTCCCCAAATATTGTGCGTACGTCCACTGCAGAAAACCTGGATATCGGCCAACATTGCCGACATCTCAGGGTCCTTGCGGAGGTCGTCACCGACCGTTATATTGGTCGTTTGGAATACGTACTTGACCCAATCATTCATTACGGCCAAGCTCATGGCTGAGTGAGTTTGAATGAGATTGATGCCGATTTCACCTTTCAGGAGTTTCTCGTAATTATTGTTTGCGCATACATATGCTCGAAGCTCCTCTTCGGAACCCCAAAGCTCTTCGCGCGTCAACCGGACAAACGAAGAGAAGACTGTTTGGACGGACGGTGGCGCAGACGCGATGCAGCTCACTAGTCCTTGCAGTAGCCTAACGATAGGAACTTTCTTTTGCCGAAGCAACCTTAGCAAAGGGCTGAATCCACCACCGTTATAAACAACCGCGACTATCAGATGAAGTTTTCTGACTTCGAGGTAATCCTCAAAAGGCATTGTGCTTGTGGAACTAATGACCTCTTCGATTTCAACTGCGATGCGCCCATTCCCGAGTTTTGCGAAGTCGCGCGGCAAGATACGGAAATGCGAACCGATCTTGTAGGTCGCCCGGCTGAAGGGTGTATTGAGGTCGGTGCCGTTCAGCAACATGCAAGTATAGGTATCGATGACGTCGATTCCAGCCTCCATAACCTCCGAAAGAGATTTTAACGTGCCGTTCATAAGAATCACCGGGCAAGCCTAAGATAAGTTCGGAAAGGGTTGGCAGACCGAGTTCCTGATACACGCTGGCCAGAGCCATCATCTGGGAGGTGCTGATGTTATCGCGCTTGATCTCCTGGAGTACTACAGGGTCCATCGACTGGACTGACATCCACATCGACATCGACCCATTTAGTTTTCGAAGCGCTTTGGCAATACGCTCTTTCTTGTTCTTGCCGGTGGAGGCGAAAATCGAGCGCGGCCAGTTCTGTCTTTGTTGAATTCTTTCGATATGTTCGACAATTTCGTAGTCCCGCTCGTACATCGCAAAATTCGGGTCGGCGAACATCAGATTCGAGACAAGGATTGGAGCTCTTTGTACGGCGGCTGCAATATAGTCCAGTTCCGCCTTCACCCTTTCAATACTGAAGTAGTTGACTTTCGAAATGAGTTGGTTTCCTTCGTGGCAAAAAGTACACGAGAACGGACACCCCCGGTTGGTTTCCATCATCGGGGAGAGCTTACCGTCGAAAAACTTGTCCAAGTGGCCCGTGAGGTAGGGGGACGGGATTTCGTCAAGGCTTCGCCGCCGGGCAAGCATGGTCCCCTTCATGACCTCTGTATCGCTCATGCGGTGAACGAACCCGTCGATCGGAGCGGTTTTCATCTTCTCGCGGTCAACATCTGTCTCAAACGCGCGTGCCACCAGCGCGGCGAATGCTTCTTCGCCTTCCAGGTAGGCGTAGAAGTCGATCAGAGGATTGCGTTTGACGAATAGGCTGCGAGCCTCATCTTCATGGGGCACGTTGGGGCCACCCATCACACAGATTGTCTGGGGCGAAACTGTGCGGGTCATTCTAAAAAACTCCAAGCCCAAATTGAAATTCCACGGGTAGTTGCTCAGACCCAGGATGTCAGGTGGCCTCTCATGGATGGCTTGTTCCAGATCTTCTACATATTTGAAAAGTTTAAGATCGATCTCCTTGCCGAAAGTTTTCTCTGCGTAGGCGGCGATGAAACCGACGTTGAGCGGAAAAGCATCGGTGGCAAGGGATAGTGTCGTATATGTGAGGTCGCCTAAATAAATCCTAAGGGGTCTCGGTGCTCGTAAACAATTTACATTTGTCATCAGCGTCACCATAGGTCGACGGCATCGGTGCCTAACTCGTGTCTCGCGGGTCGCTAGGTGCCAGCGGAAGCCGTCGGAGTTCTGGTCTCGAATCGCCCGATCAGGTGGGGAGCCATTGCCTGGTCGCTACCGTCTATATTCGGTGGCACCGAGGAATCATCTGATTCAGCGAAAGACCTGTCCAGTGAAGTTGCCAAGTGCTGGGGAAAATGGCCAAGGCTCGGGCCAGCTCTTGGAAGAAGCTAATTGCGATATTTCCCGTCTTCGAAGTTTCCCACGACATCATTCCCTACCAGCCGCGCGACCTCGCCGATGCCTTGGGCGACAGTGCGGGTCGTCTTGAATCCTAATTGACTCATGATCCTCGCGAAAGAAACCCGGTAGTCCCGCGGGTCCTCATCCTTGTGCACGAATTCCACCAAAGCATCTTGCGCATAGGGCCGGATCAGTTCGACAAGCTGTTGCTTTTGAAAATTCTGATCAGTTGCCCCAACATTGAACACACAGCCGCCAACAGTTGCCGGCGACGAGTTGAGAACGAGCTGAATTGCCCGGGCTACATCCCACACATGTATGTAGGGTCGCCAGAATTGCTCCCCAAAAACCCTGAGGTGCTTCTTTGTCAGCATTTCCATCGTGAATTCGTTCACTGTCAGGTCGAAGCGCATCCGCGGAGATACTCCATACACCGTGGAAAACCGCAACGGAGTCGGGCACCAGCCATTATTGCGATGGCGATGGCTCCCTAGCAAGGTCTGTTCCACGACCACTTTTGTCTCAGCGTAGAGTGAAACCGGACTCAACTCGGAATCCTCATCGACGTATTGGTTTGCTTCCTTCATCTTGCCGTAGTTACTGCAAGTGGAGGCGAAGATGAATCGCCCGACCCCGGCGTGCTGGCTCTCGTCAATCAGCGCAAGCGATGCGTCGAGGTTGGTTGCGCGCGCCAGATCCGGGTTGCGTGTACAAGCCGGATCTCCGACTACGGCCGCCAAGTGAACCACGGCATCTTGGTCCGATACGGCGCTCTGCACCGTTGTGTGATCACGGATATCTCCGCGAATGAACTCGAACTTTGGATCGCACCAAACTCCGAGAAGTGATTCGCCACCATGGGCAAGATGGTCCAGTACGCGAACTCGATGCCCGGCAGCGAGTAACAATGGAGTAAGTGTCGATCCGATATAGCCGGCGCCGCCAGTTATGAGAATATTCATAAATAATTTTGCTTAGAGGGGGTGTCCTACGACATACACAATTCGATATTAAATAAGATTACGCGGCTGCACTATATTAGCCTTTACGAAATGCGCATGGTGGTCTGAACGGCTGGCAGATCCGAGAATCGTCCGTTTTAGACGCGTCTCTCAACATTTGAATCTTCCGTTACTAACGTCTTCCCGTGCTTTTTGGTAATCCTCTTGTTTGCCGATATCAAGCCAATATTCTATGATCGGAAATCCTATCACCGGCCGCCCGGCTTCTAGCAGCTTCTGCATCAGATCGGTCATGTCGAACGGCTGCCCTTCCGGGATGTAGTCGCACGCCGACGGTTCGAGCAGATAGGTTCCTGCATTGATGAAGAAACTAAGCGATGGCTTTTCTTGAAGGTTCGTGATTCGCACATCCTCACACTTCACAACACCGAAAGGAACCTGCATGTCATATTTGCGAACTCCTACGGTGAGGATCGCCCCATGTTTGCGGTGGTATGCCAGCATTTCCTGGAAGGGAACCTCGGTAAGAATGTCGCCGTTGATGACGAGAAACGGTCCATCAGCCCTTTTCATCTGCTTTAACCCACCCGCGGTCCCCATGGGGTGATCTTCCTGCAAATAATTCAGCCTAACGCCGAAGCCTTCGCCATCCCCAAAGTGGTTCACTATCGACTCAGGGAGATAGTGCGTGGTTAGATTTACATCGCGGATCCCGGAGCGACGAAGTTGCTGTATGGTGAGTTCCAACAAGGGGCGGTCGCCTACTGGCAGCATGGGTTTCGGCACACTTTCCGTCAGCGGGAGCAGGCGCTTCCCGTACCCGCCTGCCATGATCACAGCCGAAAGATCCATGCTCTCTATCGGCCACCAAATCTCTGTGTAACAAGAAATCCACCACGCGGTTCTTTGTATCAACCACAGGCAAATGATTGATGTCATGCTGATTCATGAGATGCAGTGCTTCCCCCGCGGTAATAGAGCGGGTCGCGACCACCGGCTTGCGGCTCGCAATCGTAACGCAGGCGTCAAGCATGGATTTGCCCTGCAGGACAGCCCGACGAATGTCGCCATCGGTCAGCAAGCCGCAAAGAATCCGGTCGTTTTTGCACAATACCAAAGCGCCGGTACCAGCCTTGTCCAGAGCGGCGATGGCCTCGGCAATTGAAATCGTGGGGGGGATAACAACGCTTTCGAGACGCTGCAGTGCCGTTGCTTTAAGCTCGACTTCGGGTCCCAGGTCCCGACGCAGAATGAAGTCATGGAGCACTCCGTCCACGTCCACCACGGGCAGATGATTGATGTCATGCTGATTCATCAGCCGCAGCGCCTCGACAGAGGCAACTGGTTGTAGGGCCTTAATCGGTTCCAGGCTGGAGATCGAGCGACAAGATTCATTCAGCAGTCGTGACTTAAGAATCGCGCGGCGAATATCGCCGTCCGTTAGGAGACCGACAAGCCTCTGATCTTTGGAACACAGGGCCAGCGCCCCGGTTCCAGCCTCATCCAGACGCGCGATAGCCTGGCCAATGGACGCAGACGGGGAGATGATGACGCTCTCAAGGCGTGCTTTGGAAATCGTATTGAGTCATGATAGGCAATCGAAATGGATCGTCCGTTGCGTCGCCAGAACGTACCAGACTGCGGGTCGCGCTAGGTCATCAAGTATCGGAGGAGTGGTTCAGTTGCGCACAAATTGTTCGGTCAACAGACTTCAGGCTGACCCGGCGTAGTGCAGCGAGGGAGATTCCAGTGCTTTCTGGAAATCTCCTGAGTCGCTGGATCCATCACTGCCACAGTGGTCGTTCCGAAGGCGTTGTTCGCTGCGACTCCGATGGCATCCAGTGCTGACAGCGGAAACGTTTCTTCATCAAAAACATACTGCCACTCGTGAAATGGCTTATCGATATCAAAGTTGTCGAAGTGATAGGTTCCTCCAACTGTTTTTAGTGCTAGCCACGGCTGCGGACCAAAGGTGGGTGTGGAGGAATGTACTTTGAGAACGTGGGTAGAAGCGTCCACACGCTCGATCTTCAATTCAAGCTCGCAAGGAGGGAGCGGCACAAGGTTCAAGGCTCGCCGCATCGCGGTCACGGCCTCAGAAAACAAGAAAGGCACGTCAGGGAAATCGGCGGCAACTCGAATGAGCAGCTCCCGGGCCGCCTCGATATCCGGACCCATGTTTCGGAAATCATGATTCGTAATGGCCAGGACCACGGGCTTGCCTTCGGAGGCTTCCTTGAACGCCTGCCGCACGTCCTTCTCATCGAGCAGCCTGTAGCGCGTTCCCACATTCAGGCAGCGTGCGATCCATCTGCGGCAGTTGCCTGGAACCTGATAATCGTCGGCAGATGGATGATAGGGCTCCCACGTGGTCGGCGCACGCCGCCAGTCTCCGAAACGACCGCCAAGCAAGCCAAACTGCGCTCCATCCACCGCGTTGCCCGCCATGGCTTGGCTCGAGAAATCGAACGGAATATGCTGTTCCAGAAACCAATGGCTGTCCGGCCGAATAACATGAAAACCCGGACGGTGTGCGGCAGGAAACCAATGGTGATCGATGACCCGGCGGGATAATATCTGATGCAGACTGTCGGACGCCGCCCACCAGTGAGTGGCGCAGCGGTGTGCTTCTCGGCTGAACGAATGCGGGTGATAGTGGAAATGCAATCCATCCTGCGATGAGTCGGTCGCGCGCATATGCGTGCGGTAATGCCCAAATATGTTGTGATATCCCATGTCCCTTCGACGCGGATTGAAATCGTAGTCGACGTGGTCAACGCAGAACCAATTGAAGATCCAACCCGCCCCGGCGGAATCGCGAACTTTTGTGCGAAACGATTCCCGCATTAGTTCGGCCAGCATGGCATCAACCTTATCCCAAGTGTCGTTGTAGTTCAGCAAGTGAGGATCAACGACCTTTTGAACGGCGGCCTCCAGTCCGCCTAGGTGAACGTCCCCGGCCTGTAGACGGCGCAACAAATCTATGCTGGGTTCCAGTTCGAGACGGAAGATAGCGCGCAGCCGTTCAAAAGTCACGTCGAGGGACTCGTGCAACGGTCCTTCAGTGTCAACGCAGTGCACGACATAAACGGGGTTCTTAGTCACGCGATTCTTACCGTAGGTACGAAATTGGCCTTGCGACTGTTCTGGCCGGAACGCCAACGACAGTTAACCCCCCCGGCACGTCGTCGACCACGACGGCCCCTGCCCCAACAATGCCGCCGGCGTTGACCCTGATGCCTTGGATGATGCTGGCCCCTGTTCCGATGTGGGCGCCTTTTCCGATGTGGACATGGCCCGATAAGGTGACCCCTGGCGCGACGTGGGCGTGAGCGTCGATCAAGCAGTCGTGGTCGACGCGGGCCCCCGTATTGATGATTACATTCGCCCCCAAACGGCTGCCCGGTTGCACTACAGCTCCCGCCATGACCTGGACGCCATCTTCAATATGTACTTCAGGAGCGATGATGGCGGATGGATGGATCACCGTATCAAAGACATATTGTCTCTCTCGAAACTTCTCATAGACCGCACGGCGCAAAACCGTGGAATCAATCGAGCCCACCCCGTTTACCAACCGTACGTGGTCTGGGGGATGAATAAACACTCCGTCGTCATCGCCGAGATTTGCAATGCCCAGCAACGGGAGCAAGGGTTTCGGGTCGACGAAGCCGAGAATTCTCCTGTGTAGCAGGAGGAGCGTGCTGACCAGCACTTTGGCGTGATCTCCTCCGCCAACGATAATCACTGGCTCGTTCATGGGGTCGCCCCTCATGATTATTCCAGATGCTTCCAATGAAGTACTTGATCGGCGTCCACTTCCGACGCCAGCCGGCGGCCAAGGACATAGGTCATTTCGTTCGGGGCAATCCCAGTCCCAGGGCGCTTGGCATCGAGGTCGGCCTCGGTCAGCATGTGGCCGCGGTCCAGTTTGCGTCTGGTGACGAGACTCCTGCGGAATTTCTTCCGCTTTTCCATTTCAGCCGCGCTGATCATCCGTCTATTTCCTCCTAGGGCGGAGAAAATATTCTTTCCTTCTGCGGCGATGGTTCGCAGTTGTTCCGGATTGGCTGAGATAGCATGGTCCCATCCGGGCATATCCTGATCAAGAGTGAAATGTTTTTCGATAACACACGCGCCTAACGCAATTGCAGCGAGCGGGATGGCGGTGCCCAGAGTGTGGTCGCTGAATCCCACCGGCACATCGAACGCTTGCTGCAGGGTCACCATATTCCGCAGATGAATTGTGTCGTATTCCGGAGGATAGATTGAAACGCAATGCAATAGCACGACCTGTTCATTGCCCTCGGCTCGAACAGTCTCAATGGCTTGTTCTATTTCTGCCAAGGTCGCCATACCGGTCGAAATGACCACCGGCCGCTGTTTTCGCGCCACGTATCGCAACAGGGGCAGGTGAACTATATCCATCGAAGCAATCTTGAAAAAGGGGACGGCCAACTTTTCGAGGAGATCAACCTCTTCCTCCGAGAAAACGCTCGAACAAAATGCGATGTCCCGGGCCTGGCAGCGGGCATGAGCTTCGACATGCTGGTCGGCCGTTAGCTGATAGGCCGTCACCATTTCCCGTAGAGAGCCAAAATGCTTCTTCTTATCTGAGTAGTCAGTATTGCGGGCATACTCTTCTTCGGCGATAAGGGAGGTGTCGGTCCATGATTGAAATTTAACCGCGTCCGCGCCCGCCGCCGCCGCCGCATCAATGATTTGGCGACAGAGGTTCATATCGCCGTTGTGATTGGATCCCACCTCGGCGATGATGTAGGGCGGGTGGCCAGGCCCGATTTCAACGTCTCCAAATTTGATAGGTTTCATGTTCAAAGTGTTCACTGGCTCCACATATGCCTCAGAGCTGGATAGGCAACACAAGACCACCAAAGCGGCGGCGGGTGCAGGACGTTGAGTGCTTCCACATAGCGCTCCAACAGCGTAGGCTGAAGAACAATGCGCTGGTTGAATTCCTCGACATCTCTTATCACTCTCCTGAGTGCAACGTATCGGTCTACGACGAAATTCGGCGTGGGTTCTGCTAACACAAGTTGAAAATGTTGCTGAACAAGCGCCGTATCAGAGATCACCTGTTCCCGGCTGATCGGGAAATCTGACTCCAGCTGGTATTGGTAGAATGTTGCCGATAATCCATTCGAGGCACGTGATCAAAGGTCAGTCTCGCACCCAAGAGCCACGCCCGGGTCGCAAGGAACCAATCCACTAGAACCGCGCTGGCTGGAATCGGCAAACACCGTCTTAGAAGGTCCGACCGAAAGGCCGAGTTGGAGAAGCCAAAAACATTGTTCCGCGGAAATACGTCGTCTGGTTCAAGCTGTGGCGGCAAATCGAAGATCAAGTCAAGGTCATTACCGTGCTGATCGATGAGGCACAATGCACAGCCCGCCAGTTCGCTAGTCTGTAAGGCCGACCTGGCTGCCGCAACGCGTGAGGGATGGAGCAAATCATCGCTGTCCACCAGCACCACCGCGGAGCAGGTTTCCACAATCCGAGCCAAGGCTCTTTGCCTGATCTGTGCAGGGGTGGTTCCGACTGAAGCCACTACCCAGTTCGCCTTCAGGTCGGGTCCCAGCACCTTCTGGACTGATTCGCTTCCCAGCTTATCCAGGCCTATCCAGAGCTGGAACCCTTGGTCCGTCTGTTGGCGGAGAGACTGGTACCAGTCCACCAGATAAGTCTCAACGCCGGGATAAATCGTCGTGTAAACGGCGAGAGTCTCACGAAAGTCTGCCACTGTGGTAATCCTCCATAGAGCATGTCCAGGTTAAACTGCTCTATTGTCCGAATTCCTCCATCGCTAGTCGGCCAGTCTGATTCCTGGGGCCCAAGACGGCTTGTTATGTCCGTGGCTTCAACGTCTCCCCGCAGGAATGACGGAAGCCTGAATAGAACCTCAGCCATGGCCCAGTCTTCGAAGGTATCAATATCAATTCCACGCTGCCAGGGGATCTCCCACCCAGTTCGGTTTTCCAGATGGAATGTTTTTGTCCGGCGCAAAGCCTCGGACCGGGCCCACCAGATAGCGCCAGTGGGGCAAAAAAGTTCCGGCAGGTCCTGGCTGCGCGCGGTCATTTGCTCTGCAAAAACTGGTTTCAATTCCCGCCCTTCATCGTGACGCATGGCCCACCAGGGATTCTGCCAGCCGTAACGCACCACTGAAATCTGCGATTCAGCGCCAGTTTTCTCAAACTGCCTGTAGCTATCGCTGACATCACCGCGCGGTTCGCAACGGGCAATATCGGCATTAGCTGGGCCACTGATGTCGAATTTGTCTCCGTGCGGGATCAAGCCGGACCAACGCATCAGCTGTGACCGAAGATACCGGAGTGAAATCATCGGCGAGGTTCTCGTCGCGCAAGAAAGGAACCTCAGCGTTGTATTGATCGGGCGATCTCGGCGATCTCCTGGCTGTCGGTGCTTACCACTATGCGTTCAAATAAACCGCTCTCGCGGGCCGCGGCAATGGTGTATGCAATGATCGGTTTGCCGACTAGAGGCCTGATGTTCTTGCCCGGGATTCGCTTCGAACCGGCCGCGAGCTGGAATTATTGCGATGATTGTCCCTGCCATGATTTACAATTTCTCGGCTCTGAACAGCGCAAGTCTCACGCAGTCAAGTCGACCCGAAGTTGAGACATGATCCTGGCCGCGGTGTTGCTCGTGCCATGGTGGGGACGCGCTAAGGATACGGCAGCAATTGTTCCATCGGGCAGGTACCATTCATAAGGCACCACTACTGAAGTAGATTGGGAAGCCCGAGACAAAAACTCTCCCTTGAAGCCGTACTCCGTAAGATCTCCCACTACGTTGAAATAGGCCACTTCCTGGTAATTTACTATCCTGTCATGGCCGTTTCTTGTCCTGACGGACATTTTGACAGAGTAGCTTTGTGGGAAAAGAGGCACGGATTTGAATCGGCAAGCAAGCTTGCCCGTACCAGCCAAGGCTTCGGGCTGGTGCCCGTCCAGCAGCATATTAGCCGTAAAACAAGAACCATTGATCCCCTGCACGCCGAGCACAACATAGGGCTGCTCCAGGCGCTTCTGCGCGTCGTAAGCTAATCTCGACGATCAAATCCTCTCCGGGGCGAAATTGGCTGCTTTCCTCGCCTCGGTCGTTTTTTAGCACGACCTTTTGAATGATCAGTCCATAGTCCGGATTCTGCGCAGGAAAAGGAGAGTTCGCTCGGACGTGTCTGTTGAAATAATCCTCGACAATTTCATCCGCCCTTCCGTCTTTATGCAGCCGGCCGTTCTTCAGCCAGATACCCCTTTGGCATAAAGTTCGGATGGCTTCCATGTTGTGGCTGACGAACAGGACCGTCCTTCCGCTCTGGGCAAAGCTCTCCCATCTTCCCGAGGCATTTCTTTTGGAAAGCAGTGTCACCGACTGCGAGCACCTCGTCGACGATCAGGATTTCGGGTTCAAGGTGGGCGGCCACGGCAAAAGCCAGGCGGACATACATGCCAGAGGAGTAGCGTTTAACGGGCGTGTCAAGAAACTCTTCGATTCCGGAGAACTCGACGATCTCGTCAAATTTGCGGACGATCTCGGCGCGGGTCATGCCTAGGATGGCGCCGTTAAGGAAGATGTTCTCCCGTCCGGTGAGTTCCTGATGAAATCCGGTGCCAACTTCGAGGAGACTGGCGATCCGGCCATCGATGCGAATTCGTCCCTCGGTGGGAGCGGTAATCCGGCTCAGAATTTTCAACAGCGTACTTTTGCCAGCACCGTTGCGGCCGATGATGCCGACCACTTCACCCTGTTTGATCTGAAAAGAAACATCCTTTAACGCCCAGAAATCAACCTGCTGCAGCTTTTGTTGTCGGCTAGAGCGAAGCCAAGCCAGTGGCGCGCGGATCGCGCTCTCGATAGCGTGGCGCATGCCATCACCCTTGGCTAGTTGATGGCCGATGGTGTATCGTTTGCCGAGATTCTCGATGGTGATGGCAGGATCGGGCATGGCAAGAAGTAACGCAGTTGCCTTTTGTTCACTCAAATCACATCAGCAAAGGTTCGCTCGGTTTTTCTGAAATACCAGACGCCCGACGCAATCAAGAACGGTCACGTCAATCACCGCGACTGCGAGCGCCGGCCAGTAGATGCTGCTTTGTGCACCCAACAGGCACCAGCGGAACCCATCGATGATGCCCACCATCGGATTCAGCGCGTAAACGAAACGAAACCGCTCCGGAACAACGCTGCTCTGGAAGCCCACTGGCGAGATGTAAAGACCAAACTGGACCACGAACGGGACGATGAAGCGGAAATCACGATACTTGACCATAAGTGCGGCGATCCACAAACCGACGCCGAGCGAGGCACCGAAGGCCAGCAGCACAAAAAATGGCAGGAACAACACAGCCACAGGAGGCACATAGCGATACCAGATCATAAGGACGGCGAGGAAGGCTGCTGAAATCAGGAAATCCACAAAACTGGTGATGACGCTACTGACCGCGATAACGAGACGCGGGAAATACACTTTGGAAATCAGGCTGGAGTTCCTGACGAGACTGTTCCCGCTATCGGCCATCGCAGTGGAAAAAAACTGCCAAGGCAGCATTCCGCAAAAAACCAGAAGCGGATATGGCAGCCCTCCCGAAGGCATTTTGCCCAGCTTCCCAAAGACCACCGTAAGTACAAGCATGGTCAGGAGAGGCCGGATGAGCGACCAGCCCACTCCCACGAAGGTTTGTTTGTAGCGGACGAGCAGATCGCGCCATGCGAGGAAGTAAAACAATTCCCGGTAGCGCCAAAGGTCCCGCCAATACTGCCGCTCAGTGCGCCCAGCTTCGATTAGCAATTGAGTCATATGCGATGATCTATGGCAATCCGTGGTTTCCAAATTCCGCAAAATTTGCAATTCGCAGGTTGCTCTTACTTCAAACAACCGTCAGCGCACGAGCTCGAGATGATCTCCGGACCGTCTGCTTACGATCTCAGTGGCCATTCTGGACATATATGAATTCCCGTTCTGCCGACAGCGATTGGTCATACTGTTCATCTGGCTCGTACACGATCACATCACTACCTTTGCTTGAGAAGGAGAACGGGACGCATAGCAGTTTCTTTAAGCGCTTCCTCAATTCGTCCCGTCGCCCCGGCGGAACGAAGAACAGCATGAAACCGCCTCCCCCGCTCCCAAAAGCTTACCTCCGAGAGCACCGGCGCTCAGCCCCGCCTTATAAATCTCATCGATATGGGTATTTGAGATCTTCTGCGTAAGGGTTTTCTTTATCTGCCAGTTTTCATGCAGTAACTGGCCAAATTCATAGAGTGGCCGATTAGGATTCACAACAATGTCTTCCGCTTCATCGACCAGTTGAAGCATCGTGCTCAGTTCGCGTTGCTTGTGGGGCGTCATCTTCAGTTGCTCCTGGGCGACTTCCGAGGCGATCCTAGAAAATCCCGTGAAGTAAAGCGCCAAGTGTTGCTCAAGTTCCATTAGTCTATTCGGTGAAGCTAAGATACGCCTTACTTCGATGGAGTCATTCGTACAGAAATTGATTCGGTTGAAACCTCCATAAGCGGCGCTGACCTGATCTTGCGCACCAACGGCCTCTCGAAGTAGTTCTTGCTCTATGTGTATGGCTTCCGAGGCAAGCGCGTGCTTATCCCGCATTTGATTCTTGAGCGCATAAAGTGCGAGGAGAAGCCCTACTGTAAACGCTGAACTCGTACCCAGGCCAGTGCGTGCCGGCAAATCCGCCACATGGTGAATTTCAACTCCCTCGTCGATTCCGAGGTGCTGTAAGCATGCGCGTACCGACGGGTGCTGGATCGCATCGTTCCTGCTAACGTTTTCGACTGTTGAATAAGAGATGCGGCTGTGATACTCGAAAAAAGGCGGCAACCGTCGACAAGTGATATAGCAGCATTTGTTGATGGTGGTCGAGAGTACAGACCCTCCGTTCTCTCGGTACCAAACGGGATAGTCGGTACCGCCACCGAAGAATGAGACACGAAGCGGCGTGCTGGTTATTACCATGTGCGCGACCTACTATGTTAGTTAGTGAACTTTCGTCAGAAATTCTTAGGAAAGGTGGCAGCTTGTTTGGGAATTGCTAACTTGGTGGGCGATGCTTCGGTTCATTGCTTTGTGTTAGCAGTTGAGCGTACACACTGCATGTCTTATCGCTCACTAGGTCCCAGGAATTGCGCGCTCGCGCGAAAGCCCGAATTCTGTCTCTCCGGTGATCAAGAGTCTTAAATAGGTCGCTCTCAAAATAAGTTTCGATGACTCTGGCGAGGTCGGTTGCATCGCACGGCCGGCACATGTAGCCAGTATCCCCTTCAACGATGTCATCCCGGAGCGATCCAACATCCGTTGCGATCACAGGCAAACCGAAGTTATAAGCTAAGAAAAGGACACCACTTTGGAACACTAGGGCGTATGGCAAAACCAAAACATCGGCAGCCTTAAAATATACTTCCGTTTCTTGGTCCGCAATGAACCTTATTTCCTGGACAACTTGTTCGCCAGTCCGCTCCCGCTGAATTGTCTGCTGAATTTCTCGCCAGTATCGCACTGACTCCTTTTTCGGTTCACCTGCGATAATCAGCCGATAACCTTTATCTCTGGACGCGATCTGTTGAAATGCGGCTACCAAGTATTCGAGTCCTTTGTAGGAACGGATGCCTCCAAAAAAGAGGATTGTCCTTTCTGAACTGCTCACCCCTACCCTTCCTTTGGCCTGCGCCGGAGTAAGTCCTGTGTCCGGGACGGAGTTGTTGATACCAAAAGGAATAACACTCACCCTTTCTTCTCGGATACCGAACTCATTTAGCAGTTCATTTTTCATTTTTTCAGTGTGGACAAAAATATGGTCGACAAGTCGGTATTGAACTTTTAGCGAAAATCGATTGAGTGCCGAGTCATTCCCGTCTCTTTGTGCTGTGTTCACGTTATGCGCAGTCATGACTATCTGTTTTCCTAGCAGCTTGTAATACAGCATGAGAAGAGTTCGGTCGAGTAGCTGGAACTTGTAGTTCCAAAGGATGTGAAAAATTCGTGGTCTTGCCGTTGCCGCGTACCGAATAAGCCGTCCATAGACAATTAAGTGCCGTAGAAGCTTTCTTGTGGTGCCAACAGCCTTGCGTTGGTCTCCGTGCAGATTCAGAAAGTTCAACTTGGGAGCGTCACGTATCTCCGGATTATCCAGCTCTTTACTTCCGATCACATCCAGTCTCACGCCCTTCGATGCCAGCGCCATGCTCAACCCGAACGCGTACGGCCTATCAAAGCCTCCCGTCAGCAACGCAACTTCAATTTCAGATGCTGGTGAGTCCAAATCTCTTTGGCTCGTGACGGGCCTACTAAGGGGTTCTAGAACGGGACGATTTGCCAATGTCATATTTTCTGAGTGTCAAGGTCAATACTAATTTTCGAAGGTCGCTTTTTGCACCGCAGATCCTACAGCATGGCCACTCAGAATCTGCTCGCTTCCCTCAACCGAACGAGACCTGCGACAAGATGAGACTCCGGGGAATAGATCGGGCATCAGCCGAACAATTTGACGTAAGGGCCGGAGCCCCCCGAACAAGATGACGACGACCCCTAGATAGAGCAGGGTGAACAACACCGAGTTTGTAACGATTCTCGCTATCGTCCCCGCTAAGCCAAGGGGTGCAACCAGCGGAAGCCAGCGCATGCGAGCCACAATTGCAGCGCATGTCAACCCAGCAATCAGCGCAGCCACGACGTATCGCCAAATGGCATTTAGCACCGATCTGACCGGGAGCTCGATCGGTTTTCCGGCATACCAGAATGCCGGGATGGTCAGAACACAAAACGTAGTTGTCCAAGCTCCTGCGATTCCAACGGCACCCCAGCGAAGTGCCAACAGAAAAAACATTCCCGTCACAGAAAGTTCAATGATGGTCCAGCGTAGCCAACGCCCCGTGGTACCCAGAGAAAGGTGAATCCAACCGGTGGTTTGGTAAACCAGCATCATACCGATTCCAGGAGCGAAGTATGTAAAAATTCGACCGGCTTCTCCCCACTTGTCTCCCAATAACAAACGGACTACATCTCGGCCAATCAAGGTGAGATCGGCACCTGCTGCCATGCCCACGAAAGTAACAATGCATAGCCCCTTTAGAAAATATTGCTTGTAGTCATCTCTGTTCTGATTCTTGCGACTCAGTGTCGTGACAACCACAGCCAGAATTGGCGAAAGCAACTGGCAGGAAGGGAGGACAAACAAATCGAACGCCTTCTTATAAAACCCAAGCGCGGCTGCGCCAAAACGCCATCCGACGAGGAGATTATCGATGTTCCCGGTACAATAATTCAGGCTAAAGCGCCCATAAACATGGATCGCATATCGGACTATCTTACCTGTGCCCTGCACTTGCCGCGGAAGGCCAGGTAGCCATGGGCAGAGTATCCAAGCTCCAATGCAAACAATGAGCGGCTGTACTATCGCCCCTGCTACAAGAGCCCAGTATCCCCATCCCAAAAGCGCACAGCAGATAGCCGTCAAAACGGAAGCGACTCGACCGATGATGTCGTTCGCGGAAACGGGCCCAAACTGCATCGCTCGCTTCAGAAGACTTAGATGTAAAACCGGAGCGATGGAGAAAAAGATGGCAAGTGCGAATCCGATGGAGACTCTAGTGATGCGGGGATTGGTGTAAAAGCGAGCCAATAACGATCCAGCTGCGCCAAACGCTACGGACAGGATGAGTCCACCGCCGATATTGATCCAGAAGAGATTGCTTGCCAGAGAAGAATCGATCTCTTCCGTTTGGAGAACAGCTTCCGTGAGGCCGGCGAGTCCAAAGCTCGCGAGCAGTAAACTGAACGTGGTGACCATCGTCACCAACCCAAAGTCAGCGGGGGCGAGGATTCTCGCCAGGATGAACGTCCCAAGCAGGTTGATTGCGAAGACAGAGCCCTGGGCAAATATCGTGATACCCGCGTTCCGGACCGTAGACCTTGACAACTCGGCGTTTTCGCTTGAGTCTTGAAATTTTCCGTCGTGATCGAACGGCTTCAAGATCACATCCTTTCCAGATTTTATTTTTCAGGATCCGCTTACCCTTCAGGCCTGCGATACGAAGCAGACTGCCTCGAAGGACACGGTTCACTAATTATTTAACGCCGCATTTGTTAGACGGTCGTACATCTCCCGTGCCCGTACATAGTCGTCAGGAATACCGATGTCAATGAACAGTCCCTGCTGCTCATCCGCATACACGCCCTGCTCCATGATCTGAGGAAAGACATCTCGTTCCAAGCTGACGGGCCCTTCCTGAATCTGCTGAAGGACCGCGCTGCCAAAAACATACACCCCAGCATTAATGATCCCAGGAACACGCTTCCCGGTTTTTTCCACAAACCTTATGACTCTGGCGTCTGCTCTTACTTGCACAGTTCCATAGCGGCTCGCATCTTTTACCGGCACTACCGCAATCGTAGCCAGACCGCCAAGTTTTCGATGGAAGCCAATCAACTCGTTGAAATCAATTTCGAGGAATGAATCTCCGTTAAGCAACAAAAACTCGGACTCCTTCTGGAGATATCGTTGCGCAAGCTTTAGTGCACCTCCAGTACCCAAAGGGACTGCTTCTTTGGAGTATTCAATCCTTACCCCTAAGGCGCTTCCATCCTGGAACACCTCTTCAACTTGTTCCGCGAGGTACCCCGTGCACATCACGAGGTGACAGATTCCTTGCGCGGCCAACTGCCGAACCAGCAGTTCTAGAAAGGGCCGGTCACCAACCGATGCCAGGGCTTTAGGCAGTGACGGCACCGCAGGGCGCAGCCGCGTTCCTAAGCCCCCAACCAGCAGAACAGCTTTCATCTCTTGTATCCACGTGCCGGGTATGATTTGCGCCGATGATACCGAACAACCGTCGAGCTCTCCATGCCGTTCTACAACGTCCTTTCCCAGTGTTCCAGCATGGCCGTCAAAGTTTCTTCGAGCGTCCGCAGTGGTTTCCAACCTATGTCGCGGCGAATCTTGGCCGTGTTTCCAAAAATAATCTTTTCGTCAGAAGGCCGCATCAGTCGATTCGTCTCCCGAATTTCTGCCTTCACTCCGGACAAGCGCATCGCCGTTCTTAACATCTCCCCAATCTCGTGCGTCTTAGTCGCGCAAAGGTTGTAGGCCTCGCCACGTTTCCCTTTTAGAGCTGCCAGATAAAATCCACGGATCGTATCGTTCACATCCAGAAACGCACGTCGAGGCTTCAAATTTCCCACTTCAATCACGGGCTTCTGTAAACCCTTCTTGATTCGCACGAGCTGACGTACAAAATCCGACGGTGCGTCGTTGGTTTTACCCGGTCCTGTTGTGTTGAAAAGCCGAATATTGACCGCCGGTACGTGGTAGTCCCGGAAATATTGCAGGGCCAGCAGATCCAAACATACCTTGCTGATGCCATACGGATGCAATGGCAGGAGCGGCTGCTCCTCTTTCACGGGAATGGCAGAAGAGGGGACATTCCCGTATTCTGCGCTTGAACATGCCGAAACCACCACCGGAGGACGCTCTTGGTGACGTATCGCTTCAAATAAGTGCAACGATCCCAAGATGTTCGATTCGAACGTGTCTACAGGGTCCGCCCATGAAACCGTCGGCAAACTTTGTGCCCCCAAGTGGAAGACATGCGTGGGCTTGTATTCTCGAAAGATCTGTTCGACCCGCTGCCCATCGCGCAAATCACATTGCTCAAAACGTAGCCTTGGCAGCTTCGGAAACGAATTGGATCCGTGTAAACGGTGAGTTCCGACCACAGCCCAACCCTGGGTCTGGAGGAACCTAACCAGATGGGAACCGATAAATCCTTCTGCCCCCGTAACAAATGCTGTTTTTCGTTTTTGCACGTTCCCTCGGCCTGACAGCTTCATAATGGAATGATCTTCGCCCCAATCGCGACATTAGTCCAAACTAGAGTGCTGAACTGATTCGGGACGGGTCCCTCACACTGAATGGTCGCCTCAGACAACCCCCGATAAATCAAGTGGAGCGATAACCTCATCTCTCGACATTTCGAGCTGGAGCCGATCTCTTCAAGGTTTTGTTAGACGACGCGACCTCTGGTGGCGTCGTCTTATCGATGCATCGCTGGTAGGCTGCCAGCAGGCCCTCCACCGAGTAGTCCCAAGCTAGCTCTTCCGCTACTCTCTTGCGGCCGAATTCCCCCATTCGTTCTCGTTCTTCGGGATTGTCGAGCAGCCAAAGGATCTTAGCAGCGAAATCCGGAACTTGATTGTTGTTGTCAGCATAGAGGGCGGCGTCCTGAGCGCTAAATCGGCCCTCTTTGAGATTGAATTGGACAATCGGTTTGCCCAGCGCCATATATTCCATAATTTTGATCATCGTGGAGATGTCATTCATCTCGCATGGCTTGTCTGGATTGACACAGACGTCGGATGTCGAAAGTATCTCTAACAATTGTTGGTCCGGAATTCGGCCAGTGAAGTTAACGATGTCGCTGAGGTTCTTCTCCTCGACCATCTTGCGCAATCCCGGTAGTGCAGGTCCCCCGCCAACGCAAGTGAAATGTATATCCTGGCGTCCGAGACTGTTGATGTACAACGCGACGTCCAGAAGGATATCCAAGCCCTCTTGGATGCTCATCGTTCCCACGTAACCAATCAGGAACCTCTTCCCGTACTTCAGAGAAGGAATTGGCGGCACAGGTTTAAAGGTCTGGAGATCGGGGCCATTACGGACAACAAAAACATCCTGCGGTTTCAGGCCCCCTCTCGAGATAGCAAGGCCCCTATAGCTGCCGTTGGTTGCCATCACCACGTCGCTCACTCGGTATGTCAACTTCTCTAGCCAAGCCTGAATTTGATAAAGCGCGCCCCGCTTGCCATACTTCGACAGGTAAAGCTCTGGATTGGCGTCGTGATGATCGAATATATACTTGACTCCCAGAAGCTTGAAGGGCAGGGCGATCAGAAAGATGTCGTCGGGCGGATTGCAGCCTTGAATGACATTGAATCCTGTTCGCAGATAGATCCACCAGGTATAGAGGAATTCCCAGAACAGCGCAGATGCATACTCGCGGACGTACCCCAAGGCGCTGTTTCCCTCTTTAGGTAGAGGGTGCCGATAGATGTGTATTCCATTGAGAAATTCGTACCTTTGCTCGTACCCCTTGCCCCTCGGGGACAAGACTGTGACGCTGTATCCCGCCGCGTGGAGCGAGATGGCTTCCTTCCAAACGCGCATGTCGAAAGGGACAGGCAAGTTCTCTACGATGATGAGAATCCTTTGTGGCACGACGGTCTACAGGCTCTTGTGAAGTCCGGCTAGCGCGCAAAGCATCGTGGCTTGTCCCCAATGCAGTGTGGGCGTTTTGTTTACTAGGCCGCAGGAGTAACGCCGATAGTAGAAGTAGCCGCTGGAATCTTGCATATGCTGGATCGTCCAAGTAGCTACTTTCATCGCGAGCGCCAAGCTTTCTGGATCGCGGTCCTGAAAGTAGACTAGTGTGTCGATTGCCTGTGAGGAACACTGAATGTCTAGTGGCAGTGTCTTGTAATCGTAGTACCTAGGAGTGCCATCTGCCAGGAAAAATGTCTTTTTCCAATATTCATACCCATCGGCCAACTGCTTATCGAACCGATTGTCGTCAGTGCCCTCCGAATAATGTTTGAAGGAGTCCAATACGTATGCCGTATGAAAGTTATCGACCCAGTGCAGATTAGCGGCTTCGCCGTAATACCATGATGAATCCGCCCGCTGGTACTGGGCCGTGTATTGCATCGCCTGCTGCGCCAAAGCCCGATAAGATTCGTTCCGTGTGTATGAATAGGTGCGTGCCAGCAAGCTTGCGCCCAGTGTGTTGGCGTTATGAACTTGCAGATTCTGGCCCGGGAAATAGCCAATGCAAACCGAATCGCCTTCGCCGATCTTGTTCAGATCGTGCAGGATATGCTCGCAGGAACTGACCGCGATTTGCAGGTAGTCCGGCTGCTGGAACTGCTCATGAGCGTCGAGAAATGCGTGGCCGATGAGCGAAGTCCACACCACCGATGGCACGCCTTTGGGTACATAGGAGCTTCGTGATTGGTAATCGAAATGATTTCCCCAGCATGATCCGCTGTATCCTGTGGACTGGTTATCAACTAGCCACTGCAGAGCAAATTCTGCTTTATCCAGCCAAGCCAGGCCACCATTACAAGCGTGAAGACGCATGAAGCCCCGGGCTAAGAAACCCATGCCTTTGCTTGAGTGTTCTTTCTCAATTCCCAATAGAGGGCGCAGATTAACAGGGAAGCGCCGTACACCCTGTTGCAATGCCGTACGGAGAAATTTGGACTCGAATGTTAATGGGCGCACATATCTTCCATTCAGTCCGTCGAAGGTGTCGTAACCGCGGTAATCATTCCTCTCGATCCAAGCGGACAAACGGTTGATGGATTCGTATAGCATTGTTTTCAACGCGGATTGCTCCTCGGACTCTCTTGCGGAAAATTATTTGAGGCGACATTTCTTCGCATCTTTTGGGCGGAAAGAAATAACTGGCGTGGGTTCTATTGCGAACTTGTAATGCCGTAGATATAAGGGCTGTTCATTCTTCGGCTTTAAGTGGGAATTGGTTTAACGCGTAGACTCAGCGACCCACCCTCCAGACATGTGCCCGTATGGACGTCCCACTTCCAATGATGGCGCGGGCACACGATCACTCCCTCACTAATCACCGCATGGGTCAAATCCTCGCCAGCATGAGGACAGAACCGCTGCATGATCAGGCCGTCTCGTTCGATGGTTTCCGTTCTTTCCAATTCCTTGGTCATCTGAAGAGTCTGGGTAGGCTCATTGCCGTATCGCAAAAGTCCCATGAAGTGGCTGTCGAAAACGTCGGGTACGCGCCGGAGACGTACGCGCATGGAGAGCAAAGCTTCTTCCCAACCGACAACGTTATTCAAAACGGCTCGTAGAACGCGAGCAGAGGTAATTAGCACATACTCCGGCGGATATGGATCTTCTCCCTCGATGACGAAATCCTCGGCCATCGCCCCTAGGTGCACACCCCAGCTGTTGCCATTGACGCTTATGCGAATGTACTTGTTGACGTCTTTGGAAAGTCTGTCATTACGCTGCTGCAAACCGCTGAAATACACTCTCAATTCTTCAGCACGTATCTCGGGTTCCTCCCCGGAATAAAACTCGCTCCACTCTTCCGTTCTGCGCGCGGTGTAATCTTTCAGATCGCTGAAGGACTGCTCGACTGGCGATGCGATCGTCACCAGTTCGGGTAAGTCGAGGGCGTCACCCGGATCCAGACGAACCACCGACACCTGAAGGGAAGAAGCAGCAAATTCCGCTGACACGTCGTCCCAGAGAGGAAAAATCGTAGCATCGCGATTGTTGAACTCCGCTAGCGCCGGATCAAGAAAGCAGGCTGGCCCGGCGCAAGGAATATATGCCTTGGCACGCGTTACTTCGCATTTCCGGATCAAGGTCATCATCAGGTCTGATCGAACCTGATTGACCTTTTGCGCCATCACCTCGGGGCTATACTCGTAACAGTTGGGGTACCACATGGCCCCGGAATACTGCGCCGCCAGCAGATCGATGTTCTCTGGCAAATCGGAAAGGGATGTATTGCAGTCATTCAGATCTAGAAATCGGAACCCGTTACATTCCAGGAGCAGGCCACTATCTTCTTTGTGACTGGTGTCCAAAAACATAGTGGCATTGATTCCGCCAGGCAGGTCTATAGATTGTTTGTGCGATAACGGAATCAGATTCCGGAATCCCAGGGCCGCCAGCCTTTTCCCGACCCCTTTCGAGCGATAATTCGGGCACAGCACTCGGATGGATTTGTTCAGTTGACTCAATAGCTTGCGGTCAAAGTGATCCTCGTGCAAGTGAGAAATGTAGAGGTAGTCGAACTGCCCATCGGCCACCGTTTCCAGAAGGAAACGATTATCAGGATAAGGAAACCAGGATTGGAGAAAACCCGAAAAGAACCATGGATCTATCAGAATCCGCGCACCGCTGGCCTCCAGGATGAATCCGGCATGGCCTAGGTAGGTTAATCGAAAGTTCCCGGCACCTCTCATCTCAAGCCCCTCACCAACAAATGCCGTCATACTTACCGTTTTTGCTTCTCTTATTTGAGATCCGAACGAAATCCACTAAACACTGATCCTTATGCAGTCGCTGCGGCACGACATGGAAGCCCGGATCCTTGTTGCCGATCACTACTGTTTCAGCGTGATCCAAAACCGCGTCGATACTATTGACCATTAGCCCTGAGATGTGCGGAACGCGATGGAGGATGAAATCTTTGTTCGCGCCAACCAACTTGGCTAGACTCACGTTCCTATCAAAGATGCGTAAGTCATAACCCTTGCCAATGAGACGTTCAATGACTTCAATCATGGGACTCTCTCGCAGATCGTCCGTTCCTGCTTTAAAGCTAAATCCCAGCACGCCGATCCGTTTGTGTCCCTTGTCCATGATCAATCGGAGACCCCGCGCGACCTGAACTTCGTTGCTCTGCAGAATCGAATTGAGAATCGGAAGTTCCAGGTCGTGCATCTTGGCCCAATAGCCCAGCGCTCTCAGATCCTTTGGCAAACACGATCCACCAAACGCAAATCCAGGCAAAAGATAAGCCGAAGAAATATTGAGCTTCTGGTCCTGGCAGAAGATTTTCATGACTTCGTGAGCGTCGATGTCGAAAGACTTGCAGAGATTGCCGATTTCATTGGCAAACCCGATCTTCAGGGCATGCCAACTGTTGTCGCTGTACTTTACCATCTCAGCGGTTTTCAAATCCGTGCGAACAAAGGGACCTGGAATCCCGGTGTAGAGCTGAGCTAATAGATCGCCGCTGGTTTGATCTAATTCTCCGATCACAGTTTTCGGCGGACAGTGGAAATCCCGCACTGCCGAACCTTCGCGCAAGAATTCGGGATTGTGGCAGACTCCGAAATCGGTGCCCGCCGTCTTTCCCGAAGACTGCTCCAAGGCCGGGATCACGATCTGGAACATGGTCCCTGGCAGAATGGTGCTACGGATGACTATTGTGTGCCACTCGTCCCTTTGCTTGAGCGCTTGGCCAATTTGCTCGCACACGCGCTTGATGTAGCGCAGATCGAGATTACCATTCGACTGACTGGGTGTCCCCACGCAAACGAAAGATAGCTCCGTCTCTTGGATCGCTTGGGCTACTTCGCCGGTGGCGCGCAATCGGCCACCGGCTACTGCAGAAGCGATCAGTTCTCCTATCTCGGCTTCAATAATCGGAGATTGGCCATTGTTGATCATGTCGACCTTGGTTTGAACGGGGTCGATACCAATCACCTCATGTCCGCTGCTGACGAGGCATCCTGCCGATACAGTGCCGACATATCCTAATCCGAAAATGGCGACTTTCAAGATAGTTCCTTTCGCTTCAAGGCAAACGGAGCCGGTGATCGTAATTTAAGAAGTTACTGACACGCAGCAATTACCTATGTGCCAAATCTGTCCATGGATTGCGACCGCATTTGGGCTTAAGCGGTCGACGGAGGGCGTTGGGCGCAACCCCCGCATAAGCTTACTCATATTGTTGGCTAAAGGTGGCCGCCGGATTCCTGCTGCCGTTTTCATGAAATGCTCGATATATATCGCAATTCGACGATTCTGTACCAATGGGGATGGGAAGCAGGGCAGCGTACTCGCTCATTGTGATTTGGCTCACTATGTCCCAAGAATGACGCTTGGTGGCGTGCTCTCGTATCTCCGTTCGCCGGTTGTTCAAGTCCGCGTATAGATCACTCGCGAAGTACTGTTCGATGACCTCGCCAAGTCATCTGGATCTTCCGGCCTAAACACTAGGCCCGTCTTGCCCGCCACGAGGCCTTTCTTACGAAACTTTGCGTCGGATTGCTGATCGCCTCGCAAATTATGAAATGTCACTCCGGACCTACCATGGAAATCCGGGCAATCCAGGTCATCGTTTCCAATCAAGTCGATGACCATTCTCTTTGAGATGAGCGCCGTCGCCAGGCCGAATGTGTAGGGCTTGTCTGCGCCGCCGGTAAGCAGTGCTACCGACGTCTCGCGAGGCAAATTTATCTCATGTCCCAGCGGCTCCGCTGGCCTACTCTTCATTTAGCGGACTCTCGCAATGCGCCGACACCTAGGCTCGCGGCCGCTTGGCGCGCCTCTAGCTTGTACATTGCGTTGTCAAAATGCCTCATACCAGACTGCTTAAGATTAGGAAGGGAAGTCTGAGCCCATTTCGCCGCTTTTAGTCCAAAGATCGGTTTCATCCAAGCATATTTCCAACTCAAGCTCGGCAGCTCTAGGCGCCCTTGAAGCTGCGAGGCCAGAGCCTGCAACTCTACGACAGCGTCGAGCCGTTCCGGATAGAAGACGTAGTACCAGTTCTGGAGGTACGCCAAGCAGGCCTTTCGGACACGTTCACTGTCTTCGAGTGACTGTAGGTACCGAATGTGCAGTTTCATCGAGAGAAGCAGCGAGTCTTTTTTCCTATTCGAGTTGCCAATGTGGCTTATGCGAGTCGACGCACTGCTGACCCTGTAGAAAACCCCGGTTCCCAGTACGAACCGGGTGCCTTCAGAGGCCGAGACCACACGAGCAAAGTATTCGCCATCCTGGTCGTAATGAAGACTTTCGTCCCAGGGCCCCGCTGCTTCGGCTAATTCCCGGCTCACCAGCCATGTTGCGTTTTGCATGTGGACGTTGTCGTTCATCTTCCGCAGCAGCCATTCGACGGGAGAAATGTCTTGACACAGTGAGTTATGCGCGAAGCGGGCGCCCCGCGTCCGATAATAAAAGGGGGCCCACTGTGAGGAAAGAAGCACTCGCTTGCCGTCAGCTTCTCGCAACGCCGCGAGCTGCCGCTCGATCTTATCCGGCACAAGAAGATCGTCCGCGTCCAGTTCCTGCACGTAATCGCCTTGGCTGAGCCGGAAGGCATGGTTTACTGCCGCCGAAAGACCTCGGTTCTCCGTGGACACCACGGCCACCGCTTTAGATGCGAACTGGCGCAATACTTCGGCCGTCCGATCCGTAGACCCATCGTTGATGACGATGATCTCCTTGTGTGGCCACGTTTGGGCGATCGCTGATTGAAGTGTGTAGGCGATCGTCTTCTCGGCGTTATAGGCTGGGATGATAATCGAGACCAGTGGGTTCATGGCAAAAGGGCAATTCCCTTTCTTTGCTTCTCCGTCTTATTTGTCTTTGTGCTACTGGCCATTCTTCGTGAGGCGCGAAGCTGAGCAGGGGATCTGGGAGATGTCACTTTTCTAAAGGTGCGAGAAACCTGTAAAATAACGTTGATGAAAAGTTTTTACCCTCTTAGGAGGGGCTTTTTGGTTACCTCCCCTGCCAGTAGCGACGTTACCCCTCCCACTACACACCCGGAACTCCCCTGTTTTCTTCGATTTTCTGCCAATTAACACAGTAAGTAGCTGCAACATCGACGAATGAAGTGTGTCTGAGCAAAGCCACGTGACCAACTAGAGGGATTTGATCAAGCAACGTGATGTGGTACTTTGCCGCCAGACCGATGATCGTATTCACCAAGGAGAAGCAGCAATGGCTAGAATCACAAAAGGCGCCTTATTTGCGCTTCTTTTGAGCGCATTTACCGCCCCATTGGCGGCCCAAGGAACCTATACCGCTAAATCTTGTAATCAGAGCGATGTGAACACGGTCATCAACGGGCCAACGCACACAGCGGTCGCGGGCGATACAATTATCATTCCAGCAGGCACCTGCACTTGGACCAGCGGGCTCTCCATCTCGGTCGGGATCACGCTTACCGGAAGCGGAACCCCGAACACTGGGCCTAGCACTTTCGGCTCTGGCACACTGAACACGGTCATTATTGACAACGGAGGAAGCTCTAACGCACTCATCGGAGTCACTGGTCTCCCCTACGGACAAACATTCACTCTCAGTTTGCTGGACATCGAGCCTGAATCCTCTACTTCGTCCCTAATATCGCCAATCCAACTGGCTGGAAGCTGCACGTCGAGCGGTTGCCCCAATGTCCGTATCGACAACATCGGCTTTGGACTGACGACTCCTTGGACGGAATCCGGCAACGGCGGTCAGGCAGACTGGTTGATTCGTACCGACAACGTGTTCGGTGTGCTCGACCACAACACGGTACCGACTGGCAGTGGTGTTCAATTTTTTAATCCTAACCATTCAGCTTACCTTGGCGTAGGCGGCTTCGGTGATAATTCCTGGGCGCAACCTGATTCTCTCGGTGGAGCGAACAACCTTTACGCAGAGAACAACAACATCTACGTCACTTTAACTGCTGCCGATTGCGAGATTGCCCCGGCTGGAGGCGGTGTCGGGGGTTGCCGGTATGTGGGTAGGTTTAACAACATCACCTCATCAAACGGAGTCGGTATCTTCGGAAATCACGGGCTTGAGACCGATGGACGACCGCAAGGCGGCAGGCAAATAGAAGTTTACGGGAATACCGTCGCCTGCATTTTGAGCAGTTGCAATACACTAACTGGTTACCGTAGCGGAACAGGCTTCATCTTTGGCAACACTATAACCGAAGCCAGCGGCGCTTGGTTCAACAGTTTTGCAGCTAGCTCAGTCTATCGAAGCGTGTTCACCGCCGGAGGTGGCTGGGGGGCGTGCGGAGGGTCTAGTCCTTATGACACCAACGACGGAGTGGTTTATTACTCAGGAACAACATCAACTTCTGGGACCACACTGACTGACTCCTCGAAATCCTGGACGACGAACCAGTTCATTCCGACAGGCGCTCCCTATTCGGTCTACGATACGACTCAGGGATGGTGGGCTGAGATTGCTTCGAATACAGCGACAACGCTGACGATTCAACAGAGCATTCCTGAGCAGGTAAATACCTTCAATAGCGGTGATAGTTACAAGATTTTGCGTGCGACGGTATGTGCAGATCAAGTCGGTCGCGGTCAAGGAAACTATGTTTCTGGTTCGACACCTTCTCCGGCATCGCCGTTGGCGCAGGCCCTTGACCCCATCTATGAGTGGGATGATACGGCCCGTGTTCTTGGCCAAACCAATATCGGCAGCAACACACTGAGAACCATCGCCAACCGCGACTGGTATACGGACAACTCCAACGGAAGTCCGAAAGCCCAGACTTCTCCCACTTCGCCATTCAACGGCACGAGCGGAGTAGGCTTTGGGACATTGGCGAATCGACCAACAACCTGCACGACCGGAGTAGGATACTTCGGTACCGACCAAGGAAGCTGGAATACCAGCGGCAATGGATTCGGAAATGGAGTCCTATATCAGTGCTCGGCTACGAATACCTGGACAGTACATTACACGCCTTACACCTATCCACATCCGCTCACACAGGGAACAGGAAACGCTGTTCCTGCTTCTCCGACGAACCTCCAGGCAACGGTCCAATAGTTGGCCTCGTCGCTAGTCATTTTGAGCTCGACGCGTATAGCACCTTTGGCGGCGGGAGATCCGGTTTCGGACCCTGCCGCAAAGCCCAATTAAGAACCCGAGTAACGCTCTGTGCCTTCGCGTCCCAAGTCAGGCGTTCCCGTGCGTAGGACATGCCTTGCTTTCGTAAGCGATAAAGAAGTTCCCGATCTTGTGCGAGGATGGCCAGAATCTTTTCCATTTGTGATACCACATCGATCTCATTGGTAAGGGGCACCTTGTACCCCACCTCTGAATGAACGATATCTCCGGGCCCACCGAAGTCCGCGACCACGGGTACGGCGCCAGTCGCGAGAGCCTCAAAGACCACGCCTGCACCAAAGTCGCGAATCGATGGGAACACCAGCACATCCGCGGATACTAAACGCCTGAGGACCTCCGCATGGCTAACCCAACCGCAAAAGGAAACAGACTTCTCGATCCCAAGGAATCTCGTGAGTTGCTCAAGGCGGCCGCGCTCCGGGCCATCGCCGACCACGATAAAGCGAGCCGATTCGCTTCGCAAGAGGGGGGCGGCCGCGCGCAACGCGAGATCACAAGCTTTGCAGGGGATCAGCCCCCCGACGAAGATCAAATCAAGCTTGGCGCCGGGTTCCGGACTGCGCGGGTCCTCGGAACACACGGAACGACCAATGCCGGGCTCCGGAACAAAAAATAGTTTGTCGCGAAACGCCGCAAACTCGGCATAGGTTTGGGACGAAGCGGCTATGATCGCTGCTGCCTCGCGGTAAGTGGATCGAGCAAAAGGCAGGAACCGATACAGACTCCTGAAGCGGGAGATCCATTGCTTCTGGTTATCGGCTTGGCTGAAACCTTCCACAAAAGGGAGTCCGCCATTAAGCGGCCCAATTACGAAGGGTATTGGTCCCTTCCGCAGGAAGAAAGCGAAAAGACTTGGGAATACCGCATTCATCGGGTAGACGCGAAGAACGACATCGAACTCGCCCGCAAAGATTCGGTGCCGCAACTGCCGCCATGCGCGCCATTCGAAGGCGAGAAAAAAAGGATAACAGAAAGCTGTCAACGCCTGGTTGTTATAGTTATATCTGAAGATCCGTCGCAAACTCCAGGCATAGATGCGCTCGAGCAGCGGCATCCGTACCACTTCGATGGTGCGAAACGGCGCCATCGCGCGGCGCACAGCGTCCTCAACGGGCGACCGAACAACCAACATGACATCATGGAGCTGGGCGAGCGCTGCGGCATGAGAATAGGTGACAAAAGGCATGCTGACCTGCTCCGGGTTACAGTCAGGCCCCAAAACCAAAATCCGTAACCGACTCATGAATTCTCCAATCGAAAGCCTCTCATTTGGGCCCGGATGATACCGCTGCCTAAGCTGTTGTCGTCGTCAATCCGCGGACACGCTTAGCAGCTACATCATGAGACTTTGACATTTGGGCAACAATGCCGGTTACGCCGCCGCCCGACCCGAAGATCGCTAAGATAAGGAAGAGCCATATCGGGTCAATCATCCGGAAGCCGGCCTCGGTCAGGTTATAGACCATCGCAGAAACGACGTAAGCGATTAGCAGGCCGCCCCATACGTGGTTACGCCGAAAGGTTGCCACGGAGCGGCGATAACCGTCAATCAATATAAATGCCATTAAGCTCACTCCCACCCAGCCAAGTTCAAGGTAGACCTCTATGTACCCGTTATGAGCCTCGTTGAGATCTAGACCCCCAACCGATTCAGCCAGTTTCTGGCGCGCACCTCGGCTCCAGAAACTTTCAAACCCCGATCCAACCAAAGCGTTGGGCGCCATCCGGATAACAGCCGCCCAAATGTCTCTACGCCCGCTAAAGGTCGCGTCCCGACCCAGCGCCTGGGCTGCGCCCGCTCCACCGGCCAAGAACAAGGGAAAGCTCACCGCCACAACGAGCAAGAGGACGAGTGCGTGAATTGCAGCGGTGTGACGTCTTATGAACCGCGAACTCGTAGCCAACATCAGTATGGTTCCCACAGCAAAGGATACCTTGGAGGTAACTGAATCTGCAGTTATCAATAGATATGTTCCGAGGGTCAGCAGCGTTCCTTGTGCCCACAAAATTCTGCCGCGGTGGGGCGGGATTTCCCTAGACCGAACGAGCGCAAGAACGCGCCAAAGTGCCCCCAGCAAGAGAACATAGGTAATTACTCCAAGCATATTCTTGTCAGTCGTCAGGCCGGTGAACAACTGCCGCCCTGTCCATGGGTCATACTGGCGGCCAAGATTTGGATAATATTTGCAAAACAGCAGTGAAAAAGGCACCAAAATAAAGGCAGCGCGAGAGAACAGGCGACTGAGTGCGGCGACCGGTTGTTTGTCCGTTAATACGATGAGAACCATCGCCGGATCTATGATCGCTTTGATCGATCGCTTAAAGGCCACGTCCGGGGAATCGGACCAAAGAACACTCAAAAAGCAATAGAGAAAATAGAGCAGAATCGGCCCGTTTGCATTCAGGAATCTGAGAACCCGGCGTCGACGATAGACTAGAACGCTCAGGGCCGCGATCAACAATACAGCGAAGAAGGCTTCGTCGAAGGGGCTATCAAGTTGGATGTTGTCTGAGTTAGACCCCGTCGAACCCCCCAACCAATATGATACTGGCCTTGATCCAAGAATCCATAGGTAGAGAACGGGTAGCCACAGTGCCTTAGATGTTCGAGTGGAATTGTCGCGATTAAGGTAAAAAAGTCCCGCAACTCCGAAGGTATAGACCAGATTCGCAACTGAAGCATTCATTTTCTGCGCGTTTTCGGTGATCAAGATTGTGAGGGCAGTGGATCAAAGAATTGTCGATGTAGTAGCTCCAGAGTAAGTAGCTTGTGAATCGCTGTTGTGTGATTCAATCCTCGCTTGGTGTGACCGTCAACTATCGTTTGTACAGCGCCCGGTTCAAAGTAGGGGCGTGAAAGAGTTCGCCGGTCGAGCAGTATCTCTCGGACGAAATCAGCCAAGGCGTCCCGATACCACACGCGAAAATGAAGTAATTTGTGCCGTCCTAGGAATAGGCGCTCGAGACGGAGCGGCGATAAAAAATGGTCGACGCGGGATAACCATTGAGGCATGCCGTAGTCGTAGGCGTACTCGGCCTTGAAACTGAATTCCATGGCGCTGCGGGCTACGGCCGCGGAGAGGACTCCCGAATTTCCACCGATCCCTCGGTCAGTGCGAATGCCCGCCAAAATCGGATCACCATCTCGGATTAGCCGCAGGCGAACGTCATCGTTTAGGTCCTTCGGAGCACGGAACATCGTTCGGACGAAGTCGTTATCCAGAAACGGAGAGCGCACGCTGAGCTGGCTCTGTTCCAGTGCAAGAATTCGGGAATGGTACCAGGGAGACTGGCAGAAGGCGGCGAATGTGACTGGATGTTGTCGCCGAAGTTCTGAATATGTGATGGCCGCCTGCTCCACGGAGGGCATAAAATCCGGGCGAAATAGCTCAGAAGTAGGTGCAATCGGTTTGAACATTATCATGTTACGCACAATCTCGCTGCCGTAGGTCCCGACCACTTTCACCGGCGCCAAGTTGCGCGCTCTCTCACTGACATAAAGGTCCGCTGCACGATAAACGTCGACGCCCCCTTCCGTGAGGTACACGCTACGTTCCGCGTAATGTTGAAATCGCGAAAGAAATTCGTTGCCTACGGTAAGGACTTCGTGTGGCTGCTGACGGACCTTAGCCACCTTTCGGGCAAGCCTTACATCGTGGCATTCGCGGAACATTCCACCAAATGTGTAGCAGGGAAATGATTTAGGAGCTGGCTCGTGCCAAGCCATGATGACACGCGTGTCCATGCCGCCAGTCAGAGTCATGCCAACACGCTGGTGACCATTAAAGTAGCGGGGTAGGTTCCGCGAGAACACATCCCGCAGCTCCAGGTAGAAGGGTTCGGCCTCCAGGAGGTCTTGCTCCTCCCACTCGCGTGGGAGGAAATACTTCGTCTTTTTATCGATCGAGCCGTTCCGAAAACTCCACAACGAAGCGCCCGGAAGAACGTGAATGTCCGTGAAAATCGTGCGGTTTTCCAGGACGCAACTGCACGCGACAAACTCGCCCAGTCCCCGCGGATCGGGGCTGCGGAGTTCGGGACAAACGGCCAATATCGCTTTTGCCTCCGCGGCGAAATAGAACGCGTCTTTCCCTTCGTGGTAATAGACGCGGTGCATCCCGTAACGATCGTTGAACAATGTCGCCGTGCCTCGCGCCCGATCCACTAGCAAACCATGGAATATCCCGTTCAACTTCACAACGAAGTGTGGATCGTTCTCGTAGAGGTGAACCAGGTACGAAGAGTCGCCCGAATTGAGGGAATGCCCTTGATGCCGCAGACGCTCCGCAGTTCCGGGCTCGGGATACTCCTCGCCAGAAAAGACCAGAGATACGTCACCGCGCTCATTCATGAGCGGCATCCCGTCTGCAAACGAATTTTCGAGTGCGGTCCACCCAACATAAACTCCTAGGGATTCGTCGATCCACGCGCCGGTTCTGTAGAACGACTCGTGCCGTTGGGTCTCCACCATCTTCAGAAGCAGTGCCTCTGCCCACCAACGTGGTTTCGTCGTTATTATGCCTGCGATCCCCGGCATCCTTCTTATAAACTCTCTTTCGACAGCCCGAATCGGCGACTGTACCAGAGGGTTCTGTATTGACGCAGTTTCGCCATGATCAACTCAGGGAGGTAATCGATAACTCTTCGTTGCAAGCCGAACCATAGGGCTAGCCGCCCGAGCGCGGTTAGCGGGACGTAATAGCGAGGTAACTCGATCCGTTGAAATCCATTCCGTTCCTTAAAGTCGCTCAGACTGTCACGTTGTTTGTTTCCGTATGCGAAATTAGAGTAGACAAGGTACGGGATGCCCCGGTCAGCACAAGCGCGGACCGCGCGAGCGACAAGAGCATTTGTGGGCGCCTTGTCCCGATGTTGAATCATGGATATGATGTGCATTAGTCCCGCTTGGGTCGCGGTTTCATCGGTTGTCAGCTTGACGAATCCTATAAGCTTTCCATCTAAGAATGCTCCTATAAGGACGCTCGCCTCAAGAAAGGTCGCTGCTTCTCGTTTGACTGTGTCTAGATCCTTCCCATAGTGCGGAAACCTCCTGCCCTGACGTATCGGAGTCTCGTTGTAGATTTCCCAAATTCCTCGAGCTAGTTCGTCATTGAACAGGACCTCGCGGAGGACGACCCCTCTTTTCTCGGCCTGTTTGGCCTTGTTCCGCGCCTTGAAACCGATCTGGTGACTCCACCACTTCTCGAATGTTGTGACATGAATAACTGCGAAGTTGTCCCACTCCATTGGGTAGCTGTGCCGTGGCGATGCGTCAGTAAGGCGCTGCATAAACGTGAAGAGATCAATTCGCGTGCCCACTCTCCGCAACTCCTCGATGATGGGTTCGGGATTGTCGACAAAGCGATATTTATCACCATCGATCCGAGCTGTGCGAATTAGTCGCCCGGTGATCTTAATATCGCGATCAATAACCCTCATGGAAGCCTTCTAACTTTCAGGACAGCTTATAGTCATACCTTCCTGGTCCGCGGCCTCAGGGACAAGTCGGCGTGAGAGATCCAAGGGGCTTACGAACAAGCGACGGGTATGCCTGCCGACCGGGTCTTGTTGCGGTTTGTTGCGGCTTCTGCTAACGGAGAACTGGATCTTGGCGCAGGAAGGGTTTGAACCCCCGGATAGTTGTACCCATCACAGACAGCAACCTGAACGTTGCCTTACCCGCAGCGACCTCTCCGAAATGATTGAGATAAACTAAAGTCTCAGAGCCAACCTGATTTGTTATTAAGGGCCATCGGATCTCCCAAATCGGTTGCGGGAGCCTCCAAGCGCGCGAAGATAGCATCCATAATCCTTGCGGTTCGCAGAATTTGGTGATGGGGGATCGGGTCCGGAGCGCCATCTGTGATAGCCCCGTAGAACGCTTCTATCAGATACTTCATGCCGGACTTCATATGGAAATCGCACGCTGCGAACAGCCTGAGGTTCGTGAAAAAACCCTTCAGATACTGGTCCGCCATGATCACGGGCGCCACGAAGGTTTCGGCGTAGCTCTTGAACTTCTTGCCCCGAAGCATGACCAACGTCTCCTGATCCTGATCCAGAATGAGGCCGTTCTTCGAGCCATAAACACGGAACTGATGCAGTGACGGCCTCATTTGAGACGAGAAGGTAAAGTAAGCGGTTGCGCGCTGCTCTTCGGCAATGATCACCCGCAATTCGTCGATGATCTCGGATTCACCCATGCTCCTCAACTGCGAGCTCGTGAACCCGTGGGCGATTACTTCGGGTGAATCTGTTGTGAGGTACTCGGCAATTCGCGCGATGCCATGACTGATGATATTGTGCAGCAGTTGGCCTGGTAGTTTTCGAACCCAGTGTTTCTTGTCTCCAAGGAGTGCGCCAGCATACCCGGATCCCGCGATCTCATATCCGTAATAGCTCTCCATGTGGATCGGGCCTTCGCCAAGAAAGCCGCTTGCAATCAAGCTTCTCATGCGGCGAGTTGCAGGCCGAAATTGATCATCGTGCCCCGCGGTTATTTTCAGGCCTTTTTTCTCAGCTAGAGCGATAAGACGTGCGGCCTCGGAAGCGTCCACAGTAAAGGGCTTCTCCACATAGACATGGCATCCCCATTCCAGGCATTTTTTTGCAATATCGTAGTGGCTTTGGGGCGGCGTCGTGATATGAACAACGTCCGGTTGGGCATCCTCCAGCAGTTCTGTGATATCTCGATACAAACCCTCGATTGGAAACCGATCGGCGAGTTGCTGTGCCATCAGCAACTCGTCGGTCGCAGACTCCAACAATTTCGCACCCAGGAATCCGCTTCACTTGAGAGGCGTGGCTATCAGCGATCTTGCCACACCCGACGATGCCAACCCTAAGCACGAGACGGACCTCGACGCCAACCTTCAAAAAAAAGCGCTAGTCCAACTGAAGTAGAGACTCTCGGCTGCCATCCCAGTCGTGTCTTCAACTTCTGGTTGCTGTAACGGGTCGTTCTCCAGTTGGCGTACCAACGGCTGCGGTTGAACACCGGGGGCAACTGCTCATCGGACCACACCGAATACCACTCCCACAACCGGCAAAGGGCATAACTGAATAGGTGCGGAACGTACAACGATGTAAATGGTTTGACGTTCTTCTTGTACAGTCGGAGGAATCTTCGGCTGGAGGGCAATTCGTCATCCACCACGTTGAATACTTCGCCATCTACGCCCGGCAGTACACCGGCCAGTGCGATCGCATCAGCGCAATTCTCCACATAGGTAAACGGTATAGTGTTCGACCCACCCAAATGTAGAAATACGCCGAATGTATCAATCCCGACCCGCCCAGAAATGGCTTTCTTGCCCGGGCCGTAGACATATCCGGGCCGGACAATAACGTACGGAATGGAGAACCGCTTCCCGTAGTCGACTACCAGATCGTCCTGCTTGACCTTTGCAAAGCAGTACGCCTCGCCCCGGCGATGCGCTGGTTCTTCAAGGGGCAGGTCTCATCTAAAGTACCGGATGAACGTGCCATGTTGTCATATACCGCAAACGAGCTGATGTTAACGAAGCGCCTCAAACACTGGTGGACGAGCGAGGCCTCAAGCAGATTCCGCGTAGTGACCACCGAATTGAGAAACGCATCGGGAAAGGATTTCTCGCCTCTGCCTGCGGCCAGATGGAGCACGATGGCGACATCATTAGTAGCCGTGATGCAGTCGCTGACGGAAAGAAGATTACCTCGGATCACTTCGATTCGCGCATCGTTCTTATCGAGTGCAACCAGCGCGTCAATCTTTGTCAGATCGCTCGTAGGCCTGACGAAACAGCGGAGATTGCGGAACCCTAGATTTAGGAGGCTCTCAAGGACATGTGGGCCAATAAATCCATTCGCGCCCGTGATAAGTATCAAATCGTCGCGATCGATAATGAATCTCTCCGAAGTCGTCGCTTCGTTTGTGGCGGCAACCTTGATTGAGGGCATCATATTCGCTTCTTCGAGGTCTGAGGGCCTAAGGCCGAGCGTGACGAGGTTAAGTATTGGCGAGCCTCGTTCTTCTTGCCGTTCAAACCGAAAGATATGCCTTGTGGACGGAAAACGATCACCGTCGCTCCCGATTCTTGATAGTGGGTTTTCTCTACGACATCAAACTCTCGTCTCCATGGTGGCTATCATCGCCGAAGGTCGGTGCTTAGTCTGGCCACTCTTTCGACACATACAGTCTCACGATGAACACGCCGCCATCCGTTAAGTACTGCTGAAAATCGATCTAGGATCCTCTTTACGCTTATTCAGCGGAACATGGTACATAGCTTCGCGGAACAGAATCACATCGAATTTTTGTGATGGCACATAGCTGAGAAAATCGCCACTGCTCAAAACTGTTCTTGTGAGTCCGACCGCTTTGCTCCGTCCGTCGCCTAGCTTTAGCAAGTGCTTCATCGGATATGTCCATTCCGACGTAAGTGAGGTAGACTGGCGCTAATTCATTCGCGGTGTTGCCTGGGCCGCAGCCAAGATCCAAAATGCTTCGGTTTGCGGAAAAACGTTCCAAATGCGAATAGACACAATCGCCAGCCGTATCGTCGAGGAAGTTCCATTTGCCGTTGGAAAACTCGCGATTCCAGAAAAGCTTCTTGATAGGCGTCGGCCCGTAGCTCAAAAGAAAGCCACGCGTAAATTGTAAAGTGCGATCAAAAATGTACATCCGTATCCCCCGATCAGTTATGCGCGTCAACAGAACGCCCATCTGTCCGCAGCAGAAACCTGCTTCCCACATCGGCTCAACCGTCGCATCTGCTCATGCCTTGTGAACTCGACCAAATCCTTCGAGACGTGCCGTGGAACGCGTCGTATCATGGGCCAAAAGTAACCCAATGCGAGTGCGATCCCTCCTACGACGAGCGGCCGCTGTTTCATTTGATATGCCGCGCGAAAAAGCTCCCAAACCGGGTGGTTTCCGACAACGTAGTCCTTTGTTCCGCATTTGAACTTCGCACCCAGTCCGCCGCTCTGTGCTGTGCCCATGGTCCGATGGTGGATGCTCACGGTTTCAGTGAACGTTCGGTCTTCCACCCTTTCATTCGTGCGGAGACGACTGCGATGTGGTCGATGCAGCCTCCTTTGAGAGGCATGTATCCGCCGATGTCTTCAAAGCACTCTCTACGGAACAGCTGGCAACCGCCCCAGACGTTTTCAATATTCGTGAACCGATAATCGTATTGAAAGAGTTCCTTCGCGGAATGGCGCTCCCACAACGCCCAATTCGCGGATGGCTCGGCGAATTTGCTCACGATATGGCGAAAGTGTTCGCTTCCGAAAGAAACGTCGGCATCGAGATTGCCGATGACGTCGGGGTTCAGATCCTTCACCTTGGCATAACCAGCATTGAAGGCATAGACCTTTCCCGCGAAGTGCCGCTCCCTTCGCTCAGGCATCCGCAATAACTCAATCCACGGATTGTCGGCGGCGTACTTGCGTACGATTTCGTCGGTGCCGTCGGTTGAGCCATCGCTGACGATAACCCATTTCAGCGGGCGAAGCGTCTGGCCGACCATAGACTGAAGCGTCAATTCGATGAACTGGGCTTCATTTCGCGCGGGCGTGATAATCACGTACCTTAGAGTTTCTGGCATGACTCCGAAACGCTGCTGATAAACGGCTGACTAGTTTTGAGACAATTGTGCAATAAACGTTGGTGTTAAGCCGTTCGTTTTGCCGGGCGTCAACGAGCAGCCTTGCCCTTCAACTCGCTTAGCTTTGGAAGTAAAGACCAAGACTTCTTCAGCCACTCTAATCTGCTGGCCCCCTGTAAGCTGCGGGAACATTGGTAGAGATACGATTTCGCCAGCAACACGTCTCGCCACGGGAAAGTCTTCCAGACAGTAGTTCAGCGAAATGTACGCTCTCTGTAAGTGCAAGGGAACTGGATAGTGAATTCCAGTCCCAATACCGGTCTTCTTCAGGTGGCTCACCATGCCGTCGCGGTTGCGGGTACGAATCACATAGAGGTGATACACGGCGCGGGACCAGGAAGGCTCATACGGAAGGGTTAAGGCTTCATTGTTCGCCAGGAGACGGTTATATTCGCATGCCCGCTCACGGCGCTGCCTGTTCCAGGCAGTTAGATGAGCCAACTTGGTGTGCAAAAGACCGGCTTGGATCGCATCCAGGCGCCCATTGTAGCCTTCTACTTCGTGGAGGTACTTAGTTGCTTGGCCGTGATCACGCAGCATCTTGATTTTGTCAGCTATACGAGTATCGTTCGTGGTCACTGCCCCGGCTTCACCGCACGCTCCAAGGTTCTTGCCCGGGTAAAAGCTGAATGCAGCCGCGCTGCCGATCGAACCAGCTTTCATCCAGCGATTAAGCTTTTTTGAGAAATACTCTGCACCATGTGCCTGACAAGCATCCTCAATCACAATGAGACCGTATTGTTCGGCTAGTCTCATGATTGAGTCCATGTCGGCCATTTGGCCGTAGAGATGCACCGGCACAACTGCAGTTACGGGTCGTCCACTCCGAAGGCTAATGAGCCTCCCTGATCTATCCCGCGTGCATTGCTCTTTCAGATACAGCCGGAGCATCTCGATTGACATATTGTAGGTGCGCTCGTCGATGTCGATAAATTCCGGAAGAGCGCCGGCCTGCGAGATAGCTTCCGTGGTAGCAATGAACGTATTGGGCACGGTGACTACAACGTCACCGGCTTGGACGCCGCATGTCATTATGGCGAAACGCAAAGCGTCTGTACCGCTGCTGACCGCAATTGAATGGCTCACGCCACAGAAAGCCGCAAACGCATCTTCAAATGCTTCGACCATGGGCCCGCCAATAAAGCCGCCCGTTTGCAAAGCCCGGCGAAATACGCCAGTGAGTTCCTGCTCAAGTTCTACGTGCGGAGCAACCAGATCAATAAGAGGAATGTCGTTGGGAACGCCATTAAACAAGGGCACTAGGACCTTTCACGTTCTGTTCTAAATAACGCAGAACCTTAGCAGGATTTCCAGCTACGATGGAATTTGCTGGGACATCTTTGGTTACGACGCTGCCAGCGCCTACGATCGCGTTCTCGCCGATGGTGGTATTGGAGAGGATCGTGACGCCGGATCCGATTGATGCACCCCTTTTGATTATTGTGCGCTCGACCTTCCAATCGGCTTCCGATTGAAGATTTCCAAGCGGAGTCGTGGCACGCGGATAGCCGTCATTGATGAACATCACTCCGTGGCCGACAAAAACGTTGTCCTCGATTACAACGCCTTCGCAGATAAAAGTGTGACTGGAGATCTTGCAGCGATTGCCGACGCTGGCGTTTTTCTGAATTTCGACAAATGCGCCGATCCTTGTCTCGTCCCCAACCGCGCACCCGTACAGATTAATAAATTTTGACAACCGTACGTTTGTCCCTAGTTTTACATCGTCCTTGATGCAGTTATAGGAGTTCATAGATAGACCAGAGTTCCTCTTTTGTTAAGTGATTCGCTGGCTGCTTCTAGCATCTTGACTACTCGCAACCCAGCGCACCCATCGTTAGACGGATTTCGCCCACCTGAAATGCAATCCACGAAGTAGGAAAGCTCCTGACGAAGTGCCTCGACCTGTTCCAGTTGCGGAGCCCACATATCTCCGGAACGATAGTTCACTAGCAAGTCGTAAACGCCTTCTCGGTTGGTGATATCCACTCCCTTGTCGTAGACCTTCACCTTTTCGTCAGCTTCGAGATCGTTCCAAACCAGCATTCGCTTCTCCCCACCCATGAGAGTGGTTCTAACTTTCACCGGGGAGAGCCAGTTGACATTGATATGCGCTATGACCTTCTCGGGAAAATAGAGCGTCATATAGGCCACGTCCTCGTGGCCGTTCAGATGTTTCTGCCCGGTCGCGACGATTGCCTCAGGACTTGTCTTAATAAGGTGGTCCATGATCGAAAGATCATGCGGTGCAAGGTCCCAAAGCACGTTGATGTCGTGCTGGAATAGGCCTAGATTGACGCGAGTAGCATCGTAGTAATAAAGCTTCCCCAGAGTGCCTTCGTCGAGCAGTTGCGAGATTTTCTTCACTGCGCCGGTGAACAGGAAGGTATGGTCCACCATGATCTTCAAACTTTTTCTCTCGGCGAGGTCGATCAGCTCCTCCGCTTGCGCGGCGTTGCTAGTGAATGGTTTTTCGACGAACACGTGTTTTCCATTCTCCAACGCAGCTTTTGTCAATTCGTAGTGCGTCCAGACAGGAGTGACAACGGCGACGGCGTCTATCTTACGAGACGAGATCACCTCTAATGCGTCCGAAGTCACGTGGATGGCGGGATAAGCCTTCTGCGCTCGCTTCCGCGCAGATGGGCTCATCTCCGCGATTGCAAGCACCTGGGAGTCCTCAAGACTCGTGAGGTTTCTCACGATGTTTGGTCCCCAGTAGCCGTAACCAATCACACCAAAATTCAAGATGTTTTCACCAAGTTCAACTTTCAGATAATTGGAAGCGTGCTTTGAAAGGAAGGCGAGTCCGGCACAGGATGGTGAAGATGGAGTATCGACCTAAATCGAAAGACCATTTCGAACCGCGCAATCTTAGTACACGCCTGCGCGCTTTGGTTGGACGCTGTTTCCAACAAATCAGCCAGACAGACATAGCTCCGCCCTGTGGGCTACGCCCCTCGTTTTTTGGATTGTTGCGCAGACTTCAAGCAGTTTTGTAGTTAGACGGAAGCTAGAGGGCACGTCGATGGCCATAGTGCATGGCAAACAACAAAAGGAAGCTATTTAGCGCATTACTGCGGATTCGCTGGAAATTATTACGTGGTCCCGCCTGAGTCTTCCCGAAAGCTATCCTTGAAAGCAGTGTCTTGCATACACAGGGAACAACCGATTGCATACTTTCCGGATAGGAGTGTGGTGCCGAACTCAATAGGCACCGGCGCCCCCGATCACTGCGCGAGGGGTGCGCATCAGGATCCTAATGTCGAGCCAAGGAGACCACGACGTTGCATATCGCAGATCTAGCCGGACCATTTCATCGAATTTGACGCGACCTCGGCCAGTAACTTGCCACAACCCAGTGATCCCAGGTTTGACTTCCAATACTCGGCGACGGTGCCAAGTCTGATAGGCTGCCAGCTCGTATGGAATTGCAGGACGGGGGCCGACGAGCGACATGTCTCCCTTCAGAACGTTCACCAACTGCGGCAGTTCATCTAGGCTGGTTCTGCGCAAGAACTTTCCCAATCGCGTGATCCTAGGATCGTTCGTTAGCTTGTATACGCCCTTACCATTACCGTTGGACCGTTTATTCTCCACCTTGCCGGCGATTATTTTGGTTGCATACTCTTTGTGGACGCTCTGATCATTGTCTGTCCGCATTGACCGGAATTTCAGGAATGTAAAACATCGACCATATTGCCCGACCCGCTGTTGTCGAAAAAGCACAGGACCTCTGGATGACGCTTTGATTGCCACAGCAATCATCAAAAACAGGGGTGTGCACAGCATCAGCATTACTGCGCTGCCGACAAAATCCATTACTTGCTTTATGCGCAACAGGGAACCTCTGTCTTTGTTGGGGATCAACAGATCTGGATACAACGACGGATTGCTTGGGCGCCCGGGATTGTCTTGGTCCCAGTCGTCGGGGAAGAAGTGGAAGGAAATGGTGACTTGATTGAATTGGTCAGTTGTTAACTGGTCTCGCAGCGTGGTGCTCACCTTGTTTAGGATAACGCTCAGAATTGAGCTTTTGTCATTGGACGAGAGCCCAGTAAACATCACGCCAACGGTAGTCCGGTCTGTATACCATCCGATGACGTCGGTTTCCCTGATGGATATCGACAGAACCAACAGTATATTATCAAGGGCTTTTCCGTTCTTTTCCGAACCCTGGTGGTTGCCAGCATCCAGCAGCATAAGCAAGAAAGGCTCCCTGGATCGCTCCGTTCTCTTGCGCTCGACAGCGATCATCCGCTTGAAGGTCTCTTCTTTCAAAACCTCACGTGCCCCGGCAAACGACCATTCGAGTAGAGGGTTTGCGGGATTAGTAGCTTTATCTGAACGTAGCAGAGTCACAACTAACTCCTCTCTCGGTGATTACTTCACTTTCATCGTCTGGTTGTGAACGGCGGTTGACGATCTGCTCTTGCCTCGTGTCCTTTTTCTGAGGCGAGAAACAGCGGATTACCGTTTGTTCACGTAAACGATTTTTTTCGAAATGGAGGGTCGCAATCGGAGTCAATCATTGCGCTGAATGGCTGCCGGACTGTAATAGTAGTCGCTGGCAGCCGCGTTGTTGGAGCTATTCACCAACGCGCCAATCAGTTTTTTAGGCTCGACTGCTTCCAGGCCTCTCACTAATTGCCGCTTCTCTGTAATTCCTTGACGCGTAGCTAGAAGGACTCCATCTGCCAACCGCATCCAGACGCTTGTGTCAGCCAGAGGCAGCACTGGAGGAGAATCGATGACGATCCAATCAAACCATGCAGCCAATTGATCCATCAGCGTAGACAATCTTCCCGATTGCAAAAGTTCCAGCGCATTGCCGGGAGCGCTGCCCGCTGGCAATATCCAGATGTCTGGGCCTTCGAGATGGTAGATACTCGCCGCCAAACTGCGTTCACCCCCTAACCATTCACAGAGGCCCGGATTCTTCTCGAGTCCGAACATCGTCGATAATGACGGACGCCGCAGGTCTCCTTCCAACAACAATATCCTCTGGTGTGTCCTTAGGGCGAGAGTGCAGGCCAGGTTACCAGCAACCATGCTCTTACCCTCTCGGGGAATAGTGCTCGTAATCAGCACTTTCTTGAGCGGTCGATCGCGCCGGAGATGTCGCAATCGCACCGCTAGTAGGCGGAAAGCTTCCGCCGCCGGAGTCGCGCTTTCCGTGAGGCTTACGAGCCGGGTTTGAGGAGCGAGCGAGACGGGCAGCGACCGAAATTGGCTGAGCGGATCCAGGCGTTCTTCAGTCTCCGAAAGCTCGACTACTGCAGAAGCTGCGGGTGTCGTCCCAACTGGCAGTCCACCTGAAAAGCCGAACGACGCGTCGCGATCTGCACTTTTCGTCGTATCAGCCTGCTCAGACAAAACCGCGGCTTTCCACCTCGATGCTGCGCTACGTTCGGCGCGCTGCAGCATTTCAGCTGCTTCTGACAGCTCCGAAAAATCAACTCCAGAACGTTCAGCTTCTGACCTTCTTAACGCGTCAAATATATGGCTCATGTTTGCTCGCTTCAACGGCTAATGCCGCCGCCCCGAAGTTCCGGCTCGTCCGCGCCAGATCTACGCAGAGCGGCATGCAAATCATTGAGAAGGTTTGTGATTCGCTGGATATCCAATTCCCTGGAACTCTCGGTTCTTTGGGCCTCGGGCAAGCAAACTACAGCGAGACGGAACTCCTTCGCCACATCTTCTATGACATCCGGAGGAATAGTTGGCAATCGCCTCGCATAGGCAGTAATCAGGGCATTCTCGCAAATTGTGTTGATCAGGCGTGGCAGGCCACGCGAATGGCTATATACTGCGGCGATCGATTCTGCAGAAAACAATGGGTCAGGGCCCAAGTTTCCACCAGCAATCTGCAACCGTTTGTGGATGTATTCATTGGTCTCATTAGCGTCAAGCGAAACAAGCTGCGTGCGGACCGCAATTCTTTGTTTCAGTTGTCTAAGGCCCATGGAATCCAGTTCCTCGTCAAGTTCGGGCTGTCCAACCAATACGATTTGCAGCAACTTGTCGTCGTCCGTTTCCAGATTAGACAGAAGGCGGATCTCCTCAAGTAAGTCCGAGGACAAAAGGTGTGCCTCATCTACGATGAGGACGGTAGTCATCTTCCTCGAACCTCTCGAGATTAAGAATTGACCCAGGTCGAACAATAGGTCGCTTTTGTTCTTACCAGAAACCTGTAGCCCGAAGTCAGAGAGAATGTACTGCAAGAATTCAGCGGGAGAAAGCCGGCCATTGAATATATACGCATAGGCAACGTCTTTGCTCTCCTTTAACAGTCCCATCAAACACCGAAGCAGCAGGGTCTTCCCGGTGCCCACCTCTCCCGTCAACACAATAAATCCCTTGTGCCGCCGAACGCCGTAGTGGAGCGCAGCAAACGCTTCACTGTGCCGTGTGGTCGGGACAAAGCATGTGGGATCGGGCGTGAGGTCGAACGGATTACGCGTGAGATTGAAGAACGTTTTGTACATTCGGAAATAGGATCTAAGCGTGTAGATAGCTGAGCGCAGAGCCTGCCAGGATAGCGGTTACGACTAGTGCAGCTACGGCCCATCCCAACACCGTTCTCTTCCTTCTGCTTTGTTCATCCGATGGACTCACGATCTCCGGGATCTCAGATAGGATCGCCATCGGAAGCAGAATTTTGAGTTGCTTTTCACTATGCAGGCGATCGTCCATAAATTCCAGTCCAACCACCACAACGAGGCCCAACGCAAGACCGGCGCCCAGCCCGATTCCACAAAATTTGAGGCGATTGGGAAAATCAGGGTTCACCGGCAAACTTGGAGGATCGATCATACTGAACCGCTCACCCTGCTGCATATGCTCCATGCTGGTGGCCATTGCTGAGTCGTTTTGCTTCTTTAGCAGGTCATCGTAGTTAGCCTTAGTTTGGTCATAGCCGCGGGTCAGATCTGCCAACTGCTGCTCACGTGTAGGTGCTGAGTTCAAGCGATCCTGGTAGCTGTTGACTCTCGCCTTTAACCCAGCAATTGCCTGTTCACGATTAGCGATTTCTGCTTGGTTGGCTTGCAACTGGCCTTGGAGTTGCAGCAGAGACGAGCTTTGTAGAGGATCCGTTCCGTCGTGCGCAGCGGTACCGTCGTCGACCTGCCTCCCAGCATTGCCTTTCGTCTTCAACTCAGCAACGAGCGTACCTCTCTTCTTTTCGGTCTTGGCTATTTCGTCCTTCAGGTTCTCGACTTCTGGGTAGTGATCGGTGTAGCGAGAGCTGAGATCTGCTAGCTTTGCCTTAAGTCTATCGAGTTCTTGGTCCATGGCTGCCAAACCTGTCGGAGTACCGTCGGCGGACCGGGAAGTCGTATGCAGTGCCCGGTATTGCTCGATCAGGGTCTGGAGATAGACTCGCTGCTGCTTCGCAGCGTTGAGAGTATCTTGTTCGTTCTGTAACTGCGCCTGAAGCCCACTCAGAATTTGGAGGTTGCTCGCTTCCTGGGAGGGCAATTCGCCCTCATGCTGTCCTTTAAACTCTCGAACCTTGGCTTCCTGCTCGGCAAGGCTCGCACGCGCATTCTCCAATTGGCTCCCGATAAACCTTGTGGTGTCTTCAGACTGTTGTTGGCGCACTTTCAGATTCTCGTTAATGAACAGATCGGTCAATTCACTCGTCACCCGCTGGGCGATATGGGGATCACGTGCAGAATAGTAAATATTGAACGCTCTGATCTGGTCGGCGTGACGCACAAGCTCGATGTCAATGTCTTTGCGCATGAGCTCGACTTTTTCATCTGGTGTGATCTGACGATGGCCGTCCTCATAGAGACGCAACTTGTCAATGATCAGAAGAAGGCGGGTGCGGCTAAGAATCTGTTGCGTGATACTTTGCAGTCGGTTCTGCAAATCGTCCGTGACGTTTGGCTCTACATAATTCTTCGGCATGGTAGGCTGCTCCACTAGGATCAGCGTGCTCGACTTATAACGTACCGGTAGAACCCAGCTGGCTCCCCAGACCAAAAGCCATCCTAGAAATACCGGTATTAGGAAATGGATGTGGCGGCGGCGTACTACCTGCAGGTACTGCCGGATATCTAGCCCTTCTGAGTTTTGTTCTTCGTAGATCTCTTCCATGATTATCTTCCCAGGGGTCGCGCGAGCCTATAGGAAACCGAAATGTACGCGCGATCGCTGTCAAGGTTGGCGGATATTGCCGCGACACCGCCATAGCTCTGGTGCAAAAGGGCATATCCAAATTCCACCGTGAAGCGCTCGCCCATTAGGTGTTGCGCCGAAACAGTTCCCGAGAGGGAATGCCCTCCTGGGTTTGACGAGGAGAAGGACGGGGTAACATTCTTGTTCATTGAATAGCCCGCCGTCAATCCTGCTATCCAAGTACGCGCTATTTGCCAGCTAGCAGATACATTTGCGGTACTCGAATCGAAGGCTCCGGATAAGCCCGTGCTCCCCGAAATGGTTCGCGAGTAGCTGGCCACAAAATTCGTATGACTCCGCTGCCAGCCAATGGCCGCCTTAGTGGAAGGCGTCCAGGACGTGACCCGTGGCGAGGGAGATTGAGTGGCGTTGAAATATTGCGGACCACCAGATAAGGACAAGGATAGCGACGGATTCAAATAGATCGTGTAAAAAGCCAGAATGGCTTGCGTGTGTACATCAGTCTGGGTGTTGACGGGATTGACCGGAGCGTCCACCGTATTAGCTTGGCTACTTGAATATTGATAGGTCACACCCATGTACTGCCTGCTGGACAAGCGGTGGTTGTAGAAAGCTGAGCCTCCCCATAAACTCGAATTGTTAAGACCGGAGGCCTCAGCAGGATTGGGGTAATTGCTCTCGGTGAATGTTCCGCCGACACCGATCATGCCATTCCGGCTAAATTGATAACTTAATACTGCATTCGCTACATTGCTGAGTTGGTTTGCGTAGGGAGCGACAACTTCTTCTTGCGAGGACTGTGTTAAGCCAGATGGAGCACCTCCCGACAGAGGAGGGAGCTGGTTGAATACGTTCGAGCTCTTTTGAAAGAAGTCGTTTAAGGTGATGGTCGTATGTTCACTCAGTCGGTACTGAAAATTCAGGGCCGCAGTCTGGTTCTCTGCATTGAGCGCGCTGGTGTTCTGATAAAACGTGAAACCTGGACTGTATCGCAACGTCAGCTGTTGCCGTGGGGTGGTTTGGTTGAGCGCAATCGTAGGTAGAATTGAGTAAATGCCGTCACCGATTGGAGTGGTGCTGCTACCTGCGATGACGTTGTTATCGTAGGCCCCAACGAAAGTCAACCCGGCAGCCAGATAGTTTGAACGTGCTTGAGATCCGACCGTGGTCGGATAAGCTTCACCGCTCACAGGGGGCGGTGTCTGCATTCGATCTTCATCCGATGGTCTGGCAGTTGTCTCGAATGGAATCGATCCGATCTGCGACCGGACCGGCGTGGTCGATAGCAGTACGAGACTGAGATAGACACGTGAAAGCATAAGCATGTTCATGGCACGACGACGGTGTCCTGCGACTCAAGCTTGACATTTTGGTTCTTGCCTTTGAGAAAGTCCTTGTAATTGAAGACAATGCGGGTCTGACCGCCACCGGGATTCTCCCTGAGAATGAAAATGGATTTCTGCTTGGCGAAGTCCCGAGGGCCGCCGGCAATCGCAATTGCGTCCACAATGGTCGGCGCAAGCGCAAGTGAATACGATCCGGGCTTTACCACCTGTCCGAGAATGTTGAACTTCTTACTGTTAATCTGCTCGACCATCACCGTAACTTCCGGTTTAGTGATGTAATTACGGAGCTTGGCAGTAAGATCCTGTTCGAGTTGCAAAGGTGTCAGCCCTGTCGCCTGAACCTCGCCCAAGAGAGGCAATGAAATCTTTCCGTCCGACCGCACTTGGATCTTTTGGGAGAAGTCAGGTTCTTTCCAGACGTTGATCGCAAGAACGTCGTCATTACCGATGACGAAGCTGTCATGGTTCGCCTTGCTACTCGATGGTGCCGGAGACGCGGACAAGATCGTTACCGCGGCTGCCGCAGTTCCGCGATTCGCCTGATTTGGGGTTGGCATTTGTCCCAATAGAAGGCCTGAAAGGGCAATCAAAAGAAATCCTGATCCGACGGGGCGATACGATTAATTTTCACAACGACTCCTGTCGAGGATTGCGGACGAGTTGTGCGGTGGTCTCGTGCGTTCTGTTGGGGAGTCACCCTAAACAGACCGCTCTCCTCTGGGTCCCTTCGCTCTTCTCAAACACTAAAAATTTGCCGGTCACCATGAGGTGGTGGTGCACCGGATCTTCCAGTTCCCGCAAATTGCTTACTTGGGCTTATGCTATTCGAGCTTCGCGCTGGTGCGGGTTCCACATCGGTGGCGTCAATTTCTACCGCGACAGACTTGGCCATCATGTCCACGGACAGCACCAGACGATACAAATTCTTCTTGCGGACTAGAACGCCTTCAACGCCCTCGAGGGAACCGCGGATGACGCGAACGCGCTCGCCGCACTTCAGGAACGGATGCGGTTCAACGCGAAAGGGCCCTTCAACTGCCTTGCGAATCGTGTCAATCTCAACTCCGGGGATCATCGCGACGTCTTCGCCGTGGAACAGAATCATGTGGACCCCAGGAGTCGTCACAACCTGCAATCGTCGATTAAGTCCTCCCCGCACGAATACATAGCAAGGAAACAGTGGCAGGGTAAGCTTCTTGCTTCTGTCTTTCCAGCGCCGTATCGACTCATATAGCGGCAGAAACACCTCAAAACCCTTGGTCGACAGCATCTCGGCCACGGTCTTCTCGTGCTGGTGACGCGTGTAAAGAGCCCACCAGTCTGAGGTTTCGTGCGTTCCGGCATCCATGATTTGTGAGGTCAGCAAGTTACTCCGCTTCTCGGTCGGCCGAGGCGATATTCGGCATCTAGCCGAACATAGCTCCGCCCTGTGGGCTACAGCTCCTGTTTTAATGCATGGCTCAGAGTTCGAGCGCTCTCTCTGGAACATTAGGAGCTAAAGCACGATGATGGCCAAAATCCAGTTGAGCGTCAAAATTGCCTTGTCAGCACTTTAAGCGGATTTAGAGAGCCATTAACGAGTTGGTAACGGCCGAGTTATCCGCACCCTGCTCCGGGGCTGCAGCGGCCTGCATACCCATGTAAACAATAAATTGCACTCCTTCCCCTTTAGCGTCCACTTGTAGACAGTAATTCTGCCTTTGAAATTTTTGCGATCAGGGGGAGTTCGGGATTAGAGTCGACCAGGCGCAAACCTAGAGGTAGAGCAGGTGTGGTAGCACTCATCGGAGCTGTCAGTGGCACCGATTAGCTCGGATGACTATTCAATTCCATCAGTCGATCTTTTGATCGTGAGTTAAGTATTTTGAGTGCTATTGCGAAAGTGAGCTTCATGTCAAAGCCGAGGCTCCCGGCTCCAAAAAGCATTTTGCGCAATGCTCTGGCAGATTTTGTTCTCGTTTTTCCGCTTCGATCTTCCGGCTTTATTCCCAAAACACTACAAAGGATCATGGAATTGTGAAGGTCCTCAATTGCCGTGTGCATCTGTAAAACTGCAGAACGCACCATGTCGTCTCGTTTACGTTCGAGCATGCCAGCATCAAGGGCAGGTCATCATCTTTGCTGGGCCTATAAAAATGCTCATCTATCTGTTCGATCTCGCGTGTTAGCCGGTTAATTTTGCCTCTTAGAAATTTAGAGTTGTCAGAGCTCATGGGGCGTCCTCGGAGCCTATGGATAGGATCGAATCCTACTCTACCCGGACGGACGGGTGGCCCAAGTCTAAAATTTGGGTCCCCCATCTTCGCTCAGCCTCATCGCGCTAAGGTGGGCCTTCGAGCGAAGCTCGAACCGCTTTCCTTTCATCTCCACAAACAGAAAAGGGCTGCGGCATCGCCGCAGCCCCGCGAACATCTGAATCTACTACTTCTTCATTCCAGCCGACTTGGTCTGCGCTTCATTCGACTTCCCATAGGCCGCCGTGGACGCCGCATGCGCCTTCTCGGAGTCCTTACGGGCATCTTCGTGTTTCCCCGCGCCGAACTTCGTGGCTGCGCTGGTATGTTGACCTGCTGCTTCGCTATGCAGCTTGGCTGCGTCTGTGTGCAATTGCTGTTCCATTGGTGATTACCTCTTCTCGGAGCAAAGCTCCTGATAAGTACGATGCCGTCCCTCCTCCGCGCGTTATCCCACGCTACTGATTGACTTAGAGGAGGGGCATCTCATTCATCCTATTGACACCCCGGAAGACAGAAAAGCCCCGCAATCGCGGGGCATCTCTGAAAAACATCAATTGTGCCTTAAGCGCGCTTCCTCAGACCAGCCGCAGCCTCCTTTTCGTCCTCGCGGCTCTTCTGCGCCGAGTACTTCTCCTTGGCAGACTTCGGCTTCTTCCCCTTCTCCGGCTCTTCCGAGCTCTCGAGCATGATCGGCCCCGCTGCCTCCGTAATCTTCGCAGCCGCGGCCAGCTCCTCGTTCAGATTGCTGGTCAACAGGTCAATAACGTCCTGCATCCCCAGCGTCTTGGCCATCGAGATCGTCGCCTGATATCCCGCGATCTCGTAATGCTCCGTCCGCAGAGCAGCGCCGATCAGACCGCAATCGAACGACGCTCCCTCCTCGTCCTTCTCCAGCGCATCTGCGCCTTCCTCGACGATGCCTTCCATTCCATTGCAATGCTCTCCGGTCGGCTTCTCGTCCAGATGCACGAAGACCTGCTTCAAACGCTCCACCTGTCCCTTGGTCTCTTCCAGATGCTTCGTAAAAAGTTCCTTCAACTTCGCATCTTTCGCACCCTTGGCGAGCTTTGGCAGCGCCTTCACCAACTGGTTCTCTGCGCTGTACATATCGCGCAGCTCATCCAACAAAACATCCTTAAGTGGCATATCCAATCTCCTGTGTCGATCTGTCGATCTATTGATCCCCGGCCGCATTGCCACTTAGCGAATCAGAATAGTGAGAGACGCATTTGCCAAAGGAAGTTGGCTGGCACCGCCCTTTTCCTCTCAAACGGAGGGTGGCCAGATCTAGATTTGGGCGCCCCATCTTCCGCCGCGTAATGCCGTCTTTTGCCTTCTTCTGCTGCTTCCAACCGATGGGCTGATAGCTGATAGTTGTGACTGTATGTCGCCGACGGTTGGCCCAGATGGTCGAATAAATATCCGGCGCGGCGAAACGATTGGCGGGTGTTCCAGCACTATTGATTCACAGCAAGTGCGGCCATCTCTGATCGGTCTGAAACAGGCGAGACCTAGAGTCAACTCTGCCTGGAGGATGGAAGAGGACGCATGCCTGCTCCGAGGAAGCGTCCCGCTCGGCCATTGAATCAGAACCGGCTTAGATTAGTGGACGCTCAGCGGAGTATTCTTGCCGGCTGAGAAGGAAGGCGACAAATGACGAGAATGGCTTTGTCATGCGCAATACTCGTGGGCCTGGCCATGAATGCTCTCGGCCAGACCCCAAATCCGGTCCAGCCCCCAAATCCAGGTCTGCCCATAAATCCAGGTCTACCCATAAATCCAGGTCAGCCCCCAAATCCAGGTCAGCCCCCAAATCCAGGTCAGCCCCCAAATCCAATCATCGCTGAACACAGCTGCAACCCTGCGAACTTCCCAATCAGCAAAGGCGATGTTGCCAGCTGCTGTCAGGAAAGAAGTGAGATATATCAGACAATACCGGTAGGACCCACGCCCCAGGATGTGGGTCTGGGCCACCGCCAGCTGGGCGCCGCTTGTACGATTACTCCCGACTCCTGGCCGCCAACAAACTGTTTGGTCCTCCCATCGTCAAAACCGACCGATCCCAACGTATGCTATTTCGGTCCGTGCGGAGCCCACATCTTAGAGACGTGGGATGCTGGGACCCCTGGGACCGGAACTGTGGTGTTCCTCCCGTCCAATCAACCCGTTTCAGATGACCCTAAACACCCACTCGTTCCAATCTCTTGTGGCTATGAGACGAGGAACCGAGGCAAGATAATCGCCGATTTCCCCGAAGTATTTACTAATCAACAGCAATACCCGGGCGTGACCGCAGGCTGCCCATATAACGCCTGTATTTTTGGCAGTGGAGCGCCCGCTGTCGGCTTCACGATCATCGTTCTTGCTACTGGGAATGCCACAGGCCTGACGTTCATAACGCCCGACAACGTCATTATGACGGGTGCAGGCAACACCATAGTGGAACACCAGCAGGGGGACCTCACAGTCAACGCTCTGCCAACGGGCGCACTCACGAGCGTGACGTTCACCGGGGCGTGCAACAATACCGGGGCAAGTGGCGAAACGATGACGTGCAACATCCCCTTCGCCGCCCAAAACCCGAAACTAACCGTAACGTACCAGTAGTTCTCGGGCTCCCACTGTGCAATCACCGAACCGGCTAACCCCAAAACCGGTTAACCCTAGATGAAGTGAAATTAGGCACGTGGCCCTTCACACCCGATCTGCCTCTTCGAGTGAAGCTCGAACCGCATTCCTTTCATCTACCAACTCATCTCCGTGCTAATCTTGCCAGCACCGAGGTGTCACATGTCTCTAGCCGCGAACAAGGCCCTCGCACAACGCTGGTTCGAAGAAGTCTGGAATCAGGGCAAAGAATCCACCATCGACGAACTCTTCCACCCAAAAGGGAAAGCCTACGGCTTCCCCGAGCCCGACTCCGTCCTCATCGGCCCGCAAGCCTTCAAGACTATACACCGCAAGTTCCACAGTGCCTTCGGGAACATTCACGTCAACCTCGATGACCTCGTCGCTGAGGGAGATCGTGTCGCCATCCGTTGGACTGTCACGATGAAACACACCGGCGATGGCTTGGGTTTTCCGGCCACCGGCAGAGAAGTCACCCTCCCCGGCTCCTCCTTCATCACCTGCCGCGACGGCGTTATAACCGAGGGCTGGAACTCCATGGACATGACCTGGCTCAGGCTCGTGCTCCAGAGCGCCCCGGTTCTCATGAATTGACAGAACGGCCTCTCGAAATCGACCACTTATCCTCCAGCCATGTCCCGGCGAGCGCCTGGTTGCGTCCCGAAGTCCAGAAGTCCAGACCTAACCCACATCCTTCGAGGACTTTGCACACTTTTTGACGGGGAGGGGCGTACCTGTCAGGCAGCCCAAGTCGCCACCCGGCGCAACCCGCTACCAACCCCTCCCCATCGCATCTAATCACCAAGAAGGAGGGCCCATCCTTGCGCCACGCATTTCCCACACCTCTCATCGCGCTCATGACCTTAGCCATCGCCATCTGCGCTCAGAACGTTCTCGCCCAGAACCCTCAGACCTCACCCCAAATTCTCGCCCAAACGCAGCCCCAAACCCAACCCCGCAGCCCCGGCGGTGACGTGGGCAGCGGAGCCGGCGACATCGGCAAGGGCACTGGAAAAGGAGCCGGAAAGGCAGCCGAGGGCGTCGGCAAAGGCGCCGGCGATCTCGTCACTCTCCACCCCGCCGAAGCTGCAGGCAACGTCGGCAAAGGCGCGGGCGTCGCCGGCAAGGACGTCGGCGTCGGTGCCGCCAAGGGCACAGGGAAAGTCGCCAAGGGTACAGGTCGCGGCATCGGCAAGATCTTCCACCACAGCCATCACGAAGACACGACCCCGCCCCCATCCAACCCACAAAACTAAAGACCGGGTGGCCACATCTGACACCACTTAAACCACGGTGCCCCATCTTCGGCGCGAAGCGCCTCGGGTGGGCATTCGAGCGTGCCTCCAGGAAAAACACCAAAAACCATCTCCCAAAAATAATTGCCAGAACATGGCTCAATCGGTGCCTGAAATTTCGCGTTAATAGGAAGGAGGCCTCATGAAACGAAAGCTCCTTCTGCTCGCCGCCCTTTTCTCTCTGCTCTCCACCACCACCTGGAGCCAGCAACTAGGGAAAAGAATCACTAACACAGACGTCATCACTATGGTCAACCTCGGCATCTCCGACGACGTCATCATCTCCAAAATCCGCAGCGACGTTGCGGGAGGAACCCTGCAATTTGACACAAGCGTCGATGGCCTGAAAGAGCTCAAGGCCGCCAAGGTCTCCGACGAAGTCATCAAGGTGATGATCAATCCCGCCCCTCCCGCTGCCCCCGTCGTAGTCGCCGCCACACCCATCAGCAACGATCCCAATCTCCCGCCACCGGAAGTAGGCGTCTACTGGAAGAACGGGAAGGCATTCACCCGCATCGAGGGACAGACAATCAGTCAGGCCAAAGTTGGAGGTAAGGCCGGCAGCATGTTCACCTACGGCATGCGAAACGAACATTGGGACGCCACTCTTGACGGCCCCGAATCCAAGAACCTTGTCAACGAGCGCCAGCCGGTCTTCTACATCTATGTGCCCGACGGCGCCAGCGCATCCGACTTCGTCCTCATCGAGCTCGAAAAGAAGAGCAACCGCAGAGAGTTCCAGATAGGAAGCTTCGGCGGCATCACCGGCGGCAAATCCGGCGTCAAACGCGACAAGCAAGTTGCTGTCACCTCCGAACACGCAGGAATCAGGACCTACCAGATCAAGCCGGACGCAGCGATGAAGCCAGGAGAATATGCCTTCTTCATGGGTACCGGCCAACAGTCAACCATGGCCGGCGGTTCCACAGGAGGCGCCAGATCCGGAGGTGCCGCCTCCGGAAAAGTCTACGACTTCAGGATTCCCGAGTAATTAACCGCCGGATGCTCCTACTGTGGGATCAATGCCTGCTGTGCAGCGTTGAAGTACGAAATGATGTTCCGCGCGAAGACGAGGGTGATGTCGTCGTTCCAGACCTTGACGCCGTTCGTGATCGTCTCAAAGGGCGCGGTGGGATACTGGGCCTCGAGGAATCCGATCAGGACGTCCGGATCACCGATTGGGAACGTGTCGAGAAGACTCATTGCCTTGTATACCAAAACATCGGCAAACGTTTCGGAGTTGGTGTTGAGATTGGGCCACTGGAGAACGCCCTGAACAAGTACATATCCCGGCACCTGATTCGAACCGCTAGCCGTGTGTTGAGCGGAAGCGATGGTAAAGCCGGTGTAGGATGACGCTCCGGTCGAAGAGAAAAAGGGCCCAATACCTTTAACAGAAGCTTCGGAAGTCATGTTCGCGCTCATTCCCGAGACGAGATAGTAACGCCACTCATCACCAGGATTGCCAAACAGATCGTAGTCACCTAACAAGCTGAACGTCGACTGATCATACGTTGAGGGCGGCTCGATGTAGTACATCACCGTCCCGTCGGCAGTAGCGATATAGTCAGCCTGCAGCGAGTGGAAGCTCTTGCCGTCAAAATACTGAATCGGATTAGAGTTCACATCCTGATAGACAGTGATGCCGAAGTTGGTTGGGACATTAACCGTGAGACCGTTCGGATCGATGTAGATGCTGTACAGCGGTCCACCGTTGACCGGGTCCATCACCTGCGCAACCAGCGTCGATCCGGGAAGAACTCTCTCGGACATAGGAACCGTGTTGAGTCCCAGGACCGAGGTAATGAGTTGGGTCAGCAATTTCACGTTGTTTGAGTCGCCCCAGTTGACGATGGTCGTGACGCCCTTGACGAGGTCGAAGGGAATTACGTTGTTAGGAAGAATGGTCAAGCCAACACTTGGCCCCGTCGTCGGCACAGTGCCCGCGCTCATGCCCGAGGCCGTGGGCGCAGCGAGAACGATGTTAGCCTCAACGTCATTGGTCGGATTATTGAGAGGACGCGAACCCGTGCTGATGTTTTGGAACAGGAAGTCGGACGCCGGATTCAGAACCGGAACAGCCATTATCGGGGTGATCTGCGGCACCACAACTGCCTCAGTCGACACAGGCGGGAGGAAGCGTTCGGAGTAGGTCACGCGGTACAGCAGACGCCAGGGAACCGACGGATTACCCTCGGCTTGGCGCATGGCAAAGGCGTCCGCGTCCGGACTGTTTGCCAGCCATACGCGATCAATCACCGTGTTCCAAAAATCATCGGCATTGTTTGTCGTCGGTTGGAGGAAGAACGCATAGGTCCGGAAGAGATTGGTCTTACCGGGACGGTCATAGGGCTCAAGATTGCCCGTCAACCCGTCAGCGTTGCCCGAGGTGTAAGCCGGTTGGGGTTGCGTGTACGTCTGGCTGTCATCAATGTTATTGGACATTGGCAATCCGGCCCCCGACGACACAGACGGAACGAGGCTGTACACAAGGCCGTCCGATCCGATCACCAGGTTTAGACCGCTCTGGTTATTGGGATTGAACATCGAGTTGAAGTTCATGACGAAGTGGGCATCATTATTGCAGGCATAGCGCATCTGCGTGTCGGTCTCAATGCCATCGAATGAGGCCGTGATATCAAAGGATGAAGTTTCCGTTGTGTTGAAGCTGTACTTGACGGTGTCCTTGACGGTTTCCGTCCATGCGAGTTTAACCTCACCAGAGATGCCTGTACCGCTGAGTTTAAGGTCGAAGGTTCTGTTGGTGACATTCGATGTGGTGGTAGTCGTTGTGTAGACCTCATCGTACGAAGTCGTGTAGGTGTGCTTCACCTCCTGCGTTCCGCCACGCGAAGACCAGACGTATTCGTCATAGAAATCGAGTCCCGGGGTCAGGCTTGAATCACTAGGGCTACCTTTCTTGCCCCAGACCGTCTGGTAAAGCGCGAGAGCATTGAACGCTTGTTGGTCAATCTCTTTCTTCAGCTGATAGGCCTCAACGACACGCATGTAGCTGGCGTCATTTCCCACCTGTCCTTGTGCGAAGTTCAGGTCATACAGCGCCTGCATCTGCCCGGTCGATGTCGTATACGTTTGCGCGCCAGAGGGTAAAGTCGCGGGGTTGTACACATACCCCACCATGCCGTCCAGACACCCTGGGCGGATGTACTGGCTGCTCATCCGGAAGGAGACAATGTTCAGATCGCGGGGAATCTGGGCGTTCGGGATTCGTACGAACCCATATACCGTGTTGGTTTGGAGCAGCGTCTGCTGATAAACGTCGAGCGTTTGCGAGGTCACAAAGGCCTGACCGTACGGTGACGGGACATACATGCGCTGGCCAAACTTTTCCTCGGTCGGGGCCGTCTTCGGAAGTTGACCAGGTGGGTTTGAGCTGGTAAAACCTCCAAGGTTCGGGTTAGGCAGGATGGCTGTCTTCGAGCTCGAAACGCCGACGGTCGTGCTCGGCGTTGACAGGGCGTTCAGGCTTCCCATGAACTGGTCCCCGGTATACGGCGACAAAGTTCCCTGCATCTTGACCGTATATTTATTCGACTCATCGAGCTTGTCGCTGGAGGTGAATTGCGACCCGTTACCTTTATTGGAGTCCGAGAGGGTTAAGAGTGTCTCCGGCCGTCATCTCGAAGGTGATAATTGTGTCTTTATCGATCGTCAAGCCGAACCCGAAAGGAGAGACGGCAGTACCCATCCCGAATTTGATTCCCGCATTGCGGCTTAGCTCCCACTTAATCTCGTCCGACCAGTCCTTGTTCTGCTGATATTTCAAAGTCACCGAGGTTGGCGCACTGAGTGTGATGGAGGTGGCGCCGGCGTATGAGGATTTGTTGGTCAGGTTGGCCATGGGGCATGGCGGTGCACCCTCAATGTACCCAGTGAGCTGAACATTACCCTGCTCCTCTGACACCCACGTCAGCACGAGGTCCCCGACCTTCTTCCCAGCGTACAAAGTGAGGACATTGTCCTTGATGTAGACATAAGCTTCATTGATCTCCCCGGCCAGAGTGCCAGTGACGCTATTGAGCGTGACTGAGTACGTCGTCAGCCAGGGTGTCGTATCACACACGGTCAGCGCGACGCCTGGCGGAGTGTACAGATTCGGTGTCACTAGTGGCCCGACGCTAGCCAGCGCTGGACAGCCCGCAAGATCGAGTGATGCTGGCGAGAATGTCAGGTTCATCGATGCGAGATTTGTGACAGTGATGTTGTCGATGTGCTCGTTCAGAGGGAGGATCGGAGCGTTGCTCGCCGTCTGGATCTGGAAGGACCCACTCAGGTAGAGGGTGAGGAACGGTTCGTTGCTTATGACGAGCCGTCCGAACATGTCGTCGATGATCTGATAGGGTTGGCGGGTCATGCTCCAGATGCTGATCTCTTCAAGTTTGTACAAGCCGGCATTGAATTTTAGAAGCGAAGAGCCCGAGCTATATCCGGGCATCGACGCCGGGATGTCCTTTGCCGCAACGAGCGTGAGCGGCAATGCGTATCCGTCAACGTACAGGCTGGCTCCCTCGAACTCGTGGCCCGTGAGCGGCGCGAGGTAGGCAAGGGCGGAGTTGGTGGACTTGGCGACCGCCGTCTGATCATAAGGATTGTTGACCACGCCGTTCGGATCGTACTGGGCCGGCCAGTAGCCAACTAGGCCAGCTTTGATGAGGTCATCGGAGGAGGCCTTGGCAATTTCAGTGACCCCGGAGCTCGTCGTGATGCCTTCCGGATTAATCGCACCACTGAACAGGTAAACGTCCCGGATGTTTCCTGGGCCCGTTGAGTCACCCAGGGGCATTCTTGTTCCAAGGTCATCGTAGGCTGCGCCAATGAGCAAATGAGCGGACCCCGTGGAGTTGACCGTCAATCCCGCATCGCCAGTTACCTCCTGGGGGGTCTTATTCATCTTCCATTTGCCAAAGCTGCCATCGTCGTGGACGGTTCGAACGGCAATGACGACAGAGTAGCTTTGGGGAGGGTTCGCCTGAATATTGTCGAGGAACGCCGACATAGTGGGTGTGTTGGTCTTCGGGTCGACCGGGGCAATGTCGGAGATTTTGATGCCCGTTCCAGATCCTGATTTCGGAAAACCTGATCCCGAAAAACTCGTCCCACTCTTGGCCGCTTTTCCGAACTCCTTGAGATCGAAAGGAGGAGCGTAAGGATCGGTACTGTCGGAGTTTCCCGTCGGAGTCGTTGTACGTTTGACGATAATGACTTGGTAAAACTGCTTCGCATCGATGGGCGGCCCGGTGAACGTCGTTCTTGTTGAATTGCCGTCTGTGACCGTGAGCGTCACTGCGCCGCTGTTTACCGCGACCCGGTACGACATGTTCAAGTGCGGCGAGGTGTTGTCGGATGCCGTTCCCTTGTACAGAAGACCCTGATTCGTATTGACGTCAGAGGCACTGAAGGTCATTGCCACGCTGAAATCCTGGTTGAAGTCGTAGTTCGTTCCCTGTTCCACCTCGAACCCGGCCCCATTGCACAGAATCGTATAGGGCTGAGCATAGGTGAGAGCAACATGCTGCCATCCGGACGAGAAGACCGGGGGCGTAGTACCAGTCTGCATCACCGTATTGTTTATCCCGACAAAGATGCTGGAGGTAGTCTCGAAGTCGATATCGAGGTAGTAGACGAGTGGTTTGTTAGTGCTCGCGGAGTAGGTAACAGGGTGGTAGCCATTGATGGGCGACAACGGAATTGAGTTCCAGAATTCCAGACTGAAGTCACCTTGCGCAGTGATAAGCGTGTCAACGAGACTATCGTTGGAGATCACCGGCGTCTTATATGCCGCGGAGAAACTTTCGATTGGTGCGGAGGTTTCGACGACAGCACTGACGAACGCGTTGTAGCCTCCGGTCTCAAAGGTAAGTGGGTCGGATGTGACGAAGGTGAAAGGCGCCGACTGCATAAATGTGGGAATCGATTCTGGAACATCGACCTGGACTATGTTGGCGTTGCTGCCAGCCGTATACAAAATGTTGTACAGAGTGCTGGTGCCACTGGCGCTGGTTACCTGAAACTGGAATATGCCCGTTCCCGATTGGGATACGTTGGTCGGTGGCGCTGTGAACCCGTAGACGAGACCGAACTGTACCTCGAGGGTCGTGATTGCTGTTGCCGCCCACATGGTTCCGGCATTGATGCCGGCAGGCGAGGGGGTACCAGCCGTCGTTCCGTCGGTGACCATATAGGTTGTGCCACTGAGATCAAACACAGCCAGTTGTTGTTGGGTTGCTGTCGGCTGCGACGCGTAGACGGTATAGGACTTCTGTACGGCAACGTAGATTCCCTCCGACTCAACAAACGTGTACATGACGTTCTTGTACAGGAAGAAGTCGGCATTTCCGGACTCTGGTGTTCCAGCGTAAATGTTAAGGATCACGGTAGGAGTAGGCACTCCGGCCGTGACAGTTCCTTTTGGAATCGTCGTTCCTGCGTAGTCGCCTGCCACGGGTGCAGCTGTGTTGATCGTGAAGATGAGGCTTGAATCTAATTTGAAGGTCAGAGTCGGTTGAGTGATCATGTAGCTCTTGGTTCCCGTAATCGTCAGCAGATTGCCGGACGCATCCTCGCTGTACTTGTAGATCAGGCCATTCAACGTAAACGTTGAGTTGGGTATGGGGAGGCCACTCTGAACGGTGACATCCGTTGAAAGCGGTGAGACATTGTTATTCCCGACGATGGCGTGGGGTGTACGGTTGGTGTCGATGACATAGTTCAAGCCGTTGATGCTGAACATGGTGGGATTGGGAAGCAGGGGGTACGGTATTTTGTTGTTGTCAGTTACCACCAGGTTCACCGTGTTCAACGTATAGGTGGTGCTCCCAATAAAGAAGGTGGGACTTAGATAGACCGCGAACTGGCCGACAACCGATGCCGAGTCATAGATGTTAAGGTCGGCGAAAATAAACTTGGCCGTTGTCGTGTCAAAGGGGTTGGTGAGCGTAAAACCTGAGTTGCTGATCGCGATCGATGCGCGGCCCTGCCCAAGGAGGGAGCCCGTGCTGGCGGTGTTGTAGGTCACAAGATATACGTCGTCATTGACCGTGATTAAGTTACAGCTCGGCTTGACGGTGAAGGTGGCGATGACAGCAGTGGGCAAGTCGGTGGCGTCGAGCTGCAGCGTATAGGTGACAGTAGGATCGGTGAGCTGGAAGGTATTGGCGGAGAGGAAGTTCGTCGGCGCAATCGCATCACCCACAACTTGACAGGACGAGTAGTCCGCTCCAGACGGTGTTCCAGTTATTGTGTACAGGTTGCCATTAATCTCGAAAGAGTTGCGATTGATTGGTATGCCGGTCCCTCCGCTCGCCGGATCAACCTCGTCAATGTGGACCGTGAAGATGTCCGAGCCGACCGTCGTCACACCAGCATTGACGTTGGCTCCCGAGATCACAGGGAAGACAACGCCGACGTTGCTGTAATGGATCAGGTACGTGTTGCCATCCGCGGGAACGAAGGCGTACTGCGTGGTCTCAGGCAGGTTTGAAATGGCTTCAACTCGAGTGTCAGCCTCATCAATGTAGTAAGTGATGCCGTTAATGACATCGACGAAAAAGGAGTTGCTATAAACAAACTCCGCCGTTATTGGGTTATTCCCACTGTCATCAAATGTGAACGTGACAGTACTGACCGTATCCTCGAACGTCAATTGCGACCCAACAAGGGTCGATGCGAAGGTATTCACGGGATTGCGGTTGTCCGTTACCGATGTCGGTCCGACGGTATACGTCACGTTGACCCCGTTGTACGAAACGGTGAACTGCATGGTGGCAGTGTTGTAGTTAAGACCGGCAGGCTCAATTGTTGCCAGCGATGTCGTCGCGTTCAGCGTGTAGGTGTACGGACTTAATACCAGGATTTGGTTTGGTGCAGTTCCACTCAGGGTGGCATGGCCGGTGGCCTTCACGACATTGACGGCGTTAATCGTGTAGACCACGCTGCCATCGACGGAAAATTCGTCGTCGCCGTTGATCACATACCCCTTGATAACGCTTCCCCCTCGTACCGTGTAGGCCAGATTGGATACCGGAGCTGTCTGCGGGACGATGAATCGACCGTTCACCATGGGCCAATAGGGTCCCGCGGCATTTTGGTATGCGACAGCCACATTGGTCGTGTACGTCGTCGAGCCGACAAGAAACTGGTTGTTGAGTATCGGGTAGATCGCTGGTGTCGCTTCACTGTCGACGGCCAGATTAACTGCAGTAGCAACGATCACCATAGCAACAAAGGTGTTTGGTGCAGTAGGCGCAGGATAGGTATAAATCGTGTTGTTCGAATCGACAAAGGTGATCGCGCCGGCGTCGACGACACAGGTATAGGTGATATTTGTAACCGGATCTACAAAATATCCGCCGGCTAATGCGTCTCCGGATCCGGTGAGCGTTGCGACAACGGTTGGGCCGCCGGTGAAGGTCGACGAGGCCACGGTCACGACACCTCCGCTGACGGCTACGGTGTAGGCCAATGGAATGGTGAACAGCCCTCCCGATATCGGGAACACGCTGAAGATGTTGCCGCTCGCTGTCCCGGTGTCGGCCACCGCTATGTTCACGTAGTAAGTCTTGCCGCCTGGAACCTCGAAGTAAGATCCCTGTCCGAGGTTGCTGAAAATCTCGTAACTGTTGCCTTGGTTAATCGCGGTGTTGCCGCTGAGCGTGAAGGTAAGACCCGTGGTTGAATCGGTGAATTGGCCATTAGCAATGGCATAGTAATTACTACCATCGAAGGCGGCCACGTCACCCGCGCGCCCAAAAAATATAGTCTGGGTTCCGAAGGTAAATTGGTTAGGGCTGAGTGGGCCGGTTGCGCTAACGATGTATGTCTTAGCCGCGCCAGCAGTGATGGCGACACCATCGGTCCGGAGGGTGTACGTAAGACTCGACGTTACGAACTGTGAAGGAGATCCGGTGATCAGGTAGTAGTTAGTGCCATCAAAGGCAGCGAGTTCATTCACCGTGTAAGTAACGGTATCGGTGAAGGTGGCTCCAACGTATGGGGACGATCCAGACAAAGAGAACGGTGGAGCAACAGAAACGGTACCATCCAGACCAATATTGAACTTGGTCGTGCTATCAATAAACGTTCGATACGCGAGGATGGGATAGGTGACACCATCGCCGACGACCGTGGTGTTGTTGATCATATAGGTCACGTTGCCAATGGTCACGGTTGCGGCGTTAGGTTCGGTAGTGACGGTGAAGCTCCGGTCCACCGTTGTGATTGTGTAGGTGAATCCCGATGTCGTCAGGGGATAGGTCGTCCCGTTACCGACGATTTGCCCGTTCAGCGTGTCGAGTTGGTAGGCGTAGTTCTCGATAACAACAACGTTGCCCTGTGTAATGTTGAACTGTCCGGAGATCGTCGCTCCATTGAGCGAGTTCTGCTTAAGCGTGATGGTGTATTGCACTCCGTTCAACAGGAACTGAGTATTCGCAGTAGTCATCGTATACACATTGCCCCCACCGACGACCGTGTTGGGTTGAACGTTGGTGTTAAGGATGTAGACGACTCCATTGATCGAGAACTGGTACGGGTTAACGGGATACGTTTGCCCGTTCCCGGTGACGCTGAGATAGTTGCCGAGGCTGTCCTGATCAAATGTGTAAAAGTTCCCACTCAAGGTGAACATCTGCGGGGCCGTCATCAGAGCATAGGTCGCAGGAGTGCCCGCAGTCGAGGCAGAGTAGGGGAACATCGGGCTCCCATTCACAGTGTATGAACCATCGCTAAACCCGACGACATAGCCGTAGCTGCTGTTCGAGGCAAAGGTCAATCCCGTCGACAGTGGCACTTTCGTAGCGGTCGCCCCTTGGGTGATTGTGACTGTTCCCTGAACCGGATCGTACGTGTACAGGCGACCGATCACGCCAAGAACGATACTGTTCAAATCTCCCGGATTGTTGAAGACGTCGATCGTCGCAGGGACACCGCCGGCGGTGATGGAGAAGGGAGTCAAGGTGATGGGCGTGGGGGCCTCTTCTCCACTTGGAGCATCGACAGCCGCATAGGTGACGGTGTAGATTCCACCAACCAGCGGGTTAAAAGTGAAGGTAGTTAGATCAACCGTGACGTGTGCATTGTCCGGGCCGAAGAGATAGCTCTGTCCACCGACAACGAGGCTGTAGCGGGAGGTAACGCCGTCAGCCAGAGTGGTGCTGAGGTTCAAGGTGTAGCTGTTCCCGTTCAGCGTGAACTTCGGGAGCGTAACGACGGCATAGATTGGATTCAGGGGATCGGTCGTATCAACGAAGTATTGGCCGCCACTTACAGATCCCGATTTACCCGTCGAGTCCATGATTGCATTGGTCACAGCATTGAACGTGTAGAAGATACTGTCATCGGCCTTCATGATCGTCCCTGGTGTCGGATCCGTTGCCACCGCTGGAGGGATCGCACCAGACCCCTGAAATGCGCAGCTGAACGGCGTTCCAACAAGAGAGCCAAGTCCGTTACCGCCATACAGTCCCGTCGTCGGACCAGCAGGAACAGTAGGCCGGGGAATATACGACGTCCCATCTTTGGACGGTAGCGCGGCGAAGGGAACCTGTTTATCCAGACCGTTGGAGAGCGAGCCATAGAAGGGAACCGCCTTGCCCGACTTAGCGCTCACTGGAAGAATCGTCGTCGTACCGGCAATCGTGTACGCCACAGCGCCGGAGTAGATCTGCGAGATCTGGAGAGGTTGTCGATTCGCGGCCAGAACGTTGAGGCTGTAGCCACTGAAGCCCGGCGGCCCAAGAATGGGTTCTGCCTGGACCTCACCTGCAACCGCCTGGATGGGGATGTAGGCCGGCGGCTGTCCCGGACTTGAAGGTCCCATGGCCGCATAGATCAGGTTAGACACCTTGTTGATCTGCGCAACCAGGTCTTGGGGATTGACGTTGTTAGGCGTCTCCGGAATGATCGGCGTGGAGCTCAGGTTGGCTGGAGCGCCAAGCGTGACCTTGAGCGCGAAGCTTGCCGACTCGATGATGCCCCCGGTCGGAGAGTACAGGGCGTAGGTGTACAGCTCGTTGTAGTTGCCGTCGGAATCAATGTAGTAGCTGGCCACCTTCGTCCCTGTGCCCGAGCCGTCGTCCACCAGACACATGGCGTATCCCTGATCGATGAGCTCGAACGTGGCCCCCTTCAGCGTCCAGTAGTGATTCTGGGAGAAGATGAAGAAGTCGTACTTGGTGGGCAGACCGAAGAGTGGGAAGCTGTTGGGTACGGGAGGACTCGGGTTCGTCCCGATCGAGGCGATATCCCGATCGGCCTTCTTGCTAAGAAGGATGGAGCCGGTAACGCCATTTTGCAGGTGCAGATTCGCGGAGACGACGGAGTTGTACGTATCCATCAGACCCAGTTGTTGGGGACGGACGGGATTCTGAATACTCAAAACCAGCGAGCGGGTCCGGTTGGTGAAGGTGGGATCAACCACTGACGGTGGAACGTTCGCGATGTAGTTCGGCAATCCTGGTGCCGTGAATGTGTCATACACAAGACTCCAGAATTGGCGAGGCAAACTAACATCCGCGTTGTAGAACGCCACGTCCCAGAACTGACCCATGATGCCGGAGACCTGTTCAAGCAGCGGCACCTGCAGATGGAAGGACGTCGTTGACATCAAAGTGGTCGGGACTGGAGAACGCATAGCCCGCGGCGCCGAGGTATCCGTTAAGAAACACGACACCCTTGGTTGACTCGGTCGAATTGTATGGACTCAGTGTTCCCAGGTCGTTGTTGTCATAGTCAAACAACACGCCGACAACCATGTTCGCCGTCGAGGAGACGGCCGAGATGAAGCTCGACCCGACTTGATCTGCCGACAGGGCCGACTCCTCGATGTTGTACACCACTCCGGAGACGGACCGGAAGCTATTCACCGACATACCCAGGTAACTCGTAGCAATCGACGTCATCACCGGTTGGTTATGCGAGGAATAAACGATGTTCGGTCGGTCCATGCCATCGCCGACGGGCAGGATCTGCTGAGCACAGATGTTCGTCGGCGGCAGACGCAGAGGTTGGACATTCGCGGAGCGCCAGCAGATGCCCTCCTGAATCTGACCATTCGTCAAGGCGAGAATCTGCTGCTTGGGTTGCAGCGGATACTTGTGCGCCAGGTCGTTGGGCGTGAACATGGTGACCAACGGATCGTAGACGAAGTGCAGCTTCTGCAGACTCAGAATTGGCTTGCCTTCAACATCGAGATTGAATCCCTTTGGATAAGATATTCCGTTTACCTTGGTGCGCGGCTTGGCCACGATCTCTGGGTAAATCAGAGTCCAGATTTGCTGGCCCAGAAAATTGGACAAGTCGGCGATGAAGCTCTTCGTCGCATCGATCTCAGGAATCGGGATGAAGATTGTTGGGACGTGAAACTTATCGCCGGTGATGTTCGTGAAGTTCAGTGTGTCGAGAGTGTCGACCATTGTTGTCGGAGTATAGGTTGAACCGAAGAATTGGAGTCCGCTGCGCTGGTAGCGGGCGCCCTGAGCGAGGGTTAAATGTCCCTTCGTATTAGGGACGTATGTGTCAACCAACAGCCCGGAGGTGGCTCCCAGTCCACCGACGACACTCAACGCATCGACGTTGGCCACGGCTCGAATCAGGTAGACGAGATTGTTATAGGGAATAAGTTGGAACTCCTGAGCGATCACGTTCCCATCCTGATCCTCGTTCATAAAGTTGCCGGTGTCAGTAAAGCTGGTCGTCTTCAATTTGGTGTTGATAGTTGCGATTGACGTCAGCGTCGTACTTGCCTGGCCGACAACATAACAATCGGTTGGAAACTTGAGCCGTTTGTTTGAGCTGATCTGGAGGTCCGCCGTTCCGGCAGTAGCATCGATCGAGAAGTTCATGTACTGCGTCACACCACCTTTGGTCGTGACCGCGACAACGTATGGCACGTTGGCCACGGAGATCGTCTTGGCCGAGTCGTACTTTCGATCGGCGAAGGTGTAGGTAAGTTTGTTCATGTGGGCCGGTAGACGTTTGTCGACCGTAAAACTGGCATCCAGTCGGAACGGCACGAGATCTCCCGCCCCAAAGGCCAGATAGATCGACGTGCCGGCGGGATGGGTCGCCTGCATAAGATGGCAATCCGCATCCCAGTTCAGGCGTCGGCACACGAAGTACGCGGGTGGCGTGGAGAAGCGGGTATAGACGATTAACGAAGGATCGAACGACGCGATATCTCGTGTTGGATTGGAGGACGCGACTTCACTTCTAACCATCAGCGGAGATTCTGAAATCTGTTCGAAAGAGATCTGTCCGAAGAGGCTGATAGGACTAAAGCTTGTGGTCTGCTTGGTTGAGTATGGAACATTGGTGAAGAGGTACTTCTCCGATGCAGACAGCGTGATGTCGCCTCCGGCAGGATAGGGGCTGAAGTTTAAATTGTCGAAGTTGTTGGTCCCGTCGTACAGCGAATACATGTAGCCGAGTTCCAGCTCATTGGTCTTGCTCAGGAGATTCTGGTATGCAATTCCTTGTTGGGCAAGATGACCGTACTGATCGTGCACCATGGACGGGACGATGATTGACATGTTGTAGCAAGTCAGGGTGTTGAGAAATACGACACGCACGTAATACGGGTCGTAGTCAGCGTTCTCGGTCGGTTGAGGAAGTTGATCCGGAGGAGTCAGATCGGCCCCAACCACCTCGACAAGATAGGCCTCGCCGGTTCCTGGGTTGTAGACAGAGAAGCCATAGATCGATTGATACTGCCGTACGGAGAAAGACTCTACTGCTGCTCCCGTCAAGGCACTTCGTAACTGCGTTACCTCCACCGCAGGCGCAAGACTCTTCGTTACCGCAAGGTTAGCGGCAGCCTGTTGTCCCTGTAATGCCTCAAGGCTCTGCTGTGCCTGGATTCCCTGAATCGATGTATTCGCGACAACATCAGGACTGAGGTTCGTCAAAGTTAAGCCTTCAATGGAAGGCTCGATCGCCTGCGCGGCAACCGACTCGTTGACCGTTGGGTTGGTGTTCGCTGCTGTCGCCACATCGGTCGTGTACGGATTGCCCTGCTGAAGAGAACCTGGCACAGTGACCTGCTCGGCATCGAGCGGTCCAGGGGGGAGCGGCGTAGTCTCTGGGAAGGTCGTCTTGAGGATATTCAAGATGGTGTTCGTAATTGTTTTCAGCTGCCCTTGATCTACGGCCTGTGTGGATGCCTCGAAGGGAAACTCGTAGATTGGCCAGACGATCATCTGACCCGAGTCAGTGTCGAGATACAGTTGCATCGGTTCTTGCGCCTGCGCCGTCTGCAGGCCAATCTGGGCCGTATCCATCTGGGCCTGGCTGATTCGGTCCGCCTGCGTCGCACCCGTGTATTCAACGGCAAAGTAGGGATTATGGCGATTGGCAAACTGCCAGTACTGCGTTTGTGGCCAGAAGACAGGCGGATAGGGAAGTGAGTTGGGATCAAAATCGAGATCGCCCAGGTTGATGACGCTGAGCATGTACCGCGTGCCCCCAATCACCACGCTGTCATCTTCAGGGACGAACACGTACTGCAGACCCGTCCCCATCTGGGCCTGCCGGACGAGCCCCATCAGGAGTTTGCATGGCGCAAAAGCTCCCGCGCTCGCATCATCGGGGGAAGAGTTGATGACGGCGCTCGCGAGGTACACGTTCTGCGAGCTGACCGAGCCAATGGCGCTCGTATCGACGTCGATATTGGAGTAAACGAAAAGGGAACTGTCCGTAATCTGCAGTTGATAACCTGGGACGCCACTTGCCTCGGCGTCCAGTGTCATGGTCCCGTTGAAGCTGGCATCCGTCAGCTGTGAGGGAACAACGGTCAGAAAAACCGGTACAGACCACACCGTCATCTGGCTTGACCCGCCGATGAAGCTGCCAAAGTACAGATCATTCTGCTGCGGGTTCGACCCATCGGTTGGCGTCGGGTTGGGGACGTTGATGTTTGAGGCGACGGCCGTTTGTGTGGAGTCAATGATGTCGTACTGACTGTTTGTCTCACCAAAGATCAGTCGCACGCTGTACTGTGCCCCTTGCAGGACACCAAGCGCGCCGACGGCGGGAGCCGGGAGCGTCAGCTGTAGCTTCGGATACAGCAGAACGGATGTTGTGGTCGCCGTGTATACCATCGCCCCCACAAATGTGTGAGGAGGATCAGTGGCAGACAGCGTTGGCGTGCTGGACACCAACGAATTATCTGAACCCCGGACGGTCAGACTTGTTCCCGTCAGAGAGAGCACGTAGTAAACGCCAACGGTAAAGGTCACTCCGGCCGTCGCGGTCGCTAGATTGTACGGAGCAATCGCCGAATTGGGGCGGTGACTGTCCATCAGGTTCACTACCGTGCCCGCTGTCACAGATTCAAGTGCTGGCCCGGAACCCAGCGGTTGCTCAGGAAACGCAGTCCCGATCTCGACACTGGTGATGCTCGTCCCACTCAGAGCCTCCTGTGGGACAGACGCGCTCAGTCCGACCTGGACCGTCACCGGACTCGGCTTATTCAGATTTGGCGCGTTGGCGCCCAAGCCAATAGACTTAATTGGCTGAGCGATGCTCACTGCGCGGCCGGCGATGCCGACGGCACCCACGGCACCCAAATTGCCGCTCGTTGGAAAGACAACAACCGCGGGGGTCGTCGTGACGGTCGCCACCACCGGCACGGCTAGCTCATCGACGATCGCGGCCGCAGCGGTCGAACTCAGATTGAAGTCGAGCGCCGCCGTGGTCACGCTCAGTCCAGCACCGTTGTCCGTGTTCTTAGCGGCAATCGCCGTATCAAGGATCGACACAAGTCGATCCGGCGGATAGAGATATTTAGCCTGAGCAAGTTTCTGCAGCATATTCTGCAGCGACCCTCCGTTGAGGAACGGATGGGTCGGGTCATAGACGAGGACCGGAGCTTGAATCGCCACAGTCGCGGCAGTGAATGCAGCATTCTGGGCCCCGTAGTCGTAGATCGGCACACCCAGGCACGTTCCCCAACTTGTGTCGCGATAGAAGCCGATGATCCGTTGGATCGAAAAGACGCTCGAAGGTAAAGCTGCGTCAAAGGTAAGTGCGATAGCACCAAGCTGGATCTTCGGGCTTAGCGTCGAAATCGTCACCACTGTCGCCGTAGAGAACGTGTAGGTCGTAAACGTCTGCCCGTGCGCAGCGGTCGACGCGGTTCCCACTAGCGTTAAAGCAGTGGCGGCCGCGTCGTTGTACCCCGGACCGCCCGGGAAGATCACGGTCTGACCGCAATTGACAGTCGCCCCGCCAAACGGTGTGCTCGACCCGAATTTGCTTACGTAGTAACTCCCGCGCGACACCTGGTCCCGCGTATAGAACGTAGGCAGAACGAAGGTCGTGGCTCCCATTGCATTGTTTTGCGTCACGTCGTAAACAAGCGCCGTGACAAATGGCACAATGGTCGGATCGTCGTTGAAGATCTGCTCGTTGTGCGTCTCCAGGAAGTCATCGAGCGGAACCACTTGGGAGACCGCTGATCCAAGAACAACCGCCCGCAGACCGGTGGCGGGATCGTAGCCGCTCTCAAAGCTGCTGATGAACGACGACGCAAAGGTTGGATTGGCCGGAGTGGGATTGAGATCAGGGCCGACTCGACCCGGGATATAACAGTACTGCACCGCCGAAAATATTGGGCTCGTCGACAGCGCAATATACATCTGCGTGATTCCCTCATCCGTGTTCGGATATATCGTGCCACCCGAAGTGGGCGCCAGGGAGTTGGCGTCGGCCGCCAACGTCAGGCTATAGACCTCCTGGAGCTGAGTGATCACGAACAGACGTGTCGATCCAAGCCGTGCATAAGGATCAACGTCTGAACCCACCATGTACAGATTGAAACTCTGCTGAACGTTGCTGGCGTCATAGTACGATTTGCCCAGCCAGTTGATCGCGCTGTAAAACCACGCTGGCGCCCACTGTTGCACAGTTAGCCGGGGGAACGGCTCAGCAACGTATCTCAGGGGTGGAGGCTGTACCGCCGGCTGAGGGGCTGGAAGCACAATCTTATTGACATTCGGAGCTAACGATTCATCCATTGGACTCTCCAGGAAGATAAAGAGTTCTAACGGGCCGGTTGCTTCATCGAACGAGAGCCAAGGTAAAGACGAGGGGGAGAGAGAGGGGGTTTACGACTTGGTGGGGAGTCCCTTCGCAAATTTTTGTGAAAACAGGATGCTCCCGGTTTCGGGTGGAGTCAAGTGAACAACCCCCGATTCGAACCCAAACGCAACGCAGATTGAGCGCCGCCCCGATTCTCGGTTAGCATTGGAGATGGTAAAGGAGAATGTTGAGATGAGTTCGTCAAGTGAATCGGAGCGTTGGTTGGATCGTTGGTGGCCCTTGCTGGTGATCCTCTATGGAGTGCTCTTCGTCGCGATCCTCGTGTCGTTTAAGCCGACTCAGTAAAGAGTGGGGTACGGCGCAAGCCGTGCCTTTTAGTCGTTGCGCGTCTCCATGCGCAGCGCGTGCTCTCACCCTCTGCCTTCGCAAAAATCAATCAGGCCCGCCCGGCAAACTCCCGCGTCTCCGTATACACCTTGATCCGTTCCCCTTCTTTGATGAACATCGGAACGCGGACCTCAATCCCAGTCTCCACTTTGGCTGGTTTGGTCACATTTCCGCCCGCCGTATCGCCGCGAACGCCAGGTTCGGTATACGTCACCATCAGCTCCACCTGCTGTGGCAACTGCAACCCAATGGGATTGCCGTTGTACTTATCGATCTGAATCATGACCCCCTCCACCAGCAGATCCAGCGCATCCCCTACGATCTCGCCTCTCAAGGCCAGAGTCTCAAAACTCTCCTGATCCAGAAAATAAGAACCATCCCCGTCGCCGTAGAGATACGACGCGTCAACCGTCTGCAGGTCTGGCTCCTTGAACTTGTCGCTCGCCTTGAACGTCTTGTCGAAGACGGCGCGGGTCAGCATGTTCCGCATCTTCAGGCGTACCAGCGTCTGCCCACCCCGGGCCGTAGGCGTCGAGACTTCCGCCTCCAGGCAGCAGAACGGTGAATTTTCAAACTCGACAAACATCTTGCGCTTTACGTCGATCGCGTCGATCAATGCACCCATGGGTTCCTCAAAAGTCAGGGTTGATAAAGGTATCTTTCCGTGTGCATGCAGAACGGATAGGGAGAGTGATAAACAGAGTGCTAAGTAAAGTCTAGTGCGGAAGCCAGGTTTGCGCAGGAACTACCGGCCCGCTCGCGGTGCCCGCTGAAACAGCACGTGCGAGTTGTTGTCGCGCCTGTTCGATCTGTGCCTTAAGGCCGTCAGAACCCATACTTGCCGGAAGCCCTTCTACAATCCTCTGCGCATTATCAGCGTGTTGCGTAGCCAATTGGAATTGCCCAATGCCGGCCTCAGAGCCTCCCCAGAATATCTCTGTATAGATATGGGTTGACGCGATGGTGTACGGGTCGTAGCCGGGATATTTGGCGAAGATGTTCAACGCCTGCTGGTACAGGACGCGACCTTCCTCAGGCCGCCCTGTGATGAAGTCCAGATTTGCGCTCGATCGGATTGCGCCGATCTCGTCATTGAAATTATTCGCAACTGCCATGGCCAAATTAAGAAATTCCTTTGCAGCTGAAAGATTATAGGAAGACTGGAACGCGACTGCGATTGCGTAATACTCAGTGCCCGACACCAGGTTCTTGGGTAGTCGCTTGGCGATTTCAGCAGCCTGCCTCGAAAGCATCGTGCTCTCTTGGTTGTACAGTTGACTAACACCCGCAATGGAACTTTGATCTCCTGCATAACGTTTGGCAGCCTCGAGATTTTCTCGGGGAATTGCGCTCAGTCTTTGCAAAATCCCTCTTAATTCCTGACGCGAGGCTTGTATGTCCTGCATCTCCGTCCGGTGATACGAGACAAACGTAGTTCCGAACGAGAAGGCGAGCGCCGTAACCGAAATGATCGTCGATATATCGCGATACCACGGTCCTTTCGGGCTCGCGGCGGCACCATTCTCTGCGGCCAGAACCTTGGTGTGTCCACCCAGAGACAAGAGACACACGCTCAATGCAGCAAAAAAGATAATCCCGTAGAAACCTTTGCGGAGCGTATTGCTCATACCAATCTCCTCAGGCCATTCCGCATTGAAGTAAAAATTTCCCGCCTAAGAGCTAAGCTGGTCCCCAAACATCTGCGCCAAAGCATCCGTAGCCTCACGGGCGTCGCGAATCTTGAAGTCCGCGGCAAGCTGCAAAGGCTTTGCTCCCGGTGACAGCGCCGTCAGCGATTCCAACACCGTCTCAGCCGAGAGTTGCGGCGTGCTCGGCCCCACCACAATGTAGTCCACCCCGTCCACTCCCAGAAGAATCTTCGCATCACGAAACGAGCAAGTCGACCTCACATCGTAGCCTCGTCCCGTCAGCACGGTCCGAACAAACACGCACAGATCCGCCGATTCATCAAATACCAGCACTCGCTGCCCACGCTTCTCCTGTCCCTCTCCACCCGAGCCCTGCTTCAGAAAAGACAGGATCGCTTCTTCCTCTGTAGGAAAACTCTGCAGTATGGTGTTGAGCTTCGTCATATTCAGCAGGTTCGTAACGAACGCTGGCGGCGTAGCCAGCCGCAGCCCGCCCCCGCGCTTGCTCATGCGCTCGGCATACCGCACCAGCAGTCCCATGGCAATGCTGTCCAGGCGACTCACCTCAGCCAGGTTAAGCACGATTCGCGTAAACTCCCGCTCCGCTGATTCGAACGCAGCCTCCAGCGCCCTCACTTCTTCACCCAGAACCACCCGCCCCACGCACGAAATCACGTAGACGTTCCCAACAAATCGCGACTTCAGACTTAGCAGCATGACATCCTCGTTTGTCGTTCTAACCAATCATCGCATCGAAACCTTTCAGCGGCCATCCTTCTTCACCAGCGCCTAAAGAAAGTGCGAGTCCTGTGCGCCTTCCAGTCTCTCACCATTCGCCCCGCGACTAAACTAGCCCAATGGCCCAGGGAAAACCCGAGGATCGCACCCGGCGAGTGTTCGCCGTTCTGGGAACAGCGGCCTTTCTCCTGTTGGCCCCCGGAACCGTCGCCGGACTCATCCCCTGGTGGATCTCCCACTGGCATCTCAACCCGGCGTTCCTGGGTTTCACTCCTTTTCGTGCAATCGGTATTCTCCTGATGGCCGCCGGCATCGCCGTGGTGCTTGAAGCCTTCGGACGCTTCGCCCTTCAAGGCATCGGCACACCTGCGCCCGTCTTTCCAACCCGGCACCTTGTCGTCAAAGGCTCCTACCGCTACGTCCGAAACCCCATGTACCTCGCAGTGACGTCCTTGGTTCTCGGCCAGGCCCTTCTACTGGGTAATCTGCACCTCCTCGAGTACGCTGTATTCCCTTGGCTGGCAGCTCACTTCTTCGTTCTTACCTACGAGGAACCCACCCTCCGCAGGACCTTCGGCGCCGAGTACGAAACCTACTGCGCTCACGTCCCCCGCTGGATTCCCCGCCTCAGCCCATGGCACAACGCTAGGTAAGCAGGTCGACTAGCCCTCAGCCGCCCGCTGCAAAACTTTCCCTGCTTTCCTATGACATTTGACAGTGTCCACGCCCGCGGCCAGGGAGCTAGACTCGCAAACGGGTCCCCTATCCAGCTTCATTTGAGGGAAACATCATGAAAAATCGCAATGCAATCAAGATCGCAACGTTCATCGCTGTACTCATGGCGGCCTTCGTCCTGAGCAGCCGGCCCGCAATCGCTCAAACAAAGATCCAGGGAGTCATCGACGGTCGCAGCGGTGCGACCATGTCCCTCCAGACCCCCAATTCTCCCCCCGACACCACCGTCCTCCTCACCGACACCACTGACGTCGGTGAAGTCGAAGGTGTCTTCCACGGTCGCACCAAGCAGATGCCCATGACCGCCCTCATCCCCGGCCTCCCCGTCCAGGTCAGCGGCACCACGAACGACCAGAACCAGATCGTCGCCGATAGCGTGAAGTTCAAAGGCTCCGACCTCAAGGCTGCCATGGACGCGCAAGCCGGCCTCCAGCCCACTGAGGAGAAGGTGGCCGCCAATGCCGCAGCGATCCAGCAGACCGACGCGCAACTTGCTGCCCAGAAGGCCGCCACGCAGGCAGCCTTGGCTGCCCAGCAGGCCCAACTCACCGCCGAACAGCAGAAGATCGCCGCCAACAAAGCCGCCATCGCCGCCGACAACAAACGCTTTGGCGAACTTGGCGACTACAACATCCTCGGCGAGACGACCGTCTACTTCGGCAACGGCAAAACCACCGTTGATCCTCAGTATCAGACCCAGCTAGTCCAACTCGCCCAAAAAGCCAAGGGCATCACCGCCTACATCCTCCAGGTCCAGGGCTACGCCTCCGCAGTGGGCAGTGCCGCATTGAATCAGAGACTCAGCAGTGAACGCGCCAACGCCGTTACCGCCATCCTCGAGCAGCAAGGCGGAATTCCCCTCACCAACATGCTTGCCCCCGGAGCCATGGGCACATCCTCCCAGGTAGACTCCGATAAAACAGCCGAAGGCCAGGCCGAGAACCGCCGCGTCGTCGTCCGCATCCTCCAGAACAAAGGCGTCTCCGGCGCCTAACCCAACAAGCGCAGCAGTCTAAGGTGCGGCCGCCGCGCTCGCGGCCGTCCCTCGCCCCGTCAGCTCGCGAATCAGGTCCACCTCATGCTGTCGATACGGCATGTCATCCTGCTTGAACACCTCGTGAAACCAGATCGTCGGCTGCATCAGCACATACGGCCTCTGCCACGAATCCCACGGATAATACGTCTGCGTCTTCCCCGCCACCAGCCCCCAGTTGATCGCCCCCACGTTATATTTCTTTGCAATCGGCAGACTCCCATCGAACGTACTCCCATTCCCCCGAGCCATATACTCCGTACAAATAATTGGCCGTCCCAACGCCTTCAGCGACAAAATCCTCGCCTCAAACTCCTCCGGCCAACCGTAGTTGTGAAACGTAATCACATCCGACTCTGCCAGTTGAATCTTCGTCGTCGCATTCTCCTTCGCCGGATCGCTCCAGTTACCCTCCCAAACCCCGCTCGTCAGCGGCTGCGTCGGATGCACCGATCTCGCCCACGCAAACGCCTTCGGCAACAGCTCGTCGACCCGCGCAATCTTCGCCGGCTCGTCCTGCCGTGTATCTCCGCCCCGATTCTCCGGTTCATTCCAGATATCCCACCCCAGCACGCGATCGTCCTTCGCAAACGCCCCCACCACGCCCTTCACATAAGCCTCAAGCTGCGGCTCGACATTCCTGTCCATCAGCCGCGCCTTCCCCGGGCTCTGCACCCACCCCGAGTTATGAACCCCCGGAATCGGCGGATGCTGCGGCCCCAAATGCGGATTCGTCTCCCAGCACGAATCGAACAGCACCAGCAGCGGCCGTATATGGTGCTTCGCCGCGATCCCCAGAAACGTATCCAGCCGCTTTCGAAAACCCTGCGCATCCTGTTGCCACAGCTGGTCCTGCAGAAACACCCGCATCGTATTCATCCCGATGCTCTCCGCCATTCCCAGCTCTTTATCGATCAGCGCCGGATTGAAAGTCTCCGCCTGAAACATCTCCAACTCGTTGATCGCGTCCGACGGAATAAAGTTCGCCCCTACCAGCCACGGCTGCTTCGCATACCAATCGTTAGCCCGTTGCGCACTCCATCGGCCATTCGCATCATCGCCTGTCTGCGAAAGCAACGTCACAGGTGCGACGGTGAAAGCAACAAACAGCAGCGGCGCGAACAGAAAATGCTTCATCATGATCATCATCTTCCTTAGTAAGAATGCGTACAAAGCGACGCGCAAGGCGGATTCAAACGATTGAGTCACCGTAGATTATGTAGATTACGTAGATTACGTCGACGCCGCCACTATACTGACCCCGACTTCACCGCGCAAGCCACCGGCCGCACACTACTGCGATATCCTCCGCATGTGTTTTTCATGAAGCTCGTCGTGCAGTTCGTCAACCTTCTCCGTAGCTTTTTTCAGGGCCTTCCTGCCAGTCGCAGTGATCGTGTAAATCCTCCGCTGTCTCCCCCCGACACTTTTCTTCGCAGATTTCAAAAGGCCCGCGCGCTCCAGACCATGTAAGAGCGGATACAGTGTTCCCGGTCCAATGCGATAGCCGTGATGAGCCAGCTCCTCCATCATCGCGAGGCCAAAGATGGGCTCGTTCGAAGCATGCGCCAGAACATGGATGCGTATGAGACCAAAAAAGAGTTCTCTCTGATGTTTGAACACAGATCAAATATACCGCTGCATAAACCCAAATCGAAGTTCGATAGTGTAATATCGGTTTTCGATATCGTGACAAGAACAGACACTAGCATCAACAGAGCATCTCGATCTTGATAGAAAGGCAGAGGCACCGATGAGGGGTCGCAGTTATTGCTCAAGACTAATGCTGTTTCTGCTTCTATGCCTGGTCGCCTCACGCCTACGGGCGCAGGGCCCTCCGTATCAAACCGACGATCCGGTGCCCGTGGACCTGCATCACTACGAGTTCTATATCTTCGGCGGCGTTGATGGCACACCGGCGGAAATCGACTCGACGGGACCGGCCTTCGAGTTCAACTGGGGCGCTATTCCCAGAGTGCAACTGCACGCCATCCTGCCCTGGGGAGGCGTCTTCCCGTCGAACAATCCCGTGTACCTGCCCGGCGGAACCGGCCCGAGCGCGTTCGGTCTTACTGACATGGAACTGGGCGTGAAGCTCGCCATCATCAAAGAAACCAGGCACGTTCCGCAAATCGGCACATTCACCATGTTTGAAATGCCCACCGGAAGCTATGACAAGGGGCTCGGCGTGGGGAAAGTCTGGTACAAACTACCCGTCTGGCTGCAAAAAAACTACGGGAAGTGGCTCATTGATGGAGGCGGCGGCTATCAAGTAGTCCCGCAAGCCAATTATCGCGACTTTCCTTACACCGGATGGTTGGTGAAACGAGAGATCAACGAGAGGCTTGAGCTGGGCGCGGAGCTCTTTGCGCACGGGCGCGAAGGTTTTGCCGCGGCGCAAACCGGGCGCTCGGCGATGATCGACGTTGGCGGTTATTACCACTTCAAGAATCACCCCGGCGAACAGTTCCTGTTCTGCTACGGCCATTCGGTTGCCGGCCAGACAGAGAATTACGCCTACGCGGGCATGTACTGGACTTGGGGGAAAGACGATAAGAAGGACACGGCAGGAAACAACTGGATGCAGGGTCCGATGAAGAGAAACGGATTTGAATGATCTGCGGCATGCAGCCGGTGTTACGGACCGCCCGCAGGGAGGACACAAGAAATGGAAATCACGATTCGCAGCCTCTGGACACTGATACACGGCATGGGATTCGGCGCGCTCTATCTCCTGGCATGTTCCGGCGCACTCGTGGAGCTCTATCGCTTCACCACCATCACTCCCCGCGAATCCACATCAGGTCCAGACCGCTTTCTCCGGATCTACCTCATCACCATGGTCGTGCTCGCGTGGGTCGCCGTGCTCACCGGTGCTTACGTCATCTACCCGTGGTACCGTGCAGCGCCTCCGCCCGGAACGGTCGATCTCTCGATGTTTCCGCAACGCCTGTTAATGTCTCATCCCACCACGACAAACTGGCACTCGCTCGGGATGGAGTGGAAGGAGCACGTAGCGTGGTTCGCTCCCATCTCGATCACAATGGCCGCATCTACTTTTATCAGGTACGGCCGCGATCTAAGGAATCACCGCCACCTTCGTGCAGCCGTGCTTTGCTTCACTCTCGCTTCGTTCGTTGCCGCGGGTATAGCGGGTTTCTTTGGAGCGATGATCAACAAGTACGCTCCGGTCCAGGGCGGACACACGATCCAACTGAGCAAGGGAGAAGAAAAATGAATGCGCTCGATAGTTCTGCCTCACCCAATGCTCCGGCCCTGACCAACGGCTCAGGCGCTGCCGCCATTCTCGCGGCTGGTGTAGGTTGTTTTGCTTTGGCTGTCCTGGCCATCGCCGGCGATACATCGGCCCTCATCAAGCGCAGCCTTGTCTTCTATAAACCAACCGGACCTCTGTCAGGCGTAACCACTGTTGCCCTTCTCGTCTGGCTGTTCACGTGGTGTGTTCTGGAATGGCGTTGGCGGAGAAAGTCCGTTGCTCTTATGCGCATCAACGTCATCGCGTTCCTGCTGCTGGGCCTTAGCTTCCTGCTTACATTCCCACCTGTAGCCGAACTCTTCTAAGAGTGCAGGGCGCCGCCCGCACCCCACCCGCACCACCCATAGTCCGCTCCGCTTAAATCAATTTCAGCTTTACAGCCGCCCTCGCGAGCTTGTGCGCCTCAATTGATTTGCCATCCGCCAACTGCGACGCCACCCTCGCCTCGTCCGAGTACTTCAAGGCTCCATCAGGGTCGCCTTCGTTGTACTTGTTCACCGCCGCAAGATGCTTATTCGCCGCGTTGAGATGGTGCCTTACTGCCTCGAGGTGCGCCTCACGTGCCATTTTGGTCGAAGTTCTCCCTGGCTCCAGAGGCTCTCATTTACAGAGGAGACTTACAATCCCCCATTCCGGCTATTCGTCGAACAGGAATATCTCCGGGCAGGGGTACGCCTGTCTCATTCCACATCAACCCCTCGTTCTCACCTTCTCCTTCACAGCCAATAGCGACAGCCAATGCGCCTCAGTAGATTTGCTATCCGCCGCCCTCGATGCCGCCAGTGCCTCCTGTGCGTGCCTTTCGGCCTGTTCATGGTCGCCGTCATTGTGCCCGCACGCCGCCGCGAGATGCTTACATGCCGATTCGAGATGGGACTCTGCTGCTTCGAGGTGCGACTGCTGTTCCATTGGTAGGAACCCTCCTTGGTAGAACTCTCATTTGTAGAACCCTCTTTCGCGCAAAACGCTCTCGGTCATCCATGCGACACTCATCGAATTTTTTTCCCCGGCCGTAACAAACCGAATTACGCGGGAAATCCACTCAAAACAAAATAATTTCTCGTTTTCAGTCCAAAAATCGAATGTCAAGTCCCAAAACCCATTAACCCATTCAATATCAGCGACATCCGCGTGGCATCTAAGTTACATCCACCCCGACAATTAAAGTAGAAATCAAAACAAGGGCTGCCCTGGCGAAAGCCGTGGCGGCCCTTCGCATTTAAACATCAGCAACTCACCAGAAAGGACAACAATCACCATGTCCAACCCGCGCAAAAACACCGCGCCTTCCAATAAAGGCAAGGGCCATGCCTTCCTGCTCGATCGGAACGATAGTAAGAGTCTGGGACGATTCATCATCCTACACTCTAACCCGCACAAAACAAGTATTTTATCCACAACCCCTGTGGATGCAATATTTTAGCGGCACGCCGTGCCGCTAAACCATTGCATCCATTTCACTTATCCCAAAATACCCCCCAGGGGGAGGAGGTAGTGACCCGGAATTCGAAGTTCCAAGGAGAAAAATGCAAGCCACAACCTGTTGCGACATCAAGATCAACGGACGCCGCTGCAAATCACCCTCGCTCGGCCTCTCGCCTTCTGCTACTTCCACTCACGCCTCCACCGCCGCCACAAAAAACCTGCTCGAAAACAGCTCCGCGGTGGTCGAAACCACCCCCAACCCCTCCAAATCCACGTCGGGAACTCACAATACCTGCCCGTTACGCCATGCAGCATCCATCGAACTTGACCTCCCGCCCCTCGAAGACGTGGAATCCATCCAGGTCTCCATCTCCCTCCTCATCGCCGCTCTCGCCCGCAACCGCATTACCTCCAAACGCGCCGTCCTCCTCTATAGTCTCCAACCGCCTCTACCAACGTGCGCCCCATCACCATCGAACCCTCTGCCTCCTCCATCGCCCGTGATCTCGTCCGCACCAAATCAGGCCTCGACCTCGCGCTTCGCGAACAGCGTCCCACTTAAAATGACCTGGGCAGGCAACCAAAAACCGGATCGGTACCCCCGTCATGCCGATTAAAACCCAACTATTACAAAAACCTATAAGCTTATTGATTGAAATTCGCTCACATCCTGCTAACCTAGAGGTAACGGCGAAATATCGCCTATAAGGAAAGCAGGACGCATCATGGCAAACGGAACAGTGAAATGGTTTAACGACGCAAAAGGCTTTGGCTTCATCACCCCGGAAGACGGTGGAGAGGATCTCTTCGCGCACTACTCTGCAATTAACTCCAGCGGCTTCAAGTCCCTCCAGGAAGGCCAGCGCGTAACGTTTGACATCACCACTGGCCCCAAGGGCAAGCAGGCTGCAAACATCCAGCCCGCCTAACTCGCCTGGGGTGCGCTGCAGAAACCTTGCAGCGAAGCTCCGTTGACACAAAAAAGTTACCCCATCGAAGGGTTGCAAGCGACGCCTCTGTGCACGCTGCAACCCTTCCTGTCTTTAACCTCTACAACTATCGGGTAATTCTGTACCACTCTGGTAACTGCTAAGTTACCTCTCACTGCTCTCCCCAGCAGGAGGTAACTCATATGACGCTCCTCCAGAAACTCTCGCTCGCAGTCACAATCGGTTCCACCACCTTCTCCGTCGCAGCCAGCATCCCCAACCCCAAAACCATCCTCCCAGACAACGTCGTCCTATGTGAACCCAACGCAGGCTGTATCAACCAGACCCTCTTCGGTCGCGAATACAAGGTCCTTAGCACGCCTCGCTTCACCGTCATGGTCTCAATCTCCCATCAAGGCCCATACACTCGTGCCGATGTCAGCATCACCAACAACACCGACACGCCACTCAGCCTCACCCCCGAGGACTTCCGCGTCGAGGTAATCACCCCGAAGCCCAAGGTCCTCCTCTACGTCCCGCCTGCCAACCTCGTCCTTCCCCCTCCACCACTTCCTCCCGCTCCACCCGCCGCGCCACAATCCACTCCCCAAATCGGCAACGCCTTCGTATCTCAATCTTCGGCACCCTCTGCAACCGATACGGCAGCCAACCCAGCCCCACCCACCACCGAAATCGATCCGGTCGCCGCCGCGGAAAAAGAGAAGGCCTTGCAGGAAGCCGCCGACAAAGCTGCTGCCGACAAAGATCTATCGGCGACCTCGATCGCGCCCAACGAAGTCACTCGCGGACGAGTCTACTTCGAGCGCGACAAGAAATCTCACCTCGTCAACGTCGTCCTGCCCATCGCTGGTCTCGTCTTCGAGTTCCCCTACGCCATGAAACGCTAACCTCAATGCGGGTAGCTACTTAGCTAACAAGAGAACCAAAAATCGCGATCCCCACAACAACTTACAGGTTGAAAATGACGTCCTAATCTGCAGCACTATAAGGAGATTGCACGATGAAAAAATTCCTCCCTACTCTCGTCTGCGCACTCTTTCTCAGCGCAGGCATTGCCCAGTCCCAGGTCGTAGTCCGCATCGGCCCTCCCCCACCGCGTCCTGTCGAAGTCGTGCCGCCACCACCGCACGAACACCCCAACTGGGCCTGGCACGCCGGCTATCACCGCTGGGACGGCCACGCATACGTCTGGGTCCCCGGATACTACGCGGAACCACCCCACCCCCACGCCGCTTGGGTACCTGGCCACTGGGCCAACAGAAGCGGTGGCTACGTCTGGGTCGAAGGCCACTGGCGCTAGCCTGACGAAATCTCGATATCCTGGCGGCTCCAATTGGATGGGCCGCCAGGTATCATCATCGGTCGGGGTATCATCGTTGAATGACCGCTGAATCCCGCGCAAAAAACATAAAAATCCTCATCTTTGACGTAGACGGCGTCCTCACCGACGGCCAGATCTTCGTCATCCCCAACGCAGCCGGTCACGGCATCGAGGCCAAAGGTTTCGCTGCCCATGACGGTCTGGGCATCTCCCTCGGCCGTCTCGGCGGCCTCCGCATCGGCATCATCACCAAGCGCAACTCCCAGACCGTAGCCATCCGCGCCAACGACCTCAAACTTGAGTTCATCTACCAGGGCCAGTCGCACAAGATGGACGCCATCCGCGACATCCTCGCCAAAACCGGCGCCACCATCAACCAACTCTGCTACGTCGGCGACGACATCATCGACCTCCCCGTCATGCGCCAGTGCGGCCTCGCCATCGCGACTGCCAACGCCCGCAAAGAGGTCAAATCCATGGCGCACTATGTCACCCCCAACCCCGGCGGCTTCGGTGCCGGCCGTGACGCCATCGACTTCATCCTCACCGCCCAGGGCACCCTCGAAAAAGTGATCGAACAATACCTTGACGAATCCAGCACCGCCGCCGCCACCTCCGACGTAGGCCAAGGCAACATGTAATTAACGAAGCGGCGAACAAACATCGAACAAATCCGCGCTACAATCAGCGAATGCCGCCGCTGGAAATCCCCGAATCCCTGGCCTGGGCACACCCCGTCACCGCCGAGTGGTTCCTCAGTAAATTCGGCAGCCCCACCGAGCCCCAAACCCACGGCTGGCCCAGTATCCTCGCCGGCGACGCCACCCTAATCTCCGCTCCCACCGGCAGCGGCAAAACCCTGGCCGCATTTTTAGTCTGCATCGACAAACTCCTCCGCGCCTCCCTCACCGGACAACTTGCCCCCTGCACCCAAGTCGTCTATGTCAGCCCCCTCAAAGCCCTGTCCAACGATGTCCAAAAAAACCTCGACGCCCCCCTTGCCGAGATCCAGCAGCTCGCCATGCAACGCGGTTATCTTTGCCCCGAAATCCGCACCGCTGTCCGCACCGGCGACACCCTCCCCAAAGAGCGTGCCGCCATGCTCCGCAACCCGCCCCACATCCTCGTCACCACGCCCGAGTCTCTCTACATCCTTCTCACCGCCGGCAAATCCCGCGAACATCTCCGCCGCGTCCGCACCGTCATCGTCGACGAAATCCACGCCGTAGCCGACGACAAACGCGGCGCCCACCTGTCCCTCTCGCTCGAGCGTCTCGACGCGCTCGTCACCGGCGAAAACCGCCTCAGTCCGGGCCAATTCCTAACCGGCCTTGCGACACCCCCACAAAGAATCGGCCTCTCCGCCACACAGAACCCCATCGAACTCGTCGCCGACTTCCTCACTGGCGTCCATCTCGACCGCAAGCCTGCCACCATCATCCAGGTTGGTCAGCGCCGCGAACTCGATATCGCGATCGAAGTCCCTAGCGACGAACTCAGCTCCGTCACCAACACCGGCATGTGGGAAGAGATCTTCGACAAGCTCGCCGCCCACGCGCAGAATCACCGCTCCACCCTCGTCTTCGTCAACACCCGCCGCCTTGTCGAAAAGATCGCCTTCGAACTAGCCAACCGCATCGGCCCCGAAAACGTCGCCGCACACCACGGCTCCCTTTCCCGCGTCCTCCGCCTCGACGCCGAACAACGCCTCAAAAACGGCGAAATCAAAATCCTCATCGCCACCGCCTCCCTCGAACTCGGCATCGACATCGGCGACATCGACCTCGTCTGCCAGATCAGCACAACCCGAGCCATCGCCGTAGCCATGCAGCGCGTCGGCCGTGCCGGCCACTGGCGGGGAGCCATCCCCAAAGGCCGTTTCTTCGCCACCACTCGCGACGACCTCATGGAGCAGGCCGCTCTCGTCCGCAAGATGCGCGCCGGCGAACTCGATCAGTTACAAATTCCCCCCCAGCCCGCCGACGTCCTCATGCAGCAGATCGTAGCCGCCTGCGGAGCCGAACCCTGGGAAGAGGACGCTCTCTATAACACCGTCCGCCGCGCCTACCCCTACCGCAACCTCAGCCGCGAAGCCTACGAAAAAATCCTCACCCTGCTCTCCGAAGGCATCGAATCCACTCGCGGCCGCTACGGCGCCTACCTCCTCCGCGACGGTGTCCATCACCATCTCCACCCTCGCCGCGGCTCTCGCAGCATCGCCATCTCCAACGGCGGCGCCATCCCCGACACAAACCTCTACAGCGTCATCCTTCAGCCCGAAGGCGTGCAGATCGCAACACTCGACGAGCACTTCGCCGTCGACTCCTCTCCCGGCGACGTCATCCTCCTCGGCACCTCCAGCTGGCGCATCCAGCGTATCGAAGCCGCCGGCCGCGTCCTCGTCGAAGACGCCCACGGTGCCCCACCCACGCTACCCTTCTGGTTCGGCGAAGCCCCGCAGCGCACCTCCGTCCTCTCCGACGGCGTCGGCGAACTTCGCGAGCAAATCTCCGCCCGCACACAAAACGTCAGCCCCGGCTACATCTCCCCCGCCGACCCCGAAATCGCCGCCACCATCGCGTGGCTCATGGAGGAATGCGGCGTCTGCGAATCCGGCGCCCGCCAACTCGTCGCCTACATCGTCACCGGTCGCGCCGTCCTCGGCTCCGTCCCCTCCAAAACCACCCTCATCGCCGAGCGTTTCTTCGACGACGGCGGCGGCATGCAACTCATCCTTCACGCCCCCTTCGGCGGCCGCATCAACAAAGCCTTCGGCCTCGCCCTCCGCAAGCGCTTCTGCCGCGGCTTCAACTTCGAACTCCAAGCCGCCGCCACCGACAACGGCATCAACATCTCGCTCGCCGAGCAGCACAGCTTTCCCCTTTCTGACGTCTTCCAATTCCTCACCGAACACACCGCGCGAGAACTCCTCGAACAAGCCTCCATCGCATCGCCCATCTTCAAAAACCGCTGGCGTTGGGCCGCCGGTCGCAGCCTGCAACTCCTTCGTTTCTCCAAAGGCAAGCGCATCGCCCCGCAGATCCAGCGCACGCGTTCCGAAGACCTCATGGCCTCCGTCTTCCCTCAGGCCGCAGCGTGCTTCGAGACCATCGTCGGCGACATCCAGATCCCCGACCATCCCCTCGTCAACGAAGTCATGCAGGACGTCCTCCAGGAAGCGATGGACCTCGAAGGCCTCATCGAACTCCTCCGCGGCATCAAAGACGGCACGATCCGCTGCCTCGCCATCGACACGCCGACGCCCTCCGTCTTCGCCCACGAACTCCTCAACGCCAACCCCTACGCCTACCTCGACGAAGCTGGCCTCGAAGAACGCCGCGCCCGAGCTACCTCACTAGGCCGCAACCTCCCTGACGAACCCGGCAAGCTCGACCCGGCCGCCATTACGGCCATCCGCAAGGAGATCTGGCCCGACCTCCGCGACGAACACGAACTCCACGACCTTCTCCACTCCCTCATCGCCCTCCCGCTCGCCGTTATCGACAGCGAAGAGGCCCGCCACTGGCCCGTTTTCTTCGAGCGCCTCACCCAAAAAGGCCGCGCCCAAACCCTCGACCTCAACGGAACCCCCTGTTGGGTCGCCACCGAACGCCTACCCCACATCGCGACCCTGTACTCCCTTCCTCAAAATTCTGTCATTCTGAGCGAAGCGAAGAACCCCCGCATTTCGTTTGAGGCGGAACAAATCTCCCCCTCTGAACTAAGTGTAACCAATACAGTTACAAAACAAGAATCTCTCCATAAATTAGTCCAAGGATGGTTACAAATCCTCGGCCCAACCACCGCAAACGCCGTCGCCCATACTCTGAACCTCGATCCAGCACCCATCTACCAGGCCTTCCTCGCCATGGAGATGCAAGGCCTCCTCATGCGAGGCGCCTTCGAATACCCACCTACAGAAGAGCCCCACGAAATCGAGTGGTGCGAACGCCGCATCCTCCAGCGCATCCACCGCCGCGCCGTCGCCACTCTCCGCAAACAGATTGAACCCGTTACCCCAGCCGTCTACATGCGATGGCTCCTCCAATGGCAGCACCTCGCCCCGCAAACCCAGCTCTCCGGCGAAGAAGGCGTCTTCGAAGCTCTTCGCCAGCTCGAAGGCTTCGAGGCGCCCGCCATTGAATGGGAGCGAACCCTGCTCCCCGCCCGCGTCGCCAACTACGATTCCCGCTGGCTCGACGCCCTCTGCCTCTCAGGGGCCGTAGGCTGGGGCCGCATCTCCCCCCACCCCGCTTGGTCATCCGCCGACGAAGCTGCCCGCCCCCGCCGCGTCATCCCCACCAACGCCGCTCCCATCACCTTCTACATTCGCGAGACCGCTAACTGGCTCCCCCACGCTCTCGCTCAGCAATCCGTCGAAGAAGAAAAGCTCGCTGCCGCCCTCAGCCCCCACGCTCTGCAACTCCGCACCCTTCTCCAGCAGCGTGGAGCTTGCTTTGCCAACGACATACAGCGCATCGCCAACCTCACCCGACACCAAGCCCAGCACGCCCTTTGGGAGCTAGCCACTGCGGGCCTCGCCGCAGCCGACGGTTTCGACCAGCTCCGCGCCTGCATGGATCCCCGCCGCAAATCCACTACCACCGAAACTCCGGGTAAACGACCCACCCGCAACTCCGCCGGTCGCTGGTCGCTGCTCTCCGAGGAAGTCCACGCCGCTTCAACTGCTATCGAGCAAGCGCGCCGCACCGACGCGGCCCTCGAATCATTCGCCCGCCATCTCCTCAACCGCTACGGCATTCTCTTCCGCGACCTGCTCACCCGCGAATCCAACGCCCCCAAATGGCGCGACCTCCTCAACATCCTTCGCCGTCTCGAGGCTCGTGGCGAGATCCGCGGCGGCCGCTTCGTCTCCGGCTTCTCCGGCGAACAGTATGCTCTCCCCGAAGCTATGGAATCCCTCCGCGCTGGGCGCAGCCGCGAATGCTCCACCATCATTCCAGTCTCTGCCGCCGACCCAATGAACCTCGCCGGCATCGTCATCCCCGGTGACCGCATCCCCGCCGTCCCCGGCAAGCAAGTCCTCTACCGCAACGGCACCCTCCACTCCGAATCCGACGCCGTCCCGCAAGAAAAAATACCAGTCGCGCTTCCTTTAGCACACCTCCCCGAGCTCGTCCCCTCGCCGCTCGGCTTGTTCTAGCACTAAGTAAATGATTTTATTGCGTTTACGGTTCCACCGAATTATTTTTTGCGTTTTTGGCCCAGAAATCGCATGTCAAGTCCCAAAACCACCTAACCCATTACCATTCAACGACATCGACTTGGCATTTTAGTTACACTCAACCCGCTATAATTAGACTAGAAATCAAAAAAGGCCCCGGCCCAATGTCGGGGCTTTTCCCGTTCCGGAGCAGAAACATCCCTAACCCATTTGTTTGTAATATTTTGGACATAACCGCTTTGTTATGAATATTTTACGGACGCTGACATGCCGTAAGTTATTAAATACAAACGACTTACGCGCAGGTAATGGGGGGGGGACCCCTGGGAAAGATCAGTTAGAAAGAGAAAAGGAGTAAAAGGTAAGAGACGAAGTTTTCATACCGATCGGGCGATGATCAAGCCGGAAAATGTCGACGAACAACAACCTTCAGAACCGAAGGCCCAGGGCAATGAGCTTAGCCCGGAAGACTTCTACTACGAAGGCCCATACCTCGTCTTCACCGCAGCCTACCATCTTCGCCGCGGCTACTGCTGTAACTCCGACTGTCGTCACTGCCCCTACAAATAGCTAATTGGGTGCAAGCGGAGGCAACGACGGTATATTGCTCGGCGCATCGTCGATTGAAGCGCGACCGCTCCGCAGCGCATGGGCATTCTTCACGAGCAGGATCACCCGCGGATCTTTGCGATAGGGCGCCATCACGTTATCCCCCCGCATCTCGCCCATCACATCAAACCCGCCCTCGCTCGCCATCGTCAGATAGTGCAACATATTGGTCTGGTCTCCGAGCTCTGCATACAGCCGCGCCATCTCGAAGCAGTAGCGCGCGTGGTCTTCCGGCGAAAGCATATGTGCTGTAAGGCCGCCGACTCCATCGTGCCGGGTCATCTCAGGGTCAATCTGCAGCGCGATCTTGAACTGATTCCGCGCCTCTTTGTAGTTCTTCTCTTCGAAATATGCCGTTGCCAGATTCGAGTGATAAATAGCCGATGTCTTATTCAGCTTGATGGCACGGCTGTAATCCGAGATCGCAGTCGCAAATCGACCATCTATATACTCGACGGCGCCGAGATTGTTCCACGCCACCGCATCTTTCCGCTTCAGCTTGATTGCGCGCTCGAAGCAAGCTCGCGCTGCCGCCGTATGCCGAAGATCCAGTTGAGTCACACCGATCTTGTTCATCAGAGTGGCTTCATTGCCACCCTTTCGCAACGCATAGGTGTAGTAATCCAGCGCATCCTCTGGAAAACGTCGCGCTCGTAATACATCGCCTACCACCTCCAGTTGTGCCGCCGTCGCAGTCACTGGATCTGGAAGATGCGGCTTGACCACCTCCCACTGCGGATCCTGGTGCCGCAACTCACGACTAGCATCCGTTGCTGTCCCGTTCTGCTGCAAACCGTAGGGCAACTCGGCATTTAATGGGGACGGAGTACTCAATAGACCGAAGAGGAGGAATAAGCAGGAGGTGCGAAGGTGGGGACTCATGGGCGAACCTCACGAGATAATCCCATATCATCCTCTCTAGCCTAGCCTCTGTCAAGAGTTAGCGAATCTCTGATCAAGTCGTCGTTTTTGAGAGGGCGCAACCTCAGCCGCGCCACAAGTTATGTTGGCTCAACAGGCTTTAGCTCCCTGGAGGGAATGCCGACGCTGGCGAGGCTTTTTCAGAGTTTGTTCAGCGCTCTACCGCGTCGGCGACACCGCCGCTGAAGGGCTCCCCACCGCCGGTGCGACTAGCGGAGCCACTCCCGGCTGTAACCTCATCGCCATCCGCGGAAAGCTGAAACTTCCGCCTGCATCGTCGATCACGTTCACCTGGCAAACATACGTCCCCGGCTTCAACTGTGCCAGCGGCACATCGAACTGAAACGCCACCGCATCACGCTCGGGAATATTGATCGCCTTGGCTTCGACCACGGGCGTTTCATATACCTTCACGCCGCCGCTGAGGAACTCGATACTCGTGAGCACCCGTACCGGGCCGCCCTCACGTCGCGTCAACCCTGGCGAACTCGCAGGCTCCGCAGCCCCCTTCTGCTTCGTCGGGTCATACACCTCATACAGAAAATAGAGATGCTGGTCCTGCCGAAACACATGTGGCACATTCGGAATCCACTCCACCCCATCCCGAACCAGCGGACTCACTACCTTCTTCGCCGTATTCGGTACCCGCTGACTCGACAGCACAATCGAACTCAGCTTGAGTGGACTCTTCTTCAAATCCGGCACCTGCAGATCTGTCTCAAAGCTGCCCATCGCTCCAGTCTGGTTCTCCCGCACTACAAACTTCAGATGGTACTTACCGGGAGCCAGCGTAAATCCTGTCGAGTACTGAATGTTCTTCCGCTGCACCTGCTGCGCTGCATCCAGTGCCAGCTTCACGTTGTCGCGAACATTCCCGACGATAATTCCCTGTGCATTCTTCACCTGCCCCATCACATCGATGTTTGCTTTATCCCGGTCGCCGTTCTTCACGCTATGAATCTGCGATCCAGGCACAATCAACGACACCGGCACGAAGAACTTGTTGTCCTCCAACCTGAAGTACAAAGCCTGCAGGTAAATTGCAACATCGGTCGCCGGCAGATCGCTCCGCATCTGCTCCGTTAGAGCCTGCTCGCGATCCTCCGTCTTCTGGTGTTGGAAGTCCGCAGGCGCAAAGTACCCCGGTCGATAGTCCAGTTTCACATCACTCCGATTCAGCTTTACCGTCAAATGCCGGTAGCTACCATCCCGCGCTGTATTGGTGGAGCGGAATCCAACGATGTAATATGCCTCCGTATCATGCTGAATCTGCTGAAACGCCGGAGCAAAATCGTTGGAGTCAAAGAACGCCTTCCCACCCGTGTCACTGGACAACGTCGCCAGAGTCTCCTGCGAAGCAAAGTTCGAATTCAAATTGTTCTGCATCGACGCGCCACTATAGGCTGCTGTCCCCCGCAGACTTCCCGTCGAAGCATTTCCCACGGGCGGCAACGCCTCCAGCCCGCGCGAATCCACACTGTAGATCGCCATATTCGCCCGCACCGCCTCATTCGTGGCAGCACGCATGCTCGCCTGGTTTTCAATACCCTGGCGAGTCAGGCCACCGCTGAAGTACAGCAGGCTCTTCCGCTGATCCACCCGCTCCAGTGACTTAGCAATCGTACGAATCGCGTACAATTCACGATCCGTATTCAAGCTGTTGTACTCACTATCATCCGCCGTAAAGCTCGACGCATCGTCTGCTGTCCCAGCCGAATTGCCACCTTCATTGCCATTGGCAAATCCCGTGCCCTCGGTGCCGTTGTACTTGCCCACACCCTTCAACAGCGCAGCCTTATCCGACGTGAAATCCTGATCCATACTCAGCGAAGTATCCAGGCTTACCAGCGCCGCTAGGTCAGCCGGCTGCATCTTTTTATTGATGTAATTCTGCGCCGCTTCCACAGCGCGATCGGTATCTTCCGGCTGCATACTGCTCAGGTCGAAGAACATTACAATCAGCCGATGGTCTTTCAGCTCAGCCGGATTGGTTGCAAAATCATTGTTCAACAAATCTGCAATTGTAGCTTTACCGGTTACAGTTGTTTTTTCGTGCAGAACGGCAGCTTCATCGACGTTCTGGTAGTCGAAGGTGGCGATCGTCTGCGGCTTCCCATTCTCCAGAATCGTAAAATCGCTTGCCTTCAGCCCCTTCACAATCTCACCCGTCTTCTTATCTCGCACCACTACATTGGTGAGCACGATATCGCTCTGTACCTTCAGCGTAAAAGTCCCGGCAGGGCCCTCTTGCTGTGCGACCATAGGCGTCACCATCATCGTCACCATCATCGCCGCCACCATCCGTCGCATAAACGCGGCGATGCGATTACCTCCCATGCCATCCGTTCTCTCGAAATTCCTAATCACCAGTCACTGCCTTTCAAAACCGATACCGCGCCAAAACCGTAAGCGCCCGCATTGGAGCCGCTCCCGACACCTGTCCAAACGTAGGTGAGTTCAGCGTCGTATTGATCCCCGAGAACTGAACAATATTCAAAGCATTCGCCGCTGTCACGCGCGCCTCGAACGACCGCGTATCGCCCAACTGCACCGTCCGCGAGAGCGAAACGTCCACCACCTCTGTCCCCGGACCCTCAATCGAGTTGCGCGACGCCGTCCCATACTGACCGGCAGGCGGAGCACTGAACGCCGCTGCATTGAACCAGTTGCCAATCTGTTTTGCTCCGCTTATCGGCACGTTGAAGTTCCGGTTCGGGCGCAACGAGCTACTCGAGCCCGACGCCGTCTCCTCCACCGTCGCCTGATAGTTCGGTGTGTAGTAGGTACCGGTCGCAAAGGTGAAATCTCCCGAGACCGAAAATCCATCCAGCGCCTTCGACCAGAATCCGCCCCTCGATAACAGAGCTCGATTGGGCCCAAACGGCAGTTCGAACACCCAGTTGCCCGTTAGCTTTTGACGAACGTCGAAGGAGCTATTGCCCTCCTCCGCGTTCAGGTCGTTAGGGTTCTGCGCCACAGTCTGCGCCGACCCGCCAATCGACGAGGAATTGTCGATTGAGTGCCCATACTGATAGGTTCCCTGCAGCGATATTCCCTTCTGCATCCTCTTCCGTACATTCACTCTCAGTGCCTCGAACCGCGAGTATCCAAGCGAATTCTCATAGGCGAATGGCTGCGCTCCAGGGTTCAACACCCCGGTGGCCGTCCGGTTTGGTGCCTCCACCAAGTCTAGGTCTCCGCCCTTTGAGCCGTCGTAGCCGATGTTGACGACGATCCCCAGCGGCAGAGTCCGTTGAATATCGAGGTCCCAGATCTGCACACGCCCCAACCGGTAGTTCAGATTCGCGCTGTAGTTACTTTGCACCGCTGCGTTCGAGCAGTTGAACGCTCCCGCTAGCGTAAACTGCTCCAGCGTCCCACACCCCTGCTGTCCCTCGGTGTTCGTCTGAGTCACAGCAAACGGCTGCTGGTTTGCCAACTGTCTCGCGATCGTCGCATATTGTCCTGTGTTGTAGTTGATCCCGTAGCCGCCGCGGATCACTGTCTCCTTGAATATCTTCAGCTTCGGACGGTAGGCAAACCCGAATCGAGGCGAATACATCGCGCGGTCAGGATTGACAAGAGACCGTGGAAAAGGACCGCTGAAGGCTCCGACCTGCCCCGGTTGAACCGCCTGCACCTCGGTAAAGTTCGCATTGTGATCCAGATTCACCAGCTGGTTATCTTTCTCCACATACGGCGAAAAATACTCATAGCGCAAGCCAAAGTTCAGTGTCAGATTCGCGAGTGCTCTCCAGTCATCCTGCGCATACCAATCAAAAACATTCGCCCGCAGATAAATCTTGCTCAAACCCGCCTGCACCGCGGCCTGTTGCGGCAGGCCCAGCAAAAAGTCCGCAAACGACGAGCCACTCGCCGGCAGTACGGGGCATGGCACGGTCGACGAAGGAGTGCAATTGGCCGCGGGATTCTGCGTTGCATACCCCGTAAAGCTGAACGCACCCAGGGGAGTGCTCGGGGCTGCACCAAGGAGATTGTTTTGCGCGCCACCGATCGAATCGGCATGTACTCGACGAAAATCCAGCCCATAGCGCATATTGTGCTTCTTGTGGCTGTAGCTCACAAAGTCGCTGAAGGAGATCGTTTGATTGATCGTGTCGATCGGCGCTTTGTTCGTCAACCCGGTAAACGCTGTTGAGCCACCAAACGACAGAGACGGCACACCGTAATAGATCGGGTTCGACTGAATCGTCGAATTACCCACGAGCACTCCTGCCTCAGTCGCAGGGTTTGTCGGCCCATTCGTAAAGTAGTTCTCCGTCTCCGAGTGCGAGCGGTTCCAGTTGATCGAAGCATTGTTGGTAAGCCGGCCATAGCCCACCGTATAGCCTGCCGTCACGCCATAGCCGTCGGTGGACAACGTTCCGCCCAGTGGGAGAAAGATGTTCCGGCTGTCACTTGCGGTGTGCGAATAGCTCCCGTTGAAGTTGATATTTTGCCGCAGCGTCTTCGGTGCATTTGCTGCCTGCCGCCGTCCGCCGCCTCCTCCCCTGCCAAAATTATTGCTCTGCCCGAAGTTCCTTACATAGCGCAACGCTGCAGTTGTCGCATTCTGCCCCGCATTGGTTACCGTCTGGTAGTTATTCAACACCCCGGCATTCGGGACATTAGGCGCGGGATAGAAGTTCAACAACGCCAGTGCCTGCGGCGAGATCGGAGTCTGAGCGTTATTCAGGTTGTTCCCCGGAATTGGCAACCCCGTCTTCGGATCGTAGAGCGTCTGTGCCAAAGCAGAGAAATCTCCGCTCCGCTCGGCCAGTGTCGGCACAGTTCCGTTGAAAATCTGCGGATTGATGTTCCTCTGTCCCGTAACGTTGAAAAAGATGAACTGCTTCGTGCTGGCCTTTACCAACCCAGGAATCGAAGGTGATCCCGTAAAGCTCACCCCGAAACGGTTCGACATGGACGATGGTTTCACCACCTGCGCTCCTGGCTCTCCCAGAGCCGCCGCTACCGAGAACGGAGCTGCATTGAGCGCGCCGTTTCCTCCCTGATAAAACACCGCTCCATGTGGCTGCGTCGGATTGAATCCTCGGAAGCTACCACCACCTCCGCCGCCTCCACCACCGCGACCACCTCTCCCACCACCACCACCGCCACCGCCCCCCCCTGCGCCGCCGGGTCCACCAAATCCTGCTCCCCCCATCATGTTGCCCAGCATCCCCACCACCACATTTGCCATATCGCCTGCAGCTCCACCCTGCCGTTGTGCCTGAGTAATCGCATCCTGCACCCTTTGCCGGATGTCGTCCTCGCTATAACCCGCCAGCCCATTCGTCTGTCCCAGCGCGCCACTTACCGTGACAGAGTCCGCACTTGCCGCATCCCCGCCCAACCCAGCCAGCGAAGGTAGCTGGCCTGCAGCGTTGTCCGTGCCGGCAGTTGAACCCGCATTGGCGTCCGCGGCCTCCAATCCATCGCCCGTCACACTCAGCGCCTGCACTCCTCGCGTAATCCCGGCATTGGTGGTCGCTGCTGTCTGCCGCGCCTCTTGTTCCTGCACCCGGGAAGCCAGTTGCAATCCGAAATCCGCCACCTGCGCCGGTTTGCCGCCGTTCTCTCCCGCGGCGTTGATCAGAATCTCCTTCGTTTCCGTCGCAAACGCCGCGAGTTCCGCCTTCACCACATAGCGCCCGTTACGCGGAATCGCCATGGCAAACGAACCGTTCACATCGGTTGTGACGGCATATTTCTTCCCCGTCAAGGTATTCGTCGCAGTTACGGCAACTCCGGGCAGCGGCACCGCTCCGCTCTTCACGGTCCCCGTAATCGTCCCGCCGGTTGCTTCCGCAGCCTGAACTGTCGCTGGCGCTGTCTGTCCCGTTGGCGCCGCCGGTTCCGTCGGCGTTGTTGCCTGGCCCCATAGTGTCCCAACCATTGCCAGGCTCATGGCCATCCATCGAATCGATCCCTGCACCTTGTCGTTGCCTCGCTTAACCTGAAAATAACTCTGGATAAATAACCTGAGAATCTGCCCAAAAACTAAAACAAAAAATCGATCCGCTGTCGTGTTGCTGCACGCCGTCGTCTGAGCGAAGAAGAGTTCTCTCTGTATCTTGTGTTGCTCGTTTTACTCGTTGCCGGTGTGGAAGGTTGATTGGCGTTTACCCCCCGATTCCAAGGTCATTCGACAAACTCTAAGAACAAGCTGGCGCTACTGAGGAGGTACTCCAGGCGGAGTAGCCGGACTCGCTGGAGTGGGTGCGCTCTTTGGAGTTGCCGCACCAGAAGGAGCCGGAGTAGTACCTGCACCACCGCCCTCTGCACCCCGCCTTCTCCTCTGTCCCATCGCCGCGGCATCCATCACGCGCAGCTCGGTCGGCACAAACGTGCCGCTCTTCACGGCTCCTTGTCCCGCTACTATATCCCCCACCTTCACATCGGCAAAAGTAATACTCTCTCCGCCGCCATTTCCCGCGCCATTCCCAGCGCTGGCACCACTTCCTGGGGCAGCTCCAGTGCCATTCCCGCGTCCGCCCCCGACTCCTGCACCGCCCATCTCCACCGCGCCACCACTCATCATCGCCGCCATCCCGCGTCCACCCCGCTTGAATGAGGTCTGTTCATCGACGCCGATCACCTGGCTCACGCCATCGCTTCGCATCACGGTCAGCTTCAGCTCATCCATATCGATCGCCGTCACCTTCCCAGTGATGTAGGTCTTGCCCATGTTCTCTCGCGCCTTTTTCACCTGCTCGGCATCAATGACGCTCACAAATACAGCATGCACAGTCTTTGTCGGAGCATCCAGCACTCCCATCGCGCCAACGCCATCACCAACTTTGATATCGGCTGCCTTCACTGGCTGCCGGTCCTTGTTCAACCGCGTATTCGCTGACAGAACCACCTGGTAGACATCACCCGTCTCCGTCTTCACCGTCAGGTGATCGGCCGCGACCGCCGTCACCGTTCCCCGAACCATCTGTCCTCCGGCAAACGCCGCTCCACCCTGACGCGGACCGTCCTGTCCATCCTGAGCCAGAACCACCAGCGGCGGCGCAATCACAGCCACTGCCAGAAGCAACTTTGCTGCCCAGCACTGAATCGATTTCTGTCTCATTCCGTACCGTCCGCCTTACGTATTCACCGGGAATACCCGTGCTCATACAGACGTAACCCCTTCGCGAAAGACTCCCTCGGCTTATTAAAACTTCCGCCATCCCCAACTCAACCCGTCGCAGCGCTTCTAAACAGAAACACTTTGCAAGTGATTGTCATACGCCGCAATTGCCATTCTGAGCATGGCCTCTCGGGAATAACTGATGAATAGAGGCTTCGCTTCTCTATGTACCCCAAGGCAGTAGCCACATGCCATGATCGACAGCTCGATCAGCGCCGCCTGCACTACACTACCGCCATGCATGATGTCGCCGAAGCCACCCCCACCCATGATCCCCACATTGAGGGACATTTCGAATCCACCGAAATCGTTCGCGACATCGTCATCGGCCTCTCCGACGGATTAACCGTTCCCTTTGCTCTGGCCGCCGGACTCTCTGGAGCCGTTGCCTCTTCCCACATTGTCGTCCTCGCCGGCCTTGCTGAGATCGCAGCCGGCTCCATCGCGATGGGTCTCGGTGGCTACCTCGCGGCCCGCGGCGACGCTGAGCACTATGTCTCGGAACGCCAGCGCGAAGAGCGCGAGATCATCGAACGCACCCACGACGAAGAAGAAGAGATCTACGAAATATTCGAGCAGTATTCCGTCGATCGCGCCAGCGCTGCCTCCGTCCTCCATGCACTAAAGCAAAACCCTACAGCCTGGGTCGACTTCATGATGCGTTTCGAACTCGGTCTTGAAGAGCCCGCCCACAACCGCGCACGCCGCTCCGCCGTCACTATTGCGGCGTCCTACATCGCAGGCGGCCTCATTCCGCTGCTGCCGTATATGCTCATCACCGAAAACCTCACCGCCCTCAAGCTCTCGGTCGCGATCACCGTGCTAGCGCTCGCCATCTTCGGAGCTCTCAAAGGCAAGCTGGTCGGCACCGGCTGGCTCCGCAGCGCTCTCCAGACCATCACCATTGGCGGAGCCGCAGCTGGAGCCGCCTACAGCCTGGCCCTCCTCCTCAACTCCCACTCGAACTAAAGCCTGAAGTTGCGAGCTGGGCCACTCCCCTCGATATTTCGCAAAGTCTTAGAATGATTAGACTTAGGCTTGGACTTCGGGTGTGCCGAAGTGAGGATTGGGACATGCCAAATCACATGCGAACTGGGTGTCAGGCGACACGTTTGTCAAACGTGGCTGTGTTATCGCGGCGGAGCCATTTGTTTCGAAGTATTCGGCAACAACTCATTTGTTATTAGAGTGTTATACGCCGTCACAAAGCATAGCACGGGACGCGCCCTCGGTTAACCACCAGAATCGACCCGAAAAAGGAAAAGTCTGCCTTTCACGAAACTAGAAGTGCAGAGCATGCAACCACGATCCCTGCAACCCCTAGTGACAAACCGAGGAGGAAGTACGCTCGTTTCCTTGTGAAGAGCGTGATTGAACAGAGCACAACCGCAATCTGCAGCAGGGCTTCCCCAAGGTCGTAGCGGGCAGCCTGGCCCTCCGCATGGGTCACCTCCCGCTCAAATTCGTGCGCCTGTTCCTGCTCCTCCGCGAGTTCTTCCTTCCACTTGTCGATATGTGCCTGATATTCCTTTGTTTTAGCGGCAACCGCGGCACTGTCGTTACTCGGCTGCAAAGCAAGCAGGTCGACATCCACGGATAGGTTGTCCATGCGGATCTTCTTGGCCTGGTACTCTGCCCACTTGTCGCCCGCTCGTGACTGCATCAACACTGCTTCCGTATGGCTGCGGTGACCAAGAACCGTGACCATGGCCACCAGAACAGCAAGAATAGAGATCCCCAGCGAAATACTCTTGAGGGATTCGCCGCCCTCTTCGCCAGATTCCTTCATCTGTTTCGCAAATTCCTGGACTTCGTCTGCTTCCATAAGTGGAATGATTCTAACGTGTCGGATTTTAGACGAGTTTTCTACAGGAATCACTGGTTATCAACAGGGCAGGAATTGCGCCGCCATGCGAACGCTGATAGTCTCGAAGAGTCGCACCCAAGTACGACTTGCACGGAAGTGAAAAGCACGATATTCTAAGTGAGTAGCAAGGAAGCACTGCTTCTCACCTTGGCCTTGGCAACACGAGGCGGTTAGTAAAGGGATGACGGAGCGCAGTCCAAGCGTTTGATAGCGGTTGAGAGCCTAAGGGGCCGGCCGGCAATCCAAACCCAAGCCACTGCAGTTGATCAGAGTTTTACCTGGAGCCAAGTGCTCCGCGCTCGTCTTCGAGCGTCACGATGTTTTGATATTTTGCGCTGTGCGAATGAGGGTCGGCTTTGAGCTTCGGTTGAGAAGAAAAAACTCAATTGAAAGCAAAAAAGCTTTGACAAGCGAGATGGATGTTGATAATCTCAGTAAGTTCGCTAAAACGTCACTCGTTGCTGAAGTGATCCTCGACAGGTCGAAGAATGGCCGCCAAGAAATAGAACGAGCGATCTGAAGTAGGCAGCAAATACAGACGACAACAGCGCATCAAGTTCGAGGACACAAATCTGGCTTATGCCGATTTAGTCCTTGATCCAAAGCTGCCCGCTTAGGTGGATGCAGTTCGGATCTTTGACAACATAGTTGAACGTGCCAGTCGTGAGATGATACGAAATTTGGTTTAGTCATTCTCACTAGTTTTAAGCCTCCGGTCTTTCGAGCACCGGGGGCGCTCGATCCATCCCGACCCCTGTCGTTGGATGGCGAGCAAACCAAGATTAAACGAGAGTTTGATCCTGGCTCAGAATCAACGCTGGCGGCGTGCCTAACACATGCAAGTCGCACGAGAAAGGGTAGCAATACCTGAGTAAAGTGGCGCACGGGTGAGTAACACGTGAATTATCTACCTCCGAGTGGGGAATAACTGAGAGAAATCTTAGCTAATACCGCATAACACTTACGAGTCAAAGCAGCAATGCGCTTGGAGAGGAGTTCGCGGCCGATTAGTTAGTTGGCGGGGTAATGGCCCACCAAGACGATGATCGGTATCCGGCCTGAGAGGGCGCACGGACACACTGGAACTGAAACACGGTCCAGACTCCTACGGGAGGCAGCAGTGGGGAATTTTGCGCAATGGGGGAAACCCTGACGCAGCAACGCCGCGTGGAGGATGAAATATCTTGGTATGTAAACTCCTTTCGATGGGGAAGATTATGACGGTACCCATAGAAGAAGCCCCGGCTAACTTCGTGCCAGCAGCCGCGGTAATACGAGGGGGGCAAGCGTTGTTCGGATTTATTGGGCGTAAAGGGTGCGTAGGCGGTTTGGCAAGTCTTATGTGAAATCTTCGGGCTCAACCCGAAGCCTGCATAAGAAACTGCCGGGCTTGAGTATGGGAGAGGTGAGTGGAATTTCCGGTGTAGCGGTGAAATGCGTAGATATCGGAAGGAACACCTGTGGCGAAAGCGGCTCACTGGACCATAACTGACGCTGATGCACGAAAGCTAGGGGAGCAAACAGGATTAGATACCCTGGTAGTCCTAGCCCTAAACGATGATTGCTTGGTGTGGCAGGTACCCAATCCTGCCGTGCCGAAGCTAACGCGATAAGCAATCCGCCTGGGGAGTACGGTCGCAAGGCTGAAACTCAAAGGAATTGACGGGGGCCCGCACAAGCGGTGGAGCATGTGGTTTAATTCGACGCAACGCGAAGAACCTTACCTGGGCTCGAAATGTAGTGGAATCCGGCAGAAACGTCGGCGTCTAGCAATAGACCGCTATATAGGTGCTGCATGGCTGTCGTCAGCTCGTGTCGTGAGATGTTGGGTTAAGTCCCGCAACGAGCGCAACCCTTATCTTCAGTTGCTACCATTTAGTTGAGCACTCTGACGAAACCGCCTCGGATAACGGGGAGGAAGGTGGGGATGACGTCAAGTCCTCATGGCCTTTATGTCCAGGGCTACACACGTGCTACAATGGCCGGTACAAACCGCTGCAAACCCGCGAGGGGGAGCTAATCGGAAAAAGCCGGCCTCAGTTCGGATTGGAGTCTGCAACTCGACTCCATGAAGCTGGAATCGCTAGTAATCGTGGATCAGCATGCCACGGTGAATACGTTCCCGGGCCTTGTACACACCGCCCGTCACATCACGAAAGTGGGTTGCACTAGAAGTCGGTGCGCTAACCGCAAGGGAGCAGCCGCCCAAGGTGTAATTCATGATTGGGGTGAAGTCGTAACAAGGTAGCCGTAGGAGAACCTGCGGCTGGATCACCTCCTTTCTAAGAGAGAACGTCTTGGCACACTTCAGCGTCCTGCGATTGCAGGCAATCTTCGGATTGAGCTTGATAGTGATGTTGCCAAGTACCATCTGCATGCGCTTCGGTGACTGCAGATGAGCCTGAACTAAACCTTCTCTTTTTCGTTCGCAACATAGACGCAAGTCTTTGTTCATTTTTCAATACCGATGGTCAATAGCGGCGTAGCTGCTATGCACGTTCAACTGTGTCCTCGAAACCTTTCGAGAGAAACCAGCTAGTAGCTTCTAGCCGTTAGCTTTTAGCTAAGTGCTAGAAGCTGTACGCAGGGCTACTACTTCGGGCCTGTAGCTCAGTTGGTTAGAGCGCACCCCTGATAAGGGTGAGGTCGGTAGTTCGAATCTACCCAGGCCCACCATTATCCCGACGGTTAGTTATACTGACTATCAAGGGGCTGTAGCTCAGTTGGGAGAGCACCTGCTTTGCAAGCAGGGGGTCAACGGTTCGATCCCGTTCAGCTCCACCATAATTTCTCGATCGGCATGTTCGATATGTAAGTCAAGCGATGTCTGCTTGAGGTTGAGTCTCTGGGCTTCTTTTATTAGCCGGGGAGATTGAACCTTGAGCAGGAATGCTCGAGCCGCCTGAGGGCGCGAAGTGGAGACGCAGCGAAGCGATTCGCGCAACTCTGCTCATGGGATTTTTGACAACTGAATAGATTGGGTAAATATATAACTACAAGGCTGAGCAGCATGTCTTCGGGTAGTTTCCGGAGAGAGCTGTCAATCAGTATTGAGTGTCTTTAGAATAATTTTCGTGTTAGCAGCCTGAATCTCGCACGTTGAGAGGAGGGTTGTAGAACACAGGCGTGGACTAAATATCAATCGTAGATTGCTCTATGTTGTGGAGGTTGTTTCTCTGCTGCGTGCGAGTAAATTCTATGGTCAAGCTACTAAGGGCGCACGGTGGATGCCTTGGCAGAAACAGGCGATGAAGGACGCGGCAAGCTGCGATAAGCTTCGGGGAGCGGCACACACGCTTTGATCCGGAGATTTCCGAATGGGGAAACCCACCTAGGCAAAACCTAGGTATGTCCCACTGAATTCATAGGTGGGAACAGGCGAACGGAGGGAAGTGAACCATCTCAGTACCTCCAGGAGGAGAAAGAAACCTCGATTCCGATAGTAGTGGCGAGCGAAATCGGAACAGCCCAAACCCGTTGCATCAAGGTGTATCGGGGGTTGTAGGGCCTGCAAAAGTAGAGTTACCAATCTGGTTGTTAGCTGAATCTTCTGGAAAGAAGATCCAAAGAGGGTGACAGACCCGTAGGCGAAAACGATCCAGACTCGAAGCAGGTACCTGAGTAAGGCGGGGCACGAGAAACCCTGCTTGAATCCACGGGGACCATCCCGTAAGGCTAAATACTCGTTTCTGACCGATAGTGAACCAGTACCGTGAGGGAAAGGCGAAAAGCACCCCATTGAGGGGAGTGAAAAGTACCTGAAACCGTGTGCCTACAAGCAGTGGGAGGACTATGCCCGCAAGGGAATGTCTGACCGCGTGCCTATTGCATAATGAGCCGGCTAGTTATTCTTGTCAGCAAGGTTAAGCGTGAGCGAGCCGCAGCGAAAGCGAGTCTGAATAGGGCGATAAGTTGGCAGGAATAGACGCGAAGCGAGATGATCTACCCTTGGCCAGGTTGAAGGTGGGGTAACACCCACTGGAGGACCGAACCGGTGTTTGTTGAAAAAAGCTCGGATGAGCTGAGGGTAGGGGTGAAAGGCTAATCAAATTTCGTTATAGCTCGTTCTCTCCGAAATAGCTTTAGGGCTAGCGTCAAGTGATTTGGAACGGTGGTAGAGACATGGATGGACTAGGGGGCTTTCCGGCTTACTGAATCCAATCAAACTTCGAATGCCGTTTACAACCAGCTTGGCAGTCAGACTGTGGGGGCTAAGCTTCACAGTCGAGAGGAAAACAGTCCAGACCGCCTGCTAAGGTCCCAAAATTACAGTTAAGTGGGAAAGGAAGTCGGAACGCTCAGACAGCCAGGAGGTTGGCTTAGAAGCAGCCATCCTTTAAAGAAAGCGTAATAGCTCACTGGTCAAGCGGTCCGGTGCCGACAATACAACGGGGCTAAAACTGTATACCGAAGCAGCGGATGCACACCTTTTAGGTGTGCGTGGTAGGAGAGCATTCTGTCGTGGATGAAGCGCAACTGGGAAGATGCGTGGACATTACAGAAGAGACCCTGCCGGCATAAGTAGCGATAAGGAAGGTGAGAACCCTTCCCGCCGAAAGTCTAAGGTTTCCTGAGGAAGGTTAATCCGCTCAGGGTTAGGCGGTCCCTAAGCTGAGGCCGAGAGGCGTAAGCGATGGAAATCCGGTTAATATTCCGGACCTCCCAGTTTTTCGTTATCACGATGGGGTGACGCAGAAGGATAGGCAGGGCCTCCTATGGCTATGGGGCTCGATACGCGTAAGCTGGTTTCTCCAGGCAAATCCGGAGAGACTTAACAGTGAGGCGTAAAGCAGTAAGCCGAATGGCTGAAAGCTGCTGATTTCATGCTGCCAAGAAAAACCTCTAAGGAGAGAGATTGGGAACCGTACCACAAACCGACACAGGTAGACGAGGAGAATATCCAAAGGCGCTCGAGTGAAAGCTTGTTAAGGAACTCGGCAAATTAGACCCGTAACTTCGGGAGAAGGGTCGCCCTTCAGGGTGCAAGCCCAGAGGGGCCGCAGTGAAACGCGAACGGCGACTGTTTAACAAAAACACAGGTCTCTGCAAAGTCAAAAACGACGTATAGGGGCTGACTCCTGCCCGGTGCTGGAAGGTTAAAAGGAGAGGTTAGCCGCAAGGCGAAGCTTTGAATTGAAGCCCCAGTGAACGGCGGCCGTAACTATAACGGTCCTAAGGTAGCGAAATTCCTTGTCGGGTAAGTTCCGACCTGCACGAATGGAGTAACGATCGTTCGACTGTCTTAACGAGTTGCTCGGCGAACTTGTAGTACCGGTGAAGATGCCGGTTACCCGCAGCTAGACGAAAAGACCCCGTGCACCTTTACTATACTTTTACTATGAGTTACGGCAATTGCTGCGCAGGATAGGTGGGAGGCTTTGATATCGGACTTTTGGGTTCGGTGGAGCCAACGGTGAGATACCACCCTGCGATTGTTGTGATTCTAACCTCCTCCCCTTATCGGGGAGAGGGACATAGTAAGACGGGTAGTTTGACTGGGGCGGTCGCCTCCTAAATTGTAACGGAGGCGCGCGAAGCTACACTCAGGTCGTTTGGAAATCGACCGTCGAGTGCAAAGGCATAAGTGTGGTTAACTGCGAGACCTACAAGTCGAGCAGATGCGAAAGCAGGCCTTAGTGATCCGGTGGTTCTGTATGGAATGGCCATCGCTCAACGGATAAAAGGTACGCCGGGGATAACAGGCTGATCGAAGCCAAGAGTTCATATCGACGCTTCGGTTTGGCACCTCGATGTCGGCTCATCGCATCCTGGAGCTGTAGAAGGTTCCAAGGGTTAGGCTGTTCGCCTATTAAAGCGGTACGTGAGCTGGGTTCAGAACGTCGCGAGACAGTTCGGTCTCTATCTGCTGTGGGCGTAGGAGATTTGAAGAGGGCTGTCCTTAGTACGAGAGGACCGGGATGGACGAACCTCTTGTGTTCCAGTTGTCATGCCAATGGCACGGCTGGGTAGCGAAGTTCGGTTGTGATAACCGCTGAATGCATATAAGCGGGAAGCACGCTCTAAGATGAGATCTCCCAACCCAAAAGGGAAATGAAGGGCCCTGGAAGACCACCAGGTTGATAGGCTGGAGGTTTAAGCGCAGTAATGTGTGTAGCTTACCAGTACTAATCGCCCGTTCGGCTTGTCCATAGAATTTACTCTGCGCAGGTTTGATATCGTAAGAAATTACGAGTCCACTTGTTCTGAGCACATTCAATACAAGCCCTGTAGTTATACCTTGATGATCAGGCTATATGCTTGATCCTAAATGTGGATACGTCTACTCCCAATCTATTCAGTTGTGGAAGATCGCGTGAGCGAGATTTCAAAATTTTGCCGGTGAGTTTACTACGAGGGTCACACCCGTTCCCATCCCGAACACGGAAGTTAAGCCTCGTTGGGCCGATGGTACTGCACGCGTAAGTGTGTGGGAGATTAGGTGATCGCCGGCATATTCTCAAAGCCCCATCCTTTAGAGGATGGGGCTTTTTTTCTTTGCGTGAGTCCTAGATTTGATCCGGGAGCTTTCATGTGGCACTCTTATGAATTGGGTGGTGGAGGAGATGGTGGCGGAGGAGAATAAGGTGGTCACATGGTTTACGTGGACGGGGACGCAGCGGGATACTTTTCTTGGGGTTCCGGCTACTGGCAAGGGTGTGGTTGTGAAGGGTGTGGTGATTGATGAACTTGATGGTGGAAAGATGAGCCGGAGCCGGATTCTGATGGATAGTCTGGGGATGATGCAGCAGCTTGGAGTGGTTTCTTCGGCGGGGTAAGGCGGGCAATTTTCGCGGGAGCGGAGATCCCGCTTCCTGCCCACCCGCAACCTGGCGACAGCTTCAGTTGACCGGACCAAAGAGTAACGTGTGACCAATTCTTATCGCGGATGTGTGAATCCACAGTCCTTCCATAGTTTTTCCCAAGCCCAGATCCCAGAGTCGGCCTTTGTCGGCAGCGGGTATCCGAGCTGATGGGCCAGCATACACACCTGGCCGCGATGATGCGCGTCGTGCGAAATCATGTAGGCCAGCATGGCTGGGCCTGCGGGCCACGGTCTCGCCCAACCGTCGCGAAGAAAAGTTTCGACCCGCTGTTGCGGTCGAGACAGAGCGTCAGCAAGCATTTCGGAGCAGAGTGCGGCACTTTTAAGAAGAGCGGCCCGGGCTTGCTTCTGCGTGCAGCTGGTGCGGTTCAGCGGCGCAGGGAGCTTTATATGAGGGGCGGATAGTCTTAGCCATTTGCGACGGACGTTGTGGACGTGCGCGAAGATGGCGACGATAGTCCGGCCATTACTCCCGGGCAGTTTAGCGCGCCATGCAGCGGGATCGAGATGTTCGAGGACGATCTGATTCATCCGCTCGTTTACGGCGTAACTCTCCACCAACACCTGGCAAAGGTCGACGCCAACTTCAGCCTGTGAGTGGGTCATGGGAACACCTTGCGGGCACCAAGCCTGCGCTCTCTCGGATATGAACGACCTTACGCCAATCATTATTCAGCAAGTGGAACTGGAGGCGCGACGCTAAAAGCGCGCTGAGGCCCCTGAGCCTTATTGGTATGTCAAAATTTGAGGGGTATTGGGTTGCCTGACTGAGGAGAACAATTGTGATCAATCAATGCCGAAAACCGACGGGGTGGCTTGGCCGGTTTGTTTTGTGTCGATGAATTCATCGCATGCGAAGCTAACCGACTGGGGTTTGGCACACGTCTTGGCCGGGAACCACGACGCAATGAAGCACGACACGATCCTCGATGTCGGTTGTGGCGGCGGGAGAACGGTGAGTAAGTTGGCGGCGATCGCTACTGCGGGAAAGGTCTATGGCATTGATTATTCCGAGGACAGTGTTGCTGCTTCGAAGAGAACCAATGCACGATGGATAGAAGATGGCCGAGTTGAGATCCAGCACGGCTCTGTTTCTCAGTTGCCGTTTTCGGATGGCATGTTCGATCTCGTCACGGCGGTAGAGACCCACTTTTTCTGGCCTGACTTGCCTGGTGATGTGCGCGAGATTTTTAGAGTTCTGAAGCCCGGGGGTACGCTTATTCTGGTCGCGGAGGTCTATGGAGGATCGAAGACGAAGGCGGCCCAGCTTGCGGAGAAATACTCTGCGCTAACTTGGATGAAGCTGCTGACGGTGGAGCAGCATCGCGAACTTCTAGAAGAGGACGGCTACTCGGATGTTCGGGTTATTGAGGAACGCGACAAAGGATGGATTTGTGCCATTGGGAGAAGAAGCTGACTTATTCGAAGCGCTTTGGCTACGGGTTGGCGCTTGATTATGGTCGCGAGCGATCCAGCAGCACCACATCCGAACGCTCCTGCACTCGTTCGAGGACAACTTCGCGGCCGTCTGGGGAGATGTCGAAGTCGCGAATGTCGAATTCGGGAGGGAGGTTTGTTAGTTGCCGCTCGGCACCAGTGTCGAGGTTGATTAGCCAAAGATTCTTGTGTTGAATATCCCCCCGCAGAAGCACGAGTGTCCGTCCTCCAGGCAAGAAGGCAAGATGTCGAGCGCCGCGAGTCAGGGTCAGGGCCGGGAGGGGATGGGTGGCGGCGTCGGCTGTAACGGATTTCACCGCAAACGTGGTACCGATATCGGGTCCCGAGTAGACGGCGAAGCTGCCGTCGGGGGCCCAGGCGGGATCGACCGAGAATTCCCGGACAATGGGAACGGGGGAGTGGCCGTCGAGCGGTACGCGGAAGAGATGCGGGGTGCCGTGATCGTCCGCTGCCGAAGTGATGGATTGGCCGTCGGGCGCCCATGCTGGAGCTCCCTGCAAGGCAAGCGAATCGGTCACAATTCGTGCGTTTGTGCCGTCGGCCTGCATCACGTACAAGAGCATCTGACCGAGTTGTCGTACCGAGAATGCGATATTCCGTCCGTCAGGGGAGATTGCCGGGCCGCCAAAGACTTGCGCTCCCTGACCACTCCACAGCTCGGTGCCGACTCCGTTGACGAGCTTCCAGATACTCTCGCTCGTACCGGTCGCAGAAACATAGAGGAGATAATTTGGACCGAGTCGCGGGGAGAATCCTGTGCTGGTCGTCAACGAGATTGGAGCAGCTGCCGACATGTCCGTGGCTGAATCAGCGATCGGCAGGCGCCAGAGTGTTCTCTTCGGAGTTGCGAGCGTGGCAACCAGGCGACGGCCGTCAGCGCTGGCGGCCAGCGAGGTGTACCGGTCAGGGCCAGAGGTGAGCCGGTGAGGAATGCGGCGCTCGACGTCCATGCTGTAGAGCCACGGCCCCGAACCATCGGGATCGGTGGCGAGGTACATCAGGGTTCGCCGGTCCAAAAGGACGGGATAGGTTACACGCGCATTGTGCGATGTGATTCGTTCGGGAGTTCCTCCGGCTGGATGGATGCGCCAGATGTCCAATTTGTCTGGGAGCACACCCAGGACGAAATAGATAAATGCCGTGTCTGGCGCCCACACGGGAAAATGAGAGTGAAGCCCGGCAGGCGCGGTGAAGATGGGCCGCGCGCCCGATTGCCGGTTGCCATCTGACACGAACAGCGGGTCTCCAGGGTCAGGTGTGTGGTAGGCGAGGCGGGAGCCGTCGCGTGACCAGTCGACCTCGGCCACGCCTTCAAGGTATGGCCTCGGCTCTCCCCCCAACGTTGGCACCGCCCAGATGCCGATGCCGCTGCCGTTCGAGGCGTCTGGTCTGCGCACCCAATAGGTGACGAGAGAGCCGTCCGGCGAGAACCCCAGGGTGCGGATCGATGGATTGACGAGTTCCGGCGCGTTGCCGTGAGTCAAGTTGTGGAACTGTCCGGAACCGACCTGCGTAACCCAGACGTCCATCTGTCCATCGCGGTCTGACAGAAACGCTACGAGGTGACCGTCGCGTGAGACTGTAGCGTCCTGCGCCACTCCACCGAAGTCCGTGACGGTCTGAAATTGGGCATTAGCGATGGGGTTTCGCCAGAAATACTCGGTCCTCTGAAGCCAGAGGCTTGCGCCTATCGCCAGCACCACTCCGACCGCGGCCAACAGGAAGACGAAGCGCCATTTGCTTCGGAAGGTCGATATTGGAGAGCGCGGCGACGCTACAGGGAGATGAGGAGAGGTGGCACTGTTCCCGTTCTCCTGCGCGGCTTGAGGATTCCGAGCGCTCATCCACGCGTCCAACTCCGCGCGAGAAGCGTAGACCGAGCCCATCTTGTCGTGCAGGTGCCGGTGAACAGGCATCCCCTCCCGCTTCTCCCAGCGCTGGACCGTGGTCACGTCGCGTTTGAGGTACGCCGCGATCTCCTTCCAGGAATCCAGCCGGTCTTCAAGCGGTCTCTCGGATGGCGGTGTACCAAGGGAAGGTTCGCCCATCTTGCCCTCCAGATTGGCCCCGGTTCTGACCCCGAATTGTAGCGTGCTCTGCCGTCGAAGGCACGGCAAAAGACAGTATTCGGCGGTAAATAAAAGAATGGCTGCAGTTTCGCGTCTTGGCTCTTGAAACGATCCACCAAGATGTTCGACTATCTCCGCGTATCTCCATTCGGGGCCAAAGAGAGAAATGATCCGATATCGCGCGAGGGAGGAACTTCCATGAAACGTTTGGCGACGGCTTTTGCTCTTTCAGCCGCTGTTCTTCTCTCCGGGTGTGGAGGTGTACGGGGACCAGCGCCAACTTCGACCTCGATACCACCTACCACAACGCAATCTCCCGTAACGCCAACCGCTAGCGTGGCCGGCGGCAATTGGCAATTCAGTGCGGCCTCCACTGTCCCTGGGAAGTCTCCTCTTACGTTTACCGGCAGCATCACGTTTGCCTACAGTCTCGCCCAAGCTGACTACGCAGTCAGCGGCGCACTGCATGTCGACGGTTCAAATTGTTTCAATCAACTGACCACCATGGGCTTCTCGGGTACTATGACTGATGGCAATACCTCCCTGACCGCCGCGACCCTTGATGGACAGACTGTCACTTTGACCGGGAATTTCGCCAACAACGCCTTCGCCGGAACATACAGCATCAGCGGTGGATGTGATGCTGGCGACCAGGGAAGCCTCACCGGCATCAACATTTACATTGGTGACGCTGACAGCTGGGACGGCACATTCACCAGCTCCGCTCAAAAGGCATTCAACGTGTCAGGCGACTTCGCTCAAAATACCAGCGCCAGCTCTGACGGTAGCTTTGGAATCACCGGAACTGCCACCTTCGATACGCCCTGTTTCAGTGCGACGACCCTCAGCCCTGGATCGTTTCCTTCCGGCAGCTTCATCCTGGGCACTCTTGTGTCTCTTGAAATTAAGACTAACAACGGCACCGTCGATTTCGTAGGGACGCTGGACCCGCTCACCGAGTTGATGAGTGGGACCTACACGGTTTCCGGCGGCACTTGCGACCAGACCGGAACGGCAGTCGTGGCCTTGACTGGCCAATGGGATTACTGAGCCGGGTACTCCGGACAAGTCTTCGCGCAGTCCTGCATCCTCCGCCGCCTCTGTCAGCGTCGGACCGGTCCATCGCGGTTGACGTAGGGCCGCAATCTCTTCACGAATCCCGACAGTCTTCGTATACTTTCGCGGGTTGGAAGAGCGCCGCGAGATTAGTTCTCTCTCGCCACTCATGGTTCGTCCGCGGCCGTAACGAACCGCAAATCCTGAAATTGCAGCGCCTCTGCCCACAAAAGGCACGGCAAAAGACTGCATTCGACGGCAAGTCGCCGAACTGCCGCACTTCTGCGCCTTACCGCTTGAAATCACCCTCTATAGTGTCCGATTGTGTCCCTGCGTCTCAATCGCAAATTGGAGGTCTTTCATGAAAAGCAAAACCCTGGCTTCGGTCGTACGCGTGCTCTCACTGCTTCTGTTTGTTTCAGCCACCTCTGCTTTAGCCCAGGCGCCCAAGCCAGTGCACTTCAGCGGCCTGTTCAACGATTATGTACCTCTGAGTGCGACTATCAGTGGCAGCCCATACGAGATGCATGGTCAATGGTCCTTGGACGTCCACCCCGAATGGGGGACCGCCGACTTCGCAGCGGATATGACGATGTCCGGCTTTGGGAAAACGGCGGCGGGTGCTGTCGATCCGACGCAGCCCCTTGTGAACCCTCATACACACCACATCAAGCTGACGAACATCAAGATCACCTGGGACTTGATCGGCTGCCCGACTTACCTCGCCCCAGTCCCAACAATGGGCTTTCAGTTCACCGGCACGGTCAGCCTGTTGACAGGGAATGGACAAATTGCCCCCTTCGAGACAAATCCGCCTTCCTCGACGCTGCAGGTCTGCGTCAGCGGAGGGAACGACGTCCAGTTCTCGCAACCGAACTCAAACATCACGCTGGTGTTCGGGGGACCTGCTGCGGCTAAGCATTTCGGACCGCAGGCCATCCATGGCGTCGTGCGCATAGTGCCAACCGAGCCGTTCGGGATATTTCGATAAGTTCGTTCATGAATGACCAGTCTGGGACGGGCGAGGATGGTCCGTCCCAAGTTCGCCTCATAGTCAGCATGCATTTAGAAAATCCAGTGCATCTCGATCCATCGCCGATGATGGGAAAGGGGGGCGACATGCGAAGGAGCGTAACGTGGCTGGTGTTCTTAGTTGCCGCAGTCGCCGTCACGGCTCTCCATCATCATGGAGGGGCCCTGGCGACAACGCCTGAAGGGTACAAAAGCACTTTGCTCGCTGTTGGCCGGTTCGGCGAGATTGATGTCTTTAGCTCCCTTGCCAACGGCCTGAAGACGGAGAACGAGCAACTCCGGCAGTCGCTGCAGAAGACGAAGGGATCGTCAGACGTCTATGTGCAAAACAATGTCTGGGCGCCTGGCGGGAGCACTGGCTGGCACTCGCACCCTGGGGATAGCTTGATTATCGTCACGGCCGGAACGGTGACGGACTATGACGGGCACGATCCCAGCTGCAAGCCACATGCGTACAGAACAGGGATGGGATTTGTCGATCCCGGAGGTGGCCACGTGCATATCCTCCGGAACGAAGGCGATGTCGAGGCAAGAACCATCGCCGTCCAGCTCCTCCCCGCCGACGCGGTCCGCCGGATTGACGTTGCCGACCCGGGGAACTGCCATTTCTAGCTGGGACGCACTGGTTCGACTGGGCGCGTGTTTGTTTGAGGGCACTCCACTCTAACGCCACTCTTACGATTGGAGCTTTGTTCTCAGGGTTTCGACGAGATGTTTCAGGGCGCCGGGATCGATCTGGACCTTAGTTCCTGCAACATGTGTAGAGACGAGAGAAGAAGTGCCTGTTCCGCCGGTTTTTGCTGATGCGCTTTGTGAGCCAAGCTTGACGTTTTCGTTTGCCATATTTGCCTCGAGCACCCATAGCATGCGATGGCCCCGAGGGTAGTGGGCGTTGCCTGCTGCCGGAGCGCAGGCCAGGATTGTGCTAAGTCTTGAGGTTGGCTGGGTTAGATCTACATCGCACCCTTGTGGGGGGGGTCCCCCCCTATTGCCTGCGCGTAACCCCTTTCTTTCGTTGATGATACAGATGTCTATACTTCTCTAAAATATTCATTTGATTGGAGTTGCGTCCAAAATATTGCAAACAAATAAGTTAGCCCGGCCAATTGGCCGGGCTTCTCTCTTTTTTCTATCTGTATTTAGTATAGCTGGTTGGGGGTATCTTTTTTCCATTGGGGATCTCTTTTGTTTTGCTGGAGTTAAGTGGTTTTGGGACTTGACATGCGATTTTTGGGCAGAAAATGGCAAAAGAAAAATTGGGCTGATGGAACAGCAATAAGTTCATTGGCTTAGCGGGTGGGTACGTTTGGGAGATTCGCGCCTTCGCGCGAATGAACCCGATTTTGTGGCTTTACTTTTAGATATAGGCCACCCGTCTCCACTCGAAGTTATGATTCGCAAATGTATGCCACTGTATGGGGGAAAGAGATGAAGAAACTAGCGATGTGCCTGGCAATCCTGGCAATCATGACGGCAAAGGTTTTCGCGCAAGCCCCGGTTAGGAAAATACCTATATTCTTCCAGTGCACATGCGATGATCCGGTCGGATCCCGAATTGCGACGGCGGTTCGAGATTTGATCGCGACCAGTCCCAGATACTTCAAGTCTGGAAGCGAATTCAACCAGCAGGGTGCGAACGTATTTCCAATCTGGTCGATACGCATGGTAACTAGAGACACAGATGAAAATGCGACCCGATCCATGATTGCCGTGGCCTTCACTCGAGGGCTTTTCTATGAGAGCCTTTCCGTTCAGAGTTGTGGGACGTTACGGGTAAAAGAGTGTGCAGAGGGAATCCTGGCTGATTTAGATAAGCAGATTACCGATTTTACTTCTGTCCAGTAAGTCTCTGTTTCGTGCACGTCGGCGGTCTGCTTAGAGAGCTAAGTGCGCGCGAAGATGGGCACCAAATTTGTGATTCGATCGATTGGGCGACCCGCCTCTTCGTAATGAAAAGATGGTTCGCGCTTCGCGCGAAGGCCCACTCATGCGATGAGACTGCATGAATGGGGCGCCCAATAAGTGGTCACTTATGTCTGGGCCAACCTCCAGAATCCTGTGATTACAAAGGCTCTGAGAAAGATTTATCCCAAAACTGTGCTGAATTGACCATCTATCCGGACGAGGCCCTTGTAAGTTGGAGTCATCCCGGAAAGAGGCCGCACGATGGTTCTCACGCTTCCACCGTTTTTCCCACACCGACGAAATAGAGATGGTTCTTTCGACTCCATTTGTTTGCAATGTCTACTGACGATTGCTAACGAAAGAACTGAAACCGATCTAGCAAAGCACGACAAGTATCATGTCTGTAATCCCTCCATCCTATCCCAACGAGCCTTTGATCGCACTTACGAAAGGTCAGGGAACTCCGCATGAAATATGTCGCTGATTACGTTGTCAACCACCTCGGTACCAAGCACTCAGGCTGCATCGTCTTGCGAAGCGAGGGTACCCCTAAAGCCGGCGATATTCTGGATGTCCGGATTGCAGGACATCCGACGCCTATTCAGATTGACAGTGTGAATCTTTGGAAAGAGACGTACGGTGTACAGCATGCAAGCGTCGTCTGTTCGACTTACGCGTTCTAGTCAATGGGGCGGCCTGGGCTGGGCCGCTGTCGCCTTTTTATTTGTGATTGTGGTGTTTGGAGTTGCCGTCGTTGGCCATATGCCCAAGTGGCCAATCTACGTCACCATTCTGGCTTGGTGGGCATTCGTTGTTTACACGACTATCCATATTAATCATCAAAAAGATGCGTCCATCTCTGGAGACTAGGTTCCCGGGCATACTCTGTAGCGTTACTTCTTAGGTCTTCACGCTACATATTCTGTGCCATCTTGCTTCCAATTTCTGCCCTTTGCTTGGTCTGGGCTGAACGATCTTTCTTACTGACTAAGATAGAAGCGCTCACGGCATTATGCTCCGGTAACATATCGTGCAGCACCACATTCAGTAGTGACTTATGCACTCGTATGCGCCCGTTGTATTCGATAAAGCCCATTTTTCGGAAGCGGTTCATAAAAAAACTTACCCGGGATCGGGTTGTGCCAATCATCTCCGCGAGTGTTTCCTGCGTAATTTGCGGGATCAACATCTCTGGTTCACCCGGCTTGCCGAATTCAGCCATCAACAAAAGAATCCTTGCTAAACGTTTCTCGCTTGAGTTGAAAAGCTGATCTACAAGATCGGCCTGGATCCGCATACTTCGGGTCAATAAAAATGACAGGAACAGATCAGAGAAGGCATGTTCCTCGTGCATTACGCGGATCATCTCAGCCCTCTCTATTCTCAGCGCCGTGCAGGCGACTACGGCTGTGGCCGTCGCCATACGCAACCCTGCAACTGCCGCGATTGATTCCTCTCCGATAAAGTCCCCGGGGGACAGAAGCGTGATCGTGGCTTCTTTGCCTCTTTCCGATACGACCGTGAGTTTTACTCTGCCGGTCTGAAGATAAAAGATGCAATTAGCTTCGTCCGCTTGCGAAAAGAAAAGCTCTTTAGCTTTCAGCCGAACAATTCTTCGCCCCACGCCCGCGTTAGCCAAAAAGGTAGCTGGATCGAATGCAGCGCCTGTTGTCTCCTTCATGTCAATCGCCTCTGTCGTACATCACATTCTATGCGGGGTTCCGTAAATGCGACCACCTGTTTTGCGGGTTGTCGAAAGTACGGCTCCAAGAAAAGGGGCAGGCACCCATGTCGATCTGTGGTTACCTACCCTTTTATTTTTCGTATCCGTTGTTATTTAGGTTTTCCTTCAGTTACATGGCCGCGCCCGTCACGCACTTCATTTCCTTTGAAATCTTTGGGCGGGGTAGCATGCTCCGGGGTAGCTTTCTCGCCGCGCTCTGGCATTGAACCCTTATAGCCGTGCTCGGGATTGAAGTGGTTATCTACGTGGCCTTGAAAGGTGGCGGGACCATGAAACCACGGGCCGGCGCCAATAAAGACTCCGCTGTTAAACCAGCTTGGGCCATAGTAGCCATAGGGAGCGCAGCCGTAGGGAGCGGCATCAAAGTAACCGTAAGGACATTCCGGGGCTGCGCCGATTTCGACGGTCACCTGGGCCTGTGTTTTGGAAGTATTCGCCGCTAAGAAGAGACCGGCGACAGCAGTTAACGCAACTACTTTAAAGCCGTGCATAAAATTACCTCAGTGTCTTATGAGGCACATTGATGCTGAATAGTTGTGCCGAGAACATATGTAGTTTCGAGTCGTAGATGCGATTAATAAAGTAGGTCGATATTGATCAGACAGACCGAAAAACAATCGCTACCATCCTTCTAGGAAATGTTGATGGCGTATAGCGCAACTACTCTGGTTTGGTGGAGTTCAGCAAACCAGCTAGATTGCTTCGTTGAAGTTCGCGACGAGACGCGTCTCGTTCAGGACTCCGATTTCAGCCATTGATCTTTCAGTGAACGTAGACGGGGGGAAGCTCCTGCCGCACTATAGGCATTTCGTCTTTTGATCTCAAGTATTTCGGTTGTTTTATCTCGTCGAACCATGATTACGGTATACAACCTGACAGACTTTCTGCCTACGCCTGCGGCAAAGGATGACGACTAAAAGGCAAAGACAATACAACCGCAGATCCCCTTCGGGGATGACAACAAGAAAAGCAAATGCAAATACGAAATGCGGGGATTCTTCGCTGCGCTCAGAATAACGACACTTTGGTGAAGAATGACGACACTGGTGGGCTTTGGTCGATGGAGCGTTTGGCCGTCAGTAGGCCAAGGCGCAGCCGTCGGCTCGCATTTCGCTGGCGGCGGAGTAGACGCGGTCGGTGCCGTCCATGTGGGGTTCGATGCATTCGTAGCGGCCGTATCCTCCGTCGGAGGGACCGATGGGCCAGCCTAAGGCTTCGAGGGCTTTGCGCGTGGGTTCGGGGACGCCGGATTCGAGGCGGAGGATGCCTTTGGGGCCGAGGCCGGCGGGGTCTTCGCCCATGGATTGCGAGGAGCCTTCGTGGTGCCAGCGGGGGCTGTCGCCGGCGGCCTGGATGTCGAGGCCGTAGTCGACGCGGTTGATGATGATTTGCGATTGGCCTTGCGGCTGCATGTCGCCGCCCATGACGCCGAAGGACATCCAGGGCTTGCCGTCGCGGGTGGCGAAGCCGGGGATGATGGTCTGGAAGGGGCGCTTGCCGGGGGCGTAGATGTTGGGGTGGCCGTCCTGGAGGGAGAAGAGCTGGCCGCGGTCCTGGAACATGAAGCCGAGGCCGTCGGCGACGAGGCCGGAGCCGAGGCCGCGGAAGTTGGACTGGATCTGCGAGATCATGATGCCGTCTTTGTCGGCGACGGTGAAGTAGGTGGTGTCGCCGTGGCTGGGCGCCTGGCCGGGATAGATGGGAGTGAGGATGGAGTCGAGCTTGATTTGTTTGGCGCGCTCCTTCGCGTAGTCCTTGGAGTTGAGCCAGTCGATGGGGATTTTGGCGAAGTGCGGGTCGGCGTAGTAGCGGGCGCGGTCTTCGTAGGCGAGGCGCTTGGCTTCGATCTGGATGTGGAGGGATTCGGCGGACTGGAAGCCCATGCCGCGGAGGTCGAAGTTTTCGGCGATGTTGAGGAGCTGGAGGGTGGCGAGGCCCTGGGTGTTGGCGGCCATGGCGTAGACGTCGACGCCGCGGTAGTTGGTGACGATGGGATCGAGCCACTCGGCGTGCTGGGCGCGGAGGTCGTCGACGGTAATCCATCCGCCGATGCGCTTGAAGTAGGCTTCGATGGTTTTGGCGATGGGGCCGTCGTAGTAGGCGTCGCGGCCGCCTTCGGCGATGAGGCGATAGGTGCGGGCGAGGTCGGGGTTGCGGCGGACGTCGCCTTCGTTGGGGGCTTTGCCGTTGGGGGCGAAGGTGTGCATGGCGTTGGCGGTCTCTTCGACACCGGAGCCGGGCTTGGTGAAGTTGGCGAGGCCGCGCTTGATGTAGTAGCCGATGATTTGCGGGGTGGGTGAGCCGGTTTCGCAGTAGTGGATGGCGGGTTCGAAGAGCTCGGCCCATTTGAGTTTGCCGTAGCGCTGATGGAGGGTCCACCAGGCGTCGAGTGCTCCGGGGACAGAGATGGAGACGGCTCCGTAGGGGGGAAGGGCGCCGTTTTTTGCGCGGGAGCGTGCGATGTCGAGCGTGAGGGCTTTGGGAGAGCGGCCGGAGCCGGCGAGGGAGACGACTTTGTTGAGCCTTGGGATCCCAGATCATGGCGTAGCAGTCGCCACCGAGGCCGCAGCTGGTGGGTTCGACGAAGCCGAGGACGGCGTTGGTGGCGACGGCGGCGTCGATTGCGGAGCCACCTTTTTTGAGGATCTCGATGGCGGTGAGGGTGGCGAGAGGGTGCGCGGTGCCGGCTGCTCCGGAGCAGCCCATGGCGGCGGAGCGGGAGGCGAAGCTGGCTCCGGCGATGCGGTCGCCGGCGTGGACGTCGGGGCGGGTGAATTTTTCGGCGCCCGCGGGCTGGAATTTGGGGAGATCTTTCGGTGTGACTCCGTCAGTTTGGCCGAAGACGTTTGAGGAGCTGACCGAGGCCATGGATCCTGCGGCTGCGAGGGGGAGTGCGGCTATGAAAGAGCGACGGCGCAAGGTGTTCTCCTGGGCGGGGGTTGAACGGATGTTGAGACATTCAATATATCAAGGTGAGTTGATCGCTGGTTAGAAATGGAGCGTTGCTCGGAGGAGCAATCGCCCCCTTGTCCCAGATCGTAGAGGAACCGATCTCTAGTGGTTGGACGTGGCTGCGGTGGGATCTTTGAGATAGTCGCGGATTAAGGCGACGGTGTAGGCAGGGTTTTCTTCCATGAGCCAGTGGCCGGAGTTGGGGACGACTGCTTCGCGTACGTTGACGGCGACGTTGCGCATGACGACGGCCTCGGTGGCGCCAAAGGATTTTTCTGCGCCTACGGCGAGTACGGGCATTGTTAGCTTGGTGCGCTGGAAGACCTGGTTGTCCTGTACGTCCTGGGAGAAGGCTTTAAAGTGAGCGAAGCCGGCTCGCATGGCGCCGGGTTTGGCGTACTGGGCGGCGTAGAACTTCCGCGTTGCTTCGTCGGGTTCGCTGGGACTGGCGCTGAAGTCGTTCCAGATACGGTCGAGATATATACGCTCGCGGCCCTGGACGAGACGCTCCTCATCGGCGCCCCAGAAGGAGAAGTGCCAGAGGCGGTGGTCTTTGATGAGGTCATCCCAGGGGGCGATGCCGGGGAGCGGTGCGTCCATGACGACGAGGCGCTCCACCTTGTTGGGGTAGAGTGCGGCGTAGGCGTAAGCGACCATGATGCCGATGTCGTGCGAGACGATGTAGGCGCTGTCGAAACCGAGGGTGGTGACGACGGCGCGAATGTCTGCGGCCTGGGTTTTCTTGTCGTAGCCGCCAGCGGGGCGGGAAGAACCGCCGATGCCGCGCAGATCGGGGACGATGACGGTGTAGGTCTTCTCGAGCTCGGCGGCGAGAGGCGCCCAGGAGTCGCTGGTTTCGGCATAGCCGTGGATGAGAACGACGGCGGAGCCGTGTCCCGCTGAACGGACGAAGATGTCTGCCCCGGCTGGACTATGGACGATCTGTGATTTGAAGGTGACGGGTAATGTGGGCTGTGCCGCCGCTATTTGTGCGGAGACCAGGGCGAGCGAGATCGCGATCAGAGTGTTGGCCGTGATGGAGAGATGACGCCGCATGCAGATCTCCTTTGCAATCTGTTGAGTGCCTCTAGATTAGTGGATAAATCGGGCTCGCAGGGAAGGAATAGAAAAGCCCCGTCTCTGGACGGACGGGGCTTCTATTGCTTTGAACGGTTACTGGTCGGGATGTTTGCTTTGTTGCTGGGCTTCTTTTGCGGCCTCTTTGGCTTGTGCGGCGGCTTCCTTTGCGGCGGCTTTTGCCTCTGCAGTTGCCTCACGTGCGGCCTGCTTTGCGTCTTCTATTGATTGGCGTGCCTCTGGAGGAAGCGCGGTGATCTTCGGCGGTGCGGGCGGAGTTGGAGGCAACGGCATGATGCTGCCCTTCTTCAGCGAGACATCGCCCTGGCTGGTCGTGATGCGCAGGAGCGGACCGCCGTTGCCGATGGTGCCGCTGACGACGTTCTTGTGATTGTCTTCGTCGGTGCTCTTGATCTGGGTGAAGTCGCTTTGGATATCGCCGTTGGTGGCGTCGAACTGGTAGGCGAAGTTGGACTTCTCGGGGACGGTGACGCTGACGGAGCCGTTACGGTTTTCGACGGTGACGTTGCTCAATGGGGGCGCGCTGGTGACGTCGACCGATCCGTTCCTATTGGTGACGGAGACGTCGCCGGCGATGCGGTCGAGCGTAATGTTGCGGCTGTGCGTGGTGAGAGTGAGGGGACCGACGGCTTCGCTGGTGGAGAGGGCAGAGCCGCTGCTAATGTCGATCTGGCCATCGAGGCGCGCGAGTTGGAAGTCGGTGCGGCTGGTGTGGAACTTGACGGGGCCGCTGATGCGTTCGAAGTGAGTGTCGCCGAAGAACTCTCCGCGCATGGTTACGGGACCGCTGACGTCGGAGAGGGTAGAGTTGTGGCCATGGCCTTCGATGGTGACGGAGCCGGTGACGCTATGAGCGGAGAGGTCGTTGCCGCCGTTGTTGATGTGGGTGGTGATGTCTCCGGTGATGGCGCTGAGTTCGATGTCACCGTGGTTGGCGGTGACGACGACTGGGGCTTTGATGGTGCTGATCTTCACGTCGCCGTGGTTGGCGGTGACGGTGGTGGCAACGGCGGCGGGCAAGGTGATGACGAGATCGGCGCGCGCACCGTCCATTGAAGGGACGTTGAGGGTGACGTTACCGCCGCTGGCGTTGAGGGTTGGGCTGAGGCGCTGAGCCTTGCTTTCGGCGTCGGAGTCGGAGCGGGTGTAGACCTCTTTGTGGACGGCGACGTGAATCTGGTTGTCGTCGCTGGTGCCGGTGATGGTGACGTCGCCGCGGGGGTTGTTGACCAGGAGGGTAGCGCCGGCAGGGAAAGCCTGGGCGATGGTCTGGTCGCTCTCGTGTTTGTCGCCGAGGAACTCGTCCCAGTTGTCCTGATTAATGTCCCAGCCGTTCAGGAGCTTGGTGTGGCCGCCTTCGCGAATGCTGCTGAAGACGACGCCGGTGATTGCGAGGAGGATCAGGATTGTGAAGACTCCTCCGCCTATGCGTCGGCGATAGCGGGGCTGGGTGGAGTCGGACTGGGCGTATTGGTCGTAGGCCCACTCGAGGAGCATGATGACGCCGGCTCCGACGAGAAGGAAGGGCCAGAAGCGGCCATACCACTCCCAGAAGTGGTAGCTCTGAATGCGGCCGGTCTGGATGAGCAGGAAGACGATGCCGACGGTGATGAGCACCAGGGGGCCGAGGATAGAACTGCGGCGCAAGCTGCGGGCCTGGTAGCGGTAGGCATCGCGCTGGGCGCGGAGCACGTCGCGTTGGGCACGGGCCTGGTCCTTGAGCATACGGCGCTGATACTTCCAGTCGTTTCCGTACGGTGGACCGGGAGGTGGCGGGTAGGGTGGAGGAGGATAGTTTCCCACGGTGTTATCTCCCTTCCTGATCGTGCTGGGTGGAGGGGACGATAGAGGTGCCGGGATCGGCTGGCGGCGGTGTGCCCGGTGGCGTGGCAGGGGGGACCTGGGTAAGGATAGGCGATGGCAGGCGGATAGGAGGCGCGGCGGAGGATGATCATGAGACCGGCGACAATGATGAGGATCGACCAGCTGTGGCCCCAGGAAAGGATGTCGAAGGAGTCCAGCAGAAAGAGGACGCCGATGACGGTGATCCAGACAGAGCCGCGGAGTGCGCAGTAGAGGCGGTAGCGGTAGGCAGGGGTGCCATCGTCCGCGAGGCCGATGCCGGTGTCGGTCATCTTGCGGACGAAGAGCCAGACGCCGAGCCCGATGAGGAAGATGGGAACGAGACGGTGGACAGGAAAGCCGTGGAAGATGCCTGAGTTGCCGATCAGGAAGAGGCAGCCGAGTCCGATGAGCCAGATGGCGCCAGCGGGGAAACGGTTTCCCGTCGGGGGTGCGAGGTTAGGCGCGAGATTTGGATCGACTGGGTAGCCAGGCATTCCTGGCATTCCGTAGGGTGAAACCGGAGGGACGGACGTAGCATAGCTGTCCCAGGGGGTGCTCCAACTGGCGGCGGATGGCGGGGGATATCCAGCAGACGGTGGGGGATAGGTTCCGCTGGTGGACTGGGTGGTGTCGGACGGGGTGCCTTGCGGGGCGGCCGGGCCGGGGGAGTTGGGCCAGGCTTTGCCGAAGCCGAGACGTTCGCCGAGGTCGTTTAGGCCGAAGGGGTTTGGGAGCGGTGTGCCGTCACGGCGGGCGCGGGCGGTGTGGTGCGCCTCGATGACCTGATAGCAGACCCAGCCAGCGACGAAGAGGCCGAAGATGCCGTTCTCGTTGGCGAGCGAGACGAGGATGGCGAAGACGATGAGGTGGACGACGCCCTTGGCATACTGGCCGTTGTACATAGCGCCGACGCCGGGAATGAAGCCGAGGAGGGCGGCCAGGCCGGGGTTGGGACCCGCTGGGGGCTGCCAACCGGGAGGCGTGCCTGCTCCCCATTGCCAGGCTGCGTCGGCGGGGGCGCCGGGCTGATGCGGGTCGCTATAGGCAGGAGCTGCTCCGGGAGCAGGGGCACCGGCTAGTTTGGCGGCGAGGCAGGGTTCGCAGAAGACAGCAGAGCCGACGGTACGGGTGCACTCCTGACAGATTGGTTTGCCGCAGTTCTGGCAAAAAGCAGTACGTTCACGATCAGGATGGTTTGCGCAAGTCATACCATTCCCCCTTCTTGCTTAAAAACGCTGGGAGTAAAGACAACAAATGCTTGTGTTGCGAAGGGGGGAGGGGCCTGGGTCCGAACAGACTCGACCACCTGGATGCTGCCGGCGGGGGTCTCGCGGCGGCTGGAACCGGGATTGGGCTTGGTCTGTTTCTGGTCCTGTTTCTTGCTGCCTGGCTTCTGATTCTGATCGCCGGGTTGCTGGCCGGCAGCGGGGTCGTTCTGGGGGGCCGGGGTATTGCTGGATCCGTTATCGTCCGAGGAACGCTGAAGGTCGCGGACGCGGGATTCGAGTTCGTAGACGACGCGAAGATTGTCGGAGTATTGAACGACCTTCGCCTTAGCCTCGTAAGCGCTGCGCAGGATGCTGGAGGGTTTGAAGTCGCTGGCGCGAAGCTGACCGAGGTGAACGCCGGTGAGATTCATGGTAAGGGCGATGGAGAAGAAGGCCATGGCTGCAGTCATCGCAAGACGCGGCTGCAACATGGTCTGGCCAAGGGACCGGAATCCATGGGAGATGCGGGTGCGGAAGGGAATGACATTGGTGGAGGCGAATGCCGGGTGGGCGGATGACGGTGAAACCAGAGTGGGGCCAAGGAGCGTATTCGGAGTCCGGAGGCGATCGGTACTGCCAAGGACGATGGCTGGTTTGGTTGCGTTGGCGGCCTGGCCGCTGGTCTGGGCGAGGATTCGCTCCATGAGGTTGATGGGCGGCTCTGGCCGGGGAGACTTCAGCATTTCCATCCAGGCGGCTCCGCGCTGGGCGTCGGCCAACAGGGTGGCGCAACTGGGGCAACCGACCATGTGGAGGTCGAAGGTGGCCTGGTCGGCGGGAGAGAGGGTACCGTCGAGTGCGTCGGAGAGCATCGCTTCACACTGTGCGCAGTGCTGCGGATTGCTGCCCTGACCCGGCTTGACGCTGCCGAATTGGTTGAAGTCTGCCACTTTAAACCACCTCTCTCTCTAGCACTATGTCACCTAACTTTCTATACGTTGCAGAAGCCTTGCAAGTTCCCCGCGACCGCGGCTGATGCGGCTTTTAACGGTTCCTTCGGGTATCCGGAGAACCTGGGATATCTCTTTGTAATCCATATCCTCGAGATCGCGAAGTATAACTGCTTCGCGGAGCTCTGGGGAGAGTTGTTTGAGCGCGCTCTGGACGCGAACTTTGAGTTCGAGGGAGGCGACGTGGTGCTCCTGCGAGGGGCGCGGATCGGCGAGGCGGTCGGCCAAGGTGTGGCCGTCCTCTTCGCCGTCGAAGGTGGCGTCGAGGGAGTCGGAGGCTCGATCGAGGCGGGTGCGGCGGAAGTGATCGACGAGGAGATTGCGAGCGAGGGTGGTGATCCAGGTCTGGAAGCTGCCCTTCTGGGTGTCGAAGCTGGCGAGGTTCTTGTAGAGCTTGAGGAAGACGTCCTGGGTGAGGTCCTCGGCGTCGGCGCCTGAGCCGGTGAAACGGTAGCAGATGGCGTAGATACGGCGGTGCTGCGAAAGGACTAGCTGCTGCCATGCCTGAGAGTCACCAGCCATGCACTGGCGTACCAGTTTGGCAAGTGCCTCGTTTGCAGCTTCCTGTTCTGGAGTACGCTCCAACTTTGCCTCTGATGGTAACGGTTTTGCCGGTAGAGGCAGTGTACCGCGTGGACCGGGGGTGGGATTGATTTGTTGGAGGGCCTGGACGGCAGGTTCAGCTACTGTCATCGAGCGCGAGACGTGTCGCGACGCAGACTTGAAGCCTGAATATCTGGCCCTCGGTGAAATCGGCATCGCCATGTGCAGAACGCCCATGTTTGCTAGTACGCATGGGCGCTCCGCTTGGTTCAACGACTGTTGAAAACGTGCAACTTTTAGGGGGTGGGTGCGGTAATGACGCCGCAGGCGATGCGGTTGCCGGCGTTGCCGGAGGGGTCGGTCTTCATGTCGTCAGCCTTCTCGTGGACGATGATGGAGGTGCCTCCATTGGCGATGATGCTGTAAGGGGCGGCGGGGTCGAGAGAGAGATAGCCGACCTTGAACGTGGCCTGGCCGACGTGGCCTTCGCCGATTGTGACGTTCTTGGGGAGATCCCCGGCGTGGTGGCCCATGGGATTTTGAAAGCCGTGCTGCTTGCTCTCAGGGTTGAAGTGGCCGCCTGCGGTTTTGAAGTCGGGTGGGTCGCAGAGGGCCTTGGCGTGGATGTGGACGGCGTGTTCGCCGACAGGGAGATTCTTGAGGTCGAGCCTGATGGAGAGCTTGCCTTTTCCCTGCTGGAAGGTTGCGGTGCCGGCATCCTCCCCGGTGCTGGTCTTAATGGGAACGATGAGGATGTTGTTCGGTTTTGCGGCGAAGACCGGGATGGCAAGAAGGCAGACGGCGAGTGTGGCGATCATGTTGCGCATGGCTGGATCTCCAATGAACTTCTTGTAGTGAGAATACAGAAGTATTTCTTTGGGTTGCGCGCCTATCCTATGTAAAATTCGAATAATGACTTCAACCTGGCGTGTCCCCTTCTCTAAGTTTGGCGTTTTCTCGTGCCTTTTTGGCTTTGTCTTATCAACCGCTCCCTCTGTAGCGCTGGGTCAACAGGGTAGACGCGGCGGCGGTCCGCCTGCGGCGGAAGGTGCGCCAGCGGCGACGCCGGCATCTCCGGAAGCGAAGCCGGCGGCTCCAGAGACGAAGACTGCGGCAACCCCGGGAATGTCGATGACTGAGCCGCCGCTGCCGCCTGATGCGCATGCGGAACAGAACATTCAAATGGATGGAAAGACGCTGCACTATACCGTGACCGTCGGAACTCTGCCGGTGCGGGATAGCAAAGGCGCGTTGAGCGGCGAGGTGGTTTATACCGCGTACATCGTGGAGGGCAAGGACAGGCCGATAACGTTTGCGTTCAATGGCGGGCCAGGCGCGGCCTCGGTGTATTTGAACCTTGGCGCGATCGGGCCGAAGAGGGTGGCGTTCGGCGCGGAGGGAGACAGCCCTTCGGACCCGGCAATTCTGAGGGACAATCCGGGGACGTGGCTGGACTTTACGGATCTCGTGTTCATCGATCCGATCGGGACCGGATTTTCGCGGTCGCTGGTGTCGCTGGATGAGGCGAAGAAGCAGTTTTACGGGCCGGACCAGGACATTGAATATCTCTCGAAGTGCGTCTACGACTGGCTGGTGAAGAACGGACGGCTGCAGTCTCGCAAGTACATTGTGGGCGAGAGCTATGGCGGGTATCGCGGACCGCGGCTGACGGCTTATCTGCAGTCGCAGATCGGCGTGGCGGTGAATGGACTGGTGCTGGTCTCGCCGGCGCTGGCTCCGCAGTCGGGGTCGCCTGATCTTTCGCCCATTCCGTGGATGCTGACGCTACCGTCGATCGTTGCGGCGAACTATGAGCGGCAGGGTAAGCTGACGAGCGAGAATATGGCGCCGGTGATCGACTATACGCGCGGCGAATACGCGGAGGACTTGTTGAAGGGCAACAGCGATCCGGCGGCGACTCCGCGGATTGTGAAGAAAGTGACGGAGTTGACCGGGCTCGATCCGACGTTTGTGAAGGAGTCGGGCGGACGGCTGGAGACGCAGGCGTTTTTGCGAGAGGAGTTTCGCGAGACGGGCAAGCTGGGCAGCCGGTACGATCCCAACGTTACGGCGTATGATCCGTTTCCGTATAACCCGACGCAGGAGACGAACGACCCCATTCTGTTGAGCATTGTTGCTCCGACGACGACGGCGATGGTGGATTTTGTGACGCGGACAGTGGGGTGGAAGACGGATGCGCGATATAACGCTCTGTCGAATGAGGTTGCCAGGAATTGGGACCGGACTTCGCGCAATGGCGCGTTTGCCGGAGGCGCTTCGGCTACCGATCTGCGAGTGGCGGTTGCGACGGACCCCAAGCTGCGTGTGGTGATTGCTCATGGATGGGCTGATCTTTCGTGTCCGTTCATGGGGTCGGTGCTGACGGTGAGCCAGATTCCGATCATGGGCGATCCGACGCGGATACAGGTGCATGAGTATCCGGGCGGGCATATGTACTATGCGCGGCTGGGAAGCTCGCTGGCGTTGCGCAAGGATGTGATGGATATGGTTTCGAAGCACTGAGCTTGAACTATGGGCAAAGACGCCGGGAAGGTACATTCTTCCCAGCGTCTTTGTTTTGCCCAGAGTGTTTGTTACGCGGAGATGATGGCGGGTAGATCGAGTTGCTCGGAGTGGTGTTCGTCGGTGAAGGGTTCGAAGTGTGTTCGGCAGCGGGCTTCGTAGAGGCCTGCGGCGCCGACTACGACTAGCTCCTGGCTTTGGCCTAGACGTTGGGTGTGAATGGCAGGGGCGCCACAGACCATGCAGACGGCGGAGAGCTTGGTGACTTCGTCGGCGAGAGCCATGAGGACGGGAACTGGGCCGAAGGGCTCGTTGGCGAAGGTGGTGTCGAGGCCGGCGAGGATGACGCGCTTGCCGAGGCGAACGAGTTCCATGGCGAGATGAGTGATGCCGGCGTCGAAGAACTGGACTTCATCGAGGCCGATGACGTCGACCTCGTGGACGCGGCCGGACTCGAGCAGTTCGATCTTAAGGCTGTCGGATGTTGGGGTTACGACGGCAGCGTCGTGGGTCTGGGCGCCGTGGCTGGCGATGGCGGTGCGGTGGTAGCGGAGGTCGATGTCTGGTTTGAAACAGGCTACGCGCTGGCGGGCGATGCGGGCGCGCTTGAGGCGGCGGATAAGCTCTTCAGACTTGCCAGAGAACATGGGACCGGTGATGACTTCAATTCTGCCGGGGGTGGGGTTGGTCATTCGGCAATGGTAATGGGGTTTGTGGTGGATTTTCGGGCCGTTATTTTTTTGGCTGGCGGAGTGGTGTTTTTGCTGGGGGTTTTGCGAAAAATGGCGTGCAGAGCGTGGTATTTTGCTGGTGAATTTGTGGTGGAGTGCTGCAGCATCGTGGTGTTTTGGTGGACGTATTCTGGGCGGCAAAAATTTGCCACGGTTTTGGGATTTATTTTTGGGTTGGTGTGAATAATTCCAGGTCGTCGGAGTAGACGGTTTCTTCGGGGACGTCGGTGGGGCTTTCGAAGTCGAGTTTGTAGCCGTCGGGGTCGGTGAGGATGGTGACCCACATGTTGTTTCCGACGAAGGGTGTGCGGGGCGTGAGTCCGCGGGTGCGGGCTTCGTGGAAGATGGCGAGTGCGTCCCTGCATTGGAAGCACACGGAGACGCCTTCGCCTCGCTTGGTGGTGGGGATCTCGGTGGGGAGGTATTCCTGGAGCATGAGGGCGGTGTTGCCGAGTTCGAGCAAGCACCAGCGGATCTTGTTGTCGACGATCCATTGTTTGGTGCGCTTGTAGCCCAGGCCGTCGACGTAGAAGCGGAGGGAGGCTTCCATGTTGGAGACCATGAAGAAGGGAACGGCTTGCTGGACGTTGGTTTCGGTGGCTAGCGCGGCATTCTCGCTTGTCGATTGGGTGTTCATTTTCAGCTCCTCTGGTTGATTCAGGAAGACGTCGATGTTTTCGGTGGTGGGTCAGTTTGAAATCTGAGGACAACCTAACGACTCTTTCGTTTCTTTACTAGCCACACGAGCAACGCAATCGGAACACCGAAGATGGCAGACCACATCGTGAGGTCTAGGAAGATTAGTGTCCAACTGCCGCTTAGAAGTATCAGGGCCACGCCGCCATCCTCTCATAAGAAAAGCCCTCCGAAGAGGGCTTGTAATCAAACTACTCAAGCTCACCCACTACCATGTTTTCGATCATGATACTCAAATTTGGGGGTTGGGCAGACGGGCTCATCGCTCTCGTCTAGGGGACAATAGATGTCGACTTGACATATATTCCTATTTAGGAATATATATAAATGCATGGCACGAGCGGCGACTACTACCGACGTCTTCAATGCGATCGCGGAGCCGCGGCGTCGCGAGATTCTCGGTCTACTTAACGATGGCCGGGAGTGGGCGGTTGGCGATGTGGTTGTGCGGATGAAGCTCGGGCAGCCGGCGGTGTCGAAGCATCTAGGCGTGCTGCGGAAGGTCGGCGTAGTGACGGTCGTCAAGCGCGGTCAGCACAGGATGTACCGGCTGGAGGCGAACAAGCTGAAGACGGTGCATGACTGGGTGAAGACGTTTGAGCGGTACTGGACGCATCAGATGGGTCAGATCAAGGAGCGCGCGGAGCGAAAGGCTTTGGAACGGCTCATCTCAAACGACAGCGGAAGTTCAAACAAGAGCGAGAAAAAGGAGGAGTAATGACAGCGACGATTCAGGAGCAGGTGGTCTCGGCGTTCGAGATTGTGAAGGAGGAGGAGATTGCGGCGCCGATTGGCATGGTGTTCGAGACGATTCTGGAGCAGATGGGGCCGTTGAACTCGACACCGGAGAAGCCGATGCCGATGAAGCTGGAGGCGTGGCCGGGCGGGCGTTGGTTTCGTGATCTTGGAAACGACACGGGACACTTCTGGGGCGTGGTGCAGGCGATCAAGCCGCCGTCACTGCTGGAGATATGCGGGCCGCTGTTTATGTCGACACCAGCGACATCGAACCTCCAGTACCGGCTGACGGAGGAGAACGGATTGACGCGGGTGCGGTTTGTGCATCGGGCGATGGGATGGATCGGCGACGCGGACCGCGGCGTCGATGTCGGCTGGACGGACCTGATGAACCGGATTCGCAAGGCGGCTGAGAAGCGTGGCAGCAAGCGCTGAGCGAGGCTTTGCGGCAAGAACCAGGAACGAACAACAGAAACCACGAACAAGGAGGAAACATGGATAAGAGCAATGGAACCCAGACGAAGATGAAGAGGCCACCGATCGTGTCGCCGGAGGAGTGGGAGGCTGCGCGCCAGCAACTGCTGGTTAAGGAGAAGGAGTTGACTCGCACCCGTGACGCGATGGCTGCCGCGCGCCGGCGGATGCCGTGGGTGGCCGTGGAGAAGGAGTACGTGTTCGATGGGCCTAAGGGCAACGCGAGCCTGCTCGATTTGTTTGAGGGGCGCCCTCAGCTGATCGTGTACCGCGCCTTCTTCGAGCCCGGTGTGTTCGGCTGGCCCGATCATGCCTGCCGCGGCTGTTCCCTTGGGGCAGACCAGATCTCCCACCTCTCCCATCTGAACGCCCGCGACACCACGCTTGTATTCGCGTCGCGCGCGCCGCAGACGGACATTGAGCGCTTGAAGGCGCGGATGGGCTGGGAGATGCCGTGGTACACCATTACCGACAGCTTCGATAAGGACTTCGGCGTGGATGAGTGGCACGGCCACAACGTTTTCTTCCGCGATAGCGACGACCGCATCTTTCGCACGTACTTCATCAACAACCGTGGCGACGAGGCGATGGGGAGCACGTGGAGCTATCTCGATATGACCCCGCTTGGGCGCCAGGAGGCGTGGGAGGACTCGCCGGAGGGCTACCCGCAGACCGCACCGTACAAGTGGTGGAACTGGCACGACGAATACGGCGCCTCTACTTCGCCCGACCCGAAGTGGGTCAAGATAGTGGATAACGCAGGGGTGACCTTAAACCTTAGCAAGTAATGCGGAGGCGAACATGAGCGACACCCTTAACCAGATGAGATGTTGTGAAGCGCAGCCGGCCGCTCGCCGCGGTTTGGCTGCGCGTCCCTGGAGAAGCGCGGGTGCTTGTGTCGGGTCGGGCACGATGCTGGTTTTGCTTCCGAAGTGTCCGGTCTGCATTGCTGCTTATCTTGCGGTGTGGACGGGAGCGGGGATCGCGGCACCGATTGCCGGACACCTGCGTTTGGCGATGGTGGCGATCTTCGTTGCTTCGTTGGTTTTTCTTGTTGTGCGACGCTTTCTGAAGACATCAATGCTGATGGTGAAAGGTGGACTGAAGTGAACCAAGCTGAATCGATGCTGAGAGAGTTCCATGAAGAGGTGGAGACGACGAAGAGGGTTCTTGGGCGAGTTCCTGCGGACAAGCTTGGTTGGAAGCCGCATGAACGGTCGATGTCGCTTGGACAACTGGCGCTGCATATTGCGACGGTTCCGGGAGGCATTGCCCACATTACGAAGCCAGACGCTTTCGATGTCTCGAAAAGCACGTTTTCTCAGCCGATGCCAAAAAGTATGGAAGAGGTATACGCGGCGCTGGAGCAGAGCATTCGCGATGTGGAACAGACTCTGAAGGAGACCACAGAGGCTGCGGCGGAAGCGAACTGGCATTTGATGTTTGGCGAGAAGGAGCTTCGGAGCATGCCAAGAGTGAGTGTCTGGCGATCCCTGATGCTGAATCACTGGTACCACCATCGCGGCCAGCTTGCGGTCTATCTCCGACTGCTGGATGTTCACGTTCCGTCGATCTACGGTCCGAGCGCGGACGAGAGTCCCTTTTCGTGAGAGGGAAGTTGCGTCGGTAGCAGTGCGAAGGCGGCTTAGATTTATGGATTCGGAGATGGGTCTGCGAGGGGTTGCCAGAGTTCGATACGGTTGCCTTCGGGGTCGGTGATCCAGGCGAAGCGGCCGTAGTCGGCATCTTCGCGGTGGGGGTCGATGGTGACGTTGGCGGCGGCCAGCTGGGTGAGGAGGGCGTCGAGATCGTCGACACGGTAGTTGATCATGGCTTGCTGCGGGCCTCTTTCGTTGCCGGGGCCGAAGTATTTTGTATCTTCGGGGAAGAGGGACCAGGTGGTCATGCCGGTGGTGGGTGGGACTTCGTCGGACCAGAGGAGGGTGGCTCCGCCGTAGTCGGCGAGCTGGATGCCGAGGTGTTTCGCGTACCAGGCGCTGAGGGATTTGGGATCGCGAGCGCGAAGGAAGATGCCGCCGATGCCGGTGACTCGGGCCATGAATGCCTCCGTTGAGTTGAAGCGAGTATATCGGGACACTGTAAATCATTGGAAATGCGGGCTATAAAAAATTCTTTATTTTTCTCTTGCAATGTACTAGTAGACTAGTACATTATTGGATTGTGAAACGGATTGCAAAAGTCGAGGCCGCCGCATTCGCCTTTCGTCTGGACTCTCACAGCGGGGTTCCTGTGTACCGGCAACTGATTGATCAGGTCCAGGCAGCGATTGCTGCAGGGGTATTGGCGGTCGGAGATCAGCTTCCGACGGTTCGGCAGGTGGCGGTCGATCTTGTCATCAATCCCAACACTGTGCTGCGCGCGTATCGGGAGATGGAGATTCGCGGGACGCTGGATACGCAGCAGGGCTCCGGCACATTTATTGCGAACAAGAAAGTCGAGTTTTCGAAGGGCGAGCGCGAAAGGCAACTCGGACAGTTGGTCGGGGAGTTTGTTTCGCGGGCGGGGTCCGCGGGGTTCACGGTCGAGCAGTTGATCACGGCCTTGCGCGAACTCTCATCGGAAAGTGAATTCAAGAGGAGATAACCATGTTGCAGCGAAAGCAATTCAACAGCGTCGGTCTGACCGTATTTGTGGTCTGTGTTCTGGGCGGGGCGTGGGTCACGAGCCTGACAAATCGCTCACTTTTCGGAGTTGCGGGCGCGCTTGTCGGCGTTTACTTTCTGTTCGCGATCAAGGTGGTCGATCAATGGCAGAAGGTCGCACTGCTTCGTTTCGGCCGGTATCGCGGGTTGCGTGGACCAGGATTCTTTCTGATTATTCCGATCATCGAGACATTGAGCCGCTATGTGGATCAACGGGTGCGCGTCACGACGGTGAGCGCGGAATCCACGCTGACGCGCGACACGGTTCCGGTCAACGTGGATGCGATCATCTTTTGGCTTGTGTGGAGTGCGGAGAAATCTATTCTCGAAGTTGAGGATTTCATTCAAGCGATCACGCTGGGTTCGCAGACGGCGCTGCGCGAGTCCATCGGCCGGCATCAGCTTGCGCAGATGATTACGGAGCGCGAGACGCTTGGCCGCGAATTGCAGAAGATACTGGACGAAAAGACCACGCCGTGGGGCATCACGGTTCAGTCAGTCGAGATCCGCGATGTGCGGATTCCGCAGGCGCTTGAAAATGCGATGTCGCAGCAGGCGCAGGCGGAGCGCGAACGCCAGGCACGCGTGATTCTTGGTGAAGCGGAGGTGCAGGTCTCCGAGCAGTTTGCCCAGGCTTCGCGCGTTTACAACGACAATCCGGGGGCTCTGCATTTGCGCGGCATGAACATGCTGTATGAGGCGATCCGGGAGAAGGGAGCGATGGTCATTGTGCCTTCGTCTGCGATAGAGACGATGGGCCTGGGCGGGACGCTCGCAACAGCTTCCATTGCAAAACAGCAGTAGAGGCGAGGAGTCGCACGTGAAGAACCTAACGCTCGGGCTTATTGGTCTTGTCGCGTTGTCTGCAGGGGTACTGCACGCACAGAATCAGACCGACTCTTCTCCTCATTCGGTTCAATTTGTCACCGTCGACAAGGACGTCAAGCTCGAGGTGCTCGATTGGGGCGGCGCCGGCAGGCCAATGATTTTTCTGGCAGGCATGGGAAATACGGCCCACGCCTTCGACAGCTTCGCTCCACAGTTCGCCGCGCACTATCACGTCTACGGCATTACCCGACGGGGCTTCGGCGCCTCCAGCAAGCCCGCTCCGGCAAACGGGAACTATGCAGCCGATCGTCTGGGCGACGATGTTCTGGCCGTCATTGACACGCTGAAGCTCAACCGTCCGATACTGGTGGGACACTCGTTTGCGGGCGAAGAGCTCAGTTCTGTCGGCAGCCGTTATCCGGAGAGAGTAGCTGGATTGATTTATCTCGAAGCCGCCTATGGATTCGCCTACTATGATGCCGCCCTTCCGAATATGGGCCTGGAGATGAATGATCTCAAGAGGCGAATCGAGCAGGTGGAAGCAGGCGGCGTGGACGAGAAGAGTTATCTGTTGGACCTTGAAGAGCGTGTCTCGAAATTCGAGAAGACGCTTCATGACTCTAACCTTGATGTTGCATCCATGCCCCCGATACCGCCTCGTTCGCCGATCATTGCAGCGCTTACGTATGGAGGGCAGAAATACACAAAGATTCCGGTTCCAATCCTCGCGGTCTACGCATGTCCTCACAATTGGGATCGAGCCTTTCAAAACGATCCCGCAATGAAGGCCAAAAGACTTGCTGCAGATAAGGTCAATTGCACGGCGGCGGCAGACGATTTCGCAGCCGGTGTACCGTCCGCGCATGTAGTCCGCATCCCCAACGCTGACCACTACGTCTACCTCTCAAATGAGACAGAGGTCGTTCGAGAGATGAACGACTTCCTCGCTAAGTTGCCGTGACCGAGAACGGCTGAGTCTCACCAGGCTGGGGGAGGCCGATGTGTTTGATGATGGAACGGTAGCGCCCGTCGGAGTGGAGGAGGTCCAAGGCCGGGCTCGTTCTGGACCCGGAGCGGCCCGGGGATCGGCTCGTTGACGGTGGGGAGGGTGGGGCGTATGCTCGTGGCGAGTTGATGGGCCCGGGGATCTGCGCGATGGATGTGGCCGGATCGTGCGCCTGCTCTTAGTTCTGCTCAAAGCACACAAACGGTAGACGTCGTTGCGGACCTGGATTGTTTCTTGATTTTTGGGGAGATGCATACCCAACGACGGAGCCGGAGCGATGAAACGGAACGTGTACGTTATGCTCACACTGGTGGGATTGGTGTGCGGGGTGGGTCTGGCCTTCACGATTGGCACTCAGACCACATCTTCTGAAAAAAATACATTCACGCCCGATGCCATTCAATACGGCTCGGCACCGGCATCCTTGAACCCAGGCGCGGAGTTCGCGGTGCTCGAGGGCAACCCTGGCGCCACCAGTGGGGATTACACCGTTCGCCTGAAGATGCCTAACGGATACCGCATCGCACCCCATTGGCATCCTTTGCGGGAAAACGTCACCGTCATCTCCGGGACTTTCAAGGTCGGGATGGGAGACAGCTTTGAGGAGATGAAGATGATAGCTTTCCCGGCCGGCAGTTTCGCTTATCTCGACCCGGATATGCATCATTACGCGATGGCCAGTGGAGAGGTCGTGGTCCAAGTCCACGGCATGTCTCCTTTGCAGTTTAACTACGTCGATCCTAACGACGATCCAATGCGTAAGAAATAATTTTGGGCCTGTTGTTAATTTCTATTCCCGAGGAGGATTGTTATGGCTACTCAAGAGCAAGTGACGCCGCAGACGCGTGCGGTGAATCCGGATGCTTTGAATGCGCTGCTGGGACGGGCGGTTCAGGATATGGGGGCGGCGCTGCAGGCACCGCTGATTCTAATTGGAGACAAGCTGGGGCTGTACCGTGCGATGGGGGATGGTGTGCCGGTGAGTTCGAAGGAACTGGCTAAGAAGACGAATACGTCAGAACGGTATATACGCGAGTGGCTGAATGCGAACGCCGCGGGGCAACTCGTGCAGTATGACGGGAAGGAGGACAAATTTTTTATGACTCCGGAGCAGGCGCTGGTGCTGGCGCTGGACGATACGCCGGTGCATCTGCCGGGGTTCTATCATCTGCTGGCTTCGGTGGTGAAGGATGAGGAGAAGCTGACGGAGATCTACCGAACGGGCAAGGGGATGGGTTGGCATGAGCATGAGAAGGGATTGTTTGAAGGGACGGAGCGGTTTTTTCGGCCGAGTTACCTAGCGAATTTGGTGTCGAACTGGATTCCGGCGCTGGAGGGCGTGGAGGCGAAGCTGAAGGCGGGTGCGCGCGTGGCGGATATTGGCTGCGGGCATGGCGCGTCGACGCTGCTGATGGCGAAGTCTTATCCGAAGTCGAAGTTTTTCGGGTTTGATTATCACAAGCCGTCGGTGGAGAAGGCGCGGAAGAAGGCGAAGGAGGCTGGGGTTGCGGACCGGGTGACCTTTGAGGTTGCGCCGGCGAAGGACTTTCCAGGGAAGGACTATGACCTGGTTGCGTTTTTCGATTGCCTGCATGATATGGGCGATCCGGTGGGCGCGGCGAAACATGTGAAGAAGACGTTGGCGAAGGGCGGAACGTGGATGATCGTGGAGCCGTTTGCGAATGATGATGCGGCGGCGAATCATAATCCTATTGGCAGGATTTTTTATTCGGCTTCGGCGACGATTTGTGTGCCTTGTTCGCTGGCGCAGGAGGTTGGGATGGGGCTGGGAGCGCAGGCTGGACCGGCGAGGTTGGAGAAGGTCGCGCGGAGCGGCGGATTTACACACTTCCGCAAGGCTACGGAGACGCCGTTCAATATGGTGTTTGAAGCGCGGGTGTAGTCGTCCATTGGCGAGGGCCATTGTCTCGCCTCGGCTGCGTCTGATCAGTTAGATTTTTTCGACGACGACGGCGGTGCCGTAGGCGAGGACCTCGGTGACACCCTTCATGACTTCGTTGGCGTCGTAACGGAAGGAGATGACGGCGTTGGCGCCTAGTTGCGCCGCGTGGAGGGTCATCATGGCGTAGGAGTCCTGGCGGGTCTTCTCGCAGAGCTCGGTGAAGAGAGTGATGTCACCGCCGACCAGGGTTTGAAGGCCGGCGCCGATAGTGGCGAAGACGTTGCGGGAACGGACGACGATGCCACGGACGACGCCAAGGTTGCGGACGATGCGATGGCCGGGGACTTCGAGTGCGGTGGTGACCAGGGCGGGGTTGAGCGAGACAGCGGGTGGAGGATAGGTCGACATTAATGTTGCTCCTGTCTGGATACGTCTGGATGCATCTGGGACGAAAGCCCAATTTCTGAAGTCCAGAGGTACGGGTTTCGGAGATGGGCAACCGGCTTTATTGTGTACGCGTGAGAGCGGCGATGAGTTCCGTGACGGCGCCGGTGTCGATGGCTTTGGCGGCGAGGGCTATGCCTGTGAGGAGGTTGGGGGTGAGGTCGGCGGTGACGAGGACGGCGGCGGCGTTGAGGAGGACGATGTCGCGGCGGGGGCCCTTTTCGCCGGAGAAGATGGCGGTGAGGATCTGGGCGTTGGTGTGGGCGCCGCCGCCCTGGAGGGTTTCGATGGGGGCGCGGGTGAGGCCGAGGTCTTCGGGGGTGACGGTGGAGAGGGTGACGATGCCGTTGTGAACTTCGGCGAAGTGGCTGGGGCCGGAGATCGAGAACTCGTCCATGCCTCCGCTGTGGCCGGCGCCGTTGGGGGTGTTCGCGCCGGTTTCGCCGTGGACGACGAAGGCGTGGCGGGTGTTGAGGAGGACCATGGCTTCGGCGGCGAGAGGGACGAGGTGCGGGGCGTAGACGCCCATGACCTGTGCGGAGGCTCCGGCGGGGTTGGAGAGCGGGCCGACCAGATGAAAGATGGTGCGGATACCGAGGGCACGGCGGACGGGCATGACCACCTTCATGGCAGGGTGCAGCGAAGGGGCGTGGAAGAAGGCGAAACGATGTTTCCGTAGCGAGGCTGCGCCGTCGGCGGGGGAGAGACCGACGGGGATGCCGAGAGCCTCGAGGACGTCGGCAGAACCGCAGGAGGAGGTGACGGCGCGGTTGCCGTGTTTGGCGACCATGACTCCAGCCTGTGCGGAGGCTCCGGCGGCAGCGGCGACGAGGGCGGCGGCGGTGGAGATGTTGAAGGTACCGCTGGCGTCGGCGCCAGTGCCGCAGGTGTCTATGATCAGGGTCCGCTCGGTGTCGGTTAGTGGAATGGGAGTAGCGGCGGCGCGCATGGTGTCGACGAAGCCGGCGATCTCGGCGGCGGAGGGACCGCGGGTGGCGAGAGAGCCGAGGAGAGCGGCGATTTCGAGTTCGGAGGCTTCGCCTCGCAGGATGGTCTGGAGGAGTTCGGCCGCGTCGGCGCGGGAGAGGGTCTCGTGGCCTTCGATGATTCGTTTGAGATAGGGCTGCAGGGGCATTGGCTTAAAGCGTAGCAGGTAAGGGGTTGAGATCGCTCTGAACGGGATGGGGAACGATAGAATCGCATCGTGCCAATGAGGAGACGCGATGCTGGAGTGGCTTCCCTGATTGCGGGTGTTAACCGTTTCGGCCTGGCGGGCGTTGTATTGGGTGAGGACGTAAGACGGTTCAGAGAAAAGGAAAAAATATATGAGTGAAAACATAGTTGTGCCGTTTTTTGTAATGGCCACGATTGGGTGGCTGGCGTGGTTGATCTTCTCTTCGATCCGGCGCTATTTACTGGCGAAGATGCAGTCGGGTGTGCAGATCAGGTTGCTGGAGAAGGTCGATTCCAGCCAGACGCTGTTGGCTTATGTGAGACTGAATCGGGAAGACGATTTCTGGAATCGTTGCAGAGTTGAGCAGGCGGAACCAGCGACGCCGTACCGACGTATCCTTAGCGGTGCACAAACTGGAATTATTTTGAGTGCTTTTGGAGTGGGGATGCTGGTGCTGCATTCGACGGGTGTCGCGCCGGACAGCGAGTTCACGATCTTCGGCGCGCTCGCACTCGCTCTTGGAATCGGCTTTGCTTTGGCTGCTGCGGCGAGTTACCTGCTCTCTCGCTCGTTCGGGCTGTTGCAACGCGGATCGAATGACTGACAGAGGCGGGTGCCAGTGAATGGTCTGGCGAATGGTCTGGTGAATGCTCTATGGATGAAAGCTTTCCTATCGCTGGAGTAGTCCCGTTAGCGGAGAAGGACGCGACTGCGATGAGCGAGCAGGAGTTTCGATCGCTGTATGACGCGACGGCTCGTCCAATCTTTGCCTACCTTGTGGGTGTGACCGGGCGGAGGGACGTGGCGGACGACTGTGCTCCAGGAGACCTACTGTCGTTTTCTTGTAAGGCAGCCACCGCCGATGAACAGGGACGAGACGCGAAGATATCTCTTTCGCATTGCGACGAATTTGCTGAGAGACAGGTGGCGCAAGGGAGACGATAAACCGTTGGCAGGATGTTGTGGAGGATGGGTTCTGCGTCGATGTCGATACACAGATGGATGTGCGCGCGGCGATGCGGATGTTGAAGCCACGGGAGCGTGAGTTGCTGTGGCTCGCGTATGTGGAAGGGATGAACCATGCCGAGATTGGTGCCGCGACAGGGCTTCGGCCACTCAGCGTCCGCATGCTGCTGTTTCGGGCGCGAAGGAAGGCGGCTGGGTTGCTGTTGCCCATGAGGGAGAAGGTATGAATCGGGCGATGAATCGAAGCGGGTGTGAAAGGGAATTCGATGTGGTGCAGGCCCTGCGAAGAGGTTTGCTCTCTCCTGAACTGCGCGAGCATGTTCTGAGTTGCGCGATTTGTGCGGAGACGCAGGCTGTGGCGGAGGTGATGCTGCGGGCTGCTTCGCTGGGGAGCGCAGAGCTGGAACCGCCTGCAGCGGATCTTGTTTGGCGGCGGGCAGAGTCGTTGAAGAGGGAGATTGCCTTGAGGCGTGCGACGCGTCCGCTGATTTTTATGAGAGCGCTGGGTGTTGTTTATGCGGTGTTGTGTGGGGCGTGGGTGCTGCATTCTTTGTGGCGCTCAAATTTTATGGAACTTCTATCGGGATGGAACGTATTGGGGGATAAGGCAACGTGCTTCACTGCTGCAATTGCGCTGCTGTCGATCGTGATTGGAGCCGGCTACCTGTTGCGGGACAGCAGGCGCTCAGGCGAAGGGGTTCCCTCGACGTGACCCCATTGATGTAATACCTACGAATATTTTTGGACGCTGACTACGTGTGACGAACGCGAGAGGCGAAGCGCGCTCTCTGGTGCACGTATCGATAACTGATAACGAATCATCCAAAAGCTCCTCAGCAGGGGGTTGCGATGAACCTTCGTCTGTTGATTCGTCTTATGTTTGTCTTGTTGCTCGCTCCATGTGTTCCGGGCCAGGAGATATGCAGCGGAAACGGTGAGAGTGCCCAGCCCACGCGTGCGGGCGCCCACTTTATTGTTCCTGTCACGGCTGCTGGCTGCGACAGGGCAAGCGCCAATCTCAGTGATTCGAGCGTGGGTCAGCAGCCAGTGACAGAGATTTTAACCGGAGCGGAGCTAACGCGGCAGATCGGCGTGTACGAGGCTGCGGCAAGAGGAGCGGAGTCTGCGCATGTGAGCGATGCCACTGTGGCGAATATCTACGCGCGGCTGGCTACGTTGCATGAGGATGCGGGGATGTACGAACGGGCGGAAGCGGATCTTGAACATGCGATCTCGTTGTTGCGCGGAAATGTGGAATGGAGAGACCAACTAGCCGAGAACCTCAATAGTCTGGGGTTATTACATGGAGAGACGGGAAAGCTGCACGAGGCCCAGAAGGAAGAGCTGGAAGCTCTGAGAATCAGGGAGAGCCTGGGAGATTCGCTGGAGATCGCACGGAGTTGGAACTCCCTGTCGGGACTCTATTTCAAAGAACACAAGTATGCGATTTCCAGAGACTTTGCTCAGAGAGCGATGGATGAATTCTCAGTTAACACGCAGGCAGATGCTGTCGACAGGATCACTTCCCGACTCTATCTGTCTATGGCTTTGTGCTACACGAAGGACTGCCCATCTGCTGTGCCGCTGCTGAAGGACGCTATCGATATGGCGAAGACTACCTTCAGGCCGAACGACTATCCGGTTGGCGTAGGGAAGTTTCTTCTGGGTTTTGCCTATTGGAAATCCGGCGATGCCGCCAGGGCTTCCGAATACATGCCAGAAGGCACGGCCATTATGAAGGAGCAACTGGGTTGGAGGCATCCGACGTATCTGAATGCGTTAGGGCAGTATGCGCGGTTTCTACGTGAGAATAAACGGGTGGAAGAAGCGGAAGCCATCGAACTCCAAATTCGGCAGGCAGAAGGCGTCGTGGATGTTCATTCCATCCAAACGCGAAAGGATACGGATAGCCTGGCTGGATTGCGCTAGGTTGCCGGTTAACTATCAGCTTAGCGATGCTTCCAGCTGAATGTTTATCTCGTGGCCGGGTTGCATGGTGATGGTGAGGGGGATTGCTTCGAAGCCGGGAACGAGGTTGAAGGTGCGTTCTTTCGGAATTGGGTCAAAGCCTTGAGCAGCGTTCGTGCGGATGGTTAGGGTGCCTTTTGGTTTGGTGATGTGGATGGTTTTTGGGTCGGGTTGGGTGATGGTTTCGGTGGAGCTTGAGATGACGGGGAGGATGAATTGTGTGGGAGCAGAAAGTGCAGATTCGAGGCTTGCCGTGATTTCGACGCTGGATTCGATGAGGGTGTAGGTGAGGTGATAGTCCGTTTTGAAATTGGGGACGGGTTGATGGGAAGCGGTGAGCAGGCGGCCTTTCGCCTCGAAGATAACTTGTTGTGGGGTGGCATTGGTGGTGAGCGAGGCCTCGAAGTCGCTCAGGCTCGTGTATGTTTGTTTGAACGTGCGGTCGATGCGTGGGGTCAGGCACATGTGGGGTTTGTCGAGGTGGACTTGTTGGTTGGAGATTTCGATCATCTGGTACTCGGTCATGCTGGCGGTGAGGATGGGGCCGAGTTGCTGGTGATAGAGGAGGGAGAGAGCGCCTCCTGAGGCGTGGCCTCCGCCGGATGCTCCTCCTCCACCGGATTGGACGCGCTCGATGTATTCGAAGTCGTAGCCGGTGACGGTGGCTCGCCAGGGGCCTATGGCGGCGAGGTGCGTGGCGATCTCGGGAAAGGACTTGATAGTGTAGGGTTCGTCGCGGGGGAGGGTGAGGCGCGGTGAGGGTGTGAGATTTGGGGCGTTGCTGTCGAGTACGGTTGCGAGGGATTTGGCGTGGGTGAAGGTGTGGTGGATGCAAGGTTGATCGCCGTGGGCGAAGTAGTCTGGGCCGCCGTAGAGGAGGTTGTTGTGGGTGCAGGTGGCCATGAGTTCGAGGTTGCGGTAGGCGACTTCGCGGAATTTTGGTTCGTGATCGGCGAGGAGGACGTATGCGGGATGGCAGCCGTCGCTGGTGCGGCTTCCCCACCAGGTCCACTTGTAGTTGCGGGAGCCCCAGGAGTTGTCCCAGGCGCCGTCGGGGAGCATGAACTCCATGTGGGCGCGGAGGGCGGCGATGGTTTTTTCGAGGACGGGTTGGTCGTTGGCGAGGAGAGCGTACTGGGCTGAGCGCGGGGAGGGATTCTTCGACGTTGTAGCCGAGGTCGACGGGGCGGCAGTGCTTGGCGGTGATGGCGGTTTGTGGGTGGCCTTCGCCGAAGAGGAGATTGTTTTCGGTGAAGTAGTCCATCGAGGCGTGGGCCAGCTGGCGGGCGCGATCGAGGTAGTGGGGTTCGTTGAGGACCTGGGCGCAGACGGCGAAGCAGTGCGAGGAGGTGACGGGATAGTTGATGTTGCCGGTTTCGATGGTGATGAAGGTGTCGAGGAACTTTGCGGCGCGGGCGAGGCGGTCGGTCCAGCGCTGGCGGGTGGCGGTGTCGAGGATGGCGCCGTGGTGATGGAGGGCTTCGGCGAGTGCGATGGAGTGGAAGACGGTGATGCCTTGCCATGAGCTGAGTGTGACGTCGTTGATCCAACTGCCGTCGGCACGGCTGACTTGCTGCTCGGACCACTCGTGGACGAGGAGGGCGGCTTCGAGGTATTTCGCTCTGCCGGTGGTGTGGGCTACGCGGAGGAGGGGGTAGACGGCGTCACCGCAGCGGCCGTGGATGATGGCGCAGGCGGGGCAGAGGAGGGCTCCGCGGAGTGCGGGATCGGGGTTGTTGGACTGATGGGCGAGGAGACCGTCGCACCAGGTTTCGAGGAGCTGGGCGTAGAGGTTGGGGCTTGCTGCTGATGGCGGGGTTTGCTCGGAGGCGAGAGTGGGGAGGGTGAAGGCAGTTGCTGCGGCGGCGGAGAGTTGCAGCATCCGGCGGCGGGTGTAGGTGAGTTTGGTCATCGGGGGAATCTTAGAACAATCGTTTGAATTCCAAACTTTCGGAGTGAGGGTGAGAACAAAAAAGAAAGGCAAAAGCGAAGGCGAAGACAACAACTAAAAGGCAAAAGGCAAAAGGCAAAGGCAAAGGCAACAGCAACAACGAAGCAAAGGCAACAACGAAGGCAAATGCAGAATGCGAAACTGAAGACAGTGTGGGCGATAAGCGCACGGTTGTTCGCGTTTCGCATTGCTGGGAGTTGTTTGCGTCCGCTACACTTCTGGAGCGGGCAGTTCGCGAAAAATACCCTATGAAAATTCACGAGTATCAGGCTAAAGAGATTCTGCGGAAGTATAGTGTGCCGGTTCCGGGCGGCGAGATGGCTACCACGTTGGAAGAGGCCGATACCGCGGCGAAGAGCTTGTTTGGTGCGGGGAATAAGGTCGTTGTGGTGAAGGCGCAGATCCATGCGGGTGGCCGTGGCAAGGGCGGTGGGGTGAAGCTCGCACGGTCGCTCGAAGAGGCGGATGCGGCATCGAAGGCGATTCTGGGGATGCAGCTGGTGACGCATCAGACGGGGCCGGCGGGGCAGAAGGTGCAGCGGCTGCTGATCGAAGAGGGTTCGGCGATTGAGCGTGAGCTTTATCTGGGGCTGGTGTTGGATCGGGCTTCGGCGAAGGTCGTGTTTATGGCTTCGCAGTCGGGTGGGATGGAGATTGAAGAGGTCGCGCATAAGACGCCGGAGCTGATCTACAAGGAGTACATCGATCCGGCGGTGGGGTTTGCGCCGTATCAGGCGAGGAAGCTGGCTTTCAAGTTGGGGCTGAAGCCTACGCAGATTAATGATGCTGTGAAGTTTATGACGGGGCTGTATAAGGCGTTTGTTGAGACGGATGCGACGCTGATGGAGATCAATCCGTTTATTACGACGAAGGATGACAAGCTGCTGGCGCTGGACTGCAAGATCAATTTTGATGACAACGCGATGTTCCGGCATAAGGATCTGAAGGAGCTGCGCGATCTGGCGGAGGAAGATCCGCTGGAGGTCGAGGCGAGCAAGTTTGCGCTGAACTACATCAAGCTGGATGGCACGATTGCCTGCATGGTGAATGGCGCTGGGTTGGCGATGGCGACGATGGACATCATTCAGTATGCAGGTGGGTCGGCGGCGAACTTTCTTGATGTCGGTGGTGGCGCGAATCAGGAGCAGATTGAGAATGCGTTTGGGATTTTGTTGAGCGATCCGCATGTGAAGGCGATCTTCATCAATATCTTTGGTGGGATTTTGCGCGTGGATGTGCTGGCTCAGGGTGTGGTGAATGCGGCTAAGAAGTTGAAGGTCGCGATACCGATTATTTTGCGGCTCGAGGGCACGAATGTTGAAGAGGGCCGGAAGATTTTGAAAGATTCGGGATTGAATTTTCAGGTAGGTTCGACGATGAAGGAAGCTGCGGATTTGGCTGTGGCTGCTGCGAAAGGTGGCAAGTAATGGCGGTTTTGGTTGATAAGAATACGCGGCTGATTGTGCAGGGGATTACGGGACGTGAAGGTTCGTTTCATGCGAAGGCCTGCGCGGAGTATGGGACGAAGGTTGTGGGTGGTGTGACGCCGGGTAAGGGTGGGACGACGCATGAGGGATGGCCGGTGTTCAATACCGTCGAGGAGGCGGTGAAGGAGACGGGGGCGAATGTGTCGGTGATCTTTGTGCCGCCGCCGTTTGCTGCGGATGGAATTCTTGAGGCGACTGCTGCCGGAGTTCCTTTGGTGATCTGTATTACTGAGGGGATTCCCGTGTTGGACATGGTGAAGACGTGGGAGTTTGTAAAAAGCACGAAGTCGCGGTTGATTGGGCCGAATTGCCCGGGAGTGATTTCGCCGGGGAAGGCGAAGGTTGGGATTATGCCGGGGCGGATTCATAAGGAAGGGAACGTCGGGATCGTGTCGAAGTCGGGAACGCTGACGTATGAGGCGGTGTATCAGTTGACGACGCGTGGGATTGGGCAGTCGACGGCGATTGGGATTGGTGGCGATCCGATTATTGGGACGACGCATATCGATGCGTTGAAGCTGCTGAATGAGGATCCGGAGACTGAGGCGATCATCATGATCGGTGAGATCGGCGGCTCGGCGGAAGAGGCTGCGGCGAAAGTACATTAAGGAGAATGTGAAGAAGCCGGTGGTTGGATTTATTGCCGGGCAGACTGCTCCTCCGGGGCGACGGATGGGGCATGCCGGGGCGATTATCTCTGGCGGCGAGGGAACGGCTGCGGAGAAGATGAAGGCGATGACGGAGGCTGGGATTACGGTGGTGAAGTCGCCGGCGGAGATTGGCGAGGCGATGGCTCGGGTGCTTGGGGAAGGCTTAGCTTGCGAGACGAGAAATCGGAGCAACAACAAGAGCAAAGACGAAATACAGGGGTTCTTCGCTGCGCTCAGAATGACAACTTCTGATTGATTGCAATTATCTCTGAAAATGTTCGAGCGAGAAAGAAGAGGCCGGAGAGTGGATGCTCTCCGGCTTTTTGTTTGTACGGTGGTTATTTGATGGGGTTGCCGGTTGCGTCGACGTATTCGATCGGGGCCAGATTGAGGTCCTTCAACGCGGGTTCGATCTTGGTGCGATCGCCAACGGTGACGATGATGAGGTGGTTTGGATGGACGTCGGCTTTTGCGACGCGCTCCACGTCCTGCGGGGTGACGGCGAGGTAGGACGCGGGAAGCGTGGCGTAGTAATCGAGCGGACGCTTGTAGAGGAAGATCGAGGCCATGGCCGACGCGGTTGCGTTAGTGGTCTCGAACTGGCCCGGGAGTGACTGGACGCGGGCGATCTTCGCCTCTTTGACCTCAGCTTCGGTTGGGGGTTCCGATTGGATGCGTTTGAGCTCGAGCATTAACTGCTGAGTGGCTGGGGCGGTGACGTCGGTTTTGATGAGACCACCGGCGTAGAAGGCGCCTCCCTCACGATAGGTCGCGAAGATGGAGTTTGCGCCGTAGGTGAAGCCATGAACTTCGCGGAGGTTCATATTGATGCGGCTGGCGAAGGCTCCGCCGAGAACGTAGTTCATGACCTGGAGGGTCTGGAGATCGGGCGTGGTGACGGGTAAGCCGAGTCCGTAGACGACGAGCGCGGTCTGGGGAGCGCCGGGTTTGTCGACGAGTGCAATGCGAAGGGTGGGTGGCGCGGGAGCGGGTGGCAGTGTGACGGCTGCAGTTGCGGTTCCGGTCCATGCGCCGAAGTAACGTTCTGCCAGGCGTTTGGCTTCTTCGAGGGAGACGTCACCGGAGAGGATGAGCGCCGAGTCTGCGGGGCCAAAGTGGTTGGTGTAGAAGCTGGTGACGTCGTCGCGCGTGAGGCTGCGGACGCTGTCGACGGTGCCGATGGGCGATTCGCCGTAGGGCTGGTCGCCGTAGAGAAGGCGCGGGCCGACTCGACGGGCGGTTGCGAGTGCGGAGTCGCTCTCCTGCGCGATGGCTACGAGACGCTGCTTGCGGATGCGGTCGAGGTCGTCGGGATTGAAGGCGGGGTGAAGAACGACGTCGGAGAGGAGGTCCAAGGCGGCGTCGGTATTGTTGGATAGGAGGGTGATGCTTGCGGAGGCTGAGTCCATGGACGCGCCTGTAGCGAGGCGGCCGCCGACGCTTTCGGTATCCTCTGCGAGCTGGGTTGCGTTGCGGGTCTTGGTCCCTTCGTTGAGGAGAGCGGCCGTCATGGTGGCGAGGCCTGCTTGAGCGGCTGCGTTGTTCTCGCTGCCGGCGCGGGTGACGATGCTTGCGGAGAGGACGGGAAGCTGCTTGTCCTCGACTAGATAGACTTGCAGGCCGTTCTTCAGGGTGAAGGTCTTGGGGACGGGGAGGCTGAAGGCGACGGCGGGGCCGGCTGGGGGTACAGTCTTGCGCCAGTTTTGCTGTTCTTCAAAGGCCGCGGAGTAGGGTGGGGTGAGTTTGACGTCGGCGTCGGTGTCGGCTGGGCTGCGGGGGACATCGTCGACGACTTTTTTGCCGGGGACGCAGGAGACGACGACTGCCTGGTTTTTGTTGAAGTATTTGGTCGCGGCCTGTTTGACGGTGGCGAGGGTGGCGGATTGATAGCGAGCAAGGTCTTTGCTGAGATAGCCGGGGTCGCCGGTGTACTGGTTGTAGCGATCGAGTGTATCGGCAACGCCGCCGAAGCCGCCGAGGCGTTCGAGGCCGGTGATCTTCTGGGTGAGGTTGCTGACGCGGGCGGAGTCGAGTTCCTCCTTTGTGGGGCCGTCGGTCTGGAGTTTGGCGACCTCCTGCCAGAAGGTGGCTTCGAGGTCTTCTAGCTTCACGTTTGGCTTGGCAGTGATGGAGCACTCTGTGATGGAGGTCAGCTTGAGGGAGTTGTTATAGCAGCGAACGGATTGTGCCACCTGCTGCTTGTAGACGAGGACCTGATTGAGACGGCTGGCCTTTCCGCCGCCGAGGATATCAACGAGGAGGTCTGTGTCGGCATCGCCTGGGGCGTAGTCGGGTGGCGTGAGGAAGGCGATGCGGATCTGCGGCAGTTTGACGGTGTCGGTGACGGTGGCGCGCTTCTGTTCGGTGATGGGAGCGGTGACGACGGTCACGGGTTCGACTTTGGGGCCGCTTGGGATGGGGCCGAAGTATTTGGTGAGGAGCGTTTTTAGTTTGGCTGGGTCGAAGTCTCCGGCAACGGCGATGCTGGCGTTGTTTGGGGTGTAGAACTGCTGGTGGAAGTCGCGGATGTCGTTGATGCGGGCGGCTTCAATGTCTGCGTGAGAGCCGATGACGTCGGCGTAGTAGGGATGGTCTTTAGGGAAGAGGAGCTGATAGATTTTTTCGCTGGCGAGATCGTAGGGAGTGCCTTCGCCCTGGCGGCGCTCGTTGCGGACGACGTCGCGCTGGTTGGTGAGTTTTTCGCGGTCGAGGCCTTCGAGGAGGAAGCCCATGCGATCGCTCTCGAGCCAGAGGGCGAGTTCGAGCTGGTTGCTGGGAACGGTTTCGAAGTAGTTGGTGCGGTCGAAGTCGGTGGTGCCGTTGACGTCGGTTGCGCCTGCACCCTGGACGTACTTGATGTGGGCTTTTTCGCCGACGTGTTCGGAGCCTTCAAACATCATGTGCTCGAAGAGATGTGCGAAACCGGTGCGGCCGGCGCGCTCGTTGAGCGGACCGACGTGGTACCAGAGGTCGACGGCGACGAGCGGGAGGCGATGGTCTTCGTGCATGATGACGACGAGACCGTTGGGCATGGTGAATTTTTCGTACTTGAGCTCGGGGACCTTCAAGGGCTTGGCCGGGGGCAGGTTGTCTGCAGCGTTGGCCACGGGCGCAAGGGCGAGACCGAACAGAAACGCGGCGGCTAGCGCGCATTTGAGGAGGAGCGACGGTGCTTTCATCTTTTTCTCCACGGAAGCTGGCGAGGTCTTGGAAGAGTGCCTGCGTACTCGAATAAGGAAGCGGTTGGGAGGATGATACCAAGTGGATGCGGACTCTGGCCGCAGATTTGTATACTCCCAGCATGCGCACCCTCATTTTTACGTTGTTGCTGGCTTTGGCCTGCAGCGTCTCTTTAGGCGCTCAGACAGGTGTTCAGGCTGTTTCGGTTTCGTTTCCTGCTGCGCGAGTCGGCGAAGGCGCTGGATGGGCGGCTGTTGCTGCTGCTGTCGAACGATCCCTCAGAGGAGCCGCGGATGCAGATCGACGATACGCCGCGGAGCCAGATTGTTTTTGGCGTGACTGTCGATGGGATGAAGCCGGGGCAGAAGGTCACAGTGGATGATAAAGCGGCGGGGTATCCGGTGCGGAGTTTGAAGGAGGTGCCGGCGGGGGACTATACCGTGCAGGCAGTGCTGGATGTTTATGAGACCTTCCATCGCGCGGATGGGAAGACGATCAAGCTGTCCCCTGACCGGGGTGAGGGCAAGCACTGGAACCTGGCTCCGGGGAATTTGTATAGCAGGCCGCAGAAGATGCATGTGGGGCCGGGTGGGGCGCCGATTGTGATTTCGATGGATCAGGTGATTCCACCAATTGTGCCTGAAGCGGATACAAAATATGTGCGGCACTTGAAGATACAGAGTGCGCTGCTGACGAAGTTCTGGGGCAGGCCGATGTATTTGAGTGCGATTGTGCTGGTGCCGGAGGGTTTTGATGAACATCCGGAGGCGCGGTTTCCGTTGATGATCTTTCATGATCATTTTGTGACTGGATTTGATGATTTTCGGACGACGCCACCGGATCCGAATCTGAAACCGGATTATTCCGAGCGGTTTCATCTTGCGGGATACAACAGGATTCAGCAGGAGGAGGCTTACAAGGAGTATCAGCAGTGGATCAGTCCCGGGTTTCCGCGAGTGCTGGTGATGAAGATTCAACATGCGAATCCGTACTATGACGATTCATATGCAGTGAACTCGGCGAACCTGGGGCCGTACGGGGATGCGATTGAGACGGAGTTGATTCCCGCGGTTGAGAAACAGTTTCGCGGCATTGGGGAGAGCTGGGCGCGATTTATGTATGGGGGGTCGACGGGTGGATGGGAGTCGCTGGCGGTGCAGATCTTTTATCCGGACCACTACAACGGGGCGTTTGTGGCATGTCCTGATCCGGTCGACTTTCATGCTTATATGACGCGGGATTTGTATAAGGACGACAATATGTTCTATCATGCAGGGAGCGAACAAACGGGTGGAACAGCCTGCGATGCGGAACTACCTGGGGCAGACGTTGATCTCGATGCGCGACAACATCGCTTATGAGGCGGCGCTGGGGGATCATGGGCGGTCGGGCGACCAGTTCGATATCTGGCAGGCGGTGTATTCGCCGGAAGGCGCGGATGGGTATCCGCAGCCGATCTTCGATAAGGAGACCGGCGTGATTGACCATAAGGTCGCGGAATATTGGAAGGAGCACTACGATCTCGATGCGAAGCTGCAGCGGGATTGGGCGACGCTGGGGCCGAAGCTGCAGGGGAAGATCCATCTGTATGTTGGGAGTGACGATACTTATTTTTTGAATGATGCGGTCTATCTGATGGAGGATTTTTTGAAGACGACTGGAACGCCGGGGCATGGCGTTCCGTATGACGGCGAGGTGAAGTATGGGCCTCGGGCGGAGCATTGCTGGAATGGGGATCCTACGTTGCCGAATGCGTATTCGCGGCTGCATTACAACACGATGTATCTGCCGCAGATTATGGAGCGGATTGCGAAGACGGCTCCGGCGGGAGCGGATTTGACTAGCTGGAAGTATTAGGTCTGGCGACGGTAGAAAAGGCCGGCGGTGAAGAAGACGATGGCGACCATCAGGGCCAGACGGGCGTGCAGCACGTTGCGCATGCGGAGGCTGAGGAGAGCGTCTGCCAGCCACGCTGCGAAGCCTACGAACCAGATCCATGCTGTCTTTCGCATCATCTGTCATGCTCCAGAGAGAAGTTGCCGCCCGGATGAACAGGCACAGTTCGATGGCCTTGTTCTACACTAAGTAGTAGAGACTCACATAGGAGAAATAGGTTGTCACAACGCACATTCAGCATCATCAAACCGGACGCCGTTCGTAAGGGCAATACCGGGGCCATTCTCGCCGAGATTGAAAAGGCAGGGTTTAAGATTGTTTCCATCAAACGGATGTCGATCTCCAAGGCGCAGGCCGAGGGTTTTTATTATGTTCACGCCGGGCGTCCCTTTTTTGGGGAATTGACAGAGTTCATGTCGAGCGGGCCGATCTTTCCGATGGTTTTGGAGAAGGACAATGCCATTGCCGATTTCCGAAAGCTAATGGGCGCTACCAACCCGGCGCAGGCTGAGGAAGGAACGATTCGTAAGAAGTTCGCCTCGTCAATTGGAGAGAATGCGATTCATGGTTCGGATGCTGAGGATACAGCGGCGTTTGAGATTGGGTACTTCTTTGCGGGATTCGAACTGAAGTAGGAATTGGCCGAGCGCGTATTTCAGCTGTGGGCGGCAGGTTTGACCGGGGTTACAAGAGCTTCGGGGGCCTGCCGTTCGTGTTTTTGTTGGTGAGAGGGAATTGTGATGAAGCTGAAGCTGCCGGATGGGCCCTTCAAGGCTTATTTGTTTGATTGCGATGGGACGATTGTGGATTCGATGCCGCTGCACTACGTGGCGTGGAAGACGGTGCTGGCGGAGTGGGGATGCAAGTTCGACGAAGAGTTGTTCTATTCGTGGGGTGGAATGCCGGTCGCGGAGATTATTGCAGCGCTGAATGTACGGGAAGGACTGGCGATGCCGGCGGAAGAGATTGCACGGCGAAAGGAAGGGATGTATTACAACATTCTGCCGGAGCTGAAGGCGGTGCCGGAGGTGCTGGAGCATATCCACATGAGCCATGGAAAGATTCCGTTTGCGGTGGTTTCGGGGAGTACGAGGGATTCGGTGACACGGTCGCTGGAGACGCTGGAGATTCTGGATAAGTTTGAGACGCTGGTTTGTGCTGGGGACTATACGAAGAGCAAACCGGATCCAGAGCCGTTTCTGATTGCGGCGCAGCGGCTTGGCGTGAAGCCGGAGGATTGCCTGGTGTTTGAGGATACGGAGATGGGGATTCAAGCGGCGACTGCGGCGGGAATGGCGTCGGTGAAGGTGCTGCAGCCGTGGGAGCGGGTGGCGGGGTGAGAGGTTGTGGGAGGCTTACAGCCTTTTGCGGAAGTTGACACACCGATCGACTATTTCGAAACCGAGCGCTTCGTGCACTTTTTGAGATAGTGTGTGGTCGATCCAGGTATCAGAGGCCATCTCAATGCAGCCATGAGACCGCGCCCAATCCTCGGCGGCATGCAATAGGGCTTTGCCGATGCCGCGGCTGCGGAGGGATTCATAGACAAACCAGCCCTCCACAAAGCCAACGGGGTGCGCGGTGTCGCAGCCGTCGGCGTGGGAGCGGATGCCTGCCTGAAGGAACCCGGTGAGTGCTCCGTCGTCGTCGGAGGAGACGAGAATCGCTGCGGGAAGAGTTCCGCTCATGCCAGAGTTTAGTAGCAGGCCAATCTCCTGGCGATGTTCTTCAAATGATGTACCGGGCCACAGCAGAGCGCACATCTTTGCGATCTGGTCTCGATCGGAGATCTGCGCCTGGCGGACCGGGATGCACGACATAGGTCTCTCCCTCGGAAGACCCGAATCGCCTGCTCTGGGTGATTCAGATCCTGAGTGGAAGGTTATTTTGTGAAGAGGTTGAGGTCGATGGAGTCGCCCATGGCTTTGTAGCCGGCGTCTCCGGGGTGGAGGTGGTCGCCGGAGTCGTCGAGGACGAGGAACATGCCGGGGTGCGTGGGGTCCGTGGTGACTTTGTCGAAGTCGATGACGCCATCGAACTGGTTGGTGGTGCGTATCCACTTGTTGACGGCCTGGCGCATCTCCTCGCCGGCGGGGGATTGATACTTTGCGCCGACGAAGGGTGTAAGGGTTGCGCCGATGACCTTGATGCCGTGGGTGTGGGCGCGGGTGGCGAGCTGGCCGAGGCCGACGATGAGGTCTTCGGCGGTGACGACGTCGTAAGGCTTCGCTGGGTCGGTGGCGTGGCCGATGTCGTTGATGCTCTCCATGATGACGAGGTACTTGACGCCGGCCTGGGCGAGGACGTCGCGGTCGAAACGGGCGAGGGCGGAGGGGCCGGCGGTGTCGTGGAGAACGCGGTTGCCGCCGATGCCTTCGTTGAGGACGCCGAGGTTTTCGGTCTTCTTGTTGGCCAGGAGGCGGCTGGCGAGGACGTCGGGCCAGCGGGCGTTGGCGTTGCGGGTGCTGTGGGCTCCGTCAGTGATGCTGTCGCCGAAGGTGACGATGGAGGCGGCTTTGGCGTCTGCGGTGACGTCGACTCCTTTGAGGAAGTCCCAGGTGAAGAAGGTGGTGGGAGTGTCGAGCGAGGCGGCAGTGACGGCGTTGCCGGGTACGAGGTAGTTGGTCTGATCGGCGAAGGGATGGACGGTAAGTTGGTTGATCGGCTGGTCGGGCAGGAAGAGGCTGACTGCGAGATTGGAGGCGGGAGCGACTTTGAGGGGGACGGGGTCGCTGACGACGAGGGCGCCGGGGGGAATGATGATGGAGGGTTTTCCGCCGTAGGTGAGTTGCACTGAGCTGCCGGCGGTGATGGCGCTCGTGCCGGAGCTTAGAGCGACTTGAGCAGCGCCGATGGTCAGTGGGTCAAGTCCGAATTCATTCGTAAAAATCACGCGGATAGAGAGGCCGCCGATTGAGATATGGACGATCTCGCGAAGGGTGGTGCCGTCGGTTCCGGGGGCTCCGAATTTGGCGTCGGCGTTTTTGGCTGCCATTGGGGAGGCGGCCCAGGTTCCGACCCAGTGGTCGCTGGGTGTGGCTGCCATGGCAGAGTTTTGCGCAGTCGTCGACTGCACAATCAAGGACGTAATCAACAAAGCCAAAATTTTCACAATTAGACTGCCGGAACTTGTGAGGCGCTTCATTTGTTCTCCTTTAGGGGCACGTCGCCAACTGTTTTGAGCCTCCAAGCGCCAACTTCGAAACGGAGGGTTGCCAGACGCAGAACAGAACTGACACTGATGTTGGAGGCGAAGCGGTGCTCTCCTTCCCTGCGTACTGATCAACCGGCGATTGATTCGATGTTCCATCTTACCGCTGTTTCGTGGAGATGCGAGGGTTCACGTATAGTGGCGGGGGTCACTGAGTGGCCGGCGATTCCGCAGCGAAAACTGGCCGTAGATTGACTTGCAGGACGGACGAAACAGAGGGAAACATGACGATGAGATGGCTAAAGGTTATGCTTCTTAGCATGACAACTTTGACGACAGCACATGGCTTGGTAACTCAGACAGTACTTGGAACAACACCGGATGGCACGGCGGTAGACCTGTACATCCTGAAGAGCGATGGGATTGAGGCGAGCATCATGACGTATGGGGCCCGCGTTGTTTCGATCAAGACGCCGGACCGCAACGGCACGATGGCCAATGTTGTGCTGGGCTATAGCGCTCTGGATGGCTACCTTGCCGATACGACGTACTTTGGGGCGATCGTTGGGCGCTATGGGAACCGGATTGCATTAGGAAAGTTTACGTTGGACGGGCACCACTACCAGGTAACAGTGAATAACAACGCGAACTCGCTTCATGGTGGGAAGATCGGCTTTGACAAGCGGGTTTGGCAAGGACGCGCCATTACCGACGGCGTGGAGATGACGCTGGTGAGCAAGGATGGCGACCAGGGATATCCGGGAACGCTGACGGCACATGTGCGGTATACGGTGCACCACAATGCGTTGCGCATCGACTACAGCGTTTCGACGGACAAGGACACGGTCGTGAACCTGACGAATCACTCTTACTTTCAACCTGTCGGGTGACCCCACGAAGACGATTCTTGGCGAAGAGTTGACGCTGCCTGCGGATCAGTACACGCCGGTCGATGCAGGGCTGATTCCGACAGGCGTTCTGGCTTCGGTGGAGGGTACGCCGTTCGATTTTCGCAAGCCAACTGTGATCGGGGCGCGGATCAATGATAACAATGCACAGTTGAAGTTCGCGGGTGGCTACGATCACAACTGGGTGTTGCGAGGAAAGAACGGCGAAGTGAAGACTGCGGCGCGGGTTTACGATCCGGCGAGTGGTCGCGTGCTGACAGTGACGACGACGGAGCCGGGTGTGCAGTTTTACTCAGGTAACTTTCTGGCCGGGACGAAGTTTGGCAAAGCGCAAGAGGGATATGCGAAGAACACCGCGTTGTGCCTGGAGACGCAGCATTTTCCTGACTCGCCGAACCATCCAGACTTTCCAACGACGGAGTTGAAGCGGGGCGAGACGCGGCACAGCATGACTACCTTTACCTTTTCGACGCAGGCCAAGTAAGACCAACCAACCACGGCGCGGCGGGCGTTGTCTCGCTGCCCAGAGATTGCGATATGAACAAAGTTGTTTCGACCGCAGACGAAGCGGTTGCCGATATTGCCTCCGGCTCGACCGTTATGCTCGGAGGTTTTGGACTTTGCGGTATTCCGGAGAATTTGATTGCTGCTCTGGTGCGACGTGGCATCACAGGGTTGCATACGATCAGCAACAACATGGGCGTCGACGGTTTTGGCATGGGGTTGATGCTTGAGGCGGGGATGATTGCTTCGCACGTGGGCAGCTACGTGGGGGAGAACCGGCGGCTTGAAACCCTGGTGCTGAAGGGTGAACTTGATTTGACTTTGATTCCGCAGGGGACGCTGGCGGAGCGTATTCGTGCCGGTGGAGCAGGGATTCCAGCGTTCTATGTGCCGACGGGGCTGGGTACGGTTGTGGCCGAGGGCAAGGAGACTCGCAAGATTGGCGATAGGACTTATGTTCTGGAGCAGGCGCTGCACGCGGACGTTGCGCTGGTGAAGGCGTGGAAGGGTGACAGGCTGGGAAATCTTGTGTATCGCAAGACTGCGAGGAACTTCAATGCGGTGATGGCAACCGCTGCCGACCTGACGATCGCGGAGGTTGAAGAGTTGGTGGAGCCGGGAGATCTTGATCCGGATCACATTATTACGCCGGGGATCTATGTGAATCGCATTCTGGTTGGCGCGACGTATCGGAAGCCTATCGAGTCTGAATTCATAAAGTCAGGGTTTACCCAGTCCGGAGGTGCGGCGTGACGGGGAAGGAGCGGATTGCAAGACGGATTGCGCGCGAGTTCAAAGATGGTTTTTATGTCAATCTCGGAATCGGTCTGCCGACGATGATTGCGGGCTATATTCCCGAAGGGATCGACGTGATGTTTCAGTCGGAGAACGGAATGCTGGGTGTTGGGGGACCTCCGACGGCGGAACAGGAAGACCCTGATCTGATCAATGCCGGAAAGCAGACGGTGACGGAGCTGCCGGGATGCTCGTTCTTTGGGAGCGAGGAGTCGTTCGCGATGATTCGCGGCGGCCACATGGATATGAGCATTCTGGGGGCGATGCAGGTGGATGAGCACGGCAACCTGGCGAACTGGACGATTCCGGGCAAGATGGTGAAGGGGATGGGCGGGGCGATGGACCTGGTGGCGGGGGCGCGTCGCGTGATCGTTGCGATGGAGCACCAGACGAAGGACGGCGCTTCGAGAATTTTGAAGGAGTGCACGCTGCCGCTGACGGGGCAGAGCGTTGTGCACGACATCGTGACGGAGCTTTGCTGGATTCATGTGACTCCTGCAGGACTGGTTTTGACTGAAGTGGCCGAGGGGCTGGATGCGGCAGAGGTGCAGGCGCGGACCGAGGCGAGACTGATCGTGTCTCCAGAGTTGCGGCTGATGACGGTGGAGGCGAGATCGTAAATCGCGGCTGGGTGAGATTACCCCCCTCCCCCCATTGCCCGCGTACAAATCTCCTGTATTCAATAGTTTACGGCTGGTTGAGGCTTGTAAAATATTCATAATAAACGGGTTGCTTCCAAAATATTGCATCCAAACGAGTTAGCCCCGAACTGGGTTCGGGGCTTGCTTGCTGCTTTTGATCTATATATCCAGTATAGCGGGTTGAGTGTAACTAAAATGCCACGCGGATGTTGTTGTCTGGAAATGGGTTAGGTCATTTTGGGACTTGACATGCGTTTTCTGGGCTGAAAACGCGAAAAATAAATGTCAGGCTGAGAATAGCCGCATAAACAAAGGCGATTCGGGTCTGCCTTCGACGCAGCCTTCAGCCGACAGCATGGTTGGCATGAGCCAATTTTCAGCGAACGACCGAGACTGTTGACAACGAACCGGAAGTCAAGTGACGACAAGAGCGTTTATAGGGACTAATCCCGAGAATCGCGTAACCTCGAGTCAATGAGCGGGCTGAATCACTCTGTCTCCAGCATCTTTGCCGAGTATGCGATTCCTTTACGCTCCAGCTTGAACTGTCTATGCGCGAACGTCTCGCCCTGCGTCGTCCCTCGGTCATTGGAGATGATTCGCACGTCCACTATGTACGAGGCGCCGTCAGCCCAATTGATGGTTCGTTTCTCCAACTCGTCGGTCGGAGCCCAATGTTCGCGCGCTCGCAGGTTCACGCGATTGGGATTGTTGTATGTCACCCACTCATCGCCCGCGGTAGGCAGTCCAACCAGAACGTGCTCTGTTTCGCCCACGTCTATCGCAATCTCGTTTGTCTCCTTGTGCATCCAGCAAGCTCTATTCACATGCGATGATCTTGAACTCGACGCAGCAGTGAATTCGAGCATGGCGAAGACGCAATGGGCACGCCTCGCTTGCTTGCCTTCCTGTGCTGGCTTGTTCAGAACACTGAGCGCGAGGCATTTCTCGCCACCTGACTCCACGAAGCGCACAACGGTTTCTCCCACCTCCACCAGAGATTGTGTGAGGCGGATATCAAAATGAGGGCGGGGTGGGACACTATTCGCTGGTATGAGAGGTTGTGGCGTCGGGGCGAAGGGGGGTAACGGGTGCACGTTCACAGTCACCTGGTTCCCTGTGGAGTTTGCTTGTGCTTGAGGAGCAGCGGTCGCGGGCTGGTTCTGGGCACGATCCAAAGCCCTCCCAATCGCCTCAACGAGAAACAGCACACATCCGGCGATCAGACTGGCAACAACGATCCTAGGGTGACGGGAGACTTGATTTGGATAGAGGGATGGCAATGCCGACAGAGCACCGCTTATCAGCAAGGCCCCTGATCCGCCGAACAACGTAATCCATTTGCGAATGGCTGTCCCCTCCCGAACAGTTCTGATTCTGCCGAGCCGCCTCCTGCCAGTCAAGCACGACACGTCCGATGCACGCAGCGAAAGCGGGTTCATCCTGGGAAGTCGGCTTCTCGTGAGTAATGGGTAGCTATCGATTTTCCACACTAACGCACTTGGCGAAAATACATTGAAGGAGCTGTTGTGCCGCAAACCGGCTCCGTCTACCCTTGAAACACCGACAATCCGTGATGCGAGGGGGGAACGTGGGCAGGCACATGCCTTTTGGGAGAGGCAACGTACGAGCGCCAACATCGTAATGATCGACGCGTCGACCTATCAGGACCTCATCGCTCGCCTGTCCGAGACGATGGCGCAGAAAGTCCGGCGCGAAGGCCACAAGCAGATTCCCGCTCCAGCCACGTTCCATCCTGATATCTTCATCTCCATACGGCAGGCGCAGAACACCTATAACTTCCTTCACTGGGTTCATAGCGATGACCTGCGCACATCGGTTGGCTGGAAAGATACATACACAGTCGCCTGCGAACCGCTTATCCGGAATTTGATGGATAACCTTTACACCATCACACTCCTGCTCCAAGACCCATATACCCGCGGGCAACAGTTCCGTGCCAGCGGCATTCGCAAAGGCTTCCTATATGTGGCGGCTGAAGAAGCGCGGTACAAAGGGAAGCCGGAGTGGGACAAGTGGATCGCAGACAGCCGCGCCAAGCTGAGCATCATCCTTCGTACCACTGGCTTCACTGAGGCTGAGGTCATGGACAAGAAACAGTTCCCGGATTGGCCGACGCTGGGCAAGTACCTCGCCACGCCGCCGCTCGACGACCATAAGAAGTTCTTGACGGCCTTCACTTTCGGGCCGTGGAAGCAGTATTCCGCTGTGGCGCACGGTGGACCGGAAGGCCTTCATGAGGTAGGGATGTTTCTAAATCGCGATGGTCACCCTCATGAGCAACGTCCGCTCATTGATGACGCGCACGACCGTACGATGTCCCTACACTTGATGAGGGCAGCAATTCTACTACTGGCTATTTGCACCGAGGTTCAGGCCGCGTACAAGTTCAAAGACGAGGGCGCACGCATCAATGAACGCATCACGGAGTCTTGGCAGGCGCTTCAGCCTGCGATGGAAGCTAAGGAGATTTACGACGAGCACTATGAACAATTGATGAAGGATAAGGGCATCAAGAAATAGCGCTCTAGCAGGGAAACGGGAACATGCACCCGTTGCGCACCGTTCCGGCGCGCCGACAAAGAAGCTCGATGAGCGAGCATCATCGCCAATACCCTCGGCGAACATTGGCGTTAGTTCCGACAAGTCGGCTTGTCGGACGTTACCGGCACCCTGTCCCATCGACTGAACTGAGTTTCGTAACGATTTCGACCGTATCCGCAAATCCGACGATTGAAGAGAAAGCCCAGGGCTGAAGCCCTATG
>CAWBTR010000002.1:0-686068 GCA_963791735.1 uncultured Acidobacteriaceae bacterium | reverse complement strand
TTCGAACCTACGACTTCCACCGTGTGAAGGTGTGGGGAAACCTGCCGGACGAACATTCTAAAGAGGTTAGAAGCCGGTACAGTGGCTAAAAACCGGCTTTCCGGGCCCTATTTGCAACAAAAATGCAACAAAGAAATCTTACCCGTGGGCGAGGGCTGATCGTGGAGGATCAGCCCACTTCTGTTGGGCCTTAAAACGACGCCGTTGAATACTACTTGTTCACTAAGCTTAACTGTTCACGTTACGTGAACATGATAAACTTGTGAACAAGGAAGGACGATATGGGGCCGGACATTCAAGAACGTCAGCTTCTCATTGAAGCCCTCGACGTATTACAAGAGACTGTGAAGCTCACAGCGCGGATCTTGCCTCTCCCCAAGGCACAGCCCCGCTTTCAAGCTGACGCTCTCGTCGAAATGCAGCTTGGCGGTCGCACGGAGCTCTTCGTCGCCGAGATCAAACCAATCGATCGCCGCACCGCCGTTGGACTTGTGAAAGCGCAACTCCAAGCCCTCATTGACACGACATATCCGGGCTATCACCCCCTCCTAGTGACCAAATTTGTAACAACCAAGATGGCCGAAGAATGCCGCAAGCTCGATCTGCCGTTCATCGATACCGCTGGCAACTTCTACCTCCATACCGACCATTTCATAGCGGATATCAGGGGCAAGGCACGGCCAGACAACCCGTTCAAGAATGAATATCGAGCAAACAATCCCGCCGGATTGAAAATCACCTTTGCGCTTCTGTGCAAACCTGAACTGGCTGGCGCCCAATACCGGGAGATTGCACGATATGCGCAAGTAGCCCTGGGAACCATAGTCCGGTCCTCGACGACCTAACCCAGCGTGACTACATCCGAAAAAACAAAGCGACACGCACTCTCGCGAGAAAAAAAGAGCTGATCAATGAGTGGGTAACCTACTACCCCGCCAACCTGAGGCCTACCCTGCTTGCCAGACGATATCAGGCCGACCGAGCTCTACTAACTCAAGCTGACCTCGGACACTTTAAAGCACACTGGGGAGGAGAGTATGGAGCGGAACAACTCACCCACTATCTGAAAGCGGAACGATTCACCATCTATGTGCCGGACACTCCTCCCGCAGAGCTAATGACGAAAACCCGCATGCGTTTAGCAGTCGACGGAAACATTGAAATCCTGCGGGCGTTCTGGAATCCAGAACTCGCACCGCGGCCAACACCCGTCGCCCCTCCCCTCTTGGTTTACGCTGACCTTATGGCCACCGCCGAGCCACGCAACCTGGAGGCCGCCAAAGAGGTTTATGACCGTTTCCTCGAAACCCCTATTGATCAGAACTGATTGCCCCATTGACCCACTTACACTTCAGATCATTCGACTCATCGACGGTATTCTCCATGGAGCCGGCATACCTTACATGCTCGTAGGCGCAACCGCACGCGATCTGCTCCTGCATCACGTCTACGGCCTTCCGGTCACCCGGGCCACATACGATGTAGACTTCGCGATTCTCGTGGACTCATGGGAGCAGTTCGCTACGGTGAAGCAGCTATTTCTCAAGGTTCCGGGCTTTATCGACAAAGGACGAGATAAGCAGCGCCTGTTTTACCAACAGGCCCCTGCCGCTCCCGAAACCATTATCGACATCATTCCATTCGGGAAGCTCGAAGCTGGCGACAGAACCATTGCCTGGCCTCCAGACGCCGAGGTGGTGATGAACGTGGCCGCCTTTTCTGACGTTTTCAAGGGTGCGCTCGTTGTAGAACTTGAGCCAACTCTCCAGATCCCAATTCCCTCTCTTGCTGGACTTCTAATCCTCAAATTGTTCGCATGGCTTGATCGACGCGACGGGAGAGATGTCCAGGACATAAGAAGATTGTTGGAGACGTACACAGAGGCCGGTAATGAAGATCGCCTATACGAGGAAGAGACAGTCGAATTGGAACATGTCGATTTCGATACTGTGCTGGGGGGAGCGTTCCTTCTCGGCAAAGATGCGCGCCAAATAACCGATCAGGCCACAAGAGATCAGTTGAGCGTCGCTCTATCCGGCAAAAACATCACGGCCCTCGTCGACCAAATAGCGCGTTCGATGAGCTCTTTTGAAGATCGAACAGAATCGTCAACAGCTCTACTAAGGGAGTTGTTTCGCGGGATGGGCCTAAACCATCTCCTATGATTTGAACCGAGGAAATCGTCGCAGCCGCTCTAGCTCTAGAAGACTTCTGGAAACTATTTTTCTTTCAGAAAGTAGTCCAAGGGTTTGCCGTACAGATCGGCAAGCCGCATTAGTTCCATTACATCCAGGCGGCGGTCACCCGTCTCGGACTTGGGAATCCAGGAATGAAATGTCCCAAGCTTCTCCGCGACTTCCCTCTGCGTAAGCCCGGCCTCTTCCCTTGCTGCGACGAGTCTTTCGAGGAATGCATCATACCGAGCTTGGAACGGCGCCGTCCTTGCCTTTCGAGACTTTCGAGTTTCGCCCTCCTGTCGCCGCTCCATCCATCCAGTGTGGTTAGGTCTTGCGTTGGTTCCTAATAGGAATCACAATGAGAGCGGCTGGGAGGTCAATAAATGCCGGTTGATTCCTTCGAATGTCCGGAGATTTCCGGTAAGACAGTCTCTGTGCTGAGAGTGTTCCGAACACACGCTGACGGCTGTGAGATCGCCATCGAATTCACGGATGGGACGTCATTCTCGTGCGTCTTAGCGGCTGAATATAAGTTGAACGCGAGTCTGATTCGCACCGGCGTTGGTATCCCAGCAGTCTTGAGGGACTACCTTCCCTAGCTTCACTATTCCAATTTGGAATATCGAGAACCCCAAAGGTTATTGGACGCGGTCGAGCGAATGATCTTAGCTTTGCGCCATGCTGACGAACGTGGTCAGCGGAGGTGCAAAGTGGACCGAAACCTTCCCATCCTTCGATCGGATAAGACATCCGTTCGGTTGCCTTTTCGATTTGATCATTCCACAGCTCGGGAGGCCTCCACCCGGAGGCCAAACGCCATTCGAAAAGAAACCTTCAGTCGCGCAATACGCGCGTTGACACCAACCCTAATTGCTCTCTCATTCGCCAGTATCGCCCACGCGCAAGGCACGATGGATTTCTCAGGAGCACAAACGCTCATGGGAACCTTCAAAACCTTCGCGATCTATGCAGGCGCCGTCATCTGCTTTGGTGGCCTTATCTTTGCTGGCATCCGTATGATGAGCGGCCGTTTTCAAGACGCTATTCCAGGTCTCTTCGGTGCTCTATTCGGTGCAGGCGTACTTGGATGGGGTGCTGGCTGGATTGGATCTCTAACTGGGCAATCAATGTGAGGTCGCCATGCACGCAGCCAAGCGAGGAGAGCCGTTACCAATCAATCAAGCGCTGAACCGACCGAGGGCCAAGCTCGGCCTCGATCTCTCAGCTTGGATGGCGATCGTATTCGTCACGGTAACGGTTTTCCTCGTTGGGTTCCGAATGATTGCCATATTCAGTTTCCCAATGATGGCGGGCGGCGCGTGGCTTATCGTCCGCAAACACCCAAAGATGTTCCAACTGTGGGGCCTGAGCCTCAGCCAGAAGAGCTACTATGACCCGCGCAAATACTGAGCAAATCAGACTCACGCCGTGGTTCGCGAAGGCCGGAGCCGCTTGCAGCATCGTTCCAATCTCGCGCTTCGTAGGACCAAACACATTCGCGCTGAAGGGGGGAGGCTATGGATGCCTCTTCTCCTTGGCGGGAATTGATGAAGAAGGGTTCACCGATCTTGAACTCGATTCCCGGATGCGGTCGATCGAAGGAGCATTACGGGGACTTCCAGAAGGCTCGTGCCTATACCAATACGCCCGCGTGATGTCGGGTTTCAATCTCCCTCGTCGAGCCAAGTATGAGAATCCAGCGACCGAGGTCTTTGCGACCGATCGTCTTGGCTTTCTGGAGAAGTCCGCAGCCTTCCGCCGCATCGACCTGCATTGGTGCCTGACGCTTGAGCCGTCAAAGGTGAAGGCCTTCGAGCATAAGCCAGACGAAAATGTACTCGATACGTCTCGGATGCTAGCAAACCTGGAAAAGACCGCGGTCGTCCTTGAGAGCCATCTCGTGAACTCTCTTGGGCTACGGCGGCTGGGTAAGGCAGAGACTTTCCAGTTTTTTAGCTATCTGTTCAACCTTGAGGAATGGTCGGAACAGGATCAGCTTCGCAGCGATACCGGCGTGGACCGGCAGCTCGTCAAGAGTCCGGTTGCCTGGCATAGCGACCACCTACAGGTTGGCAAACGCCACGTACAGATGTTCTCGCTGAAGACTACACCCGAAGCATCGAGGCCATGCCTCTTCTCCGGTCTGTTCTCTCTCGACTGTGACAGCGTGCTGTGTTCATCGTGGCGAGTGAAATCGGCGGCGTCCGCCCGCAGTGAGATTGATGCCCAGGAGAAGTTCATCTCGTTTTTCAAGGTAGGTGTACTCACCCGAGTGATGAGCGGTCGCGATACCGCGTCTCTCGAAACCGGGGCTGGAGCAAAGGCCGCGAACAGCAATGTGGATGACTTGAGTGAAGTCATCCGGGCCCTCGATAAGAAAGCGCAAGGCGAGTTCTCCCTGCGCCTGCTGTTGGCCGCCCGAAGCACGGAACAACTACGAGATGCAGTGCCAGCAGTTCATCGCATCTTTGTGGATGCGCGCGCTCAGGTTATGGAAGAGACGCTCGGGAACCTGTCGGCGTTCTATGCGATGTTTCCCGGCAATCACAAGTTCAACGTCTTCCCGCTGTGGCTGGCAGAGGATCATCACGCTCGCCTCTCCTCTGTGTTCGCTCCGCATCTTGGGCATCCACGTTCAGATGATCTCGATTCGGAATACCTCAATATTTTCGAAACTCGCACACGGACGCCGTTCTTTCAGGACGTGTATGTGGACGGCGTTCGCGTCATGCTCATCATCGGGCCAACAGGCACTGGCAAGTCGGTGCATGGAAATCAGATCATCTCCCTTGAACAGAAATACGGCGGGTTTACATACATCTTCGACATAGGCGGAAGCTACGAGAGCGTCGTGGAACTCTACGGCGGACGGGTTGACCGGGTGGGCAAAGACGGGCCTCGCGTGAATCCGTTTGCCCTTGACCCCACCGAGAGCAATATCAAGTTCCTCTACTCCTTTGTGAAGCTCCTGTTGACGAACGGGGGAGCTGAGCTAGAGCCGGAAGACGATGATGTGATTCACAAGGCCGTGCAGGATATGTACCTCCTTGACCCAGAGAACCGGCGCTTGTCGAATCTCTTCCTGCCCAAAAAGCTCGACCGCTACCTCTCGAAGTGGGTTGGTAAGGGGATCTATAACGCGGTCTTCGACAACTTGGAAGATAGCCTCTCACTGTCACGCGTCCAGTGCTTCGATTTCCAGGGAGTAAACAACGAACAGTATGCCGACCTGATCGAACCCCTGATGGTATGGCTTCTTCGCCGAATCAATGATGTGCTCTATAACCCTGCCAATCTTGGTGTACCGAAGCACATCCTGATCGAAGAGATCTTCTCCTCGATGAAGAACAAACAGCTCCTTGAAGGAGCGCTTGCCTCCATCAAGACAGTCCGCAAGAACCTGGGCGGCGTCACCATGATTGGACAGTCCGCCGACGACCTCGGAACAAACGCCGACAGCATCGTCAACTCTTGCACTTCTTTTTTGTTTCTCAAGGACGCCACCTTCAACCGCAAGCGATACGCAGAGCTCTTCAAAATGAACGACCAGCAGATTGCTCTCTTCGAGAGCCTGCAGGATCGCGAAGGTTTGTACATGCGGCGCGATGGTCTCACGAAGGTTGTCGCCCTTAACCTTGACAGCCGAAGCTACGCAACGTTTTCTACCAAACCAAAGGATCGAGTCAGGCGGACGAAGTTGATCAACAAGTACGGACTCGCAGACGGTATCGCCCGGTTTGCCCAGGGTGAGACTGTCTGACCAACATTCAACCCTTAACCGAAAGGACGCATTGTGAAGCCACCGATTCTCATCTTCGTCGCCTGTGGGCTTGCCTTCGGCTCCTCCGCCATTGCCGCCACGGTCCCGCACCACCTTGAGCCGGGCGCTCCGCGCACGGTCATGGTCACCGAATCGGCAACGCCACCCGTGATTCGGGCAGGACTCTTGCAATCGACTTTGATTCTTCTGCCTGTCGAGGAAAAGGTTGCCACGGTTTTCGGAGGGGACACGGTCGATTGGGTCTTCGATGGCGGACATGTGGCGAGTCGCTTCATCAGCATCAAGCCGAAAGTTGCGAATAGCTCGACAGACATTCATATCGTCTCCGACCACGGCAATGAATACACCCTTCAATTGCGGGAGATTTCGAGCGAAGAAGACACTCACTTTGATTCCAAGATATTCATTATTCCTGGCGACAAAGCTGCGAAGGATAAGCTCACCGAACTCCCCGTCTTTGTTCCCGCTGCGGAGCTGGACAAGGTAAAGCAAGAAGCCGCAACCGCGAAGGCCGCCGAGGCCACCGAACGAAAAGCTGAGGAGACAAAGGCCGAGCAGTACCGCAGTCAATATCCAGGAAGCCTCCACTTTGACTTCGTCTGGGATCAAAAGAAGGCAAGAGAGCTCGGTCTGCTGCAGATATGGCGTGACGATAAATTCACATACCTACGCGGAAAGTTTCAGGAGACTCCAGCTCTTTATGAGCTGAAAGACAAGAAGGGCTCTCTTATCAACTTCGATTATAGCGATGGTCTCTACACCGTTCCGAAGCAGTTGGAGAACGGATACCTGGCTATCGGCAAACAGAAGGTCGAGTTCAGTCGCGTTACGGAGAAATAGCCATGGAAGAGTCAACCCACAGTCCTGCAGCAACCGTTCCAGGGCAACCCGAAGCCAAGCCACCTCTGCGTAAGGGTGCGCCGGTCATTGTCGCCCTGGTAGCCATCGTCGCATTGATCGGCATCGCCAATCTCTCGAGCTTGGTGAGCGGGAATAAGAAGGCTGCTCCAGCGAGCGCGTTGCCGATGCGGCCCTCCGCCCGAACGCGGCCCGCAGGTCAATAATTTCGAAACGCAGCAGCGATTGCAAGCGCAAGCGCGACGCGGAAGATCAGCAGCGCCAACAAGAGTTAGCCACTGCTATGCAACAACTCCAGGCAGCTCAAGCCGTACCTGGCCCAGAAGCATCCGTCGCGCCGCCTATGACGCCGGCGCAACGGGCCGCGATCTACGGCGATCGCCCCAACGCTCCGAACTCAGACGTCAAACGCGTCTCAAGTCCCAGGCCGAGGCCAAACAAAAGGCGCTTGCACGCGAGAAACAACAGCAAGACGCCATCAATAGTGACACGGTCGCTATCGACTTTGCGCGCGCAGGGGAACATCTCTAGCCACCAGCCAGCCACCTACTGTTGTGCTCGGGCAACGAGAAGAAGCTCCCGTCAAGGCGACAGCAGAGACGACTACCGCGTCTGACGCCGCCAGTGGCGGAGCGAAGCCGAATCCTTCGCAGGTCGCTTCCGACCAGCCTGCCAAGGCCGACGTGAAGACCAATCCGATGGCCGGGTATGACTTCGACGCTTATCAGGGCCGCTTATACCGAGTCTTCGAGGGAACAGTTTTCGAGGGTGTCGTCACAAATCACATCGACGGTGGGCTGACTGGACCAATCCTGATCATGCTGACGACCGATTATTACTCTCACGACCATCAGCAGCTTCTTATGCCTCAAGGCACCAGGTTGATAGGCACAGTACAGAGTGTTGGGAGTGCCCAACAACGGAAGATGTTCGTCACGTTCCATCGCGCCGTCTGCCCAGATGGATTCTCCCTGGATTTCGACCAATACATCGGCCTCGATCCGCTTGGAACGACCGGCTTAGCCACCAAGGTAGACCACGGCTACCTACAGGCATTTGCCGCTGCTGCTGCGCTCGGTGGATTGGGCGGCCTCGCGCAAATCGGCAACGACGGCAGCATCCTTACTCCGTCCACCCAAATACGCAACGGGATCTCTGGGCAAATGGCCGAAGAGGGGGGAACAGGTTCTGAATCACTTCCTCAACCGTCTGCCCATCATCACGCTCAAGGAAGGTTCACGAGCACGAGTGTACGTGGGCAGGGACATTCTCATTCCTTCGTACGCGGAACATCGCATCGATCCCAACCCTCTAATATTCTAAGGTACCGAAGCAGCAGAAAGTTGACGCAGTTTTCCATAGTTGACTCACTCACCGGAACGGATGAACGCCACTCGCTCTGATGAATCTGCCAGATCCGGCAACCTCATACCTCACAACGGGTTCCCGGACAGGTCGACCCGACCTGCCCGAATGCAACTAACCCCAACCGCGTCAGGAGCCCCTATGCAGTTCAACGGAAAGAAACGCCGCAAATACCTTTCATCGGCAGCCGGTGTTGGCCACGGCCACTCCGAGCTTTGCCCTGTTCGGTGTCGGGGACATCGTCTTCGATCCCACTAGCTACGCCAGCCTCGTCTCACAGGCGACAACGGCCCTTAATCAACTCAAGACCATACAGAACAACGTTGAGCACTTCTCAGTCAAACAACAGTGGCAGACTGCCCTCACCAAGCTCGAAAACATGAACGTCGCCAGCATGTTCGGTGAGACGGCAGGAATCAATATTGCCCTAAATGCGAACTCTCCTTCGGCATCGTTGACCGGCTGGAAGACAGCAACTATGCCGATGAGCAGCAGCACCGGCACCTATCTTCAGGCCCAAAACGCTCAGCAGTGCCCAGCGGGCTCAACTAGCAATGATTGAGACCTCCGATGCGATCTCGCCCGACTGCCTCACAGCAGTGGGTACATATCGAAGCGGTCGCAACCAGAACTCCAACGCCAACTCGATCCTTGCCCAACAGCAACTCGATATCACGCCTTCGACGAATAGTGAGATCGAGCAACTCAACTTATTGAACGCGGCAGAAGCCCAAAGAATGTCGGAGATGCAAGCGCAAGGCACGCTGCAGGCTTGTCTTGCCGCTCAGATGACGGTCGTCAACATGCAGCAACGTAACGCTGCTGTACAAGACCTGAACACAGCCGCTGCAATCCAGCAGCAACGCTCGACGAACGATACGAGCGCTACCAACGAGTCGAATACCTGGCAGACCTACCTTCCTTAAAGTGGAGTTGATTCCCAATGCTGAGTGCGATCAATACGAAAATCCTGCTTGCGATCCTTGCGGCACTGACGGTCATCGGCGGTGCCGCGATCTATCAACGTCGCGCTGCCGAGAAGGCAGCCGCCATTCTTCAGCAACAACAACGCGACTCGGAAGAACAGAAGAAACGAGATGAAGCTTTCCGACAGCAGGTAGAGAAGGACAAAAAGAAGCACAGCTCCTCCGCTGCAAACGAAGGCAAGACATGGAAGACCTACGTCCCCTAATGAGAGAGTGTCCCGATTGGCATCGATAACTTTGTTAGCCCAAGCTCTACCAAGCGCGAGTTCCGGCGTGAACTGGCTTTACCAGTTCACGAATAACCTCACCAATCTGACGACGCAAAACGGCGGAGCGCTGACCCAGCTTGGACTCACGGAACTAAGCGCCATCTCGCTCTTCGTGCTCATCAGTATGGTCATCAACTGGAATACCACCGGCATGACCCTTCGTTTCCACACACAGCCGGTACGCGTTGGCGATATGACCAACTTCCTGTTGCGGCTGATCATCTGCTGCCTGCTCGAAAACTATTGGGTCAATCCGTTTCCGGGAGCCAGCTTCGGCATCAATCACTTCTTTTCCTACATCGCTCAGTCAATGGTCGCCGCCTTCGATCAGAATTCGCTCGACAATCTGCTTCAACTGCTTAAAACGGCTGGAGACAACACGGCGATGCCGTCGATCACGGCACCCATTCAGATCCTTTGCTATATCCTTGTGCAGGTTCTTCTCGGCCTGGCTTCCGCAATTCTATTTGTCATCAATTGCAGCGCATTCATCCTCTATGGCGTAACCGCGCTCTTCGGCCCGATCTTCGTACCTTTGCTGATGACGAAGACCTTCCAAGCGAAGTTCTTTCACTTCCTCGATGTGCTTATCAGCTTTCGCCATGATTCGGGCTGTTGCTGCGGCCTTCATCTTCGTGTGGGCCGGCTTTATGAACGCCTTCATTCAACAGACCTTCAATGGCAACTATTCGATGGAGATGTGGCTTGCGAATCTTATCCCTTGCATGATGGTTTTCGTCGCGTTCATCATTAACATGCTCTTCATTCCGAGCATGACGCAGGCCATCTTCGGTGGAGCGGCTGGACTAGCTTGGCTGCACCCGGAGTTGCTGGCAGCATCGCGGCATGGCCTCATGAATGAGCGGGAGGTGCATAAGCATGTGGAACTTCTTATTGAAGTCTCTCTGTTCGTCGCAGTGCTCGGAGTACTCGCACCGCTCACGATCCGTGAGATCCTCTTGATCCTCTCGCTCGGAGTCCTCGTCGCTGGTCTGATCTACGCCTGCGTCATCTTCAAGGCCGTCTCGGAAAGGAGCAGCATCCCCATGTCAGCACCCACAGCACCCATTGAAGCCACCCTTACTCCGGAGCACGCGCTGCTCGCCGACCAGATCGGCAATGAGGTCTATGCCTCGCACTATGCTGAGCGGAAAGCCTACCGATTCTCATTGGCTGTGGGACCGTCCTGCTTTGGGCTCTATTGGAATGAACTTCTCGCTGGCCCACCGCCCGATGGCGAATCGGTACATCCGGATCGACGAGATGGGACGCGCTCAGGCCATCCATTACAGCGACCTGAATTACAGCCCGCGTGAGGGCGAGGTTCGGACCTATCTAACCGATTGGGCGAACTACCGGTACACGATCAGCCGTGATACCGTCGCCAAGAAGTACCCGCTAAACTACTACTTTCTGTCGCAGACGTCTGGCCTCGCAGTTGATGACTGATGACAACCAAACCACCTTGTCTCGCAGGTCGTCGGCGGCCAAATCGAACAGAGCGATGTGGAGGTGAAGAACGTCACGATCACCTCCATGTCTGAGGAGACTGTTCAGGGCGCCAGAATCGCCCGTGGAACTGCTCTGATTAGCTCTCGACAAGCTCTACTCGCCCCACAACTCGCGGGAGCCGAGAACCGAGCATTGGATGATCAGTGTGACCTACTACCTGAACCCGAAGCAGGTTAGCGATCAGGCCAAGATCTTTCCGCAGTTCGAGTTCATCAATCCTCTTGGCTTGACCATCACCGAGTTCCACGAAAACCGGCGTCTCGGTTGATCCCATCGCGCCCGGAACTACCGGACCATTGCAGTCGCTCCCCAGCCAATTCCGGCCGGAGGTCCACGATGAGTTATCGACCTGATCCTGCCGTTCTTCCCCGAGGAGTTGCGCGAGCTGTTGCTTGATCCGTCTATCTCGGACCTGATGATCAACGGCACCACCGGCGTCTTCGCGGATCGGAACGGCGTGGTCCAGCATATCCGCTCTGGCTTCGCCCTACACCAACGATCGGCTGCAGGCGGCAATCGAGCGTGTGGCCCGCATCCTGGGGCAAGACCTCACGTCGCCAGAATCCGATCCTCAATACGCGCTTGCCGGACGGCTCGCGCGTTGCAGTTGTTGGCGCCCCATCCTCGATCAACGGCCCGACGCTTACCGTCCGCAAATTCAACCGCTGGTTCACCTCCGATGAGCTGATCGCATCGGGCAGTCTACCGGCGCACGTCAGGAACGAAGTTGTGAGCCTGATTGAACGCCAAGAAGAACGGCATTATCAGCGGCGGAACCGGCTCGGGGAAAACAACCTTGATGAAGGCGCTCCTCGACCACGTTCCCATGCACGAGCGGCTCGTTGTGATCGAGCAACCCGCCGAGTTGAAGATCTCCCATCCAAATGCCGTTCGCTGGGAGGCTGTAGAGGCGATTCCGGGGCAGGTTGCCATTACTCCGAGCCAGCTTGTGGCCGCCGCTCTCCGCCATCGTCCCGACCGCATCATCATGGGCGAAATCCGCGATGAGTGCGGCTATGACCTCTTGCAAGCGATGAACACGGGCCACGGCGGAACGCTCTCGACCATCCACGCGAAGTCCGCGTGGGATGCCCTGAATCGCCTATCGGATTTGGCCCTGAGTGCCAGGACAAATCTGAACCATGCATTCATGCGTTCTGAGACCGCAGAAGCCATCGACTTCGTCCTCTATTGCGAACGCGACCAAACGGGCCGCCGCCGAGTGCGCGAGCTGATTACCGTGAACGGCTACAGCCATGCAGACCAATCCTTCCAGACAGAGGACATCTATCGTGCTTCCGCCGCCTGAGCGGCAGACTATCCAGCTAACGAATCCAACCCGAATCTGAGGTCACTTCGATGTCCGATCAAGCTGCCAATTCGGCTGCACAGCCCAACTCGTCTCTGAAAGCGCCCAGCGTGGCGATGCCGAGCCGCGAAGGACGCGACGGCACAGTGCTCGATAGCCATCCTCAATCGGAGTCTTGGCCAGCGGAGATGGGCCGCAGTTCGGACGAACTTCTCATCGCCGGGACGCGAAGAGTGACTTCGGTGCATTGGGAGTTCTTCCGCCTCGTATCCCGTCCTCTGCTCGGGATCACGCTTCGGGGCCTATCCGGCGCCCAGCGGCTCGGCGCTCTTCTGCTTCGGCTTCGCCGCCCTGCGGGTTACGGTTTCCGTCTGCGACGGACCCTCCGCAAATGCAGAGCTTGGCACTTGGGAGCCGGGCCCACTCGCTAGGCTTTGCCAGGAGTGACCCGAGCAGGATACGGGAAATTCAACGAAACGGAGACACCATCATGTACCAGAACAAAGTCACCCTCATCGGCTTCCTCGGCAACGACGCAGAAGTTCGCACCAACAACAACCGCAGCCTCACCACCCTCTCGCTCGCCACCAAGAGCTCCTACAAGAAGGATGGCAAGTACATCGAGCACACCGAATGGCATCGTTGCGTCGTCTTCGGCAAGCTCGGCAGAGTTCGCCAGCCACGCTCAAGAAGGGCGCTCATATCCAGGTCGAGGGCGAGCTGCGCAGCCGGAAGTACGACAGCAAGAAGACGAATGCCGAGCAGACCGTCTGGGAGATTCGGGTCAACTCGATTCTCAAGCTGGACCGCGCCGCCAAAGCGACGGCAGAGGAGCAGGAAGAAGACGATGCTCCGCACGAGGAAGAGGCCGCATAAGCCGCTTCCTCTTACTTCCAGGAAGCCCGGCTAACGCCGGGCTTCCATCACTGCTGAGGCCTCGCAATCGCAATCGCTAGAAGGTACCACGATGAACCAATGCAGACTTTCTCACCCGTGCTTCGCCCCGGAAGAGACGATCGCCCTGCTGCTGCGCACCGAGAGCGGCCGCCAAGGTCACGCAACGGATCGTGCACCTGGAGACAAGCACTTGCGCCTCGCTATCTTGGATGGCTCGCCTACGAGAACACTAACGGCGCGAACATCTATGTAGCCGCCAATCCACTTCGCCCAGGCAGCCGGAAACGCACCAAGGAAAGCATCGCTTCCGTACGCCATCTCTACATCGATATCGACACGGACGGCGAGGCCCGACTCGCGGCGCTCCGGGCTTCCGATGCTAGTGCCCGCGCCGACCGTCATCCTCTCCACATCGCCCGGCAAATATCAGGCTCTTTGGCGTGTCGAAGGCTTCGACTTTGTGAGCCAGGAAGATGACGCTCAAGCTCCTCGCGATTGCCTTCGGCGGCGACCCAGCTTGCACCGACTGCAATCGTGTACTTCGTGTACCCGGTTTCCTGAATCGCAAGTACGATCCAGCTCACCTTGTGACCGCTGAGTATTTCGGCGATTCGGTGCTACAAGCCGAACGACTTTCGGTTGCCCGTAGCTCCGCCGGATGCCGCGCTCTCTGAGCGCTTACACCTGACTCCGAAAAGACCCGGAAAGCAGAGCACATCGGAGAGCGATTGGGCTTGGGTGTCTCAGGGACTTGCTGACGGCCAGGATGCCGCAAAACTGACGAAAGAGCTAGCTTCCCGTCGTTCCGATAAGCCCAATCCTCTCTACTACGCGCAACGCACGGTCGACGTCGCTTCCGCTCGGCTTTGGCTGCTGGAAGGGGTTCCTCATCGAAGACGTCGTCACCATGCTTGAAAGCCGCCGTCGCTTCGAGATTCCGCCACACTTTGCTCCGCTCGTGCGCGAGAGATTGCTGCAACCGCAGCAGCGCATGATTGCCCGCAAAAGAATTGCCTAATTCAACACCCAAAGGAGAACGCAATGCCACTACTCGAAGTCATCCAAACCAATCAGATCAGCGCCTCTATTCGGCTGTCCGATACGACCGCTACACAAGTCGATCAATACGCGGCTTTCATCCGTGCTTCCGCCGACGATGTTGTTGAGCAAGCTCTGGCCTATGTCTTCTCCAAAGATCGCGACTTCCAGGAGTTCCTGAAGACGCCGGAAGCGCAGACAAGTTGCTTCCACGCTTCGCATCCGGAAAGCGCCCGCTCCAGAAGCAGCGGAGTCAGCCGGAAAGAAGCCCGTTTCCGCTGTTCAATCCGTATCCATTCCCACAGCAGTAGCGGCGGGATCGAAGGCATGATCCTCCATCTAAATCCGTGGCAGGACCACAACGGTGCTTCGCACCGGAAGAATCTTGACACTCCACCCCTCACAGGGTCGTGCAGGTATACCAACGTAAACCCGCACTAGACGAAAGCAGTTGAGCGCAAGCCGGTATACGCAGGTATACCGGCATCGGAGACAGTCAGATGGCCCTATTACCAGATGCACCGAACGCCCCCAGGAAGACGAGTAAGACCGTCTTCCGAAACACCACGCGCTGCCTCAAGCTGACGCGAAGACGAGGCACGTCTGCTTGACGAAGTCTGCCACCGCCAGAGGGCGTTCGCACGAAGCGAATGGATGCGCGATGTGATCCTTCGCGAGCTTCGCGCCCGAGCACGCTCGACCGAGCATCGCTTGGCGGAGAGTCTTGGCGTTCGTCTGCTCTTGGTCAATGTCCTTCGCCCGCTCGCCGCCGGGCAGAAGCTCAGCCCCGAAGCCTTCGACAAGCTGCTTGACGACATCAGCACGAGCCAAGTATGAGCTCGCCACGCAAGCTCGCTGACCGAGAAGAAGGAGGTAGCCATGGCAAAGACAATTTGGGGACGCAAAGAGACAATCATCTGGCCACGCCACATGCCGATCTACACCTACGCCGTGGCCTTCGGCGTCGCGTTCTGACCTTCATCGCCGTCTGCGTTCGCATCCATCTGGCGACGCCGTTGCAACGCTACTGTCTGCCCGCCTACGAGCGGTCGTCAGCGTTCGGCGCCGTGATGAAGACTCACAAAAGCACCTATCGTCTGCTCTTCGTCGGTGGCCCGCGCAGCACTCCGCGGCCCGCCATGAATGATGATGTTGTTCTCGGCAGGACTGAGGACCCGGGCGGCCAAATCATACCGCTCGCGCTTTCCGCAGAGGCGCGCGAGCGTGGCTATTCGCTCCTCTTTCGAGCACCCGAACGGAGCTATGTGGATGCCCGGTTCAGTGTCTATCTCAAGGGTGTCGTCTATCAAGGGAGTGTCGCTCTTCGCATTCTTCCAGCCGCCCATTCTTGGCGGCGCGAGTTCTGTTCCTGGTCCTGCTGCCGATCGCAGCTTTCAAGGATGTTCAGCGGCAGAAACAGTTGAAGTATGGGCGCCGGCTCAAAGGCCCGGAGATGCTAACGCCGCAGCAGTTCAACAAGACTGTGAAGGGCGACGGCGTCGGCTTCAAGACGAACGATATGAAGCCCATGCTGCGTATCCCGCTACGTGCCGAAGCGCAGCACATGCAGATCATCGGCGACACCGGCGCGGGTAAGTCGGCGCTCATGTTTCAGGTGCTCCGCCAGGTACAAAGCCGGGGCGATGCGGCCATCGTGTATGACCCGGCCCGCGAGTTCGTGAAGCGCTTCTATAACCCTTCGCGCGGCGATGTCATTCTGAATCCGCTCGACAAGCGCTGCCCCTATTGGGGGCCAGCCGACGAGCTGCGCAGCAGGTCCGAAGCAAAGGCTCTGGCCGCTTCCTTATTCCAGCCGCCGCAGGACAAAAAAGGCGAGTTCTTCATCGAATCGCCGCAGAAGATCTTCGCCTTCCTCATGGCCTATGGGCCGACGCCCGATGAGCTGGTCGAGTGGATGTCGAACCCGGAAGAGATCGACCGCAGGCTCAAAGGAACGGAGCACGCCCACCTGATCGACCCGCGCGCACATCAACAGCGAGCAGGCGTTCTGGCATCTCTCGGTCTGGTCGCAGACAGCCTGCGTCTGCTTCCCAAAGTCGAGCGAAGGAAACGGATCATGGACGGCTACCGAATGGGCCGAGAAGCGGCAAGGCTGGATCTTCCTCACGTCGCTTCCAGCAGAGCGCGAAGCCCTCCGTCCTCTTCAAAGCCTATGGATTGATTGGCTGGTATTGCGTCTCCTGAATGAGCCCAAAGAGGCGCAGCGCCGTGTGTGGTTTGTCATCGACGAATTGGCGAGCCTGCAGAAGTTGCCGCAGCTCCACACCGCCATCACCGAGGCCCGAAAGAGCCGGAATCCTGTGGTGCTGGGATTCCAAGGGCAAGGCCCAGCTCGAATACCTGTACGGCCATCTCGCGGAGGTCATGCTGTCGCAGCCAGCGACGAGTGTTTGGCTCACGACGAAGGAGCCGAAGGCCGGCCAATGGGTGAGCGAGTTCATCGGCAAAGTTGAAGTGGAACGGCTGCGCGAAACGCACTTCGATGGAACGCGCGCAGGACGAAACTTCGCCGCTTGACCGCCAGGTGGAACCGCTTGTGCTTGGAGTCCGAAATCTCCGGCCTCGCCGACCTGCACGCCTTCATGAAGTACCAGAACTATGTCACGCGCTTCTCCTTCCCATACTTCGATATGCCCGTTGTGGCGAATGGATTCGAGGCGCGCGAGCGCCCCGACGACAAGCTGCCGTACCAGCCGAAACGGACAGGCAGTGCCGATCCTGTTCCGGTCGAACTGAAGCAGGAACCGGAGCCATCCGCGCCCGTCACCTCTGACGGAATCTCCGAAGTCGAGGAGATCGAGCCGGAGTGCACGCTGACTCCCGATGACGATGTTCAGAACCTCATCACGCGCGGATAGGAGTGAGCCATGCTGACCATTTCCAAACCGCTTTCTTCTACGCAGGCGCAGACCTATCACGCGAAAGAGTTCACCGCCGCGGAGCAGAACTATTGGAAGCAGGAGGACACCATTCAAGGCGAATGGCGTGGCAAGCTCGCCGAAGAGTTTGGCCTCTCCGGAGCAGTAGGCGCGTTGGAGTTCTCCCGCCTAGCCGAAGGTCAACATCCGGCGACCGGCGAACAGCTTGTGCGGCATCGTGCCGTCCATGAATACAAGACGGAAGACGGGCGGACGGTTTCTCCCGTTGAGCATCGCGCAGGTTGGGACGCCACCTTTTCCGCACCGAAGTCCGTTTCGCTGACGGCGCTCGTGGGCGGCGATGACGAGGTTCGCGAAGCACATCGCAAGGCAGTTGCCTTCGCTCTTAACGAGCTGGAGCACTATACCCAGGCACGCATCGGCGGCAATCATGCGCCTGAGACCACCGGACAGTTTGTCGCCGCGACATTCGAGCATGACACCGCCCGCCCGGTGGACGGATATGCAGCGCCGCAGCTTCATACCCATTCCGTGATCTTCAATATGACGGAGCGCGAGGATGGAACCATGCGGGCCTTGCAGCCGCGCAGTCTTTTCGAGACCCAGCAGTTCGCGACTGCCGTCTATCAGTCTCATCTCACCTACCAGCTCCGCATCACTCGGCTACGAGATCGAGCCAGGGCGGAGCGGAGCGCCCGAGATCAAAGGCTACTCCCAGGAGTATCTTGACGCCTCCAGCCCACGTCGGCAGCAAATCGTGGAGGCAGTCGCTCGTAGTGGGTTTTCCGGGCCGGAAGCTGCTCAGATCGCGGCGCACAACACACGGGATGGAAAGCAAATCCTGTCTCCCGCCGAAGTTGTTGCGGCTCACCGGCAGATCGCCGCGGAGTACGGAAATCAGGCTGAAAACGTCGTTGCAGAAGCACAGGCAAGGCGTAAGAGCAAAGCTCATCAGGCTTCGCTCGAAGAACGAAATCAGCAGGCCAGTTCCGCTCTGACCTTCGCCCGCGACAAAGGCTTCGAGCGAGAGGCCGTGCTCGACGAGCGTGCCATCTTCGTAGACGCCATGCGTCGCGGTATGGGCGAGATGACCTACCCGGAGGTCCGCGCCAACTTTGAGGCGCGCATCGCCTCTGGCGAGTTTCGCGAAGTCGGTGGTAGCAAGCATTCCGCAGGTCGCCACTTCACAACGGCGGGAACCATTCAGGCCGAGAAAGAGATCATCCGTTCGGTCCGAGAGGGCAAGGGCGAGCGCCCCAGCTCATGTCGATTCAAGACGCGATTCCTCTCACGGAGGCCCACGAGCAGATTGAATTACACCCAGCGGAAAGCGATCGAACAGATTCTCACGTCTCACGATCAAATCCAGGGATTGCAAGGCAGCGCAGGCTCCGGGAAAACCAGTACGCTAGCCGCTATCCGTCAGGGCGCAGAACAGAGCGGATATGCGGTCGAGGGGTTTGCGCCGACTTCCCGCGCGGCGCATCAGCTTCGAGAGGCGGGCGTGACCGCCGATACTTTGCAAGGGTTCCTCGCACGGGCTCGGATCGCAAACGACCCTTCGCAGAAGCATCTTTACATTGTCGATGAATCGTCTCTCGCTTCTACGGAACAGATGCGGGACTTCCTGCGGCGCATCGCTCCGGATGACAAGGTTCTCCTGATAGGAGACATCCGGCAGCATCAAGGCGTAGACGCTGGCAAGCCGTTCGAGCAGTTGCAAGAATCAGGGATGCGGAGTGCCATACTAGACCGCATCGTTCGTCAGAAAGACCCTGAGCTGCTGAAGGCCGTCGAGCACCTATCCAAGAACGAAACGGCAACCGGCGTCCGTATGCTTCAGGAGCAAGGGACGAGTGACCGAAATTCCAGATGCCGAGCAACGCATCGCGACCATCGCGAAGGTGTATTCGACACAGCCCGAGAACACGATCATCGTCTCACCGGATAACGCATCTCGACGCGCTCTCAACCAGGCGGTGCGGCTAGGAACTGCAGGCTGCTGGAACCTTGGAAAAGGAGGATCGCTCCATCCCTGTCCTCACTCCTCGTTCGGACATGACGGGAGCGGATCGAGCATGGGCGGCACGCTATGAGGCGGGCGACATTCTCCACTACGTCCGCGGAAGCAAGGAGAGTGGAATCGAGGCCGGCAGCTATGCACAGGTCATCCGAACCGATTCGAAAGAAAACCTCATCACCGTACAGAAATCGGACGGTGAGCGTGTGACCTACTCCCCTGCACGACTCCGAGGAATCTCCGCGTATCGCGAAATTGAACGCGAATTTGCCGTCGGGGACCGGATACAGCTCACAGCGCCGAACCGTGACCTTCAAGTTGCCAATCGAGACCTCGGCACATTGAAACGGTTCGACCGAGACGGACGGATCACATTGCGTTTGGACAGCGGCAAAGATGTCTCTTTTGATCCGAGGGAAATGCGCCACTTCGACCACGGCTATGCCGTCACGTCTCATAGCTCACAAGGGCTTACCTCACAGCGTGTCCTAGTGAACATGGACACGGACGTCCATCCCGAACTCATTAACGGACGCTTTGCCTATGTGTCCGTTTCCCGCGCGTCGCACGACGCGCAAATCTTCACCAACAACGCGCGAACACTGTCGGAAAGCCTAAGTCGTGATGTCTCGAAAACCTCCGCCCTCGACTTCAGCAAACCCCAAGTTACAGGTCCGAAGGTGCTCGAAGAAAAGGCCAAGATCATTACAAACAAAACTATCGGAGGACTAGGATTGACGATCTGATTTGTCAGACGTATTCCTCGCTGAAGGAGCGTTTTCTTACGTCTAAGTGATTGCAAAGACGTACAATTGGCGTCATGATTTGGAACCCGCGGGGCTCCATCTGGCATCGTTGGGACCCGCATATGCACGCGCCGGGTACGCTCCTCGCCGATCACTTCGCCGGGGACTGGGAGACCTATCTCACAAAAATCGAGCAAAGCGATCCAATTATTCGTGCCCTAGGAGTGACGGATTATTTCTGCATTCAGACCTACCGGGCGACGAAAAAACTGAAGGCTGAGGGCAGGCTCGACCAAGTTATTTTCTTGTTCCCGAACGTCGAGCTGCGGCTGGAGATAAAAACGGCAAAGGGGCCAGCCCTGAATCTTCATCTGCTGTTCTCGCCCGAAGACCCGAACCACGAATACGAAATAGAGCGCATTCTGGGGCAGTTGAAGTTTGAATATCAGGACCGATTCTATGCCTGCAACAGGCAGGAGCTTATTGCTCTGGGCAAGGCGTATGACAAGAATCAAAACGATGATGACGCTGCGCAGCGCACTGGCGCAAACCAGTTCAAGGTCACGTTCCCGGAGCTGCAGAAGCTTTTCAGAGAAGAAAGAAAGTGGTTGTCTCAGAATTGCCTGGTCGCGGTTGCTGGAAGCTCCAATGATGGAACCGCGGGGCTGAAGGATGACGCATCATTCACCGCTCTCAGGCAGCAAGTGGAGCGGTTTTCTGACATCATCTTTGCCAGCACCCCCAAACAGCGTGAGTTCTGGCTTGGGCAAAGCCCGTCTGCTAGCAGGGATGATATCGAGTCTATCTACGGCGCTTTGAAGCCATGCATGCATGGTTCTGATGCGCATCTGATCGAGAATGTCGGGGCCCCAACGAATAACAGGTTCTGCTGGGTGAAGGGCGATTTGGCCTTCGAATCGCTCCGCCAAGTGGTTTTAGAGCCGGAAGACAGGGTCTCCATAGGTCCCACACCTCCCGTTGGTCCGAGCCCGAGTGAGACGCTGAGACAAGTGGAAACTGAGGATGCTCTTTTTGTGGCGACTTCGAAGGTCCCGCTCAACCCTGGCTTGATCGCCATCATTGGCGCGCGTGGTTCCGGTAAGACCGCACTCATGGAGTTTCTCGCAGCAGGAACGGATGCGCTCAACCCTGAAGCGAGCGAATCATCATTTCTGCATCGAGCAAAGGACTTTCTCGGTGAAGCGAATGTCAAGCTGACCTGGGCGGACGATTCAAAGAGTCCGGCGGCAGTCCTGCGCAGTTCTTGGCCCGAGCCGGGATTCGAGAATCCTAGAGTCTGTTACCTTTCCCAACAATTCGTTGAGCGATTGTGTTCCTCGGCTGGATTGGCAACGGAGCTGCGAAAAGAAATGGAACGGGTAGTGTTTGAGGCCACTCCGCAGGAAGAGCGGCTTGAATGTGACACGTTCGACGAACTCTCGGCCGTATTGCTTACTCCGGCAGGAGATAAGCGCACAGAGCTGGAAGTCTCCATAGAGTCAATCGGGGATTCCATTCTCAAAGAGGATTTGTTGCGCGAGCAATTAGCTAGTCAGGCAACTGCGATTGGGGCTCAGAAAGAAAATATTGAAAAACTGAAAAAGGAGCTGACTGAACTCGTCCCGAAGAACAAGGAGGCTCATACCAAGCGACTGGCCGAACTCGAAGAACATTGCTCCCGCGCAGAAACCACCGTCGAAAGTCTGCGATTGCGCCGCAAAAATCTCGTCGACCTATCTCTCGATGTCGACCATACGGTTGAAACACGAGAACCGAACCGATTTCAGGAGATGAAGCGCAAGTTTGGCAGTGCAGGCCTGACGGCGACAGAGTGGGACGCTTTCAAGATGGGATTCTCCGGAGATACAAAGGGCATAATCGAAAAAGCCATCAGTAAGCTCGACGGCGCCATCACACGGGCTACGGAAGGCGACCTCGAGAACCCGCTGGACCCCGAGAAGACGCCGCCCTTATTGTTGCCGCTCAACCAGCTGCGCACGATGCGGGACTCAAGTAAAAAATCTGTTGGAATCGATGCGTATAAACAGCAGAAATACGACACGCTCCAGCGCACCATAACGCAGCAGGAAAGCGGGCTCAAGAAGCTCGAAGCTGATAACACCCATGCCAAGGGTGCCAGTGAGCGCAGAAACACGTTGCTGGAACGCCGCAGGAATGAATACGTTGAGGTGTTCAAGACGTTTGCGGAAGAGCAGATCGGATTGGAAGAGTTATACCGCCCTCTGCGCAAAACGTTGAACGAATCAAAGGGGACACTCGGTAAGCTAGCGTTTATCGTCGAGCGCGAAGTGAAGCTTGACGAATGGGTCACGCGCGGCGAAGAACTGCTTGATCTAAGACGGGATTCGCGTTTTCGCGGTCATGGCAAGTTGAAGGAACAGGCCACTGCATACCTGCTAGGCCCATGGAGAACCGGCACGCCCGAGGGCGTCGGTGAGGCAATGCATAAATTCAGGTCCGACTTTCAGGATGATTTCAAGAAGGCCCATCCTGAGTTTAAAGATCCGGCTGAGCGTCGCGCGCGGACGCAGGAGATTGCCGCGTGGCTATTTAGCACCGACCACATCAAGGTTCAGTACGGCATAACTTACGACGGCACTCCGATTGAGCGGCTGTCGCCTGGAACGCGGGGCATTGTTCTTCTGCTACTTTATTTGGCGGTCGACACTCATGACATGCGGCCTTTATTCATTGATCAGCCGGAAGAAAACCTCGATCCCCGTTCCGTCTTCAAGGAGCTTGTCCCGCACTTCAGGAATGCGAAACGCCGCAGACAGGTCATCATGGTGACTCACAACGCGAACCTTGTTGTGAATACGGACGCTGAGCAGATTATCGTCGCCTCGTCAGAACGCAATGACGATTCGACGCTGCCCACAATTACATATAAAAGCGGCAGTATCGAAAATCCCGACATTCGGGAGGCCGTATGCAGGCTGCTAGAGGGCGGACGCCGTGCATTCCTTGACCGCGAGCGTCGTTACCGCATTCACGCCGCGGATGTCGCGGATCAGGTAGAGACTGAAGCGCTCGTCTGAGATCGCCAGCCATATGCTTGCGAGCGTGAAGACCATCGCCAGAACATACCCTGTGGTTTCGCACGAGCATCCTGATTACTATTTTGGCGAATCCTCATCATTCGCAACGTACCACGGCACTTTCTTGGACTGAAATAGGTCGGGGTATCGCGTCGTGAGGAATGTCAGCATGCGCTTCGCTACGCGCGCACTGTGCTCAACTTCCTTTTCCCATTCCTCACCAGCAAGGCCGTCGCTATGTGTCGCTTCCCAGCGAATTGTCCTCATCCCCAGAATGAGCCCAGCCGTGATGAGCAGCGCAGGCCCGAGTTTCTGCTGATCGACTTCATTCCGATAGCCACCGACCTGACCGCCGGGCTTAGTGGAAGTCATGTGACTCCACCTTGAGACGGCCAGCGTGGCCTCTACCGTGAGCTCGTAAAGCGAACGCGCCATGACGTGAATGATCGGCCCTTCCTTCTGAATCGGCCCTTCTACTCCAATGAACTTTGCCTGTTGAATCACACGGCGATTCTGCTCAAAAAAATCAGGCGCGACAAAGATTCTGAAATCGCCCGTCTCATCTGCTACGCCAATGAAGACAACACCGGAAGCTGTACCGGGGCGTTGTTTGACGAAGGCCAGTCCTGCCGTTTTGACCCACGAGCCATCGGAGCGGCTCTCAAGGTCCACGGCACGCAAGTATCCTTTGCGATGCAATTCCTGTCTTCGAAACCACATTGGGTGCGGGCCAGTCGTGACACTGCTGACCGCGTAGTCCGCAACCAGCCGCTCTTCTGGAGTCATCGCCTCCAATGGGGATTCGCTCGTCTCCTCACGAAGCCAATGACTCTGTTGCATGAGCAGTGGACCTTCAGGCTTTCCCGGCACGTTCGACCTGCCAGAGGGCATCGCGACGGTGTTCGACGCCGTCGAGCGTGTTGAGTGCGCCGACGTTCGCCAACAGAGCAAGTTCCTTACGGTTGAGTTGCGGAACTCGCAAAACGAGATCATCGACTGACGCGAACCACCCCATCATGCGGCTTCTGACAATAGTTTCCGCACATTGACCACGCAGACCTCTCACGTAGCCGAGTCCAAGACGAAGGGATAGCGACTGGTCGTCTTCGTGTTCGATCGTGCAAGGCCAATCGGAGACTTGAATGTCGATGGGCTTCACGCGCAGACCGTGCCGACGCGCATCTTCGATGAGGACGGCGGGGCTGTAGAAGCCCATCGGCTGGTTGTTCAACAAAGCGCACGTAAACGCAGCCAGATACTTCACCTTGATGTAAGCCGAGGCATACGCAATCAACGCGAAGCTGGCGGCATGGCTCTCCGGAAATCCGTAGAGCGCGAAGGAACTGATGTTCTGAATGATCGTCTCCTGCGTCGCCGCATCCAGGCCATTGGCCGTCATGCCGGCACGCAACCGGCCTTCGAGGTTCTTCATGCGTTCCCAGGAACGCCGCATCCCAACCGCGCGGCGGAGCTCTTCTGCTTCCGAGCCCGAGAAGTTGGCAACCACCATCGCCATGCGCAGCAGTTGTTCCTGAAAGAGCGGAACGCCTAACGTGCGCTTGAGGGTCGATTCCAGCGAAGGATGAGGATACGTTACCTCTTCCTGATGCTGGCGACGACGCATGTAGGGATGCATCATCTTGCCGACGATAGGGCCGGGCCGAATGATGGCAACCTGCACGACGAGGTCATAGAACTTCTCAGGCCGATTCTTCGGCAACGAGGATATCTGCGCCTGGCTCTCCACTTGGAACATGCCGATCGTGTCGGCACGTTGCAGCGTTCGATAGACATCCTCATCTTCCGGCAGCTGCGCGAGATCGAGCGGCTCACCATAGTGCTCAGGAACCAGCGTCGAGGCAATCCTTGAGCACAGCCATCATGCCAAGTCCGAGCAGATCCACTTTGATGATGCCGAGGTTCGCGCAATCCTCTTTGTCCCACTGCACAACGGTTCGACCGGGCATCGAGGCCCGCTCCAGCGGGACGACTCTATCGAGTTGACCTTGGCAGATCACCATGCCGCCCGAGTGCTGGCCGAGATGTCGTGGGAAATCCTGAATCCGCATACAGAGTTCCAGGTACTTCGCGATACGTGGATGCTGCACATCGAATCCCGCATTCTGGAACGAACGCGCCATCGTATCGTTCGGCCCTTTCCACTCGTAATTCGCCACGAGTCCTGAGAAGCCGTTGCAGCGATTCAGGATCGAAGCCCAGGGCTTTGCCGACCTCACGCGCAGCGGACTTGCCGCGATACGTGATGACGTTCGCGGTCATCGCCGCGCCGAGCTGGCCGTAACGCTGATAGACATACTGGATGGCTTGCTCGCGCTTCTCTTCAGACGGCAGGTCGAGATCAATGTCCGGCCACTCACCGCGACTCTCGGACAGAAACCGCTCGAAGAGCAGTTCCATTCCAACCGGATCAATCGCCGTGATTTCGAGGGCGTAGCAGACGGCAGAGTTGGCGGCGCTTCCGCGCCCCTGAATCAAGATGCCGTACTTCTTGCAGTATTCAACGATGTCCCAGACGATGAGGAAGTAGCCGGCAAAGCCGAGCTTCTCAATCAGCTTCAGTTCATGATCGACTTGCTTCTTGGCACGTTCCAAAAGCCCGGCGTCGCGCTTTGGTCCGTACCGCTTCGTGACGCCTTCGGCCACGCGCTTGGCGAGAAACGAGTCCATCGTCTCGCCGTCCGGCACCGGATAGCGAGGAAACTCATAGCCCAGATCGGAGAGTTGAAAGCTCAACCGGGACGACAGCTCGACAGTGTTCTCGACAGCGCCCGGAACATCACGGAACAGTGGCACCATCTTGTCGGCGGCTCGCAGATGCCTCTGATTGTTGAGCGCAAGCAAGCGACCCGCGCTTGATCGAGTCGCGTGTGATTGCGTATCGCAGTGAAGAGGTCGGCAATCTCGCGGTCGTACCGCGTTGCGTAGCGAACACCGTTCGTTGCGAGCACCGGCAAGCGAAGTGATTCCGCAATGCGCATTGCCGCTTGATTTCTCCACTCCTGCGTTCGTCTCACGATGACGCTGGACTTCCACGTAGACGTTGTTCTGTCCGAAGATGCGTACGAGCCGTTCCACTGTCTGCACGGCCCGCAGCTTCACCGTCTTTCATCAACGCGGCCGCAAGCGGCCCTTCCTCGCCGCCGGTCAGACAGACAAGACCGCGGCTGTACTCTTCAAGATCGGCGAGCTTCGCCGCACCTTCCTGCTTTGTCGTCTCGCGCAGCTTGAAGCGCGTTATCAGTTGGCAAAGATTTTGATATCCTTCGCGTGTCTCGCAAAGCAGAGGCAGACGAGTCGGTTCGGCAAGATGCTGATGTGGCAACCACACCGGAGGCGTGAGTCGATTGCCCAGACCGGTAACGGAAACCTCCGCTCCGACGTGCGCCTTGATGCCGTTTTCGCTCGCCGTCTTGTGGAAACGAGCCGAGCCATAGAAGCCGTTGCGATCCATCATCGCGATGGCAGGCATTCCAAGCTCGAAAGCCCGCTCTGCGAGTTTTTCCGGTTGAGAGCCGCCCTCCAGAAACGAGAAAGCACTGTTGGCGTGGAGTTCGATATAGCGGTCAGTCATAGAGCCCCGCCACACGCCAGTCTTTCAAGATGAAGTCATGAGATAAGCGGCAGACCAAGAGCGCACTATCCTCCGTCCTTCCGACTACGTCCCATTGCTCGTTGCCCCAAATCGATTCGTTCCACCAGTCGCCACCCTTGAGCCACGGCCCATAGACCTTTTCCACGATGTAGCAGCGTGAACGAAAGTAAATCTCGCGCGGCTGGCCTCGGTGTATCTCGACTCTCGTTCGCTCCGCCGGACGAAGCAGACGTAGACACAAATGAGTGAGGATGTAGCGACAGAAGGCGGCTCGGCGGTCGTGATCGAGAACGGCTCGATATGGAAATCGCCTGCCCTTCGGGTGTCATCGAGCACGGCCATTCCGACGTTGCCTTCGCCCACGATCGCTGTGATCTTCGCCAGCGTCACATCCAGCCTTCCCGGCTCGGGAAGCTGCGGCGAAAACAGACCAAGTTGCACTTTGCTGGTCACGCCTGGCTCCGCATGAAGATGAACGCCCAGAATCGAAGCGTTGGGCGGATGACCTTCGAGATCGAGTTGCAGCAACTTGAGCCACAGCTTCTTTTCGTTCGTCGGCACACGCGGATTCACGGTGCGTTCGTGGAACCGCCGCCATCGAGCCGAAGCGTGATCGTGACCGATGCCAGCGCGAGAACACGCGAGCGTGCCCGCACGATGAGTTGCTCCAGCATCGTCGAGAGACCGAACAGAAGAGACTCCAGATCGTCGAGCGGCGAGTCCAGCTCCGCTTGCTCTTCCAGAACAAACGGAACTTCGATGGGCTGCAGCAGATGCGGATGCTTGCCGTGCGCGAGTTGCAGCAGCCGCTTTGCGTCCTGCCCCAATCGCGCGATGAGAGACTTCTCGGGCAATGCCGCAATCGCTGCCACCGACCGGATGCCCCAGGTGAGAAATGTCTCTGCTTGAGCTTCCGTGATGTCGAGAACCGTGACTGGCAATGGCCCAAGTGCCTTGGCCTCTTCTCCGCGAGGCACGACACGCAGTGGCACACCGCCGCTCAGTCCTCTGGCCAGACACACCGCCGTATGGAGCGTTCGCGCTGATCGTGACCGAGGCCACAATGCCGACAGAGCGAACGCGCTGCCGCATCTGCTTCGCCAGCATCAACGGAGGCCCGAACAATCCTTCCGTTCCGGCTACGTCCACCACACACACGAAGAGACCATCGACACTGCGATCTTCGATACGTGGAGAGAACGCACCCGCGCATTCCAGGAGAATCACGCGGACTGCCGCTTCCGTCTTTAGCGACCGTTGCAGCACCATAACGTTCTCAAAGGTCTCGACTTCGACCTTCGTCATGCCACGACGAAGTCCGAGAAGGCGGGCTCGCGTATTCAACGCACACACTGTCTCCGTTGGCGGCTCGCCCTCCAGCACGACGCAGGGCTTGTCGTGCAGTTCCGGACGCAAACGCAACAGCGCTTGCGCCGGAAGCTCCCGGACGTAGATGCAGGCATAGAGTTCAGGTCGCACGGCTCATCGTGGCCCCACCCAACTTGCACGGTGCGTCCAACGCGCCTCGCGCACACTCTGCGGAGGCTTTCGCATCGGGACGACATTGCTAGGTATTTGCGCGAAGCGCTGACGCAACACCTCGACGTGAGCACTCAGTCCCGTGAAAACCGGTTCGCTCTTCCTGGGTGTCCTCCCATGCCGACAAGCGCAGTTGTAGCTCCGAGCTGCTCTTCGCACAGGCGTATTGCGAAAGCAGGACGATACTCGCTTGCGTCTGCTCCGCCGCCACGCGATAGCGATGCCACGCCGAAAGGTCGATGCGGGAGACGACCTCGCTTGCAATTTCTCCAAAGTCGAGAACGATCGCGCTGAAGCCACCCGTCTGGATGAGCAAGTCTGCAGTCTTCATGGCTTGCTCTACTGCGTCATACACACGCGCCCGTTTCAGCGCACGGAAGGGAGCTGAAGCCGGTTTCAGACTTGGCTCAAAGGTCTGCGGCGTCGGTCGAGGTTTCGAGATCGGTTCCGCGCAGCGAGCCTTCAACGTCTCATCACTGAGGAACCGGTCTACGGCTGCAGAAAGACCTTTCACCTCGTTACGCGGGTGCGTCCCGTGACCACCACCATGCAGTCCCTTCATCACGGGTTTCGGCGTGAAGCATTCCGAGGGCAGGACAAACTTGCGCGTCTCCTGCTCGGAGACGATCTCGCTCACGCCGCAGCGCACCCAAAGCAGACGCCGGAGGTCAACGCCAACCGCCGCTGCTGCTGCCGGATTGAAGGTGTTCGAAGCGTCGATCCAGGCACACACCTTCTCCGCCTGCCGTTACCTGCGACAGGAACGACAACGCCATCGACATGCGCCCAGAACACGACTCACCGACCAGTTCCGTCATTGCTCCGACCGGAAATCCTCCCTGAACGAGATCGTCCAGAGCGCCGATCCCCGAGGACACCATCGGGCGCACTATCCGCGCGGGGGGCGTCAGCGCGGACGGGAACTTGTGCGCGAGAGTGGATTCGACCTGAACCCGAATTGTGGCGCTGGAGGGCATAATCCTCTTCGCCTTATATTCGCCTATCGGGTAGGAGGGTGGTCAAGGGCGACTTGCACCGGGAATTGTGCTGATGCCTATATCCAACTGATGTGAAAAGAGTTACGGGACAAAAATATGTGGATATAGGTCTCGACCTCTATAATGATGCGCTATGTGTTACTCCGCCCGAGTACGGCAGAATCTCAAACACCTCTCCCGCAGGTACGAGGCTGAGGTCGATTGGGAGGCTTTTGAGGAGCTATACCGCCGCCGCGCCGAGGGCGAAGATATCAAGATGTCCCGCGACCTCCAACGCAACTTCCAGAACCCGGAGACGGACATCGAACGCCGTACCGCCGCGTATATCACGCAGTACCTTCAGGCCAAACGAAGCGACTGGGAAAACAGCGTCTTTGCGCAGAAGCGTCGCGTCGCCGAGGCGGAAGAATCGCTCACCAAGCGCGAGACCAAGAAGGCTCGGGAAGACATCCGCATCGGCACCAAAAAGGCGCAAGAGTTCCTTGACCGTCTTGCCGATCTACGCCGAACAGAACCCAACAACGAAGACGCGCGCATCTTTCCGCTCAGCTATGCGCCGGTGTTGATTTACGAAGATAACCACAAGGTCATCAAGCCGATGCGCTACACCTGCCGGCTGTCCGGCAAGCCTCCCGACGTCGAGAAGCGATTCCCCGGCATCTACAACGCACGTCGCGACAGCCTCGATGATTACTGGCGGGCGGTGTACGGGCGCAGGCACGCCGTCATCGTCATCAGCGGCTTCTACGAGAATGTGCCCGAACACCTGTATCAGCATCGTGAACTTGCGCCCGACGAGCAGGAGAAGAATCTCGTCTTGGAGTTCGATCCGAAGCCCGCGCGTGACATGCTGGTTGCTTGTCTCTGGGACCACTGGACAAAGCCAGGGGAACCCAGCCTCGATTCCTTTGCGGCCATCACGGACGAACCGACGCCCGAGGTCTCAGCGACCGGACATCAACGGACCATCATCACCATTCAGGAACAGTATCTTTCCGAGTGGCTGTCGCCCGCGGCCCTGAGCCGAGAGCGACTTGAGCACATTCTCTCGGATAAAGATCTGCCGTACTACGTGCATCAAATCGCAGCCTGATCGCGTCTCTTCATTGCAATCTCAATAAACCGGATCATCCTCGACCGGAGCGCCCAAGTCATACCAGTCCAGTTCAACGACCGGATACTGGATGCGCGGACGATTATGGCGTTGCACGGCAAAGTCCTCCTCATCGCCATCATGGAGAAGGAAGAGGCAATGTTGCCTCATGGGAGTCGGGTCGAAGAGTTCACCGGACGAGTCCCGCACCACGCTATGCGCGTTGAAGTACGTGAAGCTGTCAAAGTCTTCAATGAGCCAGCCCCTCACGACTCGGAAGCCCTCGTGCTTGTCCACATAGGCTTCCGCATTTTCGTGACATTGGTTGTATGCAGCGCCCTCCGCTGGTTGCAGATGCACAAGGAGGCCTTCCGCTCTGCGGGCATCGAGCCTCGCGCCTAGTTCCGCATCCGAAAGACGAATAGTCATATCAGATAAAGAAACGGAAGCTGGGCTGCACAATGCCGTTCTCCGGAATGCACTTAAGGATGTCTCCTACTCGGCGCGCTGCGCGTAGAGTGATGGGCTCCCCTCCATCGAACTGTGTGTTGTTCCAATTCAGCTTCGAGAGTGACAACATCTCGCGCGCAATTTGCTCAACGGTTGTCTCCGCCTTCGTCACGGAAAGTTCGAGTGGCCTTGGAACATACATTCCGGGATAGGTCTCAAAGAACTGGACACTACCCCGGAGGTATAGGAGTCCTGTGTGCTCTTGCAGCTTGAGAAAACTCCCTCGCAGCGGCGGATACGTCCCTTCGCGATAGAGCCTCGTGAACGACCGCTTCACGCTAATCATTTCGACCGATTCAATGTCGTGCTCGTCCGCGGCGCTGCGAAAGCCCTCCATCTCACCCGCCGTCAGCCGCGATGTTTTGTGCACCACCAGGCGGGCCGGACTAGTGTGATGCTCCTTGCGGTATACAGCGATCGCATTCTTCAGCAACGCCTTGGCATCATCCTTCTTGAGGTGTGGCTGCCGGTCGTTGTTATCAAGTTCCGCCTGCGCTCCTTTGACGATCACGCCTTCGCCCCGCTCATTGAAGACCTGCGCGACGGACGTCATGATCCGGTCGCCGTCGAGGCTGCGATAAAAGCTGATGCCGACGAAGCATGTCGTGAGTTCACTCGGGTTGCGCAGTAGACGCCACGGCGCTCCACCCGCCTTGTAGTAAAGCGCGGCATGGATGTTCCAGGCTCGTGTGGCCTCATCCTGCAAGGGCAACGAGCTAGCCCTTGATTTCGGATTGCGCTTAGCCTGCCCACCATAAGTGGAAGGGCGGATCATTTGAATCGGAGTGCCGACGCGCATCACTTCGGCCTTCAATAGGTCATGGAACGCCGGGCTCGGGACGTCTGCTTCTGTCTCTTCAACACTCTCATCGAGGTCCTGCTCCTGCGTGTCTGTCTTGCGAGATACCCGTGCATCAACCGCATCGAGGACATCTTTGGGAGGCGCGCACACAATGACCATCGGCCCGCCGCTTTCACGCACCGCCTTCACGTGGTCGATGAAGAGCTTGACGAAGTCCTGCACGAGAGTAGCGCTACCCGGAGTTAGGAGCAGAGGATCAATTTCCCGTTGCCGAATTGTCGATGTCCAGCGGTCGTGAAACACGAGCTGCGAACGGAACGCTGTGTCCTCGCGAAAACCTGGGAATTGTGGAAATAGATTCCCGAGGCGGCTCTTCTTAGCGTCGATCCCTGTTTCGCATTTTTCGAACCACGCCCGCACGGCGTCCACGCTCTCCGTCGTTCCTACCAGTCCTACGCGTATCTGCTGAGGTGCGGTCGGCTCACCAAGATCCAATGGCCCATGCGCCATCAAGCCGTAACGGATGTCCACGTGTGTGCCACCATTGCCGAATTCCAGTTCTGGTTCATCGAAGAATTCGAACTTCATTTGATATCTCCAGTGGGAATTTCCATCGGTAGCAGTCCTTGCACGGTGCTCTGTTGATCGAGTGCCGCCGTGTCTGGATCATTTTGCTGCCAGGACTTGTCATCGACTCCAACGGTCACGTTGATAGTCTTCAACTCTCCGAAAACGATGGGAGGCTGCGGGCCGGCGAAGAGACTGTCCTCGGGCTGAAGGTGGTTTGCCCAAAAGAGCACACAGCTCAGGACTGCGCGGTTTCCTTCGATCTCTTTGATCTTCTTTAAGCGCGACTCATGGAACAGGTCCCGTTTCAAACCGTCGCTGGTGAACCGGTAGGTTGGAGTGATTTCGAGAAACCAAGCTCCATCCAGAAAGCGAAATTGCCCGCGAAAGGCAAGGTGCCGACGATAGTGAAATACCCGTCCATCTTTGGCCTTGCTGCTGAATTGTGAGACGACACTTAGGCCACTCGTCCGCTTGAGCGACTTGTAAGACTGCTTCCGCTTCTCTCCGACCATAGCGAAGCAATCATCTTTCGGCCAAAATCGCAGACGGGAATCGACTTGTGCGCGAAGTGTCTTGTTCAGCAGCTGCACGAAGAGTCGAGTCCTTTCAGGATCGTCCGACTCCGACCACTCCGCGGTGTCGAACCCTTCAACCGTTCCAGGCTCGCAGATTGTGTCCCATTCCTGACTCGACAGATCTTCGAAACTGACGATCTTTTTCTCCCAGAGAATCCATCCGGAAGCAGGGCGAATCTTTTTCCGATTTAGAATCGCCCAAATCTCCGCGGCGTCGCGATGCTGCGTCGCTGCCGCATAGACGACCCCAGGCAGTCCCTCAATCGCCAGTAGGTTGCTCCAAAGACGTTCCGTTGTGGGCCGCGGCGGAAGGTACAGCCCTCCCTTCGGTGCACCGACGCGCACCAACTCGGACAGAGATTCCGTGTTGAAGCGGTGTTGATCCTTGCGATAAAGAATCGAGGTGCTGTCGCCCGGCTTCCAGTCTTTGAATACCTCCTGAATGGATACCCAGTAGCCCTGCTGTGTCTCCGGATCGGAAACGATCAGGATCACCGGGGAGATTGGTTTTGAGCCAATACTGTAGATCGCTCGGATCGCAGTTATAGCGAAATTCCTCGACGGCATCACGGATTGACGAGACGACTTTGCTTTGAACGGCCAGATTCAGACCGAGGGGAACTCGCTTTGCCGGGTCGAAAAGCTCGATGTAACCATCGATACCCACCTCGTTCGGTCCGCTGGCCGTCCAGCGGGAGCCCATCTTCAGGAGAACCCCTTCGATGAAATTGACTCCCTGCTGACCAGTCTGTCCCGTGGACGACAATGTCTTAGGTCGAAAGTTGCTCTGCTGTCGCCTTCTGTTCGCCATCCGTCCATTATCTCGGATTAGCGCAGGAAATTTGACCTAACTCCAATGATTCAGTGCAAATCGCGGTCCAATTCCACTTACCTGCGGCGGGAGGATTTGAAGAGAAACCAGCTCGTCGCTGTCCCTGGTCGATCCAGGTCTCGATTAGGCTTGGTCGTGACGACATCGCCGGCGACGTGCGAGAAGATGACCGACTTCAACTTTAGGGTCGGGGGGTGGCGAACTATTTCGATACGAGAGGCAAGAATCTATAAACGGGAAGCATCGCCATTCAGCCCCTTTGAGGCAAGCACGACCTCAAAATGTGGGATTGACCCATCGGGGCGCGCCCGGACGTGTCCGTTTGTTCTTGGTCAAAGAACGCCTTAATCGCTTTGTGATTTTGATTGACCCACTTCGGGCGGATGAAGCGTGCCGTCCCAAAGGTTTTGTTGACGTGATTCGCGACCCAAACCGCACGGTCGGCCCGACGTGCGCGGGTACCCCACTCACGCCAGGCTTCCGCTGCCACCCGAAGCATCCCTTGCTTCAATCGCTCTCGGCTCAACCGAGTCCGCTCTGCTCCCCCGATCAGTTTGCAGTTGCCGCAATAGCTGCCCCTCTTGATGGCCGTCTTTCGTTGACGTTTGCGTAGGAAGTATCGCTTGCAAGTCGGATTGGCACACTTGCTGATGCGGGTCCAAAGCGGAGAAGAGAGCAGTTCTTGGAAGTAGTAGGTTGCCGTGTCGCGCGCAAACAGATTCGGGTCTTGGTTCTCCCAGCGCGGCTGGTTCACGCCAATCGCCATCGTACCGTCACCGTTCAACAATGGCCGTGGCTGGTTTCGCAGCCACGACGCTTGAATCTCGTCGAAGATCACCACCGGGGCTTCGTCTGCCGATACGGTCATGATGGGAACTTCGTCCACCGAAGCGCGGACTCTGCGGCTCGATGGTGTCTCGATCCCGGTGTCGTCCATTCCGGTCTGTAGGAAACCATCCACAAAAGCGCGCAACCGGATGAAGAAGGCGACGCTGGCGGCTTCACATTCGGGTTCACTGGGCAAATTTAGCTCCGGAATTCGCGGCCAGGCCAGGACGCCCCATCGTGGCTCGTCGCCATTGAGCAGATCAAGGATCATGTCCCGGAAAAATCGCTCGTAGCGGCCTCCGGCGTGATTTTTCCCGTCCAGAATCTGCATAAAAAGATGATGCGCGTAAAAAACACTGATTGCAACCAGTTTCACAACTTCCAATTTTCTGGGAAGAAGAACATGAGGAGTGTGAAGTTGGTTGGGCGACACAGATTCGCTCAGGAGGGTTTCATGTTGACGTTGACTGTAATTGGCCTGCTTCTGTCTCTCGCCCAGGTGGTTATCTCCCTGCGCCGCAAATAGGCAGAGGGAATGCTTCAGAAATGCAGGTTCTGCATCGGGCCGCGATTAGCGCCGTTGGGCTGCATGGACAATCCGCCGATGATAGCGCAGCATCCACTCCAACTTGCTGAGAGCCCCGGCGTGGGACGTTTCGGAAATCATCTCTCCTACCCTTTCGCGAAATAATTCGAGGCACTCCGGATAATATTCCGGGTTGTCTAGTTCGCTCTCCATGACCCGTAGGTAGTCGATGTAGTAAAGGCCGTTCTCCTCATCGTGGTGCAGCAGATTCTTGACGGCTTTCAGCTCGTCCTTTCCATCGCCCTCGTGCATCCAGATTTGGGGATTGCGCTTCAACTCCTCGAAGACGCTGGTGTGCACCACGATGCGCGGATACAAAGCTTCTTTCGACTCAACATCGAAGGCATCGATGACCCCTTGGCCGAAGAATCTGCCATAACTGCGGATGGCATCTCCCACCACGATCCCGCCGCGGACGAGGATGCCGTGATCGAAGAACAACTTCCATTGCGCGTGAACCAGGCGGATGATCTGCAGGAAGATGAGACCTCGTGTCGAGTCGTCGCCCAGCTCGGTGGGGATCACAGTGATGTGGAGATCGGAGAAGGCGACAAACTGTTTGGTGCCGAGAGCCTTCACTTCCATGCCGCGACTCAGAGGCTTGACCGTGTCGCTGAACAGTCTCAACACCTTGGAGATTTCGCCCGGCTTCTTGGTGCGAATCAGCTCTCGAAACCCGAGCAGGTCGAGGTGGCAGATGAGAGAGCGTTTGTATCGCACACGTTTCGGCTTTGGCATATTCGACCTTCCTGTCCGTCGTGGGGCGAGCCCATCTGCTAGGACGTCCCTTCTTCGAATGGCTCGTCCTCGCCTGAGTACGTGGCCGCGTTTCGCTGATAGGTTTCGCAAACATTCTCCAGGGCCAAAAATGCCCCAACCACGCCCGCGCGTAACCTCTCGATCAAATCATCGAGCGGAATGGGTGCACTTCCACCGATGGCGACTACCGCCGACCGCTTCTCAGTTGTTAACGAAATCTCTTGGTAGCGCAGGGGAAAGCCGATCTGGTGAGCGATTTGATCGCGGAGCGACCTGCCTCTCTCCACGTCGGCAACCAATGAGAGCCATCCGAATTCGGCAGTCCTCCAACCTTCCACCAGTTCTGCGAGGGCATGATGCTGGTTGCTCGCCACAATCGCTTTCAACAGATCGTTGAAGCTATCGGTGCGCTTTAGATTGAGCGGAGGCGGCAGCAGCTTTGCAAAGACGTACGCTATGAGGTCCAAGGCCGACCGTGCAAAGAAGATCATGGCCTCGCAGTGATACTGAACTTCAACAGCGTGAGCTCCCACCAGTGCTGGTGCTTCTTGAATCGTGGTTCGGTAGAATTCGCGTTCCGCTTCGACCACTTTGTCTCCTGCCGTCCACATCATCAGCATCTTGCGGATGCACTGCTCAACTTTTCTCACCGACCGTTGCCAGTCTTCCGGTTCAAGTGTCGAAAGATCGAGTGCGGCCGCAAGGCCGAGACCGGGCAGCGGATGGAACCGGCCATCGAAAGCGCCGTCGTAATACACACAGTGGCGAAGATAATCGGGGTTCACACTCTCCTCCAGTTCCGAATAGGCCGCCTGCGAACGGCGAATCAATTCACCGCATAATGTTCCGGGCCGTAGAGCGTGAGTGCCAGCTTCCCGTCGTCGCCCATCGCGGCCTCCGTGTGCCAAGCCGTAGCGTCGAACGGCATTGCAATTCTGCCCATCGGGCGCAAATCAGCGTGGCACACCTGTCCCGTGCCATCAGACTTCGGAATAACTCTTGCGATGGCTCTCGGCGGGAGTGGTACTCCGTCCCACCGAACGTCAAGAGCCAACTGCAGGATTTTCCACTTTCGGGGAGAATCGATATCCTCACGCGTCGCGAATCGCATCCATAGTAGATGCTGATCGGCTGTATTCCAGAAATCTCTTTGCGCGAGCAATTGCTCATGCCGCCCCAGCCAGACCCTCGCACCGAAACTGTCCTTGAATGTCGCGTTGGTCTTCTCCACAGCCCACATCGCTGCGGTTCGGGAGGCGAGACCCAACTGACAGAGGAGAGCCGCAGGTTGGTTACTCGCGCCATAGGTGAACGCGAGTGCAGGCCCCTCACCGAGTTCGTTGAATCGTGGGTGCGCCAATGCAACAGCCTGCACACGGACAGCCTCCGCCGCCCACACCAATTTGAAGGCGATGGCGTCTTGTAGGAGTATCTGCATTCGATTGAAGTCGTGTCCCGTTCGGCCTTCCAGAATCTCCGCCGATGGAACTCCAGCGATCCATTGCTGTAACGCAGCTTCCCACTCCTCCGGCAGAGTCCTAACGCCAAAGAACGGATGGCCTAGAACGATCTTGGCAAAGCGAACGGCTGCCGCTCCGGCGGCGGCCGCATCGCCGGCCAGGAATCCTGCGTGTAACTGGGCAAGGCTGTCGATCAATTCCTCGCGATGGCTGTCGAGAAATGCGCCAGGTTCTGTACCCAGTCCGGAAGCATAGAACGCGGCACGCTGCTGGGGCGTGGTCCGATTCCAAAGCCACGTCGCCCGCGAAATCAAAACGTCGCGTTCAATGGTTTGCCAAGGTGCATTTTCGCGATTCAGCGTTCTCTTCCATAAAGAGCCTTTGAGGGTTTCATCGAGGAGAGTTGCAACCTGACTGACATCCGCGCCGAGTTGGTCGATGGTCGAAAGGATCGCAACGTCCAGGTCCGCGAGATCGGCTGACAGTCGCCGTGTGGTCGCATCTGCTTCATCTTCCTCGTTCTCTTCTTGCTCATCCCTGAGCCGCGAATCATCCCAAAGTGTCGGGGTTGTTCAGCACGTACTCCGAGAAACGTTCAGGCTGAACTCCGAGCATGAACGAAACGCGATGCACCAGGCTATACACGAGGCGCGCCAGACCACTCACCAGATGTTGTCCTGTCGATGCCTCGATAAGGCCGGAATAATCTTTATGGTCACGTGCTCTCTTATTCCCATCGAAGGTCGGCATAACCGCGATCCCGTCGAGGTCCACGAAGGCTCGTCCTACGCGACCAAGTACATTGGAAAACTCCGCCGCAGGAATGCACTTCCATTGTCCTTGCTCGTATCGGCTGCAGAGAGCGAAAGACCAGCACGCTACAGGATAGGTCCAGTCCCTGAGCCAGCGTTGGCGAGGCGATCACGACACTGAGCTTCCGCTGATGCAGCAGGTGCTCGATGGCGCTGAGGAATGGCCGGGGTAGCGCTCCGTGATGAATACCGATCCCGGCTTCAAGCGCACTGTACGCGCAGTGAGACTCGCCAAGCCATTCACGACCGATCGCCGCGGCAAATTCAAAGTCCGACGGGGCCAGGGGCGAACATGCTCCAGGTAGTCCTGTTTCGACGCCTTGAAGAAGGCCTTCGCCAAACTCTCCGTCTGCTTACGAACCGGGCAATACACGAGAACGGAGTGACCGTCTCCCGCGAAGGCATCCACCGTCGCCACATGAAATTCGGCCTCGTCGCTGGGAAACGGTTTTCGGCGACGCCCTTTGCAGCACGGACTTCACGAAATTAGGAACGAAGGCCTCTTCTTCCCGAAGTTCAGTTGTGCCGACTCTGAGGAGGCCGCCCAGTCCAGCGTGGCGAGACGCTGGCGGGTGGGACGCCAGGAGACCTGGACCGGCGTGCCCGGGCTCATCGCTTCGCAACCATTGCGTGAAGTCTTCGAAATAGGGGTCCTCCGCGTTGAACATGGCAGACAGGCACACGATACGTCGTCTGGTGAGCGTCAGTTCGGCGAAGCAGCTTTTGCACCAGGGCTTCATATCGCAGCTCGCGGCTCCCGAGCCCAATCATGTGGCCCTCGTCAAAGACGATCAGACCCATATCGTTGAGAACTGCCGGATCCTGACGCATCGCGAAGTCGAGCTTCTCCGGCGTCGCGACGACGATTTTCGCACTGGCGAGAGCTTTCTGTATCGGCGATTGTGGCTCCCGCCGCACCGTACAAAGAGGTGACGCTAAACCCGAGCGGGATAAAGGTGCGGGCCAGTACCCGTTCGACCTGCGCGGAAAGAGCACGCAAAGGCGTCACATACACGACGCGCTTTTGGCTTGCTAGCGTGCACAGGATGCATAGCTCCGCTATGCGTGTCTTGCCTGCGCTCGTCGGCAGCGCAATCACTAAATCGTCGTTCAGATCGATCGCCCGCTGGGCGGCATCAATTTGCGACGGCCACAACTCCATCTGTGGCGGACGCCGCACGCCCATTTGAGCGATGAAGCGGGAACGAAGTTCCTTCCAGCGTTCCTGCCCAGCCAGAGGTCCTGCTTGTGGCAAACGTTGATGCAGGCTGGAATCCCAGAGGTCTTCGAGCAGATGCAGCGTGAGAGTGGCCACCCACCAGGTTGCTAGCTGGCCGCTGTCCGCAGCCGCAGCAATGAGCTTCTAGTAGCAGCCCAAGCGCGTTCTGAAACAGCTCGTGGTTGCCGTAGAGCAATCCCGAGTCGGCCCTCCCGACCGCGTGAATGTAGGCGTTGGTCGCGGCCAGTACCATCGCGTCACCGGCATCGAATGGATCCTCCGGGTCCGACAGGCGTGCCGCAATTTGACCTCGTCGCTTCGGATCGCCGCATCGGAGAACCAGTCGATAACCTGTTCCCGCAGGACGGCCATGTCTTTCCGCAAGAATGAAGGCGAGGCAACGTTCCTGCGTGGAAAGTTTCGCTTCCAGTGCCGGGATGGGCAGCATGGAGTACGAGCGGGCCGCATATCCAGCCAAATGGAACGCTGTGGCGCTCACTACCAGATGGCGACCCCGGTCCCGGTCTCAGCTGTGCTCTCTCCGCACAGCAGACTCTATGGCCTCGGCAGCAACGCGGAAGGCATCCGATGTCGCGAAGTTCGTGCCGGGCTCGCGTGTCCTGTTGGCATCCCGTAACTCCAACGCAAGCGCAAGGACACCATAGCCGAAGTCCAGCAAATCGTGGGTGAGCGACGGCGTGAAATCGGGTGCTCCGAGTGGCAAACTCCATCGCGCCATAGCAGCCCACGCGCCAACCCACGCGCCAGGAGTCGTACCGCGAGCTGCCGGCGCGATCAGCTCATTCAGTCGTTCGACAATTGCTGCGGGATTATTTGCCATCGACTGTGTAGGCCGCCTTCATGAAGTCCGGATATGCCGACAGCCGGATGGCGGCGTGTTGCGCTGAATTCCTCTGACCTTCGCTTTTGGACATTTAGCAAGCGAAGGGGTTGGATCGTTGCCGCCGACTGCGAACACCATCTGGGTCAGGTTCTTGGCAGGCACAGAGTCCTTGGTTTGAAGCTCGCTCCACATTTTGGCCTCGTCATCCTTGTTTTCTTCGAACAGGCGTTTGGTGATGAAGGCCACTGTTGAAGGGTTCGGTCGTCCGTTGAACCTATCGAGGCCGTCACTGGCTTCGGTGACGGCATTGTCGCCGAACTGGTTCGGCTCTTGCACTCACACTTCAGAATTCTGCGCGGATTGGTCGCATAGTTGATGCCCAGGACATCGTTTCCGTGCATCGGCATCTGCCGATCACTCTTCCAACGCAGTTTTTTGATGGGAACCGTGTACTCCGTCTGGGAGTTGACGTATTCGGTGGCAAGCAACTCGCCCATGTCTCCCGACTGGGTTCGCTTGTTGGTGGGAAGACTGTTCTTGAGCACTGCGGCGGACTTCTTATATCCGCCGAGCTGCATGATGGTCGATTCGCCAACGAAATGGTCGGCAATGAGCGGCTTCAGCAGGCCAAGGCCAACTTGCTGGCTGCCTTTCTTCTCGACAAAATAGTCGATTGCGGTGCCAGACGACGAACCGGGTTCCAACCATTTCGAGAACAGCTCGCTTGGCACAGGCGTACGTACTCCATTGAAGCTCTGCTAAACCATGATAGTTCTAAACACCGTCAACACACTAACTTGGACAACCTAGAAAGACAGCACGTCATTCGAATGCGGGCCAGGGCAAGAAGCTTAAAAAGATCACATCCACAATCAGCTTCACAAAGGGAGGGAAGTCCCTCCCTATCTTCAGCCGCTCTGCGTCCTCCGCCACCCACCTTGTATGTTGCGAATCGAGGCGTAACGATGAAGTTGCGCTTCGGCGGAAAGGCCGTACCCACCTGAGGCCGGAGCGATCCTGAGCCTGTCGCAGAGAACGGCCACCGTCCCTCTCTTATTACGCCGTGGAGAATCGGAGGCATAAAGCCTGCATGTTCAAGGTCGGCGACAAGAGCGAGTCCGTGACTGCGGACAGGGACGGGAGCCGAGGCCAAATCTTAACGCCGGAGGCCGTTCATGAGCAAGCGATCCATCCAGTTCCAGGAAACGACTGTATTGTGGCATTGATGTCAGTGCCAAAAGTCTCACCGTGGCGATTCAGCGCATGGATCAGCCAGTAGAGCAAAGGAGCTTCCCTAATAATCCGAATGGGCACAGGGCTCTTATCGTCTGGCTACGGAAAGCCAAATTGCCGGTTCGAGTGTCGTTGGAAGCAACGGGAATTTACTCTCTGGATCTCGCGTTTGCACTTGATGCAGCGGAAGGGATCGAAGTCGCAGTCTTGAATCCCAAGGTCGCTAATCGATTTGCTCAAACCATTCGACGGTCAAAAACCGATGCGGCAGACGCCGAGGTGTTAGCTGAATACACTCATCGGATGCCGTTCACAGCTTGGATCGCCCCTAGTGCCAGTTCAATGCGATTGCGCTCGATTGTTCGGCACGTCGAGAGCCTTTCTGTGCAGAGCGCTCAGAATCAGAACCGTCTTCACGCGGCACACGGCTCCACTTCCACACCCGGATGCGTTGTTCAGGATTTGAAGCGCTCCGTGGCGTCTCTGGAGCTACGTATCCACAGACTTCGGCGCGAAGCGATGACGCTCGTCCGACAGGACGACTTGCTTCGCAAGCGATATGAGCTGTTGGTCAGCATTCCAGGCATTGCACAGGTGAGTGCGATGCAATTGCTCGCGGAACTGTCCACTCTCCCGTCAGACCTTACGGTGAGAGAATGGGTCGCCCATAGCGGCCTTGATCCTGCTCACGAAATATCAGGAAGCTCGGTGAGGAAGGCGTCGCGTATCAGCCGTGCCGGAAATCGTCACCTGAGAAGAGCGCTTTACATGCCTGCGCTGGTCGCATCCCGTTGCGATCCTCACGCAAAAGCTTTTTTCGAAAGCCTCTTGGCTCGAAACAAAGCCCGTCTACAAGCACTCATTGCTGTTGCGAGGAAGTTGCTCCACGCCATCTACGGGATATTTCGAAGCGGCCTGAAGTATGAGGGGACAAAGCTGTTTCCACGGATCACTTTGTCCTGACACGATCTCTTCCTCACCAGAAGCGTGTCTTTCGGTCTCAGATGGATCCAGGCTCTGATTCATTCTCCTCCCGCAACCAGAATCAACTCTCCACTGATCCAGCGGGAGTCGTCGGAAGCTAGGAATACAGCCGGCAGGGCCACGTCATCAGGTTCTCCCATGCGTCCCAATGGAGTCAGTTCTACATAATGCTTCTGCATGGGACTGTCGGCGAGACCGCCTGAGATGAATCCTTCTGTTGTGATCACACCGGGGTTGAGGGAGTTGACGCGGATCTTTCGCGGTCCAAGTTCTTTGGATAGCACCTTCGTAATCGCGTCTACGGCTGCCTTACTGGCGGAAGAAATCACCGATTTTGCAGGTGCGACCGTATTTACCCTTGACCCGATATTGATGATGCTGCCGCCTTCGGCAGGGAAGAGAGGGAGCGCAGCCTTCGTCGTCAAGAGCAACCCCAGGACGTTAAGGTTATGTTCGCGATGATATTTATCGGCGGTGACATCTTCGAGCGGTCCGAAGGCATAAATTCCTGCGTTGTTCACCAGAATGTCCACCTTGCCGTATGTCTCTTTCGTCTTCGCGAATAGCTCAGCTATCTCTCGCTCGTTCGATACGTCGGCGCCGATTGCCATTGCGCTGCCACCCGCCGCGACGATTTGTGAAACCACCCTATCGGCGCCATCCTTGCTGGTGTGATAGTTCACTATGACCGAAGCGCCTTCCGCTGCGAGTCTCACGGCAATGGCAGCTCCGATACCTTTCGATGCCCCGGTCACGACGGCGACTTTGTTTGCAAGTTTCATTTCTCTCCCTCTCTCTCTTTTGTCCGCTCACTCCATACCGGAGTCTCCGGAGTTGCACGAGTGAATGCAGTTCTGCCGTCATTCAGTGCAATCACGCGACCAATCAGAACCGTTGATTTGACGGGTGTTTAGTTATTTGCGACGGGCCGTCTTTTCAGCGTTCGCTGAAACTTCGGCGTCGAGCCTCGGCGCTTTGCGAACCTGGTTTGGTAGTCCTGAAAAGAGAGGGTGTGGGGGGGGCAGGCAAGCACAACAGGGCTTTGAAGAGAACGGTGCCTCAGCAGGACACCTGGAGATGTCAGACGCCGATACGCGCGAGAAACGCTATGCAGTCTTGAAGCTGTGCCGGTTGATTCCCAGTTTTCTTATTTTTGACTCAAGGGTCTGCCGCGGGATGCCAAGCTTGGTGGCCGCGCCCCTGGGACCTCCGATGACTCCTTCGGCTTCCCGCAGTGCAGCTTCGAGCATTTCTCTTTCGCGCTCCACGAGATTTGCAACGAGTGGGACGGATGTCGACAGTGGTTTCGGAGCTACTCGCGAAAGCCAGGCTTCCTCTACCCAGAAAGTGTCCCCGTCGCACAGGATCACTGCCCGCTCAATCACATTCTGCAGTTCGCGAATATTCCCTGGCCAGTCATAGGCCTGGAACAACTCGAGGGTTTTCTTGTTGATATTCCGGAACTTCTTACCCACTTTTGTTCCGTATCGGTCAATCAGGTATTCGACCAGCAAGGAAATGTCGTCCGGCCTGTCGCGCAATGGCGGTATTTGAATGGGAAAGACGTTGAGTCTGTAGTACAAATCCTGACGGAAAATTCCCTCCGCCACTGCTGTGCTCATATTCCGGTTCGTAGCCGCCAGAACTCGGACATCGACCGCAACCGTTTGACTGCCTCCAATGCGTTCGAACTCCCGCTCTTGTAGAACCCTTAGCAAAGCAACTTGAGTTTCGGCTGGAAGCTCGCCGACTTCGTCCAGGAATATCGTTCCTCCGTCCGCCAACTCAAATCGCCCTAATCGCCGCTGCAATGCTCCAGTGAATGCACCGCGTTCGTGACCGAACAACTCCGATGCGATCAGATCACGAGGCATCGCGGCGCAGTTCACGCGAATGAAAGCACGGCTTGAACGCTTGGACGCTCTATGGATGGCGCGGGCAATCAGTTCCTTGCCAGTATCCGGTCTCACCCAGAATGAGGACCGTAGAATCCGTGGGGGCAACTTTCGAGACCAGGCCCAGCACCGTACTCAATGCATCGGAGGAGCCCACAATTTCTTCAAACATCGAAGATCGTTCGATCTCTTCCCGCAACGCCACATTTTCATTTCGCACTCTGTCTTCGGCTTGTTTGCGATCTTCGATGTCTGTACCAGTCGTATACCAGCGAACGACATTTCCCTGCTCGTCCAGAAGCGGGTTGTAGCGATGCAAAAACCAGCGGAACTTGCCGTCTTTGCGGAGAAAACGTTGCTCATTCTCAAACGGAACGCCTTTCCGAAGTCCTTCTGCCCGTCCTGTCTTGACTCTCTCGATGTCTTCAGGATGAAAGGCGCGTGCGCGGAACGTCTCAGCTCGAACATCATCCAGGGTCAGACCGCAGTAGTCGAGCGCCCATCGATTCGCATAGATAATTCGGCCCTCTGGTTGCATAACGACGATGATGTGGGGGATGGCGTCCGTAATCAGGCGAAATTCCTGTTCGTCCCGGCGGAGTTGTTCTTGCGACTTCTTGATTTCTTCTAAAGCATTGACCAATGCGGCCTGAGTTCGCCCCCTCTCAATCGCAATCAGCGCGACGTGTACGGCTCCTTCAATCAACTGGATGTCTTCAGGCGTGGGAGTTCGTGGCTCAGAAGAGTAGATACAGAAGGTGCCGAGAACCTCATCATCTTTCGAAAGAATGGGCTGAGACCATGCCGAACGGAGACCACAACGCAAAGCGACATCCCGCAGGTCAGCCCATAAGGGATCCGTGGATATATCCGAAGCAATCACCCGCTTTTTTAGAAATGCGGCGGTGCCGCAAGAGCCCACGCAGGGACCGATTGTGACCGGATTGATGAACTCCGCCCACTCCTTGGGGACTCGGGCACCTGCTCCGAATCGAAGCTGCTTGCCGTCCGGTTCCATCAGCAAAATGGATGAGATGAAGTCGGAGGACTCGGCGTCAAAACGGGCACACAAGCTTTCCATAATCTCCGCGACACTGGCTCCGTCGGTGATCATTTCCAACGCGAGCTTTTCCGTCAACAAGAGTGATTGGGCCCGCTTGAGTTCCCTGAAGTCGTTCTCTAAATCGTCATGGGTTTGAAGCCGAGCAAGAGAATTGCTCTCTTCTATTCGGGCAGGCCCTGTTAGGAGCTGCATTGGGTTCACCAGCGCCGTCGCTGGGGGGCGAAGGGTCTGTTTCACAGCCACGCTCCAACGAATTCATAGACTCTCCAGGGAAGATTTAGATTCCCGGCGGGAACACTTCGACACAAGATCTTTTCTACTACGCACGCCCGTACCGTGCTCCTTATCGTACGCGTCAGCGGAAGATCCACGAAATAGCAAAGCCATTCAGCCAAGCCTTAGCGAAGCTGAAGTTTCAGCGAACGCTGATAAAGCGGCGTAGCATTCGCTTCTAAGTGCTTTCAATTCAGCCGGACTGAATGGCCCTCCTATTGCAATCTATGCAGTCGTCGAACGCCACACAGGGAGCAGATGACGCTAAAGATCGAAACACACTTTGACGGAAACAAACTGACGCTCCGGCTGACCGGCCGAATGAAAGAGGAATGTCTGGAAGAATTGCAGGCACTGCTTGATGACGCAAGTCCCGGAGGCCGTCTTGAACCTGGGCGATGTGAGTTTGGTCGGCGTGGAAGTGGTCCGATTTCTCGCAAACTGCGAAAACGCGGGCGTCGAACTAGTCGACTGTTCTCCCTACATTCGAGATTGGATCAACAGAGAGCGCAACAAAGCAGAAAAAGCCGACGAAATGAGAAGAGGAGGACAAAGCCAGCAAGTCGTTATTCCTTAACTACGCAAGAACTCTCGAAGCATCGTAAGCGGACCGCTCCAGTAAGCGTGTCGCACACGAGATAAACCAGTAAGTCAACTTCTGCCAGGCTGCGTTTTTGGTTAGCCTGCAAAGTTTCCCGAGGAGAATGTCGATGAATGTACTAAGAAAGATCTACGCCTTAGCATTCCTGGCGCTCAGTTGCGTCTCAAGCCTTAACTCTCTCAACAACTGCCGTTGCTCAGGTTGAGTCTAAGACGCCGGTCACGAATGTGTTGCTTGTACATGGCGCGTGGGTGGACGGGTCCAGTTGGGCAAAGGTGATTCCCGCACTTGAGAGCAAGGGACTGAATGTAGTCTCGGTTCAGATTCCGCTCACCTCGCTTGCGGACGATGTTGCCGCAACGAAGCGAGCCATTGCTCTTGCGGATGGTCCCGTGCTTCTGGTCGGTCACTCCTACGGAGGAGTTGTCATCACCGAAGCGGGTAACGATCCAAAGGTCAGGGGACTCGTTTACATCGCTGCCTTTGCGCCAGATGCCGGAGAATCCGCAGTCACACGTATTAAAGAGTGTTCCGCAGTCCCCGGTAGGCGCGGAACTCAGGCCCGACGCGTCCGGATTTCTCAAGCTTACTGAAAAGGGCATCAGCGAAGACTTTGCGGAGGAACTTCCGGCAGCCGAGAAGCAGATTCTGTTTGCAACGCAGATCCCCAACGTCCGTAAACGCTCTTGGAGCGCCGGTCAGTCAAGCAGCTTGGAAGACAAAGCCTTCCTGGTTTCTCGTCACTACAAAGGACCGCGTGATTCCCGTCGAATTGGCGAAGAGTATGGCCCATAAGCTGAACGCAGAAACAGTAGAAGTCCCGTCCTGCCATGCCGTGGTCGTGGCGCACCCTGAAGAAGTGAGTGCCTTGATCCTCAAGGCCAGCCAAGCCGACAAAGTTTCACACTAGCCGGCAGAGTTTCCTGCGCTGGCTCTAACCTCCAACCGACATCAGCCCGTGATGCAACGTGTCACCAATCTTCCAGGATAAGCGACTTATGACCGATGAAATCCTCACCGAATCAAGCTGCACCGCCACCATCAACGCGCCTATCGAGTTCGTCGATATACCGACATGGCTCTTCAACCTTCCCGATGCCGAATATCAACGGTGCTCTCCGGCCCACATCGCTGCCGCGGCGACGCAGGACGGACGATGGCCGAAGAATGTCAATCAACGTGGAGACGATCGGCGGAGAACTCATGGTGCAACACTACGTCGAAGATATCGGAGAAAAGCACCATTGCCGTGTGCTTTCGAAGTCCGACCTGTTGACGCCCAGCGGGTGGACGACCACGAACGTTCTGTGGGAACTAAGCGTAAGAGCCATCGACGCAGAAACCTGCGAGTTGACCAACCATGTCATCGGCAGCACGACTCCAGAACTTCTCAAGGCCCTGGGCAAAAGAGGCGTACCGCTCGAAATGGCGAAAGCATCGAGAGGAAACGCAACCACTGCTCACAACGCACAGGAGACACCACTGTTCGCCTTAAGTATCGAGAAGAAAGCTCTCGAGGCCAAGGCCAGGGCTGTCAAGAGCTAGCCATCCATACGGCTGGGCGGTTCTTTGCTCAGCCTCATCTCATCCCGCCTTCACACTTGAAGGCGCCAACGTATTCCTTCAAAGGAGCCTTATGACAACAGCAATCTATGAAAAAAGGAACACCGCGCTCTTGATCGTCGATCCGTATAACGACTTCATGAGCGAAGGCGGCAAGCTGTATGCGGCCACCAAACCTACAGCCGATTCTGTCGGCTTCTACCAGAACATGCGAAAACTGATTCCCGCGGTTCGCGCTGCCGGGATTCGAGTGTTCATCGTGCCTCATCACCGTTCAAGGCCGGATGATTTCGACAACTGGCTCAATGTCAATCCAGTGCAGGTGGACACCAAGAAAGGAATGACCTTCGCTGTCGATACATGGGGCGGAGAATGGCATCCTGAGTTTGGGCCGAAGCCAGGTGACGTCGTGGTTCACGAGCATTGGGCGCAAAATGGCTTCGCCAATACCGATCTCGACGAACTGCTGAAACAGCATGGAATGCAGAAGCTGGTTTTGGTTGGCTTCATAGCTAATTCCTGCGTCGAGGCGACAGCGCGTTTCGGCATGGAACTGGGCTATCACGTCACCCTCATCAAAGACGCAACGGCTGCCTTCAATCCCGAGGGGATGACCGCCGCACGGGTGAATGCCAAGTTGTTTGCCCATGCGGAATTGACTACGGACGAACTGCTATCCGCTCTGTCTTAGCCGAAGGTGATTCCAAGTCTGCTTCCGGTCGTGTAGCAGATCAACAGTCCACTCCTAACCGCTCACAAAGGTGAGAACTGAGGCCCACTAACCATGTCAACACTATTGAAAATCGACGTCAGCACACGCGGCAGCGTGTCTATCTCGCGTAGGCTCAGTTCTCTGTTCCTCGAACAATGGAAAGAAGCTCATGCCGATGGCCAGGTCATCGAGCGCGATATCGACACTACCGACCTCCCGTTTCTCGAGTTCCCGTGGATCACTGCCAATCTCACCAGATCGTCAGCTCGAACCGAGCAGCAGAAAGCTCTTCTCGTGCCGAGCGATGAGTTGATCGCAGAACTCCAGAAGGCAGATGAATACCTGATCGCTACACCAATGTACAACTTCGGGATTCCAGCCAAGCTGAAGGCTTACGTGGATCACATCGTTCGCAGCGGACTGACATTCACCATGAATGCCGATGGCAGCTATACAGGACTTCTCAGCGGCAAGAAGGCCACCGTCATCATAGCGAGCGCAGGCGAATACGGACCGGACGCTCCTAGCAGAAGGGCTTGATACCTTGAAGCCCTATCTGCGGGAGATTCTAGGGTTCATCGGGGTGACGGATGTCACATTCATTCAATCCGGTTCCACTTGGAAAGTGGACAGTGGGTCTCAACAAGCAGAGGAACACATCGCGCCCTTGATAGCCCCGGTCAAACTGGCAGCCGGCGCGTAAGCGGCGGTCACTCGCATCTTCCGTCGGCTCCAGGGGATCGTCAGACAGCCGTGAACGACGATGCGGGTAACGCAATTCAACCGACAACAAGCACTTAGAAAGGACCCAATGGCTACCGCGAAAGAACTCTTGCTTGCATACATGGATCTGATAAGGAACCCCGAAGAGGCAATCTCCCTCTTTGCTGTGGACGCCGCCATTGAAATTCCATATCTGGTTGAAGTAGGCCTGCCGGGGCAATTCAAGGGTCACGAGGAGATTCTGAGCTTCCTCAGACAGATCAATGCGCTTTTTCCAGATGTGGCTTTCATGAACGTGCAGTTCTTTATGGAATCACCGGATCAAGTGGTTAGCGAATACGAGGTCCATTGCTCAGCTCCATCGACTCAAAGGCAGTATCACCAGTTGTTTTTCGGAAGGCTTGTGACAGAGGGCGGCAAAATCAAGCTCCTGCGCGAGGCACTCAACATCATCAGTGCGGCGCAAACCATTCTTCCCAATGGTCTGTCCGATGTCGCAGTTCAAAGAAGCGTCTCGCTGTGAAGCTTCGTCCTCGAACCGCAAGTATTCATGAGCAGAAGGAGTCAGAATGATTCAGCCCGAGGAACTGAAACAAGTACCGATCTTTGCCTGCCTGACGGATGGGCAGCGCGAGCGTATTGCACAGAATGCGGCCGACCTTCGCGTTCAAAAGGGCGAGTGGCTCATCCGCGAAGGTGAGGTTCCTTCGTTCTTTGTCCTGCTTGAAGGAATTCTCGAAGTTGAGAAGGAATATGGAGGAGCGAGTCAGGTGAGGGGGCGCTATCAGCCTGGCGACTTCTACGGGGAGACCCCAATTCTGCTCGACTCTCCAACCATCGCGTCACTACGTGCGCACGCTCCTTCCCGCGTTCTTCGCATGGACCGAATGCAGTTCAAAGAGCTTCTCGACTCTTCGGCAGAGTGCGCCAACACCATCGTGCATACCATGACGCAGCGCATCACCGCGATCCGCGAGTTCGCTCAGGACAACAATCCCTTGCGGGTGTTGGTAGTGGGCTCGCAATACGACACCGAATGCCGCAACATTCGGACTTTCTTGTCTCTCAACCGGATTCTTTATGAATGGGTGGATAACGAACGCGATCCAGATCGCGTGCCGCTGTGTGTGATTTCTGACCCTTCGGGTCCGTTCATTTTGGTAGACGGATCTGTGATAGTCAACCGGCCGCTAACGGCTCGCAAGGTTGCGGAGGCGCTTGGCATTCACACAAATCCGAGGAAGAAACAGTATGACGTGGTTGTGATAGGAGGTGGGCCCGCAGGCCTTGCTGCCGCAGTCTATGGAGCATCGGAAGGATTGAGCGTTCTCTTAGTTGAGAAGACAGCTGCCGGCGGTCAGGCGTGCACCTCCTCACGCATCGAGAACTACCTCGGTTTTCCAAACGGCATCTCCGGCGAGGACTTGGGTGCGCGAGCTTTGAAGCAGGCCGCTCGCTTTGGCGCGGAGATGGTGATAACCCGCAAGGTTGTGACAATTGGCCCCATCTCTGACGGATACTGCGTAGAACTCGATGGCGGAAGTCGATTGCAAACGAAAACAGCAATTCTGGCAACTGGAGTAGATTGGCGCAGACTGGAGATCGCGGGAATTGACCGGCTGCAGGGAAAGGGTGTGGTGTATGGCGCCTCTCGAATGGATGCGCAATCCGTCCTCGGAAAAGACATATTCATCGTCGGAGGAGGCAACTCCGCCGGCCAGGCAGCCGTATATTTTTCAAGCTACGCGGCATCCGTCACCGTGCTCGTGCGCGGAGAAGGTCTTGCGCAGACGATGTCACACTACTTGATAGCCCAGTTGGAACAACGGCACAACATCAAGGTTGAAGCCCGCACGGAGGTTGTGTCGGTCGATGGAGAAAACTCTCTAGAGTCGATCCATACTTCAACAAGCGGCGCGCCTGCGCATGAACGTAGTGCCGACGCTCTTTTTGTGATGATCGGGGCTATAGCGAGGACTGATTGGCTTCCGGAGGCTCTTGAGCGCGACGAAAGGGATTCGTTCTTACTGGCCGCGACCTTCCCGACTGGGAAGAACCCCGTGAACCGTTTCTGCTCGAAACGAGCATGCCTGGAATATTTTGTGCGGGCGACGTGCGCCATGACTCGATCAAGCGCGTGTCCAGTGGCGTAGGGGAAGGAAGTATGGCCATTGCTTTCGTCCATCAGTACCTTGCTATTCAGCAAGAGCTGGCAGAAAGTTTACCGACTGTGGCCGCATAAATCGCGAGAGCAACTGTTTTCTCGACAATTAAGGGGTTGACGGAAAATACGGTCAAAAGTTCGCAGGCATGAGAAAGTTAGCGCCATTGGAGAGCTTGAGGTGTTTGTCGATGTCGATGGTGATTAAATCTCCTTGTGAACAGTGGTCGAGTCCGGCTACACGAAGTGTGCTGCAGACGTGCAAGGGGCCTTGGGTCTTAATCGTCACGATCCTCGCATCGAGCATGGCCTTCATTGACGGAACCGTTGTGAACGTAGCTCTTTCTGCACTGCAGACTGACCTCCATGCGTCCGTGCGGGACATTCAGTGGGTGGTAGAGTCTTATGCCCTCCTGCTTGCTTCTCTGTTGCTCTTGGGCGGCTCGCTTGGCGACCTTTATGGCAGACGTAAGATTTTCGTTGTCGGGGTAACGCTGTTTGCGGTTGGATCTGCCTGGTGCGGCGTCGCTCCTACCATAACTTCCCTCATCGTTGCTCGGGCCCTGCAAGGGGCTGGAGCGGCCTTGCTCGTGCCTGGAAGCCTGGCCATCATCAGCGCCTCGTATTCAGGAGAACAGCGGGGGAGAGCTATCGGGACCTGGTCGGGCTTCACCGCGATCACAGCCGCAATCGGTCCGGTACTTGGTGGATGGCTTGTACAGAACGGCTCATGGCGCTGGGTGTTCTTTATCAACCTTCCTATCGCGCTCATCGTGGTCTGGCTCGCATTGTGGCGCGTTCCGGAAAGTCGAAATGAAGAGGCCGACAGAACTCTTGACTGGCCGGGTGCCGTTCTGGCGACCTTGGGTCTGGGAGCACTCACCTACGCTCTGATCGAAGCTTCAGCAGGCGGAGTCGCCATTTGGATCTCGGCAATAGTCGGACTCGGCGCACTTGCCGGCTTTCTGGCTGTCGAAGCAAGATCGCCTGCGCCCATGGTCTCTCTGCATCTCTTCAAATCACGAGAATTCTCTGGCGCGAACCTGCTCACGTTTCTTCTCTATGCGCCACTCAGCGGCGTCCTGTTCTTCTTTCCACTCGACCTTATCCAGGTTCACCATTATTCTGCGACCGAGGCCGGAGCGGCATTGCTTCCGCTGATTTTGCTCATCTTCTTGCTTTCCCGTTGGTCCGGCGGACTTGTTGCTCGATACGGCGCGAAACTGCCTCTCACCATAGGGCCGCTAGTGGCAGCATCGGGATTCGCGCTTTTTCTAAGGTCTGGCAGTGGCGGGTCTTACTGGACTACCTTCTTTCCTGCAGTAATGGCCTTGGGTTTCGGAATGGCAATCAGCGTTGCTCCACTCACCACGGCGGTAATGGAGTCTGTTCCGCAGAACGAAGCAGGCGTTGCTTCCGGAGTGAACAATGCCGTGTCACGAATTGCCGGGCTAATGGCAGTGGCAGTGTTCGGGCTCATTTTGTCTGCCGGGTTCAACCGTGCCCTGGACCGAAGCTTATCTCATTTGCATCTGTCCGCCGACGCGCGACAAAGCGTTGATCACGATCGACCTAAGCTCGCCGGCTCACAAAACAGCGACGCGCTCATTCGGCACGCGATTGACGAGGCGTTCTTGTCGGGGTATCGCGATGTTATCTGGATATCGGTTGCGCTGGCGGCCGCCAGCGCATTGAGTGCTCTAATGTTGCGTCCTAAAAAGCGATTGGTCGGCTGATGAGCGCAGTGAAAGCCTCTCGGACTAAACCCAAATTGGCCAAGTACTCAGTCCGTAGCGGGACAGATCTTCACTAAACCTCTGCAACTGTTCTTAACGAGCGCATCATCTGCCAAGTCATTCACCGAGGACTCAAAACCTGAGTTGTACTGCCGCGTCAATTTTTCCCACCGCGCTCCCGGTGCTTGTCAGCGACAGCTCTGGATGTGCAAAGAGCGGTGGCTTTCCGATCTGTAAAAAGAGAAATATCCCCTCTGGACACCCCTAAAGAGAAAAAATGGCTTGAAAAGTTAGAGAGAATCTCTGCGGGCCGTTCCCGCCCGCAACGCCCACCCTGAAATCAGGTGCGCTGACGCGCACGAGTAAGGAAGACAGGCCTCGCTAAGGGGCTCTGCCCCGATCGCGCGCGTCAAGGGGTCTCCCCAGTCTTCCGCGCTTCGCTTGTGCAGACCTCCGCTGCGCTCCGCCCTTTCCGTTCCGCCTTCGGCTCCCTCTCCAAGGGTGGGAGATACCCCTCCCCTTGACGCTTGCTACCCCCGCCTTCGCCAGGTGGCGTTCGGCATGTACATGCCGCGTTTCAACGCGGACGTGCAAAAGCAAAAGCCGACAAGGAGAAGCCACCATGAGCAGCACGCCAAGACCACCATCACCGCCATCGACAGCAAGAAGCCCACCACCAAACAGGAACTCATCGCCGCCAACATCAAGCTCTTGATTGAGCAGTTGGAGGCCGGACACTCCGAAGCCCTCACCAACTACCTCACCGCCATGAGCCGCTTTCACAACTACAGCTTTGGGAATGTGCTGGAGATTGCGCGGCAGATGCCCACGGCAACCCGCGTTGCCGGGTTTTGGACGTGGAAGAACCTTGGCCGCTCCGTCAATGCAGGAGCCAAAGGAATCCGCATCCTTGCCCCGATTGTTGGCGTGAAGCCGCAAGAAAGACAGCGAAGCCGAGAAGGACATCACCAAGCAGAACACCCGCGCCCTTTTGGGCTTTCGCAATGCCTATGTCTTCGATATCTCCCAGACCAACGGCGTAGACCTTCCCGAGATGCGCGAAATCTCAGGCGACCCCGGCGAGAGCATCGACCGTCTCGCCGCCTTTCTCAAGAGCCAAGGCATTCAGCTTGTTTACAACGAGAAGATTGCCCCCGCCTTGGGGATGAGCTATGGCGGACGCATTGCCATCCTTCCCGGCCAGTCCAAGGCCGAAGAGTTCTCCACGCTGGTACACGAAGCAGCCCACGAGATGCTTCACAAGGCCGAACGACGCACAGCAACCACCAAGACAGTACGGGAAACAGAAGCAGAGGCCGTCGCTTTTGTCGTGGGGAAGGCGGTTGGCCTTGTTACCGGAACCGCGTCGGCGGATTACATCCAGCTTTATCACGGCAATGCCTCACTCCTCGCCGAGAGCTTGGAAGTCATTCAACAGACCGCCAGCATCATCCTCGCCGCATTGGAGCCAGCCGCAGAGCAAAACGAGGCGGCAGAACAGGCCACGGAAGAGAAGCCGGAACTCGCGGAGGTGGCCTAATGCAGACCATCCTCGAAATTCTCAGGAAGGCCGGAGGGTGGCACCACGGCCTTTACCTCAAGATCGACAACCCGCCTTATATGGAGTTGGTCATCGAAGCGACCGATGAGTCAGGGCCGTGCGGCTTACCTGTCGTTTCTGTGGCGCACTACGGGCTGCAGAACGGCGACCCCATGCGTGACCCGGAGATGTGCTTCGAACTTGGACTTGCGGGAGGGGCGCACCTTGACCCCTTCTATTGGCGAAACGACTACGTAGCGGTCGAACAGTGGAGCCGCAACATCATCCGCGACCACTACGTGTATCTCGCCGCGCTGCACGAACAGCACGAGCACTTCGCGCGAACGTGGGACGCCAACCTCAAAGCGCAAGGCTATCTCACCGCCTTTTCGGACAAGTGCATTCTCGGCTAGTCCGCTCCCTTGGAGCGGACAGCCCGACCGCGCCGCTCTGCGACCTTCCACGCCCAACCACGCTCGAAAGGAGCCTCGCATCATGGAAACCACCGTCATCAACGCTACCGAGTATCGCAATGTCTCTCTATCCCTATTGAGTGAATCGAAGACCAACCCGCGCCGTATCTTTGAGGACGCGGCCCTTAAAGAACTGGTTGATTATGTGCCCAGGCACATAATCGGCGTTTTGTTCCGCTCACCGTTTTGTTGCCGAGGAAGTGGGGAGCCGCGCGGAAACGGGCGGCTCCCCTTGGTGAGAGGCACATAACGATTACAGTGCGTTAAGCCATTTCAGGAGTTCCTGATCGTCGCGCCATCCTTTCGTTGGGTGAGGTGATTCCGAAGTTCCGGTTGGAGGGAGGCAAGCCTCCACAGCAGCCTGCTTCGTCCTCAAGGTGATTTCGACATAACGGTTGGTGGTCTCCAAGCTGACATGTCCCAGCCAGGCTCGGATGACATTGACGTCTACGCCTTGCTCCAGCAGGCCAACCGCCGTGGAGTGGCGGAAAACATGCGGAGAGACGCACCGGCGCCTCTTATCCGGAGTGGTGGGAGACAAGTCGGAAGTGTGCCGCTTGACGATCTTGTAAATGCCGAACCGCGTAAGAGGCTCTCGCTGACGAGACATGAACAAGGGGACGGACTGGTTGCCTCGTACGTCGGCTGTCAACCTCTTCAACAGTTCGGCAGTTTCAGGCCAGAGCGGACAACTTCGCCACTTATCGCCTTTCCCATGAAGACGCACGCGCAGCGGCCCGTCGAGATCAACATCTTCGACTTTCAAGTCGGCCACTTCCTGCGCTCGCGCTCCGGTGTTATAGAGCACCATGAAGAGAGCCCTGTCACGCAGTGCGAGGGCTCCATCGCGCGGCAAAGTCCGGAAGAGGGTCTCGATTTCGTCATGTTCCAGGTATAGCGTCTGAGGCGGCGCAGTCCGTTTGACGGGAGTCGCCTCCACTTGTTGGGCTTCAGCCAGCATTTCCGGCTGTCGGAGGGCGAGGAAGCGGTAGAAGGTATGCAATGCGGCAAGCCGCTGATTGCGTGTGCTCACACGATTCCCGCGCGTGACCTCCATTGTGTTGAGGAAGTCACGCACGCGCTGTGCCGACAGATCAGCCAGCTGTAATCGCGTGATCGGACGCCGGCAACTGGAGGCGACATAGGCAAGGAAGAGTTTCATTGTGTCCCGATAACTTCGCACCGAACCGGGCCGAAGCCCCTTCTGCGTCTTGAGGTGATCTTCAAAAAAAGCGAACAGCACTTGCCCCACTCCGATCATTGCGCACCTCCTTTCGGGGCTAGCCCCTGGAAGCGTTGGGCAGCTAAGTTGAGAAGTTCTTCGGTGATCGTCAGATATACAGAGGTAGAAGTGGGATCGACGTGACCGAGGAAAGTGGAGAGGTGCATCAACCGGCAATTGGGGTCGATGCCTTCCCGGTACCATCGAAGCAGCGTGGCGACAGCAAACGAGTGGCGCAGGTCATGGAGTCGCGGTGGCGACACGCCCGGCGGGATATGCAGTTCCAGCTTGGGCAAGAGGGCATGAAAAGTGATGCTGATTGTCCCTTCATCGACGCTGCCACGCTTGGAGTTGAAGGTGAACATTGGCAGTTCGGAAGCTGGCGCGCTTCCATACCGTTCTGCCACGTAATCCTTCAGGCGCTGTGTCAGACGAGGTCCCATCGGCACATATCGGCTTTTGGCGAATTTCGTCTCCCGGATGAACAGCAGATTGCGTGTGAAATCGGCATCGCCCATCTTCAGTCGTGACACTTCGCCTACGCGCAATCCCAGGCCATAAAGCAGAGCGAAAATCGTCTCGTACACAAGGCCTCGATAGGGCGCACGGGATCTCTCCGGCAGCTTTCGTGCTTCTGCCATTAGACGTCTCGCGGTATCGAGATCGAATAAGTATGGAATCCGGCTGCCGGTAATGCGGCGTGGACTAGCGGTCACAGGATTCCGCTGCGTCCACTGCTGCATAATTGCAAAGGCAAAGAACCGGCGCACTGCATACAGAATGAGGTTGTATCTCTTTGGCCCGACTTTAGGACGGGACGCCAGGAAATCATCGACTACAGCGCTATCGATGGCGTGCCAGTCGGCGATGTTGTGGTTGCAGAGATACCGGTCGAACAGGCGCAACGTATGCGCATCGTTTAAGTACTTGCGGTTCAGTGCACGCTTGTATTGCACGAACTGATGGAGGTACGGCGCAAGGAAGCTCTGGAAAAAGGGAGTGTTCATAGAGCCTCCCCATCGCCCATGGCAACCTCGCGCAGGGATTCGATAGCGACTTTCGTATAGATGCGTGTGGACTCCGGCGAGCGATGCCCAACATAATCGCCGATAGTCTTCAGTGGAAATTCGGCGTCGATCAGACGTTGTACACAGGTATGCCGGAGCGTATGCGATCCTCCTTTGCGCACCTGGATTCCAGCCTTCTGGAGATAAAACGCCACACTTGATGACACTGTGGCGGGAGTGACTGGGGAACGCGGAGCCACGACACGGAAGAAGAGATGGCGATCCTCAGTCTCAGGTCTACCTCGTTTGAGATAGTCGATCAGGGCTTCTGCCACTACTCCGGCAAGCGGATACGCAGTCGCATGGCCAGCCTTGCGTTCCGGCACCTGGAATCGCTCGCGTTTCCAGTCGATATCTTCCAGCGTGAGTTTGGCAACCTCGTGGGCTCGCAGCCCGTAGGTCACAAGAAAAAGCAAGATGGCATAGTCTCGCCGACCTCGGATTGTCCTTCGGTCCACCGCTTCCAACGTGCGACGGACCTCGTCCCAAGTGATTGATCGGGGGACATCGGCCAGACGATATACCTGCGGCATACCGACCGCACCGCTTAGATCCCGGTCGGTGATTCCTTCGCGATGGCAGAACCGCAGCAGCACTTTCAGATGGCAACAGAGATCGCGACGCGTGCAGGGAGCCATTCCCGGCGCACATTCGACGATGAAAGATGCCAGAAGAGCGGGCGACAGGTCGCCGAGCGAAGTGATTCCGGCTTTCCTGCAGATACTGCCCAAACTCGTGCAGATGATGCCGGTACCCGGCGATCGTACTCTCCATCAGTCCGCATTCCCTGCGCAAATACTCCTGGAACCCAGGAACCTCTGATTCAAGTGGAAATGGGCGGCGGTGACGATTGTGCCTTACTTGGCTACCACTGGCAAGCCGCAGCATCTGACGTATAGCATTTCCAACATCAATTGCATGCTTGCGTAGCGAGGCCGATGTCTTTGCTTCCGGTCCGTGCTGAACCAACCATTCGGAAACAAAGTCCTCGACGAGAGCAAAGGCAGAAGCAACGTCTGTGCAGCCTCTCTTCTGTGCGAACTCAGCAAAGCAGAATAGCCGGGGCAACCGGCGAAAGACAGTGCGGGAAGAATAGCCATTCGCTTCCATCCATCCCACGTAGCTATCAATTTGAGAGCCAAGCCAACTATCACGGACTCGGTCGATGGTTGAAGGTTTAGCGTAATAGTGTTCGAGCATGACACTCTCCATTCGGAAATATCCGATGGAGAATAATCCTGCACCTGATTGCTCCAGACCAACAATGACACTGTGGCGACTTCGAATTGCTGAGAATTGAAAGACGACTAAGTGGAGCATCTGTTTATTTGGGCGGAATGGGACAGTGATGAGCCGGTGCCCCGTGGACTTTCCCCAATTCGCCACCGGTGTCAATATTGCCGGCAACAAGGCAATCCTCCTATCTTGTTCACGAGTTGTTTCCCCAAACGTCACGAATCGTATGATTGCGGCTTCGCCAGGTCCCATCCGACGTCAACTATCACCGGCGTCAGTTAACCCCCTAACGGGTAAGCGTGCGCATCACACACAACAGACGCGACGATTCTTGGTGGATCCAGATCGCGGATACTTGAGCAGAAGAGACACAACAGGCTATATCACGAGAGTGACAAGACCCGTGGCCACGAGCGCCGCTGCCCAGACCAAATCGAAGTTCAACCAGGCCTTACGGAGAAGCGCGAGGCCCAGCTTTCGATAAACTAGCCAAGCGAGCAGTCCTGTGACCGCAAGATAAGCAACCGTATGGACACCGGTGGCGAGCATTCCCGCCAGGGGGCTGACCGTCGGAGAGAGGTGATTGTGGCCGGCCATTCGGCCCTGTGCTTCAACAGTGTCATTGCCCAGCAGCACCGGCACCACCATTAAACCGGCGCCGTGCGCAGAGGCCATCAGAAACGACCAGACGGTCAAGTCTCGGAAGCCTACCTGCATGCGGACCCACCGCGGGTGCTGATGTCGCACAAGGCAATAGATTCCAAGACCGACCAGGACTGCGGCGACGAAGTAGCGGATGACGACGAGCGGCAGCGTCATCCCGAGAAACGCGGTAGTCAGCACCACGGTGCCGATGGCCACTGCATGGCCGACCGCGATTGGAACGAGCGATCTGGCTACTGCGCTCCCCTTTTGCTCCTGCATCCCCAGCGCCACCGCGAAGAGCCATCCCATCCCAGGATTGAGGCCGTGGTAGGCGCCTAGGAGCACCATCAGCCACAACATCGTCGAAGTCAGCCCGGCATGTGTCATTGCGCGTCCGAGTAGCAATAGGAGTCCGACGAAGCGTCGCCCCCTTCCAGCCGCACCTGGTGTGCGCGCAACCCGTCAAACTCGACAAAGAACCTTTCATCGAGGTTCATTCCACCGTTCGGTTTCGTATCGATCTTCACCATCCAACTCTTTACGCCATCAGGATAGAACTGATCGTCCCATGGAGAGTAGAGCGAGTTGGTAAAGTACACGCGCTTGCCGTCGCGGCTGATCTCGACCATCTGCGGACCGCCGTTGAGAGCCTCGGTGAACTTCTTCGGATGAGCCGCCCGGCACACGATGCCGCCAAGGTGAATTGAGCCGGTCTTTTTCGGGCTGGCTGGATCGGAGACATCGTACTGGATGAACTCACCTGTCCCCCAGCACGAAACATAGAGGAAGCGGTCGTCGAGTGAGAGGTTGATGTCAGACACCAATGGTGGCACTGCCTTGAAGCCCTTCAGCAGTGGTGGCAGATTTTCCGGATCAGCCGGCTCAGCGGGAATTTCAATCACTTTGCGAACTGCCCATTTTCCGGTCTTGCCGCCGTTCTCGCGGTACCACATCCAGATCGACGACGAAAGGTCTTTCAGGGAGATGACGACACCCACGAATCCGAAGGTCTTGTTGGGATCGTGGGCAGGCCGAAGCTCCAGCACCATCTGTTGCTCCGCTCCCAGGTCAAGTTCCTGTAGGTGGCGACGCTTATCCAGGTCCCAGATGTGGAGTTTGTGTCCATACTTTCCGGCAAGCAGCAACTCTGGGTTTAGGCCATCCTTCACCATATTCGGCGTGCCCCATTCGGAGGTGATCATGGTGTCGTGCCCGAGGTGCCACCAGAAATCGTACGCCAGATTCTGGGGGCCGCGCTCCTTCTCCCACGGGCCCTTCAGCTCAAACGTATTGGCATCCATAAGGAAGATGCCGCCGGGACCGTCGCCGCTGGCCGAACCGAGCGCGCTGCCATAGATGCCGTCGGGGCCACAATGAATGGTGTGTGGCGATGTGTAGCCGGTCTTCTTAGTGAACTCTTCAGGCTCGATCACTTTCACGATCTCGAGATGGTTGTGACCCGCTTTCGTATCCAGGATGTGAATCCGGGACGACCCGATGCCCGGAACGATCAGGTAGCGACGCTCCATATGCGGGTGCGGGTTCTGCGGGCAGAGGCACGCGCTGCACGCGTTCCAGCCGAAGTGATGCAACTCGTTATCATTGCCGGGAAAATCTACTTGGCCGACGAACTGACCATAAGTGGTCGAATGCGGATCGACATCGATAACGCCCATGGCGTCGTGTTTCCCATTCTTGCCGACGTTCAGCAACGAGACGTAAGCGATGTGTTCCGGCGCGGCCTTCATCGCCATACCCGGCGAGGGGTAAAAGGTTGGATCCGGTATCAAGGACATATCCATATTCTCCTTTTTGCAAGAGTTCCGGCGAAGGATTTGGCCCGGCCAATATTTCAGACAGCGTGACGCAGTCACGGGGGCAATAAAAAAGCCGCCACGGTAGGACTCGAGAGACCTGAGGGAAACACCGGGATGACAACACCTGCCAAGATCCGCGATCCTGCCAGCAGCCGGGGGTCACGCGCGGCTCTTGGGTCTGTAAGCATAACTCGTTTGCCTATCACTGGGCCACCACTCCTTGTGGATTTGTGGTCGGCACTCCGGTGCATTCCGGTCGGGTCGCGGGCAAACTGGACATTGCGTTGCCAGCAGGTTTGTCCCTGATAGCACCCTTAATGTTGGGTTTGGACCGACTCATCCGTTATGTGTCCTTCCGAGCGCGCACCGCCTGCTGCCATGCGGCCTTTGGCCGCCTCGGCCACAAAACCGACAACGGAACAAAACTCCGAAAGTATCCGCACCCAGGGCGTTCTCTCACCGCTGCTTGTTCGCCCCCTTACCGAGAATGGCTTCGAGATCGTCGCAGCAGCGCGGCGGTATCGGGCAGCACAAATGGCCGAGGCTGATACGGTGCCAATCCGCATCGTCAACATGAACGACGCGCAAGCCTTAGAGGCGCAGTTGGTCGAAAACCTGATTCGCGCCGACGTACACCCAATGGAGGAAGCACAGGGATTCAAGGCCTTGCTGGATCTGGAAGACCCGACTTACTCGATTGAGCAGATTGCCGCGAAGACCGGAAAACAACCCGCCTTCGTTGCCGCTCGGCTCAAACTGATCGAGCTCGTTCCGGCAGCGGTCGAGGCGTTCTATCGTGATGAAATCGGCGTCGGCCATGCTCTCTTGCTGGCCAAGCTGCCAGCAGACCAACAGGAACAGGCACTCTCCGCCTGTTTCCGTGAAGACTGGGGCGCATCGAGTGACCGCAAGGCGAAGCGGATTTTGCTTCCTGTGCGGAGCTTGCAGTTCTGGATTGAACAGAATGTCTTGCTATTTCTCAAGGACGCCCCTTTCGACAAGCGCGACGCGCATCTCGTGGCCATCGCGGGTAGCTGCGTCGATTGCCCCAAGCGGACAGGTCATAACAAGCTCCTGTTTTCCGACCTCGGCAAGCAGGACGCTTGCACTGACCCAAGCTGCTATCAGGCCAAAGTTAGCGCACACGTCGCCAAGCAGATCGCGGCAAAGCCCCAGCTTGTCCAAGTCAGCACGGCCTACGGCAAGCAGCAGGAAGGCAGCAAGGTCTTGCCGCGCAACCAGTACACCACGATTCGGGACGAAAAGCCGAAGTCGAAGGATGAGGCGAAGCGGCCTGAGTTCAAGGTGTGCAAGTTCACAACAGAGGCCATCATCGCGGAAGGGAGCGATGTCGGCACCGTTCACAAGGTCTGCGCGAATCCCACCTGCCCGGTACATCATCCGAAGCAGGAGAAGAATCCGCGACGAGGCGAAATGGAAGGCCGAACAGGAGAAGCAGCGCAAAGAGCAAGCCATCGCCAATACCACTGGCATCCGTGTTTTGAAGGCGATTGGGGATGCTGTCCCGGTGCGACTGATGAAGAGAGACTTGCTGTTCGTTTTGATGCAGACGTTCCCGCTATTGAATGAGTGGCAGTTGCAAACACTGGCGCGACAGCATGGCATTCGCAAAGATCGGGAAACCGACATGCTCGACAAACTGTTTGCTGCTTCCCTGCGTCGTGCTGACGAAGGAACGCTCTCTCGCTTGCTTGTCGAGGTTAGTGTCCTGCTTGCATCGGGGCGGAGCAATGGATCGAGCGCTCTGCGAGACGCGGCAATGACTTACAAGGTCAATACCGATCTTATCGGTCTAAAGGTGAAGCAGGAGTTCGCCGCCAAAGAGAAGGCTAAAAAGTCAGTAAAGCCCGAAGCGAAGCCACCTGCCAAAGCCAAGAAAGCTGCCTAGGTTCCTCTCGCGCGGAATGGGGCTGCCTACCGGCAGCCCCATTTTGTTGCATCTCGCCCGAGCCCTTCGCAGGCGGCAGGAGACTTTCCCCCTCCTGCGCCTTCCCCTTTATTGAGCCAATCATCCGCTGAGAGGTTAGGTCTTCTCCTCAGGAAGCCGAAGCGCCGAGAGAACGAATTCGCCAACGAGCAGCCTTGGAGTGAAACGTACTCAGGCAGTTTTGGCTGCAAGTTCGTCAGCCTTAGCAGCAGCTTTGCCGACAGGCTTCTTCTGGACGCCGTTAGCCATGCCCAGCGATACGGCTTTCTCTACCGCGTTCTCGGTTAGGCCCTTCTTCACGGCTTTACGGACCGCTTTTTCGATCTTCGCTGCCTTCTTCTTTGCCTTATCGTCCGCCATTTTCCCTCACAGTTATCGCCGTAGCCGGCCACTCTTCTTTATGGTTTTTATCGCAGTTTTCTTCACGGCTTTCTTTGCCGGAACCTTCTTTGCGGGCTTCTTCGCTATGGCTTTCTTCGCAGCCTTCTTGGCGGGTGACTTCTTAGCGGGAGCTTTCTTGGCCACAGCTTTTTTGACTACAACTTTCTTTGCGGCCTTCTTAGAAGGCGTTTTCTGGACAGCCTTCTTGGCCACAGCCTTCTTGGCCACAGCCTTCTTCGCAGGTGCTTTTTGGGCAGTCTTTTTGATCGTGGCTTTCTTCGATGGTGTCTTCGTCAGGACCTCTGTAACCGTGGTCACGGCTGCACCCACTGCGGTTTTGACGGAGCCCGCCACATCTTCTGCCATCGCAATTCCGTATCCAACCGCCTCTGCAGCCTTTTCCACTATCGTTTTTTCAGCCATTTTCAGTATCCTCAGTCATTGTGTTCGTACGCAGTTACGAATTGTAGAGGCATATCGAGGTATGCGCACAAAAGCTTTCTTTTCCTCCCCAAATTGTTGGCTCTTACGTGTCTGGCAGACGTGCTGCGCACCCGCTGCCAGTGCCTTCCGTCCTCTTCGGTGCCCTGCAGAGTAGCGGTGAAGGACCCGCAGGCGCGCTTACGATCGGGGATGGTTTGCGCTCAGGGGTGGAGAGATCGCATCGGAACGCTGCGGCATATGATTTGCTTCCCTAATTGCCCTTGCTCTTCCCGTTCTCTCGTTTACTTCCAGTTCTTCGAGACTGGGGGATTCGGGCGAGTAAAAGGAACCTCCGCACGTCGCACAGAAAAGCTCGGGACCAACGGGATAGTCCCCGCATTCAGCCTTCCAAACAGTCTTCGCGGCGCAGTGAGGACAGTAGAAGGACGTCAGTGTTCATTCCTCAGTCCGCCGCGATCCGAGCTTATCTCACATTTCATTCGAATTACCTCTTTCTAGAACATTCGCATTAATCAGATCTGACTATTGTGGCGTCCGGCCCGTCTTCGCCGGATAAGAGCGGAGAGGCTATCTCTACGTCATTCTGAAAATTACTGAGTCCCACACCCACGAGACGGAACAGCTGTTGCGGCCCAAGATCAACCCGGCGACAGAGCGTCAGCGCAATGGTCGCGAACTCTTCGCAGGAAGATAAAGGAGCGACAACAGTCAGGCTCCGCGTCAGAGAGCTGAATTCCTTCGTCTTCAACTTCAACCCAACCGTCTTCGCGCCCCGCGCGTTATCTCGCGAGGCAGCCCATACCTTCTCGGCCAGGCGGCGGATGTGGGCTTCGCAATCTCCCAGAGCGAGATCATCCGGGAAGGTGTCCTCCGCTGAGATCTGTTTGCGTACACGATTCGATACGACAGGGTTATGGTCAATGCCGCGCGCGAGCTCGTAGAGACGCGAACCGTAACCTCCGAAATGTTCTTCGAGAGTGGACATCTCCATCGCATAGATATCGCCGACAGTCTTGATCCCGACCAGGGCCATGCGGCCCTCCGTGACCTTACCCACGCCAGGAATGCGGCCCACCGGAAGTGGGAGCAGGAAAGCCTGTACCTCGTGCGGCTGAATCACGAACTGGCCATTCGGTTTCTTCCAGTCGGACGCAATCTTCGCGAGAAACTTGTTCGGTGCCACGCCCGCCGAGGCTGTGAGGTTCAGTTCCTCCCGTATCTGCTGTCGAATGGTCTTTGCGACCAGCGTTGCGGTCGGCAAGCTCAATTTGTTCTCGGTCACATCGAGATAGGCCTCGTCGAGCGACAGGGGTTCGATCGCGTCGGTGTGTCGTTGGAAGATCTCCCGCACAGATTGCGAAGCGGCTTTATAGCGCGTGAAGTCCGGTGGACGGAAGATAGCCTCCGGACAGAGTCGTGCCGCCGTAACGGCTGGCATCGCAGAGCGCACTCCGTACCGTCTCGCCTCGTAGGAAGCGGCGCACACGACCGATCTCTTGCCCTTCCACGCGACGACAACCGGCTTGCCCCGCAGGAAAGGATCATCGCGTTGTTCGACTGAAGCATAGAACGCGTCCATATCGACATGCACGATTTTGCGCGAACCTAGGGTTACAACGGTTCCCTCGAAGGGCGTCTCGATCGTTTCAGGCATTGCACAACTCACAGGAACTGTAGTGCTCGGAGAACGCTTCCCATTCGGGTATTCCTGCGAAGGCAGAGTTACGGAGATCGATCAGATCCGTTGGCTTGAGAAAGGCAAAGTCGCCGGGACGTGCTTCCGCAAAGGCTCGGAGAAGAATTGATCCCTTGGGACATGGGAGTCCATCATCCACCGGAAACAGAACCTGTAATCGAGTGTCCAGATCTTGATTAGAAATTCGTTTTGTCATGGACTCTTCCCCCTGAGAATCTCAAGACCATTCTTTCATATTCGCCTTGTATTCGCCTACCCGATGTTTTCCTGTTCGATGATCGAAGTGCCTATCTAGACCGAGCATTGAGCTCAGATTAGTCGGCTTCTCGCTACAAGGCATCCTACCCACAGACGAAGGAGGGTGTATGCCGTTCAAGAGCGAAGCGCAAAGGCGATATTTTGAGGTAAATAAAGCCAAACTTGAAAAGCAAGGTGTAGACGTAAAGGAGTGGGAAGAGTCAAGTCGTGGCCTGAAGTTGCCCGAGCGAGTTCCTCGGAGAAAAAGCAGGGCTAAATCATCCCGAAGTGTTTAGTTGTTGGCAGTGCTCGCGGATAGCGCGGCAACTAGCATGAACTACCGATTTTAGGACTTGAGAGGAAAGATAATGCCAACGCGGCCGACGTGGTCTGGATCCATTCAAATTTCACTCGTTTCCATCGCGGTGAAGATCTTTCCTGCTACCGATCCTGGGAAGCAGGTTCAGTTTCACCAGATCGACCGGAAAACGCATAAGCGTGTGCATCATCAGAATGTGGACGAAGCAGGCGAAGTCGAACAGGCGAACATCGTAAAAGGTTTCGAGTATGCCAAAGACAAATACATCGAGATCGATCCGGAGGAGCTAAAAGCACTTCGCCTTCCGACGGCATCCACGATGCCAATCAGTCAATTTGTTAACGCCGACGAGATATCCCCGGGACTTTTCGACCGGCCCTATTTCGTGGCTCCGAAAGATGAGGTTCAGGCAAAGGCGCTCAGCATCATGCGCAAAGCCCTCGCGCAAACGAATACCTTGGGTATCGGCGAGATCGCTTTTAGCGGTCGTGAACATCTGGTGGCGATCGGAGCTCCTTTGGACCCGAAGCAAAAGGGCCTGATGTTATACGTGCTTCGATACGAGGATGAGCTGCGTAGTGCGAAATCGATCCTTTCGGGTGTGAAGGAATTCTCCGTCGATGCGGACGAGCTTTCGTTGGCCAAACAGCTAATCAAGGGGAAAACGTCGAAGCTGGATCTGTCCGCATACAAAGATGATTATGAGGCAGCGGTAAAAAAACTGGTCGAGGCGAAGCGGAAAAGAAAGCCGTTACCGGCCCCGGAGCCAGAACCAAAGAACGCCAAAGTGGTCAGTATCATGGATGCGCTACGTAGCAGCCTTTCACAAGGCAAGAAAACGAAAAAGACAACGCGGCGAACTAGAGCCGCCTAAGAGCAGCAGTCTGGTCGCACACCATGGGACACATTGCGTAGGGCGTAGATCTAGAGTTCGGGTCGCCGATAGCTTCACGCGCTACGGCGAATCGGATTCTATTGCGATACAAATTTCGCGGCTCTCGATAAATCGTCCACCAACGTGTGTCTCTGGCGATGACGATCTTCGTCTGTGCGAGCCCGGAGAATTGCGGACGGGTGCAGGGTCGCAATGATAGGTGGAAGCCCCTCGATCTGCTGGACTTTGCCGTGAACCTTCGTAATCTTGAGGCTCGAGCCCAAGAGAGATTGTGAGGCGACCGCACCCAAACATACGATCAGCGTCGGTTTCACGGTCTCCAACTCCGCCTCCAACCAGGGTCGACAGGCATGGATTTCTTTCATGCTTGGTTTCTTATGGATTCGAAGTTTGCCACGCGGCTCCCATTTGAAGTGCTTCACCGTATTCGTGACATAGACGTCGCGTCGATCGATCCCAGCTTCTTGCAAACATTGATCGAGAAGCTGTCCGGCTGGTCCAACAAAAGGGCGGCCTTCCTTATCCTCACGATCTCCAGGCTGCTCGCCGATCATCATGATTGAGACCTTCGGTTTTGCTGCGTTCAATCCAGTCTCTAATTCTCCGAAGACCGCTTGGGTGGCGTAGCGATAGAGGTCACAGCCACGGCATTTTTGTACTGCCTTTCGAAGGACGGGCAATGTCCTTTCCTGTGGAACAAATTTCGCGGCATCTTCCTTGGCCTTGGTTGTCATCGCGGAACGCCCATCCACAGTACTCAGTCATCTTGTTGGCATACGCCTGGCGACGACATGATGGTGTAGATGCATTCCACCCTCCAAAGGAAGTAAGCAGAAAGGTCAGACTCCAGAATTCTTGAACGTATTTCGCGGTTAGTGCATCACAGGATGGGAAGGAGAATCGCCATGAACATCGATCCGCGGGAGGTAGGGCCAAAGCCGCCCTTTCCAAAACAAGAGCAGACTCATCCCGGGACAGTGAAAAAACTCAATCCACCGGCAGATCACGGCGAAGAGAGCTATGTCGGCACGGGGAAGCTAAAGGGCCGCGCGGCAATCGTCACAGGAGCCGACTCCGGTATTGGTCGGGCGGTTGCGATTGCTTTCGCCAAGGAGGGTGCGGATGTGCTGTTGAGCTACTTGCCAGAGGAGGAGCCGGACGCTGCAGAAGTTGTTGCAGTTATAGAGGAGGCCGGGCGCAAAGCCGTGAAGCTTCCCGGCGACATTCGCAAGCCCGAATACTGTCAGGCGCTCGTCGTTGCAGCACTGAATGAGTTTGGCAGACTGGACGTGGTAGTGAATAACGCGGGTTTTCAGATGACACACGACAAGCTAAAAGATGTGCCGCTCGATGAGGTAAGGCGTACCTTCGATACCAATATTTTCGGCACATTTGCTCTAACGCAGGCAGCCCTGAAGGAACTGAAGCCAGGTGCCTCTATTTTGAACACAACGTCCATTCAGGCATATCAACCGGGTGAAAATCTGGTAGCTTACGCTGCGACGAAAGCAGCGGTACTGAGTATGACGAAATCGGTCGCGAAATTAGCGATGGAACAGGGCGTCCGTGTAAACGCTGTTGCCCCAGGACCAGTATGGACGCCGCTGATTCCCTCGACGATGCCGCCCGAAAAGGTTGAGAAGTTCGGCGAGAATACCGTATTCAAGCGGCCGGCACAGCCAGTTGAGTTGGCCAAGTTGTTCGTCTTTCTGGCCAGCGACGATGCGAGCTATGTCACTGGCGAAGTCTTCGGCGCAACGGGTGGAAGGACACCGTACTAGTGGCGGGCAAAGTGCGCATCGGTATTTCAGGATGGCGCTATGCTGGTTGGCGAGGCGTTTTCTATCCTCCGAAACTCCCGCAACGCAGCGAGCTTGCGTTTGCGGCAAAGAACTTCAACTCGATTGAGATCAACGGGACGCACTACTCCCTCCAGCGACCCGAATACTTCGCACAATGGGCCGCTGAGACGCCGGATGATTTTGTCTTCGCGGTGAAGGGATCGCGCTTCATCACTCATATGAAAAAGTTACGAGACGTTGAAGATGCGCTTGCGAACTTCTTCGCACAGGGGATTCTCTGTCTGGGTAAGAAGCTGGGGCCGGTGTTGTGGCAGTTCCCGCCACGGTTTGTATTCGACCCAGTAAAGCTGGAGACTTTCTTCAAAATGCTACCCCAGACGATGAAGCAAGCAGCTCAACTCGCTGGCGCACACGGGCCGAAGTTGCATGGCCGGGCGCATACAACAGTCGAACGAGGAACGACAAAGCAAGAGATTCGGCATTGTGTCGAAATTCGGCATGAGAGTTTTGCTGTTCCAGAGTTCATTCAGCTACTACGGCGACATAATATTGGCTCGGTCGTGGCCGACACGGTGGAGTGGCCATTATTGATGGATGTGACTGCCGACTTCGTCTATTGCAGGCTACATGGGTCGGAACAGCTCTACGCCAGCGGCTACGACGATGCAGCACTTGATGTCTGGGCCGACCGTGTCGCCGCTTGGGCGGGAGGGGACGATGCGCCGAGTGGCCGGTTCGCTTGCGGGGAACGGTGCAGCAAACTTCCAGCGCGTGACGTTTATGTCTACTTTGATAACGACATGAAGGTGCGGGCTCCTTTTGACGCGAAGAGCCTTCGCGAACGGGTGCAGCGGCGATTGGATCTGCAGGCAACTGTCGAGCGCCGCTTGATATAGAGCGAATAAAGAGCGAAAATAAAACAGGGATGCGATGATATGAAGCGCTCAGGCACTGCCGATCTTCCACTTCACGGCGGGCGTGTGCCTCCTTGGCTCGCCAGTCGTATGACACAGCTAGGGACTGCCATCGCCGAACAAGTCATTCTGAACTATGGGCAATCCGAATTCCTTACCCGATTGAGCGATCCGTTCTGGTTTCAGGCCTATGGCGCCGTGATGGGTATGGACTGGCACTCTTCCGGTATTACGACTTCGGTGCTCGGGGCGCTAAAGCGAGGAATGAATCCGCGTTTCTCGGAACTTGGTTTGATGGTCTGCGGCGGTCGTGGTCGGCACTCCGTTCGTACCCCGGACGAGTTGCGTGCGTTTTCGCAGAAGACGGGGCTCGATGGCGATGCGCTGGTACGCACGAGCCGACTTACCGCGCGCATCGACAACAACGCAGTTGCGGATGGCTTTCAACTTTATTTGCATTCTTTCGTAATAACTGAGTCGGGGGAGTGGGCTGTCGTCCAACAAGGAATGAATCCCGACAGCCATTTGGCACGGCGATATCACTGGCACTCGGCCAGTGTGCGCGATTTCGTGTCTGCCCCGCATACAGCCATCGTAGGCCAGCCACAGGGGGAGATCCTGAACCTGGTAGACGTGCGCGCGAAGAAGGCTCAAAATGCTTTGCTCGCCATTACAAAAGAGCCCGTCACGAGTTCTTTGAATGAGGCCCGTAAACTCGTTATGCCGATGCATCATGACGTTCGAGCTAAGGATGTGGACTTGAAACGATTAGGCGCAGTTTTGGCCGTTGCACACGAGCAAGATCTTCGGGACTTTGCCTCATTGCTTCTTGTCGAGGGGCTAGGGCCGCGAACGTTACAATCCCTGGCGTTGATTGCGGAAATAGTTCATGGTGCCCCGGCTCGCTTCTCAGATCCAGCGCGTTTTTCGTTCGCCCACGGCGGCAAAGACGGACATCCGTTTCCCGTTCCGCTCAAGACCTACGATGAATCGCTCGGGGTACTGCGGCGCTCTCTCGAGGCGGCTCGTCTCGGCCATACTGAAAAACTTGAAGGTTTCCGGCGTTTAGATCGATTGACCCGTAAGGTCGAGGAAGAGCGCGAGCCTCTAGCGGAATTCGACGTTGCGATCAAACATGAGCGCACGATCTCCTCTTCCATCGGAGGGCGGACGGTGTTCGATGACAAGACACCAAAGAAGGCATCCATTCCGACATCACAGTTTGGTTTGTTTTGAAGAGCAGCTCCAAAAAGTCGAAAAGGTTCTAGTGGAAGGTCTCCATTCAGGGAGCAATCACTTCACAACTACCCCTTTGGGAACGTCTTGGAGGTCGCACGCAGAAACCCGATGCGACCCCCAGCTGACCGCTGTTAGGCAATCTTGTCTTTGCTATTCCGCAAACACATGGCCTCTGCTTGCTCCTGAGTCAATTCCACAGCCTCACAACAGATATCAACACCTGGCTGTTTTCCCGCCTCTCTGGCCGCTTCTAAAAGGCGAAGAGTTTGAAAGGGTGCCATTTGGGCAGCTCGGACCGCTGCTCCGAAAATTTTGTCATTAAGATGAAGAGCAGAGAGAACGGAAGAATCCCGAGCGACCCCTGTGACTCGAAGGTATCCGTCACCAGTCATCTGAAAGGCAAGCCTATAAAGCATTCCACGAGCCTATCACTTTCCCGAATGGGTAAAACCTGCTCGCCAAAAGCGATAGTCAGAAGGGTTAGTGACTGAATAGTGCAATCAGTAGGACGATTGGGATCGGAACACCTAACAACAAGAGCAAAATTGAACGCATTGAAATCCTCCCGTTTATGTTGCGTAGCAACTGAATACTTTATGAGTACCGGTTTCTTATACGGTGACCACGTTATCTCGTTGCCTGCCACCGATGGTCGCGGAAAAGCTCGCACAGAATGCTCCAATAAGAAGAGCCAAGAATATCCAAAGAAGAGTATGCGCCGTCGCTTTACGCGCAACCTCCAAATTCTGTTGGGCATTTGAGAAGACGTCCGAGACCCGTTTATCTGCCTCAGTTTGAGTTAGGCCCGTTCTCGCCGAAACAAGTTGATCGAGATAGGATTTATCAGCCGCAGACATCTCCCCCTGCGCGAGTGCATGAGCAAAGATCGCTCCAGCCTCCGCTGGGGTGGCCGCATTCGTTATGTCCGGTTTGCTGGCATCCGTGCGAAAGAGACTGTCGACGAAATAGGCATTTGGATCGAGACCTTCGGCTCGAGATTGACCGCTTCTGATTTGATTCGTCGGAGTTGAACCCGAACCGATCATGGTTGTAGCGGCGGTGGCCAAAAATGCAACGGTGATCACGAATGCTGTCGCCCACGCGAGAAAACCATGTGCCGTATCTCTGAAATAAACCTCGTCGCTATGAATACTCGCCCATTTGGTCCTCAAGCGTCCGGCCAAATAACCACCCATCGCAGAACTTAGAATCTCCATGACGATCAGCCAAACGATCGCTGACTTCCCAACAGTGGATGCCGAAATGCCGGAGCCGGAGTAAGGGGAAACGGAAGACAAGCCCAAGCCGGTACCCAATGCGAGAAGAATGAGCGATAGAGCCGCCGTCACAAAGGCGCCCGCAATCACCGCTGACCAGGAGACCCCAGAGGAGTGAGCTTCGTTGTGCTCAAAGTGACTTGAATAGGAGCTATAGGGTTTTTCAGCTATTACTTGTTCCATGGAATTGCCATCCTTTTTGTTGCTACGGGTGTTACAAACTGGTACCTCTGATGCTTAATCGCTTCCATGTCGTTTGCTGAGGGGCCAAAATATAGTCCATCCATCGTTTCCTGTGACCGCGAGAGTGCAGTAGTTCGCATTTGCCGGAACTGCCAAAACGAAAAGTAACCCAGATAGATCCTTCACTAGTAAACCGTGCGCACCGCCGGCTCGCGTTTCCAAATTCTCCCCAGAGCGGCTCGCTCTAAAAAGGAACTAAGAGTTGAACCTCGATTCACGATAAGAACTCCCTCGTCTGCAATCACGCCGGCTTTGTCGAGAAGAGGTTGGGCCTCAGGTGTCGCTCCGATTACTTTCAGGTGAGCGAATCCATCGTGAACGAAAGCAACTGCTGCGGCCTCAGTCAGAAGGGTCTTCGCACCCTCGGCGGAAAGTGCCAGGAAGACGCAATCGAATAGTACGGACGGCCCCCCAGCCAATTGGAAATCGGCAGGAATCACCGTTCCGTCTTTGGCCTTAGCTCCGCCAATCTTTGGAGCGATCACCTTGACCTTGCAATTTTTTTTGGCGGCAGCCTTGGTAAGATTAGCGACGACGGAAGTGTCGCTGCCGTCGGCGACGAGACACCCAATCAGCCTTCCCTCCAAAGACTTCGTAGCCTTTTTCAAAATGCTGAGAGCTGGGGATTCAGGCAGGTCCTCGCGCGCAGGGGCCGTAGTAGCCCCCTTGGTGATCTTGCCCGGCATCCCAAGCCCGTCTGCAACCCGCCGTGCGACTCCCATGTCGACGTTGGCCAGCTGGCCCAGCGTCCTTTCGCGAATTGCCACTGTTTCGACCTTGCTTAGCTCAAAGATGAATGCGGAAACGATATGGTTTTGTTCTGTTTCGGTTTGGGAGAAGAAGAACTGGCGCGCCTGGCTGAAATGATCTGCGAACAGCTCGGGCCGAATCCTCAACTTGTCCCCTTCAACATGCTCCTTCGTAGAGACAAAACCGAGTTGTGGATCCTCGCGAGCGGTATTGGCCTCAAGCGAACTCGGGGAATACGACACGCGGCCCGCGGGAACCTGGAATTGCATGTGTCCGTCGCGCTGAAAATTCATCATGGGGCATTTAGGAGCATTGATAGGCAACTGCGCGAAATTGGGGCCTCCCAAACGAGACAACTGTGTATCCAAATAAGAAAAATTTCGACCTTGGAGGAGCGGATCGTTGGAGAAATCGATTCCGGGGACGACATTTTGGGTCATGAATGCGACCTGCTCGGTCTCCGAGAAATAATTGGTCGGATTGCGATCCAACACCATGCGACCAATCACGCGAAGGGGTATCTGCTCTTCAGGGATGAGCTTCGTGGCGTCCAAAACATCGAATTCGAATTTCTCTACGAACTTCTCATCGAACAACTGAACTGCCAACTCCCACTCCGGGAAATTCCCTTCATTGATGGAGTTCCAAAGGTCACGACGGTGGTAGTCAGGATCGCCTCCGCTGATTTTGAGGGCTTCATCCCAGACCACGGACTGGAGTCCGAATTTGGGTCGCCAGTGGAATTTGACGAACGTGCTTTTACCCGCCGCGTTGAGAAGGCGAAAGGTGTGGACCCCAAACCCCTCCATATTCCGAAAGGAGCGTGGGATCGCACGGTCTGACATGATCCACATCAACATATGGGTGCTCTCAGGGGTAAGAGAGACAAAATCCCAGAATGTGTCGTGCGCGGTCTGCGCTTGTGGGAATCCCCGATCCGGCTCTTGCTTCGCAGCATGGATCAGATCCGGAAATTTGATCGCGTCTTGGATGAAGAAAACCGGGATGTTGTTTCCCACCAGGTCCCAGTTGCCTTCCTTCGTATAGAGCTTGACTGCAAATCCGCGCACGTCGCGCGCCATATCGGAGGAACCGGCGTTTCCGGCCACGGTCGAGAAACGCACAAATACTGGAGTTTTTTCTCCGACTTTACTGAGCACTCTTGCCTTGGAAAACTTCTCCAAGGAGTCCGTAAGTTCAAAGAAGCCGTGGGCTGCCGCGCCCCGCGCATGGACAATGCGCTCCGGAATACGCTCATGATCGAAGTGGTTGATCTTCTCCCGAAGAACAAAGTCTTCCAGTAGCACCGGGCCAGGTCGTGAGGTAAAGGATGCCTTGAGCGAGTTCTCATCGTCCGAAATAGCTTGCCCCTGCTGGGTAGTCAGTTGGGGATGGATTCCACCTGCACGTTGGTGCAATTCTCCCCCGTATCCTGTTTCCTCGCGTTCCTTTTTGACCGGCGTATGAGTCGTTGTCTTTTTCACGATTTCCCCCTTTGATACCGGACCGTCGACGCAGAAAGGGAATCTCGCAGCGCGAAGCTAAGTACCGATGAGTGTTGGATGCGAGTCGAGCATTATGTGTGTCCGTTGAGACTCTTAAGTTTTCCCCGCGGATACGCCCTCGATGGGCTGGCTCCACCAACTGGAGACTGTGCCCTAGGCGGTAGCACACGAGTTCAATTCATTCATGGGGTGCAACGACGAGAAGCAGTTCACTTAGTCGTTCCCATAAATTTTCACCCAATCGCTCAAGACATCCAACTCTATCCACTTCAACGTACTCAGAGAGTAGAAAGCTTTAGTGCGCACGGAGCACTGGCGTTGCACCGGAGCGTCAATGGAAAAGGCAAATGAGCAGACACTGCGAGAACGACTCCATCAGGCCGAACAGGCGCTAGAAAGAAGTGAGCGCCTTGCCGTCGCCAGCCGCTACGCGGGGGCGATCATGCATGAGGTCAACAATCCACTTGAGGCGATTACAAATCTTGTTTATCTCACCAAGATTCAGAAGGGTAACCCAAGGCAAGTGTTCGAAAACATGGTCGTCATCGAGGAGCAATTGGCAACGCTCGGTCGAGTCACGAGCCAGGCCCTCACGTTCCATCGAGAACAGGCGGAAGCGAAAGAATTTGATCTAGTCGATATCGCGGAGTCCGCTCTCCGATTGCACGCGGACAAGCTCGCAAGACACCAAATCAGCATTGATCGGCAGTTCCAAGGACCTGCGAGAGCAACTGTTTTTGGAAGCGAGATATTGCAGGTGCTGTCGAATCTGATCCTGAACTCAGTGGATGCTCTCCCACGTGGCGAAGGGAGAATCTCAATTCGGGTAAAGAGCAGCGGCCAATCGGTTCACATCCTTGTTTCTGACAATGGGGAAGGTATCCCGAACGAGTTCTCATCTCGGCTATTCGAACCCTACATTACCAGCAAAATTTCAGGGACCGGCCTTGGCCTCTGGCTTTCGCACAGAATTGTGTCAAAACATAGAGGGACACTCCGTTTTCGGTCTTCGCGAAGAAAAGGTAGGTCGGGGACCTCCTTTCGCATCTCTCTACCCTTGGCGCAGGCGACGCAGAGGAATGTATGAACAAGCGTCCCGTCTCTATTGAGTCGCTCCTACTTTGTCTCGATCAATTGCCTTCTGTCGTTTATTGTGTCAACTAGATATTCGATAACGTGGACGACTTAGGTCGCAGGCGACCACGTATGGCTCCGTTTATTCTAGGGAAAGACGCCTACACTAACTTGTGCGTAGAAGCCTAAGAAAAGCCCTCCTGGTGATATGGAGGGCTTCTGAAATTCAGCGGAACGCCAACGTCATAATTTCTTCTCAAGGTCATACGCCATGTTCTTGTGTGCAGCAACGGCCGTCTTTCCTTGAAGCACGACCGCCCGGAATTTCATGTCTTTTGTATCTTTCGCTTCTTTTGTGAAGGCGCTCAACGCCTTGGAGTGATCGCTCACCATTTGTTTCATATACTCCTTATCGAAGTCATTTCCTGAGAGTTTGTTCAGTTTATCTATCTCTTTCTGAGTATCGGCATCTGGACCGCTGGGAGGCGTCAAACCCCATGATTCCGCGAACGGCTTCATGCTTGCCGTCATCTTCGTATGCTCGGCAATCATCTTCTGCGCGAATCCTTTGACGGCTGGATTGGTCGATTTCTCCTCCGCCAACTTGGCAAGTGCAATCTCGTTTTGGTCTGATTGGGCCGCCATCGCCAGAAACTTTTTGTCGTCATCGGTGACCGCCTTTGCTCTTAAAGGCGCTAGAACCGCGGCGAATCCTAAAACAGCGCAGCAAATTATTTGACTTGTGTGTTTCATGTTTTCTCCAGTTTGCGGCGAGACCGCACGGTAGTTCGATCATGAGTTCATTGTGTAAGAGGCGATCCTACTTCCGAACGTTGCACTGTTGTGGCACATACTTTGCGATGGAGGTGGTTGGGGCAACCCGCTGTTGAGATGAGATGAATTCAGGCCCCTTCCCCATTGTTAGGGAGCGGTCGGTTGATTAAACGCCCTGTTCTGGCTCGCCTTCAGCCCTCTGCGGATACAAACTCTGCATCCAACTTTCTCAGTTTCAAATGCGGGGCACTTCTTTGGCGAAGACAATGCCGCACTTAGAGATCGTTACCGACCCTGTTGAATCGGCGAAAAGCGCAGGTCTGCGTTATGTTTCGGACGCAAAGCCAGGGATCACGCGCAAGCGATGGCGGAAAGGGTTTCGCTACTTCGACGCGGAAGGAGCGCAAGTAAGCGAGTTAGAGACTCTCGCTCGTATCAAGTCATTGGTCATACCTCCAGCTTGGACTGAAGTGTGGATTTGTCCCAACCCCAAGGGACATTTGCAGGCTACCGGACGAGATGCCAAGGGTCGGAAGCAGAGCCGATATCACCCGCGCTGGCGCGAGGTAAGGGATGAGACCAAATACGAACGCATGATGGCTTTTGGGGCTGCCCTCCCGACGATTCGCGACCGCGTCGAACAGGATCTTGCTAGACCGGCCCTCCCACGGGAGAAAATCCTGGCGGCAATCGTGCGTCTGATGGAGACCACCCTGATTCGGGTCGGGAATATCGAGTACGCCAAACAAAACCAGTCCTATGGGTTGACTACGATGCGGGGCAAGCACGTCCAAGTCGACGGATCAACTATCACCTTCAAATTTCAGGGAAAGAGCGGCGTGCGACATGCGGTGGATATCACTGATCGAAGGCTGGCGAAAATCATTCAGCGCTGCCAAGACATCCCCGGTTACGAATTGTTTCAGTACGTCGACGGCGAGGGGGAGCATCACACAATCGATTCTTCCGACGTCAACGACTATCTCCGCGAGGCGACGGAGCAATGCTTCACTGCCAAAGACTTTCGAACTTGGACGGGTACGGTTCTGGCCTGCGCGAAGTTGCATGAATTCGATGTGTTTGAGTCGGATAGCGAGGCTAAGAAAAATGTGGTGGAGATTGTCAAATCTGTTGCGGCGAGGTTAGGAAATACACCTTCCGTTTGTCGGAAGTGCTACATTCACCCGTTAGTGATCGAAGCCTACATGAATGGTGCATTTACTAAAACGGTGAGAGAGCAGCAATTCGAGGAGTCTCCGGGAGGACTTCAATTGGAGGAAATTGTTCTGATGAAACTGATGCAGCGTGTGCTCAAACTTGCCGCAGCCTAGACGGTTAGTGAACGAACGGAATCGTTAGCAATCGTTCTCAACCTGACCCTGTCCCTATCGTGCAAAACGCACTTTGCTCGAAGCACGCGAGAAGTTCCTCAACATCCTTATAAACCTCGATGCAGCCCTGCTCCAAGCAAGTCTCTCTCACTCCATCCGCCGGTCGTAACTCCGACAGTCCGTATCTCTGCTTTACCTGCCGCCTCCGCATCGTAAAGCGTGTCACCTAGAGCCACAACCTTCCCAAGAGGCAAGCCCAATTTCTTCAAAGTGGCGAGAAAGATGTCGCGATGTGTTTTTGATTGCTTCGCGTCGTCAGCCGAAGTACTCGTCTTCGACGAGATCGTCAATGTCGGCTATCTTTCTATAACTCTTGATCTCTTCCTGGTGGGCAGACGAGGCCAATGATGCCTCAATCATCTCTGAGCCATTCAACCTGCTCTTATAAGGATGAATAAGATGATTCGAAGACTTCTGCGGCGACACAAACCGGGACGGTAAGGTAAGCAAGCGCCGAGGTTCTCGTACCAGGCCACGCAAGCTTGAACCGCTTTGCAACCTTGTCCCACACAAGCCCTGAAGAAGGTCGGGCTAGAGGCGCCCCCGGCCTCTTCCGAAAAGAAGATAAATGACAATCAACGCAAGAACCAAACTAAGACCGCCGCCACCGTAGTAGCCAAGGCCGGGGCCCATATAGTAACCACCGCCGCCGAATAAGAGGATGAGAAGAATTAGAACCAAAATGAGAGGCATGCGCGGAAGTGTAACACGCGCGCGAACGCCACGTGCTGACACCGCACTTGCAACACTATCGGCCCTTCGGCAACGCTATACCGAGTTTTTCACTTCCGAAACCAGAGATCCCACGGGATTGGTAATTGCCTGTTTTGCGATAGACCCAAACGATTCGCCGCGACGATACATCAGATAAGCCGCAACGAAGCCGGAGACAACGGTTGCCAATAGGATCACTTTTTGCAATGAGCTGCGGCCTGCAGGAAGTGCGTCCGTTTTCATAACTCCTCCTCGCTTGTTTGTTTGATGCAGATTTCGTGGCCGTTGAGCTTCCATTCTTCTCGACATTAGAACCGGGAGAAGTCTGCAAGCAGAATTCTACCGAAGGGATACTAATAGTCCGATTGCGGCCGCGCCCATGATAATGGCGCATGCCCATCCAAGTATCTTCATCCCCATCGAGTTGACGCAGTGACCCATCACTTTTTTGTCGCTTGTGAGCAGAACGACGATTACTACCAAGGGTGGCGCTAAGAGACCGTTCAGAATCGCCGACCAGAACAGCATCTTCACTGCACTGAGCCCGGAATAATCAAAGACAAGTCCAACGACTATCGAGATGCCGATTACGATGTAGAACTTAGTCGCCAGGCCTGGCTTCAAATTAAGCGACGCTGAACGCCACTTTGCCGCCTCCGCTACGACATAAGCGCATGAGCCGGCCAAGACTGGAACGGCAAGCATGCCCGTCCCAATGATCCCGAGAGTAAACAGCCAGTAAGCACCTTGTCCGGCGAGTGGTCTTAAGGCCTCAGCCGCCTGCCTGGCGGTTTGTATATCCGTGGTTCCATGAGCGTGGAGAGTTGCCGCTGTGGTCAGAATCAAGAAGTACATGACAGTGTTTGAAAGCAGCATCCCGGTGACAACGTCGCGTTTTGCAGCTGCAAGTTCTCGGTTCGTAGCTCCCCGTCTTTTCGCGAGCGTAGTCTTGCCATGGTCACGGTCTTCCTCCACCTCCTGGGCCGCCTGCCAGAAGAACAGATAAGGAGAGATGGTAGTTCCAAGAATCCCAACCAGCACAGCCAGATAGCCTTTGCTGAATTCGATGTGAGGGACGAAGGTGGCCCGGGCTACCGCCCGCCAATCTGGATGCGCCAGAAATGCGGTGATGACATAGGCAAAGAGAACCAACGTCAACCATTTGAATATCCGAGCCATGGTCCTGATAGGAAGTCCAAAGTAGTAGAGCTAAGATGAGTGCCGCAAAGAACGGTGCCCAGTAATATGCGCGAACACCAGTTATCATCTCGGTCGCTTCGGCCATCCCTCCGAGATCGGCACCAATATTGAAAACATTGGCTATCGCTACGAGAGCACACGCAAGCCACAGTACCCATCGAGAGTAGCGAGTTCGAATGACGCTCGCGAGTCCGCACCCGGTGACCATGCCAAGTCGGGCGCACATCAGCTGAATAGCCGCCATCAACGGAAAAGACAAGAGCGCCGGTCCAGAGAGTCGCGTATCCAAAAGAAGCCCCAGCTACCGAATAGGTGGAAATACCAGATGGATCATCGTCAGCGGCACCCGTGATCAGGCCCGGACCCAGCTCGTCTAAGAATCCCTGCACACCGCGATTTGAACTATTAGGACTTTCCACTTGAAGACTTCTTTTCGGCACTTTGTCTGCCTCTTCTGTTGACATCTAAGTTCTCTTGGCGAGCGAAAAGCTCATCGTGTCACCTAGGGAATCGCTCTTTCTTCGAAAATGATGATGCACATCGAGACCGTGAATCTCCACTGATGCCCTATGCGTTCCACGCAGCGGAGGTGTAGGAGTCATATTTTCTGTTGATTTGCGGGAACCTTTCGCTTATGAAAAAGACGGTGTCGATGAAGAGCCCACAGGAGTGTTGAGATTCCGATCCAGACTGCTGTGGCGATAATCACAATATAGAGCGCATGATGTTGACGTAGGCCGATCCACAGGGTGACAGCAAACGCCATGAGGCCAAGGCAGCCGAGGGAGGCACCTATCGCGTCGATACTTGCTGCGAGCCGACCTCGTTTCTCTCCTTTGAAACTGTGCTGCGCCTTGCGTTTCGTCTCGTGGCCTTCGATCAGGCTGATACCCGCTGGAAAGATTGCGGGAAATGCGAGAAAGAGACCGCCCAAACCAGGTCCATAGCGTTTCGCAATCACCCCAGCCAAGACGGTGCAAATGCCTCCAAACAAAAACCTCACTGCGTATTCGTGGGACTTAGTCTCTTTCAGAGACGAGAAATCCATTCTGATCATGTCAGGAGCACCTTCCCCACCAATGCCACAGTCCCAGCGAAATCCCAAACCATAGGGGCATGAGTAGAAGCGCGATTGGCAGCGCCCCTACCTTATATCGCGACAATACCCATGAGACACAGACCGCATAGATGAAGAAGGCAAAAGCTCCCAAGACCATCGAGTGGGCCTCAATCGCCGCATACCGCGCACCGTGCTTAGATATGGTAAGTCCAAGAGTCGCGAGAGCAATCGAAGGAGCAGCACCAAACAATCCGGCAAAGCTCTTCGGCCGCAAGATGTCCCCAATGATTGCGAACAAGCTAACGACAATACCGCCAATGAGAAATCTGATAACAAATTCGCTCATAGATTGCCCGTTAAGCTTCAACTAGCTTTGCGCGCTTTCTTGATCAGGTCGAGTGCTTTGTCTACGCCTTTGCAGCCAAGCAGCTTATATTTTTTGCCTTCAAGGTTGTGATAGTTCACGAAGAAATCCTGCAACTCATCCAAAAACTTCTTTGGAAGATCCGCGAGCTTCCGTATGTTCGAGTACATATGGTTGGCTTCGGCAACCGCAAGCAATCTATCGTTCCGAACCTTTTTTTTACCGTCAACCTGTTCGCCTTCAATTACGCCAATGAGAACTGCGCGAACCGCACAGCCGGTAAAGGCAGGCTCATCCATCAGCAGAAGCACATCGATTGGGTCGCCATCGTCCGCAATCGTTTGAGGCAAAAAGCCAAAGTCATAGGGAAACACCATCCCGGCGGGCAACACTTTTTTCAGAGCAAAAATCCCCTGATCGGGGTCAAATGCAAACTTGTTGCGACTCCCTTTGGGAGTTTCTACGATAACCTGAACGGTTCCGTCTTTCCTATCAACCGGTTTCAACTTTGTTGGATCGACGAGCGATTTCATCTCTCCTCACTTTCTAAACACCCAGGCAGTGGCCCGCTCTACCTAATCCTGTGTAGACAGGGACCATGTTGGTGTGAGTACAAACTGTCTCGCAGAGTTGCATATCACTGAATCGGCGTTTCGAATGGTGGGGTGACATAAGCCTCTAAAGATTGGGGTCGGGGCGCGCGCGCTGCCTGAGCTGTGTACCTAATCGTTCGAGGTCTCGTTCAGCGTGGGATTGTCGCAAATACAGATCCAGTTCCTGATATCTAAGTGAGATGGCCTCGTCCATAGCTAGAGGAAGGGGTCCAAAGGCACGCGGGATTCGACGGAGAACATCCGTACAGAGCTGTTCGATCAAATGCCGGAGCGAAAGTGCCCGGATCTCCGCTTCATTAACATTTGTCGGATCAGCGTCGATCTCCTGTCCGGCTCGATCGAGATAAGACCTTAGTCCCCATTGGGACGCGTACATTGCGCCTAAGTGTGCCAGAGTATGAGCGTCGCCCCGCTTTTGCAGCATGGCAAAGTCGATCAGTCCGATAGCCCCACCCGCCCAACAAGCTGCGGGACCACAGGCACCGTGCCAAAAGCCGGGTCGATCGACATACCATCCCGGGTCACCGATAACATCGGCTTCAGAGACGATTGCATCCTCGAAGGTCGCATTACTCGTGTTGGTCTCGCAGAACGCCTTTGTCTTCCATCGAGTACCGTCGAATCGAATATTTGCGGCATTCCTTCTCAAGTCAACGTCGACTAGCAAGCTCTTCGGAACACCAACCGTTATAAGCGCGCGATCGGCCAAACCAGCCCCACTGCAAAACATCTTTGAACCTGTGACAGTTATTCCGCTCGTGCTTGACCTCAATTCCAGGGCTCCCCCTGCCTTTTCCGACGCCCAGACGCCATAGAGTAGGTTCTCCTCAGGACTTCTTCCGGCTTCGGCCAAGATGGCGACGGCATCCCAATGGGCTTCAGCCAAGCGCGCCAAAGCGAGATCTTCTCGCCCAATCTCCATCAGACGTTGATGACGCAGGGGCGTCGAGCCTGCGCCCGGAAGCGGTAACTCCTCTGCGACCAGCGATCGAAGTCGCGAAATCAGGTGGGATTGGTTCATGCCGCCGCCTCGTTATGCGCTGCGAGAGCCTCCGCAAAGCCATGAGGGGCTCGCCCCGCTCTTCGACCACTTGTGACTACCCTTGTGTGGTCGACGGATATCCTTCGAGCACCCAGCTCACGCAATCGACGCCAGAGGTCATGATCTTCTGCAGTCTCCAGTTCCCGCCATCCACCGGCCTTTCGATAGACGTCACCGCGAATACCAAGATTCGCGCCATGGATGTGCGAATGCGAGCCATCAGAGCCGATCACGTAACTTGCGCGAAATCGTTCCAATACCTCAGGACCGTGTTCTTCGAATGAATCGACCTCCACTGTGCCGGCAACCGCCTCCGCATTCTTCCCTGCGAGGAGCAACTGCTCGACCACCCACGTGTCCGGTACGACGCAGTCCGCGTCGGTATTTGCTAGCCACAGACGGTTCCACGGTCCCCGATAGCGCAGCATAGCGATTTCTGCCGCTGCCGCTCTAGCCTTGCCAACGACACCGAAGTCGATCGATATCGCCAAGCCGCGTCCCCGTGTCATCTCTTTCGCGATCGGATAGGTCTGGTCCGTTGAACGATCGACCGCAACAATCACGTCGGTCGTTACCCTAGGAGGAAGCATCGAGAGCGATGCGAAGACAGACTGCAGGCAACGCGGAAGCAATTTCTCTTCATTGCGGGCAGGAATCAGTATGCTTACGTGCCATGGATCATGGATCATCTCCGGACCCACCGATCTATCCGAAATCCGACGCGGCGCTCAGAGTACTCGAGGGTCAGGCCATCCAAGCGGCCCAAGATCTCATGCACCGAGTCTCCATCCAACAGATGATCTGCAGAATGACCGAGCCAGTGAACTGCTAGCAGGACGCCTGAGGGCTCGAGTCGCCCGGCGACGTGGGATCCGACTTGGAAAAGTTCTTGGCGGTCGAAGTAGTAACCAATTTCACTCAGAACAAGGAGGTCGGACGCCCCAACAGGAACATCCATTGGTAAAGAGCCACAACGGATGCTGACGTTGGACAGATGGGCACAGTGTTGGCGCGCCCGCCTTACAGCAGTCGGGGAGATGTCGATCGCGTCGACACGCCCGCAAATCGATGCCAAACGAGCGGTCAATATGCCGATAGAGCACCCCGGTTCGAACGCGCGCCTATAGCGGCGATGATCCAGTGCATGGAGGATCGCGGAGTAGCGGTTTTGCTCGTAATCGTTCGAGGCAAATGCCCACGGATCACTGTTTTCCCGATACTTCGCCTCAAAGAACTCCTGGCTGGTGGTATTCCAGATCGAAGAGAAGGACCAATTTGCTTTAGAGATGGATCATTTTGCAGAGTGCATCTTGGAAGGCAAGACGCCTCACACTCCCGGGGAGGAAGGTCGCAAAGATCATCAAATCATGGAAGCGATTTACGAATCTGCTCGAACGGGTCGGACCGTCAGGGTCTCGGTGTAACTTTATTGTCAGCTTCAGGAGTCATCCGCAGAGAGGTAAATCTCATTTACATCACTGCGTGCCCGGCGTCACCTACCGGAAGAGTCCCGCCCGTCATCGCCGCCGCCAGATATTTCAATCCCACTACGAGTTTGCTCCCGGAAGCTTCCCAAAAGTCGGCTTCGCTCACATCTATGCGTAACACCGTAATCTCCGAATCATCCTGTCCTTTCGGAAACCAGGCTTTATACAGCGGATTCCAAAGCTCTTTTATTTTGGCGCGATCCTGATTCACTCGCGCCCGTCCCTTGAGGGAGACGTACTTCGATTCCTTCGGCTCGGCGAACGTCAGCGTGACGCGGTCATCTTGTTGCACCTCGCCTATCTTTTCTGAGGTTGACCGCGTGAGGAACCATAACGTTCCATTGAACGGCGTATTTTGAACAGCCATGGGACGACTGCTCATTGTGCCATCCTTTGCCACGCAGGTGAGCATGGCGATATGAATTCCCTTTATCAGTTCGTAAATTCTCTTTTGGCCGGCATCGCCGCTCAGTTCTTCGTAATGGCTGTCGTTGTCGTTTTTCTCACTCATGGCTAGCTCCTACACCACTTAGATGTCTAAGTTCATCTCATGCTCGTTTACCTACGTTGATCCCACCACAACAACGAAGCTCATCTGTTGGCTCTACTCAATTACATAAAGAAGAATAGCGAACAGCTACAAAGACCGAATCCTAAGATGGAATCGCTTTAATTAAATCGACTGATGTTTTTGGGGTATCCTCGTGCCTGATTTCAGAAAAATCAACTTTCGTTCTTGCCGATCGAGGGATATTTCTTCTTCACAGCCTGCCTAACCTTAGCTTTTTCTGCAGGTGTTCCAGATTGTGAAACCCGTGCCAGCGCGTTTTTTGCATGTGCCTGATTTTCGATCGGATATTTCCGTTTGTCAGGCTCTGCGAAGGCTTTAGCGGGGAGTGCTTTTCGTGCAGCAGTTGAGAGTTTAGCCATTGGTGACCTCATTTCTGGAATAGAAGTTGAAGCAGCAGTCAGAACTTGATTCGAACAACAGCAACGCCTTTCGTTAGCAACGCGAACTCGGCAATTCATAGGATGCTGGATGCCAACTGCGGGAAAATAGTTTTCGTCGAGGATGTTTTGAGCCGCCTATTCCCCCTGAACCGGTAATGCTTAGGTTCGGCCTGACACCGCAGCCGGTTCCGTTGAGGGGCGGTCGAGCGGCTGCATTTCGATGGCGGAAGCGCACGTATTCGCTGATTAGCAACGTCACCTATGGGCGGCGGCGCTCTACATGCAGGCGCCGCCACATCTCCCTGAGCGCGGTCGGCTCTCAGTACCGGAAAGGGCACTTGTCTTGAGTTACTCCCAGATCGTCTGCAATTCAGAAGTTGAGCCGATATTGCCGATTTCCCGTTACTAAGCGTCGGGTTGGGACACAACTCATACAGCATGGTTCCCATCTACACCAGAGATGCACGTTGGGAGGACACCTCATGCGAAACTCGTTCTCGTCCGACCGTCTTATGGTCTCTACCCCATGAAAATTTTTTACGTGAAACACCTTCGAGTTTGTTCACTCATCCTACTGCTGGTCTGGGCATTGCAACCGACCGCAAAGGCGGATCCGGTCCCCGTGCGCTCTGTCGCAGGCACGATTCACGGTTTCCTTGAACTACGCTCTGAGGATGGACAGGTGGTCGCGTCAGGAGACAGCTTCCAGGTCGTGCGGGGCAACCACGTCACAGCGCGAACCGTTTTCCATTTCAAAGACGGCTCGATTGACGATGAGACGACAGTCTTCTCGCAACGCCACACCTTCCAACTGATCAGCGACCACCGCATCCAGAAAGGGCCTTCCTTTCCTCATCCGACGGATGTACTCATTAACGCCCAGACGGGAGAGGTCATAGTGCACTCCACGGGAAAAGATGGGAAAGAAGAGGTCAAGACCGATCATCTTGATCTGCCCCCAGATCTGGCGAATGGATTAGTACCAGTTGTCCTGCAAAACCTGCCTCCTAACTCTCCGGTAACAACCGTCTCCATGGTGGTAGTCACACCGAAGCCGAGGCTGGTGAAACTCGTCATCTCCAACGTGGGCGACGACAAATGCTTTGTCGCCGACTCTTCGCGGAAGGCGATCCGCTACGACATCAAGATCAACCTCGGGGGAGTCGCGGGCGTGGTGGCCCCGATCATCGGCAAGGCGCCTCCTGACATTCAAATATGGACTATCGGCGGCGATGCCACGACCTTCGCCAGAGAACGAGGTCCTCTCTACCCGGAGGGCCCCATAATGACGATCCAGTTGGCAAGCCCCACCTGGCCGGGTACACCTAAGTCTGGCCATTAGCGGCTCGGTTATCGCTTCCAGAATCAGTACCGGGTAGGGGTGCCGTTGAATTTGGATGGGTGATAAATCACCGAGTCACTCATCGAAGACGGTGAGTTGTGCCAAGCCGGGTTCTCAATGAGTGCTTTGCCCTGTAACCAAGAACCGACAATTATTGGTTTTCGCGCATTCGGAGCGTGGCAGATAGTCTAATTAATAGTGACTTCGCAGATTTCACTGTATTACAGGTATATACTGGGTCGCGTTCGGCTTCCCGTGCTCGTCGTTTAAAGTCACTCACGAACTGCAGGGCCCCAAGCAGAAAGATCGGCGAACCCGATTCCCTAAGATTCGCTTCCAGGCCAGACGTTTCACCCCAGGCCCGCGCAAAGATGACTCGATGCGGGACTCGAGCGTCGAGAAGATCAACGACAAAACGTATGAATTCAGGAATATGATTCGCGGTTCCGCTTAAGGAGACGCGAATGGGCTTCCCCAGCAAAACAAGGCATTCCGTGGGAGCCCTCCAAGCTGCCCCGTAAACCCCTTTAGAGGCTCACGACAGGCAGGAGAGGATTCTTCTTCGCAAAGGATTTTGAACGTCACGCCTTAGGGGGCAAGTGGTTCTGTTGGCTGACCCTCGCATTCACCAATGAGGGCTTTCGATTCGGTTGAACGTAAAGGAGGAAAGAACATGGCAAATGCGACATATGAAATCCAAACTAATGACCCTGCCAGCGAGGCGAGCGTCGCGAAAGTCGATATGAAATTCGAAACTCGTCGTTATCCCTGTCTCTGATGTTGATCGCGCGAAGGAGTTCTACGCGAGGCTCGGGTGGCGACTCGACGCCGACTACGACAACGGTAAGGACTTTCGCGTGATTCAGTTCACGCCGCCTGGCTCCGGGTGCTCGGTCATCTTCGGCAAGAACGTCACCGGTGCGGCTCCCGGCTCAGCCCAGGGCCTTTATCTGATCGTCGATGACATCGAGGCCGCCCGCAAAGAGCTGCTCCGCGCGGCGTCGAGATTGGCGAGGTGTTCCACGGCGCAAGCGATGTGTACTCTGGCCCGGACGAGCCGTACCTGTTTGGGCGGATCAGGGTCAGCGGTCCCGATCCCGAGCATCGCAGCTACCGCTCATTTGCCTCGTTCAGCGACCCGGATGGCAACGGCTGGCTCTTCCAGGAGATCACGGCGCGGCTACCCGGACGCATCGACTCCACGGCGACTTCCTTCGCATCGGCAAACGATCTGGCGAGCGCGTTTCGGCGTGCGGAGGCAGCTCACGGGGAGCACGAGAAGCGCACGGGCAGCACGACGCGAACTGGCCCGACTGGTATGCGGCGTACATGGTGGCGGAGCAGTCCGGCAAAGAGCTGCCGCAATGAACGACTCCGCCGGGACGACATCGCTCCCGGTGGGAAGTCGCGGCTCTCGATCGCGAATTTCCTGGAGGAATCATGAGCACCGCAACAACCACCGTTCCCATCCGGCGGGAACCGGAACTCCTCGGGCAAACTGTCGTTGTCATCGGCGGCAGCGCCGGCATTGGGCTCGAAACGGCCCGACGAGCACGCGCTGAGGGGGCCAGGCTGATCCTCACTGGCCGGAATCCCGAGCGGCTGAAGTGCGCCGCCAGCGAACTCGAAGCGCTGAGCACCGCGGCCTTCGACGCCAACGATCCTGCCGCGCTGGAGCGATTCTTCAGTGACCTGCCAGTCACGATCGACCATGTGATGGTGACGGCCGGACAGCCGCACTACGGGCGCCTTCTCGACATGGACTTCGAGCAGGCGCGCCGCGCCCTCGACACGCACCTCTTGCTGATGCTCCAGGTTGCGCGTAACGCCGCCCACAAAGTGCGGCCGGGAGGCACGCTGGTGTTCATGGGCGGCACGGGCGGCCGCCGCCAAGGCATCGGACTGGGAATGGTGCCGACAGTCACCGCTGCGCTCCCCGCCCTAACTGCCAGCCTCGCGCTCGAACTCGCGCCCGTCCGAGTCAACCTCATCGCCGCCGGCTTCGTCGACACACCGTTGTCGGCATCGCTCCTCGGCGATGAGCTCGACAACCGGCGCAATCAGCTTCGCGCCACGCTGCCCATCCGGCGCGTGGTCGAACCGGCCGACGTCGCCGCGCTCGCCGTACACATCATGACCAACACAGCCCTCACCGGCGCGACCTACGACATCGACGGCGGGCAGCAACTCGTCGCCGGTTAGCTGAAGAGGGCAGCATAGTTGATGGCCCAGTCATCGAGGAGGAAATATGAAACTCACAGGCAAGAAGGCTCTCATCACCGGCGGAAACAGCGGCATCGGCCTGGCCACTGCCCGCCTTTTCGTTGCAGAAGGCGCGGAAGTCGCAATTACGGGTCGCGATCAACAGACACTGGATGAAGCGGTCGCCGAGCTGGGATCGAAAGCGCACGGCTATCGCGCCGACGTTACCGTTGCGGAGGACCGCAAGAAGCTCTTCGCTGAACTCGCCAAAGACTTTGGCAAACTTGACATCGTCTTCGCCAATGCAGGCATTTCTGGCAGCACGCCGACTGGCACGACCGACGAAGCCATCTTCGAGAAGGTAGTCCACACCAACCTCAACGGTGCTTTCTTTACCGTCAATTCAGCCGCTCCTTTCATGAACGACAACGGCAGCATCATCTTCAACGGATCGGTGCAAAGTTATCTCGGTCAACCAGGCCTGGCTGCCTACGCTGCCACGAAAGGCGGACTCGTCTCGATGGCGCGATCCATCGCTGCAGACCTTGCACCGCGCAAGATTCGCGTGAACGTGGTGGCCCCGGGAGCGACGAAGACTCCCATCTGGAAGCGCGGGCCGCGCGCCAATGCCACGGCAGAGGAATCCGAAAAAGTTTCCGACTTCTTCTCTTCCACGGTTCCACTTGGCCGTTGGGGCGAGCCGGAAGATCTGGCCAAGGCTGTGCTTTTTCTTGCCTCCGACGATGCGTCGTACATCAACGCGGTCGAGCTCGTGGTTGACGGTGGAATGACGGGTGCTCCCTTCGGAGCCGCCATCCTTCGCGGCTGACCGTAGAGAATAGTTACGAAGGACGAACCGCCGGACTATTGGACGAAGCGTGGGTATTCACGCTGGGGGAGAGGATCGGTATTTGATCCGGGTCCGTCATCTTAACTCGAGTTGTCTGATTGCCAATGCTTTTCAAGGAGATTCTGTATGTCACATCATTTCGATACCAAACTGGCGAGGGAAGATCCGAGCCTCAACCTCTGCGACTTTTATTTATTTGACGGCCCCTCGGGCAAGACGGTGATGGCGATGACCGTGAATCCGGATGTGGGGTTATCGGCTCCGGATACGCTTCATCCAGAAGGGATCTACGCGTTCCGGTTCGACCTGAACGGAGATGCGAGGGAAGAGGTTACGTTCAAGTTCAGGTTTGGTGAACCACGACACGGAGATGGCGGTGAGCATACTCACATCCAGCCGTTTGTTGTGCGGAAGGCGACGGGTGACGATGCTCTTCGTGGTGACGCCGGAGAGAGTCTGGTTGAGGGTGAAACCGGTTCGGTCGCGACTGATTCGGATCTTCGTGCGTATGTTGGGATTGCTCCAGAGCTATTTGCGGCAAATGCTGGATTCCGCACATTTATGACTGCTTTCTATCAGGACCAGCGCTACGATGGGGACGCCCTTCTGCATCAGCAGAATCCCTTTGCGAGGCGGAATATTACGGCGATTGTGCTGGAAGTGCCGAGCGAACTGATTGGGAAGGGAAAAATCAACGCATGGGCGACGATCTCCCTCTTTGGCCATGCGCCGGAGGTACAAGTTTCGCGTTGGGGCCTGCCTATGGTTACGCATCTCTTCCTGAGCGACCCGAGCGATCAAGAGGCGAAAGAACAATTCAATGCGTCGGTTCCGTCTGAAGATCTAGAGCGCTTCGCGAAGTCGATCGCGGATGTTGCGGAGAAGATGACGACCTATGCTGGTTCGGCGGCGAACCCGGGTGAATACGGGAAGCTGATTGCTGCGCGGCTTTGTCCCGACACGTTGCCCTACGAGCTTGGAACGCCCGCGGCGTTTGAGGTGGCCAGCTTCAATGGGCGCGCGCTCGGTGACGATGCGTTGGATGTGATGTTGACGCTGGCGGCCAACATGCCACTTGTCGATGGACTTGCTCCCGACCGCGGGCGCATTCGCAAGGATTTCCCCTATTATGGAGCGCCGTATACGGCGGAGGAGCAGGTCGGGGTGACGCCGATGCCGCGCCCGGCTAAGAAGTAGGGGGAAGCGACGCTTGAGAATCATGTTGGAGATCACGGCGCTTCCGTGGGTAGCTGGTATTCGAGATCGTAGCTGTGCTTGCCTTCGGCGATGATCCGAAGCCAGGGAGGGGGCGCGAGGAGGGAACGAGACTGTTACGGAACTCGAATTCTGGATGGAGCTTGGAAAGGAGGACTGTTGGGAAAAGAGGTCCTGTTTTTTGTTCGCGGTGCGCCAGCACTCCTGCTCAGACTCGATGGAGTGCTTTTGTAAGGCTCGTTGTGCCGAGCACGTTCGTCATACGTTTGAGCATTCCAGGGGCCCTTTATGTGAGTCATCTCGCTGTAGGACTGCACCGGATCAATGCCGATAACCTGTGGCCCTGGCTGGCAGGAATGATGGCGCTGGGATTTTGCGCCGCCGTCGCCGCAATAATTCCCGCACGTCGCGCGGCCTCCATCAATCCCGTTGACGCTCTGAGGACCGAGTAAGGGCCGCCACCAATAAAGCCTGTTCTGCCATGAGAACTCCTCTTCAATCATGTCGAGGAGCGCATAATCGCCAAGGCACTCATTGACCAGGTTTCGGACTCTCAGCTCGAAATGCATCTGGCGAAAGATTGCGCCTCAAATGTCCGATCGTTTGAGCAGGTAGTCCAAGCCGCAAACCCTAAACCAACGATAGCCGTACGGTTCAAGCAACATGGAGTGTCGTCCGCCCGGGTCCAGGTTGACTGTGATCGTTGGATAAAAGATTGGCGAGTATGCATGGCTTTTCTTCGGCTTGAATCGAGAATCGAATCTCTCGTGGCTCGCCGCTAAGGTTGTGTACACAGAGTACCGAGTTATTGCGCCAGCTGTACTGCATCACCAGGACCTCTGGAGTGCCTGCCGAGATGAAAGAAAAGTCGCCCCAACCAATCTCGGGAACCTCTTTGCGCATGCGGACAATGCGTTCCATCCAGTTGAGAAGTGAGTTCGGGTCCCGACGCTGATCTGCGACGTTGACATGCTGAAAGCCATATGGGCCATCGCTGATAACAGGCAGCACTGGATGATCACTCTTCGTGAACCCTGCCTGGGGTTCGCTCGACCATTGCATGGGCGTTCGGGCACAATTCCGTTCGGGCAAAGCGAGATTATCCCCCATCGCGATCTCGTCGCCATATCGAATCACCGGTGTGCCCGGTAATGTCATCATCAGACTGTAGGCGAGTTCGAGTCGGCGACGATCGCCTTGCAGCATCGGAGCGAGTCGACGTCGGATACCGCGTTGGTACAGCTGCATGTCCGGATCGGGACCAAATTTACTGAAGACGGCCTTTCTCTGCTTGACTTCCAGGCGTCCAAGGTCGAGTTCATCATGATTTCTGAGAAATTGCCCCCACTGCGCCGTAGCTGGCCTCGATTTCGTCAAACGCATTGCCTTAACCAGTGGTCGAGAATCACTGGTTGCGAGCGCATAAAAAAGATGCTGATTCACTTCGAAGTTGAACATCATCTGCAAGCGCTCACCAGCGGAGCCGAAGTATTTCATGTCGGTGTCCGGAAGCACGTTCGCTTCGGCTAGGATGATTGCTTCCCCATTCTCTCCAGGTTAAGAACTGACTGAAGGCGCGCAGCATATCGTATTGCTCTTCAGGTTTGGCGACATTTGCGCCCTTCTGCGAAATGACAAATGGAACAGCGTCCATGCGAAAGCCGGAGACTCCAAGTTGCAGCCAGAAGCCCATGATCTTGAGAATTTCAGCCTGAACTTCAGGATTGGAAGTATTGAGGTCCGGTTGAAAATCGTAAAAACGATGGAAGTAGTAGGCCTTAGCAACTTGGTCATAGTCCCAGGTCGACTTCTGTACCCCGGGAAACACTACACCTGAGGCTGCATTCTTCGGTTTCTTCTTTGACCACACATACCAGTCGCGATATTTGGATTGTGGATCGCGACGTGCAGCCTTGAACCACGGATGTTCATTGGAGGTGTGGTTGACCACCAAGTCGATCATCACCCGCAATCCGCGCTGTCTGCAGCCATGAGTGAACTCGACGAAATCGCCAAGGGTACCGTAGCGAGGGTCGACGCCGTAGTAGTCTGCGACATCGTAGCCCGTCATCCTTACCTGGAGACGGTTGAAACGGCATTAGCCAAATCGCGGTAACACCCATTCCCTGCAGGTAATCCAAGCGGCGCATCAATCCTTGAAAGTCGCCTATGCCGTCTCCATTTGCATCCATATAAGTTGCGACTGAGAGGCAATAGATGACTGCGTTCTTGTACCAGAGATCATTGATCATGCGCGCAATCTTTCAGTTCGAGATTCTTCCTGGAGCAAATTTAGATGCATAATCTCGCTTGGTGGCAATCCGCAGTGATATACGAGGTTTATCCTCGGTCGTTTCAGGACAGCAACGGAGACGGCATAGGAGACTTGGATGGCATTATCCAGCGACTCGACTATCTGGTGCACCTCGGGGTCGACGCTATTTGGGTGGCGCCAATATATCGATCTCCTATGGCCGATTTCGGATATGACGTCGCTGATTATTGCGGCGTCGATCCAATCTTCGGAAACATGCAGGATTTCGATCGCCTTCTCAATGAAGCTCACCGTCGAGATCTAAAGTTGATTCTCGATTTCGTTCCCAATCATTCCTCCGATCAGCATCCTTGGTTTCTGGAAAGTCGATCTTCGCGACGAGAATTCCAAACGTGATTGGTATCTTTGGCGAGATGAGCCGAACAATTGGATGAGCAACTTCGGCGGTTCAGGCTGGGAATGGGATGAACTGACGAACCAGTATTACTATCACTCATTTTTAAAGGAGCAACCGGATCTGAACTGGCGCAATCCCGCTGTTCGGACGGCAATGTACGATGCTCTGCGGTTCTGGCTGGACAAGGGTGTAGACGGATTTCGTGTCGATGTCATGTGGCTGATAATCAAGGACGATCAATATCGCGACAATCCACCGAATCCTAACTTCAGCCCGGCCCAATCCTCCGGCAACAGCTTGCTACCGGTATACAACTCCAATCGTCCGGAGGTGCACGAGGTTGTGGCAGAGATGCGGGAAGTGATTGACAGCTATCCCGAACGCGTCCTGATAGGAGAGATATACCTTCCCATAAAGGACCTGATGACTTATTACGGACAGGATTTGAACGGCGCAAATCTGCCGTTCAACTTCCTGCTGCTCCAATGTCCATGGAACGCACAAGCGGTCGCCCAGATCATCTCCGAATATATGACAACGTTACCGCAGGGAGCATGGCCAAATTGGGTCCTAGGGAATCATGACAATGCGCGCATTGCGACCAGAGTCGGCCCTCTCACAAGCCGCGATAGCAGCTATGCTGTTGCTCACTCTTCCCGGAACATTGACTATCTACTACGGCGACGAGATCGGCATGACCAATGCGTTGATCCGAGCCGGAAGATGTGCAGGATCCCGCCGAAAAGAGGCAACCCGGAATTGGAATGGGACGAGATCCAGAACGTACTCCTATGACGTGGGACTGTTCTGAGAGGGCCGGTTTCACGCGCGGTCGGCCTTGGCTGCCTCTCGGGGCCGATCATCGGGCAGTGAATGTTGAAGTTGAGGAAGGCGGATGGAGAGTCCATCTTGAACCTGTATCGCAGGTTGATCGCTCTCAGGCGCGCGTACCCAATGCTGGTAGGCGGTCAGTTGCGCTCCGTAACAACTTTAGGCAATCTATTAAGTTACGAACGAGCCGCAGATAACGAACGCGTAGTGATATTTCTCAATTTGGGTCACAGCCCTGTTCAGGTGCCTACAGAAGCCGGAATCGTTCTCGCAAGTACCGATTCTCGTCGTGACACAGAGCGGGTAGACAACCTTGTCGAGCTGGAAGGTTCGGAGGGACTGGTCATTAAGGTCGCTTCCTAGGAGTTAGCGCCCTGAAGAGTCCCTTCGATGTCCTTGAAAACTCGTTCCCAAATTCACGATTTGCGTCGGCGACTCTTTTTTAATCTCGCCTGCTCGATGAGTGCAATGACCGGTTAGCACTAGTCGAGAAATACTCCGGTCTACCCGTAGTTCGGAAGATGCCTGAATCGCTTCGGACAAGCCGACTTCGCGTTCCTGATCCTTGAAGGTATGCACTGACCTACCTGCCAAATCATTCGTACGCTGTATGAAGTGGCAGAAAGACGCGGATGGTTGTGCCGTGCCGGTCCGATTCACAATTGCTCTCAATGTCAATCCGCCCCCCGTGCCCTTCGACAAATTGCTTTGCGACGAAAAGTCCAATTCCTGTGCCGACGGTAGCCCGTGTCGTGAAGAAGGCGTCAAAAACCCTCGGCAAATCCGTCGGCGCAATTCCCACTCCATCGTCTTCAACCGTCAGGACAACCCCATCGCACGCACCCGAAGCATCACTTACGGAAAGCGAGAGAGTTCCACCATTGGGCATGGCATAGATTGAGTTCGCAATTAAGTTAGAGATTACTTGCATGATCTCGCCCCGGCGAAGCACGATCTTAGTCGAAGAACCGATTGATCTCCTGACGGCAATGCCGGCTGCAGTGCAGCGCGGCTCGTAGATGGTGAGCGCATGCTCTGCGATTTCACTGACAGACGCCAGGCTAGCCGCGGCGTGCTCGCGATAGTATCCCAAAGTTTGCTTGGCGATATGGGACACCCGTCCGAGTTCATCTTCTGCTGTCGCCAGAAAGTTGCGGCCTTCGTCATCTGTGATCTTAGCCCGTAGTAGATAGAGCAGGTTCATCACCGCTTCAAGCGGATTATTGACCTCATGCGCAATCGTCGCGGCCATGCGCCCCGTCGCCGCGATCTTCTCTGCTTGTAGCAGGGATTGCTCTATTCGTTTGCGGCTCGAGACATCACGAAGGATCTTCGATGCTCCAATCACCCGACCCTCTTGATCCTTGATCGGGGAGATGGTAAGCGATACGTCGATGAGCCTTCCGTCCTTCGCGAGCCGGACCGTCTCGAAGTGCTCGATCCGTCGCCCAGCGCGAATGTTTTCTATGATTGTCTTCTCGTCGGAGTGGAGGTTTTCCGGAATCAGCTTGAGGATTGAAGCGCCGATCATCTCTTCTGGGGAGTAGCCGAAGACCCGTGTCGCAGCGTCGTTCCAGCTCGTGATAGTGCCGTTCAAGTCTTTGCTCACAATTACGTCGTCCGAGGATGCGACGATCGCTGCGAGTTCACTAAGACGTTTCGCATCCTCTCGCGTCCTCTCTCCGCTCTCCTGAAGTTCCTGGGCAGCGGCCATCTCGCGAGTAAGATCCTGGCAAACTACGAGTACTCCCAGCGTAGCTCCGCCAACACCGAAGATCGGACTATAGCTGTAGGTCCACCGGATATCCTGCAATCTCCCATCTCGGACGATCGGAACGATGGTGTTTTCGTGAAATACCGTCTCCCCGTCCTTCATGACCCGTTTGAGGTTCGGGCCGACGATCTGCCAGGCGTCCCACCAGCATTCCTCGGCGGTCTGTCCCAAACCTGAGGGATGCCGCTCAGCGAGAAGGGGGATAAAAGCATCGTTATAGAGCTGTACCAACTCCTCACCCCAGAAAACTAGCGAGGGAAAAGCGCACGAAAGCATGAGATTTGCCGACAAAAGGAGGGCTTCGGACCAATCCTTGATCGGCCCAAGCGGAGTTGAACTCCAATTATGCGTCCGGATCAACTCAGCCATGCGACCGCTACTGCGTATCAGGCCTTCTGGATTACTTTCGGTTTTGCGATGAACTGAGGACTCGATTGGCATTGAGCGGAGTTGAAGGACTCCAACAGCTTAGTTGAATTGGGACCTAAGCGCGAAGTTAAAGATTCCACGAAGCTGCTCAGCGGAACACCCCAATGACGGCACTTCAACGTAGTCATTCACTCGTCGGTGAGGCCGCCCTATCGGTAGCTTCCGTAGAGCCGAGTTTTTGTGCCTAACGTCGCTCGCACAGACGCTCTTCCGCGTGGCAATGTGGTGTTCGGACGGATCCGCCGGCAAAAAATGATATTAAAGGTCGTGGAGACCCTCAAAGAGGGGAAGGCTATTTATGAGGCGAATTGAGCGCCATATTCAGTCCGATATAGCTGGCGACAAAGCAATCCGAGAAGCGACCCGCAGCTAAACAACTCTCAAATCGTCATGCGGTCTTCGCTTCCTGCACGTCGGCCTTCGCGGCAGGCTTGCCAACGGGCTTCTTCGGCGCGCCCTTCGCCATACCCTGTGAGACGGCCTTCTCAACCGCGTTCTCAGTCACGCCCTTCTTCACAGCTTTCCTGACCGCTTTTTCTACCTTCTTTGCTGCTTTCTTCTTAGCCTTGTCGCTCGCCATCGCGAAAACCCTCAGCCTAGGCTAAGGCCTAAGCAGCCCGTTTTGGAAGGATCCAATTCGGCCTGATGAAATGGCACGTGTACCCGTTGGGAATACGTTCCAGGTAATCCTGGTGTTCAGGTTCGGCCTCCCAGAAAGCACCTGCCGGAACTACTTCGGTCACGACCTTGCCAGGCCAGAGATCCGAGGCATTGACGTCCGCGATTGTGTCTTCCGCAATCCGCTTCTGTTCGTCTGTCGTGAAAAAGATCGCCGAGCGGTAACTTGTCCCGGTGTCATTACCCTGACGGTTCAACGTCGTAGGATCATGGATTTGGAAGAAGAACTCCAGGAGCCGACGATAAGTGAGTTGCTGAGGGTCGAAGACAATTTCGATCGCTTCCGCGTGCCCTTCATGGTTACGGTAAGTTGCGTTTGTGATATTGCCGCCTGTATATCCGACTCGCGTCGTAATCACGCCCGGGAAGCTGCGCAAGAGATCCTGCATCCCCCAAAAACAACCGCCAGCAAGAATCGCGCGTTCGTTCGATCCAGCCATGTCGTTATTCCTATTTCTGCTTTTCAAACAGTTCGAGATATTTGCCGTACCCTTCGCTCTCAAGCTCATCGAGAGGAATGAAGCGCAGCGACGCTGAATTTATGCAATAACGCAGTCCCCCAAGGTCTTTGGGGCCATCATCAAAGATATGCCCCAAATGGCTGTCACCGTGGGTCGATCGAACCTCCGTTCGGCTCATGCCGTGACTTTGATCCGATCGTTCGTCCACATTGTTCGGTTCAACTGGTTTAGCGAAGCTTGGCCAACCACAATTGCTGTCGAACTTGTCCAGCGAAGAGAACAGTGGCTCGCCCGATACGATGTCCACGTAGATACCAGGCTCATCATGATCCCAAAAGGCATTCTGAAAAGGTCGTTCGGTTCCGTTCTGCTGTGTGACTTGGAACTCCTCAGGAGAGAGGCGAGATATCGCTTCCGCACTTTTTGTGTAATTCGCCATGTATGCACTCAGTTTTTGATCCTCTTAAATTCTACAACTGCATTAATGGGAGGGACGACTGCAACTTTCGGGTGATTTCTGAACTTGAGTGCCAAGAGGAGCATCGTGCTGAAGCAACTGACTAACTGATTGCAGCACTGGACTGAATTGCCTTGATATGAATTTAGAAAAACAATGGGTTAGTGTGCATATTTGCCCTAAATGTGGACACACAATGAATTTGGCCTTGATCGACCTCAACGCGATCACTACGGGCATACTCACATGTCCACGCTGCGATTGGTCTGGCCCTATACAAATTCAGATCATTGACGCCAACTCAGCGGCAACGTGACGCTAAGACAATGCCGCCATCTTATTCAGGAACTCAGCTACGAAGTTACGCAGAGATTGGAAGAGAAAGCTGCTTATCCCCTTCCAAATGGGACAGCTTTCTCATAAAAGCCCTCACCAACTCGCTAGCGACCTTCGAACTGTTGTCGGCACGAGATGCCATGAAGGTTTTCAAGAGTAAGGTATCTTCGTTGAGCGGGCGAACGGTCACACCATGTCGAGCCACCAGCAGAGCGCCAACCTTTACCAGAAAGGCCACGCATGAACCATCGGCTACTGAGGGAAATGCCTCCTCCGGAACTGTGAAGTGCTTGACTCGGCTCGGGGAAACTCCCTGATCTTCAGCCCTGCGCATGATGGCGTCATAAAGTGGCGGATGAAGTCGCCGTTCAAAAAGGAGCCAACAGCGGCCGCCCATATCCCCAAGACTTAGGGAACGGCAAGCTGCTAATTTGTCTCGTTCCGACATCGCGATATAGAAGGGAGCTTCGCCGATCTTGACGGTTGTCATCAATGGAGATTCCGGTGGCTCAGTTGCTATTGCCAGATCGAGGCTACCGCCCAGCAACTGACGAACCAGTTCGTAAGAGAATTGGCTCGTCAGGTCTACTCTCAAGTGGGGAAATAATGGCAATCGAATGGACAATAGAGTTGAGACTAGGAACGGATCGGTATAAGGTGACTTCCCGACGTTCAACACGACATCTACGCCCCTCGCTGCTCTCCTAGCCGCCTGAAATGCTCGCTCGGCATGAAGTACCGACATTCGTGCTTCTTCGACAAAAGCTCGAGCCGAATCGTTGACTTGAACCACCTGGTGATCCCGGGGAAAGAGCGGAATGCCAAGACGGTCTTCCAACTCGGCTATTCTCTTCGTCAAGGCCGGCTGAGTTATATGCAGCTTCTGTGCGGCTCTGGAAAAATTTAGCTCTTCTGCCACCGCAATCGCCGCTTCCATCAGTTTGATGTCATTTTGCCCCATCTCCAGCCTCCCTTGTACTGCTCCGTTCGGGATATCTAGACTGCGGTGCATACCCTTGGATGCAGATTGAAGCTTCGAACGATGCCGCGTCCGCAGCAGATAAGGGTCCTCGTTATTCCTAACTGGAATAGCGCTCTAACCAATTGGAATTGGACTTAGGTTCAGTAGTTCGTCCAATGTCTATTGCAACCGAGCTCCCGGTTGATAGGGCTGACGGGAAGAACGAGTCACTGTTCGGAGCCGATATGCCATCGACACAATCCTCTTCGACTCTTCGTTTTTCGGATTTAGCAACGACGCAGCCGACTTCGCTAGGTCGTCATGATGCCTCGATCGCAAGCCTCCAACGGGTGACTCTTCTGAGGCAGATTCTCTGCTTACGGTCGACGACGTTGCTCGGCGGCTGAATGTCAGCAAGGACTGGGTTTGGGATCACTCTTCCAGAAAGAAACCGCGGCTTCCCGTCATCCGCATGGGCGACGGCGCGCTTCGATATAGTGCGAGCGCGATCGAAGCCTTTATCGATGAGCGCGAACGCCTCTCCGCGCTGCGCTTTGGGAACGATAAAATGGACGGGCCCACGGTTTTCCTCCACAGAAAACGAGAGATCTATGGGTAAATCGCACCAAAGGGGATGGATCTCCTTCGCGGGAAGATGTGGTACGGATACTTCCGCCGCCGGGTACTCGATCCTAAAACCGAAGACAACCGAGTCGATATTGTTTGCATTCGACTCGGTCCTAAAATCGCAGATGACGAAGCCCGCGGCGCGGGAAGCGCTTCGGATGGAGATCGCCAAGCAGACGGGCCAGAATCTCAGAGGGCAGAGTCCTCAAGGACGAGCTCCACAACCTTCGAATGGTTCGTTCGCAACCGCTATTTTCCGCTTCGACAGGGAGACTGGCGGCCTGAGACGGCGAAGGAAAAGATAGTCGCAGATTGAGATTGGACCTGATCGGCAAATTCGGAGAACTTCCGCTTGAATCGATCGACAGATTCATGCTGCAGACCCATGTCAATCAATCTGGCGGATCGCTACTCGCAGGACCGGGTCAAACAGGCTCGCTCCTACCTGCGATCCATCTTCGACGAAGCCATCGAGCAGGAGTTTCTCGTCAAAGACCCGACCCGAAAGCTGAAGATTCCCAAGAATCTTCGGCCGAAGGACAAACAGATTCTGGAGCTGGGAACAATTGTGGCTGATTCTGGCTCATGGCGTCGCGTCGAGATCGACTGTTGCTGATCCTGGATATGACGGATGCCCTTCGCCCCAGTGAGTTGTTCGTCCTACGCTGGCGTTCGTTCGACAATCGCAATACGTTTCGCTAACCGAAACCGTCTACCGGAGACAAATCCGTCCCTTCGGAAAGACCAAAAAGAGCCTCGGCAAAGTACATCTTCCGGACGGACTCGCGTATGAGCTTCTGCTATGGAAGAGGAGTCTCCCGATCCTTCGCCCGATGCGTTCATGTTTCCGAATTCGACAGGGGGATTCTTGGACGTCGGGAACTACCGCAACCGGGTTCTGAAGCCTCTGGCCGATACGCTGGGTATTCCGAAGCTGAACTTCCAGGTCCTCCGCCGCACGATGGCGACCAGGCGCAGAACTTGGGATCAGTGAAGGACATTCAGTCGCACCTGCGGCATGCGAGGCGGACACCACCGCCAACGAGTACATGCAGGAGCTCCCGGAGAGCGTGCAGCAAGGATGGTCGGATCGATGCTACTGAATGCTCCGAAAAAGGAGGGCGAAGAAAAAAACAAATCTGGCGATTTGCAACAAAATGGCAACAAACTCGTTTAGAAGATGCTGCCTGTAAGTTGTTGATTTTATGGTGGGCACAGCAGGATTCGAACCTACGACTTCCACCGTGTGAAGGTGGCACTCTACCGCTGAGTTATGCGCCCCTGGAGTCGCCGCTGAGGGACAGCGATGGCTTCTCCGTCTAAGCTGTGTGTCCAGAATAGCATCTCCCTCTTCCGGCTATCAAACGCGCAGCTGATGCGCCGAAGACGAGCGGCTGCGCAGCTTGAGGGTAACCGGAGGTAGTGCGGAAGTGGCTGAATACGCCTTGGTAGCGGTGTTTCACTGGCGTTACAATCAGGGGAACAGGATGTCCGCACCCCTTCCAAATTCCGGTCGTCCTGGCACGAGACTGGCCCTGACACTGGCCCAAGAGTGCCGCGAAAGCCGTTACCCGGCTAACGGCGACGAGATTCCGGTGGAAATCGACGAAAAAGCGCAACCCGAAGGCGAAGATGGGGTTATGGATGATATGGCTACGCTGGCGATCAATCCGAGACTTCTCGAGAACCTGCAGGCGGCCGAGACCCATCATGCAGCGGGCGACTTCGGACAGATGGACGACGCCGCCATCATGCTGGAGCTTCGCGCCGGCAACATGGCTGGCTTCGACTTCCTGATCCAGAAGTACCGCAAGCCGATTATTCACTTCATGTACCGGATGGTCCACAACCAGGCTGTAGCGGAAGAGCTGGCGCAGGAGGTCTTTCTCCGCGTCTACCGGTCGCGCGAGACCTACCGCGCCGAGGCCCGCTTCAGCACCTGGCTCTACCGGATCGCCACCAACCTTGGCGTGAACTATGCGCGCGATACGCGGCACGAACGCATGGCCTCGACCGTCTATCTGGATGAGACCGACTCCGAGACCGGCACGACGCCGGATGTCGCCGATACGACTCCGGGCGCCGAAGCGAATCTGCTCCGGCAGGAACGGCTGAACGCGATTCGCGAGCACGTGATGGCGTTGCCGGAGCGGCAACGCATGGCCGTGCTGATGCACAAGTACGAGGGCATGGACTACAAACAAATCGGCGACGTGCTGAAACTGAGTGAGTCCGCCACAAAATCTCTGCTGTTTCGCGCATACCAGACACTGCGCGATAAGTTGAAGGATTTTATTTAGGACCATTAGAATGCACGCGCACAGTTTTTACGAGACGCGTCGAAGCAAAGAAGTTGGAAAGGGTCACAATGAACTGCAAAGACTGCCAATCCGTTTTCCTTGATCTCCTGCTGGATCCGAGCGCGCCCTCGAATGCGGCCGCGCGGAGCCATGTCGAGTCCTGTGCCGCGTGCAACCAGGAGTTCAAATCGCTTGAAGCGACGTTCGCGCTGCTGGATACGTGGAAGGCCCCGGAGCCGTCGCCCTACTTTGATCAGAAGCTGGCAGTGCGTCTGCGTGAAGAACAGGCACTGGCACCGGCGGGCTGGTTCGAGCGGTTGAAGAGCCGCCTGCTGTTCAATACCGGCCGACAGTTTCGGCCTGCGCTGGCTGGCGCTCTGGCGCTCGTTCTAATAGTTGGAGGTGGAACCTTTGCTGACGTGTCGGGCTTCCTTCACCCCAAGCCGCAGGTCTCGGCGGCGGTGGAGGATCTGCAGATCCTCGATAAGAACGACCAGGCGCTGCAGACGATGGACCAGCTTCTGCAGGATGGCGGATCAGCCGATGACGCGACTACGCCGCCGAGCAGCTAGCCGGGAGATATCTAATATTTTGGCTGTTTTGGCAAAATAGTATTTCGAAGGGGGACCTAACGCAGTAAGCTGCTGTAACAGAAGAGGATTTTCACCAGCGTTACGAGTTTCTCCGGGCCTGAATACCATGACATCTCAACCCCACTTGCGGCGCCTCGTACGACCAGCTCTCGCTGCCTTGCTCCTCTCTGGAGCAACGGCAATGTTTGCGTCCCAAGCTGCGTTTATGCGCAGAACGGGGCAGGCAGGCCGGCCTGCGATGAACGCGCAGCGTCAGGCGCCGGGGGCGAAGCAAGGTGGCGGCGGCCAGAAGGGGCAGGAGCATCTACCGCAATGGATGGCTCGTCACAGCAACCTCCCGCCAGCGGAGCAGCAGAAGGCGCTTGAGAATGAGCCGGGCTTTCGCGATCTTCCGGCACAGACGCAGCAGCGCATGCGCGACCGCCTCACGCAGCTCAACAACATGACGCCAGAGCAGCGGCAACGCATCCTGGACCGCACCGAAGAGATGGAGCACCTCAGTCCGCAGCAGCGGCAGCAGGTTCGCAGCGCTCTGGACCAATACCGCGGACTTCCGCAGGACCGTCAACGCCTGGTGGCCCGTGCCTTCCGCGACCTGCGTGAGATGCCGCCACAGCAGCGCCAGGCCATGATGAACTCAGACCGCTTCCGCGGCCAATTCTCGGATCAGGAGCGCAACACGCTTTCGGGGCTGCTCGCTGTTGAGCCCTTCATTCCGGTTCAGCACCCAAACGACGGGCCCGCGGTCGGAAAGTAAAAAAACATCGCCTGTTTTGGTGCATCTTATTTTTGCAGAGAAGTAGCCGCCCGAAGGCGGCTATTTTTTGTTGCGGGGAGGGGGTAGGGCTAGGAGGGAAGAACACCGATTGCTTTTTGGCCCAGCGTCAAAAGATGTCTTCGGACGAATACGATCAAGCCAATCAGAGGTGCGGCGAAGTGATCGCAAAGTTTAGGCAGTCCAACGAATCTTCTGAACGGTCTTCCTCCCCCTTAGTGGTTGTAGTGTGCACGTATGCGCCCGGGCTGCCCATACAACTTTCGGTGGACACTAACACTTTTCTTATGACCAGCCTGGCGTACCGCTTGACCGCAGAGACCGCGCCAGCCTACTCTGAATCTATGCTTACGCAGCCCACCTTCTGTTGTTGTCGCCGCTCCCCGCTGGCCCACACAGATGCGCGTCAGACCCGCTAATCAGCGGCTCCCGCTCAAGATCCCGAACAGCATGCACCGCAAAAGAATCGAGCCCATTTTATGAAGCTCTTCGCCAGCCTTCTCTTGCTCGCCACATCTGCTATCGCCCAGGGCCCTATTGTCGGCTCATGGCGGGGCAGCGCTACGGTCCACGGCCAGCAGGTTCCCGTCTGCCTTCAGATCAGCGGAGGCGGCAATGACCTCCGCGCGGCTCTGCTCAACGGGCCCGAGAGCAGTCCCGCCTCCGAGCGCCGTCTTAACGGGCAATCATCTTCTGTTGACCTTCAACTACTACGCGCGAACACTGGACGCTACGCTCACTGACGGCCATCTGACCGGCAGCTTCGGCACTACGGCCACGCGCTATCCCGTCAACTTTGGTTCGCGTGACAACGGCAGCGTCTGTTCGACAGGTGCGGGTGAGCGCTCGGGCGGTCCAATGCCGCCAAATATCAACGGAGATTGGGAGATCGCAGTCCGGTCCGCTAAGGGCGAGTCTGCATGGCAGTTGCGCGTGGAGCAAACGGCTCACTCTCCGGAGATGAAGGCCGTTATTCAACGCATCGACGGCGATACCGGCGCTCTTTACGGTGATTGGAACGGAAAGGAGCTTCGGATCAGCCATTTCACCGCGGCCGGCCCTGCTCTTTACAGCCTGGCTCCACAGGACGATGGGACTTTGCTGGTGTCGAATCTTCTGCGTGCGGATATCAATGATCAGCAGAATCTGGTTGCGCGCCGGCCAGCACAGGCGCGTGCAGCAAAGCTTGTGGGGCCGACGGATCCTACAGAACAGACCACGGTGAAAGACCCTGCTGCGCGGTTCGTGTTCAGCTTTCCTGACCTGAATGGCAAGATCGTTTCGAACACCGATCCACAGTTTGATGGGAAGGTTGTGATTGTTGCGATTGGCGGATCGTGGTGCCCTAACTGCCATGATGAGGCGCCGTTTCTGGAGAGCCTTTACAAGCAGTTTCATAGTCGTGGATTGGAGATTGTGAACCTGTCGTTTGAAGAGGCGGATCAGCTGAAAGATCCGACCAGACTGCGTGCTTTCATCGCCCGGTATGGGTTGACTTATACCGTTCTGGTAGCGGGAGATACAGATCAGTTGAATGAGAAGATTCCGCAGGCGGTGAATTTGAACTGCTGGCCCACTTCCTTCTTTTTAGGGCGGGATGGGCGAGTTCGTGAGGTTCATGCGGGGTTTGCGGGACCGGCTAATCCGCCGGCTCATGAGGCCCTGATGCATGAGGTCACCGAACTGGTTGAACGGTTGCTGGCGGAGCCGGTTCCGACGCAGAATGCTATGCGGTGAGGTGTGATTTTTTTTGAGGAAAAATCCGGCTGTGGTGGCGCGGGCTGGGTTTGCTGCTTTTGTTGGGATTTTTGAGGGGGTTTGGGAAAAAGTGGGTGGCTGGGCGTGGTTTTTTGATGGTGAAAACGTGGTGGAGTGCGTCGTTATCGTGGTGCGAAATCGGTCACTTTGCGGGGGCTGAAAATTTGACACTTTTTTCAACTTTATTTTTGGTCCAGGATGGGAGGGCATACCCCAGGGGCTAAAGCCCCTTTTCATCGCTGCCATTGAGAGACCCAAGGCTGAAGCATTGCAGATCCTCCGCTATCCCACGCCAGCGAGCAAAAACCGCTCGCCAGGAACCCCGGTTCGGCGAAGGATGACAACTAAACAACTACTCCGGCTAACCTTTGTGGAGAGACTACAGCTAACCTTTGTGGGGATTAGAGAGTTGCGCCCTGGAGCCAGGGTCGGAATTCTTCTTCGCCGAAGCCGAGGATTTCGCTGCGGGTGAGTTTGCCGGAGGCCATGACGAGGATTTCGTCGAAGATTCTTGCTCCGGCCTGTTCGGTTGTTTCCTCGCCGTCGATGATCGTGCCGCAGTTGATGTCCATGTCGTCGGACATGCGGTTGTAGAGGGCGGTGTTGGAGGCGATTTTGAGGGACGGCGTGGGTTTGCAGCCGAAGACTGAGCCGCGGCCGGTGGTGAAACAGATTACGTTCGCGCCGCTCGCGACCTGGCCGGTTGCCGAGACGGGATCGAAGCCGGGAGAGTCCATGAAGACGAGGCCTGGAGTGTTGATGGGTTCGGCGTAGCGGAAGACGCCATTCAGGTTCGTGGTGCCTGCTTTGGAGACGGCGCCGAGGGATTTTTCGAGGATGGTGGTGAGGCCGCCGGTCTTGTTGCCGGGCTGGGGATTGTTGTCGATGGAGCCACGATGGCGGGCGGTGTACTCCTCCCACCAGTGGATGCGGTCGATGAGGCGCTGGGCAACTTCAGGGCTCGAAGAGCGGCGGGTGAGGAGATGCTCGGCACCGTAGATTTCGGGGGTCTCGGAGAGGATGGCGGTGCCGCCGTTGCGGACGAGAATGTCGACTGCGGCGCCGAGGGCGGGGTTTGCGCTGATGCCGGAGTAGGCGTCGGAGCCGCCGCATTGGAGGCCAAGGATAAGGTTGGCGGCGGAGACGGTGGAACGGGTGACGTGATTCGCCTGCTCGAGCAGCTCATAGATGGTGGCGATGCCCTTCTGGATCGAGATGGCGGTGCCGCCTTCCTCCTGAATGGTGCTGGTTCGGAGGTTGTTGGACGGGCTGGTGAGGGTGATCAGAGGTTCGATCTGGTTGGTCTCGCAGCCGAGGCCGAGGAGGAGTACGGCGGCGAAGTTGGGATGTGTCGCGTAGCCGACGAAGACGCGGCGCAGGAGGTCGGCGGGTTCGCCGTATTCGGCCATACCGCAGCCAGTGCCGTGGGTGATGGTGACGACGCCGTCGACGTTGGGGTAGGCGCTGAGAACTTCGGGGGTGAAATGGGCGGCGATGCGGCGGGCGACTGTGGCGGAACAGTTGACCGTGGTGATGATACCGACGTAGTTGCGGGTGGCGACGCGGCCGCTTGGGCGGACGATGCCCTGGAAGGTTGCAGGGGTATCGAGGAGTTCGGTGGGGTGGGACTCTGAGCCGATGGCGTAGTCGCGCTCGAAGTCTCCGGTGACAAGGTTGTGGCTGTGAACAAGTTCGCCGACGGCAATGGGCTGGGTGGCAAAGCCGATGATCTGGTTGAACTTACGGACGGGCTGTCCGGGGGCGATGGGGCGGACGGCCAGCTTGTGGCCGGCGGAGATGTCGGAGAGCGCTGTGAGGTGCAGGCCGTTGAGGCGCTGCCCCATAGCAACTGGCTTGAGGGCGACCACAACGTCGTCCGAGCTTCCGAGCATGAGAATCTGGTGGCTCAAACTGTCCTATTATCTCCAAGCAATTCGACGTATAAGGTGCAAGCCTAATTAGTGGTACGACCACACTCTACTCTAAGTGTGCAATAAAAGGGTAGCAATTCCTTCCGCGGTTGGTGATTTGCTCGCAAATGATTTCATTTAGGCCGGATTATGGTTGGACTTCTTTGAGCGGTGGTGAGAGACCAGAAGTCAGGAATATCAGATATCTTCCACAATCTTTCACGGCGCTACAGGGGGGATGATGGCGGCTATGTGGAGAGCTAGAGGTGGAGAACTATAGTTGAGGTATGGTGGCTGCCGTTTGCAGGTGTTTGGTTGTAGTGATTGCGCTGGCCTGGGTGAGTCTGTGTGGTGGAAGCAGATTTGCGCTGGCGCAGAGTGGAACGCCTCCGGTGCCCGTTGCCGGGCAAGAGGCTACAGCAACGAAGGCAGATGAGGTGGAGCGGCCGCTGCCGGGTATTCCGACGCTGATGCAAGAGGTTTTGAAGAATCAGCGCAAGGAGGAGGCGGTGCGGAAGGACTATCTGTATCACGAGGTGGAGACCGGCCGCGAGACAGATGGACATGGAGCGGTAAAGAAGATCGAGACGAGGGAGTACGACATCTTCTGGGTGGGTGGAGTGCCGGTGCAGCGTCTGACGAAGAAGGATGGCAAGGAGCTGAGCGGGGAAGAGCTAAAGAAGGAGAACGAACGGATCGATAAGGAGGTCGCCAAGGCAAAGGAGAAGCGGGAGAAGGCTGATAACCAGGGCAAGGAGACCGATCCGCGAGGCAACGAGGAGATTACGCCGTCACGCTTTCTGGAGTTGGGCAGCTTTACGAATCCGAGACGGGTGACGTTAAACGGGCGGGACACGATTGCAGTGGACTATGCGGGCGATCCGAAGGCCAAGACGAGGAATCGCGCGGAGGAGGTTGTGCGCGATCTGCTGGGAACGGTGTGGGTGGATGAAGAGGATCGGATGATCGTCAAGCTGGAAGGACATTTCGTGAACGCTTTCAAGGTTGGCGGGGGATTGGTGGTGAATGTCCAGAAGGACACAAACTTTGCCATGCAGATGAAGAAGGTGAACGACGAGGTGTGGCTGCCAGTGGAGGTCAGCGGGCATGGGGCGATACGGTTTCTTCTTGTGGTGAACTTCCGCGGAGACGAAGAGGCAATGTTCTCGGACTACAGGAAGTTCAAAGCGACATCGACGATTCTGCCGGGGATTAAGACGGTGGAACCTGAGCCGGAGCCTAAGTAAGGCACTCGATATTCACCTCAGGACAGACATTCACCTCAGGACAATTTCACCTCAGGACAATTTCACCTCAGGACAAGGGTAGATCAGCAATTCTTTTACATGGATAGTTACCACCCCACAGCAAGGAATCTACGCGACCATGATCGTCGTGATGAAAGGTCATGGTTGTGTACATCTGTTTGAAGAAGAACGTGCCAGGTCTATTTGCATCGAGCGGCAGATAATCGCCACCGGGTCCGCGCAGAAAGAGATGGTCTCCTGCGACCTTTACGTCCATGATGGAATTTGGGGCGATTTCATAGCGGCCTTCATATTGCTTTAGAGATTCTGCCGTTTCATGAATTGTTGCTCGCGGGACTGGAGGTGTGGGATTGCTTCCAAAGACGAGCGCCTCAAGCCCTTTGGCGATCGGGTCGTCCGCGCCGACTTCGACATTGCTCAGCACGATCACAACTACATCCTGATCGAGAAAGGCTGCGACACGGGCAACGTACCCGGGATCTCTCCCGCTTTGCTCGATGAATTTCTTTCCCTGAAACTCGCGTTCGCCCCATCCGTAGGGATAGGCCAATGCCTGAATGTCGAATAAGCGCTTGGCCTTCACGCCTTTGTAGCAGAGATAGAGATCGTCGACGGTGGAGTAGAGCGAGCCGGAACCGGTGATGATGGTCTTGTCGTAGAAGGGAGCGATTCTCAGTTTCTGATCGCCTGTCTGATCGGCAATCTGATCAACAACCCAGGGTTGGTAACCGGTGGCTCGTTCGGGAATCAGAGCCGTGTCGGAGAAAGTGCCTGAATTCTTCATGCCGAGCGGTGCAAAGATCTCCTCAGCGATGAACTGGCCATAGGGTTTTCCGGAGACCTTTTCGATGATGTAGGCGAGAAACGCATAGCCTGTATCGCTGTAACTACTTTTTGTGCCGGGTTCAAAGTCCAGCGGCTTCTTGCGCATGATGGCGATGAGGTCGTCGAAACCGACTGGTTTTGTTTTGAGTGCTTCGTACTCCGGGATTGCATAGTAGCTTGGGATCCCGGAGGAGTGATTCAGCAGGTCGAGAATCGTAATCTTGTCGCCGTTGGGAAAATCAGAGATGTACTGGCTCAACTTGTCGGTCAGCTGCAGCTTTGCACGTTTCTGCAGGATGACAATCGCTGCTGCGGTGAACGATTTGGTGACGGAAGCGATATGGAACCTTGAACTCGGAGTATTCGCGACGTTCAGTTCGTAGTTGGCGTCTCCGTAACACTTGCGGGTCAAGATCTGTCCCTGTTTTGCGATGAGGACACACCCACTGAAATCCTGCATTTGCAGATAGGGTTTTAGGTAGTCGTCAACTTTTTGGGTAAAGGATGGCTGAGCAGAAAGGACGGAGTCAAAAAGCAGCAAGAGGCTGATCACGGAAATAAGTCGTCGCACTGCTCCTCCACGGACGCCATTGAAAGTTGAGCATCGGAACTGCAACTCGAGTGCGAATTAGACAGGGGCACTGGGCGGGTGGTTAGGCAGGCATTTGATAGTGATCGATCCAGCAGCAACGAAAGTTGTGCATGGTTAAGCGCGCAGAGGGATAGCCTGAGCCATCCCTCCCGCAATCCTGGTTGTCGCTGCAGTCGAAGTGCTAAAGACTAGAGAGGCTGGACGTCAGACGCCTGCCAACCCTTGGGTCCCTTTACCACGTTGAACTGAACAGCCTGGCCCTCTTGAAGGCTCTTAAAACCGTTCGAATTGATCGCCGAGTAGTGAACGAACACATCCTCGCCGTTCTGACGGCTGATAAAGCCAAACCCCTTGGCATCGTTAAACCACTTCACTGTTCCCTGTTCCATGTTCGTTATTTCCTTAGTGCTGTTGAATTTGCCGCTAGATCCAAATCGGGGTTCGTACAGTACGAGCTTTGCAGAAATCCAATCTGTTTCAAACGATGTGAGAAGGTTAGCACATTGGGCAAGTTTTTTTTATTAAATTGCCTAAATAGTTTGGTTTGCACTATTTATGGTGCAAAAAATGTGGAGAAATCGGGCAAATCGTGGAATTTCGCGCTTTGCCGATTCGACAAACATAGGTCGAAGATGTTAGATATCACGAGACTTCACGTGGGCAGGTGAGAGCGAACGATCTGTTCGGCGCGGGTGAGAACCTCGTCCAGGGTCATGGAAGTGGAGTCCAGGATGACGGCGTCTGCGGCGGGCTGGAGGGGCGATTCGGCGCGATGGCGGTCGCGGTAGTCGCGCTCTTTCAATTCGCGGATGACGGCCTCTTCGGCGAGGCGCCGCTGCTCGGCGGTGACAGGATCGGGGGCTTGACGATCTGAGTTATGGAGGGCGTTGTCGTCGCTGGCGACGGCACGTGATTCGGGAGTGGCCTGGCGGTAGCGGCGGTTGCCCCGGACCTCGGGTGCGGCGTCGAGGAAGATCTTTACTTCAGCATCGGGGAAGACTGCGGTGCCGATGTCACGGCCTTCCATGACGACGCCACCGGCTTCGCCGAGAGCGCGCTGCTGCTTGACCATCCAGGCGCGGAGGTGCGGGTGGACGGAGATCTTTGAGGCGGCAGATGTGACGTCAGCCTCGCGGATACGGCGGGAGACGTCCATGTTGTCGAGCAGAACGCGGTTGCCTTCGATCTGCGGCTCGAGGGTGATGCTGGTGTGGGCGGCGAGGTCCATGAGAGGGGCTTCTTCGTCGAAGGCGTAGTCGTTCTCGATGGCTTTGAGGGCGAGGGCGCGATACATGGCTCCCGTCTCGAGGTTGAGGAAGCCGAAGCGGCGAGCGAGATGGGCGGCGAGGGTGCTTTTGCCTGCGCCGGCGGGCCCGTCGATGGCGATGATGGGGCGCTGACGCTTTTTGGCAGAGTCAGGCGGCGTGGTGGCTTTGGGGCTTTCGTGCGACTGCGTCATCCGGCGGATTCGCCCTCCTCAGGTTTGAACTTACGCGCGGGGGAGCGTTTGCCGAAGGGTTTTTTGTTGCCTTTGAATTTGTCGAAGGTGCTGGCGGGTTTGCCGGTGCCACCTGCAGCAGATTTGGCGTAGGTTTTCTTGGCGGCGAAGCTGCCGGATTTCCCGGCGTAGCTGCTGCCGGATTTTTTTGCAAACCCTTCGCTGGATTTACCGTAAGGTTTTTTCGTGCCATAGCCGGTTTTGGGTTTTCCGGCATAACCTCCGGTGCTCTCGGGGCGGACGGAGCGTTCGGGACGGACGGAGCGTTCGGGACGGTCTGAAGAAAAAGAGCGGGGTTTGCGGGGGGCATCAAACTTGCGGAAGGGTGGGCCGCCGCGTTCTTCGCGGCTGTCACGGCCTTCGCGGTCGCGGGAGAAGCTGGGCTTGCCACCGAAGCGGGATGGGCCTGCTCCGCCTTCACGGGGGGTGTAGGTTTTGCGTGCCGCGCTGTAGGGGCGATCGCCTTCGGACCTGCGTGGGCCGTCTTGTGGGCGCGGGCTATAGCTGCCGGGCTTGCGAGGGCTGCTGAAGGAGGGCTTGTCCGGTCTGTCTGCGAAGGGACGTCCTGTGAAGGAATGGCGGGGACGATCGCTGTCGCTGCTTCGCTCGCCGTTGGGGTGAGGAGTGAATTCGCGGCGGGGTGGGCGGCTGTCGCTGTCGCGACTGAAGGATGGTTTGCCGGCGAAGCCTTCGCGCTTGCGGCCGAAGGTGCCGGGCTTGGAGAAGGTCTTGCGCGGGCGGTCGGTGCTGGAGTCGCCTGCGTTGTAGGGGCGAGAGGTGAATTCGCGGCGGGGAGGACGGGAGTCGCTGGAACCTTCGCTGCGGCGGAAGGATGGGCGGTCGCTCTTGAAGGTGGGGCGATCGCCGCTGAAGCTGGACTTGCCGAAGCTGGGTCTGTCACCGAAGGCCGGTTTGGAACCGAAGGAGGGACGCTTCCCTGCCCTGTCGAAGGAGGGTTTGCGGTCGTACGCGGGTTTGCGCTGGTAGGGGCGGGAGGTTTTGGGGCCCGGAGTTGCTTCTGTGTCGTCTTGCACGTTGGAGGGAGATTGCGCGGCGGCGAGACGGTCGGCCTTTTCTTCTTCCCATGGTTTGGTGAAGCTTGGGCGATCGGGACGGTTGGGGCTGTTGGATTCCCGGGTGAAGGGGCGGCGTTCGCGGGGAGTGGGGCGGTCTTCTGAATTTTGACCTGGTTTGGTTACAAATCCAGTACCGAGCTTGCGGGGCCTGGGGATGAACTTGGTGATGCGCGCCGGGGTCTCGGTGGGCACAGGCGTGGGGCCTTCGGTTGTGACGACCATGAAGTCGATGTCGTCGGGTGCGGGAGTCACAACAGTGAGGAAGGCGGGGAGTTCTCCGGTGACGTGGAGAACAGTGCGGCCTTCGATGGCTACTGTCTCGAGTTGGCGGGCGGACAGGAGCGCGTGGATGACGTCGCGAATGCGCGAGCGGGCGGCGACGGGTGAGAGAAAGGTTTCAATCTCTTCCTCAGACGCGACGATGGCTTGGCCGAGGTAGAGCGAGATGAGGGCAGAGAGTGCGGTGGGCTGGCCAGCGTTGGCTCCGGCTTTGATCTGCTTGGTGAAGCGGGCGGTGGTGAGCTCCCAGAGGGTTGGCGCGCCGTCAGGCTGTGGGACGGGGAAGACGCGGAGGTGCTGCCAGAGTTCGGTGAGTGCGCGGAGGACGGCGGTCTCGGTGACCTCTTTGCCGAGTTGCGTGGCCAGATCGTAAGCGGAGAGACCGGGCTCGGCGTCTTTAGCGCGCTCGGAGAGGAGGGTGTAGGCGTTGAGGGCGAGGGGAGAGACCTTGGTAGCGCCGCTGGTGGCGGGGGGTTGCTTCCACGCCTTGTCGCCGCGGAGGGTGAAGATGTAGGGGAAGGCTAGAGGGGAGACGATGAAGTCGGGTGTCTCGGTGCCGATGCCGGTGGGATTGCCGAGGAGGTTGAGGGGGATGGCTCCGCCGTCGAGGATGAGACGGGCGAGGTGGGTGCGGGATTGCTCGGTATCGGCGAGGGTGGGCGCAGCGTTTGGGGTTCCGAGGATCGCTTCCACAAATGAAGGCGCTGGGGCCGGAAGCTGCGCGGCACGAGGCGTGAAGAGCACGAGGCCGGAGGTGTTGAGCCAGTCGCGGAGCATGTTGATGGTGAGGATGGGGTCGGCTTTGTGACGCCAATGGGCGAGGCGGGCGGCGGCGAGTTGATCGGCCGAGGGAGTGCTTAGGTTACTCAAGGTGTTGCCTTCCTGCTGGGGCGAGACTACCGCACGGCAGCAAATCCTCAGCCTGGGCTGATGGATGACGATCTTTGGTTCTGTGGGAGCCTACGGTGTGACTCTATTTGCTTCGGAGAGCCGCTGCACGTCATCTACAAGGATACCGCAAAAGCGAGAGGTTGCCGGTTTTGGAACTGATTGTTGATTGAAAAGAAATGGTCTCACAAAAGGTTTCGCGGGGCATGAGAGCTTGTCTCTCTCCCTATGGCCTGAGTCGAACTCCGAGGGTATGCGCGTACGGGATTTTGTGTCGTAGACCTTCTTGGTAAATGGCTGAAAGTGGTCAGCTTATGGAGCTGTCCTAAAACAGGCCGCCGAAATGTGGTCCTCCATTCTGACCAGTAGCGACTCTGGACGGCAGACGAGGTGCAACATCCTGGCGGTCTAGGCCATCGTTGTCTAGATTCGCTGGAAGGCTTTGGCTATGTCCTTGTAGGAGTAGCGCAGAGCGATGGGGCGGCCGTGCGGGCAGGCTGTGGGGTGTTCGGTCTTTGCGAGTTCGGTGAGTAGCCAGTCGATTTTTTCTGGATCGAGGGGCTGGTTGATTTTTATGGCGGCGTGGCAGGCCATGCTGGCGGCGATGCGACGGCGGCGGGCCTGGGAGTTTTCAGTCTGCTGGTTGCGATCGGGAATGGCGAGAACTTCTTCGAGCATGCGTTCGAGTTCGACGCCCTCCAGACCTACAGGAGCGGCTTTGACGGCGAGGGTGCGAGGGCCGAAGGGCTCGGCTTCGAAGCCGTTGCGGTCGAGCTCTTCGGCGATCTCGGCGAAGGTGATCATCTGCGCGGGGAGGAGGTCGATGAGGAGCGGCATGAGGAGGCGCTGGCGCTGGATCTGCTCGGTGTCGCGATCGCGGAGGACTTTTTCGAAGAGGATGCGTTCGTGGGCCACATGCTGGTCGATGATCCAAAGGCCTTCTTCGTTGGTGGCGAGGATGAAAGAGTCGCGGAACTGGCCGAGAGGCTTGAGGGTCGAGAGGGCGGTGAGAGTGTCGGCTTGCTGAGGGGCGGCGGATTCGTAGGTTGAGAGATCGGCCTGGTCGTATCCGACGGGGATGGAGTGGCCCGAGAAGGCGAATCGGCCGGGGGATGGTGGAACGATGGGAGCGGCGAGGGTAAAGATGGGAGACTTGATCGCCGGGGTGTTGATTTGTGTTGCGTGAAGGGGTGCCGCGTGGATGGGGGCGGTATGGATGGGGTCGTCGTAGTGCGTAGCGTCGGCGGCTGCGGGATCGAAGTCGGATTGCGGGATGGCGTTGGGTTGGAAGAAAGGTTGCGGGATGGTGTCTTCGCCGCCGGGGAGCGGGCTTACGTCGAGCAGGAGTGAGCTGGCTGGGCCGTGAGGACCGCTGGTGAGCGCAGTGGCGAAGCTGGCGGCGGGCCGGGCCTGCATGAGGGTGGTGCGGACGGTGTCGCGCACGAAGTCGTGAACGAAGCTGGGCTGACGGAAGCGGACTTCGGTCTTGGCGGGGTGGACGTTGACGTCAACCTCTTGCGGTGGCATCTCGAGAAAGAGCAGGACGACGGGGTACGAGGTGGGTGGGATGATGTTGCGGTAAGCCTCCGAGAGGGCGTGGAGGATGAGTTTGTCGCGGATGAGGCGCTGGTTGACGAAGACGTAGATGGAGTTGCGATTGAGTTTTTGTAGTTCGGGCTTGGAGACGAAGCCGGTGAGGCGGAGATAGCCGGGATCGGTTGGGACGTAGTCGGCTTCGCGCTTCCAGGGCGGTGGTTCGGGGAGGCCGGCGCGCGTGAAGTCGAGCTCGGCTGTAGTGGGTAGCATGTAGTTGCTGGTGTCTTTGCCGAAGATCTGGAAGAGGCGGTCCGCTGCGTTGGCTACTGCGGGAGCGATGAGGAGTGCTTGTGTCGCGGAGTGGAGTTCGAAGTGTTTTGTGGGGTTGGCGAGAGCGTAGTGGGTGACCAACGCGGCGATGTGCGAGAGTTCGGTCTGCTCGGATTTGAGGAATTTGCGGCGGGCGGGGGTATTGAAGAAGAGATCGCGGATGGTAATGGTGGTGCCGATGGGAAGGCCGGCGTCTTCAACGCGAAGGATGTTGCCACCAGCGATTTCTACGAGGGTGCCGGAGGGTTCTTCGGATACGCGGGTTTCGAGTTGCAAACGGGAGACGCTGGCGATCGAGGGAAGAGCTTCGCCGCGGAAGCCGAGGGTGGCGATGGAGAGCAGATCGTCGGAGGTGCGGAGCTTGGAGGTAGCGTGGCGCTCGAAGGCGAGGAGGGCGTCGTCTTTGACCATGCCATGGCCGTTGTCGGCGATGCGGATGAGTTTGCGGCCGCCGGCTTCGACCTCGATACGGATGCGAGTGGCGCCGGCATCGAGCGAATTTTCGAGGAGCTCTTTGACGACAGAGGCGGGGCGTTCGACGACCTCGCCGGCGGCGATCTGGTTCGCCACGACGTCGGAGAGGATGCGGATGCGGCCCATGAAGAGATTGTACGAGTTGGAGTGAGACAGCCTTAACGAATTTGCTCGTTAATCGGTTTTATCAGGATGGACGCGATGAGGTCCAGGAAACAGAGACGGGACAGAGAACATCCTAACTACGAGAGTCTGGCCATGTTGGCCGCGGGAGGACGCAAATGATTCGTAAGCTGAAGACGGGCGAGTTCAGGATCTATTCAAGGCGCCAGGATCCGAAGACGGGTAAACGCAAGAACCTGGGAACGTTCTCTACGCGGGAGAAGGCCGAAGAGCACGAACGGGCGATTCAGTATTTCAAGCGCCACTGAAGGCTGTGGTTGGCGTAAAGGCTAAGCTGCTCGCAAAATACGTGAGCAGCCTCGGTTTGGACGGAAGGAGCGGACACCGTCAACAGCTCGTTGTAAGGTCAACGCTTTTTTTTCTTCTCCGATGTACCGGTACTGTTGGTTTCAGAGTCGCGGTCACCGACCATGTGGAGGCGCATGAAATTGGTGGCGCCGGATTTGGTGCGGGTTCCGGCGACGATGCCGACGATCTGACGCTCGTGGACGTGACCCTGGGTTTCAAGGATGTCTTCGGCCATTTCAACGAGCTTGTCGGTGTCGTGGAAACGGTCGCAGAGGATGGGGTAGGTGCCCCATAGAAGCATGCAGCGATTGATGACCTTCTCAAAGGGCGAAAGCGCGAAGATAGGTGGTTCGGGGTGGTACTTGGATAGCAGGCGCACGGTGGCGCCGGATTCGGTGAAGATGGCGATGGCAGCTACGTCGAGGTCGTCTGCAGCGTGGGACATACACTCGCAGATAGTTTCAGCGACGGAGAGTCGGACGCTGGGATGATGGCCGAGCGCTGGAGGCGGATCGACGCGGATCTGATGCTCGGTTTCGGTGACAATCTTGGCCATCATGGCAACAGCTTCAACGGGGTATTTGCCGGCGGCGCTTTCGCCCGAGAGCATGACGGAGTCGGTGCCGTCGTAGATGGCGTTGGCGACATCGGAGGCTTCGGCACGGGTGGGGCGTGGGTTGTCGATCATGGACTCGAGCATCTGGGTCGCGGTGATGACGGGTTTGCGGTACTCGGCGGCGCGCCGGATGATGTGCTTCTGAAGTGCGGGAACTTTTTCTGGCGGCAGTTCGACGCCGAGATCGCCACGGGCGACCATGATGGCATCGCTGATCTCAAGGATGCTGTCGAGGTGTTCGATGGCCTGCGGCTTTTCGAGCTTTGCAACGACCCACGCGTCGGATTTGAGGGCGGCGAGACGGCTCTTGACATGGCGGATGTCGGCGGCGGTACGGACGAAGGAGACGGCTACGGTGTCGACGCCCTGGCCGATGGCGAAGATGAGGTCTTCCTCGTCCTTCGGGGTGAGCGAGGGGACCTTGACGTGGATGCCGGGGAGGTTGATGCCCTTGTTCTCGCCGAGCATGCCGCCATTGACGATCTCGCAGATGACGTCGCCGCCTTTGACTTGCTCAACATGGAGCTCGATGAGGCCATCGGAGAGGAGTATGCGGGAACCCTTCTCGAGATTTTCGGCGAGGGTTTTGAAGGTGGTGCCGACGAGGGCGGCGGTACCGTCGATCTCGTGCGGAGTGATGGTGAGGCGTTTGCCGGCGACGAGTAGAACGGGTTTGTGTCCCTTGAGCTTACTGGTGCGGATCTTGGGGCCCTGAAGGTCGGCGAGGATGCAGATGGGCTTGCGCTCTTCCTTCGAAATCCTGCGGACCATGCGGATGAGATCGGCTTTCTGCTCGTGGGTGCCGTGGGAGAAGTTGAGACGGGCGATGTCGAGGCCAGCGCGGACCAACTGGCGGAAGATTTCGGGGGTGCTTGAGGAGGGGCCGAGAGTAGCAACGATCTTGGCGCGGCGGGTACGTTCCATCGCGGCAACTGGAATAGTGTTCGGAGTTGGGTTTAAAGAGGTCTTCATGAGTCGCTTTGCGGGAACTTTCTCACCATCACTATTTACGGATGGTATGACCAGTGAGTTTTATTTTAACTGCCGTGGCAATTCTAACTGGCTGGAAGGTTGTTTGGGGAAGGCTCTGTGGAATGAGTGGTGTGCTGGTGGGAAAATCGGGCGTGAAACTCGGTGTTGAATTCGGCTCCGCAGAGGACGCTGAGCGAGATGATGTAAAGCCAGAAGAGAAGGGCGACGCCTGCGCCGAGGGAGCCGTAGACCTGGGAGTAGTTGGCAAAACGCGTGACATACCAGCCGAACACGAGTGTTGAGACGAACCACATCGCGGTGGAGACAACAGCACCGGGTAAGACGCGCTTCCAGGACTGCTCCATGGGCGTTCCCATGTGATAGATGAGGCCGATGATGCCAATGCTTCCGATGAGCGCGACACCCCAGCGGATAAGGATCGCGAAGACAAAGACCGGGGTTCGGACAGAAGGAATGATGATCGGGGTTAGCCACTCGGTGATTAACTGGCCGAAGACGACGAGGGTGCTGGCGAGGGCGAAGGGAATCAGCGACAGCGGGACGAGGAGAAGCGCGCGGAGACGGCGTTGCCAGAAGGTCCAACAGTCGGGAGGGAGATTATTGGCGCGACGAACGCCTTCCATCAGAGTGGCGAGGACGCTGGAGGCTCCTGTGAGGCTGACCAGGAAGGCGACGATAAGGGCGTGGGTGGAGCGGGTACTGTGAGGCGAGTCGACGAAGTAGCTCTGGAGCAGCGGGCTGACGTCAGGGGGAAGGATGCGGTCGAAGAAGTCGGAGAGCTGGAAGCGGAGTGGGGCGGTATCGGGCATGAGGCTGACGACTGCGGCGGCGACGATGAGCGCGGGGAAGAGCGACACCATGGCGGAGTAGGCGGTGGACTGTGCGAGGTTGAGACAGTCGTGCCGACCTGCGCGAAGCAGCGTGCCGTGAAGGATTCGCGGAAGGCGCAGGAGTCGTCTCATAGGAATCTGCCCGCGGGATGGCCGAAGCGGAACTAAGCCTTCCACCGGTTGAGGAAGTCGGTTACCGAGGTGGGGTACATGTAGCGCATGTCTCCGAACTCAGCGGCCTGCTGGGAGTAGAGAAGCTTGCCGTGAGCGTCGAGGACGGCGAGGGCAGGAACTCCCTTCTTGAGTGGGACACCGTACCTTTCGGTTATGTCCAGATTCTTATCGAAGTGGCCGATATCGATGTGGACGAGGAGAAAATTCTTGTCGAGGAGTTCGACGTTGGGACTTTGGTGGAGGTAGATGTCGAGGACCTGGCAGTCGCCGCACCAATCGCCACCGAAGTCGAGGATGACACGCTTGTTCTCGTGGCTGGCTTGTCTGAGTGCAGCCGCGATGTCGGCTTTGGGATCAGCCTCTGCGGAGTAGAGATGCTTTTTGACGGCAGGCGGCGGTGTGACAGGCTGGCGTTCGGCCGGGGTCGATGGAACAGAGGCGACTGACGGGGGAGTTGCGGGCGGGTTGCTCTTGCACCCGAGGAGGTATCCGGAGGCGGCCAAGGCGAGGAGCGCCACTACTGAGAGGAGTGAGATACGGCTGCTCGACGGAGTACTGACGTTCATGGAGAACCTTCCCTGGTGCTTTCCTGCTGTTTGGTGTCAGGCCTTCCAGCGGTTAAGGAAGGCGGTAATAGCTTCGGGGCTGGTGTGCTCGAACTCCTTTTCGCGTTCGGAGTAGAGAAGCTTTCCGTGCGAATCGAGTACGGCCAGGGCGGGAACGCCTTTGGTGATGGGGACGTTGTACTTCTTCGCGACATCAACGTTTTTGTCCATGTGACCGATGTTGATGTGGACGACGATAAAGTTTTTGGCGAGGATCTCGGCGTTGGGACTCTGGTGATAGTAGATGTCGAGGACCTGGCAGTCTCCACACCAGTTGCCGCCGAAGTCCAGGAGGATGCGCTTGTGCTCGCTACGGGCGCGGACGACGGCGGCAGCGATGTCGGCGGTGGCGTCGGAGGTTTCGGAGTAGAGGTTCTTGTTGACGTGAGGGGTGGTTTGAGCGGCCGCCTGAGGCAGAGGGGCGGCGGCGAGGAGGGTAAGGAGGAGAGCCGGAAGAAGCTTGATGCAGGACTTCGCGATCTTTGCATTCAATGGGTGTGACCTTATTCGAGTTCATCGACGGGACTTTGTGCAGCGACCCCGGCTGTGGCGAGGGTCGCTACTAATGATGATGCATGAAGAATGTGGTGGGACGCAAAACGATGTTGTTGAAGGCGAATCTACTTTCCCGTGTAGTAACCGTCACGGGTCTGGACGAAGAGGCCCTTCTGGTGGACGCTTAGATCGATCTGGTGGTAGCCGCTGGCTGCAGCGTCCTGGCTGGGGGTGTAGCCGAGACGGTACTGGGCGCGCAGCTCTTCGGCGATCTGGTTGTAGATCTGGGCTACATTTTGGCTTTTCTTCACCTCGAAGAGACGGCCGCCGGTCTCCTGGGCCATACGCTCAAGGACTTTTTTACCGTCGACATGACTTTGGGTGGGATAGGTTCCTCCGTTGTTGCCGCCACCGTTTCCACCGCCGGGATAGCCTCCCCCGGGATAACCGCCGCCGCGGCCTCCGGGGTAGCCACCACCTGGGTAACCACCGCCCGGATAACCGCCGCCGCGCCCGCCTCGTTGCGGGTAGTTTTGATGCGGCTCTTCGCCCTTGAAATAGATCGCATAGATGATCGTGTCGGCGCGCTGGGCGGCTTCGATGGATTTGACCAGGGTTTCTCTGCTGCCGCGGTCACCGCCGTCGGAGAGGATGATGAGGGCTTTGCGTCCGGTCTGTTTGCTCATCAGCTCGTCGGAGGCGAGGAAGAGGGCATCGTAGAGGACGGTTCCGCCACGGCGACGGCTGGCGCCGTTGTCGTCATCGGAGGACGCGGCGGTACCTGTACCGGGAGTGTCGATCTCCTTGAGCGCAGCCTGAAGCAAGGGGCGGGACGAGGTGATGTCCTGCAGGAGCTCGGTCTGGCCGGCGAACTGCATGATGAACGCCTTATCCTTCGGTGTGGTGAGCATCTGGTCGAGGAAGGTGCTGCTGGCGGTGCGCTCCTCGTCGATGACGTCGCGCTGGGAGAGGCTGGTATCGACGAGCAGGCCGAGGGTCAGCGGGAGGTTGGTGTCCTTGTCGAAGTAACGGATGGTCTGAGGTTTGCCGTCGACCTGAAGGACGAAGTCGTCTTTGGTGAGGTTCTGGATGAGGGCTCCCTTTTTGTCGCGGACGACGACAGGGAGGTTCACGAGGCGGGCGTCGACGGCGATGGTGGGGGCGGTGGAGGTGGGGGTTTGCTCAGGTGTTGAAGGTTTCTGCTGTGCGAGGAGGCTGGGGGCAAGAAGAAGGCTGGCCAGAAGAAAAGGCCGGAGCGGGCGGAGAACGATCATGTGGTGTTAGACGACATCGGGTGGGCGGGGTTTCAGTCCGGGTTTATTTGCCGTGACGTTTTTGCAGAGTACGTTGCCGTGCTCGTCACCGCTTTCCCTCAGGCAAAAGAAAGGCGTAACGCTGATCGCAAAGGCGAAAAAAACGATGAGAATAATGCGGTTGCCGGGTCTGACTGATCCAGTGTGATTTTTTGTACCACTATTCGCTTTTTTTGCTGTGGGGTCGGGCATGGACGAGTGTATGCTGGCGGGACGATGAGACAACTTTTGTTGCTGGCTGCTGGGTGCATTTGCGCGTGCCTTGGTATTGGGTGCGCGCCGGTTGCCGCTACTGCCTCAACCGCTAAGACGCCTGCGCCCGCTGCCGTGACTAAGCCTCCGGCGGGATACACGAGGACGGTCGTTCTATGGCCGAACGGCGCACCGGGCGCGCTTGGAACAGGTGAAGGGGATGTGCCGAAGATGTTTGTGTATCCGGCGATGGGTACGGGGATCCATTCGGCGGTGATTGTCATGCCGGGCGGCGGGTATACGCATCTGGCCATCGAGAAGGAAGGCGGCGCAGAGGCGCGGTGGCTGAACGAGCATGGAGTGACGGCGTTTGTGCTGGAGTACAGGCTGGGGCCGCGTTATCACTTCCCTTCTCCTATGCTGGACGGGGGACGGGCAGTGCGGTACGTACGCAGCCATGCGGCGGAGCTGGATGTGGCCAAGGACAGGATTGGGCTGTGGGGCTTCTCGGCGGGAGGTCACCTGGCGGGCTATCTGGCGGCGGTGCATAATGCCGGCGAAGTTGGAGCGGCGGACTCGATCGATCGGGTGAGCGACCGACCGGACTTTGTGATTGTGTCCTATGGGCGATTCAGTATGGACGAGGCGATTCCGCGTACAACGAACATGGAAGGGCTGCTGGGAGATCATCCGACGCAGGCGATGCTGGACGCAATCTCCGTAGTAAAGCTGGTGACGAAGGACACGCCGCCCTGCTTTATTTACTCGACTACAGCGGACCAGACGGTGAACTCGATGAATGCGACGGCTTTCTATGATGCGCTGAAGCGGGCAGGCGTGTCCGCGGAGCTGCACATCTTCGAGCGCGGAGCCCATGGGACGGGCATGGCGCAGGGGTTGAAGGATCTGCCTGAGCTGGCGATTTATCCGACGCTGCTGGCGAACTGGATGGAGATGCACGGATGGATGACGAGAGATTAGGATGCACGGTGAAGAGATTGCGATTCTCATCACCGTTCGTCCAAAGCCGAAATTAAAGATGAAGCTCGATGGAAAGAGCGAATAGACTCCATTGTGTGACTACGCAAAACCGTAACAATTCCTCCCAGGAAGTAGTTGTATCAAAGTGTTCCCACGACCGCGTGAGCAGGCCGATGGGTTACGCTGTCGGATGGAGTATGCCGTGATGTTGGCAGTTTTCGAGCACGTATTTCGAGGTATTTCTTGAAGACTTCTGCGCTCGATTTTCCGAGACCGTGGGTTTGGAAGACAGTGCTATCGGCTTTGCCGGTGTGGCTTGCCTTCGGGCAGTTCTGGCGAGTGAATCATGGAGCTCATTTTGGAGCCTTGATTGCGGTCTTTGTAGCACTGGCGGGTACGTCGGTCGCGGTGTGGGCGTTGTGGCGCGAACATGGCCGTGCGGCAACGTTAAGAGGGGCTCAAGAGGCGCACTCCCAATTTCTGGCAGCGGCGGAGACCAGTCTGGATGCGTTTGGTCTTCTCGAGTCCGTGCGGGACGATACGGGTAAGCTTGTGGACTTCCGCATTCTCTACATGAACGCAAACGCCGAGCAGTTAATCGGGCAGCCGCGCTCCGAATTGCTGGGACGGATGCTGTGCTCGGTGACACCGATCCGGTCGACAAGTTCGATGTTTGCCAGGTTCTGCAAGGTCGTCGATTCCGGAGAGCCGCTGAATGAAGAGTTCCCGGTGAACTATGCAGGCATCCGAGCGTCCTGGCTGCGAAGTCAGGTAGTCGCGCTGGGAGATGGTCTGGCCGTTACCTTCAGCGATATCAGCGAGGCAAAGGCAACCCAAGAGCGATATGCCCATCTAGCAGAGTTTACCGATTCCGTCTTTCAGAACGCTCCCTTCAGCATCGTCGCCACGGATACGCATGGACTGATTACAGCGATGAACGTGGCAGCGGAGAAGCTGACGGGCTACAGCCGCGAGGAGCTGGTGGGCAAGGCTCCGCTGACCGTACTGCATGACGACCGGGAGTTGCTGGGCAAGGCGCTCAGTCTCAATCCTGCCGCGACGGTGGAACAGTTTGGGTTTGAGGTTCTGACGGCAGGCGTGACCGCAGGCGGGATGGAGGAGCAAGAGTGGACTCTGATCCGGCGGAATGGGGCGCGGACACCGATCAATCTCGCCATGCGCGCGGTGACGACAGATACGGGACAGGTGAGCGGATTTGTAAGCATCGCGTTCGACATTACCGAACGCCGGCAGATGATGGATTATGTGACTCATCTGGCGACGCACGATCAATTGACGGGGCTTGCGGGACGCGCGCTGTTGCAGGATAAGACGGTGCAGGCGGTGGAGCTGGCTCGGCGATATGGGACAAAGGTTGCGGTGTTTGTAATCGACCTTGATCATTTCAAGCGAATCAACGACTCGCTGGGACACGCGGCCGGGGATCAACTTCTGATCGAGGCTGCGCGGAGACTGAGCCGTTCGGTTCGCAGCACGGATGTTGTGGCGCGGGTGGGCGGAGACGAGTTTGTCGTGGTGATGCCGGACATCACTACGGTTGAGGATGTTGAGCAGTGTGCGGCCAACCTGGTCTCGAGACTGGCGCCCGAGATTTCGATTGAAGAGCACCTGGTGCAGTTAACGGCAAGCGTAGGGGTATGCATCTACCCCGATTTTGCGGCCGACGCAAAGCATGTATTGAAGCGCGCGGATTCGGCGATGTATGTCGCGAAGGAAAATGGGAGGAACCAGTATCAGATCTTCAGCGAGAGCATGCTGCAGGAGACGGCGGAGCGCCTGACCATGGAACATGCGCTGCGTCATGCGCTGACCAACGGTGAGCTCAGCGTGCATTACCAGCCGCAGATCTCGTTGGTCACAGGAGCGGTTGTCGGGATGGAGGCGCTGTTGCGCTGGACCCATCCGAAACTAGGATGTATCTCGCCGGCACAGTTTATTCAACTGGCCGAAGAGACGGGGTTGATTGTGCCGATCGGCGAGTGGGCCTTTATGACGGCGTGCTGTGAGGGCAAAGCTCTGCAGGACGAGTTGGGCATGGATCTGACGGTGTCTGTGAATCTATCGCCGCGGCAGTTCCAGCAGAAGAACCTGGTGCATGTTGTCGAGAACTCGCTAAAGATGAGCGGGCTGCCCGCAGAGAAGCTGCAGATTGAGATCACAGAGAATATGCTGATGGTCAACTCCGAGGACGTTCTGGATAAGCTGCAGCGGATGCGGGGGCTGGGAGTGCGGATTTCAATCGATGACTTCGGCACAGGGTTTTGCAGCTTCTCCTACCTTTTGCAGTATGAGGTGGACCGGTTGAAGATCGATCAAAGCTTCGTCAAGAAGGCGGAGACCGATGCAAACGCAGCCGCGGTGGTGCGAACCATTATTGCGATGTCCCATGGATTGAATATCAAGGTAGTGGCGGAGGGTGTCGAGACTGAGGAGCAGCTGCGTTTTCTGCTGCGGAGGAAATGCGACGAGGCTCAAGGATACTTTATTGCAAGGCCAATGGCACCAGAGGAGTTTTGTGAGGCCGTGCGTACGTGGGGCAACAAAATTCCTCTTCGCCCGGTCGAATTAATGACAGATTTAGTGAGATAGGATTGGCAAGGTTTGACACTGGATTTAGACCCTAGCGCCCCATGCCGGCCGCTCATGGGGCACTCGAGTGGAAGCGCCTTATGTCTGCGTTAGGTGGTTCTTTGAGCGCGCTTGATCAGGTGATAGATGCCAAGCAGGATGAGAGCCCCAACAAGTGACATGAGGAACCCGGCGGAATCTTCCGGCCCATAGTGGCCAACCAGACGGCCGATCCAAGTCCCCAGAAAAGAACCGGCGATGCCGATGAGCATGGTAATGAAAATGCCGCCAGGCTCTTTGCCTGGAATGATGAACTTGGCAATTGCGCCGACGACAAGACCGATGAGAGCCGTCCACAGCAGATGAAGCATAATCGTTCCTCCGTGTTGGTTTTTTCCCCGGGGTCGCCGGGTGCGTCTCGCGTGTTGGGGAAAGAATACTCCAACTTGCAGTCGATGCAAGGGCTTGGTCGGGCCGAATGGTGATTTTTGGTCTGCCTTGACGGGGAGTGGGCGGATCTGTGGAGACTGCTGGATGCCGGAAGTGAGGCGGCTTCAGGCGCTACGGACAATCAGGTCGTTCTTCCAAAGGGCCAGAACTACGTCCATCTGACTGTTGTGGGGGATGTCTTCGCCATCGGTGACCTCAGCCCAGAGGGTGGTGGTGGTTTTGTGAGTGCCTGCGTTGAGTAGAGCGACGGCGCGGAGTGCGTAGGCCTTGGCTTTGTTCGGTGGGGCGTATTGGCCGGCGGGAATTCCCTTGACCAACCCCGCTTCGCAGAGGCTGAGAAAGGCAAAACGAGGGCCACCCTTACGCTGGGCCGATGGGCTGGTGGGATAGAGCTTTGCTGTTGCTTGATCCCAGCGAGCCGCGGGGGTGATTGCCTTGCCGTAGGTTTCCATGCGGGCTGCGATGAGAGCAGCTTCGCCGTATTTATTTGCCATGTCGTCTCCTGTGAGGATTGTTTCAGATTTCGGAGGGCACGGCGTAATAGAGGCTACCAAATGATCTTGAGGTTGCTCGCAGTGTTGGGTTGCTCAACCGGCCTTCATTGTAGCTTCGTGGTATGAGTTGGCGGGGCATTGGTTGCCGTTGTTGGATCGGACTTATCCTGCCAAAGTTTGATGCCGCCATCGATGGCGTTACCGTTCGATCCGAGAATGACATGGTCGGGAAGATTCTCCATCAGTTTGGCATTGCCGCCGCCAAGGAGAACGGAGTCGCAGATCAGCGCAGCCTGGAGGCGTTCGATGATGTCGAGGACTGATTTTCTCCAGCGTTCCGCACCTCGACGTTCGAGGCCTGCAAGGCCGATGTACTCCTCATAGGTGCGGCCCTTTTTATAAGGGAGATGGGCGAGTTCAAGGGGGATTACCACGCCATCGAAGATCATGGCAGAGCCAAGACCGGTGCCTATGCCGAGGAAAAGCATTCGGCCACCTTTGTAGCCGCCGAGAGCCTGCATGGCAGCGTCGTTGATGAAGCGGAGGGGCTTGCCGAAAGCTTTCTGATAAGGGAAGTCGATCCATCCGGCAGCGAGATTGTGAGGCTCTCTGAGAGGGTGGTCATGAACTACTGGGCCGGGGTAGCCGATTGAGATACAGTCATAGGCCCAGTCTTTGGTGGCTGCAAGGACCTCCTTGGTCATTTGCTCGGCGGTCATGGTGGGGCCGGAAGGAATTTTGATGGGGACGCGCACGTCGCTTGAGGCGACCTTAATGTTGGTGCCTCCGATGTCGATGACGAGGATTTTCATGTCAGTTGGATATTAGCAGCGATTGCGGATTTATTCGGCTAGTTCGATTTCACAATGGTGGCGCGGAGGAGTTTGTCGAGTTTGGGATATTCGCGATCGAGATAGGCGTTGCCGCCTTCGAAGATCTGGTCCTGGTGGCCAGCGCGCATACCCCCGCCGGAGTGTTCTCCGTAGCCTCCGTAGAGCTTTTCAACGATGTCCAAGCCTTCGACGACCTGGCCGAAGGGAGCAAAGCCGGCTTCTATGTCGTTGCGGGCAGTGTTGTCGCCGAGGTTGATGTAGACCTGTGTGGAGCGAGTGTTGGGGCCGGTGTTGGAGAAGGCGACGTAGCCAAGGGTGTTGTGCTGCTTGAGCGTGTCGTCGGGGATGGTGACGTGGCGTTGTTGCTGGGCGATCTTTGGATTGCCGTTGATGCCGAACTGGGCCCAGCGACCGGGGACGACGCGGAAGAAGCGTGAGTCGTCGTAGTACTTTGTACGGACCAGTGCGTAGAAGCGGTCGGCGCCGCGCGGGGACCAGTCGCGATGGACTTCAACGACGAAGGTGCCCGCCGTGGTTTCGAACTTTACGCGGAAGACGGTGGGCGCGGTGTGGTGCTCGAAGGGTAGAGCCAACAAAAGGCAGAGCAGGAAAGTCATGCCATCCAGAGTAGCCTTCTGTTTCTCGGGCTGTGCGATTTTCGGCGTTCGCTTTGAATTTTGGATCCCGGTGCGCAGATTCATCTGAAGAAGATACTGAAAATAAATGGGTATTTCCTTCGATAACAATTTGATTGACAATCGTATGCAAATCGGATTATTGTGGTGATGGGCACTCCTGCCCTGGAGATCAGATACTATGCGTAAAGTAATTGTGGCCACCCTCGCCCTGACCCCGATGCTGCTTCACGCTCAGGCAAATCCGCCTGCACAAACCCAGTCCTCCCCCTCCTCCACCCTCCAATCCAAACTCGTTCAACCGAAGGATTTCATTACTTCCGAGGCGGATCATGGCGCAGCCTCGGTTGCTCCTCACCGTACTTCGACCGGCGTTACCGCGCCGAAACTGGTCCATACCGTCGCAGTTGAATCGGACCCCGATCTGACGCCGAAGGGTTTCAATGTTGATAGAAAGACCGTTGTCGCGATGGTCGTCGACGCAACCGGTAAGCCGTCTGATCTGAAGATTGTTCGCTCGCTTGGTCCAATAATGGATAGGAATGTTCTGGCAGCGGTAAGCCAGTATCGCTTTACGCCGGGCACTCTGGATGGTGAGCCAACCGCTGTTCCAGTCAACCTGGAGGTCACGCTGCGCACCCCGCTTTGGTAGGCCGCTGCTTTGACCGCTAAGGTTAATGTAGAGCCCTCTTGAAGGCAAGTAAGAAGGCGGACCCCTCCAGGGTTCGCCTTTTTTCGTTCGTATTGGGAGCCGGAAGCCAGCGAGCTTAACTGGGGCGCAGGACCAGGAACATTACGAACGTGGCAACGATAATGCCAACGATGATGTAGACCATGGCTGGGCTCGCGAAGCTCGTTCTCTTTTCCGGAGGGATGACAGGCGGCGTTTCCATGGCTGATTGGATGCGGGATTCGCGAAAAAGGAGGCGGTTTTTTAGGAACGTATCGCCGCCTCAGGCACCAAAAAGGCACACGAAGATGAGGGATGCTTTTCTTCTCCCGATCCGCTAGTGCGCCTTCTCAAGCGCCAAGACCGCGTAAGCCGTCGCAGCATCGCTCATGAAGCGGCCTACGTCGCTCTCGGGGTCTCGTTGTTTGTTCATCGAGGAGGCGAGCCAGTCGCCGTCTTTTTGCTGATGCTCTTCGAGCCACACCTGCCCTCGCCTCAGAGAGCTGTTGTGGCGGCTTGTGTGGGACTCCTCCATCACCAGCACGGTCAGGCTTGTGGCGAAACCGTCGCTCTCGGAGGGTTGCTCGGTTTTGTCGACGCGCTTCCAACTGTCCATGGAGGACAGATTCCAACCGCCGTCTGACTGCTGGAGGCTTTGAAGCGAACTAAGAACCGTTTTGCGTTCGTCGTTGGTGAGCAGTCCGGGGATTTTGGTAGACGCCCACAAAACATAAAGTTGATTCAGCAGAGGCTGTTCCGCATACTGTCCCCGCAGGTACACGCGCAACCGTTCAAGATGGCCGAGAACCGCCGCTTCCTTTGCGTAGCCGTCGGGGGCGTTTCCTGCCTCAAACATCAGCAGAGCCGCACCCTGATATGCAGATTGACCCGACTCCCACGGAGCGAGGTGGAAGTCCTGCCATTTCCAGCCGCCGGTTTCCTGCTGAAGATCCCATGCGGCGTCGAATGCGGTTCGCGTGATTGGCCGCAGATGCCCCTGCCGTGCGTCATAGCTGGCGAGGATGACGGCATTGAGCACGGCTTCAGTTGCGTGAGACTCGGCTGTCTTACCGGGGCCGCTGACGGCGTCGGAGTAAAACGGAACCATCTCGGACCAGTGGCTCACGCGCTTTTCAACGCTGTCCATCATGATCTTCTCGGGAGCGGCCATGACAGTCTCATTCAATTCGCCACGCAGCGCGGGCCGTGCCATCGCATACGGAACCACGGTGTGGCAGGAGATGCAGATTGTACCGTGATCCTTCTGCGCTCTTGGCCATTCCTGCCACCACACCTCGCGACTGTCGAGGTAGGCCGCCGCAGCCTGCGGGTTCCAGTGAGTGGATGTCGTTGCGGCTGATGTCGAGGAGGCGCCGTGGACGGGCGCTCCTCGCCATAGAGAGATTCCTGTGGCGAGGCCTGAGAGCAATAGACAGGTCCACAAGACTCGGTTCTTCATCCGGTGTCTCCCAATTCCTTAATTCGCCTCACTGCGATGCTGCAATGGTAGCTCAACCTTGATCTTGATTTGCCGAAAATGACATCTCGTCCGCGGAGCCCGTTATTATTCTTGAAAGCCTGTTTTTGAAAGGAACTCCTTTGCTCCGATTCCCCGCGATTGCTTCCGTCGCCCTTTTTGCTGCTGCGGTCCTTCCGGTTGCGGCCCAGACGCAGCGTACCAAGCCTGTCACCGACGCGGAGGTTGCCGCTATAACGCGGGACGCCATCCTGATCGACACGCACGACGACGTCACCTCTAAGACCGTCGATGGCTATAACATTGCCACGCCCAACAAGGGTGGCCAGACCGATCTTGCGAGAATGAAGGGCTTTCTTGGCGCCGAGTTTTTTGCCGTCTACGTCGGGGCTGAGTATGTCGATGGCAATCATTCGGCGAACCGCGCGCTGCAGATGATCGACACGGTGCGGACCGACATCATCGCCGCGCATCCGAACGATTTCGTGTTCGCGACCACCGCGGACGAGATCGTCGCCGCGCACAACGAGCACAAAATCGCGGCATTGATGGGAATTGAAGGCGGCCATGCCATCGAGGACTCCCTGCGGCTTCTACGCGACTACTATGCGCTGGGTGTCCGCTACATGACACTCACCCACTTCAACACGAACAACTGGGCTGACTCGCAGGGCGACTTCGACGACCCAAAAGTCAAGCACCATAACGGGCTCACGCCGTTCGGCAAAGACGTCGTTCGCGAGATGAACCGACTGGGAATGATGGTCGACATCTCGCATACTGCGGACAAGACCTTCTACGATGCGCTCGAGGTCTCGAGTGCGCCGATCATCGCGTCGCATTCGAGTTGTCGCGCTGTCTCCAACCATACGCGTAATTTGACCGACGACATGATCCGCGCGCTTGCCGCGAAGGGTGGCACGATGCAGATCAACTTCGACTGCGCGTACCTTTCGCAGAGGTACTTGGACGCCTCCAAGCCGGTAATGGCCGAGATGCGCCCACGCATACTGGAGGCCAGGAAGATCGAGGACCCGGTCGCGCGCGCCGCTGCGATCGACAAGCTCGAAGAGGAGTCAACCGCGAAGTTGCCGCCGGCGACGCTCGCCGACGTCGTCGCGCAGATCGACCATGCGGTGAAGATCGGTGGGATCGACCACGTCGGCATCGGCACGGACTTCGACGGCGTAGGCTGCGTTCCGGCCGAGCTTGGCTCCTATGACAAGTTCCCTGCTCTGACGCGTGCCCTGCTTGAGAAGGGTTACTCTGCCACTGACATCAAGAAGATCTACGGCGGCAATCTTCTTCGCGTGATGCGCGCCGTGGAGCAGCGTGCACGCGAGTTGAAGTCGACTCCGCCTATTGAAACCAAGATCGGCAAGTAATTTTTTGGGGGCCGGGAATCAGCTAGGTTTGGCTGACAGGCTGATGTCCATGATGCTTGACGTACTGCGAAAGAGACTCGAATTTTGATTCTTTCAATAGCTCGCCGAGTGTACGCTCGCCGTCCCAACCGGGAGCGAAATGCTTGCCGTAATGTTCGCGCAGGTGTTTGATCTTCGTGGTGGGATGTTTGTGGTCGATCTGACCGCTCTTCTCACGGGCACGACCGTCGAGGCCGGGTTTCTTCGGAGTTTCGCTCATATACCCTCCTTGCCGCAATAGCAGAATTTGGTTGGATGGTCGTTGTCAAGCGTAATCATCGGACTGTGCGAATTTGGATTTGTGGGGCAATGTTTTCGATCCTCTGTTTCATCCAGTGATCAGAAGTGGGCGATTGAGTCATTCGATTTGCTGCACTTTTTCTGAACGAGAATCTCATAGTGTGCGCCGGTGGGGGTCAGGTTGCTGCGGTAGAGATTGACCGTGTCCGCGCTGAAGCTGCGCTGGAGTAACGCCGGCACTGTGCGCTGCTTGTCGCTGAGTCGCAGTGGCCCGTGGAAGCGTGCGAGTGTGATGTGAGGATGGTAGGGGCGGTCTTCACGGTCTCCCGGAGAGAAGCCGCAGCGAACCATGCAACTGGCGATTTGCTCCTGGAGATGGAGGAGCCTGGGGGCGGGGTCGACCTCAGCGACGAGGACACCGGCCCGCTGGAAGGTATTCAGAGTGGTGAGTCTGATCGGGAAGGGGGCAGAGTCAAGCTCGTCCAGTTCATGCTTGATCGAGGCCAGCCTCTGTTCGGCAACTTCGCCAAGAAAGACAAGCGTAAGGTGGATGTTCTCCGGTGCCGTCCAGCGGCCTTTGGGGAGTGATATTGTTCGCGCGTGGCGTGCGAGGGCGCTGGCTAGTTCCGAGGTGACGGGTAGGCCGATGAAGAGGCGCATGACTGTTGGATGCGAGAAGAGCCCGAACTGAGATACTCCCCACTCCTATTGAATCTGGGTGTTGAGTACGTCCAGCGCGGCTCCCTGGACGGCCGGCTCGCCATTGGCCGGCAGGTAGAACGGCGTGGACGCATCCCAGTAGAAGCCAAACAGATTGTCGCTGTTTCGATCCTGGGTCCACACCGAGAGGGCGTTGGCCGCGAGAAATCCCGTGTATTTTCCCGTGATTTTGTTCAGTTGCGCGAGATTGCGAACGAATATGCCTTTGAACTGGTACGAGGGAGCGTAGGTGCATGGATTCGTGCCGCACGCCTCGGTGAGAATGCCGCGGCTGTCGACGAGCGGGAATTTGGAGATAGACGTCTCGCCGCCGCAGTGCCGGTCAGTAACGCAGTCGGCGATCTCGGTTGCCCGGGTTAAGACGTTTTGCGCGAACTTCGGATTGGCGATCCTGGTGATTTCGTACAGATCGGTTAGTCCGCCCAGGATCACGCCCTGGTTGTAAGACCAGAGCTGCGCGCGCTTCGGGGTGCAGGGCGGCGGATTCGTCGATTTGACCGATGCAAGGTGATCGTCGACGAGATGATCGGAGTTCAGCATTCCGGTCGCGTCGAACCATTTCCATTCGCGTAGTGCCCAGTCGAGGTAGCCCTGGTCGCCGGTGCGGCGATAGAGCGATGTGGCGAGGCTCAGGAACACTTCGTTGGCGATGGCGTCCTTGGTGTGGGTTGGTTTCTGGTTCTGCCATAGGCCACCGCCGCAATCGGTGGTCTCCCACTGGGAAGCCATGTACGCGAAGATGCTTTTGGCGAGTGCAAGATACCGGTCGGCGTGCGCAGGATCGTAGGTTTTGGCGTAGTCGTAGGCGTCAATCCAGGCCAGGCCCCACCACCCGTCGTCGTCGGTCCACGTGTCGACGAATGGGCCGAGGGTGTCCTTCTGCGGACCTCTGTAGCGGGCTGCGGTGTAGGTGTTGGCGATATCGGCCACGGCGACCGTGGACTTCGCCTGCCGCCCATAGTCGATCAACGCGGTGAGCTCGTTAGCCGACCACCACCAGCAGTCTCCGGCGCCTGAACAGAACAGCCCGGTCGCGGGATCGTAGAACCGTTGTACGGCCGCGGCGGCGACTCCGGCCCGGCCACTGGCAGATTGGATCTCTGACGAAGTTGCGGGCGATTGTGGCAATGCGAGCAGGGTGCCAACTAAAACGACGCAGATCACCGCCATACAGGTTGTGATCTGTAATTTTGCTTTCACCATAGGAGATACTGCTCCACCGCGATTCCACGAAATCGGCCCCCAGCGCTCGCAGTTTGACTCGCGGGCGCTGGGCACTTTAATTGACTATACCGCGATCCGTTCCGCGGTAAGGGTTTGGCCAGACCCGGGGCCGGGTGTCACCGTAGTCTTTCGATTGTGGGCTGACGCTCGAAGAAGGTTCACCGTGACGGTGAATGCCCACATCTCAAAATGAGATACGGTGCACCCACTCGCCCTGCCACAGAAACCAGTTGCTGTTTCGTCGAGTACCCGTTCCACCAGCTGGAACTGAATTGGGGATGTCCCCAGTTGCCCGCCGAAAATGGCGATATACTCGCTAGCTAGCAGAGAACGCCATTTCTTCATCTCAGTCCGAACCAACACCCGGTCCGCACGAGGCCGATACCTGAGAAACCCCGGGAACAAGTCATCCGACGACAACACTCCAGCAAAAGGTTTCTCGAGCACCATAATCGAGAATTCATAGGAGGAATTATGGCACCAGCAGTCGCAGTAGCAACCATGAAGGTAGCGCTAGTCCCCAATCCCGGGGGAGATTTCAAGATCGTGGAGCGCGAGATTCCTGAGCCGGGTCCAGGACACGTGCGGATCAAGGTGCAGGCCTGTGGTGTTTGCCACAGTGACGTGCTCACGAAAGAGGGCGCGTGGCCCGGAATTCAGTATCCGCGCGTTCCCGGACATGAGGTGGCAGGCATCATCGATGAAGTGGGTGCCGGTGTTTCGCTGTGGAAGAAGGGGCAGCGTGTCGGTGTCGGCTGGCACGGCGGCCAGGACAACACGTGTCCCTCGTGCCGGCGCGGAGATTTTCGCAATTGCCAGAACCTGAAGATTCCCGGCATCAGCTATGACGGGGGATACCAGCAATACATGGTGGCTCCCGTGGAGGCCCTGGTCCCGATACCGGAAAGTCTAAGCGACGTTGAAGCAGCACCGTTGCTCTGCGCTGGAATTACCACCTACAACGCACTGCGACACAGCGGTGCGATGCCCGGTGACCTTGTTGCCGTGCAGGGTATCGGCGGTCTGGGTCACCTCGGAATTCAATTTGCGAGCAAGTTTGGTTATAAGGTCGCGGCCATCGGGCGCGGGTCCGAAAACGCGGCACTCGCAAAGAAACTCGGAGCAAACGTGTACATCGACAGTAAAGCGACGAAAGCAGCAGAGGAATTGCAAAAACTGGGCGGAGCACGGGTGATTCTAGCGACGGCGCCAAACTCGAAGGCGATGTCCGAGCTGATCGATGGTCTGGGACCGAACGGCAAGCTCATTGTGGTCGGTGCAACATTCGATCCCATTGAGGTAACACCAATACAGCTCATCAGTGGGAGTCGATCGATTCAAGGCTGGGCCGCGGGAACGGCAGCGGATTCCGAGGACACACTGCGCTTCGCCGAACTGTCCGGCGTGCGTCCCATGATTGAAACATATCCACTCGAAAAGGCGGCTGAGGCTTACGCACGAATGATGAGCGGGAACGCACAGTTCCGCGTGGTTCTAACGATGTGACCACCTACCGTTTGGTCGGTAACTTATGTCTAGCGGGAGGTTGGCGTTGCGTGGGGTGCTCATATCTCAGAATCGAGATACTATGGGCACCCCACGTGCTGACAGTGTCTCAAATCGCCTTCAACATCTAACGAGTGACATGAAGGAGTCCTTTTATGATCGAAAACACATCCGCTGGGGCGTCGGACGGTGGGGCGCGCGGATCTCACGCGAACACGGGTAACGGACTGCAGGCGAAGAGTGTTCTAACGAAGATTGCAGCGTTTGTTGCAGATCGAAATATCGCTTTCCTTGTTTGCAGCATTGGAATGATCGTTATGTTGCTGTGGGCAGGCAAGTTCAAAATGACAGCACCCGGAGCAGAGGGCATCATCCCGCTCGTCAGTAACAGCCCACTTACCAGCTGGCAATTCAAGGTCTTTGGACCATATATTCTGGGGGATATGATCGGGGCCACGGAATGGACAGCGGCAATCCTCCTGATCATTGGCTACTTTAAACCTAAAGCAGGCATTCTGGGCGGGATCATTCTAGTCGGCATGTTCTTCACCACAAGCAGCATGTTGATCACGACTCCGGATGACACCATCGTCGTTCACGGCATCCATTACATGAACAACGTCGGCTTGTTTCTCTTCAAGGACATTATCTCTTTCGGAGTTGCGTTCTATCTGATCAGCTATTATGGCCGAAAAGCGATCCTAGCTGAGAACCAGAGATGATGGTTTGCCTATTCCCTCATTAGCTTTTATGGACGACCTCGAACGAATACCCGTCAGGGTCGAATACATCAGCGGCATAGTATCCCGGATAGTATTCCAGTCGCGCGCGGGGTGAGATATTGTCTCTGGCGCCAGCTGAGATTGCGGCCTTGTAGAATTCATCGACCTTATCCTCATCTTCGGCCATAAAGCCCCAGTGAATGGCCGCTGGATCGGGCTTCCCTTGCTTTATCCAGAAGAACGCCCGTTTGCCATCCCCAAATCCCCATAGATCGGGATGACCGTCTTTGCCTTTGTATGGCATGAAGAATTTGATGTTGAGTGGCTTCAGCGCCGCCTCATAGAAGGCTAGCGAACGTTCGACATCGCTGACAGTCAGGATAATGTGGTCGAGCATAGTTCTCCTTCTCAGATCACGAGTGCTTCAGCGGCGTTATCGCCATTGGCACCCAGGTTTAGGCATGCCGTCCTGAGGAAGCGGTTCGCGCGTTGCGCGAATGCCCACTCATGCAATGAGACCGCATGAATGGGGCACCCGATTTATTAGGGTGTGCCATGCATGGGCCACCCGCCAGTCCCAGATCGTCCCTCTGAGCGAGATGCCGGCAAGGAATTCTTCACTCCTTCGCGGTGCCTGGACCCTCCACCGCCTCCTTGCAGGCCCGGCGAAAGTCGTCGGCGGGAGAAGGGTCCGTGGTGGGTGCCCCTGGCCGCCGCATCGCCGACAGGCGGGCGGCGCGCATCTCGACGTATTCGGGGTCAGCGCACAGGGATTTGGGCAGCTCGGCGTAGGTGATCTCGCTTTTCGGGCCGAGATAGAGCACCGCGTCGAACTGTTCCTGCATCACTCCGCCGATCGCCTCGCCCAGGTCGACCATGATTGGCCCGTTCGGGCCAGGACGCCTAATCATGCCCGATCCCTTCGGGTAGTAGAAGGTGAAAGGCGCCGTCCCGAGCGGCGTGTCCTTGATCAGCGCGAGGCTCGGCTTCTTCCAGGTAGCGATGTCGGGCTGCAGGGTGGGGAGTTCCGCGCCGAGCCCCGTAAAGGTCCAGATCGAAAAGACCTTTACACCGGCCGTTTCAAGCAGGCCGACAATCGTCCCGGCAGGTTGGCCGGGCATCGGCGGCGGCACCCTGCGCAGAAAATGTATGTCGCCATAGACGATCAGCGCCTTGCGCTTCTTCGCGATCACTTCGCGCTCGATCAACTCCGCAGGAAAAGTGTCCGAGCGCCGCGTCGGCGCACGGGGGTTGGCGGGATCGGACGGATAGGGCGTGTCGCCCAGCAGCACACGGAGCTGTTTCTCCTTAGGCAGTTTCTGGTTGATTTCGCGGATGGTGCGGAACATGTCGGCGTAGATATCGCGGTCCCAGACATCGTTGGGCTGCGTCGTCTCCAGCCACGCCCTGCGAAGTTCCTTCTCGGGAACGGTCTCGCCGGCGATGTAGCGATCCATCATCGCCTGATAGCGCCCGTTGCCGCTCTCGACGACAATGTCGTTGACGACAGCCTGAAAGCGAGGGTCGCGATAGAGCTTCGCGCGGAACGCCGCGCCCTGCTCATTGCCATGATCGCCTTCGCCGAGCGCCACGACATCATGTGTTTTGAACGCATTGATAATGCCGTCTATCGGATCTAGCGGCTTCGCGGCCTGCGCGAAAGCGCCCGAAGGGAAGACAAACAGTAAAACTAGGAGTGCGGCCGGCAAGATCGAGAGTGCCTTGTAGAAGATGGCGATAGACGATTTCATGTTTAGAGCCTCTAGGAAAATATTGCACGCCACTTTCCTAATATAAAGAGAAGCGTGAGACGATGTCCTCGTTGGCGCGAGGGCAGCGTTATTTATGGCGTACATACAGGGTGAAGGCCGCAGTCAGGGAACGCTGTTTCCTGTGGTTTTAGATGACCTCGTTCCGTCCGACCACATGTGCCGAGTGATCGATGCGTTCGTCGGACGGCTAGACATGATCGCCTCGGCTTCGAGCGTGCCGAGCCCGCAGACATTGGGCGGAGGGGTTACGATCCTCGCGCGTTGCTGAAGCTGTATCTCTATCGGTTCAGGCCCAAAGACATGAGGTGAATTTAGCGAAGACGGTTCGCGCCTGCCAGCGCGAATACCCCACCCTATCGCGATGAGACCGCGAAAGGATGGGGCACCCGACCACATTGACCTCTCTATCGCGATTCCATTACATAAAACAACGGCAGAGCCGAAGCTCTGCCGTTGTTTGTTTTTTGCGCGAAGCGCTTTTCGCCGTAACGCGTAGTTACTCGGCGGCTAGTTCTTCTTGTTCGCCTTCCATGCGCATCTGTTCGAGTTCGCGCTCTTCGGCTTCGATGGCGGATGCCACTTCCTGCTGGACCTGGGCTGCCGCTTCCTCTAGCTCTGGGGAGAGCTGGACGTTGCGGTAGTACTCCATGCCGGTGCCGGCGGGGATGAGGCGGCCTACGATGACGTTCTCCTTGAGGCCACGGAGCGTATCGATGGAGCCGTTGATGCTGGCTTCGGTGAGTACGCGAGTGGTCTCCTGGAAGCTGGCGGCCGAGATGAAGCTGTCGGTCGAGAGCGACGCCTTGGTGATGCCGAGGAGGAGCGAACGGCCGATGGCAGGCTTGCCGCCGGACATCAACACGCGCTGGTTCTCGGCGTTGAAGCGGAAGCGGTCGGTCTGCTGATCGATAAGGAAGGTGGTGTCGCCGACCTCTTCGATCTTGACCCAGCGAAGCATCTGACGAACGATGGTTTCGATGTGCTTGTCGGAGATGGTGACGCCCTGGAGCCGGTAGACTTCCTGGATTTCGTTGACGAGGTACTGCTGTAGAGCACGCTCGCCGAGAACTTCCAGAATGTCGTGCGGATTGCGGGGACCGTCGATGAGAGCGTCACCGGCACGGAGGCGTTCGCCTTCCTGCACGTTGACATAGACACCGCGGGGAACGCTGTACTCCTCTTCCTGGCCGTTGTCGGCGGTGACGTAGACCTTGCGCTGCCCCTTGGAGACTTCGCCGAAGCGAACGACACCATCGATGCGGCTGATGATTGCCGGGTCGCGGGGCTTGCGGGCCTCGAAGAGTTCAACGACGCGGGGGAGACCGCCGGTGATGTCCTTGGTACGCGTGGTTTCACGCGGGATCTTGGCAAGGATGTCGCCGGGGAATACCTCGTCGCCGTCAGCAACCATCAAGTGAGCGCGCGAAGGCATGAGGTAACGCTTATTGCCCTGCGCGGACTTGATGATGATGGCGGGCTGGCGCTTCTCGTCGGAGGAATCGGCGACGACGAGGCGGCTGAGGCCGGTGACTTCGTCGACTTCTTCGTTGAGGGTGACGCCTTCCTGGAGGTCCTTGAACTGGACGGTTCCGGAGATCTCGGTGAGGAGAGAGAAGGTGTAGGGGTCCCACTCGCCGAGGCGGCTGCCCTGTGTGACCTTGGTTCCCTCTTCGACCTTGAGCTTGGCGCCGTAGACGATGGCGTAACGCTCTTTTTCGCGCCCCTTGTCATCGACGATGGCGATAGACCCGTTGCGGTTCATTGCGACCAGGCCGCCATCCTTGGAGCGAACGGTGACGAGATTGATGAAGCGGACGGTACCGACGTTCTTTGCTTCCAGGTGAGAAGCGTCAGAGACGCGCGATGCCGTTCCGCCGATGTGGAAGGTACGCATCGTGAGCTGGGTACCGGGCTCGCCGATGGACTGCGCCGCGATGACGCCGACGGCTTCGCCCATCTCGACCATCTTGCCGGAGCCGAGGTTACGGCCGTAGCAGAGGATGCAGACGCCGCGCTTGGACTCGCAGGTGAGAACCGAGCGAATCTTGACGCGCTCGATACCGGCGGCCTGAACGGCGCTGGCGAGGTCTTCGTCGATCTCCTGGTTGACGTCGACGATGGTCTTGCCTTCGAAGTCCTTCAACTTCTCAAGTGAAACACGCCCGATGATGCGGTCGCGCAAAGGCTCGATGGTCTCGCCGGCTTCGATGATGGGGGTGACGTAGATGCCTTCGACGGTGCCGCAGTCGTTGTGCGAGATGATGACATCCTGCGCGACGTCGACCAGACGGCGGGTGAGGTAACCCGAGTCGGCGGTCTTGAGTGCGGTGTCGGCGAGACCTTTACGTGCACCGTGGGTCGAGATGAAGTACTGCAGCACGGTGAGGCCTTCGCGGAAGTTCGCCGTGATGGGGGTTTCGATGATTTCGCCGGAGGGCTTGGCCATCAAACCACGCATGCCGGAGAGTTGGCGGATCTGCTGTTTGGATCCACGAGCGCCGGAGTCGGCCATGATGTAGATCGGGTTCATGGCTCCTTCCTTGTCGGCACGCTTCATGTTGTTGAACATCTCGTCGGCGACGCGCTCGGTGACGCCGGACCACATCTGGATGACCTTGTTGGAACGCTCACCGTTGGTGATCGCGCCGTCGAGGTATTGCTGTTGCATGGCGAGGACGGTCTTTTCGGCGTCGCCTACAAGCTGGTACTTGGACTCGGGGATGACCATGTCGTCGAGTCCGACGGAGAGGCCGGAGCGGGTCGCATAGGTGAATCCGAGATCCTTGACGCGGTCGAGAGTCTTGACGGTGGTCTCGAGACCGAGGTTCAGGTAGCAGTAGTTGATGAGCTGGCCGATGCCCTTCTTTTTCAGGAGCCCATTCACATAAGGCATACCTTCCGGCAACGCATCGTTGAGGATGGCGCGGCCGACGGTCGTGTTGATGTATTGCTTGTTGAACTCGACTGGCTCGGTGTGAGTGAGGTCCTGATCGTCGTAGGCGGTGGTCATGTCGAGGACAGGGCCGGTGTAGCGCAGACGGATCGGGGTGAGGGTCTCGACCTGCTTGGCTTCGAGAGCCATGAAGACCTCTTCGATGTTGGCGAAGACGCGGCCTTCACCCTTGGCGTTGACCTTTGCCTTGGTGAGGTAGTAGATGCCGAGGACGAGGTCCTGGGTCGGGACTGTGATCGGTTGCCCAGACGCCGGGGACAGGATGTTGTGCGAAGCGAGCATGAGTACACTGGCTTCGATCTGAGCCTCGGGCGAGAGCGGAATGTGAACGGCCATCTGGTCGCCGTCGAAGTCCGCGTTGAAGGCGGTGCAGACGAGCGGATGGATCTTGATGGCTTTACCTTCGACGAGCACGGGCTCGAAGGCCTGGATGCCGAGACGGTGCAGCGTCGGGGCGCGATTCAGCAGGACCGGGTGATCCTTGATGACCTCTTCGAGGATGTCCCAGACGATGGGCTCCTGCATCTCGACCATCTCTTTGGCTTGCTTGATGGTGGTGCAGTGGCCTGTCTGCTCGAGGCGGTGGTAGATGAAGGGCTTGAAGAGCTCGAGCGCCATCTTCTTGGGGAGACCGCACTGGTGGAGCTTGAGCTCCGGACCAACGACGATGACCGAACGGCCAGAGTAGTCGACGCGCTTGCCGAGGAGGTTCTGACGGAAGCGGCCCTGCTTGCCCTTGAGGGTGTCGGAGAGCGACTTCAGCGGACGATTGTTCGCGCCACGGAGGACGCGGCCACGGCGGCCGTTGTCGAACAGAGCATCGACGGCTTCCTGCAGCATGCGCTTCTCGTTGCGGACGATGACCTCAGGTGCGTGCAGGTCCATCAGCTTCTTGAGGCGGTTGTTGCGGTTGATGACGCGGCGATAGAGATCGTTGAGGTCGGACGTGGCGAAGCGTCCGCCATCGAGCGGTACGAGGGGGCGAAGCTCTGGCGGGATCACGGGGATCACGTCGAGGATCATCCACTGCGGCAGGTTGTCGGACTTGCGAAAGGCCTCGACGATCTTGAGGCGCTTGGAGTACTTGAGCTTCTTCTGGAGCGAAGTCTCGGTCTTCATGCGCTCGCGGAGTTCGATCGAGAGTTCGGTGATTTCGACGCGCTTGAGAAGTTCCTTGATGGCTTCGGCGCCCATCATGGCCTTGAAGCCGGAGGGGCGGAACTGAGCATCGAGTTCGCGGAACTTGGTCTCGTCCTTGATGACTTCGCGCTCTTTGACGGGTGCGTCGCCTGGATCTACGACGACGTAGGACTCGAAGTAGAGGACGGCTTCGAGCTCGCGCAGCGAGATGTCGAGCAGGTGACCGATGCGCGAGGGCAGGCCCTTGAAAAACCAGACGTGCGAGCAGGGGCTGGCGAGCTCGATATGACCGAGGCGCTCGCGGCGAACTTTGCTGAGGGTGACTTCAACGCCGCACTTGTCGCAGATAACGCCGCGGTGCTTCATGCGCTTGTACTTGCCGCAGAGGCACTCCCAGTCGGTGATGGGGCCAAAGATGCGAGCGCAGAAGAGGCCGTCGCGCTCGGGTTTGAACGTGCGATAGTTAATGGTCTCGGGCTTGGTGACTTCGCCGTGAGACCAGCTGCGAATCTTCTCGGGGCTGGCGAGCTGGATTTTAATGGCGTCGAAGTCGGCGATGGGACCGGTTAGTTCGAAGGGGCTGGAGCGGAACATATTTTGCGTCTCCCTTGTGTCCTGCGTTTGCAGGTGCAGCGATTGTGCTGCGGTTCAAGAAATCTTTTTTGCGATGGCTTTCGGTGCATCGCGTTACCGGTAGTTCTGGTGCACTTGCTTTTTTCGATTGTCTTGCCACCTGAGGCGGCGGCCCGAGGAGTGTACGCATTAACCTCCTCGGGTCTTGGTGCGTTAGTCGGCTGCCGCGATGGCTGGCAGTGCGGGCTTTTTCTGGTCGGCCTGTTTGATCAGTTCGACGTCGAGGCAGAGCGACTGCAGTTCGCGGATAAGAACGTTGAACGACTCGGGAACACCGGGCTCGATGGCAGCTTCGCCCTTGACGATGGCCTCGTAGATCTTGGTACGGCCGAAGACGTCGTCGGACTTGGCGGTGAGCAGCTCCTGCAGGATGTAGGCGGCGCCGTAAGCTTCAAGGGCCCAGACCTCCATCTCACCGAAGCGCTGTCCGCCGAACTGGGCTTTACCACCAAGAGGCTGCTGGGTGATCAAGCTGTACGGTCCGATGGAACGAGCGTGGATCTTGTCGTCGACGAGGTGCGAGAGCTTGAGCATATAGATGTAGCCGACGGTGGCGGGCTGTTCGAACGCTTCTCCGTTCATGCCATCGTAGAGCTGTGTCTTGCCCGAGCTGGGGAGACCAGCGGCCTTGAGAAGCGCCTTGATCTCGGTCTCGCGTGCGCCGTCGAATACCGCGGTGCCGAACCAGATACCGCGCTTCATACCGGCGGCGACGCGCATGATCTGGTCGTCGTCGAGGTCAAGAAGTTGGCTGAGAGCGGCGGTACCTGCGAAGCGCGCCTTGAAGAGCTCGCGAACTTCGCTGGCCTTTTCGTAGGTTGCGGCGATCTCGGCGATCTGCTTGCCGAGTTCGTGTGCTGCCCAGCCGAGGTGCGTTTCGAGGATCTGTCCGACGTTCATACGTGAAGGCACGCCGAGCGGATTGAGGACGATCTCGACCGGAGTTCCATCGGGAAGGTACGGCATGTCTTCCTCGGGAAGGATCCGGGCGATGACACCCTTGTTACCGTGACGGCCGGCCATCTTGTCGCCGACAGAGAGCTTGCGCTTCATGGCGATGTAGACCTTTACCATCTTGATGACGCCGGGCGAGAGTTCGTCGCCCTTCTGCATCTTGCCGATCTTCTCGTTCGTGATCTTGCGGAGCACGTCAATCTGGCGCGAGGTCATCTCCTCGATCTCATCGATCTGCTCATTCACACGTGGATCTTTATCTGCATACCGGATGCGCTTGAGGTTACGAGTGCTGATCAGCTCGATCGTGTCGCGGTCGAGGATGTCGCCCTTGTTGAGCAGTTTCTTGTTGGTGCGCTCGTCATGGAGATCAGCCAAAACTTCTTTGGCTCCCAGAATCGCTTCGAGACGCTTGAGGCGCTCGTCGGTGAGAATGCGGATCTCATCGGCCAGGTTGCGCTCGAGTTTCTCGATCATCTCCTGCTCGATCTGTTTGGCGCGCTCGTCCTTCTCCTGCCCCTTGCGGGAGAAGATGCGGACGTCTACTACTGTCCCCTCGATACCCGGGGGGCAGGTAAGGCTCGCGTCGCGAACATCGCCGGCCTTCTCGCCGAAGATGGCGCGGAGGAGCTTCTCTTCCGGCGTCAGTTGAGTTTCACCCTTCGGCGTTACCTTGCCGACGAGGATGTCGTTGTGGCCGATCTTGGCGCCGATGCGGATGATGCCCGAGTCGTCGAGATCGCGCAAGGCGTGTTCGCTGACGTTGGGGATATCGCGTGTGATCTCTTCTGGTCCAAGCTTGGTGTCGCGAGCTTCTATTTCGAACTCCTCGATGTGAATCGAGGTGTAATAGTCCTCTTTGACCAGCTTCTCCGAGATCAGAATCGCGTCCTCGAAGTTGTACCCGCGCCACGGCATGAAGGCGACCAGGACGTTGCGGCCGAGACCGAGTTCGCCCTGCTCGGTGCAGGGACCGTCCGCGATGACCTGACCTTTCAGAACGCGGTCGCCCTTGCGGACGATCGGCTTCTGATTGATGCAGGTGTTCTGGTTGGAGCGCTTGAACTTCGTGAGCTGGTAGATGTCCGAGCCAACCTCACGCGAGAGCTGTGTGGGGTGGTGCTCGCCTTCAACGCGCACGATGATGCGTTCGGAGTCGACCGAGTCGATGATGCCGTTGCGCTTGGCCAGGATGACGGCGCCGGAGTCGCGGGCGGTGACGCCCTCCATCCCGGTGCCGACGAACGGGGCTTCGGATACAAGCAGAGGAACGGACTGCCGCTGCATGTTCGCGCCCATCAGTGCGCGGTTGGCGTCGTCGTGCTCGAGGAACGGAACGAGCGAGGCTGCAACCGAGACGAGTTGCTTCGGCGAGACGTCAACGTAGTCGACTTCGGACTTGTTAACGAGGACGAAGTTGCCTTGGCGGCGAGCGTCGACAACGTCTTGAACGATGTTCAGTTTGGCGTCAAGCTCGATGTTGGCCTGCGCGATGGTATGGCGGTCCTCTTCCCACGCGGAGAGGTAGAAGCTGAAGGGGGCAAGATCCATGGTGCGCTTCTTGTCCTTCTTCAACTGCTCGTTCATCTTGCGAGCCTCGGTGATCTCGAGGTAGTCGCCCTGACGCAGGCCGGATTCGCCGGCGTTGACCACGGAGACGTAATCGAGCGCGCGACCGTCCTTGACGCGGCGGTAGGGCGACTCAATGAAGCCGTACTCGTTGATGCGAGCGAAGCACGAGAGCGACGAGATCAGGCCGATGTTCGGGCCTTCCGGGGTTTCGATCGGGCAGATGCGGCCGTAGTGAGTCGGGTGCACGTCGCGGACTTCGAAGCCGGCGCGCTCACGGGACAAACCACCAGGCCCAAGGGCGGAGAGGCGGCGCTTGTGCGTGATCTCCGAGAGCGGGTTGGTCTGGTCCATGAACTGCGAGAGCTGCGAGGAGCCGAAGAACTCACGAATCGCGGCCATAACTGGCTTGGCGTTGATGAGGTCGTGCGGCATGGCGGTCGACATCTCCTGGTAGACCGACATCTTTTCCTTGATGGCGCGCTCCATACGGACGAGGCCGATGCGGAACTGGTTCTCCATCAGCTCGCCGACGGCGCGGACGCGGCGGTTGCCAAGGTGGTCGATGTCATCGACGGTGCCGATGTTCTTGCGCAGCTTGAGAAGGTAGCGGATCGTTCCGTAGAAGTCCTCGGGGGTCAACGTACGCTTGTCGAGGCCAGACGGGTCCTGGTTCTCGTAGAGCTTGATGTTGAATTTCAGGCGGCCGACGCGCGAGAAGTCGTACTTGCGCGGATCGAAGAACATGCCTTCGAAGAGTGCAGTCGCGGTGTCGAGCGTTGGTGGGTCGCCGGGACGGAGCTTGCGGTAGATCTCGATCAGCGCCTCTTCGGGCTTGCGCACAGAGTCACGACGGAGGGTGTTGGTGATGATGTTGCCCACGTCGTCGCGCTCGGGGAAGAAGACCTCGAAGCTGGTAACGCCGGACTGAATGATCTTGTGCAGCTTGTCCGCGGTGAGCTCCTGGTTTGCTTCGTAGAGCAGCTCGCCGGTGGTGAGATCGACGACATCGGCCGCGGTCATCGCGCCATCGAACTCGGAGGTTTCGACTTCGACCTGCTCAACCTTGTGGCTACGCAGCGATTTCAGCGTGTGGGCCGAAATCTTGCGGGTTGCGGGAGCAAGCTCTTCACCCTTCACGGTGATGGCGGAGGCGGGACGAGTGCCCTGCAGGTTAGTGAGCTGGCCTTCGGGAACGACCTTCCAGGAAAGCTTGCCGTCCTTCACGTTGATCGTGTCGACGGTGTAGAAGGTCTTGAGGATCTCTTCGTCGGTGCGGAGGCCGAGAGCGCGCAGGAAGATGGTGCCGAGGAACTTGCGCTTACGGTCGATGCGGACGTAGAGGGTGTTCTTCTGGTCGTACTCAAACTCAACCCAGCTGCCGCGGTACGGAATGATCTTGCCGAGGAAGTACGTGCGGTTGTTCGCCGTCTCGAAAAAGACGCCGGGCGAACGGTGGAGCTGCGACACAATGACGCGTTCCGTCCCGTTGACGATGAAGGTGCCGTTCTGGCTCATCAGAGGAATGTCGCCGAAGAAGACTTCCTGTTCCTTCATGTCGCGGAGGCTCTTGACGCCGGTCTCGGGATCCTTGTCGTAGATCTTCAGGCGGATCGTGACCTTCAGCGGAGCGGAGTAGGTCATGCCGCGCTCTTCGCACTCTGCCTGGTCATACTTCAGCTGCAAGCCGACGGGGTCGCCGCACTTGGTGCAGAAGTCGGGGGTGTTCTTGTTGTACGTTCCGCAGAAATTACACAGGACGTCGCCCGGGTGAAAGGGGTCGGTAATGACCATGTGGCCGCAGTGCGTGCAGGCCGTGCGCAGGTGGTTCAGACCCTTGAGGTAGCCGCACTTGCACTCCCAGTTGCCGATGGAGAAGTCGACGAACTCGAGTTCGGAAACGTTGCGGAAGTCGGTGATGGGGAAGACCGAGGTGAAGACCGACTGCAGGCCGTTATCCTCGCGCTCCTGCGGAAGCTTGTCCATCTGGAGGAAGCGCTCGTAGCTGCGGCGCTGGACCTCGATGAGGTTAGGAATCTGAATGGATGTGGGGATCTTTGAAAAATCAAGACGACTACGGATCGCGCGCATTTCGCTGTTGTTGGACTCGCCAGACATGCTCTCTCCTGAAAACTGACCTTCGAGGCCTCCCGGGGTGCGGTTTCCAGCATCACAATGGCTGGCTGCACTCGAGAGGGGAGGGCTTTGGTCGTGCCCTCCGGGTTTGGTCCTGATTGCGCTGTTGCTAAAGTCTTCGGTCCCTGCTGTCCTCGACGGCAGCAGGCCCCGTGCGCAGAATGTCTTGCCGTGTTATGTTTCTCGGCGTTGATAAAATCTCGAAACTTTTACTGACCGCCGACGTTCAAAGCTGCTATAAAGAACGCGTGCAGGGTACTGCTCTGGCCCCTAGAGGGACGGAAATGTCTGCAGACACGGCAAAGCGCTCGAAGGGACAGCGTGTCCCATGAGCGCAAAGGTCGACTTGTGCACTGTTTCTGTATGGATGGTCTGAATGCCTGCCGCCATTTGAGGTTCGCCTACCCCAAAGTTGCTGCCGCTCGTTGATGCCTATTGCACTATGCGCGTCCGCCGCTCGAAGCGATAGTGGCCGGTTCCTTAACCTGTCAAAACAGGATGATCCGGGTACAACCCCAGTTTGCCGTATTGGTGTCCGCCAATGAGCACGTCAAGGCGGAACGAATTTTCTCTAACGTCAAGAATATCGCGTTCCGCCCCGGCTTGCAAGCTGGCAGGTAACTACTTGATTTCTACGGTAGCGACGCCTTCGAACTTCTTCGCGATGGCGGCTGCATCATCCTTCGAAATGTTCTCCTTCAAGGGCTTGGGAGCGGCATCGACCAGGTCCTTGGCTTCCTTGAGGCCAAGGGCGGTGACTTCGCGTACAGCCTTGATGGTATTGATCTTATTCGCGCCGGCATCCTTCAGGATGACGGTGAACTCGGTCTTTTCCTCAGCCGGTGCCGCCGCTGCCGCACCGCCGCCTGCTGCCGGGGCTGCTGCAACTGCTGCCGCTGCCGAAACGCCAAGACGCTCTTCGAGCTTCTTGACCAGAGCCGAGGCCTCGAGGAGGCTGAGGCTAACGATTGATTCTTCCAACTGCTGGATGTCTGCCATGTTATTTCTCCAATAAAACTGAACTTTGTACTGCCATTTACAGATTGCTTCCCGAAACCCGACTGCGTTCCGGCTGCCTATGCCTTCCAGGGTTTCCGTTGCGCCCAGACCAGCGCACCCAGGAAGACCAGGCGAAACTTGGTGTTATCCCTCGACCGGATCCGTGGTCGCGGCTTCCCCACCCTGCGATGCAGTGGAGTTTTCAGGTTGCGCTGCGCCCGACGGCTGTTCGCCGGCCGCCGATTCCTCAACATGGGCGGCTGCCTCAACTACCGGAGCTTCTGCAACTGCGGCTGGCGCTTCCGCGACCGGTGCTGCGGGAGCAGCGGCTCGGCAAACTTGCCCTTCTCGACGCCCTGATTGATGACGACGGCAAGATCGCGGCCGGTGGCGTTGATAACCGTCGCTAGACGCTGCGCGGGAGAGCTGGATGAGGAAGAGGAGCTTCGAGAAGAGCTCTTCCTTGCCCGGCATGGTGGCCAGTTCGCCGATCTCGCGAACGTCAATCACCTTGCCGTCAATAATGCCCAGCTTGAAGGTGAACTCGGCGTTCTCCTTCACCCAGGTCGAAAGGGCCTTGGCGAGGGCAACAGGATCGCCGGAGGTGTACGCAACCGACGAGACACCCTTCAAACCCTGGAGCGCCTGCTCGATCTTGGTTCCCTCAGCGGCACGTGCGGCCAGCTTGTTCTTGACGACGTGGTAGCTTCCGCCGGCGCCGCGAACGGCCTTGCGCAGCTCGAAGTCCTTCGAAGCGGTGAGACCCTTGAAGGTGCCGATGATCGCGGAGGTAGAGTGCTCGAGCTCGGCTGCGAGCTTCTTCACTTTCTCCGTCTTTGATGCTCTGGACAATGCCATGACTGAATCCTCTTCGCTTTCGCTTCCCCACTCCTCGCTTACGCGGCCAGAGGGGGCTTAGTGCTGTCTAAAATTCTTGAACTAGGCCTTGCCTGCCAACTCAGCAGCGGCGTAGTCGAGCTTGATGCCGGGGCCCATCGTGGAGCTGAGCGTAACGCCCTTGATGTACTTGCCCTTGGCTGCCGACGGCTTCGCTTTGACGACGCTCGTGATGACGGTCATCGCATTGTCGACCAGCTTTTGCGGATCGAACGAGAGTTTGCCGACAGGAACGTGAACCAGCGCGGTCTTGTCGGTACGGAACTCGACCTTACCGGCCTTGATCTCCTTGACTGCAGCGGCGACATCGGTGGTGACGGTGCCAGTCTTCGGGTTGGGCATCAGGCCCTTGGGTCCGAGAACTTTGCCGAGACGGCCGACGGACTTCATCATGTCGGGGGTCGCGATCAGGGCGTCGAAGGCGGTCCAGTTCTCCTTCTGAATCTTCTCGACCAGCTCATCCCCGCCGAAAAACTCAGCGCCTGCGGCCTCTGCGTCCTTGATCTTATCGCCCGAGGCGATGACGGCAACGATCTTGGACTTGCCAAGGCCGTGCGGGAGGACGACCGTGCCGCGAACCATCTGGTCGGCGTGCTTGGGGTCGACACCAAGACGCATGGTGAGGTCGACAGTCTCGTCGAACTTCGCATACTTTGCTTTTTGCAGGAGTGGAACTGCGTCCACCAACAGATACGGTCGCGGCTCGACGAGCGCACGCGCCTTCTTGAGATTCTTTGAGAGCTTCCTTGCCATTTTCCCTCGTCTCCCACCCCTCTGGAGTTGTTCTCTCCGGGCGTGGTTATCGACTGGCCTCAACGGGGAGTTGAGGCGCTGTTACAAGTATGCCAAAGATCAGTGGTAGCGTCAAATACAATTGCCTTGATGCCTCCCTTTTCGACCCACCGCCAATTTGGCCAAACCCTTCTCTTTGTGGTGATTCTACCGCTCGTGAGCACTTTGCTCTGCTCTTCTGCCTTCGCCGATGATGGTGCAGCGTCGATCGCCGCCGGAGGGATCGTAATGGTCCGCGAGCCGCGCATCACAATGCACAAGGAGGTGCTGAGAATCAGCGCCGAGAAGGTCTCCGTTGACTATGAATTTCGAAACGACACGGACGCCGATATTACGACCGAGGTTGCGTTCCCCGTACCTGCCTACTCGCTTGCGTGGGATGAGTACACAATCTCCACTCTAGGGTTCGACGATTTCCGCCTTACAGTTGAAGGAGAACTAGTCCACTTCAGTGTCGAGGCAAAGGCAAAACTGAAGGGAAAGGATGTTTCTGCGGTACTGAACAAATATGGCGTCGACATTTCGACCTTCGGGCACTTCGATGAACGTACACACTACGCCAAAGACATCCGCCGCCTTTCAGCCCCTCAGAGAACAGTACTTGTACACGCCGGACTGATCGATCCTGAGACGGATCAGGACGAGGCCAGTTGGAGCGTTGAAAAGAAGTACTACTGGTTACAGACCTTTCCCGCTCACAAGTTGATTCACATCCGCCACGAATACACTCCGGTTTTGGGCAGTTCAAATAACACTTATTGGTTCGATCAATCGGCTACTTCTTATGAGAATGACAAAATCGAAGGGGCGAAGAGCTTTTGTGCTGATCCCACACTGCTCAAAATCCTCAAGCCGTTGTCAGCCAGAAAAGACAGGATCCTTCCGCTCTTCTACGTGGACTTTATCCTCACAACGGCCAACACATGGAAGCGTCCTATCGAAGATTTCACTCTTATCGTCGAGCGCCCCCACGAGCAGAGAAGCCTACAGACCTTCGTCAGTTTTTGTTGGGATGGACCAGTCACTAAATTAGATGATGATCATTTTTCTGCGCACACTGTGGACTTCATCCCGAAGAACGAACTACATATTGGATTCGTAGAGGTAGACCGGCGGGACCCGGGCAATCAGTAGGCTACTCCCAGATCCGCGCCATCACTAGCTCAAACCCAGCCATGACGCCGTTGCCCTGAATCGAAGTAGGATGGTTAAGAACCTCCGGCTGCTCTCCTGGGCCTGGTGCGCTGATACCTGTTGGCGTTGCACTCTCCCGCTTCGTTCCGGAGAACAGCGATTTTATGAAGGACCGATGGGATTTCGGTTTCCGGCAGCGATCTCCGGAGTTGCCGAGGTCTGCGAATGGTTCGATGAATCGTCCGGACGAATTCGTATTGAGGTCAACGTCAAAAACCGGATTTGGGGGCCGCTGTTTGGCTATCGCGGAAGCTTTGACGTGGAGTGGCTCCCGGTTGGCGCGCTACCAGCGGAACTCCTGCCAAAGCGGGTGGAGGTGCGCGAATAAAAGACTCTTGACGGATTGGGCGGAGGAGCCTACTCTGCTTCATGAGGCGAACAAATGGCGAAAATAAACAGCACCTCACTTTTCCCTATTCTCCCCCAGCAGCCGATAGGAATTGCCCGCATGGCCGCTGCAGCCGCCCACGCCGACAATGGCCACCTGATCGAATTCAAGGCGCTGGAGGTGCGCAGCATCCTGAACAAGTCGCTGTCGAAGCGAATGCTTTCGCTGGCCTACAGCATCAATCCGTATCGAGGATGCGAGTTCGGGTGCAAGTACTGCTATGCACGGTATACCCATGAGTTCATGGCGCCGAAGATCGCTGCCGGTGAGGCGCAACCATCAGAAAGTTCGGTTTCAACTCCGATGGACTTTCGCAACCCAGTGTCGTTTGAACGAATGATCTTCTTGAAGCAGAATGCGGCCTGGCTGCTGGAGCAGGAACTGAAGAAGATCGATCCGGCGCTGGAGATCGCGTTGGGAACGGCGACCGATCCCTACCAGCCGATCGAGCGAAAGGCGCAGATTACACGAAGCCTGCTGGAGGTGTTTGCGCGGAGAACAGGGTATCGGCTGGGAATTGTGACCAAGTCGCGGTTGATCGAGAGGGACATCGATCTGCTGGTGGAGATCGCGCGGCACAATCAGCTTGTGGTGCATGTGACGATTACGACACCGGATGCAAAGCTGGCCCGGCTGCTGGAGCCGCGCGCGCCGCGTCCGGACCTGCGCTTTCAAGCAGTGAAACGGCTGCGGGAGGCGGGGATTGTGGCGGGGGTCTTCGGTTCGCCATTGCTGCCGGGAATTACCGACAGCCAGAGAGCGCTGGACAGCCTGGCTCGACGCGCTGCGGCGGTGGGTGCGAGTTTTTTCGCAGCGCATCCGCTGTTCCTCAAGCCGTGCTCGCGTCCTACTTACCTCGGCTTTATTGGTGAGCACTTCCCTTCTCTCCAGGCCGACTACGCCAAACGTTTTGGCACAGCGGACTTTGCCGGCAAAGCCTATCGAGAGAAGCTGGCGAAGATGGTCGATGCCGCGTGTCGAAAGCATGGTCTGCCGCAACGCTCAGGCGACGCTCTGCTGACGCGGAACGTAGGTGGCGGGCGGATACCGCCGCAAAGAGTTGCCGCTCCAATGCAACAGAGGCTCTTTGCTTAGAGATCGATAGGAGTGAAGGATGCGAACATATTGGACGCTTCGGGTAGTGAGGTCAGCGGGACGTAGTCGCAGGCTTCGCCGTAACGGGCCCAGAGGGCGAGCACAGCGGGGTTGGAGTGGGCGCGCTCCATTCCCCCAGCTACCCACTCGAAAACCTCCACAATCGTGCCGTCCTTGGACTGGCAGGCGGTGACGGGGTGGTCGGTAACCAGGCCCTCGGCGCGAAGCAGCGGAACATGCTCGCGGGTGAGCTGCAACAAGTCTGCTTCCTTGCCGGGCTTTGGCCTGTAGGCGACGATGACGATGGCAGCGCTGGAGTTGGTCTGCATAGTTACTGGTTCTCCCTGAAGAGTGAAGACCGCGTTCGCTTCGTCGCGGTCAAAATGCAACGAGGACGCAGGGTGATCGCTGGCACAGATGCTACCAGCAATTTACCGAATGCGTCCTTCGAGTTGCATGAAGCGGGATGCCCGGTTACGCGACGACTTCGATGCCCATGGAACGGGCGGTGCCGCGGATGCTCTTAGCGGCAGCTTCGACCGTGGTTGCATTCAGGTCCGGCATCTTCTGGGTGGCGATTGCGAGGATCTGCTTCTCGGTCACCTTACCCAGCTTCTCCTTATTCGGAGTGCCGGATCCCTTGGGGATGCCCGCCGCCTTGAGCAGAAGAACTGCAGCGGGCGGCGTCTTGGTGATGAAGCTGAAGGTGCGATCTGCGTAGACGCTGATGACGACGGGGATGGTGAGTCCGGCCATGTCGGGCGACTTGGTGCGCTCGTTGAACTGCTTGCAGAACTCCATGATGTTGACCTGAGCCTGGCCAAGTGCGGGGCCGACCGGAGGTGCAGGAGTGGCCTTGCCGGCCATAATCTGAAGCTTGACGTATCCAGTGATCTTCTTCGGTGCCATTTTGCGGTAAATCCTCTTTACTCTTCCAGCGGCTGGCATGACCTCATGCTGAAGGCTCTTGCCTGCTGCTTAATATTTGTTTCTAAACTCTCGTCTCCCCATTGAGGAGGGTTACTCCGTAACCTTATCCACCTTCGAGAACTCGATCTCGACCGGCGTGGAGCGGCCGAAGATGCTGACCATCACCTTCAGGGTCTGCTTGTCTTCGTTGATGTCGTCGACAGCGCCGGTAAAGTTCGCGAATGGGCCCTCGTTAATGCGAACCTGCTCGCCCTTGTCGAACTTGACCTTCATCGAAGGCTTGTCCTTGGCTGCGTCAGAGCGGAAGAGGATGGAACTGACCTCCTGCTCGGAGAGGGCGACCGGGTTGTCGCCGGTTCCAAGGAAGCCGGTAACGCGCGGCGTGTTCTTGATGACGTGCCAAAGGTCGTTGTCGAGTTCCATCTCGACGAGGACGTAGCCGGGCAAAAAGACACGGTCGATCGTGTACTTCTTCCCGTTGCGCAGTTCGGTGACCGGTTCGGTCGGGATCATGATGCGTCCGATGCGGTTCTGCAGGCCGAAAGCCGTGATGCGGCTCTCGAGGGACTCACGCACCTTACGCTCGAAGCCGGAGTAAGCGTGGATGATGTACCACTTGAAGTTTTCGTTGACCGGCGGGGCAAGCTGCTCCGTGGGCTCTCCCGCGACGCTCGTTGCCTCGGGGTTCTGCTCTTCCGGATTCTCTGTTGCCGTCGTCGTTGTGTCTTTTTCGCGCTTCATCTGCTTCTCTCTACTGGCTTTGCTGGGAATACTCAAACTTGCTGTTTAGTGATGCTGGGTCAGACTGTGCAACAGAGCTTCAATTGCCCGGCCGATAATGGTGTCCACCAGCCAGAAGTACGCGGCAAAAATGAAGACGGTGACGAGAACCACGGCGGTGGTCGACTGCACCTCTGGACGCGACGGCCAGACTACCTTGCGCATCTCGCTGCGCACGTCCTTGAGAAACTCAGCGAGGCGCGCGGGCTGCGTCTTCAAATGCTCAATTCCGGTGCTGGGTTGTTCGGTTACTGCTATTGTCTTGGCCATAATACTGCCTCAATCTTCGTGTTACTTCGTGGTGTCTATTCCCGGACTCAGGGGACCGGGCAAACTGGCGGGGGAGCTCGGATTCGAACCGAGAAGTTCGGTTTTGGAGACCGACAGTTTAACCGTTGAGCTTACTCCCCCAGTGTTGCGGAATGAGGCCTGAAGCGCCTCACTCCCAAATCCGGCTGGAGACTACTTCGTTTCCTTGTGATCCGTGTGCTTGCGGCAGGTATTGCAGAACTTCGAGAACTCGAGGCGGCCTGTGGTCGTCTTCTTGTTCTTCGTCGTGGAGTAGTTCCGGTTTTTGCACTCCGGACACTGCAGTGTAATGATCTCGCGCATTGTTGATTTCTCCTTCTAACGTGGCCAGCCACCTCGGCTGGCAAGCAGCGTACTTGCACGCCGCGACACAGGGCAATGGTCCCTGCTACCAAGTCCTGATTGTAACGGAAAGAAGAGCGGTCAGGCCACGCTCATCCTCGATTATTATCCCATGAAACGTCATTTTTTGGAAAGGTGAGCGCAACAGCGTTCCTGATGAGAAACAAGCTCCTATTTACTGTCTACGTTTTGGCTTCACTGTCCCAAGGAAGTCTCGTTAGCGGTCAAACGTCGCAATCGAACGTCTCGACGAAGAAGGACTACTGGCCAAGAATTCCCGGAGCGATGCTGTTGGTCGGCGCTCCCTATGACCTGACGCTCACGACCGGGGACCTCTCAATCCATCTGCAGCCAGATGGCTTGAGGGACGGTTCTCGAATACCCAGTATCTCCCGCGATGGAAAAACCATTGCTTCGCTCATACTCACGTCGCACCCGATTCGTTGCGGTCAGTGGCCAGTACGTTTTCTATCAACAATCACAATGGCGGCGAATGGACCGATCATGAGACCGTTTCATGTTCGAAAGGAGTAGTCGCAATCTCTCCCGATGGCAGCAAGCTCGCTTGCGCCAGACACAATCGCGTTGGGTCCTGGAATCTGCAAATTCTCAATTTACTAACCGGTGAACTATTTGTGGCGCCCGAAGTGAAGCAAGACCCGGGGCGGGAGATTAGCTGGTCTCCCGATGGGCGGCGTATCGCGTTTGAGATGCTCCCGCCTGAGGATCCCGTTTCAAACATTTACACAGTCTTCGTCTTGGATTTGGAGACTCTCACTGTCAAACCATTGGTAATTGGGCATTCGCCATCTTGGTCGCCTTCCGGAGAGTGGATCGCTTTTGTCACATACGTTCAGGACAAAAAGCATCGCTCATCAGCCTGGTGCCTTTCGGAGGTATGTTATGAGCCAGGTACCGATGCTGTCTGCCTCATCACCCCCGACGGCACCAAATCGCAGGGGCTGATGACATACAGCTCGTATATCTACGGCGTTGCACCGGTTTGGTCACCAGATTCTAAAACGCTTCTTATTAACAAATCTCGAAATGCGGAGAACGACAGCTACGACATCTATCTTTTGGGATTTGGCTACCGGTAAGCGAACGAGAAAATTCAAGAACACCGGAGCAGTTTCAGGGTGGGTCAACGCTCTCTAACGCCTTTGAAGGCTCCGACGGTGCAGCGATCAAACAAAGCGGCGAGCCGAAGCTCGCCGCTTTTCATTTATCGAGGTTTTGTCTTACTTGATGATCTCGGAGATGGTTCCTGCTCCGACAGTGCGTCCACCTTCGCGGATGGCGAAGCGCAGACCCTTTTCCATCGCAACCGGGGTGTGCAGCGTGATCTCCAGCTGAATGTTGTCGCCGGGCATGCACATCTCCGTGCCCGCAGGAAGCTTCGCCGAACCAGTCACGTCGGTCGTGCGGAAGTAGAACTGCGGACGGTAGCCGTTGAAGAACGGCGTGTGACGGCCACCCTCTTCCTTCGACAGCACGTAAACCTCGCCCTTGAAGTCGGTGTGCGGCGTGATCGAACCAGGCTTGGCCAGCACCATGCCGCGCTCCACGTCTTCCTTCGCAATACCGCGCAGAAGAAGACCAGCGTTATCGCCTGCCAGACCTTCATCCAACTGCTTCTTGAACATCTCCACTCCGGTCACAACCGTCTTGCGCGTCTCGCGGAAGCCGACGATCTCGGACTCTTCGCCAACCTTTACCTTGCCGCGCTCGATACGGCCCGTAACTACCGTGCCACGGCCCGAGATCGAGAAGATGTCTTCGATCGGCATCAGGAACGGCTGGTCGACCGCGCGCTCCGGCTGCGGAACGTACTTGTCGACAGCTTCCATCAGCTCGTCGATCTTGGCCTCCCACTGGGTTTCGCCGTTCAGCGCGCCCAGGGCAGAGCCGCGGATGATCGGGGTGTCGTCGCCGGGGTAGTCGTACTTCGACAGCAGCTCGCGAACTTCCATCTCGACCAGCTCGATCAGCTCTTCGTCTTCAACCGCATCGCACTTGTTCAGGAACACCACGATGTACGGCACGCCAACCTGACGCGCCAGCAGCACGTGCTCCTTGGTCTGGGGCATCGGGCCGTCGGTGGCCGCGACTACCAGGATCGCACCGTCCATCTGCGCCGCGCCGGTGATCATGTTCTTGATGTAGTCGGCGTGGCCTGGGCAGTCGACGTGCGCGTAGTGCCGGTTCTTGGTCTCGTACTCGACGTGCGAGGTCGCAATCGTAATACCGCGCTCACGCTCTTCCGGCGCGTTGTCGATCGTGTCGAACGAACGGAACGTGTTCTTCGGGTTGTGCTTCGACAGCACCTTCGTGATCGCCGCCGTCAGCGTCGTCTTGCCATGATCGATGTGCCCGATCGTCCCGATGTTTACGTGCGGCTTTGACCGGTCAAACTTTTCCTTGCCCATGACTGCTCGTCTCCTCGTGTTGGCCGGCGTATGCACCGGGTTCAGGTGAATACTTCAACGAAAACTAAACTTGGCGGAACTAGGCCTGACAGCTCAGTAGTACGCGTACAGCTTGAAAAACTTCTCCCGCAGCTCTGGTACTACCTGCTCCAGCCTTGCAAGATAAAGCTCGCGAATCTGGCCCTGATCCGCATTGCCAAGCCTGCTGTATTCAGCGGCTGTGGCGGCTCCCAGATTGCCCTTGTCGAGGACATCTTCGAAGTTGCGGATGCGCAGCTTCGAGCGTTCCAGCGACCTCAGGAACTCTCGCTACATGGTTCGAAGAAAAGGACGCCTCGATTGCGCCCTTCACCGCGTTGAACGTCTCCGGGTCGGAGACCGGAAGTACTGGCTGTTGATACATACTGCTCAACACACTCTCCTGCGATCTATTGGTACCGGATCGCGTTGAAAATCTTTGGAGCGGGAGACGGGAATCGGACCCGCGACCAACAGCTTGGAAGGCTGTGACTCTACCACTGAGTTACTCCCGCCCTACTGCACAAAACTCAAAAATCTGGAGCTGACGGAGAGGCTTGAACTCTCGACCTCTCCCTTACCAAGGGAGTGCTCTACCACTGAGCTACGCCAGCCTTCTACAAAACATTCAAACAAATCTGCCAAAACTCTTTACCTTACAATCCTATCGCGAACGCAGCCGTCCGAGTATGACGCGGAAGGCAAAAAAACCTAACAGTATCCACGTCAGCGATCTCAATTTGTCCGGCTCCATCGTCTGCCAGACTAAAACCGCTAACAAACCAAGCACGAACAGCGCGATCCACATTCTTCCGCTGCCGGCAGGGCTCAAATCCACAACACTCACCGCTCACTACCTCAAAACTAATGGTGCACAGGGGAGGATTCGAACCTCCGTAGCGCATAACGCGGCAGATTTACAGTCTGCTGCCATTAACCACTCGGCCACCTGTGCACATTCTGCTTGACGAGTTTCAACGCGCAGCACTCAACTCAGCCCTATCAGGCCCGTCATCGATTCAAATTGCGAATCGAGCGGGTACACCACCCTTGAAGGAATGACCGGAGGTCTGCAGAGCCAGAACGGTCGAGCAGTACAACCAAATCCGTCTTTCTTTTCTGCTGCGGTGGACTGGAGCTGGCGAAGGGACTTGAACCCCCGACCCTCTGATTACAAATCAGATGCTCTACCAGCTGAGCTACGCCAGCCCGAACAACAATTTTGCTCCCTGTAAGCTCAACCGCATGACGCGCAGCAGTGCCCGCGCAGAGTGCGCCGCAGAGCTAACTTTAGCATAGCCATGACCCTCAAGCAATGGTCGCTCGACAGCTTACGGCTGGTTCTCCGAAACCGTCCAAAATCACAGCCATGCTAGCCTATCGACGACTTGGATCGGCCTGCCCTATGCCCCTTCGGAAAAGACTGCTGCGCTTTCTGCTATTGGCCGTCAACTTCTCCTTCTTTCCCCTCGTTGCGATGGCACAGCCGCCCCATACGACAGAGGCGCCGCAAGCCGTCGACGGACCTCTGACAACAACCAAAGCACCGGCGATGGACAACGGGTCCGTGATGAAGATGGCGAAGGCCGGACTAGGCGACGACCTCATTATTCAGACCATCAACACGCAGCCCGGCCAGTACACCACCGACGCCGATTCGCTGGTGACGCTGAAAACCGCTGGCGTCTCCGACCGCGTTATCACCACGATGATCAACAAGAGCCGGCGCCAGATCACAAATGTGCCCGACAAGCCGATCGAGCTCTCAGACGTCAATGAGATCGGCGTTTACTACAAGGACCACACGGGAAAATGGATTGCCATCGAGCCGGAGATCGTTCATATCAAGTCCGGCGGGTTTATCAAATCAACAGTTACCCACGGCATCATCCGGGAAGACCGCAACGGTCACCTCAACGGCCGCGAATCGAAGCTAGCCCTGCAATGCCCGATCGAACTTCTGATTTACATGCCCGAGGGCGTGGCGGCCAGCGAGTACGACTTCATCCGCTTCCGCATCAACTCCGACAACCGCGAGTTCCGCGTTCTCACAGGCGGAGTCTTCCACTCTACCGGCGGCGCCGACCGCGATGAAGTGAAGTTTAACCCCGTCAAAACCGCGCCGCACACCTACCAGTTCACCGTAGACAAAGACGTTGGCGGGGGTGAATACGGCATCCTGCCACCCGGCACCGGAAACGTCACGAACGGCGGCAAAATCTATACCTTCGCCATCGTTGAGTAGAAGGAACAACATTCGACTAAGCCGGAAGATGGTCTATGCTTAACGTCGAAGACGTGGAAGCTGCACGGCTTCACAACAATTATGCTGACACTTTGCCTGACCGGCCAGGTCCTTGATGCGTAGGCGCACTCGCTACTCGCTGCTGCTGATGCTGGCGCTGATGGCCGCGCTGATAGTCGTGCTGATCCTGCGAAAGGCCGCTCCCCCGGAGGCCGCGCGCCTGCTGCCGGAATCGGACGCCATCGTCTACGCCAACCTGAAACCACTGCGGGCCGTAACCCACTTCGACCGAACGCAGGTGGTGCGCAGTCCGGACTATCAGCACTTTATCGACGCCACAGGCATCGTGCCGGAGCGTGATCTCGACTCCGTCGCCTTCGCGCTGCACCGCATGGACGACCCCAACGGCCCGAACGGACCAGTGGGCTACTCCGAGGTGTTCGAGGGGCGCTTCGATGGCGAGCGCCTCGCTCGCTATCTTGCGACAATCGCCACATCGAAGGAGAACTACGCAGGTCACGATATCTTCACCGTCCCGGTCGGCGACGGAAAGGTGACGCGACCGTTGCGGATCGCACAGCTCGGCTATGACACCATCGCCGCATCGAACATGCCGACGCCAGAACAGATTCACTCCATCCTCGACCGGCACCGTGCCGCGGCATCGCCGTTCTCGGGCTCGTCGCTGCTGTCCGCACGCTATCGCGACGTTCCCGCGTTTTCGAGCGCATGGGCCATCGGCCACATCGGGCTTCCCTTCTCCGACCGCGGCTACATCAGCATCTTCGGTCTGCAGCTTCCTCTGCCAGAGGACACGACCTTCGTCGCCAGCCTGCGCTATATCGGCACACTGCATCTGCGCATCGAGCAGATCGCGCCGACCGAAGGCGATGCAGCTCATGCGACCGAGACACTAACAACGCTGCTAAGGTTGGTGAAGTCGGTGCAACGGACTCAGGCACAGATGCATCCAAACGCAACCTCTGATCTGCCTTTACTCGAGCTGATAAATTCAGCAAAGATTGAACAGCATAAAGATCGAGCGGTCGTGACGGCGATTATCCCTCTTGATCTGGTGAAGATGCTGACCACGCCCTCTTCCGAGGGCAAACCATGACCGAGCCTGAATCGCCGGCGGCCACGAAGATCATTCTTGTTCGTCATGGTCAAAGCGTAGCCAATGCAGGCGGCAAAACCGCAGACCACATTGACAATCCACTGACGGAGCTCGGCCGCCTTCAGGCAATAGGTTTTGCCGAACGCCTCGATTGCAAACCGACACTCATCGTCACCTCGCCTTTCCCGCGCGCGCAACAGACCGCGGAGCCGCTGCGACAGCGGTTCCCCGATGTGCCTGTCGAAGAATGGCCCATCCAGGAGTTCACCTTTCTCAATCCTTCGCGTCACAAGGGAACAAGTGAGTCGGATCGCGATCCATACGTCGTCTCCTACTGGCAGCGGAAAGACCCCGCATACATCGACGGTCCCGGGGCCGAGTCGTTTACCTCATTTCTCGCTCGTGCCCGCGAAGCAATTCGTCGCCTCGTGATCAGAACCCCGGGCGGCTGTATCGTCATCTTCACCCATGGATTTTTCATGCAGGCGTTTCGCCTGCTATTGCGATTCCCCAACGCGACTGATGCGGAGCTTCTGTCAAACTTTCGGCGTTTTCATCTCGTCAATCTGATTCAGAACGTCGATTCACTCGAATTTGAAATTCAGGACGGTAAAATTCACGCCATAAGACAGCCGGCTTCTGACGGGCTTCACACTTCAAGGAGAAACGTCCATGCATAGACTTACCCCTTCAGTTGTCCGAGCGCTGGCGCTGGGCTTTGCCCTTTCTGCCCTGCCGGTCTCGCTCATCGCGCAATCGGGTGCCACTATCACAGGTCAGGCCGCCTTCACCGACTACACGCAGGAGCATCCCGGCGTCCGCCGTAAGATCACCCTGGCCGACTTGCCCGAGCCGAAGCCCGACGAGTCGGTCGACAATGGACCCAGCTTAGTTCCGCGGCCCGATGGCGCGTGGCCAATTGCGCCCGAAGGCTTCAAGGTGGAGATATACGCGCAGGGCTTCCGAGAGCCACGGCTGATGCGCACCGCACCTAACGGTGACATTTTCCTGGCCGACTCCCACGGCGACAAGATCTGGGTCTTGCGCGGCGTCGGAGCCGATGGCAAAGCGGAGAAGATCTCGACCTTCGCCTCCGGCCTCAATCTGCCCTTCGGGATCGCCTTCTATCCCAACGGACCGAACCCGAAATGGGTCTACGTCGGGAACACCGATTCTGTCGTCCGATTCCCTTACAAATCCGGCGACCTCGTCGCGACCGGCGCGCCCGAGAAGATTGTTCCCCAACTCCCAGGCTTCGCCCAGCTCCGCGGCGGGGGCCACTGGACCCGCGACATCGTCTTTACTCCCGACGGCTCGAAGATGTTCGTCTCCGTCGGCTCGGCCTCGAACGTCGACGATCCTGACACGCACCCTAACGAGTTTCACCGCGCCGACGTGCTCGAGTTCACCCCCGAAGGCAAGTTTCTGAAGGTGTACGCCAGCGGCATTCGCAACTGCGTGGGCGAGACGATCAATCCGACTACCGGCCAGCTCTGGTGTTCCGTCAACGAGCGCGACCGCCTCGGCGACAATCTCGTCCCCGACTACATCACCAGCGTCAAGGAAGACGGCTTCTACGGTTGGCCCTGGTGGTACATGGGCGGCCACCAGGACCCACGCCTGATCGGGACCCACCCCGAGCTTAAGAACAAAGTCATCACGCCGGACGTTATCCTGCAACCGCATTTCGCATCTCTCGAGATGGTCTTCTACGCGGGCAAGCAGTTCCCCTCCGACTACGACGGTGATGCCTTCGCCGCCGAACACGGATCATGGAACCGCGCCCATCGCTCCGGCTACGAGGTCATTCGCATCCCCATGCACAACGGTCACGCCACGGGAGAGTACGAAGACTTCCTGACGGGCTTTGTTACACCGGACGGCAAGGTATGGGGCCGGCCAGTCGGAGTCACAGTCGCGAAAGACGGATCATTGTTCGTCACCGATGACGGCACCAACACGGTCTGGCGCGTCAGCTACACCGGCAAATAAATATGCCGCATGAAAGAGCGGCCGAACCTCTCGGCCGCTCCTTTTTTTGCAGGATTTTTTCCGTTGATTGCCTAGATTGCCGGTTCCAACGCATATTTGAGCGAAGGCCTCGAGATTGCCACCCTCGGCTCAAACGTCATGTCGCGACGATTAGAGACTCGGGAGACCAGCGCGCCAAAACAGTCTGCGTCGAGTTGATGGGGGGCAAACCTCGTCATGATCGAGATGGTCTCTTCAACCTTGATGCCTGGGCGATAAGGACGATCCTCGGACAACGCACCGAACACATCGGCGACCGCAATAATGCGGGATTCCAAAGAGAGATCGCGCGCCGTAAGGCGGTCGGGATAGCCGGAGCCATCCAGTTTTTCGTGGTGCTCGCCTGCGATGATGGCCATCTCGCGGAAGGAGCGGACACGCTCCAGGATCAGACGAGTAATTCTGGGGTGCTGATGGACCGCCTTCCATTCACTGGCGTTCAGAGGCGCTCTTTTGTCGAGGATGGTATTGGAGACGCTGAGCTTTCCAATGTCATGCAACAGAGCGGCGCGGCGAACAAGCTGCACGCGCTCTGCAGGAAGACCCATTGTCTTGGCGATGCCGAACGCCGTGTCCGCAACACCCACGGAATGCCGGAAGGTGAAGTGAGACTTGGCGTCGACAACATCGGCAAATGCCTCGCAGATCTGATCGACCTGACCTGGCTCCAACTTGTGTCTTGTGCCTGCATCGAGGTCGAGGACCGCCTGTCGCGTGTCCTCCTCAGAATCGTCGGGGGAACAGTTTGCCCACAATGTGCCGCTCCGATGTAGTGAGAGTGCGATGCGAACGACTTGAGGATCGAACCATGTTCCACTACGCTCTTCGAGCGTATCGATCGCATTCTGCGTGCCGCTGCCCACGGAAAAGATATCGAGATGTTGCGCCACAGCGCAGATGCGTGCCAGCAGTGGAATCTGCTCCCCTTTAACGCTCTCCGGATAGCCGCTTCCGTCCCAGCGCTCATTCAGGCTGCGCACCGCCTCGGCGGCGAACTCGCCCATGCCGAGTTTGGTGATGATGCTGGCACCACGGTCGCAGCGGAAGCTGACCGTCTCCTGATCGTTCTTCTGCTGCGTCAGCCCGATATGAAGAATTCGGGCAACCTTTGCCGCAGCGTCGGCGCTTGGAAGAACATTCCTCCAAGCCAGCTTGAGGGTGGAAAAATTCGACTTCTGCGGCTTGGTCCAGTCTTCAAATTCGACCCCGGCCCTGTTGGCACGGTTGTCGTTGGCGCGGCCGTCGATGGCGCGGTCGTCCCCACCGGCGATCTGGCACAAACGGCGTGCATTGCTGCTGCAACCGATGTCTTTCAATAAAAGCGCAAAGTAGAGGCCGCTGGCCTGCTCCGACGGAAGCTTTGCTTCCTCGGCAATGCGCATGCCCAGCAGACAGCTGCGAAGAGCGTGCCCGTGCACGGCCCCTTCGGTCAGATCCAACGCGTAGGAGAGCGCCGAGATGATCTCCGAGAGCGAGATCGAGCTGTCGACGTCCTGTGCACCACGTCGAAAAGAGGCTGAAGTCTGAAACATTCGAATCTCCGTCCCTTACAAAGCCAGATGCTTGTGGCTGCAAGGCTGATTCACGCAATGTGCGGCGTGCCTGCTCTACTCCACGGTGACTATATCGGCCAGGAAGTGGATTGGATATGACCAGAAAGGTGCACGAAAGTAATAGAAATTGTTTATTTTCAGCGGGATCGGAGGCGTCTTCGGGCATGCACTTGCCTCGGGTAGAGCCACGATAACAATGCCAGGCGGGCCAAGGGAATTACTAAAACAGAAAAACGGCTGAGCTGACTTCCTGCGTCAACCCTGCCGTCTTCGGTTTCTTAAGAAGCTGTTAGTTTGCCCCAGTAGCACTTGCGGATGCCTGGGTGGGCGCGCCTTCCGGTACTTCGCTACCCAGATCCGCCATCGTCGTCCGCAGATACTTGTGAGGATTCACCGGCGTGTTGCGTATGCGGACCTCGTAGTGGAGATGGGAGCCTGTGGTGCGGCCGCTATGCCCGACGTAACCGATCACCTGGCCGCGAACCACTGGCTGGCCTGCAATGACAGCAAAGCCTGACATGTGTCCATAGACGGTCTCAACCCCATGCCCATGGTCGATGATCACCTCACGGCCATAGCCGCTGGACATCTGGGCCTCCTGGACAGTGCCGTCACCGGTAGCCCGGATGGGAACGCCGTTCGGCGCGGAGATGTCGATACCTGTGTGGAACTCACCTTCACCGTTACCCAGAATCGGGTCTTCGCGCTGACCGAAGCTGCTAGTGATAGGGCCCATGATCGGCCAGAGCGTCGGGATATACGCCGCAGCATCCGTGCCAATCCCCGCATCAACTCCGAAGAGATCGGTCGAGGTGGAGTACCCGGGGCCGCCAAGATTCGAAAGCGGGCGCATCACCGTGCCGCTCATCGCAGAGCTGCGCAGAGCATAGAAGGCATCCACGGACTTGTAATAGGCCTCATCGGTGAGGTCGGTGGAACCGGCCAGGGGCGCGGTGGCGACCGAATCAGCCACACCGGCGGACTTACCATGGTGCTTATCGGTGAGCTTGCTCATGGGGACCGCCAGCTTGCTCGTCGTTAGGCCGTACAGCGCGGAGACCTCGCTCGCCAGAGAGCCCAGCGAAGCCGCCTGGATGTCCTTCTCATGCGCAGCCTTTTCGAGGTGTGCGTAGTCCTTCTGGAGCGAGTTGTGATCTTGCCGTAGCTGGTTGAACCGGGCAGTCTTGATCAGCATTCGCGAGTACGACCCCGCCAGCCCAGTAATGGTAAACAAGCCGATGGCCGCAGCCGCCACGAAAAGATATGCGTAGTGAAGAGGGACCGGAACCTTATTCAGGTTGCCGTCTTCGTCGCGGCTGACGAACATGATGTAGTAACGTTTTTTTAGCTTCAAGCAGAAACCTTGGCCCAGATTTTGACCGCGAAGCAAAGCCGCGGCTCGGAGAGGTCTGCAATCGCTGAAATCAATCAAGGCGTATGAAGTTCAGCAATCGTCATTTCAGAATTGCAGTTCTCTCTTGAGCGTCCTCTACGAGGGTAACAAACTGGATACCCTCATGCAACCAGACTGTACACCACCAATTCACCGTGTAACTACCACAAAAGTGCCACAAAGTGGTTACCATTTATGCAGCCTTTAAGATGAAAAAGACGCTCAAACCGTTGGGTGAGCTAAGCCTGATCGAGCAGATTCGCCGCGATTTCGCTGCCACCAGCAAAGCGATAACACTTGGTATCGGGGATGATTGTGCGATTCTGCGCCCGCCTGTCGGCTGCGAAGTGCTTGTCACCACCGACTTTACGCTCGAGGGCCGCCATTTCCGCCGCGATCTGCACCCTCCAGAATCGGTCGGTCACCGCTGCCTTGCCCGCGGCCTCAGCGATCTCGCGGCAATGGGGGCGACACCTCTAGCCGCTTTTCTCTCCCTCGCGCTGCCAGGTGCAATGCTTGCAGAATCGGCAGGCCGCGAATGGATTGCACGTTTCTTCGATGGGTTGCGTGCCCTAAGCGAGATGCACCGTGTGCCGCTTGCCGGCGGGGATACCTCCGAATCGCCAGGCGGAAAAAATGCACACATCCTCTCCGACATTGTGTTGATCGGTACCGCTCCTAAAGGCGATGCGCTGCGGCGCAGCGGAGGAGTTGCCGGTGACGCGTTGTATGTAACGGGACAGTTGGGCGGCGCGGCGACGGAGCTAGCAGCCATGCTGCGACGACACAGACGCATCCTCAAAGTGGCCACTACGGAGGGTCACCCACAACTGTTTCCTGAACCACGCCTGGACGTGGGCGAGGCACTGCTGCGACGAGGTTTGGCGACGGTATGTATCGATGTGAGCGACGGATTGTCGACCGACCTCGCCCATCTCTGCCGTGCCTCCGGGGTGGGTGCCGAGATCGAGCAGGCTGCGCTGCCAATCCATCTGCTCGCACGCAAGCTGGATGCGGACGCCGCACTGCAGGCTGCGTTGCATGGTGGTGAGGACTACGAGTTGCTATTCGCAGCGCCAGCTTCAATCCCGATGCCACTCTCGCTCGCGGGAGTGCCTATTACACGGATCGGAAGCCTCACGCGACGCCGTTCCGGCCGCCCCCTGATGACGCTGCTTCCGCCGGACGGTAGCCGCGTGGAGTTGAAACCGGGCGGGTGGGAGCACTTCTCGAAAATCGCAAGGGGTCGGAAGAAGAGGCCACGCTGACCCTGCTACCATCAGTCGATTCGACTCTGAAGCTGACATCAACCCTATGCGCGACGTCACAAAAATCATTCGTTCTACGCTGACGCGGTCTGCCGCCGGCGAGCCACTCCACTCCGGGCCTGTGTTCGCAGCGCCATACCATACACCAGGCGATCCGGCCGACACGCCGTACTCGTATGCCAGGTCGCATAATCCGACCTGGACCTCGCTCGAGAAGGCGATCGGACAGATGGAGTCGGGGCAACTGGCATCGGGAGAGAATTATCGGGCGAGTGCGCTTGTCTTTGCCTCGGGCATGGCTGCGTGTGCAGCGGTCTTTGGAGCAGTGCTGCGGCCAGGAGATATCGTCGTTCTACCCTCGAACGCCTACTACACCGCGCGCCTATTAATGCAGGAGTACTTCACCAAAATGGGCGTCGTGCTGCGCATGGCCCCTACTGCGGAGAACGCGCAGGCGGAGCTGTTGGAAGGCGCACGGCTACTGTGGCTGGAGTCGCCGAGCAATCCGGGGATGGAGATCTGCGACATTGCGATGCTGAGTGAGGCTGCACATCGTGCGGGAGCGCTGGTCGCAGTGGATAACACAACGCCAACGCCACTGGGGCAGCTTCCACTCGCGATGGGCGCAGATTTTTCTGTTGCGTCAGATACAAAAGCGATGACCGGACACAGCGATCTTCTCCTCGGCCACGTAGCGATGCGCGATCTTGAGCTACGCGCACAGATCGATCAATGGCGAACTCTGACCGGCGCGGCCCTGGGGCCGATGGAGGCGTGGCTGGCCCTGCGTTCCATCGCGACGCTCCCCTTGCGTCTCGAACGCTCCTGCGAGAACGCACAGCGCATCGCGGAGTTTCTGGCAACGCGCAAAGACGTGGCCAGTGTGCTCTATCCCGGGCTGCCATCGCATCCGGGCCATGCGATTGCAGCAAAGCAGATGCGCTACTTCGGGCCGGTACTGAGTTTCATCCTGCGCGACAAATCAGCGGCCGAGACTTTCCTTGCAAAATCGAAGCTGTTGACCGAAGCAACCAGCTTCGGCGGCGTGTCGACGACTGCAGAACGCCGTGCGCGATGGGGAGGCGATGCGATCGCCGAAGGGTTCATCCGCATGAGCGCCGGGTGCGAGGCCGTCGAAGACCTGATCGAAGACATGACGCAAGCATTGGACGCGATTCGATGATTGCCCGACCTTACTGGATCACCTCCCAACTGGCGATTGTGCCCAGGCCGCAAGGTGACGAATTGCTCGATGACGAAATGTTGGCGCTGCAAGCGGCTGGTATTGATGTGGTTGTGTCGATGCTTGAAAAGGACGAGGCGCGAAGGGCGGGGCTGGAGCGGGAAGCCGCCTCTGCACAGGAAAAGGGTCTTCTGTTCCTTAATTACGCTGTCCCGGATGGCGGCGTCCCGCTCGATACGCCTTCATTCCTGGAATTTCTCAAAAAACTTGAGAACCTTATAGCGCGAGGCAAACGGATTGGCGTTCATTGCCGTGGCTGCATCGGTCGCGCACCCATCACTGTGGCGAGCCTATTGATTCGATCAGGCATACCGTCCAAGAGTGCCTGGCTACAAATCTCGGTAACTCGGGGCTGCCCGGTTCCAGACACAACAGAACAGCGTGATTGGGTTGATCGCAATCTGAGACCGAACCCATGACGTCTGCGCTCGAATTTTCGCAGAACTGGAAGGTCGAGATTCTGAAGACGCCTCCGCTGATCGCGCCCGCACGCCAGTTCACCTACCCGCAGCAGATCGCAGGAGAAGAGGACGCTTTGGCCCGTGGCGCACTACAGTTGATGGTTCACCCGGCGAGCGGCGGAACATTTCTGGCTACGTGCGCTCTTGGATTTACCGATCCGGCGATGCCTACCGGAGTCTTTGCATGCCCCAATGCCAACGAGATGTGCGCCGTCGCAGGCGGCTATGCCTATGTAATCGACACCGCACAGCCCACTCGTTGCACGCATATCGCGTCAAAACCAGTGGTCGACGTGAGGATACTGTTAGCGCAGAGACTGCTGCTGTTCGTCGGCTTTCATTCGATGGTGGCGTGGGGGCCCGATGGGCTTGCGTGGGAGTCGGCGCGGCTGAGCTGGGAGGGCGTGCGCATCACCAGTATCGACGGCGATGTGCTTCATGGAATTGGATGGAATCTGATGACAGATCGCGAGGTAGCGTTCTCAGTCGATCTGCTTACTGGGCAACATCAGGGTGGTGGCTATGCTCAACCCCCGGGAAGCCAAAAAAACTGAGCGCGGCATCGCCCTGCCTCAACAGACGCGAGTGCTCGAGCGCGCCATAGCGCATGGCGAGTTTTGCCTTGCTGCTGTGTTCGGCAATGACAAGTGCATGCGGAGCAAGAATCTCCAAGCCACGGACGCTGCCAAGAAAATTAAGCGTGCCAGAGTACTCGTCCTCGGCCTCGTAAGGCGGATCGACGTAGACGAGGTCGACCGGCTTCGTCAGTTTACTGAGGCGTTGCAGCATGGCTCCGACGCCGCGATCCTCCAGCGTAAAGTCTCGGGTGATCTTGAGCGCCGACAGATTCTGCCGAAGAGACGCCAGCGCGGGTTCGGCGTTTTCCGCAAACCAGACGTGAGCCGCACCACGACTTATTGCTTCGATTCCAACAGCCCCGGTACCGGCATAGAGATCGACGAAGCGGCAACCATCGAGGCGAGGCGCAAGGATATTGAAGAGCGTTTCACGCAGGCGATCGCTTGTGGGACGGGTCTGTATGCCACGCGGAGCGGATAGCTGACGGGAACGGTAGGTGCCGGCAATAACGCGCATCTTTAAGCATGGTATGCCGCAGCCACTCTCAATGGCACCATCAGCGCATACAATGGAAAATATGCGTGGGTGGTCTTTTCCGATCGGCAGATTTCTCGGCGTGGATGTTCGCATCCACACCTTCTTCCTTCTTCTCCTTGGGTTGTCGATCAGCTATGCCTCCATGACAGGAGCGACGGGTGCGCGTGGGTTTGCGCTATGGATGCTTCTGCTGCTCGCCGTCGTTGTGCGCGAGGCTGCGCGAACCGTGGGGGCCGCGTGGTATGGGCTGGAGTTGCGCAGCATGCTTCTTCTCCCTACCGGTGGCCTGCTAAGCTATGCGACCCCGGAGGCAACGGAAAAAGCAGAGACTCCCGAGATGCAGAAGCGTATGGCCGTGATCGGGCCCATTGCGAATATCGGGTTTGGCCTGTTGCTTGCCGCGATGGCGTTGACGGTCTCGCCTGAGGTCAACCTCCTTGAACGGCCATGGATGTCGCCGTCCTATCTACTTCGAGCTGCTGTGTGGGTGAATCTTCTGCTGGGCGCGGTGAACCTGCTGCCAGCCTCGCCACTCGATGGTGGACGCGTCTTTCGCGGTGAGTTTGCGAAAACAAAAGGCGGGATCAAGGGTTCGCGAGTAGCAACCGGGCTGGGTCAGGCCATCGCCATCGGGATGATGATCATCGGATTTCTGATACCGAATTTGTGGCTGATTATGATCGGCGGATTTGTCCTGATCGGTGCACATATGGAGGATCAGGGGATGCTGCTGCAGACGGACGTTGACGCCGTGCGAATGCGCGATGTAATGCTGACACAGTTCAGTATGCTCTCCGCATCGGACACGCTGGAAGATGCGCTGCAACGGTCTGTACATACACTGCAGGATGTCTTTCCTGTTGTGCGCGGAGCGAATCTGGTGGGTGCGGTTTCGCGTCAGAGCATCGTCGATGCGCTGCATAACGGCGGCAATGGCTATGTACAAGGCGTGATGACGCGCTCGTTCCAGACCGCGCAGCCTGATGATTCGCTGGTAAAGACGCTGCGCCGCATCATGGCCGGCCAGGGCGCGCAGATGGTGCCGGTGCTCGAAGGGGATCGTATCGTCGGAATTATTACACCGCAGAATCTCGCTCACTCGATGGGCCTGCTAAATCAGCGCCGCAAGATGCGGCCGCAGGAATAAATGTCCGCCGATCACCACAAGGGTTCAGACAAGCCGCTTGCGCCGGGGCTGTACCTTGTGGCCACACCGATCGGCAATCTCGAGGACATCACACTGCGGGCATTGCGCGTTCTCCGCAATGTGGACCGCATTGCCTGTGAGGACACGCGTCAGACCCAGAAGCTGTTGAATCACTTCGAGATTTCCACACCTACCGTGAGTTATCACATGCACAATGAAGGCTCGCGCACCGAGGAGCTTACGGCAGAGTTGAAGCTGGGAGCTCGAATCGCCGTCGTCAGCGATGCCGGCACGCCGGGGATTGCGGATCCGGGAGGGCAAATTGCCGCCGCCGCGATTGCTGCCGGCGTCGACGTCTTTCCGGTTCCGGGCGCAAATGCGGCGATCAGCGGCTTGATTGCGAGTGGCCTCCCAACGGAAAGGTTCACCTTCTACGGCTTTCTTCCTGCCAAGGCGGGCCAACGGAAAACGGCACTCGAAGAGCTGGTACGAGGTGAGGTAACGCATGTCTTTTATGAAGCCCCACACCGCATTCTGGACACCCTCGCGGATGTCGAGGCGGTCTTCGGGGCTTCGCAACATGTGGTCATCGCACGCGAACTGACCAAGTTGCATGAGGAGTTTCTGCGAGGGCCGGCAGGTGAGGTGCGCTCAACACTTGCTGCACGAGCGAGTATTCGTGGCGAGATTGTACTGATGCTGGCGCCGTCTCAAACCGAGAGTTCTTCCGAAAGCAAGCGCGAGAGCCTTGCGGTCGAGGTCGCGGCTCTGATGAAGTCAGAAGAAATCGGCGAAATGGATGCTCTGAAACGTGTTGCCCGCGAGAGGGGCATGGGCAAGAGTGAAGCCTATCGCGAGTTGCAGCGCGAACAGAACCGCCTTCGCTGATCCGCTTCCCGCTCTCGCTCAAGATGGAGACGCTTCTACTCCGGCTCTTATTCCCGGCCTTCAACACGGTCGTAGTTGTACACGTTGCTGGTTGTCCCCAGGGCCTCGTTGTACAGGCTCGTAGCACCGGTCGCTTCATTCAATTCTTCGGTGAACTCGTGGATTGCGCGCAGATGGTCAGCAGTGGCAGGAATCTCCAACTTGCTGGTCTTGATGAACTTCTGATAGCCGCGATCCAGCAGTCGGGCAATTTCGCCGTTCAGCAGCCAGCCGGGACGGGCCAGTATCTCGACGGTGCCGTCCGGAGCAGCGGCAATCTCCGCCGCGCAGCCGTATTTCCTTACCTGAACAGCATTTGGAGTACGCTTTGCACCGTCATGCGCCGGGGCAACATCGAATCTTTGGCCGCCAAGCAGGGCGAGAACGTCGTTGAAGGTGCGTAGTGGGGTCTTTTTTGCCATAAGTGCCATACGTTAGACTTGATTAACTGTCGCACATTCGCCGATGTCGATCAATCTGAGTGGCCGCGAACGATACCAACGAAGACGGAAGCTGAATGATCACAACTGTCAAAATGCTTGGAACCAACATCCTCGAACGTATCGGGCACACACCATTGGTGCGCCTCGAGGCGTTGACTGCGCATCTACCCGGAATCCAAATTCTGGGCAAGGCGGAGTGGACGAACCCCGGAGGATCGGTGAAAGACCGCGCAGCGGCGTCCATTGTGACCGACGCCCAACGCCGTGGACTGCTCAGCAGCAGCCGAGGCCTTCTGGATGCGACAAGCGGCAATACCGGCATCGCCTATGCCATGCTGGGCGCGGCAATGGGTTTTCCCGTCACCTTGTGTATGCCGTCAAACGTCTCGGAGGCGCGAAAGCGATACCTCAAGGCGTATGGTGCGGAGGTCGTATGGACGAACCCGGCCGATGGGTCGGACGGGGCAATCCGCAAAGCGCGGGAGATGATCGCAGCGGAGCCGGAGCGATACTACTACGCCGACCAGTATTCGAACGACGAAAACTGGCGGGCCCACTACCGGACGACTGGCAACGAAATCTGGGAGCAGACCGAAGGGCAGGTGACGCACTTTGTCGCGGCACTAGGTACCACCGGGACTTTTATGGGGACCACGCGCCGGTTGAAGGAGTTGAACCCGAAGATCCAGTGCATCTCCATGCAGCCAGACTCGCCGTTCAACGGGCTTGAGGGTTTGAAGCACATGGCGACGGCGATCGTACCGAAGATCTACGACCCCGATCTCGCCGACCGGAATATTGAGATGGCGACTGAGCGCGCATACGCCATGGCGAAATATATGGGACGCAACCTCGGTGTGCTCGTTGGCGTCTCCGCCGCAGCCGCGACTGCCGCCGCGTTGCAGGTGGCCGAAGAAGAGGCAGCTAAGGGGCACGAGGCTGTGATCGTCACCATCCTGTGCGATGGCGCTGACAAATACATGGGCGAACGCTTCTGGGCGGAGGAGTAACAAATGCTTCGCATCGAATATGCCGATTATGAAGCGTTGCGGGCGCACGGCGAAGAGACATACCCGAACGAGTGCTGCGGCGTACTACTCGGTAAGAGCATCGCCGGAGAAGGCAATAACTCCGAAGCCATGAACTACGTCCAGCAGATCGTCCGTGCAGGCAACACACGCACCGACTCGGCCCACAACCGCTACCAGATCGCCCCGCAGGAGCTGGTTAAAGTCCAACGACAGGCGCGCAATCTGGGATTGGACATCGTCGGCTTCTACCACTCGCATCCGGACCATCCCGCGCAGTGGTCGAAGACTGACTTTGCCGAGGCCCACTGGCTGGGCTGCTCCTACATCATCACCAGCGTCGAACAGGGCAAGGCTGCGACCACTAACTCCTTTCTGTTGAGCGGAACAGCAGAGGACAACAAGAGATTTGAGGACGAACCCATCCAGATCGATATTGCCCACGGCCTCGCCGAGACAATGGCGCACAACCAGAAAGGTCAGGTATGAATATTCACATTCCCACGCCGTTGCGCAGCTACACTGGCGGACTTGAGACCGTTCGTATCGCCGGCGCGACCGTCGATGCAGTGTTTCAGCAACTCACGACCACGTATCCCGAGCTGAAGCAGCATTTGTTTACCTCCGAAGGCAAGCTGCGGTCGTTCGTCAATGTTTACCTGAACGACGACGACATCCGCTACCTCGAAGACAAGCAGGAGACCGCTGTCAAGGACACCGATGAGCTGACGATCATTCCGTCGATCGCGGGTGGAATGAATCTGTAACCAATTTAATTCTTTTCGAGTAGATCTGATTATTCAAAGAACGAAGGACGACAACAATGCCGACAGCAATAGAAGAGACCGTACTCCCTAAGCTTTCCAATGATGAGATTGCTCGCTACTCCCGGCACCTGATTCTGCCCGAGGTCGGCATGGAAGGCCAGCAGAAGCTGAAAGCAGCGAAGGTGCTATGTGTCGGCACCGGGGGCCTCGGCGCTCCGCTTGCACTTTATCTGGCCGCGGCGGGAGTCGGCACCATTGGCCTTGTCGACTTCGACACCGTCGACGCGAGCAATCTGCAGCGCCAGATCATCCACTCCACCGCAACCGTCGGCAAACTCAAGGTCGACTCGGCCGAGATCATGCTCAAGGGGCTCAACCCGCATCTGAACGTGGTGAAACACAACACCATGCTCACCAGCGCCAACGCGCTCGAAATCCTCAAGGACTACGACGTCATCGCCGACGGCACGGACAACTTCCAGACCCGCTACCTGGTCAATGACGCCTGCGTTCTACTCGGCAAACCGAACGCCTACGCCTCCATCTATCGCTTCGAAGGCCAGGCCAGCGTCTTCGGCACGGAAGAGGGCCCATGCTACCGCTGTCTGTATCCGGAGCCGCCTCCCCCCGGGCTCGTTCCCTCCTGCGCCGAAGGCGGCGTACTCGGCATTCTGCCCGGCCTCCTCGGCGTCATCCAGGCCACCGAAACCATCAAGCTAATCCTGGGTATCGGCGAACCACTTATTGGGCGTCTGTTGCTGGTCGACGCGCTGGGCATGACCTTCCGCACACTGAAGCTTCGCAAGAACTCTGAGTGCCCGGTCTGCGGCCCCAATCCAACTGTGACTAAACTGATCGACTACGACCAGTTCTGCGGCATTGCTCCTCCAAGCAAAGTTGGTCCGCTGGAGGTTGCGCGCGACAAAGCAGTCGGCGATCATCCCGTCGTCGACGGTATCCCACAAATCACGGTAGAAGAGTTGAAGCGCAAGCTCGACGCCAAAGAAGACATCTTCGTGCTCGATGTGCGCGAGCCGCACGAGTATCAGATTGCAAATCTCGGAGTGCCACAGATTCCGGTTGGAGAGGTCGAGCGCCGTATTGGCGAACTTGCCGCGCAGAAAAACCGTGAGGTCATCGTCCATTGCCGTTCGGGGGCCCGTAGTCAAAAGGCCGCGCTCGTGCTCAAACAGGCCGGGTTCACCAATGTGTCAAACCTTGCAGGCGGCATCCTCGCCTGGGCCGACAAGATCGATCCAACGATGCCCAAGTACTAATTGCTGAACATCAAAAAAAACGGCGAGTCACTCGGTTCGCCGCTTTCTTTTTAATTCGCGCGGGAGTTATCACTTCGGGCGTGGTATCTTCAGCGCCGGACGCAAGACATCCAGCGTTCCATCAACGACTGGCGATGTAAGACCCAGAATCTCCGCGATAAAGGGATAAATATTCACATTCTCAAACGGCTTCATTTGGACGCCCGGACGAACGTCAGGCCCCGCAGCGAAGAAGATCGCCTTCATCTCCGGCATCGTGCGCGGGTCGAAGCCATGGCCACCATGAGGCTTATTCATGGAGTTGTTCTCTTGGGCAGAGGAATGCGCGCGAAACGAGAACGGGCCCGTCGGCACTATGACCGGATCGCCCTCGCGCGGATTCTCGTCGAAATGCAGGTGAGCAGGCATGTTGGCTCGGCGATAGACTTTGAATCTAGGGTCGGGATGGGCGAGGAATTCCTCATACGTCTCCTCTACATCGGCGTCAGGCTTCGCATAAAGCAGCGAACCATCGATATAAAATTCGCTGAGATCAGCAAAGTCCGACAGCGTCACAGGGCTGCCTTGCAACGTGACCATGCCGTGGTCTGCGACAACGACAAGATCAACCGGGAGATGTAGCGGCGCAAGTTTTGTCTGAAGGTCGCCGACCATGGAGTCAAGGTGATGAACGGCTGCCCGCACCTCGTCAGAGTCCGGTCCATAGGCGTGTCCCGCATGGTCGACGTTGGCATAGTAAAGGGTGATGAAGTGCGGCCGAAGCTCCGTGGGCAAGTTCAGCCACGCGACAACTTGATCGACACGCTTTTCATCGTCAAGCTTGTCGTCGTAGTGCAGGTAGTAGGAAGGCCGTTTGCCTTGAATTTCGGCCTCCGAGCCAGGCCAGAAAAGACACGCCGACCGCATCCCCTGCTGCTCCGCCAGCACCCACAGAGGCGTACCGCTATACCAGCTGCCATCGCTGTTGGACTGCGGCTGCGTATATACATAGGTCTGTTCACGCACAGGATCCCAGAAGCTATTTGCGACGATGCCGTGGTGCTCAGGGTAAAGGCCGGTGATGATACTGATGTGATTAGGAAACGTAAGCGACGGATAAACGGGCAACATGCCCTCAGGCGCGCTCGCACCTTTGATTCCAAGTTGCAGAAGATGAGGCGCGCCATATCTTCGCGGATAGTCATAGCGGAAGCCATCTAGCGAGACCAGAACTACGTAGTGCTTCGCTTGCTGGGCCGCCGTGTTCGGCGGATTCGGCACGGTGACGACTGGTGTCGGATCCTGCGCAAAACCAGGAGCCGCGAACAGAATACCGGCCAACAACCAACATCGAACAACAGCAACAGCACGCTGCATCTGCATTCCGCTTATTCCACCTTATCTTCTATCTCAAGCATCTGCAGGCACAACGGACGCTCCAGCATGCAGTCCATCCGCGCGACAGAGGCCATCGCGCGTTCGATGGTCGAGGTCAAGCAAGGTTCCGTCGTCACCACAAAGGGTAGACGATGTTTTGGATAGCCACGCCGTTGCAAGAGCGAGTCGATGTTGGCACCCACCTTCGAGAGCGCACCGGAGATGGCGTAAACGATGCCAGGCTTATCGTCGACGACAAAACGGAGGTAGTGTGGCGCGAGAAAATCGCCCGTCACCTCACGCCTCCGTACCGGCAACTGCACGGTCCTGCAGCCCTGCGCGACAGCCAGCAGATCAGACACCACCGCCACCGCCGTCGGCTCACCACCCGCACCATGGCCCGAGAAGACGACATCGCCACCGAACTTTCCGCTGACCACCACCATGTTCTGCGTCCCGTGAGACCAGGCCATGGGCGAAGCAAGCGGGACCATCATCGGTGCAACTCGCGCATGCACCAGCCTGCCGTCAAGCTCTGCGCGAGAGACTTGACGGATGGTGCAGTTCAGCTCCTTCGCGTAGGAAAAATCGATTGCCTCAATCGTAGAAATCGTCTGGGTTGCAACTGCATCTGGATCGAGCTCGGCATGCATCGCAATGCGAGACAGGATACAGAGCTTCGCACGCGCGTCAAAGCCATCGACATCAGCGGATGGATCCGACTCAGCATAGCCAAGCTGCTGCGCGTCGGCGAGCACAGTTAGGTAGTCGGCTCCGGCCTCCATGCGACTGAGAATGTAGTTGCAAGTCCCGTTGACGATGCCACTAAGCCGCGTCACTTGATCGCCGCAAAGTCCCTGCAGCATACCCGGAATGACCGGAACTCCGCCCGCGACAGCGGCTCCATGCACCAGATGGACATTGTGTATTGCTGCCAGCTTCGCGAGGATTGCACCGCGATAAGCGATGAGCTGTTTATTCGCCGTCACTACCGACTTACCCGCAACCAACGTCTTGCGGATCCAGCCTTCGACCGGGTTCAACCCGCCCATCAACTCGATCACAACGTCGACATCGGACCGCAAAATGACATCGATGTTTTCAGTCCATACGACGGACGCAGGCACCACTCTGGCGGCCTGGGAGTTGCGCTTCCGCTCAACGTTACGGTTGAAAATGTGCGTCAGTTCCACACCCGGAAACTTCGAGGCTGCAAGCACGCGGGCAACCGAACTGCCCACCGTTCCAAACCCGAGCAACGCTACTTTCACCACTGAACCTGTCTTTACCTTCTTGATTGCCGCCTGCTTCCTTTGCTTCGTTGCCATATTTTTAGTAGTCGATTCTGCCGGCTTGAGCGCGCCATGCATCAAAGCTTGAGATTGCCTTCTCCCGCAGTAGATTTACAGTAGGAATTCTCCGCTGTTTGATGGGCCGCTTCACCTCTTCGTAAAGGAAGGCGTCGTCAAAACCTGCGGCGGCAGCATCGGCTGCACTGCTTCCATAGAAAATTGCACCGCACCGTGCCCAGTAGATTGCGGCCAGACACATGGGGCAGGGCTCGCAACTGGTATAGATGTGGCAGCCGGTCAACTGAAAGCTTCCGAGCGCAGTACACGTGTTCCGAATTGCTACAATTTCGCCATGCGCCGTTGGGTCGTTTGTGGCGGTAACAAGATTGGCGCCGGTCCCAACGATCTCACCATCGCGTACGATGACCGCGCCGAAGGGCCCTCCGCGTCCGGACGTGACATTCTCCGTCGCCAGCGCGATCGCCTTTTCCATAAAAATCGGGTTGCCCTGCATTCGGCTCGGTATCCTTATTTCACGCTTCGCGCCGCGAGTGTCACGGGATAATCAAATTATGGCACATGCCTTCATCTCGAAACGCATCGTTACATTGCATGGCATGCAATCCGGTGCGCTGCTCGTGGAAAACGGAAAGATACTCACCATCTGCCGGCCTTCTGAAGTTCCCACCGATGCAGTCACCCACGACTGCGGCAACAACGCCCTGCTGCCAGGATTGGTGGACACACACGTTCACATCAACGAACCCGGGCGCACCGACTGGGAGGGCTTCCAGACGGCCACGCGAGCAGCTGCAGCCGGTGGCTACACTACCCTCGTCGACATGCCGCTGAACTGCCTGCCAGAAACCACCACCGTGGCTGCCCTGGAGCAGAAGCGCGCCGCAGCAAAGGGCAAATGTTTCGTCGATTGGGCAGCGTGGGGCGGAGCGGTCGCGGACAATCAGCATCACATTCTGCCGTTGGCGCGCGCCGGCGTTCTCGGCTTCAAGTGTTTCCTCATCTACCCCGGCTGCGACGGCTTTACCATGATCGACCAGCAGCAGTTGGAGGCCGCACTTCCCTCAATCGCCGAGTCGGGCCTCCCCCTTCTCGTGCACGCAGAGCTTGCTGAACCGATCGATGTCGCAACAGAGAAGCTGCGCAACGCGGATTGGCGAAGCTACGCAACCTATCTTGCGTCGCGCCCGGATCAGGCGGAACTCGAGGCCATTCGGCTGATGATCCGGCTCTGCCGCCAGTATCGCTTCCGACTGCATATCGTCCATCTCTCCACCGCGCTCGCCCTCGAAGAGCTGCGGGCCGCGCGTGCCGAAGGCTTGCCGATAACCGTCGAAACCTGTCCGCACTACCTGCACTTTGCCGCAGAGGAGATCGCCGATGGCGCCACTCTGCTGAAATGCGCTCCGCCAATTCGTAACAAAGAAAATCGGCAGCGACTATGGCATGGACTCCGCGATGGAATCATCGACATGATCGTCACCGATCACTCGCCCTGCCTGCCCCCGATGAAGCGCGAAGACTCAGGCCGCTTCGACCTGGCGTGGGGAGGCGTCGCCAGCATCTCTCTTGCGCTTTCGGTCATTCATACAGAGTGCTCTCGCCACGGCTTTACGCTCGACGACATCGTCCGCTGGATGAGCAGCGCACCGGCAGCGCTTGCCGGCATCAGCGGCCATGCGGGAGCCCTTGAAGCTGGCCGCAACGCAAACTTCGTTCTCTTCGACACGGACGCGGAGTTCACAGTCACTCCCGATAAGCTGCATTATAGACATGCAATTTCACCCTACCTTAGTGAGGCCCTGCGCGGCGTAGTGAAAGCAACCTACCTCCGCGGAGAGGCGGTATATCGTGACGGTAGCTTTGCTTCGACACCGCGTGGACGCGAGGTCACGCTATAGTAAGCAGACGATTATGCACAAAGTTCTAGCCCGATGGAACTCGCTAGATCCGGTCACCGCCGCCCGCGAGGCGCTTCCCTGTTGCGGTTCGCAGGCATGGGCCGTTGCGCTCGCATCCAGCCGGCCCATTCCGGATGAAGCGTCCCTGATCGAGGCATCGACAGGCATCTGGCTCGCGTTGCCCAAGGAAGCCTGGCAAGAGGCGTTCGACAGCCACCCGCGCATCGGAGAGCGGCATGCCCAAAGTCATGCAACCGAGGAATCGCTGCGCTGGTCGGCGCAGGAACAGCGTGCAGCTCTCTCCGAAGACGAGGCCGCCAGACTCTCACTGGAGGAGGCGAATCGCCGCTATGAGGAAAAGTTCGGACGAATCTTCATCGTGTGTGCCACCGGAAAAGCCTCCACCGAAATACTCGCAATCCTCGAAGCTCGGATGAAGAACGACGCTGCAACTGAGTTCCGCGAGGCCGCCGAACAGCAACGTCAAATCACGCAGCTTCGTCTTCATCGCTGGCTGGAGTCAGAGTAATCATGGGCATCTCAACACACATTCTCGACACTTCGGTTGGACGTCCAGCCAAGGGCGTTCCCGTCACTCTTGCCTTCATGGCGGACGGTGTCTGGTCTATCGTCAACGACGTTATTACCGACGCAGATGGCCGCTGCGAGCATCTCCTGCCTCCCACCCAACCCATGCAGCCGGGTATCTATCGTATCCACTTCGAGACTGCCGTCTACTACAAGCAACATCAACTCCATGGCCTCTATCCGTATGTTGAAATCGTCTTTACGGTATTGGACCGAGAGCAGCATTACCATATTCCATTGCTCCTCACGGCTAACGGCTACACCACATACCGAGGAAGTTGAACCAATGATTGAACTCGCTGAAAATCGCTACGGGAAATCCCGCGTTCGCCTGATGAAGGTAACGCGCCACGATCACGGTGACAACCTGCAAGAGTGGACCGTGCAAGTGCTTTTGAAGGGCGACTTCGACACGGCGCATATTCTCGGCGACAACAGCAAAATTCTGCCAACGGACACGATGAAGAACACCGTCTACTCCATCGCGCGAAGCTCGAAGGCGGCAACGATGGAAGACTACGCCAAGGAGCTTGCCAACTTCCTTCTCGGACGCAACCCGCAGGTCACATCGATTTCGATCCGCGTCGAAAGCACCTTGTGGAAGCGTCTAGCTGTCGATGGCAAGCCGCACCCCAGCGCCTTCATGCGTGGCAACGACGAACTTCAGACAACTGACGTAGAACGTGCGCAGAGTGGGACGTTTCACATCCTCTCGGGCCTCCACAATCTTGTTCTGCTCAAGACGTCTAACTCCAGCTTCGAAGGCTATATCAAGGACTCGCTGACCACGCTGCCTGAGACAAGAGACCGCCTCTTCGGCACCGCCGTCAGTGCAGGGTGGCGCTACACCTCGAGCGATCTCGACTTCGATGCCGTGCGTAGGACGCTTCGCGAGACGATGCTTCGCACCTTCGCCAACCATGACAGCAAGTCCGTGCAGCAAACGATCTACGCAATGGCCGAGAGTGCGCTCGAAAAGGTAAGAGAGATCGACGAGATCGAGATCGCCATGCCGAATAAACACTGCCTTCTGGTCGATCTTTCGCGATTCGGTCAGGACAATCCGAACGAGATCTTCGTCCCGACCGACGAACCGCACGGGTACATCGAAGCGCGCGTTCGACGCAAGCCCTGAGGAAAAATTGATAAGTGACCATGACAGGCACATACACAGATCGCGCTGCCCGTACCATCGCACGTTGCCGGGAGATCGCGGCCTGCACTCAGATTCCGGGTGAAATCACACGCCTCTTTCTGACGCCTCCCATGCACGCAGTTCATGCGTTGCTCCGAGGCTGGATGGAAGTTGCCGGCATGACGGTGCATGTCGACGCCGTCGGCAATCTACACGGGCTCTGGCCTGGTCTTACTCCGGGATCACCGCGTCTTATCATCGGCTCGCACCTCGACACGGTTCCCAACGCCGGTGCCTTCGACGGCATCCTCGGCGTTGTTCTCGGGGTAGCCGTCGTCGAAGAACTACAGGGCCAGCATCTTTCCTTCGCGATCGAAGTCATCGGCTTCTCCGAAGAGGAGGGTGTACGCTTTAGCAAACCCTTCCTCGGAAGCTTGGCGCTCGTGGGTAAACTCAATGCAGAGACGCTGGCATGCACTGATCGGACTGGCGTCAGCGTTGCCAAGGCGATTCAAGAGTACGGCCTCGATGCCGCGCAACTTCCCACCGCGGTCTTATCCGACCGTTCCTTCGCCTATCTTGAGCTTCATATCGAGCAAGGGCCTGTGCTCGAGAGCGAAGATGCACCGCTCGGCGTAGTTGAAGCACTCGTCGGCCAGACCCGAATGCAACTGGTCTTCATCGGCCAAGCCAACCATGCGGGAACAACGCCAATGCACTTGAGGCGCGACGCCCTGGCCGCTGCGGCCGAATGGATCGTCGCGGTCGAAGACTACGCCAGATCTCACGATGGTCTTGTTGCTACTGTCGGCAAAGCGGAGGCCTCACCGGGTGCGGGAAACGTTATTGCGGGAAGCGTGGTGGCCCTGCTCGATGTACGTCATGCCAACGATGCCGTTCGCAAAGCTGCTGTTGCTACGATGGTCCAGCAGGCCGAAGCCATCGCCACCAAGCGCAGAGTGCAGGTCGCACCGCACACCCAGCTTGAGCAGCCCGCTGTTCCATTGGATCCACAGCTAACCACGATCCTGTTCGACGCCGCCGCTCAAGCAGGCTTTCCGAGCCGCAGGATGACCAGCGGAGCCGGCCACGACGCGATGATTCTCGCGCCAAAGATCCCCTCAGCCATGCTCTTTCTTCGCAGTCCGGGAGGTCTCAGCCATCATCCCGACGAGGCCGTTTTGCCGCGGGATGTGGAGGCAGCGCTAGCCACGACGATGGAGTTCCTGACGCACTTGCGCGATGATAGAGGGAACCTCAAGGACCGACATGCATAAGCTCGGACACACTCGCAGCGCCAATCAGCGCGATCATCTTCTCCACACGCCGGACACCTTCGTCCGTACGGTGCTGCCGGGAATGGAGCGCGCCACCGCCATCGTCCATATCTCACCCGCAGCCGGCGCTGCTTTCACCCAGTACACCGCAGAACTCGAACCTGGAGGCAGCCTCGGCCCCACGTCCAATCAACGCTTCATTTATGCGCTCGAAGGCGTAGCCGACCTCGCGACGGACACAACGTTTCAGACACTGACCGCGGGCAACTTTGCTTATATCCCCGAAGATACGGCGCACACAGTAACAGCACAGCAAACGACGCGGTTTGCCATCATCGAAAAGCCGTACGAGCACATCGCTTCCATACCCGCGCCCGAGGTGCTCGTGGGCCACGAAGAAAAAACGCTCTCCGTTCCTCTCAACGACGACACGGACCTCCAGGTGCGCAGCCTGCTGCCCGCCTCTCCGTCCTTCGACTTTGCCGTCAACACGATGACTTACCAGCCGGGCACGGCCCTCAGCATGGTCGAGGTGCACATCATGGAGCATGGACTGCTGATGCTCGAAGGCGGCGGCATCTATCGACTAGGCGACCAGTGGTACCCCGTCGCCGCGGGCGATTTTATCTGGATGGGACCTTTCTGCCCACAATGGTTCGGCGCGCTCGGCAAGCGGCCAGCAAAATACCTCATCTACAAGGACTGGAACAGGCATCCGTTAGTCTAGGGTCGCCATTTTTGACCCGACATCGACCGAAGTCAGGGAGTTGGAACCATGCAGATTCAGATCGACCAGGCGCGACTGCTCAGCGAGCTTCAGACCCTCGCTACGTTCACTGATGCTGAGCCTGCAGAGAATGGCACCGCCGTCACGCGCGTCGTCTTCTCCGCCGACGATCTCCGTGCGCGCGCATGGTTGAAAAAACTTGCGGTGGCTGAGGGCTTCGAAGTCCGCGACGATGCCGTCGGCAACATCTTCATCCGCTGGGCGGGCACCGAACCCGATCTGCCCGCCATCGCCACCGGCTCTCACACCGATGCCATCCCGCACGCCGGCATGTACGACGGCACCGTCGGCGTATTGGGCGGCCTCGAGGCGATGCGCACGCTCAAACATAGCGGCCTGCGACCTCGACGTTCCATCGAACTCGTCATGTTTACCTCGGAAGAGCCCACGCGCTTCGGTATTGGCTGCATTGGCAGCAGGTTGCTCTCCGGTACGCTCGACCCCAACCGTGCCGACGCGCTGCAAGACCAGGACGAAGCCCCGTTGAGCACTGTCCGCGCCGCAGCCGGCTTTGCAGGACCGCTCTCATCCGTACGCCTGCCGCCGAATCACTACCACGCCTGGATCGAGCTGCACATAGAACAAGGTCCGCTCCTCGAGCGCGAAGGCGTCCCGCTAGGCATCGTGACCAGCATTGCGGCTCCCGCATCCTATCGCTTCACCATCACCGGTTTTGGCGGTCACGCGGGAGCGCTTCTAATGCCGGATCGCAAAGATGCGCTGTGCGCCGCCGCCGAACTCATTCTCTCCATCGAAAGGCGCGCCCTCGCCACAGGAGCGATCGACACTGTGGCCACAGTTGGCACCTGCGCGGTCCACCCCGGCGCGGTCAACAGCGTTCCCAGCCGCGTCGTGCTGCAACTCGATATTCGCGATACGGATCCAGACCGCCGTGAGTCTGTCATGCAGGCCGTCCGCGCCGACTGCGAAGAGTTTCGCCGACGCCGCAAGGTTACGATCACAGAGGAGCTGGTCAACGCCGATGCGCCGGCGCAATGCTCTCCACACACAGTCCAACTCCTGGAGCAGACCTGCGTGGAAGCAGGAATCGCGTATAAAAAAATGGTCAGCCGCGCGTACCACGACTCGCTGTTCATGGCCCGAATCGCCCCTATCGCCATGATCTTCATTCCCTGCCGTAACGGCGTCAGCCACCGGCCTGACGAATATGCCAGGCCAGAAGATATCGCCCTGGGAACAAACGTACTAGCCAAGGTCCTTGCTAAGCTAGCATCAGAGTGAGGGCCACACACGCAGAGCCATGGCAATCGAATCGATCAATCCCGCAAACAACAAGCTTCTCCGCCGGTTCGAACCGCTCACCGATGAGGCCGCGCGACAGAAGATCGCCCTCGCCGCCGATGCCTTTCGCTCCTATGCAAACGTTCCGTTGGAACACCGTACCCTGTGGATGCGCAAGCTCGCGGCCATCCTGGAGCAGGAGACCGAAGATCTCGCCACCCTGATCACGCTCGAGATGGGCAAACCGCTCGAAGCCGCTCGACTCGAGATCTTGAAGTGTGCCGACGCCTGCCGCTACTTCGCCGACCAGGCCGCCCACATCCTCGCCCCGGAGTCCGTCCCGACGGAGAACAACCACAGCTACGTGCGCTGGGATCCCCTCGGCGTCGTCCTTGCCGTAATGCCGTGGAACTTCCCTTTCTGGCAGGTCTTGCGTTTTCTCGCGCCTGCGCTGATGGCAGGCAATGTCGCTCTACTAAAACACGCGTCGAACGTCCCGCAGTGCGCCCTTTCAATCGAGTCGCTGGTCCGTCGTGCCGGCTTCCCGCGCGGAACCTTTCAGACTCTATTGCTTGAAATCACTCAGGTCGAAACCGTCCTTGCCGACGAGCGGATCGCCGCGGTCACCGTCACCGGCAGCGAGACTGCTGGCCGCGCCATCGGTGCCCAGGCTGGCTGGCTCATCAAGAAATCCGTGCTTGAGCTTGGCGGCAGCGACCCCTTCATCGTCATGCCCTCTGCCGATCTCGACCTCGCCGTCAAAATCGCGGTGCGGGCACGATGCGTCAACAGTGGCCAGTCCTGCATCGCCGCCAAACGCTTCATCGTAGCCGACGAGATCTACGATGCCTTCGAATCGCGCTTCGTCGCAGGTATGGAAGCCCTCCGTGTCGGCGATCCCATGAACGAAGACACCGACATTGGACCCCTCGCAACTGTTCGCATCGTTGAGCAGCTCGAGGCCCAGGTCAAGGCAGCGACCAGCGCCGGCGCACGCATCCTCACTGGTGGCGAGCGCATGCTGGGCGACGGCAACTACTTTGAACCTACAGTCCTGGTCGGCATTCCGCGCACCTCGGCTGTCTATCGCGAAGAGCTCTTCGGTCCCGTCGCCATGCTCTTCCGTGTTCAGGATCTCAACGAGGCCATCGATATCGCCAATGACACACCCTTTGGACTCGCGGCCTCAGCCTGGACACGCGACCCGGGCGAACAGCAACGCCTCGTCTCCGAACTGCAATGCGGCGGCGTCTTCCTGAACTCCATGGTGGCTAGCGACCCGCGTCTTCCCTTCGGCGGCATCAAACGCTCCGGTTACGGGCGCGAACTCTCAGCCGCCGGAATGCGCGAGTTCCTCAACGCGAAGACCGTCGTGATCGCCTCGGCCATCTCTGCCAGCGACTCCAGCAAGCCGTATCTGCTGTCCGCCACAGACCCTCCGACCCTGCGTTAATCGCCAGCAAACACAAGATGCCTCTTTTCGGTTAAGCTACGGTGTTCCTGCGAATTGCTCTTCGCCCGTCAGGAAGCTTCGCCAATACAGACACATCTTTCGTATCTTCGCCAGAGAGGACCATCATGCCCGATCTCAAGTACTTCACCGGCTTCGGCAACGAGTTTGCCACCGAGGCCCACCCAGGCGGCCTTCCCGTCGGTCAGAACGCCCCACAGAAGGCCCCGCTCGGCCTCTACACCGAACAGTTGAGCGGCAGCCCGTTCACCGCGCCACGCCTGCTCAACCGCCGCACCTGGACCTACCGCATCCGCCCCTCCGTCATGCACAAGCCCTACGAGCGCATCGCGAACGGCCTTGTACGCTCGAGCCCATTTAACGAAGTGGAGACCACCCCCAGTCAGCTTCGCTGGGATCCGCTCCCCCTACCAGACAAGCCAACCGATTTCGTCGACGGTCTTACGACCCTTGCCGGCAACGGCGACTTCTCCATGCACTCCGGCAACGCAATCCACATCTACGCCGCAACCAAAAGCATGACCGACCGCTTCTTCTACTCTGCCGACGGCGAACTTTTGTTCGTCCCCCAGCTCGGCCGCCTGATGCTGCACACCGAACTCGGTATCCTCGACCTCGCCCCCGGCGAAATCGCCCTCGTTCCCCGCGGCATCAAGTTCCGCGTCGAGTTGCTCGAACCCAAGGCCCGCGGCTACCTCCTCGAAAACTACGGCGCCAGCTTCCGACTCCCGGAACTCGGCGCCATCGGCGCGAACGGCCTCGCCAACAGCCGCGACTTCCTCACTCCTCACGCCGCCTACGACGACCGCGACAACGCCACCTTCCAGGTCGTTGCCAAATTCCAGGGCAATCTCTGGGCCACGGACTTCGACCATTCTCCGCTAGACGTAGTCGCCTGGCACGGCAACTACGCGCCCTGCAAATACGACCTCGCGCGCTTCAACTGCATCAACTCCGTCAGCTTCGACCACCCCGACCCGTCCATCTACACTGTCCTCACCTCGCCCAGCGAGATTCCCGGTACAGCCAACGTGGACTTCGCAATCTTCCCGCCACGCTGGATCGTCGCCGAACACACCTTCCGTCCGCCATGGTTCCACCGCAACTTCATGAACGAGTTCATGGGCCTCGTCCATGGCGAATACGACGCCAAGGCCGAAGGCTTCACGCCCGGCGGAGCCAGCCTGCACAACTGCATGTCTGGCCACGGTCCCGATGCCGAGACCTTCGACCGCGCCAGCACCGCCGAACTCAAGCCGGTCAAACTCGACGGCACCTTGGCATTTATGTTCGAAACACGCTTCGTCTGCCGTCCGACAAAGTTCGCCATGGACACCGCCGCCCGCCAGCACGAGTACTACACCTGCTGGCAGACTCTGAAAAAGAACTTCAAACCCGCAACCTGATCGCGGCCCCGAATATTCAACAAACAGAACAGGCGCAACCAAAGGAATTCGGTTGCGCCTGTTCTGCAAGAACCACGATTAGAAGGTAAAAGACGTCTGCAGTGAAAACTGGCGGAGAGCAGAGTTAGTGGTAAACGGCCGACCCGCAAGTTGCGTCGATCTGCCGAAATTCTGCGATGTCAGCGTTCCATTTGGGGTCGAAAGATCCTCATTGTTGAACAAGTTCAGGACCTGAACACCGAAGGCAAGGTTATAGCGCTTGCCCGTGCTGCCGGCACCCCCGCCAAAGCCACCTGGACCGCCACGACCACCGCCACCACCACCGCGGCCACCGCCACCAGGCCCACCGGGCCCACCAGGACCGCGAGGGCCGCCGCCACCTTGTCCTTGTCCCTGAGCGGCAGCAGAAGTCGAAGGGCCAAAGCCAAAGGTCTTGGTAACACGAACATTCGTCGTGAACAGGGAAGGTCCTGTACAGTAGTTGATCGGAATCGGTGTGTACGCTGTCCCTGGAGCCGGCGTCACAAAGCTGCCGCAACCCGCAATCGTGTTTGATCCAGGAGTCCCAGGCGCGATGCCGTTGGCCGGACCGAACGCCGGTCTGGAATTCTGCTGGCCCGACAGGTTCACCGAACCGGTCGTGATGTTGTACGGCGTGCCCGCCGACAAGATGACAATTGGACTGACAGTGATCGTGTGTGGCAGATTTAGAGTCCCGAACAGGAAGAGCCGATAACGTGTATCGAAGGTCGCCCGGCCATAGTCCTCACCGATGTCGTAGAAATTGGCGGATGGAAACGACGTGATACCGCCCGAATCGGACTTCGCATAATTCAGTACCCCGTAGCCGGAGACGGTAAAGATCCGGCTCGAGCGAATGTTCACATTGGCGATCAACTGGTTTTGCCGAAAGACGGCTCCGGACTCATAAGTGTCCAGAACAACAGGACGGGCGCCAGGCGCAGGCGGTACCGGATAGATGGGATTGCCACTGGCATCAACGCCGGTAGGCGAATTCGCATTGATGCTGTAGAACTGGTGCACGCCGTCGGCACGAATATAATTGACCGACAGAGTCGCTCCGCGAAAGAGCTGTTGGTCCACTCCGAAGGCATAGTGCAGCGTGTATGGAGCCCGAAGGTTCGGTGACGCCTGTATCGTCTTAGTACCGCCTGTCCCGACGCCTGTGCAGGCAGCGATATTTTGCGGTGTGCAGGCCGTACTCGGAGGCGTTAACTGAGTCTGGATCTGGTTTATGCCATTCGATTCAATAGTCGTCATTATGTTGGGCAGTTGGTAACGGTCATAGAAGATTCCGAAGCCTGCATTAAGAACCGTCTTCGGACTGCTCGACGCCTTGCCCAGGCCATAGCGAACCGAAACGCGCGGCGCAAAATCATGATGGTCCGACAGATGATTCTGCGTCTCATAGCGAATACCGTAGCTGATCGACAGATTCGGACGTGCCTTCCAGTCGTCCTCCGCGTAGAGACCGAGATCCACAAGCGTCGCGCTGGCCGGATGCACAATCTGGCTGATGGTGAACTGGCTGGCCACATTGTCTTGGTACGATGCCGCTGAGCCAGTCGGGCAGAGCGAAATCACCAGGCAGTTATAGGTAAAGGTGCCATTCGTTCCCGCAGTCGTCGTGTTCGTATCGCTGGTAGATCGCAGCCGGCCTCCCAGCCGAATGAAGTTCTTGGTCAGCTGGATCGACGTGTAGTTCTGGGCCTCAAAGTGATTCTGATAGTCCGAAGAACTCCCGGTAGGTGCGCCACCACCTGTAAAGTTTCCCTGCACCTGGATCGTCGGCGCCGTGCTCAGGGGGGTCTCGGTTGCGCTCTCGCGCTGATACTCGAATCGCGTCTCGTTGATAATGTGCTGGCTCAAAACCTGGGTATCGCTCATCTGGAGTGTCGTCTCCGACGAGCTGGAGTTGTAACCCGCGGTAGGCAGAGTCAACCCGCCAACACCAACACTGTTCTGGTCGTTCACCTCATACATGAAGCGCGTCACCAGCGTGTTCTTCTCACCCAGCGCAAGATCGACGCGCGGGCTGATGTCGGTCCGGGACTGCGGCTCCGGATTCGCAACGGCATAGGCGCAGGTGACCTGGCCGCTAGGGCAGGTCAGGCTCGGATCGAAAGCCGGCATGTTCAGAATTGTTGCGTTCACCAGGTTGTTGTCCTGAATTCCGCGATGCGAACCCGACAGCGTAAAGGACGCATTCTTCGTAAGAGGTCCCGACATATTTCCAAGCACAAAGATCGTGTGATACGGCGGCTGTACCTGCTCCGGCTGTCCCGGAGTATTAAATGCATTCAACAGCGGATTGCCTGAGTTCAGAGCCGAAGTGATCCCCTGCAAATTGAACTGTCCATGAAACTTGTCCGTGCCTGGCTTGGTAAATACCTCCACACGTCCATAGCCCAGACGATCGTACTGCGCGGAAAACGGATTCTGATTGATGCGGATCTCGCGAATCGACGACTTGGGAGGAAGCTGTCCGCCCGTAAATCCATCCACATAAATCTGGCCCCCGTTTGGCCCAGCCGCAGGCCCGGCCAGCGCAGTCAACTCCGACGAAAGTTCATCGGGATCGTCCGAAAGTGCGTCGAGATCCTTGCCCTTCAAGACCGTTGCACTGGCATTACTGTCGGCATCGACGCTCACCTGCGCCGCCGTCGCCGTCACGTTGACCTCCTCCTTCTGCTCCTGGATCGCCATCTGCGCATCCACCGTCAGGTTCTGCCCCGCGGTAATCCTCACGACCTGTCTCACAAACGAAGCAAAGCCCGGCATCGTCACCGTCACCGAATAGGTGCCGGGCGGAACATTGCGCAACACATACGTTCCATCGCTCTGCGACTGCGTGATTAATGCCCTACCCGACGTCGGAGTAAACGTAACGGTCGCCCCCGGGATCACAGCCTTTTCAGGATCTGCAACCACTCCGTGCACCGTGGCCCCGGTCTGCTGGGCACTCACAATCATCGGCGTCAAAGCAATAAGAAAAAGTAAGGCAATCTTCAAAGTTGCGCGAAATAACATCACTACTCCTCAAAAAGTATCCAACGTTGCAGTTCGTGTACGTATAAATGAGTTATCGCCCGCCGCCGCCGCCTTCAGGTTCCCCTCCACCCAGAGACCAGGGTGACAGCGTCATCGAGGGTGCACCCGGCGCCGCCGCCAGAATTGGTTCAACGCCAGACAGAAGCGTCACGGCTGTAACAGTGCTGCTGCCCGGGTCAGGCTGCGACGCCACAATCATCACTGCATCCCCCACTTTCAAGTCGGCAATCGTCTTGTTCGGCAGCCGGCTCACCAATTGCGACAGATCTCCTCCAGCAGACCGTCCCGCGCCACCCGGCCGTCCTCCTCCCGAAGCTTCAGCCTGGCCAGTTCCCTGCGCTGGCGTCTGGGCCGCGCCCGCACCAGCCGCTCCGCCCTTCGCACGCGCCGCAAACATCGCTGCAGCCTGTGGTGGCAGCGTGCGCACGTTCGAGTTCGCCGTAATCGCCACCGTTACTGTCTTCTTCGTCGCCAAGTCCTTCACTGTCAGCGTTCCCTTGGCAGCATCGATGCTCGCAATCAACCCCGCCAGGTTCTTGAACGATCCGCTGACAATCTCTTCCGCTTGAATGGACGATCCATCCTCAGACTTATTCCCGCGCACGCGAAGCTGGTCACCTACTTGCAGCTGTGCCAGCGTACCCGGCTTCGCATCCTCAAACTTTACGGAATCTCCGGCATAGCGCCGGAACTGCGTCGTGCCGGATGTGTTCACTGCGACCTTTCGGGGACCTACCATGACGGTCACCGTGCCCGTACCCGCATCCACCGCACTCACAATGCCGCCAATCCCGCGCTTTTGCCAATCCGCCTCCTCCATCGCATGCTTCTGTGCAATGTCGGTCGACTTCATCAGAATTACGCGCGACGCCGCAAACGCGCTCGCGTCGTCGCCGGCCTTCCCATTCACCAGAACACGATCGCCGACCGCAATATCCTTCAGAGCGATCGTCTGCGCCGTCTTCAAATCCGTGCTGCCGGGCGCCAGTTGCAGGATCCGCACCCCATCCGCCACGCTCACGACAACCGACTGACCCGCATCCGTCTTCAACGTAAGACTGTTTCCGGCGACGGCGGTTACGGTGCCAAGTTGACGTGCTCCTGCGGCCGGCGCTGCAGCCGGTGCCTGCGCCATCAACACTGCACCACAAACAGACAATGCCGCCACCGGCACCATCATGCTGACTCTCAGCGCAGTTGTCCGAAGAACACCGAATTCCTTCAACATCGTCCTATCCCTCAGGTTTGATGCAATTTGTGGATGGTCGCTTCGGACTGACTCGCCAAAACCGCCAGTCCTGGAAAGTCGCCAGTCTTAAGGAAGACGAGCGAACAACGCAAAAGTTTCCGCTGATAATGAGACTTTCGTATTGAATCGAACGAAACTAAAGCGAACAGACTGCAGCGACGCACGCGGACCCTATCTCCATGATAACCGCCCAGTAATCTCCGCTCGTTTTTATTGCGTGGCCAGCAACTCCTTGACGGCTCGCTCCAGCTGTGCATCCGAACCCGTCTCTGTCTCGCCGAGTGGACGTTCCACCTCAATATCCACAGGCCGAGGGTGCATCTCCATCGTCTGTCCCCGAAGATCCTGGATCCGCCATCCAGGCACTCGCACCGACGAGCCATCGATCAGCGGTTGCGCTCCCGTAAAAATAATCCAGCCCGCCGTCGGCTCCCCGACCACCTTGCCCAGCTTCAATGACCGGTACCCCTCGGTAAAATCCTCCGCATCCGACAACGAAGACTCGTTCGTCACCAGCACCGTCGGCAAACCCAGCGCCCGCTGCCCCAGGTTCTGCCGTGAAGGCACCGGCGACAATCCACGCGGCGTCATCATCAGGTAGTTCTGCCGCGTAAACACATCCAGCGCATATCCGTTGATATAGCCGCCATTGTTATTGCGTACATCGACCACCACGCCCTGCTTCGCTTCATTCTGCGCATCGAGATCGATGTAAAGCTGTTGTAGCGAGGCATCGCTCATATCCGCGATGTGAACATAACCAATCTTGCCGCCGCTCACACGATCCACCAGAGCGCGCCGCTCCTCGACCCATTGCCGGTAAAGCAGTCCAACCGCCGCAACAGACGATACCGGCCGCACCACCGCATCACGCGTCTTGCCTGCAGTTTCAATCCCCAGCACAACCCGCTTGCCGACCGTATCCTCCAGCATCCCGTCCAGGTTCTTCGCTCCGATAGCCTCGCCGTTCACGCTCACCAGCCGATCTCCCGGCTTGATCGAACCTTCAATCGCCGCCGGCCCCAGCGCAATCACCTCGCGCACTACCAACCCCTTGCCGGCCTCATACGCCTCGCGGTCGAACCTCAATCCAAGATTTCCTACCTGCACCGGCTGCGGCCCGTTCCCCGGCCCCATCCCCCGATTGATGCCCGAGTGCGATGAATTCAACTCACCGATCAACAAATTAATATCGCGGCGCAGCTCATCCGATGTCCTGACACCCGCAATATAGGGCGCCCACTCATCATGCAGCTTTAGCCAGTCATGCCCGTTAAACTTGGCGTCGTAGAATCGCCGGTTTAGCGTCTCCCACGCCTCCTCAAACACCACCTTCTTCTCCGCATCGAAGTCGATCTGCATCGGCGCAGTCACCGCAACCGTCTTCGGCGTCCGCGACTCAATCGTGATCGACTTCACCGTCCCGTTCTCGAGAAAAAAGACCTCCTTCCCATCCGGACTAAACGCATAGTCGGTCTTTCGTCCCGGAGTCGAAGTCAACTGCCGCGCCACCGGCGGCTCCTTCGCCAGCTCATCCAGGCTATACGTGTACAGTCCCGGCTGATTCGCCGAACGCGCGGCGAACAATAGTGTCTTTCCATCCGCGCTGATCACCGGCGCCTCCGCATTCAAACCAAGCGGCAACAACGTCAGGCGGTCACGAATCCCCTCAAACACAATCTTCACCGGCTCCGGCTTCTTCTTGGCCTCCGTCGCTCCGGCTACGGGTGTTGCAGGCTTCTCTTCGGTGGACTGTGGCGTCACATCCGGCGCAGGCGGAACAGCCGGCGAAGAGGGAGTCCCCGGCGTCTTCGACGGACGAAACAGCTCACGGAACTCATCCTCCCGATACTTCGGCACATGCGGCAGCAGATCGACCCGCGCAATCTGTACCTGCTCACTACGCTGCGCCGTATCGAAGAGCAGATAATGTCCATCCGGCGACCACGCGATCTTCGACGCAGTCTCCCCATTGGCCAGAAAGCTAACCGGATGCGACTCTCCGCCCGCTGCCGGAACCACATTCACATTGCGAAACGACCGCTTGTCGTTCAGCGTATAGGCGATCCACTGCCCATCAGGCGACCACGTCACCGCCGAACCCGGCAGCTCTCCCGTCGCCACCACACGGTCCGCAGCTGCAGCGTCCTTCACCGGAACCGTCACCACATGCAGTTCCTTCTCGTTTCGCAAATAAGCAACGCTCTTGCCGTCAGGAGACCACTGTGGATTGGAGTCTTCATTTCCAGCCTGCGTCAGAACGCTCTCCTTCCCGGCCGCAAAGTCGTACATCACCAGGTTGTGACCGCTAGCCTCACCCGACCCGGCCTCGGACCGATACACCAGCTTCATCGAATCCGCCGACCAGGCAGGATCGCTCTCCGCCGTCGCAGTATGGGTCAGCCGCTGGGCTTCGCCCCCATCCTTGGCCGATGCCGCAAACACCTCGCCATGCGCGATCACCGCGATCTTCTTTCCATCCGGCGACAACGCCATCGCACTGAAATTCGTCTCCGTCACATGCGTCACGCCCGGCGAGGCTGGCACCCCACGCAGCGTAATCGGCACGCGCTCCGCCTTGCCTGTAGCGGTGTCCATCTTCCAGATCGTGAAGTTGCGCTCGAACACAATCGTCTTCCCACCGTCTCCAATACTCGGCCACAACACGCGGCCTTCCTTGAAGTGAGTCAGCTCCTTGGCCGACTCAGGCGCCGCCACAGGCACCGCCCAGATATTCTCTGCTCCCGAAGCATCGCTCATGTAGAACAAGGACTTGCCATCCACTGACCACATCGGCCAGGCATGCTTCGCATCCGCCTTCAGTAATCGCTGGTAATTCCCGCTCTCGGCCACCGGCTTCAACCACACCTCGGTCTCATCGATGTGCGCATGCCCATTCCGCCACCACTGCGTGCTGCTCAGCCCCTTCGCCATCAGCGCAATCGTCTGACCATCCGGAGACGGCGCGCTCTCAAACTCGTTCAGATACCGCTCATGGCTCACCTCAAGCGGAGTTCCACCAGCCGTGCTCACGCGAAAAATATCGCCCTGCCCCGCCACATCATTCACCGCCGAAGTGAAATAAATCCACCTCCCATCATGCGACCAGCCATCCAGCGCATCCGGCCGATCAGAGTAGGTCAACCGCATCAACTCTCCCGTCGCCAGCGTCAGCACATAGATATTTCCCGCACCCGTGCGTGTCGAAACAAACGCCAGCTTCGTCCCATCCGGCGAATACAGCGGCCTCGATTCAGTCGCCGGATGCGTCACCAACAGATGCGCCTCGCCCCCTGCAGCCGCCACCGTCCAGATATCGCCCCCCGACACAAACGCAATCTCCCGCCCATCCGGTGACACCGCAGGATCGCTTAACGAGGGTAGTGCCGTCTGCGCCGTCGCACCACTTCCACCAAGTAAAGCCCAGAATATGAGAACGCAAAGGGGAAGACGACGAAGAACGAGTGACATGCCAGACACTTCCCTTCAACTTGAATATTTAGATGAGCAAATTCTACACACTCTAAGTTGTCATTTCGACCGCACCCTGAGCACAGCGAGTCAAAGGGAAGGTGGAGAAATCCCCTTCTCTACCCTTCTCCTGCACGCTGATTCTCACCTGTGAGGATGGCGAGCGTATTCGCCGGCAGCGAAACCCTGTCCCCCATCACTTCAACATCCGCGCGGGAAGCAAGCAACAGAGGAAGCCGCCTCGGATTGTGCAACTCCACCGTCTCCCTCCCCAGATTGCCCATCACGGTCACTGCCCCACGCTCTATCACAAGCCACTTTTTCTCCTCGCTGAACGACGCCGTCGTCTGCCCCGGCTCCCCATCGTTCAACGAAGGCGACCCGCGCCGCAGCTGAATCAGCCTGCGATACCACTCCAGCATCTCTTCATGCCGCCCTTGATGCACCTCATCCCACCTCAGCTTCGATCGCTGAAACGTCTCCACGCTCTCCGGATCGGGAATGTCCGCCGGATTCCATCCAAACGCCGCAAACTCACCCCGCCGACCCTCCTTCACCGCCCTCGCCATCTCCGGATCTTCATGGTCGGCAAAATATTGAAACGGCGTCGAAGCCGCAAACTCCTCCCCTTGAAAGATCATCGGAATAAACGGTGCCGTCAGCACTATCCCCGCCGCGACTTTCGCCCGATCCATTCCGACAATCTGCTCCACCCTGTCTCCGATCGCCCGATTCCCCACCTGGTCATGCGTCTGGATATATCCCAGAAACTGGTGCGGCGAAAGATCATCGACCGGCCTGCCATGGTTTCGCCCGCGATACTTCGAGTACGTCCCATCCTGCACAAACGTCTTCGTCAGCGCTTTCGCCAGCTTCGCCACCGACCCAAAATCGACGTAATATCCCCTCTCTTTTCCTCCGCTATGGAGAACCGCGAACAGCGCATGATGAAAGTCATCGCTCCACTGCGCGTTCATCCCGTAGCCGCCGATCGTGCACGGCTTTACCACTCGCGGATCATTCAAATCGCTCTCAGCAATCAGTACCAACCGCCGTCCGAGCTTCCTGCTCAACTCCCTCACCTCATCCGACAACTGCTCTACAAAGTGAACCGCGGACCGGTCGACAAACTCATGCACGGCATCCAGCCTCAGACCGTCGATATGGTAGTCCCGCATCCACATCAGCGCGTTATCGCAAAAGAAACGCCGCACCTCATCGCTTCCCCAATCCTCAAGGTTGACCGCCCCTCCCCACGGCGTGCGATGCTTATCCGTAAGGTAAGGCCCGTATTTGCCGCTATAGTTCCCCACCGGCCCAAAGTGGTTGTAAACCACATCCAGCAGCACCGCGAGGCCCCGCGCATGGCTGGCATCCACCAGCCGTTTCAACCCATCCGGCCCGCCATACAAATCCGTTACGGCAAACAGCGAAGCCCCGTCATATCCCCAACCGTGCGCACCCGGAAACGCAGCTACCGGCATCAGCTCAACATGAGTAATCCCAAGCTCCGCCAGATAATCCAGCCGTTCAATTGCCGAATCGAACGTGCCTCGCGGCGTAAATGTCCCGACATGCAGCTCGTAAATCACCGCTCGTGCCAAAGGAGGAGCCTGCCACCCGCCATCGCTCCACGCAAACGCGCTCTGGTCATACACCCGCGACGCGCCATGCACTCCATTCGGCTGCCATTGCGAGCGAGGATCGGGCCAGGCTATCGCATCCTCATCCAGCACAAACCCATAGTCGGTCCCCGCCCCAGCCTCTTCTACCGCGGCACTCCACCACCCGCGGTCACTCGGCCCCCGCATCGGATACGTCGCCTCGCCAATCTTCACCGCGACCTTCAGCGCATGCGGAGCCCATACCGTGAACTCATGCATTACTCTTCTTCTCCCGAACCCTCGCGCACCAGAAGCGCCACCGGAAAATCCTTCAACAGCATCTTCATCGTAATCACGCCGCCCGCCACCACCCCTCCTGTCAGACGATTCCTCCATCGCCCCCTCGGCAGCACCACGATCGTGTCCTTCCACGCACCATCGAGCATCACCGTCAGCCTCGGCACCACCGTCACAACATCCTCGCCCCGCAGATACGCAATCACATGATCATGCTTCGCTCCATCCACCTCGAGCGGCGTGTACTCCGCCTCCGCGCCAAAACAATCCGGCCGCTCGCGCCGCAGCTCGAGCGCCTTATGAATCGTCCACATCTTCGGCAGGCCTTCATCTGCCCGCAACATCACTTGCGCAGCAACATCCTCTCCCGTCATATGTTTCAGCTCACACAACAAACGCTTCCGCAGCGCATAATCCACGGGCCGCCGATTATCCGGATCCACCAGGCTCAAATCCCACAGCTCCGTTCCCTGATAAAGATCCGGCACACCGGGAGCCGTATATTTCAGCAGCGTCTGCGTCAGCGAATTAATCCGCCCCCCATCCTGCACCCTCGCCACAAACTGATTCAGCTCCCGGAGGAACGGAGCATAATTCAGAGTCAGCTCGATGAACATCCTCAGTGCCTCTTCAAACTCCTTATTGTTCGCCACCCATGACGTCTGCTGCTTCGCCTCGCGCACCGCCTTTAGCATGTACGCCTGCGCACGATCTATCGACAGCGGCCACGCACCGATCAGCGTCTGGTAGTACAGATACTCCGTGTTCCGGTCCGGCATCGACGGCGTCCCACGCTTCCCTGCCCGGAACGCGCTGTTCATCCGCGACCACCGCTGCACCGCCGAATTGAACTTCCCCGGAATCTCCGACAACACCGCAAGCCGCGCCCTTACATCATCACTGCGCTTCGTATCGTGCGTCGAAAGCGTCGTCATCGTTGAAGGATGCGTCTCCTGCATCTTCGCGCAGTAGGCGTGGAACTCAGCAACACTCAAACCATTTCGCCCCGGATCGCTTCCCACCTCGTTCATCCCCGTCAGTCGGTCATAGCAATAAAAGGCCGTATCCTCCACGCCCTTCGCCATCACCGGCCCCGTGAACTGCTGGAACCGCAGCACAAACTCGCTCTCCTGCTTCCCCTTCACCGCCATCGTCAACACATCGCGCATAAAATCGAAGAGCCCGCCATCGATATCCTGCCGATGCTGCTTCGCACACTCCGTCGCCTGCGTGATCTGCTCTCTGTCCTCATCCGTAATCTCTTCCCGCTCCGGCACTACATACGTCCGGTAGATTGCAAAGCACGCCGCCACCTCGCGAATCGCCCGCCTCACCTCGGCCCGCGTATAGTCTCGCCGGTCGCGATTCGCCTCGCATATCTCCACAAACAGTGACGTCAGCCGATTGACATCGCTCCCCAACCCCTCCTGCGTCACGCTGATCTTTTTCTCGTGAGCAATCGAATGAAAGTCCGTTATCTGATCCGTAAAATCACCATAAACAGACGTCAGTTCCGCCATTCCCTCAGGCGCGACCAGAACTCCCGCGGCAACGTTGAGAAAGTCATACCCGGTCGTCCCCTGGATAGGCCAGCTCTCCCGCAGAAACTCGCCTGGCTCCAGAATCTTTTCGCCGACAATATAAGCATCCGGCGCATTCCCCCGCAGCCGTTTCAGATACTCCAGCGGATCCCTCAACCCATCCGGATGATCTACCCGCACGCCATCGATGACACCGCGCTTCAGCCAATCCAGCACCAGCGCATGCGTCTCCTCGAACACATACTCCCGTTCCACGCGCAAACCAATCAGCGAGTTCACATCGAAGAACCGCCGATAGCTCAACTGCTGATCCGCAGTCTTCCAGTACGCCAGCCGATAGTTCTGCTGGTTCAAAAAATCATCCAATCCATCCAGATTCCCATTCAACTCTGTGACAGATTGATCAATCGCCTCCCAAACTCCCGGCTCCTCGTTGCACAGCCTCTCCAACAAATCGAACAAGACTACCTTGTCACGATGCCGAGCAAGAATCGTCCTGCGATCGACATACTCCGGTTGCGGCAACCGTCCAAATGAAGCCGCAAGAAAACTCAGTGTGTCCGACTTCGCGTACTCAGCCGCTCGCGAAAGAATCACGGGCAAAGACGTTGGCGACGTCGGCAGGGTCTGCCCCGAGCACTCCACCTGAAACCTGCTCCCACGCCGCAATACTTTGATACCGCCCGTCTGCAGCACCCGCCCATACTGGTCGCCGAGTATCGGCACCAGCACCTTGTCCCTCAGCCGCTCCTCCTGCGGCTGCCAGTCGATATCGAAGAACGAAGCATAACGGCTCGACGTTCCATTCTCCAGCACGTCCCACCAGTACCTGTTCTCCTTGCCCAGCGACATGTGATTCGGCACAACGTCCAGCACCTGCCCCAGGTCTGCCTCGCCTAGCTTCTTGCAGAAACGAGCGTGCGCCTCCGCTCCGCCCAATTCTTCATTCACCCTCTGGTGAGAAACAACGTCGTATCCATGCATGCTTCCCGGCGCAGCCTGCAGATAAGGCGAACAGTAGACATGCGAAATCCCCAACGCACGCAGATAGTCCGCGATCCCCGCCGCATCATCGAATGTAAAGTCTTTGTGAAGTTGCAACCTATACGTAGAACATGGAATCCGTAGCATTGTCGTCAACCGATCAAAAAAACTCGTTCAGGAAACAAGGCAGCAGAAGAGTCACGCAGATGATTGATTAGAGGCACTTAACGCCGCCCCGGTTGTATTCACAACCGCAGAACCAAGGATGAATGCACTCTACGCCGTTTTGTGCGACAAGTCTTTTGTCTCAACCAGCGGCTGCGGCCGCCATAATCCCGACATCGCAAACGCCGAATGAATCAGCGCAATATGCGACAACGCCTGTGGAAAATTTCCCACCATGCGCCTCCCCGCAGGATCATACTCCTCCGACAGCAGACCCACATCATTCCGCAGAACAAGCAACCGCTCAAACATCGCAGTTGCATCCGCCGTCCTCCCAATCAACCACAGGCATGTCACCATCCAGAAGCTGCACGCCAAAAACGCACCCTCACCCGCTGGAAGACCATCATCTGTCGTCCGCGTGTCGTACCGCTGCACGAATCCATCCTTCATCAGCCGCTTTTCAATCGCCTCGACGGTTCCAATAATCCGTGGGTCATCCATCGGAAGAAATCCCACCAGCCCAATCCGCAGACACGAAGCATCCAGATCCTTCGACCCATACGACTGCACAAAGCTGTTCAGCTTTTTGTTGAACCCCTTCTCGCAGACCTCCTTGTGAATCAGCTCGCGATTCTTCTTCCATCGCTTGATATCGCCACCACCGTCAAAACGCTGTGGTGTTTGATCGCCCGATCCAGCGCAACCCACGCCATCACCTTCGAGTGCGTAAAGTGCTTCGGGCCGCCGCGCGTCTCCCATATCCCTTCATCCGGTTGGTCCCACACCTTGCATAGATGGTCGATCAGCGCGGCCTGCACGGCCGTCGACGACACCCGAATCCCTTTTTCCTCCTGCGGAGTTCGGTTCAGCGCAGCAGCAACCTCGCCAAACACGTCCATCTGAAACTGATCCACAGCCGCATTGCCAATCCGCACCGGCCGCGAACCTTCATACCCCGGCAACCAGTCCGCCTCCCACTCCAGAATCTGTCGCTCGCCGCGGATGCCATAGATCGTCTGGACCTGGTCCGGCGCGCCGGCAATCGCCCGCAGCAGCCACTTCCGCCACTCCACGGCCTCATCCACGTAACCCGCCTGCATCAGGACCAGCAGCGTAAACGCGGTGTCCCGCAACCAGCAGTACCGATAGTCCCAGTTTCGCGATCCACCGATCTTCTCCGGCAAAGAGGTCGTCACCGCCGCCACAATTCCACCCGATGGCCTGTACGTCATCGCCTTCAACGTCATCAGCGATCGCTCCACCGCATCGGCATACGGACCGACATATTTGTTCCTTCCGTTCCACTCCTTCCAGAAATCCTGTGTCTCCTTCAGCGCCTTCTCTGCCGGCTGCTCCGGCGGCACCTTCTCCAGAGACGACAAGCTCGTCAGCGTAAAGCTCACCGTCTCTCCCGCCCGCACTGTAAATTCACTGCGCGTGGTCATCCCTTCACCACGCAACGGCGCCTCGGTACGCAGCACTGCCATGTCCGGCCCAGCGATCGCGTGCAGTTCGCGGTCCGTAGTCGTCACCCAGGGAATCGTCCGGCCATAATCAAACCGGATCGCAAGGTCCATCTGCATAGCCACCTTGCCGCGTACTCCACGCACCATCCGCACCATATGCGAGTGCTCCGCGCGAGGCGGCATAAAGTCAATCAGGCAAACCTCGCCATCCTTCGTCTCAAACGTCGTCTCCACCACCAGCGTGTGCGCTTCGTACTGCCGCCTCACTGCCTTCACCTTGCCTACCGGCGCTATCTTCCAGTACCCATGATCGCGAGTACCCAGCAACGCCGCAAAACACGCCGCCGAAGAGAACGTCGGCCAGCACAACCAGTCGATCGATCCCCCGCGAGAGACCAGAGCCGCCGTCTCGCAGTCCCCAATCAGGCAATAATCCTCAATCAGCGAGCCGTGCAACGGCCCCTTGTTCTTTTTCTTTCCTTCCACGTCTGGTCCTCGCTCCGTGGATTGCATTTCTCCTGCCAGCAACCACATACACCCAGGCACGCATCTGTTTAACTGCTATGACAAACCCATAAGATGCGCACGACAGTGATTCTGTGTGAAAGGATGAGGCATAAACTTGGAACGAAGAATTGCCTCATAAGAAAAAAGGAACAGGAACATCTGACTCAACCTGAGCCACGCTAACAGAAGCAGAGAAAGTCCAGATCGCACGATGGCTTCCACGCAAACCAATGTCGACCTCAGCTCCGCGCCGGCGGCGACTCCCGCCACCGGCAGCCTCCTCGTCAGCCTCGTCCCTCTGCCCCAGGACGCCTTCGAGACCACGCTCACCAACCTCGCCCTCGCCTTCCCCGGCGAAACCGTCCTCGTCGCCACCCCCGACGCCGCCCCGCAACATTCCTCTGACAGCCCCCTCCGAATTCTTCCCTATACGGTCACCACAGTCTCAGCAAGCCCCTGGATCCTCACCGCACCCGACTACCTCAACGCCTACAAACTCGCGCAGGAAAACCACGCCTCCGCCTGCGTCCTCCTCGGTGCCGAAGCCCAGTCTCTCCGCCCAGAGGCCATTCGCGCCCTGGCAAAGTCTACCGTCCAATGCGACCTCACCTCTGCCCACTACGACCTCGGCCCGCGCGAAGGCCTGGTCAACTCCGCGATCCTCTATCCCGTCACCCGCGCCCTCTTCGGCACGCGCCCCCGCTTCCCTCTCGCAATCGATCTCGGCCTCTCTCTCCGCATGGCAGGGCGTCTTGCAACCACCGCCCAACGCTTCACCGCGAGCGGACAGAACGATGCCTTCCTCTGGCCACTCAGCGAGGCAGCCTCCGGCAACTACACCATCGCCGAAGTCAATATCGGCTCCCGTACCCTGCCTCAACCCGCCGCCCCGGATCTCAACGCGCTCCTCGCTCAAATCACCGCCTCGCTCTTCGCCGACATCGACGCCAAAGCCACCTTCTGGCAGCGGGCTCGCGGCATCCAGCCCCCGCCGCCCATCACCCAGGCCGCCCCCGTCGCCGAGCAGCCTCCCGACATCGCCCCCATGCTCGACGCCTTCCGCCTCGCCTACACCAACCTCCACGAGATCTGGTCCCTCGTCCTGCCGCCCAACTCGCTCCTCGGCCTCAAGAAGCTCTCCGTCATGACGCCCGAAACCTTCCGCATGCCTGACAACCTCTGGGCCCGCATCGTCTACGACTTCGTCCTCGCCTACCGTCTCCGCACCATCAATCGCGGACACCTTCTCGGCGCACTCACGCCGCTCTATCTCGCCTGGACCGCCTCTCATCTCACTCTCATCGCGAACGGCACAGCCCCCGAAAAACATATCCAGGACCTCGCCGTCGCCTTCGAAACCGACAAACCGTACCTCGTGTCACGCTGGCGCTGGCCGGACCGCTTCAATCCATAAAAAAAGCGCGTCAGCAAAAAGCAGTTAGCAAAGCAGCAACACAAAGCAACAAACGGTCAGCAGCAACGTAAGGAGACAAACTCATGTGGCAACAAGTCGAACTCGCCCTTAGCCAATCCGCACACCGGGTCCTCGTCAAACTCGCCAGCTTCCTTCCCGGACTCGTCGCCCTTTTGCTCGCCGTTATCGTCCTCACGGCCATCGGAGCAGGTCTCGCCGCCCTTCTGCGCCGCACCCTCACCGCCGCAAGGTTCGACGAGCGTCTCGCCCGCAACGCCAGCGCAACGATCTCCGACTGGTCCCCCTCCCACAGCCCCACTGCGCTCATCGCCCGCATTGTCTTCTGGGCCTGTGTGCTCATCGGCTTCTTCATCGGTGTCTCTGCCTTCGACGCCGCCTACCCCGGCGAGTCGCAGATCTCCCTCGTCGTCATCCCCTACCTCACCCACTCCATCGGCGCCGTCCTTCTCCTCATCGCCGGCACCGTCATCGCTCGCTTCCTCGAGCGCTCCGTCCTCATCGGCGCCGTCAACGCCAAGCTCCAGTACGCCCGCTTCCTCTCTCTCGGCATCAAATGGCTCGTCCTGGTCCTCACCGCCGCCATGGTGCTCGACCACCTTCAGATCGGCGGAACCGTCGTTGAACTCGCCTTCGGAATCCTTTTCGGCGGCATCGTCCTCACGCTCTCCCTCGCCGTCGGTCTCGGCTCACGCGATATTGTCAGCCGTTCGCTCGAGCGCAGCGCCAGCTCCACCTTTGACCCCATCCCCGGCGACCCCGACTACAAGCCACACACACCCACCGAAACCCTGCGCCACTTCTAAAGCCTTCGAAACGCCCGAAAACTATCCTTTGGACTTAGCGCGGAAGCGCAAGGCTCTAACCTTTGTTTCCGCCCCTGGACGCGGCGCTCTAGCCTTTGCTTTTTCGGCGGGAGCACAGGGCTCAGCCCCGCGAAAAAAACCGCAAGCAATTCGCTTCAAATCGCCTGCGGAACCCCTCCCTCCTCATGCGACCGAATCCGTGGCGCCAGAAATCCATATAGCGCCACCACGATGAACCCGAGCAGCGGCACAATGTACCCCTTCGCCCAACTTCCGCTCGCCTTCACGATGAGCCCAAGCACTGGCGGAAAGATCGCTCCTCCCACAATCGCCATCACCAGCAGCGACGCAGCCAGCTTCGTATTCGGCCCCAGCCCCTTCAGCCCCAGTGCAAAGATCGTCGGGAACATGATCGACAGGAAGAATCCGCTCGCAACCACACCCCACGCGCCGACAATTCCCGGCTGCGTCATCGTAACCGCCATCAGCAGTACATTCGCCACGCCATAGAAACCCAGCATCTTGCTCGGCGAAACATACTTCATCAGCGGCGTCGACACAAACCGCCCCAGCGCCAGCGCAACCAACACCCCCGTCAGGTAGTACGCGGCATGCCGCTCACTCACTGTGGTGAACTGCTTCATATACGGAATCAAGCTGCTCCAGCTCGAGATCTGCGCCCCGACGTTGCAAAAATTCGCCAACACCGCAAACCAAAGATGCGGATAGTTGAATAATTGGCGGAAGCTCCCATGATCTCCAGCCTCGCCTTCATGCTCGCTATGCATCGAAGGAAACGTCATCCGCGACAAAATAAAAGCGCACAGCAAAACCACGCCGCCAAACGCAAGATACGTCGGCACTACGCGCATGATCTCCGTATGCAGATACGCCTGGTACGTCCCCGCCGCCCGCATCTGCGCAATCTCGGGAGCCTTCTTCTCCACGCCCGAAAAAATAAACCGCGCTCCAATCAGCACACCAACGATCGTCCCCGGCGGATTGAACGACTGCGAAAAATTCAACCTTTGCTCAGATGTCTCCGGATCACCAAACTGCGCAATAAACGGATTCGAGGCCGTCTCGAGAAACGAAGCTCCGCTTCCCACCGTAAACAGCGCCACCAGAAACGGAAGATACTGCCCACTCACAGCCGCCGGCCAGAACAGGATCATCCCGCCGCCAAACAGGCACAACCCCGTCACCATCCCTGCCTTGTATCCCCACTTGCGCATCAGCAGCGCCGCCGGCATCGCCATGATGAAGTAGCCCAGAAAATTCGCCGTCTGCACCAGCTGTGCGCTCACCGGAGACAGCTCAAACGACTTCTTGAACTGCTGCACCAGAATGTCAGTCAGGTTATTCGACATCCCCCACAGAAAAAACAGCACCGTAACCAGAGAAAACAGCACGATCTGGCCCACAGGAAAAACCGGCCGATTCTTATCCCCTTGTGACCGCTTACTTGAACCGGTACTAACCGACGTCGAAACCTGCATTCATCCAACCCCCGAGGTAAGCTTTTGGCTCTCGGCCGCTCGTCTTTAGCAAAAGCCAGGAGCTATCGGCCAGGAACTAATCACTAGTGGCCCAGTCTATCGCAGTCGCCATCCTCTTCACGCCCAGAAAATATTTACCTCCATAGCTTTCCTCCTCCTCGGTGCTGGCATACTATGGTCTCTCGCGATTCGCGCCAGCACGTCGGCCCTCTCACAATTCATCCCCAAATTGGAGAACCCTCATGGCACTCAAAAAGAAAGCCACTCCCCATACAAATCCCCAGAAAGCTTCACCCCGCACCGTTCTGCCGGGCAGCGAAAAAGCACCCTTCGTCCAGACCGCCGCCGAAAAGCCCGCACCCTCCGGCACTAAGATTACCGTGTCGGTTATCGTCCGGCGAAAAAGTCCTCTGAAGGTCGCCAATCGCACCGGCAAAGAGCGCCTCACCCACGCACAGTATCGGCAGCGCCACGGCGCAGACCCCGAAGCCGTCAAACTCGTCCGCACCTTCGCCAAAGAGTACGGCCTCACTGTCGCGCCTGACACTCCCGGCCCCGAACGCCGCACCATCAAACTCATCGGCACCATCGCCGCCATGCAGAAGGCCTTCGGCGTCACCCTCGTCCACAAGACCCACGAAGGCACTACCTACCGTGTCCGCGAAGGCAGCATCACGTTGCCCTCGAAACTCGTCGGTCCCGTTGAAGCTGTCCTCGGCCTCGACAATCGTCCGCAGGCGCAGCCTCACTTTCGTGTCTTCGGCGAAGCCGGAGACATCAGCGCAAAGTTAGCCCAGGGCAGCGGCTTCGCCCAGCCCCACGCCGGCGCCGCGAACGTCTCCTATACCCCGCCCCAGGTCGCAGCTCTCTATCAGTTCCCCTCCAACGCGTCTGCCGCGGGCCAGACCATCGGCATCATCGAACTCGGCGGCGGATACAAGACCACCGATCTCGCCGCCTACTTCAAATCCATCAGCCAGAAGGCACCCACTATCTGCGCAGTCTCAGTCGACGGGGGCAAGAACGCCCCCACCAACGCCAACAGCGCCGACGGTGAGGTCATGCTCGACATCGAGGTTGCCGCATCCGTCGCGCCCGGCGCCAACATCGTCGTCTACTTCACTCCCAACACCGACCAGGGCTTCATCGACGCCATCGCCAACGCCGTCCACGACACCAAAAACAAACCCAGCGTCATCTCCATCAGTTGGGGCGGACCCGAGTCATCCTGGACCACGCAATCCCTCAACGCCCTCGACGCCGCCTGCCAGTCCGCCGCTGCTCTCGGCATCACCATCACCGTCGCCGCCGGCGACAACGGCTCCACCGACGGCGTCACCGACGGCCAGAATCACGTCGACTTCCCCGCCTCCAGCCCCCACGTCCTCGCCTGCGGCGGAACCGAACTCTTCGGCAGCGGCAACACCATCACCTCAGAGGTCGTCTGGAACGAACTCGCCATCAACGAGGGCGCAACCGGCGGCGGCGTCAGCAACGTCTTCCCTCTGCCCACCTGGCAAGCCGGCTCCAACGTCCCCAAGCCCACCACCACAGGCGGCGGCCGCGGCGTTCCAGACGTCTCCGGCGACGCCGACCCCTCCTCCGGCTACACCATCCGCGTCGACGGCAAGAGCATGGTCATCGGCGGCACCAGTGCCGTCGCGCCTCTCTGGGCCGGCCTAATCGCCGTAGCCAACGCGCAGAACGGTACCACCGCCGGCTTCCTCCAACCCTCCATCTACGCCGCCAAAGGCAAAGCCGCCTTCAACGACGTCACCTCCGGCACCAACTACTCCGGCACTCCCGTAGGCTTCAGCGCGGGCCCCGGCTGGGACCCCTGCACCGGCCTCGGCTCCCCCATCGGCACCAAGCTGATCGCCGTAGTCAACCCCGGCGGCACCGCAAGCACGAAGAGGAAAGGCCAGCGCCAACGCCGTCCGCAAAAGACCCGCCCGCCGGTAAAACGGTCAAGACGATGACAAGACCCGCCTGACAGTCACCGAACGGAACCATAGACCGGATGTCCCATCCGTCGCGCGTAATCTGCAATGGGTGGGACCATCTGGAATCGTCTGGTTCACTCCCCTGGGAGCACACTATGAGCCGGGTCCTGGTAATTGGAAATCACACCCAAGTGAGCGGCGAGATTGGCGATGCACTGTCTGCCGCCGATCTCCCCATGGAGTATTCGGCAGGACACGCCGACGCCCTGAAGCGATTGCGTGCGCGATCCTTCGGGGTCGTCATCACGAGTCCTGACAGCGTAGTCGATGAGGACTTGGCGCTGTTGGAGGAAATGCGCGCCATCAGGCCCGGCGTAAAGTGCATCGTCCTGGCTCATCAAAGCACTCCGGAAGAAGTCATCGCTGCCCTCCGCGCCCGAGTGTTCGCCTGCTTCACACCTCCGTTTGATTCCGGCGATATCGTGAGCCTGGTCATCGGTGCAGCGTCCGACAGTCAATGGCGGGACGACATACAAGTCGTATCCGCCAGACCCGGCTGGGTGTCGGTCCGCGTAAATTGCCGCATTATCACAGCCGAGCGCCTCATGACCTTTGCGAAGGAGCTGAGCGTTCGATTGCCTCAGGACACACGGATGGAGATGATGCAGGCATTGCGAGAGATCTTGCTGAACGCAATGGAACACGGAGCGGCGTTTAATCCCGAACAGGTAGTTGAGGTCACCGGCGTTCGTACGGCAAGAGCGCTGGTGTTTTACATACGTGACCCCGGCGCTGGCTTCCGCCCCGAATCGCTGAGCCACGCGGCGATTGCAAATCCGTCTCAGGATCCCACGGCCCACATCGTGCAGCGTGAAGAAGAAGGAATGCGTCCCGGAGGATTCGGCCTTCTTATGGCGGCTGGCACCGTGGACGAGTTGATCTACAGCGAGATCGGCAACGAAGTGCTGCTCATCAAGTATGTCGATTCCACCGCGGATGCCAACACGGCGTAGCGGAAGCATTCGCCTTCCCTGTCGTTCCTTTGCTTTTTTTTCTGCGTTTTCAGCCCAAAAATCGCATGTCAAGCCCCAAAAACACCTAATTCATTACAGATCAACAACATCCGCGTGGCATTTTAGTTCTATCCAAACCGCTATAATGATACATAATGGATATATAGATCAGAAACAAGCGAACCCCGGACGCCCTCTGGGGCTAACTCGTTGATAACAAAATACCTTGCACACAACTCGTTTACTATGAATATTTTGCAGACACTAATCCTCTGCAGACTATTGAATCCAAAGAATCTTACGCCAGAAATACCGCAAGGGAGGGGGGTACCCCGACAGGATAAGGAGGCCAAAAGGACGAAAGAAACAAGCCGCGAATGAGCGATACGCCGGGACGACAACGACAGAAATCCGCCAGCCGCCGTCCACTATATCAATCCGTCGCGCCACAACAATTTTCGTTCTATCCTTGACCCTACCCCCATGAGCGACACCGCCCAAATCGTCGGCAAATCGCCCCTGCGCAAAGAAGGTCCAGCCAAGGTTCTTGGTCGCGCCCAGTATGTCGACGACATCGTGCTCCCCGGCATGTGGTTCGGCGCCACCGTCCGCAGCACCATCCCCCGCGGCCGCATCACCTCCATCACCTTCGACCCCGCCATCCCCTGGCACGAGTTCACCATCGTCACCGCCGCCGACATCCCCGGCGAAAACACCATCGTCCACCTCACCAAAGACCACCCCTGCCTCGCCTCCACCCACGTCAACCACGACTCCGAGCCCATCCTCCTCCTCGCCCACCCCAACCGGGCTGTACTCCCCGCCGCCGTCGCAAAGGTCCACATCACCTACGAAGAACTCCCCGCCATCTACACCATCGAAGACTCCGAGAAGAAAGAACAGATCATCTGGGGAGAAGGCGTCCACGCCAACACCTTCAAGACCTACCTGATGCAGAAGAACCAGACCGCCATCCCCGACGAGATCTGGCAAACCGCCGACTTCATCGTCGAAGGCGAGTACCGGACCGGAGCTCAGGAGCAGCTTTACATCGAAAACAATGGCGTAATCGCCGAATACTCGCCCGAATCCGGCGTAACCGTCCGTGGCTCGATGCAATGTCCCTTCTACCTCGTCCACGCTCTCGAGCTCGTCTTCAATCTCCCCGCTGAAAAGTGCCGCGTCATCCAGACCGAGACCGGCGGAGCCTTCGGCGGCAAAGAGGACTTTCCCTCCGTCATCGGCAGCCACGCCGCACTACTCGCGATGAAGTCCGGCCGTCCGGTGAAACTCTGTTACGACCGCTCCGAAGACATGGCCGCCACCACCAAGCGCCATCCCAGCCGCACCCGCCACCGCACCGCCGTCAGCAAGGACGGCAAGCTCCTCGCCGGAGAGATCGACTTCGCCATCGACGGCGGGGCCTACGCCACCCTCTCCCCGGTAGTCCTCTCCCGCGGCACCATCCACGCCCCCGGCCCCTACCACTGGCCTTACATAACGGTCCGCGCAAAAGCGATGGCAACCAACATCCCGCCTCACGGAGCCTTCCGCGGCTTCGGAGCTCCGCAAAGCATCTTCGCCCTCGAGCGCCACATGGACAAGATCGCGAAGGTCGTCGGCCTCACTCCCGACGAGTTGCGTCGCCGCAACTTCCTCTCCACCGGCGACCAGACCGCTACCGGCCAGTTCCTCCGCGACCCCGTCGACCTGCAGCACATGATCAACCGCGCCCTCGAAGAGTCCGACTACCACGCCAAGCGCAAACAGTTCGATCGCGAAAACCCCACAAGCACCATCAAGCGCGGCATTGGCTTAGCGACTTTCTTCCACGGCTCAGGCTTCACCGGCTCCGGCGAACGCCGCCTCGCCTCCGAGGTCGCCATCGACATCGACCTGCAAACCGGCACGTCCCTTGATCCTCGTCTCCTCGACCGAGTTCGGCCAAGGCACCAACACCATCCTCTGTCAGGTTGCTGCTCAAACTCTCGGCCTGCCTTACGAAGACGTAAGCATTGCACAGCCTGACACACTTCTGGTTCCCAACTCCGGCCCTACCGTGGCGAGCCGCACCGCCATGATCATCGGCAAACTCGTTGAACGGGCCTCAGTACAGATCGTCACGAAGCTTCGCGGCAACGCCAACCTTCCAACTCCTCATACGCCTGCTGACTTCAAGAAGGCTGCCATTCGCTACGGCAAAGAGCATTCCAACCTCGAGGTCTGCGTTCGCTACGAGTCGCCAGAAGACGTCTTCTGGGACGATGAAACCTACAGCGGCGAAGCCTACCCTGCCTATGCCTGGGCCGTCTACGTCGCAGAAGTCGCTGTCGACCCCACCACCTACTCCGCAACCGTCACCAACTTCCACACCCTGCAGGAGGTCGGCAAGGTCATCCACCCCATCCTCGCCGCCGGCCAGATCGAAGGCGGCGTCGCGCAAGGCATCGGCTACGCACTCTACGAAAAATGCCTCTGGCAAAACGGTCATCTCGCCAACAATCAGATGACCAACTACATCATGCCCACCAGCGCGGATCTCCCGCCCATCCACGTCACCTTCGAAGAGACCCCCTGCCCCCACGGTGCGTTCGGCGCAAAAGGCATCGGCGAACTCCCCATGGACGGTCCTGCCCCCGCCATCCTCAACGCCATCGAACACGCCACAGGCATCGCCTTCACCGAGATTCCCTTGCTCCCCGAAGACATCTTCGAGCGGATGACCCGCATCCCCAACGCAGGCACCGAATCTCTCGACCCCGCCATAGCCGGCCCCGTCTTCAGCGAGGTCACAGCATGAGCACCATCCAATGCACCATCAACAACAAGGAAGAAACCATCGAAGCGCCACCGATGAAACGCCTCCTCGACGTTCTGCGAGAAGACCTTCATCTCACTGGAACGAAAGAGGGCTGCGGCGAAGGAGAATGCGGAGCCTGCGCCGTCCTGATAAACGGCGATCTGGTCAACTCCTGCCTCATCCCCGTCCTGCAGGCCGAAGGCGCCGAGATCACCACCATCGAAGGCCTCGTCATCGACGAAAAACTCCACCCCATCCAGCAGTGCTTCCTCGAAGAGGGCGGAGCCCAGTGCGGCATCTGCACGCCCGGCATGATCCTCGCCACTTATCACCTCCTCGAAAAGCATCCGCAACCAACACTGTTACAAATTCAGGAAGGCCTCAACGGAAACCTCTGCCGTTGCACTGGCTACATGCGCATCTTCAACGCAGTCCAGGCCGCGGCACTCGCGGGAGCGGTGAAATAATGCGCTCCAACGTCACCCAATACGAACTCATCGCCCCCGGCTCCCTCGATGCAGTCCTGCAGATCCTGGCCGATTCGCCTGACCGCTATACCCCCATCGCCGGCGGCACCGAACTCATGGTCGGACTCGGAGCCGGCCGCCTGCAATCGAAAAAGCTCGTCTCCCTCTGGAATCTCGAAGAGCTCCGCTTCATCGAGGTCGCACCCGACGCCATCATCATCGGCGCCGGCACCACCTTCACCGACATCCGCAAACACCCCGTCATTGCTAAGGAATTCTCAATTCTCGCCCAGGCGGCAAGCTGGACCGGCAGCATCGCGAACCAGAACCGAGGCACCCTCGGCGGCAACATCGTCAACGCCAGCCCCGCCGCTGACTCGCCACCCGTGCTGCTCGCCTATGACGCCAAACTCACCCTGGTCTCCGCACGCGGTCCCCGTACCCTGCCCTACCGCGACTTCCACGTCGCTTACAAAGAAACCGTCCTCGAACCCGACGAACTCCTCCACAGCATCATCATTTCACGTAACTTAAAGAGTTACAAAAGCTATATTCGCAAGGTAGGCCCACGCAACGCCCAGGCCATCTCCAAGGTAGCCATAGCGGCCCTCGCGCGTATGAAGAACGGCCATATCCAGGACATCCGCATCGGCGCCGCCAGCCTGCGCGAATATCCTGTCCGCCTCACTGCCGCCGAACAATCCCTCGCCGGAAAAGCCATTACCCCGGAGACCATCGCCGCCGCGCGCGCCGCCGTCCTCGCCGAAGCTCGTCCGATCGACGACATTCGCAGCACCGCAAAATATCGCGCCACGGTAGCCGCCAACCTCCTCGAGGAGTTTCTCCACACCCTTTGAACACTTTTTTTCTGAGTGTGGTTTTTGGGGCTGGTTTTGCGAAATTGCAGTGCATTAACGTGGTTTTTGGATGGAAAGAACGTGGTGAATGCGTGGTAAATCGTGGTGAATTGACGTGGTTATTTGTGGTGAGGAAAATATGCCAACTTTTTGAAATAAATCTGTGGAAAACCGGGATTGGGATCGAAAAGCATGTCCCAAGGCTAAAGCTAACCGAACAACTCCCGCGCCCGCTCCAGATCCGCCACCGTATCCACGTCCAGCTCCCCGTTCTCCAGCTCCTCGTATCGAGCCTCCGCCAGCAACTCCCGCGCCCCGGCATCCCCCTTCAACTCCATCAACTCTTCAAAGTATTGCGAAGGGAAAAAGGCAGGAACCCCGCTCCTTCCCGCGTAGCGCGAAGCCTTCACCTCGGCCCTAGACATCAGGCGACGCAGATGCTTTACCGTCACCGCCGGTTGATCGCAGGTCATCAACAACACACCCTCTGCATCCCTGGCCAGAATCCCCAAAGTACGCACGCCAAGCCGGATTGAGGACGCCATTCCTTCCTGCCACTGATCGTTGATCACCGGCACCGCGTCCCCAAGCACGCTATTCCCAAGCACCTGCGCATATTCAGCCCCCACCACAACCACTACCGGCGAACACCCGGCCTCACGTGCCACGCGCACCGTTCGCTCCAGCAAAGTCTCGTCCCCCAGCATCACCAATTGCTTGGGCTCACCCAGCCGCTTAGAAGCACCCGCAGCTAGTACCACCGCCGCAATGCGCATCACGCAATATCCATCGCACAATGGACCTGAAGATACCGCGAAGCTCCACCCTCACTGACATGCCTCGCAACATCCTCGGCTGACAACCTCAGCGAACTGCCCAGCTTGCCCATGCAGCAGGCTTGAACCTCGGCAATCACTGCCAGCGCAATCGCCTCCGGTCCATCTCCGCCCAGATCCAGCCCGACCGGAGCATAGATCTGCTCACAACACGAAGCGACCGTTCGTCCCAGCGTCGCCGCCACCTCACTCAACAGCAAGGAACTCCGATGCCTCGCTCCCAGCAGCCCCAGATACCTCGGTCGTAACGGCAACAGAGCCGCCAGCAGTTCCCTGTCCTGCTCATAACTATGGGTCATCAGCACCACGGCATCCTCCGGCCGAATCCCCTGTATCTCAGCCGAGGCAGAAGAAACCGCCAGTACCCGTTCGGCCTCCGGAAACCGTTCCGACCGGGCCAGGTGTGCCCGCCCATCCATTACCGTTACGTTCCACCCCAGCAGCGCGCCTATGCTCACCATTGGCTTCGCGTCATCCCCCGCACCCAGGACAAACAGCCGCTGCGGAGCGGCAATCCGTTCAACGAAGATCTCCTCAGTTGCACTCTCGACCTCGCTCTGTCGCAGCAGCCTCGTCCGCGCCTCCGCCAATTCAGTCTCGGTCAATCCAATGCTGGCGAACTTGACGTCTCCAGTCGCTGAAAGCACCGCGCGCGCCAACCGTCTTCCATCGTGCGGCAAACAGGTCAGCACGGTCGCTTCTTCTCCCGCAACGGCCTGCTCCATAGCAGACATCAACGCGCGGCACTCAGGAGTGTCCGCTGGCTCCAGCAGCAGATCGACGACACCGCCGCATCCCAACCCGAACGGCACGTCCGCCGTATCATCGAACATCGTCGAATAGCGCTCCACCACCGCACCCTCGCGCACCAGCCAAGCTGCCTTGCGAACGACCTCCGTCTCCAGGCAGCCTCCACTGATCGTCCCCGCATGCTCCCCGCTGGCCCCCAGCAGCAGACGAGCTCCGGGTCGCCGATAGCTCGACCCTACAGCGCGCACCAGCGTCACGAGCACGGCCGCATCGCCTTGCTGCCATAGCCGAACGATCTGCCGAAGTTCCATCATGGCGAAATCCCGCCTTCACTAAAAGCTTAGTCCATTTCGCCGACACGATAAACCAAACAGCCGCATCACACCCGCGCGAGGAAAACTCTCCGAGTTTGCCTCTACCCCAGCCCTATGACTTACCTATGGTCCACAAAATAAACCTTTTTGCGATTGTCTTTTCTACTCGGCCCATGCGATATAGAGATCATGAATGGCTTGTTAGAACACATTTTATAGATCAGGCGTTAAATCACGACAGGATTTCGCCATTAACATGCGGCGTCGCAAGAGCCTGGATCTCCGGCCCGAGAGGATCGACGAAGTGTAACCGTTCGGCGATGGGGTGGTTGGGTAAATAGTCGAGAAGAGTTCGTGCGCGTTCGGCTGCAACCGATCCCGGGGCATGGGTGCGCATGGCAAACGCAAAATAGCGTGCCGGTTGTTCTTCGGCGGAGCGCGCGACGAGATCCCAATAGACATGCGGGCTCGGCCATTGCTTCCATGGGTTGAGCGGATAATGCTGGCGCGGCATACGTAGAAGCCTGTTGGCAATTTGTCGTTTCCTAGACGCCAAAGCCGTATCGTAATCATAGGAAGTAAGAGGCACAATCAGGATCGGACGGTGGTCGGCAGGCGACGATGACTGGACATTTAAAGATTGCCGCGATGGATAGTAAGGTTGCCGCGGACAAACGCGGAAATCTCCCGATGCCGCAGTGGCATAGGCGCCGAAGGAAGGGTCCGTCATTTTGGCATCCAAACCAGGCTCCGGCGTCACATCGACCTTAATCCCGAGGGCGATTGCCGTATCGAGAATTTTTTCAGTGAGAAAGTATCCGCCTTGACTGGAACGGCGCACAGGTTCGCCGAAGCATTGCGCAAAAATCTCGGCAGCAATGGTCAGACACTGTGTCGTCCAGACGTTATCGGCATAATCAGAGAACGCGACGGAGCGCTCTGCATCCCAGCGGTGGGCATGGACATGAATGCCTAGCGGGTCCTGATGATGCGTTAAGTGTGCGAATTCTTCACCATGCCGTTGCACAACATAATCATGGCGCCCAAAGCAGCGTTCGATGTCGGGATCAAGTCTGATAAACCATGTCGGGTGAACTGCACGGACGGAACGGTCGGCCAAACGGTTGCGAAGGCCTTCGACCAACTTCACCATAGAAACAAAACCGTCCCATGGTTGTTCTTTCACGTCAGGTTGGAAATCGTCAGGTTCGACATCGATCCGCCAAACTGTCGGTATCGGCGTATTTTCCCGGGAGCGGCGACCAATCAATGCGCCCTCATCATCGCTGGCCGCGCGATATATGAAATTAATTCATTTCTGAAGTGGTTCATCACCAATAATCTTACATGTTCATTTTGCTAAATAATAGCTAAAAATTCATGCAAGCATGAAAGCCATTTCATGTTGATGTTCAGAGCCAGCAAAAAAGAGAAAAAGTTTTCCCTTCTCTGACACCCTGGTTACTGCCTTACCAGAAAGCCAGTAACCATGTGTATACCAAAGCCCCTTCGATTTCATCATTTTAGTGCGCTTCTGCTGGATACTTCTCTTTGTCGCCTACATTTTTGCAGATGGTTCGCAGTAAGTTTGCGACGTGTGCCACTTTGGCCCTCGTTTTGCTGAGAGGGGATATCACCCACTCTCAGGAGGCTAAGACCTCCATGGAAATCTCTACGCTTCACCAACTAAGTCAGCACGTCCGACCTGATTCACTTTGCACCGCATCTACCTAGGAGTCATTCATGCGTATCGACCGTCTTTCTGGAGTCCGAGTTCTCTTCAGCCTCGTCTCTTTTGTTGCAACCGCTTTAGTCCCCACGCTTGCATACTCCCAGGCCTTGACTCTCCTACAGAGCGGGACTCGCTACGCCGGCACCAGCACGCCAGGTTTCAATGGGGACTTCGGATCCGCAACGACGGTCAGTCTCAACTCTCCCTCGTATATTGTCTTCGACTCGATCGGCAATCAGTACATCTCAGACACGTTGAACAACTGCGTCCGCAAGATTGATACGTCGGGTTCGATGAGCACGCTGGTGGGACTCGCGGTCTCAGGCACAGGCGACACCTGCTCCACGTCCTCCAACAGCACCCCGACCCCCTCCCAAGGGCTGTATCAACCCACCGGTCTGGCTGTCGACATCTCAAATAACCTGTATATCGCCGACAGTAAGCACAACTGCGTTCGCATGCTCGCCAATGGAGCTTCCGGCGTGACCGCTCTCACCACTGTCGCCGGTACATGCGGCTCGACAGCGTCCGCCACACCCAGTCCCAACGGACTTATTGTCGACGCCAGCAACAATCTCTACATCTCCATTCAGGACACTGAGGTTCTCCCCATCGTCAGCACTTATCAGGTTCTGCGCCAGGCACCGGGCGCCAGCCTCTGCGTGATGGCCGGCACTACCTCCACCGCCGTCCCCAATACCTGCCCGGGCATCACCGGCAGCGTTGTGCTGAACGCACCGTCGGGCCTGGCGATCAACGGCACGGGCGATCTCTTTATTGCAGACACCGGCAACAACTGCGTTCGTCAGATTGCAAATCTCGCAAGCTACAAGACCGCGGTGGGCCAATGCTCCAACGACAGCTCCGGCAATCTTGCGACTGCGTTGAACAAGCCTTACGGCCTTACTTTCTCGCCAACGCAATCTCTCTTCATCACTGAAACCAGTCCGGACAACGTGGTCAGTTACGTCCTCGGATCTTCAACCCTGACCATCGCCGCGGGCCTGCCCAACGGCGCCTCGGGCCCTTATAGCCCGACCCAGGATGGCAACTCCGCCCTCAGCGCTCCGCTCAACGCGCCACGCGGCATCGCCGTCGACAGCTTCGGCAACTTCTCGCTCGCCGACTCCGGCAACAGCATCGCGCGCAAGCTGAGCAGCAATATCATTCTCCCTTCTACACCGGTCGGCAGCCAAAGCGCTACGCTGCCCCTCACCTTCGCCGTCAATCAGAACGTCAATCTCTCCGTCACCTCCGGCCCTGACTTCAGCATTACGAGCAATACCTGCACCGGCGCACTCAGTCCTGCCGCAGCAGGCGCGGTACCCAATACGTGCCAGGTCTTCGTCCACTTCACGCCCACTCGTCCCGGACTGCGCAGCGCTCCAGTCAAACTGACCGACTCTCTCTCCGGCATGACCATTCTGCAGGGTCTCCAGGCAGTGGGTACCGGCTCACTCAGTGCTTTCACGCCCGGCACGGTCAACACCATCGCCAGCGCGCTGGCCGCTCCTGCCGCAATCACGGTTGACTCTGCCGGCAACGCCTATGTCCTCGAAGCCGGTAATACCGCCGGCACCGCGGATCTCCTGCTGCTTCCCGCAGGAGGCGGCACGCCACAGATCGTGATCCCCCAGGGTGACGGTCTGCTGACTCCTTCCGCCGTTGCAATCGACTCCGCCGGCAATTTCTTCATTGCGGACTCCACCCACGGCACGGTCGCTCGATTCGGCGCCGACGGCACCATCAATACCAGCTACGTCACCAGTCTTGACACGCCGACTGCAATCTATGTCGACGGCTTCGACAATCTGTATATCGCGCAGGCGGGCGCGACACATAACGTGATAGAGGTCTACGCCGCAGGGCCCCGCCGCACCATTGCCGCCAACTTCGTCTCGCCGAGCGGCCTCGCCGTCGACCTCAAGGGCATCCTCTACATCGCCGACGCCGGCGGCCATCTCGTCTACGCGGTCGACAAGTCGGGTATCGTCCATCAGGTCGCCGGCAACGGAACCACGACCACTACCGTCCCCGGCCAGGCGACCGGCACCGCTCTGATCGCGCCATCCTCCCTCTCTCTCGATGCCGCGGGTGATCTCTACATCGCGGACGCTGCAGCGAATCTCGTCTATGCCGTCTACGCGTCCACCAACAGCAGCGGAAGCAATATCGCCACGGTCTTCGGCACCGGTACCGCAGGGAAAGCAGGAGACGGCGGCGTCAGCAATCTCGCCCAGGTCAGCGACCCCGTCAGCATCGCGGTCGATGGCAGCAGCAACCTCTTCGTCGTCGATAACGGCAACAGCTCCGTCCGCGAGATTACCTACCCCAGCCCCACCCTCGCCTTCGGCACCATCACGGTAGGCCAGAGCTCTCCGGTAATCGGGCAAAACCTCAGCAACTTCGGCACCGCCAACCTCAGTCTGACTGCTCCTTTCTCGACCTCCGATTCGCACTACACCGTCGACAGTAACTCCACTACCTGCGGCACCACCATCATCGCGGGCTCTACCTGCAACCTCGGCTTTATCTTCACCCCCACGGCCAATGGTCCTCTGACCGCAACCGTTACGCTCGCTTCAAACTCCTACAACAGCCCGCAACCCCTCCAGCTCACAGGCACTGGGAGGCTTGTCGCCCCACTCCAGTTCACGCTTCCTGCCCAGACTGAGGTCTACGGACAGCCATTCCCCGAGACCGTAGACACCACAAGCAGCAATCCTGCCCCCACCGGCACCATTACCTTCAGCCTTGGCAAAACGGTCCTCTGCAGCCTGAATACAACGCTTGGACCCACCACGACCTGCAACGCCCCCAACAGCGGCCTCCCCATTGGCACCTATACGGTCACCTTCAGCTACACGGGCGATAGCAACTACTTCCCGGCCAGTGGCAGCGTCATCCTGACAGTCACCGCGGCACCGCTTACCGTCACCGTCAACAACGCCAGCCGCGAGTACGGAGCGCCCAACCCAACCTTCACCGGCACACTCACCGGCGTCGCGCCCGGAGACACGGTTCTGGTCAGCTACTCCACCACTGCGGTGGTCGGAAGCCCCGTCGGCAACTACCCCATCACCGCAACCCTTACCACGGCAGGCAACACCAACCTGTCCAACTACGCGATCACTAACACGCCTGGCAACCTCGCCATCACCCAAACGCCCCTCACGGTCACCGTTCTCGACGCGAGCCGACAGTACGGTCAGCCGAATCCCGAGTTCCTTAGCACCACTGCCGTCACGCTCAACGGCGTCACAAAACCTGGCACTTTGAACGGCGACACCCTCACTATCACTTACTCCACCTCCGCAACCGTCACTTCGCCGGTTGGATCCTACGCCATCAACGCGACTGTCTCGGGAACACCCGCAGGAAACTACCTCATAAACGTTATTGCTGGAACCCTCACCGTCACCTCGGCACCCCTCACCGTCACAGTCGGTAACGCGACCCGGCCTTACGGCGCCGCCAACCCGGCATTTACCAGCACCGTCTCCGGCGCGCTCAACGGCGATACCTTCACTAACAGCTACTCCACGACAGCCACCATCACCTCGCCAGTCGGATCGTATCCGATCAACGACACGGTGGGCGGTGCCGCAGCTTCGAACTACACCATCAACGTAGTTCCTGGAACCCTCACCATCACTCAGGCAACGATCGCCCTGAATGTCGCCGCCAATAACGCTGGCCGTGCCTACGGCGCCGCTAACCCGGCCTTCACCAGCACCATCACCGGCGCGCTCAACGGCGACACCTTCACTGTCACCTACTCCACCACGGCCACAGCAACGTCATCGATCGGCACTTATCCTATCGTCCCCACCGTCTCCGGCGCAGCCGTCGGCAACTACGTCGTCACCATCACCAACGGCGTTCTCACCGTCTCCCCGGCAAACCTCACCGTCACCGCGAACAACGCCACTCGCAGCTATGGAACAGCTAATCCGGCCTTCACCGGCACAACCACCGGTCTGGTCAACGGCGACACGGTCACCACCACCTTCGCCTCAGCCGCCGTCGTCAATAGCCCCGTCGGCTCCTATCCCATCGTCCCCACCGTCTCCGGCGCTTCGTCGAACTACAACGTCATCACCGTCAACGGCACGCTGACGATCACGCAAAATCCCTCCTCCCTCGTCATCAACGTTGACAATGCAACTCGCGTTTATGGTGCAGCGAACCCCAACTTCACGGGTACGGTCAATGGAGTGCTCCCCGGCGACAACGTGATCGTCACCTACTCCACCACCGCCACGCCCACGTCGCCTGCCGGCACCTACGCAATCGGAGCTAACGTCTCAGGCACCTCCGCCGGCAACTACATCGCGACCATTCACCCTGGGGCGCTCGCCGTCACTCCAGCCTCGACCGTCACGACCGTTGCGACCTCGGGCTCGCCCGCAACCGTTGGAGCCACCGTGACCTTCACCGCCACGGTCAGCACCACCACGGGCGTAGTATCCGGCACCGTCAACTTCTCCGACGGCACCACTCTGCTTGGCACCGCAACCCTGAACAGCAGTGGCGTCGCCACCTTCGCCACGACGGCGCTGGCCGCGGGGAGCCACAGCGTCACCGCAGCCTTCCAGGCCAACACCAACTTCAACGCCAGCTCCGCCACTCTTACGCAGGTCATGACCGCGCCGACCGGCAGCTTCACGATCTCCGCCTCCCCCGCTACGCAGTACATCCAGGGTGCCGGCGCGACGGTCTACCAGGTCACTCTCACCTCTGTTGGAGCGTTTGCCGGCCAGATCAGCCTCGCCTGCTCCGGTCTCCCCTCTGACGCCGCCTGTTCCTTCGCCAGTAACCCCACACTCACCGCCGGCGGCACCGCCACCGTCGCAATGACGGTCACCACTACCGCCGCTGACGCCCAGCTTCGCAAGCCTGCGCTCCGCAACTTCAATCCGGCGGATCTCGCGCCCATCACCGCCGCCGCCGTCTTCCCTGTCGAACTCACCGGCCTTGGTGTCTTCCTCGCCGGTCTTCGCCGCCGCAGGAAATCAGGTACTCAGAAGATGCGTCTCCTCGCTGTCATCCTGTTTTCGCTTGGTATTCTTGGCCTGACAGGGTGCGGCTGCCCCACCACAACGTTCCAAACCTACACGATCACTGTCACAGCCACCAGCATCAGTTTCCCGGCACCCGCTCAATCCACCTCGGTCATCCTGTCCGTCGGTAACCAGTAATCCTTGACCCCGCTACGCCTGTCTTTGGCGTGCAGCAGTTCTCTGAAATCAGGAAGAAGCACCGCAGTTGGAGGATTCATCGTTATGCGTTCCCGCCCCGTGAGTTCCGGTCTTTTGAATAGCAGCCCCTCGCGTTCCAATCGGTCTATCAGAACGCGTGCAGCCAGAACGCGGGCAGCTCTTTTCGTCGCCCTCACAGCCGCCTTCATGACAGCTTCAACCCTGTCCGCAGCGGCCCAGGCCGCCAAGACCGCCTCCACGCCGCCGCCCGAGCCCTCGCGCTTCGACCTTTACGGCGGCTATGGCTACCTCCATCCGGTCGACAGCACAATTTTCAACGTTCAGTATCAGCCCATCAACCCCGGTGCGATCGTAAGTGCTACCGGCTACTTCAACCGCTATTTCGGTATCCAGGCCGAAGGTAGTTTCTTTCCATCCGGTCCCAATGACTGTGTCTTCACCGGGCAGGTTGGCCCCGTCTTTCGCTATCAGAAGAACCGCTTCGTCCCCTTCGCCCATGTTCTTGGCGGCGCAGCCAAGGTTGGCGGCCCGATCTTCCAGCCATGCACCTGGGGCTGGGGCATCACCAGCGGCGTCGGCTTCGATTACATTCTTCCAGCCTTCAACAATCGCATCGCCATCCGGCCCATTCAGGCTGACTTTCACTACTCGAATGTGGACTTCGGGCCCGCCGACACCGCACGTGTCACTGGCGGCGGCATTGGCGACATCTACGCCTACCGCCTCTCTGCAGGTCTCGTCCTCCGCCTTGGACAGGTCACACCGCCCCCACCCGTCCAACTTGGCTGCACTGTTCAGCCCGCGAACATCTTTCCCGGCGACCCCATCACCATCACCGCCACAACCAGCAACCTCGACCTGAAGAAGAAAGCCACTTACACCTGGACTACCAGCGGCGGCCACATCACCGGCAACGACACTACCGCCACCATTACGACCGCAGGGCTCCCCGCCGGCGATTACACCGTCTCCGGCCACGTCTCCGAGGGCATCCGCCCCGGACAGCAGGCCAGCTGCACCGTCGGCTTCCGCGTCCACGACTACGAGCCGCCGACGATCACCTGCTCGGCAAATCCCAGTACGGTACTGCCGGGCAATCCATCCACGATCACGTCGATCGCCAACAGCCCGCAAAATCGGCCGCTCAGCTACTCCTACTCTGCCTCCTCGGGTCAGATCGCCAGCAACACGCCGACAGCCACCCTCATCACCACCGGCGCAGCTCCAGGCACCATCAATGTCACCTGCAACGTCGTCGACGATCTCGGCAAACAAGCCACCGCAAATACATCGGTCACCATCACAACTCCACCCTCCCCGCCCCCGCCCGAGGTAATCAAACTCTGCAGTATCTCCTTCGAGCGCGACAGAAAACGTCCCGTACGCGTCGACAACGAAGCCAAGGGCTGCCTCGACGAGATCGCCCTCACCCTCAACCGCGAATCTTCGGCCAAGTTGGTTATCGTCGGCAAGCATTCTGCGGATGAACCACCTGATGCCGCAGCCCAGCGAGACCTCAACGTCGCACAGTACCTCACGCAGGAGAAGGGTATCGACTCCCTCTCGCATTGAGCTGCGCACCGGCGGCGACCTTAGTCGCAGCCTCGACAACATCCTGGTGCCACCCGGAGCGACTTTCACTCCCGGCGACACCAACACCTTCGATACGAACTCAGTGAAGCGGCAGGGGCAGCCTTACGGGATGCCCAAAACCACCACCAAAGCTCACTAACCAGCCAACCAGGCTGATCGACTTTGCACCACTCATGGAGAGGAGTCACTAGGGCTCCTCTCCATTTTTTTCTCTTTTTTCACCCATCACTCAGAACCGCATTGCAACAGAAGCCCTTCGCAGCCCTATCGCGAACGCACGCGGCGGAGAAACCTGCTCCTTCAGCCAGACTCCACCACTCAACGCCTGTAATCTGCTAAACTAGCCAAGTCGGTACAGCGATCCAGCAAGCCCACCCGGGCGCTTGAGCCTTTCGGAAAGCACCCTCATCGACATCTCACGGCAGCACACATTCGGGGCGTAGCGCAGTCTGGTAGCGCACCTGGTTCGGGACCAGGGGGTCGGAGGTTCGAATCCTCTCGCCCCGACCATTTGCTTCAATGCACAAGCAAACTGCCTTCTCTTCAAAATTTGCGCTCGGATCAGAGGCTAAAACTGGAAGTACAGGAAACGCGTGCCTGCATCGAGCATAAGGATTGCGATGCAGAAGAGAACCGTCAGCGTAAGACTCCACAAAGCCGTTGGACGCCACAACAAACGAGGCAACAGGCTCGGGAGACGTATGGTGTCTCGCGAAAGCTGACCGAGAATCTCCTGTGTGTTCGGCATACCCCAGACAATCAGGAAACATACAGCGTTTGCTGCGATAGCAGTCGTGGTCTTGGCAAGAAAGAACGAAGTAGTCGGAATCTGACCCAGCAGAGAGTTGCTATCAAGTGAGGGGCCCAGACCGTGTGCACCGATCATGGTTCCCAGAACGTAGCATGCGTCGTGAACACCATTAGCGCGGAAGAAAACCTGAGCGACAAGAACCGCTAAAAACGTGATCAGAACCGATGCCGGTATCGGCAGGCGCTCGTGCAGCGCATGACCCTTGGGCGTCAGCAGACGCCATAGATGGTTGATGACAAGATAGCAGCCATGAAGCATTCCGAAGATGAGGAATTGAATCCCCGCGCCGTGCCAGACACCGACAACGAACATCGAAGCCATAACAGGAAAGAAGACCATCGAAGTGAACCCGTCGATCGTCGCCAGCGCCTTGCGATTTACCTTTTTTCCCGCATCCATACGGCGATTGTTCACGCTGCGGAGAATCGGAGTATAGAGATACTCCCCCACATAGCGGGTGAGGGTCATATGCCACCGCTGCCAATAATCCAGAATGTTCGCAGCTTTGTATGGAGAGTCAAAATTGAGCGGGAACTCAATCGAAAACATGCGGGCGAGTCCGAGTGCCATGTCCGAGTAGCCGGAGAAGTCGAAGTAAAGCTGCATCGCATAACAGAGCGTACCGAGCCACGTGGCAACGAGCCCGAAGTGCGCGGGGTGAGCAAACAGCACGTCGGCAAGAGGTGCAATGCGATCGGCGATAAGGACTTTCTTTGCCAGACCCATGATGAACCACGAAAGACCAAGAGCCATATCGTCTGAGCGCAGACTACGGAGGCCGCTGTCGAGTTGCGGCATGATCTCGCGCGGATGGATGATGGGGCCGGCGATCAGATGGGGAAAGAACGTAACAAAGACGGCATACGGAAGCAGCCCCTGCTGTTTAGCGATGCCCTGTCGCAAATCGATCTGGTAGGCAATTTGCGTAAAAGTAAAGAATGAGATGCCCAAGGGCAAAAGAACATCGGCAAAGCTGTGATGAATCATTCCATGGCGCTGAAAAAAATTCAGCAGTGGAAAGAGATACTTGAACCACCCCAGGAGAAGAAGATTTGCGGTAATCGCAGCTACCAGCCAACGGCTGCGCGCTGCTTCGCTCCAGTTCGGACCCAGGAACTGCGAAAACAGAAAGTTGAGGAAGATGGAAGCCAGCAGAAGAATCAAGTAGGCAGGGTTCCACCAGCCATAGAAAAACAAAGAGATGAGCGTCAGCCACGTCAATAAAGCCGTTCTTCCAAAACGGCTCAGAAGTTGATAACCGATAAGACTTACGGGAAGAAAAACGAAGATAAAGTAGTTGGACGAAAAAACCATCGGCTCACTGCGCTCCTGTGGGAGCCGTGCCCTGTAATTGCTGAACGATCTGGTCCGCGAGCATCTCCGATATCAGTTTCGAACCTTTTGCATTGACGTGCAAGCGGCCGTCAATGGTATACGCGTCTATCGGCAGCGTCTCCAGGCGGTTGTCGATGACTTCGGGAGAATGTTGCTCGAAAAAGCTAAGGCTTGGGTCGCACGTCGCAACAGGAGTGGCATCCACCAGTACGGTCATGCCGTCACGTGCGTACTTCGAACGCAGGCCGGCGATCCATTTTTTGTCGGGCACCGCATCATGACGAAGAGTCTCGCAGGACGTGCGAGTCGAGGCGTCCATTCGAAGTTGCCCATGGCTCGACTCTCTCAGGTGCTGCACTTCAAGCGAAGCAGGCTTGCTCAACAAATTATCCAATACGAAACGCATCCCCTGCTCAGCCCAGCTGAAGAGAGCACTGGAGTATTCCGGAGCCAGCGCGATCAGGCTTTGCAGACGATGTGGCTGGCGCATACGGTAGGTAATCGCTTCAAAGGGACCGTTATAGCGCTGACTTGGGAGGGCGAGATCTTCGGGGGTAAACAGAAATATCAGAAAACGCGGCGGCGCATTGCGTTCGAGGTACGTGTCGAGCACCATCGTACCGTTCAGCAAAGTCATCGGCTGAAATTCGGCGATATTGCACGTGCTGAGACCAGTGCGTTCGCGAATCAGCGCAGGGTCTACAGCGACCATCGCACTCGAATCGCCGTAGACAAGAATCTGGCAGTCTGCGTTCCGCAGTTTAGCGCCATAGGCAAGATTCACAAGGTATGTATTGCCCGAACGCAACGCAAACCACTGCGAGGGAACGACAAACACTGCTGCTACTAAAAGCAGAACAGGGGCGGCAACCAGTGGCAGGAGATAAAGATAAAGACGACGACGTGTTGCGCTTTCTACAGGAGAGCGTTCTTCCCCGGCCGTGTCTTGAACGCCAGTTGGTGCGACCATGAACCCCCTTTTTCATGTATCCGCGAAGGCATGCCGAGTTCACAGCGTGCCTGCTACGTCTTAAAAGTATGACATACCGGAACCCGGACATTACCAGCCATGAACCACCCCTGCCAGTAAGTTGCTGGCATAGTAGAACTGTTTCTGAACGAGACCGGAGTGTTCCTCTCGCAACACTTAAATCGGGTCTCACCCGTCTTCTATATGAAAATGTTATTTTGATAGTGCGGTAGTTTTCCTGGTGTCAACCGAAGTAACGCGGTGGCACGTGCTTCGGGTGCATATTCTTCAACTATGAATGTATCGACCTATACCCTGGATCAACTTCTGCTGAAACGACGCAGTCTGCGCCGCCAGTTTCTAGCCGCAAAAGGATTAAAGGATATAAGGATAGCCGTGCTCGGCGGCACAACCACGAGCGAACTGGTTGACCTGTTCGAGCTTCTGCTGTTGAACAGAGGCTTTCGACCAGAGTTCTATCAATCGGAATATGGCCGCTACTATGAAGATGCAGTACTGGAACCGGAGATCATCGCGGCGTTCAACCCCGATATCGTTTACCTCCATACCTGCTCGCTAAACATCCAGACACGTCCGCCGGTCTCCTGCACCGAGGAGGAGTTGCCCGCGTATGTCGATGCCGAGATCAATAGGTTTCGCGCAATCTGGAGTTCGCTCGACGAGAACGTCGGGTGCCAGATCATTCAGAACAACTTCGAACTGCCGTCCTATGCGACGCTCGGCAATCTTGATGCGGTAAGCGCGGGCGGCATGACTCGTTTCGTAGCTGAGCTAAATCGAAACATTGCCGCAGCGGCTGCCGGAAATCCGCGGCTGATTATGCAGGATCTGAATACGATCGCTGCCCGGATTGGGACGAATCAATGGTTCGACCCGGAGCGATGGTACAGCTATAAAATAGCCAACACCGTGGAAGGAACGTTCGCCATCGCGACGTCGCTGACTGCGCTCGCAGGCGCGATGTACGGCCTTAGCCGCAAAGTGCTGGTGCTTGACCTGGACAACACACTGTGGGGCGGCGTCATTGGCGACGATGGAGCAGACAAGATCCTGATCGGTCGCGAGACGCCTGTCGCAGAGGCGTACACCGCGTTTCAGGAGTATTGCCTTCGGCTGCGCGATCGTGGAGTTCTGCTGGCCGTGTGTTCAAAGAACGACGAAGACGTGGCGCGCTCTGGATTTGAGCATCCCGATTCAGTCCTCAAACTCGAACACTTTTCGGCGTTCAAAGCCAATTGGAACCCGAAGCATGAAAACATTCTCGCGATCGCGCAGGAGCTCAACCTCGGTGTGGATAGCTTTGTATTCGTTGACGACAATCCAGCGGAAAGAGCTATCGTGGAAGCGCAGATTCCAGGAATAGCCGTACCCGACGTGGGCAACGAGGTCGCTAAGTATCAATCTGTCATCGACGCTGGACGTTACTTCGAGACGATCTCTCTGGCGGAAGAAGATCTTGCGCGCGCGAAGCTTTACGCAGAGAACTCGCAAAGGGCAAAGCTCGAACAGAAATTTGCAAACTATGGCGAATATCTCGATTCGCTCGAAATGACTGCGGAGATCGAGGAGTTCAACGCGACATACATCGAACGGATAGCTCAGCTGACGAACAAGACGAATCAGTTCAACCTTACGACGCGCAGGTACACTCTGGCGGAGATAGAAGCCACAGTCGTCGACGACACGTGTATCGGGATCTATGGCAAACTAACAGACAGATTCGGCGACAACGGTTTGATCTCCATCGTGCTCGGACATGTGGAAGCCACAGACTTGCATCTTGACCTTTGGCTGATGAGTTGCCGAGTTCTCAAGCGCGACATGGAGCTTGCGATGTTGGATGGTCTGACAGAACGAGCACAGCACAGGAACGTTAGAAAGCTGGTTGGCTACTATATCCCCAGCGCCAAAAATGGCATGGTTGCAGACCATTATGAAAAGCTTGGATTCTCGTCTGTCTCACGAGACGATGCAACAGGAGCTACGGTCTGGTCGCTCGATATAACGAAATACGAGGCGCGTAGCCGCCACATCAAAATTCTGGAGAGAGCCAATGCATGACCTGTTGCCCGAAATTCAGGAGTTATTCCGTGACATCTTCGACGATCCGACCCTGGTAATTACACGTGAATCGAATGCCGCAACGGTTCCCGATTGGGATTCGTTCGCCCATCTCAATCTCGTAACCGCCATCGAGAAGAAGTACAAGATCAAATTTGCGCTGGGCGAACTTCAGGAACTTCGGAATGTTGGCGACATGATCAATCTCATCGAAGTGAAGCTCGAAACGGCGTCGAAGATTTCTTAATGGCTCCAATTAAGATCAGCTACGATTCTTTCCGGTCGTCGATTTTTGAATTACGGGAAACAGGCGAGACTCGCCGCATTTCGCTCCACTCTATTCGGAACCCCTACCGCACCAGCATGATCGGACCTTGCCAAAAGGCGACTCTATGTTCGGCTGGGTCGAGGACACTCACCTGACAATCGTACCGTCCGGATGCAAGTCCACCAAGACCAATACTGAAGCTGAGTGGCACAACGCCTAATCGGCTTCCCTGACGGGGTACAACGGCGATCGGTGACGTCTCAAAAACCTTTTTCTGTTCCCGATAAAAACTCACAAAGGCAATCAGGGGTGTTGCGGATTTCCCCGGTGAGTCGGTGCTCGCATACCCTCCATACGCCTGCAGATAGACGAAGAGATCTCGATCTGTATTGAACACCCGCGTAACGCTGGGAACCAGCTTAAGTCCATTCGATATCAGCGGATTGGCTGCGTCGTCCTTGGCCGCATCCTTCCCCTTTGTCGCGTTATAGAGCGCGTCCTTCATGTCAATGTGCTGGCTGCTCAACACCACCGAGCTGATGGGGACCCGCTTCGTCTCCTTGTTCAGATTCGGAATAACAAACGTCGTCTGGTACGTCCCGATCCTTCCCGTTTCGTCGTCACGCGCGAGGAACTTGATCGTGTACCTGCCGGGCGTAAGAGTAAAGCCGGAGTCATACTCGACGGGTCGTCGCGCCAACTCGGCGGCTGTCGCATCGCTCAGTTTGATGTTCACGTTGTCCCGAACATTGCTCACTGTGATGCCGGTGATCTCGTCCTTGATCTCGCAGACAAAATCGATCAGGGTATGCTCGGCGCCAAATTTTTTCGCCAACGCGAGCTCTCGCCCAGGAATCTTCACCACGATTGGAACGAAGTACTCAGCCCGGTTGAGCTGAAAATAGTTGATCTCCATCGCGATCGTAAGCTCCGTAACGGGATCGCCAAGCATAAGGGCGTCCTCAAGCTGCCTCTCCTTGTCCGCAATTGTGAACCGGGCGAACTCCTTATTCGCGTAGTAGCCCTGCCGATACTCGAGGTTCGCCGTCAGAGCCGGGTCCACCGTGATCTTTACCTTGCGGAAATGCCCGTTCTGAGCCGTATTTGTCGTGTAGTAGCCCACGATGTAGTAATCCGAGATCGACCGCTGCGCCTGCACAATACCGCGGGTCAAGTCATTGTTATCGAACAGTGCCTTGCCGCCCGTATCTGCCGCTAGCGAGTACATCGTGTCCTGCGATTGTTGGAACTTGTCGGTCACCGCCTGAGCCGCTGCCCCGGAGTACATCCCCGCATTGCCCGGCGAGCCCTGCGTCGCATCTCCAAGCGGCGCCCCCGCCACCAATCCGCGGGCATCCACCGGCCAGAAAGAAACTCCCGCCCGCACTGCTGCATCGATCGTCGCATGCAGCTGCGCCTGGTTGTCCACCCCATTCAGCCGCAGGCCGCTGGCAAAGTAGATCAGCGATTTCTTCTCATTCATCTGCCCGAGCATCTTCGCCGCCGTCTGTAACGCAGAAAGCTGGCGGTCCGTGTTGAAAATATTGAACTCGCTGTCATCTTGTCCGAAAGCGGCACCCGTGTCTGCGCTGCTCGCGTCATCGACGGACTCAACTGTTCCTTGCCCTTCGCCCACTATCATCGTCTGCAGAATGCTTAGCAGCCGGTTGCGGTCGGCTGTGAAGTCTTGCAGCACATCTACGGACCCACCCGAAAAACGCAGAATCGAAATCAGGTCCGCGGCAGTCATCTGCGTACGGATGAACTTCTCCGCAGCAGCCAACGCACGCAACTGGTCATCCGGCCGCATCGCAGTCATGTCGAAGTACATCGCCAGCAGCCGATGGTCCTTGTACCGCGCATGTTCCGGTTCTTCGGGCGCGAGCTGCGTACGCGCCAGCCGCTTGTAGATCGTGATCTCCTCCTCATCGGACGGCGTCAACGGAAGCGGGTTTGCTGTCGTCGGCAGCTTCTCATGCTCACAGAAACGGATCGTCTGCGGCACGCCGTCTTCAGTTACATTGAAGTCCTTCGCAGTCAGCCCACTGATGAAATTGCCCTGTTTGTCCTTCGCCACCACCGTCTCGATGACCAGCTGTGATTTGACCGTCAGCGTGTAGGCATCGGTCGGCCCTTGTCCCGCATTCGTGCCGATCTGCTGAGCACTGGCGCCTATTGCCAACCCCAGGGTCGCGAGAAGCAGGACTGCCGTTAGCCACCGCATCATCAAAACCTCAGCCTTCCCGTCAATTGCAAACTGCGCATGGGATTCGTCGTCGCTGGCAGCCCAAAGGTCGTGCTGTTCACCGTTGTGTTCCATGCGCTGAAGACGGCATGATTCAGTAGATTCGTCGCGTCCAGACGAACGTCGAGATTGAGCGGGTCGCGCAGGCGAAACGTTCGTGCCAGAGAGGCGTCGAGGCTGAACTGACCTGGCCCGGTGATCGAATCCCTTCGCGCCGTACCCCACTCACCGCTAGCCGGTGCGGTGAACGCTGCCACATTCAAAAAATAGCCTGCTGATGCCTGATAGATCGGCTGGCCAGTCAAGTTCGGACGAATCGTCCCTGTAACGCCCGTACCCGGCACCGCCGACAGATAAACCGGCGTCTCCGGCAAACCGGTGCCCGCCGAGATCTGGGTCAGCACTGTCCACTCCTTCAGCAGCGTTCCCCTCCATCCGCCCAGGATGCGTCCCGCCTCCAAGCCCCATTCCTGTCGTGTACTGTATCTGCAGTTTGGCAAGGTGCCGCTGGTCAAAAGTCGAGAGGCCACGCTCGCTGTCGAGATCAAGCCAGTTCTGTGCAATCGTAGGCGGCGCACTTGGCTGGCTGGCCGCCGATGTTGTCGTCGTGGACGATACCACATGCCCCTGCGATCCCACCTGCGCATCATCGTCAATGGCCTTTGCATACGTGTAAAGCAGCGTGGCCGTAAATCCGCTGCGCAGTCTACGTCGCAACTGGAGCTGTCCGGCTTCGCGCGTCGAGTTGCCGCCCGAAGTACGATACACAAATCCAACCGGACAGGCAGGGCACGGGCTAACCGCGTCGATGGGATAGGTGTTGGGCAGAAACTGCTGCATCCCGTTCGTTCCCTTGATCCCCAGATAGGTCGCCGTCATCACCATCGCGCCCGGCAGGTCACGCTGCACAGACAACTGCCAGGTCTGCGCATAGCCCACATGCAGGTGCGGATCGATCGCAAAGGTGTTCGACGTAGTGCCTGCACAGTTCAGGAATCCGTTCGCGAGCGTCAGCTGACAGCTGCTGCTGTTCGCCACGCTCACGCTCTTGGAAAGCGGCGACTGCTGAGCCATTGTCTCCGTGCCCGAAAGATACACCGAGGTATCGTCGTAGATTCCATACCCCGCGCGCACCACCAGTGTTGATGCAGGCAATGGCCGCCACGAGATACCTATACGCGGCTCGAAGCCACGCTTGTCCGGCCACACCAGCGACGTTGGATACGTCTGCCCCGTCAGCGGTCCGGTAGGGCTGCTCCCCAGCACTGGTGCCACCGCCGCAAACACCGGTTCAATGTCCAGATTCACCAGTCTCCCGTAAAGTTCGGTCAACGGCGCTCCGTAATCCCAGCGCATGCCCGTATTAATTGTCAGCTCTGGCCGTATACGCCAATCGTCCGTGAAGAAGGCGTCATACACCGACTGCCGAAAGTATTTGTCGGCATTGCCATAGGCCAGTGCGCTCGTATCGGGAACACCAAGCAAGAAGTCCGCCAGGTCGGAGCCGCTCGTCGAACTGCTCCCACTCCCCTGCGTTGCCGCCCCGGTAAAGGTGAACGTTCCTCGCGGATTCTGCTGCGAAAGCTCATTGAACTCCTGCCTGCGGAAGTCGCCGCCAAACGTAAAGGTATGGCGGCGATGCGTGTTCGACACGCTGAGAGACACCGCGTCTGTGCGATTGCGATCGAACACGCTTAGCCCATCGCTGAGCGCTGCAATCCCGCTCGAAAACGTGAGTCCGGGCGGGCCCCAGTCCGCCGGCGCCTGGCTGTTTCCGGTGATGCCTGCGTCGCCGGAGATGTTCACCCGATCTGCAAACTCAGGCTGCACCTCAGTCCGTAACCGCGTGAAGTGATATCCCCACGTCACAAAGTATCCGTGGCGGAACCGGTGCGACCAGTTCACGTTGGCGTCGATGCCAAGCGTATCCGTCGCATCGCGAAAATTAAACAAATTCGCATTGTCCGCCCGCACGCTCCGAAACGCGAATCCCCCGTAGATCTGGTCCTTGCGGCCGATGCTCTTGTTCAGCCGCGACTGCAGCGCATCCGCGTGCGTGTTGCCCAGCACCTGAGTCTGATAGTTGTAGCGCGTGTTTCCCGAAAGATTCGGCAACGGATACAGTTCCAGCAAAGACTGTGCCTGCGGGCTGACCGGGATCGAGCCGGTAAACGGAAGCCCCGTCATTGGGTTATAGATCGTCACCGGTTGCCCCAACGCGTTCTGCAAACCCGAGAGATCGCCGCTCCGTTCCGCCGCATCCGGCACCAGTCCGGTTTGAGTGGTCGCATTGCTGTCGCGCGTCCATTGGTACGCTACAAAAAAGTTCGGCCCGTGATACATCAGGTGCGGAATGTTCAGCGGGCCGCCCAGTGTCAACACGGACGTAATCGCGCTGTACGAGGCCTTCGGCACCTGCAGCCCGGTTAGCGAGTAGGGCCGCGCATCGAAGACCGAGTTGCCCACGATCGCGCCGATCCCACCCGTATACAAGCTCTTCGCTCCCGGCCGGCGATTGCCAAACGCCGGAGCCAGAGTAAACTGCGAAGTCGCCGCATTGTTCACACTGCCGTTGATGAGAAACCCATCGTTGGATCGATCTGCTGTTTCATCCGCCGGCCGCGGTGCCTCCGGAATACTCGCTTCCTCCTGCTTCGGCGCATCTTCCTTCGGAGCAGCTTCGCCGGGCGCGGGAGCCCGTGCCTTGAGCGGCTTGTCCTCCGGTTTAGTCACCTTCGTCTCGGCCAGCATCTGATCCAGCCCGAGCAACTTCAACTCCCACGAACCCTGCGGCGCATTCGGAGCAACCGTTATCTCACCCTCGACGGTCGAGAAGCCACGCATCTCGATCTGGATCTTCCACGCCCCATCCGCAATGTCCACGAACTCATACAGCCCCTGGCGATCGGTGACGGTGACGTAGCTCGTTGCGCCCTGCGTAACAGTCACCGTCGCCCCCGGCACCGGCACACCGCCGAAGAAGACCTGTCCATGATTCTCCGACGCCCACGCAATCAGTGCGACATGCAACAGCACAAAGCAGCATAAAAGCCGGACCACTCGTAGCCCTCTCCATTGCCGACGCTGCCACATGGCCTAGTTCTCGGAAGGTTTCTCAATGCGGTCAAGCACAAGTACCTCGACCGGCGCATTGCCCGCATGTAGCTTCAACCCAATCTGTTCCTGGATAGCCGTGAACAACGGAGGCGGTGCGTCCGCGGCATCGCTCGGCGGAGGCACCTTGATGCCCATTCCCCCGAACTGCGACTCATCCGGTGTCCACTTCAGCACAAAGTCCCACCTACCCGGTAGACCAGTCTGGTCAACAACAGGGCGATCCAGCACAGCCGTCTGCATCAAATGGGTAAAATCCGACATCGTGGCATTCTGTACGGTCAGATATCCAAGTTGTCGAAAGAACAACCCCGGCAGACCGTTCGGATTGCCATCGTTCTTCTTCATCTTCACGCCGGCCTGATCCATAACCGTCAGCAAGTACGCTGAAAGCTCCTTCTTATCGCGATGGAATTTGAGCTGAAACCGGTCGGTCAGCAACTTCTGAACCATGGTCTTCAACTGTTGCCGGTTCGGCGAACCCGGGACATCAGGCTGCGCGGCGATATCGAACTTATCGGTCGCCATCCAGTCCGGACCGCCCACCACCTGTTTCTGCTGCACATCGTAGGCAAAAGTGATGAGGTCGAGCATGGTCGTGTTGACCGTGGTAAACCGATTCCCGCGCACTAGAAATGCCTTACCGGGCTCGTCCGGCTTGCTTGGTTTGATCGTCGCCACCTCGAAGCTGGGATCGGCATCCGCCGCCATCGCCGGAAGTCTCGGCGGAGGATCTGGAATCGCCCACGCCGTCTCCGGCGTGGCCCTCTCGAACACCAGCGACAACGGGTTTGAACCCTGTTTCCAGGTGCCGGAGATCGATTTGCCGTCCGAGGACATCTTGCCCTCGTACGTGCCGTCGATGGCCTCGATCGCGTACTTCAGTACACCACCGTCAAAACTGGCAGACGAGGCCGTAATGCTCCCGCCTCCCTGGTCGATGCTGTACATCGAAACCTTCAGCGCGCCTGCGTCCGTTTTGGTGATCTTCAACACAGTCCGCAGATCTTTCTGGGGAGCGTGAAGCGTTCCCTGCCACGTGTCGTCGATGCCGGTCTTCTGCGCTGCAGTCTGCGCCCACCCGTCTGTCACATGAGCCATGCAAAAGATTACCGGCACTCCAACCGCCAACATGCCCGCGACGCTCAGTATTAGGTTCCGGCACATGCCCAGCCTGCGCACCACCTGCTTAGCTCGAGCCGCCACGATCTGCTTCTTTAGATTCGATCCCGTCACTCCCGACACACGATTCAAAGGTGCCTCCATGTAGACCGTACACATTGGACGAAGATGTTCGTTGCAAGTCACCGTGGCCATCTGGGTGACGAGTAAGACATGTACTGATAGTTGCTTTGATCAATCAGAATATTACCAGCGATAGCGTCTGATGATCTCCAAAAGACCCGAGGCGTCTCCATGATCTCGAATTCGAGCTTCGACAGTCTGGAATTAGTCACTTCATCGTTCCTACAGATGTTTTATTTTCTACTACATTTGTATGTTTGCTGTCAACACCGGCTTTTTGTACGAACGCGAGCCGACGGATAGCCGTTTTTTTTGAGATTCGCCGGCTGCACTGTAGAGGGCGGCGTAGGTGGCGAGCAGTTCCTCCGACCATTTCCGTCAGAGAACCTAAGATTGCTATGCTTTACTTTGTCGTGTCACTGATCGCATTGAATCAGTCCAGCGACGAGGCAAGCGACGCCATTCAAGATTCGTTATGCGAGTGAGGGCTTTGATTTGGAAACTGTGCGAATTACCGGGATGCGTGTTGTCGATCTTCGTTTTCCCACATCGCGGGAGGGAATCGGATCCGACGCCGTCAACAAAGATCCGGATTACTCCGCCGCATACTGCATCCTCAAGACCGACGGCCCCTTCGAGGGCCACGGGCTCACCTTCACCCTCGGTCGCGGAACCGAGCTTTGTCGTGCAGGCGCTCGAATACCTCGGACGTTTTGTTGTCGGCTGCGAGTTACAGGCGATTACGCAGGACCTCCGCGCGTTCTCGCGTCTCCTGACAGACGAAACGCAGTTTCGCTGGCTCGGACCGGAGAAGGGCGTGATCCACCTCGCATGCGGTGCCTTGTTGAATGCCGTCTGGGATCTGTACGCAAAGGTGGAAGGCAAACCGCTGTGGCGTCTGCTGTCCGAGATGCCCGCGGAAGATCTCGTCCGTGCCATCGACTTCCGTTATATCGACGACGTCCTGACGCCTGACGATGCAATGCAGATGCTGACTGAAGGTTCCCGCGGTATGGGCGAAAGGCTCGAGCATCTGCGCCGGCAGGGGTATCCCGCATACACCACGTCGGTCGGATGGTTTGGCTTCAGCGACGAAAAAATACGCAGACTTTGCCGCGAGGCGCTAGCGGAGGGATGGAATCATTTCAAGTTGAAGGTTGGCGGCGACCGAGTCGACGATCTTCGCCGCGGCCACATCATCCGCGAAGAGATCGGTTGGGAGCGGAAGCTGATGGTCGACGCCAACCAGAAGTGGGGCGTGATCGAGGCGATTGACCGCACCCGCTCTCTGGCAGAGCTGAATCCATGGTGGATGGAGGAGCCCACGAGCCCGGACGACATCCTCGGCCATGCGAGAATCCGGCGCGAAGCCGCGCCCATCCGCATCGCAACCGGAGAACATTGTCACAACCGCGTGATGTTCAAACAACTCCTGCAAGCCAATGCGATCGACGTATGCCAGATCGACAGTTGCCGGGTCGCCGGAGTAAACGAGAACCTCGCAATCCTCCTGATGGCCGCAAAGTTTGGTGTTCCAGTCTGTCCGCACGCCGGTGGTGTTGGTCTTTGCGAGTACGTGCAACACCTGTCCATATTCGATTACTTGCGCGTCTCTCGCTCCCTCGAGAATCGCGTGATCGAATACGTCGGCCATCTGCACGAACACTTTATCGATCCTGTCAGAATTCGATGCGGACACTACATGGTGCCTGAAGCTCCGGGCTACAGCATCGAAATCTTTCCCGAGTCGCTTGCAAGATACAGCTACCCTGATGGCGAAGAGTGGAAAACGCCGGCATGATCGGTCTGCCTGCGATCTTCCGCACGACCGCCATCGGAACCTACGACCTGGACTAAGGGAGAGCAAGATGAAAGCAGTCGTTGTACAGGAGCCAGGCAAGGCGGCATTGACTGATATTCCCGAGCCTTCCAATGATTCGGGCAAAACCTTGCTACAGGTCAGAATGATCGGGCTATGCGGAACCGACCTGAATACCTTTCGCGGCAAAAATCCGATGGTGACCTTTCCGCGAGTCCTGGGGCATGAGGTAGCAGCAACAATTCTCCGTGCGGGCAGCGGGCTCTCGAACGATTTGCGCGAAGGCACAGCGGTAACCCTGGCGCCGTACACCGCCTGCGGTCACTGTGCCAGTTGCCTTCGCGGTCGGCCGAACGCCTGTAGGTCGAACCAGACGTTGGGTGTGCAGCGTGACGGAGCCCTGACCGAACGTATCGCCATTCCGGCTGAAAAACTCTATGGCGCAACGCTCACCCTCAAGGAGCTCTGCCTGGTGGAACCGTTGACGGTCGGGTTCCACGCTGCAACTCGCGGACGCGTTACGAAACGCGACACCGTTGCCGTCTTCGGCTGCGGCGGCGTAGGGCTCGGTGCAATCTCCGCGTCCGCCTTTCGCGGCGCTCGAGTCATCGCGATTGACGTGGACGACGCGAAGCTCGAAATCGCTCGTAAGGCCGGCGCCACCGAACTCATCCATTCAAGCAAAGAAGATCTGCACCATCGGCTGACCAAACTCACCGACGGACGCGGGCCCGATTGCATCGTCGAGGCCATAGGCCTGGCACAAACCTTTCGCGCCAGCGTCGAAGAAGTCGCCTTCACTGGCCGCGTCGTCTACATTGGCTATGCGAAGGAGCTGGTGCCGTATGAGACCAGCCTCTTCGTGCAGAAGGAATTGGACATCATGGGCTCGCGCAATGCGATGCCTGAGGACTTCCGGGAAGTGATCCGGATGCTCGAGGAGCACCGCTTTCCAGTGGACGAAGTAATCTCGGTGGTTGTGCCGATCGAAGAGGCGCCCGAGATGCTGCGGCGGTGGAGCGCGAATCCTGCCGCGTTTACCAAAATCATGGTCCGAGTGAGTTAGCAAGCGTGTTTGCGAGAGATTTCTCGCTAAGCGTCGACAAGGTACCCACCCCTAGCCGCGCAGATTGATAAAACCCCCGTCCAAGGGGTAATCGACGCCAGTCAGGAAGCTGGCCTCGTCGGAACAAAGATAGAGCGCGAGATTTGCTACTTCTTCAGGCTTCGCCATGCGGCCTATCGGCTGGGCCGCGGAGAGCTCTTCGAACATCTCGGCCTCCTTCCCCGCATAGTTTTTCGCAAGGAATCCATCTACGAAGCCGGTATGCACCCGCGCCGGCGAAATAGCGTTGCAACGAATGTTCTGCTTCAGAAAATCGCGCGCAATGGAGTAGGTCATCGCGAGCACGGCCCCCTTACTCATGGAATAAGCAAATCGTTCGTCAAGCCCGCTCGTAGCGGCGATCGACGCCATATTGAGAATCACGCCGCCTCCGGCCTCAACCATCGATCCTATGCACGCTCGCGTGCAGTTGTAGACGCTCTTAACGTTGATCCGGAAGACGTGATCGAAATCGGCAGCAGTCGTAGTATCGACGCGCCCGATGCCCGCGATACCCGCATTGTTGACGAGAATGTGAATGCGCTGACTCGCCAGCAGCTTGCCGAAAACACGTTCGACCTCGTCCTGATCGGCGACGTTGCAGGCATGTCCTTTGGCCATTCCGCCATCTTCAACGATCCGTTGTGCCGCCTCGTTCGCGCTGTCCAGAGTCAGATCGACGATGTGAACGGTGGCACCGGCGCCTGCAAAGGCAGAGGCAATCGAAAAACCGATTCCACGGGCACCGCCCGTGATGATGGCGGCGCGTCCATCGAGTCGAAACTTGCCTGGTCTTTCTGGGACAGACTGCATAGTACCCTCACGTAATATGGTCACGTAGATATCTCCAATTGTAGAGGCTGGAACCGTGCAACCCGGGAGTGAGACGCAGACGGAAAGTACCGAACGAGCGCTATCGACGAGTGGTCGAGGCAGCCGCCCCTCCACGTCCGAAAACAGCTCGACCGATCGTGATCATCGGTGCAGGCGGCATCGTTCGGGCAGCGCACCTACCCGCCTATGCCAAGGCCGGCTTCCCGGTCATTGCAATCGCCGATAGAGCAGGCGAAAAGGCAGCCGAGCTGGCTTCGGAGAGAGGCATTCCCCACAGCTTTGGGTCGATTGAGGAAGCTGTCCGTTTCGCGCCAGCCGACACCATCTTTGACATAGCGGTTCCAGCCTCGCAGATCATCAACATCCTGCCTGAACTTCCGTCCGGAGCAGCTGTTCTGATACAGAAGCCGATGGGTGAAACCCTCGACGAGGCCAGGCTCATACGCGATCTTTGCCGTCAGCGCGGACTCGTCGCCGCGGTCAACTTTCAGTTGAGGTATTCGCCAAATAACCTGGGGGCTGTTGCGCTGCGCGAAGCTGGCCTGCTCGGTGAATTGCACGATATGGAGGTGCAGGTTCGCACCTTCATGCCGTGGAAGCTGTGGACCTTTCTGGCAACCGCTCCCCGGCTCGAAATCCTCTACCACAGCATCCACTATCTCGACCTTATCCGTTCCTGGCTCGGCAACCCCGGCGGCGTCTATGCGAAGACAGTGAGAAATCCGCAGTGCGGAACGCTGGCAGCCACCAAATCCTCCATCCTGTTGGACTACGGCGAGTGGAAGCGAGTCTTCGTCGTCACCAATCACGGCCACGACTTCTCCTCAGAGACACACCGCAGCTTCGTCCAGTGGGAAGGAACCGGAGGCGCAATCCGAATGGACATGGGCGTAAATCTCGACTATCCAAGAGGCACTCCCGATACCCTCTCCTACGCGGAGCGCGGCATCGCAGGCGGACAATGGAAATCTCTGCCCGTGAAAGGCAACTGGTTCCCGGACGCATTTGTAGGCAGCATGGGCGCGTTGCAGTCCTACGTCGAAGGATCGACCTCCGAGCTGCCAATTGGATTCGAATCCGCGTACGAAACCATGGCTCTCGTCGAAGCAGCATATCGCTCAAGCGCCCGCCAGGCCGAGCCTCTGCCTCTCTGAGAAGGCCTCAGCCGGTAATAACCGTAGCCTTCTTCAAGAAGTCAGGATCGATATCCACGCCAAACCCCGGCCCCGACGGAACCTGGATCACGCCGTTGCTGTCACTCCGCAGGCTCGAGGTCTCGCAATGATAGGGCAGCTCGTTATTGAACTCCTTGAACTCGTGATACGGCCCTGAATTCGGTATCGCCGAAACGAAGTGCATCATATACACGTAGCCCAGGCCGGTCGAAGAGATGTGCGGGATGCACTGCTTGCCGAACGCATTCGCCATACGCGCCACCTGCATGCAGCGAATCATGCCGCCAAAATAAAACATATCCTGCTGCACGATCGACAGCCCGCCATTGGCGATCAGCCAACGGAAGTTGTGCGTGCTCGGCTCCTGTTCGCCACCCGCAATCGGAATCTCCAGCGCGTCCGCCACCACTTTATTATCCTCGTACCAGTCGAAAGGCACAGGCTCCTCGTAGAACGCGTACTTATACTCCTGCATCAGCTTGCCAATGGGAATCGCCTCCGCCGCCGTATAGGAACCGTTGGCGTCAGCCGAGATAACCATCTGGTCGCCGAAGGTCTTGCGCACCAGCGGTATCAGCTTCTCGCTGCGTCCAGCCGGAGTCTCCGGGTGAGACATACGCCCGCCGAGCTTGAACTTGATCGCCTTCGCATTCGAGATCGCAACATCGCGCTTCAGATGCTCAATCGTCTCTTCAGCGGTAATGTCGCGTTCCCCGTTAGCCTGATACACCGAAATCTTCGTGTTGTAGATCTTGTCGCTGATCAGCAGCCCGATAGGCCGCTTCGACATCTTGCCAAACATATCCAGAATCGCAAACTCGATCGTAGCGATCGGCACCCAAATCGCAAGACTCTGCGCCTTGTAGTTATTTTCGTAGACAGTCACAGCAGGGATCAGTTCTTCAATATCGCGAGCATCCTTCCCGATAAAAAACGGTGCGATGCGTTTCACGAACATCGGATACAGCACCTCCATCTGCTGCGCATTCGAAACCGACAACCCTTCATGCCCGTCTTTTGACCGCACCCGGCAAAAATATTGCTTCTTGTTACGAAGGAGTTCGACAGACTCGATGATCACCGGATCAGGAAACAGATCACGTTTGAAAACGGGCTCCTTCAGGATGGCGTCGAGCTTCGCGTAGCGCTCCTTCAGGGTTCCAGGCAGCCCGTGCCGCGGCGCATTAAGAAACTGAGCCCCTGCGGCGGAGGGAAGGGCCGCAGCAACCGCCCCGCTCGAAAGAGCAGTGGCGATGAAGTGGCGACGAGTCGTGTTCATAGTGCGATTTCTCCCGAAGAATAATTACAGCCCGAATGACAGTCTAACGGAGCCGTCAGTTATAAGCGTTTCATCACCTGCCGGCGCAAAAAAAGAGGCCGCTGCAAATCATCCCGCAGCGGCCCAAAAAACTGTCTTACTCACCGTTCTGATTGGCTCCATCCGTATGCAGGACCCTGTAGGTCGCATTTCCCTGCGACCATACCAGCAGCAATATGTCCTTCCCGTCCGGTGTTGCATGCGCTTCGTCGACGAACTGCTGGGGCGAAGAAACTGCCTTGCGGTTCACCTCCAGGATCACATCTCCCGAAGCAAGCCCTGCATCCTCTGCGGGACTCGCAGGCCGAACGTTCTCGACCGCCACGCCCTGCACCTGCGATGGAATATGCAGCTGCTGCCGCACATCAGGAGTCAGCTCAGCGACAGCCAACCCGAGCTTGCCCTTCTGTGCCCCAGGAGCATTGTCATCACTCGCGACTTCGGTGTTCTTGTGGAACTCGCCGACCTTCACGCTCAGCGTCTGCGGATTTCCATTGCGCAGAATCCCCAGCTCGATCGTCGTTCCCGGAGCGGTCTCGCTAACAGCGACCTGCAACGCACTTCCGTTCTCGATCTTCTGACCGTTTAGCGCGTCGATCACGTCGCCATTCTTCAACCCCGCGCGGCTGGCCGGAGAGTCAGGAGTCACCTGTGCCACAATTGCGCCCGTCGCTGTCTTCAGGTTGAAGAAGCTCGCATTCGCCGGCGTCACATCGTTCAGGCTGATGCCGAGATAGCCGTGATGCACCGTTCCCGTCTTGATCAACTGCTCCGCCGTCGCACGTACGATCTGCGAGGGAATCGCAAAGCCCGCACCCGCAAACGATCCGCTGTTCGAGATGATGAACGTGTTAATTCCAACCAGCTCGCCATGCGCATTCACCAGCGCGCCGCCAGAATTGCCAGGATTGATCGCAGCATCGGTCTGAATGTACCCGCCCGGCTTCCGCGCATCATCCTTATACGGATTGTCCCGGTTCACCGCGCTCACAATGCCGCGCGTCACCGAATCCTGGAAATAGCCGAACGGGCTGCCAAACGCCAGCACCGTCTGACCCGGCTTCAGATCAGCGGAATTGCCCCAGGCAATGCTCGGCAGATCATGTGCATCCACCTTGACGACCGCAAGGTCGGTCAGCTTGTCCACGCCCACCAGCTTCGCAGTCAGCACGCGGCGATCGTTCAGTGTTACGCGCATCTCCATCGCGCCATCCACGACGTGATCATTCGTCACAATATAACCATCCGGCGAAATAATCACACCGCTGCCGATCCCATGCTCGATCTGCGGCTGCTGCGGCCGCTGCATCCCCTGTCCCGCCAAAGGGTCCGTTCGGACCGAAGAACTGAGCAAATCCCGGAGGCAGGCCCTGCACCTCACCCTGCTGGCTCTGGTCCTGCTCCCCGCCAGTCTCATGCTCGGCCGAGCCGCGCGACGTGACCTGAATGTTCACAACCGCCGGCGCACACACGCGAAGCAACCGCCTCCACCGCGTGATCCAGCGAAACCAGCGCAGACACACTGTTGTCATCGATCGGCGCCGGCGACGAGATCATCGCCGCGTGAACGCCATTGTGATGAAAGAACATCGCAGCTGCCAGCACCAGTGCAACGGCAGCCCCGGCGGGAGCGCCGAATCGTCCCACCTTACCAACTAATTTATTAGTTTCACGTGACATAATCGAACCTCAGCAAAGGGTTGTACAGCTTGGTTAAAGTTGAATGACCAGCCAACCGCCCGGTGTAGGCACGGCTGCATACGAAGTAGAAATCACACGTCCCTCAGTCACGGCGAACACGATCCTCGTCCGCGACGTCCCATCCCACGAGGTCAATACCACCCAGCCTTCTGCCCGACGCATTCGCGGTACACGAGCGCGGCTCACCGAACTCACAGAACTCACCGACGAGCGCATCAAAACCGGCGCCGAGGCTCCACGCTGCTCCTTCGGCATCGTCTCGCCCGAACGAGCTCCACGGTCCACCGGCATCGAAGCCTTCAGCAAAGTCTCATGCGCAGCACCCGACAGGTTGCTCGTTGCATTCACGGGCACGCGAAACGACGCAGCCTGATAACCCGCCGTCGCAGGCAAACCCTGCGCCACATCCGCAACCGGCAAAGCAGTCTGGGAGAACGAAACCAACTGCGGGCATCGCGCCAGCTCCGCCGATCCCCCTAGCAAAGCCACTACAACCAGACCCAGCACCACGCGCGCCTGCATCCGGCCCATTCCCTGCGCCGCCTCGCAAAATACTATGCACCCGCCGCACCAGCTCCGATTGCCTCTCCCACGCTCCCAGCGACAGCGCCGCAGCCCTGCGCCCCAGCCGATGCTCGGCAAGATTCGTCAGACAAGTCGCATAAGCCTTCGGAGCCTTCGTCAACCGCAGCACATCGTCATCGCACGCCAGCTCGCGCTCCAGGCAAAGCCGCCGCTCAATCCAGATCAGCACCGGGTTCAGCGGAACCACCACGAGGCTCAGCTTCTGCAACAAATTAATCCAATCGTCCCATCGCCGCAGATGTCCCAACTCATGAAGCACAATCTGCCCAAACTCTGCCGTCGTCAGCCGCGCAAAGAGCTGCTCTGGAATAAGTATTCGCGGCGAGAAAAACCCAATCACGCTCGGCCGGTCCACGTCGCTCGACGCACAAATCTCGACCCCACGAAACCCTGCGGCAGACAGGAGCGCCTCACTGCCTTCAACAGGCACAGCCCTCTTCCATACCCCGCGCAGTCGCACCGCACTTATCGCGAGCTGCGCCCCGCGCACCAGCGAAACGATCATCCAAAGCGCCGCAATCGCGAAGCTCCAGCGCACATCCACTTGCACCATCGCCCCACGTCCAGCTATCTCACCGCCTGTCCGCACCGCATAGGCATGCAACATCGGCAGCACCGCAAGAACCGCAAACACCACCGTCCAGATCGCGAACCGTACCGCCGCCGTCGTCCTCGGGACCAGTCGCAGGCAAATTCCCACACCCGCCGCCAGCACAACCCCCTGCCAAAGCCCCGACACAAACGAGGTCGCTACCAACCGCGACACGCTCTCGACACCCTGCATGAGGCCCAAACCCGTAGTCAGATCTATGCCCGTCATAGGTTTTCTTCCCCACGGTCGTCAGCCGCAGCTGCGATTGCCTCTTTCAGGCGTTGCAGCTCCTCCGGAGTCACCTCTTCGTCACCCAGCAGCGAAAGCAGCAGTCGCTCCCGCGAGTTGCCAAAAAAACGCTGCATCATATGACGAACCTCGGACCGGCCCGCCTCCTGCTCGGCGACACAGGGAACATACAGAAACGCCCTGCCCTCCTGCCGGTGCCGCACATAGCCCTTCTGTTCGAGAATCCGGATCGTCGTCAGCACCGAGTTATAGGCCAGCGCCGCCCCATCCGGCATCGCCGCAACCAGGTCGCCCACAGCCGACTCACCCCGCTCCCACAGGAGCTTCATCAGCCGTAACTCAGCTTCTGTCAACGTGATGGACTTCTTCGGAGGCATAAAAATCCCTCTTCGCCCCGCGAACAAGCATCAACTAGGGCCGAACTAATTATTCAGACTCATCAACTAATCCTTTAGTTAGCAGAAGGGTCAAAAAAAAATTACGCCCGTACCGAAGAACGCCTTTTTGCACTAAAACCCTACATAAACCCTAGACATAAGCCCCTAGACCATTCACCAGTTCCCGATAATCCTCACGCACCGGCGTAAACACATCCAGCACCTCCGACGCTTCCAGCGCCGAAGCCTGGTGCTCGACACCGCCATCGACCACAAAGCTATCGCCCGCGCGCACATCGAATACCCGTCCATTCACGTCCACGCGAATCGCCCCACTGACCACATACACCAGCTGATGATGCGGGTGGCTATGCCGCGCCCCCACCCAGCCCGGCTCAAAGTAATGCCGCACCAGCATCAACTGATCGCTATGCGCCAATACCTGTCGCTTCATGCCAGCCTCCGGCGTAAAACTCCGCGCATCGCCCGTCTTCACAAAACTCATCTCTTTCGCACTCATCGCATCGCCCTCACAAAAACCTATTACTAAGAACAAAAATCCGACCGCACATTTACTCTGACACAGGAGGGAGTCCGCCCGCGATGATCCGCCTCGAGGAAATCACCGTCATCGAAGCTCCCATCGAACGGTGCTTCGACCTCTCCCGCAGCGTCGAAGTCCATCTCGTCGCAAACATCCACTCCGGCGAGCAAGCCCTCGCCATAGGCGGCATCACCTCTGGTCTCCCCGAACTCTCCCAGCAGGTCACCTGGCGCGCAAAACACTTCGGCGTCTGGCAGAATCTCACAAGCAAATTCACCGCCATGCAATTCCCCACATACTTCCAGGCCACCATGGTCAAGGGCGTCTTCCGCTCAATGCAGGCCGATCACTACTTCCGCACCCTCCCCTCCGGAGCCACCGAGATGAAAGACGACTTCCGCGTCGCCGCTCCCCTTCCCGTTCTAGGTCCTCTCGCCGAGATGCTCTTCCTCCGAAGCTACGTGCTCGCCCTCCTCCGCGAACGCAACGCCGTCATCAAGCAGATCGCCGAATCCTCCGACTGGCAACGCTACCTTCCAACCCAACCCGCATCGGCAAAGTAAATCCCAAATAAATCCCAAATCCCAGAGACCTACACCATGAAGATCGTCATCCCCGGCGGCACCGGACAAGTAGGTCAAATCCTCGCCCGCCACTTCCACGCGAACGGCCACGCAGTCACCGTCCTCAGCCGCACCGTGCATCAAGCACCCTGGCGCGTCATCACCTGGGACGGCCTCACCTCAGGCGCATGGGTCGCCGAGCTCGAACACAGCGACGTCTGCATCAACCTCGCCGGCCGCAGCGTCGACTGCCGCTACAACTCTTCCAATCGCCGCGCCATCTTCGACTCTCGCGTCCAATCAACGCAGCTTCTCAACCGAGTCATCGCCTCCCTCGATCACCCTCCCACCGTCTGGCTCAACGCCAGCACCGCGACTATCTACCGCCACTCCCTCGATCGGCCCATGGACGAGGCCACCGGCGAGCTCGGCGGCAACGAACCCGGCGCACCCGACACCTGGAACTTCTCTATCCAGGTCGCCAAAGCCTGGGAAAAGGCCTTCTTCTCCACCGCCACTCCTAGCACCCGCAAGGTCGCCCTGCGCAGCGCGATGACCTTTAGCCCCGACCCCGGCGGAGTCTTCGACGTCTTCCTCAACCTCGTCCGCCACGGCCTCGGCGGCACCAACAGTCCCGGCACTCAATTCGTCTCGTGGATTCACGAAACAGATTTCATCCGTGCCATCGAACTCCTCATTGCCACGCCGGACTTTACCGGCGTCGTCAATCTGGCCTCGCCTCATCCGCTTCCTAATCGCGACTTCCTTCGCGCTCTTCGCGAAGCCTGGGGCACTCGCATCGGCCTGCCCACTACATCGTGGATGATCGAGATCGGCACGTTCCTCCTGCGTACTGAATCCGAACTGATTCTAAAAAGTCGCCAGGTCATTCCTGGCCGTCTCCTCGACGCGGGCTTTCAGTTCACGTTCCCGCACTGGCCGGCAGCCGCGCGCGACCTCGTCTCTCGTTGGAAAGGCTCTCGCGGGAAAACACGAAATTTCACTGTGTAACTCGCGGGGGTCCGTAGTATCGTCTCTAACCATGACTGCTGACGCAAACGATCTGCGCAGAGCACTCGAAAATAACGAGATCGTCCCGTATTTCCAGCCACTTGTCGAGCTTCGCACCGGCTTGCTCCACGGATTTGAGGCACTGGCCCGCTGGCAGAATCCAACACGCGGCCTGGTCCCGCCCGATGAGTTCATCCCTCTCGCCGAAAAGTCCGGCCTCCACGGTCAACTCACCGGAAATCTCCTCCGCGCCGTCTTCGCCGCAGCCAAAGACATCCCCGATCATCTCACCCTCTCCGTCAACATCTCCCTCACCCAGCTAACTGACCTCACACTCCCAAAACACATCTTCTCCGCCGCCAAGCACGCAAACTTCCCTCTGCAACGTCTCATCCTCGAGATCACCGAGAGCGCCCTCGTCGGAAATACTGAGCACGCCAGCCGCATCGCAAACGAGTTGAAGGAGCAGGGCTCACGTCTCGCGCTCGACGACTTCGGAACCGGATACTCCAGCCTCCGCCACCTCCAGCTCCTTCCCTTCGACGAGCTTAAGATCGACGCCAGCTTCGTACGCTCCATGACGCACACACGAGAGAGCAGAAAGATAGCAGCCGCCATCGTCGGCCTCGGCAACAGCCTTGGTCTCGTCACCGTTGCCGAAGGCGTCGAAAGCCAGACCATCGCCGACATGCTCCTCTGGCTCGGCTGCGATATAGGCCAGGGCTGGCTCTATGGTCGTCCCGTTCCACCCGAGCAGCTCCCCGAAACCCTGGCGGAACGACTCAATTCGCCCCCACCTGCTGTCTCCGAAACGCGCTCCGGGGCTGACGCCAGTCTGCCCCTGCGCCTCGAAGCTCTGCCCACCCAGCGCCTCGCCCAGCTCAACGCCATCTACGATGGCGCCCCCGTTGGACTCTGTTTTCTCGATCGCAACCTGCGCTTCGTCAGCCTGAACAAACGACTCGCGGAGATCCACAACCTCCCCGTCGCTTCGCACCTCGGCAGGCCCATCGCCGAAATCATCCCCGACAAATTTCCGCAATGTGAGCCCTATCTTCAGCGTGCGCTCAAAGGTGAACCTTATAGCGGCCTTGAGGTCGTCGTTCCTGACCCTCACCAATCTGGTCTGATGCGTACCCTGCTCATCTCCTATCAGCCCGCGCGCGACGAGGTGGACGAAGTCATTGGTGTTTCCATGGCGGTCGTTGATATTACCCGCCGCAAACTGGCCGAAGAAGCCCTCGCCGAAAGCGAAGACCATTACCGCCACGCAGTCGAACTCAACCCGCAGGTTCCCTGGACCGCCGCACCCAACGGCTTGATCCTCGACATGAATCAACGGGCAGAGGTCCTCAGCGGCCTTACCAAGCAGGAGCTGCGCGGCGAAGGCTGGCTGCGCGTCCTGCATCCCGACGATCTTCAGCTGGCCATTCAGGCATGGGGCGAAGCGATCCGTACCGGCAATCCCCTGGATGTTCAGTACCGCATGCGACGACATGACGGAGTCTGGCGCTGGATGCGATCCCGTGCGACCGCGCGACGCGACGAAGAAGGAAAAATTATCCGCTGGTACGGCACCCTCGAGGACATCGACGACCACAAAAATGCCGACGAAGCCCTGCGCCGCAGCGAAGCGCGCCTCAAGGCCGTCTTTGACGCCGTCCCTATCGGTATCGTCATCGCCGACGCCCCCGACGGCCGCGTCGTCATGAGTAACCCCCGCGCGGAGGAGATTCTTCGCCGCACCGTCGATCCACCGCGCGCCATCGATGAATACAGACAGTCAGGCTCACGCCGTGCAGATGGTACTCAATTGAAAGCCGACGAGTATCCGCTCGCCCGCGCTATCCTGCACGGCGAGACCACCCCTCCCGAAGAGATCCTCTATCAGCACGGCGACGGCTCCCGTGCATGGATCAGCCTCACCGCAGCCCCCGTCCTCGATGACAACGGCAAAGTATCCGGCGGCGTCGTCGCCATCCAGGACATCGACAAAGACAAGCGCGAGATGGAGCGCCTCTCACAACTCACCGCCGACCTCAAAAACAAACTCGCCACCCACCGCTAGCGTTCACTTAAATGGCCACATAAGTCAGAGCGCGCGCGTTGACCTACTTCGGCCCCGTCTTCTCCAACCCCCGGTACTTCAACATGGGCTCGATCTTCGGCTCGCTGCCCAGCCACGCCGCATACATCTTCGCCAGGTCCTCCGTGTTCCCTCGCGAGAGCACCATCGCGCGGAACCGGTCTCCATTCGCCCGCGTCAGCCCGCCATGGTCCTGGAACCACTGGAACGCATCGTCATCCAGCATCTCGCTCCACAGATACGCGTAGTACCCCGCCGCATACCCACCGCCCCAAATGTGAGAAAAGTAGCTCGATCGGTACCGTGGCGGCACATAGCTCAGCGTCAACCCCTTTTTCTCCAGCGCAGCTTTCTCAAACTCATCCGGCTTCTGCAACGGCGCGCTCACCGGCAGCGAGTGCCACTGCATATCCAGCTCCGCCGCAGCCAGCAGCTCTGTCAGCTCATATCCCTGGTTGAAGTCTGCCGCCTTCTTGATCTTCGCCGCCAACTCAGCCGGCATCGGCGCGCCCGTCTTATAGCCCTTCGCATAATGCTCGAAGATTACCGGATAGGTCGCCCAGTGTTCATTGAACTGCGACGGAAACTCCACAAAGTCCCTCGCCACTGAAGTCCCCGACAAACCCGGATACTCACTCGCCGCAAACATTCCATGCAACGCATGGCCAAACTCGTGGAACATCGTAATCACATCGCCAAAGCTGATTAACGCCGGCTCCCCCTCGGCAGGCTTTGGCAAATTAGCAACGTTATAAACGACCGGCAGTGTCCCCATCAGCTTCGACTGCCGCACGAAGCTGCTCATCCACGCCCCGCCATTCTTGTTATCGCGCTTGTAGTAGTCGCAGTACCACAGCGCCAACGGCTTCCCGTCTGCGTCGAACACCTCAAACACACGAACATCCGGATGCCACACCGGAATGTCCTTCCGTTCCTTGAACGTCAGCCCATACAACTGGTTCGCCGCATAGAACACCCCGTTCTGCAGCACGTTATTCATTTCGAAGTAAGGTCGGACCTGCGCTTCGTCGATGTCATACTTCGCCTTCCGCACCTGCTCGGAATAAAACTCCCAATCCCAAGGCTGTAGCTCAAAACCACCCTTCTGAGCCCCGCTGTTCTGAGCCCCGTTGTTCTCAGCATCGATCACCGCCTGAATATCCTTCGCCTCATTCGCCGCATTCGCCGTCGCCGGCGGCACCAGCGCATCCATAAACTTCAGCGCATTCTCCGGAGTCTTCGCCATCTGGTCTTCCAGTTTCCAGGCCGCATAGCTGTCGAACCCCAGCAGCTTGCCCTTCTCCGCGCGCAACTGCGCCAGCCGCGCAATCGTCTCCCGCGTATCATTCGCATCGCCACGTTCTGCACGCGTCCACGAGTCCTCAAATAAAGCCTGCCGCGTCGACCGCACACTCAGCGAAGAAAGATAAGGCTGCTGCGTCGTATTCTGCAGCGGAAGCACCCAACCCTCTTTCTTCCTCTGCTTCGCCGCCCGCTCTGCCCCACCGATCTGCGCCTCCGTCAGCCCCGCCAGCGCGGTTTTATCCGCGGTGAAGTAGGCCGCATCCTTCGTCGCCGCCAGCACCTTGCTCCGAAAAGCGTTCGACAGCGTCGACTCCTCCTCATTAATCTTCTTCAGCTTCTGTTTATCCGCATCCGACAGGTTCGCCCCGGCATGCACAAACCGCTCGTAGTAATACTCCACCAGCCGCAGCCCCTCCGGGCTTAACTTCAGCGACGTCCGCTTCTCATAGATTGTCTTTACCCGGCCAAACAGCTTCGCGTCTAAATAAATCGCATCATTATGCGCCGCCATCCGCGGAGCCTCTTCGCGCTGCACCTTTTCCAGCACCGGATTCGTATTCGCCCCCGTCACTCCGCTAAAGGCTGCGTTCGCGCGTTGAAACAGAGCCCCCGTCTTCTCCATCGCGACAACCGTATTCTCAAACGTAGGCGCCGCCGGATTATCCGCAATCGCCCTCATCTCCTTCAACTGTTCCGCCATCCCTGCTTCAATCGCCGGCTGATAGTCGCTGTCCTTGATCTTGTCGAACGGCGGCGCTTGAAACGGCAGCGTACTCGGCCCATAGAACGGATTCTCCGGGCCAAATCCCACGTCAGTAGTCTGGGCTGGTACAACACTCGAACTCATCATAATCACGCCGGCAACAAGAACCATCTGCAACCCTGAAACCACAGTCTTCGTCCCACAGAGCTGCATCCAATTCTTCACCGTTCTTCTCTCCTCTGAAACGATGATTGTAGAGCAACCCCAGACAACTCACACCGCACCCGCTCTGCGTCACAAGAAAATCCAACAGAAAATATCCGGGCCACGCCGTCGGACGAAGTACAATCGCCACCATCCATGCGGACTCCATCTCTGGCCACCCGAACCCCTCTGCCCACCGCGCTGCCGCCGCTCAATGGCCTCGATCTTCACGCCCGCTATTACTCCTCTCGCACCGGCGGCGACTTCTTCGACGCCGTAGCCGCCGGCCCGCACGTCGTCTTCTTCCTCACCGACATTGCCGGCGTCCGCGACCACGCCCACCCCATAGCCGCCGCCGCACAGGACGTCTTTCGTCTCCGCGTCCCTCAACTCTTCACCACCGAAGTCATCAACATGATGGACACCCTCGGCATCCTGGCCCACGAGATCAACCAGTCCATCTATGAAGCCGCAGGCGGTTCCCGCCTCGCCCCCACCTTCGTCGGCTGCTACAACTTGCCCCTCGGCCTCCTCGCCTACATCAACGCCGGTGGCCCGCCCGCCATCTTTCGCGACAGCGACGGCACCCGCATCCTCGGACACGTCACCATGCCGCTCGGCCTCTTCACCCACGTCATCTTCGAACCCGCCATTCAGGCCTTCGAACCCGGCGCACGTCTCCTCCTCGTCACCAAGGGCATCCTCGAAGCCCGCCACGACCGTGACCAGTTCGGCGAAGAGCGCGTGACAAGCCTTGTCTCGAAAACCTCACCCCCGGCTCAGCCTTCGACCTATGCGGAGCCACGCTCCAGCAGGCGCACGACTTCAGAAAGCGACCCTGGTACAGCCTCCGAAATCTTCCGTTCGTGGAACCCGAACGCATCGAAGACCTCACCGCCGCAGCCCTCGTACGCCCCCTCTAACATCGTCACCTCGAATTTTCTAGCCGTCATCCTGAACGCAGTGAAGGACCCCTGTATTTGTCTTTGCCTGTTCTCCTGCGACGCGTACCAACGCCTACTGCGCCACCCGCCAGGGCGATGTCGTCGTCCATCCCCTCAACTCCTTCGTCGCCACTCCGTCGGTTTGTCCTTATGGCACGGAGTACAAGGATTCGGAATCCCCGACTGCTGCGCCTCCACCGGCGAAATAAATCGAAACGTATGCGCGCTCACAAAGTTGTCCGTGATCGTCTGCTCGATCTTCGGCATATGACACGCCACTCACGAGCTTCCCGCACTCCCCTCCGCATGGTGCGTATGCTCACTCACCGTTCCCAGCAATCCCGCAGGATTACTCTTGTTCTTCGCATGGCACGACAGGCAAAGCTGATTTCCTCGCGCAATCAGGTTCGACGGATTCTTCTGAACCCCGCATCCACGAAACCTGGTACACCCTCGCTGCAACGAGCTATATCTCTGCAATTCCCAACCTGCAATCGATCACTACAAGAAACCTAGCTCTTACTGACGTCAGTGTACCTCGAGAGCAAGCGAACGGTCACCGCGGAACGATTCCTTTGTCACATGTTTGTCACCTCTCCTCTATAGATGCTCGCCGCCTCTCCACTATTAAAATGTTGCTATCTCCATCCTGTATCATCCGCTTGAACCCATGCCCACTCTCCAGCAGCAACTCGGCCAAATCGACATCTATCTCTTCGACCAGATCCTCCGCGGCAACATTCAACCAGGCATGCGCATCCTCGACGCCGGCTGTGGCCCCGGCCGTAACCTCGTCTACCTCCTCCGCGAGGGCTACGAGGTCTTCGCCTCCGACCAGAATCCCGAAGCCATCGCACAGACCCGTGCTCTCGTCGCCGCCCTCGCGCCCCACCTCCCGGCGGAAAACTTCCGCGTCGAACCCATCGAAGCCATCTCCTACCCCGACGCCACCTTCGACCTCGTCCTCTGCAGCGCGGTCCTCCACTTCGCCCGCGACGACGCCCACTTCAACGCCATGCTCGAAAACCTCTGGCGCATGCTGAAACCCAACGGCCTCTTCTTCTGTCGTCTCGCCTCCACCATCGGAATGCCTCACCAACACATCACCGGCCGCCGCTACCTCGCCCCGGACGGCATCGAGCGCTACTGCGTCGACGAAGCTCTCCTCATGCACCTCACCACAAAATTAAACGGTCAGCTGGTCGACCCCATCAAAACCACCATCGTCCAGAACCAGCGCTGCATGACCACCTGGGTCGTCCGCAAGCTCACGCGATAACCCCGAGAGTTTTTAACGTTGAAGTGACTCAATGCTCGGGTGTCCCATCCTTTGCAGTCTCACCGCAAAGGGTGAGACGTAAAACCTTCGGGCCTCCTCCTTCGATTACGTTTCCTCTTCCAAAAACCGCGCCATCAAAGACCGTGTCATCAGCGAAGTCGAAGGATCTGCGGTTGCCCGATTCACCCACCATTCGCTCGAAGCGCACTCACCATCGACAAGACGCTTTAGCCTTACAATCCCTCCATGAACTCAACGGAAAAGCCAGCAGAGCAAGACCCTCGGGTCTACTTCGCCGCCGAACGAACGTTCCTCGCCTGGATCCGCACCGGCCTCGCTCTCATGGGCATCGGTTTCGCCGTCAGCCGCTTCGGTCTCTTCCTGCGCCAGCTCAGCGGCATCGAATCCCATCTCTCCGCCAACACCCACACCACCGGCGCTTCCCTCTGGTCGGGAGTCGCTCTCGTCGTCCTCGGCGTCATCGTCAACCTCGTCGCTATCCTCCGCCACATCCAACTAATTCACCAACTCAGCGCCGGAACCTGGCAACCCGGCCGAGTCTCCCGCGACGCCGTTATCCTCGGCCTTATCCTGGCCGCGATCGGTATCGGATTGGCAATCTACCTGCCCTTGGTCCGCTAAGAATTTGATCCGCTAAGTAGAGGGAAAAGAAAACAGTCCCCCTTGACAAAACACGATCCCCGAAACACCGTTATATTTTGAGTTGGCCGCCACAACCTGGTCATCGTGCCCCACAAGTCATTGCTCTGCAATATTTTGCAAGTAAGCCCTTTCATTGCAATATTTTACAGCCACTGCCCGTCGCCAAGTCAAACAAAATAAGCAGCTTACCCCCAAAATACCCTCCGGGGGGAGGGGTAGGCCCTCCAAAAAAATGCCCATAGCTAAACTCATCATCGAACTGGAGATCCCTCACGCTCAGTCCTTGAAAGACCGCCGCCAGGTCCTCCGCTCCATGAAAGACAAGCTCCGCCACGGCTTCAACCTCTCCGTCGCCGAACTCGACGACGGCATCGTCTGGAACCGCGCCACCCTGGGCATCACTGCCATCTCTTCCTCCACCAGCTATCTCACCGGCCAACTCCACCAGATCGACCAGGCCGTCCATCGCCTTGCTGCCCAATTGAGTGCGGAAGTCCTTGATTCTTACGCAGAAATCTTGCCCGAATAACAAAAAAATCATCAAATTTCAACCCAACCGAAAGATTTTTCCGCTAAAATCCGCCGTTCCCGTTAGGCGGAACGCTTCAACTTTGATATCCTCAACCGTTCGCCCTAGTCCAAACTTTATGCCCGAGCAAAGAGCCAGAACCTATCACCGCAACCGAGTCGCCAATACCTTCTCTGAAGAGATCGGAGCCATGCTCGAAGGCGAACTCTCGGATCCGCGCATCGCGCCAAGTTACGTCACGGATGTTGTCCTCGCGCCCGGTGGTAAATCAGCCCGCATCTTCGTCGCCGTCCACGGCAACGAAGAGGAAGAGGCCTCCACGCTCGAGGGCCTGAAGACCGCCCGCGCCTACATCCGCTCCCAGCTCCGCGACCGGATGGGCGTTCGTCACGTCCCCGAACTCACCTTCGCCATCGACCGTTCCGAGAAGATGACCAACCGCATGGAAGAGCTCCTCGACCGCACCCGCAAACGCGACCAGAAGCGCACCGCTGCCGAACCTGCCCAGCCGGTGACAACTAAGTCATGACTCCCGAGACAGAACTCTACGAACTCCAATCCCAGGGAGCCCAATCGCACGAGGGTCAGATCGCCGCGCTCCTGGCAATCTTCCGCGCCCACCCCCGCTTCCTCCTCACCTCGCACGCGCGTCCCGACGGCGACGCTATAGGCTCCGTCCTCGCCCTCGCCGAGGTACTCGACCAGCTTGGCTGTCACGTAGATATTGTCCTCGCAGACTCAATCCCGAGCACCTATCGCGCACTTCCCAACCTGCACCGCATCCACCACGCCGCCTCCGCAAACGACATTGACCCCGACCGAAACACCCCCGCAATTCTGCTCGAATGCGACGGCATCGCCCGCACCGGACTCCTTGGCCTCGAGGGCCGCACCCTCATCAACATCGACCACCACGCCAGCGGCCGCCCCTTCGCCTCCGTCAACTGGATCGACGAACACGCCTGCGCGGTCGCCGCCATGATCTACCGCATCGCCGTCGCAGCCAACCTCGATATCACACCATCCATGGCCACCTGCCTCTACGCCGCGATCCTCTCCGACACCGGTACCTTCACCTACTCCAGTACAACCGCCGACACCTTCGCCTTGGTCCACCATCTCGCCGCCCGCGGGGCCAACCCCAGCCAGATAGCCCGCGACATCTACCTCTCCAACCCCGCAAGCAAAATCCGTCTGCTGGGCATAGCTCTCTCCAATCTCCAGTGCGACGGCAACCTCGCCTGGACCTGGGTCACCAGCGAGGATATGGATCGCATCGGTGCCGCAGCCGAGGACTGCGAAGGAGTCGTCAACTACCTCATCAGCATCGCAGGTGTCGAAGCAGCGGTCTTTCTACGCGAAGTCTCCGATCCCAGCCAGTTCCGCCTCAGCATCCGCAGCAACGGCAAGATTGATGTCGCCCAGATCGCCGAGCACTTCGGCGGTGGCGGTCATCGAAACGCCAGTGGCTGCACCCTCGATGGCCCTCTCGATGTCGCCACCGAGCGCATCCTCACCCAGCTCCGGACAGGACTCTGTTAGCCTTGTCACGCCCCGCATAGCTAAATGAACGATATTCAACAACCCGCCGCTTCCGGCGCAGGGAAAGATCACGCAGCACTCATCTGGTTTCGCCAGAGGCTGCCAACTTCGGTCACGGTCCGGGAGTTTGCCATCCTCTTCGCCGTAACCTCCTTCCTGTTGCTGTACGGCCTAATCCCCATCTTCGGCGGCGACCAGCTTGGCCTGGTAGGCGCGGACGAGCCAAGATACGCACAGATCGCCCGTGAGATGCTCACCGCCCACTCGGAAGGCTGCCACGCCGTCGACGCCAAAATGGTCCCGCGCAGCCTTAGCATCCAGGACATTCGCAACTCCTTTCACTGCATCGCAGCAGGAACCGTCACCCCAATCCTTTACGGCAAACCCTGGCTCGAAAAACCCGCTCTTTACTACTGGCGCGCCATGAGCTTCTTCAAGGAGTTCGGCGTCTCCGACTGGTCCGCCCGTCTTCCCTCCTCCTCCGCCACCCTCGCCCTCGTCGTCCTCGTCTTCCTGCACATGCGGCGATTCCGCCCTGGAGGCCATCTCGACGCCGCTCTCATCACCGCCTCGTGCGTCGCCATCGTCAGCTTCGCCCGTGGAGCCTCCACCGACATGCAGCTCGCAGCACCCTTCTGCATTGGAATGCTCGGCTGGTACGCCTGGTACGAGACCGGCAAGAAATTCTGGCTCTTCGATCTCTACTTCTTCGGCGCCGCTGCAACCCTCGCCAAAGGTCCCATAGCCCCCTTCCTCGCGCTGTGCATCATCCTTCTCTTCGCTGGCCTTCGTCGCGAGTGGTCACTCCTCCGTCGCACCATCTGGTGGCCCGGCGTCACGTTGTACCTCATCATGGTGCTGCCCTGGTACATCGCCGTACAGAAACGCAATCCGACGTTCTACCGCCTCTTCTTCCTCGAGCACAATCTGGAGCGCTTCGCCACCAACCGCTACCAGCACCACCAGCCCTTTTTCTTCTACATTGCCGTTCTGCTCGTCGGCCTCATGCCCTGGACGGTCATCGCCATCCGCGCCCTCGTCGACTCGATCGAAGTCTCCATCGCCGAGTGGAAGGTCCGTCACAATCCACGCCGCTACCTGGGACACACCCGTGCCGGCGACGCCTTCCCCGAGTTCCTCGTCCTCTGGACCCTCTTTCCAATCGTCTTCTTCTCCTTCTCCGGATCGAAGCTGCCCGGCTATATCCTGCCTTCCATCCCTCCCCTCACCATCCTCACAGCCGACTACCTCAACCGCATTCGTCGCGAGGGACTGCCAAAATGGCTGCTCTGGTCTCACGCCGCGATCTGCGCTCTCATGGTCTTTGTTCTTGTCCTCGCCCCCCAACACATGCTCTACGAAACCCTCGTGCCCTCTGTGCAATGGTTGCTAATCGCCGCCGCTGCCGCGCTTGTCTTCGGAGCCATCGTCTTCCTCATCGTTCGCCGCTGGGGCATCTCACAGGTATGCAACGCGACCCTGATCCCCGTTCTTGCGGTACTCGTCTTCCTCCTCGGCTTCTACGGCAAAGAGCTTGATGTGAACTACTCCGCCCGCCCCCTTGCCCGCGAGATCCAGCGCGACGCGCCCAATGTCAAGCTCGTCGCCACCGACCAGCTCCCCGGCAGTTCCGGCTCCGCCATCAAGCGCGACATGGACTATGGCCTCGCCTTCTACCGCGACCAGCCGATGATTCACTACGAAACCAACGGGGTCCCCGACGCGGAGCACATCCTCGTGATCCGCGCAAACGACACCGCCGACCTCGACCACTGGCTCGCCGGACGCGTGTACGAGCCTCTCTTCCTCTACGAATCACAAGGTCTTGAAGTCTACCGGGTCTACGCAAAGCCCTGAGCGATCTTGAGCGACCCGATACTCCCCCGCATCCTCACTTACGCATACCCCTCAAATTCCTATAAGCTCAAACGAACACTTCCAGAGGGTATGACAGTCGCGACCCAACTCGAGATACTGGACCTTCGCCATTTTTCCGCGCGACAGTTGCGGCCGCTGCTCGAAACCGAGTCACGCCTCTGGCAGCAGCGCCTGCGCTGGAACTACCAGAGTTCCACCGAACTTCTCCTCCAGTACCTCGACTCACGCATTCTGCCCGGCTTTGTCGCGCTCGAGCGCGGACGTATCTGCGGCTTCACCTTCTGTGTCTATGAAGGCCAGAAAGCTGTTGTGGGCGACGCCTTCGCCATCGCGAACGACCCTGCTCAGATGCTTCAAATCACGCAGGCGCTTCTTCACCATCTGCTCCAGCTCCTGAAACATTCGCCCGGCATCCAGCGGGTCGAATCGCAGCTTCTGCTCTACGATGCCGGTTCCATCGACGAGACGTTTCTGGCCGCTGGCTTCGCCATGTATCCCCGCTTGTTCATGGAGTACGACCTCCCAGCGCCACACAACCCAACCGCAGATTCACAAGAAAGTGCCCGCACATCCAGCCTCCCGCCATCCGTCGAACTTGTAAGCTGGTCACCGGACCACTACCAGGCCGCCGCCGAATTGATCCACGAGTCCTACCTCGGGCACATCGACGCTCGCATCAACGATCAGTACTGCTCCCTGCACGGCTCTCTCCGTTTCCTGCATAACATCGTTCGCTTCCCCGGCTGCGGCGTCTTCGATCCCGACGCCTCCTGGGTCCTCCGCGACAAGCGCAACGGAGCCTTGATCGGAATGTTGTTATGCTCCCGCGTAGCCAGCGACGTCGCCCACATCACACAACTCTGCATCGCAACCGCCCATCGCGGGCAACACCTTGGCCTCGCGCTTCTCGAGCACTGCATCCACCACCTCACCCGCTCTGGCTTTGCCGCAATTACGCTGACGGTAACCGAGGCTAACCATCAGGCCGTCAAGCTCTATCAGGACTCAGGCTTCTTCACCCGCCATCGCTTCGACGCAATGGTCCTCGATAAATCTTGAAAGCTATTTAACCCTCATCCCAAAAACTTGTGCTTTGTAGTTGTCATCCTTCGTTTTTTAGTTGTCATCCTCGCCGAACGCGGAGGATCTGCTTTTCGCTTCGCTCGGATCAGCCCCGAGTGCCTATAATTTCAGCATGTGCCGAAACATCAAGAACCTCTTCAACTTCGATCCGCCCGTAACCGAACTGGAGATTCGCGACGCCTCGCTGCAGTTCGTCCGGAAGATCAGCGGCTTCAACAAGCCCTCCAAGGCAAACGAAGCTTCCTTCAACCTGGCCATCGATGAGGTCGCTGCCGTATGCGACCGTCTTCTCCGCTCGCTCGAAACCACCGCGCCGCCAAAGAACCGCGAAGAAGAGAAAGCCAAGCTAAAAGCCCGAGCCGCCGAGCGCTTCAAACTCGCCTGATTCCAGCGAGCCCACTACTCCACGTGATAGTTCGGAGCCTCACGCGTGATGATCACGTCATGCACATGGCTCTCGCGTAATCCCGCATTCGAAATCCGGATGAACCGCGCATTCGCCTGCAGCTCCGCAATCGACGCGCACCCCAGATAGCCCATCCCCGACCGCAATCCACCCACCAGCTGATAAACCATCCCCTCCAGCGGCCCACGATGCGGCACCCGGCCCTCGATCCCCTCCGGCACAAACTTCGCCAGCCGGTTCGTGCCCCCATTCTCCCGCGCGGTCAGCGAAGGCCGCTCCGTGCTCGCGTCCTCCAGATCGCTCTTCCCCTGAAAGTACCGCTCACCCGACCCCTGCGCCATCGCCGACAACGAACCCATCCCGCGATAAGCCTTGAAGCTGCGCCCCTGATACAGAATCGTCTCACCCGGACTCTCATCCACCCCGGCAAACAGCGATCCCATCATCACCACGCTCGCGCCCGCCGCAATCGCCTTCGTCACATCGCCCGAGTACTTAATCCCGCCATCCGCAATCACCGGAATCCTTCGCTCCTTACCCGCGCGATAAGCCTCTGAGATCGCCGTAATCTGCGGCATCCCCGCACCGGTCACCATGCGCGTCGTGCAAATCGAACCCGGCCCAATCCCCACCTTGATCGCATCCGCACCCGCATCGATCAGCGCAATCGCCCCCTCATACGTGGCGATATTTCCCGCCATCAAATCAATCTCCGGAAACCGCTTCTTCACCTGAGCGACCGCCTCCAGCACCCGCGACGAGTGCCCATGCGCAGAATCGATCGCCAGCGCATCCACCCGCGCCGCCACCAGCGCCGCAGCCCGCTCCAGAAAATCTCCCGTAGCCCCAATCGCCCCCGCCACCCGCAACCGCCCCTGCGAATCCTTCGAAGCGTTCGGATACTTCAACTTCTTCTGAATATCCTTGACCGTAATCAAGCCCTTCAGCTCATACTCGTCATTCACCACCAGCAGCTTCTCGACGCGATGCTGATGCAGAATCTGTTCCGCCTGCTCCAGCGTCGTCCCCACCGGCACCGTAATCAGGTTCGTCTTCGTCATCACCGAATCGATCGTCAGGTCCGTCCGCGAAACAAACCGCAGGTCGCGATTCGTCAAAATCCCCACCAGCTTCTTGTTCTTCGTCACCGGCACGCCCGAGATCTTGTACCGCCGCATCACCTCCAGCGCATCGGCGATCGTCTGCTCCGGCGTAATCGTCACCGGGTCCACAATCATCCCGCTCTCCGACCGCTTCACCTTATCGATCTCGCCCGCCTGCTGCTCGATCGTCAGATTCCGATGCACCACACCCAGCCCACCCTGCTGCGCCATCGCAATCGCCAGCCGCGCCTCGGTCACCGTATCCATCGCGGCCGACATCAGCGGAGTACTCAGCGTGATATTGCGCGTCAACTGCGTCTGCGTGCTCACCTGCGTCGGCACAACTTCGCTATAAGCAGGAACAAGGAGAACATCATCAAAAGTAAGGGCTTCGGGTACGGGGGAGCTAATCATAATTTTTATAGTTCCAGTTGTAATGGTTAAAAGGGATGGGATAAAAGGCAGCAGCCCAAATTCCGCAGGATTTGATTGATTGTAGAGTCGCGAACAACCCATAGCAACTTCGATGACCAAATTTCCGCAAAGTTTCACACACACGGAATTGCTTCTGCCGTGCTCAATCACCACAGGGAAACGAACGGCCGCAGGTCAGATTTGAGCGATTCTGCCGACACCGTCCCCCAGGAAGCGTCGGAAAACCGTCCTAAAGCGCCATCAGGTTGCTACTCATAACGCAGAGCACTTTGGATATCCACCTTCGCAGCGCGCCGCGCTGGCACCCAACATGCCAATAACGCGATCAACGCGAGGAACAAGGGAACCCCGGCGAAGGTCACGGTGTCGTGCGGGTGTACCCCGTACAGAAAGCTGCTGGAGAATCTCGCAGCCACCCAGGCAGCGGGCAGGCCAAGTGTTATGGCGATTCCTGTCAGCAGCATGCCCTGGCGGACGACGAGATGGCGAATGGCGTCCAGTTGCGCGCCTAACGCTATGCGGATTCCGATCTCCCGAGTGCGGCGGCTGACGGAATAGCTCATGACGCCGTAGAGTCCGACGGCAGCGAGGGTGAGGCCGATGCAGCCAAAGACACCGAAGAGCGTGCCTGCCAGACGAGGGAGGAAGAGCGCCTTGCGAAGATGCTCCTGCATCGTTTCGGTGTCGTAGATCGCCATGGTTGCGTCGAGATCGTGTATTTGCTGCCGGACGGCGTTGGCGATTGCTGTCGAGTCGCCGGCGGTGTGGACGATGAGCTGGTAGCCAAGAAAAGAAGGATCGCTGCCGGTGCTTTGTGCGAGAGAGCGGAAGAGAACGTATCGCGTGTCCTCGCCGATGGTGCGCGACTTAATGTTCTTGACGACGCCGATGATCTGGTAGTTCACGCCGGCGCCGTTGACCTGCCGGCCGATGGGATTGGCTGTGCCGAAGAAGTGTTCCGCGAAGGCCTGGTTGACGATGGCGACTTTAGGAGCGTCGGGGGCTTCGTTGGCGAAGTCGCGACCGGCGAGACGGGGGACGCCCATGGTTTCGAAGTAGCCGGGGGTCGCCATGTAGAGCTCGACGATGGGATAGGGGCCGGAGGTCGGCTGACCTTCAGCTCGGAAGCCATCGCTGCGATGACCTCCGGAGAGCGGGACGCTATCTGTTGCGGCGACCGAGACGACGCCGGGAAGAGTGGCGATGAGCTCACGCAGTTGGGTGAGGAACTGGGTCGTGCGCTCGGGGGTGTAACCGTGGATGCGAGGATCGACGGACATCATCAAAATGTCGCGGGAGCGGAAGCCGATGTCGATGCCGGAGGCGCCTTCAAGGCTGCGGAGAAAGAGGCCCGTGGCGCAGAGCAGGACGAGCGACATGGCGATCTGTGAGACAACGAGTACGTTGCGCAGGGAGATCGGGCGGCCCGGGCGGACGAGAGCGTCCTCGCCTTTGAGCGCACTGGTCAGGATTGGGCGCGAGGCAATCCATGCGGGAACGACGCCGAAGAGCAGGCCGGTGCCAACACTGAGAACAAAAGTGTAAAGAAGGACTCGCCAATCGACACTGACGCTGACGTCGAGCGGGACTGGTGCCGGAATGTGGAAGGCCGACAGCGCAGATGTTGCCCAAAGGGAGAGCAGGGTGCCGAGAAGACCTCCGCCCAGAGCGAGCAGAACACTCTCCACCAGCATCTGTCGGAGGAGTTGGACGCGTGTCGCTCCAAGTGCGATGCGAACAGCCATTTCGCGCTGGCGGGTGGCAGCCTGGGCGAGGAGGAGATTCGCGACGTTGGCGCAGGCTATGCCGAGGACGAGAAGGACGACGACCAAGAGTGAAGCGAAGAAGAGGAGGATAGCCTTATGATCTCGACCTGGGGGAAGTGAGCCTGCTTGATCGAAGAGAAAGCCGTTGCCTTTGTCGGTGTCGGGGTAGGTTTTGGCGAGACGTTGCGCGATAGTGGCGAGTTCTGCGGAGGCTTGCGAGCTAGTGGTCCCGGGGGCGAGACGACCTACTACAGCGAGCCAGTGGTAGCCGCGTGCGGTTCGGGAAGGAACGCTGGAGGCGAGCTGCTCTACGTTGCCGAGGGGAACCCAGAATTGAGGATCGAGGACGATGTCGAGGCCGCGAAAGCCGCGTGGCGCGACGCCGACTACGGTGAACGGATGACCGGAGAGCGTGACGGGCTTGCCGAGGATCGACGGATCCGACGCGAAGCGATGCTGCCAGAGGCGATAGCTCAGGACGATCACCGGCGCATGTTCTTCGTCGGCCAGAAAACCGCGGCCGAGACTCATGCGCAGCTGCGCGACATCGAAGAAGTTTGCTGTGGCTGACTGGCCCCAGACTCGCTCCGGTTCGCCATAGCCGCCGATAGAGGCGGGAAGCAGTTCGTAGTAGGCGGCAATGCCAGAAAACGAGCGGGATTGGTCTCGAACGTCGTTGTACAAAGGCCAGGAGAAGCTGTTGCAGCATCGCTCTCCGTCGTGGGTAGTATGGAGCGCCATCAGGGTGCTCGGGTCGCCCACGGGTGCGGGACGTAACACGAAGCGGCTGATCATGGAAAAGATCGTGGCGTTGGCCGCGATGCCAAGAGCGATGGAGACGATGACAGTGAACATCAGGCCGGGAGCTCGGGAAAGCCTCCGGAAGCTATAGGCCAGATCTTGCCGCAAAGCTGCCATCATTCTCCCCCTTGTTTCTTCCGTTTACGGCAACAGGGGAAGGATTGTTCCCAGCGTGAGCCAATCAACTGATTTAGTTCTCTACTTGACGATTCCGACAATTCGGCCGGCGTCGGAACTTGATCCACGTCCCACCCCCATTGAACTCCCCCCAAAATCGATGTATCATCAGGATTGCAGACGATTTTGTTCCGTCGTAAGAGTATGCCGTGAGCGCACCGGTGATTTGGCGGAAGAGATGAGTGGGCCAAAGCCCACTTTTTATTTGCTCTAAAAAACGTCCTGTTTATGACAGCAAGATGAACCGGAAGTACAGTTTATGGCAGTCCAGATAGACGAAATTCGAGCAACCGCGCAACGCGTCGCCGCCTCACACAACTTGGAGCTGGTTGATCTCGAATTTCAGGGCGGTGCCAAGTTTCGCACGCTGCGGGTCTTCATCGAGAAGAACGCAGCAGAACGAGCAAAACTGGCTGAGCAAGCCGCAGCCGGAACATCCGAACTACCGAAGGGCGTGCCCGTCGAGATGCTCTCCGGCGTAACCCACGAAGATTGCGCGACGTTTGCGCAGGATTTTGGCACGGTACTCGACGTAGAAGACCTCATTCCAGGGGCGGAGTACACCCTCGAGGTCTCCTCTCCAGGATTGGAACGCAAGCTCCACCGGCCCGAAGACTACACCCGGTTTCAAGGCAGTCTGGTCAAACTCCAGACCTTCACTCCGGTCAACAAGAACAGGCAGTGGCAAGGCCGTCTCACCAAATTCACAGACGGAGTCCTGACGATTGACCTATCTGCCGTCAAGCAGAAGGGCAAGGCAAAGAAGGCCGTGACCGAATCGCCCGTCGACATCGCCCTGGCGAATGTCGAAAAGGCCAATCTGGTCGCGGAGATTTAGCAAAGATAAACAACAGAGATTTTGCAACATAAGGCGACAGCATCAGAAATGATGGATAACCAGAATCAAACCCGGACCACGCTCCGGGGAAACACAGAAGGACGAGTGAACAATGGCAAGTGTTCTGTATCAATCAATCGAGACGTTAAGCCGCGATAAAGGAATCGAGCCGGCCGTTGTAGTGGGCGCCGTTGAAGACGCCATTGCCCTTGCTACGCGCAAGTACTACAAGACCCAGGAAAACATGCGCGCCGAGATGGACCGCGAGACCGGCGAGATCCGCGCCTATGTCTTCAAGACCGTCGTCGAGAGCCCCGACCAGGTCGAAGACGACATCAACCAGATGACCCTCGAGCAGGCCCGCGAGCTCGCCCCCGAAGTCGAAGTCGGCGGCGAACTCCGCTTCTACAAGGACACCAGCCCCCTCGGCCGCATCGCCGCCCAGATGGCCAAGCAGGTCATCTTCCAGAAGGTCCGCGAAGCCGAGCGCGACACCGTCTTCAACGAGTACAACCACCGCGCCGGCGAGGTTCTCAACGCCACCGTCAAGCGCCTCGAACCCATGGACGTCATCTTCGACCTCGGCAAAGCCGAAGCCCGCATGCCCAAGCGCGAGCAGTCCCGCCTCGAGCAGTTCGCCGTCGGCGAGCGCGTTCGCGTCGTCCTCCTCCGCGTCGACCGCGCCGCCAAGGGTCCGCAGGTCATCGTCTCTCGCGCAGCGCCAGGCCTCGTACAAAACCTCTTTCAGTCCGAGGTCCCCGAGATCTACGACGGAACCGTCACCATCAAGGCCATCGCCCGCGAGGCCGGCGAGCGCACCAAGATCGCCGTCATGTCCCGCGACAAGGACGTCGACCCCGTCGGCGCCTGCGTCGGCATGAAGGGCATGCGCGTCCAGTCCATCATTCGCGAGCTGCGCGGCGAAAAGATCGACATCATCGAGTTCTCCGAAGAGATCACCACCTTCGCAGAAAAGGCATTGCAACCCGCCAAGGTCAGCCGCGTCTCCATCACCGACCTCGCCGACAAGCAGATCGAGGTCATCGTCGACGACACCCAGCTCTCGCTCGCCATCGGCAAGAAGGGACAGAACGTCCGCCTCGCCGCCAAGCTCCTCCAGTGGAAGATCGACATCAAGAGCGAAGAGGAGAAGCGCCAGGAGGTCGAGCAGCAGATGCAGGCCATGTCCGGCGGCCCCACCACGCCGATCGAACAGGTCACCGAGCTCGGCGACGCCGTCCTCGAAAAACTCATCGCAGCCGGCATCACCACGGTCGAAGCCCTCGCCGACATGACCCCCGAGCAGCTCGAAGAGGTCCCCGGTATCGGCGAAAAGACGGTCGAAAAGATCTCCGTCGCCGTCCGCCACTACTTCGGCCAATACGAAGAAGGCGAAGAGCGTCCAGAGCCCACCGTCCCGGCCGTAGCCGCAAAACCGGAGGAGAGCTCCATGGAGAAAACACCCGAAGCCATTCTGGCCGAAGAGGCTGGCATCGGCACCGCCAAGGAAGTCAACGACATCTCCACGGAAGACATCGCCGAACGCGAAGACGCAACCTCAGGCATCGACGCCTTCAGCGAGGCCGATGCACGCGAAGAACGAATTGAACTCGATAACGACACCGTAGACACCTTGGTGAACGACAGCCAGGAGACCTCCGATGAAGGTATCGACGACGGAAACGACCGTGGCTAGCCGCTTCAGCCACATAACACAGCGTTCCCTGGATTGCGATGTCTGCGATTTCAGGGGTAACACTTACAATAGAGATTCAACCCTCCATGAGGCTGATATGAACAGCTAAGCGCGCAGGGCCGCAAAACGAAAAGGGACGGATGAGCAAAGTTCGAATCAACGATCTGGCACGAGAACTGGAAGTAAAGAGCAGGCCAATTCTGGACGCGCTCGAAGCGATTGGCGTGACCGGAAAGACCCACTCCAGTTCTATCGAAGCCGACCAGGCCGAAAGGGTCCGGGAGTACTTCAAGAACGGCGGCAAGAGCAGCACTGCGACCAGGCAGCCGGTCGAAACCAAGCCGAAGTTCGACCTCTCCAAGGTCTCCAAGCCGGGCGACGCCCTGAAGGCCATCCTCGAGCGCAAACAGGCCGAGGCCGCAGCCAAGGCCGCGCCGCCACGCCCGACCGCCGTCGTCGCGCCTCCGTCGTCTGTCACCGCCGCTGCGGCAACCAAGGTCGTTGCAGCTCACCCTGTCGCGGCCCCGGCTTCCGCATCATCCGCCCCAACAGCCGCCCCAGCGCAGCAGCCCCGTCGCGTCGTTCCACAGCCGCGCCCTCAGGCGAACATCGTCGTGCCGCCACCGGCTCCAGCCATTGCGAGCAAGCCCCCCGTCGGCCCTGTCATCGCGCGCCCACCCGCGGCAGTCGCCCCAGCGCCTACGTCTCCGGTCGCCGCCGCTCCCCCTGTGGCCAAGCCGACACCTCCCCTAGCGCCAATCGTCGCAGCAGCAGCCCCTGCAGTAGCAGCACCTGAGCCCAAACCCACGGTCGCAGCAGCCGCTCCACCCCCGCCAGTCGAAGCGCCCACCGTAGACGAGCCGGCAGAAGCACCGGCGGAATCCGCCGCTCCCACAGGCCCACCTATCCGCCGCGTCATCATGCCGCAGACCGGCCCACGCCCCATCTACACTGCTCCAGCCGCCGCCCCAGGAGTCCCCCAGCGCGGCCGCCCCATCTTCGAGCGCCCTCGCCCGCAATCCCCCGGTGCTCCCGGCTCGCGTCCCCCATCGTCAACCGCACCCGGCGCCCGCCGTCCAATGCACCCCACCCGCACCTTCCCCGGCGGCCCATCCGGTCCCGGCGGAGCACCCGGACGCCCCGGCTTCACCCCCGGCGGCGCACGTCCAGCCTTCGGCGCACGCCCCGGCTTCGGAGCACGTCCCGGCGGAGCACCCGGTGGCCTCCCTGGTCCCGGCGAAGCCCCACCGACCGGCATGCGCCCCGCTGCACGTCCCGGCCAGCGCCGTGGCGGACAGCGTTACGAGAAGACCAAAGAAGGCCCGATGAAGGGCTTCCAGCCGCCACCGCGTTTCGGCGGCGTGCCCATCTCGCGCGAGCCCCTGCCCATCACCAAGACCATCACGGTCACTGAAGGCATCAGCGTCAAGGACCTCGCCGAAAAACTCGACGTTCGCGGCAAAGACCTCATCGCCACCCTCCTGATGAAGGGCGTCTTCGTCACCGTCAACCAGTCCCTCGAAGGCGAGCTCGTCAAGGACGTCGCCCGCCAGTTCGGCGCCGACGCCACCGTCATCTCCGTCGAAGAGCAGCTCGAAAACGAAGCCATCGAAGGCTTCCTCGAAGACACCACAGGAATGGTCGAGATCATCCGATCGCCCGTCGTTACTGTGATGGGCCACGTCGACCACGGCAAAACCTCGCTCCTCGACGCCATCCGCTCCACCGACGTCGCAGGCGGCGAAGCCGGAGGCATCACCCAGCACATCGGCGCCTACAAGGTCAAAATCACCAAGCCAGACTCCCCCGCCTTTGGTCGCGAGATCGTCTTCCTCGACACCCCTGGCCACGAAGCCTTCACCCGCATGCGTGCCCGCGGAGCCAAGGTCACCGACATCGTCGTCATCGTCGTCGCAGCCGACGACGGAGTCATGCCCCAGACCCTCGAGGCCATCGACCACGCCCGCGCCGCCAACGTCCCCATCATCGTCGCGGTCAACAAGATCGACAAGCCCGAGGCTCACCCGCAGCGCGTCATCCAGCAGCTCGCCGCGCGCGGCCTGCAACCCTCCAACCAGGGCGGCGACACCGAGTTCGTCGAAGTCTCCGCGAAGAAGCACATCAACCTCGACAAGCTCGAAGAGATGATCTGCCTCGTCGCCGACGTCAACGAGCAAAAGGCCCAGCCCGACCGTCCCGCCGTCGGCACCGTCATCGAAGCCAAGCTCGATCGCGGCCGCGGCGCCGTCGCCAGCATCCTCGTCCAAAACGGAACCCTCCGTACCGGCGACAGCTACATCGTCGGCAACACCTTCGGCAAGATCCGCGCCATGTTCGACGACCGCGGCCGCTCCATCACCGAAGCCGGCCCCTCCACTCCGGTCGAAATCCTCGGCCTTGAAGGCATGCCCGATGCGGGCGATACCTTCCTCGTCATGGCCGACCGCGACAAGGCCAAGGGCATCGCCCAGTACCGCAAGATGAAGGAGCGCGAAGCGCAACTCGCCAAGAGCTCCCGCGTCTCGCTCGAAGGCCTCGCCGAACAGATCAAGCAGGCCGGCATGAAGGACCTCAACCTCATCCTCAAGGGCGACGTGCAAGGCTCGGTCGAGGTTCTCGCCGACTCGCTCCAGCGCATGTCCACCGAGAAGGTTCGCGTCCGCGTCCTGCACTCCGGCGTCGGCGCCATCACCGAGTCCGACGTTCTCCTCGCCTCCGCCTCCAACGCCGTCGTCATCGGCTTCAACGTCCGGCCCGACCGCAAAGCCGCCGAAGTTGCCGAACGCGAAAACGTCGAGATCCGCCTGCACTCCATCATCTACGAGTTGCAGGACGAGATCACCAAGGCGATGTACGGTCTCCTCGAGCCTGTCTTCAAGGAGAACTACGCCGGCCGCGCCGAGGTCCTCAACGTCTTCAAGATCACCAAGGTCGGCCAGATCGCCGGCTGCCGCGTCACCGACGGCCTCATCAAACGCGACCAGCAGGTACGCCTCCTCCGCGAAGGCGCCGAAATCTGGAAGGGCAAGATCGCCTCGCTCAAGCGCTTCAAGGACGATGTCAGCGAAGTCCGTCAGGGCGTCGAGTGCGGTATCGACCTCGCCGGCTACAAGGACATCCAGGTCGGCGACATCATCGAGTCCTTCACCACCGAAAAACTCGCAGCCGAACTCGGCCAGAACTCCGCCGCAGCCCGCAAAGCAGAGAAGGCCGAAAAAGAACGCGAAGCCGCGGCCGCCGCTGCAGCCGCGACCACCGAAAGCTCAGTCAACGCCTAACCAAAATCCATCAAACAACAGAAAGGCCGGGAGCAATCCCGGCCTTTCTGTTCCTTCCGGCATCCCATCGCGTGGAAACACGAGCAGGAATTCGAGCAACGCACTCATGAATTCGGAAAGACACTCAACTCTCGTTTATGTAATCAAGGTTCAGTCTATTTTCTCGATCGGCTACACTGACTTGAGCTTACCGTACCGCTATCAGGCCAGAAGCTCCGCACTTGTTTGCAAGCGTGACGTTTGAAGAAATCGCACGGCAACTTAGTGTGTCGACACGCACTGTAAAAACGCGACTGGACAATGGCCTGCGTGTGCGCCAGGAACTGTGAACGTGAATCGAATATGACCCCCGAACTCTGGCAACGTCTGAAGCCGCTTTTCCATGCCGCCATGGAAAAGAGCGCGGATAGGCGTGCTGCATTCATCGATTCTTCCTGTGGTGACGACCTGGAATTGAAGATGCATCTCAAACAGCTTATCGACGCCGAACAGCAAAACACCGACTCGCGAGACGCCCCACTTGCTTATCTCAACGCTGCTTCCAATATGCCACTATCAGGCCAGAAGCTCGGCCCCTATGTCATCTTTTCGCCTCTTGGCAGAGGCGGCATGGGCGAAGTGTGGCGCGCTCACGATTCGCGGCTGGGGCGCGATGTTGCAATCAAGATTTCGGACCATCGGTTCTCCGACCGTTTCGAGCGCGAAGCTCGCGCCATCGCCGCACTGAATCATCCCAACATCTGCACGCTTTACGACGTGGGCCCGAACTACCTGGTGATGGAGATCGTCGAAGGCCCGACGCTCGCTGAGCGCATCAGCAAGGGGCCGATACCGCTTGACGAGGCGCTTGTCCTGGCGGCGCAAATCGCCAACGCGCTCGACGCCGCCCACGAAAAGGGCATCATCCATCGCGATCTCAAACCCGCCAACATCAAGATCCGTCCCGACGGCTCGATTAAAGTCCTCGACTTCGGGCTAGCCAAATCCGCGATCGATCCTGCCAAGCTCACCTCCGATTCGCCAACCGTGTTGGTTTCGGCCACCGGGATGATTCTTGGGACGGCGGGTTACATGTCGCCGGAGCAGGCGCGCGGTCACGATGTCGACAAGCGCTCCGACATCTGGGCCTTCGGGGTTGTGTTGTTCGAGATGACTACGGGCGAGCGGCTCTTTCAGGGAGCAACGATTTCCGATTGCCTGGCGGCAATTCTGAAGGACACCCCGAATCTGACCGAGGCTCCCCCGAAGATCCAACGTCTGCTGGAGGGTTGCCTTGAAAAAGACGCCTCCAGGCGGCTGCGCGATATCGGCGACTGGGAACGGTTACTCGAACCGGCGCCCAGCCCCGCGCCGCCATCCAAACGCAGCGCTATCCTGCCCTGGGCAATTGCCGCTGCTGCCTTACTGGCCGCAATAGGGCTCGGCGCCGCTGCGTGGAGCCACTTCACCCAGCAACCACAGGTGCTACGGTTGACTTTGCCGATTCCGGAGAAAACCCGGATGGTAATCGGCGCCTCCGCTCTCCAAGCAGTTTCTCCCGACGGCCGCCGCGTGGCCTTTGCCGCGCAGATCAACGGAAAGTCGGGCATCTGGCTGCGCGACCTGGATGGGCCAGGCACCCACTTGCTACCAGGCACAGAAAGCGCCGACACATGGTTCTGGTCGCCCGACAGTCACTGGCTCGCATTTTTCGTCGACGACAAGCTAGAGAAAATCGCCGTGGCAGGAGGGCCCCCACTGATCCTGTGCGATGCTAATGGCGTCGGCGGCGCCTGGAGTCAGAAAGGTTGGATCATCTTTGTTCGCTACGCCGGTGGCCTGTCCCTCATTCCCGACACCGGTGGAACTCCGACGCCCCTGACCAAGCCCGACCCCGCAAGATACGAAATAGTGCATCGCGCCCCGTGGTTCCTGCCCGACGGCCGTCATTTTCTCTACACGGCGCGCAGCGTCGATCACGCCATGAGCCGGGTCTACGTGGACAGCATTGAGGCAAGACCCGGCACAGTGACGCGGCGTGAGGTCCTTGCTGCTCATTCCAACGTGGAGTATGTTCCGCAGATTGGTGGCAGACTGTTTGGTAGTGCAAACAACGGCTATCTGATCTTCGGGCGTGAGAACACGCTCATGGCCCAGCCGTTCGACGCAGCGCACGCGCGGACTACCGGAGACGCCGTGCCTCTGGTGGAGCAGGTCGATTACCGTCCAGGGGTCGCCCAAAGCCAGTTCTCTGTTTCTACAAACGGCATCCTGGTCTACACCACGGGTGCGGCCCAGGGCACAAATACCCAACTGACCTGGTTCGACCGGACAGGCAAGCCGGGTGGTATTGTCGGCGATCCCAATAAATTCGAGCGGGTCGAGATCTCGCCCGACGGCTCCATGGTCGCGACCGACACTAACGATGACTTAGGAGTCTCTAGCATCTCGCTCCACGACCTGGCGCGCGGCACGGTGTCGCGCTTCACCTTCGGGCCCACCTCAAGCCAATTCCCGGTGTGGTCTCCGGACGGAAAGAGTGTCGCCTACTGGCGCCCTACAGTGGAGACCTTCCAGAAGGCAGTCAGCGGCACGGCGCAGGAGAAGTTGCTCTACAAAGACCCGTGGAACCGCACAACGATTTTGAATAGCTGGTCGGGCCGCTACCTGCTCTTCGGAGTATTCGACCCCGGGAAGGGCTTTGGTCTCGATGCGGTGCCGACGTTTGGTGACCGGGAGCCTTTCACGTACCTCCCTGCCGACTCCAATAATGGAGAGCACGTCAAACTTTCTCGGGATGGCGCCTTCCTTGCCTACCCCTCGGGTGAATCGAAACGCACCGAGATCTATGTGGAGACCTTCCCCGAACACACCGGCAAATGGCAAATTTCGACCGGAGGCGGCGACTGGCCGGTCTGGAGCCGCGACGGCCGCGAACTTTACTTCCTCTCCAGCGACGGCAAGATCATGGCGGTCACGGTGAAGACCGGCGGCAGAAATTTCGAGGCAGACGCACCCCGGGCCCTGTTCTCGGTCCCCGGAAAATACCAGTTCGATGTCGGCAAGGACGGTCGCTTCCTTATCCAGGTCCCGCAGGGCCAACCCAACGACAGCGTCTCCATCAACGTCGTAGTCAACTGGCAGTCCGCTTTGAAGAAGTGATAGATATTCAGAACTCATTTGCACAGCCAGATCCTTGACACGCCTGATAACCTCAAATCAGCGAAATAAGCCCGGCCTGCGCCGGGCCTTTGCATTTAAACCCGGAAGACTTGACCAACAAGTCCAGACTCATGTCTTCTGGTTTGAAGACTTTGCGCACTTTTCACCCAGGAGGGGGAGGGACCATGCCGACCACCATCACCGAGACCACGAGCAAGACCAAATTGGACCTCGCCGCCATCCAGCAGGCCCTCCGAGAAAATAAAGTTGACGGCTGGCTCTTCTACGACCACCACCACCGCGACCCCCTTGCCTACAGCATCCTCGGCCTCGACCCCAACGCCCACGTCACCCGCCGCTGGTACTACTTCATCCCCTCGCGTGGCGGCGTACCGCAGAAACTGGTGCATCGAATCGAATCCGGCAGGCTCGACTCACTGCCCGGCGAGAAGACGGAGTATTCCTCCTGGCAGGAACTTGAGCAAAGGCTCGAAGGAATACTGTTGGGCGCCAACAAGATCGCGATGCAGTACTCCCCACGAAACGCGAACATGTACGTTTCCATGGTTGACGCGGGCACCATCGAACTTCTCCGCGACATGGGAATGGAGATCGTCACCTCCGCCGACCTCGTCAGCCACTTCGAAGCCGTCCTCACCGATGCGCAGCTAGCCACCCACTACGTCGCACAAAAGAGCATCGACGAAATCCTCGACGCAGCCTGGAAGGAAATGGGCAACCGAGCCCGCAACGGCGGTACCGACGAGTACGCGATGGTGCAATACCTCCAGCAAGGCCTCTCCCGCGCCAACCTCGTCTGGGAACACGGCCCCAACGTCTCCGCCGGCCCCAACTCCGCTGACTCGCACTACGATCCCACCGCCGCCAGCTCACGCCCCATCCGCAACGGCGACTTCGTCCTCATTGACATCTGGGGCAAGATCGCCAACGACCCCACCGCCGTCTGGTACGACATCACTTGGACCGGAGTCGTCGGCCGCGAACCCACCGAACGCGAGCAGTTAATCTTCACCACCGTCCGCAACGCCCGCGACGCCTCCATCAAAGCCGTACAGGACGCCTTCGCCGCCAACCAACCCATCGCTGGCTGGCAGGCCGACGACGCCTCCCGCAACGTCATCCGCAAAGCCGGCTTCGGCGACTGGTTCACGCACCGCACCGGCCACAACATCGGAATCGAACTCCACGGCAACGGCGCCCATCTCGACAACCTCGAAACCCACGACGAGCGACTCCTCCTGCCCAACACCTGCTTCTCCGTCGAACCCGGCCTCTACTTCCCCGGCGAGTTCGGCGTCCGCAGCGAAGTCGACATGATCGCGCGCAAAGGGAAAGCCGAAGTCACCGGCCGCATTCAAAACGAACTCGTCCGCATCTAGCTGTTATCATCAAAAATAGCCAATGAACACCAACGTCTCCGCACAGACACGCACCCAATCCTCTTCCTTTCCGACGATGGTTCTAATCGCCGGATGGCTCGTCCCCGGCGCAGGGCATCTCATGCTCCGCAAATGGATTCGCGGTGGACTGCTCATGCTCTCGATCGTGGCCATGTTCAGCATCGGCCTTGCGCTCAAGGGCAAGATCTACTCGCCCAACACGGGAGACCTGCTCGACATCCTCAACTTTGCCGGCGATCTTGGTAACGGCCTGCTGTACGTTCTGGCCCGCGTCTTCGACCTCGGCCAGGTCACCGTGCAGGTGGCAACCGCTGACTACGGAACCAAGTTCATGGTCGTCGCGGGCCTGCTGAACATCATCTCCGCCGTCGACGCCCACTCGCTGGCCACGGGAAGGAAGCGCTCATGACGATCTCTCACTTCGGCGCCGTTATCCTCTTCTCTCTCTTCACCTCAGTTGTCTTCGGCATCACGCAACGCACCGAACCCCGCATGATGATCCGTTTCGGCGCCTTCTGCTTCGTCCTCTTCGTCGGCGGCACCATCGCCGCAAGCTGGGTGATGTGGTTGATCAAGCACTAGACAGCCTGACCAGAGTCTGACCCGTGCTAGTGGTCAGTCTGGACTGAAGCCGCGAGGACGCTAAGAAACGGCTCGTGTGCAGAGCCGGTTTCAGGGATGTTGAACCTCACCTTTGTAGAGCAACTTGCCCGGCACGAATTCCGTGCCGAGGCCAAAGAGAGCACCGAGAAGAGCGCCGACGGGGGCTAGACCGCGTTCGAACTTGGCGTTGTTCGTTGTGTTCGGGTTCTTGATGCTGGAATCGACGATGGCGCCGATACCAATACCGACACCGAGTCCTATCACGCCTCCAACAACCACCGACGCGGTTGCGTTACGGGCGCGTATCTGCTGGATTTCGCCTCTGGGGAGGGAGATCGAGTGATCAACCCCTGCTTGTCTCTTGTGGCAGACCAATCCATCCTGATCGGCTGAGTCAAAGGCACAAAGGATCCTTTCTTTGGCCAGCTTGATTCGGATGGCGGTGCCAGGCTTAAGGGCCTCTACGCCTTGCCATTCTTGTTCCGACTGTTGCGCCAGCCCCGCTGCGGAAGCAGTCAAGAGCAAAGTGAAGCAGAGTACAAGGTTCAACTTGCTGGTGCGAATTTCCCACCCCCTCAATCGCGCTTGACTATAATTCCTCGCGCAGCCCTGAGCAAGCATTGAACGAGATGGTTGCCTTGCTGAACACTGGTGTACGTGTTTTTGCGTTGCGCTCAATACGCTCGTCGGGTTACGCTCGGCTACGCGCTCGTCAATTACTCCCCTGGCGCTAAACAATTGTGTTTCCAACTCCCCGGAGCTCCAGTTGACCCTCCCCTTCTATCGCAGACTCCGTTCTGGTTTACTGCCTAGGATTATCGGCGTTCTTATTCTGACCGGCACTCGCATGTCGTTCGCGGGCACTCATGAAGCCGCTGAGGCCAAGGTGGGTTTGGCTGAGGTGAGAACGCCGTTCGAGTCCCTTCCCGATGCTCCTTTACCAAACGTGGTTTCAATCGCGGGTGTGACTGGCTTTCAGTCGGGAAATGAAGCCAACGATACCCTGGTAATTGAGTCTCCTGCGGCTGCGCCGATGGGCGCGAGCAGCGAGGCAGTGAAGGCGCCCCCGGTGGATCGGGAGATGGCACGGGAGGAGCTGACTGAGGGGTGCGAGACAGGGCGAATTCGTGGAAAGGAGTGCAAGGTGCACTGGCTGCCCATACTGGGGCAGTCGTTCGAGTGGCTTACGGTGCAGCACTCGGGGAACATCGCGATGGACTGGGATACCCGGGTCGACCTTACTCACAATCCTTTCTGGGCGACGTATGTCTATTGCGTCGAGCACTACCGCTGGTACCAATGGTCGGACGATACGCCGTTCATCGTGCATGACATCGGGCATCCGATGATGGGCGCTATTGTAAGCAGCATCTTTGAGCAGAATGACCCGAAGGGGCGGGCGCTGGTCTTCGAGAACAATGGCAACTACTGGCGGAGCAGGCTGAAGGCGATGGCGTACTCCGCGGTGTACAGCGCGCAATGGAAGGTCGGGCCGCTGAGCGAGGCTTCGATCGGCAACAGCGGGTGGGCTACATATTATGTCCCCCGTCTTGGGCGCACGACGAATGAAACAGGATTTCAGGATTTCGTGATCACGCCGGTGTACGGGTTCGGCTGGAATGTTGGCGAAGATGCGATCGACCGCTACATCATGCCATCGGTCCATAGGCACGTGAAGAACCGCTTCTACCTTACGACGCTGTTCTGGATGACGCCGTGCAAATCGGCAGCCAACATACTGCGATGGAAACCGACGTATTACCGGGACAAGGCTACTGCGCCGCCGGACGCAATTTCGGGCAGCAATTAGCACACCGTGGCGTTGCAATCGACATCCCTTTCCCATAGGCTAGTCGTGACAGGTGGATCTTCTCGACAACATCGCCTTGTTGAAGTGAAGATTGCGGGAGTGGCGAAATGGCAGACGCACTTGGTTTAGGTCCAAGCGGAGCAATCCATGGGGGTTCGAGTCCCTTCTCCCGCACCAGACTCCTGTGGATCCGCTGCAAAACCCATTCCGGAAAGAGATTCGATGAGCCCGCAGAACCCGAACCAGTCCCCAAACCAGGGAAATGACCAGCCCACCCTCAAGCTCGCCAATAGCGAGGACTACCGCGACGGCTACGCCAACAGCGTGCAGGTCCGCATGAGCGTCTGGGACTTCTTCCTCGTCTTTGGCACTATGAGCCAGCAGAGCGCCGAGGAACTGACCGTCAAGAACTTCCAAGGCATCTATCTTAGCCCGCAACAGGCCAAGGCACTCTGGAACGTGCTCGGCCACAACCTAGCCCAATACGAGCAGACCTTTGGCACCATCACACTCGAGCAGCTTCCCAAATCCGGCGGACCTGTCAACTAAAGCGTGGCCCTTCTAACCAGAGCAGAAAAAGACGTCCGGCAATCAAGCGGCGACATCCCGCTGTGGATGCTTTATCCGCTCTTCTTCGTCGCCATCTACGTCTCGCACTATCGTCTTCTTCGCCTTCCCTATTTCTGGGACGAAGCAGGCTACTACATCCCTGCCGCCTGGGACTTCTTCCGCCTCGGCACCCTGATCCCCCAGACGACGGTCACCAACGCCCATCCCCCGCTGCCTTCCATCCTCCTCGCGGCGTGGTGGCACCTCTCCGGATACGTAGTCAGCGGTACCCGTACGCTGGTCTGCATGGTAGCTGCCGCGGGCCTGCTCGGCGTCTTCAAACTTGCAAGGAACCTCACCTCCACCGCGGTCGCCGCAGTCACAGTCGTCCTCACCGCGATCTACCCCGTCTGGTTTGCGCAAAGCACACTCGCCCACGCCGACATCTTCGCCGCCGCCTTCACCCTCTGGGGACTGGCCTTCTATCTCGACCGCGACGGACCCGACGATGGCTCCCACAGAAAATTACTCTTGAATCAGCTTCTGGCCGCATTTATGTTCTCCCTCGCTGCGCTGTCGAAAGAGACGGCCATCGTTACGCCGGCAGCTCTCGCGCTCTGGGAAACGATGCTGCTTATCCGTGGTCGGCGCGAAACAATCCTGCACCGACCTCACCTGAACTGGCTGTTGGCCCTGCTTGCGCCGATCATTCCGCTAGCAGCGTGGTACGCGTATCACTATCACAAAGCCGGCTTCGTCTTCGGGAATCCGGAGTTCCTTCGCTACAACGCAACCGCGAACCTCGACGCCTACCGCATCGCCCTCTGTCTCTGGCATCGCCTGCTCCATCTGACAACCCACATGAACATGTTCGTGCCGGTGGTCTGCGCAATAGCCGTCTTCTTCATTCCGGTTTCCTCCACTGCACCGCTAGGAATCGCGAAGCCGCAGCTCAAGGCGATCGCCGTCGTCCTCCTCGCCAACTGGATCGCCTTCTCCGTCCTCGGCGGCGCGCTCCTAACACGCTATCTGCTGCCGATGTATCCATTAATCCTGCTCGTCTGCGTGGCAACGTGGCGGCGTCATCTCCGTCAATGGTGGCCTATCGCCGCGCTAAGCGCCGCAGCGTTCCTCGCCGGGATCTGGATCAATCCGCCCTATGCCTTCGCCCCTGAGGACAACCTCACCTATCGCGACATGATCGTCGTCCATCAGCGCGCCGTCCACTTCATCGACCAGACCTATCCCCAGGCCACTGTGCTGACCGCATGGCCTGCAACCTCCGAACTCAATCGTCCAGAACTCGGATACACTAACCATCCTGTCAAGACCGTAGCTCTTCAGAACTTCGCGTTGGACCAGATCCAGAAGGCCGCGGCCGATCCAGGAAGCTACGACGTAGCACTGATCTTCTCGACCAAGTGGGAGCCGCCAGCGAATCGCATCAACCTCGGCCGCCAAAACGAATCTGCTGACACGAAGTATTTCGACTTCCATCGCGATCTTTCGCCCGCCGAGGTCGCAACTCTGCTGCACGGCGACATCGTCTGGCAAGCCCATCGCAAGGGAGAATGGGCCGCTGTGATTCACTTCCCTCGCATCGTCGAAGCAACGCTGATACTGCCGGACCAGCATTGACGCTCTATACTCATATCGTGACAAGGCCCCTTCCAGTTCGCCGACGGCTCCAAAGACAATGGCCAGCCCTGCTGCTCCTACTCTGTACTTTTCCCGCACTCTCACAATCCCCATCAGCCGGTGAGACGCCAGAGACTGGCGGTCGCGTGGTACTTGTGCTTCCCTTCGACAATCGCTCCGGCCAGACCAATCTGGCTTGGGTCGGCGACTCCTTTCCCGACACTCTGAACCAACGCCTGACTTCGGCAGGATTTCTGACCATCACACGCGATGACCGACAGTACGCACTCGATCATCTCGGGCTACCAGTCGACTTCAGACCATCGCGCGCGACCACTATCCGAATCGCACAGACACTCGACGCCGACTTCGTGATCGTAGGCAGCTACACCGTCGAAAACGGCCGCATCACGGTCCAGGCACAGGTCCTCGAGGTCAATAAACTGCGACTGTCCGCGCCGCTCACCGACTCCAGCGAACTCACTCGCCTCTTCGACGTGGAGAATGCCATCGCCTGGAAGGTCGCCCGGCAGATAGATCCTCACTTCAACGTCGCCGAGCAGACCTTTCTCGTCGCCTCCGGTGACGTCCGTCTCAGCGCCTTTGAGAACTATATTCGCGGCACCGATGCGACCACAGCGGCAGAGCGAATCAAGCGCCTGCAGATGGCCGTGCAGGACACGCCAGACTATCCAGCCGCGCTCCTCGCCTTGGGTAAGGCTCAATTCGCACAGCGCGACTACGATCAGGCCGCGGCAACTCTTGCCAGAATTCTTCCGACCGACCGGCGCGCCCTCGAAGCTAGTTTCTACATAGGCCTCGCGCGCTTCAACACCGCAAAATACGCCGAGGCCGAGTCAGCCTTTGCCTTCGTCGCCAGCAGACTTCCTCTTCCCGAGGTCGTCAACAACCAGGCCGTCGCCTCCAGCCGTCAGGGTAAAGACGCCGTCGCCCTTTTTCAACGCGCCTCGACAGCCGATCCCAACGACCCGGACTATCATTACAACCTCGCCGTTGCCTTTCTTCGCCGAGGAGACTTCGCTGGAGCCCAGCGCGAGGTCGACCTGACTTTGAAACTGCATCCCTCCGACACAGAGGCAGCGCAATTAAAGGCCGGCATCAGAGCCGGCCGGCACATCGCGCCTTCTGCAAAAGCAGGCACAAATGCCGTGGCCCCCTCGGACTTCGATCCCCTCGAGCGCATTCGCCGAACCTACTCCGAAGCCTCGTTCCGCCAGGCAGCCTTCCAACTCGATCAGATGCGCGCCGCCCGCATGGCAATGCTTCCCTCTGGCGAGCAGGCCGCACAGTACACCCAACTCGGCCACGACTACCTTAACGAGGGCCTGATCCCCGAGGCTGAACAGGAGTTCCAGGCCGCCATTGCCGCCGACGCCTCCAGCGCCGACGCCCATGCCGGTCTTGCGCAGGTGCGCGAACACAGTGGAAGCGCAGCCGAGGCCCGCGCCGAGGCCCAGGCCTCGCTCAACCTACATCCCAATGTTGCCGCCTACCTCGTCCTCGCACGCCTTGATCTACAGGCGAACGAGATGGCTGCCTCCGCCTCCAACGTCAGCAAAGCGCTCCAACTGGAGCCCAAAGATACCGCAGCTCAGGGGATGCGGCAGGCGCTGCAGGCGCGCGGACAGAGCCTCCCATGAGGTACACCCTCAAAGCCGCTCTCCTCTTGATCGCGCTCTCCTGGCTGCTGTCCGCAAAGCTGTACGCCGCCCCAACCACTCCTGTCGTCGTCAAACTTACGATTCACGACACCATTCAGCCCATCACTGCGGACTATCTCGAGCGCGGCCTTCAAGAAGCCGCTCGCCAGCACGCCCAGCTGGTCCTCGTCTCGATGGGTACACCGGGCGGCCTGCTCGATTCGACCCGCGTCATGGTTCAGGCAATCGAGAACTCCCCTGTCCCGGTTGCCATCTTTATCTCACCCACCGGCAGCAGAGCTGGTTCTGCAGGCTTCTTCCTGCTTGAGGCGGCCGATATCGCCGCCATGGCTCCCGGCACCAACGCCGGCGCCGCCCACCCTATCGTCGAGGGCGGCCAGATTGATCCCATCCTCAAGGTGAAAATCGAAAATGATGCCGCTGCCTTTCTCCGCTCCTACACCGCCCGCCGTGGCCGCAACGTAGAAGCCGCCGAGGACGCCATCCGCAACTCCAAGTCCTACAGCGACGAGGAGGCCCTCAAGCTGAAGCTGATCGACCTCGTCACCCCCGACGACGCCTCCCTGCTCAACGCGCTCGACGGTCGCGAGATCCATCGCTTCGACGGCACCACCCAGACCCTGCACCTGCAGGGAGCGCACGATCCTCACCATCGCCCCGTCCCTGCGCGAGCGCCTGCTCAGCAAGCTCACGAATCCTGATATCGCCGTTCTGATGCTGGTAGTAGGCGGTCTTCTCATCTACCTGGAGTTCAACGTCCCCGGCACCGTTGTACCCGGCTCCCTCGGAACGCTCTTCGTGATCCTCAGCCTCTTTGGCCTGAATCTTCTCCCCATCCGCCACACGGCGATTGTGCTTCTGCTCGCGGCAGTCGTGATGATGGTTCTTGAAGCAAAGTTCGGCAGCCATGGGGCGCTCGCGCTGGCCGGCGTCATCTGTTTGGTCTTCGGCCTCGCCACCCTGGTTGACGGCCCCATCCCCGAACTGCGGGTCCACACCGCGACTGCTGTGGGTGCTGGCCTTGGCTTTGGTGCCATCTCCTTCGGTCTCGCCTGGATAGCCCTGCGCGCGCGCCGTAGCAAGATCCTCACGGGTCCGCAGGCGATGATCGGCGGAACCGCCATCGTGCGCACTCCTCTCAACCCCACGGGCCAGGTCGAGATCCGCGGCGAGCTCTGGCAGGCCTCCCTGCGCGGACAGGCATCGCTCGCGGTCGGGTCCGCTGTCTCCGTGCGCAGCGTGGAGGGCCTCGTCTTAATCGTAGAGCCAGTGCAGGATACCGTTTGATGTGCCGCTCCAACCCCGCCAACGTCCGCGCCAGAGTAGACTAAAAGGACGGTAGTTACTGATAAGGGAGTTTTGTCTTGATGTTGAATGTGCCTCGCCCGTCCTGTGTCCGGAGTGTCCTGTTTTGCCTGCTGCTAACCGCTGCGGGATCAACCGCTAAAGCGCAAACCTCCTCAGAACCCGGAACTCGACCGTCAGCTCTCCCGTATCGATCTGGGCATCGTCGCAGTCGGTGTCTTTAACACGGAGTCCAACGGCACCGCGCTGGTTCCCACGAATCCAGGTACTTCTCCAAGCGGGACAGTACCGACACACGTCAATCTCAGCCCAGGCCAAACAGCAGGAGCTGTGGTGACCCTCCGTTACATTGCGAAACCGTTTGTCGGATTTGAGGGAAACTACGGCTATTCCCGATACACCGACACCTTTACCCCGTTCGGCGCACAGGCAAACGCGGGCGTACAGCAAAACGCAACCGAGTACACGCTGGGCTATGTCGTTCATACCCGAAAGCAGTATTTCGGCCTAACCCCATTTGCATCCGCGGGCCTCGGCACCATCGCCTTCCGGCCGACTCCGGGTGGCGGTTTGGCCCTCCCAAAACAGGCGCGTGCCGCCTACTACTTTTCCATCGGAGCAGAGACCACTGTATTCTCTCCCCACTTTGGCGTTCGTGTGCTGTACCGGCAAGTATTCTTCAAAGCGCCTGACTTTGAGACGAACTACCTTACCATCCAGCAGCACACCTCTACCTACGAGCCAGGGTTCGGCTTTTTTCTGCGTTTCTAAGTCGGCGACGGTCATATCGCTGCAACTGCTCTACAATCGCAGCGGTGGCCACAGTCCGGCGCACCTGAGGTCTTTCTCATGATGTCTCTCCCGCTCCTCTTCGCCATTGTCATCGTTGTCCTCTACCTGATCAATTCCATCAAGATCCTCAAGGAGTATGAGCGAGGGGTTATCTTCCGGCTCGGACGTGTGAGGGATGCCGCCGCCGGTCCCGGCGTTATCCTCGTCTTCCGACCTATCGACCAGATCGTTCGCGTCAGTCTGCGTCAGGAGGCGATGGAGGTTCCCCCGCAGGACGTGATAACCCGCGACAATGTCACCCTTAAGGTAAACGCCGTCATCACCCTCCGCGTCGTCGATCCCACCAAGGCCGTCATCGAGGTAGCCAACTACATCTACCAGACCTCGCAGTTTGCCCAGACAACCCTGCGCTCGGTGCTGGGCGAAGTCGACCTCGATGGTCTTCTGGCGCATCGCGAAGCCTTGAACGTTCGCATCCAGACAATCATCGACGGCCACACCGCACCGTTCGGCGTCAAGGTCGTCTCGGTTGAGGTCAAGCAGGTCGACATGCCCGAATCCATGCTCCGCGCCATGGCCAAGCAGGCTGAAGCGGAGCGCGAGCGCCGCGCCAAGATCATTCACGCCGAGGGTGAATTCAACGCCGCGGCCAAACTTGTAGAAGCGGCGCAACTTATGGCGACACAGCCCATGACTCTCCAGCTACGCTATCTCCAGACCCTCACCGAGATAGGTGTCGAGAAAAATACCACCATCGTTTTCCCTCTCCCCATGGAGCTCATAAACCTGTTCAATAAGACATTCACTCCAGACGCCGCTTTGGAGAAGAAGGTCTAACGTGAACACTCGATACGGCAGCGACCATGATCTACAGGATCTTCTCGAACCCGGCGAAACCGACCGCGAGATATCCCTGGGAACTACAACCATCCTTGGCATCTTCTTCGCTCTTGCGCTGCTCTGCGCGGTCTTCTTCGGCTTTGGCTACTCCATGGGCAGAAGGTCGGCGCAGCCTGTGGCCAGCGTTGCCGATGTAGGTACCGGATCGGAGAGCAACAACGCGAAACCAGCGCCGGGAAGTCCTGCAAATCAGACATCCACAGTCTCTCCCGCCGACAAGCCAGCCGCTGGCACGACTCAATCCGCGATCGTACCGCTCGATTCATCGAATGCTCTAGCGCAGGACGGTGAGCAGACGCCCAATCCCGCCCCGGTCAAGGAGTCCGTCGTGAGCCCCCGCTCGGACGTGCCTGCCGAAGTGGCAGCCAAGCCGGCTAGTAAGCCGATTGCCACGGTTCCTGTAGCAGCCGCCGTGCCCGCACCGGGCTCTCCCGTCGTGCAGGTTGCCGCAATGTCGCATCAGGAGGACGCAGATGTTGTGGCCACCGACCTGAAGCACAGGGGCTACACCGTCGCTATCCGGCGCGAGCCACAGGACAAGCTATTCCACGTGCAGATCGGCCCATTTCCCACCAAAAAAGATGCCGACGCCATGCGTCAGCATCTTCAATCCGATGGCTACAACAACGCCATCGTCAAATAGCCGCCGGCTGCATCTCAGGTGGCAGCGCCTTTGCGATGGCGTTCCTCACGGCTAGCAGAAGTTCTTCGCGAGTCTCATACTTCGATGGCTCAATGGCCGGGAGCATCTGGATTCGCGCCAATCCAGGTGTAATTGCATAGCTTCCCTTGCGCATCATGGTCTGCGTGCCGGACAGAGCAATCGGAACGATCGGCGCCTGCGCCTCCTGCGCGAGGAAGAACGGCCCTTTTTTGAACGTCGAAAGTCTTCCGTCCAGCGAGCGGGTTCCCTCCGGATACACCAGAATATGCAGGCCGGAGCGCAGCGCATCGGCGGCAGCCTCCACACTCGCCTGAGCCGCATCTCGTCGGTGGCCGCGCGTCACAGGCACAAATTTCGCAAGCCGCATCGCACGACCCAGGATCGGAATGCTCATCAACTCCTTTTTTAGGAGAACGGAACTGCGGCCCGGCAGCAGAGGAAGCACGACCGGCGGATCGAGATTCGAAACGTGGTTGCACATGAAGATGCAACTGCGGCCGGCGGGAATATTCTCAAGTCCGTTGATCTGAATCTCAATACCGGCGGCGCGCACACCCGCATTCGTGATCCACATGCCGACGCGGTAGAGAAGACTGATATTTCCAACTAACAGCGTGTACGGAATGCCGATGATTCCGGCGATCGGACCGAGTGTGAGATAAACAAAAACCAGCTTGAAGGTCGCAAACATTCCATCTTGGAGCATACCTCAGACATGAGGATGCTCGCAGGCTCAGACGCTTTGCATGGCGGAGCTTCGCGCCGCGATGGCCGAGGGGAGCTTCTGATAGATATTGCCAAAGCCGCCATTGGACAGGATGGCGACGATGTCTCCCGCTCGGAGCTGCGGCGCGATTGCTTCCACAATTGCGTCGGCATCAGCGAGAAGCGACGCGGGCGTGCCCCGCTTGATCAACGCCGCAGTAACTTTCTCGGGGTGCAGACGCTCCGCAGCGGGAATGCTCTCTGATTTGAAGACCGCAGCCAACACAACCTGGTCAGCAAGCGAAAGGCTCTCCACAAGGTCGAGCTCAAAGATATTTCGGCGCAGTGTGTTGGAGCGAGGCTCGAGGATGGCCCAGAGGCGGCGGCCCGGGTACGTCTCGCGCAATGCGCGCAATGTCTCGCGAATGGCCGTGGGATGGTGCGCAAAATCATCGATGATCGTGATCCCATCGACGACGGCGCGAACCTCAAGCCTGCGTTTGACGCTCTTGAAGGTAGCGAGCGCCTCGACGATGGCTTCCGTCGGCACACCTTGTCCGGCGGCAAGAGCAGCAGCCGCAGTAGCGTTCAAAGCGTTGTGCTCGCCCGCCATGGGCACGGTGAGTTCTGCGAAGGCAGCACCGCCGCGAGTCAGAGTCCAGTGCGTCAGAGAACCTTCGTGGCGCAGGTTGGAGACGCGCCAGTAAGAGTCTTCAGCAAAGCCGTAGCGTTCGACGGTGCAAAACGCCTTGGCAACGCATTCGCCGACGTTCTCGCTGCCGTCAAAAGCGACGATGCGGCCACGGCGCGGAACAAGGTTGACGAGACGTTTGAAGGCGGTCTTCACGGCAGAAAGATCGGTATAGATGTCCGCGTGATCGAACTCGACGTGGGTCAGGATAAGGGCATCGGGAAAGTAGTGAAGAAACTTAGGCCCCTTATCAAAGAACGCGGTATCGTACTCGTCGCCCTCAAGGAGGAACGGTTTGGTGGACCGCACCATAAAGCTGGTGCCGAAGTTTTCCGCAACGCCACCGATGAGAAATGATGGCGCAAGAGCGGGATTCTGCCGTGAAGCAATCTCGTAAATCCACGCGAGCATACTGGTCGTCGTGGTCTTGCCGTGAGTGCCCGCGACGACGAGCGACTCGCGTCCCGGCAGAAATTCATCGTGCAGAACCGAAGCCATGGAGCAAAAAGGGATGTGGGTGTCGAGTACATGCTCAAGCTCAACATTGCCCCGCGAAATCGCATTCCCAACGACAACGAGATCGGGACGCGGATCGAGATTGCTCTCGGCGTAGGGCTCGTGGACGGGAATGTTAAGGCTGGCAAGCAAATCACTCATTGGCGGATAAGCGGCCGTGTCAGAGCCGGTGACGCGATGCCCCTGAAGTTGCAGCATGCCCGCAAGAGAAGCCATCGCCGTGCCGCAAATCCCGATGAGATGAATGTGTTTCTGATTTTGCATGATCGAAAAGCTCCAGCCTAAACCGTAACGGCTGCTTCGAGAAGGTGTATCCGTGGATTCCCTGCTTCCGCAAGGTCCAGCGTAGCCGGAATTCCCAACGGCAAAGTAACGTTGGAGACCCCGACATGTCCGCTGCGCAAACCGATGGCAATCGGCCCATCGAAGTCCCGGAGGGCATGAAGAATAGCGCGATCAAGGAGTTCGACCTCGTCGGGAGGAATACATTGGCGCATGTCGCCGAAGACCATGCCGGTTACCCTCTCCAACAATCCGGAGTACCGGAGATGAAGGAGCATACGATCCCACTGATAGGGTTTCGTGCCGATGTCTTCAAGGAAGAGAATACTGTCGCTGTCAATGCGGGGAGCGTAAGGTGTGCCGAGCGCCTCGGCAAAAATGGAGATGCAACCACCGGTGAGTCGACCGTGAGCAAGCCCTGACCGCAAAACCCGAAGACCGTCCGCAACACCGAGCGACCACGATCCGTCACCATGAAAGTTATGCTGCCAACTTGCGATGTCCACCCCGTCGTACCGCGAGAAGTCCGCGGCTGCCATTGGGCCATAGAAGGTAACAAGGTTTGCCTCGTTGTGGAGCCAGCAATGAAGCGAGGTGTGGTCGCTATAGCCAACGAAAACCTTGGGGTTGGCGCGAATCAGCGCGGCGTCAAGGTGCGGAAGCAACTCAGCCGAGCCCCAGCCGCCGCGAGTGCAGACAATCCCGTCGATCGTCGAATCAGCAAAAGCAGAATGTAGATCGTGCAGGCGATCTTCGAGCGTACCCGCGTAGTAGAGCGGCCCGCTATCGAGCGCATGGGTGCCAAGAACAGTTTTGTAACCGAGCGAATGCAGACGAGCGATGCCACGATGCACAAGGTCGGGCTTCGGTGTGCTCGCCGGCGAAAGGATCGCAAGCGTCGCACCAGGATGCAACGCACGGGGTTTTATTATTGAGGCCGGCGAGGTCATCACAGAGCCGAGACCTCCCCGTGGCAGATAATTTCGGCTGGTCCGGTGAGGCGCATCACCGCATCGCCGGTCGGCCAGACGGTGCGCTGCGGTCCGCCTTCAGCAACTGCGGTAAGTTCGCGATCCACGCCGCGCAATGCCATCGCCGCGGCAGAGGAGGCGCACGTACCGGTTCCTGAAGACGTCGTAGGGCCGCAACCCCGTTCGTAGATGCGGAAGGCAATCTCGGAAGCAGAGAGAATACGTACAAATTCGACGTTAGTGCCGTGGGGAAACAGCGGACTTGTACTAATCGTTGCACCGAGTTGTTGCCATCTGTGGCCGTGTGCGCTGAAGTCTTCTCCCTCAACGAAGAGGACGAAGTGCGGATTGCCCACATTGACCATGGCTCCAGGCACATTGCCGACTCCGGGAAGCTCGATCGTGCGCGGCATCACGCGGGGAACACCCATCTCGCTTTCAATGAGATAGAGCGGATCGGCGGCCTCGACAACGTGGCACGTCCGCGCGCCGCCATGAGTACCCAACACGACGTCCTGCCGCCCTTCACTGCTGGCAAGCCACGCGGCGACGCAGCGTGTGCCATTGCCAGAGAGTTCGGCTTCGCTGCCGTCCGCGTTGAAGAGGCGCAGGAAGAACTCGCCGTTGGACTTGCGGTCGAGGAACTCGATACCGTCGGCGCCGACGCTGGTGTTTCTTGCGCAAAGCTTGCGCGCGAGTTCGGCATGACGGCGCTGCGCCAGCGACTCTTCGATGAGCAGGAAGTCGTTGCCGCAGGCATGCGCCTTAACAAATGGAATCATGATGCTTCTATTGTGCCTCAGTGTTCCGTGCAGCGCCGCACGTCTATTACTTCGGTGGTTCAGGAGTTGATCGATCAGACTGGTAGAGATCGGACTTGTAGATGCGGGCGCACGGCTGGCCGGTGGTGCACAAAATGGTCAGCTCCGTGAGCCCCTCGGGATGCGCAGCGACTGCCACCGCGACCGGGTCACCGGCGATCGCGACAACATAGGCTGCATGCTCGGCGGGCGCAGCCAGCGCGGCATGGAAGCTATCGTGATCGCCTTCGTTGACGGTTTGGCGCAGAGGAATCCCGGCGTCCTCAAGCGCGCCAACGTGGTCGGAGTTGTACATCAGAATCGTCGACCCTTGAGGAAAGGAAAGCAGTTGGCGGCCAAGTGCTGTCTCGAAGCCAACGCGAGTGGTCGAATTGGTAATTGCCTCTTTGAGCACAAGCGGCGTGCGTGTACATCATGCCGATCGTATTGAGCGCGATAAGAAGAAGAGCGATCGGCTGCATCACCCGCTTCACAAGCGGCTGCGATTCGCTCCATCTTCTCTCAAACCACTGCGCCGCGAGGAAGGCGAACACCGCGAGCGCAGGGAGCATCTCCATACCGTAACGCGAGTTGTAGTAAGAATGCGGCCAAAGCGGCGGGATGAAGATCGGCACCGAGCTATACGCCACGGAATAGATATAGAACGGCAGCGGCAGCCAGAGAAGGAGCGCCGGCAATGCCAGACGGCGGCGGACTGCGAGCATCAGCCCCGCGATGGCGGTAACCATAGCAAGAAACCCCGTCTCCCAGAACGCTGCGTCCAACTGCGCCGTGCGCGTGTAATACACAAAGGCCCAGAAAGGACTATGCCATCCGTGATAGTGCTCCGAACCCGATGCCGCAGTCTTCTTTTCAATCGCGGAGGCCGAGTAGGGGCCGCGAATAAAGTCCAACGGATCATGGAAGAAATGCTGGTTGTACGCCAGCCAACTGATCGGGCCCGCGACCACCAATAGCGTGAATAGAACGAACGAGGTCGCAACTCCGCGCCAGACATCACGATGTCGCGCCAGCGTAATGGTAACAATGCACCAGACGACTGCGCCCAGGATCCAACCGTCGTAGCGAGTGTAGACAGCAGCGAGAGTAAAGACTGCTAGAAGCACCAGGCGCCACGCAACGACAGCCTTACGAGCAGCATGGATAGCGGCAATGCACTCCACAGTAAGCAGCGTCGTCCAGATGAGCAGCGCAAGAAAAAGCGGCTCTGTCATTGCCGTGGTTGCAAGGTAGAGCAGATTTGGATTCAGCGCGTAGAAGGCCGTCGCGGCGATTGCCCAGCGAGGCGTCAGCAGATGGCGTGCGAGCCGGTAAAGCCCCGCAACGCCGGCGATGTAGCAGATCAGCGAGACCCATGCACCGGCAAGGCCGTTCTGCCACCACGCCAGATTCTGCACGAAAGGCAGCATTAGTAGATGAGGCAGCGGCAACCAGACGCCGCCCAGTTGGACCAGTCCCGGATTGCGCGAATCCAGAATGCGTCGGGCGATGCCCAGGTGTGCGACGGCGTCCCCGTACAGCAGCAGATAGCCGCGGGAAAAAGAGAGGAGCAGTGCGATAAATGAGAGCAGTACGGCAGCTAACGCGACGGGAAAGGTTTCTTCTCGGGTCGCTGGCCGTACTTCGTCAGGGTTTGTGGCCACAGCTCCTGCAACGGCAGCACGGGCCGCAATGGCCGATGGCGCCCTTCTGGAGGCTCGGGACGGTTTAGACGACCGCGTGCTCAAGGTGCGAGATCTCCCGGAATAGGTTGAATCGTTCGTCGATCTCCCGGCGCGTCACATTCTGCAATCGCTCCGTGCCGAAGCGTTCGACCGCGAACGAGCCCATCACGCCGCCATAGAACATGGCCCTGCGGAAGACCGCAGGCGTCAGCTCAGGCTGCGACGCAAGGTAGCCGTAGAAACCGCCGGCGAAGGAGTCGCCCGCGCCGGTGGGATCGACGACCTCAGCCAGAGGAAGCGCCGGTGCACGGAATGGCCGCGAAAGTTCAGCACTGGCGAAGGAGCGGCGGCTGAAGAATGCCGTAGCGCCGTACTCGCCATGCTTCACTACGAGCGTCTTCGGCCCCATGGTAATCACCTTTTCTGCCGCAAGGACAAGATTGCGCTCACCAGCCAGCATGCGCGCTTCGCCATCGTTGATCAACAGCACATCGAGCTCACGTAAGACCTTGGCGAGGTTTGCGGAGTGGTCGGCGATCCAGTAATTCATCGTGTCGCCACAAACCATTCGCACCTTGGGCATCTGACTGCGGACACGAGCCTGAAGCACCGGGTCGATGTTCGCGAGGAAAAGATATTCACTGTCCTTGTAAGCATCTGGAATCTTGGGTTCAAAGGTCTCAAAGACGTTCAGATCCGTACCCAGCGTCTTCGCTTCATCCATGTTTCCCGAGTAGGAGCCGGTCCAATGGAAGCTGAGCCCGTTAGAGCGCTCGATGCCCTGCGTATCGATGCCCCGCCGCGTCAGGACGGCTTCGTGCTCAGCCGTGAAATCTTTTCCGACAACCGCGATGACGCGCACTGGAGTGAAATAGCTTGCAGCCAGCGCGAAGTGCGTCGCCGCACCCCCGAGGCAGTGGTCCACTTTACCGTGCGGTGTTTCAATGCTATCGAACGCTACCGATCCTACGACAAGAATTGCCATAAACTCCCTTACGCAATGAGGATTAGAAAAAAATGTAACAATTTTAGATACATATAACTTGAGTTACAACGAGACCTTCGCTACAAATATTTGTCCAACAGAATCCCAAGTTTCTTACGTGTCTCAGCAGGAATCGCCTTACGATCGGTCAGGATCGCATACTTGAGCGCGTCGCCGCAGGTACAGTCCTTTGTGGTTGGCATAGCTGCGATGGCAGAGCGTACGACCTTGGCCGCGTTGTCGGCATTCTGGTGAAGAACTGCAATAACCTGGTCGACCGTGACGTCGTCATGGCCCTCCCGCCAGCAGTCGTAGTCGGTGACCATCGCCATCGTGGCATAACAGATCTCAGCCTCGCGAGCGAGCTTCGCCTCCTGCACGTTGGTCATGCCGATGACGTCCGCCCCCCAACTGCGGTAGAGATTCGATTCCGCACGCGTCGAAAATTGTGGCCCTTCCATACAGACGTAGGTTCCGCCCGTTTTGCCCACGACGCCCACGGCGTCACAAGCCTTCTGGAAGACGGCGGCCACCGTCGCGCAGACGGGATCACCGAAGCTGACGTGAGCCACGATGCCTTCTCCGAAAAAAGTGGCGACTCGCGCAAACGTGCGGTCGATGAACTGGTCGGGAATCACGAAGTCTGTCGGCTTGTGTTCCTCTTTCAGCGAGCCCACAGCAGAAACCGAAAGGATGCGCTCGACACCCAGCATCTTCATTGCAAAGATGTTGGCACGGAAGTTCAACTCGCTAGGCACTATCCGATGACCTTTCCCATGTCTCGCAAGAAAGGCTACGCTGCGGCCCTCAAGTTCGCCCAAAACGAAGGCGTCGGAGGGGTCGCCGAACGGGGTTGTCACGCGCTCTTCACGCACCTTGGTAAGTCCCGGCATGGCGTACAGACCACTGCCTCCGATGATGCCAATCTCTGCCTTCTTCAAACTTTGTGCTCCCTTAGTGGACGCTGTCCGGACCTAACGTTGACCCTCTAGAAGTATATCGTCGCAGCACGTCAGCGTTGACAACGCCGAGGGAAGCGAGAACTCGCGACATGGACAGAGTTGGTTCCTGCAATGGCGCAGACGCCTGTTTCATCGGACCTTCGGGCTGCACGCTGACGATGGTGTCCCGCAGCTTGCGAGCGAGCGTTAGGTCGAAACCTTCACCGATGAACACGCCAGTACCGGAGAGAGAGATCAACACGTCCCCCTCGCTGGTCGAAAAAACCCGCTCCTTTTCATCCGCCTCATCGCTTGTCCGTTCCGCGACGTTAGAGTATTTTCTGGGAATCTGCTGGGCGTAGGTGCGCATGAAGGAGCGGGCCGAATCGTGGTTCTTCCAACGCGAGTAATAGATCAGCCCAAGTGACGCCGTCGATTCCTTCTCCGCAGGCGTGACCGCCGATTTCCGCTGTGCCGCATAGTACACGCCACCGTTCCATGCCGGAGCAAGCGCAACTGCCATCTCCCGGCCGCCGAAAAGTTCGATAAGGATGCGCACATCAAGCTCGCCCATCACACCGATATCGTACGGCGTGTACTCAGGATCGAGAAGAGGATGGATGTCCGGCAGGCGGACGACCGGCACCGGCGCGTGCACCATGTAAGCTTCGGGATGCATAATCTCAAAGCTTGACGACGGCGGGTTGGCGAGCACACCCGCGAAGGCCGCCTGCTTACCCGCCTTCACCAGAATCGCCTGCTCGAAGTTCAGCCCGTCGCTGTAAGGAAACAGCAACGACTCCTGTAGCAGCAACGGCGCGCGCGCCATTACCGGCGAGCCGGAAGTATCGGCCACCTGGTCCTTCAACTTGCCTGCAATCTCCGGCGAATCGGCGAGCGTCTTTCCGGTGGGCCGCAGCGAGTAGTCGACAAAGACCGCCATCGCCTGTCCTTCGGCAACTGCGCTCCGCGCAGTGTCGGCCTCATCCAACTGCAAATGGCGGTTGTCGTCCTGCACGTTGTGTGACGGTCCGTTGAGACTGACCGAAGACCATTTCGTGAGTCCGACCTTCTGGTCCTGCAAGGCATGCGTCAGCTCATGCGCCAGCACCGGCTTCTGCTCGTCGGGCTTAATCCAGTCCAGCAGATTCACGGTCTTGGTCTTGTTGTCGTAAAACCCTGCAATCTGTTCCGTCAGCAGGGTAAGGAGAAAGGTACGCAGATGGAAGTCGCGATCGAGAAGACCGAACTTCTTCAGCACAATCTCGTCGCGCTCCATACGCTTCGCGCCTTCGTCTTCGTCGAACTTCTCTCGGAGGTAGTGATTGACCTCGTCGCGCGAGATGAGCTTGCGCTTCACAGTGTGCTCAATCGGCAGTTTGGTGTCGCTGCTGGCAAAGTTGAGAATCTCATCCACTGAGCGAAACAGCTCCTTCGCCTGCTCCTTCGTCATCGGTGCCTGCGTCGTGGACTGTGCCGGCGCCTGCCCCGCATTCGGGGTCGCTGTCTGTCCTGCATATGCAGCATAACTAGCCGCCAATAGCGCAAAGCCCGCAACCCACCTCAACGATCTTCCATCTCCGCCGTAAACCACTCGCTGCAACATAACCCTCTCAATCCACCGCTATAATCAAGTGTACGAGAGTTTTCTGTATCGCCCGCTATGACCCCACCGGCACAACCCGAAATCGCAACCGCATCAACATCCAGCTCCGCCTCACAGCTCGCCGCTCTGCTCCAGGGTGCCGGGATATCGCGGCTGGATCAGACAGGGTGGATTCGCGTAACCGGAGAGGATCGTGTCCGTTGGCTCAACGGCATGGTCACCAACTCGATCCAGCAATTGAAGGATGGTGAGGGCAACTATAATTTCCTGCTGAGCGTGCAAGGGCGCATCCAGGGCGATGCCATGATCTTTGCCGAGCCCGACGCTCTCCTGGTCGAGACAGCCTCTTCACAGGTGGCAGGTCTCATGACCCTCCTTGATCGCTTCATCATCATGGACGACGTAGAACTGGCCGACGCAACAGGTTCCCAGTCAGGCCTCCTGATCGCCGGTCCCAAAGCCGCCTCTCTGCTCCAACAGATCGGTCTCAACGTTCAAGATCTTGGGCTATTGGAAATGCGTTCCATGTCACGGGAGGCTGCTCAAATCAGCGTCGTTCATACCTATAGCCCTCTGGTCCCACGCTTCGAACTATGGGCCGATGCTGAGACCGCCACCAAACTCTTTGAGGCACTCCAAAGTGCCGGCGCTGCCCTCTGCGAAGCGCAAAGCCTCGAGTGGCTGCGGATCCTGGAGGGAACACCGCTCTTCGGCACTGATATTCGCGATCGTGAACTCCCGCAGGAGACCGGACAAACCCGCGCCCTGCACTTCGCCAAAGGCTGCTACCTCGGGCAGGAGATCGTGGAGCGCATACGTTCGCGCGGCAATGTTCATCGCACATTCAGCGCGTTCCGCCTCGAAGGCGAGCTTCCAGCCGTTGGAGCATCCTTAGAGGCCGACGGCAAACAGGTCGGCGAACTGACCAGTGTCGCTGCAATTCCCCTGCCCGGAGACGATGGCACAGTCGTACAGCTTGGCCTTGGCTACGTTCGCCGCGAAGCCCTCGATCGAGGCGCCCCTATTCTTTACACTGGCGGAGCCGCCATCCCGGTATCTCTTCCTTTTTCGGCCGCCGCACCTTCAGCCCAGCGGTCTGCATCTGAATCTTCTGAAAGAGTCTAACTATGCCCGAGCAAAACAAGCCCTTCGTTGTTACCGACCGACGTAAGTTCACCATGGACGGCGAGCTGCGCCCTGACGCCGATCCCTCTCCAGAAAGGGAGGAGCGCGCTTCGACTCCAGTCGCGCCTGCAACTACAGCTGCCGAGCCCCAACCCAACACACCCGTCTCGACTCTCGGGACTGCATCGGAGCCTGAACTACCGCCTCCGCCGACAGCTGAAGAGAATGATCAGGCTCGCCGCGCCTACGAGATGACAGCGGACCGGCTCGATACCGCGATTCGTTCCGCCAACCCCGGCATGGACCATCCTCCCGCGATGAGCTTCGACCAGCTTGTGCAATCCGTCTACATGACGGCGATGATGCAGCTCGGAGCCGCAACCCATGAGGGCCAGCAGCCTCAGGTCGACATCCTCGGCGCGCGCCAAAGTATCGACATGCTAGGCGTGCTCGCGGAAAAAACCAAGGGCAACCTGACCACGGAAGAAAACCGCCTGCTCGATAGTGCTCTCTTCGAACTGCGTATGGCGTTCCTCGAAATCACGCAGGCCCTCGCCCGCTCTGCCGCTGCCAAAGCACCCGCCGGCGCACGGCCAGGCCCGGCCGGTCCAAGTATCGTCCGCTAAACAATGGAAGCGACCCTCACCTTCCTTGGCACAGGCACCTCAATGGGTGTGCCGACGCTGGGTTGCGACTGCGCCGTTTGCACCTCGACAGACCCGCACAACCGCCGCACTCGGCCGTCGATCCGGCTCACCTACAATGGCCACATCGTTCTGATCGATACCGGCCCGGACTTTCATGCGCAGGCGTTGCGTGAAGGAATTCGTCGCGTCGACGCCGTGCTCTACACCCACGGCCACGCCGACCATGTCATGGGATTCGACGATCTGCGACCGCTCAGCTTTCGCAACAAGGGCAATCTGCCTGTCTACGCCGACGAGGCGACCGCAAACAATATCGAACGCATCTTCGAGTACACCTTCCGCAAGGAAGACCGCTACCCCACCAGCGCGCGTGTTCAGATTCACCGCATCGATCCCACGCCCGGTGCCGGAATCGAACTCTTTGGCGCATGCTTTCGCCGCGTCCCCGTAACCCATGGGCGGCAGGAGATCACCGGTTATCGCTTCGGAAGCGCAGCCTACCTTACCGACCTGAGCGACCTTCCCGAGGTCAGCCTGCCTCTGCTTCAGGATCTCGACGTTCTAATTGTGGATGCCCTGCGCCACGATCCTCACCCCAGTCATTCGCACCTCGAAAAGTCCGTCGCCATCGTCGAACAACTGAAACCGAAGCGCGCCTTCTTCATCCACATGAGCCACGACCTGGATCATGACGCGACCAACGCCAACCTTCCCCCGCACATCCGTCTGGCCTACGACGGTCAACAGATAAATTTTGAGATCGCCTGATGCAAATCTTTCACCAGCTCGCAGAGGTCCCCTCCAACTTTGGCCCCTGCATCGCCACCATCGGCAACTTCGATGGTGTGCATCGCGGGCATCAATGGGTCATCAGCGAGGTTGTTGCGCGTGCGCGTGCGCTTGGCATCAAATCCGTCGCTATCACCTTCGATCCGCATCCCGCCCGCGTCATCCGGCCCGAATCGAGCCAGCCGCTCATCACTCCCCTGGCCGAAAAACTGGAGTTGCTCGCCTCCACCGGCATTGACGCCGCTCTGATCCTGCCCTTTACCAACGAACTCTCGCGAATGTCAGCCCGCACCTTCGCCACAAACGTACTGCAGCGGGTCCTGCACGTAACCGAACTTCATGAAGGCGAAAACTTCCGCTTCGGCTATCAGGCCGAAGCAGGCATCGACAGCCTCGAAGTGCTGGGCCGCGAACTAGGCTTCAGCGTCCGCGTCTATGCGCCGCAAACCATCCGCGGCCAGGCAATCTCTTCCAGCACCATCCGAAAGCTCATTACCGAGGGCGACGTCAGCCACGTTCGCGCTCTCCTGGGACGACCCTTCGCGATCATTGGCGCTCCGGCACCTGGACGCGGCTACGGAACGCGCTACACCGTGCCGACCATCAACCTCGCCCCATACGCTGAACTGCTGCCCGCAAACGGCGTCTACATAACGTCGTTGACAATTGGCGCAGGCAAGTCCAGCGAAACCTTCGACGCAGTCACGAATGTCGGCAATCGTCCCACCTTTGGGGCCGACTCCTTTACCGTAGAATCCCACCTGCTCAACTTCCATCCGATTGCGCTGAACGAACACACGCCGTTGACTCTGGCATTTCTGCGCCGCCTCCGCCCCGAGGTACGCTGGCCAAATCCCGAGGCGCTGCGAGAGCAGATCGGCCGCGATGTCGCAAAGGCAAAACGCTACTTCAGTTTGTGTCGGGTGGTGGCTTCGAAACGCCACTCCGCTCGTCCCCAACCGACTTCGCTGGTACCGTAGCCGGGTTGCTTGGCGCAGGTTTCGCCGATACGGCTGCGTGGGGAGCGGCAGGCACAATCGGCTTGTCGACTGAGGGTGCGGAAGCAGGCGCAGGAGTTACAGCCGGCGCATTTGAAGGAGTCGAACTCCCAGGAGCAGGCTGCTTCGCCTCGATCCCACTGCTGTCAGGTGCATCAGGGTCGGCCTCGTCCGGCTTCGCCACTGGCTGCGGCGACGACCTGGCCAAACCGGCCGGACTGCTCAACGGCACATCCAGCTTCTTCTGCGGCGCACCCGCCGTCGCAAACGCCTCCTTCGGCTTATTCGCAATGGCAGCCCGCATGAAGTCCATCCACATCGGCAACGCGGCATGAGCGCCGGTCTCCTTTTCGCCCAGCGTCTGCCTGTCATCGAAACCGATCCACGTACCGCACGTCACCGATGGCGAAAACCCGATGAACCACGCATCCGTAAAGTCGTTTGTAGTGCCGGTCTTGCCGCCCAGGGGATGTTTCAACTGCGATGCGGACGCGGCCGTACCGTGTTGAACCACCGCCTGCAATAACTGCATCATCGTTCGCGCCGTCTCGACCGAGATGACCTCGGACACCTCGCTCGGCGCCTCGTCGAGCGGCAACCCATCCGCCTGTGTCACCTTGCGAATATAACGCGGTTCGATCCGTATCCCGTCGTTGGGAAACACACTGTAAGCCCCCACCTGCTCTGCCAGCGTAATGTCCGCCGCCCCGATCGCTACTGGCAGAAACGCGGGAAGATTGCTTGTAATCCCAAACCGGTGAGCCGTCTCGATGACCTTGCGAATCCCGTAACGATCGGCAAGCTTCAAAGCCGGAATATTTCTCGATTCGGCGAACGCATTAATCAGCGTCATCGCCCCCTTATAGTTCGGCTCATAGTTATGCGGCGTATAGGGGCCATTGGGCGTCGGAAAACTAACCGGTCCGTCGACGATGATATCGGTAGGCTTCGCGCCAGCCTCGATCGCCGTGGTGTAGACATACGGCTTGAACGACGAACCAACCTGCCGCTGAGCCTGCGTGGCGCGATTGAACTGCGACAGCGCAAAGTCTCTGCCCCCCACCATGGCCAGCACCTCGCCACTCGAGTTGTCCACCGCCATCATCGAAGCCTGCGCACCCGAGTCCTGTTGCAGCGACGCGTGCAGCGTGCCATCCGACGCTCTGCTCTCAATCCTGACGTAAACAACATCGCCCGTGCGAAGGAAGCTGTCGCCATCCAGATTCTGCGTCCACTTCCAGTCCTCAGGCGTCAACACCACCTGCTGCCCGACCCCGACCCTGACGCCAACTTTCTTCGCGGACACCGTCGTCACCACGCCGTGAACGTAGCTTCCCTTGTCCAGTGGCTGCACCCAGTCCGGATGCTGGTAACTCTCAATGTCCGCCCCTTCGAGCACAACATTCGGCAGTCTTCCCTTCCACCCATGGCGCCGCTCATAAGTAGCCGTTCCATCCAAAACAGCCTTGTTGGCAACCATCTGCAGATCCAGATCAAGCGTCGTATAGACGCGAAGCCCGGCACCATGCACCTGCTCCACGCCATACTGTTTCTCCAACTGACGCCGCACCTCTTCAACAAAGTATGGCGCAACGCTGTTGGCCGGTGGTTCAAGATGCAACCCAAGCGGCGCAGCCTTGGCTGCATTCGCCTGCTGCACCGTGATCTTGCCGTCGTCCAGCATCTCGCTGAGCACAAGATTCCGCCGTCGCAACGCACGATCCGGATACTTCAGCGGAGAGTAAGCCTCCGGCCCCTTCGGTAACGCTGCCAACAGAGCCGCCTCAGGCAACGTCAGGTCACGCGCCTTCTTACTGAAGAAAAACTCCGACCCAGCCTCGAACCCATACGTTCCATGGCCCAGATAAATCTGGTTCGCGTAAAGCTCGAATATCTGCTGCTTGGTAAACCGGCGCTCGATCTGCACCGAGAGAAACACCTCCTGGATCTTGCGCCCATACGTCTTCTCCGACGACAGAAAAAGATTCCGAGCCAACTGCATCGTCAAAGTAGAAGCACCCTGTGTCCGCCCATTCGAGTGCAGGTCCCGGTAAGCCGCACCCACGGCCCGAAACAGGTTCACCCCCCAGTTCCTCTCGAAGCTCTTGTCTTCAATCGAAATGATTGCCTGTCGCAGCACCGGCGGAAACTCCGCATACGGCACCACCACGCGCCGCTCCAGCGCAAACGATCCAAACGCCCGCCCGTGTATATCGAGCAGTTCGGTTGTAGTGTTCGGGTGATAACGAGCCAGGTCGTCCATCTGTGGAAGATCGATGGAGTAAACCAGCATCAGGCCGCAAAGAGAGCCGAAGACAGCCGACAGCCCAAGCAGCGCGAAGAACGTGACACGCCTCGCAATGCGGCGGCTGGGATAGTCAGGTCCGCTAAGAGTCGCGCGGCGAAGAACTCGTCTCCACAGCGGCAGACTTTCAGGCTCGGGCGACCGGGTTTCGCGAGTGTATAGGCTCTGCACGGCCCCTTCACGATAGCACGGACAGCAACTCTCGAACTCTGCGATGTAACGCTACGAACTTCGTTAGGCAGCCTTGTTTTTCAACAACGCGAGCGCCTTCGAAAGCTGTTCATCCACCGTCACGCTGGGCTTCTCTGGTGTCGCCTGATTCTGTGCCGGGGTTGCATCATCATCATCATCGACCGCAGCAGCCTGGTCCTGGTTCGAGGCCACCAGCACGTCCGGCGTCACACCGTCGTCCTGCAGCTTCTTGCCGGAAGGCGATTCGTACTTCGCGACCGACAGAATCAGTGCCGCACCATCGGGCAGCTCAAACGTCTTCTGCTGAGCTCCTTCACCAAACGTCTTTTCGCCAACCAGCTCAGCCCGCTTGTTATCAAGCAGCGCAGCCGCAGTAAGCTCTGCCGGCCCGGCCGTTCCGCGATTCACCAGCACAACCACCGGCGCCGTCGTATTGATCGCCTTCGAAGCATCCGCCGTAAAGGTCTGCTTCTGCACCTTCTGCCCTTCCAGCGTAGCAATCGTGCCATCCTTCAAAAAGAAGTTCGCCAGGCGAGTCGCCTCCGCCATATCTCCCGCCGCAACATCGCGCAGATCGAGCAGAACCTTCTTGTTCCCTGCCTTCGGCATGCTCTTCAGCTTCGTTTCAATCTGCTGCACGTGGTCGTGGTCCAGCACGCCCGGCTTCAGATAAAGGATCGACGAGTTCTCATACATCGTCTCCGCAACTGGTGGCAGCGACGCCGCAACGCGTGTCAGCACAATCTTGTCCGGGGCCGCTCTATGAGAAGACTGCCGTACCACCGACAGCGTCAGCTCGCTTCCCGGCTGTCCTTCCAGCAGCAACTGAATCATCGCCAGTGAGATATCCCGCGTATCCGCCGGCCCAATCGCCTCGATGATGTCGCCATCACTGAGATTCGCCTTGTCCGCCGGACTTCCCGGAACCACCGAAACCACCGAAGCATATCCATAGCGCTTCGAAACGTTGATGCCCACCTGTGCCTTGCCGCTCTTCTCCGCCTTGTACGCCTTGTAGTCCTCTGGCGTCAGATAGCTCGAGTCAGCATCCAACGACTCCAGCAACCCGCGCAACGCGCCGTTGGTCACAGCCGCAATATTCGGTTGCTCCACGTAGTCGGTCTGGATGTGCCGAAGCACCTCGCTGTAGACGTTGATCTGGCGATAGGCACCGTCCTGCGGCTCCGTCGCGGCGTTGACGCCGTTAGAGTTCACACCGAGGAAGACCGTAACGACCAGTACAACCGACACGGCAAGCAACAGAATCTTCGAAATCTTGGGCATAGTTAGAGCGACTCCATGGGGCTGTCCCCGCACACTACAGGGGTTAGACGCATCCCACCCCCTAAAAGCAACATAGCCTAAATGATACTCTCGAACCGTAAGACTGCGCTGGCAGGCACCATGACACTTTGGTGGCGGTGGACAGAATCGAACTGTCGACCTACGGGTTATGAGTCCGTCGCTCTAACCATCTGAGCTACACCGCCAATGTGTGTAAAGGGGTTACGCCGGCACAAAATTCTCTTCGAATGAGAGACATCGCCACGGCACAGCCAGTTCCCATCATACTTGATTCCGAACGTAGCGAAAAGCGCCCCGAGACCGTGGTCGGCGTCGTTCCCGCACGCCTCGCCTCTACCCGGCTCGCCCGTAAAGTCCTTCGCACCATCGCCGGCAGGCCAATGCTGGCATGGGTCTTCGAGGCCGCAACCGCCTGCCCGCAGCTCGACCGCGTCATCATCGCCACGGACTCCGACGAAGTAGCCGAACTCTGTCACCAGAACGACTGGCCCGTTCAACTCACCTCCACCTCGCTACCCAGCGGCACCGACCGCGTCCACGCCGTCGCACAACAGATCCCCGCCGACATCTACGTCAACATCCAGGGCGACGAACCCCTCCTCAAACCCGAACACCTCACCGCGCTCCTCCGCCCCTTCAGTCAGCCGCACGTCGAAGTCTCCACCCTCAAGGTCATCTGTACTCCCGAGAACATCGCCAACCCCAACGCCGTCAAAGTAGTCACCGCCACCGACGGCCACGCCCTCTACTTCTCCCGCGCCACCATCCCCTTTGATCGTGACGGCGTCTCGCCTCCGTATTGGAAGCACATCGGCCTCTACGCGTACCGCAAGGCCACGCTCGAGCTCTTCCCCACCCTGCGCCCCAGCGCCCTCGAACACATCGAGCGCCTCGAACAACTGCGCTTCCTCGAAAACGGCATCGACATCTACGTCGAACCCACCGACTTCGATACCATCGGCGTCGACACCGAAGAAGACCTCCACCGCGTAGAAGCCCTCCTCCTGAATCGGTAGTTCCCGTCAGAGATTTTCATTCCGCAAGCCGATGTGCGCCAGCCGTAACACAATCAGCCCTTGGCTGCGAGGCGAGCCGGGTCCGGGGTATCGAGAATGCGTCCGGCCTCCACATCGGCAAGTACGGCACGGAGCCAGCGCAGATCGAGGCGACATTGCTCCGTCATGTGCTCCATCAGGAGACGGCTACCGGTAGGTAGAATTGCTGCCCATTGCCTGCGCAATCTACGGATCTCCGCCAGCCTCGCATTCTGCCTGTCGACCTGGGTGCGCAGAGCCTTGGCAACCAGGTTAAGGTCGGCAAGATGCAGGAAGAGCATGGGGCCGTAAAGAGTCTGTCGAAGGTCGCCTTCGGCAGCAAATTGCGCGTGCAGTAATTCACGAAAGCGGTCGCGTCCGCGTGGAGTAATGCGGTAGACGGTGCGCATGCCGCCCCGAGCCACACGCTCGTGAGCGACCGCGCTTACCAGGCCAGCTTGGGCAAGCTGACGCACGGCGTAGTAGAGCGTGCCGACATCGACATCGGTAAAACACTCGATCATAGCCTGGGTCATACGCCGCTTGATCTCGTACGGGTGAAAGTCGCCGCGGTGCAGAACGCCTAGAATATAGAGTTCGGCCTTCATTAGTTTAATTGTACTATTATGTTTGGACTAAAGGAGAGTGTGATGAAGCGTTCAATTCTCGCCTGCCTCGCAGGACTCCTCACATGGATGGTCGTCGTCACCCTGATCAACCGCGTACTTCGCCTCAGCCTTCCCAACTACACCGCCGCCGAACACACACTTCAGTTCACGCTCATCATGAAGTGGGCACGCCTCGTGATGGCCGTCATTACCTCAATCGCCGCCGGGGCCGTAACTCGCTGGGTAGCCCCATCCAGCCGCTGGACGCCGTGGATCCTCGGCGCCGTAGTGCTGGCAATGTTCCTGCCCGCGCACGTCTCCCTCTGGAACAAATTCCCCGTCTGGTATCACCTGACATTTCTCCTGACGATTATTCCGGCCGTGCTCTTGGGCGCGCTGCTGCCGCCGCGCCCCAACTGACCCTTGGTATCAAGTTCGCGGACTCCAGCGATCCATTGATCAATGTCTGAGGAGATGGTGCCCGTCTTTTTTGTAGAGCGGCCTCGCCACAACCGCCATACCATCAGTCACTTACAAAATTCTTCTTCAAGAACAGCCCAAAAACCGCATGTCAAGCCCCAAAACCACTCAACTACAACAAAATCAACAATATCCAAGTGGCATTTTAGTTAGCTCCAACCAGCTATACTGAATATATAGATCAAAAAACAAAACAGCCCCGACCACACGGTCGGGGCTAAGTTATTGATTCTGGATATTTTGTACACAACCCATTTGTTATGAATATTTTGCAGACCAACCCGCCCCGTAAACCACATGAATCAAAGGAATTTACGCGCGGGCAATAGGGGGGTACCCCCTCACCAAGCCTCAAATCGCAGATCCAAGCCCGCAACCCCCACCCTCACCTCAACTCCCTCCAGCGACGCCACCACCCAATCCGCCCCACGCAACTCCTCCGCCGGCTCCGTCCCCAGCACAGCCATCACCCGGCACCCCGCAGCCTTCCCCGAACCCACTCCTGAAGGCGCATCCTCGACCACCACGCACTCCCCAGGCAAGAAACCAAGCAGTTCCGCCCCACGCCGGTACGGCTCCGGGTCCGGCTTGCCCCGCTCCACCATCTCCCCGCTCACAATCCGCTCAGGCACCGGCAGTCCCGCAGCCGTCAGCCGGGCCAGCAACAGTCTCCGCGTCGCCGAGGTCACAATCGCCCACCGCTCCACCGGCAACTCCCCGAGCAGCCGCTTCACACCCGGCAGCACCCGAAGGTCGGCAACATCCTCCACCTCCATGTCTTCGATCACCCGCAGCCCCTCCTGCGCATCGATGTCCGGCCGCAGCAACCGCACAATGTCGATCGCACGCCTCCCATGGGGCACCTCAAGCTCCGCGGCATTCGGAACCCCGTACCGCTCCGGCCCACCGTCGCCAGCTTCGCTCCGCCGACCCGATGGAGCTAACCAGCACCCCATCCATATCAAACAAAATCCCCTTCGCAGGGACCGTGACCAACCCTCTCAAGCAGCACTTCCCCGCAGCACGAACGCCTGAGCCGCCTCCAGCACCCTGCCACCGACTCCGCCGAACAGCTCTCGCAGTAAACCCGAAGCAGCGGCTCCGTCCCCGAAGCCCTCAGCAGCAACCACGTCTCCGCGGCATTCTTCTTGTCCGCGCAGCCGGGATTGTCGAGGAAGAATTTAATGCCATCCAGCGTCTCCACCCGCAGCACCTTCATTCCGGCAAAGTCCGCCACCCCAGCCTTCGCCCTTGTAATCGCCGCCTGCTTCACCGCCTCATCAATGTGCATATCGACGCGCCCATACTGGTGTTCGCCGAACTCCTCCTGGAGCGCCGCAACCAACTGGCCCAGTGTCTTCTTCTCATCCGCCATCACGTTCGCCAGCAGCAGGCAGTTCAGCAACCCATCCCGCTCCGGCAGATGCCGGCTGATTCCAACGCCTCCAGACTCCTCGCCACCGATCAGGATCTCCTTCTCCAGCATCAGGTCCACCACGTACTTGAAACCGATCCCATGCTCATTCAGCTTGCGTCCGTATTTCGCCGCAATGCGGTCGACCATCTTCGTCGTATTGAAAGCCCGCGTCACCTCACCCGGCCACTTCTTCCGTTCCAGCAGCCAGTACATCAGCAGGCTCAGAATCTTGTGCGCGTCCACCACATTGCCATGCTCATCTACCGCACCAACGCGGTCTGCATCGCCGTCAGTGATCAGCCCCGCATCGCACCTCTCTGCGACTACCGCCTCCTGCGCTGCCTTGATATGCGGCAGAATCGGCTCAGGATTGATCCCGGGAAACGCCGGATTGAGTTCGCTGCGAATCTCGACAAACGGCACGCCCGCCTTCGCGAAGATGCCCGAGATCACGCCACGCCCGGCCCCGTACATGTCATCGATCAAAAACTTGTACCCCGACGCGCGAATCGCATCGAGATCGACAAACCGCGCAATCGCCGCCACATAATCAGAATTGAAGTCCACCTCTTCAATCGCCGCAGGCTTCGCACTCTTTTGCAGAGGCTTGCAAAGGTACCCTTCGATCGCTGTCATGATCGAAGGCTTGCCCGACCCGCCATAGCTGGCCTTGTACTTCACGCCGTTCCACTCCGCAGGATTGTGGCTCGAGGTAATCATCACCCCGCCTGCCGCCTTCCGCTCGCGAACCGCATAAGAAAGTGCGGGCGTGGGTGTAATCTCAGCAGCCATAGCAACCGGAATACCCGCTCCCGCCAGAACCTCGGCAACAACCTTCGCAAAAGAACGCGAACCAAACCGTGTGTCGTATGCAATACAAACACCCGCAGCCGGATTCTCATTCGTCAAAACATAGTTCGCAATCGCAGCCGCGGCAATGCGCACATTCGCATAGGTAAAGTCGTCCGCGATGATGCCGCGCCAACCATCGGTGCCGAACTTTACGACCGTTGTCTCTGCCATATTTGCTCATCTTCCAGTCAGCCGCTAGATCAGGTCGTCCCGTCCAGCGTTCCTAAGCTCCGCGACCACCTTGCCCACGTCCTGCGACCGTTCGCGCGTCGTAATCAGCAACGCATCCTTGGTCTGCACTACAACTAGGTTGCTGACGCCAACCAGGGCAATCACCTTCCCCGGCGCGTAAACGTAATTGCCGGTGGAATCGATCGAGATGCAGAGGGGATCTTGCCCATCGAACACATTCGCAATCGAAACCTTCTCCGGGGGACAACCAGCCGCATGTTCATGCAAGGCAGACCAACAGCCAAGATCGTTCCACTCGAAGTCGCCCGGCAAACAATAGATCTCCGCGCCTGCTTCACCTTTCGCCGAGCGCGGCTCGAGCACGGCATAGTCGATGCTGATGTTGTCGCACTGGGGATAAAGCTCTGCGAAAACCCGATCAAACTCCGCCTTCGAAGTCCGATGCGCCTCGGCAATCCGCTCCAGCAGCGGCGCCATCGCCGGACAGTACTCACGGATTGCGTTCGCGAGGGTTCGCGCACTCCACAGAAAGATTCCGCCGTTCCACGCATAATTGCCGGACGCGACAAACTGCTCCGCCAGCGCAGCGTTGGGCTTCTCGGTAAACCTCTTCACGCGTCGCAGCGTAATCTCGCCCTGCGGAACCTGCGAGGGATCAACAGTCGCACCTAGTTCGATATACCCATAACCTGTCTCCGCCCGCGTAGGAGGAACGCCCACCACAACAATCTTGTCTCCAGTCGACGCAAGCGCGATGCCCGCACGAACAACCTCAGTGAAGCGCGCCCTGTTCTTCACCACATGATCGGACGGGAAAATCCCGATCACCGTATCAGGCTCTGTCTTCTCCAGAAGAAATGCAGCCAGAGCGCACGCCGGAGCTGTGTTCCTCGCCGCAGGCTCGCTCAGGATATGTTCCCGAGGAACCTCGGGAAGCTGCTCCGCGATCACATCGTCAAGAAGGTTGTTGGTGATGATCCACACATCGGACGGATCGCTCAGTGAAGCCAGCCGGTCCACCGTCTGCTGGATCATGGTGCGCTCTCCGTCCAGAGCCAGCACCTGCTTCGCCCGCGCCTTCCGGCTTCGTGGCCAGAACCGTGTTCCACTTCCACCCGCGAGAATCACTGGAGCGAACTTCCGCTCCGTTTTACTGCCCTCAATCGGCATAAGTCTCCATCTTATTGGAAAGACCGCACCGAAATGCGGCCCCTCCATAAGACCAACAACTAACCTAATGTTGCGAAATAATCCCGCATCCGCTTCACGCCTTCATCGACAACATCGTCCGACACGGCGTACGACAACCGAATATGTTCGGCAGTTCCGAACGCCTCGCCCGGAACGACAACGACATGGGCTTCACTCAGCAGTTTTGCAGCCAGGTCGGTTGCCGACTTGATACCGCCCTTACCGATGAACTTGCTTACATTCGGGTACACATAAAAAGCTCCCTGCGGAACAGTGCAGGTCAGACCCGGAATAGTGCTCATTCCGGCCAGTATCCGGTCGCGTAGCTCGATATACCCGGCGCGCATCTCCGCGACGCACTCCTGCGAATCACTCAACGCCGCGATCGAAGCACGCTGCACCATGCTCGCAGCGTTCGACGTACTCTGCGACTGCAGCTTGCTCATGGCCGCAATTACCGGCTTGGGACCCAGCGCAAAACCTGCTCTCCAGCCCGTCATCGCATAAGTCTTCGAAAGCGATCCAAGCACAACGATATGCTCCTTGCAATCCGTAAAGGAGGCGCCGCTGACGATCTCGCCGGTAAAGTTGAGGTAGACGTAACACTCATCCAGCAGTACAAAGATGCCGTGCTTATGAGCGAGCCGAACGATGGCCTCCAGGTCTTCCGGAGCCATCACCGCGCCCGACGGGTTCGACGGTGTGTTCAGAATGATCGCCTTGGTCTTCGGCGTGATCGCCGCTTCAATCATCCTCGCGGTGATTCGGAAGTTCTCAACCTCTTTGCCCTCGACCAGCACAACCTTGCCGCCCGCGTACTGGATGATGTCTTTGAACGAAACCCAGTAGGGCACGGGCAAAATAACCTCATCGCCGTGATCCACCAATACCTGGATGGCGTTGAACAGAGCGAGCTTGCCTCCGGTCGTAAAGACACACTCGTCGGGGGTGTAGTTGGAACCGAAGTCGCAAGCGTGACGATCCACGACCGCCTTGCGCACCTCAGGAGTGCCGGCCACATTTGTATAGCGGGTAAAGTTCTTCGCGATCGCCTCGATGGCCGCGTCCTTGATGTGCTGCGGTGTCGAAAAGTGAGGCTCGCCCGCACCGAAGTCCGCCAGGTTCATGCCCTCGGACTTCAACTTCAGCGCCGCCGCCGTGATCGCCAGGGTTGCCGAAACTTCGATGCGGCCGATACGGTCCGCGAATATCTTTGTGGTGGTTGCTGTGGTCATATCTCTAGTTTGTCAGATTTAGCCAGCGAGATAAAGCCGGAGGACCGGACCGCACGCTAAAGCCGGTTCGGCACCTTGGCCTTCAACCGTTCGACGACCAGCGGGGGAACGAGCGCCGTGACGTCGCCGCCCAGCTGAAAAACGCCCTTGATGAGCCGCGAACTGACGTAGGTGTACTTCTCGGCGGGCATCATGAAGAGGGTTTCGAGCTCCGGATCGAGCTTGCGGTTCATCATGGCCATCTGAAACTCGTACTCGTAGTCGCTGATGGCTCGGATGCCTCGAAGAACCGCCTTGGCCCCCTGTTCCCGGGCAAAGTCCACGAGAAGGCCGTTAAACGTCGTAACGGAGACATTGCCAAAGCTGCGGGTCGCCTCGAAGATCATCTCTTCCCGCTCGGGGACGGTAAACAACGGCGTTCCCTTCTCGGAGTTACGGAGGATCGCCACCACCAATTCATCCACGATCTTGGCCCCTCGCGCAATCAGGTCGAGATGCCCATTCGTGAGCGGGTCGAAGGTCCCAGGATAGATCGCTTTGATGGTATGCATGCACCAAAAGCATACCCTCCTTTGCCCAGGGATGAAATAAATCTATGAATTCCTGTAGTCTTGCTGGCATCCCTTGCGTCTCTCTTATCAGTGGAAGAAGAACTTAATGGGAGTTTGACGAACGTTCAATCCATGTCCTCAAGCGCCATCACCTCCGACAGTCATTCCATGACGCAGCAGGCGCCGGCAACGCCACTGGACGACATGGCTTCGATCGTCGCGACGTATGAGCAAAGGATATTCCGCTTCCATCTGATCTCGATCCGCGACCGCGATGTCGCCCAGTCGCTGACACAGGACACTTTTGTCCGTGCCTGGTCGGCCCGCAATACTTTTCGGGGAGACTGTTCGATCTCGACATGGCTGATGCGGATCGCTCTGAACCTGATTCGCGACTACACCCGGACCGACCGTTTTCGCTTCTGGAAGCGGGTCTCGGAGACCGCGATCGACGTGTCCGACATCTCTTCGCACGTTCCGCACCGCGACAGCTCGCTGGAGTCACGCCTCATCGCCAGTGAGCAGATGGCGCTGGTGTGGGAGAGCGTCGCGCAACTCTCTGAGCGGCAGCGAAGTGTATTTCTTCTCCGCTTTATGGAGGAGCTGGAACTGTCTGAAATCGCCGCGATTACCGGCCTTCCTATCAGCACCGTCAAGACCCATCTCTACCGCGCCCTCGCCACCATTCGAGCTCGCCATAACGCTACTCATAAGGACTCTCTATGACTCTCCACCTTACTCACGAGCAACTCTGCGATTTGATCGTCGCCGACTCGTCACTCCCGCTGGAAGGCGAATTCCAGAACGACCTCGACAGCGACTCCGACGTTGTGCACGAGCATCTTCGGGCCTGCCTGGTCTGCTCCGCGGAGCTGAGAAGCCTGCGCGATTCGATCTCCCACTTTCGCGATGCGTCGGTCTCCTATGCCCGGCAGGAGTTTGCACAGAGCTACGCGCGACGGTCGTCGATCGCGCCTCCGCACAGTTACCTCTCGCAGCCTCTTTACTGGACGGCCGCGGCTGTCGTGTTTGTCGCTGCACTGTTCCCGCTCAGCATGCACCGGCAACGTCCTGTCTCTTCTCCAACCACAATCTCATCTGCGTCTGCGCAGTCGACCGAGTCCGACGAGGCGCTGCTCGCAGACATTGACCAAGAGGTCTCCGCCGATGTGCCTTCTCCTATGGAGCCGCTTGCCGACCCAACTGACGGGACGGCCTCGACGACATCCACTCCAGCGCAAAGGAGCAACTAAAAATGCGCCTCCAACCTGTACCCTCGCTCGTCTTGTTCGCAACTCTATCGGGAACACTCCTGGCCCAGCAGCCCGACGGCCCCCCGCCCGCGGGTCCGGGTCAGCACACCCCAAGGACGGATCAGAATCGCGGCGGGTGGGGAGAAGGCATGCGCCCCGGCTTTCGCATCGGCCCCCCGGGAATCTGGTGGCACAATCCTGACCTCGTCCAAAAGCTGACGCTCACGCCCGACCAGCAGAAACGCATGGACGATATCATGCAGCAGAACCGCTCCCAGCTGATGGATCTGCGGACCAACCTCGAAAAGCAGGAGATGCTGATGGGCCCGATGTTGGCTGCCGATCAGCCAGACACAAACAAGATCCTCGCTCAGATCGACCACACCGCCCAGGCCCGCGCTGAACTCGAAAAGGCAAATGCCAAGATGCTTCTTGGCCTCCGCAACGTCCTCACACCGGACCAGTGGTCCAAGCTGCAAGCCGCGGAACAGGAAAATCGTCGTATGCGGATGAAGCGAGGCGAAGGGCCCGGTGGTCAGGGAGGATCTGGCGGCTCCGGCCAACCGACGGCCCCCGGCGCTTCAGGCGGCCCCAGTGGGCCTGGTGAAATCTAGTCCTCTCGCGGTCTAGACCGAACGCTGGAGATCCTCTCCCAAAAAATAATGGGCGTCGGACTTAGATCTGATACCCATTGTGCAACTTCATCCGAAGTTGAAAAGCGCCGGCAGCGACACTACCGGCGCTCTCCCAAACATCTGCCCGCTTTTCGATCTACTTTTTGCCTCGAACAACTTCCTTCGCTTGAGCCGGTCCATCAGCCGGAACCGGCGGAACATCACTGACTGCGTAACTAGCGCCCGCAATGCCCAGCTTCTTCCGCAGCTCCGTATCCACACGGGCAAAGATGTCCTTGTTCTCCTTCAGGAAGGCGCGGACGTTCTCGCGACCCTGGCCGATACGCTCGCCCTGATAGCTGTACCACGCACCGCTCTTGTCCACGATGTTGTGCAGCACCGCCAGGTCAAGAACGTCACCCTCGCGGGAGATGCCTTCGCCGTAAAGAATGTCGAACTCAGCGTCACGAAACGGGGCCGCCACCTTGTTCTTGACGATCTTTACCTTGGTCCGTGAACCGACCACAGAGTCGCCGTCCTTTACCGCGCCAATGCGCCGGATATCAATACGAACAGAGGAGTAGAACTTCAGCGCCTTGCCGCCAGTGGTCGTCTCGGGATTGCCAAACATGACGCCAATCTTCTCGCGGATCTGGTTGATGAAGATCAGGCAGGTGCGGGACTTCGAAACCGTTCCAGTCAGCTTTCTTAGCGCCTGAGACATCAAACGTGCTTGAAGCCCCATGTGGGAGTCGCCCATCTCGCCATCCAGTTCGGCCTTCGGCACCAGCGCCGCCACGGAGTCGACCACCAGCACGTCGATTGCGTTCGACCGGACCAGAGCCTCAACGATCTCCAGCGCCTGCTCACCATAGTCAGGCTGGCTGACCAACAAATTGTCGATGTCCACTCCCAGCTTCCCTGCATAGGCAGGGTCCAGAGCATGCTCTGCGTCCACAAACGCCGCCAGACCGCCGGCTTTTTGGGCCTCCGCAATAATTTGCAGGGTAATCGTCGTCTTACCCGAGGACTCAGGCCCGAAGATTTCAATGACACGCCCGCGAGGAACTCCGCCCACACCCAGCGCTGCATCGAACGAGATTGAACCCGTGGAAATGACCGAAATCGGCACGACGTCTTTCGACCCGAGCCGCATAATTGATCCCTTGCCAAACTGCTTTTCCAGCCCGGAAAGAGCCAGTTCTATTGCTTTGCTGCGGTCATCTGCCACGATATTTCTCTCCTGAAGTGGGGGGTTAAAGGGAGGTTGATGTTCAATTCGGGATTCTAGCACTCAAAACGGGAAAAGCAAATAAAAAGCGAATACAACTAACGTCGCAGCAGGTCTACCGGTAGGTTTACGTCTTCAATCCGGAAGTAGCTGGCCAGGGAAGGATGCTTCTGAGCAACGGTCTTGTACATCTCCCAGGCGACGCGGCGGTAGCTGAAGTGGCCGGCAACTCCAGAGCGCAGTTCAGAGATGTAGAGCGCCTCGGCGAAGTCCATCTTGAACATAGCGCGGCAGCGTGTAGCTAGAGGAAGGCAGTACTTTGCGGATTCAGCGGCCTCAGGTACTGCACTGTCGCGAAACTGACGGTAAGCAGAGTAAGCCGCACTCATCGCCCCTGCATAAGCAGCTTCCAGCTTCGCTTCGGCAAGCGTCGGCTGACCCGGGCAGATCGGCTCCTCATAGCCGTGGAGGTCCGAATAGGGCTGAAGGAGCTGAACGCAGCGCCGGTGACGGTGCATGTCGCGGAAGCCGCCGATGTCCATAAGGATGTCAAAGCGCAAACTGTGGCCCGCACTGAACGACCGCAGAAGTTCGTCGTGACGTCCACGATGTTTCGCTCCCAGCCCGACAAGTTCGGAGCGTTGGGCAGCACTTAGTGCGGCCACGTGATGACGCAGCTGGCGATAAGAATAATGGCAGTGAGGATAAAGCAGCGACGTTGCAAGTTCGACCTCAAGCGGCTCTGCATCGTCCAGCAGATCGACTACGGGAGATGGCTCAATGGGCTGGTTGGCCATCAGTTCAGCCGCAGCTACCGTCAGTTCCCTGCGGGTCTGGAGCAGATAGTCGCTGGGAGCAGCGTATTTTACCAGGGTAGGCGCGGTCTTTACGGGGCGCAGCAAAGCCTCTGACGCACGACCGCCGCAGGCTTCATCTACAGAGCCAATCTCGTCGCACAGCACCTTTGCCGCGCCGTGCTGAACATTCCAAGCCGGTTCAGTCGCCGCAATGCGCAGCTTTTCGCCAAGCTGGCGGACCTCCGCAAACGGGCTGGTGAGCAGGCGGGAAACCTGGGTCTCAAGCGTGCGAGCGTTCACAATCTGGCCCAGCGAGGTATTCGTTGCCAACGGAAGCAGATAGCGGGCGACGTCGAAAGCGCGGGCCTTCAGCGTGCGCTCGTAGGCCTCGGGCTTCATCGATTCGGGATTTGGGATCGCGGCTTTCAGCGCATCAAGCATGCCGGCGCCGACGCGATCATAGGCAGTAAAGAGTGCCTCCACTGCAGCGGTGAACGTCGGCGTAGAGGGGCCAAGATCAGGGGTATACCAGCCGGAGCGGCGGAAGTTCTGGTAGCGCGTCGAGCGTTCCTGACCGTCCCAGCGCTGCTCGTCAACCAGTTCGATCGCAGCCAGCAGACTCAGCCGTTCAATCGCGAAGGGAATATGTGCCAGATCGGCAATGGAACGGTGACCATACTGGAAGTAGAAGGTGTTGAGGAACTGTTCGGCTCGCTGTGCACTGATCTCCGCAAGCGACTCCTTCATCGTAAGCGAGGAGCGGGAGTACTTGGCCATCGCATAGGCCAGAACCTCGGGATCTGCTCCGTGAATCGCGTATACGTCGGTCTCGGTCGGTTTCTTCTCGTTCTCTGACATGGAACTTCAGAATACGTTATGCGGTTGAGGATGTTTCGTCCCTGGGGTCCGTATAATTTGGGGGCATTGTTTCAAAAGGAGGTTCATGAGCATTTCCGCGGGTCGTATTGCACTGGTTACCGGAGCGTCGCAGGGGATTGGGCGCACATGTGCGTTGGAGTTCGCTCGGGGCGGAGCGTCCGTCGCGCTGGCGGCGCGCAATCTGGATAAGCTCGCCGAGGTTGCCGCAGAGATTGCCGCTGCAGGCGGAACCGCACATGCCTTTGCGCTGGACGTCGCAAGCGAAGACTCCATTAAAGATTGCGCCAAAGCAGTAATCGCGCACTTCGGCGCAGTGAATATTCTTGTCAACAACGCCGGCATCACGCGAGACGTTCTGGCAATGCGCATGAAGCGCAAGGATTGGGACGATGTCCTCACGACGAACCTGACCGGCGCATTTTTGATGACGCAGGCCGTGATGTCGCAGATGGTCAAGAGCCGCTGGGGTCGGATTATCAATATCGCCTCGGTCGTTGGCGAGACCGGGCAGGCAGGACAGGCGAACTACGCGGCCTCCAAAGCTGGCCTCATCGGACTGACAAAATCGCTCGCCCGGGAATTGGCCAGTCGCTCCATCACCGTCAACGCCGTGGCTCCAGGGTATATCGAGACGGCGATGACTTCGGTGCTGACTGAGGAGCAGAAGAGCGCCATGACGCAACACATTCCTCTCGGGCGCGTAGGGACCGACGTCGAAATTGCTCATGCCGTGGCGTTTCTAGCCTCGGAAGAGGCAAGCTATATCACCGGTCACACATTGGATGTAAATGGTGGAATGTTCATGGCGTAGAGCCTTCCCAACTCCAGCTTCGTACAGTCACACTTATTTGGGTTACGTCAGGTTACTTGCGCCAACGTGGACCGTCGTAGATTAGGACTCGATGCCGAATCTGGGAACAGCGTGGTCGAAGCTGCGATGGTCGCTCGCACAGCGCGGTGTGGGTGGAACGCTGCGGTTTGCCCTGAAGCGAACGCGTCTACAACCAAACCCTGCAGATGAAGCCAAGCCGCTCCTCCATCCCTTCCATCCCTTCGACGCGCAATACGGAGTGGATACCAGCGGACTGATCGGCGGCGGAGATCTGCGCTCCGGGCACAGAAACGATGTGTTCAATACGGCGTACTACGGAATGGCCCCATCGCGATTTCAACGCGTGATGCAGCATTGGATCGCCGATCAGAGTCATGCGGCGCTCGAAACTTACACCTTCGTCGATCTGGGATGCGGGAAGGGCCGGGCAGTAATGTTGGCTTCGGAGTTCGGCTTTCGCGAGGTCGTGGGCGTGGAGTTGCACGCCGCGCTGGCAAAGATTGCAGAGAATAATCTTGCGGTCTGGACGGCGGCCGGACGAGCCGTTTGTCCAGTGCGAATCGTCTGTCAGGATGCAACCGAGTATGTCTTTCCCGACGGCGCGTCCCTCGTGTATCTCTTCAACCCGTTTGCCGCACCGGTGATGACGCGGTTGATCGAGCGCATCGAGACTGATTATGCACGACGCCCAGGGCTACTCGATCTGATCTACTTCAACCCCGAGGCGGGGCACTTGCTGGAGGCGCACGGAGGCTTCGAACTGCTGTGGACGGGAACTGTGGAAATGTCCGAAGAGGATTCGGCCGTAGATCGAGTCGCTTCGGCGGACGATATCTGCAGTGTGTATCGATGGGTTGGGCTGACTAAGTTGTGATGAGCGGTTGGTTACTTTAGATTAATAATTGCCTTTAGTAATGGATCAGGCGGTTCCTGATACGCGCGAGGTTCAAGTAAGGGTTCAGGGTTGGACGGGTAAATGCCTCTGGATGAACCTGGGCTGGTACGGGAATCGGTTGACCCCCTAAGATAGTCATTGACCAAGTCGTTCTCGGTGTTTACTTTGTGGCTAATGGCTGACATGCAAACAATCCCTGTTGATGTGGTGAGCGGCGCGGTAGACGCCGTCTCGATTTCAATGAATATTGGCACGACGATTCGCGGATACCGGTTGCAAAAGGGTATGTCGCAGGGCGATATCGAGAAGCGCACTGGTCTCCTGCGATGTTACCTTTCGCGCGTCGAGAACGGCCACACCGTGCCGTCGCTCGAGACGCTCCAAAAGATTGCGCGCGCTCTCGACCTCCAGCTTTCGGAGTTCTTCGCCGAGGAGGCGATCAGCAAGGAGATGTCCGGGCTGAACCTGGGCGAGGAGGAGATCCGGTTCCTGACCCAGGTGCAGCGGTACTCGGCCCACCTGTCGGACAGCGATCGCCGTCTGCTGCTGGCGATGGTGCGCAAGTTCGCCCAGACCACCCTAAGCTAGCCAGGGAGCGCACCTTTACCCGCGCCCAAAATTTGCCCTTGACTGCCGATGTCGCCTTACCGATTACCGAAGTTTGGTAATAAAGTAGGCGAACAGGAACAACAGGAATGTAGCGACAGCAAAAGTCAGCTTCTGGCGTTGCAGATAGCGGGTGCGCCCGGAAGTCATGCGTGGGAGCAGAGGCACGCCCAGCGCCAGGCCGCTGAGAAAGCCGCCAATGTGTGCGTGGTTGTCGATCCGGACGATGCTCGTGAAGTTGGCGCCGATGCCGAGAACCAGATTCAGCACCGCGAACTGAATGACGGAGCGGCGAAGACGGTTCAGTTCGAAGGCCGGTATGGGTAATTTTTTGTTGGAGAGCAGGACAATAAGGATGCCGGCGATTCCAAAGACCGCCCCTGAGGCCCCCGCACCGACAGCACTGAAGTCGCGGGGAGGTAGCACGTTGAAGCAGAGGCTGAGTAGATTGCCCGCGATGCCTGTGATCAGATACACGGCGACCAGGCCGACAGGCCCCAGCAGCGGTTCACCGAGAAGACCGAGGTTCCACAGGCACCACATATTCGTGGCGATGTGGAGCAGACCCACATGGACGAACGTAGCTGTGAGCAGACGCCACCATTGGCCGGCCAGAATGAGATAAGCGTTGGTAGCTCCATAGTGGACCAACTGTGCCGTCGTGGGGTCCTTGGCAGATACGCCTTGCAGAACCATCCAGCCGAAGACCGCGATATTGATGGCGAGCAAAATGTACGTGCCCGGGGTGGCAAGGATATTCCAGCCGCGCTCGCGAGAGTTGGGCCGCGAAGCCTCGCGCTCGTAGTCCGGTATCGGCGCGTGCGTTGCGCCAGACTGCGGCGGGAGAACTTCGCCGTTAATTTGAAGGGGTGGGCTCATGGAATATTCTTCTACGCTATCGCGGTGAGACGAGGATGACAAATCGACGAGACAGCGCGAGAGACAGGCTGGAGATAAAGATCAACAGAGATCAGCGGTCAAATGCAGGAGTTGGCGTTATAAAACAGGCGCCCTCAGGCTGCGTCTTTGCTGAAGCGCTCGCGTATGTCTGCGGGGATGCGCTCCTGCACGATGCCGCCGAGAAAACCAGGCAAAGGCGTAGCGATGGCAACCAGAACCCAGAGGAGGGTCGAGAAGATGAGGCCCGCGACCGCTACCGCTTCGAGTGAGATCGCGACGCCGTGGGTCTGACTCAGACGAAGGTGCATCGTGAAGATGTGGGTAACAAGTTCAACGCGATGAATAACGAAGGCGGCAAGCAGGAAGGCGGCGATCGAAAGCGTGCTGACGCTAATGAGAAGGACGTCGATGGTGCGAGCGAGGCGCTGCCGGCGCCGGCAATGGCTGCACTCGGTGAGATGCTGGTCGTAGTCAGTACGCATGGCGGGGGAGAGGCCGGATATGTCGTAACGCCATCCTGAGAGGATGTCTCCTACCACCTGGTCAGTGCAGGCGGTGTGTTGCGTCCTGCGGTTCGCTGGAAATGCTAACGCGGGTTTTTTCATAGGTTTATAGACTTCATCCTACTCCCTTTGACGACAGGAAGGAAGGAAAGGATTCACGGAATAGTAACGGTCCACGGAGTGGAAAACAGCATTTTCAAGGAAAAAATGTCTCCGGTCGCCTAAGGAACGGTAAAAGCTGGATTTAGAGGATGATAGGGTCGAGCGGCGCAGCCTGGTGTGCCAGCAGGACGCGGTTACCCAGAAGCGTCGGGTGGTGCCCGAGGGCCTGTTCGGCAGAGAGGCGGGCGAGTTCGGGAGCGTTGTTCGACTCCGAGAGGTGGCCGAGGACAATCCAGGAAGCGCCGCCGTCGTAGTCCCTCTGGAGGAACTCTGCCGTAGCGTCGTTTGAGAGATGGCCAACACGTGACAGGACCCGCTGCTTGACCGACCACGGGTACGGGCCGTCGCGGAGCATCTCGAGGTCGTGATTGGATTCCAGCAGAAGAACATCGATGCGTTTCAGAGCCGCCTTCACGTTGGGGGGCATGTAGCCGAGGTCCGTCGCGAGTGCCATGCGGACGCCTTCGGACTCAAAAACGAAGCCGCAGGGGTCAGCCGCATCGTGCGGGATAGTGAACGGCGTGATCTCAATGTCGCCAATGCAGAACTGGGTGCCGGAGTGGAAGTACTCGACGGCGGGAAGGTGCGCGGGGTCGAGCTTTTGCGCAGCCGGCTCGGCTTCGGAGGCACAGAGTTCCTCGTCAGGGTCGACCGGGAGCTCAAGTGTGGCGTTGGAGTCGTCGGAGCGGCCAAGAGCGGCTTCCGCGGCGATGCCGGCGATAACACCGGACTCCTCAGCCAGTTGCACGGCAAGCTCGCTGTTAGGGGCGCTCGCGGCAACCGCAGCGGCCCTGGCTTCCTTTTCGCGTTGCACATGATCGAGCCACTTCGCGTAGGTCATCGTGGTACGCGGAGTCAGCATCCGAACCCAGGCGCGGTGCGTGGGTTCAGTGAAGAAGACAGGAATGTTCAGGCGGCGGGCGAGAACCGAAAGACCGGCGATGTGGTCCTGGTGCTCGTGGGTGATCAGGATGGCGTCGAGCCGCGCGGGGTCTTCGCCCGCGATGGACATGCGCTTCAGCAGTTCCCGACAGGAGAGCCCGGCGTCCACCAGAACACGCGTGCGAGAGCTGGAGATGACGGTGCTATTGCCCTTCGAGCCGGAGGCGAGCACTGTCATGCGCATCATTCGGTAAGAATACGCCGATTGGTTGTGGGTATGTGGACAGGGTAACTACGTTGGTTCGACCCTCCGGCGATCGACTATGGCAGAAACGGACGGACAGCGGCGATGTCGGAAAGAAGCAGCGAGTGCCCTGTGCTTCCCAGCGCCACAAACTCGCCGTCAGGGCCACGCTGGACCTTCAGGTAGAAGACGTCAGGGGTCGGGCCTTCATCGAAGACGAAGAGGATCTGTCCAAGGTGTCGCTCGCCCGCGGTCGTCTCAAGGTCGACGACCTGGTCGACGCTCGTTTTCAGTAAATACAGTTCGGCGTGGGTCATACTGGCTCCGATCTGGCTTTACCTGATACGCGTTTTCTTGAGGCAAACCGACTCAACTATTTTTTGGGCTGGTAGTCGAGACCCCAACCGGATTCCTCACGGGCGCGAGGAAGTTGACGGTGGAGTGCATCACGATTTCGTTGCGCTGGTTGAAGGCGAGCGTGCGAGTGCGAACGACCCCGAACTCCTTGCGCGAGTGGGAGAGACGGACGCCGACGACCTCGATCTCCGTGCGCAGCGAGTCGCCCGGGCGAACCGGCAGGGTCCAGCGCATCTCTTCGACCCCGGCGCCGATCATGCCGCCCGCAACTGTGATCGACTGCACGCGGAGGCGCATGACGATGGCAGCGGTCAGCCAGCCGGACGCGGCAAGCCCCTTGAAGAAGGAGTTTTCGCCGGCGGCCTCGTCAAGATGGAAAGGCTGCGGATCGTACTTGGCGCCAAACTCCTTGATCTCTTCGGCTGTCACCTTGGCCTGACCGACTGAGTGGAACTTCTGACCAACATAGAAATCTTCAAAGTAGAATTCCGGAGGCATTTTTTCTCCTGTTTCTTTCCATGCTACTCGGTACTGCGCGCCCTCTTCACTTCGCGGGGTAAGTGTAGAAGCCGCGGCCTGATTTACGGCCGAGCCAGCCCGCATCCACCATCCTGACCAGCAACGGGCACGGATTGTACTTGGGGCTACCCAGTCCATCGGCGAGCACACGCATGATATCGGCGCAAACATCGAGTCCGATGAAGTCCGCCAGCGTAAGCGGCCCCATGGGATGCGCCATCCCCAGCACAAACACCTGGTCAACCGCCTCTGGTGTGGCGACACCCTCCATCACCGAATAGATCGCCTCGTTGATCAGCGGCATCAGCACACGGTTCGAGATGAAGCCGGCGGCGTCATTCACCTCAACAGGTGTCTTGCCAAGCTGCTGCGAGAGAGAGAAGACACTATCGAAGGTAGCCTGCGAGGTCTGCAGCCCACGAATCACCTCGACGAGCTTCATCACCGGCACCGGATTGAAGAAGTGCATCCCGATGACCTGCTCAGGACGCTTCGTCTGGGCCGCGATCTTAGTGATGGAAATGGAGCTGGTGTTGGTCGCGAGAATAGCGTCGTCGGGCAGGATGTGGTCAAGGTCGCGAAAGAGTTCGGCCTTAATCTCAAAGCGCTCGGTGGCAGCTTCAATCGCCATCGACGCAAGCGCAAGGTCTTTAAGGCTCGTAGTCAGGGTGATGCGCGACCGAGCCTCATCGGCCTGCTCCTGCGTAAGCTTTTCCTTCGCCACTTCGCGGGCAATGTTGGTGCGAATCATGTCGAGGCCGCGATACAGCGCCTTCTGATCGATATCGTAGAGCAGCACTTTGAAGCCGGAGCGGGCGCAAACGTGCGCAATGCCGTTACCCATGGTCCCGGCGCCCAGGATTGCGATCGTTTTCGTATCAGTCATAGTGAGGTTTCGGACGACTTTGCAGTGTAGCAGCTTGCATGCGAGGAGCGCGGCAAGCCGGATGAATCAGGCACGAGCAAGTTCCGGCATCACCGCAACCAGCAGAACGGTGATATTGTCGCGGCCACCATGACGGTTGGCCGCGGTGATCAGCGCCTCGCACGCAGCTGTGAGAGATCTTGCAGTGGGCGGCTTGGGGATCGCAGCAAGAATCTTGGATATCTCTTCATCGCTCACCTCGTGGGTCAGGCCGTCGGAGGCGAGCAGGTAAACATCGTTCGGCTGCGGCCGGTGGCTCTGGATTTCGGGTTCGACCGTAGCCTGGGAGCCGATGGCGCGTGTGATCAGATTGCGCATGGGCGACTGTGCGGCTTGTGCGGCCGTAATCTGGCCCGCCCGAAGCTGCTCTTCCACAAGCGAGTGGTCATGGGTCAGCAGTTCGAAGTTACCGCGGCGGCGCCGGTAGCAGCGGCTGTCGCCGACGTGCCCCAGCCAGAGCGTCGGGGGATCGGTGACGCGGGAGTTGGTGTGATCGGACGAAGTGCGGCGCTTGCCACTGCGGCTTCCGTTGACGATGGGAGCGTGCAGCAGAGCGACCAGCGTCGTCCCCATCCCGGAGAGCTTCGCGGATTGCCGTGATTGCTCGTAGACGGCGTGATTGGCGGCCTGAATGGCGGCGTTGAGGCGAACCTGCGGCTTCATCGGATCTGTGCCACGCCTCGGCGGAGTGAGGTTCGCCAGAAAGGTATCCGCGGCCAGACTGCTGGCGATCTCACCCGCGGCGGCTCCCCCCATACCGTCGCAGACGACGAAGGCTCCGGCCTCCGGTGCGGCAGCGCAGGTGTCCTCATTCCCATGGCGGACGCGGCCGCGGTGGGTGAGCATGGCGTAGATAAGGTGGTTCGCAGACATCCGTGGGGTGTTCAACAGTCCGAACAAAACAATACACGGTGAAGCGGCAGAGACCAAGGGTACGTTAGTGTTAGGTGCGGGAGATGTTGGAATGAACCGGATTGTGCTAGGGGATAACCTGGGGGTATTGCAGCGTATGAAATCGGGATCAGTCGAGCTGATTTACGTCGATCCCCCCTTCAATACGGGTAAGCGACAGAGCAGGATGCAGATACGGACAGTTCGTGACGAAGCAGGCGACCGCGTGGGATTTGGCGGACGGCGCTACCGCACGGAGGTCCTCGCGAAACAGGCAGGCGGCTCCGGCTATGGCGATCAGTTCGACGACTTCCTCGGGTTTTTGCGCCCCCGCATCGTCGAGGCGTACCGCCTGTTGTCGGCAACAGGCTCGCTGTTTTTTCACATCGACTACCGCGAGGTCCACTACTGCAAAGTAATGCTCGATGAGATCTTCGGGCGCGAATGTTTTCAGAATGAGATCATTTGGGCCTACGACTATGGGGCTCGTGCGACCAAGCGATGGCCGGCCAAGCACGACAACATCCTCTGGTACACGAAAGACCCCGCGCGGTACACGTTTCACCTGAGCGAGAGCGACCGCATTCCGTACATGGCTCCGGGACTGGTGGGCGCGGAAAAGGCAGCGCGCGGCAAGACGCCGACCGATGTGTGGTGGCACACCATCGTCTCCCCTACTGGCAAAGAGAAGACCGGCTATGCGACGCAGAAGCCGCTAGGCGTCTTGGAACGAATCGTGCGCGTGCATTCGAACGCGGGAGAAACGGTGCTGGATTTCTTTGCAGGCAGCGGCACCACCGGCGAGGCCGCAGCAAAGCATGGACGCAACTTTGTGATGGTGGATGAGAGCCGAGCGGCAGTGAAAATTATGGAGAAGCGTCTGAAACCGTACAGCCCCCGGCGAGAGGATGCGCCCGTCGCCGGGGAATGAACCTCTAGCTGCGGGCCTGTTTTTCGGCGAAGTCGCCAATGAAGGGCAGCTTGTACCACTCGCCCTTGCTGGCCTTCAGGATCACGAAGAGCCATATAAGGAACATGCCGAGCGCGATAGCCAGATGCGCAAGGACGAAGAGAAACCCTATCAGCGGAATGAAATGAAGGGCTATCTGCAAGATTGTCACGACGATCCACAAAACAAACCACACCACACAAAGTCCAATGGACTGAAAGGAGTGAAATCGCACAAACGGAATCTTGTTGTACGGTTCAACAACCAGGAAGATGATGGCCGGAATAATAGTCAGGTAGGCAATCGCCCCGGCGGCGTTCTCCGACAAGCCGGAGCCGGCCGCAACGGGTTGGACCGCATAGGTGGGTGGAGCTTGTGTGCCGGCTACTGCGGGAGCGGCCTGCGGTGCCGCGGCCGCCATCGGCGCTCCGCAGTGACTGCAAAAAGTATTTTGGGGCGAGACTTCGTTGTGGCATACAGGACACTGCATGGCATCACTCCTAACTTTTCTGGAATTGGGGGCCCGGATACAGCGAGATACAGCTCAGCCGGCACAGCCTCGCTTAATCGGTTCCAAGCATACCTGAGTGCAGGCGCACGTCAACCCAATATCTCAGAATCCACACCCAGCAGACAGCAGCACTCGCGAGGGCTAATTCCTGCGCCGTCCGCTAAGCAGCTGCAGCACAGCCAGGAAGATATTGATCGCGTCCAGATAGATCGACAGCGAAAGCGTCACGGCGGACTGACCGTCACCACCCGCACGGATCCGGGCGAAGTCGCCAACAGTCAGCAGCGTAAATATACCAAGCGTCAGCCACGAGTAGGTATCCGGCGTCATGAAGTGAAAAAACATACTCGCGATGCCGGCGATGATCAGCAGCAGCAGCGCCGCGAAGCCGATGCCGGCAATGCGGCGGTAGTTGATCTGGAAGAGGTACGCAACGCAACCCATGGCCGCCATGCCCAGCCCCGTGGTTGCTGCCGCATTGAACACGACCGTCGGGCCTACGGTCCGCACATAGCGGTGAATCAGTGGGCCGATCTCCCAGCCCATAAAGTACGTAAGAGTGAGGAATAGCCCGAGCGCGAGCATCGGACTCGCCTTGCGGGCGAAGGTAATAGCCAAAACGAGTCCGAGAACCACGATCATCCCCGGAAATGTCGCCCACTCAGGTGCCGTCTGAACGCCGACCGCCGTAATCAGGAAGCCCAGCGACGTAATGCCGAGCACCTTGGCAAGCAACGACGCAGTCTCCTCGCGAGGCACATCGATGACGGTAGGATAAGAGTTCGTGTTCCAGCCATTCTCAGTCATTCGTATCTCCGCGGTCGCCCCGAAGGCGGCTAACCACATGATACGCCGGAGTGAAGAGACCGGCGAAACAGCCAAGCCAAATCCGCACGACACGATTCCTCGCCGCTATCGAATCACCGCAGATTCCGGCTATCCTGTTCTCATGCAGGCCAAGCGGAGTATAAGAAAATTGCAGTAACGAGAAGAACTCGCGCCGCACTATCTCCGTGAATCGCATATGACTCCTGAGCTCTGGAAGCGCCTGAAGCCGTTGTTCTACGGCGCCCTGGAAGTGGGCGCGCAGGATCGCGCCGCGTTCATAGATGCTGCCTGCGGTGACGACCTCGAATTAAAGATGCACCTCAAACAGCTTCTCGATGCGGAACAGCAAAGAACAAGTTCGCGGGACGCTCCACTCGCCCATCTCAACGATTTCCTGGATGACAACGGCACCCCGATTAATGCACACGAGCCTGCCCTTGGCGGGTCCCGCATTATCATTCCTCCCATGATCGGCCAAACCATCTCCCACTACCGAATCGTCGAAAAACTGGGCGGCGGCGGCATGGGCGTTGTCTACAAAGCCGAGGATTCCTCCCTCGGCCGGTTTGTCGCACTTAAATTTCTTCCTGACGACCTGGCCCAGATTCCAGACGCTCTCGAACGATTCCGCAGAGAGGCGCGCGCGGCGTCCGCGCTGAACCATCCCAGCATTTGCACAATCTACGAAATCGGCGAGCAGGCCAGTCAGACGTTTATCGCCATGGAATTCATGGAAGGCGCCACGTTGAAGCATCGCATCGCCGGCAGGCCGTTGCCGCTCGACGATCTGCTCGAATGGGGAGTGGAGATAGCCGACGCACTCGGAGCCGCTCACAGCAAGGGAATCATTCATCGCGACATCAAGCCTGCAAACATCTTTGTGACCCAGCATGGCCACGCCAAGATCCTGGACTTCGGCCTGGCAAAGTTGATGCCGGCAGCATGGGCCAACAATCTCTCCGCGATGCCCTCATTCACGGAATCAGAACCGCTCACTCAAACAGGTACTGCGATGGGCACCAGCGCCTACATGTCGCCCGAACAGGTGCGCTGTGAAGAATTGGATGCACGCAGCGACCTGTTTTCCTTTGGAGTTGTGCTCTACGAGATGGCCACAGGAGTCCTGCCGTTCCGTGGCGACTCCACCGGCATGATCGCAGAGGCAATCTTGAATCGCACGCCGGTCGCGCCAGTGCGCCTCAATCCCGACCTTCCCCTCAAGCTCGAAGAGCTCATCAACAAGGCACTGGAAAAAGACCGGAAGCTGCGCTACCAGAACGCCACGGACATTCGAACCGATCTGAAACGACTGACGAGGGACAGCAGCCGAAGCCATTGGGATGAATTGTCTTCAAAGAAAGAGGAACAGCAGAAAAGAGATTCACAACCAGCACTGACGGCGAAACCGGCGGCGTGGAAACGTTACGCCTATGTTGCAGCTGCAGTTCTCGTCCTGGCTATCGTGGCCGGAGCATTTCTTTTTCGTCGCCTTTCTCCGAGCCGCCCTCTTCCAGCGAGCACGCAATGGGAACAGCTCACCTTCTACACCGACTCGGCCGTCTATCCCACCCTGTCCTCCGACGGACGATTCCTCGCATTCATCCGCGGACCCGATTTCTTCCTGGGACCCGGAGATATCTATGTCAAGTTGCTGCCGGGCGGCGATCCGGTCCAGCTCACTCACGACTCGAAGATAAAGCTGGCACCCTCGTTTTCTCCCGATAACTCGCGCATCTCCTACGGCGTCCTCGCTCCATCGTGGGAAACCTGGGAGGTCCCTGTTCTCGGTGGCGAGCCCCATCTTTTCCTGCCCAACTCTTCCTCCCTCACCTGGATTGACGGAGGCAAACGGCTCCTCTTCTCCGAGATCAAAGACGGGCTGCACATGGCGGTTGTCACCACGGATGAGGCTCGAGGGAACAGCCGCGATGTCTATGTGCCCGACGGCAATCGCAGCATGGCCCATCATTCCTATCTGTCGCCCGATGGCCGATGGGTCCTCATCGTTCAGATGGACAATGAAGGTATCATCATCCGCTGCCGGGTTGTCTCCTTTCAAGACCAGCACGACGTCAGACTCGTCGGCCCTCCCGGAGAGTGTTTTTCCGGCGCGTGGTCGCCCGATGGGAAATGGATCTATCTCACCGTCAAAACCGACGACTCCCACATCTGGCGCCAGCGCTTCCCCGATGGAAAGCCCGAGCAAATCACCTTTGGCCCAACATCGCAGGAAGGAATCACTATGGCGGCCGACGGCAGATCGCTCATCACCTCCGTCGGCTCGCAGGACCACACCGTCTGGCTGCACGACAAGGACGGTGACCATCAGATCTCATCCGAAGGCGACGCCTCCGCGCCCACCTTTTCTCCCGACGGACGAAGTCTCTACTTCCTCATGTCCAACGGCCAAACGCGTGGCAACGAACTATGGGTCAAAGACCTAACCAGCGGAAAGGCCGACAGGCTCGTACCTGGCTACACCGTGCAGGGCAACTCCTTTGAAAACCTTAGCTACGCAATATCCCAGGACGGTAAAGAGGTAGCCTTTCCCATGGCGGACCAGGGCGGCCGTTTCCATCTGTGGATCGCGCCAACCAACCGTCGCTCGTCCCCGCGGCAAATCTCTTCTGCCTCCGCGGTCGAAGACTCTCCATTCTTCCTGCCCGACGGAGACCTGGTCTTTCGCGCAACAGAAGGGGGATCAAACTTTCTCTATCGCATGAAGCCAGATGGCACCGGTCGCCACAAGATCATTCCGGACCCGATTCTCGGAGTCATGGCGGTCTCCCGCGATGGACGCTGGGTCCTCGTCGGGTCCGCAAACAACGATGAAGAACACACGGCCACCGTCAAGGCAATCGCGGTGGATGGAAGCACGATTACCCCGTTTTGCGCGATCGAGTGCTCTTTCCATTGGGACGCAGCTGGGAAATTTGTCTACATTACCTTTCCGACAATCACAGCGGGCACCTTTGTATTCCCGGTGATTCATGACAGCGGACTCCCCAAAATCCCATCGTCCGGATTTGCCACCAAAGACGATCTAGCCAACGCAAAAACCATTCCCTGGTTCGTCGACTCAGCCCTCAGCCCATCTGTCTACGCCTACACCCGCGCGACGACTCGCCGGAACCTCTATCGCATCCCCTTGCCATAAGCGGCAAACAAAAGGACTCACGCATGGAAGGATGCCGCAGGAGGGACAGTCGTACGACCGTTCTGAATCAGGCCAAACGGAGTATAAGAAGTTGCGGTAGCAAGAAGAACTCGCGTTGAGCAGCCATCGCCGGGAACCGACTATGACAGCTGAACTCTGGAAGCGCTTGAAGCCGTTGTTCTACGGCGCCCTTGAAGTGGGCCCAGAGAATCGCTGCCGCCTTCATCGATGCCGCCTGCGGTGCTGATTCCGAGCTCAAGGCACATCTCCAACAACTTCTCGAAGCGCAACAGCAAAACACGAACTCACGAGAAGCTCCACTCGCCTATCTCAACGATTTCCTGAATGACAGCGGCACACCCATTTCCCACATCACGATCGGCCAAACCATCTCGCACTACCGAATCATCGAAAAGCTGGGTGGCGGCGGCATGGGGGTTGTCTATAAAGCCGAGGATTACTCGCTTGGTCGTTTTGTCGCGCTGAAATTTCTTCCCGATGACATGGCGCAGGACCCTCAGGCTCTGGAGCGTTTTCGCAGAGAGGCGCGCGCGGCCTCCGCGCTGAACCATCCCCACATCTGCACCATCTACGAGATCGGCGAGCAGGACGGTCAAACGTTTATCGCCATGGAATTCATGGAAGGCTCCACGTTGAAGCACCGCATCGCCGGCAAGGCCTTGCCGCTGGAAGAGGTGCTCGAATGGGGAATTGAGATGACGGACGCTCTCGGAGCCGCCCACAGCAAGGGAATCATTCACCGTGACATTAAGCCTGCAAACATCTTTGTGACCGAGCATGGCCACGCCAAGATCTTGGACTTCGGCCTGGCAAAGCTGATGCCTGCTGCCTGGGCTACCGATCTCTCGGCCATGCCGTCAGTCACCCAACCGCAACGGCTTACGCAACCAGGCACTGCGATGGGCACCAGCACATACATGTCGCCGGAACAGGTGCGCTGTGAAGACCTGGATGCTCGCAGCGATCTGTTTTCCTTTGGAGTCGTCCTCTACGAGATGGCAACCGGGATCCAGCCGTTCCGTGGCGAGAGTGTTGGCACGATTGCAGCAGCAATTTTGCATAGCACACCGGTCGCGCCAGTGCGCCTCAATCCCGAGCTGCCCCTCAAAACTCGAAGAGACTATCAACAAAGCGCTGGAGAAAGACCGCAAGCTGCGTTACCAGAACGCCACCGACATTCGCACCGATCTGCAGCGCCTGAAACGCGATTCAGATTCGGTCTCCGCGACCGCGACGACAGCCCGGGTCGAGTCGAAGGCCGCGAAGTCGACTTGGTGGTGGATGCTCTCCGGCGCAACAGTACTGCTCATCGCGCTGGCCATAGGCGCCCGGCTTTTTTATTCCCCCAAGGTTCATGCCCTCACGGACAAGGACACCATCGTCCTCGCCGATTTCACCAATACAACCGGCAATACGGTGTTTGACGGAACCCTCCGGCAGGGGCTCTCCGTACAACTGGAACAATCGCCCTTCCTGAGCATCATCTCTGATCAGCAAATCCAACAGACCCTCAGCCAGATGGGCCAACCTGCCGATGCAAAACTCACACCGCCCATTGCACGGGAGCTCTGTCAGCGCGCCGGGAGCACGGCCGTCATCGATGGCTCGATTGGGCAGATTGGCACGCAGTACCTCCTCACCCTCAAGGCGGTCAACTGTGAGAGCGGAAGATCACTCGCAAGCACGGAGGCCCAGGCGAGCGACCAGAACCATGTGCTCGATGCTCTCGGAAAAATGTCCGTTGACCTTCGCAACAAGCTTGGCGAATCTCTGAGCACAGTCCAAAAGTTCGATACACCTCTGGAGCAGGCCACAACGCCATCGCTCGAGGCCCTGAAAGCCTACAGCTCAGGTATCAGAGCCATGACCACAACAGGGTCCGACGCAGCGATTCCGCATTTCAAACGTGCTATCGAACTCGACCCGAACTTTGCGGTCGCCTACGCCTATCTCGGTGTGACCGAAAATGACATTCTTGAATCCGGCCTCGCCATGGAATATCACCGAAAAGCATATGAACTGCGCGACCGGTCCAGTGAGGCGGAAAAGTATTGGATCACCGCTGGATACCAGAAGGCGGTCACCGGAAACATCGAAAAAGCTATAGAAACCTGCCGGCTTTGGATTGAGGCCTATCCGCGCTCCGAGGCGCCGCACGTTTTCCTGGCGGGAGCAGTTTTGTCGGTCGTTGGGGAAATTGAGAAAGCATTTGAAGAAGCGACCATAGCAATCCAGTTGAATCCAAAGTTTGGCGTTCCCTATTTTCAACGCCTCGTCGCCGCCCTCGCCCTGAATCGCCTCGACGAAGCGAAGGCCACCTACGCGCAGGCCCAGGAACGCAATCTGGATTACCCCCTCTTATATCTCGGGATGTATGAGCTTGCATTCTTGGAGAACGATGCACCGGGAATGGCGAAGCACGCTGCCAAGGTGACGGGGCATGCCGGGATGGGAAGACCAGATGCTGGCCCTGCAAGCCGATACGGCAGCCTATTCTGGGCGCCTCAAGGACGCCCGCGAGCTCTCGCGCCGCGCCATGGATTCCGCCGAACGCGCACGAGAGAAGGACCCGCCCGCAATGTACCTGGCCACGTCTGGACTGAGAGAGGCCTGGTTCGGCAACACAGAGGAAGCGCGGTCCCATGTCGCTCTCGCATTGAAGCGCTCGTCAAATCGCGATGTGTTGTATTTTTCTGCACTGGCATTCGCGTATTCGCGCGAGGACGCACGAGCGAAGGCGCTGGTCGACGATTTGAACAGGAGGTTCCCCGAAGATACCATCGTGCAGTTCAATTACCTGCCGACCCTCCGCGCAAGGCTTGCACTCAACGAAGGAAAGGCTGTTGAGGCAATCGAGAATCTCAGAGTCGCCGAACCCTATGAGCTTGGAGTCTCGACCGACGGTCCATTCAACTGGAGCGCCATGTATCCGGTTTTTGTCCGTGGCGAAGCCTACCTGGCCGCGCGTCAGGGGAACGAAGCCGCCGCCCAGTTCCAGAAAATCCTCGACCACCCGGGCGTCGTCGTAAACCAACCCATCGCCGCACTCGCCCATCTCGGCCTCGCTCGCGCCTGCGCGTTGCAGGGCGACACCGCCAAGGCCAAATCCGCATATCAGGATTTCCTCACCCTGTGGAACCAAGCGGACTCCGACATTCCCGTTCTGATGCAGGCAAAAGCGGAGTACGCGAAGCTGCAGTAATTTCGGTTTTCAAGCTTCGAAAAGTAAAATCAGGAACATGAAGTATCTGATTGCATTGCTGGCAGTCGTGGGAATTGTTGTGTCGACAATGGCCCTCCGCGTTCACTACATGGACCCGGGCCTCGCTCCGCCGTGCGCCGTAACCGAGAAGTTCGACTGCGGCGCGGTCAATCACAGCCGTTTCGCGGTCTTTCCTCCGCGGACTTTCGAGGAAGATCCCAAGGCCGGTTGGCATATTCCGGTCGCAATGCTCGGCATCGTCGGTTACGCGGCCATCGGCGTGGCCGCGCTGATGGGCCGCTGGTGGCTGCTCTTTGAGTTTGCCCAGATAGGCTTCCTCTTCGCTGCCTTCCTCAGCTACCTCGAAGCATATGTGCTGCAAAAATGGTGCATCTATTGCCTGTGGTCACAAGGGATAGTCACGGCAATTCTGCTCCTGACGGTCGTCGCGCTGGCCATGCGGTGGCAACAGGGTCGCCAGGTCTCGAAGGGGTAGCCCCTTCAAATAAAGACCCGAAGCGAAGCCTCGACAAGAGATCGTGGTCTAGGATGGGTAATCCGCAAGGCGAGTAGTCTCGCCGGCTGGAAGACAAGGGGTTGATGAACCTATGTGGCCAAAAGTGATCGCCCAGTTGTTTGAATTGTTGCCGCACATCACGCGGCTCGTCCCCATGGCCGATAGGTATCTATCAACCAAGACCGCCTCGGAAAAAGCAACTGAGGCCGCGATGGTGGCCATGGCAGAAGGCGTTCGCGGCGACCTTGGCCAGGTTACCAAGGCTCACGCTGGACTCTACCGCCAACTGCAGGACCAAAGCGCGCAGATCGCTGAGGTGTCCGAAGAGGTGAAACGGACGCGGACCTCCATCGAACAGCACGAGAACCGAATGTTGGCCCTGGAAGCGAACGTGGCCTCTCTCGGATGGTGGGTCAAGGCAGGGGTCTCCCTGCTGGTCGTGCTGGTTGCCGTAGTCATCGGACTGCTGGTGAACCTCATGCATGGCCGCTAACCGCACAACCAAAAATAAAGTTCAAAAAGTTGGCATGTTTTTGGAGCCAGAGAAATTGGTGTTTAGCAACCACGTTGACGACGCATTCCACCACAAATTCACCACGTTGTTACCACCGGAAACACACCCAAAAAGCGAAAAACCCCCGCAAAAACCACAGTCCACCACACAGAATTTTTTCTGCAATAACCGTAGAATCCAAGTATGGGAATCAGCCGGAAGGACGCTCTGGACTGCTTTGCGAGCGATGATTTGATAGGAATTGGGATGGAAGCCGACGCAGTGCGGCGGCAACTGCACCCTGAAGGCGTCGTAAGCTATACCATCGACGGCAGAATCAACTACGCGGAACCCGCGACTGGCGCGGACTTTGAACACATCTGCGACCGGATCTCCGCCATCGTCGCAATGGGCGGCACCGGCGTAACCCTGCAAGGCAAGGTAACTCCCACACTCACCATCGCCTGGTTTGACGGGCTCTTTCGCAGGATCAAGGAGCGCTTCCCTGCTGTCTGGCTCCATTCACTTTCAGCTAGCGAAATTCTCGCAATCGCAGAACACTCAGGACTGACAGTGCAGGACACCGTGAGCCGATTGCGTGACGCGGGACTCGACTCAATTCCCGGTGATGACGCGGGTATTCTCGACGATGCAGTGCAGCACCAGGGCGCTCGCATGAAATGGAAGACAGAAGACTGGATCGCAGTGCATCGCACTGCGCACAGGCTGGGAATGCAGACGACGGCGACAATGATGTTTGGCGGCGGCGAGACCTTTGACCATCGAGTCAATCACCTGGAGGCGGTGCGGCGATTGCAGCAGGAGACAGGTGGGTTTACCTCGTTTACGCCGTCGAGCTTCGCGCCGCAGAGCTCCGCGCAAAGCTCCGCGCAGAACGGGTTTGAAGAGGCAACGGCGGTGGAATATCTGAAGACGCTGGCAATCTCGCGGATGTATCTCAACAACGTGGAGAACGTTCAATCGAACCTGGAGACGCAGGGGCTCAAGGTGCTGCAAGTTGGGCTGCGCTTCGGCGGCAACGATGTGGGTAGCGTGCTGCTCGCCGAAGGGGCGAATGCAGCGACCGAGGAGCAGTTGCGCCAGGTGATTCGTGATGCAGGGTTCAAGCCCGTGCAACGGGATACCTTGTACCGGACGATGTTCTTGAACTAGTTTTGGAATGCGCCTCGAACGAAATGAACTGTGAACCCAAAGCGCGGATCGGGCATTGTATCGCGTAGAATCGACTGAGGACCAACCCTTCTGGAGCATCGACCTGTACTTTTTCTCTCATATAACGACGGCCCTACTCGGGTTGCTGCTCGCTCCTAAGGGTTTTCGCCACTATTGGAATGCGCACTATACGAACAAGATTTATGACTTCCACGGACTCTATCGGTGGAATGCGTTTGATACGGCGATGCTGGTCCCCTACTTCATCGTGATGATCATCCTGGCGTTCTATGGGATCCATCGATATCAGTTGGTGTGGCTCTACTTCAAGAACAAGAAAAACGCGACGAAATGGAACGAGCCGCCAATGCGGTTTGCAGAGGGACAGCTGCCCTTTGTAACGATCCAACTGCCGATCTTCAATGAGCAGTTTGTGATCGACCGGTTGATCGATGCGGTGTGTCGGCTGGAGTATCCGCGAGACCGCTTCGAGATTCAGGTGCTGGATGATTCGACCGATGAAACGACGGGGGTGGCGCGGGAGATCGTCGAGCGGTATACGCGAGGGTTTGCCGGGATGGCTCCGCAGCCGATTGTGTATCTGCACCGGAGCAACCGGCATGGGTACAAGGCGGGGGCTCTGGATAAGGGGCTCGATGTCGCACGGGGAGAGTTCGTGGCGATCTTCGACGCGGACTTTGTGCCGCCGCCGCAGTGGGTGATGCAGGTGATCCATCACTTTGCGGAGCCGGGGATCGGAATGGTTCAGACGCGGTGGACGCACCTGAACCGGAATTACAGCTTCCTGACACAGGTAGAGGCGATTCTGCTGGATGGGCACTTCGTGCTGGAACATGGAGGGCGCAGCCGTGCTGGTGTGTTCTTTAACTTCAATGGGACGGCGGGAATGTGGCGGCGGGAGACAATTTCGACCGCGGGCGGATGGCAGCACGACACCCTGACCGAGGACACAGACCTGAGCTACAGAGCGCAGCTGGTAGGGTGGCAGTTCAAGTATTTGCAGGACGTGGAGTGTCCAGCGGAGTTGCCGATCGAGATGACGGCGTTCAAGACGCAGCAGGCGCGGTGGGCGAAGGGCCTGATCCAGACGGGGAAGAAGATTCTGCCGCGGGTGCTGAAGAGCGATGCGCCTTGGCACACCAAGCTGGAGGCGTGGTATCACTTGACGGCGAATATCAGCTATCCGCTGATGATCGTGCTCAGCGTACTGCTGATGCCGGCAATGATCATTCGTAGCTGGCAAGGGCTGCTGCAGATGCTGCTGATCGACTTTCCGCTGTTCATCGCGAGTACGATGTCGGTCTCCACGTTCTATCTGGTGAGCCAGAAGGAGCTGTATCCGAAGAGCTGGTATAAGGCGATTCCTTATGTGCCATTCGTGATGGCGCTGGGTGGTGTGGGGTTGACGATCACCAATACCAAAGCCGTGATGGAGGCGCTGCTCGGTGTGAAGAGCGCGTTTGCCCGGACACCAAAGTACAGCGTCAGAAAGAAAGGCCAGAAGAGTCAGGCGAAGGTGTATCGCAAGCGGCTGGGCATCGTGCCGTGGATTGAGTTGGCGATCGGGGCCTACTTTGCGTGGACAGTCTACTATGCGATCACGACCGAGAACTTTTTCACGGTGCCGTTTCTGTTGCTGTTCGTTTTTGGCTACTGGTATACGGGGTTGCTGAGTCTGCTGCAGGGGCGGTTTGAGCGGAGCGGAGATCCTGGACAGCGGATGCATGAGAAGCCTTATCCGGTAGGTGTGTGAAACAGGGCGATAAGCTCTGGGCTGACTGATAAACTTTGGGGGCTTGAAGAACCTGGCGCCGCGGGATCACAAATTTATGTCACTCATTGCCATTAGTTACATTGCACTTGCTCTCTTCCTTGGATATACCGTGGCGGTTGTTCTGTCGATGGCCGCGACCTTTGGGATCACTGCCACTTCGCGCAGCTTTGTCTCGAAGAACTATCGGATCAGGCGACGATATAAGTTCTTACAGGATGGGGTGTGGCTGGTCTGCGCCACGGCTGGAGGGTACGTCGCGGCGCTGGTGAATGGGGGTTCTCCGTGGGTGGTTGGTTCAGGGCTGGTGGCGATTCTGGTCGGCGTGCTGTGGCTTAATGCGTGGGAGATGAGGCAGCGAGGCCTGGGACACCAGATATCGATGAGCGTTGCGTCAGCCGCTGGGGTCGCGGCTGGTTTTTTGCTTCATCTACGATAGGGTACCCCCTCGGGTACTTTAAGGCTGCGGCAGCTTCTGCAAAGAATTGATAACAGAAGCGGTTATTGCCAAAATATTAAAGACACGGATGGCGGCTATCTCCCTTCCCGGAACGGCAAAAACCCCGCATTGGCCGGGTTTTTCTTAGATTAAAGAGAGAAGGAATCAAAAAAAGAGAAGAAGAAAGGTGAACCCTCTCTTCTTCTCCTTTGAACCAGGCAGATTGGTGTTACGTCGTTAGAAGCGGACGCCGAAGGTGATGGGGATGTAGGAGGTCTTGGCGCTGTTCTGGGGGAAGACGTTGAAGCCGTTTCCGTTCGCATCGCCGTAGGAGAATGCGCGCGGCGAATTGAAGGTGTAGACGTAACGACCTTCAACGTAGAATTTTTCTCCTGCGAAGCGGGAGAACTTATATGTCAGGCCCACGCCACCATTCACGCCGAAGGCGTTGCTGGTGTACTTGTCGATGGTCTGATTGGCCTGGTATGTGAAGCATCCATAGAATGGATCGCAATATTCGCCTAACGACGGAATCGTGAAGTTAGCCGTCTTGTGATAGAAGCCGCCGCCGCCGCTGACGTAGGCGCCGAAGGTGTCCGAGGTGTAGAAGTTCATGATCGGATCTAGAGTGAAAGACCAGTCGTGGCTGTTGCCCCCGAGCTGAGTGAGACCACAGCCTCCAGAGCATGTGCCGTTATAGATATTCAGCAGGTTGTTGAGGGTTGCGGTCTGAAAGCCGAAGTTGGCGTAATCGAACTGAACATTGACGCCATAGGTCTTGTTGAAGTTGCGACCAGCGCCGGCCTGAATGTTATAGCTGGTGGCCAGGTAGTTGTGAGTTCCCCCGACGGGCAGGGTAAACCCGCCGCCGACAAAGAAGGTGTACTTGGCTGAGCCGTCGGAGTTGGTGTGGCTGTCGGAGTAATTGGGGCGGCTGTAGCGGCGGCGAGGCGGGGGCTGCCCGGTGTCGCTGCCAAGGTTGAAGGTCTCAAGGTTCGCCGTCTCTGCGTTCTCGATGCTGCTGCTGTATTTCAGGTCGTCGGGCAAGGAGAGATCGAGCGGCGCGGCGAGGCTTGCCTTGAGACTGATGGGCGGCAAGGACGGAGTAGTGCCGGCGGACTGCTGCGCGTGCAGCCCAAGAGTGGCTGCGGCAGAGAGAAAGGTGACTGCCGCACTGCGGCCAATAAAAGTGAAGAGGCAATTTTTGCTGATCGTCATGTGCATCTTTGTGTGGCTCCCTTGTGTTGCGAGGTTCTTCAATGCCTTGAACCCAACTGCAATACGCTTGTTGTGTATGACGCAGCAAATCGGGTTTGGGATGACAGTGGGATGAGAGTTTTTGGCGTTTGGTTGTTTACAAAATGCTGACAAATGGATAGATACGGGCACTCGAGTAGATGGTCGACCGTAGGGACAGAACGCAGGCAACAGCAATGACAAAGGCAATTCACGGCAAATTCGACAGAGGTTCTTCGACTGCGCACTCACGTTGGTGCTGCGAATTCCTTCGGTCGGGATGAGGATTATTTGGTAGTGGATCAAAAAAACTGACCCACCACCAATTTTCTACGGGGCCGAAAGTCTTTAGTGGATGTCGAACTGCTCGGGGTGCAGGCTGGGGTCGGACTTGACGAGGATGGTCTTGCCGACCATCTCCTCCATCTCCTGGAGCCATTTTGTGCCTGGCGCCTTGAGCTGCTTGACGACTTCCGGGTTGACGCGGAGCATGACGTCGCCGCGGTCGAGGTGGCGCTGCATCTTGCGCATCTCGATGTAGATGTCGTTGCAGACGGTGACCGGTGACTTAACCATGCCGGTGCCGGTGCAGACGTTGCAGGTGGTGGACAGGGTGCGCTCGAGGGACTGCTTGACTCGCTTGCGAGTGATGGCGACGAGGCCGAAGTCATTGAACTGAAGAACCTTCGATGGCGCGCGGTCGTTCTTCAACTCCTCTTCGAGGGCGGCCATCACGCGGTTGCGGTTCTTGCGCTCGTCCATGTCGATGAAGTCGATGATGATGATGCCGCCGAGGTCGCGGAGTCGAATCTGACGGACGATCTCGGGGATGGCGTCGAGGTTGGTCTTGACGATGGTGTCTTCGAGGCGGGCGGTCTTGCCGACGAACTTGCCGGTGTTGATGTCGATCGCGACGAGGGCTTCGGTCTGGTTGATGACGATGGAGCCGCCGGACTTGAGCCACACCTTGCTGCGCAGGGCCTTGTTGATCTCTTCGGTGATGCCGAACTGCTCGAAGAGCGGGGTCTCCTTGGTGTAGAGCTTGACGCGGCGGATGAGCGACGGCTGGAAGCGCTGCAGGAATCGCAGGATGCGCTCGTAGTCGGTCTCGGTGTCGACCCAGATGGCGGAGAAGTTGTCGGTGACCTGATCGCGGAGGATGCGCTCGACGAGGTTGAGGTCGTGGTAGATGAGGGCGGGGGACTTGGAGGATTCGGAGCGCTGCTTGATGTCGGCCCAAAGATTGAGGAGGAAGCGAAGGTCGCTGCGGAGTTCTTCTTCGCTGGCTCCTTCGGCGGCGGTGCGAACGATGAAGCCGCCCGAGGCCTCGCCCTTTTCGCTGAGGAGGATCTCCTTCAAGCGGCGACGCTCACCGTCGGACTCGATCTTGCGGGAGACGCCGGTGTGGTTGACGGTCGGCATGAAGACCAGGAAGCGGCCGGGGAGCGCGATGTGCGATGTGATGCGCGCGCCCTTCTTCGCGATCGGCTCCTTGGCGATCTGGACGAGGATCTCCTGGCCGGGCTTGAGAAGCTCGCTGATGGCGGGGAGGTTGGTGGACTGCATGGAGGAGCGGCCTCCACGACGGTCGCGGCCATTGCCGCCGGAGCGTTCACGGTCGCCTGCGCCGCCGGTGTAGCGGGGGCGGTCACTTCGATCCCCGCGATCACTGCGTCCAAAGCGGCGTCCGTCACGACGGCCATCGCGACGGCCACGGCCACGATCGCTGTCGCGGGGGCGGGCCGGCACTACGGCATCGGTCTCGGTCTGGTCGAAGCCGCCGGAGGGGACTTCGCCACCTTCGGCGAACTCTTCGTGAATGACATCCTCTTCGGTGTCGGACTCATCAAGTTCTTCCTCGTCTTCCTCTTCTGATTCGTCGAGTTCGTCGAGGGTGGGGTCGTGGATACTGTCCTCTTCTTCGAGGTCGTCCACTTCCTCCTCTTCATCGACGTTGCCGGAGCGAGTGATCTGGTCGATCGACATCTCGCGGATCATTGTGCCGAGGTCGGCGGCGCCTTCGAGGGTCTCTTCTTCTTCGAAGTCGTCCATCTCTTCAATGGAGCTGGCGTGGAGGGTGGTGTTGTAGTCCTCCTCGTCGAGGGTCTCCTCCACCAATGCGCCTGCGCTGGGGATGAAGGTTGTGGCGGGAGCTTCGGAGGTGATGTCGCCGGTAGCGTGGAGCGTGGTGAGCTCGTGCGCGGCAGAGACAGGCTCCGTGACGATGGCAGGAGTGGGCGCCGGGATCTGCCAGTCGAATTTCTCGTGAGTGGTGGCGACGGGCTCGGGTGTGGGCTCGGTGTGGAGTTGCGCTGTGGGCTGGCTGGGGCCGGGGGTGATGGTGTGGGTGTGAATTTCTTCGAAGTCTTCGGGAGTGTCTGCGACTTCGAGGGCTTCCGGGACTGCGATCTCCCGGGTGTCAGTTTCCGGGGCATCAATCTCCGGAGCATCAAGGACGGGTGCGCTCTGGCGGAACTCGCTAGGGGCTGCCGGATCGACACGGTAAGACGCGGAGGCGTCTGTGGGCTCGTATTCGACGGGAGCTACCGTCGCGGAGGTTTCACGCCGCTCCTTATTGGTATCGACACTGGTATCGAAGATGGTGTCGGCGATGCTGATTTCGTTTGCTTCTTGGATGGGCCTGGCGTCAGGCGACGGTGGAGCAGGGTTGGTGTAGTTTGCGCGAGTGTCCTGATCGTGCCCCGAGCGTGTGTCTGGGCGGTTTTCAGTCCGGCGATGGCGGGAGAGGGATTCGCCAGGAAGGATGGAGCCGCCATCCCAGCCGGAGGGTATGGTGAACTCGGGAGCGGCGGGGATGATGATGTTTGCGTCGGCGACGCGGGGTGCTGCGGGCTCGTCGCTGCCCTTGCGATACTTTGAGAGAGACTCACCCGGCAGGATGATGGGTTCGGGCGCGTTGGCCTCGAGTTCAGAAGATTCATTGTAGGCGGGGGTGTTGTCTACGCCGTAGAGGGAGGTCTTCGGGGCGAAGCCGCGAGGGACACGGAGACTGCGTTGGTCGCGGCCACCACGATCGCTACGTCCTCCGCGGTCATTCCGGTCGCTTCGGTTGTTGCGGTCGCCGCGGTTGTTACGATCACCGCGGTCATTGCGGTCGTCGCGGCTGGTATTCTCCGGGGCGACGTCGGGGGCGGCATAGGCGGAGGCGATGGGAGCTGTGTCGCCACCTGAGGGAGCAGCAGCGCCGTCGATGTCGAAGGACTCGTCATAGTCCGGGTCGCTGGGGACTTCGAAGGAGTCAGTTGGGGCTGCCGAGGTCGGAGTGCCCGAGAGCTGCGGGGATTCGTCGCGCTGACCGGGTCCACGGCCACGGCGGCGGCCACGACGACCGCGCCAGCGGCGGCTGCCGTCGGCGCCGGGTGCACCCTCGCCAAGGTCGGCGTCGTCGGTGCGGGCGATGGGGGCGCTCTCATCAGTGAAGTCGGCGGGAGCGTTGACGTCGGCGCGATTGAAATCCGGGGCGTCAAGCGAGGCTGAGGTATCGGATAGGGGCTGGCGGTCGCGGTTGCCGCTGCGATCACGACGGCCGCGGCCTCGATTGCGGTCGCCACGGGCATTACGATCGTTGCGTTCGGTGCGCTCCGAGGAGCGGTCGCCGGCGTCCGTGGCCTGCTCGGACGGGCTGGCGACGGCGCCTTCAATGGTGGGAGCATTGCCGTTGCGACGGCCTTCGGGACGGCGGTTCGAATCGCCGTTGGTATCGAAGTCGGCGGAGTCACCAGCCTCTTCCATGAAATCGGTGATGTAGAGGAAGGCGTCGCGCTCGAGGCCAATGTCCACAAAGGAGGACTGCATGCCGGGAAGGACGCGGGTGACTTTGCCGTTATAGATGGAGCCGGCGAGGGTGTATTCGTTCTCACGCTCGTAATAGATTTCGGTGAGGGCGTCGTTTTCGACGATGGCGAGACGGGTCTCGTGAGGGGTACTGCTGATGTAAATTTCTTTCGACATTCTGTGCTCTTTCTGCCCGCCTCATTTGAGGTTCGAGCGGCAGACCGAGACAGAGATCAATCATGAGTTGACCTGGCTTCTTGGCCAGGCTTGGCTCACCGCGGAGCGGACAGGGTGCGGGATGCAGAAGCGCGTGAACGAGACTCGATGACCGGTGCGAGGTGTTGGAACAACTCAGCCCTTCGCATGCTCTGGGAGAGCTTGCATGGGGCAACACATGGTAGATCGGGAACACGAGGGGTTGCTTCGAGCGACAGCTGACATGCGGAGTTTGTGGCCATAACAACCTCAAAATCAACTACTTGAGGCGGGGCCGTTCGCCATCCGGATGCAATCATTTCCCTGAAACCTGTCCGGCCAACGGATCGATGTCTCTCGCCTGGCCGGCCTTTTTCTAAAATCTTTCGTTGCCGCTTACCGGCGACCTTGCGCCTAGGTAGCGGGATAAAACGCTGAGCGGCATCTACAGCCGAACAGGTGTTAATACAGTATTGCACTAAACGTGCTACAGATGCCAGTGCGGATGCAGATTCGCGAGGCGTTTCTGTTTCTGGGTACCAATCCTCCGCCGTAACAGCTGACCAATACCCATTAGTGAGTCCGGGAATGAAAGCGTTGCCGCGAGTAGTCCCGATTAGGTCCAGCCAAAAATAAAGTTACAAAAAGTGGAAAATTTTCGGCGCTGAAATAAGTGCCATCTTCGCACCACGATTCATCACACAATCACCACAAATCCACCAGCAAATCACCATCAAAAAACACACGATTTTCCAGAACCCCCCTCAAAAACACCAGCAAAACAGCCAAAATCGCGCCTCAGCACCCCAGAAATTTTTTGGTCAAATTCGAACCCCAAAAACCCGTCGGCTTCAGTTCACGAAGCGGCGCATGCGGATGTTCATGACGATGCCGAGGGCCATGAAGGTGAAGAGAACCGAAGAGCCACCGTAGCTGAGCAGAGGCAGAGGTATCCCTGTGACCGGCATGAGGCCCACCACCATGCCGACGTTGACCGCGACCTGAAAGACGATGACTGCGACCACCCCCATGATGATGAAGCTTCCAGGCAGGTCGGACGCGGTCTGGGCGTTCTGGATGAGGCGCATGAGGATAAGGAAGTAGAGGAGCAGGACGCCCACTGCGCCGACAAAGCCATGCTCTTCGCAGAAGGCGGCGAAGATGAAATCCGTGTAAGGAATGGGGAGGAAGTCGCCCTGAGTTTGGGTGCCTTTGTTGGCTCCCTTGCCCCAGACGCCGCCGGCTCCGACGGCGATGAGAGACTGCCGGATCTGATAGCCGGAGCCGCGGGGGTCGGAGTCGGGGTTGATGAAGGCGTTGATGCGCGCCTGCTGGTAGGGCTTGAGGTGCTTGCCGCTCTTCCATGCGACACCGCCGACGAAGACAAGCGCGAGCAAGATGATGGCGACCTGTTTGAAGCGGATGCCGCCGAGGAAGAGACCGCAGATCAAGATGGGCAGATACGTGAGAGACGTCCCGAGGTCGGGCTGCTTGAGAACGAACACCAGGGGGACGAAGACCATGGCGGAGACCTTGCCAATGTCGGCCCAGGTAAGATCCCTGCCTGCAAGCCCCCAGAAGTAGCGAGCCACGGCGACGATGAGGATGAGCTTGATCCACTCAGAGGGCTGGAAGTGCATGCCGTGGAAGCTGATCCAGCGTTTGCCGCCGAGGACCTTGGTGCCGAAGAGTGCGACCGCGATAAGTGAGAGGATGCCAATGCCGTAGGCCCAGTGGACGATGTCGATGAGGCGGTGATAGTCGATCAGGGAGATGAGGAACATCAGGACGAGACCGACCGCAAGGAAGCCAATCTGCTTGTGGTCGAAGCCATGGAACTTCGTGTGAAGTGTAGCGGACTTGATCTCGAGGACGGAGATCAGCGAGAGCAGGAGGACAAAGCCGAGTAGGACCCAGTCAAAGTCGCGATAGGAGGAGAGGCGTTGCATGATGGTTGGTCTCTCCTGATTCTTCTTCGGCGGTTGGGGTTGGGGGTTTGGTTGTAGAAGCAGTCGCCGGGGCGGGCTGGGGTTTTGGCGTGTCGGCGATGCGGATGTTGTTGTCGCGCTTGCGCTGCTTGGTGACGAAGGCGTTGATGACCTTTGCGGCGACCGGGGCGGAGGCTTCGGCGCCCCAGCCGCCATGCTCGCACAGCACGGCGACGACGATGTCGGGATTGCGGCGCGGTGCCATGCCCACGAACCAGGCGTTGGCGCGGGCGTTACCGGTGCCTAGGCTGGTGGTGCCGGCGCTGTGGTTCACGACCTCCGCGGTGCCGGTCTTGCCGGCGAAGTCGATGCCTTCCAGGTGGACGGCCGCAGCGGTGCCGGTGGTGGTGGTCGCGGCCATGGCGTCAGTGATGATCTCCCAGTTGGCGGGCGTAATGGGGATGACGCGATCGCCGGAGCCGGGGTAGGTGTCGTGGATGGCCTGAAGCATCTCGGGCGGAACCTCGTCGGGAAAGACGACGTGCGGGCGCTTGAGGGCCCCGCCGGAGGCGATTCCGCCGAGCGCGCGTGCGAGCTGCAGGGGCGTGACGGTGACGGCGCCCTGGCCGATGCCGACCGAGATCACCTCGCCGGCGTACCACTTTTCGTGCTGAGTCTTCAGCTTCCATGCGGTTGAGGGCATGGTGCCGGTGACTTCGTCGGGGAGGTCGATGCCGGTCTTTTGGGACAAGCCGAGCGAGGTGGCGTACTTGGCGATGGTGTCGATGCCGAGCTTTTCGGCGAGGGTGTAGTAGAAGGTGTCGCAGGACCACGGGATGGCGTGGTCGATGTCGACCATGCCGTGATGCTTGTCGCAGGCGAAGAAGTGACCGAAGAAGGTGCCGCCTCCGTTGCACACGACGTGCATGTCCTGCGCAACGCCCTCTTCCAGGCCCGCGAACGACATGATGATCTTGAATGTCGAGCCGGGTGCGAGCTGGGCCTGGATGGTCTTGTTGAGCAGAGGATGGTCGGGGTTATTGAGGACCTCGTTCCAGTAGTTCCTAGTGACGCGAACGGAGAACTGGTTGGGATCGAAGGTAGGGCGCGAGACCATGGCGAGGATCTCACCGGTGTGCGGATCCATGGCGACTAGCGCGCCGTTCTTGCCCTCCATGGCCTTTTCGGCGGCCATCTGGATATCTAGGTCGATGGTGAGGCGAAGATCTTTGCCCGGGATTGCAAGCTCCTGTCCGAGATGTCCGAGTTCTTTGCCGTGGCTGTTGACGATGATGTCGCGACTGCCGTCGACGCCGCGGAGGAGCGGATCATAGGTGGCCTCAACGCCGGAACGTCCGACCATGTCGCCGGGAGAGTAAAGAGAGTAGCGGTCATCGTTGGCGAGCATTTGCTCCGAGACCTCGCCGACGTAGCCGATCAGGTGAGCGGCGAAGCCGTCGCTGGGGTAGAGGCGACGCTGCTCGTCATGAGTTTCGAGTTCGGGAAGTTCGTCGCGATGGGCAGCGATGAACGCCTGCTCGTCGGGAGTGATGTCCTGCTTGAGCGGGATGGGTTGGTACTTGGGGGCGATCTGGAAATGGCGCAACGTGGACTGGATCTGGTCGACGGGAATGTGGAGCCCCTGAGAGATGAGAGGCAGGTCGGCGTCGAGGTCTTTGACCTGCTCGCGGAGGAGGTAACAGGAGACGGAGGGGTAGTTGTCGACGAGGAGGCGGCCTTCGCGGTCAAAGAGCTTGCCACGGGGAGCGAGGATGGGAACCTTCCGGATGCGGTTGGCTTCGGCGAGAGAACGGAAGCTTTCGGAATTCAGTACCTGGAGGCGCCAGAGGCCGGCGAGGAGAACCGCGAGGATGAGCGCGACAAGATACTGGACCGAGTGAAGCTTGCCGGTGGGGAGCTTCTCGGCTTTACCGGTGGGGCCGAGGTTCTGGGCTTCGGAATGGTGCGATGGTTCCATTTGACTCTCAGTTTACGTCTGGTGCTGTTGCCTTCGCCCTACCACTGTTGTGTATCAAGGATGTTCGTTAGACGGCTGGGGCAGTGGTTTCAGGTGAGGGTTCTACTCGCGGCGCTTGGTGTTATCGAGCAGAAAGAAGATCGGGAGGGCCACGGCGGTGTTGATCGCGGCGCGGATGAGTTCGTGAAACCAGAGAATGTGAAATCCGGTGAGGCCGAGGAGTCGGCGGTTGATGAGGAAAAGTAGAAAACTATTGAGAAGGAAGAAGCCGAAGTTGATGAAGATACGGGTGGTGAGGTTCTCTACGTCGATCTGAATGCCGATGCTTGCGGCTATGTAGCCGATGACAGATTTAGCCATGCCGTTGACGCCGATGGGCTGGTTGGTGAGGGCGTCCTGGAGGAGGCCGATGGTGGCTCCGGTGAGGCAGCCGGCAACAGGGTTGCGGCGCGAGACGGCGAAGAAGACAGTAACGATCAGGGGAAGATCGAGGATAGCGAGACGGGGAAAGGGTCTTGGCAGGAGGGCCTGGAGCAGGATGGCCGCCAGCGGCACTAGAATTGCGACGGCTGGGGAGAAGCTGTGCTGCTCAAGCTCTCGGCGGGATGTATAGCTGCGGGTGGCCATAGGGACAGGGTTTGGTTTTCGGTATTCGGTCTTTGCTTGGGCTTTTGCTGATTGCTACGGTTGAGGGTCGGGAGTTCGGGTCGCGTCCGCCGGGAGTTGCGGCTTATGGGGCTTTGCTTGGACTGGTTGCTGGGTGGTTGAGGGTTGAGTCGTCGGGGAGGTGGGTGGATTAGTGTCGTTTGTTGAGTTGGGTCTCTCGGCTGCGCCGGGTTTCAAATCTGCTGCCGGGGGGGTTGTCCCCGGGGTGTAGCGATCGGGGTGGATGGTCGGGAGGGGTTTTGGGACGACTCGACCGGGGTTGACCGCGCCCGTGGCGGCTGGGGCAGCGTCGTCGGTGTCGGGATGATCGGGGTCGTGGAGGCTGGGAAGGCGGTCGGCGACGATCTGGGCCGAAGATCTGGCGGCGGCTTCGGCGGCCTGCTGGTCGGCGAGTTGTTTGGCGGCGGCCGCTTGTGCTTCGGCTGTGGCGGCTCCTACGGCCAGATCGTGCTGGGCCGGGAGGGGCAAAGTGGATTCGGTGCCAGTGATGATGAGGACCTCTTCGAGTTGGTTGAGGTTGGCTGCAGGGCGGAGCTTGATGAGAGTGTAGGGCTGGTGGTCGGGGTCGGGAGCGATGGACTCGATCGTGCCGACGGGAAGGCCGCGCGGGTAGACCTGATCGCCGCCTGAGCTGAGGACCTGTTCGCCGGGCTTGATGCGCGAATCGGGAGTGAGGTTATTGATGAGAATTTGACCGGTGGTGCTGCCCCGAAGAATGGCGCGAGTGCGTGTGGTGGCGAGGAGAACACCGGCGCCCGAGGTCTGGTCGTTGATGAGGAGGACCTGCGAAGTGTTGGGAAATACGTCGCGAAGTTTGCCCACGATGCCATCGGGGGTGATGACAGCCTGATCCGGCTTGAGGCCATCCTTTGAACCTTTGTCGATGTAAAGGACGCGGGAGAGGTCGTTTCCGCTGGTGCCAATGACCTGGGCGGCAACGGTGGCCGCAACGTAGTGCTGCTGGAAGTCGAGGAGGGCCTGAAGGCGATGACCCTGAATGGCGTCTTCGGAGAGTGCGGCCTGCTCGAGGCGGAGGCGGGCGATCTGCTCCTGGAGGTCATGGTTCTGCTGGCGGGTGTGGCGGAGGTCGACATAGTCGGACCAACCGTGGCGGAGGTTGTAGCCGAGGCCGTGGAAGAAGCGTTCGAAGGGAGTGACCGCCGAGACGGTCCAATAGCGAATGAGAGTGACGCTGCTGCCGTCGGGGGCGCCGGATTCGACGGGGCGGCGGACCTGGACGGCAAGGCCTATGGTCTGGGCGAGGAGGATCGCAACCAGGACCAGAACATTCTTGAAGCGTGTGAAGAAAGATTCCATGCGCTAGGAATGATTATCTTCGAATTAGCGCGTGGGCGCAGTTGGCATGGTGGATGCGGAGGCTAACTTCTTTCTTTAGCCGTCTCCGGAAAGAAAAAGCTACTTCTGCTGGAAGAGGAGCGGCGTGAAGTGTACTAGGTTGTCGCGCCAGACCATCCAGGTGTGCAAGCCGGGTGTTTCGATCTGCGTGACCGGCATATCCTTCGTCTTGAGGAAGGTCACCAGTTTGCGATTAGCCCTGATGAGATTGTCTTCGGTTCCACAGGCGATCCAGAGGAGGCGAAGGTCCGCAGTCTTGGGGTCGAGAGATGAGAGCACCTTCGCGTAGTCGAGGTTATGGACGGCGGAACTGAAGCCTCCAATCCAGGCGAACTGGCCGGTGTGGGTGAGGCCGATCTGGAGACTTTCAAGTCCTCCCATTGAAAACCCGGCGATGGCGCGGTCGTTCCGATCGTTAGAGACGTGATAGTCCGACTCAACCCTGGGAAGTACTTCGGTGAAGAGTGCTGTCGTGAAGAGATCGGTGTTGTGGTCAATTGCCGCTGGATCCTGCCAAACGTTGAAACTGCGCAGAAAGGTCATGTCGCCGTAGCCGAGTGGCATGACGACGACCATTGGCTTCATTTTTCCCTCCGCGAGGAGGTTATCGAAGATGAAGTTGGCGTGGCCGACAAGATCCCATCCGACGTCGGAGTCGCCCCAGCCGTGGAGCAGATAGAGAACCGGATAAGGCTTCTTCGCTTTCTCGTCGTAGCCCGGCGGCGTGTAGACAAAGTAGCCGCTCTGATTCTCGGGAAGGCCGAGAACCTTGCCGGTGGTGTAAATGTGATGGTGCAGCATCCCGTGAGGGACCTTACTGTCTTCCCACAGCTGCGGAGTGTCGCCGGCAACAGTTAACAGATTGGAGGTGCTAACAAGGTTGAGGGAGACGTTCGGGTTGGTGGGATCGATGCGGCGATCGCCGTCTGCTTCAAAGTGATAGTAGTAGATCTCGGGTGCGAGTGGTTGAGTGGTGACAGACCAGATGCCGGTCGGATCTTTTTCCATGGGGATTGGTTTGGCGACGCCCTCGAGGGCAAGCGAGACTTTGGCGGCTGCTGCATCCTTATAGAAGAAAGTCACGCTGTGGTCGGCGTGGATTTCGGTCGAGCGGAAACGCGTGGGAGTCTGTGCGACGAGCGCGAGTGGCATTGAGAGCGCCAGAAGGGCGAGGCTCTGGCGGAATCTGCGCGAGATATGAGACCTGAGGAAATTCATACGCGCCAGTTTAGCTTAGTGGCGCGATTGTGAAACGGCTGACAGCGCATAATAAAGGGAATGGCCTTTCGCTCAGGTTTCGTCTCTATCGTCGGTCGCCCGAATGCGGGCAAGTCTACTTTGCTGAATGCCCTGCTGGGGCAGAAGCTCGCAATCGTCACGCATAAACCCCAGACGACACGGACACGGGTGCATGGAGTACTCGAGGTTCCGCTGAAGAAGAAGGCCAAGGGCGAGGCTGGACACCCTGCGGCACAGGTGGTGCTGGTAGATACGCCGGGGATTCATAAGCCGGATACGCAGCTCGACCGACGCATGATGCAGGAGGTGCATGATGCGCTGGAGTCGCGCGATGTGGTGCTGTTTATTGTTGATGTGACGCATCGTCTGCCAACAGTTGCCAAGGCGGGGGAGAGTGGCAAGGCTACAGGACGGATGGGAATGTCCGCAGCGGAAGATGATTTTGCGCTTTCGTTGATCCGGAAGCTGGAGTGTCCCGTGATTCTGGTGCTGAACAAGATGGATGCGATTCCCAAGAAAGACTTGCTGCCGTTGATTGCGCACTGGTCCGGATTGCATTCGTTTGCGGATGTGATTCCGATTTCGGCGCGGAAGAAGGAAGGGCTGGATCTGCTACTGGAGAAGGTCGTCGGCCAGTTGAAGGAGGGGCAGCGATATTTTCCAAAGCATCAATTGACCGATCAGCCGGAGCGATTTCTGGTGGCAGAGCTGATACGTGAAAAGATTTTGATGCTGACCGGTGAAGAGGTTCCTTATGCGACGGCGGTGGTGATCGAGAGGTATGAAGAGCCGGCGTCAATAAAGAAGATGAAGGATGGCAAGCTGCCGGTGACGAAGATCTCTGCGGCGATTTTCTGCGAGCGGGTGGGGCAGAAGGCGATCCTGATCGGCAAACAGGGCGAAATGCTGAAACGGATTGGCACGGCGGCGCGGAAGGATATCGAATCGCTGCTCGCGACGCGGGTTTTTCTTGAGTTGTTCGTGAAGGTGCAGGAGGAGTGGCGGTCGAGCCGCGGGTTTGTCGAGGATCTGGATTGGCGGCGGCAGTTGGAGCAGATCGCGGAGAAGCAGGCGACGGAAGAGTAGAGGGCCGGTGAAAAGAACCATCTATATTCTTTTCGGAAGCACGCAGCGACGATACATTATTGTATGAAGAAAAAAATCCAGACGGCGCTGGCAGGGTGAATGAACGGGGAGAGACCGACACCAGATACGCGGGAACCAATCACGAGTGGAACCCGTTCGAACATCGTCGACATTGTTAAGGGTATCGCGATCACTCTGGTTGCCTATGGCCATACGGCACAGGGGATGTTTCATCGCGGATGGTGGGGCGGTCCAGGAGCTGTTTTTTCCGAAGCATTTGTCTACAGCTTCCACATGCCGGCGTTTTTCTTTGTTGCCGGGCTGTTCGTGATGGGCAGTCTCGCAAAACGAGGCAACAAGCGTTTTACGACGGATAAGCTAAAGACTATTCTTTATCCTTATGTTCTGTTTGCCATTATCGGCGTCCTGACTGAACCGCTGATTGGGCGCTTCAAGGCTGGAGTCACACAATTCCACTGGAATGTCTTTCTGCTGAATCTTGCCGATGGAGAGATAAGCTGGTTTCTGTTTGTTTTGTTCCTTTGCCTGATGCTGGCGTTGATGACAGCGCGGTTGCCGGCCTGGCTGCGTCTTCTGGTCGCAGTTTTGGCGGCCCTGATACCGGCGTTCGGACCGCAATCTATCAACCAGGTGCTGCACGAGTTTTGTTTTCTGGCTGCGGGAATGTGGGTGGGGACTCGCATTTACCGCATGGAACGGATGCGAACCGGCATGGCGACTTTGGGCTTCGTCCTTCTTGCTGCGTTTCAGACGGCAATGGTCTATATCTACGGAGAGTCTGTGCTGTGGCGATGGATCTATATCGTCCTTGGACTGACAGGGACGGTAGGATTGTTTCTGCTGGCGAAGCTGCTGGATAAGCATCGCTTCGGCGATGGACTTGCATGGGTGGGGCGAGCGTCGCTGGCGGTGTTTCTGCTGAGCGCATTTGCGCAGGGGGTGACCCGTGAGGTCTTGCTAAGAGTGTTTCATACGCAAGAATTCTGGCTGCAACTGCTGCTGCCGACATTCTTCGCAACTCTTCTGCCGGCAATTGTCTGGCATCAGCAAGACCGATGGCGTGTTGGCTGGTTATTCCGCTGGCCGTTCTGACGATGAAGTTTTTGGCCCTTGTGCTCTATTCCTTGACGCTGACGCCGAGGGCCTTCATCTTGCGGTAGAGGTGGCTGCGTTCGAGGCCAAGACCTTCCGCGGCGCGGCTGACGTTGCCGTGGAACTCATCGAGTTTCTTGAGGATGTAGTCGCGTTCGTAGGCCTCTCGAGCCTGTTGCAATGTCGCTCCCTCTTCACTGCGACCGTTGGCTTTGCCGGCATCGCGAGGGGAGTCGCGATAGACCAGCATGGGCAGGTGCTTGCGCTCGATGCGCTGAGTCTTCGGATTGAGGATCAGGACTCGCTCGACGAGATTGCGCAGCTCGCGAACGTTGCCTGGCCAGTGGTACTGCTTCAGCGCGGCGAGGGCGTCTTCGGTCATCTCGACGTGGGGACGACCGTATTCCGCGCCGAACTGCTGGAGGAATTCCTTTACGAGAAGAGGGATGTCTTCCTTGCGGTCGCGTAGCGGGGGGACAAAGAACGGGATGACGTTGAGGCGGTAGAAAAGGTCTTCCCGAAAGTTGCCGCGGGCAATCTCTTCTTCGAGATCTTTGTTGGTCGCGGCGATGACACGGACATCGACGTGAACCGGATGGGAAGCACCTACGGGGAGGAAGCGTTGTTCGTCTAGTGCGCGCAAGACCTTGGCCTGCGTCTTGAGGCTCATGTCGCCGACTTCGTCGAGGAAGAGGGTTCCGCCGTCGGCGCGTTCGAAGGTTCCGCGTTTTTCGGTGGGGCCGCCGGGAATGGCTCCGTGGCGGTAGCCGAAGAGCTCGGATTCGATGTAGTCCTCGGGAATGGCGGCGCAGTTGAGTTCGACGAAGGGGCGGTCTTTGCGGAGGCTTTCGGCGTGCATGGCGCGGCCTACGAGCTCTTTGCCGGCACCGGATTCGCCGTAGATGAGGACACGGCCGTTGGTGGGGGCCATCAGCTTGATCTGCTGGCGAAGGGCCTTCATGGGAACGGAGTTTCCCGTTACAGTTCCCTTCGCGAGCTGACGCGAGAACTCCTGGTTGTCTTCGCGCATCTGGCGGGCCTTCATCGCGTTCTTGAGAACGATGAGGGTGCGCTCGAGCGAGAGAGGCTTTTCGAGGAAGTCGTAGGCTCCGAGTTTGGTAGCTCGCACCGCCGCTTCGATCGTCCCGTGGCCGCTGATAATGATTACCTCGGGGATGTTGGCGCGTTCCATCTGACGAATCTCGGTGAGAGTATCGAGGCCGTCGCGGTCGGGTAGCCAGATGTCGAGCAGAACGACATCGTAGGCGGCGTCGCGGAGGAGTTCGAGGGCTTCATTTGCGGTAGCGGCCGTCGTGACGAGGTAGTCCTCCTCGCGAAGGATGCTCTCGAGCGATTCGCGGATCTCGGCTTCATCGTCGACGATAAGCACGTGGTTCATTTGGGGCCTCGGGCGATAGTGGAGGCCAGATCGTCTACCACATTGGCGGTGCCAGGAGCAGGGTTCATGGTGACTTGTGCTTCGGCGGATTTGAAGTCAGCATGGTTGCCGTTCTGTGTGGCAGCGGGTAAAGCCTCGGAGTCGATGTCGAGCGACGAAGCAGGGCGGAGTTCGACGATGAACTTTGCGCCGGCGGGTTCGTTCTTTTCTGCGCGGATGGTGCCTTGATGCTCCTGGATGATCTTGGCGGCGATGGCGAGTCCGAGGCCGGTGCCGCGCTGCTTGGTAGAGAAGTAGGGGAGGAAGAGGCGCTCGCGCATCTCGGCGGTGAGGCCGGAACCCGTGTCGGCGATGGTGAGTTCGACCATACCGTTTTCAAGGAGGTTGGTACAGACGCAAAGCTCACGGAAGAGGCTTTGCTGCATGGCCTCGGCTGCATTGTCGATAAGGTTGCCGAGGGCGCGCTTGAGGGCTTCGGGATCGGCCATGACGAGCGGGAGGTTGGGCGCCATTTTGCGGACGATGCGGATGGTCTGCATACGACCGGCAAAGAGGGCGAGCGAGTTTTCGACAATGGTGTTGAGGTCGGCGGGCTTGGGACGGGCCGTCGGAAACTCGGCAAGGGCTGCGAACTGGTCGACGAGGGCGCGCATGCTCTCAACTGAGGAGGTGATGACCTCGCTGCAGCGGCGGATGACGGCGATGGAGGGTGGTTCGGGTGTGCGATCGGCTAGGTTATTGGCTAAGCGGTTGATGTGGCGGTGAATCTGCTCTGCGCTGAGGCTGATGGGAGTCAGGGGATTCTTGATCTCGTGGGCTACGCGGCGGGCGACCTCCTTCCAAGCGGATTGTTTTTGTGCGCGAAGCAGCTCGGTGGCGTTTTCTAGGACGAGAACATACCCTTGATGCTCGCGGCGCAGGCGCTCTGTGGTGGCCGGGATTTCGAGGAGAGCGACCGTGGCGAGGAGGTTCATGGTACCACCGAACTTGTCGTTTGGAGTACCGGCGATTTCGATTTCGCTCGAGGCCGAGCCCATGCGGTGACTGCGCTTGATGAGGCGGTCGAGGACCTCGACGACCTCAACTGGAAAAACTTCTTCCATGATGCGGCCGTAAAAAGGACGCTGGCCGCCGGGGTCCATCATCTCGCTGAGAGCGCGATTGGCGAGCACGACGCGACGGTCGGCGTCGAGCGTGGCGACTCCATTGGGAATGGTCTCGAGCATAGTTTCGAGCTCGCCGCGGCGGGCCTCGAGGGCGGTGTTGGCTGCGCTCAGTTGCACGGTCGAGTGTTCGACCGCACGACGGCTATCTTCCAGATCGGCGGCCATGTGGTTAAAACTGCGGACCAGTTCGCCAAGCTCTTCGGTTGCGCTCTCCTGCACGCGGTGAGCGTAGTCTCCCGAGGCGATGGCCTCCATGGCGTCAGCGAGTGACTCGACCGGCTTGGTAACCTGCTTCGACAGATGAAGCGCGAGCCAGCAGGAGGCAAACAAAGCAAGGCTCGTCATCATCAGAAGCAGAAGCATGTACAGATCTCTGATCTGGCGGCGTTCGCTGTAAAGAACCCAGTATGCCTCGGCGTTTTTGCGCAGATTCGTCATCGTGGCCGCCATGCGAAACGGCATAGGCAGACCGACAACGACGGTATTACCCTGCTTGATGGTAGTGGCTCCCAACGCATAGTCGGTTGTGTCAACCGAGTAGACCGGCTGGTCATTACGTTGGGCAGCGGCCAGGATCGCGGCGTCCGTCGGATCGGTGGGCACCTGTCTGGCTTGTTCGTCAGAATCTTCTTCTGCAGTTTGGTCGGGGAGCCAGGTTTTGACCTGCGCAGTGGCTCCGGCACGCTGCGGCATTTGGAAGGATGCGATGACACGTCCCTCGTGATAGACGATGGCAAAACCATTCTGCAGTGTGATCTCGTGCTGACGCAGAACCTGATAGATTGCTTCGCGATGCAGGCGGGAGGCGGAGAGTGTGGCGGCGTGAGCGGAGTCGCGCGACGAAGCGTGGATCGACCGGTGAGCTAGTTGCGATGCAGCGTGGAGCGGTGGAGTGGCCGGCACTTTGGTGGGGGGGGCTGCCAGTGGGGCTTCGGGCAGGCTGGAGGCAATTGAGTCGGCTTCGGCGCGAGCGTTGGCGGAAGTGTAATTGGATAGCTCCCGAGCCATAGTGTTGCTGTCGTCACGCATCTCGGTGACAGGCTGCGAGAACCAGCGATCGACGGCGCGGTTGAGCAGCAAATAACTAAAGGCGTACATGGAGGCGATGGGGATCAGGCTAACCAGGAGTGCACCCCAAAGCATGCGGGTGCGGAGCCGCGTACCCATGACACGACTGCGCTGGTCGGCGTAGAGCTTCAGTACATTGCGAACCAGAAGAATCAGTACCACAACGAAAAGGAGGAAGGCCAAGATCGACAAACCGGTGAAGATGACGATCTGCTGGGTTGTCGCGGGTCGGGGAAGCTGCGTATTGAAGGCGTTGAGGGTGGCAAGAGCGGCGAAGAGGACGAGCAGGGACGCGCCGAGAACGACAATCCATACCTTTCGCCGATTCGCAGTTGCGGCCATGGCCGTGCCCTCCTCAGTCACCTGATTATAGGCGTTTGAGTCTCTCTTCTTCGCACAGTCGGCGCTTCACGCGGCGGTTATACGAGCTTTGCCACGGCCTGCCACTCGCGCTTCTGCGCCGCAGCCACAGCGCCGTAGGTCAGAACCCCGTTGAAGGTATTGACGCCCTCGGCGATGCCCTTGTCTTCGCTGATGGCAGCATTCGCTCCCAGACGCGCCAGCTTCAGCACATACGGAAAGGTTGCGTTGGTCAGGGCGAGCGTCGAGGTGTTAGGTACAGCGGCAGGCATATTGGTGACGCAATAGTGAACGACACCGTCGACCTCGTACGATGGGTTCGAATGCGTCGTGGGATGTGCCGTTTCGATACAGCCGCCCTGATCGATGGCTACGTCGACGATGACCGCGCCCTTCTTCATTTTGGCCACCATCGCCCTAGTGACGATCTTGGGAGCGGTCGCACCGGGGATAAGGACTCCGCCAATGACGAGGTCGGCTTCACGGACGGCGCGCTCGATGTTGTAACTGTTCGAAGCAACAGTGTAGAGACGCCCGCCAAAGATATCGTCGAGCTCGCGAAGTCGATTGAGATTGAGGTCGATCATGGTGACCTTTGCGCCCATGCCGAGGGCTATCTTTGCGGCGTTGGTCCCAACGATGCCGCCGCCGATAATGCAGACATTGCCGGGCGGGACACCGGGAACACCACCAAGCAGGACGCCGCGGCCACCGTGTTCCTTCTCGAGATAGGCTGCGCCTACCTGGACGCTCATGCGGCCGGCGACCTCGCTCATGGGGGTGAGCAGCGGTAAAGCTCCGGCACGATCGCGGACGGTCTCATAGGCGATGCCGGTGACCTTCGAGGCGAGCAGCGCGTCGGTGAGGGCGGTCAGCGGGGCGAGGTGGAGATAAGTGAAGAGGACGAGGCCTTCGCGGAAGTGCTTGTACTCCTTTTCGACGGGCTCTTTGACCTTAACGACCATCTCGGCGAGCCGCCAGACGTCGTGGGCAGAGCCGACGATTTCGGCGCCTGCGGCCTGATACTCGTCGTCGGGCATGGCGGAGAGCGCGCCGGCGTTATGTTCGACGAGGACCTTGTGCCTCGCTTCGACCAGAGCCTTTACGCCTGCCGGAGTTACGCCAACGCGACTTTCGTGATCCTTCACTTCCTTGGGCACACCAATAATCATTCTTATCTCCACATAACAAGGCTGATTCTGATTGTATCTATTCGTGACACAGAAGATGTCAACTTGGGTTGCGGGCGCTCCAATCGCGAAGGGTTCCCGAATGTGGACTGACGCCGATGAAATTGTGAGTGAAGAGACCGCTAGTTTCGCTATCTTGGATTAGATTGGGCAGATGCCAGCAATTTTCGCAGCAGAGTCGGGTGGGACAGTGCAGGACCGTCGTCTGCTTTGGCTGCTGCTGCTTGTGCCGGTCGTAATGTCGCTGGCCGGGGTATGGAGTCTCGACCACACCAAGGCCAATAAACCTCTCTTCTCGATGACGAATCTGGTTGGGCCAACGACACGGAGCCTGCTCGCGGGCGATGGCCTGACGGTTTGCACGGAGGACATGGGTACGCGGGGCAATCCGATCTGCTTCCACGCGGCGCGGATGCCGATGTCGGCGATGGTGGTGGGGCTCGGTATGCGGTTGTTTGGCGATCATTATCTGCGCGTGGCTTGCTTCAAGACGCTTCTGCTGCTGCTGCCGATCGAACTGGCGATTTACCTCGTGTGGCGGCAGCTGCCACGTTCTGGGTGGCGCAGGCTGCTGAGTGTGTTGTTGATGTTGGTACCGTTTGCGATAACGGCGTTCCTCGCGGATGCGACCAACATCCTGGTGGATGAAGGGTACTCGTACAGTTTCCTGGCCTTCGCGGTGGCGGTGCTGTTCTTTGGCTGGCAATCGCCGCATATAAAGAAGGGATTGGTTCGCGCCGTGTTGTTTGTGGTGGCTCTGGATGGGCTTTACCTCTCGAAGAGTGGGGCGCTGCCGGTTGTTCTTGTGTTGGTGACGGGGTTCGTGCTGGTGGAGCAGCGGGTCGGGTTGCGATGGCTGGTTGTGGGACTGGTGGCTGCGGCTCCGCTGGGATGGGCGTTGCATCAGCATCATGCGAGCGGGCGATACAGCGTGGGGACCAGCTTTGACGGCATCAATCTGCATAAGGGCAATAATGCGGGGTTTCTGGAGCATTATCCGCCGCGGTCCGGAGAATCGATGGACTGGTACGACTTCGAGCTGAGCCGCGGTCGTCACTTCAGCGACGAGTGGAGCTTCAACGACTACCACGAGAACGCGGCGCTGGACTATCTGCGGACACATCCGCGAGAGACGCTCGAGGGAGATCTGCGCAAGGTGGACGTTCTCTTCTTCGCTGTAGAGAAGTATGGCGGGACTGCGAGCTACGGCGTGAGGAAGGTGATCGAGGACGCGGGGATGCTGGTCTTCCGGCTGATGCTGTGGACGGCGATAGTGTGTGCGATTTACGGGGTGTTTCGCACGAGAGGTTTTGATCGCGGATCCGATCGATCATCCAGATCATATCGCGTGACTTCGGGCGTGTTTCTTGCGGTGGTCGCGGCTTGTGCGCTTCCTTATCTCGCGGGCTTTGCGTATACGCGGCATGTGAGCGTTTTGATCTATCCTGCGGCGCTGTTCTGCTGCTTCGTGCTGTGTGAGCAGGATAGGAGCTACAACGAACGAGGGATGCTTACTGGTTAGATGAGGGGCTGAAATAGGACTTGCTAAAGAGATACACTAATGTGAGTCTCTTTTCAGGAAACGACCGCAAACATCTATGTCTTCGAACAGCTTTCAGATGCGTTACTCCCGCATTCACAATATGCGGTCCCTCTTCAGCCTCTTCTCCAGCGACCTGGCCATCGACCTGGGCACGGCGAATACGCTTGTCTTCGCGCATGGCAAGGGGATCATCGTCAACGAACCTTCGATTATCGCGGTGAACAAGATCACCAACGAGGTCGAGGCCGTGGGGAAGGAAGCCAAGGACATGCTTGGCCGCACTCCGGGCAACATCGTCGCCATCAAGCCGATGAAGGACGGCGTGATCGCCGACTTCCGGCATACCGAAAAGATGCTGAACTACTTCATCCAGAAGGCGCATAACCGGAAGATGATGGTGCATCCGCGGATCGTGATCGGCGTTCCTTCGGAGATTACGCAGGTTGAAAAACGCGCCGTCATGGACTCGGCGTACCGAGCCAAGGCGAGTGAGGTGCACCTGGTGGAACAGGCCATGGTGGCCGCGATTGGCGCAGGGTTGCCGATTACGGAGCCGGGCGGAAACATGGTCGTCGATATCGGCGGCGGAACGACGGATATCGCGGTGATTTCGCTGGCCGGCATCGTCTATTCGCGTTCCGTGCGCATGGCCGGAAACCAGATGGACGAGGCCGTGATGACGTACCTGAAGCGCAAGTACAACCTGCTGGTGGGCGAGCGGACTGCTGAGCAGATCAAGATTGTGCTCGGTTCGGCGTACCCGCTGGAGAAGCCGATTACGATGGAGGTCAAAGGACGTAACCTGATCGAGGGCGTGCCGAAGTCCATCGTTATTGAAGATTCCGAGATCCGTGAGGCGCTCTCGGAGTGCATCGCGACGATCATCAACGCGATCCGCGTGGCGCTGGAGCGGACCCCGCCTGAGCTATCGGCAGATATCTCCGACCGCGGGATTGTGCTGACCGGCGGTGGTGCGCTGATCAAGAATCTCGACAAGCGAATTCGCGAGGAGACGGGATTGCCGGTGTCGATTGCGGACGATCCGCTTGCCTCGGTTGTGCTGGGGACAGGCGCGATGCTCTCCGACTTCAAACTACTGCGGAAGATTTCTATCGATTGAGTTGGTTTCCTTCCTGTTGAGGCAAAGGCCCCGAGTGATCGGAGCCTTTGTTTTTGGTTTTCCGGGGGGTACCCCCCTCTTGCCAGCGCGTAACTCTCCTGCATTCAGCAGTTTACGGCGGTAATAATATACTTGACTGACTGTATACTGGTTTTGCCGTGACAGGGCAGTGCGCTTTTAGTGTTTTCGCTGGCGTGTGGGTCTATTGGTTTTGTTGTCGATTTTCGGTGCGATTGGAATTACGTCTGATATAGGCTGTGCGCTGGCCAACGCATAAAGGGATTTGTAATTTAATAAATACATGCGGTCACATTTTTCCTGCATCCGTCCCATTGCTACTCTGATCTTCATGTTGTCTGAGTCATTGACATAGGCCGCAACAAATCTACGGGCTTCGTAGGCTAGACAATCAGCCGCCTGAAGGCAGCGATAGACCTTATCATCCTCATAAGACGGTGGCAGCATGTACCGCGAAGATCGTGGGTTTTTCCTGACCCAATCAGGAAAGGCCTCCATAAAAAGTGGCTCAAATTCCTCGTGTGAATCGAGAACGGGTCTCATCTCGATCTGATTTCTTGGGGGGGATATGCTGTTGTGCTGGTCAACTGAAAGCCCACATTCCATCAGCATCATTTGATATGTAAGGCAGTATGGCGAAGGAAGTTTGGCGGCTAGCACTGGTTCTTCGATTTTGAATCGCTCCCAATCGCCAAGTAATAGCGTTACGGAGTTCCCGATCAAGTATCGGGCATTGCAAATCAAATCGACGAACTCAGTCTTTACTTGATTCTTGAAGTCTTTTTCTTTTTGTGTCAAAGGCTTTCCGGGGTCGGTCGGATCTTCTCTGTATTTTCGCAACTGTCCGGCGCAGTATTCGACTTCTGAAGCCTTGAAATACTCCATTTCATATTTTTTCAATAGGTCTTTCCACCTGAGGTCAAGGATAAGCGCATCATCTAGTGCCCCATGCCAACCCGCGACCGAGTAGCAGTATCCACCGGGAAAGTCGTCTGTGCTTTCGTCGAAATAAGCCGCTGTAAAGCATCATGACGTGCTCTTTCTCTATTGCGGATTGACTCAGACACAGCACTGCATTACCCTCTCTCTAACGAGGGTTTGCAATGGCCAATCGCCCAACGACTTCCGCCAAGAATGTGACGGGTGATTTTGACCAATTCAAAGGTTTTATGCGGAAGCTTGTAGCCGTTCCGCACTCAAAGATCAAGGCTGAACTGGATGCAGACAAAGCAAGGAAGCGAACGCCTAAATCCGCTTCCCGCGCCCCTGTCTCTTCCTAGAACGCCGTTTCCCCCACCTTACCAGTGACCTCAGCATAAGTCAGCCGCTTTCCAGCTACCTGCGATAAGAGTTTAGTAAACCGCTGTGCGTCTGTCTTGTTGCGGCGGTTGTTGTAGCGGAATACCTGCTCATCCACATACGAATCCATATGGAACGGCTCCACAGCAACGTAAGTGCCTGTCAGGGACCGTTTGAGCAAGCTCCAAAAGTTCTCGATTCCTTGAGTGTGCACTCGGCCATCCACGTACTGATTGATGTGGTTCACGGTCTTGTCGGTGAAGTTTTTGTACTCGCTCAGTTTGTCGTATCCAACCCAACCATCGGTGAAGACATAAGCATTGCAGCCTACGTGGTCAAGAATCTCGGCCTGTAGAGTTTCGCGTTTTACATCAGGAATGACTTTGGCGCGAATCTGACGGCTCTCGCGATCTGGCATCCCCATGACGATAGTCTTGCGCTCTTTCTGCTTGCGCTGGCCTAGGTGCTTGTTGATGGACTTGCCACCCACAAAGGTCTCATCGACCTCAACAGGGTTCTGCCAGTGGCCGCCTAGGGTGCTTTTGGAGTCTTCTTTCATGGCAACACGGATTCTGTGAAGCATGAACCATGCACTCTTTTGGGTCACACCGATAGCCTTCGAAAGCTCATAGGAGCTGATGCCGTTCTTGCAGTTCGAAAGCAGCCACGAGGCAGGGAGCCACTTCTCTAGACCGATAGGAGAGTCCTCGAATACGGTGCCGACTTTGAGAGAGAATTTCTGCTTTGGGTGCTTGCTGTAGCAGCGATAAAGCTTTGCCTTTTCCAGATAGGTCAGCTTCTCAGAGCCACAATAGGGGCATTTGACGATGCCATCAGCCCAGCGAACGGCTATCATGAACTGGCGACAGTTCTCTGCGTCGCTAAAGTATTGAATCGCTTCGAGTAAGGTCTTAGGGCTGTCCATGGATACTAAGGTAGCACACTGACCTTAGTCAGTCAAGTATATTATTACCCATCTAAACGAGTTAGCCCCGGAGATGTCCGGGGCTAGCTCGTTTTCGATCTATATATCCAGTATAACGGGTTGAGTGTAACTAAAATGCCACGCGGATGTTGTTGATTGGTATGGATTTAGGTCGTTTTGGGGCTTGACATGCGATTTCTGGGCCAAAAACGCAAAAAATAAATGCGAGCTCAATAATGTCGTTCGCAAAGTACGCGAACGACTTCGCTCAGGATGACATGGTTTGCCCCTGGGCTGATCGAGCGCCTTCGAGGTCGTTACGAAACTCTGTAGGTGATCTCGACAGGCGGTAGTCATTTCACTTTATCGATGACAGGTAGCTCCCAAGCGTGCGTCAGGTCTTGGTTTGCAGGCCTGGGAAGAGGTTGAAAGAACCTTCGCGCATTATGGCTATGGCTTGAGCGCCTGTTAAATCCGCGTCTGGCGCGATCGTCGGCACCTTGGCTCCCATCATTTTTTCAAATGCCAGTACTGCGTGCAACATTCCCTTGCCGAGAACCGATAGCGGCTGGTTCGGCGGGAGCAGGGCAACATCAAACTTTGGGACGGGTTGGGGGACGACGTCGGGCCATTCGTCGGGCGGCCTGGGGACGCTGAGCGAAAGGACCGGGCTGAGGTCCCGGGCTCCGGCGTCGCGCGCAGTGAGCGGGCTCCCGAGGGACCAGCGCTCACGAAGCGTTCGGATTACGGAGGTGTGGCGATATTCCTCATTCACCACGGTGCGTTGGGGTATCCATGCTGAGATCGCGATGGCCGGCAGTCGCTGGCCTAACCGGTTGAACGTGAATCCCATCTGACCTTTGGGCGCTCCCGGGCTGGGCGGCGGGGCCGATGGGGGCGGAACGTGATCATAGGTACCCCCGCCTTCGTCGAAGGCGACCATCAAGAAGGTGTTGAGGTAGTTCGACCCGCTGGACGACGATGATGTTCGAATCGCATCGTAGATCGTCGCGAGCAGCGCCTCGCCACCGAGAAGGGAAGAGGGCGCATCGATTGGCAGGCCATGCACTAACGCGGAGATGGGCGGGTGCATGTCGTTGTGGCCGTGCCACATGTTCGGTTCGATGAAGGAGTAGTTCGGAAGTTGGCCCTTCCTGGCATCATCGAGAAAATCGTCAACCGTCGAAAAATGTGTCGCGAAACTGGTGTGCAATTGCGACGCGTGGATGATGCCCGTGAACGATGCAGGGCTGGGCGAATCGCAGTAGACGCGCCATGTGAGACCCTTCCCCTCCAGCCGTTGAAAGATCGTCTCCGCAGTGTTGTGGACTGGGAAAGCGGCCGCAGGGGGAAAATTAATAACGTACCCTGACGCCGTCGCCGCATGGAAGAAGGAACGGTTTGTGAAGGTCTGCGAAGGCACTTCGCAGAACCAATGATCGAAGGTTGCGAAGCCGCGGCCCAGTGCCGAGATGACAGGCATCTGATCTGGCGTGTAACCCATCATGATTTGGGAGTACTCTTCGAAGGTTGGAGCGCGTCGCATCTCGGCGGTAAAGCTACTGATGTAGTCAGCTACGAACCCGTCCATGGTGGGCTTCTGACGCGGATAATCCGGCGCGTTGTACGGAGCTACCATCTGTGCGAGTGGCTTGAAGCGGTTCTTCGGGTCCACGATGCCAAACAGGTCAGTATTCAGGTGCGGGTATTCCTCGCCTGGGTCAGGGTGCGGCGTGTTCATGTTCGCCGCCACGCCATAGGGCACGAACTTGAGGTCAGCTCCATTCTGGGCCCATTCGGGGATGGGATTCTTGAGGTCCTTGCCGATAACGCCCTCAAACGACTTGACGTCGCCTGGCTCGTAGAGCCCCCCCAGCAAATTATCGAACGAGCGGTTCTCGAACATGACTACGACGACATGATCGAGAGCTTTTTGCCGATCGGCTATAGGCTTGGCGGCCTGTGCAGCGACGATCCCGGGGATGCTGGAGGCGATGGCCGTCGCCCCGGCGATCTTAGTGAATTCGCGGCGTGTGATCTCGTCTGGATGTTCTCCTGGCTTCTTCAACGTCACCTCCTAATTTGGCGTTTCCAGACTAAAGCGCTGCCCCGCACCACGTAACCTGTCAAAAGTGCGAGTTCGCCCAGAAATTATGATGGTTTTTCGGATTATTTCGGATCACGGTATCCGGAAGCCGGGTGTCAGTTGTTTCGTAACAGTCTCCTTCAATCCCGCCCATCGCAAAATGCGCGATGGATGGGGCTCCCGTGGATTGGTGCCCGGGAGGAGGAGAACAGGCAACGGCAACGGCAAAGACGAAATACAGGGGTCCTTCGCTTCGCTCAGGATGACGTGGTTTGGGTGGTGGGTAAAGGATAGGCGACGGCTCCCGGGCTGATCGAGCGCCTTCAATCCCACCAATCGCAAAGTGCGAGATGGGCACCCGTGGATTGGTGGCTAGGAGGAGGAGAACAGGCAACGGCAACGGCAAAGACGAAATGCAGGGTCCTTCGCTTCGCTCAGGATGACGTGGTTTGGGCGGGGGTAAAGGATAGGCGACGGCTCCCGGGCTGATCGAGCGCCTTCAATCCCACCAATCGCAAAGTGCGAGGTGGATGGGGCACCCGTGCAATTGCAAAACGTGCGCACGTTCGCGAAGGCCATATCGTCCTGGTGTCAACCAACCACACTCAGTAATGCGGGTTGATGGAAACTTAACCCTTCAAATCTATGCAACGGAATGCATGGTGGGCATCGCTTCTCATAGCTAAGTGTCTTCAGTTCAATCGGGACAATTGGCGTGAATCGTGCTGATGGCTTAGTCGGGTTTGTAACTTATTTAACCAGCTTCCATATAGATGCACTCAAACTTCTCACGCGGAGGGACTAAATGATTATGCGACGCTCACTGGTGTTTGCCGGACTGCTTGTCGTCAGTCTGATTACTAGACCAGCATCAGCAGACGTGTTAACCAACGGGGACTTTCAAACCGGCACCCTGGCCGGTTGGACGGTTTTCACTACCGCTAATGGCACTAACGGAACCGGCCTACCCGATGTGGTCTCCTTCAATACGACCGGAGGTGGTGCGAGCGATGCGGCGCAATTCAATGTCGGTGAGGTAGTGTTCGATTCGACTCAACAAGGAGGGGGGTTGTCTCAGACGTTCTTAATCTCCGCCGCTGGCCCTTATATGCTCACTGAGGATTTTGCCTCTCAAAATAGTATTGGTGAGGCAAACGAAGACGCAGGAACATTCTCGATCCTCATAGATGGAACGACCGTCGCAACGGACTCTCTCGGCGAGATCGGCGCTAACACGACCTTGATGGGCAGCTTCGTTGAACTTGTGAACTTATCGGCGGGGACACACACTATTGAAACCGAAATCACCCGGGAGTTTACATCAGCATCAGGAGAAACCCCAGATGAATACGTTGATAATATTTCTCTAATAGCGAGGGCCACTCCCACTCCCGAGCCTTCCAGCTTCGTATTATTCGGCACTGGCATTCTGGGTTTAGCAGGCGCAGTCCGTCGCAGGTTCTTTCTCGCCCGCGCCTAGAAGATCGTTTCTCCCTATTTAAGGACAGCCGACGCAAAGTGGCGATGGATGGGGTACCCGTGCGATTTCTGGGCCAAAAAACGCAAAAAAATAAATGTAAAGGCAAAGACAAGTGCGACTGCATGACCGCTTCGGGAAGGATGACAATTTCTATTTGACGCGCTGAAGGGAGATTCTCAGCTTGCTTCGCGACGGAACAGGCCTATCGATTGTGCAAGTAGCCCGTAGCCCATCAATACCGTGGCGGTTTCGAACCCGATAAAGATGAGGACCAGGAGCAGCATTCGGGCGTAATGCGACGGTGGACCTTCCGACCAGAATTCGGCGGTTACGAGTGCCAGGCCAAAGACGGCGCCTGATAGCAGGGGCAATCTCCAACGGAATCTTCGAGGGTTGATCCAAAAAGCGAAGCGATGAGGCCAGGGTGCTCGCTGTAACCTGTCGAGTGCGGCGTAGACGGGAGCGAAGCGCGGGGTTGCCGACTTGATGGCTTCGCACACAGCGATTACATCGTCGACCAGATCGGTTGTCGCAGGGGGCGGGTGAGCCGATAGCTGTGAGGCGATGATCCCGAGGGGCACGATGAACGTGACGCCTCCTGTAAATGCTGTGACCAGTGCTCCTGCGATGGTGTGGCGCAGGGCTTCGGGGAATAACGCCAGTGCGGTGATCATGGCGGCGATGCCGGCTGCGGATAGCGTCCAGTTGTGTCGATTGAAAGATTGCCCCGATTCTTCTGCGGTATGCCAACCTTCTATCGCACTCCATAGCAGCAGGCCGAGGGATGCGAGGGCCAGGCATCGTCCTTGCGGGGTTGGAGTCCAGATGAGTGGATGACGAGTGAGGGCGATGATGTCCGCTAACATGGTGAGTGCTACGGCGATAGCGCCCAGCATGCGGGTATGCGCGATTACGCTCCGCTGATTGGCTGCCTGCATTTCACTGTGATACGGACGGAAGGCACGGAGGCATGAGAGGAGCGCAAGGAATGGGACGAGCTGCACGCTGAAGGATCCTACGGCGTCGTAGGGATCTTCTGCGAATGGGTTGGTGTGGGCGAAGGACGGGATGTGTTTGCTGGCTTGAAAGAAGAGGTAATAGAGGGTGGCCAGTAAGAGGGAGGCGAGTGCGTCGCGCTTTACCTTTCGGTCCATGGGGCCTCCGGTTTGGGGACAGCTTATCGCAAATCAGGGAATAAGCAAGGGTAGCCGCAGGTTCTTCGACTTGGCTCAGGATGACAACGGTCTTTGTGGGTGCAGCGGCCGGAGGGACGGGCAAGAGCAACGACACGGCAACAGCAGTGTCGTTGGAGTCAGGCGGCGGCGGGGGGATGGGTGAGACTGACGCGGATGCGGTCGATGCGGCGGTCGGTGCTGGCCAGGACTTCCAGACGGAGGCCGTCCTCTTCGACGACCTCGCCGGGGAGAGGGATGTGACCGGTGATCTCGGAGACGAGGCCGCCGAGGGTGGTGGATTCGTAGTGCTCGGGCAGGCGGAGGGCGGTGGGGTCGTCGCGCGTGTCGCGGGGTGCGCGGTCGTCGAGCGGATCGCGAGGAGCCACCTTGTCGCGGAGATCGTTAGCGATGAGGTCACGGGCGCGAATGTTGCGCAGGTCGTACTGTTCGGGGGAGTCGCCGGGATGGGGTTCGCCTTCGTCTCCGGCGGTGTCGGCTGCGATTCGGCGGGCGGCTGGTTCGAACTGGTCGGCGAAGAGGTCGCGGAGGCGCGAGAGTTCGAAGGAGCCGGAGACGACGTAGGCGCCGTCAGGTTCGCGCATGGGGGCGTCGTCGGCCTCGGGTTCGTCGTGCTCGTCGGCGATGTTGCCTACGATGGCTTCGAGGAGGTCTTCGATGGTGACGAGGCCGGCGACGGAGCCGTACTCGTCGATGACCATTTTCATGTGCTGTTTTTCGCGCTGCATCTCGCGGAGTAAGCTCGGCTACTTTTTTGGTCTCGGGGACGAAGGCGGCAGGGCGTTGGATCTGGGCGACGATACGGGTGCCGGCTTCGGCGTCGAGGACCTTGAGGAGGTCGTGGGCGAAGGCGATGCCAGTGACGTTGTCGAGCGAGCCGGAGTAGACAGGGACGCGGGAGAAAGCGCGCTCGTTAATCTGCGCGGTGAACTCGCGAAGGCTCAGGGAGCCGGGGACGGCGAAGATCTCGGGGCGCGGGGTCATGACCTCGAGGACGACCTTGTCGCCAAACTCGACGGCGGAACGGACGAGTTCGCGGTCGGACTCTTCGAGGATGCCCTCTTCTTCGCCGGCTTCGAGGAGCGCGTCCATGGCTTCGGAGGGATGGTCCTCTTCGGTGATGTCTTCGGGTTCGGCGAGTGCGGCGATGGAGAGGAGGAGTTGCAGCAACATCGTTACGGGCAGGATGAGGTAGAAGAGCGCCTGGAGGAAGGGCAGGATGCGGGCGATCCAGAGGCCGCGAGTGCGGGCGAAGAGCAGCTGCGGCAGGAGGCGATCGAAGATGAGGATGAGGATAACGAGTTCGCAGGCCGCGCGGACAACCTCGCCTGTGCTTGGCGTGCGGGCGAGCGAGGGGACGAGGGTGGAGTGGGTGTAGAGGCGGAGGCCCGCAAGCAGGGCAAGCGTGACCAGGGTGAGTTGGCGGAGGACAGAGGCAGAGAGGGCGATCGACTCGCGGCCGAGGCGGAGACGCGGTTCGACGACCTCTTCCCAGACGTCGATGTTGTCCTGGTATTCGCGGGCGAGGAATTTGCCCATCTCGAAGTAGATGCGGTCGACGTAGGCGGCGAGGGCGAGGATGAACAAGAGGAGGAAGAGTGCGATGGCGTAGGCGTAGGTCGCGGTCATTTGCCACCTCGCTTGCTGCGTCGAGGTGATGATTTCTGAGAGGCGGTAGATGGTTTTTTTGTGGTGATTGAGGGTTTCCTGGATGGCGTTGTGGTGCGTTCGATGAGAGTGGTGGGGAGACGGAGTTCACGGCGGAGTGCGGCTTCGCGGGTGGCCATTTCGCCGTCGTCTGTTTCGTGGTCTTCGCCGGAGAGGTGGAGGAGACCGTGGAGGAGCAGGATTTTTACCTCGTTGCGCAGAGTGTGGCCGAAAGCGGCGGCCTGACGTGCGGCGGTTTCCAGAGAGATGGCGAGGTCGCCGGCATGTCTCTTCGCGAATGCGGTTGGCGCGGGAAAGCTGAGGACGTCGGTGGGTTTGTCTTTGCCACGGAAGTTTTTATTAAGGTCGCGAAGGGTGGAGTCGCTGGTGAGGAGGACGTCGACTTCGCCGCGCAGGCCGATGGTTTGGCGGGCGCGTTTGAGGAATTGCGCCAGACCGGACGCGGAGAACGTTGCTTCGAATCTGGAAGGGAGTTCGACGGTAATCATTCGCTTGGCTTCAATTCGCTGCTTGTTAGAAGTGATACTTTTTCGGGCTGGCGGGGTTTGTAGACGCGCACGTAGTCGACCAGCATCTGTTGCGGGAAGGTTGTGGAGTCGTCGGGGTTGCCGGGCCAGTTGCCGCCTACGGCGAAGTTGAGAAGGATATAGAAGGGGTGATCGTAGACCCACTTCGCATTGGGAGGGAGATCGGCTGGGGTGCGCTCGACGATGAGGTGATTGTCGAAGAAGAATTTGATGTCGTTGGGGGCCCACTCGACGGCGTAGATGTGAAAGGCATTGTTGACGGATTCGCCGGAGGGGAGCGGGAATTTTTTGGAGATGCCTTTCGCGCCGCTGTAGCCGGGGCCGTGGAGGGTGCTGTACATGGTGTCGGACGCGCCGATGGTTTCGAGGATATCGATCTCGCCACAGTTGGGCCAGCGATTGGTCTCGTGATCGTCTCCGAGGAGCCAGAAGGCGGGCCAGATGCCCTTGCCGGTTGGGAGTTGGATGCGGGCCTCGAAACGGCCGTATTTCTGGGCGAAGTGATTTTGCGTGTTGATGCGGGCGGAGGTGTAGTGACGGGGGATGCCGTCGGAGCCGGTGAGATCTTCTTTGCGTGCGGTGATGACGAGGTTGCCGTTTTGCTGCTGCACGTTGGCGGAGCGGGCGGTGTAGGTTTCGAGCTCGTTGTTGCCGTAACCCTTGCCGCCGGTGACGATGTTCCACTTGGCGGGGTCGGGCGGGGTGCCGTTGGGAGCGTTGAACTCGTCGCTCCAGGTGAGCTGCCAGTTTGAGGATTGGGCTTGGAGGGTGGTGGCGAGGAGGAGAGCGAGACAGGCGAGTAGCGTGCGTTTGCAGCAGTTGAAAGACGGTCGTCCTTCGGACGATGCCCACATCTCAGAATCGAGATTTGGGGCACCCGGTTTCTGAGGCGGCACGGAGATGGTACCTGGGGGTTCGATGGTGATCATCGTTGGAGTGGCCGGCGAGAGCGCCCGGGACGTACATTGATTCTAAACGGTCGGGATTCTGAACAGCAGGTGATGCGGGCTAATCGTTGTCGCGATAGTTGATCAGGGGCTTCTGGTTCAGGGGGATGGCGGATTCGTAGGTTTTGCCCTGGAGTTGTTTTTGGAAGTCTTTTTGGGCGGCGGCTACGAGGCTGGGGGTCATGAAGAGATCGATGGCGGTGAGGGCGAGGGCTTTGGAGGCGATGACCATGCCGTCCTGGCCGATGCTCATGCCGGCTGAGGCGGCGGCTTGCCAGGTGTGGGCGGCTACTCCGGGGACGAAGGTGGCGGCGCCGAAGCCGATGGTGGGGACGTTCCAACTGATGTCGCCGACGTCGGTGGAGGCGGAGGGGGCGTTGGGGTCGAACGGGCGTAGGGGCTGGATGATGTCGGTCTGGTCGAGGCTGGGTGCGGCTCCTGCGGGGAGGGTCTTCTGCAGGTTGAGGGCGAATTCGGTTTGTGCGGGATCGAGTTTGTAGCCGCCGACTAGCTCGAGGTTTTTCTGGGCGACGGGGGCGAGGGCGTCGTTGGGGATGATGTTGGCGTCGCTGCCGATGTTGCGGATCTCGACGGTGGTCTCGGTCATCATGGCTGCGCCGTTGGCGATCTTGACGATGCGGGCCCAGATGCCGTCGAGGGTTTCGTTATAGGGACTGCGGGCCATGAGGTCCATCTCGGCGAGGTCGGGCACTATGTTGGGGGCTACGCCGCCTTTGGTGATGATGTAGTGGATGCGGGTGCTGGCGGGGACGTGCTCGCGGAGGAACTCGATGCCATTGCCCATGAGCATGACGGCATCGAGGGCGGAGCGGCCGCGGTCGGGCGCCATGGCGGCGTGGGCGGCTACTCCGTGGAAGGTGAAGCGGGCGGAGGTGACGGCGAGCGCGCCGCCGTTGTTGACGGCGTTGCGGTCGGCAGGGTGCCAGTGGAGGACGACGTCTACGTCTTTGAAGAGGCCGGCGCGGACCATGTAGACCTTGCCGGAGCCGCCTTCTTCGGCGGGTGTGCCGTAGTAGCGGAGGGTGCCGGTGATGTGGTGCTCGGCCATGAAGTCTTTTACGGCGACAGCAGCGAGGGCGGCACCGGAGCCGAGGAGATTGTGTCCGCAGCCGTGGCCGGGCGCTCCGCTGACTACGGCTTCGCGGGTGGCGATGGCTTGCTGGGAGAGGCCGGGGAGAGCGTCAAACTCGCCGAGGATGGCGATGACGGGTTTGCCTGAGCCGTAGGAGGCGATGAAGCCAGTGGGTTCGTCGGCGACTCCGGACTGGATGGAGAAGCCGGCTTTTTTGAGCTGATCCTGGAGGAGGGTGGAGCTTTTGTTCTCGTGGTAGCCGAGCTCGGCGAAGCCCCAGATTTCTTTGGAGACTTGTTTGTATTGGGCGGCATTGGCGTCGACGAGTTTGAGGATCTGGGTGCGGTCGGCGGGGGTGGGCTGGGCTATTGCGGGGATGGTTAGGAGGAAGACCATGGTAGTGCGGAGGGACAGGGGCATGCGGGCGTCTCCGAAACGAGTTGAGGATTTTGGATTTTCTCTAATGTACCTTTGCGCGGGCCGGATTCTGAAGAAAAAAGCATAAACCCAGCGGCTAAAGCCCACTTGATCCGAGAAAGAGTCCTTGGGAAACACAAGCCGCGTTCAAGCGTTAGGCGTTCCGATGAGGTCTATAAGGCCGTCCGCCAATGTACCTCGCCAGCTCAAATAATCGTGGCCGCCGACAAATTGCTGGTAGTGGACCTCATATCCTTTGGCTAACAATACATTCCGCATATCCCGGCTCGTCTCAAGAATTGAGCCGCCAGTCCCATTCGAGTCGAATTCGAACGACCCTGCATCCATGTAAAACTTGAGGGGTAGCTTAGGGCTCGCAATAAACTGCTTTGCCATCCATCCAGGTTCTGTAATCGTCCCCTCTGGAATGGCTGCGGAGTGATCGGGAGCCCACCAGAACGATCCCGACTGGCATAGCACGTTTCCGAAGACTTCAGGATGCCTATAGCCCGCATAAGTGGCGGCGAGCCCTCCAAGACTTGATCCCCCGATCACCGTCTTCGCCGGGTCATTCGTAACATTGTAATGAGCATGTATCCAAGGGATCAGCTCTTTCGCGAGGAAATCCGCAAATTTTGGATTTGGCGGTAGTTCCTTATTTCGCGTGTCTTGATTTGGATTTGCAATCAGCACCGTTACGGTTGGCGGTATTTTCGAAGCCGCGATCAAATTATCCAGGATAACGGGCGTCGGTACTCTGGTTAGATATGCGCTCTCATCAAAAATAATTGCGAGATCATATGGTGCAGCGTTCGCCTTGTAGCCAGCGGGAAGATAAATGGACAGATCGTGCTCATTGTTCAGAAGCTCACTCTGGATTTTCTGCTTCTCGACTGTCCCCGCTGCGACGCTGCTGTTCTTTACGATCCAAGGCTGGGGAACCGCGCCCGTTATTTCGGCAATCGATTGGCAGTCGAATCGAGATGCATCCGCGGGACAACCCCACCGGTGTGGGTTCAGCGGATCAGCCTGCATTGTGGCGAATCGTTCCGGTTGTGGACCGTTGAAGGCGAGCGGATCATTGGGCGAAAGGGTGTAGGTAAAACGCGCTCCGGTTGGAAGACGGGTGGTCAAGTACCACACATCGGTCGACGGTATCTGATGGAACACGAAGTCCAACGGATGGCGCCCGCCTATTTGCAAGGAGGCAACGACAAACACGTTGCGAGTCTCCGGTGTTCCACGCCACAAAAATGTGACAAGTTGATGCTGAGGATCTTTTTCAAGTGGTTCTACAAGCGGGGTACCTTCCGTGGCCACCTGGTTCCAGAAAGCTTTTATGTCGACGTGACCTTCAGCAACCTGTTTTCGCAGCGCCTCTATCCGTGGGCTCGGGTTGGGATCCTCCCAGGGTTTCGGCTTCAGACGCTCATCCAAGGACAATATTTTGTTCAACGTCAACTTGTAATTCACCGGTTGAGTAGCGGGGGTCGTGACTTCAATTCGATAGGTTCCCGGGGTATCTGCAATAAAAACGCAAAGGCGCTTCCCATCGTCTGTGGGGCCTGGATAGCGCCGCAATCGAGAACCATCCGGTGCAAGAATTGTGAGGTCTGTTCTGCCATGCTGATCAACCGAGCTGGCGACATAGTCTCCTGCTTTTAGTTCGATCAGATAGGAATACGCACCGAATGGCGCAAGCTGATGTTCGACTGGTTGGTTGATTGTGAGAGCTTCCTGCGCCATTGCGGCGGGTACGCAGGAAAGAACAAGCACCAAAATAATTCTCATCTGAGAACTCCGCTTAACGAGATCCCGCTTATCGCATAGCCGACTAGCGCCATTCGATTTAGAAGACGAGTTCGTGAGACGAAAATTTGTGGTTTCGATTGCGATATCGTCCGAAACTTTACCGGATTTTCGGCCTGATCCCGAATCCTGTAAGGCCCCCTTACTGCGGTTTGGGTACGGCAGGTGCTGGTGGAGCAAGGTTGGGATCGGGGATGGTTGTGTCGCCGAGGGCGAGGGGGAGTTGCTGCTGGGCTTTGCCGTAGCTGTCGTAGGCGCGGACGATGCGCTGGACGAGGTAGTGGCGGACGATGTCGACGTCTTCGAAGTGGCAGAAGCGAATGCCTTCGACGCCGTCGAGGACGTGGAGAGCCTCGAGGAGGCCGGATTTTTTCGGGTTTGGCAGGTCAGTCTGAGTGAGGTCGCCGGTGATGACGGCCTTGGCGTTGACGCCGAGACGGGTGACGAACATCTTCATCTGCTCGGTGGTGGTGTTCTGAGCCTCGTCCATGATGATGAAGGCGTCGTTGAGGGTGCGGCCGCGCATGAAGGCGAGCGGGGCGACTTCGATGACGTTGGACTCGAGCATCTTGTCGACCTTGACGGGGTCGAGGAGGTCGTAGAGGGCGTCGTAGAGGGGGCGGAGGTAGGGGTCGACTTTTTCCTGGAGCGAGCCGGGGAGGAAGCCGAGACGTTCGCCGGCTTCGACTGCAGGGCGGACGAGGACGATGCGGCTGACTTTTTTGGCCATGAGAGCGCTGACGGCCATGGCTACGGCGAGGTAGGTTTTTCCGGTTCCGGCTGGGCCGAGGCCGAAGGTCATATCGCATTGCTCGATGGCTTCGACGTACTTGCGCTGGTTGGGGCTGCGGGGCTGGACCATGCGCTTGACGCCCGCGGAGCGCTGCTTGCCGGAGTCGACGAGAGATTTGAGTGTGATGGCTGGGTCGGCGACGACGAGCTTGAGCATGCCGTTGAGTTCGCCGTTGTGGAGATTGATGCCGAACTTGCGGAGGGCGTCGAAGTCGTTGAAGAGCTGTTCGACGCAGGCGATGCTGTCGGGTTCGCCGGTGACGTGGATGGCGTCGGAGCGGAGATCGATGGTGACGTTGAAGTTTGTCCTCGAGGAGGCGGAGATTTTCGTCGTGGGTCCCGTAGAGGGGTTCTATGCCAGGAGTGATTTCGAGGGATTTTTTTATCAAGTAGTGAGCTGACCTCCGTCAGGGGAAGCTGGGTTAACTGCTGGGCCGAACAGCATTGGAAGATTTGATGAGTTGGCGCGGATGATAGTTGTAGCGCAAATTGTGCGCTTTACAGATGCGACCGGGTTGGCGGGAGGTGCCAGTAAGTCGAATATGGGCAAAGAGTAAAACGAAGGGCGGATCGCGTCAAGAGGCAAATGATGAATTGTGACGGGAGGAAACCAGCGGCGGTACACTCGATACCCGTGGGATTGTCGAAGTTCTGAAACAGAGCTTTGAAAATTCCTGGGTTTTCTGAAATTTCACGCTTCGATCAGCAACTTCGGGGATGACAACCAGAAAAGCGACAACCAAAGCAGCAGTATGGGCAGGTTGACCTTGGAGCGGTAGTTCCGTAGACTTAGATATTGCAGGGATTGTGGCGGCCGTGACTGGAGTTTTGGGTCGGCTGGCTGGGCCTGCATCCCATTTTCCCCTACAAAATGTACGGGTTGAGAGAAGAGAGTTTATGGCAAATCATGTTTCTTCGTTGAAGCGCGCACGTCAGACGGTTGGCAAGACGGCGGTGAACCGCTCGAATAAGAGCAAGCTGCGTGGGACACTGCGCCAGTTGCGCGAGTCGATCGCGAACGGTGACCACGCCGCGGCGACGACCCAGTACCGCGAGACCGCCTCGATTCTGGACAAGAGCGTGCAGAAGGGTGTTCTGCATAAGAACACCGCGAACCGGTACAAGAGCCGCTTGAATGCGCGTGTGAAGGCAGTGGCGCCGAAGAAGAAGGTCGCTTAGTTCTTTTGCGCCTTGCGCTACGCTGAAGTTTGAAGAATGAGATTGTGAGAAGGGCTGGCTATGGGAGACCGTCGCTGGCCCGTTTCTATTTCTATTGGATTGTTTCGGGGGTGGGAATAAATATTTTATTTGAATGGCGACAAATTTGAGAGACGCTTTATTGGGGCGTGGGCTTTGGTTGGGTGGCGGGAGGTTGATCGCCGGGCAGGGTGTAGAGGGTGGGTGGGGTGCGGCGCTGCTCGGGTGCGGCGTCGCCGGAGGACTGGGTGGCGGGCGCGGCGGAGGGGGGTTGGGCGGCTTCTGCGTCGTGGGAGGTCGGTTGATTGGACGAGGCGGGCTGGTTGGCGGCAGTGGGTTGGTTGGACGATGCTGGCTGAGTGGAGTCGGACTGAGTGTTGGTGGCGGCGGTGGGAGTCGCGGGTTGGGGTTGGGAGGTGGGTGGGCTGGCTGAGTCGGCGTCGTTTGAAGGGGTTGCGCGACCGGTGAAGTGGACCGGAACGTCGTTCTCTGGCGGGGCGATAGAGAGCGCCAGTTTGATGTCGGATTGGTCTTTGGTGGTGAGCGCGGGGAGGGTGTAGATCTCGATGGCATCGTTGTGAACGATGGCGAGAGCCATGCCGTCGGGGGATAAAGCGAAGTTCTGACCGGCGCGTTCGACGGGGGAGCAATCGGCGCGGAGGAGTTGCTTACCTGTTCCGGTCTGGTAGACGACCACGGTTTGGGCGCTGATCTCGTCGGGGCTGATCGGCTGGTCGGGGACGGCGGAGCTGCGAAGCATGACGCGGCTGAGGGCAAAGCGGCCACCGGCAGGAGCGTAGGCCAAGGATGGAGAGACGAAGTCGCCGAAGAGACCCTGCTCCCACATCTCCTCGCCTCGCATGTTGAAGCCGCCGATTTCCTGCATGGTCTGGGCGGTGCGGCATCCGAAGGCGATGAACTCGCTGTGACTGACGAAGAGCGGGGCGGGCGAGCAGATGGAGTCGAAGGGGGAGAGCTCGTTGACCTTGCCCGTGTAGGAGTGGAAGTCGAAGGCCCAGTGCTGACGTCCCAGGTCGACGACCGCGAGATAACCAGCAGTGGTGGCAGGGATGTCCCCAGTGTTTCGGGATTTGACCGCACCGGCGGCGCGGCCCTGGACCGGGCCGCCGTCCTCTGTGGCGTGGACGCGGTAGAAGTTGATTTGGACTGGATCTCTCTCTGTGAGCACAGGAGTCGCAGATGGCGTGGGGCCAAAGAGAGGGGTCTTTGGCGTCTTCGCCAGGGGTTCACGCTTCACCGACTCGATGATGAGGAGGTCAGCCTCGGGGGAGACGAGCACGGCGGCGAGGCGGCGGTCGGCTGAGTCGAGGAAGGGATGCTGAGCAAAGGGCTCCCTGGTGGAGAGATTGGCGAGTGGGGCGAAGGTGGTGAGGGTGTCGCGGACGCGCAGGAGGAAATGGCCGCGGCCGAGGCTCCAGAGGTACTGGGCGTGGTCATGCAGGTGCCAGGAGGTGCGAGCGAGGATCTTGCCGGTGGGAAGTTCGAGGAGCACGGCGTCGACAACGCGGTCCTGATCGTCTGCGGGCTCGTTGGGCAGGCGGGGGATGAGGCGGTGGACGACGAAGGTGACGAGAAGGTGCTTGTCGTCGACGTAGTGCAGCGTGAGCATGGAGCTGCCGTTGAGCAGGAACTGGGTGGAAAGTGGTTGGAAGCCGACGCTTTCGAGGGGGATGCGCAGCGGAGGCTCCGGGCCGCGGGCGAAGACGGGAACGCTGGAAAGGAGAAGAAGGCAGGCCAGTCCAGCGCGGACGAAGCGGTGCTGTGTCGGGATTGGGGTGGGAACCGGCATGGCACTGGGCGCGTATCCTACACAACAAATAGCGCGTAGGAGTAATGTTTCACAGACGCAGGAGCAGCGGCAACGTTTGCAGTTTGCAGAATGTGACGAAGGCAATGGCGGCTGGGCGGTTCCAATGATACAAAGGCTGGATAACTTTTGAACCATGTGAGGGATACGCAATGTTGAACGGATGGAAGTTAGCGATGTCAAACAAGTTGGGACGCCGGACTGGATTGGCTGTGGCGGCAGCTCTGGTTGCGGCGGGAGCCTGGAGCGCAGTTGCGCAGACGAACGTGGCGGCCAACAGCAACAAGCCAAACGAGATTTACGTGCCGATTCCGGGGTTCGATACGACCTCGCTGGATACGGCGGTGGACCCTTGCAATGACTTTTATAAGTTTGCCTGCGGAAAGTTTGCGGCGAACCATCCGATTCCGGCGGACCAGCCTGATGTGGATGAGTTTTACGCTCTGTATAACGTGAATACGCAGGCTTTGAATGGGATTCTGAACAAGGCCGCAGCGGGCGGGGCGGGACGGTCGCCCGATGAACAGAAGATCGGCGACTTCTACAAGGCGTGCATGGATACGGACGCGATCGAGGCGAAGGGTCTGGCGCCGGTGGAGCCGCTGCTGCAGGAGATCGACGTGATAAAGAGCAAGGAGCAGTTGCCGGCGCTGATTGGAAAGTTGCAGCGCATCGGCGTGAATGTGTTCTTCGGGTATGGGGAGCAGCAGGACTTCAAGGACGCGACCAAGCAGATTGCACAGGTGGCCCAGGGCGGGCTGGGAATGCCGGAGAAGGACTACTATCTGCGGACAGGAGCCAAGGACGTGACTCTCCGTGAGCAGTATGTCGCGCACATCGCAAAGATGCTGACGCTGGCAGGCAGTTCGCCGGAGCAGGCGGCGAAGGACTCCACTGCGATCATGGCGTTCGAGACTGCGCTGGCCAAGGCTTCGATGGGCGTCACCGAGATGCGTGACCCGGAGAAGACGTACCATCTGCAGCCGATCGCGACGTTTGAGGCGACGATACCGGGTCTGGATTTTGGAGCGTTTCAAGACACGATCCATTCGCCGCGCGTGAGCGAGTTGAACAATGCGACGCCCGATTTCTTCCCTGCCCTGATCAAGGAGCTGAACGCGACGAACCTGGAGACGCTGAAGGCATACATGCGGTACCAGGTGCTGACGAAGTCGGCGGGCCGGTTGCCGAAGAGGTTCGATCAGGAGAACTTCGACTTCTACGGGCGCAAGCTCTATGGACAGCCGGAGCAGTCGGCGCGTTGGAAGCGCTGCTCCAACTCGGTGAACGTCTATCTGGGTGAGGCGCTGGGCAAGGTGTATGTGCAGCAGTATTTCTCCGGAGACAGCAAGGCGAAGATGGTGCAGATGGTGGGCGATATCGAGGCGGCGATGGATCGCGATATCGACCAGCTGGACTGGATGTCGGCTGCGACCAAGGTGCGAGCGAAGGAGAAGCTGCATGCGGTTGCGAACAAGATCGGCTATCCGGATAAGTTCCGCGACTACACGAAGCTGGAGATCAAGCCGGACGAGGCGCTGGGTAACCAGGAACGTGCGGAGGCGTTTGAGAATGACCGCCAATTGAACAAGATCGGCAAGCCTGTGGACCACAGCGAGTGGGGCATGAGTCCGCCGGAGGTGAATGCCTACTACAACCCGAGCATGAACGACATCAACTTCCCTGCCGGAATTCTGCAGCCCGCGTTCTATGACCCGAAGCAGGACGACGCGGTGAACTACGGACACATCGGCGCGGTGATTGGACACGAACTGACGCACGGGTTCGACGATGAAGGCAAGAAGTTCGATGGCCAGGGCAACCTGAAAGACTGGTGGACGCCCGAGGACACGAAGAATTTCGTCAAGCGAACGGACTGCATCGAGAATGAGTACGGCAACTTTGTCGCGGTCGATGACGTGAAGGTGAACGGCAAGCTGACGCTGGGCGAGAACACTGCGGACAACGGAGGACTGCTGCTGGCTTACATGGCTTACCTGGATCGCGCGAAGAAGAACGGCGTCGATCTGATGGCGAAGAAGGATGGATACACAGCGCCGCAACGGTTCTACATCGGGTTTGCGCAGAACTACTGCGAAAACTCGAGGCCCGAGCTGATAAGGACCCAGGTTCTGACGGATCCGCATTCTCCTGACCACTTCCGTGCGAATGGCGCAATTGTGAATCAGCCGGGATTTGCGGCAGCGTTCGGATGCAAGAAGGGATCGCCGATGGTGCCGGTAAATAGCTGCCGGGTCTGGTAGACACAAACGCAGAGCGACCGCGGATTGCGCGGAGAAATGCGGATTGAGAACTTAAAGGTGCTGATCGTGCCTTGTCTTAATCCGTGTCCTCCGTGAGATCCGCGGTCGTGTTTTTTGGGTGCGGTCGAGTGTGCGAGAGTGGAGGTATGGCGGTTTTGGAGAAGAGACGGGCGCTGGGGTTTGCGGCGTGTGCGGTGGCGAGTTGCTTCTGGGGGTGCGGATTTTTCTTTGGCAAGATTGCGCTGGATGAGATGAACTCTGCATTTATGGTGCTGTATCGTTTTCTGTTTACGATGCCGGTGCTGCTGCCGTTTCTGATTACGCATCGGCCTGGGTTGAACCGGCAGGAGTGGGGATGGCTTGCATTAGCTGCGTTCCTTGGCGTACCGCTGCAGTTTTTGATCCAGTTCTATGCACTATCGATTACGACCGTGAGCCATGCTGCGCTGATGGTGGGAACGATGCCGGTGATTCTTGCAGTGGGGGCGGCAGTGTGGGCGCACGAGAGAATGGACCGCGTGGGTTGGATGGCGTTGGCGGGATCGACGTGTGGAGCGGCGTTGATCGCGCTGGGCGGAGGCAAACAAGCGAAGGGTGGTGCAACGCTCGCGGGAGATTTGCTGGTGGTGGTGTCGCTGCTGATTGCGCTGTTTTGGATCTTGATCAATAAGAAACTGGTGGAGCGGCACTCGCCTGTGGTGGTGACGGCGTATGGCTTGGGGATCGGGACGCTGATGCTGATTGTCTGGGTTCCGTTTCGGCATGGGATGCCGCCGGTGGCGGGGGTTTCCTTGAAGGCGTGGCTGGCGCTGGCGGCGAGCGGGGTGTTGTGTACGGCGACGACGACGCTGCTGTGGAACTGGGGGATGACGCAGGTTCCGGCTTCGCAGGCAGGAGTGCTGTTGAATATGGAGCCGCTGATTGGGAGCCTGCTTGGTGTGCTGGTGCTGGGTGAACGGCTGGGGCCGAGTGCGTGGGTCGGAGGCGGGTTGATTTTGGCGTCTGCTGTGACCTTGACGACTCGTTCGAAGACGCGGGTGCGGGAGCAGATGCCGCTGACTTAACATGCCTTGCGACGAGACGGAATGATCGTCTGGGGGGACTTGCCGAACCAGTCTAAGCGGATGGCGTTGTTGATGTATCGATTGTCGAAAACTAGTTGGAAACTAACTGGGAGCTGGCTTTCAGCTTTTTGGTGGTGTGGTGCCAGATGGTGGTGAGGGCGATGCCGGCGACGATGAGGCCGGCGCAGAGACCCAGCCAGAGTCCCACGGCTCCGTGGTGGAGATGAAAGGCGAAGAGATAGCCGATGGGGAGTCCGATGATCCAGTAGCCGATGATCTGGACGATGAGGCCGGCGTGGGTGTTGCCGGCGCCGCGAAGGGCTCCGGTGGCGGTGATCTGGAGGCCGTCGAAGAACTGGAAGATTGCGGCGACAAAGAGCAGAGGGATGGTGGCGGCGATGACGGCAGGGTCTTCAGTGAAGCTGCTTGCGATGAGGTGGGGGACGAGGAAGATGATGGCGGAGAAGACGGCCATGACGCCGGCTCCGAGGGCGATGGCGGCCCATCCGGCAGAGGCAGCTTCGGCTGGGGCCTTGCGGCCGATGGCCTGGCCGACGCGGACGGCAGCGGCAGCGGAGATCGCGTAGGGGACCATGAAGGTGAAGCTGGCGCAGTTGAGGGCGATCTCGTGTCCGGCGAGTGGAAGGCGGCCCATGGTGCCGATGAGGAAGGTGACGAGGCCGAAGATGGCGATCTCGACGAAGATCTGGCCGCCCGCAGGCGCTCCGAGGAGAGCGAGGCGGCGAATGCGAGAGGGCTCGAAGTGATGGATCATGCTGCTGAGGCCGTAGCGATGGCGACGCTCGATGCGCCAGAGAGCCACGACGAGGAAGAGCGCGAGATAACAGCGGGAGACTGAGGTTGCCAGACCTGCTCCCGGAACACCGAGTGCGGGGATGTGGATGGGTCCCCAGGAGTGACCGAAGATGAGCAGCCAGTCGCCGACGAGGTTGATGAGATTGGCGGTGACAAGCGCCCAGGCGATGGGACGGACGTGATTGAAGGCCTGAAGATACCGGCGGAGCGTGAAGTAGAGGAAGAGCGCGGGGGTGCCGTAGTTGAGCGTGCGGAGAAATGCGATGGAGCCGGTGAGGACAGCGTGGTCGATGGGGAGGCGAAGCATGACGATCGGGGCACAGACGATGATGAGGATGAGCGCAAGGGCGAGGCCGGCCGCGAGGAGGAGGCCGTGAAGAAGCCAGCGGTTGGCTTCGTCGAAGCGGCCTGCGCCGTGAGATTGGGCGAGGTAGGTGTCGAGACCAAGGAGGATGCCGGCGATGCCGAAAGCAATGGTGTTGTAGAGGACCTGGCCGAGGGCGGCGGAGGAGATGGCGAGGGCCGGGTTGGCCATGTGTCCGACCATGATGGTGTCGACGATGCCCATCGACATCCAGCCGACCTCCGCGAGAATGAGTGGAAGGGCGAGCGTGAGCACGGGGCGGATTTGCTGGCGGATGGACATGGTCTGGCAGTCGGGGATTCTCGCGTAAAAACGAAGACCCCGGTTGGGCCGGGGTCTTCGATCTCGAGTATCAGTATAGCTGGTTGGATGGGTGAGATTCGACGTGCGGTTCGCCGTTATTGATCTGCTCGCCGGCGGCTAATTTGCCGTGGGTGCCTCAATGCTGTCAATGACGAAGACCTGGACGGGAGCCTGGTCGGGCTGGAGCGTAAGCCCGAGCTGGTCCTGGATGGCGGAGACGATGTCTGGCGACTGATCGCCTGCTTCGGTCCAGCGCAGAGCGATGTCATAGGTGCCCTTGAGTCCGGTCCTGTCGACGACCGGGGTGCCGAGCGGGCCGGAGAGCTGCTTGGCGAAGTTCTCAAGCGATCCGTTCAGCCTGAGTTGTCCAGTGCCATTTAAGACGCGCGTTTTGACACTGATGAGGACTTCGCGTTTTCCGTCGACGTCAACAGAAGGAGGCGGCTCCGCCGAGGCGATGAGCTTCGAGCCGCCGCTGGCGACGATAAGAGCATAGACGGGGACGACTTTGGTTTGCTGGCTGAGCTTGAGGTTGAAGCGGTCGGCGAGGACTGCCTGCAGGGTGCGCTTGGGGAGGCCGTAGCGCTTGCCGCCTTCCGTGGTTCTGACGTCGATGTCGTAGTGGTCGGAATCGATCCAGGAGGGGCCGCCAGAGAGTTCGAAGTCCTTGGCGCCGTAGGCCACCTCGATGAGATGGCGCAGGGTGGAGTTGGTTGCGATGAAGCCGCCGCCGGGGAGGAACTCGATGTGGGTTATCTTCTCGCCGGAGGTGTTGACCTTAAGGGTGACGACCTGGTAGGGCGGGATTGGCCCATCAGCGGTTTGGGTCTGCGCGACGACCGGTGCGTCAGCGATGCCAAAGCAGATGGGGAGGGCAATGGCCGCTGTGGCGAAAGAGGCGAGAATGAGTTTTCTTCCGAGAGTGAGCCTCTCTGCCAGTTGTTGCGTCATGATGCGAACGATTCTTCGCTTGAGATCGGAGCTGGTGACGCCGGAGACGCAGGATAGCGGGGATTCCACACAGAACTCGCAGGCCTTGAGGATGCTTTCGGCGTAGACCTCGGGTTCGTTGTTCAACTGCAGTACGGCTTCGTCGCAGGCGCGTTCGCGCTCCTCAATGAGGCGGCTGCCGAGCCACCACACGAGGGGGTAGAACCAGAAGAGAGCTTCGACCAGCATGTGAAGTGCGGCGGCGAGGTTGTCGCGGCGGCGGACGTGCCAGAGTTCGTGGGCGAGGATGGCTTTGAGGTGCGCGTCGTCGAGATGCGCGGAGATGCCGGCCGGCCATATCAACGCGGGCCGGACGATGCCGAAGATGCCCGGCTCCATGGAATCGTGCGACAACAGGAATGGGATCGGACTTCGCACGTTCGCGGTGCGCTCCAGATCGCGCAACGCGTCGACCTCACGCCCATTTGTGACCGACAACGCGGCGCGCTTTGCGAGGAGGACGCGACGCCAGCCCATGGCCCATCGGCCGAGTGCGGCGGCGAATCCGCAGAACCAGATCAGCGCGAGGATCTCCGGCAACAGAGAGAGCAGACGTGGTGCGGCCGCCATAGAGACGGCGGTGACTGCGTGCTGCGTGAAGGGCTGGCTTGCCTGTTCCGCTGCGGCGTACAAGGTGGTCTGCATGCGAACCGGACCATGACGGACTGCCAGATGGGATCCGAGGGACATCAGGAGCGAAAAAGGAACGAGGAACTTTACGGATGCGGCGAACCAGAGGCCGTGGCGAACGCGTGCCTGATTCTTTCGCAGCAACAGCGTCAATAGGGCGGCCACGATGACAAAGAGCGTCGATTGCCACAGGTGGTTCGCGAGGATGGGTGCGGCTTCGGTGGCAAAGGCGGTGAAAGGCTTGAGGATCATGACTTGTCCTTCTTCTCGAGCTTGCGCAACGCTTTTTCTGCTTCTCTGACGTCCTCGAGGGTCAGCTTGCCGGATTCGATGAGGCGGGCCATAACGGGCCGGGTGCGGCCGCCGAAGAGGGCGAGCAGATCGTCGATAAGGCGGGACTGCGCGGCGTCGCGGGAGACTGAGGCGGCGAAGATATGGAAGTTGCCGACCTTGCGGACGCGGCGCACGATGTTCTTCGCTTCCATCCTGTAGATGGTGGTCTGGATGGTCGTGTAGGCGGGCCTGTTTTTTGCGGGAAATGCCTCCTGAATCTCGCGGATGGAGGACTCGCCTTTGGTCCAAAGCGTCTCCATGATCTCGAATTCAAGCTTCGACAGTTTGGGATCGGCCACTTCAACCCTCCTACAGATGTTTTAGTTTCTACTATGCATGTTTGTTTATTGTCAACACGAATTTTCTGGATGAATACGAGGCGAGGGGTAACTGCTGCTATTTTTTGAGCTTCGCCTGCTGCATGTAGAGGACGGCGTAGGTGGCGAGCCAGTGCTGGCCGAGATAGCCGGCGTCGCCGATCTTCTGGAAGCCGTGTTGCGCGCTAATGGCGGCGAGACGCTGGAAGACGGGGACGCGCGGGTCGTTGGGTGGAAGTGCGGAGGCGATGCGGAGGAGGGCGGCGGCGCGCTGGAAGGCGAGGCCGATGAGGTGAGCCTTCGAACCGAGGAGGCCGTCCTTGTCTTCGGCATCGGCGTTGCTACCGGAGGCGGCGGTACGGGAGGTGTCGATGTCGGCGGCGTAGACCTGAAACTCAGGAGAGTCGACGGGCGGAAGAAATGTATCGAGCCAGGTTACAAATGTCTTCTGATCCATGACGCGGCTTATGAGCATGGCCTCGGTAAGGCATGGGGAGAGAAAGTCGCCGTTGCCTGGCTCGTAGGCGGTGGCGCAGGTCCTGTCTTTGCTGAAGAAACGCAGGGCTGCCTCGTCGACGGCGGCTTTGAGGGCGGGATTGGGTGCGGCGTCGGTGGAGTCGAGCGCGAAGTTCATGGTGAGGGCGCTGCTGGGGTGGGTACCGACACGGATTGGGTAGGGGAGATTCTTGAGATAGACGACGTATTTCTCGGTGAGCTGCTTGACGAGAGGCTCCATGTTTGCGGCGAGCTTTTTGGCGTCGGGGTCGTTCCAGGAGGCGAGTTCGCCATAAGTCTTAAAGACCCACGTGTAACCGTAGGGGCGTTCGAAGTTTTTGCCTTCAGTGTCTTTGGCGTCGGAGAAGAAGGCAACCTCACCGGCGATGTTGGTTGGGCCGAGGTGTTCGGTGAGTCGCTGGCGGATGATGGGGGCAAGGGCCATCTTCGGGTTTTGCTTGAGGAGGTAGATGAGGGTCCAGGTGGAGTTGACGGCGGAGTGCCAGTCGAAGCAGCCGTAGAAGGCCCGGGTCTTGTCGTAGTCGTCGACGGTGCGGCGCTTGGAGTCGTGGACCCAGAGGTAGTCGTGGGGGTGGTCGGGGGCGTCCTGAGGGTGGTCGATACAGGACAGGGGCAACGCAGCGAGGGTGACGATCTGGGCCTGGTCGATGACAGGTGGGGGAGTGTTGGGCAGGGATTTCAGGTAGGCGGTGGTGTGAGCTGCGTCAGGCTGGGCGAAGGCGAGAGTGGCGGCGACAAGAGAGAGCGCAAGAAGGGTGCAGAGAGTTCGCATGGGGGTCCTTGGTTGGGGTGAGTCGGGACAGGTTCGATAGCACAGAAGTTTCTCGCAGGGGAGCGAATGGGAATTCGGCGGCGAGAATGCGACATTCATCAATCTGTAATCTATACGGGCATGCGATTCCATATACACTTTCATGCATGCGTGACGAACGTTTGACTCACAGCTCTACCCCCGGCCGGAACGAGGGAACGACTGTCCTGAAGCTTACTGGGCCGTTAACGATTTTGACGATGTTTGGGTTTCAGGATGCGTTCCGGCAGATGACGCCAAAGGTGATGATTCTGGATATGAGCGAAGTACCGTATATGGATTCGGCGGGGCTGGGATTGATCATGAACTATTACGTGTCGGCGCAGGACCATGGACGGAAGCTGCTGCTGGCCGGAGTAAATGAACGAGTGAAGGCGCTTTTCGAGATGACGAAGGTGCAGGGCGTGCTCACGTGCTTCCCTACTGTTGAAGCGGCTGAGGCTAGTTTGTAGAGCGGGTCATCTTCTGTTGCAGCGCACTCTCACTTGAGTGGACAGGTTGCACCTCCGGATGATTACTGCGGCGTGATGATACCTCCTACAGGCATACTGGTGGGTAAGATGCGAGGACGCTTGAGATGCATGGCTTCGGCGATCATGTCGGTGTATTTTAGGCCGGCTCCGGTGTTGAAAAGGACTACTTTGTCGGTGGGCTTGAGGTCGCCTGAGGCGATGAGGGCGTCGTAGGCGGCGGTGGCGGCTGCGCCTTCGGGGGATAGGAAGATGCCTTCGTGTTTGGCCCAGTCCAAAATGCTGGCCAGGATTTGTTCATCAGGAGAAGCGATGGCTGCGCCGCCGGATTCGCGGACGATGTCGAGGATGATGGTGTCGGCGTAGGGCTTGGGGACGCGGAGGCCGGCGGCAAAGGTGGCGGCGTTCTGGAAGAACTCGCTGGAGGCCTTGTGCTCGGCGTAGGCCTTGGCGATGGGGGCGCAGCCGCTGGATTGCAGGGCGTACATCTTCGGGCGTCTGCCGGAGACCCAGCCCAGGGCCTCCATCTCTTCGAACGCCTTCCACATGCCGATGAGGCCTACGCCGCCGCCGGTGGGGTAGAAGACGGCGTCGGGGTACCTCCAGCCGAGCTGCTCGACGAGTTCGTAGCCCATGGTTTTTTTGCCTTCGACGCGAAAGGGCTCCTTGAGGCTGGAAACGTCGAACCAGGCTTGGCTGGTGGGGGTGTTGGCTTCCTTCTGGGCCTTCATTTTTTCGGCGACCAAGCGGGCGCAATCGGAGATGAGGCCGTCGACCATGGTGACGTCGGCGCCATAGACGATGCCTTCGAGGTAGTTGGCCAGGGGGACGTCCTGCGGCATGAAAATGTGGGCGGTAATGCCGGCGGCGGCAGAATAGGCGGCGAGCGCACCGGCGGCGTTGCCAGCGCTGGGGACGGCAAGATGCTGAAGGCCATAGTGCCTGGCCATGGTGACGGCGAGGCCGAGTCCGCGTGCTTTGAACGTGCCGGTGGGGTTCGCACCCTCTTCCTTGATGTAGAGGCCGGGGTAGCGTTTGCTGTGGAGGAGGGGGGTCCAACCTTCGCCGAGGGTGACGGGGGTTACGTCCGGCAGGACGCTGGCATAGCGCCACATGCCGAGGCTGGCAGGAGAAGCGGCGGCCCGGGCAGCGATTTCGTCACGTTTTGCGGTCTTTTTGAGGTTGTCCAGGTCGTAACGGACATAGAGTGAGCCAGCGCAAAGCGGGCAAGCGGTTTGGAAAGTGTCGGCCGAGATGTGGTGGTGACAGCGAGAACATTCGAGTGAAGCAATAGCGGCCATATATTAGATGTTACCGGAATTACAAGCGCGGAAAGTGCAAGCGTCGAGGAAATTTAGCCCCGTGCAGTTGGGATGAATGGCCGGTTGATGGGATGAATTGCAGGCCAGTGGGGATAATGGGATAAATTGCCGGAAACGCTGCACCATCAACGGTGCTGCCCGCTTTTGCCCCAGCCGTGGGATATGTAGCCGCCGAATGCAAGCCCCCCTATTTTGCATTGGAACCAGTCTTTGGGCACCCCTTGGGTGCCCCGTTGCACCAATTCGGTCAAGAAAGGGTTGCCAACGGTACTTCAATAGGCATACTATCCGTTTCGGTTCGTTGGAGTTCGCCGTATTTGCGCATTCCACAGACCAAAATTTATTGCATGCAGAGCTTCCCAATAATCTCCGTTTCTGTATGAGTTCCATAACCAACTTCCTGATGGGGCGGTTAGACCCCTCAGCGCGCTTTGGAAGGACAAAAACATGGCATGGTACGCCTATTGCATTGCAGAACGACAGGCATTTCCGGAACTTTGCCGGCACCGCCGCCCATGCCCCTGACTGGGGTCTCGGGCATGTTCGGTAACCAAACTTTCCTCTTTCCCGCCAGCGATCTGGCCGTCATCGTCTCCGAACACAGCGCAGAAGACAATGCACGGATGGACCAGCAGGCCGCCAAGGATCACGCTCGCGTCATCGCAGACTGCTTCAAGCTTTCAACGGTACTTCCCTTCCGGTTTGGCACGACCTTTGCGGACGACGACGCTTTGCGCCGTTCGGTCCGCTCGAACCAGCGTCACTTCCAGGCTAATGTCGAGCGTCTGCGCGGCAAGGCGGAGATGCACCTGAAGGTTCTGGTGGACGATATCTGCCCTGGGAACTCGACCCGGGACATGACGGTTGGCCAGCAGTATCTGACCAGCCTGCGGGAGAGCGCGAGCCGTCAGCGGGAGCGCCAGTCCAAGGCTCGCGCGCTTTCGATCCAGATGCACCGCATGTTTCTACCGCTCGCCGAAGAGATTACCTGCAAGCGGACGGACACGGGTAAGATGCTGCTGGATATCGCCCACCTGATCGATAACAAGACGGTGGAGCGCTACCAGAACAAGTACACGTCGGCCACCCTGGAGCTGAAGGATTGCCACATGCAGCTGTCCGGGCCCTGGCCTCCGTACCACTTTGTGCACCGCAATACGCCACAACATCAGCACAGCGCGTAGAGCAGAACTCGCGACTCCCCTCCACTTGCAGCAAGCTGGCGGGTGGAGGGGAGTTCTTGTGTGTGCGTGCAACCGCCGTAAGATATTTGATTTCTGGAAGTTATCTGGCGATTCTTTGGGAAGTTTTCTTCCGCGTGGGTCTTTGCCGTACACCCTTTACCGATAGCTGCGCATCGCACACAATAGCTGTGAGACATGTCAAAATCAGTGTGTTCGGGCGACTAGATCGAGTTTGGCAAGGAGAACGTGGATGAATCGTCATACGAAATTATTTACTGCCGTGCTTGTCGCAGGGCTTGCTGGAATTTGCGGATCGGCGGCGACGGCGCTTCATGGCCAGGAGCCCAACCCAACCTCACAGATGGCTCCGCCACAGGACAGCAGCAGATTGAGAAGCAGGACAACGGCATCTATCTTTACCGCGTGAAGGTGGTTCAGCGCGATCTTGACGCCGTGAACTACATGCACCGCAGCGGATCGACCACAATCGCCTTCAAAGGCACGACGCTGCTCCCCCTGGCCAAGGGCGAGGCCAAGGTTACAAGCGAACGTGGCGGGATTCACATTGAAGCCAGGTTTCAGGGGCTTACGCCGGCGAACGGATTTGGCCCTGAATATCTGACGTATGTGCTGTGGGCGATCACTCCTGATGGCCGGCCGAACAACCTTGGCGAAGTGCTGCCTGCGGGCACGAAGAACAACATCGATGTGACGACCGCGCTGCAATCTTTCGGCATGATCGTTACGGCAGAACCATACTTCTCCGTGACGCAGCCGAGCGACGTTGTGGTGCTGCAGAATGTGATTCTGAACAATAAGACCAACGGCGTGCTGGAAAAGGTCAACGCACATTATCTGTTGCTGCCGCGCGGCACATACGCCCAGACGGAGGGGTCGAAGTCGAACCCGAATCCAATTACGCGCGATGAAAAGTCTCCGCTTGAGCTGTATCAGGCCAACAACGCTATCCGCATTGCGAAGGCTGCGGAGGCTGACAAATATGCTCCGGAGATCATGAAGGAGGCGATGCAGGATCTCCAGAACGCGACCGCTATCGACCAGAACAAGAAGGGTAATCGCTCGCTGGAGATCACCTTTGCGCGTCAGGCGGTGCAGCGTGCGGAAGACGCGCGCCTGGTGACTCTGCGAAGGCAGGCAGCGGAACGGCAATTGAACGCCGAGAACGCCAAGCGCGACGCCCAAAGCCAGGCACAGCAATCGCAACTGGAGGCACAGCAGGCTGCTCTTGAAACAGAGCGCGCCAAAGCGGCGCAGGCACAGGCCGACGCCGACCGAGCTCGTGCCGAAGCCGCAGCCGCCGAGGCCCAGGCCAGAGCCGCAGCCGCCAATAGGAGCGCCGAGAACGCAAACGCGGTTCGAGAAAAACTGCGCGCGCAACTGAACAGCGTCCTTGCCACCAGTGAATCGGCGCGTGGGCTTATCGTCAACATGTCGGATGTGCTGTTCGACACCGGCAAGTACACGCTGAAGACCGGATACGCAGATCAGCCTGGCCAAGGTCTCCGGAATTCTGCAGGCCTATCCTGGCCTGAAGCTCCAGGTCGAGGGCTATACCGATAGCGTGGGAAGCGACGACTTCAACCAGAAGCTTTCGGAGAACCGCGCCGATGCCGTCCGGAATTTCCTTATCTCGCAGGGAGTTCAGACGGACAACATTACCTCAACGGGGTATGGCAAGGCGAAGCCGGTAGCGGACAACAGCACAGCCCAGGGGCGTTCGCAAAACCGGCGAGTACAACTGGTTGTTTCGGGCGATGCGATCGGCGTGGAACAGAGCAGTCCTGAGTCAACTCCATCCCCTGCAGCTCCCCAGTAAACTGACCGGTTTCAGACCGAGAGCGAAGGCCGCCTGATGCGGCCTTTCGTTTTTTTGGATATAAGAAGTTATGGCATCTCTTCAGGGAAAGACCGTATTCATCACCGGGGCGAGCTCCGGAATCGGCAGAGCAACTGCAATCGCCTTCGCGCGGGAGGGATGCGCGTCTTCTTGTCTGTGCCCGCCGTCTCGCGCCTCTGGATGAGCTTCGGCAGTCCCTCGTGTCCGCTGGCGCCTCCGCGGTGCATATCTTCCAGCTCGATGTCCAGCAGCGCGCCGAGGTAGAAGCGGCCATTGCCAGCCTTCCCACGGACTGGAGCGACATTGACGTTCTGGTGAACAACGCAGGTTTGAGCCGCGGATTTACGAAGATATACGAAGACGACCCGCAGAACTGGGAGGAGATGATCGATACCAACGTGAAGGGCCTGCTCTATGTCACGCGCTGCGTTGTCCCCGGCATGGTGGCGCGCGGTCGTGGGCACGTCATCAATCTTGGCTCGACCGCTGCATATATTACCTATGCAAATGGGGCCGTCTACTGCGCCAGCAAAGCAGCCGAGAAGTCCATTAGCGAAGGACTCAAAATCGACCTGATGGGTACGCCGGTTCGCGTGACGTCAGTCGATGCCGGCATGGTCGAGACCAACTTCAGTAGCGTGCGTTTTCGTGGGGACGAGGAGAAAGCGGCGAAGGTGTACCAGAACATCACGCCGCTGCAGCCAGAGGATGTTGCCGACGCAATTGTGTGGGCCGCAGGCAGGCCGGCGCACGTCAATATCCATACTGTGGTGATGACCACGATCGATCAAGCCAACTCAACAGTCTTCAACCGTCACGGCTGATCCAGCCGTACAAGGAACTCAGCAGTGGCTAGAGGTGTATCGTCCAGCCAAGCTCAGCGAGCTTCTCTTCGATATCAGCGAGCGCATTGGTAAGCGCAGACCGCCGGTGCGGACTTGAGGTCCGCTCAGACAGAATACGTTCCCGCTGCAGTTCCAGTGCCTGCCGCCTGCGTTTGCGTTCCGCCGCCTCAGCGCTATTCTCTGCAGCGACAGGTTTCGGAGCGGCAGCCTCGTTTTGCTGTTCTTCCACGGATTTGCTCTCCCATCCTCTCGACATAGATATCATTCTACTCTGTGTGAAATCAATAAATGAACTGGCTTCCGGTCATACAGGTCCCGGTTGCGTGTTTTAGTCGAGAAGCATCCTAATCAACAGGGGGAAACATGTACGCCTATCCGGTAAATCAATTCGGAGTCGACCACCTGAAACGAGCGGAACTGCCGATGTTACAGATAGCGTCCGGCATGGTGCTGATCAGGGTCCATGCAGTGTCGCTCAACTACCGGGACCTGCTGGTAGTGCAGGGACTCTACAATCCGAAGATGGTGCTTCCGCGCATCCCGTGTTCGGACGGAGCGGGAGAGGTCGTTGCGATCGGGGACGGGGTTAGCCGGGTGCGGGTGGGTGACCGCGTCTGCGGCATATTTATGCAGCGATGGTTCGACGGTCCACTGACGGCAGAGAGATCGAAGGCGGCGCTCGGCGGAGATGTCGACGGGATGCTCGCCGAATATGTCCTGCTTGCGCAAGACGGAGTCGTTCCTTTTCCAGAGCATCTGAGCTACGAAGAAGCAGCTACACTTCCCTGCGCGGGCGTGACTGCGTGGAACGCGTTGCACTATGCCGGAGAGCCAGCACATCCGGCGCTTCCGGGTGAAACAATCGTCATTCAGGGAACTGGCGGCGTGTCCATCTTTGCGCTGCAGTTCGCGAAACTGTTGGGAGCAACGGTGATCGGAACGTCGTCGAGCGATGAGAAGCTGACTCGTGCGCATGGTCTCGGTCTCGATGCGGGGTGTAACTACAAGAAGCGTCCCGAGTGGTCGAAGTGGGTTGCGGAGGTCACCAGCGGACAAGGCGCAGACCGGATCATCGAGGTTGGAGGCGCCGGCACGTTTGGTCAGTCGCTGCGCGGGGCCCGCGTCGGTGGCGTGATTGCGCAGATCGGCGTTCTGTCTGGCTCGGTAACGTCGGAGCCGATTGCGCTTACACCTATCCTGCATAAACAACTTTGCGTACAGGGGATTTACGTCGGCTCCCGTGCCATGTTTGAGAAGATGAATGCCGCGATTGCGAAGGCTAAACTGCGCCCGGTCATCGACCGCGTCTTCGCCTTCGACGACGTGCGGGAGGCCCTCCTGCATATGCAGTCGGCATCGCACTTCGGCAAGATCGTGATCCGTGTGACGCGACAATGATTTTGGGAGCGGATTTTGCTGCTGAAACTAAAGAACGCTAACTGACTTTGCGGTCAGAACATCGCCCGGGTTGCATATAATCAAAGGTGCGCCAGGGGGATAAATCCGCAGTGATCGTAGAGATTGAAAGCCTGCAAAAGATCTATGACGGCAAGCAGCGCGTGGTCGCCGTCGATGGTATCGACCTCAGCGTTCATGAGGGCGAACTCTTTGGTCTGCTGGGACCCAACGGCGCCGGCAAAACCACGACCATCAGCATCTGTACGACCCGCGCGTTGCCTACTGCAGGACGAGTGCGAATCGCTGGAATCGATGTCGTCAAAACACCAGCGATTGCGCGCCGTTGCATCGGCGTGGTGCCGCAGTACAACACACTCGACCGGGCATGCACCATCTTCGAAAACATCAACTTTCACTGCTTGTATTTCGGATTTTCCGGCGCGGATGCCAGGGAAAGAACGAACCAGTTGCTGTCCCAGTTCCATCTGACGGAGCGGGCCGACGCTTATCCGTCGCAGCTCTCGGGCGGCCTTGCGCAACGCGTCCAGATCGCCCGCGCCATCGCTCATCATCCGAAGGTTCTCTTTCTCGACGAGCCCAGCGCGGGACTCGATCCGCAGAGCCGCATCGCCATGTGGGAGGCTGTGCGCGGCCTGCGTGAGGAGGGCATCACCGTTGTGCTGACGACGCACTACATGGAGGAGGCCGACGAGCTCTGCGATCGCGTCGCCATCATCGACCACGGCAAGATCCTCGTGCAGGATACGCCGGCCGCGCTGAAGGGTTCCGTCGGAGCGCAGAAGCTCTACGAACTTGACCTGCGCAGCCAGGTGAATATCCCTGCCCTGATACAACAGCTTCAGCAGCTCTCAGGTGTCGCCAGCGTGGAGTCCACTCCTAAGGGCGTTCGCATCTTTGCGCATGGCGCGGATGGCCTGCTGTCTGATGTCGTTCGCGAGGCCAACCCCTATGGCCTCCGCGACCTTACCATTACTGAAACCAGCCTCGAGACGGTCTTCATCCGGCTTACCGGTCGAGACCTTCGCGAGTAGACTGCTGCAAACCGAGACTTTTATGACCGAACTCGCCGAACTCGAAACTGCCCGCCCGCAGATCAGCCGTGGCTCCGAGAGCTCGAGGACGATGCAGTATGCCCGCGCCTTTGCTGGGCTCTTTCGTCGCGACCTGCACGTGCTGCTGCGCGAATTTTTTCCTTTCGCGATCCGCGTTTGCATGAACCCGCTGCTCTTTCTCTTCGTCTTCACCTACGTCATGCCGCACATGAGCGGAGGCGCAGCCATGAACCCCACCGGCGTGATGGCCGGCAGCGCCTTCAGCACTGTTCTTCTTCCGGGACTGATGGCGGTCGCCATCATGTTCAGCGGAATCGCTGCGGTCGCGCTTCCACTGGCGCAGGAGTTCGGCATTACGCGCGAGATCGATGACCGGGTGATGTGCCCGTTGCCGGTTCCAGCGGTCGCTATGGAAAAGATCTGCTTCAGTGCGGTGCAGAGCGTGATCGCCGCGTGCGTCGTTTTCCCACTGGCCTATTACGTGCCGGCAGTACACCCGGCAGTGCACGTCAGCAGCTGGCCTTTTCTTATCGTAGTCGTCGCGCTCGCAAGCCTGACCGCTGGGGCGCTGGGGCTCACTATCGGCACCAGCGTAAAGCCTCAGCAGATCGGACTTATCTTTGGCGTCGTCGTCATTCCGATTACATTTCTGGGTTGTGTGTACTATCCATGGGCACAACTGAACCATATCCGCTGGCTGCAGCTCGGCGTGCTGATCAACCCCATCGTCTACATGAGCGAAGGGCTCCGTGCTGCTCTTACGCCGGGCCCGCACATGAAGCCTGTTTACATACTGAGCATGCTGTGCGCCTCGCTCTGCCTGCTTACGTGGATGGGAGTGAAGGGTTTTCTCCGCCGCGTCATCGGCTAGATGGCATGGCAACCAGTTTTCCACGGAGATCCTCTGCGATCAACTGTCCGTGGAAGCGGCCGTTCTCAATAAAGATCTCATTCGTACGTTCGCCTGCAACAATTACGCCGGCCAGATAGATCCCCGGGACATTGCTCTCCAGCGTGGCCGGATCGCAGATTGGGCAGCGGTCGTTCGCTTCGTCCAGCGTTACTCCCAGGCGTTCGATGAAGTCGAAATCCGGATGATAGCCCGTCAGCGCAAAGACAAACTGATTCGGGAGGGTCACTGTACCGTCCGGTGTGGACAGGGTTACATCGTCCTCCGCGATGTTCGTCACGTTGCTATTGAAGTAGGCCTTGACCTCGCCGTTCTTCACACGGTTGTTGATGTCGGGAAGAATCCAGTACTTCACATGGCGGTGCATCTCCGCGCCTCGATGCACCAGCGTCACCTTCGCTCCGTGCCGCCACAGATCGAGCGCAGCGATCGCCGCGGAGTTCTTGCCACCGATCACCAGCACGTCGAGCCCGTAGAAGGGGTGTGGTTCGTGATAGTAGTGCTTCACCTTGCTGAGATCTTCGCCGGGAATTCCGAGGTAGTTCGGCAGGTCGTAGTATCCCGTGGCGACAACCAGTTTGCGCGCGCGATGCTGCAGCGGGCGGTCAAACCGGTCAGTTGTGTGAACAGTGAAGTTGCCGTCGGAACCATCCACACCCTCGACGTTCTCATACTGCCGAACGTCCAGGCTGTAGTGCTCCGCCACTTTACGGTAGTACTCCAACGCCTCGGTGCGGTTGGGCTTCTGGTTCGGGCTGGAGAAGGGCATGTTGCCGATCTCAAGCAACTCCGGCGTCGTAAAAAATGTCATGTTCGCGGGGTAATGAAACAGCGAATTGCAGAGGCAGCCCTTGTCCACCAGAAGTGCCGTGAAGCCCGCGCGTTGCGCCTCGATCGCACAGGCCAGCCCCGTTGGCCCCGCGCCGATTACAAGTAAATCAACTATGTCTGAATCCGCAACCTCGCCCATTCCTCCATTCTACTGAATGGCCGTCGAGCCTTATGCAAGGGAGTGCTAGCTTTCGAGCGTCACCAGCTTATGGGCGATCGCAAACAGCGCAAGCTCCAGACGGGTCGAGACACCGGTCTTGTCGAAGATGTTCGACAGATGCCGCTTCACCGTCTCCTCGCTGATGGCGAATTGCTTGGCGACATCCTTGTTGCTGCAGCCTTCGACGATGCAGGTGACCACCTCAAGCTCGCGAGGCGTCAGGCCGTACGTCTTACGCTCCGGCACGGCGGCTGCTTCCTTCATCAAGGCATTCAACGCCGTCACCAGGTTCGCGACCCGCTCGCCGCCGATCCAGTAGTCGCCGGAGAGCACGGCACGCAGCGACTTCGACAGATCTCCCGCTACCGCGTCCTTCAGGACGATTCCGCGAGCTCCGATCTGTAGTGCTTCGATAATCTGCTGGGTCGAGATGGTGCTGGTCAGCATGATGATCTTGACCCGCGGCGACTTGTTCATGATCGCGCGCAGAGCCTCGAGTCCAGGGAGACGCGGCATCGCCAGATCGAGCAGAAGGATGTCCGGCTCCAGCTCAAGCGTCTGGGTGATCGCAACATCGCCATCCTCAGCCTCGCCGACGACCTCAAAGCCTGCCTCGTTCTCCAGCATGTTTTTTACGCCGAAACGCACCACCGGATGATCGTCAGCGACAACGATACGAATAGGCGTTGCCGCTACACCTGCATCGTCAGACTTCTTCATTGCTTCCTTCATCACGCGTCTTCTCCTGAAACTCCACTACCCCGATTATGAGCGATTTCGTGTCCGACCAGCATACCCCGCAGCCGCTCGCACGCCAGCATGAATTCATTGAGCGAAGCTACATGGTCATCACTCAAACCACGCTCTTCCATTGATGTTGCAAGTGTTTGCAACTCAATTGCGCCCACCATACCACAGCTGCCTTTGATCGCGTGCGCCTGTCTTTTGTACGCTGCATCGTCGCCCGTGGCTGCCGCCCGCCGCATCCCCGCAAGGCGAGTCTCGGCATCCGTCAGGCAAAGCGCGTAGAGCTGCTCCAGTTGGGTGTGCCGCATCGACCCCGCGAGCTTGCGATACACGGTCTCGTCCAGAACAGCCGCGTCCGGACCGTTGGAGGCATTCGTCGCACCAGCCATTCCGCCCCTGATCACTGCCGCAAGCGCTTCCATCGTGAACGGCTTCTGCAGAGATCCGTCAAACTCGCGTCTCAACTCATCGTCCGGTGCATTTGCGCTCATCGCCAACAGGATCGTTGCAGGGCCGCATAGACCACGCATCCTCCGCGCCAGTTCTTTGCCAGTGGTCCCCGGCATTTGCAGATCGGCCAGGACCACCTGCGGCAGCGGACGCGCCGTCTGCAGATGCAGCAGAGCCGCGTCTCCCGAATCAACCGTCTCCACCGCATACCCAGCATTGTGCAGCAACAGGGCAAGCACTTCGCGGCTTAGAGCATCGTCATCAACAACGAGGATTTGAAGCGGCATCAGTAACACTTCCTGCACAAAGACTATCAATCGACAGACTCCTGTACCACTCCTTCGCACGTTGGAGGTAAAGTAGTTGCCATGGCCCCGGACGACCAGCAGGAGCAGCGAAGGCAGCCAAACGAGGGAGCTCAAGTCGCCGCCGACCTGGCCGCCCTATCCGCGCGCGTGGAATTGCTGGAGAGGCAGCTAGCCGAACTGCGAGCACAGCCCTTCGCAAAGTCCCGCCAACCTGCACCTCCGCCACCCCGTCCCGCTACAACGTCCGGAGCTGAAGATCTACCGGCGCCGGACTTTGCCAAACACATTCCTAAAGACAAAGGGTCGCTCGAAAGCCGTATCGGCTCCCAGCTCTTCAGCCGCATCGGCATCGTTGCTCTACTGGTCGCGACCACCTTATTTCTGAAGTGGGCGATCGACAACCACTGGATCGGCCCGCTCGGCCGTATCCTTGCCGGGCTCATTGCGGGAGTGGCCATCGTCGTGTGGTCGGAGCGCTTCCGGCATCATGGTTTTAGCGCCTTCTCCTACTCGCTGAAAGCCGTCGGAAGCGGAGCTCTCTACCTCTCGCTGTGGGCGGCCTTTCAGCTCTATCATCTGCTGCCCGCCGGCGCAGCTCTCGTCGCGATGATCCTGGTGACCGCGTGGAACGCTTACATGGCCTGGTCCCAGAACAGCCAGATCCTGGCTGCCTACGCGTTGGCTGGAGGCTTCGCCACCCCGCTGCTCCTCTCTACCGGCGGCAACCACGAGATCTTTCTCTTCACCTACATCCTCGCCATCGATATTGCTGCTGTGGCGCTCGTTAGCCTGAAATCCTGGCCACGCCTCTTGCTCGGAGCGTTTCCCGCGACCGTCGCTTTCTTCATTGGATGGTATTTCGAGTATTATGGCGCTTTCAACGTTGGAGAGCCGGTAGGGACTACCACGGCCTTCATCGTTCTCTTCTTTCTCGTCTTTGTCTTTCCGACCATGCGTCGCCCTCGCGACGGAGAAAAGACGAGCACACCAATCACCGAGGTTTTTCTTCCGCTGGCGAATGCCACGTTTGCGGCCCTTGCGCTCTACTCCGTCCTGCAAGACTCGCACCATCACGACCTGCTGCCGTGGGTCGCAGTTACGTTTGGTGCGTTCTACCTGGGCCTGATGCGCCTTCCCCAGGCGCGCGTCGCCTCGGCCGTCCACCTTTCGCTGGCGGTGGTCTTCCTGACGATCGCAATTCCGCTAAAAGCGAGCGGACACTGGATCACAATCGGCTGGCTGGCGGAGGGCGTAGCGCTGCTTTGGGTTTCTGCACGCCTTTCAGGCTCCGCACCAGAGCCCACCGCAGCGAACATTCATCGCATCCTGCGCCGGCTTGCCCTCGCCGCCCTTGCGCTGGGATTCTGCGGCCTGTTGATCCAGCCCTTCTGGCTCTACTACCGGATTGATACTGCCTTTCTGAACAGCCGTTTCGCCACTTCCCTGTTTGGTGTCGCCGCACTGGGCGCCTCTGCCGCAATCGCGCTTCATGCCCGGCAACATGAGGATGCAGCTTCGCCAAGCTGGCTACAGATTGCAGGCGCGTCAATCATCGGGCTGAACCTCGTCGCCGTGCTCGCTTGTGTGCGAGAGCTGGACACCAACTGGCGCCACATCTACGGAAACCCCGAGGCTGATCTGCAGAGGTCGCTCGCTATCTCCGCGTTCCTGATGCTGTACGGAGCGGGCTTACTGGCTGTCGGCTTCTGGAAACGTTCCGCGTTCATCCGCTGGCAGGCGCTGATCCTGCTCGTCTTTACCATCGGCAAGACGTTCCTCTACGACACGCGCGACCTGAGCTACGGCTATCGCGCACTCAGCTTCCTTGGCCTCGGAGCGTTGCTGATGGCAGTCAGCTTCGCCTACCAGAAGGACTGGCTCGCACTGCGCGAACCTCAACCGAATATGGAGAGCGACGTGCACAACGTTCCAAAAGGAGCAGACCAGTGAAGCCTGCCATCCTGCTCGCACTCCTGCTCTGGCAGGCCACGCCAGGCTCTGAACCCGCGACCGCCGATCCGAAATATTTCCGTTACCAGCGAACCATCACCTTATCCGATGCGGGTCAAAGTTGCACAGTCATCGATCCGCAAATCTTCCCTCATGCGGCCGCGTCGCTGAAGGATCTGCGTCTTTATCAGAATGGCCGCGAGGTTCCTTACGCCATAACGCTGAGCGTGCCCCAGCAGCCCGATAGCGACACTGCGCGCGTCCGCAACCTCGGCCTTCGCGGTCGCAACATCGTCTTTGATGTGGAGATGCCCAATCGCCCTTACACGGAGATCACGCTCAACCTCGCCGGACAGGATTTCCTCGCCACCGCCACGGTCTCCGGCACGCGAGATCCCAACTATTCCAACCAGACGAACCTTGGCGAGTTCACCCTCTTCGACCTCACCTCGCAACACCTCGCGCGCAACACGACTCTTCACCTACAGGAGACGAGCCTCCCCTATCTCCACGTGGAACTGGCCGTCTCTCCCGCCACCGGTAACCACAGTTTCAAAGCAACGCCCGAGATGGTTCTCGGCGTCACTGTCCCGCCAAGCCGCGAGGCCCAGTCGCTCTACACAACCGCGGCCACTGCCACCACGATTGCCCAGCGCAGCCGTCAGAGCGTCGCCACCTTTGCGCTGCCCGAACGCATTCCAATCGAACGCGTCTCCTTCGATCTGGCTCCAACCTATAAAGCTAACTTCAGCCGCGATGTCCGCATCACCGACCGCCCCGCCGGCAGCTCCAACTCCGCGAGCGAAAGCCTCGCCGGAACCATCCTCCGCGTGCACTTAACCCAGGCTGGCCGGGAGATTCGTCAGGAGCAACTCAGCGTTCCCGCGACCCTGGGCTCGAACATGCAAAGTGCGGCGAACGTCGAAGCCGCGGTCGACAATGGCGACGACACGCCGCTTCCCATCACTGCAGTCCGGCTCGAGATGCGCCAGCGGAAGATATGTTTCGACGTCTCTGCAGCACAATCCCTGACCCTCTTCTACGGAGACCCCGCGCTCACCGCTCCACAGTACGACTATGCGCGCCTCTTCGCCCCGTCGAGCGCAATGCATGCGGCGCAGCTAGGCCCCGAGCAAGTGAATCCCACCTATCGCGATCGGCCCGACGCTCGGCCGCTCACTGAGCGTCATCCCCATCTGCTTTGGATTGTATTGTTGGCCGTGGTCGGCATCCTCGCGATTGTCGCCATTCGCTCGTCGAAGACCGTTCACCACTAGCCGTTAGCTCTCACCGAATCGCGGCGTCCACTTCACTGATCCAGTTTGGCGACTTCAGGATCTCTCGCGGCTTCGATCCATCCGCCGGTCCCACCAGGCCATCGTTGTACATCATGTCGATCAGATGAGCCGCGCGCCCGTATCCAATCCGAAGGCGGCGCTGGAGAAGAGACGTACTGGCCTTGCCAAACTCAAACACCAGCCGCACCGCGTCGTCATACATGGGATCGTTGTTGTCGCCTTCAGCCCCGCCATCGTTCTCTTTGCCTGTGTCTTCTTTCGGACCTTCGAGGAACCCGTGAACGTACTCCGCTTCGCCCTGCGCCTTCCAGAACTTCACAACTTCAGAGATTTCCTTTTCGGTGACGAACGGAGCGTGCACGCGCTGCACTCTGCTGGTTCCCGGCGGCAGATAGAGCATGTCGCCGCGCCCAAGCAGAGACTCCGCACCGTTCGAGTCGATGATTGTCCGCGAGTCCACCTTCGTTGCAAGACGGAAGCTCATTCGGGTCGGCACATTGGCCTTGATCAACCCGGTGATGACATCGACCGAGGGCCGCTGCGTCGCCAGCACCAGATGAATTCCGACGGCGCGTGCCATCTGTGCCAGTCGCGTAATAGACTCTTCGACGTTCGCCCGGTCCAGCATCATCAGGTCGGCGAGCTCGTCGATGATGATGATGATGTACGGCAGCGGCTCCTGGTTCACATCTTCGAACAGATACTCGCTGCCATGATCGAAGAGCTTGTTGAACTGATCGATATTGCGCACATGGTTTGCAGCCAGCAGCTTCAACCGCCGCTCCATCTCGCGCACGGCGTTACGCAGAGCATTCGCAGCCAGCTTCGCCTCAGTAATGATCGGCGTAAACAGGTGCGGGATACCCTCGTACATGCCGAGTTCCACGCGCTTCGGATCGACGAGGATCATGCGCACCTGCTCGGGAGTGCTCTTGAACAGCACACTCATGATCATTGCGTTGATCGCGACCGACTTACCCGAGCCAGTCGAACCTGCGATCAAAACGTGCGGCATACTGGCCAAATCCGCTGTCACAATGCGCCCGTTGATGTCCTTGCCCAGTGCGATCGCCAGCTTACTCTTACTCTGCGCGAAACTCTCGCACTCGACCACGTCACGCAGCCAAATCGTCTCGCGTTCATGGTTCGGCACCTGAATGCCGACGGTGCTCTTGCCCGGCATTCGCTCGATCAGGATCGACTCCGCCGCCATCGCGAGACAGAGATCGTCGGCCAGCCCTGTGATGCGAGCGACCTTCACACCCGCCTCCGGCTTGAACTCAAACGTCGTCACAACAGGTCCGGGATTGATCTGCGTCACCTGACCATCCACACCAAATTCGGCGGATTTCTCCACCAGCACTCGCGCCTCTTCGCGCAGCGCCTCTTCGCGTACGATGGAGTGCTCCTCGTTGCGATATAGCAGAGATGAGGGCGGCAGCTTATACCCTCGTACACTCTTCGGCACGATGGTTACCGGCTTGATGTCCGCATCTGCGCGCCTGCCAAACGAGATGCCGTCGGGCAACGCCGGCGGAGCGGTGAACGTGGCTATCGGCTCCTCAACCGCCTTCTTCGCCGCCCGTAGTGGAGCCGGGGCCTTTACCGGCAATAGCTCTTCGGCGTCAAGACGGAATCCGCGATCATCGAAGCCGGAGTCGTCGAGCGCATGGACTGGGGAGGCCGCCTTCGCGAGCACTTCGGCAAAGGGCGCGACCGCAGCCGCAGCCGTACTGTAAGCCGTCACAGGAGGAGCATCCACCAGCGTCCGCGGCATGCCTTGCCACATCGAAGCTGGCTGCCCCACAGGCGCAACCTCCTCCGGCGCAACCGAGATCGGCTCAACCCGCTTCTTCCCGCTCAGCCAGCCGAACAGCCCGCCCAGCAGCGTTGTGCTCTCTGGCTCCAGCCGCTTCCGCTCGGCCTCCTCGGCAAGCTCGCGCGCACGGCGTGCCTTCGCATCGGCCTGTTCGCGTTTGCTGCCATACGACTCTTCGATCGCAGCTTCGGCGCCCGCGCGTCTGCTGTGCCGCTGCACCCACCAGTCCCACAGCCGTTGCACAAAACCAAACCGGATCGTCGCCCATTCGCGCGCCGTGTTGAACGTAAACGTCGTCGCCAGGTAGAGCGATACTGCGACCATCAGGGTCAGCACAATGGCCGCGCCCGGCAGGTTCAGATAGTGGACCATGAAGTCCGCCAGCAAACGGCCCAGGGTTCCTTCGATAGGGAGCGAATGCTGCCACAGTAACGACCCCGGCAGCAGAGCAATCGCCGCCGGCGTAAAGATCACCCACAGTCCGAGCCCAATCGTCTTCGCCAGTGGAGAGCCGGCCGGCCGCGACCGCATCCAGCAGATTCCCAGCCGTCCCAGCACCAGCGGCAGAAAGAACGCAGCTACCCCAATCAGCTGCAGCATCGCATCTGCGAAATAGGCTCCCACCATGCCAGTCCAGTTGTGCGCGGGCCGTCCCGTAACGTAGTGTCCCACCGTGTTGAACGAGGGGTCCGTCGGCGTATAACTGGCCAGCGCCAGCAGCAGCAGCGCCGCACCCACCAGTACGACCATCCCGATAATCTCATTCAGGCGGCGGTTGCGCGTCGGGGTCGAGACAAGTCTTATGGATTTCATTGGGGAGCCTTCATTGAGGGTTGCGTACGGCCTCTCTCGCTGGCGCGCAGAACCACTGCACACCGGGTGTTGCAAACAGAGTCCGCGAACCTCCAGAGCACCTCCGATTATCCCAGAGCGCGTCCCGGCCGGGAGGGGTAAAGTGGGAAAACCTCCCGCGGGGGTATCCGAATACAAACCCACGGGCAATCCCCGCATCTACCTTTCAGTACCTGCCGCCGGGCCCATTCAGCCCGGCGGTCCTTAGAACCGGTTGGCAGGGGCGCTGGATTTTCGCGATTTCTCCTGCTTGCCGCCGGCGGAGGAGAATCGCGCACAGCCGGCGGACCCTGCACCAGCCGCCCATTCAACTTTTACCCATAAGATCGAGGTTTTCATGTCAACAGATGCAGGCAGACAGCACGAGATGCAGCTCGCTATCAACGAACTCATTAGCATCCTTCTCGACAGCCAGAAGGGCTTTGCCGACATCGGCGAACACCTGAAGGACGAGACGTTGAAGCGCTACTTCCTGGCCGAATCGCTGAAACGCGCAAGCTTCCGCGGAGATCTCGAAGAGATTCTTCACCAGAACGGCGTGCACGATATCAAGGAATCCGGCACCGCCGCTGGCTCCCTCCATCGCGCGTGGGGAGACCTGAAAGCTAAGCTTGGTGGCGGCGACCATACCCTTCTGGAGACCGCCGAGCAGGGTGAAGACGAGGCCAAGAAAGCCTATGCCGACGTTCTCGATCAGGATCTGCCTCTGCCCGTGCGACAACTCATCGCCGAGCAGCAGGCTCACGTTCTTACCTCGCACGATTTTGTCCGCAGTCATCGCGATGCGCTCGTCGCAAAGTAAAGCGCAGATACTCCATACAAACTAACCTCAACCGAAGGGCGATTAACTCGCCGCTCTTCGGTTTTGCTGCGGACCGCAAAGCTTTGCGCACCATGAGAAATTGCAACTGTTTGCAGGCTTTTGTTTTCGCAATAGGAAACAAACTTCTACCCACAAAGCACCCATCTCCAATTGGCAATTTTTATATCTCCGGGGACAGCGTGATGAAGTCGCGCCGTACACGCCGTACATCTAGATCAGCAGCAACTTGTGAAAAAGACTTGTGTTTTTTTCAAATGGAGTTCAAGGCAGGTCACGCATCGTCGCGGATTGGTGATCGGCTTGCTATAGTGATCGGGATAACAGTTTGCCGGATGAATTCCATCTACTGAGGAACCGCGGTCTGACGAGCCAGTTTGGCCGTCCGCTGAATGCGGCAACTCGAATTTTAAGCTACCGGTGCCGATCCTGAGCGGCATCGGCTGTCGGAAAGGCTTCGCACTGGCGATATCTATCGCTCAGGGCGAAGCCTTTCTAGTTTCCTAATGTTCTTCAGGCGTCGAAGCTCAAAACCCCGCGCGATACAACCCGAACACGACCACCGACGCCACCAGGCAATAGATTCCGAAGAGATACCAGCGGCCCTCTTCCAGCCAGCTGCTAAGCCACTTCAGCGCCACCAGGCCAGCCAGGAACGCAAAGAACGCCCCGAGCAGCCCGGTCACCATGCTTCCATGCAGATCGATCGGCGCGCCGGCCGCTGCAGCCTCGTGCGACGCTTTCACCAGCCGCAAAACCTCGCGTCCCACCGCAGGAGGCGTCAGCACCACGGCCAGCGCAAAGCTGAATCGCTCGGCCCGCTCTTTGCTGGCGCCCGTCAGCATGCCGGTCGAGATCGTTGCTCCCGACCGTGAAAATCCGCGAAACGGCAGGCACAAACCCTGGATCGCGCCGATCCATCCCGCCTGCCGCATGGTCACGCTATCACCGTAGACCTTGGGATGAGCCCCCATGCGCCGCTTCTCCATCAATCCCGCGAGCAGGATCAGGAGACCAACCGCCGCGAGCGCCGGAGCGATCAGGTCCAGCCGCCCGAACAGCACTTCGATCTCGCCCTTCGCAGCTCCCGCCATCTTCTCGATAGCCTTGACAATGACTTCGCCGATAACCCCTGTCAGCACCGAGGCCCAGATCAACCGCACCAAAAACCGTTTGAAAGAATCGCCGCTGGAGAAATACGTCTTCTTCCACTGCTTCCAGAAGTATGCAATTACGGCAAACATGGTGCCCGTATGCAGCATCACCAGCAGCAGCGTCATCTGCGGCGAAGAGGCGTCCAGCCCCATCAGTTTTTCGGCAACGACTACGTGTGCAGAACTCGAGACAGGCAGCAACTCCGCCAGGCCCTGCACGATGGCAAGAAGAATAACTTTAAAAATCGGCATACCCCATCCTAAATGTTCGCGAGGAACACACGTGTTCTCACCTTGTCTGGTGGAAGATATTTACAGAAGAATAAAACCTGCTCAAATATTAGCCAAAGGTTTGAAGCTTGCGCCGCAATCGTTACGGGAGTACCTTCTCGAACACGGCTGAAGTCTTGATCTGTTCGAAGCCCTCGCGAAGATAAAACCGATGCGCACGCTCACGTGAAATGCGCGACGTCACCCGCACCACCGCAACTCCCTTCTCTCTGCTCCACGTTTCTACTTCGGTGCACAACCTCTTTCCGACCCCCAGGCTCCGCATCCCGTCTCGTACAACGAGGCCACTGATCAGCGAATAAGGAACCGCCTGTAGATGATGCGTAATCGTAGCTTCAATCCACCCAACAACATCCCCATCCACACAAGCCACGAAGACAACCTGACTCGCCGCGCAGGAAGACAATCTTCCAATCTGCTCGGCAATCCTCTCCACAGAAACCTCATGTCCTAACTGCCGGGTCAGCTCCGCTACAGCAGCTGCGTCCTCATGCGAGATAACGCGCACAAGCACAGAGGAAGTAAGAGGCTCTTCAATCACGGTCGCTTCCGTAGATCGGGATCCCCTGCGAAACTTTAAAGGCGATGCTCGTCCCGCGTGCCGCATAGTCCGTCTTGGGATACCGTTCCTTCAACTCCTGAGCAAGAGCTTGCGTCCTCTGCACCGCGGCCTGGGATCGCTTGCGGTCGTCCTGCACCGCATACATCGTCACCACGACACCCTGCCGGTATACGGCGTTGTACAGCGCCTCAGCCGCCTTGGGCCCGTCGGGATACTGCTGCGCATATTTTTGATACAGTCCCGTTTCCATCTCAGGACACTTCGGCAGCCCCTGCCAGTCGCCGCACAGCTTATTGTCCAGCAGATCGTATGCCGCCAGCGCCGCGAATTTGCTGCCCGGATACATCTTCATCACCTTTTTCATCTCGCCTTCGTAGAGCTGCGGACGGAGATAGGCCTCCTGCTCCTTCGCGCTCGGCAGCGTGCTGATATCCAGCTTCTCCAGTTGCCAGCGAATGTCCGCTGACCGCCACGCCGCCTCCGGTGCCAGCGGCGAGTCCGGAAAGTACTCTGCCACGCGCTTATACAGCAGATGAGCCGAACCGGCCGCTCCCTTTGGCGCGTGAGGGTGCTCCGCCTCGTCCTCGAAGTTTGCCGCTGTCCCAAACAGAATCTCATCGCCGCCGGGCGTATTCGGTCCCACAACACCCTTGTCCCGAATCCATCCCGAGGCTGGCGTGACATTCGCATCGTCGTTAAACTCGGGCTTGTTGCGGTCATCCTCATTGGCATCATCGTTGATGTCGGTGTTCGCGAATACCTTCACCCACGGGCTGCTCCGCTCGATGATGACTACCTCATGCCCAGGCGTCACCAGCGAAATCTTCTGCGCATCCGCATCCGCCGCGACATAAACATTTGCATCGTGCAGCACGGTAGCTCGCGCTGCCTTGTCGTAGTTCTCGGCCTGTTTCTGGGCCCTTGTCTGCCCTACCGCCGCCTGCCCCACCGCCGCCCCGGTCACGAGCAGCATTGCCGCCGCAATCCCCGTCACCGAACATCGCCAAAGATAAGAAAGCCGCATAGACCCTCAATTAGACGCGAAACCTAACCCGCTGGAAAGCTGGAACTCGTCCAGTCTAAAACTTTCGCCGCTCAACCATCTTGTTCCTCAAAGATCCGAGGTCACCGTGCTAACAGCCCGAGACAGATCCCCGACACAGCCCAGACACATCCCAGCCTGCGTCCGTATCCTTATCTGTATCAAATCCGTAAACTGAATATATGTACTCTTGAAGAGGCCCAGCTGTCTCAACGACCTATGACATTGGAAACAGAGAATGATTCGAGCGCGATGCGAAGGTTGATTCTTCGCGACGCCTTGACCCTTCTCAGCCTGACGCTCCTCACCGTCGTCCTCTTCGCAATCACGCTGTTTCTCTTTCGCACCTTCACCGCCCACCGCGAAGAGTTGGCCCAGCGGTGGTCGGCTCGTGGGCAAGAGGCGATATCCTCGGGTCGCCCCGATCAAGCCATCGTCGCTCTCCGCACGGCCTTGTCCTACGCGCCGGACCAGCGCTCCTACGAGCTCTTGCTCGCACAGGCCCTCGGCGACGCCGGTCGCAACGAGGAGTCTTACAACCGCTTCCTCGACCTGTGGGAGACCCAGCCCGGTGACGGCTTCATCAATCTTCGCCTCGCCCGCCTCGCCGCGAAAAAAAACGATATGCAGGCTGCCATCAACTACTATCGCGCCTCGGTCTACGGCACGTGGGAGGGCGACGGTGCCATTCGCAGACGTGACGTCCGTCTCGAACTGTCGCGCTATCTAATCGCGCACCACGACCTGAGCAGCGCGCGAACCGAACTGCTCGTAGCAGGCGGCAATGCTCCCGATGACGTTGACCTCGCCCTGGTACTCGCACCGCTCTTCGAGCAGGCCAGCGCCCCCCACGATGCCCTGAACTACTACCTGAAAGTTCTCGCACGGCAACCGAACAATCGACAGGCACTCGAAGCCGCAGGACGATTGGAGTACGGATTTGGCAACTTCGAAGAGGCGCGCCGTCTGCTCGAACAAGCCCTCCATCAACGCGATGCGGCTGCCCCCAATCAGGCAGCGTCCTCTTCCGATTTGCAGGCGATGCTCGATACTTCGGAGAAAATCCTTACCCTCACACCGTCGAAGAAGCTTCTCCCCAGAGAACGCGTCGCGCGCATTCTCAAAGCACGAGACCTCGCAAAGAAACGCTTCGAAACCTGCAACGCTCAGACCCTGGCAACGAACGGATCTTCCTCTTCGCTCTCGACCCTTGGCACGCAATGGATGAGCAAAGACGCCACCATCAACAGCGCAGCACTCTTGAACGACTCCACCGAACAGGATGCCGTCGTGAAGCTGATCTACGACACCGAGACACAAACCAGCCAGATCTGCGGCGCACCAACGGGCGACGACGCCCTGCTTCTAATGCTCGCCAAATCTCCCAAGCTGGTGGAGCCATGATCAAAATGGAAAACCAGTCTTCCATTGCCGGGAAAGAATCGGGGACAACCCGCGCTGTAGCCGAAGCGATGATCGCTCGCCTCGCGCCCTCTCGCGAAGAACATGTCTTCCTTTTGCTTTCCATCTTCATCGGGATCATCTCCGGCCTGCTCGTCGTGTCCTTTCGCATGGCCATCGAATGGCTCAGCGTACTTCTGCTCGGTTCTTCGCCCCAGCCTCACCAGCCCAGGCTCATCTTCGTCCCGGCACTTGCAGGACTGGTGATTGCTGTACTCACCCGCTTCGTCTTCCCCAATGTGCGCGGCAGCGGAATCAACCAGACCAAGGCCGCGCTCTATATCCACAACGGATACATCTCCTTCCGCACCGTCATCGGCAAGTTCCTGTTATCGGCGCTCGCCATCGGCAGCGGCCACTCTCTAGGGCCGGAGGACCCATCGTTGCAGATTGGCGCCGGCGTCGCCTCGCTCATCAGCAGGCGCTTCGGCATGTCGAAGGAGAAGCTGCGCATCTTCGCTCCCGTGGGCGCCGCCGCCGGACTGGCCGCAGCCTTCAATGCACCCATCTCCGCCATCCTCTTTGTCATCGAAGAGGTCATCGGCCAATGGAGTGCTGCCGTTCTCGGCTCCATCGTCCTCGCCGCAATCTCCAGCGTGGTCGTCGCCCGCTCATTCTGGGGTGCAGAGCCGATGTTCCGCATCCCCGCCGTCACCCTGCGCGATTCACGCGAACTCCTCGCCTACGCTGTCCTCGGTGTCGTCGGCGGTTTCGCGTCTCTCATCTTCGCAAAGTCCCTTAGCTACCTTCGTCCCAAACTTCGCAGCCAGCCGCCCTGGTCGCAGATGCTTCAACCAGCCCTCGCCGGTTTGCTCGTCGGAGGCATCGGCTACTTCGGACTCACGCAGGTGATGGGTGCGGGCTACGAGGCGATCGACCAGGCCATGCACTCGCAGTTCGCCTGGCGAATGCTGCTCGTCCTCGCTCTGTTTAAAATTATTGCCACCACGCTGTCCTTCTCCAGCGGAACTCCCGGCGGCATGTTCGCTCCCACGCTCTTCATCGGAGCCATGCTTGGCGCGGCAGTCGGCACCTTCGAAAAAACCTACTTCCCTCACCTCACCGGCTCCATCGGCTCCTACGCACTCGTCGGCATGGGCGTTCTCTTCGCGGCATTTCTGCGCGCTCCGCTCACCTCCGTCTTCATGGTGCTGGAAGTTAGCGGCAACTACTCCATCGTCATTCCCGTCATCCTCGCCAATACCATCGCCTACGTCATCTCACGCGTCACGCAACCTGTCCCCATCTTCGAACAGTTCACCCATCAGGATGGCCTCTATCTTCCATCCATGGAAGAAGTCCGCGAAGAGAGCAACCTGCATCTCGAAGACGCCCTGCAACCAGTCGACGTTCCTATCCTTCAGGGCTCCGGGACCATCGCAGAAAGCATTCAGTCCTTCGCTCCATACCGAAACAAGCAGGCTGCGTCTGTCGTACTCGTTCAGTGCAGCGACGGTCTCTATTACGTTGCAAAAAGAGAAGAGCTGGAAGCCCTCTTTTTGGACGCAACCGCTGCCGCCTCCGACGAGTCCTCCGCGACGGATCCGGCAGAGCAGATCCTCGCTGAACGTCTCGGATCCGAGCGAACGCCGATCCTCTTCCCCGATCTTCCACTCGCCAGCGCTCTGCCGCACTTTCAGCGATGGCCTCTGCTGCCCATCACCAATCGTGCCACCCGCGGATCACTGGAAGGTGTCGTCTCGCTGCAGAATGTTCTGACCCGATATGAACAGGAGCGCCGCAGCGGCTAAATTCTTCCTGCGGCCAACTCCCCCTCCAACTGCTCCCGCAGCGCCGGCTCGAGGTTTCCCCCACTCAGCACCACCGCCACCTTTCGCGCCTTCGGCAACTCGTCGGCATGGAATAGAGCCGCGGCCAGCGTCACCGCTCCACTCGGCTCCGGTACCAGCTTCGTCGCACCTAACATCACGCGCATGGCGGCGAGAATCTCCTCCTCCGTCACCGCCACGATCCCATCCACAAACTGCAGCACATGCTCGAAGTTCAATACGCCGAGGCTCTGCGTGCGCAACCCATCCCCAATGGTCCGTGTCGTCTTCGCCGCGGGCCATTCGACCAGCGTCTTCGAGTAGAAGCTCTCCTTAGCGTCCGCCGCCAGCTCCGGCTCCGCTCCCCATACCTTCACGTTAGGGTCGGCAAGCCCAGCCTGCGCCGCCAGCTTCACCGCCGTAGCAATCCCGCTCAACAAGCCGCCGCCGCTTACCGGCGAGATCACCAGTTCCACTCCAGGCAGCTGCTCCACAATCTCCAGACCGCACGTGCGCCTGTCCTGCGATAATCTGCCGCGCATCGTACGGCGGAATCATCGCATACCCCCGCTCCGCAACCAGCTCTTCCGCCTTGACCCTTCGATCCGACGAAGCCGGTCCTACCTCGACAATCTCCGCGCCCAGCGCCCGGGTCGCCGCCTTCTTAATCTCAGGAGCATTGTTCGGCATTACGATCACAGCCTTCGCTCCCAGCGCCCGCGCCGCATACGCCACACCTTGCGCGTGGTTTCCGCTGGAGTACGTGATTACTCCACGCCGCAGCGCCTCAGGCGACAACTGCGACACCATGTTGTAAGCACCGCGCAGTTTGAAGCTTCCAATCGGCTGTTCACTCTCCGCCTTGATGTACAGATCGAAATCCGGCTCCGGAAACTTCCCCATTTTTAGCCTTGCTCGTTCCACACGATAAAGCGGTGTCCTCACCGCAACCCCGGCAATCCGTTCCTTCGCCGCCCGTATCTCATCCAACGTCACAAACTCGCTCATCGATCTCCTCTACTTCCTCTCTGCCGCATGCATCATTACCGCAAAAAAGTGCACCAAACGCCACTGATCCCATAGCCGGGGCTTTGCTTCATCCAGATTCACATGCGAAAGCACGGGGCTCACAAGCACCTCTTGCAACGTAGCCCTGGGCAGTTCGCTCGCCATCCACAGCGTCTCCGCCGATGGAATAATATTATCTGCTTGCCCATGCAAGAGATAGACCGGCGTCGTCATCGTCCGCAGCATGCCGTGTGGCGAAAGCTCCTCCATCTCCTTCGCATGCTTCACATCCGACGCGGCCAGCTTCGCCTTCGTCGCCGCCGAGTTCGAATCCATCAGCTCCGCCGCCTCTGCTTTTTGCTGCGGATTCAGCTTCTCCTCTGCCAGTTCTTCCGCGCTCCTGTTTTCGTACAAATGCTCTCGCAACACCGGACGAATCGCAGCCTCGTCCTCCGCCGGAACAAAATCTTCCAGATGCTCATACTCCAGCACCAGCGGTCCGTACTCATGCGGCTTCAACCGCTCTATCGTCCCGTCCGGTCGTGCCTCTTGTCCGGTCAGGTAATAGTTTGCAACATGCGCCATCTCGTCCTGTGAACCCACCGCAAACACAAACTTAAAATCCTTCCGATACGCCGGATCATTCGCCGCCACCAACGCCAGCCCTCCACTGAAGCTCAACCCAAGCACTCCCACCGGGCCATCTGTCTGCCCCGCAAACCACTTCGCCGACTCCCCAATCACCCGCACCGAATCGAGATCGACGTGATAATCCTTGATCCCCGGCAGCTCCGGCGTCAGCACTCGCAGCCCGCAACCCGCTATCGCCGTCGCGAAGCTCACCAGCCTCGGCTCATCGATCCCCAGATGATGCACGCCATGCAGTACCACCAACCCCGGCGCATCCGGATGCCGCTCCGGCAAATAAAGCCGCCCCTTCACCACGCCATCAGCGGTCGCAAACTGAACATCTTTTTTGCTGACAGGCTCCATCACAAGCTTGCTGATAATCCCCGGCACCGGCTGCCCGCCCACCAGCCGCAGCACCGCCACTGCCTGCAAATGTGCCTTGGTAAACGGCCACGCCGCCGCACCCGCCACCAGCAGCAAGCCCACCACCAACGCCGCAACGGTCTTCTTTTGTTTTTGTTGTTGAATCCGGCTCGCCCACCGTCCCGGCCGTCTACTGCCGCCAACCTCAGAATGTCGTCTCTGTTCCATTTGTGCGATCCACTCCGAGGCTGAAAAACATAAGCCCAGCCCATCATAATCGGAGCGTCAACGCCGCTAGAAAACTCGTCCCAACCCGAAGAACCAGGTGCGGTGACCGCTGTCACCGACGCTTCCTCCACCATAGATTGGCCCGATCAAAGTCTTGATGATCACCCCTCCTGCAACGTCGTTCGGCAGATGCGGTGTCCCCGGAGCGCTGTCCCAAACCTGGCCGATCTCATAAAATCCAGTAGCATAAATGGCGTCTCCGATCACAGGATTCAACCTCAGCAGCCGATACATATAGCCTGCCTGCCCCAGATAATAATCGCTGCCCAGCAACTCCCCACGGCGGTATGCACTCAACCGCAACGGGCCACCCAGTGAAAACCCAGCAAGCCCCAGGTTCGTAGCTCCAAAGCTGGTTCCACCGGAAGCCGTTCCAAAGAGGATTCCGCGTTCCCCTACCGGCATGAAATGTTCGATCGTCGAATTCCACTGCGAATATTCGCCGGAACTATTCGGCTTCTGCGTCAGATAGTTGTACTGGGTCTGTATCACCCAGCCTCGTGTCGGGACCTGCACGCTGTCCTGTCCCAGATATTGAAACGTCACATTGGTTACAAATGGCGTGATGTTAAACGCCTGTTCAATCGGCGACCCGATCCTCAGGTTCTCGCCGTACCACTGGTAGTCCTCTCCCACGCGCAACTCCGCCTTCGAGCTGAACTGGTATCCGAGATCGACGCCAAATCCGTTCTTCGTTTCGGTGTACTGCGCCAGCTGCTGGCTGCCTGAAAAAAACGCCGACACCGTGTGCGTGTAATAGGCCCGCGGAGCAACAAAGTATCCCTTCTCCGGAATGAGAGGTTTATAGAGCTCCCCGGTGACTCCCGCCACCTGTCCCAATGAGGCGTTCAGGCGCACCTCTGACCCGGGGCCAACCAGCCCGAAGAACGTTACTCGCCCCCCGATTCCAAACTGGATATCGTTAGAATCGTTCGACGACAGAAAGACCCCGAGGTTGAGAAATGGCGGCCCATAGTTCTTCAACCTCGGCCGTATCAGCAGCCCCGTCTTCCCATTCTCATCGATCAGGTTGTAGCTGATACTGGAGTAGAGACCCGTTCCCTGCACCTCGATAATCGTTTTTTCAATCGTCTGCGTGTCGATGGGTTTGTTCACATACTTCGAGAATTCGTTCGTAAGCTCAGTCTTCCGTACTCCCTGCATTCCATAGATGTCTATGAACGTCGGTTCCGGCAGGTACGTTCTGCGTCGGGAGTTTCGTTGCGCCACATACGCCTGCCAGTCGGAATCGTTCACAGCGTATTTTTCCAGCTCTGCCGCGTGCTCCTGTGCCACCTTAACACCTTGCGGAATAATCTCTGCACTCTTCTCGAAGTCAGACGAGGTAAACTTGCTCACGTCCGCCTTCAGCAGAATATTCGCGTCCTTCATGCTCTGCAGCTCATTGGCTGCGATCATGATCGAAACGTTCCGGCCGGCCACTCCCAGCAGCGAATTCAGTTCCTTCCGCTCGAACGGTCCCGTATCCAGATACACCGCGATCACAATATCTGCGCCCATCGCCCGCGCTACGTTCACTGGGAGATTATTCACCGCAGCGCCATCGGAGTAGACCTGTGTACCATGTTCCACCGGCGCAAAGACCCCGGGAATCGACATCGTCGAACGCATCGCCTGCGCCAGCGATCCATCTTTGAAGACATGCTCCTGCCCCGTCGTCATGTCAGTCGAAACGCAGCGGAACGGAATCGGCAGATTGTCAAAGCTCTTCATGTCGTAGTACGGCAGCATCCTCTCGTCCAGCAGCAGACCCACCGCCGCGCCCGAGTTCAACCCGTTCGGCAGGCTGAACCCATGCTTCAAACCAAACTCCAACCGGTTCGGAAACGCCAGCTTGTCTTCTTTTCTTCTGTAACTCAACGCAGGAAACGGCACCTGCCCACTCAACACCGCGTTCCACTTGATGCCTCCGACGAACTCTGCAATCTCCTTCGGACTCATGCCCGAGGCATACAGGCCGCCCACGAGTCCGCCCATGCTTGTTCCCGCCACATAGTCCACCGGAATGTGGTGCGCCTCAATCCACTCGATCACGCCGATATGCGCAAAGCCCAGCGCACCGCCACCTTCGAACACCAGAGCAACTTTGGGCCGCGACGCTGGCTTCACCTCCGGCTGCTGCGCTCCAACCGGCAGTAAGCCCAGTGAAACCGCAAGCACCGCAGAAATTGTGCGAATTCCAAGGCGCACGCGAGATGCAAAGACCGTGCAGGAACCATTCATGGTGAAGGCCTCGCCCAAAACTTCGGCTCTTCAAACCCACGGCCGACCCAGAGCCTTGACGATCCCGTTCGGCCTGCCGCATCTCAAGCCTAATCAATCTCATGCCCACAGTCACCTGTCCGGAACCACCAGATGTACGTCAGCAACAATTGGCTTTCAATCCGCGCGGCAAGCATCGATTGCGGTGCAACTCTGTTCCGCCACTATACTGGCCCCGTATGTCCTTCATACGAACTGCAGTCGTCATCCTCTTCCTCACCGCCTACTGTTCCGCGCAACAGCCGGAAGTTGCGGCTACCGGGACGGTCACCGGCCGTGTCATCTGCGCAGATACCAATCTGCCCGCCCGCTTGGCCCATGTGGTCCTTCAACCCGTCGTTGACAACACACCCATCGTGAAAATTGCAGGGGGCAAGGACCGGCCACGCATCGTCGCAACCACTCTTGTTGAGACGTTGCTTGACGGCAGCTTCACCGTTCCCAACGTCGGCCCCGGCGACTACTACGTCTTCGTCGAAAAACCTGGCTATATCTCACCTCTCGCCCTGGTCTCCCGTGAAGACCTCAATCATCCATCGTCTTCGACGGCCGATCTCATCGCAAGATTTCTTACCCCCGTCAGCGTTGCCGCAAATCGTACCTCTACCGTTGAAGTCCGTATCCTCAAAGGTGCCTCCATCTCCGGCACCGTCACCTTCGATGATGGCAGCCCAAATCCCAACGCCGGCATCGAGCTGATGACCAGAGACAAGACCGGAAAGTGGGCCTCCTTCCGCGCCAAACCACTAGGCAGCTTCGGGCCCAATAGCACAGACGACCAAGGTCACTATCGCGTCAGTGGCCTGCCCCGTGGGGAATACCTCGTCAAGACCACACTCGCTCTCTCCGATATAGCTGTCGATCGCGTCTTCGGCCAGGAGCGCTCTTTCTCGAACAACACCAGATATTCCCTCGACATCTTCTCCGGCGGGGTTCTCCGTCAACGTGACGCAAAGCCCGTCAAACTGGAAGAAGGCGAAGAATCAGGCGCGGTGGACATCGCCATTCCCATCTCAAAGCTGCATGCGGTCTCTGGCAGTGTCATCGAAGCTGGCACAGGTCACGTCATCAACTCCGGTTCGGTCGCCATCGTCTACCCAGACGACAACACCCAGCTCGTCTCCACCGAAATCAACAAGGACGACAACGCCTTCCACTTCTACTTTGTCCCCGAAGGTGAATACACATTGAAAGTCACCCGCGCTCGAGAGGTCAGCCGCGAAGAGATCTCCAATGGCCCCGGGACGTTTCCCGCCACTAGTACTGTCGAGAAGAAACTCCGAGACTTCGATGCTCCCCCGCAACCCATCATCATCCACGGCGATATGACAGGCATCATCGTCCCGGCCCAGCTCCGACCCACAAGCACACCACCCGCAAAGTCCCAATGACCAGGCACAGAAAAGGCGCCCGCAAAGGAGCGCCTCTTCCTGCTTTTCAACTCCAACCGTCAGATCTCCAGAATCACCGGCATAATCAAAGGCCGGCGGCTCGTGCTCTTCTGGATGTACCGCTTCAGATCGTTGCGAATCTTCTCTTTGATCACGCCATAGTCGGCCTTCTCTTCCGCAGAGGAGCCGTCCAGCGTCCGTCTGCACCACCTGCCGCGACTCCGCGATCAGGTTCTCGTCGGCAATCGCCGTCCCCCGCATCACAATCTCCGGAGCATTTTCGACCTTGCCCGTTCGCTTGTTGATCTGAATGATCGGCAGCACGATCCCATCTTCGCTCAGGTGCTTTCGGTCACGAATCACGAGGTCTTCGACAACATCCGTCGAGGTCCCGCCCGAATCGATGCACACTCGCCCGACGGTAATCTTGCCCGTCTTCGTAGCGGAGCTCTTATCCACTTCCAGAACGTCCCCGTCCTCCAGCAGAATCGTCTTCTCCACCACGCCCATCGAACCGGCCAGCTCCGCATGACGCTTCAGGTGGCGATAATCTCCGTGAATCGGAATGAAGAACTTCGGACGCACCAGGTTGATCATCAACCGCAACTCCTCCTGGCTTCCATGTCCGCTCACGTGGATCAGGCCGGACTGCCCGTCGTCATAGATCACATTCGCATCGCGCCGCTCCAGATGGTCGATCATCCTGTAGATCGACTTCTCGTTGCCCGGAATCACCCGCGAACTCAGCAACACGGTATCGCCTGCCTCAATCTTCGCAAACTTATGGTTGCTCACAGCGGCGCGGCTCAGCGCGCTCATCGGCTCGCCCTGCGTTCCGCTGATCATGATCAACAGCTTGTTCGCCGGCGTATCTTTGATCTGCCCCGGATTGATCACCAGCCCTGCAGGAAGATCGAGATACCCAAGGTCCTGCGCGATCTCCGTCGAATTATCCAGCGAACGCCCGACGATCGCGACCTTGCGCCCATGCTGATGCGCCAGTTCCATCGCCAGCCGGATCCGGTGGATCGACGAAGAGAAGCAGCTGAAGAACAGCTTCTTCTTAGTCTGCGAAAAGATTTCATCCAGCTTCGGCCGTACTGCTCGCTCGCTCGGCGTATATCCGGTGCGGTCCACGTTGGTCGAGTCCTGCAGCAGTACGAGCACGCCCTGCTTGCCCAGCTCCGCAAACGCATGGAGATCGAACGGCTTGTTATCCGGCGGCGAAAGGTCAATCTTGAAGTCGCCCGTATGCAGAACCACTCCAACCGGCGTATGAATCGCCAGCGCAACGCAGTCCACCAGCGAGTGCGTCACGCGGATCGGCATGATCGAGAACGGCCCCAGCGTAAGTCGCTTGCCGGGAATCAACTCGTTCAAATCCGCCTCATCCAGCAGATTGTGCTCTTCGAGCTTGCCCTCAACATACGCCAGCGTGAACTCGGTCCCGTACACCGGAACGTTCAGCTCAGACAAAATCCATGGCAGGCCACCGATGTGGTCTTCGTGCCCGTGGGTCAAAACGATCGCGCGAACCTTCTCGCGGTTTTCAGTCAAATAGCTGATATCCGGGACAACAATGTCCACACCCAGCAACTCTTCTTCAGGAAACATCAGACCGGCATCGATGACGATAATGTCATCCTGCCAGCGGATAGCCATGCAGTTCATACCGAACTCGCCAAGGCCACCCAGCGGAATCAACTTCAATTTATCTTGTGCCATCAATCTTTAATCTTAGCATCGTAACCCGCAACGCTTTGAACTGAAGCAGCTGCAGGTCGTTGCTGCGTCTCTCTCATCGCTAATCGACGTGAAGCACGCGAGCGCTGGTCACGTGAGATTTTCACAGAGAAATTTAAAAAAGGTTGGCATGTTTTTAGCGGCGCAAAAAGTGTCGTTCAACAGACCACGATAACGACGCAATCCACCACAAATTCACCACAAAAAACCACCACAAATCACCGCAAAATGTCCTCTAACACCAACGAAAGCTCAGTTTTCTCGTCCCGATATTTAACGATCACCGGAGCCGCCAGACTCAACCCCCACTCCGCGCCTTTGCCCTTGGAAACCGCCCGCGACCCCGGCACGACCACCGCTCCTTCAGGAATCACCAGCGGCATCTCCGCCGTAGCCTTATAGATCTCTCCTCGCACCAGGTCATACACCGGCGTCCCCCGCGTCAACACCGTCCCAGCCGCCAGAACCGCGCGCTTCCGCACCACTGTCCCCTCATAAACCCCGGTATTCCCGCCGATCAAACAATCATCCTCGATAATCACGGGCGAAGCGTTCACCGGCTCCAGCACTCCGCCAATCTGCGCCGCTGCACTCAGATGCACGCGCTTCCCCACCTGCGCGCAACTCCCCACCAGCGCATGCGAATCCACCATCGTCCCTCATCCACATAAGCCCCCACATTCACATAAGCCGGAGGCATCACCACAACTCCTTTGGATACAAACGCCCCGCTCCGCACGCTCGACCCACCCGGCACCACGCGAACCCCGTCGGCCGCCGCAAACCGCCGCGCCGGATACGTCCCTTTATCGACAAACGAAAGGCCATCGCCGCCGCCCATCTCCACCATCTGCCCCAGCCGAAACCCCAGCAAAATCCCGCGTTTCACCCACGCATTCACCCGCCACCCCAGCGGCACCAAAGCGTCCGGCTCCGCTGACCGCACCGTCCCTGCCTCCAGCGCCGCCCTCAACTCCAAAAACACCGTCTCCGCCTCGGCATTTCCAATCGCCGTCGCACCCTGCGCAAACCAGTATTCAATCGCTGTCTCTAACGTCTTCAATCTTGCTCCAGTCCATTTCCATAGTCAATGTTTCGTCGAGTCTTGCTTGCCTTGTTGCAGGCGCATCACTCCGTTTTGGTCTTGGACCTCAGAAGCTTTTGCGATTTTCTTATAAACTGCGCCGTTGAACCGATAGTAGCTTAGCTCCGTATCGAGGTATCCCGAATGCCATGCGTTCACAAAGTCGTGAAAGCCGCCCACTTCGGCACGCTGGACGGCCAATCCCCACCCGCCAAATGCCCCGACGAACTGAACCCTCTGGCCGCGAATCTGAAATAGCCACATCCCACCGTTTGCTCCCTGCGCTCCACGTGCGCAGCCATCGCCAGCCGTCGCCCTCACAATGCGCTCTCTTTGATTCACAGGAACATCATCGAACTGCAGACCATCGAGCCAGGAGTCGCCATCTTCCGTCGAGCACCAGCCATCCTCCTGTGCCTTTACCCTCGCCATCAAGATCTTCCGAATCGCAGAGATCTGGCTGTCATCCAGCGCCGCCGTCTTCGTCTTAGGGAAAAAATCACGAAGCCGAAAGCTGTGCCAAAGGCCTTTCTCCTGTGCCTGCAAAGCGAAGGCACAGCACACCATCAACGCACATGCCAAACCTCTTCGCCAGCGCAGCATCTCACACCTCAAAACATTCGCAGATCTTCACCCGTCGCAGGGACCCCGACCAGCATTCCCAACTCGCCAACCATCCGCTCCAGCTTCCGCCGAGTCGCGTCCGACACCGGAACCATCGGCAGCCGCAGCACATCTTCCCCCCGCCCCAGCATCTGCAGCACGGCCTTCACCGGAGCTGGACTCGCCTCCCAGAAGTGCGCCTGCATCAACCGGAAGAATTGCCGATTGATCCGCCGCGCTTCCACCCAGTCGTTCTCGAGCGCAGCTCGAACCATCCGTGTCATCGGTGCCGGAATCACATTCGACGCAACCGAGACAAGCCCCGCCCCACCCAGCGCCAGAATCGGCAAAGCCAATCCATCATCCCCCGCGAACACTTTGAAGCTTCGCGGAGCAGTCGTCAGCAACTCCGTTATCTGAGCCAGATTCCCGCTGGACTCTTTGACTCCAATCACATTTCTCAGCTCTGCCAGGCGCAGCACCGTCGCCGGCTCCAGATTCGCTCCCGTTCGCGAAGGAATGTTGTACAGCAGCACAGGCAGCTCCGTCGCCTCGGCGATCGCACGAAAGTGCTGATACTGCCCCTCCTGTCCAGGGCGGTTGTAATAAGGATTCGCCGTCAGAATCCCCGTCAGTCCATGCACTCGCGACAGCTTCCGCGCACGCGCCACCGCCTCGTGCGTCGCATTGTGCGTGCAGCCCGCAAACACCGGTACCCGTCCGGACGCCGTGGCAACCACAACATCAACGACGCGCAGCCACTCCGCCTCGGTCAGCGTCGAGGCCTCGCCTGTCGTCCCGCACGGGACGAGGAATTCGATCCCACTTTCAATCTGCCAGTTGACCAGCGCATGCAGCGCAGGCTCATCCACGCCGCCGTCCCGTCGAAAAGGAGTCACCAGCGCCGTCCCGCAACCCATCAGTTCCATAATGAATGTAAGTTTACCGCGTCAGGATTGTTGATTTCGCGGCCACGTCGCTCGACTACCAAAGAATCACAAAAAATAGCCCCGGCGATCTCTCGCCGGGGCGTCTGGTTCTTGCAGCGTCACTAGCCTCGATACAGCTCCGACGGGATATGAAACTCTGGCAGATGTAGCGCAGCAGCGCCATTCGCGGCTCCCGGCGGCATATCCATACACTTCACAAAGGCTGTCTGGAACTTCTCCATCTCGGCCTTCGTTCCAACCGTAACGCGCACGTAGCTCGGCATCGCGGACCACGTACGCCCGATAGCAACGTTCTCCTTCAGCATGGCCATCTGGAACTCTCTGCCAGGGCGCTGCACATCCACCATGAACATATTGCCCTGCGAACCGGGAACAAACTTGTAACCATGCTTCGCGAGAAACTCCAGCGTCTCCGAACGGATATCCGAATTGATCTTCTTCCGCAACGGCACCAAGTCCTTGTCCTGCAGACTAGCGCGAGCGGCGGCGGCGCTGGTGATCGATGTGCTCGCCAAACTCTGGCTGGGCCCTCCGACGACGTTGAACCGCTCGATCAGATCCGGTCTCGCGATTGCTAAGCCCGCGCGTATTCCCGCCATACCGTAGATCTTCGAGAACGTCCGCATCACGATCACGTCTTTATCCTGTCTCACCAGGTCGATGCTGGATTCGTCGTCCGAGAAGTGATGATAAGCCTCGTCGATGATCACCACCGAACCCTTCGGCTTGTTGTTAACAAGCCACACGATATCTGCCTTGGGCGTCATCGTGCCGGTCGGATTGTTCGGGTTCACGATGTAGTACGCGCCCGGCGAGGGGTGTGCCTTCAACATAGCCTTCACATCATGCGCATAGGTCGCCGTCAGCGGCACCGGATACTTCGCCGCCTTCATGGTGTCAGCCGCGCGAGGGCCCTGCTCGTAGCTTGGATCTCCATACACGAGCGGCTTATCCGGGCCAATATTCGACATCAATGCAAGATCCAAAGGTCCGCTCGAACCGGGGAACAGCGCGGAGTAATCCTTCTTCAAACCAAACTGATCGTTGAAAACCGAAATCGTCTTCCCATACTCATCGAAGTGATATCGGCCGCCCAGCGACGCCGTGTTACATATCGCGGTCAGCGCGGACTGCGCAGGCCCAAGCGGATTCTCATTCGCACTGATGACGACCGTGTCTGGCGAAAACTGCATACTTCGAGCGAGCCGGGGTTTGGCCGGCTGCGCTGCCTGTGTACCCGCCTGCTCGATCGCGGCAAAAGCTGGAAACGAAGTAGCCGCCGCGGAGGCCGCCCCAAGAATTCTCATGAAGGATCTGCGCGAAACACCCTGCGTGATTTCGGAATTCATATCAGTTCTCCTCAAAGGTCCAGTTAGTAGAAATGCAGCGCTGCGGCGACGGATGGAAATCGCCAACTGAGGAATCAGAGCATTAGCTAAATACTTCCTGCAAAACGGCCTCGTCTGGCAGTCATAAGTCTTTGGGAACTTGGGGATGAAAACAGACCGTGGTCCGATTGAGTCTCAATTTACCGCGAATTCCCTGCAAATACCAGAGGAATTCTTCGCGAAGCCTTGAAAAACCTGCTAAAAGGCCAGCTGGAGGCAGTTGCAGCTACAAGCCGGCCTGGGCGGCCGGCTCCACAGCCATCGGGTCGGCCTCGCGACTAGACCCACTCGCCCTTGCGCATTAGCGGCTCCGCTGTGCCATCCGCTGCCACACCGTCTACATCCATCTCGCCGGAGCCGATCATCCAGTCCACGTGAATCAGGCTGGAGTTAGCGCCCAGCGCCGTCAACTGCTCGGCATCCATCTTCTCGCCGTCGATAATGCACGTCGAATAAGCCTGCCCCAGAGCAATATGGCTCGCCGCGTTCTCATCGAACAACGTGCTCCAGAAGAGCACACCACTCTGCGCGATTGGCGAGGAGTGCGGCACCAGCGCCACCTCACCCAGCCTTCGGGCTCCGTCATCCGTGCTGATCAAACGGTTGAGCACGTCTTCCCCGGCGGTCGCCGTAGCTTCAACAATCCTTCCATCCTCAAAACGTACCGCAATATTTTCAATCAGAGTGCCTTGATGCGACAGCGGCTTCGAGGCCCGCACCGTCCCGTTCACGCGGTCCTTGTGGGGAGTAGTAAAGCACTCCTCGGTCGGGATATTCGGCTGACAATAGATCCCATTTCCGGCAGTTGTCCCGCCACCCGCCCACAGATGGTCGTCTGCCAACCCCACCGTCAAATCCGTCCCTGGTCCTTTGAAGTGCAGCGCGTAGAACCGCTTCGCGTTCAACATCTCCATGCGCTTCTTCAGCCTAGCCCCATGCTCTCGCCACTCCAGCACGGGATCATCGACTGCAATACGCGACGAAACAAAGATCGCCTCCCACAGCTTCGCAACCGCAACATTCTCCGGCTCGCCGGGAAACACCAGCTTCGCCCACTCCGGCGTTGCAAACGCCACGATCGTCCAGTTAATCTCGTGCTTCGTGATCAGCTCCATCGCCGGCTTCCCGGCCTTTGACGTGGCAATGTTTGCCCGCGACACCTTTGCCGGGTCCTGCTTGGCCAGCAGAGCCGGGTTTGCCCCCGCAATCGCAAGTCGTGCAGCGCCGCTCCGAAACCCCGCTGCAATTCCATCATGCAGCCACGTCGGAGCGTAGTCGAAGCTGGCATCCGCTGCATATTCGTACCGCGCCAGCACGCTGGGATCATCAGAGTAAAGCGTCGTGACCAGCAGCGCACCTGCTTTATACGCATGCTCCGTAATCCGGCGCACCAGCGGCAACGCCTCTATTGGAGCGGACATGATTAACTCCTGACCCGCGCGCAACCCCAGGCCAATCTGCACCGCAACCTCGGCCAACCGATCCAGCTTCTGGTCAAACGTCAGGTCCGCAAACTTCGTCTTCGTCGCCATTTCCATCACGCTCATAAAATCTCCTCGCAACCAGCTACATCTGTGTGTAAACGTCCTGAAAGTCGTAGCACCCCGTTCGCGACGACAACCACTCCGCCGCCCGTACTGCACCCTCCGCAAACCCACGCCGCGAGTACGACTCATGCGTTAGCACGAGCTTGTCGGCATCACACTGTGCCGTCAGCACATGAACTCCCGCACTATCACCAACGCGCTTTGACTCAACTCTCACAACAAATTGAGAGCCTCCCATCGATTTTCCTTTCATCGCCTCATCGGCAACAACCTTTGCGAGACTCTTCGCCGTTCCGCTTGGCGAGTCCAACTTGGTGGTGTGGTGTGTCTCTTCGATCGAAAACTCGTACCCCGCGTCCTTCAGCATCTCTGCCATCTTCCTGGCCAGTTGCAGCATCACCTGCACACCAACCGAAAAATTGGTCCCATATAGCAGCCCCGCCTGCTTCCGTTCGGCGAGCCCACGCATATCCGGCAGCTTGTCGTACCAGCCGGTCGTTCCGATCACCATCTTCGCGCCCGTCGCCAGGCAAGCACGCATATTCTGAATCACAGCCTCCGGCGTGGTGAAATCAATCACCACATCGAACCCCGCAACAAACGGCGGCGTCAGTGCGGAGGCTCCTGCGTTCTCCTTCGCATCGAGCACATGGACGCCGTGACCGCGTTCCGTCGCAACCTCAGCAACCAGCTTGCCCGTCTTGCCCATTCCCAGAACCAATACCCGCATCGTGTGCCTTCCTAAGCCTGAGCCTTCAGTTGAACCCGATTCGCAACATCGAACACCGTCTCATCCGGGTTCGCGAAGAAGTGTTCGTGCAGACTCCGCACAGCTTCCTCTACATCTTCCTCGTCGATCATAAAGCTCATGTTGATCTCGCTCGCCCCCTGCGAAATCATCCTGACATTCACATGACTGATCGCACTGAACACCTGCCCCGCGATGCCGTTGTGGCCGCGAATATCCTCCCCCACCAGGCAGACTAGCGCCTTATGGCCTTCCATCTTCACATCCGCGATCTTCGCCAGCTCCGCGCATATCTCCGGCAACTGTTGATTGCTGTCCACCGATAGCGAGATGCTCACCTCGCTCGTCGACACCATATCGATCACGCACTTGTATTTGTCGAAAACGTCGAACACCGCCTTCAAATATCCATGCGACATCAGCATCCGGCTCGCGACCACGTCGATGATCGTAAGTTTCTTCTTCGCCGCAATGCTCTTGAACGGGCTCGCGCACTTTGCCGCCATCGCCGTAATCTTCGTGCCTTCATTCTCAGGATTGCGCGAGTTCAGCACCCACACCGGAATGCTTTTTTGAACCGCGGGCAAAATCGTAGCAGGGTGCAGCACCTTTGCGCCGAAGTACGCAAGCTCCGCCGCCTCCTCGAAGCTGATCGTCTTGACGCGGAGCGCATCTGGACAGATTCGCGGATCGGTCGTCATGATGCCGTTCACGTCCGTCCATATCTCGATCGCACCGGCGTGCATACCTCCGCCGACCAGAGCGGCCGTGAAGTCGCTGCCGCCACGGCCCAGCGTTGTTGTAATGCCCTCCGTCGTAGATCCGATAAATCCACCCATGATCGGGGTCTTCCCGGCCTCGATCAGCGGCAGCACGATCGCTGCAAGCTTCGCCTCAATCGCACTCTCCAGCGGCGCCGCCTTGCCATACCCTGCGTCCGTCACGATGCAGCTCCGGGCATCCACATGAGCGCCCTGCAACCCGAATTGCTCAAAAGCCTCGGCAATCATCCTGCTCGAAAGCCTCTCCCCGAAGCTCAACACCAGATCATTTGTGCGCGGAGTTAGCTCGCCCACTGCCGCGATTCCTCGCAACAGGTCATCGAGCGCATCGAAGTCCTGGTGGAGCGCCCCCTGAAGGCGGTTAAGACGCTCCACCTCCAGCAACGCCGTCGTCGTATCAATATGCCGGTGTCGCAGCCGAGCCCCAATTGCCAAAGCCCCTGCCTTATCGCCGCGGCCCGCAGCACGCGCAGCCGACACCAGCAGGTCCGTCACCTTCGCCATCGCCGACACCACAACAACCGCCTCCAACCCACGCTCGCGCCGTCCGCGAACGATCCCTGCCGTCCGCGCAATCGCCTGCGCGTCCTCAACCGAGGTTCCGCCAAACTTCATTACCACTAGTTTTTCTCGCACCACGCTCAAGCCGTCACCGCCACGGCCTTCGCCGAAACCACCTTCGCAGGCGAGCCGAGTTTATCCAGCTTTCCCAGCAACGCCAGCACCTCCGCATTCAGCACCGCCGCCCCTGCCGCCCCGCGAATCGTATTATGCGACAACACCACGAACTTCCAATCCAGCAGAGTGCACTCGCGCAACCGCCCCACCGTCGCCGCCATCCCGCGTCCACGCATTCTGTCCAACCGTGGCTGTGGCCGATCGATGCCCGCGTCATACTCCACCGGCTGCTCCGGAGCCGTCGGCAGATGCTGACCCCTGAGCGGCAGAAACTCATCCCACGCCGCAAGAATCTCCTCCCGCGAAGCCTTCTTCTTAAACTTGATGCTCACGCACTCTGTATGCCCATCCTCAACAGCCACGCGGTTGCAATGCGCACTCACCTTCGCGTCAAGCAACTCAATCCTCCTGCCATCCAACCTGCCCAGCAGTTTGCCGACCTCTTCCTGCAGCTTCTCCTCTTCGTTCTTGATGAACGGCACCACATTTCCCAAAATATCCAGCGAAGCCACGCCCGGATACCCCGCGCCGCTCACCGCCTGCATCGTGCTCACGAACAGGCTTTCAATCCCGAACCGCTCGTCCAGCGGCTTCAGCGCGAGCACCAGCCCAATCGCACTGCAGTTCGGATTAGTCACGATATAGCCACCGCTCTCCTTGCGCCAGCTCTGTGTCTCGATCAGCGCAAGATGATCGGCGTTCACCTCTGGCACCACCAGCGGCACGTCCGGCACCATTCGGAACGCGCTCGAGTTCGAGATCACCGCACACCCAGCCGCGGCAAACTTCGGCTCCAGCTCACGTGCGATGTCTGCGTCCAGCGCCGCAAAAATAATCTTTGGCAGCTCGATCGCCGATCCCTCCGGGACGTTCGGCTGCAGCGTCATCGCCGCAATCCTCGCCGGCAGTGGAGTATCCAGCTTCCACCGGCTCGCCTCCGCGTATGTCTTGCCGGCGCTGCGATCGCTCGCCGCCAGCCACGCAATCTCAAACCACGGATGATTGCTCAACAACTGAATGAATCGCTGCCCGACCATTCCAGTCGCGCCAAGAATACCAACCCTGCGTCGTTCCATATCTTCTAAGAATAACGCGCCATTGCGGCACCGTCATCCGCAGCGTCCAAAGAGTCAGGAGACGCGGTAGCGCCTGCGCCGCATCTGGTGGCCGCTGCCACCCCAAACCAGGATCGCCGCCACCAGATGAACCAGAAACCAAAGGGTCAACCCCTGGTCCACATAGATCAGATACAGCACCAGGATCCTCGGCAAAAACAGCCAGAACAGCGGCGGAATAATGCCGATCAGATGAAACGGCACCAGCACCCCTTGCAACCATGCCACCACCATCGCGATCCTCGGTAGAAACAGCGCAAACACAAGGAACCACAGCGGTAGCCGGTTCACCACAAAGGACAGGTTCACTGTGAACTGCGCCGTATGCTGCATCGCCTCTGCCAACACCGCTAATCCTGCGCTCATCGATCCTCCGGGTTCTGTCGTATCACTTTACACTGAAACTGAAGTCCGCCTTGGCCGTCCCCTTCGGCTCGACCGTCACCGCCATCGTCTGTTCGCCCATCTTCTCGTGTACTGCCGCCAAAGTATACGTTCCGGCCGGCAATCCGCTGATGTCGAAGTGTCCATCCGCGCCGGTCACGGCAAAAAACGGCGTCGCTGACACATTGATAAACGCATTCATCCAGGGATGGTTGTTGCACCGCACCGGCATCATCACCTCCGGGTGGTTGAACTGCTTCACCTGTGGCGCGCCCTTCGCTCCCTGCGAGATGTCAATCGGGGGGTTCGGCGGATTGCCCTCCGCCGGCATCGTGTGGATGTTGTGCATCGTACTATCCGAGTTGCGAAACTCCACTGACCCGCCCCGAACCACCGCAACAACATGCGGAACATACTTGCACCCGATCTGGTCCATTACGACCGGAGCAGGTGTTGGTCCCCCCGCGAGCATCGCCGCCGGCGGCCCGCTCTTGAGATACACATACACATTCGCCAGCTTGCCGTCATGCACCACATACTGCTCAGCGAAGTTATCGCCACCCAGCATCGAACACACAGGATCCATGCTCATGTCGATCCTCACCGGCGCTGGCGCCTTGCCGGAAAAATGGATCGTCCCACTCACGGACCCCAGGGTTGCCGGATCAAGCTGCACGGTCGGCGGCGGCGGCCCAGCGGGCTTAGCCACAACTGCCTCCGGACCCTGCTTCACCGCATCGCCGGACTTACATCCCACCACCCCACCCAATACTACTGCAGCCATCAACCAGTACATCCGCCTCATGCAATCTCTCTTTCTCTCTCTTCTTTCTTATTGAGAATCGTTTCCTCGTAATCTCAAAGTCGGTCATCCTGAGCGCAGTGAAGGACCCCTGTATTTGCTGTTGCCTTTGCCTGTTCTCAACCCGCATCATCCGCGAAGATCCGCGGTCGTCATGCGGTCGCCCTCGAGCCACTAAGAGTCACGAAGAGCCACTAAGCCTGATTCACCGGCGCTTCCATCGCCTGAAGCACAGCATCCGCAAACGCCCTCGTCCCGCCTGTGCCGCCGACATCCCTGGTCAGCGTCTTGCCTTCACGGTAGACCTGCTCAATTCCCGCCTGCACCCGTTCCGCAGTCGCGCCTTCATTGATGTGATGCAACATCAGCACCGCGCTTTGCAACAAGGCAGTCGGGTTGGCGATATCTTTGCCTGCGATATCCGGCGCCGATCCATGCACCGCCTCGAAGATCGCGCACTCGGTCCCCAGGTTCGCGCCCGGCACCAATCCAAGCCCCCCCACAAACGCGCTGCACAGATCGCTGAGGATATCGCCATACAGATTCTCGGTCAGCAGAATGTCGTACTGGAACGGATTCATCACCAGCTGCATGCACGTGTTGTCGACGATATGCTCGCGATACTCGATCTCAGGAAATCCCTCCGCAACCGTACGGCAGCACCGCAGGAACAACCCATCCGACAGCTTCATGATGTTCGCTTTATGGATCGCATGGACCTTCTTGCGATCATGCTTGCGCGCATAGTCGAACGCAAACTTGGCGATGCGTGTCGAACCCTTCTCTGTAATAATCTTCAGCGCCTGCACCACGCCCGGCACCACCACATGCTCCAACCCGGCATACAGGTCTTCCATGTTCTCGCGCACGACGATGATATCGAGTGCCGGATACCTGGTCTTCAACCCGGGCAGGTTCTTCACCGGTCGAAAGTTCGCGAACAGTTCAAACTTTTGCCGCAGTGTGACGTTGATCGAAGCGAACCCTTCGCCAATCGGCGTCGTCACCGGCCCCTTCAACGCGACTCGGTTCTGTTCAATCGAGTCATACAGCACCTTCGGGATGTACTCTCCGGTCTTTGCAAACGCATCCGCGCCTGCATCGTATCGATGCCACTCGAAAGCCACCCCCGTCGCCGCACCCGCCGCCTCCAGAATCTTCACCACGGCGCCCGAGACCTCCGGTCCAATCCCATCTCCCGGAATCAAGGTAATCCTGTGCGTCTTCTTCGCTGCCGTCATCCTCTACCGCCTCTTCCTGGAGTCTTTTGCGTTCAGCAACTCTTCCAGCTCCGCCTTGAACTCACGGACATCCTTGAAGTCCCGATACACACTCGCAAACCGGATATAGGCGACTGTATCGATCGCCTTCAGTCTGCTCATAATCAGCTCGCCGACCTCGCTCGTCGACCGCTCCCGTTCCGGCGATTCGACCACGTAGGCCTCGGTCTCATCCACAATCTGTTCCAGCTTCACCGCTGCAACCGGTCGCTTCTCGCAGGCGTGGAGCAGTCCACTCAGCACCTTCTGCCTGTCAAACTTCTCCCTCCGCCCGTCTTTCTTCACCACCATGTAAGGGATCTCGTCGATCCGCTCGTAGGTCGTAAATCGCTTGTTGCAGCCTTCACACTCTCGTCGCCGTCGAATCGAATCCGCGTCTTTACTCTCGCGTGAATCAACAACTCGATCCTGGCTGAAACCACAGTAGGGGCACTTCATCGGTATATATCGATTCTAGCAGCGCAGGCCTGCACCAAATTGTGTGCAAACAGCCCAATGTCGCGACATACATGCACCCGGTTCGCCCACCCGGCCACGCCCCAAAAATAAATTTCGAAAAAGAGGAAATTTTCCGACACCCGAAAACCGTGCACGCAAACACCACGTTAACGCATCAATCCACCACAAATTCACCATCAAAAAACCACATTCTGCACACCAAAAATCGCAAAAAACCCAGAAAAAATACCCACCCGCCACAAAATAAAAACACGCTAAACTTTTGCCTTTAAACCGCCGGTTTGACCTCAGGATCCTTTCCCGCCATCTCACTCTCCGCCGCCACCTTCTTCAAGCTCACGTGCTCCACCTGCGAATAAATAAACCCAGTCGGAATGATGCAAAGAAACGTCACCACCAACAGCAGCGCCCCACAAGCCGTCGACGCTTCAATCGGCGCTCCATAGAACGTATGCATCGCCGCCGCAGTAACAGCGATCTGCGTAAACCATCCAATGATCGGAAGCTGCAGCAATGAGCCGCCAATGCTCGCCGCCATCAACAGCATCGTCCGCGAAAATGTCAGGCCACTCAACTCCGGAGTATTTACAAATGCTTGCACCGTTTGCAGATAAGCAAACCCGATGATTACCCACATCGCCAGCGAAAGCAGTACCACCACACCAAAGTCACGCGCCGACGACAACGCATTCAACCCATCACGAAACCCGATGATCTTCGTCGAAATGCTCTCCCCGGCGGATTTCGAGACCAGACCCACCGTACCCCGCGCAAACCCCGCCACCGCAGCGCCAGCCACCCGTACCACGCCCGCAAAGACAGCAATCGCCAGCGTCGCGCCCATGCTCAACACCCCAGCCCTGACAAAGATCTCGTGATGCGCAAGGTTCTTTGGCGTAAACGCCAAAGCGCACGAAAAGATCACCGCCGCCGCCCCCAGATCGAACATTCGCTCGATCGTGTATACGGCTATCTGCGAGCTCAACGACAGCCCAACCCGCCGCGCCACCAGGTACGGTCGCGTCAAATCCGCCAGCCGACCAAATAACGCCACCGCCGTAAATCCAATGAACTGCGACCCCAACAGCGATGTAGCCGAGACCTTCTTCGTCGGCGAAAGAAACACCGCCCACCGCACGGCCCGTATCCAGTACGTCGCATAGATCAGCGCAATCCCCGCCAGGATATGTCCGGCACTCACATATCGGAGTTGTTGCCAGAACATCGCCCAATCGAAGTGCACCTTGCTGCGAAACAAATAGACGAGCACTACAAGCCCCACAACGCCCACCAACCACAGAAGTCCATTACGCTTCGTCATCGCTCTCTCTTTGTCCGCAGGTCAGCGGTGGGTTTACTTTGTCTGCGCTATCAGGGCAGCCATCAGTTTTCGCCGGTTGAACTCACGGATCACTCGCGCGACATACTCCCGAGTTTCGCGGTAGGGCGGTATCCCATGATACTTATCGACCGCCCCCGGCCCTGCATTGTAGGCCGCCAGAGCCAGCGCCAAGTTGTCATGGTATCTGGTCAGCAGCGCATCCAGATAAGCCGTCCCGCCGGCGATGTTCTGGTCCGGCTTGAATGCATCGTCGACGCCCAACGCGCTCGCTGTCCCCGGCATCAACTGCATCAGCCCTCGGGCCCCTGTACGCGAAACCGCTCGCACCTGTCCACCACTCTCCGCTCGAACCACACTGGCCAGCAGATCTTCATCGATGTTGTGCGCCGCGCCGGCATGGGCCAGCATTTCATGCATCTCTTCTTTCGTCGGTGCTGCCATCATCGTCACCGGGCTCGGCATCTTCACCGCAGCTACCGGCTTTGGAACGTCCACAACCGTCTCCACTCGAACCACCGAATCCGCCGCGACCTCAAGGTAGTTCGAATCATCGGCAGGAGAGGTACCGTTGCCCGCAAGGTAAAGTCGAATCTTGTCCCCAACGGCCTCGCGCCGCACACAATCCAGTTCAAAGCCGTTCTTCAGCGTCACATGCTCCGTCGCGCGAGCGAAGGGGCACACCGCCGCCATCACCGCCAGGACAAACCAGATCGGACCGTATCGAAACAGGCCAAACTGAGACGTTCTAAAACACATTGCCACCCTCAAAGCCTACCATTCCGCCGTGCGATCTGACGCCATTAACGATCCCACTATTGCGTCATTCCAGCCAAATGGCCCGCTCGATCTCCCGTTACGCCGTCTTCATCGGGACTGCGACTCGGTCCCTGGATTTTCGGGCTACTCGGCGTGCGCCAGAAGGCTGAATCTGAGGCAGCCACAGGCTTTCGCAGCGAGTCTTCCGGGCTGGAAATACCAACGAGACGCAATATCTTTCCAATGACACGAACAATCGGTTGCATATTTTAACCTCACCAATTCAAAGCTACGCTATTTTTAATTGATGAGCCCACACCTTGAATCGACCCCTATCTGCCGGCTGCGTAAGTGGAACAGCCTGCTCGTTTTGAGCCTGGTTTCGGGCGTGTTATTCCAACAGACAGCCACTGCATCGGCTCAGAGTAATCCGGCCAAGCCAGCGCCCGACGTGATCGTGTTTACCAACGGCGATCAGCTGACCGGCACCCTGGAGCGGGCGACGGGTGATTCGTTTGTCTTCAAGAGCGACATCGTCGGTGAGGTTACGGTTTCCGCCGACAAGATCAAAGAGTTGCACGCCGGCGGTAAGTTTGTAGCGCTGAAGAAGAACGAGAAGATCACGCGCACCGAGAAGCAGCCGAGCACGGTCACTTATGCGGACAACAACATCAGAATGGCCGCGACGTCGTCGAGCGCTATCGAGGTCGTTCCGGTCAAGGATCTCGCCTACCTGATCGACAGCGCAACCTACAATCAGGAGGTCACCAGTAATCCGGGTATCTGGTACGGATGGCATGGCGCTATATCGGGCGGAATCACCCTGATTGAGTCAACGCAGACCGGTCAGAACTATAACGCGGCAGTCAATCTGGTACGACTGGTTCCTTCGGTTACATTTCTTCCCCCACGGACTCGGTCTACCATCAACGTCCTGGAAACGTATGGCAAGATAACCCAGCCGGCGATTCCGGAGACGAGCCCCCCGACATTGGCTTCGACGACGAAGACGAACATCTTCCATGCCGACGCGGAACACGATAAATACTTCACTCAAACGTTCTATGGGCTGGTTGGGGCATCGTTCGATCACAACTACTCCCAGGGCCTGAACTTGCAGCAAATCTATGGGCTTGGTGTCGGTTGGACATTGATCAAAACGCCGGTTCAGCAGTTCGACGTGAAGGCAGATGTGCACTACGAGCGGCAGAACTTCCAGCCGCCTACGCCTAGCAACGATCTGGTCGGATCGAGCTTTACCGAGCTATATCACCGGAATCTGCCCGCCAAGATCATCTTCACCGAGAGCGGAACGTTTATTCCCGCTTGGAACAACTCCAGTGCCTATTCAGCGGTCTTCGCAGCCGGACTTCAACTGCCGACCTATAAGCGGTTCAGCCTGAACCTGAATTTGTTGGATAACTATCTCCACAATCCTGCTATTGGGTTTAATAACAACAGCTTCCAGTTTGTGACCGGTGTTCTCTACACACTGAAATAACGTGGTGCATAAACAAGAGCGATCTCGATGCAGGTGATCGGGATCGCTCTCTTTTTTGCGAACCGGTTACTTGATCTTTCCGAAGCGGTAGACAAAACCGGCGTTGAATCCAAAATTGTTCTGAATTGAGCCAGGCGGCCCATGCAGTGTATCTGTCGGTTGCAGCCGGTAGAAAGTTCCAACATAGGTGGGCGATACCCGGAAGGCGAGGTTCGGGTAGAAGTTGTAGTCGAAGTTGGCGCCCAGGCTGAAGGCCGGCCTGGTGGCCGACTGCCACACACCGACGTCCTGCGACTGAAGTCCCTTCAAGTCACCGTCGAACTTGCCCAGCGCGGCTCCGCCCTCGGCTGTTGCGGTCACCGCGAACTTCTCCTTCGCGTACAGCCGGTACGCCACACCCCCCAGGAACGGGTACTCCGAAATCTGCGGATTGAATCCCAGAGTTGGGGAGGTGGGAGTCACAGGATTGCCGATCTTCGCATTCCCATACGCCCCGCGGATATCGCCAATAATGCCAAGCTTCTGGTTGAGGAAGTACGTTCCCGTCATGAAAAACGTCACTTCATTGTTTCGCTGCAACGACGAACCGGACTGGAACCGCAGATAACCGCCGCCGCCGGCGACCTCATAGCGATGGCTGTACGTCTCCGCGATCGTTCTCGCAATACGAGCCTTACGGTTGGCGCTCGACTCACGGCGCGTTCGATGCGTTACTTGCGCCTGTACGGCAACTGCTCCGCTGGCTAATGAACCTGCCAACAACACTCCTGCTACACACTTCACACTCAGTCTGAAACCGAACATCAACGATTACTCCTGCACAAGCTTGGCTTTGCTATGGTGGAACTCGAGGGCCGCCGGCGTGAACACCGATTGGGCCATCCCTTATTAGAACATCCGCCGCGCTTTATCGCGGCTCAACCCCGCAAAGGAGTGACTCAAGATGGCGAAAAAAGGCAGCAGCGGCGGCTTTGGAAAGGTGTTTCTCGGTTTCCTGCTCGGCATTGCTGCCGTCGCTTTGGGACTCTTCGCATATCTCAAGTTCGGTCCGTTACCTGTTGCCGTTGCCGATGCGCCACTTCCTTTCGAAAAGCAGATCGTCAAGCTTCCGTTGAATGCTCGCATCGATCGCGAGTCCAAGACGGCTCCGTTTGGTATCAGCGAGGATGTTTTTGAATCGGGTGCTCATGTTTATCGTGCTCAGTGTGCGAGCTGCCATGGCACCCCCGGGCACGATGTTGCGTTTGCGAAGCATATGTTTCCGTCGGCTCCGCAGCTTTGGCGGGGACACGGCACCCACGGGGTGGTCGGTGTCAGCGACGACGAGGCCGGCGAGACCTACTGGAAGGTTTCGAACGGAATTCGGCTCTCCGGTATGCCTTCGTACGCGCATGTTCTGTCGGACACACAGATGTGGCAGGTTAGCTTGCTGTTGAAGAACGCTGACAAGGAGCTGCCTGCTCCGGTCACTGCAATTTTGAATTCGACCAATCCGTAGGGAGGAGAACACGGCCCGGGGCTGAAGCCTCGTGTTGCTGCGGACCCTTTTCGCAGGGCTAAAGCCCTGCGCTCCCTCCAAAGGACAAGAACCTCCTGGCCGGTGGGTTCTTCGCTGGCTTGGATCATTGGAGAATGGGGACTCCGGCGAATTCGCCGGCTATTCGGGCCTTCCATTCTGCAGGGCCGGTGTTGTGGACGCTTACTCCGCGGCTGTCGACGGCTACGGTTACGGGCATGTCTTTCACTTCGAACTCGTAGATGGCCTCCATGCCGAGGTCGGCGAAGGCAAGGACTTTGCTGCTCTTGATGGCTTTGGAGACGAGGTAGGCGGCTCCGCCTACTGCCATAAGGTACACGGCCTGGTGGTCGCGGATGGCTTCGATGGCGGCGTCGCCACGCTCGGCTTTGCCGACCATTCCGTAGAGGCCGGTTTCCGAGAGCATCTGGCGGGTGAACTTGTCCATGCGGGTGGCGGTGGTTGGGCCGGCGGGGCCTACGGCTTCGTCGCGGACGGCGTCGACCGGGCCGACGTAGTAGATGAAGCGGCCTTTGAGATCGACGGGGAGCTTTTCGCCGCGGTTGAGCATGTCGGTCATGCGCTTGTGGGCGGCATCGCGGCCAGTGAGGAGCTTGCCGGATAAGAGTAGGACTTCGCCGGGCTGCCAGGAGCGGACCTCATCGTGGGTGATCCCGTCGATGTTGACTCGTTTTGCTTTGGAGACGTCGTGGGTGAGGCTGGGCCACGCTTCGAGCGAGGGTGGGTCGAGCGCTACGGGGCCGCTGCCGTCGAGGTGGATGTGGGCGTGGCGCGTGGCGGCGCAGTTGGGGATCATGGCGACGGGGAGGTTGGCGGCGTGGGTGGGGTAGTCGAGGATTTTGATGTCCAAAACTGTTGTCAATCCGCCGAGGCCCTGGGCTCCGATGCCGAGCTTGTTGATCTTGTCGTAGAGCTCGATGCGGAGCTCCTCAATCTTGCTTAGCTTTTGACCTTCCGCCGCGCGGGCTTTGAGCTCCTGCATGTCGATCGGGTCCATCAGGGATTCTTTGGCCATGACCATGGCTTTTTCAGCAGTGCCTCCGATGCCGATACCGAGCATGCCGGGGGGGCACCAGCCAGCACCCATCATGGGGACGGTCTTGAGAACCCAGTCGACGATGGAGTCCGACGGGTTGAGCATGGTGAACTTGGATTTGGCCTCGGAGCCTCCGCCTTTGGCTGCTACGGTGATGTCGACCTCGCCGCCGGGGATCATCTCGACGGAGACGACGGAGGGGGTGTTGTCGCCGGTGTTTTTACGGGAGAAGGCGGGGTCGGCGAGGATGCTCGCGCGGAGCTTGTTGTCGGGGTGGTTGTAGGCGCGGCGGACGCCCTCATCGACCATCTGCTGGACGGTCATCAGGGGCTTGCCGTCGTTGTCCCAACGGGTCTCCATGCCGAGCTTGATGAAGGCCGTTACGATGCCGGTGTCCTGGCAGACGGGGCGGTGGCCTTCGGCGCACATGCGGGAGTTGATGAGGATCTGGGCCATGGCGTCTTTGGCCGCGGGGGACTGTTCGAGCTCATAGGCTCGGGTGAGGTTGGTGATGAAGTCCTCAGGATGGTAGTAGGAGATGTACTGGAGGGCGTCGGCGACGGACTGGATGAAGTCGGATTGTTTGATGGTGGCCATGGAATTGTGACTCGCCTTTACTTCTGAATGCTTCTATTCTACGGGGTGAGACGTGTATCGGAGCGTTTGATGCGATTCCGCCATAAACTCGCGCTTGCTGTGACACTTGAGTTGATTTGCCTTGGATTCATCGGCCGTTCTGAGCCTGTTCAGGTTTGGCTTACAAGTCAACTGCCGCCTGAGCATAATCCTCTCCAAAGCTTTAGAAACGGCTTCAACATTGGATTAGCACCTTATATCTACTGCTTTGTTCCCGCGGTTTTGCTCGTCCTCTATGTTTGCCTCGCAAATCTTTGGCGTAAGGTCGTCACCGGGAGCGGATATAAGCGTCCCTACTACGGATAATGAAAGCCGAATCCAAAAAGCGCACTGAAACAGATTCTCTTGGGGAGATTGAAGTTCCTGCCGATGCTCTCTTTGGTGCTCAGACAGCGCGGGCTGTGGGAAATTTTCCGATTAGCAGGTTGAGGGCTAGTCCATTTCTGATTCGGGCGCTGGCGATGGTGAAGCTAGCGGCGGCGGAGGCGAATCGGGAGCTGGGGCTGATCTCGAAGAAGCAGGGCGATGCGATTGTAAAAGCGGCTGAGGAGGTGCTCGGCGGGCGGCACCATGAGCATTTTGTGGTGGATGTGTTTCAGGCGGGCGCGGGTGTGAGCCTGCATATGAATACGAATGAGGTGCTGGCGAATCGAGCGAATCAGTTGCTTGGCGAAGAACTGGGAAGCTATGCGAAGGTGCATCCGAACGACCATGTGAACTATGGCCAGTCGACGAATGATGTGTTTCCGACAGCGATGCGGCTGAGTGCATTACTGGCGCTTGAAGAGTTGTATCCGGTGCTGGAGGGGCTGGCGGGGAGTTTTGCGGCTAAGGCGGAGGAGTTTGCCGATGTACTGAAGGCCGGTCGAACGCATATGCAGGATGCGGTGCCGATCACGCTGGGTCAGGAGTTTCAAGCGTACGCGGTGGCGGTGCGGGAGTCGGCGGCCGCGATTCGGCGCGGGTCGGCGGGGCTGCGAGCGATGGGACTGGGCGGGTCGGCGGTGGGGACTGGACTGAATACGCATCCGGCTTACAGGGAGAAGGTCGTAACGAAGCTGGCGCGGATTGTGGGATTGGAGCTGCATACGGCGTATGACCTGCGGTGGGCGATGCAATCGTGCGCGCCGATGGCGGAGGTCTCGGGGGCGCTGCGCGGGTTGGCGCTGGAGATGATTCGTATATCGAACGACCTGAGGTTGCTCTCTTCGGGGCCGAATACGGGCTTCAATGAGATTCATCTGCCGAGCCTGCAGCCCGGGTCGAGCATTATGCCGGGGAAGGTCAACCCAGTGCTGGCGGAATTGACGGCCATGGTGGGATTTCAGGTCGTCGGGAACGATACTGCGGTGGCGATGGCGGTGCAGGCGGGACAGCTTGAACTGAACGTGATGATGCCCACGATGGCGCACAATACGCTGCAGTCGATCACGCTTCTGACGAATACGCTGCGCGAGCTGGATGTTCACTGCGTGCGCGGGATTACGGTGAATCGTGAACGGTGCGCGTTTTTTGCAGGCAGCACGATTGCCCTGGCTACGGCGCTGAATCCTTATATCGGGTACAGAAAGGCAGCGGAGCTTGTGAAGGAGTCGGTGGCGACGGGGCGTTCGATCGTGGAGATTGCGCGGGAGAAGAAGCTGCTGAGCGAGGAGCAAATTGCGGAGATTCTTGACCCGAAGAAGATGACGGAACCGCGAGAGAAGATCTAGAGGAAAACGAGATCAGGAGATGTGGGAAGGGCGCTCGGCTGGAGGCGCGGGCTTGGGCTTGCGGCTGAGAACGAAACTGCGCCGTTTGCGGCGCTTGTCGGAGGCGTGGTCGATCTTCTTCCAGAAGCCGATGAAGTAGTCGACCGCGGAGATGATGGAGACGATGGTCATCCAGTAGATGGCGGTGACGGCAATGAAGTGGACGCCGACGATGTAGCCGCCGCGAAAGTTGGGGAACCAGAGCCAATAGTTCCAGCGATGGGCGAGGATGGCTGCGACGACGGAGACGATCTGGATTACGGTCTTCAGCTTGCCGATCTCGCTGGCTTCGATGGTGAACCCTTCGGTGGCCGCGATGCTGCGGAGTCCGGAGACGAGGAACTCGCGGCCAATGACGAGGACCGCGATCCATGGCTTGACGATGTTTGGGTTGTAACCGACGAGGATGATGTACGCGGCGGTGATCAGGAGCTTGTCGGCGAGGGGGTCGAGGAGCATCCCCATGGTGGTGATCTGCTGGCGGCGGCGGGCGAGGTAGCCGTCGAGACCGTCGGTGATGCTGGCGAGAATGAAGACGAGGCTGGCGATGATCTCCTGCTCGCCGCCACGGAGGCCCGTGGCACCGTGAGCCTGGAAAGGGAAGACGGGCGAGAGGATCCAGATGAGCAGAGGAACGCAGGCGATACGGCTCATCGTGATGGAGTTGGGTAGATTCATCAACAGTTCTTGCTGACACCGGTGCGGGCGGGTGTGCGCGGTGCCGACACTAGCATTCTGCCATAGTGAGACGGTGGGTGTTCTAAAAGGGTGTATGGGTTCAGGAAGTGCTGTTATTCGTTGTCCGTTGGTCGATTATCAGTTATCAGTTATCAGCAAGATGACGTTTCGGATTGTGAGCCGAGTGGGCGACTTCGTTGCGCGGCTATTGAGTGAAAAAAATCCTACAAAGCCAGGGACGAGTTCCGAAATGGAACTGAGAGGGCACTGGTGGGTCTTTTGTAGACCTCTCTGACCCCTTCGGGGAATGCCGCTTTTCTCTGCCGGAAGTTAGTTTGGATTACGACGTGCTTCCGGGCCTTGAAGTTTACTGTAAACCTTTTATTTTCACTGTCTCCTCTCCCTTTTGCCAGGAACGCCGATAGACCGAGAGATGGTCCTCGAGGGACGTTAGAGCGTTCGACATGCTGATCCGAAGTTTGATTCTCAAGACGGTTGCTTTCTGCTCGCTGAGCCTGTTTGCGATGGCTGCGGCGGCACAGCAGTTTAATCAGCCGCTGGTGATTTCAACAGGAAACTGGCCAGCAGGAATTGTGGCGGCAGATCTGAATGGAGATGGCAAGGCAGACCTGATCTACACGGACTATGGCGCGACGGCGACAGCTTCAACGACGCATGTTTTGTTGAACAACGGGAATGGGACCTTTACCGCAGGCCAGACGATTGCGACGGCAGGCACGGCGATTGCGGCAGCGGACTTTGACCATGATGGACACGTCGATCTGGTTTGGGTTTCGGGTGTGGTTGGCGAGGGCAGAGTTTATTTTGCACACGGAAACGGCGATGGAACATTTGCGCCCGCACAGCAGTTGGGAACGTTTGCGGTTGTCGGGACGAATGCGCCGGTGTTCAGCTATGTGATGGGCGCGCAACTGCACGACACAGGTTATCTGGATATCCTGGTCGAGGATGTGGCGAATCCGTCGCTGCTGACGCTGACAACGGACAGCAGCGGCACGCTGATTCGACTGGTGGGGACGAAGCTCGAGAGCGGCACCGGACCGATGGTGGCGGCAGACCTGAACGGCGATGGGCATACGGATTTGGTGATTCAGTCGGTTTCGGGTGGAACGGCAAATGTTTTTCTTGGTTCGGCGGATGGGTTGCTAGTGGCGGCGGGATCGTACGCGGGATCGAGCCCGGTGCAGAGTATGCTGCTGCATGATGTCGATGGCGATGGGCATCCGGATCTGGTGGTCGAAGGGACGAACGGACAGATCGAGATCCTGCATGGAAATCCGGATGGGAGCTTCGCTGCCACGTCTGAGGGTGGGAGCGGGAGTGCGGATGGGACTACGGGGCGGGGTGGTCATCTCGTCACGGTGACCGATGTTGGGGCACTGCACAATTTATATACGACGACCCCTGTTGGAATGAGTGTATTGCTTGGGCAGAACGATTTGAGCTTCACGCTGGGCGGGATCTACAACGCGGGGCCCGGGCGGACGAGCTTTGCAGTCGCGGACTTCAATGGAGATGGCGTGCCGGACGTTGCAGTGGATTCGCCTGAGGGTATTGCGATTCTGTTTGGAAGTACGGCGGGCGGGCTGGCGAGTTCACGGGCGTTTGCAGCGGGCAAGCCGGCGCTGAGTGGTGATTTGGGAGAGTTCAGCGGGTCGGGAAATCTGGATGCGATGGTGAACGTGACGACTGCGCAGGCGCTGCTGCTGCATGGAAATGGTGACGGGACGTTTGCGACTCAGGTGACGCCGACTGCAACGAAGGTGAGTGCTTCAGCGGCTGTAACGCAGGCTGGGAACCTTCCGGGAGCGCCGCAGGTCGCAGGGATGGTGGTGGCGGCACAGATAATGGCAGACCTCGATGGCGATGGCAATCAGGATGTGATCGTCGCGTACGACAATACAAGCGCGGATCATGCTCATCCCGTGGCGACGGCGGCGAATGCGATTTACATCTGGTATGGGAATGCTGATGGGACGTACGCTGCGCCGGTGGTGCTGACGCCGTCACGGAATTTCTATGAGGTGGCGGCGGTTGATGTGAACGGCGATGGCCGGCCGGACCTGGTAATGAGCGACGGTTATGTGGTGAGCGTGCAGACCAACCTGGGTGGGCGCACGTTTGGAACGGAGCAGCACTACCTGGCTGGGATGGGAATCAACTCGATCTCGGCTGGAGATTTGAGTAACAACGGATGGACGGACCTGGTGATGGCCAATGGCGGCGCGGTGATCTCGAATCCAGCGACCGGACAGACTACGACGGCGAGCACCGATGTGAACACAGGCGGAATTACCGTTCTAATGAACCGGATGACGACGCTCGTCCCGACGACTGTCGTGTTGACGATTACCTCGCCGCTGACGATTACGTTTGGGCAGACTGTGAGTGGGACTGCGCAGGTGACGGCAAGCGATGGTAGTTTGCCGACGGGAACGATCTCTTTTTATGACGGCGCGACGAATATCTGTACGATTCCCGTTGCAGCGTCGGCGAGTTGCCCGGCGAGTGCCGGCGCTGGATTTGCCGTGGGGACGCATGTGCTGACGGCAGTTTATTCGGGCAATGCAACACATTCCGGTTCGACCTCCGCGCCGGTTACGGTGACTGTGCTGCCGGTTGCGACGACTAAGGTGCAGACGGTGACAATCCTGACCTCGAGTGTGGATCCTGCGACGAGTGGACAGAGTGTGACATTTACCGCGAATGTGGAGGCGGCAACGGGTTCGGTTGCGGCACCGACGGGATTGGTGACGTTTCTCGATGGAAGCACGGTATTGGGAACAAAGACGCTGGTTGGCTCCGGTGTGGCGAGCTTCAGTACTTCGGCGCTGAGCGTGGGGAACCATGCGATTACGGCCAGCTATGGCGGGGATGCGAACTCGGTTGCGAGTGTTTCGAGTGTTCTGACGGAGACGGTAAATGGTACGGCGGCGACGGCGACTGGATTCAGCGTTTCCGTGACGGGTGCGGCGAAGGTCGTGGTGGGTGGAGTGGCTAGTTTAGCGGTGGCAGTCGCTCCGCAGACGGGGTATATGCAGCCGGTGCAGTTGTCCTGCGCGGATTTGCCGTCGGAGTCGGCTTGTACGTTTGCTGCGCAGACGATCGCGGCGGGGGGCGGGACGACGACGCTGCAGGTAAGCACGATGGCCCCGCGCTCGTGTGCGGTGGCGGACTCTGAATCGCAGACGGCTGGTCTGCCGTTCGCCGGTACGACGGTCGCGGCGCTGATTCTGTTGTTTCTTCCGGGGAAACGGAGGCGGGCGATCAAGGGTGTGCTGGTGGCGTTGATTGCGCTATGCGGGATGGCCACGTTGAGTGGATGTGGAGCTTGCACGGATCTGGGAACGAAGCCGGGGACGTATACGATTCGGGTGATCGGGACTTCGGCTGCGAATGTGGTGACGACGAAGGTTCAGGTGATTGTGCAGGAGTAAGTGGGTGCAGATGAAAGCGAAAGGGGCAACCTTGAGGCTGCCCCTTTTGCTTTGATGCAGATTGCCTCAGGCGTAGATGCCGCGCTGCTTGGTGGTGTAGGCCACGCGGTCGATGGCGAGCATGTAGGCGGCGATGCGGTTGTCGACGTTGTGGGTGCCGGCATAGCCGACAACGTCGTTGAAGCTTTCGATCATGATAGCGTCGAGACGCTGGTTGACCTCGGCCTCGGTCCAGAAGTAGCCCATGCGGTCCTGGACCCATTCGAAGTAGCTGGTCGTGACGCCGCCGGCGTTGGCGAGGATGTCGGGGATGATGAAGACGCGTTTGTCGGCGAGGATCTCGTCGGCGACAGTGGTGGTTGGGCCGTTGGCGCCTTCGCAGAGAATCTTGCAGCGGATGCGTTCGGCGTTGCGGCTGGTGATGACGTTTTCGGTGGCAGCCGGGATGAGGATCTCACAGTTGTAGGTGAGGAGTTCGTTCTTGTCCGCGGCTTCGGCGCCGGTGAAGCCATTGATGGTGCCGGCGCGCTTGCGATGCTCGATGAGGGCGGGGACGTTGATGCCGTTCTTGTTGTAGAGACCGCCGTCGAACTCGGCGATGCCGATGATGGTGTAGCCCTTTTCGGCGAGAAGCTTGGCGGAGTTGGAGCCGACGTTGCCGAAGCCCTGGACGACGACGCGACAGCCGTCAATGGACATGCCGAGGTGCTTCATGGCTTCGTCGCAGACGACGGAGACGCCGCGGCCTGTGGCTTCTTTGCGTCCGCGCGAGCCGCCGAGATTGACAGGCTTGCCGGTGACGACGGCGTTGACAGTCTGGCGCATGTGCATGGAGTAGGTGTCCATGATCCAGGCCATCGTTTGCTCGTCGGTACCCATGTCGGGGGCGGGGACGTCTTTTTCGGGGCCAATGAATTCGATGAGTTCGGCGGTGTAGCGGCGAGTCATGCGCTCGAGCTCGCCCTGGGACATCTTCTTGGGGTTGCAGATGATGCCACCCTTGGCTCCGCCGAAGGGGATGTTGACGACAGCGCACTTCCAGGTCATCCAGGAGGCAAGTGCACGGACTTCGTCGAGAGAGACGTCGGGACCGTAACGGATGCCGCCTTTGGCGGGTCCACGGGCGATGGAGTGCTGAACGCGGTAACCGGTGAAGACTTCGATGGAGCCATCGTCCATACCGACGGGGATGTGAACGATGATTTCGCGGGTCGGGTAGCGGAGGACCTTCCAGATGCCTTGATCGAGGTTGAGTTTTGTGGCGGCGAAGTCGAATCGAGCGGCCTGGGCTTCCCAGGGGTTTGTCTCCTGCTCGAGGGTAAGAGTTTGCATTTTGTGGTCCCTTTTTTCTATTGCTGGTATCAGCGATTCTCCGGCCATCGTTTGCCTCCACTACTGGAAGCAGAATACAGCTTGAGCCAGACCGGTCTGTGGCCAAACTCGAGGAGTATAGGCTGGCCGATGGACAAAGCGCAATCCGACCGACGGGTAAGTAACTGTTCCGTCACCGGGGCCCCTCTCGACCACCTAAACGGCTTTACAGGAAGCAGTTATGATGGTTGCATGGCATCTTTTGACTCCAATTCCGTGCCTTCCGCCCGTGAATTTTTGAAGTTAAGTCGCAAGCACTCGCTGGTGCCCGTTTATCGCACGGTGACGGCAGACTTGGAGACCCCGGTTTCGGCGTTTCTGCGGATCGCGGCAGAGGAGCCGGAGGCGTTTCTGCTGGAGTCGGTCGAGGGTGGTGAGCATGTGGGACGCTACACCTTTATCGGCGTACAACCGTACAAAAAGATGGTGGCGCGAGGGACGCGGATTACGGTTCGCGAGGGGCGGCGGGAGCGGACGTTTGATGGGGATGTTTTCGAGGAGCTGAAAAAGGCTCTTGGCGGACATACGCCGGCGCGCCTGCCGGGGCTGCCTCCGTTTACAGCCGGGGCAGTTGGCTTTTTTGCGTATGACGTGGTGCGACAGATTGAGAGGCTGCCTTCGCTGGCGAAGGATGAGCTTGGAGTTCCGGATGCGTGCCTGATGTTCTTCGACCAGGTGCTGGCCTTCGACCATGTGAAGAAAGAGATTCACCTGGTGGTGACGGCGGACCTGGCGCGGGAGGCTCGCGAGGGTGCGTATGAGCGTGCGGTGCGGCGGCTGAACAGGATGGAGAAGAAGCTGGCGAGCGCGTTGCCCATGCGGCGGAAGAAGAAGCCAGAGGGCAAGTTGAAGGTGACGGCGCGGACCTCGAAGACGACGTTCCTGAAGGCGGTGGAGAAGACGAAGGAGTACATCGCATCTGGAGACGTGTTTCAATGTGTGCTGTCGCAGCGGTTTGATTGTGTTCCGGGGGTGGATGCGTTTGAGGTATATCGTTCGCTGAGGATTGTGAACCCTTCGCCCTATATGTATTTTCTGCGGTTTGGGCTGGAGGGGGAGAAGAAAAAAGCGGGCGCGGGACACATTGTGGGGTCTTCGCCGGAGCTGCTGGTGCGGGTGCATGGGCGGGAGGTGGAGTATCGGCCTATTGCGGGGACGCGACCGCGGAGTGCGGATGAGGTGGAGGACAGGGCTCTCGAGGCCGATATGCGCGGCGATGAAAAAGAGGTTGCCGAACACATCATGCTGGTGGACCTGGGGCGGAACGATGTGGGGAGGGTGAGCGAGTTTGGATCGGTGCGCGTGAAAGAGCTGATGGTGGTGGAGCGGTATAGCCACGTGATGCATATGGTGAGCTCCCTTGAGGGCAAGTTGCGCGAGGGACTGAATGCGATTGATGCGTTTCGGGCTTGCTTCCCTGCCGGGACGCTGAGTGGCGCGCCGAAGATACGGGCGATGGAGATCATCGAAGAGCTGGAGCCGGCGCGGCGTGGAGTTTATGGCGGGAGTGTGCTGTACGCGGACTTCAGCGGGAATCTGGACTCGTGCATTGCGATTCGTACGCTTTATATGAATGGGGAACAGGGCCACTTTCAGGCGGGGGCGGGGATCGTGGCGGACTCGGTGCCGGAGAAGGAGTTTGAGGAGTCGGTGAACAAGGCGAGAGCGGTGGTGAGGGCGATTGAGCGGGCACGTGGAATGTAGAGTCGCCTTCTAGTTCTGATGCTCCTGTTTGAAGGCCCAGCAGATGCCACCGATGATCTGTAGAACTCCAATCGTTCGGGTGAGGGCAGGGCGCTCCTGTAGTTCGCCCATGAAGTTCTTCCAGAACTTAGGACCATGTTTCCAGGCGAGGGCATCGTCTTCCGGACGAATCACTGCCATGACGCCATCGCCGATCAGAGCCATAGCAGCGAAGTGTTTCCAACGTCTGGATGCGAGGGACATTTTGCACCACCTTATGGATTAAATTTCTCGGAAGGCTGCGATGTTGCTTGTTATGCAGTGTAGCTGGCGCCAGCGTAGAATTTAACAATTGCTATGGTCTTTGTTCTCGATAATTACGATTCGTTCACATACAACCTGGTGCAGTACATGGGTGAGTTGGGCGCCGAGATGGTGATTCGGCGCAATGATGAACTGACAGCTGCGGAGGTGGAGGCGTTGCGTCCGGAGCGGATCGTGATCTCGCCGGGGCCGTGTACACCGCAGGATGCCGGGATCAGCATCGAGTTGATCAAACATTTTGCGAAGGCGAAGCGGCGAGTGCCGATTTTGGGAGTATGCCTGGGGCATCAGGCAATCGGTGCGGCGTTTGGCGGGAACGTGGTGCGCGCCGCAAAATTAATGCACGGCAAGACCAGCGAAGTGGAGCATGACGGAAAGACAATCTTCAAGGGCCTTCCTTCGGCGATGACTTGTACGCGTTATCACTCACTGATCGTGTCCGATGATGGGCTGCCGGAGGAGTTAGAGGTGTCGGCGCGGACTGCAGATGGAGAGACGATTATGGCGCTGCGGCATCGCGAGCTGCCGATCGAAGGCGTGCAATTTCATCCGGAGAGCGTGTTAACGACGAACGGCAAGAAGTTGATTGAGAATTTTTTGAAGATGTAAGACTAGCCAGGGCGCTTGCAATCGACGCCGAGGCAATCTTTCCAACGATAGTCGGATTCGACTTCTTTGAAGCGTGGGTCGGGAGAGTCGCCCATCTGCGCGCGTCGGATATCGGTGAACCCGGCTTCGGCGAGCTGCGCTGCCATTCCTTTGTAGTCCCACATCCAGAGATGACGGGCGCGCCCGAAGACGGCGGTAGGGATGGACTTCAATCCGCGCGGGATGGTGGTTTCGCCGAGCCAGCTTTCCTGCATGAAGCGAGAGCAGGCGGCAGGAGTGGGGTCACCGGTGTAGAGCCCGATGAGTTGCTCGAGGTCGGGGAGGACGAGACGAAAAGTTCCGCCGGGACGAAGATAGGAGAAGACGTTTCTGAGGGCGGCGCGGAACTCGTCGAGGGTCATGTGCTCGAGGACATGGGAGCAGTAGACCGCGTCTGCCGACTGTGGCGGGACAGGAAGACCCTTAATAACGTCGCCGTACTGGATGTTTTTGGGATAGGGAGGAAAGCCTCTTTTCACCAGCAGAGGGGTGAGAAAAGGCAGGCGGCTTTGCAGCCAGAAGGACGGACCAGCGTCGAAGTTTTGCCAGGTTTCAGGAGCACACATGCCACAACCAAACTGCACATACCGGTGATCCATAGGCCGTATTATACATAGCGTACGAGAGGTTTTCGGATTAGCATGCGGCAACCTGCAATGATCATGCAGGTGATTCTCTTTGATTCAAGATGCTGCCAAGAGACACGTGATCTATAGAAGAAGGTGAGATGAAAGTTCAACTGTCCAGAATCTGCGAGATCTGCGAGCTCTCATTTTTCTTCGTTGGATTGTCGATGGCGCAGGCGCAGCAATCGATCGGTACGGTTGGGGTGCAGGATGCGACGGTCGCGGGCGCTCTGGAGGTAAGCAACGGACAGGCGATTCTGGTGGGGAACGCGACGGTGATAGCTAGAGACCATGTGGCGGAGGTCGCGCTGAACCGGGGCGGAACGGTGCGGGTGTGCGCGACCAGCGGATTGCACGTGACGGTGGGAAAGAGCGCGGATGGTGCGGTGCCGGTTCCGCTGATGCTCGCGCTGGATCGTGGCGCGATTGAGGTGCAGATGACCGCGACGACCCGCGACGTGGTGATGACGCCGGACCTCCGGTTCACGATGAGCGGCGATGGACCGCTTAATCTGCAGCTTCGGGTGACGAGGAATGGCGATACCTGCGTTGAGAATCGCGGAGAGAAGGCGCCGATGTTGAATGTCGCAGATCAGTTTGGCGAGGCGACGTACGAGCTGAAGGCGGGACAGCATGTGCTGTTTGAGCATGGCAGCCTGAAGGAGGTGGTGGACCATGAGAGCTCTGCGTGTGGATGTCCGCCGGAGCCGACGATGTCTGTTGCAGATGCGCTTCTGCATCCGTCTGCGCCTGGAGATGCCGCGGCAGCAGAGAAGCCGGCCGCGGAGCAGCATCCCTTCCCTGCTGCGGTGAGTGCCGGGCTGGCACCGGCGGCGGCGATTCCGCAGGCCCCCGCAGGTGCTGTGCATACACAGGTTTCGGCAGCGCTCAGCTCGGGCAGCGGCGCTGATAGCGTGACTGCGCCACAAGCGACTGCAGGGACAACGGCGAACACGCCTGCATCGTCTGCAGTTGCGGCTCCGCCGGCCGCGCCGCCAAAACACGACCTGGTGCATATAGTTGGGCGGTTCTTCAAGCGCGTCTTTGGCGGAGGGTGATGGGCGTGTCGAGCCAGCAAAAGACCGCTTCGCTGCGCTACAATTGAAGGATTGCGGGCTTTTCGGCAGGGATGCCAATGCACCCCGCGACAATTCTCAATACAGCTGAATTCAGCACAGATTAGGGGTTTTTCTATGTCGATTCCCGCTACGCAGATGCGCCCGGGCATGATTATCAAGCACAACAATGACCTCCACACGGTTTTCTCGGTGGAGCATAGGACGCCGGGGAACCTTCGCGCCTTCATACAGGCAAAACTGCGGAATGTTCGCACAGGCGCGATGTTCGTTGAACGCTTCCGTTCGCCCGATCCCATTGATCGTGTCATCGTCGATGAGGTGAAGATGGAGTTTTTGTATAACGATGGCGACGACTACTACTTCATGGATGAGGCCTTCGAGCAGACGATGCTGAAGCGCGGGACGTTGGGCGATGCGGTGGAGTATCTGATTCCGAATTTGAGCATCAGCGTGAGCTACTACGACGGGAAGGCCGTTGGTATCGAGCTGCCGGGCGTGGTGGAGATGACCGTCATGGAGACGGAGCCGGGCATCAAGTCGGCTACAGCCTCGTCGGTGACAAAGCCCGCTAAGATGGAGACGGGGCTCGTGGTTGCAGTGCCGCCGTTCATCAACGAGGGCGAGAAGATTCGTGTGGATACTGCAGAAGGCGCTTACATCAGCCGGGCATAAAAATGAATTGAACGTAGCTCCGCCACAGTGGAGGGTTTCCATGGTGTGCCATTACCTCGTCAAAGGCCGGGTGCAGGGCGTTGGTTTTCGCTGGTTTGTCCAGCGGGAGGCGGCGGAGATTGGTCTGCGAGGATGGGTTCGCAATACCGAGGATGGACACGTTGAGGTTGTTGCTGCAGGTGCGCCGGAAGAATTGGCTGAGTTGAAGGACGCGCTGCGAAAAGGTTCGCGTGGCAGCCGCGTCGATGCTGTGCTGGAAGATGAACTGGCCGAGAGCGAAGGTGCGAAGCTTGGACCATTTGAGATTGACGGAGCCTGGTAAAGACTGATGACACTACCGATTAATTGTGAACCGCTGAAGACGCTGATCCGCACCGTGCCGGACTTTCCTAAGCCAGGGATTTTGTTCTATGACATTACGACGGTGCTGAAGGATAAGGCGGGATTCGCCACGCTGATCGACGCATTTGCGCAGTACTACATCGGCAAAGAGATCGACCTGGTGCTGGGGATCGAGGCGCGGGGGTTCATCTTCGGGCCGGCTCTGGCGTATCGGCTGAATGCGGGTTTTGTGCCAGTGCGTAAGCCGAAGAAGCTCCCGGCTCCAGTGGCTCGGGTGAACTATGACCTTGAGTACGGGACGGATTCACTCGAGATTCACATGGACGCGATCGAACCGGGACAGAGGGTGGTCATCGTCGATGATCTGCTGGCGACCGGCGGGACGATGCAGGCTACGGTGCAGCTTGTGCGACAGCTTGGCGGAGAGATTGCCGGGCTGGGGTTTGCGATTGAGCTTGATTTCTTGAAGGGTCGGGAAAAGTTTCCGGGGTACGATGTGCTGAGCTTGCTGCACTATGACGAGTAGACAAGGAATCGGGCTGAGTTGTACGTGTGCAACGCTCTTTGCGCCGGCGGGACACGCTTGAGCGCAGGATAAGGAGACTACCGATGAAGTCGTTTGGATATGCTGCACACGATAAGAGATCGCCGCTAGTACCATTTCGTTTTGAGCGGAGAGATCCGGGGCCGAACGATGTCGTCGTTGAGATTGCTTATTGTGGGATATGCCATTCGGATATTCATCAGGTGCGGGATGAATGGAAGAACGCGATCTATCCCATGGTGCCGGGACATGAGATTGTAGGGCGCGTGGCGAAGGTGGGTTCTGGAGCTAAGAAGTTCAAAGAGGGTGACCTGGCAGGTGTAGGTGTAATGGTCGACTCTTGCCGCGTGTGTGTGAACTGCAAGGCGGGCGAAGAGGCTTACTGCGTGAAGGGTATGGTGGGTACCTATAACGCGCGGGACTATAACGGACAACTGACGTTTGGCGGCTACTCGAACAACATTGTGGTGGATGAGCGGTATGTTCATTCGATCTCGCCGAAGCTGGATCTGGCTGCGGTCGCTCCGCTCCTATGCGCGGGGATTACGACGTACTCGCCGCTGCGGCACTGGAAGGCGGGCAAGGGCAAAAAGGTGGGTGTGGTTGGGCTGGGCGGGTTGGGACACATGGCGTTGAAGTTTGCTCATTCGTTCGGCGCGCATGTTGTGCAGTTCACGACGTCGGAGAACAAGATTGCGGATGCGCAGAGGCTGGGGGCGGATGAGGTAGTCGTCACCAGGAATGCGACTGCCCTGGCGAAGCATGCGGGAAGCTTCGACTTTATTCTTGATTGTGTTTCGGCACCGCATGATGTGAATCAGTATCTGGATCTGCTGCGGTTGAACGGGACGTTGTGCCAGGTGGGGTTGCCGGAGAGTCCGGTTTCGATTTCGGCGTTCTCGATCGTCACGAACCGGCGATCGTTTTCCGGATCGATGATTGGCGGAATACCTGAGACGCAGGAGATGCTGGATTACTGCGCCGAACATAACATCGTGTCCGACATTGAGCTGACGTCGGTCGATAAGCTGGGTGAAGCCTACGAACGCGTGGTGAAGGGTGACGTGAAGTATCGTTTTGTGATCGACATGGCTACGCTGCCGAAGAGCTAGGCAGTTGTCAGTTGCGTGTTCTCAGTGGTCCGTTAGAGGTCTTCTATCGAGAACTGAGAACTACTCAAACGAAGAGGCTGTAGAGGGGCGAATCGAGTGGAACGGTCTGGGTGGGGCCGGTGAGTTTTCCGGTGGTGGGGTCGCGGCGGAAGATGGTGACCGTTGCCGAGTCCTGATTGCCGCAGAGAAGCCACTGGGCCGTGGGGTCCAGGGTGAAGTGGCGCGGGGTTTTGCCACCACACGGGATGCGCTGGACGAGATCAAGCTTGCCGTCTTTGGGTCTAATTGAGAACACGACCAGGGAGTCTTCGCCGCGATTGCTGGCGTAGAGGAAGAGACCGTCTGGTGAGACGGCGAGCTCGGCGGCTGTGTTTTTGTCGGCAGGAAAATCGGGCGCGATGGTCTTGACGGGTGTGTTGGTGTCGACGATAAGGCCCTGGGGAACGTCGCTGAAGCGTGTTGCGGTCCAGAGATAGTGATCCAGGGTGGAGTCGATCTCGTTGATGCCATAGATCCAGCGGCCGTTGGGGTGAAAGGCGACGTGACGCGGACCGGAGCCGGGGCGGTCGTTGGTGAAGGTCTTAGGATCAGAGAGTTCGCCGGTCTCGGGATGGATGAGAAAGACGGTGATGTGATCGGTGCCAAGATCGCAGACGAGGAGGAAGCGATTGTCGGGGGAGATGGTGGCGCAGTGGGGGTGGGGTTGGTCCTGGCGCGTTGTGTTCGGGCCGAGTGCGCCGAACTTCTGGTGGTCCTTGAAGTCGATGCGGTCGACCGGTTGGCTGAGGGTGCCGTCGGGCTGGATTCGGTAGGAGGCGACGGAAGCGCCAAAGTAGTTTGCTACGAAAGCAGCCTCGCCGGTGGCGCCTACGGAGATGTAGGCGGGACCGGCTCCACCTGAGGAGACCTGGCCTGTCTGGTGGAGAGCGCCGGTCTTCGGGTCGATGAAGAAGGTGGTGGCGGTTGCGGCGGGGTCGTTCACGGCGTTGACGGCGTAGAGAGACCTTCGCGCCTGGCCGACGGGAGTGACGGCAAAGAAGGAGGGCCGAGCAGTGGCGGCGACGAGAACAGGAGGAGTCAGTTGACCGTGGGTGGTATCAAAGTGCGATTGATAGATGCCCTTGCTTACCCCCTTGGTGGTGTCGGTCCCGAAGTAGACGGGGAGCGGGGGTGGTGGGGCGACTGGCTTCTTCTTCCGGAAGGGGAGATGCCATCTGGTTTGGGCGTGTGCCGAGGCCGCGAAGGCAGGAAGGATGATTAGGAATCTGCGGCGGGTGAACATTCCAATCTCCTGGGAGAGACTATGCTGGTTCGCCTGGAAGGTGGATCCCCATCTCGTCTTCGGGCCGTATATCTGGGTTGATGACGGGGAGGCTGGGTAGATTGTCGGTGCGGCCCGCCTCTTTGACCACTGCGTTGGCGTGTTCGAGGACCTCATCGACGGTCATGGTGTACATCTCTCGACCGTTGTCGTAGCCGGATTGGATGGCGTGCTGAAGGTAGCGGCCGGCAGTCTGGGCGGCGAGATAGTCCGTGATAACGTAGCCGGTGCGGCGCTTCTGCTCGGTCCAGGCTAGATTTGGCATAGCGATCCAGACCGGGCGGCCATTGACGGCGAAGCGGATGTCGGTGGCGTCGGCGTGGCGGGTGGCGATGGCGACGATGGTCCCCTTCCATTCGCAATGAAGCTCTTCGCCGGTCCAGCGGTCGGTCACTCTGAAGTCTTCGTACATAAGTCTCTAGCTTAGTGCAGCGTGGAGGCATGGGCAAGGGTCGGTTACCGTTGTGTTCCCCAAAGTGGGGACTAAATGACAGATTCGGGGAATATCCCACGTTAGAGATCGAGGTATAGGTTACTTTCGTAAGCTATTGAAAATGCTTCTGGCATATGAAAGTTTCCCCCGCTATTCTAGTTTTGACATTACGGTGATTATGAACGTACGTCGAACAGAAGCAGAAGCCGCTAATTTAAGGGCGATGTGGACACGAGATTTACTGGACTCCCAGCCAGAGCTTGAATGTGAGGAGCTGGTGCAGCTTGCAGCTGCAATCTGTGGAACTCCAATCGGTCTGGTGACGCTGCTGGATGAGCGGCACCAATGGTACCGCGCGTCCGAACATCTGAAGATGGGGGAGACGCCGCGAGAGGTAGCCTTCTGTGCGCATGCGGTCCGGCAGACCGGGCTGTTTATGGTAAAGGACGCGCTGATGGATGCGCGGTTCGGAAGCAATCCTCTGGTGACGAGCGATCCGGCGATCCGATTTTTTGCAGGCGTAGGCCTGTTTACTTCGGATGAGGAGCCGCTGGGGACGTTGTGCGTGCTGGATATGTCTCCCCGAATATTGGGAGCGGAGCAGGCCAATGCGCTCGAAGTGCTCGGGCGGCAGGTAGCTGTTCGGCTGGAGGCGATTGTGCAGCGCAAAGCTCTGGCCGAGGTGACAGCGGAGAAAGAAAGAGCCAGCGCAAATCTGAGGGCGAGTGAAGAACTGTTTCGGGCGTTTATGAATGCCAGCCCGTTCTTGAGCTACATCAAAGATGCGGCGGGGCGGCTGCTGTTTTATAACCGCAGCTTCGCACAGCGGTTCGGAGTGAGCGAGTATGCGTGGCTCGGACGGACGGATGAACAGCTGTGGTCGCGGAAGCTGACCAAGTCGGTGCGGACCCATGACCTGGAGGTGATGGCTGGGGGCAAGATGGTGGAGACAGAGGAGCATATCCGGAATTCGGATGGGACAATCAGTTCGCTGCGATCGTTCAAGTTTCCGTGCAACGATTCTGCTGGGAATGTGCTGCTCGCCGGCGTGGCGGTGGATGTTTCGGAAGAAGTGGCACACCAGATCGAACTGGAACGCTACCACCGCGAGTTGGAGGAGGCCAACGACCAACTGCGGAAGCTGGCTGTGACCGATGAACTGACAGGCTTGAGGAACCGCAGATCGTTCGAGGAGCGGCTCGTAATGGAGTTCTCCATGGCGCGGCGCAGGAAGCGGGAACTTTCGGTGCTGCTGATCGACGTGGACAACTTCAAGACGATCAATGACCGGTGGGGCCACGCGGCCGGAGATGAAGTGCTGCGGCGGTTGGGGATGATTCTGCGGACGACGGTGCGACTGCCGGATCTGCCGGCTCGTTATGGCGGCGAGGAGTTTGTCGTGCTGTTGCCGGAGAGTGGTGAAGAAAGCGCCATGGGCCTGGCAAGACGGGTGATGCAGCGGGTGGCGTCTGAGGATTGGGACAATGAGCCGCTGACGATCAGCGTGGGAATGGCGGCGATGAACGAATCGCTGGAGAGCGGGTTCCAGCTGGTGGAGCTGGCCGACGAGGCTCTGTACGCAGCCAAACGAGCGGGTAAGAATCGCGTCATGGTACATAGCGGATAAGCGTGGTGTCCTGCTTCGCACGGATGAAGGACTTATCTGTGCCAGAGGGACAATCCCGGAAGCAAGCCAGAAGCGCCTGATTCTATTGCGGTTGCCTTCGCAATGATTTATTTTTTCGCGTTTTCAGCCCAAAAATCGCACGTCAAGTCCCAAAACCATCTAAACCAAACAAATAACAGGAGATCCAGGATGGAAAAAAGTTCCACTCCAACCGCTATACTTAAAACAGTAAGAGAAAAACAAACAAAAGCCCCAGAGAGGGACACACTCTCCGGGCTAACTCGTTTATTTACTGATATTTGTACGTAACCCCTTTGTTATCAAATTTTTGCAGACCATCATCACTCGTAAATCGTTAAAAATAAGGGATTTATCGCCGGGCAATGGGGGGAGGGGGTACCCCCCGGGAAAATACCCCGCGCAACGAAGGCGGAAGGATACGCCTACTGATTCTGTTCCAACGAGAAAAGAGACGCACCGTTTGGGGTGCGCCTCGTTTGTTGATGCGGATTTGTTGAAGTTTAGGCTTCGGCGTTTGGGTCGCCAGCTTCGCCTTCGCTGCGCTCTTCCATCTGCTTGGCGAGCTCTTCGCGCTTTTTCGTGCGGGCTTCCGCGCGCTTCTGAGCCTTTTCGTTGAGCTCGTGCTCGGCACCGAGGAGCTCGATGTAGGCCATCTCGGCGGCGTCACCTTTGCGGGCTCCGAGGCGCGTGATGCGAAGGTAGCCGCCGTTGCGCGCACCGTAGCGAGGAGCCACGATGGCAAAGAGGCGGTCGACCGACTCCGGCGTCATCAGGTAGGCCGCAGCCTGTCGGCGGGCGTGAACCGTCCCGCGCTTGCCGAGAGTGATCATCTTCTCGATGAGGGGGCGAGTTGCCTTGCACTTGGTGATGGTGGTCTCGACGCGGTCCATCAGGATGACGGAGGTGACGAGGTTGCGCAGCATGGCGCGGCGATGGCTGGTGTTGCGACCTAGTTTGTATCCTGCATTGCGGTGACGCATGGGGTAATCTCCTTCGACCCGGCCTTTGCCGTGAGTCGGTACTGCTTAGAATGTGCGCTCGGCCAAAGGCCTTGTGCGGGTAAAGCTTGCCTCAGTGTCGCCGAGGCTTTTTAGTACGCGGCTTATGCCGTTCTTACGAATAAACCGGCGGCGAATGCGACTCCGCCGCCGGAATTTGGGTTAGAAGTTTTCAGGCTCGCTGGTGAGTTCGAGATCTTCGTCTTCGTCCTCGTCCTCATCGTCGTCGAAGTTGCCGAAGCTGGCGGCGAGCGTGGCTGCGGGCAGGACGGAGGTGGGTCCGGGCTGCGGGTTGCCGTTCTCGTCGATCTTCATGCCGAGAGACAGGCCCATCTGGGCGAGAATCTCTTTGATCTCATTCAGGGACTTGCGGCCGAAGTTCTTGGTCTTGAGCATCTCGGCTTCGGTCTTCTGGATGAGCTCGCCGATGGTGGCGATGTTGGCATTTTTCAGGCAGTTATAGCTGCGGACTGAGAGTTCGAGCTCTTCAACCGAGCGGTTGAGGTTCTCGTTGCGCATAGCCGGGCCGTCGTGGCTGCCGTCGTGACCCGCTTCCATCTCCTCTTCAAAGTTGATGAAGATGGTCATGTGGTCTTTGAGCAGCTTGGCGGAGAGGCCGAGGGCGTCTGCCGGAAGCACGGTTCCGTTGGTCCAGATCTCGACGGTGAGCTTGTCGTAATCGGTGATCTGACCGAGACGGGCAGCTTCGACGAGGTAGTTGACCTTGCGGACAGGCGAGTGAACGGAGTCGACGGGGATGAATCCGAGGCCGAGGTCGGCGTCGAAGTTCTTGTCGGCCGAGATGTAACCGCGGCCGCGCTTGAGGCGCATCTCCATGTCGATCTTGCCGCCTTCGGAGACGGTGCAGATGTAGACGTCTTTGTCGAGGATCTCGACATCGCCGTCAGCTTCGATCATGCCGGACGTGATGACACCAGCCTGGTCGGCGCGCAGATAGAGGGCCTTGGGGCCTTCGCCGGCGAGCTTGAAGGGGATCTGCTTGAGGTTCAGGATGATGTCGGTCGCGTCTTCGACGATGCCGGTGATCGACTGGAACTCATGCAAGACACCTTCGATGCGGACTGCGGTTACTGCAGCTCCCTCGATAGAGGAAAGTAAGGTCCGGCGAAGGGCGTTGCCGATGGTGGTACCGAAGCCGCGCTCGAAGGGCTGCGCGGAGAACTTGCCGTACTTGTCGGTGAGTGTTTCGGTGTCGACTGCGAGGCGCTTGGGTTTTTGAAAACCTCTCCAAAGCATTTTGTTTCTCCTTTATCCCTCCTAGACGCGATGCATTCTGCGAACTGGCGGGGTGGTGCGGTTGCGGGTTGAGTTGTGTGTTGCTTCAGTACTCGTTGCGCAGCGAAGAACAAATACAGAAGCTCTTCGCTGCGCTCAGAATGATGAACTTTATTTGTGACCGCGAACGCTACAATTACTTCGAGTAGAGTTCGACGATCAGCTGCTCGTTGACCGGCAGGTTGACGTCTTCGCGCTTCGGAAGGGCGATAACCTTGCCGGAGAGATTGTCGCGGTTGATGTCGAGCCAGGCAACCTGGTTCTGACCGGCAGCGAAGTTCTTGGCCTCTTCGAGCATGGTCAGGGACTTGGAGCCTTCGCGGATCGCGATCTCGTCGCCGACCTTGACCTGGAAGGACGGGATGTTGACCTTGCGGCCGTTGACCTGGAGGTGACCGTGACGGACGACCTGACGGGCCTGGCGGCGGCTCATTGCGAAGCCGAGGCGGTAGGCGACGTTGTCGAGGCGGGTCTCAAGCTGCTGGAGCAGGAGTTCGCCGGTGACGCCAGTCTTGTTGGAGGCCTTCTGGTAGTAGGCGCGGAACTGGGTCTCGAGGGTGAAGTAGATGCGCTTGGCCTTCTGCTTCTCGCGGAGCTGCAGACCGTAGCCGACGACCTTCTTAACCTTGCGGGACTGGCCGTGCTGGCCTGGGGGGAAGTTGCGCTTCTCAACGGGGCATTTCTCGGAGAAGCACTTGGTGCCCTTGAGGAAGAGTTTGGTTCCGTCGCGGCGGCAGAGGCGGCAGACGGGTCCTGTGTAACGTGCCATTTGTATGACTCCTGACTTCGGGTGACGATCGGTTTACGCGCTGGCGCGCTTCTGGTCCCGATCCTGTTGCGGTAATGCCTTACTTGCGGCGGGGTCTGGGAACCAGTTCCCCGCCACAGTTGGGACAGATGGAATGCATGGCTTGTGCGCACGGGGCGCAGAAGGTGCATTCGTAGGTGCAGATGAAAGCCTTTCCGTCTACGGCGAGCGCTGTGTTGCAGCGCTCGCAGGAGGGCTTCATCAAAAGTGCCATAGCGTCAAACGCGGCGGCGCTTGGGCGGACGGCAACCGTTGTGCGGCATCGGCGTAACGTCCCGGATACTGCGAACCTCGATGCCGGTTGTGGCGAGAGCGCGGATCGCGGACTCGCGGCCGGAGCCGGGACCGGAGACGCGCACATCGACCGAACGGACGCCGTGGTCGCGGGCTGCATTGGCTGCACCGACGGCGGCCTGCTGCGCGGCGAACGGAGTTCCCTTGCGGGAGCCGCGGAAGCCGAGGGAGCCGGACGATTTCCAGCTGAGCGTGTTGCCCAACTGGTCGGTGATGGTGACGATGGTGTTGTTGAACGACGCCTGAATGAAGACGAGGCCAAATGGAACATTCTTGCGTTCGCGCTTCTTGAACTTCTTGTTCTTGCCGGGCTTTGCAGCGCCCTTGGTGTTCTGTGTCTTCGCCATGTCTTATTTCGTCGCTTTCTTCTTACCGGCAACGGTTCCCTTGCGTGGCCCTTTGCGGGTGCGAGCGTTGGTGTGGGTGCGCTGTCCACGAACGGGGAGCGAGCGGCGGTGGCGGAGGCCACGGTAGGACTGGATTTCGATGAGGCGCTTGATGTTGAGAGAGATGTCCTTGCGGAGATCGCCTTCGATCTGGCCCTCAGCTTCAATTACGTGACGGATGCGGTTCAGCGCGTCCTCGTCGAGCGAGCCGAGCTTCGCGTAGGGATCGACATCCGCCTTCGCGAGGATCTTGGCGGCGCGGGAGTTGCCGATTCCAAAGATGTAGGTGAGACCGATGCGCGCCTGTTTGTTGCTAGGGACATCGACTCCAGCAATACGTGCCATGGGGTTCCTTTTCGTTTGGCTCTGCGGCGTGGCCACAGAAGCGGGGTGATTGGTTTGCGGTGTGTCCGCGGGGTTCAACGCAAGCCTTGACTTCGGCTAACTAGCCCGGCGGGGCCGAATTGAGCTTGAGATCAGAAAAAACAGAGATCTCCCTTTGTCTTTCTTTAACCCTGGCGCTGTTTGTGCTTGGCGTTTTCGCAGATGACACGCACCACACCACGGCGGTGAATGACCTTGCACTTGTCGCAGATCTTCTTTACTGAGGCACGAACCTTCATTGTGATTCCCTTCTTTTGTTGCAACGTAGAACCGGAGAAACGGAGGACCCATCTCAGGGGCTGAAGCCCCAGTCGACAAGCGACTTTAAATGTCAGGGTTAAGCCCTGACCTATCCCAAGTGCAAATGCGCTTGAGTAACCCATGACGGAGACGGGATGGGCTCCCGTAGCCGATGCCTACTTGTAGCGGTAGACAATGCGGCCGCGGTTGAGATCGTACGGGCTGAGCTCAATCGCGACGCGGTCGCCGGGGAGGATGCGGATGAAGTTTTTGCGCATACGTCCGGAGACGTGTGCAAGGGCCTGATGCTTGTTCTCAAGCTCGACCTTGAACATCGCATTTGGCAGGGTCTCAACGACCACCGCCATCACTTCAATTGCATCTTCCTTCGACAAACGATCTCCTTTGGAAACATGGGAGGCTAAGCCTCTTTATTTCCGCAACTTCTGTTTAGCTGGAGCCTAAAGCTTCAACCGAATGTGCCATGGCATACACTTGCACACACAGTATCTCTTATAGTACCTCAAAACGGGGTCATTTTCCTATTCCTCGGCCAATTGGGGTCTGTTTTCAGAGAGTCAGCACCTTTTAGCGGGTCAGCACCTGGGGACCGTCTTTTGTGATGGCGACGGTGTGCTCAAAGTGGGCGCTGTAGCTGCCGTCGATGGTAATTGCGGTCCAACCGTCCTTGAGGACGCGGACTTCGGGACCGCCGGCGTTGATCATGGGTTCAATGGCGAGGACCATGCCGGCTTTGAGGCGGGGGCCTTTGCCGGGATCGCCGAAGTTTGGGACCTGGGGGTCTTCGTGCATGGCTCGTCCGATGCCGTGGCCGACGAACTCGCGGACGACGCCGAAGCCTTCTGCCTCGCAGAGCTCCTGGACGGCGGCGGAGATGTCGCCGAGGCGGCCGCCGACCTGACACTGTCCGATCGCCTTTTCGAGGGAGGCCCTGGTGACCTCGAGAAGTTTGCAGGTTTGGGGGCTGACCTTGCCGATAGGGTACGTGACGGCAGCATCGGAGTAGTAGCCGTCGATGATGACACCGCAGTCGATGGAGAGGATGTCACCCTCTTTGAGAATGCGCTTAGCGTTGGGGATGCCGTGGACGACCTCGTCGTTAACTGAGGTACAAAGGGCGGCGGGGTAGCCGTGATAGCCCTTGAAGGCGGCAATGGCGCCCAGTTCGGCGATCTTTTTGACGGCAATCTCCTCGAGGTCCATCGTCGAAGCGCCGGGTACGACGTGGGGCGCAATCGCGTTGTGGACCTGGCGGAGGGCCTTGCCGGAGACCCGCATCTTCTCGATCTCCTGGGGCGATTTGATCATGATGGCCATAGGCTGGTTCGTCCCTAGACTATCCGTTCGAAGAGTGGCGAAGGCGTTTGAGCGCGGATGTTATCTCAGCGGTCACCTGCTCCACCTGTTGATCGCCATTGATTTCTTCGAAGCGGCCTTGCTTCCGGTAGTGCGCGACGACGGGTGCGGTTTGGGCTTCAAAGGTTTTCATGCGTTCCAGGAAGACGGCTTCTGAGTCGTCAGGACGTTGGACGAGAGCGGAGCCATCTACGTCGCAGACGCCGGGAACTGCGGGCGGATTCGAATAGATATTGTAGATATGGCCTGCGGGACAAATGCGGCGTCCCGTGATCCGGTGAAGGAGTTGCTCGTAGTCGACCACGATACTGATGGCGACGACAGGCAGGGTATTGCGGTTGGCAGCTAGCTGCGCATCGAGCCAGGTGGTCTGGTTGAGGGTCCGGGGAAAGCCGTCGAGGATATAGCCGTTGCGCGTATCGGGTTGAGAGAGACGGTCGGCAACCATCTGGTTGACGAGATCGTCGGATACGAGCGTGCCCTGATCGACGAGGGCCTTGGCCTGCTTGCCGAGGGTTGTGCCCTTTGAGATGTTGGCTCTGAGGATATCGCCCGTAGAGATTTGGGGGATGCCGTAGGCGGCCATGAGCGCCTTGGCCTGGGTGCCTTTGCCAACGCCGGGAGCGCCTAAAAGGAGAACCGGCCCGGGCAGAAAGTTGTTGTCTGCCGGGGCCGCGGTGGGTTCTGTCATAGTGCTTGTGGTCAACGGACTGACTTCCCTACCAGCTCTTGCGGCCGCGGATGCGGCCACTCTTGGGAGTGAAGCCGTCGTAGTGGCGCATGATGAGCTGGGATTCGACCTGCTGGGCCGTGTCCATGGCGACACCGACGACGATGAGCAGCGAGGTGCCGCCAAAGTAGAAGTTGACGCCGAGACCGTTGGTCATCCAACTGGGCAGATGGTCAAAGATGGGGCCAATGAGCCAGATATGGTTGAAATGGATTCCGCTGATGAGCAGGGTCGGAATGATCGTGATGACGACGAGGTAGAGCGCGCCGACGAGCGTAATGCGGGTGAGAACATCGTTGATGAAGTCGGCGGTGCGCTTGCCGGGGCGAATACCGGGGATGAAGCCGCCATACTTGCGCATGTTGTCGGCGATGTCGTCGGGACGGAAGACGATGGAGATATAGAAGTATGCGAAGAAAACAATGGCAACCATCTGGAGGACCTCGTACCAGGGCTCACCGGGAGCGATAGCACGGAAGATCGGACCGAAGAATGCCGAATCCTGCAAGGAGTAGCCGAAGATGTGAGCGCCGGAGAAGAGCAGGGGCGCCGACAGGATGGAGCTGGCGAAGATGACCGGCATGACGCCGCCGGAGTTGACCTTGAGGGGAAGGAACGTAGACTGGCCACCCATCATCTTGCGGCCGACGATGCGCTTCGCGTACTGGACGGGGATGCGGCGCTCAGACCTTTCTACATAGACGATAAAGGCGACGACGGCGATCATGCCGACGATCAGGATAATGACAGCGATGGGGGTAAGGGATCCCCAGGCGCTGTCGCGAACCTTTTCGTATAGGTTTTCGACGCCCTTGGGCAGACCGACAACGATGCCGGCGAATATGAGCAGGCTCATGCCGTTGCCGATGCCGCGCTCGGTAATTTGCTCGCCCAGCCACATGATGAAGGCGGTGCCGGCGGTAAGGGTGATGACGCAGAGGGGGATAAAGACGCTGCGCGAGATGGTGACCATCGACTGGCCGGTGCTGGTGTTGGTCAGTGTGAGCGCGATGGCAAAAGACTGCACGATGCCCAGCAGGACGGTAACGTAGCGGGTCCACTGGGTGATCTTGCGGCGGCCGAGTTCGCCTTCCTTCTGGAGCTTCGCGAGCGGCTCATAGATGACAGTAAGGAGCTGGAAGATGATCGACGCCGTGATGTATGGCATGATGCCGAGGGCGAAGACGGTGAGCTTGCGGAGGTTTCCGCCGGAGAAGAGGTCGACCAAGCCGAGGGCTGAGCCGGAGTTCTGATTGAAGAACTGGGCGAGCATGTCGGCGTTGATGCCGGGGGTGGGGATGTGTCCGCCGAGCCGATAGACGGCCAGCATCCCAAGCGTGAAAAGGACACGCTTGCGGAGGTCGGGGATTTTGAAGATGTTTGCGATTTTCTCGAACATCGGGTGCTAGAACCTCGGGGTGAAACTGTCGTTCGGGTAAAACGGCGACGCGAGGGCGTGTGCCCTCGCCTGCCACTCTATTCTAAATGCTTCCTAGCCGATGAGGACGGCCTTTCCGCCGGCCTTCTCGATTGCTTCCTGAGCGGTCTTGGAGAACTTGTGCGCGTGGATGGTGACCGCGGTCTTGATCTCTCCATTATTGAGTACCTTGATGAGGCCGTTCTTCTTGCGGAGCAGGCCGAGGGCGACGATCTTGTCCAGGGTAAACTCGGTGACGTTATCGGCGGCGACAATCTCGGCGACGCGGTCGAGGCCGAGGACCTGGTACTCGACGCGGAAGATATTGGTGAAGCCGCGCTTGGGCAGACGGCGGTGAAGGGGCATCTGGCCGCCTTCAAAGCCGCGCATGAGGGAGGAGCCGGAGCGGGAGCCCTGACCCTTGTGTCCCCGGGTGGAGGTCTTACCCATGCCCGAACCCATACCGCGACCGATACGCTTCTTGTTTTCGTTTGCCTTTTTGGGGGCGCGGAGATTGGAGAGATTACGGATTGCCATTGTTTCCTCGCTTAACGCCGGTTAGCTCGTTGGCTAGCCGACTCGCATGATTTGCCGTCGGGGCTAAAACCCGTCTGGAGTAAAAAATTAGTCCCGTTGCGGCACGGCTAAATCCGCGCCCTTTCAAAACTACTCGACGACGCGGACGAGATGGGGGACCTTGGCGACCATGCCACGAATGGATGGGGTGTCTTCGCGCTCGACGATCTGGTTAAGGCGGGTGAAGCCGAGGCCCTTGATGACGAGCTTGTGCTTGACGGGGGTGCAGATCTTGGAACGGAAATACTGCAGCTTGATTTTGGCGATTGCGTTCTTGGTTGCCATGGACTAGAGCTCCTGGAGAATCTTTTGAGCGAAGAGCTACAGCTCTTCGACAGCTTTGCCGCGCAGGGCGGCGACTTCGGCCTTGTTGCGAAGCTGGATGAGAGCGTCGAAGGTGGCCTTGATAACGTTGTGTGGGTTTGCCGATCCGAGGCTTTTGGTGAGAACGTTCTGGACGCCGGCGGCGGTCATGACGGCACGAACCGTCTTGCCGGCGATGACGCCGGTACCTTCGGGAGCTGGCTTGAGCATGACCTGGCCGGCTCCGTAATGGCCGAGGACCTGATGAGGAATCGTGCTCTCGGTGAGGTTCACCTTGTGCAGATTCTTCTTTGCGGACTCGATCCCCTTGCGGATGGCTTGGGGAACTTCTTTCGCCTTGCCGGAGCCGTAGCCGACGATGCCTTCCCCGGGGTCACCGATGACGACGAGTGCAGCGAAGGACATATTCTTACCACCCTTGACGACCTTGGTGACGCGATTGATGGAGACGACCTCGTCCTTGAGGTTGAGCCGGTTCGCGTCGATCTTTTTCTTCATTGCCATAATGTCTTATCCAGCTTTCTGGCGGCCATTCGAGGCGCGCCTTGAGAACCTTAGAAATCGAGTCCGGCTTCGCGGGCCGCGTCGGCGAGGGCCTTGACCCGGCCGTGGTAGAGGTAGCCGCCACGATCAAAGACCACCTTCTTGATGCCCTTCTCTTTTGCGCGCTCAGCGATGAGCTTGCCAACCTCGGCAGCGGCGGCGACGTTGCCACCATAGTGTTTCTCTTCGCCCTTCTTGCCCATGGAGGATGCGGAGGCGATGGTGACTCCGTTGAGGTCGTCGACGAGCTGGGTGTAGATGTGATTAAGCGAGCGGTAGACGTTGAGGCGTGGTCGCTCGGCGGTACCGGACATCTTCTCGCGGATGCGCGTGTGGACGCGCTGGCGGATGACGTTGCGTTTACGGGGATTGATCATGGTGGCTTTCCTTCCTAGTGGCGTACCCAGAGTGCTGAGGACGTTCGGATGTTAGAACTGCGTTGAGCGAGGAGTGGCTGGCCTGAAAAACGCTAATCACTCCTCACCGAATTATTTCGCGCCCGTCTTGCCGACCTTCTTCTTCAACTTTTCGCCGGTATAGCGGACGCCCTTGTTCTTGTATGGATCGGGTTTGCGGAGCGAGCGCATGTCGGCGGCGATCTGGCCTACCTTCTGCCGGTCGATGCCGGAGATGGTCAGGTGGGTCTGCTTGGGATCGATCGCAACCTGAATGCCGGTGGGCAAGGGGAACTCGATAGGGTGAGAATAGCCGAGGGTGAAAACGACCATGTTCTTGCCCTTCATCTCGGCGCGGTATCCGATGCCGACGATGTCGATGTCCTTGGTCCAGCCTGTGGTGACACCGGTGACGGCGTTGAAGACCAAGGCGCGGGCGAGGCCATGGAAGGCAGCCTGTTTCTCGTCTTTGCGCTCGGCGATCAAGTTGCCGTCTTTCTGGACGAGGGTGATGCCGCCCGGAAGCATGGCGGTGACCTTGCCCTTGGGGCCTTCGACCAAGACGGTGTTGCCGTTCTCGCTGACCGTGTACTTGACTCCGGCGGGAAGAGCGATCGGCTTCTTACCAATACGTGACATGATGATTCCTTTTGTGGCTTGCGAGTCGCTCAGGGTCTCTAAGTTCCACTGCAGCCGGGTGAATCTTAAGGCTCGAATTACGAAAGATCTAACTTATTTTTCTTTACCAGACTTCGCAGAGGATCTCGCCGCCGACACCTTCGCGCCGGGCCTGACGACCGGTCATGACGCCCTTGGGGGTGGTCATGATGGAGATGCCAAGACCGCCCTGGACGCGGCGGATCTCGTCGCGGCCGAGGTAGACACGGCAACCGGGACGAGAGACGCGCTGCAGGTCGCGGATGACGGCTTCGTTGTTCGGGCCGTACTTGAGATAGACACGGAGAACCTTCTGCCCATTTTCTTCGGTGGGCTTGTAGTTCGCGATGTAGCCCTCTTCCTTGAGGATGCGGGCGATCTCGGCCTTGAGCTTGGATGCGGGGACGTCGAGCTTCTGGTGACGGGCACGGATGGAGTTGCGGATGCGGGTCAGGAAGTCGGCTACTGGATCAGTGAGGTTCATTCATTCTCCTTCATCCTCCGTTCGCTCACGAGTGTCTCTCACGAGAACCAGCAGGGATGTTTGTTTCGAGTGATACGCCCAGACTTCTGCACCAAAAGCTGACGCCCTGATGAGGTCTCTGGAGTGAGTACGCGACTGGAGCCCGCGCACGGATTCTTTTATTCTACCAGCTCGACTTGACGACGCCCGGAATTTCTCCCTTGAGGGCGAGTGAACGGAAGCAGAGACGGCATACGCCGAACTTGCGAAGGAACGCGCGAGGACGACCGCAGAGCTGGCAGCGGTTGTGCTGGCGAGACTTGAACTTCGGTTTCCTTGCGTCTTTGACGCGTTTTGCTGTAGTTGCCATGTTTTTGCTCTCTATCTGTGGTTCAAAAGACCTGGTTTTTTATTTATGCTCCGACGCGGAAGGGCATTCCAAAGCCCTTCAGAAGAGCGCGGGCACCGTTGTCGTCCTTAGCCGTGGTGACAATGGTGACGTTCATGCCCTTGAGCTTGTCGACCTTAGCGTAGTCGATTTCAGCGAAGATCAACTGATCGCGAAGGCCAAGGGTGTAGTTGCCGCGGCCATCGAAGCTCTTCGAGGAGACGCCGCGGAAGTCGCGGACGCGGGGAAGAGCAATGGAGATGAGGCGGTCGAGGAACTCGTACATGGTGTCGCCGCGCAAGGTGACCATGGCGCCGATGGGCATACCCTCACGCACCTTGAAGGCGGCGATGGACTTCTTGGCCTTGGTGGTCACAGGTTTCTGGCCGGTGATGGCGGCGAGATCGGCAACCAGCGGATCCATGATCTTGACGTTTTGGGTGGCTTCGCCGAGACCCATGTTCACGACGATCTTCTCAAGCTTGGGAATCGCCATCGCGTTGGTGATGTTGAGCTCTTTGCCCAGCGCCTGCTTGATCTCTTTTTCGTACTTTTCTTTCAAACGTGCTGCCATGATTTATCTTCTCTTTCTCCACGGTTTGCGGGTTGGGTTTTGACCCGTGTACCGATGCGTGGGGTGAACCGTTGCTACAGTGAATTGAACTGCTGGTACTTCAAAACGGACTTCCTTAGTTTTCTTTACTTCTTCTTCTCGGGGATTGTGTTGCCGTTTGCCTTCGAGAAACGAACCTTGGTGTCACCTTCAAATCGGGAGCCAACTCGGGTCTTGTTACCCTCGGCGTCGATCAGCATAACGTTCGAGACGTGGATGGTGGACTCCTGCTCGGCGATGCCGCCCTTGATGTTGCGCTGGGGGTTCGGCTTGACGTGCTTTTTGACCATCATGACGCCCTCGACAAGGACACGATTCTTTTCTGCGATGACACGGAGGACGCGGCCCTGCTTGCCCTTGTCCTTGCCGGCGATCACTTCCACTTTGTCATTACGTTTGATCTTGATGCCTGCCATAACTCTCTCTCATCCTCGACGATCGTGTTACCACGGAGTCGGACTCCGGTCTTTGTGATTGCGCAACCCGCGAACGGGAGGCGTGAAACTAGATGACCTCGGGTGCGAGCGAGACGATCTTGAGAAACTTCTTCTCGCGAAGTTCGCGGGCGACGGGGCCGAATACGCGGGTGCCGACTGGTTCATTGACGTCGTTGATGACCACAGCGGCGTTCTGGTCGAACCGGATATAGGTGCCGTCGCGACGGCGATACTCTTTTCGGGTCCGGACGATGACTGCCTTAACGACCTTTCCCTTTTTGACGGTGCCATCGGGAGAGGCTTCTTTGACGGCTGCGGTTACGACATCGCCGAGGCCGGCCTTTTTACCGAGACCGCCACCGAGGGGCAGGATCACCTGCAGCTTGCGTGCGCCGGAGTTATCGGCCACGTCAAGGATTGTTCTCATTTGTACTGACATCGTTCTTCTCCTGGCTATCTACGGCGCTGATACGGCCCGGGCTTATGCCCCAGGCTTGAAGTTACTTGGCTTCGGCTGCTGCGTCCTTCTTGTCGTCGGCGAGCGCGAGGGAGGAGCGGCGAACGATCTCCTCGAGCGACCAGCGCTTGAGCTTGGACAGGGGGCGCGCCTCGCGGATGCGGACGACGTCGCCGACGCGGGCGGAGTTCTGCTCGTCGTGCGCGTAGAATTTCTTGTTCGATTTCATGACGCGCTTGTATTTGGGGTGAGCCTTGCGCATCTCGATCTCGACGACGATGGTCTTCTGCATCTTGGTCGAGACGACGAGACCGACCTTCTCGTTGCGGCGTGAGGTCTGGGCTTCGGGGGTCTGCGGTGAAGAAGCAGCGGCTGCGGTGGTCTTGGTTGTCTCTGCCATGATTAGTCCTTCTTCGCTTTCTTGCGGGCGGTGCGAGTGCTCTTGGCCGGCGCAACGTTGGCGACGACGGGGTTGGCGGCCTTCTCGGCAGCCAGTGCGCGCTGCCGCTCGACGGTCTGGATGCGGGCGACGTCCAGCTTGAGGGTCCGCAGCTTCTTGATGCCCTCGACATTGCCGAGGCTCTTCTGGAAGCGGATGCGGAAGAGCTGCTCGCCGGCCTTGGCCTGCTCGCTCTTGAGCTCTTCATCACTGAGGTTGCGAATCTTTTCGAATTCCATTGTCTTTTTCCTTGACTGCTAAAAACTATTTGGCCCGGTCTTACTTGGAAACGACCGTCGCCTTGACATCGTGGCGCTGGACGAAGCTGGTCTTAAGGGGAAGCTTGTGGGCCGCGAGGCGCATGGCCTCTTTGGCAAGCTCCGGGGTGACGCCTTCCATCTCGAACAGGATGCGGCCGGGACGGACGACGCAGACCCAATGATCGGGTGCTCCCTTACCTTTACCCATACGGGTTTCAGCAGGCTTCTTGGTGATGGGCTTGTCTGGAAACAGACGGAGCCAGACCTTGCCGCCACGCTTGATGAAACGCGTCATCGCGATACGGCTGGCTTCGATCTGGCGGTCAGTGATGTAACCGCACTCCATCACCTTCAAGCCGAAGTCACCGAATGAGAGATCGGAGCCGCGCCACGCCTTACCGCACATGCGACCGCGCTGCTGCTTGCGAAACTTGACCTTCTTTGGCATCAACATAACGAAACCCTCTTCACTCTTTCGGGGATGCTATCCCCGGAAACTCCGGCAATGCCGGGAAAAACTCTAGGACGCGAATGCGCCAGTCGTAACACCCTGGTCGCGACGCTTCTTCTGCTCGTAGATATCGCCACGGTAGACCCAGGTCTTGACGCCGATGATGCCGTAGGTGGTGTGAGCCTCGGCAAAACCGTAGTCGATGTCGGCACGCAGCGTGTGCAGCGGTAGACGGCCCTGGAGATACCACTCAGAACGAGCGATCTCGTTTCCGTTGAGACGGCCGGAGACGCGGACCTTGATCCCCTTGCAGCCGAAGCGCAGAGCGGAGTCGACCGATTTGCGCATGGCGCGACGGAAGCTGACACGCTTCTCGAGCTGCAGCGCGATGTTTTCGGCAACCAGCTGAGCGTCGAGCTCGGGTTTGTTGACTTCGAGGATGTCAATGAAAACCTCGCGACTGGTGCGCTTTTGAATGTCGGCCTTCAGCTTGTCGATTTCGGCACCTTTGCGACCGATGATGATGCCTGGGCGCGCGGTGCGGATGATCAGGCGCAACTTGTTGCCGGGGCGCTCGACCTCGACCGAGCTGACGCCGGCGGCCTTCAGCTTCTCGCGCAGCTCAGCCTTGAGCTTGACGTCTTCGACCAGCAGTTTGTCATAGCCGCGCTCGACAAACCAGCGCGACTTCCACGGCTTGTTGATACCGAGGCGCAACCCATACGGATGGACTTTCTGTCCCATAGCTTCCCTTTACTCTGTGCCCTCTCCGGTTGAGCCGGTGGGCGGTAGTGCAAAACTTTAAGTTTACAAGAAACTGCTTACTTCGCGGCCTTCTTCGCTGCGGGCTTCTTGACGGCTGTCTTCTTTGCGGCGGCCTTCTTGGCTGCGGGCTTTGCCGCGGTCTTGGTGACTGTCTTCCTGGTGGTCTTTTTCGCAGCCGGCGCTGGGGTCGGCTCGGCTGCGGCGCTGATTGCAGTCACCGGCTTCTTCTCAGCAACGGTGACGATGATGTGTGCGAGCCTGCGCTGGTAGCGGAAGGCACGGCCCATTGGTGCAGGGCGGATGCGTTTCATGCGAGGACCCTCGTTCGCGATCGCGGTGCGAACGTAGAGGTTGTCGACGTCGACATCGAGACCCTGCTCCTGCGAGACGTAGGTCGCGTTCTGGATCGCCGAACGCAGGACCTTTTCAACGACCGGCGCCATGCGCTTGGTGCTGAAGTGAACGGTATTGAGCGCTTGCTCGACGCGGAGGCCCTTGATGAGATCCAGAACCAGCTTCGCCTTCTGCGGACTCGTCCGCTGGAACTTCGCCTCTGCACGGAATTCTCGGATTTTTTCTACTGCCTTAGCCATGATCTTCGTCCTTCAAAACTTCTGCTTCGTTGCCCCTCGCAGCGGGCTAACGGTGATGCGTAACTGCAAGCGATCGGCCCAGTTTATTTAGGCTTCGCGGTGGTCTCAGCAGCGCGTGCGGAGTGGCCCTTGAAGGTGCGGGTAGCCGAGAACTCGCCGAGCTTGTGACCAACCATGTTCTCTGTCACGTAGACCGGGATGAACTTGCGGCCATTGTGAACGGCGATGGTGTGGCCGACGAAGTCCGGGTGAATGGTGGACCGGCGGGACCAGGTGCGCAGAACTTTCTTATCGTTGATCTGGTTCATCCCCTCAATCTTCTTCATGAGATGATCGTCGATGAAGGGACCTTTTTTCGCTGAACGTGACATTGTGTTGAGCTCCGACTTTCTTTGTTGCGATGCTGGATACGACGAATCTCTTACGTGCGAGACTTGGTGTTTCTCTTTGCTGCGGCGCTACGATTACAAACTTTTTTGCTGTGCCATTGCTTTACTTGCTACGACGCTTGACGATGAAGACGTCCGTCCGCTTGTTGTTGCGAGTCTTGTAACCGCGAGTCGGTTGGCCCCAGGGTGTGACAGGATGACGACCGCCCGAGGTCTTACCTTCACCACCACCGTGGGGGTGGTCGACGGGGTTCATCGAAACGCCGCGGTTTGAGGGACGAATCCCTTTCCAGCGGTTGCGTCCGGCCTTGCCGACAGTGACGTTCTCGTGGTCGGTATTGCCGACCTGGCCGATCGTCGCCATGCATTCAACGAGGACCTTGCGGGTTTCGCCGGAAGGCAGCTTGAGGAGAGCGTAGTCGCCTTCTTTGGCGATGAGCTGAACCTGGGCTCCGGCGGAACGGGCCATCTGTGCGCCTTTGCCGGGACGAAGCTCGATGTTGTGGACCGTCGTACCGGACGGAATATTCTTGAGCGGCAGAGCGTTGCCGACGAGAATATCGGCGTCTGGACCACTCATGATCGACTGACCGACGGTGAGCCCGATGGGCTGGATGATGTAGCGCTTCTCGCCGTCCGCGTAGTGGATCAGCGCGATGCGGGAGCTGCGGTTCGGGTCATACTCTACCGTTGCAACGGTGCCCGGGATGCCGTATTTGTCACGCTTGAAGTCGATGAGGCGCAGCTTCTGCTTGTGACCGCCTCCGTGGTGGCGCATGGTGAGGCCGCCCGCGTTGTTGCGGCCACCGGTGCGCTGCTTGACTCCGAGCAACGGCTTGTGCGGCTTGTCCGTCGTGATGTCGTCGGTGACGAGCTTCGTCGCAAAACGGAGTGATGGGGTAATCGGTCGAAATGATTTGATCGGCATCGTCTTTATTCCCTTGCCTGCGCGGCCGATTGCTCAGCAGCGCTTCGGTTCCTGAATTCTGTTGCTTGCGAAAGATCTCGCACCTAGAGACTGTTGAGGTATTCTGGCATCTTCTGGCCATCTTTGAGGCGAACGTAAGCCTTCTTCCAGTCAGGACGGTAGCCGGCGAACTTGCCACGGCGACGTTCCTTGCCCTCGACGGTCGCGGTGCGAACACCAGTAACTTTGACCTTGAAAAGAGCCTCAACAGCTTGCTTGACTTCGGTCTTGGTGGCCTTCACGGCGACCTCGAACACCAGCGTGTTCTGCGTCTCCTTGATGGTCATGCCCTTCTCGGTAATGAGGGGGCGACGAATGACGGTATAGAGGGTTGGCATTACGCAACCTCCTTCTGCGCGGCGGCTTTGCTGCGCTTCGATACAAACTTCTTGAGCGTCTCCTGCAGGGCCTCGATGGCATCCCTCGAGAAAACGGCGTGCTCGTAACGGAGCAGGTCGTAGGGGTGAACCTCGGAGCTGAGGACAAGTTCGACACCGGCCAGATTGCGCGAACCGAGATAGAGCTTCTCGTCGAGCTTGCGGCTGCTCTCGACCAAGAGGGTCGTCTTACCGGCTTCGAGCTTGTTGAGCGCAGTGCGGAAGAGCTTGGTCTTAGCCTCGGCAACCTCAAAGGAGTCGACGATGGTGAACTTGCCGTCTGCAATCTTTGCGGCTATCGCGGAGCGGAGAGCGCCCATCAGCTTCTTCTGCGGGAAGGCGTACTCGTAACTGCGGGGCTTCGGCCCGTGAACCGTTCCGCCTCCGCGCCAGAGCGGAGTGCGGATGGAGCCGACACGTGCGCGACCGGTTCCCTTTTGCTTCCAGAGCTTCTTGCCGGCACCCGAGACCTGGTTGCGGCTCTTGGTAGAGGCGGTTCCCTGACGGAGGGCGGCGCGATAGTGCTTGACCGACTCCCAGAGCAGGCCGTCGTTGATCTCGCCCGCGAAGACCTCGTCGGCGAGTTCGAAGTCGCCGACTTTCTTTCCAGCGAGATTTACTACGTTGATGTTTGCCATCGTTCTTCTCTCTTTGCGCTCGCCATCGATGCGGCGAGCAAAAACTTTGTATAGAAAGCATGAAACAAAGAGCTTTCTGTTTGAATCTTCTTTACTTCTTCTTCGGCGCAGCCTTCTTCGAAGCTTTCAACGGATCAAGGGTGCCAGCGCCAGCAAATCCACGACGCTCACGCGGGGGCGCCTTGGCCTTCGAGATAAGGACAAAACCATCGCGAGGGCCTGGAACTGCGCCCTCAACCATGAGGAGGTTGTCCTCCAGGTCAATGCCGCGGATCCGAAGATTGCGGACCGTGACCTGCTCGTGGCCCATGTGGCCAGGCATACGCTGGCCAGGGAAGACGCGAGACGGAAAGGACGAGGCGCCAATCGAACCTTGCACCTGGAACATGTGACCGTGCGACTTGGGACCGCCGCCGAAGCCGTGACGGCGAATGACGCCAGCAAAGCCGCGACCCTTCGAGGTTCCAATCACGTCGACAAACTTTTCGTCGTTGAATATATCGACCAAAATGCGGTCGCCGGCCTTGACGTCGACCTTCTCTTCGCCTTCAGCTGTCTTGACGGCTTCGAGGGCAACTTCCTTGATCATGCGGACGGGCGGTACGTTCGACTTGGCGAAGTGGCCGGTCATGGCCTTGTTGACCTTAGAGGCCTTGACGAAGTCGACGTAGCCGATCTGGGCGGCATCATAGCCGTCCTTTGCAAGCGTCTTGAGCTGGGTAATGACGCATGGGCCAGCCTTGAGCACGGTGACCGGGTGAATGTCGCCGCGGTCATCGAAGAGCTGGGTCATGCCGATCTTTTTTCCGAGAATTCCGACTACTGACATTGGAGCTTCCTTTCCTCATCATGCTGGCTGAATGGCTCAGCACTGCCGGGTTGCACATCTAAAAACCAAAAAACTAAAACGCTCTGTCGAGAGATTCTTTATTTCTGAACCGTCTTGATCTCTACGTCGACGCCTGCGGGGAGATCGAGCTTCATGAGCGCATCTACTGTCTGCTGGGTGGGCTCGAGGATGTCGATGAGACGCTTGTGGGTGCGAATCTCGAAGGCCTCGCGTGACTTCTTGTCGACGTGGGGTGAGCGAAGGACGCAGTACTTGTTCTTCATCGTCGGCAGCGGAATGGGACCCGCGACCTGGGCCCCGGTGCGCTTGGCCGTCTCGACGATTTCGCCGGTGGAGGTGTCGAGGACGCGATAGTCATATGCCTTCAACCGAATTCTGATTCTCTGTCCAGCCATTGTTTTCTCTTTCTTGCTTCAAAGAACTGTTGGAGTAGCTGCCGGTCATTTCCTTCTCACTTCTTCAATGGGCCGGCAGCCCTCGTTACTCTTGAACAACCAAAACGAAAGACTTGTTTGTGAAGCTGTTTCTTTACTTGATGATCTCGGAGATGGTTCCTGCTCCGACAGTGCGTCCACCTTCGCGGATGGCGAAGCGCAGACCCTTTTCCATCGCAACCGGGGTGTGCAGCGTGATCTCCAGCTGAATGTTGTCGCCGGGCATGCACATCTCCGTGCCCGCAGGAAGCTTCGCCGAACCAGTCACGTCGGTCGTGCGGAAGTAGAACTGCGGACGGTAGCCGTTGAAGAACGGCGTGTGACGGCCACCCTCTTCCTTCGACAGCACGTAAACCTCGCCCTTGAAGTCGGTGTGCGGCGTGATCGAACCAGGCTTGGCCAGCACCATGCCGCGCTCCACGTCTTCCTTCGCAATACCGCGCAGAAGAAGACCAGCGTTATCGCCTGCCAGACCTTCATCCAACTGCTTCTTGAACATCTCCACTCCGGTCACAACCGTCTTGCGCGTCTCGCGGAAGCCGACGATCTCGGACTCTTCGCCAACCTTTACCTTGCCGCGCTCGATACGGCCCGTAACTACCGTGCCACGACCCGAGATCGAGAAGATGTCTTCGATCGGCATCAGGAACGGCTGGTCGACCGCGCGCTCCGGCTGCGGAACGTACTTGTCGACAGCTTCCATCAGCTCATCGATCTTGGCCTCCCACTGGGTTTCGCCGTTCAGCGCGCCCAGGGCAGAGCCGCGGATGATCGGGGTGTCGTCGCCGGGGTAGTCGTACTTCGACAGCAGCTCGCGAACTTCCATCTCGACCAGCTCGATCAGCTCTTCGTCTTCAACCGCATCGCACTTGTTCAGGAACACCACGATGTACGGCACGCCAACCTGACGCGCCAGCAGCACGTGCTCCTTGGTCTGGGGCATCGGGCCGTCGGTGGCCGCGACTACCAGGATCGCACCGTCCATCTGCGCCGCGCCGGTGATCATGTTCTTGATGTAGTCGGCGTGGCCTGGGCAGTCGACGTGCGCGTAGTGCCGGTTCTTGGTCTCGTACTCGACGTGCGAGGTCGCAATCGTAATACCGCGCTCACGCTCTTCCGGCGCGTTGTCGATCGTGTCGAACGAACGGAACGTGTTCTTCGGGTTATGCTTCGACAGCACCTTCGTGATCGCCGCCGTCAGCGTCGTCTTGCCATGATCGATGTGCCCGATCGTCCCGATGTTTACGTGCGGCTTTGACCGGTCAAACTTTTCCTTGCCCATGACTTTCTCCGTGTTTCAGTAACTTGAACTTCTAACTCAAATCTGTTTCGCCTTGCGGCACCAAACTACTTTGTGTCCTTACCGTCTTTACCCTGCACCTTGGCAATAATCTCTTCCGAGACCGAGCGGGGTGCCTCTTCGTACTGCTTGAACTGCATGGAATAGTTAGCGCGACCCTGCGTAGACGACCGCATATGGGTCGCGTAACCGAACATAGTGCTAAGCGGAACCGTGGCCCGGATGGCCTGCGTGGTGCCGACCATCTCCATGCCTTCGATTCTTCCCCGGCGTGAGTTAAGGTCACCGATGATCGTGCCCATGTACTCTTCGGGAACTGTGACCTCGACCGCCATGACCGGTTCAAGTAGAACCGGCTTGGCCTTCTTGGCAGCTTCCTTGAACGCCATCGAACCGGCGATTTTGAATGCCATTTCGTTGGAGTCGACGTCGTGGTAGCTGCCGTCGTAGAGCGAGACTTTGATGTCAACCATCTCGTAGCCAGCAAGAACGCCGCGCTGCATGGCGTCCTGAATGCCCTGATCGATCGGCTTGATATATTCCTTGGGAATCGAGCCGCCCTTGGTGTCGTTGGTGAACTCGTAGCCCTTGCCAGGCTCGTTCGGGCTGATGCGGATCTTCGCGTGTCCGTAGTTGCCCGAGCCACCGGTCTGACGAATGTATTTGCCTTCGGCCTCGGAGTTCGAGCGGATAGTCTCGCGGTACGCGACCTGCGGCTTGCCGACGTTCGCCTCGACCTTGTACTCGCGCATCATGCGATCGACAATAATCTCGAGGTGCAGTTCGCCCATACCGGAGATGATGGTTTGGCCGGAGTCGGGGTCGGTGTGGACGCGGAAGGTTGGATCCTCCTGCGCGAGTTTGGCCAACGCCATGCCCATCTTCTCCTGGTCGGCCTTGGTCTTCGGCTCAACTGCGACCGCGATAACGGGCTTAGGAAAGTCGATGGATTCGAGGACAATCGGCGCCTTGTCGGTGCAGATCGTGTCGCCGGTGACGAGGTTCTTGAGGCCGACTGCGGCACAGATATCGCCAGCGAGGATCTCTGTGATCTCTTCGCGCTTGTTGGCGTGCATCTTGAGCAGGCGACCGATACGCTCAGTCTTGCCTGTGCGGGGGTTCAGGACCGAGTCGCCGGTCTTGAGTTGGCCCGAGTAGACGCGGATGAAGATGAGCTGGCCGACGAACGGATCGGTCATGATCTTGAATCCGAGAGCAGAGAACGGCTCGTTGTCGTCTGCCTTGCGGACGATCTTCTCTTCCATGTTCTCCGGGTTGGAGCCAATCATGGGGGGAATATCGAGCGGGCTGGGCAGATAATCGACCACGGCATCGAGTAGCGTCTGAACGCCTTTGTTCTTGAAGGATGAACCGCAGAGCACCGGGAAGATGTTCATCGCGATGGTGGCTTTGCGGATACCGGCCTTGAGCTGTGCTTCGGTCGGCTCCTGGCCTTCGAGGAAGAGGTGAAGGATTTCATCGTCGGAGTCGGCAACGGCTTCGATCAGCGCGTGACGAGCTTCCTTGGCCGTATCGAGCAAGTCGGCGGGAATCTCCTCGACGGAATACTCGGCACCCATCGTCTCGTCGTGCCAATAGATCGCCTTCATGGTGACCAGATCGACGACACCGGCAAACTTGGACTCGGCACCAATCTGAATATTGATGGGAACAGCGCGCGCGCCGAGACGGTCGACGATGGTCGAGGTTGCGTAGACGGCGTCTGCACCGGCCTTGTCCATCTTGTTGATGAAGCAGATCCGGGGAACCTTGTACTTGTCGGCCTGGCGCCAGACGGTCTCGGACTGAGGTTGTACGCCGGCTACTGCGTCGAAGCAGGCGACTGCGCCGTCGAGGACGCGGAGCGAACGCTCGACCTCAGCGGTAAAGTCGACGTGACCGGGGGTGTCGATGATGTTGATGCGGATGTTCTTCCAGGTGCAAGTCGTAGCGGCGGAGGTGATCGTAATGCCGCGCTCCTGCTCCTGCTCCATCCAGTCCATGGTCGCAGTGCCCTCATGCACCTCGCCGATACGGTGCGTGATGCCCGTATAGAAGAGGATGCGCTCGGTCGTCGTCGTCTTGCCGGCGTCGATGTGCGCCATGATTCCGATGTTCCGGCAACGATTCAGAGGTGTAGTGCGTGCCACGGTCTATCTCTCATCTGCGAGCATCCGCTCGCGGTAAAAACTACGGTGAACCTAAAATCTCAGGACGCTGAGCTTTACCAGCGGTAGTGCGCGAAAGCCTTGTTGGCCTCGGCCATACGGTGAACGTCTTCCTTCTTCTTCATCGCGGCGCCACGGCCGTTGGCCGCATCGAGTAGCTCGGCGGTCAACTTCTCGACCATGCCCTTCTCGCCACGAGCGCGGCCGTAGGTCACGAGCCAGCGGATGGCGAGCGAGGTACGACGCTCGGGAAGAACTTCAATGGGAACCTGGTAGTTCGCTCCGCCAACGCGGCGGGACTTGACCTCGAGAAGCGGCTTGCAGTTCTCGATCGCCTTCTTGAAGAGCTTGAGGGCTTCGTCGCCACCCTTCTGCTCAAGATTGGTCATAGCGGTGTAGAAGATACCCTGAGCGGTCGACTTCTTGCCGCCCCACATCATGGAGTTAACGAACTTCGTGACCAGCGTGGAGTTATAGACCGGGTCTGGAGCAACTTCACGCTTCGCGATGTAGCCTTTTCTTGGCATTGCTTTCTCTTCTCGTCTTCCTTCAGGACCGTCGAACTCTCAAGCCCTGAACCTGAATTTATGCGGCGAACCGCGTTGATCTAAGAAACGACAGACTACTTTGCTGCCGCCTTTGGACGCTTTGCGCCGTACTTGGAGCGACTTTGTTTGCGGTTGGCGACGCCGACCGAGTCGAGCGTGCCGCGAACAACGTGGTAACGAACACCTGGTAGATCCTTCACACGGCCGCCACGGATGAGCACAATCGAGTGCTCCTGCAGGTTATGGCCGATGCCCGGGATGTACGTCGTGACCTCGATCCCGTTGGTGAGGCGAACACGTGCAACCTTGCGGAGAGCCGAGTTCGGCTTCTTGGGGGTCTGGGTGTAGACGCGGGTGCAAACGCCGCGGCGCTGGGGCGAACCCTGAAGTGCAGGGCTGGCGGTCTTATAGCGGGTGGGCGTGCGGCCCTGCTTGACGAGCTGATGGAACGTAGGCACTGGAACTCCTTAGTAAATGCGCGCGAAACCTTACAACAAATCTCATGTCAGGCGCACAGAAGGGCGCGGGCTTCGCTTTTTGCCGTACACGCGCAAAAAATTGAGAACGCTGAAGCGTCTCACTTCCCGAAAGATGGGGCGAAGATCTTCCCTGCTGTTGCGTCTGTGAAGCGGTACAACAAGCCAGACGTAAACAGTCGACGGTGGTCGAGCGTCTTTCCCCAACTTTCAAGGATGAGCCGACTCCGTTTCGCTGTCCCGGCCCGCATAGCCCATCCAAGGTGGAGGGTGTCGCAGGCACGATTGCGATGGGCCGCAGTCTTACCACATTCTGATCTTTGATTGAATCAACGATCAGGAATGTTCTGCGGTGAATCTCTTGTATCCAGTCTAACGCAAACAAGGCCTCCCTGTCTTGAGACAAGGCAGGACGATCGGTCTGCGCGGGCTTTTCTCCACCCTTGCCGTGTGTTGGGTCTCCCCTACAACGCGGCCCGGATATTCGCGGAACCCTCTAACAATAGCAACCTACACTCCATGAGTCAACTTTTTGCGGGATTTTTCTGCCAGCACACCGAATTGCATTGCCAGAGTTGCAATCGATGGTGCCGTGGACCAGCCATGCTAGGCTTTTCGCATGACTTTTGCCGATGTTCGTATGCGCTCTCTAACGTTTGCTCTGTTTGCCTCCACTGCTGTATTGACCTTGGGAACCGCCTTGGGAGGTCAGGCTCAGACCGCCGCTGCAACTGCAACCCCCAGAGACGCACGGATTGGGGCGCTGATCGAGACTTTGGGCAAGACGAAAACGCCGAGTTCGGCAGCGATTTCTGCAGACGGATCGACGGTGGCGTGGGCCGTCCGAACGCGCGAGGGGTCGCAAATTCATCTGACGGATGTGGCGAATCCGGACCCGACTAGGGAAAGGATCATTGGAACGGGGTCGAGCGCGACAAGTTGCGGAAGTTCGGAGCCAAAGTGGTCGCCTGACGGGGAGTGGCTGGCGTTTGTGTCCGATTGCACTGCGAATGCGGATAAGCCAGGACAGGACCAAGTGTTTGTCTGGTCGAAGAAGACGAGCGAAGCGAAGCAGTTAACGCATTTGACCGGAGAGATGGACTCGCTGACTTGGTCGCCGGATGGAAAGGCCATAGGGTTCCTGTTTGTCGAGAATGCTACACGTAGTGCGGGTGCGCTGGCGGCGATGAAGCCGTGGAGCGGCGTGATTGGTGAGGATGGGGTGGAGATTCAGCGAGTGGGAGTGGTGGACGTGGCAAGCGGTTTGTTCTCGCAAGTGACTCCTGCGACAAAACATGTTTATGAGTTCGGGTGGTCGCCGGATTCGAAGCATCTCGTGTTTGTGGCGGCGAACCCTCCTGGAGAAAACAACTGGTGGGTAGCGCAACTTTACACGGAGGACATTGCCGGCGGACAACCAAAATCGATTCTGGATACAACGAAGGTTTCGGGATCGCTACATGGATTGCAGATTGCGGTGCCGCTCTGGTCGCCCGATGGAGGCCAGATAGCTTTTATCGGTGGGCTGATGAGCGACCAGGGTTCTACGGGTGGAGATATCTATCTGATTCCGGCGGTAGGAGGCGAGCCGAAAGATGTGACACCAGGTCGAGCCGCTTCGGTCGCGTTTATCGGCTGGATTAGTCCACAGGTAATCGGCATCGCAGAACATGTGGCTGGAAACAGCCATCTCACCGCACTCGATTTGAGTACAGGCAAGGATTTGCCTCAGGTCGACGCGACGTTTCCAGAGACGGTTGGAGCAGGCGGACTAACGATGAGTGTTTCAGTCTCGAATGAGCACGCCCTTGCGTTGATTCGTAGCTCTTTCGAGAAGGCTCCTGAGGTTTGGGCTGGGCCGCTTGACGCGATGAAGCAAATTACGCACCTGAACGATGGGATAAAGCCTGCGTGGGGAAAGACGGAAAATATTGAGTGGACCAACGACGGGTTCAAAGTACAAGGATGGCTGCTGTATCCGGCAAACTATGACCCGGCGAAGAAGTATCCGCTGCTGGTGAGTGTGCATGGCGGACCTTCGTCTGCGGTGACGCCGCGCTGGCCAGGTGTGGGATATGGCGGAGTGCCTTTTTCTGCGCTTGGATACTTTGTATTTATGCCGAATCCGCGGGGGAGCTACGGACAGGGAGAGAAGTTTACGCAGGCCAATATCAAGGACTTTGGGTACGGCGACCTGCGGGACATTCTGGCTGGAATGGATGTGCTGGAGAAGCGCTTCCCCATCGATAAGGAGCGCGAAGGGTTAACTGGCTGGAGCTATGGCGGGTTCATCACGATGTTCGGCGTGACGCAGACAACGCGGTTCAAGGCCGCGGTTGCTGGCGCAGGCATCAGCGACTGGCAGAGCTACTATGGAGAAAACTCCATCGACCAATGGATGGTACCGTTCTTTGGCAAAACAGTGTACGACGATGCGGCGGTATATGCGAAGAGTTCGGCGATCGAGTACATCAAGCATGTGAAGACACCGACGCTGGTGGTAGTGGGAGATCGCGATGGCGAGTGCCCTGCTCCGCAGAGCTTCGAGTTCTGGCATGCACTGCGTGCCGAAGGCGTGAAGACCCAGTTGGTGATCTATCCCAACGAAGGACATGCGTTCCGTGCCCCAGAACACCGAAGAGATGTTCTGGAGCGAGCGCTGAACTGGTTCGAGACGGAGATGCCGGCAAAAGTAGAGTGATCCATCCTCTAGCGGAGGGATGTTGGGCAACGGAAAGCTGTTCTGACAGGATGCGAAATGTTCGCTGTATCGTCCAAAGAAGGTCCGAGCGATTTGCTTCCGGTGTGCGCAGCTTTTACACTGGTGTTTCGGCTATTCAGCAGTTGCGGTGTAACCGTTCAGCTTGAGTTCCGGTTGGACGGGGAGGTTCAATGCGTCGGTTTGTCACTTTAGCAATTCTGTTACTTTTCACGGTCCCTTTTGGCGTCTCGATTTCGGGCTGTTCAAAGAAAGCCCCAACGATCTTCTGCAGCGGCGCCGACTCGGGTGTACCTGTGGGTCAAGTGACGACCATTACACTGAGCCCGCAGATATTCGGCATCTCGCTGAACTTTGCCCAGATAGGCCAGGTGGGTTCTCCCGTCGCGACGGACTGCAAGGGAACAACCGAGTCGGTGACGAAGTACACCTACGGAACATTCCTTGCCAACGGAGTTCCGGATATGACCATTGCCGACGTGGAGCCGACGAATGGGCGACTGTGTGCGGGTACCTGGAACAGGAATACAGGCGGCGGCATCCCGGACTTCACCACTTGCATGCCGACCAATAAGAGTGGAACGGTATATGTCATAGCGAGCGGCGATGGAGCGAGCAGCAATCCCCTGCCGATCTATGTGCATCCTGTGGTGACGAGCGTGGTGCTGGGGCCGTTGTCGACCGACTGTATCAACGATCCGGCGACCAACTGCAGTCCTGCGGCGTTTACGACACAGACGACGAGCTGCACGGTCGATCCGGGAACTGGCTGCTGCACGGTGCCGGTGACAACAGCGGCAGCTTTTGCGTCCACGAATAGCTGCCAATCGCAAGGAACGACGGGACAACTGGCTGCTCGCGTTTATCAGAACGCATCGACAACGCTGGCCAACAATATCAGCTGCAAGGTCGGTCATCTTTCCTACGTCGCACAGACTCCGGCGGTGGTGACAATCGACCAGAACGGCGTGGCGACGGCGCAGCAACCGGGATCTACGGTGATCACCGCGAATATTTCGAATGCGGGAAGCTCGGCAGGATTCTTTTCGACGTGTCCACCGACTAATATCTCGTTGTGCCTTCCCAACGGAACTGCCTGTACTCCAAGCATCAGCGTTAATCCGAACAATGTACAGCCGATCACCTCGGTGGCAACGGACAAGAATGGAACGATTTTGACCGGACTCAGTCTTGAATTTGAGTCGACGACCCCGACGACGATTCCGGCGTTGGCGGCGGGAACTGTGACCCCGACCTTTCCAGGCTCGGCCGCGATTACGGCAGCCTGCCAACCGCCAAGCTGCAATCCTTCTCCGTTCAACCAGATTGGCCTGTTCGGCAACGGAAAGCCGGTGACCTCCAACCCGGTCACCATCACGGCACCGGGCGTAAACAGCACGAATCTATATATGGGGAGCACGAACTCGCTGTACGTTGTACCTGTGGACTTCACGCAGAGCCAGCTTGGATCTCCCGTTCGGTTGCCTTACCAGCCGAACTCGATGGTCATCAGCAACGACGGCAGCACGATCTACATGGGCAGCTCGTTTGAGATCATGACGTTCAGTGCTCTGACAAACGGCGTTACGAATCAGGATCCTTCGGTGACCGGTACGGTGCTTGCGGTGTCGCCTGACGGCACGACCGTAGTGATCACCGATCCGATACGGCAGTTCGTGTATCTGTACAACGGGGGCGGCAGCGGCGGCATTCAGACGCAGTTTGGCGGCGTTGCGACCCATGCGGCGTTTTCGCCCGACAGCCAGACGGTGTACATCACGCTAGGTGATTACAACGCTTCGACGGGCGTGATCACTCCGAATAACCAGTTGCTGGTGCACTCGCAGTTCACGGGATGGTACTCCACGACGTCTTCGCAGGCGACGACGGACGTGGCTGTGGGAGTTCCGAATGTCGGAGCGTTCTTCAGCGGCAATCCGACGACGGCGCGCTCCTACTGTCCGGTGACGACAACCACGACGACAGGTGGACAGGCGACGACTTCGTCGACGACGACCAACGTCTTCTATCCCGATGCCGGGGTGATTGCGCCAGCGACGAGCCTGATTGCGACAACCAATGACGGCCTGCACGTTCTAGGGGCGACGACGACGACTTTCACGGATCTGGCCATTCCCAACGGTCTGCCAATCGGCGCCTGTCCTCTGGCGGATTTGACTCCGCAGACCTTTACGACGACTCCGGTGTTCAGCGGTGCTCTGCCAGGGGTTACGGCGACGGCGATTACGGGCGTCTTTCCGACCTCGAACTCGCAGATTGCATTTGTGACGTATACGGGTACCGGTGGTGTGGTGCCGACTTATGTGCCGCAAGCCAGTGGGCCGGGGACGCTGGCGAGCATTCCGCTGTCGACGGCACTGGGGACGCCGATTGCGCCAGTTGCCGGAGTGGTGAGCGCCGACGACAACACGTTCTTCGCCGGGACTTCGGGTGACAACGCGGTACATCTGATCACCAAACAGGCGAATGGTTCGTACCAGGATGTCACGACGCCGATTGCGCCGAAGCTGCCGGATGCGAACGGGAATATCGTGGCTCCGAACCTCTTGGTGCAGAAGCCGCGTAAGGCTACCTCCTAGTTCGATCATGCTGTACTGAAAAAACCCTCTCTTCGGAGAGGGTTTTTTGGCCTGTTGTCATGTCCTTCCCGCGCTGGCATCTTTCCTTTTCCTTAGGGGGGTACCCCCCCCCTATTAGCCGCGCATAAATCGTTTATCATCAACAGTTTACTGGCCGCTGCTGTTTGTAAAATATTCATTCTAACTGAGTTGCGTCCAAATTATTCCAGATAAACGAGTTAGCTCCCCTTTTTAACTTTCTCAACGGAAAAAGCCCCGGGGTCCGGGGCTTTTTTCTATCTCTTTTAAGAATAGCAGATTGGAGCTAACTAACATGCCACGCGGATGTGCCTGTCTCGTAAGGAGTTAGGTCGTTTTGGGGCTTGACAAGCGAAAATGCTGGGGTTTTTGAGGGTTCGTCGATCAATTTTTTTTAGGATTCCAGGGAGCCGTGTCGGTTTGGCCGGTAGGCACCCATCAACCTTGAAATCATCACCGTAAGATACAACACTGCCAGAATGGATTCGATCATGGACAGCGAGCGGACCTGCGGCAAAGCGGCCGCAATGCCAGTCGCGCCAGCCGTCGTCATGCTTCCAAAGCTAAAAAAAATAAAATCGAAACCCACAGGAACAGCATGCTGATTGATCGCCGGATCAAGATAAAAGGCATGAGGCCGGATGATGGCAATGATGGCATAGAGGCGTGCGAAGGAAAATCCAATAAGAAGATAAATGCATACCGCGCCGAAGATCGTTTCCGCGTTGGGCTCTTCGCGTGCAAAAACGCGGCGAAAGATAACTACAATAATGAAAACGTCGAATGCGAAGCTGAGAACGACGGTAAAGACCGACGCAGGAACCAGCCTGGTGCGAAAAACGATCGCATGCTCCACGAATGCGGGACCGGCAAGAATCAGAGCGACAAAGATGAGACGTTTGCGGAAGCTCGCCGCGTATACGCTCATCAGCGTGACGGCGGCGGCGACCGTCCGGAACACGTAATAACGCGCGCCGGTGTTACTCATGTAAGGATAGAGAGCCAGGTCTGAAAGCAGAAACAGAAATAGCAAAAAGAACTTGTGCCCGGTGACAGGCAGAATCCGTCGGGCAGGATTTTCAGCCGTAGGTGTCGGTACCTGAGCCATGGCAGAGACAATTGATCCTACACAATCCTGTTCGGTCGAACGTATGGAGCCATGATGCTCCGCAAACAGTCATAAATGATAGTCCACGCGGAAAATAATCAGATTTTTCGCGGTGATTGGTCCCGGTTGACGGGCAAACCTGAAGTAATTCCGAAGTGCCCCAAAGTCGCGTTTTCGGAAACTTCAGTTATTCATTCCAAACTAACGGTACCGTCCAGACGGGTCGCTTGCACTTTGACGCCCGGGAGTTTTACCATCAAACTCCCTTCCCAGAGCAAGACACACACGGAGCCGTGCTGATCGCGCGGGTATCCGGCGACTCCTCTGAGGGCCATCAAGGCGCCGCCCGCACTTCAAAAATGGGGGTTTCGAGATGCGCTTATATCGTTCAACCTGCCGTGATGACAACATCCGCCTCTTACTGAAACTGAGCATCGCCGCAATGCTTGGTTTCGTTGCGTCTACCTTTGCCGCGGCACAGGATCTGACGCTGGGCGTCACCTATGTGTGCAACGGCGAACGCATGTTCATCGAGAACTGCAACATCCGCGATACCTCCGACAACGCGAACTGCATGGTCGGGCATCCGGACCACATTCTGGCGAACGGCCTGATGCAGTACACGTACATGACCCGGGGCGCATTGAAGAAGCTCTTCCCGACGTGCACGCAGCCCTCTGCGAAGGAACTCGCAGCAGCGGCGGCGTTCAAGAAAAAGCAGCAGGAGCTTTATGACGCCAACGTCGCGAAGGCTAATCCTCCGGCAAACAGCCAAGCGACCGCCAGGCCGCAGGCTCAAGGAGGCGGATTGCAACAGCAGATCGCTCCGCCCAAGAACGCGGATGAACGCGCGATGCGCCGCTGCGTCAGTTCCGGACGGCTTCCGGCCACGTGTATGGGGAACTCGCTGCTGGGCGGGTTTAGCCAGATGATCAACTCGGTCGCATCTCAGGTCGCTCCAGGCTTGATCAAAGATGGACCCACATCCGGCCCCACCATGGCCGGAGTTTTCGTCGGCCCTGGTAGCTGGCGGCTCGACTTCGTCGACGGCGGCGTCCTCGTCAACTGCTCGTTCCTCTCGCCCAATCAAGAAGCCTACTCCATCGACTTCAAAAACGGCCGCGCCGTCCTCACAATCAACACCACCCCCAGGCCTCTGGTCCTTACCTACCATGCCGATAACACCATCACCGGACCGCTCGGCCCCGTCACCATCGACGGCGTAGTCCCCGGCGGCTACACCGCTGGTCGCTCCACGCCAGGCCACACGGAAACCTCCCAGACCACCACCCACGAAACCGTCAATCAGAGCCAGACCGGCAATTACAACCCATCCCAGCTCACCTACCAGGGCAACGGCCAATACGACGCCGCCGTCACCCACACCAACAGCACCTACGTCCCCGGCACATCCACACCCGGCTACACCAACTTCGCCCCCAAACGCGCCACCTGCTCCGCCATCAACCTCTCCACCAAGGGCGCCAGCGTCGGCATCCAGACCATGCAGACGGATCTCCTGAAGAGCATGTTCGGTGGAGATAAAGGTCCGCCAACGCCGCCGGGCATCCGGATGAACGGGATCTATGCTGACGCCGGCGGCTTCAGCGTTCAGTTCTTTCCCGAGTCCGCGATACTCGGCTGCGGCCCTGATGCTGCGCGCGCCTATCCGTACACGGTTGAGGCTGACGGAACGAAGGCTGTCGTCAAGATCAATGCACCCGATCATCCGCTCAACCTCACGTTCGCGCCTGGTGGTTCGCTCGACCCTGGCAGCTCGGGTCCTTATCAGGTGCACGGACGAATCGTCACCGGTCAGGACAACAACGACGACTTTACGTTCGCTCCGATGGAGCGGACGTGCAATCTTGCGGTTCTTAGTCCGGCGAAGGCGATTCCTTCGAGCGGCGGAACGGCTGCGACGATGGTTGCGTCCGCCGGAGGGACGGGAACAGGCAATCCAAGCACACTCTCCGTTCCGGGCGCTACGTTGGGGAACGCTACGTTGTCGATCGTGTCAGGATTTCCACCCCAGCCAGGGGTGGCGAATCCTCTTGCGGGGCATCCGTACACGTTGCTGCGAGACAGCTTCGCAACAATCGTGACGAAGGCGGGTGTTGCTGTACCGCAGGGGACGTCGGCTTATAAGGCGTTCGGCATGGCCTGCGGGAACCGGACCCCGGATTGTCAGAAGATTCTGGAGGCTATCAAGGCGGATGCGGCGTCTGCAGTGCGGGCAGACGCGAATGGCAGCGGGACTTTTCCTGGTGTCCAACCGGGAACTTACTACTTGATGATCACGTCGCGGTATAACAACCAGAACCTTGTATGGGGTCAGCCGGTGCAGCTTAAGGCAGGGCCGAACTCGCTTACGCTGGATCAACATAATGCGGCGCCGTTGAACTGATTCAGGTGAGGGGCTTGAGATCGCCGAAGACGGTTGGCAGGAGTTCAGAGACGGTGGGGTGGATGTGTACGGCGCGCTGGATGTTGCTGTAGGGGGCGCGGGCGTACATCGTGTCAAGGATGCAGTGGATGGCTTCGTCGCCGCCGGTTCCTAGAATGGAGGCGCCGAGGATTTCTTTTGTCTGCGCGTCGACAAGTACTTTGATGAAGCCCTCGGTTTCGCCCTTTTCGACGGCGCGACCGACCTTGGTCATGGGGCGGGTGCCGATAAGAGCAGGCTTGCCGGATTTGCGGACGGCGTGTTCGGTGAGGCCGACGCGGCCCAACGGTGGATCGGTGTAGAGCCCGTAACAGAGAATGCGGTCGGTGACGCGGCGAGGGTCGTTGTCGAGGAGGTTGGCGGCGACGATCTCATAGTCGTTGTAGGCGGTATGGGTGAAGGCGCCGCGTCCGTTGCAGTCTCCTATTGCCCAGATGCCGGGGACGCTGGTGCGGAGCTGATCGTCTACGGTGATGTAGCCGTGCTTGTCGTGTTGGATGCCGGCTCGGTCGAGGCCGAGGTCGTCGGTGTTGGGGCAGCGACCGACGGCGAGGAGAACGTGGGAGCCAATACTGTCGGAACCGTCGTCCGGGCAATTGACTCCGACCGCGATGTCGTCGCCGTGAGGCTTGAGCTGGATGCACTCGGCGTTTAAACGCAGGGTGATGCCCTCCTTTTCGAGGAAGGATTTGATCGCGGCGGAGACATCTTCATCTTCGTGCGAGACGAGGCGGGAGGATTTCTCGATGATTGTGACTTCGCTACCGAAGCGACGATAGATCTGTCCGAATTCGAGGCCGACGTAGCTTCCACCTACGATGACGAGGTGACGCGGCAGCGTTTCGAGTTCGAGAATGCCTACGTTGGTCATCCAGGGGACGGTATCGACTCCGGGAAAATCGGGTGTGATGGCGCGGCCGCCGACGTTGATGAAGATCTGTTCGGCGGAGAGGAGGTCATCGCCTACCCGGATCTCCTTTGGTGACTCGAAACGCGCATGGTTGGTGAAGACGGTGCAGTTCTTCATGCCACGCAGATAGGATTCCAACCCGTCGCGTGAGTTGGCGACGATCTTGTCTTTGCGCGCCTTCACGGCCTTCATGTCGACTGAGACTGCGCCTGGCACGGTGACACCGTAGGCAGCGGCGGTACGTGCTTTTTGAGCGACGTAGGCGCTGGCGACGAGGGCCTTGGTGGGTGTGCATCCGGTGTTGACGCAGGTTCCGCCGAAGAGTTTGCGTTCGATGAACGCGACGCTGCGACCGGCTTGCGTGAGCCGTCCTGCGAGCGTGGGACCGGCCTGACCGGCACCGATGATGATGGCGTCAAAATGATTGGGCATCAAACTCTTGAGACGATGAAAAGAGCGCCGAGGATGGCTACGACGTCTTCGAGAAGAGCGATAGGCAGATCCTTGCCAGCTATCTTCGCCAACGCTGTTCGCACCGCTGAGCCGCCGAGAGTGCCTGCAACTGCTCCGATTGCGCCTGCGATGAGCCCGCCGACGAGAGAGTCGCGTGAGGCTCCCAGGACCGCTCCGGAAAAGGCGCCTGTCACGACGCGGGCGATGAACTGCGGCGGTACCTTTCGGCTAGGTGTCTTCGGCAGCTTGTCGTTGACGAGTTCTCCGAGTGCCAGGAAGCTCAGGATGTAGCGTGTGATGGGAGAGCTCATGAAGTTGAGCGAGGTGCCGGCAAGACTAAACCAGCCCATGCCTGCGCCCCAGCTTACGATCGTGGGGGCCATCAGGGCGCGAAGTCCGGCAATGACACCGATAAGAAATGCGTAGACGAGGATGGACAATCGAGTCTCCTTGTAACGTGATTTCTAATTGTTTCCCTACGCTACTATGCCCGCGGCTGCCGGGCAACCTTCTTTCCGCCGGGACTGTATCGCGGTAGAGTGCTGAATATGAAATTCTTTTCAGCAAAAAAGTTTCTGGGTTTGATGTTGGTCCTTGGAGTCTGCGGAACTTCTCTCAACGCCTTTGCGGCTCCGCACTATCCACTTCAGATTTATTTCGTCGACGTAGAAGGCGGGCAAGCTACTCTCTTCGTGACTCCGTCCCAACACTCGTTACTGATCGATACGGGTTGGCCGGAACATGAGGGGCGCGATGCCGATCGTATTGCCGCCGCAGCCAAGGCGGCAGGAATCAGCCGCATCGACTATGTGCTGCTCACTCACTATCACGCGGACCATGCCGGGGGAGTGCCGCAACTTGTCGCTAAGATTCCTGTGGGGACGTTCATCGATCATGGACCGAATCGTGAGACGAGCGGACCAGCCGTTCAGGCCTACGCTGCGTATCAGAAGGTACTGGCGGATGGTCACTATGGACATATCGTGGCGAAACCCGGAGATCTGCTTCCTATTCCTGACCTCAAGGTGACAGTGGTGAGCGCTGACGGGAATCTTCTTGCGCATCCGCTTCCAGGCGGTGGAGCACCCAACTCTTTCTGTGGTTCGTCGACCGATCTTCAAGCCGACCAGACAGAGAACGCGCGTTCGCTCGGAGTCATTCTGTCGTTTGGAAGGCTCAAGATTCTTGACCTCGGCGATCTGACGCGGGACAAGGAGCGGGAGTTAATGTGTCCGATCAACAAGCTGGGACATATCGATCTGCTCGTTGTATCGCATCACGGATTGGCGCAGAGCAGTAGTGTTGCGCTTGTCGATGCGATCAGCCCGCGCGTAGCAATTATGAACAATGGTGCGACGAAGGGCGGTTCGCCCGCTGTGTGGGAGATTTTGACGAAAGCTCCGGGACTCGAAGACTTGTGGCAACTGCACTACGCGGAAGCAGGAGGGCCGAGTCACAACGTAGCTGAACGTCAGATCGCCAATCTGCAAGGGGCAGACACGGGGTACTACCTGAAGGTAACTGTGCTCGAAAACGGCCGCTTCGAGGTCTTCAATTCAAGAAATGGAGCGACGAAAGGCTACTCACCGAGGTAAGGGGCAGATTCTCGCGTTCTATTCGGGCGTTTTCAGGCGAGGCGTTTCTTGAGGAGATCCCGGGCGATGGCGTCGAGGACTCCGTTGAGAAAGTGGATGGATTCGGGGGCGGCGTAGCGCCGGCCTATTTCGAGGGACTCGTTGATGATGATGGCGGCGGGGGTATTGGGGAAGCCGATCATCTCGGCTACGGCGGCGCGGATGAGGTTGCGGTCGACGACGGCCATGCGTTCGATGCGCCAGTTCTGAGCGTGGGATTCGATGAGGGCGTCGATCTCCTCCTGGCGGGTGGTCGCGACACGGTGCAGGTCTTCGGCGAAGCCCCGGGTGTCGGTGTCGACCTCGGCGACCGAGGCCCAGAAGAGCTTGCGAACTTCGTCGGGGGTCTGTTTGCCGAGGTCGCCCTGGAAGAGCATCTGCATGGCGAGTTCGCGGGACTTGCGGCGAGTACCCATATATCTAAAATCCGACTTTCTGGTTTATTTTTCTTTGGATCGAGACCATCTCGATGGCTGCGGTGGCAGCTTCGAAGCCCTTGTTCCCGGCTTTGAGGCCTGCGCGGTCGAGGGCCTGCTCCAATGTTTCGCAGGTGAGGACGCCGAAGGCGTGGGGGACGCCTGTCTCCTGCTGGGACTGGCCGATGCCGCGGGCGACCTCGTTGTAGATGGCTTCGTAGTGGGCGGTTTCGCCGCGGAGGAGGCAGCCGAGAGTGATGATGGCGTCGAACCTTTTGGTTTCAGCGAGGGTGCGGGCGGCTGAGGGGACCTCCCAGGCACCGGGGACGCGGACAATGTCGATGTCGGCCTTCGCGGCTCCGCTGCGGTGGAGTGCGTCGAGGGAGCCCTGGAGGAGGCGGTCCGTAATGACTGTGTTCCAACGGGTGGTGACGATGGCGAAACGCATGTTGACGGCGCTGAGGTCGCCTTCGATGGCGGAGGGCTGGTTGTGGAGTGGATTTTCCGACTGCCAGAAGCCCAGCTTCAACTCCGGCGTCAGTTGCGCGGTGAAAAGACGGCTGTTCCAGTGGGTCAGCTCTGGCTGCGAGATCAGGGAGGGGAGCTCTTCGGTGCGGTGGTCGGTGAGGAACCACTTTTCTACGAGGGCGTGTATGTGGTCGAGCTGCGTGACTTCGATGAGAATAGGAGGCACGGAAGGGAGGCGGCCTGTGATGAACTCCAGGTTGCCGATGGGGGCGAGAAAAGCGGCGCCACGACCCTGGGCATCCTGCCAGCCTTTGCCCTGCTCGAAGCCGAGCGCGGAAAAGAGGCTGGTGAGGCGGTCAAATTCAGCGCCTGCCGCGCCGGAAGAGGCGACAGCACTGACAAACGTGATTCCCTTAATCATAGATTCGATTGTATCGTCTGGGAGTACGGAACGAGATTTGCTGTTGCTTGCTGGACTGCGCTGCCGAGGGGAGATGCTGTGAGCTACGAGACGCTGTTGTGTGAGGTGAAGAACCAGGTAGCAAGAGTGACGCTGAACCGCCCACAGGTGCTGCATGCGCTGAATGCAATGGTGTTCAACGAGCTGGAGCACGTGTTTATGAAGCTGACGGCGGATGTGGGGGTTCGGGTGATCCTGCTGACAGGCGCGGGGAATAAGGCGTTTGCGGCGGGGGCAGATATCAATGAGATTGCGCGCCTTGACGTGGCGACGGGTGAGGCGAAGTCGCGGCGGGGGCAGGAGGTCCTCCGAATGATCGAGACCTGCGGGAAGCCGGTGATCGCTTGTATCAACGGGTTTGCGCTGGGGGGAGGGTGCGAGCTGGCGATGGCCTGCACGATGCGGATTGCGAGTGATACCGCTCGGATGGGGCAGCCGGAGGTGAAGCTGGGTTTGATTCCGGGGTATGGAGGGACGCAGCGGTTGCCGCGGCTGGTGGGTCAGCCGATGGCGTTGAGGTTGCTGCTGACAGGCGAGATGATCGGCGCGGAGGAGGCGCTGCGGATCGGGCTGGTGGATGAGGTGGTTCCGGCGAGCCAGCTGATGGCGCGGGGGGAGGAGTTGGCGAGGACGATCGTGGGGATGGCTCCGCTGGCGATTGCCGGGTGCATGGAGGCGGTGCGTTGGGGGAATGAGCTGAGGCTGGAGGCAGCCACGGACGTGGAGGCGGAGATCTTCGGACGGCTGTGTGGAACGGCGGACAAGACGGAAGGGACGAAGGCGTTTCTGGAAAAGCGGGCGCCGGCGTGGATGGGCCGGTAACAACCGACGCTTCGTTCAGGGCAGTTCGGCAAACGCATTTGAAAAATGTGTCACATAGGAGGCGCCGCTTTCTATTTATGGCTGACGGCGCCAGAGCTATTGCAGTCGAAAATCTGACCCAGTACAAAAGTTGGGACTTTTGAAGGGCTGAAGGGCTTGGTATGCTGGTGATCGTGCATAGATCATCGCTCGTATTTCCCGGCCTTCTGCTTTCGATAGCTCTCATTGGTTGTACCCGTGCGCCTGCTCCGAGCGTTGCCGAGGCGAAGGCGATTGCGGCGCAGGAGCAACAAGAGACGAATCTGGCGCGGCAGCAGATGGAGCTGATCCCGCCGCCTTCAAAGACGCGGTACATGGCGGTGAAGAGTTTGACGCTTTGGGAGAATCCCTACCTGACGGTGCAGGGCGGGATGGTGACCCTGCATGTGGTTCAGGCGGACGCGAACAAGAGTGATATGGGAGTGGGCGGGATGCTGCGGCCGATCGGCGCCCGGCGACAAGACCTGAATGTAAGGGTGAGTGATCTGCCGACGGCGTTGAATGCGATTCCGCAAAACTGCTGGCCTTACGGACGCGTGGTTGCGGTGGAAGAGGCACATGAGGTTCCAGTGAGTGCGCGGCCCGAGGTTCGGCGGAATGTGGAGAAGGTTATTAAGACGCTGAACGACCTCGGCGTTGTGGTGTATGAGTGGAGCGACAGTGGGCGGAGTTGATCCGGTTTCCGATTTTGTAACTGCGAGAAGACGGACCCGTGGGTATGTGTTGCGCTAAGATGCTCGTACTTCTGCGTACGGTAATTCTTTGCGGCAAATCTTTTTAAGCTGGGTGAACGATTGCAACTGCATACGACGGCGTTGGTGGTCTTCTGCTTTTTCTTTGCGCTGGTGACGTTGGCTGGGTTCTGGGCGGCGCGGTGGCGAAGGCCGAAGGCGGGGATGGGTTCGCTCGAGGAGTGGGGGCTGGCGGGGCGAAGCTTCGGGACGTGGGTGACTTGGTTTCTGATCGGCGGCGATTTGTACACGGCATATACCGTGATTGCGGTGCCGGCCTTACTTTATGGCAGCGGCGCGATGGGGTTCTTTGCGGTGCCGTATGCGGTGATCACGTATCCGTACATGATGCTGGTGCTTCCGCGACTGTGGACGGTTTGTCACCGTCACGGTTACGTAACCTTTGCGGACTTCGTGAGCGGACGATACGGAAACCGCTGGCTGACGGTCGCGATTGCCCTGACCGGAGTGCTGGCGCTGATGCCATATATCGCGCTGCAACTAGTCGGGATCAAGGTCGTGATCGGAGCGATGGGTGTGCGTGGGGAGTGGCCGCTGGCCGCGGCGTTCGTGATTCTGGCGGCGTATACGTACTCGAGCGGTCTGCGCGCACCCGCGGTGATCGCAATCGTGAAGGACGTGATGCTGTATGTGATGGTGTTGGCGGCGCTGATCTATATCCCGATGAAGCTGGGCGGATATGCGCGGGTGTTTGAGCTGGCGAATCAGCTGCTCGCGCACCATTCGCCGGCCGCTACGGTCTATCTGCGACAGGGACAGTTTCTGGGGTACTCGACACTGGCGATTGGGTCGGCGATTGCGTTGATGCTGTATCCGCATACGGCGACTGCGGTGCTGAGCGCGAAGACGGCGAACGTGGTGCGAAGGAATGCGGCGATGCTGCCGGCTTATAGTTTTCTGCTGGGGCTGATTGCGCTGCTAGGGTATGTGGCGCTGGCTGCAGGGGTGGTGACGAAGGACCCGAACATGGCCGTGCCGCTGCTGTTTCTGAAGATGTTTCCGGAGTGGTTTGGAGGGTTCTGTTTAGCGGCGGTTGCGATTGGAGCACTGGTGCCGGCGGCGATCATGTCGATTGCGGCTTCAAATCTTTTTACGCGGAATTTGTATGGGGCGTTTGTGAAGACGAAGATGCTGCCCCACGAGGAGTCGCGAATGGCGAAGGTGGTTTCGCTGTTTGTGAAGTTTGGGGCGCTGCTGTTTGTTCTGAAGCTGCCAGCTACCTACGCGATTGAGATGCAGCTGCTGGGTGGGATATGGATGACGCAGCTTTTTCCTGCGGTGGTGGTCGGAGTGTTTAGCCGGTGGATGCATCCCTGGGCGCTGCTTGCGGGATGGGCGGCGGGGATGGCGAGCGGGACGGGGATGGCGTTAGCTCTGGGGTTGAAGGGTTCGGTGTATCCGTTGCATATTCTTTGGGGGCACGTGTGCGATGTATGCGGCGGTGCCTGCGCTGGCGTTGAATCTTGTGGTGTCTGCGTTGCTAACCGTGGTGTTTGGAATGGCTAAGGTGGATGGCGGAAAGGATGTGACCGATGCGACGGCTTATGTTGGATAGAACTAAGAATGACACAGCCGTAAGGGGCCGACGATGCATCTCAACGACAAAGGAACGTTGACTAAGGCGGATCGATGAGCAAGACACACGAGTTGGAAGAGACGACGTATGGCCGGTCGCTGGCGAAGGGTTTGCTGGCTGGGTTGATTGGCGGGTTGGTGGCGACGGCGGCGAAGACGTTGGCGGAGAGAATCTATCCGCCGCGGACGCATGGGGAGCCGGAGCCTCGGGAGGTGCTGGCGGAGAAGGTTGCAGGGCATGAGTTGGTGGGGACACAGAAAGAGGTCGCCAGAGAGGCGATCCAATGGGGCTTCGGCGCGCTGACCGGAGCGGCGTATGGAGCGCTGGTGGAGTACTATCCGCAGGCTACGGCGAAGGATGGTGCGGGGTTTGGGATGGCTCTGAGTTCGCTGACGCATGGGACGGTGCTGCCGGCGATGGGGCTCGCAGCTGAACCTGAAGAACAGACTGCGCGGGAGCGGACGAGTGAGATGGCGACGCATCTGGTGTATGGGGTCGTGACCGAGACGGTGCGGCGGGTAGTGAGGAAGATGTTGGGGTAGGTGGGATGCTTTAGAGTGTTTCCAAGGTGAAGGCGTCGAGCCATGCCTGGTTGGCCCAGAGGCGTTCGCCGCCGTTGTAGCGCGTGGCGAAGTTGCTAATGAGAGTGCCGGCCTCGTCGTCGATCTGCGAGGCATAGCCGAGGACGAGCTTGTGTTTGCGTTCTACGGCTGATTCGATTTGGTAGATGACCGGGCTCAGAGGTTCGTTGCGTTTTTCGGCCGCTTCGCGCAGGGTTTCGAGGTCGGTCGCGGCGCTGGGGTGGGTGGTGGCGTAGGGGAGATCTTCATAGAAGGCGCTAGGGATGCCCTTGGTGAAGGACATCGCGGCTTCACGGACGGTGAGGTGGTCGACGTGATTGCCCAGTGCCGCGGGAAGGACAAGGGCGTCTATCGTGCCGGATTCTGATTGCTTCGTGATGCCTTTGCGAATCTTCTCGATGGAAGGGTCCGCGGGATTGACGGGGGTGTCGCTCAGCTCTTCGAGGGGGATGCGGAGCCGGATGGGTGCGTCCTTCAGGTTCAGGTCGACCATGTTGAGGTGACTCTTGAGACCCTTCGGAAGATTCTGTGTAATGCGGCGAAGAAAATGCTCGTCTTCACGCAGGCGCATGGCAGAGACGTAAGAGAGTTCGTCGTTTTCGTGGACGAAGGCGGCGTCGGAGTACGGGGCGTGGCGGCTGCGGGTGAAGACGTTGAGGATGGTGACGGTGTGGCGCGCGATGAGCCAGTTGGTGATGGCAATCGAGAGCGAAAACGCTGCGTCGTCGCGGTGCGGGGAGAGGATGAGGATCTTCAGGTGCGGCTCCTGGTGGATGATTCTATATGCGAGTGTCCTGCTGCCGGACGGGCCCGCTGCGCGCGGGGCGGCCACTTCGTGGCGGGTATACCGGTCTCGGAGAGGCGACAGACATGGGCCTCGCGTTGCTCGGCTCTGGACACCTATTTTACGGGGAGGTGGTCGCGGGTTTGGGGCCAGTTGGCGACGAGCGTGTCGACGACGATGTGGCCGACGCGATAGGCGTTGTCGAGCGCGGGTAAATAAGCACTGTAGTGGCTGACTTTCGTTTCGGAGAGACTTTCCGCAGCGGTGATGCCGATGCGCTGCTGGTCGAAGTTGGAGGCGGTACGGAGGACGAGAACCCGGTCGATGTCGACCTTATGGGCTCGGGCGAGCCAAGTGAGGGATTGCAGGGTACCAGTGTCTTCCATGCCGCAGATGGCGTAGATGCCACGGCCGTCGGTCTGGTATTTGACCCAGTCGCGCGCCCACTGATTGAGCAGCTTGCCGTGCCAGAAGGTCGAGGCAGAGAGGTTGTCTCCACGAAGCACGAAGGGCGGGCGGTGGGCGGCAGCGTCTGCATACTGCATGCGGCGTTCTTTGATCTGTGGAGTGTCGGGGAGCGGCGTGTCTTTAGTGAGGTTGAAGGCCCAGAGAACCAAGGCTGGGTTGAGGTGGTAGACGTTGCCGTCATCGCCAAAGCGAGCGGTGCGCGGCTGTTCGTAGGGCGTGGATTTACCGAGGGGAACGTAGCCGGTCTTCCAGTCCTTGGGAATTTCGCGGGCGTCGATCTCGTGGGCGAGGTCACCGTCGACGATGTAGTCGGACCAGACGGCAGAAGCAAGAGAGCCCATCTGCGGGTCAATGCCTCCGATGCCAGCGACGAGGAAGTAGGCGTGAGTGAGATCGAAGCGTGGGTCGAGGCCGAGGGCCATGATGGTGGCGGCGGTGCGCGCGGTGCCGACGCCGGTAAGGACGCCGAGGACTCCAGTTTTTTCGTTGAGACGTAAGTCGTGGTAGCCCTGCGGAAAAGGGAAGACTGTGTCAAGGTGTTCGCGCTCAACCCAGTACTGGTACTCGCCTGGAGCGTCGCCGGTGTCGGCACCAATTTCGAACATGTTGATGACGACTACTTTGATTTCGATGGGTTTCTGCGGGGCCTGCGCGAGCGCGCACGGGAAGGTGGCGAGCAGGAGAAGTGTGGAAAACAGGCGCATAGGAAATGGTATCGTATGCGCGGTCTAGCTGGTCTGGATGGCCGATCGCGAGGATTTAGAGGTAGCTAAGCCACGGGTTGTCGCTTCGCTGCTTCAGGGCGGCGTACCAGCGGCAGAGCGGATACATCGTGAGCACTACGAGCGCCCATAGGAGATAGACAAGCGGCAGAGTGAGTCCCCAGCCGGGAGGCTGCGTAATGGGAAAGCTGCCGAAGTCGAATGACTCGAACATCCAGTGAACGTGACCGTAACGTGCGTAACAGATGATGACGGCGAGCACATGGATGAACGCGAAGTGCAGCAGGAAATAGAACATCGGGACCTTCCCGATGATGAGCGCGGGACGCAGGAGATATGGGGTGTGGGCGTCGACTGCCCAGAGGAAGATAAGCGCGGGTCCGAGTGTCATGAGCAGGAAGAGGAGAGATGGTGGATATTTGGTGGTGTTCAGGAATGAGAGCACGGTGTACACGGTTGTGCGCTGCGTGGCCCAACGGAATGGATCGCCGTAGATGTTGATTGCGCGAAGAACGACGAAGCCGATGGTGAGGCCGATGCCAAGACGGAGGAGAAATGCTCTGCGACGCTCCTGTGTCCAGCCGTAGATTTGACCCAGGCCGTAGCCCGCGGCGGTGACTCCCACCCAGGGGATGAGAGGGTAGGCGACGAAGATGGTGTGGCCAGGAGACGAGAAGATAACGTTGGGCGAGTGAAGGATAGACCAGAACGGGTTGGCGGAGTCGATGCGGTCGAGGAGATTGTGCGTGGCGATCATGACGATGCCGAAGGTGGTGACGGCCCAGGCCGGGAGGTAGACGAGCACTGAGAGGACTATCATCGCCCAGCCTAATGCCCAAAGAACATTGATGATGGTGATGTGGTAGTCGAAGTTGAACTGCACGGCGAGACAGCGGAAGAGCGTGAGTTCCAGAAAGAGGAGCCAGAGACCGCGTGTGAAGAGGAATCGCGACAGCTCGGCCTTCGATCGTTTGCGTAGCGAGAGCCAAGCGCCAGTGCCGGTGAGCAGAAAGAAGACGGGAGCGCAGAAGTGGGTGATCCAGCGCGTGAGGAAGAGTGCGACGGAGGCTGTAGCAAGATTCGTTGGTGAGCCGGGTTGGCCGAAGAAGTCGCGCGTGTGATCGAGCGCCATGATGATCATGATGACACCGCGAACGACGTCGACCGATTCCAGGCGGGCGCGTTTGACTGTGACGGCTTCGGCCACCGTAGACATTTGTGCCGTAGTTTAGCAAGACGGATGCTACATGCTCATCTTAAATTCGCGCGGTGGAGTGATTCTACGACTAGACGCCCTTCTTCATGGGCTCCCAGATGAACTTGTGGATCTGGAGCGAGAGACGCGCGGGGAGGCCGTCGGCGAGCATCCACTCAACCAGTTTGCGGGGGTCGAGTGCCATGTTGTCAGCGGTGCGCTGGGGGCTGGGGGTCTGGACGAAGGCGGGGCTAAGGAGAATCTGACCGGCTTTTTCGTGGAGGGTGTGCGTGCGGAGGAAGTCGCGGGCGAAGTCGTAGTCTTCGCGGTTGGCGATGACGAACTTTACCTCGTCGTTCTTGGTGAGGGCTTCGAGGTTTTCAAGGCGGAAGCTGTTGGCCGCGCTGCCCGCGCCGGGACATTTGACGTCGACGATCTTGTGCACGGCTTTGGGGACTTCGGCCAGAGGACGTTCGCCGCTGGTCTCGATCATGAGCGTGTAGTTCTGGGCCAACAGGCGGTCCATCAGGGGCAGGAGCTCTTTGGCTTGCAGCATGGGCTCGCCGCCGGTGAACTCGATGAGGGTGCAGGGGGCGAGAGTTTTGATCTGCTGCTCGATCTCGTCGAGGGTGAAGGGCTTGCCGCCGGTGAAGGTGTACTCGGAATCGCACCAGGCGCAGCGGAGGTTACAGCCGGCGAGGCGGACGAAGATGCATGGGAGGCCGGCGAAGGAGGATTCGCCCTGAACGGATTTGTAGAGTTCAATGAGGTGCATACTGCTTGCCTTTGATGGGCTGTATTGCTGTTGCGAACGAAATACAGGGGTTCTTCGCTCCGCTCAGAATGACGGCTTCAAAACGTAACGCCAATTCGTGGAGTATTCGTAGAACTACTCGTAGTAGCGGGCGAAGCTGGTGTCGGTTTCGTAGAGGGTGCAGTCCTTCACGGTGACGCGCCCTTTGGTCATCTCGTGGAGTTGGAGTCTGGTCTTGTCGTAGAAGTAGCGGGCCAGGTTTTCGGCCGAGGGGTTGATCGTGGTGAAGGGCTCGAGATCGTTGATCATCTGGTGGTCGAGGTATTCGACGACGGGGCGCATGACCTGCTTGAGCAACTTGAAATCGAGCAGGAGACCAGCCTCGTCGAGGTCTTTGCCCTGAAGGGTGATGAAGACCTTGTAGTTGTGGCCGTGCGGGTTCTCGCACTTGCCACGGTAGTTGCGGAGGTAGTGGCCGGAAGAAAAGCCGGCTTCTACGGTTACTTCGAACATGACTCTGGGGTCCCTTCGGTTGCCGCGTCTGTGATTTAGATGGGAGCTGAGGGGACGCGGCTTCAGCTTGTTCCGTACTTTGATTGTACTGTTTTCTGTGGATCTCTAGCGTTTTCGTCGGGCTCGGCGGGCTTCGTCGGCGCGGCGCTCGGCCTGCTCGAACAACGAGGAGAGGATGCCGGCGAGTGCTACGAGGAGCCCCACGACAAAGAGGCCCAGCCCCATAGTGCGCCAGAGGGAGACGTCTCCGGGCGAACCGGGCTGCCGGGCGATGTTCGTGTAGGCGATGCCGCAGGAGATCAGAGCGAAGAGGATGAAGCTGCCGGCGAGAATGTAGAGGTTGCGTCCCATGCAGATGGTTCTATTCTACGGCGAGGTAAGTCGTATCAAATAAAAGAGCCCGCTCTTCGAAAGAGAACGGGCTCGTGGTACGAGATGCAGGTCAGCTTTGGATGCTGCGATCAATGCCTGGTCGTTGTGCGGTCCGCGGTGACCATGTCGTCCTGTTCGATAATTCGGTCGCGATCCAAAGCACGGGATGAGAGTCTCTCGCCGTCAGCAATATTGCCAAAGGTTGCCCGTCCACCAGCGGTGTTCTTCGAGCCTGCCTCGCTGGAAGAGGAGATATCACTAGCCCCAGTTTCCTTGAGAGATTTCTTTGCGGCGTCGACCTGCTCGGAGGTATCGCAGTGAACCGACAGGAGGGTTCCACCATCTTTCACAGCACCTTCGTAGCGCTTCGCTTCGTACTCGGGAATGCCCATACCGACGAGGGCGCCGACGAAGCCGCCTACAGCACCGCCAGCGCCTACTCCCGCAAGTGTTGCCATGATCGGGCCGGCTGCGATGAGCGGACCGACGCCAGGAATAGCGAGCGCGCCGATGCCTGCGAGCAGACCGAGTGTTCCGCCGATCACGCCACCAGCGGCGACTCCGGTGGCAGTGCCCTCAGGAGCTTTGGTGGCCTTTTGATGAGCGAAGGCGCGGGTGCTTTCGTCGTCGGGAAGAAGAACGGATATGGCGGAGTTGGTAAAGCCGTTGGCAAGCAGATGGTCGACTGCAGCCTCTGCAGTGCCGGGTGTTGCGTAAATACCAAATACGGCGATGTTTTTGCTGGACATGATGATGCTCCCTTGGCTGCTGCTGCAGCGAGATTTGGACTGCGTGGCAAAACTTCTACTGCTTGACGGTAAGTTCGTTGGTAACCTTGTCCGGGCTGACAACGCTGGCTGCTTCTGTGGCAACCTTCTGCTTTTCGTCCTCTGTCTGGACAGGGCCTTTGAGAGTGACTGCGCCATCGACGGTGATGATCTTGACGTTGTGGGCGTAGGTCGAAAGAGTCTTGTCGGCCATAATGGCTTTGCGAATCTTTTGAGTAGTTAGCCGGTCGGACTTTGCGTTGGCTTGGTTGTCCGCAGTTTCGGTGTGGTTCTTATTTTGATTTGAGTTGTCTGGAGCTGATTGTGTGGTGCCTGTTTGCGCGAAAGCTTGCACGGCTGAGTTGGCGCCGGGCAGACACAAGAGAGCAATTGCGGCCGAGGCCACAATGGTGAAGCGTAAGAATGTCATAGAGCTAACCTTTCAACGGAAACAGGAGTTTCCGGGCTGCCGGGCCGCCAAATACCAGTACGATTGCTCGGTCCCGCGAGCGCAGTCTGTTGAAGTCTGATGTGAAAGTCGATGCGAGAGTTGTTCCCGCTCCCAGATAACCCGAGACGCTGTAAAGGTTGCCTCGAAATGCGCTCTATGAGTATTTTTCGAAGAAGCGTTCGACGTCTGTGATCTCTTGAGTGAGGCGGTAGGGGGGCAGCGATTCGAGGAAGATACGGCCGTAGCGCTGGCGCTGGATGCGCGGGTCGAGGAGCATGAGGACTCCGCGATCGTTGAGGCTCCGGATGAGACGACCAAAGCCCTGCTTGAGTGTGATGACCGCGTTGGGAACCTGGTAGTCGAAAAAGGGTTTGCCGCCGAGGGCCTCGATAGCTTCCATGCGAGCCTCGACGACGGGGTCGCTGGGCACGGCGAAGGGAAGACGGTCGATGATGACGCAGCTCAATTGCTCACCCTGCACGTCGACTCCCTGCCAGAAGCTGGAGGTGCCGAAGAGGACAGCGTTGGGGGTGTCGCGGAACTGTTGCAGCAGCACATGGCGGGGTGCGGTGCCGTGCAGGAGGAGTGGGTAACGCAGTTCAGTGAGGAGGCGCTCATGCGTGTTGCGCATCTGCGTGTAGCTAGTGAAGAGACAGAAGGCGCGACCTTTGGTGATCTCGAGCACGCGGCGAATGCGCTCGGCGGCTTTTTCAGGGAAGTCCGGTTCGCGCGGATCTGGCATGTTGGGCGGAAGATACAGGAGTGCTTGTTTTTCGTAGTCGAAGTGCGAGGGGACGACGAGTTCGCGCGTGGTGGTGAGACCGAGGCGGCGGCGGATGTGGTCAAAGCCTCCGGAGACCGTGAGCGTGGCGGAGGTGAGGACGACGGAGTTGTAGTTGTCGAAGAGCGTTGTGGTGAGGAGCTCGGAGACGTCGATGGGAGTGGCCTGCAGGTGCGTGTGGAAGGCAGCCTGAGCGTGGCTACGGGCCAGATTGCGAACGCCTCCGGCGATGCGGCGCTCGATCCAGAAGACGGTGTTCCGGTCGGGAGATTCGAGGAGAAAGGCAAGGTGGGCGCGAATGTCGGCGGCGCGTTTGCGCAGGCCCGGGGACTCTTCCACGTTCTTCAGATGGTCTAGTTCGCCTTCGAGGCGAGTGAGCGCGTTGAGGACGCCCGTGTAGTAGTCGCCGCTCTCTTCGAGGAAGGCCTCGCGATTGTGGAAGGGCATGCGGCTTGCTCCGCCGGGAAGGCCTGATGTTTCCATGGGCAGGATCGCGAAGAACATGCGCGAGCGTTCTTTCAAAGTGGCGCAGGCGCTTTCGATGGCCGACGTGCTGGCTTTCTTTGCCTTCAGCATCAGATCGACGTCGCGGACGAGTTCGTCGATGCGCTGGTTGCTGAGGCCGATGCCGAAGTAGTTGGAGGCGACCTCTTCGAGTTCATGGGCTTCGTCGAAGATAACAGCGGCGGCTTCGGGGAGGATGCCGGCGTCGGGGGCGTTGGCGGCCTGCTGCTTGATGCTGAGATCGGCGAAGAAGAGGTGGTGGTTGACGATGACGATGTCGGACTCGAGCGCTTTGCGGCGCATGGCGGTGACGAAGCAACGCTCCCAGTCGGGGCAGGTCTGGCCGAGGCAGGCGTCGGTGCGGGCGTCGAGCTTCTGCCACAGCGGAGAAGACTCGGGGAGGGCGTCGATCTCGGCGCGGTCGCCGGTCTCAGTGGTTTTTTCCCAAGTCGAGATGTGGTGGAACTGGTCGATCTCTTCAAGGCCGTGGAGGAGAGGGTTGTCGCGGAGAGCGTAGAGCTTGTGGCGACAGAGATAGTTGGCGCGGCCCTTCATGTAGCAGACCTTCAGCGGGCCAAGGAGTGATTCGAGGAAGGGCACGTCCTTGAAGAAGAGCTGCTCCTGCAGATTCTTGGTGCCGGTGGAGATGATGATGCGCTGTTGGCGCTCGCGGGCGAGGCGGAGTGCGGGCAGAAGGTAGGCGAGGGTCTTGCCAGTGCCGGTGCCGGCTTCGACGATGAGGTGACGCTTTTCTTTGAAGGCAGACTCGATCGCTCGGGCCATATCGTACTGCCCTCGGCGATGCTCGAAGGCGAGGGAGGAGCGGGAGAGGATACCTCCGGGCGCGAAGAAGTCGTGGAGGGTCGGCAGATTCTCAGGGAGAGCGGGTGTGATCGAGATGGGAGCGGTGGTAGACAATGTTGGGATCGCTTGTAGTTCTCGCGACACGAAGGCAGTGCAATTTCTATAATAGAGAAGATAGCGAATAAATAGCGTAAGAACCTGGCCGCCTCGAAGGTGCGCGAGAGAAAGTTGGACATTCCGTGGCCAAGCGAGACGATAAGAAACGGTTAGGCAAGAAACACAGGCAGGCGAGCACGCGGCCAAAGAAGGGGCGCGCGCCGAGGTCAACGCCAACGACGGGGGCCGTCGATCCCCGGAAGCGGAAGGTGCTTTCGAGCAAGCGGGCAGCGGCGGATAGAGCTTCGCGGGTGACGAAGCAGTCACCGGAGAGAGAGAAGCGGAAGGCGATTCGTCCAGGGGCTCCGCCGAAGAAGCCTGCCGCGACGGCGCGTCCGAACTTTACACGCCCTACGGATGGGATCGTAGGGCGGCAGACGCCGCGGTCGTCCAACATGGAAGGGCGCGAGGAAGACTGGCGGGATATCGAGCTGCTGGCCTCGCAGATGGTCACAGACACCGAGAGCGCCGATGCGCGCGAGTTGCCGCTGATTGCTGTGTGCGGACGGCCGAATGTGGGCAAGAGTACGTTGTTCAACCGGCTGACCGGATCGCGGCGGTCGATCGTTGGCGATGAGCCGGGGATTACGCGCGATCGCATCTATGGCGAGATTGAGTGGATGGGGCGCGGGGCGCGGATCGTCGATACCGGCGGCGTGGTGCCGGATGATGAAGCCCTGATTCCGGCGGAGATCTTCCGGCAGGCTAAGGTTGGGCTGGAAGAGGCGGATGCAATTGTGATGGTGGTAGATGGGCGGACGGAGCTGGCTTCACCGGATATGGAGTTGGCTCGGCTGTTGCTGCGCGGTGGAAAGCCGGTCTTTCTCGCTGTGAACAAGATGGACACCGAGGCCATGCAGGTGCAGGCGGAGAACTTCCGGCGACTGGGGTTCAGGAATGTGCTGCCGATCTCGGCGGAGCATGGAAGCGGCATCGGAGACCTGCTGGACGCGGTATTTGATGTGCTGCCGGAGCCAGCCGAGGTGATTGAAGAGCCTGTGGTGATGCTGACCGAGAATGACGAGGCCGAGGAGGACGCAAGTGGACCGGACTATACCATTGCCGCGGGCGCTTCCATCGATCCAGCGGCGAAGCGGGTACGGAAGCTGCGGTCGCATGGCGAGTATGAGAGCCGCGAGACGAAGATCGCCATCATCGGGAGACCGAACGTCGGCAAGAGCACACTGCTGAACGCGCTCACCGGAACACAGCGGGCAATCGTGTCGCCGATCGCCGGGACGACGCGCGATGCAGTCGATGAGGTCGTCGAGCGTGACGGGCATGCGTTCCGTTTTGTCGATACGGCGGGCATTCGCAGGAAGGGCAAAACGAAGCTGATGGCAGAGAAGCTGTCGGTAATTATGGCGCGAAAACATCTGGAGGCTGCGGACGTTTCGTTGCTGATCATCGATGCTGCGGAAGGTGTGGCGGCGCTCGATGCCAATATTGGCGGATATGCGCATGAGAGCGGGCGCTCAGTGATTATTGTCATCAACAAGTGGGATCTGATGACGAGAACCGGTAAGGACGGGATGCGATTGTTCGATGGCAAGCCGCCGGCTGACCAGAAGCTCTATGAGCAGGACGTCCGGGACAAACTGAAGTATCTGGACTATGCTCCGCTGCTGTTTATCTCTGCAGCGGACGGCAAGAACATCGAGCAGGTATTCAAAAAGGTCGAGTTGGTTGCGCGTGAGAGACGAAAGCGCGTGACGACGGGGCAGATGAATCGATTTCTGGAGAAGGTGGACTTCCAGAAGGCGAGTGTGCCCATGAATAAGCGCGTGAGGATCTATTACATGACGCAGGCCGCGGTCGCTCCGCCTACGTTTGTGTTGTTCACCGATAAGGACATCAAGATGCACTTCTCGTTCGAGCGATTTCTTGCGAATCAAATTCGGGAGAACTTCGGATTTATCGGTAGCCCGATCTGGTTCAAAATCAAGGCACGGAACAAGAAGAAAGACTTGTAGCTAAGAGGATTGCGTATGAAGCTGGCCGGTGCAGGGGTTTTGCTTGTGTTGGTGCTACCGCTATTGGCGCAGGACAAGCCGTTCGACTATCACTCGAGTGATGAACTTCAGCAGAAGGCAGCGCAGACAATGGCCAAGGCAGCCGCGTCTCCCGCGGGTTCTGCAGGAGAGAAGATCGCGAGCTACGGCGACCACGCGATCACGATTGCCGCTCGAACCAAGTCGGGCGGTCCCGAAGTACATGAGCAGTGGACGGACGTGATCCCGGTGACCGGAGGACAGGCGACCATGGTGATTGGTGGCACAGTCGTGGACGAGGTTGCAGCGGAAGGCGGTGCACCGGGTGAGAAGCGCGGCAGCAATATCTCGGGTGGGACGACGCAGGTGGTGAAGAAGGGGGACATCATCAACATTCCGGCCGGGACGCCGCACTGGATCAAGATCACACCGGGCGATGAGTTCAGTTATGTGAATGTAAAGGTGAAGCGGTAGCAGCTAGTACGATCAATGTCTATGGGGATGCGTGAGGGGCAACAGGCAGTTACACCGCGGTTCGATGGCGTCGATGTGTTGCGCGGATTTTCGATTCTGTCGGTGGTGCTGTTGCATACGTGGATCCGGATGCATTTTCCGGGGTCTCCGATTTACCACGAGATGCGGGGACAACTCGCGCATCTCCTGTTAAGGAATGGGGACAACGGCGTTACGGTCTTCTTCGCCGTCTCGGGGTTTCTGATTACGCTGACCTCACTGAGGCGGTTCGGCTCGCTGGCACAGATCCGGCCGATGGCGTTTTACCGCATCCGATTCGCACGCATCGCTCCGTTGCTGCTGCTTCTGCTTGCTGTACTTAGTGTGTTGCATCTCGGAAACGTAGAAGGCTTCCGAATACCCGCGAAGACAACGACCCTGCCTCATGCGCTGTTTGCTGCGCTGACCTTTCATTTGAACTGGCTGGAGGCTGTGCACGGATATCTTCCCGCGAACTGGGACGTGCTGTGGTCGCTTTCTGTGGAGGAGATGTTTTATCTCTTTTTCCCGCTAGTTTGCGTTGTGCTTTTTCGGTTGCGTCGTGGAATGCCCTTCTTTGTGGCGCTGCTGCTGGTGTTTGCCGCGATGGGACCGTTTGCGCGGACGGTTTGGACGACGAATCCGATCTGGCAGGAGAAGACCTATCTGGGTGGCATGGATGGAATCGCGCTGGGTTGTCTTTGCGCATTAGTGACGGACGTGCTGCTGCGGCGCAGCGAAGAGAGGCGGAAGGCGTGGTCGATACGGTTGGTCGCGATAGAAGTTGTTGGCGCTGTGATGATCCTGTTGATTGCGGTGTGGCCGCCGTGGCATTGGATGCGGTATGTGGGGCGCAGCGGAGTGGATGGAACGGCGCTCGCGGTTGGGGCTTGTCTGGTGATGGTGGGCTCGGTGGTGCGCGGACGCGCGGGGAGCTGGTGGACTGCGCCGATTCGTTGGTTTGGACGGCACAGTTATGAGGTGTATCTGACGCATGAGTTCGTCGTGGTCTGGGGAACAATGCTGTATGTGAAGCTGAGGCGCGGGCCTCTGCAGCTTTGGTTTTTGGGGATTCTGCTATTGACGGCGCCCTTAGGTGCACTGGTGGCGTGGTTCTTCTCTGAGCCGATGAACCGCAGGCTGCGGGGCGCGGCGCCACCTAGAAGCAGGCCGGAAGAAACTACTGTTCTAACGTAGCGATCCAAGCGAGCCGCGCCGAATCCTTGCTGCAGGTACTACGCGCCCGCAGGTACCGGGGCGGAGGCTACTCCATTCTTCTTGGCGAGCTGGTCGATGAGTTGAAGATGTTCGCGGACAACCTGCTCCCCCTGTTCGACTGCGGTTCTAAAGGCCGGATAGCCGGTCGCCTTCTTCTCTGCCATGAACGCCTCAAGGTCCTGGTGATGGTCCCGAACCATGGCTCTGATGTAGGCCTTGTCGAACGCCTCACCGGAGAGCGCCTCCAGTTTTGCCTTCTCTGCCTTGGTCGCGGCGTCGGGTTGCGACGGTACCTGAAGGCCAGCCTCGTTATCAAACTGCTTCATGTTGTTAAGAAGCGCGTTGTGATCGGTAATCATCCTTTGGGCGAAGTTTTTTACATCTTCGTTGTTGGATTTTTGCAGGGCGAGCTGGGCAAGATCAATCTCGTTTACGCTCCCCTGGTTCGCATTTTCGAGGAATAGTGTGTCGTGGTGGGCGGTGCTGGCCTGAGTACGGGTGACGGGAGTGTTGGATTTGGCCGCGGCCGGGATGCAGGAGACTGCAACCAGGGCAAGGATGGCCGGTAGGACAGTAACTTTCATCTCTCTACCTCGCAATTCTGAGTTCGAACGCAACCGATCGTAGAACCGGTTGCGTTCGTCCTCTAAGAGAGACGCTGCCAGACTATGTCGAAGTTGTCCGAGGCTGGGCATAGTTGTCCGATGTCAGGCGGGAGATGGGTCGGCGGACAGTGGCGGGCCGCCTCCGTCGTTGGGAGCGAGCGGAGGCTGTGGGGGAGCGGGATATGGAAGTTGGGGTGGTTCGAGGACGTTGCCAAGGAGAGGGTAACGTCCACCGAGGAAATAGAGAGCGTAGGACTGCGTGAAGACAAATACCGTGCCGACGAGGCCGATACACACGCAGGCCATCCAGGCCAGAAGCACAATACCGCCAATGATCGCGGAGGCTATCAACGCGGCGGCGCCTAGGGTGCCGGCGTGATGGAGAGCCAGCCACAACACGCCTCCGATAACTGCGAACGGCATCAGTGAGACAAGAAGAATGAGGAAGATGAGAATCTCTGCTCCAATAGCAGCGACCAGACCAAGTACAAAGCGAAGCAGGAGATAGAGGGCGATTTCGCCGGGGGCTGCTGTAACTACAGAGCGAAGACGGCCGAGTGTGTCAGTAATGCTGAGATTTTCGAGGGCAAGGAATGGGAGGGCAAGATCGCGCAGGAGTAGATAGGCCGACCCCACGACTAGGACGACGAGAAATATCGCGCCAATGAAGAGGACGATATGGGAGAAGAAGGGAGCGGACGGGGGTTGGCCTCCGGATGGCATATTCCTGAACATGCTGATGATGACCGGGGTTAGCACGGCCAGAAGAATTAGCCCGCAAAGAAGAAAGAAGAGGAGTTTGAGGCCGATCCAGCGCCAGGTTAGACGGCTGTACCTTCGCCAGATTGGAGCGATAGTGGTTTGGCGGGTGGCGACAACTTCGAGGATCGCGAGCTGCAGGCGGGAACCCACGTAAAGCATGACAAGACCAAAGACTACCGCGAAGAGAAGCAATGCGAAGAGAACAGCGAGGATTAGTCCATAGGTTGCAGGAGACGCCCCGGGGATTTGGCCGGGATGCCTGTTTGAGACAGAACCCAAACCGCCGCCGCCGATCTCCGCGAAGAACGCTACGGCTGTGAGCTTAAGAAAAGTCTGCCATCGAAATGGGCCGAAGAGGAGCGATTTGGTTCGCTCGATGGCTGGCGTGATGCATTCGCTTGCGCTGAGGGGTCTCATAGGGGCGTGGGAGCGAGGGTACCGCAGGTTTCCGCTCCGGGAAAGAAATTTCTTTCAGGCTATGAGTTCAGCCAGCTTGTCCATGCTGCGAGGGCGCGGTCGCATTGGAGTCTGTGGCGTTCTTTTTTGTCGCGGATTTTCTTGCGGAGGTCTTCTTCGAGGGGTGGGAGGAGGTCGAAGGTGATGTTGGCGGGTTGGAACTTTTTTGTTTCTGCGTGAGTGATGTAGTGGGTGAGCGAGCCGTTGGCGCTGAGGCGGGGCGCGGGCGTTGGGGTTTTGCCGTTCGCAATCGCTGCAGCGTAGATGCCGGCGAGCATGCCGGAGGCGATGGATTCGGTGTAGCCCTCGACGCCGCTTAGCTGGCCGGCGATCATGATGCTCTGGTGGGCCTTGAGCTGGAGGGTCTCGGTGAGCAGCGAGGGGGCGTTGATGTAGGTGTTGCGGTGGATCTGGCCGTAGCGCAGGAAGGTTGCGTTTTCGAGGCCGGGGACCAGTTTCAGGACGCGGTTTTGCTCCCCGAATCGCAGATGGTTCTGGAAGCCGACCAGGTTATAGCTGTCGGCGCGGAGGTTCTCCTGGCGAAGCTGCACGACGGCGTAGGGCCAGCGGCCTGTCCTGGGATCGGTGAGGCCGACGGGCTTCATGGGGCCGAAGCGAAGGGTGTCGCGGCCGCGGCGGGCGGTCTCTTCGATGGGGAGACAGCCCTCGAAGTATTGGAGTTTTTCGACAGGCGCGGAAAGAACAGCAGGTCCTCCCGCTTCGCGGAAGGATGACAAGGGTTGAGGGGTGTCGGCGCTGGGGATTTGTTCCCAGGACTTGGCCGGGACGGTCTCGGCGGTGGTGAGGGCGTCGAGGAAGCGGTCGTATTCTTCTTTTGTGAACGGGCAATTGATGTAGTCGGCGGTGCCTTTGTCGTAGCGCGCGGCGAAGTAGACCTTGTTCATGTCGATGGTGGAGGCGTCGACGATGGGGGAGATGGAGTCGTAGAAGGCGAGGTGACTGGAGCCGGTGAGGCGCTGGAGTTCGGCGGCCAGCGCAGGCGAGGTGAGAGGGCCGGAGGCGAGGATGGTGAGGGTGTTCGGGTCGTTTTCGTCGAGCTGTGTGACCTCTTCGCGATGGATGGTGATGCGGGGCTCGGTGGCGATGCGGTTGGCGACGCGTTTGGAGAATTCGACGCGGTCGACGGCGAGGGCATGGCCGGCGGGGACTGCGGTTGCGTCAGCTTCGGCGAGGAGGATGCTGCCCGCGCGGCGCATCTCCTGCTTCAGGAGCCAAGGAGCGGTGTTTTCGGACTCGGACTTTAGCGAGTTGGAGCAGACGAGTTCGGCGAAGTCGGAGGTTTGGTGGGCTTCGGTGGAGCGCGTGGGGCGCATCTCGTAGAGGTCGACTTCGCAACCGAGTTTTGCGGCCTGAAGTGCGGCTTCGGGACCGGCGAGGCCGCCGCCGATGACTCTGATTCGCTTGATTGTCACTTTCCCCTCCCTCCCCGTTATTTGTCAAAGTCTTCCAACGAAACAACTTACGCTTGGACCTGAAGTCCAAGTTATTGATTCTACAGGGAATTTTACGCAAAGTATTCCATCCATGTGACTTATCTGCGATATCGCAGGGTGAAGTAACTTGGATTTGGTCTTGCCCCCTGCTTCTAATTATAACGGCCGCGTCAAGCCCCCGCGCACAAAACGGGAGTCCTGCAGACACACAGGCAGACACACAGGCAGACACACAGGCAGACACACAGGCAGACACACAGGCACACACGCGATGACGCGAGGTTTCCTTCGACGCGGCCCTCGAAAGCTTTCCTGGTATACCCCATTTGTGGAGTGGGGGGATAGTCGTGTGTCGGTCATACTGGCTTGAGAGGTCTCCCCATGGATCAGGCGCTACTGGAAGTGTTTGAGCAGGCCCGTAAAGTCGTAGAGGATGCAGACCGCAAGGTCGCAGAAGAAGAGGAACGTCGCAGAGAGCTCGAGCGCGAAAAGCTGCTGGTGGAGCTCGCCGCCCGCATTGAGGACGCTTTCGACTTCACCAGCAAGGAAAAGCTGGGGTTGGAACCGCGTCTTGATGTTTTGGACGGCGTCGGAGTCGTCGAGTTTGTGGTCAGGAGTCTGCGGACCATCTTTTTGCTGTCCCCAAATGAGAGCAACACCTGGACGCTTCAGGTGGTTGAAGACGGCAATAAGCCGCAGATGCTTTGCGAGTTTGAGGGCGGAACAAAGACGGAACAGGCATCCCGGCGTCTGGCGGCGGCACGCATCGTGACGATGGTCGGCAACTGGGTTCAAAACTCCAAGGGACCGCAGGTGGTTTTGAACACAAGACAATCACCGAGATGGCGCGACGGTGACGAGCCGAAACGCGAGGTCACGTACGGAACTATGGGCAAATTCCTCGGCTGCTAAACCATTCTTCAAAGAGGGCCACTCTTACCAGTCGCGAGCGCGGGAAGGGCGTCGCCGGTGACACGCATAGTACGCCAGTCCATCAGCATCTTCGCGCCCATCAGCTCGTAGAAGCAGATGGCGGGGGTATTCCATTCGAGGACATCCCACTGCAGGCGGGTGCAGCCCTCGGCCACAGCGATGGCGGCGACGCGGGCGAGCAACGCTTTGCCGATTCCCTTCCCGCGGTGCTCGGGACGAACGTAGAGGTCTTCGATGTGGATGCCGGCGTGGCCGCGCCAGGTGGAGTAGTTGTGAAAGAAGAGCGCGAAGCCAACGGGGATGGACGCGCAGGCCTGCTTTACCTCGGCGATGATGCAGTCGAAGCGCTTCAATTCACCGAAGCCGTCGCGGAGCAGATCGGCCTCGGTGGCGTGGACGGCATCGGGTTCGCGCTCGTACTCGGCGAGGTCGCGGATGAATCTTAAGATCTGCGCAACGTCGGCTGGCGTGGCAGTGCGGAGATTGAGCATATTATTCGGCTGTGGTGAAGGCTGGGTCATCACTATTCTTCCGGGACTCAGGGTTGGTGTGGCGCGTCGGTTGGTTTCTCGGCCGGCTTCTCGGCTGGCTTCTCACCGGATTGCGCAGCAAGCCATTTGTCAAAAGGAATGTTGAAGTCGAAGATCTGCTTCTTATTGCCGTCTTTGTCTGGCAGGGTGTAGACCATCTTCACGTAGAGCTCGGCGCCTTTGAGGGGATACTCGTCGAGTTGGCGGACATCGTAAAAAAGATACCCGGCGAGCGTGCTGTGCGGGTTGACCGTCGTGCTCTTGAAGCCGAAATCGTCCTCGTCCTGGGTGATCTGTTTGTCGACGGGCTTGTCGTGGAGGTGGATGGGAGGGAGAGGTCCGGGCAGAGGCACCTGTCGGCCTTTGATGCTCTTGGTGGAGAAGAGGCGGCGTTGGATGTCGTCATCGGTGGCGGCGGGAATCTTGTCGTTGTTGACGGAGATGAACTGGATGCGGGCGTCGTCCAGCGAGAGCGCGGTGTCGCTGTCGTTGGTGAAGATGACGCGGACGGGGATGAAGCCGTGCTGGATGTAGGGGAGGCGAAAGAAGTCGCAATCCCTTGGGTCGTCGCAGGGTTCGGCGGCGACGGTGACCTGCTCTTTGGGGTGAGCGTCGAAGGCGGCGTACTGGTTGGCGGGCTTTACGGGCGGGGCCTTTCTGGGTTTGTCGGAGGCGAGGAGATTGGCTGCGAAAAGACAGGTTGTAGTTACTACTAGGAGCGGAATCTGGGCGAATCGGTGGGACTTCATGGTCAAGTTGATTATCATCTTCGCTGGCGCACAAGGTAAAGCGAAGGGTAGCAACAGTGATGATTATGTACAGTTCGCTGCTGCTGGCAGCCCTGATCCTGGGAGCTCCGTACTGGCTGGTGCGGATGGCGACCAGCGGGCGCTATCGGGCGGGATTGCGGGGCAGGCTGGGGCTGGTGCCGGGGGGGTTGCGAGCGGCGGTGGCCGGACGCGATGTGATCTGGGTTCATGCGGTTTCGGTAGGCGAGGTGCTGGCCGCGACGCAACTGATTCGTGAGCTGAAGACGGCTCTGCCGGGGTGGGTGATTGCGGTTTCGACGACGACCGAGACGGGGCAGCGGCTGGCTGCGGAACGGCTGACGGAATCGCCGGTCTTCTATCTGCCGCTGGACTTGGCCTTCGCGGTGCGGCGATATCTCCGAGTACTGCAGCCGAAGATGCTGTTGCTGATGGAGAGCGAGCTTTGGCCACGACTGATCGATGAGTGCGCAAAGAGCGGTGTGCCGGTGGTGGTCGCGAATGCGCGGATTTCGGACCGGTCGTTTCCGCGCTATGTGCGGCTGCGGCGGCTGTGGCGGCCGTTTCTCGAGAAGATTTCGCTGTTTCTGGCACAGAGTAAAGAGACGGCGGAGCGATTGGTGAAGATTGGCGCTCCGGCAGAGCGGGTGAAGGTGACGGGAAATTTGAAGTATGACGTTCGCGCGGCCAACGACAGTGCCCTGACGGAGATGCTGCGAGAGCGGTTGCCGGTGGAGTCGCGAGTGGTCGTGTGCGGGAGCACGCTGGAGGGAGAGGAACAGATTCTGTTGAAGGCGTGGGCTGCGGTATTGGCGGCGGAATCCAATGCAGTGATGGTGCTGGCACCGCGGCATCCGGACCGGTTTGCGACCGTGGCGGGGATGGTTGCCGGGAGCGGTTTTCGCTTGATACGAGCGAGTGAGTTCCGGAGGCAGACTGAGGCGGTGACGGCGGGTGATGTTTTTCTGCTGGACACGATCGGGGATCTGGCAAGGATCTATTCGCTGGGGGCCGTAGCGTTTGTGGGGGGAAGCCTGGTGCCGAAGGGCGGGCATAATCCGCTAGAGCCGGCGCAGTTTGCGGTGCCGGTGGTGATGGGGCCCTCGTTTGAAAACTTCCGCGATGTGGTGGAGTCAATGCGGGCGAAGGATGCGATTCGAATCGTTTCCCCCGGGATGCTGGCCGAGACGCTGATTGCGCTGTTGCGTAGCAGAGATGATGCGAAGGCATTAGGAGAGCGGGGGCGCGTGGCGTTTGAGGCACAGTCGGGTGCAACGGCGCGTACCGTACAGGCGCTGTTGGCGTTGCTGCAGGAGAGGCCGGTGATCGGGCGATGAGACCGCGAAGACCACTATTGTTGCCCCTGGCTCCGGTGTACGGAGCGGTGCTCGCAATGAAGAGGCGGCTGTTTCGGTGGGGATGGCTGAAGCAGAGGCGGCTGCAGAGTCCGGTGATCAGCGTAGGGAGCGTCTCGGCCGGCGGCGCGGGAAAGACGCCGGTGGTGCTGATGCTGGCGGGGATCCTTCGTCACCGCGGCTATGCTGTGAGAATTTTGACGCGGGGGTACAAGCGAAGCTCCAGCGGCACAATGCGCGTGGAACCATTCGACAGCGCGGCCTGGTATGGAGACGAGCCGGTGTTGTTGGCGCAGCGATCGGGGGTGCCGGTCTTCGTGGGCGCTGACCGGTTCCAGGCCGGCGTGATGGCGGAGGAGCATAGTGAGCCGGAGAAATTGGTGGTGCATGTGCTGGATGATGGGTTTCAGCATCGGCGGCTGGCTCGCGACGTCGATATCGTTTTGCTGACGCAGGCGGACGTGGAGGACACTTTGCTTCCGGCGGGGAATTTGCGGGAACCGCTGTCGGCGCTGGGGGAGGCGGATATTGTGGTGTTGCGCGAGGAGGAGGCGGATTCGCTGCGCCTCGTGGTCGCCGGGTTGGCCGGAGCGGCCAGTGCGCCTGCAATCTGGGTGATTCGGCGCAGCCTGAGTCTGGGTGAAGGCGGCGAGGTGGCGCTGCCCACGCAACCATTTGCTTTTTGCGGCATCGCACGGCCCGAGAACTTTACCCGAATGCTGGCCGCGCAAGGCTACGAGCCGATGGACACCATGTTCTTTCCCGATCACCACGCCTATGACGACGGCGACATGCACCGATTGCTGGAGCGCGCACGACAGTGTGAGGCAAACGGATTCGTAACGACAGAGAAGGATGCCGTGAAGCTGACGCCGATCCTGCGCGACCAACTGGAGACGGTTGGGCCGATCGTCGTGGCGCGGCTGAGCGTGGAGTTGGTTGATGAGCAGAAGTCCCTGTCGCAACTGATCTCGATGGTGGGGCGGCTGGACCGGCGCAAACACTAATTCGGTTGCACGATAGCGGCTGCGTGAGAAAATTGGGGCTTGACCACGGAACGTACTCTGCCGCAGGGAACTGTCGCGCACGATATTGTCGCGCCTCGCAGGGACCGTCCGCTCCGTGTGTTGATTGTGCGGATCGGCGCCATGGGGGACGTACTGCACGCGATGCCTGCGGTGACGGCGTTGCGGGAGCTCCATCCGGATTGGCGGATCGGGTGGGCGATTGAGCCGGTGTGGCGTGAGTTGCTGCAGGCGGAGAGTGAGTGTCACGGTGTTGCGTGGAGATTTTCGGGACGAGATTCGCGGCGGCCACTGGTTGATCTTTGGTCCCCGGTGCCGACACGAGAGTGGAAGCGGCGACCGTTGTCGCTGAGCACGCTGCAGGACATCACAGGGCTGAGACGGGAGCTGCGCGGGGAGCACTACGACATCTGCGTCGACATGCAGGGGTCGATCCGGTCGGCAATCGTGGGCCGAATGGCCGGGGCGGGAGTGTTTGCCGGGGCTGCGAAGCCGCGGGAGGCTCCGGCAGCATGGCTCTACGAGCGAAAGATCAGCCTGAGCACGACCCATGTAGTTGAACAGGGATGTGAGCTGCTGGGTGCGGCGGTGGGAGAGACACTGCGCCCCGCGAAGGTAAAGTTGCCGGTTGACCGGGCGGCAGAGCAGTGGTGTGATGCCTTGCTGGCCGGCGTCGGGGAGCGCTTTGCGCTAATTGCCCCCACTGCCGGATGGGGAGCAAAGCAGTGGCCGGCAGGGCGCTATGGAGCAGTAGCGGCGGAGTTGGGGCGGGCGGGCTTTCGCACACTGGTGAACGCAGCATCGCTGGAGGACGAGGCGGGAAGGCGAGTCGTGGAGGCAAGCGGTGGAGCGGCGATGCTGGTTCCGAGCTCCGTCGGACCGCTGATTGCGCTGGTGCGGCGGGCAGGCGTGGTGATCGCGGGTGATACAGGCCCGCTGCATCTGGCGGCAGCGCTGGAGCGGCCGGTAGTCGGGCTGTTCGGGCCGACAGACCCGGCTCGGAATGGGCCGTACGGCACGAACGCGCGCGTCCTGCGCCACGGGTCGAGCCAGGTTGATCATTCGCGGCATCCCGAGACGGAGAAGGGGTTGATGCAGATCACGGTCGATGAAGTGGTGGAGGCTGCGCTCGAGTTATTGCGGGGGGAACGGTATGGGGAACAGGATAAGGTGAAGGTGTGAGCAAACGGGCATGAGCGAACTGGCATGAGCGAAAGAACAAGGTGGCAGAAGATCGCGCGTCGCATCCGCGTGCCGCTGGGATTTGTCTTTGCCGGTGTATTTCTGTGGCTGGCGCAGCCGACCTGGCGGACGATGCTGGTGAGCCTGTTGCTCGTTGTGCCGGGATTGTGGCTGCGGGCCTACGCGGCAGGGTATGTGCGCAAGAACGCCGAGCTGACCTTCACCGGGCCGTATGCGTATACGCGGAATCCGCTATATCTGGGCTCGATGATGATTGCGTTCGGGTTTGCGGCAGCGGCGGCGAGCTGGATCATTCTGGTGGCGCTCGCTGTACTGTTTGCGGCGATCTATATTCCCACGATTCTGGGCGAGGAAGGCTATCTGCGAGAACACTTTGCGGGCTTCGACGAGTACGCCGCCAAGGTACCCCGGCTGTTGCCACGGTTGACGGCGGCGGAGTTTCCGGGGAACGAGAATGCGAGCGGGGGTAAATTCTCTGCCGAACAGTGGCGTCACCACCGCGAGTACAATGCTTTAATGGGTGCCGGCGCGATTTATTTGGCGCTGGCGGTCCGGCTTTTTCTCAATCACCGTGGGGTGATGAGGGGTCTGCGCTGAAGGCGTGGAGGCTGGGGCGAAAACCGCCCACACACTTCAACTCGTGCGAGTACTGCCCTTTGCTGAAGCTTGACCGGTCCCTGGCATTGATTCTCTTGACGTTGTATGGCGCAGGCCTACTTCCTGCGAAAGCGCAGCTGCTGGGCCTGGGGCCGAAGCCAACGCCAGTGCCCGTCGTGATTCCGACCCTGCAACCGCCGCATCCGGACTTTGTCTTTCCCACCAAACAAACTCTGACGTTTACCGTCGACTGGCGCGTGTTTACCGCGGGCATGGCGGTATTTCAGCTGGAGCAGGAGGGGACCGTACAAAAGATTACCGCCTCGGGCGGCTCCGTCGGCGCCGTGACGATGCTGTTTCCGGTGGTGGACAAATTTCAGGCGGGGTTCGATACGAAGACGGGCTGCTCGACCGGCTTCAGCAAGCAGTTGCAGGAGGGCAGGCGCAAGGTCTCGAGCGATCTGAGCTTCGACTATGGGCAGGGCAAGCAGAGACAGGTGGAGAAGAACCTGGTGAAGGGAACGTCGAAGGAACAGACGGCGTCGATCCCAGCCTGCGTCACGGACTCGCTGTCGGCGATCTTCTACGCGGCATCGCAGCCCATGGTCGTTGGACAAACCATCCGGTTTCCCCTGGCGGACTCCATGCGTACCGTAACCGTGACGATGAAGGTCGAGGCCAAGGAAGAGATCAAGACGCCGGCCGGCACCTTCCAGACGATTCGCGTTGAGCCTACGGCGGATGAGGGCGTCGTGAAGAACCGCGGGAACATCTGGGTCTGGTACACCGACGATGCACGGCATATGCCGGTGCAGATTCGGGCGCATCTGTTCTGGGGCACCATCACAGCACGCCTGCAATCGTATGAGGACAAGTAAAAAAAGACAGCGAAATACCTGGTGATAGAAGCGAAATACCTGATGACAGAGATGACCGATTCATTTGTAGATCCGGACAAGTTTGTAACCGTAGGCAAGTTTCTCGAGCCCGTAAATGCCCAGATGGCGAAGGGCATGCTCGAGTCGGCCGGGATCGAGTGCTTTTTGCAAGGAGAGAATGCGAACAGCCTGCTGGCGCCGGCCTTTATTGCCCGCCTGCAGGTGCACAAGCAGGATGAAGAGGCCGCGAGGCAGCTACTGGGCAGTGCGGGGGACGAGTTGACGGAAGAGGAACAGAAGGAGTTGGAGGCGGGCGATGACGAAGGCTGAAGCAGGGCGTCCCCGTGCCGTGGTCTGTCTCTCCGGCGGAATGGACTCCTGCGTCTGCGCTGCGCTGGCGGCACGGGACTACGACGTGTATGCGATCCACTTCAGCTACGGGCAGAGAACCGAGGCGCGAGAGCTGCGGTCGGCCCAAGAGGTGGCGCGGATCGTTGGCGCGCGCGAGCTGATGCCTTTGAAGATCGACCTCTTCCGGCGGATCGGCGGATCGGCCCTGACCGATCATGCGATTGCGGTGCCTGCGGCTTCGACGGACGAGGCGTGGGATCGGAAGCGAGATTCCGGTGACCTATGTTCCGTTCCGCAACGCACATTTTCTTTCGGCGGCGGTAAGCTGGGCGGAGGTTCTGGGCGCAAAGACGGTGTTTATCGGTGCGGTGGAGCAGGACAGCTCGGGGTATCCCGACTGCCGGCCGGCCTACTATGACGCGTTCAATCAGCTCATCCGGATGGGCACAAAAGACGGGGAGATTCGGGTCGTAACGCCTCTGATCGCAATGCGTAAAAGCGAGATCGTCCGGTTGGGAGTTGAACTGGGCGCACCGTTCCATGTAAGTTGGTCTTGCTATTCCGGTGAGACCGAGGCCTGTGGCATCTGCGAGAGCTGTGTTCTGCGGCTACGGGCATTTCGCGATGCCGGGGCGGTCGATCCCATACCGTATGCAGCCGCATAAGGCTGCATTAAGCATCAAATTTCGGTAGCAATCAGATGTTGTGCAAGAAAGACTTATGCCCGCATCGGTGGGCCAGGAGAAATGAGAGCATGAAACGCATTGGATTGAAGACAGGCATGGCAGGCAAGACAGGCAACATAAGCAAGATAGTCAAAGTAAGCTCCACCCTGGCAACCGCTCTGCTGGTTATCCTGGCCATGGCACAACCACGCCTTTCCGTGGCGCAGACAGTAAAGGAACAGGGGTTGGGAGATGCCAGCATCCACGGCCACGTCAACAACCCTGTCGGGCAGGCGGTCACCAAAGGCGAGGTCAGGTTGTCGACCGATAGAACCTCGCCGACGAACGAGATGAAGTTTCAGTACAAGTTTCCGCTGGACGCAAACGGCGATTACAAAGGCACGAATATTGCGCCCGGCAACTACGTCGTCATCGTCTTCCAGACCGGTGCCACTCCGAAGGACGACAAGAGCCTGGACTTCAACGACGGTGTGGTCCTGACCAGCGGCGCTGACAAGACTGTGAACTTCGATATGTCGCGCGCAGAGTACCTCGCCAAGATGTCGCCCGAGGACAGGAAGGCGCTTGAAGAATACAAGAAGAAGAATGCCGAGATTGTCGCCGGCAACGCCAAGATTCAAAACCTGAACGCCATGCTGGTACAGGCTCGTGCGGATAACAAGGCAGGTAACTACGACGCCGCGATAAAAACGATGACGGACGCAACAACCACCAAGCCGGACGAGGGGATTCTCTGGGTTACGCTGGGTGACGCTCAGTTGGGAAGCGCCGATAACGCGGCCAAGGCAGCCAAGGCAGCGGGAACCTCGACAACCGATCCGGCGATTATGCAAAAGTACACCGATGCCGCCACTTCGTATAAAAAAGCCATTGATCTGAACGCCGCATCCAAGAAGCCCAGCCCCGAGGTCGCTTCCGCTGCCTATAACCAATTGGGACAGGCGTACGGCAAGATGGGCAACGCAAAGGATTCAGCCGATGCGTATGAGATGGCGGCCAAAGCCCAACCAGCCAACGCCGCAATGTATTACTTCAACGAGGCGGCCACGCTGTACAACGCGGGCAAGCTTCCGGAGGCCGAAGCTGCCGCCGACAAGGCAATCGCCGCCGATCCAAAGAAGGCCGAGGCTTACTACATCAAGGGCCAGGCGCTGATTCCGCAGGCGACGGTTGACCCGAAGACGCAGAAAATTGTCGCCCCACCGGGATGCGTGGAGGCGTATCAGAAGTATCTGGAGCTGGCACCCGATGGGCCCCATGCTGCGGATGTGAAGGGTATTCTCGAAGGCATCGGCGCACAGGTGAAGTCGACCTATAAGGCCCCGAAGAAGTAAATGCCGAAAGAAGATGAGAGGCCCCGGGCGACGCTGCTCGGGGCCTTTCTGTTTTCTGTCTTTTTTCTTCCGATCGAAGCATTTCAGGAGAACCAGATGAGCAAGTCTGTGGTTGGCGTGGTCGGCTTCGACGAGGCGCTCAAGATCGTGCTGGGGCACGCGGCCGATTTGGCAACGCCGATGACAGAGCGGGTCCCCTTGATGGCCTCCGGCGATCGCGTGCTGGCAGAGGCCGTCTCTGCGGACAGGGATCAGCCGCCGTTCGATCGGTCGACGCGGGACGGATTTGCACTTCGCGCCGCCGATTTTGGCGTAGGCACGCTGAAGATCGCGGGGCAGGTGCGGGCAGGCGAGCAGTGGCAGGGTGGCGCGCTGGAACCTGGCGCGGCGATCGGGATTATGACCGGGGCACCGCTGCCGGAGGGTGCCGATGCGGTCGTGATGGTGGAGCACGTGAAGCGGGCCGACGGTGTAATTCGCGGGCTCGACGAGCGGACGATTCGTACTGGAGAGAATATTGTTCGCCGCGGAAGTGAAGCCCGGATGGGTGAGACAGTGCTGGCGCCCGGGACGGTGATTGAGGGCGCGGAGATTGCGCTGGCCGCCGCCTGTGGCCGCTCCTCGCTGACGGTCTTTCGCAGGCCGACGGTGGCGATTGTGGCGACGGGCGATGAGCTGGTTGAGATCGACGCAAAGCCGGAGTTGCAGCAGATTCGCAACTCAAACAGCTACGGCCTGGCATCGCTGGTGGTGCGGGCCGGCGGTGAGGCAGTGAGGTTGCCGATCGCTCCGGACCGGCGCCCGGAGTTGGAGAAGATCATCCTCTCGGCTCGGCGCAGTGAGTTGATGCTGCTGTCGGGCGGCGTCTCGATGGGAGAGTACGACCTGGTGGAAGAGGTGCTGCAGAGGCTCGGCGCAGAGTTTTTCTTTACCGGCGTAAAGATGCAACCGGGTAAACCAGTAGTGTTTGGGCGGCTGCCCGCCGCCGACGGCTTCCCGGCCCAGTTCTTCTTCGGTCTGCCGGGAAATCCGGTTTCGACGCAGGTGACGTTTCATTGCTTTGTCGAACCATTGCTGCGGGCAATGGGCGGGGCTGCAGTGCAGGGGCCGCGTTTTGCCCAGGCTACACTGGCGGAAGACGCTGCGGGAAAGCCCGGGTTGATGCAGGTTCTACCCGCCCGGCTGACGGCGGATCGCCTGCAGCCGGAGGTGAGGCTGGTGAGTTGGCAGGGGTCGGGCGACCTGGCGGCGAATGCCCGGGCGAATTGCTACGCCGTGCTCCCGCCAGAGAAAGAGCGCTTTGCAGCGGGCGATGTCATCACAATTCTTCTGCGGTAGTAGGCTTTAATCATGAAGAAGAAAGATTCGATCTATTCGGCTGAGTTGATCGTCGACGACCTCGCGGATGGTTTGCCTGAGGCGACTCCGACGCTGTCGCACTTCGACGAGACGGGGCAGGCGTGCATGGTCGATGTGAGCGCAAAGGTCGCAACGCGGCGCGAGGCTGTGGCCGCGGCATTTGTCGAGCTGTCCGATGCGGTGCTGGCGGCGCTCCCGCAGAATCCCAAGGGACATCCCCTTGAGGTCGCCCGCTTTGCTGGGATTCAAGCGGCGAAGCAGACCTCGAACCTGATTCCGATGTGTCACCCGCTCGCGTTGAGCTTTGTCGATGTGCAGGCCAAGGTAGTGGAGGGCGGCGTGGCGATTGAAGCGACCGCGGCGACCGTCGCTGGAACCGGCGTCGAGATGGAGGCGATGGTCGCGGCGTCGATTGCGGCACTCACGGTCTACGACATGACCAAGGCGCTCGACAAGAGCATTCGCATTCGCGAGGTCGTGCTGCTGCGCAAGAGCGGAGGCAAGAGCGGAGAGTACCGGCGCGAGATCGTCTGAGTTCAGACCGCGGTCGCCAGCGTGACTGCGAAGAGATGTTGCGGGTCCTGCCACGAGCGCGTCGCCAGAAAACCGCCAGATGCTAACAGCGCTTCGACGGCAGACGTGGTGAATTTGTAACTGTTTTCTGTATGAATCGTCTCGCCGGACGTGAAATCGACCGTGAGATCTGCACTGCCATCGTATGCGGGAATCCGCACAGCCTGTTCCACCAAAGATTCGAGGTGCATCTCGATACGGGATTCGGCGGGGTTCCAGAGCACTTTGTGGCGGAAGTTTTCGATATCGAAATCAGCGCCGAGGTCGCGGTTCAGGCGGGTGAGCACGTTCAAGTTGAAGGCGGCGGTCGTTCCTGCAGCGTCGTTGTAGGCCGCCAGAAGCATCGCTTCGGTCTTGCGACTGCGACGGCTCGGGGCAAGGTCCGCGCCCAGCAGCAGCGTGTCACCGGGCAGAAGCTGCGAGCGGAGGTTGCGGAGGACATCACTCGCGGCTTCAGGCGTGAAGTTGCCGATGCTGGAACCGATGTAGAGTGCCAGCGTTCGGGTATTGGGCAGCCGGTCCAACGGTAGTCCCTCGCGTGTGTAGTCGGTCACCTGACAACGCACCGTGACGCCGGGAATGTTTTTCAGGATGTTGTCACTGGCCTCTGCCAATGCGCTCTCCGAAACGTCAACGGGCTGATAGACCACGCTTCCCTGCTGCCGGACTGCAGCTTCGAGCAGAATTCCCGTCTTGGTTGCCGTGCCTGCACCGAGCTCGATCAGCGTCAGCTTTCCCGACGGACCTTGCCCATGCGCTGCTTCGCGCAGAATTTCTTCAGCGTTAGCGGCGAAGATGCCGCGCTCGGTTCGAGTCAGGTAGTACTCGGGGAGTTCGGTGATTTGTTCGAAGAGACGCGAACCGGCCTCATCGTAGAAGAGCCAGGGTGAGAGCGTCTTCGGCTTCGCAGTGAGACCCGCGCGGGCCTCGCTGGCTACCGACTCGCTGATGCTGATCGATATGGCTTCCGGTGCGATGGCGAATGTAGACAAGTGCAGTCCCCTGGGGTTATTTCAACCTGACGGGCGGCATACTCGAGGGTATTCTCTCCACCGCTGACGTTTTTGATGCATCTTTGCCGGAATTGGTGCAGTTTTTACTTCGAGACGTCTTTTGATGCCGAATACTTGATTTCAGCGCAATACGCATGGATACTTGCTTCGCAAGTTCAAGCCTGAGTGAATGTTCTACCAGACTTGGGTCATCTCTGCATGAACCTTCATCCGACCCATGCAACGAAAAAGGGGGAAGTCTATGAAAAATAGCTTGCATTTTGTGCTTGCCGGGGTTCTTTTGCTCGGGTCTTCCGTCGTCGCGCGGGGCGACAACGTAAGGACGGACTACAACCACCAGGTGAACTTCAGCCAGTACCATACCTACTGCTGGGGCAAGGTCAAGACCACCGACCCGTTCTTCGGGTCGCGTGTCCAACAGGCAGTTGACAAGCAACTCCAGTCGAAAGGATGGCAACTGACTACCACCGGCTGTTCTGTCAGCGTGTTTGCCAGCGACAAACTCCATAACCAGAAGGAGACACAGACGATGTATGACGGCCTGGGCGGCGGCTGGGGAGGCGGTTGGGGTTGGGGCGGCTGGGGATGGGGTGGCGGATGGGCCGATCCCGGATTTGGCGCCGCAACCACGACAACATCCAAGCAACAGGTATCGAATCTGGTGATCGACCTCTTCGACGCCAGCTCCAAGAGCCTGCTCTGGAGAGGGTTGGCGACGGCGGATCTCTCAACGAATGCGTCAAGGAATACAAACTCGCTGAACAATGACATCGCGAAGATGTTCAAGGGCTTCCCGCCGAAGCCCGGCAAGTAGGAGTTCAGGGCGCTTCTTACTTGGAAGCGTCCTGCGCCAGCCGCAAGCCTGAAAACTGCCAGCGCGTCGCGGGCGAGAAGAAGTTGCGATACGTGGCGCGGATGTGCGTCGCAGGCGTAACGCACGAGCCTCCCCGCAGCACGACCTGCGATGACATGAACTTGCCGTTGTACTCGCCCAGCGCACCCGGCAGCGGCTTGTAACCGGGATAGCCTGTGTAGCCCGACTGGGTCCACTCCCACACGTCGCCGAACATCTGCTGCAGCCCTGAGAGCGGCCTCGCCGGCGCAGGATGCAGGTTACCGGTCTCAAGCATGTTGGCCGTAGTGGCGGCCAGAACGCCAGGCTTTTTCGCAGCGTTGGGTACAGGATAAGTGAGCAACGCGGGCCGCGAGTCCACCTCTTTGCAGAGCAGGCCAAGCTGACTCGCAGCATGCTCCCACTCAAACTCCGTGGGCAGACGGTGGCCCGCCCAGCGCGCATAGGCGTCGGCCTCGAAGAGGCTCAGGTGGCAGACCGGCGTCTCGCTCAGGTCATCGAGCGAACGGAAGCCGTGCATCGTGTAGATGCGCCACCCGGAGTTCGTGCTGTTGTCGCGCTGCCAGTAGAGCGGCGCCTGCCAGCCTTCGGCACGCATCGTCGTCCAACCCTCGGCAAGCCACAACTCGGGGCGGTTGTAACCGTTTTGGTCGATAAAGGCGAGGTACTCCGCGCAGGTGACCAAACGCGTCGCGAGCCGATACGACGAGAGATAAACAGGGTGGCGCGGAGTCTCGTTGTCGAAGGCGAAGTTCTCCGTTGAAGCCGGGTCCAGCGTGAGTCCGATCTCGGCCAGTCCGGGCTCAAAGTCAACCCAGTCCAGCGGGGGAGCAATCGTCTCGCTTCTCTTCTGCGAGGCGCGCCTCAAGATACGCCGGATGCAGCGGGTTGGTGAAGAGCGCATGTTTGATGTCGGTGGCGATCAACTCCTGATGCTGCTGCTCGTGTTCCAGACCGAGCGCGATGCGTCGCGCTGCCTCATCCTCCAGGGGATGCTGCATCAGGCTAATCATCGCGGCATCGACATGCTCGCGGAATGCAAGAATCGCATCAAGCGGCGGCCGCGAAAACGAGGCGCGAAGCTTCTTCTCCGGCATGTCGCCGAGCGAGTTGTAGTAGCTGTTGAAGAGCCAACGAAATTCGGGGTGAAATGGCTGATAGCCGGCCGCGAACTCACGCAGCACAAACGTCTCAAAGAACCAGCTGGTGTGGGCAAGGTGCCACTTCACGGGACTAGCCTCCGGACACGACTGCACCATCATGTCTTCCGGCGACAACGGACTACAAAGCTGCCGGGTGGCCTGGCGAACGGTCTTGTACCGGGCGAGCAGCGAGGTTGCGGCGGCGATGGCTTCTGCAGTCAAGGGCATGGTCTTCTCGCTTGGTGACAGAGATGGCGAACGCAGGTTTGATGCCTGATGAGACGGGTAAGTTGCCGAAAGGTTTCAGCGTCAGCCTCGATCTTACGCCGAAGCCTAAGGCTTGGCGATCACGCCGAGATCCACCATGCCGTTCACAAAATACTGCACCGCCAACGCGACCAGCAGCAACCCCATGATGCGCACCAGAATCCTCACCCCGGTCTCACCCATCGCCCTCGCCACCCGGTGAGAGTTGCCGAGCACCAGGTAGCAGATCGCCGCCGTAATCGTGATCGACGTCAGGATCGCCACCATCTGCCATCGCGTATCCGCCTGTCCCACCAGCACCATCACGCTGGTGATCGCACCCGGTCCGGCGAGCATCGGAATCCCCAGAGGAACGATCCCCGCGTCTTCCTTGGCCGCCGCCGCCGCCGCCTCCTCGCTGGACTCCTGCGTCGGCGACCGCTTCGCCTCCAGCATGTCCAGTCCTATCAGCAGCAGAATCACCCCACCCGCAATCTCGAACGCCGGCAGCGTAATCCCAAACATTTTGAAGATGTACTGCCCCGCCACCGCAAACGCGCTCAGCACGACCAGCGCCGTCACTGAGGCCTTCCACGCCATCTTCCGCCGCCGCTGCGCATCCGCCCCAGCCGTCACGGCAAGGAACGTCGGCAGAGCCGCAAACGGATCCACCAGAAAGAAGATGGAGCTCAACGCCAGCACGGAGAACCGCACGTACGCCGAGCTTTTCAGCCCCGCCAGGCTCACTGCATGAGGTTCAAAGATCACTCTTTATTCTCCCATGCCGAGGCACGAGTTAGCAGGTCAGCGAGTCAGGACATTCACTGGGAATTCGCTGCGAATTCATGGTGAGCGAACCGATGGACACGCAGCGGCAAAAGCCTCGAAGCACCCCGGTTAGCTGACTTGCTTACTCGCTGACTTGCCAACTCGCTATAATTAGCTATCAGGCCTTAGGAGCGCGCGGAATGACCTTGCAGACCACCAACAACATTTGGCACAACGGAAAACTCATTCCCTGGGATCAGGCGCAGATTCACGTCATGTCCCACGTCGTCCACTACGGATCGTCGGTCTTCGAGGGTATTCGCTGCTATACCCAGCCCAACGGAGCCGGCATCTTCCGCCTGCCTGAACACATGGCCCGTCTGCTCGACTCCGCCAAGATCTACCGCATGCCCCTGCCCTACACGCAGGACCAACTCTCTGCCGCCGTCATCGATGTCGTCGAGTCCAACGGCGTCGCCCCGTGCTACATCCGCCCCATCGCCTTCCGCGGCTACGGCGAGATGGGTGTCAATCCGCTCCGTTCGCCGGTGGAGATCTACATCGCTAACTTCCCGTGGGGCAAATATGTCCACGGCAACGAGGGTGCCGACGTCTGCATCTCGAGCTGGAACCGCCTCGCGCCCAACACCATGCCCACGCTCGCCAAGGCCGGCGCCAACTACATGAACTCGCAGCTCATCCGCATGGAGGCCGAGATCAACGGCTACTCCGAGGGCATCGGCCTCGACACCAACGGCTACCTCTCTGAGGGCTCCGGCGAAAACCTCTTCCTAGTCCGCGGCGGCGTCCTGTACACGTCGCCTCTTGCGAACTCCGTGCTCAACGGCATCACGCGCAACTCCATCCTTACGCTGGCGAAGCAGCTCGGCATCGAAATCGTCGAGCAGGCTCTACTCCGCGAGATGATCTACGTTGCCGAAGAGGCCTTCTTCACCGGCACCGCCGCCGAGGTCACCCACCTTCGCTCGGTCGACCGCATCCTGGTCGGCGACGGCACCATGGGCCCCGTCACCAAGGCGCTGCACGACGAGTTCTTCGGCATCGTCAACGGCACCCGGACAGACCGCCACAACTGGCTCACCCCAGTCAACGTAAAGGTCGCGGAACCCGTCGCCGTATAAGCAACGTTAACCGTTACAAATAGAAGAGGCAGCCTTCTATGGCTGCCTCTTCTATCGCCGAAACGAATCAGCTTTATTTCTTCTCAGTTTTTGTGGGTAACCTTTGCGACGACCCTCCGTCTCACCCTCCAGTAGGCAATCGATAGCCATTCGCAGGAGTTATGATGATGAAGTTCTGCATAGCTAGCGCCGCGGGCGTTGCGCAAGGATTGTCATATGGGTGAGTCCGAGAGCGAGCTCTCAAAGCTCGTCGACCAACTGAACCGCTCGGCGACCAGCGCAAAGTTCAATGAGAAAAAGTCCCTCGATCCATTTCTCGCCGTCGCGTTTCAGCGAAATGCATCCGATATTATTCTGGTCGCGGGTTCGCCAGTGACGTTGCGGATCAACGGAACTCTCACGTCAAATGGAGAGCCGCCGCTTTCGGCCGAAGATATCCGCAGCATCCTGATGCCTTCGCTTACCGCTGACCGATTGACCGAACTCCAGGAGCGTAAATCTCTGGATTTCTGTTTTGTGCGTCCTTCGATCGGGAGATTTCGAGCAAACTTTCACTATCAGCGCGGCACGCTCGCAGCCGCAATCCGTCTTCTGCCTGAGCAGGTGCCGTCGCTGGAGTCACTTCATCTGCCTCCATCGCTGGCCATGTTGACGGAGCGACGGCAGGGACTGGTACTTCTGACCGGGCCAACAGGCTGCGGCAAAACATCGACCCTCGCTGCGTTGGTCGATCGGATCAATACCCGCCGCCGCGACCATATCATCACAATCGAAGATCCGATCGAGTACCAACACAATAATCGCGGTTCGCTCATCGAGCAGATTGAACTCGGGCGCGACACTCCTGACTTTGCTCGGGCCGTGCGTGCAGTTTTGCGGCAAGACCCGGATGTGATTATGGTCGGAGAGATGCGCGACAGTGAAACGATGGCGGCGGCACTGACCGCAGCGGAGACGGGACACCTGGTGTTGTCGTCCCTGCACACCAATGACGCCGCCCAGACCGTTTCGCGCATCCTCGACACATTTCCTTCCGGATACCAGTCGCAGATAAGACAGCAACTGTCTTTGGCGCTTCTCGCGGTAATCTCACAGCAATTAGTGCCGGCCATAAACGGCGCTGGCCGGTATCCGGCGGTAGAGATCCTGGTGGCTACTGCTGCAACTCGAAATTTGATCCGCCGAGGCGATGATCACCAACTCAGCGCAAACATTGAGACCGGGCGCGCCGACGGTATGTTAACGATGGAACAGTCGCTGGCAGAACTTGTTCGAGCAGGACGTATCTCTCGCGAGACTGCGTTCGCTCATTGCTATCACCTGGACGATTTACAGCGGCACCTCGGTGGATGAGACTTGAAACCGCATGTCGGGAACATGGTCGACGCAAAGATGTTCTAACCTAGTTGCCCGACGCAACCGTCCCTGCCACGAACGCTTTCGCCTGCGCCAACGACGGCCGCGACGAATGCGTTCCATTCTCCGTATTCTTCAACATCGCCGCATAATATTCGCTCGCTTCCTTCTTCATCCCAAGAGCCTCGGCTGCACGCCCGGCCCCGTACAAACCATTCAACCGGTTGGGACTCAGAACGAGTGCCACCTTGTACTCCACCAGCGCCTCCTGCGGACGGTGTAACTCCATCAGCAGGTCGCCCAGCATCTCGCGCGTGGGAATATCCACCTCGCCCTGCCCTAGCTTGTCCTGCTGATCCGCGGCCTTGCGCATCGTTTCCACCGCAGCGTCGTTCTTACCTTCGGCGTACTGCTGCCACGCTGCGACCTCATTCCGGGCGATTAGCAATCCGGGCACCGGAGTTCCTCCCTGCGACTTCTGGTACGCGGCAATCTGGGTATCAAGCTCCGCCAGGTCTTCACCGGCCTCCTTCGCATGGTGCAGCCGGCCATTCGCAATTCCTCTGGCCCACGGCGTATCCATGGCAAATATCGCCGGCGTCGCGGGATACATCTTTAGAGCCGATGCGGCCTGCCAATCCCGCATCTCCAGGTAGTAGAACGCCGGAAACTCGTTGCGCGCCAGACCCGACATCTCCTTCATATCGTCCATGCCCTTCATCGCGTCCAGGCGATCGGTCAGCGGCACAACGCCGTCCACCAGCGCCTTCGCCTTCGCATCCTGACCGGTCTGCAGATACGCATACAGCAGGAACTCATCGGCATGCAGCTGATGGTGCGCGCCCGGTATCCCCTCGGCCTCTGCTTTTTCGCTTGCAGCAACCGAAGCCAGATTCGATTGAATATCCTCCTGCCACATCCCCAGCCGCGCGAAGATATGCCCCGGCATGTGCAGTGCGTGGGGCGACGACGAAGCAATCTGCGCGTACTGCTGCGCCGCCGCCAAACCATCATGTGCAAGCGCAGGTGTGTCGCAGGTGTGGATGATGTAGTGTGCCAGCCCCGGATGATCCGGGTTCTTCTCAAACAGCGGTACCAGCACTGCGAGCGCCTTCCGCTCTTTCACCAGGCTTGTATCGTCCGGCGCAACATCCGCCAGCAACGACAGCGCGTAGAACGCCGACGTCTCCACATCCGCCGGGTACGCCTCGTGCAACGCCAACATCGCAGCTGTGTACGCATCCACTCGCGCCTGATAGTCCGGCTTCGCCGGAGCGTAGAAGCTGCTCAACGCCGCAATATATCTCCGCTCGCGATCGGTTTTTCCACCTAGCTTCTGCGCTTGCTGAATCGCGCCCCACCCTCTATCCATCGCAGCCTTGTCGGGGCGTCCCCACAGCTCATGAAACTCGCTCATCGCAACGCCCCAAAAGGCCATCGCGCATTTGGGATCGCTCTTTGTCAACTCGGTAAACTGCTCCTCAGCCTCCTCGTATCCAAACGAGTGCAGCAGCGCAATTCCACGCTCCATCGGCACCTTCGACGACGCGTCGCACGAAACCGGAAACGATACCGAGCCCAGCTTTTCGTTCTCATCGTGATGTTGATGCTGCATCCCCGGCATATCACCCATCTGCGCACTCGCAACATAACAGATCATCGCAACCGCACAGATTCCAGCCATCTTCCCGATTGCCTTCCGCCCATTGTTTTTCATGCACTGAAGCATAGTTCATCACGCTCAGGCGGGCAAGAAAACAACGAACCCGCATCAGTCTCAGAAGATAAATTACGAAAACTGTTCTGCTCTGTACGACCGCAACCAACCTCGGCTCCAGCAGATCGGCAGCCTACGCCTCATCAATGTGACTGACGCCAAACGCATCAAGGACATCGCGCAACGTCACCACACCTTCCAGCTTGTGCACATTCGCGCGACTCACTACTGGAAGAATCTCGAGGTGGCTTATCCCCATACGCTCCAGCGCCAGATCGATCCCCTGATCGGTATGAACGTGCGGAAACTCCCGCCCATTCAAAATCTCGTCGAGCTTCTTATCCGCGTCCTCGGCAAACTCTCGCTCGAGCGTGGAACGGTTGATCACGCCAACCAGGCCGTCTCCATCCGCCACCAGCCATGTTCGGAATTCGGTTGAGCGCACCCTTTCCAAAGCTTCCCGAACCGTATTTTCGGCGGCCAACGTCGCGGCCGTCGCGCGCATCAATCGCGCCACCTCTCGATCAACCCGCCGCTGCCGGCCCTCAGCCGAAGGCAGATGTATCCCATCCTGTATCGCGAGCGCCTGGTAGATCGGCTGCTTCTGGAATCGCGAAGCGATGAAAAGACTCACCAGATTCGCAATCATCAGCGGCACGATGACCGCATAGTCCTGGGTCGTCTCGAAGATCATGAGCACGGAGGTCATGGGCGCGCGCACGATGCCGGCAAATGCCGCGCCCATCCCAACCAGCGCGTAGGCCCCTGCCGTTGCTGTGTGGGTGGGAAAGAAATGATGGGCCACCGTCCCCACAGAACCTCCCAGCATCGCGCCGATAAATAGGGCCGGTCCAAAGATACCGCCCGCGTTACCCGAGGCATAACTTGTCGTCACCGTAAGAAGCTTCAGCACCACCAGCAAAGCCATCAGCTTCAGCGTCATGTTTCCATTCAGCGCGAAACCGACATATCCATAACCCACACCCATCACCTGCGGCACAAACCATCCCACCAAACCGACCAACAATCCGCCTGCAAGCGGTTGAAACCAGATCGTCCAGCGTGGAAAATGCAGAAAGCGCTCCCGCATTCCCAGCAGTAGCTTCGAGAATGCCACCGAAACGAATCCCGCGGCCACCCCGAGCACCGCGTAAATGGCAAACTCCACAGGATCCACAAGCTGGTACTGCGGAACCTTGAACAATGGACTGTTCCCGAGAAGAAGCCGCAGCACGCCCCACGAAGTAGCCGAGGCCAGCACCACCGAGCCAAGCACCGGCGCATGCAGATCTCCCACAATCTCTTCCAGCGCAAACATCACCGCAGCCAGCGGCGTGTTGAACGCCGCCGCGATGGCCGCAGCCGCACCTACCGGCACCAGCTCCTTTACTCTCTCCGGACGCAGCCGCAGCAAACGCCCAAGCACCGAAGCAATACCTGCGCCTACCTGTACCGAAGGCCCCTCGCGCCCCAGCGGAATTCCGCTCGCCAGTGTCGCCGAAGTACAGAAGAACTTTCCCAGCACGGTACGCATCGTGATGCGGCCGTCGTGCGCATACAGCGCAGCTTTAGTCTGCGGTACGCCGCTGCCTCGCGCCTCGGGAAAGTAGCGGAACAGGAGATAACCGATCACAAGAGAACCCGAGACGGGAAAAAGCAGACGCCGCCACGGAGCACCGCCTGCCGGATACAGCCGCATTCCCATCCGCTCCGTCAGCACGATGAAAGCGACCACCGCCAGGCCAGTCAGCGCACCGATGACCAGCGTCAGGACGAGGAATATCTGGTCCTCACGCTCCTGCAGCTTGCGCAGGCGATCCAACACCAGGGTCTTCCACCAACTCTCCCCCGTACTCTGGCCGCCTTCAGTCATCTCCCAGGGAAGTTCCTCCCGTTGAGCATATCGCGGAAATGCCCTTCGCCCAAGTAAGAACGCTGGTCCATCACATCCGCCAATGCGAAATCAGTCACTGCTGCAACATTTCTTACTTTGATGCTAAGAGACACCCCAAAGAGAATGAACTGTATCACAGTAGCTTCTGGGGGCAGACATCGTTCGTTACCTGCGCACCGCCCACGCCATCCCGTCCGGCTCTCCGCCGGCATCAATCTTCCCCACCACCTCCATCGTCTTCAAATCAATCACCACAACATAATCATCAGGCGAGCAAGCCACAAAAGCGCGGGCTCCATCCGGCTGCATCTCTATCCCCGCAGCTCCGGTTCCAATCTTCAATCGCTTCACAACCTTCCGTGTCGCCACATCCACAAACGCCAGATCCGGCCGGCCCAGACTGGAGATCAACGCCCTCTTCCCATCCAGCGTAAACCTCAACCGGTTCGCCCCTTTCACATCCAGGGCCAGCGTATCCGTCACTTTCTTACTGGCAAAGTCAACAATTGACACCGTCCCATCCTGAGCATTCGCCACCCAGATCGTCGTCTCATCACCCAGCACATCGAACCCTTCGGACCCATTCCCCACCTTCACCACTGTCTCCTCCCAGTCCGGCCCCCGTGACCCCGGCGGAGGCCCCATTGGTCCACCAGCACCCGCAGGAGGCGGCCCCGCCGGCCCTTGTCTTCGCGCCACCAACTCCATCAAGCTCATCGTCCCCGAAGCTACATTCGCCGTAACGATCTTCTTCTCATCTGGCGAAACCCATATCATGTGCGTCCGGTCCTGTCCCGTGCCCAGCACCCAATCAACCTTCTGCGTCGCCGGATCGAAACGCCCGATCACCTTCGAACCCTCAGCCGTAAACCACGTCTTCCCCCCAACAAACGTCAACCCATGCGGTCCATGCAACGGCTCCAGATCAATCGCCGGCAGTGCTTTCTGCCCCACCAGATCCACCACCGCCAGCGTATGCAGCGACCCTCCGCCGTAGTTCGAAACGTAAGCCATGTGCCCATCCGCCGAAGCAATCACCTCATGCGGATCGTCGCCCACCGGCACTCGCGCCAGAACCTTCAAACTCGAAGGATCAACAATAGCCAGCGTGTGTCCACGCTTCGACAGCACCAGCAACGAGCTCTCAGAGCTCTGCCCCGCAAGCAAGCCACTCGCAACCAGGTTTCCAACCATCACCGCTACAACCCATCTGGTCTTCATGCGTAAAAAGATACTCTCTACTTCCTCCGAAGACGAATCGAACCTTATGCAGAATTTCGGCGCACCACAAGAAAAGCTACCGCCTCTCCGGCTGTCTGTGCGACTATGCCTGAACATGCCCCGCACGCAGTCGCCTCCCGCAGCCGACTCACACTCCCTCCATCGCCAGCTCCGGCTGCGCGACCTCGTCCTCACGCAGGTTCTCTGCGTCGTAGGCAGCTCCTGGGTAGGCATCGCCGCCGGCCTTGGCCGCGCGCAGGCCCTCACCTGGATCGCCGCCATGATCCTCTTCTACCTCCCTATGGCCGTCTCGGTGATCTATCTCAACCGCGAAATGCCGCTCGAAGGCGGCCTCTACGTCTGGGCCCGCAACGCCTTCGGCGACCTCGGTGGTTTCATGACGGCATGGAACCTCTGGTTCTACGGGATCGCCGTCACCGCGACCATCCTCTATGCCATCCCCACCGAGCTGTCTTACCTCATCGGCCCCGCCGCCGCGTGGCTGCCCGAAAACCACCCCGCTTCCTTCGCCATCGTCGCCGCCGTCGTCTTCGCCATCACCGCCGCCGCTGTCCGCGGCCTCGAACTCGGCAAGTGGGTCCACAACATCGGTGGCATCTCCGTCATCACCGTCTACTGCGCTCTTATCGTCCTTCCGTTCTGGGCCATCCTCCAGCACCAGCACATCCACTACGAGCCGCTGCCGTTGCAGCTCCCGCAACCCAACATGATCTCCCTCGCCCTCTTCGGCCAGATGCTCTTCGGCGCCCTCTGCGGCCTCGAGTACATCGCCATCCTCGCAGGTGAGAGCAAGGACGCCGCCCGCTCCATCGGCCAATCCGTCATCTTCGCCTCGCCAATCATCTGCACTATGTTCATCGCCGGCACCAGCTCCGTCCTCGCCTTCTCCCATGGGCACATCGACTTCATCGCTCCCATCCCCCAGACCCTCCGCTACGCCCTCGGCAACTCCGGCGTCGCCAATCTCTTCGCCATGGCCGCGATCCTGCTCGTGCAGTTCCGCCTCATCGCCGCCGCCAGCTTCATCTTCACGGGCGTCACGCGTCTCCCCATGGCGGCCGGATGGGATCACCTCATCCCCGCCTGGTTCACCCGCCTCCATCCCCGCTACCGCACCCCAACGAACTCCATAGCCTTCACCTGCGCGCTCGTCCTGCTTCTCCTCATCCTCGCCAACATCGGCGTTCACGCACAGGAGGCTTTCCAGGTGCTCACCAATGCCTCCATCACCCACTACGAAGTCGCTTACCTCGCCATGTTCGCCATCCCGCTCCTCGGAGCCCGCGCCTTGCGCACCCGCCTGCCCCGCTGGCTTCGCTGGACCTCAATCGCCGGCCTCGCAGCAACTCTCTTCAGCTTCCTCGTCTCCGCCTACCCCTTCGTCGACGTCGTCAACCCACGCGCCTACGCCGCCAAGATCCTCGGCACCACGCTCCTCAGCAACATCATCGGCTACACCTTCTACCGCATCCGTCGCACCGCCGCAGTTACTACTCAGAGCGCGAACCCTAAAGCATCTTCCTCGTTGAATTAATTGAAGCCACAAGCAACCGGCAGCATCACATTCGATACAACCGAGCCGAAGGGAACCCCACACTTCTTCCGCGCGTAAAGGGCTGTAGGTGAAAGAAAAATGAGCCCATCCCGATCATCCCTGAACGTCGCAGCGAAAACGAGTCTGCCGCGAATCCTCGCCTACGGTGAAACAGCCGGCGGACTCGCCCTGCAACTCCGCTCAGACCCTGCCGGCGTCCTCGATGTTCCTGAATTGCAAAGTGTTCTTGTCGCCATCCACGTTGGTGCAGCGGCAAAGATCTCGTGTCGCCGAGGGGGAGAGAGCCACACCGGCTCCGCAGTGCATGGCGACATCGACATCATCCCCGCACGCATCAATGCCCGGTGGGAGATTCACGACAACAACGACACTGCTCTCATCCTGGCCCTCCCGCCGTCGCTCCTCGATACCGTCGCGGAAGAGCAGGGATTCGATTCACGCCGCGTGGAGATCAGAAATCGCTTCCAGATACGCGACCCTCAACTCGAGAACATCTGCTGGGCGTTGAAGGCCGAGATGGAGTCCAACTATCCCTCTGGCCGCCTCTACATGGACAGCCTCGCCGTCTCCGTCGCATCCCGCCTGGTCTCGAGCCACAGTTCCGTGGCGCAACGCCCGACCGCACAAAACGGAGGCCTGGGTGGCCGTCGACTCAAGCAGACTCTCGCTTACATCGAAGACCATCTCTCCGAAGACCTGTCCCTCTCCCGCATCGCTTCGATCACCGGCGTCAGTACCTCTCACTTCAAGACACTCTTCCGCGAATCCGCGGGCGTTCCGGTACACCAGTACGTCATACAACGCCGGATCGAACGCGCGAAGGATCTACTCATGCGGGGCGAGCTTTCCATTGCAGAGATTGCGTTGGTAACCGGCTTTTCGCATCAGAGCCATCTGGCGCGTCACATGCGCCGCTCTGTGGGGCTGTCGCCTCATGCTATGAAACGGCTCTTCGCAGATACTTCCTCTATCCCATCGAATTAGCTCACGAAACTGCTTTCTCCTCCGAATGTGTCCCTTCGCGTCCGAACGTGCGCGACGCCCGCTCACATCATGACGACAATCGAGTGCATGACAAAGAAACACACACGCATCGTACAAGGAGAAGAAGGTATGACACGACGAGATTTTCTATACAGTTCTTCCGCGGTCGCAGGCGCGGCGCTCCTGTCCGAGACGGTCGCGCACGCAGGAACAACAGACACGACACTGATGGACGCGAAGGCCTTCAATGCATCGCGAAAGTTCGCCAACCTCTCCATCAGCCGCGTCGCCTACGTGGAACGGGGTCGCGGGCTCGCCGCCCTGTTCGTTCATGGCTATCCGTTGAACGGATTCCAGTGGCGCGGAGCACTCGACAGGCTACAGTCGCATCGCAGGTGCATCGCGCCTGACGTCATGAGTCTGGGCTACTCACAAACTCCGGAGGGTCAACCCATCACACCCGAGACACAGGCGCAGATGCTTGCCATGCTGCTGGACTCGTTGCATATCGACGCGGTAGACCTCGTCGCAAACGACAGCGGAGGGTTGGTGTCGCAGGTCTTCCTGGCGAAATATCCTCATCGCGTGCGCACCTTACTGCTGACGAACTGCGATGTAGATGAAAACAATCCCCCTCGTCAATTCGCGCCGTTCATCGAACTCGCAAAGAAAGGAACCCTTGCGGACCGCTTCGTTGTTTCGCAATTAAACGACAAAGATTTGGCGCGGTCACCCAAAGGATTAGGAGCAGCTTATACCTATCCGGATCGCCTTACCGACGAGACGATCGAAACCTATTTTCGACCGCTCATCGAAACGCCGCTCAGGAAGGCACAAATGGAACAGTACACCGTTTCGCTCGGCACAAACGAACTCGTCGCGATTCGGGAAAACCTGCGCGCGTGGAAGGGACCTGCACGAATGGTGTGGGGTTTGAAAGATCCACTCTTCGGTGTCGAATCGGCAGAGTGGCTCGACAGGACACTGCCCGGTTCGCGCGGGGTGCGAAAGCTGGAAGAGGCAAACCTGTTCTTTCCCGAAGAGATGCCCGACGTTATCGCGGAGGAAGCGGTCGCACTGTGGGGTATCTCGCCCTGGCATCCAAAGTAAGCAGGTCTTCTCTCGCTAACAGCTCTACCTGATCTCAGGTAGTGAGGAGCTTCTCCACCTCAGAGTGCAGCCGCGCGGTGATGGCGGCCTCACTCTCGTTCGCGGCGAAACGCACCGGCTGGCCAACACGCACTTCGATCTCTCCGGAACGAAACCAACTACGCCGTCGCGTCTTGAGATCGCCCAGACCGCGAACCGCCATGGGCAGAACCGCGGCCGAAGATTGCTTGACCAGAAGTCCAATACCGGGCCGGAATCTTGCGAGAGCACCGTCCGGTGAACGTGTTCCCTCCGGAAACACAATGACGTGGAAACCGTGGTCCAGCGCGTCGCCGGAATGCGCAAAGCTACGCTGAAAGTCACGTTGCCGAGGCAGTGGAAAAGCATTGAAAAGCGCCGAGACTAACAGCCACGCAGGCGGCCCGAGTGGATTGAGCCAGCGCGGTTTGCGATTGCGGCCGTGGCGCAGATCCTCGAGTATCTCGCCGGACATGGCCACAGCGGTATAGTTACGGATCGCCCTCGGCAACGCGAAGAGCATCAGAGCCACATCGTACATCGTCACATGGTTGGCGATGATCAACATCGGTTCGTTCTCCGCCAACGTTTGCGTCGGGATCGTCTGGATTACACGGGGCGCGGCCAACAACCAGACCAGCGGGCGAAGCACACACTCCACAAAAGCAGTGCGAGCCCAGCGTACGGGCAACAGCCAAGGCCAGTGAGGATAGACATAATGCGCTGGGACGGATGCGGGTTTGGACTGGGACGGAGCTTGAGGTTGGGATTCCTGCGCAGCCGCCGTGAGATTGGAAGCCTCGCTACTGCGCACATCGTCACTTCGCGCATCGTCGGGGTGCACGCTCTGTTGGCTGGCCGCAGCCTCCGTCTGGCCCGCACGAGTCACAAACTGCCGCAGCTCTCCCAGCGTCTCTACCTTTGCATACTCTTCCTCATCGAGCCCCTCGCCCACCGTTTGCTCAAGCGCGTCAAACAACTGCACTCGGCCCAGGCTGTCGAGGCGAAGGTCTTCGGCCAGGCGCAGATCCTGATTCAAGCCGTGCGTGTCCGCATCGTGTGGAAGGCCTTCCCCGGTAATGCGCGCGATGAGAGCCAGCATCCAGTCTGTGCTTGCAACCGATGTCGACCGTCCATTCTCCGTCCGGCTGGCAAGCCACTCCCTTACCGCGGCTCGTCGCACCTTCCCCGTCGAGGTCCGGGGCAGGTCCGGATCCGGCCACACCGCCCAACGGCGAATACGCTGAAATTCAGCCAGTCGGCCGTTGGCGTTCTGCACGATTGCGGCTGCGCGCTCATGTGCTCCACGCAGCGCCAGCACAGCGCAAGGCTCCGGGCCGAGAGGCGTCTCAACCGGCACGACCGCGCAGGCCGCAACCTCCGGCTCCTGTTCGAAAGCGGCCTCCAGGTCCTCGGGATGGAGATTGACTCCTGCGCCCGTGACGATCGTTTCGCTCTTGCGGCCGATAAAGCGTAGCTCTCCGGTTGGCTGAGCTTCAGCCAGATCGCCGGTAGCAAGCCACTCTCCCGCACGCTGATGCAACGCGCCTCCGCTCCACGTTGCGGGCGAGATGATTGGTCCGCGCACCAGCACCTCGCCGTCAGGCTGCAGCTTCACCTCCCGGCCGGACAGCGGCTTGCCCATCGTGCCACGGGCCACGCGGAATGGATGATTGAGCGTGATGAGCGCAGCTGTCTCCGTCATGCCGTATCCCTGCACCAGCACAAAACCGAGGCCGTTCCAGAACTGCTCCACCGAGCCGGGCAGCGCGCCTCCGCCCGTGATGAAGGCCCAGAATTTGAGACCGAAGGTCCGATGGATATCGCGAAAACGCCACCAGCGCTTCGCTGCGGAGATGCCCTGGGCGGCAGCCAGTCGCTCTGTCAGGCCGGGATATTCCGTCTCCAGATGGCTCTTGAGCATGGCCAGCACGCGCGGCACGCCGGCTAACACCGAGATGCGCTCGCGGCGTACGGTCTCGATCAGCCTCGACGGTATGAGTCGGCTCTCAAAGTGAACCTCGGCTGCAAAGATCGGTGGAATCCACAGTCCCATCGTCTGTCCAAAGACATGGCTCAATGGCAGCGTGTGGAGAAAGCGCAGCGGATGAACCAGCCGTTCGTAGCGCATGTAGCCGCGTGCCGCGTCCTCGATAGGCTCCAGGCTGGCCAGAACATTTCCGTGCGTGTGAACGATGCCCTTCGGTTCCCCCGTTGTGCCGGAAGTAAAGAGAATCTGCAGCGGTGTGTCGTGCAAGAGATCGGCGACCGGGCCAGCTTCCTCCGCAGGAAGCACCCCAGGCCAGTCCTCGAAACAGAGCTTTGGCCACTCGCCCTGCACGGTCAACAGAAGCGCAGCATCGCCCACGATCAGCGACGGCCGCACGTCGGACGCCACGCCTGCCGCGAACTCCGGCGTCCCATAGGCATCCAGCGGAACCGCAATGACCCCACGCAGCATGCAGCCGTAGAACGCGGCGATCCACTCGGCGCCGTTCTCAGCCCACAACATCACACGGTCGCCGGACGCGATACCTCGCTTGACCAGCAGCGCCGCAAAACGCCCCGCCAATCGCGCAATCTCTTCATAGCTGGCGACCTTGCGCCGATTGCCAACGTACCGGACGATGGCCGTCTCATGGCCAAAGCGGCGAAAATCGTCAAGCAACGTAGCCAGATGGGGACGCATTGGGCTCCAATAAAGTAAAGGTAACCCACCGCCGCACATTCCGGATATCGATGGTGTCGCAATACCTAGGTCAACTCCAGCGGCTACTCCGGCGTAATCACAGTCTCCTTCTTCGCAATCTTCGCCAGAAAATCCTCACCCACCTGGATATGCTCCTCTACCAGCCGCGATGGTGTATGCGCCAGCCACTCCGCCAGCGAAATATCCTGATAGTACGGCGTCGGAAACACCTCGATGAACACCAGGTCCTCATCGCCGGTGTTCTCGATATAGTGCGGCACCGATCTGTCGATGTACCCCACATCCCCTTCTTCGAAGTCCATCGTCCGCGCCCGCGCGCCTGCGGCAAACACCGTCATTCGCCCCTTGCCACTCACGTAGTACTGCCACTCGTCCTCATTCGGATGCCAGTGCAGCTCCCTCAACCCACCCGGCTTCAGGGTCACAATCGCCGCGGCAATATTGGTCGCCGGCCATATCTTCCGGTCGACGATCTTCACCTCGCCGCCCGTCGACACCTTCGTCGGCTTCATCTCACTCGGCTTGAAGTCGAAGCTGTGCGGCACCCGTCCCGTCCCTGTCTCCGCCTGTTTCTGTTCTTCCTCCAGTGGACGCGGCAACGGACGTTCAAAGATAAACAGCTCCTTCTTCGGCACATTTGCAAACGTCTCCGCCGGCACGCCGAAGTTTTTCGCCAGCACCTCTGGCGGCGTATGCGTCATCCAGTCCGTCAGCAGAAACGTCTCGAACTCATTGAAGTTTCCATCATCGAACACCAGCAGAAACTCGCAGCCATCCGGCCCCAACCCTTGAATCGAGTGCGGAATCCCACCCGGAAAGATCCACAGGTCTCCCTTCGTCACATCGCTGACATGGCTGCGTCCTTCCTGATCGACCGCCGTAATCCGCGCGTTGCCGTACAGCATCAGCGCCCACTCCGCGCCCACATGCCAGTGCAACTCGCGGATGCCGCCCGTGATCAGTCGCATCTGTACGCCCGCCATCTTCTTCGAGATCGGCAGATCGCGCACCGTCACCTGCCGCGTCCAGCCGCCCTCCTCCTGCCGTTTATGCGCAAGCGAAAACGAGTACTTGAATGGAGGCTGTCCGCCGGCATCGGTCTCCGGCGCGAACACCGAATTCGGATTTTCCTTATCCAGAGAATTGTTATTCTTCACCGGCTGCGACTCATTCGGCAGATGGTGGTCTGCCGACCGTATCGGCGTCTTCTCCTGCCCCCGCGCAACCTGCATCCCCGCCGCCGCAACCAGCACCGCCGAACCGGTCTCAAGAAACTTCCGCCTGCTAAGCCTTACCTGATCCTTATCCTCTGACACGATGAACGTCCTCTTTCTCTCTTCCGCAACCCAGCTCTTTATCCCCAAAACGATTGGTATATGAAATATTACGCAATCTCATCCCCAGACACTACGACCAATGTCAGGTTATTCGCAACTTCGCTCGCCCGGCCAGTCTTCCCACGAGATTCCGGGCTCGTTAGAGCGAGCGCAGGAAATAGAGGATCTCCTGTTGCTCCTGCGTGCTCAGTTTATTGAAGTGTTCGATGACCTTATTTGCCTCGCTGCCGGGGCTCCGGTGGGCCCTGATAGCTTCTACCAGGTCGGTGGTTCGTCCGTCATGAAGGAAGAAGACGCGTTGCCCAACGCCCCAAAGAGGAGCTGTTCGGAACTCGTCGGGTCCGGCGCCGCCTTGCGTGATGCCGTCGCTCAGTCCTCTGCCCATGTGGTGGACCAGAAGGTCAGAGAAGAGATTCGCCGTCTGATTGGAAAGCGCCGCACTTGGGCTGGTAGAGGAGCCGCTCGCAATCATTTTGCCCGTCGTAAACGAGGGGGTATGGCATTGGGCACAGCCTATCTTCACAAACGAGCTGCGTCCGTTCTCGCTGGCCGGTGTGGCCGGAGCCGGCGTGGGCGGAGCCAGCATCCGCATGAAGTTGGCAAACGCTTCGATGTCTGAGACGACCGCCGTGTTTGAATTGCCGCTAGTCGTGGGTGTCGGCGTAAAGTTGAGCGCGTCCTCGGGAGTAGCGTTGAAGACACAACCGGGCGTCTCGTCGCGCTCCTGGGGGAAGAGCTCGTTCGAGACTCCCATCTCGACGTTGTAGGCTTCACCCGCGAACAGGAGAAGGGATTTGTTCTGCGCCTTCCATCCGAAGCGGGTGATGGTTCCGTCGTTTGCACTGCGGTTCACGTTTCCGCTCAGGTGTGCGTTCGCGTGCCCTGAGATACCCAATGACGACTTCGTGGCTGTGTCAGCGGCCATATTCGCGAGAATGGCGGAGTCGGGGATCGCTTCGATGAGCCCCGCGCCAAAGACAGGAGTCGGGATGCGGAAGATGATATTGTGATTTCCTCGCTGGCCCGTAAGCGGATCTCCCGCGGGCAGAAAATCGGGTTGTGCGATGTTGCAACCGGGGGCATCCGTTCGCCCGGTGATCACGAAGAGATCGTGAACCTCGCCGTCGGCGACTCCTTTGGAACTTTGCTTAAATCGCGCTTCACGAACGGGACCGTTTTGTGTGATGAACCATGGCACGGTGTTCTTCGCGCCATTCAAGGTGGCAACCGCCACCTCCGGATTTCGCGGCGGACTCGATCCGCCTGCATTCGGCTGCGAGTGGCAGGAGAGACACTGGTTCGAGTTGAAGCGCGGACCCAGGCCGTTGTTCGCGCCTTTGGTCACGGCCTCGACTTCAGCGAACCTCGCCAGCCCGTCCTGAAAAAACGCAGTCTCGTCCGCGGTAAGACCCGCCAGTGGGCCACCGGCGCCTGCGGGGCCACTGCGCACGCCCGGGTCGACCGGGCCTGTCTTGGGGCCTGTCTTCGTTTGACCCGAGATAGACACGCATGCCGCAACGACCACTGCGACAATTCCGCCGAAATTCTTGAGTGTCATTCCCCGAAATATCATCGGCACATGATCCTCGCAAACCCACGAATGCCCGCAATTGTACATCCGGCCACATGCTCCGACCTGGGAGTCCGACCGCTCACGAAGATTCCGATTTGCAAAAATACCTTTTTTGACTAGTCTGTTACGGACGTGAGGGGTACCCATGGCGGGATCTTCTGCGGATCGTCGGGTCAACGCTTTCGGCAGTACGTTGCGGCGAGACGCATGGTGGGTTGAACTTGTGCCCGTCATCGTCCTTCTCAGTTTGTTCGGGATCTATGCCACCTGTCGGGCCTTCGAAGGCAAGTTCTATGCCTGGGGACCATACATCTCGCCGTTTTATTCTCCGCTGATCGACCCCAATCATCATTGGTGGCGATTTTCTCCGGCACTCTTGATTCTCGCCGGCCCGCTCGGATTCCGCGCGACCTGCTACTACTATCGAAAGGCGTACTATCGAGCGTTCTTTCTGGATCCGCCGGCTTGCGCGGTAAGCGAAGGAGCCAGGGGAACCTACCGCGGCGAGACGCGCTTTCCATTCATTCTGCAAAACCTCCATCGCTGGTTTCTTTACCTCGCGATCGTGTTTCTCGGCTTCCTCTGGTGGGACGCCATTCGCGCTTTCTTTTTCTCCGATGGATTTGGAATCGGCGTGGGCTCACTCGTCCTTCTGGCAAATATCGTCCTGCTCACTCTTTACACCTTCTCCTGCCACTCCCTGCGTCACCTGGCGGGAGGCAAGCTTGATTGCTTCTCTTGCACGAAGTTTGGCCCCCAGCGCTACTCCGCCTGGGGTTGGCTCAGCCGCCTGAATCAACGCCACATGCTCTTTGCATGGTCGAGCCTCATTTCAGTGGGTCTGGCCGATCTCTACGTGCGCATGGTCTCTGCAGGTCTCCTGAAGGATATTCGCCTACTGTGAACTCAAAGTACGAAATCCATGAACACGATGTACTCATCATCGGCGCGGGTGGCGCGGGCCTTCGCGCCGCAATTGAGGCCCTGGCTCAGGGCGTGCGCGTCGGAGTTGTGTGCAAGTCTCTGCTCGGCAAAGCCCACACGGTCATGGCCGAAGGCGGCATCGCCGCTGCGATGGCCAACGTCGATACTTCGGACGACTGGCGTACCCACTTTCGCGACACAATGCGAGGCGGAAAATTTCTGAACAACTGGCGCATGGCGCAGCTCCACGCCCAGGAAGCGCCGGAACGTGTGCGCGAGCTGGAACAATGGGGTGCCCTGTTTGATCGCACCGAGAATGGCGACATCCTGCAACGCGCCTTCGGTGGCCACACCTTTAAACGGCTGTGCCATGTCGGTGACCGTACCGGGCTGGAGATGATCCGCACCCTGCAGGATCGCGGCGTGCACATGGGCATCGACGTCTACATGGAATGCACGATCACACGCCTGCTCAAAGACGGCGACCGCATCGCCGGAGCCATCGGCTACTGGCGCGAACAGGGCCGCTTCGTCGTGTTCAGAGCCAAGTCCGTCATCATTTGTACCGGCGGGATCGGTAAGGCCTGGAAGATCACTTCGAACTCATGGGAGTACACCGGAGACGGCATGGCGCTCGCCTATGACGCAGGTGCCGACCTGATGGACATGGAGTTCGTGCAGTTTCATCCCACCGGCATGGTGTGGCCGCCGGGAGTGCAAGGCATTCTCGTCACCGAAGCCGTACGCGGCGAAGGCGGCGTCCTCCGTAACAAGGATGGCGAGCGCTTCATGGAGCGTTACGACCCCAAGAAGCTCGAACTTTCTACCCGCGACGTCGTTGCGCGCTCCATCTACACCGAAGTGCGTGAGGGCCGTGGCACCCCGCACGGAGGCGCATTCCTCGATATCTCTCACAAGCCCGCCGAATACGTAAAGCGCAAGCTACCCAGCATGTATCACCAGTTTCTGGAGCTCGCCGATGTTGATATCACCAAGGGACCCATGGAGGTCGGACCGACCTGCCACTACATGATGGGAGGCATCCGCGTCGACGCAGAGACAGCGCAAACCTCGGTCCCCGGGCTCTTCGCGGCAGGAGAAGCAGCCGTAGGCCTCCACGGCGCAAACCGCCTAGGCGGCAACTCACTCTCCGACCTGTTGGTTTTTGGACGGCGAGCGGGACTGGCGGCTGCGGAGCACGCCAAGCGAGGCGAGATGCCCACGGTTGATCCTTCGCAGATCGAGGACGCCGTCCGGCAGATGCTCGCACCCTTCGAGCGGCCGGAAGGCGACAGCCCCTACGCCATTCACGACGACCTGCAAAGCACCATGCAGAGTCTCGTCGGCATCTTTCGCGACGAGGAAGACCTTCGCCGAGCCCTGTCGGAGCTCGATGTACTGAAAGCCCGCGCAGCCCGCGTGCGCGTTGAAGGCTCGCGCCTCTTCAACCCCGGATGGCATCTCGCGTGGGACTTGCAGAGCATGTTGACCGTCGCGGAAGCAGTGACCCGCAGCGCGCTGACACGCCGCGAGAGCCGTGGTGCGCATAGTCGCATCGACTACCCCGGTCTGGACGAGGCATGGGGAAAGAAGCATAATGTCGTGGTCAAGAAAGCTGGCGCGATGACCCTCGTCGAAACGCCCGTCCTCGAGTTGCCGGATGATCTGAAGCAATTATTGGCAGAAGATAGTGGAGCAAAGTAGCGGAGGCTGGCCATGGCTGAGGGCTCGTTCGCAGATGCGACGTTGAGAGTCTTCCGGGGCGACAAGGAAGGCGGAGCAGCCGCCGACTATCGCGTACCGCTCGTCCCCGGAATGGTTGTGCTCGATGCACTGCACTCGGTACAGGCCCACCAGGCGCCCGATCTGGCTGTGCGGTGGAATTGCAAGGCCGGAAAATGCGGCTCATGCTCAGCTGAGGTCAATGGCCGGCCGCGACTCACTTGCAAAACGCGCATGGACGCTCTCCCTCTCGATCAACCCATCACCATCTTCCCCATGAAGGCCTTCCCTGTAATCAAGGATCTGGTGACCGACGTCTCCTGGAACTTCAAAGTCAATCGGAAGATTCCGCCCTTCCAGCCGCGGCCCGGTGTGGAATGGAAGATGGACCAGCGGGATGTGGATCGCGTACAGGAGTTTCGCAAGTGCATTGAGTGCTTCCTTTGCCAGGATGTCTGCCACGTCCTACGCGATCACGGCAAGCAGGAGCAATTTGCCGGACCGCGGTTCTTCGTACGCACGGCTTCGCTTGAGATGCATCCGCTCGACGGTGTCTCCCGCGCAAAGATGTTGAAGGAGGAACTGGGCATCGGTCTCTGTAACATCACGAAGTGCTGCACTGAGGTCTGCCCCGAAGACATCCATATCACCGACAACGCCATCATCCCGCTGAAGGAGCGGGTGGTGGATGAGTTCTACGATCCGCTGCTCATGCTTGTCCGCAAGATTCGCAGCGCAAAGAAAATCTAGGCGTGGAGGTAAGGGCCATGGAATACAAGCTCAAACACATCTCAACCGCGGGGATCGCCGAGGCCATCTCAAAAGCGGAACTCTATCGCTCGTTCAACGAACCGGAAGAAGCAGAGTCAATCTGTCGCGATATCCTGGCCATCGAACCGCAGCATCAGCTCGCACTGCGTTTACTCGGGCTCGCCCTTACCGATCAGTTCGCCGGAAGCACGTCCGATCGTTACCGGGAAGCCGAAGCGACCTTCCAGCAGCTCAAGGACCCCTACGAGCGGCTTTACTACGCAGGCATTCTGCAGGAACGGCGAGCGAAAGCGCAGCTCAACGCCGGGCAGCCGCCGCATACGCTGCTACAGCTCTTCGAACAGGCTCTGCACTCTTTCGCCGAAGCAGAGAAGATCCGTCCGGCAGGAAACGACGATGCCATCATTCGCTGGAATCGCTGCGTGCGCCTGCTCCAAAACCCAAACTATGTATGGGATGTATGGGAACAGGAACGCGCCTCGTTCGATACCGACGATGTGCCACCAACATTGGCAGCTTCGAAGGCATACTCCCGTCTAGAGAAAAAATAGCGCCCCGCCACTGGACGCATTACGACCATTGAGTAAGGAGAGCAATTCAGCGAGGGTCATCACACCTCGTCGATTCGGGCCGTCCACACGAAGGAATCAGCGTCCGCGGCACTCGGCTGAGAGGTAAAAAAAATAATCAAAATAAATTTAAAAAGTTGGAAAATTTTCAGCGTCGGAAAACGACCATCTAGCCGACCACGTTGACGACGCAATTCACCACAACTTCACCACGAAAAAACCACACGCTGCACACCAGTTTTTCCAAAACCACCCTCAAAAACAGCAGCAAAGCCGCCCTTTTCCACCCACGACCGTGCCCGGCATTTTTTCTCTGGAAACTAAGCAGGATTTTTCGAAAAATTCCGCATGCCGAGCACATGGAAATCCTTGAGCCCAGCCTTCAGCACATAGACCAGCCGGTTGTTTCCATTCGGATCCGTCGGCCTCAGGAAGAAGCCCGTCTCCAGCACAAAATCCTTGGTATTGCTGATAATTCCTTCAATCATCTCGCCGTCATAGAAATACACCCGCACCCACAAACCCGGCACGGTCGGCGCATGTTCATGAAAATGAAGAGCTCGATGCCGAAGATCCCCATCGAAGGTCTTGACGAAGAAAACTGCCTTGGCGTCCTTCGTGGACACGTCTTCCACGACCCCTGAATCCAGCACCTTCAGTCGAATGGAATCAAGCGGATAGACAGGATCGTTCCGCAACAACTGCTCGATCGACCCCAACTCACTCGGCTCCGCCAGCCCCCGGACGGCATGGTTCTCATATCGGATAACGACGCGATAACTATCTGACGACTCTTTGTCGCCCTTCCTCGCCGTTATGACGCGTGGTTCCGCGGCGACAGATCGTACTGCTTGATCTTGTACAGGAGTGCCTTGTAGCTTATTTGCAGATCGTTTGCTGCGGCCTTCCTGTTCCATCCAACTCCCTCCAATACCTGTGCAATTGCAGTCGATTCCGCATCACCTTTTAGGTTGCGTACCATCGCCTTGAGTCCCGCGCCACTCGGTGCCTCCTGGGCCACCGCTGCCGCGCCCTGATACGCGGTGGAAGGGGAAAGCTCCTCGACGATCGACCGCTCTTCTCCGAGCACCAGGTACCGATTGATTACATTCTCCAACTCACGCAGATTGCCCGGCCACGAATGCTGGTCCAGTATGCTCAGCAGATTCTCCGAGAACGGCAGCGGATCCCGGCCGTAGCGCTTGGCTCCCTTGCGCATGAAGTACTCCGATAGTACCGGAATCTCCTCGCGACGTTCCCGGAGCGGTGGAATGCTCAGAGTAAAGCCGTTCAGGCGGTAGTATAGGTCTTCGCGGAAGGTCTTGTTCGCCATCGCTTCCTTCATGTTGATGTTGGTGGCAGCAATCACGCGGACATCGACCTTCATCGGCGACCGGCTGCCAAGGCGGGAGAACGTCCCATCCTGCAACACCTGCAGCAGCTTGGCCTGCAGAATCGCCGGCATTTCACCAATCTCGTCGAGGAAGATCGTTCCGCCAGTGCAGACTTCGAATTTGCCGGGCTTGGTCTTCACCGCACCGGTAAAGGCACCCTGCTCATAACCAAACAGCTCGCTCTCCAGCAGATCGGCCGGCACTGCTGCGCAATTCACCTTCAGGAAGATGTTCTGACTGCGGGCGGACATCTTGTGGGTATAGAGCGCAAGGATCTCCTTACCGGTGCCGCTCTCTCCCAGAATCAGGAGAGGAATATCGGCACGCGCTACCAGGGCAGCCTGTGCTTCCAGATCGCGCATCCGTTTGCTCGAACGCACAAACGAGTGCGTCTCGTTGAGCGGAATCTCCTTCAAAGCATCCGCAGCCGGCACGTTCTTGTCAGCGGCTGAAAGATGTTCCTCAATCGCCTGCTCTACATCGCTGCCGACAAACGGCTTCATCACGATGCCGCGAACCCCGAGACGGATCACCATCTCCAGATCCCGCAGTTCGGCCGAGCACGACAGGACGATCACCGGAAGATTAGGCTTTGTGCAGCGAATGTGAGTCAACAGCGGCAGAGGATCCCGGCTTGTATGCAGCGCGAGCAGAAGCAGATCGGGCTGCTCGGCCTTTTCCAGCCGCTCGAGTAAGGCTTGCTCCTCTGAAAACAGATTGAGGGAATACTGGGACCCAAGGGTCAACCGGAGATAGTCGAGTACAGCAAGATCGGGCTCCAGAATTAGAATCTGGGCCCGCGATCTGGTGCTCGACTTCAAGGCAGAAACCGGATACGACAGCGCTGCTGACATACAATTACCCCTATTTTCGCCGGTCTGGATTCTATTGCCCAAACCTGGCCGTGATTCTGATTCGCTACCAATTTCTCTATCTCAACTATCTAAGCAGTCGCGAAGTGGGGAGTCTTCTCGACGTCATTCTCTGCGAATTCTAGATTGTTCAACGTCAACTTGGCACAAAAATGTTAAGAATTTTGCTGACAAAAGAGATAAAGGTTTTCCACTCCCCATCTCAAGTAGGCCTAGCTTACATGGTAGTTGGCGCTCTGAAACGAAAAAAAAGGATAATTTTTCGTTAGGTTACTTTGGTTGTAGAAGACCCGGTGACCCCGTATTTTCACGTAAAATAGCAATTTCGAGCCAACTTCGACGCATTTTCGCCTATCAAATCATCCTACCGAGCCTGAGATATCCCTCAAAATTTCATCCTGCATCTAAGGATTGGTGCTCAACGTGCTGTGTGAAGCATATTGCAAGCTTGCGGTTCTGCCTGACGCCGATAGGAAAAAATGACCTTGGTCCATAACGCCGAATCCGCCGCTACTCTCAACCTACCTCCTCTGGATATCATTTTCGGAAAGACTGCTGCCATGCAGGCCGTCCGAAACAAGCTGGAGCGGGTAGCAGAGACCGATGTCCCCGTCCTCATTCAGGGCGAAAGTGGCACCGGCAAGGAGATCTGCGTGCGCCTGCTGCATGCCTTCTCCATGCGTGCACGGGGCTCGCTGGTAAAGGTAAGCTGCCCGGCCATCCCCCATTCATTACTTGAGACTGAGCTGTTTGGCTATGAAAAGGGAGCGTTTACGGGCGCCATGTCGACCAAACTCGGCCGGGTTGAGCAGTCACACAACGGTACGCTCTTTCTGGACGAGGTCGGCAGCCTCGATCTGGCCGTTCAATCCAAGCTGCTCCAAGTGTTGCAGGACGGTACCTTCGTTCGTGTGGGCGGCCACGAACCCCGCTCCATCGCCACGCGGCTGGTTTCGGCCTCCAACAGCGATCTTCGCAACCAGGTCGAGGATGGAACCTTTCGCCTGGACTTCCTCTTCCGCATCAATGCGGTGACCATTAACCTCCCGCCCTTGCGCCAACGGATCGCAGATCTGCCGATTTTGATCGACTATTTCATCGATCACTATGCAAAGGTTTTCCATAACACACCGGAATTGCTCTCCAGAAGCGCCGTACGCCTGATGCAGAACTATCACTGGCCGGGCAATATCCGCCAGCTTGAGAATCTCATCCGAAGCTATGTGTTGATCGGCAGCGAAGAGGCACTTGTCGCGGAGCTAATGCCTGAGGCGCCCCGAGGTATCGTGACCGAGATCGACTTGAGCGAACCGGTCTCGCTCAAGAACATTACCAAGAAAGCCACCCAGGACCTCGAACGCCAGATCATCCTGAAGGTGCTCCAGGAAAACAGCTGGAACCGGCAAAAGACGGCAAAATGGCTTCAGATCAGCTACCGGTCGCTGCTTTATAAGCTGAGCGAGGTGGGTATGCCGGAGGTTCCACCGCGGCCTCTTCGCATCCCCCATCTGATCAAAAAAGAGGAGCGGACGCTAAAACCGGCTCTCTCGTCCCGAACCCGAATTTACTAGCCCTCACCGGCGGCTTGCCCCCGGAAATTATCCGCAAGCACCTTCTCTACTCCTACCCATTTGGATCATCCCTGATAGAAAGGGCGTCACGCCCTCCTGAGATGTGAGGTCAGCCCGAAATGCGCGACGCTCTAAATTCTATTGCGCGCCTTGCCGTCGAATGATCGTCTTCACCGTCTCGAACATGATCAGCATATCGAGCCCCAGGGTCATGTGTTTGATGTAATACAGATCGAACTCGAGCTTTTCGCGCGCCTCGGCCAACGTCGCTCCGTATCCGTAACGCACCTGTGCCCATCCCGTCAGTCCCGGGCGAATCATATGACGCAGATTGAAGTATGGAATCTGCTCGGATAGCCATGGCACAAACTCAGGCCGTTCGGGACGCGGACCGACAAACCCCATATCGCCACGCAAGACGTTCCATAGCTGCGGCACCTCATCCAGCCTCGTCTTCCGCATAAACCTGCCGACAGAGGTGACGCGTGGATCGTCCTTCGTCGCCCACTTGGCTCCAGCGGCTTCTGCATCGGTTCGCATCGTACGAAACTTGTAAACGTCGAAGTGCCTCCCGCCAAGGCCCACTCTTGTCTGCCGGAAGAAGATTGGCCCAGAAGAAGAAAGGCGGACCATCAGAACCACGAAAGGGAAAAAGGGGAGAAACAGGAGCAGACCTGTCGCTGCGGTCAGTGTCGACACGATACGCCGTGCAATTTGCTGCGATGGTTTCACCCGAAACCCTTCGCTATAGATAAAGCTGCTCGGATGAAGCCCGTCCAGGTGCAGCTTACCGGTTAGCCGCTCCAGCAGACTTCCCGCCTCTTCAATCACCACTCCATTGAATCGCAGCTTGAGCAATTCATCCACCGGGAACTCGCCGCGACGATCTTCGAGCGCAACAATGACGCGGTCGACCTGCGGCTTCGGTCCGCAAAATCGCTCCAGGGCAGCATTGAATGCCTCTTTGCGTTCGTTCTTGTCCGTTAGCACGCCATCCCAGCCGACAACATGCATGCCTGCATCCTTGCGTGTCCGGAGCAACTCAACGATGGCTTGCGCTCGTTCTCCAGCACCAAGAACATACACCCGTTCCCGGAACATCTGCCTTCCAATGATCCATTCGTACGCGCTGCGCCACGCCACCAGCGCCGCAGTAAGAAATACGAGCCCCAGTAACAAAACATAGTGGCCGGGGATATCAACGCCGGGGAACAGATAAATGATCGCGGACAGCAGGAAAGAGAGGAACCCTAGCACCAACAGAAGACGAAAGTAGATCTCCCAGCGTGCCGAGATGCGCTGGGGCTCGTAGAGATCGAAATAATAGGAACAGAGCAGCGTCAGAATCGTCAGTGCGAAGATCTTCAGGCCGCCATACTCATAGTTCAGGACAAGATAGGTATCCGGCCCAAGCAGCAATACCGTCGCCAGCAGGAAGCAGCCACTGACAATCAGCGCTTCGCAAAGCAGCAGAACGATGGTACGCGTGGGGTAATACACGTTGAACAGCCGGATCATCGTTTCTATCGCTCCCTCTTACTGCTTGGTGGCGTCGTAGCCGTAGTAGCTGCCGACTTCGGGCGTCTCCTGAACTGCATTAAGCACAAAACCAAGAATATTCGAGGCCTTCAACTCACTTTGCGCACGTTGCGCGACGGGGAACTTTGTCACGCCTCCACGCGCGACCAGAAGAACGCCATCGCACCACCGGGCAAGGTTGACCGCATCCGAGACCGGTAGCACCGGCGAAGAATCCACAATGATCCAGTCGAAGTATGGCGATGCCAGCCGGATCAGTTCACCAAAACGCGGGCTGCCGGAGAGATCGGCGGCTTTATCTCCGCCGTTCCCGCCCGCAATAAAAGTCAGGTTGGGCAGATATCTGCGTGGTTCCGGCGTTTGCAGACGGCAACGGCTCCGGCCGCTGCATCACCTCCACGGCGCTTGCTTTGCCAGCAAGATAATCCGCTAGTCCTGGATGGGACTCACACCCCAGAATCTGGTGCAGCGTATACCTCCGCATGTCGCCGTCGATTAAGAGCACCTTGCTGTTCTTGTGGCGAGCCAGGCTCAGCGCCAGGTTCGTCGAGATAAAGCTTTTGCCTTCCTGGGGCAGACCGCTGCTCACCAGGATCGACTTCAGCGGACTAATGTCGCGAAGCTCAAATATCCGTGAACGCAGGCTGCGAAACTGCTCCACAGCGGGCCCGCGCTCGAGCAAAGAAGGCAACTGAGGCAAAGAGAGCGCCCAGGGCCGCGTTGGAATCATGCTCAGGTCCAGCAGTTCTCCCACGCGCTGTGTGGACGGCTCTGCATAAGGTTCGGTTACGATTGGTGTCTCGGGGAAGCCGGGCGCAGCAAACGCTGCATCTTCGGGCTCGGCCACCGCAGCCGATGCGCTCATCCCTGCGGCGAACGGCTCTGGTATCCGCGACTCTGGCTCGCGCCGCTCCAACTTGCGCTCAGATTCTGCCTTCTGGAGTGCTTCGTAAATTCGGCTCATCGATCTTGCCTTCCCGGAATCTCTCTATTAAAAGCTGAAATAAAATTGTCTTCCGATGCAGACCGAGGCGAGGGCGGTCCGATGTTGCCCAGCGCAGCGGAAGAGAGCATGAACGGCTGCATCTCCAATTCCAGCTCCGTCGCCACGGTTTCCACAATTGTCGCCGTCACCTGCTGCACCTGCTCCACATACGCCAGTATCAGCGAGTGCTCGCACAGCAGATTGATGATTCGCGGAATTCCACGGCTAAAGCGATGGATCAGGTCCATTGCCTCGGGAGAAAAAAGCGGCCAGCTCGCCCCAGCAATTCTCAAACGCTCCGCGACGTAGGCATGGGTCTGGCTCTCGGTCAACGCCTGCGTCCGGCACCATAGCGAAACCCGTTGCCGCAGCTGCCGCACACTTGGATGGCGCAGCTTTTCTTCCAGCTCCGGCTGCCCCGACAGCACAATCTGCAACAGCTTCTCCGAAGAGGTTTCAAGATTGGTCAGTAGTCTTATCTCTTCCAGCAGATCCCAGGAGAGGTTCTGCGCCTCATCCACCACCACCACGCAGGTCTCTTCCATGCGAAACCGCTCAATCAGCCAGCGATTCAGCTGCAGCAACATTCCCGATTTCGTCCGCGTTGCCGGAACGAGTCCGAAGTCCGTCAGGACAAACTCGAGAAAGTCCAGCACATCCAGACGTGGATTGAAGACAAACGCCGTCGACACCCGGCGATTGCTGAACGAACTCAACGCCCGGCGCAGCAGCGTAGTCTTCCCTGTCCCGACCTCGCCCGTAAGCACCGTGAAGCCCTTCCGCGCCGAGATCCCATACTCCAGGCACGCAAGCGCCTCCCGCGTATGCGGCATCATGTAGAGGAACCGCGGGTCCGGACTGGTTCCAAACGGACTGCTTTGCAGTTTGAAAAAGCTCTTATACATCTCAGCCACCCGCATTCATCAGCGGCTTGGTGCCCGCCGTCAGATCTGGACTTCTACGCCCGAACCATCTCCGCTTCGTGATTACCAGCCCCGGATCTCCATTGAAGGCGATAACACCCAGTGTAGGTAGCTTCGTAAACGCCCATATATCGCGTTCGCTCCGGAGTGCGGTATCGAGATACTCCAGCAAAGCCACGATGAGCAGGCCCAACGCCAAACCCGCGCCAAGGCCTCCACCAACAAAGACTGGACGTTTTGGAAACGCCGGCGATTCCGGAAGATTCGGCTCGTCCATAACTCGGAACTGTTCTCCCTGCTGCCGTCTCTCCAGGTCTGTCGCCATCTTGGAATCATTCATTTTGCTCAGGAGAGAGTCATAGAATGCCTGTGCCGTCTGGTTATCTCTTGTAATGCTCTTGTACTCTTCCTCCACAGCAGGACTGGACGCGACGCGTTCCTGATACATATGCAGCTGGCTCTGGATCGCAGCCTGGTCGCGTCTCTTCTGCGCGATCCCCTGGTCCATCGCCCGAATCTGTGCTCGAAGCTGCTGAACACCCAGCGAATCGGTAGGTTTAGGAGCCGTAAGTGACGACGCGCTCGTTGTCGTTGGAGGTGGAGATGCAGCCATCTTCTGCCGCAACTCCTTGATCTTTCTCCGGACAGAGACCACATCGGGATAGTCGTCCGTATAGCGCCCAGTCAGATCGGCCTCCTGGGCCAGAAGCTGCTGCAATTCAACCTGCTCCTCCTGCGGTGGCAGCCCGCTATGATCGGTAGTCTGCGACGCCTGGTTCTGCAGCTGCATCGTCAGGATCGACTCTGCATAGCTCTTGTCCTGCTCCGCGCGTGCCAGCGCCTGCGTCGCCGCGTCGAGCTGTGTGTTCAGAGTCGTCAGCATGTTGATGTTGGAGGTCTCTGCGCCCGGAAGTTTGCCAACATAGGTCTGCTGGAATTTGGCCAGCGCTGCGTTTTGTTCGTCCAGCTTGGCCTTTGCGTCGGCCAACTGTCCCTTGAGAAAGTCGGTCGTTCCGGCTGCAGCCGCCGCGCGGTCATTCACATTTTCGTTCACGAAAAGTGACTCGATCTCTCCGCATACCAACTGGGCCGTGCGTGCATCGTTCGCCTTGAAGGAGATGTAAAACCCCGGCAAGCCATTGGTTCGCGCAATCTCCGACTGGATTGGTTCGATCCCGATATTCTTTCGGGTCATGTCGATGCGATCGTCCATGGACAAGTTGGAGTTCGCAAACAGGTTGAAGCGTTCGATGATCGGTTGCAGCCGGGATCGGCTCAGGATCTGTTCTCTCATCGTGGCAAGTCGCCCGTTCAGATCTTCCGTTACGACGGCCTTGACATAGGTCTCCGGAACCTTCTGCTGCTCCACCAGAACAAGGGTCCGCGAAATATACTGGGGCTGCACGAGGTAGGTAATACCAAAGCCGATGATGGGAAAGATAATCGCCGGAATAGCAATGATCCACCACCTCCGCTTAAGGATTGTGGTGTAGTCCTGCACCGTCAATGCGCGATGACCAAGCATGGTAACTCCTTAGAATTGCCCCAACCGGGTTGAGCGCGGGGTGTAAGAAATCCCGATCCCAAAGGTTTCGGAAGTGCCGTTTAGCGCGTTGTACCCTGCTAGTGAATAGTTGCTCACTTGATTTTGAACCGAGAAGCTGGCGAAACCGGAGAAGTGCGTACTGAATGCGCGAGTAACCTGTGCGCCTCCATAAGTGGAGTCGTAGACTTCGTGCACGGGAGGGGTTGAAACGTCATTGAATAGCTCTGTCAGTCCCGAGGAACGAACGTACCCTCCAGTGAGGGCTGCAACCCATTTACGTCCGAAGGTATGTCCCAACGAACCCGAAATGGTGTCCGATATCGCTCCGGGCAGTACGCCCGAACCACCGTTGACTCCATGGGAGTAACCCACGCTTGCGGTGGTTAATCCAAGAGAGTACGTCAGGCTTGCCGAGCCGGCGGCATTCAGTGACGACGGGATATATGTGCTGTTCGCACTGGAGATCCATTGCGGACCCGCAGAAAGACTCACGCTTAACCTCCGGCTAAGAAGTCGCTGATAAGAGACGTTGATTCCCTTGGTTTCGATATCTGGCGTGGCCGCTCCACTGCCATTGCCACTGTAGGTGAACGTCGAATAAACAGCGGCAATGCTGGCAGAGCTTCGCGCGTCAAGCCGGCGGTTGAGCCCCACGGACCCGGAGACGAAACTGTAATCCAGTCCAGCGTTTGCGTCTTCACCCAGGTAGTGAAGTATCCCCCAGGAGCCTGTACCACTGACCGACATCTGCGGTGAGATCTGCCGCTCAGCACTGCCAGACAGGCTGTTGCCGATTCGGTCGCCAGTAAACGAGAATATTCCTCCAGCCGGCCCTGTAACGGGTCCCTCCACCGGAAACGATCCAAGATCGCCTACACCAGGTATTCCCGAAAGACCAGTGGTGGGCGATTGTGGCAGAAAACTGAAAGAATCAGAGATGTTGAATACCCAGTTTCTCGTCACATACCCTTGTGTAGCCGCCAGATTCCAAAAACTCGTGGTTCCTTGTCCCTGCTGGTTCGGGAGAATGACGCCGCCTGCGAAAACCATGGTGAACGGAAACACCACACTCTTAGCCGTGTAAGCAACGTCTCCGGAGAGCGCCGTCGAATAGGTCGTGTTGCCGGCCCCATAGTACCCAAACTGCATAATCTCGGAGCCGTTCAGAGCATAGTGGAGAACACCATCGAGACTTGGGAGAATAGGAGTTGAACCGATTGCACTGATGGGCGTGTTGTTGCCGCCTGCCGGAACGGCTTGACCATACGAGATCGAAGCCATCGTCAAGAGCAGCGCCGGCACCACTATCCGGATTTTCATAACGTCCTTCATGGAACAACAATCGTGTCCCCAGGAAGAAGCGCGACCCCCTGGTTTTCGCCTTTCAGCGCCTGTTTATAGTTGAACGGTATCTTTTCCTGCTTACCGGCCACAGTTCGCAAAATATAGATGTGCTTCGAATTGGCAAACTGCGATAGCCCTCCCGCAGTGACAATTGCCTGTAAGACCGTCATTCCGGGAGTCATCATGATCGGCCCGACCTTGTTCAACTCTCCCACAGTAAAGACCCTCTGGCTATTCACTCCCAGTACAACGACCGTCACGACCGGATCCTGAATATACTTCTTGAGCCGCTGGCTGATATCAGCGGAAAGCGCCATTGGAGTCAAACCCGCCGCTCGCAAATCCCCGACCAGAACCATAGAGATCATTCCGTCCGGCCGCACCGGAATCGTGCCCGATAGCGTCGGCTCTTTCCACACCGTTATCTGTAGCGAATCCTCCGCTCCAATCACATACCGCTGCGGATCGATCGGCCCCCCAGTATTGGTTCCGGAAGCCGAGGCGGTCTGCTGTTGATCAGCAGCCGACACTGGCGATGAGCTCACAGGCTGGGTAGAAGGCGGCGGCGCTGCTGGCCTTTGGGGCGCCTGCGCAAGACCCGCAACCGAAATTGTGACCATCATTACAGTCAACTTGCAGCAAAACTGCTTCATGAAATAACTCCCTATCGTCGTAACTCCCAGGTTGGTCGATTCCAATCTGACAATTCCCCTTTTTCGGGCCCTTTCTACCTGAGATGCGATCAGATGCATTTGGAAGGACCATTAACCCCTTCCGGCACCTTAATTTCTGATAACAGTAGTCTAACTATAAGGTTCTCATCGGCTGTAAATCCGTGAACCTCGACGGATACGGTCAGTCTCCTTCCCGTTCCTGCACGATCCGCAAGATATTCCACAACTGCTTCTAAGCATTTTACGTGCCAAACTCCTCCAGAGAAACAACTTCGCGAGTTCCGGAGTCTTCCAACTCGTCGCTCTCCTCTGTGGCCGATGTGAAGTTGCGTCCGAAACGGAAAAACAGCGCCCGGATCGATACCGTCTGGTATGCAGATTAGCAGCCCAGAGGTAAAATCTTTGTCCCTAAGGGGGGAAGTTGCCTACCACTTTAGTCTGGTAGCTATAGGCTACAAATTAGGGCAAACCGGCCTTCCAAGAGGTACGCTAATTGCTTACACGTTGTAGGTGAAGTATAACGTGATATTGAGCCACTCAGGGACACCCCACGCCATGCCCTACACCCCGGACCTCGTTGCCAAGGAAGCGGACCTGAAACGCGCCCAGACCAACGAATCCAGTACGCTTTCCCAACTCAACTGGCTCCCCTACGCGATCATTGCCATTCTGCTCTGCGTTCTCTATTACAGGGTTGCAGTGAAACTGGTCTATGACTGGTCTACGCTACCCGATTACACTCATGGCCCCCTTGTACCGTTCTTCGCGGCCTTCCTTATCTGGGATAAGAGGAAGACGCTCAGCGCCATTCCCATCAGGCAGACCTGGGCAGGAATCCCCCTGGTCGTATTTTCAATCGTGGTATTGATTCTTGGTGTCTATGGCGTTGAACTGTTTACGGCCCGCATGTCTTTCATCCTGCTGCTGACCGGCCTCATATGGACGTTCTTTGGCTGGGCTATGGTGCGCGAGCTTCGCTTCCCCCTTTTCGTTCTTGTTCTTGCCATTCCCTTTCCGGCCATCGTCTTCAACCGGATCACCTTCCCGCTGCAACTTATGGCGTCAAGAATTGCCAGTGACGTCCTGCCGCTGCTCGGCGTCCCTACTCTCCACGAAGGCAACGTCATCGAACTGCCGATCATGAAACTGGAGGTCGCCGAGGCCTGTAGCGGCATCCGTTCCTTAATGAGTCTGTTCACCCTGGCTGTCTTCTACGGCTACTTCCTCGAGCGCACGACGAACCGCCGCGTCATTCTTGCACTGGCCAGCATTCCCATCGCGGTCACTGCCAACGTCGCCCGCATCGTCGGCACCGGCCTCTGCGTGCAGTACTGGGACCCGGAGAAAGCTCTTGGCTTCTTCCACGAATTCTCCGGTTGGGTCATGTTTGTCGTCTCGCTGGCCTGCCTCTACCTGGTTCACCGCGCGATGCGGCTTATCTCCCCCGTAAAGGCGAAACCCTCATGAAATCGCCCCGGTTCTGGGTCATCATCGTCCTGCTCACCGCAACCATCTTCGTCCTTCAGAGCCGTGGAGACGTGGACCGGGTGCCCTCCAGCGAACCCCTCAGCGGGATGCCCCGGAACTTTGGCCCCTGGACCGCACAGGACATTCCCCTCTCCGACGACACTCTGGAGGTGCTTGGCAAGGGCGACTTCCTCAATCGCATCTATACCATCGAGCCCAGGGCCGGAGCAGCTGCATCTCCCCCCATCAGCCTCTTCATCGGCTACTTCGCCAGTCAAAGGACCGGACAGACTATGCACTCCCCCCAGAACTGCCTGCCAGGTGCCGGTTGGACCTTTGATTCGCAGAAGTACACAGAAATCCAGGACATTAACGGCAAGGACTACAAGGTGGGCGAGTACATTGTGGGTAACGGCGACGTCAAACAGTTTGTCATCTACTGGTATCAGGCGCACGGCCGCAGCATTCCCAACGAGTACGTCGCCAAGGGGTATATGGTTGCCGATGCCATTCGCATGAACAGAACCGACGGCGCTCTGGTCCGCGTCATTACCCAGATCATGCCATCCGAATCCCTCGAAGCAGCGAGGGCTCGTGCCGTTCAGTTTACCCAGCAGATGGCCCCTAACCTGCCGCGGTTCATTCCGAATTAAGATCGGAGGGCCCGAGGGTCTACATAAGTTGTGTCAGTGCCGCGACAGGAATAAAGCAATAAAATTGCAGTACGCAAGAGCACGTTTGTTCGGAACAATAATTGAGGGAATCGGCAATGAGAATTTCAGCAGCCTCGGCCACACTTCGGGTCTCCGCAGTCTTGACTCTATCGCTTGCACTTGGTCTCACTGTGGGTTGTCATCGCGATCCCAACAAGCAGAAGCAGCGGTACCTTGAAAGCGGTAAACGATATGCCGACCAGGGCAAACTCAAGGAGGCGACCATCCAGTTCGCCAACGCCCTCAAGGTCGACCATAACTTCGCTGAGGCTCACTATCAGCTCTCCAAGGTCCTTCTCAAGCAGGGATCGATTGTGCCTGCCTACGGGGAGTTGTTGCGCGCCGTCGACCTTCAGCCTGGCAATCTTCAAGCACGCATCGACCTAGGAAATATTCTTGTCGCAGGCAAGCAACCGGGTAAGGCTACCGATCAGGCCAACGCCGTCCTCGCCATCGACCCGAATAACGCCGATGCCCATGCTCTGCTCTCCAGTATTGCCATGGCCAAGGGAGACCGTTCCGAAGCGCTCGTACAGATCCAAAAAGCCCTGACCATCGACCCGAACCGCGCCGGCTTCCACGCCTCCCTAGGCTATCTCCAGAGCACCGATCCCACAACGGCAGCCGCTGGCGAGGACCAACTCCGCAAAGCCGTAGCGCTCGATGATAAGAATGTGGGCGCGCATCTCGTCCTTGCCTCCCTCCTGCAGAAGAAGGGTGACATCAAGGGCGCTGAAGATCAGTTGAATGCCGCTATCGCAGGCGACCCCAAAAACGTCATGGCGCGCGCCAGCCTCGCTGATCTCTACCTTCGCCAGAATGATTCCGGCAAGGCGGAGGCGGTTCTCCATCAGGCAGCCGAAGACATGTCCGACTCCGAGAGCGGCGCCGGCATGCTCGCCACCTATTACATCCGTACTAATCAACTCGTCCCTGGAGCAGCCGCCTACGCTGACCTCGTCGCCCAGCATCCAAAGAGTACCGCGCTCAAAGTCGCCTATCTGCGTCTTTTGATTTTGAACAAGGACCTTCCGAAGGCCAGGACCGTCGGCGCTGAACTTGCCAAGACCGACAGCAGCGTTCCCGAGGTTGCCGTTCTCAACGGAATGCTTCTGCTCAACGATGGCAAGATCAACGATGCGTTCAGTGAGCTCCAGAAGGCAGCCAAGGCCAACCCCGACAGCCTCGTGGTCAAGATATGGCTCGGTCGCGCCGCACGCGCCAAGGGCGATATGACAGTTGCCCAGGAGAGCTTCCGCGATGCGGTCAAACTCAACCCCAGAAGTATGGAAGCGCAGTCAGGTCTCGCCGAAGTCTCCATCGACATGCATGATTTCACCAGCCTCGAACAGATAGCCGAGTCTGCCATCGCGACCAATCCGCAGTACGCGTCTGCCTATATCTGGCGTGGTATGGCCGAGGGCAATAAGAAATCCTATGACAAAGCGGACGCCGACTTCCGTCAGGCCATCAAGCTCGATCCCAAGAACTCCGCCGGTTACCTGGAGCTCGCGCAGCTGCGCCTGATCCAGCAAAAGATCCCCGAAGCCAAGACACTGCTCGAGCAGGCGCTTGACGTCAACCCAAACGCCTCCCGGGCGCTCCGACTTCTGGCATCCGCACTGTTCTTTGAAAAGCAACCGGCCAAAGCGATCAGCCGCGTCGAGGAACAGATCGCCAAGTCTCCGCAAAATGCCGATATGTACGACCTGCTTGGCGATCTCCAGTTGGCCACGGGAGACCCCAAATCAGCACTCGCCTCGGCTGAAAAGGCGATGCAGCTAAACCCCATCGATGCCGCAGCCGTCATTACCTACACCCGCGCCGAGGTCAGCTCCGGCGATCCCGCCAAAGCTGTGGCCAAGTGGCAGCAATGGACCAAGGACCATCCCACCGATGTCCGCGGTCTCACCCTCCTGGGCTCCCTGCAGGAGTCGCAGGGCGACCGCGCGGGCGCCATGGACAGCTACAAAAAAGCTCTTGCGATTCAACCGGAGCAGCCCGTGGCGGCCAATAACCTCGCCTTCCTGATGGTTGATACAGGACAGAATCTCGACGTGGCCCTCTCTCTTGCTCAGATCGCCCGCCGTGGCCTGCCCAACTCGCCCAGCAGCGCCGATACGCTGGCTTGGATCTACTACCAGAAGGGAAACTACACCTCCGCGCGCGACCTGTTGGAGGATGCTATAAAGACTGCCCCAAATGACGCTGCCATCCACTATCACCTGGGAATGACATACGCCAAGCTCTCCAATAGCACCGACGCTGTCACTCATCTCAAAAAGGCGGCAGCTCTGGCACCCAACACTCAGACCGCAAAAGATGCCGACAAGGAACTCGCGCTCTTGGGTTGATTCTGCGTAATACACAAGCAGCCTATGCACGATCCCTCGATTCGTTCGAAAAAGATCGTGGGACTCAGGGCATCACGGTATCTTCGTTCTGGCCGAGCCAGACAAGACGCCCTCGTAGGTTTGTACCGTCTTCTTTGCGATGAAGAGCCAGGATTGATCGCCGAAGTTCATGTCCCGTACCCTCTGAGCGAATTGCTCTCGCAATGCTCGATTCTGAGTCAGCTCGATGATTGCGCCGGCAAGCTCTGCCGAGTCTTGTGGATCGACCAGCAACGCGTTGTCTCCGTTGGTCAACAATTCGCGAAAAACCGGCAGATCGCTTGCGACGATAGCTTTTCCTAGTGCCAGCCCCGTCGCAAGCGCCCCGCTGGTGGTAATCGCTCGGTACGGATACACGACGACGCTGGAAACCCGATATAGAGCCACGAGCTCTTCAGTAGAAATAAAACGAAAGTGCATCTTCACACGCTTCAAGTCCAGATCTTTCACCTGTAAGCAAATCTGGTCCAGAAACTCCGGCGCACCGGTGCCGGCAATCATCAGGCAGGCGTCGTCAACACTAGCTTCTACCTGCTGCCATGATCGCAACAGCAGATCAATCCCCTTATACGGAAAGATGATCCCCTGCCATAGGACCAATATCTGATCCGGCTCAAATTCAAAGCTCCGCAAAGTCTGCTCATTACCGGACGCGGGGAGGTCGTAGAAAAATGGGCCATGTGGAATGACCGATATTTTTTCCTCAGCTACAGAAAACTCGGCCCCAAGCCTCGCCTTAATGTGATCCGAATGGCAGATGATCGCATCAACCATCCGATAGAGTTCGTCGAACGTCCGTTTGTAGTCCTCGCCCGTATCGTGAGGAAGCAGATCGTGCACTGTGAGGACAATCTTCGAACCCCGCCACCGGCAGAATTCCAAAAACCACAAGTCCATAGGAAGCCGCCACTTAAACATCGGCAGGTACTGCACATGAATCACATCGGGATGTGAGATAAGAAAACGCACTGTCAGCGCGGACAGGTTGAGGATTCCTTCGAGCAATTTCAGAATTCTGCGCGGTAAACGCGGTAGCCGAAACCTCCCGACGACATCAAGAAACCCTGGATCGACCTTGATGCCGCGACTTGAAAAGCACCCAGGATCGAGATAGTAGGAGATAGACCCCACGGTCAGATTGACGCCCTCGTTGAGCAACGCCTTCGAAAGGTACGCCGTGTAGTACGGCACGGTCGCCCACAGATCCATCATGAAGACGCTGGGCCGCCGGACGTTTAGGCTCACTTCGCGTTGCCTTGGGACGCGGCGGAAGACTTGTGTTCTCTTCCCTTTTTCACAGCCCCAATCGCCTCTGCATACACAATAAGATAGTCAGTCGTCATTCGTGCGGCTGAATATTCTTCCTCCACGCGCTGTTTTGCCGCAGCACCGAAACGCGTTCTCATAGCGGGATCTCGCAATAATCCAATAATGCCTTCTGCCAACGAATCCACTTGTTCCGCGGGAACCAATATTCCGGTTCGGCCATCCAGGACCACAGTTGGCACTTCGCCTACAGCAGTTGCCACAAGTGGCAGACTGCTAGCCATGCCCTCCAAAATCGCCATAGGTAGTCCTTCCTGCCGCGATGACGAAACCATCACATCCAGCGAAGCGTATACCGAAGGCATATCGTCCCGGCGTCCCAACATCGATACGTTCCCCCGAATATTCAGCTGATCCACCAACTCCTCAAGCTTATCCTTATCGGGTCCTTCTCCAACTACTACAAATCTCGCGGTCGGAAACTTAACCAAAACCTGTGCAGCGGCACGGAGGAAGATATCGATTCCCTTCTCCCAGGACAGCCGGCCGATCAAGCCAACAATAGGTGCGCGGTCCGCGTTCAATTCTTCCCGAAGGGATGGAATTGCATTGTCAAATGGGTGCAGTTCGATTCCATTTCGAATCAGGCGAATCACCTCTCTGCGAACCCCGGCCTTCAACAATCTGCATTTCACCTCATCCGAGACAGCCACAACCCTCGGGTACTTCCGCAACACAAAACGATCGACTACACCATAAAGAAAAACAATTAGATTATTGTCATACCAGGTATGACATGTTGAGACGAACGGTGTTCTCATCCCACATAAAGCAAGGTAGACGTATATATCTGCTTTGAAGCCATGAGCGTGGACAATATCAGCGCCCGTCCGAGCCGCCAACTCGCGAATGCCTGCAACTGTTGTTCGGTCAATTTGCCCATCGCACGGAATCAGATGCGATTCGATTCCTTCGTTGACCGCCCTTTCGTGAAGCTGCAGATTTGGATTCGAGGAGTTGGAAAACACCCCCAACATGCTGCAATGCGGCCCGCTATTGAGGACGCGCGACATGTTTAAAATTACGGCCTCCGCGCCGTACATTCCGCCGCTACTAATAATGTGCAGAACTTTCATTCTGCTTTATCCCCGGTGTCACCGCTATCCGGCTCTTTTCGGTTCAGAACTGCCCAGAGCTTTTCGTACAGGCGGTCTCCCAGCAATGTCTTTGCGGTTGCTTTCATCCGATATTGGCGGTCGAGGCTAGCCAGGATCCTGCCGTCCGGTTGAAAAAGATTCGAGATCCACTCTGGTTGCATGTCTCCTAGAACATTCAGCCGCCCAATCGTGGCTCCCAAGGGCAACGACTCTGCTCTTGGAACAGAAGTGAAAACCTGCGTATAACCTGCCCGCTCGCACGCAGAGAGAACGCGACGGTTATATCGACCGCCGGGCAGAGACATCGTACTAATTGAGGTCCCCAGCTTGTCCTCCAGGACGAGTCGTGCATTATTCAATTCAGTCTGTAAATCCTTTTCAGTGCAGTGGGTGAGCAGCGTGTGCGTCCACCCATGCGCACCGATCAACTGACCTGACTCATGCAGCGATCGCAACTCCGGCCATCCCATGTAGCCTGGTTTGTTACCTGTCCAACCTACGGTGATAAAAAACCGTGCTGTCAGGCCTCGTGACTGCAAAATAGGCGCGGCCAGCTCAAAATTTGAAATATGCCCGTCATCAAAAGTCACTTCGGGCCACAAGCTCGAATCTTCTTTGCGCAACTGGACAAAGAGATCGGCGTGCTTCTCAAAGGTCAGGGTGTCGACGGCATACGAGTATCGGCTCTCGCCGCGCCGCAGTTCATGGTAAAGAAGATAAAGTCTCCGCAAAGGCTCTCGCATCTGATCCCTTGACATCACTTCAGCGCGTAAAGATCGCTTGTAACTTACACGGTATGCTGATTCACCACTTCGGCCTCTACAAGCTCGAATACCTGACGCGATCGCGTGTAGATCCATGCGATCCGTCGGCCTTGGAAGGCTACGGCCGGAACCGGGGCAGAGATTACTATGCAGCCGTTATTCTTTGCGTGAGTCAACGCGCCGTCAATGTCATTCGTTTCAAAACAAAGATGGTAAGCTCCTCCACCATCCTTCGCCAGGATTGACCGAATTGGCGAATCCTCGGCGATGGGCGCGATAAGCTCAATCTCTGCGACATCCTTGTCAGATTTCGCAAGAAAATTTACGCTCACCCGTTGGATCGGATCATCAAAGGGACCAGACACAACCTTGTATCCAAATAGAGTTGAGAGCAACTCGGTTGTCGGCTCCAGAGCCGGCACTGCTACCCCTACATGCAGAAGTTTGAAACCAAGGCTGGAAGCTGTCTCATGCGTCAAAGCGTAGCCCCCTTCTTCTCCAACTCCGCCTGAATCAATGAGACGCTGGTGAGCTCAGGAATCCGCTGCGGATCGAACTGCACTCCATATTCCCCTTCGACGGCCAGCATCGCCTGCAGATGCCGGAAGGAATCCCAATTGTCGACCATTCCAATATTCAGATCCGGAGTTACCTCCTCAGGTGAAATCTCGAGGACGTCGGCGAGGATGTTACGAAGAGAGGACGGCACTTGCTCAGAGTTCATTCGATTTCAAATTCCTTCCACAGTTATCCACTTGGGGCTCGCAGGAACCGAAGCGGTCAGATCAAGTTCATAGAGGACTGAATCGGATTGGACTTCTCCCGCCGGAGCACGCTTGGTGAATCCGTGATCGGGGTAGAAGGTCGCGCATGGAGCATTTTTCTTTGTTGCAATAAATTCACCAACGAGCGTTTTTGCTCCACTTCGCATCGCGTGTTCGCCAAGATGAACCAGAAGTGCCGTTTCGATTCCACGACCGATCACTCGACACGATAATAGCAGCGAATCGATAAAACACGAGTCCCCAACATTACGCGCAAGAGCTAGTCCAACCACTCCTGCGTCGCCAAACCGGTCGCGCACTCGAACCACCAGAGCCTGCCCCCCCGCTGCCGAAGCAAATTCCTCAATCTCCGCAGCCGAGCGGCGTCTCGTCGTCAGATTGAACTGGTTAGTCTTGGCGAGTAACTGCACTGCCCTCGAGAGCGGAGCTTGCAGCGCGCTTTGGAACGTGCAGACGATTCCTAAGGAGGCGAGAAACTCATCCCGGCTTCCTGCATTGCTGGCCAACTCGGCGCGTTTTGCCTGCGCCTTGTATTCACCAAGACGGTTGACATCCTCATCGGTAACAGCAGCGGCATCAAAAAATGGCTGTTCGGACAGCAGTTCCACCAGCTTCCATGGTTCCAGAACAGGCGCTGCCACAACCGCTACCTCCGGGAGTTGCTGCCGAATCGCTTCGCATTCCACGGGGTTGTCATCGACGAATACAAACGAATCAAGACCAAGAGACAATTCTTGCGCGAGTTCACGGATTGAATCCGATTTTTCGTTCCAACCGATTTTGGCCGCGACGAAGTTATCCAGATTCAGCGCGAGATCGGCAGAGCGAATTTGAAAAGCCTCTCGAACATCCTCCTCATTGTTCTTTGAAACAAGAGCAAGCAGAATGCCTCGGGAAGCCAACTGCTTCAAATACTTTTGATATTCGAGGTAACAATTCCCTGGGAACGCACTCCCGGTGGCAATACCGTCGGGCCCTTCTTCTCCCAACACGCCTCCCCACAAAGTGTTATCAAGGTCTGTGCAAAGGACCTTCCGGGGCGAACGAAACAACGTCGAGAATGAGCGAACCAACCCGCGAGAATAAGGACGGAACGAGTCCGCGGATACAGGCAATCGAGAAGCAAGAAACATTCGTTCATCACGCCAGCGAGCCCGGCCGTAGCGAGCAGCAAGATGATCCACGTCGAAGAAAACACAGTCGGCAATTGTACCGCAGAGCGCTGCAAACCTTTGATTGAGCTGTTGCACAGCGTTTGTCAGGCTCCGCCGTAGATTCGCATCTCCAACGTCGCCAAGCGAGGTAAGGTCAGGAACAACCAGTCCCTGAAGGAGTACTCGCGCGGAGCTATTCGAGCGAAAATTCCTGATCATCTGCTCCATCCGCGCCAGGCACTCCTCGATCTCCTCGTCCACCCTCGCGCCGATGCCGTCCGCGCATAGATCCGGAAGCCGGCCAGCGATCTCTTCAAGATCCAGAAGAATTAACACGAGATCAGGCTTGAACTTCGCAAGTGCGCTCTGGGAGTTCAGCATCTCATCAACATAGGAGCCGTAACCACCAACCTCGAGATCGAGCACGTAGTTTGACAGCACCGCCTCGACAGACAAAAAAGGTAGGATTGGCTCGACCGTCACCGAGCGAACCACGTAGGTCTTCAGCCGTCGAACTCCTAGTTGCTCCTTAAGGGCATCAGCGATTTGCGCAAAGGAAGTCGCGCAAAACATGACGTCCCCCGGCTTGCCGGAGTCCTCAAGAAGAGTTCGCCCGTATCTTACTGCTGCGATTGCATCTTTCTTCGACACAGCGTCTTTGATCAAGCGCCGCAAATCCTGACGCTCCGTGTCACTCTGCATCTGTTATCTCCGCTGCGGCCATTACCGGCGGCTGGACAGCCTTGGGCGGTCGCATGATGATTCGGCCAGGAACACCCATCACGGTCGCACCATCCGGGATATTGCTGATCACAAGAGTGTTCGCTGCGATCTTTGCCCCATTGCCAACCTTGATTTTTCCGACCAGAGTCGCACCGGTGCCGATATAGACATCGTGGCCCAAAAGAGGCGCCCCCTGACGCCCCATAGCGGATGTTCCGATTGTCACGCGATGCGCAATGTCGCAGTTGTTTCCTAGAATTGCCTGAGGATTGATATGCACTCCGCCAATATGGCCGATGTAAAGGCCGGGTCCGATGGAAGCATGCGGATCAATACACATTTCCATGACAACTTCGCAAAACTTGTTCGCAACGAATGAGATCAACTTAAGCGGAATGCGGATCAGGATAAACGGCCGTGTTACATGCAACCAGTTGCCGAGGCGGTAGCACCCAATGGACCATACCGCCCCATTCAACCACAACTCTTTACCCCGGTGGCCTTTGGATTTGTATCGTTCAACATCGGCAGCAAACTTATTCATGCAAAATACCTTTTAGACCGCACCCCTCTCACCGATATTTTGCGAGGTCGCACTTCCCTTTGATCTTATCAGCAGTCCCGTCCGTGGCCTCGAATGAACCGAGAGCAATTGGACGGCAACTATTGCTATTTGATGGTTCCAAACTCAGAATTGCATCACCCTGCGGCCCTGCTACCCCGAAGTCGCCATTGCGCTTCGCGTACTACTGCTGCGACCAAACCCTTAGTCTTGCTTCCCCAGACGTCCATGAGATAAGGCGAGCAAAATGCCTTTACCGCCGCCTTGCGTGAGTCAGTAAAATCTCCTTGCTTTCTTAGCCAATATGCCAGCGATTCATAGCGCTTGAACTTCTCTTTACGGGCGACCCTATGCCACTTCGCTGGGAGGATGCTCTCCACCTTCTCATAAAATTCTGCGTCCATCTTGTAGGCGAAGAGTGCTCCCTGACCCGTAAACGCACTATTAGGATTCAGCCTGTAGTCTGCCATCACTCGATCGATTAAAACAATGTCCCCTGAGAGAGCAGCTAACACCCAGATGGGCCAATCGGTAATTGGAGCAAGGTCAAAATACCAAGCTGGCAACTGGCGATGAACACCGTTGCGAAACATGACTGAAGGACTGGGTACAAAGTTGATACCGCAGAAGCTCCTCAAGTCCGTACCGCCCCGCTGACATAGCTGGAGCTCTCTCCCGCTTCACTTCCCCATCGCTGGTAACCTCTCGAACAAAATGACAGCACGCGCTAATTGACGCATCCGATTCCAACATCTCTACTTGAATCGCCAACTTCTCTGGGTCGGTCCAATAGTCGTCTGCGTCCAGCCATGCAATAAACCTGCCCCGGCATGCTTCAAAGGTTTCATAGTAGTTCCGCTGAATGCCAACGTTCTTGGTTCGTTCCAAGACCCTAATTATGCGCGAGTGCCGCTCACTGTAAGAATGAGCGATGGTAACGGTTGAGTCTTGGGAGCAGTCGTCGCCTATGACGATCTCGATCGGAAAATTCGTTCGTTGCTTGAGAACGCTGTCAAGCGCCCGCGATAGCCAAGTCGCCGAGTTAAACGAGGTCATTGCCACACTCACCAGCGGAGTCGACCCCGCCGACGAATTTAGCTCCGAACTTACCATGATGCAGATTTTCCTCTCTTATCCCTGGAGGAGGAAAAAGCTCGCTGTTCGTCAGAAGCGCTGAGCCTGTTTGAAAGTCGCCACTGCATCTCACGTACAACCGAAGCAAGCAGAGCCTTCGTCTTGGTGTCGCAGTTGTCCATGGGCGAAGGTGAGGAAAAAGCCTTGAGCGCTGCCATGCGGGCTGCACGAAAGTTCCCTTGCTTTCTCAGGGTATATGCCATGGATTCATATCGCTTGCCCTTCTCGGCGCGAACTAACTTGTGCCACTTTGAAGGCAGGACACTCTCTACATGCTCATAGAATTCGGCGTCCATCCTATACCAGAACAAAGGCCCTTTGCTCGTCATCGAACTATTAGGATTCAGCCTGTAGTCTGCCATCACCTGATCGAGCAACACGATGTCACCGGACAAAGCAGATAATACCCAGAAAGGCCAATCAGATAAGGACTCGAGATCAAAGTACCAAGGTGGTATTTGACGCTGGATACCGTTGCGGAACATCACAGAGGGAGTCGGTAGAAAGTTATGACGAAGAATTTCCTCCAGTCCGTATCGGCCCGCAGATATCGAAGGATACCTTTCTCGTTTTACTTCCTCATCGTTTGTAACATATCGAACGAAATGGCCACACACGTTAATCGATGGATCCGACTCCAGTGTTTGTACCTGAATCGCCAGCTTATCCGGGTCTGTCCAATAGTCGTCCGCGTCCAACCATGCGATGAACTTACCTCGACATTGATCTATCGTTTCGTAGGTATTGCGCTGAATGCCTGCTCTCGTGCCTCGTTCTAACACTCTAATTATGTCCGCGTGTCGTTCCTGGTACACATGAGCAACGCGAACCGTCGCGTCATCGGAGCAGTCATCGCCAATAACTATTTCGATTGGAAAAGTTGTGCGTTGCTCAAGGACGCTATCGAGAGCCCTCGGTAGCAGGGTCGCCAAGTTGTATGTAGTAATCGAAACGCTGACCAAGGGAACACGTGGGGCAGCAGACTTTAGCTCCGAATTTGCCATGGTGCTAATCTCCTATCGCCTTTCGAGTCTAAGAATAGGGTGCTGACTTCAATGCACATTCTCTAAGATGAAAATGTGCAATTAAAAACCCGTGGCCCTCTCCATCCCTGTTTATCGCATTACATATAACATCCGCCTCATCAAACTCGCAATCGATGCGTTACGTCTGCGTAGGCCTTCGAAATGTCTTCGACAAATTTGTGACGCGAGTAGTAAAGGCGTACGTGCTCGCAAGCCCTCCGTCCTATCAGCTTCGCCCTTTCGGGATCTTCTACGAGAGCAATGATGGCAGCGGCAAGTTCTTTACTATCGCCATGTTGATGTAGATAACCAGTTACACCGGAATCAACAATTTCAGGAATACCCCCGACGGCGGTAGCGATTACCGGCTTCCCCATTGCCATTGTCTCCAAAATCGATAGGGGGAAACCTTCTCTGTGTGTACACAATACACAGACATCCATAGCCGCAATAAGCCGAGTCACGTCACTGCGATGACCGGTGAAAATAAATTTGTCCGCTATTCCAAGCTCATTGAGCTTGTTCAACACTTCCCCATAGTGCTGCCTATTCAGATCGACCTGGGAGTTGTCGCCCACAACTAGAAATTGGGTAGTGGGATGTTTCCGCAGAACGTCGGCAGCAGCAGTAGCCAACGTGTAGTAGTCCTTCTGGGGAGAAACGCGCGCGACCATTCCGACCACGGTGGATGCCTCCGGGATGCCGAATTCGCGCCTTACGGTTGCATTGCTATCCGACTTATCTGCGTTTGGAACCTCCACCGCGTCGTATATGATGCGAGTCTTAGCAGCGGGCAGGGACATGGCAAAACTTTCCTTCGCTTCTTTCGATACGAAGATGAAGCTTTGAACCGGCAGAAGACAAAGCCTATGACGCAGCGGAAGATTCGGGTAGCTGACCCGGAGATGGCACACGATCCGGGAGCGCGCGAGAAGAGCGGCAAGACTATTGTGGTAGGCCGCTTTTTCATCAGAAAAATGGACTATATCAACACCAGCCTGGCGAATTTGACGCGCGACAGTGAGTGATGTTTTATAAAAATGCCCTGCATGTCGCATGCTGGGCTCAGGTGGAGCATACGTTATCGTTTCAGTCCCCATTTTCTGGAAAGAGTCCCTCAGCGCCAGTGCGTCGGGTAGACAGAACGCGATGTGACGGAACTGCTCTCTGGTTGCCTCTACCATACGAAGCGTTGCGATCTCGACCCCGCCTATACCGCTCCACGGCATGAAATGGGCAACCGTTAGCCCGCGGTCAGATCTCACCCCGCTCATCTTCCCACCCATCTAAAGCCATAACAATTCTTCCGTGTAGCAAACGATTTCATAGCGCCTACTTTGCATTGGCATAAAAAAAAGTTCTTACCCTGGGGAAAATTTGGCGTCTTATGTTGTCTCGGAACATCAAGCCGATCGCAATTCCAAAAATTGGCAAAAGCGCCAGTGTCTGGAGAAAGAAAATTAAAATATTGCGCGCCGGCAAAAGTGCATCGACTGCATACGAGGCGATGCCAAAGGGCACTGCGCAGAGAAAGACCGGTCCCCAAACATCCCGGACGACTTGAACCCAGCTAATGTCAATGAGGCGAGAGACATAGCGCGGCCACATGACCAGTTGCACGACCAGATTTGGAATAAGGGTTCCGATTGCCACACCATTGATTCCGTACTTACGCGCCAGTGCAATGCTGAGGGTAAGGTTTGCAATGGCCTCTCCGATTACCCACTTGGTGAGCGCCTTATGTTTTTCGACTCCAAAGGCGATGGCTCCTGCCGTGGAGTTCTGTAGAGAAAACATGAGCGCCGTTGCAAGAATCGCTAACACGGCTCCCGACGCTTTCGAATACTGTGGGCCCATCCAGACCCCGATAAAGCTTCCACCGCGAAGAATCAGGGTAATAACGATCGGCAGGGAGAGCGCCATGGTTGCACGGGTGCCGTTATAGTAAAGAGCTCGCAAGCTGGCGGTATCGCCACCGGCCTCATACGTGCTTGCGGCGGGAGTAAATGTCATGGTCATGGCGCTGACAAGCTGTTGGGTATAGCGGCACAACGAGTTTCCGAAGGAGTAAAAGGTTACTGCGGACGCGGTAATGAACGCGCCAACCACCAGATTGTCCGACTGGTAAATCAACTGGAGCGCAATAGTTTGCAGGAAAGCGTAGACGCTATACGACCAGACCCTGCGAAGAATTTCCCTTTTCGGTTTTGTCAGCCGGATTGTCAGCTCAGGATATGTTCTCCGTGCAAAGAACACCAGCAAACCGTAGCCGACCGCGGTCGCGAGAAGTTCACAGAATGCGATGGCAACGATGCCGCGACCGGCACGCAATACGGCGACGACAGAAATCACGCGTATAGCCAACTGCGTCAGCGTCACATAGCTTCGCAGATCGTACCGATTCAGTGCGGAAAGCGTAGAACTGAAAACCCCGAGCGACATGGTAATCATGGACGAAATCCCCATGATAAGAATGGCCTCGCGAGCATCGGTGGCCAAAGCGGGAGGTATTTTGAAGACTAGCGGAAACACCGCCGCGAGCCCTCCACAAAGCACCAGAATCAACGCGGCGATTTGTAACCGAACCCAAAGGACTGCCGAAAGGGCGTCGGAAGCCAATTGATGATCCTGGGTGGCGTGCCCTTTGGAAACGAACCTCACCACGGAGCTGGCCATGCCCAGATCCAGGATGCCCAAATAGTTGATGGAAGAGACCGCCAGAACCCAGACGCCATAGGCGACATTTTGGAGTCTATGAACGATAAAGGGCGCTAGCAGGAATCCGACCGCCAGGGTGGCGAGAGTCGCGAACCAGTTGGACAGAACGCTTCGAGCAATGTGCCACACACGCAACTGCAAGCTAGATCTCCTCCGCCACGATTTCAGTTTGAGACGATTTCTTGCTTCTAAGAAGCACTAAATTATTGCTTTCGACGCTGCATTTCATGTTAGCAGCGTTCCGGTTTGCTGTTGAAAATGATGGTGCACGATACCCTCGATCTCGTACGACTTTTGTATCAAAACGATTCTCCTTTTCTGCTCGCTGCCTGACGTATCATCAGGAAAAGCAGCACCTTTGACTGAATCTGTGCATTCCATAGCCTTGGCAACCGTGGATCACAGGAGGAGCACGTACCCGTGAGAACGATCACTCATAAGACAAAATTGAATGGTCTAAACGGAACGTTCGCGGACGAACACTTTTCGCGCTCAGTGCACTGCCTTGCAGCCTGCGCGTCGAGCCCATCTACCACAACGGCGTCGCCATACGGGTGCAGCTCATGAAGCTGCTCTTCTGGCTATGTTTCGCCGTTGCAGCCTACGCATATTTCGGCTATGCGATCTTGCTTTGGCTTTATGTCCGCTTCCACGGACGGCCTATTCTCCAGCGTCCCATCAGGCCCAGCGTGTCCATCATCATCGCCGCTCACAATGAAGAAACGAACTTGCCTCCAAAATTGGAGAACTTGCGCCTCTTGGACTACCCGCAGGATCGGCTTCAGATTGTCATCGCCTCTGATGGCTCGACCGATAGAACAGCCGCCATTCTGTCTGAGCACAAGTCCCATATTGTCCCTGTCATCCTTCAGGAGTCGAACGGAAAAGCGTACACCCTGAATGAGGCCGTAAAAAACGCCACCGGCGAAATTCTGGTCTTCATGGATACACGACAGCTTGTAGAACCAGACGGGATCTCCAAATTGGTCTCCTGCTTCGCTGATTCGGCCGTGGGTGCCGTGAGTGGAGAGTTGCTGCTCGAAACCAGTTCCAAGATGCCTGCCCACGAGGCTCTCGGTATCTATTGGAAGATCGAAAAAACTGTGCGTAAACTCGAGTCCGCTTCCGGCTCCGTCGTCGGCGTAACGGGAGCCATATACGCGATTCGGCGTGAACTCTATACGGAGATACCCACGGGGACGATTCTCGATGATGTTTTTGTGCCGATGCATGTGGCGCGCATGGGCAAGCGAGTTGTATTTCAGCCCTTAGCGATAGCTCGCGACCAGCTTTTCACCGAGAAAGGTAAGGAGTTTTCACGCAAGGTCCGCACTCTGACAGGAAATTACCAGTTGCTGCGGCTGGCTCCCTGGCTGCTTTCGCCGACGAATCCATTGCTCTTCCGATTCGTCAGTCACAAACTTCTTCGGCTTCTGGTCCCACTATTTTTGATCCTTATGCTGGTGGCTTCCGCAATTGCCAGAGGACCGTTCTATCAAGCAGTCTTCTGGCTGCAAATCCTGTTTTATGTTTTGGCCGCCTTCGGAACCTTGAGTCCATCTACCAAAAAGTTTAGGCTGGTTGGTATTGCCAGCACGTTCGTCATGCTTAACGCTGCTGCAGCACTTGCGTTTTACAATTTTGTCGCAGGAAGAAAAAAGGTTTGGGTTTAGGAAGCGCTTTACGGAGATCGTATGTTTGGAACAGGCCTCGGGCACTACATTCCGCTGATCACGTACTCGGGCTTCTGGATTATGTGTCTCGTTTCGTTAGGCGGCCGGCCTCTAATGGGTCTTTACTTCATGATCCCATTCCTCCCGTACCGCATAGTACGAGACAAGTTCGCCGATTATCCCTTGGGCACCAACATGCTGACCATTCTTGTCATGGCAGTTATAGTCGGGGCCATTCTCCGCGGCAAACACCTTCCTAAATCCAAGCTATACGGGATCTGGCTGATTTTTGGAGTCTATTTATATCTCTCCATGTGGCTCGGCACTGCGCTTGGAAATGCCCCCGCACCACTTTGGCTGTCTGACGCTAACTTCGTTATGTGGAAAGACTATATGGTCATTCCACTGATCTTTGTGGCGGCTGGTTTAGTCATCGAAGACCGGAAGGCCGTCAGGATGGTTGTCATCATCACGGCGATTTCCCTTTTACTCATCGATAGGACTTGCATACTGGAGAGCTTGTCGAGAAGCTGGGCAACCTTTGATGAGAGCAAACGTAGCGGCGGCCCGCTAGCCTATGGCTCAAATCAAACAGCAGCATATCTGGCGCAGTTTGCCATGTTTTTTTGGGGATTTGCTCAATTCGTCAAAAGGAAGAAGTTCAAACTAATCAGCTACGGGATGGTAGCGATCACAGTTTTTGCAATCATGTACACGTTCTCTCGCGGCGGCTATCTTGCAGTGCTCGCCGGTGCCTTCGTCCTTGGCATATTGAAGAATCGAAAGCTTCTTTTGATTCTCGGGATATTCCTGCTGACGTGGCAAACTATAGTGCCTGTTGCTGTTCGTGAGCGCGTTACCATGACCGAGAACTCCAACGGACAGCTCGAGGCCTCAGCCCAGGAGCGAGTAAGTCTTTGGGAAAATGCGGAGCAATCGATTCTTCACAATCCGATCTTTGGAACTGGTTTCGCGACATACCAATACGGAGAACATGTTGACAATTTGAAAGACACTCACAACTTGTATGTAAAAATCTTGGTCGAAACAGGCATAATTGGGCTCATTATCGCTCTCATTCTGATTCAACAATTAGTTGCAACGGCTTACCGTCTCTTCAAACATGCGACCGACCCGCTTTATCGTGGACTTGGCCTCGGCCTTTTTTTGGCAATTTTTGCCTGCATCGTTGCTAATTGCTTCGGAGACCGGTGGACCTACCTCGAGATCACTGCACCGCTCTGGGTCCTTACTGCAGCCGCAATTCGGGCAGCCGAGTTCTCAGAGTCGGAACCAGTGACAGAGTCCGCCCAAGTCGATGCCGCCGTCGCCGTCAATCCACACATGGCATATCGATAAGAAATTTCGTCTACCATTGCGTCCCTTCAATCTGTTGCAACACAGCTTTGGCACTTCTTGCTAACGGAAAGTTCGTAACGTATGATCACCGCTTTGCCGCTGGTTGGATCGAGCCTCACGGAGTCAGAGCATTCTGCATTGCCTCACATCCTGCTGGTGTTGGATCAGTTTCCCAAAACTCTTGGCGGCGGAGAACGCGTCGTCCTCAAGCTGGCGTCTCTTCTGCCAAAGTATGGATATCGCGTATCCATACTGACTTTTTCCGTTCATCCTGCAAGTACAGCTCTCGATTCACCGCCATGTCCCATTTACGTTCTGCCGTTGGAGCGCACCTACGATTCAACGGCGCTCCGAGCTGCTCTCGATCTCCGACGATTTCTTAAGCGCGAAAACGTCCAAATCGTCCAGACATTCTTTGAAAGTTCCGACATTTGGGCGGGACTTGTAACAAAAACGGTGGCAAAAACAAAGCTGATATGGAGCCGCCGAGACATGGGAATCCTCAGGACACGCAAGCACAAGATCGCCTACCGGCTCATGGCCGATGTACCTGATGCCGTCTTCGCAGTCTCGGAACAAGTCCGCCAGCATTGCATCGAAATGGATCGAATCAATCCCACACGGGTCCAGACCATCCACAACGGGCTCGACCTCTCAGATTGGGGTACCTCCTTCAGCCCCACTAAGACTCCGGGCAAAGATCTCGTCACCACCGTGGGCAACATTCGGCGGGTGAAAGGGCATGACGTTTTCATCCGGGCAGCCGCAGCCATTGTGCCGCGCTTCCCTGCTGTTTCGTTCACCATCGCAGGCGAAGTGCTGGAGCCCGGTTATTTCGCCGAGTTGCAGGCACTCGTGCGGGATCTGAATCTTTCCGATCATTTCCATTTTATTGGTGGCGTTACCGACCTGCATAAACACCTGTCCGCGGCTGACATCTTCGTCCTTCCCTCTCGGAGCGAAGGCTTTTCCAATGCAATTGTCGAAGCCATGGCTGCATCTCTTCCGGTCGTTGCAACAAAGGTTGGAGGAAATGCAGAGGCCGTGAAAGATGGCGTCAGTGGCTTCCTTATCCCCTCGGATGACGCTGCAGCACTTTCGACTGCCATCATCCGACTGCTCTCTGACCCCTCTCAGGCCAGGGCCATGGGCCTGGCGGGGAAAGCGATAGCTGAAGAAAACTTTACTATCGAAGCCATGATGAAGCGAATCACCGATGCCTACAGAAACTTGCTCGGCACAAAGCCGCCGCATGTCCAGGTCGCAGATTCAGTCTCGCCGACCAACGCCGCCTAGAAATTCAAGCTGTGATTTACTACAGCGTAGAAGTGTCACTATAGGACAGGCCAGATAACGCTGAGAGGAGTTTCATGTTGAACGATCTGCAGTACCGCATACTCAGGAAGATCGCGCCTGCTGCGCCTCAGACGATGGATGGATCAGCGTATGACGGAAAGTCGAAGATTCGCGTTTCGCTGGGGGAAGACCTGCTGACGCTGATTCGAGATAAAACCGTGATTGACTTTGGGTGCGGGGACGGAGTTGCTACTCTCGATCTGGCTCGTCATGGAGCGAAGAACGTTATTGGTCTCGACATCCTCGAAAACGCGCTCGCCAAAGCGACAGACAATGCGGTAGCCGCTGGCTTGGGCGACCGCTGCGAATTCTCTACCAGCACCAAAACACAGGCCGATGTGATCGTGTCACTGGATGCGTTTGAACACTTCGGCGATCCGGCTGCGATCCTCGAAATTATGCACACTCTACTGAAGCCAGGCGGATGTGTGATGGCCAGCTTCGGGCCAACTTGGTATCACCCGCTCGGGGGGCATTTATTCAGTATGTTTCCGTGGGCTCACTTGGTGTTCTCCGAGACTGCTCTCCTCCGCTGGCGCGCGGACATTCGCCAAGATGGCGCAACCCGATTCAGCGAAGTTGAGGGCGGGCTCAACCAGATGACCATCGCTCGCTTCGAACGGCTCGTCGCCGCAAGTAAATTTCGGATTGAAGCTTTGGAGACCGTTCCTATTCGTCCACTACGTCCAATGCATTCCCGACTGACCAGAGAATTTACAACCGCGATTGTGCGAACGAAGCTGGTCTCCAAAGCCTAGCTATTCTGGTCGGAAATTGCTCTAAATGACATGGCCACATGTCAGGCAGTGAGATCCTTGACCATACTCTTCCAGCCATTGAAGTAGCGATGATAATTTCTCGTCTTGGGGATCACCTTAATCGCTCGGGATAAGGGATTTGATGGGAGCTCAGCACGGAAGCGAAGTAGATCCATTCGTCCGCGGATGTATTCCAGATAGGGTTCCATTCTGGGGCTATCCTCAGCAGCCAATCTTGAATAGAGATCAGTAAGCTGCGGTTCGGAATCCTTCCAATAGTCTTTCGCAGATAGCTTCCATCGCTTTACCCTCTCAGACAAAGTAGGCAAGGAGGCGCCAACACTCTGAGTCGGGTGAATTCTATAGAAGTAAAGCGGCTCGGGAGTAAAGGCGAGCTTCGAGTGAAGTGCGACCACGCAAGCGACCCACGCGTCGAACCACCAATGAGGCGGGACGGGCAGAATTTTATCCAGCAAGCGGGCATCAAACATGAGCGACGAGCCGTAGACTTTCGTCATTGCGAGAAGTATAGGCAGGGCTTCACCGCGAGCAAGTTTCTCCTGTTCCTTCAGGGTTAGCCCAGTAGTCTCTGACAGAAGAATTCCCTTCAGCGCTCCTTTATCGTTTACGAGTTGGGCATCGGAGAAGAGACCTCCGAGTTCTGGATCCTCCTCCATCATTTGAGCCATATACGCAAGCTTCTGTGGAAACCAAATGTCGTCGTGATCACAAGGTACGATGAGATCTCCGGTACAGAGTCTGCTCGCCTGCTCGAAGTTCTTCGTAATTCCTTTTGCAGAGCTGCCTAGGTTTACAGAATTGAGGTTGAACCTCACAGGGAACGGCGCCGAACCGGCGAAATTTTGAATGATGTCCGCTGTAGAATCCGTGGACCGATCGTCACAGATTACAAGCTCTGCTGGAAGCCGGGTTTGGGCGGCAATACTCTCGAGTTGCTCCTTTAGGAACTTCTCTCCGTTATAGGTGCACATTGCAACTGAAATGCTCTTATTGTGAGGCATAGATTTTCTCAGGTTGTTCAGAGTGCACTGGAAGCCAGTAAAGCAGCGGTTTGAGACGAGGTCAATACCTCTATTTGTTCAGATCCAAAAGACCAAGATGTCGCTATCGTGGCCAAAGGCGAGCCATATCCTCACTTTGCACTAAGGGTCATCATCTTTATTCTTAGCAAATAGGTGCGACCAAAGCAACGTTTGCAGATGACACACCAAGGGCAACGGCATCATCGATGCCTCCCCTGCAACGATTTCGAGAGCAACTCTCGGCGATATGGGAGAATAGGCAGGATGGCTACGGTCGACGTTATTATCCCTGCGTTCAATGCTGCGAAATATCTGCCGGCCGCCATTGAGAGCGTCTTCTCACAGACGTTCGACGACTGGCAAATTTTGCTCGTGGATGATGGCAGCACCGACAACACTGCAGAAGTCGTTGCTCCGTACCTGGATCGCTACGGTTCCAAGATTACGTACATCAAGCAAAATAATCGCGGGTTGCCAGCAGCGAGGAACACGGCCATCCGGGCTTCAACCTCCGAGTTTCTTGCTCTACTCGATGCTGATGATGTCTGGTTGCCCTGCCGGCTGTCAGAGTCGTTGAATATTTTGCAGGAGCGGCCGCAAGCTGGTCTGGCCTATGGTCTGATCACAGGCATCGACCCGGAAGGTCAGCTCGGGGGAACATTTCTGGGAAATCCAAGACATGCCGAGGGACATATAGCGCCGCATATTTACATGCGAAAGGTTGAGCTTCCCTGTCCCACAATTACGTTCCGCAGACGATGCCTCGACGAGGTCGGCATCTTTGACGAGACCATGCGCGCTACGGAAGATCGCGATCTCTGGCTGCGGATTGCCTTACGTTACGAAGTTGCTTTTGTCCCCAAAGTCCTCGCCTACTATAGGGTCTCTCCGAACTCTATGTCCACAGATCCACAGCGAATGCTTCGAGCGCAGTTGCAGTTCATACGCAAACATTACGGCTCGGAAGGTTGCGGGCTGCGCCCCCGCCAGATCGCTTTGGCCCGAGCTTATAAGCAGCGCGCGGAAGCCCTGAAGGTGCGAAATCGGCCATGGCCTGCCCTGATGAGTTCCATGCGAGCTCTAATCCTCTACCCACTGGATATGGATAACCTTAGAACCACAGGATCACTCTTCGTAAATTGGATTGATCGCCGGCGACGCAGCTAAGTCTTGGTTCCCCGGTCACGCAGGTACAGTACACCTCGCCACACGCCCGTCACCAGAATTGTTATAACGAAGGACTTCATCGCTACAGAACCGTACGAAATCCCGCTAGAGCTGCTCGGTTCAATCTGCGACGAGCTCTTATCGGGTGTTCCTTTGGTCGGTGAAACATCCCCGTAACCGTAGGGATGCCATGTCTCATCCTTGAGGTGTGGGTCGCCACAGCTGCCAGAGATCTCATGCAGCGACGTGGCAGGACACTTCCAATTACTCTTCGCGTGGTAAGTAACATTGTTACTGAAGCTCGCGCCCGGATTAGTGAACATCTTAAGATCGGTATTGCTATAAATCGGGTCTGGGTATTGCCCTTCAGAGTTACGGAACCCGATAAATATGTTGTTGTCGTACTTGATAGCCGCCTTGGGCGATGGATCCCCCGGATACTCGATCTCTAAAGCCACATGGTTGTTCGAATAGATAATATTGTTGCGAAAAATCGCAGGCTGAGCGTCCGGCACATTGATAAGGATGGCAGTGTCACCTGCACGGCAAAACAGGCTCAACTTAGCGTTGTATCCCGGTGGCGTTCCTGGAATATTCTCGGCCATCGCCCTGCAATTTCCTACGATCAAATTGTCGGTCATTACTGCTGCCGCGCCCCCCACCTTGATCTGCTGTCCCATATTGCTGAAGGCAAGGCTGTGCGTGACCGTCATGCTGGAACCCTTGCCGCCGATGTGTAGCGCATCGAGCCCGTCCTGGGTGTTATAGCTCGTAACACCCTGGTCGAAATGCACCTGCCATCCTGGAGGATTACTGTCCATTGTTGCCGTGCCGAAGCCATCGCCATACCCTCCATGGTCCTGGTCCGTGCAATCTCCGTACGGGAGCCGATGCACGACGGGATATTCTTCGGCGCAACCGTTCCAGCTAATGTCATAGTGCTGCACGAGCAGACTGCCCTGGCCCGTCGTACCGTTGTCAGCATTCCAGCCTGAAGAAGCATTGCCCAGGATATCGACGTAGTCCATCACTACACCGTCTCCTGTCGGACCGCTTATCCCATTCGTAGCCATGCCGTGAATATGGATATCCGTAAGCGTGTCATGGGTTGAGGCGTTCGAAAACGCAATCCCGTTTTGAGCGAAATCCTGTGTTGAATCGCAGTTAACTTTCTGCGTAGCTCTACCACAAGCCGAAAAATCGGTGATGTCCAGGCAAGCGACATCTACGTAAGACGCGCCCGACAGGTTGAGCACTGTCCCAGCGCCCCAACCCCCGTGAAGCTGTGTCTTGGCCGAAGCGCTATGACAGGAAGCATAGTTCTCGCCCAGAATACGAGTATGCTGTGCGGCCGTTCCCGATGGCGGAGACGGTGCCCCGGAACCCGCGGGATCACTGGTAATGCCCCAACAACCAGTTGAATCGCAATATTTCTGGCCGTTCCATCCCACCCTGTACGAGACACCGGTTCCGATGGAACCGCGGATGATGTACGTGTCGCCGCCGGAACCTATCCAGCCCCACCCAGGCAACTCTTTGCCATAAGTGTAGGACCCATCGGACCACAGGTACCGCACATCTTTGAATGCGCAGTGCTTGTTGACGCCAGAACCGGGATAAGCCGCATCTCCCTTACCATCGCACTGGCCCTTGCCGGCATTCGTAGAATATCGAGTTCCTCCATCAGGACGCACATACCAGGTCGTAGCGGAAAGCGGAAGACAAGCAAACCCTAGTAGGAATACCCAGAGCGCTCTACTGAGGCGGCAGTTCATAGGCTCCAATGCTCGGAGGATTCGGTCGTTTCGCACCCGTATAGTCTACAGTGATGCTCGGGACTGCGACTCCTGCGCCAACGACAGCACTTGTGCTGGACGCCGGTGCCATGTTGCCATAGCCGTACGGGTGGTAGGTTTCGTCCACTAGTCCGGGATCGGTGCATATTGCCTTGCTCTCGCCGGCCGCGGGACACGTCCAGTTGTTCCTCGCCCCGAATGTCGCGTTGTTGGTCCAGCTTGCGCCCGAATTCGTAAGCATATTCAGATCGGTATTGCTATAGATCGGTGTTGGATAGGAATTGCTGCCTGCGTTCAGGAAACCAACAAATATATTGTTGTTGTATAAAAGCGTATCGGTTGGGTCCGGGGTCCCGCTTGCATACTCTACTTCAAGACCGATCGCGCCAGCTTCAAACAGTGTGTTGTTTTGAAAGGTTCCCGGATCGCCGGGGGTCACGTTGATCAGAATTCCCGTATTGCCAGCGCGACAGGCATCCGCCAATTTCGACCCAAATCCTGTGGGTGTGCCAGGAATTGCCTGGGTCGACATGGCTTCACAATTTCCGATGATGACACTATTTTGTATCGTCGCGGTCGCTCCGCCGACTTTCAGCTGGTTACCCTGGTTGCCGAAGGCTAGTACACGAGTATCTGTCATCGAAGACCCTGGTCCACTGACATGCAGCGCGTCCAGTCCATCCTGGGTGTTGTAGCTGGCGATACCGTTGTCGAAATGAACCTGCCAGCCGGGAGCAGGACTCGCTACTGTGGCGGTGCCGAACCCATCGCCGTATCCCCCGCTCGACTGGTCGGTGCAGCTGAAATAAGGTAGCGGATCGACAATGGGGTACTCCTCAACGCACCCATTCCAGCTAATGTTGAAATTCTGAACAAGGAGCGACCCTACTCCGGTCGTGCCGCTGCTGTCGTCAGTATTCCATCCCGCATCGGCGTTGCCCAGGATATACAAATCCGTAGCAACAAAACCGTCGCCCGGCGCGCCCAGCATCCCATCAGCCGCCATGCCATGGATCCGAATGTCGTTCAATGTAATGTTGGTAGAGGTGTTATTGAGCTCTATTCCTATGTTTGCAAAATCTTGTGTGATTGTGCCGTTCGATTCGCAAGAGACAGTATCGGTATCTTTTCCGCAGTTCGAGAAATCCGTGATGTCCAGGCAAGCAACATCCACATAGGAAGATCCAGTTAGAGTAAGTACCGCTCCGGTTCCCCAACCTCCATGCAGTTGAGTTCTGGCGCTTTGGCTGGTGCAGGCACCATAGTTCTCGCCCAGAATGCGTGTATGCTGCGTGGCGGTACCGGACGGCGGAGCCGGAGCACCAGAAGCTCCTGGTGAGCCGGTGATGCCCCAGCATCCAGTCGAATCGCAATAGCTCGTAGCACTATTCCAACCCACTCTGTACGACACACCGGTACCAATAGAGCCGCGGATGATGACCGTGTCACCGCCTGCGATTACCCAACCCCATCCGGGCATCGAGGTGCCGTAGGTATACGACCCATCGGACCACAGATAACGCACATCATTGAAAGCGCAGTGTTGGTTGGTGCCCGTGCCTGGGTACGGCGCGTCCCCTAGACCATCGCACTGGCCGGTTGTAGCATTCGATGAATATCTTGTGCCGCCGTCAGGACGCACGTACCACGTGTTCCCTGGTCCGGATGCCGCTTGCGCAGCAGCCACAACGATTGATGTTGCAGCGGATTGCGTCTGTGCGGGAGAGCCGCTATCGGTGACTGTCGCAGTGAAGTTGTATGTGCCACTCGCCGACGGAGTTCCCGAGATAATACCGGTGGTTGCGGCGAGGGTGAGTCCGGCGGGTAGGGCTCCGGCCGTAATCGACCATGTGTAAGCCGGTGTGCCGCCAGTTGCAGTCATGGGGTTCGAATACGCTGTGCCGGCGGTTCCCGAGGGTAGCGTCGCGCTGATCGTCAATGTTGGAGGTGCCGCCGCTGCGACGACAATCGAGAGATTGACTGACTTGGTCTGCGCCGGACTTCCCGCGTCTGTAACTGTCGCGGTGAAGCTGCTGGTTCCGGTCGTGGTTGGAGTACCGGAGATCAGCCCAGTGGCCGGGGTGATGGCGAGTCCTGCGGGAAGGCTGCCACCCGTGATGGACCAGGCGTACGGTGTGGTACCGCCGCCTGCTTGCAGGGCGTTCGAATAGGACGTGCCTTTCGTGCCGGAGGGCAAGCTGGATGTGGAGATCGTCAATGTCGTCGGTGCCGGGGCAGCGATGACGAGAGAGAGTTTGACCGACTGTGTTTGTGCCGGGCTTCCCGCGTCTGTGATTGTTACGGTGAAGCTGCTGGTTCCAGTGGCGGTCGGAGTGCCGGAGATCAGGCCTGTGGTTGTTCCCAACGTGAGGCCTGCGGGAAGACTACCGGAGCTGAGTGGACCAGGCGTAGGGCGTGGTGCCTCCACTCGCGTTCACAAGGGTGGAATATGTCGTGCCCTGCGTACCGGAGGGCACGGCGGTTGTGGTGATCGCAAGGGGGACAGGCGCGATAACAAGCGAGAGTGTGACCGTCTTGGTCTGTGCCGGGCTCGATGAATCTGCGACTTTGAAGGTCAAACTGGTGGTGCTGCTTGCTGTCGGAGTGCCGGAGATGACGCCGGTGGCTTTGGCCAGGCTCAGACCGGAGGGAAGAGTACCTGAAGTAACGGACCAGGTGTAAGGTGCAGTGCCCCCATCCGCGCTGAGTGTGGCTTTGTAAGTCTGGTTCGGTATTCCTCCTGGCAGAGACGTCGAGTTGATCGTAAGAGGTGTTCCGGCCGCTACAACCGAGAGAGTAACCGTTGCAGTTGTGGTTTGTGCTGGCGAACCCGCGTCTTTTACCGTCACCCCGATGGAGAAGTTGCCGCTCGCTGTGGGGGTACCGGAGATGAGGCCAGTAGCCGGCGCAAGGCTAAGTCCGGCAGGAAGTGCACCGGAGGAGATCGACCAGGTATAGGGAGCGGTGCCTCCGGTAGCCGTTACGGACTGGGAATAACTTGCGCTCTGGGTTCCCGCAGGGAGAGTTGACGAGGTGATCGTCAGGGTTGCAGGTGCGATGACGAGCGAGAACGCGGCCGACTTGGTCTGTGCAGGGTTTTCCCCATCCGCAACCGTAGCGGTGAAGTTGGCGGTGCCAATGGCCGTGGGAGTGCCCGAGATAATGCCGGTAGTTGTGCCCAGGCTAAGTCCGGCGGGAAGGCTGCCGGAGGTGATGGACCAGGTGTAGGGTCCAGTGCCGCCACTTACCTGCAGCAGGCTCGAATAGGCCGAACTGATGGTACCCGAGGAAACGCTCGATGTGGTGATTGCAAGAGATACAGGTGCGATGACAATCGACAGTGTGACCGACTTGGTCTGGGCCGGGCTTTCCGAGTCTGCAACCGCAACAGTGAAGGTTCCGGTTCCAGCTGTGGTAGGTGTGCCGGAGATTAGGCCGGTGGATGTGTTCAGGCTGAGTCCGGCGGGAATATTACCCGAGACGAACGACCAGGTGTAGGGCGCAGTGCCTCCGCTCGCTATGAGTGAGGTCGAATAGGCGGAACCGATTGTTCCTGAGGGCAGTGTCGACGTGCCGATGCTCAATCCCGTGGGCGCAGACGCAGCTTGCGCCGTCACTACGGACAGAGTCACCGTAGTGCTCGCTGATTGTGGTGACGCTTCTGAATCGATTACTGTGACGCCAAGCGAATAGCTGCCGCTGGCGGTGGGAGTGCCGGAGATGATGCCAGTACTGGCTGCCAGACTAAGCCCTGCGGGGAGCTGTCCTGTCGTGATGCTCCAGGTGTAGGGGGAGGTTCCTCCAGTAGCGGCGAGAGTTCCGGTATATGCGGAACCGACAACCCCTTGAGGCAATGGGGTCAGGGAGATCGTCAGAGGAGAGGGCGTACCCGTGTTTTGGGGTGCAATGACTACAGGCACCGCCTGCGATGACTGCATCGTCTGCGTGTTCTGCACCTGCAACTGAACTGTGCCGGGGGTTGAGAGGCTGGGGCTTCCAATCGTGCCAGACAACGTGTTGGCGTCGATCATCGTAGTGGAAACCGCGGTGCCATTCCAAAGAATGGCCGCCTGACTGCTAAAGTTTGTTCCCGTGACCTTCAGGGTCGTGGCCTGAGAGCCCGCTGGGATCGTCTGCGGAGTGACCTGCGTGATGTTTGGGGTGGCTGCCGGTGTTGGCGATTGTTGCGTCGTTCCGGGTGAACAGCCGAGACAATAGAAAAGGAGGAAGGAGAGAGTTGCACTCGTCGCGATTGCTCTTAATACTTTGCCCAAAATACACCCCGAAAAGAATCAAACTTGCCAACAGAACAACCCTGCAGCGGGAAAATGGCCGGGCCTGCGGAGTTACTCGGTTGAACGTTACCGTGAAAAAGTAGTTACTACAGTCACCCAAATGGGGACTGCAGGCTCTACTTTCGTGTGAGCGGGGCAGAAATCTTCCAACTTTAGGCAAACAAATACCTTATACGCTGAAAGAGCGCAATCGTGCAGTTGATCAGGGATGTTAGCTAGGCCTATCGAAGCTTACTAAAGTAAGCAACACAGGTAGTGTAGGGATCCCTCCCAAATTCGGACATCCCACATCTGGGGGAGTCCCTTCCGGGAGATCTTTTCGGGAATTAACGAGTAACGGTCGAGTGGAGTTTCCTACCAGCAATGGCAGGGTCCATGCGCCTTGCATGTTGTGGGGAGATTCGGGGAGGTAACTTCTGTTTCGAATTGGTCTTGCCTGCCTGAGAAAGATGGCCCGGGTGAGCGGATCTCCTAAGTCATCAGAACCGGCAGAGGGAAAAAACGACGACGTAAACGACGAACGTTAAAAACTAAAAAACGCCACAAAGGGCAAACGTACTCACATCTACCGCAGAAATTTGCAACTACGTGATGAGGACTTTCATACCATAACAGGTCGAATCAAAAAAATCCAACTCCCGTTATGTTGAAAAAGACAGCGCTAATCCAAAGGAATTGAATGGTCAGTCATTCAACTCCCTGAAATAACTTCCCTTAGGCGCCTCGAACCCCACCGAACCATGCAAATTTTTGCTGACTAACAGCGAACGATCTTCTCCGACTTGATCCCCTTCGTCGCATTCCGCGAATCCACCACCAACTGCGACTGGTCCACGATGGTCCTTGTAGTCATAGTCCGAGTGGTCTGTCATGATCAGCACGCAATCGTACTGCCCAAGATTGTCCAGCGGCGTGCAAGTCATATTCAGGTTGTAGTGACGCCCTCTGCCTACCGTCGGGAAGTAGGGATCGTTGTAGACAACCTCCGCGCCCTCGCGCGCGCAGCAGTTCGATCACCGTCAGCGAAGGCGACTCGCGCAGATCGTCGATGTCTTTCTTGTAAGCCATCCCCAGCATCAGAATCCGCGATCCGTTCATGGCTTTCTTGTTCTGATTGAGCCCCTTCGCAACATACTGCACCACATGCGCCGGCATCGCCTCATTCACCTCTCCCGCCAGCTCGATAAACCGCGTATTGAAGTCGTACTCCTTCGCCTTCCAGCTCAAATAGAACGGATCGATCGGAATGCAGTGTCCGCCCAGTCCCGGCCCCGGATAAAACGGATGAAATCCAAACGGCTTCGTCGACGCCGCATCGATCACCTCCCAGATATCCACGCCCATGCGCAGCGAAAGCACCTTCAGCTCATTCACCAGTGCAATATTCACGCAGCGATAGATGTTCTCCAGCAGCTTTGTCATCTCCGCCACGCGTGTCGAAGACACACGGACCGACCGCGTGAAGATGCCCTCGTACAGCACAGCCGCAAGCTCCGTCGCAATCTCTTCATGCCCGCCCACGACCTTCGGAATATTGTGCCGCGCCACTGTCGTGTTGCCCGGATCCTCGCGCTCCGGCGAGAAGGCGACATAAAACACGCCATGCTCCGCCGGCGTTCCCGCGCCCTGCACCTTCAAGCCCTCGCTTGTTCCCTTCCTCGAGAATCGGAATCATCAACTCTTCCGTCGTCCCCGGGTAAGTCGTGCTCTCCAGCACAACCAGTTGGCCCTCCTGCAGCCACGGAGCCGCAGCCTTGGCGGTATTCGCGACATAGCTCAGGTCCGGCTCGCGATGCTCCGTCAGCGGAGTAGGCACGCACATGATAATGGCGTCCTGCTCCGACAATCCGGAGAAGTCGGCCGTAGCCGTAAAGCCCTTGCTTCCGCGCGCTCTGAATCTCCGTCCGCCGGAATGCGAAAGATGTACGACCGTCCCGCCTCCAGGTCCGTCACCTTCTTGGTGTCGATGTCGAAACCTGTCACCTTGAAACCCGCTTCGGAAAGAAGAAGAGAGAGCGGCAACCCCACATACCCAAGCCCGATCACGCCAATCTTGGCCGTGCGGGTCTCCATGCGCTTCATGCGCTCCTGTGCAATCTTCGGCAGAACAACCTTGCTTGTCGTCGGCATAGTTCACGATTATCGCATCCGCATTTCCACATCCCAGCTGCACGAAAGTCGCATTGACCCTAACCCATCCCTGCATCCACACTAATCTCTCATGCTCTCCCTTGGCGTTCGCACTCGCTTTCGCACTGCGAACCCTGATAATAGGGAAGACACTCCTGTACGACACACCTTGCAAACACCCCAGCGAATTGCATCTGGGCGGAGGACAGATGGCCCGTTATCTCATCACCGGAATCGCAGGTTTTATCGGTTCGTCCCTGGCCCACGCGCTCGTAGAGCAGGGGCACGAAGTGTGCGGCATCGACAATCTCTCCACGGGAAATCTCGATAACCTCGCCGACATCCGACACGCAATTTCATTTTCAGGAAATGGACCTGCAGGACGTCGCCGGCATCAAGTCCGCCTGCGAAGGCGTCGACTACATCCTTCATCAGGCAGCCCTCGCCTCGGTTCCGCGATCGGTGAAAGATCCCCTCACCTCGCACGAGTCCAACATCAACGGCACGCTGAATCTGCTCATCGCAGCCCGCGACGCCAAGGTTCGCCGCATCGTCTACGCGGCCTCCTCTTCCGCCTACGGAGACCAGCCCACCCAGCCCAAGCAGGAAGACATGCTCCCTCGTCCCCTCTCCCCATACGCCGTACAGAAGCTCACCTGCGAGTACTACATCCAGTCCTTCTACCGCGCCTATGGGCTCGAAGGCGTCTGCCTGCGCTACTTCAACATCTTCGGCCCCCGCCAGGCCGCCGACTCGCCCTACTCCGGCGTCATCGCACAGTTCACCTTCAAGATGATGGCAGGCGAAACCCCCACCATCTTCGGCGACGGCCTCACCAGCCGCGACTTCAACTACATCGACAACGCCGTCAGCGCCAACCTCCTCGCCTGCCTCGCGCCCAGCGAGGTCGCCACCGGCCGTGTCTTCAACATCGGCACAGGAAGAAGCCACACCCTCAATGAGGTCTACGCCGCCATCGCCGGTCAGCTCGGCTTCACCGCCAAACCAAACTACGGTCCACCGAGAGAGGGCGACATCAAGCACTCTCTCGCGGACATCTCGCGCGCCAGCAAGGAGCTCGGCTACCAGCCAAGGGCCCATTTTCACGAAGGGCTGCAAAAGACCGTCGCCTGGTATCTCGAAGAAAAACAAAAAAAAGAGGTCGTCAGCCTCAAAGACTAACCTGGAAAAACAAATAGCCGCCAGGAGATCTGGCGGCTGTGTAGTCTTGGTACTCGGTTCCACAAAGGCTACTCCCCGCAGCCAGCTATGGAACCGAATCGTAAGTTACGAGCGCCTCCGGCGAAGCAGCGCACCCGCAGAACCAATCAGGCCCGTTCCCAGAAGGAACAGCGAACTCGGCTCCGGAACCGGATTGACGTCTCCAGTGAAGTCAACACCGAAGTCCGCGTCATTGGCCTGGACAACCTCGAACGTCAAGGTATTAATTCCACTGATGAAGTCCGACCCAGGCAGGTTAATCATCGTCCCGGCCATGCAGTTCGGTGTGCCGTCCAGGCAATGCGGATACAAAGACGGGTTAGTCCCTAAAGGCGATGGTGTGTTCAGCTGATTACCGTTCAAAAATACAATAACCGTATCGTCAGCTTGAACATCCAGGAAGCCGCTCGCCTCATCAGGAGTCATCGAGTCAAGGTCGAAAGTGGTGTTGAAGAAGTAATTGCCGTTCGGGGCGGTGACGAAGGCAGCTCCCGACTCCGGTCCGGTCTGGTTGTAAGAGACCCAGCTCGAACTCGAACCCCCCAATGGAAGGTTCCACGTATTATTGTTGCTGACCACGAGGTACTGAGTTTCTCCATTCAGGGGAGTAGGATCCTGGTTCGTAAATCCGGTGTTGAAAGCATAGGCGGGCGCGGCTACGACAGCGAGTGCCGAGTTCTGGTTGCCGCCATTTCCGGCGTCCTGTGCCCAACTTCCCAACTGAATTGTGTCAGCAGACGCGAAAGCGGTCGTAAGCACCAGCACCGCTCCCAAGGCAGAAAGTTTCGAGCAAATCTTCATTATTTCCTCCTGAGTTTCCGCATAGTGCGGGTATTGCTAATTGCTGATGCTGCGTTTCGTGCATGAGAGTCTTGCTCGATATCTTGGTGGGTTGCCCAGGATTCAGAACGAGTCATAATCAAGCATTCATACCAGGGGTGTACGCAGTTGGACTGCCAAATGGATATCATTGCAATTCATACAGTTAGTAGTGCACAACTTTGGATAAATGCAATAATTTGCACATTAAAGGAAATAACTTGCTCACAAAAACGAGAGGTCGCCAGAAAATCTGGCGACCTCGGTAATTTCTGCCGTCCCCGCAAACCGCTCCCGGCAGCCTCCGGGGACGTCAGACACTAAAGACCAAGCAGACTAAGCGCGTCTGCGGCGGAACAACGCACCGGCAGCCCCGACCAACCCCGTTCCCAGCAGCAGGAGCGTGCTTGGTTCTGGCGTAGGATTAGAGATGGAACCGGAGAAATCCAGACCCTGATAGATCGAACCGGTCTGCGCGACAACAAAGATGAGCACGTTCGTGCCGTCGTTGTTGAAGCCCGTGTCAAAGCTACCAAGATTGAAGGTCGACGTCTTCATTACGCAGCTTGGGGCGTTATCCGAGCACTGAGTATCGCCCCCGATATTGCCGAAGGCTTGAAGCAGATTCACGGAAGAGACACTGTTAAGATAGACCGCAACTGTGTCATCAGCCTGCACCGTTACACTTCCGGACCAGGTTCCGCCGGTAGTGACCACACTCTGGTCGTAGAAATAGAAACCATTCGCGTCGTACGGTTTCGTTGTACCATTCTCCCCGCCCGTCGGACCCGAGTTAGGATCGTAGGAAATCCAAGAAGAACCGCCCAACGCAGGGCTCCAGAGACCGTTAGCGAGACCGTAGGTGGCCCCAGTACCGTTTGGGGTATTGTTCGATCCCGACGTTATGGTCGGGGTTCCAGCCGGAATTACCGGAACCGTATTGAGCGGAGTACTCCCCAAAATCTGTCCCGCATAATAGGTGTTTGTGCCTGTTCCGGGGCTAACCGTACTGTTTATGGTGATAGTGTCGGCCGATGCGTACGTAGCCGAGACTACCAGGACCGCCGACAAGGCGGCGACTTTAAAAAGACCTTTCATGGTTCCTCCTTGGTTTCCGCTTGGAAGCGGGCCGTAAAGTCCTAAGATGCTATGTACCGTCAAAAGTGAAGCGCTTGCCCGTACTCCGAGTCATAGTAGCTGGTTAGCTCGAACCTATTGGCAAACTCGGCGCACAGAATGTTGCAACTGAATCGCCAAGGAGAAAATCGAACAATGAATCACTTAGGTTGCAATTTCATCGATAAAGTGCAAGAACTTGCATCAGAAACGGCAACGAAAGGTCGCCAGGAAATCTGGCGACCTTGGTAATTTCTGGCGTCCCGCAAAACCGCTCCCCGCAGCCTGCGGGGACGTCAGATACCGAAGACCAAGCAGACTAAGCGCGTCTGCGGCGGAACAACGCACCAGCAGCACCGACCAACCCGGTTCCCAGCAGCAGCAGCGAATTTGGTTCCGGGGTGATAGCGGCAGTAGTGATAACGAAATCCAGACCAGAAGGATCGCCACCCTGCCCAGCGCCAGCTGGGCCGGTACCGGCCTGCTCAACGACGAACCACAACGTTTCACCGCTGGTGACAGCGACAGATCCGGAGCACACGTCCCTCCAGGGTGTCAGAACAGCTCGGAGCGCCAGCCGAGCAATGCGTATCCGTTCCCAGACTTCCAGGGGCAATGAGTTCAGTGGTGTTGGTACCCAGGAACACGGCAGTAGTATCGTCTGCCAGAACGTCGATGTTTGTCAGAGTTCCAGCACTCGTGAACGTGTAGCCATACAGATAGTATCCATAAGCGGGATTGACTTCGCCCGGCCCAGGACCAAAGCTGGCACTTTCGCCTACCCACGTTGAAGACCCGAGAGCAGCACCCCACGTAGTCAAGGGAGTCAACGCGGCTGTCGCAGTGCCCGAGCCTAACGCCCCGAAGCTTGTTTGATTAGGATACGGTCCCGCCGGGGGTGAGGTGGCCGAAATGATGGAAGCGAAGTAATCCGTGGTAGTTGGACCACTATTGATGGTGTCGGCTGACGCGAAAGCGGTCGAAACGACTAACACCGCTCCCAAGGCACAAATTTTCGAGCAAATCTTCATGGTTCCTCCTTGGTGTCCGCTTGAAGCGGGACCTAAAGCCTTAAAATTGGTGCTATGTACCTTCAAAAGTGAAGCGCTTGCCCGTACTCCGAGTCATAGTAGCTGGTTAGCTCGAACCTATTGGCAAACTCGGCGCATAGAATGGTGCAACTGAATCGCCAAAGGAGAAAATCAAAGAATGAATCACTTAGGTCGCAATTTCATGGGTAAAGTGCAAGGGCTTGCATGAAAAGTGGCAAAACTCTTGAAATGGCCCCCAGCGTCTGGACAGTTGAAGTTTCGCCTGCAATTCTCTTCTCGACAGGGAAGATACTAGTCTTGTCCCCTCAACTTTTCACGATGCATCCAACCGTCTTAACACCATGAAAGCGCCCGCGCCATGCAGTCTCCAAAGGCTCTGTCGGCAATCGGCGGAACAGAATATGAGACCTTATCACTTGACGTCGCTTATCTTGAAGGCCGGATTGCTACTCCGTCTCCGCCACAATCCTGGTTACCCTCATCTGCTGCTCCCGGCCCTTCTGGCATCCTTTTTCGTGCTGTCCCCCTGCGCTCGTGCCGGCTCCCCTCTCACCGGCACTCCGCTCAACGACGGCTACTACGCCCTCTACAACCTCGACTTCTCCTCTGCCCACGCCCACTTTCAGCAGTGGATCACCGACCATCCCGAAGATCCCCTCGGCCCTGCCTCCGATGCCGCCGCCTACATCTTCACCGAATTCGATCGCCTCGGCGTCCTCGACATTGAGCTCTTCGCAGACGACAACCGCTTCGAATCCCGTCAGCGTCCGGCCATCGACCCGGCCCTCAAGCACGGCTTCAACGACCGCATCGCTCAGTCCGAGCAACTGGCCGACGCCGCACTCCAGCGCAATCCCAAAGACGCCAACGCCTTTTACTGCAAGGCCGTCACCTCCGGCATGCAAGCCGATTGGGCCTCCCTCATCGACCGCCACGAATACGGCGCCTATAAATTCAGCGAGCTCGCCAGCAAGTACGCCAAGCAGGCCCTCGCCCTCAACCCCACCCTCTACGACGCCAACCTCGCCGTCGGCATCGAGAACTACATGCTTAGCCTCAAACCCGCGCCCATCCGCTGGATCCTCGGCATGGCCGGCGCCGGAACCAACAAAGACGAAGGCGTCCGTCTCCTCCGGCTCACCGCCGAACAGGGCCACTACCTCGCTCCCTTCGCCCGCCTCATGCTCGCAGTCGGCGAGCTCCGCGACGGCCGCATCCAGGAGGGCAAAGCCATCCTCATCGGCCTCTCACAGGAGTTCCCCCAAAACACTCTCTACCAGCGCCAGATCGCCCGTCTCCGTTGATGCATTCCTAGACATCGAGCGCCACCGCCAAAATCCAACACGCAACGCGTCGCACCGTGTACCTTTAACTCATTGACTCGTTTCCATCCGCCTTTGCTCCAACGCGCAATCGTTGACAATCTTCTATCGCCGTAACGCATCACAATTCAAGGCACCATAAAGGGTTCTCATCAGCATGCGCATTGCATCAGTCGGTACGGCTTATCCGCCTCATCGCTACTCCCAGGCAGCAATCTCAGAAGCACTCACGGCGCGCTGGCAGAACCGGATGGAAGAGCCCCGGCTCATCAATCGACTCTTCGTCAACTGCGGTGTTGAGTTCCGAAATCTCGTCTTCCCCCTCCACGTCTACGAGAACCTCTCCGGCTTCGGCCCCACCAACGACGCCTGGATCGTAGCCGCCGTCGAACTCGGCCAGAAAGCCATCACCACCGCACTCGATCGTGTCGGTCTCACGCCCGCCGACATCTCCGCCATCTTCTTCGCTTCAGTCACGGGCATCTCCAGCCCCACTATCGACGCGCGCCTCATCAACCTCATGCCCTTCCCCACCTCGATCAAGCGCACGCCCATCTTCGGCCTCGGTTGTGTTGCCGGAGCAGCCGGCATCTCGCGCGCCTCCGACTACGTCCGCGCGTTCCCCAACCAGTACGCACTCCTTCTCTCCGTCGAGCTCTGTTCACTCACCTGGCAGGACAACGACCAGTCCATCGCCAACCTAATCTCCTGCGGCCTCTTCGGCGACGGCGCTGCCGCTGTCATCATTGCCGGCAGCGAAACCCCTCTCGCCAACGGTACTTGCCCCACCTGTTTTCGTGGTCCACACATCCTCGATACGCGCTCGACATTCTATCGACACACCGAACACATCATGGGCTGGGACATCGGCGACATGGGTTTCAAAATCGTCCTCTCACCCGACGTCCCGAAAGTCGTCAACGAACACCTCAGAGGAAATGTCGAATCCTTTCTCACCGACAACGGCCTAACCCTCGATGACATCTCCAGCTACATCTTCCACTCCGGTGGCCCCAAGGTCCTCGAGGCCATGGAGAATACCCTCAATCTTCCCCCCAACGCCCTCGAACCTTCCTGGCGCAGCTTGCGCGAAGTCGGCAATCTCTCCGCAGCCTCTGTCCTCGCTGTCCTCGAAGATGTCCTCGTCAACTCACCCGGCAAACCCGGTACCTACAGCATCCTCGCTGCCATGGGCCCAGCCTTCTGTTCAGAGCTTGTTCTCCTCAAGTGGTAGTTGGTCCCTCGATATGGATCGCAATTACCTCCAGGCCTTCCAATAGGTCTAGTCAGCCTTCCGTCATCTATCTGTCATTTCCTGGTCAACACCATCCGCTCCCCCTCCTTGCAGCGTCATAGTTACAGGACGCTGTCTTTTCTATGCATCTTGGTACGACTCAAAGTGACGTCTTTATCGCTGGAGCAGGGCCAGCCGGCTTGGCCTGTGCCATCGCCTCTGCCCGTCTGGGTCTCCGAGTCGAAGTCGTCGACGCAGTAAAGCCACCCATCGACAAGGCCTGCGGGGAGGGCCTTCTCCCCTGCTCACTCGAATCCCTCGCCGCCCTCGGCTTCGATCTCAGGCGTGATCTGGATCAAACCGAAAGCGCCCTCTTGCGCGGCGTCCGTTTCATCGGCGACTCGTCCGCCTCGAAGCAATACACCACCGTCCAATGCGCCTTCCCTGCTGGCCCCGGGCGTGGCATCCGCCGCACCGCACTCCATCAGCTCCTGCTCGACCGCGCCACCAGTCTTGGGGTTCGCTTTCACTGGGAGAGCAGCGTCCGCCACATCGAAACCTACAAAGGGAACGCAGTTGTCCAAACCAGCTCTCGTACGAACACCCACATTGATTCCGAGACCTTTCGCGCCCGTTACCTCGTCGGCGCAGACGGCCACCGGTCCCGCATCGCTGCGTGGGCCGGTCTCACCGCAGGCACGCTCCGATCTCGCCGCATCGGCCTGCGCCAGCACTACGCCGTCGCACCCTGGAGTTCCTTCGTCGAAATCTATTGGAGCAACCACGGCCAGGCTTACGTCACTCCCATCTCCTCCAACGAAATCTGCGTTGCCTTCGTTGCCCGCGAGAAAATAGGCGACCCCGATCAAGCTCTCTGCCATTTCCCTGCTCTCCAGCGTTATCTCATCGCAGCAAAGCCAAGCGGCCCCCCACGAGGTTCTATCACCCTCGGCCGCACCCTCCATCGCGTCACCTCAGGCAACATCGCCCTCATCGGTGACGCCTCTGGTTCGGTCGACGCCATTACAGGCGAAGGTCTCGCCCTGGGCTTCCGTCAGGCCGTGGCCTTAGCCGCTGCTCTCGAAAGCAACAATCTCGCCTCCTACCAGCGAGACCACCACCGCATTCAGCGCCTTCCTACTCTCATGTCACGCAGCCTGCTCCTGATGGATCGTTCTGTGCGCGTCCGCGAACGAGCCCTCAACATCTTCCAGCGCAACCCCTGGCTCTTCGAGCGCTTGCTTCGGATCCACCAGGGCCACGCACCCCTGCATCTTTTTGGGTTTGACGCCCTATTGCAACCCGACTACACCTGAAACCACTTAAGTCCTCCAGACCTGTCCGACCTTTACCCCGACCTTTACATCGATACGCGCATCGCTGTAAGTTTGGATAACCCGAAGGAAGCCGAACCAACATGAACGAAGTTGCCAGCCGCTGCATTGACATCATCGCCAAGTCGAAGAACATCTCCCCGGACACCGTCACGCTGGCCAGCACCTTCGAGGAACTCAACATCGACTCTCTCGACAAGATCAACATCTCCTTCGAGGTCGAAGAAGCCTTCAACATTGAAATCCCCGACGATGCCCTCGGCACCATCAAAACCGTAGGCGACATGGTCGACGGCGTCACCAAACTCCAATCCGCCAAACCCTCCACAGCCACCCTCTAAGACCGCCCATTCAACCTGCAATCGCTCTTGCCGTGGCCATCACTGTCGCCACAGCCATAAATACGCGGAGGGAGGGGTCCTGCTCCGAAAAGGCCCTTCCATACTCGCCCAAGACTCTACAATCGAAATCAGATCAATCAAGGGGAGCAGCAGTGAATCGTGTCGTCGTCACCGGATTAGGCTGCATCACCCCCATCGGCAACTCCGTACCAGAATTCCGTACGGCCCTCTTCGCGGCAAACACAGGCATCGCTCCCTTCCCGCCCTACCCCGAAGCCCCAGGCGAAACCCAGGGCCTCCGCTTCACCCAATCCGCGGCGGTTAAGAACTTCGACCCCCGCGAGCACCTCGAGTCCGGCATCGTCACCGCCACCGACCGCACCACCCAGTTCGCCATCGTCGCCGCCCGTCAGGCCGCCACCGAATCCCAGCTAACCAACCATTACGCACCACAAAAAATCGCCATCATCGTCGGCTGCGCATGTGGTGGCCGCCAGGCCGAAGAGACCGAAACCATCAAGCTCTACGCCCGTGACGCTCGCGTCCATCCCCTCACCGTCATCCGCACCATGGCCTCCGCCGGCGCCAGCAACATCTCCATCGATCAGCACGTCACCGGCCCCACCCTCAACATCTCCACCGCCTGCTCTTCCGGAACCCACGCCATCGGCCTCGCCTTCCAGATGGTCCGCAGTGGAATGGTTGACGCCGCCATCGCCGGCGGCCACGAAGCTCCGCTCACCTTCGGTTTCCTCCGCGCCTGGGACTCCATGCGTGTCGTCTCCCCCACGCAATGCCGTCCCTTCTCCGCCGACCGCGACGGCATGACCATCGGCGAAGGTGCCGCGATGCTCACCCTCGAAACCCTCGCCTCGGCGCAAGCCCGCAACGCCACCATCTACGCGGAGATCGTGGGCTTCGGCTTCTCCGCCGACGCCAGCCACATCACCCAGCCCCTCGCCGACGGCGCCGCATCCGCTATGCGCCAGGCCGTCGCCGACGCTAATGCGTCACCCGAAGACGTCGGCTACATCAGCGCCCACGGCACCGGTACTCAAGCCAACGACTCCACCGAAGCCGCCGCCATCCATCAGGTCTTCGGCCCTCGCGCATCTCAAATCCCGATCAGCTCGACCAAATCCCTCCATGGCCACTCCATCGGAGCCAGCGGAGCCCTCGAAGCCCTCGCCACCATCCTCGGCTTGCACGAAAATCTCCTCCCCGCCAACGCCGGCGTCACCCAGATCGACCCCACCCTCAACCTCGACGTCATCCTCGGCTCCCCTCGCAAGGCCACACCAAAGCTCGCCCTCTCAAACTCCCTCGCCTTCGGTGGTCTCAACGCAGTCCTCGCCCTCCGGCCTTTTTCTTAAGCCCGCACAACCCGGCCTTCCCGAAAACCTCTCTAAGGGGGAGAGTTAAATCCACTTCTGGCACAGCTTCGAGGCCGAGCCATGACGAAAAGATATCTTCAGCTCCTTGCTCTGATCCTTATCGCCATAGTCACTACAAACCTCCACGCTCAGGCCCGGCTCGCCATCTACGGCACCGCCGGCACTGAAAAAAGCGGTCTCCCCAATCAGTACTGGAAGCTCGGCGGAACCTTCGGCCTCTATCTCGGCCTCTATCACGTCGGCCCTCTCGATATCTCCGTCGACGGCCGGGGCGATCTCTCCACCGACGTCAACAGCGGCTTCCTCGGCCCTCGCGTCGCCGCCAAGGTTCCCGTCTTCCCCATCAGGCCCTATGGCGAACTCATCTTCGGCTACTCCACCTACAACCGCACGGCCGCCGGACTGCAACCTCCCAATGGCTTCGCTTACCGTTACGTCGTCGGCGTTGACGCCACCATCTTTCCACACGTCGATTGGCGAGTCGTCGACTTCAGTTACGCCATCAACAACTCCGACTCCGTAAACGGGGAACACGCCAAATCAATCACCTCAGGGCTCGTCATCCGCTTCTAATTGCCCTTAACCGGAGATCGTCCGCGATACCATAGCCAGCAGATGATCTCCGTCCTCATCCTCACCCGCAACGAGCAGCGCGATCTTCCCGACTGTCTCGCCAGCGTCTCCTGGTCCGACGACATCCACGTCTTCGACTCCCACTCAAACGACGCCACAACTGAGATCGCCAAAGCCGCCGGCGCCCACATCCACACCCGCACCTTCGACGACTACTCCACCCACCGCAACGCCGCCCTCACCACCGTACCCTTCAAGCACCCGTGGGTCTTCCTCCTCGATGCCGACGAGCGCCCCACCCCCGAACTCTCCCGCGAGATGCAGCAGCTCACTCTCGCCGCCCCGCCAGAGACCGCAGCCTTCCGCGTTCGCCGTCGCGACTTCCTCTTCGACACCTGGCTCAAGCACGCCCAACTCTCCCCGTACTACATCCGCCTGGTGCGCCCCGAGCGCGCCCACTACACCCGCGCCATCAACGAGGTTCTCGAGATCGACGGACCCATCGCGCAACTCAGCTATCCGCTGAATCACTACCCCTTCTCAAAGGGCATCGGCAAGTGGGTCGAGAAGCACAACCTCTACTCCACCATGGAGGCCGAGTTGATCGCCCACAACCAGGGCCTGCAAAACCCCTCACTCGCCACCGCCCTCCGTCACCCCGACTTCCACACCCGCCGCCTCCATCAGAAGGCCCTCTTCTACCGCCTCCCCGCGCGTCCCCTTATCAAGTGGCTCTACATGGTCTTCCTCCGCGGAGCCATCCTCGATGGTGCCGCCGGCCTCACCTATGCCACTCTGCAATCCTTCTACGAATACCTCATCGTCGTGAAAACGAAAGAACTCCGCCGCGGCGGCGCCTGATCTCCCTAATCAGGTTTTCACTCCGGCAATATTATTTGTGACAAATAACGTTACAAATAGAAAAAACAAATCCTTCACAAGCTGCCCCTCCCCAACACTCAATTTATCTCGCTGAATATCAAGTTGAGCGCTTCCAGCTAGCGTCGTGATATCTCAAAAAAATTCTTGCAATCTTTATAAAAGAAGGTTACGGTGGTGCCACCTCTTTCTTAAATTGACGTTTTCGCCACACTTCTATTAGCCATTCGGCCCTTGGAACACAGTGACGTACCCGCAGCACTCTTGCTGCGCTAATGGATTTTTGTCTTAATTTCCACCCGCAAAAATCGTCTTCCAGACGATCAGGAAATCTTTGCCTTTTTTTAGGAGGTCATATGCGCCAGCTACCGAAGCAAATCCTACAGGCCGCTATCTACGGCCTCGCCGTCACCGTCTTAGCCCTCATCGGCGTTACCTTCACTCAAGCCCAGACATTCCGCGGCGGTATCAACGGCACTGTCACCGACTACACCGGCGCAGGTGTCCCAAAGGCCGCAGTAGTCGCCACCGACACCGATACCGGTAGCTCCCACACCACCACCAGCTCCAGTGCGGGCGAGTTCCTCTTTCAAGACCTGCCCCTCGGCACCTACTCTGTCTCCGCCTCATTCCCCGGCTTCAACACCGTAAAAACGGACAAGATCGTCGTCACTGCGGGTACGACCTTCACGCTCCCCATCAAGTTGACCATCTCCAGCTCCTCCACGGTCGTCGAAGTTGACGCCGCCGCCGTCGCGCTCGATACCACCTCGGTCACCCAGACGACCGACATCAGCAGCGTCATCGTCAACGACACTCCAATGAACGGCCGCGACTTCACCCAGCTTATCGCCGTCGCACCGGGCTTCGGCGGATACTCCGCCGGCGGGTTTGGCTCCGTCAATGGCACCCGCGCCAATCAGGTCAACTGGCAGATCGACGGCGTCGACAACAACGACCTCTGGCATAACGTCCCCGCCGTCAATCAGGGAGGCGTCGAAGGCATCGCCGGCATCATTCTCCCTCTCGACTCCGTCGAGCAGTACTCGCAGCAAACCCAGTCAACCGCCGAAGCCGGACGCAACCCAGGTGGCGTCGTCAATATCGTGACCAAATCAGGCACAAATGAGATTCACGGCTCTGTCTACTACTTCAATCGCAACGAATTCTTCTCTGCCAACAGTCCCTTCGCCAACGGCGCGCCTAAGGGCAAGCTCCGCAACCAGAACTACGGCGCCAGCTTCGGTGGCCCCGTCCTCAAGGACAAGCTCTTTTACTTCTTCAACTATGAAAAGCAGCAGTTCATCATCACCTCACCGGCCTCCACCACCGAACCCACCACGGCCTTCCAGGCCGACTCCACCGCCCTGCTGAAGGTGTTCAATCTCGCTCCAACCAGCGTGGCTACTGCTTCTCTGCAACAGTTTTATCCTGCCGCGATTCTCAACTGCCCCACCGTCAACAGCTCCTGCGACTCGGCCAACAACTACACTAGCGCCGCACCCATCACCGGCTACAGCTACAACGGCGTCGGCAAGATGGACTACACCATCACGCCCAAACATACCCTGGCCCTCCGTATGTTTGGCGGTCAGGGTAACCAGGTCGCCCCGGTTGGCACACTCGATCCCTACTTCTTCGAGCAAGGCCCCATCCATGTCTACAACTGGTCCGCCGTCCTCAACTCCGTCCTCACTTCCCGCTTCACTAACCAGGTTCTCCTCGGCGTCAACTACTTCAACCAGATCTTCTTCGACGACAACCACAGCATGAACCCGATCTCCTTCGGCTTCAACACCGGTGCCGCCCAGCCGCAGCTCTCCGGCGCACCCGGCATCAAGATCACAGGCTTTGACAACCTCCAGAATGCCACCCCACCCTCCGGCCGCAACGACATTACGGGCCAGGCCACCGACAGCGCCTCTTGGGTAGTCGGCAAACATCAATTTCGATTCTCTGGCGAGTATCGCCGCGGCTACGTCAACGAGTTCTACCATCGCAAGACCCGAGGCAACTTCTCCTTCCCCGGAACTCAAGGCCCGTGGGGCTACACCGCCGAAACCGGTTTCAACTCAGCGCCCTGCCAGGCCCAATACGGCTACACAACTCCAACCGCGGCCCAGCAGGCCTACGTCGCCAAGATCAGTGCGCAGGCTAACGGCTCCCAGATTCTCTCTCTCGCTGACTTCCTGATTGGCTGCACCCAGCAGGCGCAGATCGTCCGCGGCAATACGGAGCGCTCGGTCTACGTCAACAACTTCTCCGGCTCTGCGGCCGACGCCTTTCAGCTAACCCCCAGCCTAAATGTCAACTACGGTGTCCGTTACGACTACCTCGGACCAATGCACGACGGGTTGCAGGATCTCTCTGTCTTCCGCCCCACAACCTCTGGCGCTGTCAACGGCCTCGTCTTCCAGGGAGCCGCAATCAGCTCGCTCTTCCCCAGGACCTTCTACGACTTCAGCCCCCGCGTAGGCTTTGCCTATCAACCGACGTTCAGCCCGGGCTTTGTCTTCCGCGGAGGTATTGGGATGTTCTTTGACCAGCCCAACCTCAACCCCTTCCTCGACAATCGCCCGCCCAACGGTGGCGCATCCGGTGCTGAAAGCAACCCAGGCGGCCCTGCTCCGGTCTCCAGCCTCTCCAATAGCAACCTCGTTATCACACCGGGCACGCTACTCTTTCCCACCGCTGTCACCTACAATCCCGCCACTAACTACAACCTCTTCACCATCAGCCCCAATCTGCGCCCCGCCTACACCTTCAACTTCAACTTCAATATCGAGAAGTCCCTCGGTTCGAAGGCCATCTTCAACTTTGGTTACGTCGGTTCGGAGTCTCGCAAGCTCCTCTCCAACATCGACATCAACCAGGCCGCCCTGGGCAGCACCCCACTAGGCACAACGGCCCAGAACTTGACCCGCCCCTACGGCAAGCAATTCCCCAACTACGGGACCATCAACCAGGTCTCCAGCATCGGCAACTCCAACTACAGCTCGTTTCAGACCACGTTGCGCACGACCAGCTGGCATGGCGTGACGAGTCAATTCTCTTACACCTGGGCCCACGGGCTCGATTTCCTTACTCAATACCGCAACGCCAACATCACCAACGCGCTCTGCGTGAAGTGCGACTACGGCAGCATGGACTACGACACCCGTAACGCATTCGTCAGCTATCTCGCCTACGACGTCCCCGGCAGCTCCCACCTCAAGCCGCTGACCAACGGCTGGCAGCTCAACTCTCTTATCACCTTCCACAGCGGCCAACCCTACACCGTCTACACCGGCGACGATACGAGCGGCACCGGCGAGGGTGAAGACCGCGTCAACCTTGTCCCTGGCGTCAGTCCCTATGCGGGGGCCAGCAAGAAAATCGTTCAAGGACAGGTCCAGTGGATCACCTCTGGCGCCTTCGTAGAATCCTCTACCCCGTCCTTCGGCACCATGCGCCGCAATCAGCTCGTCGCTCCAGGTTATGGTGCAGTCGACTTCTCCGTCTTCAAGAACAACAGGTTTTCGCTCTTCGATCACGGCTTCAACACGCAGTTCCGCGTCGAAATGTTCAACCTCTTCAATCGTGCCAATCTCGCTCCACCCGATAATTACCTCGGCGACGGCGCGGCCTTCGGCACCGTCACCCAGACCATCGGCTTCTACAATGGCGCACCTGGTATCGGTCCTGGCGAACCCTTCAACACCCAGTTCGCTCTGAAAATCATCTTCTAATCAGGACTTACCCAACTTAAAAACAAATGCTCCATCCTCGAAGTCAATCGAGGATGGGGCTTCTTCGTCGAAACTACAGCAGTTTTACTGACTCCACCTTGATCGTGTCGCCCTTAACCTCTCCGCTCACGTTCACTCGCAGATGATCCGTCTTATCCGAGCTCTTCAGCTGCTCGAGGATCTTCGCATTGCCATCCGCGTCGAACTTCAGGAACTTGTTATCCGCCGTAACAATGCCAAAGCCGCTCTTCTCGCAGGCCAGAGCACATTCCCGAGTATGAGCATCCGCGGTCGCAGCCGCCTTTTTCGAGCAAGCTACGTCAATGACCGAGACATCGTTGAAGGTAGCGGCCAGCGCAGGGGTAGCCATCAGGCCGAGCGCAAGGAGGGAAGCAAGTATTTTCATCGTTATTCTCCGTTTCTGGTTAACAAAGGGTGGAACTTCTACCCTGCTTACTAGATCGCAAAAAATCGTACTCCGTCCCTTAGTGGCCAGTCCAGCTCTCGGAGACGATTTGTAGGCTTCTTTCATTTTGGCGTCATTACGCTAAATCGGCCACTTCCACTCGCGAATCTCCTTGCTGTCGATCCCGTTCGCATGAGCGTAGTTAACGCTCTCGATAATCTGGTCCTTCAACCACTCCTTCGTATGCGCCGCCGTCGCCTGCAGTCGCGGCACCCGATCGATCACATCGATCGCCAGGTCGAACCGGTCAATCTGATTCAAAATCGCCAGCTCAAGCGGCGTATTGATATTCCCTTTTTCCTTATACCCGCGCACATGAAAGTTGTCATGGTTCGTCCGCCGGTACGTCAGCTTATGAATCATCGAAGCATACGCATGGAAATTAAAGATCACCGGCTTGTTCGTCGTGAATAAACCATCGAACTCTCGCGACGAAAGCCCATGCGGATGCTCCTCCTCGGGCATCAACCGGAACAGGTCCACCACATTCACAAACCGTATCTTCACGTCCGAGCATCTCTCCCGCAGGATCGCGACCGCAGCCAGCGTCTCCGCCGTAGGAATGTCTCCGGCACAAGCCATCACTACATCTGGCTCATCTCCCGCGTCGTTACTCGCGAAGTCCCAAATCCCAATGCCCTTCGTGCAATGGTTCACCGCCGCATCCATATCCAGATACTGCAGATGCTCCGCCTTGTCCGCGACAATCACATTCACGTAGTTCGTACTCCGCAGACAGTGGTCCGTCACACTCAAGCAGACAATTCGCATCCGGCGGCAGATAAATCCGCGTCACCTCCGGCGATTTATTCGTCACCACATCCAGAAAGCCCGGATCCTGATGCGTAAATCCGTTATGGTCCTGCCGCCACACCAGCGAGGTAATCAACAAATTGATCGACGAGATCGGCGCCCGCCACCGCAGCTCCAGCTTGCTCTTCTCCAGCCACTTCGCATGCTGGTTGAACATCGAGTCGATGATGTGCACAAACGACTCATACGTCGAAAAGAACCCATGCCGCCCTGTCAGCACATACCCTTCAAACCATCCCTCCAGCGTATGCTCGCTCAACATCTCCATCACCCGTCCATCACGCGCCAGAAAACCTCCATCCGCATCCTCCGGCAGGAGCTTCTCCTCCCACGTCTTCCCGCTCGCCTCGTAGATCGCCTGCAATTTGTTCGAAGCCGTCTCATCCGGCCCGAACACGCGGAAGTTCGTCATGTTCTTCCGCATCGCATCGCGCAAAAACTCCGCCACGACGCTCGTCGGCGAAACCTCAATCTGCCCCGGTTTCTTCACCTTCACTGCATAGTCGCGAAAGTCCGGCAGCTCCATCGGCTTCCGCAGCAACCCGCCATTCGCATGTGGGTTTGCCGTAATCCGTCGCTGCCCCACCGGAGCCATCGCCCTCAACTCCGCGATCAGCTTCCCCGACTTATCAAACAACTCCTCCGGCTTGTAACTCCGCATCCACTTCTCGACCATCTTCAAATGTTTCGGATTCGTCTTCGGATCGAGGATCGGCATCTGGTGCGCTCGCCATGACCCCTCCAGCTTGTGCCCATCGATCTCCTTCGGACACGTCCACCCCTTCGGCGTCCGCAAAATAATCATCGGCCACCGCGGCCGCTCTGTGTCTAATCCCTTCGGCGCACTCCGAGCTCTTTTCTGGATCGCGCGAATCTCCTTCACGCAGTCCTCCATCACCCCCGCCATCAACTGATGCATCTTCGCCGGGTCGTCCCCCTCAACAACATACGGCTCCCAACCATACCCCTTGAACATCCACTCCAGCTCTTCCGGAGAAATCCGCGCCAGCACCGTCGGATTCGCAATCTTGTACCCGTTCAAATGTAGTATCGGCAGCACCGCCCCATCGCGCACCGGATTCAAAAACTTATTCGAGTGCCACGACGTAGCCAGCGGCCCCGTCTCCGCCTCGCCATCCCCCACCACCACGGCCACAATCAGATCTGGATTATCAAACGCCGCGCCAAACCCATGCGACAAGCTATACCCCAACTCGCCTCCTTCATGAATCGACCCCGGCGTCTCCGGCGTGCAGTGGCTCCCAATCCCACCCGGAAACGAAAACTGCTTGAAGAACTTCTGCATCCCCGCAACATCTTCACTCTTGTCCGGATACACCTCCGAATAAACACCCTCCAGATAACTATTCGAAAGCGTCGCCGGAGCCCCATGCCCCGGCCCCGAGATATAAATCAAATCCAGGTCATACTTCTTGATCAGCCGGTTCAGATGCACCCACGTAAACGTCTGCCCCGGGTCCGACCCCCAATGCCCCAGCAGCCGATTCTTGATATGCTCCACCTTCAATGGTTCCCGCAGCAGCGGATTCTCCAGCAGATAAAGCATTCCCACGCAGAGATAGTTGCACGCTCGCCAGTAAGCATCCATCTTCCGCAACTCGTCCGCCGACAACGGTTGAGCACCCTGAATCTTCCCTTTAGGCGATCCTTTGGCCACGCTGCTCATATGACATCTCCTTCGCTTGCATGTAAATGAAATGGAAGTCGAACTGACTATTTGTAACCAAAACTGAACTAATCTCCCGACCGGGCCATGTGATCCACATGCACCGCAATCATCCAATCCTCTTTAGCCGGAACGACGAGCACCATTGCTAATGAGTCAGATGCATTCAAGCGCCGTACAGCATCGCCTGAAGCCTCATTCAATTCAGAATTCAATCGAAATCCCAAGATTCTCCATCCCACCCGCAATCTCTTCCCGCGACCGCGCATCATGCTCCCCAATGCCGCCCGCAAACACCACCGCATCCACCCCACCCATCAGCGCCACGAAGCCGCCCACCGCCTTCTTCACACTCCGTGAAAAAATCTCCACTGCCAACCTCGCCCTCGCATCTCCCTTCGCCGCCGCCTCCCGCACCGCCTTCATATCGTTCGGCATGCCAGACAGCGCCACCATCCCCGCATCATGATTCAGCATCTTCTCCAGTGCGCTCTCCCGATCACCCTCCATCTGCCGCAACAGATAAAGCACCAGCCCCGGATCGAGATCTCCCGGCCGCGTCCCCATCACCACTCCACCCGTCGGCGTCAGCCCCATCGTCGTATCCACCGAGCGGCCGTCCACCAACGCGGTCACGCTGCATCCACTCCCCAGATGCGCAATCACCATCCGCTTCGGAAACTGAATCCCCTTCTCCGCCCGCAACTGCCGAACAATCGACTCGCAACTCAATCCATGAAACCCATACCGCCGCACGCCCTGCTCCCGATACTCCACCGGAATCGGATAAGTAGTCGCGGCCTCCGGCATCGTCTGATGAAACACCGTATCGAAACATGCATAGTGCCCCACGTCCGGAAATCTCTCCATCATCTCCTTGATCACTTCAATCACCGCGGGATCATGCAGCGGCGCAAACACCACCGCCTCCTCCAGATCTCTCATCACTTCCGGCGTAATCCGCTGATGCCGATCCAGCTTCGCCCCCGGATGCACCACCCGATACCCCACCGCCTCCACCTTTGGCAAACCCTGCCCACTCACCGCCTCCACCACCAGCCTGATCGCCTCCACCGGCGTCTCAGCCTTTACGTCCGTTCGCCCGCCGTTCAGATCGCGTCCATCCGCATCGCGAAATTTGAACCTGGCCCCCGCCCCAATCCCCGTCACCTCGCCCTCGAACAACGAACGAGGTTCACCTGTCCCCGAATCAAACAGAGAAAACTTGATCGACGAAGACCCGCTATTGATGACGAGTACGTGCACAGTAGCGACCTCACCCTCATGCCACTGTCCGTTAAGTTACACCGGCCACATCTCCGCCAGGTAAATTCGCACAAGCCGCTCAAGCCGCCTGCACTACCCGCAAGTGCATCATCTGTCCGGAAATTGTCTCGCGGTTGTAAAAAGATGGCATTACTCAGCCTCTTCCTCGCTACGCCAACTCGACCCGCATTAAACTCACATCAACCTCACACCAGCGCAGAACCAGCAGCGACGAAACAGCACCAGCCACGGCCCCTCACATGACAACCATCCTCCAACAGCCTGCGGCCTCGGGAACAACGAAAGATCGCAGCCGCTTTCAGCTTCTCACCACACTGATCGGCTTCATCTTCGCCTTTCGAATCTGCCTGACCGTCCTCTGGTTTCAGGACGAGCCGGAGCAGGCAACCATCCTGTCCGTCGCGCTCAGTCTCGGCTTGCTCACCGCTGCGGCACTTTCCACTATCGGCAGCACACCTTCGATCCCCGCCTCCTGCTTCCGAACCCCCACCATCCGCTGGTGCCTCGCCTTTCTCGGCCTCGCGTTCCTTAGCCTGATCTGGACCCCCGCGCCGCTGGCGGCTGCAGCCGGCTACTGGTGCGCATGGGCCGCGGACGTTGCCACCATCTGGTTTGTACTGCGCGACGGCGCCCCGGAGATCTCGGCAGCTTCCATCATGAAGGGCTTCGTTGGTGGCTCGTGTCTCGTCGCCATCATCGCCTGGTACCTTCCCGCAACCGCCGATCTGCGCCTGGGCGATGAAGACTTTCTTCATCCCAATGCAATCGGCTTTCTCTTCGGCATCGCCACCCTGCTTGCCAGCCACTTAGCGCGCAAAAGCACACTTTGGATATTGCCGGCGCTCTTCCTCGGCGCCACTCTTCTGCGAACTCTCAGCAAGAGTTCCATCATCGCCTTCGTCGCAGCCTTCGGCTTCGCCTTAATCAGGGATTCAACCCTCTCCCGCAAAGTAAAAACATGGATCGGCGTTGCCGCCGGCGTCATCATTGCCTCACTCTGGGGCCTCCTGGAGGCCTACCTCATCAACTACAGCCAGGGAATCGGTCCTGAGACTCTGACCGGCCGAACCCTTATCTGGGCAGTCTCCCTCGAATACGCAATCAAAAAACCGATCCTCGGAAACGGCCTCTACGCCTACCGCTTTGTCGTCCCTCCCTTCGGCACATTTGAAGCACAACAAGCCCACGATGAACTCCTCCAGCAGTTCTTCTCCTTTGGAGCCATCGGAGTTCTTCTCACCATCGCGCTCTACTGGGCATTCTTCCGGCAGATCCGTCGCGCCAGCCCGTCTCACCTCAAGACCCTCGCCGCCACCCTACTCATCTTCGCCCTGATTCGCGGTCTCACTGATACCCAAAACTTTGACCTCTCTTTTCCCCTCTGGCTCATGACCATGCTCTCCATTCTTCTCGCTGCACAAAGCTCCTCACCGCAACCACTCGTAAGCGCGGCCGGGAACACAGCATCATGAGCCCATCTATCAAAGAAACCCTGCGCTCTCTCACCGAAGCCACCGGCTACGAAGTCAGGAGCACTGACGTCTACACCTCACCAAAGCTCCGCCGTCGTCTCCTCTTCTCCCGGCTTCAGATCGACCTCGTCGTCGACGTCGGTGCCAACATCGGCCAGTTCGCCCGTCAGTGCCGCGCGGCCGGCTACCGAGGCAAGCTCATCTCCTTCGAGCCCTCCGCCGCCGCCCACTCCAGCCTGCTTCAATCCGCCGCCGCCGACCCTCTCTGGAAAGTCGCCGACCGCATGGCCCTCGGTGCCCTCACCGGCGAAACCGAGATCAATATCGCCGCCAACTCTTTCTCCAGCTCCATTCTTCCCATGCTCAACTCGCACCTCTCCGCCGCCCCCGAATCCCGCTACCTGCATAAAGAAAAGGTCCCCCTGCGGCGTCTCGACGACGTCCTCCCGTCTGACAACTCCTCCCGCCGCATCTTTCTCAAGCTCGACGTCCAGGGTTACGAGTCGCAGGTACTCGCCGGAGCGACGCAGCTTCTCTCCCAAACCCTCGCTGTGCAACTTGAAATGTCACTCCTGCCGCTCTACAAAGGTGAAGTTCTAATGCCCGAAATATGCGCCATGATGGCCCACAACGGCTTCGAACTCTGGGATCTCGAACCGTCCTTCCGTAACCCCACCACTGGAAGGCTCCTCCAAATCGACGGCATCTTCACACGGTCGTCCGTCGATCAATCAACCAATCGTACCCGCTAACTCCCCGCCATCCCTCCCGTTGATACAGTAGTGCCACAGGAGCCGCCTCTTGCCACAGCTGTCTCAAACGCAGTCCGGGCGAATCGTCAGCATTCAAGTCTGTCGGGGACTCGCGGCTCTTCTTGTCGTGTTGGCCCACCTTCACGGCATCGAAACAAAATACTGCGCCACCGATCGCTTCCTCCCCTTCGAGCACGGCGCCCTCGGCGTTGATCTCTTCTTCGTTATCAGCGGCGTCGTCATCGCCTCAGTCACTGCCGGAAAATTCGCTCACCCTCGCGACGCCGGAATCTTTCTCTACCATCGCCTCGCCCGCATCTTTCCCATCTTCTGGATCTACACAACCCTTACCCTCATCGCCCGCCATTTCAACGGAGACCACCCGCAGTCCTTCAACCTCCTCGCCTCTTATCTGTTAATCCCAACCAACCTCCCGATGATCCTCCTGCAAGGCTGGACTCTCAGCTACGAACTCTACTTCTACCTCACCGTCTTCCTCCTGCTGTTCATCCCACAACGCATCGCCCTCTGGCTACTCGCTCTCTGGGGCATCGCCGTAATCGCACTGAAGCTTTACATCGGCCTCTCCCCCATTCCCCTCGTCCAACTTCTCATCAGCCCTGCGGTGCTTGAGTTTCTCGCCGGCTTCATCCTCTTTCACATCTACCGCCGCTCCCGGCTGCACTCTTCCGCCGGCATTCTGCTCGTCGCCGCCTCAGTGGTGTGGCTCGCCGCGATCATCCTCTACACCGCCCACGTCCACGCCGGCAACCCCGACTGGATCGTCGATCACCCATGGCGCAGGCCGGTTCTCTACGGCACCTTCGCCACTCTCTTGCTCCTCGGCGCTATGGAACTCGAACGCACTCGCATCATCCGTTACTTTCCTCTGCTAATCTCCATCGGCGATTGGTCCTACTCCATCTACCTCTCCCACGCTCTCGTCCTTGCACTCACCGCCCGCCTCACTATGTATCTCTTGCCACACCAAACCTCCATCTTCCTCATTATGTTCATAGGCCTGCCTGCGGTTCTTCTTATCGGCTGTCTTAGCTACATCTATCTTGAACGCCCCCTCATCCACCTTCTCTACAGATCCGGACCGCCACCCAAAATCCCCGCAAAGCCGCTTCCCGCCCCTGCGTAACCCAAAAGTCCCACGCCGCCCCCGCGCAAAATTCCTTTCGCCCATCTAAACTCATTCCATGTGTGGAATTGTTGGATACATTGGCCCCCAGTCCGTCGTTCCCGTCATCATTGAAGGCCTGCGCCGCCTCGAATACCGCGGTTACGACTCCGCCGGCATCGCCGTGGCCGGAGGCCCCGATGGCTTGGCCCTCCGCCGCGCCCCCGGCAAGCTCCGTAACCTCGAAACCGTCATCGCGGACGCCCCCCTTCACGGCTCCTTCGGCATCGGCCACACCCGCTGGGCCACCCACGGCCGGCCTACTGAAGAAAACGCCCACCCCCACCGCGACGGCTCCGGCACCCTTGTCGTAGTCCACAACGGCATCGTCGAAAACTATCTCACCCTCAAGAACGCCCTCATCGCCAAGGGCCACAAGTTCGTCTCCGAAACCGACACCGAGATCATCGCCCACCTCATCGAAGACGAACTCAACCTCGCCGCCACAAACGGTCATCATCCCGAAAAAGATTGTCATTCTGAGCGCAGCGAAGAACCCCCGCATTTTGCTCGTAGGAGCGCAGACTCCCCAGACGCCAACACCGCCGAAGCCGTCCTCACCCTCGCCAAACCAGCAATCCCCCTCGAAGAAGCCGTCCGCCGCGCCGTCAAGCGCATCACCGGAGCCTTCGCCATCGGCGTCCTCTCCGCGCACGAGCCCAACAAGCTCGTCGCCGCCCGCATGGGTCCGCCCGCCGTCATCGGCATCGGCGACGGCGAATTCTTCCTCGCCTCCGACGTCCCCGGCATCCTCCACCACACCCGCAACATCCACTTCCTCGCCGACGGCGAACTAGCCGTCCTCACCGCCGACGGCGTGCACCTCACCGACTTCCAGGGCGCGCCGATCCCATTAAAAGTCCAGCGCATCACCTGGGACCCCATCCAGGCCGAAAAAGCCGGCTACAAGCACTTCATGCTCAAGGAAATTAACGAGCAGCCCCGAGCCATCCGCGACACCACCCTCGGTCGCGTCTCCCTCGACACCGGCCACGTCTTCCTCGAGGCCATGCAGATCTCCTCCGAAGACCTCCGCAACGCCAGCCAGATCACCATCGCCGCCTGCGGAACCTCCTGGCACGCTGGCCTCGCCGGCAAGTTCATGATCGAGCGCCTCGCCCGCCTCCCCGTCGACGTCGACTACGCCAGCGAGTACCGCTACCGCGACCCCATCGCCGACCCCCGCGCCATCGGCCTCCTCATCACCCAGTCCGGCGAAACCGCCGACACCCTCGCCGCCCAGGCCGAGCTCATCGCCAAAGGCTCCAAAACCCTCGCCATCTGCAATGTCGTCGGCGCCGCCATCACTCGCAAAGCCCAGGGCACCCTCACCACCAACGCCGGCCCCGAGATCGGCGTCGCCTCCACCAAGGCATTCACCGCCCAACTCACCGCCCTCTTCGTCCTCGCCCTCCATCTCGCCCAGGTCCGCGGCACCATCACCGACGCCGAATCCCTCAAGCTCGTCGACGAACTCTCGAAACTCCCCGGCAAAGTCGAAGAAGTTCTCCGTTCCGTGGATGACCAGTGCTTCCAGCTGGCAAAAATCTTCCACACCGCCAACGACTTCCTCTTCCTCGGCCGCGGCATCCACTACCCCATCGCCCTCGAAGGCGCACTCAAATTAAAAGAGATCAGCTACATCCACGCCGAAGGCTACCCCGCCGGCGAGATGAAGCACGGCCCCAACGCCCTCATCGATGAGACCCTCCCCGTAGTCTGCATCGCCACCAAAGACCCCAACGACCCTTCGAGCGTCTTGAAGTACGAAAAAACCCTCTCCAACATTCAAGAGGTCACCGCGCGCAGTGGCCGAGTCATCGCCATTGCCATCGAAGGCGACGAAGAGATCAAGCAGCTAGTCGAGCACACTATCCAAATCCCCCAGGCCCCCGAACTCCTCCTACCAGTCCTCGAAGTAGTCCCCCTCCAACTCCTCGCCTACCACATAGCCGTCCGCCGCGGCTGCGACGTAGACCAACCCAGAAATTTGGCGAAGTCAGTGACAGTTGAATAGCGGTGGTATCAACAGAAAATGAGATAGATGGAAGAATGAGCGGCTACGTTGCTAACTGTTTTGGGCCTAGCGAAAGATGACTGGAGGAAATAAGCTAATGTGGCTGATCGGCGCATTGCTATTCTATGTTTTCTACCGCCTTGCATTTGGTTGGTATTTTGGCCTTTATTTTTTGAACAATCCTCTTCAGAGACCATATGCTTGGCGCCACGTTTGGTGGCATTTGTCCATTTTTTTCACTTCGATAATTCTGCTTGCAGCGTCTTCTTTTTTCTTCTACTTGAGCAAGCCATGGTTGGTGGTAATTCTAATCCCGCTACTCATTATTTCCTTTGTTGCATTTAGCGTGAAACGGGGATTGCGTTCTGAACAAATCATAACTACTGCAGTTAGGATCCAAGTGCGTATGGAGAAACAAGGTATAAAACAGCCTGAGATTAATCGAGCCATAGCACTGGCGACAATAAACGATCACGATCCCGTCAGAGTTGACAGCGACTTCAAAGATTTCCTGAAATTTTGCATATTGAGTCCGGTGGGGTTGTTAGAAACTAAAGATCCGGAGATGCTCGTCAATCAATCGAGAGACATAGACGCCCTGGTTGAAAAGAGAACATTGATAGAAAAACGACGGGTGGCCCATACATAAACCCAACCCCGGGTGGCCCATTCATGCGGTCTCATCGCATGAGTGGGCCATCGCGCGGAAGCACGATCCGTTTTCCCACCCCACCCGCTAAAATCAACCCATGCCCCTGGGCCTCGAACGTCGCCACAACTTAGGTCATCTCCACTTCATCAACCTCTCCGTAGGGCGGTCCAGGTCTGACCCATAACACCGCGCAATAAGGCCCACGTCTCGGCTCCGAGACGTGGGCCACAAACCGCCACACTTACGACTTATGAAGCATCAGCGACATAGTCGAAGGCGAAGGATCAGGCGTCACGTCCGTCTCTGTGATCATTTTCCCGTCCGCGCTCAGCACAAACGTGTTTTCCCGCCGTACCTTCCCGTCCGAGCTATACGTCACCTTCAGCGTATGCGGATCTGCCAGCTTCACCGACATCGATCCCATATCGCCGACCTTCGTCTCCGTACCATCCAGCTTGCAGATGACCGGCTTGTCGTTGTCCGTCTCCTTGAAGGCCACGCTGTCCCCGGTGATCTTGATCGTAAGAGTCCCCGTGTCTCGCGTCGAGACCACCTTCGTCTCCTTCCAAACCCCGGCCATCCCCGGTCCGCCCGACACCCTCTCAGAGGTCACGGTGGTCGTGAACGGCTTATCGCCCGTTGGGAAGACCTCGTTCTTGGACGTCCGCGTCTTGCCGTCAGCCGAGATCGAAATCTTTACCGTACGCAACTTCTTGCCGTCCTTGGTCAATTCAATCTCGTACCCCATGCCGGACTTCTTGCAAGTCAACATACCGTCCGGTGTCGTCTGAGGCTTCCCGTCACACACGACCTTGGGGTTGGCCTTGCCGCCTCGCGTCGTCGTAAACCCGTCCGCATCGGCAGCCACGGAAAAAGTAGGGCCAGAGTACTTGAGCGAGGACATGTCCGCCTTCCAGGAACCGTCCCACGGATTTGCCTGCGCAACGCAGGACCGGTTCAAGGCAACAAGACAGACCAGAGAGAAAACGCATGCGTAATAACGTTTCATCCTGAAACCACCTTCTAATTTGGATTTTGGGTGCGCGCCATCATCCACCCCTGTACCGCGCGTGTCAAGCTCCACCCCATGGCAAAATCTGGGTGCCCCATCTTCGCGACGGTCTCATCGTCGCTAAGGTGGGCATTCGTGCGGAAGCGCGAACCGAGCCGGTAGAGGCTTACGGATGCACCTTGAATTCAACCCGTACCGTCGGCGGTCTCTTCGGAAGTGTCAAAGCGCTCTCTGGCGGGTGGCCCAGGTCTAACCAACAACAAATTTGGGTGCCTCATCTTCGCGACGGTTTTATCCGTCGCTAAGGTGGGCATTCGCGCAAGACGCGAACCGTCTTTCCTCGCGCCCGCTAAAATCCCACCATGCTCCCATCCTCCACCCAGGCCGCCGCCCGTTGGGCAAAGATCCTTCTTCTCGCCGCGATCGCGCTCTTCTTCACATTAGTCGCCTTCACCAACATCACCGACTTCGACACCAACTACCAGTTCGTCCGCCACGTCCTCGCCATGGACACCACCTTCCCCAACAATCACGCCATGTGGCGAGCCATCCGCTCCCCCGCCATCCATCTCGCCTTCTACATCGGCATCATCCTCTGGGAAACCCTCAGCGCGCTCCTCGGATGGACCGGAGCCATCGCCCTCTTCCGTGCCCGAAACGCCTCCCCCGCCGCCTTCGCCGCTGCCAAACGCATCGGAACCCTCGCCCTCACCGCCGGCCTCATGCTCTGGCTCCTCGCCTTCACCACCATCGGCGGAGAGTGGTTCCTCATGTGGCAATCAAGAGACTGGAACGGACAGCAAGCCGCCTTCCGCATGTTCACCACCGAAGCCCTGATCCTCATCCTCCTCCTCTTACCCGAGGCCGAACCGTCCCTCCCTTGACAAAAACCCACTCCCAAAAGGCGGATGGCCCAGATCTAACCTCACAACAAATCTGGGTGCCGGGTGCCCCATCTTCGCGACACTCTCATCGTCGTAAGGTGGGCATTCGCGCTACGCGCGAACCGTCGTCCAGAATCCAGTTGACAATTGCCTCGCTCCTACCCAAGGCGTACGCTTGGCCTGTTTCCATCAGGAGACCCAGCAAGGTGCAGCTATGAACCACGTCAGTTGTCCGACCAGCATAGTCAACGCGCCAGTAGAACTTGTCTGGCAGCTTCTTACAAGCCCGGAGGGATGGGGCGATTTCTATAACGTGCGTATCACCGCCGTCGATCCTGCCGGGACTGCCGTAGTGGGACAAACCGTTTTCGCAGAGTCCGGCCCACAGTTCCTGCACCTCAAGCTACAGTTCCGGTTCACGGACATCGACGCATTGAATTACAAGCTCGGATTTGATGCGCGATTCCCACTTGGCGTCACTGTGCGGGAAGACATGACCTGTGTTCCGCTGGGAGAGAAGCAATGCCGCGTCAACTATCACTGTGGTTTTGGCTTTCCAGGTGGATGGCGCGGTGCGTTGGTGCACTTTTTCCTGCGTCGGCGACTCGACACAGGCCCGGCAGATTCGCTAGCCCGTTTGCAGCGAGAAGCGGAGCGGCTTAATGCTAATTGTTCGAGTATGCGGCGGGTGGCCCATACATAAAATCCAACCATGCCCTGGGCCTCGAACGCCGCCACAACTTAGGTCATCTCCACTTCATCACCGTAGGTCTTCACCTCATCCTGTGAGGGGTAGGTCCGAAGTCTACCGTGTTAGACTTCGTGATCGACCAGCACAGAACCATCGGGCCCTGGGAAACCTCACGGAGGAAGCACGATGAAGAAGATATGCCTCGCCGCCGCTGTTTTATTGTTGTCCTTCGGCACCGTCCGCGCAGCCGACTATCCCTCTATGAAAGAGGGCCTCTGGTCCATCCACGACGTCAACACCAACAATCCCGGAAACCAGGTATCCGAATCCAGCAAAACCATCTGCCGCAGCCACGCCTACGACCAGCATGTGCAGGAGCAGGCGAAGAAAGTGATGACGAGCTGCACCGTCATCACCGACAGCACTCAGGGCAACAAGCATCTCACAGAGACAAAATGCCAGGTAGCCGGCACCACCATCGATACCAAAGGAACAGTCACCATTCTGAATGAAAACAGCGTCCACTCAGAGAGCCACTCCACCTACTCCCCAGCCATGGGCGGCGTCAGCGAAACCACGATGGTTCAGGACCAGAAGTACCAAGGCAGCTGCCCCGCCGGCCAGTCCCCCGGCGACATGACCTTATCCAACGGAACCGTCCGCCACCTCTGGAAGCAGTAAGGGGCACAGCTAGAGTCATCATTTGGCGGGTGGCCCAGATCTGAACCGAGAACTTGCTGGTGGGGGTGAGCTTCGGTGGGCATTCGAGGGCACTTGACAGATTCGTGCCCCACAAACGCCCATCGGAAATGGCCTCAAACCTTGAAGTCCAGACCTAACCTTCCTGTTTAGAAGACTTTGACACACCTTTGACGGGACGGGGGTACCGATCCACTCAACCCAGTAAAATGGGCAGACAAAACATGCCCATCACTATCGGAGACCAAATCGGCGACTACGAAATCACAGGAATCCTCGGCGCCGGAGGAATGGGCCAGGTCTACCAGGTCCGCCACACCATCTCCAACCGAACCGAGGCCATGAAGATCCTCGCGCCCGGTCGTGCCGTCTCTGACGAATTCGTCGCTCGCTTCCTCCGCGAAATCCAACTGCTCGCCAGCCTCCACCACCCCAATATCACCGAACTCCACACCGCCTTTCGTCACAACGGCGAACTCATCATGATCATGGAGTTCGTCGAAGGCCATACCCTGAGCGCTAAACTCAGCAGCGCCCCAATCACCTTGGCGACCGGCCTTGGCTACATTCAACAGGTCCTCTCCGGCCTCGCCTACGCCCACGAACGCAGTATCGTTCATCGTGACGTCAAACCCTCCAACATCATGATCAGCCGCGACGACCGCGTGAAACTCCTCGACTTCGGCCTCGCGTTCCCCACACTCGGCCCCGAGTTCACACGATCGGGCATGATCCTGGGCACCCTGCCCTTCGTGTCGCCCGAACAAGTCCTTGGCAAACAGCTCGACGCGCGCTCCGATGTCTACTCCGTCGGCGTCACTCTCTATCAGCTGTTGACCGGTCGCCTGCCCTTCGAGGGGGCCAGCGAATACGAGATCGCCAGCGCCCACCTCAACTCTTCGCCGGCCGATCCCGCCACCATCAACCCAAACATCCCTGCCCACCTCTCGAAAATCGTCTCGAAGTCTCTGGCAAAATCTCCGGGCGACCGCTTCCAGACCGCCAAGGAATTCCTCGACTCCCTCAGCCAGCTCCGTACCGGCGAGACCACAACCCTCGCTGCTTCAGCCCTGCCGAAACAGCCGATCGATGCAAACGTGCTCGACTCTGTAAGCCGCGATCTCGCCTATCACGTCGGACCTATCGCCAAGGTCATCGTAAGTCGCGCGGCCAAACGCGCAATCTCCCTCGACGAGCTCTTTAAACTTCTGGCCACAGAAATCTCAACCGAGAAAAGCCGCCAGGACTTTCTCGCCACCAGAATCAAATACTCGACTCCCAGATGATCCTCTCTATTGATCGAGCATCTGAATCGCCTTCTTCAGGCTCACATACATTCGGTTGAAAGAAGCAGTGACCTCGGCAATTTCGTCTCGGCCCTTATACGCAAGCTCAGGTTGGTTCAGATCGCCCGTGCTGATACGATCCGCCGTCGCCGCAAGCCGCCGCACCGGCACGATCACCACATAGTAAAGCGCCACATCGATGACAGCGAGAGTCACAAGAAAAGTCGCCGCAATATAGAGCAGCAGCGTGCGGTAGAGATGGGAGGCAATATTCTCTGCAACGCTGGTAGGCACCGAAACAATCTGCGCCCCAATCACTTCGTTTGGCTTCCATCCAAAACCGTTCGCGCTGCCATATGTAAGAATCAGGTTTGGAGGCGCCGCCGCCGCGGTGCCATGGCACGTCAAACAACTTGGATCCGCGCTGATCGGTTGCGATAGCGAGATGGATGTTCCTACTGGCGTTTGCCGTTCCCCAATCAATTGCTTCTCTTCCGGATGATTCCGGAAGTATTCAATAATGTCGGCCTCCCACTGATCGGCTCTATCCCGCGGATTGGTCGGATTCAGTGCCGCCTCCTTATAGGTGTAATCCGGATAATCCTTACGCAGGTGATTGAACGTCGTCGTTGCTGCGTAAAACGGAATCGTCTGCGGAAGAAACCGCTTCGCGCTCTCCGGCGTCGTTTCGAGCAGAGGATCCAGCTCCTGGTCCGTATAATCCCGCGTCGACCGCGCGCTGGAAATCATCAGCTTCGCCTGCTGAAGCGTCTGTTCGCGCGCATTCTTTTCAAGAAACCTCCAGGAAAGTTGCGACACCAACAGGAGGCCAGTACCAAATAATAGGATTAGCAGGACATTGAACTTCGCCAAAAGCTTCAAGGATGGTCACCTCGTCTCGCGGAGAGAGAATTATCTGTTGAGAATAGGCTCTAGCAACGGATATCTCAACGGCAGGTGCCCATACATAAGAACAACCCATACTCTGTGTGGGCGGTGGCCCTGGTCTAACCCAAAACAAAACTCGGGTGCCCCATCTTCGCGACAGTCTCATCGTCGCCAAGATGGGCATTCGCGCTACGCGCGAACCGCCTTCCCTCCACCACTCCCTCCAATGTGAGCAATTTGAATCACTATATCTTTGTCATATCTTTGTCAGGACGACTTAAACCTCCAGATACAGCATCAAACTAGCCAAGTGCAAACTACGGAGCAATGGACCACACCCCGAAAGCGCGCCCAGATCGATGAGGCAGCGTTATGCCAGATACCAGAATTTTGCTTGTGGACGACGATGAAGTTGTGCGATTTAGCTTGAAGGAGATACTGCAGCAATATGGCTTCGCTGTAACCACGGCCTCCGGCGTCTCTGAGGCGCTGAGGCAAATCAGCTCGAAAAAATTTGACGTTCTGTTGAGTGATCTCCACATGCCGGGGGCAGGAGACGGATTGACGGTCGTGAGCGCAATGCGACACTCCAACCCCGAAGCCGTAACAATACTATTGAGTGCTTTTCCTGAAATGGATGCGGCGGCCCGTGCCATTCTGAAGCAGACCGATCAGGTTCTTGTAAAGCCGATCGAAGTAACGGCGCTCCTTAAAGCGATCAAGCATAGTCTCGAGACTGGCGCTCCTCCTCCTCGCGTAGTTGAAACTGTAGCGAAGATCCTGGAACGTTCTGTGGAGTCCACCATTCGGTCTTGGTTTGATCGCATCCGGACCGACAACAAGGTGATGGAGGTTCCCCTGAGCTTCGAGGAGCGCACAAGCCACCTACCCAGGGTTTTTGCTGATCTGGTATCCCGTCTTGAGTCCGACAAACCAATTGGCAGTAAGGAGTTGGTTTCGGTGGCCGCATTGGGTCATGGGATCAATCGGCGACGGCAAGGATATACCGCGGCTATGCTCGTGGAAGAGTCTCGAATGTTACAGGTCTGCATCTTTGATACGCTGCAGAAGAATTTGGCAACGATTGATTTCAGCAAGGTACTGATAGGCGTCATGACCATCGCTGACGAAATCGACTCTCAGTTGAGTCAGGCAATGGACAGTTACGTTGGGCAGTTGGCCGAGGTCTGACCCACAGCAAAAATCTGGGCGCACCCATGTAAATCGCTCGCCCCGCTCCTCTTGTGCCCATATCACCAGCGCACCCGCACATTTTCCGGTCAAAACGATACACATATCATTTCTCACTCTCCCTTCCACGTGTATCGATCTCGGCATCACACCACCAGAGGTTATAGATCGATGGACACAAGAATGTTCTATCCCATACTTTTTGCCGTGCTCATCCTGTTCGCCGTTGCAACGCTGCTCATCATGCGCAAACGCAAGAGCGACCAATTAAAACAACGCTTCGGCCCCGAATACGACCGCGTCGTCCAGCAACACGGAAACACCAGCAAAGCAGAAACCGTTCTCTCTGACAGAGAGAAGCGAGTCGAGAAGTTCGCCATTCATCCTCTGCCAGCCGGCGATCGCGAAAGATACGCGGACGAGTGGGCCGGCGTACAACGGCGTTTCGTCGATGACCCATCCATGGCGGTCACAGAAGCAGACAAGTTAGTGACCAGGGTCATGACTGCGCGAGGCTACCCCATGGGTGACTTTGAGCAGAGGGCTGCGGACGTCTCCGTCAGCTACCCGGGAGTCGTCCAGAACTATCGCTCCGCCCGAACGATCGTCGTAAGCCACGGCAACGGGCAATCGACCACCGAAGGTCTGCGGCAAGCCATGGTCTACTTCCGCTCGCTCTTCGACGAACTGCTCGACTCACCGAAACTCGAAACCATAGGAGTCACCACATGAACGAACTGCTTCTTAACGATGAAACCCTCACAACGGCCGATATTGCGCATCCTGAAACAATCAGGTTAGTTCCCACGGCCATAATCGATGAACACAGTCTTCTGCCCGGGCAAACGATCCCTTTAACCGCAAAAACAGCGACGGCAGCAGCCGGTCAATTATTTCCCGACGATGAACTACACAACTTTCGCGCCCGCTGGGATCAGGTCCAGACCTCGTTCGTCGATGAGCCCAGACAGGCAGTGGAACAGGCCGATAGTCTGGTGGCGAACGTAGTGAAACGCATCGCCGAGCAATTCTCCACCGAACGCGCGCAACTGGAAAAGCAATGGGACAGTGGCGACAACGTTTCAACAGAAGATCTGCGACAGGCACTAAGACGCTATCGGTCCTTCTTCGACCGCCTGCTTACTTTCTGACCTGAATCGGAAGACGCCCCTTGGGGCGGCGGGTCTAACCCGCAAAAAATCGAATGCCCACCTCGGTGGGCATTCGCGCTGCTACGCGCGAACCGTCTTCCCCACTCCAGCCTGCTCGTTCCATCGCGGAACATTCACGCCCCTCACGAGGAGCCAAAGCATTAACAAGCCTTCCGCAAGTATGCCGAGAACCTTAATGTAGGTGCCCAGAGAGTGTGCGAGCGGCGGTGACAAAAAGGCCAGCCAACCCAAACCAGCCAACACCAGCAGCACACCCAGAATTCGAGGCAGAAAGATCGACCGCAAGATGAGGTACCCGAGCAGAAGGCAATAAGGTGCGAAAAACAGCAGAGGGCTCACGTGGGAGGGCGCGACATGAAAAAGTTCAAGGATCGCAATGGCACATCCCACAAGACTGAACAACGCCGCAACCAAAGAGACTCCCTTGTTCACCGGCTTAAACAGCTCATAGAAGAGCAGCGTCACGGCGACATAACACCCGTTCGCGATGAGGCTGACGGCGTCGCCATAGACAACAAACTTGCGGCTAAGCAGAAACTCGCCCAAAATCGCCGTCAGAAAATAGAGCAAATAAACCACACCGGTAGTCCTGCCCCTGGGACCCGGCGAAGCCTCTGCGGTTCGTTCCGCCATCTCAATGGCCTCCTTGGAGCGGGTGGCCCAGATCTAACCCACAACAAAATTGGGTGCTCCATCTTCGCGACGGTCTCATCGTCGCGAATCAAGCGCTGGCATAGGTTTCGCGGGTTAATCTTTCACAGCGCCAGCACTTTTCCATTGATTCAATAGATCAACAGTTGGAATCGGATCGAAGCTCATCAGTGATTTTTCTATAGAATCGCCATGTTCTTTGAGCCATGGGCTCATCTGATCGCTAACTTTTTGTCCATAGATGCGGTGCGAATAGACCATCGCGTAGCCGATTCCCTGAATCAGTACAAAGCGCTGAAACACCGACTCCATCACGGTAGGATCGCTCAGAACAACGCAGACGTAGTGTTCGGCGGGTTTCGTTGGCGTGCTCGGTATCGAATGCGTGTTTACGACAACGCCATTGTTCTTCGTGTCAGTTCCCAAAACTGATTTTGCTACTGCTAACAGACCAGCGGCGTTCGTTGCATTACGATAAACGACGACCGTAACCATGTCAGTCCAGTGACTCAGATCGCTTTGACCATGTGGCGTGAACTCAAACATTATGTTGTTTGACCAGCGATAGAAGTATTCTTGGCCCGCGAACCTAAATCCAGCATTTCCGCCCGCCGGTTCAGCTGCATGGAGCATCGAAATCCTGGCAAGCGCACCAACCGCAAGCCCTCCAACGACAAAACCTCTTCGTGTCATCGAGTCCAAAGTGATTCTCCCATCATTCAGTGTCCATACCGGATAGCTCGAAGGATATCTCAACTCTGTTTGAAACGGCGGGTGGGCCCACATTTCCCAGTGTTGCCCCGTCATCCATGCCCAGCCCCACTTCAGCTGCCGCTGCCGCCCGCGAAATCGAAGACCGCCTCTCATCTAAGCTGCGCTCGGCACTTGCGTCCTCACAATATCGCACAGCATGTCCGAGTGGATGTTCAACCCAATATTTGTCATGTTGTAAAAATGTTCGCTTGCCACCAGCCACACTATCTCGCAGATCGCGCGTTCCGGGTAATATCTCGCCATGCGCGCAAACGTCTCCGGATCGACCCGCTTGTCCCGCGTCAGCTCTGTCACATAGTCCAGCGCAGCGCGCTCCCCATCGCTGAATAGCGGGCTCGTCCTGTACTCTTCGAGCGCATCAAACTTCGCCTGATTCATCGCCGCCTTGATCGTGAACGATCGCCCGATATCGACGCAGAAGAGACAAACATTCAGATGCGCCACATGCTCCCGCACTAGCAACACCATCTCTTGCGACAGTTCGAGCTCCTTATCTAGCTTGCTGATCTTCCCGTAGAACATCCCAAACGCAAGCGGCAGCCGCGCAGCAAACACCTTCAACGGCGTAAGCACCTTGCCAAACTGCCGCCGCGTCATGCCATACACCATCTTCATCATCAGTCCCCTGGGACTCTCAATCGGAGCAAGAAACGTATCCATCGGCAAACCTCTCTTTCCAGCTAGCATTAACAGTGACGAACGAAAACCCAAGACGGGTTGCTTATACATCTAGGACTTGGGTACCCATCTTCGCGACGGTCTCATCGTCGCTGGAGTGGGCATTCAAGCAACGCGCGAGCCGTCCTCCGGAAGTCATCGCCATAGCCTACCGATATTTTGCAGATCTCCAGATCGCCGAAGTCTTGTTGGGTAAAAATATGCGATGCCCGGATGGGTGTATCGTGGTAGGCCTGTTTGTGGGCCACTATAAAAATTCTTCTATTCAGGAGTGATCCCCATGACATTACTTGCTTATGGAGCGAAGAGAGTCCGTGCCCTGGAAACAACACTTGGCGGGAAGCCGCCGAAGAGAGCAGCTGACCAGGCACTTGCCGCGTTGAAGCAGCAAATGCGCGAGCGGTTTGAGCGGCGCAACGCCCAGACCGCGAAAATGCGTCCTTTGATGGAACGAATCCAGGCTCCGCAGCTCGAACTGATCAAGGCAGATAGAGCAGCCGTCGCGAGCCTCGCAAAACGCCGTAGTCTCATTCTTGCCCGGAGCAAGGAAAAGCTCCGAGTGAAGCACGAGCGCCTGAAGATAGAACCTCGGATGGTCAGCGGCTCGCAATTCTGGCTCAAGGCTCCTCCCTACGATGTCCCGTTCAGTGGGGCTGCTGGCGACGCCACAGCTTCTTCTAATATCAACGCCGGCACATACGGCTTCTCAATGACTGGCGATGGCAGCAGCGCCACAGCATCGGCAGGCTTGGGGATATGGTTTTTCTCAACCGAAGAGAATCCGGCGCAGCGAATCGCTGCGTTGTTTGACTACGACTACAGTTGGCTCGACAGCTCAACTTGGTACACGGCACACAACGATGGCGCGACCAACATTTGGGTATTCGGCAACAGCGAAAATGCCTGGCTGCTGCAGCAGGGAGGTTTCTTCCCTTCGTGGAGCGACGGCACCGGCTGGCTAGAGGACCATGGGAGCGGCGGCGATGGCAGCGAGCAGTTTGGACGCGAAAGTATAGAAGGATTTTTTCCCGCGAGAGCGAATAGCTGGTACCTCGCGTTCATCTGGTCCGACGGCTCATGTGACGATCAGAGCGGGAGTATCTTTGGGTTCAGTTGGGCGCAACAGGCCCAGAGTATGTCGGTACCCTTCGTGGTGTTCGGCAGCCTGTAGCAGCCTTGACAAAACTCACCCCCAGAAGCCCCACCCCACAGCAAACAAACCGCTTCAATCACTCGAACGTTCGGACAAGTCCAGACTTAACCCCAATTGTTCTAAAACTTTGCGCAAAACCGACGGGGAGGGGGGATTAGAGTGACTCAATCCTTCTCCCCGCTTAACCCTCCCAGTTGAACCGCGTTGCTACGCCCATTGCTTGCCCAAACCATCCAGCCCTGACGCCGCAAGATCCTGAGGCACCATCACCGGATAAAAATCCACCGAGGCATTGAATGTAAGAAACCACGGCTCTGCGAGTCCCGGAATCTTCGACGGATCCGCAAGGTCCACAATCAGGATTGCAGTCCTCTTGCCATTCAGAGCAGTGAAGTACGCCGCCTCTGGCTTCGCCTGATCCATAATCTTCTTCATCTTCGCTTGAGTGGAACCATCTTTAACCGCCGCGTTGAAGGGCTCAACGGGCATCGAAGCAATCATCATCATGCGCATGGAAATCTCCTGTCGCCAATCGGCGGATCTCTCAAAACAGGGCCTGTGGGGAGAAACAGCAACGCTACGCCCGCGAACTTTGCCAGTCAAGAGGATTCAAATCAACACAAACGGCGCCAGCGAAAGCCACAAGGGAACGGCCCGGATCTAACGCTCTCCAAATCAGCTGCTCCATCTCTCGATTCTGAGATGTGGGCAATGGCGCAGCGCGCGATGCGTTTTCACCCTGGGGCCGAACGACCCTCCCTTCGCATCTGCAACTCAAGAGGTACTTGCGCGACAGCGTAAAACCCTGAAGAATTCAGGCAAGGTGGAGGAGGTCGTCAATATGCCGCAAGTGGTGGTCGCATCTGGTATTACAGGTCCCGATGGGTGCGAGGACAAGCTCACCGAATACTTATGTGATTCACCCGGCTGTCCCAATATCGCGAGCCACGTCCTCGGGTGTGTCAGAGATATCCGTGCTGCCGTCGTGGTTTGCGACGAACATGCCACCCCTGCGAAGTCCAACATCCCGCTCCCTCGATTCTGAATCGCTAAGTTGCTCTTCCAACGCATCACAAGCGCCCGGCCGATGCTCCGATCCATCAAGCCGCGGGCAAAAATCGCTGCGTTCAGGCGCGCGTCCATCCGGATAACCACCGCGAAAACCAATCATCGTGGATATGACACCTCCCTACTGGGACTTTTGCCAGTAGGCAAGCCTTCCCCGTTGACGTAAAACACTGGGGGATACCAGGCTAAAAGAAAACTGAGGAGTCAATCCATGAGCGATGACCAGAAGAACCGTTCGCACCTGCCGATGCCGAACACCGATCGTGTTGGCCGAATCACCTTCGACGCGAAGGACCCCGACACGCAAAACCCACCCATCGAGCAGTTGCGTCCGCCCAAAGGCGCGCCCAACGTTCTGATCGTCCTCATCGACGACGCCGGCTTCGGTTCATCGAGCGCCTTTGGCGGGCCCTGCCAGACCCCGAACGCCGAAAAGCTGGCCGCCGAAGGCCTGAAGTACAACCGCTTCCACACCACCGCTCTCTGCTCACCCACACGGCAAGCCTTACTCACCGGACGCAACCACCACTCCGTCGGCATGGGCGGCATCACCGAGATCGCAAGCGGCGCTCCGGGCTACAGTTCCGTGCTCCCGAACTCCTGCGCCCCGCTGGCGCGAACGCTGTTGCTGAACGGCTACTCCACTGCCCAGTTCGGCAAGTGCCACGAAGTCCCCGTGTGGCAAACCAGCCCTGTAGGACCCTTCGATGCATGGCCCACCGGCGGCGGCGGTTTCGAATACTTCTACGGATTCATCGGCGGCGAAGCAAATCAGTGGTACCCAACACTCTACGAGGGCACCACTCCCATCAACCCGAAGAAGACACCCGAAGAGGGCTACCACCTCCTGCCCGATATGACCGACAAGGCCTTGAAATGGATCGGGCAGCAGAAGGCCCTCGCACCGGACAAGCCCTTCTTCGTCTACTTCGCCCCCGGCGCCACCCACGCCCCGCACCACGTGCCCAGGGAATGGGCCGACAAGTACAAAGGCAAGTTCGATCAGGGCTGGGACAAACTGCGCGAGGAAACCTTCGCCCGCCAGAAAAAGCTCGGCGTCATTCCGCCCGACTGCCAGCTCACTCCGCGACACAAAGAGATCCCCGCGTTCGACGACATGCCGGAGGCACTCAAGCCGGTATTGCGCCGCCAGATGGAAGTCTACGCGGGCTTCCTCGAATACACCGACTACCACGTCGGCCTTCTGCTCGATGGGCTGAAGAAGCTGAATGCCTTCGACGACACGCTTATCTACTACATCATAGGCGACAACGGCGCCTCCGCCGAGGGCACGTTGAACGGCACCTACAACGAGATGCTGAACTTCAATGGCATGGCTGCCATCGAGTCTCCTGAATTCCTGACCGCCCGGATCGACAAGTGGGGCGACCCGGACTCTTACCCCCACTACGCCGTCGGCTGGGCGCACGCATGCGACACCCCCTACCAATGGACTAAGCAGGTCGCTTCCCATTGGGGCGGCACGCGCAACGGCACAATAGTCCACTGGCCGAAGGGGATTCAGGCGAAGGGCGAAATGCGGTGGCAATTCCACCACGTCATCGACGTCGCCCCAACCATCCTCGAAGCCGCCGGACTCCCCGAGCCGGACTCAGTGAACGGTGTGGCCCAGAAGCCCATCGAAGGCGTCAGCATGCTCTACTCCTTCAACGACGCCAAAGCCGCAGAACGCCATGAGACCCAGTACTTCGAGATGTTTGGCAATCGCGGCATCTACTACAAGGGCTGGACCGCGGTCACGCGCCACAAGACGCCCTGGCTGCTCATCGGGGAAAAAACCCCGGCCTTCGACGACGACGTCTGGGAGCTCTACGACACCACCAAGGACTGGAGCCAGGCAAATGACCTGTCCAAACAGATGCCGGAAAAACTCCACGAACTGCAGCGCCTCTGGCTCATCGAGGCGACGCGCTACAACGTCTTGCCGATTAACGACGATCTGGGCAAGGTCATGAACCCCGATACCGCCGGCAGGCCGCAGCTCATCAAGGGGAATACTCAGCTCCTCTTTGGCGGCATGGGCCATCTCTCGGAGAACTGCGTCGTCAGCATCAAGAACAAATCCCACGCCGTCACCGCTGAGATCGTCGTGCCGCCAACTGGCGCCGAGGGGGTCATCATCGCCCAGGGCGGAAACATCGGCGGCTGGAGCCTCTACGCGAAGGCAGGCAAGCTCAAGTACTGCTACAACCTGGGCGGTGTGCATTACTTCTACACCGAATCGGCCAACCCGATACCGCCGGGCGAACATCAGGTGCGCATGGAGTTCGCCTACGCCGGCGGCGGCCTCGGCAAGGGCGGCAACGTGACCCTTTACGTTGACGGCAAAAAGGTGGGCGAAGGCGCGGTCCCCGCGACTTTGGCGATGGTCTTCTCTGCCGACGACGGTTGCGACGTCGGTGAGGACACCGGGTCCCCCGTCTCCGCAAGACTATGGCCCGCGCGGAAATGAATTCAACGGTACGGTAAAAGGCGCACAGATCGCGATTGCTGATGCCGCCGAGAGCTCCGATCACCTGGTCTCGCCGGAGGAGGCGGTCCGCATTGCGATGGCGCGCCAATAAACCGATCGACCACAGGTAGCATGGCCACACCTGACACTTTCCAACCGGGTGCCCCATATCTCGATTCTGAGATGTGGGCATTCCCGCGAAAGCACGAACCGTAGATCCGCACACGCATCTCAAAGACGCCAACAAGCGTGCCCCCTCCAAACAGCAAGGGGCACCCTGTCTCGCCCAGAGCCTACAGGCTCAATCCATCCTTACGAAGCCGCACCCAACAACTCCCGCTCCGCCCGCAGCCAATCCTGCTCGGCATACCCATCCTGCCAACCACGCTCCGCCCAGTACCGCTCTGCAAGCTGGGCAATCTCGGTGTAGGAAGGCGTACTCGCCGCCACATCAATCGTCTTGGCCTTCGCAGCGCTCTTCGATTTAGTCGGTGTCTTTGTCTTCTTCACAGTCTCTTTAGCCATAGAAAGTCTCCTAAAGTCTCGGTTAGTGCATCTTTCCTATTTTAAGCCATGAAAATGACCCTATGGAAGCTCTCCCACCCGCGGGCGAACCAAAAAAGGCTCGTGCTACCCCATCGTGCACGCAAGTGGCCCGCAAATAAACAGTTGCCCACTCACGCGATCTCATTGCATGGATGGGCAATCGTGTCGAAGCGCTGTCTAACGTTTGCGATCAGTGAAGCAAGTTGAATGTGTTCGTGGCATCATCCACAAAATAAACGCCATCGGAACTGCATAGGCAAACATATCGAGGTGGTCCTCCACTGTTCAACAATCACTTACCGCGACCTGCTTCCCGGTCTCAGGATCCACTTCAACCAAGTTCCCATCATCTCCGTTCGCCACCACAGGTGATGGTTCGGCGCAATGACCAATCCCAGCGGCGTCATTCAGTGCTCCGCCCTCAGTCACCGTAAAGCCAGTCTTCGCCGAGTCATTTCATTCTGAAGTGCGCATCGGGAACTCGCGGATCCGGTTATCCAAGCTGTCCGCGACATCAGGTTCCCCGTCTGGTAATCAAAGCAACTCCCGTCTGACCAATCACCTGGCATTCGGATCGGTGCGCTCCGGAAATCCCGAAGCAATCAATCGGGCAGCTGAGGCCGCAGCCCATCAGGAACCGCCAGCGATAATGCGCACCACCGTTCCACGATTCACAACGTCGCCTCTCCGTTCCACCGTCCATTTAGCACGTTAGTCACATACAACGTGACCAGGTTTCCTCCATCTACCGCAGTCATGTCCAGGGGCCATTCAGGTGATTGCCCGAAAACGTCTCAACCACATTTCCCCAGCTGTCCGGAGATTAACAACGGCCCCGATCGTTGCCCCGTTGTTCATCGGGGGCATCGACTTTCCAACGATCACGAACCCGCTCTGCAGCGCCACCAGCGCCGTCGCAATCCGATCCCTCCCGGACAGGACCTTGCTCGCATCAATCTGCGCGAAGAGACTGAACGTCCCATCCGGGCGAATCCGTACGATCGTAGTGCCCGTTCCTTCACGTTATCCAAGTTATTAAAGTTGCTGACGAGGAATCGTCCTCCGACCAGACTCTCTTGCTTCGAGGGACTCTGGGCCACCCCATACGGATTTACGTCACCATTGGCGGCAAGTTGTACTGACCGTGGTCACGGTGGAAGAGCTCAATAAACGATCCATCTGCGGCCTGGCGGTGCTATCCGCGGCGGCCAAGATCAACATCAGGTCAACAGCGTCAGCCCAAGCGTACGGCCCCGTAGTACGATGCCTGGTTCCGTTCCATGTTTCCTCCTTGGCGAGGCGCACACGAACTCTGGCGATCAGAGCTGTGCGCTCTCATTAGCTGGGGTCAGTCTAGATTTTTCGGGCGGGGCGTCCTCACCTAAATTGTCGCACTGCCGTAACTTCGTTCGGCTCGAGATGGGTGCCGTCGAGAGCGCGAACCGTTCTGCAGACGCCGTTTATGCGGGGCAACCCGCATCCATCCACCTCTTGAAAAGCGAAACACGATCTCCCGGCCAGGGTTCATCCGGAGGCATCGTGCCCCCGGACACCGCACCATAAACACTCTGGGCATTGGCGGAGACACACATCCACGCAGGATCATCAAGATCGATCCCCATGGGTTTCATACATTCAATGTCCTCATCGCGGAAAAGAGGGCGGATATCTGTAGCAAAACTCAGAGCCATTGAGCCTCCTTTTGATGATTCTTGTCTAATACCGTGGCCGGTGGAATCTCTGTAGAAATGGAGAAGTCCCGTGACGATAGTTGGGGCATAACGCAGGGTGACGAAGCGTCCGTCACTTATCTTTTTGTCTCTGACCCGAAAGCAGATCATACGGAACAGAGAACATGCGTGCGACCTGTTCAGGGCTCACCCCTGACGCAAGTAGCTTCTGAACCATCTCCATCTGTGTCGTTTTGTACTCTTCACTCGGCACAAACTTTTCCCCGATGAAGTCGCTCTGTGCTCCCATACCTCGGCGGTCGGGATAACCTCGCGGTTTAATCACAACGCTCCGTCCAGCCATACCGCACACCCTCGTCCCAAATTGTACGCCGCGCAGCGCCAACCGAGTCTTTCAGAGTGATAGGCTTTGGTCATGGCTGGCCCTACCCTACAAGACCGACTGAACCACTTGAACGAGGGTCTTGCCGAGGCCGAACGAAAGTTCGCCGCGGGAGAGCCCTACCCCGATCCGGAAAGCTCCTGGCCGGAGAAAATCTCCAAACTAAAGCAACATATCGCCGACATCCGCGAGATGATCGCTAACGAATGATTCTCATCGATGCAGTAGCACCCGTCTGACAACTCCACCAATAAATCGGATACCCAAATCTCGCTTCCGAGATGGGTCATTCATTCCACACGCAAACAACTTTCCTGCCTAACGCAGGAGCGTCGCCGAGCCTCGCCAAATTTATCTTCCGCCCCTGCAATCCGCTCGGGATTCCGCCTCGTAACCTATCCAACCAGGAAAGTCCCCGAGGCCCAGCAAACCAGACAAGGAACAACGGATGACTTTGCTGAAATTAACAGACGGAGATAAAAGTCATGAACCTCGAGAACGAACTCGAAATCCTCCATCCACAAGAAGACACCCAATCAGGACTCTCCAGACGATCCTTCCTGAAAACCGCCACGTATGCAGGAGCCACCACGCTCGCCGCTCTCGGCGGACTCTCCACAGCAGCCTCGGCAGCGCAGCTGCAGGAAGACACCGAGAGCATGAAGTACGAACACGATCATCTGAAGAAAAGCGATGCTGACATCCTCATTGCAGCACAGATCGCCGAGGCGCTCGCCGTCACCACTTATTCCAACATCATCAACACTGCTCCCTTCTTCCAAACCATCCCGGACGACGATCAAGGCTACCTGATCGGCGCCCGTCAGGAGGAGATGTCCCACTATCTTCTCGAGCAGTCAGTCACAGACCAATCCACACCCTTCACCCAGTTTTTCTATCCCCCAAAAATGTTCTCCGACGCTCAGATAACTCTCAACATTCTCGTCACTCTGGAGGACGCATTCATCGCGGCCTATCTGGTAGGCGTGCGTAACTTCAGCACCCGCAATCTGCGAGTCACCGCTGCGCGCATCATGGGCATCGAGAGCGACCACCGGACACTCGCACGTGTCGTAGGTGGTGACGTGACCCCGCAATTTGGCGGTCCGCTCGCAACGATAACCGGAATCCAGGGAGTTGCAGAGAGCATTGCTCCTCCGAACAACAACGGCTATGAAAGAACGTTGTGCTGGACGTCGATCAATCAGGCGTTAGCCGCGCTCACACCCTTTGTAGACTTCAACGCTGCCAAAGCTGCAGGCTTCGATACGTCTCAATCCTTCGCATTCGAACCCTTTACCCCGACCCTGCCGAATCCGCTCGGAGATTTCATCTCCTTCGCCGGATGCTGATAACCACTTTATTGAACTCATCATCGCGGCAAGGTCATCGGGTCTGCGGAGCCAACAGCATTGCCTGATCTCTGCAGAACCCAATGACCTTGCCCAAATTCATTGAAGTACTAAACGGTTGCCACACATAAAATCCCAAAACCAATCGTGCACCGTATCCGTTACATATTCTCGCCGGTCGAGTGAACTCTTTCCTCCAAGCGGCCTTTCGCGCATCTTTCTCATCCAACCAACAGCATCCACCTCGCAGGTACTTTGAAGTAATGCGACCGGATCGCAGGAGTCGTCACAGGCATGAGCAAAGAATGGATCGCGAACCTCGCACAGGACATCCGGCAAAAGGGCCACGAAGCGGCGGAAAACTACGGCAGATCGCAACATCACGCGGAGATCGTCACCACGCAGGGCAAGCAGTTCTTCACCGCCTTCGTACTCTGCCTTAAAGAGGACGTTGACAAGATCAAGGGTCAGTTGCAGGGCGACGTCACCGCATCCGACACTGTCTTACAGACCATCAATCCCACCGAAATAAAGCTAACCCGCAGCCGCTTCCCCTGGTTCGATGCGCGCATCACCCATCAGGATTCCATCATCGTCCTCGACTACGCCAAAGGCCTTGGAGTCGCCGGCGACCCAACGCTCGATCGCAAAACCCGCCACTTCGCCTTCCACGTTGCAGACGACGATACTCTCTCGGTTCAGGAGTCCTTCGATAACAATCCCCGGCGATTCGATCAACCGGAAGAACTCTCCCGATACACCGTCGAGTTGCTCTTCCAGCCGTAGAGCATCACTCCCACTGGGTAGGATGCCGTTCAAGCCACCAGCACGCAGGATGCCCCTGTTGCGGAAAGAGAGATCGGCTGCAAGTCACCGGGCCTGTGCCCATGAAGTCGTATTCCACCTTGTTCCCTTTAAGCGGCGTCGCAAGAAACTGATTCACTTGCACGCTTCCAAACGCAGACCCTCGCGAGACGCGAACCCGCAACAACACCCAATCCCACACATACAAATTGACCAGCAGGAAGACCAGCACAAACACGAATCGAACCAGCCGTCCTGACCATGTCTTCGTCTTCATTACCCAAAGTATTGCACGTGCACGTAAGTTTCCAACCGAAGGCTATACGCCAAATACCAGCCGGTTGGTCCATACCCGTTTGGTCGGGATCTTCATAGCCATAGGGAGAGAAAAAATAAGCATTACCGCAAATAAGCCGATAACCTCTTCATGAGCAACTCCTTTGACGACTCTCCCATGGAAAACACGCCGCGAACATCAAAGCAGCTCAATCTAAGGTAGGTTTAAGTCAGAGGATTGAATGAAGGACAACCAAACACTGCTAAAACTAGCCCTGTTTACAGCAATCATCGCCTTTACCCATACCGCATTCGCACAAGCAGCTCCCGCCGGAACCCAGGCGCTTCAGCTCTCCGTTTTTGCCGGAGGCACCGGCACCTTTACCAACCTCGCCGGAGGAAAAAACGCGGGCATCACCGCTGGGGCCGACCTCACCTTTCTTGCCTTCCACCTCATCCGGCCAGCCTTCGAGATTCGCGGCACCTATCCCATCGACGAGGGCCACATCAGCAGCCAGAAAAACTTCCTCCTCGGCCCCAAGGTCGAGTACCCGATCGGAAAATTCCACCCCTACGTCGACTTCTTCGTCGGCCGTGGCGAGATAGACTACCACGCCCCGGGTTTTACCTTCGGCGACTTGATTTACCTCTCCTCCAACACCCTGGTGTACTCCCCCGGTGTAGGGCTGGACTACAACCTCACCCACAACCTGGCGATCAAAACCGACGCTCAGTTTCAACACTGGAACACCCCGGCAACCATCTCCGGATCTATTTATCCTGTTGCCTTGACGCTGGGTGCCGTCTATAACTTCGACTTCAACCCGCGCCATCGTCACGAGGATTAGAGCCTGGCGAAAAGCCAGCCTACAAGGCCCGGCTGTTTACAAGGCCCGGCTGTTTATGCCGTAAGTACTTTGCTGGTGATTTGGCTTAAGCTGCTAAGGCACTTTGCTTCGTAGGGCGGTTTTCCGCACTCGCGCCAAGCCTATCCCCGAAGACCATTCCGCTAACTTGCGGCAAATATTGGACTCAACTGCCGGCAAGGCGTATCTTTTCTCGGAAAGCCAAAATCCTTCAGTATATGGAGTGAACCAATGACTTCCTCGCTATCTCGTCTGACCCGCGGTAGTTTGCCGGCAGTTGCCGCCGCCCTCATTTTCAGCCTTGCCGCTTCAGCCACAATCGCCCAGAACGCCACGCAGAGCCCCACCTGGTCGCAGGAGGACGGCATGCGCGTCGCCCAGGAGGTCCAAAAGAGGCTCGGTCGCCTCACCAACCTCGGCGTCTTCGATTGGATCACCTTCGGCTTCCACGGCAAGACCATCGTCGTCAAGGGCTACGCCTCTCGACCAATTCTCAAAAAAGACATCGATAACTCCCTCAAGGGCATTCCAGGAGTCGAATCGGTCGACAACCAGGTCGAAGTCCTCCCCCTTTCTCCTAACGACGATCGTATCCGCGAAGCCGTTTACAACCGCATCTACACGCAGCCCGCATTACGGAAATACAACGCCAATCAAGGTACTTGGAGGCAGGCGACAGGACCTGGTCCTAGCGTCGCAAGGATGGCCGGCGGCATCACCAACGATCCGCCTCGCGGTTTCCAGGCCATCCACATCATCGTAAAAAATGGCAACGTCACCCTCTACGGTGTCGTCAACAACGAAGGCGACAAGGCCATCGCCGGCATGCAGGCTAACTCCGCCCCGGGTGCCTTCAGCGTCGACAACGACCTCGTCGTCCAGGGCGCGGCTTCCAAACCAGCATCCAAGTAGATCACTCAAGCCCTGGTGCCGGCCGGATTTCGCCGACGCCAGGGCAAATTCCTCACCGGTAAACGTTTCTCTGACACATCGACTAACGAAGCTCGCTACAATGGCACTGTGCGACGCGTTCTCAGCATCGTCCTGCTTCTCGCCTTCAGCCTTCCGCTGATCTCGCCGGCCTTGGCCCTCACGGCCGGCTCAGAAGCGAATCTGCCCGTCTGCTGCAGACGGAACGGCGCACATCATTGCGCGATGAAGGTCCGGCCGGCAGACGGAGTCAACCTCTCCTCGATCCCGGAGCACTGCCCTGCCTACCCGGCAGTCGTAACGCAAATCCGTCACGGTGACCTCTCGTTCCAAGCAGCATCGCTCATCGTTGCAGGGATCGTCAGTCATCCCGCCGCCGAGCTCCAGACCCAGGCCCGTGCCCGCGTCGCTCTCGATCGCGGCCGCCGGCAGCGCGGTCCTCCGACAGACCTTCTCTAGCGACCCGGCCAGCACCCAACATGCTCTCGCTCTTGCAGTGAGAACGCGTCGCTCTGCAGTCTTTCCCCTTGAATTTCCAGAATCGTCAGCTTCTGATGAGGAGTCCGCATGCGCAAGCTCGCTCTACTTTGTCTTTTGTCTCTTTTTATAGGCGTCCCCGCGGCCCGCGCCACTATCTTTGGCCAGCTCCACGGAGTCGTTCACGACCCCCAGCACCGCCCCATCGCCGGTGCCCACATTGAACTCCGCGCCGCCAACTCCGCCTTCACCCAAACCACCCTCACCACCCAGGACGGCACCTTCACGCTATCGTCCATCCCCCTCGGCGACTACGTGATCACCGTCTCGCAGATCGGCTTCGCCACCACGAAACAGACCCTCACCCTGGCCTCCGACACCGCACCTGTCCTGCACTTCGAGCTGCAACTCGGCACCGTGCAGCAGTCCGTCTCAGTCGAAAACCCTGCTTACACCGCGAACGTCAATACCGTCACTCCCACCACGCTGGTCGACCGCGAGACCATCACCCTGACCCCCGGTGCCGACCGCACCAACTCCCTCGCCATGATCACCGACTTCACCCCCGGCGCCTACATCACCCACGACATGCTCCACATGCGCGGCGGCCACCAGGTCAGCTGGCTCTTCGACGGCGTCGAAATTCCCAATACCAACATTGCCAGCAACCTCGCCGCCCAGATCAGCCCCAAAGACATCGACTACATCGAGATCCAGCGCGGTAGTTACACCTCCGATATCGGCGACCGCACTTACGGCGTATTCAATGTCGTTCCCCGCACTGGCTTCGAGCGCAACCGCGAGGCTGAGCTCATCCTCACCGCCGGCAACTTCTTCCAGACCGACGACCAGCTCAACTTCGGCGACCACACCGAAAAGTTCGCCTACTACGCCAGTCTCAACGGCAACCGCAGCGACTACGGCCTCGCCCCACCCGTCGGCCAGGTTCTCCACGACGCCACCAACGGCTACGGCGGCTTCGCCTCCCTCATCTACAACGTCAGCCCCAAAGATCAACTCCGCCTGGTAACACAACTGCGCAACGACTACTTCCAAATACCCTACGACCCCAACCCCAACGAATTCGAGAACCAGCAGTTCGACTCCAGCGGTCTCCGCGACGGCCAGCACGAGAGCGACGCCATCGTCACCTTCTCCTGGCTCCGCACCTTCAACTCCTCCACAGTCCTTCAGGTCTCGCCCTTCTTCCACTACAACAAGGCCGACTACGAATCCAACCCCAACGACACTCCGGTAGCTACCACCGCCGACCGCTCCTCAACCTACGGTGGCGCACAAGCTTCGATCACCACTGCGATTGCCCGCAACACCATCCAGGCCGGCCTCTACTCCTTCGGCCAGCATGACAACTACCTCTTCGGCGCCATCTTCAACGACAACAGCGGCAACGCCAACTTCTCCATACCCGACTCAGCCAACGGCGGAGTCATTGAGGCGTACGTCTCGGACAACTTCAAAGCCACCTCTTGGCTCACCCTCATCGCCGGCCTGCGCCAGGTGTACTTCCAGAGCCAGATAACCGAAAACGAAACTGACCCACGCTTCGGTGTAGCCTTCCGTGTTCCCAAATTGAACTGGGTCTTCCGCGCCTTCTACGGCCACTACTACCAGCCTCCGCCCCTTCTCACCGCGTCCGGTCCCATCGTGCAGTTCGCCAATGCCAGTAACACCGATTTCGCGCCTCTTCACGGCGAACGCGACGAAGAGCACCAGTTCGGCGTTCAGATTCCCCTTCGCGGCTGGATCCTCGACGCTGACACCTTCAAGACCCGCGTCAATAACTTCCTCGACCACTCCAACATCGGTGACTCCAGCATTTACTTCCCCGTAACCGTAGACGGCGCCCTCATCCGCGCCTGGGAACTCACCCTCCGCTCGCCCCGCCTCTGGCGCTTCGGACAAGCTCATCTCGCCTACTCGAACCAGATCGCCGAGCAGCGCGGCGCCATTACCGGCGGCCTCATCTGCTACCCCGTCACCTCGCCCGAGTGCGACATCACCCCTGGTTACACCCCAGTCGACCACGACCAGCGCAACACCCTCAACATTGGCTTCAACGCCACACTTCCGTGGAGCACCTTCGCCTCCACCAACGTCTACTACGGCTCCGGCTTCACCAACGGCGACCCCGACCCCACGACTCCCTACCCCAACCCCTACCTCCCGCCGCACACCAGTGTCGATCTCTCCATCGGCAAGAGCTTCACCGAAAAACTCTCGGCGTCGATCACCGCAACCAACGTAGCCAACTACCGCGTCCTGCTCGACAACAGCCTCACCTTCGGCGGCTTCCACTTCAACGACCCACGCCAGATCTACGGCGAAATCCGCTACCGCTTCAAGTACTAGCCACCAGGCAAAGTTTGTAACCAACATCGGCACAAAAGCACCCGAACGTTGTGCCGGTTCTTCGTCTCCGAAAACTCAACCCACTGAGACTATTACGAAACCTCTCACATAATGCTGTGAGTGCTTTAGTCTGGGTTGCAGGAGGAGGAGATTGGAATGTATTTCATCATCGTCATCCTGTTTCTGTTTGTTTGTCCGTTAGCTTCCGCTGCAATCGAAGCGTTCCGGTTCCATGAGTCCCTGACGAGCCTGGTATTAATAGGCCGATGGTGGACCTTCTGGGCTGTAGGAGTTCGGCTCTTCCTCGCCGGCATCAGGCAGGTCGTTCAGCCTCGCTTTACCGCAGAAGAAATCTTCGAAATCCATGACCCGAGCGCACTGCCGGTCATTCGAGAGATCGGTTTCGGAAATCTATCCATGGGCACGCTTGGAATCTGTAGCATCTTCCGTCCAGATTGGGTGATTCCTGCCGCAATCGTGGGCAGTTTGTACTACGGATTTGCAGGGCTGGGTCATCTTCCACAAAAGAACAAGAACGCCAAAGAGTACACCGCCATGGTTTCAGATTGGTTCGCCGCTGCGATTCTCGCCTGGTTTGTCCTCAAGAATGTGATCTAAGCATCGTGGCTCGCCCGCTACAGGAGCGAGAAGACATCCTCCAAAGGTCGAACCCAGCATTCGGCTACTACCATTCGCCCTGGCTGTCGTTTCGTAACAGTCTCTTACTCCGCCCGCAGCGCATCAACCGGATTCACCGAAGCCGCACTTCTCGCCGGCAAATAACTCGCCATTAGCGCAAACGCTCCCAGCACCACCGCCACTGCCACCAGCGTCGTTGCATCCCACGCGCGGACACCGAACAGCAGCCTCCGCATCAACATCCCAGCCACCACCGAACATCCCAGCCCCACCACGACGCCAATCCCTATCAGCCACCCAGCCTCTCGAAAGATCATCCGATACACGGACCCGCGCTGCGCCCCGAGCGCCATCCGCACGCCAATCTCCCGCGTCCTCTGGCTCACCGAATAGGCAATCACTCCGTACAATCCAACGACGCCCAATACCAGCGCCATCACCGCAAATCCGCCCACCAGCCACGCCGAAAACCGGTGCAGCAGCGCCGCCTGCGTCGTGTCAATCCTTTCATTCATGGTCGACTCGTCCGATACGCCCAGGTTCGGGTCGATGCCATGCAAAGTGTTCACCAGTTCCGGCAGCAGCGACCCCGCGTCTTGCTGTGTCCGTACCGCAAGACTGAAATACTGATCCCGCGTCTGGTTAATCGGAAAATACTCTGCAGGCCAGATGTTTACATCAAGCGGTCCCTCGCGAACGTCATCGACCACGCCAACAATCTCCCAAACAGACGGACGCCCCGACTCGTCGTTGGCGATTCTCTGACCAATCGGGTTTTCGCCCAGGAAATACTTCCGCGCCAGCGCCTGGTTGATCACAACAACTCCAGGCCTGGAAGCATCCTCGTCCTCGGTGAAGAACCGTCCACGTACCAGTCCCGTCTTGAGCGTGGCCAGATACTTCGCGCTTACATGACGCTCGTCCACGTCATTATGCTCGCCGTGGTACGGCCGACCAGGGAACTGAATCCTGTCAATGGCACAGTTGCATTGCACTGGGAGCATGCTCGTCATACCGGCCGATTCCACGCCCGGCAGGCTCGAGACTCGCCGCACAATCTCCCGGTAAAGCCCAACCATCTCATCGCCATCCTTGTACGCGGTGCCGGAAGCCATCACTCGCACGGTTGCCACCTGGTTTGGATCAAAACCCAACGGCACGTGCAGCAATCGATAAAGACTCTGTCCCAATAGTCCCGCACCAGCCAGCAGCACTACCGCGATCGCGAGTTCCACAACCACCAGGTTCGCTCCCAGCCTTCGCCAGAGCCGGCCAGCCGCACCACGGTCCCCATCTGCTAACCCTTCGCAGATTTTCTGGAAGGAGAGCCGCAACGTTGGCGTAGCGGCCAACAGCAACGCAGCCAATAGTGCGATTGCTGCGGCAAATATGCCCGTATGCGCGTTCAGGCCAACGCCTCCCAGAAACGGCATCTTCGCCGCCATATCCTTGGGAACCAGTCGGCCAAGAATCTTCATGATCCCGACAGAAACAACAATGCCCGCCGAACTGCCGAACAGCGCAAGCAGCAGACCTTCGGTGACAAACTGGCGCACCAGCCGCAACCGTGTGGCGCCAAGTGCGCCTCGAACCGCAATCTCGCGCCTGCGGCTCTCCGACCGCACCAGCACAAGGCTCGCTACGTTGACGCACGCGATCAACAGCAACAGTCCAGCCCCGCCCAGCAGCGTCAGCAGGATCGGCCGCACTTCCCCGATGAATATCTCCGACAATGGAATAACGCTGGCGGTCAGCTCGCGTCCGGTGATGCCATACTGCCGCTGCAGTTGCTTCGCGATGGCAGTCATCTCGGCCAACGCTGCATCGATGCTGACGCCGTCGCGCAGTCTCCCGATTCCCCAAAAGTTATAGAAGGTTCGCATCTTCTCGTGAGTGCTGAAGCTGTTGAGAGGAACCCAAAACTCCGCGTTACCGCCCGGCGCAAAGGAAAACGTGCGGGGCAGCACGCCGATGATGGTGAAAGCTCTGCCGTCGAGGTCCACGGTCTGGCCCACCACGTCTCCTCGTGCGCCAAAGCGATGGAGCCAGGCCCCGTAACTCAGTAGCAAAACGTCCGGGCCGCCCGGCCTGTTCTCGTCGGAATAGAAATCGCGACCGAGCATGGGACGCACACCGAGGGTTTGGAAGAAAGTGCCGCTCACTCGCTCGGCCTGCACCGGCTCAGCGCCAGAAGAAGTACGTAGGATATAGCCGCTTCCGCTATACACATCGAGCGAGCTGAAGGATTTGTTCAGCCTCTGCCAATCAAGATAGTCCGAATAGGAGAGCGGCCAGCGTGGCGATTCAACATTGCTTTCGTTCACCGACATCAGCCGGCTGGGACTTGCATACGGAAGCGGCTCCAACAAAGCCGCGTCCACAAAACCGAAGATGGCCACGCTCACGCCGATCCCGAGAGCCAGCACAACGATCGCCGTGGCTGCGAATCCCGGATGCTTCACAAGTTGCCGCAGCGCAAACCGCAAATCGCCCAGCACATCTTCCACCAGCGGCAGTGTACCCCTCTCGCGATACGTCTGCTTGGTCTTCTCCACTCCACCCAGCTGCAACATCGCCTGACGTCGCGCCTCCTGTGGCGTCATCCCCGCGCGAAGATTGTCATCGATGTTCATCTGCAAATGACTATCGATCTCATCCGTAAGCTCGCGCTCGCGCTGGGCACTGCCAAAAAGCCCAGCCACTCTCCTCCTCAATGCGCGAAGTCGTCTCATACCCCTTCCTCCTTCGGCGAAAGAAACCGCGCCAGAATCTCCGTCGTCTGTCCCCAGCTTTTCGCCTCTCTCTTCAGTTGCTGTGCGCCGTCTTTCGTAAGCCGGTAAAACTTAGCCCGCCGATTGTTCTCCGAAACTCCCCACTCCGCCGCAATCGAACCCTCCTGCTCCAGCTTCAGCAGCGCCGGATAAAGCGTGCCATAGTTCAGCGAAAGCACATCCCCGCTGGTCTGCTCGATCCGCCGGGCAATCCCATACCCATGCATCGGCCCCATCGCCTCCAGCGTCTTCAACACCATCAGCGCCAGCGTCCCCTGCCAGACATCCGCCTTGTCGCCCATACGCCTCCTATTGCTTCACCATAGGAATATACTCACACCTTCTATGGGAATGCAATAGGAGAAAATTATACCTGTCGAAGTAATTGATTTTATTGTTTTTGTTCCTACCCTCATTTATTTTTCGCGTTTTCAGCCCAGAAATCGCATGTCAAGCCCAAAAACCACCTAACCCATTGACCAACATCAACTTACGCTTGGCATTTTAGTTATGCTCCATTCGCTATACTGGATATATAGATCAAAAACAAGCAAGCCCCGGATACCCTCCGGGGCTAACTCGTTTCTTTACAATATTTTGGACGTAACCCCTTTGTTATGAATATTTTGCAGACCATGATACGCCGTAAAATACTGATTACAGAAGGTTTACGCGCGGGCAATAGGGGGGTACCCCCTACAAATTGAACAGCTCCCGTAACCGCTTGGTCTGGGCGCGGCTTACCGGGATCTCGGTCTTCTGCGTATCGTCCATCCGAAGTTTGTAGGTCGACTTGAACCATGGCACCACCTCCCGTATGTGCTGAATATTGACCACATACGAGCGGTGCGCCCGCCAGAACGTCTCAGGATTGAGTTGATCCATCAGCTCCTCCAGCGTCCGGCAGTTCGAGTGCCCTTCACCCGACCGGGTCACCACGCTGATCGTGCCTTCTTCAATCGACGCAAAACAAATCTCGCTCTGATCAACCAGCAACAACCGGCTCTGGGCTCGCACGATCACCTTGCCCGAGTTGGACTTCGGTGACTGTACCTGTTCTTCGACCAGCCGCAACAAAGCGTCGAGCTTCGCCCCCGTCTCTTGTCCCCGACCGGCCGGCTCCGCCGCAGCGGCCAGCCGCGACTGAGCCTTCTCGATCGTCTGCAGCACCCGCTTCCGATCGAACGGTTTCAGCAGATAATCGACCGCATTTACCTCGAACGCGCGAACAGCATATTGGTTGAACGCAGTTGCAAACACAACCTGGGGAATCGGAACCTTGCGGTCCAGCAGCTTCTTCAGCACACCAAACCCATCCAGACCTGGCATCTGCACATCCAGAAACACCAGGTCCGGCTTATGTGTCCGGATCAGCTCAACCGCCTCAATGCCATTGGTTCCCTGCGCCAGAACCTCGACCCCGCCTGCTCGCTCCAGCAGATACTGCAACTCCTGCCGGGCCAACGGTTCGTCATCGATGATGAGTGCAGTCAGTGACACAACTAGTCACTATATACGCGCAACCGCGCTGGAGCATGGTCCTCGGCAAGATCGTGTCCGCACTGCGTGCAGTAAACATCCGTAATCTGCACTCCACGGAAGCACCGCCCGCAAACCGGAGCCAGCTGGAACTGGCACTGCGGACAGAAGTGCATGTTGGACGTAAGCTCAGTGCTGCAATGCGGACAAGGCGAGAGCATCGGCTGCCGCAACAGGAAGTAAACCACCGCTCCGATTCCACCCGGCATCACCACGACAATCAGCATCCACAGCCCGGCCGGCATTCTGCGCCGCCGGACGTCGCGGCTGACATAGCCCACCAGCAGCACATAGCTGGCAAACGCCGTCCCCCACGAATACCCCATCAGCAACCGCATCGGCAGCAGCTCATGCTTGTGGTGAGGAAGAATACCGTGAAACAAATACTGGAACGCCCCAAACACAATGATCGCCAGCACAATCGACCAGGTCGGGATCATGCTCAGCTGATCTTCACCCCCCGTCGAGTTGTCCTGCGATCGATCCGATCCCTGGTTCCAGAACCTGTTCATTGGGCAGCCTCACGCTTACGGGCACGCTGAAACAATACCACTGCCAACAATGCCATCGACACCGGGAGAAACCACAAACACAACACTAGAAACTGATTACTCGCATCCGGCACACCACTCGGTGTCACATCGTAAGCATCCAACGCACTCCAGACCGCCGTGCAGATGATGACCAGAAGAGACGAACAGACTGCCAACGGGATCCATAGACTGCGAACCCGGCTCCGCCGCGCTGCCATCGTCTTCGCCCGCTCCCGCACCACGCGATGCGTACGATTGACCACCGACGCTCGGGCCGGCGCAGTCTGAGCGTTCAACTTCGCTCGCGCAATCGAGCGAGGGTCTTGCGAGATGGACTTATTGAAGGCGTCGCTCATACCCCAACCTCCGCAAAGGGGCGTGGCGCACGAAGCTGCTCCATCTGAGGCTTCAAGGCTGCCAATCCGCGATAGAGTCTGGACTTCACTGTCGATAGAGGTGCCCTGGTCACTGTAGCTATCTCTTCCAGAGAAAGCTCTTCATAGAAACGAAGAACCAGAACCTCTCTGTAGGTCGGCTCGAGTTTCAGCAAAACCTCACCTACTTCGGCGCAGTCTTCGCGCGATTGAAACTGCTCGAGCGGAGAAGGTCCGGACATGGCGATCTCAAACGGACGCTCATCCTCTCCACCCTCGCTCATCTCATCGAGGCTCGCCATCGTACGCTTTCGCGACAGGTCGATCACCAGATTGCGTGCGATGGTGAAAAGCCAGGTGTCAAAGCGTGCTTTGCCGTTGTACTGCGCACCTCGCAGTAGAACCCGCATCCACGTCTCCTGAAAAAGGTCTTCAGCTACCTCCCTCTTGCCTGTGAGGAAGAGGAGATATCGCAAGAGCCGGTGCTGATACAGCTCGATCAGGTGATCCAGCAGTTCAGGATTTTGCTTCTTCAATCCGTGGGCGATCGCTGCATTTTCGCTTTGGTTTTGATCAGCTATCGCAGCTGTGAGCGAGATGGAACCGGTATGCACATCGTTTGAGACGTTCTTTCGACCGGAGAAGACTCGTTTTTTGATGGAATGATTCATAAAAAAATGAAGATTTTACCTTAACACCGTATTGAAGGCGCGCCTGTCCAGCCGATTTTCAGTCCATAAACATTCTACGTCTTTACGGCTATTTTTCCATTTAGAAAGTAAACTGGGAGGATGGAAGTTCTTTACGGTCTCCACCCGGTCGAGGAGGCCATTCGTTCGGGTTCGCGGCAGCTTGACCATGTCAGCGTCGCTCGGGAACGCCGAGACGATCGCCTCGAACGGCTGATGGAGCTCTGCCGAACGGCAGGTATCCGCGTGTCGCTGGAACCCAGAGACCAACTTACCAGGCTTGCCAGGACGGATGCTCATCAGGGCGTGCTCGCAGTGGTTCGAGAGCGAAGGTTCCTGGGGATCGAGGACCTGCTGCTTCCCGGCGAGGCCCGACAGCACCGATTCTTTCTTGCTCTGGACGGCGTCGAAGATCCGCACAATCTGGGAGCGCTGCTCCGGACCGCCGACGGAGCCGGCATCGATGGTGTCATTCTGCCCGAACGGCGATCGGCTCCAGTTACTGCGACGGTGGCCAAGACCTCGGCGGGAGCTTCGGAGCATGTGCGCATTGCCCGCGTCGCGAATCTGGTTCGCGCACTCGAGCAGATGAAACAGAAGCATGTCTGGGTGCTTGGACTGGACGAGCGCGGGACACCGGACTATACCGAGTTTGATTTCAAGACGGATTGTGTTCTTGTGCTTGGACGGGAGGGTGCGGGGCTGCACGATCTGGTGAAGAGGACTTGTGATCACCTGCTGCGGATTCCGATGGCGGGGCAGGTTTCGTCACTTAACGTGTCGGTTGCCGGAGCGATCGTGATGTATGAGGCGATGAGGCAGCGCAGTCAACCTGCAGCGCCGGCGCCCGCACGAAAGACTGCGAAAGAACGTAAGGGATTGGGATCTTGAAGAGTATGGCAGTCGTGTTTGCAGTGCGTCGCTTGTCTCTATTGGCGACGATTCTGGTTCTGAGTTCAGTCGCGATGGCTCAGACAACGCCATCGGCTACGGATGGAGCAGCACCTCACGGAAAGATCCTGTTCAACCGGGATCAGGACTCTCACCAGGTCGAGAAGACACCGATGCCCTCGGTTGAACAACGTGTTGTTGCCGTCACGGATGTGGAGCGCGCTTCGCTTACCTTCACGGCCTACGATCTGGACGTTCATCTGTCGCCGGCACAGTCGCAGTTGGCCGTTCATGCGGGATTTACGGTGAAGAACTCCGGTAAGGAGCCGTTGGCGAGGCTTATCTTTCAGATCTCATCTTCTCTGCTTTGGGAAAGCTTTGGGATGCGAAGCGACGCACGAGTCTCTCCGTTGCAGTTCACCGTACAGACCATCGATACCGATGCGGATCATACGGGCAAGGCGACGGAGGCAGTTATCACGCTGCCGCAGCCGCTGCCGCCCGGAGCCAGTCTTGAGCTGACCAGCTTTTATTCGGGCGAGGTGACGCTGTCGGCTGAGCGGCTGGAGCGTATCGGAGCACCTTTGGATCAGGCTACGCGTGCGGATTGGGACCAGATCAGCCAGGATAGAACCGCGCTTCGTGGGTTCGGGAACGTGTTGTGGTATCCGACCGCAGCGGCTCCGGTGTTTCTGGGCGATGGCGCAAAGCTCTTCCAGAGTGTCGGACAGACCAAGCTGCAACAAGCTACCGCGGTGGTTCACCTACGGCTGACCGTCGAATATGCCGGCGATGCGCCGGATGCGGCGTTCTTCTGCGGGCGGCGTGAGCAGTTGAAGGCTACGAGCGAAAACCAGAGTCTGCCCGTGGCTGAGTCGCCGGGCGTGGCGACGGCTGAATTTTCCGCGCGGCCCCTGGGGTTTCGTACGCCGAGCCTGTTTGTGACGGACAGGGCCGGCACCCTGACCGACGATAGCCTGATTTCCGCTGTTACGGACCATTACGACGCGTTGCCCAACTATGGGGCGGCGGCGGATAAGGCGCGGCCGCTGCTGACCGATTGGCTCGGGACGGGGCCTTTGAGGTTGCTGACCATCCTGGACCATGACGGGCAACCGTTCGAGGATGATGCCTTGCTGGTGGCGCCGATGCGAGCGTTGGCGCCCGATGTCCTGGCTCCGTCGCTGGTTCATTCGCTCTCCCATGCGTGGTTCGGCTCGTCCCATGTTTGGCTGGACGAGGGCGTGGCGCAGTTTATGTCTCTGCTGTGGATGGAGCAGGGTCAGGGGCGCGAGGTTACGGTCGAGCATTTGCAGCAGGAGGCGAAGACCCTGGCGCTGGCCGAGCCGGCACCTGCTCAGCACGCTGGCTCAGCCTCCTCTGCTGAGACGGGACAGAGCCTGATTCGGGCCAGCGATGAGATCTACTACCGGACCAAGGCGGCGGCGGTGCTGTGGATGTTGCGGTCGATCGTGGGAGATGACGCTCTGAAGCAGGCGCTGAAGTTTTACCGGGAAGACAAGCTGGACAGCGATCCGAAGGAGTTTCAGCGGGTTCTGGAGCGGACTGGGAAGCGGGAGCTAGGCTGGTTTTTCGACGACTGGGTGTACCGGGACCGGGGTCTGCCGGATCTGAGCATTGCGAATGTGACTCCGAGAGCATTCGACAAGATTGGGAATAAAGGCGCTGGCTGGCTGGTGGCGGTAGAGGTGAAGAACGATGGTGATGCGGTGGCAGAAGTGCCGGTTACGGTTCGGTCCGGGACACTGACTGCGACCGAACGGTTGCGGATTCCCGGTCGCTCGAGCGCTTCAACGCGGATCGTGTTCGAGGGGACTCCGGCTGAGGTGCTGGTCAACGATGGCAGTGTGCCGGAGGTGGTGTCGTCGGTGCATACGAAAGAGATCATCGCGCACTAGGCTCCCCCCCGGGGATACCCCCCCATTGCCCGCGCGTAAACCACTTCTATTCAATAACTTACAGGGAAGTCTGGCTTGCAAAATATTCATAACAAATGGGTTGCGCCCAAATTCTCCTTTATCAACAACTTAGCCCCGAGCGTTCGCCGGGGCTTGCTTGGTTTCGATCTATATGTGAATTATATCGGCTGGAGTGTAACTAAAATGCCACGCAGATGTTGTTGGCTTGTAAGGAGTTAAGTGGATTTGGGACTTGACATGTGTTTTTTGGGCCAAAATCGTAAAAGAAAAATGATTGTGGCCGTAAAGACAATAGAATGAGCCGCTTCCAGATTGCCTGACATTTCGGACCGCTTGCGAAAGAGCGCTTGGCTGACGGGGTGGTGGTCGTTTTAGTTGTTGCGGAGGGCGACCATGGGGTTGATGCGGGAGGCTCGGCGGGCCGGGATGTATCCGGCGAGGAGAGCGATGACGGCGAGGATCAGGATCATGGCGACGAAGGTCGCGGGGTCGGTGGGGGTGGTTCCGAAGAGGAGCGACGTGATGAGGTGGGAGATGGCGAGGGAGGCTATGGTTCCTATGGCGATGCCGATGAGTGCGAGGATGAGGGTGGTACGGAGGATATCGAGTTGGACCCGGGCGAGGGTTGCGCCGAGTGCCATGCGGACGCCTATCTCCTGCGTGCGCTGCGTGACTGAGTAGGAGATGACTCCGTAGATGCCGAGCGCGGCGAGGACGAGGCCGAGGAGAGCGAAGGCAGAGACGAGGATGACGAAGAAGCGGCGCGGGGAGACGGCGTGGTCGACGATTCGCTGGACGGGACGGAACTCGGTTGCGGGCTGGTTGGGGTTGAGGTCGCGGAGGGTGCGGAGAACGGTTCCGGCTAGCTGGTCGGGCGGAACCTTGGTGCGGACGACGAGGTTGGCTCCTTCAGGTCCCCACTCGGGACGCATGATGGGGAGATACATCTGTCCGCCGGGCCTGCCTTCGACGTTGCTCTCGTGGACGTCCGCGACGACGCCGATGACGCGGGCCTCTATGTTGCCTATGAGGACGGTGCGGCCGATGGGATCTTCGCCGGGCAGGAGGTAGTTGGCGGTGGCCTGGTTGAGGATGACGGTGTTGTCGCCTTTCATGTCGTCCTGCCAAGTGAAGTCGCGGCCGCGCAGGCGCATCCCCATTGCCGGGATGTAGCCGGGAGAGACGATGTAGACGAAGGCTCCTTTGACTTCGCCGGGACGATAGGTCTTGCCCTTGAGGCGCGGGCCTCCCCATCCACGGTTGCGCTCGAGCGGTAGGTTGTCGGTGATTCCGGAGGTCCCTACGCCGGGAATGGCGTTGATGCGGCGGACGATCTCCTGAAATTTTGCGTCGCGCTTCTCGAGTTTGGCGTTGTCGTTAGCGGCATAGTCGTAGTCGATGCTGATGGCCGCGGCGGTGGATGGCTGGAAGCCGAGGTCGATGTCGAGGACGTGGAGGAAGCTTCGCAGCAGGAGGCCTGCGCCGACGATGAGGACGCAGGCGAGGGCCACTTCGGAGATGACGAGGGTGGACCGCAGGCGCTCGTGCTTGCGGCCGTCGCTCATACCGGGGCCGGAGTCTTTAAGGGCTTCCTGAATGTTGGCTGATGACATTTTGATGCCGGGGAGCAGGCCGAAGAGGATGGCGGAGCCCACGGTGATAAGGAGGGTCCACGCGATGGCCCGGCCGTCGATGCGAATGCTGGAGAGAAGCGGGAGGGCGATGGAGCCCTGGTGGGCGAGATAAGAGACGAGCGCGTAGGCGAGTCCGAGGCCGAGGGCTGCGCCGATGGCGGACAGGACAAGGCTTTCGGTGAGGAGCTGGCGTATGAGGCGGGCGCGCGTTCCGCCGAGCGCTCCGCGGAGGGCGAACTCCTTACTGCGTGCGGCGGCGCGGGCGAGGAGGAGGTTGGAGAGGTTGACGCAGACGATGAGGAGGATGAGTCCGACGGCGCACCAGAGGACGATGAGCGAACGGCGGAGCTTGCCGCTGACGTACTCCTTCAACTCAACGGGGTACGCGGTGTAGTTCTTGTTCGAGGCTGGAATCTTTCTGCTCCAGTAGAGTTTGGGAAAGAGCTCCCTGGCTTCCGTCCGAGACTGGGCGATTGTGACGCCGGGGTTGAGGCGGGCGATGAGGGCCAGCGTATTCCCCTGCATGCGGATGTCGTCCATGAATTGCGGGGTAAAGAGATCGACCTTTGCGCCCGGGGAGAAGACACTGCCGAAATCGAAGGATTCGGGAAGCACGCCGACTACGGTGACGGGCGTTCCGTCGAGGGTGATCGGCTTTCCAATGATGGAACGGTCGCCGCCGAACTGGCGCTGCCAAAACGGATAGGACAACATGGCGGCTCTGGGGTTGCCTGTGACGGCATCCTGCGAGGTAAAGGGGCGTCCGAGCGCCGGCTCGACGCCGAGGACGTGAAAGAAGTTTGCTGCGACGGAGATGCCGGTGACGGGCTTCGGTTGGCCTTGCGCTGTGAGCTTTGAGTTGTCGGGAGCGGAAAACGCGTAGTAACCGGTGATGTCAGCATACGAACGGTTTTGTGCGAGGAGATCTTCGTAGGCGTCGACCGAGTAGGTTGCACCGGAGAGGCCGCCGCTGTTGCGTTCCGGTGCAATGACGACGAGGCGTTGCGGATCATAGAAGGGCAAAGGGCGGAGGAGGAGGGTGTTGACGACGCTGAAAACGGCGACGTTGGCTCCAATGCCGAGAGCGAGGATGAGGATGGAGACAATGGTGAAGACGCGATTGCGATTGAGGGTGCGGACGGTGTAGCGGAGATCCTGGAGGAGAATATCGAGCGCGGGAAGGCCGCGGGCTTGACGCTGCCGCTCGCGGGCCTGCTGGACGCCGCCGAAGCGGACGAGGGCGCGGCGGCGGGCTTCCTCCGGCGGCATGCCCTTGTTGATGTTTTCTTCTACGGCGAGGTCGATGTGGGATTGGAGTTCGGCGTCGAGGTCGGAGTCGCGCTGCTGCTTATGAAAGAAGGACAGGATGCGGTGGAAGGCTTCGCGGAGGGTTCCCATTAGAGGTCTCCTTCGGCTGACATGGTGAGGACGCGGCCCATGACCGCGGAGAGGCGGTTCCAGTAAGCGGTGTCCTTCGCCCATTGTTTACGGCCTGCTTTGGTGATCGCGTAGTACTTTGCTTTGCGATTGTTGTCGGAGGTGCCCCATTCGGCGGAGATCCATCCGCGTTGCTGAAGGCGGACGAGCGAGGCGTAGATGGTGCCCTGGTTGAGGAGGATTTCATCGCCGCTGACCTCTTCGATGCGGCGGGCGATGCCGTAGCCGTGGAGGGAGCCCATGGTGGCGAGGGTTTGCAGGACCATGAGGTCGAGGGTTCCCTGGAGTAGATCGAGTTTCGAGAGAGTCAAATGAGTCTCCTGTGTTCATGCCACATCGGCGTCGCATGAGTTTATGTGGCCGTGCCACAGGAGGCAAGTTTTTTGTGACGAGTTGCGGATGGTGGTTAGGTCAGGAGTGACGGCGAGGTCTGGGTTTGGAGGGAGCCGGGTGGACGGTGTTGTCGGTCCAGGTTTGCGTGGCTCCCCAGAGGCGGGTGGCGGTGAGGTCGATGCGGAAGGGGCCGGCGGCGCGGTTGGTGGGCAGTACTTCGACGAGGCCATCGCCAAGTTGAGGAAGGGCGGTAGCGAGGGCGTGCAGGCGGGCGAGGGAGGCCATGCCGGTAAGGTGGAGGGTGTAGCCGGTGGTGTCGCATCGGCCTTCGAGGGTTGCTGGCTCTTTGCCGCCGAGGGCGAGAGTGGTGGGAGCGAGGAGGAATCCGCTGGGAAGTACTGGGGGCGCCGGGCGCTTGTTGTGATGGAGGTCGGGTGGAGGGGGCGGTGTGACGGATTGGATGGTGACGTCGCCGGTGATCAAGGACGTTGCGCCGGCGCTGGGGTTGATGAGGCTGGCGTCGGCGATCCGCATCTCGCCCTGCCATGGGGTTGAGCCGGTTGCGTCCGGATGATAGGAGAGGGTGCCGGTGAGAGTCCCGGCGGCGATTATGTCGGCGGGGACGCGGGAGCTGGCGACGTGCAGCCAATCGAGGAGGGTTGCGGCGGGAAGGCCGGGGGTGCCGATCTCGACGGAGGCGGTGTTGCGGTCGCGGATGTCCGGGTATGGCGCCGGAGATGGCGAGGGTCGGGGGGCCGGAGGAGCCGGCGGGAGGCCAGCTGCAGTGGATGTCCTGAAAGCTGTGGAAATCGCCGGTGGCGGTGCCGAGGCATTGGAGATCGATGTCGAGCGACTGGTCGGGCACAAAGTCTGCGCGGCGGGCGCTGGTAAGTTGAAGGCGGGTTTGTATGGCGCTGTTGCTGACGGTTCCCTGGACGTTAGCCGAGAGGATCATGTCGCCGCGGAGACCGGCGTCACGGCCCAGAAGGACGATGCTGGCCTGGCCGAGGGGTGCGTTGCGCCATTCGCCATGGAGGTTGATGGGGACCTGACCGGGAGAAGGAGCGCGGCCGAGAGTGCCTTCGAGCTGAACGGTGCCAGTGTCGCTGACAAAGGTGTCGGTGCGCGCGGGGTGGCCTTGAATACGGAGGTGCCACTGCTGCGGGTCGGGGAGCCAGAGGGCGAAGTCGGCATCGGTGAGGGAGATGGGGGTCTTTTCGTGGTCGAGCTTGAGATTGAGGCGGGCGCCGGTGGCTTCGATGTAGGGGAAGCGGGGAGCGGGACCGGCTTTTTTCTGCGCGGTGGGCGCGGCTTCAACGTGGGAGGCATGGAGGAGGATGCTTTCGAGATTCCACTTTCCTGCCGCGGTGTGGACGAGGTTGACACTGGGGTCAGTGAAGCTGATCGTGGAGAACTCGATGCGCCGGCGCCAGAGAGAACTGATTCGCAGGGTGGCGCGGACGGAGTTGGCGCGAATGACGGGCTCGGAGCCGAATGCGGGATCCTCGTCGACGACGAAATTCTCAAGGGTGAAGCCGGGGAGGGGGAGGAGATTCAGGCTGACCTTGTCGAGGTGAACGGGGCGGCCGAGGCTGACGCTGATGCTGTTTGCGATGCGCTTCTGGTAGCGATTGACACTGACGAGAGGTGGGAGCAGGACGAGGAGGAGGAGAATGAGCGCCACGACCGCCAGGTTGAGAAGGCGGCGGAGAGTGTGGGAGCTGAGAGACGGGGCAACGTCTGCGTCCGCGGCTTCGCCATACTCGTAGGTTGGATCCATTTCCTGCATGAATTCGTTCTCATTGTCCTGCGCAGTTTCGGTCGCTTGAGGTCGCACTCATGGGGACTGCAACGACAACTGACGACTAACTTTATTTAATGAGATGGAAGGTGCGCTTCCAACGTGTCTCGTCGAAGATGTGGAGGAGGATGTGGCCCATGAAGCCGACGCGATCGCCGATGCTCTGCTTGTTGATCTGGTCGGCGGGGGTTTCAAAGGACCAGTAGACGAACATAGGTCGGCCTACGATGTTTTCGCGAGGGACGAAGCCCCAGAAACGGCCGTCGAGGCTCTCGGTGCGGTTGTCACCCATGGCGAAGACCTTGCCTGGTGGGACTACGAGGTCGCCGTCGACGATGTGATTGGGGAGATCGTAGGCCCAGCTTGCGGTGACCTGATCGTAGGGGCCGGGTGGGACGGCGGGAAAGTCGTCGCGATAGGCGTTGAAGGCGTGCTGGGGGTTGTCGTCATCGGCGGGCATGCCGGCGTAGGGCTCGTTCTGCGCGACGCCGTTGAGGTAGATGACGCCGTTTCGGAGATGGATGCGGTCGCCGGGGATGCCGATGGTGCGTTTGACGAGGAAGAGATCAGGTTCGCCTGGTTTGAAGAAGACGATGATGTCGCCGCGGCGGATGTCGCGATAGTAGGTGAAGGGGGCCCACTTGGCGGGTGGAGCGAGGGCGATGCGATCGACGAGGACGTGGTCGCCGATGAGGAGGGTTTTGACCATCGAGGCGGAAGGGATCTCGAAGTTCTGGAAGATGAAGGTCATGACGAAGAGACCGATGGCGAGGACGGTGCAGATGGAGGCGAGGGACTCAAGCGGGGTCTCGCTACGATCTTTTTCGGTGCTTTCGAGGTCGGTCGCTTCGGTTGCTACGGTGTCGGTCAAGACGGGTCTCCAATGATGCAGGTATTAGTGTATCGCTGATGGGGGGATCGGATGGAGGATTTGAGGGGATGCAGGCCGGCCGGGGAAGGTTTTGAGCCCCCTTCCTGGCAACTCGGCAGGTGTAAGTGTTCGAGAAGACAGGTTACTCGGCCCAGTGGATTTCGCGGGCTGCCCGCGGGGCGAGAGTATCCAATGCGACCAGCCCAGTGCGATCAGCGAAGATTTTCGAGTTACTGACTCTCGTTCACGACGCGTCCGTTGAGTGGCTGAGGGGGCCGGACATTGTGCGGATAAAGTTTGGCGAATGCATTGATCTGCGTGGCCGACATGTCCAACGGAGTCTTCAGTACAAACCATATGACGCCCTCGCCGCAGGGGGGAGCCGTTCCCGACCCCATGTACGTGTAATAGGAGGTGTCCCGGGGTAGCAGGTCGGCTGGATCGACCTCAACTCCTGCGATCTCCTGCTCGTTGCCCTCGGTCTTTGGCATATGTTCCCAGATCTGCTGAACGGTAGCGTTCGCGCTGCCCGCCTTCACGAGAACCGCAACTGAAGCAACCTTCCCGTCGCTGGCTACGTGAATCAAATGGACCACCATGTCGTATGGCTTGCCGTGAATGTACTCTTCGCTGGGACGGTGAAAGTGAAACTGCGTTAGCTGATAGCGCTTGTCTCCCACAATCAGAAAGCTTCCGCTTCCCGGTGCGTAGTAGTTCACACGGATTGTGTGGCCGCTGTTAATAATCCTGAGCGGACCGCTTTTGTATTCGAATCGTATTATGGGGAGTTCGGTTTTCTTCGCACTTCGAATGTCGATGGGAGATTGTTCCTTTCCGGTCTTGCAGGCAGCGTACTCCGGATCCAGATCACCCCAGTGTTCGGGCCCGTTTGCCCCTTCGTAGCTCCACTTGTTTGAATATGCAGGGTCCTGCGTTCGTTGGCCCGCAGGCGCCAAGACCACTGCGACCATCGGCAATAGAAACGTCATCCAACCTTTTCGCAAATTGCACCTCGTTTTGTCCGCAACGGCTGCCGGCCCGGGTAAGAGCTGTGTCGTGTACGTTGTCCAGTATGCCAGTTGTCTGACATCAATAGTTCGTCTATTGTCGAAGTATGAATGTCAATACTGCCGACACAGATGTTGCGCGCATTGCCGCGGCCATCGGTGAACCGGCGCGGGCTCGCATGCTCTACTGCCTGGTGGACGGACACGCACGCACCAGCACCGAGTTGTCAGTTGTGGCTGACATCAGCGCGTCTACGGCGAGCGCGCATCTTCAGCGACTTAAGGAGCAACGGCTGGTGAAGGTGTTCGCCCAGGGGAAGCATCGGTACTACAGTCTGGACGGAGCCAATGTCGCCGCCGCACTGGAGGCATTGAGCGTCCTCGCCAGTGGATCGCGGGGGGTATTTGTGCCGACGACGCCAAGTCGGCTGCGTGCCGCGCGGACTTGCTACGATCACATTGCGGGCGCCCTTGGTGTGGCACTTCACGACCGCTTCAAGGCGCTGGGGTGGCTGTCGGTTGCTTCAACGAGTGACGATGCCTACGGCATTACCCCACACGGAGAGAAGGCGTTTGAGGCTCTGGGTATTGACGTCGAGGCGACCCGGAATGAACGGCGTCGTCTTGCGTATGCCTGCGTGGACTGGAGTGAACGTCGACCGCATGTCGGCGGGGCGTTTGGCGCGGCGTTCCTGAACGCCGCCTTGAAACGACGATGGGTGATCCAGGATCTCGACAGCCGCGCTTTGACCGTAACCAAAGTTGGCCGCCGCGAGATGTCGACGCGGTTGGGCCTTAATCCTTGACCCGTGCGGCCACGTCACTGCGACATTCAGAATGTTGAAATAAGTTAGCGGACGACCTGGAAGGTGCGGCCCCAGCGGGCGAAGTCGACCAGGGAGTCGATCTTGCTGGGGTGCTTGTGGCGCTGATCTTCGGCGAGGGCCTGCTGGGTGAGGGTGGCCGCGTCTTCAGTGTCGTGCTGCTGGAGGGAGAAGTAGATGAGCAGGGGTTTACCGACGATGGCTTCGCGAGGGACGAAGCCCCAGTAGCGGCTGTCCTCGCTGTCGTTGCGGTTGTCTCCCATAACGAAGTAGTTGCCGGTGGGGATGATGAGTTCGCCGTTGTCGATGAGGCCGCGCATGCGAATCCACCAGCGGGAGTCGATCTCTGGGTCCGCACTCTGGAGACGGGGGAAGTTGTCCCGAAAGTTGTCGGGCGGGCTGGGGCGGTAAATGGCGTAAGGCTCGGCAAGAAGATGGCCGTTGATGAAGACCTGGCCACTGTGGAGACGGAGGTGGTCGCCGGGAAGGCCGATGACGCGCTTCACGAGGTGGAGTGTGGCGTCGACCGGGTCATGGAAGACGATGATGTCGCCGCGATGGATGGTGGCTGCGGGGAGGAGGCCGACTGAGCCGTCTGATGAGTTCGGGGCGGCGTCCTGTTTGTTGACGAGGAGAAAGTCGCCGACGAGGAGGGTGGACTCCATCGACTCGGAGGGGATGCGGAAGGGCTGTGCGCAGAAGGTGATGATGAAGATCGCGATGACGATGAGGTAGAGGAGAGATTGCAGCGCGGTGAGGACACCGGCTTTGGCGTGATGTAAGGGATGGTGTTGCAGGGGGGTGTTTTCCAAGCTTTCGTCTACAAGCACAATGGCGGTGGACTCCACGGATTCGAGCCGCGTCTGGACCTGATCTAACTGTATCTGGTCTGACTGGATCTGGCCTGACTTGATGTCGGCGACGGGGTTGGTCATTCGGCCACCTCCGCTGCAGCGGTGCTGAGACTGGCTTCGGAAAGGAGGCGCTTGAAGGCGAGGCGCGCGGCGTCTTGCTGGGCTTGCTTTTTGGTGGTTCCTTCGGATTCGGCGAGGGCGCGAGAGCCGCCTTTTTTGTCTTCGATGCGAACTTCGACGCGAAAGCGTTTTTGATGGTCAGGGCCGCTCTGATCGGTGAGGACGTAGTGGGGTTGACCGGCGCCGGTGGCCTGGAGGTGCTCCTGCAGGGCAGATTTGTGGTCGCCGATGGCTCCGCTGAAGGTGTCGCCGCCCTGCATGGCGAGGTGAAGATCAGGCAGGGTAGGTTCGATGATGTATTTCTCGATGAAGGTGCGGGCTGCGTCGAGGCCGCCGTCGAGGTAGAGCGCAGCGATGACGGCTTCAATGGCGTTGGCGAGAAGAGCTGGCTTTCTACGGCCACCGCTCTGCTCTTCGCCGCGGCCAAGGCGAAGGAGAGAGCCGAGGTCGATGCGGGCGGCGACCTCGCCGAGGTGGCGGCGGCTGACGAGGGAGGAGCGGAGGCGCGTGAGTTCACCCTCGCGGGAGCCTGAGAAGCGGCGGAAGAGCGATTCGGCAACGACGAGACCGAGGACAGCATCGCCTACGAACTCAAGTTGCTCGTTGTCGGCGGTGGGGTCGGGGAGAGACTCTGGGTTGGTCTCGTAGGCGAGCGAACGGTGGGTGAGGGCCCAGGTCAGCAACTCCGGTCGCTGAAAGCGATGACCGAACAGAGGCGCAGGAGTCTCCTTCTTTTCCGATTGTCCGGCCTTTTTGTGGCGCGTCGTCATCGAACCCTCTGCGATTTACTTTACCGGATGGACGGCCGGTGTCCGAATGGCTGTTTAGTGTGGGGGTGGCGGACGATATGCGTCTTTCTCGGCTTTACCGCTAGGGTCCAGAGGGGCGTCATCGGATTCGTCCGGGGTTTGGTGCTCGACTTTGGGCGCGACGAAGGGTGTTTTGATGCCTTGTTCGGCGGCGGCTTTGGTATCTGGCTGGGCGTCGCGAACGATGAGAGCGGCCTGATATTCCGCTACGGCCTTTTCCCGGTCGGGCATGATGTCGTAAAGACGGCCGAGATAGATGTGTGACCAGGCGAGGGTGCGAGGGTTCTTCGAGGTGTCGAGGACCGCCTGGAAGTCGCCGATGGCGGCTCCAGGCTGACGCTGCATGAGGTTGACGCGAGCGAGAACGTAGTGAGCCTCAGCGTGATCACCATTGGGGTCGGCGAGAACCTTGTTGGCGATATCGGAGGCTCCGGCCAGATCACCCTTGAAGATCTTCAGCTCGGCGAGCTGCAGGCCAGTCAACTGCGTTGTGGCTCGACGCAAAACGTCGTGGCTGCCTTCGGGCAGGAATGCGATCTGCTGGGCTTTGTGGCGCTCGTGGTCCACGTCCATGCCGTAGACCATCTGGCCCATGTCTTCCCTGAGGCTGGTTCCGTCCTTCTCCATCCTTCCGATCTCATCGTAGAAGTAATCGACCAGCACCCATCCCTGGCGCATGGCGAGGTCGATGGCCTTGCGGCGGATGGCTTCGGCCTGGTGGTCGTAGGCACTCATTTCGGCGTCGTACCGTTCGAGATCGGCGCGCGCCTTCACCTCAGGACCCGGACGCTGGGGTTTGACAATGCCCACGTCCATCGTTTTGGTCTCGATCGCCTTGATGAGGCACTCGGTGATGAGGGGTACGATCTCGGTCTTGTAGGTGTAGTCGAGGGGCGCGCTCTGGACTGTTTTGAGGAGGGGTTGGAGGCGCTCCATGGCCTGGGCGCGCGCGTAGACGAGGGGCTCAATCTCGTAGTGGAGATAGATATGGCGGATATCGTCCATGTGGACAGCGCCAAGAGGATTTGCGGCGGGGGAGGCGACGACGATGTAATCGTTGGAATAGATGCGGGCGTTGGTCGCGGACGGAGCGAGCATGGGCTCGAGCAGGACGAGGAAGCGGCGGCCGTCGTAGCTACTAACGGGCAGCCGGAGATAGATGTTGGTGTTGAGAATCATCTTCGTGAGAGGACCGTGCACGCGGGCGGTGAGGTCTTCGTATTCAGGACGATGTTCGACCCAGATGGCGTTGAGGTGAATATCGTCGGCGAAGGTCCGGAGGAGGGGGAGAATGTTGACGACCTGGGTGGAGTCGGGCGGTAGCTCGGTCTCGTCGGCGACCGGGGTCAGCTCCGGTGGCGGGGAGAGGTAGAGGGCCAACGAGATGTATTGTGCGAGGTTGAGACTACCGTCGGCCAGAGTGTGTTCGCGGACGTAGGTGCAGAGGGCGTCGCGGCTGGTACGGGCTGCGGCAGAGGCGGCAACTTCGGTGTTGATTTCTTCACGGATTTTTTGGCGGACGGGGCTGGAGGCGGCAAGATCGGCGTCGTAGCCGCAGGTATTCAGGGCTACTGCGATGTAGAAGAGGGGCTCGCTGGTTTCAAGCGTGAGGGCCGAGCCACCAGCCTCCGGCTGCGCAATACGAGGCCCGGGTTTTATTGCATCTCTCGATGGGTTGTCGGAAGAGCTGCTGCTGCTCGAGGAGCTTGGCTGTTGCGCGTTCCCGGGAACGGCCCATGCGCTGAGAAGCGAAGCGGCGAGACACAGAAAAAGCGTTGCGGGCCGGTCGGTAGACGACTTAGGTAGAAAAGACACGATAGGGATTCGACGCTCCCATGAAGTTTAAGGGAGCGGAGGGCGCAGTGGCAACCTGCCCAGCCTACCCGTGGACTGAGATTCCCGAGAAGGTGAGGACGACGCGGCCGCGGACGGGAGCGCCAAAGACGCTGGCGGGCTCAAAGACGCTCATCAGAAGCTGATCAACGACCTGGCTATTAACCGCTGAATCTTCCGGACCGGAGACGATGTTGTAGTCGTAGACGCGACCCTGAGCGTTTACATAGGCTTCGACGACGATGAGTGAATCGTGGTCGGTGACGATGGCGCCCGGACTTACGATGGAATAGAGGTAGTGCGGGGAGGTCATGGCGCCCAAGGGTTCGTCGTTTGCCATCACGGGCTCGGGTACGGCGACCATTCCAAGGAGAAGTCCAATGCCTCCAATGAAAATGACTGCCCCGGCGAAGCCTGCGGAGACCTGCAACAGCATCGGACGGATGGCATTCTCCCATTTCAGGCTCAAGGCGTCGCGCCAGCTCGATTCTCTTCGGGCCTGCTCGTGCGAGATGGCGAGGCGGAGCTTGAGGCCAAGATCGGGAGGGGCTTTTGCCGGACCGAGAGTGGAGAGCGACCGCTGCATGGCGCGCAGGGCGGCAAACTCTTGCGAACAGCCGGAGCATGTCTCAAGATGCTGAGCGATCTGCTGCATCTGCCGCCCGCTGACGGCGCCGTCGAGATAGGCTGAGAAAGAAGATTGGTAATTCTGGCAGACTTGAGGGCTCATAGCGTCACCGTCCGTTTTGATGTCTCTGCGAGAGGATACGCCGCAGAGTTTGTGGAGGCGATAACACTTTCGGTATTGAGCAGCGTACGCAGAGCCGAGCGGCCTCGAGTAAGTCTGGACTTGATGGTGCCGAGGTTCACGTTCAAGATTTCGGAGATCTCTTCGTAGGAGAAGCCCTCGATCTCTCGAAGGATGACGACGGTGCGGAAGGCCTCGGGAAGCTGGCGGAGAGCGCCTTCGATGCGCTCGCGGATTTCGGACTGAGCGGCGTGGTCGAAGGGCGAATCGGAGTGGTCGGCCAGGGTTGCACTGAGGCAGAGGCCGTTGCTTTCGTCGTCGGAGGCGGACTCATACGGTGAGTCGATCGTGATCTCCTGCTTTTTGTGGCGCGACCACCAGCGTCTCTGGTTGGAGGCCTCGCGAAGTGCGATGCGGTAGAGCCAGGTGCGCAGGCTGGCCTCGCCATGGAAGCCGCGGATGCTGCGAAAGACCTTGATGAAGACTTCCTGTGTGATGTCGGCTGCGTCGGCGGGGTCGTTCAGACTGCGCGCAATCAGCGAATAGAGGGGCTGATGATATTGCGCGATCAGGACAGCAAACGCCTCCTCAGAGCCAGCTTTGAGGTCAGCCACAAGAGCAGCATCTTCGGTCGTGATGCCTATCGCGCTGGCTAGATTGCCCACTATCGTGCCCGCCTGCATATCGGGTGTCCTTTACATTACGACTTGATGAATTGCTATGCAACTTATTGAGCGTGCGACGCTCCAAAATTGTTAGAAACTGCGCCGCCGGCGGCCGAGTGCTCGCTCACTCTATTAGCTTTAGACACCGGAAGATACCGGATAAGTTCCCGTAACATTGACGAATGGCCTCCAGTCCTCCAGAATAGAGAGAGTCCTTCCTAAGAGTGGGCCTGTGGCGCAGCTGGGAGCGCGCTTCCATGGCATGGAAGAGGTCATCGGTTCGATCCCGATCAGGTCCACCAACAACCCCATCAAGATGAACCACTTCCACACCCAGACCTCTTCTTTTTAGAGGGGCGAAGGTGCTGAAAGGTGCTGAGCCTTTAATACCCGCCCGGGCAGGAGAAGCTCAACCACCTTCGTGTTGGCATCTCGCTTCTGCTGCGAGACGGCGTGAGTGTAGATATCGAGCGTGGTCCGGCTGTTCGCATGACGCAGTAGATCCTGCGCGACTTTGATGTCCGTTCCAAGTGCCCGAAGCAACGTCCCCAGAGTGTGGCGGAAGTTATGCCAGCCGATGATTTTTCCTTCGATACCGGCGCGGACAAGCGCGGGACGAATGGTCTTCTTCAGCAGGCTATCGGGACTGAGTGGTTTGGTTCCATTCAGCCTGATGGACGGGAACAGGAAATCGCCATCGTTTTTGTAGAGCGATTGGCGCTTCCAGTCGAGCAGAGATTCCAGGACGAGGGGATGAAGAGGAACAGGTCGGCGCGAGCATTCCGTCTTCGCGTCGCCGAGCCTGTTGCGCACGCACGATTTTGTAATGCTCACCTCCATTGTCTCAACGTTGATATCGGTCCAAACCAAAGCCATCAGTTCGGACCGGCGTACGCCAGTGCTTCCAATCAGTAAAACCATCGCCACTTCCCTCACCGATAGTTCTACTAACAGGGCTTGAAACTCCCTTGGAGTGAGGACATCCTTTTCGCGCAGGCTCTTGGATGAAGTTCGAACTTTACTAATCGGGTTTAGAGAGACCCACTCGTGACGTATCGCATGGCTGAACAAGACAGAGAAAACGCTTTTGATCTTTGTCTTGGACGCCGGAGCGAGCGGTAACGAGTCAAGCCATTCTTCAACCTGAACGGTTCGCACAGCACCAAGTTTGTACGTTCCCCAGCGAGGTGTGATGTAGCACTTCGACAGGGTCAGGTGATTTTCAATCGAGGCAAACGCCTTGCGAGCCGGCGTAAGCTCGTACTTCTGGTAATGGGCTAGGAGGTCGTTCACCGTCTCCGGGGAACCGACATCGTTGTTGATGTTTCCGCGAAGGACCAAAGCGGCCTTTTCTGCGTCTCGGCGATGCGGGAAGTCCCGCACTGTGCCGATTCGCTTTCTGCGATAGACACGCTTGTCCCCCACTTCCTCGTAGAAACGAAGGAACCAGGTGTCCGGCTTGGTCAAGTTCTTCACTAAAGTTAGGCTTCCATTTTGAAAACGTCTGCTTCCGATCATTGAGATAGTCCTCGATCGGAGCATCGGTGGCTAGGGCGAGTGTACATTCCCGTGCGGTTGGGTTCAGGATGCATCAGAGCCCCCATGTCGACGTCCCAACATCCACGCAGCCAGATCTTCTCTGAGATATCTCCAGATTCTTCTCTTACCCTCACCGAGTGGATAGGCAGGCAAGTATCCCTCGCGGGACCACCTTGTAACTGTCCGCGAGTTCAATCCGCCCAGGAATTGAGCGGCTTGCTCGGCATTCAAAAAGCTAGCGCTTGTCTCGTTCATGTTTTCTCCAAAAGTTTAGTTCTCTTGACCATGGCCATCCGCGCTGATCTACCAGAGTGTCGGCAGATCAAAGCTCATGTTGAAATGACCGGATGCGCGGACAGACGGATCATCGTTCGGGGGTGTTTAGTATAGGGAGGTCAATCGCCCTCATACAAAAATTCCATTTCAGGAGAAGGCCAATCTTTTCTATCGAGGCCTATTTCTCAGCCGGCGGGAAAATGGGCCCGGAGGTCGGTTAGTGGGACGTCACCTGTAGATGACTCACACACACGTCTCAAAAGGCTGTGGAAGCCTTGCGGGCTACTCCAGTGCGCATCAGGTTCGTTGCATCAACTAGCGTTTTGACCGCGAGGCTGAGGTCGACATAACGGATTTGGCCAACGCTGCTAGGAACTTCGCTTCTGCCTTCAGTCGAGCCGCATTCCAAGCCCTTAGTGTCGGCATATGTCCGAGCGAACTGCTCTTCCCGTCCGAGTCCAAGATGCTTAATCTTCCGGGCACCCTTCGTTCTAAAACGACAGCCTCAAAGAACTCGACCATATCCGCTGTCCGGGCGTTGTAGTACTGAGCCATATCAGCCACCCTGAGAACTGCATCAAGGTCCATCTGATTAGGGGCCTTCAGGTACGCCTTCCAACCGTTTCGTGCCCGGGCTCGGCCCGCGGCGGAGAGCTGAAAGCTGTGGCGGGGGCGCTTACTGGCTCCAGTACCTGCCCTCTTCCTGATGAGTCCCACTGCGGCCAGTCTCCGTAAAGCCGGAACCGTAGAGCCCAGAGAGAGTCCTCCCTGACGCTGAAGATCGTATGGCGTTTCGAGCCCACGATCGAGGAGGGACAGGATAAACAGATCAAGCACCGAGTGAATCAAGTTGGCTCCTGTTGGCTAATGTGGCGGTCCATTCATCGTAGCGCGCCTTTTCTGCAAGTTGCATGGCTCGACGACCGATGGCTCTAATGGCCTGATATATCCACGCTGGTTCCTGGCGCAGAGCTAACAGAATTTCCAGCATCCATCGGACATAGATATTAATAATGGTTGGGATGTCCGCGAAGGAATCCGCCGGACGTAGCTCCTGAACCACGCCATTAAAAGATGTAGCCGCAGTTTTTGTCCGATATTGATCGAGGAGGTGACGGGTAATCTGGTGCTGGGCCTGTTCGCAAACTTCTCGTGTGAGATTAAACTTCGTCGTCACCTCCTGGTAAAGCCAGATCCCCATCGCATCAATGAGCGTCTCAGCAGTCAAAGGTTGGCGGTTGCGGGTGAATGGACGCGGCGTTTTTATCTTCGGCGGCGCAGATACCAGCCGCTCCGGCTCTGTTGCGATGATCTTATCGGACCCCACGTCGAAAGGAGTCGAATCTTTTCCGCAGCTCTTACTCTGGAGTTCCCGGAACTTGTCTGCGCGGTCAGAGATGGCTTGCCACTCCGGTACGGGAGCCCCTGGTAGCCGCTTCAATTCCACTCGCTTCTCTACAAAACCAAAAAGAAAGTCGGTGTACTCCTGAGGACACCGCAAAAGTTCCCTCAGCCCTACTGAATGGCGACAGCGGCGCAAACTGCAGGTGATAAGGGTGACGACCTTTGCCATTGCTGCCTCGCTCGGAACCTCGAAGAATCGCTCGGTTAGGACTTTGTTGATCAGTTCGGTGATTTGTAGACGTTGTTCCCGCCAGAGGGTGGCGCGCCACGCCTCCCCGCGTTTCGGAATCCTGAGATATAGAGTGTTGTATCGCAGCCAAGCTACAAACCGCCGCCAGCGTTGTGCGGCTGATTGATAGGCAACTCTCCCAATCTTTGAGATGGCTGCACGCTTGGCACGTTTGCGGTACAGCTCGATCTTGAACTGGAGAAGCCTGATTTCCATCGAAATCGACTGGGCGGCATCGACGAGGTTCCGAGCCTTGGACAGTCTCAAGGCGAGAGCCAGGACCGTGAGCTCGAACGCGTTGATGCGAACCTTGCGTGACTGAATCAGATCCCAGAGTTTCCCGCGCACGCTAATGATGCGCGCCGCCATCTCGTCGTCGTAGGCCCGGCCCCGATATACGTCGGAGGCGACCCGGTCGATGAGGTGCCATGGATGCCGATGTGGGAAATGTCCGTCATTCGCGCTGGCGAGACCATTGGCCAGGACGTCCAAGCCCGACTTGAGCAAACTGTACTCGGTTGGGGTGATGGTCAGCCGTTGAGTCGGGAGGCTCATACATCCTCCGTTTCTTTAGTAAAGGTCACGCAGCTCAGCACAAACGACTCAAAGAATTGGTAAAGCTCGACTCTGCCCGGATGGCGAAGGGCCGCGGCAAAGAAGAGAGTTTGGGCGGCCAGGGCAGACCGAACGATTGCCGCAAGACTATCCAGCTCCGGCAGAGCGAGATCATGTTCGGACAGAATTTGAACAGCGTTACGGATCGTTGCCTCCATAGGCCACGAGTGCGCCGACTCAATGGAAACGAACCTTTCTTGGTCGCTAGGTGAAGGAAATCGACAACGGGAATCGTAAGACGAGGGATATATTTCCGGCATGGGGGTGTTTAGTATGCCGGAATCCGCCCACACGAATGCGTTCGGAATGAAATAGTTGTAAAAAACAACACTTTTTCATTCCGCGTGACCTTCAGGCCACGATTGTCTTCAGAAGCGGCATATTGGCTCATCAGGCTGCGTTCTTCAGTATGATCCCTCTGGCGCGTTTCTCGATACCAATTGGCCGAGCAGTAGCTGTGCCGTAACAGTTACGCTAACTGATTGTATCTAAAAGATTTCATGGGCGTTGATGGCTAACGACAGTACCCTTAGGCATTCAAAAACACTGGGGAAAATGCAGTTTCAGAATTTCGGCACCCTCGCCAGCACCCTCGCAGAAACCGGGGGGCTGAGAGTGAGCGTACTTAGCACTTGCGTTACAAAACAGACCGGAGACATGGTTTACAGCGAAGCGCGACGGCTACGGATACTCGGCATTTGGCACACACGACGATGTTGTATGCCCTGGAAAGAGAGTCGGATCATGGATCAACGTTTGCAGTTTTTGTCGAGTTATCAGAAGGAAGAGATGTCGGTAGCGGACCTGTGTCGCGCGTACGGGATCTCGCGTCCAACGGCCTACCGCTGGATCAATCGCTACAACGAGACGGGGCCGGAAGGACTTGTGGATCGCAGCCGCCGCCCACATAGTTGTTCCCACGCGACGGTCGAGCCGATTGAGAACGCCATCCTCGTGCTTCGGGCCAAGCATCCGTCCTGGGGCGCACGAAAGCTCAAAGCAAGGTTGGAAATGCTACAGCCTGACGTGATGTGGCCTGCAGCTAGTACGTTCGGCAACATCCTGAGTCGTGCAGGCTTGACCAGTCCGCAGAAGAAAAGAAAACGTACCACGCCATGCTCAGAGCCGTTCTCTCTGGTCGCGGGTCCGAATCAGCTATGGTGCATGGATTTCAAGGGTTACTTCGCCACCGGCGACGGCAAGCGCTGTGATCCATTCACCATCACCGACGCGTATAGCCGTTACTTGATTCGTTGCCAGATTGTCTCGCGAATGGACCTCAGCCAAGTTCGGGCGATCTGCGAGGCAGCCATGCGGGAGTACGGGATGCCAGCACGGATCAGGACCGACAACGGCGCGCCGTTTGCGGGCACGGGGCTACTGGGGCTGTCGAAGCTCTCACTCGGCTGGATGAAGCTCGGGATCGTGCATGAGCGCATTCAAGCGGGCCGACCGCAACAAAATGGCCGCCATGAGCGGATGCATCGCACGCTGAAGGAGGACGCGACGAAACCGCCTGCGTCATCCCTTCGTGCACAGCGAAGCCGCTTCGATAACTTCCGCTACGTGTTCAATAACGAGCGCCCACATGAGGGCCTGAACAACCAGGTCCCAGCCAGTCTCTACCACCCGAGCTCCATCCGACTGCCGCGCAAGTTACCGGAGTTCAACTACCCGAAGGGACTCCTGCTACGGCGGGTGAACAATAGCGGCGACGTCAGCTGGCACAAAAACCGAGTGTTTGTCAGCGAGGTATTCCGGTTCGAAGAGTTGGGATTCGAGCTGATCACACCGGGGTTTTATAGAGTCTTCTTCCGAGATACGGAGATCGGAGAACTCAATGTGGAAGAGCTTCGCTTTAAAGCTGCACGGCGAGTGGTCTGAGTTTGCCAATGGTGCGTTGGCCTGTTCACATCTGTCGAAATCTGGCGCCGGCAGGATTGGTAGACACAAGCCTAACTATCGGCAGCAATCACTGCTGGGCCTATCTGAGGCGGTCGAACAATTCGCTCAGGCATTTGTGAGAGAGGCAATGAGCCTGCATTCCGCGCTCGACTGTTTTCCGTTACATGAGGAACCGATACGGCGAAGCTCGGAAGCCAGGCGCTTCAGATCGGCGATTTTCGACTCCACTTCTTTGAGGTGATCTGCAGCGACATTGCAGACATCGGCACAGGTGGGCGACTGGGATGCAGACAATAGTAGTAGGTCCCTGATTTGCTCCAGGGAGAACCCAAGTTCGCGACATCGCCGTACGAAGTTCAAGCGTTGCAGGTGCTCCTGGGCGTAGACGCGATAGTTACCGACTGTTCGTTCGCATACGGGCAGCAACCCGGCCTGTTCGTAATAGCGGATGGTGACGACTTTGACGCCTGCCTTCTTCGCTAGATCGCCGATGCGGAAGGTTATGCTCATATTGACCCTATAGCCACTATAGACTTTAGCCTCATTGCATGAGTACGCTCACCTTTTTACTGGCATTTTCGCTGGCGTCAACCTCATACGGTCAAGCAGTAGGACACAGAGCACCTCCGCTTGATGATGATCCGAGCGTCATCCTTGAGCTAGGCGCTGCTACGAGTTGGACCACCACAGGCGGCGCGGCGAGCTTCGCCCCTAATCTCGCGGCAGAAACTACTCCTATCGAAAATTGGCTGGAAATCGAGGCTGGCACTTCGCCCTTCTTCACGCGGAACTCCACCGAATGGGATACAGATCTTCTGTTCAAGAAGCCTTGGACGCTATCTTCGAAAGCCGAGTTCATGCTGGGAGTCGGGCCAGAGTGGGTCTACCTTCGGCAAGCATGGAACAACATCCAACTCAATCTCGGGTGAGGTCGCCGGAGACTTCATGTTCTGGCCCACCGGCAAACACCGTTTTGGTTGGTATCTGGAACCGGCTTACGACTACAACTTCATGGCCGGTCATCAGCAGTCCGTCGGTATGAGCGCAGGCCTTTTGATCGGGATGAGACGACAACATCGTTGATGCCGGCGTGTTTTCTCACTGTAATCTTCGCCGGGTCCCGCAAAACGCGCCTGCCGTGAGTGACGCTTACTTTACGCAAACATCAGAGACCGCACCTGCAGGTCACGCCGTGAGCGGGTGGCATCGTTCCATCCAAGGCTGGGATGCAATGGCCATGAGGGTCGGAAGTCGGATACCCCAGCTTCGCCGCAATCCGCTCCTCGAACGATTCCGAGATGAAGTGCTCCAGCCGCTCGGCTTCATCGTGCAGCTCATTAATGGGGTAATCGAGGACTTGAAAGAGAAACGTTTCGACCAACCGATGATGCCTCACAATCTCCAGGGCGCGTCTTCGCCCGGCACTCGACAGCTTCACGCCTTCGCCTCGTTTATAGTCCACCAACGATTTTGGCTCGCTTGCGAGCTTCTGGAGCATATTCGTGACGGACGCCGGCGAAACATCAAGGCGCGCGGCCAATTCCGAGCCGCCCACTCGTCTGCGCTCGTCCCCGCCGATGGAGTGGATAGCCTTCAGATAATCGTCGACAGATTCCGTATTGCGATCCCAATGAGTTCGCTTCGTCTTTTTCAAGGCCTGACCGTCCGCTCTCAAATCTCTGTTTTAGGTTATCCTAAAGAAGGCTTAGGTATACCTAAATATGCGCTCAGTAATCAAAATACTCGCTCTGTTGGCACTCCTTTGGTTCCTTCCGCTCGCTGGCGCCGGTGCGCAAAGCGGCACTTCGAGCGCCCTGGCCGGGACCGTCACCGACAACAGCGGTGCCCTGATCCCGCGCGCTACGGTGACAGCAACTGACGTAAATACAAAGACAGTCCGCACCGGCGAAACTGACGCAAGTGGACACTACCTGCTGTCCCAGATCAATCCGGCGACATATCAGATCAAGGTGACCGCTACCGGATTTGGCATCGCGTCTTCGGAGGCGACGCCGGTCGGGGTGGGGCGCACCGTTACGGTGAACTTCACACTTTCTGTGAGTTCCGCCTCGCAAACTGTCGAAGTGACCGCGCAACAGGGCCTCCTCAGTCTGGACAATCCGAACACGACGACGACGCTCGAAGCGAAGACGATCAAGAGCCTTCCAAATCCAGGGCAAGACCTCACCTTCATTGCTCAGTTCGCGCAGGGAGCCCTGATGAACACGGCAGGATCGTCGAATGATGCCAAGGCGGCCGGCGGCTATGGAAACGTCGAGTTCAACGGACTACCTGCGACTTCGAATGGGTACATTCTCGATGGCTATGACACTAACGATCCGTGGCTGGGACTGAACATCGGTTTGTCCACCAACCTTGTCATAGGCCTCGACGCAGTGCAGGAAGCCACAGTCAACACGAATTCTTATGCCGTCGACCAGGGGCGCTACGGCGCAGCGCAGGTCAACTACTTCACCAAATCGGGAGGAAGCCGCTTCCACGGCGATGTGTATGAGGTGTGGAATGGCTCGCTGCTGAATGCCCAGAACTATTTCCTGCACGCGAACGATTCTCCCGGAAACATTGCCAAGAAGCCTCGGTCCACGGTGAATGAGTTTGGCGTGAGCGTTGGCGGTCCCATCCTGCCGCAGAACCTTTTCTTCTTCGCTCACTATGAAGGGATTCGCATTGCGCTGCCTCTCGTGTCGCAGGTCACGGCTCCGTCACCTGCGTACCAGCAATACGTGTTGCAGCAGCTTGGGCTGGGTGGAGTGGACCCGATCACGGGAGTCACCCTGCCTGCGCAGCCAGCAGAAATTCCACTCTATCGTTCTATGTTTGCGCTCTACTCCAATACGAGTGGAACGCCGGTACCGGTGAGCACGTGCCCTCTTGACGAGAATGGGACATTTTTGCCTGAACCTGCTGCTGGAACTCTACTGAACGGGAGCGGCTGCGCGAATCAGCGACAGGCGTCCTTAAACAACAAGGATAGCGAAGATCTGATCGTGCTGAAGATCGATCAGACAATCAACGAGAAGAACAGTGTCTGGTATCGGTTTCAGCAGGATACCGGGCTGCAGGCGGCGTACACCGATCCGATTAGCCCGATCTTCAATGCCTTCTCTCCCCAGCCGCAGCGCACGCTTGTACTGGGATACACGCACCTCTTCACGCCAAACCTCGTGAACCAGATCAATCCTGGCGCAAGCTGGTATGCGAGCATCTTCGAGCCGAACAACTTCGCTTCCGTGCAGCAGCAGTTCCCGATTGTTCTCGCGGCCGGAAGCTCCAGCCTGCCTTTCACTACCATTGGCGGCAATGACCAAACGTATCCGCAGGGCCGCAAGGTCACGCAGTGGCAAGTGAATGACAACCTCATCTGGACGCTACATCGCCATACGCTGAAGTTTGGAGTCAACACCCGCCGTGTTGATGTGAGCAACTATGATCTGGGGCAAGGGACTGTACCGCTCGTCACAGTCAACGATCTCGCTCAGTTCACGTATGGAGCCGCCTATACAGCGACTCAGAGCTTCCCGGTGCGAACCCGAGAGCGCGTCGCGAATGGCAACTTCGAGTTCTATGCGATGGACAGCTACAAGCCGTCAGCTAGGGTCACACTGACTGCTGGAATGCGCGTAACGTGGAATACAAACGTCGTCAACGATCAGGCTCTTTTCGCCCGGCCTACAGGTTCCTTTCTCGACATGCAGCACAGTAACGTCCAACCGCTTAATCAGGCCATCCTTACGGGCGTTCATAATCTCTTTCCTGCCACACCGCTGTTTATCTATCAACCTCGTGTGTCCGTCGCCTATCAGCTTCAACCTCATACTGCCGTTCACGCGGGCTTCGGCGTGTTCAGCGACATCATCCCCGCACAGATCGCCGACCTGGCTTCAACGAACGCGCCCTATGCTCCGAGCTTCGTGGGAGGCCTGGGTGGACAGGTTGGTGGCGTGGCTATCTTCCCAGGAGTTCCCGGCAGCGCCGTCGATGCTCTAGCCTCCGCCAACAAGGCCCTGCAATCAAGCTTCAGCGCCGGCGCTCCGCCGTGTACCGGCATCGCTTCAGGGGATGCTGTGTGCCCGCTGGCGGTCGGGCTGAATACCTTTCCGACGGGCACCCTGAAGACTCCTGTGTACTACCAGTACAGCGCCGGAGTGGAGCAGCAGGTCGGCGGCAAAGGCGCAGTGCGTGTGGACTTCGTCGGCACCCGCGGACTTCACGAGCCATATCAGGTGGAGCTAAATGGCTACCAGAACGTCTGCGCCGGCTGCTTCGCACCCTATTCCTATGGCCGTCCACTCGATCAACGCTTCGGCAGTGTGAACGAGTTCCGGACAGATGCGAACAGCAGCTACGCCGGGCTGCAGACCAGCTATACGCAGCAAATAGCTGGGCTCACTCTGCGCGGCAACTACACCCTGAGCCATTGCCTAGACGAAGTCTCGAATGGTGGCCTGTTGTCGTTTTCGAGCCTGGGAATTCTTTCGCCTCTTCCCGGCGAGCTGAGCCGCAGCTATGGAAGCTGCGATTACGACGTGCGCCACAACATCTCTGCCTTCGGCCTTTACCAGATACCTTTCCACTCGAATCATGAGCTCCTGCGCCAGGTGCTTGGTGGCTGGTCCTTCTCGCAAACAGCCTTCTTCCACACGGGGCTGCCATTTACGATTCTCAGCCAGCCCTACACTGCGAATGGACACGGTGTCTTCCAATCTAGCGGTCCGCAGTTTGCACGCCGTATTCCTGGGGTGCCGCTCTACAATAAGTCAACTGTCAGCGGCATCACCGTAGCTGGTACGCGGCAGTGGATCAATCCCGACGCATTCGCGTCGGTCGTAGACCCATCGACAGGAGCCTGTACCGGTGGAGACTCCGTGGCGAACTGTCAGTTTGGAGATTCGGGAAGAAACAGCGTTCGAGGGCCGCACTTCACGGATTCGGACATCTACATCACCAAGACTTTCAAGCTCCACGAGGGTGTAACCTTCCGCTTCGACACTCAGATGTTCAACGCCTTCAATCACGCGAACTTTGCGCTGCCTAGCAATGTGGAGGCGGGTGTCCCGGGCTCCATGATCCCGGCTCGCTTCGGAACCTTGCAGAGCACCATCTCACCGCCCACAGGTCTGCTCGGTGTCGGACTCGGCGGCGATAGTTCGCCGCGCATGATTGCTTTTCAAGGAAGAATCGAGTTTTAGAACGTCACCAGCAGGAATTTCACCAGGTGACGGATCAACGCTCCTCTCGTCAGCGGCGCCCCTGGATTGGTAGTAAATCGCCAACGGACTCATTGACAGGCGAGGCGTAACGATGAGCATCTCGTGCCGAGTGCGGCATAGTTCACTAGGTCTTGGCATATCAGCTTTATCCAGCAGTTTTCCGTACGAAAAGCAGGCCATGGAAATGACAGAGTATGGAAAGCATGGAAAGCCATGAAGCCGGCTTCCCACCCTTCCCACACTCTTTGGAAATCCCTACGGGATTGCCACATTCCCACGCCCTCGACGACTGGATATAGGTCTTCTGGTGCCCCCTCGACTCGAATCATTGCCACCGCAAGGGGCTTGTAACGGATGTCTCAGGTCCACAACGTAACGCATCTCCCGGTACACTCAAGAGCCTGACCTCTGCCGTGCATAGGCAGAGAGGTCGACCTGGGCAGAGGTCTGACACACAATGCAGGGTAATCGAATTTCGAGGGTGCGGAAGGGTGCCCAAGCACCCTCCCTTTGCTTCAACTAATACCAGTTAGATCACTTATGGAATCGATTGTTTCCCATCCGCCTAGACACCAAACCAACTGATGACTACAAAGGCGTTTCTCAGTAACCGAATAATGCCAATACCGGTGTGAGTACTAGCACCAAAGTCGATGTGCACGTCCCTGTCTGCATACTGACGATTCTCTCCTCACTCGTACATGTACATCTCTTCCAAAGTGCCGTCCGACAGCTCTACAACTGTCGTCCACTCGTGGTCAGTCTCCAGCGCCTGCGCCGCGCCCTCCAGGTTCAGTGCCAAGTGTGGCGGATTGCCCCTGATAGCGTCGTACAGCTCATCGAATTGCACCGGCTCCATCAGCTCTACGCTGCGACGGGGGTAATTCCGGCTGCCGAGATATTCGAAGCGGGCGCCGTAGTACATCATGCCGTCGCCGTGGCGTATACGGTACACGGTCACCGTCACAGAGCATTCAGGGTTCGTCATATCAAGTCCTCACAGTACGTCTACGGGTGCTCACTCATTATCAGCTCGCCGATGGCGTGCAGTTTCGCGTGAGCTTGCCTCTGCAATTCCTTCGTCGATGCTGCATCTACCCGCACACAGCCATCTCTTGTGCAGAGCACCATCTCGAAGCCGCCAATGATGGCGCTGTTAAGATTCCCTCCGGCTACCACCATACAAGCCGCTAAGCGTTTCAGTTGTTCAACGGGGAGTTGCTTGTAGTAGCTCATCCCCCAAAAGACTGCTGGATTCTGGGTATCGCCTGACGGTACACAGCTGATGATTCGCTGGCAGTCATTGTGCTGTGAATCACCCGCTCTGGCATATGTGTAGAGGTAGATGCACGGCAATGGGTCTGTGAAAACCACAATGCACTGAACGTTCCTGCCTTGTGCGGTCGCAGCGCCAAGCTGTTCTATTTCGCGCTCGCACCCTGGATAGTCACCGCGCGCCATCTTGGCAAAGATGGCTTCGGCAATGTGAGTTCCGCTTTGAAGGTCGCGTTTGAAAGGATGCCTGCGAGTACAAAGGAGTCGTTCCCGTCTTGAGACCTTCTCTATATAACGCTACGAGCCTTAAGGGACTTCGGCTGTCGCCTAACCTTCCAGCCAGAAGCTATTCCATCTATCTATCCGGCAGCAGATCAACCAACTCGGCAAACAGAAGCAGTTATGTGCCCTTGTAGGTCGAAGCTTCGAAATTCCATGAGGTGTCGAAGGAATCATGCTACAGTCTGGAAGCTGTTTCAGCGTAGGAGTGGGAAGGGTTTACCTATCATGATGAGCGGAATACTCGATGCGTTTCTCGATGGGTTCACCGGAGCAGGCCTCTGGGAGAAGGTGAGCCTGCCGGATCCGCCGACGACCTATCGGCAGGCCATGATCGCGCTAACCTGTGGTTGTGCCGCATCCTTCATGGTGATTATTGGTTTTACATACCTTGTCGTTCATGACTATCCGAAGACAGCTAATGTTCTGATCAGTGTGCTGGTCGCAGGGGGGATCGTCCGGATAGTCCGCACAGTCCGCCATCGTCGAGGCCAAGAGGTCGCTCTGGTGATAGGTCCAGCAGATATCCAGTAGACCCAGGACCAGGGGAAAACCAGTATAAAAGCCGCGCCAGCAACCGCAGGCGCGGGGCCCGGGGGGCACGCTCTCCGGCAGTGGATCCTAGATAGTCGGCGGCCGTTTAGACCTGTTGTCGAGGGCCGGATCGCTTCCAGCGGCCTCTTTAGTCGGCGAAGCAGGATCATGGCCAAGTCAGATCAGTGCCGGACAGGCAAGCTGGGTCAGACCAGGCCAAAACCGGGCCAAGACCAAGTCAAGAGCAGCCTAAAAGCCCCGTCAACACTGGATGGATCGGCATCCGGCCGGCTATCTCCGGCAGCGGATCTCAACTCGGCATCTTCGCGCGGACAGCGATTCAGTGAGTTATTGGCTGACGAAGGAGACAGTCGCGAGGTCGTAGTTGTCGTTGTTGATGTCGAACAGAGCCGCCACCGACGAGACCAGAAGGAGACTGGAAGTTGGTGTTGTCGGACCCGATGGAGATGACCGGACGCGCTGGCGTCGATATCTCGTTCTGACGGACCTTGACGTTCTTGGCAACTGCAATCGCCTGACCTTCGTTGAGCACGCCGAACCCGTAGCTCTCTTCGATTCCGAGGTTCTGGATCGAGTACTGCGGTTCGTCCCAGCTCTTGACGTGGGGCTTCTCGTCCACGATCAGGGCGCCGAGGTTCCGCGAGTTGAACATGATGATGTCGGTGGTCTTGGTGGCCACATCGAACATCATGAAGGGGCTGACCAGGATGCGGGTCGTAAAAAGTAGATATGCTTTGGTAGATTCTCAAAAGAATCTAGGCTGGTATTTATATCGACGATATATCGTAGGTATAAATGGAGCCATCATGAAAACTAGCTGTGCACCACGTCTTCTTCGCCGGTATCGTCGCCCTGTCCCGCTTCCTGTCACCCGGTCTCAGATCCGCCAGAAGATCGATCGTCTGAGAGACCTCTACGAGTTGGAGGCCGTTCTCGAGCTCAGCCGAGCGAAGCCGGATATTAATTATCTGCTTCAGCTGGATCTGGAGTCGAGCTTCTTGCGCGATATCGTGGCCTCGATTGGGGAGCAGATATGAAAACTGTTGCCCTTTATCTGCGCGTATCCAGTGTCGACCAGCACCCGGAGACTCAACTCTATGATCTCCGCGCGATGGCCCAGCAGCGGGGTTTTCAGATCGTTGCCGAGTACACCGATCGGATCTCCGGGACGAAAGCTCGCCGGCCCGGTCTCGATGATCTGCTTCGGGATGCGCGCCGCGGCCGCTTCCAGGTGCTTTTGGTCTGGGCCTCGGACCGGATCGCCCGGTCCGTACGCCACTTCCTCGAGGTGCTCGACGAACTCAATCACCTCAACATCGAGTTCGTCAGCTTCCGCGAGAACCTCGATACCGGCGGCCCGCTCGGGCGGGCCGTCGTGATCATCATCGGCGCCATCGCAGAGCTCGAACGGAATCTCATCATCGAGCGGGTGCGGGCAGGGATGCGCCGCGCCCGGTTGGAGGGGAGGCATATCGGCCGGCGGCCACTCGATATCGATCGCGTTGCTGTTCTCCAGGAGCGTGCTCGGGGCCAGAGCCTGAGTGAGATCGCCGTGACCCACCGCATCTCACGAGCAACGGTCAGTCGACTGCTCAAGCAGGCAAAAGAGACAGCTGCTCCATCTATATAGACAGGATCAAAAGTGGTGCCGCAGGGCACCCCTCAACTCCTTGGATCTAAGCCATCAAAAATTCCACTTCTGCTGTCTCATAAGGTGTGGCTTATAAACAACACTTGCAAGGGGACCAGGGCGGGCCAGGAATTCGCGTCTTCTCATGATTTTGGCCATTCGGGTCCTACAACTCTAAAAGGGATTACTGCCGAGCGGTCGATTGTGGACCCAGTCGAGATCGACGAACCCCGACGATGTGCTCTCTGTCGTATACGCGAACAGTGCTGGCCGGGCTCCCTTCCACCAGCTGGGCTCGATCTGCGTTGCCGCACCAAGCGGCTGAAAGGAACGGCCATCGTCAAGACTATAGGAATATCTCGCCCCGTCGCCGTCCACCCGTACGCGCAGCTGAAGAATATTCTGCGAGATCGATGGCCCTTGCGTACGGTTCGGAAGGTGAAAATAGCTTAGCCGCCGTTCGCTACCCGATTGCGTGATTTCCAGACCGCTTGCGGATTTCTCAAACATCGCAAGGCCTGTACACACACCCGTCTTCATGCCGGTCAGGTCCATCCGAACTGTGAACTCAAATGAATTACTCTGCATGCTCTGGGTTAACGTGTTGCGCGCATCCAGGAGACCCTCGGCAGGCATGGGGATCAGTCGCAGATAACCGTAGCGGGCAGTCAGTGACCAGTGCGCGTCGTCCGGATTATGATTCCATTCCCATTGCGGGCTGAGCTCCTCGCTATTGAACTCATCCGATGTCTGCGGCTGTGATTGCGAAATGGTGCGCGGGTGGCCGGGGATCGGGTCGGACAGTACCGGCTCTCCGGTGGTCGCTCCGTTTGCTGCTTCACCGATGATGGGCCAGTCGTCCTGCCATCGTACGGGCTCCAGATGAACGATGCGACCATGTGCTCCGCGCGACTGGAAGTGAACAAACCAGCCCTCACCATCTGGGGTTTCCACGTAAGCTCCCTGGTGTGGACCGTTGATGTCGGTGGAGCCCTCCATAAGAACAATCCTATGCTCGTATGGGCCATAGATATTCCGGGAACGCAGCACTGCCTGGGATCCAGTGCCTACACCGCCGAAAGGCGCAAAGATGTAGTAATAGCCGTTGCGCTTATAGATCTTCGGGCCTTCAAGAACGGGCAGATTCTCCCGGTCCTGCACGATGACTCTTCCCTCATCCAGAACATGTTTGCCATCTGGCGACATGCGGTGCAGGATGAGCGGGCCTGCGCCGACCTTCGAGTGAATAAGGTAGACCTTTCCATCGTCGTCCCAGAAGGGACAGGGGTCCTCAAGGCCAGCCTGATCGATCACCGCAACTGGGGCGCTCCACGGTCCGGCAATTCTTGCCGCCGTGCTGACAAAAATGCCTTCCTTCGGCGTCGGGAAATAGACATAGAAAAGCCCATCGCGTTTCCGGATCGACGGAGCCCACACTCCACCGCCATAGCGGTTACCGCCAATCATGTTGTAACTCTGGTCCATCTCGAGGCGCTGCACCACGTGGCCCACGATAGTCCAGTGCACCAAGTCGGTGGACTGCAATATGGGGATACCGGGCACGAAATGGAAACTCGATGAGATCAGATAATAGTTGGCGCCGTCGCGGATAACGTCGGGGTCGGAGTAGTCGGCAAAGAGTATTGGATTACGATAAGTCTCTTCAACGGCTGGGCGGACCACCCGCAACGAGATGGTCACGACTCCGACTGACACCCATGCTCCCATTACCAATACTTTCTGAAACCATCCCGTGGATCCGCTCATGCGGTGGACTCACATCCTTTCCACAGCTCGACTCGATCACTCGTGGCTCTTCGGCAGCTATCGGCTAGCCCGACTTATTGGTAACCCTCGGCCGGCGATAGAACATGCAAAAGACAAGGATCGTTCCTCCGTCCTCCATTCGGCTAAACTCTGCGGAGACACAGCTTCCAACCACGATTCTGCACGCCAGACCGGCGCAGGCTCACCAAGCTGCCTGCAACTTCTAAAACAGCAGCTTCAATGAGAGCTGAGCGATGCGCGGATCGTTTGTGTAGTTGGAGTTCTGCGGAGACGTACTCGTGATCCGGCCGAACGTCGAGTTGGTTGTTGTGTTCGGGTCGCCGAAATTCGTATGGTTCAGGACGTTAAAGTACTCGGCGCGGAACTGCAAGGAAGTCCGTTCGTTGAACGGAAAGAAGCGCGCCAGACTTACATCCCAGTCCATGTACTGCGGGCCGACGTAAGCACCTTTCTGCGCGTTTCCGTAGGTTCCAACCGGATTATTGGTGAAGCTGGCGGGATTCAGATACGACTTGCAAATGGTTCCTGTGGCGCATGCAGAGCCGCCATACGCCGGACCTATGACCACAGCACGGTCGCGCTGCTGTCCGGAGCCGGAGTTGTTGGAGGTGCTGGAGAAGATGGTCAACGGATCTCCACTGCTGAACCTGACCAGTCCTGTTGTCTGCCATCCATTGACCAAGTAGCGCGCCACCGCCGACGCTCCATCCAGAACTTTCGGAAGGGTGTAGACATAGGACCCCGAAATGACGTTCCTGTGATCGAAGTCCGACGGCCCATAATCAAGTCTCTTGAAGTTCGAAACTGTGATCGGATAAACGTAGGAGTTACCCGCTCCAATCGAAGTTGCGGCGGCGTTATACGGCATATTGTCGAGCGCCTTCGACCAGGTGTAATTGAAGAGCAACGACAGGCCATTGCGGGCACGCTGCTGAACCGAGAACTGCAGCGAGTTATAGTTGGTGTTAGAGCCGGTATTGGCTTCCGTAATGGTCTGGCTGTAGCAGCTATTGTTCCCCGCGCATCCAGGTTGATTGTAGATGCGCGTGCCGCTCACGAATGGGTTGAGCTCAATCGGTACCCATGCGTGGTTGGTCACCTCGCCCACATATGCGATACGCGTGGAAAGGCCTGTCGCCAGTTGCTGCTCCACGGCAAGGTTGTATGCGTAAGTAAGCGGATCCTGGAAGCCTCTGAACGGGTCATACGTCAGGAATGCCTGAGGCGGAATCGGAGAGGTCGGGGGAGGCGGTTGCGGTGCCGGGAACGGGTTCGGAGTTCCATAGCTTCCGTAGGGATCGAGGAAGGTAATCTTCGCGCCACCCGCATTTGTGACGTCTACGTTCGTTATGAATGGCGAGGTGTTGGTGTAAATGTTGAAGAGCGTGCTGTTGATGCGGGAATCCCAGAACATGCCGGCGCCGCCGCGGAGACTGGTCCTGCCTGTGCCGAAGACGTCCCAGGCAAAGCCGAGTCTCGGCATAAAGTGATCGTAGGCGGAATTGACTCCATTCGGATTGAACCCGGGATCGCCCGCGAACTGGAGACCGGCAGGCGCGAGAGGATAGACTTGGGAGTGCGTGCCGGCCGACCAGAGTGTCGGGAAGAAACTACCCATCCGCCCCTGCGCCTCATGCCAGGGAACGAACGGCTCGTAACGCAAGCCTAAATCGAGGGTCAAGTTCCGAGTGGCCTTCCAGCTGTCCTGGACATAGGTGCCATAGAAGTTCGCGCGGGCGTTGAAGAACTGGCCCGACGCCTGCGAAAATTCATAGGTGTATCCCAACAGGAAACTGGCAATCGCGTCCCCCGTGTTGTTCGCATTGAACGTCAAGTTACCCGGCTGCCGATACAGATTGTTCACATCGATCTTGCTTACCTCGCCGTGGAAACCGAACGCGATATTGTGGTTGCCGTGCACAATATGGACGTCGTCAATCAGGGTGTAATTGGCTCTGCGGAAAAAGGCTTGCGGATTGGCGCCAATACTGAAGTAACCCGTCGCCGCGATCGAATTGATCTGCTTGAACGCGGGCTGCCAGATATTGACGCCCAGATCGGCCAAGTCGATGCTGCCCGGAAGTGGACCGCGGCTATCGTTCTCAAGCTGATAGGTGATGATGAAGTTGTTCAGAATGTGGTCGTTGAAGGTATGGTTCTCCGAGATTAAAGAGTTGTAATAGTTGTTTTTCGCATAATCGGCGTAGGTCAACAAATTCTGGAGATTGAGGACGCCGTCCAGGCCATAGTTGTCCTGGAAGTATCGAACCGTCAGCCGATCTTTGTCGCCGATCTGCTGATCGTACCGGGCTGTGGTCTCGCCTAGATCGTAGAAGGAAGGAGCCTGGAAGCTGACGGTGCCGCTCGCGTTTTCCTGCGAGAGCGGAAGGTATGTCAACAGCTTCGTGGAAGCGGAGCTGTAATCGGTGGTGGCCACCTGAGTGGTGAAGGTGCTGCCGACCGGCGTGCATGGATAGACGTGTGTCGGTTGAAGCGGGTTAACGATACAGGATTTCTCATTGGCGAAGGTGCCATTGAGCTGCGCCGGTGTCGGCAACGTCGCGGCGGTTGCGGTTGTAGCCACCTCGTGGTTGATTGTCTTCTGATATCCGACAAAGAAGAACGCCTTGTCGCTGTGAAACAGGTGGGGTATCGCGACCGGTCCGCCGATAGTGCCCCCAAACTGGTTCCGCTTCAGCGGGTCGACCGTCTTTACGCCATTGACGTAGCTGAAATAATTCGCCGCGTTGAAGACCCTGTTGCGAACAAATTCAAACAGGTCGCCGTGATATTTCGATGTGCCGCTCTTGGTGATGATGTTGACGACACCCCCGGCGTTCTGGCCATATTCCGCGCTGTAGTTGCTGGTCTGCACGCTGAACTCCTGCAACGAATCAGGCATTGGAAAGGGGCCATTGACGTTCGTGTATTCATCCACGTTGTTGCCGCCATCGAGCAGATAGTTTGTCTGACCGACAAGCGTGCCATTGGCCGAAATCGTAAAAACTACCGGAAAAGTCTTGCTGTTACCCTGGTCCGCCTGGGCAGACGGCGCAACCGTAACTCCCGCGACCAGGGCGGTCAGCGTGGCCGCATTGCGGCCATTCAGTGGCAGATCGTTCACTTGCGCCGTGCCAATCACCTGAGAGAGCGTTCCAGTCGTGACGTCCACCTGTGTGGATTGACCGCTCACCGTAACAGTCTCGCTCGTACTTCCCGTCTTGAGGGTGACGTTGGTCGTCACCGCGGCATCCGCGTTGGCCTGCACACCTTTCTCCGTGTATGTCGCAAAGCCAACATGGTTGACTGATATGTCGTAGACCGTCGGCGCCAACGAGGGGAAGACGTACGCTCCTTCGTTATTTGTCGTCGTTTTAAGCATCAGACCCGTGCTGGCTCGGGTTGCCGTCACCTCGGCGCCTGGAATGACCGCGCCGGTCGAGTCCGTCACGGTGCCCCTGATGGTGGCATATCCTTGGGCAAATACCACGTGGGGCGTCGAGAGGAACATGATGTGCAACACGGCAACAATGCCGGTGAGCTTGAGAAAAGCACTCATGTCGGCCTCCTTAAGAACGTCCATCCCCTTGCTTCTCGGCTCGGTCGACATCATCCCGTGACTCAAAAATCGGCTTGGCCTGTCAAGTGGGTATGCTTACTGATCGCTTTTGTATAGAAGGCATAGCCGGGTGGGTAGACCGATACCGTCTCTGACCGTCAGGAGCGGGCGGTATTGCGAATCTTTTCATGTATTTACTCCGGGAAGGAGGCCACCGGTTGTCGTCGCAGAAAGGGCCCTACTCGGTCGAAACAGCCAGAACCCTAGGTGGCCCGGGCGTCTCGTCAGTTACCGTTGTTCCAAGCACGATCTGCAGGTTTCGATTGCCAGCGCGTTGCGCCTCCTTGGCAATTGCTTGCAAGCGTACCGGATCGGTGAGAAACTCCCCCGCTGCCAGGGTGCCGTAGGTGTAAAGGCCTCCGATCACGATAACAACATGGCCCGTTTCCGAGTCCTGGATGCGAGAGATCAGCGCATAGTCTTGGACCTTAGGGCTATTGATGCCCCTTATGTGATCGCGTGGTTGATTTGTACCCCAGCTCCAGTTGCGTGAAGAGGGATTCTTTGCATCCTTAATGTAGATAAGATGCTGGTCCGGGTCGAGGGCCAGACTGTACCGCAGCGAGTGAGTCAGCCTTAGACTCCACTCATTATTGAAAGCCCCGATAAGAACGACCGCACCCTGTCTGAGGTCGGAAAAAGAACTCGAATTCTCCCTGCGGATCAGAACCTCCTTATTTCGGGCCTCCAATGCGCCAACCACTCGCGCAATCGTCACTGCATCGGCAAAAGGGACTGTCTGGGATGAGTCGGCGCTGGGGACTGGGGTGATAACACTTTCATTTCCGTACGTATCCGGAAGAGTTGGGGGGCCGTTCGGGACATCCCCCACTGCCAGAAGAACCGGCCCCGGGGTCTCAAGGAGCGGCTTCCAAAAAATAAAGTCCGCCCGAGCCTCATGAAGCCAGCGATATCCCAGTAATCCAGAAGCCAAAATGACAACGCAAAGAACAAACACATGGCGCCATTTGCTTCGCTGGCGCACATCACGCTTTGGTGCGTCGTCCTCCCTGTAGGAGGGATAGGTAAAGGCCTCCACGGCCTCGTGTGGTCCATGGTCCAGGGCGGGTCGCTGGTAGGAGGCGGTTATTCCAGTTTCATGAACCGGATAGCCCGTCTGCTGCGGCGGCGTAAATTTGGGGACATAGGAGCCCGGCACCAGGCTGATTCGCAGTTCTGAGCGATGTTTCTCATCGCCGTAATAGATTGCGAGCCTCTTGCGAAGCTCTGTCGCCGCAGTGCGGACAACATGATCCAGATCTGTGTCATAAGAAGAGGATCTTCCGAAGACCTCGCTGCCGACCGTACGTTCCTTGATCTGATCCGCAGACCCGTTCAGTGCCTCATTCACGACATATTTCAGAAATGCGATAGACCGCTTACTCGACCGGAAGACCTCATCGAGAGTCATCAATTCGAGCTGCTCCAGAATCCTTTGCGGGGTCAGATCCGCAGTTGAGGCATCGTGGATGTCGCCCTCTTTCATGGTGTTCCAGTGCGAACGATTCTAGCATTCAGGAGTATTAAAGCGTCAGGGTCGACCCGAACTTGACAGAGACATCCAGTGCACATCTGTCCCTCGACAAGTGTCAAGGGCGGAGTAGCAGCAGACATGGTACCCAATGACCCATTAACCTCATGATCTGCCGCAGTGGCTCGATGAGCCACGCTACTTTAAAGCCTGAACAGATTGCCAAGTAGAACCACGGCGCAGATAGCTTGCCTGCCAACCTCTCTAGGAGTAGTCCTGATAAAGGCGGCGTGTTGAACGTAATTTCTAACGCAATCACTTACAGAGTTAGGTTCTTGCACTGGTTAGAGACTGCCGTTGTTTTATAAGCCACACCTTATGAGACAGCAGAAGTGGAATTTTTGATGGCTTAGATCCAAGGAGTTGAGGGGTGCCCTGCGGCACCCCTTTTGATCCTGTCTATATAGATGGAGCAGCTGTCTCTTTTGCCTGCTTGAGCAGTCGACTGACCGTTGCTCGTGAGATGCGGTGGGTCACGGCGATCTCACTCAGGCTCTGGCCCCGAGCACGCTCCTGGAGAACAGCAACGCGATCGATATCGAGTGGCCGCCGGCCGATATGCCTCCCCTCCAACCGGGCGCGGCGCATCCCTGCCCGCACCCGCTCGATGATGAGATTCCGTTCGAGCTCTGCGATGGCGCCGATGATGATCACGACGGCCCGCCCGAGCGGGCCGCCGGTATCGAGGTTCTCGCGGAAGCTGACGAACTCGATGTTGAGGTGATTGAGTTCGTCGAGCACCTCGAGGAAGTGGCGTACGGACCGGGCGATCCGGTCCGAGGCCCAGACCAAAAGCACCTGGAAGCGGCCGCGGCGCGCATCCCGAAGCAGATCATCGAGACCGGGCCGGCGAGCTTTCGTCCCGGAGATCCGATCGGTGTACTCGGCAACGATCTGAAAACCCCGCTGCTGGGCCATCGCGCGGAGATCATAGAGTTGAGTCTCCGGGTGCTGGTCGACACTGGATACGCGCAGATAAAGGGCAACAGTTTTCATATCTGCTCCCCGATCGAGGCCACGATATCGCGCAAGAAGCTCGACTCCAGATCCAGCTGAAGCAGATAATTAATGTCCGGCTTCGCTCGGCTGAGCTCGAGAACGGCCTCCAACTCGTAGAGGTCTCTCAGACGATCGATCTTCTGGCGGATCTGAGACCGGGTGACAGGAAGCGGGACAGGGCGACGATACCGGCGAAGAAGACGTGGTGCACAGCTAGTTTTCATGATGGCTCCATTTATACCTACGATATATCGTCGATATAAATACCAGCCTAGATTCTTTTGAGAATCTACCAAAGCATATCTACTTTTTACGACCCGCATCCTGGTCAGCCCCTTCATGATGTTCGATGTGGCCACCAAGACCACCGACATCATCATGTTCAACTCGCGGAACCTCGGCGCCCTGATCGTGGACGAGAAGCCCCACGTCAAGAGCTGGGACGAACCGCAGTACTCGATCCAGAACCTCGGAATCGAAGAGAGCTACGGGTTCGGCGTGCTCAACGAAGGTCAGGCGATTGCAGTTGCCAAGAACGTCAAGGTCCGTCAGAACGAGATATCGACGCCAGCGCGTCCGGTCATCTCCATCGGGTCCGACAACACCATCTTCCAGTCTCCTTCTGGTCTCGTCGGTGGCGGCTCTGTTCGACATCAACAACGACAACTTCGACCTCGCGACTGTCTCCTTCGTCAGCCAATAACTCACTGAATCGCTGTCCGCGCGAAGATGCCGAGTTGAGATCCGCTGCCGGAGATAGCCGGCCGGATGCCGATCCATCCAGTGTTGACGGGGCTTTTAGGCTGCTCTTGACTTGGTCTTGGCCCGGTTTTGGCCTGGTCTGACCCAGCTTGCCTGTCCGGCACTGATCTGACTTGGCCATGATCCTGCTTCGCCGACTAAAGAGGCCGCTGGAAGCGATCCGGCCCTCGACAACAGGTCTAAACGGCCGCCGACTATCTAGGATCCACTGCCGGAGAGCGTGCCCCCCGGGCCCCGCGCCTGCGGTTGCTGGCGCGGCTTTTATACTGGTTTTCCCCTGGTCCTGGGTCTACTGGATATCTGCTGGACCTATCACCAGAGCGACCTCTTGGCCTCGACGATGGCGGACTGTGCGGACTATCCGGACGATCCCCCCTGCGACCAGCACACTGATCAGAACATTAGCTGTCTTCGGATAGTCATGAACGACAAGGTATGTAAAACCAATAATCACCATGAAGGATGCGGCACAACCACAGGTTAGCGCGATCATGGCCTGCCGATAGGTCGTCGGCGGATCCGGCAGACGCACCTTCTCCCAGAGGCCTGCTCCGGTGAACCCATCGAGAAACGCATCGAGTATTCCGCTTATCATGATAGGTAAACCCTTCCCACTCCTACGCTGAAACAGCTTCCAGACTGTAGCATGATTCCTTCGACACCTCATGGAATTTCGAAGCTTCGACCTACAAGGGCACATAACTGCTTCTGTTTGCCGAGTTGGTTGATCTGCTGCCGGATAGAATGGTCTCCTCTGAGATCGGAGTTCCAACCTGGCTCAGCTAGTTCTATGGGCTCGTAGATGTCTCGATAGAGAATGTCGTTCTGAACGGGAACGTGGCCTTACGCCCCCGCCCCCTTTACCAGCATCGATGTTGATGAATTTGTAGCGGCTATTGCGCGGTCGCTACGGCGATAGAAACCACAATCTTCTCCGGCATTTGGCAACCCGATATCCCCTCAGGAGACCGGATTATCCGTACGGATATGCTGAAGAGCGTCGGCGGTTCGATCCCATCTCTGCCACCATTCATAGCAAATGACTTAATGACAGCTAAACCATCTCAACCGAAGCATTGGTCACGACAATCTCCACCGTCTGCGAACCCAGCCGCGGATGCGTAGCAGTCAACCGAACCGTCCCAGGCTGCTCCTTCGCCCGAACCCAAACCGCGCCCGTCCCGCCAATCAGAGCAAACGGATTATCCCCAATCAGATCTGCCGGCCCTTCAAGATTTAGGACCATCGGATCGTTCGCATAAGTCCGCACGGCGCCGAACTCATCCGTCACGCGCAGCACAACGCGCGTTGTATCCGCACCATCCGCCACAAGCGTCGTATCATCCGGCAGCAGCATGAACTTCGGATCAACGCCGCGCCCTGAAAACGACTTCGAGATCACCTTCTTGCCCGCAAGATATCCATCAATCCGCAGATCGCCCCAGCCCCGACTGCTTCATGGAATCTTGCTTCGGTCGAGAATGAACGGCGGATATTTCAAATGGTCGAACTCATCCGGTCCGGATCAACCTCAGCCACCAGCACCCACGGATTGCTCTCCACGCTGTTCTCGCGCATATAAAACTTCAGATGATCGCAGTTGGAACAAACCACAGCCTGAGTAAATCCGACGACTCATCACTGCTCGCCCAGTGAAACGCAGGTTCAAGCACAATCTCTTCCGCAGGATCGCACTGCGACTTATAGAACCCCGCAGCAGGCTTCGGCTCACGAAAGATATCCATCACGCCGTGGGAGCAGATGCGATCGCCCGAACCAAAGTTCGAGTGCGTGTTGTAGTCAAACGCGCACCATCCAATGCCGCCGGCATACTGCGGATCGGAAGCCAGCTGATTATGAATCCGCGCATGGCGCAGCGTATGCTCGCGCTGCCGCTCATCATCATCCGTAGTCTTCGTCGGAAAAGTATGTCCAACAAACTCGGTATTCAGATACCGCGGATGATCCGGCTTCTTCAGCGGAAAGCCGAAGTCGTTCATCGTAAACACATCTTCCAGGAACTCCGACTGCTGAAAGTCCGTATCCCGCAAGTCTGCCGCGTCGTATCCAGCGCATGAGCCAGCGCATTCGTCCGCGTATAGAAGCTGTGATCGTCCGGCGACTCGTTGATCCTCACGCCCCAGAGCACCACCGAAGGATGATTCCAGTCCCGCCGAATCATCCGCCCAACATTGTCGATAGAGATCTGCTTCCAGGGCTCAGGCCCAATGTGCTGCCACCCGGGAATCTCCTCCAGCACCAGCAACCCATACTCATCGCAGCATCCAGAAAGTGCCGCGACTGCGGATAGTGCGAAGTCCGCACGATATTGCAGTGCACTCCCTTCCGCAGAATCTCCGCATCCTTCCGCTGCACACGCCCCGGCATCGCCTGCCCCACAAACGGAAACGTCTGATGCCGATCCAGCCCGCGCAGCTTCACGATCTTCCCATTCAGCGAGAACCCCTGATCGGTAAACACCGCCTCGCGAAACCCAATCCGCCGCGATTCCTCATCCACCACCTTGCCATCCACCAGCAGCCGAACATGCACGCTATAAAGATTGCGGCCTATCCAGATCCCACAGCTTGACACCGCCGATTGCCTGCACCGAACCGTATGCCGCGCCGGATCAGTCATCGTCTCCGTACTCGCATACACCGGAGCGCTGGTCATCGGATCAGCCGCAGCATTAGGATCCGGCGCACTCGAACGTCACCGCCTGACTCCCCTTCGCCACCACACGCTCGCCATCCCGCAACTCGACCTCCAGCGACAAGCCACCCTCAGCCTTCCCGCCAGAAAGCAATCCACCTCCAGCGTCGGCTTGCCACTCAACACATTCATCGGCCGAGCAAACATGTTATCCAGGTAAACCTGCGGCACGACCCGCAGCGAAACCTCGCGATAGATCCCACCAAACGTCAGGTAGTCGATCTCATGCCCAAACGGAGGAATATCATCCCGCTCCGTCGAATCCACCTGCACCACCAGCACATTCTCGCCATCCTAATGCAGATGCGGCGTCAGCTCAAATGAGAACGGCGTAAACCCGCCCTTGTACTCCCCCAGCGCAACCCCGTTGATCCAAACCGTCGAAGCCGTCATCGCGCCTTCGAAGTCCACAAACACCCGCTTCCCTTGCGCAGCTCGGCTTTTGAACCGCCGCCGATACGTCGAAACAAACTCGTAAGTCTTATCGTCGAAGTTATGCCACGGCAGCTTCACATTCGTATGCGGAATCACCACCCGCTCAAACTTCGAGTCATCGAACTTCACCGCCTCCGCCCCATCAACCTTGTCGGGTGAAAGCGCCAGCCGCGATTCATCGGCAACACACCCGTCCCTGTGTGAGATGTTCCGCTGAAAGTGCCTGTGCGCCCGGGAAAGCGGTCGCAGCCAAAAGGGTGCTAGTCGTCTTCAGAAAATCGCGTCTGTCCATAGTTATGAATCACTTATATCCTAGAGCACGTTGCACTAATCCCTTCCGGCTATAGTGCTCCAAACCACTGACCAGCGTTACTGAGGCTCCAGCGGGCCCCTATGGGAAGTGTGATCTACCTCTTGATGCTGCCGAATCTGCTTCTTGCATCTCGCAATCAAGGTCGACTTACAGAGACGGTGGCCCCCGCGGGAACGTCGGTAGTTATCCAACTGACCGGGGCCCGTGCAGCGTCGGAGGATATTTTGGCGTGAACCGGATGACCGTTCATGATCAGGATCGGAACTCTACCTGGAAAGGTCGCTTGCCAACGTACTGCTTTTCCTGAGCGATTGGTCAGGAGACTTCTTCGATCTCCCACGTGTTCCACATCTACGAGATTCTCTCGTATACGAACACCACTTAGGGTTGCACTAACAGATTTACTCGAGAGCCGGGAGATGGAATGGAGAAGTGGGCCTTCCGAATTACGGTCATCAAACACTTCGATGCCCATCATTCCCGTCACTATGGCGCCAATGACTGAAAAGGAGACCTCTGGGTAATCGCGCCTATCTTTCTTGGGGCGAGTAATATCCATCATGGTCGATCGCGGCGTCATTACTGCCATAGCGATAGAAGGTCTGCGCGAGGTAGCTTTCCTCTTCGATTCCGATGTTTTTCAGGTACTCCGCCGATTCGATGAAGGAGAGCGCTACGGGGATGTCGACCTGGATCCTTCGTAGCTCCGAAGTAAAGAACCATTGCGTCGCCCCCGCCGTGCGTCTACCGTCCTGAGAAAAGAAGCCCACGAAATGGCGACCCTTCTCAGACCAGGCCCTGCGCTCAATGAGGTGCAAGATCTCATTCGCTGTATTCGCATACTGTTGAGCGGAGCTCACCTCATTGCGGCTGATAGCTACAAACCGGAGGGATTCAAAGGCGCGGTACTCGGCCACAAGTCTATCCGTCCCAAGGTTGAAGTTGTCCTCCCCTTCGGTATAGCTTGGAATTCCGCGCGCCTGTACAAATTTCCCTTTGGACAACCGTTGATTCATAAGCCTAGGCCGCTTCAGGATTAGGTCTGGCTGAAGATCCCACGCGTTCACATAAGCGGTTGCGGTCGTCTCGAAGAATCTCTGGAAGGAAGGATCGTTCAGGTAGGTGTTGTCACCCCGTTCCAGCGCCACATGCGAACGATGCTGTCGAGAAGATCGAAGTTCGCCGGAAGGTTGTACCAGAAGTCTTCGTCACTCAGGTAATCAGCGGCGGATGGATGCCCAAACTTATCAATTTCCCAATATCCTGCCCAGTCTCGGCCAGGAGAAACGGCGGCGGCGAATCGCTCCAGCATGTTGCGATTTTCCGGGTACAGACCCAAGGCCGCCGCTCCCGTGGTTTGATGTGAGACATCTCGCATGCAAAACGAATCGCGCCCAGGGAGTGCAGCTTCATACCATGGCCCTACAGGATCGGAACCGTCGTGTGCGTAAGCCAGCGCCTGCGACTTTGCCCACTGGAAGGCCTGCACCAGCTTCTTATCCGAAGACTTGCGTTTTTTGCTCGAAATCGGAGTAACGGCCTGCGCATGGACAGCGGTGGCGGACGACAATCCGAATAGCAGAAGGTATCGATGCACGACCGTTCCTATTTCCACGGCCTAGCGCTGCTCCAACAGCAGAACACCGTGCGAGGCAACGCTAAGTGCGGTATTCGCGCCTAGAACCAATTCCTTCTTGCTCCAGAGATTCAGTAGAGGTTTGCCTCTAAAATCGGCAAGTACCTTCAGGTTGGGATCAAAATCCATGGTAGATTCTCCACGATTAAAGAACGCGATTGCCCTTTTGCGTCCCGACAGTTCTTTCACCCAGATCTCCAACGGACCCTGTGCCCAAATCCTTCTGCCCTGATGCCCGAGCGCATCCTGATCTAAGGCGATGACGTCTCGATTCATAAGGATCGCCTTCGTCTCCGGAGTCATCTTGCTCAGATCATTGCCGGCCAAAAGAG
>CAWBTR010000001.1:0-1521938 GCA_963791735.1 uncultured Acidobacteriaceae bacterium | reverse complement strand
GACTGGCTAAATACGATGGATTTGCAGGAGCTTATATCCACTTGTAATCTCAACTGCTTACCGGAAACTGCCCCAAGTCCACACAAGCCCATCTAGACCGGTACCCGCTACATTTTTCGCTACAGTGTCTGGATTGACTTGCGGCCCGGTTCGGCAGCAGACATTTCCGGTACACAACAGGTAGACGTCCTAGACCGTTCCCGCCACGAGGGCTTCGCACGGTGACAGCTTACCGCAGCTACAACCACCGGACCTGATCAAAAAACACTTCCTTTTAACGCGCGCGTACTGGTCCGTAAACTATCCTGCGAAACGGTCTCTCTCCTGATAAAGCGTTGGCGCGTCTATCCAGTTCCCGGCACCCTGAATGGGCGTAACATTGGAAGATGGCTAAGAGCTATCAGGTATCTTGCGAAGACTCGAAATATTCGCTGACAGAAGTCATTTCTGGTGGGGCGGCTCACTTTGTTGACCTGAAGTTTTTCTCTTCAAAGGAAGCGCTTCTTCAGTTTCTTGATACTTCCCTGCCCTCTCAAGAACTGAGAGCCGCCTGGGAAACCCGCCTCTCCAAAGGCGAGGGCTTCATCGTCTCAATGTGAACGAAGATCCTCCGGTCCTATCGTGTTCATCACATGGCGAGGTTCAGAGCAACGGCAGTCACACCCTCACTGGTCCGCCGCTGTTCTAAGTGGGGTGGATTGTTGGCACGAAGTACGTGTCGGAAAGCGCCAGTAGTTCCTTCTGTTGCGAAGTGCGCCCCTGTTCTGGCGTTTAGGCGGCACCCACCGATAATGTGTAACTTAGGTGGTGGGCCTGGAGAGATTTGCACGGCACTACACATTTCCCGTAAGTCTGACTGGGTTGCAATTGAACCCCCCGAAATCGGGGTTCCCGTTGACCCGGCCGTCACTTGGTCAAAACCGCACCTGGCAAGGTGGGAGCCTGATAACTGTAAGAAAAGACAGGGCTGCGGGAAGCGAAATGGCCAATAGTTAACTGTTGACAATCGATCATCAACTGTTTACTATTGATCATTCCAGTGGTTCGGGAGAGCTATGTGGCGGCCAGATATAAAGAAGTTCAACACGAATGTACATATATCGGACCGCACGAGCGGCCTGAAGAATACTCAGACGACAAACCACCTTCCCCATCTCCCGGAGCTGCACGAGAGATAGCGCTAGGCGTACTAAACGGGAAAACAGGTCGTTACCACTCAAGCGTTCATTTTAGAAAACGCATGGAAGAACGAAATTTTGATGTATTTGAGATGGAATACGTGATTCGCAACGGACAGTGTGTGAAGGGAGGAACCTTTTGTGAAAGCTTTAGAAACCACCAATACACTTTCCGCGGATACATCGACAGCACCGGATTCGATGCAGTATTCGCACTTTCTGCCGATCACGATCTCATTAAATCTCCTCTGTTGATTTTGATTTCCGGATGTTTCAAGACACGATCTGGACGACGTGGAAGGACGTACTAACAGGGCATTCGAAGGGGAATGCACGAGGTGTGCCGCATGAACGAATTTATGAATAACGTAGTTTCACGGGCGAGATGCTACGAGTGTGCAAGCACGATGGAAGGGCGAAAAGGAGAATACAAATATATTGAGTGCGGCCTTACTTCTGTGATCTTGAAAGATATATTGATTTTTAGATGCACAAATTGCAACGCCGTTGTTCCGGAAATACCGGCGGCGGGCATACTGCATCGCGTAATTGCCCTTCGGCTCCTAAACAAGAAGAATTTGTTGACTGGAAGCGAGGTGCGATTTCTCCGCAAATTTTGCGGTTATTCAGTAACCGAATTTGCGGAAATTCTTGGCTCTTCTAAATCGGTCGTATCTCGTTGGGAAAAAAGTGGGTCAGGGAAAGAAACGGACAGAATCGTTCGCTTATTGCTGATGAATAAGCTAATGCGCGATCACGTTGGACAACCAGGATCGATACTGAAGAACGTCACAGTTGAACGATTGCTTGGAGAAATAGAAAACACCTTCAAACTGATCGAAGGCAAAGGGAAAGCATCTGATCGCTACGAAATCACTCCAAAAGATATTAGTGATCTTATCGGGGTGTCTGATGACTCAAGAGAACTAGTAGCACCGGTTCAATAATCGGATCGAGGGGAGACAATATCCGCTTCCCTCGATTTTTCTGTCTTCCGTTGCGTTACATCTGAATGAGGAGCGAATACTGACGCTGCTAACAGCCTAAAAACAGCGCGGGGAATCCCCGAGCCTCCTGCACGCCGATTTCCTAAGCCCTCGTGAGAAGTGCGGGCTTAGCCCCGCCACAACAGGATTTACAAGCGCAGGCCCGGGTGTTAGAGTCCTCCTCACGAGGGCCGGGCCATGCGGCGGACGATCCTGCTCAGCTTGTTTGCGCTCCTTGCTGTGAGTGCGGCGAACGATGCCTGCGCCCAGCGCCGCGGCGGAGCCGGGCCTGGCTTCGCCCGGGGTGGCTACGGTTTCAGCCGCGCCCGGGCCGTCTCGCCCTACGGATTCGGCTACGCATACCTGCCCTACGACTCCGGCGCCGCGTACGCCTACGCGCCCCAGCCGGTTCTTTTCGTTCAGCAGCCACCCCTGTTCGTTCAGCCGCCTGCGCCGCCCGTCGTCGAGCCGCCGGGGCATGCTGTGGTCACAGACTACAAATGGCCCGCAGCAGGCGCGGCTTCTTCCCCCTCCGCGCTCTCGACAACCTCCGAGTCCGAGCCACAGGCCTTTGCCATTGTCCTCAAGGACGGTTCGACCCTTTCCGCCGTAGCCGTCTTCGCCTCTGACGACGGCCTGCACTACGTCGACCCCGACGAGAGGCACCTGCGCATTTCCATGAGCGAGGTCGACCGCGCAGCAACCCTCAAGCTCAACCGCGCGAGAAACCTGAATCTGCACCTTCCTGCCGCGCAGTGAGCTACGCCCTGCTGTAGACCTGTTGCATTACCGCTGGCGGCTTTATCGCCGCTACGAGCGATTCCGTGGGGAAATATGTGCGCGAGACCCCAAATGAGAATAGGCGCTGCGCTCCACACACCAATTGTTCCGGCTTGCCAGAGAGAACCCAGACGCCGCACCCACGGTATCGCGATTTTCTAAAAGGCTGTATCGGACAGCGGAAGCGGAATACAGAATATTCGGAGAGTGCCCATCCGACGCAGGAGCATCAGACAAAGGCGATGGACAAGATGGAGCAGAATGTCAGCGAGCAGAAGATTGCCCATGCGGAGCGAACAGCGCCGCAAATGTCTTACGTCGTTCAATAGGGCAAAGCTGCTGGTCTGCATCCACGTCCGGAGCGTACACGTTGTTGCCCGACCCAAGCGAGTTACATCGCGCCGCGAATCGGGCAAGAGTGGCGCAACGAAGAGAAAGCAACCCAAGATTGAACCGCAACGCGCTAACAAATTCGTCTTTGCCAACCGCGACGGAAATCCATATGTCGGCACGTCGCTCAATCACCTGCATCGTGACGTATGCGCGCCAAGGATTGAAGGCAAGCGCCGTGAGATATTCCCGGCCGATTTTGTGCTGCACTCTCTACGCCATACAATGTTGACTAGGCTTGGGGAATCGGGAGTAGATGCGTTCACGATCATGCGGATTGCAGGGCATAGCAGCATCGTCGTATCGCAGCGCTACATCCATCCGACTCCGGAGGCAGTCGAACGCGCTTTCGAGCGTCTTCAACTCTCTGGCAAAGGACCCGAAATTGAGCCGAAAAGACAGCTACCCGCTACAGTATCCGCTACACTGTCGCAATCGTTGTCCGTAAGTCATTGAAGGGCCTGTAGCTCAACGGTTAGAGCAGGGGACTCATAATCCCTTGGCTGGGGGTTCAAATCCCTCCGGGCCCACCAACAATCTACACGTTCAATTTGAGTTGAGAGGCTTTCTCGGGGATGGCGTGAGAAAGGTCAACCGGGCTGCGGAAATGTGCGTCCGCCCCCGCCGCGAGCGCCTCTTTCTCCAGCCGCGTTCGCGATCGGCTCAGCGAAAGAAGCGCAGAACGTTCATTCAGCTCGCGCAACTCACGGAGAACCTTGAGACCGCCGTGCGGATCTTCACCCTCCGTATCGATGTCAAGCAGAACCGCTACGACGTTCTCTTCCCGTGTCCATCGGGCAAGATCGACATAGTCGTCCCGAACGACAACTTGAAACCAAGGAATCAGTTCAGGAACCAGAGTATTGAGGAACTCGTCGTCCGCCGTGACCAGGCACACGACCGGTAGCGTCGAATGAAGGAGCGGAGAGGATCTTAGCTCCGCCTTGGTCTGTCGCGAAGGCATTGTCGAATTCTACCGATAGATCGGTCCTTGGTCTTCTGAATCTTCATCCCTGGCCACGAAGTTCCTACTTAGGTCACGTCGCTTGATCCGAGGTTCGGGCCACCACCTGCATTGCTCGCCGTCTGTAACCACAACCTGCGAGATCAGCTACTTCGGTGCCTCGGGGAGCTGGAAATCCACGCCTGCATCGTGATTTAACCTCTGTGTCGCAGTGAGATCAAGTTGGTCAAGCGGTATATCCCGCTGATGTTGATCCCGGACATAAAGTGTGCTGCGGGTCAGGATGTAATTATGAATCTGCTCAGGAGGGCGACCGTCTTTGAAGACAAGTGTGACCGCATCTTCGTTCTCCAGGGCTGAAGACGGACGCGACGGCTCAACTGATTCCGGGTTTAGATTGGAAGGCGCGGGCTGGCTCACCTCGGGTGGCTGCGATTCGTACGGCTCGGCATAGTACGGTGGGGCTGCTAAGTCACCGTAGCCGGGGTATCCAAGGAAACCAGGGCCTATCCATCCGGTCCAAACCGGCGCAACGAACCGAACCCTCGCGTGGTAAGGCGGGAGATAGGGCCTTCGATAAGGACTGACCGCGGAATAAGCCGGACGAGCTAGGTAGTTGGCGGGGCCATTTCTGCCCAAACCAGGGACGATACTGGGCCTGCCTCCGAGGTAGCGGGGAGCGCCCATGAAGCTCTGAGGAGTGGAGGCGCTGAACCCTCCGCGAAACGAAGGTGCAGAGTGGCCCGAAAAGCCTCCGCGAGATGCAGAGCGTTGGGCGTAGATGGGGAGAGTAAGGCCGTCGACCAACAGCGCAAATGCAGGCAAGCGCTTCATGGAAGTAGTTTACGCCTGTTCCTGCTTCGGGGTTGCTACCTTACGGAGATTGTCATTTCCATGGGCGCAAAGCTGATCATTGGCTCCGCGTGAATCTTCCGATAACTTGATTTAGTAAAGGGTTCTCTTTACGCCTGCCATTTAGATGGACGGAAAGCTTGAGCTGGGATTGTTTTCTTTCCGAGGCTTGTGCTTTTTTTTGTCATCTATGCAGGTGTTTATTGAATGCCCATTTTCTGACATCCGCGATGAGGGGACGCCGCCTCGTCTGGGCCAGTCCTAGTCGTACTGCAATATATGCGGAGCGGGCCACGCCAGCGTGCCGTCCTTGCGGATGTAGTACATGAACACCTTGTGGTCGCCGTTCACCCGCACTGCGACAATAATCCCCGAGCCGAACGCACCCGATCCATCGGTCTTCGAGATGTCCACATGGTGGTTGACGATCGGCGCATTCACCGGGCTGTCCGTCGTCCAGTCCTCCGTAAACCGTTGCAGCGTGTAGTCGTACTTCTGCGGATGTTGCTGCCACTTCGGGATCATTCCACCATATCCCATAGGCCTTTGCGTAGTCCTTCGCCTCAAGCGCGTTGAAGAAGTTGCTTACCTTATGCTCTGCCGGCAGGTTCGAAAAGAACCACCCATGCCCCAGCATGAAGCCACCCGTCCCAATCACAATCGTCAACAGCACCAGAACTACGGCGGCTATCAGCAAATTACGGTTCCGCCTGTCGCGGCGGCTATCGTACTCCGGTGCGTTCAGCAGTGTCATCGTTCTTCATCCTCGCCGTTCTTCATCTTCAACGACTAAATCGAACCAACCAAACCTATTAGACACCTGCGTTGACTAATTCGGTTGCTACCCCGCTTCGCCCGTGATTCCAAGCCACAATCGCATCGCTCGCAGATGATGTTCCATGTGCGCGACGTAGTCCTCGATCAGAAATCCCAGCGTCAATGGTTCCCCTGCAACTGCACCCCGGTTCGCTAGGCGAGCCTTCTCCATATGCCCTATCATCCACGCCATGTGCTCATTCAGTGCGAACCATAGTGCCAGTACCTGCGCCCACTCGCGCTCTGCATAATGCTGCAGACTCACCCACGCCATCTGCTCGTACCCTGGCAAACTCTGACCCCCCTCAATCTGCAGCCGCACAATTCTTCCTAGATTATTCACCGCCGAGTCGATCAGATGCCCAATCACCTGCTTGCCGCTCCACTTCCCTTCGCGCTCCGGCACGCTCGCCTCTGCTTCGGAGACCGTCACCAGCCACGGCATCGCGCCCCGCAGCACCGCCGCCAGCCGCTCGCTCAACTCAGCGGGATCCAGCACCGCAACCTCCGCTTCCTTCGCGTATCTCACCATCCAAACGCTCCTCGAAACAGGTCAAACTCAACTCCGGATCGCAGCAAGTATACCGACACCACGTCGAACCGCACCGGCACATCCGTCCTCAGCTTCTCTGGAAACCCCTTCAGGTAAGCCCGCGCCATCCGCCGAAGCATATCCTGCTTCTCCCGGTCCACAGCCATCTCGGCCGGCATCGCATCCCGCCCACTCCGCGTCTTCACTTCAACAAAGCACAGCCAACTCCCGTCCCACCCGATCAGGTCCACATCGCCCCACAGTTTCGCACTCTTCCATCTCCTGGCCACGACGATGTAACCCATCCTCCGTAGATGAAACAGTGCCTCCCGCTCGCCGCGTTCCCCGGTCGCCAGATGTGCGGGCAACCCCCGTCCACGTGCACGCCGCATCGCCAGCATATCCATCCGCCGCATCGCCCAAGCCTGTATATCGATCCACACTCTACCCGTCGCTCGTGCTGTCATATTAGGACTCCACCACCGTCCTCACTTAGCATACGTCTGCCGTCGGGCGCTGTCGTCAGGCAGAGCAACTCCGTCCTCCCATCTCGACTCAGCTTTGGCCGCCGAGGGTTTATTTCACGAGACAACATACTCTTCAGCACCGCTGTAGCATGAACGAATGAACGTAATTCTCTTCGGAGCAACCGGCATGGTCGGCCAGGGCGTTCTTCGTGAATGCCTCCTCGACCCCAACGTGCAACAGGTCCTATCCATCGTGCGCACACCGAGCAAGCAACACCACGCGAAACTCCGCGAACTCATCCACACCGACTTCTTCGACTACTCCACCATCGAGCCCCAACTCACCGGCTTCGACGCCTGCTTCTTCTGCCTTGGCGTCTCCTCCACCGGCATGGACGAGGCGAAATACAAACACCTCACCCACGACCTCACCCTCGCCGCCGCCACAACCCTCGCCCGCCTCAACCCCCAGATGACCTTCATCTACGTCTCCGGCGCCGGAACCGACAGTACCGAACACGGCCGCATCATGTGGGCTCGCGTCAAAGGCAAAACCGAAAACGACCTCCTCAAACTCCCCTTCTGCGCCGCCTACATGTTCCGCCCAGGAGTCATCCAGCCCCTGCACGGCATCCGCTCCAAGACGAAGTTCTATCAGTTCTTCTATACCCTCCTTAACCCCATCTTTCCCTTGCTCAAATCCACCTTCCCCCAGAGCATCACAACCACCGAACAGCTCGGCCGCGCCATGCTCAAGGTCGCCCTCCAGGGCTACCCCAAATCCATCCTCGAGTCCAAAGATATCAATACCTTCTGATTGGTTTGGCTGTCGGAATAACGACGAAGAAACCTCCCCATTGCCTCCCGCGCCGAACCCTGCCATACTTAATCGTGCACACCACGCACAAATCTAAAAATCACACAATGAGGTCGCGGACATGTCTGCAAAGTACATCTTCGTAACTGGCGGAGTCGTGTCTTCGCTCGGCAAGGGTTTAGCCGCAGCCTCTATCGGCTGTCTCCTCGAAGCCCGCGGCATCAAGGTCAACCTCATGAAGTTTGACCCCTACCTCAACGTCGACCCCGGCACCATGTCCCCCTTCCAGCACGGCGAAGTCTTCGTCACCGACGACGGCGCCGAGACCGACCTCGACCTCGGCCACTACGAGCGTTTCACCCACGCCCGCCTCACCCGCGATAACAACCTCACAACCGGCCGCATCTACGAACAAATCATCACCAAAGAGCGTCGCGGCGACTACCTCGGCAAAACCGTCCAGGTCATCCCCCACGTCACCAACGAAATCAAAAACGCCATGCGCAAGGTCGCCGCCGACTGCGAAGTCGCCATAGTAGAGATCGGCGGCACGGTAGGTGACATTGAGTCTTTGCCCTTCTTAGAAGCCATCCGCCAGATGCGCCAGGACCTCGGCCGCGACAACACCTGCTTCGTCCACGTCACGCTCATCCCATGGATCGCGGCGGCACAGGAACTAAAGACCAAGCCCACCCAGCACTCTGTTAAAGAGATGCTCTCCATCGGCATCCAGCCCGACATCCTTCTCTGCCGTTCCGACCGCGCCGTTCCTCGCGAGATGCGTCAAAAGATCGCCCTCTTCTGCAACGTCGAAGAGCCCGCTGTCATTGCTGCCCGCGACGTCACAAGCATCTACGAAGTCCCTCTCACCTTCGCGGCCGAAGGTGTTGATACTCTTGCACTTAAGTACCTCCGCATTGAAGCCAAGGTTCCCGACCTCTCCCGCTGGCAGGATATCGTCCACCGCGCCTACAACCCCAAAGACGAAGTCTCCATCGCCATCGTCGGCAAATACGTTGAGTACGAAGATAGTTACAAATCCCTGAAGGAAGCGCTTGTCCACGGCGCACTCGCCCACAACCTCAAGCTTCGCGTCACCTGGATCGAGGCCGAAGGCCTCGAGACCCGCGACGCCGAAGGCAAGCCTACCACCGACTATGTCGCTCAGCTTGAAGGCTTTGACGGCATCCTTGTTCCGGGCGGCTTCGGCAAACGCGGCATCGAAGGCATGCTCAACGCCATCCGCTACGCGCGCGAAACTGGCACGCCGTTCTTCGGGATTTGTCTCGGCATGCAGACTGCGTGCATTGAGTATGCCCGCAATGTCTGCGGCCTTCACGACGCCAATTCGGGCGAGTTCGATCCTGCTACGCCGTACCGTATCATCTACAAACTGCGTGAGTTAACCGGTGTTGAGGAGATGGGGGGAACCATGCGTCTCGGCGCCTGGGACTGCGTTCTCGAACCCGACTCCCTGGCCGCTAAGGCCTACGGTGTCACGGAGATAAGCGAGCGCCACCGCCATCGCTATGAGTTCAACCGCGAGTATGAGGCCGTTCTCACTGGCGGAGGGTTGCGCATCACTGGGACTACTCCCGACTCCACTTACGTGGAAATCGTTGAAATACCAACACATCCGTTCTTTTTGGGCTGCCAGTTTCACCCCGAGTTCAAGTCCAAACCGCTAGAGCCGCACCCCATCTTCCGCGACTTCATCGCCGCCAGCTACCAGAACCACCTAAGACTCACCCCGGAACTTGTCGTTGAAGACGCCCATACCTCGAACCAATAATGCGGTTTTTTATTTTGTGGTGTTTTCGCGTTTTTGCAGGGGTTTTTTGAAAAAGTGGTGTGCAGAACGTGGTTTTTTGATGGTGAATTTGTGGTGGAATCGTGCTTCTTAGTGGTGAATTGGGTGGGGCTTTTCGAGGATCAAAAATTTTCCTTGGATTCTGGATTTATTTTTGAGTGATTCCCATTTTGGGAATGGTTGTCATCCTTCTCCGAAGGCGGAGGAACATGGTCAACTCCATCCAGCGCCGCAGTCCTTATCTCTGCGTCTTCCTCCTGCTGGTGATTCTCCCCGCCCTCGCGCAAACTCCAACCCCACCGGGCAAGCTCATCGACATCGGCGGCCGCCGTCTCCATCTCAACTGCACCGGCACCGGCTCTCCAACAGTCGTCTCGAAATGGAGGAGCGCTTCTCCGTCGAGTGGATCCTCTCCAACAACTCTCTCCACCTCCACACGCCACGCGCATCTCACCTACACCGCGCCGGTTTGCATGGAGCGACCACGGCCCGCTCGACGAAAGCGCCTCTCAGGTCAGCGACGACCTTCATCTCCTCCTGCGAAAGGCCAACATCCCCGCTCCCATCATCCTGGTCGGCCAATCCCTCGGTTGCTTCTTCGCTCAGGCCTACCAACGACGCTACCCGGAACAAATCGCCGCCATGGTTTTGATCGATGGCACACACGACGACTCAACCACACTCGTCTACAACGGCGAGCGAAAACCAATCAGCCTCATCTCGCGCGATCAGCTCGCCCAGGCCTTCAGAGTATCGTCGCACCCTTCCACCCCTCAAAGCCGGAGCTGCCGACGCACCTCCCTTCGACCGTCTTCCCACCGACGTCCAGAACACGCGTCACTGGGCGTTGGAAAAAATGATTCGGGAGATAGGCTGGCTTCCCAACACGCTTCCCCTCGCCGAAGAATGGCGCGAAGATTGCTTAGCTCTTCGCGAACGGCGTCTCTCCTCACCCCATCCCCTCGGCAACCTTCCCCTCATCGTCATCGAGCGCACCCGCGACAGCAACGAAACCTGGCACACCTGGCAACTCCAACTCTCTCAGCTATCCTCAATCGGAAAACTGATCCCCGCCGAAGGCAGCGGACACGCGATCCATATCGAACGCCCAAACCTCGTCGCCACCACCATCAAACAACTAGCAGCCGAATCGAAAGCTCACCACTAACTTCCGCATTTCGCCTCAGCCGTAGTGGTCTTACGCGCCGTTGCACCGATCAGAACGAAGGGGCGTTCAGCAAATCGACGTTATATACAGTGACGCTTCTTGGCAGGATTTCACGGGGGGAGATCGTTTTGAGGGGAGGAAAGCGGTTCGCGCGCCGCGCGAATGCCCACATCTCAAAATCGAGATATGGGGCACCCGATTCGTGGAGAAAGTTAGATGTGGGCCACCCGCCGAGGAGTTTGACCTGGTCCAGAAGGTGATCGGTCTTCATCTGACGGGCGGTGTACTTCGATGCAGTGAATGAGATCCCAGGGTTCGGCGTAGAAACGGAGCCCTTCTGCTCATCACGGTAGTAGGAGAGGTGTAGTCGACTTTGAGAAGAGTGTCTGAGGGTAGTTTCCCAGACGTACATCCACTTCGCGTAGAGCTTGGAGAGCATTACTTACTAGTTTAGCAACATAGTAAGTAATGCTAGAAGTTGCTCCCGCATAGTACGAGGCCACTGCAGGGTCGATCGTTGCTGGCACAAATAAGAAGGTCGCGGCAGTCTTTGTAAAGTAGAGGGCATGGGGGCTTGGGCTTTGGTTTCTTCGCAGACAACCTGGCTTCTATGTTCGCGCTCGTCGCGCGTGAACCTGCGGCAGACTTGATCTTGTTTTTTTTCTCCATCTTCTCCATGGCTTCTCCTGATCTTGTGGTTGCTTTGGATCCGCTAAACCGTTACCAACCGTTTCCTTATGTCTGCTTCTGCAGTTTTCTGGTCTGGTCAGCGTCGCCGAACCAGAGTTTTGGGCATTTCCCGATGTTGTCAGAGCAAAGCCGTAGCGCGGGACAGTCATGGAGATTTTCACCGCAAAGCAAAAGGCTGTCGCAGCGGGGGAAGGGCTTTTTTTTCTGCATTTTTTTCGATGTGGCAGCGGAGATCAACCTGGCTTCAATGTTTTGGCCGGTCGCGCGTGAACCTGCAGCGGGCTTTATTGTTTCGACCTTCCTTTTCATGAATTCTCCTGACCTTGCAGCACATTTCCATCTGTGCCACGAAATGCTCGCCATTTTTTGCCGTACTCTTCTACAGACATCCGGGTTCCGTTTCGAATGAATTTGTTGCCATTGCCAACTCGCTAAAGTCTGACGGGTTTTCCTGCTCGGCTAGGAAGGCTTCGTATGCGTCGGCCACAGCACTTTTGAATCGCGCACCAAAGCCATCGCAGAAGTTTGAAAAGTATGTTCCGTTCTTCGCTTCGGCCAACGCTGCGCATCCTCCGCCGCATTGAAGAGCATAGGAACAGCTTTCGCAGGTGGGATTTGTGGCGACGGTTCTACTGCGCCATTTTTGAAACATTGGCATTTCGTAGACAAATTTGTTATCGGTTCCAATTCGGCCGATGCGAATTTGCGGATCGCCCATCTTTTCCCAGCAGGCGTAGATATCGCCGAACGGATCGAAGATGTACATGCCGCTGTGGGCGCCGCAGAAGCTTGCTTTGAAGTCGGCGATGGGATCGATTTCAGGTTGCTGGAAGAGAGCAAGTGCGCGTCTCTTCATGTTGTCGTCGGGTGTTTCAATTACATTCAGAAGCTGATTGCCCTGCTGCATCTTCTGCAGCGATTGCCCGAGCTGATAACTATTCAGGAGCCTTCCGTTGTTGGGAAAGTTTGCGGTTGGCTGGATCGGGGCAGCGTAGATTCGGAAGTTCTTGTAGTTGGTCCAGCCGCGCTGTGTGGCTTCCATGGCCAGACCGGGTAGATCGGCGAGATTGTCCTTGCAGACATTGACGCGAATACTGACGAGGACACCGCGGTCCAGTGCGAGAACAATGTTTCGGGCGATCTTTTCGAAGGAGCCGTGGCCGTCCGCGTAGATTCTGAACTGGTCATGTGTGCCGGGTGGACCGTCGAGAGTGATCTGGAGACTTGAGATTGCATCGAGGCCTAGCAGATCGCGATAGGTCTCCAGTTCGGTGCCGTTGGTGACGGCTCCGAAGACAGCAGGGCCGAGGGCGTTGGCGCGGCGCACGATGTACTCGACGATCGCATGATTCGCTGCGAGCAGCGGCTCTCCGCCGAAGAATGTAAAGTGACGGGCGTCCATCTTCGAGTCGGGATCGGCATTTTCAAGGTCGAGAATGCCGGCCAGCATCCGATCGACCAACTCCGAGGTCATCCTTCTGAGCTTGGGCCGGAAGGAGGGATCGGTGCGCATGTAATCCTGAAAACAATAGGGGCATCGGAGGTTGCAGTCATAGCTTGGAACCACGATATAGCTGAACCCTTTGGATTCAGAGGAATGCACCAGTCCGGCGATGGTTTTGAGTCGCTCCTTCTCCTGAGCGACCGTCAAGGTGGTGAGATATCCGCGGTTCTCGAGTTCGGCGAGCGTCGCTTCCGAAGGGGTGGCTTCGTGAGACGCGTCGTTGAACTCCGGTGACCATTTTCCATAGAGGGGCTTCGGGACGGCGCGCCTCGAGGAGAGAAATGCGGCGACGTCGAGACTCACTTCGTCATAGGCGCCGGTGTATCCGTGAACCAGCAAGACGCGGTCCTGTCGTTTGGGAAGCTTGACGAAGATGCAGTACGACGAAGCTCGCCTTTCTCCTGCTGGAACAGAAGGGACGAGTTGGTCGTCTGGTTGATCGACAGACAGCGTGACCAGTTGTTGGTTTAGAGTTTCCATGGGCCCGAACCCCCAGGATGTGTCTTAGAAATTTCGGGGCCGTTTGAGGCGAGTACAAGGTGGATGCCGAATCGCTGTTCGCGAACACGCTGGCGGATCTGGTCTTCGCGAGAGCTTTGATGGAAGAGTCCGCCACCGATTTTCGGCGTGAAACACTATAGAACAAAACATGCGACTCGAGCGAGATATTTTCGAGGCGCAAGTCGAGCCTCAAAAAAACGTATCCGCGCGTTTCCTTCCGGTTCCGAACGGATGGTCGATGCCTGGGGGGCAGTTTTGGAGCCCTCTGTCTCCTATCCCGGCAGCGAAATCCCGATTCTCTAAACTCACTCCACGCTGCTAGGCCTCAAACGACACCAAGAGGGTCGATCGCTTCGCCGTCGCAACGCATAGGTCAGTACCCACCCATCGAGGCGGACGTTCCGTCTGACCAGTGGCCAACCGGAACCATAAATATGGTTAGCCGATCCAGAGGGTCCTTGACTCCGACAACAACCGGAGAGCCCGGCAACCCTGCGCCCCAGGCTTCCGGGTTCGTGTCCGGAACGAAAAACATCAGGTGAGGATGCCAGTTTCCGGCCTGGTCGTTCAAGTGCCCCTGCTTGGACAGCATGTAACACATCGCGCCAGACCCGAGCGCCGGCAACTCCTTCTTGTCGAATGCAGCCTTAATATCGTCGGCCATCTGCTCTTTGGATCGTCCATCCAGAATCAGCTCGGTCTTCTTGATCGTGATGGGGACAATGAATTGCGCGCCCGCCGGGTTGAAGCAGATCGGACCCCGGATTTTGGGATTCCAAAAGACGGGATCGTCGAGGCCGGCAGTCCACCCACGTTCCACGATGCAGACGAAACCGTTCTTGCCCTTCACGGCGACCTCATATCCATGCCGCCCCATGACCATGACCTCGGCATCTTTTGAGATGGATGGAGGAGCGGCGCTCAACGCCAACGCTATCTCGGCATCTCGATCCATCATGTATTGGTCGACCGGAGCCATCTTCGTATACGGTGTTTTGGCGTCCTGGGCTTGTGCCTGCCATGACGCAGCGACTACGACAACCAGTGCGAAACTTCTTACTGCAATAGCCCTGAGAGATTTCCGTTTCATAGATGCCTCCTGAGATTGGGGATCGTTTTCTGATGAGACCTTCTGATAAACATCCTTGATAAAACCGGGGGGCCCGCCACGCCTTGCTCCTTGCTCCCTGCTGCTCGGGTGACGGCTTGGCAATATACGTTGATATCAATATAATTTGCCTATGTCAATGGTGGCGATCCCTACTTTTGAGACCACCCTCCTGGTTCGCGACACCTGCCTCTGTCTTCATCTGCAGCGGGCGGCAAGGGCGCTGGCGCGCCGCTTCGATGACGCGCTCCGTCCGCTGGACCTGACAAACGGGCAATTCTCGCTGATGATGTCTCTGAACCGCCCGGAACCACCCGGTATGGCTACAGTGGCGTCGCTGCTCTCAATGGATCGGACCACCTTGACGGCGGCTCTCAAGCCCTTAGAGCGCCGCGGGCTGGTCGAAATCACAGCAATACCGGGCGACCGCCGCACCCGTCGGATGACGCTGACGCCAAAGGGGCGAAGCTTGCTCGTGCAAGCGCTTCCCATCTGGAAGAGTACTCACCGCGCGGTTGAAGATCTCCTCACCGATCGCGACCCCGATCGCCTCCGGAAGAATCTGCGCGCACTCTCTTTGATTGTCCAAAGCTTTCGCGAATCAGCTCCCCACTAGTCGAAGGCATAACAGTAGCCCTGCAGTTCGAAAGTCTTGAATAGCTGCCGGCTGGCAAGGTCACTCCAAATAGTAGCCCCAAATCGTATTGATCCCTTCGGGACATCGCCTTTGCCCATGCCCACCATATATGGAAGCGTAAGCCTGATGTTATGATCGCCCGGGAGCATGGGAACGTGTTCCGCCTCGGGGATGTGGTTCGGTCCAGTGCAGTTAAGCGACCGGTCGTACTGATGGAGTTGGACCTGGAGAGCGGGGTTCGGGAGAGATGTGGTGAGGCGGTAGCGAATCGTGATGTTGAAATCAGTAAGCTTCCCGTGTTTGAGAACCGTTCCTGGCGGCGGCACAGCGCTCAGGACAACGACTGAGTCCGGGGTGTCACTGTTGTCTCCGACGACAGCTTGCGCGGGCTGCTTAAGCATCGGTGCTCGTCGCGGAAATCCTCCGCGGCCGGCTACCTCGGGCGGCTGCTGCACGGCGCTCGCTGGAGACGGCGCACTGCTCATGGTGCTGCTGCCGGAGATCTTAGACCAGTTCGCGATAATAGCCGCCGCAAGGACACCCACAAGCGAGATACACGCGACCACGATCTGGGTCCGGGAATCCGACTGAGCCATGGCTAGACTCCATCATGCGAAACTGAGCCCGATGTGGCATTCTAGCGCAGGAATTCCTGCAAGTTAAGGCACTCCCCATTTACAGTCCTGCTCTATGCCGCCTACAATCCCATCCGTTCGCTGAAACGCACGAACCCCTTAAGTCACGATGTCCTACCAGGCCAGGGAACCCAATTGGAAAGGAGCATCACGATGTCGAAACGACAGATCGTATTGGTGTGCACCATCTTTACCTGCCTCATCCTCTCGCCCATCGCAGCGCAAGCCACAAACCCACACTTCAGCGCAATCTACGTCTTCGGCGACAGCTACTGCGACGTCGGTAACCTCTTCCTCGCAACCAGCGGAGCGGAACCTCCCTCGCCGCCTTACTTCAATGGCCGCTTCTCGAACGGCCCATTGTTTGTCGAACACATCGCCAGCGCATGGGGCCTGTCCATGAAGCCTTCTCTGACCGGCGGAACGGACTACGCCTGGGGCGGAGCCTTCGTCACAGCCGATCAACCTCTTGGCGGCGGGGCAGTCATCCCCAGTGTCCCGCACCAGGTCGCGCTCTACCTTATCCAGCACGGCGGCAAGGCCGATCCTAACGCCCTCTACATCCTCGAAGGCGGAGGCAACGACATCATCGATGCGCTCGGAGTTGGCTCGCCGCAACAACTAGGCTTCCAGATCGCACTCGGCACCGCAACCAATGAAAACATCCTCCGCGCTGCAGGCGCCAGAAACTTCCTCATCCCCAACATCTTCAATCTTGCAATCGTCCCCGAGGGGCGAGCCTTCGCAGCCTTCAATACCGCCGCAGCCATTGCAACCAACAAATACCTGAACCAGTTCCTGCAATTCGAGGAATTCCTTCCGGGCGTGCAGATCACTCGTCTGAACGCCTTCGATCTCTTCCAGGCCATTGAAGACGACGCAACCCACTTCGGCTTCACGGACATCGTCGACCCCTGCCTCACCACCATCATCTGCGCTGACCCCGCACACACTCTCTTCTGGGACGACATTCACCCCACAGTCTTCGGCCATTCCTTCCTGGCAGTAACTGTCGAGGCGCTCTACGCCCACTAACCACCACGTTAAAACCACAAACAACCACGGCCTGCATCATGCTCAACACCGGTGCAGGCCCTCTTAATTTATTTTTGCGTTTTCTGCCCAGAAAACGCGTGTCAGGCCCCCACATCACTTAACCCATTACCAACCAACAACATCCGCGTGGCGTTTTAGTTTCACTTCAACCGCTATACTGGATAATAGAGCTAAGAATATCGCCAACCCAACCCAGATTATTGAAACAAAGGACTTTCTGCATGCGGGGAGGGGTACCCCCACAGCGATTAGCCTTTAACGATTAACTTGAGGAGCATCGAACCAGCATGACCACCCAATACCGCTCCGGCCGCAGCAGCTCCTCCGGAACCCTCCTCGCTGTTCTGCTCTCGCTCATTCTCGGAGCCGCCGCGCTCGCTGTCTTCATCCGGCACGCCACCTCCGGCATCCTCGCCCGCGTCGCCACCGCTATCACCGGCCGCACCGTAACCTTCGACACCTCCGTACCGGCCGTCGTCCAGCGAATCCAGCGCCTCAACCGCCTCGAAACCGTCGTCTACTCGATCGACACCATCGTCGAAGGCTCCAAATCCTCGGCCGTCCTTCCCGATCTCCTCGCCGGCGACCGCATCCTCCTCGTCGTCCACGGCCAGTCCATCGCCGGCATCGACCTCTCGCAGCTCAAACCCGAAGACGTCCGCATCGAGAACAAGGACGGCGGCCAGTCCATCCACGTCACCCTGCCCCCCTCCCAGCTCTTCATCACCAGCATCGACAACCAGCACACCCGCGTCTACATGCGCTCAACCGGCGTCCTCGTCCCCGCCGACCCAAATCTCGAAACCGACACCCGCGCCAAGGCCGAGCAGCAACTCCAGCAATCCGCCCTCGCCGACGGCATCCTCGACACCGCCAGCAAAAACGCCCGCGCCACGATCACCACCCTCCTCTACAGCCTCGGCTTCAAACAAGTCGACGTCACCTAGACGGACTCCAAGCCTGAAGCGCGCTTTGCGTCAAACAAGTCGACGTCGCCTAGACCTACCTCTTAGCCCGAAACGCGTACACGTTAGACCGCATCATATAAAGTGCAACCTTTCCTAACGAAGAGCGTCAAAAAGCCGATGACTCGAAAGCAGCATCTCGATGGAACCACAGTTACATACATCTCTCCAGAACGTGAGATATCATCCAAATTATGAAGTTTCGCTCCACACCGACGGCCTCCGACACCAATAGCGAGGACACTTCTGCCACCGCACTCCTTCCCTTCCCTCGCCCCCGGCAGGACGACGACGATGAAGAAGAATCGACCCTCATCAAAACCGTAGGCTGGATCTCCGCCGGCCTCGGAGCGGTTGCTCTCGGCCTCTTCATCGGGCGCGAACTCCGCCAGCGCTACCGGTTCAACCACCGCACCCCCTACGACATGTACGCCCACTCCGGCGACGAACAGGACGTAGACTTCGGCCTGGGCATCTAATTCCATCCCTGTCCGCAGTTCCCGCAAGCCCGTTCTCCAGATTTTTCCGGCCTAAAGAGTCGACCTGCAATAAAATGTTGTCAATGCGACGAGATCGAAGCTCGCAGCTCGGAGCGAGCCTGCATGAATGCGCGGATGAGGGCAATCGAAAGTTTCGCCTCAACAAAGGCTGGCCATGCTGTCTTCAAGATGGTGCAACCGGCAGTGCACTTTATCCGCCGCATGGCCAATCCCAATCTGCCCCTCGACCGGGAGATCACCAAAGTCGCTTATCGCGGTAAGGAGTTCGCCATTCAGCACCGGCGCGCCAACGCCCTCGATCTAGTCGCCATCAATCAATGCTTCGCGGAAAGCCAATATGATATGCCTGTGGGCGCGCACGGCGTCCTGATAGAACACGTCTATCAGGAGATTGTCAGGTCCGGGCGGCAGCCCCTGATTATTGACTGTGGCGCAAACATCGGCTGCAGTTCCCTTTGGTTTAGCGCCCGCTATCCAAAAGCCCACATCCTCGCTATTGAGCCTGCGCCGGACAACTTCGAGCTACTGTGCCTGAACTGTACCGGTCTCGATATCGACGCCCGGCAGGCCGGTATCGGTGCTGCCGACGGCGTAGCCCATCTTAGCGATCCAGGCCATGGCGGATTAGGCTATCGCACGGTGCCCGACGGCGACGGTCCGGAAGTAGCCATGGTCGCCATCAAGACACTGCTAGCCTCGAAACGTGCCTCACAGTACGCTCCTTTTCTTCTTAAGATCGATATCGAAGGAGCGGAAAAACCGCTATTTAATGGGGACGTAACGCTGCTCGACCAGTTCCCTCTCATCATCCTGGAGCCGCACGACTGGCTCCTGCCTGGCCAACTCTCCTCGCGGGAATTTTTCCGTTTTCACGTCAACGCCGGAAGAGAGTTCTGCATGAAACATGAGAATGTCGCCTCTATCGCGGTGCACAGCAGTCTCCTCGAAATGACCAAAGGTCTTAAGAGCTGAATGCATGCTGTGGCCACTCGGCGATCAGGCAACATATCCTTAGCTATCTCTTCAATACCCTCTAGAGCGTTCTAGACGATGAGCCTTCCATCCCACCTCATCCTTCATCATTTACGATAATCACCGATGACAAAACCAGCCTTCCTCTTCCCCGGTCAGGGCTCGCAATCAGTAGGCATGGGCCGCGATCTCTACGACAATTTCCCCACCGCTCGCGCCATCTTCGACGAGGCCGACGAAGCTCTCGGCTTTCACCTCTCCCAACTCATCTTCGAAGGCCCCGAAGATCAGCTCAAGCTCACCGAACATACGCAGCCTGCGATCCTCACCGTCTCGGTCGCCGCCGCACGAGTCTTGACCCCAGCGCTGGCCGAACGCGGCATCAAGCCCACCTTCGCCGCCGGCCACAGCCTCGGCGAGTACTCTGCCCACGTCGCCGCCGGCACACTCAACTTCGCCGATGCCGTTCGCACTGTCCGGGCTCGAGGCCGTTACATGCAGCAGGCCGTCCCCCCGGTGTCGGTGCCATGGCCGCCATACTCGGCCTCGATGCCGACCTCATCAGAGAGATCTGTTCCCAGGTGACCGATCAGCTCACTCCGCTCCCGACCGATCCGCTCGCCAAAACCTTCTCACCCAACAGCGCCGTAGTCTCCCCCGCCAACCTCAACTCCCCCGATCAGACCGTCATCTCCGGAGCTGCGGCAGCCGTCGAGCGAGCGGCCGAGCTCTGCAAACAAGCCGGAGCGAAGCGCGCCATCATGCTCCAGGTCAGCGCTCCCTTTCACTGCGCCCTGATGCAACCCGCACAGGATGCCCTCGCCCGTGACCTCGAGGCAATCACCTTTAACGATCCACAGTTCCCCGTTGCCTGCAACGTCGATGCCCGTGTGCTCACCCGCCGCACAGAGGTCCCAGACTGCCTCGTCCGCCAGGTCACCGGCCCTGTCCGCTGGGTCGAGTGCATCCAGCTCCTCATCGCTGAGGGTGCCACCCACTTCATCGAAGTAGGCCCAGGCAAAGTCCTCTCCGGCCTCATGCGCCAAATCGACCGGAATCAGAAGACCGCCAACGTGGAAGACTCTGCCTCCCTCGAAAAAACCCTCGCTGCCCTCGCCGCCAACCCGGCCTGAAGCACACACTGCCTTCAACTCCCTGTAAAGTCAGATAATGGGTAGCTTCGGAGCCACGCATCACATCTCGTGCCGACCCAAACCCGCAAGGAGCTGATATGCAAGTCAACGATGTCGTAGAAAACTTCACCCTGCAAAATCAGGACGGCAAAGACGTCTCTCTCACCGACTTCAAAGGCAAGCCCGTCGTCCTCTTCTTCTATCCCCGCGCCGACACCCCCGGCTGCACCATCGAATCCTGCGGCTTCCGCGACGCTTTCGAGAAGTTCCAGAAGGCAGGCATCGTCGTTCTCGGCATCTCCCGCGACACCGTCAAAGATCAGAAGAAATTCAAGGACAAATACGATCTTCCCTACGATCTCCTCGCCGACCCCGACATGGAGCTCATCAACCGCTACGACCTCATCAAGCCCAAGAACATGTATGGCAAGCTCGTCAAAGGAGTCAAACGCACCACCTACCTCATCGGCCCCGACCAGCGCCTCATCCACATCTTTGAAGAGGTCACTCCCAAAGGCCACGCCGAAGAGGTCCTCGCTCTGCTCAAGAAGCACTCCACCAAGAGCTGACGGAGCGCAAGCCAGCAACTTGACCACCAGCTTCGATTCTCGAGTGCCGGACCGACACACTAAACTTGAACCTAAGCAATGAATGCTCCCACCATCACGACGGCCGCCGCAGCTCTCACCACTGCCGGCCTCCTCGCCGGTGGCTGCACCTACGCCGCTCTGTCCGCGCAGTCGCAGATCTTCGGCAAAGTCCTGATAGCCAGCCGAAACCCGAACGAAATCGCACTCACCTACGACGATGGCCCCAACGACATCGTTACCGAGCGCCTTCTCGACGTTCTCGCCCACCACAACGTCCGCGCCTCCTTCTTCCTCATCGGCAACTACGTCCGTCAGCGCCCGCAGATCGCCTGCGCTATCGCCGCATCCGGAAACCTCATCGGCAACCACACCATGACCCACCCCTGGCTCGCATGGCAATCCTCCGCACGCATTCGCCAGGAGCTCGCCGGCTGTAACGCCCTCCTCGAAGACACGCTCGGCATTCCCATCCGCTACTTCCGCGCACCCCACGGAGCCCGTCGTCCCATCGTCCTCCGCATCGCCCGCGAACTCGGCCTCACACCGGTCCAGTGGAACATCCTCCCCAAAGACTGGGAGCCCATCGGCGCCGAAGAGATCGCTGCTCGAACAATCCGCGGCATCATGCGGAACCAACAGCACAACCGCGCCTCCAACATCGTCCTCCACGACGGCGGACAAGCCGGACTAGGCCAACCCCGCCTCCCCACCGTCGAAGCCACCCGCATCCTCCTCGAAGAATACGTCAACCAGACCGGAACGAAGTTCGTCACCATAGACGCCTGGGCCTGACGACTCATCCTGCACCCAAGGAAATGAGCTGGCGCCTGCCCTCAACCCTGCGTGGCAACGGCGGCCTCGTTGATCAGCGCCGTCACCTCATCCGGCCTCGACGCCAACGAGTGGGAAACGTTTATCCTCACAGTCAGCGATCTCTCGCTAGCAGTGGGTCTGAATCTCGCAGAGTGATAAATCGCCAATGCACCCGTCGAGTTGAATTCGTAACGACAAGCCATGTTTAGTGGATCGATTTCACCGACAGTCGAGTAACATAGACACACCCCGCATGAGCACAACCTCCCCCAACCCGGCCCCAGCCGAGTCGATCCAGAAACCACCCATCGACCCGGAGCTCCCCGCGCCGCTCTCCATGGGTGACGTGATGCGCATCCCCATGATGCGCCGCCTCTGGTACGCCCAGACCATCTCCGTCTTCGGAGACTTCCTCGCGCTCTTCGCCGTCATCGCCATCCTCACCTTCAAACTCCACGCCACCGCCCAGCAGGTCACCGGCGTGCAGATCGCCTACATGCTCCCCATCGCCATCCTCGGCATCCTCGCCGGCGTCTTCGTCGACCGCTGGCCCCTCAAGCCGACCATGGTCTCGAGCGACAGCATCCGCGCCGCCCTCTGTCTCCTCCTCATCTTCGCTACTCAGATCTGGCACTTCTACGCCATCCTCGCCGCCATCAGCGTCGTCTCCAGCTTCTTCGGCCCCGCCCAGGGAGTCGCCATTCGCTCCGCCGTCCCGCTGCACGGCCTGCGCTCCGCCAACGCGCTCATGCAGCAGGTCATGTTCGGCATGCGCATCATCGGCCCCGCCATCGCCGCCTTCATGGTCGCCTACGCCGGCCCCAAGAGCTGCTACATCTTCGACTCCATCAGCTTCGTCGCCTCGGCCTGCCTCATCGCCTCCGTGGCCCTCGTCCGAACCGCGCCCAAACCCACTCCAACCCACGCCGAAGACGTCTCCGCCATCCGCAAGGTCTGGCTCGACATGAAGCAGGGCATCAGCTTCATCGTCCATCACGCTGCTTTGTTCTTCGTCATCCTCGCCATGGCCGCGGGAATGTTCGTCATCGGCTGCTTCGGCCCGCTCATCGCCATCTACGTGCGCGACTCGCTGCACGCCTCCACCAAGATGTTCGGCATCGTCTCCCCGATGATCGGCCTCGGCATGCTGCTCGGCATCAACGGCCTCAACACCTTCGGCAAAAAACTCAGCAACACCCTGCTGGTCTACTGCGGTCTCATCGGCATCGCCATTGGCCTCGTCATCCTCACCCTGCTCCCGCACGTCTGGTCGACCCTGATAGGCAACTTCATCATCGGCATGGCGGTCGGGGGCATCATCGTCCCGGCCCAGACGCTTTTCCAGCAGGCGACCCCGCCTGAACTGATGGGACGGGTCGGCTCGACCTTTATGTCGATCGTCTTCGGAGCCCAGATCGGCGGCCTGGTCCTCTCCGGTATCCTCACCCAGCACATCGGCGTCCGCCAGGTCTTCGCTCTCTGCGCCGGGATGCTGATCGTTCTCGTCGCGGTCGGGAAAATCTGGATGGAGCCAAAGACCCAACCCAAACCACAATCTGCCCCGGTTTAAATTTTAGGAATTTGGCTTTTTTTCGGGCTGTGCTGGCCAAGGGAAAGGGCTTGTTTTGTTGGTGTTTTTGAGCGGGGTTGCGGGAAATTGCGGTGAATCGTGATGGTTTTTTGTGGTGAAGTTGTGGTGATTTGCTGGTGAGTTGTGGTGTTTGGTCTGGTGGTTTTTGCGCGCTGATTTTATGTCACTTTTTTGAACTTTATTTTTGGCATTTCCCATTTTGGGAATGTAGGAGGACCACCCTAAGTCTTCCTGCTTGCGGAAATCTCACCTATGGCGCCGACGAACTTATCCAGATCTGCGATTGTGGTGTAGACGTGTGGGGTGACGCGGATGCAGTGAATCTGTTCGTAGTCGATGCTGACGGTGTGGATCTTGTAGCGGTCGAACAGGGTCGTCATAAGCTGGTGGGGAGTGACGCCTTCGATGCTGACTCCGCAGATGGCGCAGGAGAACCGCGGGTCCAGCGAGGTGTGCAGCTTCACTCCGGGGATATCTTTTACGCGCGTGGCCCAGTAATTCTTCAGGTAGAAGATGCGCTGCTGCTTGCGCTGGGAGCCGATGGCTTCGTGGAAGTTGATCGCTTCGCCGATGCCCTGTTCGATGGGGAAGCTGCGTGTTCCGAGCGCTTCAAACTTGCGAATATCGCTGCTGTGCGGATCACCGTAGCAGGTGAGCGGCCAGATCTTTTCGATCTTGTCCCTCTTGACCCACATCATGCCTGAGCCTATCGGCGCGGACAGGAATTTGTGCAGGCTGGTTCCGAAGTAGTCGCAGTGCAGGTCAGGAATTTTGAAGTCGAGCAGGCCGAAGGAGTGGGCGCCGTCGACGATCACTTCAATGCCCCGGGCATGCGCCATGTCAGCGATCTGCAGGACCGGCATCAGTTGGCCCGTCCAGTTGACCATATGGGTGATGTGGACCAGCCGTGTGCGCGGGGTGATGGCCTGCTCATAGGCCTTCACAATCGTGTTGACGTCCTCGATGGGGAAGTTGAAGCTGATCTGGTTGTAGACGATGCCGTCGCGTGCGGCCCTCTGCCGGTACGCGTTCATCATGTTGGGATAGTCCTGCTTTGTTCCCACGACCTCGTCGCCGGCCTTGAGGGGAAGGCCGTAGATGATGGTATTCAGGGCCTCCGTCGAGTTGCGGTCGATCGCGATCTCTTCGGGCGATGTCCCTGCGAGGCGAGCCAGCTTCTGGCGCAGAGGCTCGCGGCCCTCGTCGAGGATCTGCCACATGAAATACGACGGGCCCTCGTTGGTCATCTGGTTGTAGCGCTCGACTGCCTGCTGCACAACAATGGGTGACGGCGACACTCCGCCGTTGTTGAGATTGATGATCTGGGTACTCACCGAGTACCCGCGCTGAATCACGCTCCAGTAGTCCTCGTTCTGAACGACCTCTGCGGCATCGAGATGGCTTACGGAGCGGGCCGCGGCCTGCCACTCTGCCGCATGGGCCTGGCGAAACAGACTGTTCGACGAAAATGCCCCGGCGAGGGCCGTCATCTTCAGGAAGGAGCGACGATCGTTCAGTGCCATGTAAGCAATTTACGCCTGTCTTCCTGAAGGTTTGGAAGAAACTCTAGTATTTTTTGGCGGGAAGGGGATGCCGGGAGGTTGGACTTCGACTCCGAGGCGCCAAGGTGTTCAGGAGAGGGCCTGACGGGCGGCTTCGAGGAGGAAACCGACTTCGGCGGGGCCGTGGGCCGTGGAGACGAAGGCGGCCTCGTACTGGCTGGGTGGAAGCCAGACGCCGGCTTCGAGGAGGGCGCGATGGAAGCGTCCGAAGGCGACGGTGTCGGAGGTCGCTGCGCTGGTGAAATCCGTGACAGGTCGATCCGTGAAGAACCAGGTGAACATCGATCCGACACGGTTGACAGTCATGGGGACTCCGACTTCGTGGGCGATGCGGCGTACACCTTCGGCGATGATGGCTGTTGTGCTTTCGAGGCCGTTGTAGACGTCTTCCTCCTGATCGATGAGGTGGCGGAGGGTCGCGATGCCCGCGGCCATCGCTAGTGGGTTGCCGCTGAGCGTTCCGGCCTGATAGACGGGGCCTAACGGGGCGAGGTGTTCCATGATGTCGGCTCGTCCGCCGAAGGCTCCGCAGGGAAGGCCTCCGCCGATGATCTTGCCGAGAGTGGTGAGATCGGGCTTGATGTTGTAACGCTGCTGGGCTCCGCCGAGGGAGACGCGGAAGCCAGTCATAACCTCGTCGAAGATCAGGAGCGCGCCGTGGGCGGCAGTGATCTCTCGCAGGCCTTCGAGGTAGCCGGGGTTGGGCGGAATGGTGCCGGCGTTGCCGACGACCGGTTCGACGATAATGCAGGCGATGTCGTGGGGGCGCGCGGCGAAGACTGCAGCAACGGCGTTGAGGTCGTTGAATGGGAGCGCGAGGGTGTGCATGGCGGTCTCGGCGGGGACGCCTGCGGAGCCGGGGATGCCTAGCGTGGCTACGCCGCTGCCTGCTTTGACCAGCATCGCGTCGGAGTGGCCGTGGTAGCAACCTTCGAATTTGACGACGAAGTTGCGCGCTGTAAATCCGCGGGCCAAGCGAATGACGGACATGCAGGCTTCGGTGCCGGAGGAGACGAAGCGGAGCTTTTCGACGGATGGGAAGCAGCGAGTGACGAGTTCGGCGAGATTCGCTTCGGCGGCGATGGAGGCTCCGAAGCTGGCGCCTTTGGCTGCGGCTTGTTGGATAGCTTCAACTACTGGGGGGAAGGCGTGGCCGAGGATCATGGGACCCCAGGAGCCGAAGAGATCGAGGTAGCGGTTGCCGTCTTCGTCGAAGAGATACGCGCCTTCGGCGTGGGTGAGGAAGGGAGGGTCGCCGCCGACGGCGCGGAAGGCACGCACCGGCGAATCGACGCCGCCCGGAAGGAATTTTTCAGCTCGAAGCTGCAGGCGGCGGGAGTGCGTGAGGATGCGGGGCATATCTCAGTATATGAGGGCGAAAAGTACCCGCATCTCGGACAAGCGATAAGACAGTTCGAGGTAAGTCCGGGACATCTGTTCCGGACTTACCTTCTCTTGCTTATGCACGCTTCCGCGCTATTGCACAGCGGGCAGGTCGATCCGCAGTATCTGTCCCGCGGCTCCCCCCGGAACGCCCACATTCGACACATAGAGCCGCTGATCCGGCCCGAAGGTCATGCCCGTCGGAAAGGACAGGCCTGTCACCACATCCTGAAGGTCGCCCGAGCGCTTCACCCGCACAACCTTGCCCATCCCCGGCGCCGGACCATTCGCCGCAAAATCCGAGAGCTCCAACACATACAGCAGCCCATCCGGCCCGATCTTCATACTCACAATCGTCGTAAACCCGGCCTTGGAGCTCACAATGTTCCACTGTCCAAAGCCGCCAAACAGGTTGCCGAACCCCGGCAGCGGATTCGGAGCATACACGTTATTCGCAATCGTCATCACTTTCGCCCACTGCGGGTCAATGGGAAAGAGATTCAGATTGCCAACGTAAAGGACACCCTCCGTGAACACCAGCGACGTCGGGACGATGTGGCCCTGCGATGCGGAGATGTCAATCACCTGCCCCACCTGGCCCCACGGTGTCACGGAAAACACCTGCCCATGATTCGGTTCCACGGTGTAAAGGGAACCTTGATAGCTGATCATCCCGTACCACGTCCCATCCGGCTCAAAGTCGTCCGGGCTCGTGATCTTCGCCGGGAAGTTCAAAAGAGCCTGGCTCATATTCGCCACGTTCGTCCAACTCCCCGTCTTCGTGTTCACCTTGATCACCGCGTTCGGAAAAGCCGTGTTTCCATGCGAACATCCTCCCCCAGCCAGTACCGCATACAGATCCCCGTTCAGAAACGTAACGTCCGCGACCCCTAAAACAGCTCCCGTAGCACCCACTGCCGAAGGCAGCCCCGAGGTAAGAGTCGTTACGTTTTGTTTCGTATCGACCTTCGAGATCCGCGCAGTCAGGCCGCCTGTGTAAGGTCCGATCGGCGGAATCACCTGCACGCAGTTGCCGACAGTCGTCCCGCCTAGGCCTGCTTCGGCAACATACAGAGTGCCATCCGGCCCGAATGCCAATCCCCTCGGCCCCTCCAGCCCGGAGGCATAGAGCGATGCGTTGGCCGGCAGTTGTGCCAGCATCCGAACTCCCGACGCGCCGCTCGCAAGAACCGCGGCACACAAAAACGATGATGCGAATGTAACTCGATTCATGACATATCTCCTCGGACAAAATTGCAGACAAAAAGCCGCAGCGGGCCGTTTCTGGCCAGCTGTCATTCGTTCACAAGTTGTTGGGGACCGTTATTGGGGACCGGCGGAGAGGTGCGAAATGTTATTGCCCAGCATCCGCGCTCTAAGACCAGGACAGTCGAAATAGTCTGAGTCTGAGACGTGCGCCTCTCAGCCGCACAATCCTATACCTTATCGGTACTCCTGTCATCAGTAACGGCTGACGATGTCCTGAGGAGTTGGGTGGCGTCTTTCCGAGCGCAAACTGACGCGCTACGCAAGATCGCGATATGTGGAGCCTGGCGCAGGTTCAGGAAATTCCAAGGCAAAAATAGTTGGAGCGCGTGGCTTTTCAGGCTTGACAACCAATAACCAGTTGGTTATGGTTTTGGGTGTGATGCCGGCCAATGCCAATCACGTGTTCCGCGCTCTCGCCGATCCGATGCGTCGGGCGATCTTCGAGCGCGTGGACCGCTGGCAGCGTAATGAATCACGAGCCGTTCAAAACCTCACAACGCAGAACAGAAAGGAGCAACCATGCAGATCAAACTAACGAGCGTCTTTGTGGACGATCAAGACAAGGCCCTGAAGTTCTACACCGACGTTCTGGGCTTCGTTAAGAAACATGAATTCTCGGCGGGGAAATACAAATGGCTCACAGTGGTCTCGCCCGACGAACCAGAAGGCGTGCAACTGGTTCTAGAGCTCAACGCCAACCCGGCCGCGAAGACGTATCAACAAGAGATTTTTCGGCAAGGGATACCCGCGGCTAATTTTTTCGTTGAGGACGTTCAAAAGGAGCACGCAAGGCTAAAGCAACACGGTGTGACGTTCACCAAAGAGCCAACCAAGACTACGGGATCGACCATCGCGGTGCTTGACGATACCTGCGGAAATCTTATTCAGATCACACACCTGGATTGGTAAATCGACTGGTAACACGCCATGTGAGTGAGGGGAGGCTCGGTATGCGAGCGATAGCGGACGTTGTTTTCAGGGCTCTCGCCGACCCGACGCGCAGGGCCATCTTCGAGGAGCTGACCCGGCAGGGCGAACAGACCGTCCACGCATTGACTCGCTATGCGGGCGTGTCTCAGCCTGCTGTCTCCAAGCACCTGACGGTGCTCAAGCGGGCAAAGTTGGTACGGCATCGCCGTGAGGGGCGCGAAACTCACTATCGCGCACGGCCGGATGCGCTGGCGCCGATGGTGGACTGGCTCAATCTCTACGGCGCCTTCTGGCGCGACCGGTTTGACAAGCTTGAAGCAGTTTTGGAAAGGATGGAATCATGACCCAAGCAGTTGCCACCTCTACTCGCTCCATCATCGTTGTCGAACGCCAGATGCCGTATCCACAGGAAAAAGTCTGGCGTGCGCTCACGGAAGGCCCGCTCATCGAGCAATGGCTGATGAAGAACGACTTTCAGCCGATTGTCGGACACAAGTTCAACTTCCGCTCCAAACCCATGGGCGGCTGGAACGGCGTCGCTGACTGCGAGGTCCTCGTCGTCGAGCCACCGCAGCGTCTCTCCTGGAGCCAGAACGCCTCGGGCGAGCAAGCTGCCGACGGCCTGCGCTCCGTCGTCACCTGGACCCTGACACCCACGGGCACTGGCACCCATGTTCGCATGGAGCATACGGGCTTCCGCCCGCAGGACGAAGGCGGCCGTCTGGCCATGAGCTTTGGCTGGCCACGCGTCCTCGCTAACCTCGAGCGTGTGACCGGGGAGTTGAACTAATGACCGACACAGCCACCCGTAGTGTTGTGATCGAAAGAGTGTTCCCACACCCGCCAGAGAAGCTTTGGCGCGCGCTCACCGAGAGCCCGCTCATCGCGCAATGGCTGATGAAGAATGATTTTGAGCCGGAGGTCGGGCGGAAGTTCCAATTCCAGGCGGACCCTGTGCCGAACTGGAATGGCGTTGTCGACTGCGAGGTGCTGACCGTCGAACCGTTGAAACAGCTCTCGTATAGCTGGGGCGCTTTGGGGCTTGGCTCGGTCGTGCTCTTCACGTTGACTCCAGCGGAGAGCGGCACCCACGTTCGCATGGAGCAGTCCGGCTTCCGTCCTGATCAGGAAGCAGCTTATAAGGGTGCAAATTACGGCTGGCAGAAATTCTTTGGCAATCTGGAGCGTGTCGTTAGGGGGTTGGAATGACTATGAAATCAAAAAACATTGCTTATTGGACTACAACAGGACTCGTAGCGTTTTTTATCGGAGGAGGCGGCGGCGCGCAGATCGCACAATATCTCGGCAATCCCCATGGCGTCGTGCCCATCCTTGGCTATCCACTGTACTTCTTTGCCATCCTCGGATTTTGGAAGGTGCTTGGGGCCATCGCCATACTCGCGCCGCGTTTTCCGCGGCTCAAGGAATGGGCGTATGCGGGCATCTTCTTTGACCTGACAGGCGCGGTCGCATCGGTCGCTGCGGTCGGCGTTTACGGCGCCTACGCCTTTCACATCATCGCCCCGCTCATCATTGCTGGTCTTTGCTGTGGCATCGTGGGCGCTGCGACCGCAGAGCCGTATTGTCGGCGTCCTCTTTCCAGCGAAAAACGGCAGCCCGGTATAAACACGAGAGCAGCGTTTTCGCATCGACCTCTCGTGGGCCCAACTGGAGGCGTGGCCGCACTGCTCGTCCCCATGGTCCCCGCGCGGCTCAAGGAGTGGGCCTACGCCGGCTTCGCCATCACGCTCGTCTCGGCGCTGATCGCCCACCTCGCGGTCGGCGATCCCGGGAAGTACAAATGCAGTACACCGCATGTGGGAATGTCGCCATATTGGTGGTAAATTTGCTGCGTGCGAAGGCTCATTCTTACTGTGGCATTGTTCCTCTCGGTGGCCGCTGCCGCACAAAAGACCGTGTCCTTTCCAACCGAGGACGGAGGCGAAGTTTACGCCAACGTTTACGGAGCAGGTAACAGAGGCGTCGTGCTGGCTCACGGGGGTCGCTTCAACAAGGAGAGCTGGGATAAGCAAGCTCGAGCGCTCGCGGCCGTGGGATTTCGAGTACTAGCCCTCGACTTTCGAGGCTACGGCCAGTCGCGGGGTCCAGGAAAGTCCGATCCTCTGGGTCCGCCGCTTCACTTAGATGTACTGGCCGCTGTCCGATACTTACGCAAGACGGGTGCGAAGAGCGTATCGGTCGTCGGGGGCAGTATGGGAGGAGCAGCAGCCGGCGATGCATCAATCGCTTCGCGTCCAGGTGAGATCGAGCGCGTAGTATTCCTCGGCTCGGCGCCGGACGGCCCCGCCGACAAGCTCAAGTCATCCTCCCTGTTCATCGTGGCCCGCGACGATGCAAACGAGGATGGTCCACGTCTCCCCGGCATTCGCGCCCAATACGAGAAAGCGCCCCAACCAAAGGAGCTGATCATTCTCGATGGCTCCGCACACGCTCAGGCTCTCTTCCAAACCGACCAGGGAGAGCGCGTGATGCGTGAGATCATCCGGTTTCTTTCCGCAAAGTAAACTGAGATCCCCGGCTCGGCTCGGCCGACCGATACCGGAATATCGGCAAGACCATCGTCACGAAAGCTGCCCTTCCCTGATGGCGCCAAGATGGCGAAGATCCATTGGAACGCGAAAACAGCTAAGGCGGAGCCGGTCGGCCTACGGTGCCAGACACTCAGCATGACGTTGATTTCATGCTGAAGGACAGCAAGAGGTTCGCGGATGGCAATGGATGGGGCTATGGCGCCTTCGAGTTTGACACGGCGCCCAATACCTTCAGGCCCGCCAATTTGGACGACAAGCCACCGCAGGTGTGGGTTGCGTGCCACTTGGCCGCGAAAGATTGGGACTACGTTTTCACACAATACGCGATGAGGTGAGCGGCGGGGATAGCTTGACACTTCCGGTTGGCCATCGAACCAGAAGAGGCATTCACTGCGGAGGTTGCAGGTTACGCTCCAGCGCAGCTAAATTAGGTGCGAGAGTTGGAGCTATACATGAAAAGCCCGATCCCGCAGGAATCTGCCTCTGCATACATCGACGCGAAGATCAACGAACTTGGGGACTGGCGCGGGAAGATGCTCGCGAAGGTGCGCGCAATCATTCACAAGGCAGACCCTGAGATCGTCGAAGAGTGGAAGTGGATGGGGACTCCCGTCTTTTCCCGCGGCGGCATCGTCTGCACGGGAGAGACGTACAAGAACGTCGTCAAGATGACGTTTGCCAAGGGAGCTTTGTTGGAGGACCCTGTGGGGCTGTTCAATTCCAGCCTCGACGGGAAGGTCAGGCGCGCCATCGACATCCACGAAGGCGACAAGGTCAATGAGGCGGCCTTGAAGGATCTCATCCGCGCCGCAGTGGCGCTCAATCTCGAGCTCAAGGCCATGAGCAAAACCAAGGTCAAGCCAAAGCTCCGGTGAGCGAGGAGCAAGCGGGCTGACTAGCTTCATCGCAGTGCCAGGCGGGTCCCGGCCACATCGGCCAAAGCGAGGAGGAATATGTCACGCCGCGAAGGAGATACAAAAGGACGATGTGTCACCTTGCACATGGTTTCCAGTCTGGATGGTTTCATCGCGAAGAAGGACAACAGTGTCTCCTGGCTGGATAGCCCTGGAAGCGTCTACGAAGCCGGGGTTTCCATTTCGGAGGAAGAAGCTGCGACCTTCGTCAAAACGATTGATTGTTATGTGCTCGGTTCCCGCACGTATGAACATGCGCTTGAACTGGGCTGGCCATATGGCGATACTCCGGCTGTAGTGGTGACCGGCAGAGAATTGCTGCCGGCGAGGAAGAGCGTCGAGTTCTATTCGGGCGATCTCAAGACATTGGTTGACGTGCAACTCGCGCCTCGATATCGAAACATCTGGCTGGTGGGCGGGGCCATGTTGTGCCAGCGTTTTCTCGAACTCGGCCTGGTGGACGAAATCAAGTTGACGATAGCGCCAGTCCTGTTGGGTGAAGGACTCCGGCTGTTCGGTGGTTCCCTCACGGAGGAGGGGTGGAATTTGAAGAACGTCGTCGCTTACAGGAACGGCTTTGTTGAGCTGTCGTACTCCGCCCCTGTGGCGTGAAAGCCTTGCGAAGACAGAAGACATCTGCTGTGCAATTTACACATCACGGAGCGGCAGGAATACTCGAGTCGGAACCAAACGTGGGTCGATTTCGTTACTATGACAGGCGTTCGGCGACGTTCTCTTCGTGTGTGAACTGAAGCGGGTGTCCGGTTTCGAACAGCAAATTCCATGAGTGGACAGCATAGTCGCCGGATCGTTTGCTAAGTCGCTCATATGACGAAAGAAATCTCCTGGGAGTTCTGGTCGATGGAATGCTTTCTTTTCCCAGACTAGATCAACCCTACCGATTGGAGAGCGACCATGACGACGTTCCTGCAGGACGTGCAGTATGCGCTGCGGCAGTTGCGGAAGACGCCGGGGTTCACGGTAACGGTGCTGCTGACGCTGGCGCTCGGAATCGGTGCCAACGCCGCAATCTTCACACTAGTGAACGCTGTGCTGCTGAAGAAGCTGCCGGTCGTGGATCCGAAGATGCTGGTGCGCCTAGGCGCCACCAACGACTGCTGCGTGACTGGCGGAACGAAGAACGATGGGAATTATGGGATGTTCTCAACGGACACCTATCAGCAGTTGAAGAAAAACCTGCCGGAGTTTGAGGAGCTGGCGGGGATCCAGGCAGGCTTTCATTATCGTCCGGTGACGGTGCGGCGGGATGGAGCTGCGGGCGAGCCAAAGAGCGTAATGGGAGAGTTTGTCTCGGGCAATTACTTCCGAACGTTCAGGCTGAAGCCGAACGCGGGGAGGCTGCTGGGAGATGCAGATGATGTGCAGGGCGCCCCGACGACGGCGGTGATGAGTTACGACACGTGGCAGCGTGATTATGCAGGCGACTCCTCGGTGATTGGGACTACGTTCTGGGTGAATACCAAGGCGGTGACGGTGGTGGGGATTGCGCCGCAGGGATTTTACGGCGACCGGATGTCGAACACGCCGCCGGATTATTATCTGCCGATTGAGTCGATGCCGGTGCTGGCGGGCGTGTCGTATGTTCACGAGCCGAACTCGAACTGGCTGTACATCGTGGGGCGCATTAAGCCTGGTGTGGCGCTGGCTCCGTTGCAGGACAAGGTGAATGCACTGCTTAAGCAGATTCTTGCGAGGAGGTTTACTGCTTCCAAACACGATCAGGATTTGTTGGCGAAGACTCATGCGACGCTTGACGCCGGGCGGGGCCGGGATTCAGGCGCTGCAGCAGGAGTACGCGTCGCATCTGCGGCTTGCTGATGTGGATCGCGGGGCTGGTGCTGCTGATCGCGTGCGCGAATATTGCGAATCTGCTGCTGGTGCGCGGGATGGGACGCCGCACGGAGATGTCGGTGCGAACGGCGCTGGGGGCGATGCGAGGGAGAATCATTCGCCAGTTGCTGACGGAGAGTCTTGTGCTTTCGGTGATGGGCGGCCTGGCGGGGTTGGCGGTCGCTTATGCGGGAACGCGGATGCTGCTGCTCATGGCGTTTCCCGGGGACCAAAACGTTCCGATTCATGCGAGCCCTTCGCTGGAGGTAATTGGGTTTGCGTTTGCGCTGTCGGTGGTGACGGGAATCCTGTTTGGCGTGGCGCCGGCGTGGATTACGGCGAGTGCGAATCCTGCGGATGCTTTGCGCAGCGGGACGCGGACGACGGCTACGGGAGCTTCGCTGCTGCAGCGCGGGCTGGTGGTGCTGCAGGCAGCGCTATCCCTGGTGCTTCTGGTGGGTGCGGGATTGTTTGCGCAGAGTTTGAACAAGTTGCAGAGCAAGGACATGAAGCTGGACGCGAGGAACCGGTACATCGTCCACATTAATCCGCAGGCGGCGGGATATTCGCAGACACAACTGGAGGCGTTGTACCGGGAGATGGAAGATCGGTTTCATGCCATGCCGGGCGTGACGAAGTTGGGAATCGCGACGTATACGCCGATGGAAGACGATAACTGGGGTACCGGTGTTGATGTGCAGGGACAGCCACCCGCGAATCCTGGCGGTTTCGGGGCCTCGTATGTAAAGGCCAACGCGGAGTTCTTCGATTCGGTGGGGACGAGGGTGGTGATGGGGCGGGGGATTGGGGTGCAGGATACCGCGACGGCTCCGTCAGTGGCCGTGGTCAACGAGTCCTTTGTGAAGCTGTATCTGAAGAGACTCAATCCGATTGGGCAGCACTTTGGTGGGAACGGGCCCAAGTCGGCTGGAGATTTTGAGATTGTGGGTGTGGTGCAGGACACGGCCTACGAGAGTGTACGGTGGACGGATCACGCGATGTACTTTTTGCCGATAATGCGGAGGGTGCCGAGCGACACAGAGCCGATCGAGAAGGACGATTCGCTGTACGCCGGCGCGATTGTGATTGCAACGGATCGGCCGATGAATGATATGGAGACGCTGGCTCGAAGGACGCTGGCGGGGATCAATCCGAACCTTGCGGTGGTGAAGTTCCAGACGTTCGAGGAGCAGATCGGCGACCGGTTCAGCGAGGAGAAGATGATCTCGCGTTTGACGATGCTGTTTGGCGGGCTGGCGTTGCTGTTGGCGACGATCGGGCTGTACGGCGTGACGGCTTATTCGGTTGCGGGACGGACCTCGGAGATCGGCATCCGCATGGCGCTGGGGGCCAAGCGCGGCAGCGTGGTTGCGATGATTATGCGCGGGGCGAGCTTTCAAGCTGCGCTGGGGCTGGCGATTGGCATTCCGGTGGCGTTGATCTGCGTGCGGTTTGTGAAGACGCAACTGTATGAGATCACCAATGCCGATGCTGCGGTGATGGCGGGCGCGATTCTTACGCTGGCAGTGTCGGCTTGCATTGCGGGACTGATTCCGGCGCGGCGAGCGGCGTCGATCGATCCGGCGAAGGCGCTGAGGATGGAATAGGTTTGCACGGCACCGGCCAGGACGGTGCAGGGCCAGCGAATCTCGCCCCGAGGAATATCATGGAAGCATGACCGAAGCGGAGCGCAACGCGATGGAGGGCCGGGCACTCCTGCTTTACGATGGTGTCTGCGCGTTGTGCAATGGCGTGGTGCAGTTCCTGATGAAACGCGACCGGCTGGACAGGTTTCGTTATGCCCCGCTGCAAAGCAATCTTGGCCGCGAAGTGCTGGCCCGCTTCGACATACACACGTTTCCGGATGGCGTGATGCTGCTGACAGACACGCTGACCGCCGGGGAACGGCTGTACCGGCGCTCCGACGCCGTCCTGGTAGCGCTGCAGCTGCTTGGTGCGCCGTGGCGAGCGGTGGGAAAGTCCCTGGCGCTGTTGCCACACCCTTTGCGGGATTGGGGTTACGGCATCGTAGCCCGCTTTCGCTACCGGCTGTTTGGCCGCTATGACACCTGTCCCCTTCCATCGCCGGAGCAGCGCGGCAGATTGCTTGGGGTTTACGAATAACGATCGTGTTATAGGCCTGTGATTATCTCCCTGCTAGACTAAACTTCTTCGTTTCAAGCGACATAAATATGGAGCACTACCTTGCCGGATGAGACCTCCCCTACACCAGATTCGACCGCCACGCAGGCGGCAACCACACCTGACCCCTCGCTCCGTAGCGTCGTGGACCAGAAGAAGACGATCGGCCTGAAGCAGGGTACGAAGAAGGCCGGAGCGGCGCCTGCCGGCGGGCGGAAGGGCATAAGCTACGCCGACGCGGGCGTGGACATCACCTCGGCCGACCGGAGCAAGCAACGCATCAAGATGCTGGCGCGCAAGACCTTCAACCGGCAGGTGTTGTCCGAGATCGGCGGTTTCGGCGGCCTGTTTGCGCTGGATCTAGAAAAGTTTCCCAACCCCGTGCTGGTCTCCTCGACTGACGGCGTTGGCACGAAACTGAAGGTTGCCTTCGAGCTTGGGATTCACCATACGGTGGGTCAGGACCTGGTGAACCATTGTGTGAACGACATCGCGGTGCAGGGGGCTACGCCACTTTTCTTTCTGGATTACCTTGCTACCGGCAAGCTCGAAGACATGATCGTCGAGAAGGTGGTGCAAGGCATCAGCGAGGCGTGCCGGGCCAACGGCTGCGCACTGATCGGGGGCGAGACTGCCCAGATGCCCGGCTTTTACGCCGACGGAGAGTACGACCTGGCGGGCACGATCATTGGTGCGGTAAGCCGCGACAAGATCATCACGGGCGAACATATTCAGGTTGGCGATGTGCTGGTCGGGCTGCCTTCGAATGGGCTGCACACCAACGGCTACTCCCTGGCGCGCAAGCTGCTCTTTGAGGTCGCGAAGTATGGCCCCGACCACTACGTAAACGAGCTGAAGGACAAGACCGGCGCGGCGCTGATGCGTACGCACCGCAGTTATCTTTCTGTGATCAAGAAGCTGACCGGGGCCGAGGTGGTCAGCGGCATGGCGCACATCACGGGCGGCGGAATTACAGAGAATCTGCCGCGCATTCTGCCCAAAGGGATGGGCGCGCTGGTCGACCGCGCGAGCTGGACGGTGCCGCCGCTGTTTGAGCATCTGCAGCGCCTGGGCAACGTCGAGGACGATGAGATGCTCCGCACCTTCAACATGGGCATCGGGCTGATCGTGGTGATTCCGGCGGAGAAGATCAAGAAGGCGAAGGCTATTTTGAACCGCGCGAATGAACGGCACTGCATTATCGGCAGAGTCGTTCGGGGTGAGCGCAAGGTTAGCTACAACTGATGTTCGAATAGGTGCGTAGCCATGGATAGGGCATGAAGAAAATATCTATCAAAGCTGTTCTTATCGGCAGTGTCGTTGATATTGTGCTCAGCGTGCTTCTCGCCTTGCCTCTGAGCTTCTTTGCAATGTCCAAGATCGACTTCGCACATACCCCAAAGGATCAGATTCAGGCCGCTACCTCGGACGCGATTCGAAAAAATGTTCCGTTGCAGGCAGCGCAGCTACTCATCGGTATGGGTTGTTCCGTGCTCGGCGGTTATGTCGCCGCATCTATTGCCAAACATAATGAACTGCTCAACGGTGCGCTTTCCAGCATTCTTTGCGTAGCGCTTGGAGTCTTTCTGTTCAATTCAGATATGGTTTTTTATCCATTGGTCGTTCGTATAGGGTTGCTGGCGATAGATCCCGTTTTAGGTCTCGTGGGCGGGTATTTCAAGCTCGTGCATAAGAAAACTCTTGTCCCACTTACCTAACGATTTGATACTGTTTGCGGCGTTTTTCGGATTGTGGTGAGGAGTGCGCCGAGTAGAAGTGCGCCTGCGGCGGCGGTGAAGACGGACGCGTCGAGTGGCGATTTGACGCCCGTTCCCCACGTCATACCCAGGGCAAAGAGCGTGAACAGGATTGCCGAACCATTCGCGACGTATTCGAGTTAGAAGCCGGCAAGAAAGGCTATGCCGAACGCGATCTCTAGCGATCCAGATGGCGTAGCGACCTATAGGGATCGCGAGCCCGCCTATTTGTCCTTGTGGTGCTTGCCTGCTCCGATGGCAAGATCTTCTTCTACGTTTGGATCGTGTTCCTTGAGCTCGGCGAGGAGGCCTTCGTCGGAGAGGTCGAGCGGGTGGGAGTTGGCCCAGTCTTCCTTGAGTGTCTTGTGGATGCGACTGATGATGTCCGGATCGTCGACCTGGATGGCGAGCTCGCGACGGCTGTCGAAGCTGCCGGGGGCGAGATTGATGGAGCCGATGATGGCGCGGGCGTTGTCGGCGAGGATCAGCTTGGCGTGGAGCTTGATGTGCTTCAGCTTGTGGATCTTGGCGCCGACGTCCTGTAAAGCACGCAGGCCGCTGACCCCTTCGATGAGCTTGTCAATCTTGAGCTTGTGCGGCGGCCTGGCCATGATGTGGATCTTGACGCCGCGGCTGTGCGCGCGGATGAGGTGCTCCAGGATGACGGGGTCCTGGTAGCGCTCGTTCTGCAGCCATAGGGAGTGAGTCGCGCTGTCGATGAGCTGGCCGAGGCGCTGGCGGCCGTTGCCGATGCACCAGATCATATGCGAGTGGTCGCCGGTGTCGAATTTTTCGCGGTTCCAGTCCGCATCGAAGCACTGCGCGACCTCGTCGACCTCGTGCTTGTGCGTCGTGACGATGGCGTAGTCGCGCGTGACGGTGAGGTTCTTGGTCTCCCAGTTGAGCGACTGGACGAAGGCGACAATATCGTCGATGACCATGGACTTTTCGTGCGTCACGTCGAAGGCGGGGTTGCTGTCGATCGACATGAACGCCCGCCTCGGTGAGTTTCTTGCGCGTGTCGGCGTTCTCCTTCTCGCCGTCGCGCCGCTCGGGATTGAGCATGATGCGCACGTCGACGCCGCGATGTTGCGCGTCAATGACCGCCTGAAGGAGCGAGGGATCGGAGAAGAGGAACATCTTGACGCGAATGGATTTTTTGGCCTGCGCGATGGCGTCGAGGATTGGCTTGGCGGTGTCGTCGGGCAGAACGATGATGGAACGGGACATGATATTTCCTTCGCTGAGTGGCCGGAATCCCTGGAGACGTCCGAACCGGGCTCACGGCAGTTCTATCGGGGCTGCTGACACTACTTTATCTGAACTGGCGTCTTTCGAACGCGTCGAACTGGGTGCGATGGAGTTCGGCGTAGAGGCCGTTGCGGGCGATGAGTTCGTCATGGGTACCGCTTTCGGCGACGCCGCCGCCCTGGATGACGGCGATCTGATCGGCGTCGCGGATGGTGCTGAGGCGATGGGCGATAGCGATGACAGTCTTGCCCTTCATGAGCGTTTCGAGGGCGTCGATGACGAGCTTTTCCGACTCGCTGTCGAGAGCGGCGGTGGGTTCGTCGAGCAGAAGGATGGGGGTATTGCGGACCATGACGCGAGCGATGCCGATGCGCTGGCGCTGGCCGCCGGAGAGGGTCAGGCCGCGGGCGCCGACCGGTGTATCGTAGCCGAGCGGCATAGCCATGATGAAGTCGTGCGCGTTGGCCAGCTTGGCGGCGGTGATGACCTCCTCATTCGTCGCGTCGGGACGGCCGAAGGCGATGTTCTCGAAGATGGTTCCGCGAAAGAGGACGGTGTCCTGGAGGACATAGCCGATCTGGTTGCGCAGGTGTTTGAGTTTGTATTTGCGGACGTCCTGGCTGTCGATGAGGACGGTGCCGGATTGCACGTCGTAGAAGCGCGGGATGAGACTGACGACCGTGGATTTCCCGCTGCCAGTTGGGCCGACGATGCCGACGAACTGGCCGGGCTTAATTTTGAGGTTGAGGCCGGTGAGGATCGGGTTGGCAGGGTCGTAGCCGAAGACGATGTGGTCGAAGTCAATCTCGCCGTTTAGAGTGACGGGTTCGAGGCCATCGGGGTCGTCGGGGATGATGGTGTCGGTGTCGAGGATGGTGCGGATGCGCTCGACGCCGACGGTGACCTGGGCGATGGCGTTGGTGGTGGTCGCGAGATCCTTGACGGGTTTGAAGAACTTCGTGAGATAGGCGAGATAGACGGTGAGTTCGCCGATGGTCATGGAGTGATTGAGGATAAGCACTGCGCCCCGCCAGAGCACGATCGCGGTGCAGATGGCGACGGTGATGTTCACGACAGGCGAGAGAAGCGCCTTGATGCTGCGGGCTTTCAGGGCGGCGCCGACGGTGGCCTGGCTGACGCCGTAGAGGAGGTTTTCTTCTGTCTTCTCCTGCCCGAAGGCCTTGACGACCTGCATGGACTCGAGGCCCTGCTGGGCTACGGCGACGATCTGGCTCTGCTCTTTGCGGACCTCGTGGGTCGCCTTCTTGACGGCCTTCTTGAACCTTGAGACGAAGAGGAGAAGGAATGGCGTTACGGCTATGGCGATCAGGGTGAAGTCCCAGTTGAGCCAGAACATGAGGCCGAGCATGCAGACGATGGTGAGGAGATCCACCAGAATGCTGAGCGTGGAGGAGGAGGCGAAGCCCTGGATCGTCTGAATGTCTGTGGTGAGAGTGCTGAGGATCTCGCCGGTTTCGTGAGAGCTGTAGTAGCCGAGGGAGAGTCGCTGCAGGTGGTGATACGTCCGCATGCGGAGGTCGTGCGCGACCCACTGGCCTACGCTCTCGGTGTAGTAGTTGTCGATGTAGGACGCGATGGCGTTTACGACCGCGATGAGAACGAAGGCCAGGGCAGCGAGCGCAGCGACATGGACTTTGGAACCGGTTTCGAACATCGGGTCGATCAGGCGATGCAGCCACGGGGCAAGCTTATGGCTGCCGACGACACTGTCGAGGATGATCTTCAGCGGCCATGGAGTCGCCAGACTCATCGCCGTCTCGACCAGCATGCCAAAAAAGATGACGGCGAGGGTGCGACGATAAGGCCGGATTAGACCGGTGATAAAACGCAGCATAGGTTAGTCCCAAGGACGCAACGCGATTGTAGTATCTGCGATGCACAATCGGAAGACGTTGAATGTCGCAATTACGATCTCGCCGAAGGAGCGGCAGACGCAGACGCGCGCACCAGAATCCGCGGACCTGTGTTCTTATAGAGGCATCAATTTCCCTTTGAAGGATGTCATGAAGATACGGGTTGGGTTTTGGTATTTTCTCGTCGTGTTCACTATGGCGGGCTGCTTTTTGAACGCACAAACGGCGACCCCGCCACCTGGGAAGAGCGCTTTGCAGGACACCATGGACCACGACCTGCTCGAAGTGACCATTCCGCAACTGGAGGAGATGTACCGGAGCAATAAGTACACGGTCACGGAGGTTGTGCACTGGTACATGGCGCGTATTGCCAGATACAACGGCATCTATCGTGCCGTGCAAAACCTTGATCTGCAGGGAGCGCTGGATACCGCAGCCCGCGAAGATGCGGAGGCGGCTGCGGGTGGCGCTAATTTTCGTCGAGGCCCTTTGTGGGGCGTGCCGATCGTGACGAAGGCGAACACCAGCATCAAGGGGCTGATCACAACCGACGGCTGGAAGGGCTACATGATTCCGGGGCACGAACTGATCGCGCCGAAGGACGCAACCATCGTGACCAAGCTTCGTGGGGCCGGTGCGGTCATCCTCGGCCAGACGAACATGCCGGACTTTGCGGCGAGCGATACAAATCGCAGCACCGCCTACGGGCGCACCGGGAATGCCTACGACGTACGCTTCAGTCCTGGGGGTTCTTCGGGCGGTACCGTCACGGCCGTTACCTCGAATATGGCGCTACTGGGGAACGGAACCGATACGGGCAACTCGATCCGGATGCCGTCTTCTACGAGCTCTGTCGTCGGCGTGTTTCCAACGCGTGGCCTGGTGAGTATTGCGGGCATCGCGCCGCTGGACTGGCTGCTGGACAACACCGGACCGATTGCGCGTGACGTGACCGATGCGACGATTGCGCTCGACGTAATCGCGGGCGAGGATCCCACGGATCCACGTACGATCGGCTCTACTGCCAAGGCCGAACCCGGTCCTTATACGAAGTATCTGAAGGCAGATTCGCTGAAGGGCAAACGCTTCGGCGTGCCGGTCTTTGTGCTTACTGGAGCTGGAATTCCGTTCCAGGGCATTCCTGCGTCAAAGTCGCCGAGCGAGGTTGCGGCGGAGACGGCCGCTGCCATAACCCTGTTGCGGCCGGAGACGCGCGAGGCGTTTATGAAGGCCATTGAAGGGCTGCGGGCGGCTGGGGCAACGGTCGTCTTTGATGACTCGATTCTTCCTGACAGCTTTGCGGTGACAGTCGCTCGCGTGGGCACGGTTCCCTATATCCGTGAAGGAACAGAGAAGTTTCTGGCGGATTACGGTCCGGCACAATATCACTCGGCTGATGAGTACGAGAAGGCAGTTGGCTCTCGATTGCCGGCTACGATCATCGGCGTCAAGGATGCGACGGCGCGAACGGATCGGCGCGCGGTGGCCCAGGCGTTGATCGAGAGCGACCCTGAGGCCGATGCAAACTTTTTTACTCCACGTCAGAAGGCGCTCGAGGCGTACAACGAAGTGCTGGACCGTCTGCATCTTGACGGGCTTGTGTACCCGGCGGCGCAGATGCCTCCGCCCGATGAAACGATGCCGCAGGATGGGGGCATCAGCGGAGGACCGCACAGCGCGACGGGATGGGTGAACATGATTGGCGTTCCGGCGGTGGTGGTTCCGGGTGGATTCTATCCGGGTGGCCTGCCGTTTGGATTGGAGATCTCGGCGCGTCCGTGGAAAGACGGCGACCTTCTTGGCTGGGCGTATGCGTACGAACAGGCGACAAAGCACCGCAAGCCGCCCGTGCTGGTCGAACAAGGACTGCTGCCCGATGCGCGATGATGGGATCCGTACTCTTCTTCACGCCTTTACGCACGGTGAGTGATTCACGCGCCTTCAGACTCGCCTACAATCAGGGAAAGGAAATCTTCCATGCAGCGCCTGGGCATCCTCCTCTCCGGTAGAGGTTCGAACTTTCTTGCCATCGCCAAAGCGATCAGTGAACGCCGCCTGCTTGGCGCCGAGATCGCCGTTGTGCTCTCCAACATTGAAGACGCGCCCGGCCTCGCCGCAGCCCGCAAACTAAACCTTCCGGCGTTCGCGATTCCCTCTGCGGGCCGCAAACGCGGCGAACACGACACCGAGATGATCGCGCGGCTTCACCAGCACAAGGTCGACCTCGTCTGTCTTGCCGGCTACATGCGCATCATCTCGCCCGCGTTTATTACGGCTTTTCCCAATCGGATCCTGAACGTACACCCGTCGCTGCTACCTGCATTTCCCGGACTCGACGCGCAGAGGCAGGCCTTCGAATATGGCGCGAAGGTGACGGGGTGCACCGTCCACTTCGTCGATGAAGCCGTCGATCACGGCGTGATCATTCTGCAGAAGACGGTGTCGGTCAACGACGACGACAACGTCGAGACTCTGACCAAACGCATCCTTGAGCAGGAGCACCTTGCTTATCCTGAAGCAATCGCCCGTGTGCTTGGCGGCGATTACGTTATCCGGGAGCGTCGTTACCTTCATCGCAACCCATAAGAGCGGCGGGCGATGGTTAGCATACGTAAAAACAGGTGACTGTATCGGTTACAAATAGGAAATCCGCTAACCCACGTGGTTCTGTGGGTCTGTCGCGTCGCTCAGCTTTACTTTCACATCCATCTTTCTGCGCCCGCGGAATACGGTAAGGGTCACCTCGTCGCCGGCCTGATGGGAGTTCATCGCGGCAGCGAGGTCCTGCGTATTGGCAATATCCTGCCCGTCCATGGCGATGATCAGATCACCGCCGACCATCACCGGCAAGTTGCCAAGATAACCAGCTCGCTGCGTACCGCCGTGGAGGCCGGCTTTATCGGCTGCACCGCCGGGCAACACGCGCTGGATGAGGACACCGTAGTCGGCTGGCAATCCGATCTGTTGTGCGATGTCGGGGCCGATGGCGAGCGTCGAGATGTCGAGCGATGGCCTGCGAATGCGGCCGTACTTGGCGAAGTCGGCAATCACCGCCTTTGCCGTGTTGATCGGAATCGCAAAACCAATTCCAGAAGACTGGTCCGCGCCGTTGTTCGCGATCAGCGTGGTGATCCCGATCACTTCGCCGCGCGAGTTAAGGAGCGGGCCGCCCGAGTTTCCCGGATTCACTGCGGCGTCGGTCTGGATCGCATCCTCGATGGGATTGTTGTCTGCTCCACGAATCGACCGGATGGCCGAGATAATTCCGCGCGTCATCGTGCCCGAGAGCCCGAACGGATTGCCGATCGCATACACCCGCTGGCCGACGGTCAGGCTCTGCGACTCCGCCAGCGTCGCGGGTTGCAGGTTCGGGGCGTTGTTGATCTGCAGAAGTGCGAGATCGTGCCCCTTATCGACGCCGACCACCGTCGCGTTGTACTTGTGTTTGTCAAAGAGCGTCACTTCGACTCGCTGCGCGTTGTCGATGACGTGGTTGTTGGTCAGGATGTGACCCTCCTTGTCGAGGATGAAGCCGGAGCCCTGCCCCCGCTGGGGAACGGGACCATAAAAAAAGTCGAACGCCATCGCCGTCGAGGTGATGTTCACGACGGAAGGCAGGGCTTTCTTGTAGACGGCGATGTTCTGCTGCTCCTCGATATCGTAGGCGGGCGCGGCAGCTGCCTCGGTCAACTCGAAGTTACCTGTCGAGCCCTTGACTGCTGTTGTATTCGCCGCAGGCTCTGCAGTTACCGGGCTTGCCCGATGCACCCAGGGTGCAAACGCACTCGTCGATCCGACGTGCGTCGTGAGGTAGTAGAAGCCGGAGAGAATAAGAACCACAAGGAGAACGGGACGCAGTTTCATCGTGTCACGACCTAGTCTTTTTCTTTTCAAATCGCAGGTATAGTCCTGCCGACAATACGATTGTATCGAGCCGGGTGTTCCCTCGTCTGCTGTCCAGACGTAACTTCTGTTCGTTCAATGCTCTCCGAGACCGGGGAGATTCGCTTCCGACGCGGCCTTGAGGATTGGCCAGAGCTGATCCACCTGCCACTCCAGCTCGGTCAACGCGCCGCCATTGGTCAGGACATAGTCGCAGAGCGCGCTCTTCTGCTCGTCGGAGATCTGTTGTGCCAGCCGTCGTCGGGCCTCCGCTTCCAGTTCTGCACGCCGCTCGTCGTTGATCGCTTTGCCGGAAGCAGCGCGAGCAACAAATCGCGCAATCTTCGCCTCTTCGGGGGCCATCACGAGGATGATGCGGTCGAAGCGGTTCTGCCAACGCGTGCTCTCCCCGTACTTTGTTTCGCCGTATTTTGTTTCAAAGATCAGCGCGGACTCCACTATCACCACTGCTCGCGGATCCTGTTGGAATATTGCTTCGCTTAGCTTCTCCTGCTGCGCAATCACCGCTGGATGAACGATCGCATTTAACTCCTCGACGCGCCCATCGGCAAACGCAATCCTTGCCAGCGCAGCCCGATTGAGCTGCCCATCGGGTTGCAGGACAACGTTTCCGAAGTGGTCGACCATCGCTGCATAGACGGCCTGCCCCGGCTCCATCAACTGGCGCCCGATGGCGTCCGATTGCAGCACGTGCGCGCCGTGCGTCGCAAACAACCGTGCGGCGGTGGACTTGCCGCTTCCCAATCCGCCGGTGAGGCCAACGCGCAGCATGGCGGCTATCGTTTCTCCGTGGAGATTCCGCGACGTAACTTCGCCGCCGCAACCGTATTCTGCATCAGCATCGCAATCGTCAGCGCGCCCACCCCGCCAGGCACAGGGGTGTAGGCCCCGGCGCTTGCAAACGCCGCGGGATGGATGTCCCCGACGACTACGGAACCGCGTTTGGCGAAGGTCGCTGTGCGTTCGGCGTCATTCGGGAAGAACTCCTGAACCTCAGCAGCACTAGTCACGCGGTTAATCCCCACATCGATGAGCGTCGCGCCCGGCTTGACCATATCCGCGGTCACAAATCCTGGCCGGCCCATCGCTGCGACCAGAATGTCAGCAGCCTTCGTGAACTGCGCGAGGTCCGCGGTTTTGCTGTGGCAGACCGTCACCGTAGCCGAGGCATTCAGCAGCATCATGGCGGCCGGCTTGCCTACGATGTCCGACCGGCCGACGACCACGGCATTCTGCCCCGCGACCGGAAGCTCGCTGCGCCGCAAAATCTCCATGATGCCGGCTGGCGTACATGGCGCGAGCCCCGGTTGACCGCTCTGCAGCCTTCCCACATTCACCGGATGGAATCCATCGACGTCTTTATTCGGCGACACTGCTTCCAGGAGCCGTTTCGTGTTGACGTGCTTCGGCAGTGGCAGCTGAATCAGAATCCCGTCGATGTCGTCTCGGGCATTCAGCTCATCCACCAGCGCCAATATCTCGCTGGTCGTGATGGTGTCCGGCGGTGTCAGCATCTCGCTGTATATCCCCAGTTCGCCGCAGGTCTTTACCTTGCTGCGAACATAAATCTGAGAGGCCGGTACATCACCTACCAGGATCACCGCTAATCCGGGGGTAATACCGCGGGCCGCAAGCGCCTGAACCTCAACTGCGACCTCGTCTTTGATCTGTCTAGCAATCGCAATACCATCTAGAATTCGCGGAGTTATCTTCATCTCCACCATGGTATCGCGCCCTTTCGTCCAAATCGATTTGTTAAGATTGGGCCATGAGCCCACAATCATTGACGGTAGAGAGTCTGCGCTGGATGGTTTGCCCGGTCTGCCATCAATCGCTGCAGCTCGAAGCAGCGGCAGTTCGGTGCCAGGGCTGCGGGCGGCGCTATCCCATCGTGGATGACATTCCTGTTCTACTGGCTGATCGCACTATTTAGGTCGTGCACAACGTGAAACTTCCGACTCCGCTCCGCCGTAGATTGTTAAGGGAACGCATCCGTGGGCGCGAGGACGCAGTTTGTTTGAGCGCCTGAGGACGCGGCTCCCTTTTTTTGCGTCTAACACTGTAGCATGCGGGCCGCGGATACAACTCTTGAGCAGGAGCCGCAGATGGCGAAGGCTAAAGTCGGCCGTATCGAGAAATTTCCCGAAGCTGATCTTACCGGTCTACGCGCAGACCTGATGAAATCCGGACTCGACTCCTGGCAGGCTGCGGATCTTATCAGCAGCTTCCTTGTGGCTCGTGGCTATGGCGTCTCGACCCAGGATGCGCGCACTGCGGCCTTCCGGATGGAGTCCGTCAGCTGCTCCCTGCCATGTCTGCAGGAGGAGTTGGAGAAGATCGCTCAGGTAATGTAACGCGTTCGCGCTCGTGACATCCATTCTCAGAAATCCCGGCAGTTGTCCATTTCTAACAAGGATTCGATTTTTCTCTACTGAAACGCTGGGTCGGCTAGGCTGTACGCATGCCCGCCACTCCTGCGCATGCTGCTCCAGCCGTAATACTGCTTGCACTGCTTTGCGCTCCGTGTGCTCTTGCCGGTCAGCAACCCGACAAGCAAGATCCCGACAAGCAAGGCCCGGAGAAGACCATGCTTCCCAGTGGGATTGACCGCCTGGCTGGGCAGGATGCCACTTCTCACATCCAGTACGTCCGCCTTGTCCTCTCCGGTACTCTTCGAACCCCCGCGGAAGATCCAGCACCATCGCCTGCACCGATGCTGATCGCCCAATGCACCTTTAGACCAAACGGCAAATCCTTCTTCGAACTCTTTGCGAACTTCGGAGGCGCCACGGACCTTGCCTTCTACCCTCCCTGGGTTCCAACCTCAAAGGAGGACCTGTTTCCTCCCCGGACTGCAAAGGTCGCCATGACCATGGAGTTTCTCGGCTATACCCACGTCAAACCCGTCCACCGCCAGTGGGAGATCCCCGTCCAGACCTCCGGGCAGTACCGCTACAACCCTCCCGGAGCCGGATCCTCCAATCTCGAAGAGATCACCTACTACCTCCGCTTCCTGCTTGCTCTCCCAACACTGCGCCTGACACTGGATAAGCGCTCCGCCGAGTTCGTTACGACGCCGCTTCTGAACGAAATCCGCAAAGAGCCGCTTTGCCGCGCCGCCGCCCTCTGACCACGCCTTCGGGAACCAGTTCCGCCGCTGCCTCACGATGGCGATATTCAATTGTCGAACACTTTGTGCGTCCAAAATGTAACCATAAGCGTCAAATTACCAAGCGGATCGAACCGCGAGTGCAGGTGTTTCGTTGATCGTGAGCTTTGCGTCATCGATCGAAAGATATTGCGGATTGCTCCCCTGAGATACTGGAGCAGCTCCGCCAGGCGGCGAGGACGCATCGGAGGGCTTCCATGAGTACCTCTTCCTGCCGTTCTCTAGTACTCCTTCTCCTGACCGTTCCGCTTTCGGCGCACGCATCACCCGCCGACACCCCTCCCTCACCCGCTCCCCCACCGCCTTCCAACACGGCCCCACACAAAACCTACGACCAGATTGTCAGGCTCAGCCTCGTCGAAGGCGACGTTCGCATCTCTCGCGGTAAAGACGGGAAACGTGCTACCGGGGACGCATGGGGAGAGGCGACGGCCGGCATTCCCATCGAGGCGGGCTTCATGCTTGCCACAGGCAAAGGCCGCGCTGAAATCGAGCTGGAGGACGCCTCGACCGTGTATCTCGGCGAGAACTCTGTGCTCACCTTCAACAAGCTAGCCGCTACCGAGGGCGTTCCGCAAACAGACGTGACGTTGGTCAGCGGCGTCGCGACTTTGAACGTGCGGCCCGAGTTTCCGGGAGAGTTGTTCACCCTGAGGACACCGACGGACTCTCTCTCCATACAGTATCCCCACGGGGCTTATGTGCGGGTCAACGGCTATCTCGATGCCATGGCGGTAACGCCCCTGGAAGATCTAACCATCCAAATGAGGCAGGTGGCTCAACAAAATGTCAGAGGACAAACCATAACCTATAGCGAGCACCACATCATCCCGTCTGTGGCATCCCCACGGCCGGGTGAATTCGCTGAGTGGGACGATTGGACGGCGAAGCGGGTGGCGGCACGGAACCTCGCAATGACGGCAACTATGAAGGACGCTGGACTTACTTCACCCATTCCCGGCCTGGCAGAGATGAAAGACCAGGGGACCTTCTTCGCCTGTGAACCCTATGGCACTTGCTGGGAGCCAACCAACGGCTGGAGTGGACAGGAGGCAGCTTCCGCGAGGCCCGATGTACCCGATGCTCAGCAGTCACCCGAACCATCCCAACAGCCGCCTGCGACACTGTCTCACACCGTATCCGTGAAGGACCTCCAGGCTCACCCGATATCCGCACAGGACCTCCAGTCCGCCAACCCGGCTGCTATTGTCCGTACCGAGTACGACGACTTCCCCTGCTCCCCGTACCAGATCCGCAATGTGATCGCGAGAGACCCCGTGACCGGGAGGGACACGATACTCCGTACCGAATATGATTGGAACATGCGGCCGTACGACTGGGCCGTCTGCCACGCTGGCTCCTGGATCTATCGGCAGCACCGCTATGTCTGGGTTGCCGGCACGAAGAGACATCACCATTGCCCCGTCCGCTGGGTCAAATACGGCGGTACAAAGGCGTATGTGCCGCTCCATCCGCATGACGTGGCGGGAAAGACTCCGATCAACCTTAAGCACGGCGTCTACCAGAACACCGACAAAAAAGGCGATTCGGTGGAGCGCGTCGCTTTCAATAGCAGTACGCCGGTCAAAGTACTGAATACCGCTCCCAAGGAGTTCCTCAAGCCGTATTTTCCGTCGCTCCAGCACGCGGAGACACCGCGTCTTGAGGCGCATCTTGTGAAGGATGGATTCGCTCCAGGCAAAGCCGGCTCGGCAAAGACTGGCGGGACTGTCATCACCTTCGATCACAAATCGCAGAACATTATGCTGGCCACTCAGGTGGTGCAGGGTGGCAAAAGTACTATGGTGACCGAACGATTGGGTGGCCGCAGCGACAACTTCCAAGGCGGAAGTTCGGGGTCGAGATCGGGCGGCAACTTCTCTGGAGGGTCTTCTTCAGGAGGCGGAGGTTTCCACGGTGGCGGCGGTGGAGGCGGCAGCTCCCATGGTGGTGGCGGATTCAGCGGTGGTGGAGGCGGGGGCGGCTCTCATGGCGGCGGTGGTGGCGGCGGCGGCGGTTCATCGGGCGGGGGAGGCCACAAATAGCGCGTTTGCGCGCCAACAACCATGCCCGAACGCGACTATTCCGCAACGCCTCTCCTGAAAAAGTTAGGCATTCGCGATGGGATGCATGTCGTGCTTGTCGGTGCGCCCGACGGTTTTGAAGAGGTTCTCGGTGACCTTCCGGATAACACCGTCTTGAGCACGCGATTCAGCCCGACGACAAGACTTGCGCTCTGCTTCGTTCGCTCGCTGAAGGACCTCGCCGCAACGCTCGATATGCTGACTCTGCGCCTGCCGAAACAGGCCTCAGTGTGGATCGTCCACCCCAAACGCACAAGCAAACATCACTCCGACTTCGACCAGAATGATGTACGCAACCAGGCTCTCGCTACCGGTCTGGTCGACTATAAAGTCTGCTCCATCGACAGCGATTGGTCCGCCCTGAAATTCGCGTGGCGGCATCGCTAGTTTTTTCTCTTTGGCTGCGCAAGGCATAATCAAATCATGCCGTCTCTTTGGACCCCAACCGACTGGCCCCAGCGCCTTGCCGAGCTTCAGGCCTCAACCGGCGAGCTCAAAGAAGCTCCGTTACGCCGCGACGTCCGCTCGCTCGGCATGCTGCTTGGCGAAGTCTTGCGCGAGCAGGCGGGCGACCCTCTCTACGATGCCGTCGAAGCCCTTCGCCGTACCGCAATCGCCCGACGGGAGGCGGAAACCCCACAGAGTGGAGTCGCCGATGCGGCCTCCGCCAGCGCGCATCTCGAGCACGCGCTTGCTCGCGTCCGCACCCTCGATCTTCCTGCTGCTTACCAGCTCGCTCGGGCCTTCGGCTTCTACTTCGAGCTCATCAACCTCGCGGAGACCAACCATCGCAAGCGCCGCCGTCTCGCGCACCAGCTGAACGAGAGCACCGCGCCCAGTTCCGTCCAGCGTGGTGATCTGCGCGGCACTCTCCGCCGGCTGCGCGAGGCCGGCGTCACCGCAGACGAAGCCTACGCGCTGCTCCGCCGCATCTGCGTCTCTCCGGTCTTCACCGCGCACCCCACTGAGGTCGCACGACGCAGCGTGATGTTCAAACGCCGCCGCATCTCCGATCTGCTCGAGCAGCTCGATCGCATCCCCGTTCCCGAACTTCAACTCGAAGCGCTGGAGCGCGACCTGATCGCGGAGATCACCGCGCTGTGGCAGACCGACGACGTCCGCAGCGCCCGCCCAACAGTCCGCGACGAGATCCGCATGGCCCTCGACTACTACGAGTCCAGCCTCTTCGACACACTTCCTGTGCTGTACGGCGAGGTCGCCTCCGCCCTCGCCGCGGAGTATCCCTGTCGCAAACGCAACCAAATCAGTTACAAATATCTGCGACCTGCCTCAACTCATCCGATTTGGCTCCTGGATCGGCGGCGATCGCGACGGCAATCCCTTCGTCACCCCGGAGGCCACTCGCGAAGCCTTGGCGATGGCCCACTCTCTGGTCCTCATCCACTACCGAAGGCGGCTGCAGAACGTCTTTGAACAACTCGCAAGTTCCACTCAGCAGGTTCCCGTCTCTGCTGAACTCACCGCGCTGCTCGGACGCTACCTCACGCAGCTTCGTACCGCCGGCCAGACCGCTCTCGAAGAGCGCTTCCCTCACGAATTCGTCCGTCTCCTGATCGCCTGCATTATGATGCGCCTGGGCACCACACCGCAGTCCTCCGTGCCTGTTCCGGCCAATCCCGCGCTCACCCCCTATGTTCGCGCCGCCGATCTCCTCAGCGACCTCACCACGCTGCGCAACTCGCTGGCTGAGCACAGCGGCCACCGCCTCGCCGAGATGCTCATCGATCCTCTGCTGATGGAGGTTCGCACCTACGGGCTGCACCTGCAGACACTGGACATTCGCCAGCACGCCCGCGTCCACGCCGCTGCCATCGCCGAGATCTCCGCGTGGCAACCGGCAAAGCGCTCTCAGCCGCTCGCGCTTCCGTCGGCTCTCGGCAAACAGACCGCTGAAGTCCTCGACACCTTCCGCACCATTGCAGAACTGAAGCAGGCCTACGCGCCCGAATCCATCCGGCAGTACGTCATCAGCGGAGCTACCAGTGCCGAAGACGTGCTCCACGTCCTCTGGCTGGCGCGCCTCGGCGGCGTCAGGGTCGAAGCGAATGACGACGACCCCGGCCTCCAGCCCGTCCCTCTCTTCGAGTCCATCGAGGACCTGCAGAACGCCCCCGCCATCATGCGCGAGCTCTGGACGAGCGAGGCTTACGAGCCGCTTCTGAAATCCTGGGGCCGCCAGCAAGAAGTGATGCTCGGCTACTCCGACTCCAACAAAGACGGCGGCATGATTACCAGCACGTGGGAGATCTACAAGGCGCACCGCGCGCTCCACGATGTCGCCCGAGAGTGCAACGTCGTACTACGTCTCTTCCATGGCCGCGGCGGAACTGTTGGGCGTGGGGGCGGTCCGACTCATCGCGCCATCTTCGCCCAGCCGATGGACAGCTTCACAGGGGAACTCCGCATCACCGAACAGGGCGAGGTGCTCAACTGGAAGTACTCCGACGTCATTCTCGCCGAGCGCAATCTGGAGCTGATGATCGCCGCCTCACTCGACGCACTCGCCCGCCCCGACGCTGTGTTGCAACGCGGTGCAAAGACGCCGCACCTTACCGGCGAGATCCTTCCCGTCTGGGAGGCTGCGCTCGACCGGCTCTCCGCCACCTCCTACAACTTCTATCGCAAACACATCGTCGATAATCCCGAGACATTCACCTACTTCGAACAGTCCACGCCCGTCGCCGAACTCGAACATGCACGACTCGGTTCGCGTCCTGCGAAACGCAGCGGCAAGAAATCCATGGCGGATCTACGCGCCATCCCGTGGGTCTTCGGCTGGATGCAGTCGCGCCAGCTCGTCCCCGCTTACTTCGGCGTCGGCTACGCGCTCAATCTCTTCGTGCAGGAGAACCCCGACGGTCTGGCGCAACTTCAGACCATGGCGCGCGACTTCCCGCTTTTTCTCGACATCATCCGCAACGTCGAGATGGCGCTCGCCAAGGCCGACTTCGGCATCGCGCGCCTGTATGCCTCCCTGGTCGACGATGAAGCGCTCCGCAACCGCGTCTTTACCACTCTCGAAGACGAGTTCAACCTGACCCACCGCATGATCCTCGAGATCACGAAGCAAAAATCGCTGCTCGAAACCAACCCGGTGCTCAATCGCTCTATCCGGCTGCGCAACCCGTACGTCGATCCCATGTCGCTGATCCAGGTCGAACTGATCCGGCGCAAACGCACTGCCGCCGCCAACGGCGAACCGGACTCCCCCGAACTCAACCGTGCCATCTCTGCCACGATCAACGGCATCAGCGCCGGTCTGCGCAACACCGGCTGATCTCAAGCAAGCGCGTACAGGTACTCCACAAACGACCCGATCGCACCGTCGAGTCCCTGGACCTTCGGGTTCGTCGATTCGATGAGGTAATACTCGTCCGGCGCGTGCGCCCCCGTGCCATTTCCTAGTCCGAAGTGTCCCGCCGGCAGGTTCAGCGGAGGACCTGTAAATACAAATCCCGGCCAGGAGCCCGCACTCCGCGGCCAAAGCCCCGGATCCAACCCTAATTTGCGGTACGTCGCAAGCTGCGTCTGAATCAATCTGCTGTCAGGATCCGTCGACGTTGGGTCATAACCACCGCTCATGTTCACCTCGATATCGCCAAACCCGTGCTTCACCAGGTGAGCCTTCAACTTCGCCAGCGTGTCCTCCGCCGTCATGTCCGGCACCAGCCGCATGTCGATCTTCGCTACCGCACGGTGCGGCAACACTGTCTTGCCGCCCGGCCCCGTATAGCCGGCCACAAGCCCTTCGATATTGATCGTCGGCTGCGACTCGAGCAGCATCCTCGATTCGACCCAACTCACGTCATGCACCCAATGCTCCGCGCCCAGGCTCTTCTTCAGCCCCTCTTCGCTCGTCTTCGACGCGGAGATCTCAATCATCTTCTTCTGCGCCGGGGTCAGCGGCTTCGCCTTATCAAAAAATCCCTCGACTGCCGGGGTATGCCCGTCTTTTTCGACCAGCGTATTCAGCGCCTGCACCAGGTGCCACGTTGGCGAATCCACTGCCGCCTCGAGACTCGAGTGCACATCGTGCTTCGGCCCGCGTCCCCACTTCTCTCCGCTCGAGATCAGCTCCAGTTCGACCACGCCCTTTGCGCCGAGAGAAACCTCCACCGTGCCATCGCGTTGCTGCCCGGCCTCCGGCATAAAAACGCCGATGCATTTCTTCAGCTCTGCCAGCACTTCGGGACTGAGCACGACCTGGGCAAAGTGGGGCGAACCTATCTCTTCCTCGCCTTCGCACACCAGCACAAGGTTCACCGGCAGCTTCTTTTCCGCGGCCTTGAAGGCCATCAGAGCGCTTAGAAATGAATTCTCCGGTCCCTTCTGGTTCACGGCTCCGCGTCCCATACAGACTGTCCCCAACCCCTCCTGCTGCACCAGCCTCGCCTCCAGCGGCGGCGAGCTCCACTCCTCCGGCACAAACTGCTTCACGTCATACATGAAGTAGACCCCCACCGTCGTCTTCGCTCCGGAATCGATCTTGCCAAACACACCCGGTTTGCCCGAGGTCGGCACCAGCCTCACATCGGTGAACCCCGCATCCCGCGCCAGCTTCGCCATATGTTCAGGCCCCTGCGGAAAATTTCTATTTTCAGCAGCGATTGAAGGCAGCGCGATCCACTCCTGCAGCCGCTTCACGTTCTCGGCATGCATCTTCGGAATCTGCTGCAACACCGCCTGCTTATCGGCGTCATCTCCGGCAAACGCTGCGAACGCTGCTCCTGGCGCTGCGGTCAACGCCGCTCCGGCTACCGCACCCTGCACAAACTCCCGTCTGCTCAGACCCATATGCTCCCCTTTGTGTTTGAGAAACCGTTTGTAGTGAATGGACGAATACTATCACCCACACTCACCGCCGACGACATGAGTGTCGTGGCCTCTGTTACGCTTGCATCACACAAAAATCAGGGAGCTTCCTCGTCATGCGCCTCTGTCTTTCCGTTTTCGCACTTGCCTGCACCGTCACGATTCCCGTCCTCGCCCAGGGTCCCCGCCAACAGCTCACCCCCGAAGAGACCAAAGCGCTTATCGAAAAGCGCGAGTCGATCGAAAAGCAGCTCGAAGACATCGCTATCATCGATCGCAAGGTGATGGTCTCCATGAAAGACGGCGCGCGCATGGCCGCCGACATCTACCGGCCGAAGGACACCAGCAAGAAATACCCCATCATCTTCAGCCGTACGCCGTACAACTTCAACTTCTGGGATGTTCGACTCGGCACCTATCGCGACATGTCCACCGAACTCGAAGCCGTCAAGCGCGGCTACGTCCTTATCGAGATGAACGAGCGCGGCCACTTCTTCTCCGAGGGCAACTACGACATCCTCGGCGCGCCACTCTCAGACGCCAACGACGAGTTCAATTGGATGGCGGCGCAACCGTGGTCGAACGGCAAGGTCGGCCTCATCGGCTGCTCCTCCACCGCCGAGTGGCAGCTGGCAGCGGCATCGCTCGGCAACAAGGCCCTGACCACCATCATCCCGCAGAGCTTTGGCGCCGGCGTGGGCAAGGTCGGCCCCTACAACGAGCAGGGTAACTGGTATCGCGGCGGCGCGGTGCAAATGCTCTTCATCGACTGGCTCTATGGCGAGCAGAATCAGGTCCGCCCCATGTTCCCGAAAGACCTTTCTCAAGCGGACCGCATCAAGGCGTCGAAGATGTTCGACCTCGCTCCGCAGATGCCGCCCATCGACTGGGCCAAGGCCTTCGAACATCTCCCAGAAAAGGACATCATCTCCGCGGTCGACGGCCCCAAGGGCATCTTCAGCGACAAGATGCCCAACGCTACCGGTGGCGCGATGATCGAGCGCACTCCGAACGATCCGGCATGGCGCAAGGGTGGTCTCTGGCAGTCCGACACCATGCCGATCAACGTTCCCGGTTTCTGGTTCATGACCTGGTACGACGTCTCCACCGGACCGAATCTCGCTGCTTATAACTTCGTTCGCTCGACTGCAAAAGGCGAAGCGGCAAATGAACAGTACGCCGTCATCGCACCAACACTTCACTGCGGCTACAAGCGCGCCAAGGAAGACACCGTCATCGGCGAACGCAGCATGGGCGACGCCCGCCTCGACTACGATGCCCTCACCTACGCCTGGTTCGATCACTTCCTGAAGGGCGAAGACAACGGCTTCCTCCAGAAGCAGCCCAAGGTCACCTACTTCACCATGGGTTCGAACAAGTGGCAACACTCCGAAACCTGGCCGCCCGAGGGAGCAAAAAACGTAACGCTTGATCTATGGAGCGCGGGCAGCGCCAACACCCTGCACGGCGACGGCAAACTGATTCTCTCCACCACATCGGCGCCTTCGTCCCTTGTGCAATTCACTGGAGAGACGCCCGCTTTCAACCTGAAGACCGATCTCCCAGACCACTTCACCTACGATCCCATGCACCCCACGCCCAGCTACGGCGGCAACGTCTGTTGCGCGGCGAACACAATTCCCGGCAACGGCGGCGCGCTCGATCAGCGCAAGATGGAAGAGCGATCCGACATCCTCGTCTACACCAGCGAGCCGTTGAAGGAGGGCATCGAAGTCAGCGGCCCGATCACTGCGACGCTTTACGTCTCCTCCGACGTGAAGGACACCGACGTCACCGTGAAGGTCATCGACGTCCTGCCCGACGGCACCGCCTATAACCTCGATGAGACGATCCAGCGTCTGCGGTATCGCGATGGCGACGACAAAACTGTCTGGATGGAAAAGGACAAGGTCTACAAGGTGACGCTGACGCCGATGAATACCAGCAACTACTTCGATGCTGGCCACAGAATTCGCATTGAGGTCGCCGGCTCCAACTTTCCCCGCTTCGACCGCAACCTGAACACCGGTGGCAACAACTACGACGAGACCACAGGCATCGTCGCTCATACCGCCATCCACCACTCAGCGCAATACCCGAGTACGATCACCCTTTCGGTAGTGAAGCACTGAATCAGCCAGGTGTAAATAATCGTGGATCCGATGAATGCGGAAAAAAACTGGTTTGGACGGGTGCGGCTGCTGGTGAGCGCGGCTGCAGTGATCGTGACAGTCACTTCGGCACCAGCACAGCAGATTGCATTTACCTGGGACGACCTGCCAGCCCATAGTGCACTGCCGCCTGGCGAGACCAGAGTCGAGATCGGAAGAAAGATCGTTGCGGCCATGAAGGAGGAGCACCTACCTCCGGTGTACGGTTTTGTGAATGGCATTCTCACCGAAGAGGAGCCGCTCTCCACGCCGATGCTAAAGGACTGGCGCGACGCTGGATTGCTGTTGGGCAACCACACCTGGTCGCACATGAACCTCAACCAGCATTCGCTTGCCGAGTGGGAGGCGGATACGCTAAAAAACGAGGCGCTGTTGAAGTCTTACATGGGGAGCGAGGACTGGCACTGGCTTCGCTATCCGAACCTCGCCGAGGGCGATACGACGCAGAAGCGCGAAGGCGCGCGTAAGTTCCTGGCTGAGCATGGATACAAGATCGCCGGAGTCACGATGAGCTTCGGCGACTATCTGTACAACGCTCCGTATGCACGATGTGTTGCGAAGAATGATGCAGCCTCTGTTGCGCAGTTGGAGGCGAGCTATCTCGCCGCAGCCGATGCCACCATCGACTACACTCGTGCGATGTCGAAGGCGTTGTATGGCCGCGATATTCCTTACGTGCTGCTAATGCATGTGGGGGCGCTGGATGCACGCATGCTACCTCGCCTGCTGAAGCTCTATCGCGATAAGGGGTTCACGTTCATCAGCCTGCAGGACGCGGAGAAGGATCCGTTCTACAAGAACGATCTGGATCTATCGCTGCCACCAGTACCGGACACCCTGGAGGAGGCGATGCGAGCACACAATCTTCCACTGCCCACGCGACCGGCACCGACTGTGGACCTAAACGCTATTTGCCACTAGCCTGTCTCGTTTTATGAGGGCTAATACCCCTGGTCCGCACGGAACGCTGTCACCTTGTTCTTCACAAACGTCACAGCCATCGGCTTGCCCATATTCGCGAACACCACCATCCGATTGCCATAGTCTGTGCTCGTGCTCTTGCTCACCTGCCCGAGCGACAGCTCCACCTGCCGCTCATTCATTCCGAGAATGACCTGGTGAGCATCGACGGCCTTCCAGATTTCCGGCCCCCAGTGCTTGTACAGCTCATGCGGATCGTCGTAGAAAAAAATCTCGTCGGTATAAAACGTGTAGTCGGTTCCCTGACGATACCCCACGGGCACCGCGTACTCCTTCGTGTCGCCCGGTTTTGTAAAAACCAGCAAGACTTGCTTGTCGCCGCCTGGAATTCGGAACGTCGCCGCCTTCGGAGCCACCTGCTCGACCGCGTCCTTGATCACGATCGGCTCCGCACCCAGCAGCGTTCCGGCACTCTTGCCATACTGGGCCGCGTGCCCGACATACGGATAGAAATCCAGTTGCCCCCCAGCCGACACCCACACGGTGCTGCCCGCCAACTCCTTCACATCCTTCAGCGAATCCGGCCGTTTTTTCTTCAGGAAGACCAGGTCGTCCTCCGCAATCACCTCGCGCTCTGGCGCCTTCACCACCACCGGAGCATTCCGCTCATGACGCAGGTACAAAAACTCGCCTCCCACCGCCAGGAACAAGACTACCGTCCCTGCAATCGCAGCCTTCACACCATTCGTCATCGCGATCCTTTCGTTTTCAACACTCCAGCCTCTGCAAATCTAATTTACCGGCTCCGCCACACTCAACTCCCGCTCCGCGCCCAGCAAAGACTCCGCCGTCAAGGCGTCCGCCCGCCGCAGTTGAGGAAACAGTCCCGCGGCCGACGCTGTCACCGCCATCGACGCAATTCCGCCGATCACTACGGCCTTCACCGCGCCCCACCATTGTGCCGTCACGCCGCTCTCAAACTCGCCGAACTCATTCGAAGCCCCGATGAACAGCCAGTTCACCGCACTCACGCGCCCTCGCATCTCCGGCGGCGTCGCAAGCTGCAGCAGGCTCGACCGGACCACCACACTGACCATATCGCTCGCTCCTACGATCACTAGCGCAGCCGCGCTGAGCCAGATGCTCTTCGACAATCCGAAGACCACCGTAGCCGCGCCGAAGATTCCGACGCATACCAGCATCGTTGCACCGGCGCGTCGTTTGATCGGCTTCACCACCATGGTCAGCGACACCGCCAGCGCCCCCACCGATGGCATCGCGCGCAACAGCCCCAGACCGCGCGGTCCGGCGTGCAGAATATCCGTCGCGAAGATCGGCAGCAACGCCGTTGCGCCGCCGAGAAGTACCGCAAACAGATCCAGCGAGATCGACCCCAACAGCAGCTTCGCGCGCCACACATACTCCAGGCCCGCCAGCACCGTCTTCATGTTGAACGCCTTCTTGTCCGTCATCACCATCTTCGCGCGAATCATGCTGACGAGCACGATGAAGCCCAGCAACATCAGCAGCGTGAAGCCATAGACAACGGGCGCGCCATTCCAATCCGGCGCCACTCCCGTCAACGGCAATGTAAACAGAATTCCTCCCACTGCGGGCCCCGACATATTTGCGATCTGATAGACCGTCGCGCCCCACGTCACCGCGTTCACGAAGTGTTCCTTCGGCACCAGGCTGGGCAGCATCGCACTCGCCGCCGGCCCGCTGAATGCCCTTCCCAACCCGATTCCCACCAGCACCGCGTAGATCGGCCAGATCCGCCCACCCTTCAACGCGGTCGCGCTCATCGACAGCCATAGCAACGCAGCCGTACAACAAGCCTGCAGGCCGTAACAAAGCAGAATAATCTTTCGCCGGTCGAATCGGTCCGCCGCATGGCCCGCCGCGAGCATCACGAACAGTCCGGGAAGAAAAAGCGCCAGCCCGGTATACCCCAGGTCGAGCGCCGAATGCGTTAGCGCATACACCTGCCACGCCACCGCGACCGACTGCGCCTCCGCCCCCAGAATCACCATCAAACGCGCCGTCTGATAGAGCCGAAAGTCCCGCGACTTGAACGCAGACCGGTAATCACCTTTTACCGCCAGCTGCACCGGTTCCGAACCATCCGCCATGTCCTATGTTTTCACACTTCGGTTACGAATATGTCAGCGACCCGAAACAATTGAATTGCACCTCGACGTTCCCGAAGCCAGGTCTATCGAACAATCCAGTCACAGCGCGAAGTTGCACATGAAGGCTGAAACCCAGTCTGTTTGGTTGGAGGCCTACCGCCCGAGATATACTTTGTACTGGGACTCCACCACACCCGTATTCCGCGCCAGCATCAGCTTCGACTCGTTGTACTGATACAGTGTCTGCACCAATCTGCTCTGTGCCGCCGCCAAATCCGCCTGCGCCTGCACCACCGGCAGATTGTCATCCACCCCTGCTTTGAATCTCTCGCTCGCGTCCTGCACCTCCGCGGTCGCGAGATCAACGTTGCTCCGCGCTACCTTCACCAGTTCGTTCGACGACTGCACATCCAGCATCGCCGACCTTATCTGCCACTCGATCGATACCCGCAGCGACTCGATCTGCTGCCGCAGCGCGATCACCTGCGCCGCCGCAACCTCGCCCTCGCCGCGCAGCTGCCCCTCCTCGAACACCGGCACGCTGATCTTGCCGGTCGCCGAAAATACCCCGTGATAAAACGTGCCGATCTGGCCCAGCACGCCGTAGTATCCATCGAACGCAAGCGTAGGCAGTCTCTCCGTTTTCACCCCCTTCTGCGCCCGCGTCGCCACATCAAGCTGCGCCTGCAGGCTCAGCAGGTCCTTCCGCCGCTGAAACGCGAGGTGCATTGCGTCTGCAAGCGGCAACTCTGCAAACTCCGCATAGGGAGCCGTATCGGTCAGCGTAATCTCCTGGTCCGCCGGCAACCCGATCATCCTGTTCAACGCAATCTTGTCCTTCGCAAAAGCGTTCTCATCGCTGATCACGGCCTGCTGCTGCGTCTGTAACTGCACCCGCGCCCGCAGCATATCCAGGTTCGTTCCCACACCGGCATCGTGCGAATCCTTGGCCTGCTCGTACGCCACCTCATCGGCCTTCTCCAGCGCCCGCGCATTCTCAATCTGCGACGCATCGGCCAGCGCCAGCAGATACTGCGTCCCCACTCCCAGCGTCACTCCGTCAAGCACATTCAGCGTCGAGAAATTCGCCGCGGTAGCCGCCTTCTGGGCCGACCGGTACAGGTAGTACGCCGGCAGATTGAACAGCTGCTGATTCATGCTGATCTGCGCCTCAGCCGTATTCACCTTCACAATCGTGGCAACTGTCGCGGGATTGATACCGAACTCTGCCAGCGACGAACCTTTGAAGCCCAACGCGGCCAGGTTGATCTGCTGCGCCTCCAAGTTCCCCTTGGCCGTCAGGCTTGGCAGCAGGCTGTTCTCCACCGTCAGCATTTCTCCGCGCACCATGCGCTCATTCTGAATGACCAGCAACATCTGCAGGTTGTGTTTCTCCCCGCGGTCAATCGCCTCGTCGAGGCTCAGCGGCAACGCCCCCGGAGTCGGCCGCTCCACCACCACGCCGCCCGGCAACTTCCCTACATTCGGCACCGGCGCCTGCGGCAACTCCGTATTCGGCGTCTGAGCCCCAGCCAACGGCCCACACAGAATCAGCGCCAGCGGCCACACTGAGGCTCGCGGCCAGGCCTTCGCTCTTGATCAAAACTCCCATCAAAACTTTCATGCTCTCCTATTAGAGTGCCATACCCCCCTCCCGATGCAGAAATCACGTAAAAACTACACCTTAACCCTTTGAATGGCCCCTCCCGCTACCCACTCAGATAAAATCGAAAGATAACCTTATGCGTCTTATATCAATGAACCGCATCGCCCTCGCCGTCCTGCTTCTCGCCCTTCCTGCCAGCGTCCCGGCTCTCGCCCAGGCCCCAACGGCCTTCAAAGACACCTCCATGCTCCGCGCCCCCGCCGGCGCCCGTGTCGCCATCTACGAGTTTGAAGACCTCGAGTGCCCCGCCTGCGCCCACGCCTTCCCCATCGTCCACGCGGCCGTCGAGAAGTACAAAATCCCCCTGCTGCGCCACGACTTCCCCCTCAAGATGCACATCTGGAGCTTTGACGCCGCCGTCATCGCCCGTTACATCCAGGACAAGATCTCCCCGCAGGCCGCCGAGGACTACCGTCGCGCCGTCTTCGCCAACCAGATGTCGATCGCCTCGAAGGAAGATCTCAACGCCTTCACGCAAAAATACTTCCAGTCCCACGGTCGCGTGATGCCCTTCGTCATCGACCCCACCGGCCTCTTCACGGCCGAAGTCCGCGCAGACCAGACTCTCGGGGAACGCATCGGACTCGTCCAGACTCCCACCATCTTCATCGTCACCCAGAGAGGCTACACCGAAGTAAAAGACGTCACTCAGCTCTACGCGATGCTCGACACCGCCATCGCCGAAAACCCCGCGCCCGCCAAGGCGAAGACAACGGCCGCGCACAAATAACTATTGCTGTTACAAACCAAAAGGCCCGGGCATCCGCTCGGGCCTTTCTTCCTTCTTACCAGAGAAGCAACGACCTACTTCGTCCCTGTCTCCGTCCACAGAAACGACATCTCGTCTGCATAGTCCTGCACGAGCTGCGTCTGCGACACGCCGGCGCTATGCCCGCCCTTCAGGCTATAGTGCAGCAGGATCGGCCGTCCGCTCGATGTCGCCGTCTGCATCAGCGGCGTCATCTTCCGAGCATTCATCGGATCGACGCGTGTATCGCCATCTCCTGTAAAGAAGAAGATCGCCGGATACTTTGTCCCTGCCTTCACGTTCTGGTATGGCGAATACTTCAGGATGTACGGATAGTCCTTCGCATTCTCTGCGGACCCATACTCCGTCGTCCAAGTCCGTCCCATCTCGAACATCTGATACCGCAGCATATCCAGCAGCGGATATCCGCACCAGATCGCGCCAAACAGATCGGGCCGCTGCGTCATCGAAGCTCCCATCAGCAACCCACCGTTTGAACGCCCGCGAATCGCAAACCGCTCCGGCGTCGTGTATTTGTTCTTGATCAAATACTCTGCTGCCGCAAACCAGTCGTCGAAGACGTTCTGCTTCTTCTCGAACATCGCCGCCTTGTGCCACACCTCGCCATACTCATTGCCGCCGCGAAGATTCGGCAGCGCAAACCATCCGCCCTGCTGCATCCACCACGCGTACTCGGGGTTCCACACCGGAGTCTCGCTCAGTGCAAATCCGCCATAGCCGGTCATCAGCAGGCGCTCGCTTCCGTCGCGCTTCAGCCCCTTCTTCCCCGCGATAAACATCGGAACCTTCGTCCCGTCCTTCGACGTGTAGAAGACCTGCTTCACCTCATACTGCGTCGAATCGAACGGCACCTTCTCCGTATTGAAGACCTCCGACCGGCCGGTCTTCGTGTCGTAGTGGAAGATCGTCGGCGGCGTAATGATCGATTGGAACGTGTAGAACCCATCCGTGTCCACCGCGCGGCCGGACAGCGTAGAACCCGCGCCAATCCCGGGGAATGCGATATGCCCCTCTTCTTTCCCTTCCATCGAATAGATCGTCACCTCGGACTTCACGTCCTTCAGCCGCAGCACATACATCTTGCCGCCGACCACGTTAACCGCCTCAAGCACATCCTTTCCTTCAGGGATAATTACCGGCCACTCGTCCGGTGACTTGCCCTGCACCACCTTCAGCACCCGCCCATTCGGAGCCTTGTAGTCGGTCCGAACATAGAACGTGTCGCCCACGTTGAACTCACCAAATCGGCTGTCGATCCCATAAACCAGCGGCACAATCGGCGAATCCGGCACCCGCAGGTCCTTGATCAGAATGTCCTCGCGCGTCGCCGGCACGCCTCTGCCGATTCGGAACACCAGATAATGTCCGTTCTGCGTAGTGCGCACGCTGACGCCATCGATCTCGCCCAGCTTTTCGCCGTGATACTCCTTGCCGAGAATCATCGCGTCGCTATCGAGCGGGGTCCCGAACTTGTGATAAAAAACCCGGTTCCCCTCATGCGGAAACAGCTTCGAGTAGTACACCCCCGCCTTATCCGGACTGATGTCCACGCCTGAGTAGCGCGCCCTCGGCATCACGTCGCCGGTCTCCTTCCTTGTGGCGACATCCAGAAAGTGCACCTCCACCTCATCCGCACCGCCCACGCGCACGCCATACGCCATCATCGAACCATCGTCGGTCAGGTTCATCGTATTCACTGAGGTGTTCTGGTCCGCGCTCAGCTTGCTCCCGTCGATCAGCTTCTCATCCGCCCCGTGCAGTCCCACCCGCATGTAGATCGAAGCCTGATTCTCATCCGCCGACCGCTTGGAAAAAAAGTAGCGATCCCCTCGTCGTGTCGGCGTACTGATAAAGTCCACCCGCAGCAGCTTCGTCATCTCATCAACGACCGCGGGCAGCATCTTCACCTGCGAAAAATACTGCGCCGTATACGCGTTCTGCGCCGTGATGAAAGCACGCGTCTCCGGGCTATGCGCATCCTCCAGCCAACGATACGGATCCGTGATCTTCGTTTGCACACCCGGCTGAGCACTTTGGTATTCATCGACCACCGGTTCGGTCTTCACCACCGGGGGATTCGGCAGCGTAATCCCATCCCTGCCCTGAATCTGTGCACTCGCCCCTGCCGCACTCAACAACACCGCTGCCGTCACAAGAAAAACACTACGCATCGTATCTCCCGGTACATCGATTGTCCTGATATCTCAAGATATCCGAAGAACGTGTTCACCGCCGGAGATTTTTGGCCTTCATCGGACTTGCCCTCACTGCACCTGAAAGATCAGGAAATAGTCCTCCCCGTCCGCCTTGGTAAAGTCGTACGTCCCCACTAATTTGTATCCGGCCTCTCCCATCTCCTTCACCACCACCTCGTGGTTCACTCCGTGGTTCGCGCCGTTTCCATTGCGGTCGATAATCCCCACCTCCGCCCCCGAACGCAGCCCCGGCTTTAACGCCTTCATGAAAGCCACCGGATGCGCTATCTCGTGATACACCTTCAGCAACAGCACAGCATCCACGCTTCCCGCGGGTAGCCGTGGATCGTCCGGCACACCCAGCACCGTTCGCACATTCGACAGATTCTCCTTCAACACTCTCTTTCCGATGTACTCGATCGCCAGCGGATTGATGTCCTCTGCGATCACCGCCCCAGTCGGCCCCACCCTGCGCGCCGCCCGCACCGTAAACCATCCCGACCCTGCACCGATGTCCGCAACATTCTTCCCCGTCGTAATCCCCAGCAGGTCCATCACGCGATCGACCTGCAGCTTCTTGTCCCGGTCCGGATACTCGAATCTCGAAAGATCGCCGGTGTACGGTGTGCTTGTGGGCCGCTGCGTCGTCTCCTGCTGAGCTGGAGTACTCGTCTGCGCACCAGCCAGGCCAGCCACCATCAACACTGCAAGAACGACACCCCACGCCCGCGCACGACCCAACGAAAAATAGTTCATACCCCACCATCCACCATCTGCCCGATGATTGGCAAGAGCCCCATGATCTTCTTACCTCGCCACGCAGAAATCTGCGGCGTCATCAAATTTCGGCTCGCACGCCTGGCAACCATCGCCGGACGCGATGGCGGTAGGCTTCATAGTCCGATCCAAAGGTTCGCTGAAGCGTCGGTTCCTCGTACGTAACCACGAAGAGATGACAGACGAGGAGGAATATGCAAACGTAAACGAGAAGAGATCGCGACTCGTAAAATATTGCGGCGCCGCCAAGGGTTAGTCCCGCGCCGATATACATCGGATTTCGGACAAACCGGTAAGGCCCTCGTATCACCAGCCGACGCGGCGGGTCGAACGGTGCCGGAGTGCCTCTCCCGATCCTTACAAAAGTGAAGATGCACCACAACGCGATCACCGCGCCAGCGCTCCCCACAAACATTCCTATGAGCTGCGGCCCTTCGATCGCCGGGCGGACAATGCCCGACCCGGAGAGAACGCGTGACGGCATATAGATAAGCAAAAATCCAATAAAAAGCGTGGAGTAGAGGATCGCCCGGAAGGTGATAAACATGTTTGCCTCTTCGGTTGATGCGGAGTTTAGCTACGCGTCATCCGTTCGTCAAACACCTGGAGCAAACACCTGGAGCAAAAAGAAAAGGGGGCATCAACCCGCCCTCTCTATTTGCTAACCGCGAATTTACCTTGACCCGCCCCCGGCCAGAATCAACTCCCCTGTCAGCCAGCTTGAATCATCCGAAGCCAGGAAGACCGCAACCGGGGCAATGTCCGTCGGCTGCCCGATTCGCCCCAGAGGAGTCTGCGACTCAGCCCATTTCTGGAAGTCGCTCCCAATAAAGCCTGCCGAGTGCACGCCCTCCGTCTCCACCATGCCTGGATTGATCGAGTTCACTCGGATCTTCTTCGGTCCAAGCTCCTTCGACAGCGTTCGAGTCACCGAGTCCACCGCGCCCTTGGTCGCCGTGTACACACTCGCCGTCGGCGGGTTGCTCGAACTTGCCACCGAACCAATATTGATGATGCTTCCACCCTCCGGCCCGAAGTACTTCAACGCCTCCTGCGAGCTCAGAATCAGTCCCAGCACGTTAAGGTCGAACATCTTGTGAAATTGCGCCGCCGTCACGTCACCCAGCGGGGCAAACTCATACACGCCCGCATTGTTCACCAACGTATCCAACCGCCCGAAGGTCTTCTTTGTTTCGGCGAAGACCTTGCTGATGTCTTCCTTCTTCGAGAAATCGCCCTGCACGGCCACAGCCTTCCCGCCTTTGGCCTTAATCTCCGCGACGACCTTGTCCGCACCCTCTTTACTCGTTGAATAGTTCACGACAACCGATGCACCATCGGCCGCCAACGCTTTCGCGATTCCCGCGCCAATACCCTTCGACGCTCCCGTAACTAGAGCCACCTTATTCGCAAGCTTTCCCATGTCGAATACCTCAATTCCGATGTCTTATCGTTTTTATATTTCGATAAGCATCTAATTGATGTCCTCGGGCGCAGGAGGATGCGACATTCTGATGAAAATTTCTAAAATATTCCCGCTCTAGAGCTTAGCCAACTGCTCCCTATAGGCCTGCAGCACATCCCGCCGCAGCGTATAGCTGGCAAACTTCCCTTCGCGCGTCACCCGTACCAGTCTCGCAGTCTCCAACTCCTTCATATGATGAGACAAAGTCGCCGCACTCACTGGATGGCAGTTTTTGATGTCGGCGCATTGCATCGGCTTCGTGCAGCACCCGATCTGTCGCAGCAGCTCATACCGTCGAGGATCGGCCAGCGCCTTCGCGATCAGATGTACCTGTTCCTCGCTCAGCTTGACCGGCCCCGCACCCGCGCGCTTCACAGCACTCATCCCCAACCCCTAACGGATCTGCACAAGCTCAGCCGCGCCAGCACCATGCCCGGAAGCACCCGGCGTCACCGAACTCGTCTGCGGCGCGCGCCAGTGGTCGATATAGCTCACCTGGTGAACGCAACTTATCGTGCAGCTCGGCGCACAACTCTTCTCCGTCAAAAACTCTCGCTTCACATCCGCGGTCATATATCCAGATAGCGGAACCCCCGGGTACCCGCGCTGCTGGCTGCAGTAGTGCACCAGCCCGTTCTCGCAGATATACAGATACCGTCCTCCGGCGCGGCAACGCCAGTCATTCGTCTTCCCGTTGGCAATCGCCTCCTGGAAGTGGTTGAACCGCGAGTAGCTCCGCCGCGTCAGGTTGCGAACCTTGTCCCAGACTCCGCGCTCCTCCGCGCCGAGCGGTTTCAGCTGCCCGCTGCCGTCATGAATAATCCCGATCGTCGAGCTGAACCCCAGCCCCAGTGCCCGCTCGCTCACCGTCAGGGCGTCACTCGGGTTCGCAATTCCACCGCCGACGACCGAGTTGATGTTCACATGAAAGTCCGCATGCTCGGCCAGCATCTGCAGCTTCTTGTCCAGCACCTTCAGGCTCTTCTTCGAAACGTCATCCGGCATCACGTTGTCGATCGAAATCTGCATATGGTCGAGCCCGGCTCTGTTCAGCCGTTGAATGCGGTCCGGCATTAGCAGATATCCATTCGTAATCATCCCCGCGATCGCGCCCGTCTTCCTGATCCGCGCAATGATCTGGTCCAGTTCAGGATGCAGTAGCGGCTCGCCGCCCGAGATCGTAATGACCGACGTCCCCAGCCGCCCCAGATCGTCGATGCGCCGCAGCATCTCGTCGACCGGCACCGGGTCGGAAAAGTCGTCGTACTCATTGCAGTAAGTACAAGCCAAGTTGCACCGCCGCATCGGCACAATATGCGCCATATACGGATGCCCGGTCGACATTACCGCAGAGCCGATCGAGCCCAGCTCACGCAGCTTGCGCGTCACCGCCTTCACGCGGCGTTTGGCAGTCATCGGGCGGCGGCCATTCGCAACGGCGGTTGTAGAAACAGAAGACATATCACTTCCAAGTATATCGAATCGACGAGAAAGTCTGCGTTCTTAGCGGCTTACTTGCCCACAACCATGATCGAGAACGAATCCGGCACCATCTGCCCTCGTGCCGGACGCCCTCCCGGCGGAGGCGGAGGGGCCGGCGTGAACTCCGCTGTAATCAGCACCAGCCGGTTCGTCTTCCGATCCAGCGTCAGCGTCTTCGCACGCGGCTGCGTCTGCAGCGTCTGCTCCACAACGAAGCTCGTCGGGCTATTCTCCTTCACAATCGTCAGCGTCCCATCACCTTGCGAACTGAACGCCTCCATCGTCTTCGGGTTGAACACCGCACCATCGCTCCCACCACCGATCGGCAGAGTTTCAAGAATCTTGCCATCGCCGGCATTCAGAATCACCATCGTCTGCGGATTCCGGCAAGCGGCAAACAGGATGTTGTTCTTCACATCCATCGCCAGCCCGGCGCAGGTCCCCCCCTTGCCCTGCAGATCGTAAGTCGCTGTCACCCTCAGCGTCTTCGCATCCACGACGGCAATGCTGCCCTTGTCCTCCAGGTCGATGTACAAATGACCCTTGCCATCCGACACCGCCTGCTCCGGCGCTCCGCCCAGATCGATCGTCCCGACAACCGATCCATCCTTCGCATCGATCACCGTCGCGTTCGGCGCACTATGGCTGAACACGTAAACCCGTCCATTGAACGGGTCGCCCAGGATGCCGTCCGGCCCACCCTGCACCTCAATCGTCTTGATCGTCGCCAGCGTCTTTGCATCCCACATCACCACCGGCTTGCTGCTGCCGAACCCATGCTGCGACTTCGCATCGACGGCCGCTCCATGTGCGCTGGCATTGGCGATCTCGCCGACAGGTTTCAGCGTATCCAGATCGAAGACGGTGATCTTTCCTGCAGGTCCAAGCCTCGGCACATACAATTTGCGCCCGGCGTCATCGGCATACACATAGTCAAACCCACCCTCGCCGCCAACCTTCGCCGTCTGGAGAACCTTGTATGGTCCAGCCTGTTGCGCCAGACTCGAAAACGGCATCATTGCCACTACAGCAGCCAGCATCAGGGAAACTCGTCGCATCAAAATATCTCCTCGTTCAGAGAACTATATCCCTAAGAAGTTATATGCAGGCAACCAAAGAAAAAAGCGGCCATCATGGCCGCCTGTCTCACCGATTCCATTCACCCTATAACTTAGCCAGCAACTGCCGGGTCTGCTGCCCTGTCTGCTGGAAAAAGTCCTCCAACCCAAACCCCATCCACAGGCTCGACCGCTTCTTTCCGTCCGGCGTCAGCGTCAACGTCTTCTCCTGCTTGTCGCGCAAGATCACCACCGGCACCGGTCGCCCCTTATTGTCGTGCACCGTCTTGGTCCAGTCCGTTCCGTTGGCCACAGAGATCGAATTGATCCGCACCACCACGTCGCCTGCCTTCATTCCGGCCTGTTCAGCTGGGCTGTTGCCATCCACGCTCCGCACCAGCAGCCCCGCGCCACCCGTCGCGCCAAAGAACTCAGCCAGTTGCGGCCCCATGAGCTCCAGCTTTGCGCCAGTAAACGACGAGCTCAAAACAATCGTCTCCGTTCCCAGCAGGTCTTTATGTTCCTTCGGAGCCGCTGTAGTCGCCGACTTCCCAGAGTCCAGAAAACTACTTCCCCGCACATATCCCGAAGACCCCGGAGCCTGCACCGAATAGTGCTGCTCCCACGCCTGCACCCCCACCATCCTGCGATCCGCCGTCGTCATCGTCAATGTCTGCGTCTGTCCGTCGCGGCTGATCATGAAGCTCACCGCCCGCCCCACCGGCACCTCTCGCAGCATCTTTCGCAACTGCTCTTCGCCGTCGACGGCCTGTCCGTTCATCTGAACGATCACATCGTGTATCCGCATCCCGGCCTTGCACGCGGGCCCATCATGGTCCAGATTCGTGATCTCGACTCCCCGCGCCTCCTTCATCTTCAACGCCCCCAGCTGGTCCTCGCTCACGTCGCGCATCTCTATCCCAAAATACCCCTGGGACGCCCGCCCATGCGACTCCCCCATCGCTGACTCATACATCTGCTGCCCAGAAATTGTTACCGTCTCAACCGCATGCAACACCTGTCCCCCATCCAGAACAGCTACTCCCGCCACCAGTGCCACCAGCCCAATCGTCCTGCAGTGTTTCATCTGCGTAACCTCAACTGATTTCTGTACAAAAGACGAGCGAGCCTCACTCCCCCGCACCTTACTGAATATCCGCAGAGCTCTGCAGTGCGTTGAACGACGCTGTCCGGATATAGGGATTCGCATCCTGCGTCGAGACCGTCCGCAGCACTTGTTGCACACTCGAGTCCGACTGCACCGGCTCAAGCACTCCGATCGCCGTCCGCCGCACCTCCGCATCCGAATCGTGTGCGACCGCTTCCAGCACCGCATCCCGCACATGTTGATCCTGCACGACGAACTGCTGCAGACCCTCCAGTGCCTTCATTCGCACGCCCGGGTCCGGGTCATAGCGCAGAGACACCATCAGTGTGTGGAGAATCCCTTTGCCGTCGGCCGTCGGCTGGCACTCATGTCCCGCCTTGCACTCGTTCGTCAACAACGCAACCGAACTCATCCGAACGTTGTCTGTTGCCGCCGCATTCGTCCCCACCAGCAACAGGTTCCGAATCTCCGGGCTATCCAGCGACCCTTCCATCGACTCCGGGACGATCTTGTTGTAGTTCACCTGCACCAGCTCCGAGTTCGGCACCTGCACAATCCCGGTAACGCTCGCGACCACACCCTCAGCCGGATGGCCAACCGTAACCGGTCCCATCTTCGGCTTCGGCGCATGAGCGACCTGGTATCGATGAGTAAAGTTGCCCGACAGAAAACCCACACCCACCAGCAGCGTTGCCAGGGCTGGCGCACTCTGCAGATGACCCATCCAGCGGTAAAAATTCATCCTCACCTGGGTCAGAAATCCATGCGGCGGAATCATGTCCAGCGCATCATCCAGCCGCATCCGCGACTGCGCCAGCAGATTCGGCGAAGGCTCCAGCACCGGCATCGTCGCCAGGCGTTCCTCAAATCCCCGAAACGCCTCCAACTCCTCGCGGCAATCCTCGCACCCTGTCAGATGCTGTTCCAACACTCCGGCCAGCTCATCGGGGAGCTCGCCGTAATTCAACAGAACGATACAGTCTCTTGCGCTCTGACACTTCATTGTCCTACCTCAACCAGCCTCAAATTTTCACCTGCTGCCACGGGTCTTTACCTTCACCCTTTTTATCGATCCAACTCAAAACCATCGTCGTTCAGCTTCTAAGATCAGCCAGGTTCGCCCGCAACTTCCGGGTCGCCCGGAACAAAGTATTTTTTGCCGTCTCTTCTGTCGTGCTCAACATCTCGCCGATCGTCCGAAGCTTCAGCCCCTGGTAGTGCTTCAGCTCAAAGACCGTCCGCTCCCGCGGCGTCAACTTATCCAAAGCGGCATTGATACTCTCGCTCATCACCTTCCGGTCCAGCTCCCGCGCCGGGTTCGACATCGCCCGTTCGTCCGAGATATTCGCCATCAGGTCCATCTCATCGCCACTGGCATCCAGCACCGTTGCCGGATCTTCCCTGCGGCTCTTTCGCCGCCGCAGCTGATCCAGGCAAAGGTTTGTGACAATCCGGTAAAGCCAGGTGTAGAAACTGCACTCAAACCGGAAGTTCCCCAAGTGTCGGTACGCCTTGATAAAGGCTTCCTGGTGGACATCCTGCGCGTCCTGTTCATTGCCGAGCATATGCAGCGCCAGCCGAAGCACCGACTGGTCATACCGCCGCACCAGAGCGTCGAACGCAGTCCGCTGACCCTTCTGGGCCTCGCGAATCAGCTCATCGTCCTCGGTTCGCTGTTGTGCCCGCGCGTCGAGCTGCGCCTGCGTCAGCTTGCCGCCATTCCTGGTACCGGATTGGGCCGCAGCTTTTGCCATCGCTGGCATTGATTCTACAGCCGGGGTACCCAATAATCCCAAGGCAAATGGGCTAATGTGCCGCTTTTGAGCCATTACCCCCAACGGAGCAGACAGCTCTCCGCCATCAATCCCAACAGCATCTACATTCATCGACTGACTCCGGAGGTCAGAAATCGAATAACACTTAATAGACCCTCGCACTCGGGAAAGGTGAGCGTCACTGGTCATCTGGTCTCCCTACCACCATCGGGTTACACTCACCCCATGCCTCACCGCCCCACCGCCGCCCCCAGCCTCTTCTCCGACCAATCCACCCCCAATCCAGTCGCGGGCCTGAAAAGTCTCCTTGGATCAACGCCCACTGCGACGGCGGAGCTCGCGGCAATCCCGGTCCCGCCGGCTACGGTGCCCTCATCCAGGACGATCAGGGCATGGTCCTCGCCGAACTAAGCGAGTTCCTCGGCATCCGCACCAACAACTACGCCGAATACGCCGGCCTCCTCGGCTGCCTCCAGTACGCCCTCGACCATCACCACCCGCGCCTCCGCGTCATCTCGGATTCCGAGTTGATGGTCAAGCAGATCCAGGGCAAGTACAAGGTCAACTCCCCCGACCTCAGACCCCTCTGGCAGGAGGCAAGAAACCGCATCGCTAAACTCGAAGCCTTCGAGATCTCCCACGCCCTTCGCCACAAAAACAAGGACGCCGACCGCCTAGCCAACGAAGCCATGGATCGCGGAATGAAACGCCCCCACGCCCCCGGCCAACCCGCTCCGCCGCCGCTGAAGGCCACCCCCTATCCCACCCAATCCGAAGCCCCGCCCAACCCCTACGCCAAGGCCGACGCCATGCTCCGCGGCTTCACCAGGGACGGCGTCATCCATATCCTCGGCAACGCCACCCTCCCCGACGGCATCTTCGTCAAGATCATCCGCGAGTAGCTCACGCTAGTTAGGACTCGGCGGCTCGATATGGTCAATGACAAGGACGGGCACCGGCTCTTTGGCAGATTCCAGTTTCAGCCCAAGCTGTTCCTGAATTGCCGTGAAGAGTGTCGGAGGATCAGTCTCGCTGGCAACAACATCGTCCGGCGTCCACTGGAGCTTGAGATCATAACGGCCATCTAAGCCAGTTTTATCGACGACAACGCGGCCGGCGATCTTGGAAAGCTCCTGAGCGATGATGGTCGTCGTAAGCCCCTCGCCACTGAAGTGGGCGCGGCCAACCCCGATACTCTTGCCGTTGGACTGACTCGGTTGTAGCTTCGAGCCACCTTTCGCTAGGACAAGGTCGTACGCCGGCAGCGCACGAGTCTCCTGATGGACTTTGAGCTGGAACCGCTCCGCAAAGAGAGCCTGCACCATGCGGCGTTTGAGTTCGTTGGCTTCCTCAGAGGAAAGACTCTTCATCTGCTCGCCGTTATCCGCCTTCGCCTGAATATCGAAGCGAGTGGACGACAGCCACGACGGGCCCCCAAGAATCTGCGTCTCGGGCATAGCATAAGCCCACTGCATCAACGCACGGAGAGTGATATTCGTGGCGCTGAAACGATCGCCCGGAGGGTAATTGATATGCACGTGACCGTCAAAGTTCGGAGCGGCTGGTTTAATCGTGGCGACTTCAAAGGCAGGAGCAGGCGTCTGCGCACTGACTAACTGGGTAACAAGCAACAGAAACAGTAGTTTTGCCACAGTCATCGCATCATCCAAACGCCGCCGTCAAAAACTGAGCGAAATAAACCTCAACCCCTCTTCAACCCCGGTTGCTGGTAAATCCCAATCACATTGCCGCCCGGATCGCGAAATCTCGCCGTAATCTCAGGCGCATCTCCGCCAATCGGTTGCACAATCTCGCCGCCGTTGGCCACGACTGCTTTAACCGTCGCCTCCGCGTCCTCGACCATCACATAAACCAGAAGCCCCGGCTGAGTAGCAGGCGGCCTTCCCACCGACCATGTCCCACTCACCTGCCCGACCGTATCGGTGAAGGCAGTCGAGCCATTCCCCGCTGTCTAATCTCCCAACCGAAAACGCGCGCATAAAAATCGGCCGAACGTGCAATATCAACCGCAGGCATGTCGATGTAGCAGATCTTTCCGTTTGCGTACCCAGAAGACATAGTTACTCCTTCCAACACCGCGATTCTAGCGCGACCGCAATGTGAAACTTGTCTCTAGCTTTCTTCTCTATCCCCGCGCGGCCTTGATCCTGGATGCACTTGACTGTCGCACGTCGCCTTTCGCTCTGCTCGAACGAAGGCGTTCGAGCGCCCTGCGGCAAGGTGGGCAAATGAACTCAAGCACCGGCACCCAAACGAACATGAGCCCGATAACCAGCACAGTGATGACGACAGAAAGAGTTGCTTCCGACATGAAAACCTCCTCCAATACCCCCCTTAGGAAGGCACTCGGCGAACTGAATTGAAGTTAGGTATCCTACTCGGCAGAACAGGTCGAACAAATCCAGGCTCGGAAGTATCTCGTCGTTCACAGCGAATTCAAAAACGCAATCAGTTCCTTCTTCTGCTCGTCGGTTAAATTCATCTGGAAGCGTTGGTTATAGAAATTCACCAACTCGTCCAGATTGGCCGCTGCGCCATTGTGGAAGTAAGGTGCACGCGCCGCCAACCCACGAAGAATCGGCCCCTTCCCGCGATTCACATCGGCACACAACCCGGTAATCAGCCCCTTGCCCGGATCGGACGTGTAGTAGTTCACCGTCTTCCCCGGATTCAGCGGATCCGGACATCCCCTGATCTCATACACCGGCAAATCCGGCGCGCTCAACTCCTTCAGACCCGCAACAATCGCCGGATTCGTCTCATACTCCGCTTGTCTGCTGGTGGCGATATCCAGAGGCAGAGCGACAGAGTGATCCCCGACATTCGGCGTGTCATGGCATGTTGTGCAAGTGCCCGTGATCGATGCAGGACTCCCCAGCGCAGCGTTGTCATTCAATCCGCGCACCCCGGTAATAGTCACCGGCAGCGTGTTGAACAGCTTCTCCCCTGCTGCAATCTCTGCTCTCGCCTCCGCTCGATCGTCGCCATAGCCATGCCCGCCGGCGTTTTCCCATGCCGAATAGAGCGAAAACGCGCTGGGATTAAACTCTTCTCCCGTGGGGTCTCCTCCCAGCGCGTCGTTCGAACCGGGGTAGTAGCTCTCTTGGGAGAGCGCCGCCGGCCCACCGTATGCCCCATGCATCTGCAACGATCCCGCCTTGTCGTCACGAATCTGCGCCGTCGAAAACCCCAGCTCAAACTGGACGATCTCGTTCAACTGCGCCGCCGTGGGCGTTACCCCCTGAGAGTGCGTCAGAACCGCCGTAATCGCCTGGTCCGTAAGATCAAAATTTAGGTTGTTCTGAAACGTCTTCGCACGATTAAGCGGCATCAGCGTCTCCCGCCCGTCAAACATCACCGTGCTCAGATACCGCAGGTTCGTCGTAGGCAGCGGACGCCGGTAGACCGAAATCACCGGCAGCCCCGTCTTCGGGTCGCTGGTGATCGCGCATCCATAAGGATCATGCACCACAGCAATCGTGAACTGAGGATTCGTCGGCATGTCGATCTCAATCCGGATCAACCCACGCTCCAGCAATAGACTGTGAGCCGCGCGGTCCTTTGAGGTCGCCGTCGGACAGTTTGCCCCATCCACCGCAGCAAACAGTGGGTCCTCACCCTGCGTCTGTTCATACAACTCACGAACACCCTTCGCGCTGATACTGAAGGCCTGGTCCACCCGATGACAACTGGCGCAGCTGCGCCCGTTCGTCCCCAGGCTCTGAAAGAAAGGATTGTTCTCGTTGATGTCGCCGCCGGTGTTGAAGGTCGCCACAGCGCCGGTCTTGTCCTGAAAATGCTTCAGATTCGGAATGACCACGACTGCCGCCATCGCCGCCACTGAGGTAAAAGCGAGCAGAGAAGAAACAACGCGATACTTTGCTGAGCGTCCCATAAAGGACCTCCTTAACATACCGGACAAGTTTTCAGGGGAGGGCGGGGCCTTTGCGGCCAACTCAACGAACTGCGTCGCACATTACGGATAGTGCTTGAAGCATCATAGGCGTTTCGCTTTGGCCTCTTTTTCGCGTTCAGACACTGGCACCGACTTCCTCTACTGGGTATGTGTAGAATCTTGTCTTGAAATTCCGATGTCTTGCGTGAAAGTCCTTGTGGGTGCTCGTTTAGGGGCTGGTGCCATTGTCGATCTGCGAGGAAGATTAGAGAATTCACCAGGAAAAGCGACACATCCTAAAAGGATACTTTTCGAGCCCGCCCATCTCCGGCCCAGAGCCAGGAGGGATCTTATGAATTGGCGTGAAGTACACGAAACGGACCTGATCGAATGTCTCAGCGTCGAACCGCGCGTCTGGGGAGATGAGATCGTAGGCCGCGAACGCGCCCTGGCCGTCTGGAAGGACCTCACTCGCAGTCTGTCATTCAACTCGGCCCTCATCGAAGCCGCCACCCCGCAAGCCCCCAATCAAATCATCGGCTTTGGTTCAAGCGTCTTCGTAACCCCCGAGTTCGCGACCCACGAGCTCGAAGACCCGCGGCCTGGCCTCAACAGCCGCATTGTCGCCAGCGTCGTCGCCGGAGAGAACGTCGTGCTCCCCGAGGCCAGCCTCTCCAACACCCCCGCTCGTAACCCGCTCGATCTCGTCGTCCTGAGCTGCAACTACCTCTACGCGGCGATAAACCCCGAACAGACCAGCCACGCCGAAATGGTCTTGCCCATCGCCTTTGCTCAGGCTCACGTAGGCTACCGTCTCAACCGCATCCTGTCGGAGACCGTAGCGGAAGAGCAATACCGTGCTCACGACTCCTCCGGAGTCTGGCGCACCGTCGCAAAATTTGCACGCTGCGGTCACGCGCTCATCCTTCTTACCCAGAAGGAAGCCTTCGCCACCTCTGGCTCGGTCGCCGCACCTCTCTTCCAGTATCAGGAGCCTGCTCTCCATCTCCGCGATACCGAAAAACAACTTCTCGCCGAAGCGATCAACGGCGAAACCGACAACGAGTTGGCGGCAAGGATGCATCTCTCGCTTCCTTCGATCAAGAAACGCTGGGCTTCGCTATTCGACAGAATCGCGGACGTCCGTCCTGGCCTGCTGCCCGACTCAGAACAAAGAGGATGGCAGGAGAGCCGCGGGCCCCAAAAACGCCATCGCGTCCTCGCCTACGTCCGCTCGCATCCCGAGGAGTTGCGCCCCTTTCGTTGGCGTTCTCTCCAGTAAGGTCGCAGCCCGCCACAGCCCAGCGTTACGCGCGGACCAGCCGCGAGCAAAGCTCTTCCACAACGCCCATCTGCCTCATCATCGCCTCCAACTCCCCGACTCCAACCTTCTCCTCGAAATGCCGCTGCATCCGATCGAGAATCCCCACCACCCGCACCGCTCGCTTCCGCCCGGCTGGCAGCAGTACAAGCTGAAGCGCTCGCGCATCCTCTGCGTCGATCCTTCGCCGCACCAGACCTTTGGCCTCCAGCGAAGAGATGCAATGACTCACATTGCCCCGCGTCGTTTGAAACGTCTCCGCAAGATAAGACGGCTTGACGCCACCCTTCTTCTCGAAAAAGATCGCCGCCAGCATCAACGACTCAAAAAACGTCAGCCCCTCCCCCTCGAGAACGAGGTTCAGTGAAGCCTCCATCCTCCGGGCAATCCGGCTGGCCTGAAAGATAGGACTCTGCCGCAAAAAGGATTCGATCCGCATGGCGCTTCCTCCCCAAGTAGTTGAGCCGTTCAACTACTTACAATAAGACAAAACTAGCTCCGCAACCACCGCATGACAAGCGATGATCGTTAAGTGCCCCCTCCACGGAAAACCTCCGGCCTTCTCAGCCTTATCGCCTTCTGCCTCAGCACCGCCATCGCCCAACAGCCCCAGCAAATCTCTTCAGATTCCAGCCAGCCACAAACAAAACCAGCCACCGTCGCCCAAAGCATCACCGTCACCACCACCCTCGAACCCCTCCCTCTCGCCGAAAGCGACCGCTCCGTCAACCTCATCTCCCCGCGCGACCAGCCCCTCGTCTCGAACTCCGTCGTCGATCTCCTCCGCCAGGACTCCTCCCTCAACCTCCAGGCCCGCGCCGCCAACGGCGTCCAGGCCGACCTCTCCCTCCGCGGCACCACCTTCGAGCAGTCCCTCATCCTCCTCAACGGCCTCCGCATCAACGACCCCGAGACCGGCCACCTGAATCTGGATATCCCCATCCCCCTCGACGCCGTCACCAGAATCGACATCCTCCACGGATCGGGATCAACCTTTTACGGCTCCGACGCCATCGGCGGCGCCGTCAACCTCCTCACCCAACCACCCGCCCCCGGCCTCACCGTCATCGGCAGCGTCGGCGGCGGCAGCTACAGCTCCATCGAGCAGCACCTCCGCGCCTCCTACACCACCGGCCCATTCGCCGAACAACTCACCGGCAGCCGCGACACCTCCGACGGCTTCATCCCCGACCGCAACTACTCCAGCAACGCCCTCGCCTCCGAGACCTGGCTCACCTGGAAACCCGGCGCCCAAAATTATGCAACCGACATCCTCCTCGCCACCAGCGACCGCCCCTACGGCGCCAACCAGTTCTACGGCCCCTACCCCTCGTGGGAGCGCACCAAAGGCTGGTTCGCCAGCATCCAGCAGCAGCTCGGCCCGCAAACCGCCGCCAGCTTCGGCTACCGCCGTCACACCGACCTCTTCGTCCTCTTCGTCGACCAGCCCGCCATCTACGAGAACAACCACATCACCACCAGCTATGAGGGCGCTCTCCGCCGCGCCGATAACTTCGGCTCCAACACCACCCTCTCCTACGGCGTCGAAGCCGACGGCGACACCATCAACAGCAACTCGCTCGGCCAGCACTCCCGCAACCAGGGCGCCGGCTACGCCAACCTCAGCCTCCGCGCCCTCGGCCGCTTCTCGCTCTCCCTCGGAGCCCGCGACGAAATCCTCTCCGGCAACGCCAGTGGAAACGACAACGTCTTCTCCCCCAGCATCGCCGCCGCCTACACCCTCACCCGCACCACGCGCCTCCGAGCCTCCGCCGGCCACGGCTTCCGCCTCCCCACCTACGTCGACCTCTACTACGCCGACCCCACCACCATCGGCAACCCCAACCTGAAACCCGAGTCCTCCTGGAGCTACGAAGCCGGCATCGACTGGACGCCCTCGAACGGCCGCCTCACCCTCAACGCCGCCGCCTTCCGCCTGCAGGAAAAAGACGCCATCGACTACGCCAAGACCATCCTCGCCACTCCGGCCCTCACCTTCGCCGAACCCTGGCAAGCCGTCAACATCCAGAACCTCAACATCACCGGCGCCGAAGCCACCGTTCGCCTCCGCCTCACCAGCAACCAGCAACTCCAGTTCAGCTACACCGCCGCACACGCCGCTCCACCACCACCCAACATCCTCTCCGAGTACGCCTACAACTACGCCGCCCAGAACGCTCTCTTCCTCTGGACTGGCCAGTTCCACCAGCTCACCGCCCACACCCAGGTCAACATCGTCCAGAAGACCACGCAAACCCCCTACCCCCTCTGGGACGTCGCCCTCTCCCGCAACACTGGCCACCTCCGCCCCTACCTGCGCGCGCTGAACCTAAGCAACACCGGCTACCAGGAGATCCCCCAGGTCCCCCTGCAAGGCCGCACCATCATGGCCGGCGCCGAGTTCAACTGGTCTTCCCCCCGCCACTGATGGCATCCGCATCTCCAGAGATCACACCTATCAATTTCGAGAAATTCGTTACTTGTATAACCATGGAAGGCCGTCTATCGTTTGGAGCCCTCCTGCATGACCGACGCGAAGAAATTGATCCTCTTTGAGCCCTGGAGCATGGGAGACGCGCTCATCGCTGCGGCAATCGCACTTCAGGATCCCACCCGCCTTGCGCTCGCATGTAACTCGCGTTGGCATGTTCTCCTCCGTGCAGCGATGGAAGGAATAGCGGCTCCCGAACTGATCACCGCCGACCTGAAGTATGTCGACCGCGGCCGAACAGGACGGTGGGATCCTGGCCCCTGTGCCAGCCATCTCGGCATCAGCGACGAACGTGGCAACGATACGTGGCGACCTCAGAGACTACCTTGCTGCCAGAAAGATGTTTCCCGGCGCGTCGATCCGTTCGTGCGGCTGGTTCGCCTTCGCCGCGCGCCGCTCTGCGCTGCTTGATACACCTTATGCGAAAGGCTGGCTTCCGCTCCGAAATCGCTACCGCGAGTGGGCCTCGATCGCATCCGTTCCCTGGGAGCAGCGTTGAAAGTTTTTACCAGCAGAAGCTCCCTGCACCAGCCACGCCGCTCGTCACCATTCACATCGGAGCGCAATGGCGCTCCAAACAGTACCCCCATGTAGCGAAACTGGTAGATCTCCTGGCCAGAATCTGCCAGGTCCAGATCGTCGCAGCACCGGGAGACCCCCGGCCCGACGGAATCGCTGACACGGATGTTCGCCGCCTCATCGATCGCGAGCTGGTCGATGCCTTTCGCGCAAGCTCGCACGTCATCGTCAACGACTCCGGACCCATGCACCTTGCAGCCATCCTGCGTTGCCCCACCCATCCGGTGGCGCGTATATCCGCCATCGAGGAGTGGCTCCCTCCCGCCACCATCCCGATCATGGCAAAAGCCGCACCGAGAGGGTATCGACCCCATCCGAATTACATGTCGGACTTTGTTGCCGAGGGATGGCCTTCGCCAGAAGATCTCGTCCGTCAAATGCAGTTGGACTAAGTTGCGGGACAACCTGCGAACGGCCTACTTCGCCAGCTCCGCCTTCACAATCTCGCTCACCAGCCTCCCATCCGCGCGCAACCCATCCGCCAGAATCCTCTGCTGCACCACCTTCATCAGCGTCCCCATATCCTTCGGTCCCGGCTTCCTGCCCGCATCCTGCGTCAGCGTATCGATCGCCCCCGTCACCACGCCGCGAATCACATCCTCCCCCGCGGCCTTTGGCAGATAGCCTTCGATCATCCCAATCTCGGCCTGCTCTTTCTCCGCCAGCTCCGGCCTGTTCCCTTTGGTAAACGACTCCACCGACTCCTTCCGCTGCTTGATCAGCGTCGTCAAAATCTGCGACTCCTCCGCATCCGTCAGCTTCTCGCGCTTGTCGATCTCTTTATTCTTCAGCGCCGACTTCACCATCCGCAGTGTCGTCAGCCGGTGCTCATCCTTCGCCTTCATCGCCACCACAATATCCGTCTGAATCTTTTCGCCAATCGTCATCGATCCCTCGTCTCCTCAAATCAACTCCTCATTATAAGTACTTCTTACCGCTCTATAGCTCTCACGCGAGACTCGTTACAATTACGTATGATCCGTAAAACACGCCTCTTCACGCCTGGTCCGACGCCTCTTCTCCCCGCCGCGCAGTTCGCCATGGCCGCGGCCGACATCCACCACCGCACGCCCGAGTTCCGCGCCCTCTACACCCGCGTCCTCGCGCAGCTCAAAGACTTCGTCGGCACCAAAAACGACGTCATCATCCTCTCCGCCTCCGGCACCGGAGCCATGGAAGCCTCCGTCTCCAACCTCACCTCACCGGGTGATCGCGTGCTTGTGCTGACAGCCGGCAAGTTCGGCGAGCGCTGGGCCTCCCTCGTCAAATCCTTCGGCTGCCACGCCGACGTCATCGAAAAACCCTACGGCCAGACCTTCACCCTCGACGAAGTCAAAGCCGCCCTCAAGCTCGAAACCCGCGCCGTCTTCGTCCAGGCCACCGAGTCCTCCACCGGCGTCCGCCACGACATCGAAGGCATCGCCAAACTCCTCAAGTCCGAAAACTCCGAGGCCCTCCTCATCGTCGACGGCATCACCGGCCTCGGCACCACCCACCTCGACATGGACGGCTGGGGCATCGACGTCCTCATCGGCGGCTCGCAAAAAGCCGTTATGATGCCTCCCGGCCTCAGCTACCTCGCCGTCAGCCCCCGCGCCTGGGATCGCATGGAGTCCACCTACAACCCGCGCTACTACTTCGACCTCCGCAAAGAGCGCAAGAACGCCGCCAAGGGCGAATCCGCCTACACCCCGCCAGTCGCGCTCATCGCCGCACTAGGCGCATCGCTCGACTACATCGCCGGACAAGCCGCCACACCGGAAAACCCCAAAGGCGACTTAGCCGAAGGCCGCAAAAAGCTAGTCGACAACGCCGAAACCTGCGCCGCCATGACCCGCGCCGCAGCCACCGCCCTGGGCATGAAGCTCTTCGCCCCCAAAGGCCACGAAGCAGCCGCAGCCACTGCCATCCTCGCCCCCGAAGGCACCGACTCCGGCATCATCGTCAAGGGCCTCAAGAACCAGTTCGCCGCCATCGTCACCGACGGCCAGGGCGAGATGAAGGGCCATCTCTTCCGCATCGCCCACATCGGCTTCTTCGACTACATGGACACCATCGCCATCATCGGCGCCCTCGAACAGGTCATCGCCAAAACCAAAACCCCACTCCCCAACTTCGAATTCGGCAAAGGCCTAATCGCCGCCCAGAAGCTCTTCGCCGACCACGCCAAATAGCAGCAACCAGATTGGTGACCCACGTCCAGCCCCATCGGACGTGGGCTCAAACTACCCTGCCTCTGATAGTCTCTAACCACTGTTTATGAAGCTATCGTCCAGGGTTGCCGTCTCGCTCCTCCAGGTAGCAGCACTTACATGTCTCTGCACCACATCCGCCTTCTCGCAAATCCGCGAGATCGACAGCTCCAAGCTCCCACAGGACAGCGCCGTTCAGAACGCCTACAAGGATCTGCTGCCCATCGATCAATACGCCCGAACCTACGAAGCAGTTTGGCGTTATCCCGTGTCCCAAAAGGACGTGACGTCGCGTTTTCTGTTGGCTCTACACACACTCGAGAAGGCGCAGCAACGGGATCCTGACAACAAAGAACTTCAACTCTTCACCGGACTGGTCGCCCATCTTGCGTACAACCTGAGCATAGAAGAGGCCTACGATCCCGCTCTACAGCTCCTCCAGTCACAGGTCACCGGAGACTTCCGCGCCGCCTGGTTTCTCGGAATCCACGAGTGTCAAGCCATTGATCGCGTCAACGGCATGCTTCGGCTCCAGCAAGTCGAAGGGTCCTCCGCCACTCTTCCCGGCGACTTCTGGCTGGACTACGCCAACTGCGCCACCGTGGCGAACATGCCCGTACATGCAATCCGGGCCTATGACAAGGCACAAAAGGCAACCCCCAAGCCACCCATCGACGAGCAACTGGAGCAGAAGCTGCGCGACAGAATCAAGCCGGGCCGCATCACCGACGCCTACCCCGCAAGACAAGCCTGGCGTACCGAGACGACTGCCCGTGGCCTTCGCTCTACCAGCAACGTTTGCGGGGAGTCCTTCACCATCCAGCCGTCATCCCATGCCAAGATCGGCGACGTCGTAAATGGAATGTGCGTCGTCACCATCGACACCGACCATTACCCGAGCCGCTACGGCCCGAGTTCCGCTTCCCTTCTTTTGCTCACGCAAACCGCCAGGCAGGGCGAATCTCTTCAAGCCTTCGCGCAACGCATGTTGAATGACCCACTCTATGCAAAGAAAACTCCGTTGGCTGGAATCCAATGTCCGGTTGCAACCTGCATCGCTTACCAGGTAACCACGGACCAGCTCTACAAGGGGGAGGGTGGCGCTCATCTGGTCGCCGTCTTCTTCGCGAGCGAGCAGCCCGAATATCCGGGCCTCCGATTCGAAACCCCTCAACCCCAGCCAAAGGTCACAAATCACATAGTCGAACCGGCCTTATTCCGGCCCGAAGAGAACCCTCAACGCTTCAGTGGCACCCTCTATACTTTTGTGTCCCTCGATGCGAACAAGGACATCTACCCTCGCTCTCGCACCGACTTCGATGACCTCCTCAAATCGCTGGTCATCGATTCCAAATAGCCGAACGCCCTCCTTGATAGTCTGGTCCAGCCTTAACTCCAATCTCCGATGAAACCCTTCTCCGAAGTAGCTGCCCCGCCGTTGGCCCCAGCCTTCGCTATCACGATTCGTCTGCTCGTTCTCCTCTCCATTCTCTCCATTCACTGTTTCGCCGCGCCCGTCTACAGCTACAAGGTCATCGCGAAGTACCCCCACTCCACCGACAGCTACACCGAAGGCTTCTTCTACCTCAACGGCCTCTTCTACGAGAGCACGGGACTCAACGGTCACTCCGCCATCATGTCCATCCAGCCTGAGACCGGCAAAACTCTCCAGCAGTTCGCTCTTCCGCAGAAATACTTCGGCGAAGGCATCGTCGACTGGGGTCCCAACATCATCGGCTGGACCTGGCAGACTCACACCGGCTTCGTCTACGATCGTTTCTCCTTCACCATCGTCAAGGTCTTTCACTACGACGGCGAGGGCTGGGGCATGACGCGCACCCCCAAAGAACTCATCACTAGCGACGGCACCGCAATCCTCCGCTTCCGCAACCCCGACACCTTCGATGAGACGCGTCACATCGTCGTCAAAGACGGACTGAGGATCATCAACCAACTCAACGAGCTCGAATACATCAAGGGCGAAATCTACGCCAACGTCTGGCACTCCGATCGAATTGCCCGCATCTCGCCGAAAGACGGACACGTCATCGCCTGGATCGATCTCACCGGCCTGCTCCCCGACAATCAGAAGATCAACGCAGAATCCGTTCTAAACGGCATCGCCTACGACCCAAAGAATGACCGGCTCTTCGTCACCGGCAAGCAATGGCCTGCAGTATTCGAGATCAAGGTGATCCCGAAATCAAAGTAGCCTTCGGAAGCTAATATCCGCCGACATCGTGCTATAACAAGGCGTCCATGAAACGCTCAACCCGGGTCCCTCTACTGCTCATCCGATGCATCACTCTTCTATGCGTATTCACCTCATCTGCCCTCTCGCAGATTCGCCAGATCGATCGATCTAAACTCCCGCAAGACGGAGCCGTCCAAAGCGCCTACTCCGACCTGCTGCCAATCGATCAATTCGCACGCACCTACGAAGCAAAGTGGCGCTTTCCTGTTCCCAAGGAAGAAGTGGCCTCGCGGTTTCTGCTGGCTCTCCACACACTCGAAAGCGCGCAGAAACAAGCTCCCACCAACAAGGAACTTCAACTCTTCACTGGACTCGTCGCCCATCTCGCCTACAACCTGAACATCAATGAAGCCTACGATCCGGCTATGAAACTTCTTCAGGGACAGGCGAGCGAGGACTTCCGCGCCGCCTGGTTCCTCGGAATACACCAATGCCAATCCAACAACGTCGTCGCCGGCATGCAGCAACTCTTGCGTGTCGAAACATCATCTACTTCACTTCCTGGTGCCTTCTGGCAGGACTACGCCTATTGCGCCGGCCTCACAAGCATGCCCGTGCACGCAGTTCGCGCCTATGACAACGCGAAAAAAGCCGCTGATGGACCAAACGACCCTCAGCTGGAACAGATCGCACGTAAGCGGCTCAAGCCGAGCGATCCCACGGCCTCCTATCCAGCCAAACAAGTCTGGCAGGCACAGCAGACGGGAGATCGCGTTCACTTTACCAGCAACATATGCGGAGAATCCTTCACAGCCAAAGCAAACTCACCCATCACCATCAACGACGTGTCAAAAGGCTCGTGTTCCGTCATCGTTACTTCAGAGAAATACCCGACTCGCGATGGCGATAGCACCGCTAGTCTTCTCGTCTTGACCCAAATACCACGTGAAGCCGAATCCCTCGAAGCATACTCGCAACGCATGTTGAGCAATCCGCGCTATGCAGGCCAAACTCCGCTAACGGGAGTTCCTTGTCCGGTCGCAACCTGCCTCGCCTTCGAAATCGTTACCGACGAGCTCTACAAGAGCAGAGGCGGCGCTCATCTTATCGCAGTCTTCTTTCAAAGCGAACAGCCCGACTACCCAGGACTTCGCTTCGAAAAGCCTCTACCGCTTCCGAAAGCACCGAGCAGTTCAGGCGAACGAATCCTCTTCACGTCCGAAGCAACTCTCGAGCGCTTCAACGGCCCTCTCTACACCTTCGTAGCCTTGGATGCGAATCAGGATATCTACTCTCATTCCCGCGTTGAATTCGACGATCTCCTTAAATCGATGGTGATCGATTCCAAATAAAACGCCCGGCCTTGATACTCTAGTGCAGCCCTAACTTTCCCCCATGAAACGCTCCGCCCAGGTAACCGCTCCGCTCCTCGCTGCCGCCGCTCTCGCGCTCCTCACCGGCTGTCGACGCCCGCAGATGCAGCGCTGCGTCGACGAGCACAACAACGTCGTCGACGACAGCTTCTGCCAAAACCAGCCCAACGCGCAGCAGCAGCCAGACGGCCACGGCGGTTTCATCTTCGTCCCCTCGCCCTACCGCTTCTACTACGGTGGATGGGGCGGCTACGGCATCGGCACACAGGTCGGCGGCGGCAGCTACACTCCCACACCCGGAGCCAGCTACACCACACGCGGCGGCTTCGGCAGCTCCTTCGCCGAAGGCGGCAGCCACTCCAGTAGCAGCGGTGGCGAAGGCGGAGGAGCCGGAGAATAATGCAACGCATCCCCCTCACCCCTCGCGAAAACTGGCAGCAAAAGGTCGAGTCCGTCGGACTCGCCTTCCATACGCTCGAAAACGGCAAGCCTTACTGGGACGAGTCCGCCGCCTACCAATTCACCGCCGCCGAGATCGACACCCTCGAAGCCGCCGGATACCAGCTACAGGAGATGTGCCTCGCCGCCGCCCAGCACATCATCGACAAAAAACGTTACGCCGAACTCGACATCCCGGAATTCGCCGTCGAAGCCATCGAGTGGGCCTGGAATAACGAGCCCCCCGCTCTCTACGGCCGCTTCGACGTCAGTTGGGCAGGCGCAAAGTCGGGCCAAGCCCCCAAGCTCCTCGAGTACAACGCCGACACCCCCACCTCACTCCTCGAGGCCGCCGTCGTCCAGTGGCACTGGCTCAAAGACATGCCGCAAAGCCTCGTCTCCTCCAAGCCCGACCAGTTCAACTCCATCCACGAAAAGCTCATCGCCAAGTGGAAGGACATCGACCCCTACCTCTCCAAGCCCATCTACTTCGCCGCGCTCGACAACCCCGAAGACCAGCTCACCGTCACCTACCTCCGCGACACCGCGCAGCAGGCAAAACTCCAAACCGAGCAGATGTTCATGCAGGAGATCGGCTGGAACGACGACCAACAGTCCTTCCTCGATCCCGACGAACACCCCATGTTCTCCATCTTCAAGCTCTACCCCTGGGAGGCCATGCTCCAGGAGGAGTTCGGCCCGCACGCCCTCGCCACCTACCAGGCCACCCGCTGGATCGAGCCTATTTGGAAGATGCTTCTCTCCAACAAGGGCATCCTCCCCATCCTCTGGCAGCTCTACCCCAACCACGAGCTGCTCCTGGAATCCCACTTCGCCGAGGAAAATGGAAACGTCCCGAACACGATGCGCAACTACGTCCGCAAGCCTCTCATGTCGCGCGAAGGCGCCAACATCACCATGGTCCGCGATAACGCCACCATCGCCACCACCACGGGTCCCTATAACGGCAAACAAATTTACCAGGCTCTCGCCCCCGACGCAGTATTTGATAACCGTCACCCCATCCTCGGCCTCTGGATGATCGACCAGGACTGTTGCGGCATGGGCATCCGCGAGTCCGCCAGCCCCATCACAGACAACCTGAGCTCCTTCGTCCCGCACTTTTTTCTCTAGCAGCCCTCCGCCTTCGACGTTAGACTTGTCGCCAACGCGACAACCGTGCCAGAAACCCCCTCCATCCCGCCGGAGCAGCCGATCTCCGTGCCTGAACCCGACTCCGCGACCGCACAGGAGCCTACTCCCATGCTCGACATTCACCCCGCTCACCACGCCGCCACCACCTGGCGCGACTTCTTCATCCACATCGCCACCATCGTCCTCGGCCTGCTCATCGCCATTGCACTCGAGCAAACCGTCGAACTCATCCACCACCGCGATCAGCGCCATCAACTTCAGGAAGATCTCCACAACGAGGCCGAGCAGAACCTCCAGGTCATCGACCGCGACCTCAAGATGCAGAACCTCGAGCCTTGGTTTGATCAAGCCACGCGCAATGCAAGCCCGTCATCTTCTCATCAGGACAAGATCCGCATCACGCTGCCCCCCGCGCCCTGCCTGCCCGGCTCCGTCGGCACCGCCGAGTTCCGCTACTTCGCCCCATCGCAGGCCGTATGGACCACCGCCAAAGAAGGCGGCCTCGTCGCGCTGCTTCCCGTCGAACAATCCCGCATGCAGGCGCGCCTCGCCCACAACTACGACCTCCTCGGCGCCGCGCGAGACCAGGTATTCAACGGCTGTCAGGCCATCGTCGCCATGCACCGCCGCTTCGCCCAGCCAGCCGCAACCGGCGCACCAGAGCTCTGGACTATGACCCCCGACCAGGCCGAGCGCCTCGCCGCCGCCGCCGCCGACACCAAGATCGCCATCCAAGGCCTGCTCTTCCGCCTCCGTTGGTCCAAGGTCTACGAGCAAGGCATCGTTAATGGCGAATCCGCAGCCGACGTCAAAATGATGACCATCAACCAGGAGATATTCGAAGACCCGCCGCCCACACGATAGGCCAAGCAAACAATGCGCTGTCCAAAGGTACGTTGAATGTCCGACCAACCCGAAAATTCCGAGACTCCGGACCCGGTAACGCAGGAGCCACCCATGCTCGATGTCCATCCCGCACCCCACGCCGCCAGCACCTGGCGAGAGTTCTTAGTCCATATCGCCACCATCGTTATCGGTCTGCTCATCGCGATTGGCCTCGAACAAGCCGTGCAGGCCATCCATCACCGCCATCAGCGCTCAGAACTTCGCAAATCCCTGCACGTCGAATCGCTGCAAATCCTCGACAACGCCAAGGCCTCCGATGTAGCCGCCAACTATCAAATGACATGGGTCACTGCCCGCATGGACCAGGTCAAAGCTACCCTCTGGCAACGAAAACCCCTCCCCGCCGCGCCTGCTTACAATCTCCCGCACTTCGACTATCCCACCGACCGTCTCTGGCGCGCCGCCAGAACCAGCGGCCTCGCCGAACAGCTTACCCAACCCGAGATCGACGCCTATTCCGAGATCGAGCTCCTCGCTACCAAGATCGATGTCTTCTACACCGACTGGCAAGCCGCCGAAAGCAGGCGCCTTCAGTTCACCAGCATCTTCCCCCGAAAACCCGATAACACCATCGACCTCTCGAAAGCCTCTCCCGAAGACCTGCGTACCTACCTCTCTCTCCTCAGCGCCGAATTCGAGTCTGTTCGTATCTTCCGCATCTGGAACCGCTACATCTTCAGCGCCCAGAGGACCATCCTCGACGGCGATCTCCAGTTGCAGGACATCTTCAACGCCGAACGCAACGCCGCATTCCCCAACGGCTACAATCCTGCACTCCGGGACTATTGACCATACCCGTTCACCAAGCGGATCACCATCCACCAGGAGAGGTTCGAGGATCCGCAGGATCCGGAAGATCCGCACGTCCCGCCAACTCCAAGGTAGACAAAGGAGTGAGCTGATCGGTGAAGGCGCACCACCGGCCAGCACACAAAACATCGATTTGACCGAGGAGAAACTGACATCGACAACAATCCCTGACTTGCGCCTTTATGGCGCTGATGACGGTCCCGCTCCGGTCGTTTATTGCGGCAGCTCTTTGCCCGCCTGCTCCGCCACCATGTACGCGGCGTACCAGTCCGGCCAGTTCGCGTCGGCTTGCCCTATCCGCGCTTCGTGCTGGCCATGTGCAGCAGCGGCACGCCGAAGCGCGCCCGCCAGATCGCTCGCCGACGTATAGGTCGTATCGCCGGTAACACGCCCAGGAAGCCGCGCCGTGATCTCCTGGAACAGCCAGCCGTTGCCGTCCGGATCATGGAACGAGGCGAACGTACGATAGCTGCGATGCTCGGGATCCAGACCGCTGACCCGGAGCCGCCCAAACAGGTAGGGCTCGTCCGGGCCTGCGTACACGCCCTCGTTGTGGAACACCTCGCTGACCTCGACCCCGAGACCGAGCAGCTCCTTGCGGGCCGCCGCAATGTCGGAGACGATCAGGTACAGACCCTGGGAGGAGCCGGGTGCTGCCGCCGTAACGTTCTTGCCGAAGATGACCGAGCATCCTGAGCCGGGCGGCGTGAACTGGATCACGCGAAAGTCCTTACCGTTGTCAAAGTCGGCATCAAGCCGCCACCCGAGCCTCGCGTAGAACTCCTTCGCGCGGCTAGCATCCGAGACGGGGATGACGACTATCTCGAGCTTCGTGTCGATGCTCATGGCTCCTCCTGGGTCATGCAGGAGGAAAAGGATACGACAAGTTGGTTACCAATGAAAGTTCGACCTTCCGTAGCGCCTGCTGCTTCTCGTTCCTGTATCGGGCGATGGCAATGCGTCAGTTCGAAGGAAATCAGAGACATCAAGCAGGTACGCTGTGATCTCCCCGACTGAAACTAAGACACGACCCAACAGACACGACCCAACAGACACAACCCAACATTTCCCTCCCTATTTCCCTCTCTTGACAAACCCACCCTCAGGATTGGCTACAATGGAAGGAGCGGAACATAAAATCGTGCCGGCCATCCGCCATAACCCAAGCTTTTTCAAGACTTTGCAGTTAGCCATTCAATGTTGACAAGACTTTAGCGTCCACTGCAACACGAAGTCCGGACATAAGCCTTGTATTTGGAAGACTTTAGCAGCTTTTCACCCAGGGGAGGGGTAGTCCTCCCGACCAGAGGTCAGCCTTGAAGATCGTTCTCGCCGAAAAAGTCTCGCCCGCCACTCTAGCCGTCTTCCAGCAGGAACCCGGCTGGCAGATCGTCACGCCCGACCAGATTAAAAACGGCCTCGCCGCCGAACTCGCAGACGCCGACGCCCTCGTCGTCCGCTCCGCAGTCCAGGCTGACGCAAAGCTCCTCGAATCCGCCCCGAAGCTCCGTGTCATCGGTCGCGCCGGAGTAGGCGTCGACAACATCGACACCGACGCCGCCACCCATCGCGGCATCGTCGTCATGAACACCCCCGGCGCCAACGCCGTCGCCGTCGCCGAACTCACCCTTGGCCTCATGATCTCGTTAGCCCGCGCTATCCCCCGCGCCAACGCGACCATGCACAACGCCAAGTGGGAGAAAAAATCTCTCCAGGGCTCCGAACTCCGCGGCAAAACTTTGGGCATCGTAGGGTTGGGTCGCATCGGTCTCGAGGTTGCCCGCCGCGCCTCCAGCTTCGGCATGCACCTCATCGGATACGACCCCTTCGTCGCCCCCGTCATCGCCCGCGAGAACAACGTCGCTCTCGTCCCCATCGACGAGATCCTGAAATCCTCCGACTATCTCACGCTCCACGTAGGTCTCACGACGCAAACCGAGGGCCTCATCAACCAGACCTCCATCCGCATCATGAAAAAGGGCATCCGCATCATCAACTGCGCGCGCGGCGAGCTCATCGTCGAACAGGCCCTCGCCGACGCCATCAAATCCGGTCACGTCGCCGGCGCCGCACTCGACGTCTTCCACCACGAGCCCCTAAAAGACTCTCCCTTCTTCAACCTCGACAACGTCATCCTCTCCCCCCACATCGCCGGTGCAACCGACGAAGCCCAGGAAGCCATCGGCATCCAGCTCGCCATGCAGGTTCGCGACTACCTCAAGCTCGGCGTCGTCCAGAACGCCGTCAACCTGCCTTCGCTCTCCCACGAGGAGTACATCGAGATCGCCCCCTACATCGAGATGGCCGAACGCCTAGGCCAGTTCCTCTCTCACGCGACGCCCGGAAATCTGGAGAACATCCAAATCACCTACACCGGCCGCATCGCCACCGGCAAAACCGATCTGATCCGCAATGCAGCTATCGCCGGCATCTTCTCCGGCACCGATGGCGAGGGCAGCACCGCCAACCGCATCAATGCGGCCGCCATCGCCCACGAGCGAGGCATTCGCATCCAGGAAGACAAAAGAGAGTTCACCACGGGCGGCGTCGGCTCCGTCCTCAAGCTCGTCCTCCACTCCTCTGACGGCGACACCAGCGCCTCGGCCACCGTTCTTCACGGCACCTCGCCACGTCTCTTGAGCTACGACGGCATTGACATCGAAGCTCCCCTCTACGGCACCCTCGTCGCCATCCGCAACCACGACGTCCCCGGCGTCGTCGGCCGCATCGGCACCATCCTGGGCGAACACTCCGTCAACATCGCCAACTTCGCTCTGGGCCGCGCAAACTCCGGAGCAACCCGCTCCCACCGCGTCCCCCAGGGTCAAGCCCTCGCGGTAGTTCAGATCGATGTTCCCGCTGCAGCCTCCGCCACTGCCGCCATCGAAGCCCTGCGCAAAGTCGAAGCTATCGCCAGCGTCCGCCTCATCGAACTAGGCAAACTCTAACGAATCCACACCGGATGAGGCCTGGAATCGCATCTTCAAGCCTCAGCCCGCATCACAATAAGTAAAAGCAGAGAAAGAACACTATGCCGCTCTACGAGTACGAATGCACCACCTGCCACAAACATACAGAAAAAATCCAGAAGTTCTCTGACCCCGAGATCACCGTCTGTCCGCACTGCGGCGGCAAGCTCGAGCGCGTCCTCTCTGCCCCGGCCATCAGCTTCAAAGGCGGCGGCTGGTACGCCGACGGCTACGGCAATGCCAAACCCAAGTCCTCCGTCGACCAGAGCAGCAACGGCTCATCGAGCACCGATTCAAAGGCCGCCCCTGATTCGAAGTCCAACAAAGACTCGAAGTCCAGCAAGGACAGCGCTCCCGCCGCAGCACCAGCCCCAGCCGCAGCGTCGTCATCGTCCTCGGACAAAAAATGACAACGCGAAGCAATATCTCAGCTTTTCCTGAGAGATTGCTTCGCGCTAAATCAAAAGAGCCAGAACTAACTACTTCTTCGGCGCTGGAGGAACCTTCTTACCTTCCTTGCGCGCCTCGGACAGTCCGATCGCAATCGCCTGTTTGCGGCTTGTCACTTTCTTTCCGCTGCGGCCGCTCATCAGCTTGCCCTGCTTCATCGCCTTCATCTCGCGCTCGACGTCCTTGCCCGCTGATGGACTGTACTTCCGGGTCGAACTCGACTTCTTCGCGGCAGTCTTCTTCGATGCCGCTTTTTTGATGGACTTCTTCGTTGCCTTCTTTGTGGCCATGGCTATTCTCCCACTCGTATAGGAAGCCTTGTACCCACGAATGAGTTGCATCAGAGCAACGACCAGCGGCGATCACTTCCTCGCGCGCCTTCGTCTCCATACCACGACTCCAGCCAGCACCACCAGCGCGGCCGCAACAACAAGCCGCAACCTCATCTTCTCAATCCAGGATCGCGTCCGATTCAGCGATCCATCCTGCCACGCCGCATACACTGCTGTAAGATCAGCGGGCAGACCTGGAATCGTAATCAAATTGAAATCCGTTACTGGCAACGATCCAAATATCCTCTCCGGCGCTGGTGGCGCTCCATTCCGATCCTTGGGGATCGCAATCATCATCTCGTTGATCTCCGCGTCGCGAGGATCATCCCACAACGCGGCCTCCGTGGTATTCGGAAACAGCGTGTCGTGCCCCGTCATCTTCCTCTCGATCGCCGCCACGCCATCCTGGCACACGCCCAGCGGATAATACCCACCAAACGGAAGGTCGGGCCGCTTGATGTGCTGATGCACATAAGCAATCAACATCATCCCTACCAACCGCGTTACCTCCACCGCATAGGCATCCCGATATTCGTGCGCATGACGGCCCAGCACCCACGCCTGATCCAGCGTATCCATCGTGCGAAACTCCGCCTTGCCGTCGATGCCGAAGTAGAAGCTCACATCTGCATTCACCTTCGGCCCGCGGATTGTCCACTCATACTCCGCATGGCTCACCGGCACCAGCAGCGACCTCTTCGTATCCGGGATCCCTATCTGCGAGTTCACGAAGAACGGCATCATCACGTCCTGCCCCTTGTAGTGAAAGTGCCCGAAATTGGCGAAGTACCGGCCGTCCGCAATCACAACGGAATGCCCTGTCGCCATCAGCATCTGCACCAGCTCTTGCGGAGTCGTCGCCGTCTTTCCATCCACCTCCGCCGTCACTGTCGCCGCCCCCTGCAGCGCATTCAGGCCTAGTCGGTTCAACACGTCGGCCAATCGCTGGCTATCCGGGTGCATCGGCGCAAGCGTCGGATTCGCTACGTCCCCCCGCACCACCCCTGCTCCCATCGCAGTAACCAGCGTCGCATTCGAAAGCTCAGGCAGCGTCGACGGCGTGTCCAGACTTACCGTCTCTGCCTTCTCCGGCGAGTAGTTTCCCAGGTCGAGATATTCTGTAACCACTCCCTTGTCCGCGCCAGATGGCCACGCTTCAGTCGGCGCTCCAGAGGGTGTTCCAACCGGTGTCTCCGGATGCTTCGTCACCACCTTGTCGATGACCCCCACAGCCGGGTTGACCTCCTGCATCGTCCACCCCGGAAAGCGATCGATCCCTCTCCAGTCGTTGCCAAGAATCAGCTCCCGCAGCCGCTTGATAAGCCGCTGCGTCATTAGCGCCGGCCCCTTCTTCCCGCCCTGGTCCAGATGCGCCAGCAGAGCATCCGTAAAGCCGGGTGTAGCCGACAACTCTCGCATCATCTGCGACAACAACACCGTGTTTGGAGGCATCGGCTCCTCCGGCACCAGATAGGGCGCCTCAGTTCGGCACGCGATGAGAGCAAGCAAAACGCTCACGCACACCCCCCGGCAAACACCTTTTGATAAGGACACACGCATTCGCATCCGCCCATTAAACCTTAATCCGAGTGTCCCGCCACCTAGTGATTTAGCTAGGGGAATGGCAACTCGAATCAGATTTCTATCAGAAAAAAACTAGAAATCGGCGTTTCCGCAGTGTCCTAATCTCTAAGCCGAATCCAGCTTTTTGATCACCAGCTCATTCAGCAGCGCCGGATTCGCCTGTCCCTTCGACAACCGCATCACGTTCCCGACAAAGAACGCCGCCACCGTCTTCTTTCCCCCACGATACTGCTCGACCTGTTTCGGATTCGCGGCAATCACCTCATCGATCATTGCCTCAATCGCGCCCGTGTCGGAGATCTGCTGCGGCTTCTCCCGCTCATACACAACGGGAAAATCCTCGCTCTTCTCAAAAGAAATATCCAGCAGCTGCTTCAACATTTTGCTCGAAAGCTCGCCAGACTCCGCCAGGTCCGCCGCCATCACAATCCCCGCCATGCTCACCGGCGACTGTTCCAGCTCCAACCCAGCCAGACGCAGCCTCATTGTTAACTCACTCGTCAGCAGCGCAGCTACACGCCGCGGATTCTTTGCCTTCTTCGCCGCTGCCTCAAAGCCATCCGCAAACTCCCGCGTCGCCGTCAGCGTAGCCGCATCCTGCTCCGAAATCTCGTACTCCGCGATCATCCTCGCCCGCCGCGCCTCCGGCAGCTCTGGCATCATCTTGAAAATCTCTGCCTGCCACTCCGCGCCCACTACCAGCGGCGGCAGGTCCGGCTCCGGAAAATACCGGTAGTCATGCGCCTGCTCCTTACTCCGCATCGAGTAGGTCCGTCCCTCCCCACTGTTCCAGAGCCGCGACTCCTGCACCACGCGCCCGCCGTCTTCCAGCACACCAATCTGACGCTCGATCTCGTACTCCACCGCCGCGCGAATGTACCGGAAGCTGTTAACGTTCTTCACCTCGGCCTTGGTACCGAACTCTTTCGCACCTTTCAGCATCACGCTTACATTCGCGTCACAGCGCAGTGACCCCTCTTCCATGTTGCAGTCGCTCACGCCGGTATAGAGCAGAATCTCCTTCAGCCTCGTCAGGTATTCAAACACCTCATCTGCCGTCCGCAGATCGGGCTCACTCACGATCTCCACCAGAGGCGTTCCACAACGATTCAGGTCAATGTAAGTCTTCGACACCGAATCCGCAAACCCATCGTGCAGGCTCTTGCCCGCATCCTCTTCCAAGTGCAACCGCGTCACGCCGATCCGCTTCGTGATCGCAGCGCCGCTCCAATCAAACGCCGGAACCTCGATCCATCCATGCTCCGCAATCGGCTTATCGAACTGCGATATCTGGTATCCCTTCGGCGAATCTGGATAAAAATAATTCTTCCGCGAAAAAATACTTGTCTCACGAATCTCGCAGTTGATCGCCTTCGCCGCCAACACCGCAAACTCGACCGCCCTGCGGTTCAACACCGGCAATGCCCCGGGTAATCCCAGGCACGTCGGGCAGACATGAGTATTTGGCTCGCCGCCATATCGATTAACGCAACCACAAAAAGCCTTCGTGTCGGTCAATAGCTGAACGTGGACTTCCAGCCCAATCACAGGCTGGTACTTGGCAAGAATCTCAGGCGTAATCTCGGTTGAAGTAGACATCGGCAACTCGATTCTACAAGCCTCCTGCCTTTCCCAGCACCATCTCTGCCACTCAATTCGATCGGGTATGAGAAAATCCGCACAGCGCGCTTCACGAAAAAGATAGCCACAGATGAAAGAAAAGCCTCCCCCAAAGACGCGCAGCTATGGAGTCGATTCCCGGCACCTCCTTCCCATGCTCCGCGATCTCTTTGAACTGGCAACCGTTCGTCTCGCGAACAAGGCCACCCGGCGTCACGTCGTCCAGCTTGGACGCAGCGTTCGCCAGCACGCCTTCGACGCCCGCGACACGCTTCCGGTCATCGATCATCCGGCTCTCGCGGCATTTCTCGGCTGTAACGAACCGCGCGAGATCATCCTCCCGCCCATCGACACCATCAGCCTCTCCGGCCTCGGCTTCGTCGTCCCCTACACACTTCTCGCAACCATCGTTAGCGCACTCCGCCCCAGGAAAATCTTCGAGACCGGAACCTTCCGCGGCGTCGGCACCCTCACGATGGCCCTGAACGCCGCCGAGGCCGAGATCTACACCCTCGATCTCCCCGAACAGTACACCGACGCCGAGGTCGCCACCCTCAGCAGAGGCGACAAGGAGTGGGTCCGCCTCTCCCGCACCTCCACCGGCTTCGCCTTCCTCGGCCACCCCGCCGCGAACCGCATCCATCAACTCCGCGCCAACTCCCTTACCTTCACTCCTCCAGATTTTCTCAACAACACCGACCTCTGCTTCGTCGACGGCGGCCACTCCTACGATTGCATTAAAGCCGACACCGAAACGGCACTCAAAGTTCTTTCTCCCAACGGCGTCATCGTCTGGGACGACTACGCCTGGTTCATCGACGGCGTCAGCCAGTACCTCACCGAACTTCGCACCTCGCTTCCGCTCCACCGCATCGCCGGCAGCCAACTCGTCATCTACAACCGCAATCAAGCCGTCAGCAAGCTAAGCTCATAAGAAGCATCAAGCGCCCTATGGAACCCATTACTCACATTATGACCGGAGCCTGCCTTGCCCGCGCCGGGTTCAATCGCAAGGCGGCATACGCGACCATCGCAATGATTCTCGCGGCCGAAGCACCCGATCTCGACACGTTCTGGGCCTTCGACGGCCCAATCGCAGCGTTTCAACACCATCGCGGCTGGACGCACACCTTCCTCGGCCTTCCGTTCGAAGCCGCCGTCATCGTTGGAGCAGTCTGGCTCTTCCACCGCTGGCGAACGCGCCGCGCAAATCCCGGAAAACCACTCCGAGCGCCCATACGCTGGGGCCTGCTCTATTGCTTCTCCCTTATCGCCCTGCTCAGCCACCTCCTGCTGGATTGGACCAACAACTACGGCCTCCGCCCCTTCTTTCCTTTCAATCCACGCTGGTACGCGGGCTCCTTCGTCTTCATCTTCGAACCCGTTCTCTTTCTCATACTCCTGATCGCTCTCGTCGCCCCGTCTCTCTTCGGCCTGATCAGCAGCGAAGTGGGGGCGCGCAGACCAGCCTTCCGGGGGCAGAGCTGGGCGATTGCCGGTCTCCTCGCCATGTGCGCGCTCTGGGCAGGTCGCTTCGTCGAGCACCGGGAGGCCCTTCAACTAGCAGAAACCGCCGACCATAATGGTGCGGCCGTCCTGCGCGTGGCAGCAGACCCCTATCCGATCAACCCTTTCAGTTGGCAGACGGTTGTTGAAACGCCGCAGTTCTACCAGGTCTCCACCGCCAACACGTTCAACAGCACGATCGCAGCCACAGACCAATCGGAGATCATCTACAAACCACCCACAACGCTGGCAACCCTGGTCGCCAAACGCAGCTGGCTCGGAGAGATCTATCTCGACTGGTCCCAATATCCTGTCGTCACAGAAACCGACACCGATCCGGATGGTCTCACCGCCGTTACCTTCCGCGATCTCCGCTTTCTCTACGACACACCCCTCTTCTCCGGACGAGAAAAAGTCCCGCTTTCAGGCACGGTCTACGTCAACGCTGACCGCCAGGTCGTCCGCATGGAGATGGACGGCCGAATCCAGCACTGACTCCCTGCTAATCCTCTTCAATTGGCAGCCTGGTTCCCCGCCGGCCATCGAACACTTTCCGCAGTACATACACCACCAGCAGCACAATGATGATTCCGCTGGCCGCTAGAACATAGTCCCGATGCTCGTGAATCGTCCTCGTGATCGTGTGCAGAATCGCTGGCCCATAGGTGATCGTAATAATCGCCCAGATTAGAAATCGTATAAATTTGCCCACCAGGATCGCGCTGAAGAACCACAAGGGTTTCATCTCAAACACGCCGGCGGCGAACTCAAACACCTTCACCGGCATCGGCGGTGGCATCATCGCCGGAACCATGATGGCGAGAAACTCCTGTTTCTCAAATCGGTCGCGCATCTGCTCATACCGTTGCCGGTTGATCCGCTTCAGCAGAAACAGTTCTCCGCCAGCTCGTCCCAGGTAGTACGGCAACAGGCTGCCAATCGCGGAACCGAACGCCGCCATGAGGCAATACAGCAGAAACCGCCTGTGATCATTCGCAACATAGTCGATCAGCATGGCATCGATCGGCACCGGGACCGTCGACGAATCGATGACCGCCAGCGCACCGATCCCCCACACGCCAAACGGTTTCAACGCCGCCAGCATGACAGCGTTCCATTTATTGAAGAGTGCAACAGGGTGAATTTTCACGGGGTATGACCTATTTTACCTGCCGTCGGCCCTTCCATGTCGATTCCGGTCTACGGCCGCGGGATGCTCTGTGCGCCCAGCCAAGAGATCCAGCGCATGCGGCAGCACCGGCAGAATTGCCGCCAGCGAACTCTTCGCCCCCGCCGGGCTGCCTGGCAGGTTCACAATTAACGTGCCTGCCAGCGTCCCGCACACGGCACGACTCAGCGCAGCAAGCGGTGTGTGCAGCAATCCATCGGCGCGCATCCGTTCAGCCAATCCGTCGATTAGTCGTTCGCAGACCAGCCTCGTAGCCTCCGGGGTCACATCCCGGGCAGCCAGCCCAGTACCCCCCGTTGTCACAATCAGATCCGCACCCGCTGCATGGCGCCGCAACGCCGCGGCAATCAAATCCAGCTCATCGGGCAGCGTCTCCTTCGTCGTGACACCCACTCCGGCGGCCTCCAGCAACTGGCATACAGCCGGTCCGGAGAGGTCGACTTGCTCCCCCCGCGAGCAACGGTCGCTGATCGTCAGTACTACTGCACGAATATCGGAAGAAAAGCTCTGAGTCACGCTTCCAGTCTACGGGTTTCGACTAAAGTTTCAGAAAATTTGGCCCAGGTGCTTCTTCTGCAAAGAGGCCTCAAAAATGAGAGAATAAAGAGGACTGTGCAAACTGGAGCACTTGACCCGCAATTCGCGGTCCGTTTGTAAACGAAACTTTCGCCTCCAGCACCCGTCAGACTCTATAGCCCATGCCCTCCCTTGAGACACCGCCCAACTCCGCTCCGCCCCCCCAACCCGTCAAGGTGCGTACCGGACGCTACGGCGAACTCGAAGAGCATGAGCTCATCCATCTGCTCGACTCGCTCGACGACGAACGCTCCAAAGCGCGCTTCCGCGAGTCCGTCTACATCTCGCTCATCATCTATCTGGGAATCGTCTGGTTCCTGTTCTATGGCCCACGAGTCCTTTTCCATCAGCCGCGCCTCATCAGCCCCGTCGACGTCCTCAAAGAGCGCGACAAGCAGCAGCTGACCTTCCTCGACTCACCGAAGAACCTTCCCAGGCCCACACCGAAGAACTCCAAGGCAATTACCGAGAAGCCCCACACCCAGCAGCTCGATCAAAAGACGCTGGAGCAGTTGAAGGCGATGCGCAAGGCGGAGCCTACGGCGCCGTCACAGGCCGCTCCCACGCCAGCGGCGCCAACTCCACCCGCACCGCAGCCGCCTCCTCCGGCACCGGCGCCGACCCAGCAAGCCTTGATCGAAGCACCTAAACCGGCACCCGCCCGGCCAAACTTCGCCAGCCCAAATCAGAGTCCCGGTGACGCCATCCGCAGAGCCGCCCAGGACGCAGCCCACGACCGTAACTCAGGAGACTATGGCTCCGCCCCTTCCGGCGGCGGCCGTGGAGACATGGGTGCCGGATACCAGATCCTCTCCGATACTCAGGGCGTCGACTTCGGCCCATACATCCGAAGAATCCTCAGCGACATCAAGCGTAACTGGATCCCTCTGATCCCGGAGGAGGCACGCCCGCCCCTCAACAAGCAGGGTGAGACGCTCATCCGTTTCACCATTAATTCCGATGGCACTATCGCCCACATGGCCCTCGACGGCTCCAGTCAGGACACCGCCATCGACCGTGCCTGCTGGGGTGGCATCACCGGCGTCGGACAGTTTCCGCCATTGCCTTCAAACTTCAAGGGCCCGAACCTCGAACTCCGTATCGACTTCTTTACCAACAAGCCCATTCCATGACCTCGTAATCATTCACCGATCTTGCATTCCAGCCCTGGCTGGACACTATCTCAAATTCAATGCCACAAAAGCCCGTCCCTTCAACAGCTCGCCGGCAGACCGAACGCCGTCGTCAGGTACGCGGTCTCCTCCTTCTGGCAATAGCGGTCCTCATCTTCAGCCTGCTCCGCGCTGGCACCCACACCGTCTTCACGCCGGGCTGGTGGCGTCTATGGTGACGCAGAGGGCACTTCAGTGACAGCGGCCGGCGAACCTCTCATAGTCCTCGTCGGACCTACCGCCAGCGGCAAGACCTCTCTCGCGCTCCGCCTCGCCGAAGAGTTCAACGGCGAGATCGTCAGCTGCGACTCCGTAGCCGTCTACCGCGAGATGGAGATCGGCACCGCGAAGCCCTCGCACGAAGAGCGCGCCCTCATCCAGCACCACATGATCGACATCGCCCGGCCCGACGAAGCTTGCACCGCCGGCGACTACAGCCGCCAGGCCCGCGAAGCCCTCACCGGCATCACCGAGCGCGGACACCTGCCCATCGTCGCCGGCGGCACCGGCCTTTACCTTCGCGCCCTCATCGAGGGCCTCTTCCCCGCCCCGCCCCGGAAACCCGGCCAGCGCGAACGCCTCCGAAAACTCGCAACAACCCGCGGCCCGGCCTATCTGCATCGCCTCCTAACCCGCCTCGACGCCGACGCAGCAGCGGCCATCCACGTCAACGACGTCTCCAAAGTGATCCGCGCTATCGAAGTCTCGCTCGCCGCAGATCAGCCGCTCACTCAACAATGGCAGAAGGGCCGCGACGCTCTCACCGGCTACCGCATCCTGCGCCTGGGTCTCAACCCGCCACGCGCACGTCTCTACGAGCGCATTAACCAGCGCGCCGCCGCAATGTTCGACCGCGGACTCATCGAAGAGACCGAACGCCTCATCGCCCGTTACGGCGCAGACTGCCGCCCCCTCACCTCTCTCGGCTATGCCGAAGCCACTGCCGTCCTCCAAAATGAACTCACCCGCGAGCAAGCCGTAACCCGGGCCCAGCAAGGTCACCGCAACTACGCCAAGCGCCAACTCACCTGGTTTCGCCGCGAACCCAACATGCACTGGCTGGACGGCTGCGGAGGCGACGCCGACATCACAGACCAGGCCTTGCATCTGGTCTCCGAACATCTCAAAAATAGCTAGTGAGCACTCTCGGCTATCTGGCAGGCACTATCCCACCTCATACCGGTCGTCCCGCTTCGGACACACAACCTCCAGCTTGTACATCTTTTCGATCTCGGCCTTCAGCGCCTGCTGGGCATCCGGCTCGCCATGCACCAGGAAGACCTTCTTCAGCGTCGGCACCACCGGCGCCATCCATTCCAGCAGCTCCCTCTGGTCCGCATGTCCGCTCAACTCACCGATGGAGTCCACCTCTGCCCGCAGACGCATCGGCTCACCAAAGATCTTCACCTCGGGCTGCCGTCGCACGATCGCGCGGCCCAGCGTGTTCTCCGCCTGAAACCCGGTAATCAGTATCAGGTTCTTGGGGTCTTCCACACTGTTCTTCAGGTGATGCAACACTCTCCCCGCCTCACACATCCCTGAAGCCGCAATCACAATAAACGGCATATGCAATCCGTTGAGCGTCTTACTCTCCTCCACCGTCCGGACATAGCGCAGCCGCTTCCATCCAAACGGATCTTCATGCAGATTCGCAAACGCGCGCGCCCCGTCATCCCACTCCTCCTCATGCTTGCGGAACACATCCGTCACATTCACCGCCAGCGGGCTATCCACAAAGATTGGGATATCGGGAATCGCCTTCTGCATCGATCAGCTCATGCAGCAGCAGCACCACCTGCTGGGTCCGCCCCACGGCAAAGGCCGGCATAACGATATGGCCGCCACGCTGCGCCGTACGGTTCACCAGATGTCGCCAGCTTCTTCTTCACCGGACCGATAGGCTGATGTAGACGGTTGCCATACGTGCTCTCCATAATGAGATACTCCGCGGCAGGCGCTGTCTCCGGATCCTTGATAATCGGCAAACCCTTCCGCCCCACATCGCCCGAGAACAGCAGCCGCGTCGTCTGCCCCTTTTCGCGAGCCTCAATCAAAACGCATGTCGATCCCAGCATGTGCCCAGCGTCAAACGTCGTCGAGGTAAAGCCCGCGTCCGCCGTCGAGCCCGCCAGCAACTGCGGTGTATGCATCGTCACCGGCTTGAACTGCTGTACCACCTGCTCCGCATCCGCCTGCGTGTACAGCGGAATCACAGCGCCGTCATTCGCCGCAATGCCGATCGACCTCCTCCGATGCGCTCTTTTGTTCAACAAACTCCGCATCGGACTCCTGAATATGCGCGCTGTCCTTCAGCATCTTCTCGCATAAATCCACCGTCGCCGGCGTCGTATAAATTGGCCCGCGATACCCTTGCTTCGCGAGCAACGGAAGATCACCGCTATGGTCGATGTGCGCATGCGAAAGCACAACAGCGTTCAGCTGATCCATCGGCAACGCCAGATGCTCATTGATCTCGCGAGCCTGCTGCCTGTGTCCCTGAAACAATCCGCAATCCAGCAGCACGTTCTGTCCCCCGCATTCCAGGTGGTGCGAAGAGCCAGTAACCGTCTGTGCCGCACCCCAAAAATGCAGTCGAATCGCCATCGACACTCCTCCTGAAACCCAACCCATCCTAACTGAAGAAGGCGAAACACCTCCTCAGCAGCAGCAAAAGGCCCATCCATCAGGATGGGCCTTGCTTCTCAGCCGTATCAACTCAGGCGGGTTGAACCACAAGATTATCCGCCAGTTTGAAGCGAACGATCGACTCAGCCGGAATCTCAATATCCCGATTCCCCGTCAGGCCGCTCAGTAAGGTCCCTCCACCCCCACCGACCAAACCTCCGACCAGTAGGCCGACGCCGCCCGTTGCCACGCCTCCTACCAGCATTCCAACGCCCGCACCACCGCCGATCATCGCAGCCGAACGTTTGCCCTTACCCTTCTTCGTCTGCGTCAGATCGCCGGTATCGAGCCGATAACGCGTGCCGTTCAACGTGAGATAGGTCAGCCGCAGCTCAAGAATCGAGCTACCTTTAAAATGCCCTCGGCGATGCGACGCAACGACGACACCGCTCACCGGCGCACCCTTCGGAATCACAACCTGATTATTCTCGCCCACTACGGGATCGACCACCTCACCATCAAACCGGTCTCCTGCGTGGCTCGTCTTCACGCTGATACGCTGATTGATGCGAATCGTCAGGTTCGTTCCCGCAGCAACATTCACATCCGCCGGTCGAATAATCGGCGCTCCGCCCGGCGAAGGCGCTGGCACTGGCTGACCTGAAGCATCGGTCTGTCCGGCCGTCACTGGCTGCCCAGTACTCACAGGTGCGGTCGCCGACGTATTCGCAGCTACAGCAGCCGCAGGTGTCACAGTCGTCGTCACTGCCTGTGCTGTCTGTCCAGGCGCAGGCGGCTGCACCGTCGTTGTTGTCACATTCCCGCTTTTATCTGCCGAAATAACCTGCTGAGCCTGCCCTGTCGCGGCAGCTTGCTTTTTGGCTGCATCGATCGCCGCATCCTCTTTCGACTTGCAACCGGCCAGCATTACTAACGCCAGCATCATCGTTGTCGCAGCAACTTTTCTCGGATAACTAAAGATCATTGTGGTGTCCTCGTTGTCTGTCGTAGATTTCTCGTCCTGAAATCAAGGTGTTGCTCCAGATCATAAGATGCTCATTCCGGCTTAGAGACTACCCAACCCGCGAAGGTTTACGATTATTCCATGACCGCCGCAGCCGCCAAACGCCCCCAGCTCGCCCATCTCACCGCCCAGCTTGACGATCTCCGTCAGCGCGGAACCTTCTTCAAGCTGCGCGAGCTCGACGACCAGCAGGCTCCTGTTTGCACCTACGACGGCAAACGTGTCATCAACCTCGCCTCCAACAACTACCTCGGCCTTTGCAACCACCCGAAGCTGGAAGAGGCCGCCATCGCTGCAACAAAAAAATACGGCGTAGGCTCCGGCGCCGTCCGCACCATTGCCGGAACCATGCGCATCCACATGGAGCTCGAAGAAAAGATCGCCGCCTTCAAAGGTGTCGAAGCCTGCGTCGTCTTCCAGTCAGGCTTCGCCGCCAACGCGGGCACCGTCTCCAGCATCCTCGGCAAGGAAGACTTCATCCTCTCCGACGAGCTCAACCATGCCAGCATCATCGATGGCGCCCGCCTCTCGCGCGCAAAAATAAAAGTCTTTCGCCACAAGGATGTCTCCCACGCCGAACAACTCCTTCAGGAGGTCCAGAACGAACCCGGCCGCAAACTCCTCATCACCGACGGCGTCTTCTCCATGGACGGCGACATCGGCCCCGTCGACAAGCTCGCCCATCTCGCCGAAAAATACGGCGCCATCATGATGGTTGACGACGCCCACGCCTCGGGTGTCCTCGGCCGTAACGGGCGCGGCTCAGTCGACCACTTCCACATGACCGACAAAGTCGACGTTCAGGTCGGCACACTATCAAAGGCCATAGGCGCTCTCGGCGGCTACGTCTGCGGCCACCGCGACCTCATCGACTACCTCTACCACCGCGCCCGCCCCTTCCTCTTCTCCACCTCCCACCCACCCTCGGTCGCTGCCACTTGCATCGCCGCCTTCGACATTCTCGAGTCCGAACCCGAACGTATCCAGCGCCTCTGGGATAACACCACCTACTTCAAACAGCAGCTCACCGACGCCGGTTTCGATGTCGGCGGCAACTCCACCCCAAAAAGCGAAACACCCATCACGCCAATCATCATCGGCGACGGTCGCCGCACCATGGACTTCTCCCGCGCCCTCTTCGACGCCGGGGTCATGGCCACCGGCATAGCCTTCCCGACCGTCCCCGAAGGCAAAGCCCGCATCCGCACCATCATGACCAGCGAACACACCCGCGCCGAAATTGATCAGGCCCTCGAGGTCTTCTCCACCGTTGCCAGAGAGACGGGAGTTCTGCAAGCCTGATCGCAGGTTATTGAAATCAAACATTCTTTCGGAATGTGATCAATTTTCGCCAATAGCAAATCTTCACGAGTCTAATCCCAACAAAAAGCGTCTTATCCTGTATGCTCCTTTGTACTTCTCACCAGCTCAGGCGGACTGGCCTGATGCTCGGCGCCGCTCTTCTTATCACGATCGTCGGGGCACCTCTTACCCTCCGCGCGCAGGGACTCAACACCAGCAGCTCCCCCACAAGCTCCTCAATCGAATCAGCAACTTCCACCTCGCTGTTCCCAGCCTCAGAACTTCCCGATGCTCCCAGCGCTCTGCTCTATCCGCAATCTGGGCAGGCCCAGACCCCGTCTTCACAGACGGCCACGACGACCCCCGCCCCACAGCAGACAGTCGACCCCGACGCCGCCAGCCCCAACGGCAATCACCAGACCAAGCGCGTCCTCGGCCTCGTGCCCAACTTCCGCACCGTCTCCGCCGACGTCAAACTCCCGCCCATGACCCCGAAGGAGAAGTTCATCATCGCTGGCAAGGACACCTTCGACTATTCCGCCTTATTCGTCGCCGGTGTCCAGGCCGGCTTCGCCATGAACAGCAAATCCTATCCCGAGTTTCACCAGGGCGCCGCTGGCTATGCTCGCTACTACTGGCACACTCTCGCCGACACATCATCCGAAAATTTCTTCGTCGGTGGCCTCGGTCCGATCGTCTTCAAACAGGACAACCGCTTCTACACTCTCGGACACGGTAGCTTCGGCAGGCGCTCTTGGTACGCTGCCTCGCGCGTCCTTTTCACGCGCAAGGACGATGGAGATAAGGCCTTCAACTTCTCGGAGGTTATCGGCTCCGGCGCCTCATCCGGCCTCTCCACCCTCTGGTATCCCAAACAGTATCAGACCTGGACCAAGGTCGGTCAGAAGTGGCTCACCAGCGACCTCATCGACTGCTTCAACTTCTGGTGGAAGGAGTGGTGGCCCACCGCCAACAAATACGTCTTCCATCAAAAATCGTAAGCATCATCGGCGCGGCCCCACTGGCGCCCTAAGACATCCTCAGCGGAACCTTCGAAAAGACTGGTTGCATATTCTTGAACTCTTCGCTCGCCTGCGTCTCCCATGGGTAAATACCAGAAGTCGTTGGCCAAAGCATCTGAACTGCCGGAAAATCATCTCCACCATAAAACCATCGTGCCCACCCAAGATGATCCCGATATTGCTCTTTAGGAAAAGTCTCGAAATAGCAACGAAACCCGTCGAGAACATCCATCGAGCTTAGACCCGCCTGGTATGACTTACCCTTCCCGATGTCGTCATTGATTCCATTCAAGACATTCCCGCCAAGAGAGCTCTTTAGACCAAAGATTATTACTTCGGGGTGATGGTGCGTATGCCAAAGTCCGACGCTGTAACAAAAACCCCGGTCAGCCTGATCTCGATCGAATACGTCGAGCCAATGAATTCCGTAGGCGCGAATATCTTCGATCGCTTTCTTCTCATGGTCGTCTTCGGCCCTAGATAGACTTACGCGCTGTTCTGGTGTCATTAAGACTTACTACCTCGATACACAACCCCGCCCTCACAAATCGTAGCCATCACCTTTCCCACCATCCCCGCCCCATCAAACGGCGTATTCCGCGACTTCGACCTCGACTTCTTCGCTTCAAAGCTCCACTCCGCCGCCGGATCAAACACCACCACATCCGCAAAGCTCCCCACTTTCAGAGTCCCGCGACCCTCCAGTGAAACGATCCCCGCCGGCTGCGCACTCATCAACTCCATCACTCTGCGAAGCGTCATCCCCTGCCCCTTGTGCAGCACCCGCAGCGCCAGCCCAAGCGCCGTCTCCAACCCCGTAATCCCATTCGGAGCCCGTTCAAACTCCTGCTCCTTCTCAAACAGCCGCATGCGGAGCGTGGTCGGTAGCAATACAGTCCACCGTCCCATCCATCAACCCCGCAATCATCGCCAGCCTATCCACCTCTGCCCGCAGCGGCGGATTCATCTTCGCGTTCGTGTCGTAATCTCCAATCGCCTCATCGGTCAGCGTAAAGTGATGCGGCGCCACCTCGCATGTCACATGCAACCCCGCAGCCTTCGCCTCGCGTATCAAAGACATCGCCCGCGCCGTCGACACATGCTGCACATGCAGATGTGCCCTCAGGCGCTCCGACCCTTCGATGTCCTTCAGCAGACGAATATCGCGCTCCACGATCCGCGCCTCCGCCTCCACTGTCATCCCGCGCAACCCCAGCCGAAACGCGACCGGCCCCGCGTTCATGCTGCAACCGCCGGTCAGCCGCGTATCCTCCGCATGCTGCGACACGGGCACTCCAATCCCCGCCGCAGCCACCAGCGCCTCGCGCATCACGCTATCATGCAGCACCGGCTTTCCATCATCGGTAAACCCAACAGCCCCGGCCCGCTGCAGTTCATGAAAGTCGGTCATCTCGTCACCCATGCTGCCAAACGTCGCCGCCGGCATCGCGAACAGCTTCACGCAAGCCCCGCGCGCCGCATCAAGCATCCACTCCAGCCTCGCAACCGAATCGTTCACCGGAACCGTATTCGGCATTGCCACCACACTCGTAAAACCACCGGCCGCCGCCGCCGCCGTCCCCGTGGCAATCGACTCCTTGTACGTCTGCCCCGGCTCCCGCAGATGCACATGGACATCCACCAATCCCGGCGCCACCACCATCCCAGTAGCGTCGATCATCTCCTTCACCTTGACGTCCTTCAAGCCCACCTGGCATCTCGACGGCAGCTACCCGCCCATGCCGCAGCAGCACATCTCGCTCCGCATCCACACCACTCGCGGGATCGACCAGCCGTCCATTCAAAATTAATATGTCACTCATACCGTTACACTCTCGAATCCGCCCACACCCAGCGCCCGCACCAGCAATGCCGTCCTCACCGCCAACCCATTCCGCACCTGCTCCTCAATCGCCGAATTCGGCCCATCCGCCACCTCGCCCGTGATCTCCAGCCCGCGAATCATCGGCCCCGGATGCATCACTACAGCCTTCGGCGCACAAGCCGCCAGCCGCTCCTCATTCAACTGGTACCGCGCAATATAGTCCGCAAGATCAAGCTCCAGCCCCGCCAGCCGCTCCTGCTGAATTCGCAGCATCATCACCACCCCCCCGCCGTTAGATCCAGCCTGCTTCAGCGCCTTATCGAAATCGCGCTCAATCTCCACGCCCCCGCTGTTGAGAGCAGAGCCCAGCCCCAGCGCTTCCTCCGGCAGCAACTTCTCAGGCCCGCACAACAGCACCCTCGCCCCCAGCCTCGGCAGCAGCATCGCATTCGACCGCGCCACGCGGCTATGCAGAATATCCCCCGTAATCACTACCGTCACGCCTGCGAGCGTCTTCGCGTCAATGCGCCCCGCATTCATCCCCGGTAGCCTCGCCAATATCGTCCGCAGATCCAGCAGCGCCTGCGAAGGATGCTCATGCATCCCGTCCCCTGCGTTCAACACGGGCAGTCCCGTCGCCTTCGCCAGCAGATACGGCGCCCCCGAGTTCGCATGCCGCAGAATGATGCACTCCGCACCCAGCGCTCGCAGCGTCAACCCCGTATCCTTCAGGCTCTCGCCCTTCTCAATCGAAGACGACTTATCGCTGACCAGAGTTGTCATCGCCCCCAGCTGCTTCGCCGCCAGTTCAAACGAGGTCCTGGTCCGTGTACTCGACTCATAGAACAGCAGCGCAATCCGCCGCCCCGCCAGCAGCCTCGTGCGGTCTGCACTGGCCATCCGCTCAATCCGGTCGGTTGCCGCCAGAATCGCCGCAATCTCCGCGACTGTCAGATGCGTCACCGTCAACAACGAACCCGCAGCATATTCTGAACTCTCTGCCGCGCCGTGTATTTTGGGCTTCATCGAAGGCAACCGTCAGTCCACCAGCTCAACCAGCAGCACTTGCTCCTGACCATCCACCTCGTTCAGCTTTACCTCGATAATCTCGCGCTTCGAGGTAGGAATCGTCCGCCCAACATACGTCGCCTCGATCGGCAGCTCACGATGCCCACGATCGATCAGCACCAGCAGCCGAACACTCTTCGGCCGGCCGTGGTCGAACAGCGCATCCAGCGCCGCGCGAATCGTCCGCCCCGTATACAGCACGTCATCCATCAGGATGATGTCGCGTCCGTTCACGTCGAACCCGAGCGCTCCCGGCGTCACCTTTGGCCGCAGCTCCATCGGTCGAAAGGTCGTCCCGATAGAAGCTGATATCCAGCACACCCGTATCCACTGGATGCTTCTCAATGTTCCCAATCAGCACTGCCAGCCGCTGCGCCAGCGGAACTCCTCTACGCTTGATTCCGACCAACCCGACATTGGCGCTGCCGCCATGTTTTTCCACGATCTCATGCGCCAGCCGAACCAGCGTGCGCTCGATCTCCGAGGCCGACATCAGCCGGCCCTTCTCCCGTAACTTAGGCTTCCGTGTTTCCGTAGTTTCACTCATACCGTTCGGGCTTGATGATATCAGCACCCGGCACCGACGCAGAAGGAGCACCGCTACCCTCCACTTGCGGCGGAGTCCCTTTCTTAGGCTTGCGAAGCTTCCGCATAACATCGGGCGCAAACTCCCCGATGAAATTGCTCATGCTTCCCCACCAGGCCTGCGTTACCGCGCTCTGATAGCCCTTAGTCAGAACCTCTGTATCCGCCGGTTCCCAGGTAGCGGTAATCGCTCCCGCTCCAAACGCTGCAGCGTACGGCATAATTTGCGGCCGCAAATGCTTCTCGCTGCGATCATAAGTCACAAAGTTTCGCGCGAGAGCATGCCGGGTACGCGGCCAGAAGCCGACGCAGCGGCACCGGTCATATCTCGGTTCCCACCCCACAGCCGCGTTCCCTAAAGACGTGAAGGCATTCTGCATAAGGTACTGCGTCTGTCGAGTACCAAGCCTCTTGCCAAAACCTTCAATCCCATCCCCCCACTCCGGAGGAGTATTCCTGACCTGGTCATGGAGCGTAAAGAATCCGGTCTTGATATAAATCCCCGGAGTCGTAAAGCTCTGCCGCACAAAGAGCTTGAAGCGCTCATCCCCCGTAAGCGCAATCAACGGCGCATCCTTTGGAACATAAGCTCCGTAAAGCCAATTCACGGCAAGTTGGTTCTCAGGGGTTGCCGCTTGCTGTGGCTGCGCAGCATCCTGTGCACGACAAGCAGGAGCAACCAACCCAATCATCACCGCCAGGAGCAGTCCCGCGTCGCGCAAGGGAGCACAGCCCCTCATTGCCCAGGACCCCACGGTCACTCCACCACAGTCCAGCTTTGATCGGGGTTGAAGCTGGTAATACCGGGCGCTGCGGTCTCCGTCCCATCGCCCAGATCCTTCTGGTAAATAACGCCATCCTGATTGACCACGAATGTCATGATGCCGCTCGTGCCATATTTTGCCGGATAGGCGAGAAGCGCGAAACCGCCGGACTGCCTGCCGTTGACGACGTAGCTCTTGGCTCCTCCAGGGGCATCTGGCCCCTGCGACGAAAGCCGTTTGTAAATGTACCCGTGATAGGGCTGCGGACCATCGCCGCCGTATCCCTCCGCCGTCGCCGCCGCAACCGCGGGACCCATCGGACTCTGCGGTTTTCCAGCCGCAACTTCCCAGTAAAGACCGTTCTGTTTCCCCGGGTCGCTCGCGAACTTCTCCGCGTACAGCTTCGCCGGCAGGCCGTCATGCCCTTTAGCGGCGTACTCCTTCTGAGCGCGGTAGTAGCCCTCGCAAACCGCAATCGCTCCCAGTTCGTTCTGGCCGATACGACGATTCACAATCTCTTCCTGCCCTTGCTTCGAGTCGAAGTACCAGCTCGTTCCATCACGCACCAGGGGAATCGGCATGGGCCAATCGTTCGCACCGACAACCAGCGTCTTATACCCAGGCGCAGGTGTGGTCAGCGAGTGCTTCGTGTCGTACATCTTCACAAATCCCTCGCGACTCTTCTTGTCCGCGACGGGATCCCCCGAGTCGATCAGGTCTTCCGCGTTCGGCCCGAGCACTGCAAGCAGTTGAGCCTGATCCCCAGCTCGCGTCGCGGCAATGAGAGCCTTTACTCCATCCCACGGACTCGCGAAAGTCTTCTGTCCGCTAGCCGCCTGGGCCATGATGCACCCAGGCAAGCCAAACACCAGCAGTGAGAGTGAAAGCAATCGAATCGAATCCCTGCGCAATCTCCGATAGTCCAGTGAAAACTTGGTCTTCATCCTTTCCCCTTCCCGCCTCTGCTGGCTGCTCCTCGTTGACTGGCCGCTTGCGTGGACCGTCCATTGCCTCCGCCTGAAAAAGCAGGCGCGGCAGGTCGCGATTGCGGTGCGGGTCGCTGTTGTTGTGTTGCTGGTCGCTGTTGCGGCGTTGCCGGCCGCTGTTGGGGCGTCGCAGGTCGCTGCTGCGGCGCAGGACGCGGCGCAGGCTGCGCAGCTGGCTTGCTGTACCCTCGATCCGGAGTTACAGCCGGACGCGTAGTCGGGCGTGTCACCGCACCGTTACCTGGAGTGCCAGGACGGTTGTAGCCGCCCCCGTTTGCCGGAGGCGTCCCCGGTCGCGTAGTTCCACCAGTTGGCGGCTTGTTGTATCCATTGCTCGGAGGCCGATTGTATCCAGGGCTCCCGGGGCGCGTGTTGGCAGGCAGCGTGGCAGGCCGGTTATAGCCTCCGCCGGGACGATTCACCGGCGGCCGATAAGCTGGGCCCCCGGGCCTATACCCGTTGTAATAGCTAGGGTAATGAACAGGCCGATGATAGGGATAACCCGGAGGCGGCCGATACCCATACGCAGGCCGGAACACTGGCCCATACACCGGACGGTAAACATAATGTGCTGGGTACCAGGGACCTCCGCGATAGTAGACCCCACCATACCCCCATCGCGGATAGTAGTAGTAGTTGTTGCTTGAGAACATCGCCCCAATCGCAATGCCAACACCAAACGAAATAACGGATGCCGCAACAATGTCACCAGTCGACGGCCCCGACTGCTGGACATACACAGTTTGAGGATTGTACTGCGGAACGTACACCACCTGCGGATTCGCAGGTTGAATGATAATCACCTGCTTCCCGTTGTCCGTCTGAGTCGTAACCGTCTGCTGCGGACTATTCTTGAGAGTCCCATACTGCTGCGCCTGGGCTCGAAGCCTTTGCACCGAAGCGAGCACGCCCGCCTGATCTGCGTTGAAGGCATCGCCGAGCTGGGTCGTCCAATCCAGCTGAGTGCACATCAGATCGACGACATCGGGAAAATGAAACAGCGCCTGCATCGCCACGCCGAAGCCTGCTTTCTTGGCAGCATCGTCGAGCGCTGTTCCTTCCAGGGACTTGTTCTCCAGCAGCCAGTTGCCCCCGTCAAGAACCTCCTGCTCATTCACCGATGCGGCCAGCACCTGCATCAGCAGCGGGTCGGGATAAAGAGCGATCGGAGCCAGCAGATGATCGAGCGTTGCCGGCGAAGTATCCACAGGGGCCGCCTGTGCAGGAGCCGCCTGACCGGGTGGCGCAGGAACCTCGGCGAGGTTCGCCTGCTCCATAAGCAGGAAACTGAGGGCGACCAAAAATGCGACGAAGCGCCTAACTTTCCAGCGTACAATCAGGCCAATAACGTGTCTCACAGAACCTCCAGAAACAGACCGTCTCCCGCACCTTCAGCGGCACCACGACGGCAACCCTACGGGCTGGACAGTAAAGTTAGCCCTCCGCAGCGTCGCAGACAACTAGCAGAACCGCCAGTGGGCGACAATCCCGGAAATAATCCCGGAAATCGAAGAAGCTGACCCCAGATCAATCATGCAGATCGATCCTTCCCGGGTCCCAACAAACCGCCGCCCTTTAGAATCAGCGCGCAGATCCAGCTGATTTCAAGAGACGAGCCTGCAGTAGCATGACCAATCGGATAAAACCCGAAACTCGTCCCTACACCGACACATTCCGTCGCATCCGCATAAATCCACCCAGCGCCCCGCCAACGGTCGACAGCACCAGCAAAACCCCCGACACCATACCAAATCCGGCCAGCATCATACCGGCCCGAAACTCCGGCGAGTACCAGAACCTTTGCATCTCCGGCGGCTGGGGAGTAATCGAAGCAGCCTTTTCGAACTGGGTGTGAAGCAGCGCCGTCAACTGAGCATCGAACGCCGCCATGCTATGCAGACCGTACCGCGCCACCAGTCCGCCCACCCCCCACGCCACCCCCAGACAAGCCACCAGCGCCAGCCCGACCACCAGGCCAATCCGTGCCCCCACCCCGGCATCCATCCACGCGAGCGGACGCCGCCGCTGATAAAGCGCAAGCGTAATAATCGATCCGCTGATCGTCCACAGCAGGCTCAGGAGCGAAATCACCTGCACCCGCTGCGACACGACGCTCAACACGGCCGCAATCGCTGCCACCAGCACCGCACACCGGATCGCCGTCTGCCACTCCACCTTTTGCGGCCTTGGCGGAGGAATTGCGCCCGTCGTATTGGCCTCAGCTCCGCCGGTCTGTTCTTCATAGTCCTGCAAATAAATCTGTGGCGAACCACAATGCGGACAGAACGGCGACATGCCATCACTGGCAGGTAGCTCGCCGCCGCAACGGTGACAATACTCTTGCATATCTTATGAAGCTATCCCACCCGGCAGGGTGCGGCAAGCTCGGGCGAACAAGCACCACCCGCCCAACCCTCTCACTGCGACTGTTTGTCGTCCTTATCGCCAAACGAAAGGTGTCCCGGAAGATCCAGCGCAACCAGCCCAAACTTTGTTCCGTTACCATCCGGATCGATCGCAGCAATATGCTGATGCTGCTTCGAACCCGCCTTTAACTCCAACTTGCCTGACTCATCGTCGTTGACATAAACATGGTTATCTTTCTCGTTGTCGCAGGTCAGCCCCTCCGCCGTGCGTATCGGCGTACCCACGGGCCTGTCGTTCTGGCATTGGATCACGTCGCCATACCGGCCCAGCGCCTTGCGATAAAACGCCGTCACCTGGTCCGGACTGTCCTGCGTCCGATAGCTCGCCGCCTTCACCCGCAGTTGAAAGCTGCCAAAGCTCAGGTTCACATCGGCCGCCCCATTGTCCTTGTCCTTCTTCACGAGCTGCGCGCCCGGGTACACCGGTAGCCCCAACCCATCGACGACGGCCGCGTCGTTCGTCTTCACCGTCATGCCCCCGAATGGTGTGGCAATCTTCACGTTATCGTTGTCGCCATGTTTGTCCGACTCGATCCGGCAGCCGCTCATCAGCGCCGTCGCGGCAATCATCATCACCACCACCGAAGTTTGGTTGTTCCGCATCGTCCGCCTCCCACTTCAGAAAACAATACGCCGCTTTCGACCCTGCGGTTCCATTCCACCACCCGGCGCCATGTTCTGCACCATGTCCTGACCAAAAAAATGACTCGAATTCTCAACTTCCCCCTCAAAAATCAAGAACGACGAGGTCGGCAAAACCAACCGCACCTGCAACTTCTTTCACTGCAAGAAAAATTGCAACCCATGCCGTTTCGGTGGCCTATACTTACAAATGCCGGACGATAGGCCACCCGCCGCCGGCACAGCGGTATCGGAGTTTCTGGCATGGCGCAGCATCAGCCAATCCGCAGAACCACCCCAGCATCCGGGTCTGATATCCCGGACAAGCTCTACTTCCGCATCGGCGAAGTCGCCAAACTCTGCGACGTCCCAGCCTACGTCCTGCGCTTCTGGGAGAGCGAGTTTCCGCAGCTCAAACCCCACAAAGGCGGTACCGGCCAGCGTCTCTATCGTCGTCGCGATGTCGAAATGGCGCTGCGCATCAAAAGCCTCCTCTACGACGAGGGCTACACCATCCCCGGCGCGCGCCAGGTCTTCAAGGCAGAGCTGAAGCAGAAGGAGCCCCAGCTCTCCCTTGCCATCGACAACGACGCCCCCAACGTTGATACCCGCAAACTTCGCAAACTCCAGAAAGATCTTCGCGATCTCCACGCCCTGCTCTCAAAACCCGCCGTTCGCACCGTAGTCCACCCAATCCGCACATCGCGCAACCCGGGCATTCCACGCCGCACAGCAGACAAGCTCTTCGATCTCCCGCCGGTCCCGGAAAACACCAAACGCTGAAGATGAAATTCAAGAACGATTTCGGAAACTCCCACAGGCGAAAAGAGCCTCACTCCTCGCACAGCCGCACCCCTTACCTCGGATTGGACCCACTCACGGCGTCCCCATCCGATGCCAGTTCTGCTCCGGCCAGTCGTTCCGCCGCTCCACCCTGCGCGGCAACGACTTCACTGAGATTCTCCTCATGCGCTATCCCGTCCGCTGCCTCCGCTGCAGTCAGCGCCAGCTGGTCAGCTTCACCATCGCCAGCCTCTCGCTTTCTTCCAGCGAAAAACCGCGGCGGAAGCATCGTCCCGTGGACCCATCCGCTCGCTGGATCGATTTCACCAAACATCCCGATTCCCGCAAGCCCGCAGCCGCCGAATCGACCGAACCCGCTCCACCAACGGAGCAAGAGATGCACTCCCGCCAATAACCTCCGGTCTGTCGAACAACCTATGCTCTACAGCGCAATCCATCCCACATGGATCGCCCAAAGCGACACGCTCGCCACCACAATCCAAAGCGCCACCCCCTGGATGAGCGGCCGCGCGCCCACCTCCTTCAACGTATTCCGTCGTAATACCGGTTCCAATCAGAAACAGCACCACTGTCAACGCCGCCCGCCCCAATCGATACAGCCCCGAAAACAATCCTTCCGACTGCGGAATATAGTGCGGCACATAACTCGCCAGCACCGCCGCAAAGCAGAAGTACAGAATGAACCACGGCCAGCTCACCTTCGCCTTGCTCTTCTTCAACATCGCCGTCGCAATCACCAGCGGCACAATCCACAACGCCCGCGCCAGCTTCACCGTAGTCCCCACCGCCAGCGCCGTCGCCCCATACTTCGCCCCCGCACCGACAACCGAACTCGTGTCATGAATTGCCAGCGCAGCCCAAAGCCCAAACTGCGTCTGCGAAAAGTGCATCAGATGTCCGATCAACGGAAACAGCAGCAGCGCCACTGAATTCAACACAAACACCGTACCCAGGGAAACCGCCATCTCCTCGTCATTCGCCTCCAGCACCGGCCCCATCGCCGCAATTGCGCTCCCACCGCAGATCGCCGTACCAAAGCTGATCAGCAGCGACTGCGTCTTACCCACCTGCAGCATCTTACCCAGCAAAACGCCAAAGCTCAGCACGAACGTAATGCTGATCGCTGTGTACAAAAAACCCGACCCGCCTGCATGAACCACCTCTTTCAGGTTCATCCCGAAACCCAGGCAAACCACGGCGGCCTGCAGCAGAAACTTCGACAAGCTTCTGCTCTCAGCGGGAAACGGATGCACCACGCTCAGGCCAAACACGAGTCCCGCAGCCAGCGCAAGAGGAGGCCCGATCAACCCACTCGCCGAAACAATGATGCCGACGTAAAAAAGATTCTTCTTCCACACATCACTAGCATCTGCGCATCGATACACCAAGTCGAGACGTAGTTTTGAATTACCGATAACTTCTGCTTATCGGCACTATTAGAAAATCCGTCCCGTCAACTGGTAACAACCGTTCCGATCGCAAACCTCTGAAACGCCGCAGCCGTGCCCGTCATCTCTGCTCCTGCCAGCCGCACAAAGCTGAAGTCCCGCAGAATCTTCAGTCCTTCCACCGTCGCGATCCGCACCGTACCCAACCGCAGCACCTTCCCCACCGCGTACCGCGAAACAAATCCCACCCCCAGCTCTGCCTCCACACCCGAGATGATCGCCTCCGTCGAATCCAGCTCCATCGCCACATTCAGCGACCGCAACGGCAGCCCCGCCCTCTTTAATGCCCGCTCCACCACCCGCCGCGACCCCGACCCACGCTCCCGCAGCAGCAGCGGCACACGCGCCAACTCCGCCGGAGCGATCGCCCCCGCTTTGCGCGCCGCCCACATATGATTCGGGCTGACGATCAGCACCATCTCATCCTGCACCATCCGCTCCGTCTTCACATCACGCCGCATCGCCGGCCCTTCAATAATCCCCAACTCCACCCGCTCCTCCGCCACCGCTTCGACGATCCGCTCAGTATTGCCGCTAATCAGCGATAGCTTCACCTGAGGATACTGCCGCAAAAACGCCCCCAGAATCCGTGGCAAAACATACTGAGCCACCGTCGTCGACGCTCCCAGTGTCAGCTCCCCCACCGCCTCATCATTCAGCGCCGCCAGCGCCCGCCGCGCCTCTACCATCGTCTCCGCCGCTGCCTTCGCGTACCCCAGCAACACCCGCCCCGCCTCCGTCAACGAGATCTGACTCCCATGTCCCTCGCCCCGTGCCCGGTCGAACAGCCGCACACCCGCCTCCTCCTCCAGCGCGCGAATATGCTGGCTCACCGCCGGCTGGCTCAGATGCAACACCTCCGCCGCCTTGCGAAAGCTCATCTCCCCCGCCACCGCTCGAAATACCCTCAGCCTAAAATTCTCCAACTAATCCACCTTCGCCGTAACTATTGCTACGCGTCGTCCTTGCTTCTAGGTAGGCCAAGGCTTCAGCCTTGGCATTCTCCACCGTTCAAAATGGGGGGCTTTAGCCCCTGGGGTATGCCCTCTTATCGGGCTCAACAAAGCTCTATCCTCTCGAACAAACCAACTGGCCCTGCTATGAACCACCCCCGCTACCCCATCAGCATAAGCCCTGCCGATAAAATCAATGCAGCCAACTCCGTGTCTACAAATCAAGATCCCAACCCGGCCATCGCACCACCCCGCCGCAGCCCTCTCGCTTTTCTTCGCCCCTCGCACAGCCACACCGCCACATCCGCCACACTCCTCCTCACTCTCTCCGCACTTCTCTCTCGCGTCATCGGTCTCATCCGCGACCAGTACATCGCCTATGAATTCGGCGCAGGCCACAACACCGACGCCTACAACGTAGCCTTCTATCTCCCCGAGTGGATCAACTATCTCCTCGTCGGCGGCGCCGCCTCCATCACCTTCGTCACCATCCTCGACCGCTACCGCGCCTCCAACGACGAAGCCGAAGGCGAACGCGCCCTCTCCATCATCCTCAACACCATGGTCATCGTCCTCGGCACCGCCATCCTCCTCGCCGAGATCTTCACCCCTCTCTTCACCCGCATCTACTTCGACCCGGCATCACCACAGGGCATCCTCTGCACCCGCATCACCCGCATTCTCCTCCCCGCGCAGCTCTTCTTCTTCGCCGGCGGAGTCCTCGCCTCCGTCCTCCTCGTCCGCAAACAGTTCTCCTTTCAGGCTGTCGCCCCGCTCATCTACAACCTCGGCATCATCTTCGGCGGAGTCCTGCTCGCCAGTCGCATGGGTATCTCCTCCCTCGGCGTCGGCGCACTCATCGGAGCCATCCTTGGACCGTTCCTGCTCAACGCCTACGGAGCCTACCGCGCTGGCCTCCGCTACCACCGCATCCTCGACTTCAAACACCCAGGCCTCCGCGAGTGGGTCCGCCTCTCGCTCCCTCTTATGCTCGGCGTCACCATCATCACCCTCGACAACCAGATCCTTGGCTACTTCGCCAAACACGGCGCCGGCGACATCTCCCGCCTCAACTACGCCAAGCGCCTCTTCACCGCCCCCATGGCCATCATCGGCCAGGCCGCCGGAGCAGCCTCGCTCCCCTTCTTCGCCTCGCTCTTCGGACGCAACCAGTTCGCCAGCTTTGCCTCTGCCGTCAACCGCTCCGTCTCGCGCCTTGTCGCCTTCTCACTCCTCGGTTCAGCCGCCATGATCGCCCTCGCCGGACCTGCCGTCGATCTCATCTTCCGCCGCGGCTCCTTCAACGCAGCGGACGCAACATCGACCGCCTCTTATTTCGCCATCTTCGCCATCTCACTCGCTCTCTGGACCGCGCAAGCCATCTACGCCCGCGCCTTCTACGCCGCAGGCGAAACCTTTGCCCCCATGCTCGCCGGGACCATCATCACCATCGTCAGCATTCCCATCTACTGGCAGCTCCACCTGCACTTCGGCGTCATCGGCTTGGCCTGGGCGTCAAATCTCGCGATCCTGCTCCAGACCGGCACGCTCGCAGTCCTCGCACACCGCCGTCATCTCGTCCCCATCGTCGGCCCACCCGGACAATACGCCGGCCTCGACCGCCCCGAGATCACCCGCGCCGCAATAGCCGCAATCGTCAGCCTCGCCGCAGCCACCCTCGTCCTCCACCTCATCGCCCAACCCCAAACCTACCGCGGCGACTTCATCTCCCTCACCCTCGGAGGCCTCACCTGGGCCATCCTCGCCGCCGCCACCCTCCACCTCACTGGCTCAAAACTCTTAACGCAGATCCTCCGCCGTCGCTAGAAGTAGAATCCCGGCCAACGGCCCGACCAAGAAAAATCACATCACCGAGACCGGTACACACGCCACGAAGTGGCCGCCCCACGCGCAGTGGGCCCGTCCGGCAGGACATTATCTTTACTTAGCGTCCTCATACTCCTCATGCCAAGCCGCCTGAATCGCCTCCAGAATCCCTTCATTCGACTTAGCCGGATCACCCATAAAACCCGGCAACCCCGTCACATACTTATGCAGATCCGTAAACCGCACCGAATACGGCTCAATCTCCGGATAACTTCTCCTGCAACAAAATCCCAATCTCCTCCGCATCCGTCCAATCAATCTCCCGTGGCATAACATCCTCCTTACTAAAATAATCAAAGCCGCAACAACCGCTCACTCATGAGACTACAAGAGTCACCACGAATTTTATGACTCGACCAAACTCCACATCATGGTCGGCCTCCCTGCTCCGCCGCGACCTCAGCGCCCGCGCCAACCATCTCGCCACCACCCAAAACCTCCTCCACGACATCTCCCGGCTCCGACCCCGAGTCATCTTCGGCCGCGACGAACATGGTCGCCACGGCAACTTCCACCCGGCCTCCTACGAAAACATCTACGCCAACCCCGCCTGGCTTCGCCGCCTCGCCAAAGTCCACACCGCATCCCGCCGCTCCCGCGCCCGCAAAGACTGGCAGTGGATGGAGCTCGACTCCGCCAACAGCTCCGACGCCCTCCTCATGAACATCTTCTGCCATCCCGAAGTCTTCGACGGCCACACCCTCGCCCCCGACGTCGCCGATCTCCTTAACATCGACCCCGACACCCAACCCTGCTTCGGCATCCACCCAGGAGTCCCACTTCTCAACGGCCATCTTGACCGCACCGAAATCGACCTCCAGCTCGGCAACATCTTCCTCGAAGCCAAGCTTACCGAATCCAGTTTCCAAACCGCCGCACCTCGTCTCATCGAACGCTACCGCGACCTCGAAACCGTCTTCGACATCACTCGCTTACCCAGAAAAAACCTTTACACTGCCCCATCCCACCAGCCAGTAGAAGACTTCTCCCAAATCGAATACCAGATCGACTTCCAACCCGAAGAATCCGCCGCTTCACCTGCATCACCCCACTCTCCACCCAAATCCTCACGCACCCTCATCCACGGCTATCAACTCATCCGCAACGTCCTCGCCGCCTACGCCGCCGACGCATCCTTCTGCGTCCTCTGCGACGCCCGCCGTCACGACCTCATCGAGACCTGGTACTCCATCCTCTCCGCCGTCCACCGCCCCACCTTCGCCACGCGCCTGAAACTCCTAACCTGGCAGGAACTCTCCACCACCCTCCCCCACGACCTCCAACAATTCCTGGAAGCAAAATACGGAATCCTCCCCACCTGACCAATACAATTGACAATCGAAACAGGAGCACCCATGAGCAAAGTCAGAGTCGCTGCATTTTCGATCTCACTCGATGGATTTGGTGCAGGGCCTCGGCAGGATCTGGACAATCCCCTCGGGGTTCGCGGCCTCGAGCTGCACCGTTGGTTCCTGGACACCGAGGAATTCAAAAAGATACACGGCCAAAGCGGCGGAACCAAGGGTATCGACAACGACTTCGCTCTCCAGTCCTTCGAGAATGTCGGCGCCTGGATACTGGGTCGCAACATGTTCGGGCCAGTTCGCGGTCCATGGAAAGACGATTCATGGAAAGGGTGGTGGGGCGACAATCCCCCGTACCACACGCCTGTCTTTGTGCTCACGCATCACGCGCGGCCTGACCTCACGATGGAAGGCGGCACCACGTTCCACTTCGTCACCGACGGACCGGAGGCTGCTCTAAAGCAGAGCCAAAGAAGCAGCCAAAGGCAAAGATGTCCGAATCGGCGGCGGTGTCTCCGTCATTCGCCAATATCTAACCGCGAACCAGATCGACGAAATGCACCTGGCCATGTCACCTGTCCTCCTCGGCGAAGGCGAGCATCTCTTCTCCGGAATCAATCTCTCCAGCCTTGGCTTCACCCCCGTCAAAACCGTCTCTGGGGAAAACGCAACTCACGTCCTTATCGAAAAGAGATAGCCGTCTTCGCATGAGTTACGCTCAAACTAGGTAGCGTCTGACGAATCGACGTTTTTGCTTCTAGGTAGGCCAAGGCTTCAGCCTTGGCATCTCGAACCATAACAAAGTGGGCTTTAGCCCCTGGGGTATGCTCTCTTATTCAGAGAGAAGAATAGGCCGAGGCATTAGTTTTCGAAGATTGGTAATGAGAAGCAGGCTGTTTCTAGCTCCCCGGCCCATGAGCAGGCTTCCCTTCCTGCACATAATTCCGGTTCCACTTCGGAATCTCCACCACATACGTTCCCGGCTTCTCAATCACCGCCTGGCACCCCAGCCGCGAGTTCAACTGAATATCCGCCGCCGTCTCCATCCGGTCCAGCTCCAGATCCTCCGCCTCGCTGATCCCCTGCGCCCCCTCCTTCACCCAGATATGGCAGGTCGTGCAGGCACACACCCCACCGCACGCATGATCGAGAAAAATGCCGTAGTTCTCCGCCACATCCAGAAACGACATCGGTTCGCCATGCCCCTCATACGGCAGCGTATCGAACGGAAACTCGACCGTCCTTCCCTCAGGCAAAAACGTCACCCGCACCATCCCCTCACCCGCAGGCTTCGACAGATCTACACTTCAGCACTCTTATTCTCAGACATATCTCTAATTATCGCCGTTTCTCTGCAATCTAGCTCTTCGAATCATCAATCTGGGCCTTCGCAAACGGATGCGGCGCCGTAGGCCCCTCTCCCATGCTCTCACCTGCGGCCTCCATCGTCTTGCCCTGCATCGCGCCCGAGACCGCATTGTCCATCATCAACTCCGCAAACCGCCGCGTCGCCTTATCCAGCCGTTCAATCCCCTCCCGAATCTCTTTATACCCGTCACCCTTAACCGACGCCTTCAGAAAATCGATCTCCTCTTCAATCTTCTCGATCTCATCGCTCGAAAGCATCTGCCACGCAGCATGATTCTTGCCTTTTTTCACCGCAGTCAGAATCGTCTCCGCCTCATTCTTTGCCTCGATCGTCTGCCGCTCCTGAATATCCGTCTCCGCGTGATCAAACGATTCCAGAATCATCGTCTCCACCTGCTCATCGGTCAGCCCATACGTCGGCTTCACCTCAACCTCAGCCTCTTTCCCGCTCCTCTGCTCTCGCGCACTCACATGCAGAATCCCATTCGCATCGATCAGGAACTTCACCTCGATCCGCGGCAGCCCCGCCACCATCGGCGGAATCCCTTTCAGATCAAACCGCGCCAGCGACCGGCAATCCTTCGCCATCTCCCGCTCTCCCTGCACCACATGAATCGCCACATTCGTCTGCCCATCCACACCCGTAGTAAAGTGCTCCGTCGCACTAGCCGGTATCGTCGAGTTCCGCTGAATGATCTTCGCCACCACCCCACCCAGCGCCTCAATCCCCAGCGACAGCGGCGTCACATCCAGCAGCAGCAGATCCTCCGTAGCCGCCGACCCCCCGGCAAGAATCTGCGCCTGCACCGCCGCCCCCAGCGCCACCACCTCATCCGGATTCAGCTCCGTATGCGGCTTCTTCCCCCGCGCCTTCAGATCAAACAGATCATCCACCAGCGCCCGCACCGCAGGAATCCGCGTCGAGCCGCCAACCAGCACCACCTCATCGATCTGCGCCGCCGTCAGCCCCGCATCCTTCAGCGCCTGCTTGCAAGGCCCCGCCGTCCGCGCAATCACACCCGCAGTCAACTCCTCAAACTGCGCCCGCGTAATCTCCCGCGCATACCTCTTACCCGTAGGCAACGACACATCCAGCCGCGCCACATCCGCAACCGACAACAAAATCTTCGCCTCAATCACCGCCTTACGAACCGCCTGCACCGCCTCCCCATTTCCGCGCAGATCTTCACCCAGATCGCCCGCAATATCATCCAGCGCAATCGCAATCAGCAAATTGTCGATATCGTCCCCACCCAGATGCGTATCCCCACCCGTAGCAATCACCTCAAAGATCCCCTCATGCAGCTTCAGAATCGAAATATCAAACGTCCCGCCGCCAAAGTCATACACCGCAATCAATCCATCTTTGTTCTTATCCAACCCATAAGCCAACGCCGCCGCCGTAGGCTCATTCACCAGCCGCAACACCTCAAGCCCCGCAATCCGTCCAGCATCCTTCGTAGCCTGCCGCTGTGCATCGTTGAAATAAGCCGGAACCGTAATCACCGCCTTCGTCACCGGCCCGCCAAAAAATCTCTCCGCATTCTTCTTCAACTGCTGCAGCACATAAGCCGAGATCTCCGGCGGCGTCCGCATCAACCCACCGACGCTCACCTTCAACACCTCACCCGGCTTCAGCCCCTCCGCCAGCTTGAACGGAAACAGCTTCAACTCCTCCTGCACATCCTCAATATCCCGCCCCATCAGCCGCTTCGCCGAATACACCGCACTCGCCGAATCCGACATCAACGTCGCACGCGCAGCATTCCCCACCACCACCCCGTCATCTGTCCACGCCACCACCGACGGCACCAGCCGCTCCCCATCCTCCCCGGGAATCACCACCGGCGTCCCACCCTCCATAAACGCCACCAGCGAGTTCGTCGTACCCAGGTCTATCCCAACGACCCGCCCAATCCCTACAACTCGTTCATCTGCCATCGTTTCAAACCCTTCTATTCGTCCACACTCTATTGTCCTACAATCACATCACCCCGGACGATTCAGCTGCGCAATCCGCTGTAGTTGTCAGATGGTTCGAACAAGGAGGTCGATGCATGCTCTACCTCGAGCGCCGCCCCCACCCCACTCTCGCCCCCTTTATCAAATCCTTCTGGTACGCCTGCGACCCCCAGGCCACTCACCGCTACGAGCGCGTCCTCCCCAACGGCCATCCCCAAATCGTCATCTCCCTCGCCCGCGACTACCTCACCGATGCCAATCATCCAGCCGACCCCCTCCAGCACTCACCACCTGCCATCCTCCTTGGCATCTACTCCCGTCACCAGCAGATCGACGCCATCGACCTCAGCGAACTCATCGGCATCCTCTTCCACCCCGGTGGCACCGTAGCCTTCTTCCCCGACAACACCGACCTCTTCACCAACTGTGAAACCTCCCTCAACGACCTCTGGGGCCGCGCCGCCACCAATCTCCGCAACGACCTCCGCGAAGCCCCCACCCCCGCCCGCAAATTCGACCTCCTCGACTTCGCGCTCCGCTATCGCCTCACCGAAAGCAAAACCCAGCGTCGAAGCCCCACCATCGATTACATCCTCACCAAACTCCACCAATCCCCCGGCACCACCACCATCGCCACCTTCACCCGCGACATCGGCATCAGCCCCCGTCGCCTCTCCCAGATCTTCCGCGAGCAGGTCGGCGTCTCACCCAAGCTCTACTGCCGCATCCGGCGTTTCCAGCAAGCCGTCCAACAAATCCACCGCGGCGACGACATCCACTGGGCCGAGCTCGCCCTCACCTGTGGCTACTACGACCAGTCCCACTTCACCAACGACTTCCACGCCTTCTCCGGCCTCAGCCCAACGAGCTACTCCTCGGCCACCCGTCCCTGGGCCAATCACATCCCTCTCGCCTAGAGCAATTGCCATCTCGATCTCGCTCAACACGAGAAAGCGTTCGTCATTCTGAGCGCAGCGAAGAACCCCTGTATTTCGCTTTTGCTTTACGAATCCACAGATTCCAAACCGAGTCGAAAGAACGTCACATCGGAGATAGGATTCTCGTTATACCGCTCCGTTTGCTCGAACCCCATCGCTGCATACAAACGGTTAGCCTCCGGCATAGCCGCCGGAACCGTATCGAGATACATCGTCTTCCATCCCATCTGCTTCGCCCGCGCAATGACCTCCTGCACCAACCGTCGCCCCAGCCCCAATCCGCGAAACGCCCCATCCACCCAAAGCCGCTTCATCTCACAACCAGACTCGTCCTTCGCAACACGCCGCAAAGCAACGCAACCCGCCGCCACGCCGTCCACCTCCGCGAGCAACAGTGCGAAATACGGCTTCGGCAGTCCCTCCAACTCCTGCCCATATCCTTCAATGCAGATATTTGCCGCTCCGGCAGGATGAGCCGCCAGATAATCCCCGTAATCCCGCAACAGTGCTCGCACCGAGGCAACATCCTCATCCCCAACCGCCTCCCGCACCACGATCTCCGCCATAATTCCAGCAGCCTACATCAAATCCAATTTCATTCGCTACTCACATCGCAGCGCCTCCATCGGATCAACCCTGCTCGCCGCACGCGCCGGAATCAACGTCGCCAGCACCGCAACAACAGCCAACAGCAGAGTCACCAGCACAAACGTAACCGGATCACGCGGTCCAACGCCGAACAACAGACTCCTCAGCACACGCGACACTGCCAGCGCCACAACCAGCCCCACCACCGTTCCGCAAACAATCAGCCGCACACTCTTGCCCAGCACCAGCCGCAGAATGTCTCCTCTCCCCGCACCCAGCGCCATTCGTACGCCAATCTCCTGCGTCCGCTGCGCCACCAGAAAAGCAATCACTCCATAAAGCCCGATCACCGCCAGCACCAGCCCAATCGCAGCGAAAAATCCCACAAGCGTCGTCTGAAACCGCGGCTGATCCGCCAGCTTGTTCACTCTTCCCTGCAGCGTCTCGATATCGACCGGCAAAGTCGAATCCAGTGTCGTAACCTGCGAGCGAATCCACGGCGTCATCACCTTCGCCGGCAGCGAAGTCTTAACCACCATCACCGCAGTCCGTCCCCATTCACCCGAGCCGCCCCAATCTTCCGCGCGGTTGCGCCGCAACTTGTAATACTCCGGCAACTGTTCGCCGCTCAGTCCGCCGTTCTTCACATCAGCCGCAACGCCAACCACCGTCCACCACGGAGCAGTTCGGGTCCCACCCCTCAAACTGCAGTCGCTGGCCAATAGGATCCTCCCCCGGAAATAAGCGATCAGCCAGCGTCTGGCTCAGCACCGTAACGCGATCGCTCTCATCCACCTCCGCGTCGCTAAACCCCTCGCCCCTCACAATCGGTATATCCAACGCACGAAAATAATCCGGAGACACCCAGCGAAACGTCGCCATACTCCCGGTCGCTCCAGGCGATGGCGGCCTGCCTTCAACCACAATCTGGTCATATCGCTGTCCATTATGATTCGCACCCGGCGGCAGCGAATCGCTCATCGCAACCATGCTCACACCCGGCCCAAACTGGAGCCGTTGTTGCAGCCGCTGAAACAACGCCATCTCCTTCTCCCCCGTCGGATAGTTGTGCCGTCCCACCGTAATGCTCACCGTCAGCGTATTGTCCGAACGCATTCCCAGCCTCTGGTGCTCCAGATTCCAGAAGCTTCGCATTAGCAGCATCGCCCCCGCCAACAGAACAATGCTGGCAGCAATCTGCCCCACCACCATCCACTGGCGCACCGCAGCATGCGACACCCCCGCCGGCAATCGTCCAGTCAACATCAACGCACTCGAGCGCTCCAAAGCAGGCGCAAGCCCGAAGATCAGACCGCAAACCACCGCCAGAATCAGGGTGAAGCCGACGATGCGCCAATCAAGTTGCGCCTTGCTAAGAAAGGGAACGCCCGGCGGCGCAATCGCAACAAACAACCTCAGCAGACCCTCCGCCAAGGCGCATCCCGCCACTGCGCCTGTCACTGAAAGAAGAATCGCCTCGGTCAACGCCTGTCTCGCCAGCCTCGCCCGGCTCGCACCCAGCGCAGAGCGCACCGCAAGCTCTCGTTGCCTCGCCGCCCCGCGAGCCATCAGCAGGCTCGCTACATTCGCGCACGCAATCAGCAGCACCGTCAGCACAACCCCGAACAATACCCACGCAATCAATCGCACATCCTGTATCTGCCGGTCACGCAACGACCGCACCCGCAGATGAAAGTCCTTGCGAATATCAGCCGGAATGATCGTGAGCGCTTGCTGGTACAACGGCTCCAACTCCTCCCGCGCCTGCACCACGCTCACTCCGGGCTTCAACCTCGCAAACGCCCGCACCGGCGCGCCCGGACTCATCTTTCTCTGCGCCGCCCCATCCCGTGCCAACGGCATGAGCACGTCAGCCTGATGCATGCTGGGCATCTCAAAATCCTTCGGCAACACACCAATCACCCGCACCGGATCCCCATCGACCTCAATCAAACGGTTCAAAACTCCTGGATCAAGGTTGTACTGCGAACGCCAAACCCCATACGAGATAAGCGCAACCTTAGGCCCGCCCGGCCGATCCTCCTCCGGCAAAAAATTCCGCCCCAGCACTGGAGGCACTCCAAGCATCGGCAGAAACCCTGCCTCCGCCCTCGTGCAACTCAGCCTTACCGCGCTGTTCGCTGCAACATCGCACGCCTGCGCCACCGCGCTCTCCCCGGCAAGCGCCTCAAACGGTCTCTGGTTCTCCTTCCAGTCATAGTAAAAGCCGCCCACCATAAACTCCTGCGGCTCCAGCATCTGCACCAAACCCACCGACACCAGCCGATCCGCATGCGCATAAGGCAGAGCACGAAACAAAATCCGATCCACCACACTGAACACCGCAGTCGTCGCCCCAATCCCCAGCATCAAGGTCGCAACCACCGTAACCGTAAAAACCGGATTCCTTCGAAACCCGCGAAGCGCATACCGCACATCCTGAAGCAGCGTCTCCATAAAATATCCGGGCCGCGCCTCCCGGCACTGCTCCCGCGCACGCTCCACGCCGCCAAACGCAATCGCCGCCTGCCTCCGCGCCTCCACTGGAGTCATCCCCGCAGCAACATTCGCCTCCACCTGCCGCTCAAGATGAAACTCCAACTCCTCATCTACCTCGCGATGGCTCCGCCCGATTAGATTGATCTGCGGCCGCTTGAAAAAATCTCCAATCATTCGAAAAAGCTCCCTTGCTGAGAATGTCATCGTCGTTGTCTTTCATTCAAGAAAGCTCCCTTGCTAAAAAGGTCATCGCCGTTGTCTTTCGTTCAAGAAAGCTTCCCTTTCTAAAAAATGTCATCGTCGTTGTCTTTCGTTCGAGAAGACCCCCTTTGCTGAAAAATGTCATCGTCGTTGTCTTTCGGAGGGAGCGCAGGGCTTTAGCCCTGCGAAACATTGTCCGAAATACCTGGGGCTTTAGCCCCGGTCTTCTCTTCGGGACCCACAATCCGATTCCTGCACCACCCTCCTTCAAACGCCCGAATAATCCAACCCTCCTACACCTGCTTCAACACCAGCCCAATCGCCGTCGTCAGCCGATCCCAATCCTTCAACTCCGCCCGCAACTGAGCCCTACCCGTCGCCGTCAGCGAATAAAACTTAGCCTTCCGATTGTTCTCAGACGTCCCCCAATCCGCCCGAATCCAGCCCTTATATTCCAACCGGTGCAGCGCAGGATACAAAGACCCCTGCCCAATCTGCAACGCATCCTTCGACACCTGTTGAATCCGCTGCGCAATCCCCCACCCATGCATCGACTCCAACGCAATCGTCCTCAAAATCAACAAATCCAGCGTCCCTTGCAATAAATCCGAAGTTGGCGGCATCTTCCCCTCGACATTCGACAACAGACTGCTCCATCTCCTGTCGAATGTCAAGGGAAGCAAGAAAAAGCTCTCGACGTGCTGGGACGCGTGGCCCACATCTGGATTGAAGCCACAAAATCGGGTGCCCCATATCTCGATTCTGAGATGTGGGCATTCGCGCTACGCGCGAACCGCCCTTTGTTTCTGGGTAAGCCAAGGCTGGTAGCCCATGGTTTTAGCCTTGGGTCTCCTTAGCACTCGTCCCAACAGAGGAGACGGGGGGCTTTAGCCCTGGGTAAGTCTTTCTCTCTCAACCCCAAAATTTATTTTTCTCGTTTTTAGCCCAGAAATCGCATGTCAAGCCCCAAAACCACTTAACTCCATACACAGCAACAACATCCACGTGGCATTTTAGTTACCCTCAACCGGCTATAATGAATATATAGATCAAAAACAAGCAAGCCCCGGCCTCAAGCCGGGGCTAACTCATTTATTTGCAATATTTTGGACGCAACCTATTTATTATGAATATTTTACAGCCAATGACACCTCGTAAACCGACTGAATCGAAATGGTTTACGCGCGGGCAATAGGGGGGTACCCCCCGCCGATTCTTCCAAGACACCACCCAAACCGCAGTGGCACCATAACCCCATGACTAACAATGACTAACCCCATGACCAACCCAGCCAAAGCCTGCCGCTCCACGATCGTCCCCAGCCTCCGCTACCGCAACGCGCTCGCCGCCATCGATTGGCTCATCCGCGCCTTCGGTTTCGAAAAGCAAGCCGTCTACCTCGGCCCCGACAACACCACAGTCATGCACGCCCAACTCACCTTCGGCAACGGCATGATCATGCTCGGCTCCGTCGACAATGGCGGCGAATCCGGCAAGTTCATGGTCCAACCCGACGAGATCGGCCTCCGCGAAACCCAAGGCATCTACCTCGTCGTCAACGACGCCGACGCCGTCCACGCCACCGCCAAAGCCGCCGGTGCCGAGATGGTCCTCGACATCCGCGACATGGACTACGGCGGCCGCGCCTTCACCTGCCGCGACCTCGAAGGCCACCTCTGGAGCATCGGCACCTACGACCCTTGGCCCGCCAAGCCCGCCGCCTGACAGAAAAATAGCCCCGCTGCCTCCACCTGCCGCCCGTTTGGCATGATATTTTTTCCTCATGGAGCTAAATCCCTACGCGAAATATCTCGAAGGGCAGCCCCCTGTCCCCGTCCTGTCGGCGACTGTCGGACGGCTCCGCGCCCTCACCGCCCCGCTCACCACGGCCCAGGTCAACGCCCATCCGGCCCCGCGTAAATGGAGCATCACCGAGATCGTCGCCCACCTCGCCGACTGCGAAATCGTCTTCTCATTCCGACTCCGTCAGACCCTCGCCGCCGCGCTCGACCAGCCCCACGCCATCATCCAGCCCTTCGACCAGGACGCCTGGGCCAAACGCTACTCCGCCTATCATTTCGAGCCTGCCTTCGCCCTCTTCCAGGCCGCGCGCAACTGGAACCTGCTGTTCCTCACCACCGTCTCCCAGGACGACCGCCACCGCCGCACCACCCATCCCGAGCGCGGCACCATGCCCTTCTGGACCATCGTCGAAACCATGGCCGGCCATGATATCAACCACCTTCAACAAATCGAACGCCTCGCCGCCAAGCCACACCTAGCGACGGCGCGCATTCAAGCCTTTACATAAAATCCGCACACATCTACGGTCGACTCTACAACCCCAAAGCCTCATTCACATCCCGCACCAGATTCCGCAGATAACTCCGTTTATTCAGCAACTCCACCATCGCCTCCTTGGCCCTGGCCTTCGCCGCTTCATCCCCCGCATCCACACCCGCGTCCCACGCTGACCAAAGGCACTCCAACTCAACCTGCGTCTCCACCATCTTCGCGTCAAACGCATCCTTCGCCGTCATCAGATCACGCCGCAGCTCCGGCTCCTCTTCACCCATCTCTTTCGCCGCACGCATCTCCTGCAACTGCATATTCAACTCGAACACTTCTTCCAGCAACTCTGGAGGAACAACCTGTTTCTTCTGCTCTCCCGTAGCCCGCGCCGCATCGGTCGCCGCCTTCGACTGCTCCTCCAGCTCCACCCCTTCCAGCTTCAGCAGATACTGCGTACGAAGAATCGGATCCTTCAACGTGCGATACGCATCGTTGAGCAGCGACGACTGTGCCAGCGCCGCCTCCTGCTCCGCCACCGGCTTCGACGCAAACCGGTCCGGATGCAATTTGCGACTCATTGCATAAAACTGCTTCTCCAACGCCGCAACATCCAGCGTCAGCTTGCGAGGAAGATCAAAAAACTCAAAATAATTCATCGGTTCTATTGTAGGGCGTAGCTAGAACGGCCCGTGTGTCTTGACGTTCGCAACCACTGCCTCAAGCGGCGCCGTCTGCTTCTTGTACGCCGGCAGAATGCACGCCTTATCCGTGCCGCACTTGTCGCGTTGCGCCGGAAAAGCCTGCTGCGAATCACCCAGATCCCCCCGCACACCCATCCCAACAAACTGAATCGCGATCTCGTAATAAGCAGTCATCCGCGCATCGGCTTGTAGCAACGAAGGTGTGCTACAGATAGTCTTCTCAGTTGGGCTGGCAGCTTTCGCACAATCGATGGGAGAGGCCGCATGCGCAGTCAGAGTAAGAGAAGCTACAGCTAAGAGTGGTATTGGGGGAATTTTCATAACACTCCATTGAATGCAGTTCATCATCGAGAACCGCCATCCAGCGCGTCAAACCCCCTGCGGCGTCAGCGTGCGCAGAAAGATCCGAAAACTCAGAACGGTTCATCTAATACTCTGTTCAAGCCTTTTTTGTGCAATTGCGCGTTCCATCGAATCCATCTGCGCTTTATACGCAGACTGAATGCACGCCGTATCCCTGCCGCACCAGTCGCGCTTTGCGGCAAAAGCCTGCAGCCATTTACTCACCTGATCGGGGCGGCGTGTCTGCACCCCAGTGGAGTACTGCATCAAAATATCCAGGTCCGCCATCATCCGCGAATCGACCTTCAACAAAGAAGGCGAGCTGCAAACTATCTGTTCGCTAGGACCGAGGCCAGCCTTCTTGCAATCGATTGACTGGGCGGCATGCGCGGTCAGGCTAAGAGAAACCACAGCCAGGGTCAGTATCGGAAAAATCTTCATTACGCTCCCATGAACGTCAGATTGAGCCATTCACCGCGCTATGCTCAATCTTTTTCCACCGGCGCCAGCGCCTAAGCCGTAAAGCTCGACCCGCACCCGCAACTCTTCGTCGAGTTCGGATTGATAAAGTTGAACCCCTGGCGCATCAGTGTCTCTTCAAAGTCCAGCACCATGCCATGCAGGTAGATAAAGCTCTTCGGATCGACAAAAATCCGAATCGGCGCTCCATTCGTAGGATCGCCAGCCGTCGCGATCCCTTCTCCAAACGAGTAAACCCGGTCCCGCTCACGTGGTTTCGTATCGAATCGAATGTTGTAGCTCAGCCCCGAACATCCCCCACCCTGAATCCCCACCCGCAAACCGCCTTGTTCGGGCGAAACACCCTCCTTCGCCATCGCAACGCGAATCCGCTTCAGCGCCTTCTCGGTAATCTGGATGCCCTTCTGCCCAGGCTCCTGCCCCTGCGCGGTCAGCACAGTCATCCCGGCCAGTGAATCTTTCTTCTCACCGGAAACAGACGCAGCCTTCGCCGCCTCCATCTCCGCCGCGGTTTGTAGTGTCACCATTGCCATATTCATTTCCCTGCTAACGCAACACACGGTAGCAACGCGACTCAGGAGACGCACCGCTACCGTTGTTCTTACCTTACCAGTCCCTTAGTGAGAAGCAGTCGCAACCGCAGCCGATTCGGCCACGTTGTTCTTCTTCTTCCAGTCGCCGATCGCCGCACGGATCGCATCTTCCGCGAGCACCGAGCAGTGAATCTTCACTGGAGGAAGCGACAGCTCCTTCACAATGTCCGTGTTCGTGATCGACATCGCCTCGTCGATCGTCTTGCCCTTCACCCACTCTGTCGCGAGCGAGCTCGAAGCAATCGCCGAACCGCAACCGAAGGTCTTGAACTTGGCATCTTCAATCACGTTCGTCTCAGGATTCACACGAATCTGCAGACGCATCACGTCGCCGCACTCCGGCGCACCAACAAGACCTGTCCCGACCTCGGCCGCGCTCTTATCCAGCGTACCTACGTTGCGGGGATTGTTGTAATGATCTACGACCTTATCGCTATATGCCATGATGTGTTCCTCGTCTCTAATTTAGATGATACTCCAACTCGATTAGGTGCTTCGGGTTGAGCGCCCTAATCCTTGTGTTGTGAATCCTTTCTGGAGCCCGTTCTCCTACCAGGTGGAACTATCCATGCAACGGCGAAAACTGGCGCGAAATTCCACCATGAAACAACTAGTGCGCCGCCCACTCAATCTTGCTCAGGTCAATCCCTTCCTTCACCATCTCGTACAGCGGGCTAAGCTCCCTCAACTTCGAAACCACGTCGATGATCTTGTCCGAGACATAATCCACTTCAGCCTTCGTGTTGAACCGTCCAAGCCCAAACCGGATTGAGCTGTGCGCCACGTCATCGCCAAGCCCCAGCGCCTTCAATACATAGCTAGGTTCCAGCGTAGCTGACGTACAGGCCGAGCCCGAAGAAACCGCAATGTCGTTGATCCCCATCAGCAGACTTTCACCCTCAACATACACAAAGCTCATGTTCAGATTGCCCGGCAGATGATGTTCCATATTGCCGTTCACATGCACGTAATCCAGAGCCTTCTCCAGCTTGTTCTTCAGATAGTCCCGAAGCTCGGTCTCGCGCTTCGCCTCAGCCGCCATCTCTTCGCTGCAAAGCTCGCAAGCCTTGCCCAGGCCCACAATCCCCGGAACATTTAGCGTACCCGACCGCATTCCGCGCTCATGACCTCCGCCGTTGATCTGTTCGGAGATCTGGACGCGAGGATTGCGCCGCCGCACATACAACGCGCCAACACCCTTCGGCCCGTAAATCTTATGACCGCTCAAGCTCAGCACATCGATGTTGTCCTTCTGCACATCCACCGGAATCTTGCCAACGGCCTGTACACCATCTGTATGGAACAGGACGCCCTTCTCATGGCAGAGCTTCCCGATCTCTGCGATCGGCTGAACCACGCCAATCTCGTTGTTCGCATACATGATCGAGACCAGGATCGTCTTGTCGTCCATCGCCCGCTTCAGGTCTTCCATGTCGATCAGTCCGTCTGCGCCCACGGGCAGATAGGTCACGCGGAATCCCTGCTTCTCAAGCTTCTTGCACGTATCCAGCACCGCCTTGTGCTCAGTCACCTGTGTGATGATGTGGTTCCCGCGCTCACGGTACATCTCCGCAATTCCCTTCAGCGCCAGGTTATTTGACTCCGTCGCGCCCGAGGTAAAGATGATCTCCTTGCTCGTTGCACCGATCAGCTTCGCAATCTGCTCACGCGCCTTCTCCACCGCCTTCTCCGCCTCCCACCCAAACGAGTGGTTGCGGCTCGCCGCATTCCCGAAGGTCGAGGTAAAGTACGGCAACATCGCCTCAAGGACCCGAGGGTCCAGTCGCGTCGTCGCATGATTGTCCATGTAGATCGGCAGATGCACGCCCGCCGGCAGTGGAGTTGTGGACTCGCTGATCACTACGCCGCTATTGCTCATATCGTTGCTCATCGTATCTCCCGAAACCTATTCTTCTCAAAATCCCGTACTGTTGCGAAACTCTCTCATCGCCAATCAGCAAACGCTAGACCGCGATGCTCACCAGGCCACCGCCCACCGGAGCGCCCGTCCCGCCACGCTCCCCATCCGCCTCAATCAAATCCGCGATGTGGATGCCACTCAACAAATCCTTGATGCTGTCGTTCACCTTGCGCAATGGTTCTTTGATGGTGCAAGTGCTCGTCAGGTCGCAAGCCCCGTGAATCGTAATGCAGCTCGTGATAAACAGCGGTCCGTCGATCGCCCGGATCACCTCAAACGCAGTAATCTCCGTCGCGCTCCGCGAAAGCGCATACCCCCCATTTGTCCCGGCATGCGAAACCAGCAACCCGGCCTTCGCCAGCGTCTGCAAAATCTTCGCCAGCAACTGCGGAGGGATGTGGTAAGCCTCGGCAATGTCCTTGGCGCTATGCGCGCTCCCGCCCGTCTGCTCTGCCAGGTACTTCAGAGCCATCAGACCGTAGTCCGCTTTTTTGGTCAGGCGCAGCATGTCGTCTCAGAAGCTCCCCAACCGGCAAATCATCGAAACTCAGACAATTCCAGTCCTAGATAGTTTACGTCTACACTCCTGTGCATTGCAACCACGCTGTACCACTCATTCCACCACGAATTCACCACGAATTTCACCTTCAAAACTAGAGAAATGCCAGTTGACAAGGTGGCCGGAGACGGGCAAAATCCATACCATTCGCGATTTCCTCCCCAAAAATGACCGTCAAGTGCAAACATCCCATCGTCAAGATCGTCGCCCGAGAGGAAGACGCAGAGTTTGTTGAGTGCCAGAAGTGCGGAGAAGTCTTTGACTCAGCAGAGTTTAGCGACATCGCCATTGAAGAGAAAGAGTCCCTCGCCGAAACCCCAGCCGACGACTAAACAGGCCTAAACCACCGTCGGCGCTGGCGGAGCATTCATCCTCCGAAACACAATCCACGCATACTGAGCCGCCGAAAGTGGCGCCAGCACCGCAATCGCACGGATCAGCACATCGCACAACTCCGCCAAGTGCGCAGAAGCAAATATCTTCTGACAAAGCACCGCGATCAAAGCCAAAATCTGCACCAGCGTATTCAGCTTCCCAAACAGACTGGGTCGAAAATCCCGCAACGTACTTGTGACGAACAACAGGGTGGAGATCAGCAGAATCCCTGCATCCCGGCTAAACACCAGCACAGTCACATACTGCGGAATCATCCCCACATGCGTCAGCACCACAAACAACGTGCTCAGCAGAAGTTTGTCCGCAATCGGATCGAGATACTGTCCCAGTGTTGTCTTCTGGCTCAACCACCGCGCCAGCAATCCATCCAGCGCATCGCTTATTCCCGCAAGAATGAACAGCGCAAACGCCATGCGGTAATGCCCATCCAAAATCTCGATCACGAGGAAAGGGATTATGAACAAACGCATCAGCGTAAGCAGGTTCGGTGCAGCGCGAAATTGGCTCAGGAGCGGCACTATGCAGGGTCACTCAATCGTAACCCAACTCAACCGCAGGTTGCTCATGGTTCCTCTTCCGTTTAGACTGATACAACGCACAGGCGCGTAGCTCAGTTGGTTAGAGCGCTACCTTGACACGGTAGAGGTCAGGAGTTCGAGTCTCCTCGTGCCTACCATCCCTTTTGATAGAGTGGCGACCGCGAAACTCGCCTGCTAATCTGGCGTGACTCGATCTTCCCATCGATTTCTATCCCCTGCTGCGCGGTTTGACAGACGGTCATCGCCTCCGATTCTGTTTCGCGACCGGTATTCTCCGGCGTTCTTTAGAATTGACTCACAGTAGCAGAGGCCTGCGTAACGTTCACCGCATTGTTGATCCCAAATACCTTCAACCCGATGCCATCGGCTTGGATTTGAATCTGAAGACCAGCTTGAAAGGCAGCCTGCTGCAGGATTTCCATGCATTGTTGCGCACTGGAATTTGGCGGCAACGGTTTGGTGACAGTAGTGCCGGAGGAGCCGTTGGTAACACTGACCGTACCCGCAGTGGCTCCGGTTCCTCTCCCAAATGAGATGACGATCCCGTGGGATTGGGCAGGCCCCTGCTCCTGCGTACTTGTTTGCGTCGTGGCTGCGGGAGATACGTCTTGCGGGCTCGTCGCACCAGACGGGCCAAAGACGTTGTACAACGCCTGGAAGGGCATTCCGTAGGGCGAATCAACGGTGTATGGAATGTGGCATGTGCCATTCTCAAGCCAGCCCGGCTGAAGGCCTTTATTGCTGCCCCAGGAACTGATTTGCTTACGGCAGATATACAGGTGTGTACCGTTGGCAGCGAAGCCGCCGGGAACAAGCGCTCCCACGTTACCATCAAAATCCCGCCACTCTGCCTTGCCAATGGCAACTTCGTAGGTCTTCGACGACTGTTCCTTCCCAGCATCGTCTGAGAAGTTGCAGTCTCCCTGGACCCACTTGCCCGGAAAAAGATTGTTGTTGTATTGGACCCGGCAGATGTAGAGCGGCGAACCCGGTTTAGGACCATTCCCGGGACCTCCCATGATGGCGTCCTGCCCCGGAACGAAAGGTTTTTGCGCCTGTTGCCAGGTGACAGAGCTCGGTCCCGGATCATAGGGCGGAGGCGGTGGAGGCGGTGGCGTGTAAGCCGGAGGCTGTGCCGGCTGGGGATATTTGAGTTCGGTGATTCTTCCCTGGCTATCAATGGAAGAGCAGTTTGGCCCTACCCACCAGCCAGTGTTCACATCCAGCCCTACGCCACGATCACCGAGCTTGCACGCCGGGAACGGTTGCTGCTGAGCAGGCGGATAAGGATAGTAAGGCGGGTAATATGGGGGTGAATATGGAGGTCTTCCACCGCCAGTGGCGTAGAGGACTTCAAAGGGTGGTCCTGACGTAATCTCAGCTCCGCCGAACGGTATGTGGCAAGTTCCATCGGAAACAAGCTTGCCCGGCTGAAAGCCGTAGTCGTTACCAGAGGCGTCGATGTAATGTATGCGACACGAATAGAGCGGGTTGCCGTTAGAATCCCTACCCATTTGAGCGAGGCCATAGAAGCTCCCGCCGTAAGCCCCCCAACGCGCTCTCCCGTAGGCGACCTCGTACGTGCGCATAATCTGTTCCGAACCGCCGAATGCCACATTGCAGTTGCCTTGAACCCACTTACCGGGAACGAGACTCCCCTGCACTTGTGCGCGGCATATGTACATCGGGGTGCCAGGATTAGGATCAGCACCCGGACCACCTGCTATCGCGCCATTGGCAGGATCAGGGGTGTATGGTGCTGTGACTGCCCGCCATGTGATGCTTTGACCCAGCATGGCGCCATTCTGTGCAAGCATCGACGTGCCGAAACAGCTCAGCAGGAAGGAGAGGAGTACAAGGCGATCGGAGCGGCCGAAGAATGTCACGGCATGTCCTTTCGGTGACGCGGCAGTTTGTGGAGAACACACAGTGTGCCGCGTTTATTATTGATGGATTCCGCGCGCAGTCTATGACTTATTGCCGAATTTGTGGGCTTCAACTTTTACTTCAGCAGAAATCGTTCGACTTTCAATTAATTTGTTCACTGGTCTTACCTTGTTCACTGGTCAACTTCCGGGAAGTATTCCGTCAACATCCAAGTGGAAAAGCCGCCGAAATTATACCGCTCCCGCCGTGGATCGACCTCGACTCCGATGCTGACCAACCGATCGAGCACAGCGCCAGATAAAACCGGTTTCGATGAGTCTGGCCGCGATTCGCTCATGTATTCGGTGTTGGGTAAGCCAGTTTCCCGCGACGTCCTGGCGCCATCGCATGAGACTACCTATTGATTGACCAGCGTCAAAGAGTGTGGAGTCTCCACGTTCTCTCCTGTCGCGAGTGGCCACGTAATCGACAATAACGCCCCTCCCTGCTGGCGGTTTGAAGCGGCCACGCTTCCGCCGTGAGCACGCACCACCGCTTCAACGAACGCGAGCCCCAGTCCGTGGCCTTTCGAATCTCTTCCTTTCACCCGCTGCTCGAACATTTGCCGGCCGATCTCTACGGCGAATCCTGGCCCGTCGTCCTCTACGACTAAGGTTGCGACTTCTTTGCTCGCATTGAGTTCGAGTGAAACTGTGCATGAAGCGGGCAAGTGCTTGAGTTCGTTATCGAGCAAATTCGCGACCACTCGATGAAGAAGGGCCTTGTCTGCCAATACCTTGAGGGAACCGACACTTCGCAGTTGCACTCGAAGTCCCTTCTCTGACATACAAGGCTCATAAAGGCCGATCATCGCTCGGAGCAGTTCGTCAAGATCGACCTCCGTACGCGAGATCCTGAGAGCGTCAGCTTTTGCTTCAGCAACATCGAGCGAGGTGTTGAGGAACTCCGTTAACCGGTCCAGCTCATCGATGGCAGAGACGATTGGCTCACCCTGCTCTACTCTGACGTCGCCCGAAAGAGCAATTTCGAGTTTTCCCCTGATAGCCGTCAACGGGCTTCGAAGATCGTGAGCGAGCGAGTCGGTGATTGTGTGGAGTTGGTGCATCGAGCTTTCTATCCGGTCCAGCATGCGGTTGAGCGTTAGCGCCAGATGCCCTACTTCGTCATTACGTTTGTTAGTCGGTACTCTACTGCTGAGGTCGGATTGCCCAATCCTGGATGCGGCTTCAGTGATCTCGCGGACATGATTGAGCATCCGCCGGGTGGCGTAGAAGACGATGGCAAAGCCCAACAATACGATAACCAGCCAAAGCCAGAGGAACCGCACACGGAGATTTTTCAACACGCGCAGCTCGTCTCGCTCAGACAAGCCGAGATAGATGTGGCTTCCATCCTCCAGGCGCACCGACGCCACCCGAAAGGGACTATTGAATCCCTTGACATGCAGGTCATAGGGCATATTGGAAAGCATGTTACTTTCTCGAATTGCGGCTAAGTTCGCCGTCCCGTCGCCGGAACCAACCCAAAGCTTCAGAGGGCCGTTGTCCTCGGCCTGAAGAAAGAAGACCGAATCGTTCTCATTGCCATTGGACCGCAGCTTGTTCGGCACCTCTTTGCTTGCGAGCTCTGCAACCTCTCTCACCACGCGGCCGTATAGACGGTCTTTCGGCGTTCGCATTGCAACATCGCCGAGTACCTCTACCTCTCCGGAAAGCCACGCATCGCTCCGCCGCTGGATATCGTTCGCGACGAAGCGATGAAGCATCGCAAAAACCAGCATTGTTCCGATAGCAAATGCCAGAGTTGCCCACAGAGAGATACGCCACGCAGCGCTGTGCAAGACGGGATTAGCGGTCTTTGAGGACATAACCAACACCTCGTAAAGTCTTGATCAACGGTTCACGGCCTTCTGTATCGACTTTGCCGCGCAGTCGATAGATATGCACATCAACAACGTTGGTGTCAGGCTGAATGCGCATTCCCCATACTTCGGCGAGGAGCATGGATCGAGTAACAACTCGCCCGGCATGTCGACAAAGGTATTCCAGTAGCACAAACTCCTGTGGACTTAGATTCAGAACCTCACCACCACGGGAGGCTCTGCGCCTGATAAAGTCCAACTCCAAGTCTAGTACGCGCAGACGTGTGGCATCTTCTGTTGCAGCCAGGTTCCGCCGCAACAGACTGCGCAACCTTGCGAGCAACTCGGCGAGCGCAAAGGGTTTCGTTAGATAATCGTCGCCACCCTGTTCGAGACCCTTGACTCTGTCGTCAACCGATCTTCTGGCTGAAAGTATCAACACGGGACTACTGATGCCAGATCGGCGAAGCTGAAGAATTAAGTCAATCCCATCTTGGTCTGGAAGACCGAGGTCGACTACCAGAACGTCGTATTTCTTCCCAGCCGCGAGTCTCGCGGCGGTGCGTCCATCCTTTGCGGTGTCTACCTCGTACCCAGCATCGGCAAGGGATTGTTCGAGGAAGTCCCGGATCTCGAGTTCATCCTCAACGAGCAGGAGTTGCATGGAGTGATGGTAAGACATTTCAAGCTTTGGAATCGTTATCTGGCTTGACGGCACCGCTCGATGACACCGAAATGAACACATTGTCATCTCCCCCGCTATGTGCCGCGTCTACCACTCAGCTCGCGTCGAAGATACTGATGTTATGGCGACCCAAGAACATTCGACAATGTTGACTCGCCGGCGCTTCGCACAGCTTTCCGGCCTGGCAGCGGGGTCCGTCCTACTGGGCGTGGCGCCGGGTGCGGCAGCTCCTCCGGACGTCACGCTGGAAATCGCTCCATACACCCTCGAGGCCTCCCCTAAACACCACATCCGCACGGTCGCATACAACGGACAGGTTCCGGGTCCGGTTCTTCGCATGCGCCAGGGGCAGCAACAAACGGTCGAGGTGTGCAACCTCACAGCCGATCCCGAGGTTGTCCACTGGCATGGTCTCTTTCTTCCATCGGAGATCGACGGAGCAATCGAAGAAGGCACGCCGATGATCGCCCCCGGAGCAACGGCGCGATACACCTTCAAGCCCGATCCGCCAGGATTTCGCTGGTTCCACACCCACACTTTTGCAGGCAAGAACCTTGGCAAAGCACAGTATGGCGGACAGCATGGCTTTCTCATGATCGAGCCGCGCGAAAATGCAGGAAACTACGACCGCGAGCTCTTTATTGCACTCCATGATTGGGGTGGCCATCTTGTCGCCAGCGATGACGGCTATATGAACCCGGTCTACGATGTCTCGACCATCAACGGCAAGATGCTGGGGTCTGGCGATCCAGTGCGCGTCAAGCAAGGCGATCGGCTCCTGATACACGTTCTCAACTCAAGCCCAACCGAGGTCCACTGGATCGCATTCGCGGGACACACCTTCAACGTTATCGCGCTGGATGGGAACCCAGTGCCGCAGACCAGAAATGTCCAGATGCTGCGTCTCGCGCCTGCCGAAAGGGTGTGTGCGATCGTCGAAATGAACGCCCCAGGTGTCTGGGTACTGGGCGAAGTGAGAAAACACGTACAAGCTGCAGGAATGGGGATCGTGATCGAGTATGCGGCAGCGACAGGTAAACCCGTCTGGACGCAACCCGAAGATCTCATCTGGGACTACCGTCAGTTCGCGTCGTCCGACAAAACAATCCAGAGCGGAGAAGAGGTCACTCGTATCGTGCTCGCATTCGATTCAAAGTTTCAGGGACATGGCAACGAAGAGCTGTGGAGGATCAATGGCAAGTCGTACCCTCAGACTGACGAACCGATCCTCAAGATGGGGCAACGCTACCGGCTCGTCCTGAAAAACCTTAGCGCAGACGACCACCCTATGCATCTGCACCGGCATACCTTCGAAGTGCGCCAGGTAGACGGCAGTCCCGAGTTGCGTGGTTTGAGAAAGGACGTCGTACTCGTCCACGCCAAAAGCACGGCCGAGGTCGAGTTTCTAGCAGAAAACCCGGGACGAACACTCTTTCATTGCCATCAGCAGGATCACATGGACCGAGGTTTCATGATGGTGTTTCGGTATGCATAGCTATCTTAGCAAGGCCCGGAGAATATCCCGCTCGATTACCCTCTTTATCCTGGTGGCCGGATGCCTGCTCGCAGGTCTGCGGGACACCTACGGTCAAGGCAACTACGAGATTCAGGTATACGGTTCGGACACCGTTCCACCAAAAAACCTCATGGTCGAGTTGCACTCGAACTACACCGTATCCGGACAAACCAATGTGATCGACGGTGTTTACCCGACCAATCATCAGGAGCACGAGACCCTTGAACTGACGCAAGGGATCACCGACTGGTCAGAGATCGGCTTCTATGTCTTCACCAGCGAACAGGACGGACACGGAGTCCAATGGGTCGGAGACCACATTCGCCCGCGGGTCCGGGCGCCGGAGAGCTGGCATCTCCCCGTTGGACTCAGTCTCTCGACTGAGATCGGTTATCAAAGGGCCGCCTACTCGCTCGACACCTGGACGTGGGAGATCCGGCCCATCATCGATAAGACCATCGGCCGTTGGTACTTCGCCGTCAACCCGGCTCTTGAGCGCACCTTTCATGGACCGGACGTCAAACAGGGGTTAGGCTTTTCGCCGGCCGCCAAGCTAAGTTACGACTTCACCCCGAAGATCAGCGGCGGCTTTGAGTACTACGCAGACTACGGGCGTCTCTTCGACTTCGATAACCTGCACGAGCAACAGCAGCAACTCTTCGTCGTCACAGACCTGAACGTCTCGCCGGTGTGGGAGATCAACTTTGGCGTTGGGGTAGGTCCCACCGCTGCAACCGATCACCTCATCATAAAAGGGATCCTTGGCAGACGCTTCAACTGGGGAAAGAAATCGGCGGTAGATTAGGCATCTTAGCCTCTACTTATTCCCATCGCCCGCAGCTTCGGATTTCGCCGGCTCCTCATTCCACGCCGGAGTCTCCTGCCCCAGCAAATTGTGCACGAAAAAGTCCTGCAGCTTCCGCTGGCCGTACGCCCCACCCGCTCCGTGACCACCTCCCGGCACATATAGCAGATCGAACGACTTATTCGCCTTCTCCAGCCGGTCAGCCACTTGGAAAGTTGACGAAGGATCGACGTTCTTGTCCATCTCCCCCACCACAAGCATTAGCTTGCCTTGGAGTCGCCACGCATTATCCACGTTCGACGACTCCGAATATTGCGGCCCAATCGGCCAGCCCATCCACTGCTCGTTCCACCAGATCTTGTCCATCCGGTTGTCATGGCAGCCACTATTTGAAACCGCGACCTTATAGAACTCCGGATAGAACAGCAACGCACCCATCGAACTCTGCCCTCCAGCCGACGTGCCGAAGATCCCTACGCGTGTAATGTCGTACCACGGATGCTGTGCGGCATAGGCCTTGTGCCACGCAATCCGATCAGGAAAGCCTGCGTCCTTCAAGTTATGCCACGCCACGTCGTGAAACGCCTTCGAGCGGTTGTTCGTGCCCATCCCGTCAATCTGTACCACCACGAAACCAAGCTCCGTCAGGGCTTCCGCCCGCGTGCTGAAGGTCTTCGGCACAAACGAACCCTGCGGTCCCGCATAGATGTCTTCCACCACCGGATACTTCTTCTTCGCATCGAAGTTCACGGGCTTCCACACGACGCCCCATATCTCCGTCTTCCCGTCGCGTCCCTTGGCCACGAACGGCTCCGGAGCATGCCATCCTGCAGCCTTCAGCTTGTCGATGTTGCCACGCTCCAGTTCAACGACCTTCGTATTTCCCTCGGTGCGGTAGAGCGTCAGCACCGGTGCCGTATCGATCGTGCTCACCAGATCGACGTAATACTTTCCATCGCCGGAAAACTCCACATGATGATTCCCCGCACCCTCAGTCAGCGGCGTCAACCCCGTACCGTCGAAGTTGATCCGATACGCATGCACAAAATAAGGGTCCTCGCCGGGGTTCATACCACTTGCCTCAAACCATATCTGCCGCGTCTGTTCATCGACACGGTTCACCGCACGTACCACCCACTCGCCTTTGGTGATCTGCTGTTTGAACCGCCCCGTCGCCCCGTCAACCAGATAGAGATGCTCCCACCCATCACGCTCCGACGCCCAGATAATCTCCTTGCCGTCCCCCACGTCATAGCGATACTTCTTGCCAGTATCCGTCTGGCTCATGATCAGCGGCCTGTAATCGACAAAAGTCTTGCTCTGCTCGTCGATCAGCGTGCGCGCCACTCCCGTCTTACCATCCACCTCAATCACGCGATAAACCTGATGACCCCGCTGGTTGTATTCAAACGTGAACCCGCGCCCATCCTTCCACCAAACCGCACGCGACAGGTCGTAAGGATTCGGGAACAGCTCGTTGCTTACCGGTATCTCCCGCTTCGCCTCCATATCGAACAGCACTGGCTGCTGCAGATCCAACACATCCCCCGGCTTGGTGTACTCCACCTCCGAGTAGATCGGCTGCAACTGCGTCGCCGGCGACGACTCGATGTAGTGCACCATGCGCTTGTAACCAGGCCGCACCCGATACGCCACCAGGCGAGTCGAATCCGGCGACCACACAAATCGAGTTCAACACATAGTGATTGTCCTCCGAGCCATCCGTGCTCAGCACAAATCGCTGCTTGCGGTCCGGCGATCGAACCACCACGTTGTAGTTCTCGACCAAAGCCTCCCACCTCTTGTCCGGCGACGTTCTCGATCGCTGGAGACTATTCAGCTCAGACGGTTCAATGCTGTGATCATCACGCAACCCACGTCCTTCGCCGTTCATTGGCTGTGTGCATTTGTAACTCTGCAGATCGCACCTCCACCGCTGTTGCTCCGCCATAAACTCCACCGCCGAACGGTGATCGACAAGTTGCACGCGAGTAAACGGAAGCGTCTGTGCCTTGAACTCGGTATGCGCCGCACTGTTCAGCGCAGCAGCAAGCCGGGCATGATCAAACGCCGGCTGTTTCGCTGCACCGTTTGCATCGGCGATCACAAACTCATGCCCACCGGGCACGGTTCTGCTGTATACCATTGCCTCCTCTCCTTCAATCCAGGTCGGCATATCGGCAACATTCTCTGTCAGCTCGCGATACTTCGCCGTCAACCCTGCGGCGCGAGCGTAGTCGGCCTTCGTCACCTGCGCCTTCCCCACACCGGAAAACACCACGGCCACCACGGCGACCTTACACCAGAGTCTGATGTTGCGCGTCATACATCACTCCTTGCAGTCTGCGATAACGAATCTCTTCGCATCACCAACACGAGCTACGGATGCGTAGGATGCTCACCATAAAACTTCCAGCTGGTCTTAAAGTCGCTCGTAAGCTTCTGTCGCTCCAAATCCGCACGCAGCATCTCGATCGGCATCGAGTTCTCATGCAGCACTGCATCAGCGAATTCGCGGTCGGTCATCTTCTTCGAGTCCACCAGTTCCTTGTGCATCGCTCGGAACTGCAGCGCCCCCATCAGGTAAGCGATCTGATAAAGCGGTCCCACTGAACCATCAAACGACCGCCGCACCTCGCCCGCCGCATTGTCCGGCTCAAAGCCGACGTTGTCGATCAGCGACTGCACACACTGCTGCGGCGTCCACTTGCCCAGATGAAAGTTCATCGTAAAGATCACCCGTGCCGAGCGGTGCATCCGCCACACCAGCGCTCCTACACGCTCCTCCGGGGTCTTGTTATACCCCTTGTCCCACAACAGCATCTCCCACCAGAAGGCATTCCCTTCATGCCAGAAGGGCGTCGAGAACGTCCGGCGGTAAGGGTTGTAACGCGCGCCCATATAAAACTGCAGAAAATGTCCCGGGATCATCTCGTGAAACGCCGTCGCGTGCGATAACGGAGTGCTGTTCCCGCGCATACTCATCTCACGCTGCTCGTAGGTCATCGTGTCCGTTGGATAAGACACGCTCAGCTCGTTGCCGCCGGTAAAGAACGGATTCACCAGCTGGCGCTGCGGCGTCATCATGATCATGTACCACGTCTCATCGGCCAGCGGTGGCACCGTCACCAGGTTGTTCTTTTCGACAAAATCGCTGCCCTCCAACACCAGTTTGCGAATCACCTCAGGCTGCTCGCCTGGCGGTACATGCGTCTGCTTCACCTTCTCCACGGCGGCATGCCAGTCATCGCCAAAGCCCATCTCATGCGATGCCTTTAGCATCTCGCGCATGCACCAGTCGTATTCGGTCTGCGCAATCGCAATCAGTTCCTCCGGCGTATAAGGAATCATGTCGTCGGCAAGCTCGTTCATCAACGCCTCGCGGCCAACCGGGTCGCCGATAATCGTCGTCTTGTCATCAGGAGCAATGCCGATCAGCTTCTCCTTCAAGAAAGCGTTGTAGCTCGTCAGCGCCTTGTCAGCGTCTTTGTAAGGCTGGTCGACCCACCACGTAAACTCCGGGTCATAACCGTTGTACTGCCCAAACCAGTCCTTCAGAGCAGCGCTAAGCTGCATCGTCGCAAGCGCAGCGCGGTTTGCAACAACGGGATTGACCTTAGGCTTCTCACTGGAGTCCGCGGCCTGTCCTCCACGCGGCTTCGGATCGAGTTGTTTCTGCCGCGCCGTTATCTGCTTTACCATCTCCGTCAGCGCGGCGGCATCCTTCTCGGCGTCAGGACGCTTCATCTCGCGTTTGCGGTCCAGAAAATCTTCAATGGTCCCGGCGAAGGGCAGCAGCGGCTGCATCTCCTCCACCTGTTTCCTCTGGATGGCAAGCTGATGCAGGTCTGCGGTCAGGCGGTTCTTCAACAACAGGTAGTCGATCTGGTCGTCTTCAGACAGCTTGCTGAAGTTCATCGCCGCCAACATCGCCAGCTCGTCGTCATAAAACTTCTGGAACCGTTCCATTCGCGCCGGCGCGATCGCAACCGGATAGATGCGGCTAAGGCTCATCCGGTCCGCAGCAAACTGCTCGATCAAGCGAGGCATCTGGCGCTCACCGGCCGCAGGAGTAGCAGGAGCCACAGGCACAGTAGCGGCAAGAGCGCTCGTGCAGCAGATGGCGCCGGTTGCAATCATCCATCCGCAGGCTGCAAAACCCATTCGCTTCAATGTCCGCATTCGATCAATCTCCCCAAAGGTGGTTTGCGCAGAAAACGGGGAGAGACAAAGGCCCACACTACGCCTCCTGCTTCCTCAAATTTCGGCTGGTAGCAAATTTATACAGCAAGCCGGAAAGCGTTGTATACAAATCGGTATTTCTTCGCACAGACGCTACCTTTGAATCTTCTCCCTTGCGCCGAAACCCAATCACCTTTTCCCCACACAGTCTAAACTCGAACTCATGGCAGCGGACATGACGACTCTCCCGTTAAATCAAAGGAAAGAAACCAGCCAAAATTCCTCCCGTGTTCAACAACTTCGCGATTCCGTACAACCATCCCGTCTGAACAAAAGCCCATCTTGCATGTCCGATAACTTCGCCCAACTCGTAAAGCGACCAGGCCGACATCGTCCGCATCATCGGCGACTACATCAAGCTGCGCAAATCCGGAGCCCAGAACTACACCGGCCTCTGCCCCTTCCACAAAGAAAAAACCGGCTCCTTCTCCGTCAACGCCACCCACGGCTACTTCTACTGCTTCGGCTGCCACGAAAAGGGCGACGTCTTCACCTTCGTCATGAAGATGGAAAACATCAGCTTCCCCGAGGCCATCCGCGTCGTCGCCACCAAGTGCGGCATCCCCCTCCCCAAGCGCGAGTTCAGCTCTCCCGAAGAAGCCCGCGAAGCCGGCCTCCGCCGCCAACTCATCGACATCCACGAAGCCGCCACGCAATACTTCGAAGCCGCCCTCAAAGGTCCCGAGGCCGCACGCGCCCGCGAATACCTGACCGGACGCGGCGTCACCCCCGACACGATCGCCAAATTCCGCATCGGCTACGCCCCCGACGACTTCAACCACATGCGCGAGCAGCTGGCGAAACACTTCCCGGACGCCGTCCTCCGCGCCAGCGGCCTCTTCAGCTCCAAAGAGCAGCCCGACGGAGGCCAGGGCCAGCTCTACGCCCGCTTCCGCAAACGCATCACCTTCCCCATCGCCAACGAACAGGGCAAGACCATCGCCTTCACCGGCCGCGCCCTCGACGCCCAGGACGAAAAGGGCCGCGACATCGCGAAATATCTCAACTCTCCCGAGACCGCCCTCTATAGCAAAGGCCAAATCCTTTTCAACCTCGACAAGGCGAAAGCCGACATCCGCACCCTCGGCTTCGCCCTCCTCGTCGAAGGCCAGATGGACTGCATCTCCGTCTACATGGCCGGAATTAAAAACGTTATCGCCACCTCCGGCACCGCCTTCACCGAGATGCAGATCAGACTCCTCAGCCGCTTTGCCAAGCGCGTCATCGTCAACTTCGACCCCGACACCGCAGGCATCGCCGCAACAGAGAAATCCATCGCCCTCCTCACCGAAGAGGACTTCGAAGTAAAGATCGTCACCCTCGAAGGCGGTCTCGACCCCGACCGTTTCATCCGCGAACAAGGCGTCCAGTCCTACATGGCCGCGCTCCGCAACGCAAAACGTCACTCCGACTACCTCATCGACCACGCCCGCGACCAGTTCCCCGGCCGCACTGCAGACGCCAAGGTCAAAGCCCTCAACTTCCTCCTCCCTCACATCCGCCGCATGCCCAACCGCATCCAACGCGACGAGTTCGCCGCCGACGCCGCACAGAAACTCGGCATCGACTCCGCCATCCTCCGCCAGGAGCTTAAACAGGCCGCCGCCCAGCGCATCGAAAGCATCCACGCTCACGCCCACGACCCCGCCAGCGAAACCGAACGCGTCCTCCTCCGCGCCCTCGTTCTTCCCGAGCACGATCCCGCCCGTACCCTCGCCGCCGACCAGCTCTCCCAACACCCCGAGTGGTACGAAAGCCTCCCCTCCGCCGCGCTCCTCGAAACTCTCTCCAACGCCCCCGCCCCACCCAACCCCCTCGACGCCGCACCCGACCAGCAAAGCCGCGTCCTCCTCGCCCTCGCGCTCCAACACGCCGACGACGGATCGTCGTCAAATCGCACAATCCGGCTCTCAATCGATGACCGAGCAGGTCGAAAACGCCCTCCACACCCTCGCCCACCGTCAACTCGAACGCCGTCAGCGCGAACTCCGAACCCTCATCGCCGAAGCCGACCGCCGCGGCGACCAGGAGATGTTGCACAAACTCACCACCGAAAAACTTCAAATCGACCGCAAACTCCGCGAACACTAATCCCACCCTCAACCATTGCACAGGCCCGTTAGGCACACTCCCCAGCCACCCATTAGACTTGCCCCAGCACCATGGAAAACTCCTCAACATGAGTATGGATGGCTCCACAAAGCGTCGGCTGCTCCTCGGCTTCCTCTCCAGTTGGATCAGCAGAATATCCTCCGTCGTCATCCAGCTCATCCAGGTCCCCGTCTTCCTCCACTTCTGGATCACCCCTCTCTACGGCGAGTGGATGATCCTCAGCTCCATCCCCAGCTATCTGAGCTTTACCAACGCCGGCTTCGGCAGCGTCGCCGGCAACGAGATGACCATGATGGTCGCTCGCAACGACCGCGAAAACGCCTTGCGCGTCTTCCAAAGCTGCTGGTGGCTTATCTCCATCGTCTGCGCGGTGTCTATTCTGCTTCTCAGCGGCGCGCTCTACTACCTTCCAGCCGCGCGCCTGCTCAAGATCACCCACATCAGCGAAATCGACACCAAGTGGATCATCTTCTACCTCGGCGTCTCAGTCCTCTTCGGCCAGCTTGAGCAGCTCCTTCAATCCGCCTACCGCTGCATCGGTCGCTACCCCTTCGGCTCCTTCCTCAAGACTCTCCTGTCTCTCGCGGCCTTTGCCAGCACCATCGTCGCCGTATCCCTCGGCTGCGGAGCCCGTGTCACTGCCCTCGTCTTCGCTGCATCCAACATCGCCTGCACCATCTTCCTATGCATCTTCGTCCGTCACGACATTCCCTGGATCAAATTCGGATGGAGCCACGCCAGCTTCTCTGAAATCCGCCGTCTCGCCCCCGCCGCCATCGCCTACATGGGCTTCCCCCTCGGCAACGCCCTCAGTCTTTCCGGAAGTTTGCTTGCCGTCGGCTACGCTCTGGGCCCCGTAGCCGTCGTCGTCTTCAGCGTCGCCCGCACCGTCTCCCGCTTCGCTCTGCAAATGGTCCAGATGGTCAACAGCACCTTCGAACCCGAGATGTCCATCGCATATGGCGCAAGCAACTATGAGCTCACCCGTACCCTGCTCCGCCGCGCTTGCCAGCTCGCTCTCCTCGTCGCAGGCGTCATCGTCCTCGCCATGATGACCGTCGGCCCCTGGTTTCTCACCCACTGGACCTCCGGCCACGTCCCGCCCAGTCGGCCTTTGCTCTCCATCCTGCTTCTGGTCGTAGTCTTCTACGCGCTCTGGTCTACCAGCGCCACCCTCATGACCTCCACCAACCAGCACCAGCGACTCGCCACCTATTACATCTTCGGAACCAGTCTCAGCTGCATCCTCTGCTATTTCTTCGCCCGCGCCTGGGGCCTCTACGGTGCCGCCGCATCGCTCCTCATCTCCGAAGCCGTCATGAACCTCTACGTCGTCCCCGCATGCCTCCGCATCGCCCACGACAACCTGCCTGATTTCCTCTCCAGCCTGCTTCAATACCCCCAATCCCTGCAGCCCGCCGTCCTCCTGGCCCGGATCCGACGATCCAAACCCGGCTTCGAAAGCTGATCGATTCCAGTCGGACCATTCCCTGAAGCCAATCCCGGGAAATACAGCATTCCAGAATCTTTTTCTCCCGGCAGAACGTCTAAAGAATGTGGTATTCTGTGATTCGCTGGGGACGTGTGCCTTCGAATGCCCAGACCCTTTGAGGTCACCGGGCTTGCCAACGCGGTCTTAACCGCAATCTGCTCCCTGCCCATTACGCAACAACCCCGGGATTTTTCCGCTTTGAAGACCGTGCACTAAATTAGCGGCATCCCAATCATCTGAATCTTTCGCAGGAGTGCGCACAGCCGTGGCTGAAGAAATTGATAAGTACGAAGACGACATAGACAAGCTCATCGACACAGGGAAAGAAAAGGGCTATCTCACCTACGGCGAGGTCAACGACCTCCTGCCCGGTGACATCACCACCCCCGACGATCTCGATGACCTTCTCACCACCATCAACACCCAGGGCATCGATGTCCTCTCCGGCGAATCCAAATTCGCAGGCGACCGCGAAAAGTACGAGCCCGAAGCCGGCGAAGAGTCCGACGACGTAGAACTCGACCTCTCGCCCGGAACCCTCGAAAAAACCAACGACCCCGTCCGCATGTATCTCCGCGAAATGGGCACCGTTCCCCTGCTCACTCGCGAGGGCGAAGTCGAAATCGCGAAGCGCATTGAGCGCGGACAGCTCCGCGTCATGAAGGCCATCTCACGCTCGCCCATCGTCATTCGCGAGATCGTCGGCCTCGGAGAAGACCTGCGCCGCGGCGTCCGCAACATCAAGGAAGTCGTTACCTTCGACGAAGAAGAGCTCACCGAAGAGATCCTGCAGGCCCGCGTTCGCGCCACCGCCAGCCGCATCGACGTCATCCTCAAGCACCAGAAGAAAATCCACGCACTCGAAGAAAAACTCGCCACACCGCACGGCAAAGACGCCAAGGCGAAAGCAAAGGACGTTCGCAAGACTCGCTGGCTCATCGGCCGTGAGCACGTCTACATCAATCGCATCGTTCGCGAGCTGAAGTACACCAACGGCGAGAAGAAGCGCCTGCTCGACAAGGTCAACAAGACTGTCGATGCCATGCGCACCCTCGAGCGCCAGATCAAAACTCTCGAAGCCAAATTCGAGAACTCAAAGTCCGAAGAACTCCGCAAGGAGTACAAGCGTCAGCAGAAAAACTGCCGCACCGACCTCGAGCGCGTTGAAGTCGACGCCGGCATCTCGATCACAGATCTCAAGCGCACGCAGCGCGAGATGATCCAGGGTGACATGGACGCCGAGCGCGCCAAGCGCGAGCTCATCGAGGCCAACCTTCGCCTCGTCGTCTCCATCGCGAAGAAGTACACCAACCGCGGTCTCCAGTTCCTCGACCTCATTCAGGAGGGCAACATCGGTCTCATGAAGGCCGTCGACAAGTTCGAGTACCGTCGCGGTTACAAATTCTCGACCTACGCCACGTGGTGGATCCGTCAAGCCATCACCCGCGCCATCGCCGACCAGGCCCGCACCATCCGCATCCCGGTCCACATGATCGAGACCATCAACAAGCTCATCCGCACCAGCCGTCAGCTCGTGCAGGAGCTTGGCCGCGAAGCCTCGTCAGAAGAAATCGCCAAGCGCATGGACATCCCGGTCGCGAAGGTCCGCAAAGTCCTCAAGATCGCCCAGGAGCCCATCTCCCTCGAAACTCCCATCGGAGAAGAGGAAGACTCGCACCTCGGCGACTTCATCGAAGACCGCATGGCCGTCTCCCCGGCGGACGCCGTCATCAGCGTCAACCTCAAGGAGTACACCTCGCAGGTCCTCCGCACCCTGACTCCGCGCGAAGAGCGAGTCATCAAGATGCGTTTCGGCCTCGAAGACGGTAGCGAACACACCCTCGAAGAGGTCGGTCAGTCCTTCCAGGTCACTCGCGAGCGCATCCGCCAGATCGAAGCCAAGGCTCTCCGCAAGCTCCGTCACCCAAGCCGCAGCCGCAAGCTCAAGGCCTTCGTCGACGGTGTCAAAGACATGTAATGCAAGACATTCAACACAAGAGGCCGCGAGCAATCGCGGCCTTCCTGTTTGCGGCCCAGGCGAATAGAAGCGTCTAGAAGGTCTCTCCCACCATCTCCTCACTCTTCTTCCACAACGCCTCGACGTTCGCGGGGTTGAGCGCGTAGGCGCGTACGCCTTCGCTGATGACGCTGATGGGTTCATCTTCAGCGACAATCTTTCCGACGTGGCAGTTTTCGCAGTACTGGCCTCCGACCTCATCGGATGGAGCGACGACCGCGGCCCACACGGAGGTTGCGGATCCTTGCGGGATGGTCTTCCACTGAAAGGGGCCTCTGCCTTCGGCCGCGAGCTGCTCGTTGATCTGCGCTATCACTTTTTCGATTCGGCCGGGGTCAGCGTACCGGCCGAGTTCGGTCTGGATGCCCCCAGGATGCACGGCTGCGGCGCGCACGCCACGGCCGCGATGGCGCTTGTCGAATTCGACCGCGAAGAGAATATTCGCCGTCTTCGAACGGCCGTAGGCGACGAAGGGTTCGTAGGCCGTGCGCTCGAAGTTCGGGTCGTTCAGGTCGACGTTGGAGTACCGATGTCCAGCAGAAGACAGATTCACGAGCCTGCCGCCTTCGCGAATGAGCGGCGCAGTGCGGTTGACGAAGACGAAGTGGCCCAAATGGTTGGTTCCGAACTGCGTCTCGAAGCCGTCAGCTGTATGACCGAACGGTGTGGCCATCACGCCTGCGTTGGCGATGACGATATCGAACGGCTTCCCCATTGCGAGAAGTTTGTCTGCGGCAGCGCGCACGCTCTTCAGGCTTCCAAGATCAAGCTCAATCAGCTCGAACCCTCCGCCGTTTGCCGCGGCGTCCTTGCGGACCTGCTCGGTTGCGGCCTCGGCTTTCGCAAGATCGCGTGCCGCGCCAACGACATAGGAGCCATGCGCTGCCAGCGATCGCGCCGTCTCCACACCAAGCCCGGCCGAAACACCGGTCACCAGAATTCGTTTGCCCTTCAGATTCACTCCCGAGAGAACCTCATCGGTCGTTGAGGTCGCTCCAAATGCGTTTGCCACTGTATTTGCCATGATGTTCTCCTTCGATTTGGCCCGTCCAAGGCTACGTGCCTACGCAACAATTGACGAGTCGATGCTGTTCCAAATAAAACGGAGGATGTCTCCGGAAGTAGTAGATAATCGGAGACAGTCTCCGGTTGCAAAATTTTTGAAATGACAACAAAACGTTCCAAACCCGTCCCGCGAAAGCCGCGAGCAGACGCGCAGCGAAACCGTGAGCGCATCCTCGAGGTGGCGAAAGATGCATTTACTCGGTCGAACGGCGAAATCAACCTGGACGACGTCGCGAAGCAAGCTGGCGTCGGCGCCGGCACCTTGTACCGTCACTTTCCCACGCGCGACGCGCTGCTCGAAGCGGTCTATCGCACCGAGGTCGAAAAACTCGCTGCCGCAGAACGGAGATTTGCTGAGACCATGCCTCCCATCGAAGCGCTGCGTGCCTGGATGTTGCTCTTCGTGGACTACATTGCGGCCAAGAAGATCATCGCCCCTGCCTTGAACACCGTCGTCGGAGGGCCTTCTAAGCTGTTTGAGTCAACCAGCGCGCAGGTCAAGGGAGCGATTCACACGCTCGTAAAGCGCGCCATCAAGAGCGGCGACATACGCACAGATCTCGATCCACTCGATCTGCTGCGCGCGCTGATTGGCGTCTCGAACGTGGCCTCCGAGCCTGACTGGCCCCAGAGCGCGAAGCGGCTTGTCGAAATCCTCATCCTCGGTTCGCGGCCGAACCGGTAGTCCGACGTAGCCATTCAAAATGGCACCTCAAGCGCAGGGGAGGGATCTGCAATTGCCTTGCTCTTGCCGCTTCCTCCTGCAAAATCGATCTCCATCTCTACCTCATCTGCGATGATGGTACAAAACATATCGGAGGAACTCCCCGCCTCATGACCGTCAACTCGCCGGAGCCCAACAGACTCCCCTACTGGCTGCGCCTTCTCTGGCCGCTCTACTGCTTCCTCGCCGCTCTCGTCACCTTCGGCTACGCCCTCTACGACTCCTACCAGATCGACGGCGACGCCGTCGCCTACATGGACATCGGCGACCTCATGCGCTCCCACCAATGGGCCGGCGTCATCAACGGCTATTGGAACCCGCTCTACCCAGCCGCACTCTCCATCGGCCACATCTTCTTCCACCCCACCCGCTACACCGAACTCCACGTCTATTACCTGGTCAACTTCGCCATCTTCCTCCTGGAGATGTTAGCCGTCGTAGCCTTCACCGACGCCCTCATCCAGCTCCGCGAGCTCCGTGAAACAGTCACCGCGACAACGAACCCACTCCCATTCGTTCTCGACCGCTACACCCTCCGTTACCTCGGCATCGCCATCCTCGTCATCTCCTCCCAGCGCGAACTCAGCATGGGCAAGGTCCGCCCCGACGCTCTCCTCCTGGCATTTCTTCTCTTCGCCCTCGCCGCTCTCCTGAAACATCTAGCCACCTGCCATCTCCGTTACGCCGCTCTCATGGGTCTCGCGCTCGGCCTCGCCTATCTCACGAAATCCTTCGCCTTCATCTTCACCCTCCTCTGCATCATGGCGCTTGTAGCCTTCCGTTTCTTCTGGCAGCGGCAATCCATCGCTCGCATCATCGCCGCCGCTCTCCTCGTCTTCGCCTGCTTCTCCATCGTCGCCGGCCCCTACATCGCGGCGCTCTCCAAACAGAAGGGCCGCTTCGACTTCGGCGACTCCGGCAACCTCAACTACGTCTGGTTCGTCTCCGGAACAGAGAAGATGCACCTCCAACAGGACGAGCCGTCCCTCTTCGGCGCCGCCGAGGTCCACCTCATCCACCCCGACAAGCAGCTCCTCAAGTGCCCACCCATCTTCAGCTACAAACAGCTCCCCTACGGCACCTACCCCGACTGGTTCGATGCCTCCTTCTTCAACGAGCGCATCAAGCCCCACATGGATCCCCACCTCGAGATCATCGTCATCGGCCAATGCATCATGCGCATCCTCCGCTACATGTGCAACCATCCAGAGCCCTGGATCCTCATAGTCCTGCTCCTCTTCGCCGGCGCGCGCCTGCATATCCGCTCGCGCCTGCATCCCGGCTGGCGGCCTACCTCCAACGCCTTCTGGCTCGTGCCTGTCCTGTTAGCCATCGCCGTCCTCGGCATCTATGCCATCGTCAACGTCGAGGACCGCTACCTCAGCGCAGCGTTCCTCATCCTTCTTCTTCCTCTCTTCGCCGCAATGCGCCTCTCCGCTGCCTCCCAGAGTTCAGCCCTTCAGAGCAACGCAACTCGCTCCGCCGCTTCAGCCGCAGTCCTTCTACTCGCTCTCCTGACCATCGGCGAATCCGCACGGATGGTCGGCGAGATGCGCCGCAACCTGATCACCATCAAATATCCCGGCGGATGGTACGACAGCAACGTCTACCGCGCTGCGCACGCGCTGAACGACCTCGGCGTCGGTCCCGGCGACACCGTCGCCTGCATCGGAGACATGGCTTGTCTCGACACCCACTACTGGGCAAGGCTCGCCGGTGTCCGCGTCCTCACCGAAATCTTCAAGCCCGCTGAGTTCCCCGTTTATTCCTTCCTCGCCACCATGCCCAATCGCGACCAGGCCTACGATGTCGTTCGCCGAGAAGGCGCCAAAGTTCTCATCGGCTACTTCGAGCCCGGCCTCATGACCGGCACAACTCCCGTCTCCGCCGGCTGGCGCCAACTCGGAGGAACCCCCTATTACGCGCTTCCCCTCAACCTGCCCGCCAACGTCACACAAAACACTCAACCCTAATCCGGCAAACGGATCTCGCGAAATACAACAAAACCACTTTGGTAGCATTCAATTAATGAGCGAGCTCACCGTCACCATCCTTATGCCCTGCCTTAACGAAGCAGAGACGCTCGCTTTTTGCGTTCGTCAGGCCGTCGCCGCTCTTCGCGACAACAACATCTCCGGCGAGGTCCTCGTCGCCGACAACGGCAGCACCGACGGCTCCCAGCAGATCGCCACCGACGAAGGCGCTCGCGTCGTCCCCGTCCCCGTCCGCGGATATGGCGCAGCACTCATGGCCGGTATCGAAGCCGCGGATGGAAAGTACATCCTCATGGCCGACGCCGACGCCAGCTACGACTTCGGCCAGCTCCCTCGCTTCCTCACCAAGCTCGAAGCCGGCAACGACCTCGTCATGGGCAACCGCTTCAGCGGCGAAATCAAACCCGGAGCCATGCCCCCTCTGCATAGATACCTCGGCAACCCCGTTCTCAGCTTCATCGGCCGCCTCTTCTTCGGAATCCCCGTCCGCGACTTCCACTGCGGCATCCGCGCCATGCGCCGCGACGCCATCCTCGGCCTCAACCTCCGCACCACCGGCATGGAATTCGCCAGCGAGATGGTCGTCAAATCCGCCCTCGCCAACCTCCGCCTCGCCGAAGTCCCCGCCACCCTCTCGCCCGACGGCCGCAGCCGCCCTCCGCACCTCCGCACCTGGCGCGACGGCTGGCGTCACCTCCGCTTCCTTCTCCTCTTCAGCCCACGTTGGCTCTTCCTCTATCCCGGCGTCATCACATTTTTCATCGGCGTCATCCTCTCGCTCTGGCTAATCCCGGGCCCGCAAACCGTCGGCCGCTGGACCTTCGACGTCGACACCCTAACCTACTCGCTCGGTCTCGTTCTCATCGGAGCTCACATCTCCGTCTTCGCAGTCAGCGCTCGCGTCTTCGGCACACAAGAGGGATTCCTGCCCCCCAATCCGAAATTCGAGCGCATCTTCAACTACATCAATCTTGAAGTAGGGCTCATCTTCGGCGGCATACTTCTACTGATCGGACTGTGCATCCTCGGCTACGCAATCCACATTTGGCACGGCGCCGGCTTCGGCGATCTGTCCCCCCAACGCATGCTTCGCCTCACGCTTCCTTCCGCCACCTGCTTCATGCTCGGAGTAGAAGCCATCTTCGGCAGCTTCTTCCTTAGCCTTCTTGGCATGAACCGCCGCTAGTCCTAAGCTTGTGCCGCAGGCACGAACCCATCACATCCACTGATCGGCGTCACCTTCAGGTGCAGCGCCGCATGTTTCGGATGCCCACACTCATCCAACATCGATTCATCCGCTTTCTTGCTCGAAAGAATGCTTACCAGAACCTGGCTCTTCGCGTGATGCTCGCCAAAGTGGTTGCAAAGCCCACACTGCCCGCTATGAAGATTCGCCTGCATAACAACCTCCTGTTGCATTCACTCAATCAGACTCACAACCTCAACCTGCCGATGCTTGCTGCGCTGCGATTTCTCGAAACTCTAAGCCACCGGATCAATCCCTGTAAATTGCGACCAAACGGGTCGCTCACTAACCCCTGACCGATGTGTCGCAGAATCAATTGGAACTATCATTCTCCCCTCCGCGTATCATCCCGTGCATTCCTTCGAGAGGAACGACCATATGTACCCCATCGACCCCATCTACACCGCCAACATGAACGACCAGCAGCGAGCCTGGTTTTACGCCGAATACGAACGCGCCCGCAAGGACGAAGTCGTCGGCGTCATCTTAGCTCTCTTCCTCGGCTGCTTCGGCCTCCACCACTTCTATCTCCGCCGCGACGGCCTCGGCATCCTTTACCTCCTCTTCTTCTGGACCGGCATCACTGCCATTCTCGGCTTCATCGAGTGCTTCTTCATGCCCGGCCGCGTCCGCCAGTACAACGCCATGCAGGCTATGTACATCTCCAGCCGGATCCTCGGCGCTGATGGGCAACAGGTCGCAACCACACCCACCACCCAACGCTGCGACGCATGCGGAAACCTCGTCGACCCAACAGCCGTCTTCTGCAATCACTGCGGAGCCGCCATCCCCCGCTCCACATTCACCACCCAACCCGCACTCTAAAAATCTCTCAATCGAAACGCAGAAAAAGGCTCCATATCGGAGCCTTTTCTCACGTATCGAGTTTTAGCACTGATCAGAGTGAAGCCTAGGCCACTTACTCGCCAGAGCTATGCTTTACCGCAGCACTGTATCCAGCTACGAAGTTCGCGCGGTACTCATCACGAGACTGTTTCTTCACCGGAGGATGAACGTACCGATTGGACGTTGTAGCATCGACCTTCCGATTTGCCAGCTTGTCCGCCAGCGCAGATTGCACACCATCCCGATAGGCAGACTGTGCCTGTTCCGTACCGGGAGGAGGTGTATTCCAGCTCTGGCTTTCAGTCGTGGGTGCTTGTTGATTCTGCGCGTGCGCAAAAAGTAGCGTACCGCTCATAAGTGCCACTGCAATCAGTGGTGTCGCAATTCGAGTTAGCTTCTTCATGATGTCCTCTTTCCTTCCAAGCCAATAGACGCACCTGAAGGCCAATTGGACCCATTAATTACTGGCAAATTTCGTCTTTTAACCTCGCCGGCCCCGCTAACCTACATATTCGTATGCCCGCCGCGCATCTCTTCATTAAACGTCGGCTTGATGAACGCCAGCGCCGCCGCCACCTCCGCCACATACTGCGCCCGATGCCCCATCAGAGCCTCCGTCGGCGTGGCATACTCCGTATCTGCCGCCAGGTGCACCACACCCTCCCCCGCCAGCGCCGCCACACTCTTCTTCAACTCCTCCACCGTCGTATTCAGATACTGCGCATCCCTCGGATCCAGCACCCAAACCGGTTGCCCTCCACCCAACACCCCCGACAGCCAGAACACCTTCGCCGCCAGATACTCTTGCCGCTGCCCCTCCGTCGTGTCATTGAAACTGAACCGCTTCTTCCACGGGCTATAAAACCGCGTCGTTACCGGAACCGGTTGCCGGTTGCCGCTCTTCACCAGCTCCAGTTGCCCCTGGTCCATCGTCTTCCGCACAGCGTTATAAATAAATCCTTCGGCAAACGGCTGCTCCGGAGCCTTCACGATCTCCGCAAACGTCACCGTCATCGACGCAGCGATCTTTGCGTGGAGCGAGCCACGCACCTCACTCGCCTCGCCATCCTCCAGCCGCACCTCGCCATGCACCAGAAACGTATCCGCCCCCGACGTCGAAGCATGGAACGGCCAGGTAAACTTCTCGAAGCTCAACGGCAGTCCATGCAGCGTCAGGTAGCACTCCTGCCGCGGATTCTTCAACCGCTTCGCCGCCTCCGCCAGATACGTCCCCACCTCCGCCAGCAAATCCGCCCGGCTGAAATCAAACCTGTCGCTCAGTTCAAGCACCTGTGTCTTCGCGCGATCACCAGCCAGCGCCATCATGAACCGCGTCGTTGGGTGTCCGGAGAAATCCTGACCCACCTCGCTCGAAATCACAACCAACCCAGCCGCCTTTGCCGCTGCCTCGACCTGACCTGCCAACACTGCCTGCGTTCCCATTCTCATCTGCCTCAAATCATTTTGTTTGTTATCTCTCCCATTTTACGGCCTTTGCTGCAGACTGAAACAGCCGGAGAAAGGTTGTACACCATCGCCCGCTTTCTCTCTCGGCTTTTGACAACGTAAACACTGATATAAGTAGGTTTAGAGAACTTTTTGCCCGCCCGCCAAGTAATAATTTCCCCCTTTTTGGGGAATACCAGCAGACACTCCCATACAACCCCCGGCTCAGAAGGTCTAACCACGGTCCTTCAAACGACTAATTTGCCCTGAATTCCACAATCGGGTCCCACTTCGAGTGGCATTCCGCGTGCCCTTAGATAACCGCACGACTGTATACACACCATGCACGCTCGGAGAACTCCATTGAAAAATTTCACTCAAATGGTTATTGCTTCCGCTTTGGCGTTCGGCGGTGTTCTGTCTGCCCACGCCGACACCATCCTACTCGGCAGTTATGCAACCACCGCCACAAACCCTGGCGTTGCCAACACAGCGACCACCTATGATCCGCTAACCTCCACAGTAAACACCGGATCGAACGCCACCTTCGACATCAGCGCAGGCTCTGTATGGCATGCGCCAATCGGCAATTCCAGCTGGGTCTCCTTCAATGCGGGAACCGGACCGACATCCAACGTAGTCGCACCGAACGGCACTTACGTCTACAACACCACCTTCGACCTCGGCTCGTCCGCTGCAAACGACGTCGGCACCTTGAGCGTCTTGGCGGACGACACAGTCTCGGTCTTCCTGAACAACGCCCTCATCCTGCAGGCTGCCGGTCCCATCGGGCCGACCAACTCCTACGCGAAATGTTCCGACGTCGGGCCAAACTGCATCACGCCACTTACCTTCTCCTTCACCGGCTTCACCGCAGGAGTCAACAACCTGACCTTCGATGTGGAACAGGTAAATCTGGCGAACGAGGGACTCGACTTCTCCGGCTCCGTCTCCAGCAGCGTTCCAGAACCCCTCTCCCTTGTCCTCTTCGGCACCGGCCTCCTGAGCCTCGTCGGTCTCTCCCGCCGTTATACCTCGACTGAGTAACCCTCCACAGCAGAACCGGAGGTCTTTTCGCTGGCTTCCGGTTCTGCCTTTTTTCTTTCTTGTTCCTGTTCCAGGTGCAAATCGAGGTTAAGTCGCCGCCACTAGCTAACCTCGGGGTAAACTCATCGCACCGGAGACACTACATGCGCCCCTGCTCCAACCCTGCTGCAACCCCCGCCCGATCCCTGGCCCTGTCCATCGCCTTTGCCCTCGCCGCCGCCGCCCCGATTCAAGCCCAATCCCCCACACTCTCCCCCGACGTCCTCAAATACGTCAAAGTCAACTCCCCCGCAGTCCTCCTCACCCACGTCCGCATCATCGACGGCACCGGCGCCGCCCCCCTCGAAGACCAATCCATCCTCATCGAGAACGGCAAGATCACCAGCATCTCTAAAGAAACCACTGCCGCCGCAAACGTCGCCGTCATCGACCTCCACAACCACACCGTCATCCCCGGCCTCGTCGGCATGCACGACCACCTCTACTACATCGCCCGCGCCGACGAGGCCGCCGACGGCTCCTCCGAACCACCCCTCATCGTCCCCCAGATGACCTTCACCGCCCCGCGCATGTATCTCGCCGCTGGCGTCACCACCATGCGCACCACCGGCTCCGTCGAACCCTACCTCGACCTCAACATGCGCCGCGAGATCGACCTCGGCCACCTCGTCGGCCCCCACATGGACATCACCGCGCCGTATCTAGAAGGCCCCAACAGTCCCTTCATCCAGATGCACAACCTCACCGGCCCCGACGACGCCCGCGCCTTCGTCGACTACTGGGCTGCCCAGGGAGTCACCAGCTACAAGGCCTACATGAACATCACCCGCGCCGAGCTCAAAGCCGCCGTCGACGCCGCTCACGCGCACCACCTCAAGGTCACCGGCCACCTCTGCGCCGTCACCTACCCCGAAGCCGCTGAAATAGGCATCGACAATCTGGAACACGGCTTCTTCGTCAACACGCAAAACGATCCCGGCAAGCAACCCGACCTCTGCCCCCGCTCCACCGGCAACCCCACCCTTGCCAACATGGACCCCGACGGCCCCGACGCCGCCGCACTCATCAAGCTCCTCGTCGACCACCACGTCGCCATCACCAGCACTCTGCCCGTCTTTGAGAGCAGCATCCCTCTGCACCTCCACCTGCAGAACCGAGTCCTCGAGTCCATGTCCCCACCCACCCGCGAGGCCTACCTCTACACCCGCAACCTCGAACTCAGCCGCCCGCAAAACCCCACCCGCGAGAAGGCCTACCACAACGGAGCCGCACTCGAGCACAAATTCGTAGCCGCCGGCGGCCTCCTCATGGGTGGCCCCGACCCCACCGGCGACGGCGGTGTCCTCCCCGGCTTCGGCGACCAGCGCGAGGTCGAGCTCCTCGTCGACTCCGACGGCTTCACCCCCGTCGAAGCCATCAAAATCGCCACCCTCAACGGCGCAACCTATGAAGGCAAACAATCAACCATCGGCAGCATCGCCGTAGGCAAAAACGCCGACCTCGTCGTCATCAACGGCAACCCCGCCGCCAACATCAACGACATCGAAAAAGTAGAAATCGTCTTCAAGGACGGCATCGGCTACGACTCCGCCAAACTCTTCGACTCCATCAAAGGCCGCTACGGCCAATACTGATCGCGCCTCTGTCTGCGCCTAGACAACGCGATGGACTAGACAACGTGATGGACATGATGCGGATGCAGAGCGAGGAAGACGAATACTGAAGCCATGCCCGTTACAACCGCCGCAATAGCCCAGACGTTTCGGAACGAGAACCGGCCAATCCAAAGCAAGAAACAACCCACGCCAAGGCTGACAAGAACGCCAACGACGTTCTTCACGCTGAGACCATTCAATACGTGAGGCAGAATGTGAATAAGAAATACTCCGGCGACAAAGCAGGCAACGTAGTGGTACCACTTCATACCTGATTCTCCCTCTCTTCGCTTTGCCCGCTAAGGTTTCTTCGCCGCCGCGGCCGCAGCAGCCTTGTCCGCAGCATCCACCGCTCTCCTGAACTCGTCTACCGCCGGAACATTATGCGGACGAAGTCCATCTTGTCCCAAATACCTCCACCCGGGTGACCCATCAAGTGGCCTCGCAACCTTGCCATCGAAGACAACGAACGAATCGTCGCTGCCACCGATCTCCGTCTGGGGTCGCGGAGCCTGAGATTGCGGAAACTGAGGTCCATTCGGAGTGCCACCTCCGTTCGGCTGCGGCCTTCCGTCTTGCGCCCCGATACCCAGCCCATTGTTCGTCGGGTTGATCGCTCCCGGTCGATTGTTCTGCCCCGGATCACTAATCGTCGAATCCACCAGCCGTCCATGTCCTTTGCGAATCACGATGACCAGGTCTGCTCCCTCCGTGCTCATCACCGGTGCAAACCGGCCCCAGCTCAACAACGCTGTCTCGACGTCCTTCCGCGCAATCTCGTTCGCCCGCGGATCCTCCGGATCGATCCCCGCACTGGGATCAATGATCACCGCCACCGTATGCGCCGTCAGGATATACGGCGGAAGAATCTTGTCGCCCTTGCTCTTCGCCAGCACAGGCCCCGCTATCAACAAGCCCGCCACTCCTAACAGGTAAAGACGCCTCAGCATTCCACCCTCCCGTATTCCGCCAAATTCTACGCTAGACGATAGAAATCTGTTGGCCTCCACTCACTTCGGCGAGAGTCAGGGCGGGCGCCACAATCGAAGCCCATGTTTCAACTCCGGCCCTGCATCGAACTACCATGATCAACAAATCTGTCCGTCTCGACTCAAATTTCGCTCCAGGGAGTCACCCGTGAAAGCAGCCGTCCTCCACGCCGCCAAACAGTCGCTCCAGATCGAAGACGTCCCCATCCCCACCATCACCGAGGGCCACACCCTCCTCCGCGTCCTCGCCTGCGGAGTCTGCCGCACCGACCTTCACATCTTCGAAGGCGACCTGCCTCTCATCCAAAAACCTCTGATCCTCGGCCATCAGATCGTAGGCGAGATCATCGAAGGCGCAACACCGGAACTTGCGGCAGGCACCCGCGTCGGCGTCTCCTGGATCGGCGGTACCGACGGCACCTGTCCCTTCTGCCTCCGCCACGAAGAAAACCTCTGCGACAACCCCATCTTCACCGGCTACTCCGTCAACGGCGGCTACGCCGAATACGCCCTCGTCCGCTCCGACTTCACCTATCCCCTCCCACCCACACTCGACAACACCCACGTCGCCCCTCTCCTCTGCGCCGGCATCATCGGCTTCCGCAGTCTTCGCGTCGCGGGCACCCAACCCGGCGAGCGCGTCGGCCTCTTCGGCTTCGGAGCCTCCGCCTCGCAAGCCATCGAGGTCCTCCGCCACTGGAACTGCGAGGTCTTCGTCTCCACCCGCGGCGAAAATCACCGCAAGCAAGCCGAATCCCTCGGCGCAATCTGGACCGGCACCGAAAACGACAAGCCTCCCGTCCAACTCGACCGCGCCATCACCTTCGCCCCCAGCGGTGCCGTCGTCCTCAGCTGCTCTCTCCAGCCTGCGCAAAGGCGGCGTCGTCGCCATCAACGCCATTCACCTCGACCAGATGCCCGCCTTCGACTACGACACCCTCCTCTGGGGCGAGCGCCAGATCCGCAGCGTAGCCAACATGACCCGCAACGACGCCCGCGACTACCTCCAGCTAGCCGCCGAAATCAAAATCCATCCACAAATCCAAACCTTCCCGCTCACCCACGCCAACGAAGCACTCCAAGCCGTAAAAAACGAAACCGCCAACGGCCCGTGCGTCATCATCCCCTGAGCCCTCGCCTTTGCTGTTGTCCCTATTTTTTTGCTTGTCATCCTTCGCCGAAGGCGGAGGACCCGCTGTTGCGTTTGCCGTTGCCGTTTGTTGTCATCCCCGAAGAGCCTGCCCTGAGCGAAGTCGAATGGGCGATCTGCTTTCGCCCTCGCCCCGTATCATGGAACAACTATGAACCTAGCCACCCTCCCCACCGAAGCCCGCAACCCCGCCACCGAGCACATCGACGAACTCCCAACTCTCGACATGCTCCGCCTCATCAACAGTGAAGACGCAAAGGTAGCAGCCGCAGTAGCCGCGGTCCTTCCCGACATAGCCAAAGCCGTCGACGAAATCGCACGCCGCTTCGAAGACGGTGGCCGCATCTTCTACATCGGAGCCGGCACCAGCGGCCGTCTCGGCGTCCTCGACGCCAGCGAGTGTCCCCCAACCTTCTCCGTCCCACCCACGCTCTTCCAGGGCATCATCGCCGGCGGAGACTCCGCCCTCCGCAAATCCAGCGAACAATCAGAAGACTCCCCCGAACAAGGCGCAGCCGACCTCGCCGCCGCAGGCTTCACCGGCCAGGACGCACTCATAGGCATCGCCGCCAGCGGCCGAACCCCTTACGTCCTCGGAGCCCTCCAACACGCCAACCCCCTCGGAGCCCTCACCATAGCTCTAACCTGCGTTCCCGACTCCCCCATGTCCACCCTCGCCGACATCACCATCGCCCCCATCACCGGCCCCGAAGTCCTCACCGGCAGCACACGCCTCAAAGCCGGCACCGCCACGAAGCTCGTCCTCAACATGCTCTCCACCGGAGTCATGATCAAAACCGGAGCCGTCTACGGCAACCTCATGGTCAACGTCCAACCGACCAACGCCAAGCTCATCGACCGAGCTCAGCGCATCATCATGGCCGCCACCAACATCGACCAACCCACCGCCACAAAACTCCTCACTGAAGCCGGCACCGTAAAAACCGCCATCGTCATGCAAAAACTCAACCTCGACCGCCCCACCGCCGAAGCCAAACTAGCCACCCACAAAGGCAACCTCTCCGCCCTCCTCCACCACAAATCCTAACCCTTAACCCTAACCCTTAACCCCCAGCCAACCTCCACCATCGTCATAACCCCCACCATTGTCATAACTTCCGCCATTGTCATTCTGAGCGCAGCGAAGAACCCCTGTATTTGTCTTTGCATTTGCAGTTGTATTTGTATCAACGCACTCCATTAATCGCTCGCAACGCAATCGCCGTCTTCGATCGCTGATCCCCACTCAACGCCAACCCATTCCTCTTCGCCAACTCTCGCAACTCACCATAAGCAGCCTGCCCCTCATCCGTCGCCACCTTCGCCGACACCTCGAGCACGCTCCCACCCGGCCACTCCCAAAGCTCTAAACTCAGCTTCCCCAGCGGCGCCTCCGCCTTCGTCGTCCAATCCGTCGATCGAATCCCCGCGACCCGTTTCACGCGCTTCCAGTCAATCTGCACCTTCGAGTCCGCAAGCAGTTTCTTCTGTCCCTCGCTCAGCAGTCCGAACAGCTCCTCGCCCGTCTCCGGCACCTTTGCGGCAACATACTTTTTCTGCACCGAAAACGACTCCTGCTCGACGCCATCATTCAAATCCACCTCACACTTGTAGCCTTCGCGTCCGCCAGAAGGATCGGCAAACCTCTCGCCCGACACCGGCCGCAGCTTTGCCGTCAAATCAATCTCCGCACGCTCCCTCAAGCGAAGAATCACGCCGTTCGACAGCAGATCAAGTGCAGGCGTGTCATAAAAATGGACTCGGCCCCTCGCCTCTCCCCTCGCCTCCAGCGCCAAAACCGTGGCCTGCACCTGCGTCGGCGAAAGCAAAAGCTTCACCTCCTCGCTGCATGTCGCCCACCCACACACACTCGACACGACCAGGAACGCCGCCACCGGCGCGACAAATCGAATGAACTTATTCACGAGCGAGCACATCACGCATCTCCCTCCTGAAGGCTTCCGTCTTCGCAAATCAGGGGTCGTAAGTTAGCGATCCATCGGCAGTCACGGAAGCTTCTTCGCCTCGCGTTCCGTGCCATTCTGATAAATCGTCAGATGAGTCACAGCGTGAGTAGCAGGATCGCGGAAGAACTCAACCTGAGCATCCACAACCTTCAGGAAGAACTTCGTATCGGATTCCGCGAACAACTCCAACTCCGGCTGGTTGCCGAGCTTCGTAAAAAGATGCCCATCTTTCACCGACACCACGTTGTTGATTGTAGGAGTCAACTGGTACGTCCCCGCATAGTCAGCAAGAACCGACGGCGCCACCGAAACCTCTTTACGCTCGGAGATCAGAGTCACCGGCTGCCCTAACGCCACCTTTCCCAAAGCATTCGCAACCTGGTCCACAGCGCCAACAAGATTCCCGAGCACAATCACGACAACCTTGTCATCCGGATAAAAGCCGACCGAAGTATTGAAGCCCTCAATTCCGCCGCCGTGACTGATATGTTTGTGACCGTCTTTCGTGTCGACGAAGAGACCAAACGCATAATCGTCCTTAAACGGCGTGGTCATCTTCGTCAGTGACGCCGGGCTCAACACCTTTCCGCCGAACAGCGCCTGCTCCCACTTCAAAAGATCACCCGTAGTCGAGTACAGCGCACCCGCGGAAAATGGAATCGTCATGCTGATATAGCCCGCATGCTGTATGCCATGAGCAGACGGCTCATAACCCTGCGCGCGCTCCGGCAGTATCGTCTTGTTGCTGTCGATGCCCGTATCCGCCATGCCCAGCGGAGTAAAGATGTTCTGCTGCAAAAACTCGCCATACGTCTGCCCCGAAATCTTCTCCAGCAAATATCCCAGCAAAACGTATCCCGAGTTGCTGTAGCTGAACTTGCTTCCCGGCTCGAACTCCAGCGGCTTGTCCTTGAACCGCGCCACCAGCTCCGCAGGAGTCGTGTCCTTCCACTCCGTCGGGCGGTAGTCCGCAAAGCTCGTGAAACTCGGAATCCCCGACGTATGAGTCAAAAGGTTGTAGATCGTGATCTTCTGCCAGGCCGCCGGAGCATCCGGCATGTACTTGCTCACCGGATCTTCGACCTTCAGCTTCCCCCGCTCTTCCAGCAGCAGAATGCTGGCAGCAGTGAACTGTTTGGTCAACGAACCAAGCCGAAACTTCACCTGCGGACTGTTAGGAATCTTCCACTCCAGATCTGCAGATCCATAGCCCTCGTTGATCAGCAGCCTTCCATCTTTCGCCACCAGCACGGCGCCCATGAATGTCTTGTTGTTCACATACGACTGGATAACCTGCTGCATGCGCGCAACGGGATCCTGCGCCGGCGACTGGGCAAAGGCAATCGGAAGCAGGGCGAGCACGACGGCAACGGTAACTCGGCGGACCATAAGACTCCTTAGTGACTGCTGCAATCGCTGCTGTAGCGTGGTTTCCCTCATCCTTTAGGTCTTACGGTGAGCTCAACCATGTCGGAATCATCATAATCCGTCCTTTCCCACCCAATCCCACCCAATCGCACCTTCGAGCGGATCTTAGCGCCCGTCCTGCCCGCCCCCCGACCTCCACGTCTCTAAACACAATCGCCGTCTAGGACCGTTGATTCGCTCCAAACCGGCCCGCCTGTCAGTTTTACGAGTTGGCACCGGTTACGCCGCCCGGTATCCTCGTTCCGCTAAGTGCAAAGCCGGGCTCTTCGCCAGAACTCAAACCGCCGCACAGACATCACAATGCAGCCGGACCGGTTTGTTCTGGCCAGAAACTGCCCGAACCAGGAGAAAGGTCCCTATGGACATCGCGCAATCAGCGCTCACAGCCATCAGCGCTCAAGACGCGCCGTGGCGCGCAGATTGGTTATGGGGTTGCCCATTAATCATGGTGACTGTGACTCTCCACACGTTGGGTCTTTCCTACACGAGCCACAAGGCAATCCTCATGGGCAACAAGATGAAGCAACGCGGTCGCCCGAGAGTTGCATTCGCATTCGTCATAAGCGCCATGACCCTCCTCGCAACTCTGCTGCACGGAATAGAAGCGGGTATATGGGGTGCCGCCTACCTCGCTTTAGGTGCTCTTTCAAAAACACGATCAGCGATGCTCTATTCGCTCAGTGCGCTGACAACTTACGCACACCACAGTCTGTATCTCGAAGATCACTGGCAGCTGCTCGGAGCAATCGAAGCGCTCAACGGTTGGCTTCTCTTCGGATTGTCTACCGCTTTTCTCTTCTTGCTGATCCAGGAGCTCTCGCCGAGTCTGCGAGACAAGAGCGAATAGCAAAACCGCGTAGGCCAAAAGCGAAACACCATCCGCTGAGAAAAATCGCCCTTTCAATTCACGCTCCATCAACCAAAATCCACTACCATTGCCGTCATGCTAATCTCCATCCGAGCCGTCGCTCTCGCCGCGACTCTCTTAGCCGCCGTGCCCGTCATGCAAAACCAAGACCCCTTCCTCGGACTCCTCACCGCCGCCAACGCCCACGCCAAGGCCCACAACGCCCAACCCCCCACGCTCTCGCCCGTCGACGCCACTCTCCTTGGCCCCAATCCCGCAGTCAACGTAGCCGAGCTCCACAAAGCCGGCTTCCGCATCATCCCCTGGACCACCGACGACCCCGCAAAGATGCGCGCCCTCATCGATCTCCGCGTCGACGGCATCATCTCCGACTACCCTGACCGCCTGCAGCAAGTCCTCGCCGAAGAAAAAGCCGCCCACCCCGAAGCCGCCGACTACTTCCGCACCTTCGTCGTCTCCGCCCATCGTGGAGGTCGCGGTCTACGTCCCGAAAATACACTCCCTTCCTTCGAAAACGGCCTCGACCATCTCGCCACCGAACTCGAAACCGACACCGGAGTCACCACTGACCACGTCTCTCTCATCTGGCACGATCAGTTCCTCAACCCCGAGTCCTGCCGCCGCGCCGATGGCGCACCCTACACCCTCGAAAACCGCGTCTACACCCGCGACATCTCCCTCGCCGAAGCCCAGAGCACCTTCATCTGCGACAAACTCCACGCCGCCTTTCCCGAACAGAAAAACGACCTGGCCCTCTCCCCCGTAGCCGTAGCCTTCGCCGCACAAGAGCACCTCATCAGCCCTTACGTCCCCACCCACGCCGACCAGCTCATGCGCTTCTCCCTCTTCTACGCCGACTACTACACCAAAGGCCCCGGCAAATCACACCCCGACGCCGCCGTTCGCGCCGCCAACGCCCGCAAAGTTCGCTTCAACCTCGAAACCAAAATCCTCCCCCTGCCCAACGATCCCATTGGCGCTCCCAACCCACCCCTGACCAACGGGCGCGCCGAACCCACCACCAACCACACCGTCGACCCGCAAACCTTCGTCACCACCCTCTGCGGAGCCATCACCCGCAACCACATGGAATCGCAAGCCGAGGTCCAGAGCTTCGACTTCCGCACCCTTATCCTCGTCGAGGAGCAGTTCCCCAAAATCCCCACCTACTACCTCACCGGCGACCCCAAACTTCTCAGCAGCCCATTTGTCCCCGCCGCCCTCCGCCAACCCGCGCCCAAAACTCCATAGAGAAAACCCAGACCGCTCCGAACCCTCCAAAGAAACAAGAACACATCAAAAACGCCAGAGCCCGGAGGAAGCGATATGCTTTCTTCACAATGAAACGCCTTCCTCTGGCTCTCATCTCCATTGCGCTCTCCGTCGCTGCACTCGCGCAGGCTCCTCCTTCCCCTCTCGACGGCATCTGGCTCGGCACACTCCACGCCGGCGGCACCTCCCTGCGCCTTCAGCTCCATCTCCATACGACCCCCTCAGGGCTCAGCCACTGGACCTGTTCCCTCGACTCCCTCGACCAGAAGCCCTCGACATTCCCTGCTCAGTCACCTCCCCAACCAACCCCATCGCCATCGACGTCCCAGCCGTCACAGGGCAAATTATCCGGCACCCTCACCGCCAACACATTCAGTGGCACTTGGACACAAGGCGACGCCCTCCCATCACCCTCACGCACCAAACCTCCGTCACCAAGCCCGCACCCCCGCCGCAACCCGACGCCGCCTTGCCCCCCGCCGACGCAAAGTCTATCCAGGCCATCCTCGACAAAGACCTCTCCGCCGCGCTCACTTCAGGCGCGCTGGCGCCCTCCACCCACGCAGGCGTCACCATCGGCGTCGTCAGCCACGGCGAACGCACCATCTTCACCTACGGCACCGCCAAACCTGACTCCGTCTTCGAGATCGGCTCCATCACCAAAACCTTCACCGGCCTCATCCTCGCCCAGATGGTCGAGCAGAAATCCGTTCAGTTCAACGAACCCGTCCGCAATCTGCTCCCACCCGGCACAGTCGCCAAACCCTCCGGCCCCGAGATCACTCTGCTCGATCTCAGCGACCAGCACTCCGGTCTCCCCCGCATGCCCGACAACTTCTCACCCGCCGACCGCGCCAACCCCTACGCCGACTACGACACCAGGCTCCTCTACGCCTACGTCGCCAAACACGGCGTCGCACTCCCTCCCAACGCCCCGTTCGAGTACAGCAATCTCGGTGTTGGTCTTCTCGGGGCCGCGCTCGCCAACCGGGCCAAACTCTCCTACAACGATCTGCTCGCGCTGCAGATCACCAGCCCGCTCCACATGACCGACACCGCCGTCACTCTAACCCCCTCCATGCGAGCTCGTTTCATCCAGGGCTACGACGCCGCCCACAACCCCGCCCACGCCTGGGACCTTGACGCCCTCGCCGGAGCCGGTGGCATTCGCTCCACCGCCGCCGACATGCTCACCTACCTCGAAGCCCAGCTCCACCCCGACAAACTCCCCGCCACTGCCACCACCACCCCGCAAGGCAAGACCCTCCCCGCCGCGCTCTACGCCTCGCAAACAATCCGCGCCGACGTGCCCGGATCCAGCATCGCACTCAACTGGTTCCACACCGAGACAACCGACAGCTATTGGCACAACGGCGGCACTGGCGGCTACAGCTCCTATACCCTCTTCAGTCCCGGCGAAGACTACGGCCTCATCGTCCTCTTCAATACCGCAGGCGACAACAACTTCGCCGACAAGCTCGGCCAGCACATAGCCCAGCGCCTCGCAGGACAACCCGCAGTCTCTCTCGCTCCCTAGTCTCGTCCCTAGTCTCTCGCTCTCTAGTCCCTAACCTCAGGGACGTATACCGAACGTCCCGTTCTTCAGACCGAGGGAGATAGGTGTAACAACAGGCGTCGCCGCACCGACCATCTCGATCACGTAGTTATTCGCCATCGCGACCCAGACATTGCCCGATGCGTCGATTGCGTCACCAACCGGATATCCAGCCGCCGCGACGTTGTAACCCGTCCCTCCTGAAAGGATGTTTCCGTTGTTGTCCAGTTCGACCAATGTGCCAACAGTGGTGGGTGTTCCGTTGACGTTCTGAACTGAGTCACTGGTCACCCAGGCATCTCCCGCACCATCGATGGCAATAGCAAGTGGATTTGCCAGTCCGCCTCCCGTGTAACCGCCCGTGGGAGAGAGAACCGTCCCATTGTTGGCGAACTTGAATACGCTCGCAGTGGAGGCGTTATTGGTAACCCAGGTGTTTCCTCCACTATCGTTGGCGGTGCTCCACGCGGCGCTCAAACCACTTGGTCCAAAGCCTGTGCCCGAGAGTGGCGCACCGGCGTTCGAGAACTTTGCGACAGTGCTGGTAGAAGTTCCTGTACTAACCGCAAGCCAGGCATTCGCCGAGGTATCGATCGAGATTCCTCCGACCGAATCACCCGCACCGAGACCGCCTCCGGTATAACCGCTGCCCGAGAGCAGATTTCCGTTAGTGTCGAACTTGGCGAGATTCCCGGCCCAGATGTTTCCAGTTCCGTCGACCGCTATACCCCGGCTAACAGTAGAGGCAAAACCTGTTGAGCCCGAGAGCGCGCCGCCGCCGTTGTTGAATTTGGTTAAGCTCGGATTCACGCTGTTGATGAGCCACACATTTTCCCCGGGCGACGACGGGTCGATCGCGATGCCGGTCGGTCGATTCAGACCGCCGCCCGTGTAGCCGGAGTTACCTGACAGAATGCTTCCGTTGTTGCTAAGCTCTGCCACGCTGCTGTTCAAGTTGATCGAAGTAGTAAATTCATTTGCAATCCACGCATCTCCCGAGTTGTCGATGGCAATTGCCGTTTGAGTCGGTCCGTTACCATTGGTGTCAAACTTTACCGTCCTGTATTTCAACTGCACCGTCCAATCATTCGGCGCTGCAGACAGCACCGGCTCAAACGGCGGCGTCGCACTGGACAACCCATACAGCGTACTCACATTGTTGGCCGGGTTGCGAGCGATATTCAAAACACTCTGAATCGTATCTGTCGGGGCCGTTCCTCCGCTTGGCGTCGCAGCGGTAAACAGCGCACTGCATGGCGTGCCCGTTCCATCCGAGTTCACGCAGGACGCAATGATGTTCGCTAGTGTATTGATCGTCGCCTGCGGAACAGTGCCATTACCCGCGAACGTCGTCGCCAACGCCGCCCCTGTCGTCGTGTTCACCAGGTTGTTCACAAGCCCAAACGAGTTCGCAAGCCCGGTCTGATTGGTGTTGCTCCTCCCCACATGCGTCGCGTCCGCACCCATAAACGGCGACAGCGCATACACTGACGCCACCGTCGTCACCTCGTTGACCCAGATGAAGCTGCTCGGGTCCAGCGTTAGCTGACTTCCATACGTGTTGCATGGCCCCAGCGCCGCCATCAGAGCAATCGCCGTATTGTTCGTCCCTGCCGTAAGTCCCGGATTGCCGCCCGTCGCGACGATATACAACTGGCTCGACGTCGAAGGACACACATAGCTGCCCGTAATCGAAAAGTTGCCGTTGGCATCACTGATGACAGGCGTTGCGAGCTGGGCCGTCGCGCTTGAACCATAACCCGTAGCCCCCGCCGCATAAAGCTGGATGCTGGCTCCCGAGATCGCTTGCTGCCCACCATGAATATTGCCGCGGATTTGTCCCCCGGCAAGAGGACTAGTCGCGGGAACGTTCGCGCTGCAGCCAAAAAGTGAAAGGCAAAGTGCAGCCAGAAAGATGCCGCACCACCGTAGAGGAAAAGGGACCGAAAAAGTCACGAGTCAACACCTCGAAAAAGAAAGCTGAACCGCCTCAACAACTCGTTTCGGCACGAGTATAGCCCCGTTCTCACATCCGTCTCTGTCTTTTTCCCTGTTACCTCAGTACAAGAGGGATACCCCCATCCGTCGCATCGCCGTTGCCAAACCCGAACCTCACTCACCCCGCATCGCCCCAAAGATCCTCACCAGATAAAACGCGCAAGTCCCAAGCACCACCACCAGCGTTACCGGCAAAAACCACACCCCCAACCCCGTCTGCAGCCCCATCCCGGTCCGCACCATCGCCAGGCAGATATAAGCGAACATCCAGCAAACCTCCGCCTTGATCCACCCCACCAGCGCCATCGACTCCGCCAGCACAACCTTCTCCCGCTCCGGCGCAAGCGGCTTCTTCACCGCCACAATCCGCGGCACAACGTTGATCATCGTCAGCGTCCAATACAACAAAAAGACAATCCCCACCAGCAACCAAAGCGTCGACCGCGCACCAAACCCATTCGCCACGCCAGCCGCATTGAAGTGCGTCGCAATCCGCTCCGGCAGTCGCGTATAAAAATCCGCCACCACCGCCGCCGAAAACACCAGCCCCGCCACCGCAATCAACTCACGAACGGTCTTCACGAAACCCCCCAATCGTCGTCATCCTGCGTTGGTTATTTCGTCGTCATCCTGCGTTGGCTTTTTCGTCGTCATCCTGCATGTGTTTTTCGTCGTCATCCTGCGTTGGTTTTTTCGTCGTCATCCTGAACGCAGTGAAGGACCCCTGTATTTGCTCTTCGTCTTTGCCGTTGCGTTGTTATTGCCCGATACCTTACAGGATCGCGGAACAGATTGCGCCATGAAACATCGATCTAGAAGATCACCGGAATGAGTGCCCAGCTCTTGCGCCGGTACTCATCGTACTCCGCGCCAAACGCCTCTCCAAGAGCCGCTTCCTCAATCCGAATCTTGCGCCAATAGGCGATCGCAACGATCAACAACCCCAGCAGCGAGTGATACTGGCCGGAGACGATCGTCGTTCCCAGGGACATCCCCAACATCGCAGTGTAAATCGGGTGGCGCACAAACCGATACGGTCCACTCCGAACGAGCTCGTGCTGTTGGGCAATCCTGACATTTGCGCTCCAGTTGTGTCCGAGATGCCGCCGCGACCACCAGGCCAGCAGAAAAAATGCAGCCTGCACGCCGAGCCCCGCGAGAGTGAGAGATCGCGCGTGCGGCAGAAAGTGTCCTGCCAGGCCCCAAACGGGCACGAAGAGAAGTAACAGCCCGGCATTCAAGAGCAATTCGTGGACGCCGCGAGACCGTTGTGACTCCGAGCTCTTCGCAGCCCCTGAATTCTTTGCCGCAGCACTCCAGTATGCGATGAAGGCAATCCAAAGTCCCCCGGAGATCCACATTCCTGTCCGCGGATGCATGCGAACAATCAGGACCACAAGCACTGCGACAATTACCAGCAGGACGATAGCCGCCGCCGGGCCACGAAGAGTCAGTCCGCCGATCTTGATCATCATCCTCGGCCTCTCACTCGGCGCCGTCGCTGCGAACTGATCCTCAGGGTTGGATTGCTGAGCCATTCCTACCGCCATCGCGTGGATTTCCACAGAAATATTTCAAAAAGTTGGCATTTTTTCGCTGCCCGATTAGCTGCGCTTCAAAACCACGCAACGACCACAAATCCACCACAATTTACCATCCAAAAACCACGTTCTGCACACCAAAAAGCGCAAAACCCCCTGCAAAAACACCACTCCACCACACCAGAAAAAAATCTCTAAAACAAACTCAGCTTCCGCGGCATTTCAATCCCCAGATGCTCATAAGCCAGCCGCGTCGCCACCCGACCTCGCGGCGTCCGATCCAGAAACCCAATCTGAATCAGAAACGGCTCATAAACCTCCTCCAGCGCATCCTGCTCCTCCGCCAGCGCCGCCGCCAGCGTATTCAGCCCCACCGGCCCCCCATCGTACTTCTCGATAATCGTCCGCAGCAGCCGCCGGTCCAGCTCATCGAACCCATGCGCATCCACCTCCAGCATCTCCAGCGCTTTACAGCGCAGTATCGCGATCAATCAAACCCTGCGCCCGCACCTGCGCATAGTCCCGCACCCTTCGCAGCAAGCGATTCGCAATCCTCGGCGTCCCTCGCGATCGCATCGCAATCTCCGCCGCCCCATCGCGATCGATCGGCACCCCCAGCACCTCCGCCGACCGCTCCACCACAAACCGCAGCTCGTCATCGGTATAAAACTCCAGCCGCAGCAGAATCCCGAACCGGCTCCTCAACGGCGAGCTCAACATCCCCGGCCGAGTCGTAGCCGCCACAAAAGTAAACGGCCGAATCTCCATCACATGCGTCCGCGCCGCCGGCCCCTGCCCGATGATGATGTCCAGCTTGTAGTCCTCAAGCGCCGTATACAGCTTCTCTTCGAGCACCGGTTGCAGCCGGTGAATCTCATCCAGAAATAAAACCTGCTTCTCCCGCAGATTCGTCAGAATCGCCGTCAAATCCCCCTGAATCTGCAGCGCCGGCCCCGACGTCTGCTGATACCCCACCTCCAGCTCATTCGCGATAATCGTCGCCAGCGTCGTCTTCCCCAGCCCCGGCGGCCCAAACAGCAGCACATGATCCAGCGCCTCGCCGCGTGATTTCGCCGCCTCCAGCGCAATCGCCAGCTGCTCCTTCGCCTTGTTCTGTCCAATAAACTCAGCCAGCCGTGTCGGCCTCAGCTTCAGCTCAAACGCCGCATCGTCGTCGACCTTGCCGGCCGAAACCAGCCGCTCCGCCTCAGCCGACGCCGCACGATTCAAATCGATCTTCTTCTTGTTCCCAAAAGTGTCCACTCAGGGCGATACTAAGGCGAAGCCCCGCGCGAAGCAACCACAACCGCACTCCCGCCTAAGGCTTCAGCGAATACAACATCGACCCATGCGGCGGAAGATCCATCACCACCGCATTCAACGCCCCCAGTTCCCTCCGCAGCCACAGATCCCGCACCTTGTACTCCGCCCGATCCACAAACCCATACTCCGCGAACGTCTTGTCCACATGCACTGGCGCATCCCCCAGGTTGAACAGCGCCAGGTAGCTCTTGTCCCGGTTCACCGAAACCGACACCCACGCCACCACATCCCCATCCCGCCCCAACTCATGCGCTGCCAGCGAGTGCTGATCCACCGCAATCACCCCCGGATTCGTCAGCAGCGACTTCATCGTATCGTCCATCTGCGTCAGATTTCCACCGATAAACAGCGGCGACCGCGCCATCGCCCACAGCGTAATCATCGTCCTCTGCTCCTCCTCCGTCAGCCGCGAAGCCCTTGGCTTGCCATCCCCCGGCGTTGGCCGCAGCTGCCCAATCGGCAACATATCCGCATCCGGCCAGTTCCCCGGCCGCGCATACTTCGCCCAGCTCGCAATCACAGGAAACTGCCCCTTCAAACTCTGCGGCCACGTCTTGCCCGCCGGCTTCTCCCAGTAGTCCCACACGTCATCGGAGATCCTCCACAACTGCGCGTACTTCCCCACCTCCTCCGCGTTCTCCAGCGCCGTCGGCCCCGGCGAAAGGCTCAACACCATCGCCCTCCCCGAGCGCACGATCGCCTTATGAATCATCCGTATCTCGTCGCCTTTATAAGGATGCGACGCAATGCAATCCACCTTGATATAGTCCACGCCCCAGCCGGCATACTGCTTCATCAGCGCGTCATACCACGCCTGCCCCGCCGCATTCGCCTTCACGCCAAAGTTATCCGGATTCCACGGGCACTTATCGTCCGTATCCGCCGCCAGGCCCGCCCGATAGTTCGTCCTCCCAATCCGCGTATTCGCCAGCGCCGTCGCCTTCGGAATCCCGCGAATAATATGAATCCCGAACTTCAGCCCGTCCTCATGCGCCGCATCGCTCAGCGGTTTGAAACCCATACCCTCCTTCGCCGAAGGAAACCGGTTCACCGCCGGCTCATACTGGCCCTGCGCATTCACCGTGTAACGCAGCTTCTCCGGCATCGCCGCAAGCTCGGGATTCTGCAGATACCATCCCTCATCAATCACCACATACTGCCAGCCAAACTCCTTCAGTTGCGCCGCCATCACCACCATATTGGCGCGAAACTCCGCCTCGTTCACCGTCAACCCATACGAGTCCCAACTGTTCCACCCCATCGGCGGCGTCGGCGCCAGCGTCTTCTCTTGCCCACGCACCTGTAACACCGCAAGCAACAAAACAGCCGCGGCACAAACGCGCTTCATCCCCATGCGAATCAACATACCAAAATCACTCCATCACAAGCGGCAGCAGTCCAACATGGAAAGCACGTCAAAAATTGCATCTACCCAACAAGATGCACCCACGCGCCCACAAGGCTATATGAACCTGCGTCATCCTTCACCTGTTTTACGTCGTCATCCTGAACGAAGTGGTTTTACGTCGTCATCCTGAACGAAGTGAAGGACCCCTGTATTTGCCTTTGCCTTCTCCCACTGCGTAAACGACCTGCATTTTGCTCTAGACTTGTACGCACCAACGCCAGCCGTTTCAGGAGCCCGAACTTGACCCGCATCCGCGCCGCCGCCGCATCCCTCATCCTCCTCTCCGCAAGCGCACTCGCCCAAACCATTCCCCCCGCTGTCAAAGCCGCCGAAGCCTCCATCGACCCCGAAAAGATCCGCGCACACGTCAAGTTCCTCTCCGACGATCTCCTTGAAGGCCGCGGCCCCGGCCTTCGCGGCAGCGAGATCGCCGCCAAATACATCGCCACCCAATTCGCCCTCTACGGCCTCAAACCCGGCGGCGACAACGGCACCTACCTCCAGCAGATCAACATGGTCGGCATGAACGCCATCCCCGACAAAACCACCATGTCCATCATCCCGCCCAAGCGTCCCGAAGGCCAGATCGGCATCATGCTCTACTCCTACGACCTCAGATACGGTGACGACTACACCGTCTCCAACCGCACCCTCACCCCCACCGTCGACATGGACGCCCCCATCGTCTTCGTCGGCTACGGCGTCACCGCACCCGAGTTCAAGTGGAACGACTACGCCGGCATCGACGTCAAAGGCAAAGTCATCATGTGCATCGTCGGCGACCCGCCCTCCAAAGACCCTGCCTTCTTCGGAGGCGACGCCCTCACCTACTACGGCCGCTGGACCTACAAATTCGAGCAGGCCGCCCGCATGGGAGCCGTCGGCGCGCTCATCATTCACCGCACCGACCTGGCCAGCTACGGCTGGGACGTCGTCAAAAACTCCAACACCAGCGAAAAGACCTATCTCCGCGACAACAAAGACCCGCAACTCGAAGCCGCAAGCTGGATCCAGCTCGACGTAGCCAAAGAAATCTTCAAATACTCCAACCTCGACCCCGACGCCGAGATCGAAGCTGCTGGCAAACGCGGCTTCAAAGCCATCGAACTCCCCGTCCGCCTCCACGCCCACGTCGAAAGCACCGTCCGCCCCTTCCAGTCACCGAACGTAGTCGGCATCCTACCCAGCGCAGGAAAAAATATGACTTGGACAGAAGGTCATGATGAACTGCGCTACAAAGAACAGGCCGTCCTCTACACTGCCCACTTCGATCACCTCGGCTTCGTCCCCGGCATGCCCGGCGACAACATCTACAACGGCGCCGCCGACAACGCCACCGGCGTAGGCATGATCCTCGAACTCGCCCGCGTCTGGTCTGAACTCGCTCAATCCGGCACCAAGCTCCCCCACTCCGTCATCTTCTCCTTAGTCACGGCCGAAGAGCAGGGCCTTCTCGGCAGCGAATACCTCGGCCAGCATCCACCCATCCCCACCGGCCAGATCGCCCTCGACATCAACTACGACATGATCCTCCCGATCGGCGTCCCTCTCGAAGTCAACGTCAATGGAGCCCAGCGGACGACATTCTTCCCAACGGTTGAGGCGACGGCAAAGCGCTTCAACCTAGCCATCGTCCCCGACCCCAAACCCTCCGCCGGCAGCTACTACCGTTCCGACCACTTCTCGCTCTCCCGCGTAGGCATTCCTGCTTTCTCCATCGACACCGGCGATCTCTACGAAGGTCACGACGCAGCGTGGGGCAAAAAACAAATGGAAGATTTCAACGCCCACGACTATCACAACTTCTCCGACAACTACCACGCCGACTGGGACTTCGCCGGCAACGCCAAGCTCGACCGCTTCGGCATGGACCTCGGCTGGCAAGCCCTCGCCGCCCCCACCACCATCAACTGGCTCCCCAAAGACGAATTCGAACCCGCCCGCAAAGCCAGCCTCGGAACTCCGTAATCGTGACCACTCTTCGCAGCTTTTTCCGGGCCGAGCGTCAACCGTACGTGAGGTCGGTGCTCTGTCCGACCTCGATAATATATCCGTCAGGATCGCGGATGTAGCAGCGCGTCTCACCGTACTTGGGGATCGGCTCCGTGATGAACTCCGCTCCTCGACTTTTCCATAATTCATAGCATGCTTGAATATCCGCAACGCGGAAATTCATAAAGCTGTTGATGTGATTCGGGTCGGGGACACTGAGCGTTACCGTCGGCTTATCCGGGGTCGGTCCGCCCCCAACGTTCAGAATCATCCAGATATTCGCAAGCTGAAGGTACCCAGGCGCGTTTCCGTCGCCTCTGCTCAGAATGCGAGCGCCGAAGACCTTCTCGTAGTAATCGAGCGATCGGTTGATGTCACCCACGGTGAGAAAATGCGCGATGCTCATCCCCTCTCGCGGGGGCATCTCATAGCTCTTCTGATCGATTTGTACGCTGCTCATTGACGACTCCAATCCGATAAACAGTGCTCATCCGCTGATTCTGGTTCTTTCGTATTCATACCTGCTGCCGATTAAGCTGGACAATCGACAGATCTAAAGAACCGCGGCGATACAGTCCACCTCGATGTCGAAGCCGCCATTCCAAGCAGGAACGTTGATAAAGATTCGAGCAGGAGGATTCTCCGGGAAGTAACGCCTGTAGACCTCGTTAACAGCAGGAAACATATCTACTGAAGTCACGTAGACATTCAGTTTCAGGATGTTTTCCAAGGACGAACCCGCCGTTTGGACACAGAGCTTAAGCTGGTCTAAAACGATCTCGGTCTGGCGCTCAATAGGCCCTCGGACAATCTCTCCGGTTTTCGGATCGAACGGCGGACAGCCTGAGACGTAAATAGTGTCGCCGTGTTTAGTCACCATCGAAGCGGGCGCCTTGTACTTTTCGAGGTAGGTCGCCAGTGGCTCGACCCGAATGATTTCTCGTTTCATAGATTTCCTCCGTTTTGTAGACACGGTTTCGAGCAACCCAGAGCCGCGAAGATTCGATGGTAGGAGTAAAGCGAGACCCTGGAACAGTTGTCTGCGTGAGGTCATCGGCTAGAGCTCCACCCGAATTGTAGACTCTTCTCGCATCAGCGGTTGATGTGGGTTATGGCTGCGGGAATCCGAACATCAACCACGACTGATTCGCTACCCAATCCGGGTATAGCGCCGTCATCTGATCGAACAGCTCCTGGTCGGATGTCGCGGTCTTCTGTAGCCGATCAAAGTCCTGCAGGTAACGCTTGGTGTCCTGGATCGTCGAGGGAGAGTCGGGCGCGCCAGGCTTCTTGTGACCGGCGACAACAATCGCCGGGTTCAGCGCCGCTAACCGGTCCAGCGCCGCAATCCAATTCTGCCTGCTCTCGGGGGTGGTGTCGCCGACGTACATGCGGCATTGGTTGTACACAACGTCGCCAGCGACGATCAGGCCGATCGATGGAACGTGGAGAGAGGTCGAATCAGGACAATCGGTGCGGCCCTGCTCGATGATGCGCAATTCGTGGCCCTCCAGAGTGAAGGTGTCGCCCTCATAGGGCTCAGGTCCAAGCAACTTCGTGGGCACTTGCCCAGGAAACATTCGGCGAGCTAACTGCTGCACCGGGGGAGATAAATACATCTGTATGCCCTCCACCGCCTTGGGCGTTGCGATCGCCCGAGCGCCTGGGAAACGGTCGAGCAGAACGCTCAAACCATAGAAGTGGTCGAAATGCGCATGCGTTATATAGATGGTCTCCAGGTTGCGGTTATGCAGCGCAATCCAGTCCGCGAGCGCCTCGGCCTCAGCCACCGTGGTCATGGCGTCCACCAGTACCGCGTCGTGCTCGCCGAAGATCAACGTCGACGTGGCCGGATCAAAGCCGAGCGGCTCACCGAAGGGCTTTGGCCGCTCGCCAACCATAGCCTTTCCCGGGGCGGTAAAAACGTTCACACTAAGCGTGTTCGACGCGACAGGCGCGGTCACGCGCGTGGTCTTTTTCAGTCCATTTGCGCCGTCCATCTGGTACTCCTTTCGATGTCAGAGCGAGCGACCGTTCAAGGAAAGATTGGCAGAAGCGCAACGACGAATCCATTGGACGAACGTATCGATCCATACCAAAGTATTGGTTGGACTCGACTGGCAAGCCATCTCCGCCCCCCGCCACCATCAACTGGCTCCCCAAAGACGAATCGAACCCGCCTGCAAGGCAGCCCCGGAACTCGGTAGTCATGACCACTCTTCGCAGCGTTACTTCACAGATAGGAGGGACGGCAGGCACATAATGACAGAAGACGTTGGACGGACAGTGCCACGCCTCATCCTCACTTCAATCTCCGCACAATTCTGCGCATTCGTGGTATTCGTGTTTCATACGCCCGCACTCCTTATGGGTGGTTGCCTACAATTATGTAAAATTCGCCCGCCGGTACTTTAGGATCAGTGAAGAACCCTACCTTTATTCCCATGCTCTGCAAGTCGTTGGCTAATTCCCATGCGCCAGGTGGAAGCCCTTCACTAGAGGTAACTCTTGCTCCAGCAATGAAGTTGTTCGAGGGCAACATGTAAAGCCCGACGATCTCGGGGGAACCATTGAAGACGGCTTGCGAGTATCCATTCAGATCGATTTTCCAACCTGCATTATTAAGAGCCTTTACCAATTGGGCTGCAAGGTCGCAAACTATTTGGATTGCCCATTGCGCAGGTGACCATATTGTTTCGGTTCTTTTCTGTAGCGAACGGGGCCATATGAGAGGCAAGCAGAGAAATCTGATCCTCGCTAAGTTTCTTTTGCATGTATCCAAAGTTGTTCACTTGCGGATTTATCAGAGTTCCGCCAATGCTTCCAATTCCATTGGGAGCATTGACGATTTGAGAGGGCTTTGTTGCTGCAAGTATTTCGTCTAGCTTCTTCATGACCGCCGTGGGGTCGATCTGGTTTGCTAGAACCTTATTCAAGATCCCGAGCATCTTGGCTCCCTGCTCTCGTCCAATACCGCAGTTGATAACAACATGAGTTACATTGTTTCCAGAACTGGCAAGATTACAGCTTCCATTTGCGACTGCAACACCTGTCTGCGGAGTTTGGCTATAGAGCGCGAATGTGCTCAGCATTATGAATGTGAGGCTTACGAGCGTACTTCTCATCGTCGACACTCCCTCTCTAGCTTGGTTTAGTGGGTAGGTTTGGGATCTGAATTGATGTCGGGACAATTACCTGAATTGGCAATATTGCCCGTTCCGTTTGCGATTGCATCTCCTGTCTTTCCAGAGCAGTCTTTTGGGGCAGTTTTGGAAGTGATGGGAGATGGATTGTTGTTAGTTGGACACGGCGGAATATGGTAGAGCTTCCACATTCCGAAGGACGAGAGCCCGATGGATAGAACCACGAGCAGCAGGAGAAACCAAAGTGACTTCATCCAAGTCACTTTGTCCGCCTGGATAAGCCGTCCGCGGAATTGAAGTATTGCGAGGATCGACGCAAAACTACAGAGGACTGAGCTGATAAGAGAAAACCAAGCAAGAATCGCAGCAGATGGCATGGGCTATTCTCCTCTTCTTCGCCCCTGTGCGTCAAATATGTTAGTCCTTATACCGGCCAAAACAACTGATCTCATTGCCTTTGCCATTTCCGTCAGATTATTTTTTGCGTTTTTGGCCCAGAAATCGCATGTCAAGCCCCAAAACCATCTAACCCATTCCCCATCAACAACATCCATTTGGCATTTTAGTTACACTCAACCCGCTATAATTAAATTAGAAGTCAAGAAAAGCCCCGCCAAAAACCGGGGCCTTCCAATTCAGAAAGGGAAATTTCCAGCTAACCCGTTTGTTTGCAATATTTTGGACGTAACCCTTTTAGTTAGAATATTTTGCGGACACCGATGTCCCGTAAATCGGGGAATACACAATAGTTACGCGCGGGCAATGGGGGGGTGGGGTACCTAGTAGAAATCCGCACAGCTCAGGAAGAACCCACACGTCCGGCAAACCAATTTGCACCGGCTGTCCTCCAACCGCGAACTGCAGGTCGGGCAAAATCGGGAATGATGCTCGGACAACAGCGAGCACTCGACAGGAATCGGTTCGGTAGCGATTTCGGAGGGATTCTGCATCAGGAGATAGTAGCGCACGCAGTCAATTTTCAACGTCCTTTAGCCCCAACACCGCATCGAAGAAGATACCGTTAGAAGAAGTAGTCGATACGGAAAAAAAGAGGAGATACACGATGGATCGCAGCGCAAGTGCAGTATGGAAAGGCAGTCTCAAAGAGGGTAGCGGAACAATCTCCACCCAGAGCGGCACCCTCAAGGCGACACAGTACAGCTTCAAAGCCCGCTTCGCCGATGGAGTTGGCACCAACCCTGAGGAACTGATCGCAGCAGCCCACGCCGGCTGTTTCACCATGGCATTGAGCGCCGAGATCACCAAAGCTGGCCTCACCCCGGATTCGATCGAAACCTCCGCTGTCCTGACCCTCGACCTGACCGGCGAGAAGCCCACCATCACCAAGATCCACCTGACCACCAAGGCAAAGGTTCCCGGAATCGACAAGGCAAAGTTTGCCGAACTCGCCCATAACGCCGAGGTCGGTTGCCCCGTCTCCCGCGTCCTCAAAGCCGCCGAAATCTCCCTCGACGCAACCCTGCTCTAACCCCGCATCCCTCTAGTGGGCATGGCCATCGTGGTCATGGTCATGCCCATGATGATGTCCATGCGCCCCGACCGCTTCAAGCTCCGGCGGCGCGCTGCACCCATGGGTGGTCTCGCACCCCGTAGTTTCAAACTGAATCGTCGTATGCGTGATATGAAAACGATCGCGCAGCGCACAGTTGATCCCCGTCAGAATGCTGCTGCACTCCGACATCGGCATCTCCGCAATCGTGACATGACTCGCCAGAGCATGTGACTGCGAGCCAAGACTCCACACATGCAGGTCGTGAACATCCAGAACGCCATCGACTGAAGCCATTGCCTCACGGATCTTGACCAGCTGCAGGTTGCGCGGAGTCCCTTCCAGCAAAATGTTCAGCGTTTCGCGAACAATCCCCACCGAACTCCACAGAATCATCCCCGCAATCAGGATCGACAGCAGCGGATCAATCCACGACATTCCGCTGAACAGAATCGCCGCGCCGCCCGCGATCACCGCAGCCGTCGAAAGCGTATCGCCAAGCATATGCAGAAAGACGCTGCGAATGTTGACATCGCCGGAGAAGCGCCAGAGAAGCATCGCCACCGTGCCGTTCATCAGCACACCAGCAGCAGCAACATACATCATCACCTTCGGTTGAACCGCTACCGGAGCCGTGAAGCGATGGATCGCCTCAATCGCGATCCACGCCGACAGCGCGACGAGAGTCACAGCATTGACGAACGCCGCCAACACACCCGCTCGCTGATACCCAAACGTCTTCTGGTCCGTCGCCGGCCTCGCCTGGAAGTAAACCGCAACAAAGGACAGCGCAATCGCCAGCAGATCACTGACATTATGCCCAGCCTCAGAGATCAGTGCCAGCGAGTGCGCCCGCAGCCCGAAGTAGAAGGTCGCCACGACATACGCAAGCGTAAGCACCATCGAAACCTGGAGTACACGCTGCATCTTGCCGTTCGGTGTAGCAACCATATGCATACTATTCAGTGTAGTCTGCGCGAGGGCTAGGTTCAATGAACGAACAACGAAAGGCCGCGGCGATGTAGCCGCCGCGCTCGCCGACTAAATGGTACCGGCGGAGTCCGAGTCATTGCGGTAGGGTTCCGACGAACTAAGCCTCAACCCGCTCCACGACTCCGCGACAACAATGCTGTTCGCCGGATTGTGCGGTGCATAGCGAACTTGAACCGGCAGGTCCGCCCGAATGCCGTGGACATACTCCGCGAGCGTAGTCACATCCTGAGCGCACTCATAGGTGACGCCGGCAATGCGGTAGTTGTAGAGAATAATGTGAGGCGCTGGAGTCGTACGATCGGCCGGCGCGGACATATCCGAAGCGTCGACGTCAATGTTACGGGCCTCCGTAATCATCGTGTCCATGATCGTCCCATCCGTGATCCGCCCGGAACGCGCAAGCTGATCTCGACGCTCGCGCTCAATCTCTTCGGCGGTGGGTTTGCGCCGCGTCAAAAGATAGCTGACAACGCCGATCGCGGTCGCTGCGCCAACGCTAATCACGGCGATTACCCGTGGGGAACGAAGTGAGAGCGAGAGATGAATTTGAGTCAGCGAGAACACGGTCTTCTGTCAAAAAGCATAGCCCATAGCAAGCAATTCGGGAGCGGTGAGGTGCTGTCAGAGTAACGGATTAACAACCATTGGCAGCGCAAAGGGAATCGTCGCATAACTTTACGTGGTCGAGGCAACACGACAATAGAGGACAGGCCGATAACAGAGTGCTCTCAAACTGTCGACGCCTGCTGTAGTGCCGACACCTAAAGTGACGGAAGCGCGGAGACAGACAGACGAATCAAAAGGCGATCGGCGATATACTGAAAGTTGCCCATGAAGCCGTCTCCTTCTCGTCCTGCAAAGTCGTCTGTCCCCGTAAAAGTCGCCTCCACCGTATTACCAGGACTCGCCCATCCAATTGATCTGGCCGAGGGCCGGCGTATCCGCTCGACCACCGTAATCTGCGTCCGGCGAGGTGACTCCGTCGTTATGGCCGCCGATGGCCAGGTCTCCGTCGGTGCAACCGTCATGAAGGGCTCGGCAAAGAAGATCCGGCGACTCTATCAGGACAAAGTCATAGCAGGATTTGCGGGATCAACCGCGGATGCATTCTCTCTCTTCGCCCGCTTCGAGGTCAAGCTTGAGCAGTATGCCGGCAACCTCGGTCGCGCCGCCGTGGAACTTGCGAAGGACTGGCGCACCGATAAGATGTTGCGGCAGTTGGAGGCCTTGCTCATCGTGGCCGACGCGAAGCAAACCTTTTTGCTATCGGGCAACGGCGATGTGATCGATCCGGATGAAGGGATCGCCACCATTGGCAGCGGCGGCAGCTTCGCCTTGGCCAGTGCCCGCGCACTAATGGAAAACACGGATCTGAGCGCCCGCGAGATCGCGGTGAAGAGCTTGAAAATCGCCGGCCAGATCTGTATCTACACGAACGACCAGATGACCATTGAAGAGCTGAAGTCGGAGACCACAGCGAACCAATAGCATCGAATTATCGTACAAACCTTTGAACTTCTGTCCCATAGTTTTCGCGACCGCAGTTCACGTACTGAGGAGTACCGCACCATGGCAATTTTTCTACCCGGAGCCGCTGAAGATCAGGCGCTCGCACTCGATGAAATGACCCCGCGCGAGATCGTCGCGGAACTGGACAAGTACGTCGTTGGACAGCATGCAGCCAAGCGAGCAGTTGCAATTGCGTTGCGGAACCGCATGCGGCGGCAGAAGCTCTCGCCCGAGCTCGCCGACGAGATCATGCCGAAGAACATCATCATGATCGGGCCTACTGGCGTAGGCAAGACCGAGATCGCACGCCGACTCGCGAAGCTCACCAACTCGCCCTTTCTCAAGGTCGAAGCCTCAAAATTCACCGAGGTTGGCTACGTTGGGCGCGACGTGGAGTCGATTGTGCGTGACCTGGTGGAGATAGCCATCGACATGGTTCGCGAAGAGAAGATGGAAGAGGTCGAGGATAAAGCGGAGTTGGCTGCGGAAGACCGGCTGATCGATCTGCTGTTTCCGCCAACACCAACCGCCGCCACTGCCCCTGTGACGGCTCAGGAGCCGGGAGGCAATGTCATTCAGCTTCCTGCGGCCACTCCCCAGGAGAATTTGGAGGACAAACCTGGAGATCGCGAACAGAGAACGAGAGAGAAGCTGCGGCAGCAGTTTCGCGAAGGCAAGTTGGATGAGCGCACCGTGGAGTTGGACGTCCGCGATCGCAATCAGCCGAGCTTCGAGGTCATCACCAACCAGGGTTCGGAGGAGATGGACATCAACCTAAAGGACATGTTGCCGGGACTCTTCGGACAGCGCACTAAGAAGCGCAAGATGAAGGTCGCGGAGGCGTTCGACTACCTTGTCCAGGAAGAGGAGGGACGCCTGATCGACATGGATCAGGTGACTCGGCTTGCTGTGGAACGGGTGGAAGACTCGGGGATTGTGTTTCTGGACGAGATCGACAAGATCGCCGGACGTGAAGGCGGCCATGGACCGGACGTATCGCGTGAGGGCGTGCAACGCGATATTCTGCCAATTGTTGAAGGGACTACGGTTAGCACCAAATATGGGATGGTGTCGACTGACCACATTTTATTCATTGCGGCGGGGGCGTTTCATGTCTCCAAGCCGAGCGATTTGATTCCTGAGCTGCAAGGCAGATTCCCGATTCGCGTCGAGCTTAACTCGTTGACGGTAAATGATTTTATCCGTATCCTGACGGAACCGAAATCGTCGCTGGTGAAGCAGTCTACGGCGTTGCTGGAGACGGAGGGGTTGAAGCTGGAGTTCACGAAGGAAGCGATTGCGGAGATGGCGCAGTTTGCGTTCAGGGTGAACGAAACTACTGAAAACATTGGGGCTCGAAGGCTACATACGATTCTGGAACGCGTGCTGGACGAGATCAGTTTCCAGGCTCCGGACCTGTTCAAGAGTCCGCGGGCTGAGATTACGGAAGAGGGCGTTGTGGGTGAAGTGCATGTGTCTGCACCACTTACGTCGGGGCCGCAGGCGCCTTCGCCACCGTTACCTGTGATCGAGCGACAGACCGCTACTGGCGTAGAGAAGGTAATTGTGGTCGATCCTGAATATGTGCGGCAACAGGTCGCCTCCATCGTGAAGGATCAGGATCTTTCGCGGTATATTTTGTAATTTTTCCCGGCGTGGTGGAATCGCGATTTTGCAGGGGTTTTTGCAATTTCCGGTGTGCAGAACGTGGTGAATGCGTGCATCAACGTGGTGGAGTTGTGGTGAAAGCGTGGCTGGAAACGACAGCAAATCGGCCCGCATAAAACATGCCAAAGTTTTGCACATTTTTTCGATTTTTTTGCAACGATCCGAGGAGCGACGCCACAATAGTTCTAGTAACTTCGGGGTCCGCCGACACCACCTGGCGAGAGAATCCGACGGTACCTGCGGATGTGGGAGGGCGACTGCAACTCGTCAGGGATGTCAAGCCAGATTCCCCGTGGTCTGTGATCCATGGCGAGATACTCTCCTGAATTCTCCACACTAAAAGGCTTTAATTTGTAAGTGGCACTAGATCATATGTTAGATATCTGAGCAACCCGCTTACCATGCTATGAATTTTCATGTCGGTTTTCTGTTCGATGATGGATAATTGTTGCTATAGTAGACGCCCCGACGCCAGTCAGGCGGGTATGGCGGCCAATTCTGAGATTGATGACGCCATGGATGCAGACCCGTCGGTGGGTCTGGGGCTTGTATTTTCGTTATTCAGATTCGTTTGTGGGTCGTTTTCAGGAATCGTTCCACACGCCAAAATGCGCGGGCCATCGCAAGAGGCGCTGTAAGTTTTTGCTCTCTTGATTCATGGCGACGGGATCAATTCTATCGCCGGTAGGTGAAAACGTGTTTCTCACGGGCCTTCTTTTTAGGCCAATCCAACCGTTGAGACGCATGGAGCCGGATGAACTATTCATTCCTACCCGATCTGCTGGCCCTGATGATACTTATCATCATCCTGCTGTTGCTGCGGCGACGGCATCCTCAAGGGCGCGCAGACATCTGGCTGTTGGGCCTGTTTTTCACCCTGGTCGAAGCGATCGCCCACCCGTTTTATCCGACGAGCGGGCTGCCGCCGAAGTCATTGCACCTCATCGTGATGGATTGCTATCTGCTGGGCGGCGTCGTGTTTGTGTGGGCCTCGGGCGGCTACTCGATCTCTTCGCGTGTCGAGCTGCTCTACCTGTCGCTGAACGCTCTTCCACTGCTGGCCATCTCTACGTTGTATGGCCTGTATGTCCGTTCTTCAGTAGCGTTCTTTGTCTGTATGGCTGCAGGTCTGGTGATCGGCGTGGCCAGTTCGCTCTATCTGCGCCACAACGTGAAGTTCGCAGCTCTGCACGTTCTCGGCTGGCTGGCGATGGGGTACCTGATTCACCGCGCCCTGTATCGGGAGGCCGTGTACTGGAGCCTGTGCTGCGTGTATACCATTACGGCGATCAACTTTCATCGCCGGCTCGCGCGTAACAGCACCGGCAAGCTGGCGATTGTGTCCGGCTTTATCATCTGGGCGGCGTGCCTGCTGTTGCATCCCTGGGTTGTGACGTACCGGATGTACGCCGACATCGCATCGCACATCTGGAATATGCAGAAGTCGCTTATCTCAATCGGCATGATTCTGGTGATGTTGGAAGAACAGGTTTCGAGCAACGAGTGGCTGGCGCTGCACGATGAGCTGACCGGGCTGCCCAACCGGCGGTTGTTCGCCGACCGGCTTACCTCTGCGATCGAGCGCGCCGACCGCATGCGAACCCGGCTCGCCCTGGTAATTCTGGATCTGAACGGCTTCAAGGCCATTAACGACACGCTGGGCCATCAGGCCGGGGATCAGGTGTTGCGCGAGGTTTCGGCGAATCTGCGAAAGAGCGTGCGGGCCTCGGATACGCTGGCGAGGCTGGGCGGCGACGAGTTCATCATCGTTGCAGCGGATCTTGGCGTGGACCAGTCGCTGGATCACTTCATGGAAGCCGTCCGAAACGCTCTGGCGAGGCCGGTCCTGGTCGAGGGGCAGTCGATGATTGTATCGGCAAGCCTGGGCATGGCGACCTATCCGGATGATGCGGACGATTCGATCAAGCTGCTGAGAATCGCAGATCAACGGATGTACGCCCTGAAGCAGAGACCACAATATTCTCCCAAGGGAGTGCGGTCTGCAGGGGTGGATTCAAAGACGATCGCAATCGTGGGTGGTCCACAGTAATCGTCATCGTCTTTGCAAGGGAGATTCAAACAAGAAGAGGGGCCCTCCGCGGTCCCTCTTCTTGTTCTTAAATTGAGTCAGTGGTTTTTTTGTATTTGTATTGACTTAGTGTTTGCCGATGTGACCACGTCCATCGCGTATCTCGTTTCCCTTGAAGTGGTCCATGTGATCGACGCGGTTTTCCTCAGCGGCTTTTTCGCCACGATATGGCAGAGGCCCTCTATAGCCGCGCGCAACGTCGTAGTGATTGTCTACATGGCCGTGAAACTCGGCTGGGCCGTGGAACCACGGGCCGGCACCAATGAAGACGCCGCCGGTGAACCACTCGGGGCCGTAGTACCCGTAGGGGGCACAGTTGTACGGGGCGTAGTCGTAATAGCCGTAGGGACACACCGGTTCTACGCCAATATCGACGCTGACCTGGGCTTGTGTTTTAGAAGTACTTGCTGCGAAGCACAGACCAGCGACTGCAGTTAAAGCAATGAATTTAAAGCTACGCATAAATATCACCTCTGGTTATTAAAGAAGGACCGCCCGAGGAGAGTTGCGCAGTGTTTTTGCAGCGTTTCGTTTTTTTGCGAGTCGTTTTGTATAAAGGTTGCTTGGCTCGAGCAAAAAAAGCAGGTGAGTAACTTCGCCTATGACAACGTTGTGGTGAGGAGACGACAACAGAAGGACAAGCAAGAGCAACGGCAACAGCAGATCCCTTCGTGGATGACAGAAAGAAAGGCAAAAACAACTCGACGGCCTTTGAGGCCGTCGAGTGATGAAGGAATGAGTTGTGGAGAGGATTAGTGGGCGGCGGCAGCTGGCTCGCTGATCTCGCTGAGGCGCTTTTCCATCATCACCTCAAGGTCTACGATGGCTTTGGAGAAGCCTTCGATGCCCTCCTTCAGCTTGTCGGTGGCCATGCGGTCGGCTGCGTGCATCTTGTCGAAGGTTGCTTTGTCCATTGGGATCTTCTTGATGTCCATCTTCTGCGCGTTGGCCGGATCGAGCTTGCGGGGCAGCGTGCCTTCGCTCGATGCGAGTTCCTCGAGCAACTTTGGAGCGATGGTGAGGAGATCGCAGCCTGCGAGTTCCGTGATCTCGCTCGTGTTGCGGAAGCTCGCGCCCATGACGACGGTCTTATAGCCGAAGTGCTTGTAGTAGTTGTAAATCGTGGTGACGGATTGAACGCCGGGATCGTTGGGGCCGTCGTGGTTGCCGTTAGGCTCGTTCTTCTTGTACCAATCCAGGATGCGTCCGACGAAGGGTGAGATGAGGGTGGCTTTGGCTTCGGCGGCGGCGATGGCCTGATGGAGGCCGAAGAGGAGGGTCATGTTGCAGTGGATGCCCTCTTTTTCTAGGATCTCAGCCGCGCGGATACCCTCCCATGTTGAGGCGAGTTTGATGAGGATGCGGTCGTGGGAAATACCGGCTTTGTCGTATAAGGCAATGATCGCGCGCGCTTCGGTGATGGACTTGTCGGTGTCGTAGGAGAGGCGAGCGTCGACCTCGGTGGAGACGCGGCCGGGAATGATATCGAGTATCTTGCGACCGAAGGCGACTTCGAGAGGTCTGAAGGCCCGTGCCGCGACTTCCTTGTCCGACACATTGGGACCGGCATCCTTGCGGACCTGCTTTAGAACGTCATCGACGATGGGCGCATACTCGGGCTTCTCCGACGCGGCTGCGATCAGAGAGGGGTTCGTGGTGGCGTCCTGCGGGCGGAACTGGTGGATCGCGTGAAAGTCGCCGGTGTCCGAGACGACGGTGGTGTAGTTACGAAGCTGTTCGAGTAACGATGCCATAGTCTTGCTCCTTCGCTGTTGATGCTGATTTTATCAAGCTCTGAGCGGTTGCGCTGCTAGTATGCGAGCCGGATGTTACTCGGCTGCGAATTCGTTTTCGAGGATGCCCAGACCGTCTATTTCTACTTGGATGCGGTCACCGGGCTTAATGGCTCCAACACCTGCAGGAGTTCCTGTGGGAATGAGGTCGCCGGGTTCGAGGGTCATGCACTGGGTGATGTAGCGGAGCAGATCGGCGATGGGGAAGATAAGGTCGCGGGTTGAGCCCTGCTGTTTCACGGCTCCGTTGAGCCGGGTGACCACCGTAACTGGTGCGCCACCAGCGGGATCGATCTCGTCGGAGACGATGGGGCCGACGGGGCAAAACGTGTCGAAGCCCTTGCCGCGGGTCCATTGGCCGTCGCCTTTCTGGATGTCGCGGGCGGTGACGTCGTTGACGCAGACATAGCCGCGAATGTAGGGGCGGACGTCTTCGTCGGGACCGATCTTGTGGCAGCGGCGGCCGATAACGATGCCGAGTTCACCCTCGAAGTCGACGCGGGTGGAGATGGCGGGGATGCGGACGGTGCCTTTGGAAGCGAGTAAGGCTGATGGCGGCTTGAGGAACAGCAGAGGCTCCTTGGGAACTTCGTTGCCCAATTCGGCGGCGTGATCGCGGTAGTTGCGGCCGATGCAAAGGATCTTCGACGGTGTGACGGGCGGGAGCAGCTTCAGGTCGGAGAGCGGAACGGGTTCGAAGTTGACTGCAAGGGTGGGAACGGGCAGACCGCCGAGGATGCGGGCCGAGAGATCCTCCTGCGGGGCTTGCATGGGGAGCGTGGCCCAGAGGACTCCGTTGCGCTTCTCCACCAGAGCATAGCGCGACAGAGTGGCTCCGCTTTCAGACGACAAATACTTGCAGTAACGCATGGTTATTGCTCCCTTAGAGTTTCCTGGACGTCTGCGCTGGGCGCACTCTCGTTGCCTGCTGTGTCGACAGCAGTGACACGATAGGCGTAGCGGCGGCCGACCACAGCGGTTTGGTCGCGGTAGGCAGGACCGGCGACCGGGGTTACATTCAGGCGCGTCGCTGTACCCGCGGCTACACCTTTTGAGTCAATCTCTTGACGATACACAAAATATCCTGCGAGGTCGTCCTCAGTGTTAGGCGTCCAGGAGAGATCGATGGAGCGATCGGCGGCGGTTGCGCCTCCGGGAACCGCCTCGAGGCCCGAGGGGGGCCGCGGAGGAAAGATGTCGAGCATTACAACGGTCACGGGTGGCGATACGGTACTGCGCAACTCCAAGGTATGGCCGTCAAGGGAGATCGAGCGCACTCGCCGGGCGGTGTAGCGGTAGGTTACGCCCCTCTGCGCGGTGTGGTCGATGGTTCCGCCGGCGTCGGTGGGCTGGGCGGGGGTTCGAAGTTTGACCTCGAGGGGAGTGGGCGGGGCCATTTGAAGGGGCTTTGCCGAAGAGGCGGGAGCGGGTTTTTGGGGGTGGCCGGCGGGTTTTCTGATTACGGAGTTGGAGGAGGATTTTGGCGCCGGCTTGGGTGGGGCAGGTTCGATGACAACACCATTGGGTCCGACAGGGAGACGGTCGAGCACCACTGCGGCGGGGGTGTTCTTCTTCTGCCACTCGAGCATGGCGCCGTCGCGGGTGGCTGTCGCATGGAGGTCGTCGACCGGCGGAGGAGCAGCGCCGGCGGCGGCGAAGGCCTCGGGGGAAGAGCCGGCGGAACGGCCATGGGAGTTGAAGATCTGTACCCGGTAGGCGAGGAGAACCGGGGGATCGGCGGTCAGAACCGGCGGCAATGAATCCACCCCGTCTGTCGGGCCGGAGGGTAGCGGCATCCGTGTGATTGGGATACAGGCCGGGGAGGGTGGCGCGGGAGCCATCATGGTGATTCGACAGATCTCCGCCGTCATCGTGCCTTTGATGGCGATCTTGTCGGTCGTCGTGGAGGGGGTTGTCCAGTGCAGCCGGACCACGTCCCCGGCACGCTCGGCGGTGAGATCTTTCACAGTCTCAGGCAGATTGAGGGAGGGGGGGCGCGGCTGGCCAGGGCTGGCGCAAGCCACTGTAAAGGCGATCTGAAGGGTGGCAAGCGCCACCAGTAGACCCTTCCGGACGCGCGGATGGAAGCGGATGGGTGAAAACTTCATTGATCTCTGATCATACGGAGGGATCATGCGGCGGTCATAGGCCCGGTCATCATTTTGAAGAACTCCAGCTTCTCCGGAGCAGAAAAGTCGCATCCAACCTATTCAGCGCGCTTTTTCCGTACAACTTTTGATCACAGTTCAACATCTGTTCGTCTAGCAAACTCTATGAGCAAAAATACCATTTCCGCGACAGCTTTGGTCTCTTCAGAGATTTCCTCGGTCCATCAGGACGCTTTGTCAGGCAACGGATCGGGCGGGCTTCGCAACATGCATGTTGATGGAGAGGCCGCCGAATCGTTTATCGCCGAGAAGCGCATTGGAGAACGCATCAAGCATCTGCGGCTGAAGAAATCGATGGGGTTGGTGGAGCTTGGCCGTCACACGGGTCTCTCGGCCAGCTTTCTTTCGCAACTGGAGACGGGGCGCGTGGTGCCGACGCTGCGGAATCTGGCACGCATCGCCATGGTGTTCTCCAAGGACCTGGCCTACTTCTTCGAGCCGGAGCCGCAGACGTTGTTTCGAGTGCATCGCCGCGACGAGCGCGTACGCCTGCCGCAGACCGGCGCCGACGATCCGTCGTACTTCTTCGAGAGCCTGGGCTATCACGTTCCGGACCGGCAGCTCGATCCCTATTTCGCGGAGTTTCTGCCTATGAAGGAGGGCCGCGTGCCGCGCGCGCATCAGCATGTCGGCTGCGAGTTTCTCTATCTCCTGGCGGGGACGCTTGATGTGCGGCATGGGGAATCGACGCACCATGTGGCAGCGGGTGACGCCATCTACTTCGATGCGAACACGATTCACAGCTACGTGTGCACCAGCAGGACGCCTGCCACAGCGGTAATTGTGACACTGCAACATCCTCTGATGCAGATGGGAAACAGTTCGCGATCGGTGCATCTGGGCAATGGGAAGGTTCGAGGCGTACCGGCGGCGATGCTGCCTGCAGCGGCCGTGCTGAAGAAGAACCCCGAACAGATGCACTAGGGGCGAGCGGTGCAGACTTCTTCAGTTCGCGAACTCAGTTTTTCATGAGGCGAGTTAGTCGGCGATCGAAGCGGGGAGCTTCGGCAGACTCACTGGCATCACATCCAGACGCTGCAATGCCTTGCGCGCCAGTCCCGTCAGCGGCAAGGTGCCGAGGCGGCTGGTCAGAACCCAGTGGAGGTCGCTCTTCGCAGCAGGGACGGCGCGGCGCAACCCGCTGTCCTGGGGGCCGTGCGCCGCGAAGATCTGCACGTAATAGTTTGTGTTCGTGATCGCGTGACGCAGCCGCAGCAGTGGCTCGCGTCCCTGGACCGCATCGAGCGGCAGCGGAGGAAGCTCGTACATGCCCGGCATGAGGCCGGAATCTTCGGCGCGAAGCTCCATCAGAACCTCGGTGACGGTACCGCGTTTGCGCAGGCTGAGCAGATATGCGGCCGGCCGGCTCAGCTGAACTCCGCGCGGCCGCGTGATGTGCTCGCCCCGCGTCTTGCACATCGAGTAGACCGGACAATGCAGACAGAGCGGATTTCGCGGCAAACAAAGGGTCGCGCCGAGCTCCATCATTGCCTGGTTGTGATCGCCGGCAGCGTTGACGCCTTCGCCGACCTTGCGCTTCGGCACCAGGGCACTCGCTTTCCGCTGCACGAAGGCGCGCCCTGCCGCAGTTTTAACCTCGGGCCGGCCCGTCAGACGGAGCAGCACCCGCTCCACGTTGCCGTCGACTACGGCGATGCTCTCGCCGAAGGCAATGCTGGCGATGGCGGCGCTGGTATATTCCCCGATCCCGGGCAGAGTGCGGAGCTCTACCGCTGTGCCTGGCAGTATGCCTCCTCGCTCGCGGGTGAGGAACTGGGCTGTCTTATGCAGCATGCGCGCGCGCCGGTAGTAGCCCAGGCCAGACCACGTAGCGAGCACCTCCGCCTCAGACGCCAGCGCGAGGGCGAGCATGGTGGGGAACCGGCGCAGGAAGTTCCCGTAGTGCTCGATGACTGCCCCGACGCGCGTCTGCTGCAGCATCACCTCTGAGAGCCAGGTCCGGTAGGGATCACTCACTCCGCGCCAGGGCAGTTCGCGCGCGTGGCTGCGGTACCAGCTCATCAGTCTGCGCCGGAAGAGAGCAGCATCCAGCTTTGCGTCCGGCGAAGAGGTCTGCTGCATCAGATCGTCGTCTGCGGTCCCTGAGTCGAAGGTGGAAACCATCGCTGCAAGTCTATCTCTTCAACCGAGGTATTACACTGGCACCGATGATGCGGCGGGAAGATCAAGCATCCCATACGCCAAGGAGAGACCCTTGGAGAAAAAAGACAGGAGGGATTTTCTGAAGCTCGCGGCGCTCGCCACGGGCGCGGCGTTGCAACCGCTGCGTGCTCAGGCCGCGCTCCGCACAGCGGAGCGTCCAGCATTTCCGAGCAATGATCCGCGCTGGCAGAAGACGTGGGATGCAGCGCTGGCCGTCCTGGCCGGAAACGTAAAGAACGTTCCGCATTACGAGCAGCCCGTTTTGTTCGAAGGAGCTGTCTACCCCGGCATCTGGCAGGAGTGCGGCCCGCAGGAAGGCCTCGTGTACGCGACGCTCGCGCCTTACATCACCACACCGGATGGCCAGCCTACACCGCTGCAGATCGCGCGCAATAATCACATGGCCTTCTTCGCCCTGCAACGACCCATCGGTCATGAATCTGCGGGTCAGATTCCGGCTGCGATCAAGATGTCTGACGTCGGCTATGGCCAGATCCAGATGGTTGTGCCCATCGCGTCCACGGCGTGGGAGCTTTCGCAGCTTGCCGGCGACGACGAGCTGCTGGTGACCGCATACTCCGCATGCAGCCGTTGGGATGCGTGGCTCCGCGAGTACCGCGACACGCGCAAGACTGGATTGGTCGAAGGCTTTTGCACCTACGACACCGGCCACGATAACAGTCCACGCTGGGCCGGCATACCCAACCGCTGCCCCGACGCGGACGCGCGCAAGTGCCCACCAATCGCGACGATGCCGCGTCTGTGCCCCGATCTTTCCGCTACGGTCTTTGGTGCGCGAATGGCGCTTGCCCATATGGCGACTGCGCTCGGGAAGGGGGACGAAGCAAGCCGCTGGCACGACGACGCGGAGAAGATTCGCCTGCTGATCATCGAAAAACTCTATGACCCCAAGGACGCTGCCTTCTACGATCTCGACGCGCAAAACAACTTCGTTCGCGTGCGCTCCGACGTTATCAGCCGCGTACTTGGCGAGCATGTTCTGAAGCGCTACGACGCGAAGGATAAAGTCATCTTCGACGCCGTCTGGGCGCGACAGATTCACAACCCCAAAGCGTTCTGGGCTCCGTATCCGCTGCCGTCGATCGCGATGGACGACCCGACTTTTGTGCGCCCCATTCCGCGCAATAGCTGGGGTGGAGCGAGCCAGGCGCTCACTGCGCTGCGTGCTCCACGCTGGATGCCCTACTACGGCAAGCAGGCCGAGTTGAACCACATGATGCAGCAGTGGTGCGAGGCCATCAGCCGACATACGGAGTTCCGTCAGCAGATGGATCCGGTGACCGGCGACTTCACCCAGGCCGACCCCAGCGGCTACTCACCCGCCGCACTTGTTTTTCTTGACTTCGCACGGCGCCTCACCCGTCCCGCCACAACTCCCATCCTCTAACCTGCATCGACGCGCATAGTTTAAGGGTGGGAGAGTATCAACCAGAGCTGCGTTCCTCTGCAGTACCTGTACTCTCACCACCCTGATCAAAAAACTACTTCGGATTGCCATCATTCTATTCCTAGCTTTGCCGAGTCGCGCAAGTTCTATGCAACCTGCTAATCCAGCCTGAAGATCGTCAGCCGAAATTCATTGCTTTCAATGGATAACGGGCGAATACTTCAAGCCCCGCTCCCGACTACCGGTGATTCCCGCGCATTCAAAGTCGTCCAGCCCTATCAAAATGCCTATTCGCGGCTCAACAGTCAACAGTTTGCTTCAGCAGTTCTGATACTTCCAGTTTCGCTGCTTGCCTTCGGCGATCCACTCCACCGCCTGCGCCACGCGCTTCTCCTTCGTCTCCGGCCGTTTCGCGTCGGCGATCCAGTCAGCGTACTCGCGCTTACAAGCAGGAGAGAAACTGGTGAAGACCTTTGCTGCAGCTTTGTTCTTCTTGAGCGCGGCGCTCAATTCTGCGGGAACCTCGGGTGCAGGCTTCGGCGCCTTCCGTGACCGCACAATCGACTTCGTACGCTGCCCAGTGACGATGAGCTCCGCCGCGTGACGGTAGTAGCCCAGCATTTTCTTGTCGGCAGGGAGATCTTTCAGGCTGGTGATCTTTCCTAACGACCCCATGCCGTCTTCGGAGTGGAGGCCGTCGGCGTTCAGGATGGCGTTCATCTCCGGCCCCCATAGGTCGATGGAGCAATGCTGCTTGAACGATGCCATGTGGCCGAGGATTACGCCGCGCACCTGAAAGAACGGCATGCTCCACTTGATCGTCTCTTCTACTTCAGGGCAGGCCTTGTGGACGAGCTCGCGGATGTGCGACAGGATGGGTTGCGCGAAGGGCTGCGACTTCGCGATGTAGGCATCCACCTTCGAATTGAATTCCTGATTTTTCACGACAGCAGTTTACCTCCAAAGCTAAGCGGTGTCGCCGGGCTTGGTCTTCGGCACGACTGGTTCGGGTTTGACGGGGTACGGCGGGCCCTTTGCAAACACCTTCTGCATCTCCGCGTCGTAGCCGTAAATATCGTCGAAGAAATGTATCTGCCCATCTTCCGCGACGATCGCCGTCAGGTAAAAGATCACAATCGGCAGAGGCGTCTTCAGACTCACCGTTTTGTTATCCGGCCCGTTGTTCATTGCGTCCTCCACCTTGTCGAGATCCCAATCACCCTGGCCCTGCAGGACCCACACGGCGAGATCGGCCGGCTTCTGCACGCGAATGCAGCCGTGGCTGAAGTCGCGGCGCGATCGCTCGAACAGCGAGACCGCCGGCGTTGAGTGGAGATAGATGTCGTACTGGTTGGGAAAGATAAACTTCACCAGGCCCAGCGAGTTCTTCGGCCCCGGCTTCTCCCGCACCATCACAGCGCCCTGCGCTACCTGCTTCGCAGTGTAGTCGGTCAGCACGACGCCTTTGTTGTTGGTGACCTCGAAGTTCTTGCTCGCAAGATAGTTCTTATTCGCCGCCATATGCGGGACCAGCTCCTTGCGCGCAATATCGACTGGAACGCTCCAGTAAGGACGGAAGACGAGGTACCTCATCATGTGCGTAAACACCGGTGTCTCGTGCTGTCCCATCACCTGGCCGACCACGACGCGCATGGTGAAGTCCAGCTTGTGATCCGAATCGTAGCCGCGCAGGACAAACTCCGGGAGATTCACCATCAGCCGCGCATGCAGGTACGGATCGGGCAACCAGCGCCAGCGTTCGAGCGAATCCTGCAACTGCGCCACACGATCCGTTAGCGGAACATTCAGCGACTTGATCGTCTGCGGCGTCAGCCTGCCGTCCTCGGCGATGCCGTGGCGGTGCTGATAGCTCTTCACCGCGTCGGACAATGTGGAGTTGAAGACTGTGCTATGCGTCGCACTGGGTTCAGAGTCCGCGGGAGCGTCTCCCTCAAGTTGCAATCGCGTCAATAGAGCGCCCGCCGCAGGATAAGCTTCCCCCACCGATACAGCCTTCGCGACCGTGGGCAGCGAGTCTGCACTCTCCTCTTGCTGCTGCTTTGCGAGGTCGAGATAGTGCGCCAGCGCCTGTTCCGTCTTCCGGTAGTCCTCTGAATCGGGCTCGACGGTGGTGATCAGCTTCGGCACGTCGGTCGCATCCACCACGTTGTCGGAGACGAACTCCGCCAGATCGTATTTTTTGTCCTGCACTGGGACTTCGAAGTTGAAGCGTGATGGATTCACCCGCCCAATCCTCAGGTCCGAGATGTAACGCATCACATTCACCGTCATCGCCACATCGAACAACGAGATTGCATCCGCGGATTTGTCGTGCAGCGCCTGCACGCGGTCAGCCCACCGGGGCGCATCATAGTCTTCGGGAATCAGTCCCTTCGCTGCAGCGTCCTGAAACTGCTGGATGAACGCCGTCGCGGTTGCAGTTGGTGCGCCATCGCGTGTCCAGGCCACCTCGTAGTTGCGGTCGTCGTAGAAGGTCGCAACGTATGACTGGTAGTCGGAAAAATCAGGCCAGCGAAGGTTGGGAACCTTGCTGGTATCGACCTTCTCCGGCGGGAGAGCTTTCTTCTCCACCAACTGATGCAGGTTGTCGGAGTACGCATCCGTGTTGGGCGCGGACTTCGACTTGCGATGCCGGTGGCATCCGCTCACAAGCAGCAGAACGATAAGGGCACAAGCAGTGCAGGCGGAGCGGAGGGGAACTTTCATCATCGCGGACGGACCATCCTTCAGGGGTAACTCGCTTTCACAGGGTGACGACCTATTATGCAGGAATTCGCTACAAATTCAAGGAGACCGCGACGCCCCGGGGCAGACCCGGATATAACTCTCGTACGGGCTATCGAGCGATCTCAGGCAGCAGCGTGAAGCAAAGCATCGCCTGTGTCAATAGGACCCCACCGGTCAGAACGAGAAACAATTTGCGTTGCTTGGTCTCCAGCGCATCCGCGAACACCCCGCCAACAAAGGTAAACAGAAAGGGCAGCGCCCACAGCCACGGCTTCGAAACCGTCTGCGTCGTCACCAGAGGGAACAACAGCAACACCATCACCAGCGGCGCAGTATTGCCGAAGTAGCGGCAGCGACGCACGGTAACGTACAGCAGCAGAGCCACAAACGTGGCCGCCATAATCGGCTCGTTCGCCAGGCTCAGGAAGAAGCGGCTGGCTCCGTCCGGCGCAAACCAGAACCGCGCGCCGCCGCCTGTAAATACGTAGCTAAACGGTGCCGGCCGGAACGCATAGAACGCGAAGAGGATTGCCATCGCACCGACTGCGGAGAAGACCATGATCTGCATCACGTAGCTGCGCCGGCGCTCAGCCAGGTACATCATCCATACCGTCGCCAGGACGAAGCCGATGATCGCCGCCAGCAGATGCGCCGCCGCCGTCAACCCCAGTGCAATCGTCATCAAGGCGATGCGCGGCCTCCACATGTGTCGCGGGCCCTGCATCGCGTGAGCCACGCCCATTGCCGCATACACCAGCCCGTAGAGTCCCCACATCGCCAGCACGTCGTTGTTGGGCATAACGGCAGATCGCACTACCTCCGGACAAAAGCAGTACAGTCCCAGCGCGAAGAACCCACCCTCATTTCCGAACAGCCGCCGCGAGACCCACCACAAACCGCCTCCCAGCCAGATTGCAAAGAAGATGAACGGCAGATGCAGCAGATACTTCACGCTGAACAGTTCGTGGCGCGCCTCCCACATCGATCCATGGAGCGTGCCCTCGGCATACAGCCGGTTCTCCGGCTTGCGCAGCTTATCCGTACCAAGCATCGCGAGCCGTTGCACGGTCAGCGGAAACCCCGCGACCCGGTAGGCAAAGGTGCCATCACCATTCAGGTTGCCGCAGGTTGTGAAGTAGCCGGCCAGCGGCGAAGGCCTCTCCCACATTTCGCGGCCACACTCCGCGTAACGATAGTCCTGCTGCGAGAGCTGCTGGTGGTTCACAACCCAAAGGCATTCGGCCAGAAAAAAAAGCAGCAGCAGCGCAGCCAGTCGCTGGGGTCGACCGATCTTGATGCGGGGAAGCTTCATGCGATGATTTGCCGGCCTTTATGTGTCATTTATTCCTATCCCGCATCGGGTTGTTCCTATCTCGACGGGCCTGCATCTTTTTCATGAAAGTTACACTGTCTGCAGCAATCAGCAGTCCCATCTTCGAGTGTATCGTGAGAGATATGCAGTCGCTTTCCTTTATCCCAGGCCGCGCTTTTCTGTCCTCCAACTCCACCGCGGTTCCGTGGACGGTGGTCTTCGAAGACGAAGGCATCGCCGGCTACTTCTACGCCTGCGACCGCTCGCAGGAGATCCACGAAAACAGCATCCTCGACGCGATGCTGATCTACAACGTCGCTGCGCTCGCCAGGAGCGACCAGGAAAACCAGCGTCCGGAACCGCAACGCATCGCTTCGGTCGAATGGTCACGCGACGGGCTGCAGGCTGTGCTCTACCTCGACGGTACCGCCCAGGCCCTCTACGACTTCGAGGCGCGCTGCGGCTACTGCCGCATGGACTTCCCCAACTTCCGCGAAGAACGGGGCGACACCTGGCGCAAGACCACGCATGCATGGTCCGACGCGGCGCTGCAGCGATTCGAATCAGCCCTGTACGCCTGAAATCTCGTCGTCAGGAAACAGGTGCAGTTCCATAAAGACGTTTGCGCGGGCGTAAGGAGACTGCTCCACCCGATCCGGGGGCAGATGGCGGAAGCCCAGCGACTCATATAGATGAACCGCATTGGCCAGCTTCGTGTTGCTGGCAAGCTCGAGCGTGCGAGCCTCAAGCGACTTCGCGTGCGCAATCGTGTATTGGAGTAACTTGCGGCCTATTCCTTGGCCACGATAGAGCTCTGAGACGGCCATCTTCGCCACTTCAAAGACGCCCGGCCTTACGAAGATCAGCGCACAGCAGCCAATCCTCTCCTTGCCCGCTACCGCCATCGCAATCTGTCCGCCAGTCCGGAGAATGTTGTGTTCCGGATCTCTAAGCTGGACACGATCGTGTTCCTCCAAAGTGAAGTACCGCGAGATCCAATCTTCGTTTAGCTCGCGAAACGCCGCGGCATCATCGGGTTGAAACAGCCGAAACGCGATCTCTGGCATAACGATAGCCCTTTCAGAAAAAGCCGATGGAACCAGGGTTTCAGTCATGGTAAATTCACCTCTAACAAAAACCTAAGCCCAGCCGGTTGATACGTCCAATATCTTGTTCATCCGCATTATGATGTTCTGAATATGGATGGAGACATTGAACTTCGTCATCTGCGCTACTTCGTAGCAGTGGCAGAGGAGTTGCACTTTGGACGCGCAGCGCTACGCCTTCATCTCGCCCAGCCTCCACTTTCGCAACAGATCCGCAAACTCGAAGAGATTCTCGGCTATCCACTCTTCTTCAGGACATCTCGTGCAGTAAAACTTACCAGCGCCGGAGAGGTCTTTCTGGAGCGAGCAAGACGGACTCTCCGCAACGTCCAGGAGGACATGGAAGAGGCGCGCAGCGTCGGTCGCGGCGAAGAAGGTTTCCTGAGGGTAGGATTTATTGGCTCCGGGATGCTGACTGCACTGCCCGCCATGCTGGGACGCTATCGCAGGCTTTACCCAAAGGTGAACCTGCAACTGCACGAGTCCTATACCTCCGCCGTAGTGCAAAAGCTTCTGAAAGGCGAACTCGATGCAGGCTTCCTGCGCGATAGCGGCCAAGCGTCCGGGCTAGAGATAGAGCCGCTCTTCTCCGAACCATTTATCGCTGTACTTCCCAAGAAACATCCCCTTGCCAATCGCAAGACCATCTCAGCCAGAGATCTTCGCGACGAGCCCTTCGTTTTCTTCACCCCATCGGCGGGAACGCTTGCCTATGAAAAGCCTGTTTCACTCTGCGAAGAACACGGCTTTCGCCCTCACGTTGTGCAGGAGGCTCCACAATGGCTGACGATCATGCGTCTCGTCGGCGCTGGTTTGGGTGTAACAATCGCGCCCGCTTGCGTTAAGCAAATAGCTGCACCTAACGTCGTGTGTCTGAGCTTGCGCCGCGCCACCGTTGAAAGTGACATCGAACTCGCCTACCGCACAGGGGAAGACCGCGCCATTGTGGAGGCTATTGCGGCCGTTGCGAGACAGAGCTTCCCACAGAAAAGACAGCGGTCGCGAGCCCGCACTGTCCTGAGCAACTAACCAAGAAACATATCTTCCACTTCAAGCCAGTCGTTCACACGCTTGTACCCAGTCACCCCAATGTTATGCGGTGAGCTGTACAGGATTCCCTCGCCCTTGAACCGTCGAAGCTGCCGCGGGTTGTCGTCAATCAGATAGTCGGCCCGCAGAATGCTTTTATCGCCGCAGTAGACGATGTGCGATGCGGGAATGAAGGGAAAGTGTTTCGCCAGCCAGCGGTACTTCGCCTGAAACGATGTTGGGACCTCCATGGCCGCGGTCGCGATGAACACCTCGTAGTTCATCTGCAGCCGCTGCAGCACACGCTGCGACTCCGGCATCACCGCCAGCACATCGAAGAAGTCCTCCGAGCGCAGATAAGCGTCCAGCACCTCATGACGATCGGACGAGACTACCTCCCACAGCCACTTTCCCTGGAGGTCTTCGAGCGTGATCTCCTCCCCGAAGTGCCGGTTGTAACGAAGCAGATGCTCCCCCAAAGCATCCGCCATAACCTCATCCATATCGATACAAATTCTTTTCACAATTTTCCTGACTGCAACGCATTAGGTCAAAGCGACCGGATGATCGATGCCGCAATACTCTCCACCGGAACCGTCTTGCGCTGTGGCGCGTCGCGCGCCGGATCGTAGTACAGCATCCGTCCGCAGCTCTCACAGGTCATTATGGTTTCTTCGTTGTTGCGATCACGGAGATCGTTCCAGCGCTGCGGCCGCAACATCATCTGGCAGGCCATGCACTTCTGATTCAGCGCCTCGGCTACGGCCGTTCCTTTGGCCTTTGCGATGCGATCATAGATCGAAAGCGCACTTTCGCCGATATCCGCGCGCACCGCCTTGCGCTGCTCTTCAACTGCGACGAGCAGAGTCTTATCCTGTGCGACTGTCTCCGTGGCTCGCACTCGCTCGCGTTCCAGAGTTGCCGTCGCATCCGCCACCGCTTCATCGGCAAGCTTCTTCTGGGACTCGAGCCCTTCGCTGCGCTCCATGCTCTCGATCTCTGCGTCCTCCAGCCGGCTTACCTCGGCCTGGGCAAAAGCAATCTCATGCTCGAACGCGGTCACCTGCACGGTCGTCGTCGCCATGTCCATCTGTTTGCGCACGCGCGCGATCTTCGCCTGGTGATCCTTGATATCGGACTCCTGCCGCCGTCGCAACGCCTCTTCCTTCGCGATCAGATTGACGATCACCGCGCGCTGCCCCTCGGTCGCCTTCGCTTTTGTCTCAAGCGCTGCAACATGCTTCGGCAGCGCAACCATCTCATCGCGCAGCCGCCTGGCTTCCACATCATGGGTTTGCAATACAATCAATTTCTCAAGGTCAGGATGCATCTGCGTCTCTCTTTCCACTCCGTTGCATTGCCGAAACAGCTCACTACAGCGGAAAACTCGAAGTCTAGCACCGCTTCGTGCCCCTTGTTAAGTGGCGCCTTACATCTTGCTGACGTTGATGTAGTAGAGATCCGTCGCAACATCAAACTGATCCTTCGTCAGCGGCGTCTTCATTGTCTGCCACTCCGTCGTGGGATGAATCGTCTCCCAGTGCTCCTTCAACCCCACGCGCACCGGCATGGCGAATGCCTTCTCGTCGGCCTGCCAACGGTATTGGACTGTACCCGAGGCCTCGTCGAACTTCAACTCCAGCGTAGGAATCGCCGCATGCCGCAGATACTGATCGAAGATCGGCGTCAGATCCATCCCCGTCTGCTGATTGAAGTACTGCACAATGTCTTCCGTCATGATGTTCTGATACTTGAAGTGCTGGTAGTAGCCGCGCAGCATCGCCCACCACTTGGCATCGTCGTTCACGATGCTTCGGAGGGTATTGATAAACAGAGCGCCTTTAAAGTACTGGTCCTGTGGTGGCTCAGCATTTGTGCCGCGCGCGGTGATGATGGGACGGACGTTCTTTACCTTCTTCTTCAGCGAATTGGTGTACTTCATCGCGTCGCTGTAACCGTAGTTGTACTCAACGTAGAGACACTCGAGGTACGTCGTCCAACCTTCGTGGATCCACATGTCGGACTTGTCTGCAGCCGTGATTGCGTTGCCGAACCACTCATGTCCGCTCTCGTGGATGATGATGAAGTCGAAGCGAGGACTGATGCCGACGCCGGTCCAGTCGGGGACTTGGTAACTGTTGGCGAAGTGGTTGCCATAGGCAACGGCGCTCTGGTGCTCCATACCCGCGTACGGCACCTCAATCAGCTTGTACCCGTCCTTCTTGAAGGGATACTCGCCGAGGTAGTGGTAGTAGGCCTTCATCATGCCCTGCACCTGCGTGAACTGTCGCTTCGCCTTTTCCAGGCTTTCGGGCAGCACATAGTAGTCGAGCGGGACATCCTGGAACTTGTCGCTGAAGTGAACGTAGTTGCCGATGTTCAGTGCAACGTCGTAGTTATTGATGGGGTAATGCACCATCCAGTCCCAGCGCGTGTAGCCATCGCCAAGATCCTTCTTGCCCATGAACTTCCCGTTCGAAACATCCATCAGGGCGTTCGGCACGGCGACGCTGATCTTCATGCCCTCTTGAGGCTCGTCGCGCCACTGGTCTTTATTCGGCCACCAGACATAGGCTCCCGTCTCTTCACACGCAGTGTTGATCCACGGATGGCCGGACGGGTCCTGTTTAAAGGTGAAGCAGCCGAATCGCCCTGTCTCCGTGGGATTTCCCGAGTATTGAACGCCGATCGAATAGGTGCGGCCGGTTTGCAGCTTCTTCGGAAAGTCCACGAAGAAGGTGCCCCCATCGCGCTCGTACTTCAGCACCGTCTTTCCCATCGCGATCTTGTCGATGTGCATCGTGGGATAGAGCTCGAGCTGGATGCGCGTGCCGTCCTGCAGCATCTTGAAGCGGATCGTGTTCGTTCCGCTAATGAACTTCTGGTCTGGATCGACGCGGAGATCGAGATGGTAGAACAGCAGATCGTTGTTGGCGCGATACGGTCCATATGCACCACGCAGCAGGTCGTCGTGGGTGGGCTCCTTGATCGCCGGCGGCGCAGGCGCGGGTGTAACCGATTGAGACGTTTGTGCGGAAAGGGAGATCGCACCGCACGCTAACAGAACAACACTGAGTGGCCGATGGCAAAGACCGAATTTTGGCATTAAAGATAGCCTACCGCGATTCTTCAGGAACTGCCTTGTGGGTCATTTTCGCTCTTCGACGAGGGCCTTCATCGTGAGACTTTCCGTTGTGTTCAACTCGCCCAAACCCCTCGCTACGCCGGCGCGATCCTGCTCTGAGCGGTTCTGGCTAACCTTCCACTTGCCTTCGAGACGCCTGATGGCCATCTCCAGCCCGACGATACCCTTCATCTGCGACGCAATATAGTCAGTCGGAGCATCACTGATCTTCCACGGAACGGGCGATTCAGCCTCATGGATGCTGGTCAGCTTCGCAAGGTGAGCCTTCAACCAGTCCCCATCCTCGATTACCTTCAGGTACCCATAGGCATGAACAACCACGTAGTTCCAGGTCGGCACGACCTTCCCGGTCTCCTGTTTTTCCGTATACCAGGACGGCGTGATGTAATGCTGGGCACCGGAAAATATCGCAAGCGCCTCCACGGAGGGGTTGTAATCCCGCCATTGTGTATTGGCTCGCGAGATATGGCCTCTCAAAATTCCCATGGGGCCGTTCTGCTCCAGCACCATGGGGATATGCGAGGCAAAAAGGCCGGATGATCCCATGGTGATGAGAGACGCAAATGGGTGATCTTCCATCAACTTATGGAGAACAGGGATACGATCCTCTTTGTTTGCCCGGGGAATGTACATGCGGACTCCTCGAAAAAGCTCGCACTATGAACCTATCACCCATCTAGGGGATTTAAGTCATTCAAAAGAATGACGCTTTGTCCGCACAATCTCTGAATCCCGGCCAACGTCAATACAATCGAATCAGCAACGCATGGCAACGACCACACTTGAGCTCTCCAGCGCGCAACTCCCCGACGCGCACTCTACCCACGACGCTGTGGAGAGGCCGTGGCGCCCACGAATCAACCCGTGGATCGTCGCCATGACGGTTACCCTGGCTACATTCATGGAGGTGCTCGACTCCTCCATCGCCAACGTGGCTCTGCCGCACATCGCGGGCGGTCTTGGCGCGACACAGGATGAGGCGACCTGGGTGTTGACTGCGTATCTCGTCGCTAACGCCATCATTCTTCCGGCAGGCGCGTACATGACGACGTTCATCGGACGCAAGAAGTTCTACATGATCTGCGTCGCGCTCTTCGGCATCAGCTCTGCGCTGTGCGGACTGGCGCCCACGCTGCCTCTTCTGGTCTTCTGCCGCGTCCTGCAGGGCGTCGGCGGCGGCGGTCTCGCGCCCTCTGAGCAAGCAATCCTCGCCGATACCTTTCCACCCGCGAAACGAGGCCAGGCCTTCGCGATGTATGGCCTCGCCGTCGTCTGCGCTCCCGCGATCGGCCCCACACTCGGCGGCTACATTACCGACCGTTTCGACTGGCGCTGGATCTTCTTCCTCAACGTCCCCATCTGTATCATCTCCCTCTTTCTCACCTCGCGCATCGTCGAAGATCCGCCGTGGGTGAAGAAGCAGGTCGCGCTCTCGCAGAAGGGCGGCATTAAGCTCGATTTCCTCGGCTTCGGCCTGCTCGGTCTCACCTTCGGATCGCTCGAGTTCCTGATGGATAAGGGCCAGGAGGACGACTGGTTCTCCTCTCACCTCATCACCTTCTTCGCCATTGTCTGCGTCATCGCGTTTATTGCGATGATCTGGTGGGAACTGCGCCAGCTCCGCATCGGTCACCGTCCCATCCTAAATCTCACCCTGTTCAAACGGCGCAACTTCTCAATCAGCTTTCTACTGATGTTCGTACTCGGCTTCGCACTGTACGGCACCACGGTGCTGATCCCTCAGTTCGTCCAAACGTTGCTTGGCTATACCGCCGAACTTGCCGGCCTGGTTCTCTCCCCTGCCGGCCTGATGATGATGTGCATGATGCCCATTGTCGGTTTTCTTGTCGGTCGCGTTGACCCTCGCAAACTCATCGCCTTCGGATTCATTCTGCTCACCTCGGCCCTGATGGAGATGCACACGCTGAATCTCGGCGTCAGTTACAACTACCTCGTCTTCGTGCGTTGCTTCCAGGCCTCAGGTCTTGCATTCCTGTTTATTCCGATCAACACCATCTCCTACATCGGGGTGAAGCAGTCGGAGAATAACGATGTCTCCGGCTTGACCAACCTTGCGCGCAACATTGGGGGCTCCTGCGGAACTGCGTTTCTGGCCACAATGTTTACGCGGCGTACTGCCGCGCATGAAAGCAATATGACCCGAAACCTGACCACCGGCAATCCAGCTTTCATGAATCAGGTCGCGAAGCTCAAGGGCATGTTCGGCGGGCACAGCAGTGGCAACCCGATGACTGGAGCCGGCTCTCACACCGCCCAGGCCTACATCTACAACCAGCTCCACCGCCAAGCCTCCATGCTGTCCTACCTCGACATCATCCAGTACCTCGCTGTCTTCTGCGCCTGCATGATCCCGCTGGTCTTCCTGATTCCCCGGCCGCCGAAGCACGCCCACCCTTCCGCGGGCCACTAGACGAGAAGGCAAGTGTTATCCTCCTGCAGGATAAATTCATGCTCAGGATCGTCGCCAACGGAGATGCCCTTCGCATACAGATAAGTCCGCGCACGCATTGGCGTATTGGTTTTAATTTCGCGGTTCTTGCAATTTGGGGTGCCTACTTCCTTTCGTCCCTAGTGGGATTCGAAAACCGCACAGCGATGCGCTCGACGCCACCGGGGACAGGCATAGTCGTCCTCGCGTTTGTGGCCTTTCTGTTCATCCTCTACATCACGGTGAGATCGTTGTTCTATTTCGAGATCGTCACGGTAACTCCGGACAGCCTTCGTATTGAGGGGCGTCTTCTCTCGTTCACACTTTCGGATAAGCAGTACGAGAACTCCAGGATCTCAAACCTTCGATACGAAGAATGGGCGGGCAGACGATACGGACCTCAGAGCGGCATCCGCTTCCTTTGTAACGGTCAGACGGTTACGTTTGCCCGTCAGGCCAGTACCGCCGACTCATGGGAGCTCATCGACCGTGCCTGCGAGGTATACCCTTTCAAAACTTCCGCACGTGCCAGTTCTCCCGCGGTTACGTCCTGGTAGTCGCATCCGTCAGCCTCGCGCTGAATATTCCGGTGGAGTGATCGACTGCCACGAAGCGTTAGGGCCGGAATTTCTTGTTGACATTCTCTTTCTCTCAGTTCAAGCTCATCCCATTCTCAGGAATAAGTAAGTTGCAGCGTTGAACCGCAGTGGGTTCAAGGCTCCCCGGTGCAGCGATTCCACCGGCCCAGTGCTTGAAATAGGCCCCCGCTCTCCCAGTGTCATCTGGCGTACTCGATTTACGTTCGCCGGCAACTCTTTACCTGATGCACGTTTTTCAGCCAAGGAGGCTAACCATGAAAAAGCTAATCGTATCTTCTGCAGGATTGTGTCTTCTCTTCCTCGGTTCTATGTTCGCGTCTGCGCAGGATGGGATGGGTGGTGGGGCAATGCCGCCGCCTAAGGTCCTGCTGATTCAACGGGAGTATCTGAAGCCGGGCAGATCCGGCAGCATGCACGAGAAGACCGAGAGCGCGTTTATTCGTGCGATGGCGGCGGCGAAATGGCCCACACACTACTTCGGGGCGGACTCGCTCTCGGGTCCATCACGGGCTCTCTTCTTTGTCGGCTACCCTTCGTTTGAGGCGATGGAGAAGGACAACCTGGCGCAGGCGAAGAACACGACGCTCTCCGCGGCGTGGGACCGTGCAGAAATCGCGGATGGTGATCTACTTACCGAATTCGATTCCGGCGTATATCTCTACCGCGATGATTTGAGCCTTCGTTCTTCGGTGGATATAGCGAAGTTCCGTTACTTTGAGATCCTCCACTTCAACGTAAAACCGGGCCACACGAAAGAGTGGGAAGATATGGTGAAGATGTACCACGACGGCTATGAGAAGGCGGTCCCTCAGGCACAATGGGCCACCTTCGAGGGTGAATATGGAACGAACAGCGGCGGCACATTCCTTGTCTTCATTCCGATGAAGTCGCTGGCCGAGATGGACGCACGCGAGTCTGACGGTAAGAAGCTCAGCGAAGCGATGGGCGAGGGCGGAATGAAGAAGATCGCGGAACTGGAGGCGGCCTGCATTTCATCCAGCCAAAGCAACCTGTTCCAATTCAACCCGAAGATCAGCTATCCGCCGGATGAATGGGTAAAGTCGGACTCGTTCTGGAAGCCGAAGGCGGCGGTTCCGGCTGCGGCAGCTAAGCCTGCGCAGTAGCAAGTCCTGCGACGGTTTCGCGGCATCTTGAAACTCACAACTGAGATCGGTTCCGACCCTCCTTTCATCACTTAAGCGGAGGGCCGCTAAGTTCAACGCGTTGGAAGTTGCAGCCAGCTCCGCTCAACGGAGCTGGCTACACTCTTTCTGCCGTCGTCCGTTGCGCCTGGACGTTCAAAAAAATAAGCTCCGACAACCGCATCCAAGTACTATGCGCCTAGATCAAAGGCAGTAAGAGGTGAAGGGTCGAATAGAGATCCGAAGGCAATGCAGGCTGGATACCTCTTCGTAACCTGATAAATCATTATGCGGTTCCTTCAGCGCCTTTACGGATTCGTTATGACTTCTTGACGAACTCGTTATAGACGGGCAGTTAGGCTCAGGATATCAGCGCCCTCTGGCTTGGCAATTCCTTGCACCAGCCTTAGAGGCTGCGAGGAATGGAGAGTCAGAAGTGAAAACGAGAATACAGGCAAACACTCAGCGACTCAGTCTTACAGGGTCCGCCTTAATAGTGGGGCTGACACTTAGCACAGGATATCTGGGGGCGCAGACTCAAACACCAAATCTACAAACAGCGGTGGAAGGTACGCAGACCGGCCAGGACCTGAAGATCCAACAACTGCAGGATAAATTGGAGGAGATCCAGAAGGAACTCGTGGAGCTGAAAAAGGCCAACTCAGCCCAGCCGGAGACCCATCACATCACCACGGCAAAGGCCTCCGTTGCCCCGCCGAACCTCAGTGAAACACCGCCGGAGGTTACGGATCCCTCCAGCCCTCATTCGGAGCCGTTCGCCTTTGCCGACTTCACTTGGCTCAACGGTAACCCACGCACAGTAGATACTCCGTATGCAACCAAGTTCTTCACACCGGAGATACGTTCGGACGTGAGTTACACCTACGACTTCCGCCATCCGCAGGACGACACCATCGTCGGATCAAGCGAGGTCTTTCGGTCCAGCGAGGTTACGCTGACGGACCTTGGAATCGGCGGCGACTTCCATTGGGACAATGTGCACGCCCGCGTTTTGAGCCAGATCGGTCTTTACTCCACGGCCACGCCGCGCAACGACGCCAGCCCCGCGCGCGGACAGTGGGACCTTGCCGACGCCTATCGTTATATAGGTGAGGCCAACGCTGGCTATCACTTCAACGTGCAGCACGGCCTCAACGTGGATGCCGGCATCTTCCTCTCATACGTCGGACTGTTCTCGTTTTACCAGTTCGATAACTGGGCCTATCAGCCGTCGTACGTCTCGTCGAACACACCATGGTTCTTCAATGGTGTCCGCGTGCAATGGTTTCCAACGGCGAAGTTAAAGATCGAGCCGTGGTTCATCAACGGCTGGCAGTCCTACGGCAGATACAACAATCGGCCTGGACTCGGCGGACAGATCCTGTGGAGGCCCACCGGGAGGCTGGAGATTCTCGGCAACCAGTACGGTTATGGCGAGGATGCGCTTGGCGTACCCAGCCGCACCCGCTTACACACCGACGACAGTGTCCAGTACATGTACTACCAAGGCACCACGTCATTTATCAGCAGGGCCGCAGCCACACTCACCGGGGACGCAGGTTGCGAGAGCGGCGGTGGCGTCAGTTGCTACGGCGATACCAAAGGCGGACCGAAGCAGAGCTTCCTCGGCTTCATGGTCTACAACCGCTTGTGGTTTGATCGCAACAAGTATGCTCTAACGATAGGCGGCGGACGCATCAACAACCCCGGCCGATATCTCGTGCTGTTACCGCCGATCAATGGAGCAACCGCGGCCTCGGGAACACCGTACTTCACTGAGAACCCTGGAGATCCGTTCAAGGCTTGGGACACTTCGGTTACAACAGACTACATGCCGAGCCAGTACATCACCTACCGCCTGGAGTACAACCACCGCGCGGCAAACGTCCCGTACTTCGCGGGACCAGGAGGCGTCACTCCGCCGGGGGGAAACACAGGAGCGCCGGGTTCTTTTGTACCTGGCTGGAGTCCTGATCTTCGCAATAGCGAGAACCGGATGACGGGAGCCATCCTGGTGAAGTTCTAATTGGATGCCCATCCTTCGCAACCATCGCGAAGGATGGGCCCTTGTGTCTACACCGGGAATGGATTCCGCTCGCTGAACTGAACCTGGTGCCAGTACGGATAAGTCTTCGGGACCTCGCTTGCCGCATCCAGCTTTGCGATCTGTTCTTTGGTCAACTCCCACCCGATCGCGCCGAGGTTCTGTTTCAGTTGCTCCTCATTTCTTGCGCCCACGATGACAGTAGAAACCGTAGGCCGGCGCAGCAGCCAATTCAGCGCGATCTGCGGCACTGTCTTGCCCGTCTCCTTCGCAACTGCATCGATCGCATCGACCACCTTGTACAAATACTCCTCCGGTACCTGCGGACCCTCCGCCGCCGTCTTATGCAACCGGCTCTTCGCCGGTATTGGCGAGCCCCGGCGAATCTTGCCCGTCAGCCGTCCCCAGCCCAGCGGCGACCACACCAGCGTGCCCACGCCCTGGTCCAATGCCAGCGGCATCAACTCCCACTCATACTCGCGTCCAACCATCGAGTAGTACGCCTGGTGCCCGACATAACGCGACCATCCATAGCGCTCGCTTACGCTCAGCGACTTCATCAGATGCCAGCCGGAAAAATTGGAGCATGCGATGTAGCGCACCTTGCCTTCGCTAACCAGGTCGTCCAACGCCCGCAACGTCTCCTCTACCGGCGTGATCGCATCGAACGCATGCAGGTGATAAATGTCGATGTAGTCCGTCCCCAACCTCTTCAGAGAACGCTCGGCTGACTGAATCAGGTGGGACCGCGACGATCCCACATCGTTCGGTCCATTGCCCAAACGGAACGTTGCCTTCGTCGAGATCAGCACGTCTTCACGATGCAGATGATCGATCGCCTTGCCAAGAACAGTTTCGCTCTTCCCGTCAGAGTAGATATCTGCGGTGTCGAACATGTTCATCCCGGCATCCATGCAGATACCGACGATCTTCTTCGCCTCGCCAATATCGTCAGTCGCTCCCCACGCGTCGAAGAACTCATTGCCACCGCCAAACGTCCCCGCCCCAAAGCAAAGCTCCGGCACCTTCAATCCCGATCTTCCCAACTGACGATATTCCATAAGACTCCTTGTGCTCTGTCTGATGTTTCTCGACGGCGCAAAGCTTCACATGATCCCGGCAGGCTATTGGATAGTTTTCTTCGGCGGAACAGTAGTAGCATCGCGAACGATCTTCCATCCCGCCGGCGTCTTCTCAACTACGAGCAGAAAATAACCGTCCGCGTTACCTCCGCCGGCCGCCGTACGCTCGAGATGAAAGTTTCCGGTCACCGTAGCGAAGTGCTCGTCGAGCGGCTGCACCTCAAGCGCCGTGAAGTTGAGCGTACCCATCTTCTCCTTGGTGGCGTAGCCGTTGCGATAGGTATCCAGCATCTGGGCATAGCCCCGCGAAATCTTCGAGCCCATAAAGAGAATGTCCGGCGAATTCTTATAACCAGTCGCGAAAGATTCAAGGTCGCCGCGATTCCAATCGACGACCTGTTTATCCAGCACAGCGCGAATCGCTTGAGCCTCAGGCGTGTTTTGAGCTCTAAGGAAAGTCGACGCGGCCATGATTGCAAAGGAGAGAAACAAGATGAGACTACGGAAGGGTCGCACGGGCAAAGACTCCTTTAGTGAACGGGACATCTGTCATACTAGCCGTGCTCAAGCCTCTTGCCAACGCTGACTAGGGACCCTTACACTTCCACCGGCTTATCCACCTGCGACTGATAGATCTCCTCGACCCTCTCCACCGTGTCGATCTCGCTCACCGGCTTGTCTGTACGGATGCGCAAAATCCGTGGAAACCGCAGCGCGAAACCACTCGCATGCCGCCCGCTACGCATGATGTTGTTGAACGCCACCTCGAGCACCATGAGCGGCTCGACCGTGCGGAAGAACCCACGATCCTCGAGCGTGTGCTCCATCATCCACGCGCTCATCTCGGCTATCTCTGCGTCGGTCAGCCCTGAATAAGCCTTCCCCACATTCAGCAACTCGCCTGCGGCGTCGCGAACAGCAAAAGTATAGTCGCTCAAAATCCCCGCACGCTTGCCATGGCCGAACTCCGCCCCCGTCACCACTACATCGAGCGTCGCCAGTTCGCGCTTCAGTTTCACCCACGCAATTCCACGTCTCCCCGGCTGGTAGACCGACCCCGCTGCCTTCAGCATCACCCCTTCATTCGCTCGTGCGCGAGCATCGGCGTAGGCCCGGTCAATATCGACCGTCGACTCCACCAGACGCAGCGGCGAGATCATCAACCGTTCCACTTCTTTACTTTCTGCTGCTGCGAATAAAACTGTCTGTGGATCGCGCGCCCGCTCGTCCACGATGAGTGGCGATACCGCCCGTTCTACTAAACGCTCTACCACCGCCTCGAGCCAGTTGCGTCTCTCGCGCAGCGGCCGCTCCAACAGAAGCTCTCCCCCCGCATACATCAGGTCGAACGCCATGAACACCACCGGCACCAGTTGCCTCCACTCATTCGAAATCCTCTTGCGTCCGATCCTCTGTCCCAGCACCGCGAACGGGAGCGCCCGCGCCGCAGTCAGATCCCACCCCAAAATCTCCCCATCAAAGATCAACGCCCCATCGTGCTCCGGCTCCACCTGCGCAAACGCCTCCTCCAACTCCGGAAAGCTCTCGGTCACATCCTCGCGGTTGCGCGAGTAGATCGCTACGCGCCCGGGCTGCCCCGAATCGCCACAATGCACCTGCGCCCGCATACCGTCATACTTGTCCTCGAGAAACGCCTCGATCGAAGGACTTGGCGTCTCCAAAGAATTGTCATCTTGAACCATGTGCGCAACGCGAGTCGAAGGCCCTGTGGTTGCTTCTGTTCCTTCCACCGATGATTCAACATCCTCCTCCGTCCCCGCACCCTTCTTTTTCCGCCCCTTCTTCACCTTCGCAGGCTTCTCGGCAAACCGCTCCACCGCCTCCTCCGGTGTCTCGACGGGCGAGGCCAACATGAACCCGAGCGGATGAAACAACCGCATCCTCGCCTCGTCGAGCGTTCCGGCAAACGCCCGCTGAACCACACCGGCAAGATCCGCCTCCAACATCACCGCTCTTCTTACCGCCTCCACGGGCACGTTCGCTGCAGTAGCAATCGCCTCCTCCACCAAACTCTGCTTCACACCAATTCGCATATCGCCGAGCATGAGTTTCAGCAGATATTTCGTCTCGAGCGGAGTCGCGCGCCGCAGCATCCCCTCCACCAGTGCCGCGCGAATCGCTGTCGTCTTCGCGACTGCCATCTCCGCGAACGCATCGGACACATCCACCAACGTCAGCTCCGCCTTCCTCCCAGCCGCCGCAGGCAGAGCCGTCAATAGATCGAAGGCCGCGGCGCCCATATCTCCATGCCTCCGGTAAGCTGCGGTCAACGCCGCATCGCTCGCGCCACTCACAGACAGGAGTGCCTTCGACAGCAAAGCTCCACCCGCGTTCAGCTTTCTGGCATCCGCCTCCGCGAAGGGCGTTCCCGCCAGATACAGCGCAAACAGCCCGGCATCATCACCCTGCTGCGCGGCCGCATTCACGGCGGAGATCGCCTCCGCAATCGATGCTCGCTTTTTCAGTTTGCCCGGCTCGCCCGCCAACTCCTCAGCCAGCCCAGCCACCGCAGAAAACAAAGCCATTCCACGCCAATCCTCTCGAGAACAAGTCCTGAACGGGATTCTCCTCTAAAAGATGCATTCCGCATCGTTCAGGTAGGAGTAACATCTAAATAGTGATGAACGCAGCCGCAAATCCGGTGCCTACTCCCCGCGTGACCGAGTCTCCCGACCGCCACGACTTTGCCTAGCTGCGCTCTTCTGCCGAACTCAACCCACCCATCCCTAATCACCGTTTTATCAATGGAGTAGCCATGTTCGACCGCCTCGACCAGCTCGAAGCCCGTTACGAAGATCTCGGCCGGCAGATGTCCGATCCCACTCTGGTCAACGACCAGAAGAAGTTCCAGTCCGTAGCCAAGCAGCACCGCGACATGGAGCCGACCGTCGAGAAGTTCCGCGAGTACCGCAAGATCAAGGAGGGCATCGCCGAAGCCAAAGCCATGCTCGCCGATCCCGACCCCGACGTCAAAGCCATGGCCCAGGAAGAGCTCGCCACACTCGAGCCGCAGCTCTCTCCCGTCGAAGAGCAGCTCAAAGTTCTGCTCCTGCCGAAGGACCCCAACGACGAGAAGAACGTCATCCTCGAACTGCGCGCCGGCACCGGTGGCGACGAGGCCGCGCTCTTCGTCGCCGAGGTCTTCCGCATGTATCTCCGCTTCGCCGAACAGCACAAGTGGAAGGTCGAAATCCTCTCCCAGACCGAATCCGGCATCGGCCATGGCCTGAAGGATGTAACGGCAATCATCGAAGGCGACAACGTCTACTCGCAGCTCAAGTACGAGTCCGGTGTCCACCGCGTCCAGCGCGTCCCCGCGACGGAGACTCAGGGTCGTGTCCATACGTCTGCGATCACTGTCGCTGTTCTACCTGAAGCCGAGGAGGTCGACATCAAGATCGAAGCCAAGGACCTCCGCATCGACACCTTTTGCTCCTCCGGCCCTGGCGGCCAGTCGGTCAACACGACCTACTCGGCTGTACGCATCACCCATCTGCCCACTAACACCGTCGTCAGCTGCCAGGACGAAAAATCGCAGATCAAGAATCGCGAAAAGGGAATGCGCGTTCTCCGCGCCCGCCTCTACGAGATGGAAGCCGAGCGCATCCACCAGCTCCAGGCCAAAGACCGCAAGCAGCAGATCGGTTCCGGCGATCGCAGCGAGAAGATTCGCACCTACAACTTCCCGCAGAACCGTCTCACGGACCACCGCATCGGCCTCACCAACCACCAGCTCGCCATGGTGATGGAGGGCATGCTCCAACCCACCATCGATGCCCTCATCGCGCACAACACTGCCGAGAAACTCAAGGCAGAAACCGCAACCGTCTGAACCGCGCTTCGCGTCGACACCGCCGAGAAACTCAAAGCAGAAACCGCAACTGTTTAAACCGCGCTTCGCGCAACCGAGGGCGTCGCATCCTCCAGAAAAAAATACCGGAGCCACTAAATTCGTGGCTCCGGTGGAGGCGAGGTAGAAGGTTGTTCGGACGATGCGCGTCCGGCGTTGTGTTAGTTGAGCTCGTCAATATGCCGCGCCAGCAATACGGGATTGCCCGACAACGGATCCTTGACCAACAGGCCAACTACTCGGATATTGCCCGCTGTAGGCAGACCAGACATGCTCGTAAGTCCATCGCGGAAGTCAGTACCGCCGCCGATGTAGACGGTAACAGGATTCGACACCAGCAGGCCGGCAAATCCGTTGACGTTCATCTGGAACGTATTGTTGCTGGTATTCACACTTCCAGTAACGACTGTTCCATTGAAGCCCCAGTTACGCAGTACAACACGCTTCGCCGTGACCGCTTGCGGATTCGCCGCGCCGCTCGCAGGTCCGCCAATGGAGAGATGTTGACCGGGCAGCAGGCCTGCGGAGTTGAAGAGGAACTGCGTCAGCGGGTTATGCATCCAGTAGATGAAGTACTTCTCGTTGCCGGTCAGATCCACTGTAGCGATCTGTCCCAGAGTAAGCCCCGTGGTCGTTGGCAACAGGCCGCGTACATACAGATCAAAGCTGGTAGCGGGGCCCGATGTTGGTACAACATTGGTCACCTGTCCTCCGGCATAGAAACCATCCTGCGAGAGAATCGCGACTTCGTCAGCGCTGATGGTTGAGTCGGCGGTTTCAATCGTGCCGGAGATCTCCACGATGCTGCTTGTGGTCAGATCGCTCAGGCTCTCGCCGTTGTCGAACTCCGTCTGTCCATTTACCTGAACTGTGAACTGATGTCCATGCGGTCCCTGAATGACGAACGATTGTCCCGTAGCGTTTACGCTGACGACGGCTGCATCGAAGTCGTCAATATGTCCGCCGGAGTCGGTTGGTTGAACTGTTGAAACATTGAAGGTCGGCGTGACGTTGCCGGTAATCTGGCCGTTGCTGCCTACTTGAATGGACTTGAAGAGATCGAAGTCGACTCGCAGGCCAACGGGCCCGGTCTGGCTGACGACAAGGGGCGTCGCAAGCGTGACGTTGATCGTATTCGTCGACAGCACTGCTGGCTCTGTCTGAACCGTGGGCGCTGTTCCGGCCTGCGTATTCAGGTAGCCAATCGTCGCAGTGCCAAGCACGATCTGCACACTGCTGTAGGTCCCTACAGGGACGTCATTCAGATCGAGCAGCGTCTGGAGGCCGTTGTAGCGCGCAAAATCGACTGTAGGTTCGCCGCCGACAAGAGATACGCTGGTTCCCCCCGAGGTAATCGCGTTCACGCTCTGTATCTGGACCGCAAACGAAATGACCCCGGCAACAGGCGCATCGGTACCAACGACGAAGGCGCTGCCGGTAACTGCGTTCGGAGTGGTTGTAGTGGTGGTGGTATTGGTGCCTGAACAACCGGCGACCAGCATTACTGCAAGCGGCAGGGATACAAATGCGAATAGCGATTTCAAACTATAACCTTGATTAGACATAGTCGGGACCTCTTTCTCTCTTCGACACAGGAATGTAGACGCACCGGAACACGCAACTGCCGGCTGACTTCAGAAAAGTTGCACACGGAGGCATTCTCATGATGAAACGACTCATCACAAGCGCAGACCACGCCGCCGAACTAAACAATGGTTTTCAGTTACAGCAATCAAAGGCGCCGTACAAAACCTTGCTGCCACCTTCAATGCTTCGAGACATCACCGAGTCTCGAGCGAGGGGTTGAGATATGCCACATTCGTTCCATCGCTGCCAGTTCGAACACGGTGAGTTGAAAAGTGTCGCGAAAAAAAAGAAACTTTTCTACGAATTGCATCGTCACGCTAATCTCCAACGTGGTACTCAGCGCCGTAGCACTCAAACTTCCATATCGAGTCCAATAAGCCTTAGCCCGACCCTGCGTCCCCCCGCAACCAAAGCAAGGACAGTCGCTTACGCCCTGCAAAATATTCCCGGACAATGTGGCATATTAGATACCTAAGGATCGAAATTCAACATCGTCTCCCTTCAAGCTTGGCACTCCTCGACCTATCGGAGACAATCCTATCCAGCAATCGGCTATCGAGAATCACTCATCGAGAATCACTCATCGAGAATCTCAATCGAGAATCAAAGGAACCGCGAATGAATACACATCCGGCCTCGTCCGTCAGCAAGATCTATGCACGCGCACTGCTCGTCGCTGTCCTCACCAGTCTCCTCGCGATCTTCGCACACGCCCAGGCCGACGGCACTCCCCCACCACCCTTCAACGGCATCGCCCACGTCGCCATCCGTGTCCACGACCTCGCCGCCTCCGTCGCCTTCTACGAGAAGCTCGGCTTCGAGCAGGCCTTCGACCTTCGCCGAGACAACGTCCCCTACGAGTCATTCATCAAGATCAATGACCACCAGTTCATCGAGCTCTACCCCGTCACCGCCAAGGACCCCACCGTCGGCTTCCTGCACCTCTGCTTCGAAGGCGTCGACCTCAACGCCATCTACGATGACTATATTGGCCGCGGCCTAACCCCGACTGCTGTTCGCAAGGCCGGTGCCGGCAATCTGCTCTTCACCATGGCGGGTCCGCTCCAGCCCTCCGGCCCGCAGAACCTCGAGTACACCCAGTACATGCCCGGCTCTCTCCATTCGGACGACCAGGGCAAACACCTCGGTCCCAACCGCGTCGCCGACAAGCTCATCGCCGTAGCGCTCGCCATGAACGACACTGTTGCTGCCCGCGACTTCTATATCAACCAGCTCTACTTCAAACCCATCGCCGGCGACCAGATGGTGATGCACCTGCCGGGAGAGTCCGGCCAGGAGATTGAGATCGTACCGGTCGCCGCGCTCGGCACCAAGGCACGTCTCACACTCGGATCGGAAAATCTGGGCAAAGCTGGTCGCCTTCTTCACAAAGAGGGCGTCGCCACCGTCAAGAACGGCGCAACCCTCACCATCACCGACCCCGACGGCAACATCCTGATTCTGGAAACTCGCTAAAAAACATGACTCTCCGCGAGGCCCTCACCGTCGCCGCAGCACAGCTCGCCAGCGACCCGCACCTCCGCGACGCAGCCACACGCGACGCCGAACTCCTCCTCCTCCATACCCTCCAAATCTCTCGCGTCACGCTCGTCGCCCATCCAAACCGTGAACTCACCGCCAGCCAACGTGATGCCTTCGAAAACAACATCTCTCGCCGCCTGCATCACGAACCCATTCAATACATCACCGGCCAGCAGGAGTTCTACGGCCTCACACTTGGCGTCACGCCGGCCGTCCTCATCCCGCGCCCTGAGACGGAGCACCTCGTCGAAGCCGTCCTTAGACTCTTGCCCTCAAACCAGCCTCTGAGGATCGTCGACGTCGGCACCGGCTCCGGAGCCATCGCGATCGCCCTCGCCAGACACCTCCCACAAGCAACAATCATCGCCCTCGACATCTCCATCGAAGCACTCGCCGTCGCCCGAGCAAACGCTCACGAACACAACGTCGCCAGCTGCATCCAGTTCCTTCAATCGGACCTGTTATCCGCTCTCAATTCCGACGCTGAGACCTTCGACGCCATCGTCAGCAACCCGCCATACATCCCCGAATCCGATCGCCCTGCTCTCCACCCCCAGGTTCGTGACCACGAGCCCGCCACCGCACTCTTCGCTGGCGAAACCGGCCTCGACATCTACCGCTGCCTCATCCCCGAGGCTCTAAAAGCTGTCAACCCAAACGGTCTGCTCGCCCTCGAAATCGGCTACGGCCAGCAGACCGAACTCGCCGCCCTCCTCGCTGGCTGGCAGGACGTCAAATTCATCAACGATCTACAGCAGATACCCCGCGTCGCCCTGGCACGAAGACCTGCGGTTCCCGTCACAATTCGATAAAATCCTTCCACGGCACGATGACACCTGAAACCCGCCGTCCTGCCGTTCGTATATATAGTTGGAGCACAACCCATGCAAAACCCTAAACTTCAGGATCAGCTCTACACACTCGAAGAGCGTCTCCTCCACCCCGACCGGGAGCCCGACCGCACCGCACTGATTCCTCTCTTCGCCAACGATTTCAAAGAGTTTTGCATCTCCGGCCGCATCTTCAACCGCCAGCAGGTCATCGATGCCCTGCTCAAAAGCGAACCGCGTCCCGCAACGATCAGTAACTACTACGTCGAGCCTCTGGCAGAGAACGTAGCGCTCGCCACCTACAGCGCCAAGACCGCGCTCGTAGTCTCCCACCGCTCCTCTCTATGGATCTTCCGCGACAACCGTTGGCAGCTCTTCTTCCATCAAGGCACCATCGCGGACTGAGACGCCGAACAAGGCGCACGCAAAAGATAGCGCGGACCGGATATCACCTCCGCTACCCTCACCCACCAGCTAAAGACCCGCGTACCAGTCATAGCCAAGCTTCGTCCAGTAATCGTCGGGCTGCATATCCGTATACGCGATCAATCCTATGCGCTTGATCTGTTTGTAACCGTACTTGATCGGCATATGTAAACGTATCGGTGCGCCATGCCATTGCGTCAATGGCCTTGCAGCCATCTCAGTAACCAGCAAACTCTGTGGATGCCTGCACGCCTGCAAACTGAACCCGCAATAGTAGTCCCCATCCGGTGTCTCCATGTAGACATACTTCGGCAGCGACCCATCCGCACCACGCGCCGGAGGATACTTCGCAATCAAATCTGCCAGCCTGTACCCGCCCCAGTGCACAACCTGGCTCCATCCTTCGATGCACTTGAACTCCGTCACCAGCTCATGGTGCGGAAGACTCGTCACATCCTCCATCGTCAACAACAGTCCCGGCGTCCCCGGATCGAGCGTGTTATCCGACATGCCCGCCTCCTCCTGCCCACGCGGCCGCTTGTTTCCCTGTGACTTCTTCAATGCCGCAAGGGCCGCTTCGAACGCCGGCGACACCTTCGTCTCCGGCTTGTCCTGACCGCCCGTCCCGCTCATTGTGCTGGCCGGCCCACCCCGCATCATCGGCCCTTCACCTGCGCCAGCGTCGCTGTTCGGATCGACCTTCGCCTCGTCCTTCGGAGCCACCTTCGTATCGTGCTCTACCGGCCCGGGCTCTTTCTTCGCCGCGTACTTGTACTCCCACTCCGTCACGTCATCCACATACTGCGGAAACCGCTTCGCATTCTCCACTCCCACCATCTGCAATCGGTAGCTCTCCGGCAGCAAATCTTCCTTCAATCCGAAGTTCCCATTCGTCCGCAGCTCCATCGACCTCTCGACCGGATACGTCGGCGCCAGCCCCCGCTCATCGAAAACGCCGCGCGCCACCTCTGCGTTGAAGTCCAGCATCTCACGCAACGGCCGTGGAAGCAGCTGGTCTCCCGGGCTTCGATCGATCCATCGATAAAATCCATATCCACCGGCAGCCGCAACAGCCGCGACCAAAAAACTCCGCCGTGTCCGCCGCCCCGACTCCGCCCGCACCGCAGCATCCGCAGCCAGAGAATCCAACCGCTCACGCTCACCATCCCTCTCCCAATCGCGGTCCCGATCGTCATCGCGATCCTTCCGCTCCTCCTCCCACTTCCGTCGCTCTTCCTGTTCCTTCCGTTCCTCCCGCCCATCGCTCATCGCGCACTCCTCTCTTCTTCCAACGGAACCTTCGTCGCCGGCACAATCTCATACCCGCTCACCATCGAACGAAAGTTGTTCCATCCCGCCAGCGCCACCTGAACCACATGCACCACAAAAAATCCACAGAACCCCATCGTCAACCAGAAGTGCTCCCACCGGGCCATCTCATACCCTCCCAGCAGCGTTGTCACCCAATGAACCTGCGTTGGCTTATAGATGGAAAGCCCCGTCACCAGCGATCCCAACCCCATCAGAATCACTGCGCTGTAAGCAATTCTCTGCGCTCCGTTGTACTTCTTCTGCGGCGGCAGTCCTTTGCGAAGATGCAAATCCACCAGCGTCACCTGAATCGCATCCACAAGCGATCTCCGCTCCGGCACCAGCAATCTCCACTCCCCGGAGATCAGCAGATATGTCACGTAAAGAATCCCGTTGATCGCAAAGATCCACATGAAGAAGAAGTGGTACCCCAACCCCTCCGTCACGCGATACGGCGCATTGATCGCCTTCCAGAACCACGGTGGAAACAACCGTACCAGTGTCAGCGACCCGACACCAACGCGATAGACGGCATGCGGATGCTGATACGCATTATCCGAATCGTTCCAATAGATCAGCAATCCGCTCCAGATCATCGTGAACAGCACCGGAAAGTTCACCCAATGCATCCATCGAATCGCCAGAGGATGCTTCTTCTCCAGCCGTATCGTTGCAACGGCAGGCTTCCGCTCTGCCGCGGCCATCACAGGAGCAGCCGCAAGCACGGACACGGGCGGGGGCAAATCAGCCCGCTTTTCCTCCGTCGCTTCCGGGGCAAGCGGCAAATCCCCCGGAGCAGTTTCAACAGCTTCCGCAGGGAGCCCAGCTACCGGCTCAACCGGCTCGCTCTCTCTTGTCGGATCCTCTGGCATTGGACCTCCCATCCTGCGCTTCAGCGCACAACGTCTGCACTAAAGTATCGTCCGAATCGTTAGATTGGATTTACCCCCACAGGTTACGCTCTATTTTCCGTCCAATCGAACTACCGCAGCTCGACCCTGACTTTCGCGTCCGACTCATCCACGAACGAAACCTCCTTCGCGCTCATCACCGCCGGTGTCTTTCCCCCAACTCCGTCCAGAGGAAACACCTCCGCCCGGTCCGCCTCCGTCCAGCACACCAGCCCCGTCAAACAAAACAGACGCTTTGGAGATCCCGGCAACCCGCTCCACCCTTGCACCAGATACCTGCGCTCCGCCGATGGCTCTTCCATCAAGACATCGTTCGAGTAGTTGAAGAACACCCGCGCACTATCCTGCGCGATGCCATTCCGCTCCACCTTGCCCAACGGGTCCCGTACATAAATCCGCTGCCGAAACACCACCAATAAGACCGCGAGCAGCAAAGCCCCAACGAACAGAATCTTTCTCAAGGTTATTTCTTCTCCTCGTGGTATTCCTGCTCCGTATTAATCCCCCAGAGAGCAGCCTTATCGACATGCCCAGCCACAATCCCATCCACCACCGTCATCGCGGTCAACATACTGTGGTCCTGGTTGTTGTATTTGTGCATCCCGTTTCTCCCCACCAGAAACAGGTTCTCAAACCCGTCCGTAAACTCCCGCAATTCATCGAAACGGTCATAAGTTCCAAAGTAAGCCGGATACGTCTTCGGCACCCGTACCACATGCCCATCCGAGACATCTTCGGCGTTCAGAATCCCGATCTTCGCCACCTCGCCGATAGCAAACTTCTTCAACTCCTCATCCGGCATCTTCCAAAGGTCATCCGTGTCATAGCAGAAGTACTCCAGCCCAATCCAAACCTTCGTCGGGTCGGACACGAGATACGGACTCCAGTTATTGAATATTTGTAACCGTCCGAGTATCACATCCGGTTCCTGCACATAAATCCAGGTGTCTTTCAGCAGACCACCATCCGGCTCCTTCACCTTTAGCCTGTCTGCCAGCAGCCCCACCGTAATGAAATCCCGATACTGCAGCCCCGCGCTCACCTCGCGCACATTCGCGGGTACCGGAGCATCCATCGCCTCCACCAGCTCGCGCATCGGCATCGTCGAGAAGAAATAATCCCCCGCAAACGTCTGCCGTTCCCCCTTCTCATTCACTGCGTCTATCGAGACCACCCGCTTCACGCCACCTTCAACCGAGCAGTGAATTCGATCCACTCTCCACCCCATGTGGATCTCCCCACCCTTCTCGCGAATTTGGTCCGCCACATGCTCCCACAGTTGCCCGGGGCCGAACTTCGGATACATAAACCGCTCAATCAAACTTGTATCCGTTCCCTTCTGCGCCAGATCGCCGCCGCCCTTCTTCTTTCTGCCAAACGCCTTCTTCACAAAATGTTTCACCGCCGTCGTCAGGCTCAGCCCCTTGATCCGTTGCGCGCCCCACTCGGCCGAAATCTCATTGCACGGCGTACCCCACACCTTCTCCGTATAGCTCTTGAAGAACGTCAGATAGAGTTGCCGGCCAAACCGGTTAATCAAAAAATCCTCCAGGCTCTTCTCCGGAGCGATCTGGCTCACCCGCGACTTCATATAACTCGTCCCCACCCGGAACGTTCTCACCAGCCCAAGATTCTTCAGCGTGGTTCCCGTCAGCGTAATCGGATAGTCAAAAAACTTTCGCAGATAGTAGATCCTGCTCTTCCGAGGGCGAATCAGCATCACAAGATCAGGATCATGCGGCTCGACTGTCACCAGTATCTCCGCGGCCTCAGGATCGAGTTCGTCCTCCTCCTCTGTCTCCTCTGCCGCGTGGTGGTCGATGGGCCCTGCGCCACGAAGCACCGGCTCTTCATGCAAATGCGCCGGTATCGCGACCACACGCTTCTTTCCCTGATAGCTGATCTCAGTCTGATTTTCGTGCGGTTCCGAGCCCGTATCCACATCGGGCGGCATCAGCTCGACCCACCACTCCATCACACGATCGCTCTTGGAAAAAAACCTGTGGCCTCCGATATCCATCCGGTTGCCCTTGTACTTAATCGTCCGCGAAATTCCGCCGATCTCCTGGCTCGCCTCCAGAATGATCGGGATAATATCGGTCCGCCGAAGCAACTCAAGCCCAGCCGTCAACCCTGCCGGGCCAGCCCCGATAATCACCGCAGTTTTGCTCATCGAAAGAGATCAACTCCTGAAAAACACACTTCAGCCAGTATACGTATGGCCTCTCCGCTCAACGAAATCTACGCTCATGGAAATAGAAGCACTGTTGCAGTTTCACCGACTTATATCGTCGTCGCACCAGCATAGACGACTGCTTCCAACTGTTACACTCTCTTCGTGCGACCAACCTTCGCTCAATCTACAGCTATGCCGCATGGCGCATCCATCCCATCGCCCGGAGATCGTCGTTTGAATCCCGCTGTTGAAACCCCCAAGCGTTCGTATCTTCTCAAGGCCGCCGCATTCTGGTTGGTAGTCGCCGCACTTGCAGTCGTCGCCCTCTACGCCCGGCTCCTCCATATCAGCTTCGACGGCGACTATCAAGGCTGGGCGAGCGCCAGTTGCATGACCATGGCCCACTCCTTCAACCAACTCGGTGCCTTCCATCTGCACTTCGTTCCCATCCAGAACAATCTTCCCCTCGGCACCGACCCAGACGTCTATCTGCACTGGCCGCCGCTCTTCCCGCTTCTGCTCTCCTTCGTCACCCGCATCCTCGGTGATCATGAGTCTTCCGGACGCCTGTTTGCCCTCGTCATCACACTCGCCACCGCCTGCGTCGTCATCGTCATCGCGCGCCGTCTCTACGGAACTCGTGTCGCCCTGCTCTCCGGCTTCTTCTTTCTCACCGCCCGCGCGACCTACGAAGGCGGGCGCGCCATCCTGCATCAGCCCCTCGCGATGTTCTTTGGCTCCGTCACCGTTCTCTTCTTCCTCCTCGCAATCGACATACCCCCACCCACCACGCCACATCCGACCTCGCGCAGAAAACTCTTCGGCCTTCTCGGCCTTCTCGCCACCATCTGCACCACCCTCACCGCGTGGGACCCCATCTTTATCGCGCTCGGCCTTCTGCTCTCATCGATCTATCTCCGCCACCGCAATGCCATCCGCCTCGCCGCAATTTACCTGCTCGCCAACGTACTTACCTTCTGCGCCGTCCAGGCCGACTACATCCTTGCCTACCCCGCCCTCTTTCGAAATCAGTTCGCCACCATCGCCTTTCGTGCCGGACTCAAATTCAACGTCGCGTCCTCCCTGCGGCTTCACACCATCGTCGATAGTGTCCACTACACCACCTCGCAACTCTCCTTCATCGGCACCTACTCGCATGCTCTCCGCTGGCTGTTCGAAGGATTCGGCACCTTCACCCTGCTCGCCCCGTTTCTCTTCCTCGCCCTCTGGCTTTCATCCGACCGCCGCCACAACGCGAATGCGGTCTATCTCCTGGGTGGCCTCGGTCTGCCATGGTTGCTTTTCTTCGCACTCATGCGCAACTACGTCTCCATTCACCCCTTCGCCCTCGTGCTTGGTGCGCCATTTCTGGCCATCACTAGCGGCTTCGTGCTGGACATCATCTGGGATCGCCTCCAAACCGCGACGATCGCCGACAACAACCGCCGTCACCTGCTCCGTGTCATGGTCGTTATCCTCCCCTTGCTCACGCTCTATCCTCTTTCAATGGCCGTCCGCAACGCCAGGATTCCGTTCGGACCTTTCGAGTTCCAGGATCTCTCCACCATCATTCATCACAACACTCCGCCCAACGCCGTAACGCTCGCTACGGCAGAGTCAGCCGTCCCCATCTACTACTCCGATCGCCACATCGTCCGCGGCATCGCGACCCCGGAACTCCTCCGCATCGCCATTCCTCAAGCCCGCGCGGCCTTCCCGGGCAACCCTTTGTTCTTCGCCATACAGGACGTACCGGAGATAGACCGCGCCAGCTTCGCCAACATTTTGCAGCAATTCAAACCAATCGCCCACCAAGGCGATTCCACCCTCTACGCAATCCCTTAGCACTCTCTCCAGCGGCAAAGTGTGATCTTCGAGCGGATCCGTCACATCGATGCGGATCCGCGCAAAGTCGTCGGTTCCAGGACGGCCCTTAGGACCGCCCCGTCACCTTGAACTCCAGCCCGCTCTTGCCCGCTGTCACCACTACATGATCGCCATGCAGCACGCTGCCATCCAGGATCTTTACCGCCAGCTTGTCCTGCACCAGCCGCTGGATCGCCCGCTTCAAAGGCCGCGCTCCATACTCCCGGTCATACCCGGCCTTGAAGATCGCCTTCCGAGCACTGTCCGTCATCTCAAGCGTAATCTTGCGATCCGCCAGAAGATTTTGCAGGTCCTTCAGCCGCAGATCGACTATGTGCGCCAACTGCTCATCGCCCAGCGGACGGAACACCACTATGTCATCCACGCGATTCAGAAACTCCGGCTTGAAGTGCTTGCGCAGCTCATCCATCACACGACCCTTCGCCTCTTCAAACCCCTCTTCGCCTGAGGCCCACGCCGTCGACAACTGCGCCGCCCCGACATTCGAAGTCATAATCAGCACGGTATTTTTGAAGTCCACCGTCCTTCCCTTCGAATCCGTCAGCCGCCCATCATCAAGAACCTGCAGCAACACATTGAACACATCCGGATGCGCCTTCTCGATCTCATCGAACAGCACGACGGCATAAGGACGCCGCCGCACAGCCTCGGTCAACTGCCCGCCCTCGTCATACCCCACATATCCCGGAGGCGCGCCAATCAACCGCGCCACCGCATGCTTCTCCATATACTCGCTCATGTCGATCCGCACCATCGCGGCCTCGTCATCAAACAGAAATCCCGCCAGCGCCCTCGCCGTCTCCGTCTTTCCCACGCCAGTAGGCCCGAGAAAGATAAACGAACCAATCGGCCGCTTCGGATCGCTCAACCCGGCACGCGACCGACGAATCGCATTCGCCACCGCACTTAGCGCCTCATCCTGCCCCACCACGCGTTCGCGCAGACGATCCTCCATCTGCACCAGCTTCTGCATCTCGCCTTCGAGCATCTTCGCGACAGGAATTCCCGTCCACTTCGACACAATCGCCGCGACATCTTCCTCGTCGACCTCTTCCTTCAGCATCCGCGACGGCTTCTTCGCAACCCCTGTCGCCGCCTCAGCCGCATCTTCGCGAACCGCAGCATCCTGCTCCGCCGTCAGCTCACGCAGCTCCACCTCCAGCTTCGGAATCTCGCCGTACTGCAATTCGGCCGCTCGTTGCAGGTTGCCCTTGCGCGTCTCCTCCTGCATCTGAAACCGCAGCGCTTCGAGCTTCTCCTTCAACTCTGCGATCTTCCCGATCGCCCCGCGCTCCTTCTGCCACCGCGCCCGCAGCCCCGCGGCTTGTTCCTTCACCTCAGCCAGCTCGCGCTCCACAATCTCTCGCCGCTCTTTTGACGCAGCATCCTTCTCTCGTTTCAACGCCGCGCGTTCAATCTCAAGCGAGGTCGCCCTTCGCTCCAGGTCATCAATCTCCACCGGTACCGAGCCAATCTGAATCGCCAGCGCCGCCGCAGCCTCATCCACAAGATCGATCGCTTTATCAGGCAAAAACCGATCCGAAATATAACGATGCGACAGCGTAGCCGCCGCCACAATCGCCGAATCCTTGATCCGAACCTTGTGATGCGCCTCGTACTTCTCCTTCAAACCACGCAGAATCGCAACCGTATCTTCGACGTTCGGTTCGCCCACGAGCACAATCTGGAAACGCCGCTCGAGAGCCGCATCCTTCTCGATGTACTTCCGATATTCATTGAGCGTCGTCGCGCCAATCGCTCGCAGCCCACCGCGCGCCAGCGCTGGCTTCAACATATTGCTCGCATCCATCGCGCCCTCGGCCGCGCCTGCGCCGACAAGAGTATGTAACTCATCGATGAACAAAATTATCTCGCCATTCGACTCTTCGATCTCCTTCAGCACCGCCTTCAGTCGATCCTCAAACTCCCCGCGAAACTTCGCCCCGGCGATCATCGCACCAAGGTCCAGCGAGCACACTCGCTTGTTTTTCAGAATCTCCGGCACATCCCCAAGAAAAATCCTCCGCGCCAGACCCTCCACAATTGCCGTCTTCCCCACGCCCGGCTCACCAATCAGCACAGGATTATTCTTTGTCCGCCGCGACAACACCTGCACCACGCGCCGAATCTCCTCATCCCGCCCAATCACCGGATCAAGCTTGCCCCGCCGCGCCAGGTCCGTCAGGTCCTTCGCATACTTCTCCAGCGCCTGAAACTTTCCCTCCGGAGTCTGGTCCGTCACTCGCTGCGAGCCACGCACGGCACTCAACGCCTTCAGGATCGCCTCATGCGTTCCGCCCAAAGCGGCGAGCGCCAGCTGTACCGGATCATTCTTCGCCTTCGACAACGCCAGCAGCAGATGCTCCGTCGAGACGTAGTCATCCTTAAAGCTCTCAGCCTCTTTGAACCCCTGCTCCAAAACCTTCTGCAACGCAGCCGACATCCCTGGCTGCCCGCCTCCCTGCACCTTCGGCAGCTTCGCAATCGCCGAATTAACCCCCGAAAGCAGCTGCTCCACCGGCACACCCACCTTCTCCAGCACCGGGATCACCACCCCCTCACGATCCTCCAGCAGCGCGGCCATCAAATGCAGCGGCAGCACCTCCGGATTGCCATTCTCCGCAGCATGTCCGCTAGCTGCCTGCACCGCCTCCTGCGACTTCACTGTCAACCGATCCCATTTGATCGCCATAACTGCCATCTCCTCATCAATTTTCAGCGTTTCCTCTCATTAGACGCTCAATAGCCCCAACAAGATGCGAGAAATCTGATAACAAGTCACTCATATTCTAACGCGGCATTTATGTCTAGATTCGATGCACAGTAAACCAGTTGAATGGCACCAAAAACTAGTGCTTCGGCGATTTGGACGTGATACGGTATTTGCCTCCCGCAAAACAGAGATCGAGATGGGTGGGATCCAATACCAAAAATCGCCGACGACTGCAGACCCGCGACCGGGGATCAAGACTGCGTCGCTGCTGAGCTTCATCTGTGGCAGCTTCATCATATTTCTGGTGTGCCTTCCCATTTTTCAAGGGAGGACAACCGACTTTCCCGTCTTCGGACTCTACTGGGAATCTGGTTCTGCGGCAGCACGCGGCGCAAATCCTTATGCGGCATATCCGGAAGAACCTACAGCCCACCTGAATTTCCTCGGCCAGCAGCGACCCGTGCTTGATCTCAATCTCAACCCTCCATGCATGTTGCCTGTCTTTCAGGCGCTCTCTCATCTCTCTCCGCAGAAATTCTCCCTCGCATGGAGGGTCGGATCGTTCCTTCTCTTGCTCGGCACAGTCGCTCTTCTGATGTGGCACCGTCCGGACATGCAGAAGCGGCAAATATTCTGGTTGCTGCTGGCCGCGCCCGTCTTCAACACCCTGTATGGTGGCGAACTCTACTTCCTGCTCTTCCTTCTTGCCGCCCTGGCATTGGTATTCGTGGAGCGCGATCACCAGTTGGCAGCCGCGATTGCAATCGGCCTACTAGTGGCGATCAAACCGACAACAGTCTTTTGGCCACTATTTCTCTATCTTGCAGGCCATCGAAAACTCGCACTCCGGTCTCTCGGAGTAACACTCGCAGTAAGCGCTGCGCCTCTTCTCTTCTACGGCCCATCGATCTATCGCGAATGGCTCACGGCTCTCGGAAACGACCCGCATTGGATTTTTGTAACAAACATCGCGATCCCAGCGTTCTTTGCGCGGCTAGGGCTCCCATCCCTCGGCCTGGTACTCGCCGGAACTCTTGCCGCCCTGCTGGCGTGGACTGTCTGGAAGACAAAGCCTGCTTTCACCAATGTGAGCGGCATAGCATTGTGCGCCGCGATCCTATGCGCCCCCCTCGCGTGGGTCAGCTATGCGCTGATGGTAGCGCCTTACTTTGTATCTCACCGGTGGAAACTATCGTCGACGGTGGCAGCTGTACTTCTCGCAATCCCGTCCGCCATCCCCATGATGATGTCCAGGTCAGCCGGACAGCTATGGGTAATCCTCGGCAGCGGTATCTATTTTGCAGCTCTCTGGATCATCCTCGCGTCCTTCTCATCGCGCGATCTTCGAAGTCTACGGGATGACCGGACCCACCGCGCACGGACAGGGACCCTGGACGAAGTGGGCAGCTGAGTCCTCTTTCCTGCCGACACAGGAAACCAAACCCACGCAATATCAACGAAATCGACCCGCGCATCCTCGCCACTCGCCGCGTCCGCGCCCATTCCTTCGCTCCCAAAACGGAAATCCCTCACCTCATTCCGCCATCCCTACTGACGCGAAAGTCGTACGCCCGCACACGTTGTAAATTGTTACCCTTGCATCACTTGCAGCACTCAGGAGTTCCTCTTGCTCCGGTCATCTTACGTCTGTCTTGCGTTCTCTCTCCTTGCCACCGCCTTCCTATGCGGCTGCGGACCTGTCCAGGTACAACAAATCATCACCTCAGGCACCACAGCCGGCGCCACAACACCCCCCACCCCGGCAACAACACCCGGCTCCCCAATTGTCGGTACCGTCCACGGCGGCCAGCAACCCGTCGTCGGGGCCCACATCTACCTCTTCGCCGCGAATACCGCCGGATACGGTGCACCCAGCATCTCCATGCTCAACTCAACCCAGCCCGGCGTCCTCTTTGACGCCAACGGCAACTACGTCCTCACCGACGCCACCGGCTTCTTCCAGATCAGCGGCGACTACACTTGCACCTCCGGCCAGCAAGTCTACCTCGTCGCTCTTGGCGGCAACCCAGGGCTGCCTGATGGCCAGGTCAACCCGGCCCTGGCCCTTATGTCCGCCTTCGGCGCTTGTCCTGAGGGCCAGACAAACTTCGCCAGTGCCATCCCCTACGTAGAGATCAACGAGGTCTCCACCGTCGCCGCCGTCTACGCCCTATCCGGCTTTATGACCGATGTAACCCATGTCAGCTCCGCCGCCACTCCTGGCTCGCTCCAGGGAATCGCCAACGCCTTCCTCACCGTCAACAACCTCGTCAACATCAGCACCGGAGCCGCCCCTCTCCAAAGCGTCCAAGGCAATGGCGACGTTCCTCAGGCCGAAATCAACACCCTCGCCAACCTTCTCGTCGGCTGCGTGAACTCCGACGGCACAACAGGCTGCAACCCGCTCTTCTCAAACGCTCTCAGCCTCTCCGGCACCACGCCCGCCGATACCGTCACCGCTGCGCTTAACATCACCCACAACCCCGGAGCTAACGTCGCCCCACTCTTCGCCGCCAGCCAGATCACCACGGCCTTCCAGCCCACCCTCTCCGCCGTACCCAACGACTGGACCCTCGCCCTCACCTTCTACGCCAACAGCATGGTCGGCCCTTACTTCCCCGCCATCGACTCTGTCGGCAACGTCTGGGTCCCCGGCTACGTCAACAACACCCTCACCGAGTTCGACCCCACCGGCAACATCCTCTCCGGCAGCAACGGCTTCACCGGCGGCGGCCTCAACCTCCCCTACTCCATCGCCATCGACGCCCAGGACAACCCCTGGGTCATCAACTTCGGCCCCGTCAACGCCTCCACCGTCTCCAAGTTCTCCACCACCGGCGCCTCTCTCCTCAGCTCTCCGTTCCCCTGCGACACCGCCTGCTACTTCCCCGCCTTCGACGCCGCCCAGAACCTCTGGATCTCCGGCTCCGATCACGCCACTATCCTTCGCCCCGACGGCTCCGTGCTCAAGAAGTTCGCCACCAGCGGCTTCGACTCCGGCATAGCCGTCAACAGCGCCGGCATCGGCTGGACCATCGGGCAGCCACACAACCTCTACCGCCTCGGCCTCTCCGCCACGCTCTCCTCCACATCCGAATTCACCACCGCTGCCTCCGGCAACGACCTCACCTCCGTCGCGATCGACTCCTCCGACAACGTCTGGTACGCCAGCAGCCAGAACAATGCCATCGGCACATCAGATAAAAACGGCGTCCTCGTCTCTCCCGCCAACGGCTACACCGGCGGCGGCCTCAAAGGTCCCGCGCAAATCGCAATCGACGGCAGCAATCGCGTCTGGATCGCCAACCGCGACGGCAACTCCCTCTCCGCATTCACCAACACCGGCGTCGCAATCTCCCCCACCACCGGCTACCAGGCCCCCAACATCAGCGGTCCTCGCGGCCTCGCCATCGACGCCTCCGGCAACGTCTGGCTCACCAACTTCACCTACAACTCCGTTACCGAGTTCGTCGGTATCGCCACCCCCGCCGCGACCCCCATCTCGCCAACCAACCACGGCCAGCGCCCTTAAACCAGCAGAGCGCTGGCGAAGCTGAGTCACGCTTCGCTGTTCGTATTAGTCGAATTCAATTGAGCCTAAACGCTGCGGCGCTCCAGGCTCTTCGACACTTCGTTGAAGCGCGGCATGAAGATCGTCCGCTCTTCCGCTTTCGATCAGGCGCGAGCGGATTGCCGACGCAACACCCGTATCATGTTGTAGTGTGATGCTCTGCTCTGTTGGTGGTTCGTCCGCGCTCGAAAGCACGTATCGAATACGATGGCCGGTTGACTGATCGAATGCGGTGACAATATCAACGTTCACGAGCATGATATTCTCCCTGACTTGCGGAATACCCTACCATTTTCCTGAACGCTGACAACATCTTTTTGGGGACGCTGTTGTAGCTTTTGATGCTGCTCCTCCGGGACGTTGACCCAGCTTAGTTCCCCCTCTCAGTCCCATTAATAAACGCCGCCACATCCGCGTGGAACTGCTTCAGCACATCCTCATTCACATAAACCATGTGACCACTCTGGTAGTAGTGGTAGCTGATATTCGCCTGCAGCTTCTGCGGAATCTGCAGATGGTGCATCTCATACATCCCCTCAAAAAACGGCGTAGCCAGATCGTAGTACCCGCCAGCCAGCATGACTTTCATCTTCGGATTCGACTTCATCGTAAACGCCAGATCCGGCATCACATTCGTCCCACTCGCCTGTTGATTCGCCGGCTCTCCCCCGGGAGCTTGGTGCTGTAGATCCCATTCAAAATCCGAATCACCATAGGCTCCCGGCTTATACGTCTGATCCGCCCCATATTTCAGTTCCTTCCGCATATAGTCATTCAACGCCGTCGTATACGCCGACGAGATCGCATTGCTCTGTGGGTCATACTCCGCATCCGAGCTCAGCGGATCAAGATCCGGTCCCTTGTATCTTGCATCCAGCCGGCCCGTCGTCATCTCGTCGTCAAGCTGTAGTTGTTTGCTGAACGCCGCACCTGACACCCGCAGATTCGCCCGCAGCAGATACGCCACCGGCAGTCCCGTATATCCATGCAGCTTTTCCGCCACGGCCTGCCTCTTCGCCTCAGATAACTCCGACCCCTGCAGCAGCGCGCTCATATAATCCCCCAGCGCATACTGCTCTACCTCGGCCAGAAACGGCTCCAGCGCCGGCGGCTGTGTTGGCAGCTTGTGATGATAAAAAGCAGTCGCCGCAAACGTCGGCAACCCCAGTGCATACGCCTGGTCGACACCCGGATTCCACTTCGGCCCATCGATATTGTTATCGAAGCTCAGAATCTGCGACAACAAAATAATCCCGTTCAGATCTACATTCTGCAGGTCCGCGGACAGCACCGCACTCCGCGGCGTCCCATAGCTCTCTCCAAACAAATACTTCGGCGAATTCCACCGGTCATACTTCGTCAAGAATCTTCGGATAAACCGATCGAACGCATGCGCATCCTGGTCCACGCCCCAGAACGCCTTCTCCTTGTCCTTACCCATGATCCGGCTGAATCCTGTACCCGGCGCATCGATAAACACCAGATCGCTCGCATCCAGAAGACTGTAGTCATTATTGACAATCCGATACGGAGCACCTTCATCATGCTGCGCATCCGTCGTCACCACCCTCCGCGGCCCGAACGACCCCATATGCAGCCACATCGTCGAACTGCCCGGCCCGCCGTTGTACAGAAACGTTACCGGCCGCACCGGCCCCGCGTCTTTCTTGAAGTACGCAACATAAAAAATCCGTGCCGTCGCCGTCGCCTCTTCAGGCTTCTCAGGATCGGGCGCCTTCTCCCCCGTTCCAGGCAGATACTTCCCATCGAGCCCCAGCATCGCGTCCTGCGCATCCGTCGACCCCACCGTCAACGTCCCCGCCACCGCCTTGTACGCAATCACCTGCCCGCCCACCGTCACCGAACCACTAGTCGTCGAGTCCCCCGGCAACTCCGCCTCTGGAGGCACCGCCGTACCCTTCACCACCACCTTCTCATCCTTCTTGTCTTTATCTTTGTCCTGCGCCACCGCCGCCAACGCCGAGACTATCGCCCCACAGGCAAACACACCAACCCAAACCCGTTTCATCACCATCCGATACACTCCGCCATCAAAGATAGTTAGAAGTATAGTCGCGCCGCGACTCAGTCATCGGGTCATCCCACCCTGCAAATCAGACACTTCAGATAGCTCGTCTCCGGCAAGGTCAAAACCGCAGGATGGTCCGGTGCCGCACCACGAATCTCAAGCACCTGCACCCGCCGCCCCGCATCAGACGCCGCCGCCGCAACCACTCCGGTGAACTCGGCAAGCCCCACATGATGCGAACACGAGCAAGTCACCAGCGTCCCACCTGGCGCAAGCATCTTCATAGCCCGTAGATTCAGCTCCTTGTACCCACGCATCGCGCCCTCAGCCGCACGCTTCGACTTTGCAAACGCCGGCGGGTCCAGCACAATCGTGTCGTATTGCTCACCATTCGCCTCATACTCGCGCAGTAGCTCGAACGCATCGGCCTCGATCCACTCCACCATAGCCGCAACGTTGGAGTTCAACTCAAGATTGCGGTCCGCAACCTCGAGCGCACCGCGACTGGCATCGACCCCCGTCACCCGTGCGCACCGCTCAGCTAGATGAATCGCAAACCCGCCCTGGTAAGTACAAACATCCAGTGCCGAACCCCGAGCATACCGCGCCGCAGCAGCGTAGTTTAGGCGTTGATCGAGAAACGCCCCGGTCTTCTGTCCCAAACTCGCGTCATAGTGAAAACGCAGCCCATTGATCGTGAAGACGCTCGTAAGCTGCGGCGAATCACTCGGCCGAATACAGCGGACCAGGCGAAGGCGCAGCCAGTTGTTCCAGCTCTCGAATCTTCGGATCAGGCCGCTCAATAATGGTCGCTGGATTCAATCGCTCCCGAATAACCTCGGTAAGTACGGCGCGAACGTCATCCTGCGCGGTCCCCTGAGTCAGCAGCTGCAGAATAACCAGGTCGTTATACCGATCCGCGATGATCCCGGGCAAACCATCCGCCTCCGAGAACACCAACCGGCAGGCATCATTCTCCATCGACTCCGGCGCAACCTCATCCCTCAGCGCCAGCGCCGCCGCAACCCGCTCCCGCACCTGCTCCAGATAGGCACTCCGCGGCAAGCGCCGCCTCCGCTGACACCATCCGCACCGCAATCTGCGACGCCGCACTGTAGAGCCCCGTCCCTAGCGGAATCCCACGGCTATCCATCACCGTAACCAGCGCCCCACCCGCAATCTCAGTAGCCCCCACCGGAGGCACCAGCGACTCTACGTCCGACCGATACACCCAAAGATGCCCTGCCCGCAGCCGATCCGCCGCCCGCCGCGTCACCGCCGCCGCCGGTCCATGCGGCTGGCCCGCAACCACCCGCGGCCCGCGCTCTTCCACTTTTCTTACCATCAATCCATGGTCGCACAACCACCCAAAACCAGTGATTCTCCAACTACGATCGCCAGAAACCACAACGAATCTAGAATGAGATAAGCGATTAGATCTGGATCTCAAGAGACGAGCAGTGGGGAACGCACGTGCAGAAGGTTGATGTCGTAGTTTTGGGAGCGGGCGCTGCCGGCCTGATGTGCGCGCTGGAGGCAGGGAGACGCGGACGACGCGTGGTGTTGCTGGACCACGCGGAACGCATCGGCAAGAAGATCCTGATCTCTGGCGGAGGCCGGTGCAACTTCACGAACATCAACTGCCGCCCAGAAAATTTTCTCTCTGAAAATCCTCACTTCGCCAAATCAGCGCTGGCCCGTTTCACGCCTGCAGACATCATCGCCATGGTGGAAAAACATGGAATCCACTACCACGAAAAGACTCTGGGACAGCTCTTCTGTGACCGTTCGGCACAGGACGTCGTAACGATGCTCGAGCGCGAATGTGCAGACGCAGGAGTACGTCTAATGGTCGGCATGCGAGTTACCTCCGTTGTGCGCGACGGACATTTCCTGGTGGAGACCGCAACGGCCACGTTTCAAGCCGAAGCTGTGGTCGTTGCCACAGGAGGCTTATCGATCCCAAAGATGGGCGCTACAAGATTCGGCTACGACCTGGCGGAACAGTTCGGTCTGCGCATCGTGGAGTGCAGGCCCGGGTTGGTACCGCTGGTCTTCAGCGCAGAAGACCGTGAACAATGGTGCGACCTCGCAGGCATCTCAGCCCAGGTGATCGCGGCGGCCGGAGCGCGGCCGAGACGCGGCAGCTTCCTGGAAAAAATGTTGGTGACGCATCGCGGATTGAGCGGTCCGGCGATCCTGCAGGCGTCGTCATACTGGCGACCCGGCGAGTCTGTGGCAGTTGATCTTGCACCTGATGTCGAGGTGATGGCGCCTCTGTTGACGCGCAATGCACGACGCGAGGCGGCGACGGCGGTGCTCGCGGTCCGAGCGGTACTGCCGGCTCGAATGGCCGAGCGATGGGTCGCGCTCCATCAACCGGCCGATTGGACCAATGCTTCTCTGGCAGCCATGGAGCAGCAGTTGCATGCATGGCGTATAACGCCTGCCGGGACCGAGGGTTATGCAAAGGCCGAGGTGACGGCCGGGGGCGTGGACACCGCAGAGCTGGATGCAAAGACAATGCAGAGCCGCAAAGTACCCGGACTCTACTTCATCGGCGAAGTAGTAGACGTAACAGGATGGCTTGGCGGATACAACTTCCAGTGGGCATGGGCTTCCGGTGCCAGCGCGGGCCAGGCAGTTTGAGTCTGGCATCGTGTTGATCTGAAGCCTACTGCACGATCAGAGTGAGATTGACCGTTCGCGTGAGGCCGCCGCTGCTAGCCGAGGCAACGATGGTATACGTCCCGGCAGGTGTGACAGGGTCCGGAGGAGGATTTGGATTCGAACCTGTCTCCAGAGGAATCGCCCTCCCCGCTCCGCATCCAGTAGTGGCAATCAGGCAACATAGCAAAACAAAACCCGAGAAGCACGATCGCCGGATTCGACGAAGCGCCAGCAGACCCAGCGGAAACAACGTTGCAAGCCAGAGCATACTGCGTCGATCCGCGCGTGGACGCGAGGAAGCCGCTGCAGTCGTGACGCCAGTGAGAACAGTCACCGAAACCGTGGTCGTGTTGCCCAGCGATACACTGGCAGGCGTGACGTTACATGTCGAATTCGCCGGTGCTCCCGTGCAGGTGAAGGTCGCGGTACCGGGAATGTTTGCGGCAGAGCTGAGCAGCAACGGGTAGACGGCGTTCTGGCCGTTAGCGATCGTAAGGCTCGTTCCTCCGTTTGAGTTGAGCTCAAAATCCACGCCACTGCCCGTCAGTGAGAGAGTCTGGGGCGAACCGGCCGCATTGTCCGTAACAGTGAGCGAGCCGGATCGAGGGCCTCCGACGGTCGGCGCAAACGCAACCTGCATAGTGCACGCTGCATTCACCGCAACGCTGCTGCCACAGGTATTGCTTCCGGGCGTGATAACGAAGTCTCCCGTAATCGCAATGCTTTGCACAAGAAGCGGAACGCCGCCATTGTTGGTGAGCGTAACCGTCTGCGCGGCTGAGATCACACCGACTCCGGTAGCAGGGAACGTGATCGTCGAAACAGGGGAGAGCGATACGCCGGGTGGCGCAATACCGGTTCCGCTCAACATAATGTTCTGGGTGCGATACTGATCCGAAATGGCCAATGAACCGGTGATCGTTCCAATGCTCTTTGGCTGAAACACGACGTTGATGGAGCAGGTGGAGTGCGGATTGAGCGAGTTCCCGCACGCATTGACAGCAGAAAAATCGCCACTGGTAATCTGCGCTGCGATCAGCGTTAAAGGCAGATCGCCGGAGTTGGTCAACGTAATCTGCTGTGCGGCGCTCGCCGTACTAAGTTGCTGAGCTGCAAATGTGAGCGTCAAGGGCGAGAGAGCGTCCGTAGCCGGCGAAGTTCCAACTCCACTGAGTGACGTGCTCTGCGTGCCGGCATCGTCGGTAATGGTAAACGTCCCGTTACGAACTCCAGAGGCTGTCGGCGTAAAAGCGATTGAGACTGTGCAACCGGAACTTGGTCCAAGGCTCGCGCCGCAGGTATTCGCGGTAATCCTGAAGTCTGTACCGGCGACGGATGGTGTTTGCAATCCGATGGAATTAGCAGCAGTGTTTGAAATCGTAATGTTCTGCGATGGGCTCGTAGCGTTGATCGTCGTGGAAGGAAACGTAAGAGTGATTGGGTTTAGAACGATGGCTGCGCCGAGACTGCCAATGCCAGAGAGCGTTGCCGTTACCTGACCGCCGGCAACGTTCCCATAGACGGTGAGCACACCGCTGCGGCTTCCCGTCGTGGTAGGGAGAAAACTGACCTGGATCGTGCAAGTCGAGTTCACGGCGATGGGAGCGGAGGTGCAGGTATCGATCTCGTTGAAGTCCCCCGTAGTCGCGACCATGCTAACCGTCAGCGGGGCACTCCCGGTATTTGTAACCATGATGGTCTGCGGGCCACTCGCGGTCGCGACTGGTTGCGTGCTGTAAATCAGCGCATTCGGATTGAGGTTCATTGAAGGTTGCGTAGCAGCAGATGCCGTGAGCAGTGGGATCTGCCATACGCCGCGTCCATAGGTTGCGGCGCGCAACTCGCCAATAAGTCCATTGCCTGTAGGCATTGCCGATGCTGCAGCGAGTTCGACAATCGGCGCGTTTGGCAAACCGGTGCCATAGATACTCCAGCAGTTAGCCGTCGCACAAGTCGTGATCTGCGTAGTGACATACACACCTGTGTCCAACGCAACATAGAGAGTATTCGCGTCATTCGGATCGACGACAACGCTGTTAGCAGGAGCGTTCGGCAGATTACTACTGACGTTGATCCAGTGGGCGCCCCCATCGGTGGAGCGATACAGATGCGCCGCATTGATGCCGTTACCCGCGAAGCCCATAACCGTTACGTAAATCGTCTTGCCGGTAGCGTCGTGCGGGTCCGCCGCAAGAGACGAAAGATCGAAGCCTCCGGGGTTGAAGCCGGCTCCCTGACCATTCGTAACCGGTGATGCAGCGAGATCGCTCCATGCTGTTGTGTTTCCTGCGGTGTTCGCTGCAGTGAGGGAAAAGAGGTGACCCCCCAGACTGCCTCCGCCATCGAGCACTCCTGCGATCCCGGCGTAGAGGATCTCAGACCCCGCATTCTGCGCAGCAGATGCGCTACTGATAGGACCCCCGGCCGCGAGAGAACGGACGACCGGGTTTGTTGTCGAGCAGGATGTATTCTGAGGCCCACCAAAAAGTTTGCTAATGGCGTTAGACGAAGACCAGGATGCTCCGCTGCCCGCAGGGCCACGCCATACCCTACAGGTTCCAATGAGAATATCGGAGGAGAGTGCTGGATCCAGCAGCCACGGAACGTCGATGAGGCTGTCGTCCTCCGCTACCTGCACAGCTCCTATCGTGGGTGTGCCGGTAAAGTTTGCTGCGGTGCAGGCCGCGCCATTGGTGCATTGCTGAATGTTGACGCCGGCGCCGGTCGAGACGTACCAAAGCAGAGGATTCGTTCGGTCGATGGCGACGGTGCCGCCTTCTCCAGTCGAAAGCTGCGCCCACGATGTACTTGTAGTAGAGGAAGCTGTCGCAGTGGCCGCCGTGCCGTTCCCGCCAAGGCCGACAAGCAGTGTGCCCGCATCAGTTGGAGATTGGGCGAGGCTGACGACCTCTGCAAGTGATCCCAATCCGCTGTTGAGATTTTGAAAGTGCGTCGCATCATCGGCAGAGCAGGGAGCCGCCTGTTCGTTCACGCCATCCGTCGACCGCCATAGACCGCCGTCGTTGCCAAAATAAACAAGCGGCTGCGATCCGGTCGCCACCGCAGCGATCGCGTGCTGGGCGGGCGCAACCTGCGCAGGCGCAGCGCATCCATTCGTCGCATTTGTCGTGTTGCGCAGCACACATCCAGCAGCAAGCGAGCAGCGATAGAGATCGATTGTGCCCGCATACAGAAGCGTGTCTTGCGTTGAACCACTGGGTCCCGCTGGCGCGACAGCCAGTGCAAGATTGTAGTCAGCCTGGGGAATCACGGTACTCCCATTGCCGATCTCCATCGGAGCCGATGGCAGTTGTTCACCGAAGTTGACCGTCGCATTTGTGCAGTTTGCCCCGGACAGCGCACAGACATCCTGCCAGAGACCCTGATCGAGATTGTTACTGTCGACCGTCAGCGCAAACGTGTCGCCTGTCGTTGCCTGAACAGCGAGCGCCCCACGAAAGATAGGGCAAGCCGCGCTGCCTGTAGTCCCGGGAGCGGTCGGGCATGCGGTCGTGGTCAACCCGGTTCCCGGCTGATGCGCCAGACGTGTCCAGGTCACGCCATCTGTCGACGCGTAGTAACCGTGATATCGAATCGCCGCGTAGAAACTCTGTCGGACAGGATTCCAAACGACCGCAGTTGCCGCTCTGCCACCAAGATCTGCACCAGCCGGTTGCGGAGCCTGCACAATCTGGCTGCCGTCCATGATCGTGGACATGTGCCAGGTAACGCCGGCATCGGTCGAATAGTAAAGGCCCATAACGCTATTGGTCGCGTCTGGAGCGTTGACTAGAGCACCCTCCGCAGCCTGAGAAACGGCGGCGACAACGGTCCCCGCCGTTGTACTGCTCCACGCAAACCCGGCAAAACCAAGCCCGCTGAAAAGGTGATTGCCGGCCACGCCATCTTGCGAATTTTGAATGAGTGTCCAGGTTAGCCCACCGTCGGCAGATCGCAATAGCCCGCTGCCATAGAAGGAGTCAGAGGCGTCATTCGGGTCGCCTGTACCCGCGAGCACCACGCCGGACTGCACAGTGATCGCCCCAATGCTGAGCGACGGAATTGCGGCAGTTCCAGCATTCGCGCTGAAGACAGGCAGGGTATCAGTAAGTGCCGTGAACGTCACACTTGCGGCCGGCCCGGCCGCATTCGTGGACTTCCATACCCCGCCGCCGGTCGTCCCCAGATAAACCGTATTGCCGGTCGCGTCCGCCGGGTCAACCGCAATCGCCGTAACGCGTCCCGTCACATTACCGTAGGCGATGCTTGCCACCTGGTTCGGACCGACTGCCTCCCAAGCCGCGCTCAGGCTGGTGAGTTGAGGAGACGCGGCCTGCTGCGCCAGCATCGCCGCGTGTTGCTGACGGGCTGTATCCATCGCTCGCGCAGCAGAACGATTCCCTAGGAGTGTGCGGCCATTAAGAAAACGGCGTGTCCGAACCGTGTGAGATCGAACGGGCTCAACTGATGTCAGATTGCCTGGTGCAGCTGGCGTCGAAACCAACTGACCGAAGACCGCAACAGGTGTGACAGGTGCGAAGCAAAAACTCATCGCAAGAACCCAACGGCACGCGCCTTGCCGGAGCAATGGTCGTGCGAGGCGCGCGAGTTGAGAGAATGCGATCAGGCCCATAGCGTGCAATCCGAAGCGTGCAAACAGCTAACCTGATGCTGCAAGCTGACGTCGGACGAGTCAACGCTAGAGCGGGAGAAGAACGACGGATAGTTCCAGAACGGGATGAGAAGACTCTCATGCACGTCGATGGAGTGATCGTTGGTGTAACTCTGCGGCCATCTCTCAGCGTGTTCAACACGGGCAATCTTCGATGAATCGATCAACCGAGTGAACGTCTCAATCTACCATCTGCCGTGACCACACCACAATGTTTCCGTAGTTGTATAGAGAGTGAACCCTCTTGAACCCGTCGACGAAGGCGGGAGATAGCTAGGAGAAAGCTGTCCGAACTCCTAAAAGAGCAGCGACTCTTGTTGCGTAAGAAGCCCCATTTGCTCAATGTATCGTTTTGAGTTGAACTTCTTGCCGGTGGACGCACCGGACATATAGCGAATCTTGCCGAAGATGGGACGCTCTCCCCACGCCCGGTCGAACTTGCCCAGAATCGCCCATGCTATCCCCGCATATCCGTTCGGATCGCGGCCATCAAGCAAATACTTGTCATTCAGATAGATCGCGTATTTCATCGCCGTCGCAACATTAGGAGTCCACTCCAGAATCTTCTTCGCCCAATACATCCGCACATAGTTGTGCATCCATCCATGACGAACCATCTGAATCTGACCGGCATTCCACAAGTCGTCAGCCGTCTGCGCGTTCTCAAGCTGGTGCAGCGTGTACAAATGTTCACGCTCATCACGGGCATGTTCGGCGATCGTTGTCTTGGCCCAGGCCTCGGCACACTCTGGCGAATCGTATTTAGGGGTATGGCGGACGAAGTTGATGGCAAGCTCACGCCAGACGATCAGTTCATTGAAGTAGCTGTCGCGCGCAGCTTTGAGCTTTGGATTTGCCTTCGCCGCGGCATCCACAGCAAGCGCAATCGTGACGGGTCCAATGTGTCCGAAGTGCAGATAAGGCGACATCCTGGAGGTGCCATCCGTCTCCGGGTGGTTGCGTTGCGCGTCATAGTCTTCGAGGAGCCTTCCAACAAAAACCTTCAGGCGCTTGAGCGCAGCATGGGTACCACCCTTCCACGCCTCGACAGGAGCGACGCTGCGATCGAAGCCCTTCCAGTCACGCGTCATATCCTCATGCACAGAGTCAGCGTGGAATCCCCGTGGCCTCCTCCATACATGATCAGCGTGCAGGTTTTCGTAAAGATGCAGATACTCTGGCAGAAGGCGATAGAGCCGCGGACGAATGGTATACGCGCCATATTGCACCTTCTCTATCAATCTGGAGGGAACAACCACATCAGCGTCGACCGTCCAGAACGGGATCTTGATTCGTGATGCGAGCTCCCTGCGCCAGCACTCCGGCTCGCGCATAGGATTCTCATCCCCAATCAGAAACGCCGCTCGCACATCCGCCAGCAACTGCTCGTGAGACTCAAAGGGAGCGCGCCTCATCACAAAAGAGATATTGCGCGAGGCTAAATCGGCCTCGATATCCGGCAAACCCTGATTGAGAAAGACATAATGCCGAAGGTTGGCATGAGGAAAGTTAGAGACGCCTGCAAAGTAAACAACCAGCGGCAGGCCTAACAGGTTTGCCACCTTCACCGCGAGGTCGACAGCATGGTTATCAACACCTCGTTGCGCACGCTGCATCCAATACACGACACATTTGCCGCTGCGATCCGGGTCACCTTCACGCCGCACCGTAACACGCGAATCACTGGACCAGCTCTGAAGCTGTTCGGGAAAATTAGATTGCGTATTGGCCATGCCTCAAGTGTACGAGGCGCTCAGAATGAACTTTCATGACAGCAAAAATGTGACCCGCAGGCCGCATCCTTGTCAAAGCGAAATGCTTACCACAGGCCCCATGCTCGACTCATGTAGTCGGACAGGGTCATCGTAATCAGCACAAGAAAGGTAAAGAAACCGGACATAACTGTCAGCTTCACTAGCTTCGACTGATATTTTACGTGCATGAAAAAGAGGATGACAATTACCGCCTTGGTGCAGGCGATCCCCAGCGCGATGATCGGATTGAAGACCCCCAGGTCTATCTTCGCCGCTATAACAGTAAGTGCAGTCCCAATCAGCAGAGCGGCAAAGACCATCGCGTATTGAATCGGCGTGACGATGTGATGATCGCTATGCTCCGGGTTCACTACATTCGCCGGGTCATGGTACTCGGACATAATTTTCTCTTTCCGCCAGTGTTAATGGCTGCGCTCGCGGCTAAACAGGATGCCGGTTGATGAGGTAGAGCAAAGGAAACAGGAAAAGCCAGACAATATCGACGAAGTGCCAATAGAGTCCGAAGTTTTCAATTGGCGCGACATATCCCGACGAAAAATCTCCTCGAGAGGCACGCCTCAAAAGCCAGCACAAAAGACCGACGCCGATCACCATGTGCAGGGCGTGCATACCTGTCATCGCGAAGTACAGGAAGAAAAAGATCTGTGTCTTCTGCGCCATGTCAGGCGCAAGCGGCTGCTCTTTCAGGCCATACGCCTTCGGATTGACGAACTGAGAGACATCGAACTGCGCGCCCGGAATGTGGTGGTTCTCCCACTTTTCGTGGTACTCAATGCCCTTGATGTAAAGGAACGCCAAGCCAAACAACGTAGTCAAGATCAGAAAGATTACGAGAAGCTTCTTTTTCCTGACCTCTGCCGCCCAGACCCCTAGGGCCATGAAAAATCCCGAAGTGATCAGGATGGCCGTGTTCGCTCCGCCCAGTGGGATGCTCAATTGGTTCGAGCTCACGACGAACGCGTCATAGTACCAGTTGCGGTACAGCAAATAGGAAAAGAACATGCCACCGAAAAACATGATCTCCGTCAGCAGGAAGAGCCACATCCCAAAGGTTCCGGCCTCGCGCTGTTGCTCCTGCGTCTCGAAGTGATGGCGGTGCTGAGGAAGCGCGATATGCTCGTGCTCCGCGGCAACCGCGGTCTCATGCGTATGTGGGTGCGTTGCTACGATCGCATTATCCAACGGTCGTCACCTCTTGTGCAGTCTTGTGAGCGAGCCACTCGTAGTCATAAGCTTCATGGTCTACGATAGGAATCTCGATAAAGTTTTCGGTGATCGGCGGCGACTGAATCTGCCACTCAAGGCCTGTTGCCTGCCAGGGGTTGTTGCCGGCAATAGCGCCGTACTTCAGTGACCACGCCAGGTACAACAGAGGCAGCATATACCCAATGCCAAGCACCGTGGCGCCTGCAGTCGACAGGACATTCAGAACCTGGAATTCAGGCGGATACGCATGGTACCGCCGCGGCATCCCTAGGTATCCAAGGATGAACTGCGGAAGGAATGTCAGATTAAATCCGATAAAGGTGGTAACTGCCGCGAGCTTCGAGATCGACTCCGGATACATGCGCCCAGTCATCTTCGGCCACCAGAAATGGATTCCGGCGAGGAACGCCATCAACATTCCGCCCACCATCACAAAGTGAAAGTGAGCGACGATAAAATACGTCTCCGTCAAATGGATGTCCATTCCCAGCGCACCCAGAAAGACGCCCGTCATGCCACCGATCGTAAACAAACCAAGAAAGCCAAAGGCGTACAGCATCGGCGTCTCAAACGTGATCGAGCCTTTTTGCATCGTAAAGGCCCAATTGAAGGTCTTAATCGCCGAAGGCACAGCGACAAGCATCGTCAACAGTGAGAAGACGAGGGCGGAATAGTTGGACACGCCCATGATGAACATGTGGTGCGCCCAAACGAAGAAGCCGAAGAGCGCAATCGCCACCGACGAAAAAGCGACAGCCGTATAACCGAACACCCGTTTCCGGCTGAAGGTGCTGATGACCTCAGAGATCACACCCATGCCCGGAAGGATCATGATGTACACGGCCGGATGCGAGTAGAACCAGAAGAGATGTTGAAACAGCAGTGGATCTCCGCCTTTAGTCGGGTCGAAGACGCCAATGCCGGCCACGCGTTCCAGCGCCACCAGGGTGAGAGTAATCGCCAGAACCGGCGTACCCAGAACCATCAGGATCGACGCGGCGTAGTGCGACCACACAAACAGCGGCATACGGAACCACGTCATTCCGGGCGCCCGCATGCGATGGATCGTCACAATAAAGTTCAGGCCGGTAAAAATCGACGAGAAGCCAAGAATGAAAACTCCGGTTGCTGCGGTCACCACATGGGTATTCAGGTAGTGCGTGGAGAGCGGCGTCGTAAAGGTCCAACCGGTATCCACCCCACCCAGCACCAGTGCAGCAAGAACGACAATGCCGCCAAGCCAATAAAGGTACCAGCTCAGCAGATTGATCTTCGGAAAGGCCAGGTCCTTGGCGCCCAGCATGATTGGCATCAGGAAGTTCCCCAACGTAGCCGGGACAGACGGCACCAGGAAGAGGAAGACCATGATAATTCCGTGCATGGAAAAGAATTTATTATAGGTATCCGAAGCCATCAGATCGCCCTGCGGCGTCAACAACTCAAGCCGAATCAGACCTGCGAACGCGCCCCCGATAAAGAAGAAAAGCGTAATCGAGATCAGATAGAGAATCGCAATCCGCTTGTGGTCCCCGGTAAGCAGCCAGCTCAGCAACCCATCCTCGTTGTTGATATAGGTCCGCTTCGGCAAGGTCGCCGTTCTTTGGTCAGGTAAGTTCAGGATTGTAAAACTCGTTGCACTCATGGCTTTACCACCTCTGGCGTTGTTGGCGCCGTTTGGTTCGACTGTGACGTGGTCAGCGTCTGCTGCACACGGTAGTTATTCTGCATAGCTTTGATGTACTCAACCAGGTCGATCAAGCCGTCTTCACTGATCTGCCCCTGATAGGTAGGCATAATGGGCGCATACCCCGCCGTGATGTGCTGCGACGGACTGAGGATCGAATCGCGTAGGTAAGCATCATTGACCAGAACCTGCGACCCATTCGTCAGCTGCAGCTTCGATCCGTACACACCCGCAAGGTTCGGGCCGCGAGCCGCCGCACTCCCGGAGTGACACGCATTGCAGCCCATGCTGGCGAAGAGCCTTTCCCCATTCTGTGCCAGCGACATGCCGCTCGTGGACTCCTGCGTCCATTTTTGATAATCATCTGGACTCAGCACAGTCACCTCGCCAATCATGGCGGAGTGGTTAGTGCCGCAGTACTGCGTGCAAAAGATGTGATACGTCCCGGGAGTCGTCGCGTTAAACCACACGGTCGAATAGCGGCCCGGAATCACCTCACGCTTCACGCGGAAATCAGGGATCGAAAAGCTGTGAAAGACATCCTGCGAGATCATCGTCAATTGAACAGGGCGACCCGTCGGCACATGCAGCGCGTTGATCTCATGTTGGCCGCCCGGATGCTCAGCCTTCCACATCCATTGCTTACCAACAATATAGATATTCATCGCATTCGTCGGAGGATTATAGATCCGGAAGTACAGCAGCGCGCCCCAGACAAACACAATCAAAAAGAGGGCTAGCGGAATAATCGTCCAGGTCGCCTCCAGCAGCGTGGAGCCTTCCACCTGAATTGCGACAGGATGCTTCTCCGCGCGATAGCGGATCGAGAAACCAAAGATGAGGATGCCCACCAGTGTCAGGCCAACCACAGTGATCAGCAGCAGAAAGAAGTAGAGCGCGTCAGCGTAGGGCGCAATGGTCGATGCCTCGCGCGGAAAGAGCGCAGAGTTATTGAGCCACTTCACCAAAAATTCCCACAGAACTGGACTGATATGCATCGTTACCCTTTATCCGTTTCTTTCTTCGTCAGGTCGTGTTCGCGCGCAAGTTTGATGTCTTTTCGAAACATCAGAAACATAAATCCACCGAGACTCGCCACCGTGATCATCCCGCCAAACTGCACCACGCGAGCAACGATAAGGGAGTGTCGATTCGTCTGCGGATCGTAGTGATAGCAATAGGTCAGGATATTCGCGACCGGGGAACCAATCTTGTTGCCGGAAGCATCGATCAATCCAAGCAGCATATCCTTCGGCGAGTACTCGACCCCGAGATAGTACTGGGCAAGCTTGCCCTCCGGCGTAACGATCTCGATCGAGCTGGCGTGAGCAAACTGTGAGAGTCTTCCGTCGGGTCCTGGAACCCGCACATACCCAAAACCGACCGCATTGGTCACGGCATCGATCGCAGGCCGCTGTCCCGTCAGGAAATGCCACCCCGCCGCCGTCTCCGGTCGCCCATAGCGCTTCACATAGAGGGCCTTTGACTTCGCGGCTTGCTCCGGCGTGTCGCTGGGATCAATGCTGATGACCACGATGTCGAAGTCCTTACCTGGCGTCAGCTTCACCATCTCCAGCGAACTGGTAAGCCCATCCAACTCCTCCGAGCAAAGCATCGGACACGTGTAATACACCAGCGACAGAAGCGCGGGATGCTTGCCGAAATAGTCTCCGAGCTTGACTGACTTGCCGCTCTCGTCCACGAAAGACGCATCCAATGGCAACTGCTGATTCAAGTGCTGCGACACTCCAACCTTTTGGAGCACCTGGGGCAGCTGATCGCCAGCATTCTCGCCGCTCTCCTTGTCGCCGTAGCTGGAGACCTGCGCCAACACAGGTGCACTCAGCAGGGCGCAACAAAGAACCACTGCCTGCCAACCCCCTCGTATTGTCCGCTTGTTCTTCATGCCGTCTCTCTATCTTAAATCCACTTCCGCCCTGCAGTTACTTCACGGGAGCAAGCTCTGCTTTGTTCTCACCCACGGCTTTGCCATAGCTCAGCTTTTGCTCGCGGGCTTCGATGACCTGAAGCTCATATCCGGTTCGCGCAAAGCCAGAGGTCAACGGTGCCTGAACCGTGGATTTTTCATCACCCGTCATCTCGACAGTCGTAGTTTGCGCCTGCGCGTTCACCGGCAAACCCCGCTGCGCGATGAGTTCCATGGCATGTGAGATTGGGATCCGAATCAGTCCCGCCTCTGCGGGATCAACGCTGTAGTTGTCCAGCAGAAGGTCTTCACGAGCATGCAGGTCCGCCGTCGCCTGGTTGCCGTCGTCGATGTCCAGACGCGGCTCCGGGAAGGTCGTCGTCATCTGCTGGTACTCCCTCTGCTGCATCACGGCATTGCTGGTAAGGTCTTCACGCTTAGCGCCGGGGGTCGCTGGGCCCGCAAATGTGCTGAGCCTGTTCCATTTCGTTACCGGCCCGTCGTCTTTCTTGATCCCGTTATTGATCAGGATGCCCAGGCCATAGCAAAGGAAAAAGAAGACAAAGACAGAGCCAAGCAGACCCGCCAGAAAAACAGCAATACCGTTAGCATTTACGTCCGTTACCTCGTATCCCGGAGACTCTGTGTCACGCACATGAGGATCATGCGGATTGTGCGCCGCGGGCTGATTCAGATCGTGATCGTTAGTGGGCATGTTCGGGCTCCAGCATCTCTTCAACGTGAGGATCGTTCACATTGATCAACGGACGCGCTTGTAGTTGCGTCATATAGTAGGCGGCCCACAGCGAGATCACGGCCACAGGAACGGTAATGTACGCAAGAATTCCGTAGTTATTGGCGATGTGCAGATTGCCGGCAGCATCTGCGAAGTTCGGCTCGATCAGCCAGAACATATCCACGCAGCGGGCGAAGATCATGAAGCACGTCAGCCAGATCATCTTCTCCTTGTTCCGCTTCAGGTCCCGTGACAGCAGCAGGCAGAACGGAATCAGCCAGTGGCAGATAAAGTCCGCCGAGCAGACATACCACCATCCGCCGTGAATGCGGTTTAGGTACCAGGGAATCTCGTCCGGAATATTGCCCGACCAGATGATGAGGAACTCGGCAAAGCAGAGATAGATGTTGAGCATCACGAAGGCAAACGCAAGCTTGCCCAGATCGTGTTGCTCGGTCACTCGCAGCATGGTCTTCATCGGCTCAAACCGCGACAACAGAATCACTGTCAAAATGCCCAGCGCGAGAACGGCGTAACCCTGACCGACGAGAAACTGAAGTCCCCATATCGACGAATACCACGTGATATCCAGCGACTTGATCCAGTCAATTGCGCCCAGGGTAAGAAGGAAGACATAGATAAGAATGCCGATGCCCGACAGATTCTCGAACTTGATACGCCAACGGTCAAAACTTGGCTCGGTTCCGCGGGCAGGATCGGCATCACGCTCGAGCGACCACTTGTTCAGGAAATATTGGAAGATCAACAGAATGCCGAAGATGATCGCGGTCTGGATAATCACGCCCGTCGGATTCAGCATCGCCCGCTTGTCATTGAGCGTCATCGCCTGTTCCAGCGAGACCCAGTGATTTGCAAGCGCCTGTGCCACCGCTCCGGCAGTCGGATATGCCGCCCACTGATAGAGATGTTTCCACAAAAAGATGATCGGGACGAACATCAGGCCGACCAGCCAGATCGTGCGCGTCATCGCCTCCAGCGGCCTGCGCAACACCAATCCCCACTTGCCGCCGGTAACATACTGCAGCATCAGCATCACCAGTCCACCACCGGCAAAGCTGAAGCAAATCATGTATCCCATTAGGTACGCCCGGAGAATGTGATTCTTCCCCTCATGCGTGAAGCAGAATGGGATGGTGAGGACGATGGCGACCGCGGCAACGATCAACGCACGCGTCCGCCATGCGGAGAGGATCCCCGGTGCAGCAAGCGAGGCAGGCAGCGGAAGCGGCCCATAGTGGTCGTCGTGGCCGCCTGCTGCTCCGTTATGTTCGTGTCCAGATGACATGCGTTTCAAGCCTTCGTTCGGAAGCTTCCGAGGTTACTGCTTCGGTGCGGTTTTGCCGGCAGGCACAGCAGCCGGAGAAGTTGAGTTCGTACGGGACGGTGCAGCAGGCCCCGTTTCAGCGCCAGGGACCGGAAGAATAAATAGTCCATTGTCAGGAGTTCCGGTCACTGCAGTCGGCGGAAGAACCCATTCGTTTGTGAATGAGGCGGGCAAACCCTCGCGCTCGGCGATACTTGACAGCGACTCAACATGTTCGCCGGCAGGAACATCGGCCTGGGTCGCCTTCTGGCTTAACTGTAACGCCCTAATGTAAGCGGCAATCGCCCAACGATCCGCCGGAGCAACCTGCGCTGCATAGTCCGGCATCGCGCCGTACCCATTCGAGATGACGTGAAAGAAATGGCCCAGGGGAGCAGTTTGAAGCCGGGTCGTATGAAAGTTGCCGGCCTTCAGATATCCGCGCTGCACAATCATGCCCTCGCCGTTGCCAACGCGCGAGTGGCAAGGCGTGCAATACACGTTGTACCGCTCCTGGCCGCGCTGCAACACCTCCATCGTCACCGGGAAGGGCATCCCATCGCCTTCTTTCCCATTGATCAGGCCGGTATAGAAATAGCCGTCTTCATGGAGCTGATTGCGCGCAACCGTATTCTCCACCTGGGGACGCACCGAGCGTCCATCCGCATAGAAGCTTGTTCCACGCTGCGGAAAGAACTTTGGCTCGTCCTGCATATCCTGACGGCAGCCGAGCACAAACATCAGGCCAAGTCCCGAAATGGCAAATGCCGTGCGCCGTGCGATCTGTTTCACTTGCGTATTAATGATCCACCTCCACCACGGAGACCGCGGGGAACTGCTCGAGGAAGGCCCGTGTTTCGCTTGGCGAGAACATCGGATCGGTAGCCTCCAGACAAAGGAAAAACTTGTCCGTGGTCGCGCCATTCCTGAAATTGGGCGCGTTGAATAGCGGATGGTATGGCTGCGGCAGCCCATTCAGTGCAATCATTCCGAAGCACGCCGAAAATCCAGAGAACAGGATCGTCCATTCGTAGGCAGGAATAATAAACGCCGGCCAGGAGAACAGCGGACGCCCGGCGATGTTCAGCGGATAGGCCCACACGTTGATCCACGTCTCCATCAGAAACGCGGTCGTCACACCCATCAGCCCGCCAATCAGGCAAACCAGCGGCACCCTCGTCTTGTGGAAGTGCAGCGCCTGCGCAGCCTCCTCCACCGGATAGGGCGTGTAACACTCCATCCGGCGATATCCTGCACGGCGCGCCTCTTGCGTTGCATGCACCAACTCACTGGGCGTGTTGAACTCGGCCAGCAATCCGTAGATTCCTTCGCGCGGCGGCATTAAGATTCCTCCTGACTGACTACCTCTGCAGTTGGCCCGCCCGGCCTAACCTTCGTCTGCGGCAACATCATTCGAATCTCCGACATCGGAATCATGGGCAGGAAGCGAACGAACAGGAAGAACAGGAACGTAAACATGCCCAACGTTCCCGCATAGATCATGTAGTCCCACTTCGTCGCCCGATAGGTACCCCAGCTCGACGGCAGGTATTCGCGGTACAGACTAGTCACAACGATGACGAAACGCTCAAACCACATGCCCGTATTGATGATGAACGAGAGGATAAAAAGATACGGCACATTGACCCGCAGCTTGCGCGACCACAGCGTCGTCAACGGAATGGCAAGATTTGTCAGGATCAGAATCCAGTACGCCCAGCCCATCGGCCCGAACATACGGTTCCACATCATGAAGAACTCCCAGTGGCTCGCTGAATACCACGACATGAAGACCTCCATGCCGTACCCGTAGCCCACGATGCAACCAGTGCCCAGCATCACCTTCGCCATATTGTCCAGATGGCGCAGCGTCACCAGATCTTCCAGGTGGTAAAACTTGCGGATCGGAATCGCCAGCGTGATGACCATGGCAAATCCGGAATAGATGGCGCCAGCGACGAAGTAAGGCGGGAAGATCGTCGTATGCCACCCCGCCAAGGCAGCCACCGCAAAGTCGAAGCTGATGACTGTGTGAACCGAGAGCACCAGAGGCGTTGAAAGCCCGGCCAGCAGCAGGGAAGCCGACTCATACCGGATCCAATGCCGCGTCGAACCTCGCCAACCCAACGACAACATGCCATAGAAATACTTCGCCAGCGGCATCGTCGCCCGGTCCCGCAGCGTCCCAAAGTCGGGAATCATCCCCATGTACCAGAAAATCACCGAAATCGACGCATAGGTCGAAACCGCAAAGACGTCCCAGGCCAGCGGCGAACGGAACTGCGGCCAAACGTTCATCGTGTTCGGGTAAGGGAACAGCCAGTACGCCAGCCACGGACGGCCCACGTGGATCAGCGGGAATATTCCCGCGCAACACACCGCGAAGATCGTCATCGCTTCGGCAAATCGGTTGATCGAGTTACGCCACTGTTGCTTGAACAGCAGAAGAATCGCCGAGATCAACGTGCCTGCGTGGCCGATACCAATCCACCACACAAAGTTGATGATGGCAAATCCCCAGGCTCCCGGGATGGTCACACCCCAGATGCCCACGCCCTTCAGGAACAGCCATGTGCAGCCGATCACCAGGCCAAGGGCAACACCGGCCGCCACCATCAGGCCGAAGAACCATCCCAGCGGCGTATTCGAGGTCAGTACGATCCCGGCGATCACCTGCGTGACTGACTTGAAGGTATGACCCGGCGCAATCACCGCATACTCGCCAGTACGCGGGTCGATCATGGGATCGACGATCGGGTCTTGAATGGGTCCTTTGGTCGCCATTATGCCAGCTCCGGATTCGGGTTGATGACTCCGGCCGTGTAGGTCGTGCGCGGACGGAAGTTGAGGTCGGCGAGTACCTGGTAATCGCGCTCCTCAGCCTTGAGCTTTGCCACCTTGCTTGCCTTGTCGTTGATATTGCCGAAGGTAATGGCGCTTGTCGGGCAGGCCTGCTGGCATGCCGTCACAATCTCGCCGTCGCGAATCTCACGGTTTTCCTTATCTGCCGTGATCTTCGCCGCCTCAATCCGCTGCACGCAGTAGCTGCACTTTTCCATCACGCCGCGCGAACGTACCGTAACATCCGGATTGCGCATGAACTTCAGGCTCTCCGTGTCATAGTCCGAGTACAGCAGGAAGTTGAACTTCCGCACCTTGTACGGGCAGTTGTTCGAGCAGTACCTTGTCCCCACGCACCGGTTATAGACCATCATATTCAGGCCCTCCGGCGTATGCACCGTCGCACCTACCGGGCAAACCTGTTCACAACCCGCATTCTCGCAATGCTGGCACGCCATCGGCTGAAAGTGCGCCTTGGGTGCATGCAGATCGCCCTCAAAGTAAGTGTCGATCCTTAGCCATTGCATAATGCGTCCGACTTTCACCTGCTCACGGCCAACCACCGGAATATTGTTCTCCGCGTAGCAGCTCACAATACAGGCGTTGCAGCCGATACAGCTGTTCAGGTCGATCGCCATCCCCCACGCATTCTGAATCTTCAGCGTCGAGGGGTCCTGCTCATCGTACTTCCAGTCGTCCGGGAAGAACGAGTTGTTGTGCGGCACCTTCTCGCCCTGCGGTGAGTACCCAACCTTGCCGACCAGCGTGCCACTGACTCCGCCCTCATGGGCAAAGTCCGGTTTCTTCCTCGCTTCGTCGACCGTGGCGTACCGAATAATCGACCGCTCCTCCGCCTCGTGACCGGCCAGCGAATAAACGCCGTCCTTGTCGAACAACTTCTTCTCGAGGTCCTGCTGGGCAAAGCTGCCCCGATGCTCGATGTTATGCACCTTGGTGATGCACAAGTCATAGGTCCCCGGCACCTTCACCGCAGTCACGCCCGCAACGGACAGAGGCGCATCCGACCGCCGAATCTGGTACGCATCGAAGCCAACGCCCTGAGCGACACGGCCCGCCTGCACACCGCGGCCAAATCCAAGGTGGACGGTGATCACTCCATCGGGATGCCCCGGCACCATCAACGCCGGCGCAATGAACTCCCGGCCATGCGAACGAAACCTTTACCGGGTCCGACTCATCCAGCTTCAGATCGGCCATCGTCCCGATGCTCATGATCGCCGCGTTATCCCAGCTCAGGTTCGTCACCTGTTTGGGCAACTCCTGCAGCCAGCCAACGTTGGCAAACCGGCCATCATATATAGAAGGATCGGGCCGGAATGAAACCTCAAGCCCACTCGAAGCGGCCGCCGGAATCGGGAACGAAGCCACCGCACTCCTACTGGCGCCACCGGCCTTTGCCGTAAACGCCGTTCCCTCGATCCATCCATCATGCAGTGCCTTGCGCCACCCCGTCTCAAAGTCGCCTTTGATATAGTTCCGCGCATTCGTCTGCACCACGGTGAAAGCCGAAATCTGCGTATTCTCCAGCAGCGTCTGGAACACATCGAACGCCGACTTGCCGCCATACATCGGATCGATCATCGGCTGAATGATCGAGATCGTCCCGTCATACGCCCGAGCATCCGACCAGCTCTCCAGGTAGTGCGCCTTATTGATGTGCCAATTCGCAATCACGCCGGTCTCATCCACATGCGAGCCCAGATGCACCGTCACCGGAATCTTCGCAAACGCATCCTGGAAGTACATGTCCGCCGGCGCCGAGTAAATCGGATTCACACCCAGAATCACCAGCCACTGCACCTTACCGGCATTCATATCCGCAACCAGCGACTTCAGGTCCGCGACCTGTTCGCTCGGCATCGGATTAACCGTCTCGGTGTAGATCACCGTCTTGCCCGCCGCACCGAGCGCAGAGTTCAACGCATAAGCCGCAGCATGCACTGCCGGCGAAGCCTGCTCACCCGGAATCACGACGCACTTCCCGCCGCTCGCCTGAAGATCCTTGAGCACCGTCGTCGCGAACTTCATCATCGACTTCGCGTGATCCAGATTGCCGCTCTCAATAGCTACATGGTACTGGCCCGCACCGGACGACATCTCTGCCAGCGCGGTCGCAAAACTCGCAATCTCACTCGGCTTCAACGCCAGCCGATGCTCCGCCTTGAACCCGGTCACGGTCGGCATCGTCTCAACGACGTACAACCGGTTCATGGTCTTGTCCGCCTCGTACCGATGCCGCTCGGCATACCCTGCAGCCAGCGGCAGGAACCCCGGATGAGCAATCCCACCCAGGAAATCCGCATCGAGCGACAGAATCACATCCGCGTCTTCCAGCTTGTACTGCGCATCGGTATAGCTGCCGAACGCTGCCTTCGACGCCGCACGCGACGAATCCTGATTCACCGGCTCCCACTGAATCAGTTTCGCCGAAGGATACGCCGCCTGCACCTGCTTCCACTGCGCCGCCAGCGAAGGCGACGTAATCGTCTCGCTCAGGAAATAAATTCCCTGTCCGCCATTCGTCTTCTTCGCCGCACTCGAAAACGCCTCTTGAAAATCTCCCCACCCTGAGGTCTCGCCGCGATGCAGCACATGCTGCGACCGGTCTGGATCATAAAGATCAAGCAGAGTCGCCTGCGTAAACGCGTCCGACTTGCCCTTCGACATCGGGTGTTCCGGATTGCCATCCACCTTGATCGGCCGGAACGAATCCGATTTGATGAGCACCGGAATCGCGCCCGTCGGGAACGGATGTGCCGTAGCAAAATACATCGGCTTACCAAGCACCAGGTCCTCAGGCTGCCTGATGTACGGAAAGATCGGCTCATCCGGCTGCTTCGTGCAACCCGCCAGCCCAGCCAGCGCCAGCGACGCGCCCATCACCTTCAAAAAGCCGCGGCGGCTTACCGCATCAACCCACTCCGTCGACTGCCGTGGAAACTCCTCGGCCATCAGTTCCTGGAACCCGGGTGTCTCAGCCAGTTCGTCCAGATTCTTCCAGAAGCGCCGCCCGGTCTTGCCGTCCAGCCTGGCACGAACCTCAGCCAACGTCATCTTCGCTGGTGCGATCTGGGCCGCGGCAATCTGCGTGACCACTACGGGTTGTCCTGCCGGTACCTTCATCTCAGCCATCGTCTGTTCTGTTCCAATCCCAGTCGTTTTCATTCCCGCTGTTTCGAATCCCGTCGACTCGATCATCGGTGGCACGTCTCGCAACTCGACAGTTGCTGCGGGTTACGAATGTGGTATTGCGTGGTCAGATACTTGCCTAGCTCCATCTGGTCCGTGAACTTGGTGTAGCTCGCCGGCATCGTGATCCCCAACGGCGGAACATCGCTCGCCGTCGGCCCATGCGCCTCAGCCCCAATCTGCATCATCGCGATCTCAGGTCCCTTGCCTGAAGGATCGGTTGTCGTGCAGCTCACATTCTGTGCAGTCGGGCTCGGTTCAGAAGACCCGCCCTTCACAGCGCTCGTACACCACACCGGCTTGTCGTTCGAAGGTCCCGCCCACGCCATGTTGTAGATCTCGCTCGTCGGCCGCAGATTCACCGCCGGATTGCGATGGCAGTTCAAACACCACTCCATCTGCAGCGTATTTTGCTGATACATCAACGGCATCTCATCCACGCGCCCATGACAGCTCGCGCACCCGATGCCCTTGTTCACATGAATCTCATGATTGAAATAAACGTAGTCCGGCAAGTCATGCACCCGGATCCACTGGATTGAAGCGCCCGTCGCCCAGCTCTGCCGCACCGGCTCCAGCAGATCGGCGTTCGTCCATATTTGTGCGTGGCAGTTGATGCACGTCTTCGTCGGCGGAATGCCCGCGTACGCCGCCTTCTCCACCTGCGTATGGCAGTACTGGCACTGCAGCCCTAGCCCTTCAACGTGGTGCTTGTGGCTGAACGGTACAGGCTGGTCCGGCCGCTGGCCCTGCCGCGTCACCCACGGTGATCGCTGTAACTGGTCCAGGGTTACGCCGAGCGCGATAACGATTACGCCAGTCAATACCAGGCTGAATCGAGCCAGCGCGTTCGAACTGCGGTCAAAAACTTGCGCCATGAGTACGTTCCTGCTTCCTCTGCATTACCTTCGGCTAGGGGTTGGAGAAGTTGCTGTCGATGGTTGATCTTTCTTGCTGGTTACTGTGCCGGGCGTTCTAAAGCCGGCGGTTTGGACATCCGCATGATTGATGCCCGTAAATTTCTTCCCTGATAAATTTCGAGTATATCAGCGGAAAAGTCGGTTCGAATTCATCCGCGCCACTCGCAACTGATTTTTTACCTGCAACATCCGATTATCGAACTCGTTCGCAAACGGCCTGCACAACATCTCGTGCACCCGCTTTGCGCTAGCCTCAAGCACCACTACATCTACCCTGCCGGATAGGTATCGCATTTGTAAACACAAACCAATCTAGTCCGAATTCTCTGCCACTCGCAAGCCCTCCCGGCTTGCACTCGCACGCGTCTCCTTAATCTATGAGTTGATCTACGAGGTTCAGCACTCTGATTCTGATGTATAGCGCTGAACCCGCCGCCACTCCGCGCTGTCCTGCTATATCGTCAAATGCATGCCGCACCTTCGCCAAGATCCACGTCCGCCTCGCTACGACTACGCTCTCGCCTGCCGTGAACTCTCCGCCGCCGATCCCAAACTCGGCAAGCTCATCGAACGCGCAGGCCCCTTCAACCTCCGAGTCGCCAGCACGCAGTCCCCCTTCGAAGCATTAACCGAATCCATCATCTACCAGCAGCTCCACGGCAAAGCCGCCGCCACCATTCATCGCCGCATGCTCGAAAGCTTCCACGACATCTGCGGCATCGGCAACCATCCCAGCGCCCAGCACCTCCTCGATTGCCCCAACGAACAGCTTCGCGCCGCTGGCCTCTCCAAAAACAAGATGCTCGCCCTCCGCGATCTCGCCGCCAAAACCATCGATGGCACAGTCCCCACACTCACCCAAATCCGCCGTATGTCCGACGAAGCCATCATCGAGCACCTCACGCAAGTCCGAGGCATCGGCCGCTGGACCACCGAAATGTTTCTCATCTTCCGCCTTGGCCGCCCCAACGTCCTCCCCGTCGACGACTACGGAGTCCGCAAAGGCTTCGCCCTCACCTTCGGCAAACTCAAACCCACCGACAAAGTCACCCCAATGGATCTCCCCAAACCCGACGTCATGCACCGCCGCGCAAAAAAATGGCAACCCTGGTGCTCCGTCGCCAGCTGGTACCTCTGGCGAGCCTGCGACCTCGCCAAACCCACGCCGGAGAAATAGGAGAAATAGAGGCGAGATTCTGTGGATCAAAAGACGATACGCCGAAGCGCTATCTGCGCTGTTCTTCTCCTGATCACTATCCCCATCGGCCTCGCCGCTCGCTTCCTCACACTCCATCTCCCATGGGTGCTCTACAAATACCTCGGCTCCACCCTCTGGGCCGCCGCCCTCTACTGGTTCCTCGCCACGCTCCTGCCAAAGCTCCGCCCACAAACCCTCGCCGCACTCGCCATCACCATCGCCACTGTCGTCGAACTCAGCCGCCTCATCCCCATCGCACCCATCGACGCCTTCCGCCTGACCCTCCTCGGCAAAATCCTCCTCGGCCGCTACTTCTCCGTCAAAAACATCGTCGCCTACATCCTCGCCATCGCCATCGCCGCCACACTCGACCACGCCGTCATCGCACACCCCGAACACAATCATCCGTAATCTCAACACAACATTGACGCAAACTTCGGTTTCAAACGACGAGTAGCGATGTTACGATCCCACCAATAGAAGTTCTGTAGAGAACGCGGGCCATTTGTTGATGCTGTTTCAAATTAACTCTGGGAGCCTTGATGCGTATCTCCGTTGTTCCTGCCCTCTGCCTTTCCCTCCTTCTGACAGGCTGCACTCTTAACCCAACCGCCACCCCGGCTCCTGCATCCGGTGCCTCTATCCGTGGCAACGTGCACGGCGGTCAACAACCCATCGTCGGCTCTCACGTCTATCTCTTCGCTGCAAACACCACCGGGTATGCAGGCCCTGGCTTCGCGGCTTCCACTGGCAATGCCTCCGTATCTCTCCTCTCCGCTGCAACCACCGGCCTGTCAGACTCCATCGGCGCTTACGTCACCACCGATGCCACTGGCACCTTCACCATCACCGGCGACTACACCTGCACCCCCAACACCCAGGTCTACCTCTACGCTCTCGGTGGCAACCCCGGAGCCGGCGCCAACTCCGCCGCAGGCCTCCTCGCAGCTCTCGGCAACTGCCCCGCTGCCGGCAGCTTCGCCGTTACCACTCCCTTCGTCTGGGTCAACGAAGTCTCCACCATCGCCGCGGCCTATGCCATGGCGGGATTTGCTACCGACGCCACGCATGTCTCCAGCTCCAATACTCCACTGGCCGAGCAGGGTATTGCCAACGCCTTCGCCAACGCCGCCAATCTCGCCAACATCACCACGGGCGCAGCCCTCGCCACCACCCCCGCCGGCAACGGCGTCGTCCCGCAGACCGAGATCAACACCCTCGCAAACATCCTCGCCAGCTGCGTCAACTCTACCGGCGCCATCACTGGCCCAACCAACCCAACCACCTGCTACACCCTCTTCAACAACGCCGAATCCAACGGATCGACCGGTACCGCGCCCACCGATACCGCCACCGCAGCCATCAACATCGCTCACAATCCCGGCGTCAACATCACCGCGCTCTACACAATCCCCACACCCACTCCCCCTTTCGCTCCCGCACTCTCCACCCAACCCAACGACTTCACCATCGGACTCAAACTCAGCGGCGGCGGCATCGACGTTCCCGAAAACATCGCCGTCGACGGCGAAGGCAACGTCTGGGTCGTCAACAGTCTCAACAGCATCTCCGAGCTCGCCAGTTCGGGCGCCCCGGTCTCTCCATCCACGGGCGGCTTCTATGGCATCGGTGGCTACACCGGAATCGAGGAACCTTACGGCATCGCTGTCGACACCAGCGGCATCGTCTGGATCAGCAATCCCAACTCCAGCTACATCACTGCGGTCAACAGCACCGGCGCACAAATCACCAACTCACCCTTCTCCACCGGTGCCAGTACCCGTCCCACTTACGTCGCTATCGATCCCTCAGGAAACATCTGGGCCACCAGCGACCCTGGGTCTGGCACTCCAGGCATCATCAAACTTCCCGCTGGAGGCGGCGCCGCCTCCACCTTCACCGGAGGAGGATTGAGTGGGCCCTATGGCATGGCCATCGACCACTCCGGCAACATCTGGGTCGCCAACAACACCTCCGGCACCGTATCCGAATTCACCAATGCCGGCACACCGTACACTCTCTCGCCCTTCGTCGCGGGTGGCAGCGTCTCCTTTCCTCACGGCATCGCCGTCGACGGCTCCGGCGACATCTGGGTCCCAAGCTATGGCGACACCCTCACGATCCTCTCTCAGTCCGGAGCGAATATCGTCTCTGGTGGCACTCCTGAACAGGGAGGACTCAGCGATCCCTACTACACCGCCATCGACGGAGCTAATAATGCTTGGATCATCAACGAAACCGGGACTGTCTCCGAGTTCAATGCTTCGGGCTCACCCATCACCACCAAGCTCGGCTACGCCTATAGCAGCCTGTTCGCCTCCACATCCAGCTCAACAGGCATCGCCGTGGACGGTTCAGGCAACGTTTGGATCGCCAACACCAACGGCAATGACGTCGTCGAACTCATCGGAGCTTCCGTGCCCGTTGTGACGCCAATAGCCGTAGGCGTAAAAAACAACACCCTCGGCGCCCGCCCCTGACGCATTCCAAAAATCCCGGCGCATTTGTGCTTGTAACTGCCCCACACCCAATACAGGCAAACCTCGGCCGCTACTTCTCCCTCAAAACATCGTCGCCTACCTCCTCGCCATCGCCCTCACCGCTACGCTCGACCACCCGTTTGTCGCGCGCCATCGACAAAATACCTGACGTCTCCGCCACATAGTACCTCCAAGGGAACATTTGTTCTTGAAAACTAGTCTGCATCCGGAGATACTCGACGCGGGCCTCATCGCTGCGTCCCACGCCCGCGCCGAAGGGTCCATCGAACTCTAACTCAAGGACCCATGCGACCCGGCCACGCTCTTACCCTTCTCTGCCTTCCTCTCGTTCTTACCGGCTGCGCTCTCCAACAAACCGCGCCTCTAGCACCCGAGCCCGGCGTCAAGCTCACCGGCAGCGTCCACGGCGGACAGCAGCCATCGTCGGCGCGCACGTCTATCTCTTGGCCGCCAACACCACAGGCTACGGAGGCCCTGGAATCGCAGCATCCGGAGCCAACGCCTCGATCTCTCTCCTCAACGCAACCACAACTGGCCTCGCCGACTCCATCGGGGCCTACGTGATCTCAGCCAACGATGGCAGTTTCGCCATCACCGGCGACTATGCCTGCACACCCAACACGCAGGTCTATCTCTACGCCCTCGGTGGAAACCCCGGAGCCGGAGTGAACTCCGCCGCCGGCCTTCTCGCCGCCCTCGGCAACTGTCCATCCTCCGGCTCCTTCCTCGCATCGCTTCCCTTGATTCAGGTCAACGAAGTCACCACCATCGCCGCAGCATACGCCATGGCCGGCTTCGCCACCGACGCCACCCACGTCTCCAGCTCCGGCACACCCCTCGCGCAAACCGGCATCGCCAACGCCTTCGCCAACGCAACCAACCTCGCCGACATCACCACCGGCGCCGCACTCAACGTAACACCTGCGGGCAACGCCGACGCACCACAATCCACAGTCAACACCCTCGCCGACATCCGCGCCTCCTGCATCAACTCAACCGGGCCAGCCTCGACACCATGCTCGACACTGCTCTCGACAGCCCTGCCCAACGGCGCTTCAGGCACGCAACCCACCGATACAGCTACCGCAGCATTCAACATCGCCCACAACCTAGCTCTGAATGTCGCCGCACTTTATGCCATGGTCACGCCCGACGCCCCATTCCAACCCACGCTCTCCTCTGCCCCCGACAACTTTACCGTCGCGCTTTTCATCTCTGGCGGCGGTATAAATCTTCCTCAGAGTATTGCCGTCGACGCCTCAGGAAACGTCTGGACGGCAAACCCGCATACCCAAAACGTTTCAGAGTTCTCTAGTCTGGGTGTACCCCTCTCTCCGTCCACTGGATTCATTCTAGAAACATACGAGTCAGCCTCTCCTGTGAGTATCGCAATCGACAGCTCGGGAAACGCTTGGGTCGTGGACAGTGAGGCAGGCTCCGTCGTCAAATTCTCTCCTACCGGCACGTTACTATCGCCTGCAGGTACGAACTCTTCGGACGGAGGCTTTTTCGGCGGTGGATTGTATGCACCGACAGCAATCGCGATCGATGGCGCGGACAACGTTTGGGTTACTAACAATGCGGCGATCGGATATCAGAGCACGACGTCCAGCGTTACCGAGTTCTCCAACTCAGGTACTCCGCTGTCGCCCGCTGTCGGCTTCATAGGCGGAGGAATGAACGCCGCGGCAAGCATCGCAATCGACAACTCGGGAAATGTTTGGATTGGTAATGGCACCGAGGGGATCTCTGAACTCTCCAATGCCGGTGTCCCAATCTCCCCGGTCAACGTCTCCACTGCTGGTGGCTACACAGGTGGTGGAGCATATGACTCCTACGGCATCGCCATTGATGCATCCGGACAAGTCTGGACCGCAAATGGCGATGGCACAGTCTCGGAGTTCTCCAATTCCGGTGTGCCTATATCGCCCGCCACAGGTTACGAACTCGCGTCCTCGGTCAGTCAGGAGCCCCGCGCAGTTGCGATCGATGGCGCTGGAAACGTCTGGGTTGCTGACGATTGGGCCAACAGTATCGTAGAGCTTGCACCCTCTGGCTCTTTCTTATCTTCTTCGGTTGGCTACACAAATTATTACATCAGCTATCCGACAGGCGTCGCAGTAGACGGCTCAGGAAACGTCTGGGTGGCTAGCAGCTTGGATGATGGCGTCGCTGAGCTCATCGGCGCCGCCACCCCAGTCGTCACTCCGCTATCCGTCGGCGTCAAAAACCGCTCCCTCGGCACCCGCCCCTAATCTCAACCGCGAAAAATCGCAGCCACGTCATTAATGTCAGGCTGTACCTGCAATTGAACCCCCTGGGCCACAGGCAAACCTACCTCCTAGCCATCGCCCTCACCGCCGCCTTCGACCACACCTCTCTCCCCCACCGGCAAAGCCCCTTCCCTACCGTATAACCCGTATCGACACAATCAAAAGCCAGCCCAACTTTCGATTCCCGCTGGCTTGAACATTTGAATTCATAGGCATATCCTCTCTCAACCGGCCCTGATTCAGAAGTGCGTATGTCTCATCCGCTCTTCCTGGAGGTTGTTTATGCGTGCCGTCTCTTTTACCTCTGTTTCTCTCTCTCTTGCCTTTTCTCTGGCGTTCTCTGTGGTCTTGACCGGCTGCTCTCTCTCCCCCACCGCCTCATCCATGCCATCTATGCCCGAAAGTGGCGTCGCCATCCGCGGCAGCGTACACGGCGGCCAGCAGCCCATTCAAGGCACTCACATCTATCTCTTCGCGGCCAACAACACCGGATACGGGACAGCCTCAATCTCGCTCCTCAACGCCGCCGCCACCGGCAACTCCGACGCCCTCGGCGCCTACGTCCTCAGCAACGCTACCGGCGGTTTCACCATCACCGGCGACTACGCCTGCACCAGCGCACAACAGGTCTATCTCTACGCCCTCGGCGGAGACTCCGGCCTTGGCCCCAACCCTGCCTCCGGATTCCTCGCCACCCTCGGCCAATGCCCCGCAACAACCAACTTCCTCGCCACCATACCCTTTATTCAGGTCAACGAGGTCTCCACTATCGCCGCAGCCTACGCCATGGCCGGCTTCGCAACAGACGCCACCCACGTCTCGAGTTCCGGCACACCCCTCGCCCAGACAGGCATAGCTAACGCCTTCGCCAACGCCGCCAACCTCGCCGGCATCGGCACCGGCTCCGCCCTCACCACCACACCAACCGGCAACGGTACCGTTCCCCAGGCCACCATCAACACTCTCGCCAATATCCTCGCCTCCTGTATCAACTCCACCGGCCCCTCGTCCTCAGCCTGCACCACGCTTTTCTCCAATACCCTCAGCAACGGCACCAGCGGCAATTCGCCGACCGATACCGCCTCCGCCGCAATCAACATCGCACACAATCCCGGTATCGGAACCAGCGCACTCTTCCAGCTTCAGACAGCCACAGCTCCGTTCCAGCCCGTCCTCAGCGCCGCACCCAATGACTTCGCCATCGGAATTCAATTCACCGGCGGCGGCCTCTCCGCTCCCGAAGCCATCGCCATCGATAGTGCCGGCAACGCCTGGGTCGCGAACTCAGCCAGCAGTCCCAGTGTCACCAAGCTCTCCCCCTCCGGTTCCTTCCTCTCAGGCGCCAACGGTTACACCGGCGGCGGCCTGACCTTCCCAATCGGGATTGCCATCGACAGCTCCGATAATGCCTGGGTCGCGAACTTTAGCAACACCGCCGGCGTCGTCAAGATCTCCAGTTCAGGAGCCTTCCTCTCTGGTGCCAATGGCTTCACTGGTGGCGGCCTCCTAGCGCAAAACGCCATCGTCATCGACGGTGGAGACAACGCCTGGGTTACAAATCCTTCCCAGGGCAGCGTCGTAGAGTTCTCTAACGGAGGTTCCGTCCTCTCCGGTACCAACGGTTATCCAGTCAGCGCCGATCCCGTAGACATCGCCTTTGACGGCGCTAACACCGCCTGGGTCACGAACAGTGAGTTCAACGGCGTCTTCCTCAACAGCGTCACCAGACTCTCCAATACTGGTTCGCCTCTTACCGGATCACCCTTCACCGGTGGCGGCCTGGCACAGCCCAACGCCATCGCCATCGACAGCTCAAACAGCGCATGGATAGTAAATCGCGAGGGTGGAAACACGAATAGCGTCACCAGGCTCTCCAATTCAGGCACGCCTGCTTCTGGTTCACCCTACACCGGCGGCGGTCTCAACGACCCCATCAGTCTCGCCATCGACGGCTCCGGCAACTCCTGGCTGACAAACTTTGAAAACGGGAGCAACAGCCTAACCGAGTTCGCCAACGATGGCAGCCCCATATCCGGCAGCAGCGGCTACACCGCGAGCGGCACACTCACCAAGCCCTTCACTCTCGCCATCGACGGCTCCGGCAATGTCTGGGTCGGAACCAGCAACGGCGTCACTGAACTCATCGGCGCAGCCACCCCCGTCGTCACTCCCACCTCCGCCGGCGTCAAGACTAACACCCTCGGCACGCGCCCCTGACACACCTTGATTGCAATAGGCAACACACCGCTTTGATCCCATCAACGGTGCGTTCTAGCCTCGTTTACTCCAAGAGTTAACTTGAAAATCCAAGAAAATCCCCCACCCCGCGAGACCCAACCCCGCCACACGCGATACCCTCTAATTAATCTATGGCCAAGACCAGGTCCGGCACATCCAAGCTCGCAAAGCCGACGGAAGCGTCTGCCCAACCGCCGCGCTTCGTCTGCGTCCACGGACACTTCTACCAGCCACCCCGCGAGAACCCCTGGCTCGAAACCGTCGAGGTCCAGGACTCCGCCGCCCCCTACCACGACTGGAACGACCGCATCACCGCCGAGTGTTACGCCCCCAACGGAGCCTCCCGCATCACCAATAAGGAAGACGAAATTATCCGCATCATGAACAACTACGCGCGGATGAGCTACAACTTCGGCCCCACGCTCCTCAGCTGGCTCCACGACAAAGCCCCCCGCACCTACCGCATGATCCTCGACGCCGACAAGGTCAGTCGACAGCGTTACAGCGGCCACGGCTCCGCCATCGCCCAGGTCTACAACCACGTCATCATGCCCCTCGCCAGCCGCCGCGACGCCCTCACCCAGATCCGCTGGGGCATCGCCGACTTCGAGCACCGCTACGGCCGCAAACCCGAAGGCATGTGGCTCGCCGAGACCGCCGTCAACCGCAGCGTCCTCGACCTCCTCGCGCAGGAAGGCATCAAGTTCACCATCCTCGCTCCCGTCCAGTGCGCCCGCGTCCGTATCCCCGCTCCCACCACTCCCGAAGGCGCCAATCCGGTAACCACCAATCCCGAAGCTACCAATCCCGTAACCACTAATCCCTGGACCGAAACCCCCAACGCCACCGTCGACCCCACCCACCCCTATCTCGTCCAGCTCGACGAGGGCCGCAGCATCGCCGTCTTCTTCTACGACGGCCCCGGCTCCCGCGCCATCGCTTTCGAGGGCCTTCTCAACAGCGGCGAAGACTTCGCCAATCGCCTCCTCTCCGGCTTCCACCCCCGGGCTCTCACCGATCCCGAAGTCGCCCAGATCTCTCACGTCGCCACCGACGGCGAAAGCTACGGCCACCATCACAAACACGGCGAGATGGCCCTCTCCTACGCCATGCACACCATCGAAGACGGAGACCAGGCCAACCTCACCAACTACGGCGAGTTCCTCGAAAAATTCCCTCCCAGGTGGGAAGCCGAAGTCGCCGAAGACACCTCCTGGTCCTGCGCTCACGGCGTCGAGCGCTGGCGCTCCAACTGCGGTTGCAACAGCGGAGGCAAGCCCGGATGGAACCAGGAGTGGCGTGCCCCCCTCCGCGAAGCCCTCGACTACCTCCGAGACTGCACCGCTCCCCTCGCCGAGCAACTCGCCCAGCCTCTCCTCAAAGATCTCTGGGCCGCCCGCGACGCCTACATCCAGGTCATCCTCGATCGCTCCCCCGCCTCAATCCTCAAATTCTTCGCCGAGCACGCCACGCGTCCGCTAACAGAGATCGAACGCATCGCCGCCCTCGAACTCCTCGAACTCGAACGTCACACCCAGCTCATGTACACCTCCTGCGGTTGGTTCTTCGACGAAGTCTCCGGCATCGAGACCGTCCAGATCATCGCCTACGCCGGCCGTGTCATCCAGCTGGCACGCAAACTATTCGGCGAGCCCGGCGCAGCCCTCGAAGCAGGCTTCCTCAACATCCTCGCCAAGGCGAAAAGCAACATCCCCGAAATCGCCGACGGTGCCGAGGTCTACCGCCGCTACGTCAACAGCATGCAAATCGGCCTCGAACAGGTCGGCGCCCACTACGCCATCAGCTCCATCTTCCGCGCCTACCCAGAGCACGGCGAACTCTTCTGCTTCGACGTCCATCGCGAAAGCCAGGAGACCTTCAACTCCGGCCGCGGCCGCGTCGCCGTCGGTAGAGCTCTCGTCTACTCCCGCATCACCGAAGAGAACGAAGACATCTGCTTCGCGGTCCTTCATCTCGGTGATCAGAACCTCTCCGCCGCCGTCAAACGCTACAACGCCGAAGACCCCGCTGAAGTCGAAGCCTTTCACACCTTCTCTACCGAGATCGGAACCGCCATCCGCCGCGCCAATCTCCCTGAAGTCATCCGCCTCATCGATCGTTTCTTCGGCGAAACCGCCTACTCCCTCACCTCGCTCTTTGCAGACGAGCAGCACCGCATCCTCAACACCATCCTCAATCAAACCATCTCCGAAATGGAGGACTCCCTCCGCAAGATCTACGAAGACCACGCCTCACTCCTGCACTTCCTTACCGAGACTGGCATGTCCGCGCCCCCCGCTCTCGCCTCCGCAGCCCGCTTCGCCATCAATGCCGCATTGCGCCGCGCCATCGAGGCCGAAGCCTTCGACGCCGACCAGATCGAAACCCTCCTCGCCCGCGCCGAAAGCGACCAAATTTCCCTCGACACCCAACTCCTCGGTTACACCGCCGGCCAGCGCATGAAACGAGCCATGGTTCGCCTCGAAGCCTCCGCCGCCGGCGATCCCTCAGCAAACGGCGCTCTCGCCACCGCGCTCGTCATCACAGACACCATCCACAAGATGCCCTTCGAAGTAAACATCTGGCAGGCTCAAAACATCTGGAACGACCTCCTCCGTCGCAGCGACATGAACTACTGGACGCCGCAGTGGAAAGAAGACTTCAAAAAACTAGGCAAGGCCATGAACATCTCCGTCGACGAACTCGTCATCGAAGAAGGCGTCAGCGCCTTCTAACCACAATCGCAATCAATCCTCAACTCAACCTGCATTGCCTCCGGATTTCCGATCACCGGAAGCTGCCGGAAAAGGTCCGCGCCGGTGCGGTTTTTCATGGCTGATCTTGTCCTGGAGATTCCCGCACAAGTAATGTTATCGGCTGACAACGTCCCACCACTTTGGGATTGCTCAACTCCTGCCCAATCGCTAAAATGCTCCACAATGCGCCGTAAAACACTGAAATTATTGTTCTTATTAACTGCCGCCGCTCTCCAAACGTTAGCTAGTCTCGCCGTGGCTCAGGCGCCCTACGGCTTTCAATTCGTCTCTACCCGCGAAGGCGCGTCGAACGTTCTCTACGATTCCTTTCATCAGCGCTTCTACGTCACCGTGCCCGGGGAGAATGCCGTCTACGTCGTCAATGAGGCCGACGGTTCTGTAGTACAAAAGATCTCCGTCCCCTCTGCGTTCGGACTCGATCTCTCGGTCGATGGAACCCGGCTGTTCGTCACCAGCAGCGTCACTATTCTCGGAGAAGGTGCCGCCCAGGGCTATTTCATCATCGACACTGGCAGCTTGCATGTCGTCGATTTCGTTCAGCCCACCATCATCATTCCCCCAGTCGGATTCGTCCCCTCGTACAACGTCGATAACATTCCCCGATTCATTGCTGCGCTATCCAATGGACAGGTCGCCTACAGCGCCGAAGAAACCGGTGTAACTGGCGGCTCAATTTTTCTCAACGATCCTGCAACCAATCTGGCTACCAACATCGTCTATTCCGGCTACTACGATGGGGCCATATCAAAAGCTCTCAATGGCTCCGCGTTCGTGGCTGTATCCGCCGACTCTGGGGGAGAGGATATAGCGGTCTTCGATGCAGGATCGAACAGCTACGTCGCAAACAAAAATCTCTCCACCACGAACAACAGTGATGTAATCATGAGCCCGGACGGCACCCAGGTCCTCGCCGGCGGACATCTCCTACTCGATCGTAATCTCAACCAGCTCGCCGACCTTAACCCTTCGGCAGGCTTCGCCCGATCCTCCTACGGTTCCACATTCAGCAATGACGGTTCACGTATCTACGTCATCTCCACGCTCGCCACAACCGTAACCACTTCGGGAGGAGGTTCAGCCTCCTACTCCAATCCCGTTCTCAGTGTGTACAACGCCTCGACTTATCAGCTTCTCGGCTATATCCCCTTGCCCGCAAATATCGTCGCAAACACAGTTCAAGCGATCGCGGTCGGCAACTCGGGCGAGGCCATCCTCACCTCGAGCGCCGGATTTCTCGAACTCAATACCAATAGCCCCAACATCAATCTGCCCGCCGCGGTCTCCCAGTCGCTCAGTTCCCCAAATACAACCAGCCCATCCGCAGGCGTTCCTGCAAATCCCGCCGCCACAACGATCAGCGGCGCAGGATTCCGAACAGGTGCCACTGTCTTCTTCGGACAGACCCAGGCCAACGCGACAGTAACCTCGCAAAATTTCATCAATGCGCAGCCTACAGCCTCAGCGCCTGGCTTGGTTCCCGTAACCGTCGCATTCCCTGACGGTTGGGCGCTCCTCGCACCCAATGCCTATAGTTTCGGCCCCACCATTACCCATCAGGACGTAACCGCCGGCGACTCGAATGGCGGTGCCGTCGTCACCCTCACAGGCTATGGCTTCAATGTTCAGACCGGCTATCCGCAAATCACTGTAGGCGGACGCACCGCAACCGTCACCGCGTTCGCCAATACCATTACACCTCAAACCGTAACCTTCGCGGTTCCCGCTGGCACCATCGGCCCTGCGGACATCCAGCTCACCTCTCTCTATGGCACTGCCACCATCAAGTCCGGCTTCCAGTACATCAAACAACAAACCATCCCATCGATCCAGCCACTGCAAATGGTCGTCGACAACGCGAGGAATCAGCTCTACATTGCCGACCACGCCTCCGGAAATGTCCTCGCCGTAGACGCAACCACCCTCGCCGTCAAAACCCTCTTCTCTTCCGGCACAAGTCCTGCAACTGCCCTCACCATGACTCCCGACGGGTCACAACTACTCGTTGCCAGCTTCAGCGGTGGCACCCTCGACATCATCGACCTCGCCACCGGAAACCATCTCAAGACCATCATCCCCGTGCCCGCAAACATCTCCGGCAGCAATATGGCACCCAACAACGTCGTCGCTACTTCGCGCGGCACAGCCATTCTCAGCTTCAACAACACCACGGCATTCGAGCAGGGAGCGCTCTACGAGGTCAACCTCGCCACCAACGCCACGTTCCCCCTGCAGTTAGGCACTCAGAACACAGTGGCTGTCCGGAGCTCCACCCTCCTAGCCGCGTCCACCGACGGCACCACAGTCTATGTCGCGCCCGACGGAAATATACAGGATGGGGGACAACCTGCTTTTGACGGAGGAGCTCTCGACATCTGGCAGGCCGGCAGCGACGGTTCTACCAAAGAAATGTTTTACACCGGGAACATCGACCAGCTCGCCACAGACGACCTCGGCGAAAGACTCCTCGGCGACTCCTCAACCTATGACACGTCGCTCAGGCGTCTGACCACGCTGGCTCCGGACTCCACATTAGTCTCCGCCAGAAGCCTCGTCCTCGGCGAACAGCTTCATTCCAGCGGAAGTCTTATCTACGTGCCCACCACCAAAGGCGTCGAAATCTACGACGTGCACACCGGCGCGATGGTTCTTTCAATAGGCAATCCAGCCGGATCACTCGGCGGACCCGATAATCTTGCGATCAACCATGCCGGCGACCGTATCTACCTCACCCAAACGAGCGGAGTCGCCGTTATCGATCTGCCAACCGCACCGCTCTCCATCGGCAGCCTCACTCCGTCACAGGGCGACGCCGCAGGTGGAACAACCGTCACTCTGCGTGGTAGCGGTTTCCTCTCCGGCAGCTCGGTCACAATCGACGGCAAACAGGCAGCGGTCCAGTTCGTCGATCCAACCAAGCTCATCCTCACAACTCCTTCCGTCGCCCCCGCCAAAGACATCGTCGCCGTCACCAACCCCGACGGCACGACCTATTCTCTCGATGCCGCATTTGACGCGACGGCCTACGCCATTCCTAACCCACCCGTTCTTACGTCCGTCAGTCCCTCTTTCATCAACGCAACCTCTCCCATCTCCACGCAGATTAATGGAAGCGGATTCACTCCCTCCTCTGTGGCCTCGATGAACGGAATTCCCGGAGCGACAACCTACTACAACGCGAACCAGATCGTCGCCACCTTCTATGGTTACCCTGGAGCCGCACAAAGCCCCGTCACCGTTACCAATCCACCCAATCCAACTCCCTCCAACCCCGTATACATAACCACCTACGTCGACGGCCCGTATCTGAACTCTCTTTCACCTGCCAGTATTCCCGCCGGCAGTGCCTCTTTTACCCTGACGCTGGTTGCCAGCAACTTGTCGCCCGGCAGCGTTGCTCTTTGGAACGGAACTCCCCTCCCGACAACCTACGTCAGTAGCAGCTCTCTTCTTGCAACTGTCCCTGCCTCGGATGTAACAACCATAGGAACCGCAGCCGTCACGATATCTGCCCCGCTCACGACGGTCGGCAACCCTGTATCGAATCCGCAGACCTTCACCATCACTCCAGGTATCCCTGCGGCAACGATCACCCTATCGCCACCCGTCTTTGGCCCGATTCTCCTGGGCGACAGCGTGGCCTCCACTCTCACAGTCTCTTCCTCCGGCCAACTGCCCCTCACCGTCACTGGCGTCACTCTCTCGGACACCACCCACTTCTCGCAAACCAACACCTGCACCTCACCGGTCGCGCCCGGGCAAACCTGCACCATTCACGTGACCTTCAAGTCCGACGCAACGACTCTTCTGGGCATCTCCCTTGCAGGTACTCTCAAGCTGCTCTCCAACGCGGCCAATTCACCGCCTCCCGTCAACCTGAATTCCTCCGTTGGAGACCTTCGATTCCCATCCCAACCGATTACCGCGTCTGTCATTGCAGGAAAGAGCGCCACGGTGACCCTTGCCCCTACCGGTTATGGATCGGTTCCGGCCGCCCCAGTGCAGTTTTCCTGTTCCAGCGGACTGCCTCAGGGCGCCGCCTGCAGCTTCAATCCGTCCTCCCTGACGCTCGTCACCAACGGCAATCAGAACATCACGAACCTGACCATCTCCACAACTGGATCCTCCACCGCCTCTCTCAAACATCCACGGTACAGCGGTGAAGTCTTCGTCGCAGTCATGGCTCTGTGTGTATGCGGAATCAGGCGTCGGCTTCCAATTCGCATCGGCCTGCTTGCGCTTCTGCTCTCTTCCTTCCTGCTGGGACTTGGCGCCTGCTCTTCAGGGAGCGGTGGCGGTACAGGCTCAACACCGACAAACCCAAATGCCACACCGCCCGGCACCTACGCCATCACAGTAACCGCTACCAGCGGCAGCGCCACACGAACAACCACCATTACTGTCACAGTGACTTCATCCTGACGCCATCCCGTACCCGATGAGCATCTCCGGACAACGGCCTTTTTCTCCATTTCCATCAGGATGTACTGGCCAGCGAGTCGAAAGAGTGTTGTACTAAGGCAAAATTCCTCAACAGTGAGCGTGAAATGTCCTGGAAACTTACCCTGGTCGCCTTCGTTGGTTGTTTCAATTCAATGTTTACTCCGGCTTCCGCCCAGACCTTCACGTTGCAACAGGTGATGAGCGGCACCTTCAATTCGGAGTTACAGGCTTCGCCTAAAGGTTCGCTCGTGGTCTGGATGGCAAACCAGGAAGGTAAGCGGAATATCTGGGTTGCAGACCTGGCAAACGGGACCTTTGCTGCTCGACAGTTGACCACGTATACCGCAGATGACGGCCAGGACATCGGCGACATCACCTGGACACCAGATGGCCAGTCGGTCGTCTATGTTCGCAGCGGCGATTTCGAATTTCCTGGTCGCCCTGATCCTAATCCAGCGTTACTGGCAGACGGCGTCGAGCAGACGATCTTCATCGTGCCCGTCGATGGAGGCAAGGCGCGCCGGATAGCTGCGGGACGGTCGCCGAGCGTTTCGCCGGACGGCAAGACCGTAGCATTTCTAAGCAAGGATGGAATTTGGAACATCTCTCTCGCGGATGACTCTGTCAAGCCGGTGCTGATGTTTCATGCGCGCGGAACTCCGGGCCCGCCGATGTGGTCGCCGGATGGAAAATACGTCGCCTTCACGAGCAATCGCGGCGACCATGGCTTCATTGGCGTTTATTCAATCGGCGATAAAACGATCACCTACATGGATCCTTCGACCCTGACCGATCGTTATCCGGAATGGTCGCCGGATAGCCGACAGATTGCCTTTGTGCGGACAGCCGCAGGAAGCGGCGGTCCGGGAGCGCGACGCGTTGGAGAGCCGTGGTCAATCTATATTGCGGATGTCGCGACCGGAGCAGGGCACGAAGTATGGCGTGCCGCGAAGGGGCAAGGCAGCGTCTTTCATCCGCTTGCGACTGACCAGCAATTGTTCTGGACGCCCGGCGGTCACTTGATATTCCCGTCCGAGCTTGACGGTTGGGAACATCTTTACTCCATTCCAACTTCTGCCTCAGCCTCTGGTCCGACAAGCGGCAATACTGCGACGCTTCTGACTTCGGGCGATTTTGAAGTGGAGCACGTAGCCGCAAGTCCAGATCGCAAGAGTCTCGTCTTCAGCTCAAACCAGGGGGATATCGATCGCAGGCATGTGTGGCAGATTGCGGCCGATGGGAAATCTGAGATACGACAGCTTACCAACGGAGAAGGCATCGAAGTGTTGCCCGTGATGACCGCAAGCGGAAACGTTGCTGTCCTTCGTGCTGATGCGCGAGTGCCGATACGGCCGGCCTTCGTCGCGAAAAATGGAGAATTGCGTGATCTCGCACCCCAACTGGTGCCGGCGGATTATCCGGCGAAGAAGTTGGTCATACCCCAGCAGGTCATCCTGACTGCGGCCGATGGCATGAAGATTCACGGGCAGCTGTTTCTCCCGGCAACGGCGAGTGACGGAAAAAAACATCCGGCATTGGTCTTCTTTCACGGAGGTTCCCGGCGACAGATGCTGCTGGGCTACCACTATATGGACTACTACTCGAATGCTTACGCGATGAACCAGTACCTCGCGAGCCTGGGCTATATCGTGCTCTCGGTCAACTATCGCAGCGGAATCGGATACGGGTTGAACTTTCGCGAGGCTATAAACTACGGGGCGAGCGGTGCCAGCGAGTACAACGACGTGCAGGGCGCAGGGCTCTATATGCGGAATCGTCCCGACGTCGATCCCGCGCGAATCGGAGTTTGGGGTGGGAGCTATGGTGGGTATCTCACAGCGTTGGCCTTAGCGCGCTCGTCGGATCTGTTTGCCGCAGGAGTGGATTTCCATGGAGTGCATGACTGGTCCACGCGGCTCAATCAGCAAGGAGCTGGCGATAGGGCGACAGACCCGAATGTGGCTCGGATTGCGTTCGAGTCTTCGCCGATGGCGTCCATCAAGACGTGGAAGTCGCCTGTACTGCTCATCCAGGGAGATGACGACAGGAATGTCGCGTTCTCACAGACAGTTCAGATGGCGGCAGCGCTGCGTGCGCAGGGAGTCGAGTTTGAGGAGCATGTCTTTCCGGATGAGATTCACGGGTTTCTCATGCATCGAAGTTGGCTAACAGCGTATGGCTTGACGTCAGATTTTTTTGGTCGGCATTTTGGCATCGCAACTTCGACTCACGCACTCTCAGCCCCTGAAGAAATGCTGGGAACTCCGTCGCCTCATCCGGGAATGCAATCTAACGCATCGGGCGATCGGTACTGAGAAATGGCATGAGCTCTTAATGGGATGAACAGCTCTTTCGGATCAGAAAGAGACAGAGAGAGACTATTCATCGTGGAAGTCCCACGCAAGTGACCGTCAATCCTGTGAGCCGCCCGCGCCGTCCCAACACGCTCCGCATCCAATACCTATGAAATCCACCACGGTCACCCCCAATGCCACGCAGCTCACTCGTCTCGGTTTCGTCAACTGCTACCTCGTTCGCGAAACCGACGGCCTCACCCTCATCGACACCGGCCTCCCCGGCTCCCACGACGACATCCTCGCTGCCGCCCGCACCCTCGCCGCCCCCATCCGTCGCATCCTCCTCACCCACGCCCACATGGATCACATCGGCTCCGTAGACGCCCTCATCGAAAAACTGGGGTCCGGCAACGTCGAATTCATCTCCAACGCCCGCAGCCTTCCACTCCTCCAGAAACCACCCGACGTCTCCCTTCAACCTAACGAACCGCAAACCAAAATTAAAGGCGGAGTCCCCGGCATCAAATCCCGCCCAACCAGACTCCTCACCGAAGGCGAACTCATCGGCTCTCTCCGCACCATCGAAACCCCCGGCCACATCCCCGGCCATCTCTCGTTCCTCGACGAGCGCGACGGCACCCTCTACGCCGGCGACGCCCTCATCTGCAAGGGCGGCTTCACCATCAGCGGCTTCGCACCATGGTTCTTCCCTTTGCCGAACTTCGCGACCTGGCACAAGCCCACCGCCCTATCCAGCGCCAACAACCTCCTCAACTACCCCATCGAGCGCTTCGCCTCCGGCCACGGCGACATCATATCCGGCGGCATCCCTGCCCTCCGCGCCGCCATCGCCAAAGCCGGTTAACCTCTCGATCAGCAACGCAGTTCAGCTTCACTTCCACCCCCGCCCTTTTGTCGCCACACTCCGATGGAGCAACACCATCGCAACCACTCCGGCCGCAGGCCCAAACGCCAGCGGAAGAAAGCTCCAGCGCCACCCAATATGCGCCGCCAGCACTGAAGTAAATCGAATCGACACCAGGGTCAACAGAAAACCCAGGCCAAGCTGCAGCGCAAGCGCCGTCCCAACGTAGCTCGAGTCGCTCAACTCCGTAGCCATGGCAGAAAACTGCGCGGAGTCGCCAATAACCGTAATCCCCCACAATACGGCGACCAACAGAAACACCCACAGCGGCCCATCAAAGACGATTCCGATCGTAACAGCGCAGAGACCCGACAACGTCATCATTAGCCCGGCGGCAAAGGTACGGCTCGTCCGATCGGCCAGTACCCCGCCCAGAATCGCGCCCACAATCCCCGAGGCAATCACAGCGAACGTCACCAGCGAGGCAGACCTCGCACCGCCCAGTCCGAGTTGAGGAGAGGCAGCCCGCGTAAAAGCCAAAAACCATCCCCACATCGCATACAGCTCCCACATATGGCCGAAGTAACCAAGATTCGCGAGAACCAGAGGCCGGTTCTTCAACACAACCCCAAGGTACCGGGGGTTGAACACCGCTTTGCTGAACGGAAACGGGCCCTCCCTCGCGAACAGCACGAGGATCGCCGCTCCCCCGACCGTGCATGCGGACGCCGCTTCAACCACAATCTGCCAGTCCACTCGGTCAGTCAGTGAACGAATAAGGTGCGGAGACGCCGACCCAAGCGTCAACGCCGCAATCACGAGCCCAAGAGCAGTGCCCCGCCCACGTACAAACCACGTCGCCGTCAGCTTCAGTGCCGGTGGGTAAATCCCGGCAAGCGCTACTCCCGTAATAAAGCGCGCGACCAGCAACCAGCCCGTCGACGGCGCCCACAACAGGCACAGATTCGCGGCTGCTGCCACCACAGCGCTCACTCCCATCAACCTGCGCAGCGGAACCAGGTCCGGAAGACTGACAAAACTTGAAAGCAACGCTCCGGTAACGAATCCAAGCTGCACCGCGTTGGTCAGCCACGCGACCTCAGCCCCCGATAGCCGCCATATCTGGATCAGCTCCGGTGTGATCGCCGTCGCGGAGAACCACGTCGTCATGCAAAGCACAACACCCGCACAAATCAACCCAAGCATCCGCCACCGCGCCCGATCTTCAGGCCCTTCTGCGGACAACATCAGACCTCGCGCGAAGCCGGTCTTCTTCGTATCGTCGAGTGGGGAAAGATTCAACAAACGCGCACCAGAAAAACCTGAGACACTGCACAACAAACAGTGCGATTAAAATCCAAGTCCAAGCCTAACTCCCTTTGTTGGAAGACTTTGCGCAAATTTGACGGGAGGGGGCGTCTCACCCTCAACTCCGCCAGTGCAGCGTCACTGGCCCCTGGAGAGGATGCTCCCCCGTCCCCTTCAGCCTCGCCTGCTTCAACGCGAAGTACCACTTCGCAGGTTTATCCGCATCATCAATTAGCATCAGTCCCGGGTTGAATCGCAACCCCTCCGCCTGCTCGATCATCGTCTGCTGGTCCTGTCGTACAAACCGCGCTCCAAAAAACGTAGCAATCGGAGTCACAAATGGAACGTAGTAAAAAACATTCCACGCAGAGTACACATCAATCCGGCAAGTCGAAGCCGTCACCGGCGTAACCGTCGTCAAACTGGAAAACCACTTTTCCCCAGCGCGAATCGTCTCATATCGCCGGTTCGGCAGCACAAAATCGATCTGCGTCGTAATCGGCTCCCCATAAACTCCCAACAACTTATAAGGCGCCGAATTGGCGCTGGGAGCGTGAGACGACATCCGGAACCCGGCATTTCTTCCATTGTTTTCCTGGTCATTCAATGGCTCAAAATGCTTCTCTTTCTCATGAATACTCGCCCGGCTCCGCCACCACCAGGCTTGATGAACAAACGGCCCATGCGCCGGATCCATCAAGCCAATAATCCCGTGGTCCACATTGCAAGGCAGCTCCGCCATCAGATGCGCACTGCGAAATCGTCCCGAAAACTTCGGCAACTCCGGCACCGGCGGCAGTGCGTCGCCCACCCGGCCAGCCCCCGGCTGCGCCAGCCGCCCGCTGCCGGGCTCAGGAAGATAAACCCACGCATACCCATCCCGCTCCTCGCAAGGAAACGCCCCCGCAAAAATCTTCGTCGGATCGAGCGTCTCATAGCTGGTCAGCGAAGGAATCTCTTCACATCGCCCACTGCAGGGCTCAAAGCGCCAGCCGTGATATTTGCACGTCACACTCTCGCCATCAAACCACCCTGCCGACAGCGGAATCCCACGGTGCGGACAAAGATCACGCATCGCAAATAATTTGCCGTCGTTCTTGCGCCCCAGCAACAGAGGCACGCCAAGCAGCATCGCCTTCGCGGTCTTCTTCGCACGCAGCTCACCGGACCGCATCGCCGGATACCAATCCCCAAAGATCAGCTCCGTCGGCGGCCCGGAAGTCTGCGAGTTCAATTGAATGAGTTCGCGCATCGAGAAATCTGCTTGAGTCTACACGTATTTTAGGCTGTCGAATCGTCGCCCCGGCTTATGATGACTCATGCGCCTTAGTGCACACGGAAGGCATCTAGTGGTGACAGGCTTGGTCTTTGTCGCTTTAGGAGTCTTATTCAACTACCTACTGGAGAAGGTGAGCTTCGACTCAACAGAGTCGATAACATTCAAGGTGTTGGAGGATATCTTTCTTCCAGTATTGTTTCTCGGGATCATTCTGTGTCTCGTAGGCTGCATCGCTTTCGCCATTCAACTCGGCGCGAGGCAGTGCGCACTTGTAGGCAGTCTCTCTCTGATAGCTTCCGGCATCCTGGCCGGTTTAGCGCAATTTGAGTTGCTACCTATCAACGTGCATGGATGGTCAGGCGCATTGTTGTTTCCGTTGTTTTGTCTGCCTCTTGTCGGAGCATTCTTCCTGATCGCTGGAGCTATCAAATTTCTCCGCAGTGAGCGGCGAGCGTAGGCTGTGACACCGAAACGCAACCGCCTCATCCTCATCGCCCTCTGGTTCTTCTTCTACTCCAGCCTCGCCCTCATCACCCCGCCCCTCCTCGACGACGCCGACTCCGTCCATGCCGAGGTCGCCCGCGAGATGCTCCAACGCCACGACTACATCACCCTTTACGCCAACGGCATCCGCTACCTCGAAAAAGCGCCCCTCCTCTACTGGTCCATGGCAGCCAGCTTCAAACTCTTCGGCGTCCGCACCTCCGCCGCCCGCCTTCCTCTCGCCTTCACCGTCCTCGCCCTCGCCCTCATCATCGAAGCCTTCGCCCGCCGGGCTTTCGCAAATAGCACTTTCGCAAGCACCCGCACCGGCCTCTACGCCGGACTCCTCCTCCTCTCCAGCTTCGGCATCTTCATCTTCACCCGCATCATCATCCCCGACGCCATCGTCTGCCTCTGGCTCACCCTCGCCCTCTACTGCTACTGGCTAACCGAAAACAATCAAGCCCGGCAAGATGCAACGCCACCCGGCCAAAAAAGTCCGGGTGCCCCATTCTTCGCAGTCTCATCGCGAAGGGTGGGAAGTATGCCTTCAACGCGCCACGCCAACCCGCTCCTCTGCTGGGCCTTCGCCGCCTGCTGCGCCCTCAACGTCCTCACCAAGGGCCTCATCGGCATCGTCTTCCCACTCCTCATCGTCCTCACCCATCTCGCACTCACCCGCCGCAATCTCCGCAGCGTCCTCGCCCGCATCGGCCAACTCGCCCCCATCTCCAGCACCATCGTCTTCCTGGCGATCGCCGCCCCGTGGCACATCCTCATCGCGCTCGCCAACCCCACGCAAGGCCACCCTGGCAACCTCACCTTCACCCACGGCCACTGGTCCGTCCCGCTCCCAACAGACGGCAACGTCCATGGCTGGCTCTGGTTCTACTTCGTCAACGAGCAGCTCCTCCGTTATCTCAACCTCCGCGTCCCCCGCGACTACGACACCGTGCCCCTCTATCTCTTCTGGGGACTCCTCCTCATCTGGCTCATGCCCTGGAGCGCCTACCTCTATCGCGCCCTCGCCACCGTCCCCTGGCGCAAAGCCTTTCGCCCTCTCGTCTCCATCCGCACCCTCACCCCGACCGAAAGCACTCGCCTTCTCCTCGGCCTCTGGGCAGCAATCCCGTTGCTCTTTTTCAGCCTCTCCACCCGCCAGGAGTACTACGTCCTCCCCTCACTTCCACCGCTCATCCTTCTCATCGCCGCCTGGCTCAACAACGAAGCTACCGAGGCCGAATCCTTCACCGTCCCCAACCCCCTCACCCGCGCCGGCCAGCGCATCTCCGTCGTCCTCTTCGCCCTCGGCTCCATCGCAGCACTCATCGCAGGATTCTTCGTCCTCCACGCGCACCTGTCCCCCGCCCCCACCCATCTCGCCACCCTCCTCAAACAGAACCCCAGCGACTACGCCCTCTCCTTCGGCCACTTCCTCGACCTCAACACCCAAGCCATGTCTGCCTTTCGCAATCCCCTCATCCTCACCGCCATCGCACTCTTCGTCGGCACTTTCGCCAATTGGCACTACCGTGACAACTACAAACCCCACGTCGCCAATCTCTGGCTCGCCGGTGCCACCTTCACCTTCCTGCTCGCCGCCCACGTCGGCCTGCAGATCTTCTCCCCTATCCTCACCTCGCGCCAACTCGCCAACGCCATCGCGCCCGAACTCAAATCCGACGACCTCATCGTCATCCACGGCGAATACGAGTCAGCCAGCACCCTCGGCTTCTACCTCCGCCGCCCCGGCCCTGAAGTCGGATCCATCGAAACCCAACCCCTCCACATCTTCGAAGGCCGCAGCTCCAACCTCTGGTACGGCTCTTTCTTCCCCGACGCCCCACCCATCTTCGAGGACACAGTCTCCCTCTCTCTCAAGTGGACCGAACCTCGCCGCATCTTCCTCTGGCAGGATCTTAGCGACCCCATCCCCGCGCTTCCAGGCAAGACCTACTTCATCGCCCAAAGCGGCGGCAAAGAGATCCTAAGCAACCAACCCAACCCCTACTAGGGATCTGCTTTTAGCATCTGCGTTGCTAGCATCTGCCGTTGCCCGTTCTCCTCCACCAGCCACAAATCAATGGGTGCCCCATCCATCGCGCACTTGCGATGGGTGGGATCGAAGGCGCTCGATCGGCCCAGGAGCCGTCGCCTGTCCTTCCCACACCACCCAATCAACTCCGGTATTCACCGCCACCCTCAAACCGCCTCATCCGTCTTCCACACAAAAAGAAACTCGTCGTTACTCGACGTGGCCAGATTGAGTTTTCTCTGGCTCGCAGCCCGGCTCAGAGCAGAGCGAATGTTCTGCTTCGTATCTGGAAGTTCTGAGATCGGGATCTTCAGCGCCGATCCCGCCTCCAGCCGCCCGATCTCACTCAAAAGATGAGTGACGATCTCTTTATGCTTGCCGTCCCTCCCCTTGGGAACGTTGGTCTGGAGTACGGACTCGAACTTCATCGCCTCTACGTCGAACTGCGCATCATTTCCCACATTCCCTCCTTAACGTCACCCTAACGCTAACGTGACGCTAACCTAATAATAACCAGACGAATCGGACGACTGTCAAGAAGTTATCTTCAACAAGAACTAAGCTTCCCCTTAACTGCCTGATCTAAAAGAGTTAACCCGTATCAACAGAAGAGGTCTACGGTCGTAGTCAGAGGTTGCAATCAATGACTCTGAATCCGAAACTGAAAATTGAAGTGGTTCCTGTGGCTGAAGTACCGAAAGGCGACATCGTTATCCTCGCCGAAAAACGTAAGCCCCTCGTGCTCGTGGTCGACGACGAGCGAGTCATAGCAGACACCCTGTCCATCATCCTCTCCAAAAGCGGCTTCTCAACGATGACCGCATACGACGGCAAGGACGCGCTGAAGCTCGCGAAAGCTCACCCACCAGACCTTCTTATCTCCGACGTCGTGATGCCCGGCATGACCGGCGTCGACCTGGCGATCACCATGAAGAAGATCATTCCGTCCTGCAAAGTCCTCTTGTTTTCTGGTCAGGCAGCGACAGTCGATCTGCTCGAAAAAGCACGCCACGACGGACACGACTTCACAACGCTGACGAAGCCGGTTCACCCGACCGACATGCTGCGACGCATCTCAGAATGCCTGACGTCCCCAACCCCTGTCTCGTATGCAGCAAATCGAAGCCTCCCCACCACCGCATATTTCACCGAGTAAACCGCCAACTGAACCTCGACCTCGCCACATCAAATTGAGAACACAGGGGAGAAGTGTCCCAGAAAATATGTCGCCGACTTCGTCCCCGGAGGGAGTTGCACCATGGATATTTCTGAAAACAAGCGGATTTGGGACGAAGCTTATCATTGGCGTGAAGAAGGTGACCGGTGGTCTGAGACGTGGGGAACAGCGCATTCGCAATGGATGGGTTGCTTGCTCCCTCGCGTCTTCCCTTTTTTGAGCGGCAGAATCTTGGAAATCGCTCCGGGGCATGGCCGATGGACGCAGTTCCTTCAGACTCACTGTACGTCGTTGATTGGGATTGATCTGGCGCAAGGCTGTGTCGAGCATTGCATCAGGCGCTTTGCGAGCTCTCCGAATCTTGAATTCAGGGCCAATGAAGGATCCACTCTCCCCATGATTGAAAACAACTCAATCAACTTTGCGTTTTCATTTGATTCGCTTGTTCACGCTGAGGCCAATGTGATATCCAGCTATGTCAATGAACTGGCGCGAGTGCTCAAGCCAGGTGGAGTTGCGTTTCTTCACCATTCCAACCTTAACGAAGTTCGCCGTTCCGTCTTGCGGAAGATGAAAATACGGCTCCTGGGTCTTAGAGATAAACTCCATGCACGGGCACCGTCTATGAGTGCCGAAAAGATGCGCACATTCGTCAAGGACGCTGGCATGATGTGCGTTCAACAGGAAATAATCCCTTGGGGGACGCCTCAGTGGCTAATGCTCGACTGCATCAGCACGATCGTTAATTCTCCCGGCAATCAATGCCACGTAATCAGAAATCAGCGATTCATGGAAGAAGCCGTATCCATCAAACGTATCTCCTCCCTATCGTCCATCCCTGACGCTGGACCGAAGACTGGTACCGTCGCCGCTGCTTAAGAGTAAGCTTTTCCCCGCGGCTGTTTTCTGGGTGAATTTCCAGTGGATTGTAATCCGGTCGCACGAGCGCCCATCCATCGCGCACTTTTTGCGATCAAAGTTGCGATCAAAAAGGAAGCCCTAAGCCCCCATCCGCCTCCGCCGCTGTTGTTGCCTTTCGGAGGGAGCGCAGGGCTTTAGCCTTGCGAATAGGCCAACAAATACGGGGGCTTCAGCCCCGGGTCTACTTTCCATGCGCCGCACCGGGCTTGTCTTTGCCCAAAACACAATCCCTTGGGTTCCAGTTGCCATCCACAACTAGACCAGTTGAGCAGCCTGCCATCTGCCCTAGAATTCGGCCATGCCCCGCGTCCTGATGAACTTCGACCTCTACAAAGGCCTATGGTGGGTTCACTTCATGGAGGCTGATTGCCAAACCGTAATTGGCCCTGAGTCACGCTATTATCGCTTCGCTACACTGGACGCCTTTCGTGCGTTCGTGCTCCGGTGCAATCTAGAGGACATGCCGAAATTTGAGCACAGTTTGCAATATTGGAGCAGGGGCAGCAACTACGTCAATCTTACGGATGAGCAGTACGCCAAACTAAAACGGGGATGAGCGGATAGTGCCCCTAGTAGTTCTGCCAGTTGTTTTCAATTTCGGGAAGACGAAACTAAAAGAGGTCCAAGCGGGACCGAAACGGCCCGGAAAGGAAGCCTCGTGTACTTCACCGACGACTCGCTATTACCCGAAAATCAAGCCCCTCTGATGATCACCGCCGCGCCCTATGGGCCGATGTGGATGCCGGAGGATTGCACCCCCGAACAGAAACTCCCCGTGACCTGGGAAGAGCAGACCCAGGTCGCGGTGGATTGTTACAACGCCGGAGCTACGCTCCTGCACATCCATGTGCGCGATCCCAAAACTGGCCATATCTCCAAGAAACTCAGTGAATATGGCGAGCAGATTGCCCGTCTGCGCAAAGCCGTGCCCAAGATGATCCTGCAGGTTGGCGGGTCCATCTCCTTTGCTCCCGAGCCCGGCGAGGAGGCGAAGTTCCAAAGCTACGACTCGCGCCACAAGCTGGCCGAGATCGATCCAAAGCCGGATCAGGTCACGATTACCTGTGGCACAGGCCTCTATGACCTGACGGCGCTACATCCGGTAGATGATTCTTTTCAGGGAACGCGTTTCACCAATCCAGCGATGCTTCATGCCATGGCCAACCTGGTGGCTGACTCGACTCCGGACTTCTATCTGGAGAACATCAAGCAGATGGTCCAGCATGGAATCCAGCCTTACTTCGCGCTCGGCCACGTCCACAGCCTCGAACTCGTCGAGCGTCTCATCCGCAAGGGCTACTACATGGGACCGGTGAACGGCTTCTTCAGCATCGGTGGCGGCGGAATATGCGGCGCTAATCCATTTGACCTGATGGAGCTGATCCGTCGCACCCCGCATGGCTCGTTCTTCACCTACCAGACAACGTTCCGTCTGAGCCACCCGCTTGCTGCGATCTGCATCGCGCTGGGGCAACACACACGCGCCGGCATCGAGGACAACCTCTGGAACACCACCAAAGGCGTGCGCATGTCGTCGATCGAAATGATCGAGCGCCATGTCCGCATGGCCAATGAGCTGGGAAGGCCGATCGCTACGCCCGAACAGGCACGCCAGATGCTAAAGCTCGGAGTTACGTACAACTCTACGGCAGAAACCCTCGCCAACCTTGGTCTGCCCCCCAACCGTAAAGAGGGCAACATGGGCTTCATGGTGCACGAGACCGACGGAAGATTCTATCCGGCGGCACAGGGCGGTTGCGGACACATCCACGCCGGGGAGTGGGAAGGCAAACTGACAGCTCCCGGCGTAGCCGCTGACTAAGCAGCATGGCCGAATTTATAGAAATCGCGCGTCTCGACCAGATTCCGCCCGGCTCAGGTTCACGGTTCACTCTCGCTGACAAAGACCTCGCGGTCTTCAACGTGGACGGAACTATCTGCGTCATCGCCGATACCTGTCCTCACGCCGGGGGCTCGCTCGGATTGGGAAAGCTTGACGGCAGGATCGTGACCTGTCCGGTGCACGGAATGAAGTTCGACGTCACCACCGGATGCTTTGCGGGCACTTCGAGCTTTGGGGTCGCCTCTTACCCCGCAGAGGTCGTGGACGAAAAGATCACGGTGTCGCTTAGCCCGAATGAGAAAACAACTTGAACAATAAAAAGGAGCAACATGAAACTCAAAGACAAGGTCGCCCTGGTCACAGGCCGAGCACAAGGCTTGGGCAAGGCGATTGCCCTGGCGATGGCGAAGGAAGGCGCCAGCATTGTCATCTGTGACATCAACCCGGACACACTGGCCGAGGCAACCAAAGAAATCGAGACGCTGGGCGGGCGCCATGTCTCGGCGTCGTGTGCGACGTCTCGTCCGTCGAGAGCGTCGAGCAGATGTTCAAGCAGGCTGTCGACCGGCTCGGCACGGTCCACATTATGGTTAACAACGCCGCGATGCTGGCGGCCAGACCGGCCGACACTGAGCGGCGCAACCGGGTATACGCGGCCAAGGCGGGAAAGACGCAGGGTTCGCTGGGCATCACGACGAGCCACACGGACGACGACTGGCTTCGGTTCTGGGGGGTCAACGTACATGGCGTCTTCTATTGCACGCGCGCGGCGCTGAGGCTGATGGAGCCAAAGCGCTACGGCAAGATCATCAACATTCGCGTCGATCGCGGGCATCTCTACCGAAAGCTCCTTCAGCCCGTCCTACTCGGCCACCAAAGCGGCGGTCATTTCCTACACCAAGACGGCGGCATTTGATGTTGCCGGCGCGAACATCTACGTGAACGCCATCGCGTGCGGAGGGGTCATGACGCCCCCGTTCAAGAAGTATTTTGCCGAGGCGTCCGAAGAGGAGAAGCACAACCTCCTGTCGATGATCCCGCTCGGCCGCCTGGGCGAGCCGGAGGAATACGCCTCGCTGGCATCTATTTGCCTCAGACGAACATTACCTTGTGGGGCAGATCATCAGCCCAAACGGCGGACTTGTCATCTGAACGTCAAGGGCAGCCAGAAAATAATCCTCCCCGATAGCCCGACGCATGCGGAATAGACAATGCCATGGGACGGATATCGAGACGAAAACAAGTTTACATTACGGGGGGGCGCCAGCGGCATGGGCGCTGATGGCCGGTAAAATGCTGGCCGGGCTGGGCGCGCACATCGTCATTTTCGATCTCAATCGACCTTACCCGATGCGGCGCTGGTCAGACGTCGAATCGGCACGCCAGTGCACGCTCTTCGACCAGCGCGTTCGCTCGCTCATACAGATTGTCAACGTCGTCACGACTCATCGACGAAGTATGCGCGCACTGTCACAATTGCCGTTCGCCGAAGTTGGCGGATGCGCTCGGATATTGTCATCACCATGGCCGGTATCGGCGGTCACGGAAAATTCATCGACATGAAGTACGAGACCTTTGACCGCGTCATCGGGTCAACGTCTACGGCACGAGATACTTCATCGCGGCGGTGCTGCAGTCCATGGCAGCGCAGCACTAGGCAAGATTGTTCTTGTCGGTTCCACTGGGGGGATTATTCCGTTCTCGGCTATACCGCTTATGGCACGATCCAAGTTTGCCGTGGTCGGGCTGGCACAATGCCTGCGTTACGAACTCAGCCGCGGGGTATTAGTGTCGCTTGCTTCTGTCCCGGGGAAGTCTGAAACGCCGGGCTTGGCGGGCGAGCGCAAGTCGCTGCACCCGGCCACGCGGCGCTGAAGCGCATCGGCGGAACGATGCCTGTGGAGGCAGCAGTGCGCGGCCTCGTTCAGGGATCCGGCACGATAAGTTCCTGATCATCTCCCGGATTCAAGGTAAAGCTGACCTATTGGATGCACCGCCTTACGCCGACTCTGGCCTCTGGAATGCATTACCGATGGCATGGTCGCGAGGGCGTTGCAGTCCGGCAAGTCGTGCCCAAAAAGACCTGGTACGCAATCCTTAGGTTGGAAGGGAATGGGATTCGAGATGGTAGACGTCATTGTCATCGGCGCGGGGCCAGCCGGTGTCGTAGCCGCTGCACTGCCGGGCCGCGGAGTTGGGTGCCCAAGACCATCTCTTGTTGACCCGCGACGATATTGGCGGTATGGCGGCCAATGACGGACCCGTTCCCGTGCGGACATTGGCGCATGCGGCCCGGCTGCTCCGCGAAGCTCGACAGCTCGGTCAGTATGGCATCGCCGTAGGCGAGCCGACTCTGGAGTATCCCCGGCTGCTGGCGCGCGTGCGCCAAGTCGTCCATGATTTGCGCGACACATTCGATCCAGCGAGAGCGAGTCTGAACCCCCTCGGGGTCACCATCTACGAACAGATCGGGCACCGCACGCTTCGTCGACCCGCATACGATTGAAACCGAGAGCGGCCTGCGGCTCCGAGCAGACAAAGATCATCCTCTGCGCGGGCGGCACAAGCCGACGTCTCCCAATCCCGGGCTTTGAGTTCACCGCCACCCATAGCGATGCCTGGAGTCTGACTTCGGTTCCGCCTTCGATGTTGATCGTTGGTGCGGGAGCGACAGGCGTACAGGTCGCATCCGTCTTTCAACGCCTTCGGCTCCCAGGTCCAGCTCTTTGAAGCCGGTCCGCCGCATCCTGGCGACCGAGGACGAAGATGTGTCGGCCGCGGTCGCGGCAGCCTTCCGCGATTCGGGGACCTTGGTGCGCGAGAACTTTGGAACTATCGAGTCGTTCGAGAAGACGACTAGCGGTGTGCGGATGGTCTTCTCGAAAGATGGCTACGCGAAATAGCGCCGAAGCCGCACTCGCGGTTGTAGCGGTTGGATGGGTGGCGGATACTACAGGTCTCAACCTGGCCGCGGCAGGCGTCGAGACGAATCCTCGGGCTATGTGCGAGTCGATGAATTCCTCCGAACCTCCTCGCCTCACATCTTCGCGGCGGGCGACATCACTGGCCGCCTGATGCTTGTTCCGCAGGCTATCCATGATGGATTCGTCGCGGCGACCAATGCCGTGGGAGGCCCGGCAATGACGTTGGAGAACCAGGTAAGTCCGATCGGCAGCTTTACCGACCCGGAATATGCCTCAGGTTGGCCTGAGCGAGGCGAAGGCTCGCGAAAACTCATGATGTGGTCGTCATCATGGTGCGCTTCAACGAGACGGCGCGCACGATTATTGACGGCCGTACAATCGGGTTCTGTAAGCTGATAGCTGACCGCGCGACGGTGCAAGATTCTTGGTTGCCATGTCGTTGGGGAGTGCGCCGCCGAGATCGTCCAGGTGGTGGCGATCGCCATGGCCGCAGGCCTGCGGGTGGACGACCTTGCCAGGATTCCATTCTCGTTCCCCACCTATACCGGAATCGTCGCGCGAGCAGTATACCGTGCCGGCCGTCAGATCTACCCGGAGTTCAGCGGCCGGATGCACTGAGTCGACGAACGAGCGAATAAGCGTCGAATATCAAAGGAGAAGTCCTTAAATCATTGAGCAACGACACAAGAGGAAACAAGGTAACAGCGAGTTGGAATGGCTGATTCGCCTGTAAATCCGTGGGGCTCGTCTTTGGACAAGCTCAAGGAGTGGGACCCCAAAGGAGCGGAACTGCTGTTGCGGGTGGGCACGAACCCGTGGACCAGCGGCGTCCTGCCACGCAAGGAAGTGGAGCTGATCTCCCTCGCACTGTACTGCTCTTGCACGAACCTTGACGAGGTCGGCACGCGCCGCCATATCCGCGCGTCGCTGGACGCAGGCGCCACGCGCGATGAGGTTCTCCTCGTCCTCAAATGTGGTGTCGGGTCTGGCGGTCCATTCCTGCAGCCTGGGCGCCCCCATCCTGCTCGAAGAGATGAAGGCGGCGGGAGTGAAACCGGCGGGAGGCCCTAAGCCCGAGACTCCGGCTTGCGACGCGATGCGCGCGATCGGCCAGTGGAATACGGCGTGGGATCCGTTCTACGAGCTTTCTCCAGCGTGGACCGATCAGTTCTTCGCCTTCGGGGCCAGCGTCTACAAGAGCGGTCTCTTCACACCGAGATTCCTGGAGTTGATCAGCATCGCCTTCGACGCGTCCATCACTCACATGTACGCGCCCGGCACCAGGCGGCACATCCAGGGGGCGCTCAAGGCGGGAGCGACGCCGGAGGAAATCATGACCGTCCTTCAGCTCTGTGTTTCAATAGGCGTTCAAGCCTGCGCCAAGGGTGTTCCGATTCTGGCCGAGGAATTGGAGCGCAACTCAACGAACTAAAAATCGAGTCCCCGTCGGCATCCTGAGCGAAGTTTGCGAACGACGCTATTGCTGTCGTATTTATTTTTTGCGTTTTTGGCCCAGAAATCGCATGTCAAGCCCCAAAACGACCTAACCCACTACCAATCAACAACATCCGCGTGGCATTTTAGTTACACTCAACCCGCTATACTGGATATATAGATCGAAAACGAGCTAGCCCCGGACACCCTCCGGGGCTAACTCGTTTAGATGGAATATTTTGGACGCAACCCGTTTGTTATGAATATTTTGCAGACATCTCGTGCCGTAAACCGCTGAATGCAGGATGATTTACGCGCGGGCAATGGGGGGGGACCACCCCCACAACATGCGATATTCGCCCATCCCGCAGATGAAAAAGCTCCCCCCGCCAAACCACCGTATCCCCGGCAAAGCTCCACGCCCAGAACCACAACCCGAAGAAGTCCCGCAGCGGCAGCAGCCACAGATCGCGCAGCACCTGCCCATCGCGCAGCACGCCAACACCCAACCGACAGCGCCACCGCCACCCGCGCCAGCACCACTACACTCAACAGCGAAAAGCTCCACAGCGCAAACCCGCTCGCAACGCACGTCATCATCGCCCACGGCAAAGCGTACGTAATCCCCAGCCCCAGATACCCCAGCTTGCGCGAGTCCCGAGTCGACCGCGCCCACCGTAACTGATGGTCTCTGAAACCCGCGAAAATTCGTACGCCGGCACCGTCGTCTCCACCACCTCGCTGCACAGCTCCACGCGATATCCCGCCTTCGCGATGCGCTCTCCCATCTCGTAGTCGTCAGCCAGATACTCCACCAGCGGCTCCAGCCCCCCAGCCTTCGCCAGCGCCACCTTACTCATGGCCAGCGTCGAGCCCAGGCCAAAGCGAATCCCGCCCTCAAGCCGCCGCGCCGCCAGCACACCCGGCAAAAAGTCAGTCGAAATCCCCAGCGCCTCCAGCCGCGACCAGATCGTCATCTCCGGCCGAGCCTCCGCCGTTCGGCCTATATAAGGAGCCGTCACCATGCCCACCCGCGGATCCGAAAAACACTCCATCACCCGCGACAAATAATGCGGAGACACACGAATATCGCTGTCGTTGATCAGCACATAGTCATACCGCGCCTCGCGCAGCATCTGGACCAGATTGCTCACCTTGCCCGACGTGCCCAGCCGTTCGCGGCACTCCACCAGCCGTATCGCACACTCTGGAAACTCCGCCCGCAGCCGCTCGATCTCGCCCACCGCAGGATCGTCGAGGCTGCTTACACCGAAGATGATCTCGAAGCTGCCCGGCATACTGCCTGCCGGCAATGGCTCACCAGACCCGCATACATCCGCGGGTCGACACCCTTCACCGGCTTCAGAATCGTGACATCCGGCGCAAACTCGCCCTCGAGCTCTTCGGCTCCGCCAATAGTGCACGAAGTCTCCGCGCTCCCCACAGCGCCAGCAGCAGATAAGCCAGTCCCGCAAGCGTCAACAGCGTCGTGATCGCCTCAATCGCTGTGGCCATCCGACTAGTTTACCAACGGAGCCGTCGACTCCCGCTCTCAACCTTACTCGTACTTCATTCGCGGTTCATTCACGGTTCACTCATAGCGAAGCGCGTCGATCGGATTCAGGTTCGCCGCCTTCCACGCCGGATAGATGCCGAACACAAGCCCAATCCCGCAGGAACTCACGAACGCCACCGTCATCCACAGCGGGGACAGCAGCGAAGGAAACACCAGACGGATCCCAAGCGCGACCGCGCTCCCGAGGGTTACGCCAATAAGCCGCCCACCGCGCATAACGTAATCGCCTCCAGCGTGAACTGAGCCAGAATCGTCTGCTTCGACGCGCCGATCGCCTTCCTGACGCCGATCTCTCGCGTCCGCTCTGTCACGCTGACCAGCATGATGTTCATCACTCCCACTCCACCCACCAGCAGACCCACCGCGGAGAGTGAAAGCATCAAACCGAAAAGCCCGAACGTGATCTGATCCCACAGCCGTGTCAGCGAATCCGTGCCGAAGATGGCAAAATTGTCCGGCGCCGCATTCGCCACCTTCCTGCGGCGGCGCAGCAGCTCCTCCAACTCATCCTGCACCAGCGCCTTGTTCTTCTGGTCGTCGAACTTCAGGCTGATCCAGTAATCCAACACCTCGGGATGGATCTTGTGGAACGTCGTCACGGGAAAAAACGCCTTGTTGTCATCCGGATTCTTCCCTCCACCAAACGCCTGTTTCTGTTTGTCCATAACTCCCACCACGGTAAACACCATTCCCGCGATGGTCACATCCTGACCTATCGGACTTATCGTGCCGAACAGTTCGTCCGCCGTATCGTTCCCCAGCACAACAACGTTCGCCGCCCGCTCCACGTCGCCATCGTTGAAGAACCGGCCATCCTTCATGTTGAGATCGTACACATCCTTCACGCTCGCCGTGTCCCCCTCCAGAATCGTCCCCTCCATCTTCTTGGTGCCATACTTGACGGCTACCGTGCCCTCCACCCCGCTATTGTCCCGACATTGCAAACCCGGTGTCACCGCCACCACATGCGGCAGATCCTTCATCGCCATCGCGTCATCGTAAGTCAGCTGCTTCCGCGTCAGCATCTCCGTCGTCGGCCGCATCGCGATCACCGGAAACCGGAACACCCAGATCACATTGGTCCCCAGCGACTCCACCAGGCTCGAAACACTAGAGTTCAACCCATTCACCACCGACGAAATGATGATCACCGTCATCACGCCGATCACAATGCCGAGGATCGTCAAACCGCTGCGCAGCTTGTTTGTCCGCAGCGTGTCCAGCGCCATCTTGATGGTCTCTTTTGTATCGACGATCCGCATAAAACAGCCTTCCTGAACTTTCGTTTCCTGCCTGTTGTCCTAGTCCGCCCTCAACGCCACGATCGGATCCAGCATTGCAGCCTTGCGCGCCGGATACACACCGAAGAAGACGCCCGTCGAAGTCGCCATCAGCAAGCCCACAAGTACACTCCAGAAAGCGACGGTTGACGGAAAACCAGCCACAATCGTCACCACCTGAGCCACCATAATTCCGCCGAGGACACCAAAGAAGCCGCCCACCAGCGCCATCGTTCCGGACTCGATCAGAAACTGGATCAGGATGTCCCGCGGCCGCGCGCCGAGAGCTTTGCGAATGCCGATCTCGCGAGTGCGCTCCGTCACGCTGACCAGCATGATGTTCATGATGACGATTCCTCCGACAACCAGAGAGATCAGCGCAATCCCGCCGGCCACCGCTCCGAAATACCCGGTGATCGTGCTGAAGAAGCCGACTAGGGTGTTGTTTTCATCGAGTTCGAAGTCGTCGGGCGAACCGGGGGCGTCGTGCCGCCGCGACCGCACCAGCACCCGCACCTCGTCGGCAGCGTTGTCCAGAATCGGGCCCGCTGCGCCTGCCTTGACGTAGATCGTGAGTGACTTTGCTGTACCGTAGCTCTTCTGAAAAGCCGTCAGCGGCACCGCGACCCAGTTGTCCTGGCTCTGACCAAAGGTGCTGCCCTGCTTCTCGCTGACCCCGATGACCGTGTATGGCATCCCATCGACACGCAACTCCTGCCCGATCGGATTGATTCCTGCAAAGAGATGATCCTGAATGTCCGTTCCAATGATGGCGACGTGCGAGGCGTGTTCCTCATCGGTCTCTGTAAACCCGCGGCCCTGCTCGATATTCAGGTTTTGCAGCGTCGGCATCTGCCACGTATATCCTCGGATGCTGGTATCGGTCGTGGATTGCGTCCCGCGCACAACCTTTCCCGTCACCGTCTGCTGCGCTCCAATCCCGATGCAACGCTTGCAGTTCTCTTCCACATACCGGATAGTCGGGCAACAGAATGTTCTTGCGCCTCTGAAATCGCTGGTAATCCTCTGAACTGGTGATGATCTGCGGCATTCTCGAAACGGTAAAGACGTCGGCGCCGTATCTTGAGAATTTCGTCGTGACGTAGGTATTCGCGCCGTTGACCAGCGTCACCACCGCGATCACGCTGGTCACGCCGATGACGACGCCCAACAGCGTCAGCACCGAACGCAGCTTGTTCGCCCACAACGACTGCAGCGCGACCTTTACCGCCTCTTTGAATTCCATCTGCTCTGTCTTCCCTGAATTCCCTTGAGACTACCAGCCGGAAGCCCGGCAAAGCGAGGCTCAACCTGTTGTCTTCTACGCAATTAGACCGGGTTTTGTTCGATTGGTGGGATACACTTGTAGCTGCAGGCGGCTGGATGATCGCTGCCGTTCAGGCCGGAAGGTGTTGAACGGGGGAGGAAAGTCCGAACTCCGCAGGGCAGTGTGCCGGATAACGTCCGGGACGGATGGTTTAAGCCATCTGGACGGCTAGTGCAACAGAGAATATACCGCCCTAAGTTGGTGATTTACTTCGGTAAATCCGCACGCGGCTTAGGGTAAGGGTGAAAAGGTGCGGTAAGAGCGCACCGCGCGGGCAGTAATGACCGCGGCATGGTAAACCCCACACGGAGCAAGACCAAATAGGCAGGGATCTTGCCGCTTCTCTCCAGGCGGCGATGAGCGTATCGGCCCGATGCGCCCAGGCGGGGAGACTCAAAACCTGATGATTTCATTGGGGATGGGGGCCGAAACTTGCGGGTAGGTTGCTAAAGCGCCGCAGTAATGCGTCGCGTAGAGGAATGATCGTCTAAAACAGAATTCGGCTTACGGGCCGTCTGCAAACTTATGGCCTCGAATCCGCTGAAACGGCTTCGGGGCCTTCTGATTTTTGGGATTTTTTTGTTTGTGGTGGAAGTGCGTTTTTGCTGGGGGTTTTGCGATTTTTGGGGTGCAGGAACGTGGTTTTTGCGTGGTGGATTCGTGGTGATTTGTGTCATCAACGTGGTTCTTACGTGCACGTTTTTCGGCGGGCTAATTTTTTCCTCTTTTTTGAAATTTATTTTTTAGGTGGGGAATGCAACAGCAGATCCCCGCGGGGATGACAGTAAGAAAGGCGAGAGCAAAGGAAAGGACGAAATACAGGGGTTCTTCGCTGCGCTCAGAATGACGACGTTCGGAGGATTAGCACTGTGCGGGTTGGTGGTGGAGGGTTAGCGGATCGCGGCCATGGCAGCGCGGAAGAGAGTTTCGAAGTCGCGGGCTGCGCCGGGGTCTTTGGTGATGGCGGTCTCGATAGCTTTCTGGGCGACGGGGCGAGCATAGCCGAGATTGACGAGGGCGGAGAGGGCGTCATCGCCGGCGGGGCCGTGGTGGGGGGCTCCGGGGGCGGGCGGGATGGCTGCGGCGAGGTCGTCGAGCTTGTCCTTGAGTTCGAGGACAACGCGCTCGGCGGTCTTCTTGCCGATGCCCGGGATGCGGGTGAGGGTGGCGTGGTCGCCGGAGCGAATGGCGGTGACGAGGCGGCTGGAGTCGATGCCGCTAAGGACGGTGATGGCGAGCTTGGGGCCGATGCCGCTAATGGTGAGGAGCTTTTCGAAGAGGCGCTTCTCCTGGGTCTCGGAGAAGCCGAAGAGGGCGATCTGGTCTTCGCGGACGTGGGTGTGGATGTACAGGGCAGCTTCGGCGCCTTCGTTGGGAAGAGCGGAGAAGGTGGCGACGCTGATGGTGACGTCGTAGCCGACGCCGGCGCACTCGAGGATGGCCTGGTTCGGGGTTTTGGAGAGGAGGCGGCCGCGTAGGTGGGCAATCATGCTTTGGTGATTGTAGCGTGCGTGGATTCGAGGCCAAGATGTGTTGACGGCAGTCGCGCGCCGCCAGAAGACCCGGGGCTGAAGCCCCCGTATTTGTTGGCCTATTCGCAGGGCTAAAGCCCTGCGCTCCCTCTGAAAGGCAACAACGACCGTTCCGCAGCCCTCCTTCCTAAAGGCAACAGGGCAAGAAAAGAGGAACCCACGAGGGGTCCCTCTTTTTGCATTCGCATTCCGCGTTCTAGAAGATGATCTTTCCAGAGAGCTGGAGGCTGCGCGGGTTGTTGGAGAAGACAAGCTGCTTCTGGTTGAACTGGACGTTGTTGACGGCGTCGAAGTTACGCGAGCCGGTGGATGAGATCGAGTTGACGGTGTCCAGTGAACCGGGGAAGTATTGCGAGTGGTTCAGAACGTTGACTGCCTGCATGCCGACCTCGATCTTGTAACGCTCTCCCAGCGAGAGCCGTTTGTAGGCGCTCAGGTCGACGTTATTGATACGGCCGGTTGGCAGGGAGTTGCGAGGAGCGTTGGGGAGCGTACCAGATCCACCCTGGACGTAGTACGCGTTGGAGGGAGCAAAGGCCAGAGAAGCGCCTGTTCCAGTGACGGCGCCCGCCGTATATCCAATCGTGTTGGCAGCGCAGCTTAACACTACTGTGTTGGTTCCATTGGCCACGCCGTGAGTGCTGGTACCGGTGGGGCAGGCAACGGCAGTATTGACGAGGGCAACGACGCCAGTGCCAGTACCTTTGACACCGTTCGGGTTGATAAAGACACGATCACTGGCGGCATCGTTGTTCAGGTTGGAGTCCACGATGCTCTGTACTGTTGTGTACTGCGGCGACTGGAACGTGTAGGCGGGGGCGAGTTCCCAGTTGCCGACCAGATTCTTCATCAGGAAGTTCCCATTTTTGAAGAAGGGCACGTCATAGACTGCTACGAACGTGAACCGGTTGGGGCGATCCAGATCCGACCTCGAGTACTCCGCGGCGAGGTTCTGTGAATCCTGCGGACGCCGTGGATTGAGGGCCGTCGAATTGAAGTCGGCGGTCGAATCGTCAAATGTCCTGCTGTAGGTATAGGAAGCGTTGAGGAGCAGACCGTTCTGGAGCCGCCGGGTGAGTTGGGTCTGAAGGCCGTTGTAGTTCGACGAGCCGGTTGGCATGTCCGCAGTAATCGCGGCGGCGGTGAGTCCAGCCTGGTAGTACGACTGCACCGCGTAAGACGGAGCGCCGTTGACCTTTGCCTGGAGTGCCGCGAGTGTATTGGCTGTGTTGCTGACGGAAGTACCGCCAGTCAGGTTTGTGGGGAGCTGGTTGGCTGCGGTGATCGGTGACTGTACGTTGAGCTGCGTCTGAACATCCAGGTGGACGCCGCGCGTACCGACGTACCGCACCTCTGCCGTGTAGTCGTGGTGAAAGACATGCTGGACGCCAAGGGTCCACTGCTCGGAGTATGGCAGTTCCTGGTTGGGAACGAAGGCCGAGGTGGCCGCACGCTGTTGCGCGAGGGTCGAGAAGGTCGCGTTGGCAGGAAGGCCGCCGTTGGCGAGGAAGCCCGGCGTTGCCGTGGTAAGAGTGACGCTCTCCGTGGTCTGGAACTGCGGCGGCGCTGTGGTTGTGCCAATGTTGTCGTACAGCACGTCGTAGTTGATACCGAACGCAGCGCGCACGGAGGTGTTCTCGTCTGGCGCGTATGCCATGCCGATTCTGGGGGCGAAGTTCTTGTACTGCGGAGTGGGTTTGCCGAAGCTGATGAGACCAGGGACGCTCGCCGCAATATTGAGCGCCTGTTCCTTCTCGCTCTCCGGAACGGAGGTGAACTCCCAGCGAATGCCGAGATTCAGAGTTAGTTTGGGGGTCACACGATAGTCATCGTTTGCATAGGCGTAGATGGATGACTGGTCGCCATAGAAGGTGGGGCTGATTCCGGGAGGCGTGGCATTTCGCTGTCCGAACGCATCGGGGCTGATGTCATTCAAGAATCGGCCGAGAGTCAGGTACTCGTAGTCGCCGCGCAGACGCTGCACGAAGACCTGGGGTGCGATGTACTTGCGTCCTTCCACGCCAAAGTTCATCGTGTGCTTGCCCTTGACCCAGGTCAACGATTCGATTGCGTTGTAGAGGCCCTGAATGGTTGCCTGCGGAGCGTTCGGGTCTGGTCCGAGGCTGGTCGTGGTGGAGAAGTCGTAGAAGTAAAGGCTCGGGAACTGTGAGAGGCCGGGGTAGCTGATCGGCGGCACGGGAGTCTGGCTGAAGAAGCGAGTGTAGCCGAGGCGGAACTCGTTGCTTAGATTTGGGGTGAAGGTGTGGACCTCGTTGAGTGCCAGGAGGTGGTATCGCGCCGGAGTGGAGGTGAAGAACGCGGGGAAACTTGCCGCGGTGTCATTTCCGTCTTCGCGGTTGTAGAGGTAGCGTACGCGAAGGTTGTCGTGCTGCGAGATGGTGTAATCGAGGCTGTTGGTCGAGAAGTAGTAGTTATAAGAGTTGGTGAGGCTGAGCGAGACCGGGCCAACAGCGACTGGAGTAAGGGCACCGACGGCGTTTGCCACCTGAATCGTTGCACCGCCAGGGGACGCTTTGCTGTCGTTGCAGGAGGTACCGCCGCCAACCGGTGCCTGGTTGGGCGCGGCAGGAACGAACTGCTTGTAGACGCCGTAGTTGGTTGTGGACGCAAAGGTGAGGCTGCTGAGTGTTGTGAATCCCGCAGCGGTCGGCGCGCAGAATGCCGTTGAGCTGCCGGCTGAGCCGGTCGTCTGGCGCTCGAAGTTCGAGAAGAAGAAGAGCCTATCCTTCAGGATGGGTGCGCCGATCTGGGCTCCATACCGGTTGAAGTCGTATCGGGGCTGGAAGTCGGGAGAGATTCCCTGGGCACGGTTGTTGATCGCCTGGGTTGAGCTGACGGCATTCAGATTGCGGTTCTTGAAATATTCATAGAACCTGCCATGAATATGATTGGTTCCGGGAATGATCAACGTGTTGAACTGGCCGCCGGTGGAGTGACCGTATTGCGCCGAGTACACGTTCTGCAGGAGGACGAACTCAGAGGTCGCATCGTTGGGCACGTAGAGCAGCGGACCTGTAACGCTCTTTGAGTTGTTATCGATTCCATCGATTGTGAAGTTGTTATTGCGTGGACGCTGGCCGCTGATCGCAGGACCTGTGCCGGCTCCAAGACCGCCTGTGCTGCTGACGCCGGGGGTAAGGAGCGAGAGGTTCAGAACACCAAGACCGATGGTCGCGGTGGGCAGATCCTGGGTCTCCTTCATCGAAAAGGTGGTGCCGATCTGAGCGGTGGTGGTGTCGATCGAGACGTTCGACTCGCTGGTGACTTCGACCGTAGTCGTTCCCTGTCCGACGGAGAGGACGATGTCTTTCGTCTCAACACTGGTGGCCGCAACCACGACGCCCTTAATCTGAGAGGGCGTGAACCCTGTAACGACGGTGCGGATGTCGTAGGTGCCTTCGGGCAGGTTCGAGATGCGGTACTCGCCGCTGCCATTGGTCAAGCCTGTATAAATGATGCCGGTTGCTTCATTGGTGGCATTTACTTTTGAGTTCGGGATGACGGCTCCGCTGGCGTCGCGGACGACACCTACGAGAGCTCCACTGGATGTCTGGGCATAGCTGAGGCTGGCACCGAACGCCAGGATGATGGCTACAAAGATGGCCAAGGCGATTTTTCTGAAATACATTATTTGCAAACTCCGGACAAAGTGGTGGCTACGGCGTGAATGAGTCTTAGTTTTTGTGGGGGCAAAAATGAGGTAGGGTCTCGAATCTGGAAGATGAATACATTTTCTAGAGCAGGTGAAGGGCCATTCGGAATTTATGCCGATTTTGCCCAATTTTGTGGGAAAAGCCATCCTGCAAATATTGATAGATATGAATTTACGGATAAATATCCCTTCTCGATGTCAAATTCCGGTAACGGAGGAGTTCAGGTATGACGTTGTGGTCTGCTCAACTTGCTGTCAACGTGCTGAGAAACCAGGCGCGCCTGTGAGACTATTTCTCCTGAGCTAGTTCTCTGAGTCAGTTCTCTGAGTCAGGGATTGGGTATGAGTGTGAAGCGCACCAAAGTTACGGTTGGGGTTTGCGGAGGGATCGCGGCGTATAAGTCGGTGGAGTTGGTGCGCCTGCTGCAGGATGCGGGGTACGATCCGCATGTCGTGATGACAAAGGCAGCGGAGGAGTTTGTGCGGCCGTTGACGTTTGCGGCGATCTCGGGACATAAGGTGATTACTACGCTGTGGGGTGAGGATGCGGGGGTTGTCTCGGAGGGTGATGGACTCGTCGATTGAACATATAGAGGAGGCGCAGACGACGAAGTTGCTGATTGTGGCTCCGGCTACAGCGGATATGCTGGCGAAGTTTGCGCACGGATTGGCGGATGATTTTCTGTCGACGATGTTTCTTGCGACGACGGCTCCGGTGATGGTGGCTCCTGCGATGAATGTGAATATGTGGGAGCATCCGGCGACGCGGGAGAACCTGCGGACGCTGCGAGAACGCGGGGTGAAGGTGGTTGAGCCGGGCAGTGGCTACCTGGCGTGCGGGATGGTCGGGGGCGGACGGCTGGCGGAGCCGGAGGCGATTGTGGCGGCGGTTGCGGAGATATTAGGTAAGGGGCCGATGGTGGCGACGCGGGATTCCGACTTTGCTGGAGAGACGGTGCTGGTGACGGCGGGAGGGACGCACGAGGCGATTGACCCGGTGCGATTTATCGGGAACCGCTCGAGTGGGCGGATGGGTTATGCAGTGGCAGAGGCGGCTCGGTGTAGAGGGGCACGAGTGGTGCTGATCAGTGCTCCGACGAGTCTGCCAGAGCCGGCGGGAGTTGAGATGGTGACGGTTGTGACCGCTGAAGAGATGCGGATGGCGGTGATGAAACGATTGCGCGAGGCCACGATTGTCGTGATGGCGGCGGCGGTGAGTGATTTTCGCGTGAGGAGCGTTGCGGCGCAGAAGATGAAGCGCGAGTCGGCTCGGCCGGTGCTGCTAGAGCTCGAAGCTACGGAAGATATTCTGAGTGAGGTGGTGGCAAGGCGAGATGCGGGAACGCTCGTTGTCGGATTTGCGGCAGAGACGGAAGACGCGCTGGCTAACGGACGCGCGAAGCTTGAACGCAAGGGCGTCGATGCGGTTGTCGTCAACGATGTTTCGATGGACGGGATAGGGTTTGATTCGGAGAATAATGCCGGGAGCTTTCTGACGAAGGACGGCGCTGTGGATCTGCCGGTGATGAGCAAGTCGAGGATGGCGGACCGGATTCTGGATGAGGTGAGTAAGCTGCGGGGATTTTCGCGGGGGTGAAGGGCTGCGCTTGATCTCAGGCAAACGACGAAGAAGACTTTTCAGTATGCATGATCTTTTCGAAATGCCTTTCCTGCCACAATTACCTGCCACCCGCTGCACTGCGGCCGCCTGAACTAGTAAACTAAACCCACATGATTTTTCGCAAAGCAGTTTTCTTCCTTGCCGCTGTTGCCGTAGCCACGACCGCCTCCGCTCATGCACAACTCGGCGCCTATGGCATGTTCACAGTAAACCGTGTCAGCGATATCTCTTCGTCACCTCTGCCGCTACCTCCGAACTCGACCGGCTCAGCCTTTGCGAGGGCCAATACAGTCGATCCGCTGGGTGGGACGGGCGGTGTGTACTACGACTTTCTGAAGCTCGGACCGGTCAAACTGGGAGCCGATGTGCGCGGCAGCCTCCTGAACACCAAGCGTGGAGCTTACGTTAATTTCAACGGCCCGGGTGCGCGTGTTTACTCAGCGCTGGGCGGTATCCGCGCCGTCTTCCACACTCCGTATGCGTCTCTGAAGCCGTATATCCAGGGCTCGGTCGGCCTCGGCCGCAGTGACTACGGACTGTATGTCGGCCGCCCAGTTTCCCAAGAAGCTCTACCTAACCTCATGTTCAACAACTTTGAATATGAAGGGCTGGCTGGAGTGGATCTCAAGCTCCTTCCTATCATGGACTGGCGGGTGGCGGAGTTCGGCTACGGCGGACTGGATCCGTTCGGCACGTATAGTCACAACTACCCGATCAAACAAGTCAGCATGGGCTTCGTCTTTCACCTGCCCTAAGGATGCAGTCGCAGTCTGCAAGCGAATGCCTATGCGCGTAGCCCTCTTCGGCGGCAGTTTCGACCCACCACATCACGGCCATGTCGCGATCGCCGCGGCGGCGGCGGATGTATTCGATCTGGACAAGGTTCTCTTCGCACCGGTTGGCCATCAGCCCTTGAAGCCTGAGGGGGCTGCGCCGTTCCCGGACCGGCTTGCCATGGTGGAGCTTGCGTGCAGGGTGGACTCGCGCTTTGCTGTCTCCGACCTCGACGCGCCCCGGCATGACGGAAGCCCGAACTACACCGTCGAGACGCTCGCCAAGCTGCATGCGGCGATGCCCGATGTGCGGCTCTTTAACCTGGTCGGCGCAGATAGCTTTCTCGACCTGCGACGGTGGCATGAGCCGGAGCGGCTGCTGGAACTTGCGGAGTGGATTGTGGTGAGCCGCCCGGGCTTTCCGTTGGCGAACCTTGCTCCGCTGGGCTTGACTGCACAGCAGCTGGGACGCGTTCATCTTCTGCAGACCGTTCACGAAGACGTCGCGGCTACCAATCTCCGCGAACGCCTTGAAGCAGGTGATCGGTGCGCGGACGTGCTTGCGCCTGAGGTCTCAGCGTACATCGAGGTCCATCATCTCTATCGCTAATTGGCATTGCGCCTCCGATTTATTCCAGCTTTGTACCTTTTCTAGGGTGCGAAGTTTTTGTGGTTGCCGTGAAACTTTTGGGGTTACCAAGTGTCTTTAATCAGATGGCCTCGGCCACATCTACCTCCCCGTTCCATGCACAAAGACCTGGGCAGCGTGATTAGCCCCAGCCGGAAAGCAATATCGCAATCTCTATGGCCGAACTGTTGACAATGCCCTCCCTAAGCACGTTTCGCGATCCCGCCGGCAGTGTCGAGATTCGGCCGAACGGCGCCTATCGCAGCATCCGCGCTCCATTCGACGCTGAGATTCTCGAGTTTCTCGCGCTGCCCCTAGCCTCAGAACTGGTCGCGGAAGGACGGCTTGTCGCGAGCGAGGTAGTGTCTCCTGCGGGTGCGGAGATGCTGATGCTGCGGCACCCACGCATCTCGTTCCAGTCTTTCCCGTGGGAATGGGCGCCCGGGTTATGGCTTGCTGCGGCGGAGCTAACACTGAATCTTTGCAGCGACCTCGTACAGCAGGGTTGGCTGCTGAAGGACGCTACACCGCTGAACGTGCTCTTCCAGGGTACACAGCCGATCTTTGTCGATGTGCTCTCTATCGAACGCATGGATTTGCATCGGCCGATCTGGCTTGCGTATGGGCAGTTTGTGCGGACGTTTTTGCTGCCGATGCTGGCGTACTCACACTTGGGATGGCCATTGCAGGCGTCATTGACGAGGCGGGACGGGTGCGAACCCGAAGATATCTACTCCGCTCTCTCGTGGGCGGGGCGACTGCGGCAGCCTGCGCTCTCGGCGGTTACACTGCCGTCCCTGCTGGCGAGCAACAAGAAGATGCGGGCTGGAAGCCTTGCGTCGCGGCCGGTCAAAGATCCCGAGCTCGCCAGGCAGATTCTTCTGAAGACGCTTCGAGGTCTGCTGTCGCAGATGCGCAGGGTTACCCCGGCCTACCACTCGTCGACCTGGTCGGACTACGCGGAGACCGCGACTCACTATAGCAGCGAGGACCACACGAGAAAGCGGAGCTTCGTCACGGGTGCTCTGGCGGCGGCGCGGCCGATGAGAGTGCTCGACGTCGGTTGCAATACCGGCGTGTACTCCAACCTGGCCGCCGACGCGGGCGCTGAGGTGGTCGCGATCGATACGGACCTGCAGGCCGTCGATCGACTGTGCGCCAGTTTGAAGGGCAGCGGCAGGAATATTCTTCCGCTGTGCGTCGATCTCGCCCACCCCACGCCTGCAGCCGGATGGGAGAACCGCGAATACGCGTCCTTCCTGAGTCGTTGTGACGGGCACTTCGACACTGTGATGATGCTTGCCGTACTGCACCATCTTCTGCTCCGCAACCAGATTCCGATGGATCGCGTTGCTGCCCTCTGCAGCAACCTGACGACGCGACACCTCATTCTCGAATGGGTACCACCAACAGATCCGAAGTTTCAGGAGCTGCTGCGCGGCCGCGACGCCATCTACGCGCACATCACTGAATCTTTATTTCGCGACGCCTTCGCCGAACACTTTACGACCATCGATGAGCTGACTCTGGCGAACGGCCGCACCATGCTTCATCTGCAAAAGAAGTAATTGCAAAACGCTCTGCGGAGCCGGAACCGCCCGTCTGCACTATGTTTCATCGCTCGTCGAAGATACGCATCTAATACCTTCAAACACTGGCTTCCACGGGCGCAACCCGCTACCATGGAAGTTCAAGGAGTCTCATGCCATCGATTGAAAGCAACCAGCTACTGCTGGCCGCCGCAGCCGCGTGCGAGGACAAGAAAGCTGAAGATATCCGCATTCTCGCGCTTGACCCGGCCGAGAGCGGTCTTACCGACTATTTTCTTATCTGCAACGGAACGAACGAACGACAAAACATCGCGATCACGGACGAGATCGAGCTCCGCCTGAAACGACAGTTCGGCGTCTATCCCAACTCAGTTGAGGGGCGCCGCCAGGGCGAATGGATCCTGATGGACTACGTCGACTTTATCGTCCACGTCTTCTCGGCGGAGAAGCGCGCTTTCTACGGACTGGAGCGGCTGCGCAAGTCTGCGACGAGTATCAGTATTGCGGACTTGAACGCAGAGGTGAGCGCACGCATCACGGAGACACGCGCGAAGAGGAAGGTGCCTGCGAAGAAGACGCCCGTAAAGGCTGCGGCTAAGAAGACTGGGACGAAGGCCACGCTTGTGAAGAAGACTGGCGCGAAGAAGAGCGTCGCCAAGAAGATGGCAGCTAAGTCTCCGGTGCGTAAGATTGCGCAAAAGAAGGCCAGGAAGAAGTAGTCGTTTGACGATGGCGAGATTGCGGCCTGATGAAATGGCTGTTGAGACAAAGATGGATTCGGCTTGTGTGCATGGCTTGTTGGGTTCAAGAAAAAGGCGGAGAGCCGAAGCTCTCCGCCTTTTTTGATTTTGTTACATGTTCACAGACGAAACATCAGTGTGGTTAGAAGTAGATCTTTCCGGCGATCTGGGTCAGGCGACCGGAGGCTCCGGCAGTGATCAGACCGAAGTTTCCGGATGTGAAGGCCGATGTTGGTTGTGAGGGCTGCGTGTGATTGAAGACGTTGTCGCTCTCCATGCGAAGCTGGAGAGAGCGAACGCCATCGCTCGATAACGCGAAGTTCTTGGCGACGACGACATTCGTGTTATTGATTCCGGGACCGTGGTACTTGTTCCGGCTGACGTTGCCGAAGAAACCGACTGTCTCAGCAGTAAAGCTGGGACTCGCCTTCGGATTGACGAAGAAGGCAGTCTTGTTTGTCGATGCGCCAGTTGAGGTTGTGGTGAATGTGCGGAGGTTGGCCCTCTGGATAGGTGCGACCTGATTCGGAACATCGGGGCAGGCGTAGTAGGAGTAGTCGTCTGAGCACCACAGGGAGAGCGATGTGCCGCCACCATAAGAGATGTCAAACGGGAAGCCGGTTGCGAAGGTGGCAATACCGGTAATCTCCCAGCCAGAGACCAAGAGGTTCATTGGAGAGAAGGCGTTGCCGCCCTTTTTCCAGGGGACCTGGTAGATCGGAGCAAAGACGAAACGCTGACGTCCATCGAAGGCTGCGTTTCCGTAGTTCAGGCTCGGCTGGTACTGGTTGTAGCCGCGCGCGCCGCCGTATCCGGAGTTTTCATAGTTGGATGCGGTGTCGAGGGCGTGCGAGAAGGTGTAGCTGGCCTGAAGCTGGAGACCATGCGTAAGACCCTTGTCGACACTGAGCTGAAGCGCGTTGTAGTTGGAGGAGGCGTTCGTCGAGATGAGACCGATGCTGGTGAAGTCGTTAATACCGCCGTTCGGCACGTCGGCATAGCCAAACTGGGTGTGGGTCGGATAGAGCAAGCTCTGAAGGTTGCGGTTAGTAACAGAGCAAGTGGAACTGGCGAGACAGGCGTCGTGACCGGCCTGCGTAATTGGATTTCCTTCGATGACGGTCTGGTTATGAAGTCCGAACGTTCCGACGTAGCTGGCACGGGCCACCGTCTGTCCCGGGAACTCACGCTCGATGGTCAGCTGGACATTCTCGGAGTACGGAGAACGGAAGCTGGAGGCGTACTGGCTCAAACTAAAGGGTAGATAGTTTGAAAAGTCAGGGCTGGTACCAGCTTTCGGAGGGGCGAAGGGGAACTTATTCGGATAGGAACCAGCGGTTCCCGGGGTATTGATGTCCTGGAACGGATTGGCGAAGCTCGGGTTGGTAATGCCGTTGGCTGAGGTGGCGTAGTCTGTGACACCGCTCGAACTGATGGCGAATGGAGGATCCTCGAGGTTGTTCAGGGATGTCTCTTCTTCCGTTCGGTTGTAGTAGATGCCGTAGCCGGCACGGACAGAGAGCTTTCTTGAAGCTCCACCCGAGAGCACGCCTAGATCAGGCGCCCAGGCAAAACCAATCCGGGGTCCGAAGTCTGAGTATCTTGTGGTCGCGCCGCTGGCGTTGTTGCAGCCAGGGTCTCCGGGATAGTTGAGGTTCTTCGGCGCACTTGAGAAGACCTTGGATTGCTGGCCAGGAATAAAGCAAGTAACTCCGATGCCGCCGAACTGGTGGTTGTGGAGCGGAGTATCGATCTGGTAGCCGAGGCCGTAGGAGATGGTGAGCGAACTTGTCGCCTTCCAGGTGTCCTGAGCAAAGAGGTAGTTCAGGTAGGCGTATGCATTGATAGGACCACCTGAGCCCTGAGCGTAGGAGCCGGGGATGCCGAGCAGGAAGTCCAGAGCGACGTCGCCCGACGTGAAGGAATTGGATGTCGTGTTGAAGCTGAAGTTGCCGTTGTTGTTGGCAGAGAAGGGGTTGTTCACCGTATATTCGCGTCCGTCATAACCGAACTTCAGGTTGTGATGGCCGAGGCTCTTAGAGATGGTGTCGTTGACTTGGAAGACTGAGTCGATTCGCGGCTGGGGTCCGTTGTTGCTGAAGCCAAGCGAGAAGGACGGCTGACTGGAGTTGGCGCCCGTGAGGGTGACCAATGGTACGCTCTGCGCGGCGGTATTCTGCGGGAAGATGGAAAAGCCGAGGGAGGAGGGGGCAACGACCTTCTGCGGAATAACTGCCTGGTAGTTGAAGCGGGTGTAGTGAGCTTCAAGATCGTTGACCAGCGTGTTGCTGATCTGGCGGGTATACCCGAGCGAGCCCTGATTCACCCATGATGTGCTCACGTCACCGAAGCCAGGAATCGTTGCACCAGTGAAGGGCAGCGTTTCGGGAGCAGCGTTCTTCTGATAGATATAGACGGCGTAGACCTGATCCTTGGAGGTGATGTTGTAGTCCAAGCGACCGATAGCCTGATTGTTCGTGGTGGCTACCGACGGGTTAAAGGTAAGGGAATTGGCACCCGTGTTGGCTGCGGGAACGTAGGTCTTGATCAGGTTTGCCGAAACGGAGTTGATCGCGCTAGTTGGCAGCTGGCCGTTGAGTGTAGTGAGGCAAGCGTTAAAGGCCTCACCGGTGGAGCATCCGGGAATGCTTATCGTGGCTGGGATGGGGTTTGACGTGAGCGTGGCGGGGGCGAATTGACCTGCCAGCTCCGCAGCAGAGAAGACGGTAGTGTTGCCGCCAGTTTCTGGAACCGTCTGGCGAATACCCTGATACGCGCCAAAGATGAAGAGTCTGTCTCTCAGTATTGGTCCGCCGAGTGTGCCACCGAAGATGTTCTGGTGGTAAGGCGATGTGGCCTGGAAGATGGGAGCTCCGGTGGACGTGAAGCCCTGAAGGGCCTTTTGGAAGTAGTTACGGGTGTTCAGGAAGGTATCGCGGTAGAACTCGAAGACATCGCCGTGGAAGTGATTGGTGCCCTGTTTGACGGCGGTGTTGACGATGGCGCCACCGTTACGGTCATATTCGGCGTTCAGAGGGCCGGTGACGAGGTTGAACTGGGCGAGGGCGTCGATGTTCGGCTGGATAGCGGGGGTATTCAGCGGCAGGTCGTTCGAGTCTGCGCCGTTGATAACGAAGGCCGACTGCTGGGTCTGGCCACCGTTTACAGAGAAAGTGCCAAAGCGGTCACTCGAGGCCTGTACGCCGGGCAGAACCAACTCAAGCTGGGTGAAGGCACGACCGATCAACGGCAGCTCGACGATCTGGTGCGCGTCAACGATGTTGTTCAGCTGCATGTCAGTGGTGTTCACCTGGACGCCATCGGCTTCGACGGACACCGTATCTGACTGGCTGCCAAGGGTTAGCTTGACCGCTTCGACAAACTCCTGGTCGATGTTCAAGATGATTCCGGTCGCGCTGAACCCCTTGAAGCCGGGAGCGGTCACATTAATGTTGTAGGTTCCGATGGGAAGCGCCGGGAAGAGGAAATCGCCGCTGGAGCTCGAGGTCGTGGTCGTCACCACACCAGTCTGCGAATTGGTGACCGTGACTACGGCCTTCGCGACGACGGCACCGGAGGGATCGGTTACTGTTCCCTTGATACGAGCTGTAACTTCAACCGCGTGTGCGTAGCAGCTGAACGATACCGCAAGAAGAGTTCCTAGAATCACTCGACGCCAAACCGAAATCTGTCTCATTTCAGCATCCCCTTAGATTGTCTGGTATTCTCTCCGATCAATGTGCACGTCGAGGGCCAAATTATGAAGCCGTGGATTCCAAAGAATTTTGAGCCCTTTCTCGCGGATCCGAAGAATTCCTCTATGAAATATTGGATAATTCAGGGACGAAATCTACTGATTCCGTGACGAAGCCTAGCGATTCGGTGATGGAATCCGCTAATTCCGGGACGAAATCTACGAGCGCTGAACCGCCGCCCGGACTACCGGAATAAATGAAGATCACGCTCGCCGCCGTCGCTCCCCGCCGTACCCGCTCCAAATCGGAGGCGACCGACCGCCTTGTAGCCGATTATGTAGAACGCGCCTCCCGGTATATCGCCTGCGAGTCCCAGCTCTTCGAGTCCGAGGCCGCCGTCCTCGAGTGGCTGGATCGTCAGCCAGGCCGTATGCCGGCCTATGCCGTTCTGCTGGATAGCCGCGGCGAGCAGCACACCTCTGAGGAGTTTGCCGCGCGCCTCGGCCGCATCCGCGACGAGGGTACCCAGCGACTTGTACTTGGCATCGGACCCGCGGATGGATGGTCTGCGGTAGCGCGACAACGCGCCAACCTGCTTTTTTCCCTAGGGAGAATCACACTGCCGCATCAACTCGCACGCGTTGTGCTGGCCGAACAGGTGTACCGCGCCCTAACGATTCTCGCCGGCCACCCCTACCACTCCGGCCACTAAATTCGCCACCGACTGACATCGATCGACGCGGACTCCGGGTTGATCTCTTCCGGACATGCCCGAGAAGAGGAGATTCTCGCCTCCATAGCCGAGCGCTACTCTTCAGCCGAGAGCTACTCTTCGACGCGAGCAAGTTATGCTGGAGCAACTCGCTTGCACGCCTGGGCGCGACTCTATATTGTTTCAGTCGTCAACGGAGAACGTTTACTCAATGTCACTGTATCGGACAAATCGGACAACACGACGCTCCTTCCTGAAAGCCACTTCTCTTGCTGCCTCCGCGGCGGCTCTCCGCGGTTCGAAGCTTCTGGGCGCCACGCAGGCGGACGCGCGTATCGACATCGTTCTCACTGAGCCGATCGGCACGATCTCGCCCGAGATCTACTCGCACTTCATCGAGCAGCTCGGCGGCGTGATCTATGACGGTGTCTGGGTGGGCGAAGGGTCGAAGATCGCCAACGAGAACGGTATCCGCAAGGCGTTCATCGACACGATGCGCGCCGTCAGAGCTCCCGTCCTGCGCTGGCCCGGCGGATGCTTCGCCGACAGCTACGACTGGCGTGACGGCATCGGCCCGTCTTCCAAGCGTCCGGCCCGCACCGGCTTCTGGAACCAGCAGGACCCGAACCAGTACGGTCTCCACGAGTTCATGCAGACCTGCCGCGCTATTGGCTGCAAGCCTTACCTCGCAGCCGACCTTCGTTCGCTTCCTGCGCGCGACTTCTACCAGGAGATCGAGTACTGCAACGCTCCGGCAGGTGATGTGCCCTCCAACTCCGCCGCCAAGGCTCAACCTAACGCCCTCGCCGCGCAGCGCGCTGCGAATGGAGACAGGGAACCGTTTGACGTGGATCTGTGGGGCGTCGGCAATGAGAGCTGGGGATGCGGTGGCAATATGAGCCCCGAAGAGTATGCCGCGGATTTCCGGCGCTACACTGCCTGGACCCCGAGCTACGGTAAAAAGCCGTTGCGCTTCGTTGCTGTCGGTCCTAACGGCGATGACGTCGATTGGACCACTCGCCTCTTCAAGGCGCTTTACTCGAATCCTGAGCGCCGTCATCTCTGGGGGTTGTCAGTCCACTACTACACCTCCGGCAACGCCTCCAAGTTTGCCGCGGGCGACGCACTGAACTTCAACAGCGACGAATACTACGATCTGCTGACGCGCGGGAGCATCATGGAGCGCATCATCACAGACCACTGGCAAGCCATGCGTAATGCGGAGGGCCAGCCACAAGTAAAGCTGGTCGTTGACGAGTGGGGCGCATGGTACGGCAAGGGGACGCAGCTCGCGCCCGAGTACAACCTCTCGCAGCAGTCCACCATGCGTGATGCGTTGCTGACCGGCATCACGTTTGACATCTTTCAGCGCAACGCCGACAAGGTTGCTGTCGCTGCAGTTGCCCAGTCCATCAACTGCATCCACTCTCTGATGCTTGCGCAGGGAGACAAGTTCACTGTCACTCCAACCTTCCACGTGTTCCAGATGTACCTGCCACATAGCGGTGCACAGGCTGTGCGCGCCGAGTTCACCACGCCTGCGATCCGCAACCCGCTGGCCAACACGCCCACTCCGGCGGGCGGCAACAGTTATCGGGGATCGCTCGACTCTGTTAGAACGCTTGCCGGCCTCAGCGGCTCCGCTTCAGTCGCCACTTCGGGCAATGGCAAGCAGATCACGCTCACGGTGGTAAACCCGCATCTGGATCAGCCCATGACTACTGAGATCGTTGTCTCCGGAGCGACGATCGCCAGTGCCACCGGCACGGTTCTGAGCGAAACTGATGTCCACGCGCACAACGACTTCGACCACCCCAACGCCGTACATCCGCGCCCTGCGACTATCGGCCAACCGACGGCCGGCCGTCTGCTCCACACGTTTCCTGCGGCAAGTGTCACCACGCTGCAGCTGATGCTTACGTGAAGAGATACTGTTGTAGCGGCGTTACTGGTCGTTGTTACTGGTCAGGGTTGAAAATCGACCGTGATAGTGGTCGTGACCTCCACGGGCTGGCCATCGAGCAAGTATGGTCTATACCGCCATTTGTAGACGGCCTCCTCCGCAGCGGCGCGAAGGCGGGAGTCGCCTTCCGTCACGTGCACGCCCGTCACTGTACCGTCCTTCGAGATGATTGCCTGCATCACCACATGTCCTGAGACCCTGCTCGATTTCGCGGCCTCCGGATAGACAGGAACTCGGGACGCGATGAGATTCGCTTCCATCACAGAGGAGTCCACCTGAACTACCCTCGTAGTGTCGACGCTTGATGCACCGTTTGCCGGCGCCGGTTCGGGCTGGCGTGCCGGTGGCTGTTCGATCGGTATTGGCGCGGGATTGATTCCGGGATTGATTATCGATCTGCGGCGGCTGCTGAGATCGACCCCACTTCGACCGGCACGCGATCCCACCGAAGCTGTATGTTCCGGGGCACGGCCGTTGATCGCTCTGCGGCCGGTGCTGAGGTCGAAGCCGCTTCCCGAAGCACGCGATCCTACGGAAGCTCGCGGGCCCGGAGCATTCATCGGGGGCGGATTCGAAGTGCCTTCGAGCACTGATTGCCCTCCAGAGGGCTGGATTTTTGCCGTCTGGTCCGCTAGCGGTTCCTGATTAGTGGTCACAGGTCGGGGCGGGAGCAGGACTGTGGGTGCCAAAACTTCGGGGGTTCGGGTCTGCTGTCGGACCCAAGTCGTGAAACTCTCCCACATCGGTTTGCGGTATGGATACACGGCAGAAACTGCTCCGATCAACCACGCCAGAAGCAGCAGGATCAAGAAGAACTTTCCATACCCGGTCGACTCAGAGTAACCCTCCAGCGGAACACGCGGGAGCTTGGGGCCAGGCGACACGAGGGAGTCTTCTAGGAATGACTCGGGCTGCAAAACGAGCCTCGAAATGCGCTTGAGACGTTGCTCCTCCATTTCTCCGGCGGCCGGTTCCTCCAGCGATCGGCGAGTCGTCGCGCTCGCAATCGTCCCCATCGATGTGGTTCCCTCAGAATGGGGCTCCAATTTACTGAGCCTCTTGTCGATCTCGTCGAAATACTGTTTCAAGAGCCTAGTGAGCTCGCGTCGCACAAGCTCTTCTTCTAGTCGCAGGGGCGTCGTGTGTGGTGAGACGGGCTCAGGTGTCGCCTCTTCGTCTACCCTCATCGGAAATTCGACTACCGAACGCGACCTCCCCTCTCCCTCGCTTTGTTGGGGGCCGGCTTCGGTTCGTGGAAACGGCGCATGTTCCACCTGGGTCTGTCCCGGACTCTGAATATCCACGCCGGCAAGCATGGCGCGCAGATCATCGACGATGCGCTTTAGTCCAACGTCTTCCTGCTGAATCTCACTGTCCGTAACACCCTCGACGATGATATTGAGCACTTGATCGTCCGAAAGGTCACCACCTTCTCGACTGCTCAGTTTGCCGACGAATGCCCAGAAGTCCATGGCAAGGTGCCTGTCTTCCGCCAGTTTTTCCATGAAGCCGGGCAGATCAGTACGTAATCCGATCTGGACGCCATGCATGACACAGATCGACTGAAGCTTTCTTACGTACATGTCGAAGCGCGGGGGCTTCTGCAGACTGTTCGCATAAGCAGACATCATGTCTCGTTAGATGCCGACATCATCATGTATTCTTGGATGTCGACAAAGGGCCCGTAGATTGCTTCAGGCTGCGGGGCTAACACACAGCGCTGTACCCTTGAAGATCTCGCTAACTTGCTTTTCTGTCAAGAATAAAGGCCTTTCGACTCCGCTGCCAAAATCTCCTTTTGATTCGAAAAGCCGCAAATATATGAAAAATTTGAAGACGGCAGGCATAACAGAATGGGGGATTTGCCCGTAAATCCATTGCATACCGTATCTTGCTCCCTTTCTTTCCCTCTCTGCCAAGATCATCTGCGTGCAAACAAGTGACTTATCCGAAGGCGTTCGGCCACCGCCGATTTCCTTCGCCCCGCTACAATGGTCAAGACAACCTGGAAAGGCAAGCGGTATGAGCTGGTTCAAGCGCGAAGACCACGAGATCGTTAACGATTCGGAGAAGACCGTCCGCACCGAGGGGTTGTGGATACGCTGCCCCGACTGCGGCAAGATTCTGTTCAAGGCCGAGCTTGAGGCCAACCAGCACGTCTGCCCCCACTGCGGTCATCACTTCCGCATCGATGCCCGGACGCGTATTGAGAATCTCCTTGAGCCTGGCTATGAGCTGGTCGACCTCGGACTCCGCTCCACCGATCCGTTGAACTTCACCGATTTGAAGCCGTACAAGAAACGTCTCGCCGAAGCGCAGAGGAAGACCGGCCTCAACGACGCGATTATCAATGCCATCGGGCAGCTCGGCCCACACAACGTCGTCCTCAGCGTGATGGAGTACAGCTTTATTGGCGGCAGCATGGGCTCGGTTGTCGGCGAGACCATCGCGCGGGCCGTCGACCGCTCGCTCGCCACGCGCGATCCTCTGATCATCGTCTCGGCCTCGGGTGGGGCGCGGATGATGGAGGGCATCGCGTCACTGATGCAGCTCGCCAAGGTCTCCGCCGGCCTCGCTCGCATGGACGACGCGAAGATCCCCTACATCTCCGTGATGACCGACCCGACGACCGGTGGCGTCACCGCCAGCTTCGCCATGCTCGGCGACCTGAACATCGCCGAACCTAACGCGCTGATCGGCTTTGCGGGCCCGCGCGTCATTGAGCAGACGATTCGCCAGAAGCTTCCCGAAGGTTTCCAGCGTTCCGAGTTTCTGCTGGAGCACGGCTTCCTCGACGCCATCGTCCCCCGCAAGGAGATGAAGCAGTACCTCGTGCAGGCGCTAAGCTGGATGACCAACTAGCCGCAGACCTTTAATCGCGCGCCGGATCTCCACTTTCAACTGCAGATCGGTAGCCATACTCAGCGCCTGCCGCCCGAGATCGCGCACCCTCTTCACATTCCCATCCGGCTCGCTCAACTGCACCTGCAGAAAGAGGATTTCGGCCATTCGGTTTCCGTACAGCGCGCGATTCCTGCTGCAATACGGCTCCAATGACTGCTTCGCTTCATCACAGAGATCTCTCGCCTCCTTGTTTCTGGAGGTCTCCCGGTACAGGTTCGCAAGCTTGTGCATCGAATGTGCGGCGTCGAGCGCGTTGCCTTCCGGATTGGCTGTTACAAGCCTCCGCCGAATGGAGAGCGCTTCCTTGAAATCGCGCTCCGCTTCTGTAAGTTGATGCATCTTGTGAAGCAACTCTCCGCGGTTGTTCAACGTACTCGCCATCTCGGCTAGATACGCCTCGGGAGTGCTCCGAAGGAGCTTGCGATAAATCCGAAGCGACTTCGCATACCTTGCTATCGCCTGCGTTTTTGAAGGAGTATCGCTCAGAACATCAGCCAGATTGCTTAGCGCTCCTGCAACAAACGGCAGATACGCATCCGGATTCGTCTTGGCGCAGGCCTGATATATCTCAAGCGCTTCATCAAATGCTTTTATCGCCTCGGGCTTCCGGTCTGTGTCGTTATAGAGATTCCCAAGATTATTCAGGGTAGCCGCCACCTTTTCGCGATAAGTCTCCGGCTTCTTCCTGCTCATTTCATGGCGCAGCTTCAGCGACTCGAGGTATCTCTCTTCAGAAAGCTCGTATCGTTCCATGTAGTGGTAAAGAATCCCCAGATTGTTGAGTGTCGCGGCAACATCCGGCTCATACAAATCGCGATTCTTTTGTGCAAGTTGCCGGCGTAACGAAAGTGCGTGGTTGTATACGTTTTCGGCCTTCTCCCACTTCTCCGTTCTCTGATACAGAATCCCTCGTTCGTTCACCGTCGAAGCAATCAGCGGAATATAGGTTGCGCGGTCGCTCCTGGCCAGTTGGCGAAGGATTGCGAGCGCCTTGCCAAAGGTGGTATCCGCGAGTGTCTTCTTCTCCGTCTCCCGGTAGAGACACGCGAGATGGTGGAGTACGCGGGCGAGATTGCCGCCAGTCGATATCGTGCTTAGCTCTTTGTAGGTCGCAATCGCCTCGGAGAAGTGGTTCTGATGCTGCGCGCTGAACGCATACTTGAATCCAAACTCTGGATTGTGATCAAGGTTCCAGGCCTGTCGGTACGCGTCTAGCGCGGCCTGCCAGTCGAACCGCAGCTCATGGATCGTGCCAAGCTCGAAATAGTTCCGTGCCAGGTTGCGGCGTTGAGCGTGGATCTGTTCGTTCTTCTTTTGTGCCGCTGTGCTCAGGTCGCCGTTCGCAAGCAGGTCCTGCAACGAAGGATTAGCCTGCGCCAGCTTAAGGTACCTTTGCTTCCAGTTATCCGCGGCCTTCTCCGCCTCAGATGCCCGCGCCTCCGCAAAGCTGATCCGTTTCTCTTTCTCAGCAGCTCCTCGAACCGCTTCAAGGATCTCGTCCAGTTTTTTACTGTCACCAACCTGCGTGTCACGGATGTCTTAATCTGGCCGCTAATTGCGTTACGAAACAGATCTTCGGCCTGCTTCCACGCAACCTCATACTCCGGGTTCACAATTAACCCGCGAAAGGTTTGATTCAACAGATCTGGCAGGCTCGTCTTAAGCTGTAGGAACAAATCCTCAGGCATTACACGGCATTTCAGGATGACTGACTGACTCTTGCTTCGGATCGCAGCACCCTGCCCGTCAAGCCGCTCGAGGGTCGAGCGCAGTAGAGCCTCAAGCTTCTCCGGTACAAGCTGCTCGCCGCGGAGAGGAGGCAGGTCGAGCGTAACTTCTTTCTTCAGGCAGGTCTTCCAGTTTTTGAACCAGTCTTCGTAATAATCTTCAACTGCCTTCGATCGAATCGCCTCCAGGCTGACTTGCAGCGTCGCTCGATAGAGGTCTCCCAGGTCGAGACCATCGCCCTTGATCCACTCCGCCAGCGAATCCCCGCCTGCCTCCAGGAGAGCCTCGCCCGCCTTATCGCCAAACTTTTCGGCGTATGTTTCGATCAACGCCGAGGCCGTGCCTCCCACTGAGGCGCCGACCCACGCTCCAAGCGCTCCGCCAAGCGGCCCACCAGCCGCTGCTCCAAGGCCCGCCGCCGCAACGCGGATTGCCGGTTTCGCCCAGGCCTTACGCGATATCATCGCAACCGCTCCCACCAATAGAATAAGCTGCCTGGGTCGTTGCGATGATCCTATTCCACAAGCTCAACGCCGCCAAGCAATGCTTCAGCCGACGGTAAACTCAGAAGAGCATGCAATCTTCCGCACCCTCTCGAACCGCACTCCGCGTTGCACTTCGCCGCGCCGCGCATCAACTGTATGATGCGCAGCCCCTTGTGCTCGATGACCCGATCGCTGTCGCGATCCTCGGGGATACTTACGCGGAAGAGCTGCGCCGCACTCCAACGCGTCCCGACCGTCCCTTCTCCGTCGGCCTTCGCGCGTTCCTCGTCGCCCGCAGCCGGTATGCCGAAGACGCGGTCAGCCGCGCGGTCGTGCAGGGCGTTACGCAGTACGTTCTTCTTGGTGCGGGCCTCGATACTTTCGCCTATCGCAATCCCTACCCACAACTGCGTGTTTTCGAAGTGGATCACCCCGCCACACAACAGTGGAAGCACGAGCTGCTCGACATCAGCGACCTCACCACTCCGGCAAACCTCACCTATGTTCCCGTCGATTTCGAACGCCAGTCGCTCTCCGAGCAACTCCAATCCGCCGGCTTCAACGAAGCCGTTCCGACATTCTTCGCGTGGTTGGGTGTCGTTCCTTATCTCACGCTCGAAGCCTTCCGTTCCACGATCGACTTTATCGCCGTACAGCCGCCCGGTACTGGCGTGGTCCTCGACTATAGCCAGCCCCGCTCCGCTCTCCTTTTCCTCGAGAAACTCGCGCACGACTCCCTCTCCGCCCGCGTTCAGCTTGCTGGAGAGCCCTTCCAACTCTTCTTTACTCCGCCCGAAATCGCCGCTGAACTAAATGCCTTCCGCAACATTGAAGACCTCGGCTCCGCGGAGATCAACGCCCGCTACTTCAGCAATCGGACTGACAATCTGAAGCTTCTGGGCAGTGCCGGCCGCATACTGAGTGCGTGGCTCTGAACAATTCGCACTTTTCGAAGACACGACATCCAAAGTATTGGTGTACTTTGTTGTCACCCTAAAAATCGGCTTGCAACTTATCTCTATCCTCATCTCCAACATCGAGGCCCTATGCTCCGCTCAAATGCTGTTCGGTTCCTGATCTTTTCCGCCCTTTCCGCCACCGCAATCGCCTCGGGTCCGGGAGACCGCGTTCCGACTGATCCCAAAAGTGTTGTCTCCATGCCGCACGCAGGAGCAGCGCCGGTCAAAGTAGCCGACCTGCTGCAAACGACGAGGATAGGAGGGAGCACCCTCTCACCCGACGGCAGTAACATAGCGTATATCAGTAACGCCTCGGGCCGGCTCAACCTGTGGGTGATGAACGCGGACGGCACCGACGCGAAGCAGCTACTGCAATCCAATGACCGGCAGGCTGCTCCGGCGTTCACGCACGACGGCAAAGAGATCGTCTATATGCAGGACAAGGGCGGGGACGAACTTTACGACCTGTACTCTGTGCCGGCGGCTGGAGGCGAGCCTCGCAACATCACTAACACGGACCACACGAGCGAGGTCGGCCCGCACTTCTCGCCCGATGGAACCATCCTCGCCTTTGGCAGTAAGGACAAAAGCTACGCCTTACACCAATGTCGCCGTGATGGCTTGGCCGGTCGGAGCGATACGTCTGTTGACCCATGAGACCGACCCGCAGGCAAGCTGGAACATCGTCCTGCTGGAGTCCCGATGGCAAATCGATTTACGCAGTGCGCGAAGTCGGACGTGAAGACTCCGACGTCTACCGCATCGATGTCAGCAATGGCAAGGCTGAGAACCTCACTGCGCACAAAGGTAAAGAGCTGGTGTCCGCCAGCGATATCTCGCCCGACGGCAAAACACTGCTACTAAGCTCGAACCGCAAGGGAGGCTACGACAACGTAGCGCTGTTCGATCTGCCATCGAAGAAGTGGCGCTGGGTGACTGACACGCAGTGGACCGCGAGACCCGGGGAGTTTTCGCCAGACGGGAAGACATTTACCTACGGGATCAACGCCGATGGCAGAACGACGATCTTCTTCGCGGACACCGCCACGTTGAAGGCGAGCGACCGCGGTGTGCCTCCGGGTATCAACAATGTCGCCGCCAGTCCCAACGTCGTTCACCTCAGATGGCAGCTATCTTCTCAGCCACGAAGACTCCACACATCCCGCGAATCTGTATATGTTGCATCCGGGCGGTGAGTTGAAGCAGATCACTCACAACGAAAGCCCCGCACTTGCCTCTGCGGCGCTGCCCGGGTCACAACTCGTTACCTATAAGAGCTTCGACGGCCGACTCATCTCTGCCTTCGTTTGGATACCGTTCAATCTCAAGCGCGATGGAACAGCTGCGGCGGTCGTCATGCCCCACGGCGGACCTACCGGACAGACATTAGACACGTTCAACAGCCGTGCCATGCTGCTTGCTTCGCGCGGCTTCGTCGTCATCGCGCCGAATGTGAGAGGTTCAACCGGCTACGGCATGGAGTTCCAGAAGGCCAACTATCAAGATCTCGGCGGCGCGGACCTGAAGGACGAGATTGCGGGTGTGGACTTCCTCAAGGCGACTGGCTTCATTGACACAAAGAAGGTCGGGATCTGGGGCGGCTCTTATGGAGGCTTCATGACCCTGATGGCCATCGGCAAAACGCCAGCCGTCTGGTCGGCCGCAGTCGATGAGTACGGCATCCTCAACTGGTACACGATGCTTCAACACGAAGATCCGCAGCTGCAGGAGTATGAGAAGAGCCTGCTTGGTGATCCAGAGAAAGATCGCGCGGTTTATGAAGCCACCTCTCCGCTGAAGTACATCCGCGATGAGCGTGCACCACTGCTTGTGCTGCAGGGCGAGCGCGATATTCGCGTTCCCGATCGAGGAGGCTCAGCAGGTCGTCGCCATCCTCAAAAAGGAAGGACGTACCGTCGATGCGGTCTATTACCCGGAGGAGGGCCACGGTTTCATCAAGCGCGAACATCAGATCGACGAACTGACCCGCTCGGTCGAATGGCTCGAACGCTATCTCCAGAATGCGCCGGAAGCCAGCGCTTCGAAGTAATTCGCTTCAATAATCGGAGTGCATGATGAGCAAGACGGCCGTGATCCATCGCTGTTCCTGGGCTGAAAGCGATCCGCTGATGCGTAAGTATCACGACGAAGAATGGGGCGTGCCGGAGCACGACAGCAGCGCGCTGTGGGAGGCGCTGATGCTTGACGGATTCCAGGCGGGGCTGTCGTGGCTCACCATCCTGCGCAAGCGCGAGGCGTTCCGTAAGGCGTTTCGCGGCTTCGATCCGAAGAAGGTCGCGCGCATGGGTGAGGAAGACATAGCGCGTCTGCTGCAGAATGAGGGCATCATTCGTTCCCGCGCCAAGATCGAAGCGACCATCAACGGCGCACGCATTTATCTCGCCATGGCTGACGCAGGGGAAGATTTCTCTACATGGATCTGGAACATGGCGGGCAACAAGCCGATTCAGAACCGTGGTCCGGTTCCCGCAAAGACGCCGCTCTCCGAGGAGATCTCCGCAGCGCTGAAAAAACGTGGCTTCAAGTTCGTCGGCCCGGTGATCGTTTATGCGTGGATGCAGGCGATTGGCATCGTCAACGACCACGGCGCCAGACTGCTTCCGCCGCAAAGTCGTCTGAGCAAAGCTCGTTTGATGGGGGGAAGCCAAAGACAGAAAAGCCCCGGAACAAACTCCGGGGCTTTCCTTTTGCAAACGGAAGAAACCGAAGCTCTACTGCGGACGACGCCGTCCCTGACCACCCGCTGCATCCGGCGCTCCGGTTGAGTTCGGGTAGATTCCCGGAATCGGGGCGGTCTTCTGCCTTTCCAGTTCAGGATGCGGGAACGGCTTGCGTGGCATCATCGCGTCACGCTCGCTGGTGTTGTAAAGGAAGATCGCCTCGAGCACGGCACCCTGCTCGAGATCGAGCGCGTGCAGCCGGTCGTAGGTGTCCATGTCGGAGTGGTGGGTCCGCGTCTCGTAGTCCATCGGGTCCTGAATGTATTGGAAGCCGGGCAGACCGACTGCATCGAACGACAGGTGATCGGTTCCACCTGTATTCCGGTACGAGACTGCCGTCACTCCGAGATCGGCCAGCGGGGCAATCCACTGACGGAAGATCGGAGCAACCGCATAGTTCTCCTGCGTGTATATACCGCGGACCTTGCCGGTTCCGTTGTCGAGGTTGTAGTAGGCGTCGAAGGTCTCCCACTCTTTGGTGGTCGTCAATTTGCCGCGCTGACGCTGGAAGCCCGGAACAGTTGCAGGATCGGGATGCTCCGGCTCAGCAAACGTGCCGAAGTGATTCTTCACATAACCCTGCGAACCGAATAGCCCCTGCTCTTCGCCGGACCACAATGCAATTCGGATCGTCCGCCTGGGCTTGATGTTCAGCGCTTTCAGAATGCGCACGGCCTCCATCGCCATGATCGAGCCAGCGCCGTTGTCGGTGGCGCCGGTGCCGGAGATCCAGCTATCGAGGTGTCCGCCGACCATCACGACCTGGTCCTTGAGTTTCGGATCGGTTCCGGGAATCTCGGCAACGGTATCGAATCCGTGTTCATGATCGCCGGTGAACTTCGTCTCGATGTTCATCTCGATAGTTACTGGAACATGGTTCTGCAGCAGACGTCCGAGACGGTTGTAGTGCTCGATCATCATTACGGCGTTCGGAATTGTGACCGCGTTCTCTTTCAATTGAGCGTTCCGGACAATATTCGCGCCGTTATCGTCGAAGATGATGCCTGTTCCGCCGCCATCGCCGCCGTCACGACTCGGGGTAATGATCGCGGCCACATGCTCTTCCGTCATCATCTTCACAGCAGCCGTTCGCAGTGCAGCCAGGCGCGCACGATCAGCCAGCAGCTGTTGAATATTCGGTTGACCGCGGCGTCCTTCGCCGGTGGGATAGGTCTCCATCTCCGCCAGCTCGGCCGTTGTATATCGATGGAACAGCGGCTCGGTGATGTCCGGCGTCGGCCGCATCGCACCCAGCAGCACGATCTTGCCGCTTAGCTTGCCTTTGTACTTGTCGAGGTCTTTTTCAGTCTGCAGGTCCATGTAGACGGCCTCGCCGCTCACGGGTCCATTCGTCGACGGCGACCACGGCGCAGCCTGCATCCACAGCGGTTCAGTATCAGGCGAGACCATCCGCGCCCAGGTATTGATCTGCTGCCAGCCCATGCCAAACTCGCCCCAGTCCTCCAGATGCGCGTTCTCCAAACCAATCTTCGTGAGCGTATCGCGCGTCCACGCATTGGCCTTCGCCATGTTCGGGGAACCCGTCAGGCGCGGTCCGATGCCATCCGCCAGCGCTCCGCCAAACTCCATCACATGCGAGTGCTTGAAGCCCTCGTCGCGAATCCGCGCGTACATCGTAAGATCGATGTTCTCGGTCGCCGGCTGCGGCCCATAGTACGAAGGCGTTGCGTCAGGAGTTGCAATAGCTTCCTTGGGTTTCTTGTCGGCGGAATAGGCAGGAACGGCAAGGCTTGCGATTGCGGCCGTACAACAGCCCCAACGCACAAAAGCACGAACGAATGACATACGTGGTGGTCCTCCAGAAATTATGCTAGGAACGAAGAATAGCAGAACAATCTAGAGACGCGGACACGGACGCTATTGTTTCGCCCACCGCAAAACGCCCCGGCGACTATGCCTTGCGAAGGTGTCGCCGTACCCAGAGCGTGCCCAGATATCCCAGCGACACCAGCAACACCAGCACACCCACGGGCAGGCCTACTCGTTTGTACGTCAGCGCAAAGTCGATCGCGCGGTGCGTTGCCGTGTTGTAGAAAAGAACGCTGACGATGGCACAAAAGGTCGCTGCAAAGAACGCCAGGAAGCCGAGCGCAACGCTCATCACCAGGCTGGTAAACCAGCCCAGATCACCCAGGGGAACACCAAACAGATAACCCGAGCCAGCCGTTCGGGGAGAGGTCGAGCTTCCATGCTGCGATACATGCGCCATACCAGTAGAATACTGCTTTATGGCAGAAGGTGTTCAAAGCGAGTTGGTCCAGGCGACGCAGGTCATCCACGAAACGACGGTGCGTCATGCAGCAAACGGCATCCGTTACGCCGCATTCGGCGACAACAACCTCGACGATAAGGACCTCGAGCGCATGGTCCAGGCGGTGCCTATTGCCATCGCGGGCGCGCTGAGCTGCAAGACCTACTACTTCGTTCCGCTTGCTCTGAGCGACCGACGCGGCAGCGAGGCCACGCTGATCGCCCCGTCCTACACGCCCGAGTTCGGCGATCAGGCTATCTGCCATCGCAACGTCACGCACGACGGCACGGATGGCGTCTTCATCTCCACCCGCCTGCTCGGCGACCGCTTCGCTCTGGCATTTGAGTTTTTCATCAACGTCGGCCACGCCTTCGTCGACGTCATCGGCGTTCCGGAGGCATTCGATCAACTTGTCTGGGGCCAGGCCCTAACGGACGTTCGCGGCGAAACCAGCCAGGATGCATGGGAGAGCCGACATCTGTCTCTCGCCACCAGCGGAAAGACAGACAAGATTGACGGCAAGCCGGTGATCGACGAGAAGGCCAGAAACAACTTCCTCGAATCCGCCTTTTCCGACGCCGTTGCCATCTATCAGCTCTCGCTCGCGGTCGACTTCGACTACTCGGAGCTTCGGGAACGCGAGTACCCACTGCTCGCTCCGCAGGCCCTTGCCGACCGCCTCCGCCTCGTCGCGAGGCTCTTTCCACCTAACCCTACCTACGAGTTTTCCATCCGCTACCGCCGTCGCGCCTAGTCGGCTGCAACCAAACGTTGCGGAAGGAATCTAAGTGGAGATGCCTGCGATAAGAACCTGCAATCATTGCGGCCAGAAAAACCGTGTCGCTGCAAACCATCTGGCGGACACTGGCCGATGCGGTGCGTGCAAAGCCGCGTTGCCTCCGCTCGATGAACCCATACAAGTAGACTCTTCGCTCTTTGATGAAATTATTCAGAGCTCTCGCGTTCCTGTCCTCGTCGACTTCTGGGCTGATTGGTGCGGCCCATGTCGCGCCGCCGCGCCTGAGGTCGCGCGCACCGCAAAGGACATGGCGGGCCGCGCTATTGTCCTCAAAGTTGACACCGATAGGAATCAGCAGCTCGCCGCAAGGTTCGCCGTTCGCGGCATCCCCAACTTCGCCGTATTCTCCGCCGGCAAGCTCTTCAAACAACAGACCGGGGTCGTCGACCACAGCGTCATGGAAGCCTGGCTACGTTCCGCGGAGGCAACGCAATCGGTCTGAGCGAATCCCGCAGGCTCCTTACCTGACTGTGTGGTGCAGTCCCAGCGACCCAAGTAGCCCAAACGACTGCAGGAGCCAGATGACGACTGCGATGATAACCACCACTCGGATAATCTGCTTAATTGTTCCATCCATCGGAATCAGCCCGATAAGATACAGCAGCAAACCCACAATAATCAGGGTGACGATGACGCTAATTAGGCCAGACGTGAGCATTAGGCATCTTCCTCTTTCTAGAGCTAGATAGTGTGATGCGAAATGCGCTGCCGTTTTGTCCCACCGGACAGAAATAATTCCGAAGGATAGCCGGCCCACCCAACTTCAATCCAAAAACTATCCTGTTTTGCGCCCCAGCGGCCCCGCGGTAATCAACTCCAGCTCACCAGTCCCGGCCATGGTGAGGGATGCGTGCGCAATCGCCCTCGGTAAGATAGCAACGCAGCAACCCGCAGACCACGGTGCACCCAGCGCCAAGAATCATGTAGGGGATTCCTGACATAATCCGCCCCGTGAAATAGGGAAAGAGGAAGACGGCGACTCCAGCATACATCAGAATCGTCAGCACAATTCGCCAGATGCCCTTCATCGCGCTCAACCTCCCTGCACGCTTCAAGCAGCAGCTCCAGCCTCAGAAGCGTGCGGTTGACTCTCTGCGTGCCCCCTGTTTCGTCAGATGCAGAATCGACTCCAAAGGCATTCAGTACCGCACATCCTACTCTAGTGAAGCCGGTTTCGACCATACTCATGTTTTTGATAGCGGATCAGCCTGGATTCATAGGGGGGATGAAGCATTCCCGCCGTAACCAATCCTGTCGTAATTTGCCTGCTGGCGGCTTCAGATAGAGCAGTGTTGGCCGTCCGAAAGCGAACAGCCTTTTGCAAATGTGAACAAGTGGCGGGCGGCATTAGACTGATGACCTGCGGCTATTTCATAGCTGATGAATGACTTGAAGGATTCACAGCAGGTTGAACTTTTGGCAGTTGAATTGCGGATACTTCAGCGCAAACAACTACGCACGGAGGCTTGTCATGGCGCATTTTGAACGGATACGCGATGTGATTTCCGGGCCGTTTAGTCCCGAGATTATCGGCCAGCGTAAGGCGGCAGGATGGCAATTGGTATCGATCGAATGGCGGCGCGAGCTGCCCGATGCGGAGGCTCCGAGCGAAGGCGCATTCGGTGAGGACATCCCCTATGGTTTACGCATCTCCGACGACTGCCAGCGGCTGGAGGTCGAGCCAAACGAAAACCAGGCGCTGATGCTGATGATGGACTTGCTGGGGCAGGACTTCTCTTACTCTCATATCGTCAGTGACCTGAACGAAAAGGGCTTTCGGATGCGTGACGGCAAGCCCTGGAGCAGAGTGTCAGTCTTCAAGATGATGCCACGCCTGATTGAGGTGGGACCGCGTCTCTTCGCCTCCGATGAATGGAAGACACGGCAAAAGTTTGCGCAGTTATAAGGAGCCAGAGCTTTCTATTTCTCTAAATCTTTCAGAAAAAAGCCAGGGGATAGTGGCGAGAGGGAAATCTTTGACTTTCCCTTTGTTTTTGAGGGGTATTTTGGGAAAAGTGGTGTGCAGAGCGTGGTTATTCGATGGTAACAACGTGGTGAAATGCGTGGTAATCGTGGTGACAAAAACGTCTTTTTTTTGCCGCCTAAAAATACGCTGCTCTTTAGAACTATTTTTTTGCCGCGAACTTCTTCGGATTTGCTTCCGGGTTACAGACGATCCGAGATCGACGGATCTTGTCTATGCAAAACTCTGCTCTCGAGTACCCCTATTGCTTCACAATTAACACGTTGACAGTGAATTTCTTCGGACTAGAATTAGCTCGCGTTCAGCGGCCTTGACGTTCTTACTCGAATAGTTTCAAGGCTCTGCACGCAACACAGTTCCGAGCCATCTCTATGGCACTTGTCGTGCTTAAGGTGGTTGGTTGTGGCTACTTGGCCTCCGGCCACGTATGCGGGCCAGTCTCGAAAAGGCAAACAGGGTTTTGAGTTTGCTAAGAGGGCGGATCCATATGCAAATATTGAAGATCTGGAAGAGAACGACCGGGGCGACCGGAAGGCTTTCTTTTCTTTTATTCTGCGGCGTGCTGCTGGGTGGAATCGCAGCGATGAGCGCGGCGGCTCAGTCATCCGATCCATCCGCCGTTCCGTCCACGGGATGGAACGCAGTAAGTTCCTCATCGGGTGAGTTCACCGTGCTGGGGACTATTCGACAGGTAGTGTCCGACCATGTCGCTGGAAGTCCGGCAGGTCTTCATATCCTCGTCAATGGACCGCTTGGGTCGTTCGATGCCAGCCTCGGCATCTACCTTCCGAACGAGGTGCGGCAAGCTCTATCGAATGGTGTACCGGTTCAGATTACCGGTGTCGTCCGCTCAACCAATGGCAAAGACTACCTGTTTGCTCGGCAACTCAGCGTAGCGGGCCAGCAGATAACGATCCGAAATTCCAACGGATTTCTGTTACGCAATCCAACCGCTGCCGGCTCTGTGTCCAACAAGGTACGCAGTGTGCCTAACGGAGGCGTCCAATGAGACCGCGCCAGGCAGTCCATCTCTTTGCCCTTGCAGCGAGCACAATCTGGCTCACCGCGTGCGGCGGTGGCGGCGGGTCCACGCCGCCAACACCCCCCCCGGCTATCTCTGTGAGCTTCAGCGCCACACCTCCAACGTCGCTCGCTACCAGCGCGACCCAGGGTCTGACAGCGATCGTCAGTAATGACAGCGCCAACGCGGGCGTCAAATGGTCCGTGACCTGTAGCGCCACCGCCTGCGGCAGCTTCTCGGCCGCTTCTACGCCGAGCGGCACCGCAACTACCTATACTGCGCCCGGCACTCCTCCCACAAATCCGGCTACTGTGACCGTGACGGCGACATCTGTTACCGATAGCACCAAGTCGGCCTCTGCGATTATCACCATCACTGCAGTGTCCCCAGCCATCTCCGTGACCCTCAGTCCCACGCCTCCGTCGACGCTGGTTGCAGGCACAACCGCGAACATTACCGCCGTGGTCACTAACGACAGCAAGAATGCCGGCGTTACGTGGTCCGTTACGTGCGGCGTCAGCGCATGCGGCGGCTTCTCGTCCACCTCTACCGCGAGCGGAACCGCGACTACTTATACTGCGCCTACCACTCCTCCTCCAAGTCCGGGCGTAAACGTGACCGCAACCTCCGTTACCGACACGACGAAGTTTGCCTCGGCCACGATCGCGATTACAAACACGCCGCCACCCGTTCTCGCTGATGGCACCTATGTCTACCACGTCTCTGGCGAAGACTCGACCGGTCCTTACTTTGTCGTTGGTGCCTTCACTGTGCAGGGCGGAGCCATCACCGCTGGAGAACAGGACTTTTCGGACTTCTCGATTGGCTACACAAACAATCTCGTAGCTTCCGGCTCTACGCTAACCACCGCCGGCAACAATATCCAGATTGCGATTAATACGGGTAATACCAGCATCGGCGTTAGTGGTATAGAGACTTTTCGCGGAACGCATGTATCCAGCACCCGTGTGCTGATCTCGGAATTCGACAGCTTCGCGGCCGCCAGTGGGTCCATCGATCTCCAAACCCCAACTCCAGCTGCTGCCCTATCTGGCGGATATGCCTTCAACGTCGGTGGAGCAGATGGATCCCCATCGGGAGCTGCATTGGCTCTGGGAGGCATCCTCAATATCTCCGGCACTACTATTTCGACGACGAACAGCATATTCGACTTCAACGATAACGGTACTGTGGAGCAGGGGCTGTTCTTCTCTTCGGGTTCGGCGGTCACCGCTCCCGACTCCTTCGGCCGGCTCACGTTCACACTTAATCTCCCCGCAAATACCCTTCCGGGAATTGTGCTGACCGGATACATCGTCAGCGCAAATCGCATTCAACTTGTGGAGTCTCAGGCGGATGCGCTCGGCGGCGATCTTGGTGGTACGGCTTTGGGTCAGGGCTCCCATACCGGCAACTTCACTGCCGCCAATTCGGGCAATACCACGTATGTGTTCACAGGTAACGGAGTAGATGGCGCTGGCGTCGTTCATATTGGCGCCGACTTTGTCCTCAATAGCAACGGCACTATTTCGGGAAATATCGCGCTGAACGATCTGAGCAGCTACGGCAGCGTGACCATTACTGGCGGGACCTACACGGTTGATCCCACCGGCCGTGTCACTCTCGTCAACGTTACGCCCACGCTGGTTTCCGGCATAGACTTCGGGTTCCAGCTTTACCTGGACGGCAATGGCAACGCGTTGGAAATCGGCGTCGACGGATCCGAGCTCAATGCCGGTCTGGCTTACCAACAGACCGCCACCTCGACCACGTTCGCAGGCAATTATGCACTGTCGGGCTTTGGATTCGGAAACTTGAATGGCAAATTCCCGCCCTGGAGTTCCGTTGGACCAGTCACTGTGGCTTCCAACTCATTCACTGGATCCACCGACTACACTCTCCAAGGTGCGACGCCAACTTCCAGCGTCAACCTCACCGGAACAGAAACCAGTTCTACGCAAGTTCTTGCGCTGATCGGTCTCAACGCAGCTTCCACGCAGACGTCGAACAATTACATCTACTTTCCCATTGACGCCACGCGAGTGATAGCCCTCGAAGCGGATGGCCAGCAATTGGGCCTGCTGCAGATAGAAGAAGTCGGTCCGTAAAGAGTACCGGCATAGCGTGTGTTTCTTGTCCGGATCTCCGCGCATTTGGCTCGGAGATCGAAGTGGGTGTCTATCCCGTCACCACACCCATCGCGAGCACTGCACAGACGATGGCGCTGATGTCTTCGATGAGGGCCACCGGCCAGTCCTTGCAACCCAGCCGCAGGACAATCTCTCGCCTAATCAAAAACCCGCCAAATGCGCCTATTAGAGCGCCTCCCACACCTAGAATGACTCCCTCGAACTCCGACCCATTCAGGCCTGCTGCCACGATCGCGCCGACCAGTCCGCCCATGATCACTCTCACGAGCAGCGGTGCCACTGCAGTCCGGTTGGGCGTCTTCTGTGGCTTGTCCGCGATAAGCTCGCACAGGCCAAGAGCTGTAAAGATGACGGCAGTTACCAATTTCCCGGCCCAGGAGGCCCAGGTTCCATCCAGCGACAGATCGCCTTTGTAGGCAAACCAGCAAAGCACAGCCATGGCGGTCATTGAACGCAACCCCGTCACCACGCCAAGCAGGGGAATAGCCATCAGCCACGTCAATATCGTCATCGCCATGTAGCTTTCCTTTCTGCGAGGAGGTCGCCGGGGCCACGCTACAAAGTTCAGGGCGCAGCCTTCCAAACCAGAACTATACTCGCAGATTGTTCATTGGCAATGGCCGATGCACCAACATCGGCAAACAAAAAAACCGCGATAGGACTATCGATTGTCTTTCAGTATGCGCCTGCAGAGGTTATTCCTTGCGCAGCCAAGCGTACAGCGGGAACTTCTCCGCCATCTCGAGCACCTGACCGCGAATCTGCTGCAGTTTCGCGGCGTCCGCTCTGTGCTCGAGCGCCTGCGCGATCCACCCGGCAATGACGCGCATCTCCGGCTCCTTCATCCCGCGCGTCGTCAGCGCCGGCGTTCCGACCCGAATGCCGCTGGGTTTCATTGGAGGGTTCGTGTCGTATGGGATGGCGTTTTTGTTGACCGTAATTCCTGCCTCTCCCAGGGCGTGCTCGGCGTCGGAGCCCAGCATTCCCTTCTGAAATACGTCGATCAGCAATACGTGCGTGTCTGTTCCGCCGGAGACGATGCGATAACCCTCGCTCGCGATCGCCTCTGCAAGTACCTTCGCGTTGGTTACAACCTGTTGGGCATAGCTCGCAAACTCCGGCGCCAGAGCCTCTTTGAAGGCCACAGCCTTCGCCGCGATGATGTGCATCAGCGGGCCGCCTTGTTGACCAGGGAAGACGCTGCGATCAATGCCTGCGGCAAACTCCTGACGGCAGAGGATCAGTCCGGCACGCGGGCCGCGCAGGGTTTTGTGGGTTGTTGTTGTGACTACATGCGCGTGTGGAACAGGTGACGGATGGACTCCGCCGGCGACGAGGCCGGCGAAGTGGGCCATGTCGATCATGAGGTAGGCGCCGACTTTGTCGGCGATGGCGCGCATTCGGGCGAAGTCGAACTGGCGTGGATAGGCGCTGCCGCCGCCTACGATGACTTTTGGTTTCTCACGTTGCGCTATGGCTTCGAGTTCGTCATAGTCAATGGTTTCAGTGTCTTTGCGGACCTGGTAGCCGACGATTCTGTAGAGTTTGCCTGAGAAATTCAATTTGTGGCCGTGGGTGAGGTGGCCGCCATGGGCCAGATCGAGGCCGAGGATGCAGTCTCCGGGCGATAGGAGAGTCATATAGGCGGCGGCGTTGGCCTGTGAGCCTGAGTGGGGCTGGACGTTGGCGTGTTCGGCGTTAAAGAGCTGTTTGGCGCGGGTTCTGGCCAGGTCTTCGACGACGTCGGCGTACTCGCAGCCGCCGTAGTAGCGCTTGCCGGGGTAGCCCTCTGCGTATTTGTTGGTGAATACGGTGCCTGCGGCTTCGAGGACGGCGCGGCTGACGAAGTTTTCGGAGGCGATCATCTCGAGGCCTTCGTGCTGGCGCTTGATTTCGTTTTGGATCTGGGCGGCGATTTCGGGGTCGGAAGTGGCCAGTGGGGCATTCAGGTCAATGGGCATGACTTTATTTTATGTCACTGTTTTTGGGTTTTTTTTCTGCGGAGGACTCTGGGCGGGGATTGGGGGTTTTGCCGTGTTTTTGAAGGGGGTTTCGGGAAACGTGGGTGTTTGGTGGTGGTTTTTTGATGGTGAGTTTGTGGTGGAACGCGTCGTTATGGTGGACCGCAGACACCACGTTGTGCGGTTGCCAAAAATTTTCCATTTATTTGAGATTTATTTTTTCCTCGGATGTGGGAGAGCCTGGGTGGGGCCATTTTGGGAATAGCGCGCCAAGGTACCCAACATCTTCGATCTCTTTTGTACTGATCTTTAACCTGTAGTCGCTATAGTCGGAGACGGTTTTGTTAATGACAGAGGGTTTCCGGGATGCATACGTGGATGATTGGGGTTGGTTTTATCGTGGTTCTGATGGCGCTTGTTTTATAGCGATGGGGATGGAGGTTGAGAATTCCGACGAGGAGTAGGGAGAGGGGGGCCGCGCGCGCGACGGATCACTTATCGAGTAGCGTCTAATCAGCGGGGAGTATCAATACGGGGAGTATCAATACTCCGAGAGTAGCGCATTGGGAGAGTAGCGATGGAGATTAAACGCTGCGGTTCGCAACCCTCTGTTCGAGGTTCAGCCGATTGGTTCAGTGGCACGGTGCGGATCGATCCGCTTTTTCAGGCACCGGAGCCGGCGTTCGTCCAGGGGGCCAGCGTTACGTTTGAGCCTGGCGCTCGTACGGCCTGGCATACGCACCCGCTCGGTCAGACCCTGATCGTCACGTCCGGGTTGGGCTGGGCTCAGCGGGAGGGGGGACGGGTGGAAGAGATTCGTCCAGGAGATGTGGTTTGGTTTTCGCCGGGCGAGCGGCACTGGCATGGGGCTACCCCAACGACTGGGATGACGCATATTGCAGTTCAGGAGAAGCTCGACGGCAAGGTTGTGGACTGGATGGAGCAGGTTACGGACGAGCAGTATCGGGTGTGATGCTCAGGAAGCCTGTAGGTTCAACGAAAGTTCCAAATTGCCTACTGAGCCGGTATTGTCACGCACGAAAATGCGCGTTCGTCTCATGCGACCTCCGTCACTTTCGCGGTCTGGTTATCGCCCGTGCCTGCTGACCGAACTGCCATCGCAGGGATGAGCGGAACGGCAGCGACGATTTTGGTTCCCGCTCCGGGCTGCGATTCGATGGAGAACCGACCGCGCACCAGATGTACCCTTTCCTCCATGCTGATAAGTCCCAGGCCGCGACCGTTCTTCACATCTTCCACGTCGAACCCAGCACCCGCGTCTCTCACCTCAAGCTGAACCTCGGTCGCTCGACCCCTTAGTTCCACTGCAAATTGGGTCACTCCGCTGTACTTTACAGCGTTATTCAGTGCTTCCTGCGCGACTCGGAAGAGGCACAGGGAGACGTCTCGGGGCAAATCCCTTGGCACATTCGAGTCCGCAAACTCGATGCTTACTTCATGCTGTTTGGCGAATTCCTTGCAGAATCCTCTGACGGCGGCCACAACGCCGAGGTAATCGAGTTTCGATGAGTGCAGTTTGTGGGACAGCGATTGAACGTCGCTTGCAATCCCCAGACAATGTTCTCGAATTTCATTCAGGCGCACGCTGGCGGCCGAGGCTGATTCGTTTGGACGTCGATTTGCCTGCTCAAGCTCGATCGACAGGATCGCAAGCTTTTGGCAAATATCGTCGTGCAGTTCTCTCGCGATTCGGCTGCGCTCTTCTTCCTGCGCTTCGATCAAACGCCCACTGATCTTTTCGAGCGCCTCCTGGGCTAGTTTCTGGTCCGTTATGTCAGTACCCGAACCGATAAATCCAGCGAATGAACCGTCTCCGTTGACTCTAGGCGACGCAATGTCGAACATCCAACGATAGACTCCATCGTAGCGGCGAAGGCGATATTCCTTGGAAAAACTCTCGCGACGTTCCAAGGCCCGCCAAAATGCATTCTGCACCCAGTCCACATCGTCGGGATGGACGTAGGCTGTCCATATATCGCCATATCTAGCCTCGGGGTGCGGGTCAGGGCCCGTGAATGTCATGCGTCTGTCGTTTAAATATGTGACCTTGCCCTTCGAATCGCACATCCAGATCAGAGAGGGCGTCGTATCAGCCATTAGCCGGAACCGCTTCTCGCTCTCACGAAGAACAGCCTCTGTCTTTCGTTTTCGGGCTCGTTGCCACAATAGTGCAAGAATCAAACTGCAGAGAGCCGCAATCACCGCAATGGCAGTAATAACGTAGTTTCGCTCCCGCTGCCATAACGTCGGCTTGCGGTACAGGATCACGCCCCCGGGCGGAAGCGCCGACTCCGGAATATGCCAGTGCTGAAGTGCCTGCCAATCCACCTGGACCTGAAGACCGGAGTCGTGCGCAATGGGGATGTTCTCCAGCCGTTCTCCTAACAGCACCCGGGCGGCTATTTCCCCATTCATCACAGCCTCTTTGGGCAAGTCGCGGTACGATCCACCAATCCCGCCACGATTCAAAGCCAGGCCTGGCCACGCGGAATAGGTCGGCACGCGTTGTGCGACTGCAGCGAGGATATCGATCGGCTCGAACGCCGGCTGAGTCAGGTCATCTGGCCTGAGCTGAAACAAAACCACAGTATGAGGAGGAAGTTCAGCAACTCGATCAATGACCTGACTGTCTGCAGGCCCGACGATGTCTATCTCTCTCACCTTGTCCTGATGACGAAGAAGTTCGGAGTGTGCGACGGACAACCAGTACTTGTCCCATTGCGTTACGCCAGCGATGACTGCGACCTTGGTTGTATCTGGCTGAAGACGAAGCGCGAGGTCGATGGTTTCCCCCATTCCATTAGGAATGATCACACCGGTGACGTCAGGCCACATTTTCTGCGCTTCTTCCTGGCGGGAAACATCAGTAAAAATGACCGGCACCCCCGGAAACATCGTGTCACGGTATTGCAGCGTGAATTGAAGCACCTGATAGGTAGCCGCAACCACAAGGTCCAGCTTTACCCCAGCGTACCCACGGCTGAGAGTCTCTGCCAAGCTCTCCCGATAAGCTTCCTCGTCGAATCGCGGGTTTTCGACAGACGCGGTATAGAAGTTGATTTGCCCCGGAACACGAGCCCGTACGGTTGATTCCATCAACCCCCATGACTGAGGGAGACTGGCCCAGTTATGCAGTATGAGTACGTTCTTGGCATTCGGCTGCGCCGCGGCAGGGAGACCACTGAGAACGCACAGCAGAATGGCAAGCACCGAAAGCCGCCAACGTGCAGAGACCCGCCGAACTCCACGCCAAGGGAAATGTTTATACCGCCCAACGATCTTGCGCTTCTCACTAGGTTTTTCGTCCGCATTAACCAGTAAGTTCACTGAGCGGTCGCAATACCTGCTCTGGATTTCGGGTCGTGTCATCATATGGCCAGCTATTCCTTGTCGAGCTAACTCAACCTGGGGCCTGGATTACTTCACACGAAGTGATGATAAAGATGAACGGTTATTATAGCGTGACAGACGTGTAGTTAGTGGCCTCCCTACGAGGGCCTGATCTCTCTAATTTTCTCCAGGTCCCGGCCAACCGCCGCCTTAGATTCTACATCTTAGCGGCGGTGGCCGAGCACGAGGGCTATGATCTCATTCGGAGTGTGGTTGCTTTGTGCACTGCAAAGGCGGGTGGAGAAGACCGCAGCTGCAATGGCAACGGCGTTGTGGCGATTCGGGCGGCTTACATCCCACCCTTCGCAAATGCCCGAAGGATGGGGCACCCGGTCAGCATCCGATCAGCGTGGCTTAGTTTGGGTGGTTAGTGGGTTTGTCTGGCGAGGCGTTTGAATTCTTTGTAGATGAAGTGGCCCAGGTACCAGCCGTCGATGTATTTGTAGGGGGTTTCGCCGGTGGTGTAGTGGCCGCAGGGGAGGACCCTGGAGACGTAGTTAATGTTGAGGCGATCAAAGTTTTTGAGGACGTCGAGGGAGTACTCGAGAGGAAAGGTGAGGTCGTAGGTGGCGTGGACGACTAGAGTGCGCCTGGGGGTTGCGGGGCTGGAATTTGCGGCAAAGCGGTCCATATATGACATGGGGCTGACGATGGAGAAGATTTCGCGGACCTGATCTTGCGTGAGGCCGGCGTCTTCGAAGGCTGCCCTGATGTGGCGGGTGCTCTGGCCGGCCCAGACGACGTCGCCGAACCAGGTGGAGGCATGGTTGAAGGCGCAGACCTGGAGGCGCGGGTCGAAGGCGGCGGCGATGAAGGCGTAGCAGCTGCCGAGCGAGGTGCCGAGGACGCCGAATTGCTCGTAGCCTTGAGATTGCAGCCAGTCGAGGCAGCTGCGGATGTCGACTACGGCCTGGCGGCAGGCTTCGGTGGTGCGGCCTACGTTGGCGCTGACGGCGTAGTCGGAGCGCTCGAGCTCGGCGGGGCGGCGGATGTCGTGGAAGGGCTTGGACAGGCGGAGGCAGGAGATGCCGAAGCGGTTGAAGAGGGTGCAGAGGGCGTTGTGGGAGAAGGCGTCGGCGTTCCACTGGGGCATGACGATGATGGCCTGTTTGGGTTTTGCTGGATGCCCTTTGGCTTCGCGCTGGGTGGCGGGATGGGCGGGGAACCAGCGGGCGTTGACGGTGTCGTTCTCGGGATAGCGGGTGAGGACGGGTGAGGTGAAGCGGAGGAACTGGGCGGTTTCGAGTTCGCCGGTTTCGGCCTGGCGGCGGATTTCGGCGTCTTCCTGGAGGGTTTCGGGGCGGACGTTGGTGGGGAAGAGCTGGGGGTGGCGGGCTTCGAGGCGGAAGTCGGTGGGGGTGCGGTAGCCGAAGAACTGGTCGGCGCGGGCGACGATGTCGGCGTTGACGGCGATCATGCGGGCAAATTCGTCAGCCGCAGGCGCGTCGCCGGCTGCGGGCGCATGAGCGGCGGCGAGGGGGCTGAAGTCTTTGAGCCAGTCGAAGCCCCATTCGAGGGGGCGGACGATGCGGTTTGTGTCGCGGGTTGTGAGCGCGGTTTCCCAGGCGTACATCCACTTCGCGTAGAGCTTGGAGAGCATTATCTACAAGTTTAGCAAGGGGAGGGTTGTCGTGGCGGGCTTGGCCGGCAGAAGCACATCAAGCTAAAATGATGCGCTGGCGTGACTAGTATTTTTACGAGTTCTCGTGACGGTCAGGATTCGAGACACTTATCCCCGTTCAGCTCAAGCTCGTCGGCATGCAGCGTAGATAGACGAGTTGAAGGCTGAGAGCTGCGGGGCTGAAAGCTGCAGGCCAGGAATCGGAGTTCAAATCCCTCGTACTTCAGGATCCCTAAATGGCTAAAGAGAGAGCAACAATCGGAACCGACGGACTGCCGCTGCCGATACTTCCGCCAGAACGCGACGCTCGCGTGTGGGCCAGACTGGTGAGGGTGATGTTCTATTTGCCTGGTTTCATGGCCTTGCTGCTAATCAAGGCGGGCGAACCGGAGAGCTTTGGGATCACTGTGGAACTGCTGATGCTCTCCAGTGCTTCCGCGATCATCGGCGGCCTGTTCGTCGGCGCAGAATCCACGGGTCCGGGCGCCGATGCTGCATCCCAGATTGGGACGTGGAGCGGGTCGCTGGTGCTAGAACTGCTTGCCGTGGTGCCTTTCCTGTGTGCGATACCGGCGCTGTTCCATGAATTGGCGCATAGCACGCTGCTCCACGCCAGAGCTCCTGGCTCGACGGCCATCGACGTCGCGCTTGGCGCCTCGGAGATGCTGCCTATCGTGGCGATCCTGCCATTCATGCTTTACCAACTCTCCGGCTTCGGTACGCTCAACTTCGTTGTGTCGAAGGCCATGAACTGGACGATTAATATCGGCATCGTCGGCCTGATCTTCGCGGGCTATGTCTGTAATCGCCTGGGCGATTTCGGTCTCGAGAAGAAGTTCTCCGGGGCTCTGGTGATCATTATGGCGATCACGGTGCTCTACGGCGTGCTGAAGCTGAAGAAGATGCAGGCGGACTATGACGCGCGCATGCCGGTGAAGGCTCCGAAGTAATCGGGAAGAGGCTGGCGTTGCGGGTGTGAGCGCGGTCTCCCAGGAATAAATCCAGTGCTTATGGTGCCTCGAGCGGTCGCCTTGATCTTCCGCGCGACGGAAGGGATACCACAGAAGTGTACTAGTTGGGGCTGGGGATCCATCGATTTTCCGTGCACGTACAGTTATCACTTGTAGGCGCGCACGGAGAAATATTACTGATGGATTACTGGTTGCGAATATCCTCGCGATTGGAACTCTGGGGACCATGTCCGCGGGCTGAGTGCGGAGACCCGGGGTCGGCAGAGACGGAGGAAAGAGCAATGACTCGGACGAGTACCGGATCACCCTCCATATTTTTGAGCGATTATTTGGGGGATTGCTGGGATTCGCTTTGGTGTTCACATCGAATGGGCGAATGGGCGCACAGGAGACGCAGCCTGTAGCTTCCTCCGATACACGAACCACTCTGCCAGCCTCACCTCGGTGCTGCGAAACCGCCCAATCTCCTCACGGCACCGGCTGTGAAGGGGAAGAAGGGAGAGCAGGTGTACACGGGTCCGACGACGCTGGTGGTGTTGCCGCCGACGCCGATGCTTGACGAAGAAGGACAGCAGCAGCAGGATCCGGATGGCAAGCTCATGTTCAATCCGCCGGTGAAGCAGCAGCGCGACAAGAAGGGACATCCGCTGTTCGACGCTAAAGGGCAAGCCGGTGATGCAGACGAAGGAAAATCTTGGATACGACGAGAACGGGAAGAAGCTGCACGCAGTGAAAGTGAAGCCGCCAAAGACAGTTTCGGTTTCGATCAGCCGCGGGATACTCACAGTTGACGGGCTGACAGGCAAGGCGGCTCTGAACTACGAGATCAAGGACCTGAAATACCTTTACTTTTACGTTCCGGGAATTGGTACGACTGTTGTCTCGAACGATCCGTTTCCGGGCGCGGTGGAACAGAAGAAGGCCTTCGACGACAAGACGTTAACCGTGTCGGTGGGCGAGCACGTGGTGCAGTTGTCTTCGGACAAGCGCTTGTTGGGCAAGATGCCGGAGTCTGCTTTTGTGAGGGTGGACAAGACTTTTCTGGTACCGACCAAATTTCCTGTGATGGGTTACGGGCCGATCCGGGTGGCTCCGTATGCGTGGCCGGGTTCCAGGGTCAACGAGGAATTGAAGGGTGCAGTCGAGGCACCTCCGCTGCCGACGGACCTGCGACCGGCACTGCTTCTGCAACCATGTCCTGCTGGGCAGATGCGACCGGCTGGGCCGCCAGTACTGCCTGGACAGACAGCCGCGCCGAAGCCGTGTGTGCCCATCTCGAGTGCGAATCCGGCGCCTTCTCCCGGTGGGGAACTTACAGACAAATAAGTAAGAGTGGTTTCGGAGATGGCGTGCCCGGGATTGCCGATCTGGGCGATCGCTGGCGCAGGAGGATCGATCTTTCAGCTGGCGCAGAAAGGCCCGCTCGACGAAAGCGGGCCTTCTGTTCCTCTCAATTCCTCTCAATCGAACGGCACTCTAGTGAGGATGGCCGCCGCTGCTGGAGTGGCCACCGCCGCCGCTGGGGGCGTGGCTACCCTGATATCCGGCGCTGTGTTCAGGTGCCGGAGAGTGGTTTGCGGGGCCTGCGTGGCCTTGCCCATCGCGGGCCTCGTTGGGCTGAAAGTGGTTGAACGGCTGTGCGCCGCGTTCGGGCATCGGTCCTGCGTAACCGTGACGAGGGTCGTAGCGGTTATCGACGTGGCCGTAGAAGCCGTGAGATCCGTGATACCAGGGGCCGGCTCCGATGAAGATCCCGCCGGCGAACCAATCGGGTCCATAGTAGCCGTAGGGAGCGCAGTAATACGGCGGGTAGTCAAAGTACCCGTACGGACATACTGGCGCCACGCCAATGTTGATGGAGACCTGAGCGGGTGCAACGGAGACACTACTTACAAGAGCAACAATAAGAACCGGGAAAGCGAGCCACTTGCATAGGGACATAATCCCTCCTTTATCTTTTAGTTAGAGTGTCAAGGCGGGCTGCGAGTTGTGTCTATTGTTATTTTGGATTTCACTGCGCGTGTATCTGGCTAGTATGTTTCTCTCCGGCGCGTTGGGACGGGGAGCCGGTTCTGTTTGAGAGGGATGGGGCAGACGGCGGACGGTTGGCCGAGAGCTACTTGCTGAGTTCGATGGAGAGGATCTGGCCGGCGACGTTTTTGTCGGTGACTTCAGCGTATTTCACGGTGGCCTTCATGTCTTCGATGCCGTCGCAGGGCCTTATATCGCCGCGGGGCTCGTAGTTGGCGGTAGTGAAGATGACTTTGTAGAAGTTGTTGCTGTAGAGCGCGGTTTTTTTGCCTGACTGGTCCACCGTGAGCGCGAGGACGTTGGGATACGAGCACCGGATGTCGCGCAGGATGCCATTGATCGTGTGTTGCGGACCCTTCGAGTCGCCGGCCGGGTAGGTGGGGGTCTCTTCTTTCGTGCCGATCAGCTTGCGTCGCCGAGGGTTGCGTCGCCGATGGTTACGTTGAGCCGCTCGACTTCCCTGATGCGGCTCTGTACCATCTCGTCCTCCACCTGATTTTTGGTTATGCCGGCGGCGAGCTTCAGAACGCCGATTGCGCTGAGGTACTGTCCCTGCTGGGTGAGTACATTCGCGGCATTGAGGCGATAGGCGAGGTTTTCGGGTGCGATCTGGATCGCCTTCAGGTTGAGCATATGGGCTTCGTCGAACTTGTGGGCGTGTGTGGCGTAGAACATGGCGAGCGTGTCATAGGAGGGGGCGAAGGCCGGATTCAGCTTGATGGAGGTGAGGAGGCTGGATTCGACCGCGGCATCGTGATCTCTGTCGCCGCTTTGGAGGGTCATGGCTGCGAAGTAGTAGTGGGCGAGGTAGCTGTGCGAGTCGAGCTGCACGGCTTCGCTGTACCACTTCTTCGCGGCGGGGATGTCGCGTTCGCGAAACTTGAGGAAACCCATGGTCTCGTGCGCCAGGGCGTTGTTGGGATCGTCGCGCAGAGAGGTTTCGAGGAGGGCCTCGGCTTCGCTCGTGCGGTGATCGTAGACGAGAACATCAGCACGAACGGCATCGGCTTCGGGGATGGAGACGGGGCGAGCCTGGAACGACGCAACATCAGCAGTAAACCCGGAGTTCATTTTGAAAGAGTTGAACATGCGTTGTTGCACGTAGGCTTCGAGGTCACCCTGAAGCTGGTTGAGATCACCGAAGGCGTGTTGAGCAGCGGTGACGGGGTCTTCGCCGTTAATGAGGAGCCTGGCGTAGTCGGTGAGGCGATGGGTATTTTTCTGACGATCGCTGACTTCGATGAAGTGGGTGAGCGCCCAGGATTCGGCGTAGAAGATTGAGCCCTTCTGCTCCTCGTGATAGTAGGGCGAGGTGTGGTCGACTGCGAGGAGAGTTGTGAGAGGAAGCAGGCGTTGCTGGCGGAGGCTGAGGATGGCGTGCTGACTGGGTTGGCCAAGAAGCACATCTTTGTCGCGGATGTCGGTGTTTTCGTAGAACTGGGCGAGGCCTTCGTTAAACCAGAGGGGCAGCCAGGTGTCTTTGCTGAGCATGAGGTGGGTGTACTCGTGGTAGACGATTGCGAAGGGATGCTCGCCCTGGGCGTCGAGGCGGAGGAGGATGTAGTTCTTGTCGGGTGCGCGGATAAAGAGGCCGGCGAGGTCGAGTTGGCCCTTGGCCAGATACGCCTCGGGTTCAAGAGCCTGGAATCCAGGCTTGTCTTTGAGGGCGAGGACTGTGATGGGGGAGCCGGTGTCGGCGGCGTTGGGCATGATCAGGTGGAAGACAGAACGCATCTGCTCAAACTGACCGGCGATGCGGCGGGCCTGTTTTTCGTTGGAGTCGGTGAGGACAACGAAGTGTGGGCTCTGAACTTCGAGCCAGTGCTCGTTCGGCTCGCTCGCGAGGGCAGGAAGTGTGGTGCAGACGAGAAACAGCGCCATGAGGTGCTTGCACATGACTTCCAGAGGGTAAACGAAGGCTTCGTGGGGTGGAAGAGCTGATTTGGGCGGGTGGGGGAGTGCGCTTGCGCGTCTTGGGCGCGCCTGGTGCGATTCTAAGCCGCTTCTAAAGGACTTCTAAGGCGCTTGTACAGCGGGATTCCAAGGGACGGCGCCGTTGGCGATGAGACAGCGAAAGCGGGCGGGTTGACGAGGACTAATTTTCGGGATTTCCAGAGGTAAGGGGATGATGGGGAAATAGGAAAACTTTTTCACATTTTGGCGGGTTTTATTTGGGGAAAATGGCATTTTCGAGAGGCGGGACGAGGGGAATTGTTGCTGAAAACAAAGGAAAGTGCGGTTTCTGCCGTTGGATGGTCCTCTACGTGCAACTATGCAAAACGTAGCACACACCTCCGGAGGTTGACGGAGAGAGAAAGGAGAAACGATATGGCAGCAGTGACACTTTTTACCTGCGTTTGCGGAGTCCAGAAGAAGACGACGAATCATTGGGTACTGGCCCGGATTACACAGAATGGAATTACGTTTATGCCTTGGGATTGGGATCTTGCGTTGAACAGCGACATCATCGTTCTTTGTGGGGAAGGCTGTGCGTCGGCGTTGCTAAGCCGCTCGCTGGGTGATTGGAAGCGTCCAGTGCAGAGCGTTGTCGCAACCGCGACTGAACTGGCCGTAGCTTAGCCGCTGTTCCCGAGGGAGCACCCCCTTTTGATCTGTTTTAATCTGCGGGTCGCTCCTCGTTTGCCTCGTCCTTTGCCTCGTCCTTTGCCTCGCCTGGGCGAGATGCCTGGCAAAATCTGAACGCAGCCATCGTTGCGGCTTGTCGCAGCGGTGAGGGTGCAGGTTCCCACGCGTCGCAAAAGAGCGCGATGGGGGTGCTCGTGCGTTTGCAGGTGGATGTGGCGACGAAGAGCAGGCTATGCCAGGTTGGGAGTCTGGAGCTTCGCATCGTCTACGTCGCTGGTTGCGAGGACTGCCAGGACGATGAAGAGAAAGATGTACGGAACGGTGGTCAGGAGCGACGCGATTGCATGGATCGCTTGAATGGCAATGGGTGGCATCTGGGCGGAGTTGCTGAGTAGCGATCTCTGGGCGATTTGGGCTACGAGGGCGAACGTTGTCGAAGCGATGACCGTCGAGATGGAAGAGCCAATTCCCCGCATTATGGTTTTTGAAGTGATGGGCTTGAAATTCGGAGAGCGCAAGAGCGTGATGGCTGCGGGAGTGATGATCCAGGCGACGCAGAGGGAGATCAGCAGGGTGAAGCCGTAGGGAAAGTATGGCGTCGCAACGATGCTCCCTAGATGGCTTCTGAAAAATAAGAGTGGCGTTGTGATGAAGAGGGCGATGACGAAGGACAATACGAACAGCTTGAGAGAGAGAGAAAAAATAGCGGGAAGGCGCAGCTTTGCTGATTTAACGGCGGACCAGAGGTTCGGACTCAGGTTTTGAAGGAATAGGCGTACGAGATTTGCAGTGATGATGAATGCTGCGGTGTAGAGACAGACACTGAGAAATTGTATGAGCAGGCCGGAGGACGAGATGAGGAGCTGCGGCCATACCTGCGATGTGCCGCGCTGGACGTTGATATAAGGTGTGTTTCCGAGGACGGAGTGCTCCTGTAGAGACCGAAGGGCGATTGCGTAAGCCAGAAGTTTTTGGACCCGTCCCAGACAGAAGGCCAAGAGGTCGGCAAAGAGAAGAGGCAACCAAAGAATCGGATGCTGCCAGAGAAGATTGGCGGCGCTACGCCAGAGCTGTCGCATGATTGGTTAGGAAGTCATTCGGTGAGAGGGTATCTCGTGCGGGCTGGTCTCGCAAGATAAAACAGAGTGTGTGCGCGCCGGTGGGTTGCAGGCAAGTCAGGGTTGAGGTGAGGTGATGCTCTCGACGATGACGCCTTCGGTTTCGAAGTGGGTGACGCGGTGATTGGTGCTGTGACCCATCATGATCGCCTTTTTGAGGAGGGTAATGAGAGGGCGCGAGGTTTCAGAGAACCAGCGGTCATTGGATTGGTCCCAGTCGACGGCGAGGTTGTAGGTGGTGTCGCACCGGGGGCAGGTGAGGGGTTGCTCGAGGATACGGGCGAAGGTGCTTACGCGGAGCTTGCGGACGGGTTCTGAGCCGGAACGGACGGCAGCGATTCTGAGGTTCATTGTTGTCAAGCTACCACTTCTGCGGTTAGTTGGGCAGGTCGTTTGGGTTATAGGGGCCTGGATAGACCGTTATCGTGAAACCATAGAGATCGTGGTCAATCGACACTGGAAGGTTGAAGGGCCGATTGCGCGTTCCTTTGACGTGATAGCCCTTTACTGCTGGCGATATGGCGTAGCTGCCGACGGGCAGGTTTGCGAATTCAAAGTGGCCGTCGCTGGTGAGTGTGGTTGTCTGTGAATCCCAGACCTTCTCGGAGCTGATGGTGATGCGCATTCCGTCGGGGATTGGTTTGTTGTCGCTGAGAAGAACCGTTCCAGTGAGGCGATGACCAGGTTGGATGAGGATGTCTCCGGCCTTGACGTACTGATTGTCGCGGGTGAGTTGGACTTCGACGGGGTTTGCTGCTCCCTGCTGGGATATGGAGGCCATCTTCGGGTAGACGTACCAGTCCACGGGTTCTGGCAGATTGGTGATGGTGAAGGTGCCGTTCGGTCTGGTTCCAATGCGTGTCTCGTCGTAGGGATCTCCGGTGATGGCGAGATTGTCGGCACCGTACATTGCTCGATTTTTGGGTATGACACCGATTTCGGCGTTCGCGACTGGCTTTCCGTTTGCCATGAGGCGGCCGGTGATTGAAGCGCCTTCGGAGAGAACGACGGAATGACGCTCGGAGCCGGTTTCCATCACGATAAACTTCGGCGCCATTGCGCGAGCTTCGATGTTGAGTAACATCTTCGGAGTGGGCTTGGCGTAGGCGATCTCGAACTCACCGTTCTTGTTCGTTACCGCGATGGGGTCGAGACCGGGGATGGTGCCATACCCGCTGTTGCCGTTGCCTCCGATGATGAGGCCTACCGGATTGACGACTGCATTGGCAATCGGAGAGCCTGTGTCGTCGACGACGCGGCCCCGGACAACTCCGCTGAGGTCGGTGGCGACCGGTTTGACCTTCAAGGTTATCGGCACATCGGCTGCCGTAACGGGATCAACTTTTTTTGTGAAATGGGGGATGTAGCCGTCGCTGACTGCGAGGAGTTCAAACCATAGATCGGGAGCAAGATCTTTGATTTGAAATCTTCCCTTCGAGTCGGTGAGTACTCTCTTGCCGCAATCTGCATAGCAAGTTGGACAGTAGACGCTGTAACCCGTTTTTACACCGGCGTAGTAGACGAGCACGGTGGCTTGGGGCAGAGGCTTGCCGTTCGCGTCGACGACGGTGCCGGTAAGTGTGGGACGGAGGGTTGCCGCGGGAGATACCGCTGTTGCGGCCAAGAGAGTTACGAGTACGAGCGATTCGAAGCGCATGGGTTCCTCGCGGAATCAGGGTACACGATGTTCTCGCCAGGAAGGGTGGTGGTAGCCAAATAAAAACAAGTAGCTTGCACTGGATGCGTGAGCGCGGCGGCTGCGTTATTTACTGAGTTCGATGGAGAGGATTTGGCCGGCGACGACTTTGTCGGTGACTTCAGCATATTTGACGGTGGCCTTCATGCCTTCAATCTCAGTGCAGGGTTTAATGTCACCCTGGGGTTCGTAGTTGGCGGTGGTGAAGACGACTTTGTAATAGTTGTTGCTGTAGAGGGTGAGAGTTTTTCCGGCCTGATCCATGCTGAGAGCGAGAACGTTTGGGTACGAGCAACGGATGTGGGTGAGAACACCTTTGATGGTGTGCTGGGGTCCGGTGGCGTCACCGGTGGGGTAGTTCGGCGCGTCTTCGGTCATGCCGATGAGTTGGCCATTGACTCGCTGGAAGACTGTCGTCTTCTTTGCATCGGGTAGTGCGGCTTCGGTCTGGCTTGAGGTTTGCGAGGTGGTGACGGCGGACTGAGTGTCGGATTGGGTTCCGCTGCGCTCGAGCGCGGCCTGGAATTGCTCGAGACTATGGATGCGAGACTGCACCATGTCGGTCTCAGTCTGAGTTTTGGCTACGGGGAGCGCGGCCTTTAGAACACTGATCGCGCTGATGTACTGTCTCTGCTGGCTAAGGATGTTGGCTGCGTTGAGACGGTAGTAGACGTTTGCGGGATCGAGCCCTATGGCCTGGATGTTAAGCATATGAACTTCGTCGAGCTTCTGGTCACGCGAGGCATAGTAGTTGGCGAGTGCGTCGTAGGAGGGGGCGAACGACGGATTGAGCTTGATGGAGGTGCGGAAGCTGGATTCGATCTCAGCGTCGTGGCTTCTGTCACCGCTCTGGAGAGTCATGACGGCGAAGTAGTAGTGGGCAAGATAGCTGTGCGAGTCAAGCTGGACGGCTTCGCTGTACCACTTTCTCGCGGCAGGGATGTCTTGTTCGCGGAACTTCAGGAAACCCATGGTTTCGTGGGCGAGGGCGCTGTTGGGATCGTCGCGCAAGGTGGTTTCGAGAAGGGCCTGCGCTTCCTTCGCGCGATCGTCGTAGACGAGAACGTCGGCGCGAACGGCGTCAGCTTCAGGGTTTGAGACAGGCCGGACACCGAAGGTTGCGGCATCGATTGGAACGGCAGCGTTCATCTTGAACATGGTGAATGAAGACTGTTGCACGTAGTTATCGAGCGACTCCTGAAGCCGTTTGAGGTCGCCGAAGGCGTGTTGCGCGGCGGTGACGGAATCTTCGCCCTTGATGAGGAACTGAACATAGTCAGTGAGGAGATGCGTCTTCTTCTGGAAGTCGTTGACTTCGAGGTAGTGGGTGAGCGCCCAGGATTCGGCGTAGAAGACTGAGCCTTTCTGCTCATCGTGGTAGTAGGGAGAGCTGTGGTCGACTGCGAGGAGCGTGGTGAGTGGAAGCAAGCGATTCTGCCGGAGGTAGAGGATGTCGTCCTGGCTGGGTTGACCGAGGACCACATCTTTGTCGCGAATCTCAGTGTTCTGGTAGAACTCGGCGAGACCTTCGTTGAACCAGAGCGGGATCCAGGTGGCTTTGCGCATCATGTAGTGCGTGTACTCGTGGTAGACGGTGCTGAAGGGGTTCTCGCCCTGGGCATCGAGCCGCAGGAGGATGTAGTTCTTGTCGGGGCTGCTGACGAAGAGTCCGGCGAGGTCGAGCTGGTTTTTGGCGAGATAGGCGGCGGGCTCGAGAGATTGAAATCCCTTTTTGTCTTTGAGGGCGACGACGATGATGGGTGCGCCGGCGTCATCGGACGCATGGGGCATGATCAGATGGAAGACTGCGCGCATATGCTCAAACTGGCCGGCGATGCGGCGAGCCTGTTTTTCGTTGGTGTCGGTGAGGACGACAAAGTGGGGACTCTGGACTTCGAGCCAGTGTTCGTTCGAGTCGCTTGCCAGGGCAGTGAAAGAGATGCAGAGGAGAAATAGGGCCGTGAGGTGTTTGTGCATACCGATACAGAGGGTAATCGCTAGGACGAGCGGAGCCAAGAGAAATTTGTGCGACAGCGAAGTGGCCGTTGAGTATTACCGTTGCGCTGTTGCTCGCATTGTTGGCGCTTTGGGGATTGTGGATGGTGTTTTATGAGTGAGGGTGGCGGGCGCTGGTTTGATGGGTAATAGACAAAGGCAAAGTGCAACAGGAGATCCCCTACGGGGATGACGGAAAGAGAAGCAACGGCAACTGCAACTGCAACTGCAACTGCAAATGCAAATGCAAATGCAAATGCTTGGAGGCTTGTTGGGCGCTCTTCATCCCACCCTTCGCAAAATGCGCGAAGGATGGGGCACCCGGTCGGTTTTGGCTGGGTTAGGTAAGAAAAAGCAACTGTTGTTGTTACAAGCTAACGGGGTGGTTGATTTTAGAGTTCGGAGAAGACGAGGCAGACGCGGCCTACGATGTAGTCGGCTGGGGTTTCATGGGTGGCGAGGGGAAGGAGCTGGACGGGGAAGTCGCGGGAGTAGGGGCGGAGGATGAGACGGCCTTCGTCGAAGTCGACGAAGCGGAGGAGGAGAGCGGCGCCGCAGCGGACGGCGTAAAGAGTGGGTTGGTGTGCGCGGTAGGGGGCGAGGGAGTTGTAGTGGCGGTCGAGGACGGCGATGGCTCCGGGAGAGACGAGGGGCTCCATGGCAGCGGCCTGCTGGGTGTCGGCCCGGATGGCGAGGAAACGCTGCCAGTAGGCGTGTTTGGTGGAGGGGCGGGCACGGTTGTCGTGTAGGCGGGAGGCGGAGACCTGGATGGTTTCGATGATGGACGCAGGAGAGACGCGGGCTTCGTCCATGGCGGCGGAAGGGGAGACGACGGGAACGATTTCGATGGGATCACTGGTTTGAACAGGGGATTGCGCGGCGGCGATGTCGAGTGGGAGGATCTGGTCGATGGTGAGGTTTTGGGAGGCGAGGACGCGGTCGAGGCCCTCGAGGGAGAGGGCGCGTTTTCGGTTGAGGAAGTTTGAGATATGGGCCTGTTGAAAACCAGCTTGTTGCGCGATGCGGCTGCCGGTGAGGGTTCCGCTTTCGATGCGGCGAACGAGTTCGACGCGGACGAGTTCGTGCAGGTCTTGAAAGTTCATCGTGATAGGAATTTCGTTGGAGAGGGTTTGCCTTGGCGAACCATATCATTCGACAAGGCGAAGATACGGAGAATACTTTGCTTTATGCAATAAGATTTGTGTAACAAGATGGTGATAGATGGTGATTTGAGGCGTTTCGTTGCCTGAGGAAAGATTTGAGTTGACATGAATTTTGTCTAAAGCTATAACCTTGAGACTTTCCCATTTCGGAACCTAAGAAAAGCAGGAGTTACAAAACCTGATGAAGGACGATAACACTCGACTGCCTCTGAAGCCGTGGGTGGGTAGATGCAAGGTGGATGGATTTTTCCCAAGGTACTACGCTGCACTGCAACGACAGATGAATGCCGCCGCTTGACCGACAGGGCCAACAGAGCCTCTGCGGACATGGCGATGGTTTTCCTAACAACCTGGGTGAGCCCGCTCGAACGCTGAAAAATATCGAGGCTCATCGGGGGAGAAGTACGCCTTGAAAGGGACTAAGTGAACTACTTGCGTGTTGATTTGAAGGTATGTGAAGGATGCGGAGTCTTTGGCTCCGTGGGGCCATGGTTGAAGGTGTGTACTGCCGGGGATGCGACGGGCGACTGGCTGAGTTTCCGGCGCCGCGAGGGAAGCATGCGGGAGGCCGGAGACGGCTTGGACGCGGGTTACGACGGGTTGTGACGCGGACCGTGGGATGTACGGCGGCGGCGGGTGTTGCTGGAGGTGCGCGATGAGTGCAGCCCTGGTGATATTGCCGGTGGTGTGGGCTACGGCTCACGGTTCGCTTTCTCCTGGTTCCGCTTCTGCTGGTTTCGCTTCGGCTAAGACGGCTGAGATGCTGCGCTGAAGTTGCGGAGCAGAAACGTACAGCTCCTGAGGTGGCGTTCTACCGGAAGTATACGGAGGGGCTGCTGCGGCGGTATGTGCGGTTGTCGATGGAGGCAGGGAGAGCGCCGTCGTTGCTGGGACGGGAGATGTTTCGTGGCAACGTGACGAACTACTCGCGTTCAGGGCTTCGACGACGTGGTGATCTTTGTGCACGATGTGGAGACGCTGCGTGAAATGCTGGACGAGGGACCAACACTTGATACGGCGGATTGCCCTGCAGGAGTTTACGCTGGAGGAGACGGCAAGCCTGCTGCAACTTCCCCTGCGAACAGTGCACCGCCGGTATGGGAATGCGTTGGATGAGCTGACGGAGATCTTTCTGGAGCGGAAGCTGCTGGAACCTTCGAAGGCTGGTCGAGAGGCTGGAACTATTCTTTAGCAAAACGTTACTTGTTTTACTTGCAGTTCTTCTCTGTCTTCACGTTGGCGCGTTCGTTCTGCCAACTGGTTTCCTGGAAAAGGTAGCAAAGATTAAAACGGGAGAGTGGCGAATCGCCGCTCTCCCGTTGGCTTTTGGCGTTTCCGAAAAAAAGTTTTCAGCGAATATCGCCGGAAAATCGCATGTCAAGAGGGCGAATGAGAGGTTTCTAATGTAAGTAACTGATTCGGTTGCAAATAAAACTTTTGCGAAAGTGGCATTTTAGTTATGGTCACGCTGTTATTCTGGAATAGTAGTAAAGAAGTGAGACGGGAGAGCGCCTAGAGGCTGCTCTCCCGTTTGCTTTTGGGAGGAGAGACGGATGGAGCGGAAGCGGGTGGCAGGCCGGTTTGTTCGGGAAGGCCTGGATGGAGATGGTGGGGCCAGACGGAGGAGACCAGGGGTGGGGCGGGGCTCCCAGGCCGAAACACTGCAGGACGTTTACACGGGCGAGGGTGGCGGAGGCGTTGCCGGAGATCGTGGATCGTTTGTCGAGGAAGCCAAGAAGGGGAGCATCGCACATGCGAAGTTGCTGACCTCTCTGGGTGGACTGGATAAAGGCGAGAGCACCCGTGGAGAAGAAGCGGCGGGGGAAGAGCGCGGTGGGAAAGCTGATCGAGAAGATGATTCGGCAGGAGGAGGAGTAAGAAGGGCTTGTCGGAAGAGGCGGGCAACAGCAACGACAACCGCAGGTCCTTCGACTTTGCCTCGAGCCGTGAGGCAACTTCGCTGAGGATGACGGGGCTGGGTTGGGTGGCAACGAGCAAAAGCAAAGGCGCAGACGTTGGATGGGTTTCACAAAATAGAGGAGGTGCAATGGGACATGCGGATGGGCTTCATCGGCGGAGTTTTGGCCTGGCTGCAGGACGTGAAGGGCTTGGGCTCGCAGCAGCGCGGCAGGACTGGAGATGCGGGCGATGGCGGTGGAGTTTCCGGTGGTGCATGGGCATCCGAACCGGTTGCCGTTTGAAGGCGTGCTGACGCTGGTGGATGTGGCCAGTGACAAGGCTCCGAGTGGAGCGCGGGGGCATCGGGTGGTGCTGACGCGAGAGGCTGCCGAGGCTGCGTTGCCGAGCCTGATGGGGATGGCTGTCGACTACAAGGCGGGATGGGATGGGCATGATGCGCGGCAGAAGTGCGGCATTATTACCGCTGCTGAGATCGACGGACAGAAGCTGACGGTGGCGGGGTATCTGTTTGCTCGGGATTTTCCGGAGATGGAGGCGAAGATCAGTTCCAGGTGGGGATAGAAGGTGCGATGGGGATGAGCTATGAGCTGGCGGATGCGCATGTGGCGGATATGCGGGCGCAGGTCTGGACTTTGACTCGAGCAACTTTTACTGGGGCGGCGATTCTGCTTCGGGAGAAGGCGGCTTACCGGAGTACGAGCTTTCGAGTGAAGCGGCCGGTGGCGGGGCGGCGGGCGGCTTTGGCTCGGTAGATCTGCTGATTGAAGGACAGATCACGACAAGTGCGTCCTGCGCGGACGGCGCGATCTGCCATCGAGGCTGACGCGCTTCGGCGCCGGAGAGCGACTGCAATTCAAAAGAAATGGAGATAGATGAGTTTTACGAGTGTGATGGAGACGATTGGTAAGGGGTTTGCCAAGGGGTTGAAGTGGGCGGTGGAGTATGCGGTTCCAGTGGAGAAGCTGGTGGGACTTTCTGTTTCCGGCGGCGGCTCCGGTTGCGAATGAGGTCGCCGATGCGACGACGTTGATTCAGACGGCGGTGTTGCTGGTGGAGCAGAAGTATGCGGCTTCGGGGGTGCAGAGCGGCACCGGGGCGCAGAAGCTGGCGGAGGTGATGCTGCTGACGGAGCAGTCGGTGACTGCGCTGCTGGCGAAGGCCGGGATTACCGCTGACGCCTCATATATCGAGAGTGTGGTTTCGGCTGTGGTTGCGATTCTGAATGTGCAGAGTCCGCTCCGGCTGCGGCCTAGTGAGATTCGGCTCGTGAACTAATAACGAGGAAAGACGAGGAGAGCATGGAGATGGAGATGAAGGATGAGCTGGGAAGCACGGTGGAACGTCTGGCTGCGGCGGCGGGTTTGCTGGAGCAGGCCGTCGAACGGCTGGCACAGCGGCAGAGTGATTTTGCGCTGGATGCCGAGGCTTCGATCGGCAGGATTGTGGCCACTGTCGAAGGACGTCGAGAGGCGGAGCTGGAGGAGAAGCTGGCTGCGGCGGAGGCTCAGATTGCCGAGTTGAAGGCTGCGGCTGCTTCTGTGCCTGTTTTGGTTACACATGGGCGGAAGACTCTGCCGGTTGCATGGCTAATCTACTGGCGAAGCAGGGTGTGACGGTGGATTCGATGGAGGCCGGTGCTGTGGATGCTGCGCTTGTGAGCCTGAGCATGGAGCAGAGGATCGCGGTGAAGGCTCAGTTGATGCGGGCTGGTTTGCTGGGTTAAAGGGACCGAAGAACAGGCAACCGGCAAGTACGTCCTGCGCGGATGGCGCGATCTGCCATCGAGGCTGACGCGCCTTCGGCGCCGGTTTTTTTAGATGGGCGTGGCTGAGGCTGCGCCTTTTTTGTTTTGAAAGGGAGAAAGATGAACGCGAAGTTTACGGATATTCATGGCGCGGCCGATTACATTGGGCCTGGCGCGATTGAAGTTCCGCTGTATCAGACAGAGATTCTGGACCTGGTGCAGCGCCGGGGGATCTTCGGACGGAGAATCAAGCAGGTTCCGGCTACCGGCCATCCTTCACGGTACTTTGAGGAGACGGCGATTCCTTCGCCTGCGGCTTCGGCAGGGTTTGTGGATCCGCGCAATATTGTTGCGCCGCTGGTCAGTCCGACCCGGGTTGAGCGCAGTGTTCCGTTGAAGGCGCTGGTTGCGCAGATCAACTACAACCTGTTCGATATGGAGCTGGGCAAGCAGCAGAGCCAGTTTGCTTATCTGCAGGCGAAGGACCTTGCCGACACTGTTGATGGCGTTCTGCGCACGCATGATGTTGCGTTGTGGAATGGCACCGACACGAGCCTGAGTTCGCCTACGACTGCACAGTATTTTGGTGCGGCCGGGCAGATTGCCGCGGGCGGTAATAGCGTTACGATCGGCACGAGCGAAAGCATTGTCGATGGCTTCAAGTCGACGATTGCGCAGATGGTTTCGAACAGCTCGTTTGGTGTTCGTCCTACGGCGATCTATGCGAATCCGGTTCTGCTGGATCTGATCGATCGCGAGATGAAGACCGAGTTCAACGTTGTGCTGAATACGAAGGAGATTGCGGCTGGACTTACGGTGAAGACGCTTTCGACACAGGCTGGCGATATTCCGCTGATTCCTGAGTGGACGCTGAGCTATACCGGAACTCCTGGTTCTGGTTCGGCTGTGCTTCCGGCTTACATCGTTACTGAAGACCTGATTGAGTATCACTGGTTGAGCGATCCGAATCCGAGGATCTTCCAGCTTGGCGTTCCGGGTTCGCTGGCTTCGCAGTATGTGGTTGTGAAGTTTGGCGGCGTTGTGGTGAAGGGTGCGAACTATGCGCACTACCAGGTGCTGGTGGATCGCTAGTCGTTGAGGGGCTTTGGCTGCTGGGGCAAGTAAGATGCTCTGGAAGCGAAGGCTTCCGATTTGTTGCATGTTCAACAGGGGCCGGTGATATTTGTGCCGGTCCCTGTTGCTTTTTGCGAGGAGGGATTGCGATGGGGTATTTGTTGCCGACGGAGTATGTGCAGTATGGGCTGACGGCAGAGACTACGGATGACTGGGTGACGATGGCTTCTGCGCTGGTGGAGGCTTATTGCCGGCGGCCGAGTCTGCTGGTGACGCAGTATGTGGAACGGATGCGGTTGACGGCAGGAGCGCAGACGGTTCGGCTTAGCTATCGTCCGCTGGCTGCGGCTGTAGGGGCGGCTTCGGCGTTGGTGGGTGTGCAGGTTCGGCATGGGACGCCGCGGCGAGGGGAGTTGCCGGATCCGTTTCGCGAGCAGATTGCGATGGCGTTCGGTGTGCCGGGAAGCTGGAGTGCGCTGGATGTGACGACGGTGGATGTGAATCAGACGACGGCGGAGTTGACGTTTCCGGTGAACTTTCTGGGGCTGGACTACAACGAGGTTGAGGTGACCTATACGTCGGGGGTGGTGACGGTTCCGGATGCGGTGAAGGTGGCGTGTGTGCAGATTGTGAAGAACGCGCAGGCGACACCGGGGATGAATGTGAAGTCGAGCAAGATGGACACGATGCAGATGCAGTACTTCAGCGGGTCGCTGATCGATCCGCAGGTGCAGATGTTGCTGAAGCCTTATGTGGCAGAGAGGCTGGGGTGACGATGGCGGATTTGCGAAATGCGTCGATAGTGGCGCAGCGGGCGGCGGATGTTTTGTTGCGGTGTGCTGGAGGGCGGGCGGTGTTGCTGCGGATGCCGGCTCCGGCTACTCCAGGAGATGCGACGGAGCAGTTGGGGTTGGCGGTGCCGGAGTTTCAGGATGTGGAGTTGGCGCCGGTGGTGTTCCGGAAGGCTCGGGCTACGACGGCGGAGGGCAAGGCGGCGAAGAGTGAGTTGATGGTTTCGGCTACGGCGGTGAATGCGTTGGTAGGATCTTTGGGGTATTCGGCAGCCAGCGTGTTGTTTGCGATGGCGTTTGGTGTGTTGATCGATGGTGTGCTGATGGAGGTGGAGTCGGCTACGGAGTCGGAGGTTGGTGGTGCGCCTTATGTTTATCGGTTGGTGCTGCGAGAGCCGATGGCTTTGGTGGTTTAGGCGTGCGATTTGTTACTGGAAAGGTTACATATCGATGCAGAATGCTAGAGATACGTTTTATGTCACGTTGCGGGACAGGCTGGCAGGAGTGAATCCGGCGCGGACGATGGTGCTGCGCGGGGTGACGCGGCCTGGCGTGCTGGTGGAGGAGAACGAGCTGGCTTCTGCATATCAGCCAGTGGATGTGTTTTGCCTGCACTGGACGGGGCTTAGCGTGGATGCGCAGGGCGGCGCTGCCGCTGGTGACGATGGTTTGCGAGATACGGTATGCGACCGACGGCGATTCGGGTAATGGCGGGATGGATCGTGGACGGTTGCTGGCTGGAATGGATGGGGAGCTGGTGGCGGCGGTGAGCGCGGCTCCGCAGAATGTGCTGAAGATGAATTATGTCGCGGGGGCGGGCGGGTCGGGCCTGCCGCCGGTCGCGATGGAGACGAATGTGTTCTGGAGCGATGTGGTGTTTGGAGCGGCGGTGGTGAATGGGGAGCGGCTGGAGCGGGTGGCTACGGTGGAAGTGTTCAGCTACCAGGAAGCGGGTGAACTGTGAGTACGACAACGACAGCGATGAGTGTGGTGGGGGCGGTGGCTCCGGTGACGCGGCGGGTGCGGGCTTATTTTGCGCCAGTCGACCGCGCGGCGGGAGTGCCGACGGTATTCGATTCAGCGCAGATGGGGGCGTTTGCGCTGGGTGCGCCGCCGGCGCCGTGGGTGGATTTGGGGTGGTGTTCCAAGTTTGTGCGGAAGAGCGAGACGAAGGTGGGGGCGCTGACGACGGGCGCTCCCGCGGTAGTGCAGAGCCAGATGCGGACGCAGGTGGAGGCTACGGTGCAGCTCGAGTTTGAGAGCTGGGGGAAGCTGCAGCTTGCGCTGGCGGCGGGGTCGCAGCAGATGAATTTGCTGCAGACCGCGACTGGCGCGGCGGCGAATGGGAGCGGTGGGTTGGCGGCGGCGGCGGTGCCGTTGGTGGCGGGGTCGACGGCGACTCGTTGAATGTGGGGCGCGGCGGCGGCGCAGTTTCAGGTGGGGGATCTGGTTGCGGTGGATGAGGATTATGTGGCGCAGGTTGGGTTTGTGGGGAGCGGGGTGAGCGCGGCCTATGTGAGTTCGCCGGCCTCGGTGGGGAACGACATCAACTACATTCGGCGGGTGACGCTGAATGTGGGGCGGGTAGTGGGGATTGCGGCGGGTGTGCTGCAGCTTGGGTGGGCCGCTGCTGGCGGGAGTGCCTGCGGCGGGGATGCAGGTGAGTCGCGCTGGTGGGATTTGTGGATCGCGAGGGTGGCGGGTTCTTTCAGGAGTGGTCGGGGCTGTTTGTGATGGATGGGGAGCAGGGAGACCGGGTGATCTATCACTATCCGCGGCTGCAGGCGATGCAGGGTTCGGCGGAGATGGTGGAGGCGTTGGCGGCGCCGCTGGAAAAGGTGAGGCTGGCGGGGGCGTTTCGCGCGCTGCCGGTGAAGGATGCGAATGATGGGGCGACGGTGCTTGTGTTTCCGGAGTTATCTGCCGGGGCGATGCGGGCCGTTTAGGTATAGCAACTCGCTGCAATCAGGTGGACGGGCAAGGAGTGCATACCCCAGGGGCTAAAGCCCCTTTTTCTTTGGCAAGGATGAGACGCCAAGGCTGAAGCCTTGGTCCTACGACTGAGAAGCAAGAGTCTCGGTGCGATGGAGCCGGCGGCTGGGAACCGACGTTGCGGCTGTGCAGACGAGAGTGAACGGGAACGAGGAGAAGATGATGCGTTGGAAGCCTAGAGGATGGACGCTGATCGGGATGCTGATGCTGGCGATTCCGGGGGCGATGACGGTGATGAAGGTGGCTGCGGCGGCGCAGGCGACTCAGGGAGTGCAATTGCTACTACGCAGGTTACAGATACGATTTATCTCGCGGATGGGACGCCGGCGACGGGGACTGTGATTGTGAGCTGGGAGGCGTTTACGACTGCGAGCGGGCAGGCGGTGCCGAGCGGGACCACTTCGGCGACGATTACGGGCGGGGCTTTGAGCTTGCAGCTGGCTCCGAATGCGGGAGTCTACGCCGATGGGGAGCTACTATACGGCGGTGTATCACCTGGATGACGGAAGTGTGAGCCGGGAGTTCTGGGTGGTTCCGTCGAGCCAGTATCCGGTGCTGGTGAGTGCGATACGAAGTACGGTGCTGCCGACTTCGGTAGCGATGCAGACGGTGAGCAAGAGCTATGTGGATACGGCGATTGCGGCGGCGGTGACGGGACATCCGCTGGATGGCTCTACGCCTTATGTGCTGAAGGCGGGCGATACGATGACGGGCGCGCTGGTGCTGCCGGGGGATCCGACGACGCCGAATGAGGCAGCGGACAAGCATTATGTCGATGTGAATGTTGCTGCGATCGGCGGGCGGTTTGGCGCAGAAGGTGTCGCTGCTGCCGCAGTGCGACCCAGGCGGTGGCGCAGCCGGTGGGGACGTTGTTGCAGGTGAACAATCTGAATGGCGAGGAGTATGCGAGCCAGTATGTGACGGGGATGGGCGGCAACGGCATTGCGAATGCATTGACGAGTCCGGACTGCGCGAGCGGTTGCGATGTGAAGGTGGAGCGCAGCTATGGCTCGCCTGAGAGTTACGCGGCTACGACATGGAACAGCGGCAGCGGCGGCACCCATGTGGAGGATGACCGGAACGGCCAGCGGAGCGATACGCTATCTGAATCCGACGTCTGCACTCGGGAATGGAGCGGACGCCGGCCAGGCGATCAACGTGAGTTCGACGCGGAGCACGGCGGCGGAGGTTGCGGCAGGGCGGATCAACGCAGCCGTCTTCCTTCGGCCTGTTGATCAATCATCAAGGCTTGACGGGGGGATCGAATCTGTTTCCGGCGTACATGGAGAACGTACCTTATTTCAAGACCAACTTTAACGCCATGAATGTTATGGGAACCTACAACACGATGGGGCAGCATTTGCTCGATTCTCAGTCGATCAATTGTTACGGGGTCGGGGACTGCCTGATTGGGTCGCAGTTCATGCACTCTTCGGGTGGTTTTCGAGATGAGGCGGATGAAGGAGCGCATCCCTACGATATTCAGATATTGGAGGACTCGGCTGTATTTCAGGGAACGTGCAGCGCGGGTTGTACGACTGGTTCGACGGTGGTGACGGTGGCGGTCACCTCGGCTGGGGGAACTCAGGGCGAGGGGCGGTTCCTGATCGACAAGAACCCTGCGAAGGTGATTACGAGCGGAATGTTGACGGGAGGGACCGGACAGACGAATGGCGGGCCGGGAGCCGGCGCAACTTTCAGCGGGACCACCTTTCCGGTGAGCGTGTTTCTTGCGACTGCGCAGCTGATACCTCCACAGGCGAACAACGTGGCTCCTGGCACGGTGACGGTGGGGATTGCGACGAGCGGTGTGACTGCGGGTTTTGCGACGAATACGGCTGCGGTGCCGAGTCCGAGCGGCGTGGCGTGTGTCACAGACCAACCCAACAGCACGGCACCGCATAACTACGAGATGGCGAACTACTCAGTGGTGGATGGGACGCATCTGCAGATGACGTTGAATAAGCCGCATCAAACGCGGAGCCACGATTGCGTTTGGAGGATTGTGCGGGTATGGGCTGGAACAGACGGTGGATACGGTGGGCTCGATCCGGCAGGTCTTTCCGGTGATCGGATCTTATTCTGCGACCGGTCTGTACTATGCGGGAGGCCTGACTGCGATTGTTGGAACGCAATACAACACCAGCGCATTTCTGAATTTGTCGGAGCAGATTGCTGCTATTGCACGGAACAACGGTGTGGTGACAGTGACGACGGCGGGGTCGATGCCGGTAGATGCGAACGGGCTGACGATGACCATCTCCGGAGTGGCGGACCAGAGCTATAACGGCAGCTTTGTGGTGGCTTCAACGGGACCGAATACGCTGACTTATTCGCAGACGGGCGCCAACAGCACGAGCACAGGCGGAACCGTGGCCAAGCTTACGGGCGGCTATGCGCTGTACCCGATGGCGGAGGTGCTGGGCGTATTCGATGCCGCGACCAAGAGCGTTGACGGGCAACTGACGCTGGCGGCGAACACGGTTCCCTGGGCTCCGAACGATGCACTGGAGGAACCGCACTATTACCAGCAGAACGTTGCGGCAGATTCCACGCTGATTGGGCAGACGACACCACGGCCGACGATTTCGCAGACCGCGGGTATGCAGTACGAGTCAAACCTTGGACCCGGGGTGAACGGATGGACGGTGACCAACGAGGCGCCGGCGTCGAACTACTTTAGCAATGGAGGGACACATACGGTGCCGGGTGCGGCTTACCAGGCGCAGGGCATCTGGCAGAAGACGATGGATGTGCAGGCCGGCGAACAGAGCGTGTTTTCGGTTCATTGCAACTCGCATGGCTGCGGAAGGTGGAACTCGGGTTATGACCTGTTTGAGCTGGATGGCAGCGCAAGCGTAGATCGAATGTCGTACCAGCCGCAGACGAGTACCTTGTCGCTGAGCATGAGTGGTACGGCGTACCAGTTCAGTCCGCAGGCGTTTACGGCAGGGACGATCAATGCGGGAACGGTGAATGCAACGACTCTGAATGGCGCGGTGAGTGCGGCGCAGTTGCCTCTGTTTGGGATCTCGGGCAGCGGACATGCGCGGGGTGCGGTGCCTGATCCGGGCGCGACTGCCGGGTCGACGCGATATCTTCGGGAGGATGGGACGTGGGCTGTTCCGGCAGGAACAGGTGGCTCGAGTGGAGAGTCGGTTGGGGCAGGACTGTCCGGGAGTGCAGCTCCGATTGCAGGGGCGACGGCGGACTACAACTTTCTTCAAGGTTCGGGCGCGGTTCTGACCGATAACAGCGGCAATGGCAACAACGGAACTCTGGGCAGTGGCGCTCTGGCACCGACGTGGACGCCGGAGGGGTTGAGTTTCACGGGACAGAATCAGGTTGCACTTCCGGCTTCGTTGAATGGAATGAACACCTTCGTCTTTGGGGTTTATCTGCAGCCGATTACCACAGTTGTTCCGTCGAACGGCTTTCCGATGCTGCTGGGGTCAAGCGTTTCGGGAAGCGGGCTGAACCTGCTTTACGACTATGCAACAGACGGCGGGAACCTGGCGTTGGGTACCTATATCCTCGCGCCTTCCATCTACGGTACTGGCGCCGGACTATTCAGCAATACAAAGAACCTGGTGTCGGGCTTCCATGTTCTGACCTATGTTTTGGGCGCTTCGGGCGTACAGCCAGACCATATTTATATTGATGGCGTGGCGGCTACGATGGGAGCCTATGACTTCTTCTCTTCGGGGTTGCAGACGTCCGGCAACCTATTTCTAGGCTCAAGTAATACAGGCATCTTCGGCGCATCAGGTCTGAATGGGACGATGTACCGATTCGTCGCATTCCCGGGCAGGAGTATGACGGATGCGCAGATATTGCAGATAAGCGAACAGATCAAGAACGATGTTGCCAGTCGTGGAGTTCCCGTAGGTCCGGTTCGTATCCCACGGGCACAACCGACTTTGCATTTCGTTGGCGACTCGATCACCGCGGGTCTGGGTGTATCGACTCCTTATCCATCTCTTCTGAGCCTAACGAATCAACCGTCCTACGCTATCGTCAACTGGGGGATCAGCGGGTTGCGATTGGAGGCTGCTGAGGCATCGGAGAAGAATCGTGTTGCTCCCTACTGCGGCTCCGATCAAGGTCCAAGTATTGCGGTTGTTTTTGCGGGCACGAACGACTTCCTTGATTCGGGTCGGACCGTTGCCAGTGTGGCGGCGAATCTGGGCGGTGAGATCCAGATACTGAAGACTGCGGGGTGCCGTGTGTTTGTCGGAACGATGCTCTCGCGGACGGGGAACGACTTCGCAGGGAACACTTATGATTCGGATAAAGACGCGTACGACGCTCTGATTCTGACGACGGCGAAATCGATGGGGGCAGATGGAGTGATCGATTTTGCGGCGAACCCATTGCTGGGGGCGGATGGAGCGACGAGCAACGGAACGTACTTCCAGGGCGATGGAATCCATCCGACACAGACTGGTCAGCAATTCCTGGCGAATGCTGCGAGCAATGCGCTGAACTACTACTACGGCTTCAATCAAATGAATCCACATGTGGTGACGGCGGCAGCCTACACGATGCAGGCTGGGGATGGTTACATCACGGCGTCTCCAACGGCGAACCAGACGCTGACGTTGCCTGACTGCACGGGCCAGAGCGGCGCGGTGTATACGGTGACGAATCTGCAGTCTGCCTTCGCGGTGGGAGTAGTCGCGGGCAGCTCGACTCAGTTGATCAATGGCCTGGCGGCGGGGACTGCGGTTGCAGTGCTGGCGAACGGTTCGTTGACGCTGCGGGATGTTGCAAATCCGAAGACAGTTTCTGGATGTCACTGGGAGCGGTAGTTAGTTGATTGTGGGTGCAGCCCCCTGGTTCTGATGAGCGGGGGCTGCACCTGCGGTTGCGATGGGATGAGGGTGAGGTTGGTGGGATGAGTGGCGTTGCTCGTGAAGTTTCGCGTCCGTGGAAGGGTCCGTGGGATTTAGAGGAGTTGCTGGATTTTGGCGCATGGATAGAGATGCGGCCGGCAAGTTTGATGGAGTTGGCTGAGGATTGGCTGAAGGTTCGGGATCGGGAGGGTGTCCTGAGGCCGCTGCGGGCAAATGCGGTGCAGAGGGCGTTTGAACGGGAGTGCGGCAGGCAGAATATCGTGCTGAAGGCCAGGCAGATGGGAATCACGACCTGGGTGGCGGGACGATTTTTTCTGAAGACGATTACAGCTCGCGGCGTGCTGACGGTCCAGGTGGCGCAGACGAGAGAGGCGGCAGAGGGAATCTTTCGGATGGTGCAGCGATTCTGGGAGTGTCTGCCGGCGGATCTGCAGACGGGGCCCCTGCGCCGGAGCAAGGCTAATGCGAGGCAGATGTGTTTTCCGGCACTGGATAGTGAGTTTCGCGTGGTGAGTGCGGCGGATGAGAATGCGGGGCGCGGGTTGACGGTGCAGTATCTGCATTGCAGCGAGGTGAGCCGATGGCCGGGAGATGCAGGGGCTACGCTGGCTGGGCTGCGGGCGGCGCTGGCTCCTGGAGGCGAGTTGGTGATGGAGTCTACGCCGAATGGAGCTTATGGCTGTTTTTACGAGGAGTGGGGACGAGCTGGTCAGCGAGTTGGCGAGTCAGCGAGTCAGCAGGAGAGCCCGGTTGTGAGGCACTTTTTTCCCTGGTGGATGGAGGAGGCTTATGTGGGTGCTCCGGTTGCGGAGTTGCGCGAGGATGAGCGCCGGTTAATGCTGGCGCATGATTTGACGGCGGGCCAGATTGGGTTTCGGCGCGGGCTGGAGGCGAATTATCGGGGGCTGCGGGCGCAGGAGTTTGCCGAGGATGCGGAGAGTTGCTTCAAGGCCACCGGGGAGTGCTGCTTTGAGGTGGAGGCGGTGGAGGCTCGGTTGGCTTCGGTGGGGGAGCCGATAGAGCAGCGGCGCGGGGGAGCGTTGCATGTCTGGCTGCCGCCGGTTACGGGGAAGGAATACCTGGTTGCGGTGGATACGGCCGGGGGTGGTGTCGATGGAGACTTCGCTGCGGTGCAGGTGATTGAGATGGGATCGGGATTGCAATGTGCGGAGTTACAGCAGAGGCTCGGGACGCTGGAGCTGGCGCGGGTTTCGGCAGAGCTCGCGAGAGAGTATGGTGCTTCGTCGGGTCGCGGGGCGATGATCGCCGTGGAACGGAATAACCACGGAGCTGGAGTGCTGGCTTATCTGGATAGCGTGGAGCGGTATGCGCGGGTGTATGAGCAGGCCGGGGTTGCGGGGTGGTTGACTACGGCGGGATCGAAGCCTGGGATGGTTAGCCGGATGGGAGCGTTGCTGGTGGAGTCGCCGTGGATGTTTTTTAGCAGGCGATTGCTGGCGGAGTGCAGGACGTTTGTTGCGATGGCTGGAGGCAGGACGGGGGCGGCGAATGGGGCGCATGATGACTGTCTGATGGCGATGGCGATTGGACAGGCAGTTCGGGCGGAGTTGATGGGAGGGAAGAGATGATGTCCTGCCGGACGGGCCCACTGCGCGTGGAGCGGCCACTTCGTGGCGTGTATACCGGTCGTGGCGCACTCCGTCATTACGGTCCGGCCGATGGCCGGGGTGAGTGTCGAGCAACGCGAGGCCCCTTACTGCACACATCGCCACGACAACATAAGGAGGCGTGCAAACGCCCGCCCTCCGCAGGACATACGCTATTCTGCTGAGGCGGGGTGTTCGGGCTTGGCAGTTCTGGCGGTGCAGGCGATCAGAAAGATGCGGGGTGGAGCGCAGAGCCAGTTGATGCTGGGAGCGGATGGGAAGCTGTGGGTGGTGAAGTTTCAGAATAATCCGCAGGATCGTGCGGGTGCTGGCGAATGAGTTGATCGCGACGCGGCTGGCGGCAGCGGTGGGATTGACGGTGCCGGTGAGCGATGTGGTTGAGGTAACGGAGTGGCTGGTAGCGAATACGCTCGACATGTTTGTGGAACTGCCGCGGGGGCAGAGACAAAGATATATTGCGGGGCTGCAGTTTGGATCGCAGTTTGTGGGTGGATTGATGCCAGGACAGGTGGTGGATTATCTGCCGGAGCAGCAGTTGGATGAGGTGAGGAACCTGGCGGAGTTTGCTGGGATGCTGTGCATCGATAAGTGGGCGGGGAACTGTAACGGCCGACAGGCGGTGTTCGAGAGGAAGCCGCGGGAGCGGAAGTATCGGGCTACGTTTATCGATCAGGGTTTTTGCTTCAATGCGGGGGAGTGGACGTTTCCGGATTCGCCGCTGCGGGGTGTCTATCAGAGGAACCAGGTGTACGCGAGAGTGACGGGCTGGGAGAGCTTTGAACCTTGGCTGAGCCGGGTGGAGGCGATGGAGGCAGGGACTTTGTGGGAGATCGCGGAGGCCGTCCCTCCGGAGTGGTATGGAGGGGATACGGCGGTGATTGAGCGGCTGATGGAGCAGATGCTCCGGCGGCGGTCGCGGGTGAGAGAGTTGATTGGGGAGTTTCGGGATTCGAACCGGACGCCATTCCCGATGTGGGAGTCGGGAAAGAGGATTGTGGTGCCGAGACAGTTTGCTGAGGTGAGTGGTGCTGGAAAGTTTGTAATGTAGAGATGGATGTGAGTGGTGAGTTTTTTGAATGATTCGGAGGTTGTTGGTTGGGGGAGCGAGTTCAGTGCGAGTTCTTCCTGATCCGGTATGTGCCGGATGTGGTGAAGGGCGAGTTTGTCAATATCGGAGTTCTGCTGCGGGAGGCGGGGCAGCCGGACAGATAGACCGGTAACGCGGTGGTGCGTTTTACGCGGGACTGGAGCAGGGTCCGATGCATGGATGCGGATGCCGATATCGGGCTGCTGGAGGCGCTGGAGGGGGAGATCGGTGCTCGGCTGCGGAGAGTGGGCGCGGATGCTCCGGGATAATCGATCAAGCCGGTGATGGAGATTCTTGAGGATACGCTGGCGAACTCGGTGCAGATGACCGGGGTGAAGGCTTGCCTGGCGGAGAGCCTGCCGGCGGAGTTGGAGCAGTTGATGAAGATGTACGTGGAGCCTTTGAAGGTGAAGACGGAACGGAAAAGTACGGGGCGGGCGGCGATCGCGGGGGCGATGCGGACGGAATTTGAACGGGCCGGGGTGTGGGGGTTGATGCGGAAACGGATCGCGGCGTCGCTTTATACGCGGGCGGGCGATCCGATGAAGATTGATTGCGGATACAGGGTCGGATCGCAGGCAACTGCGGGTGAGGTGATTCGGATGTTTCAGGCGGTATCGCTGGAGGGTGATGTGGAGGCGGCGAAGGGACTGGCTTATTCGGCTCCGCAGTTGAGGGAGGGCGTGCAGCGAGTGGAGGCAGCGCGGCTGGAGTTGACGGCGATTGTGGAGCCGCTGCGTGCGGTCTCGGATACAGAAGATGAGGCGATGGAGCGGTACCGGTTTGGCGTGGAGGCGATGGAGAAGCAGGAGATTCGGGTGGTGACGATGAGTGATCTGGCGCGGGTGGCGGAGACGGCCAGGGCGGAGTTGCGGGTGTGATGAGACCGACCTCGGTGCACGGATGGTGCGGTTTAAGAACGTCTAGTCAAGAGTTTTATTGGAAGGCATGGCCCAGGGGCTGTGCCTTTTTCTTTTTGCAGCAGAGACGGAAAGAGAGAGGTGGAGCATGGGAGTTCGAGCGATAGTGAAGGATGTTTGGCAGCGGTTGGCTGGAGTGGATGCGGCGGCGGGAGATGCGACGATGGGAGAAAGGAAGACGGCAATGCTGCCTTCGATCCTGAGCCCCTATAACCCGGCTGGACGAACGGGGCAGAATGCTTTGCCGAAGCCGACTGCCGCCGAATCTGCGTAAGTTCGCCGAGACTCCGGTGGTGCGGCGCGCGATCAATGTCGTGAAGGACAAGATCGCGAGTATGGACTGGCAGGTGCGGGTGCGCCGGGGCTACTCGGATGGCGACGGTGGAGGATGCGGAGGCGCGGTTGAAAGCGTTGCGGCATTGCCTGGAGGAACCGAATACCTCGGACAGCTTTCGCGTGTTGTGGGAGCAGGTGCTGGAGGATCTGCTGGTCGGCGGATTTGGCGCGGTGGAGATGGAGGCTACGGGCGATCCGGCGCGGCCGTTTCATCTCTGGGCGGTGGATGGAGCGACGATTCAGATTGATGCGAAGTGGAATGGCGATCCGGAGAAGCCGCGGTATGCGCAGGCTACGGGACGGATTGGGCAGGAATCGCTGGTGCCTCTGCTTGATGACGAACTGATGTATGTGCGGCTGAATCCGCGCACGCTATACGCCGTTTGGACTGGGGCGGCTGGAGGTTGCGTTTGAGACGGTGAATCAGTTTCTGAGCGCGAACCGCTATGCGGGGCGGCTGGCCAGCAACTCGGTGGTGCAGTATGCGCTTTGGCTGAACGAGGCTACGCCGGAGCAGCACGACCGGCTGATTCGCTGGTGGCAGGACGAGATTGAAGGCACGGGACGCGTGCCGCTGCTGAGCTGCGAGCAGAAGCCGGAGGTGTTGCGGTTTGCCGGCGGCACGGATGCGGACCTGCGGCTGCAGTGGCAGGAGGCGCTGATTCGCATGATTGCGAATGCGTTCGATCTGCCGCCGATGATGCTTGGCCTGGAGAGCGATGTAAACCAATCGACCGCGGGTGAGATGGCGGATGAGGCGTTCCAGAGCGCGGTGGTTCCTGTGGCGAAGCTGCTGGCCGAGCATATTACGCGCGATCTGTTCGCGAAGAAGCTTGGATGGCGCGAGTTTGAGTTCTGCTTCAACGACCTGGAGAGCAGGGACGAGATGGAGGAGCTGCAGATACAGACGACGCTGCTGCAGGCTGGGGTGTTGACGGTGGATGAGGTTCGTGCGATGCGGGGGCTTGGGTCCGCATCGAATGCCGGCGGTGACCCAGTGAAGGTGACGATCGACAATCTGGATGGAGCGGGTGCGGTGGACTACAGCGCTGCCTTGTGCGCGGATGGGCCGGTGAAGATCGTCGCGTGCGCTGAATGCTCCTTCGCGTGTGCAGCGGGATGTTGGATGTCAGCGATGCGGCGTTGACTGTGCCGGTGCGGCGCGGACGAGTCGTTGTGACCGCGGCGAACGGGACGGTGTTGTTTACCGGCTATATTGCGACGGAGCCGGAGGCGATGTATGCGGGGACGGGCTGAAGGGGCCGGTGTATCGCTATGCGTTCAGCGCGGTCAGCGATGAGTGGCTGCTGGATAAGCAGGCTGTTCCGCTGAGCGGGGCGGGGCTGGCGCAGAGCGGCGGGCAGTTGCTGACGACGCTGACGAATCGCGTGGATGCCGGGTTGTTTACGACGACGGGTGTGATGAATGGGCTGTCGGTCGGGGTGTTTGAGCCGGTGCAGACGGAGAGCTGGTCGGCGAATGCGGGCGGCGTCGCGAGCGCGACGTATGCGGCGTATCGGGTGCTGGATGGTGCGGTGAGTCTGCAGCCGGCAGGGACGGTGACGCACGCGCTGAGCGATGGCGATGGGACGCTGCAGGTTGCGGCGTTGAAGACTGCGTCGGTGAAGGAGCTGGCCAATGATGTGACGGTGAGCGGCGAGATGGAGCCGGCGGCATATGTGACGGAGACGTTTGCGGGAGATGGGACGACGACGGTGTTTCAGCTGTCGGAGGCTCCGTTTCGTCCGAAGAAGACGGCGAACTCTTCGCAGTTGCTGTCGGACAGCTTCAATGAGAGCGTGCTTGATACGCAGATCTGGAAGGTCACCGATCCGGGATCGCATCTTGGGTTGAGTGCGGCCGGGCTGACGATGACGGGCGGCAACGGATTCGATGGGCAGACGACGCTGACGGCGATCGACGCGGTGGAGCTGGGCGGGTCGCTGGTGATTGAGGCGGGAAGCCTGCAGCTGGGAGGAGCGAGCGCGGGTGTGGTGTGCGGGCTTGTACTCGGGGGCTACGCAGAGCGCGAACTGCTTTGCGGGATATAACGTGCGACAGAGCGGCGGAGCGACGGTGGTGGTGCCGTTCGTGAATGGGGCTGAGGTTGGGACGGTTTCACGCTGCTGGACGGGCACATGCTATACGCTTCGCATTCGGTTGCATTGCGTGGAGATGCAGCGGGTGCTGCAGACCTACTACGCGATGGTGGATGGCGCGGTGGAGTCGTTTGGCGGCGGGTTGGTTTCGGCGCCGATGGCGGTGGTGTTTGAGCTGCAGGATCTGGGGCTGCGTCGAATACGCCGGCGACGGTGCTGTATGACGGGAGCGTTGTCGAGTTCGCCGGCGAGTTGCAGCTTTGTGGCGGTGAACAGCGTGCAGCTGTTTGGGTCGATGGGGTACTGCAGGGTGACGCAGACGGGTTCGGCGTGGGTGGTGAGCACGCTGCCGAGCGGGGCGAAGATGACGCGGCTGATCGGCGTTGCGGGCGAAGGCGTCGACTGCAAGGTATCTGCTGCCGGGAAGGTTACATTTTTTTCGGGGCGCGTGCCGGTGGCGGAGAACTTGTAACTGTGCTGTATCGTACGCAGCAGAGAGCTGTGGCGCGGCTGGAGAGATGCGGCGAGTGTCGCGGCGGAGGCAGCGGGCGGAATGCCAGGGACGGCGCAGTGGCTGGGTAAGGTGCTGAAGCCGGCGGCGCGGAGCTCGGTGGATTGCGAGAGTGCGGCGCTGGCAGTGCTGAGTTTTTCGGCGAGTCGCGCGGCTGCGGTTGCGGGCACGCTATGAGGCGGTGAATCCGGCGGATGTCTGGCCGGGAGATGTGCTGGCTGTTGACGAGCGACGGGCAGACGACGAGCGTGGTGGTGCGGCGGGTTGACATCGTGGATGGAATGGCTTGCCCGGAGGTGCTGACGTATCGGATTGCGTTTGCGAATGACTGGGCGGAGGGGTTGGGGTTGACGTTGTCTGAGGCGATTGCCGCGGATGCGCTGCTGCCGCAGACGGCGTTGACTGCGCACCAGGGCAACGTGCTTGCGAACCTGCAGCAGTTGCAAGTGGTGAGCGCGACGGGGACCGCACTGCAGGTGGATGCTGGAACGGCTCCGCCTGCGGGCGGTGGGTTTGAGGTGCGGCGGCGGGATGGGGACTTTGGGCCGGGAGTGGATCAGGACCTGGTGCTGCGGAGTCCGGTGCGGAGCTTTTCGATTCCGCGCGAGGGACAGGTGGAGCACTACTACGTGCGGATGTACGACGGGTCGACTCCGCCGGTGTATTCGCGGTTTTCGAGTGCGGTGTTTACGGATCTTGCCGGTGAGTTAGCGGGACGGCAGAAGGGAGGGTGAGATGACGGAGTTTGAAGGACAGGTGCTGGCGGATTTGAGTGTGCTGAAGAGTCAGATGAAGCAGTTGCTTGGGATTGGACAGCCGGGGCGGTTGACGCAGCTTGAGGAGCGCGTGGAGCGGCACGAGCGGAGCGTGCAGCGCGTAAAGGGCTTGTTGGGGCGATGGGCGGGGTGCTGACGGTGTTTCATCTGGCGATTGATTATTTGCGGCGGTAAGGCAGAAGAAGAGGAGAGGATGATGAATTTTTTGAAGATGTTTTTGCGGGCGATTACGTTGATCCCGGGTGTGGTGCAGGGGACGGAGGCTCTGTTCGGCGCGAAGACCGGCGAGCAGAAGAAGAAGGCGGCGGTGGAGATCGTGGGGGCGGCGATCAATATTGCGGATGCGGTGACGATGAAGCATATTGCGGATGCGGACAAGTTCACCGCAGGGCTTGAGCACGATGATCGACGGGGTCGTGATGTGCCTGAATGCGAGTCTGTGGGCGAAGCAGTAGCGGTGCGGGTTGCTGGCACGGTGTCCGTGGGGGAGACCGTATAATCGGGCCATGGACGCCGAGCCGCCGGGCAGTGTTTTGGTTGGAGTTGTGATGGGAAGCCGCAATGATTATGCGGTGATGCGCGGTGCCGTGGAGGTGCTGAAGGAGTTTGGCGTTGCGCATGAGGTGCGGGTGGTTTCGGCGCACCGGACGCCGGATCTGTTGTTTGAGTATGCGGACGCTGCTGCGGGGCGCGGGCTGCGCGTGATCATCGCGGGAGCGGGCGGAGCGGCGCATCTGCCGGGAATGATTGCGGCGAAGACGGTGGTGCCGGTGCTGGGCGTGCCGATTCCGGCGACGGCGCTGCAGGGGATGGATTCGCTGCTGAGCATTGTGCAGATGCCGAAGGGAATTCCGGTGGGGACGCTGGCGATTGGCGCGTCCGGCGCGACGAATGCGGGGTTGCTGGCGGTTGCGATGCTTGCGACGACAGATGCTGCGCTGCAGAAGAAGTTGGTGGCGTGGCGCGCGGCGCGGCGGGATGAGGTTCTGGACGCAGGTGATGGGCGAAGACGAGGTTGGCGCGTGAGCTCTGGTTCTTCGACCGCGAAGCCGATTCTGCCGGGCGCGACGATTGGGATCTTTGGCGGCGGACAGCTTGGCCGGATGACGGCGATGGCGGCTCGCGGCATGGGATATCGCATTCTGGTGCTTGATCCTGATCCTGCTTGTCCGGCGCGGTTTGTGGTGGATGGATGCATCGAGGCGGGATGGGATGATTCGCGAGAGGCGGCGAATCTGGCGCGCGGATGCGATGTGGTGACGCTGGAGATTGAACAGATCTCGCCCGCAAGCATGGAGGCGGCGGCGAGTTATGCTCCGGTGCGGCCGAGCGGGGCGATGCTGGCGGTGATTCAGGACCGGATTGAGCAGAAGGATTGGCTGCGGCGCAATGGGTTTCCGGTGGGGGAGTATCGCGCGGTGCGGTCGCTGGATGAGTTGCGCGAGGCGGTGGCGGCGTTGGGCGGCAGGTGCTTTTGCAAGAGCGCGACGGGCGGATACGACGGACGCGGGCAGGGCAAGGTTGGGTTTCGCAAAGGGTGCTGTCGTCGAGGATGAGATCAGGGGCGCCTGGGAGGCGTTGGGCGAGCGGGCTGGCGTGGCGGAGAAGGCTGTCGAGCTGGAGCGGGAGATTTCGGTGCTGGTGGCGCGCGCTCCGAATGGCGAGGTGAAGGTGTATCCGCCGGCGTGGAATCATCATGAGGAACAGATTCTGGCGTGGAGCGTGATTCCGGCGCCGATTCCGAGCGCGATGGAGGCAGAGGCGCGAGGGATCGCGGAGGCGATTGCCGATACGTTTCAGCTGGAGGGCATTCTGGCGGTGGAGATGTTCTGCACGAAGGACGGAAAGCTGCTGGTCAATGAGCTGGCTCCGCGGCCGCACAACAGCTATCACGCCAGTGAGCGGGCCTGCGTGACGAGCCAGTTTGAGCAGCTGGTGCGAGCGGTTTGCGATCTGCCGCTGGGCGATGTGGAGGTCGTGCAGCCTGCGGCGATTGCGAATCTGCTGGGCGATGTGTGGTTGAACCCGGATGGTTCTGCGAAGGAGCCGCACTTCGATGCGGCGCTTGCGGTGCCGGGGGTGAGACTGCATCTGTACGAGAAGCATCGCCGCGCAAGGGACGGAAGATGGGACATCTTTCGGCCGTCGGCGCGACGCCGGATGAGGCGGTGGAGCTGGTTTTGCGGGCAAAGGCACTGCTGCTCTGAACGGTTCCGTCCCTCTCAAGGAATGTGAGAATATAACGTTCGAAATGAACGAAAAAAGATCAAAGACGATCTATCGCCCCCGACAGCCTAAATACTTGGGATTGGCGTCGTTGTTGATCCAAAGGACAAAAGACCGCACACGATCTATAAACGTCTACAGCGAATAGGTAAGGGGTTAGAGCCTTCGGAGGATCCGGCGGAGCGCAAAAGAGATGCTGCCATTTCTCGGGGGATTCTTATAGCTTTCGCCCTCGCGATTGCTGTTATTTCTTACCTCATTTGGAACTAATTCTAATAATTAGAACGGCGGACTCGCCGAAGACTGCCGTTTGTGTTTTTGCTGCTTTTTACGTCAGCCGATGTCTTCGTTCCAGTTCTCGAGGTAGGCCTTGAAGTCCGACATGAATTTGCCGGCGTCGGCGCCGTCGACGATGCGGTGATCGAAGCCGAGCGTGAAGCGCTGGATCGAGCGAATCGCGATGGAGTCGTTGCCGTCCTTGTCGGTGATGACTTCGGCTTCCTTGTTCAGGCCGCCGATGCCGAGGATGGCGCTCTGCGGCTGGTTGATGATCGGTGTGCCGAACTGCTCGCCGAAGATGCCGGAGTTGGTGAGGGTGAAGGTGCCGCCGGAGATCTCGTCCGGCGCGAGCTTCTTGTTGCGGGCGCGGTCGGCCACGTCGACGATGGCGCGGGCGATGCCGAGGAAGTTCTTCTCCTCGGCCTGCTTGATGACCGGGACGATGAGCCCCCAGTCGAGCGCGACGGCGATGCCGATGTTGATGTTCTTGTTGTAGCGGATGGCCTCGCCTTCGATCGAGCCGTTGACGATGGGGTGCTTGCGCAGCGCGACGATGGCAGCGCGAGTGATGAAGGGCATGTAGGTCAGCTTGACGCCGTTGCGCTGCTCGTACTTCGACTTCTCCTTCTCGCGCAGCTTGACGATGCGCGTCATGTCCACCTTGAAGACGGTGTGGACGTGCGGGCTGGTGCGCTTCGACTCGACCATGCGCTGCGCGATGATGGCGCGCATCTTCGACATCGGGACGAGTTCGCCGGGCTGCGGCTGGGGTGCAGCAGGCTTGGCTGCGGCAGGGGGCGGTGCAGCAGCGGGGGCCGCAGCGGCAGGCTTCGGCGCCTTGCTCAAGATGGCCGACGATGTCCGTCTTCGTGATGCGGCCGGACGCTCCGGTGCCGGCAACCTGCGAGAGATCGACGTTGTTGTCCTTCGCGATCTTGCGAACCAGCGGCGAGGAACGGACGCGTTCGCCCTCCGATGCAGCGGCTACCGGGGCAGCGGCGGCAGGTGCGGCGGGTGCGGTGCCGGCGCTTGGTGCGCCGCAGCTGCCGGAGCAGCTTTTCCGGCAGCGCCGCCGATGACGGCGACGACGGTGTTGATCGTGACGGTCGCGCCTTCGGCAACCTTGATCTCGGAGAGCACGCCGGCGACGGGCGACGGAATCTCGGCGTCGACCTTGTCGGTGGAGATTTCGAAGATGGGCTCGTCGCGCTGAACCGTGTCGCCGACCTTCTTGAGCCACTTGGTGATGGTGCCCTCGGTGATGGACTCGCCCATCTGCGGCATCAGGACTTCGGTGCCGGGACCGCGCCGGTCGTGCCGGCGGATTGCCCTGGGTCGCCGCAGGTTCATCTACCGCCGCAGGAGTGACCGTATCGGCTGCCGGAGCAGCTGCCGTCTCAGCCTTTGCGGGAGAAGCGGCGGGTGCGATGCCGAACCGGCCTCGTCGATGGTGCAGACGACCGTGTTGATCTGGACTGTCGTGCCTTCGGCGATCTTGATCTCCTTCAGAGTGCCGGCGGCAGGCGAAGGAATCTCGGCATCGACCTTGTCGGTGGAGATTTCGAAGAGCGGCTCGTCGCGCTGGACTGTGTCGCCGGGCTTCTTGAGCCACTTGGTGATGGTGCCTTCGGTGATGGATTCGCCCATCTGGGGCATGACTACGTCGGTCGGCATGAACTTCTTCTCCCTCAAAATGCAGGTACGGACGGCCAAGACCGCTCGTTCCAGTTGGATGCGCCGTGGAGTGTACCCTCTGGGATTATACGGCGGTGGTGCGATTGCTGGCCGGATGGTGCGGTAAGCGAACGACCGCCGGGCAACGCCCTTAAACACGCGCGGCCAGAAGCTGATCGACCGATTCGCACCACAGCATCTGGCGCTCGAAGATGCGACCGAAGTTGCGCGCCGTGGCGTTGAGCGCGAGCTCCATCGTCGGCTGACGATCAGAGTCGGCTTCGAGTTCGAGGCTGGTGACCCCGCGATCCGTAATGCCGCAGGGAACGATCCACTCGAAGTCGCGCAGGTCCGTCGTGACGTTGAGCGCGAAGCCGTGCGAGGTGACTCCCTGCGAGACGTGCACTCCGATGGCGGCGATCTTTTTCTCCGCAATGCTGCCGCCGGCCATGGTCCAGACGCCGGTGAGCTTGCAGATGCGCTGCGCCATCACGCCGAAGTCGCCGCAGGTGCGGATCAGCGCCTCTTCGAGCAGGCGAACGTAGTCCACCGGGCCGAGGTGCGGGCCTTTCTTTCCGGGGAGATCGCCGCGCAGATCGATGATCGGATAGCCGACCAGCTGGCCGGGGCCGTGGTACGTCACGTCTCCGCCGCGATTGACCTCGTGCAGCTCGACGCCGCGCTGTGCGAGCAGCTCATCGCTGGCAAGAACGTTGGAGCGGTGCGCATTGCGGCCCAGCGTGAGGACTGGCGGATGCTCCAGCAGCAGCAGCGTGTCGCCGATGAGATCCTGCTTGCGCGCAGCGATGACCTGCTGCTGGATCGCCATCGCTTCCGCATAGGGGACGCGGCCGAGATGGAGAAGGTTGATGTGCATTGACAAGTTTGGTCGAACTTTTTGCGGGAAAGAAACAGCCGAGCTGAGACGCCTGGCCGTTTCCTGTGTCTTTCCTAATTAGACTTGACCGCCATGCCTTCGACGCTGGAGAAGCCATCCAGCAGCGCTTCGGCAACGGTTGGGTGCGCGTGGATCGTGAACATCATCTCTTCGACCGTCGCCTCAAGCTCGATCGCGGTGACGCCTCCGCGATGATCTCCGTCGCATACGGCCCGATGATGTGCACGCCGAGAATCTCGCCGTACTTCGCATCCGCGACCACCTTGACGAAGCCGTCATGCGCATCGACGATCGTCGCCTTCGAGTTGCCGACGAACGGGAACTTGCCGACCTTGACCTGGTAGCCCTTCTCCTTGGCCTGCGCCTCGGTCAGGCCGACGCTGGCGATCTGCGGATCGGTGTAGGTGCAGCCCGGGATGCGCGTGCGGTTCACGGCCTTGGCGTACTTGCCCGCGATGCTTCGCCGCAACCACCAGCCCAGCCATGCGCCGACGTGCGCCAGCTGCGGCAGACCGCCGACGATGTCGCCGATCGCGTAGACGCCGGGCTCCGTCGTCTCCATCCACTCGTTGGTCATGACGAAGCCGCGGTCCGGCTTGATCTTCGTCTTGTCCAGACCGATGCCGTAGGTACGCGGCGCACGGCCGACGGCCACCAGCACCTTCTCCGCCTGCTTGGTCTGCGGCTTGCCGTTCGCGTCGGTCCACGAAACCAGCGCGCCGTCCTTGTTCTTCTCGATCTTCGTGTCCTTGACCGACAGATTCACGTCGATGCCGCGCTTCTTGAACAGGCGCAGCAGCTCCTTGCTGATCTCTTCGTCCTCAACCGGAACGATGCGCGGCAGCATCTCGAGGATCGTCACGTCTGCGCCGAAGCTCTTGAAGATCGAGGCGAACTCGACGCCCACCGCACCCGAGCCGATCACCACCAGCGACTTCGGCATCTCGGCGATCTTCAGGATCTCGTAGTTCGTCAGGATCGTGTCGTCCGCCTTGTAGCCCGGCAGCATGCGCGCATCGGAGCCCGTCGCCAGCACGACCTTCTTCGCCTTCACGGTCTCGGTCTTGCCGTCGGCCAGCTTCACCTCGATGGTGTGGACGCCGTCCTTCGCCGGGCCGGTCAGCCTGCCGTAACCCTTGAAGGCGTTGATCTTGTTCTTCTTCATCAGGAAGTCGAGGCCCTTGATGTGCCGCGAGATCACGTCGTCCTTGCGCGCCAGTACGCCCTTCCAGTTCAGCGTCGGCGTTACGCCGTCGATGCCGTAGCGGTCGGCATGCTTCAGGTGGTCCCACAGCTCGGCCGAAAACAGCATCGCCTTGGTCGGAATGCAGCCCCAGAGCAGGCAAGTTCCGCCCAGCCGGTCGTTTGCATCGATCAGCGCGGCCTTCAGGCCATACTGCGAGGCGCGAATCGCGCAGGTATATCCGGCGGGGCCGCCGCCGACCACAACTACATCAAAAATCGTATCTGCCAAGGGAACCTCCATTCCTGTCTTCGATACAAACATTTTAGATTAGGCCTGCTGCCAAAAGGGTTCAGTGGCCAAGTGGCGATGGTTTGGACCGGAGATTTTTACCTACCGGGCACACGAAAAAATCGGCCCAAAGCGGAGCACGTGTATTCTTTTGCGTACTCATTCAAACCAATGGGGTAGCAGATGAGACGAAGACTGGGCCAGAGCGCACTTGTATTGACTGGGGTAATCGTAACCGTGTCCGTAACGCTTGGCGTCGTCCACTCGCAACAGACCACGAAGACGCAACGCTTCCCACAGTTTGACAATGAGGACGTCAAGGTCTGGAAGTCGGTCGTGCTGCCGAATGCACCACTAACGATGCACAGGCACGACCACCCGCGAGTCATCATTGCCCTTAGCGGCGGCACGATGAAGATCGTCGACCAGAGCGGAGCAGCGGAGCAGCACGTTTGGGAGACAGGAAAGGCCTACTGGCTGCCGGCAAATCCTCCGAATACCATGCATGCCGATGTGAACGCAGGTGACAAACCGATCGAAGTGATGGTGGTGGAGCTGGAAAAAGAGAAGTAGCGTCGCGACGCGCGCAGATCCGCTAGTGGACCATCGCTTCCATCAACGCAACCGCCATGCTGTTGGCGGGCGTCGGGATTCCATGCTTTCGCCCCAGCCGGACGATCACGCCGTTTCGCGCATCGATCTCCACCGGGCGGCCTGCCTGCCGGTCCGCCAGCATCGAGTTGACCGCATCGGCCGGAGCAGCTCGCTGTGCCGCCAGCACAACTCGGCCACATTCTCTTCGAGCTGCGCACCTTCGGCCCGAGCCACGGCGGCACACTCACGAATAATCTGCAGCGCCACCTCGCCCATCGCCTCGTCGCGCACCACTCCTGCAGGCTGCATCACCAGCGCCGACAACACACCCGCCGAGTTGAAGCACAGCTTGCGCCAGACGACGCTCAGAAAATCCGGCACCACTGTCGCATCCGCCGCCGTTCCCGCAAACAGCTCCACAAACTCGCGACCCATTGCACTGTCCGGCACCTTCAGATGCATCACTCCACGCTGCGACCCTGTCCGGAGCCTGCGCTCCGCAGGACAATCCACCATCACCGGCAGAATCTTCTCCATCGCCACATAAGGCGCGAATCGCTCCCGATGTTCCACGCCATTCTGCAGCACCGCAACCGGAGCACCCTTCGCGCACAGACGCTCCAGCCACTTCGCCGCGCCAGCAACGTCGTAGGCCTTCGTCGCCACGATCACCCAGTCCACCTCAGGCGCCTCGCTGGGATCGGTCACAAACGTCGCACGACATTCACCACGCCATCCGGCGTCTCCACCGAAAGCCCAGACATCGGGCGCCGCGTGCACAGAAGCAGCTCATGCCCGCCAGCCTGCTGCAGCAATGCGGCCGTCACCCCTCCGATTGCTCCCACTCCAACAATTGCAATCCGCGCCATGCGACACCTTTCCTCTCGGCGTTCTAGCCCAGCACCTTCGCCGCATCCTTCGCAAAATACGTCACGATAAAGTCCGCGCCAGCCCGCCGAATCGACAGCAGCGACTCCATCATCGCCCGCTCCGGCTCCAGCCATCCGCGCTGAAACGCCGCATGCAGCATCGAATACTCGCCCGACACCTGGTACGCGCCCATCGGCAGGTCGTACCGCTCCCGCGCCGCGCGAATCACATCGAGATAAGGCATCGCCGGCTTCATCAGCATCATGTCCGCGCCCTCGGCGATATCCTGATCGATCTCGCGCATCGCCTCGCGCAGATTCGCACCATCCATCTGATAGCTGCGCCGGTCGCCAAACTGCGGAGCCGAATCCGCCGCCTCACGAAACGGCCCATAGAACGCCGACGCAAACTTCGACGCATAGCTCATCACCGGAATCTGCTCATGCCCGCCGCATCCAGGGCATCGCGAATCGCCTCCACGCGGCCATCCATCATGTCCGACGGAGCAACGATATCCGCGCCAGCCTTCGCCAGCGAAGCCGCCGTCTTCGCCAGCAGCGCAACGCTCGAATCATTCTCAATCTCATAGTGATCGCCATCCCGCGCCACCACGCCGCAGTGCCCATGCGACGTGTACTCGCACAGACAAACATCCGCAATCATCACCAGCGAATCCAGCACGATTCTTCTTCAACTCCCGCAGCGCCGTCTGCACAATCCCATCGTCGGCCCACGCGCCGCTGGCCTGCTCATCCTTCTCCGCCGGCAACCCGAACAGCAGCAGCCCGCCGATCCCCAGCGCAGCGCAAGCCTCCGCCTCCTTCACAGCCTCATCGATCGAAAGATTGAAGACTCCGGGCATCGAGCCGATCTCTTTCCGAACCCCTTCGCCGGGGCAGATAAACAGCGGATAGATCAGCGCTCCGGGATGCAGATGCGTCTCGCGAACCAGCGACCGCATCGCCTCCGTCCGGCGCAACCGGCGCATACGCGTAGCAGGAAAGTTCATGCCTCTAGTTTACGGCCAGCCTTCAGCTTCGGTCCGCAATCGCGTCGTACTCCAGCCCGGAGGCTCCCGGAGCCAGCACCCACAGCGTATAAATGCCGAGCGCCGTTCCAAACGGAAACTTGACCAACGCCAGAATCGCCACGATGATCGCCACCGTCCTGCCCCACGGCCTGCGATTCAGTAAACCGATCCGGCCATCAGCGCCAGCGCGGCCACAAAGACTGTCGCCACAGCTATCATCGGCCACAAACCACCGATCCACATTGGCGAATGGCGCATGGACGCGTCCACCGAACATCCAGCATCATCGCCGAAGTTGTGGGTCGTAAACGCCCGCAGAAAGAACATGCCGATCAGTCCGGTGACCATCCGATACACGCCAAACACGCACCACAAAATGCCCAGCGTCTGCAGATTCCGCTGCACCCGCGGCAGGTACATCGGCACAGGCGGCGGCGGCTGTATATACCGGCTGAGCCGCAACAACCTGCGCCCCGCACTTCGAGCAAAAATGAACACCTTCCGCGACTGGAGTACCACATGCCTGACAGACCATCTCACACCTCCAAATATCCAAGGCGCCGGCCCGGCGCTCTCTACTGCTACGCACATCCACCAGCAGTTCCCTGCGAGATTACGATAGAAGAAGTGAATATACCAGAGCTATTGCCGATCATCCCCTCGCCCTGCGCGAATCCAGCGCCGCCGCCCTCGAGTGGCCCCGCCTCCGCGACCACATCGCCGGCCGCACCTCCTCCCCTCTCGGCCGCGCCTGGATCCTCGCACTCGAACCCTGCGCCGACCTCGCCTGGATCGACCAGCAACAGCAGCGCACCGCCGAGATGCGCACCATGCTCACCCGCGGCGGCAGCTTCGACTTCCACGGCCTCTTCGACCCCACCACTCCTCCTCGACAAAGCCCGCATCGAAGGCGCCGCCCTCGAAGCCATCGAGATCCGCGACCTCCTCACCGTAGTCGAACGCGTCGCCGCATGGCGCAACCTCATCGATCCGCCGCCCACGGCACACGCTACGACTGGCCCAGCATCGCCGCACTCTCCTCCCCTCTGCTCGACCACGACCTCGCCCCGCTCCTCCGCCTGCTGCGCGGCAAAATCGAACCCGACGGCAGCCTCAACGACGACGCCTCCCCCGAGCTCCGCCGCATCCGCCGCGCCATGGAGCGCCAGCACCGCGCCATCGAAGAGAGCCTCCGCAAATCCCTCCGCGGCCTCAGCGAAGGCGGCAGCACCCAGGACGACCTCATCACCATCCGCGGCGACCGCTTCGTCATCCCCGTCAAAGCCGAGTTCAAGCGCCGCGTCCCCGGCGTCATCCACGGCTCCTCGTCCTCCGGCCAAACCGTCTTCGTCGAACCCCTCGAAACCATCGAGCAGAACAACGAGCTCGTCCGCCTCCTCGACGAAGAGCAATCCGAGATCCACCGCATCCTCGTCGCCATGACCCGCGCCCTCGGCGAAAACGCCACCGCGATCCACCTCGGCACCGCATCCTCGCCGAAGTCGAATCCCACTCCGCCCGCGCCCGCTTCGCCAACGCCCTCAACTGCATCCGCCCCATCTTTACGCAGGAACTCTCCCTCACCGCCGCCCGCCACCCACTCCTCGAACTCCGCATGCGCGCCGCAGCGCTGCGAAGCAGGCAACGAACCCAAAACCCCCGTCCCCCTCACCATCATCCTCCCACCCGAAACCCGCCAGCTCATCATCAGCGGCCCCAACACCGGCGGCAAAACCGTCTCGCTCAAAACCCTCGGCCTGCTCTCCCTCATGGCGCAGGCCGGAATCCCCGTCCCCGCCGAAGAAGCAAAGCTCCCCCTCTTCACCAGCATCTACGCCGACATCGGCGACGCGCAATCCATCGAGCGCAACCTCTCCAGCTTCTCCGCCCACGTCGTCAACCTCGACCGCATCTCCCGCGAAGCCACCGCCGACTCCCTCGTCCTCCTCGACGAGCTAGGCTCCGCCACCGACCCCGAAGAAGGCGCAGCCCTCGCCGTAGCCATCGCCTCACACTTCCTCGCCATCAACGCCTGGTGCTGCATCACCACGCACCTCACCTCGCTCAAGGTCTACGCCGCCAACCACGCCGGAGTCCTCAACGCCGCCGTAGGCTTCGACCAGCAAACCCTCACCCCAACCTACGAGCTGCGCCTCGGCGTCCCCGGAGCCTCCGCCGGCCTCAACATCGCCGGCCGCCTCGGCCTGCAACCCGAGATCATCGCCGCCGCCCGCGCCCAAATGACCACCCAAACCGCCGACATCGGAGCCTTCCTCGACCAGCTCCACGACCAGCTCACCGCCGCCGCCATCGAGCGCGAAACCCTGCAGCAACGCGAGCGCGAGCTCTCCCGCGAACAAGCCCGCCTCGAAGTCGAAGGCCGCGTCGAACAAAAAGCCCGCACCAAAGAGCTCGAAGCCAAGCTCAACTCCCTCATCGAAGACTTCGCCTACCAGCTCCGCGAGACCGTCAAAGCCATCGACGACAAAGCCCTCGCGCAGAAGATCGCCCGCGACTCCGACCGCCGCATGGCCACGCTCCGCCGCGAGTTCTCCGAGCAGTTCAACTCCACCGTCGTCGCCCACACCACCCGCGCCGACAAGAACGATCCCGCCGCCCAGCCCCACATCCCCAAAGGCATCAAGGTCGGCGACCTCGTCAAACTCAAATCCCTAGGCCGTCAGGCCCGCGTAGACCGCATCATCGACGCCAAAGACCTTCGAAGTCTCCATCGGCCCCATGAAGATGCGCGCCGCCATCGACGACATCGCCGAAGTCGAATCCGTCAAAGTCGTCACGCCGCTCGAAGCCGCACGCAAACGCGGAGGCATCACCGTCGCCACCGCAAACGACGACACCGACTACATGACCTCCGAGATCAACGTCATCGGCCGCACCGCCGACGAAGCCCAGACCGAAGTCGAACGCTTCCTCGACCGCGCCTTCCTCGCCGGCCTCCCGCGCATCCGCATCGTCCACGGCACCGGCATGGGCGTCCTCCGCCGCACCCTGCGCGAATATCTCCGCAACCATCCCCACGTCACCACCATCACCGAACCCCCACAAAACCAAGGCGGCCAAGGCGCCACCGAAGTCGAACTCCGCCAATCCGGCAGGCGCTTCGGCAGGTGTACCTATAGTCGTGGCAAAATGATCATCATCAGGCCTCCCGTTGGTCGGCATCATCATCATCCCGACCAACGGGAGGGCCAAGATCTAGCCCAGCCGAGACAAGGTATACACGCCACGAACGTGGTCCGCCCTCCGCGCAGGAGGCCCGTCCGGCAGGACCAACTCAAGGACAGCTTCTATGCCATACCCACCGCACACGCATCTCCATCATCGGCTGCGGCCATGTCGGAACCTCCTGCGCCTACGCCATCCTCCACAACCATCTCGCCCGCGAAATCGTCCTCATCGGCGACACCGAAGCCCACGTCCAGGGCGAAGCACTCGACCTCCAACAAGCCGTCCCCCTCGGCACACCCATCACGATCTTCGCAGGAACCTACAAGGACGCAGCGGCCAGCGCGATCGTCATCATCACCGTCGGCACCCAGGCAAATTCCAGGGATCACGCCTCGACATGCTCGCCGGCAACCTCGTCATCGTGCGCGCCTGCATCTCGAAGCTCATGGCCGAAGGCTTCGACGGCGTCATCCTTATCGCGACCAATCCAGTCGACGTCCTCACCTACATCGTCCAGAAGGAGTCCGGCCTTCCCCCCGGCCACGTCATCGGCTCCGGCACACTTCTCGACTCCGAGCGCCTCCGCCACATCCTCGGCGAACAACTCAACGTCGACCCCCGCTCCGTTCACGCCGCCGTTATCGGCGAACACGGCGACTCCTCCGTCGCAGTCTGGAGCGCCGCCCAGGTCGCCGGCCTTCCGCTCGCACATTATCCCGGAGCCAACGCTCTTCCCTCTCACGAAGAGCTGCTGATTGCCGTCCGCTACGCCGGCCCCGTCGTCGCCACGCTCAAAGGCAATACCTGCTTCGCCATCGCCTCCTGCGTCACGCGTATCTGCGAGGCCATCCTCCGCGACGAGCGCTCCGTCCTGGTTGTCTCAACCCTGATGACAGGCCAGTACGGCCTTCACGATGTCGCTCTCAGCACGCCCTGCATCGTAGGCTGCGGCGGAGTCGAACCCGTCATTGAACTCCGCCTCAACGAAGCCGAACAGAAGGCATTGGAGCACTCCGCCGGAGTTCTGCAGCACGCATTTGCGCAGCTTCAACTAAGCTAGATATCGATCGCGACGATTCGCGCAGTCCGCACTGCATCCATCGAAAAGGAAAAGCCTGGCATTGAGCCAGGCCGGTCTATCTTTAGTTTTTGCGGCGATGGCTTGTCAGCCTCGATGGCAGATCGAGCCCTGCGCGTGAAAAACAACCCGAATCATGGCCAATTGATACCATAATCTGGCCGACATAACCTCTTTTGTTTATGAATGCGGTTCTCTGTCGTCCGACATGGCCATTGGGACCATAATTTGGCCGAAACACGTTTCGTAAGACTATAAGCTGGCCAAGAGTAGTTATGCCGCCAGTCATGTGTCAGGGCTGACGAGTTTGGTCTAACCCGAGCCTTTGCGAATCATCAGCGCTGGTAGCAGGCTCGCTTCCGGCGGTGCTGTACGTCCAAAATTGCGGGAGTCAGAACGACGTTGAATCGAAGAGAGTTCGTGAATTTTGTAGGAGCCGGCGCGGCTGCGCTTGCGCTCCCCGCAGAATCCGTGATGGCAGCCGTATCCGGAGCGAAGATACAAGCCATCGCATTCGATGGGCTGGCTGTCTTCGATGTGCGGCCTGTTGCCGTTTTGTCCGAGCAGATCTTTCCTGGGCGCGGGGCGGAGATGAGTGCACTTTGGCGGGCGCGGCAGTTTGAGTACACCTGGCTGCGCACCCTGGGACGGCAGTATGCGGACTTCTGGCAGGTAACGGAGGAGGCGCTGGCATTTTCGTGTAGGTCCTTGAAGCTGGAGCCGACAAAGGCAGATAGTGACCGGCTGATGCAGAGGTACCTGGAGTTGAGAGCATGGCCAGATGCGCTCGCTGTACTGAAAAAGATGAAGGCCAGCGGTTTGCGGATGGCATTTCTCTCCAACTTCACGGCGGCGATGCTCGATCACGCGGTGAAGAACTCTGGCCTTGAAGGGATCTTCGACGATCACCTGAGTACGGATCGGGTAAGGGCGTTCGAACCGGCCCCCCAGGCCTATGGCATGGCGATGAGCTCCTTCGGATTGAAGAAAGAAGAGATTGCGTTCGCAGCCTTCGCAGGTTGGGATGCGGCGGGGGCGAAGTGGTTTGGTTATCCTACGTTTTGGGTGAAACGCGTGCAGGCTGTGCCAGAGGAGCTGGGGGTGCTTCCGGACGGAGTGGGGAAGGACCTGAATGATCTAGCGGGGTTCGTGGATGCCACCCAGTGACGCGGAGAAGCGTTTGCGGTTTACCTATCAAATCGTGATGCCGCTCATAATCAACGACTCGCCTAAGGTAGCGCAAGCTTGTTTGGTGGGCGTGAATCCCGAACTCGGTGATCGTATGCCCATACGCCTTCTCGGAGAGAGCAACCTCGATCAGGGAGCAGGTCCTATTGTCGGAGCAGCAAGAGCATTTGCGGCAGACGGCTAAGGAGACACAGGCTCTAGGCGGCGCCGAACTCACGTGTTGTTGGCCGCGCCAATCGAGTTGATGCCTCGACTCGAATTCAGCAGGCTCACATGTCACTATCTGATCGAGATGTTTGGACCCTTGCGGCGTCCCGCGAGATCGCTGATCAGAATATAGCGGCGTTGCTACCTTCCCCGGGGTGCGGCAATGATGTGCTTGAAAAGATCGGATGTTCGGAACCTCATCGCAGCAGCGACTCGGATAACGAACATTCACGAAGTCACTTTTTGAAACTATGCTATCTAAGTATGGAATAGCTCATGCCTGTATGAGAAACTCCGCAATTGTAAGGCGATCTTTATGACAACTCTGCCAACTCACGGCGCGCCGGGATATCCCTTTGATGTCACGCCAGACCTCAGCCGGCTGGAGACTCGCGAACGTTTAAATCAGTCGGCAATCAACGGATTCTTCGCCATTATGAACAAGTGGCAGATATCGATGGAACGGGCTGGAGAGCTACTGGGCGGGATGCCTCGCTCCACTGTTTACAAATTAAAGTCTTCAGCAGGGACGCTGCGTCAGGACGAGCTAACGCGAATCTCATATATCGTCGGGATCTACAACGCCCTGCACGTACTTCTTCCAGACCATTTGGCAGATCGGTGGGTCACAAAGCCGAACAACCAGCTTCTCTCTTCCACGGCCATGCACCCCTCGATTACATGGTGCGCGGAGGAATTCCGGGACTTCAACAGGTGCGCAGCTTAGTCGATACGGAGCAGAGCGGACGCTGATTGCCACGGCTCGAGTAGCGCGAGAATTCGAACTTGCCGCGAACACCGGCGGTCTCAACCGGTCGGTGCAACACCATCTGATATGGAGGTGGTGTTTATGAGACAAGGAAGACGGTACGGTCTTTCTGCTAGAAGGCTGACATCTGGCATTGTTGGAAGGCGGGAGAGTCATTGCATGAGATTGGTCGTGCTTTTGGCAAGGACCATGGCTCGATTCAGTTCCTGTTATCGCAGCGCGGCGGGATAGCTCCAGCCATTCGTCACCGCTCGCAGCGAACGCTCACGCTGGCCGAGCGGGAAGACATTTCAAGAGGAATTGCTTCCGGTTCGTCGATTCGAGAGATCGCTAGAGGGTTGCAGCGGGCAGCGTCGACGGTGAGCCGGGAGGTGGCGCGCCACGGCGGGCGTCCACTCTATCGAGCCAACGAAGCCGATCAGCAGGCCTGGAAGTCAGCTCTACGGCCCAAGGCCTGCCTTCTTGCTACCCAGGTAAAACTGCGGACGATCGTTGCCAGTAAACTGATCCTGGACTGGTCGCCGGAACAGATTTCGGGATGGTTGAAGATACGGTATCCCAAGAACGAGAGTATGCGCGTGTCTCACGAAACCATTTACCGCAGCTTATTTATTCAGGCACGAGGAGTGCTGAAAAAGGAGCTGATTGAGCACCTGCGGTCCAAGCGGCTTATCCGCCGCTCACGGCACACTCGGGGTGGGCCGGTACAGTCCCAGGGTCAGATCGTTGATGCCATCTCCATTCGGGAAAGGCCTGCAGAGATTGAAGACCGCGCCATCCCCGGTCATTGGGACCGCATTGCCTTGTTGCAGGGCACGCTGGACCTGCTGATTCTGAAAACGCTGGTGCTGGGGCCTTGCCATGGGCAGGGCGTGGCGCGCGTGATCCAGCGCCAATCGGAAGACGTGTTTCTCGTCGATCACGGCTCGCTCTACGTGGCTCTGCAGCGGCTGGAAGACAAGAAGTGGATTCGCGCCAAGTGGGGCGTGAGCGAGAACAATCGCAAGGCGCGGTTTTATTCGCTGACGCCGAAGGGGCGCGAGCAACTTGGTGGAGAAGACGGGCGAATGGCGGCGGCTGACGCGGGCGATGGGATTGATTCTGGATGCCGGCGACGGGCCGCAGGGCGAGGAGGCATGAGCATGTTCAGACGCAAGCGCAGTGCGGAGGATTTTGCGGAAGAGATCAAGGCGCATCTTGAGCTGGAAGCCGAGGAGCTGCGAGCGCGAAGGCCTGAGCGACGACGAGGCGCGATGGAAGGCGCGGCGCGAGTTCGGCAATGTGCGCGCGGCGCAGGAGCGCTTCTACATGAGAGGCCGCTGGATGTGGCTGGACAAGCTGCTGCGCGATTTGCGCTTCGGGTTGCGGTCGCTGCGGCAGAGCCCGGGATTTGCGCTGACGGCGATTCTGACGCTGGCGCTGGGCGTCGGCGCGAACACGGCGGTGTTCAGCGTGATGAACGCGGTGCTGCTGCAGTCGCTGCCGGTGGCCGATCCGGAGCGCCTGGTGTATCTGCGGACTTCGAACCCGCCGCGCGGGACGGGCACGATCGATACCAACGAGACATTTTCGTATCCCGTCTACGATGCGCTGCGGAAGCAAGACCGGGCGCTTTCGCCGGTGATGGCGTTTGTGCCGCTGTCGGGCAGCAAGGTCGCGGTGCGCTTTGGCGCGCAGCCGGAAGAAGCCGAAGGCGACATGGTGAGCGGCACGTTCTTCTCCGGGCTGGGCGTGAATCTGCCGCTGGGCCGCGGATTCAGCGAAGCAGGACGAGACGAATCATGCGCCGCTTGCGGTGATCAGCTACAACTACTGGACGCGGCGGTTTGCGCGCGACCCGGATGTGCTGGGAAAGACGCTGTTTGTCAACGGCGTGCCGATGACGATTGTGGGCGTTGCGGCGGAAGGCTTTGAAGGAGTTGAAGGAGGCGGGTCGACGGATTTCTGGATTCCGCTGCAGAACCGGCCGGAGCTGAATGCGTGGGGCAATCCTCCGGACGATGGCAAGACTTACATCACCAATCCGACGTGGTGGTGCCTGCGGCTGATTGGGCGCCTTGCTCCGGGCGTGACGCAGAGCGCAGGCGCTGGCGCAACTGCAGCCGGTGTTTCAGACCGCGGCCTATGTCGGGCTGGGCGGTCGCCGATGCAGGGCGAGAAGCCGCCGGTGCTGAGCCTGGCCGATGCCAAGAGCTTTCCCGGATATGACGAGACGTACGGCAAGCCGCTGCGCATGCTGATGGCCATGGTGGGACTGGTGCTGCTGATTGCGCTGGCCAACGTGGTGATGCTGCTGATGGCGCGCAATGCGGCGCGGCAGCGGGAGTTCAGCGTGCGGCAGGCGCTGGGCGCGGGGCGCGGCGAGTTGCTGCGGCAACTGCTGACGGAGAGCCTGATCCTGGTGACGGCGGGCGGCGCGCTGGCGTGGGGCTTTGCGGTGATGGCGACGCGGCTGCTGGGCCGATGGGCGCAGATCGAGTCCAGCCTGGCGCCGGACAGGACGGTGCTGCTGTTCACGCTGGGCGTGCTGGTGTTTGCGGCGCTGCTGTTTGGCCTGGCGCCGCTGCGCGTGGCGCTGGCCGGCAGAGCGGAGCTGGCGCTGAAGACTTCGGCGGCAACGTCCAATGCGGATGCGGGCAAATCGCGCACTGGGCAGAATCATTGTCGCTCTGCAGATGACGCTGTGCGTGGTGCTGCTGGTGGGCGCAGGGCTGCTGATTCGCACGCTGCGGAATCTGGAAAACACGCCGCTGGGAATGCGATGTCGATGGGCTGGTCGTCTTCGGCGTGAAGCCGAACATTCCGTCGCTTCCCGAGGGCCGTGCGTTCTATCGGAACCTGATGAGCAAGCTGCGCGCGCTGCCGGGCGTGGAATCGGTGACGATCATGGAAGAGCGCCTTGGGTCGTGGTGGTCAGACAACAGCGACATGATGGTGGATGGCAGGTTGCCGGATGTGGCGAACGGCGCATCGCGGAACGGTCCGCAGCAATGTGGTGGGGCCGGACTTCTTTCACGCACGCTGGGCGTGCCGGTGCTGGCGGGCCGCGATTTTGCCGATTCCGACACTGCGACGTCGCCGCACGTGGGCATCATCAACGAAGCAGTTTGCGCAGCGGTTCCTGCCCAATCAGAATCCGCTTGGGCCACACGATCGGAACCGACGACGGGCGCTACACGATGACCATCGTCGGCGTGGTGAAGGACCACAAATATCGCAGCATCGACGAAGAGCCGATTCCGATGGCCTGGTACATGTATGCGCAGATTCCGATGATCGGAGAGATGCATGTGGAGATGCGCGTGCATGGCGATCCGCTGGCGATTCTGCCCTCGGCGCGCAAAGCGGTGCAGCAGATGGATCCGAACCTGCCGCTGATCCAGCCGATGACGCAGCGCGCGCAATTTGACACGACCATCTCGCAGCAGATGCTGTTTGCGCGGCTTGCGGGGTTCTTCGGGTTTCTGGCGGTGGTGCTGGTGGCGACGGGGCTCTATGGAACGCTGGCGTATCGCGTGAGCATGCGGACGGCGGAGATCGGCGTGCGCATGGCCGTGGGCGCGCGGCGCGGGCAGGTGGTGTGGATGATTCTGCAGGACAGCCTGCTGCTGACGGCGGTCGGGGTGGTGCTCGGGTGTTCCGCTGGCGATGCTGGTGGGGCGCGCGTTGACGTCGTCGCTGTATGGCGTGAAGCCGCTCGATGCGGCGAGCTATCTGCTGGCGGTCGTTGACGTGGCAGTGGTTGCGCTGGCGGCGAGTGCGGTGCCGGCAGGGCGCGCGGCGAGCGTCGACCCGATGAGGGCGCTGCGGACGGAATAGAGACTCAGACTGAGAATCGGTTGGGACGAAATTTCAGCATCCGCTCGCCAGTTGACGAAAACGGGGCGCGATACACTCAGTGAGCTGTTGTACATGATCTCTGCCTGAGCCCAGGTGGCGGAATAACCGGCTATCGGTTGAAGTGTTTGTGACGTGGTTCATGACTCCCAACTATCCGAGATGGCGACTATACGGCCAGGTGACGGGAAGCGCGTTTCTAAGGACCGATTGGGCCCCGGTCGAACATGGAGAGGTCGGAAGTATTGAGTCAAAGGCGAGTGTTTAATCGTCAGACAGGCGTCGAGTTTGCCTGGCGGTCGCGTCAAGAGCTACTCCTGAACGAAATGCCACGTCCAAGGTAATGATCAATCGTTTCAGAGCTGGTTCCATGGAAAAGCCTGCCTTCGCAGCAGCCTCTACATGCGCTGGGTACACGTAGACGGTGACGGCATCGCGCACTACCGCTGCGGCCGCTTCGATGTCGTCGATCTTGTATTCCTTTTTACGGACGCCATCGGTAAGAATGGCCGCAATCAGATTTGTCATGCGCACGGAATAATCCTGAATGATGTCCTGACGCTCTTCGATGATGCGTCGATAGAGTTGGTAGACCTCTGGATCGGTTGTGAAGCGTTCCAACTTGCGCCTATGCAGGGCGAGCACGAAGCCCTCGAGCCGCTTTGACGCAGGACCTTTCGCGTCGACGAAGGTACGCGCGAGTTCTTCTTCGTCTCGCATGGCGGTGACGACTAGGGCGTCGAAGACCTCTGCCTTCGAGCGGAAGTGGCGATAGATGGTGGTATGTGACGTCCCCAGTGCGCGAGCGATGTCCATCACGTTGGTTTTCGATTCGCCGAAACGGCGCACCTGCTCACGGGCAGACGTCCAGAATCTTCTCTGAAGTCAGCGTTCCGTCGGCGATGGCTTTTCTCACTCTGCATACTTCTCAATGCTCTTATTGGATCATACGACATAGAACATATTACGTTTTTTGAATCTTGTTCCATTGAGTATCCATCCAATCATCGGATTGCTTGAAAGGAGAACTTGATGGTTGAGCAGGCAGGGACGCGGCAGGCGTTTGTGACGGGCGGATCGGGTTTTGTTGGCGGGAGGCTCATCGAGGCATTGATCACGCAGGGCTGGGAGGTACGAGCATTGGCGCGTGGTGAGAAGGCAGTATTGAAGATAAAGGCTTTGGGTGCGGTTCCTATTGTGGGAGAACTTACAGACCTTGCCGTACTGTCGCGTGCGATGACCGGTTGCCAGGTGGTGTTCCATGCTGCGGCACTTTTCAAGATGTGGGGAAGCCGAAAGGAGTTCGACCACGTGAATGTGAACGGTACGCGCGCCATTGTGGAGACCGCGATTGACACTGCATCCGTCCGCAAGGTCGTAATGGTCAGCGCAGGTGCCGTGGTGCAAGGCGACCCTAAGCCGCTAGTGAACATCGATGAGCACACACCGGTTCAGGAACCGAAGTTCGCGCCCTACAGTGCCTCGAAGGCAGCGGCCGAAAAGATTCTTCTATCGGGCGACGGCCAGCGCGCGGGCTTCCAGACGATTGCGCTGCGGCCCCCGATGATCTGGGGCGCGGGCATGCCGATGCTCGACCAGATGGTGGACGTGGTGCAGTCCGGTAGCTGGCAATGGCCGGATGGCGGAACCCAGACGATATCTACCTGCCACATCGACAATCTCGTCGGTGCGCTGTTGCTCGCAGTGGACCGCGGCCACGGAGCTTACTTTATAGCGGATGCGGAACAAGGAATGTTGAAGAGTGTGATTGGCGATCTGCTTGCTACTCGCGGCGTCAAAGCGGGTGACAAGTCGGTCTCGTTCGGAGTGGCATGGATGCTGGCGGGGGCTATGGGGTTCTTCTGGAGGCTGTTGCGGCTCAAGGGAGAACCACCCATTACGCGGCAGATGCTTGGACTTATTGGCAAGCCGTTCACGCTCAACATTCAGAAGGCTGAGCGGGAGCTTGGCTATGTACCGCATGTGACGTGGAAGCAAGGCATCGCAGAGATGCGGTCGGATGCATGAAGCTGTGGCCGCCGCAGTGAAAGCCTCACGTAATTCTTTCCACGCTGGCTTCCTTCCGTGCGAGTAATGACAAGTCGGCTTGTGTTTACAAACGAACTCGTTTCAGCTGGCCGAAAAACCGGCTATCCGGAAGTTCGATTCGAGGCACGCAGGTAGCACAGCTGCGGTGTGGATGTAGCCGAGCTTGAGATCAGCCGTTTGCAGATATTGACATCCTTCGTACACTATTTTATGCTAGGCGTGTTCAGAATAGGCCTATGGCACTCACACGGAAACCAGATCAACGAGACCTCTTTCGAGGAACACTGGAGATGATGGTGCTACAGTCCCTTCTGCGTCAGCCCATGCATGGCTACGCGCTCGTACAGCACATCAAGCAAAGATCCAACGAGCTTCTCCAGGTCGAAGAAGGCTCTCTCTATCCCGCGTTGCAGCGCCTCTTGAAAGAGGGGCAAGTTAAGGCGGAGTGGGAGATCTCCCTTTCCAATCGCAGAGTACGCACCTACCGGATCACACCCGCAGGCAAGAAACATCTGGAGCGCGAGATCTCCAGCTTTGAACGAATGCTCGAAGGAATAGCACTCGTCCTCTCGCCGTCGGAGTCTTAGGGATGGAGGGCAGAACACTCGACGAGGACACGCTCATGAGGATCTCATTTTTGACCGGCATCTTTAATGCGCTAAATATTTGCTGTGGGCAGGGGTCCGCGGCGGAGTGCTGGGTTACGGTTCGGAACCAGAATCTCCTCTTCGCCGGCGAAGCTCCGGTCGACTATATGATTCAACATGGCCTGTCAGGCATGGAACCAACGACCGTTCCTGGGAGGCATCACTCATGGGATTCTCCAGCAATATGGCAGATGGGGCGGTAGAAGCAAATCCTCCTGTGACCGTTTGACAGGGCGCGCTGTGAGCTCTTCGAGAGCCATCTAAACGTATATTCCCTCGTCGATCTGAATCAGCTGCTCTTCCACGACCCGGCTGCCTACGTCCGTCTTCAAGAGAGAAAAAGGCGACCGGCCCCCGAGACGATCATTCGAACTCCTGAGCCAGGCTAAAGCTTTTTCACGTCTACCAAAGACCGATTCCGTAACAGAGAGGACACGAATCAACCGAAGTACGCGGTCGGACTCCTCCACCGTGAGTTTCTGGTGACGGGTGCGGCGATACTGCAGAGTTCGAGACGATATAACTACGTCATCAATCTCTTTGCGTTCGACTCCCAAGGCACACAGACGTTTGATCACCGTTAGCGATAGGCGTTCTTCCACAAGGCGAAGAATTTCTGATTCCGTTGCGGGAGATTGCACTCCCAGCCAGTCTCCAATCAGAATGTCGGCAGCATTCATGATCCACCACACTTGTTCATCATGCCATATTGATCGCGACGTAATGCTGTTACGGTCAGCAGAGAGGTTCATCACACAACGCTGCATCATACAAATTTGTGTGATGAATCTGGCGCGACCTCAGACAGCCAATTCAAAATCAACTCACTGACTGTTCGGTTTTCACGGGCGGGAACGTAATGGGTCCCGGAAAGCATATCCGCGCGAATATCAGTGTGATCGGCCGACGACATGCCAATGTATCCCATTTTGAATCATATAAATACGTGGATTCTGGACAGGTAGGTGTCACGCACAGCTTCGCGTTTCATCTATTCGATGAACTTTGAGTCTGCTGCGACCAGCACCCTCCGCCCTTCGCCGAATGAAATGTGGCTTAGGCTTTGCCTAAAAACTTCATTTCACCCCAAAAGTCGGAGGTCTGACTCAAATAAATAAAGCATAGTTCGGCCACTTGGCAAAGCTATGCTTTATTTTGCAAGAGCGAATGACCCCATAAGTTGGCCATTTGGCCAACTTATGGGTTATTTTTCAGCGCGCGGCACGTACTCCTTATCAGATTCGCATCGGCATCAGGATGTACCGGTACTTCACATCCTCGTTCGCATCCTCAGGCCGCATCTGCCCTGCGCTCTGAGCATCCTTGAACTCCAGCCGAACCTCACCGGCGTTCCCAATCGCCTTCAGGAAATCGATTAGATATTGGCTGTTGAAACCCACCACTAAAGGATCGTAGTTATACGGAGTCTCAATCGTATCTTCCGACTCGCCGGCGTCGGTCGAAGACGACGAAAGCTTCAGCTCATTCTGCTCCAGCCGAATCTTGATCGCTCCGCTGCGCTCATCCGCAAATTGCGCCACACGCTGAATCGAACCCATCAGGTCCTCCGAGCGCACGATCACAAACTTGTTGTTGTCCCGCGGCAACACAGCCTCGTAGTTTGGAAATTGGCCAGTAAGCTTGCGGCTCGTCAACACGCGGCCGCCGACCTTGAAGAACAGCGTTTGGTCGTCATCGGCAAAGTCTAACGTCTCGGCTTCCGTAGCGCCCAGCAGGGAAGAGAGCTCGCTTAAAGCTTTACGCGGAATTAGTGTCTTCTTTTCGCCCGACACCCCTGCGAGGGTCTCGCCCAGTTTTTCGATGTGCGCTAAGCGGTGTCCATCGGTGGCGACCATCGCCATGCTCTCGGCCTTCAGCACCAGCAACGCGCCGTTCAGCGTATAGCGGGACTCTTCGTTTGAAATCGCAAAGATCGTCTTCAAAACCATGTTCTTCAACGAACCGACGGAGATCTTTACCGTGCCGCTCGACGGGAACTCGGGCACCTGTGGAAAGTTCGCCCGAGCCATTCCCACCATCTTCGTATTCGATCGCCCCGCTCGGATCTGCACCCAGTGGTTGTCCATCAGCTTGATCGAGATATCGCCATCCGGCAGCAGCTTGATGTAGTCGTAAAGTTTACGCGCGGGAATCGTACAGGAGCCCGCCTTCTTCACCTTCGCCGCGCAGCTCGTGCGCAGGCTCTGGTCGAGGTCTGTCGCGGTAATCGTCAACTTGTCATCGGCGACCTCGAACAAAAAGTTTGACAGGATCGGAATCGTCGTTTTCCGCTCGACCACGCTCTGCGCGGCGGTCAGTTCCCGTAGCAGCTCCGCTCGCGAAACGGTGATCTCGAGGTTGCCGGTTGGTGCTGCTGTTGCGGTCGTCTCGGTCATCTGGGGCTCCTGGGTCGCACTGGTCACGGTCGGTCTCCGAAAATCAATTCGTTAGCTGTTGGCAACTGTACACCGGATCGAATCCGCAATGCACATCCGTCAGTTCAGCGTCTGCTTGATTCTAGGGTGGAACTCGCTCCAAGCGCGATAGATTTTCTGTGGAAAGCTCGGTAGTTTCTGTGCGACCCTTGCCGTGCCGTTTTGCTGGTGCAAAGCGCTACTGCTTCTAAGAACAAGATAAAAAGGAAAGAAATACTAGTAGTAGTAATCGTTGTCGCTTGAAAAGTGGATATCCCTCCCATCTATTCGCACTTCAGGGACTTAGGTCCTTGTCCCGTTTTAGAAAACAGGACACGACGAAACGGAAGTCTCGGAAGATTCTCCCTCCTCACCTGGTGGACGATCCGGTTATCCCACTTCTTCACACTTCAACTCTGTCTCTCTCGACAAGATCCGGTACCAACCGTGGGAATATTCACCAAGCGAAACAGAATGACGCATTTACACCAACCACTTTTTTCACACATGCGTCTTACTCCAGAGGAAAATCAGTCCCGTCGCGAAAGAGGAGCTGATCATGAACATCGCCATCTTCGGGGCCAGCGGGGCCACTGGAACTCTCCTTACTGAACGGTGTCTGGCCGCCAGCCACCACGTTACTGCGCTCCTCCGCACGCCGGAGAAATTTCCTCTGCGCGACCAAGTGCAAATCATCAGGGGCAGTGCATTCGACCTCGCCTCGGTTCGCCAGACCATCAAAGGTGCAGACGTTGTTCTCTCAGCTCTCGGTGCAAGATCGCTCAAGAAAGAAGACGTCCTCGAACGAGCTATTCCGCTGATCATCGCCACCATGCAGCAGACAGGTGTCCGCCGCATCGTCGTACTAGGCTCAGCTGGAGCCTTATCCGCTTCGCTCGACAGGCAACCTGCCTGGCGCCGCTGGATGGTCCAGAAGGTTGTCTACAACACCTTCCTCAAGTGGCCTGTAGTCTCGCAGATCTCGCAATGGAACGACCTCTCCCGCAGCGATCTTGACTGGACGATGGCAATGCCCCCAATGCTCATCAACGCCCCTGCCCGCGGGAGATACCGCATCGATGGCGACGCCTTGCCTCGCAACGGCAGCCGCATCTCCCGAGAAGACGTAGCCGACTTCATGATGCAGCAGATCAACGATCGGCAATGGATCAAAAAAGGCGTCTACCTCTGCTGGTAGCTCGCAGAATCTCTTTCCGGGCAGTAAAGTATCTCTGTCCCACAAAGGAGATCCAATGAAGCAAGCCAACCACTTAGCTGCTCTGCTAGTCCTCGCACTTTCCAGCACGGCCGCACTGGCGCAGGCCCCCGCTGCTCCGGCACCAACTCCTCCGCGGCTTGTAGGCTCCATTGCCGGCCGCCCCGGATGGCCCGTGGCCAAACCCGAGGACGTGAAATCTCCGGAGGCTATCCTCAATGCTGTCTATAGCGTGATCTCTGGCGCTAAGGGCCAGCCGCGTGACTGGGACCGCATGCGTTCGCTCTTCGTTCCCGATGCTCGCCTTATCCCCTCAACTACAGGCAAGGATGGGCATAATGACGTCCTGATGCTTACTGTTGACGGCTACATTGAGCGCAGCAGCGGGCGCATGACCAGCGATGGCTTCTTTGAGCACTCTATCCATAACGAAACAGAGCAGTTTGGCAATATTGTTCAGGTTTGGAGCACGTATGAGTCGCGGCATAACCTTGACGATGAGAAGCCTTTTGCTCGTGGAATCAATAGCTTTCAGCTCCTGAAGGATGGTGACCGGTATTGGGTCGTGAATATCTTCTGGGACTCGGAGTCGCCCACAAAGCCGATTCCGGCAAAATATCTGCCGTAATTTTTCCGGGCTGGTGGAGTGGTGTTTTTGCAGGGGTTTTTTGAAAAAACAGCGTGCAGGCTGTGGTTTTTTCGTGGTGAAGTTGTGGTGAATTGTGGCGTTATCGCGGTGTTTAGACACCACGTTGTCCGCGACAAATATCTGCCACATTTTCGAAGTATTTTTTCGGGCGTTACGTTTCAGGGCTTCGTCGCAAGAATGAGGGGCGAAGGCCCTGGCGCCTCAAGCAACCGGGCGTCCGTAAAACCAGCGTCCAGAAGCCAACCGCGAATCTCTCCGAACGAGTACGTGTCTCCATTGTCCGTGTTGATGAGCATGTTCGCTGCGAACAACAGCGAGGTCACCGGGCCGGTACGATCCTCGTTCACAAGAAACTCGGCAATTGCGATGGTCCCGCCGGGCGCCAGGGCGTCAAACGTCTTCCGCAGTAGACTTCTGCTTCTGGCCTCTCCTTCACTGTGGAGGATGTGTCCCAGCGTCGCCACATTGTGTCCAGTCCCAAAGTCGGCGGTGAGCAGGTCGGCTGAAACAAACGAAAACCGGCTGGTCAGCCCGAAGCGAGCCACAATCTCGCGTGTCGCCGGCAGCACGTCGCTCCAATCGACGGCTGTGACCGTGACCTTTTCGTCGCTCTGGGCGAGTGCGATACCCCAGACACCTGAGCCCGCGGCCAGATCCAGCACTCTTGCAGCAGTTCCCGACCGTCCCAATGCCAGATGCTTTGCCAGTGTCTGGGCAGAGGGATAGCTCATGGGAAAGATGTCGATGACAAAGCTGCGAAAGAATTCGGTCCCGGCTGCTTCCTGATTCACTGACGACATTGGTTTGCCGGTGTCGACGATTTCGTTCAGCCGCAGCCACTTTGGAATCAACTGTGAGCTCGTATGCTTGATCAAACCACCCTGAAAGCTGGGCTTCGTACTGACAAGGAAAGCCTCGCTCTCCGGGGTCAGGGCATATTTCTGCCCGTCTCTTGCCAGAAAGTTCAATCCCACCAGGACATTCATAATGGCCCGCAACCCGCGTTCGGAGGCTCCTGTTGCCGCTGCAGTCTCTTTCAGGGTCTTCGCACCTGAATCCAACACATCGAAGACGCGATGGCGTATCGCTGCCTCGAGTACGAAGGTTGGAACATAGCCCCAGGCAAACTGCATGATTCGTTCCGGCGTGACCGGAGCACTTGTGCTCATTGTTGAGTCCTTTGAATGTGGAATTTAATGGCGTCGCAATTGTAGAGCAGATTGCCAGGTGAGGGGAAAGATTAGGATTCTGAGAGCAGCCAGTAATCAGGACGTGGTCGGAGTCAGGCGCTGGGGAGTAACGGTGCGGTTTGCCGACAATCCGCTCAGAACCCGTTAATGAATGCTTTGAACCTGTCGGCTCACGAGGGCCCACATCTAATCCGAGACGTGGGCCGCACCTCCTCCAAGAATCGGGATAGACTTGGAAGCCGTAGACTGAGGGTGCAACCTATCTGGGCAGGTAAGCGGCTCTGTTCGATAAGCCCTCCGAGGTCTATTTCGGCAAGCGACGGAGGACCTAAATGAGTAATCGCATGTTTGTTTTATCGCGTCGACTTGGGCGCTTCGCGGGCGGCTTCTCATTCGCAACCGTTGCCTTCTTCGCAATTGGGTTGTATGCCGCCGCCAACACGAAAGGCCAGATAGTATTCCTCTTCGCTGGCCTTGTTTTTGTGTGCCTCTTCGCCAGCTTCTTTTTGTGGCTCGCACACGGCTTCGCCTGGGCCCTGATCCCAGACAGGCCTGCAGAGGCGAAGAAACCTGCAGAGGCGTTGAAACCTGCAGAGGCAATGAAACCTGCAGAGGCGATCAAACCTGTAGAGGCGATGAAACCTGCAGAGGCGATGAAACCTGCAGAGCCAAAACCTGTCGAGCGGAAAACCTGTCGAGCCGATAAAACCTGCAGAGGCAATGAAACCCATAGAGCCGATGAAGCCTGTGGAGACATTGAAACCCGCGGTGGCGATGAAAGCCCCAGAGGAGAAGAAACCTGTGGAGGAGAAGGTGATCGCCCCGGAGGAGGATCCTCCCGGCGCGCAGTACACCATCACCGGAAGGCGCATCCTCTGACCCCTCGTCCCGCTATGTCGTCGAGGAGCCCGACTTTTACATCGATTTGGCGCCGTTACGCTGCTGATTTCTTGCTGGCTGCTTCCGGTTTGAGTTCGATGGTGACCTTTTCGATTTTGCCGGTGAAGGCGAAGGGCATTTCGTAGGTGAAGTCGATGGGGGAGCCGATGTCGCAGCCTAGGTCGAGTCCTTCGCCCAGCGAGAACTGGATGGGAATGGTCTTTTCGAGGCGGCCCTCGGCGATCTTCTTTCCGTTGGCCGACATGGTGATCTTGCCTCCCTTGCCCATGCCGCCGCCGTCGTAGGCGAAGTCGACTACGAGTTTTGTTTTGCCTTTGGGTAGCGGGTCTTTCGCGGTGAAGGTGGGGCGATCGATGGAGAGAAAGTTGTAGACGAAGGTTGGCTTGTTGTCGCGGAGGTAGAGACCGTAGCCGCCCTCGAGTCCGCCGTGGGTGACGACCATGCCGCTGGTCTTGTCGCCGGTGAGTTCGATGTCGGCCGTGATGGTCCACGACTTGTTGGTCATCGGTGGAGAGGCAGCGTCGGGCAGGCCAATGGTGCCGGGATAATAGGTCATCTTGGTGCGTCCGGCGATGAGGCTGGGACGGCCCATGGCTTCTGCGTTCATGCGGATGACGGCGCGCCAGTCGAGTGGAAGCACGTTGTATTTTGCGGCTTCGACCCACCAGAGATCCTGTAGCTCCCTGAGTTTTTCGTGGGTTCGTTTTAGCGAGGTCATTGGCCTGCGAAAAATCTTCGTCTACTTTGTAGAGTTCCCAAGGGGCTTTATCGGGGTCCCAGTCGCCCCGATTTGGATCCCACGGAACGAAAGACGGAGATGAGGCCATCCATCCTTCCTGGTAGAGGCCGCGGTTGCAGCCGAGTTCGAAGTATTGCGTCTTGCGATGGCTGGGCGCTTTAGCGTCGTTGAGCGTGAAGGCAAAGCTGGTGCCTTCGATCGGCTTCTGCTGCACTCCGTTCAGTTCGCGGGGCGCGGTGATGCCGCAAAGCTCATAGATAGTAGGGACGATGTCGATAACGTGGAGGAACTGCGGGCGCAGACCACCCTTGTCCTTGATGCGCGACGGCCAGGAGATGATCATGGGGTTGCGCGTGCCGCCAAAGTGGCTCGCAACCTGCTTGGTCCACTGAAAGGGCGCGTTCATGGCGTGCGCCCATGCCGATGGGAAGTGGTTGAAGTGCTTCGGACCACCGAGTTCATCGATCGCTTTGATGTTGTCCTGCCATTTTTCAGAAAACCCGTTGAAGAACATGTTTTCGCAGAGCGAACCCTCGAGGCCTCCTTCGGCGCTGGCCCCGTTATCGCCCGCGATGTAGACGATCATTGTGTTGTCGCTGCCCGGAAGTTCCTTGACGGCGTCGATGACACGACCGAGCTCGTGGTCGCAGTGCGCGGCGTATCCGGCGAAGACCTCCATCATGCGCGCGTAGAGACGCTTCTGGTCGGCGTTGAGTGAGCTCCACGCAGGGAGGCCTTTGGAACGCTCGGTGAGCTTGGTGTCCTTGGGAACGACGCCGAGTTTTTTCTGGCGATCGAGTGTGAGCTCGCGATACTTGTCCCAGCCCTCGTCGAATTTGCCTTTGAATTTATCAATCCACTCTTTCGGGGTGTGGTGTGGGGCGTGGGTGGCTCCGGGAGCGACGTAGAGGAAGAAGGGACGAGTTGGCGAGATGCTGGTGGCCTGTCGGACCCATGCGATGGATTTGTCGGCGATGTCGGTGGTGAGGTGGTAGTTGGGATCCTTGGAGCGCGGGACAAGATTTCGGTTCTCATAAAGGATGGGATCCCAGTGGTTCATGTCCCCGGCATTGAAGCCGTAGAAGTAGTCGAAGCCGAGTCCGTTGGCCCAGTGGTCGAAGGGGCCGGCGGCGCTGGTCTCCCATGTGGGAGTGTTGTGGTTCTTGCCGACCCAGGCGGTCATGTATCCGTTCTGGCGGAGGACTTCGCCGACGGTGCCGCAGCTTTTGGGAAGGATGCAGGTGTAGCCGTCGTATCCGGTGGCGAGTTCGGTGATGCCGGCGAATGCAGCGGAGTGATGATTGCGTCCGGTGATGAGCGCGGCGCGCGTGGGGCTGCAGAGAGCGGTGGTGTGGAAGCAGTTGTAGCGAAGGCCTTCGGCGGCGAGGCGATCCATGGTGGGCGAGGGGATGCCGCCGCCGAAGGTGCCGAACTGGCCGAAACCGCAGTCGTCGATCAGGATGAGCAGGATGTTGGGCGCGCCTTCGGGGGCCTGCACGGGTTTGGGGAATTGTGCGGGATCGGAGTCGAGATAGGTGCGGCCGATCTCGCCGGGGAAATGGAAGTCGGGGCGAGGGAGGACGTTCGGTGTGCCGGCAGCGGCGGCCTTAGGAGTTGTGATCGGTTGCACGTTCGATTTCGCCATTGTGGTTCCCCTCAAATGCTCTAGTCGAGCTTTGGTTGGCATCGGCTGATCTTTTGATCTTTCCCTTGAATTGCTTAGCCATCGCAGATCTTCTTGGGGCTGTGATAGTTCCAGGCAACGTTCGTTCGTTGCGGACAATCCTGATTCTTCGCCCGAGAGGAAAAATCCCGCATTAAACATAGTCATTGGTCTCTGACCGAACAACTGTCACTTCTTCTAGTCGATAGCCTTCACTTGGTACTAAATCGCCGATGCGGTCACTCAGCAAGGATTAGTACCCGGCAGGAGCCATAGCAGCCACAAAAGGAAAAGAGGCTCGCTTTCGCGAGCCCCTTAGCGGAGTAACGGTGCGGTTTAGCTCAGCGTCTCCATCAGTTTGTTGATGGTGCGGTTCAGGTCTTTGTCGGCGCGGCGCTGCTCGTCGATCTTTGCGATCGAGTGCATGACCGTTGTGTGGTGCTTGCCGCCGAACTGACGGCCGATCTCGGGTAAGGAGGCTTCGGTGAGCTGCTTGGCGAGATACATGGCGATCTGTCGCGGGACTACGATCTGCCGCGAGTTGTTCTTCTGCTTCAGCTCGGCGACGCGCATACCGAACTGTTCTGCCACGGAGCGTTGGATGGTCTCGATCGTGATCTTCCGCACCTGCGTGTCGATGAACTGCTTGAGGCACTGCTGGGTGACGGCGAGCGTGATCTCCACGCCATGCATGCTGCACCAGGCGATGAGCCGGACCAGCGCACCCTCAAGCTCACGCACATTGGTTCGCACGTTCGAGGCGATGAACATTGCCACGTCAGTCGGGAGCTGACGTGTGTTCGCTCTCCGCCTTCTTCTGCAGGATGGCAACCTTGGTCTCGAGATCGGGCGGCTGGATGTCGACGATGAGGCCCCACTCGAAGCGGGAGCGGAGACGGTCTTCGAAGTCGGCGAGCTCTTTGGGCGGACGGTCGCTGGCGATGACGATCTGCTTCATGCTGCTCGTGGAGGGTGTTGAAGGTGTGGAAGAACTCCTCCTGGGTGCGCTCCTTGCCGGCGAGAAACTGAATGTCGTCGATGAGCAGGACGTCGACGTTGCGGAACTTGTCGCGGAAGCCGGTCATCTTGTCGTAGCGGACCGAGTTGATCATCTCGTTGGTAAACTTTTCGCCGTCGACGTAGCTGACGGTGACATGGGGCTGGCGGCGCTTCACATCGTGGCCGATGGCGTGCATCAGGTGGGTCTTGCCCATGCCGACGCCGCCGTAGAGGAAGAGGGGGTTGTAGGCCTTGGATGGACGCTCGGCGACGGCGCTGGGCGGCTGCCATGGCGAACTGGTTGCCGCTGCCGATGACAAAGTCATCGAACTGATAACGCGGGTTCAACTGCGACGCGGCACTCCAGTCAAAGCGGGCCTGCTCGGGCGCTGGGCCGGAGGTTGCGCCGGCTTGACCGCTAAGCTGGTTCCCGATCCGCCCCTGGCGCGGCGCGCTCTGGCTATGGCTCGGCACGGGGGCAAAGCCACCGTCTTCGCGCACCTTGGGGGTCCGGGGATCCTGCTCGGGAGTCGTGAAGGTCACGGTCTCGACGTCGAGGCCGAGATTGTCGATTGCTTCCTGGATCAGGTCGGCGTAACGGTCGCCGATGTGCTGGAAGTCGCTGGACGGGATGCGCACAAAAAGCTTCTTGCCCTCGAGATGCGAGAACCGTGTGGGCTTGAGCCACGTCTCGTACGACTGACGATTGATCTTCTTCTCGAGAGCGGCGAGAATGCGGACCCAATAATTCAATACGGCGGTAGCCGTCGGAACGAATGACATTCTTTAGTTTCCTTGTCTCGTTTCCTGTTTCAACCCAGACAGTGGCACTTCGTTAACCTCGCATGTGACCCGAGAGCAAACGGCAAATAGGAGTCTGTTCCTGCCATTGCAGGCAAGAGGTGATTTCCCAGTGTTGCCGGAAGTCTCTCCGTAGATGCTTGATCGATCGATCAGGCTGCGGAGAGGAGTTGTTCAAAACCGAAGCAGAGTGCGGAACAGCTGGACGTGCAGAAAAACGTCTTACTAAACGGGTTCGATAGTAGCACGGAAAACGCGGCGATTTTCAATGCGTATATTTCAAAAAAATTAAGTTGCACCATAAGCGGTGAAGAAGAGAAATTAACGGCCTTCTGCGCGAAAAAATTCGCGAGTTCGAACGTTTGGCACTATTCCTGCGCGTCATCTTGTGGTATCGGAGCGTGAACGCGTAAGCCATCGTCATCTTCATCGTAGTCTCCATCGTAATTCTCTTCGATGGGTTGAGATGGGTTGAATGGCGTCGACGTGCGGTCGAATTATTTTTCTTGACCCATCTTCAACTGGCGGTCTACAACGCACATCCATGCGGAACGTCGTCCTCGGTCTCGGCATCAGCCTGGACGGGTACATTGCCCGTCCCAACGGCGCCGTCGACTTCCTCTTCATGCCTAAGGGCTACTCGATGGCGGATTTCTTCGCGACCGTCGATACCGCGATCATGGGGCGCAAGACTCTGGATGCCGGCCTTGAGATGAGTGGTGGCTCTCTCCCCAACACCACGATGCGAATGTACGTGTTCTCTAATTCAAAACCACCAGGCGAGCGAGACGGCGTGATCTTCGTCAACGAATCCCCCAGCCGCCTTCGTCCGCAAACTCCGCGAGCACCCCGGAAAAGATATCTGGCTGATGGGCGGTGGTGAGCTGGCCCGGGCCTTTCTCAATGCAGATCTGGTCGACCGACTCTACCTCGGCGTCGTTCCCACTTTGCTCGGTGAAGGTATCCCTCTCTTCCCGAGCGGCTTTCCCGAACGCAACTTCACGTTGCTTGAGAACAAGACCTACTCCAGGGGCCTGATCACCCTGACGTACGAGCGTGCACGCGCGAAACCCAAACGAAGATCCTGATGCGTTCGATAGCTTTGCAAGTCCGATAACTTCACAGCCCGATAGCTTTGCAAGTCGTTGACCGTGGTGGCGTGCGAGTTAGCTGCTGTGAAAATCTCGTCCCATCAGGTATACTCAGAGATTGCTGCTATAGCTAAAGTTTGAGCAGGGGTCTGTCTCCTGCCGCAGGAGTTTTTTGTCATGCCGAAGCGTACGTTTCAACCCAACCGCCGCCACCGCGCCAAGACCCACGGCTTTCTTTCCCGCATGAAGACCAAGGCAGGGGCTGCTGTTCTTAGCCGCCGTCGCGCCAAGGGCCGTCATAAGATCGCCGTCAGCGCCGGCTTCCGCGACTAGTTCTTCACGACGATGCCTTCGAAGGCAAAATTCGAAGAGCAGAAGGCCCAACAGGCCCCGATATCGCTTGAATCTGCGTGTTCCGCTCTCGACCGAGCTGTGGTCGCCGCGAGTTGTGGGGCAGGTCAACAATCAATACATCAAGGTGGCGAAGGTGCTGGGGGAGTTCCCCTGGCATAGCCATGAGCACGAGGACGAGATGTTCCTGGTGCTGCGTGGTGTGCTGTGCATTGGACGCGCAGAGGCGGACGGCGGACCTGTGTCGCTGCGGCCGGGCGAGTTTTTTGTCGTGCCGCGGGGCGTGCGGCATAATACGTCGGCTGTGGAAGAGACCTGGATTGCGCTGATCGAGACGGTCACGACGCTCCACACGGGCTCGGAACAGACCCCGATGACGCGGTCCATTGCCGACCAGCTTCGCCCAACTTCCTAGCTAACTTCCTCGGAATTTCTAGATAAATTTCGCTGGAAATATATTTCAACGCGAACCCCAGTGCGTTTGCGGCCACAAGCTTTTTAGTTTCTGTTTTGTAGTGAATTTCAATGGGCGCTGCGCCGTTTTGGAGCGCGGAATTGATGGGCAACCCGGCCATTGTCGAATGGAGTCGAATCTGACATCAGCATCGTTGCACGCGCATGAAAGCGCGTCCTGCTGATGATTAGGAGAACAACAATGGCACAGCAAAACCAGCCGAATCAACCGCAACAGGGCAACAAGCCCGGTCAGCCCAACCCGATGCAGAATAAACCGGGCCAAGGGTCCCAGCAGAGCAGCAGCGGCCAGCAGTCCACGAACAAGAAATAAGCCACCGCTGTCGGTATCTCTTCATTCTTCAGGAAGCCGTCATAGAAAGCCCGCTGTCGCCGGCGGGCTTTCTTGCGTCTCTCGTCCTTTTCTTTCGTTTTCGTCATTCGGATCGCGGGTAAGTCGCGGCAGGGAACGATAGCGACTAAAATTGAGTTATGCGCGACTCGACCCGCGATGAGATCGAGCAAGCCGTATGACCAATCGGTCCATCATCTTCCGCCTTCGCAAACATGCCGACTACCAGCGGGTGTATAAGGCTGGCCGCAAACAATTTGCGAAGCAGATGACGTACTTCTTCAGCGTGCGCCCACAGCTTGGCCCCGACGGCACACCGCTGCGGGATGCGGATGCCGCAAGCCCGCGGGTTGGACTTACCGTTGGGAAGGTGATGGGCAAGGCTGTCGATCGGAATCGAATCAAACGGCGGATGCGCGAGGCTGTGCGGAAGAACCTGGCTTCGCTGAGTACGCCGGTGGATGTGATCCTGCACCCGCGGCGGAGCGTTATCGACCTTGAATTTGCGGCTCTGGAGCGCGAAGTCGCGAGTGTCTTTCGAGCCATCCAGAACGCCGCGGAAAAACAGCAAACCGTTGGCAGTAAAGCGCCCCGTGCTTCCTGATGCTATGCAAGACGCTGCGATGCAAGACCCCCAACCGAGCCTCGCGATCCGCCTGGTCTATCGCGTGTACACGTCGGTCGTGTCGCCTGTGCTGCATGCCTTCAGCCCCAGCCAGTGCCTGTATCTGCCCACGTGCTCAGAGTATGCGTACGTCGCGCTGGTTCGGTTCGGTGTTTTCAAGGGCTCGTGGCTGGCGTTGCGGCGCGTCGCCCGCTGCCATCCGTTCGCCAAGGGCGGGCTGGACCCGGTTCCTCTGCGAAACTCCGAATTGGGCCCATCCGTCACCATACCCACGAACCATTTACCATAGAGGTTGCGCCTGAAACTCAGCGCAGCATCAGCTTGACCGTTAGTAAAGAATAGGAAGTCTCTTTTGGCAGAGTTTAAGAACCCCAATCAGCAGGGCGGCGGCGACAACAAGTCGCTCCTCCTCATGATGCTCGTCCTGGTGACCGTCTTCGTTGGCCTGCAATACTACCGCACGAGGAACAACCCCCAGACCGTCGCGCCGAACTCGGCGACCACCACTGCTCCGGCGGCGACGCCCTCGGGATCACAGCCCGTCGCGCAGCCTGGTACCGCTGCTCCGGTCGCCACGGCGGCTGCCGGCGTCCACGCCGCAGCCTCTAACGTCCCCACGGTTGAGGCATCGGCCGAGTCCACCACGACGATCGAGAACGAGCTCTACCGCATTACCTTCACCAACCGTGGCGGCCAGGTCTCCAGTTGGATCCTCAAGAAATTCAAGGACTCGGACGGCAATCCGCTGAACATCGTGCATACCCAGGCTGCCGAACAGTTCGGGTATCCGCTGTCGCTCTACACCTACGACGCAGCTCTTACCGACGCGCTGAAGAAGGCCCTCTACGTCCCCTCGACCGCGGGCACGCTCACGGCTCCGGGTACTTTGACCTTCAAGTACTCCGATGGCGCGACGCAGGTTCGCAAGACCTTCACCTTCGACGAGACCTACGTGATCCACGCCGACGTTGAAGTGACTCGTGACGGCGCACCGGTCCGCGCTCTGATCAGCTGGCCCGGCGGCTTTGGCGACCAGGACAACCAGCAGTCGTACGGTGGCGCGCAGTTTGATAACTACCGCAATGGCAAGGACGAACATCTCGCCGCCAAGAAGGTCTCCGGTGGCGACACGATCAACGCGCCGATCGACTGGGCCGGCGTCAGCGATCCCTTCTTTGCCGCGATCTTTCTTCCCGACAACCCGAATACCGCCTCTGTCGCGACCATACACAACCAGCTCGATGTGGCCAAAACGATCCGCCGCACCGGCATCGGCAGCGGCTCTCCCGCCAAAGGCTCCATCGAGGTGCCCATCCTTGGCGCGGCGCTCGGAGACACGAGCGGCCGGACTCTGACACGCATCTACGCTGGTCCCAAGTCAATCACGGTCCTGAAGGCCATCCGTGCCGCCGACCCCAGAATTACGCTGGAGCCATTGCTTGAGTTCGGTTTCTGGGGCGCCATCGGCAAATACCTGTTCCTCTCACTTCAGTTCATCCACAACCATCTGGTCTCCAGCTGGTCCGGTTCATGGGGATGGTCGATCATCATCCTTACCGTCCTCATCAACATTCTGATGCTTCCGTTCCGCATCAAGACCATGCAGAACGGCCTGAAGATGCAGCGCATCCAGCCGCAGATGAATGAGATCAAGGAGAAGTACAAGAAGTACAAGGCCACCGATCCGAAGAGAAACGAGATGAACGCTGAGATCATGAAACTCCAGAAGGACAATGGAGTGAACATGTTCGGCGGCTGTATCCCAACTTTGATCACCCTGCCGCTGCTCTACGCCTTCTTCACCATGCTGCCTCGCGTGGTCGAGCTTCGCGGGGCCCACTGGCTCTGGCTGCCCGACCTTCAGGCTCCCGATCCGTGGCACATTCTGCCGATTCTCATGGTCGTGAGCCAGTTTCTGGTGCAGTTTTACACACCTTCTCCCGGGGTCGATCCGCAGCAGCAGAAGATGATGGCGTTTATGATGCCCGCCATCTCCGGCTACTTCACCTGGACCTATGGCTCCGGTCTTGCTCTATACTGGGCCGTCGGCAATCTCATCAGCATTGCGCAGCAGGCGGTGATGAACCGCACCAGCCTCGGGCGTGAGATGCGCGAGATCGCCGCGAAGCGTGCCCGCCGCAAGGCAGGTACAGGTGTCACTCTTCAGGGAAAACGCTGATTTCCGGCCCCGAAAACTTTAATCGCGGCGAATTCGTCTATTCTGATATATGAAATTCCAAATGGATATTGTGAGTGAAATGAAAGAGAACAGAGAGTTGTACCTTTGCAGATGACGATGACGAACTCTTTGCACGACCCGGGCCAGGCGACAAGAAAGATTAGCGAGTTCCTGGAGACCCTGAGAACCACAGGGGGTCTCAATCTAAAGTCCCACATTCTTGCCTGCAACGGCCAAGTGCAACCAAACTCCAGCGAAGCTGCCGGTGCGCCCCCCACCGTCTCACCGCAAACCTCCTCCCCTCCTGACTGCACCCCCAAGATCACGGTCGAATTCACCGGCCCCGATACTCCCCTCCTGCTGGCCCGCAACGGCGAACTCCTGCACGCGATTGAGCATATCGCCGCCAAGATCCTCCGTCTCGAACCGGAGGACCACGATTGCATCTCCTTCGACGCCGAAAATTTCAAGGCTAATCGCGACCGCGAACTCGAGCTAATGTCGGAGTTGGCCGTCCAGAAGGTTCTCGCTACCGGCAAGCCCTTCTCTTTTTCGCCCATGAGCTCGCGGGAGCGCCGCATACTCCACTTGTCCCTGGCGAAATCGGGCCTTCCGACAGCCTCCTCCGGTGTCGGTCCCGGTCGATTTGTCGTCGTCTATCCGGAAGGTCTCCAGCCACCCGCACCGCCTTCCGCAGCTGATCGCACAAGCGCCATTCGCAATAGCTTTCGGCGCCGGTAGGGAACAAGGCTCTCCGCGGATAAGGTGCGAAGTAGTTCGACGTCGAATTTATTGGTTTGACGCACAACTTTGCGCGGAAGTGCAAAGCGGCGGGGCTGTTGTGCTCCGCCGCTTCCAGCATGCGTCGCCCGATTCAGCAGCTACTGGTTAGTTGTGTCCGCTGCCACTATGACTATGGGCGCCGCCGCCACCACCTCCGTGAGATTCACTCCCATGAGATGCGCCACCGTGTGTTGCGGCTGCGCTGTGGGAGGCATCGTGGGACGGGGCGCTGCGCGGTGCTGCCGCGTGCGGTGCTGCTGCCGGGTGGGGTGTTGCTGCTGCGTGGGATGTTGCTGCTGCATGGGATTGGTTGCTATCGTGCGGTGCTGAGGCATGGCTACCGGCTGAAGAAGCTGTGGGGTGGGACACGTTTCTGGTGGTCGTGGTGTGCACTACCGATGCGCCGCCTCCGTGTCCGCGATTGGCTGCAGAACCACCTCCGCCGTTATAGCTTCCTCCACCACCGTTGGTGAAGCGGTGATTCCCCCAGCCGTGACTATAACCCCAGCCGGACCATGGGCCCATGCCAAGGAAGATACCGTTATAGAAATAGCCTGGTCCGTAGAAGCCAACGGGTGCGCAGGCGTAGGGTGAATAGTCGTAGTAGCCGTAGGAACAAGCTGGTTGAACACCTACGCTAATGACAACTTGCGTTGTAGCTGCTGGCACCAAAGCCAGGGGCGCGAGCAATGCTGAAGTGCAGAGTAGAGATTTGAGTCGGCGCATTTGTGACCACCTAGGGTGTCTGCGACTTGTGTAATTGCGTGGGATGCTGCTTCGGGGCAAAGAGCACTCCAGAAACGGCAGCGATCATAAGAGGATTTGAATTGTTCATGGCACCCCCTTCGGTACGTCGGGGCTGTCATCTATCTCCCTTACATCATCTACTGTAGCGACAAGGATTCTCTCTGTCTGAGCAATAGGAATCATGTAGTGCGTATCGTCTGGGTCACCGGCACGCTGGGACGAACAACAAACACTTTGCTCTCCGGCGCGCCGTACAAGTCGTGAGCTCAAAGTGAGCCATTGTGACCAGACATCTGCCTTAGCCACGTCTACGATGTTGGGTGAGACGGTCGTTACAAAGCCAGTCGAGCTTCTTTTCACAAATGAGGTTACAAGATGGAAACCATATTGATTGTTCTCGTAGTGTTGTTCCTGCTCGGCGGCGGAGGCTGGGGATTCTCTCGCTGGCGCCGTGGATGAACCTCTTTCGGGGTTTCCCTGAACTAAGCCGGTCTGGTTGATTTGTTCCTTTTTGGAGGAGATTTTCTGTGGGGAATTCGGTGCCCATTTACCGGTGGAGCGCAGGTCCAACATCGGCATAGACTCATCGCATGAAAACCTCTGCGCTTCCTCCGCATGAAGAGATGGTTCGTGCGATGCTCGCCTCCGACCAAAGCTACGAGGGCATCTTCTACGGCGCAGTGAAGACGACAGGCATCTTCTGCCGTCCCACCTGCCCTGCGCGAAAGCCAAAGCCGGAGAACGTCGTCTTCTACAAGACCCCGGAAGATGCGCTCTCGGCCGGATACCGCCCGTGCCTGCGCTGCAAGCCTCTGGACGCGAGCGGCATTGCACCGGAGTGGATCAGAGAATTGCTTCACAGAGTCGACAGCGCGCCGAACCGGCGATGGACCGACGAAGACCTCGTCCGCCTCAACGTCGATCCTCTGCGTCTGCGGCGCTGGTTCAAGGAGCACTTCGGCACTACCTTTCACACGCACATCCGTGCCCGTCGTCTGGCATTGGCGCTCGGCTCGCTGCGAGAGGGTGCATCCATCGACGACGCTGCCCACGATCACGGCTACGAATCCATCAGTGGATTCCGCGAGGCGCTTCTGCAAAATCTGCAGACCCCTCCAGGTGAGGCTCGCACGTTGCCGTTGCTCGTCTACACCCGCCTGCTCACTCCACTGGGTCCGATGATCGCGATGGCCGAAGATCGCGGTCTCGTCGTTCTGGAGTTCGTTGACCGCCCGGCGCTCTCGGCAGAGGTGGAAGAACTGCGCGCGCGCCACGACTACGCACTCGCTCCTGGCCGCAACACTCATCTCGACCGCGTTGCAGAAGAGATCGCCGCCTACTTCGCGGGAGACCTGCAGAATTTCTCCGTCCCGCTGGTCACACCCGGAACCGAGTTTCAGAGACGCGTCTGGGGTGTGCTGCGGTCCATCCCATATGGAGCTGTCGAAACTTACGGTTCCGTGGCCGAGAAGATCGGCAGCCCAAATGCAAGCCGCGCCGTCGGCCATGCCAACGGCCAGAACCGCATCGCCATCATCATCCCTTGTCACCGCGTTATCGGTGCCGACGGCTCACTGACGGGCTACGGCGGAGGCCAGCATCGAAAAGCGTTTCTTCTCGACCTGGAACGCAATTCCTCTCATCTCGGCGAGGACGCGGTGCGGACGCCTGCGCTGCAGATTCAACAATCTCTTTTTTAGATCAGGTTTAGAGAGGGTTCAGATCAGGGCTAACCAGGCGGCGGACGCGTTGCAGCGATCTCCGGCGAACCGCGCAGCAACGCACCTCCATTCCATCGCCTTGCTGCCTGATTCTTCACCGACTCGTCTGCACGGCTTTCCGCCGGGTTCTCCAGATAGTTGCGCCACTCTGCCGACTCGGCCACACGCTTGATCACGGCATTCCGTTCTATCAGGAACTGCTCCAGATGCCGGCGCACAAATAGCTTTGTCGCAAGCCATCCCAGAAGGCCATAGCGAGGCTCAAACCGTACGTCGTCGCGTATGCGAGTGCCGTCATCCATTGCCGCGAAGTGGTGCTCATGCTCGAAATACCGGAAGGCGCCGGCGACCATCACATCACGAAAATAACTATGGGGCCGCAGCTCTTCGATTCGGCCGGTGTGTCGCCATGGCACACCAAAATGGCGCCCCCGGAAGGTCACCGTCTGGCCCTCGCCGATGAGCCCGGACGTCACGCCACCGATCGCCCGCTCCCTCGTCGAACGAGCGGACGCAACATGGAGATCAATACTCAACGAGAGGAGAAAGCACCTCTCAACCGGTGCATCTATCCAGGTTGCTAATCGAATCATTTCCATAGGCCCGCCATCAGTCCCTAAAACTCAACGAAAACACAACGCCCAATTACGCTAGTAACAATATCTTCCCGATTCCGCCCTTTTCCGCGCTCGCCTGAGCGTCGCCGGCGTCCTCCAGCGGCATCATCTCGCTGATTGGAATCACCAGCCGTCCTGCAACCACGTCTTCCGCCATCGTTCGCAGGGTCACTGCGTCCGGCTGGGTCTTGACCGGTGCGATCGTTACGGTGGGGTGCATGGCGGCGTTGGCCGGAGGACCCAGCACCGAGGCGAAGACCCCGCCCTGTTTGACCTTTCCGAGCAGCTTTTGGGCAGTTTCGCCCCCGACGGTATCGGCCACGGCATCGACGAATCCGAGCTTTTCCATCGCCGCTGAGTCATCCAACGCCAGTACCTGGTCCGCGCCAAGCGCCGCCGCCTCTTTCACTTGCGATTTTTTCACTCCCGCAATCACCTTGGCGCCGGCCTTCTTCGCGGTCCACACGGCCGATCGTCCGACGTTCCCAACGGCTCCACTCACGAGTACCGTCTGACCAGACTGAATTTTTGTGCCCTGCGTAATCAACTGCTCTCCGGTCTGCGTCACCAGTGGCAACGCCGCCGCCCTTACCAGGTCCAGCTTCTCGGGGACGAGCGCCAGATCCTTTGCCGGGACCACGGTCAACTCGGCATAAGTCTTCGTGGCCATCGCCATCACCTTGTCGCCGGGCTTGAATCCACTGACACCCTTGCCAACTTCGCGCACGATCCCAGAGACGTCTACCCCTAGGATCGTCGGCAGCTCCAGCGGCCAATACGCTTTCATGGCACCACTCCGTAGCTTGAAATCGATTGGATTTACGCTGGTCGCCGCTACACGGACGAGAACCTGCCTGTCACCCGCCACCGGATCGGGAACATCCTCATAGCGGAGCTTATCCGGACCGCCATACTCATGCAGAACGACTGCCTTCATACCAGAATTAGATGCAGATTTACGTTTTCAGGGCATCCCCCGCTCTGTTAGAAGACCGCAAATAAATGCCGGGTGGGTGCAGAAAATTCCACAATCAACTGGCCGCTTTATTAGCAACGTTCTCCTGGGGCAAGTACTTCTGCCACTCCTTGCGACTCTCCGCCACCTTTTTCAGCATCCGCAGCCGCCGATGCAGTCGCCGAGAGAGATACGGGACGAGCACAAAACGGCCTACAAGCCGTCCCACAAAGCCCAACGGCATGGTGAACCGGATCTTGTCGTTCAACACCGTCCGCTCATCCATCTCATAGAAATAATGGTCATGCTGATACCTTTTGAACCGTCCGCGCTCCATGGTGTCCTGAAAAAATGCAGGCGGTTCATAGTGGCTGATCACGCTCTCATGCATCTGTGGAAACCCGAACTTCCACCCTGCCCATAACAGCTTGTCGTCAGCTACAACCAGTCCGCTGGTCTTGCCCTCGATGGGCTTCATCCCCAGCGTTTTCACCGCCAGCTCAATGCTGGTCGAGAGCTGAAAACACCTCTCAATCGGAGCATTGATAAAAATGCTGTCGCTAATCGTAAACATTGGGGAGGACTCCTAGAGAAAATTGTACCGGTCTTTTAGCCGCTGACTCAATTCGAGTCACACAATTGCCTCTATCCGATGCTACTGCGTCGGTTACAGTCAGTGACCAGGCTATGCTTTGAGGTGCACAGAGTTTGATGCAATCTCTGCAGCCCCTATCGGCGCAAACTCCGCCAGGTTCTCGATCGGCCGCTTCACAGAGGGAGCCGTCACTGGCCTCTACAGCGCAACCGTCTAGAGTGCAACCATCTTTGAATCCACCAGCCCCTTCGCTCTGGCGATAAAGTCGACGAGCGCGACGCTACCCTCATCGCCCTTGCCTCGCGTCCTTACACTTACGGCTTCCGAGGCCGCCTCTTTATCCCCCATCACCAGAACGAACGGCACCTTTTGCAGTGTGAACTCGCGAATCTTCGCGTTCATCTTTTCGTTCCGTGCATCCAGCTCTACCCGCAGCCCCGCGGTCTCCAGCTTTGCCTTCACTGCGGCCGCGTAGTCGAGGTGCTTCTCCGAAATCGGCACCAACCCCACCTGCACCGGCGCGAGCCATAGCGGAAATGCGCCGGCGTAGTGCTCGATCAGGACGCCAAAGAACCGCTCGACGCTGCCGAAGAGCGCACGATGCACCATTACGGGCTGGTGCAGCTCGCCGTCCTCGCCCTTGTACTCCAGCTCAAACCGCGCCGGGAGATTGAAGTCAAACTGCACCGTCGACAGCTGCCACAACCGCCCCAGCACATCCACCAGCTTGATATCGATCTTCGGCCCGTAGAACGCCCCCTCACCTGGGATGCTCTTGAAGCTCACGCCGCGCTTCGTCAACACGTCCTTCAGCACCGACTCGGCGCTCTCCCAGTCGGCGGCATTGCCCACAAACTCGCCTGCCTTCTTCGCGTCGCGGAGTGAGAGCTCCACTCGATATTCGCTGAATCCGAAGGTCTTCAACACAGCCTCGGCGAAGTCCAGGCAAGCCTCAATCTCGCCGACGATCTGCTCCGGAGTGCAGAAGATATGCGCATCGTCCTGCGTAAACCCACGCACGCGCAGCAGCCCGTGCATCGTGCCCGAGCGCTCGTAGCGATATACATTCCCTAACTCCGCATAACGCACCGGCAGATCGCGATAGCTCTTCGGCGAATTCTTATAAATCAGAATGTGTCCGGGGCAGTTCATGGGCTTCAGCCGGTACTCGGCGTCATCCAGCTCCATCGGCGGATACATATTCTGCGAATAAAACCCTTCATGCCCGGAGGTCCTCCACAGATCCCGCCGCATAATATGAGGGGTAAACACCATATCGTAACCACGACGGATACATTCTTCGCGCATCCAGTCTTCCATCGTCTTGCGAATCAACCCGCCCTTTGGATGCCAGAAGATCAGTCCCGCGCCTGCGACCTCCTGGATCGAAAACAGGTCGAGCTGCTTGCCCAGCACACGGTGGTCGCGAGCCTTGATCTCTTCGAGCCGCTTGAAGTGCGCGTCAAGGTCTTTGCTGTTGAAGAACGCCGTCCCATAGATCCGCTGCAGCTGCTGATTCTTCTCATCGCCCAGCCAGTAGGCCCCGGCGACGGACATCACCTTGAACGCCTTTACCCGCCCGGTCGAAGGCACATGTGGACCGCGGCAGAAGTCCACAAATTTGCCGTTGCGATACAGCGAAATCTCATCTCCAGGCTTCGTAAACTTCTCAATGAAGTGGACCTTCATGAAGTCGCCGTGTTCCGCGTAGTCCTTCAGGCCCATCTCGCGCGACTCTACCTCGCGGATGAACTTTTCATCCCGCGCGACGACGTCTGCCATGCGCGCTTCGATCGCGGCCAGATCCTCGTCGCTGAACGGCGTCTCGCGATAGACGTCATAGAAGAATCCGGAATCCGTCGCCGGCCCATGCCCCAGCTTCGTCTCCGGAAACAGCTCCAGAATAGCCGTCGCCATTACGTGCGCGGCCGAGTGCCGGACAACCTTCAGCGCGGATTCGTCGTTCTCCTTCAGGAGTTCCAGCGCAACATCCTCCGTCAGCGGAGCCGCCAGATCGACCAACCGTTCTCCACTTTCGGCGCCGCCATACATCGCGGCCTCGGAGGTCTCATCGCTCGCAACAGTACCGGCCCCATCGGCCGTCAGCGGATGAATCCGCGCCACCACCGCAGCCGCTGCCAGCCGCGGCGAGATGCTCGTCGCCACTTCGAGCGGTGTCGTACCGCGCGGAACCTCGCGCACTGAACCGTCTGGCAACTGAATCCTGATTATTTTTTCATTTATATCGCTTGTCATTTGTTCACTCATTGTCATCTACCAGCATATTTCCTTTGCCCTTACCGCACCAACTCGCATCCCCCATCCGTTGCATCCGTACTTCCCAGGTTTGACCATTCCACGGCGTCCATCGCGGCGACATACTGGATCGTGGTTTATCGCCGGGCGGAGAAGTCAGGCAGGAAGAAAGCAGGTCTTCAATGCACTCATCTCAGCAATCGAGACTCTCCTCGAACGTCCGCTGCCCCGTCTGCGGCCAGGGTTTTCTCATCTATGCCGAACAGGGCGTGCAGGCCAGTCACAGCGTGAACTACCGCATCATCCAGCACGTCCTTCGCACGCATCATGCGGGCCAGTCGACTTCGTCCAGCGCTCACCCCGCGAGCACGTTCCACATTCCCTGCTGGTCTGGAGCCCAGCCCTTCCTCGCCTCCGCCTCCCTCAGCAATCTTCTCGACACCGCTCTTTAAACATTCCTGAACTCTAATCCGAAGTCGCGCGAGAGGACATAAATGCTCCAAAATCTGACCATCAGCACGTTGCTAATCCTTCTCGTCGTGGTAACTGTAGTTTGGATAGTCGCGCTGAAGATAGTGAAGAGCGTTTTCAGAAAAAAGCAGTAGCGAGGGATCGGCGTGCACCTTCCCTGGGCCCACATACTTATCGCGCTTGTTGTGCTGTTTCTACTCGCTATGTTCATAAAAAGAGACCGCGAGTAGTCAGGCAAGTAAATTATTGCCCTGTTTCCGGCCCGAGAATTTCGTCCACACATGAATCGTTACGTTTCGATGGACATCTACCTGTTGTGCCTTTTTTTTTGCGGCATTACAGGAGAAGCCATGTCAACACTATTGAAGATTGATGTCAGCCCGCGCGGTGAGCATTCCATCTCCCGCAAGCTCGGCAACCATTTCGCAACCGAGTGGCAGTCGAACAATGTGGGCGGCAAGATCATCACCCGCGATCTCGCCACAACGAGATCCCTTACGTCGATTTGCCCTGGATCGCCGGCGCCTTCACCGCACCCGACCAGCACACTGCCGAACACAAGGCCGCACTCAAGATCTCGGACGAATTCATCGAAGAGCTGCTCGCTGCCGACGAGGTTGTGATCTCTACCCCCATGTACAACTTCAACGTCCCAGCTGTGCTCAAGGCCTGGATCGACCACATCGTCCGCCTGAATAAGACTTTTTCCTTCGGCCCCGAAGGCCTTAAAGGTCTTGCCGCCGGCAAAAAGGTCACCATCATCATCGCCAGTGGCAGCGAATACACTTCAGGTTCGCCTATGGAGGCCTACAACGTTGAAGGCCCCTACTTCAAGGTCATCCTCGGCTTCATCGGCATCACCGACATCACCATTGTTCACGCCGGCGGCACGAACAAAGTGGCCCAGGGCGCGGTCGCCGAGCCTGTCTTCCTCGAGCAGTTCCTCCATCAGGTCGATCTCGCGGCGTCAAAGTAACGCAACTCGTAATTTCGGGACCATCAAAGCGACCGACGGCTATAAACCGTCGGCCGCTTTTTGGCCTAATATAGGGGTCTGTTCTGAAGCTTCGAGCGTCCAGCGATGACCCTGACCTCTACTCTGCGAAAATCCCCCGTCCGCCCTGTCATCGTGCTCCTCGGCTTTTTCATTCTCTGTTACGGCGTAACCGCAGTCGTCTCTGTCTCCATTGCGTCTTCTGATCCTGCTTGGTACGGCGCCCTCAACAAGCCCAGCTTCAATCCTCCGAACTGGTTATTCTCTCCAGTGTGGACCGCGCTCTACGGACTTATGGCCATCGCCGCCTGGCTGGTCTGGCGCACCCCGAAGACCGGCCCGGACGCCGGCTTTCGTCGCATGGGCCTCATTTTCTTCGCCGTTCAGCTCTCCCTCAACGCTCTCTGGCCTACGGTGTTCTTCCACTTCCACCAGATTCTGCCTGCGCTCGGAGTCGTCCTCTGCCTCTGGGTCGCCATCCTCTTTACTACACTCCATTTCTGGAGGGTGGAGCGCTTCGCCGCTGGCCTGATGATCCCGTACCTCCTATGGATCACCTTCGCAACTGCTCTCAATATCGAGATCTACCGCCTCAACTGACCCGCAGGCACAAAAAAGAAGGACCGCGCCATCCCGGCAGCGGTCCTGTGCTTGTTGCAGGCACGGTAAACCCTTATGCAATTTCAGGAATACTCTTTATCGATCGTTCTGCGGGCATATGCTTCTTCAACCACACATTAGCCCTCCACCGTCCAACGAACGGCGCAGCGGCGATCATTCCAAACGAAATACCTAACGCGATCTGCATTCAACCATCTCCTTTCTCCCTAGGGTCTTGCTACTTCCTCCAGGGTTGAACCGGCAGCCGGACTGCAAAACATTGCATGTTGCTACAGTTGATTCCTTACTATCCGCCGCCCGAACCACCCTCGATATCCCACCTTTGTGTTATGCCCGAAACCTTGGTGTTATTTGGCCCATTTCGACCCCTCCGTACCTGTTACGGTCCAAAAGCGCGCCATCGCCTAAAATAGCCGCATGTCTTACGCTGCTGCGGTCGACCATCTATATGCGCTGGGCCACGAGCTGGCCCCGGCCCCGGCCAGTGCACCCCGCCGCAAGTTCGACCTCGCCCACATGCGGGCCCTCGCCGCCGCCCTCGGCGACCCGCAGACCAGCTTCCCGTCGGTCCTGATTGCCGGAACTAACGGCAAAGGCTCGACTGCCGCCACGCTCGCCAGCATCCTCAATGCCGCCGGCTACCGCACCGCCCTCTACACCTCGCCCCACCTCATCCGCGTCAACGAACGCATCCAGATTGACGGCGTACCGATCTCCGACGAGGACTTCGCCCGCCTCTACTTTCAGGTGGATGAGACCGCCCGGCGCCTGGTTGAATCCGGCGATCTCCCCCATCCCCCCAGTTTCTTCGAGGTCCTCACAGCCCTGGCCTTTCTCTATTTCGCAGGAAAAGGGCCCAGCGGAGGAGAGCCCGTCGACATCGCCGTCCTCGAAGTAGGCCTCGGGGGCCGTCTCGACGCCACAAATATCGTCGATCCGCTGCTCTCCGTCATCACCGACATCGCCCTCGACCACCAGGACTACCTCGGCGACACCATCGCCGAGATTACCCGCGAGAAGGCCGGGATCCTTCGCCCCAATGGCACCCTGATCACCCTCCCCCAGCACCCCGAAGCCAACCAGGCCATCGGGGAAGCCGCCGCAACCCTCAATCTCCGAGCCGTTAGCGCTGCCAACTTCGTCCCGCACCTCCCGCCTCGCTCGAACGATGTCCGGCCGAACGATGTCAATTCGACCGAAGCCTGGAGCCTGGACGAGCCGCTCTCCGAACGACCGCAAACGCTGCCCCGCAATCACTACGCGGTCATTCTCAACGGCGAACCTCTGGAGGTCGACTCCCCCCTCTTCGGCCACCATCAGCAACGCAATATCGCCTTAGCCATCGCGGCTACGAACGAGTTACGTAACTTAAATGGTTACAATCTAACCCATGGAGACACAACACGCCACTATGGCGGTTACAAAATAACGAATTCCGCAATAGAAACGGGCATTCGCAACACCAAATGGCCCGGCCGTCTCGAACTCATTCCCTCTTCCAAAGGTCCGGCCGTTCTTCTCGACGTAGCCCACAACCCCGCCGGCGCCTGGGCCCTTCGCGCCGCCATCGGCCAGCTGCCCGAAGCCCAGCCCCGCACCCTGCTCTTCAGTTGTCTCCGCGACAAGAACCTGAAAGAGATGTCCCGAATTCTATTCCCTCTCTTCGACTCCAGCGCCGATCGGCCCCACGACCACATCGTCTTCGCCCCCATCGACAACCCGCGCGCCTCCAGCCTCGAAGACCTCCTCGCCGCCGCCCACGCGCTCGACATCCCCGCCCACGCCGCGCCGGATATCGGCGCCGCCCTCGCCGAGGCCCGCGCCCTCACTCCGCCCAACGGCCTCATCATCGCCACCGGTTCGATCTACTTAGTAGGCGAAATCCGCCACCTCGCGGTGCAGGAATGAACCCATTCCCAGCAGATAACCTTGCAGAGCCGGCCAAAACCAAACGCCCACCAGAGACAGTCTTGTCCGTCTCAGAGCCGGAGGCTCCCGCCGGAGTCAGCACCTCGAAGAAGCCGCCAATCGCCCTGCGCTGGCTCTCGTACCTGTTATTGGTTCCCCTGGTCGGCCTTGCTACCGGCTTCTTCGGCTCGATCTCTCTTCTTTGCGGGCTATGGGACAAATCCGGCCGCCAACAACACGCCATCGCCCGCCTGTGGGCCCGAACGCTGCTCCTCATCAGCTTCTCCCCGGTCAAAATCGTCGGTGCCGAGAAGCTCCACGTACACGAGACCGCAGTCTACGCCTCCAATCACCTCAGCTACATGGACACTCCTGTCCTCTTCGCCCATCTGCCCTTCCAGTTTCGCATCCTCGCCAAGCAGTCCCTCTGGAAGACCCCTTTCATCGGCTGGTACCTCAACCGTTCCGGCCAGGTTCCCGTTGATACGAATAGTCCGCGCTCCCTCGTGGCCAGCCTCAACCGCGGTGTCGCCACCCTCAAACAGGGGCTGCCATTGGTGTTATTCCCTGAAGGAGGCCGCGCCGCCACCGGGCACCTCCAGACCATGATGTCGGGCTGCGCCTACATGGCCATCAAGGCCCAGGTCCCGCTTGTTCCACTCACCCTCATCGGCACTTACGAATTGCTCCCCATCCACGTCTACGCTCTGCACCCTCGCCCACTCCTCATCGTGGTGGGCGACCCCATCACCACTACCGGCCTTCACCCCCGCGACGCCGACACGCTCACGCAGCGCCTGTACGAATCCATCTCCCGGACGTATTCCCAGTACTCGCAGCAATAGGAATACAAAGTTCAGCAAACCGGGAGGTAAAATATCGGCACTAGCAGGCCCTCAACCCGTATGCGCATGAACCGAAACATCTTCGCTCGCACAAGACCAATCCGGAAATCAATTCCCAGACCAATCTGGAGATCAATCCGAACCCTCCTCCTCTCTGCGCTACTAGCGGTATTCTGCATCTCGGCCCAAAGCAAAGGTCCACCGAAAGACTCCCCGATTGGCCACTGGATCGCGGAACATCCCTCCAAAGGCGGTACGTATTCATGGTGGGACTTCCGCTCAAACGGAACCCTGACCGTGCACGTCGGCGCAGCGATGACCTCATCCATCACTCGTTCCGGAGACACGTTTATTGCGCCCGCCGCCTCCGCAGACGACCCTCCCGTCAAGGTAACCTACCACGTCGAGGGAGATACTCTCCACCTCATAGCACCCCACATCGCAGAGCAGGTTCTCACCCGCGTGGGCCCGGCGCCCTCCGCGTCAGACCCTCTCCTCGGCAAATGGAAGCCCATTCCACCGGCCACCTTCAGCATCGATATCGACGTAGCCGCCCAGCAAAGAGCAATGGCCAGCGCTGTCTTCGTCTTTTCTGCGGACAACACAGAGACTGTTCGGGCCCCTTATTCCTCCGTCGAAGGCAATTGGGACATGGCCACCCACACCTTCACCCTCCGGAATCAGAGCGTAACCTTCACCTTTCAGCGAACCGGCTCCAAACTCAGTCTCAGCCAGCCTCCCGACGGCAAGAAGACCGACACGTACGTCCCCGACCCCATCCTCTAGCGCGGAACCGCTGGACTATACTTAGACCCGATGAGCTCCCCGATCCATCAGCGCCCCCGCGTCGCCATCCCGCAACCTACCAGCACCGACGTCGCCTACAACCAGCGCTCCTGGCCGCAGTATGCCTCCTGTGTCGAGCGCAGCGGTGGCGAGCCCGTCGAAATCCCTCTCCACGCCACTCCCACCGAGATCGCCAACCTTATCAATACCTGTCAGGGTGTCCTGCTTCCTGGCAGCCCCGCCGACGTCAACCCCCACAAGTACGGCCACGACCCCATCCCCGAGACCGCCCCCACCGACAACCCGCGGGAAAACGTCGATGAACTCCTCCTCCAAGACGCCCACAACCTCTACAAACCCATCTTCGCCATCTGCTTCGGCATCCAGATCCTCAACGTCTGGCGCGGCGGAACCCTGTTGCAGGACCTCAGCGTCCTCCCCGTCAACCACTCCGCCGGCCGCAACGTCGCCATCGCTCACAACGCCGCCATCGCACCGGAATCGCTCCTCGGTACCCTGCTGACCGCCGAAGAGGCGCCCGAACAGGACAATTTCCTCCGCCTTCCGATCAACTCCAGCCATCACCAGGCCATTGGCATCGCCGGCGACGGGCTCCGCATCTCCGCCCGCTGCCCCCAGGACGCCGTCATTGAAGCCGTCGAAGGCGGTCAGGCTACTGAAGGCGCCACCGCCCACTTCGTCCTCGGCGTCCAGTGGCACCCCGAACGGAGCTACGACATCAGCCCCGCCTCGCGCACCCTCTTCGACCGCTTCATCGCCGAAGCCAGCGCCTGGGTGCCCCGCCCCATCCACACCTCGGTCGCGCAGCGCTAACAAGCCGAACTCCATCGACACTCAATCAACCGTTAATCCCCATCAAAGCTAATAACCAACCCGGTACACAACGGCGTCCATTCATCCACACTCCTCGTCGTTCCAGCGCTGAGCATCGGTTCTTGTTCCTGGCGTCGTTCTGTCCCTAGTCGTTGTCGCCCTTGCCATCGTTCTTGCCCTTGCTTCTAGGTAGCCCAAGGCTTTAGCCTTGGGTCTCCTTGGGTTTCCTTGGGTCTCTCAGCCCAGCCAAAAGACAAGGGGCTTTCGCCCCCGGGGTATGCCCTTCGTTCCAAGTCAAGACGCCATGCCCACCCTCTCCGAATCCGCAATCGCCAACCTTCTCGCGCCCTACATCGCCTCCGCTCCATCCAGCCTTTACGGTCAACTCTCCACCTACCTCGATCTCCTCCTCAAGTGGAACGCCCGCACCAACCTGACCGCCATCCGCGACCCCGAAGAGATCGTTCGCCGCCACTTCGGAGAAAGCCTCTTCGCCGCGCGACATCTCGACCCCGCCACTGCCACCCTCATGGACTTCGGCTCCGGAGCCGGCTTTCCGGGCCTTCCCATCGCCCTCCTGCACCCCGAGATCCGCGTGACCCTCGCAGAATCCCAGAACAAAAAGGCCAGCTTCCTCCGCGAGGTGATCCGCACGCTCGGCCTCCCCACCGAGGTCTGGCCCGAACGAGTAGAATCCCTGCCCCCAGGGCGTCAATTCGACACCGTCACTCTCCGGGCCGTAGATAACATGACCCAGGCGATCGTCGTCTCCGAGCCCAGGGCCGCACACCACCTCGTTCTACTCACCATTACCAACCAGCCCCTTCCCCCTGTGCCCGGCTTTACATTCGCCACTCCCATCCCTCTTCCGAATAGCACCAACCAGTGTGTATTGATAGCCGACAGGAGCTAGTTAACCGCGGCAGACTTCGCTGCAAGCACGCTTTGGCCCATTCGAAACGGCCCATTTTGGAAATTAATCTGCAAAACCCTGCAGAAATCAGTTGTGGAAGGACGGAACCTTTGCTATAACCATCGAACCCTTAGAAATAAGGGCACTCCCCAAGTACAGGTTTGCGCGTGACCCAAGGGAAAACCTTGCGTCTATGTAAGGGGAGTTATGAACGTGTTCGCTAAGAAAAACCAATCCGCCGCTATTGACACCATCCGTCCTCGTGAAGCATCGGACCCCGAAAAATCAAAGGGTCTCTATCCTTCGAGCATGTATCAGAAGGTCCTCGACTATCACGTCGCTGAGATCCTCCTCAGCACGATCGTTCTAGCCGTGATCGCCATGCTTCGTCTGCATCGTTAGAGCCGGATTGGCAGCGTCCAAGTCCCCTAATGGCGGCGTCGTACGGTTCTATTCTCAAGCCCCCGTGGTCCCAGCCAGTGTTCCACGTGGAACATTGACCCCCCTCCCAAAATCCGGTCCGCGTTCTCAAAACTGTTCCACGTGGAACAAAAGATTTCCACACCACTACCCTCCAAAACCGCAAAATCTCAGAGCAAAACCAGCATTCCACAAGTTCTCCACAGCCCCCGGCACTTCTGCACAGCCCACCCGCATTGCCACCGTCCTCGCCTCCCGATACCCTTCTCCTTACGCCGATGATCACCATCCATCCAGTCAACAAACCCAAGCCCGCCCCCATCCCATCCAAGGTCATCGCCGTCGTCAATCAGAAGGGTGGAGTCGGCAAAACCACCACAGCCATCAACCTCGCCGCCGCCATCGCCCTCGAAGGCCTCCCGACCCTGCTCATCGACTGCGACCCCCAGGCCAACTCCACCGGAGGCCTCGGTTTCGCCCGCGCCCGCGATGGAGAAGAGGCCCGCCTCAACATCTACGACGTCCTCCTCGGCCATACCACCCTCGCCGAAGCCCTTCTTCCCACCGAAATCGACAATCTCAAGCTCGTTCCCAGCAGCAAAAACCTCATCGGCGCCACAATCGAGCTCATTGGGCTCGAAGGCCGTGAATTCAAGCTCCGCGAAGCCCTCGCCCCCATCCGCGCCGACTACCCTTTCATCCTCCTCGACTGCCCGCCAGCCCTGGATCTCCTCACTCTCAACGCCCTCGTCGCCGCCGACGGCCTCCTCGTCCCCATGCAGGCCGAGTACTTCGCCCTCGAAGGCATCTCCGAGCTCATGTCCACCCTCGATCGCGTCACCCAGGCCTTCAATCCCTCGCTCGCCCTCGAAGGCGTCCTCCTCACCATGTACGACGACCGCACCAACCTCTCCCAACAGGTCAACGAAAACCTCAAATCCTTCTTCGACGACAAGCTCCTCAAAACCAACATCCCGCGCAACATCCGGCTAGCCGAAGCCCCCAGCCACGGCAAACCGGTCGCCCTCTATGACCCTAAGTCACGCGGAGCCGACGCTTACCGCGAACTAGCCCTGGAAATTCTCAGCCGCAACAACATCGAAAGCCCTGAAGCCAAGCGCCGCAAATTAGCAGCAGCGGCAGCCGCCAGCTCTCTCAAATCCTTCACCGCTCCCGAGAAAAAGAGCCGCTTCTGGCGCGCAGAGAAAGGATAAAGCTCTCTCCGACCAACGGGAGAACCATGGCAGCATATCCTCCCGAGACAAGTTAAAAAGGCGTGCAAACGCCCGCCCCACGCGCAGTGGGCCCGTCAGGCAGGGCAGCAGTGAGCCCGTTCGGCAGGACAATAGGTTTCTACACCATCAACTCACAACAGAAAGCCACGAAAATGCCAACCGCCACCAGCCACGATCCCAAGCATGATCCCAAGCGCCGCGCCCTCGGAAAGGGTCTCGAATCCCTCCTCCCCGCGCGCCCGGCGGCCCCTGTCATCGCAGCAACCCCTATAGAATCAACAGGAAGACCTTTAGAGATTCCCCTCGATCAAATCGAGCGCAACCCCTACCAGACCCGCACTCGCTTCGACGAGGCCCAGCTCGCCGAGCTCACCCAGTCCATCGCCGCGTCCGGAGTTGTCCAACCCATTGTTGTCAGGCCACTTACGGGGGACCGCTACCAGCTCATCACTGGCGAACGCCGCTGGCTCGCCAGCCGGAAAGCCGGAAAACCCACGATCCCTGCGATCGTCCGCCAGGCCTCCGACGAGCAAACGCTCGAGATGACCATCGTTGAAAACCTCCAGCGAGCCGACCTCAATCCGATGGAGCAAGCCCGTGCCTATCAACGACTTAGCCAGGATTTCAAGCTGACCCAGGAACAGATGGCCACGCGTACCGGCAAAGAACGCGCCAGTGTCGCTAACTTCCTTCGTTTGTTGCGCTTACCTGAGTCAATCCAACATAAAGTGGAGTCCGGAGACCTCTCCTTCGGCCACGCCCGCACTCTCCTGGCCCTCGAGTCCCCCGAATCCATCACCGCGGCCGCGCAGAAAGTCATGGCCCTCAACCTCTCCGTCCGCCAGACCGAAAGCTACGTCCAGGGCCTTCTCAACCCCGAAGCCAAGCCCAAAAAGGAAGCAAAGCCCACCCAACCCGAAGATCCCAACGTCCGCGAGGCTCAGGACCGCCTACGCCGCACTCTGGGTCTCAAAGTTCAGATCGAAGACAAGCACGGCAAAGGCAAAGTCATCATCGAATACGCCAACCTCGAAGACTTCGACGCCATCCTCACCGCCCTCGGCGGCGAATAATCTCTCGACAACGCCGCATCGATCACAGACACTCTCAAAGACACGCCTCAAGACACGTACCAGGAGACTGCACATGCGCGCGAATCACATGAAATTTTATCTGTCACTCATTCTGTTACAAATTGTAACGATCACCATCTCGGCACAGACCGCCACTCGCACTCTCATTCGCACCGGTCATCTTCTCGACGTCAAAACCGGCGCTGAACCCGCCGCCCAGACCATCATCGTCACTGGCGACCGCATCACCGCCATCGCCCCCACGACCTCGACGCCAAAGCAATCCGGCGACACCGAGATCGACCTGACGAAATACACCGTGATGCCTGGCCTCATCGACGTCCACACGCACCTCACCATGGCCAACAACTTCGACCCTTACTACGAGCTCTCGATGACGCCTGCAAAAGAGGCCATCATCGGAGTTGAAAACGCCAAGGTCACTCTCGAAGCCGGTTTCACCACCGTCCGCAACGTCGGCGCCAACGACTTTACCGACGTAGCCCTCCGCGACGAGATCAACGCCGGCCACGTCCCCGGCCCACACATGCAGGTCTCCGGCCCACCGCTCGGCATCACCGGCGGTCACATGGACGAGAACCTTCTCCCGTACGAGTACCACGTCCACGGTGAAGGCGTAGCTGACGGCATCGCCGCCGTCCAGCACCAGGTCCGCGAAAACATCAAGTACGGCGCCGACCTCATCAAGATCGCCTCCACCGGCGGCGTCCTCTCCAAGGGCGACGACCCGCAGGCCAGCCAGTACACCATGGAAGAATTGCAGGCCATCGTCGCGGACGCCCACCGTCTCGGCCGCAAGGTCGCCTCTCACGCCCATGGAGCACAAGGAATCCTGTGGGCCACCGAAGCCGGCGTCGACTCTATCGAGCACGGCTCCTACATCAATGACGAGTGCATCGCCGCCATGAAGAAGCACGGCACCTACCTCGTCCCCACCGCCTACCTCGTCGACTGGATGCAGCAGTACGGTCATCTCCCCGCGCTCTACCAGCAGAAGATGGCCGACGTCAGCGCCGCCATGAAGGCCAACCACAAGCACGCGATCGACGCCGGCGTCAAAGTCGCCCTCGGCACCGATGCCGCCGTCTATCCCCACGGCCTCAACGCTCACGAGATCGACGTCTACGTCAATCAGTACGGCATGTCTCCGCTCGCAGGCATTCAGACCGGCACCATCAACGCCGCCGACCTCATGGGCTGGACCGACAAAGTCGGCACCATCGAACCCGGCAAATGGGCCGACATCATCGCCATCGACGGCGATCCTCTCAAAGACGTTAAGATCCTCCAGCACGTACCGTTCGTCATGAAGTCCGGCGTCGTCTACAAAAACGAAACCCGCAAGCAATAGAAAGGAATTGTCGACGCGTCCTGATGAAAGCCACAGCTTTTGAGTTTCGTTTCCGCTTCCTCATTCACGCTGTCATCTTTGTTCTCGGCTTTACCGCACCATGGGACAGATGGCTGCACCTGGACTCGGCAGGCCCCAACGCGCACTTTTGGGGCACTCTCGCTGCCGATCTGTCGATGGTCAAAACCGGCGCTATCTCGATTGCCACCGCGTTCAACCTTCTACTCGTCCTGGCAACGCTGTGCGCCCTTGCGGCAGCTATCCTGCGAACCTGGGCTTCGGCCTATCTCGGAGCCGCCACGGTTCAGTCTTTCAGCATGCATGGCGACAGCGTGGTCGCCGCCGGCCCCTATCGCTACCTGCGAAATCCGCTCTATCTCGGCATCTTCATCCACACCTTCGCTCTGGCGCTTCTCATGCCGCCCAGCGGAGCCATCTTTTGCATCGTGGCCATTGGCTTCTTCGAACTCCGCCTCATTCTCGGAGAGGAAGCCTTCCTCACCGCCAAACTCGGCGAACCCTACCGCGCCTACTGCGCCCGCGTTCCGCGATTATTTCCCGCATTCACTCCGCGAGTCGATGCCTCGCCTACGCAGTCAGCCTGGCCACTTGCCTTTCTTACCGAAATCTACATGTGGGGAGTTGTCGTCGTCTTCGCCTTGCTGGGCTACCGTTACAACGCCTTGATTCTCACGCGCGGAGTCCTTATCGCGCTCGGCGTCTCCTTGATTGTGCGTGCCTTCACGCCAAGACGCTAGCGTCCGTCCCACTCTTATCAGCTTTTATCCCTCTGATCACCGTTACGCCGTTTTCTCCGCGTATCCACCGCACCTCAAAACAACAAACCCGCCGCACCCAAACGAAGCAGGGCACAACGGGCTCATTGATACTTTCATGCCTCTACAAAAGCCGCGGCACGCGCGACGCTTCGGGGAGGGCCCATTCCGTCTGCGACACCGCTCGCGTCAACCGCGGCCCTCAGTGTCGCGACGAAACTACTTCTTCGGTGGAGCGATTGTGTCTTTCGCAACCTTGGCCACGCGGAACTTCACCACGGTCTTGGCCTTGATCTTGATCGTTTCGCCGGTCTGAGGATTGCGACCCAGCCGCGCCTTGCGCTCAGCCTTCACCAACTTGCCGATCCCAGGAATGGTGAACTCGCCATTCTTCTTGGTCTCTTTCACCGCGGTCTCGGCGAGCAACTCCAGCCCGGCTGCGGCCTGCTTGTTGGTGATTTCGAGCTTTTCCGCCATGTGGCGAACCAGCGCTGTCTTTGTCATTCCCTTTGCCATTTGTCTTGCTCCTTCTTGATTTCAGAAATATATTCGCGGCCCGCTCGCCTGACCTGCAGAAAAATTGAAGGTGAACCGCATCCAATTTCCAATGCGAAATCATCAATGTTCATGCGGGTGCGGAGAACCGTACCGCAATTCACCTTCATCCTTTCCGAGCGCTTTGTCAATCCCAATTCTTCGGTTTCCACAGGTTTTTTCCGGTTTTTTCCGGTTTTGTTCGAATTCCAGCACTTTTCACACGAAAAATCCCAGCAAAATCAAGAAATTTTATTTCTTCAACCCCTTCGTCTCATGACCATTTTGTCGCAGCACAAGGTAACTCACCTTACCCTGATCATCCTTGAAGAACTCAATCTCCGCATCCACCGCAGTCAAAAAAAACTTCGTCTCGGACTCCGCAAACATCGGCAAACTATCCTGCCCTGTAGCCTGCAGCACCAGGTGGCCGTCGTCGACCGTCAACACCAGGCTGAACTTCGGCGCTAGTTGATACGTGCCAACGTAGTCGGCAAGAATCTTCGGATCCACCGTCACCGCCGTCCGAACCTTCGGCTGAAGATCCGGCCAGTGATATACAACAGCGATCGCCCGCATCACCTCGTCCGCCAGCCGAGATCCTTGCTGCCCATTCGTCATCACCACCGCGCCGTCGCCACCGTTTTCATACGCCATCATGTCGCTTTCAAATCCGGCATTCGAGCCGCCGTGTCCGAAGTGAGGATTCGTCTCCGAGCCAGCGATCAGCAGTCCCAATCCCCACTCGCCCATCCCCGGCGTCAGCATCTCTTTCGTCATCTTTTGCGACAGCACATGATTCGCCTCGCCCTTCAGCGAACGCTGCACCTCGATCAGATAGCGCGCCAAATCGGTGGGGGTCGTCCACAAACCCGCAGCCGCCATCTCCGGATACGTATGTGCGCCTCCCGCGATCGGCTTGCCATCGCCGGCATAAGGAGTCGCTGCCTTCGCGCGCCACTCCACCGGCAACGGCTGTTCATACGTGCTGTGCGTCATCCCAATCGGCTTCAACACGGTGTCGTGCAGGAACTTCGGATACGGCTCCTTCGTTACATCCACCACCATCTGCTGCATGATCGTGTAGCCGCCACCCGAATAATTCCACCTGCTTCCCGGTGCCGCCTCAATCCGAATCGCGGGTGTATTCGCAGGCTTCTCTCCATTCAACACCTGCACCAGGCTTGGAACCGGAGCGTCCACCGCATACCCCGGAAAGCCATGCACCGTAGTCCCGCCCGTGTGCGTCAACAGCTCACGCAGCGTCACTGGCTTTCCCCCGGCAACCGGAGCATCCGGCAACTTCCAACTCGTCAACTCCGTATTCACGTCCGCATCCAGCGACAGCTTTCCCTCCTGCACCAGGTGCAGTGTCGCCATCGCCGCCACCGGCTTGCTGATCGAGCCCGCCTGAAACAGCGTCTCGGCAGTCACCGGCGCTCCGCCAACACTCATTACGCCAAAGCCCTGCGCCCACTCGATTACGCCATGGTGAACCACGGCAATACTCACGCCCGGCACATGCATCGTCGCCATTCGTTCGCTTAGCGTGTGCGTCGCATGCGTGTCACCCTTCACCACAACGCCCGACAAAAGCCCCGCCTCGACGTCTTTGATATGCTGCTGCGTCTCCGCAGACATCGCCGGCGTCTTCTGCGAGAGCGCAAACTGCGTTACTCCGCACGCAAGCACAAATGCCATACACCGCTTCAGAACAATCGACATGGCCGGTCCTCCGAAAACGCGTGCGACTCGAACATTACGATGAACAGTAGACTAACGCGTCCTCGAAAAAGAGATCGCGTTGACTCAGAATAAGTGCAGAAAATATTAATGCCTCCGCTATGCTGTGAAATCGCATCCAATCGAGCACAATCGGCTCAGCATCGAACCAATCGAAAAAAATAAGGAGAATCGCAATGCCTACGATCACGACGAAAGACGGCACATCGATCTACTACAAGGACTGGGGCGCCGGACAGCCCATCACCTTCTCGCACGGCTGGCCTCTCACCGCCGATGCCTGGGACGCGCAGATGCTCTTCCTCGGCCAGCAGGGCTATCGCGTCATCGCCCACGACCGCCGCGGCAACGGCCGCTCCAGCCAGCCGTGGGACGGCAACGACATGGACCACTACGCCGACGATCTCGACGAGCTCATGAACTTCCTCGACCTCAAGAACACCGTCATGGTCGGTCACTCCACCGGAGGCGGCGAGGTCGCCCGTTACATCGGTCGTCACGGCGCCGGACGAGTCGCCAAAGCAGTCCTCATCAGTGCCGTCCCGCCGCTCATGCTCAAGACCGACAAAAACCCCGGAGGCCTGCCGCTGTCTGTCTTCGACGGCCTCCGCTCCAGCCTCACCGCCAATCGCTCGCAGTTCTATCAGGACGTCACGCTGCCGTTCTTCGGATACAACCGCCCAGGCGCAAAGATCTCCAAAGGCGTCCAGGACAACTTTTGGCTCCAGGGCATGCTCGGCTCGCACAAGAGTCAATACGACACCATCAAGGCGTTCTCCGAGACCGACTTCACCGAGGACCTCAAGAAGATCAGCATCCCCGTCCTCGTCCTGCACGGTGACGACGATCAGATTGTTCCCATCGACGCCGCAGGCCGCGCCTCCGCCAAGATCCTGAAGAACGCCACACTCAAGGTCTATCCCGGCTATCCGCACGGTATGCCCATCGTCCATGCCGACGAGATCAACGCAGATCTACTCGCTTTCATCAAATCCTGATGGCCTCGACCAGCACGAGAAAGGGCGCGTACAATTCGGAGCCACAATGAACGACAAACGAATCTCTGCTACTTCGGCACGCCCACCCACCCGCCGCCAGGTGATCGCCGGGATTGTCATCGCCTGCTGCAGCCAGATGGTAGCCCCCGGTCTCTGGGGAGAAAGTCTCTGGGGAGAAAGTCAGGAGAAGCCAATGCAGGAGACACCTGGCACAGCGGCCAACCGCACGCGCACCTCGCTTCATCAGGAGATCGACCTCAAAGCGCCCCCGCAGCGCATCTACGAGATCCTCCTCAGCTCAAAAGATTTCACAGCATTCACCGGCGCCCCTGCTGAGATTGACCCCAAACCCGGCGGCACCTTCTCCATGTTCGGCGGAATGATCGTTGGACGAAACATTGAACTGGTTCCCAACCAGCAAATCGTGCAGGCGTGGCGTCCCGCGGACTGGCCCGCAGGCCTTTATTCGCTGGTCCGGTTTCAACTCAAACCCACAACCACCGGAACTACCGTCATTCTCGATCACAGCAGCTTCCCCGCAGGCGATTACGATCACCTCACTTCCGGATGGTACGAGCACTATTGGGAGCCGCTCAAAAAGTTCCTCGCATAGCAGCCTGTGACAAGTTCCGGAATCTCTTAGGAGATCGCGAAATGAGGACATGCATGAGGACTGCTGCTACCTGCTCCATCACACTGACAATCGCGCTCTGGTTCTCCCCGCTGCTGGCACAACCGTTCAACGGTGACGCGACAGCAATGCAACAACGGATCGTCGCGAAAGAGCGAGAGGGTCTCGAAGCCCTTAAGTCCGGCAATCTCGAACTCTTCGGCAATCTCACCGCCGAGGACGCCGTATTCGTCGACTCACAGGGCCCAGCGACCAAGGCGCAGGTGATGAAGAACGTCGAAAACTTCAAATTGATCGATTACTCCATGCAGGACGTGAAGTTCGTCTCCATCTCGCCGGCCTCCGGCCTCATCTCGTACAAAGCCACCGAAAAGGGAATCTCGCACGGCCGGGAATTTACCTCAGTCGTCTACGTCTCATCGGTCTGGACCCTGCGTGAAGGCAAATGGGTCTGCCAGTTTAGCCAGGAAACCGCCGCCCCGAAACCAACACAACAATAGAGCTGCGACACACCCGCACCTCGCTCAACCGTCACAAACCCGGTTGAATTGATTCCCACCCCATAGCATCAACGTCTAAGCAGCAATTAACATAAAGAGGGAAGGACCAACAGATGCAGATCGGCATCGACAGCTTCGCAGCGCTGGTTCCAGACCCAATCACCGGCCACATCGTCACGGCTCAGGAGCGCATCGCCCATCTCCTCGAAGAGATCGAGCTCGCCGACCAGGTTGGTCTCGATGTCTTCGGCCTTGGCGAGCATCACCGCAGCGAATACCTCGACTCCGCCCCCACCGTCATCCTGGCCGCCGCCGCTGCCCGCACCACGACCATCCGCCTTAGCTCCGCCGTCACGGTCCTCAGCGCCGCCGACCCCGTCCGCGTCTTCCAGGAATTCGCCACCCTCGACCTCATCTCCAACGGGCGCGCCGAGATCGTCGCCGGCCGCGGCTCCTTCATCGAGGCCTTCCCCCTCTTTGGCCTCAAACTCGAGGACTACGACGACCTCTTCGCCGAAAAACTCGATCTCCTCCTCACCCTTCGCGAATCCACCAACGTCACCTGGTCCGGCAAGCATCGTCCCGTTCTCACAGGACAAGGCGTCTACCCCCGCCCCCTGCAAAACCCCCTTCCCATCTGGTTAGGAGTAGGCGGCACACCAGAATCTTTCGTCCGCGCCGGCGACCTCGGTCTACCTCTCATGGTCGCCATCATCGGCGGCGAACCCCACCGCTTCCGTCCCCTCATCGACCTCTACCGCGAAGCCGGAAGACGCTCCGGTCACGACCCTGCGAAGCTCAAAGTCGGCGTCCACGCTCTCGGCTACGTCGCCGACACCGACAAGCAAGCCTCAGACGACTTCTTCCCCGGCTACGCCGAAGCCTTCACGAAAATCGGACACGAACGCGGCTGGCCTCCCGTCACCCGCAACCAGTTCGAAGCTCTCCGCCGCCCCACCGGCGCACTCATGGTCAGCGACCCCGAAACCGTCGCCGCGAAACTCCTCCAAATGAGCGAAGCCCTCGGCGGCATCTCCCGCGTCAGCTTCCAGATGAGCGTAGCCTCTCTCTCCCACGACAAACTCACCCACGCCATCGAACTCCTCGGCACTCGCGTAGCCCGCATCATCCGCAAAGCCGTGCCGCGAACGGTCTCTACCGTCTCCTGAAAGTTTCTCTACTGTTTCCTGAAAGTTTTTTGTTGTCATCCTTCGCTGCAGGCGGAGGATCTGCTTTTGTCCTTGTTCTTGTCTTTGGGATTAAGAGCAGGGCTTTAGCCCCGCGAAAAACCACACAAAGAAAGAGGGGCTTTATACGCGGGACCAGATCCGTGGATTTCGTCCGGCGCTGGTCGGAGAAGACCGATATCGGCATGCCGGGAACAAACTCTGCGTTACAGCCGTCGAATTCTGCTAAGGAGGGGGGATTATGTCCGTGTTCTGCCAAGCGGTCGCATACCTGCTCGTGGCTTTGCCTGCCGTCGCTCAGTCGCAAGCATTTGCAACGATCACCATAAAGCCTGCTCGTTCAGCCGACCCGCGCAACGCGCGCGTGCAAGTGCTGCCTAACGGTGACTTGATTGCGAGTGCAGTCCCTGTGATTACGCTTTTGAGTTACGCTTACGACGTGCCGGTCAACCCTTCGCCGCGTCTCTCCCCCCTTCCCGACTGGACCCTTCGTGAGAAGTACGATATCGAAGCGAAAGCGCCCGCCAACGCCATTCCTCCCAGGCTTCAGGACAGCGAAGTACGAAGCCGAATTCAGCAAATGATGCGCGGATTGCTCGTCGATCGTTTCAGGCTCGTGATGCGGGTCGAGAATAAAACGATGTCAGTCTATGCTCTCACCGTAGCCAGCGGTGGTCCGAAGCTCCAAAAGTCAGCCATCACCAAGAAAGACTGCACCTTCGATACCGACCCCGAAGGTTGCCATAACTTTGTTGGCGGCTTGGGCCATCCCCTGAATGCAAAAGCCATAGATATGGACGACCTTGTCCATTACATTGGGAACTGGACGGATTTGCCAGTAGTGAACCGCACGGCGCTCAGCGGGCTGTTCACCGTAAACACGGAAGGCTGGGTCCCCATGCGGCTGCCCCCTCCGCCACCGAACACCACCCCGGCCGTGAACCCCTTCGCCGGCCTCCCCACAATATTCACGGTCCTGGGCAAACTCGGTCTCGAACTGAAGCGACAAAAGGACATCTTGCCGGTATACACCGTGGAGCGCATCGAGCGCCCGGCCGCTAACTGACGATCACGCTCTATTACGATGTTGACGAGCGCACTAAAACATCGGCCTCTTCGGCTTCCCCACCAAAGGCGCATTCAACATCTCAATCATCGGCGCCGCCACTCGGAACCGCTCCACGACATCCTTCACCAGCGCAGCCTTCGTCGCTGTCTCACCAGGCAGCCGCGACGAAACACCCCACTGCCGATTCTTTATCAGATCAATTGCAGGATGATCCTCCGGAAATCCCTTTGGCGCACGCGTCAGCGGAGCCCCATCGTTCTCTGTCATCAGCGCCCGCAGCTTCTTCGCCTTCATCAACGCACGAAACTGCTGATGATGCTCCGCGAGATAGCGCCGAATTGCCAGCAACTGCTCGCGCTCCGGCATATAAACGCCAGCTGCAACAAAGACCTCCTCCGGGCTGACGTGAAAATAAAATCCTCCACCCGAAGTCTTCTCCAGCCCATCTCTCACCCACCACGCGGAGATGTGCGTCTTATAAGGCTGCTTGTTCTTGCTGAATCGGATGTCGCGATAGATCCGCATCATGATCTTCTGCGGCGGCCGCACATGCATCGGCGCAAACTCCGCCATCGCTCTCGTTGACCTCGCCAATCAGCGCGAGCATCGGAGCCTTCAACTCGCGTTCATAAACAGGCTTGCGCTCCTCAAACCACGTGCGGTCGTTGTTGCGCTTCAGTCCTCGCAGAAACTTCAATCGCTTCATTGGAAAAGTACGTCGCCATTCCCTAATCGTAAATCGAACGTCTCAAAAACTGTCATAGTCGATTTCGGATTCCTCCTGTATCCTCGCTTCCAAGGTACGCACACACATATGGATGCAACGAATACTGCCCTGCTCGTCTTCCTGGTCTTTCTCGCCATCGTCCTTCTCATCACCATCCTCAAAACCCTCTACACCGTCCGCACCTACACCGCCGCGGTCGTCGAGCGCTTCGGAAAATTCAACCGCATCGTCCGCCCCGGCCTCCACGTCCTCATCCCCTACGCCGAGCGCGTCTACTTCGTCGACCTCCAGGTCAAGCAGGCCGAGTTCTCCGTCGAGACCAAGACTCACGACAACGTCTTCGTCCAGATCCCCGTCTCCGTCCAGTACCAGATCCTCGACGACAAGATCTTCGACGCCTTCTACAAGCTCAGCTCGCCGCAAAAACAGATCGAGTCCTTCGTCTTCAACTCCATCCTCGGCCACGTCCCCAAGCTCTCCCTCGACGAGACCTTCGAGCAGCAGTCCGGCATCTCCGTCGCCGTCAAAACCGAGCTCGACTCGACCATGTCCGGTTTCGGCTACAACATCCTCAACGCCCTCGTCACCGACATCGTCCCCGACGCCAAAGTCAAAGACGCGATGAACGACATCAACGCCGCGCAACGCGCACAAGTCGCAGCGCAAGCCCGCGGCGAAGCCGACAAGATCCTCAAGGTCAAGCAAGCCGAGGCCGAAGCCGAATCAAAAGCCCTCCAGGGCAAAGGCATCGCCGCCGAGCGTCAGGCCATCATCGACGGCCTCCGCGCCTCCATCGAAAACTTCCGCGAGTCCGTCCCCGGCTCCACAGCCGAAGACGTCATGGCTCTCGTCCTCCTCACCCAGTACTTCGATACCCTCCGCGACATCGGCACCAAGGGCGGTTCCAGCACCATCTTCCTCCCGAACAACCCCGGCGCCGCCAACGACTTCCAGACCCAGATCCTCGCCGGCCTCAAAGCTGGTGGCCTCGGCAACATCACCACTCCTCTCACGCCTCGCGCTATCCCGCCCCCGCCTGCCTCCTGAGCTTGCCTCCTGATCGCCCGCCTCCTGAACAATGGTCAGGAGGCGGCAATCCGGCGTTTGTCTGGACCACTGCGAACCTCCCTGCGCAAAGCTTTGCCGCCGCATACTACCTCCTGCATCCCCAAACACCCTGCATCCCCACCCCTCAGCAATCTGTTGACACTCGTAGACCGCACAGGCACAATTGAGCCGCGTCCCGGCCATATTCAGAGCAGGTTTCTACCGAAAAGGAGAGATCACCATGCGGAGATCAGCTTCCGTTTTTCTCGCTATCGCTGTGTCCATCGTTACAACCGGCGCTCAAGCCCAGTCCATGTTGACGCGTCATGTGCGAGAGGCGGTTCGTAACGGTCAGGCGCAGAACATAGGGCAGGTCCCCGCAGACCAGGTCATGAACCTGGACATCGTTCTGCCGCTGCGCGATCCCGCAGCCCTGCAAAGCTTTCTCACTGCACTCTACAATCCGGCCAGCCCCTCCTACCGCCAATTCCTCACCGTGCAGCAGTTCACTCAGAGGTTCGGCCCCACCCAGGCTGACTACGACGCTGTAGTCTCTTTCGCGCAGCGCAACGGCTTCACCGTAACCGGGGGCACCCGCGACGGCATGGACGTGCAGATCCGTGGCCCCGTCTCGGCCATCGAAGCTGCCTTCCATGTCAGCATGCGTACCTACCGGCACCCAACCGAGAACCGCACATTTTATGCTCCGGACAACGAGCCCGCCGTAGACCTCCCGTTCAACCTCTGGCACGTCTCCGGTCTCGACAACTACTCCATCCCTCAGCCCATGCTCGTCAAAAAGAGCGACTACGCCGCAGCTCACGGCATGTCTGCCGACCAGGTCGTCTCCCACGCCACCACCGGTTCCGGCCCCTCCGCGTCCTTCCTCGGCAGCGACATGCGCGCCGCCTACTATGGCGGCTCCGCTCTCACAGGCGCAGGCCAGAACCTCGGCTTGCTCGAGTATTACGGCACCGATCTCGCCGACCTGAACACCTACTTCAATAACATCGGCCAAACCAACAACGTCCCCATCACCCTCCTCTCCACCGACGGCACCAGCACATCCTGCCTGGATTCCAAAGGCTGCGACGACACCGAACAGACCATCGACATGACCCAGGCCATCGGCATGGCGCCCGGTCTCGCCAGTCTCGTCATGTACATCGGCTCAACCGACACAGCAATCATCAGCGCCATGACGACCCACAGCCCGCTCCCCACCACCATCGGTTGTTCCTGGGGCTGGACACCCGCCGATCCCAGCACTCTCGATCCCTACTTCCAGAAGATGGCCGCCCAGGGTCAGACCTTCTTCGCCGCATCCGGCGACAGCTCCACCTGGTCCCGCAGAGTTGAAGCCTGGCCCGCAGACGATGCTAACGTCGTCTCCGTAGGTGGCACCGACCTCATCACCTCCGGCGCCGCAGGCCCCTGGTCCTCCGAGACCGCATGGTCAGACAGCGGTGGCGGCATCTCCCCGGACGGTATCGCCATCCCCGCGTGGCAGCAGATCGCCGGCGTCATCACCTCCAGCAACAGGGGTTCGACGACCCTTCGTAACGGTCCCGACGTCTCGGCAAATGCGAACTTCACCTTTTACACCTGCGCCGACCAGACCGCCTGTCTCGCCAACGAATACGGCGGCACCAGCTTCGCCACTCCCATGTGGGCCGCCTACGTCGCGCTCGCCAATCAACAGTTAGCCGCTAACGGCCAGGGTCCTGCCGGCTTCATCAACCCAACCATCTACGCGCAGAACGTAACCTCCAGCTACGGCGCCGACTTCCACGACATCACCAGCGGCACATCCGGCAGCTATTCGGCCATCACCGGCTACGATCTCGTCACCGGATGGGGCAGCCCCAACGCCGGCCTCATCAGCGCACTCACCACCGGAGGATCCACCACCCCGACCCCGTCCTTCACCATCTCCGCCTCGCCCTCGTCGGTCTCGGTCGTACAGGGCAACAGCGGATCGTCCACCATCTCCACAGCGGTCTCCGGCGGATTCAGCTCTTCCGTCGCTCTCACGTCATCTGGCGCACCCTCCGGCGTCACGGTGGGCTTCAGCCCGTCGTCTATCACTGGCGCGGGCTCTTCCACCGCGACCTTCACCGTCGCATCCAGCACCCCAACCGGCACCTACCCCATCACAATAACGGGAACCAGCGGTAGCATCACCCAGACCACCACCGTCTCCCTCACCGTCACCTCGTCCGTCACTGCCGGCTTTACGGTCTCCGCCTCGCCCTCCAGTATTACGGTAGCGAGAAATGCATCCGGAACCTCGACGATCACGACGGCTGTCACTGGCACCCTGGGCTCCGCAATCACCTTGTCTGCCTCCGGACAGGGCAGCGGACAGACTGTAACCTTCAGTCCCAGCTCCATAACGGGGTCGGGCACTTCCACCATGGCCGTCAAGGTCGGAAGAAACTCCAGCATCGGAAATCACACGATCACCATCACCGCAAGGAGCGGCAGCATCACCCACACGACGACGGTCACCCTCGACATCACCAGATAGCCACAGCAACGGAAGTCTAGCCACAGAAACGGAAGCCTGCACCTAAGAACGGCGTGGCCGCATGGTCACGCTACTTCTCATCCCGCAGCAACGCCCCGGCAGCCCAAAGCACCGGAGCCTGCCCATGGAAATCCCCGGTCCTCCGTTTCCGCTCGTAGTAATACTGCAGATCATCTTTCTTCCCTGTCCCCTCGCAAACCTGCGTCACGTCGTAGTTCTGGTCCACATACCCCACCACCGCGATCCAGCTCTTCCGCGCCGCCTGCCCATACGTCGCGGCATCCAGCCATCCATGCTTCACGCCCGTAATCATCGCAAAGCTGAACATCGCCGAGGCCGAGCTCTCCGGCCACGCATCATCCCTATCGATCAGCTGGCGCCACATCCCATCCTTGCCCTGGTACTTCAGCAAAGCGCTCATCATCAGCTTGTAGCCCTTCATAATTCGGGCCCGATCCGGATGATTCTCCGGCAGCGATCGCAGCATCTCCGCCATCCCCGCCGCAAACCACCCATCCCCGCGCCCCCAGAAGAACTTCACATCCGGAGCATGGAAGAACAACCCATTCGGCTCCTGCATCTTGTCCAGGTACGACACCATCTCCTTCGCATCCCGGTCCAGATATTTCTTGTCCCCCGTAGCGCGATAGGCCTCAAGCTGCAGCATCACCAGCATGTACATATCGTCCACCCAGTACCGCGTCTCCGCCGACAACCCATCCGGCTGCGGATTCTCCCACTGCCTATCCGCCCACCACTGTCCCTCCTTCAGAAACGCCGGATCCTTCGTCTGCCGCGCAATCTCCAGCGGCACCACTCCAAAGATCGAGTCATCCACATGATGCCGCACCGGCCGCCTGTCAGCCTCCGCACCACCCGGCATCAGCGGCTCAAACTTCTTGATCAGCTCCTGCCGCAGCGCATCGTCATGGGTCAGCTCCGCAAACGTCAGCGCGCCATACCAAGTGCACACCTCGGAGTAGTGAATCGTCTTCGAATACTGGTGCGGACTCGTCACAAAGTGCTCTGCCAGATGCTTGCCCACCTCCTGCGGCGCATCCCCGGCAGGCCAGTTGTCAAAGTAGTTTTCCTGCGCCGAAGCCATACCGACGCATCCCACCAGCAAGCTTCCACCGAGCAAAATCTTGGAAATCATCCTCACCCTCACAAAATTACCTTCAACTCCAACGCAGGACATTCTATCCCCCAAAACATTTCTGCGGGTGCCGAGACGTCTGAATGGAGGGTATTCGCTCTCGCCTAAGCTCTTCACGGTAAGGGCCGTTATCTCCGCGGAACCTACCGGCAGACGTTCTCGTACTGCATAGCGGCGATCCCGGAGTTTACGGGCAGGATAGGAGGAACGAATGCTGGCGGACCTGCGCGACGCGCTTCGACAACTGCGGAAGGCACCGGGCTTCACAACCACGGCAGTCATTACGCTGGCTTTGGGGATCGGAGCGACGACGGCGATCTTTACGCTTGTGCATCAAGTGATGCTGAAGTCGCTTCCTGTAACGAAACCGGACGAGCTGTGGCGCATCGGGGATAAAGTTCGCTGCTGCAACTGGGGCGGATACACCCAGGGGGATGATGGGGATTTTGCGCTGTTCTCGTGGGAAGCATACAAAGTCTTTCGCGACCACACTCCGGAGTTCACAGACCTGGCTGCGCTTCAGGCGGGCAACGCACCGCTTGGCGTCCGCAGAGCCGGGTCACAGGCGCAAGTGGACACACGAAACGGAGAATATGTCTCCGGAAACTTCTTTAGAACCTTCGGCGTGCAGCCCTGGATCGGCCGGCTTATGACCGAAGCGGACGATAAGGAAGGCGCGCCGCCGGTAGCTGTTATGAGCTATCGCATCTGGAAAGAGAAGTATGGCTCCGATCCCTCGGTGGTTGGCGCCAGTTACCAGATCAATGGCAATTCGTTCACAGTGATCGGTGTGGCTGCGCCCGGATTCTACGGAGCCAAGTTGGCAGGCTGGGGCATGCCGGATCTCTGGCTGCCATTGACCACGGAGTTATTGATCGATGGATCTACCTCGCGGCTCAAAAGGCCGAATGGTAACTTTCTGGATCTGATCGGGAGAGTGCGCCCGGGAGTCGATCCGAAAACCCTCGATGCGAAGCTGAAGGTAGAACTCCACGACTGGCTGGCCAGCCACGTGCCCGACATGGAACCCGGTGAGAAACAACTCTGGCAGCAACAGACCCTCCATCTGATTCCAGGCGGCGCGGGAGTAGCGGCCATGAGGAATCAGTACCAGGATGGCCTGAAGCTGCTGCTGGTGGCAGCCGCATGTGTCTTGCTGGTTGCCTGCGGGAATCTCGCGAATCTAATGCTGGCGCGCGGATTGAAGGATCGCGGGCAGACCTCCGTACGCGTTGCGCTCGGCGCTTCACGGCAGCGGCTCGTGCGTAAGGCACTGGTGGAGTCTTTGCTGCTGGCTGTGATTGGAGGAGTTTTGGGCATCGGTGTGGCCTATGCGGGGACGAAACTGATTTTGCACCTGGCCTTCCAGATCGGTGGCCCGAATAACTTCGTACCGATCGATGCAACGCCATCCTGGCCTGTCCTCCTCTTCACTTTGGCGATGTCTGTGCTGACCGGAATGATCTTCGGGATCGTACCCGCGTGGATGACCTCGCATGCAGACCCAATCGAAGCGTTGCGAGGCGCTAACCGTTCCGTTGGTGGAAATCGTTCGTGGGCGCAAAAATCGCTGGTAATCGCGCAGGTGGCGGTGTCGCTGGTGTTGCTCTCCGCAGCGGCGCTGCTCGGCCGGAGTCTGCGGAATCTCGAACACCAGAGCTTCGGATTCGAGACAGAGGGCCGCTACATCGCGTGGATTAATCCGATGTTGACGAACTACAATCCGGAGCAACTGGAGCCAATGTTCCGAAAGATCGATGACCGCCTGAGTCAGATCCCGGGTGTGCGGATGGTTGCGCCCGCGCTCTATGCACCAATGACGGGCGATAGCTGGAACGATGGGATTCGCATCGCAGGCAGGCCCGAACCCGGAGCCAAAGAAGACACCGGTGCGTCATGGGCTCGCGTGATGCCGGGATTCTTCGAAACCATCGGCGCGAAGATGATGGTCGGCCGGCCCATTACTGACGATGACACCGCGGCAACACGCAAGGTAGCGGTGATCAACGAGGCCTTCGCGAAGAAGTTCTTTAAAGATAAGAACCCGATCGGAGAGCACTTCGGACCCGACAAAATCAAATATGCAACAACGTTCGAAATCGTCGGAGTCACGAAGGACATGCGGTATCTGACCTACGACTACAAAGATCCGATACGCCCGATGTTCTGGCTGCCGGAGACCCAGACCGTACAGTACGACGACCCAGCCTATGTGGCGGGCGAAACCTGGTCGCATTACCTGTACAACATTGTGATTTGGGCTCCGGGAGATCCGCCGGGGATGGAAGAACGTGTGCGCAAGGCATTGGCCGAAGTCGATCCTAATCTCGTGCTTTATGGTGTTGACCCTTACACCAAGGTCCTGAGCGGGGATTTCCAGCAGGAGAATATGATCGCAACGCTGACGACACTCTTCGGTGTGCTTGGGCTGCTACTGGCAGCGGTCGGGCTATATGGTGTGATGGCATATATGGTGGAGCAGCGGACAGGCGAGATCGGCATTCGTATGGCGCTCGGGGCTGATCGCTGGCGGGTGGTCAAGATGGTGTTGCGAGGCGCCTTCTCGCAAGTAGGAATCGGATTGGCGATTGGCATTCCCGCAGCGATCCTGGCAGGCAGACTCATGAAGGACCAACTGTTCGGCGTAAAGCCCTGGGACCCAGTCATGCTCGTGTTCGCTACGCTGCTGCTCGCCTTGGCGGCCGTGCTTGCGTCAGTGATTCCGGCGCGCCGCGCAGCCGGGGTTGAGCCGATGGTGGCACTGCGGAACGAGTAAGTAGTGCCAGGTATTAGTTAAATAGAGTCCCGGCTCTCGGCGATTGGCGGGTGGCTCACATCTAAACCTTCCGCTAAATCGGTGCCACTGGCCCTCCCGCGTCCAAGGGAACGCAAAGCGCGGTATGGGACGTCAAATTGCGGTATTTGCGGCAATATCTTCACTTAGGGGCTTGAAAATTTCTCCGGTATGTCCGATTGTTATCTGCACCAACGATTACGGCCCGGGTCAGTCGCACCATTTTAGGAATCTCCCATCTTAGGAAGGCGAGGGCGACGAATATGGATTTCATCGAAACACTCTTTCATGTTTCGCCTGATGGTGGTTCAGGTATGACCGAAGCGATGTTTCTTGCCGTTCCAGTGATTGTCTGCACGCTCCTGATCGCGCATCGTCTGAGACGCTCACGACGTTACGCCGTGCAATCTCGATCCGACGGCGACGAGGTTCCTCCGTCTTAGAGCAGCTCTACAGTCTGAGAACACGCTATCAAGCTATCACCCGGAGGACTTAGAAGATGGCCTCTATAGCAACCCTGATAGATCTGAATGGTATGTGGGCAAGCGGTGGTGTTCCAGGTCCGGTCATCACTGTATTTGCCAATTCCTTCTCCGTTGATATGTCGGCATATGGGCGTCCAACCGCCCAGGGCACCATTCTTAGCGCCTCGAGCATCTCGGTGAATTTTCCAGACGCCGCGACCTACGGCGGAACCCTTCAACCGCCCGGCACAATAGTCTGGTCCAACAATTCAGCCTGGACGAAATTTACCTTGCTGTTCGATCTGAATGGCGTATGGGCCAGCGGAGGTGTCGCTGAGCCGGTTATTACCGTTACCGGCATTTCCATCTCGGTTGATATGTCGGCATACGGTCGTCCAGCTGCCCACGGTAAGATTCTCGGTGCCTCGAGCATCACGGTAACCTTTCCAGACGCCGCGACCTATACCGGAACCCTTCAACTACCCAACACCATAGTCTGGTCCAACAATTCAGCCTGGACAAAAGCAGTCCTGGTTCTGGCGCCTGCGAACACTCTCGAGATTCAAAATCCGATGACCGCCGATGAGATCGCGCAGGCCCAGACCGCGCTGCAAACCCTCTTGGCAAAGATCGGAAATGGGAACACATTTCCGATAGATCAAGCCTCGGAGTGGATTCAACCGCTCTCTCCGGACACCGAATATGACGACACCATCGTTGGGACTACTGGCTGGGCTGTAAATCCTCGGCCCGTCACCGGCGACTTCCCGTTCTCGCATCCTTTTCTGAATTCCACCGACGTCAGTAACCCTCCCAACCAGTGGGACTTCGAGTTCAGTCTGGCGATGGACAGGCCTGCCGCCAATCCTACGGAATTCGATTATCTGCTTTCGCTCGGAAACAAGGCGCCCACCACCAACCCGGATCCGACCGATGAACGCGTAAAGGACGAAGGTATCGCGACCCGCGCCGGCCTGAACTTTCCCTTTGGCCTGTTGGGCGTTGAGATGAATAGCTCGCACGTCCCGACGGACTTCATTACCAACTTTCATTCTCTTGATCGTGTTGCCCTCTTCGGTCGCTGGATCGTCGACACAGGACATGCCCTGGCGACGCAATCGGGAGCCCAGGTACAGCGCACCGAAATCCACCCTCCTCTGCTCATGGTTGCGGCCTCGACAACGGACGCCGATACAACCCGCGCCATGTTTACATCACGCCCTTTTCTGATAGGCGACACGTACACCACAGATGAGTCGAAGATCTATGTGGATGGTGCAAGCGATGACGGTACCTTTCTGATTCACATGGCGAAAGAACTGGCAAAGGTCAACGCAACAATCCTCGGTATACCGACCGAATCATTGCAGGTCGAGGCCCATCCGAAGGTCAAGTCATTTCCGTTTCGCGGCCTGCACCTGATGCACATCATGGTGCGGCCGCCCGCCCTGAACCTCAAGTTCGTGAACCTACCGCACCATCTGCAGGTTTCTTACAAATTCACCGTGCGAAGCAGTTGCGAGGTGGAGGTAATCTCCTCCGCGCCCGACACGGTTGACATTTATGTTGTCATGAACCAGGCCGGCTACAAACCACCCCCACTTCCGGCAAACAATTACAGAAACTGGTCCCGAGACGAGCTGGCAGCACTCAACCCCGAAGGCGGCGAGGGCTATTTGGGAGCGGATATACTGAGCGGCGTTGTACAAGCCGTTACAGGCGGTCCGATAGCGGTTGCCACCGTCGAATTGATTCTGCACAGAGGCATCAAGTCTGACCAGTACGCTTCACTCAACGACGCAGTCAAGCTCCTCGATCAGTCAGGCATGGCAACCGGAACGGTGCCCGGGACGATACCGCAAACCGGCGTAGTCAACAATGACAATCAACCGTATCCGGTCTTTGGATGGTTGGAGGCCAAATGGGTGACGAATACAGTGGTCTCTAACCCCACAGTGCCGGTTGTTCGATAAGCGGGATAGGGGTGGCTCACATCTAAACCCTCCGCCAAATTGGGTGCCCCATATCTCGGTTCTCAGATGTGGGCAATCGCGAAGCGATCCGCTCCCGCCCATCACAACGCATCATGTTTGGGTCGTTCAACCCGAACGTTCAACCCGAACTTTGCAATCAAGGCGCTCCCGGGTGTATAAGACTAGCTCCGGAGGAAGCCATGCGCCGATTCCTTGCGATTGCGTTCCTGAGTCTGGCGATGGTCTCCCCATCGTATGCGGATCTGGTGAGCACGGCCACGGTCAACATCTTCAATGGGTGTGGGTCGTCTACGGAGGTAATGGGTACGTCCAGCGCAAGCACGTCCGCCTGCACCGCATCGCAAGGCGGGTCAGCTTCGACGTCCATCAACTTCGGAATCATGCCCTCCACGCTCGCAACCTGGACCTTCGATAATGTCGCCGCGCCGGAGACAACAGCCATGACCACTTCGCTGTTCGACGACGAGTTCGTTGTGACGGGCGGCTCGGGTGCGGGATTTCTGACGCTCACTTTCGCCGAGAGCGGCGCCTTTGGCAACAACGATCCCCAGGCATCGGATTCGTTCAACGTACTGGCGTCTTTGAATGGAACTCAATACAGCGATGTGCGGATCTGCGGCAATATACCGGCGACGTCAACATTCGTGTGCATGAATCCGACGGACGCGATCGGGGTTGCGTTCACGTATGGGGTGCCGTTTGAGCTTTCCGTCGAGTTGGACGCCGTTGCCGGTGGAGGTCTTGGTGGCTCGGATATCAGCGGCGGTGGAACGTTGGATTATTCGCTGCCGTCGGAGAGCGACGTACTTTCGCTTGCGACCGTTCCGGAACCTGCAACCGCAATCCTGATGACGACCGGAATATTCGCGCTGCTCATCCGGAGGCGGTACACGATGTAATGTTGGGCGATCGTGTTCCTCTCAATTTGGAGAGTAAGCAAACCGGACGACCCGGTTCTTAGCATGGCACTCATCGGTGTTTTCGGTGCAAGCTGGATACAACTCCCCCCATGGCACCGCCAGCTTGATCCGGTTCTCCGCAATACCCTTGCGTATCAGAAGTTGTTTGACCCACTCCGCTCGTCGTAATGAGAGATTCATGTTGTAGGCTTCGGTGCCCGTCGAGGAGGCGTAACCTTCGATGTAAAAGCGAACATTTTCATGATCCTTCAACCATTGGACATCGGCATTTAGTGTGTCCTGGTCTAAAGCATGGTCAAAGCCATCATGGGCGAACGTGATTTTGTGTACGTTTTGGTTGAAGGCTGCCTCCTCGGGACCATAGAGAACCACTCTTGGTTTTGCCCAGTAATCAACCCAATAGGCATCATCAGCGGACGCTCCCGAAGGTTTTGCAAATAGCGGGATACTGGTCAAAAGGAGCATTGTGACCGCAACGAGAACAAGTCGGCATTTCATAGGTGTAACCTCCGTCAGTTGATCTGGTAACAGGCCTGGTGAAGGATTGAGGACGAAATATCCGCAGTGGCGAATTCGAAACACACTGGCTTTTGTTCCGTACGTGCAGGCTGGAGATGAGCTGAAGATAAGTTGCTCTCCACGATTAACAAGAAAGATTAACCAGAAAGACTTCCACTCGCGGCGACCGGTGCGATTTGAAGGTAGATCCTTCATGGAGCGATATGCTAACCACTCGGGCGCACTCAAGCTACTGAGAGAACTACTAGGCGGGCGGGCCACATCTTGATTCTGAGATGTGAGCAATCACGAACGGGGCCAGGAAGCGATCCGCTCCCGCCCATTCCATCGCGGAGACTTCTTACTGCCCATCCGTCAGCAACGCATCCACAGACCAACGTTCACTTCCCGGAAGCTGACTTCCCGTCGCTGATCTGGCGTCGATGAGTGCATCAGTGATTATGCGTAAACCGAGAATCATCGCTTGCGACATGGGCGTTTTGTGGGACCAATAGAAGATTAGCTTGAGAAAGCAAGCCAGCATCAATGATGTTGTCGTCTGATACCGATCAAAAGACCTGCGCTCATACCAACAGACTGCTGATGACCGGCCATGAAGTTGTGGTCGTAAGCCGGCTCCAGATACCAACCAAAACGGTGTTTGCCATTGGGCCAAAACATGAAGTCTCCGGCGACCTCACCGGAGATTGAATTGGACGTAGTTCCATGCTGCCGAAGATAAACCCACTCCGGCCCGACTCCCAGCATGAATTCGGCTTTCGAAGACAACGTCCAAGGCTTCTTGAAAAGAAAATCTGTGTCCCATTCGGTGGAGTTTCGCGTAAAGAAGGGCGAGACGCCAGCCTCGATTTCAAGCCAATCTTCGATCGGAGTGGTTTCTGCGGCGAGATTAGGGGCGAAGCTCGCCGCGCCTCCCGTGGTGGTCCAACTCGTAGCAGCACCTAGCTCAAGGATGACGCTCGGATCATCGTCAAGCGGAGGTGCGCTGTGTCCGACTGCTTGACCGTATGAGGTTGATGCCAGCGAGAATGCCAGTAAAAGGGTGAGCCTTCTCATGCAACGAGCCTAAAGCCTATAGTGGCTATAGGGTCAATATATGAGCAGAACCTTCCGCATCGGCGATCTAGCGAAGCAGGCTGGCGTCAAAGTCGTAACCATCCGCTATTACGAACAGGCCGGGTTGCTGCCCGTGTGCGAACGAACGGCAGGTAACTATCGCGTGTACGCTCAGGAGCACTTGCAACGCCTGAACTTCGTCCGGCGATGTCGCGAACTTGGCTTCTCCCTGGAGCAGATCAGGGAACTTCTACTCCTCTCTGCGTCCCAGCAGCCCACCTGTGCCGATGTCTGCAGCCTAGCTGCAGATCACCTCAAAGAGGTGGAGACTAAGATCACCGATCTGAAGCATCTAGCTTCCGAGCTTCGCCGTATCGGTTCCTCATGTAACGGAAAGCAGCCGAGTGCAGATTGCAGGCTCATTGCCTCTCTCACGAATACCTGAGCGAATTGTTCCACCGCCTCAACTAGGCTCAGCGGTGATTGGCGGGTGGCCCACATCTAAACCCCCCCACCAAATCGGGTGCCCCATATCTCGATTTTGAGATGTGGGCAATCGCGAAGCGATCCGTTCCCGTCGAGCTAGCCGGCTGGGGCAGGAAGCGATCCGCTCCCGCCCACCTCCATCGCACAGACGAAACTTCTACTGCCCATCCGTCAGCAACGCATCCGCAGCCCAAAGCTCACTTCCCGGAAGCGGACTTCCCGTCGCTGATCTGGCGTCGATGAGTGCATTGGCGATTTGGCATCAACTGAGCAGGCGAACGGCACAAGAGCATCCGCGGTTGCAGCGGGTAAAACAGCTACGTAGTGATTGCGGTATCGAACTTTGTGTAATTGTCGAGGTAATCTTTGATGATCAGATAGCACTCGCAAGAGGCCTTCGTGAGCCCAGGGACGTCGAGGATGCGGATCTCTCCGCGGGTGTATTCGATAAGTCCTTTTCGCTTGAGAATCCCGGCTGTCGTAGAAATAGTGGGACGGCCACCCCCAAGCATGTCTGCGAGAAACTCATGCGAAATCTTGAACGTGTCGGTGTGCGTGCGCTCCGCACAGATGAGCAACCAGCGGGCGAGTCGCTGTTCGAAGTTGTGTTTCGCATTGCATCCAGCGGATTGCATTGCCAGAACGCAGTTGTGCCTGAACATAGCGCAGAGCCAGAAAATGAAAGTCGCCGCCAAGGTCGAACTCTCTTCTCGCGTCCTCCACGTGGCAGGTATAGCCATGGCCGGCAATCTGGGTGTAGACGCGATTCAGACTCTTTTTTGTTCCCATAAGAGCTGAGACGCCGATGACCGACTCATAACCGAACATCCCTACCTCGACCTGAGACCCATCCTTGAACGTTGTCGTCATCGATGCCATCCCCTCTTCGAGAAAATAAAGGCGATCGATCGGGTCGCCGGGGTATTCGATTTCGTGTTTCAGCTCGAACTTGACCGGCTGCAATCGAAGGCGCTCGACGATGTCCCCGTCCAGAGCCTTCAAAAGAGTGTTCTTAAAGCCGCTTGTGCGCAAGAATCCTCACTTTCAGACAAACCCTATCCCAATCAGTATGATGCCCGACAAAGTCCGGGTTGTGTCAGAAACCGGACAAAGATCGCAAGAATAAGCGTGTAGGGTCAATTTGGCCGATCCGTCAGTGGGTCATTTCCATGATCCAGATGATTTCAGGAGTGATACGCAATGAATCGGCTGATTACGGGCAATGGGTCCTCTGGATGGTCTTTCAGACCGCATCCGGGACGAGTCATTCAAATTTCTGAGGTGAGAAGCATGACCTTTGACCTCGCCACTTTCTTGGAGGAAGCGGGAGTGGGGCGAAGAGTCGTCCAATTGAAGCCCAAGCAGGTCTTCTTTTCGCAGGGAAGTTCGGCTGACTCCATCTTCTATCTTCGGTCGGGCCGCGCAAAACTCACCGTCGTTTCGCAAAGCGGTAAGGAAGCCACCATCGCGCTTCTCTCTGCCGGGGAATTCATTGGAGAGGAGTCGCTCGCCAGCGTGGGCGCACTGCACCTGGCCACTGCCACTGCAGTTGACGTCTGTTCAGCGCTCAGGATAGCGAGGGAAGAGATGATCCGCATGATGCACGAGGAGCGCGCCTTCTCCGAAATCTACTTGAAGTTTCTGCTGGCCCGGAGTATGCGAACCCAAGCCGACCTCGTCGATCAGCTTTTCAACTCCAGCGAAAAACGTCTGGCGAGAATTCTCCTCATCTTGGCCGAGTTTGGTGAGCCGGGAAAACCGGAACACCTGATTCCTCCCATCACGCAGGAAACTCTGGCAGAGATGGTCGGCACCACCCGGTCCCGCGTCAGCTTCTTCATGAATCGCTTTCGCAAGCTTGGCCTTATCGAATACAACGGCCGCATCCGGGTCCATAAGTCGCTGCTCAATGTGGTTCTGCACGATCAATTCACCGAGCGTAGCCCCGAGAGACCTCCTGGTTCAGCCACTCCGCGTGTTCGATCAAAGGCAGCTAGACGCGGCTAGAGCGGTTCTGGTTTTCGGTAGTTTCAATTCTCTTCTCAGTTGGCGATAACAGACCAATGCACTCATTGACCATACCTTCGGCCCGACTCCGGCAGATTAGTCTCATAAAGCCGTAGACCGCTTGTGCATCATCGATGCATTACTTCTCAATGGGGCGGGTGGCCCACATCTAAACCCTCCACCAAATCGGGTGCCCCATATCTCGATTTTGAGATGTGGGCAATCGCGAAGCGATCCGCTCCCGCCCATCTCCATCGCGCAGACGAAACTTCCACTGCCCATCCGTCAGCAAAGCATCCGCAGCCCAAAGCGGACTTCCCGTTACTGATCTGGCCCCGATGAGTGCATCGGCGATTTACCAACTGAGAAACAGAAACGCCAACTTCCGGAGGAAGCCTTGAGATTTCACCGAACCACTAGAACTTCTTATAGGCGACATGCAACCGGACTTCCGGTATCTTCTCCGCAATGAATACGCTTGGATGTGGACTTCTTGTACAGGCACCGTGATCCAACTAAACGTGCTGCCTCACTTAGTGCAAGGCTAAAATCTGAAAGGGGGAAGACCATGAATAAGGGACAATCGGTTCGCGCCGTTCCTCTAACCGCATCTTCCATCAATCTCGCCGGATCTAACCAGGCAGTCGATCAGTCGGCTCCGGCAACGACTCCTGGTGCTACCCCTGTCAACTCTGTCACTGCGATTCCTGGCCCTGTCGCCGGCACTCGGCTTACCGAGGATTACGTCCGACGTGTCGGAGCTGTCGCATACCTTTGGGGCTGGCCGATGGTGAACATGCATAATCGCAAGCTGATTCTGTCCAAACTGCCGGAGCCCGGTCTGATGGGCGGTATTGTGCCGGTGGCTCCGATGAACCAGCTCTCCATGGTGCACGACTACATCGATCCGGGTGAGCGCCTGGTCGCGTGTCCCAATCAGGATGTGGTCTACGGCTTCGGTCTGTTCTCGCTCGACCAGGAGCCGGTAGTGGTGCAGGTGCCTGACTTCGGCGACAGGTTCTGGGTCTATCAAGTCGTTGACCAGCGTACCGATTCCTTCGTTCAGATCGGAAAGATGTACGGCACCAAGACCGGCTTTTATCTCCTCGCCGGACCTGACTGGAAGGGAATCGTTCCCGGCGGCATCACCGGAGTCTTTCATTCAAAGACCAACCTCGGCGCTGTCATACCGCGCGTCTTTATGGACGATACTGCTGCTGACCGCCAGGCGATTCAACCTTTGTTGACGGGAATTCTTATGTATCCACTCAGCAAGTTCACCGGTCAGGCCCAGACTAAAGACTGGACAAAGGTTCCCAGCTTTCCCAACACCTCCACGGGGGAGGAAGAGACCAAATGGGTGCAACCTGAGAGCTTCTTCGATGAGCTCGGAACGATTCTCAAAGAGGTTCCACCACTGCCAGGTGAAGAGGCCCTTTATGCGAACATGCAAAGCGTTCTCGATGCGGCCTCAAAGGAGCCGAAGCTACATGCAGCGCTGGTTGCCTCGGCTGTCCATGCCGACAAGAACCTCATCACCCCACTGTTTCAGTTCCACAACAGCGGACTTCCGTTGGCATATAACTGGACGACGATCAACAACGGCGCAGCGTTCGGCACGGACTATTACAGCCGTGCTGCGGTGGCCAAATCCAACATCTTCGTGAACTCGGTCCGCGAGACAAAATACTTCTATCAGGATGCCGACGGCACCGGGCAGCAACTCAACGGCACCCATGCTTACACCGTGACCTTCGCCAGCGGCCAACTCCCACCGGTCAAGGGTTTCTGGTCACTCACTCTCTACAACCAGCATCACTTCTTCTCGCCGAACGAGATCAAGCGCTACTCCGTTGGCACTAAGAACAAGACGTTGGTTACGTCGCCAGATGGCTCACTCACGATCTATGTTCAATCGACTCCACCGGAAGGTGACAAGCGCGCCAACTGGCTGCCTGCACCGAAGGAGAACTTCGTTCTATACATCCGAGCTTACTGGCCCGAGGAGAATGTACTTAACGGATCCTGGACTCCGCCCGTTGTAACAAGAGTGAAATGACATTGACCCGAAGCAGCCACTGGGAAAGGGATAGCGGTCGCCCCGGCTCCTGTTATTCGCTAACAGTCGCGCTCACGGTATGTAGCGCTGCGGACCGCGCGTGTGCCTGCGCCCTCGTAATCGCCGACTTCATGATTAATGCCGCCCGAGTCGGGATGCAGACGCACATGGACTTATGCGAGACCGCGTTGTGCCGTGGCTGGGAAGAACCGATGGCTACGAGGACGATCAAAGCGACTGTGAAAAGAGCGAAGCGGCTCATGGGATGAACCCCCTGATCAATAATACGGAGGCTGTGTCACGGGAGTTCCTTGAAACTTGAGAAAAAGAAAATAGGCCAAAATGCCATGGCGCGCGGCAAAAATAAATCTCAAAAAAGAGGAAAAAATTTAGCCGCCCATAAACGTGCACCCAGACACCACGCCTCCACCACGAAAATGCACGCAACCACCATTGAAAAACCATCCAAATACACCTGTTGAAATCGCAATTCCCCTGTAAAAACGCCCTCCTCACCACGTAAAACCATCCCAAAAAAATCTCAGCAATTTACCATCAAAAAGTGCCTGAACACGACGACACCATCGTAGCCATCTCCACCCCTCCCGGCCGAGGTGGCATCGGCATCGTCCGCCTCTCCGGTCCTGCCGCCCGCACCATCGCCGAACCCCTGCTAAAGCTCCGTCACCCCCTCGCCCCAGCCCAGGCCCGTTTCGCCGAAATCCTTGATTCCACAGGCGAAGTCCTCGACGAAGCCGTCATCACCTACTTCGAAAAGCCCCACTCCTACACCTCCGAAGACATTGTAGAAATCGCCGCCCACGGCTCCCCGGTCCTCCTCGACCACCTCCTCCGCCAATGCCTCGCCGCCGGCGCCCGGCTCGCCGAACCCGGCGAATTCACCCAGAGAGCGTTCATTTCAGGCCGTTTAGACCTCACCCAGGCCGAAGCCGTCCACGACCTCATCGAAGCCACCACCCTCCACCAGGCCCGCATCGCCGCCCAACAACTAGGCGGCTCCCTCTCCCGTCAGATAACCCCAATAAAACAACGACTTATAGCCCTCATCGCCGCTCTCGAAGCCGGCATCGACTTCGCCGAAGACGACATCGACCTCCTCCCGGCAAGCGAAATCGCGGCGCAAATAGCTGAAATTGAAGCCCCTTTGGCCGCTCTTGAGCAAACCTTCACCTTCGGCCGCATCGTCCACGACGGCTTCTCACTGGCCATAGTCGGCCGTCCAAACGTCGGTAAGTCGTCTCTTTTCAATCGTCTAATTCAGCGCGACCGCGCCATCGTCACTGCCACTCCCGGCACCACCCGCGACCTGATCACCGAACGCGTCTCCCTTGAGGGTATCCCCGTAGAACTCATTGATACCGCAGGCCTTCGCGAATCCACCAGTGAAGCCGAAACCCTCGGCATCGCGAAATCCCGCGAAGCCATGGCCCAGGCGGACGTGGTCCTCCTGGTCTTCGATGCCACCGCACCGGTCCACGAAGAAGACGAAGCAGCCATCGCAGCCTTAGCCGGCCGCCCTTTCCTCATTGTTATCAATAAGAACGATCTCGCTCCCGCCTCGAGCCTGTTGAAGCGACACTCCTACCCCGCATTGGAAACCTCTGCACTTACTGGAGCCGGCATACCCTGAACTACGCCGCGCCATCCTCTCGCTTCTCACCAGAGAAGCTCCCACCGCTGAGACCGCACTCCTCACGAATCTACGCCAGCAGCAAGCGGCTTCGGCAGCATTAGCAGCATTCGGCCGAGCACAGCGATCCGTCGCCGCAACAATCCCCCACGAGATGATCCTCCTCGACCTCTACGAAGCTCTCCACAGCCTCGACGTTCTCACCGGTACCACGACCACCGACAACATCCTTAACCTCATCTTCAGCAAGTTCTGCGTCGGCAAGTAACTCCGTTCCCGAGAAGGCCAGAGGGACCCCAAATGTATCAATAAACCGATTGCTGAGAAGGTTTCCTCGAGCCGTCTGCATAACACGGGTAGTGGCTCCGAGGATGCATTCAAAGTCTTACAAAGCTCCTCCAGCGGCGGGGTACAATCCTTCCACGCTACAAGCAATTGAATTCACCGCCAGCCGGTAATAGACGGCCGCGGAAATGGCGAACCAAGCATGGGGTTTGTAACCGGGGCGGATACGGGAATCGACCAGGAAACAAGGGGCTGGAAACTAGCCGTCGGCTCAGCGATTCTGGGTTGGGTGCTGGACGCGTTCGACTTCTTTGTCGTCGTGTTTTTATTCGACACCTTGGCAGAGCACTTCCATACTTCAAAGGCGTCGGTGGTGTACACGCTGACTCTCACGCTCGCGATGCGGCCGCTGGGTGCCCTATTCTTTGGCGCTCTCGCGGACAGATTTGGGCGCAAGCGTCCGCTGACCTTCTGCGTCCTGTATTTCTCCCTGCTAACGGCGCTAAGCGGGCTTGCGCCAAGCTACGTCTTCTTTGTGATCTGCCGCGCGCTGTACGGTATCGGCATGGGCGGATACTGGGGAATCGGAGCGTCGTATGCAATGGAGAGTTCACCGCGCCGGTTCAGAGGCGTCCTCTCCGGCTTGATTCAGGCCGGTTATCCGATGGGCTACCTGCTGGCGTCGGTGGCGATGCAGACGCTAGCACCGGCCTTCGGCTGGAGGTCAGTCTTCTTTGTGGGCGCGCCGGTAGCGGCGTTGATCGTGGTACTGACGCTATTCGCGCCGGAGTCCGAGGCGTGGAAGCAGCATCAACCGGGGTCCATGGGACAGATCTTCGGTTCAATGCTTAAGCACAAAGGAATTTTCCTGTACCTGCTGCTGATGATGAGTGTGCTGCTGTGCCTGTCGCACGGCACGCAGGATCTGTATCCTGACTTTCTAAAATCGATCCCCGGAGTCGCTGCCAAAACTGTCTTCGGGATGAAGGCGTTGTATGGCATACCTATTCTGTACAACATCGGCGCAATCGTCGGCGCGCTTATCTTTGGCCAACTATCGCAAAAGATAGGCAGGCGCAACGCCATCATGCTATCGCTGGTGATCGCGCTGTTGTCGATTCCGGCATGGGCATTTGGAACCTCGCTGGGCGTACTGGTTGCGGGATCATATCTGATGCAGACCGGAGTGCAGGGTGCGTTCGGCGTCATTCCGGCGCACTTGAACGAGCTTTCACCGGACGTGGTCCGGAGCTTGTTTCCAGGGCTTGTGTATCAGCTTGGAGTGCTGCTCGCCTCGCCCGCGACGGCAGTAGAATTCATGTTGCGCGACCACTTCGGATATCCCTGGGCGCTGACCATGTTTGAAGCGGGTGTGATCGTTTTGATGATCGTCATCTTCTGGTTTGGACCGGAGGCACGCGATCGCAGCTTTCTGCGAGAGCTAGAGGAGAAATCCACTTCGGCCTAGGCTGCGAGCGCAAGAGGATCTGCAGGCAGGCTAAGCGGCCCAGGCTGAGGAGAGAGTAATGAACGAGAAGCGGATCGGCATCATCATGAACGGCGTCACCGGGCGCATGGGGCTAAACCAGCATCTGGTTCGTTCCGTTCTGGCGATTCGGAAGCAAGGCGGGGTCGCGCTGGCGGACGGGTCGCGTCTGGTTCCTGATCCAATCCTGGTTGGGCGCAACGCCGCCAAGCTGGAGCAGATCGCCAAAGAACATGGCGTAGCGCGATGGACCACTGACCTGCGCGGCGCGCTCGCGAATCCGGACGACTCGCTTTACTTCGACGCGCAGTTGACCACGCTGCGCGCTCCAAGCGTAGAGGCTGCGATCACGGCTGGTAAGCACGTTTATTGTGAGAAGCCGCTCGCGGTCGACTCGGCCGTGGCGTTGCGGCTGACCGCGCAGGCCAGGGCCGCAGGCGTGAAGCACGGCGTCGTGCAGGACAAGCTCTTTCTGCCCGGCATGCGCAAGCTGAAGCGGCTGGTGGACAGTGGTTTCTTCGGCAGAATTCTCTCCGTTCGCGGCGAGTTCGGCTATTGGGTCTTCGAGGGCGACTGGCAGTCCGCGCAGCGACCCTCCTGGAACTACCGAAAGCAAGACGATGGCGGCATCATCATGGACATGTTCTGCCATTGGCGCTATGTTCTCGACCACACCTTCGGCCGGGTGCGCGCGGTGCAATGCCTCGGCGGCACGGCCATTCCCGAGCGGGTCGACGAACAGGGAAAGCGTTACCAGTGCACGGCGGACGACACGGCCTACGGGACATTCGAACTCGACGGCGGCATTGTCGCGCAGATCAACTCGTCCTGGTCCTTTCGCGTCTATCGCGATGAACTCTTCAGCCTGCAGGTGGACGGCACACTGGGCAGCGCCGTCGCTGGCCTGCGGGAATGCCGGACGCAACACCGCGTGAATACACCACGTCCCGTCTGGAATCCGGACATCGAAAACCCATTCCGTTTTCGCGAACAATGGCAGGACGTTCCCGACAATCAGGTATTCGACAACGGGTTCAAAGTCCAGTGGGAGTTGTTCCTGAAGCACATTGCAGAAGATGCGCCCTTCCCCCATGACTTTCTCGAAGGGGCTCGCGGCGTGCAATTGGCAGAGCTTGGCCTCAAATCCTGGCAAGAGCGTCGCTGGATCGATGTGCCGGAGCTTGGAGGCATGAACTTGACGACATCCGTCAGGCTGGTGCGGCCCGATGGGTCAACCTACAACTACACCCCGGCACATGAACCGCTCGTTGCCACCAACAGCGGATGCGGTTCGAAACGCGCATCGCCTTTGCGGCCGCTCACGTCGTAGTGGATCCCCTGCGCACTGCGGAGCCGCTGACGCATCCGGTGATCGACTGGGAGGCAACGCTCGCCTACCGCGAATATCTCTGGTCGCTTGGCTTTGGCGTGGCCGAGGCGATGGACACGGCGCAACGTGGAATGGGATTGGATTGGCCGCTGGCGCTCGAACTTATCAAGCGAAGTACGGCCGCCGCAAAAGCGCGAGGAGCTTTGGTCGCCAGTGGCGCAGGCACTGACCATCTACGCAGCGGGTAAAGCGCTCACCGTGCAGGACGTGACCAATGCTTATCTGGAGCAATGCGAAGCCATTGAAGCTGTGGGCGGGCGCATCATCCTGATGGCGAGCCGCGCCCTGGCCGCTGTAGCCCGCCATGCCGACGACTACGCCTCCGTCTACGCCACTGTGCTTGCACATGTGCGGGAGCCCGTGATTCTGCACTGGCTGGGACCGATGTTCGACCCAGCACTTGAGGGTTACTGGGGTGCATCCGCTATTCCTGCAGCGACAGAGAACTGCCTCAGCATCATCCGCGCCCATAAGGAAAAAATCGACGGCATAAAGATCTCTCTTCTCGACGCGGATCTCGAAGTGAGCATGCGCCGTGATCTCCCCGCCGGTGTCCGCATGTATACCGGCGACGACTTCAACTATGACCGCTTGATTCTGGGCGACGGCCAGGGCCACAGCGACGCTCTGCTCGGGATCTTCGATGCCATTGCTCCAGCTGCATCGCTGGCGCTGACCGCACTCGATGCAGACGACATTCCCCGCTATCACGAGCTGCTCTCACCCACCGTACCGCTTTCCCGTCACATCTTCGCGTCACCGACCCAGCACTATAAAGCGGGGGTCGTTTTCCTGGCGTTCCTGAATGGATTTCAATCCCATTTCCGCATGGTTCGCGGTCTGGAGAGCGCGCGGTCAGTGGCGCACCTTTGCGAACTGTTCGTCCTTGCAGATCAAGCCGGAGTACTGCGCAACCCCGAACTTGCGACACACCGAATGCGAAGTCTCCTGTTGCTGGCAGGTGTCGCATGAGCCTTTTGCAACGCCTCAGCTTCAATCAGATGACAGCCGATCCCTGGTCGCTCGAGCAGGCGGTCCGCAATTGTTCCAGGAGCCACATTCATTACATCGGCGTATGGCGCCATAAACTCGATGGCGACGCAGCGAAGGCGTCCGCAATGATTCGCAGCGAAGGCTTGCGCGTCTCCAGTCTCTGCCGTGGAGGGTGGTTCTCCGCGCCAACCGCCGAAGAGCGTCGCGAGCGCATCGCAGACAATCGCCGCGCCATTGAGGAGGCCGCACTGCTCGGCGCGCCGGTCCTGGTGATCGTCTCCGGTCCAGCCAATGGCCAGACTCTGGATGATGCACGCGCGACGGTGCTGGATGGCCTGCTCGAAGTCCTGCCGGACGCGGAGAAAGCCGGTGTCATACTTGGCATCGAACCGTTGCATCCCATGTATGCGGCAGAGCGCTCCGTCGTCGTAACGTTGAAGCAAGCCAATGACCTGGTCGACCAGCTTTCGAGCTCAATCGCAGGGGTCGTCGTCGATGTCTTCCATGTATGGTGGGATCCCGAGGTGATGCAGCAGATCGAGCGTGCGCGCGGGAAGATTGTAGGCTTCCACGTCTCGGATTGGCCGGTGCCTCTGCCCGGCATCCTGATGGGTCGCGCCATGATGGGTGACTGGCGTCATCGACCTGCGGCAGCTCCGACAGGCCGTAGACGCCACCGGCTACGATGGGCCCATCGAAGTTGAAATCTTCAACGACGAGATATGGAAGAACGCAGACGATGGGCTGCTGGAACGCATCCAGCGGCGCTTTATTGAACACGTCTAAGGAACCCGAAGCTAATTCTTTTGAGTGTCATTCAACACGGCCATTGCGGCGTTGCGCCCGTTGATTCCGATCACGCTGCCACCCGGATGCGTGCATGCTCCGCAAAGATAGACGCCCTCCATCGGAGTGCGTGCAGAAAGCCGATTGGACCACATGTAGGCAGGGAGGCATTCGCCCTGGAAGATGTGACCGCCGGTGAGTCCCACCGTTCGTTCAATATCGGGAGGTCCCAGCACCTGCGCATCCAATACCGCGCTGTCCACGTTGGAACAGAATCGGCCGAGTGATCTAAGTGCGAGCTGGCGAACCTCGTCACGCCGTTCCTCCCATGTGCCGCGCGAGAATTTGTACGGGACATATTGCGCAAAGACACTCATGGTGTGCTGCCCGGCCGGGGCAACTGTTGCATCGTGAACGCTCTGGAAGTAGATCTCGCACCATAGGTGTTCTGGCAATTCGCCTCGCTGTGCTGCAGCAAATCCGGCTCTCCACTCGGATTTTGTCAGGGGTGCGTTGATTTGCCCATAGTGGTGCGGTTCATTCTTCCCTGGACGGGCAGTGAAGTTGGGCAGCTCGCGCAGCAGCACGTTCAGCTTCACGGTGCATCCCTCGATCGGAATCTCCTCGACGCGCTTGCTCCATGCAGGGTCGGCCGCAGCTCCGAGCAATTTCCGCGTTTGCCGCGGATCCGCGTTCGAGATCACGACTGGAGCATGAATGCACCCGCCCCCTTCGAGGACGATGCCCTCGCCAGGAATGATCTGTGCAACAGGAACGCCGGTTGCAACTGCAGCTCCCGCTTCCCGCGCGGCATCGCAGAAGTAGAACGAGACCACTCCCATGCCGCCCTTTACGTATCCCCACATACCGGGCATCCCGCCAAGCCGGCCTGAAGAATGATGAAACCGAATCGATGCCGTGCCTGCGTCGAAGGGACTCGCATTCGTCCCAATCACTCCCTGCCCAAGGTAAGCCGTCTGCAATCTCTCGTCGACCAGATAACGTTCAACGAATTCAGCCATCGACCAGTCAAAGAGCACTCCCCGTGCTTCTTCGTCTCCACCAAGCCGCTCTTCAATCTGTTCGCGCGTCGGAGGCTCGCCGATCCACATGTCTCTGTCGCCCGCCGGACGCAGAGCATCGCGTAATCTGCGAATCACGTCACTCATTGCGCGCCAGCCTTCCACATCGCCCGGAGCGAAGCCTCGAATCTCATCTTCGCACCGCTGATCATCGTCCCAGAGCTGAATGCTGGAATCGTCCACGAAAGGAACGAACAGGCCGTTGACCGCAGGGGTCCATTGAAAGCCGCGGGCGGGAAGATTCAACTCCGAGACAACGAGCGGATGCAGTAGCCCGGCGAGATAGGCGCATGGAGACATACGCACGTTGGGAAAAGGTTCCTCAATCGTGCAGGCCCCACCCACACGCGTGCGGCTCTCAAGCACGATCACGCGCTTGCCTGCCCGTGCCAGATAGGTCGCGCAGGCAAGTCCGTTGTGGCCTGCTCCAACAACGATCACATCCCAGGTACGCGAGGCCAGTTCATGTACCGGCATCGGTAACCCTACCTCGCCGAGTGTAGCGACCGTGGGTGAACTCATCCTGACAGTATCTACGCCGAAGCTATGAATGGAAAAGATGGTTTAGGCGGCGCTAGCGGCCAATGCGGTGAGAGGCCTAGGGTTTGTAGAGGATCAGGAAGACGGCTGGCCTAATCCAAAATTGAACTGAAACGATTTGCATCGCTTTGTCACTATCCACAAGCACGGGTTTATGAACATCTAAGGAGCTTTCGCATGCCAACAGAAACTACGGTCCCTCATGACGCAACTGATTACAGACGCGCCATCGATAAGAGAAGCGCAATTGGAAATTGGGAGATACATTCTTGGGGGGATGGTAAGTTTTCCGGCATGGCCGCAGTCAGCGCGATCACAACTCTACAAATAGGTGCAACCCTGACTCCCGTTCCGGCAGATAAGATCGCTCTGAACAAAGCCGTGGAATATCTAATGGCCGCGCTGGAATCCCAAATCAAATCTTTCCAGGAAGCGATCAGGTAGCGTCCGGCTTTGCGATAATTCGCTGAAAATAAAGTGAAACGCCCGCGGATCAAGCCGCACTATCTCTTTGTAGTAAACGCTGCGCGCAGAGTTGTACAAGTGGCGGATTTCACTGGCCTGATCGGGAGTCAGGCCAGTGAAATCTTATCGCTACTTCTTTGCTTACCCGATGCGAGCTGGAGACTTGGCAGCGGCGGGTCTGAGGTATTTCTGTTTGGTTCTCGCTCTACAGATCCGGCACCCTGAGGTGTCGGGTCTTTCCCTGTTGCGCAACGGGGCCAGAGGCACGATCGTGTCCACGCAAGGGGGGAATCAACTAGCCTCCCGAATAAAGCTGGAACGGGGCCCAGTACAGAGGCTTTCGGAAGACTCCGTCGGAGTGAATCATGGAGAGCTTTGCAGACCTGAGTGCTGCGTCTGGCTGGTTGCCCTTGGCAAGTTCGCCATAGAGATGATCCATCAGCAGTGGTGTAGAGACGTCGCTCACCTCCCACATGGCTCCGATGACATGATGTGAGCCTGCACGGAGAAATGCCCAGGCTAGCCCTACCAGCCCCTCGCCAGAGTAATCCCGCAGACCGGAGCCGTAACAGGCAGATACCGTTACCAGGTCGGCATGCAAATTCTGCTTGAGTATGTCCCTTGCGTACAGTTTGTAGACAGTTGCGTCGTCCTGATTCCTCGAGAGAACTACGGCGGAATCGAGTGGGCTCGTCATATTAGCGGTAGCGTGAGCAACAAAGTGTATATAGGAAAACTGACCAGCCTGGGCATGCTGATATTCCTCCGGGGATGCCTGTGGCCCCGTGAATACGGTACGACGGTCTGCAGAAAAATGGCTTTTGATCTTCGTGATCTCTGTAGATGCATTTGGAAGTTCGGCATATTCGTCTTTTCGGTACACGGGATCACCCATCAGCAGAATGCGTCTGTCTGCATACGCCGTCATCCTGGGTTCATTCACGGAAAGGAGCTGCAGCGACTTCGCGTTCGTGATGGTGACATCCTCTATCCAATAGTGCGAGTCATCTTCCGGTGTCTGCAGCGTCTCGAAGTTAAGGCTGCTCAGCGCATCATCCCCAACGATAAACACCTTGCTTCCCTTCTTGATCAAACTCTGCGCCGGTTGGACGAGTTCGGTGTAGAGGCTTCGCCCAGGAGCAGTGGGCTGCGACAGCAAATCCTTCGATGCAAGGATCATTTTTGTGTGGAGCTGGATTTGCGGAAGAATGGTTTCGCTGCCCGCGATTTGGTAAAACTGTTGGCGCGTCGGGGTGATCACCCACAGATAAGAGGTCTTTGGCCGCAAGGAATACACCAGAATAGTGGCTTGTAGCCGCGCTGCAATCGACTTCACATTCAAGCTTTGCGGTGAGGACTTTCTCTGCTCCTTTCGAGAGAGATGAAGACCATCCTCGAGGGACTCCGCGCGGCTTTCGTCAATCACCCTCAAAGCGTCTTCTGTTCTGTGCTCATGAATCAGGTGTTCCATGTAGCTGACGTAGAGATCGCTTCCATTTTCAAGAAAAGGCAGAGTCGACTCGACGCTGGTCAGTGATGACCGCTGACGCTGAAAAGTCCCAATCGAGCGTCGAAACCAGGTATCGGCGTCTACCGGCCGCCCTGTCTGCGAGTAGATGCGTGCCAGGTTACTTTCAGCCTCCCACTGCAAAGACGGTACGCTGGCGGACTCTTCTTCAAGGGCCCTAAGTTGTTCAGTCGCACTTTTTCTATCCCCTTTGGCATCGAGAAGAAGAGCATTAAGCAGCATGGGCTCGAGCCGCGCCCTGTTATTTCCAAGCGACGCAATACGATTCGCCTCGCGCACGTGAACCTCAGCTGCATTTGAATTACCCAGTCGCAGCAGCAGAAATCCAAGATCCACGTGTGCGTCCAGCATCAGTTTCTGATTCTGAATGGATTGAGCAAGGTCTAGCGATTGTTCATATGAGGAACGTGCCGCATCGAGATCTTCGAGGCGATATTCACACAGTCCGGCGTTATTCAACGACCTAACCTGATCGATCGGAGAATCAAGTACGGCTGCCTGCTGTTCTGCTTCCTTGAAACTAGTTAGTGCTCTCCGGAAATCGCCGGTCTTGTAATAAACAAAGCCAATATTTCCGACTGCTTTTTCCAGTTGCAACTTTGCTCCAATAGCCTGGGCCAGGGTGGATGCTTCGCCGAATCGTGCCAATGCATCCTCATAGTGTTCCTCCTGGAGTGCAACGACACCAAGGTTCATAGTTGCTTGAGTTTGAAGAAACCGATCTTCGCTTGAACGAGCGATGGCAAGGGCTGCATGAAACGTTCGCTCCGCGTCGTCCAGGTCTCCCGTCTCGAGATCTACAATTCCTTTAGCGTTCGAAACGTCTGCATGAAGCCCTCCCTCAGGGCACTCGTGTTCCGCCTCCAGCACGGTTTGCTCAGCTTGGCTAAGATTTCCTATCCGGGCTTGTGCAATGGAAAGAAAGATCTTTTGCCGCACTATTAGCTCAGTGCTTGAGTCCTTGGGCAAAGGCTGCAGCAGAAGCGCGACGGCATCGCCGCTCTCACCCTGGTAGATCAGTACCTTTGCCAGCTCGATACGGAATGTCGCTGCCCGGTTCGGCTGGCCAAGGTCGAAAAGTCTGTAGGCCTGTTCCGAATGGTCGCGCGCTCTCGAAAGCTCCCCTGAGATGAGCTCTTTCTCAATCTGTTCATACGTCGCATCCGGCGAAATTTGTGACTTTCGCCTACAGCCGATACAGGGCAGCAAGAGCATGCTGCTGACAATTATGGAGAGGGGTATCCATTTGAGCCTCCACTTCCAACGCTCAGGTTTCCGTCGGAGGCACATCCCATCTCCATCCGGATCATGGTGAGACGAAACTGACCGTGAGAGACTGTCAATTCGCCAAGAAAGATGTTGCCGAAACCGGGTACGTGCACGGCGTGGCCGAACCAGCTTCCAGGCTTTGCTCCCTCCACTTGGTCCACCAGGGAACATAGAACGTACCCCTTCTTCTTGCGCTCTTTCTCAGAGTCTACCCAACCATACCGTGCGGGAACCCATTCGGGAGCACTTTTCGCTTTTATCATCCTCTGGCTCTGACCGATCGCTTTGTCAATAAAGGTTTTGTCCTCTGTGAATGGTATGTTGGGGAACTTATTTTTTGGAAGCGCAAGCAGATGGTGGTCCAGCACTGGATTCACCTTGTTTCCCGCGATAGACAGGTTCTCAAAATGCGAGCCAAGGAAGGTCACCCTCGGATGGTACCCCTCCCGAGGATGCTCCACGGCGATCTTCGAGACGACCCGGTCAGCCTTAACGACTTCAAGAACATTCAATCCCTCGACCACGGAGGTAACCTGTGTTGTCCAGGCTCCGGTGTCCTTATGCACTACACCGAATATCTTCGAATAGGCTCCCTCGCAGGAGGCAATATCCTCCAGACGAAATGGGCCCATACGCGATGACGCGTGGCCGCCCGCCTGCGGGAGTGACGATGAGCCGTGACTGGGCACGACTGATTCAACCGGATGGGTGAGGTGACCGCCAAAAGGACTGGCGTCGGCGTGATAGTAATAGACCCGATTTTTGCTGGCTTCCATGATCGATCCCCATGTTCAGTTATTTTTGAATCCTGACGCGAAACCTATACCTGGCAAGGTCTTCCAGCGTACCACCGGAACGGCCAGCGGCGGGTAGACCCTGAATCAAAAAAGTATTCAACCCTTCTTTTGTCCTGTCAGTCGGCATATTGATAAGCAGCGCATCGCGCGCTTGTTCGGGTGAAATAGTCGTTCGCCAGAGGAGCGATCCATCGGCCCCGCTCAACGAACACAGATAGCCTGAAAAACCGCCGGTTGTTGGAACGTCGAGCGAGATCACGAAGGAGCCATGCTCGGGTGCAACGATCTCGGGAACCGAGTCGCCCCGGGCCCCCGCATTCGCCAGAACCAGCGGATTCAGCACGGCCGGAGTCTGCGCTCGCGCCATCTCAAGCTTCATGCGCGGTTGAACGACAAATGCCTGAACGGCCAGCACCACCAGGCACGCAGTCAACGCTGGACCCAGAATCCACGGACTTGTGAACCAGGAAGTCCATCTCCGCGGGTTCTCTGCGCGGGGTGCAAAAACCCTTTGAGGGGCGCTCAACTCGGTTCGGGCACCATCGATGAAGGTTACGCCTGTTCTCACATCCATTGCGCATTCCGGACACTCAAAGAGGTGTTCCTCGAAGCTTTCTAAGGATGCGCCTTTGAGTTCTCCCAGCAAGTACCGTTCGACTGCCATTTCCTTCAGCGCATCCTGATGATTCATCTCACAAACCCTCGACTCCTACATAGTGCAGCGCTGGTGACAAGCGTTTCATTTCAATTACACATTCCGCCCTCAGCCAGACGCTCAATGGTACGTCTTAGAACTGACCTGCTTGGAATACATCACACGAAATGAACCCTTTGCCCTGTGAAGAAGCACCCTGAGATAGTCCCGATCGACTCCAAGCTCCGTGCATACCTCGTCCTTGTCGCGTTCCTCAAGGAAAACTGCCCGTAGCAGGTTGCGATCGCGGTCATTGAGGCCATCCAGAACGTGCCGGACAAGCTTGCGGGTGTCATCAGAGATCGCCACGCTCAGGGCATTGGGTCTGGTCTCGACAAGCCGCTCTGCGGCCTCATCCTCCAACGCCTCAACCCGGCTGGAAATACGGTACTGCTCCATCAAAATGTTATTGCAGATTGAGTTAACCAATGGGCCGAGCCGTTCCGCATGGCGAAGACCGCCGTCGCTCCGTATCAGCGAAAGCGTGCGAGAGAACGTCTCCTGCTTCACATCCTCAATCTGCTCCGGCCTGCGCAGCCGCGGCCGTAATTTCAACAGGATGAGTTCACTGAAGTAGCTGATGAAGTGCTGCTCGGTAGGTGCGTCTCCTGCGCGCAACTTGTTCACATAGGAGGCATCAAATGTCACGAAATTCACTCAACATCCTCCGGGCCTTGTTCTCAAAAGTTTACATGGCAAACCGCCCTGGTCTCCTGCGCCATCCTTTCCAGCCCCCAAAAGTGAAATTTTTGGAGTCATACCGCCGGTTTGTGACCTCATCTAAGAGGAGCGGCTCAACTTTCAAAAATCCTTGAAACGGTCCCGCGACTCACGCCACTATCCCCTTGAAGCTGATCTCTGGTGACATAAGGACCATTCGATGCGCGCATCTGTCAATGCATTTTTGCCGGCCATAGGGTTCTGCGGACGCTTGCCAGCCTTGGATTTGGGGAGCGGAAGTTCTTCGCAAGAGAGATTCGGTCACAGGAATGAATCCCCCGCAGACGCTGAGGTCGGGGAACTGGACGCATACAAGGTAGGCCGTATTGCTCCTGGTAGGAGCGGCCATCCTCTCTCTCTTCTAGCTGAAGGCGTCGTGCACCGACAAGATCAGCCGATTGACAATGTCATATCCAACGACTCCACAAAGGTGAACTCGATGGGCCAATATAAAGGTACAGTGAAGTGGTTTAACAACGTCAAGGGCTACGGCTTCCTTGGGTACGACGGCGGCAACGATGTATTCGTCCATTTCAGCTCAATTCAAAAGGACGGTTACAAAAGTCTCAAAGAAGGCGAAGAAGTCGTCTTCGACATTGTTCAGGGTGTCAAAGGCCCTCAAGCCGACCGCGTCGTTCGGCAAACCAAGCCAATGACCTCGGAGAGCATTCAAACCTGAACGCCAAATTGCCTGCACGTTCGGTTGAGGGTTGCCTATAGCTTTTATCTTCCCGTTTGAATCGCCTCCCTGGAGGCCCCGGAGAAATCACATGTCTGACGCCATAATTGCACTCGTCATCCCACTTGTCGGCATCGCAATCATCGTCGCATGGGTTCCGTTATTGAACTTCATTTGTCCGACGTGTAGGCGCTCTCTCGAATATCAGAGTTTTCAAAGGGACCTGCTGGAAGCGCGAACTTCCATGGGTTCGATTCGAGACTAATTTGAACAGGGCCTACGCAGGCAGCAGACTTGTTATTGCTTGGCAACATCGATGGTGTTGTCATCGGGAATTCTATCGATGAGTTTGTTGTAAGGATCGATGCCGGCGCGTGTCGGCATCTGGTCCACGACAATCTCAAAGGTCTGGTTCGCCTGCGTGATCTTTTCCTTCTTCAGGGAAAGTGGCTTCTCCTCGTCTTTCTTGCCGCTGAAAACGCCAATATCGATGTAATCGTTCAGCGCCATCGGCGTTTCGTTTCCGCTGCCGTCTGACTTTAGCTTCCGCGCCTGCACAGTCAGAGTGACCTTATATTTCTTGTCTGGCGTCTCGGTAACAGTCGCCGTCAGCGCCTTATTATCGTACAGGACGATCGATTCAAAGGCATCCGTAATAAAGTACTGCAGTTCAGGAGGCGTCTGCGCGCGTAGCGCATCGACGAATTGACGCGTGTCGGGATAGGGGCCACTCTGCGAGTCGTTCGCGTTGGCATACCGATACTGCATCAGGAAGTTATGAAGCGCGAGATTCAGTTTGTCCTCGCCGATGTAATCGGAGAGCGCATAAAGAACCAGCGAGCCTTTCTGGTACCAGACGTAGGCCTCGCGTTGCACTAGGACGATGGGTGGTTCACGGTGAGCCTCCCCGGATCGTCCCCGCAGATATCCATCGAGCTCATGCTTCAAAAACTTATGCATATTTTCGTCGCCGTACTTTTTCTCCGCGACGCGAAGTGCCGAGTACTCCGCGAGCGACTCGGACAGCATGTTCGAGCCTTCAACTCGGCCCCCGATTAGCTGGTGACCCCACCATTGATGCGCGAGTTCGTGTGCAGTGACGAAATAAGTACGATCGATGTCCTTGGGGCTCTGAACCCGGCCAAGGAAACCAGGCTCGGCATACGGAACCGTATTTGGAAACGACTGAGCGAACCCGCGATAACGGGGATATTCCACGATGCGGAACTGGCCGAACTGGAACGGGCTGTAATTTTTTTCGTAGTACGCGAGCCCAGCCTTACTGGAGGCGATCATGTCGTCGACATCGTAGGGATGTGCGGGAGCCGAGTACACCTCGATGTTGATCTTCCCATTTGCGCCATCATACGTATCACGTTTGACGTTGTAATGGCCCGAGACATAGGCGTAGAAGTTCAGAGTTTTGACGTCGCCCATGCTGTATTCGTAGTAATGACGGCCGTTCTGATGCCAGTCACGTTGCAGATATCCAGGAGCAAGAGCGATCTGGTCGTCGGGCGTGCTGACGACCGTACGATACGTAATCCAGTCTCCGTCTTTGGTGAAGAGGTTTGTTCGGCTGCCGACAGGATCTCCTCGGTGCGGCAGATCCGTGACCGGACCGAGATGCTCATCGCGGCGGCGGCGCGGATCAGTCAACTCGTTGTCCGAGGTATAGCCAATCGTCGGAAAATAGGCGGAGTCAAAAAAAGTGCCGCTGTATGCAAGCTCAGGGCGTTCATTGCCGTCCCTGAATCCGCGGCTTGTATAACCGACATTGAAGTTCAGATTAATTTTGTCACCGGGAGCAAGTGGTTGATCAAGAGCGTAGATGCTGTAAATCGCTCGCGGGCTCGAAGAGACAACATGGAAGGGCCGGTCGAACTGTACATTGGAAACGGACTGCTGCATGTTGACGAGGTGAATCTGCGAGATGGGTCCGGGCGTCTTGTTCTGCAGTACAAAATGACCGGTTCCCGAAAACGAACGGCGCTCGGGGAAGATATCAATCGCGGCGTCCACTGCGATCACTTTGGGTTGTGGAAGGTCTTCGTACTTCTTGAAATTCCTTTCATAGTCGGCCTGAATATCGCGGCGAGCCTTTGCGTTCAGGTACTCATTCAACACATGCGTGTTGTAGAAGTACCAGCTTCCGCTGCCAATCGCGATCACCAGAAGAAGCACACCGACGGGGATCAGCCGCGGAGAGCGCTCCCGGGCAAGGCGAAGACGTGCCGGCCACGAATCGTCCGAACCGCGTAGTGTCAGAGCGATTGAGATGACACCAAGCAAAGCTGCAATGGCGAACCAGTAAGTGATCGACCAGAAGAGTGCGGGCACAAAGTGTCCATAGCCGTTCATGTCCGAGTAGGTATATGGCGGTGTATTCCCGAAGAGATAGAGCGTATTTTCCCAACCGAAGTTGAACAGGACGATATTGAGGACAAAGAGTCCGGCAACAATGCCATGTGCGATGAACTTATTGCTCAGAATCGTTTGCAGAAACATCGCGGCGAGCGCAAAGGTTAGCACCTGCGGAAGAGTAACAATATAGAGCTCTTTGGCGTACTGAATGAGCTCGTAATGATAGTAGCCCCCAACTGTCTGACTGATGACGCCGCAGAGCAGGGTCACCGTGAGTAGAACCACCTCAACGAAGGTGAGTGCGAAGAACTTTGAGAGCCAGTCGGTGGACTCGCGAATAGGAAGCGCATCGTGAATGCCGGAGAAGCTCGTGTCCCGTTCACGCCAGATCAGCTCGCCGGCATACATGGTCGCGATCAGATAGAAGAAGAGTGGAGCGAGTCCTTCTACGGCCTGAAGCATCAGGAAAGTAACAGGGTAGACGTTCCCGTCACTGTTGCGCCCGGCAAAGTGTCCACTCACGAGAGCAAAGACTGCCATCACAGCCAGGATCGCCCAGAACGGAAGCTCATGCAGAATGTCTGATATGCGCAACCGGGTAAGCGAAACAAACTGGGACCATGTCGTTCCTGCGCCGAAGTGTTGCTGGATCGACGGCAGTCTCTTCGAAACAAAAGACCGTACAGGGCCTGTCTCCTCAGGTTCGTTCGCTCGGGCCTTTGCCGCGCGGCGACCCTGCGAAACTGAGGTCAACGCCTCGACCGATAGTGGAAAGAGGGTATAGGCCACTACCAGTGCACACAGGCCCACACCTAGCCAAACCAGGCGGTTATACAGAAAAACACCCGACCAGGGCATCAGTAGTCTGTTCTTCTCGGCGACCGTCCAATACCGCGTAACACTGTCGAATAGGCGAAGACCGACAGGATCGAAGATGGCGGACCAGAAATGTTCGAGCGAGTTTCTCGTTTGAAAAACGGTGTTGGCGATCAAATACAAAAGAAACAGAACGACGCCCTGCAAATAGACGATAAACAGCTTGCGGGTAAGCGCCGCGATAGAGAAAAATAACGATCCGAGGAAGAAGATCTGGACAACGGTGATCGAAAGAAAGGGCTGCAGGTACCACGAGAGATGGGCGTGGGCGATCCGCGTGTGGTCGGCCCAGGGCGCGAGCGTGCCGGCAGCCTCGCCGAACATCAGTCCCGTGAAGCAAAACACCGTCGTCACAAAGGAGCCGGCCCACCGACCACCCAGATAAGCGAACTTGGTGATCGGCTTCGTGAAGAGGAGTTGGTAGGTATCGCGCTGGAAGTCGCGAAGAATCGAGGTTCCAAAAATCGCGGCGATGACGATAATGCCAAAGAAGCTGAACAGGATATAAAGAATGGCAGTCGAGAAGGGTCCATTGAGCAGCACCTTGTCGTTGCCGACGTTGATAAAATCCTCTGCCGCGATGCTTAGGAAGCTGAGGAAGAACCATAGGCCGAAGTAGACGTAGGTCGATACGCTCTTCATGCGAAATTTTATTTCGAACGAGAAAAACTCCCAGAACATTGCCATCGGTCGCCTCAACGATTAGTTTTTCTTGTGGCGTGAGAGATTGAGGAAATAAACATCCTCGAGGCCTGAGTCGACGGGAATGAATCCGTCGCCGGGGCTTGACTCCGCGTAGATGCGGACCTCGTGCAACCCACCAACCAAGTGAGTCGAGATAACGTGGAGATCCGCCTCGAGCGCCTGCAGCTCAGAGTCACTGGCGACAACCTTGCTCCAGATCGTCCCCTTGAGAGCCTGCAACGCTTCGGCAGGAGATCCTTCCAGCAAGAGCTCGCCGTTGCTGATGATCGCCATCCTTGGGCAGAGCTCGCGAACATCCTCAACAATATGCGTCGACAGGATGACCGTTACATTGCTGCCGATAGAACTCAGCAGATTGAGAAACCGGTTCCGCTCCGCAGGATCAAGGCCAGCCGTCGGCTCATCGACGATGATCAACCTCGGATTCGCAAGGAGTGCCTGCGCAATGCCGAATCGCTGCTTCATTCCGCCCGAGTAGGTGCTGAGAGACTTCTTCCGCGACTCCCACAGGTTCGTCTGGTGCAGCAGCGCTTCCACCATCTCTTTGCGCTCACCGCGGCTCAGGATGCCTTTCATCACCGCAAGATGCTGCAGCATATCGACTGCGCTCATCTTCGGATAAACGCCAAACTCCTGCGGCAAATATCCAAGGATCTTGCGAACTGCATTCTTGTCCTTCAGAACATTCAGGTCATCCAGCCAGACTTCGCCGGAATCAGGGTCCTGCAATGTGGCGACGGTACGCATCAGGGTACTTTTGCCAGCTCCGTTTGGACCAAGCAGACCAAACATATTGTTGCCAATGGTTAACGTCAGATCTTTGAGAGCTTTTACACCGTTTGGATAGGTCTTAGACAGACCTGTAATTTTGAGTGCCAAGGAAAGTGCCCTCCAGGTAGCTCTATGCTGTATTTTTCGCAGTAGCGGCAATTTATCACATCAGGCTAAAGGGGTGGCAGTTCAGGGTGTGACTCCTGAACCTCAGAGATATGGATCGGCCTTCGCCAGTCTGTGGGCTTCGGGCTACATAACGCAGCGATGGACCTATTGGTTCAGAGCGAGCCGATGGCGCTCTAATCTACCCTGGCCCATGATTCAGAGTCGCCCTTCGCTAAACCGCGCAATACTCGCCGCTCGGCAGACGGTCGCTTTCTGGCTGTGCTCGTCAGCTCCCCGCAGCGAACCTCGTTACGGCCAGCGGATTTTGCCTGATAGAGCGCCTTATCGGCAGAGTCCAGCAGGTCTTCCTGGCAGTTGGAATCGCTCGGCCAGCATGAGGCCACACCGCAACTCACCGTTGACAGTCGAGGGTGGCTGCCCGGCTCAGGCAGCGCGGGCGACCCAGCGACTTCGACAAGTTTGCGGATTCGCTCGGCAACGATCATCGCGCCTTCCTGTGTAGCCCCAGGAAGCAGGACCACGAACTCCTCCCCGCCAAACCGCGCTGCAAAATCGTCCTTGCAGCGTAGACTCTGCAGCAACAGCGAAGCCACACGAACCAGCACGCGATCGCCGTAAAGGTGTCCGCGGGTATCGTTCGTTACCTTGAAGTGGTCGATGTCAATCAGTATGGCCGAAAGACAGCTTCCCGAATCAACGGCCTCGCGCCACAGCTTCGCGAACTGCAACTCGTATGCATGTCGATTGGCAAGGCCGGTCAAATTATCAATGTAAGAGATTTTTTGCAGCTCGACATTCAGAAAAGACAGCTCTCTGGTTTGTATCTCGCTGCGCAGTCGCATCAGGTATCCCAGGCGTTCTTCGCGCCCAATGCTGTAATTCGCGACTACGGTCATTGTTATCGCACATACCGCCAGAGTGATGCCAAGCAACTTATCGGAAGCGCTGAGAAAGTGGTCCTGGTGAAGGAAAACGAGATCGCTTGCCAGCAGAATCGCGGAGGCGGTCAAGGCATACATAAACTGCAGCCGCATCACAACATTCACGAAGATCACGGTTACGATCAGCCCAACCTGTGCATAGGCAGATGAGGTTGCGTTCGTGTTGCTCTCAAGATAAAGGTGCGTCGCTCCGATGAGGCAACTCGCCAGCGCAATACTGGTTTCGCGGTAAACCTTGTTCGGACTCCACCGCATGCTGAGGTTGATCAGTAGAGCGACAGGCGTAACGATGCACAATCGTACCTGTAATGGAAACCAGGCGACTCCGCCACGAATAAAGTAGTCCGCGATGACATAGATATTGAAGAAGCCAATCGCAATCAGACCTTCAAGCCAGAGACGAGCTGCGCGCTGAACAAACGTCGACTGCTCGAAGCCACTTTCCAGAGGCTCGGGCAGAGCCAATCGCTGGAATCCTCTTCGTGAAAGCCGCTCTATCTCTGCGATCGCGAGTTCATGGATGGAAGTGCCCCGCATCTTGAGTTCTTTTTCCTTCTCAAAACATGTCTCTGCAAGCCTCTGTCGGCAGGCATCTTTCTTTCATCGGCCGTAGAAATGCAAATCGAGACAGAGTACTGCAAACCAATGTTACTAAAGGGGGAGATCGATACACTCCCCTTCATCAGCTAGACCCGATGGTCGTCGACAAGTCGCGCGAGGGCACCAGCCTTTTCTCAGCAAAAGCTTCACGCCATCACAAAAATTATCGATTAGCCGCTCCCTTGGCCGTGTGTTCCCGAGATAGCAGATACGCCGATCAAGGTTGTGCAACAACTGGAAGCTCGATGAAGCTCGCCTGTCCAGGCAGATGGTAGATGCGCTGCTCGGCCTTGCGATAATCCTGCGGCCTGGCCCAGAAGATGTTCGGGACGAAGGTCTGCGGATTGCGATCGTACAGCGGAAACCAGCTGGACTGCACCTGCACCATAATCCGATGGCCCGGCAGAAACACATGATTCGCCGGCGGCAGATTGAAGCGGTAGAGAAGCGGCTCCCCTGCTGCAATCGGCTTCGGGTTCTCCAGGCTCTCGCGGTATCTGCCGCGGAAGATGTCAGCCGAGACCATCCATTGATAGCCGCCCATCTTCGGCTGCCCTGCCACCTCGTCGGGATACACATCGATCATTTTCACCACCCAGTCAGAATCCGTCCCGCTCGTCGACGCAATCAGGTTCGCAACCGGCTGTCCGCTGATCTTCACCGGTGACGGTCAAAACATCCGAGGTGAAGACGAGCACGTCGGTTCGTCCTGAAGCCTCGCGCTGGTCATCCGCAAGCCAGTTCGGCCACGTCATTCCGTTGTCGTAGCCGACGGGTTGAATCGGACGCGCACGGAACGGCACAGGCTTTGCCGGGTCAGAGACGTATGCGTCAAACGCAGCATCTCCCTCCTTCGGCGCATTGAAGCTCAGTTTTCCTTCGGCCCTCAGATAAAGCGGCGCGGAGGTCGAAGAGCATCCACTCTCGCATGCAACGGGCCACGACGGCAGCTTGCGCCACACGTTGGTGCCGCTCTCGTACGCTGTCACGGGAGCGATTTGCGGTGCCGAAGCATCGTCCTTCAGATACTTCGCAAGAAAAGGCGCGAGGATGTTCTCGCGGAAGTAGAGCGAAGTATCGCTGTTGAACTTAATCGCGCCGAGAGTGCTGCCATCCTCGATTCCCTGTCCGTGATGCCACGGCCCCATCACCAGAAATACCTTGTTGCCCGAGTCCTTTGGCTTGATCGCTTTGTACACAGCCATCGCGCCGTAGATGTCTTCGGCGTCCCACAGGCTATGCACTAGAAGCGTGGGAACGCTGATCGGTTCCGCGGCCAGGAGTTCGTCGACGGCCTGATCCTGCCAGAAGGAGTCGTAGCTGGGATGTGCGATCAGCTTGCGCCAGAAGCCGGTCTGCTCCAATCCGCGCTCCTTGCCGAGCTCACCGGCTGAAACCGCGTCAAAAAACATGTCGTAGTCGTCAAAGTTGCTGGTCCACCACTTCACCGAGTTGTCCCGCGTGCCGTCCTGCTCATAGATGTAACTCATGTTCTGCTCGCGGAACGCGCCATTGTGAAACCAATCGTCGCCACGCCAACCGTCGACCATCGGATTCATCGGGACCGCGACCTTCAGGGCCGGGTGCGGATGGACCAGACCCATCAGCGTGGTGAATCCGTCATACGAGATGCCGATGATGCCAACCTTGCCGTTGCTCTCGGGCGTGTTTTTCACCAGCCAGTCGATCGTGTCATAGGTATCGGTCGCGTGGTCCACCTGCGTCGGGTTCAGCGGGCCGCGCAGTGGACGGTTCATCACGTAGTCGCCCTCGGAACCGTATTTACCGCGCACATCCTGGATTACGCGGATGTAGCCGCCGTCGACGATCACGTCGGTCGCGTTGTCGTAGCCGTAGAGGCTGGGGCCGAGGTGCGAGCTCAGCGTGTTCGTCGTCAGCGCGCTTGCGTTGTAAGGTGTTCGGGTGAGCAGGATAGGAGCGTTCTTTGCACCCTTCGGCACCAGAATGACGGTGTGCAGCTTCACCTTGTCGCGCATCGGGATCATGACTTCACGGCGCTCATAGTCGAAGCCGTTGTTCGTCGGTACGAAAGCCGTGGGAGATTCGCTTGGCAGGCTGGTGGGGGTCTGGGCGAAGGCAAGGGGAAGCGAGGCACAGAGGACGGTGGCAAGCAGCAGACTTCGGCGGAGCACGAACGCAGGCATATGCTTCCTTTTCATGGCGAGGACAGGAGCCGGGAACGACGCTCCCCGCCAATTATGTTTGGAGCGGTGTCGGAGTGCTGACGGTATCATATTCGCAGCCATTGGCGCGCTAGCGCCTGAGGTGGCGTCGAAGTGCATGATCGGAGTCTCTGGAAAACTGCTTCTATGAACCGAGGGCACAATGGAACAAAATCTGGACCAGACAATATCACTGCTAAGTCATACTCCCGCCGTTCTCGATGCACTCCTGCGTGATCTGCCGGAGGAGTGGACGTTGCGAAATGAAGGGAAGGACACATGGAGCGCGTTCGATGTCGTCGGCCATCTGATTCATGGCGAACGCACCGATTGGATACCGCGGGCAAGGATGATATTGCAATTCGGCGAGAGCCGGCCGTTTGAGCCCTTTGATCGGTGGGGACACATCCGGGAGAGCCAGGGTAAGTCGCTCGGGCAGTTATTGGATGAGTTTGCTCGTCTGCGGTCAGAGAATCTGGGCGAACTCCGCGCATTGCATCTACGGCAAGAGGACCTCGAGCGGCGTGGACGACATCCTGCCTTCGGAGCCGTAACGTTGTCCCAGCTCCTGGCGACCTGGGCTACTCATGACTTAACTCATCTGCACCAAATCTCACGGGTGATGGCCCATCAATATCGGGACGCCGTGGGTCCGTGGATCGAATACCTTGGGGTGCTGCACTGCGCCCGATCCTAAAGGCCGAATCGTGGTCGGTGCGCTAAGCACCCAATGAAGTTAGTTACTCGGCTTGCCCCAGATTTGGTCGAGAAAGAGGTAGCGGTCCCGTTGGGTATCGGGTCTGGCCTCTGAGGTGACGTCGAGGTGCATCACCTGCCATTGATCGGCTTGATCGGCGGTGTTGTAGGTTGGCCAGTGGGGAAGGCCGGGGCCGTTCGGGTTGCCGGTCCGAGCGAAGTTGGTCCAGTAAGCGCCGATCAGCGCAGACAGTTTGCGGTCTTCCGGACGCCATACTGCGCCGGGACGGGAATCGAGAGTGCCGAAGACATATTCGATGTCGTCGGAGTGGAAGGCCCCGAGGAGGGCGGGATGGTTGATGTCGCCGGGAGAGCCCAGGTCGAGACTGTAGCGGAAGACAGGTGACTTGCCGGTTGCAACCTGCGCTTCGATCCAGCGCCAGGTTGCGTAGGCGATGAAGTGATCACTGGCATAGTCGCCCGCGGAGATCAGGGCCTCGTCGTCTGTAGTCGCGGGGTAGAGAGCGAGAAACTTCTGGGCGTTGTCGCCGAAATCGGTCTGGGCGGCTGCGGCGAAGCTGGCAGCGGTGGGTTTGACCTTCGCCAGGAGTGCCTGACCGCGGGCCTCATCGGCGTTCCAACCGGCGAGCAGCGGAATATGCGCCTGGTTGCCCGCGGCGTAGATGTCGGGGACAGAGTCGTTGAGGAAGTAACCGTCGACATCGGGGGCGAAGCGCGGCACAGGCGGAGTGGTCTTCGCGGTTGCGCCGTGGAGGATCTCGTCGGCTGGAGAGCTTGCGGAGATCGGCAAGAGTGGAGGTACCGAAGGCGCTCTGCGCGAAGGCAACATCGCGCTGCCCGACAGACTCGCGAGGTGCGAAACTGACGCCTCGACTGCCATACAGAGCACCACCGCTTTCGCCGATGGCCTTGTTGAAGAGCCCACGAGCGAGCGGCGAGGCCATCAGCGCACTGACGGCGATCGAGCCTGCCGATTCGCCAAAGATGGTGACGTTGTTGGGATCTCCCCCAAAGCCTGCAATGTTCTTCTGAACCCATAGAAGTGCGGCGGTCTGGTCGAGCAGGCCGTAGTTGCCCGAGGCGTGGTGAGGCGACTCGGCGGTGAGCTCCGGGTGGGCGAAGAAGCCGAAGATGCCGAGGCGGTAGTTCATTGAAACGACGACCACATTGCGACGGGCAAGGAACTGACCGTCCTGACGGCTCTCAGAGGTGCCCCCGCTGTTGAACCCGCCGCCGTAGATCCAGACCATGACAGGGAGGGAGCCGGGTTTGGCGTTGACAGGCGTCCACACGTTAAGGGTCAGACAGTCTTCACTTGCGCCGGGATCGTGGAAGACCATGTCGGAGGCGCCGCCCGACTGGATGCACCGGGGACCGAAGTCCCTGGCGGTCCGGACACCCTTCCACTTGGCGCCCGGTTGCGGAGGCTGCCAACGGAGATTGCCGACGGGCGGGGCGGCAAAGGGGATGCCCTTGAAGGCCCGAACCTGCTCGCCGTTGGTGACTGTGCCTTCGACCACGCCGCTGTCGGTCTTCACCCGGAGCGGGTTAGCAGCCTGAACCGCAGGCACCAGGAAACACACTGCCAGAAAGGAAGCTGAAAGGCCTACAGAGGACGTTCCGCGCATGGATTTTTCTCCGCCGCCCAAACTTATCACGGCAGCAATAGAGGGGTGTCTGTTCACTGGTTATCATGGGGTATGTACGTTTAGATATGTGAATGTATTTTTACGTTTACATATATCGGTATTGTTATCTACTATTTCTGCATGAGTATCAAGCCATCCCTCCACGCACCGCAGCAGAGACGCAGCCGTGAGATGTTCGAACGCTTGCTCGTCGCGACCGTCCGGGTGCTTGACCAGCATGGCTTGGATGGAGCGGTGATCCCGAGAATCGCGGCTTCGGCAGGAGTCGCTCCAGCTAGTGTGTACCGCCGCTTCGCCGACAAAGATGCTCTTCTCCGGGCGGCCTTCCTGCATGTACTTGATACGAGCCGCCAGATGGACCGGCAGACCCTGAGCAAGGCACTCCTCCGCGACACGCTGGAGGACACCGCCCAACGCCTGATGTCGGTCATGTTCGCCCAGTACAGGTCCCATCCCCACCTCCTACGTGCCCTTGTGCGCTTCCTCGATACCGACACAGACAGGGAGTTTGTCCGTGAGGCTCGGTGGATCGTCGCCGACAACCTCAATGAGATCGCGGAGGTTCTTCTGGCCCATCAGGAATCCATAAGCCACACGTCTCCCAGGCGTGCGTTGCAGGTGGCGGTGCTCAGTGCTGTCAGTTCGATTGAAGCAATCGTGCTCGAGCCGGAGTCGCTGTGGAACGCGGTTCTCGATGCCTCGGACGAGGAGTTGGCAAAGGAACTGGCACGGGGATTTGTCGGGTATCTTCGAAACCCCGCCTAAAAACCGGTCAGGCCCGGCCCCGGGCGGAGCTTGGCGGCGGCGGGTAGTTGCGTTTGGGCTTGATGGCGACCGGCGGCGCTGGCTCGAGGTCGACAGGGCGGTGGGCCGTGACCATCTCGGCGATGGCATACTTCAAGGCTTCCACACCTTCGCCTGTGACAGCAGAGATGTCGAAGAAGGGCAATTTGCGTCGTTTGGCCATGGCGGCAAGCTTCTTGAGCTTCGCAGGATTGGCGACGTCGGCCTTCGTGCCAACCAGGATGGTCGGCTTGGCAGCGAGAGTGGGGTCGAAGCTCTTCAACTCCTCGGTGATGACTTTGTAGTCAACAACAGGGTCGGGACGGTCGCTCGAGTCGGAGACGTCGACAAGGTGGACGATGACGCTCGTGCGCTCAATGTGGCGGAGGAACTGGATACCGAGGCCGGCGCCAAGGTGTGCGCCTTCGATGAGGCCGGGGAGGTCGGCTACCGTAAAGGATTCGGTGTGAGGATACTCGCCGACCTGGACAACGCCGAGGTTTGGTTCGAGCGTAGTGAAGGCGTAGTCGGCGATCTTGGGCTTGGCGGCCGAGAGGCGTGAGATCAGCGTGGATTTGCCGACGTTGGGATAGCCCACGAGGCCTGCATCCGCCAGCAACCTGAGCTCGAGTCGGTAGCTGCGTTCTTCTCCGGCCCGGCCAAGCTCGTGTTCCCGGGGTGCCTGATGGGTGGAAGTAGCGAAGTGCTGGTTGCCGCGACCGCCTCTGCCGCCTTTGGCGATGACGATGGTTTCGCCGGAGCGAGCGAAGTCGTGGATCAGTTCGCCGGTCTGGTCATCGTAGAGGAGGGTGCCGACGGGGACCTTGAGCGTCGTCGATTCGCCGGCGTAACCGGAGCAGTTGGAGCCGAGACCGTGGCCGCCGCGCTGGGCCTTGTGCTCGGGGTTGAAACGGAAGTGGACTAAAGTGTTGTGGCTCAGCGAGGAAGACATGAGGACGTCGCCGCCGTGTCCCCCGTCGCCGCCAGAGGGACCACCTTTGGGGACGAATTTCTCGCGCCGGAAGGCCATGCAGCCATTACCGCCGTCGCCGGCCTTGATACGGATTCGCGCTTCATCGATAAACATTATTATTCAGTATCCAGTGTACAAGGAGGCAGGGTAGACTGCCGGACACAGAATGCTAACGACGGCGCAGGCGTTTATTACTTGACCGTAATTATTTGAGCGGCCGCGACCGTCAAAAGATCTTACTTTTCTGACATAGTGTAGGCTGACAGCTCACTGCAAGGATTTGAAATTCAGACTTTTTACCGGGCTTCAAGTTAAACCTGGCGGCTCTGAGTGGTGTAACCGCATGTTAACAGCGGTGTGCCATGTTATAGATAAACAAAATGAGAATGACCGGATACCAGGCGCGGATTGAGCGTCTGTGGGCGGCAATAAATCTCTACCTTTGAGGAGGCTCTTGATGATGAACATGAAGCTGATGATGAAGCAGATGCTGCTTGCTTTAGTGCTCAGTCTGGTTGCTGGACCCGCGCTGGCGCAGTCGACGACCCAAGGCGCAATTGGCGGAACAGTATTCGACACAACGGACGCGGTTGTGCCGAAGGCGGCGGTGACGATTCACAACGTCGCCACGAATGCGGAAATCCACCTGATCGCGGATGACAGCGGCTTTTTCAAAGCGCCGCTGATTGAACCTGGAACTTATACCGTGACCGTCCTGGCCAGTGGGTTCAAAGACTATCGTGCGACTAACGTGATTGTGCAGGTGGGCCAGCAGACTACGCTATTGCCACATCTCGAGACGGGCTCCGCCAGCCAGGTAGTCGAAGTGACGGCAGAGGCGCCGATCCTCAACTTCGATTCGCCTGACTTCTCGTCCAATCTCAATAAGAAGACGCTCGACGATCTTCCAATCAACAATCGCCGTTGGTCGAGCCTTGCGATGACGACTCCGGGAGTCGTGTCGGACTCGAACGGCTTTGGTCTTGTGAGTATCCGCGGCATCAGCCCGATTCTGAACAATGTTCTGATCGACGGCGCCGACGACAATCAGGCGTACTTCTCGGAAGAACGCGGACGTACCCGTGAAGCTTATTCGACCTCGGCGAGCGCAGTGCGCGAGTTCGCAGTGAACACGGGCGTCTATTCGGCAGAGTATGGCCGCGCTGCGGGCGGTGTCATCAACTCGGTGACCAAGAGCGGTACGAACCAGATTCACGGCGAAGCGTATTTCTATGACCGTGAGAGCAACTGGAATGCTTACAACGCGTTCAGCAAGATCACCACGCCAACTCCCAGTCCGGGTGGTGGATATACCTTTCCAATCACACCCCTGAAGCCTGAAGATCTACGCAAGATCTACGGCTTTACGGCTGGCGGGGCCCTCATCAAGGACAAGCTGTTCTGGATCTATACGTACGACCAGCACTCGCGTATCTTCCCGGGAACCGCGGTTCCCAGCTCACCCAGCAGCTTCTACGCTCAGCCGGACCTGACCCTGCCCGCGGGCGCAACGATTGCCGCAAACGGCTATGTGTCCGGCGGAGGGGCCAACGCGCTGGATAGTCAAGCCGGCGTTCTCGCAATTCGTCAGGGTCAGCCAGCCACAGCAGCCGGATATGCCTATGGCGCCAGTCTTTATCAGGCCGGTATCGTCGGCTTGCAGGCGGACCTTGGCACTGTACCGCGTACGGGCTACCAGGAAATCAACACTCCCAAGCTCGACTGGCAGATTAACCAGAAGCAGCATGTCAGCTTTCTCTACCACCGTCTGCGTTGGGACTCCCCTGGCGGCGTGCAGACGTCGGCGACCAACGACTACGGCCTCGATACCTGGGGCAATGACTTCGTCAAATTGGACTATGGCGTCGCCAAGTTGACGAGCCTGCTCTCCCCGAAGATCAGCAACGAGTTGCTCTACCAGTATGGGCGTGAGCTCAACGATGAGACCCAGCAACCCTTTAGCAAGTACACCCTGGCGAATCTTGTAGGAACTGGCGGCAACGTTCCGGAAGTTGCGCTGGACACAAGCGTCTTCGCCAACATTGGCTCTCCGTATTATTCCTATCGGCTGGCCTACCCCGATGAGCGAAAGTGGCAGATCAGCGACGTCCTTCACTACACCACGGGCAACCACAGCTTCACCTTTGGTGGAGATACCGTGCACAACTGGGACCTGCTGAACAATCTTTACGAGGCGAATGGTTACATCAGCTACAGCTATCTCGGTAACTACATCAACGATCTGGCCAACAAGGGCAAGGCTAATTCGACCTGCGGTTCGCAGACTGGCCAGGCGCCAACCTCTGCGACGACGACAGGCTGGACCGGGACGCTCCCCTGCTACTCGTCAACCACCCAGGGGTTTGGCGCGAGCCCGATCTTCAATATCAGCACATTTGACTATTCATTCTTCGGACAGGACAACTGGAAGATCACACCGAGACTTACTCTTGAGCTTGGCGCGCGGTATGACTACGAGTTCCTGCCTTCGCCCGCGTCCAACCTTATCTCACCTGTCGGCTCGTTTACCCCATTTCCAGGGATTACAAATCATCCGAGCGACAAGAACAACATCGGTGTTCGCCTCGGCTTCGCAGATGATCTCTTCGGCAACGGCAAGACTGTTCTTCGTGGAGGTTACGGCATCTTCTACGGCCGTATCACCAACGGTGTATTGCTGAATGTTCTGCTCAATACGGGCAGCCCGAATGGCCAGTACACCTCCGTCTTCAAGCCTGCGACCGCCGGCGCACCGGTGTTCCCCAACATCGTTCAGGCGGCGTCCGGTACTGTGGCGGCTCCAGGCGTGTACTTCCTCGGACCGCACCTTCAAAACCCGCAGGTGCACGAGTATGACCTGGTCATGCAGCAGGAGGTTGGGAAGGGAACGGTCTTCTCGATGAGCTATCTGGGAGCGCTCGGCCGCGAGTTGCCGAACTTCCTCGATCTGAACCTTGACCCGACTACCGTGCTGCCAGTGACGATCACCGTCTCCGATACCAGCGGCAAGGGACCGTTACCCAACGGAAACCAATACGTCGTTCCGACCTACACGAAATATGGCAACGTAGGTCTGTTTGGACCGGCTGCGACCAACTTCCAGAACATCACGGAAGTGGTCAGCAATGTGAATTCGAGCTACAACGCCCTCGTGGCCGAAGTACAGAACCGCTCCATTCACAATCTGCAGTTCGACTTCAATTACACCTGGGCGCACGCACTGGACTTTGCCCAGAATGCGACAACAACCAACAGTGCAAACAGTTGGTATGACCCCTTCTCCAACCCACGGGCGAACTACGGAAACTCGAGCTATAACGTTCCCAACCGGTTCGTTGGGTATGCCCTCTACACTTTCCCCTCCATCCACTCCACAGAGTGGTACACCTACGCGACCAACGGTTGGAGCATCGACACCTCGTTCCAGGCGCAGAGCGGCCTGCCCTATACCACCGCTGTCAGTGGCTTCAACTCGAACGACGCCATTGCCGGTGATTGGAATGGAGCCGGAGGAACTACGGCGATCCCGGGAATTGGCCTCAACACGAACAAGCAACCTCGGAAGATCGTGGACGACATCCGTGTTCAGAAGCAATTCACCTTCGCGGAGAAGTACAACCTGCAGTTGCTTGCCAATGTCTTCAACATAGCCAACCACCAGAACATCGACGGCGTTGGGACCACAGCATACAAACTAAGCAGCGGCGCTGCGGGTAACTTGGGTATCGCGACCTTCCAACCCACAACATTCGCCGTACCCACCAGCAGCAATAACAGCGGCTTCCTCTATACCCCGCGTGAAATAGAAATTGGTGCGCGATTTGCCTTCTGACTTGGGTAGTTTGTATCCAGAGGGGGCGGTGGCTTCAGCTGCCGCCCTTTTGTCGTTAACACCGGCGTCGCTTTCCTGATTCAATCGACGGCGACTAATCTTCTATCATCGTATGGCTGCAAGGTTCCGGCTGGGATAGTCGGGACTGGAGTGAGTCATTATTTCGATCTTCCCGTGGTTGCTGTGTAGAGGAGTTCAAATTTTCGGGGAGAGTGCATGTCGTTTTGTTTGGAACGCGCGGAATTTTGCGCGTTCGTAAGGGAAATTACCTGGGCCTGCTTGTTGTGGTGTTGCATCGCTGCAATCGGAGAAGCGCGCGCGTGGGGACAGACTGCGGTGGACGGCGCGATCAGCGGCTTTGTCGTTGATGCAGGGGGTGCCGCGCTCGTCGGTGCGGTGGTGCAGGTCCAAAACATCGCAAACGGAGCGACGAATCGCGCGACCACCGAAGGAAAGGGAGAGTTTCTGGTGGCGCATCTGCCCGCGGGCGAGTACCGCGTCGTGGTGGAGTACGCCCTGTTTGCGCAGTTGACGCTGCAGCCGGTCGTGGTCGAGGTTGGGGGCGTAACGTCAGTGGAGGCGCGGCTGCGAGTGGGAGGTATCGCGACCTCCGTGACCGTAAAAGCTGAGCCCGCTTCCCCGGTTGCGGTCAGCGTCGACGATCTGTCATCCGCCGCGGTCGCAAGCGTCGTGACGCCGGACGAGATCGAGAGGCTGCCGGTGAATGGCCGCCGCTGGCAGACGTTTGCGCTACTGATGCCAACCGTGAACGCGGATCCCGAAGGGGATGGGCTCCTGAGTTTTCGCGGCGTGGCCTCGACGCAGAACAGCAGCCGGATCGATGGCGGAGACGACGACCAGAGCTTCGGATCAGTGCCGCGCGGAACCGGCATTGAGAGCGGCGCGGAGGCCGAAGATGCTGCTGAAGTTGGAGTGCCGAGCCGTATCAGCGTTGGCAGCGCGTCCGGCGGCGGAGGGTACGGGCGGCACTCGGGAATGGCCTATACCTTTTCGCAGGAGGCAGTGCGAGAGTTCCGCGTGAGTGGACAGAACTACTCAGCGTTGGATGGCCACGCCGCCGGCGGCATCGTCACGACGGTCTCGAAGAGCGGCACCAACGACCTGCATGGCACGGGCTTCTACCTCCTGCGATCGAGTGCGTTGGGCGCAACGAATCCCTTCTCCATTGCGACCAGCTACGTCGATGGAGTCATCGCGAGCGGCGCGGTCAAGCCGCATGACCTCCGACAGCAATTTGGAGGCAGCGTCGGCGGGGCGATCGTGCGGGATAAACTTTTTTACTTTTATGCCTACGACCAGCAGGCGCGTGACTTTCCGGCAATATCGACGCCGGATGACCCGAACTTTTACGCATTGACACCGACACAGACTGCACTGCTGGCCAATCGCGGCGTAGCCGCGGCGAAGGTGAACACTGCCTTGAACTACCTCGACAGTTTGACGGGAACGATCACGAGGCGTCAGGACCAGACGATCAACTTTGGCAAGGTGGACTGGCAGGCGGCCGACCGTCAGCGCGTGAGTCTGCAGTATGACCGGGGGCGTTCGAGCGCTCCTTCAGGCGTACGGTCGGCGCCTGTGGTGGACGTCGGCACCGCGAGCATGGGCAGCAGCTTTACCAGGGTGGACGCGGTGCTCGGACGATGGATGTGGCTCGCGACACCGCGCCTGAGCAATGAATTGCGCGTGCAGTATGGCCGTGACTTTCAGTATGAGCAGGCGCAAGCTCCTCTGCCGCAGGAGCCCGCCGTGGGGCCCGGTGGGTCTGCACCCGAGGTCGCGATCGGGCCGGATGGATTTACCTTTGGGACCTCGCCTTCGCTGGGACGCAAAGCGTATCCGGACGAGAACAAAGTACAACTCGTCGAGATGCTGACCTGGACGCGAGGCCGCCATCAACTCCAGATTGGCGCCGACCTCAGTCTGGTTCACGACGATATCGACGCGCTAACGAACACGCAGGGCGCCTTTCACTACGACAGCACCACAACCTCTGGCCACGCCGGCGGCTTGGTGGACTGGATCACGGATTACACCTTCAACGTGAACGCTTATCCGAACGGTGGCTGTCCTTCTATCGTTTCGGCGGTGCATGACTTCTGCTTCCGCTCGTTCACGCAGAGCTTCGGCCAGCAGTCCGTGACGTTCAACACGCAGGAGTGGGCAGGATTCTTGCAGGATAACTGGCATCTTCGGTCGGGGCTTACCGTAAACGCCGGATTGCGTTACGAATACGAATTTCTGCCGTTGCCGCAGCAGCCGAACGCAACGCTCGATGCGGCGTTCGGTCAAACGGGCGCGACCAGCGTGTTTCCTGAGGATCGAAATAACTTCGGCCCGCGTCTCGGTATAGCCTGGGAACCATTCGGCCCGGGCCGCGGCGTCATTCGCGTAGGATATGGCATTTTTTATGGACGGCTGCCGGGCGCAACGGTGCGAAGTGCGCTGGTGGATACGGCGCAGGCCTCGTCGGCGAGACACGTTTTGATTACACCTGCTACGGTTACAAATTGCCCGCAAGTGGTCAATCAGGGCTTCGGCTACGCGTGCGCATATTTGACGACACCGCCGTCCGCCGTCACGACGACGACCTCAGCGATGGTCTTCGATCGCAGGTTTCGGCTTCCCGCGGTGCAACAGGGCAGTGCAACCGTCGAGCGAGAGGTTGGTGCAGGGACCATCGCGAGCGCAACGTATCTGATGAATCTCGACCGTCAGCTGCCGAACTCCGTCGATATCAACATCGCTCCAGCCACAGCGACGAAGCAGTTTCAACTTCAAGGGGGAACAGGTGCGGCGGGGGTGCAGGATGGCGAAACCTTCGTGGTTCCCTTCTACTCGCAGCGCGTGAATACAAACTTCGGACCCGTGACCGATATCGTCTCAAATGCGGACGCAACGTACAACGCACTGGTGTTGGAGGCGCGGCGACGCATTCGTGGAGGCTTCGAGTTTCGAGCCAGCTGGACCTGGTCCAAGGCGATCGACTACGGCCAGGGCGGCGCTACACCGCGAACAAATGCCCAGTTCGATCCATTCAACGTGCTGTACGACAAGGGCCTATCAGCACTGAACTTTCCCCATAAGGTGTTGGCGAGCGCAGTGTGGGAACCGACGTTTGACAACGACCAACGCTGGCTACGAGTCGCCGCAAATGGTTGGGTCGTCGCTCCACTGTTTACGGAGTCGAGCGGCAGGCCATACAGCTTGGATATCTTCGGAGGCACGCGGCTGGCAGGCGGACACGAGAGCATCAACGGTTCGGGAGGAGCGGTGTATCTGCCGACGGTTGGCAGAAACACCTTGCGTCTGCCGGATACAAGCCGGGTCGACCTGCGCGTTAGCCGGGCGCTGCAAGTAGCGGAGCGGGTGAGGATGCGCGGAACCGTGGAGGTCTTCAATCTGACCAACCGCGTCAACTATTCCGCGATTATGCAGCGAGCATTTCTCGTGGGGACTGAGACGAACGACGTCACACCACTCGTCTTTCAAAATGCAGCGACAGTTGCGGCGGAGGGGTTGAATGTGCGACCGTTCGGCACATTCACTGCAGCGTCGACCGGGCAGTCGCCCGAGCGGCAGGTGCAACTTGGACTCAGGATAGAGTTCTAAATCTTCAGTGCTGCGAGATCGAGAGAGTGTTGCCGTCGGGGTCGGTGAACCAGGCAATCTGGGCGCCTCCTGGAGCGGTCCAGACCCCATCGTCGCTCTGCTCGAAGTAAGCGTAGCGCGTAAACTGCACACCATTGCTCGTCATCTCGGCGATCGCTTTGTGGATGTCGTCGACCTGCCAGCCGAGGATGGTGAATGGGAAAGGCGTGAAACCCTCTACGCGGACAATGCGAATCATCGTTCCATTGGCGTCCATCACGACGGCGAAGGAGTCGTCGCTGACGAACCCCAGACCGAGGACATTTTCGTAGAAGTGGCGGGCCCGGGCCGCATCTTTGGTTGGGACGAAGGCTATAAGCGGGCTATGGGTAAGCATGCTGTGACCTCGATGGCTAGTCACTATAGCTGATTTTGCAAGGGTCTGCGCTTACTTGTGTTGCAGGAATTCGAGGAGTGACGCGGCACCGGTACTAAGATGGTCGGGTCGAGTATCCGGCGGTGTACATCAAGTTTGATGGAGGAGACAAGAAGAATGGGCAACGAGCGTAGGGAGATGGAGTTGGACCGGCGCAGTTTTATGGTCGGAGGAGCAGCGGCCGGGTTGACGCTCGCCGCAGGAGCACAAACTGCTGCAGGCGAGGCAGCCAAAGTCACTGCGCAAGGTGCGGAGAACTCCCGTCGGCCGAATGTGATTGTGTACATCGCCGATCAGTTCAGGGCAGATTTCATCGGAGCGAATGGGCAGAACTACACCACGAAGACGCCGAATCTGGATGCAATGGCGGCACGGGGCACCAACTTCAGTGGTGCGATCTGCAATCAGCCCGTCTGCTCTCCGTCGCGCTCGGTATTGATGACTGGACGCTATGCTACGGAGACGGGCGTCTGGCATAACGCGACCAATATCGATCCGTCGCTGCCGACCCTCGCGGGCGAGCTTCGCAAGGCCGGATACTCGGCGAACATGATCGGGAAGTGGCACCTCGCACCGGGGACGGAGGCGCAGGGCGGAGGCCGTGGATTTGTAAAGCCTGAGTTTCGCGGCGGATTTCTTGACCTCTGGGAGGGCGCAAACGAATTCGAATGGACAACGCATCCCTATGAGGGCACGATCTACGACCGCGACGGCAAAGAGATCACGTTCAAAGACGAGTACCGTGTAGACTTCGTCACCGACCGCGCGGAGCGGTTTCTGAAGGAGAAGCATGACCGCCCGTTTCTGCTCTACATCTCGCAACTGGAGCCGCACTTCCAGAACGACGAGAAGCGATTTATCGGGCCGAAGGGATCCGCGGAGCGGTTTCACGATCCATGTGTCCCCAACGATCTCAAGCCGCTGCCCGGGAACTGGCAGTCGCAACTGCCGGACTACTACGGCTGCGTGGAGGCGATCGATAAATCGGTAGGGCGAATCTTTCAGCTGCTCGAAGACCAGAAGCTGACTGAGAACACAATCGTTCTGTTCACAAGCGATCATGGTTGCCACTTCATGACGCGGAATGAAGAGTACAAGCGCAGTCCCCATAACAGCTCCATACGCGTGCCGCTGATCGCGCAGGGTCCGGGCTTCAACAACGCGTTGACGCTACCGGAGATCATCGGCAACATCAACGTGATGCCTACATTGCTGGACGCCGCGGGGCTGACGGTTCCGGCGTCAGTGAAGGGGCGCAGCTTGATGCCAATCCTGACAAAGCCGGAGGCGCGCAAGACCTGGCCGAACAAGGAACTGGTGCAGATCAGCGAATCGATGACGGCGCGGGCGCTGCGGACAAAAGACTGGATGTACTGCGTGATTGATGCACAGGGGCGACGATCGGAGAAGTTTTCTGACAAATACGTCGAGTATGAGATGTATAGCGAGGCGGCAGATCCGTTTGAGCACGTGAATCTGGCGGGGCGGCAGGAGTTTCGTGCAACTGCGGCGGAGTTGAGAGATGAGTTGAAGCAGATGATGGCTGCGGCAGGGGAGCCCCCGGCCGAGATTGAGGTAGTGAAGCACTATCCATAAGGACGATTTACCCGGAATGCCAAACCGAAACGCTAAAATAGAGGAGTGAGCTTTACCGAACAATTCGATGTCGTGGTCGTGGGTGCGGGACACGCTGGTTGCGAGGCGGCGATGGCCTCTGCGCGCATGGGTCTGCGCACAGCGATCTTCACCTTGAACCTCGACCTGATCGCGCAGATGAGCTGCAACCCGGCGATTGGCGGAATCGCCAAGGGACACCTCGTGCGCGAAGTCGACGCGCTGGGCGGCGTGATGGGCGAAGTCGCGGATGCGACCGGGATACAATTTCGGCTCCTAAATACCTCACGCGGACCGGCGGTGTGGTCGCCCCGCGCGCAGTGCGACAAGGCGCTCTATCGCGTCAAGATGCGCGAGGTACTGGAGGCGCAGAAGAATCTCTTCATCAAACAAGCCGAGGTCGTCGATCTCCTCATCGAGCAGTCGGAGCAAAGCTCCGAGCGCATCGTCCGCGGACTGAAGCTGCGCGACGGCAGAACCATTCACGCCGCCGCAACCATCGTGACAACCGGAACATTCCTCAACGGGCTGATTCATTGCGGCGAACAGCAGTACACCTCAGGGCGCAGCGGCGAACCCGCGAGCGTCCTGCTCGGAGAAAGTCTGAAGCGCCTCGGTCTTCGCGAGTGCCGCCTCAAGACAGGAACGCCGCCCCGTCTTGACGGCCGCACCATTGACTGGAGCCAGTTTCAGGAGCAGCCGGGCGATGAAGATCCGACGCCGTTCAGCTTTCGCACGAAAGAGCTTCCGCTGCGGCAGATCATGTGCCACATCGCCCACACAACGCCCGAGACTCTGCGCCTGATTCGCGAAAACGTCCATCGTTCGCCGATGTATACCGGCCAGATCGGGGCGATTGGCCCGCGGTATTGCCCATCAATCGAGGACAAGATCGTGCGCTTCCCCGAGAAGACGCGGCACCAATTCTTCCTCGAGCCCGAAGGCCTCAATACGCACGAGGTCTACATCAACGGCATGAGCACGAGCCTGCCGATGGAGATTCAGGCGGCGATGGTGCACTCGATTCCCGGCCTTGAGAACGCAGAGATGCTGCGGCCCGGCTACGCGATCGAGTACGACGCGATCGATCCCACGGAGCTTGACCGAACCCTGCGCGTCAAGTCCTTTGCCGGGTTGTATCTTGCCGGACAGATCAACGGCACCAGCGGCTATGAAGAGGCTGCGTGCCAGGGGCTGATGGCAGGAATCAACGCTGCGCTTGCAGTGAAGGGCGAGGAGGCGTTCACGCTCGATCGCACCGAGGCCTATACCGGCATTCTGATCGACGATCTGATCAGCAAAGGAACGAACGAGCCGTATCGAATGTTTACCTCGCGTGCCGAGTTCCGCCTTCACCTCCGCATCGACAACGCAGACCGCAGGCTGACCCCCCATGGCCGGCGCCTGGGCCTGATCGACGATGCTGCATGGTCGGCTTACGAAGCGAAGCAGGCGCGCGCCGCAGCGTTCGAAAAACTCCTGAACACCGCGCGGGTGCGGACGGAAGAACTCCCCGCGGAGTTGCTGGCGCGGCTCGATGGCGATGCTGCCGGTGTCAGTGGGCAGACATTTGCGCAGCTTTTGAAGCGCCCGGAGCTGCAGGTTGAGGATATTGCTCCGCTGCTTCGCGATCGATTGGCCAATGCCGTCGCGGCGCTGGCAGACTGGGTCGCTGCGATGGATTCGGTCCCTGCACCCGGCGGTTCACGACTGCCTGCGTGGGTTCGCAACGAGATGAAGACCGTGGAGACGGAGATCAAATACTCCGGCTATCTCGACCAGCAGCGGCGCTCGATCGAGAAGATGCGCAAAGCCGAGAAGCGGACAATCCCCAGCTGGTTCGACTACTCCGCCGTTAGCGGCCTCTCCACCGAGATGAAGCAGACTCTCACCCGAGTTCGTCCGCAAACACTCGGCCAGGCCAGCAGAATCTCCGGCGTCACCCCCGCCGCGGTCAGCCTGATTCACGTCTACATTGAGATTCAGGGTAAGAAGTTGATCGCCTGATTGTTAGGTGAACATCGTATCGTGGGCCCTCGAATCCGCTGTATCCTTATCGTGCGTTCCGGCGTCTAAACCCAGTGAACGCCGGTCGCTCGCGGCGTTAGGAGATCTCTAGTGACAGCAACGAACGCAGTTCGAATCTTAGCTGGAGTGGTGGTTGCAGGCGCGCTCCTGATGGGGGTAAAGAGAATGGTTCTTGGTGCAGAGAGAAAAGAGCCGCTACCGGCTCCAGCGCTGGACGAGCAGCATCCTACCGCCAAACATGAAACGGCGGTCTTCGCGGGCGGTTGTTTCTGGGGCGTGCAGACGACCTTTGAGCGGATCAAGGGCGTCACCGCAACCACAGCAGGCTACTCAGGAGGTTCGGCCGCAACCGCTACCTACGATCAGGTCTCGACGCGAGAAGACAGGGCACGCTGAGTCCGTGAAAGTAGTCTTCGACCCATCACGAATCAGCTATGGCACTCTGTTGCGCGTCTTCTTCTCCGTCGTGCACGATCCAACCCAGCTCAACCGGCAGGGCCCGGACGTGGGCACATCGTACCGGTCCGTGATCTTCTACACGACTCCCGAACAGCAGAAGATTGCAGAGGCATACATCGCGCAGCTCGACGCGGCGCATGCGTTTCCGAAGAAGATCGTGACCGAGGTGACGCCGCTGAAGGCGTTCTATGATGCAGAGGACTACCATCAGGACTACGCTGAGAAGAACCCGAACAATCCGTACATTCAGGTCTGCGATGTACCGAAGGTTGCGGCGCTGAAGCAGCAGTTCCCGGAGCTGTTTCAGGAGTATCACTGATAGGCGAGGTGAACGATGCGTCTCCGGTGGAAAATATTGTTTCTGCTGGGCTGCTTAGGTTGGGTGCACGGCGCGCGCGACGCAAGCGGACAGACGCGGCCAAAGGTTGATCCCGCTTCTACCAGTGAGCAATGTCGCGCGGCCGATATTGAACTGTATAACGGTGGTGGCGATGCCGCGCTCGGCCACAACGAGCAGGTGATCGAGTTACGTAACCATTCAAAACGCACATGTACGTTGCTGGGGCCGCCGCAAGTGTTCTTCTTGGATGATCGCGGTAAGCGGCTGCCGGAGCCATATGCGAAGAACAGGGGTGATCAGCTGTCCACAACCGAGCCGGTCCAACTCGTGACACTGGCCCCCGGGGACTTCGCGAACTTCAAGCTCGGGATGACCACGTGCAATGACGAGGCTGGGTGCCTTCAGTTCAGCAGGCTTAACGTCGTGCTGCCGGGAGATAACGTCCCGCTCTCCGTTGAAAGGACAGCTTCGGCTCTGACCGGGATCAATGCTACCGCGGTGCGGACAGGAGCCGATACCGAGGACGGCGGGTTTGTTCCTCCAGTTACGACCGTCGACGTGGCTTCGGGTCTGCTTAAGGGACTAACTCTGCGGCTCGACGTTCCGCAGAATCCGTTGGAAGGGTTTACGGCGCACTTTGCGATACGCAACATTGGGCCGGATCCCGTGCAGTTGGGGGCAAAGAGCTGTGGCCTTCGGGAGTCGCTGACGAACTCGGCAGAGACCACAATTTCGTCTGAGCTCAGTTGCGGCACGTGGATTGGAGCTTTGGCTTCTGATGGCAAGCTGGCCCCGGGCGCGGTTGGAACGATGGACGTCCGTGTCGCCGGCGACGGCAGTGACAGCACTCAGGGGCAGATGTGTCGCGCAGGTCAGTGGAAGGCCGAGCTGGAACTTGAGATGGACGTGGGTAAGGTCACTTTTCGCCCGGTGCCATTCGAGGTGAAGGGGGCACAGTGCAGCGACTCGGAGATCATCGACGTGGCAGGGTCGGAGGCGATCCGCTGGACACCGATTCCGCAGCATGGAGTGCGCCTGGGAGTGCTGGTGCGGGGCAGAGGCAATACCGAGCCCGCTGAGGGAAGGTTCTACACCGGGGCGCAGGAAGCCGCCTTTCGGGTTGGCGACCCGATTGAGGTGAGATTTTTTCTCGACAACATGACCGATGAACCGGTGCGCCTCAACGTAGGGCCCGGAACATTCCGTCTGCTTTTGCGGCATGCGGGATTGGATGTTTCGCCAGACCTGGTCGCTCCCACGCGGGTGCCGGGGGATGGGCCGGCGAGGGAGGTGACGGTGCCGCCGCACGCCCAGAGTGAGCTTGCGACGAGGATGCTGAGCGCCACCTATAGTCTCCCCGAGGGCGACTACGAGCTATCAATTGGGCCGCTGCACCTGCCAGGAGCCTCAACCACGACCGATGCTGCCGCCACTGCTTCCACTACAGGCGGACTGATTTTCGAGGACGTCTCAGCCGCAGGAGGCTTGATCAAAGTACTGCCCCGGTAGAGCGGGAAACGGCGCAACCCGCTACTGCGTGACCTCACCTTCAGGCTCGTCCGTCGGATTGTCGATCTCCGCCTGAAAGCCCTCGAGCAGACGCTGCAAGAACGCATCGGTATCGGTGCCTGCATTCTGAAGCTCGTGCGCATGTGCGATGTGCCGCGCAAGATCGGCAAGGACAATGCCCCACGCGAACGGATCCTCCCACGCGCCACTGCGGATGCTGACGTGCTGCCCCTTCTCGGCGATCCAGACCCGAAGAACCTCGAAGGACGCTTTGTCGCGTTGCGCTACTGGCGGAATGCTTAGAGTTTTCTCGGCGCCCATAAAGTCCCCACCTCTACAATTCGCTACTGTCGACTATTCTCTCTTATTTGCGAGAGGAACCATAAAAGTACTTGCGTAGCCAAAATGCACAGACGTTTCATGATAAACATGACCTGTTTTTCACAGACGTTCACAGGTTTGTCCGCTTTTCCTCTGACGTTCCAGAAGTATTTCGACCGTTTGCACGATAATTGCGACACGGATCGAGCACCGGCCCACGAACATGGAGGTTCCTATGGCTTCATTCCCTCAACTCGTTAGCGATAGTGGCAGACCGACATCGGTTCACGCTGAGATGACGATCCTCGGCGCTATGCTCGTTGAACCCGTCGCCATTATTGATGCAACGATGTATCTGAAGGTGGATGACTTCGCACTCGATTCACATCGTAAGATCTACGCCGCGATGATGACACTCTCCCAAACCGGTCATGCCGTCGATATCGTCACCGTCAGTGAGGAATTGAGGAAGCGGAAAGAACTGGATTCGGTCGGCAGCGTAGCGTATTTGGCGTCGTTGACGGAAGGGTTGCCTCGGAAGCTCAGTATTGAGAGCTATGTTGCGATTGTGCGCGACAAAAGTTTGATGCGTCAGCTTATGACCGTTTGCGACGTGGGAATGGCGGCGGCAGCGGATCAAAGCGAAGAAGCACTTCAGGTTCTCAATAACGTCGAGTTCCCGGCTCATGGAGATATCTGACCAGGCACTCACAGGTGGCTTCTCCGACATCGCTGCAATCGTAAAAGACTCCTTCGGCTCCATCGACGCGCTCTACGAGCAGGGCCGCGAGGTCACCGGCCTCGCAACCCATTACGTCGAGTTCGACCGCATGACCAGCGGCCTGCAGGAGTCCGAACTCATCATCATCGCCGCGCGGCCATCGATGGGAAAGACCGCATGGGCGATCAATATCGCAGAAAACGCGGCGGTCCGCGGCGGCAAAGTGGTCGCGGTCTTCTCGCTCGAAATGAGCAAGTCCAGCCTGCTGCGCAGAATGCTGGCATCGCAGGCGCTGGTCAATTCAAAGCGCGATCCAGACTGGCATGCTGATGCGCGAGGACCGCGCGAAGCTGATCAACGGCCTCGAGAAGCTCATGGAGTCAAAGATCTTCATCGACGACACCCCCGGCATCACCCTGGCTGAGATGCGTGCCAAGGCACGGCGCCTGAAGCAGCAACACGGCAAGCTCGATCTCATCGTCATCGACTATCTCCAACTCATGACCGGCTCAAACTCCAACGTCAGGGGCTTCGAAAACCGAACCCAGGAGGTCTCGGCGATCTCCCGCGGGCTCAAGTCGCTCGCCAAGGAGATGAAGGTGCCAGTTGTCGCTCTCTCCCAGCTCTCCCGTGCCAGCGAGCAGCGCGGCGGCGACAAAAAACCCCTCCTCAGCGACCTCCGCGAATCCGGTTCGATCGAACAGGACGCCGACGTCGTCTGCTTCATCCACCGCGAAGAGTACTACGACCGCGAGAACGAGGACCTGAAAGGCAAGGCCGAGATCATCATCGCCAAGCAGAGAAACGGCCCGACCGGCAGCATCCAGCTCGCCTACCTCGCCGACTACACCCGCTTCGAAAACCTCCAGCACGGCGACCCCGGCGGCTACTGATTCTGCCGTTCTCTCCCAAGGAATAGATCATCCACGCTCTTCCCCTCACTCGCCGGTATCATCATGGCGCGAGCCGCGCCCTGCGGCACAATATTCGGCGGCCACCACGGATCGGCCGCGGCAACCGGACCAAGCGCAACATCAGGAATCTTGCTGCTGAACGCTGTATTCATCGTGTCGATGAACGAATTCGCAATCACCGCATATCCTGTGTTCGTCGGGTGAATGCCGTCGAGCGCAAAGAAGCCGCCAAGAAAGCTCGCATTCCCCGTGTACCCGTTGATCGTCAGGCCCGTAGTGAAAAGCTGATTGAACAACGTGTTGATATCGACCAGCGTCGCATTGGCCGCCTTCGCCTGCGCGGCGATCACCTGGTTGTACGCGACAACCTGCGCCTGCACCGTCACCACCTCCGCTGCGGAAAGCACGCCTGAATCCGTAATCGGCCCCTGCTGCTGTCCTTCCAGGATCAGCGGAATCTCCGCCAGCCCCGTCGGATTCACGTAATCTCCCGGCACGATCCCCAGCAGCCCACTCAGCACCGACGTGGGATACCCGGTCGCCGCGGAATACTCCCCAAGCACCAGCGCCGCGGGCGTCAGGTACGGCACCTTCGTCACATCCGGAATATTCCCGATCACCAGATGCGCTTGAGTCAACGTCGTCAGCTGCGTAATCAGCGCCTGATACTGCGTCGTAAACGTGGCGATCGGAGTCATACTGCTTGGCATGCCCGTTTCATCCGCCACCAGCGCGTCGTTATTGCCGATCCAAAGGAAGATCGTCGTCGGCTGAGCCTGGATGGCGAAACCCGATTGGCTCAAAGCCTGCCCATAGCCCAGCCCAGGGAAGCCGAGCACAAGTTGAACGAGTTGCGCCTCCGATCCCGGCGCCGGGTTCACCTGCGGAGCGGTATTCATCACGTCGTTCAGCACCGCTCCCGGCACCGCCAGATCCGTCACCTGAGTCGCAAAGTTATCCCTGCCCGTAGTCGTTCCAGACACCGCCGTAATATCCGGCGGAGGCCCCAGCGAAAGCAGTTGCAGCACATTCGGCGCACCCGGATACGCAATCAGTGGTTGAACGATGTTGAAGTTCGCCTGCTTTGCCACCAGCGGCGCCCACCCATGTACCTGCAGCGAATCCAGCAGCGAGCCGCTCTGGAAGCCCGCCGTCAGCGAGTCGCCCAGAAAAACCGTGTTCGAGAAATTGCCCGCGTTCTTAGCCTGCGCAGCCTGGATCGGCGCCAGCGGATTCGAACTCCCGCTCGAGCAACCCGCAAGCGACCCACAGAAAAGGCCAACAGCCCCCACAAACAACGCACTCCGAAACGACAAGACTGAACGAGTATTCATTTTCATGGCGACAGCTTTGTATCACATCCGAAGCACGACAGGGAATCAGGGGTGCCGAAACGGCTATCTCCCAACCTGCAACCGCAACGATAGGATAAAGCTGTGAAGAGCTGGGTGGAGATCTCAGAGCGGCGTCTGAAGGCCAACTACAAGCTGCTGGTCGAAGCGGCTGGCAGCGACACAGCCGTCCTCGCGGTGGTAAAGGCCAACGCCTACGGCCACGGCGCGCACCTGTGCGCTCCAGTGCTGGCGCAGGCCGGTGCAGAGTGGCTCGGCGTCGCAGACGCCTCCGAGGGAGCCGCTGTTCGCGACGCCCTGGCGGCAGCGGGAGTCGCGAAGCACACTCAGCCCCGGATTCTCGTCATGTGCGGCCCGCTGAATGAGGATGCCGAGGCCATCGTCCGCCACGAACTGACTCCCGTCGTCTGGGACCAGCAGCAGATGGAGTGTCTTGCCGCTGCCGTGCGCCAACAAGGTGGCAATCCTCCTCCCTTGCCCATACATCTGGAGATCGACACCGGCATGGCGCGCCAGGGCATCGCACCCGGAGAACATTTACACACGCTGCTGCACTGGTTGAAACGCCAGCCAACCCTTCGCCTCGACGGTGTGCTGACCCACTTCGCCTCGTCCGAGGTTGCCGAATCGAAGCAGACGATCACGCAGCGCGGGCGGTTCGAGCAGGCGCTTGCCGCCATGGCCGCCGCCGGTCTGCAACCCGCCTGGGTGCATGTAGGCAACTCGTCGACTCTCGATAACCAGTGCACCCTCGAGAACCTCGCCTGGTTGCGCAAATCGTCCGCCAGCTTCGGCGCACGGTCGATGGTCCGCCCCGGAATCGCCCTCTACGGCTACTGTCTGCCGATCGAGGAGGCATCTTCCGATTCCAATGCTCCGCAGGCCAGGGTCCGAACTGGCCTCGAACCTCTCATGACATGGAAGACCCGGGTCATCGGGCTGCGCGAGATACAGGCTGGAGACACCGTCGGATACAACGCCATCTTTACTGCGCCCAGGCCCATGCGCCTCGCGCTCCTTCCCATCGGATATTCAGATGGACTCCGCCGCGAGCTGTCGGGCTCGAACGCGCATCCCGGCGGATGGACGATGGTGAAGGGGAAACGCGCTGCAATCCTCGGCCGCATCTCGATGAATCTCACCGTAGTCGATGTGACGGAGATTCATGGCGTTGCGCTTGGCGACGAGGTCGTCGTACTCGGCGATGGCGTCACCGCAGACGATCACGCCCACCTAGCGCACACGATCGCGTATGAGATCACGTGCGGCGTACGCGCAACCCCCCACCTCATCGGCTAGGCGGACGACATGTAGCAAGTGCCCGATCCCACCACCAACTACGAAATCGCTCTCAACGTGCCGTGCTCTTTCGTCGCCGCTGCTCGCTCTCCTTCATTATTTCGTTCAAATCCGCAACCGGCCGTATCTCAATCGGTCCAAGTCCATACTTAAATCCTGGAAGCTGTGAGACAAGCTGAATGGCGTGATTGAGGTCTCGCGCCTCAAGGATTTGAAGGCCGCCGAGCTGTTCCTTGGTCTCCGCATAGGGACCGTCGGTCGTCGCAACTTTGCCGTTTTTCCCGTACAGGGTCACCGCGGTCTCCGGAGGCTGAAGAGGTACTTCGGCAACAAGATGTCCGTTGGCGCGCAGATGGTCGTTGTGCTCAAAGCATTCGTCGAACACTGCATGTCGCTCGTCCTCGGTCATCCCTTCGAATTTTCCTGGCTCGATGTATCCCAAACAGATGTATTTCATCAATTCCTCCTTATTTTCCTCTGACTCCAGAGAGCTGTAGCTCATCATTCTGTTATCAGATAGTCGTTCGGGAGACCGAAAATCGACAGCTACTCCTTTTTCTTAGCCTCGTCAGAGGAATCTGTGAGTGGCTCCGGCAATGGCGGCGATGAGTCGTGTGGACTCGACCTTCCACACGGCCTCAATCGCCTTAGGCACATCGTTCATGCCTGCTAGATTTCGGCGTTCTGGTATTCACTGACGATGTCGCGTCGTCGAACTATCCGGTCTTCAAAGGCCCAGCGGCCTTGTAAAGACTGAAGATGACGCCGGACGGCAGTGCGTTCGTGCTGACGAGCTCGAATGAGCGTGGCTGGGTCCCCTCCGCAAAGATGCGCTTCCCCGTGCCCAACAGAACCGGATAGACGACCAGCAGGACTTCATCCGCAAGCCCATGTTCGAGCAGCGTCGATGTCAGCGTGGAGCTACCCGCGAGGATAAGGTCCGGGCCGTCCTGCGACTTGATGCGGCGAATGCCCTCGACGATGTCCGGCCCAAGGCCCTCGAACGGGCCCCATTCAAGACTTTCTGGACGGTGGGTAGCGACATATTTTTTTGCCGCATTGAGGCCGTCCGTCATCGGACTGTTCGGCGCCTTTGGCCAGAAGCCCGACCAGAGATCGTAGGTGCGACGGCCAAGCAGCAGATCGAAGCGGGCGCCATACGCGGCCGTGATTGCCTCTCTGCCAGCGGGGGTCCGATAGGGCGCGGTCCAGTCGCCGTAGGGGAAATCGCCGCCATCGGCGGAGTGCTGGATCACGCCGTCCAGCGAGATGTGCTCGGTGATTTTGACATTTCTCATTTGAGTCTCCGTGGTTCGCGTCCGCGACCTGGGAGAGGGAAGGGACGCAAGTGAGGGTTGGGTTTGGAGTTTCTATTCTGTTGGCATTGCGAGGAACTCGCGCACCTCGACCGATGCGCGGCAGGCGAGGACGGCTTTGCGTCCCCACGCCACGGCCTCATCCATGTTGGCTGCGTCAAGTATCCAAAAGCCGCCAATGTGTTCCTTGGTCTCAAGGTATGGCCCATCGGTAATGACCACCTCTCCGCCGGGCTGCTTACGCAGTGATTTCGCGTGGGGCGCCGATTGCAGGCCGCCGGCGAAGAACCTGGCACCGGCAGCCTCCATCTCTTCATTGAGCACATCGATGTCGCGAACCATGGCTTCGTCTTCAAGGGACGGGTCGTAGTTGTCGGGGTGGTGAATCGCAACCAAATACTGCGGCATGATCTCTCCTTTATCGTGCAACGGTCTTCGGGAGGGCCGGTCGCCCCGTCTTCACTACATAGTCGAACGGCAGATTGGAATTCGACAAAGCGTCCAAGAAATTTTGCTTCTTCTGCGCCGTTTTTATTGCAGCTGCCGAATCCGCTCTTGCAGGAATTGCCGCTCTGGTTCCTGTTGGGTCAGCTCCAGAGCTTTCTCATAAGAGGACCGAGCCTCAGCCGTCCTGCCCAGCCTGCGGCACATATCTGCACGCGCTGAATGCGCCAGGTAATAATTTGCCAATTCGCCATGTGCTAACACCGCATCGATAAGTGCCAGGCCGACCTCTGGACCATCGCGCATTGCAATTGCTACGGCACGATTTAGCTCTACAACTGGCGAGGGTTGAATCCGTACCAATCGGTTGTAAAGCGCAACAATCTGCCGCCAGTCGGTCATAGCGACCGACTCCGCCTCCGCATGAACGGCTGCAATCGAAGCCTGCAGTATGTAGGAGCCGAAGCGGCGGGACTTCAGGGCTTTCTCCAGCAATGCCACTCCCTCCGCGATCTGCTCCCGGTTCCAGAGTGAGCGGTCTTGATTCTCCAGCAAAATCAGCTCCCCGGTCGGCGATGTTCTCGCGGCCCGACGGGATTCCTGAAGCAACATCAGGGAGAGCAGCCCAAGGACCTCCGGCTCTGGCAGGAGTTCGCTCACCAACCGGCCCAGTCGAATCGCCTCGCCAGTTAGCTCGGCCCGCGTTACCTCCGCTCCCGCCGCAGCCGAATAACCCTCGTTGAAGACGAGGTAGATGACCTGAAGCACCGCGCCCAGTCGCTCTGGCAATTCCTGCGGCGACGGCACCTCGTACCGAATCGGTGTGTCTCGAATTTTTGCCTTCGCGCGCACGATGCGCTGCGCGAGCGTCGCCGGCGTAACGAGAAATGCCCGGGCAATCTCTTCTGTTGTCAGGCCGCAAACTTCACGCAGCGTGAGCGCTAACTGTCCTTCCGGCGGCAGAGCGGGATGGCAGCAGGTAAAGATGAGACGGAGGCGGTCGTCCTCGATCTCCTCATCCTCGTGAGGCGCCTCGTTGATGTGCCGCCTCGAGGTAGAGCGCGAGGTCTTTCTGTGCGCTGTCGAAGCGCGCCCGCCGGCGCATTCCGTCTATAGCTTTGAAGCGGGCGGTTGAAATCAGCCAGGGGCGCGGGTTATCCGGTACGCCGGCCTGAGGCCACGTGTCCAAAGCAGCGGCAAAGGCCTCGTGCATGGCCTCTTCGGCGACATCAAGATCTCCGAGCAGGCGCGCCAGCGTAGCAAGAATCCTGCCCGATTCGGACCGGTAAAGCGCCTCTATGGTTCTGCTGAGCTCGTCGGGAACACTCTGCGGCATGCACGTCAAACTAACAAACGAACGTACTCCACACAACTGCGCCCGGCTCGCTGTTTATCTACTCTTCAATTAAGAGGCCAATGCGCTGATTGAGGGTGGCCTGAGCTGGTGCACCAGCATAGGTCCTCGAAAACGCGCTTCGTCACTTGGCTTTAAGATTGCCGGACAGCTGAAAACAACCTCACCCACCTAAAGTGCATTTGCGCCCACACCATCGCGGCCATTAACATCACTAAGAGAAACGAGAGGGCCCCACTTCATGGAATCCATCAATGCAGCGCGCCGTACCGAAGACATCGCGCTTGATCTACTTAAGTTCATCGCAGCACAGGCCCACGTTGGCAGCAAGACCCCAGGTTCCACCGGCTTTGGCGTCACCTCGTCGGCCAAGCCCGAGGACCAGGTGGCGAGCCTGCTCGAACTCTATGCCCGCTGCCGCCAGGCAGTCGAGGTCCCGCTCGAAACCCGGGCCGAAAAGAAGTAGTGCCCCCCTCCCATCCACTCCGCGTCGCCGTTGTCGGAGCGGGAGCCTTCGGTCGCAATCATCTTCGCGTCTATCGTGAGCTCGAACAGGCAGGTTACCCCGTCCAGCTCGCCGGACTGGTCGACAGCAACCCCGCCGCCGCAAGCGAAGCCGCGCAAAATTTCAGCATTCCCGGGTTCCCATCCATTGAGGCCTGTCTCGCCGCGATAGGCCCGCTCGACGCCGCGTCCATCTGCGTCCCAACCGTTCACCACGCCTCTGCAGCCGAACCGCTCTTAGCCGCAGGCGCCGACCTCCTCATCGAAAAGCCCCTCGCCGCCAGCCTCGCCGACGCCGACCGCATTCTCGACCTCAGCCGCAGGCACAACCGCATCGTGCAGGCCGGCCATCTCGAGCGCTTCAACCCCGCCGTTACGGCCGCACGCCAGCATCTGCACCGGCCCATGTTCTTCGAGGCGCACCGCCTCAGCATCTTCACACCCCGCTCGCTCGACGTCGACGTCGTCCTCGACCTCATGATCCACGATCTCGATATCGTTCTCAGCCTGGTCGCCTCCCCTGTCCGCGAGGTCCGCGCCGTAGGCCTTCCCGTCCTCTCCAACAAGGTCGACATCGCCAACGTTCGCCTCGAGTTCGAGAACGGCTGCGTCGCCAACTTCACCGCCAGCCGCATCAGCACGGAGCGCGTCCGCAAGCTCCGCTTCTTCCAGCCCCACCAATACCTCTCGCTCGACTTCGCCCGCCAGGATCTCCTGCTGATCGACGTCACCGCCGCAGCGGGAATGGATCCGGCCCGGTTTGCAGCACTGGCGCAATTGGCGCAGCAGGCGGGTCAGCACCCCTCCGCGGGGTTGTCTCTCAAAAAGGTGCAGGTAGAGCAAGGCGAACCCCTCCGCCTCGAGATCGCCTCATTCCTCAACGCTGTGCGAACCCGCGCCACCCCACTGGTCTCCGCAGACGACGGCCGAGCCGCTCTCGCCCTTGCCCTCGAGATCAACCAGGCAATCGCAGCCCACGCGAAACGCACCGGTCTATAAGCGAAGAGGCCACAGCCTATCGTTTGGTGCGGTTGCCGGGACGCGGGCCACCGGAAAGGGACTTGTAGCCGGGATGTATGCCCGGCGCGAGACCTTGATCAGCCGCAATCCGTTCGAGCAGAGAGGTCAGAGTGTCGCGCTCATCCTCGTTCAGAGCAGAGGTCAGGGCCGCATTGTGTTCCTGGTAGATCACCCCGATCTTCCCGAGCGTTTCCAGTCCTTTCTCGGTGATGCCAAGGGAGTACACCCTTCGATCCGTGGCGGAGGGTTGACGCACCGCCAAACCTTTCTCCTCCATCTCGTCCAGAAGAGCGACGAGACGGCTGGCATGGAGCCCGAGCTTTGCTGCCAGCTCGCGCTGGTTAAGTGCGGACCGTTTCAGGATGCGCAGGATGCCTGCCTGGGCCGGCGTGACCGAAAGCGCGGAGATCCGTTTCGCAAAGACTTGGGCCGCATGGCCCCCCACCTGCGCGAGCAGAAAAGCGGTTGAATTCTTGCCTTCTTTCGAAGCGGTACCAGACGTTTTCGGAGCGGTCATTCTCAAATATTGTTGCATAAAATAATCGTTTATAGTATTAACGATATATGGACACAACGACCATACCCTCCGCTCAACCTTCTCCCCGGCATATGGGTCCCCCGCTGCTCTTGACCAGCGGAATCTACGTGCTGCTGACGCTCTGCGGCGTCTTCAGCGGGAAACTGTTTGCGCCCCATGTCCCCTTAGCCATGCCGTTCGACACCGTGGCAAAGGAGGTCGACTACCTGCAGAAAGCCGCTGTCGCCACGCGCTGGGGCGCCTTCTTTGAACTCGGTTCCGCCTTTCCGCTCCTCGTTTTTACTGCGACCATCTCGAGCCGACTCCGCTTTCTCGGCGTCCAGGCCGCGGGAGAGGCCATCGCCTTCTGCGGCGGAGTGGCCGCGTCTATTCTCCTTGTGGTTTCAGCTTTAGCGGGCTGGGCCCTGAGTACACCTGACATGGCGAGCCTGCCGGGAGCCGTCCGAGCCATGCAACTGCTCGCCTTCTCGGCAGGTGGACCCGGATTTGCCGCGTTGGTGGGTCTGTTCTACACGGGGGTCGCTGTCGTCTCGGGGCTTCACCGGTTGATCCCAAAGTGGCTGATGTGGTCGGGCCTGGTGCTGGGAATCTGTGCGATGTTATCCACCTTCACCCTGCTCACCTGGAAGGCAGCGATCTTCATTCCCATCGCCAGATTCCTGGGCATGCTGTGGATGCTTGCCATCGCATCACGCTTTCCCACCCGGCGCGGCGAACTACATAACGCGAGAAGCTGACGAGACACGGGCAGACCTCAGACAGGCCAATTGCGACGTCCCCGCGGAGCGTCCGCTTCTCTTGCCGGACCGTCTGCGATCCCCCCTGAAAATAAAGTTGGAAAAAGTGGAAGATTTTGGATGTCGGAAAAGCGACCATCAACACACCACGATAACGACGCATTCCACCACGTTCTAACCATCGAAATACCACAACAAAGCGCACTTTTTCCTGAAAAACCCCTGCAAAAACACCAATTCGCCCTGCAGAAAAAAACCTGCAAAACTCGAACCCAAAATCCCGGAAAAAACTCCGAAGACTTAATTCATGGTCTTGACGGTGACGCCTTCGGGGAACTTCAGTTCGAACTGATCGTCTTCTAGCTTCTGGTTCACGGCCAGCTTGGAGATCGTAATCGTCAGCCCATACTGGTCCTGAGGCCGCTTAATCTCGATCTTCATAGGAAACGAGATATCGCCATACTTCTGGTAGTTGCTGTAGAAGGCCTGGGTCACGATGTTGCCGTAGCGGTCATAGATATCTTGCTGATAAGGCAGCAGATTTGACCGGCCGATATGGATCACGCGGATCGTGTGGGCACGATTCCCGTGCGGTTGCTCCAGAATCGAGAGGTCGTAATCCGGTTCCTCGACCAGCACCTTTTTGTTCTTCGGGTCCGGAAGAACCCGCGAGTCCTGTGTGAGAACGACGATCTGATCTGGGCCCAGACCGCGCACCAGCAGCGAGTCGAAGATGACTTTGGGACGAAGGCTTTCGAGGCCGTGCTGTGATGTGTCGGCGACTTCGCTGGTGCCAGTCATCGCGACGTGCTTCGGAGGAATCCACAGCTTCCAGGTCTTGCCGTCGCTGACCATGTCGAGCGCCTGGGAGCCCAGAACCGGGAGGCGAAGGAGGACTCGCAGATCCTCCGGTTTGCGCAGAAAGATGTAGCCGCCGACGCTTGTATGCTGGATGACCTGGCCCTGACGGGAACCGCCTTCGGAGGCAACGACTTGGACTGTAGCGTTTAGGCTCTGCGTCTCGTTGAACCGGGTTTCGACCTGCTGCAATAGCTGGTCGAGCGTCGCGTTCATCACCACCTCCGCGGGACGCGTCTTCTGGACCTTGTACGTGTGGGTCAGACACCCGGTCAGCGCCGGAGTCAGACCCAGCAACCCCGCCGCTAACGCTTGTCTTATCCTCATTAGCACAAACTTCAAGTATATCTGTCCTGGCATGGAATGCAGCATTGGCATCCCGAAGGTAAGCCGTTGGCTATGGCTTCTATACGTGTTGGATGTGTTCCAGTTCCGCAACGCTTCGTATAGTTTGTTGCGAAATGGACACAGTTTCGTGATTGCCGACGATCAAATCGAGCTCAATGCACACGCTTCCTTAGCCGCCGGATTTAGTGCCTCGCGGCCTGCCGGTAGGCCAGCACCTGCTCGGCGTGCTCCTTGAGACCGACTGAGAAGCGGGTGTGTCCAGCAGCGTCACTGACGAAGTAAAGGTAGTCGGTCTGAGCCGGGTGCATCGCGGCGCGCAAGGAGGCGATGCCCGGATTGCTGATGGGTCCCGGCGGCAGCCCTGTGTGCCGGTAAGTGTTGTAGAGCGAAGGTGATTGCAGGTCTGAGGCGTAGATCGTGCCGCGCCAGCGGCCGTCGAGCAGCGCGGCGTAGATCACGGTTGGGTCGGTAGCAAGGGGCATGGATTTGGCAAGGCGGTTGGTAAAGACTCCTGCCACGAGAGGACGTTCGGCATCCTGGCTGACCTCCCTTTCTATGACGGAGGCCATGGTGACGGTTTCGGCCATGGCGGCTCGGTCAATACCAAGCTGCGAACTGACCTGGCGGAAGCGGCGGACCATAGCCGTCAAAATCTGGAGTGGGGTTGCGTGGCGGGAGAAGCGGTAGGTGTCGGGGAAGAGGTAGCCTTCGAGCGAGGCGGGGTGCGCGCCGGGAGGCAGGAGGTCGGCGATGAGTTCGGTGTGGCGGCGCTCGGCGGCGAGGAAGGCGTCGCGTTTGCCAAAGCCGGCGGCCTCTACCGCGGTGGCGATGTCGAAGATGTTGTAGCCCTCGGGAATCGTGAGGGGCTGGGTGTAGACGTCCCCCTGGATAAGGCGGGCGTAGACCTCGGGCATAGGGACCGGGTGGTCGAAGCGGTATTCGCCGGCTTTGAGGGTGCCGCTTTTTCTCAGGCGGAGGAGATCGAAGCCGTAGCGGCTGCGGATAATGCCAGCCTTTTCCATCTGGGCGGCGATGGCCGAGGCTCCGGTGCCCGGGGCGACGTCGACGAAGGTTTCGGCCGACGGACCGTAAGGAGTGTAGACGACGTAAGCGGCGGCTGCGGCTGCGAGAAGGAGAAGCAGCAAGAGGGTCCCGAAAAACTTCAAATCTGCGCCTCCGTTCATTCTTTGATTCGCGGTTACGCTGGGCCAGGATTGTCGACGTGGCCATTGATTCAGTTCGTTCCGATTATTTTACGGTGCGACCGTTACACTCAAGACCGTGGCGCAGGATTCTTTCAAACCCGATACGTCTGATGAGGACGCCGTGGAGCCGAGTCCGGAGGATGGCGACCGCGTTCCGCGGATTCTTGGCTTCGATGTAGGCGACCGGCGCATTGGACTGGCGATCTCGGATCCGCTTGGGTATACCGCACAGCCACTGTTTACGCTGCATCGGGCTGGCCGAAGGGCGGACCTGAAGTCAGTGGGGCGGCTTCTTCGCAAGCACGGGGTGACGGAGGCGGTGGTGGGGAATCCGCTTTATATGTCGGGGGACCAGAGTCCGCAGGCGGCTAAGGCGCAGGCTTTTGCCGACGATTTGCGGACCAAGTTTGGCATTACGGTGCATCTTTGGGACGAGCGGTTGACGACGACGGAGGCGCACCGGCATCTGGACGATGCGGGGCATGCGGGGGGACGCGAGCGAAAGGGGATCATCGACCAGGTGGCGGCCGTGCTGATTCTGCAGGCGTTTCTGGAGGCTCGGGTGAATGCGAAGGCGCGCGCGAGGGATGAGGAGTGAGGAGCCCCGATCGTGAATCCATGGCCGCAGGACGTATAATCGAGTTTTGAACAGAATGATGCTGCCCGGTGCACCTCCCTGGGTCGGCAGAAGCATATTTTCCGGAAGGCCCCAATGCCAGAAGAAGTGAAGAAAAGGCTCGCAGAAGAGATCAAATTGCTGGAGCACGAGCTGACGACCGAACTGCCCGCCGAGATCAAGAAGGCGGTCGCTCTGGGCGATCTGAGCGAGAATGCCGAGTATCACATGGCCAAGCAACGCCAGGTCTTCGTTAACGCCCGTCTCGGACAATTGAAGAAGCGGATGGGTGAGCTGGCCATGGTGAACCTGGTCAATATCCCCAGCGACAAGGTGGGCTTCGGCTCGCGGGTTACGGTCTACGACTCGAACAAAGACGAGGAGATCCAGTACCAGCTGGTGACGAGCGAGGAGTCCGATGTGGCGAAAGGTTTGATTTCGACGACCTCGCCGATCGGCCGCGCGCTCCTGGGCAAGCAGGTGGGCGAGACGGCGACAGTGATCACGCCGAATGGCAAGCGGGAACTGGAGATTCTGAAGCTGCTCACTATTCATGACACCGCCGACTAAATTGAGCGGCACGCCTCTAGACGTGTTATCAAGGAAGCGGTGAGACGGGGTTTTCTCCCCGGAGGACAAGTTTTTTGACCTGGACAAGCGCATTCGGCAAGGGCAGCGGCTGGTTGCTGCAAAAGATCGTGAACGGTCTCGCGCTGACCCGTATCTCTCCCAACATGCTGACGTTTATCGGGTTGGTGATCAATATTATCGCGGCTTGTTTTTTTGGGTTTGCGCGGGCGAACAACGCCAACCGGATGTTTGTCTACGCGGGACTGATCATTATCGGAGCCGGCGTCTTCGATATGGTGGATGGACGCGTGGCGCGCAAGACGAACCAGGTGTCGGTGTTTGGCGCGTTCTTCGATTCGGTGATGGACCGCTATTCGGACGTGGCGATCTTCTACGGACTGCTGATCTACTATGCCCGAGGCAATCGTCTTTTTTACGTAGGGCTGGTGGCGTTCGTGATGACGGCGTGCGTGATGGTGAGTTATACCCGCGCACGAGCCGAAGCTCTGATCGGGACCTGCAAGGTGGGGTTTATGGAGAGGCCGGAGCGCATCGTCTGCGTCATCCTGGGCGCACTGTTCAACCGCTGGGGTGTGATGGGTCCGGCATTGTGGGTGCTTGCACTGTTTGCGACGCTCACGGTGATCCATCGCATACGATATACGTACCTGGAGACTGAGCGCCGTAAACTCCAACCCACGCAGTTACGATAGTTCCGTAAGGGTGTAAAGTGGCTACTGAATTGCAGGGGTAGATCGCAATCATCAAATGCATCTTTGGCTGGTGGTCGGGCAAGGCCAGGAAAATCATAGTTTTTCGCACAACTTAGAACGGTTTTTGAGAATCGCTTTTCAAACGCACGAACTTTTTTGCGTAAGCCGGAGCAACAAATTTACTTATTCAGGGTTAAACGTTGGTCATCTCTGAACCGAACGACACGATAGGCACCCTCTTTGGGACGACGATCCACACGGTTCGCGGAGGCGGCGCGATTCTGCGTCTGCAGCAGGTCCTTGCCGATCTGAGTGAACGATGCGGCCAGCCGGGTGTGATGGACGATGTGGGTTATTTTTTATCAAAGCCCGGCACTTTCAGAAGAGTTCCCCACCTGCTGCTGTTCTCCAAGATGCCCACGCTAGACCTGGAGAGACTGACTGCGAACGATCTGGTGGGAGCGATGCTCCTGTACAAATATACAGTCCTGGGCTGCGGCATCGGGACATTCAGTACGAATGACAGGTCTGGAAGAGGTACCCTCGTGGCTCCGGCGGCTTTGCGTTCGACCATGGCGCAGATGGTCACCCGCAGGTTGATGGATGGTGGCGCTCTCGCCGTCTTGATCTCTTTTCGCGATGGGGGGAGCGAGGATCAAAGAGAGGATTCCAACAAGAACGGTCTCTTCGGCGATTCAGCAGCAAATGACAGGAGGGCACGATGGGTATGGCGGGAGAGGAAGACGCCGGACTATCTCACACTGGAGGAGACCTACGCCGGAACCCTGGGAAAGATCGGGCAACGTACAAGAAGGAATATGCGCTACTATCGCAAACGCGCCGAAGGGGAACTGGGTTGTGCTTTCCTGCCGCGGGTCCAGATAGATAAGCGAGAGTTTCTCGACTTCAACCGTGATTGCATGTACGCCGTTCCGACCAAGGTCGCCATGTGGCGTTATGACTCCCTCAAGTATCTTGAGACACCTCTTTTCATGGGCATCAAGGACAGGGATGGGCGCTGGCTCAGCCTGCTTGGGGGGAGAAGACATAACGCCGGGACGGAGATTCTGTGGCAGATGAACAGGGGCGGATTTTCTGCCTACTCCCTGAGCATCGTCATGCGCTCCTATTTCATGGAACATGAGATAGCGCACGGCATGACAAAGCTATACATGGAAGGCGGAACGGCCCATCCGATGCGCTTCTCCTTCGTCAATGACAAGGTGACGGATCTTGTCGTTATACGGCGCTCCCGGCTGGCGCTGCTTGTACCGAAGCTGGTAAGACTCTTTATTAAACCGGACAACGAGCTGGCGCTGATGCTGCTGGACAAGGGCCTGTACAGCGGATCACCGGAGCAGAGTCCACCGCCTCCTTCTTCTGAAGAGGAAACGAACTGAACTCTTCAGAAGAAGCAGGTCGCGCAGGCCGAAGAGACGAAATGGCCGCGACGCAATCAGGACAGTATCCGCTGGATCACATTCGTTTTGGCGAGGTCGACGATCTCGTCGCCGCGTCCGCTGAGGACACTCCTGGCCACATAGAGCGAGAAGCCTTTCATCTGTTCGATGCTGACGTGCGGCGGCATGGAGAGTTCCAGACGGTTTACCATCGCGGTCGGTTCCATGCAGGTAAGACAAAATCCCGTAAACTTAGGATGCAATGCAGACGCAACCAGTTTTGTTAATTCACGGCGGCGCCTGGGCTATGCCCGACGACGCTGTTGCCGCCCACCAAGATGGCATCGCCAACGCGCTCGCTGCCGGATACACGCTGCTCGAACAAGGAGCGAGTGCCGTCGATGCTGTCGAAGCTGCTGTCGCCGTAATGGAGGATGATGAAGCCTTCGATGCGGGGCGCGGCTCGTTTTTGACACAGGACGGCCGAGTTCAGATGGACGCTCTGCTGATGAACGGCGAGAACCTGCGCACTGGCGGCGTTGCCTGCGTGGAGCGGTTGCACAATCCAATTCGCGCGGCGCGTCTGGTGCTGGACAAGTCGCCGCATGTTTATTTTGTAGGGACGGGAGCGGAGAGATTTGCCCGGCAACACGGCATGGCTCTGTGCGACAACATGGAGCTTGTGATTCCGCGGGAGCAGGAGCGGCTCTATAAAGCTCAGACGGACGAACGGGCCGGGCTGCGGGATGAGACCTTCTCGGGCAGTCTCGATTCGCACGATACGGTTGGAGCGGTGGCGCTCGATGTTCACGGCAATATCGCAGCAGGGACCAGCACGGGTGGGACGTTGAACAAGGCTCCGGGACGCGTGGGCGACTCTTCGTTGATTGGTTGTGGCTGTTACGCCGACAATCTCACTGCAGCTGTCTCACTGACTGGCTGGGGCGAACCGATCATGAAACTGGTGCTTGGCAAATGGGCGGTAGACCGCGTTGCTGCGGGCGCGAGTCCCGATGAGGCTGCGCATCAGGCGATTGCGTATCTCTTCGATCGGCTTGGCGGGCACGGCGGGATTATTCTTCTGGGCCCCGACGGCCGGGTAGGACTGGCGCACAATACGCCGCGCATGGCGTGGGGGCTGCGGACAACGGCAGGCGTGGAGATTGGTGTGACGCGGAACTGAACTCTGCATGGTGGCTGGTTGGCTCGCGGAGAGTTCAGCCCAATCCGGCTTACTTCACGATTGGAGCCAGTGCGATCGAGGTGAGTCCGAGAAGGAAGAAGAGGAACATCAGCGCGAGCAAAAGTTTCACGCGGGAGGTTGCGCCTTTGAACTCCTTCCAGACGAAGACGCCCCACAGAGCGGAGATCATCGTGTTGCCTTCTCCCATGGCGAAGGAGGTTGCGGGGCCGATCATGGGCACATACGAGGCGACGAAGTTTGCGATGGTGCCCAAGCCCCACAGTAGACCACCCGCCGCACCCCATGCGTGAACTCGCACGTGGCCCGCGGTGTAGTCCCTGAAGCTGAGTTGCTTTCCGATGACTGGCTTGCGCATGAGCAGATAAGCCATCGGGAGCGAAGTTGTGAGAGCGCCGAGGGCAAAGATGAAGTTCACGGTGTAAGGAACGAGGTGGTTCGGTCCGGTCAGCGACTTCGCGACGAGCGGATAGAAGAGTCCGGCTCCGATGCCGCCACCGATGCTGAGCAGGATTCCCTTCGCGCTTGATTTGCCTGCACCCTCAAGGTCGCGATAGGCGAGCGCGTCGAGACCGATGGCAACGCAGACCAGCGCAATTCCGCCGAAGATGAGCGCGGCGTTGCCGGTGGGAGCGACGAAGTAGTTGAGGAGTGAACCGAGGACGAGTGCGAGCCCTGCGCCCACGGGAAATGCGACAGCCATGCCGGCGACTGAGATTGCCGCGACGAGGAGAATGTTGCCGATGCTGAAGACGGCGCCGCCTGCGAAGGCTTCGAGAATGCTGCGAGGGGTGGATGCGTGCAGGTTGACGAAGAAGCTGTCGGGGGAGGCCGGGTCGGTGTGGCCGAGAGTGAGTCCGAAGAGGACGGACGCTGCGAGAAGGCCGAAGGTGTAGTCGAGGTAAAAGAGTTCAAAGCGCCAGCTTGCATCGATCTTCTGCGTATTGGCCCAACTGCCCCAGCAGAGCATGCTGAGCATCATCAGGAGCAACGCCATCGGATACGTATGCGGTGTAAACAATTCGCCTCCGGCCTGGTCGCTTTATTGTGAGATGTACTTTTCCTTATTTCTTTGATTATTTCTTAGATGCAGATGCGCTGAATCGCCCGAGCACTTCGGACCAGTCTCTGTCAGCTCGCAGTGGCAGGTCTTCCAGTTGGGATGGGCCCTGATGCAGACTGCGGCGCTCTTTGCCGGCTGGTTTGTGCGGTCGTAGGCGACTGCGAGATATTCGCGATCTGTGACGAGGTCTGACCTCGTGTCGCCTTCGTCGTCAGGATCGGCAGCGGCCTTTGCATCGAGACCCTCGGCCACCTCGAAGCCTGCGACGCTTGCGCCCAAATGACCGCAACGCAACGCCGCTCGCGCCATATTGCGCAAAGAGTAAGCGCTATCCGCGGTCTCCCTGATCGCGCTGGTGTAGGAGTCCTCCGCTGCGCAGTAGTCCTTCGCCTGCTCCTGAGCCATACCGAGGCCGTTGAAGTTCGACGCTGTGGGCTCGAGCGTGATCGCCTTCCGGCAGGCTGCCTGATCATAGGTTGTCTCATCGACGTTGCCATGGCAGCGGCGGGTCCATGCGTCCGCACTCTCCGGATCAAACTTGATCGCACGATCAATTCCCTCCGCTGAGTCTTTCCGGTAGCCCGCATTTCTAAGGGTCAGTTCAGCCACTGCGGTTCGGAAGTCCATGGGCAGCTTCATTGTGAAAGCGTCCATCGATGGATACCGTGCGGCAGCGACGAGCAACAGGACGAATGCCAGTGGCAGGCAAAGAACGAATACGAGCAAACCCCACAAAATAGGACGCATCGACGGGACTCCTCTACGCAGGAATTTGCCCAGTATACGCAACGACATGGCTCCCCTCTTGCATACTGAATGGTCATTCATGTAGAACAACGGGTCATCAAAGTTGCCAATCGGGCCGTTCCGAAAAAAATGGGCCCACCTGATCGCAAAGGGAGCACCACCTATGTTGACTCGTTTCTCGCGGCATCTCTCCGCAGTCGCTGTTGCCGCCGTTTTCATACTGACCTGTCTCTTTTCCGTCGATCTCAGGGCCCAGAACATCTCCACGGCCGAGCTCCACGGCACGGTGCATGATGCCAGCGGCGCTGTGATCCCCAACGCAGCGATCACCATCACGGATGCCTCAAAGGGGTTTTTGCGCTCGACAACCAGCGACGGTCAGGGCGAGTATCAGCTTCTCCTCCTGCCGCCCGGCACCTATGTGTTGACAGCGACGGCCCCCGGCTTCGCGAAGCTGACCGAGAACAATGTGGTTCTGACTGTTGGAGAGCGGGCCGAACTACGGCTTCCCCTTGCCGTAGGCGGAAGTGAGACGGTAAACGTCAACGCCGGAGCCGACATTATCGAGACGCAGCGGAGCTCGCAGTCCACCACGGTCGACCAGCTTCGCATCGAGAACCTGCCAACGAACGGCCGTAACTACATCGGCTTCACCCTGACCAACTCGCAGATCGCGCGTGATGCTGCGCCATCGATTGGCGCGATTCCGACATCGGGACTGAACTTCGGCGGGGTACGCGCTCGCTCGAACTCGATCAACATCGACGGCGCGGATGCGGGTGACTACATCTCCGGCGGCACTCGCACGACGGTGTCGCAGGATGCCGTGCAGGAGTTTCAGATCATCACGAATGGCTTTGCCGCCGAGTATGGCCGCGCGTCTGGTGGCGTAGTGAACATCGTGACAAAGTCCGGAACCAACGCGACGCATGGGAGCGCCTACGGTTTTCTGCGCAATCGGTACATTCAGGCGACGAATCCGTTTTCGACGGTCTACCAGCCGGCGTATACGCGAGTGCAGGCAGGCTTTACCATCGGCGGAGCCCTTATTCCCGACAAGACGTTCTACTTCTTCGCCGCCGAGATTACGCGGCGCCAGGAGACCGGCTTCTCCGACATTGGCACCGATAACTTCGGGCTTACGAACATCGATGTCAGCCGGTTTTATGGTGCTCCTGCAGGCGCGCTGACGGTGCAGGGGACGTCGGATCAGCAGGCGTTTCTGCAGAATCCGCAACTGCCCGCAAACACTCCGGGTATTCAGCAGTACATCGCGCTGGTGGGCTCAGGATCGTCGATCGCCACGACAGGACAGAACCCGGCTTTCCTGCAACCGAGCATCGGTGCGAAGAACTTCGTTACCTCCGGACAGGTCCTGCCGGCTTCGTTCGTTCCGCTCAACAACCTGATCGGCAACTTTCCCATCTCCGAGCGGACAGAGGTTTACTCCCTGCGCATCGATCACAAGCTGACGAACAACCAGCAGCTCACACTTCATGGAAGCGCCAGCCCGAGCTTTATCAGCGGCATTGAGGAGAGCGCGGCAAACCAGAACATCGGCGAAAACTCTTTCTCTCGCACCGCTACCCAAAGCCTTCACGACTGGGCCATCGCCGTGCAGGACACGATGACTTTTGGAAGCAACAAGGTCAACGAGCTGCGGTACCAGTTTGCGCGTCACCCTGTACTCTTTTCGAACAGCAACTCCGCCGGAGGGGGCAATACGGCCGTCAACATCCCCGGCTTCGCGTATTTCGGCAAGACCCCATTCTCAGTTGTGAACCGCATCGAGGATCAGAACCAGCTCCAGGACAACTTCACTTACACGCGTGGCGCACACACTTTCAAGACCGGAATAGATCTCCGCTACATCCCCATCAACATTCTGCAGGGCCAGTTGTATGGCGGCGGCGACTATTCCTTCGGCTCGCTCAACAGCACTGATGTCTCTTCCTCGCTTGTCGGTCTTCCGGGGTTCTCTCCAATCCAGGCGTATGGCCTGGGAATCCCACAGTCGTTTGTGCAGGGCATCGGCAACACCAGCTTGAAATACGATCTGAAGGTTCTCGGCGCTTTTCTGCAGGACAGCTGGCGCGCTACGAGCAGGATCACGCTGAACCTCGGCATCCGCTATGACGTCGAAGGCTATCCCACCAAGCCTGCGTTGAACGCAGCCACCACCAATGCCGAAACCGCCTATGGAATTCAGGAGGGAATTCGCCTGCAACCAACCAACTTCGCACCGCGCATCGGGGTTGCGTATGACGTCTACGGCAACGCCAAGACAGTCCTTCGCGCGAACTATGGCATCTTCTACGACCGGGCGCCGGGCAATCTCGAAGCGCAGTCTATAGCCTTCAATTCGACGACGGTCCCTCTTGTGATCCTCGCCGGAGGTACGCCTTGCGCTGCTAATGCGCCCATTACCGGAGCCAGTCCGCTGAATCTCAATGCCACAAATACATTTCAGGGGTCGCTCGGAAATCCGGGCTGCCTTGGCGCCAGCGCAGCCGGTGTGAATTACATCGCCAATCAGCAACGCTTCGACCCCAACAATTCGAACTCCCTCTTCGTGAATCAGAACTTTCTCAAGGCCGGCTTCCCTCTTGCGATCCTTCCCTCCGGCCTTCCTGCCGACCTGAACTTCGTGACCCCCTACGTTCAGCAGATCTCCGTCGGGTTCGAACAGGATCTGGGTCACGATATGTCGCTGAACATCGCCTATAACTCTACTGGCGGCCGTCATCTCAACCGCCCCATCAACGTGAATCCGGTCAATCCTCAGCTTCTGACCGCCAACTGGCGCAATGCGGTTAATGCCGTAAAGGCGGGAACAGCGGCGCCCGGCACTGCGAGTCCCACGTCGAGCCCGCTAACCGTCGCGACCGCGAGCGGAGTGAATCCCTGCGGCATGGGGCCTACCGGGCCGTATGTCGCGCCGCCGCTGTTGAATTTCTTCCGTCCCTCCGGGCTCAATATTTCCCTCGCAAACTTCCTTGCTCTTCCGGCTGTCGGTGGCGGACCATGCGTTGCCCTGGCCAGTGAGATCGCCTTTGCGGATGGGCTAGGTAAGGGTCTTCCCGTGCCCTTCGGAGATATGAGCCCTAACCTGACCACCGGCACCTCTGATTACGACGGTTTGAGCGTGAACCTGAAGAAGCGCTTTACCAGGAACTATGAGTTTCTGGTCAGCTACACCTGGTCGCATGCGATCGACGACTCCACCGACGTGGTCTCCAACTCCGACGCGCCACAGAGCAACTTCGCTCCGAACGCCGAGCGCAGCAGCTCCACCTTCGACCAGCGTCATCGCTTGGTCCTCTCCGGCGTTTACAACTCTGGCCGCATCGGTGGCTCAGGCTTCGTTCCCGCTGTCTTCTCCGAAATTACTTTCGCGCCGATCTTTGAAATCTCCTCGGGCCGTCCGTTCAACATCCTCACCGGCACCGACACGAACTTCGACTTCGACCCGCTCACCGATCGTCCCAACGTAGTCGCGCCCACAAGCGGCCTCACAGGTTGCGGCAATGCTCCCGTGCTCTCGAAGTATTCGCCGACCGGGGCCTTCAACCTTCCCTGCTACATCGACGCGCCGGCGACCGCCGGCCCCGCCAGCAGTTACTACGCCGGAGACCTGGGCCGCAATGTCGGCGTCAAGCCCTACACGGTCTTCACCGACATGCGCGTCGCCCGCTCCTTCACGTTCTCGCACGAGATCGGTCTTCAGGTGACCATGGACATCTTCAACATTATTAATAAGAACAACACGCTGGACGTAAATCTTCTCTACACCGCGGCCGGTACCCCGACAGCATCGTATGATCCGCGGCAGTTCCAGTTCGGAGCGCGCCTCTCCTTCTAACTCTTTCCAAACCAATTACCGAACCAACCGCGGCACGGTCGTCGCCATCTAACTGGCGGGCGCTCTTTTGTCGTACCTGACCTTGGCCCCTCAGGCAACTGTGCAAAATTGCGCGACATGTCTGCAGCGATACGTGTTCACGTTTAACGAGATGCCGACCTCAGAAGAGTCCTGTCGAGTGTCCGGCTGGGAAAGGTTCGGATGAAGAAGATACGCGTCGCTTTGACGGCGTTTGCGGTACTGGTGTCGGCGATGGGAGGACTGCGGGCACGGGCCGATGCGGCTCTGTTGATGGAGGAACCTTATGCGCAGTTCGGAGCCTTCAATCCGACAGGCCACGCCGCGATCTATCTGAACCATGTCTGTGCGGAGTCCCCAACGCGGCTGCGTCCATGTCGTCCGGGTGAGCCTGGGGCGGTCATCAGCCGGTACCACAAGATCGACGGGTACGATTGGCTCGCCATTCCACTTGTCCCCTACCTCTATGCAGTGGAGCGCGTAGAGAATGTTCCTGCGACGGCGGACGCAGAGCTCGAGGCCAGCCTGCGCGACCGGTACCGGCGCAATCATCTGCTGGCGTATGCGCCGGACGTTCCCGAGGGCAAAAAGGCAGGTGCGGCCCCGGGTGGCGAATGGACGCAACTGATAGGCGCGTCGTACGACCGCAGAATCTATGGCTTCCAGATTCAGACGACCCTTGAAGAAGACGAAGAGTTCATGAACAAGTTCAACGACAGCCGGAACGAGGGTCACTTCAACCTGCTGTTTCACAACTGTGCCGATTTTTCGCGGACTCTCTTGAATGTCTACTATCCCCACAGCGTGCATCGGAACTACTTCGTCGACCTGGGTATTACGACGCCGAAGCAGGTGGCTCGCTCACTGACGAAGTACGCCGATCACCATCCCGAGCTCACGTTCTCCACCTTCATGATTCCGCAGGTACCAGGCAGCATCAAACGCAGCCATCCCATCGACGGCGTGATGGAGTCGGTAGTGAAGTCGAAGAAATATGTGTTGCCGCTGGCTGTGCTCACTCCGGAGGTTGCTGCGGGCCTCGTGGTGGCTTACCTGACGGACGGACGCTTCAAGGCGCCGAAGGATGCCACGGTTGAGATTGTGCCGGGAGAGCCTGTAACCAGGACTGCCGATGCGATTCCAGGGGCGGTTCCGGCCACACCGGAGACGCAGCCTGCGCCGGTTACAGGAGCGCCTTCAGCAGCGTTTCCAGGATCGCCTGAGGCTAGGCGTCCTCTGCCGGTACCGACGACTCCGCAATAGCGCCGGTACTTTTATCAATCGACCTTCAGGGTCGCGTCGGCGTCCATCACGAGCGAGTCTCCTTCAACCAGCAGGGAATGCAACTTCAGGGAGTTGAGTGAAAGCGCGTAACCGGTTGTCTCGGTGGAGCGGCTGAGCAGTTGACGCATCAGGACTGCAGCGTTCACCTTCATCTGTGCGGGTAGCTGATGGCTCAAAAATGGTTCCAGCAGGAAGTTCAATTCTTTCGACTCGCTGAGGCGTTCGATGCGCGCATCGCGAAATCCGACGCTCTCCTCTTCGGCCTCCGGGATCAGCGAGACATCGGTGTTTGTGGTAAGCGAGACGCCGATACAGGCTCCACGAACGGCCGTGCCGAGCTTTGCTTTGGCATGAACGTGGACAACGATGCGATCCTGCACGAAGGTCACACGCGGCGACTCGGCGTAGACATAACACGGCGAGTGGGCATCGCCACGGATGTAATAGCGCCCCTGCGGACCATTGAAGAGCTGTGTCTGAAGCGTGCGCTCGAGAGCCTGAGCCGAGACCTTCACTTCGATCGCAGACGCGGCGTGACCGGCGGAAAATAGAAGCGCAACGAAGAGGAACAGGCGAAGGGGGATTCGGTGCATGGTGGCTTAAGCATAAAGGCAGCGGGTATATTTTCTGACCTAATGAATCCGTCTCCGATCGCTGCTACTCTGTCCTAATCATGATCCGACGAATCACTCTGCTGTGCTTCTTCCTTGTCATTACCCTGGCCTCTGTGGCTGGAAGCGCCCAGGCCAGGCGCATGGTAATCATCGACCAGGACGGCGCTGGCCCCGGAGGCACCGACCAGATGGCGATGATGTTGCTGCTGCAATCGTCACAGGCCGAGGTGCTGGGCATTACGATCGTCAGCGGCGATGGGTGGGAACCAGAAGAGACACAGCACACACTGCGTATGCTGGAGCTGATCCACCGGCCCGACGTGCCCGTCGTTCCGGGAGCGATCTTTCCGCTCGTGCGCTCCGAGCAGGAGGGCAAGATTCAACGGCAGCTGTATGGCGGCTATGCCTGGTATGGAGCGTGGGGCGGCGTTGGCGAGAAGCCCGGCCAAGAGCCCTACCACGGCCCGTATGTTATTCCGAAGATGGTCGAGGGTAAGCCAACGCTGAAGCCAGCTGAGGAAGATGCGGCGCACTTTTTGATTCGGCAAGTCCACGCGCATCCGCATCAGGTAACGATCTACGCCGCAGGACCACTAACGAATATTGCGCTGGCGATCTCGATCGATCCGCACTTCGCCGAGATGACCCAGGGCATCGTCATCATGGGCGGCAGTCTAAATCCGCAGACGAAGGATCCGGAGTTCGCAACCAATCCGCGACACGAGTTCAATTTCTGGTTCGATCCCGAGGCGGTGCACATTGTGCTGCGCGCACACTGGCCGCGCATCGACCTTACGACTGTCGATATCTCCATCAAGACGGGTTTTACGCGGGCGATGCTCGACGAGATTGCTCAATCGGCGAACCCCGCGGCAAAGTATCTTGTCGACTACACCAGAAATTTTTCTTACTGTTGGGATGAGCTGGCTGCCGCGGCGTGGCTCGATCCAGCGATCATTACAAAAGAAGAGGGACTCTACATCGACGTGAACCTGAGTCATGGGCCATCCTATGGTGACACGCTCTCGTGGTCGGAGGCTAACAAACCAGCGCTTGATCTTCAGCTTGTCCATGTCCAGACTGACCTTGATCTGCCACGATTCAATAAGCTTTTTGTCGATCTGATGAAGGCGCCGCCGCAACTCCCGTCAAAGTAATGATGCGGCGTTCCGCATACACTGGAACTCAGCAATAGCGGAGACAAGACCTTGGATATTACCCAGCTCAACGAACACTTCGGCCTCCCCGGCGTCCTCGCCTTTCATGCCACGCCCAGCGGTCTCATCTACGCCGGGATCACCACGCCGTATGCCTCTGCGACTGTTTATTTGCAGGGCGCACATCTCACCGCGTGGCAGGCAAAGGGGCAGCAGCCGGCGATCTTCCTTAGCCGCAAAAGCGAATTTGCGGCTGGCAAGCCGATTCGCGGTGGTGTTCCGATTGCCTTTCCGTGGTTCGCGACGCGGCACGATGGCAAGGCAGGGCCGTCGCACGGTTTCGCCCGTATTCAGGACTGGACCCTCGCCTTCGCTGCGCTGGCCGGTGATGATCTGCATCTGACTTTTACGCTGGGACCAACTGAGATGAGCCGCAGCCTTGGCTACGACAACTTCCGGCTTGCCTATCAACTCACTATCGGCCGCACCCTTACCATGCAGCTGACCGTCGCCAACGACGCCACGACACCGCTGCTCTTCGAGGAGGCGCTCCATACCTACTACGCCGTCGCGGACATCCATGAGATCACCGTTAACGGCTTGGAGGGCGTGACCTATCTCGACAAGAACGACAACCTGCGCGCGACGCAGCAACAAGGTGCGATCACAATCACTGGCCCTACAGATCGCGTCTACCAGAACACCGCCGGCACCTGCATCCTGCACGATGCCGCCAACAAGCGCGCGCATCACCGTGGCCAAGACCGGCTCCAACACCACTGTTGTATGGAACCCGTGGGAGTCGGGCGCGCTCGAAGCTGTCTGATCTCGATCCAACCGAGTGGCATGAGTTCATCGCCATCGAGACGGTGAACGCCGCGGTGAACGCTATCACGCTGGCCCCCGGCTCCAGACACGTCATGCAGGCGCATGTCTCCGTCGAAGACCTCAAGGGATAGCCCGGGCATGCGTATGCCACGAACCAGCCACGGCCACTTTGCCCAATGACTGGCTCTGCCAGCTACTCTCAGAGTGTGATCCTTATCCTGGCTTCTGCTTCGCCTCGCCGCCACGAACTTCTCTCGCAGGCCGGTCTCGCCTTCACTGTTGCCGCCGCCGACATCAATGAAGATCTCCTGCCGAACGAAGCTGCGGCCGCTTATGTCCAACGACTCGCCGAAGAGAAGGCTCAGGCAATCTGGAACGCCCACAGATCGTCGGACGCAGCGGAGAACCCGCTCATCGTTCTGGGAGCCGACACCTGCGTCGTCTGCGACGGCAACATCCTGGGCAAGCCCACCAATGCCACCGACGCGCGCCGCATGCTTGAGCTGCTGCGCGGACGCACCCACGCCGTTCTTACAGGCCTTGCCGCTGTTACAGCCGGCAAGACCGTTCGGGATGTGGAGATCACACAGGTCACGTTCAACCAGATCAGTGACGCGGAGATAGCGCAGTACATCGCTAGTGGCGAACCACTGGACAAGGCCGGGGCATACGCCATTCAGGGATACGCGGCCCGGTGGATTCCCCGCATCGAGGGCTGCTACTTCAACGTCGTCGGCCTTCCGATTGCGCGTACGATCGCTCTCCTGGCTGAGGCTCAAACTGTGTCCGAGGTCGAAGAACCATAGACCAAGTCGGATAGGCCTGGTGTTGTAACGGTCCGGTTTACTCCACGCTGGCGATCATCGCTGCCAGCAGAGCGGTCCGTGGAACCAGATGCTCGATGACGACCGACTCGTGCGCGGCGTGAGCGCCATCGCCGACCGCGCCCATTCCGTCAAGCGTTGGCACACCGAGCGCAGCAGTGAAATTGCCATCGGAGCCGCCGCCTGTCGCAGCTTCCTCCAGGGTAAATCCGAGTTCCGCCGCGATGGCGCGCGCTCTTTTGAACAAGGCAATCGTTCCTGCCTTGCGCTCCATCGGCGGACGATTGATGCCGCCGGTGATCGTCAGTTTGCAGTGTGGATCGGAGACCTTGAGGCTGCGAAACAGCTTTTCCACATACGCGGCGTCGCTAGCCTTCGCGATTCGGACATCGACCTCGGCAGAGGCCTGCGAAGCGACCACATTCGACCGCGTTCCACCAGCGATAACACCACAATTTACCGTCAATTTTCGCGCTAAATCTGTAAAGCCGGAGATGGTTTGGACCAACTTTGCCAGCTCCAGAACCGCTGAATGTCCACGTTCAAAGTCAACTCCACTGTGTGCTCCAACGCCTGTAACCTGCACATAATAATGCCCAACGCCTTTGCGGGCGGTTTTGTAGGCGAGCCCCTGGGCCGGTTCGAGAACAAATACTGCTGCCGACTCCAGCGCGAGCTGCTCCGTAATTTCCCGGGAAACTGGGCTTCCGACCTCTTCTTCACTATTCAACAGCAGCGTCACTGGGCGAGCTAACTTCATCTCTCGCAATGTGTTAAGCGCCGCCAAAGCCATCACAACTCCGGCCTTCATGTCGAGGACTCCGGGGCCCCAGTAGCGGCCGTCAAAGTCGCGCCATGGCATCTTCTTCAGCGTCCCGATCGGCCAGACTGTGTCCAGGTGTCCGAGCAGAAGAACCGGTTTTTGCTTCGAGCGTGCTGGCCCGAAACCTAATTCGAGTACATCGCCAAATTCATGTTGCTTGTGGCGCTTGACGCGAGCTGCCTGTTCTCGAGCCCAGTGTTCGGCCAGAGCCGTCGCTGCGTTAACCGCTTGCCGGTCTTCACTTGGCGATTCTTGCTGCACAAACTCGTGGAGGGCGTCACGAATCCATCCCTCTTTTTTCTTGACGTAATGGAAGATCGTTTTCGAGTCCATAGACGGATGTTATAGCAGTCAAATGAATTAGTTCCAGCTATGTCGAGGAAAAAGTGGTCAGTCCAAGCAAAATTTGTGGCGAATTTGACACACTCATGGTTTACCGATCGGCTGTAAGCTTGTCGATGGCTTTATTGGAGGACTTCTTTTCGTGGCCTTGGAAGCTCATTTTGAGCGGACAATTCGGTCGGAAATAGAGTTCAGTGGTATCGGCTTGCATAGCGGTGCACCGGTCTCGATGCGATTGGTTCCGGCACCGGCTGGATCGGGTATCGTCTTTAGACGCACAGACTTAGACAACTTTGAGATTGCGGCGGTGGGGCGCAATGTGGCTAAGGTCAGTTATGCGACCAGCCTGATGCGGCAAAGTGTTTTGATTTCAACGACTGAGCACCTTTTGTCCGCTTTAATTGGGTATGGTGTGGATAATGTGATTGTTGAGGTGGACAACCTTGAGGTGCCGATCCTGGATGGGAGCGCGCTGCCGTATGTCGCAGGCTTTTCAATCAGTTGGGCTGAAACAGCAGAGGCGGAAACGGGAGTATCTGAAGATTTTGAAAGAGGTTGAGGTTCGGGAGGGATCCAAGTTTATTGGGGTTTATCCGGGATCCGGATATCGGATACAGTACACGATCGACTTCCCGCAACCTATTGGAATGGAACGGTTTACAGGGAATCTTGCGACTGGAGATTATGTGAATTTGATTGCTCCGGCGCGGACTTTCGGGTTTAAAGAGGATGAGGCAATGTTGCGGGATATGGGGCTGATCCGTGGGGCTACGCCGCATTGCGCAATTATTTTTTCGCGGCAACGTGTTGAAAATGGGCCACTTCGGTTTGAGGATGAGTTTGTTCGGCATAAGGTTTTGGATTTAATTGGGGATTTGGCGCTGGCGGGGCGCAGGATTCAGGGCCGGGTGGTGGCGGAGAGGGCGGGGCATGCGATGCATACTGCTCTTGTGCAACGACTTATGCGGGACCGGTCGGCCTGGGAACTGGCCCATGGGTACGATGAAGTGGCGGAGCCTGAGATGGTGATGGGGCACCTTCAACCGGCGACTGTGTCGTAATTTGTGGTGGTTTTTGATGCATTTGGGTGGTTTTTTCGTGGTGAATTGGTGCGTTATCCGTGGTGATTGATGTGGTGGGTTCTGATCGCATGTGGGCGATTATCGAATGAAGGAGCTGGCGGCGATCGCGCTGGGGTCGAATCTGGATTCGAGGTTTGGGGACCGCGAGGCGAACCTGCGGGAGGCGGTGAGGCGGGTCGGGGGGCTGGGTGAGGTGCGGGCGGTGTCGTCGTTTTTCGATACGGAGCCGGTGGGGTTTCTGGAGCAGCCGAGGTTTTTGAATGGGGCGCTGGTGCTCGAGACGGAGTTGGAGCCGGTGGCGTTGATGCGGGAGCTGCTCGGGGTGGAGCGGGCTATGGGGCGGGAGCGGGAGGGGGCTGTGGCGAAGGGGCCGCGCGTGATCGATCTTGATCTGTTGTTGTATGGGGATGTCGTGATGGAGACGGAGGAGTTGACGTTGCCGCATCCGGAGATGCAGGAGAGGCGGTTTGTGCTGGAGCCGCTGGCGGAGATCGCGCCGGATTGGGTGCATCCGGTGCTGGGGGTGACGGTGCTCGCGATGCTGGAGCGGGTTGCTGCCGACCGCGGATTGCGCGGATAAGACTGGTTTGGGGGAGTGGCACCGAGATCTTCGCTGGGCCTAAAGAAAGCCAATTCAGTCGTTGCGGCTACGCCTTCACTCCGGCCTTCGGCAGAGTGGTGATGGGAGATGGGCGCATTGAAGTGCGATAAGTTTTTTTGCCATGAGAATGTTCTGCGGTTTCTCGGTAGAACGCCAGTTTGGAGTGAATGACTGAAATTGCCGAAAACCCGACTTTGCAGGCAGAACGGGATTGATTAGTCGAGCCTCACTCGAGCGCAACGCTGGCCAAACAGGCTGCGCAACGAGAGAGGATTGAATTCTCCCTTACTTGAGACCGCCCGAGAATCGATCGAACCAACCGGGCTGCCGGTAGCCCTGCAGCATCCAAAGATCGGTGCGACCAGTGCTGGTGGAGTAGACAAAGCTCTTGCCGTCTGGGCTCATGCTGAAGCGAGCGGTCAAGTTATCTGTCGGTCGAAGGTCCTTGCCCAGCTCTTTGATGACCTTCTGTTGGAGGGTCGCTGGGTCGAGAGAAAACAGCGTGGCGCGGTTCTGATCGGTCTCGCCGGTCTCTATTCCATAGAGCAGCTTCCCATCCTTGGAAAAGGCCAGGTAGGCAGTTTCGATCTTGCCGAGGAACTTCGTGTTCTTGCCGTCGGGCGAGATCAGGTTCCAACCCTTGTCATCGCGGTAAGTGATCCAGGCGCCGTCCCTTGACCAATCTGGGAGATATTCCTTCACTTTTTCCTTCAACAAAGTGGGCTTGGCACCACCGTTGGTCTTGACCATCATCAGTGAGTCTGTACCAGCTTCAGTTTGCCGATAAACGAAATGGCTGCCATCAGGCGACCATGTGCCTCCGTGTTCCGAGCCGGACTCGGAGTTGGTGACCCGAACCGGAGGGCCACCAGAGAGAGAGGAGATCCATAGGCGCGGAGTTCTCTGACGATCGAAACTCATGTAGATGAGCTGGTCGCCATTCGGAGAAAGGGCGGGGTGCGGGTACCATTTTTCGGCGCCGGCAGGAAAGTCCGCCGCAGTCACGACCGACCGTTCGGAGCCGTCGGGCAGGCGAATCCATATCTCAAACGGGCCATTCCGATCCGTCTCCCAGGCCAACTTCGCCTGATTCGCGGCCCAGGTGGGCATCGTGTCAACAGCACCAGTGTCGACGAGCGTCTGCGCCGAACCATCCTGTACCGAAACCGAGACTACTTTCTCTCCTTGATGGTATTGACTAAAGAGAAGACTCTTACCGTCAGGAGAGACTACTGGAGCGCTTTCGCTGACAGTGCTTTTCGTCAACGGAGTCAGTGCGTTCGATTCTATGTCTGCGATCCAAAGGTTGGTCGCACCTTCATCGTTCATCGGCCGCGAAACCACAATGTGTCGATTGTCCGGCATCCAGGAGAACCTCATAAATATGGAGGAGTCAGGAAGCCTCTGGAGAATGCGCCGCGGAGGTTTCCCTCCAGCAGGGTAGGGCAGCAGCCAGACCTCAGCTTGGTAGCTGTCTCCAATGCGATAAAGCAAGATCGATCTTCCATCCTGAGAGAAGCAAAGGTTGGCACCTACGGCATTTTTACTCGCGAAGGGAGTGGGCATGTACGGCCTGAGTGGCGATCCTAGCGGGTCGGACACTTCGACGTTGTAAGAGTTGTCCTTACCTTTCATCAACGTCGCAAATACCTTGCCGTCGTGTGACAGGTCGCAGTCCTCGCACTCGGTGTCCATGATGAACTCAGGTTCGCCGCCCACTGTTGCGATCGAATAGAGCTTAAGGTAGCGCGCGTCCGTACGCTCAATTACGATGAGGTGGCTCCTGTCGCTCGACCATCCTAACGGCCACATATTGCGCTTCTCGTGGGTCAACTGAACCGAATTCGGCGAGTTGAGATAGCGCAGAAACACCTGATATACACCGTTTACCTTAACCGGATATGCCACCGCCCTCCCATCGGGAGACCAGGCTCCGCCACCGCCCGCGTCGCTTGCGATGCGCGTGTAACGGTAGTTCCCAATGTCCTGCCCGACCGGCCTGAGTAGATAGCCCAGCAATCCGGTAAGAACCACGCAACCTGCGCATACTGCAATCAGTCCCCAGTGATTGGCCTTCGATTGCGTGGTCACCGGAGTGAATGTTCCGCTCGTATACGACTCAGAGAGATGCTCCCGCAGGTTTTTCAGGTCCTGAGAGAGATCGCGAGTCGACTCATAGCGTTGCTCCGGCTCCTTCTGCAGGCAGCGGTCGATGATCCACCTGAGTGGCGCAGGTATCTTCTCCTCGATCGCAGGAGGCTCGTCGCGAACAATGGCAGCCATCGTCTCTACTCTGCTGCCCCGCGCGAAGGTCTGTTTACCCGTGGCCATCTCATGCAGCACCAGCCCAAATGAAAACTGGTCCGAGCGATAGTCCACCACTCTGCCGGTTGCCTGCTCAGGGCTCATGTAGCTGGCCGTCCCAATCACCGTGCCCTCTTCGGTCAGGTTCCTGATCGCATCAACATCGGGAGCTAAAGTCTCCTCTGTATCGCTTCCCGTCCCTGCCGGCCGATCCGGAGACGCGTGCCGTGACAGGCCGAAGTCCAGGACCTTCACCCGGCCGTCTTTGCCAATCACGATGTTCTCGGGCTTCAGGTCCCGGTGGACTACCCTGGCGGCATGTGCGGCAGCCAACCCATCGACAACCTGCGCTGCAATCTCCACCAGCTTGCGGACCGGAACCGGCTTGGCGAGCAGCGAACGCAGTGACTCGCCTTCAACCAGCTCGCTCACAATGAACTGCTTGTCACCCTCAACACCGAAGTCGTAGACGGCGACGATATTGGGGTGGTTCAACGCTGCCACCGCTCGCGCCTCCCGTTCAAAACGCACTCGGCGCTCGGGACTGGAAGCACCCTCTTCTCGGAGGACTTTGATGGCGACGTCCCGGTTGAGGCGGGAATCGTGGGCACGATAGACCTCGCCCATGCCGCCGACCCCGAGCAGCGACTTGATCTCGTATGGGCCGAGTCGAGAGTTTGCGGTCAGAGGCATTGCTCAGCAGTCTACCTCTTGCGGGCTCTCCGGCTCGACGCCACAGTTCACCACCCAAGCAGAATCACTCCGGACAAATTGTTGGCTACTCGCAAACAATTGTGCCGACCAGCGATCTCGGTGGGCTTCGTAGTTCCCGGAAAACGACGTTATAGGTAACTTTAGTTGCTCCAGAGTTTCAAACTGTCCCACTAGCGGTTTCTCGATGAGCTCATTGGCCGATTGTGCGTCAGGCGAGGCTGGTTTTCGCCAGATTCTGGGAGCGGTTATTTATTCCGTTCGCAGGGCCTGCATCGGCTCTACTGCTGCGGCGCGGCGGGCCGGCAGCAGGCATGCAGCTGTGCCTACCGCAAGCAGCACGCCAACCGCGCCAGCACTTAGCACCGGATCATACGGGCTCACCTCGAAAAGCAGACTGCTCACCACACGCGCCGATCCGAACGCTACGGCAATTCCCGCAACTGCGCCGATTGCAACCGGCAGTAGTCCATCGCGTAGAACGAGCCAATATACATTTGTCCGCTGCGCTCCAAGTGCCAGGCGCAATCCCATTTCGCGATAGCGCTGCGTAACCGAATAGGTGAGAACACCATAGACGCCTAATCCAGCAAGAAACAGCGCGCTCGCGGCGAAGACGAGCAAAAGGTCCATCTCGAAACGCTGGTTTGCTACCGAATCTGCAACCATGCCACCCAGCGCACGCACTGTCGGAACCGGTACACCGGGATCGACACTCCAGATGGTTTGCCGGATCAGATCCGCCATCTCAGAAGGATCCTGATGCGTCCTGACCACCAGCCCAGCCATTGGCTCGACGCGATACCAGTACGGAACATAAATCAACATCGGGTCAGGTTTCGACAGGGAGATTGTCCGCGCATCCGCTACCACACCCACGACTGTAAACGGCTTCGCCGGATCACCCCGGCTGAATTGCTGCCCAAGGGGGTCTTTCCCCGGCCACAACGACTTCGCCGTTTTCTGCGAAACCAGAGCTAGATTCTTGCCCCAATCACCCTCGCTGAAGACCTTTCCAGCGGCGAGCGGGAGACCGATTGCCGAGAAATATTGGGGGCTGACCGAACGAAAGCTCTCAAGCGGCAGTTGCGTAAACGGTCGATTATCTCCCGTAACTCGTGCCGAATCTCCCCAACTGTCTCCCGTCAGCGGAAGCACACTCGTAAAGGCCGCATGTTCCACTCCGGGCAGACTGTTCATGTGTTCGAGGACCTCGCGGTAAAACGCTGCGCGCTTCTGGTCATCGTGATACGACTCCGAAGGCAGGTCGACCGTGGCTGTAATGGTTCGCTCAGTGGTGAATCCACGGTCTACAGCCATCAGCTTTACCAGGCTTGCGGTCAACAGTCCGGTCATCAGTACCAGAGCGACGCTCACTGCGGCTTCAATTGCCACCAAAATGCGACGAGCACGTCGGCTCCCAGATGATTCGCTGGTCAATCGCGAATCACTGTGCAGAACTTCCTGCGGAGCTGTGCGGGAGACCATGAACGCCGGCGTTGCTCCCGCCGCCAAGGTTACAAGTACAGCCAGAAGCAACGCACATCCTACGCCAGCCCAGTCCAGATGCAGAGGGCCGCGAAAATCGAGCGCCGGCGGCAGATACCGTTGCATGCCGGGAACAATACCCGCTGCCAGCAGAACACCCAGTCCGCCTCCCAGCACGGCGAGCACAGCGGTTTCACGAATCGCCATACGAACCAACTCAGCACGGCTTGCACCCAATGCGGCTGCCACCGCCATTTGCCGCTTCTGGCTGACCGCGCGAGAAAGCAGCAGATTCGTGACGTTCACACAACCCACCAGCAGCAAGCCCACAACAGCGCCTAGCAGGATCATCAGCGGCTTGCGGTTGTTTCCAACCAGCTTTTCCTGGAAAGGCGTGATCTCAGCAGAGAGAGTCGCTTTCACATCCGCAGGCAGATTCGCGGAGATTGTGTGCTGGAGCGCATTCAGCTCCGCGTTCGCCACCGCAATCGATGTTCCGGCCTTCAGCCGCGCGAGTCCGAAGTAATTCAGATCGCCCATCTCTTCGGCAAGCCGATCCTTCGAGAAGGCCAGCGGTACCAGGATCCCAATGGGAAGCTCGCGGTTGGTACTTCCAATGGTAGACATCGTCTGTATCGAAGGCATGTGGAAAGATTGCGGCATCACTCCAATGACTGAGTAAGGAAACCCATTCAGCGAAATGGTCTTACTCAGAATGCCGGAATCGCCACCGAAATGCTCACGCCACAAGTCATACGTGAGGATCGCAACATGCTCATGCCCCGGCTGCGCTTCATCAACTGTGAATTCCCGCCCCAGTTCCGGCTGCACCTGGAGAACCGAGAAGATTCCGGGCGTGGCCGACAGCGCCTCGACTTGTAGAGGGCGCCCGCTGGCTCCGAGTGGCACGGAACCTTGCTGCATGACCGCCATCGAGTCGAAGCTGCGGTTGTGCTGTTGCCAGAAAGTGAAGTGATTTGCGCTTACCGGCAGGGTCGGATAGAGGTCGCTCCATTCCGCAACTTTCTCTTTGATGTTCACAATCCGGCCCGGCTGCGCGAATGGCAGAGGACGCAGCATCACGTCATAAACGAGCGTGAAAATCGCCGTTGTCGCGCCGATGCCAAGTGCGAGCGTCATCACCGCGACGATGCTGAATCCCGGAGACCTCCATAGTTGTCGCATTGCGTAACGAGCGTCCTGTAGGAGTCGTTCGACCGGCGCCCAGCCCCATGCCTCGTGGATGTGTTCCCGGATGAGCGTCGTATTGCCGAAGGAGCGCCGGGCCGCGTGACGAGCTTCTTCCGCTGACAGACCGTTCGCGCGCTGCTCCTCTTCTTCCAGTTCGAGGTCGGACTGCAGCTCTCGCTCGAGGTCCGCATCGCGTTTCCGAATCTGCCACCATTTCATCCTCAACTCTCCTCAGCCGCAGGCCACATGACGCGCGCAACTGCTTCGGCCATCTGTTTCCACTGCGATTCCTCGACCACGAGTTGCTTTCTGCCTTTGTCTGTCAGTCGGTAATACTTGAACTCCCGATTGCGATCCGGAGCTGTCTCCCACTTGGAGGTGACCCACTCTCGACGCTCAAGCCGATGCAGAGCGGGATAGAGCGAGCCATGCTGCATCTGAAGCAAGTCGTTTGTGGTTCGCTGAATGTGTTTGCCTATCTGATGCCCGTGCGCAGGACCGTACAGAAGCGTCCGAAGAATGAGCATGTCCAATGTGCCCTGGAGAACGCTTGTTCGCTGTTGTGTCCGTTTCTTGATAGAAGACATTCGACCCTCGACAGACGCGATGGTAGATTGTCGACCACCGAGCCGTCAAGAACCGAATTCCAAGACAGTCCGGTTGGTGGTGATAGGCTGCCGTTATGTTTTTCTTACTCTCTTTGGCGTGCCGGGTCAGCTGATGTGCGGACGGTATGAGGCGGGGCAGAAGCAGAAGATCGCGGAGGCGTTTCACGTCAGGGTGGAGCTTGGAGGATCTTTACTTCGGTGTGGGGGTGGAGTGCAGTCCGGGGTCGATTCAGCCGGTGGTTTATGTGAGGGATGGGGAGCGGGAGATTGGGTTGATGCGGTGGGGATTCAAGCTGCCGGACCGGTTGTTGTTCAATGCGAGGTCGGAGGGTATCGCGGGTTCGAATTTCTGGGGGGCTATGTTCAGGGAGCGGCGGTGCATTGTTCCGGCGAGCTCGTTTTTTGAGTGGAGGAAGACGGAGAAGGAGCCGAGGCCGAAGTACAAGCTGTCGGTGAAGGGGCGTCCGGTGTTTGGGATGGCGGGGGTGTGGTCGCCGTGGATGAATCCGAAGACGGAGCAATGGGAGGATACGTTTTCGATTGTCACGAGCGATGCGAACGGGAAGATGGGGGAGATTCACGACCGGCAGCCGGTGATCCTGGAGCCTCGGGAGTATGGGGAGTGGCTGGCTGAGAGTGAGAGGCCGCCGGTTCATCTGCTAAGGATTTTGGGGGAGGAGGAGATGGTGGTGGATCCGCTGGTGGTGGAGAAGAAAGAAACGGTTGAGGAGCCGGGGCAGCGAGGATTGTTTGATGGGATTTGAGTTGGTGCTTCGGGTATTCCTGACGGAGTGAGATGTCGGAGCTGTGCTGAGGAAAGCGATTCAGTCGTTGCGGCTGCGCCTTCACTCCGGCCTTTGGCAGAGCGGTAGCGCCTTTGGCACGGCTGAAATCGCGCCCTCAAGTTGTCGATGTGCCGACGCTTAGGAAAGACTTTAATTCGTTCGGATAAGCCAGAATCATTCAGTTCGCACTCCCAAATGATGAGCACTTGCCAACCTGCTGCGGAAAGGTTTGCAAGATGCGATCTGTCGCGCTCGACATTGCGTAAGAGTTTGGGAATCCAGTACTCGGTCCTGGATTGTGGGACTCGGCCCTCTCGGCAACCTTTATGCTGATGCCAAAAACAGCCGTGTACAAATATCACCCGCCTAATGCGCCTGAACGTGAGGTCAGGTCTGCCGGGAAGGGTCTTAACATGTAGACGATATCGGTATCCTAGTTTAGTCACGATTCGCCGAACGATCAGTTCAGGCTTGGTGTTCTTGTTCTGAATCTGCCGCATGTTGTCTGACCGGCGTTTCGGGCTTAGTTGATCCACCATTATTTATTTAGATGTCGAGGTCAGTCATCGTGACTGGAGGGCAAATCTTATCAGGAATGAGATACTTCTAGGCGATGACAATTCTTTTTCCTCTGCGGCTTGCAGAATCTCATTGCGACTATGCGCTTCTTACGCGTTTGGAGCGTGCTATTTACGCGGGTGCTGGAGGTAAAGCGAAGTTCGAGGAAGATATTCCAGCATTGCTTCGTCAAGCCATCGACGAAGTTATCGACCCTGCACGATCTAAGCGCTTCACATTGGATGAGATTCAATCAACCGAGAAAACCTACCTCGGCACAAAGATTGAGATACTTCTCCGCAATGCTCTGGGACTCGAGTTCGGCGAAGAAATGGATCTACTTATCGACGGGGTAGAGGTGGACGTAAAAAATACGATAGGGCCTTCATGGACTATCCCGAATGAAGCGGTCGGCCATGTTTGCATACTTATCAGCACTAACGAGGCCAAGGCGATTTGTTCGTTTGGGTTGATCTTTATTCGCGCCGAGATACTAAACGCCGGGCGGAATAGGGATCAAAAGACGACTATCAAGAAAGCGCAACTAACGAATGCACACTGGCTTTTGAGAGACGCCCCGTATCCTCCCAATTTTTGGCTCGGCCTCGAACCAGAGCATCGGCGGGCAATCGTGAGTCCGCGTGGCGGGACGGATCGGGTGGCAATGCTGTTTCGCTTGTATCAGAAGAGACCAATATCCAGGAAAATCATAGTCGCGCTCGCCCAACAAGATGACCCTATGAAGCGTCTTCGTAAGAACGGGGGAGCTAGGGATCAGCTTGGTCTTGAGGGAATTTACATTCTGTCAGGCCTGCGCAAGAAGCATAGGAAGTTAATAGCAGACGCAGGTCTGCCGCCATGCAAGCGAGATGAGTTTATGTCAGTTCCAAAGGCGGTCGGCGAGTAAGGATAGAAGGAAGTACGTTGCGGCCTAGCTAGCGAGTCTTATGCGTGCTTTGCCCTCAAGACATTTGCGTAATTCTGTCGCTACCGCATAGGCAACTGGGGGCGGAAATGCATTGCCAACTTGTCTGTAGGCTGCGGTCTTCCCTCCAACAAATTGCCAATCATCAGGAAATCCTTGTATGCGTGCAGCCATACGGACAGTTAGCCTTGGCATTTCATTGAAATTTCTATCGGGAGCTTCTTCAGCCAGCGTGCTTCCATTTACTCCAAGGACTGCCCACGCGCGGCGTGCCCGCGTTGGGCCAAGATCGGGGCCACCATGTTTCTTGCTCCCGCCTACCAAGGTTGGAGCGATCTCAGAAGCATTGTCGCGCCATCTTGCTGCTCCTCTCCATCCATTAACGGCCATCAGGTCATATAGCAGTTCTCCAACTGTAGAAGGTTTACCCTCGATAGGATCTGGCCAACGGAAACCATGCTCTAGTCCCCTTCTGATCGCGACGAAATTCACCCTAGGCCGTAGCTGGGATACGCCGTAATCCGACGCGTTCAGGAGGTGCCAGTCTGTCCAATAGCCTGGCAATTGAGTAGCGATGTACCTACGGTAGTCCTCAAAAACAGCATCCAAAATGCCGCGAACGTTTTCAATGACCACGGCACGAGGTTGTACCTGCCCAATGATTCTAAGTGCGGCGGGAAAGAGATTCCGTTCATCTGCGCTCCCAAGTTGTTTGCCCGCTTTTGAAAAAGGAGGGCATGGCAGGCCGGCAGCCACAACGTCCACGCCTCGGAATTCTTTGGCATCAAACGCATTCAAATCTTCCTGTCTAACGTCCCACGTGGGCCTGTTGAAGCGTAGAGTTCGACAAGCGTGAGAATCCAATTCGACTAATCCGGCGTGATCATATCCGGCGGACTCAAACCCAAGAGCTTGTCCCCCCGCGCCGGCGCAGAGTTCGAGTACGGATAGTTTGCTCATACTTTTGTTATAGAAGGAGTCGCTGTGAATTACGCGAAGATAATGCGAAACAAAATCGGATGTTCCCAAAAGTGAACTAAATAGCTTTTCATATTTTTTTGCTCGTTTGAGGAGGAGGTCTTATCGGCTAATGACAAGTTTTTCTTTGGACCTGGGCTGGGGGCTTCGGCGGCGAACGGTTGTCTGGGCCTTCTTGTTTGTGGGTTACCTGCGCATGTGGGGATTGCTGGTGGGTTGGCTCCAGTGGGTGACCTGCTGGAGGGCCTGGGCCAGGGTGTTGACGATGACGGTGGGTTTGCCGCTGCCGAAGCGTTCGATGGTGAGTTCGGAGGTCTGGTCGGTGTCTTCGGTTGGGTTCCAGAGACCGATGATGATGCGGTTGTGGGGGAGGTGGGAGCGGACGCGCTGACAGATGGCTCGGGCCTGGGAGAAGGCGAAAGGAGGCAGGGCCGAGATAAAGATGACAGTGTTGGTTTCGGTGGCGAGGGAGTCGAGGATCTCGGTGGAGACGGTGGCGGCGGAGAGGAGGAGGGTCTGGTGGTGGGCCTGCTCCATGAGCTGGACGAGCATGTGGGCGGTGAGTTCGTCGGCCTGGTCGCTGGCGGCGATGCAGATGACGGCGAAGTCATCTTCGCTGGAGTTCGAGGGGTAGGGAGCGGGGATGTCGGGGGCATCTTTGGGGCGGTAGTCGGTTAGTTCGGCGACGAGCTCGCCGATGCTGAGGAAGAAGAAGTTGCAGCGGACGTCGTCGAGACTGCCCTGGTGGCGGTCCTGCTCGACGAGGGAGAGGGCGGGGATGAGGACGGAGTCGTAGAGCTCGACGAGGGATCTGCTTTCGAGGAAGCGGGTGGCGACGGCGTGGGCCTCGCGCTGGTCCATGGCGAGGAGGCGCTCGTAGAAGAGGGCCTCGGCGGAGAGCTCGGCGTCGGTGCCGAGGAGGGTGTGGAGGAAGGCGAGCTGCGGGACGTAGCGGCCCATGACTACGATGCAGACGGTGAGGGGCGTGGAGAGGATGAGGCCGGGCCATCCCCAGAGCAGCGCCCAGAAGATAGCCATGGCGAGAAGAGCGAGTGAGGAGATGCCGGTGCGGGAGCTGAAGAGCCAGGGTTCGACGAAGTTGGTGCAGGTGACTTCGAGCGTAAGGAAGAGGCCGATGATGAGGAGGGGCTGAATCCATGAGGGGAAGATTGCGATGGAGACGATGAGGGGAAGGATGAGGCTGGTGGCAGTGCCGACGTAGGGAATGATGCGAAGGATGCCGGCGAGGACTCCCCAGAGGGTGGCGTTGGGGACCTGGATGAGGAAGAGACCGAAGCCCCAGAGGGTACCGTAGGCTGCGTTGACCGCGACCTGGAAGAGAAGGTATTGGCTGATGCGGGTGGCGGCATCCTGGAGGGCCTGGGTCATGATGCTGATGCGGCCCATGCCGGCGAGAAGGAGGATGCGGTAGCGGAGATCCTCGCGCTTCATGAGGAGATAGATGGTGAAGACGATGACGACGCCGAGGGTTCCGATGGGCCGGAGGAAGGTCATCAGGGACTCGGAGGCGGACTGGAGCTGGGTTCGGTTGGGGTCGATGACGCGGACGGGCTGGGGCTGGGTGGGTGGTTGCTGGGGGTTCTCAGTCGCGGTACCGGCGCTGGTAGTGAAATCTTCCAGGATGTCCCCGACAGAGGCGCCAGCTTTTTGAAAGACCTGCTCGGCGGGGGAGTGAACGGAGGCTAATTTGTGCTGAATGTTGGTTCGGTAGGCGGGCAGGCTGCGGGCGACATTGAGGAGTTGACGGGCGACGACGTATCCGACTCCGCAGACGATGATAAAGACGATGATGCCGGTGAGGGCGACGGCAACGACGCGAGGGATGCGTCGGGCTTCGAGACGGCTGACGGCGGGGGCCAGCAAAAAGGCCAGGGTGAGGGCGAAGGCAAAGGGGATGAGAAGCTCGCGGGCGAGGAAGAGGATGAGGACCGTGACGGCGAGCACGAGAAAGGGGACTACCCTGGAAAACTCGGTGCTTCGAGCACGGGACATAGGACCTCGCGGAGCCATCATAGATGGAGCGGCTTGTCGGGCAAGAATACATCAAGGCGGTTGATGTGGGTCGGTGGAATGGCAGAGGATGGTCCTGCGAGTTTTTCGGGAGGAAGAGGAAGCTCAGGCGTAGGCTTAAGGTTTAGCTGTGGCGCGCGAGTACAAAACCAAAGGCGTGTGCTTTTTACGTAGCTTATTTTATGGCAATGCATCTCTGGAGATTCGATGACTTTGACACGGTTGGCTGATGCGAACGAGAGGTTTGCTTTTGGACGGCAGCAACGCCGCAATCAGATGCGGCGTCCGGAACACAGGATATGGAAGGCGAAGGACCGGCGGGAGAGCCCGTTGAAGTTGCTGGAGGCTTCGACGCGGGGACGGGTTCCGGCGCTGGTGGCGTTGAAGAATCAGTTGATGGCGGTGTCGCCGTTTGCGTACTTTCGCGGGGCAGTACCGGTGATGGCGTATGACCTGTCGCTGATCGCGAATACGGGAATTCGCAATCAGCTATGCGGCGATGCGCATGTGCGGAATCTGGGGGCGTTTGCCGCACCGGATGGACGGCTGGTCTTCGACATCAATGACTTTGACGAGACGATCGTTGGGCCGTTTGAGTGGGATGTGAAGCGGATGGCGACGAGTTTGGTGCTGGCGGGGCGCGGGGCTGGGGCGAAGAATCTGACCTGTCGCGATTCGGCTGCAATGTTTCTGGAGAGTTATCGAACGACGATGGCCGGGTTCGCGCGGATGCCGGTGCTGGAGGTGGCGCGGTACCAGGTGCATCGGCTGCGGAACATGGGGGCGGTGGCGGGGATCTTCCAGATTGCGGAGCGGGCCACGCCGATGCACACGCTGCTGACGTTGACTGAAGTGGAGGGAGAGGCTTCCGTTTCCAAAAAGAAGAGTGCGAAGAGTGCGAAGAAGGCGAAGAAGGCGATGAAGGCGAAGGTGACGAAGCCGGAGGAGGCGGCGGAGGAGCCGACGCGGGTATTTAAGACACTGCCGCCGAAGTTGACGCGGGTGAAGGGTGAACTCGCCGAGCGGGTGCTGGATTCTCTGACGAAGTATGCGGAGAGTCTGCAACCGGAGCGGCGGCATTTTCTGGCGCAGTACCGGCCGGTGGATGTGGCGTTCAAGGTGGTGGGGACGGGATCGGTGGGACTGCGGGATTACTGCGTTTTGATGGAGGGGAATGGGTCAAAGGATCCGCTGTTTCTGCAGATCAAGGAGGAGGTGGAGTCGGGGTATGGGCCCTATGTTGGGGTGGGGGTTCGTAAAGCAAGACAGCACCAGGGACGACGAGTGGTCGATGGCGAGAGGGCGATGCAGGTGCAGTCAGATCCATTTCTGGGATGGACGACGCTGGAGGGTCGGGACTACCTGGTGCGGCAGTTGAACGATCACAAGGCTTCGATTGAGCTTGGAAGTTTGAAGGCGGCTGGGTTGCTGGAGTATGCGACGGTGTGCGGCGAGATCCTGGCACGGGGGCATGCACGGGCAGGAGATTCTTCGATGATCGCGGGGTACCTGGGGAGGTCGACGCGATTCGATGATGCGGTGGTGGAGTTTGCGGAGGCGTATGCGAACCAGACGGAGCTGGACTGGGAGCAGTTGGTGCAGTCGATGAAGACGGCGGGGATGAAGGTGGCGGCGAAAAAGAGTTAAGTTGCAGGCTGCCTATTGCGTGGCGGAAAAATGACGCTCTCCTTGACATTCTACCTATGCTCATTCTAATGTGTAGAACGCCTAGGAGAAATATGCGCGAGGTCAAGAAAACCGATCTGCTGCAAGGGACTCTCGACCTGCTGATTTTGAAGGTGGTCGCTCTGGGTTCTATTCATGGGTATGGCATCTCGCAGCGCATCCAGCAGATCTCGAAGGATGTGCTGCAGGTGCAGCAGGGGTCGCTGTATCCGGCGCTGCACCGGCTGGAGAAGCGCGGGTGGCTTGAGGCGGAGTGGGGAGAGTCGGAGAACGGCAGGCAGGCGAAGTTTTATCGTCTGTCCGCAGTGGGGCGCAGACAGTTGGCGGCAGAGGAGGCGAGCTGGAATCGCCTGTCGGAGGCTGTTGCGCTGATCTTGCAGACGGTTCGCTAGGGAGGCCGAATGAACTGGTCAACTGGAAAAAAAGATGCTTCGGATGAGAGTGGGTTTGATCGCGAGATTTCTTTTCACATCGAGGAGCTGACTCGGGCAAATGTTGCTGAGGGAATGTCGCCGGAGGAAGCTCGCAGACACGCTCTGCTTGCGTTTGGCGGGCAGGAGCAGGTGAAGCAGCAGATTCGCGAGGTTCATATTTCAGCCTTTGTCGATGGAGTGCGAGCTAACCTGCGGTCGGCGATGCGGTTCATTCGTCGGTCGCCGTCGTTTGCACTGGCGGTGGTGCTGACACTGGCATTGGGGATCGGTGCGAATAGTGCGGTGTTTTCTGCTATCGATGCGGTCCTTCTGCGGCCGCTGTCGTTTCCGCATGGCGACGAGTTGATGGAGGTGCATCAAGAGGACCGGACGAACAGAAGTCCGCAGACGTTCGTCGCGCCAGCCCGGCTGGAGGATTGGAACCGCTATAACTCGACCTTTCAGGGCATCACCGGGTATTACACGCAGAGTGTTTCGCTGCGAACGGGTGAACTGCCGGAGAGGGTCACGGAGGCATTTGTTGCTTCCCGATTCCTCCAGGTGTGGGGAGTGACGCCGGAGCTGGGCCGCGATTTTACGAGCGAAGAACAGAAGTTCGGCGGACCATCTGCAGTTCTGGTGAGCGACCGGTTCTGGCGGAGCCATCTGGGGGCGGATCCGAATGCGGTGGGGAAGACGATGAAGGGTCTGTCTGCCACGGTCGTCGGGGTTTTGCCTGCGTCTTTTTATTTTCCAGACCGAGATGTCGATCTTTGGGAGTCGATGCCGGGCGATGCGCCGTACGCGCAGAATCGCGACGCGACGTGGTACATCGTGACGGGGCGTTTGAAGCCCGGGTTTACTGTAGCTGAAGCACAAGCGGACTTGGCGACGGTTCAGGCTCACCTTGCCAAACAATTCCCGAAGTCTGACGGTGATCTGACGGTGTCGGTGACGCCACTGAAGTCCGTTGTGGTTGGAGGAATTCGGAGCTCGTTGTGGGTATTGTATGGCTCTGTTTCTCTGCTGTTGTTGATTGCGTGCATGAACATTGGCGCGTTGCTGATGGCTCGCACGGCGGAGCGGGAGCACGAGATATCGATTCGCTCGTCGCTGGGGGCTTCGCGATCGGCGATCATCTGCCAGTTGTTGACGGAGGTTTTTGTGTTGGCGCTGGCGGGATCGCTGCTTGGTCTGTTGATTGCGGCGGCTGCTTCGCACGTGTTTGTACAGTTCTCAAAGGACCTGCCACGCATCGAAGAGATTGGCCTGAATTGGCGGATCGTGGTCTATTCTCTGGTGTGCGCGGTGACGGCGACGCTGGTCTGCGGACTTTTTCCGGCGATACGCGGCACACGCGGAAATCTTTCGGAGACTCTGGCACAGGCGAGCCGCACGCAGGTCTCGGCTTCCAATCCGTGGCATGGAATTCTGATGGGAGTCCAGGTTTCGCTTGCGGTTTCGCTGCTAATTGGTGCGGGATTGTTGTTGCGTAGTTTTCAAGCGATCAGACGCGTCAACCCTGGATTTGCCCAGGAGAATGTGCTGAGTTTACGCATCAGTGGCGGCTGGGACGAGACGGCGAATATGGGGAAGCTGCAGCAGCGGATCAACCGGACGCTCGACGGATTCCGGAGCATGCCTGGCGTTGAGGCAGCTGCAATCGCATCGACGATTCCGGGCAATTCGGCCGAGTATCCGGTGGAGTTTAAGATCTCGGAGGGGACCAGGAATCCGAATGAAAGAGTCGTCGGAGATACGCGCTTTGTTTCAGCTGGTTATTTCTCCGTTCTTCAGATACCGGTGCTGCAAGGCGAGGGTTGCAAGGATGGGCTGCCCTTCCACACGGTGGTCATCAACCGAAGCTTCGCCGAACGATACTTTGGCAACTCACCGGCTATCGGTTTTCATTTGCAAAGCGCGTCGGAGAATGATTTTTTGAATCCAGCGCAGATACGGGGTATTGTGGGCGACGCTCGCGAGGAGGGTCTCGATAAGCCTGCTCAGCCGACGACTTACTGGTGTGTGAGCAATCCAACGCCCGATCCTTATTACCTGATTCGAACCCATGGCGATCCGATGGCGATGGCGACTGCTTTGCGACTGAAGGTGCATGAGCTGGAACCGAGCCGGTCGGTGTTCGAGGTGATGCCGCTCAAAGACCATCTCGACGACAAGCTGGCGGAGAACCGTTTGCGCACGATCCTGCTTACGTTGTTCGCGGTGACGGCGATCGCCTTGGTGAGCATTGGATTGTATGGCACGATCAGCTACATGGGCCGCATACGGCAGCGTGAGGTGGGGCTGCGGCTGGCGCTTGGCGCGTTGCCCGGACAGATCGTTCGCAGATTTTTGATGCAGGGGCTGCGTGTAACTGTGCTCGGGTGTGGAATCGGGTTGCTGCTGGCTGCGGGAATGAGCCGTTTGCTGACGGGAATGGTGTATGGGATTTCGATGTTCGACCCGGTGACTTATGTCGCAGTCTTGATGCTGACGTTGTTTGTGGCCGCAGTGGCATCATTTGTTCCGGCGGTGCGGGCTTCGCGCGTTGAACCGACAGAGGTGCTTCGCGAGGCGTGACGCTTCGCTGTTTTCAGAGCGTGTGGGCGAAACTTTGCCTGTTATCGACGGCCGTTAGAGATTGTTCGTCGATTTTTCGTGCTTTCCAGCACTCGCCAATTGGTCAGACCGTGGCAGCGGTTCGAATTCCCAAATAAGAGCTCTAACGCCTAGCACTTTTGACAGCTGCGAAGAATGTGGAGAGTGGCTACACTCTTTCAACAGCGTTGGAACAGCGCAGTGTAGTTTTTATTAACTGACGCTAGTTAGGCACAAACTTGCTATCCATTCGGGGTTTGAAGCCTTGTTTCGATAGCGGTTGCCGTCGGCCCCGAAATCCATGCTTGTGGCTAGAAAGGCTAAAGGCCGTTGCAACGGTTTCTGAAATGGAGCGTAAATGATGCGTCGCAAGCTATGTACCCGGCTGACAGGAATGGTCTTGTTTGCCAGTCTTTCAGCCGCGGCGTTTTCGCAGGTGGTTGAGAGAGAAGATTTTGACGCCTACAAGCTGCGAATCGACGCGGGCTGGTACTACTCGAACCCTTCGGGCAACATCCAGGGTGCAAACGATACTGGCTCCATCGACCTGAACAAGGACCTGGGCTTCAATAGCTATCCCACTTTTTCGGGCAAGGTGGACTGGAAGTTCACGAGGAAGAACCATTTCTACGTCACCATCATTCCACTCGATACCTCGCACCAGACGGTACTCAATCGTACATTTAGCTTTCAGGGGCAGACGTTCACTGCTGGATTGACGACCAGCAGCTCGCTCAATACCCTCGCGGTGGCGCCAGGGTACCAGTACGACTTCATCCGGCGTAAGCGGGGCCATCTTGGTCTCGGATTACAGATGGACCTGTTCAACACAACGGCCAAAATTAGTGCTGCGGCGCAAGTAACAGGCGATGGTGTCCACCATGATGCGGTGTCGGCCTCCGGATCGCTTCTTGCACCGATACCTGTCGCGGGACCCGACTTCCGTTTTTACCTGACTGATTCCCCCCGATTGTTTATTCAGGGAAATGTGTTGGGCATGTATTTGTTCGGGTACGGAAACTTTGTGTCTACGGTGGGCGACGTAGGGATCACTCTTTCGAAGCACTTCGCTGTACTCGCCGGCTACCAGTTGGGATCGCACCTGGTCGTCAAAAACAACAGCAGTTCGGATCGAATCGGCTTCCGCTTAACTCAGAAGGGCGCAATTGTGGGACTTGAGACATCTTTCTGAGATTGTTGGGGGCAGTTTTCGCAAGATCTATTGAAGCGGTGCGCATTGACGCGCTGTAGGTGAACCCGCCGCTCGAAGGGTTTTCGATTATGGGTGAACGAGGCGAACAACCATGGGCTAAGGTACGATCCGCCGTAGCCGAAGATTTTTCGATCACTGACGGCGGCCCGATGCATTGGTTTCTCGATCGCCTGGAACATCGCTGGCGTGAACGCCGGCGAGTCGAGCGCCGAGCCCTGGTCGCGGTCCTTATTACATGGGTTCCGCTTCTTCTGTTATCGGTCATGCAAGGTTTGGCGTGGGGACCGCAGATCAAAATTCCGTTCCTTCGGGATCTCGCGGTCAGCGTGCGTCTTCTGGTTGCTGTTCCAATCCTGATCCTGGCCGAATCAGCAATAGATCGAAGATGGCGCGCGCTTGTTCTTGAATTTCTTAAGTCCGAATTGGTCGATGAGAAGACGCTTCCATCTTTTGAAGCTGTGCTGGAAAGAACAACGCGTTGGCGTGACCGTGTTCTGCCTGAAGCATTGTTGGCCGTTGTCGCATTCTTTACTTCCATCTTTCTCATCAAGACCGAATTGTTGATGAGCGGCGCGTCCAACTGGCATTCGCTGGGGTCTGGTGCCGTGAGTCTGGCCGGTTGGTGGTTCAATCTCGTTTGCACTCCAATCTTCCGGTTTCTGCTGTTGCGTTGGTTCTGGAGGATGTTCCTCTGGACGTCTTTTCTGTGGAGCGTCTCGAGACTCAAACTGTTTCTGGTCGCCACCCATGCAGACCTGGCAGCTGGCCTCGGCTTTCTATCCGAGGGTCAAAAGGCGTTCAGCCCGATCGTCTTCGCTGGAGGAGCCGTCATTGCTGGTGAGGTAGGTAACGCCATCGCATATCAAGGGGCGGTACTTTCCTCTATGAAGTTTCCAATGATCGCGTATGGAGTCCTGGCGATCATCTTCCTTGTGGTTCCTCTTCTCGTCGTCGCTCCTGTTCTGCTCAAGATCAAAAGGAAAGCGTTGCTCGAATACGGTGCGCAAGTGACGATACATAACCAGCTATTTGACCAGAAGTGGATTCAGAAAGACCATCCTGCAGGCGAGACGCTTCTGGGAAATCCCGATGCGGCGTCTTTGGCTCAACTCGGAAGCAGCTTCACAGTTGTGAAACAGATGCGGCTTGTGCCGATCGACAAGCCAACCCTTATCGCTTTGGCAATATCAGCGGCACTACCCATGCTTCCGGTTGTCCTTTATGCGACACCGGCTCCTGAACTGATCCACGCGACGATAAAGCTGCTCGGCTAGGCCCCGGCTTTCACTACAGCATCAGGGCTAGAGGCGAGTGTCGGAATGTGAGTTTCATGATGTGGCCGGCTTTGGTTCTCGAGCGGCGCGTTGGGCGATCGCGAGGGAGATGAGGAGCATAGCGGCAGCGGTGTAGAACGGTGCGCCAGGTAGGTGGAGGATGGCGTCGGCTCCGATGGATTTGCTGAAGATGTAGGTGAAGAAGCCGGGGCCGAGGAGGCCCGATGTGCCGCGGAGGCTGTTGATGGCTCCCTGGAGCTGGCCTTGTTCGGAGGGGCTGGTTTTGCGGGAGAGAAGGCTTTGCGCGGCGGGCCAGGTGAAGGACATCATGTTGAGGAAGGGGATGCCGAGCCATAGGAGAAGGCCGGTTCTGGAGCTGCCGATCATGGAGTAGCCGACGGCTCCGCCGATGAGGCCGATGGTGATGGCTCCGCGCTCGCCGATCTTTGCGACTACGGGTTTGACGAGAAGCGCGCCGTAGACGATGGTGCAGATTCCGACGACCGCGAGGGAGAAACCGACGGTGCGGTCGGTCCAATGGTAGCGGTAGTCGGCGTAGATGACGTAGACGTTCATCAGAACCTGCTGGGCGATGTAACCGAGAAGAAGAACCGCGGCGATACCGATCATGCCGGCGTGGCGGCGGAGAAGGGAGAGAGAGCCTACGGGGTTAGCGCGCGTCCAGGAGAAGGGGCTGCGGTTTTGCAGGGAGAGGGATTCGGGCAGGACGAAGAGTCCGTAAAGTCCGTTGACAAGCGAGAGTCCGCCTGCGGCCCAGAAGGGAAGGCGAGGGTTGATGTTGCCAAGCAGGCCACCGACGGCGGGGCCGAGGATGAAGCCGGCTCCGAAGGCTGCGTTCAACATGCCAAAGGCGGCGGCGCGGCGCTCGCGCGGGGTGACGTCGGCCATGTAGGCCATGGCGGTGGGGACGCTGGAGGAGGTGAGACCGGAGATGATGCGGCCGAGGAAGAGCCAATTGAGTGTGGGGGCCCAGGCCATGACGAGGTAGTCGAGGCCGAGGCCGAAGTTGGAGAGAAGTACGAGAGGGCGGCGGCCGAAGCGGTCGGAGAGCGAGCCAATGATGGGGGAGAAGAAGAACTGCATGGCGGCGAAGACGGTGCCGAAGAGGCCGAGAATCTTTGCCGCGCCGGGAGGTGTCGCCGTGGAGGAAGCCTTCGATGAGGCGGGGAAGGACGGGGGCGATCATGCCGAGGGCGAGCATGTCGAGGGTGACGGTGAAGAAGATGAAGGTGGCGGCGGCGCGGCGGCCTTTGGGCGGATGGGGGGTGAGGGCTTCGTCGAGTTTGATGAGTTCGGGCTCGGTGAGCAACGGGTTCGGTGCTTCGACCGGCTGGGGCGGGTTTTCGGTCGGGTCTGGCATGGTGGTTTCGCGGGGCGATTGAGCGATAGTCTACGTGAGTTTAGTGTCGGATTCCTGGAGATTTCGGCGTAAATTGATCTCCTAGTTGAGTCCTGATGCGCTACGGTACGTCAGAAGAAGAGGGGTGTTAATTGCTGGCTGGGAACCCTCGTGATTGGCTTCACTGAGATGCGGATAAATTCTCATCTTTTATGCAGTTATGTAGTCAGCGTCAGGAGTGAGTGTTGATGGGTGTTGGAAGAAGCGCGATGTTGTTGGTTCTGTTGGCGACGGTGGGCGCGCGGGCGCAGAGCTCGAACGATGCACGGCGGATTGTGGATACGATGCTGGCGCATGAGGGCGACCCGGCAGAGCATCGTTATAAATACATGTATTTGTCGGAGGAGCGGTCGGAGCGGACCGGAGGCCACCTGTGGACAGAGCGCGTGATCGAGACAGAGATGGGGAAGGTGCGGCTGCTGCTCGCAGAAGATGGAAAGCCGGTGAGCGCGGAGCGGCTGGCGGCGGAGAGGGCGCGGCTGGCGGATATTGCTGCGCATCCCGATGCGTTCCAGCGACGGGAACAGTCGATGGAGAATGATGAGGAGCATGCGGAGCAGATGCTGGCATTGCTGCATAAGGCGTTTCTGTTTGATGAGCCGCACCCGGATGGGAGTGATGTGCGGATTGCGTATCGACCTGACCCGGCGTATCAACCGAAGACGATGGAAGAGAAGGTACTGCATGCGATGTCGGGAGCAGTGCTGGTGGATGAGAAGACGCTGCAGTTACACCGGATCGAGGGGAAGATTCCTGCGGATGTGAGCCTGGGGTATGGTTTGCTGGGCACGGTACATGCGGGCAGCAGCTTTGCGACGATGCACGAGATGGAGCCCGGTGGTGAGTGGAAGAACGCAATGGTGAATACAGCGATCGAAGGCAAGGCATGCTCTTTAAGGAGATCGGGAGGAACGAACACGTTGTGCATAGTGAGTTCAAGCGGCTGCCTGACAGTGTCAGCGTGGCGGATGCGGTAGCGTTGCTGACAGCAGGAACGGTACCTGTCAGTACTACAGGGCAGTAGAGATGAAAAGCGTGATGGTTCGGTTTCTGTTTTCGCGGCTCCGATTCCATCGGGGAGCGGCGCGCAGAAACCCACACCTGCTATGCAGATCGTCATAACAGCGGCGCTCATCGAGTTATCGATGCGGCAAATCTGTCTGCTAGACTGCCTCTCATGCGATATGACAGCTTGCGCCGTGTTGGACTTTGTCTGCTGACTTTTTGTGTTTCAACGACGTCTGGATTTGGACAGAAGCGGGCGATGGTGCTCGACGATCTGGCGAAGCTGGTGAATGTGGGTGGGCCGCAGGTTTCGCCGGATGGGAAGTGGATCGCGTATACCGCTTCGCATCTGGATGTGGGTGAGGATAAGAACGTCTCCGAGCTTTGGATGGTGAGTTGGGATGGGACGCAGGACATCCAGTTGACGTATGGGACGGAGGGCGTGGGGTCGCCGCGGTGGAGTCCGGATGGCAGGTGGCTGGCGTTTACTTCATCGCGGCCAGGGAAGGCGAAGGGGTCGCAGGTGTGGCTGCTGGATCGGCGCGGAGGTGAGGCGTTTCAGTTGACCGACGTGAAGGAGGACCTGGGGGACTACCGGTGGTCGCCGGACTCGAAGCAGTTGCTATTGACGCTGAAGGCGAAGGACGAGCCGGAGCCAAAGGAGGGTGCGAAGCCTGCTCCGCCGAAGCCGATCGTGATTGACCGGTATCACTTCAAGCAGGATGTGCAGGGGTATCTGTCGGACAAGCGGGAGCATCTTTTTCTGTTTGATATTGCGACGAAGAAGTTGACGCGGCTGATTGGGGATGACAAGACCGAGGATAAGTATGAGGAGCGGCAGGCGGAGTGGTCGCCTGATGGGAGGTGGATTGCATTTGTAAGTAATCAGGAGGCGCCGGATCCGGACCGGTCGAATAACTCGGATGTGTTTGTGGTGGAGGCGAAGGGTAATTCGACGGCGAAGAAGCTGACGACCTTTACCGGTGTGGATAGCGGGCCGCTGGCGTGGAGTCCGGATAGTGCCATGATCGCTTATCGGCAGGGAGTTTCGCCGCGGTACTCGATTTATGACATGCAGCGGCTGGCGGTGGTGCCGGTTGCGGGTGGTGCGCCGGAGGTGCTGGCGGCTACGGCGGAGATGGGGACGGGTGCTCCGGTGTTTGCGGCGGATGGGAAGTCGCTGCTGACGACGATTGGCGAGGACCGCGTGGATTATGTGGCGGAGGTTCCGCTGAAGGGTAAGGGCGTGACGCGGTTGACTGCTGATGCGGGAACGGCGGTGACGTTGTCGACGGCGGGCGGGCATGTTGCGGTGGTGTGGACGACGGATGTGCAGGCTCCGGAGATTTATGCGCTTGAGGGGAAGACGTTGCGCAAGTTGACCTCGCATAACGATGCGTTGATGGCGCAGTTGAACCTGGTTGCGGCGGAGGATTTGTCGGCGAAGGCATCGGATGGGAGCGAGGTGCATAGCTTGCTGACGATGCCGGTGGGGTATACGCCGGGGACGAAGGCTCCGATGCTGTTGTGGATTCATGGCGGACCGACGGCGCAGGACTCGCACCGGTTTGCGGCGGATAGGCAGTTGCTGGCGGCGCATGGTTTTGCGGTGCTGCAGGTGAACTATCGCGGGAGCACGGGGCGCGGGCATGACTATAGCTATGCGATCAATGCAGATTGGGGTGATAAGGAGGTCAAGGATTTGCTGGGGGCGGTCGATGGGGCGGTGGCTACAGGGAAGATCGATGCGGACCGCATGGGCGTTGGCGGGTGGAGCTACGGCGGGATACTGACGGACTATACGATTGCTTCGACGACGCGATTCAAGGCGGCTTCGAGCGGGGCGGGGACGGCGAATCTGCTGGGGATGTATGGAGTGGATCAGTACATTCTGCAGTATGACAACGAGCTGCAGCCGCCGTGGAAGAATGTGGAGCCGTATCTGAAGCTTTCGTATCCGTTTCTGCACGCGGACAAGATCAAGACGCCGACGATGTTTATGGGTGGAGAGAAAGACTTCAACGTGACGCTGGTTGGTGGTGAGCAGATGTATCAGGCGCTGAAGAGTGTAGGGACGACGGCGGAGTTGGTGGTGTATCCGGGGCAGTTCCATGGATTCACGCGGCCTAGTTTTATTAAGGATCGGTATCAGCGATGGTTTGACTGGTATGACAAGTATCTTGGAATGCCTCCGGCGGCCAAGCCTGCTGCTGCGAAGACAACATCTACAAACTGAGATATAGGTTCGGAACTTCTCTGAATTGCTTGCGTAGTACAGGATGGTTAGGAACGCCAATTTCGACGTCGCAGGTGACATGGAAGCCCAACAGCCGACAACTTTTCAGACAGACTTGCGCCCGGTCCTTTGGCTTTGTTTTGGTTTCGCGGCGCTGAAGCTTGCGATTCAGATCGTGGGCAATGTTCTGGCGCAGCATGCTGGCTACGGAATCTTTCGCGATGAGCTGTACTATCTGGTGTGTGGACGACGCCTCGCGTTTGGGTATGTCGATCAGCCGCCGCTGACTGCGCTACAGGCTCGTGTGAGCGAGACGCTCTTTGGGCATGACACGATGTGGTCGCTGCGATTGATCTCCGGCGTGGCCTGGCGCTGCGAAGGTGTTTCTGACTGGTCTGCTCTGCTGGGCGCTTAGCGGAGGGAGAAGAGCGGCGGCGCTCGCGATGCTGGGGGTCATTGCGGGTGGGGTTTATCTCGGCATCGATGGATACATGTCGATGAACTCATTCGATCCAGTCTTCTGGATGTTGTGCGCGCTGGCGCTGATTCGCATCGTCCAGTCGTCCTCACACAATGAGATTCGCAACTGGTGGATTGTGTTTGGTCTCAGTGCCGGACTCGCGTTTGAAAATAAGGACTCCATTGCCTTCTTTCTTATCGCAATGCTTGTTGCGCTGCTGCTGACGCCACAGCGTCGTATTCTCGCGAATCGCTGGTTTGTCGTCGCGGTTTCTCTGATTGTTCTGGTCGCGCTGCCGAACTTTCTTTGGCAGGTACACAATCACTTTCCGACGCTGGAGTGGCTTCATGATGTGCAGAATTCGGATAAGGACGTCAAGCTGTCGCCGTTGCCGTTTTTCCTCGCCCAGATTGTGACGCTTACGCCGTACAGCATTCTGCTGTGGGGAACAGGAGTGTTGTGGCTGCTGTTTGGCAAGACGACGCGGAACTATCGTTTCCTCGGCGTCTTTTACATTGTCTTTCTGGCGCTGATGATGGCGCTTCGCGCGAAGGACTACTATCTGGTTCCGGCGTATCCGGTCTTCTTTGCAGCAGGAGCGGTCGCGTGGTTTGCATGGGCGAAAAAGATCGTCTGGCGCAATGCACTCATCGGGATCTATGCGGTCATCGTGGTTGTTGGCCTTGTGTTTTTCTTTCCGTTAGCTGTACCTGTGCTGCGGCCGCAGCAGTGGTTGGCTTATACAGAGAAGCTTCACTTCAGACCGAAGGACAGCGAAAATCATGCCGCGACTCTATTGCCGCAGTTCTTTACCGACCGGTTTGGCTGGGAGGATCTGGCAAAGCAGGTGTCGGGTATCTACAACGCACTGCCGCCGCAGGAGCGCGCGAAGACGGGCATTCTTGCTTCCAACTATGGTCAGGCGGCCGCAATCGATATTCTTGGGGCCAAGTACGGTCTGCCATCTACTATCAGCGGCCATCAGAACTACTGGATATGGGGGCCACGGGGATATACCGGGGAAGAGATGATCGTTATTAACGATGCGACTCTTGCCGACATGAACACGGTTTACGGTTCCTGCACGATTGTCGGCGAACGGAGCGGTCTCTACGCGATGCCTTGGGAGCGTGGGCCCATCTATTTATGCCATGGACGAAAGAAGACGTACCAAGCGGACTGGAATGAGCTCAAACACTACTACTGACCGGAGTTCCTGATCGATCAGGCGATGACCTCGAAGGGGCGCATCATGTCATTGGCTTCATGTTCGAGGATGTGGCAGTGGTAGAGGTATTTGCCGGGGTAGCCTTCGAAGCGGACGATGATGCGGGTGATCATGGCGGCGGGACATTGAACGACATCTTTCCAGCCGAGTTCGTTGGGCTTGGGTAAGACGACGGGGCCGACATAATGAACTCCCTGGTCGTTCTGATAGGCGAAGACATCGAAGACGCGGCGGTCGAGGATCTGGAAGCGAACGAGGTGAAGGTGCATGGGATGAAGATCCTCGGTCAGATTGATGAACTCCCAGATTTCAGTGGTGTTGAGACGAGGTGTTTCGGTGACGGGTTCATGCCAGTGCTTGCGGTTGAGCAGCATGAGCATAGAGTTGCCGATTTTGTCGCGGTATTCGTTGAGGGTGATAGCGCGGGTGGTTATGGCGCAGGAGTCGGGGATGCGGTCGATGGTGCGGAGGATGGGGGGAATGGAGTCGACATGCGCAACGGCACGTTGTGGTTGTGGAGGCTGGGACCTCGAGGTCTCTTCTGCTACGCGGAACTCGAGGATCTCGAAGGCACCGTTGATGAGATGGAGTTTCTGGCCGGCGGCTTGAGAGAAGTCGATGAGGAGGTCGGCGCGCTCGGCGGGGGCAAAGTCGAGGCTTGTGAGCTTGAACTGGCGCGGCAAGCAGTCCCTGATCGGTGCCGATCTGGTGGAAGGGCTGGTGATTGGTGAGGGACAAGGCGAAGAATCGGCTATTGGCGGCGTTGAGAAGACGGAATCGGTAGAGGCGCGGCTCCACCTCGAAGTAGGGCCGTACCTTGCCGTTGACGAGGATAAAGCCTCCGAGGAACTCGGGGACCCAAGGGTGTTCGGGGTCGCCGGAATCGGGGTAGAGGAGCTGACCATCAGCGGTGAGTTGGCGGTCAGAGAGCAGGAGCGGGACCTCGTATTTGCCGGAGGGGAGATTCAGTGCGTCTTCGACGGAATCACGCACGAGGACCATGCCGAAGAGCCCGGCGTACATGTTGAGGCGATTGAGGCCCATGGCGTGATCGTGGTACCAGAGGGCGGTTGCTTCCTGCTGGAGCGGGTAGGTGCAGACGCGGGATTGTCCAGGGACGAACCAATCTTCTGGATGGCCGTCGTCTTTGGACGGATTCTTTCCGCCGTGCAGATGCACGCAGGTGCGTACTTCGGGGATGTCGCGACCGCAGCCGTGGAAGGAGTGGTCGATGGGGAGGAAGTGCCGGATGGGGAGGGAGTTCACCCACTCGATGGAAAGGGGATGGCCAGCGTGGACGTCGATGAGCGGAGCGAGGGCCGTTTCTCCGTAGCTCCACTGGCGGGTTGCGGGGATATCGCGATGAAGTCTGGCGTGGATCTCGCGCATGACGATGCGGAGCTTGTTCGGGTTGGCCGTTGAGATTGGCCGGACCCGTTCCGGGAGAAGCATTTCGTCGACAAAGGGCACAAGTGTGAAGGCATTCAGCATGTGGACCGCGGGTGGTGCGGCGGGGGCCATGGACATGCCAGTCTGTGCTGCTGCGTGGTCGTGCGTCTGCGTGAGGTGCCGGGCGAATGCGGCGGGAGCGGAGGCGAGCGCGCCGAGTGCAGAGAGCTGCTGAAGGATGGTGCGGCGGGTGGGGGACAAACTGGCTCCGGCTGATGCGTAGTCTGGGACTGGTGCAGAAAAAAGGACGCACTCCAGATGGGGGTGCGTCCTTCAAGGCTAAATTCCAACTATGAATGTTCGGTGAACAGCGTGGCTAGTTACCCGTCGTAACGGCGCCGGTGGTGGGGTTGAGAAGGACGACGTTGGGGTTGGGAGCGACGGTGCTGGTGAAGTTGAACATGTTCATCAGGCTGCCGGCGGTTGTGTCGGTGGAACCGGCCCCGATGCGAGCGCTATTGAGGAATACATCCTCGATGAAGCGGGTGACGGAGGACTGGTCGGTAATTGTGTTATCGACGAAGTTCTTTTTGGCCCAGGGAGAGATGACAAGCAGGGGTAGACGCGGACCGTAGCCGCAACGGCCCTGCACCGGGGTAGTGCCGGTTATGCCGAGAAGAGTGGGGGCCTTGTTGCAGAAGCCTGTAGCGTCGGCGGCGCTTTGGGAGCCGTTGAAGAAGTTATTGAGGTGATCGTACCAGCCGTCCGAGTCGTCGTAGGCGATGATGATGGCGGTGCTGGACCAGTAGGACGAGTTCTCGATGGCATTGATGGTGTTGACGACGAAGGTCTGCTCGTCGAGGGGGTCGGAGTAACCGGCGTGGCCATCCTGATAGCCGGGGGCCTTCAGGAAGCTGACAGCGGGAAGAACTGCTCCGCCGGTACCGGCAAGTACTGCGTTGAAGTCGAGCACGTCATACTGGTGGTTGGCGGTGCTTGCACCGGTGTCAGCCGCGGTGCCGATCACAGCGTTCGAGGCAGGGCGGATGTGGTTTGGGTTGGCTGTGCTGGCGTAGTACTGAAACGGCTGGTGGTGGGGGATGTAATCCGACTTCAGCGGGTTGCCGGGGATATTTACCGCAGCGGTTGCGCGGCTGCCAGCTGCTTCGTTCGGCAGGCATCCGGTAGTGCCGTTGGAATTGGTGATGGAGAGATTGAAGCCGCCTGCGAAGAAGCCCCACGAGACGCCTGCGGAATTCAGCAGGTCGCCAATGTTCTTGCCCTGCATCTGGACCGTGGCGGTGGGGGAGGAGCAGACGTCGTTGGTCGGGTCTTCGTCGCCAATGAGAGTGAAGGCGCCCTGGCCATCAGCCACAACGCCACCTGCGGCGCCCGCTGAAGCAACAGCACCGTTGGTCTGGCCGGAGACGAGGTTGATGGCACCCTGGGTCGATGCACCGAAGGTGGTACCGAAGGAGTGGTCGTTCATCGCGTAGTGCTGGGCGTAGTTCCACATCGCGGTGACGGTGTTTCCGTCGTAGTAGCCCATGGTGAGCGCAGTGGTGCTGGCGATGCCGGGAGCGGCGGTTTGGTTGGTAAGAGTCGCGGAATTCGCGGTGCCGACGGAGAACGGGAAGAGGTCCATCTTGCCGTTATCGAACGCCATCTGTTCCGGACTGTAGTTGTGGTCCTGGTCGGCGGTGGCGGCCTGGTTTGGACCGAGGCGGAAGGGATTTGCGGCGGAGCTGCCGTTGCCGGAGCTGAGGTTTGGGTTGGCAGTTAGCAGGGTTGGGTTCGAGAGGTAGTTATTGATGTTGGTCGGGGTACCGGTCGCCGCGGTGAAGGTGGTTCCGCCGGTGTTGGCTGCGTTCGGATAGGTGCCGAAGTAATGGTCGAACGAGATGTTTTCGTCGAAGATGACGACGACGTGCTTGATGGCTGCAGAGGCGGTGGTCGGCGTCGGGGGCGCGGGAGGCGGAGTCGTGTTCGCGTTGCCGTTGCCGGGAGGAACGCTGGTCGTGCCCTGGCCGCAGCCGCTGAGGATGAGGGTCAAGGACAGTGAGAACGCAAGAAGTTTCCGAATCATTTTGAAGGCCTCAGAAGTTGGGAAGATGCTTTGCGCCTTATTGTTAGGCTTCCCGATGAGTGGTTTTGTGAACCGATGTTGAACGTCGGGTGAATTAATGCCAACACAATCAGACAAAGCGTTGTTTCGGCGGAGCGTGGCGGCCGCTGAGGCCGGTAGACGCTTCCGCATGGGGCGGTGGAGATGCCGGTGTGTTTATGCCGGTCGGGACGGCGGCTTCCGCGAAGGCGGTGGAGCAGGGGGTGTGCAGGAGCGGACGCGGGACAGCCGAAAGACCAGCTGTCAGGCGGAGTAGAAGGACTTCAAGTGACTATCACTGATTTTTTCCTGCCGTGGAGTGGTCAGGCTGCTGCGATGCGCTGGACGAGGTCGTTTTGCTCTCTCTGGGACTCGGCGCCGATGGTAAAGGCATCGAGAACGCCGGTCGAGAGAGCGTAGCGGATTGCCTCTGAGGGTTTGCTGCGAAGGTCTCCCTGGCCGAGAATCTTCATGCCGACGATGGCTTTTCCCTGCGTGCGCATCTGTTTGATTACGCTGATGACAGTGTCGGGATCGGCATCCATGTGGGAGCCGATGGGGTTGAGTCGAACGAGGTCTACCTCGACCCATGGCGAAGCGGCGGCAGCACGGAGCGCGCCGATGCTGTGGCAGGAGACGCCGTGCGCACGGATTATTCCCTTCTGCTTGGCTTCGGAGAGGACGTCCATGACGCCGCGGTAGCGGGTGGTCCAGTCTGATTCGGTGACACAGTGAATGAGGACGATGTCGATGTAGTCGACTCCCAGCTCTTTTCGGTAGCGATCGAGGTCAGCGCGGACGCCGGCGGGATCGCGAGTGTCGGTTTTGGTGAGGACGGTTACTTTGTCGCGGGGAAGCTGTTTGATACTCGCAGCGACATAAGGATGGCTCCCGTAGGAGTCGGCGGAATCGAAGAAACGGAGACCGTTTTCGTGGTAGCCATCCAAGAGAAGTCTGGTGAAGGGCGATGTGCCGAGCCGGGTCTGGTTGGAAGCGCCGGCATAGCCGATGGTGCCTGTGCCCATGGCGAGGCGGCTAGTGCGGATGCCGGTGTGGCCGAGGACAACTTCGTCATTGGCCTGAAATTTATGGGGTAGAGGATCAGGTTCCAGAAGTGCGGCGCGAGCCACGGGATTCCTGGCAAGCAAGGCAGCACTGAGGGTACGGGCGGACCTGCGAAGGAAGTCTCTCCTGAGCATGGCGCGATCTCCTTGCCGATACGGTACTCCAGTTTGAACAGGAGGAAAAGGGTTGAAGACCACCGAATAAATCATCGTCAGCGGAACCAGACGGAGAGTTGCTTGCGCGTCGCCGTGGCGCGGGGCATCGATGCCCATACAATTCGAGAGATGGGATTTTTTTTTGAGGTGCAGAAGACGGCGGAGGGTGGCGGCCGCAGGGGGCGGTTGACGCTGCCGCATGGGGCGGTGGAGACGCCGGTGTTTATGCCGGTCGGGACGGCGGCTTCAGTGAAAGCGGTGGAACAGGGGGTGCTGGAGAAGATTGGCGTTAGAGGCAAAGGCGCACAGATCATTCTGGCGAATACGTACCATCTTTATCTGCGACCGGGGCATGAGTTGATTGCGCGAATGGGCGGGGTGCACCGGTTCATGAGCTGGGAGTGGCCGATGCTGACGGACTCGGGTGGGTTTCAGGTGTTCAGTTTGAGTGGGCTGCGGAAGGTGACGCCGGAAGGTGTGGAGTTTCGTTCGCATCTGGATGGCAGCAAGCATTTCTTTTCGCCGGAGCACTCGATGGATGTGCAGATTGCACTGGGCGCGGATGTTGCGATGGTCTTCGATGAGTGTGTGGAGCATCCGGCGAGCTACGAGCGGACGCGGGACAGCATGGGGCTGACGCATGCTTGGGCGCGGCGGTCAAAAGATCATTTTGAGTTACATAAAGAACGGGTGCCGTGGTTTGAGGCGCTGGGTGGTGCGACGCAGAGTCTGTTCGGGATCGTGCAGGGTGGAATGTATGCGGATCTGCGGAAGGAATCGGCGGAGCGGCTGGTGGAGTTGGATCTGCCGGGATATGCGATTGGTGGGTTGGCTGTTGGTGAGCCGCGCGAGGTGACGCGGGAGATGATTGCGCGGACGCTGGAGTGGTTGCCGAAGGACAAGCCGCGGTACGTGATGGGGGTGGGGTATCCGGGTGAGATCGAAGAGTACGCGAAGATGGGCGTGGACATGATGGACTGCGTGCTGCCGACGCGGGCGGGACGGCATGGGCTGCTGTTTGCGCGGGATGAAACGGGCGCAGTGCAGAGGATGAACATAAAGAAGCTCGAGTATGCCGAAGATCAGGGGCCGATCGACGCGACCTGCGGGTGCATGGTTTGCGCGCGCTATACGAGGGCTTATCTGCGGCATTTGTATTCGTCGGGCGAGCCGCTGGCGCTGACGCTGAACTCGGTGCATAATCTGCATTTTTATCTGGCGACGATGGCACGGGTGCGAGATGAGTTAGCGGGTTTGTAGAGGTTTTTATGGATGTCTTCGGTTGTTCGGTCATGTACCCCCTCCCCTTCAAAAGTGTGTCAAAGTCTTCGAACGAAATACTTTAGCTTTGGACTTCGGTGCGCGCGAAGTTCGGTTAAATACGAAGATCCGGCGGGTGGCCGGATCCTGATTCCTGATTTTTCTGCTGTCTCTATTTTATCGGGGGTGTCAAGGCGTTGGCTGTGGATTGGAACGTGGCGTGCGTCAAGGGAAGATGCCTCGATGGCTAAGTTCCGTGTGTGGCCGTTGAGATTTAACGGTCCGGTTCGCTTGCGCCCATCAGGACCAGGGATCGTTGAGCAAAGGGCGAGTAGACCAGAAGTGCGGTGCAGGATAGCGCCAGTCCGTAGCTGATGTGGTGGAGCAGCAGGAAGGGCGAGAGTGCCCATAGCTCGTCGAGCAGAAGCAGGAAGGGCCAGATTTTGAGGAATTTTCTGCGTGCTCCGGGCGCACGGAAGAGGATCATCGAGAGCACGAAGGCGCGAACGGGAATCATGATCGCGGCAGTGACGATCAGGACGGTGAGGATCTGGGTTGATTTCGACAGCGGCGAGACGAGATCTTCGATCTCCGCGAGATTTGCGAGCGCTCCAACGTAAAAACTGAGGTACATGAGCTGCAACAGGACGAACAGTGTCCGCACAACAGTATGTGGTGTCTTGGGGAGGTCTTCCGGCGAGGATAGGATGCCGCTAAGAAATTCGGTTTCCGGTTCGGCCGCGCCTGGTGTTGGGCCACTCAAGCCGGAGGATTCGGGTTTGGGCTCGGTCTCCGATGCCGGGGTCGATGGATCTTCGGTGAGGGCGATTCGTTCCACCGGCGCCACGAAGCGATAGCCCCGGCGGGCCAGGGTTTCGACAAATCTCGGATTGCCGGCGGTATCTCCTAGAGCTTCGCGGATGCGATTGACCGCTGAGTTGACGCCATGCTCGTAGTCGACGAAGGTCCCGTCGGGCCACAACTGCTGGGAGATTTCCTCTCGAGTCAGCAGTTCGCCCGGCCGCTCGAGGAGCATCACGAGCACCTGGAAGGGTTGGGCGGTCAGCCTTATGCGGACACCCTGTCTGCGGAGTTCGCCCACGGTGGCGTCTGCTTCAAATACTCCGAAACGATAGCGTCGCGCTGGTTGGGGGCCGGTCATGTCTCATGCCCAGTGTATTCGAGCGCCTAGGGAATCGATCTTGCTGCCTATGCGTTACTCATTCTTTAGAAGAGATAAGTACTCAGCACTATCCGATATTGTGTTGTGACCAACGCCGGGGACGACTACATACGATACGATTCCGTTTTTGAAACGCGTTCGTAGCCGGTCCGTGCTTGTGCGCGGAATGACCTCGTCCTGTTCCGCCACAACAATCCGGGTTGGAGCCGTCACCTGCGGGGCATACTTCCACGATTCAAACTTATCCCTCAACAGCCAGCTCGCAGGAAGAAAGGGATAGTTGTGTGCTGCGACATCTCCCAGGCTGTCGTAGGGTGTGACCAGGACAAGGCGCTTTACGGGCCGCAAACTTGCGAGGTGTACTGCCACGCCGCTTCCCAAGCTGCGTCCAACAACGACGATGTTTTTATGTTCAGCATGCACTCGGTCAAAGAGTGCCAGGGCAGCTGCAACGATGGCCTGCTCGGACGGGCGGCCGGAACTTCCACCATAACCCGGGTAGTGGAGCAGATAAATTGCGCGGTTGGGAAATGCCGTGGAGAAATCCGGCATATTCCGCGAAACATCTTCCGCATTTCCTCCAAAGTAGATCAGCGCGTCGGAGCCGGTAGTTGGACGCGTCGAGACCAATACTGTCCCAGTTCCAACTTGCAGGGTCATCAATGTCGTGCCCTGCTGGTAAGACCTTGGCTGCGGAAAATAGATCAGAGATCGTTGAAACACAAACAAAGCTCCGCACAGCCCGACGAACAGGATTGCTACGAGAAGGAGCATGGTGAGGGCCACCCGTCGGACTCGACCCGTCGGGCCCTTTATTTGGTACGAAGAGCTTAGAGAACCCGTTCTAGTCACGATTTTGTCCGATGTACAACTCCCCTTAAGTATATGACCTGCAGCGGCTTGTGGAGTGAGAACTCGATGAGGAATGGGTGAGATGGATTCCATTGTTTTCGAGCCACGGGCATTGCAGAGTGAAATGTATGAAGTGGCGCACACACTTATTTTCAGTGATCTTCGGGCTATTGATCTTTGCCGCCGCTTCCGGCTGCGTTGCGGAGGACCCTTCGGCCGGGGCGGTTGCAGCCTTCAATTCTTATGTGAGTGGGGTTGAGTCGCGGCTTGGTCAGCAACACCGGTCAGCGGACGCGTTTCTCGCTTCCGGGGCTTTGGCTCCGCAGAACGGGACGCGTCTGCGTGGGGGAGAGCTGATCGTGGAGGAGTTGACGCCTTCTGGAGGGACGGCTTTGCCGGGAGCGTTGCTACATCACTGGCGCGGGACGGCCTTTGCTCCGGGAGCTACGGCTGCGGATTTCGAGCGGCTGATGAAGGATTTCAACGCCTATCCGCGGAACTTCTCTCCGCAGGTGCTTCAGGCCAAGGTGATTACGCAAAGGGGCGACAGTCTGCAGACGGTGATGCGGGTGCGCCAGCGGCACGTGATCACGGTGGTGATGGATACGGCGTATGACGTCAACTTTGGACGGCTCGATCTGCAGCACGGATACAGCATCTCGCGAAGTACGCGGATCTCCGAGATTGATTCGCCCGGAACTGGTGCTGAGCGGGAGCTTAGTGCGAAGGAGGAGCATGGTTTTTTGTGGCGGTTGAATACCTACTGGAGCTATGAGGAGCGAGACGGCGGTCTTTATATGCAGGTCGAGTCGGTTTCGCTGACGCGATCCATCCCGCGCGGACTTGGTTGGGCCGTGCAACCTTTTGTGGAGAGCGTTCCACGGGAATCGTTGGAGTTCACGCTGCGATCAACGTGCAATGCGCTTAGGAGTGGGAAGTAACGGCAACAGGAGAGGACATGACGATGAGTATGCTAACTGTCACGAAGGATGAAGCGGGGTTTCGGACGGCGCGCCGCGTCAATCAGGCGTTGACCGCTTCGATGGAGAAACGTGCTTTGCAGTGGATGGCCGAGCGTGCGCCGACGTGGGTCAGCTCGGACCAGCTCACGGTGCTCGGGCTTGGCGCGCAGATTGGAGCTGGACTCTGCTATGCGTTGTCACGCTATGATCGCCGCTTTCTGTTGCTGGTGATTGTGTGCGTGGTGCTGAACTGGCTGGGAGACAGCCTGGATGGGACGCTGGCGCGAGTGCGACGGCAGCAGAGGCCGCGTTACGGCTTCTATGTGGATCACATGGTGGACATCATCGGGACTGTCGCGCTGATGTGCGGGCTTGGCTTCTCCGGATTTCTGCATTGGCAGGCGGCGATTGCGATGCTGGTCGCATTTCTGGTGCTGTCGAGCGAGAGCTATCTTGCGACTTACACGTTGTCGTGTTTTCAACTTTCGCAGGGGATCTTCGGTCCGACGGAGATTCGGATTCTGCTGATCGCTGGCAACCTGGCGCTGCTGCGCAGCCCGTACTCGACGTTGTTCGGACATAGGATGCTGCTGTTTGATCTGGGAGGAACGATCGCGGCGGTCTGCATGTTTGCTACGGCGATTTTTGTTACGGTGCGTCATACGGCGGAGCTCTACAGGCAGGAGCCGCTGTCATGAACACTTTCATTCGTTGGGGGAAGTTCAATCTGGTGGGAGCAATGGGCATGATTGTGCAGCTTGCTGCGCTTGCTCTCTTCAACCGGTTGGCTGTGGGTCACTACCTCTTCGCAACGGCTGCGGCCATCGAGATTACGGTGCTGCATAACTTTGTGTGGCACGTTCGCTTCACGTGGCGCGACCGGCGCGAGAACTCGGCGCTTTTGTCGCAGCTTGTGCGGTTTCATTTTTCGAACGGATTGGTTTCGATGCTGGGGAACCTTGTGCTGATGCGATTCCTGGTCGATGAGGCGCACGTGCAGCTGCTCGTCTCCAACTGTATTGCGATTCTGTGCTGCTCGGTGGTTAACTTCTGCCTGGGCGATCACTGGGCGTTCGCGACGAGGGCGCAGGCAGGGCTTTGAAGAGAGACGGTGACTACTCGACGATCTTCCAGGCGGGGTCGGGATCGAAGTTGGTCATTGCGGATGCTGTGTCGGTGGTCGTCTTTCCGAGATCTTTTTCGAGCAGTACGCCGTCCTGGTTGATGATGAAGGTCATGATACCGGAGTTGCCGTACTCGGCGGGATAGGCGACGAAGGCGAAGCCGCCAGTCTTTTTGCCGTCGACCACATACTGTTTTGCTCCCCCTGGAGCATTAGCAGTCTGGCCGTCGAGCATCTTGAAGTAGTAGCCGTGGAATGCGGTGTGTCCGTTCGGGTTTACTTTGTATCCTTCGGCGGATGCGAACGCCGCCATGGGGCCAAGGGGACTGGCGGGTTGTCCATCGGGCGACTTCCAGTACAAGCCGTTTTGCTTGCCGTCGTCGCTGATGAACTTCAGCGCGAATTGTTTTGCGGGTTGTCCATCGTGCGGGTGGGCGAAGTATTGGGCCTGGGCGTCTACGACTGCGTTGCAGGCGTCAATGACGGCGAGTTCATTGCGGCCAATGCGGCGCGACAGGACTTCATCCTTTCCCGCAGCGGTGTCGAAGAACCACTTCCCTTCGGCATTCTTCTTGAGCGGGATCGCAAACGGGAAATTATCCGCTCCGACGATCAGGACCTGAGAGTTGTCGGGCATTTTGCGCCAGCGATGCATGACGTCGTAGCCTGCGACGAATGCTGCGACGGCATTCTTGTCCGCGATTGGATCGGCGGAGTGGATGATGTCTTTCGACTCGGGGCCGAAGATTGCCATCACGGCGTTTTGATCGCCGCTTTTTGCCGCTGCGATGAGCGCGCTACCCGCGTCTTCGGGAGAAGCGAAGACTGTGATGGAAGGCTTCTCGGGTGCCTTGTTGCTGTTGCAGGCGGCGAGAGGAATGATGAAAGTCAGAAGCAGTAGCCGGGTGGTGAGCGCAGTTCTGTGGCGTTTGAGAGACATTCCATCCTCCGAAACTTTGCCTATGGGTTGTTTGTCGACGCTGCGTCCTAAAGTTGAGTCGGTTTGCGGTAGCACTGTTGTCTTCACCTGCGACCTCCGTAGCTGCCACCACCACCACGGCTATAGGACCCGCGAGCACTGGCCTGTCTGGATTGCCATCCTCCACCCCCGCCTCCGCCAAAGGCGGACGATCCGCCGCTGTGTTCCTGGCTTCCATAGCCATGAGAGGCAGCGGAGTTGGCACCTGAGTAGCTTGTGTTGTGTGGGGTCCCCTGAGTCTGGCTCCAACCACTGCCGGTGTTCTTGTAGACGTTGCCGTTCGCCGCGGCGTACTTGTTGCCGTTTGCGGTCTGGGCCGCGCCACCGCTGTTGCCGTACTTGCCCGAGGCGGCCACTGCGCTGCCACCGGCGGAAGTTTGTGCGCTTGCAACAGTGCCGTTCGCATTCGTTTGATGCTGGGTGTATGCGGTGTTCCCGTTCTTTGAGACTGTCGAGCTTCCATAGCTGCCGTAGGCGTTGGATGTTTGATGGGTCTGGGCGTAGGCTCCTGTGTTGGGGTTGTAGGCTTGAGCGGCACCTGTAGTGCCGTATGGGGTCGAGACGGATCCGCCGCGGGCGTAGGTGCCAGTGCTCGGGTTGTAGCCATTTGCAGCATGCGCGGAGCCGTACGGCCCGTAGGCGCTTGCACTGGAACCGTAGTAGCCGCCGTGCCAGGCGGCGTTTCCGTAGTATGCCCCGCCGTGATAGACCACTGCGGTGGTACCGTGCCAGCCACAGTTCCAGTAGCTGTAGCCCCAGCCATAGCTGTTGTTGATCGCGGCGCCTACGGCGATTCCAATTCCAAATGCGAGGACGGCAGTGGTAACGACGGCGGCCGTGCTGTATCCGGGCGTCGTAACGGGAGCGCCGTAGACTACGGTGGGGTTGTACTGAGGGACATACACCACCGTCGGATTGGTGGGCTGGATGATGATGGTTTGAGGCGACTGTTGCACGACCGTGATCTGTGAGCCAGATTGCAGATTGCCGGCAGCCTTTGCCTTGGCACGCAGCGTCTGAATCGCCGTCATAACGTCGGCGGGCTGACTGTGGTAGGCCTCGCCCAATGAGGAGGTCCATGTGAGGTTCTTTGCCATGTTGTCGAGGACCGACGGAAACTGTGTGAGCGACTTCACGCTGGGATCCCACTGCTGTCCATTAACGGCCTGCGCCAGAGAGCTGCCGGTAAGATTCTTGTTCTGCTGGAGCCAGTCGTTGGCCACGGCGACCTGGTCGGGGAAGGTTGCGGCTGCGAGGACCTGGGCGACGAGCGCGTCCGGATAGAGGGCGATGGGTGCTGTGAGTTGTTGCAGCTCATCAGCGGTAAGTGGAGCACCTTGCACGGCGGATCCGGAATCTGCGGGGGGCTGTGGTTGCTGCCCCAGAGCTTTCGTTGGCACGGCAGGGAAGACGAGGAGGAAAGATAACGCTGTTGACAAAAGCTTTTTCAAGAAAGTCTTGATCATTTCTCTCTCCGTTCAAGGAAAGGCAATCGATCTTCGCCTTCGTTCGCCATCATTGTGGGCCCGGTCGCGAGAATACTCTTTTCCCGTAAATGCTGCGCCAGCGCCGGGGGAGTACCGACCATAACGCTATCTTTGCTCCGCGGTGAGCGCCACTGGCAAATTTCTAGTTGCGGGAGGATTTCAGGCGGGCCTTTAGGAGGGCGTGGTCGACGGTGTCGCGGTTGAACATGTTGTAGTTGAAGAGGATGGGGCACTGGTCGAATTACTGAGGTGGGGATAGGCGCAGGGAGGCGTGGTCCTTGTTGAGTTCGAGGCAGAGGGCTTCGATGACGAGGTTGTGATCTTCGCGCTGGGTCAGGCCGGAGACAGTGATAGCCCCGATGATGCCGGTGCCGGCGACGTGGATGGGGAAGCTGCCGCCGTGGGGGGCGTAGTCGGCGTCGGGGAGGTTGTAGCGTTCGCTGAACGTGCGGTTATTTTGCTCGAGCGTGAGGCCGATGGTGTAGGAGCAGCGGTGAAAGCGGGCGACGACGTTGGATTTGCGCTGGACCCACCGGGCGTTGTCTGGTGTTCCGCCAAGTGCGGTGTAGAAGAGCGGCTGATGCGGCTGGCCGAAGCGGCGGATGTCAACGACGATGGATTGGTTGCGGGAAGTGGCGAGTTCGCGAAGGCTGAGGCCGAGACGCCAGGCGGTATCGTAGTCGAAGGTGGGGAAGAGGAGCTCGGCTTCTTGACGGGCGATCTGGGCGAGGTCTTCGGCGATGGGCATTGTGAAATGCTTCCCTCCGTAGAGGAGGGTATCAGGTGGAGATTGCCATGTTTGTTTCGAGTGGGCCGGACGCGAGGGAGTTCGCGTCCGGCGATTACGTTCAGAAGCGGTTTAAGGAGCCGCCGAGAGGAGTCCCGGTGAGGCCGCCGTCGACGAAGAGTTCAACACCCTGAACGTAGGAGGAGTCATCGGAGGCTAGGAAGAGGACGGCCTTGGCGATCTCGTCAGCTTCGCCCCAGCGGCCGAGGGCGATTTGGGAGGTGAGTTTCTTAGCGATCTCGCCACTCTCCTCGGGAGAACGCTTGCTGTTGCGGGCCCAGATAGGGGTTTTGATTGCGCCGGGGGCGACAACGTTGACGCGGATGTTGCGCTGGGAGAGGTCACCGGCGAGGGTGCGGGCGAGGGCGCGGACACCTGCCTTGGAGGCGGAGTATGCCGAGTAGCCGGGCTGCCCAAGCGTGCCGATCACGGAGCCGTTGAGGATGACAGAGCCTCCGTCATTGAGGAAACGGAGCGCGTCCTGCACGGTAAAGAAGACCGAGGTGAGGTTGACGCGGATAATCTCTTCGAAGAGCTCTTCGGGAGTGCTGCCCACGGGAGTGGAGCCAGAGATGCCGGCGTTGGCGAAAACAATGTCGATCTGGCCGAACTTTTTGCCGACCTGCTTGAAGATATCTTTGCGGGATTTGGAGTCGGTGACATCGCCGCGGAAGCCGGCTGCTTTGGGGCCGAGTTCCGCGAGAGCGGCGTCGAGGGTCTCCTGATTTCTTCCGGTAATGGCGACCTGGGCGCCTTCCTTGATGAAGAGACGGGCTGTGGCGAGGCCGATTCCGCTGTTGCCTCCGGTGATAAGAGCTTTCTTTCCTGCGAGTTTCATGGTTGTGTTCCTTTCGCTTTCGTTTCGCGATCAGATATGGGATGGTGCAATCTAGTATAATGATGCAACTAGTTTGGAAATCTTTCAGGAGGGCCTATGCAGCGAAAATGCCTGGATGATAGCACTTGCCCGGTCGCCCGGTCGCTGGACAGTATAGGAGGCTGGTGGACGTTGTTGATCGTGCGCGACGCGATGCTGGGGGTCAGGCGGTTCAGCGACTTTCAGCGGAGCCTCGGGCTGGGTCGAAATGTGTTAGCCGCGCGGCTGAAGAAGATGGTGGCTGATGTAGTTATGGAAATGACTCCCGCGGCTGACGGCACGTCGTATAAGGAATATCGACTGACTCCAAAAGGCGAGGCATTATTTCCTGTGCTGGTGGCGATGCGGCAGTGGGGAGAGCATTTTCTCTTCGCGCCCGGGGAGCCTCATTCGGAGTTGATCGACCGGCGCTTGGGCAAGGCGCTGCAGCAGATGCGCGTCCTAGATGCCGACGGGCAGGAGTGCGGAGTTGCCGATGTGACGTTGGTGGCTGCCTCGTAGCCGGAGTTGGAGCCAGCGCTCGCCTTGACACTACCCTTCGGTTACGCGATGCTTAGAGGCTAGGCCTCTTTTTGCGCGGTAGGCGAAGTTGCGTCGGCGGGAGCCTGCTTCCTCGTTATTTTCGTGCTGTTGGCTGCTGCTGTCTTTTGCTGCGGCCGATGAAGATGTAAGTCGTTGAAATGGAGTGGATGGATGTTTGCAATGTGGTTGCAGAGCGCGGCGGGCGGACTGGGTAGTCTGGGCAGCCTGGCGTTGCCGATATTGTTCTTCGTGGTGCTTTATTTTTTGATGATTGCTCCGAACCAGAAGAAGCAGAAAAAGTGGCAGGAGATGCTGGGCAAGTTGAAGTCGGGCGACCGGGTAACGACCAATGGCGGAATTCGCGGCACAGTGCTGACGGTCAAGGACGATGTCGTGGTGTTGCGCGTCCAGCCAGACGGCATCAAGCTGGAGTTTGTCAAAAGCGCGATTGCTGCGGTAACGACCGACGAGCAGGCCGCTTAAAAGCAGAGAATTGAAGATGGTTGTATTCACTTTAGATGGTTGCAGGTTGAGATTGAACCGTTAACTACGGATAAGGAAGAAGCAGGGACAGCGGCGGCGGGACTGAAGTAAGGCATCGCGGCTGCACCCTTCGATAGAGATCATGGGCAAGAATCTGGCCGGTAAGACGGCATCAATCATAGCGGTCCTGGTTATTTTCATTTACGGGATACTGTACGGCTCCAATGGACCGAAGTTGGGGTCCCTGAAGTCACTTTTGGCTGATAACATCCGCCTGGGCCTGGACCTGAAGGGCGGAACCCACCTGGTTCTACAGGTTCATGTGGAAGAGGCCGTAACTTCGGCGACCGACCGGGACGTGGCACGCCTGAAGTCGGCTCTGCAGGATGCGGGCATCAACGCGACGGTAGGCAAGACGGACCCGGCACGTCCGAATACGATCGTGGTAACGGGGATCCCTCCTGAGAAGTTGAGCGATGCGCGCACGGTGATGCAGGGCAGCGACTACTCGATCTATGACGTGTCGACCCTGGCGGACGGCAGCGCGACGCTGACCATGAAGCTGTCGGCCATCAACGATCTTGAGGCGCGGACGCTGGAGACGTCAAAGGAGACGATTAGCGAGCGCATTAATTCGCTGGGCGTGAGTGAGCCGGTGGTCCAGACCTATGGGCTGGGAAAGAACCAGATTCTTGTGGAACTCCCGGGCATCTCCAATCCGGCGCAGGTGGAAGAGGCGATCCAGTCGACGGCGAAGCTTGCGGTTTATGCCGTGGTTAGCGGGCCCTACGAGAACGACCAGGCGGCGATGACGGCACTTAACGGCGTGGTTCCACCAGGCGATTGGCTGGTCCATGGAAGCGCGACGTCGACAGGTCCCGACGAGGTCTGGCTGCTGGAGCGGGCGAGTCAGGTCGAAGGAACAGACTTTCGCGATGCTCAACCATCGACGGACGTGAATGGCCGTCCAAATCTCACGTTTACTCTGACGACCGCGGCGGGTGACCGTTTCTACAAGTACACCTCTGCGCACTCGAAAGACAGTGCGAACCCGGGGTCGATGGCAATTGTGCTGGCCAATAAAGTTCGGTCCGTGGCGTCGATCAATTCAGCGATTCGTGACCGTGGAGAGATTGAGGGCAACTTCAGTAAGGACGAGGTCGATAACCTGTCGCTGATGCTGCGTACCGGCGCGTTGCCGGCTTCGATCAGCTATACCGAGACGCGTACCGTGGGGCCAAGCCTCGGCGCGGCGTCGATCCGGCAGGGCGTGATAGCCGCGGTTGCGGGCATGCTGGCGGTAATGGTGTTCATGCTGATCTACTACCGCGGGGCGGGAATCAATGCCGACCTGGCGCTGATGCTGAACCTGGTGATTTTGCTTGGGTTTATGGGCTTCAGCAAAGCAACTCTGACGCTGCCTGGGATCGCGGGCGTCATCTTGACGATCGGCATGGGCGTGGACTCGAATGTGCTGATCTTTGAGCGCATTCGCGAGGAGCTGCGAGCAGGAAAGACTGCCGCGGCGGCGGTGCAGCAGGGATTTGGACATGCGTGGGTGACGATCGTCGATACCCACGTGACGACAATCGTGTCGGCGGCGATCCTGTTCCTGTTTGGGACAGGGCCGGTGAAGGGATTTGCGGTGACGCTGACCTTTGGTTTGCTGGCGAACCTGTTTACCGCTGTGTTTGTATCGCGGCTGATCTTCGATTCAATTCTGCAAAAGAAGGAACGCGGCGCGACGCTGTCGATTTAGATTTTTTGAGAGATTGCGGGGCCTTTGGGCCGCCGCTGAGGGTTTGAAGCGTGAGTCTGGAACTGTTTCGTACTACGAATATCGATTGGCTCGGGAAGAAGTGGTACTTCCTCGGGTTTTCGCTGATTTTTTCGATCGCCGGCGTGTTGAGCATGCTGTTCTGGCACCATATCCCGAAGGGGGTCGACTTCAAGGGCGGCACACAGATTCGCGTGGCCTTCGATAAGGCGCCGAATGAAGACCATGTCCGTCAGGCGATGGATCGGGCGGGCGTACGGGATTTCACGATCCAGCGGGTCAGCGATCCCAGCGGCCATGCGGCGAATAAGGAAATCATTGCGTTGCCGGAGTCGACGGCCACCGATCAATCCCATGACGCCGGCCGTATCAGCGTCGAGAACGCCCTGGCCACGAACTATCATGATTCGGGGTTCACGATCGAACAGGTGGAGATTGTTGGACCTACGGCTGGCAAGCAATTGCAGAAGCAGGCGGCGCTGGCGACGCTGTACTCGCTGATCGGAATGCTGGTCTATCTGTGGTTCCGGTTTGAGTTGATCTACGGAGTGGCGGCCGTGGTGGCGGTATTCCATGACACGCTGATTACGGTTGGGGCGTTCAGTTTGACGAACCAGGAAATTACGCTTACCGTAATCGCAGCTATCCTCACCCTGATTGGTTATTCGATGAACGACACCATTGTCGTCTTCGACCGTATTCGCGAGAACCTCGCGCTATCCCGGCGAGAGTCGTTACATGACGTCGTTAATCGGAGCATCAATCAGACTCTGAGTCGAACGGTGATCTCGTCCGGTCTGACGTTCCTGACTGTACTGTCGCTGTATCTGTTTGGCGGTGAGGTGCTCCACGGGTTCTCTTTTGCCCTGGTGATTGGAATTTTGATAGGAACGTACTCGTCGATTGCGGTAGCGGCGCCGATGCTGGTGGCGTACCAGGATTGGCGGGTGAAGCGGGGCAAGATTGCCTCACTGCCTGCGGGAAAACGCGCCAAGGCATAGAGATAGGCGGCTCCGCAGCAGGTGTAGTTAGTTCGGGAACAAATGGAAGCACCGTGGTGTCTAAGGAAAAATAGCTCTTCTTCACCTAAAGAGGCTGCATATGTTCGAAGATTCGTTAATGGAGTCCGGCGGCAAGATCAAGACCAAGTCCAAATATTGGATGATTGCGACGTTTGCCTTCAATGGTGTGATTCTTGCGGCCATGGTTCTTTTCCCGTTGCTGTATCCCGAGGCTTTGCCGCATACGGCACTGACCGCGATGATCTCAGCGCCGCCCCCACCCCCGCCACCCCCTCCACCACCGCCTCCACAGCAAATTGTGAAGCCGATCAAGATGGTTTCTGAGATCGATCAGGGCCTGCATGCGCCGACGAAGATCCCCAAGGACATCAAGATGCTGAAGGAAGACGCTGCCCCGCCGACGATGGCCGGCGTTGCCGGAATGAGCGGCATGGGTAGCGGCAACGGCGTTCCGGGCGGTGTAATGGGCGGCATCGGCACTGCGCCGACACCTGTCGTCAAGATTGCACCTCCCAAGGGACCGCAGCGCGTCTCGAGCGGTGTTATGCAGGGCGCCAAGTTGTCTGGAGCCAACCCCGTCTATCCGCCGATTGCGAGAGCAGCGCACGTCTCGGGTGCGGTCGTTCTTCACGCGATCATCTCGAAAGAGGGGACGATCAAAAATCTGTCGGTCGTCAGCGGACCTGAGATGCTGCGGACTGCCGCTACTGAAGCGGTGCAGAACTGGCGCTACAAGCCCTATCTTCTTAACGGCGAACCCACCGAGGTGGATACGCAGATCACCGTCAACTTCAACTTTGGTGGCGGCTAGGCCAAGGCTGCAAGCTCAATATCGTCTCTCGCGGGCCTCTCCAGAATTCCGAACTTTTGGGGGATTCACGGGTAAAGATTCAGAAAGTTAGAGTTCTATCAGGAGGAAATATTCAGTGATTCTCGCTCATTTTGCAATTTTCGCTCACCACATCCCTGCTTCGCTCGCCATGTACTTCGATGAGGCCCAGGTCAGCTTCAGTGTCATGGGTCTTTGGGGAAATATGGGCTGGCTGGCGCGCTGCGTCGTCATCCTTCTCTTCATCATGTCGATCTGGTCTCTCGCTGTGATCATCGATCGGGCCCTCTATTTCTCTGCTGCACGCAAGCAGTCGCGCGAGTTTGCCCCGAAAGTCGCCGGTGCGTTGAAGGACGGCCGTCTGGATGAGGCAATCAAGGTTGCTGACCGCTCCAAGAAATCCCACCTGGCAGAGGTCGTTACGGCCGGCCTGCAGGAGTTCCGCAGCTTCGGTTCGGGCGGCTCCATCACCCCTGAGCAGGTCGAAAGCTCCAAGCGCGCTCTCGAGCGCTCTGAGGCCATTGTTCACGCGAAGCTGAAGCGCGGCCTTGGCGGTCTGGCTACCATCGGTTCGACGGCCCCGTTTATCGGCCTGTTCGGTACGGTGGTCGGAATTTTGAACGCCTTCCAGCAGATTGCAACCCAGAAGACCTCCGGTATCGGCGCAGTCGCCGGCGGTATCTCGGAAGCCCTGGTAACCACGGCGTTCGGTCTTCTCGTCGCCATCCCCGCCGTTATGACGTTCAACTATTTCACCGGCAAGGTGGAGGCGTTCGACGTCGAGATGGACAACAGCTCCAGCGAGCTGGTGGACTACTTCATCAAGCAGAGCCACAATCGGTAAGGCTTCGGTCCTGAAGCGTAAGGCAAGCAGTAGTACCCTGCGAGAATCATAGTTCTGACTGGACTCTCCGGATGCCGACAAGCGAACGGCGTCCGGAGGCCGGACAGGCACAGCAGGAAGAGTAAATATAGCAAACCGGACGGAGCATACGTTATGGGTATCAATAAGCGGGATGAAGGCAAGAAGGTCAACTCCAACATCAACGTGACGCCGATGGTGGACGTGATGCTGGTGTTGCTGATCATCTTCATGGTCATCACCCCCATGCTGAACAACAAGGTCAACGTGGACCTGCCGAAGGCAGATGCCGCGGTGGTGATGGAAGATGCGAACAAGGAAGACGCGGTTGTTGTTGCCGTTACCCGGGATGGCAGGACGTTTCTGGGCGGCGACCAGGTGACCCTCGACGACCTTGGCCCCAAGATCGCGGCGAAGCTTGAGAATAAGACCGGCAAAGAGGTCTTTATGCGGGCTGACCAGCGCGCGAACTACGGCAAGGTGATGGATGCGGTTGACGGCATTCGCTCTGCCGGGGTTAGCCAGCTTGGCTTGCTCACGGAGAGAGTGGACGACACCGGCGTGACAACGACCACGAAGAAGTAACCGGTTTATTTCGCAAGATGCCGACTCGCAATCACTGGAGCGGCAACGGACTTGAAGGAGATTGCTATGGGAATGGGTGGTGGAAATAAAGGCGGAGCGATGTCGGACATGAACGTGACGCCGCTTATCGACGTTCTTCTTGTGCTGCTGATTATCTTCATGGTGATCGTTCCGGTGACGCCTCGAGGGCTGGAGACACTGGTTCCTCAGCCGCCCAAGGATCATAAGGAAGATCAACCAAACGACCGCACGATCGTTGTGCAAGTGCGGGCGAACGGAGCAGGTGCGCCGTCTTATCTGATCAACGAAACAACGTTCGCAAAAGCAGACATTGAACCCAAACTGGCGGAGATTTTCGCGACCCGTCAGGAGAAGGTAATGTTCGTCAAGGGCGACAAAGATCTCGACTTCAACAAGGTCGCCGAGGTCATCGACTTCGGGCATCAGGCCGGCGTGGACAACATCGGCCTCATTACGCCGCGGGTCGAAGCAGGACAGTAAGCTCAGTAACGGAAACTCTTATACGGGCGGTCTGGCGGGTTGGCCAGCCGCCCGGAACTTTTTGTGACCCGTTGGTGTCAATATTGATTGAATGCTCGCTTGCCCCAATTCTGCATTGGGAGAAAATTGCGATGGCATTCTCAACGACCGGAACCTCTGGAGGCGAAGGCCTCTCCTCTGAAATCAACGTAACTCCGCTGATCGATGTCTTGCTGGTGCTGCTTATCATCTTTATGGTGATCGTGCCCGTGATGCCTCGAGGGTTGCACTCCGTGCTTCCCTCGGACGCCCCTATGAGTGTCCCGGACAATGCTGTGGACCGCCCCGTCATGGTGCAAATAGAGCAAGACCGAGCGGCAGTGCGATACCTTGTCGACGGTATCGGAATGGAGAGAGCGGAGGTCGCGCCGCAGCTCCAGAAGCTTCTGTCGCGACGATCTGTCCGGCAAGTGCTTCTCAAGGCAGACGCAAACCTCGATTTCGGCGTTATCGCGGGGGTCATCGACGCAGGTCGGGGCGCTGGGGCCGATAGCATCGGATTGGTGACTCCGGGATTGGAAAGGTCCCCTAAATAAGCGGCAGCGCCTGCAAATGTATGGTCCGCCGTCTGACTGCAAGGGGAAAGTTGGTGGATGAAGAAAGTCTGCGTCAATGTATCCGGCCTGTGTGTGGAGAGGATCTCCTGGCCATGATGAGATACGCGCGTGCCTGTCCTGATAAGTCGCCCGGGAAGACCATTTTCAGGCGCAGGGTTCAGGTACGCCGTTATGACTGTTCTTCCATCCTGACTATTCCTGTGCAGATCTCGGTGGGAAAACTCTTGTCATCGTCATTTTGCGTAAATAACGGTTGCCGCGGTTGCTGATGCCGAACAGCTTCGCCTTACCGCCAGTGGAGTGCTGCCTCGGCACAAGCCCCATCCATGCCGCGAACTCCCGACCCTTTCTGAAGGCAGCGCCGTTGCCGATGGCAGCGACAATGGCAGTTGCGATCAGCGGTCCTATGCCCGGGATCCGCTGCAGCCTCTGGCAGGCGGCGTCTGAGGATGCGATCTGCTCGACCTCCATGTTCATCTCGACGATCTGCTGTTCCAGCCTCCTTCCACTCACCCCACAGAGAGCGAGCAGGTTGCGCATACGCGGCGTCAGGTTCTCTTCGGCGTTCTCCAGCACCTCCGGAATCTCCTTGTGCAGCTTGGCTGGACTCTTGGCGAAGACCATACCACGCTCAAGCAGGAAGGCACGCAGCTGGTTGATGACCGCAGTGCGGCGCGAGATCAACCGATCCCGCACACGATGGATCGCCTGCAGATCGAGCTGATCATCCGTCTTGATCGGGACGAATCGCATGTTCTGTCGATCGACAGCCTCGGCCATCGCTTCGGCGTCGAGGAAATCGTTCTTGTTCGATTTCACAAACGGCTTCACGAACTGCGCCGGGATCAGCCGCACATCGTGGCCTTGCTCGCGTAGCGCACGGCCCAGGAAGTGCGCCCCCGAGCAGGCCTCCAACCCAACTAGAGAGGTCTGCAAATTCGCCGTAAACGTGAGGAGTTGCTTCTGGGTGAACTTCTTTCGCAACACCACCTTGCCGCCATCGCCAGGTGCCACCAGGTGAAAGGTCGTCTTGCCGAGATCAATGCCAACGGAACAAATCTGCATGTCGATGATCCTCCCTGGAATAAACCCGCCACAAGACCACCCACTCCGAGTGGTTGATCAAGAGGCGGACCATCTCATTAGTCGGTGTTGATCCAATACATCGGAAGAGTGATGATCTGCGCTTCCGCGCCCATATTGGTCGCGATCTAAATTAGACTTAAGCCTTGCTAAATAAGCTAATCTTCGCCAATTTAGGTCACAGGCCTGTTCGCACGCTACTGAGTGTGCTTGCCATAGCCGTTGAGGTGACGATGATTCTGACGCTCGTCGGAGTCAGCTACGGCACCCTCGATGGGACGGCTGATCGTGCGCGTGGTGTCGGCGCAGATGTTCTGTTTCGCCCACCTGGCTCCTCCGCGATCGGGCTGAGTTCGGCTCCCATGAGCGACAAGCTTCCGGCGTTGCTCATGAAGGAGCCGCACGTGACCTTTGCCATGGGCACGATGATCCAGCCGCTGTCCGGCTTTGATTCCATCACCGGCCTCGATTTTGAGGCCTTTCGCAAGCTGAACGGCGGATTCCACTTTCTCGAGGGTGGCGAACCTGTCAACGATGACGAGATGGTCGTGGACGAGTTCTATGCCCGGCAGAAACACCTGCATGTGGGCGATGCTGTGGAGCTGATCAATCACACCTGGAAGGTGTCGGGGATCTTCGAGTCCGGCAAACTGGCGCGCATCTGCGTGAAGCTGCCTGTGCTGCAGACCCTGACTGGCAACCCCGGCCATCTTAGCCAGATCTACCTCAAGCTGGACGACCCCAACAGGGCGCAGGCGGTCGTGGATGCGTTGCGGCTAAAGTACCCCGGCTACCAGATCTACACGATGGAGTACTTTACTTCCCTGCTCTCCATCAACAGCGTCGGCCTGCTCAAAAATTTCATTGGGGTTGTCATCGGTATTGCCGTCGTGGTCGGCTTCATCGTTGTCTTTATGGCGATGTACACGGCGGTGCTAGAGCGGACGCGCGAGATCGGCATCCTGAAGGCGGTGGGTGGCTCCTCCGGCCTGGTGCTGAATATTCTGTTCCGCGAGACGCTGCTGCTGGCGCTGCTCGGCTCGATCCTTGGGATCGTTCTGACCTATGGAACGCAGTGGTTGATGAAGCACGCCGTTCCGGCGAGTCTGGTGCAGGAGACGGTCTACAGCTGGTGGCCCATCGCGACCGCCATCGCAATTGTCGGCGCTCTTCTTGGCGCGGTCGTTCCAGGGATCAAAGCAGTGAAGCAGGATGTGACGGAGGCTCTGTCGTATGAATGAGCCCGTTAGTCAGCCTGCAATCATCGAGATAAATGGTCTGACCAAAACTTATCAAGTGGGCGACGTGCCAGTACACGCGCTTCGCGGCGTCAACCTGGAGATACGGAAGGGTGAATTTGTGGCGATTATCGGCGCCTCGGGCTCCGGCAAATCGACCTTGTTTCACATCCTCGGCGGCTTGACACCGCCGACTTCAGGAAACGTGCGGATCAATGGCCGCGATCTGGCGGCCATGACCAATGAGGAGAGGACAGACCTTCGTAAGACCACTGTCGGCTTTGTCTTTCAAAAGTACAACCTGCTGCCCACGCTGACTGCGGAAGACAATATTCGCATTGTGCAATACATTGCCGACCGTCCTACGGCGTTCGACCCGGCATTTCAGGCGGTCCTCAGCCTGCTGGGGATTGCGGACAGGATGAAACACAAGCCTCGTGCGCTCTCGGGAGGCCAGCAGCAAAGGGTGGCGATAGCCCGCGGCATCGTGAATTCTCCTGCGATCCTGCTGGCGGACGAGCCGACCGGCAATCTCGACAGTGAAAACTCAGCCTCCGTCCTGAAGCTCATGAAGGACCTGAACCAGCGGCTTGGGCAGACGATTCTGATGATCACCCACGATTCCGAGGCGGCCTCCTACGCCGACAGGGTTGTCAGAATGCGCGATGGGTGTATCGTCTAGAAGCGCAATTGTTCGCCTAACCGGCTGGCCTTTACGCAGCCAGCGCGCATCCTATGCCTGGAGCGCGACTGAATCCCGGAGGGGCTGTGTCTCTACCGTATGAACAGGCCCGATAGCCCGATTAGATGGAGAAACAAGGGGTCCTCTAGTCACGTTGGGACGTATACCATTACAATCAAAGCTAAAGCCGAGAATCCCGATTCAAAAGCTTCGCCTTTCTGTGCTATAAAACTCGCGCCCATTTGAAGGAGACGATTCGCCCAATGAAATTCACCGCACGGATTCCGGTTACGGCCGCCCTGCTTGCGCTGCTGCTTATCACTGCAACCGGGTGCAATGTTTTGAAGTCACGGGACCAGCTAACCAAAGGCGTGCAGGCGTTCAAGAACGCACGCTACGAAGAGGCTGTGAACCACTTCCAAAATGCGATAGCCCTCGACCCGAAGTCCGAGGATGCGAAGCTTTATCTGGCCACGGCGTACTCCTACCAGGTCGTGCCGAATCTGGATACGCCGGAGAACCTTGCAATCGCGCATAAGGCAATCGACGGTTTCAACGCTGTTCTGGCGAAGAACCCGAACGATCTTACTGCGTTAAAACAGATCGCCTCGATCAATCGCAACATCAAGAACTTCGATGTAGCGAAGGAGTACGAGAAGAAGGTGATTGCGATTGCTCCCAACGACCCTGAAGCTTACTACACCGTCGGTTTCGTAGATTGGGTTCTCGCCTATAAGAATGCAACCACGATTCTTGCCGCCGATGGACTCACCGATGTAGGCGATGGCAATCCGAAGAAGAGCAAGGGTGCATGCCAGAAGCTGCAGGCTGCGAATACGGATCTGGTGAATGAAGGGATTCAATATCTCAACAAGGCTGTCGAACTCAACCCAACCTATGACGATGCCATGCAGTATCTGCAGCTGACTTACCGGCGCAAGGCCGATCTGGAATGCGGTGATGAGGCAGCCCGGAAGGCCGATATGGCTCAGGTCGATGACTGGATCCAGAAGGCCATGGGCGCACGCAAGGCAAATGAGTTGAAGAAGGAAAAAGCGACGCAGGGCGGCGTCACCATGCAGTAGCTGCTGTCGCTTGCAAGACCAGAGGCCTCCCGCGATGGAGGCCTCTTTCGTTGTGGTTGTGCTTCCGCTCGCTGCTGCTCGCCCCTGCTGTAAAATTGCCCCTTGCGAAGATCGATAAAAAAAGTCTTGATTGCGAATCGCGGTGAGATCGCGCTGCGGGTGATTCGCGCCTGCCGGGAGATGGGGCTGGCGACGGTGGCTGTTTACTCGGACGCGGATCGAGGGGCACTCCATGTGTTGCACGCGGATGAGGCGTACCGGTTGGGGCCGGCGCCGGCGTCGGAGAGCTATCTGCGGGGTGATCTGATCCTGGAGATAGCGCGGCAGACGGGAGCCGATGCAGTGCATCCGGGATATGGGTTTCTGTCGGAGAATGCGGACTTCGCTGAGGCGTGCGAGGGGGTGGGCGTGGCGTTTATCGGGCCGCCAGCGAGTGCGATGCGCGTGCTGGGGTCGAAGACCCGGGCGCGGCAGGCGGCGGATGCGGCGGCGATGCCGCGTGTTCCAGGCAGCGTGACAGGGCTGGCGGATGTTGCGGAAGCGGTTCGTGTGGCAGCGGGTATTGGATATCCGGTGATGCTAAAAGCTGCGGCGGGCGGTGGCGGGAAGGGTATGCGCGCAGTGACGAGGGCGGATGAGCTTGCGCCGGCGTTTACGGCTGCCAGCAGCGAGGCGGAGAGGAGTTTCGGTTCCGGCGAGATGTATCTGGAGAAGCTGATCGAGCGACCGCGCCATATCGAGATCCAGTTAATGGCGGATGAGCATGGCAACTGCGTGTATCTCGGGGAGCGCGAGTGCTCGGTGCAGCGGCGTCATCAGAAGGTGATCGAAGAGGCTCCTTCCGCCGTTGTTGGGGAGGAACTGCGGCGAAGGATGGGTGAGGCGGCAGTGCGGCTGGCGTTGTCTGCGGGGTATGTGAACGCGGGCACGGTCGAGTTTCTCGTCGACGCCGAGGAGAATTTTTATTTTCTCGAGATGAATACGCGGCTGCAGGTGGAACATCCTGTGACCGAGATGGTGACGGGGCTCGACCTGGTGCATCTGCAGCTTCGCGTTGCGATGGGGGAGCCGTTGCCGATCAAGCAGGACGATGTGCGGCTGCGCGGTCATGCGATCGAGTGCAGGATCTATGCGGAGGATCCGGAGAACAATTTTTTTCCGTCGCCGGGGCTGATTACGCGGCTGGTGCAGCCGGGTGGACCGGGGATTCGCGAGGACTGCGCGGTGTTTGCGGGATGGTCGGTGCCGCTCGACTACGATCCGATGCTGTCGAAGCTGGTGGCGTTTGCGGAGACGCGAGAGATCGCGATCGACCGGATGTTGCGTGCGCTTGAGGAGTATGTTATCGGCGGGATCAAGACGAATATCGGGTTGTTTCGACGGATTCTGACGGATGAGGACTTTCGTGCGGCGCGCATCGATACGGGGTATCTGGAGCGTTTGCTGGCTGCCGGGCCGGCACCGGTGCAGGAGACCGTTCCTGAGGACGTTGTGGCGCTGGCGGCGGCACTGTTTGCGGCGTCTGCGAGGCCGGCGACGGTGCCGGTGAGTGAGTGTCGCGGCGGAGAGCCGGTGGGCCGAGGCCGGACGGCGGGAGGGGCTGCGCCTGTGACGGTTTGGCTGGAGATTGGCGGGAAGAAGCGGCGGGTCGAGTTGCCATCGGGCGCAGGCGCGGGTGCGATGGAGTGTGTGGTTGATGGCCGGGCGGTGAGTGCGGATGTGCGGCTGCTTGAGCCGGGTGTGATGTCGCTGGTGATCGCGGGGCGACAGTACCGCTGCGTTCTCGATGGCGACGGGGTGGTAGTTGACGGTCGAAGATATGGTTTTGAGGTGGAGGATCCGCGGTCGCTGCAGGGCCGACGCGGTGCGGGAGCGGGTACGGAGGGGCCGCGTCCGGTGAAGGCTCCCATGCCGGGGCGCGTGGTGCGGTTGCTGGTGGAGGCTGGTGAGAACGTGGAGGAGGGGCAGGGCGTTGTGGTGATTGAGGCGATGAAGATGCAGAATGAGCTGAGGTCGCCCAAGGCTGGACGAGTGGTGCGGGTTGGCGTTGCGGTCGGGGATACGGTGGGGTCTGGGGATGTGCTTGTGGTGGTTGAGTAGGGCTGATTTCTGTAGGAAATCTTCGGCGCTGTGAAGTGAGAGCCGGGGCTAAAGCCTCACATCTGCAGCATTATTTCGCAGGGCTAAAACCCTGCGCTCCCTCCCAAAAGTAAGGCTGAAGCCCTGCGGTCCCTCTCAACAGCAACTGCAAATGCGGCAGCAAACACTGTGGAACCGGGATGCAGACTCGGGATGTGGTGCGACGCTACCTGGGTGCTGCGCCTTCAGAGGCAGGCGTTGGTGTGTTCAGGTGGGATCCTTTCGATATTTGGGCGGCAGTCACGAGTACATCTAATGCCGAGCTTTGGGTACTTGCGTCTGCGGTGCCGAAAGGGGCAGTCCAGACTTCGCCGAGATGGTATTCCGGTGGATGAGTCTGACTCCAGATGCTGGCGGCGTTGGTCAATACGAAGCTGCTATATCGCGCCTGAGGACTTGCTTCATTCAGAGCTCTGAGATTGCGAACAAAGATGCCTTTGAACTGGGTAGCGTCGGCGCCACACTTCGGTTCGCAACTATCGTGGAGAATCCCCTGAGGGTCGGTCAGGTTCGATAGCGCCGCTTCGGCGATCGTATTGGCTTCATGTAGGAGAGAAGAATCACGGTCCGCTCTATATAAGGCGGTCAGGCCGCCGAGAACGACTCCCTGGTTATAGGTCCAGGTTGTCGCTCGATTATTTGCACACTTGTTATTCAGTCCGTCGTTGATTAGATGCTTGTCGTTGATCATGCCGGAGTGAGAGAACCAACTCCACTCGCGCAGAGCCCAGGCGAGATAGGCGGCTCGCTGCTGCGGATCCTTCGTCTCGTTCGCAAGCTGTGCTGCGACATCAAGGAAGAGTTCATTCGCAATGGCATTTTTGTATTTGCGATCTTTGCTCCACCAGATTCCACCGGAGCATGTGTTGTCCCAGCCGTAAGTCATATCGGCGAAGATAGACTTCGCAGTCTCCAGGTAGCGGACGTCGCGCGTCATGCCGTAAGCATCGATCCATGCGAGCGCCCACCAGCCTTCGTCGTCATAGAACTTGTTGATGAATCCCGGATATTGTTTTTGTGTGCGGGACAGTGTGTTTGAGAAGACAAAGGCGTACTCTCGGGATTGAGTGACTCTTGCGTAGTCGGCCAAAACGGTGATGGCATTCGCCGAGTTCCAATATCCTGTTGTCTTGTAGAGGCCGGTGTCCAGGTCATACCACGCCTGGAGAGACTGAACGGCGAGGGCCGCGCGCTGAGCGTACGAATCGGCCTCCTGATGGGAGGAGTTGGCTGGATCGAGGGAGAGGGCAGACATTGAGCCGAAGAACCAAAGGGCGACGAAGCACAGGAGCCGGAGAGGTTTCCCGTTCACATTCAAAGACAGCAATTATCTTTCCTCCGTTGAGGCGCTTGGCGAATCGGCCATCCACTCCAACCAGTATTTCACTAGGCTCCCTCGGTTTCCTAAAATCGCTGGATGGTATTCGCGGAACTTTGCCACGTCCTGTCCGTACGTTTGAGTGACGCCGGCTCTTTGGTTGAATGGCGCACAGCTTGTACCTCTTTAGAAGAAGGTCGTGATGAAAATATTTGTCACTCTGTTTGTGTCGCTCTTCTCCGTTGCGGCTATTGCTGGCCAAACTTCGAGGCAGGCTGTGAGCCGGACGTGGATCTCTGATGTCACGATCATCTCTCCGGAGAGGCTCGATCGTGTTGAGACGGGCAGCGTACTGATTGAAGATGGCCGCATCGCTCGAGTGGAGAGAAGACCGGGGGCGAAGAAGCCTGCTGGCGCGACGGTGGTTTCAGGGAGGGGCCAGTATCTTATTCCGGGCCTCATCGACTCGCATGTTCATCTCACTTCCGTTCCGGGCATGGGCTTCGATCCGTCTGGAGGCCAGTCGGAGATGGTAAAGGAGTACTACCAACAACTCCCGCGCTCCTACCTGTACTACGGTTACACGACGGTTGTCGATCTAGGGGTGATGACCGATCACCAGGTATTGAAAGACTTCAGCCGGGCGCCGCTGCATCCGGATTTATATGACTGCGGCGAAGCACTGGTCTTTGCGAATGGGTATCCGATGTCGTTTGCGCCGCCGGCGGTGCGGTTCAAATTGTTTCCGAACTTTATCTACGATCCGAAGCAGGCCTCGAGTATTCCGTCTGAATATAAGCCGGAAGATTACACTCCTGCGGCAGATGTAGCGCGGGTAAAATCTCTTGGCGGGATTTGCGTCAAGACTTTTTATGAGCGCGGGTTTGGCCGAGACAAGAACCTCCCGGTGATGAGCGCAGATGACATGGGAGAGATCCGCAAGGACGCGACGCGGGCTGGGCTGGTGCTGATGATGCACGCGAACTCGTTTGAAGCGCAGAGGTTTGCCGTCGACGAAGGTGTTGACGTGATTGCGCATGGAATGTGGCATTGGGGCGATCTCGACAAGAGGACTGAGCTGCCGGATGAGATCAAGTAACTGCTGGATCGAATCGTGGAGAGGAAGATCGGGTATCAGGCCACGTTTCAGGTGTTGGAGGGGGAGCGAGCGTATTTTGAACCGGACTATCTTAAGACGGAGGCGATCGAAAAGGTGGTTCCGAAGGCGATGCTGGCGTGGTTCGGTACCCCCGATGGTAAGGGGTTCAGGAAAGAGCTGGTTGACGACGGCACGCCGGACGCTGTGATGCGGCAGATGTACGATCAGGGTCCTTTTCGCCGCGAGCGCCTGGTGGTGGCTTACCTGGCGGGCAAAGATGCCAACTTTCTGTTTGGCACGGACACTCCGTCGGGGCCGACGTACGGAAATCTGCCTGGGCTGAATGGGTATTTGGAGATGCAGCAACTGCAGAAGGCGGGGTTGTCGCTGGCGCAGATCTTCAAAGCCGCGACGATCAGCAATGCGCGGGAGTTCAAGATCGACTCGCAGGTCGGAAGTATTGAACCGGGTAAGGTTGCTAATCTTGTGCTCCTAAAAAAATCTCCACTGGAGAGTGTGGAGGCGTACGACAGCATCACTACGGTTTGGGTGCATGGAGCGTCTGTTCAGCGAGACACCCTGGCGGCTAATTCCGCCAAGTAGCCGGTTGCGTACCTGGCAAGGCGGGTTGCAGAGGAATTCGGGTTTGAAAAATCTTTTTGGAATGAAAAATCCTCTTTGTAGCTCGCGCTCTTTTCTTCTAACTCATAACGATTTTTGTTGGGAGGTGTAGTCGGGTCGGGCTACAATCCTGCAGCGCCAAAAAACCATCTTGCCGACGTATCAAACAGGGTGGCCTGCGCGGGGAGAGTGTATGAGCGATGACGTGAAGGTGGATGCGCAGTCTGCGGGACCCGGTTTGAGCCAGGTGGAGCGGGTGGTGGATACCTTTGTCGCTCCGACGAAGACGTTTACAGATATTCTGCGGAACTCAACCTGGTGGCTGCCATATCTGCTTGGAGCACTGTTGGGGGTTGTTTTCGCCTATGCGATTTTGAATAAGGTGGGACTGCCGGTGCTGGTCGATGGAGTGGTGCATCATAGCAAGGCGCTGGAGGACAGGCTTGCCAATGCGACTCCGGCCGACGCGGCAAAGATACGAGGAACAATTGAGATGCAGTTCAAATTCTCATATCTTGGGCCGGTGATTGGCCTGATCTCCGGTCTGATTTGCGCGGGGATTCTGCTGGGTACGGCCAACTTCGTGTTTGGCGGCAAGGGGAAGTACAAACAGATGCTTGCCGTATGGTTTTATGCGACGCTGCCTCTGGTGCTGTTTTACCTGCTGGTCATTATCTCAATCTACGCAGGGTTGGGCGGCGATCAGTTCGACGTACAGAATGCAATAGGGACCAACATCGGGTACTACCTTTCAGGAAGCGATCTGCCGCACTGGCTGGTGACTCTGCTGTCGGCGGTGGATGTGTTCGCGATCTGGGCGGCTGTGCTATTGACGATAGGAGTCTCGATCGTAACGGGAATTAAACGAAGCTCGGCCGCGTTTATGGTGTTTGGGTGGTGGGTCCTGTTTGTCCTGCTGAAGGTGGCGGGTTCGGCCATCAGCGGATGAGGGAATAGAAGGCTGGATGCCCGAGAAAATGCCCGGAGCGAGTCCGGGCATTTCTTTGCGGTGAAGAGAGAGTTTTATTCGGTCCAGCGTTTGAAGACGAGGGAGCCGTTGGTGCCGCCGAAGCCGAAGGAGTTTGACAGGGCGTAGTCGATCTTTGCGGCCTGGGGCTTGTTGGGCACGTAGTTCAGGCGGCACTGGGGGTCGAGTTCGACGATGTTCATGGTAGGGGGCGCGGTCTGGTTGAGCATGGCCATGATGGTGATGCCCGCTTCGAGGCCGCCGGCGCCGCCAAGGAGGTGGCCGGTCATGGATTTGGTGGAACTGACGAGGAGCTTGTGGCTGAGGGCGCGCTCGCCGAAGAGATTTTCGATTGCCTTGGACTCGAGCGCGTCGCCGAGAGGTGTCGAGGTGGCGTGGGCGTTGAGGTAGTCGATCTGTTCAGGGGCGACGCCGGCGACCTTGAGGGCGTGCTTCATGGAGCGGTAGCAACCTTCGCCTTCGGGGGCCATTCCGGTCATGTGGAAGGCGTCGGCGGAGAGGCCGTAGCCGACGATCTCGGCGAGGATCTTTGCGCCGCGGGCTTTGGCGAACTCGAGCTCCTCGAGGATGAGGATGCCGGCACCTTCGCCGACGACGAAGCCATCGCGGTCCTTGTCGAAGGGGCGGGAGGCGTGGGTGGGGTCGTCGTTTCGGGTGGAGAGGGCGCGCATGGCGGCAAAGCCCGCTACGCCGAGTGGAGTGATAGAGGCTTCGGTGCCGCCGGCGATCATGGCGTCGGCATCGCCGCGCTGGATGAGGCGGAAGGCGTCGCCGATGGCGTGAGCGGAGGTGGTGCAGGCGGTTGCTGTGGCTTCGTTGGGGCCGCGGGCGCCGTATTTGATGGAGACGTGGCCGGCAGCGAGATTGATGATCGCGCCGGGGATGAAAAAGGGCGAGACTTTGCGGGGGCCACCGTTGAGCAGGTTGATGTGCTCGCGCTCGATGACATCGAATCCGCCGATGCCGGAGCCGATGTGGACGCCGACGCGGTCGCGGTTGTCGTCGGTGACGTGGAGGCCGGAGTGATCCATCGCCTCGGTGGAGGCGGCCAGGGCGAAGTGGATGAAGCGGCCCATCTTGCGGGCTTCTTTTTTGTCCACGAAGAGGAGCGGGTCGAAGTCCTTGACCTCGGCGGCAAAGCGAACGGGATGGCCAGTGAGATCGAAGGCTTTGATCTCTGCCATACCGCTACGGCCAGCGAGAAGACCTTGCCAGACCTCAGGGGTGGTTTTGCCGACCCCGCAGATGAGGCCAAGGCCGGTGACGACGACGCGACGTTGCTCCATTTTTTACTTGGCCGCCTTTTGGTTCTTTTCGATGTAATCGACGGCGTCTTTCACAGTCTTGATTTTTTCGGCATCCTCGTCGGGGATCTGGATGTCGAAGGCCTCTTCGAATTGCATGACGAGTTCGACGACGTCGAGTGAGTCGGCGCCGAGATCTTCCTGGAAGCTTGCGCCGGGGGTGACCTCAGCCTCATCCACCTGAAGTTGCTCGACAATAATCTGTTTTACCTTTTCGTCTACTGCTGCCATTTCGTTCTCCTGTTTTACGTCTGGAATCAAAGCCTGGATTTCGTGCGCGCTAGCCCACACAGCCAACATCAAGCATACTGAGCGCCTAGGTGAGTGTAAAGCAAAGGGGAGTCTGGGTGTTAGGCCAGTGGAGGGGGCTGTTTTACTCTTCCTCGTTAGATGCAGCAAGGAGGGGAGCGACACCGGCGATGTCGTCGAAGCCGATAAGGTTGGAGACCGGAGCTCCGGCGTCGATACTGGAGACGTTTTTCAGGGCGCGATTGATGGTTTTGGTCTTACTCGTGATATCGCCCAGAGTGTTTTGGACGGTGTCAACCTGCTTTTTCACCTTGTCCATGAGGCCACCGAACTTCTCGAACTCGTTTTTGGCGGAGGAGAGAACACGCCAGACCTCGTCGCCTTTTTTCTGGATGGCGAGGGTATGGAAGCCCATCTGGAAGCTAGTGAGGATGGCCATAAAGGTGGATGGGCCGGCGATGGTGACGCGGCAGTTCTGCTGGATCTCGGACTGAAGGCCGGGGTGGCGGACGACCTCGGCGTAGAGGCTTTCGGTGGGCAGGAACATGATGGCGTGCGGCATTGTGGTGGGTGGGTCGATGTATTTGTCGCTGATGAGCTTGCCCTGGCCGCGGATGGCGCGTTCAAAGGCTTTGCCCGCGGCGGCGATCTCATCCGGGGTGCCGCGCTCGTAGGCATCCTCGAGCCGCTCCCAGTCTTCGCGGGGGAACTTGGAATCGATGGCGAGGAGGACGCTGGTACCGTCGCCGTTGGGGAACTTGAGGGCATATTCGACGGCCTCGGTGGTGGTGGGTTTAATGCGGGCGTTGTGGACGTACTGCTCGGGAGAGAACATGTCGGCGAGTTGATGGCCGAGTAGGAACTCGCCCACACCGCCGCGAGATTTGACATTCGAGAGAACTTTCTTGAGGTCGCCGACGCCCGTGGCCAACTCTTTCATCTCGCCAAGGCCCTTTTGCACTTCGCCGAGATGGGTGGTTACCTGCCCGAACGACTCGGTGAGGCGCGTCTGCAGGGTTGCATGGAGTTTTTCGTCGACGGTGACTCGCATCTCTTCGAGTTTGGCGGTGTTGTCCTGGTTGAGTTTGGTCAGGCGGTCTTCTACAGTGAAGCGAAGTTTTTCCTGCTGGGTGGAGGCCTCGCCTGAGATTTCGGTCAGGCGGCTGTGTAAAGCCTCGCGCGCCTCGACCAGACTGCGATTCACCTCGCCAATGAAGTAGGTAAGACGCTGTGCAATGGAGTCGAGATTTTGCTGGACTGCGGCACGGAGAGTCTCGTCGGAGGTTTTGTTGTCGGCGCGGAAGGCGTTGAGGCCAGTGTTGAGGAGATTGCTGAGTTCGGCGATGTTGTTGGTGATCTCGGTGCGGAGGTTGGTGAAGTCAGTGGCAGCGGATTCGCGGGTGCGGCGAGCCTCTGCGGCGGTGTCGGTGCGGAGCTGGGCGAGTTCGCTACGCAGATGATGATCCATGCCTTCGGAGCGGGCATCGAGACGAGTGAGCTGCGTGGGAAGTGTGTCGGCGAGTTGGACAAGGCGGGGATCCTGCTGGGGGGCAGGGGATTTGCGCACGAGAAGGAAGACCAGAGCGGCGAGGATGACGATTTGGAGGATAAGGATGAGGGTAAACATTTCGGCTTTCCTTCGCCCCTCAGGATAGCACCGGTTGGATGGGAGGCTGTGAATTTCCTGTGTGGGGGAGCCAATTTGGTAGTGACCGGGATTTGTGTCGAGCAGCACGAACTAGCTAAGGGTCGTTTGGAGCGGGGTACGCATCCAACGGACTGAAGCGAACAGGTTTCTGACGAGGAGGATGGTTATGGCGAAGGTTGGGAAGGATCAGGATTTCGATTCGTTCTTCAGTAAGGTTGGGCCGGATGCTACGTCTACGTTTGATAACTCGACGGGTGATTCGACGGAGTTTGCGAACAGCGAGGCGACGAATGCGGCGACGGCAGTCCGTGGCGGAGACGCAGGGTTGGAAGAGGAAGATGACGACGCTGCCGAGTTAGAGGAGGACGACGAATTAGACGAAGAGGAGGATGTTGAGGATGAGGCAGGGGTTTAGGAACTTCCTGAAAAACTGGGTCGACTGGAAAGAGCGGCGGTTGTTCCGTCAGACGGCATCTGAGGCTTCTATGAGAAAGAGCCATATCAGCCGCAGCTTCGCTTTGGGATCGGTGTCGGCCGGTGCAGTCGCGCTAGGGGCGACAGCCATAGGTGCAATTGCACTGGGCGCCGCCGCTATTGGGGCTCTCGCGATTGGAGTGCTCAGCATACGAAGACTTCGCCTGATGGAAGGCAGGATTGAAAAGCTTCACATTCAACGCCTGACTGTCGGTGAGCTGGACATTCAGTCGAGTCACACCTCGGAAGAGCCGTCGTAACCTACATTGCAGGTCTGGTTGCGGAGGGGATTGCGATGCCGATTACAAACTACAGTGTGCTGGCGGGGGACCCGACGGCGGGCAAGGTCGTGGCGGGGGCGAGTGCGCACTACCAGATCACGATGCAGGCTCCGGGTGGGCCGTTTACGGTAGCGGTGAATATTCAATCGGTGGATAGGTCGGAGGTGCTGTATGCGATTGTGGAGGACTTTACGCCACCGGATTTGGCGGGATTGACGGCGTTGCCGATGGGGATGACTGCGCTGAAGAGTGAGCCGGGTGGGTTGGCGCTGGATTATGTGCGGAGTACGGTGAGTGGCTCGCCGATGATTACGAAGGCGCAGATGACGCTGCTGCCGCAGTTGCAGACGCAGGCGAAGGGTCGTGGCGCAGAGCAGCAAATGATTCAGCGGGCTCGAGTGAAGGCGCTGGAGAATGCCGTAGTGACGTTGCTAAATATGGCGATTGCGGATAAGGATGGCGTGATCTATGCGTTTGGCAGCGCGTATGCCGATGGCGGGAAGGTGGATGGGATCCACGATATTCATATGAACCAGGGGAATCCGGCGAATAATCATGGCGGGGACAATGGGGTGTGGCAGGATGGGGCGCTGTTGATCAGTCTGCCGTCGAAGGGGACGTGGACGGCGGTGTTTATCGCGTTTCAGACGGAGAGCTGGACGACGGATGCGGCGGGGAATCCGGTTTAGAAGATTTTGTCCTGCCGGACGGGCCCACTGCGCGTGGCGCGGCCACTTCGTGGCGTGTGTACCCTGTCGTGGTGAGTGATATGTGGTGGTCCCTCCCGTTGGTCGGGAGGGAATTTTTAGCTGGCGGCGAGGATGCTGTCGGCGATAGCGGCGGCTTCGACTGCGGGACGGACGTCGTGGGTGCGGAGGATGTGGGCGCCGGCGAGGATGGCGGCTACGTTGGCGGCAGTGGTGGCGTGGAGACGATCTTCCATGGAGGGCATGGCGCCCTGGAGAAGAAGCGAAACGGAAGGGTTTTGGGAGAGGGTGTGGGCGAGGAAGCCTTTGCGGGACGCTCCGGCGAGGAGGGGCAGGTTGAACCGGCCGAGCTGGTCGAAGTGGGCGAGGAGCGGGTAGTTTTCGTCGAGTTTTTTGCCGAAGCCGAGGCCGGGGTCCAGGACGATTTTGTTGCGCGCGATGCCGGCGGCAGTGGCGGCTTCGAGGCGCTGGGCGAGCTCGGCGAGGACGAGGGGAAGGACTTGGTCCGGCGCGAGAGGTGGGAGGGTTGGCCAGTCTTGCGGGCGGCCTCGGGTGTGCATCAGGATGGCTCCGCAGTTGAGGTCGGCGCAGGTGGAGGACATGTCGGGGTCCCAGAGGTGGCCGCTGACGTCGTTGACGATTTCGGCTCCGGCTTCGATGGCGTAGCGGGCGGTGCCGGCGTGGAAGGTGTCGATGGAGAGGATGGTTTGGGGACGTTGTTGGAGGATGGATTTGATGACGGGGAGGACGCGGGCCTGTTCTTCTTCGGCGGCAAGGGGTGTGGCGTTGGGGCGGGTGGATTCGCCCCCGATGTCGAGGATGTCGGCGCCTTCGTCGAGCATCGTCAGGGCCTGGGCGAAGGCCCGTTCGGGAGCGTGCTGGGGGGAGTAGAAGTGGCCGCCGTCGGAGAAGGAGTCGGGTGTGACGTTGAGGATGCCCATGATGAGTGTTCGGCGGCCCAGAGCGAGCGTGCGGGTGCGGAGGTGCCAGTCGTGATGGCTGCGCGAGGCGAAGGGCATGAGGGGATTTTAGAGGCAGGGAGCAGGGAGTAGCGAACTAGGGTGTGGAAGAGTGCTAGACTGCGCGGATGGTACGGTTTGTTGCTAGCTGGGTGTTTGTGCTGGGGTGTGTGCCTGTGGGTTTGGCGCAGACGCAGGGTGTGGGTTGCGATGGAGCGGTAGTGTTGAAGGCTGGGCGAAGTGGGCCGTGTACGGAGCTGGCAGAGACGATTGCGGCGTTGCTGGATGGTCCCGCGGTGGCGCGGGATCACTGGGGGATTGCGGTGACGGCGATGGATGGCGCACCGATCTATTCGCTGAATGAAGGGCAGCTGTTTCAGCCGGCGAGTAATGCGAAGTTGTTTACGACGGCGGCGGCGATGGCTTTGCTGGGGCCGGCGACGACGTTTGAGACGAAGATTGTGGCGAAGGGTGTGTTTGGTGGCGTGGAGAACCTGACGGGCGATCTGGTGCTGGTGGGCGCTGGTGACGCGAATCTTTCCGGGCGGGAGATTCCTTATGTTGAGCCGAAGGACAGGCCGACGGTTGAGAAAGGCGCTCCGCCTCTGCCGGAGGTGAATCCGCTGCGGTATCTGGAGGAGATGGCGGACCAGGTGGCGGCGACGGGTCTGAAGGTGGTGAACGGCGATGTGGTGGGGGACGACACGCTGTTTCCGTGGGAGCCGTATCCGCAGGACTGGTCGATCGACGATGCGGTGTGGGGGTATGGGGCGCCGGTGTCGGCGTTGACGATCAATGACAATCAGATCAAGGTGACGGTGACGCCTCGGGTGTTGAAGGGCAGCCTGCGACGGTGGTAGTGGATCCGGCGGTGCCTTCGTATTACACGTTCGATGTCTCGAGTGACGACGGGGGAGAAGAAGAGCGGGAGCCATGTGGAGATGGAGCGGGCGCTGGGATCGAAGGTGCTGCGGGTGTATGGGTCGATTGCGGTGGATGCGCAGCCGGATGAAGAGGAGGTCGCGATTCATGATCCGGCGGAGTATGCGGCGGTGGCTCTGAAGGGAATGCTGGAGGCGCGAGGGATTGTGGTGACGGGGAAGGCGCGGGCGAAGCATCGGATTTCAAACGACGCGGAGGGATTTATTTCAGCATCGAAGACATTGGATAGCGTGCAAGCCGTCGTGAACGGCGGGCCCTGGCCCGAGGTAGGATCGTGTATCGGAGATCCGCCACTTCAACCGCCGCCGCCAGAAAGGGTTTTAGCCTCACATCGCTCGTCAACTCTGCTAGACGATGTGACCGTTACGAACAAAGTCAGCCAGAATCTTCACGCCGAGCTATTGCTCCGTCAACTGGGGCGGCGAACGATTTGCAGTAAGGGGTCGACCGTCGAAGGTGCGCGGCTGGTGAGGGCTTTCTTGAGCACGCCGGGATTGATAAGGATGATTTTGTTTTCTTCGATGGGTCGGGGTTGAGTGGGCATGATCTGGTGACGCCGCGGGCTACGGCGCGGTTGTTGCAGTATGCGTCGACGCAGCCCTGGTTTGCGGATTGGAAGAAGAGTCTGCCGGTGGGTGGCGAGGATGGATCGCTGCTGTCGAGGTTTGGGAAGGCTCCGTTGAAGGACCATGTGTTTGCGAAGACGGGGACGCTGGGGGAGGCGCGGGCGTTGAGTGGGTATCTGGATTGTGCGAGCGGGCGGACGGTTATTTTTTCGATCATGGTCGGGAACCATATGCCGCAGACGAATGCGGACCGAGAGGTGATGGATAAGATTGTGGCGGCGATTGCGGCGGCGAATTAGCGTATTTTTCCGGACAAGCTGTGTGGTAATCCACACTTAGAATGGAGAGATGGAGAGTAGCGGATCGCCGGTGATGCAGGTCGTCAACACGTGGGCCAATTGATAGATGCGACCACCTTGCATGTGCTCGTTGTGGTGTTCCTGGCTACGTTATTTCGTTCGGCGTTCGGGTTTGGCGAGGCGTTGATTGCTGTTCCGCTGCTTGCTCTCTTTATCCCTCTTCGAGTTGCAGCGCCGCTTGCTGTGCTGGTGTCGATTACGATTGCTGCCGCGGTTGTCGCGCAGGACTGGCGGAAGATTCATATACGAAGCGCGGGCTGGCTGGTTTCGGCCTCGCTGCTCGGGATTCCAGTGGGGCTGTTGCTGCTGACCAGTACTCATCAAAAAGCGGTGAAGGTAGCGCTGGCGCTGCTCATTATTGCGTTTGCGGCGTACTCCCTCGTTGGCCGCAAACCTCCTGAGTTGAAGAAAGACAGCATGGCTTGGCTTCTCGGCTGCGGGTTTATAGCGGGAGTGACAGGCGGTGCGTACGGAATGAATGGACCTCCGCTGGTGATTTATGGTGCGATGCGGCGGTGGTCTGCACAGCATTTTCGCGCGACGCTCCAGGAGTATTTTCTTCCGGCCAGCGTGATTGGGATGGTGGGGTATTGGCTGACGGGGCTTTGGGTTGCTGCTGTGACACACTATTACCTTGTGTGTTTACCGGTTCTGGTGCCTGCGGTGTTGGCTGGGCAGAGTGGTGAACCATCGGCTGCATGGCGATGCTTTTCTGAGGTATGTTTACGTTGCTCTGGCGGGGATTGGTGCGTTGCTGCTGGAGCAGTCGGTGCGCCGGTAGGGTGAGAGAATAACTTAATGATTCGAGTATGTTTTTTGTTGATGCTGGCGTGTGGGCTGGCAGGGTGCAAGTCGGAACCGCCGCCTACGCCGCTGGCGGAGTTGAATGCGCAACAGATGCAGGGACACGCGGTATTTCAGGCACGCTGCCTGGTGTGCCACTATGATCGCAAGGACAAGCCGCTGCATGGGCCGCCGATGCTTGGGGTGTTCAAAAAGGCGTCTCTGCCGAGTGGGGCGCCGGCGAATGACGAGCGAGTGACGGCGACGATTCTGCATGGGCATGGGCTGATGCCGGCGATGGGGAATACGATGGACCAGCAGGATATCGAGGATCTGCTGGCGTATCTGCATACTTTATGAGCGAGACAGATGAGGTAAGAAAACTTCAGGCGCGAGCGCATGGGATGTTGCCGGGCGTTGCGGGGATATGTCTGTTTTTGCTTTTTTTCACGATGGTGAACGTGTATGGGGCTCTCACGGGTGTTTATGGGAGCGGATTTGGCAAGTATGGAGTGCTAACGATCTGTACACTGCTGGCGGTGGGGATCTTCGGGTTGCTGCGGTTGCACCGGTGGGGCTGGGCGGTGGTTGTGGCGGGATGTCTGCTGGTGGCAACAGGGGATATGTATTTCTACAGCAAGATGCATGTTGGGTTTTTCCTGGTCCGTGGGCTCTTTGAGCTGGTGTTCTTTCTGTACCTGGTGCGGACGGAAGTGCGTGACCGTTTGAGGTGAGCTGCGCTGGGTTGTATCTGGTGGTGGCCGCGGTTGTCTGGCACCACCATGAAGATGCCGAGGCAATGCTCCCTCTCCTTTGCTACCATTCTGCGCATGTTGAATCGCAGGGTATTTGGGAAACTGACGGCAGCGGCGCTTGTGGCGCCTGTTATAAATCCAGACATGGCTAAGGGACAGACGGTGCGAGAGTCCGGCCTGGTTTCGTCACAGTTCTCCATCATGATGGCGCCGCTGAATCGTTATGGCAGCTTTGAGGAGAATCTGGAGCGCGTGGCCCAGGCCGGTTATGGGCATGTGGCGGTGGGGAGTGATTTCAGGAAGTGGTCCGACGATGACATTCGCCGCACCCTTGCGCATATGCAGCGATTGAACATCACGATGGACACCCTGGGTGGGATGAAGGCAGGGTTCGCTGATCCGTCGGGAGGCGATGCCTTTCTCAGCGAGCTGAAGGTTCAGATAGCGGGGGCGAAGCGAATGGGTTGTGAGCAGCTCATCCTGCTCTCGGGTAAACGGATTGAGGGCGCCTCGCGTGAGAGTCAGCATGCGGCTTCAATCGAGACACTGAAGCGCTCTGCGGAGCTGCTGAGCGCGGCAGAGCTTGTCGGAATGGTTGAACCGATCGACCGTCTGGAGAATCCGACGATCTATCTCGATGGTGTAATAGAGGCTTTCGAGATCATTCGGGCTGTAGGCAGTCGCAACGTCAAGGTGCTGTACGACCTGTATCACGAGCAGCGGGAGTACGGGAATCTGATCGACAAGCTGGACAAGAACATCAATGAACTCGGGATGATTCATATTGGCGATGTTCCGGGCCGCCATGAACCTGGTACGGGAGAGATCAACTACACGAATGTCTACCGCAAGCTTGGACAGCTGCAGTTCAAGGGAATGATTGCGATGGAGTTTTTCCCGACCGGAGATGTGGTGGAGACGCTGCGGCGCGCTCGTGAAGAGGCGATCCACGCATGAGCGTTGTGCTAAGCGGATTTAGCACGGTGAAGGTGCGTATTTCAGATACGGGCGAATACAATGGAAGTGATGACTCCGCCGGTTGTATCGCTCCCTGAGGGGCTGGTCCAGATCGATCTGACGCCGAGGAAGCCTGCGCCCAAGCCGGCGTGGCTGAAGGCGAAGGCTCCGATGGGCGAGACCTTCCACAATCTGAAGAAGATGGCGCGGGAGCTGAACCTGCATACGGTGTGCGAGAGCGCGCAGTGCCCGAACATCGGCGAGTGCTGGAATCAGAAGTCGGCGACGTTCATGATGCTGGGAAACCTTTGCACGCGGCGATGCGGGTTCTGCGCGGTACCGAAAGGCAAACCTGAGCCGATCGATTTTGATGAGCCTCGTCGCGTCGCGTATGCTGTTTCCCAGCTCGGCCTGGCGCATGCGGTGATTACGAGCGTGAACCGCGATGACGATAATGTGGGCGCGGCACGGGCGTTTGTGAGCGTGATTGAAGAGATCCGGATGCAGGCACCGGGGTGCCGGGTTGAGGTGCTGACGCCGGATTTTCAAGGTGTGGAGGAGGCGCTGCGGCTGGTGGTGGCGGCGAGACCGGAGATTCTGAATCACAATATCGAGACGGTGCCTCGGCTGTATCGCGTGGCGAAGAGTGGTGGGCGGTATGAGCGGTCGCTTGGATTTCTGGAGAAGGCGAAGGCGATTGCGGCGGAGATGTTTTCTGATCGGGATGGGGATCAGATTGTGACGAAGACGGGCATCATCGTGGGGATGGGCGAGGAGATGCACGAGCTGCTGGCGGTGTTTCGCGATCTGGCGGATCGGAGGGTGGATATTCTGACGATTGGGCAGTATCTGCGGCCTTCAAGGGATCATCTGGCGATGGCTCGGTACTATACGCCGGAGGAGTTCGCGTTTCTGAAGCATGAGGCGTTGGGGATGGGCTTCAGGCATGTGGAGAGCGGGCCGCTGGTGCGAAGCAGCTATCATGCGCAGGAGCAGGCGGAGTCGACTGGGCTGGCGTAGGCCGGGACACTTATCTACTGGACTTCACTGGGTTAGTCGTCGCGGATGGGGAACGCGAGGTGGCCGAATGTCTATTTTTTGTAAAAGTCCTAACGCGTTAGTTGACAAAATTGATTTTGCATCGTCATAATCTCCTAAGCTGTTAGGAGATGGTGCAACGTGACGACGCAACGCAAGGCGGAACAGGCACTTACGCCGCTGGAGCTGGAGATTATGCAGGTGCTGTGGGAGGCTGGCCCCAGCACGGTCTCTGAGGTGCAGCCGCGGTTGAAGGCGCAACTGGCTTATACGACGGTGCAGACCATGCTGAATGTTCTGCTGCGCAAGGACAAGGTAAAGCGCGTGCAGGAGGGACGGGCGTTCCGGTACCGTGCGGTGGTGAGCCGCGAGCGGGCGACGGGAAACGCGCTGAAGGACATGGTGACGCGCGTGTTCGGGGGATCGAGCGAGGCGCTGCTGCTGGCGATGGTGGATGCGCGGCAGATCAGCGCTGAGGAGCTGACGCGGGTGGCGGAGAAGCTGGCCGCGGCTGAACGTGAAGCGGCTGGAGGGTCTGGCAAGTCTGGGAAGGAGGAGCAGTAATGGAACGAGCGATCCTGGAATATCTTGCGAATGCATTGTGGCAGCTTCCTGTACTGGCGGGTGGAGCGTGGGTTCTGCTCTGGCTGATGAAGCCTGGCCCTCAGACGCAGTACAGGGTTTGGCTGGGCGTGCTGGGGCTTGGAGTGTTGCTGCCGGCGTTTGGAATACGCGGCGGAGAGATTGCTCCGGTGCCGGGTGCGGCATTCGATCAGTTGGCTAGGGCGCGGATCGTTCAACGGTCTGCTGGGGTGGTCGTGATGGATATGACGGCTCCCGCGACGGTGGCGAGCGAGGCGTTGGGCGAGCCCGACACTGCGAAGGACGCGTGGCGGCTGCCGTTCCGCGTGCAGCGTGTGCATCTGTCGGCGACGGTGACGCGCTGGGTGTTGGGAGTGTATGTGGGTTCGGTGTTGCTGGGCCTGCTGCGCGTCGTGAGAGCGTGGCGGGGTGCAAGGACGCTGGTGGAGGACTCGCGGGAGGTGGTGTTGTGCTCGACTGCAGAGGCAGTGTTGAAGGACTTTGGCAAAGACCTTGGGGTGAGGCTGCCCGAGATTCGGGAGTGTGCCGCGGTGACGAGCCCGATGGTAGTAGGCGCGCTGTCGCCAGTGGTGCTGCTGCCGGAGGGTTTTGCGGGACACGCAGAGAATGAGGTACGGGCGGCGTTGCTGCATGAGCTGGCGCACGTGAAGCGGCGGGACTATCTGACGAATGGGATCTGTCAGCTGGTGGTGCTACCGGTGGGGTGGCATCCAGTGGCTCAGGGCGTTCAGCAGAGAATTCGCCGGACCCGCGAGATGGTGTGCGATGAGATGGCGGCGCGTGAGATGAACTCCGAGCTTGGATATGCGCGGTGCCTGCTGACGATGGCACACAGAATGCTTGGCGGTGGGTTGGCGGAGCGGCCAGAGTTTGTGGGCCTGTTCAGCAACAACGTCCTGGAGGAGCGAGTGATGCGACTAATGGAAACGAAGACGGTGCTGAGTGTGCGGGCGAAGCTGGTCCGGCTGACGAGTGGAGCGACGGCAATAGCGGCAGCAACGCTGATGGCGGCTTCGTTTCATGTAGTTCCGACGATGGCGGAGAGTGAAGCGGGTTTGCCGGTGGTGCAAACAGCTGTGCTGTCTTCCGCAGACGCTCTTGTGGTTGCGCCGCTGGCCTGCGTACACAGATTGGCGAAGCCTGCGGTTGCGCCAGCTGCTCCTGTACCGACTGCTGCTGTTTCGCCAACGCCTTTGGTTGCGCCCATTGCGGTTGCCTGGGCGACACCCGTTGCTACGCCTGAACCGGCTCCGGCAGCCTCGCCAGCGCCGCAAAGTGCGCCTGCGGCTCCGCCGTCACCGGTTGCAACACCTGCGCCACCTGCGGTTGCTCCCGTGGCACCGGCGGCAGCACCAGCTGCCCCTGCGGTCTCTCCCGACGCCCCGATCGTTTGGGTTGACGAAGATAATGCGTCCGATGGCAAGAAGAAAAACAGTTATGTGTATCGGATGAAGACTTTGGATGGCAGGCCGCTCGTGATCATCAACGGAAAGGTGCGTGATCTGACACCGGAGGAGCGCCAGCAGATTGATAAAGCCATGGCCTTATCGGCGGAGAGTATGAAGAAAGCAATGAAGGCGTTTAAGAACAGCGACCTTGCTGAGCATATGGCTGAGTTCAATCAGGAGATGGCAAAGTTCAAGATCAACACCTTTGACAACTCCGAGTTCAGAGAAAAGATGGAGGCAGTGCAGCGCGAGTTGACACACAGTGCCTTAGTGAACAACGCGGAACTTCAGGCCAAGGTCAAGGCGATGATGCAGAACCTCGACGTGGAGAACATGGCCGTGCTGCACTGCAAGGATGGTGCTGTGAAGGATAAGGATAAAGATAAGGAGAAGGACAAGCCGAAGCAAAAGCAGAAGGATTCGGAAGATCCGCAGATGCAATAAAGCAACTGCCGTTAGCGTGAGGCGAATGGTTTGCCTCGCACGCTTGTGTAGACGGTATCGAAGACGCTCAGGCCGTTGATATTCGGTACGCCTCCAACGGTGGTGGGATCTGCGATGTATAGGACTTTGCTATCTGTGTTGGTGAAGGTGGGCCACTCGGGAAGGCCGTGGCCGTTCGGATTGCCCGACCTTGCAAAGTTGACCCAGTACCTGGACATCTCCTCGGATACCTGCCGATCTGCTTTGGTCCAGAGCCACGGTGATTGGTCGAGATGGTCGAAGACGTACCATAGCTCGGCGTAGTGGCTCGCGCCCCAGCCCTGGTACACGGAGCCTGCGGGGAAGGGCGGTTGCTGCCGGAAGGAATAGTAGTAGACGGGACTCTTTCCTGTCGTGGCTTGCAACCTCGCCCAGGCCCACATATCCCAGCTGAAGCGGAGGTCGCGTTCGAGGTCGAGCCGTGCTTGCTGCGCCTCTTTGTCGGTTGAGTGGGGATACGCGGCGGCAAGCGCAGGAGGAAGCTGGCCAAAACTCTTTTCCAGGTCGCTGTCGAAAGTGGCTGCCTTCACGTGAGTGACATCCGTCAACGCACGCGCCTCCTCGGCGTTCGAACCGAGGAGCAGAGGGACGTCGTTCTGTTGACCGGAAGCGAACGCTTCGTAGGGCGAGGCGGGAAGCACGTACGGTTCGATCACCGGGTGAACAGTGCCGTCGGCGTTGCCAACGAGCTTGGCGGCAGGTAGAGCGCGTAGTTGTTCGAGCGATGTTGCGCTCAGCGAAGCAGCGTACTTTTCGCCGTCGCGTTCTGCGTTGGCCAGCAGGAACTTTGGTGCGAGCTGGAGCGGTTCGAACAGACCGCCACTCTCTCCGATGGCGCGCTGAAACAAACCTTTCGCGAGCGGCGAAGCCATCAGGATGCTGACCGATATTGATCCGGAGGATTGACCGGCGACGGTTACATTCTTCGGGTCGCCGCCAAATGCTGCAATGTTCTTCTGAATCCATTCGAGTGCGGCGATCTGGTCCATCAGACCGTAGTTGCCGGACGAGTGGTGTGGGGACTCGCGTGTCAGTTCGGGATGCGCAAGAAAACCGAGCGGGCCGACTCGATACGCGATGGTGACAACGATTACGCCTTTGTGGGCGAGGCGGTCGCCCCAGTACCGGGGCATCGAGGCCGATCCGCTGATGAAGCCGCCGCCGTAGATCCAGACGATGACAGGCAGGTGCTCATGCGCGCTTTTCGCCGGTCTCCAGAGGTTGAGGTAGAGACAATCCTCGCTCACTTTGGGCGGCGTCTCGCCTGGCATGGATACACTGTCCTGCATGCAGGCGGGGGCGAACGCATCGGCCTTGCGTATGCCGGTCCAGGGTGCGACGGATGACGGGGGACGCCAACGTAGATCGCCGACGGGTGGGGCCGCGAAGGGGATGCCTTTGTAGACACTCAAGCCGCTTTCGTTTAGTCCCGATATCGTGCCAGATTCCGTCACGGTCTTTGGGCTTTGTGCCAGCGTGACAACGGATGTTGCCAGAACGATGAAAGGAAGAACGGCTCTGAGTAAGAGCTTCGCAGATCGGAATGCCGGCATATTGAACTCCTGGTCGGGGGATTGCCAACGGCAACGGTTGTTGTCTTGGCCATCTCCGCTGGTTGACCGGGGAGCGAAGAGATGAGAGGGACCGCGATGGGCCGGGGAGACGAGTCGTATGTTGAAACTATATTCCCTGTCCAGAGATACGGATTGCAATTCAGTTTTGTTCCCGGCAAAGCATGTTCGGGTGAAGGTGTCATGCAGCGACCTTGCTTCCGCGTCAATGTTGCCTGCTGTCCAGTAGTGGGTTGTATGCGAGGAATGGGGTATCGGCGTACCTTTAATGCGATGGAGGTTTTGGGGATGGGATTGACGGAGACTTCAGGAGGGTTGCGGTTGAGTGAACTGGCGCCGCGGGTGGTGCAGTCGGAGATTCGCGCGATGACGCAGGAGTGCGACCGCATGGGGGGAGTGAACCTGGCGCAGGGAGTTTGTGACACCGAGGTGCCGGAGGTGGTGGCCGAAGGCGCAATCGCGGCGATTCGGAATGGGTTGAATATTTACACGCGGATGGATGGGATTGAGCGGCTGCGCAGGGCGATTGCGGGGAAGGTGGAGCGGACGCTGGGGATCACGGTCGATCCTGATCGCGAGGTGCTGGTGACGAACGGCGTGACCGGGGCGTTTCAGGCTGCGGTGTTGGCGTTGCTGAATCCGGGCGACGAGGTGCTACTGTTCGAGCCGTTCTATGGCTATCACGCGAGCACGCTGCGCTCGATCCGCGCGGTGCCAGTACCGGTGGCGCTTGCCGATCCCGATTGGACGCTGGATGTAGCGGCGGTGCAGGCGGCGGTGACGCCGAAGACCCGGGGGATGGTGATCAATACGCCGTCGAATCCCGCAGGGAAGGTGTTTACGCGCAAGGAGCTTGAGGCGCTGGCGGAGATTGCCGAGGAGTTCGATCTGTTCGTGTTCACCGACGAGATCTATGAACACTTTATTTATGGCGGGGCGAAGCATATTAGTCCGGCGACGCTTCCCGGGATGCGGGAGCGGACGATCTTGATGTCGGGGTTCTCGAAGACGTTTTCGGTGACGGGGTGGAGGGTGGGGTATCTGATCGCCGATGCGAAGTGGGTGGGGTCGATTGGATATTTTCACGATCTGACGTATGTGTGCGCGCCGGCTCCGCTGCAGCAGGGTTGTGCCGACGGGGTGGAGAAGCTGGGCGCGGATTTTTATCTGGGGCTGGCGCGGGAGCATGAGGTAAAACGCACGATGATCGTGGACGCGCTGCGCGATGCGGGGATGGAACCGCATGTGCCGGATGGGGCGTATTACGTGCTGGCTTCGGCGGGGAATCTGCCGGGGGCGACGGCCGCGGAGAAGGCGCGGGCGCTGCTGGCGAAGACGGGGGTGGCTTCGGTCGCGGGGTCGGCGTTCTTTCGGCCGGGAAAGGGTGAGGACCTACTGCGGTTCTGTTTTGCCAAGAAGGATAAGGATCTGGCGGAGGCATGCCGGAGGCTGCGGGCTATGGGGACTGAAGCGTGAGTGGATTCTCCGAGGTCAAGCGGATTGAAACCGCGATCAAGAACAAGAACGCGAAGGAGCTGGAGTGGTCGTTGTGGTACTGCCGGATACGGCAGGCGGTGCCGTCTGCGCGGCCAACTGACGTCAAGTATTGGAGCGGGATCGAGGCCCTGGTGAAGGAGACGCTGGCGCCGCCGGTGGCTGCGAAAGTGTATCCGGTGCGGAAGAGGAAGCCGGCGCGGGGGCTGGGGCTTGGGCCAGTGGAGACGGGTGCGGAAGAGGATTGAGGCTCGTGGTGATTCGCAGTCCCGGGTATCCAGGAAACCCCAACGACATAGGTACCCAACGGCAGAATTGCCGTTTCCAACAGCCCAGTCGCGCCCGGATCAGCGGGGAGCATTTTGGGTACAAATAGGCGGAAAAGCCTGTTGTCATTGGATTTAATGCCGTCTTCGACCAATCCAGATGGGCGGTATTCGCAGGACTAGCGCCGCCGCTGAGACCGAGTACCTGCTTAGGGTCTGTGTCCGTTATGCCGGGTCAGGCCGGCTTTGCCGAGGAAGTCCATCGCGTGGGCGCTGGAAGAGACCATACCTAACAGGCACTCGATGGCCTCGCGGTAGTGATGCAACAGCGAGTCATAATCAGCCGCGTAGACATATTTCCCAGAATCGTGCCGCTCAACTAACTCCGGATTGAACAATCTTCCTCCCGTTGAACCAGGTTTTATAAGGCGTGCGAGATCAAGTATAGGGTCAGCAGACCGCGAGGCGAGCCTACCAATTTTAAGAGAAAGCTGATGCATAAAAATCTTGCTCCCAGTATTGCTTGCACTCTTTATTCCTGCAATCGCCGTTCCATACAGCCATTTGCAGGCTAAGGCCGAGGTTACGACGTCGCCGGTCTTGCCTTATGTAACCGTCCGTACACACCTGCGTAACCTCGGCGATATCACGACCGCCTGCGCGGTGAAGGCGAGCGGCCAGAAGCGTGTGAAGTTCAGGCGGATTTGACCGCTCATGACGGTCGATTCGCTGTGAACAGGTTCGTCCCGATGTTTTCTGGGCTCGCCTCGCACGGTTGGGAACGTCTCTGTAAAATATCGATTGCACCAGAGGAGACTGAAATGGCATCTTTTATGGCCGGGAACCCGGCGTTGAAGGGGACACACCAGCAGCTAAAGACGAAGATGGATAGCACGGTGGAGGACTTCCGTGGGCATCTGCTGTCGGCGCGGACGGGGCGGGCGAATGTGCATATGCTCGACCACATCAACGTGGACTACTACGGCACGGACACGCCAGTGGCGCAGATGGGGCAGGTGAGTACGCCGGAGCCGACGCTGATCCTGGTGCAGCCGTACGACATGGGGATGGTGTCGGCGATCGAGAAGGCAATCCGCACGTCGAACGTGGGGCTGAACCCGATGAGTGATGGCAAGGTGATTCGCGTGCCGGTGCCTCCGATGACCGAGGAGCGGCGCAAGGAGGTCGTCAAGCAGTTGAATAAGACGCTGGAGGACCACAAGACCGCGATTCGGAATATCCGGCGGGATGGGAACGACCAGATCAAGAAGGCAGCGAAGGATAAGCTGATCTCCGCGGATGACGAGAAGCGGGCGAGCGATGAGGTGCAGCAGCTGACTGATGTGGAGATCAAGCGGATTGAGGATATGTGCAAGGCGAAGGAAAAAGAGATCATGACAATCTGAGCTACTGCGCATAGGGCGAAAAGCGTCTTCGGCGCAAAGAACAGGGTCGAGCTTGATTGCTCGACCCTGTTCTTGGAGGTATAGATCCAGTCAGACGCCCTGGTAGACGTAGCCGATGAAGGCGGCGGGTTTTTGGCCAAACTTTGCGTCGTAATCAGCGGTGGGTTTGGCGGCAACGGTCTCTTCGAGTGACTTGTCTTCTTTTTTTAGTTTGGCGACGTTGTCGCGGGTGCCGACGAGCATGTCGTGGAATTCGGTGAGCTGGGTTTTGTTGCCGATGGGGCCGTGGCCGGGGATGACGATGGTGTCCGCAGTGGCTGTGGCGAGGTTGTGTTCGGTGGCACGAATCATGCCGTTGATGTTGCCTCCGGAGGAGTAGTCGATGAACGGATAGAGGCCGTTCCAGAAGGTGTCGCCGCAGTGGAGAATGTCGGCCTCGGTGAAGTGGACAGAGATATCGGTGTCGGTGTGGGCGGGCTCGTAGTAGGTGAGCTTGAGCGTGTTGATGCTGTCGGATAGGGTGCGGTAGCTGTTGAAGAGGATGGTGGGAAGCGCGCCTGTGGGAGCGGGCGGAATGATGGCTTTGTAGGCGACGATGTTTTGGGTGGAACTCATGCGATAGCGTGTGTTCTCGTGTGCCCAGATAGTGGCGCCGGCGGAGTGCATCCATTCGTTGCCGTCGGTGTGGTCGAAGTGCCAATGGGTGTTGATGAGGACTTGAATGGGGTCGGCGTTGATGGCGGCGAGGGCTTCGGTGAGCTGGGGTTGGCAGGAGGCATAGCCGGAGTCGACGATGAGCTTGCCCTCTTTGGCGGCGAGGACGGCGATGTTGCCACCCGCGCCGAGGAGCGCGGTGACGTTGCGGCGGAGAGGAGTCGTGGTGATCTTGTTATTGGCATTGGCGGCGCGAGCCCTGGTGAGGAAGTCCTGAGCTTGCTGGGGGGCTTGCTGGGCAAGGAGCGTGGTGGGTTTGAGACAAACGGCTGCGGTTGCGGCAGCGGTGGTGGTGAGGAAGTGGCGGCGGGAGATTGCGGGGAACGAACTGGCCGAGCTGGTCATAGGAGTTTTTCCTTTGCACCGTCGAAGATACATTGGGCGAGTCGCCGATTGAAAGAGCGACGCGAAGTTTTGCTTATGCTTTTAGAGATTACGCCGATGAGAAAAGGACGCGCTTTCTGCGCACAGTTGCAGCGATTCCTGAGCGGGAGCTGAACATGGAAGAATTCGAGGGTCACGAGGAGAGGCGGGCAGTCGCACAGGAAGGCGTCGTGGAGCGCAGGCAGCATACGCGCTATGCGGTGGATGCCTGGGTCGAGGTCCTGGTGAAGGATGGAACGATGCTGTTTCGCGGCAGAGTGCTGGATGTCAGCGTCGGCGGGTGCTACATCGAGACCGAGGCGAAGCTGAAGCTGGCTCCGGGGACATCAGTGGAGATGGTCTTTCGGATGAACGATGGGGTGTTTCGGTGCGGCGCCGTGAGCCGGATGGTAAGAACAAGAGGCGCTGGATTTCTCTTCTCGGAGATGAATGCGAAGACTGTCTGGGAGTTGGATCGATTGATCGCGGAGTTGGAACAAGAGTGACGAGTGGGTCATCCGTCACTGGAGATCATGTGGTGTGGTCGATGACGATCTTCCAGCCGTTGTCGGTATTTTCGAAGACAAGCGAAAAGAGGCCATCGGCGTTGCCACCGTCTTTTTTGCCGCGTTCGAGATGGTATTTTCCGATGACCACGGCGAAGTTTTCGTCGAGGGGATGAACCTCAAGGTCAGAGTAGGCGAGGGTACCCATGGCGGCTTTGTTGGGGTAGTCATGTTTGTACTCGTCGACCAGACCGGCGAAGCCGCGGGAGACCTGGTGGGTAATGAAGACGGTGTCGGGGGAGTCCTTGAAACCGCTGGCGAAGGCGGTGAGGTCGCCCTTGTTCCACGCGTTCTCCTGGGCGATGAGGACCTTGATGATGTTGAGCTCCTGGCGGGTGGCCGTGTGGAGCGGATCCGGTTGCTGCGCGGTGAGGATGGCCGGTGCAACGAAGGTGAGGGTGAAGACGGCGAGGCGGAGAGAGGAGCGAAGCGTCATAAGGGATCTCGAGGGCGGAGCTGGTTTGTTCGTCGTTGCCATGAAGCGCTGTCTCATAGGGACGTATGTGAGGTCTGGTCGGATTGATAGTAGACGATTGGGGTGACGATGGTAAGAGATTATGCAGAGTCGCCGGGCGAGGTTGCGGACGAGAGACCAAAAACCAGGTCGGCAAACGCAGCATCAGAGTGAACGCACTAGGATGATCGTGGATGGTCATGGCGAGGATGCTCTTCGCGGTGTTTGATGCCGGCGGTGGGGGTGACCCAGATGACGGTGACGAAGGCGACCAGGCCAAGCGCCATCTGCGGGTGTTGGAACGCGAGAGGAATCGCCATGAGATAGACGAAGAGAGAGAGCCAGTTTTTGCGCTCGATAGCTTTGTCCTCCGCCTCAAACTTGCCCGCATGGCGCAGACGGCGAGCGATGGCCAGACGCAGGAGGAGAAAGCTGAAGCCAGTCAGGATCATGGACGCGACGTAGATGGCGACCGAAAAGGAGTCCATATTTTTGTCGAGGACGTAGGAGGTAAAGAAGGGCAGCAGCGAGAGGCAGAAGAGGAAGCCGAGGTTGGCGTAGAGGATAAGCTCGTCGGCTTCCTCGGTGCGATGGACGAGGTGGTGATGATTAATCCAATAGATCCCGACGAAGGCAAAGGAGATGAGATAGAGGCACAGAGTGGGGAGAACTGCGCGAATACCGGCGAGCCCGTTCTGACCGGGGACCTTGAGCTCGAGCACCATGATGGTGATGATAACGGCGATGACTCCGTCAGAGAAAGCTTCGAGCCGGGCTGGAGTGGAGACGTGGTGGGACATGGCGTCTTTGGATCTTGGCAGAAGCATACAACGGAGATTGCAGGATACAGAGCGGTTCGCTGAACTAGAATCAAACCATGGATATAACATCCACGGAACCGGGCGTCCGTTTGGACGCGATGAAGATTGTTCATGCGGTTTGTTCGCATGATTGCCCGGACTCGTGCGGTGTGCTGGTGACGGTGGACGAGACGACGGGGCGGGCGGTGAAGATGCAGGGTGATCCGTCGCATCCGGTGACGCGGGGATTTCTTTGCGGGAAGGTGGCGAAGTATTTGGACCGGGTGTATTCGCCGGATCGGCTGCTTTATCCCATGCGGCGGAAGGCTGGTGTGCCGAAGGGGCCGGCTGGGTATGGGTCGGTTCGGGGACGCGAGGCGGAGGCGTTTGAGCGGATCTCGTGGGATGAGGCGCTGGATCAGGTTGCGGCGAGGCTAACGAGGATAGCGGCGGAGTTTGGGCCGGAGAGCGTGCTGCCGTACAGCTATGCCGGGACGATCGGACAGTTAGGCTATGGGTCGATGGACCGAAGATTTTTTCATCGGCTGGGAGCTTCGCAGCTTGACCGGACGATCTGTTCGACTGCCGGTGGCATGGCGCTGAAGAGTGTTTATGGCGTGAGGCTGGGGACGACTCCGCAGGACTTCGCCAATGCGGGACTGATTATTGCGTGGGGCGCGAACGTCCACGGGAACAATGTGCATCTGTGGCCGTTTATTGAAGAGGCCCGGCGAAAGGGCGCGAAGCTGGTGGTGATCGATCCTTACCGGACGCGCACGGCTGCGCTGGCGGACGAACATCTGGCGATCAATCCAGGTACCGATACGGCGCTGGCGCTGGGGATGATGCATGTGATTCTGAGCATGGGGCTGGAGGATCGCGAGTACGTGGCGCGGTGTACGACGGGTTTTGATGAGCTGAAGGCTTATGTGCTGCGTCCGGAGCACTCGCCGGAGAAGGTGGCGGCGAGTACCGGGATTTCGCCGCAGGCGATTGTACGGCTGGCGCGAACATATGCGACGTCGGGACGCGTGGGTACCAAGGGGCCGGCGGCGATCCGGTTGAACTACGGGATTCAACGGAGTGAGAACGGCGGCACAGCGGTGCGGGCGGTGTCCATGCTGCCGCTGTTGACCGGGGCGTGGAAGTACAAGGGCGGCGGGCTGCAGCTTTCGACGTCGGGCGCGTTTCCGTTCAATGAAGACGCGTTGCGGATGCCGGAGTTGATGAAGCTTAGTCCGCTGGGACGGGACTCGCGAATCGTGAACATGTCCCAGTTGGGGCAGGCACTGACTTCGCTGGGCAGCAAGGCTGGAGACGGCCCGCCCGTGAAGGCTCTGTTTGTCTACAACTCGAATCCGGCGGCGATCGCTCCGAACCAGAATGATGTGTTGAGGGGAATGCGTGCGGGAAGACCTGTTCACAGTGGTCCACGAGCAGTTCTTCACCGATACGGCGGACTATGCGGATGTGCTGCTGCCGGCGCCGACGTTTCTTGAAGTGAAAGATGTGCAGGGGGCGTATGGGCATCTGTTCGCGCAGGTGGGCGAGCGGGCGATTGCGCCGCTGGGCGAGGCGAAGAGTAACGTCGCGCTGTTCGGCGAGCTGGGACGGCGCATGGGTTTTGAAGAGACGTGCTTTGACGATCGTGAGGATGCGCTGATCGATCAGGCTCTAAAGACGGACCATCCTTGGTTTGCTGGGATCACGCGCGAACGGCTTGAGCGCGAGGGACATGTCGCGTTGCAACTGCCGGTAGATACTGCGGGCGAGGTCTTGCCGTTCAGCACGGCGGAGTGGTTCAAGACGCCGAGTGGACGTGGTGAACTGGTGCCGGTCCCGGTGTTTACGGCGCCGTCGGAGTCGCGGGCGCATGCGGCAGAGGGGGCGTATCCGCTGGAGTTTCTGCCACGCAAGGCGGACAACTATATGAATTCGACGTTTGCGAATATCCCGCCGCATCAGCGGATGGAGTCTCGGACGGCGGGGGTTCTGGAGATGCATCGAACCGACGCGGCAGCGCGTGCGATTGTGACCGGAGACGAGGTTGAAGTATTCAATAGCCGCGGGAGCGTTGCGCTGAAGGCGTTGGTGAATGCGCAGGTTTCCGCAGGGGTGGTGTCGGCGCGGCTGGACTGGAACAAATTGTCGGCTGGCGGGGGCAATGTGAATGCATTGACCTCGGAGACGCTGACCGATATTGGCGGCGGACCTACGTTTTATTCGACTCTTGTTGAGGTGCGGAAGGTTTGCAGGAGGTAGTCACCCGTCAGTAGCAAGACTGAGATGACACGAAGTGGATCGGAGGAATGTTTTGCTGCCTGGGTTGAATGAGATTGAAAGTGCCGCGCGCCTCGTCTACCAGAGCATGGCGGCGACGCCGCAATATAGTTGGCCGCTGTTGAATGCGCGGGCGGGCGGCGAGGTCTGGGTGAAGCATGAGAACCATACGCCGGTGGGTGCGTTCAAGGTTCGTGGCGGTCTGGTCTATATGGATTGGCTGCGGCGCGAGCGACCGGAGGTGAAGACGGTGGTTTCCGCGACGCGGGGGAACCACGGGCAGTCGATGGGGTTCGCGGCGGCGCAGTATGGCATTCGTGTGGTGATTGTGGTTCCGTTTGGCAACAGCGTGGAGAAGAACCGGGCGACGCGGGCGCTGGGCGCGGAACTGGTGGAGTTTGGCGAGGACTTTCAAGAGGCGAGCGAACATGCGGAACGTCTGGAACAAGAGAACGGGTGGCATCGGGTGCCCAGCTTCGATATGCACCTGGTGACGGGCGTGTCGACGTATGCGCTGGAGCTGTTTACGGAGTGTCCGAAGATTGAGACGATCTATGTGCCGATCGGGATGGGATCGGGCGTTTGCGGAACGATTGCAGCGCGGAACGCGCTGGGGCTTGCGACGAGGGTTGTAGGGGTGGTGTCGAGCCACGCTCCCGCGTATGCGTTGTCGTTTGCTGCAGGCGAGGTGAGGGAATATGAGGCGGCTACATTGATCGCGGATGGTGTGGCGTGCCGAAAGCCCGATGCTTCGGCTCTGGAGATACTCCGGGCCGGAGTGGATCGCATCGTGATGGTCGAAGACGATGAGGTGAAGGATGCGATGCGGGCCTGCTTCGCGGACACGCACAATGTAGCGGAGGGAGCGGGTGCGATCGGTTTGGCAGCGCTGCTGAAGGACCGGGCTGCGGGAGGCCAGCGCGTGGCGACAGTGCTGACCGGCGGTAATGTGAACAGCGAACTGTTTGGCGAGGTGCTCTGCGGCAGGCGGGTTCCTTCGCTTGCCTAAGGCAGTCAGGGGAGAGGGCGATGTATGCAGCGGGGTTCCAGTGTGCGGGATGCGGCGAGTGGGTGGAGACCTCGGTGGATGAGTCGGCGGGATCGAAGCAGCAGTATGTGGAGGACTGCCAGGTGTGCTGTCAGCCCAATGTCTTGACGGTGCGATGGGATGGGTCTGCCCAGGAGTTTACGATTGCGGCTGAGCTGGAGAGTTGACGCGGTGACGCTTCGCAACGCCTGATGCGGTGAGGATCGAGCTACTGAGCGCGGATGCCCTGGCCAGGTAGTTTCGTCTCATCCAATTTGCCGTCGCGTACTACGAACGTGCCGCCTACCAGGACATAGCGGAAGCCGTAGGAGTATTGCGCAGGCTGTTGATAGGTCGACTTGTCGATCACTTGCCCAGGATCGAACACATCGATGTCTGCGTCGGCTCCCACTTTGATGCGGCCTTTATTCTTCATCTGCGGAGTGAAGGCTTCGAGCCGTTGCGCGGGCGCGAGGGAGGCGCGACGGACCGCTTCCATCAGCGTAAGTGCCTTCTGTTGCCGGACACAGACTCCGAGAAGCCGAGCGTAGGTGCCTGCGCTGCGAGGATGACCGGCGCCGTTAATCAGCAGGCCGTCACTTGCAATCATCACGATAGGGTCGGACATGGCGACGCGCACCATCTCTTCCGTGTTGGTGAAGAGGATGACTCCGCCGCCCTGTTTGCGATAGCGGTTGAACGATTCCTCGGTCAGGCGTTCGCCAGTCGCGACCCACATCAGATCGGAGTAGGTAATTCCCAGTTGTTTCTGCCAGCCGGGGTTGAAGACGCTGGATTCCAGCCGTGTGGCTCCGGCTGTATAGGGATAGGCCTCCGTGGTGATGTCCACGCCGTGAGCGTGCGCACCTTTGATGATTTGCAGCGCTTCGGGGGTCTTGGCGTTGGCCATGCTGTTAATGTGGACGATATGCACGGAAGCACCCGTAATCGCGGCATCCGCGATCATCTCCTGGAGCGAATCCACGACGCCGGGAGTCATACTGCCGGGATAGCGCATGTGCACAAAGACGGGCCGCTTCCATTTCGCGGCCAGGTAAAACACGTTCAACGCCTCCTCCGGGGTTACCTTGGGCGTGTATGCGAGGCCCATGCCGATGCCGAGGGCGCCTTGCTTCATGCCTTCGTCGATGTCCGCGAGGATCTCCGACTGCTGGCTGGGCGTGGCGGACTCGGTCATCGCGGTGTCTCTGGGCAGAAACGTCCCGGAGTCTTTCATGACGCTCATGCGAGCGGGGATATGGCCGCTGCTTGCGCCGAAGTTGATGAGGGCTTTGCCTTCGCGTGCGGCGTACCACTCGCGCACGGGCCAGACCCCGACTTCAAGTTCCAAGGCAGTGGTTACGCCATCCATCGCCTTGAAACGGTAGTTTTCCGCGTCTTGTCCGTGGGAGTGCAGATCGATGAATCCGGGTGCGACCACCAGGCCGGTCGCGTCGACTAACGTCTTTCCGTTGAGCGCATTTGTCGAAATAGCTGCGATGCGATCCCCGATGATGCCGACGTTTCTGACGCCATCCAGACCCGATTCAGGATCGAGCACACGGCCATTCTTGATGACGACGTCGTAAGTTTGCGCATTCGCCAGAGGCGGAAGGGCTAGGACGGCCCAGCCGATGACGGTAGTTACCATTAAGAAGTGCCGGGTCCTCTGAAGCTGCTTGAGCATCCTGTGCTTGTCCTGAATGAGATGGATTAAGTCTGCAGCATACGCGCAGCAGCGGCCACTATCAATAAAATTTGAGATTCAACGGAGTGGAGGAGAAGAAGCTTTTTGGTCTACGTCTAATGGTTGTAAACAGCTTAATTGGAGATAGATACATCGCCGAACCTGGGGACGAACTCGCTAACGGCTGGCCGCTCCCATATAATCAAAACTTCGCTTGGTGTGATGGCGGAGTGTCATTTTTAGAGCAGTGAGGGTGTGCGTATCTTTACCGTGAATCGAGAGAGCGGAAGCTCCCTGAAATGCAAGGCCAAACCTGTGTGCACGCGCTCCAGCCGCTCCCGCATTGTTCATGCCGCGTCCGTTTTTGCCGTTGCGGTGGTTGCCGCCACGTCCCTTCCCGCGCAACTCACACCGGGTGCAACGAACGCGCCGTTGTCGTCGCAGGGAGTGGAAACTCTTTGCCAGCCGCAGGTTATCGGTAATCGGCGAATCCCCAAGGAGTCAGTGCTGGCGCGGCTGTTCAGCCGCCAAAACGATCTGTACGACCCGCTGGTGGTGGAGCGGGACTTCAACTCGCTTTGGAACACCGGATACTTTGAAGATGTCCAGATTGAACGGGTCGACACGCCGAAGTGCGTGCAGCTGATCATTTACGTCAAAGAAAAGCCCACCATCCGAGAGATCAACTACAAAGGACTGAATGCCGTCACGCAGTCCGACGTCCTTGACCGCTTCAAAAAGGCAAAGGTGTCGCTTTCGGTGGAGAGCCAGTATGATGCGACCAAGGTCGCGCGGGCTGTGGTGGTACTGAAGGACCTGCTGGCAGAGCATGGACACCAGTTCTCCACGATTACGCCGGAGATCAAGACGATTCCACCGGCATCTGTGTCGATCACCTTCGATATCAAAGAGGGCCCGACGGTGAAGGTGGGCAAGATCGCGTTCCAGGGCAATTACAACCTGAGCGACCGCACACTGCGTGGGGCGATGAAGAACCTCAAGCCGATCGGCATACCACACTCCATCATTCTGGAGAATCTGTTTGCCCGAACCTTCGATGCAAGCAAGCTGGATGAAGATACGGAGCGTGTGCGCCAGGCATATCGCGATCGCGGGTACTTCCATGCCCAGACCAGCGATCCCACGACCCACGTTCGCGACGCGGGCGGCTTGAACCCCTTTACCTTGCGGCCTTCCAAGGGTAAGCGGATCGATATCCTGATGCCGGTGGAAGAAGGGGAGCGCTACAAACTTGCCGGCATCAACTTTACCGGAAACCACGCTGTGCAGAATATAAGGGCGTTACGTGCGCAGTTCACACAGAAGGACGGCGAATGGTTCAACGCGAGCCAGTTCAGCAAGGGGCTCGATCAGCTACGCAAATCCTATGGCTCGCTGGGATATATCAGCATGGCCGCAAACCCGGTTCCGACGACCGACGAAGCTAAGAAGACCATCACGCTCAACATCGATATCGAAGAAGGCAAGCAGTACTATGTTTCGCGGATCGAGTTTACGGGCAATACGATTACGCGCGACAAGGTGATTCGGCGCGAACTGCTGCTGGAAGAGGGGCAGGTCTATAACAGCCAGCTGTGGGAGCTGTCGATTCTGCGGCTCAATCAACTGAACTACTTCGAAACATTGAAGGCGGACCAGGACTCCGAGAGCCGCCAGAATACGGATGATGGAACGGTCGATCTGTTGCTGAAGCTGAAGGAAAAGGGCAAGAACTCGATCGGTTTGAACGGCGGAATCAGCGGCCTGTCGGGAACCTTTATCGGGCTGAACTACGAGACGAATAACTTCCTTGGGCTGGGCGAGACGCTGTCGTTGCAGGCGAATATTGGCGACCTTTCACGCACCATAAGCTTTGGATTTACGGAGCCCTACCTGCGGGACAAGCCGATCTCGGTGGGCGCGCAGGTATTTGCCACCAAGTACGACTTCAACCCGTCGAAGAGCCAGTCGACCACCGGGGCGACCGGGAATTTGTCGGCCGCGCAACAGTCGCTGCTGACCAACTACAACACATCGACAACCGGCCTTACGCTGAACGGGAGTGAGCCGCTGCGGCATCTGTTTGCCAGGAGCGGCGTGGCGCGCGTTGGGTTGTCCTACTCGTTATCGCGATCCACCGTGACGGCGTTCAATCAGAATACGACCAACGTCTTCCAATCGCTCGCATTCCGGTCCGGTGTTGCAGGGCAGAACCAGCTGAACGGAATCATTACGTCGGTGGTCACTCCCAGCTTCTCGTTCTCCACTCTGGATCGCGCGGTCGGTCCACATCACGGCAAGGACTTCAACGTCGCGTTGCAGATCGCCGGCGTGGGCGGGAATGTGAAGTACATCCTGCCAGTAAGCAGCTACCGCCAGTTCTTCCCGATGAAAGGTCTGAAAGTTAATCGCGAAGGCCACAATGTACTGGGCTACCGGATCCAGTTGTCACACGTCACGGGCTTTGGTGGTGAAGTGGCACCGCCGACGCACCGTTTCTACGGTGGCGGCGAACAGGATCTTCGCGGGTTTGATGTGCGCTCGGTCGCGCCGTACGTGTTTATTCCGAACAAGATTGAGTTCACTCTGACGAACCCTGACGGGACGTCGGTTCCGCTCAACCCGACGAACCCTGCACTGGGCAATGTTGTGATTCCGCTGCCGATTTACCGAATGGTGTCGATCGGCGGCGATACGCAACTGGTTACCAATCTCGAATATCGCATTCCGATTGTGAACCAGGTGACATTTGCCTTCTTTACCGACTTCGGTATGACGTTCGATGCGCAGTCGGGCCAGTTGCGGCAGAGCACCGCTGGGAACTCACTCATCAGCGGCGCGTCTTACGGGTGCCCCACCATCGTGAATGGAGCCTGTTTCGGCGGCAGCTCGGTCAAGTTCCCCGAGATCCTCTCGGTCGTTCCCGGCACCAACTATGTGCCGCGCATGTCGAACGGCGCAGAGCTGCAGGTGATCCTGCCGATCATCAATGCTCCGTTCCGCGTCTACTATGCGTACAACTCGCTGCGGCTCTATGAGGACGTTCCGCAGAAGCTTGCGGTGCCGAACTCCGGTCCGGACAACGTGAATACGTTCAAGAGCTACTTCCCGACCAATGGAGCAGGACAGTTCAGCTACCAGCAGGCGCTGCAGTTCTATGGAGCGGACTACATCCTGCGTGAACCGCGTAAGACCTTCCGGCTGACTGTCAGCACAACCTTCTAACGATCGTGGAAGAGGCGAATGCCCGCGATACCGGCGGCTCCGACGTTGAGGCAGGAGGCCGCGTTTTTGAAGGTAACACCTCCCAACGCGTAGACCGGTATGGGTGAGGCCGCAAGGCAGGCAGCGCGAAGTCGATCCAGGCCCTGGCCGGACGTGACGATCCTACCGGCGATCATTTTTTCGAAGACGGGAGCGAAGAGGATCGCGTCGGCGTTGTGCTCGCGGGCGCGCTGTACCTCTTCGAGCGTGTGGCAGGAGATCGTGATGACCGGCCGCGGGAGATTAGCTGAGACGTAGAGGCTGCGGACCTGGGTAGGAGTCAGTTCGCCGGGTGCGGCGGTAAAGTGGACGCCGTGGGCATTCGTTGCAATGGCGATGTCCGGACGCGAGTTGATTAGAAGCTTGGTTGAGCTGTTTGCCAGGGCGATGGCCTTGAGGATCTCGCGGGCGAGCGCCGGAAGGTCACCTGTCGGGAGATCTTTTTCGCGCAACTGGATGAAGTCTATGCCCTCGGCGGCCCAGCGGGACGCCTGGCGAAGGAGCGCAGCCTGCTGCTGAAACTCGTCGCCCGGATACAAGGCGCGGCTGGTTATGGCGTAGCGGAGCATGGTGCTCTAAGTGTATGTTGCGCAAGCCCAAAGGTAGAGACGTTCACGCCGGTGTGGTAGTTTCACAATAGCGAGAGAAATGCGCACAACATCTAGAGACGGGCTCTCACCAACTACAGTGTTTGGGCCGATAAAGGGACTGGAGCCAGCCGCTGCGTTGGATTTGATGTCCATGAGTATGTGCCACTATGAGTAGTGCTTACGATCTGATTGTCATCGGGTCCGGACCGGCCGGGCAACGGGCCGCGATCTATGCGTCCAAGCTCGGAAAGAAGGTTGCGCTGGTGGAGATGCGCGAGGTGGTAGGCGGCGCGTGCATCAGCACCGGCACCATCCCCTCGAAGACAATGCGCGAGGCGGTGCTTCACCTCTCGGGGTACAACTACAAATCCATCTACGGAATGAACTATCGGGTGAAGGAACGGATCACGATAGCTGACCTGGCGTTCCGGGTGCAGCATGTGATCAAGACCGAGATCGATGTCACCGAGGCGCAGCTTTCGCGCAACAACATCGAGATGCTGGTGGGCGTGGCCAGCTTTGAAGACACGACTCATGTGAAGGTAACGAACTCGCGCGGATCGACCGTGTACGAGGGCAAGAATATTTTGATCGGCACAGGGACCAAGCCCGCGTCGTCGCCGAAGGTGCCGATCAACGGACACAGCATCATCAACAGCGACCTTGTGCTGGACTTGGTGAACCTGCCAAAGACGATGATCATCGTGGGCGGCGGCGTGATTGGCGTGGAGTACACCTGCATGTTTTCTGCGCTCGGCGTGCGCGTGACGCTGATTGAGCGGAGACCGCGGCTGCTGGAGTTTGCCGACCAGGAGATCGTCGAGGCACTCAGCTACCATCTGCGCGATTCGCGCGTAACGATGCGGCTGAACGAAGAGGTGGAATCGGTCGAAGAGATGCCGGACGGAACAGTCGTCGCGAATCTCGAGAGCAAGAAGAAAGTTCAGGGCGACGCGCTGCTCTATGCTGTCGGGCGGCAGGGCAATGTGGATGAACTGAACCTGCCGGCGGTGGGGATCGAGGCGGATGCGCGTGGGCGTATCCCGGTCGATAAGGACTTCCGGACAAAGGTTCCGACGATCTTTGCGGTGGGCGACGTGATCGGGTTTCCCTCGCTCGCTTCCGTGTCGATGGAGCAGGGGCGAGTCGCCGCCGCGAGAGCATTCGGCGACGAAAAGGTACTGTCGAACCCGGGGCTGTACCCGTATGGCATCTATACGATTCCGGAGATCAGCTTTATCGGGAAGACCGAGGAGCAGTTGACCGAGGAGGATGTGCCGTACGAGGTAGGAGTGGCGTACTATCGCGAGATTGCGCGCGGACAGATCCGCGGCGATACGACGGGGCGCCTGAAGATCATCTTTCACCGCATGACGCATGCGATCCTCGGCGTGCATATCATCGGCGAGGGCGCCAGTGAGTTGCTGCACATCGGCCAGGCCGTTATGGCGCTGGGCGGGAAGCTGGATTATTTCGTGGATACGGTTTTCAACTATCCAACGCTCGCGGAATGTTATAAAGTTGCTGCTTTCAATGGGTTGAACCGCGTGAGCAAGTTCGAGTAAGAACGGGGCGCAGCCGGACGGACCGGGCAGGAGTCATGGCAAAAACGATTGGAGTTACCTTATCGGAACGGATTGAGGCTGGGCTGGTGGTGGATCACAAGCTGACAGGCCCAGTGCGTTGCTTCCCTGAAAAGCACGAGGACGAGGACGCGCTTGTAGAGCTACACACCGACGCGCTGGTGGAGGAGATCTGCAGACAAGTGGTGCTGGCGGCCGACGGATCGAAGGATCTGGCAGCGGTCGGCGTGGCGCTCCCCGGACTGGTGAAGAACGGTGTGGTGGAAGAGGCTCCGAACCTGCCGCAGTTGAAAGGCGCGCGCATCGAGGAGCTGCTGTCGGCTCAGCTTCGCAGCCACGGAATCGAAGCCTCCGTGACGGTGTTGAACGACGCCGATGGAATGGCCGCGGGGTTAGCTTCAGCGCACGGAAAGCTGGATAGCATGATCCGGGTTTGGACGCTGGGCGTGGGGATTGGGTACGGTCGCTATCCATTTGCTCCAGGCGTATGGGAGGGCGGACACACGGTGGTGTCACTCGACGAGAAGGAGCGGTTTTGCGGCTGCGGGGGGCGCGGGCACTTGGAAGGGATCATGGGGCATCGCTCGATGCGGCTGCGCTTCCTCGACATGGAGCCGGAAGAAGTCTTCGAGGCGGCGAAGAACGGCGATCCGCGCTGCCTGGAGTTCAAGCGGCTGTGGCACAGGGCACTGGCGGCGGCTTCCGCGACGACGATCCATATGTCTGGACCGGGCAAGATCTATCTGTGCGGGTTCAATGCGCGGTTTCTCGATCTGCCGATGCTGAAGGACTTCATGCAGCAGATGATCAAGATGAGTCCGCTGCAGAGCTATTCCCTGGAGATTGTGGAGGACTCGCCCGAGGTAAGGGTGATCGGCGCAGCGGTCTCGGCGGAGCAGGCGGCGGCGCGGTAGGGCCGAAAACCGACCGCGGATTACACCGATAAAAAAACTGATAAGGCAACTTGAGCCCAAAGATGGTTGGATTCAAATGAACTGCTTATGTTTTATCCGTCCTTATCCATCAATCCGCGGTCGATTATTTTTGGCACGTGGGACAGTAATGCGTGCTGCGGCCCCCGATAACGATGCGCTTGATGGGCGTGGCGCAGACGCGGCAGGGTTGGCCCGTGCGCGAATAAACGTGGTGGTGGAGCTGGAAGAAACCGGCGACTCCATCGGCGTCCACATAGTCCGAAACCGACGATCCACCTAACTGAATGGCTTCGGTGAGGACTTTGATCAAAGCGGCTCGGAGGCGGGTCAGCTCGGCGCGGGTGAGGCGGCCAGCGTGGCGGGTCGGACGGATGCCCGCGTGGAAGAGAGCCTCGTCGGCGTAGATGTTGCCCACCCCGTGAAGGAGCGACTGGTTCAGCAGCGCGGCTTTGATTGGGGTCTTGCGGTTGCGGAAGAGCGCGATGAAATCTTCGAGTCCGATGGTGAGGGGTTCGGCGCCCGAACCTTCGTATTTCGTATCGGTCGCGACGACGGAGAGGCGTCCGAAGCGTCGTGCATCGACGAAACGAAGCTCTTTGCCGCTGCTGAGGGTCAGGATGGCATGGGTGTGCGGAGGGACGGGCGTTTCAGGTGTGGAGACGAGCAGGCGGCCGGTCATGCCGAGGTGGACAAGAAATTGGGACTGCTTCTTTTTTCGGGTCAGGTCGACGACGATGGTCTTGCCGACGCGGTGGACGCGGTCAATGCGGCTGCCAGTGAGGGCCTCGATGATCTCGTCGGGCGGCGACTTGAAGGTCTGCGGTTTGTTGCTGGTCCAGACGGAGCGGATGGTCTGGCCGTGGATGCGGGCGTGGACGCCGTTGGCTATCGTTTCGACTTCGGGGAGCTCGGGCATGGCCTTCTGCAAGTATAGGTGCGGGGCTCAGGTGGCTGTGATAACAGCGATGGAATTTGTGCAGCTGCAGAAGCTCCGAGCGGCGGCTATACTTGCGTCCTATGAAAAAGACTACGTTTCTCTGTGTGATGGCGGGATGTTCCCTGATGTGTGTGGCCGCTGGTTTTGCTAATGCCCAGAGCCGTGGTGAAAAGACCACCGCAGCCCTTGCTGCTGGTCGCAAACCAGGGCGATCACGACTCTGAGCCTGATCGATCCGATGCCGGCAAGCAGATTGCGACGGTGCCGGTGGAGGGAGTGACCGGGCATGAAGTTGCCGCGTCGCCGGATGGGAAGACGGCCTTTGTGCCGATCTATAGCAACGTCGGCGTGGGCAAGCCGGGAACCGATGGCACAAAGATCTCCGTGATCGATCTGGCCAGCCGCAAGGTCGTCCACACGATCGATTTCGGCCATGGCGTGCGTCCGCATTGCGCGATCTACGACCGTAACAGCGGCATGTTGTATGTAACGACTGAGTTGGACAAGACGATCAGCATTATCGATCCGAAGACGCTGAAGATCGTCGGCAGCGTGCCAACCGGGCAGGAGCAATCCCACATGCTGGCCCTCTCGCGGGATGGGTCGCGGGGATATACGGCGAACGTCGGCCCAGGAACAGTGTCGGTGCTCGATATGAAGGCGCGGAAGACGCTGGCGATCATACCGATCTCGAAGAACACGCAGCGAATCGCGGTCTCGCGCGACGACAGTATGGTCTTTACCGCGGACCAGACGAAGCCGCAGTTGGCCGTGATCGATACGGCGACCAACAAGGTAAAGACATGGGTACCGCTGCCGGCCGTAGGCTACGGAACGGCGCCAACGCCCGACGGACGATGGCTTCTGGTGGCGATGCGGACGAGCAAACAAGTGGCCGTGGTCGACTTGAAGACGATGACGGTTGCGCGGACGATCGACGTGCCGGACGGCCCGGCTGAGATCCTCGTGACCCCGGATGGGAAGAGGGCGTATGTGTCGTGCAACTTCAAGAATCAGGTCGCGGAGATTGACCTTGGCCAGTGGAAGGTCTCACGGCTGATCGATGCTGGTGGCGACGCGGACGGACTGGCGTGGGCGGAGTAGTTTAGTGGTGGGTTAGCTGGAGGATGGGCAGCAGACTTGAGTAGTCGTCCGTCCACGGGCGCAGTCGCGGCGTTGTAGGTGTCTCCGCGGCAGCGGCGGCGATCTCTGAACGGTTGAAGAAGGTGGGGCTATTCGTTAGCAGAACCCAGGTCGAACGATACGATCCGGTCAAGTCGTCACCGGCGTCTTCGATCAGACGCGATTGCATGTCGGCCGCGATAGCGAGCTGCGCGATCTCCGGGGCGAGATTCAGATACTGATTGGACACGTGGAAGGCGAGGATGCCGTCGGGCGCGAGGTGTTTTTTGTAGAGCGCGATGGCCTCGGTAGTCAGCAGGTGCAACGGGATGGCGTCGCCGGAGAAGGCGTCGATGGCGAGGACGTCGAACTGCTGCGGAGCTTCGCGAGTAAGCGAGGTGCGGGCGTCGCCTTCGGCGAAGGTGATCTGCGCAGCCGAGTCCCGGAGGTAGGTGAAGAGGTTCTGCGCGATGGGGAGTACGAGCGGGTTGATCTCGTAGAAGCGGATGCGGTCGCCAGGGCGGCCGTAGGCGGCGAGCGTGCCAGTGCCGAGGCCGACGACGCCGATATTGCGCGTATGGCCGTCGCAGCAGAAGCGCAGCGCCAGGCCGATACCGGAATTGACGCCGTAGTAGGTGGTGGGAGTGTGATTCAGTTCGGGCGCAAAGATCTGCGTACCGTGCTTGATGGTGCCGTTGAGGAGTATGCGTTCGGGGTCGGCCTGGTCGGTAGTCGTCTGTTTTACGCGCAGGGGCCCATAGAAGTTGCGGACCTCCAGTATGGAGTCGTGGGCGTAGGCGGCGTGCAACATGATCGCGAAGATAAGCATCAGCGCGCTGGCGGTGGTCCACAACAGCCGCTTGGGCCAACCATCGTTCCATGTGACGGCAACGGCGAGGAGTGCCGTGACGAAGAACGTGATGGCAAGATCGTAGTTCGCAGAGAAGATCAGCGGGCTGGCGATGCCGATGAAGAAAGTTCCGGCCGCGCCACCAGCGGCGATCAGGAGGTAGAAGATCGTCGTTTCAGACCCGCGCTGCGGTCGCAGGGCGTATGTCTCGGCGTGGCAGAAGAAACCGGCCAGAAAGCATTCGGCGAGGAAGAAAAGAATGGCGACACCGATGGGAAGGCTGACATCGGTCTTCGAAATAACATAGTCAAGGCTGGCCAGCATCACCACGAGCAGACGCATGACGATCTCGCGCCTGTAGAGCGAAGGAAACTCGAAGGCGAGGATGAAGGTAAGCAGGTAGACGGCGAGCGGAAGCATCCAGAGCAGCGGGATGGCGGCGATGTTGATGGTCAGGTGTGCCGTGACAGCGCTCAGCTGCATCGCAGCGGCCATGGGAAGCAGAAACCAAAGCCATTTCGCAGCGGCTTGTGTTGGTGGAAAGGTTGATTCTTCCTGCGATGTGGTTCGCTGCGTGGTTGTCTGTGGATCGGGGCGAATCTGCCGGGCGAGCAGAGTGCAGAGAATGGCATAGACGAAGAAGCCGAACGACCAGAGAGTTCGCTGCACCTTCAGGGTCAAGTTAGGTTCGACGACGAAGGGATACGCGATCAGCGCAAGGAGCGATCCCGTATTCGACAGGGCAAAGAGGCGGTACGGAATGCTGCCGCCTTCGATGCGGAGAAACCACATCTGCAGCAGGGGGCTGGTTGCACCGAGCAGCAGAAAAGGCAGTCCGATGGTGTAACCGAGCGTGACGAAGATGGTCGTGACAGGATGGTTCGAGCTTTGGCCCAGTACCGTGGGAAAGATCCTCTGTGCCACCAACAGAACAACGGCTGCGCCAAGCGTGACGAGATAGACATGCTGTCGCCAGTCTGAAGCCCGGCAGCGCGTTATCCAGTGCGCGTACAGATAGCCGAGCAGCAGCGTGACCTGAAAGAACACGAGACATGTGAGCCAGACCGCGGAGGAGCCGCCGAGGGTGGGCAAAAGCTGTTTGCCGGCCATCGGCTCGACCAGGAAGAGCAGGAATGCGCCGAGGAAGACGGTAGTGCCGTAGAGGAGGCGTGATGCAGACATGTTCGGACCCGGTGAAGAGGTTGGACTAGCCGTGCGTGCGGTTCTCGTTGCGTGGCTTGATTTGCTTAGAGCGGGGTGCAGGAGGAGGATAACGAGAGAGCCGTTGCTCGCGCTATCAAAATAAATCGGAGCAACGAACCGATGCGGCATATTGAGGAGCGCGAGTCCGCGATGTATGGTTGTCCTCAATGACGGCGAAGCTGCCGGGCGGCTTCCCTTCCATTGCAAGGCGTAGATTGAGCGTAGTTCTTCGAGAGGTGCAGGGCATGAATGTGTCGTATCGGGCTGGAATCTTTCTCTTGGGTCTCTCGTGCTGCTCACTGCCAGTCTTCGCGCAACCGCAGGCCGGCTCCACGCCGCTAGCGGTGCAGTTGCAGCCCGGGCCCAAACCGCCGTCCGAAACGAATCTTGTGCTGGATGTTGTGGTGACCGATAAGACGGGCAACGCCGTAAAGGGTCTCGAGGAGAAGGATTTTGCGGTCTTCGACAATGGGCATCCGCAGAAGATCCTCTCCTTTCGTGCCACGGGCAGTGGGGTAGCCGCTGCGAATATCCAGCCTGCCGAGCCGCCCGTCAAAGTCATCCTGATGGTGGACGAGGTGAACACGGACTTCCGCCGAGTGGCGTATGAGCGGGACCAGATCAAGAAGCTACTGCAAGAGAACAATGGGATCCTGGCTCATCCCACATCGATGGCCTTCTTCACGGATACGGGCACTGAGGTTCAGAACACAACCTCGCGCGATGGCAACGCATTACTGGAGGCGTTCGACCAGCACGAGACGGCTCTGCGCTCAATCCGGCGTGACCAGGGGTTCTACGGCGCGGTGGAGCGGTTTCAGCTGTCGCTGACTACGTTGAACTCTCTGGTGGCCAAGGAGGCACAGACGCCGGGGAGAAAGATGGTTATCTGGATCAGTCCGGGTTGGCCGATTCTCTCCGGTCCCGAAATCGAACTGAGCGCCAAGCAGCTTGCGGCCCTGTTCGCGTCGATCGTCGCGGCCTCGACAGCCATGCGCGAAGCGCGGATGACGCTCTACAGCGTCGATCCTCAGGGAGCGGACGCTGCCGGCGGAATACAGGCGTTTTACTATAAAGAGTTTCTAAAGCCGGTGACGTCGGCGAAGAGGGTTCTGCCCGGCGATCTGGCGTTGCAGGTGCTCGCGTTGCAGAGCGGTGGATTGGCATTTACCGCAAGCAACGACATAGCGGGGCAGATCGCTCGCTGCATCGCGGATACAGACGCCTTCTACACGCTCACGCTGGATGCGGCGAGAGCTGAGAAGCCGAACGAGTATCATGCGATCGACGTGAAGGTCGCGACACCCGGACTTACAGCGCGGACACGAAGCGGGTACTACGCGCAACCTTAAGCAGTCGCAAAACGCTGAAGACGCAGGACGCGATATGATGAATACAGGCGCGTCCGCGTGGTGCGATGCGCATCTTCCGGCCAACGCAAATTCCTTGGAGAACACATCCGTCGTGAATCAACGCAAATCAGCGGTTATTTTGGGTGCCCAGTGGGGCGATGAGGGTAAAGGCAAGATCGTGGACGTGCTGTCGGAGAAGTTTTCCGTGGTGGCGCGGTACGCAGGCGGCCACAACGCCGGACACACAGTCATCATCAAGGGCAAGAAGTTTGTGCTGCAGCTGATTCCGTGCGGCGTGCTGAGGCCGCAGTGCAAGGGCGTGATCGGCAACGGTGTCGTGCTGGATCCGATGGCGTTTCTGAACGAGGTAAAGAAGCTGAAGGACGCGGGTTTGCCCGTCGATGGGCAGCTTTTCGTGTCCAACCGGGCACAGGTGATTCTCCCCTATCACCGGATGATCGAGCTCGCGGCGGAGAATGCGCCGGGACGGACGAAGATCGGAACGACCAGCCGCGGCATCGGGCCGGCCTATGAGGACAAGATGCATCGCAGCGGGTTGCGGGTGGTGGATCTGCTGAACTCTGCGCTTCTGCGGACGCATATCGAGAACGCCTGCCATGAGAAAAATACCATCGCCCATGCGCTCTTCGGCACGGAGCCGCTCGATCCGAAGACGATGTACGAAGAGTATTCGCGGGCGGCCGAGCAGGTCGCTCCGTTCGTGACGGATACCGCGGTGCTGCTGAATAACGCCCTCGACAACGGCGAAAAGGTGATGTTCGAAGGAGCGCAGGGCGCACTGCTCGACATCGACCATGGCACCTATCCGTTTGTGACGTCCTCCTCATCGACGGCCGGCGGAGCGGTCACAGGCACAGGCGTCGGGCCAACGCGGATCGGCACCGTGATCGGCGTGACCAAGGCGTATGTAACGCGGGTAGGCGAAGGGCCCTTCCCTACGGAGATTCACGACTCTACCAGCGACCTGCTGCGGGCGCGTGGACAGGAGTATGGCGCGGTGACAGGCCGTCCGCGGCGCTGCGGATGGCTGGACCTGCCGCTGCTGCGCTACAGCAACATGATCAACGGGACCGAGTGGCTCGTCGTCACGAAGATGGACGTCATGGATGAGTGCGCGGAGATTCCGGTCTGCACCGGCTACAAAATCAACGGCAAGCTTACCGACGTGATTCCTGCCGACATGCCGGGATACAACTCGATTGTGCCGGTGTATACCAAACTGAAGGGTTGGAAGAGCTCGACCGAGGGAATTACCGAGTTTGATAAGCTACCGCAACTGGCGCAGGACTATCTGAAGTTCGTAGAGAAGGAGTCGGGGGCAAAGATTGGAATGGTTTCGACCGGGCCTGATCGCGACCAGACCATGACGCTGCCGGCGTTTGACGAAGCGCTGAAGGCGTAAGAGAAAAGGCCGATTATGTTGAGTTTTATCGTACGGATGACGTTTGACCAGGCGGACCGTGAGGCCATTGACGAGATCTTGTGCCACCTGACTGCAGCGTCCCGGAGGGAGCCCGGATGCGTCAGCTATATCCCCCACTTCGTCGAAGGGGAGGCCTGCACCGTGCTAATTTACGAACAATACAAAGATGAAGCGGCACTGGAACATCACCGCGGATCAGCGCATTTTCATCAATATGCCATCGGCGGCCTGTATCAAAAGATGAAGGAACGACAGATGGAGAACCTTTCGGCTGTCTGCTGACACGTTTTCCCTCGACTTTTCAAACGGTTGCTGCGTCTTATGGTACTAAGAGGTGCGTACGACTAAAGTTGTTTTGACTGTGCGCGATCCATCGGTCTAGTATCCGGTACGCAATGCGGTTAAGTGGTCGCCCAATTCGGTGCACGCTGATACCCTCCACTGTCCTGCTGGCGGCCGTGGTCATGGGATGGTCTGTGCCGGCGGTCTGCGCCAGTTGGAACCAGCCGTTGCACGAGAAGAAGCATGCTGCCAAACAGCAGATCGAGGCTCTCGAAGAACAATGGCGCCAGGCCCAGCTGGAAGGTGATGTTGCCACCATGGATAAGCTGTTGTCGGACGATTACATCGGTATCTCGATGACCGGACAGGTGAATACCAAGAACCAGCAACTCGACCGGATGCGGATGCACAAGATTGCGCTTACCAGGCTCGATCTGGGCGACCGGCAGGTCAAGTTGATTGGCTCCATCGCGATTGTGACCTCGCGCGCAGAGGTGGAGGGAACCAACGAAGGCGTTACGGTCAAAGGGACGTACCGCTACACACGGGTCTATCAGCGTCTCCCATCAGGGGTATGGAAGATCACGAGCTTTGAGGCCACGCGGGTGCCGGGGCCGAGAAATCCGAACGATCCGCGAAATAAAAATCGCCAGCCGGCGCCACAAGCTACCGCCAATGCGCCGCAGCCGACGGGGCCCTAGGAAACTCCGGAACGCGGAAACTCCGGAACGCCGCTTCGCATCTTCGATATTCAACCTGAATAAAAAAAGACCTTGCTCTGTGGGCAAGGTCTAAAGCTTTCCGTTGATTGATAAGGTTCTTTCAGGCCTGAACGGCTGAACCCGTCTGCATCATGCGATCTTGGTATCCGTGTGCGAAAATCGCACTTCAGTGACGTCACGGAGTTCTGCCGAGACTTCGCTGCGAACTGAAGGACCGGGAAGATTCAAAGCTAACAACCGGCGATAAAGGGAGCGAGTCGCGCCGGTGAGGCGCGCGTCCTCGGATTCGTGCGGGAAAAGAGAGAGATACTGCCGGGCGGAGGTGGCGGTCTGCCGGGCGGACGCTGCGGGTCTGCGTGGGGGGACGGCAATAAGGTAGGGACGACGATCGGTCGCCGGGACGCCGCGGTTTTCCTGCGGGCCCGGTGGGCCGAAGCGGACTGATGCGGGTAGATTCTGTTGAAAAATAGCCATGGGGAGTGTCCTCTAACAGCTCGATAGGAGGACGAGGCTTTCGCCATCTGTCATCTATATCGGGTTGGATGGATCTCATTGCAGCTTGGTTGTATTAATTCTTGAAAGGGGGCCGAAGCTTGCCCCATGTTACATCCAGCGGCTCAGGAAGTACACGGGTTTCTGCAGTGACTGTCATGAAATTCGTATCTCCCACCCAGCGTGGCAGCACGTGCAGATGGATGTGATCAGCGATGCCCGCCCCTGCCGCCTCGCCAAGGTTGAGGCCCATGTTGAGGCCGCCGGGCTTGTAAACCTCACGCAGAGCGAGTTCGGCGCGTTGCGCAAGCACTATCAACTCATTGGCGGCGTCTGTTGGAACGGCGGCGAGCGAGGAGAGGTGCTGATACGGCACGATCATCACGTGACCGGTCGTGTATGGAAACGCATTCAGGCACACAAAGCAGTGCAGACCGCGATGGACGATGTAGGCGGCCTGCTCGGCGGCATCTCGCTGCCATCCCATGGGCGATGGCATAGTCGACAGCGGCGATCATGTTGCAGAAGACGCAATGCTTGTCCTCGGCATCGGACGGCGGCCAGGCGTTGAGGGCGGCGGGAACGCCCGTGCGGGCCTGCGGGTCTGCGTGGGTGACGTAACTGTAGCGCCAGGGGGTCCAGAGGCGATCCATTCGCCGAGTATAGCGGGGCTGCTGGAAGGGTGTGAGAGCTGCAGCCAGGAAAGCAAATTTATTTCTTCTGCAACCGCTTCCGCTGGCAGTCTGCCTGCATCAAAATCCCATACGATCCATAGGAATTCAATCTGCAGGATGACATCGTGATGAAAATGCAAGGGCCAATACCGGCTTTTGTTGACGGACGGTATGCAAAGTTCTATTCTTTAGATAGCGAGCTATTGCGTGTGGGACCCAAGTGCAATGGCTCCTCTGTAAGACCTGATTCCTTCCATCCTGCCGGAGCAGTCGTGGGGAGAGAAAAAGCAATCAGCATCCGTCTTCGGATTGCCGATTGTTCCCGCCCTCCGCACCGCCCGAGAGGGAATGAATCCTTGGATCCCGGAGTCCGCATTCACCATGGTAGAAAACCATAATCCTGACAATAACGAGAGCAAACCCCTGACCACCGAAACGGAAGTCCTAGCGCCCGAAGCGACAGCGGATCATACCGAACTGTCTTCTGAATCCACCTCAACCCAACCGCATGAGACTGCCCACGAAGCGTCGAGTGAAGCTGCAAAGCATGTTCCCCCCGCTGCCGCAGCCCACGCTGCTGCAGATCACGGCACCGTTGCCACGGTAACTGCAGCCGCAGCCGACGAATCCGACGATGATTTGAACTACGATGCAGCCGATTTTGCTGCAGCCCTGGCGAACTTTGATCGCGAGCAGGCTGCAGAGTCCGCTGCCGCCCAGAACCTGACCGTCGAAGAGGTCATCGTTACCGGCACCGTGGTCAAGATCACCGACAAGCATGTTGTTGTCGACATCGGGCTCAAGTCGGAAGGCCTCATCCCCCTGGAACAGGTTCTGGACATCCACGGCGTGCCCAAGTTCCAGACCGGCGATTCGGTTGAAGTTGTGGTTGAGCGCGAAGAGCCCGAAGGCGGCTACCTGGTCAGCTACGACAAGGCTCTCCGTCACAAGGTCTGGGACAAGCTGGAGCAGGCCGCGAACGACAAGACGCCCGTCAAGGGAATGGTTCTCGGCCGCGTCAAAGGTGGTCTGACCGTCGATATCGGCATCAAGGCGTTTCTGCCCGGTTCGCAGGTTGAGGTTCGCCCCGTCCGCAATCTCGACGGCTACATCGGCACCGAGATCGAAGTCCGCGTTATCAAGCTGAACAAGAAGCGCGGCAACGTCGTCATCAGCCGCAAGGAGCTTCTCGAAGAGGACCAGAACGCCAAGAAGGCGGTCACTCTCGCCACCCTCGAAGAGGGCAGCGTCCTCACCGGCACGGTAAAGAATCTCACCGACTACGGCGCATTCGTCGATCTGGGCGGCCTCGATGGCCTGCTCCACATCACCGACATGAGCTGGGGCCGGCTCACCCACCCCCGCGACCTCGTCAATGTTGGCGACGAGATCCAGGTGAAGGTGCTGAAGTTCGACAAGGAGAAGCAGCGCGTCTCCCTCGGCTTCAAGCAGCTCACGCCTGACCCGTGGCTCGATGCAACCGAGCGCTACCCAATCGGTGCGCAGGTTCGCGGCCGCGTTCTTTCCGTCACCGACTACGGCGCGTTCATCGAGCTCGAGCAGGGCATCGAAGGACTCGTTCACGTCTCCGAGATGACCTGGTCCAAGCGGATGAAGCATCCGTCGAAGATGGTCAAGCCCGGCGATGAGGTCGACACCATCATCCTCAGCGTCAACCCGAACGACCGCCGCATCTCGCTCGGCATGAAGCAGCTCCAGGAGAACCCCTGGGAGCAGCTTGAGGAGAAGTACCCGACCGGCGCCATCATCGAAGGCCGCGTCCGCAACCTCACCGACTTCGGCGCCTTCATCGAGATCGAGGACGGAATCGACGGCCTGGTACACGTCTCGAACCTGAGCTGGACCAAGCGCATCAAGCATCCCTCCGAAGTCCTGAAGAAGGGCGAGAAGGTCCGCGCGATCGTTCTGGGCGTCGAGCCCGAGAACCGCCGTCTGTCGCTGGGCGTCAAGCAGCTGCAGCCGGATGTCTGGGACACGTTCTTCGCACAGCATCGCGTTGGCGACGTCATCAAGGGCAAGATTCTGCGTACCGCGCAGTTTGGCGCCTTCGTTGAGATCGCCGAAGGAGTCGAAGGTCTGTGCCACGTCTCCGAAGCAGTCGGCCCCGACGGGAAGCCAGTGGCGATGGATGTGGACTCGGAGCACGAGTTCAAGATCGTCAAGATGAACCAGGAAGAGAAGAAGGTCGGCCTCAGCATCCGTGCCGTTGGCGAAGAAGCCAGCCGCGCCGAGGTCGAGAGCTACAAGGAGCGCGAGAAGACCCCCAAGGGCAACAACTCGGGTTCTTCGTCCTCCTCCTCGAGCAACAGCAGCAGCACCACGCTGGGCGACCTGATCAACTGGAAGCGCTCTGAATCCGAGAGAGACTAAAACTCGCACAAGCAGGAAGCATCAGCAAAAGGCCGCCCCACTCCGGGGTGGCCTTTTTTGGTAGTTGCCGAAAACCCCCGCTTTGCGGGAACTTCAATCTACTGTAATTGTTGATATTCAACAGGGATGTTCTGAAATCTGATCTGCCGCGGACACTGGATTAGCGTTCCTTGTTCGGATTCTTATGTATCCGGACGAAACAGTCGTCGAGCGCGCAAGCGCCTGACAGATCATCTTCAATTTGGCGATCAAAGAGACTCTCTCTCATTCTTGCTAGTACGGAATGAATAATGACAGCTTTCGATGAGACCTTTCCTGTCCCCCCAGCTCCATCTGCACTTCGGCGCTACAGGGAACTAACCGAATCCCGCGTTGCTCTGCTGCTTACATCAAGGACACGCTCAATTTCCCTGTTGCGCCCAACGGGCGAGCTGCAGCGATGTACGGATTCGGCCGGCGATCAGGTTGTCGAACAGGTCTCGCGTGCGGAGCGCGGCGAAGACGGTAACGATCCGAGCGGGAGCATTCTGGTGAGCCAGCTTGACGATATAGGCGGGGCGATCATCGAATTGGCCACCATCCGTTGCCACCCGTTCTTCCGGGGTCAAGTCGGACCTACGGGGTATCCGCCAGGAGTGGTCGCCCATGAGTACCAGCGTAGTGCTGTCCCATGTTCCGTTCCGCTCGAGTTCTTCCCTCACATGCTCCAGATAATCGTCGCATAGGGCCAGGTTGTCGAGATAAGTTGGATTCGATGTAGCGAAGCTGGCAGTTCGTCGATTGTAGATCCCTGGCATATGGGGAATCGGCATGTGCAGCAATAGAAAAGTTGCGGATCGGTCCTGTAGTAGCTTGTCTCCAGCTGCGACTAGTTCCCAATAGTCCAATTGGTGAAAGTAAGTTGAGTCCCGTGGAGAGCTATGCCACGGCATCATCTGCAGCACGTTCAGCACGGGACTCTCAGTATTCGAGATAAAGCTTTGACTGGAATACATACCGCCCCGTAGCTCGCTGTGGCTGGTCCAGAAGCACTGGTCGAGTACCCCGGACAAGATACGGCAGTAGGGATTCCACCAACCTGCGACGGCGGTTCCGTAGCCCGCGTTCAGGGCGTCCTGGAAGACCGTCTGGTGAGGGGCGAATGGCTGCCATGCCCTGGTGGAGGCGTTTCTGACCAGCAGCGGAAAGCCCGCCGCAGGAGCACCCACATTATCGAGGTGCTCGCCGGTCATGAGCGATGGAAGAACTATATCTGTGAAATACCCGGCGGGCACAGTGCGTGTAAACACGGTTGAAACGGCAGCGAGCCTATCGAAGGCAGGTAATTTGAGACCAGGGTAGCGGTGTTCGTAGATCTGCCGGTATGAGAGTTCGTCGAGCACGATCCAGAGGATGCGGCCATGGTTCGCTGAAGCGACAGCAGGTTGGAGCAGCGGTCTGGGCGTGTCTAGCCGCCGTGACTGCCAGCCGGACCAAAGAATCTGCGCCAATATGAGGGCACCGTTCAGGGCCGCGAAGCCGAGCATCACGGTCGCGAACTGCCTGCCATGACGGAGAAGCGTCAAGGCACGGGAGCGCATTGCCAGCAATATTGCGACTGCGATAAATAACAAGGCCAGAAACACAGCATTGGCCGGGCGAGACATAGAACCGTGAGCGAGTGAAAACCAATCCTGCATCAGCATCCAGGGCAGAAACACCCCCAAAATGCACCATAGGCAAACACCCAGCCAGCGGAATCTGACTCCACCGGCAAGGAATAGTGCAAGCACTATCCAGACTCCGGCAAAGTTAAGCAGAACCGGGAAGATCAGGTCGCTCGGCGGTCCGTAAAGATGGTAAAGCTCATGGTGCAGCGGTGAGGCGAGCGGTGCCAGCATGGTGAGAACGATGATGGTAGTTGCGCCAAACGCAGTAACAACGGGGTGCTCCAATCCCTTCAATGTAGCTCCTTGGTAAGTGAAAGGGGTGAGTCGAAACGAGACTCCACGATATTGAGTAACGCCTCTCGTAATGCGAGATTGGTTACCCTACAAACGACAATACCGTCTGGTATTTACGGTGTCCATCTTCAACATCCAAAGGAAGGAGGAGCCTACGCCCGAAATGGGACAGTTCCCGAAAATTGGCTTAGAGGAAACTGACCTACTATCCCTTTTTGCTGTTGCTGAAGATGAAGATATTGCTGCAATGGCCTATAGGATGAGGCAAGGATTTCTTCCGGCGACTTTCATTGTGGCGCGGCCTTGGCCACTTCGCTGCGACCAACAGATTCTTCAACAGAACAAAATGGCCGTCCCAGCGGGAACGGCCATTTGTACTTTTTTGCGGGCTGCAGTTGCTCTCGTTCTTATGCAGACAGCGAGCGCATTGCAGATTGAGGCTCCAGGGCCGGGGTCATCTTCGCAGATGCGCGACGCATGACCTCAAGCTCGGCCGGCGCAAAGAGCTCCGGTGGGATGCCGCCGACCGCAACAAATCCGGGGTCGTCGCCAAGCGCCATCGAGATCTGGTTCCACCGAAGGAAGGGAGAGGTGGTGGGGAGCACGATAATGCGGCGCTTCGGCTCCGGGAACGCGAAGTAAGCGGACCAGGTCAGTAACGTCAAGGTGACCGCGACTACGTTCACTAGGCTGAACAGGGAATACATGGTGGGGTTATGGGCGATCCACGCGGAGTTGATTAAATTGATCGTCGCAAGGAAACCAAGCCCGAAACTAATCCCGAAGATTCGGCTGCGGAACGAGAGACCCATCGGCCGGATGGCGAAGCACACAAACAGCAGCAGGCAAAGAGTCAGAATGCTCGAGGTCTGTTGGAGCTGCGTGATCATCGCAGTCATAAAGTGGATTCCAGACTGGTGCGGCGACATCGCAACGCCGATGGCGACTGCCACCGAGATAGCTGCCACCCAGCGGAAGACCAGCATTCCGAGCGTCTGCAGGCCCTTCAATGGGGCCATTGCCATTTTGAAGATGCTGTAGATCACAAGGAGAGAGAGAATCGCCTCAAGAGCAAAGCTCGTCCAGTACACATAGAAATAAATATGATAGGCCAGATGGCGCTCAATGCCGCGTCCGCTGAAGTTAAGTAGTGGGATGCAGATGAACGCGCATGCGAGCCTCACGCACAAAAGAGCGAAGAGATACGCAAACTGGCGAGCGGCTTTGGTGCGTACAAGAAAGTACACAAGCAAGCTGCAAAGAACCGGCTCAACATACTGAAGTTGCGAAAGCAGACCGAATAGGGGAGATTTCATAGTCGTCCGTACCTGTAAGGCAGACTCAGCCTAGCGTATTCCAGGCACGGACACAACAATTTATTACGGAAATATGCAAAAGATTGCTAACCAAAGAGTAACGATCCAATTGTGAACCAGATACGGGTGCGCAGGTTTACTGGTTCTGCTGGCCCATGCCGCAGGCGTTAGGATCGTCTGGAGGGCAGGTAGGAACCGGAAGCACGCTGACGCGGTTCGCCGTTACCTTATTCTGGGTGGAGGCAGCGGAGGTTTGGGTGGAGGCAGCGGCTCCGGCGAGAGTAAAGACGACGACGAGGGTACGAATGGCTAGCTTCATGGTATTTGGCCCTTTCTAGAGTTCTCAGCGATTGGAAGTTATTGATAGAAAGCAACTAAGAGCGAAAGAATCGTCTACTGGTTTTGCTGGCCCATGCCGCAGGCGTTAGGATCATCGGGTGGGCAGGTGGGAACCGGAAGCACGCTGACGCGATTCGCCGTTACCGTGTTCCGGGTGGAGGCAGCAGAGGTCTGGGTGGAGGCAGCGGCTCCGGCGAGAGCAAGGACGACGACGAGGGTACGAATGGCTAGCTTCATGGTATTTGGCCCTTTCTAAAGTTCTCAGCGATTGGAAGTTATTGATAAAAAGCAACTAAGAGCGAGCGAACTGCCTACCGGCCCAGGCCCATGCCGCAGGCGTTAGGATCGTCGGGCGGGCAGGTGGGAACGGGAAGCACGCTGACGCGGTTCGCCGTTACCTTGTTATGGGTGGAGGCAGAGGAGATTTGGGTTGTAGCAGCTGCGCCGGTGAGGACGAGGACGACAACAAATGCACGGATGATATGTTTCATAGTGAGATACCCCCAAAGTTGTATTTGCAAAAAAAGATTTCTCTGGACAACCAGATGAGGTAACACTAGGATACAAACTGGAATAAGTCTAATGGAATCAGTTATATACTGAAATATGCAACAGTATTGATTACTAAAGTACCCAATTTCCCTCTTCTGCGCACAGAAATGCATCGTCAAATGTGCCTAAACTGAGCAGAATCCCATGGTTTTGGGGCGACCCCGAAAACCCGTAATGGCACCCTCTCGCAAGGACAGGGTTCCCATCCCCGCGTCGACCCAAACTGACCTGAGCAGGTGAGTTGAGGGTTATTCTTGTGGTTCAGGGGAGCTCGTAAGGGAACAATACCCAAAGCCCGGCTGCGGCAAAGTTGGCCTCACACGTTGCACACGGTATTACTAACCGCACGATTAACCGGAGTGTGAAAGTCCCTGCACACCCATTTTAACCCTGAATCGAAGGCGAAAATGGGTGTTTTTCGGTGAATTTATACGATTGCAGGTGTGGCCGGGTTTGCGGGCTTGGAATTGGTTGCGACAGGGGTCGGATCAGCCTTCTTGGGAGCTGTCTCAAACTTCTTTGACGGCGCCAGGATAGCGTGCAGCGTGGTGCCTTCCATCCGGGGCATGAACTCAACCAGCGCGGCATCACCGATATCGAGAATCAGCCGGTTGATGATCTTGTAGCCGAGATCGCGATGGGCCATCTGGCGGCCCTTGAAACGGAGCGACGCCTTCACTTTATCGCCATCGCCGAGGAAGCGGACAGCCTGGTTCTTCTTGGTCTGGTAGTCATGCTCATCGACGGTGACCGAGAACTTAACCTCTTTGATCGTGATGATCTTCTGTTTCTTGCGCGCGGCGCGTTCGCTCTTGTCCTTCTCATACAGAAACTTGCCATAATCCTGGATCTTGCAGACGGGAGGAACGGCGTTGGGGGAGATCTCTACGAGGTCCAGGGAGCGCTCACGGGCCATCTTGAGGGCGTCGAAGGGGGCCATGACGCCGAGTTGTTCGCCGTTTTCGTCGATGACGCGGATCTCGCGGGCGCGAATACGTTCGTTGGTGCGGATAAATGACTTGGCGGAACGTTTATCAATTGGTGGAATAAGTCGCCTCCACAGCGGGTTTTTTCACTCGCTATGCGTTGTTTATGGTTTAGATGCAGCTTGCAGGAATAGAATGCACCGGAACGTTAAGTATATCACTACGAATAAGATTGCCTGTGAGTTCCGTCGCCCGTTTTGGCATCGTCCGCCGGATCATGTATGTTTGCTCGGAAGCTCTTAGAGAGGAACCCGAATGAGACGCCGCATTCTGCTGGTCGATGATGAAGTCGCTGTGTTGCTCACGCTGAAAGCGGTCCTGGAGATCAGCGGATTTGAAGTGGACACGGCTGCCTCCGCGCGCGAAGGAGTCTCGAAACTCCACACCCGCGAGTATCAAATGCTCATTACGGACATGCGCATGGAGCACGACGTTGCCGGCGTTGAGGTTATCAAAGCGGCGCGCGCAGCGCAGTATCATCCCGCGGTCGCGCTGCTAACCGCGTTTCCCGTCGCTGAAGAGGACTGGCAGGAGATGGGTGCCGACCAGCTTCTCGTGAAGCCCGTGCACACGCGGATTCTGCTGCAGCAGATCGAAGACCTCATCAACTCGCACGAGCGAAAGCTCGCAAGCCTGGGCATCGCGGCCGCTGCCGAAGAAATGCCTACGCCTGTCGCCGCGAAAAGAGTTCCCGCGAAGAAAGTGCCCGCAAAAAAACCTGCGGCACGGAGAGCGAAAGCAAAGAAAACAGCCCTCAAGAAAATCACGCTTGCAAAAAAAATCGCAAAAAAAGCTGTTGCGAACAAAACTGCGGCGCGCTCAACAAAGAAGGCCGTCAGCAAGGCAAAATCGCCTGCAAAAAAAACAGCAAAACCCTCCACTGCGCGCAAGGCCAAGGCGGCGTTGCGACGAAAAAAAACCTAGGAGCACTGTACGAGACCTCGTTCTAACTTGCGGTGTGTTCCTTGATGTAGGCACGCAGCGCGAGGTTGAGGCTCATTGCCTTCTGCACGCCATCGTCCAGCATCCGCAGCCAATCGGACGCGGGTTCTTTCATCTCGATGGTACTCAGAAGGTAGCTGGTCTGGATAATGATCTCGAGAGCGTTGCTCAGGTCGTGGGCGATCCTGCGCATCTCAACTGCGAGATCTTCGGGTATCTTTTCAACGTCTGAAGGGGCCTGGGATAAACGGTTGTTCGATTCGGTCATTTGGGAGATGTAGCCTTCCTGCATCAGTAGACGCTCTTTCTTCGCAGAAGTCTGCCTGCCGCGCCAGGGAATTGTCCTCCTTCCCTCGCCCCGGACAGCCCCGCAGCACCTCCCCGAGCGCCATTGGAACATTGACAGCAGCAGCCGTGTTTGAAAGACTAAAGGCTCGCGGTTAGCGTGCTCCGGCCATCTGTGCGGAGTGTAAAACACCGTGCCGTAGTGGCGGAATTGGCAGACGCGCATGGTTCAGGTCCATGTACTCGCAAGGGTGTGGGGGTTCGAGTCCCCCCTTCGGCACCAAAGTTTTCAGCCTCAGAAAACTGAGGCAACGGCAAGCAACGGCCGGCAGCAAACGAGTGTCGGCCCAAAGATCCAAGGCCTAAAGATCCAAATTTGGCCCAGGCTCGTGGCAGAGTTTCTAGCCTCATCTCGTACAGCGAAGTCGCAAAGGGACTATGTCCACACAGCTTGAACAGATTCTTGCGCATACGCTGTTGCAGGTTAAGGCCCGCAAGGCGGTCGCCGAATTCGCTCTGCTCGAGCGCAAAGCCGCCGCCCACACTCCCCGCGGCTTTGCCCAGGGACTTCGAGACGCAGCTCAAAAAGGCCCTGCGATCATCGCCGAGATAAAAAAAGCCTCGCCGTCAAAAGGCCTCATCCGCAGCGATTTTTATCCCGCAACCCTCGCCCGCACCTTCGAGTCCGCTGGAGCTGCCGCGCTATCGGTCCTCACCGACGAAGAGTTCTTCCAGGGCTCGCTCAGCTATCTCGAACAGGCGTCCAGAGCGGTCAACATCCCCTGCCTGCGCAAGGATTTCATCCTCGACTCCTTCCAGATCCTCGAGGCCCGCGCCGCCGGTGCCGACGCCATTCTCCTCATCGTCTCCGCCCACACCGATGCCGCTCTCAGCGATCTGCGCGACGAAGCCCGCAGCATCGGCCTCGACGTCCTCTGCGAAATCCACGACCGCAAAGAGATGGAGCGCGCCGTCGCTCTCGGCTTCGACCTCATCGGCGTCAACAGCCGCGACCTGCGCACGTTTTCGGTTCACCCCGAGGTCCTCATGGAGCTCGCCCTCTGTATGCCCAGGAACGTCGTCAGGGTCGCTGAAAGCGGCATCCGCACGCCAGAGGACATCGCTCGCCTGCAGGCCGCTGGATACCACGCCTTTCTCGTTGGCGAAGCCTTGATGCGCCAGCCCGATCCCGCAGCGGCCCTGGCCCTCCTGCTGGACCGCCAATACTCCTCCGACATCTAATCGACCTAGCATCTGAATTGACCTAGCATCTAAGCGACCCAGCCATGTGGATTAAAATCTGCGCAAACACCAACCTCGAGGATGCACAACTAGCCGCAGAGCTCGGAGCGGATGCAGTCGGCTTCGTCTTTGCGCCGAGTCAACGGCAGGTCACCCCGGCCCAGGTCGCGCACATCACGCCGCATCTGCCCGAGGGAATCGAATGCGTAGGAGTCTTCCCTGCTCTCAAAGCCCGCAGAGATCGCCCACACCGCGCAGGAGTCCGGTTTGACGACCGTGCAGCTGCATGGCGGCGTCAGCCTCGATCTCATTCGACAGCTCGACGAGATCTTCAACGGCCAGACCAAGCTGATTCAGACCGTGCACTGGGACATAGACGACGCAGGAGCAAGCGCAGCCTTGATAGCGAAGCAACTCAGGGAGATTGACGCCGACGGAATCGTCAATCGCGTCCTGATCGATTCAAAGATGGGATCAGCCACCGGCGGCACCGGCGTCTCCTTCGACTGGACCGCCGCTCGCACCACGCTTGCCGAAGCCGGCGCGGGACTCAAACTGCTCATCGTCGCCGGCGGCCTGCATCAGGACAACGTCGCCGATGCGATCCACAAACTCGCCCCCTGGGGCGTAGACGTCGCCAGCGGCGTGGAGCAATCGCCCGGCCGCAAAAGCCCCGAAAAACTAGCCGCCTTCATTCACGCCGCACGCAGCCCCACCCCAACCACCTGAGGCATTTTTTGGGCAACGAGCCACATAAACATTTTCGGATGACTGGAGTGACAAAAAACTTTGTCATTCTGACCCTGAGCGAAGTCGAATAGGGAATACCCCCGCATTTGTTTTGCCGTTGCGTTTGCTGTTGCCTTTGCCGTCGCTTTTTAGTTGTCATCCTTCGCCGCAGGCGGAGGATCTGCGTTTGTCGTTGCCTGTTCTATTTCTCCATCCAAAGAATAAGCGGGTTGTAGTTGCCGAAACCCGTTTTGCGGGAGCTATTCTGGCCGGCGAGCTATAGACTTTCTTTGGTGAGCCTCATGAAGAGACATCTACGGGCGTCCGTTGTCGCTACTTTTCTGTTGCTGGGTGCTGTGGAGCGCTGTTTTGCTCAGATCATGTGGGAGCAGGATTATCGAGGCAAGAAGATCGGTTGTGCAGTAAGCGGCCTGAGCGGCTTCGGCGATTCTTGCGGGTTTGAATCTTATGAAGCTGCATTTGTTGGCAGAATTCTTTCGCAGGAAGAGCTCCCCGAAGACGAGTTCCGCCTGGAAGTAGCTCCGACCGAAATCTTCAAAGGCGATCTTCCATCCGTCGTAAGAATCACAACCCGGTCCGGCGCGTGTCAGCCAGAATTTCGAACCGGGGATGAGTGGCTCTTCTCTGTAAAACGTGACAAGGCATCGGGAGAACTCCTCTTTTGGTTAGGCAGTCCAGGAGGTCCACTTCCAAAGAATGAAACAGAGGTGACGCGCCTCCGACGCCTCGCGCAACTGAAGAATACCGGTCTACTTCTCGGCGAAGTTTCAGACGAAAACCGCTTTGGTGATCACCGTGCTAAGCAGGAAGTCATCGTGCGGAGTCTTGCCGACGGCGCTAAGCACATCGCGCTAACCGACGCCGATGGGCACTTCGAGTTTCCCCCTCTGCCCGTTGGCAGGTACTCAATTGATCCCAATACGGTACCCGGCCTTTGGAGCGGAGATGGCGGTGAAACAACAGTCGAAGCACATGAGTGCCGTGACTATCACATCACAATGCACGTCGATGGATCTGTTGCAGGGTCAGTAATGCTTCCTGACGGGGACAAATCACGAACATGGGACGTCGATGCAGTACCGCTAGGTGCGCCCGACACCTCAGCGGCCTCGGCATTCACAGACGATGAAGGTCATTTTGTTCTTCGCGGCATGAAACCGGGTCGTTATGTGATCGGAATCGAGGTCGTTGGTGTGTCTAGCCAATACGATCTCAACTTTGGGGTGTATGCTCCCGGCGTTCGCAATAGGGCTGCGGCCCAGATCATCGACTTGGGGAAAGGCGAGAAGCGTACCGGAGTAGATATTCATCTTCCTGCCGAATCACTCAAAGTCTCCAATCATTGATTCATTCTTTGGCGAATGCTGAAGTTGGAGTCGCGGAACGGTGGTCCTCCTGGCGGACTCTATCCAGGTTCCACCCAGCTCCCCAAAGTCGGGTTTCTATGAGCAGGTTATTCACGTCACTTCGTGACCCAGTTCCCGAAGCTGCTCGCTGATCCAGATCGAGTGCGTGCCCGCTTCCATCGCGATCCGCACCGGAGGCAGACCGGTAAACCACTTCTCGACTCCCGATGGACTGGATACGAATCCAGCCCCAGCCCACTACTTCTCCCTCTTCGTTGAGCGTGCAGTAATGGCTCCAGACATCCCCAAGATCGATCCCGATCGTCATCCCGACCTTGGAGCTTCTGCGTGATACTTCCGCGATAAGGTGCTGCGTAGGATTTTTCATGGGCAATAGTCTCTCCGATCCGAGACCTGCACGTCCCATTTTTCGGAACCGTCGGTGATTCACTCCCAACTGACCCACTATAAAAGACCCCTCAATCAGAGGGGTTTTTCACACAACTAGTAATCTTCCGGTACCGGAGGTGGCGGCGGTGATTTCGGCCCCGGCACCTTCGCTTCGTGCACGTGGGCATCGTGCGCATGAGCCTTCGGCGCCCGGTCGCGGAACAACTGCGGACGCATATGGGCCGTCGCGGTCTTCGGCCTCGCGTAGGACAGCGCAGGAGTCAGCGCCAGCAACAACACGAGCGAGATTCGGAGCTTCATACGACAACCTTTCGCGTCTCAAATATGACGCACAGAACGTTGGCCCGGATTCAAATTTCCGCCTTCAGGTACACCAAAAACACGGCTCTTGCTATACCACGAACGGGGGATGAATTAAGTATCCGTCGGCGCTTTAATTCTGTCACCAGAATTCGCCGCCCAGGTACCCAAATTCCCATCACTTCAGGCCCTTCTTCAGTGCTGCGACTCTTCTACGTGCAATTCCTCGGCCATAAAGGCGAACTGGTCCACCGTCGCCTCGATGCGCTTGCTCAAAGGCATCCCCGCCCCATGCCCCGCCCGTGTCTCCACCCGGATCAGGATCGGATTCGGCCCCGTCTGCGCCGCCTGCAAGCGCCGCCGTGTACTTGAAGCTGTGCGCCGGAAACACCCGGTCGTCATGGTCCCCCGTCAGTAATCAGCGTCGCCGGGTAACTCACGCCCTGCCGTATGTTATGCAGCGGAGAGTACTTGTAAATCGCCGCAAACTCAGCCGCATCCTCCGACGGCGAACCATACTCCTCCTTCCACGCCCACCCAATCGTGAACTTGTCGAAACGCAGCATATCCATCACCCCGACATGCGCCACCACCGCCCCAAACAGGTCCGGCCGCTGCAGCTCGCAGGCCGCCACCAGCAACCCCCCATTGCTCCCACCGGCGATCGCAAGCCTCTTCGGCGATGTGTACTTATTGGTTATTAGCCATTCCGCTAGTGAAATAAAGTCGTCAAACACGTTTTGTTTTCTCACCCGCGTCCCGGCATCGTGCCACGCCTCGCCATACTCCCCGCCTCCGCGCAGGCTCGCCTGCGCATACACCCCGCCCATCTCCATCCACATCACATGCGACGGCGAAAACTCCGGCATCAGCGAGATATTGAACCCGCCATACGCATACAGCAGCGTCGGCGCCGTCCCATCCAGCACCAGCCCCTTTTTGTAACTGATGAACATCGGCACCCGCGTGCCATCCTTGCTCGTCGCAAAGATCTGCTTCGTCTCATACAGCGCAGGATCGAACAGCAGCTTCGGCTGACGATACAGCGTGGACTTGCGCGTCTTCATATCCAGCCTGTAGGTCGTTCCCGGCGTCGTGAAGTTCGTGAACTGATAGAAGGTCTCCGTGTCTTCACGCAGCCCGCCAAACCCCACCGCCGTGCCGATCGCCGGCAGCTGCAAGCTGCTCGATCAGGCTGCCGTCCAGCCGCATGCAGCTCCACCCTGCTCTGCGCATCCGCCAGGTAGTTCGCGATAAAGGTGTTGTCGATGATCGAAATATCGCTCAGCTTGTTCGCGCTCTCCGGAATCACCGTCTTCCAGTGCTCGCGCCCAGGCTTGTTCAAATCGATCGCGATCACCTTGCCGTTCGGCGCATCCAGCGTCGTCAGCAACCAGAACAGCGTGCCGTCGTTGTTGATCGGCGCATACGTCGCATCTGGCGTGTCGATCAGCCGCAGCCATCGGCGCAGTCGAGATCCTGCAGGTCCTTCACCGAAAGCTCGTTGTTCGGGCTGGTGCCTTTGCTCTGATGAATCACCAGGTAGCGGCCATCGTCCGTCACCTGCGCCCCAAGGTTCAGCTCCCCGTCATCCGGCCGGTGAAGATCAGCTCGTCCTCGCTCTGCGGCGTCCCCAGCTTGTGAAAGTAGACCTTGTGAAAGTAGTTCGCGGTCTTCAGCGCCTCGGCCTCTGACGCGTCTGCCGCAGGCTCGTCGTAACGCGCATAGAAGAATCCGCTCCCATCCTTCATCCACGAAGCCCCACTGAACTTCGACCACTCGACGACATCGGGCAGATCTTCGCCCGTCGTTACGTTGCGAACATGCCACTTCACCCAGTCGCTCCCGCATCCGCAATCGAATACGCCGCCAGCGACCCATCATCCGTAATGCTGATTCCACTGATCGCAACCGTTCCGTCCGCCGAGAAGGTATTCGGATCGAGCAACACCTTCGGCTCGCCGTCCAGCCCCTCCTGCCAGTAAAGAACGTTCTGGTTCTGCAGCCCGCTGTTATGCGAGTAGAAGTACCGCGTCCCCCGACGCGACGGAGCCGTATACCGCTCGAAGTTGATCAGCTCCATCAGCCGCTTCTGCATCGTCTCGCGAACCGGAATCTTCGCCAGATAGCTCTGCGTCAGCTCGTTCTCCGCATCGATCCACGTCTTCAACTCCGCAGAGTCGACATCCTCCATCCAGCGATACGGATCGCTCACTGCGGTGCCAAAGTAGTCGTCAGTCTGCTCAACCTCTCTGGCAACGGGATAGGCAGGCTTCGCGGTCGTTTCAACAGAGGTCATTTCGGAAATTGGATTCATGCAGGAGTATCTTTCGATGAGATCAGGTTGACTTCAATGATATTGTGACGAAGCCGCAAGGAGGAAGGGCCGCTCCGAACGGCAATGAGCCCTCAGAAGATTGTCGCCCCAAAATATATTTCGAAAAGTTGGAAAATTTTCGACCGCGAAAATACGTCCATCAACGCACCACGATAACGACACAATTCACCACCAATTCACCACGATTTACCACCACGAAACACCCCAAAAAACTCAAATACCCCCCAAAAAACCACATTGCACCACGAAGCACTTTTTCTCGTCTCACAATCCCCAAAAAACTCCGTTTAGACTTGGGTTATGCGGATTCTCCTCTCCGTCGTCCTGGTGTGCACCGTCTCCGCCCTCGCCCAGAACCCTCCCGCAACCGGCGACCAGAGCTACACCCTCAGAACGCAGTCCAACATCGTCCTCGTCCCAACCACCATCCAGACCAAGCACGGAGACATGCTCTACGGGCTGAAGCAGGATCAGTTTGTCGTTGAAGACAATGGAGTTCCGCAGACCGCGCACCTCGACGAAGACACCGATTCTCTTGGCCTTTCGCTCGTCGTCGTAGTGCAGTGCAGCCGCTCCGCCGGTTACGAATTCCCCAAGCTGATCGGCCTCGGCTCAATGATCGACGGCATCGCGGGCGACGCGCCCCGCGAGGTCGCCATCGTCACCTACGGCTCCGCGCCGCTGCTGCTGGGCAAGTTCTCAAGCAGCGTCGACGCGATGGCTCACGCGCTCTCTCAACTTGAGCCCTGCGACGATCCCGACGCATCAACGCTCGACGCAGTAGATTACGCAGCCAGATTGCTCGAAGCCCGCAAGAACCACTATCGCCACGCAATCCTGCTCATCAGCGAGACGCGCGATCACGGCAGCACCAAGAAACCCGCCGAGGTGATTGCTGCGCTCGGCCGCACAAACACAGTGGTCGATTCGGTTGCGTTTGGACCAGGAAAGACGGAAGTTATCAATGATCTGAAGTACGGCGGCGGCAGCGGACCGATCGGCCTGCTGGTTATGGCGGTGGAAGCTCTGAAGAAGAACGCGGCGCACGAACTGGCTGCGCTCTCGGGCGGCGAGTACATCAACTTCACCACGCAAAAGGGCTTCGACGAAGGCCTGCATCAGCTCTCCAATCACGTTCACAACTACTATTTGCTCAGCTTTCAGCCGCATGCCGAAGCGAACGGAGAGCCTTCGCCGGGAATGCACAGGATCCGCGTAAAGATACCGGATTATCCGGATGCAAAGGTTCGATTCCGCGAGAGCTACTTTGCCGGCCAGCTCGATTCTGCGGCGGCAAATACGAACTAAACTTTTTCAGCGATCTTTCGCGGCGGCTCTTGCGGCAAGAAGTTTTTTGCGGTCGGCAAGAAGTCGCTTTTGCCGAGCTGCCGGCATCGCGAGGACAGCGCGTGTCTTTGGCGGCAGCTTGTTGAAGGTGATGGTATGGGCAGCGCGAAGCTCCTGCTCCCACTGCGGAGTGCGGAAGACGTCCCAGCGCTCAACCGCAACCCAGAAGATGCGGGCCATGTAAGGCGCGGGGATGATGCCTTCGATCTCTACCAACTCGGCGTAGCGCTCGGGCCCGGCGGCGTAGGAGATGACTGCCTTGCTATCACCGTCGAGGTTGACGAGGGCGAACATTTTTCCGCCGATGGCCTTGTCGCCGACCCAGAAGACCAGGTTCGCTCCCCACTGCATGGTCTCGACCGCGTGGGGGAGGGTAAGGATGTAGGCGCGAATGCGTTCGGCGTCCATTTTTTTACCCTTTCCCCCGGGGGTACCCCCCTATTGCCCGCGAGCAAATCCTTTGCTTACATGACTTTACGGCAGGTCATCGCCGCCAAATATTTGTAAACAAAGACGTTACGTCCAGATATTTGTAAACAAACGAGTTACGTCGATAAAGACCAGGCCCAGTTCGTTTCCTTTGTTCCTTTTTTATCTCTAGTTCTATTGTACCGGGTTGGAGCAAACTAAAATGCCAACTCTATGTCGTTTGTTTTGATAGATTTAAGCGGTTTTGGGGCTTGACATGCGATTTTGCTGAGGTTTTTGAAGAAATTAAAAAAGCAAAGACTATATTTCAGGCATTCGGTAGTGTCTCCACTTGATTGCTCGCGGCGTTCAAGGGTGACTTTGCATGTGTTGCAGCTCTTCGATGAGGTCATTCTGGTATTCAGGGTGGTTGGTTTCGGCGAGGTGGAGGGCGGTCGCGATGGCCTCCTGGCCTTCTGCTGTGCGGCCGGAGGCTAGAAGGATCTGGGCGAGGACGGCGTTGACATCGGCAGAGTCAGGGGCCTGCCGGGCGGCGGTTTGCGCGAGGGCGAGGGCCTGGGGAAGGCGGCCTTGACGCAGTAGACCGATGGCGGCTGTGGCGTTCGCCTCGGCGGCTAAGAGCGGAACGTTGAAGGTGCCTCGATAGACAAAGATGATGTTGCCGATGGTGCTGTCGGGGGTGCGGTCGCGGAAGGGTGCGTATGGGTTGAGGTTGTCGGGACCCCAAAAAATTCCGCTGGTTTCGGTGGAACTGACGAGTACTGTGCCAGAGATAGTGGAAGGAACAGCAGCGCCGCCGCGGCCGATGATGTGTGAGAAGCCGGAAAACAGAGGTTTGCAGGGAATGCCGTAGTAGGCGAGACTGACGCCCGGGTTGCCGTGGTAGTCGAACCAGCAGTTGGGATCGGGATGCTGGTCGAGGTAGGTCTTGGTCCATTTGAGTCCCTGGCCCCAGTCGGCGTTGGAGTCGGTGACAACGCGATAGGTGTGAGATGGGCCACCAAAGAGCTCGTTGGAATAGACGAGGAAGTTTGGATAACAGTGAAGGGAGGAGACGACGGTGAAGAGGAGGAGAGCGGCCACAGCGATCCTGGCGAAGATGGAGCGGTGGAAGAGAGAGGCTGCTGCAGCAGCGGCGAGGACGATGCAGAACGGGTAGATGGGAAGAAGGTAGCGGACGCCCATATTGATCAAGGACGAGATGGCTGCGAGCAGGAAGAAGGCGATGGGGACGGTGAGGAAGAGGAACTCGCGCCGGCGGTTGGCGATGCGGGCGAAAGGAACGAGTAGAAGCAGAATGAGGAGGGTGAGTGTGGTTTTGATGAGGAAGACGGCAGGTAAAAAGAACCATTGGCCGGTGCCGTATACATGACCAAAGAGAAAGGAGGGACGGGTTCCGGTGGTACGAAGGATATCGATCCAGCCGTAGAGATAGGCCTCGGGGAAAAGATGATGGCGCGCGAAAAAGGTGATGAGATTAAGCTGCAGCGGATGAGTGAGCGTTGCAGCGTAGGCGGTGAGAGAGGGGGTGATCTGTAGCTGGCCAGGGCGGGCGGCGTAACGGAAGCCATAGATGGCCCAGAGGACGAAGTAGCTGACGACGCAGATCGTGATGAGAGCCAAGCAGAGTTGGCGGAGATGATGTTTCCGATCCTGTGCGGCGGTATTGCCGATTGCAGGGAAGAAGAGATCGACCAGCGCGAGGAGGACCAGGGTGGGAAGGACGAGGATGCCGGAGTGCTTTGTGACGATGGTGAGGGACGCAACCACTGCGCAGAGTGCGAGACGGGGAGCGGAAGGCTTGTTGCAGTAGCGGTAGAAGGTGTAGACGGATGCGAAGAGGAGGCATGCGAGGGGCATGTCCGTGGTGACGATGGCTCCGTTGGCGAGCAGGTTGGGCTCAAAGGTGAAGAGAAAGAGCGCGAGGACTGCGGCGAGTGGGCCGAAGATCTCCCTGGTGGCGAAGAAGACAAGCAGGCCGAGGGTGAGGCTGAAGAGGGCAATGATGAGACGGCCGCGCAGAAGGATGGCGTCTGCGTTGGCGGTGTAGAGAAGCTGTGTGCCGTTTAGGAGGTCCTGACCTTTGAAGTAGGGGATGGGGACCGTTGGCGGCTCGCGGAGACCCATAGGAAGGAGAGGGAGAGTGGCGAGCAGTTTGGCGAACGGAGGATGCTCTGGATTTCTGCCGAAGTCGGCGTGTTTCCAGTACTCGAAGCCGGCGAAGAGATGAGTTGATTCATCGAAGGTCTGGGACTGCTGCCGCTCGGAGGTGACCAGAAGGACGGCGAGAATGGCGAGGAGTGCGGCGGCAATAAAGTTGGCTGCGCGATGGCTGAGTATTGTGGGTTGGGGGATTGGAGAGTCGGGCATGATGGCGTCCTTCGCAAACATACGGAGATAAGCACCAAGTGGTTTGGTGGTCGTCGGGGCCCATGCGAGACTTGTGCTTTATGGGGAACAAACTTACTGGTTTATCGAGGTGATTGCAAGATTGAAGCGTTGCCGGAGGTCAGTTGTTCAATCTTGCTGCGTGCAGGATTTTGTCTACGCAGGCGACTACGCGGTTGACGTCTTGCGTTGAGGTTTGCCAGTTGCAAACGCTGACTCGCATGGCGCGACGGCCGCGCCAGGTCGTTCCTGTGAAGAAGGCTTCTCCTGAGGCGAGGATCTCGGCCATGATGCGGTCGGTGAATGCGTCGCTGTCGCTGGCGGACGTTCCTTCGCAAGGATCTTTACCAGGAGCAAGGAAACGGACGAGGCCCTGATTGATTTGCGGTTCCCAGACGACCTCGGCTCCTTCGAGGGAACCTATTCGTGTCACGAGTGCGCGCGCGTAGTCGCAGGTGCGTTCGATCAGATCGGCGATGCCTTGTCTGCCAAGCTGCCGGAGTGCCGCGTAAGTCGCGAATCCCCTTGCGCGGCGCGACCACTCGGGGTTCCAGTCGAGCTCGTCGCGTGCTTCTTCAGCGTGGGTGAGGTAGGAGGCACGATGGGAGAGAGAGGCGTGATGGGCCTTGCGATCTGCCACGAAGGCATATCCGCAATCAAAGGGGACGTTCAGCCACTTGTGGCCGTCGGTCGTCCATGAGTCTCCTCCGTCGGCTCCGGCGAGGAGGTGGCGAAGGCGGGGGCTGGCTGCGCACCAAAGACCGAAGGCGCCATCGACGTGGACCCACGCGCCGAACTTTTTTGCGATCGGTATCAGGCGGGGGAAGTCATCGAAGGCGCCGATGTTGAGATCGCCTGCCTGAAGTATGACAATTGTCGGCGCAGAGGGAGAACTTTCCAGCGCTTCAACGAGTGCATTCTCACGCAACCGGCCCTCTGCGTCCACAGGCAGGCTGATAACATTCTTCTGGCCCAGCCCCAGCAATCGAATCGCTCTTATGGCCGTTCCGTGCACCTCCGTGCTGGTGAGGATGCGGATGGGAGGAGAGCCTGCGAGTCCTTCCATCTCGACGTCCCATTGGCGACGAGCCAAGAGTGCATGGCGAGCGGCCAAAAGACATGTCACGTGCGCCATCTGACAGCCGGTGACAAGGGCAAAGCTCGCCGTTGATGGAAGATGGAGGAGGTCTTTGAGCCAGGCGCCGGCGACCTCTTCGACGACGGCAGCGGCAGGGGCTGTTGCGTACATTCCTGCGTTCTGGTCCCAGGCTGAGGTGAGCCAGTCGGCGGCGAGTGCGGCGGGGAGAGAGCCGCCGATCACCCAGCCGAAGAAGCGCGGGCCTGCAGTGTCGATGATTCCGCCTTCGACTGTTTTTGCGAGGTCGTCGATGACTGTGGTGGCGTCCGTTCCGGACTCGTCGAGGGGAATTGCCAGTTTGGCTCGCAGGGTGTTGAGGTCTGTTGTTGCAGCGACCGGGAGATCAGATGCCGGTGCGAGATGATCCATGGCGTGTTGGAAGGCTGCGGCAAGAGGTGCCTGAAAGGATGTAGGCTTTTCGCTCATAGGGGATAAGGATAGTAGCAGTTGTGCGTGAACGCACTCCGGTTCTTGCTGGTTTGGTCTTTATACTTAAAGGATATGGCTACGTTTGCTTCGCTGGAAGACCAGCTTGATTTGATTACCAAAGGTGCTGCGGAGATTGTTCCGCTGGAGGCGCTGAAGGAGCGCATTACGAAGTCGATCGCGACGGGAAAGCCGATGCGGATCAAGGCGGGGTTCGATCCAACGGCTCCGGATTTGCATCTGGGGCATACTGTGCTGCTGCGGAAGCTGAAGCACTTTCAGAAGCTGGGACATACGGTGATCTTTTTGATTGGTGACTCGACGGCGCTGATCGGCGATCCGACGGGGCGCGAATGTGACGCGGAAGCCGCTGACGCGGGAGGAGATTGCAGCGAACGCGGAGACTTACAAGGAACAGGTGTTTAAGATTCTTGACCGCGAGAAGACGGAGGTTCGGTACAACTCCGAGTGGCTGGATAAGCTGAGCTACTACGACATGGTGAAGCTGATGGCGCAGTTTACGGTGTCGCAGATGCTGGAGCGCGAGGACTTTCATAAGCGGTTCAACGAAGAGCAACCGATTTCGCTGCATGAGCTGATCTATCCGATCGCGCAGGGGTATGACTCGGTCGCGCTGGAGTGCGATGTGGAGTTGGGTGGGACGGACCAGAAGTTCAACCTGATGCGCGGGCGCGATCTGCAGAAGCATTTCGGGCAGCCGCAGCAGATTGTGCTGATGACCTCGATTATCGAGGGGCTGGATGGCGTGCAGAAGATGTCGAAGTCGCTGGGGAATGCGATTGGGGTGCATGAGCCGGCGGGGGAGATGTACGGGAAGTTGATGTCGATCTCGGACGAGTCTGATGTGGACGTACTGGACGATGCTGACGGATCTGCGGGGGTCGGAGATTGCTGCGATGCGGGAGGAGGTGCGGAGCGGGGCGCTGCATCCGATGCAGGCGAAGAAGAATCTGGCGTGGACGATTACGCGGGACTTTCATTCGAAAGAGGAGGCGGATGCCGCGGCGGAGAATTGGGCGAAGATGTTTCAGCAGCGCGGGGTGAGCGAGGATGTGCCGGTGGTGAAGGTCTCGCTGGCAGAGGAGGGGTTGATGGTTGCGGCGGCGGACGGTGGTGTGGCGGAGATTCGCGTGCCGAAGCTGCTGATGCTGGCGGGCCTGGCTAGTTCGACCGGTGAAGCAACGCGCAAGCTGGCGGAGAACGCGGTGAGTCTGAACGGCGAGAAGATCTCCGGCAGGACATATGGAAAGGATGCGATGGGGGCGTCTCCGACACTGCGATTAGGAAAGAAAAGTGTGCGAGTAGAGTGGGTGAGTTAGATTGGCAGAACAGCATTTCGGTGCACATCAGATTTTTCCAGGCTCGCTTCGCGAGTGCTAGAGATTACGGAGCGCAAACTTTGTCGAGGAATCTGCATCTTAGAAATTGTGGATCTATGAGTTTGAAATTTTCTTGCGGTCTGATTGCGCTGGGTGGGCTTCTGCTGGCGGGGTGGATGCCGTTACATGCGGAGGGAACTTCAAACGGTTCCAAGGATCCAAAGGAAATCGTTCGTGTCGCGATGCAGGCTGAATTGTCGGCAGACTTGAACGATCACTCGCATTGGCGTTATCGCGATTCGCAAAAAGATGGCACCGACACAGTTTCGATTGTGGTTGAGACAGCCCACGGCTCGGTGAAGCGGTTGATCAGCAGGAATGGACAGCCGTTGAATGAAGCCGAGGCCAGAGTAGAAGATGAACGTGTGCAGCGGTTCATTCACGATCCGGCACAGCTCGCGAAGCAGAGAAAAGATGGAGCGCAGGACGGCAAGAACGCAGAAGAGCTGCTGAGGATGCTGCCGGACGCCTTCATCTGGACGCTGCAGAGTGAGGATGCGCAAAAGATCACGCTGCACTTTCAGCCGAATCCGAAGTTCAGCCCACCGGATATGCAGGGGCGCGTGCTGGGACGGATGGCCGGTGAGCTTGTCGTGGACAAGGAACAGAACAGGATTGAGACGATGAGCGGCAAGTTGACCCAGGATATCACGATTGGGTGGGGGCTGCTGGGGCGGTTGCATGAGGGCGGAACGTTTCGCGTGGAGCGCAGGGAGGTGGCGCCGAAGATATGGCAGATCACTGAGACCCATGTGCACATCGAGGGCAAGGTGTTGTTCTTCAAAAATATCGGACAGCAGCAGGATGAGGTGCAGACGGATTTTACGCGGGTGCCGGATGGGACCACGCTGGAGCAGGCAGCGGAGTTGTCGAAGACCTTGAAGTAAGGTGAAAGACCGCGGTTCAAGGTATGCTCGGAGACAATGGCACATACTCCCTATCCACAGACCGATCGTGAGCTGATGCGCTTGATTGAGCGCTCGCCCGGGCATCGCGCGGGGTACAAGCAGCTGATTCGCGAGCTTGGGCTGGGCGGGGGGCGTGAGCGGCGGTTACTGCTGGAGCAGCTTGCGCGGATTACGGCGCGTGGCGAGCTGGTGAAGACGGAGAGCGAGCAGTGGAGTCTGCCTGCGGCTACTCCGGAGAAGACGAAGCGGGTGAAGCGCGGTGAAGCTGCGATGCCGGTGGAGCATCGTGCTACGCGGGACCGGCTGGTGGCGGGACGGCTCGATCTGCATCGGGATGGGTATGGGTTTGTGCGGCCGAATGGCAGAGTACGAGCAGGGAAGACGATCTTTTTATTCCGCCGAATGAGCTGAACGGCGCGATGCAGGGCGATGAGGTTCTGGTGGATGAGGCTCCGCCGGGGCGGGATGGGCGACGGTCGGGGCGGATTGCGCGGGTGCTGACCCGGCGGAACCCGACGGTGGTGGGGATCTTTCATTATGCGCGCGCGCATCGGGGAAGCGCGTGGGATAACGCGCCTCTGGTGAACGGAAATTATGTTACGCCGCTGGATGAGCGGATGGCTGGTTCACCAGGCGGAGGGGCGATTTTGATTCCCGAGGGCGCGGAGGTTCCGGCGACGCCGAGGGAGACGCCGCATCGCGTGCTGGGAGAAGAGGCGCAGGCGCAGCAGGCTCACTGGTCGGAGGAGCTGGATCCGCACAGGCCACTGGAGGGCCTGGCGGTCGATGTGGAGATTACGGATTTTCCGACGACGGGACGGCCGGCGCGGGGACGTGTGATCGAAGTGCTGGGGCCGCCGGATGCGTTTGGCGTGGATGTCGAGATCATTATTCGCAAGCATCATCTGCCGCATGTGTTTCCGGCGAATGTGCTGGCGGAGGCTTCGGCTTCGGCGGCGCAGACCGTGGATACGCTTGACGCGAAGGAATTGGGTCGGCGGCGGGATTTTCGCGGGCTTGCAGATTGTCACGATCGATGGGGAGACGGCGCGGGATTTTGACGATGCGGTGCTGGTGCAGCCGCTGGCGAATGGGAATTGGGAGCTGCAGGTTCATATCGCGGATGTGAGCCACTATGTGCAGGCCGGGGACGGCGCTGGACCTGGAGGCGCGGCTGCGGGGGACCTCGGTTTATTTTCCGGATCGTGCGATTCCGATGCTGCCGCCGCAGCTTTCGAGCGGGATGTGCAGTCTGCGGCCGGATGAAGACCGGCTGGTGCTGAGTTGCGTGATGGAGATCGACGGGCGCGGCGAGGTGCTGGGGTATGAGGTTGTGCGAGGGGATCATTCGCAGTGCGAGGCGGATGACGTACACGCAGATGCAGGCGGTGCTCGATGGGAATGTGGAGACACGCGCGGAGTTCGCCGAGCTGGTGCCGGAGTTTGAACGGATGTATGAGCTGGCTCTGAAGCTGAACGCAAAGCGGCATCGGCGTGGATCGATTGATTTCGATCTGCCGGAGCCGGTGATTCAGTTTGATCCCGATGGAAATATGGAGGCCATCGTGCGGTCGCAGCGCGGTTGGTCGCATCGGTTGATTGAGGAGTTCATGCTGTCGGCGAACGAGTGCGTGGCGACATGGATTGAAGAGCAGAATGTGCCGAGCGTGTATCGGATTCACGAGATTCCCGATCCGAAACGGATTGTCGATTTTGAGGAGACGGCGAGTCAGTTCGGATATTCGTTGGGATTCAGCAGCCTGCCAGTGAGACGAATTCAGACAAAGGGTGACAGGCGGGACGCGCGCGGGACGAATCGGCAGGTGAAGACGCATGAGGTGGCGGAGTCGATTCCAGTGACGCCGCAGATGTATCAGAAGTTGACGGCGAAGATCGCGGGAAAGCCGGAGGAGCGGATCCTTTCGTACCTGATGTTGCGGTCGTTGAAGCAGGCTCGGTACAGCGAGAAGAATGTGGGGCACTTTGCGCTGGCTGCGCCGAGTTATACGCACTTCACTTCGCCGATTCGGCGCTATCCGGATCTGATTGTGCATCGGTTGTTGCGAGAGCTGATTCAGAGTGGAGCGGATACGGAGGGTGCTGCGATTCTGTCGAATGCTCCTCAGCCCTGGCAGGAGAAGCCAGTCGGCAAAGGACGTTCGGAGAAACACGAGCGGCCGACTTTGGAGGGACCGATTCCGGAGGCGGAACTGAAGGCGATTGCAACAGAGTCGAGCCAGTCGGAGCGGCGAGCCGATGATGCGGAGCGTGAACTGATCGAGTGGAAGAAGATCAAGTTCATGCAGGATCGTGTGGGCGAAGACTTCAACGCGATTATTCTTTCCTGCACGAAGTATGGATTCTTTGTTGAGCTGGATGATCTGTTTATTGAAGGCCTGGTGCCGCTGAGTTCGCTGCAGGATGACCGCTACGTGTTTCGCGACACTGACCGGCAGATCGTTGGGACGCGGAACGGGCGAGTGTTCAAGATGGGCCAGCGGGTGCATGTGCTGCTGGACCGCATCGATCGGCAGCAACGGCGGCTGCAGTTTGCGCTGTTGCCGTCGGAGGAGGAATTGACGAGCGCTCCGCGGTCGCTGCGAAGGTCGAAGACCGCGGCGACAAGCTCTGGTGAGCGGCCCCATTCGAGCCCGAATCGCTCGGGGAAGAAGGGAAAGACGAAGTCCAAGGCGCGGGAGCGGAACAGGAAGGCTAAGGGGAAACGGCGTTAGCTCACGTGAGTTGCGATTCCACCGAAGAGGCCGGCGAGCAGCAACAGGACAGCTACGATCAAGAGCTCTACTCTGACGCGATGCAGCTGATCCCAGCGACAGCGATCCTGCAGCCATGTCGGGTAGGGTTGGTGAGGGTTCATCCTGGCGATTCGGTTGTTGATCGGAACGAGCATCGTTATGCTAAAGACGATGGTCATGGCCCAGAGGACGGCGGCGAATGCGATGAGTAGTCCGGCACCGCTGAACATCGGGGCGATGCTCGAAGGCCGCGCCGAGGATGAGCACAAGGGCCAAGCCGTACCAGAGCGGCATCGCTTTGCCCAGGGAGCTGGCCAGCGGGCGGCGCTATTTGGGCGTGGACGCTGTCGGCTTAGCCTCCGCAGCTGCGGATGGACGAATGCAGCGACGCAAACTCGTTGCCTGCCATCGTTGCTGCTACGGTTGCGGTTGCTATGTCATAGAGCAATCGCCATAGCAATATTGGATGCGGCGCAATTGCCCCAGGCATCGTAAAATAGAAGCTTCAAAGGAGTCCAAAGAAGATGGCACACATGGTTTTCGACACGAGATTCAAAGCTGAGATGGAAGGGCTGGATGAACCGCCGTTCGATTCGGACTTTGGACAGAAGATCTACAAGAATGTCTCGAAGAAGTCGTGGGGCGAATGGGTGGAGCGGCAGAAGATGCTGCTGAATGAGTACCGCCTGCAGCCATGGACGCGCGAGGCCCAGGAGTTCCTGGTCGAGCAGATGAACGAGTTCTTCTTTGGCGAGGGTGGTTCGTTGCCCAAGGAGTATGTCGCGCCGACGCACTAGGTGGGTGACGGGGCCGCAACTGCGGCCGGTCGTGTACACTTAGGACTGCAAGATACCCCGCCGTCGCCCGCCTGGGCGACGTGCAAACTATAGTCGGGACGTGGCTCAGCCTGGTAGAGCGCACCCTTGGGGTGGGTGAGGTCGCTAGTTCGAATCTAGTCGTCCCGACCATTTACTTTAGCTTTCCTTTCAGTAATTTACGAGCTCATCCTTTAGTAGATTCGAACTGGAGATGAATGACGCTGGCTTGCCAATCAAGTTTCTCCGCAATGCCCTCCTCGCGAAAGTGCGGAGGATGAGGTCTGTCATGTCACCCTGTTTCAATCGATCCGGACCGAGATCAGCGAGTCAGACGTAGGCTATCAGTTTTGAGGCGTAGTCCGCCCTTGGCTTTGCTGCGCCATTCCTAGCGCCTTTTAGAGGCAATTGTCTTTCGCGCATGTCAGAACGGCAGGTGCCTAACTACTGCACAATAAGGCTAATCGGCACAGAGTGCGTGACCGTCCCGCTTGAAGCGGACACAGTCATCGTGTAGGTTCCCGCAACAACCTTCTTAGCCGGAGTCACTTGCGGCGGCGTGCCTCCAGAACTACATCCAGTCACTAATACGAATGAGATCATAGTGGCTCCCAAACAGAGGCACGAGGTGAAAAGGTTTCGTCGAGTTCCTGAGGAACGATCTCGTTTCCCTCGTAGGACCAACGGCAATGCAAAGCAAAAGGAAACCGCGAGTCCAGCAAGTTGTCGTTCCAACGGAGCCCTAAGCGTGGCAGTCGATGATTGTTGTGTCGCAATCGTGACAGTAACGTTTTGGGATGTGCTGGATACAAAGCTTACCGACGCCGGAGTAAAGGCGCAGCTCGCATACTGAGGAATATCTGAGCAGGCCAGAGAAATTGCACTGGAGAAACCGGCAGTGCTTAGGTTCAGCGTATAGCTGGCGTTTTGTCCGGAGGTTACCGTTTGTGTTGCGGAGGATGGCTGGGATGTGATGGCAAAATCCTGTGCCATCCCGCTTCCACTCAGCCCGAGAGTTTGCGGCGTTCCGGCAGCACTATCAGCGACAAGCAGTGTCGCTTGTTCTGTACCCACAACCGATGACTTGAACACAATCGTAATTGTGCAGTTCGACGATGGTGCAAGTGAGGTTGTGCAGTTCGTGGTCGGTGAAAAGTCGGACGCATTGGCGCCGTTTACGCTAAGAGAGATTGCGGCAAGTGGCGCGGTGCCAGTGTTGGTGAGCGTGACCGTTTGCGATGAGGCGGTTATTCCTTCGATCTGTGGTGAAAATTGGAGGCTCGTTGCAGAGAAAGTGGCGATTGGCGCGATCGCGGTGCCTCTCAATGCCACGATTGCGGGACCACCAGTGGTCGGTACGATCTGGAATGACCCAGTCTGCGCACCGGCAGTTCCTGGTTGAAAGACAAGGAGCAGGGAACACTGTGTACCGGCGGCTAAAGGGCTGGCACAGGTGCTGCTTGTGCTCACGGTGAACGGACCAGTTACCTGGGTTGTGAAGGATTGTTGAGTTGTTGTCTGATTCTGCAGTGTCACGGTCTGCGCGGAGCTGTTTGCTCCGACTAGTGTCGATGAGCCGAAATCGATTGTGGCGGGAGTCGCCGCCAATGGATTACCTCCACTGCCCACGAGGGAGATCAATTGGGTGGAGACGTCGCCATTGATTGCCCCATTAAGTGCCAAAGATAGGGTGCCATTGCGAGAGCCCAGGCTTTGGGGTTGAAAGGTAACAGTGACGCTGCAAGTGGCATTGACTGCTAAAGCAGTTGTGCAGGTGTCCTGCTCTGTGTACTCGGACGAGATGGTGTAGTCGACCAAAGTGGGAACAATGTTGCTGATAGTTACTGCACCGGTTCCATTGTTTGTAAGAACTAAGGTCTGGCTGGACGTGGAGCCGGGCAGGACACTGCCGAAGTTGAGTGAGGCTGGCGACACTGAAAGTGTCGGCGGGATGATACCAGTTCCAATGAAATCAATCGTATTCGCGCCCGGGATTGTTAGTGGAACAGAAATGGTGGTCGCTGACGTTGGGCTAAAGGTTATGGCAAGGGTGCAGTTCTGCAGTGGCTGTAAGGCGGCGCATGTATTGCCTGTCAGCGCGAAGGAGGACGATCCAAGTGTCGGCGTGCCGATGGTAATCGGGGCATTTGAAGAGTTGGTCACTGTCAGGGTGCGCGCGATCGAATTCTGGCCGACCGGGACGGTGCCGTAATTGATATTGTTGGCCGCTGAAAGCACAAGAGGGTTTGCGACCTGGGTATCGGAAAAATTGGCAAAAAGATCCGCTCGCATCGCAACGGCGGACCGGGAAGCGGCGACATCGGCGTAATCTACGGACCAAATTCGCAGATCACGGCAGCACCCAGCACCGTACAAAAGCCTCCGGGAGCTAGGGTGGTGCAGTCACTGGTTGTAGTGAAGATTCCGAAACTCAATATGGAGTTGACCGTTGTACTCGCAGTTCCTACATTCCAGATGCGGAATGTAACGGGTGTACCCGTCGTCCCCTGCATCTGCGGGGGGAACGTGAGTGCCTTATCTTCAAACACAAGATAGGCCCCTATTACGAAGGGACTGGTATGTGGAGGAAAGTATGGTGCGTATGTCTGAGAAGGAGGCTGTGCATCACTGACGATAGTCAACGTCCCGGAGTTTGCGTTGCCGTTCACGTCACTCGGAGTCAGGTAACAACTCGTTCCTGCTGGAACTGTCGCGCCGCAGTTGCCACCGATATTTACATAGTTTCCACCTGGAGTTATCTGGCTGATGTGTAGATCAGCAGAACCGACGTTGCGCAGTGTGAGAATTGGACCTTCATAGCTCAAGCTAATTTGAGGCTGACTTGCAGGAGCGATCTTCGCAATAAACGTCGACGTTCCGAGATCGAGTTGGTTGCTGTAATTTGTTCCAGTTCCTATATCGATGGATCTGGAGGAAGGTTGGGAAGATTCGGTCGCAAATCTGCTGCACCAGCCACATAGAGATTCCCCATGGGATCGCCTGTAAGTGCAGTCGGTATCTGGGTAGCCCCGTGTCCGCCAAACTCAGTAGACGTGGTCAATGCTCCGGTGTGGTCCAGACCTAAGATATAACCACCTTGGCTGATGTCGGAATCGACCGCATTATCTAGCGGAATAGACCCACTAAACGACCCAGCGACATAAAAAGTATTGTTCGCGTCAAGCCACGTCGCATTGGCAAAGCCCTGACCGATATAGGTTGAGTAGGTCAGGCCAGTGTGGGCAGGATTGATAGCCGATGCAAAGATATTCTGGGTGTACGGATAAGTCGGATGCTGGAAGGCGTTGAGAGTGTAAGCAAAGTCCGGCGCAATATTAGATCCCGCCAGATATATCGTTCCATCCGTCCCAACCTGGATTCCTCCTATAGTGTCGCTTTGGATAGTCTCGCCGCCAAAGAGTGTGCTGAAGAGTAGCGTCTTGCCGTCGGGAGCGAACTCTGCGACGAAGGAACCGCCAATAGTTGATTGGAGCGGGTTGTAGAGCGGAACACCTGTCCCGGGTCCCGCCAGGTAAATGTTTCCTGCAGAATCAATAGCAATCGCAGTTGCAAACGTTTCGTTCGTCGCGAGAATAGTCGACGCAGTAAAGTAGCTGGCAAAGATAAAGCCTGTACCCGTGGAGTTGAGCTTCGCGAAGAAAGGGCCAACACAACTTCCGCAAACACCAGCACCATATCGTGACTGGTAGGCATTCACTGTCATAAGGTTGGAATCAGCTGTAAGTCCCGCGACGTAGAGTGCACCCTGAGAATCAACCGCAAGGGCTCTAGGCAGCTGCTGTCCTGAGCCAATAAGGGTTGAGTAGACCATTGCGCCGGTGCTGTTGAATTTGGCCACGAAACCCGCATTACAGGACTGTGCACAACTTCCAAGGTTTTGTGAGGTGGTCGGAAAGCTTGGTGAACTGGTAACCCCGGCAATAAAAGCATTCCCGTTCGCGTCCAGGGCGATAGCGCTCGCAGTATTGAAACCTGGTGAAGGAATGTAAGTTGAATACAGTATGTTCGTGCCAGTAGGGTCGAGCTTCGTGAGATAAACCTGTTCCGAACCGCTTGAGCCTATGCTTCCCTGTCCGTTTACTACGGGATAGTTAGTGCCGAACGTCGAGCCTGCCAGAAAGATATCGCCGGAAGAGTCAGCAGCCATTGCGTTCAAAGAAGTATCGTTATTCACGCCAATGATGTCCGCGTAGGCGACCACTGGATCGATGACCAGAGGCAGTTGAACGTCATACTTATCTACGTGGAAGCTGAGTCGGCCTGCCGCGCCGACCTCAAATGTTCCTGGTATTTCAACGCGGGAACCGTTACGCATCTGGTAGGCAACGGGAGCCAGCAGACGAACACTATCTGACGCGGCAACATTGGCAGTATGCTCTTTCTCATCTCCGATTAAGAGATCCATCCGGTTCAAGACGAAACGGTTTTTCTAAGTGGAAGGACACCGCTGAAGGATCAACTCCTGCAGCCAACTGAAGGTCATACTCAAGCCGCCCATTGCTGCCATGAAAAACGAGGTCTGTTCCACGGGCTATATTCGTGTATCGAACTTCACGAAACAGAGGGACGTTTTGCACCCAACTGGAACGATCGCTGCCGTTGTAGTAATTCGCGACCCCCCCTGTCGGCTGTTGACCACCAATCGACAGCTGGTATGAGGAAGCTGGAAGTCGCAACACGAGTGGCGCGTTACCATGAGCGCTCGGAAGAACGATGCGGTCCTTTTCAAGGAGAATAAACCCGTCTTCGGTATGAGCCAGAAAGAGCACCTTCCGATCAAATTGTCCACGGTTCTCCTGAAAAACGAGAGGTAGACTGACCGACGACTTAAGTGAAGGACTCTTGATGTTCTTCGACCCGCTCCCAAAGCCACTTGGACCAGCATCCGAGTCTCCTGGACCAGGAGTAAACACACTATCGCCCGTTGTTTTTGGGGTGGAGGCTGCTGTGAAATTGCTGATTGTCGAGAATAAAAACAGAAGAAGGGCACAGCGGGCCGAGGCGTACATACTACTCCGCGATAGCAGGAATGGTGAAGCGAGGCTAAGAATACTAGTTGCCCTTAATGACGGCAATATCAATCTGTAAGGCGTTTCCCGACCAACGAGTGATCACATCCCAAGTTACCTACCGCGCTATCGCTCATTCGCAGAGATGGATGACTGGCTTCTGCAGTTTTGCTCTGTCGATCCTGCTGAACTATTTTTTGCTTGCCCGCTTGCCTGTGTTCGGATAATCTGCGCACTCGATATGAATTCCAATGCTGTTGGGCCCTTGAGTTTTGTTCGCCTTGTTTTGTCTTTCTGCCTCCTTCTTACCCTGCTCTCCGGATGCGGTGGTGCACCGGTCAATTCCGGATCGTCCTCCGGCGCAGGTCCGCTCGCCATTTCATCGGTTTCTCCCAGGAATGTCCCGGTCGGCTCGTCCGCCGTTACGATCGTTGTGACCGGTACGGGATTTACGCCGACTACCGTGATCCAGCTTTCGGGTGTGCCCATCCAAACGACGTACATCAGCAGCACTGAGATCCAGGCGACGATTCCATCCGCTCAGCTGCAAACGGGCACGGTGCTCCAGCTCGCCGTAGCGAACGGCACGAACGTTGTTGCGGCAGATGCCAGCAACGACGTAGAGGTAGATAACCCAGAACCTACGGTCTCTGCGCTCGCACCTTCGAGCGTCCTCGTAAACTCGCCTGCGGGAACCATAACCGTTACGGGCACGAATTTCGTTTCTGGTATCACGCTTACGGTCAATGGCAGCCCACGCAATACCACGTATGTCAGTGCGACGCAGCTTACGGCAAGCCTGACCTCAGACGACTTCCTAAGCGCCGCGCCTTTGCTGCTGAATGCAGTGAACCCGCAGCCCGGCGGCGGAGCTTCCGGAACTATTCCTCTGGTTGTTACAAATCCAGCGCCTACTGTTACATCCCTCTCGCCGAGCGCATTGAATGCCGGATCGGCTGCAACTGTCGTCAACATTGTTGGCACCGGTTTTGTCGCCGGCACTGGCGTTCTGGTAAACGGCGCGTCGCGTCCGGCAACACTTGTCAGTGCAACGGCTATGACTGTGGCGCTTACTTCCGCTGACCTCTCAAGCGCAGGATCTCTCGGCATCACGGCGGTCAATCCGGCACCTGGTGGCGGTGTCTCGTCGTCCGTGTCGATCGCGATTAACAATCCGGTTCCGGGCGCTATTACTCTTACTCCGGCTTCGGCCATCGCGGGAACCGGTACGGCTCAGATCACCGTCACTGGGTCGAGCTTCGTCCCGGCTACCGTGGTCTATGTGAATGGCCAACCGCGTACGACTACCTACGTCAACGCCACACAGCTTGTTACATCATTGACCTCCGCAGATCTCGCCACGGCAGGGAGTCTCTCCATCGTCGCCACGAACCCAAGCCCTGGTGGCGGCAGCACGGCTGCAGCTTCGTTGTCTGTGAATAATCCTGTTCCGGGTTCGATCACCGTCACGCCGAACCTCGTGACGACCGGTACTGCGACAGCAACTCCAATCACAGTTACCGGCGCGAACTTCGTCCCATCGACTGTGGTGCAGATCAACGGTAGCTCACGTTCAACAACCTTTATCAGCTCGACGCAGCTGCTCTCGTCACTTACCGTTGCAGACCAGGCTACTGCCGGCAGTCTCTCAGTCAACGCGTTCACGCCTACACCCGGCGGCGGTATCTCTAGTGCTGCGTCGATCGCGATCAGCAATTCAGCGCTCGGTGTCATCAGCCTGTCGCCGTCGACCGTAGCGGCGGGCAAAACCACCAGCACGATCATCACGGTAACGGGCACGGGTATGGTTCCCGGCACCGGCATCCAGGTTAACGGTTCTGCTCGCGCGACAACTTACGTTAGTGCGAATCAGGTCAGCTTCGTTCTACTTGTTTCCGATGTTTCGGCAGCCGGAAACCTTAGTGTGACCGCAGTGAATCCGGCGCCGAACTACAGTGTCTCGCTTGCCGCAACTCTTACGGTGGCTGCCCCGACTGCAACACCGGTGATCACCTCGCTCAGCTCGACCTCTGCGATTGCAGGATCGCCGTCGTTCACATTGTCGGCGACGGGAACCGGCTTCACCGCCAGCTGCACGCTTCAGTGGAACGCCACAGTTCTGACTACGAGCTATTCGTATGGCACGATCTATAATCCGTCGACGGGTACGTATACCACGGGCTATAGCCTCTTCGCGGCGATTCCCGCCTCATTGCTGACGACGGCGGGATCGGCAAGCATCACCGCTAACTGTCCCGCGGCGGTTCCTCCAACCTCGAATGCCATCACCTTCAACGTCACCAATCCCCCGGTACCAACCCTGACGTCGATCTCTCCCAACGCGGGCCCAATCAATTCAGCAGCAGCAACTACCCTGACTGGTACTGGATTTACCGCAAATACGACTGTCGCACTGAATGGCGTGACAATCCCATCCACTTACGTGAGTCCGACGCAGATCACAGCAATCTTCCCGGCTTCAAGCGTGGCAATACCGGGGAACATTAATGTGACTGCAACGACTCCGGCGCCAGGTGGGGGAACCAGCTCATCTCAGGTCTACACAGCCTACATTTCGATCCCAAATAATGACATCGCTTACAACCCGGTCGACGGATTGCTGTATGCCTCTGTGCCGACTGAGACAATAGGAACCCTCGGAAATTGCGTGGTAGGCATCGATCCGCTGACGGGCGCGGTGACGCGGCAGATCTGGGTTGGCACCAATCCGAACAAGCTCGCTATCTCGACCGACGGCACTCAGCTCTTTGTCGGTCTGGATGGCGCGGGAGCGGTGGCGCAGGTCGATCTGACACAGGGTAAAGTCGTCAACCAGTTTTCTCTGGGCGGCGGCCCGGGAGTCTATAACCCTCCCTTTACGGCTCAATACCTCGCTGCCGTTCCTGGATCTTCCAACTCCGTCGCCGTCGCGATTCAGGGCAGTTTTACGTCTGGAACCGGCGTGACCATCTTCGACTCCGGCGTCCCTCGCACCGCCAGCTCTTCAAGTGCTGGCGAGGGACCGCTTAGCTTCGGTTCGTCCGCCTCGAATCTTTATGTGGCAGGTTCGACCGTTCAGGATCTGACGGTGAGTTCGACCGGTATAACCGCGGCGGCCACAGTCTACAGTTCCTCAGGCACTGTGAGCTCGCTCCAGTACGACAATGGCCAGCTCTATCTCTCCACGGGCGCTGTGTTGAACGCATCCACGGGTGCCGTCCTCGGAACGCTCTACGGCACCGCGAGCACTCCGGCCAGCGGACCTGTTGTTTCGGATTCGACGCTGGGCAGTGCGTTTGTCGGAGTATCGTCGTTCTCCAATAACGGCCAGGTGCTCGCTTTCGACGAGAGCTCGTTCAACCTCACTGGCAGCATTCCGGTGAATGGCGTTGGCACTCAGGGCTACCCGACAAACTTCCGGAAGATCGTCCGCTGGGGACAGAATGGCATCGCGCTCAGTACTATACCGAGCGCGTTCAGTTCCACGAATCAGATCTACGTCTTCCAGTCTCCGCTGGTGAAGAATCTCTCTTCCTCACCGGCTGACGTTTCCGTTTCGCTGGCAGCGCCCGCCACGGCCACAACTGGCACGGCCTTCTCTTGGATCGCAACCGTCAGCAACTCAGGTCCGAATTCGGCGGCGGGCGCGACTCTGGCAATGAGCCTGGATCCTTCTCTCATTATCGGCAGCATCACCGCGAGTCAGGGATCATGCGGGACCGGTGCCGCATTTACGTGTGACCTCGGTAGTCTCGCCAGCGGGGCGACCGCGACCGTGACGGTGAGTGCGACTCCAACGAACTCGGGTACGCTTGCCGGAACAGCCAACGCCTCCTCGACTAGCTACGATCCAAACTTCACCAACAATCAGTCAACCTCCAGCACCACAGTAACGGGAGGGCTCTACGGCGCGGTGCCCGCCATCTTCTCTATCTCTCCGAATCTGGTCCAGGCGGGCTCGTCGAACTTTACCCTCACCGTTACCGGGACTGGCTTCAATACCTATTCGACAGTCAATCTCGGCACGACCGCGCTTGCGACGAGTTACGTCAGCGCAACGCAACTCACCGCCAGCGTGACCGCGACAGAGATCGCGAATTATGGTTGGGGGGCGGTGACCGTCTCGAATCCCATGCCCGGCGGTCGTGTGTCACAGATTGTGCCGCTGACAATTTATGCCATGGTCAACGTTCCGGCGAGCGCCATCCTCTTTGATCCTTATTCACAACTCCTCTATGCCACCATTCCGGGCACCGCAACCAACCTCACGGGCAACTCCGTGGTGACCGTCAATCCGGTCACTGGCGCGGTGGGCACCCCGGTTGCTGTCGGCAGTCAGCCTACGGTGATGGCCGAGACAGGCGACGGCAACTATCTCTACATATCATTGAACGGCGCGAATAGCCTTGCCCAGTACGATCTGCTCCACCAAACGTTGGTTCAGACGGTGTCCCTCTCCGGGTCATCGGGCCACGTCGCCAGCAATGCCGCTGCTACCGCCCTCGCAGTCATGCCAGGAACCGACACCACGCTTGCCGTGGACTTTTCCGGCTCCGACGGCATCCTGGATATCAACGGAAACACAGGCACGTTCCGGCCCAATTTCGGGGGGGACAACTTCCCGACCTTCGGGGATGCCTCGCTCCTCTATACCTATGACAATCTCAGCACAGGAGCCGAATTCTACCGCTACAGTATCAATACGAACGGCATGACGCTGATCGACGGCACAACCCTCGATGGCATGGGCGGCTTCGGTGGAGGATTCCAGATTGCAAACGGCCTGCTTTTCGGAGCTGGTGGAGGCATCGCCAACCCGAGCACCACACCTCCATCGCAGATTGCCACGCTTCCATTATTTGACTTCTACGGGTCGGGTGACACCGCGCCTGGAGTTGCGACAGTGCCGGATCCCTCCCTGCAGAAGGAATTCGTGATGCTGGAGAACACGGCGGGGACCTGGGCTTACGGACTCGTGCGTTATGATTTGACCACTTACCTGCCGGAAGCAGTTTCCGGCATGCCCGCCTCGGCGTCCGGCGTTGACTCAAACTGGACCATGCTCCGCTGGGGCCAGGATGGACTGGCGCTGCTGTCGAACGACAGCTTCGGCGTCAATCCACCGGCCGTGGTCATGATGCTCCTGCGCGGGCCGTTTGTAGCCCCGCAGGAGTTGGGAACGAACTCCGCGGCGAGCCTGACATCCAGTTCCGCCACAACAATTACGCACGGCAGTGGAAACGCGATGCTTACCCTGACAGGGTCTAACTTCCTTCCCGGAGTCGCAGTCATGTGGAACGGAAGCTACCGGACTACAACGATCGTAAACGCCACCCATCTAACGGTTGCCATCCCTGCTTCCGACCTTGCAACCGCGGGCACGGCGTCGGTCACTGTGGTGAATCCTGGAGCTGCAACTTCCTCGGCTCTCACAATCACGATTCAGTAAGCCATAGCCCTCTGTACTTCTTCCAGAGTTCAGACGGGCTATGTATTTAAGCTTCCTGTCGATCCCACGCAACAGTTTCTTTTTCACCGTGATCTTTCCCAACCGAGAGTTATCGTTTGGCTAACGTCGCTTGTCTTGATCGCAACTCGTCACGAAAGTTCGAAAATCGTCCACCAGGGCCGACCATTCATTTCAGTGGTTTAGCTTCTCGAGCGAGGGCTCAATACCTCCTTTTGACATTATTTCAACTCGCTTATTGGACCCTTTGGGCGAGATTGAGTCCAAGCACCGTGGCAGTCAACCTAGTAGACACAATGGTTTGCGAATCGTCCCGGCTCAAGATTCGAACCGTAACCGAGTTCGAAGCTATGCCTCGTGTAGGAACAGCCGGAGCGCCATGCCCACCCACCCGATGGGCATTGGTTGCCTCTGCGGTTCAGCTAGATCGAACGCATGCGAGCTATCTGCCAGCCACGTTACCCATGTCTCCGTATTTATTGACTTCATGAGTCAGGTCTCTCGCCGAAGGTGGGACGGCGATTTTGCCGCTGAGTATCTCATGCCTATCCACATCTGCGCCGTACATCGATCGATCTCCGCTGCGGTCTGCTTGCACCACAGCGCCGTCCAGACTGATTCCGGCAAAGATGCCCTTGGTGCGTGAATAGGAAAGAATCTCCGCGGTAAGCCTGAGATCGGTACCGGCGGCGGCGTTTCGACCCACCGGGCCTGCTGCCACGGAAGCGTCAGCTCCCAGCTTGAACTTATCGCCGAGCAAACTATTCAACGCATGATCATTCATAAAGAGCAGGACCAGGTCCGTGGAAGAGCCTCCAATCTGGTACCCGACGCTGCCGCCGTCGATGGCAACGAAGATCGGAGCGCTCCATCCTTCCGGCGTGCGACAGGTAGCAACGCCGCGACCGTAGCTGCCCCCAAAGATAAACGCGAATTTCTTGTCGCCGGGAATGATTGCGATACATCGTGCGGACTTCAGTAGATCGTTGGGAATGCTCTTGTCGGGAGTATCCATGATTTCCTGGAAGACCTGGGCCGCTTTGTGGGTGCGAGTAACATCGTCCTCGTGATCGGACGCAAACGCGAGTGGGGTAGCTGCAAGGGTGATCGCAGAGATAATTAGAATGCGCTTGAACATGTGGTTCTCCTCTATTGCTGTGGTGCAGAGTTGTTCAGACGCTGGATGCATGAGGTCTGTTCAACCGGTGGCGTCCGTCGGAGCGACGATCGGATCCGAATTCCGCAGTGTGCTCACGCAACATCTGTCGCGGGGAACAGGTATGCGACGACATAACGCGTCGCACATGCTGGGTTCAAGCATAGGCAAATGAGACCTGCGTGGCTGTATACGATTGACCAGCCTGGTCGCATTTCTCGCATCACCTTAGTGGCCAGACCTGCTAACTGGGTCATAAAGCGTCGATTTGGCAGGATTAGCGCAGGAGTGAGTTTTGCAGTGCCTCAATGGCGATTGGAGTTGCCGCTACCGCCAAGGACGCCTCTTGTCGCTTGCGAATCTTCCATCTCAACGCAAGAGATTGGGTTCATGCGAGGGGGGAAGGGTTTTGGAGATGCGGGAGCGGTGGGACGACAGTGCGTTCCTAGAGTCCACTGTCCAGCGATTACAGGGCATTCACAGCATGAGCAAAATGGGGCAGCGTATGTTGCTTCGACAAGAACATACTTTCAGAAGGTGTTGACGATGCTCGGTCGCATGAGCGTGGCCTTTCAATCTGAAGCACGGAATGAACCGTTCCGCCACTTAGACGAGCCTCGTTGAAGCCCCAAAGCTAGGAGAGTATCTATCGTGACTCCGACTACAGAAGAGCCTCAAATCAAGAACGAGCCGAAGGCCAATCCAGTCATCGACGCTGCGGCCGGCCCTAAAACCGACGCAAAAGAAGACCTCAAGCCCAACGAACAGCCGAAGTCGAAAGATGACTTGAAGTCCATTCCGATGGCAGACTTGCAGGCGAAGTTGCACTCGTCTCCTAAGGGACTGACGCAAGCCGAGGCTGCGAAGCGCCTAGCCCAGAATGGCCCCAACGCACTCAAGGAAGTAAAGGTCAATGCGTTTCTGAAGTTTCTGACTTACTTCTGGGGACCCATTCCGTGGATGATCGAGGCGGCAGTCATTTTGTCGGGGGTTGTGCGCCATTGGCTGGACTTCATCATCATTTCCGTGTTGCTGTTCTCAAATGCAGTGGTGGGATTTTGGGAAGAGCACCAGGCAGGGAACGCTATCGCTGCCCTCAAGGCTAAGCTGGCGAATGATGCTCGCGCGTTGCGCGATGGAAAGTGGGCCACTCCAAAAGCAAGCGAACTGGTCACGGGTGACGTTATCCGACTGCGCTTGGGTGATATTGTGCCTGCGGACGCTCGGTTGCTGGACGGCGACCCTGTGGAAGTCGATCAGTCAGCCTTGACAGGGGAATCCCTGCCGGTGTCACGCAAGCCCGGCGATGCGGTCTTTTCGGGTTCGATCATGCGTCAAGGCGAGATCGATGCCATGGTCTATGCCACTGGCGAGGACACCTACTTCGGCAAGACGGCACAGCTGGTCGAACAGGCCCAAACAGTGAGCCACTTTCAACGTGCCGTGCTGAAGATCGGTGACTACCTTATCGTTCTTGCGGTGGTGTTGGTTGCGGTAATTCTCACTGTATCGCTCTTCCGTCACAATCCGATCCTGGACACCCTCGAATTCTGTCTTGTATTGCTTGTAGCCGCTATCCCTGTAGCAATGCCTACTGTGCTCTCTGTAACAATGGCTGTCGGTGCACGCCTGCTGGCAAAGAAGGAAGCGATCGTAACTCGTCTTTCTGCAATCGAGGAGCTTGCCGGTGTGGACGTTTTGTGCTCGGACAAGACAGGCACTCTGACCCAAAACAAACTGACCCTAGGGCCCCCGTTCACCGTCAATAACATCCCTGCCGATCAAGTCATCCTGTGGGCTGCGCTTGCGTCCCGAGCGGAAGACAAGGACACGATCGATCTCGCGGTGATAGGCGGAGTCAAGGACGACAAGGCGATTGCAGGCTTCCAGGTGCTTCATTTCCAGCCATTCGATCCAGTGCATAAGCGTACCGAGGCAACCGTCAAAGGGGGTGATGGGAAGCAGTTCTTTGTGGCCAAGGGAGCGCCGCAGGTCATTCTTGAGATGTCGAAGAACGTGGACGAGGTCAAGGCCGCGGTCGAGAAAGCTGTCAATGGGTTTGCAGGACGGGGCTTCCGTTCGCTGGGGGTCGCCCGTGCGGATGAACAGGGGAATTGGCAATTCGCAGGCGTGATTCCCATGTTCGACCCGCCACGCGAACAGGCGAAAGCAACGATCGTAAGTGCGCGGCAGATGGGCCTGAATATAAAGATGGTGACCGGCGATCAGATCGCTATCGCCAGGGAGACCTGCAAGCAGCTCGGTTTAGGACTAAACATCCTCGATGCCAGCGCGCTCGGGGACACGAAGCAGCAGCCCAGTACGGAAACAATGGTTGCCATCGAGAAGGCGGACGGCTTTGCCCAGGTCTTCCCAGAACACAAGTTCTTCATCATCGATGCTTTGCAAAAGCGCAATCATATAGTCGGCATGACGGGGGACGGGGTCAACGACGCCCCGGCGTTAAAGAAGGCTGACTGCGGTATCGCCGTGTCGGGAGCCACGGATGCGGCGCGGGCAGCAGCATCGATTGTTCTGCTCTCTTCAGGTTTATCTGTGATCATCGATGCAATCAAAGAGAGCCGGCGCATCTTTCAGCGCATGAACAGCTACGCGATCTATCGCATTGCTGAGACACTGCGTGTCTTGCTCTTTATGACCTTGTCGATCCTGGTGTTCAACTTCTACCCGGTGACCGCAGTCATGATCGTGATGATTGCTCTACTGAATGACGGAGCCATCCTATCCATCGCTTACGACAATGTTCACTACAAGGACAAACCCGAAGCGTGGAATATGCGGCTGGTGCTCGGGGTCTCTACCGTCCTTGGAATAATCGGTGTCGTCGCGGCATTTGGCCTCTTTTACCTCGCCGAGCGGGTCTTCCACCTGGATCGCGGACAAGCCCAGACGATGATGTATCTAAAGCTGTCGGTGGCAGGACACCTCACGATCTTCCTGACACGGACGCGAGGTGCATTCTGGTCGATCCGCCCCGCGCGGGCTCTCTGGATCGCCGTACTTGGAACCCAGATTGTTGCCACGCTAATTGCCGTCTATGGCATCTTCATGACGCCGCTCGGATGGAAATGGGCGATGTTTGTCTGGGGGTATGCGCTGGCCTGGTTTCTGCTCAACGACCGAGTCAAGCTCCTTGCCTACCGGATTCTCGATCCAACGAAGGCTCCGTTGCTATCGAAGGAGAAGGCGGATCTTTCACCACAGATCGCCATGCAGGCCTATGAGCTCTATCAAGAGCGTGTGCGAGGCGAGAGTCAGGCAGACCAGGATTGGCTGGAAGCGGAGCGCACGATTAAGAACGGGAAGTTTGTGAAGGCTTCGTGAGCCTCCCGTATAGACAAAAAGGCCGACGCGCCCGAACGCGGAAAATCCACTTCCGCCAGGAGAAAAGTGAAGATCAAATCAGAGGAATTTCGAGTGTTTCCCGGGAAAGAGCTCAGGCTGGACGATAGACCTACCGTCATCAAGCCGTTCTGCAGTTCAAAGAAGCAGTATCGCAAGACCCTGGAAAGCCATGTAGAGGAACTAAGTTCACTGCAGCAGCTGCACTATGCTTCCAATCGCTATGCTCTGCTCCTGATTTTTCAGGGAATCGATGCAGCCGGTAAGGATGGAGCTATTCGACATGTGATGTCCGGGGTTAATCCGCAAGGCTGCGAAGTCTTCAGCTTTAAGCAACCGAGTGCCGAGGAATTGGAGCACGATTTCCTTTGGCGGACGACGTGCCGGCTACCAGACCGAGGACGAATCGGTATTTTTAATCGCTCTTACTATGAAGAGGTTTTGGTCGTCCGTGTGCATCCAGAGATTCTTCGGAACGAGGGACTATCAGCAGAATTGCGAGATGAGAAGACTGTCTGGGAGGAGCGATATCGTTCCATAGAGAACTTCGAGACTCATCTGCACCTCAACAGCACGCACGTCGTCAAGATTTTTCTCCATCTTTCACCAGAAGAGCAGCGCAAGCGTTTCCTGGAACGCCTCGACGAACCAGACAAGAATTGGAAGTTCAGTCTCGCCGACATTCACGAGAGAAAGTATTGGAAGAAATATGTCGCGGCGTTTGAAGATTGCCTCAATGCAACGAGCACGGAAGCATCGCCGTGGTTTGTCGTCCCAGCAGATGACAAGGAGAACGCTCGATTGATTGTCTCCAGGATCGTGATGGACTCACTCAAAGCCCTAAAGATGTCCTATCCAAAGACGACGGCGAAACGGAAAGCTGAATTGCAGGCGATTCGAAAGCGGTTGGCGAAGTAAGGTCAGGAACAGACCAAGCAGCGGTCTATGAAACGAGCATGCAGATGAAAATCGATCCCAGGGCCGGTCAGCCCGCGAATGCCAGCGACCTCGTCAATCTACCAAAGTTGATCGCTGCCTACTATGAAGAGCGGCCCGACCCGAATATCCTCGAACAGCGCGTTGTCTTCGGCACGTCAGGACACCGAGGTTCCTCTTTTACATACACCTTCAATGAGTGGCACATCCTGGCGATTACGCAAGCGATTTGTCTCTACCGCAGGCAGCACAAGATCGACGGCCCCTTGTTCCTGGGAATCGACACCCATGCGTTGTCGCAACCTGCCGTTGAAAGTGCTCTCGAGGTTCTGGCCGCTAACGCTATCGACGTGATGCTGGCGGGCCACGAGCAATACACCCCAACCCCCGTCATCTCCCACGCTATTCTTACCTACAATCTTGGCCGCACGACGGGCGTTGCTGACGGTATTGTCATCACACCCTCGCACAATCCTCCCGATACCGGCGGCTTCAAATACAACCCACCTCATGGCGGTCCGGCAGAAGAAAAGATCACTTCGTGGATTGAGAAACAGGCGAATCAGTTTCTCACCGATGATCTCAAGGGCGTCAAGCGGATCTCCATCGACAAAGCACGAGCCTCAACCACGACACACCGACACGATTTCCTGACGGCCTATGTAGAAGACCTGCACAACGTCGTCGATATGGACGCAATTCGGGCATCGGGCATCACTCTGGGAGTGGATCCGCTTGGCGGAGCAGGAGTTCACTATTGGGGGCCAATCGCAAAGCGCTATGGATTGAATCTTAAAGTGGTGAATGAGACGGTCGACCCGACGTTTCGCTTCATGACTCTCGATTGGGACGGCAAGATTCGGATGGACCCTTCCTCCGAATATGCCATGCGACCCTTGATCGCCTTGAAGGATAAATTCGACATCTCTATCGCATGCGACACGGACCACGACCGTCATGGCATCGTAGCCCGGAGCAGCGGATTGTTGCCGCCCAATCACTATCTCTCGGTCTGCGTCGACTATCTGTTCTCGCATCGCCCGAAATGGGCCAAAGAGATGGAAGTGGGTAAGACGATAGTCAGCAGCAGCATGATTGATCGTGTCGCGGCCAAGCAAGGCAGGAAGATTTACGAAGTTCCAGTTGGCTTCAAATTCTTCGTTGACGGGCTCCTTCACGGCGAGCTTGGTTTCGCGGGTGAGGAGAGCGCGGGCTCATCCTTCGCGCGAATGGATGGTTCGGTGTGGACCACAGACAAGGACGGAATGATTGCTGCTTTGCTAGCGGCCGAGATTACGGCGAGATGTAAGAAAGATCCCGGTGAGCTCTATGCAGAGCTTGCCAGCGAACTCGGCGATTCGCTCTATCGCCGGTCCGAGGCGGCCGCGACCAGTCAGCAAAAGACAGCGCTCGAACACATCACAGCGAAGGATATTCACGCAATGGATCTCGCTGGCGAGAGACCGATCACCATCAGGACCAATGCAGCCGGAGATGGCAATTCCATTGGGGGCGTCAAGGTGGCCGCCGCGAACGGATGGTTTGCGGCGCGACCCTCTGGGACGGAGGCCATTTACAAGATTTACGCGGAAAGCTTCAGCGGCAAAGAGCAGCTGGCACTCATCGAGGCAGAAGCGCAGGCCGTCGCAAACCAGGCGTTCGCGGCTGCGGCCCCTGCACACCCGACCTTAGCACTTCAGGAGACAAAGTGAGCGATCCAAAATCTCGCAAGACCAAAGGCGAAACCCGAGTAGCAAATGGAGAACCGGTCGCGGGAATCGACGCCCTCAAAGAGTTGGCGCTCAATCTGCATTGGTCCTGGAACCACGCAGCGGACGACCTCTGGGAAGCTCTGGACAGTTATCTATGGAAGACAACGCAGAACCCATGGGTCATTCTTCAAACGGTCTCAGAAGACAAGGTCAAGGCTCTTCTGGCGACGCCAAAATTTCAAGAGCTCCTGTCTGCCTTGCTGCAGCGAAAACGCAAATTCTTCTCGGCTGACGCGTGGTTTCAGGAGACGCATCCTGGAGCTACGCTCTCATCGATCGCGTATTTCAGCATGGAATTCATGCTGACCGAAGCTCTGCCAATTTATTCCGGTGGACTCGGAAATGTAGCCGGCGACCAGATGAAGGCGGCCAGCGATCTGGGTGTTCCTGTCGTCGGAGTCGGCTTGCTATGGGGTCAGGGATACTTTCGTCAAGACTTCGACGCTGACGGCAATCAACGCGCGCTCTATCCCGTCAACGATCCCGGTCAGTTGCCGATCCAGCCACTTCGGAGGCCGGACGGAGAGTGGCTGCGTCTCCAGATTCAGCTCCCGGGAGCGAAGATCTGGCTGCGTTGCTGGCAAGTGTTTGTCGGCAGAACGAAACTCTACCTGCTCGATGCGAACGACTTCGCCAATAGCGCCGCGCATCGCGGTATCACCAGCGAGCTCTATGGCGGCGATGTCGAGATGCGGCTGAAGCAGGAGATCGTTCTGGGTATTGGCGGCTGGCGCTTGCTGCGCGAGGTTGGGCTGAATCCGGAGGTCTGCCACCTCAATGAAGGTCATGCGGCGTTCGCCGTGCTCGAACGCGCCCGATGTTATATGGCGGATCACCAAGTTTCCTTTGAACTTGCGCTGACCATTACCAGGGCAGGAAATATGTTTACGACCCATACGGCAGTGCCGGCCGGCTTCGACCGCTTCGACCCGGAACTCTGTCGGAAATATCTCGCTCATTATGCGAAGGACGAACTCGCAATTTCTATGGAAAGTTTGCTCGGCTTTGGCAGGCAGAATCCGGGCGATGCGTCGGAGCCTTTCAACATGGCCTACCTCGCCCTTCGCGGCAGCGGCCAGGTCAGCGGCGTTAGCAAGCTTCACGGAGAAGTAAGCCGGCAGATCTTTCAGCCACTCTTCCCAAGATGGCCTCAGGTGGAGGTCCCCATTGGTTCCGTCACAAATGGGATTCATGTGCCTACCTGGGATTCAGCCGAGGCAGATGGCCTCTGGACCAAGGTATGCGGCACGGATCGCTGGCGCGTTGATCGTCCACTCGCTGATGATGTCCGTCGGCTAACCAACATAGAGTTGTGGAAGATGCGCACTGATGCGCGGAGGGCGATGCTCGTCCAAGTGCGTGATCGCTATGCACGCCAACTCTCAGCCGAAGGTGCCTCTCACTTGTACGTCGCCGACCTCTTTGGAGAAGACGTGCTTACGGTCGGATTCGCACGGCGCTTCGCAACCTATAAGCGACCCGATCTCCTGCTGCACGATCCGGAGCGGCTCATTCGCTTACTCACGGCTTCGCAACATCCTTTGCAATTGGTCCTCGCCGGTAAGGCTCATCCGGAGGACATGCCGGGACAGGCGCTTATCAAGCACTGGAACGACTTCATTAAGCGTCCCGAGGTTCGCGGCCATGTGGTCTTCCTCAGCGACTACGACATGCAGATGGCTCAGGAACTGGTCAAAGGCATAGATCTTTGGATCAACACTCCTCGGCGCCCATGGGAGGCGTGCGGAACGAGTGGAATGAAGGTACTTGCTAATGGGGGGCTCAACATCTCCGAATTGGACGGTTGGTGGGCGGAGGCCTATACCCCCGAAGTCGGGTGGGCTATTGGCGACGGAAGAGAACATGGCGAAGACTCGGCGTGGGATGCTGCTGAAGTGGAAAGTCTCTACGCATTGCTGGAGCAGCAGATTGTTCCCGAGTTCTACGACCGGGACGCGCAAGGAACGCCTTCCAAATGGCTTGGACGCATACGCGAAAGCATGGCAACGCTTACACCTGAGTTCTCGGCTAGCCGGGCAATCCGTGAATATACAACCGATCATTACCTCCCGGCCGCCGCCGGATACAGCGCACGCTCCGCGAACGGCGGCAAACTTGGCGTCGACCTTATGCAATGGCAGCATAGTATCGCCAAGCAATGGAACACACTCCGGTTTGGCAAAGTCTTCGTCGAGACGAAAGACGGCCAACACAGGTTCCAGATTCTGGTCATCCCTGGCGGCCTCCATCCAGATCAATTCAAAGTGGAACTCTATGCCAACCCGACCGGGGAGAACGGTTCCAATGCGGACATCGTTGCTACATGCAACTCTTCGGCGGAGTCGCCGGGCACGGTCGTTTATTCCGCTTGCTGCCCGGCGAAGCGTCCAGCGGGCGACTACACTGCGCGTCTCGTTCCCACCCATCCCGACGCCTTTGTCCCGCTCGAAGCCGGGGAGATCCTGTGGCAGCGATGAGAGATGCAACGGAGGGTGCCGGTTGCCCCTATCCGTTAGGCCCGACCGTACGCCCTGAAGGAACGAACTTCAGCATCCTGTCGGCAAGTTCCACTGGGATGCAAATCGTTTTGTTCGATCACCCGGATGATCGTGCACCGGCCCTTACCGTCACGCTCGACCCAGTGCGAAATCGCACCTCACACTATTGGCATATCTTTCTACCCGGAATCAAACCAGGACAACTGTATGGCTATCGCGCAGATGGACCCTGCGATCCCGCAGCCGGCCAGCGCTTCGATTCCCAGAAAGTCCTTATCGATCCCTACGGAAAGGGCGTCTTGGTTGGGAAGAATTACAATCGAGCTGCAGCCTGTATGCCCGGCGATAACGCCTCGACGTCGATGAAGAGCGTGGTCGCAGACCTCTCGCTGTTTGATTGGGAGGGCGACAAGCCGATCAATCGCCTCTTCCGTGAGACGGTTATTTACGAAATGCATGTCGCAGGCTTCACTCGCCATCCATCCTCCGGTGTTGCTGCCGCCCTTCGTGGTACCTATCTTGGAGTAATTGAAAAGATTCCCTATCTCAAATCGCTCGGCGTCACCGCCCTCGAACTTCTGCCCGTCTTCCAATTCGATTCTTCGGACGCACCGCCAGGGCTAGCCAACTACTGGGGTTACGATCCCGTCTCCTTCTTCGCTCCGCATCTTGCCTATAGCACCAGGAAAGATGATCCACTCGGGTGCCTCGATGAGTTTCGCACCATGGTGAAGGCGCTGCACCGAGCGGGTATCGAAGTGATCCTCGACGTTGTCTACAACCACACCGCCGAAGGGGATGAACATGGGCCGACACTGTGCTTCCGGGGCTTGGAAAATAACTTCTATTACATTCTCGAAAAAGATATGGCGGTGTATGCGGACTTCACCGGCACCGGCAATACGCTCAAGGTTAACCATTCCGTCGTGAAGCGGCTCATCCTGGATAGCCTGAGGCACTGGGTTTCGGAGATGCATGTGGATGGGTTCCGCTTCGATCTTGCTTCTGTCTTCTCTCGCAGCGATTCCGGTGAACCTGTGCTGAACGCACCGATCATCTGGGAAATCGATTCCGAACCCATTCTGGCTGGCACCAAGCTGATTGCAGAGGCTTGGGATTCCGGGGGGTTATACCAGGTAGGCAGTTTCGGACAGGATAAATGGAAAGAATGGAACGGGGCCTACCGCGACGATGTTCGCAGCTTCCTGAAAGCCGATGCGAATACAGCCTGGAAACTTCGTGAGCGCATCATCGGCAGTCCGGACATCTACAAAAGTGGCCATCGCCCGACCGGTCAAAGCCTCAACTTCGTGACCTGCCACGATGGGTTCACACTTAACGACCTCGTCTCATTCAACTCGAAACATAATGACGGAAATCGGAGCCAAAACGGAGATGGAACAAATGCTAATTTGAGCTGGAACTGCGGTGTTGAAGGGCCTTCGACGAGCCCTGAGGTGGACCGTCTCCGCATCCAGCAAATCAAGAACTTTGTCACACTTACGCTGCTTTCGGTCGGAACGCCGATGTTGCTGATGGGCGATGAGGTGAGGCGCACGCAGCAAGGCAATAACAACGCATACTGTCTCAACAGCGAAGTAAGTTGGTTCGATTGGGACTTGTGCAAGACCAACTCCCAAATCTTACGATTCGTGAGGGAGATGATCCGCGTCCGCCTTCACTTCGATCAAGAAACGGGAGGCAATGCTATCCCGCTTGAAGATTACCTTCGCAACGCGCACATCCGGTGGCATGGTACTTCGCTGGATAAGCCCGATTGGGGACATGATTCACACTCCATCGCCGTAACGTTCCACAACCACGCGCTGAGTCAATTGCGGTACATTGCGATCAATTCCTATTGGAACCTTTTGGAGTTTGAACTTCCGCAGCTCCCGACCCCCTCTTCGCGGTGGATTCGCTTGATAGATACGTCTCTCGACTCGCCGGACGATATCGCCGACGTGGAAAGATGCTCAGAAGTCACAGGTTCCACCTACGTCGTCAATCCACATTCGATCGTCGTGCTGCATTATGCATCGTCGAAAGACAGTCCGAAATGAAACGCCGCCCGGGGTGGGCGCATACATCCCCCAAATGCGCCAGCAAAGCAATGACTCCGCCCCTTTGGAAAGCAGGATCCCTTATGCCTATAGATTCAATCAATCACGTTTCACCATCAAGTCTCCGCCAACTGAAGAAGGACGGTCCGAATGCGATGCCGGAAACATCCGCCACTGATGGATTCGTCAAGACCAGGCGTATTCACAATCAACTCGCGGTATCGCCGCCGCGTCTCCTCGGTCTGTGGAATCCGCCATTTAGCAAATCGTTTGTTACAGGTCCTAGTGCTTTCATCGATCGCCAGCAGTCCCTTGCCGTCGGCCACCATCATGTTCGCGGTTGTTTCAAGAGTTTGCCTGTTCACTTGGTATCACTCCATTTCCAATTCCGGACCTCCGGCATATCCTGGCCATGGGCGTCGATGTAGTGTTTGTGTTCGATAAGTTTGTCTTGCATCTGCTGTTTCAGGTAGTCGCCCTTGGAGCCGAGATTCGGCACCCGATCCACCACATCCATGACCAAGTGGAAGCGGTCAAGGTCGTTCTGTACCCTCATATCAAAAGGCGTTGTGATCGTGCCTTCTTCCTTGTAGCCGCGTACATGCAAGTTGCGATTAGTGCGACTATACGTAAGCCGGTGGATCAGCCAGGGATACCCATGAAATCCGAAAATGATGTGCTTGTCTTTCGTAAAGAGCGAATCGTAGGCGAGTTCGGTCAGACCGTGAGGGTGCTCCGTGCTGGGTTGCAGCTTCATCAAATCGACGACATTGACTACCCGAGTCTTTAACTCGGGCAGGTGCTTGCGGAGGATGGAGACTGCAGCAAGAATTTCCAGGGTAGGCGTGTCTCCACAGCAGGCCATCACTACGTCAGGCTCGCTGTCCTGATCGTTGCTGGCCCATTGCCAGATGCCAACCCCCTCCGTGCAATGCACGACTGCCGCGTCCATGGTCAACCATTGGGGAAGGGCGTGTTTTCCTGCCACTACGACGTTGACGTAATTTCGACTGCGCAAGCAGTGGTCAAAGACGGATAAGAGGCAGTTAGCGTCGGCCGGAAGGTAACAGCGCACGATATCAGCCTTCTTGTTGATGACATGGTCGAGGAATCCGGGATCCTGGTGCGTGAATCCGTTGTGGTCCTGCTGCCAGACATGGGAGGCCAGGAGATAGTTCAGCGACGAGATATCGCGTCGCCACGGCAGTTCCCGGCATACCTTCAGCCACTTCGCATGTTGGCTGAACATCGAGTCGATGATGCGAATGAAAGCCTCGTAGCTGTTGAATAGCCCGTGTCTCCCGGTCAGAAGATAGCCTTCCAGCCAACCCTCGCACTGGTTCTCGCTCAGCATGGAGTCCAGCACGCGGCCGGCCGGTGCGAGGAACTCATCATTGCTGAATTCACGCGCGTCCCATTGACGATTTGTGACCTCGAAGACAGCTTGAAGGAGGTTAGAGACGGTCTCATCCGGACCGAAGACACGGAAGTTATGCTTGTCTTGATTCAGCTTGGCAACATCCCGCAAGAACGAACCCAGCACCAGCGTATCCTCGATCTCCACTGCACCCGGTGAATTCACGGTGACGGCGTGGTCGTGGAAGTCCGGCATATCTAGATCGCGGAGGAGAATACCCCCGTTCGCGTGTGGGTTGGCTCCCATCCGACGGTCGCCCTTTGGCGCCAACTCGGCCAATTCCGGGATGAGTCGTCCATTTTTGTCGAAGAGTTCCTCGGGCCGATAGCTCTTCATCCAAGCTTCCAGAAGCGTTACGTGATCGGGATGCTGAGGATCGACGAGCAGCGGCACCTGATGCGCTCGAAATGTTCCCTCAATCTGCAAACCGTCAACTATCTTCGGTCCGGTCCAGCCCTTGGGCGATTTGAGGACGACCATTGGCCAGCGTGGTCTAGTCGTATCGTTGTTGATGCGCGCATTGTTTTGAAGCTGGTGGATATCCTCTATCGCCTTATCGATGGTCGCTGCCATAAGCTGATGCATTTTGTTCGGTTCGTCTCCTTCGACGAAGTATGGGGTCCAGCCGCAGCCTCTTAGAAATTGATCCAGTTCCTCATGCTCGATGCGAGCCAGCACAGTCGGATTGCTGATCTTGTAGCCATTGAGGTGGAGAATCGGCAGCACAGCCCCGTCTGTCTTTGGGTCGAGAAACTTATTGGACTGCCAGGAGGTAGCCAGGGAGCCCGTCTCTGCTTCTCCATCGCCAATCACGCAGGCGACAATCAAGTCCGGATTGTCGAATGCCGCACCAAAGGCATGACTGAGCGAATAACCCAACTCGCCGCCTTCGTGAATCGATCCAGGAGTCGTCGGCGCAACATGGCTGGAGATGCCTCCGGGGAAGGAGAACTGTTTGAAAAGCTTTTTCAATCCTGCTTCGTCCTGGGTGACGTTCGGATATACCTCGCTCCAGGTCCCTTCGAGGTAAACGTTGCCTACAATCGCTGGACCACCATGGCCAGGGCCAGCGATGTAAAACATATTCAAGTCGTACTTCTTGATGACTCGGTTCAGATGCACATAGATGAAATTCTGCCCCGGCGTTGTGCCCCAATGAGAGACCACCAACGGCTTCACGTGTTCAAGCTTTAGCGGCTCCTTCAACAGCGGATTGTCATAGAGGTATATCTGGCCGACCGACACATAATTGGCCGCCCTCCAGTAGGCATTCATCCGACGAAGTAATTCCGGAGTAAGCGTTGTGCTGCTCTTGAGAGACTCTTCCGAGCCTAGTGCTTCGGGCGTCTCGTGAAGCAATTCCTCGGTAGTGAGTATGTCGGTTGGCATCGCTTGATTCTCCTTTGTTTCATGTGCATAGAAGGCACGGTTGAACTGGCGACATGATTAGGCTGATTGATCTCTCTGCAACCCAAAGCAGCGAGCTCGGCGCAGGTTGACTTGTAATCGTTATGAAGAACGCTTCGAATTCCCAGGCGTGCAGCGATCTCAACGAACATCGGGGTGTTGTCTATAAAAACGGACTGCGCCGCAGGGGTCTGGGCAAGATCGAGCGCAAGCCGAAAGATTTCGACGTCAGGCTTCCGCATTCGAGCGAAACGGGAAGAGATGAAGGTATCCACAATCCTGTCTAACCTGAGCGTTACCCCCGAAAGGATCGCGTGGCCTCAATCACAACAGGTCAACTTTTCTGCGACCATCTCCACTCTCGCACTGTAGAAGCGTTTAATCTGAGCATTTCAGCACACTACTTGCATTGCGCCGGCGCCGGGTGCTGCAAGTCCCTGGTAATCGCTGAGCGTCCGGGACTAGCACAAACACACGAATTCAATGCTTGAAGTGTTGTTTCTCTCGGTTCCTCACACATTCGGCGATGCATTTAGGCCTAACGCCTCGTAGGCGCGAATGGATGAACCTGTTCGGCTGGAACGAAGACGGGGTGTTTCGGTATACGGCCTGAATCAGGGCTGACGCGGAAAACCGTCAGACGCAGAGCGCACACTGTAACCAAGCTCGGTGAATAGGTGGGAGAGAGTCGTTCGTATAGATGATCCGTCGTCGATGATAACTCGGCGTTGGGCTTGAGTTGACCATTGTTCACAACTTCCAGAGAAGGCTTTGGCTGCAGGAAGAGTATCCCATCATCCCTATCTCTAATACTGTTCCGCTTTGCTCACAAGTCTTCTCGACTTTGCTCGCTCTGAGGATTTACGTGGCGGGTCAACGACGGTTGGCCCCGATGAGTTCTGTTCGGGTAACTGGTCGTGCAGCACCACATTGAGGAGTGATTTGTTCACGTGGATGCGACCGTTGTACTCGATATAGCCAAGATCTCGAAAGCGATTCATGAAGTAGCTGACGCGAGACCGGGTCGTGCCGATCATCTCCGCGAGAGCCTCCTGGGTGATTGGAGGTATAAGCATCTCGGGCTCACCGGGCTTACCGAACTCTGCCATCAAAAGGAGTGTTCGCGCCAGTCGCTTCTCGCTGGAATTGAAGAGTTGATCAACAAGGTCTTCCTGGGTGCGGATGCCACGCAAGAGCACGAACTTTAGAAACATCTCGGAGAAAGCAGTTTCGTCGTGAAGGACGCGGACCATCGCCTGTCGGTCGATTTTCATTGCGGTGCAAGCGGTGACCGCCGTTGCACTGGCGATTCTCAATCCTACAACGCCGGCAATTGCTTCTTCGCCGACGAAGTCCCCCGCCTTAAGGAGCATGATGGTCGCTTCCTTGCCGCGCTGCGAGATTACTGTCACCTTTGCGCTTCCAACCTGAAGATAGAAGACAAAGAGCGCCGCTTCGCCTTGGGCAAAGAAAGTCTGTCCAGACTTGAGGCGAATGATCTTTCTACCCAACCCTGCGTCTGCGAGGAATGTTGCTATATCAAATTGCTCCGTCTTCGTTTTCATCTGAATACCCCGCTGGGTCGATCGCCGCGTTCTCAGCTCAGCGGCTGACACATCGCGAATCTCTCTGGATTCTCTTTTGCCGCTAAGCCTTCAGGGCGCAGAGTTGCTAGGAGGCCTTCATACGAGTATGAACCTATGAATTCACTTTGACTGTGCTGTTTAGCTCACATGGGCGAAAGGAGGGAAATCTGTTTCAAGCCAGATCGGGCTCGCCGCCCTCCTGAACGTCGACCTTCTTACTCATGCCTTTAGTTCGTAAAGTCATGACGGAAGGGACATTGAAGCCGTTCTTGGCAAGCTGGCTGTCCGTGAGTCAACTTCGGAGGTACATACGGTCGGGGCGCCTCTAAGTCTGTCGATTTTCGAGAGTGCTGGCGAGGACTCTGAAAAATGGAGCTTTCCTATTGCCGTCGTTTTGGATGTTCAAAAAGGTGAGGAGTTTAGCCACTAATGCCCATGAGGTCAATTAATTAGAGAGATCTAGACTAACTGTCGCGGCAGAGGCCAGAATCGATCGGTCGGAATCGCAAAGAGAAAACACACTAATTCCGTCCGCTGACTTCCGGATTGGCGTTTTCAACTCCAAAACCACAAGACTTCCTTGTCGCGAACACTCGATGAGTGCATTGGCGATTTGGCAACAATTGAGATTTGTGACGCGGGATTACTTCCCGTAGGTGAGGTTCGGCACGCCCGAAGCGACGAGCGTATCACCGAAGAAAAGCCGGATGGAAGCCGGCATTCTTAAAGCTATTTCGCCCTATGAAATATTTCCACTTTGGCCGGAGTCGGCGGCTCTAGGGGATGGGCTGGCCTGCGGCGGTCATCAGCTGAAGTTGCTGATGATTGTAACTCTTTACCCCGTCGGGAAGCGGGGCGTAGTTGAGGCTAGCGGCGGCTGACTGGCCGTCGCAAGTAAGGCGCGCAGTTGTTCTCAACCGTCTCTTGCCTTGGTCGCAATCTCGATGGAAGACCGCATTAGCGGTGTTTTGATGATCGAGCCCATTCGGTTCACCTTTCTCTGGACAAAGGATGGCCGTTGGGGAGGTAAGGATTACGGCGTTTCGGTGAAGTCAGCCAGTCGCTGAGTGCAGCAGTAGTCACGAGTATCCTGCCGCAGGAGGTTCCGGTGCGATGAGACATCACTTCCTAATGATCGTTTGCCTGTCAATCATCTTCTCGGCCCTCGTCGTCGTCTTGGCCCTAAAGGCAAAGATAAAGACAAAGAAGCACTAGAAATTTCGACTTCCGGCATTGCTCCACCTCGGCTGTATCATTGTTGATCAATCAATTTGATTGAACGCTGACAGCAAGATATTGTCAGCCTCCGAGCACCAAGGGACTCTCATGAAGGCACTGTTGATCATCGGATGCGTGTTGATCGGCCTTGGGGTCGTTTCCCTCGCGTACTTCGCATCTCCGATCCGAATCCTGCTTCAGGCCAGCCTCGGACAACAGAAGCTCCATCTTCTGATCCCAACCATGGGTGGGGCAGCGCTCTTGATTGGCATTGCTATCTTGTTTGCCATACGGCCTAAGTCAACCGCAGATAAGAAATAGCCACGTCACCTCCAATACCGGAACATCGATCGCGAGAACAATCGAAATGTGACAGCGAGTCAGTTGCGTCCCTCTTTAGAGCGAGGGCGGCAGCAGTCGTGTAATTGTCACCGTGTCACCACCCTAACGACTTTGATGCCACGGCGTTCCGGTCCAAGTCGTCGTGTTCAAGGAGCGGAGTTTGTTGCGCAGCCCCAATGCGGGATTGGCGCGGCAGATCAGATCGCGAAGCCCTCAGTTGCCAATATGGCATCAAACCTCTAATAAAGAGGTGTCACCATGTCCGAGTCCCAGAAAAACGCAGCAACTTCGTCCCAAAAGCCATCTAAACAACGCTCATCTGACAAGGCCGCAATCTCGAAGCAGTTGGACAAAGACGCAGACGAGATGGCAAACAGCGCCGGCAAAGCCGAGCAGAAATATGATGAGAACCACGATATTTTTACCAAATAGAACTTGTAGACAAGTATCTCCCACCGGAAGTAAATCTCAACTCGTGCTAACGGACCAATGCACTCATTGAGGATCGGATAAGCCGACTCATAGGTCGGCTATCGGAGGTCATCGGTCCTGGAGCGGTATTGGCTAGGACGCTGGTTGCCGTTCGTATCGCGTTTATGTCGCATACACCAGCGCGGGTCCATTCGCGGGTCCACTATGGGTCCAATATGCATTGCGTCGGGTTGTTTCCCGCTCTCTAACGCATTGATGGGTTTCACTAAGTTGCTCAGGTTGCGTTGTTTTTAGGATTGGGGTAGGTGAGGTCGCTAGTCCGAATCCCGATGTCGTGTCGTCTCCATAGGTTCTCTTCGGCTGACAGCAAGAAGGGATCACTGGGAAGGGCGAAAAGTTCGAAAATCGTCCACTAGGACCGACCATTTATTTACAATCAGTTGGATTTCCTGAATACAACAAATGGGAACAAGTGCAGGAACAAAGGCACCAGTTTCGTCACTCCTGGAATAAATCGAGAAGCGGGCGTAGCTGAAAACGTGGTCCTTATTTCTCCAGATAGACGTTTGCGAGACGGAAGGGCTTCTGGCCGTAGTTCTCTATCTCAAGCTGGTTCTTCTTGTTGAATTTGATCTTGCATACAGGCGCCAACGTGCCGGTGCCTTTGCCATTCTTATCCACATCAAGAACAACGATGCCGAACTGATACTGAGTAGAGCGGTTCGAGCGGTACAACTCTCCAAATGACATTGGGCGGTTCGTCGCCATGACGATGTGCAAGCCACCGTTTGGTCCCGGTCTGTACCGGGCAAAGCGAAAACCGCTGCCCACGAATCCAGTGGGAGAGAGCCGGCCCACGTCGCTCGTCTTCTCCATTGCGCTCACCAGTCCGTCCGGACCTTTCTCCTTCAGCACGCTGATAAAGTCGGTGACCTGTTGGTCGTTCGTCCACCCTGTGACGTAGAGGGTGAGCCCGAAGCTCTTTCCGGCCATCGAGCCGGCTTGACCGATTGCGGTCGCTGCAAACTGCCGCGGTAGATCTGACAGCGGCTTATTATCTCCGCCCTGGGCAAATGCGTTAGACAGCATGCATCCTGAGAGAACGAACAGGACAGTTATCGCTCGAAGGTTTTTCAATCGCATACTCTTCTCCTGGCCCACGCTCAAAACAACCGCCGATGACCTAACGTAGGTGGCAAAACTTAGCTCGACACAAGGATGAGCGTCGATACATTAAGTTGTCAGCTAGCACTTTTGATAGGGAAAGTATTAGTCAAAGCGATTCAGTCTCATTTCAGCTCATTGAACAACCAAATTCTTGCCAAAGCCCAGTCGCGCTTCACCGATCGCGTAGCAATCCCCAGAACCGCAGCAATCTGCTCCTCCGAGAGGCCGCCGAAGTATCGTAGCTCCACCACTCTTGCCTGCCGCTGATTCAGTTCCGCCAACCTGTTTAGCGCCTCGTCGAGCGCCAGCATCTCCTCGGTGCGTTCGACAGAGATCGCCAATCCCTCTTCCAACTCGACACGCCTTAGATCGCCTCCTCGCATCTTTGCTTTATGCGCTCTTGCGTAGTCGACCAGCACCCTTCGCATCACATTCGCAGCCACTCCGAAGAAGTGCTCCCGATTTTGCCAATCCAGATCCTCTTTGGCCAACCGCAGGTAAGCTTCGTTGATGAGCGCCGTGGGCTGAAGCGTATGGTCCTGCCGCTCCCTTCGCATGTAGGACGCTGCGAGACGATGCAGTTCGGAGTAGACCAATGGCAGCAGACGTTCCATCGCGGACGGATCCCCGCTCTTCATCGCCTTTAGGAGCTGCGTAACCTCGCCGCTATCACTCGTCATACAAGTGGCTCAACGCTACACCAACTTCCGGGACGCGTTGACTGTGCAAGTGATTGCCACATCGCAACTCTTCGCGTAGCAATGGAGTTTCCTCTACAAACCGAACACCATAGCGGCCGTAAATCGTGAAGCGAGAGGCGATACAACGTGGCACTTTTCAGCCGCGAACTACGCTTTAAAGAGCAGACAAAGGAGTAAGCCGTGGTTTTACCGGGACTTACTAGTGGAAATTCGTTGGGCGATGTGTAACTATTGGCGCCTAGACAAGAGAGTATTTGCACATCCTTGTTGTGTCGGCGGACTTCACGCACGTTCTCTCATCCCAGCTCAGTGTCTTGGATGTTTTTGCTCCTTGCACATCTGGGTGTTCGCGCAATAGCGCCAATAGTGTTCCTTACTCCTCCGGACGGGAATGATGGCCAGTCAAGAACAAACCGTAGAGCAATTGTTCGGTGCTGCTCTGGATCGCAAACCGGAGGATCGCTCCGCCTTCCTTGACCGCGTCTGTGCAGGCGCGCCTGAACTCAGACAACGCGTTGAACAGCTGTTGCTTGCAAATGAACAGGTAGGAAGTTTCCTCGAGTCACCGCCGCTGATCTTCACTGCAGATCAATCAGTTACCAGGCTCTCCTTGGAGGCAAGCGGAGGTCGCGCAAATCCACCTGTTTCCGGTCCCGCGCCGGTCGGCCGCTTCGAACCCGGACAGTTGATCGCGGGCCGCTTTGCGGTCATTCGCTACATCGCGCGAGGCGGAATGGGTGAGGTTTATGAGGTCGAAGACCGCTTCCTGCAGGGAGTTCACGTCGCCCTCAAGGTGATCCTCCCACACATCGCAGAGGATGCAGGCTCAGCCCATCGTTTCGAGCAGGAGGTCCTCCTCGCCCGCAGGATCATTCACCCCAATCTCTGTCCGATCTATGACATATCCCGTTGTCAGGAACCGTCGCCGCCCTTCCTCTTCCTGACCATGAAACTCCTCTCCGGCGAAACACTCGCTTCGCGGCTTGCGAGGACGCCACCCATCCCTCGCGACGAATTCCTCTCGATTTTTCGCCAGATGATCGCGGGCGTCGCAGCAATCCACGACGCCGGCGTCATCCACCGGGACATCAAGCCGAACAATGTAATGCTCGACCAATCAGGCTCAGAGCTTTGCGTCTCCATCATGGACTTCGGCCTTGCGCGCCTCTACGAGTCTCAGACCACCGTCCTTGCGCGCGGGTTCGTCGCTGGAACTCCGGGCTACATCGCTCCAGAGCTTCTCCGGGGAGACGCCCCTTCGCAGGCGACAGACATCTTCGCCCTCGGCGTCCTCTTCCAGCAGATGATGATCCGCGATCATCCAGACGGGGAACTACGCGGCCTATCGTCCAAACCATCCCCCGCGCTCGACACCGCCGACGTTCCTCCCGTCATTATCCACTCCGTCAAAGAGTTCCTCTCCGAAGATCCCGCCCGCCGCTGCCTCGCCTTCAAACAAATCCAATCAACCCTCGGCTCCGGAGGCTCCATCACGGCGCAGAATTTGGATGAGTTCTCCAATGCCTCATCCCGCCACATTTTGACTCGCCGCAACTTCGTCATAGGGTCTGCACTCACAGCCTGTGCCGCAACGGGCGGGGTCGTCTGGAAGTGGGACAGCATCAGCAACCATGTTACCGACCTGCTCCACCCCCTTCCGGTGAAACGTTTCGTTGCCCTCCTCAACTGGCCGCCAACGTTAGATACCCACATAAAGCCAATGGTGGCTGGAGTGATCGATGCGATTGGAAGAGAACTCGAGCGTGCCGAGGCATTTGATCGCAATCTGTTCGTCATCGCTCGAGACGTCGGACCAGGAATGAAGACTATTGCTCAACTCAACGAGCTTCGCGACCGGTTGGGAGCTAATTTGGTACTTGCAGCGTCGGGTACTCCGGATTCCAGGGGGTTTCACCTTTTGCTCCGAGTCCTGGACCCTTCCTCCACACGGTCGCTCAGAGAGAAGCAGATTAGCCTGCCGCTTGGCGAACAGATATCTTTCCCCGCTAGAGCGGTTCGAGCCGCTGCAGAACTTCTCGATGTAAGCCACTATCAGCAGGACGATCGCCGAACAACCCCTGATACCCAGTCTTCTGAGGCTTATGCCGCCTTTCAAGAGGCAGAGACATTGATGAAGCAGGATAACGACACGGGGCTCAATGCTGCGATAAACAAGTACACGCAAGCTGTGAACCTGGATCCACGTTATGCGACAGCCTATGCGAAGCTGGCATTGGCTTACTTTCGCTACTATGTGTTGCACAGTAAGGAATCAGGAGCACTATCTCTCGCTCGTGCTAACTGTGACAAAGCGCTCACACTCAACCCGCGCTCCGTGGAGGCCCATCTTGCTCTGTCCTCCGTAATGGAATACACGGGAGACAAGGACGGGGCGGCCCGCGAAATTGAAAAGGCGCTCTCCATCGACCCAGTCAATCCTCGGACCCTCGTCTACCAGGCTCAACTTTACTCGCGCCTCAATCGCTGGCCGGAGGCGGAAGAGACGCTTGACAGAGTTCAGAAGCTGCGCCCGAATGACTGGCTTGCGCACAACGAATTGGGAATCGTATATGTCTCGCAGGGGAAGTATCCGCAATCTATGGCGGAGTATCGGGCGGCCAGCCTGGCTGCTCCCAAAAATGCACTCCCCCTCAACAATATTGGCGACATTTATTTGCGGCAAGGCAAGATTGCCGAAGCGAAAGATGCTGTCACCAGAAGCTTCGCTTTACATCCAAACGATCTCGCAGCCATCACCATGGCTGCAGCCTTGCGAAGTGAAGGGAAGTATCCCGACGCGATTCGCTTTGCCCAGAAGGCCGTCGACTTGAACCCCGCTCAAAGCGCCGGTTGGCTGGAACTGGGAGATTGTTTGTCACTGGTGCGCGGACGTCGCAACGAAGCACAGAAAGCTTATGTTCAAGCCGCAGAGACACAGGAGGACGAGTTGCGAACAGACGCGACAAACGGGCCAGGATGGATGCTCCTCGCCCTCTGTCGTGTCAAGACGGGCGCGTCATCGACAGCCCTCGCTCTGATAAACAAGGCCGAACAGTGTCCTGCGGATGACCTCGATTCGCAACTATTAAAAGCAAGAACGCTCGAAATCCTGGGCAAGCGCGATGAGGCGCTGGACACCGTCACAACCTGTCTCAAGAGAGGCGTGACCAGATTTCAAATTCAATTAATCCCCGACCTGGGACCGCTTCGAGAGGATCCTCGATTTCAGGAGATCCTGAATTCAAGCGTTTCTACAACCCAAGCGAATCTGTAACCCGATAAGACAGGGAGATTGCCAATGCAAGCTCAGCGAACATTTCTGTGGGTGCTATTAGCTCTGATTGTGGGAATCGTTTTGGGGTGGTGGATCTGCGAGAGGAACAAGAAGACCGGAGCAACAATGGAAACGGACTACCTCGTGTCGGATCCAGGAGAACCAACGCAAGTCGCCGCTGGCGGCAATATCATCACATGGAGACGGCAGGACTCAGGAATTGACAATTTTAGCGTAACCATTCCAGACGGACTTTGCCCCAACGCCCCACCGTTCAATGAAAACCAGGGCCAGGGGACAATGACTGCCACGGCATCGAATGACGAGGTCATAAAGTGTACAGTTCTCGATCAGTCAGCCGCAGTGCCGTCCACTTTCCCCTTCAACTTTTACACACACGCGGTTCAGCAAATACAGACGCCTCCGCCTCCCCCTGAACATCCCAAGGAGGAGAAGAAAGGGGGTGGTCCGCCTCCCTATTCACCGGATATAGCAGGATCGTGCCAGGGATGCGGGTCCGCTACAGGTCAAATCGGATTAAACCAGACACCAACTCTCGCTCCTGGAGGTCCCACCAAGACCGTGACAACTCCGCCCGCCACTCTACCGCCCATGACGCAACCGCCATACTATATAACTTGCTCAATGGATCCGACATCTGGGAAATATCAGGCATCTGTTGCGCCCATCGTCATCCCGTCAACGCAAACAATCAACCAGTGGAAGCAGTCCGGACAATCCGCTGGCTGGAGTGTTCAATTTCCAAGCGGTCAGACTCCATGCTCAAACGGCTATACATTCCAGAACACTGCGTCCTGCCTTTTGGCCAGCGGTGTTACCCTCAATACTCCATACAATTACACGGCGACTCTTAATCAGTGCCCCTACGGGGGATCATCCTCCACAACAACTGGCATATTCACAGTTACTCCACCTGCTCCACCCGCTGCACATTAGCAGTTGCTCCACTCTGCTCGTGAGAAGTGAACTCTGACGGTGCATGATCAGTCCGAGGATTGATCATGCACCATCCATCATCTCGGGCCACCTCATTTGGTACAACTCGTTCCGCTAAGGTTGAAACACCAGCCGTGTGCCCTCTTCCGCCTTGTTCCAGAGCGCTTCAACATCTCGCAGGGAAGCGGCTTTGGTGTGGAACTGGAACGGTGTCTTCGCTGCCACCTGGAAGAACTCCGCGAGACCCTTCAGGAGCTGGTCAAGAGACGCGCTACCGAAACCGCTTCCAAGAAGTTCCAACCCCGAACTTCGCAAAGTTGCTCCCGGCAGCGAGATCGTCTTCCCCGCGCTATCGCCAATCTGAATAAATCGAACTCGCGCTCCCGCCTTTCGCAGGCCTTTTTGGGAGATAGCTTCGAGCAAACGCTCAGCAGGCTGACCCCAGAGATAGTCGAGCACAACATCCACGCCTGCGTCCGCCAATTCACTCCGGAACGCAGAGACCAGCGCCGCCTGTTCCTGATCGAGCGAAATAACAGCATCGGCGCCAAGCGCTCTCAGCTTCTCCAGCGCCAGTGGATTACGGCCGGCAGCAACAACGCGCCGCGCACCAAGACGCTTCGCGATCTGTATCGCAAGCCGTCCGGCGACCCCTGTGGCGCCGAGAATCAGAACGCTCTCTCCGGCGACAAACTTCGCCCGCATCGTAAGCGCAGCCCACGAGGACATCGCAGGATTCGCGATTCCCGCAGCCGTCACGTCGTCGACTCCTTCCGGTAACGGCAGGCACATCCAGCTTGCCGCCACGGAGCGTTCGGAGAAGGTGCCGAACGGGCTTCGCGCAACCCCGAAGAAGACGCGTGTGCCATCCTCCAGCTTGCCGACGCCGTCCACCCCGGCAACAAACGGGAGTGTTCCCGAACTGCCATAGTGGATTCCCTTCGCCAGCGCCTTGACAATCGGGTGCAGGCCAGCGGCGCTCACGCTTACGAGCCGCTCTCCTTCCGTCGCGACGGGATCGGCAAACGTTGTGTAACGCGGAGGGGCATCGAAGGAGTGAACAACGGCAGCATTCATGTCAATCTCCTAAAGAATTATCTTCTGTCGCCCGCGGTTTAGTGGAAGGACTACAGAAATTTGATGCCAGTAAGATCTTCGCAGACCTGCCACAGTCGACCGGCGGCGGCCGTGTCTTTTGCCTGCGGTGCTACCTTTGCCCGGTCGACGTCGTGACCGCGCGTCTCCTGAAAGCCCTGGGGGCCGTAGTAGCCTCCGTCTTCAACGTCTGGAGAGGTTGCGGCGTAGAGCGTCGGAAGCGCTCCCTCAGCGTCCGTATTGAGTGCGATCCCGATGACGTGCCCGACCAGGTTGCGTAGGGTCTTCTCGACGGCGGAGTAATCGCCAACCTGGAAGAGGTTCGTGTTGGCGACGCCGGGGTGTGCGGCCACGGACATCACGCGCGAGTGTGCGGCGCGCAGTCGGCGATCCAGTTCGAAGGCAAACATCAGATCGGCGAGCTTCGATTGCTGATAGGCCCGCATCGGCGAATAGCCTTTGATAGATTGCAGGTCATCGAAGTTCAGCTTGCCTCGCTTGTGCGCGATCGAGGCGATCGTGACGATGCGAGGTCGCTCGGCAGATGCAGCGGCGGCCCGTTCCAGCGCGGGCATCAACAGCGCGGTCAGAGCGAAGTGGCCGAGGACGTTCGTACCGAACTGCAGTTCGAAGCCGTCCACTGTCTGCAGGCGTTTGGGCGGAGCCATCACACCGGCGTTGTTGATCAGAATGTCGAGCGGACGACGCTGCGCGAGTTCCTTCTCTGCAAAGCTGCGCACGGACGCGAGCGAGGCAAGGTCGAGAATTACGAGCTCCATGCGGGCTCCCGGGAAGTCGGCGTCCAGGAGGGAAAGAGCAGCCTCTCCGCGTTGCCTGTCGCGGCAGGCGAGCAGGACATCGGCGCCCTTGCGAACCAGCTTCAATGCGGCATGGTAGCCGATACCACTGTTCGCGCCGGTGATCAGGATGCGCTTGCCGGCCAAAGAAGGAATGTCCGCTGTTTTCCATTGCTTGCTCATATGTTTGTATTGGACGCCCCATGACGTAGATGCGAACTATTTCTTTTTGCACCGATTATGTGTCCGCGTCACGGCTGACTCAAAAACGCATCGACCACCTGGACATATTTGTCCGGCTCTTCGTAGGAGGGCAAGTGTCCACTCTTCTCGAAGACGACAAACTTCGCCCCGGGAATCGCCTTGTAGATATTCCACGCAGTCAAAGGCGTGACGTTCATGTCGTATCGCCCTGTTATGACCATGGTAGGAAATTTGAACTTCGGCAACTCCGGTGTAAGGTCCAGCGTCCGGGTTGCCTTTTGCACCGCGGCAGAGACCTGCGGGACAGATTCGAGATCCTTCACGCCGGCCAGATAAGCATCGCGATTCGCTTCGCTATAGAAGAGCATGAGAAAGTGGTCACGAATGCGTTGGTCGGCTGCATCGATGCCGCTGCTGTTTTTCTCGCGTGCGGCGATCTCCTCCAACACGTCGGGAAAAACATCCGGAAGCACGCGCACAATATCCTTCCACGCAGGAGCGGCGGAGTCGCTGAGGATCAACTTTTCGATGTGCTCAGGATGCGCTGCCGCGTAAGCCATGGCGAGCAGCCCACCGTATGAATCACCGACGAGGTCGAACTTCTGAAAGCCGAACTTGGCGCGAACAGCCTCCATATCGGCAACCTGCGCGTCCATTCCAAAGGAAGCGTCCGCCGAGACGCGCTTGGACTTCCCCGTGCCGCGCTGATCATAAAAGACGACCTGACGATTGTGCGCGATCCGCGGCCACGTATCATTCTGCAGCATATAGATATGCGAGAGGCCGGGGCCGCCATTGGCGACGATCACCGGCGTAGCGGAGTCTGCGGCCCCAAACACTTCGAAGGCCAGGTCCACCTCGGGGGTCACGACCATTCCCGTGCTCGCCGGCGTCTGTTGCGCGACCGCAGAGCCCGAGAAAAGCAAAAGCGTGGCGAGAAGTCGATTCATGGGTCTCCTGCGGGAGCGAGGGTTGAGTGGCGTACTGCGTTTATAGCACCGGCTTCAGCCAGATACATCAATTGACGTCCGGCAAGCCGCCTGTTTTCTTCCCCACTTGATCTGCGCCACGAACCTGCTACCCTTAAGGAGTGCTGATTACCCCCCTCCAACTCGTCGATGAGCCCCTTGAATTTGATGAGATCATCGCCCCCGGTGTTCTGGACTATGCCTCTGATATCCGGCAGGTAAGTCCCCTTCCTGTCAAAGGCGTGGCCGATCTATTGATTGAGCACCGCAGCTCCAACACGCATGTCAACGACATCCGGTTGCGAGCCCATTTCAGCTCAAACTTTGAGATTCTGTGTGCCCGGTGCGTCGATCCGGTCGCGGTGCCGCTGGAGGGCGATTTTGACCTCATTTTTCGCCCCCAGAGCGCAGATGCTGATGCCGGAGAGCGTTCTATTACAGCAGATGAGACCGAAATCGGGTATTATCAGGAGAGTGGTCTTTTGCTTGAGGATGTGGTGCGCGAACAGGTGTTACTTTCCCTGCCCAGTCGCACCCTCTGTACGGCGGACTGCAAGGGGCTTTGCCCGCGCTGTGGTCAGAACCTGAATCAAGCAAAATGTTCCTGCGACGAGGCCCCGGCCGATTTGCGATGGAATGCGCTTGCGGGTCTGGCCGACAAGCTCGAGCCGAAGCACTAAAATCAAGTTTTGCCTCGCCGCTCGCATGTTTTCGCTTGCGTAAGCGCCGCGGCCGATTGAAAGGGATACTGCAATGCCTAATCCAAAACGGCGCCACTCCAAGCAACGGACTTCCAAGCGCCGCAGCCACGATTTTCTTACGCCCACTGGCCTCTCAGAGTGCCCGAACTGCCACGAGCGCAAGCTGCCCCATCGTGCCTGCCGCAAGTGCGGTACGTACAAGGGCCGCGATGTCCTCGCGACCAAAGAAGTCAGCTAACATCCACATTCCATCCCCCGCTGTTCCCTGCTGATGCCGATTGACATCGTTGTAGACGCAATGGGTTCCGATAAAGCCCCCGAGCCAGAGGTTCGCGGGGCTGTACTTGCTGCCCGCCAGTTCGACGTTCGCGTCCACCTAGTCGGTCCCGAAGACAGGCTCCGTCCCATCCTCCGCCATGCCTTGCGAGGCCACCGTCTCCCGGTCTTCATCACGCCCGCAACCGAGTGGATCACGATGGACGATAAGGCAGCTCAGGCAGTCCGGTCCAAGCGCGACTCCACCATGCGGGTTGGCCTGAAGATGGTTCGGGAGGGCCGCGCCGCCGGATTCTTTACAGCCGGAAACACCGGTGCGGCGATGGCGACCGCGAAGATGGTTCTGGGCATGCTCGCGGGTGTGGATCGACCAGGGCTGGCCCAGATTCTGCCGACTGTCAATCGCATTCCTTCGCTGCTGCTGGATGTAGGGGCGAACGTCGACTGCGATCCCGACAACCTGGTCCAGTTCGCCGTGATGGGCCACATGTATGCCAAAAATATTTTGAAGATGCACAATCCGCGCGTCGGCCTCCTCTCCATTGGCGAAGAGGATTCGAAAGGCAATGCCCTGACCCGCGATACGCTGCCCCTGTTGCGCGCCCTCAAAGGGATCAACTTCAAGGGCAACGTGGAAGGACGCGATCTGTTCAACGGACACTGCGACGTTGCGGTCTGCGATGGTTTTGTGGGCAACGTCGCGCTGAAGTCGATTGAGGGAACGGCGCAACTTCTGAGCGCGTCGTTGCGCGAGTCGTTGAAATCGACGGTGACCTCGCAGGTCGGAGCGCTGTTGTCGCGCAGGGCCTTTGCTGAGTTCAAAAAGCGCCTGGATTACTCAGAGTATGGCGGTGCCGTATTGCTCGGCGTGCGCGGCGTCTGCATCGTCGGGCACGGATCGTCAAACGAGAAGGCCGTGATGAACGGCATTCGCGTAGCCGCCGAGTTTGCCCAGGCCGAAGTGAACTCAGGAATCGAAGCGGCGCTGAGGTTGTCGTAAGCGGATCGCGGCTACACCGGCAAGGCCCCTACCCAACCTCCATCTTTGAGGTAAAGATGCTACGGAACGCGGGCCAATACGCATAAATCAGAAACAGCTCCAGCAATGAGCACACCAGTCCCGGCGCAATCCCGGATGGCGCCAGCGTAATGTGATACACGAGAATATTAACGAGGAACGGCCCAAGGATCACCAGCGCCACCGGCACATACCACCCCACCAGCAGCAACACGGCCGCGATGACATACAGCAAACCGTGGAACAGGAACCATCCATGCGTGAACATGACACCCGCCAGGACACCCGCGTCGCCCGGAATCGGCGGCGTCGGGAGGAAGTGGAAGAAATTGTTTAATCCGAAGACGAGAAAGACAAGTCCAAGCAGAATCCTTGCGATAACAACAGCGATCTTCATATGCAGTAAGCTCCTCAAAAAGAATTTGTTAGTAAATTCTTAGTGCCAGCGCAACTTGCGTCAGGAAGGTTCATTCGATAGCGTCGAGTATATGCCGAACAGCATGGACTCTGGTGTCGTAATGTCGCTGACGGGCAAAGTCGCCCTGATCACCGGAGGCTCGCGCGGAATCGGCGCAGCCACCGTCCGCCTCTTCCGTCAGGCCGGCGCGAAGGTCGTCTTCAGCTACCGCTCCGCGACCCGGCAGGCCGAAACTATCGTCCAGGAATGTGGTGGCCCCGACCTCTGCCGAGCCATCGAACAACCGCTCTCCACGCCGGAGGACGGCGAAGCCCTCGTCACCGCCGCCATCGCTGCTTTTGGCCGCCTCGATTGCGCCGTCCTGAACCACGGCATCTGGCCCTCGCACGACGCTTCCATCGCCACGATGACGACCGCTCAGTGGCGCGGCACCCTCGGCACCAACCTCGACAGCGTCTTCGGCGTCATCCGCGCTACCGTAGCCCAAATGAAATCCCAGCCCGCGACCGGCGGAGTTCGCGGCCACATCGTCCTTGTCAGCTCCACCGCCGGCCAGCGCGGCGAAGCCTTCCACGCCGACTACGCCGCAACCAAGGGCGCGCTCATCAGCCTCACCAAGAGCCTCTCCACCGAACTTATCGCCCAGGGAATCTACTGCAACTGCGTCGCCCCCGGCTGGGTTGCCACCGAGATGTCCGTCGATGTCCTTAGCGACCCCGAGACGTCCAAGAAACTGCTGTCGCTCATTCCGCTCGGCCGTCCCGCGCACGTCGACGAGATCGCCGCGCCCATTCTTTTCCTCTGCACCCCCCTCGCCGGCTTCATCTCCGGCGAGATCTTCAACGTCAACGGCGGCGCAGTGCTCGTCGGCTGAACGGAGTCGAAATGAAGCAAGTCGTCCTCTCGATCGCGGTTGGTCTCCTCATCACCACCGCCCGGCCTCTCATCGGACAAGCCCGTGACATCCCCAGCGCCGCCCCCACTCAGCCGGCAGGCGAGAACGCGGACCAGCGCGGCCGCAAGCTCCTCGACCAGATGCTCGAAGCCCTCGGCGGCGATGCCTGGTTCAACAGGCGCAACGTCCGCGTGCTTGGTCATACCGCTCGCTTCTTCCGCGGAGCCCCCACCGGCATCATCGTCGACTTCAATGCCATCCACCAATTCGCAAGTGGCGACCGCCCAGAGGCCCAGCGCATCGGCTTCATCACCGACAAGAGCATCATCTTTCCCGGGAAAAAAATCGACATCGTCCAGATCTGGATTAACAACACCGGCCACGAGGTCACCTACAAGGGCAACGCCGTCCTCCCGCAGGAGCAGATCGACGACTACTACCGCCGCCAGGATCACTCCATCGAATCCATCTTCCGCGTCTGGCTCAAATCTCCCGGCGTCATGGTCGTCGCCGAAGGCAGCACCATGGTCGAGCGTCGCCTCACCGAACGCGTCTCCATCCTCAGCGCCAACAACGACGCCGTCACCCTCGACATCGATGTCCAAACCCACCTTCCCCGCCGCCGCACCTTCGAGACCCGCAATCCCAAATTCAAGGACATCGACGAAGACGCCGAAGAGTACGATGACTACCACACCGTCCAGGGTCTCCCTACGGCCTTTACCATCACCCGTTATCACAACGGCGACATGGCCAGCCAGACCTTCTACAGTAAGGTCGAATACGATGTGGACGTGCCGCCCGGAACCTTCAATCCCGATATCCTCCTGCAGAAGAAAAAGTAGAGCTGCCTGCATCAAAAGTTTGAAAGAGGGACCGGCATCAACCATGCCGCTGACGTTTTGAGTAATCACAGCTTCATCGGGCCGCGACGCTAACACCTAATCAATCCGGGAGCTTTAGCACAGAGGGATCGACACTCATCTACGAAGGAGCCACACTCTATGAAGCACAAGTTCGACAACATTCTCGGCACGGTCGGCAACACTCCCGTAGTCCGCATCAATAAACTCGCCCCAGCCGGCGTCAACCTCTTCGTCAAGATCGAAGCCTTCAACCCCCTCGGCTCCGTCAAAGATCGCCTTGCCCTCGGTGTCATCGAGGATGCCGAGCGCCGCGGCGACCTCAGGCCCGGGCAGACCGTCGTAGAAGCCACCAGCGGAAACACCGGCATCGGCCTCGCGATGGTCTGCGCAGCGAAGGGTTACCCCCTAGTCGTCACCATGGCCGAATCCTTCTCGATCGAGCGCCGCAAGCTCATGCGCTTCCTTGGAGCGAAGGTCGTCATCACGCCCGCCCCGGCGCGCGGCCTCGGCATGGTCCAGAAGGCCGAAGAGTTGGCCAAAAAGAACGGCTGGTTCCTCACCCGCCAGTTCACCAACGAGGCCAACGCCGACATGCACTCCCGCACCACCGCGCAGGAGATCCTCCGCGACTTCGAAGGCGACCGCCTCGACTTCTGGGTCACCGGATTCGGCACCGGCGGCACGCTCAAAGGCGTCTCCCGCGTCCTCGCCGACAAGCGTCCCGAAACTAAAATCATTCTCTGCGAACCCGACGTCGCCCCCATGGTTTCCAGCGGCATCGAGCAACCCCACCACCCCGATGGCTCTCCTTCCGCGAGCCACCCCTCCTGGACCCCGCATCCCCAGCAGGGCTGGAGCCCCGACTTCATCCCCAAGCTCGCCCAGGATGCCATCGACACCCATCGCATCCACCAGGTCCTGCGCATCACTAATCCCGACGCCATGCGCCACAGCCAGGAACTCGCAAAGCAGGAGGGCATCTTCGTCGGCATCAGCTCAGGCGCCACCTTTGCCGGAGCACTGCGCATCGCCGCCGAAGCCCCCAAGGGCTCCACCATTCTCTGCATGCTCCCCGACACCGGGGAACGCTACCTCAGTACCCCACTCTTCGCCGACGTCCCCGTAGACATGACCCCCGAAGAACTCGAGATATCCCACTCCACCCCCAGCGCTCAACTCCCACCACCAGCTGTTTAGACACGCAATAGCGGGTCGGCGTCTGTTCTTAGTTGGACAGAAGAAAGAAGCCCGTGACAATCCGGATGGATGATCACGGGCGCTGGATATCGCTCCCGGAAACCCCCGCGAGTCTACTGCTTCGTTACGTCTGCGTGGGTGGTCCTGTTCTGTAGCTTGTCATCAAAGCTGGCTTTGGCGGTCTTTCCGTCGCCCGCGACCGTCATCTTGAAGACGCTGACCACCTTGCCATCGCGCTTATCAGTCTCCTCCAGCGTGTCCTTGCCCATCATCTTTACGGAAACGCTGGTGACGCCCGGATCGCCCTTCATCGGCGCGTCGGCGCCATCTAGCTTCGCCGTGTAAGACTGGCCGGTCGGATTGGTCATGGTGATCTCGTCGCCACTCACTTTGTAGGTCCAGACTATGGCATTGTCCGACAGGCCTTCCACTTTGGTGGTTCGCCATGAGCCGGACATTGCATTCGATCCCGAGGGGCCTTTCGCCACACGTGTTGCTTCGGCTTTGCCGGTCACCGGAGGGCCGCCGTTGGTATTGCTACTGTCACTGAATGTGGACATCAGTGTGTTGCCGTCCGACGAGAGGGTCGTAGTCGAAGTGCCGACAACCTTGCCATCTTTCTTGTCCGTCTCTTCGATCTGGTTATCGCTCACGACTTTAATGGCGACGCTGTCATAGTAGGGATGTCCGCTGACGGATTGATCGGTGCCGTCAGCTTTGACTGTGTAAGGTGGCGTGCAGGTCTTGCAGTCATACATGCCATTCTGCAGTACGAACACATCCGGCTTCTTGGGAAAATCGACCTTGTTCATGTCGATCTTCCACGTGCCGTCGAAGGCGCTTTGCGCCGTTGCCGGCATAGGCATCAACAGGGCCGCGAACGCTATTAGGATGAACAGCTTTTTCATCGCAAACCTCCATCGTTTGGAACTGCGGTCGTGAATTCTATCAGAATCGGCAAAACCGGGATCTCCGCCAGCTCTGCTGGTGCGGGAAAGGTTGAAGTACTCGCATTTATGAGCCGGACGGGTAAGATGGTGTGCGGATCGAGAAAGAGGCCGGACTTGCCCAGCACACCGATGCGGCTAGGTCTGCAGATCTCCTGTCCTGCGATATTCCTCACACTCGTCGTGCTTGTTGCGGCGTCCGCCCAGGCGCAGGAGAATGCCGGTCAGGACATCAGTGGCCAGGGTGTCGCCATCCCGACTCTGCACGTCTATACGAACCTAATGCAAATCCCTGTGCTCGTGGTTTTGCCGATGACGCCATTCCATGACCCGATCGAGGCTACGCTGTTGGTGCCATTCTATGAGCCAATTCCACCGGTGGCGGCGAAACGTTTCTCCGTCAGCCTGGACTCGGAGCCACCGTTCGCTCCAACCCATGTGCGGCGCGAGGGTGAGGACCCGATTCAGTTGGCGATTGTGCTCGATGCCAGCGACCTGCTCACCTCTCTGTTGGGCGGCATGAAGGGTGCAGTCGTTGGGCTGGCCAAGGGCGCGCTGCATCCTCAGGACCGCGTGTCGGTGTATACGCTGAACTGTACGTTGACCAGCCACGCGCTGAATATTCCGCCGGACGCTGGCCAGTTGAAGCAGGCGATGGACGAGGCAATGGGTACAATCGGCCTCGGAACCGGCTCAAATAATCAAAAGGTGCGAACGGGTTGCGGTCAGGTGAAGCCGCTATTGGATGCGTTGAGAGATGTGACGAGCGATCTGAACAAGGTGTCGGGCCGGCGGGTGATCGTGGTGGTGACAGACGGGCGAGACCTCTCCAGCAAACTGACTTCCGAGTATGTCAGGTACTCGGCGCAGGATGCGGCGGTGACCATCTTTGAGCTGACGGAAAGGCAACAGATGCCGCTCGCCCTTGGAGGATGGCGGCCTCCCAATTCCATTCCACTGAATAGCGTCTGCCAGTCGACCGGTGGCTTGAAGTTGTATACCAACCGGGCCAACCTGACGAGGGATCTAGAGCGAATTACCACGATGTTGCGGGAGCGGTACATTGTTGAATTTCCGCGCCCCAGGGGTTTGACTGCCGACCGGCATGACCTGAAGGTGACGATTGCGCACTCCGATGCGCTGGTCCTGCCAGCAGGAATTTCGGTTCCTCTGGCGAGCGACAAGGAACTGGCGACGCCGGTGGTTCCGACAACGAGTCCTGCGCGGGCAGCAGACGCGGGGCCCACGAAGCCACAGCCCTGACCCGCCTCCCGATCCCCGCAATTTATACTCATCCATGCCATGACCCACACCCAAACAGAACCCCGCGCCGAGACCATGCCGGCGTCCCCCCGGACGATGGACATCCTCGAGATCATGTCCCTCCTGCCGCACCGCTACCCCTTCCTCCTCATCGACCGCGTCATCGAGATGGAGCCCCACAAGCGCATCGTCGCCATCAAAAACGTCACCATCAACGAGGAGTTCTTCCAGGGCCACTTCCCCGGCTATCCCATCATGCCCGGTGTCCTCATGGTCGAAGCCATCGCCCAGACCGGCGGCGCTCTTCTCCTCACCGAGATCCCCGACCGCGACTCCAAACTCATGGTCTTCACCAGCATCGAAAACGCCCGCTTCCGTCGTCCCGTCACGCCCGGTGACCAGCTCCGCATCGAAGTCACCGTCCTCAACTGGCGCAGCCGCGCCGTCAAGATGGGAGGCGTCATCACCGTCAACGGCAAAGTCGTCTGCGACGCCACCGTCATGTGCCAGGTCGTCCCCCGCGTCGCCAGGAACGCCGAACCAAAGGTCGAGACCGCAGAGTGAGCATCCATCCGACAGCGATCGTAGCAAAGGGCGCGCAGATCCCCGCAAGCTGCATCATCGGTCCCTTCTGCACTATCGGCCCCAACGTCATCCTCGGCGATGACAACGAACTCATCTCCCATGTCGTCCTCGAAGGCCACCTGACGATGGCTTCCGGCAACCGCATCTCCCCCTTCGCTTGCCTCGGCGTAGCCCCACAGGATCTCAAGTATGCCAACGAGCCCACCAGCGTCCGCATCGGCAGTCACAACACCATCCGTGAATACGTCACCATCTCCCGCGGAACGACCGGCGGTGGCGGCCTCACCACACTCGGCGACCATTGCCTCATCATGTGCTCCGGCCACATCGGCCATGACTCGCACGTCGGCAGCCACTGCATCCTCGCCAACGCCGCCACCCTCGCCGGCCACGTCCATGTAGAGGACTACGCCGTCGTCGGAGCCTTCAGCGCAGTCCATCAGTTCTGCCGCGTCGGCAAACACGCCTACATCGGCGGCAACACCATGGCTACCCAGGACGTCCTGCCCTATTCCCTCACCTCCGCCGAGCGCAACAACCACTCCTACGGCCTCAACAAGGTGGGTCTGGAACGCCGCGGCTTCACCTCGGAACAGATCAAGCAACTCCGTGTCGCTTACCGCACGCTTCTCGCCTCCAAACTCAACACCACAGCCGCCCTCGCCGCTATCCGCGAGACAATCGCCTCCGGAACCGCAGGCGAGCACGTTGCTTATCTCGCAGACTTCATCACCAGCAGCAAACGCGGCTTCATAAAGTAAACTCGCACCAAGCCATTCCACTCCATTTCGTTTTCGCCAGGAGTTCCATCCATGCACGTGAAGTACCTGCCCTTGGCCCTGCTCTCCGTCCTGTGTCTAGCCCCCGCCGCACACACACAAACCAACGACCCGGACTACGCCGCCCAGGTCAAGCAATGGACCACAAAGCCCGAGTTCATGAGCCCCCTGGTCGACCATCTTCCCAAATCCTCCACCGTGCCTTCGCCAAAAGACGTGCTCGGCTACTACATCGGCGCCCCCAAGAAACTCACCTACTACGCCGACGTAGAGAAGTACTACCGCACCCTCGCAGCAAAATCCCCTCGAGTCAAAGTCATTGACATCGGCAAGACTGAAGAAGGCCGCGACTCCATCATCGTCTTCGTCGGCTCCGAAGACTCCATCAAGAACCTCGACACGTATAAGAAAAACCTCGCAAGATTAGCCGACCCGCGCGGCCTCACCGACGACCAGGCCAAAGACATCATCGCCCACACCAAGCCCATCTACACCCTCTCCGGCGGCCTCCACAGCGCAGAATTAGGCCCACCTGAAATGTTGATGGAACTCGCCTATCGCCTCGCCACCGAAGACTCCCCGCTCATCCAGAAGATCCGCTCTGAAGTCGTCGTCGCCATCATGCCCGTAGCCGATCCCGACGGCCGCGATCGCAGCATCGACTGGTACAACCGTTACCTCATCGACGTCACCGACGACAACGCTGCCTTCGAAGGCGGTGTCCCCTACTGGGGCAAGTACACCAAGCACGACGACAACCGCGACATCAACTACGCCGGCCTCGCCAACCAAAACCTCCTCAAGTGGTATCTCGAATGGCACCCGCCCATCATGCACGACCTCCACGAGTCCGTCTGGTTTCTCTACACCTACAGTGGCCAGGCCCCGCAGAACACTCTCTTCGATCCCATCCTCTGGGCCGAGCTCCCCTGGTTCTCCAACTTCGAAATGGCGCAGCTCACCAAGTACGGCATGCCGGGCGTTTGGACCCACGGCTACGTCGACGGCTGGTCTCCCGGCTACGTTGCCATCATGTCCGCCAACCACAACGGCATGATGCGCATGTACGAGATCATGGGCAACGGCGGAGCCACCACCATGCACCGCTTCATCCCCGAATCCAAGCCTGAACTCAAAGGCGGTGGCGGTGGTCCCGGTGGCGACGTCACCAAACGCCAGTGGTACCGCCCCAACCCGCCCTACAAAGACGTCATGTGGTCCATGCGCAACAACACCAACTATGCCGAAACCGGAGTCCTCACCGCCCTCCAACTCACCTCCGCCTTCCCGCAGGTCATCCTCGAAAACTTCTACACCAAGAGCAAAAACTCCATCCACGCCGGCGAAACTGAACCACCCTACGCCTTTGTCCTTCCCAGCGATCAAGAGGACATGACGCGCGTAGCCTTCGTCATCAAGATCCTCCGCATGCAGGGCATCGAAGTAGGCCGCGCCACCACCGAAATCAAACTCAAAGACGGCACCTATCCCGCAGGCTCACTCATAGTGAAGTGCAACCAACCCTACGGCCGCCTCGCCAAAACCCTCCTCGGCAAACAAGTCGACCCCGACCCCGAACTCACCACCTACGACGACAGCGCCTGGACCATGGGCCTCATGACCCGCACCACCATCAAACCCACCACCGACGACGCTGTCCTCAAAGCCGCAGTCGAGCCCGTCAACGAGTACATGCCGCCCTCAAAGATCGACGCTCAACCTACCGCCGTCGCCTACGCCATCCCCGACCACGGCTCACCCAACATGATCACCCTCCGCTATCAACTCAAAGACGTGGACATTAAAATCGCCGAAGCCTCCTTCAAAGCCGGCGCAACCACCATCCCGGCAGGCTCCTTCATCGTCCCGGCCTCTGCGCTGGACAATCTTAAAACGGCAGCAACAAAGCTAGGCCTCGACGCAGTCGCCCTCACCGCCCAACCCACCGTAGCCATCCACGAAGCAGCACTCCCGCGCGTAGCGATCTACAGCACTTGGGGCGGCACGCAGGACGTAGGCTGGGTCCGTTACGCCTTCGACCAATACCAGGTTCCCTACGATCTCATCTTCAAAGAGCGCGTACTCAAAGGCGATCTCCGCTCCTCTTACGACCTCATCCTCATCCCCAACCAGGCCCGCACCGCCAAGGCCCTCGTCACCGACATCCCCAAGGGCAAGATCCCTCTCGCCTACACCAAAACAGACAAGTTCAAATTCCTCGGCGACTACGGCTCCTCCGACGACATCACCGGCGGCATGGGCGCACAAGGCGTAGCCGAGCTGCAACGCTTCACCGAGCAGGGCGGCCTCCTCGTCACCCTCGGCACCTCCAGCTTCCTACCGCCCGACTTCGGCATCACCCCGCGCATCGACTCAGGCACCACCACGTCGCGCTTCTACGCTCCCGGCCCCATCGTCGACGCCGAGATCACCAAACCCACCAACCCCATCTTCTACGGCTACACCGGCACCACCATCCCCGTCCGCTACGCCAACGGTCCTCTCTTCCGCATGGACCCTGACCAAAACAAAGCCGACGTCCTCATGCGCTACCCCGGCGGCGAAAAATCCGTCCTCAGCGGCCTCATGAACGGCCCCGACGAAATCAAAGGCCGCGCCGCCATAGTCAAAACTTCAGTCGGTCAGGGTGAAGTCGTCATGTTCACCACCAACCCAATCTGGCGCTGGCAGAACATCGGAGAGTTCCGCATGATGTTCAACACCATCCTCAACTACAAGAGCCTCGACCTCAACCCCACACCGCCAGCTCCGAAGACTCCTTCACCGGCTGCCCCACCCCGGCAGACGCCAGCCGATGAATTCTAACCGGCAAGCACAAGTCTCGATCTTCGCCGGTGCACCAACAGAATCCAGACTCGGCCCACATGTTTTAGGAGATATCAGGCCATGAAAAATCTGCTTCGCGGCAAACTCCTCCTCGCTTCCCCGATCATTGCTTCCGCGATCCTCGCCTCCACCCTCACACCAAACCAGGCAATCGCACAGACCGCACCCATCCGCGTCGCAATCGTCGGCCTCGTCCACGGCCACGTTGGCGGGTTCCTCCACAGTCTCCCCGCCCACCCCGAGATCCAACTGGTCGGCATCTCCGAACCCGACGCAACCCTCCGCCAGCAGTACATCAACCGCACTCATCTTCCCGCAACGCTCTTCTTCCCCACCGAAGCAGCCATGCTGCAAAGCACGCACCCTCAGGCCATCCTCGTCTACACCTCCACCCTCGGCCACCGCGCCGCCATCGAGCAGGCCGCACCCCTCCACATCGCCGCGATGGTCGAAAAACCTCTCGCCACCACCGTCGAAGACGCCCTCGCCATCCAGCGCATCGCCCAGAGATACAACGTCCCCGTCCTCACCAACTACGAGACCACCTGGTACAACTCCAACACCGCCGCCGCCAACATGCTCGCCGAAGGCAAAATCGGCGAACTCCGCAAGCTCGTCATCCACGACGGCCATCAAGGCCCAAAAGAAATTAACGTCGGCCCCGAGTTCCTCTCCTGGCTCACCGACCCCAAACAAAACGGCGGCGGTGCCCTCTTCGACTTCGGCTGCTACGGAGTCGACCTCGCCACCTGGATCATGCACGGCCAGCTTCCCCTCACCGTCACCGCCGTCACCCTGCAAATCAAACCGCAGATCTATCCCAGGGTCGACGACGACAGCACCATCATCCTCACCTACCCCCACGCGCAAGCCATCATTCAAGGCTCGTGGAACTGGCCCTTCGATCGCAAGGACATGGAGGTCTACGGAGCAACCGGCTACATCGACACCCTCTACCTCCACACCGCACCCGGAGCGAAGCTTCGCATCCGCCTTCCCGGGAAGCCGCCGAACACGTCGAAGACGCGCCCCCGCTCACCGCGCCTCACGACAACTCAATGAACTACCTCGCCGCCGTCCTCCAGGGCACGCTGAAACCCGAGCACGACCTCACCTCGCTCGACACCAATGTCACCGTCGTCCGCATCCTCGACGCCGCCCGCCGCTCCGCCCAGACCGGCCGCACCATCCATCTGGCTGCCGAGACCACCTCTGGCAAATGAAGATCAATCAGCCACGCCGGACATTCCCCCGCATTGGTACCATACTGATTCTCTGGCAAGGAGACGCTCGCCCGACCGGTTAGTCCTAACGGCGGTCAAGAAACACAGGGGCAACCCAATTGACACCCACTCCTGAAAACGGATCGACACCCCGCGGCACGTCCAGTCTGTGGCGCCCACTACACGTGTCAACCTTCCGCAATCTGTTGGTCGCAAATCTTGCCTCCGATATCGGCACTTTCATGCAGAGTGTCGGTGCTGCCTGGCTGATGGTCTCGCTCCACGCTGGGCCGATCTACGTCGCACTCATACAAACCGCTTCGTCCCTGCCATATTTCCTGCTTGCACTCCCCGCCGGTTCGGCTGGAGATATCTTCGACCGCCGCAAGCTGATTCTCTCCACAGAATCATGGATGGCGGCAGTAGCGCTGATCATCTGCGTAGTGACCATCGGCGGATTCATGTCGCCCTGGCTGCTGCTCATATTGACGTTTGCACTCTCGGCGGGCGACGCGTTCGAAACCCCATCGTGGCGTGCAATCCTGCCTGAATTAGTCCCCAACGACGACCTCCCGGCAGCATCCGCGCTCAACGGAATCGAATTCAATCTCGCTCGAGCGATTGGACCTGCGCTCGCGGGCGCAGTCATCGCCGCCACCGGCGTTGCCGTGGCATTTCTAACGAACTTTTTTACGTTCTTTGGAGTCATTTTTGTTGTCGCAAAGTGGAAAAGACCTGTTCGCAAGCGGACCACGCCACCCGAGACGTTTACTGGAGCCACGGTCGCCGCCATTCGCTACGTCCGCTACTCGCCCGCGATTCTCACCGTAGTGGTTCGCACCGGCGCAGTCATGTTTTTCTCAAGCCCCCTCTTTGCGCTGCTGCCGACGGTTGCCCGGAGCGTGAATCAGAGCGCAATCGGCTATGGACTCCTGTTGGGAACCTTCGGCGTTGGCGCAATTGCCGGTGCTCTTATCATGCAGCCGGCCCGCGCCCGCTGGTCGACGGAAATCATTGTCTCTACTGGCGTTGTGATCCTCGGTCTTGTGATCGTCATGATCGGTTCCTTACACACACTCGCCACACTCGCTCCCGTAATGTTGATCGGCGGTGCGGCATGGGTGCTCTTTATCTCTCTCATCAGCGCTCTGGTCCAGAACCTCGCCCCGGATTGGGTACGGGCGCGAGTCCTCGCAGTCTTCATCCTGGTCTATCAGGGAAGCTTCGCTCTTGGCAGCGCTATCTGGGGCGCGGTCGCTCAACGAGCGGGCATCCGGATCGCTCTCGTCTCAGCCGGCATTGGAACCATCGCGACAACCGTGCTCGCACTCCTCGCCAAACTTCCCGATGCACCTGAGGATTTGAGTCCCTGGAACCACTGGCGTATGCCTGTTGTCGTCAGAGAGGGTGACTCTGACCTTCATCAAGGCCCTGTGCTGGTCACGGTGGAATATTCCGTCATTCCGCAAAGGGAAGCGGAGTTCGTGGAAGCGATCCATCACTACGCCCGGATACGCCGCCGCGATGGTGCCTACAGATGGGGAGTCTACCGGGACACCGAAGCTGCGGACCGCTACCTCGAAATCTTCCTCGTGCATTCGTGGGGGGAACATCTGCGCCAACATTACCGGCAAACCCAGGCGGACAGCGAGCTGGCGCGACGACTGAAGACTTACATCGTCAAAGACACAGTAGTGCATCACCTGATCTACGCGCAGTCGAAAGAAACGTAGCGCATGGAAAATGCGGAGTCCGACGGCGTCGACGGCCTGTTGGTACACGCGATTCCGGGGCTGTGCCAGTCGGGGTCAATGCGAGGGAGCGTAGTAGCCGGAGCGGATATTAATGCTGCCTACGCGCTCCGGGGCCTTCAATTCGACCCGGTGGAATGAACCATCCTGTTTCAACTCCGGCGGTTTATAGACGAGGCGATATTGATTGCGGAGATCCGCCTCGATCATGCGCAGGTCGTCGTAGATCATTGCATCGGAGTCGTCATCGTGGAAGACCCGGCCGCCGGTCTCCGAGGCCAGCTCCGACAGTATCTTCCAGCCTTCGGAGAAACCCGATTTCGGCTCCGGATGAAACGCGTAGATGGCAGTGTTCGTGCGCTGGCAGATATCGATGGCCAGCTTAAGGGGAGCATGGCTGGCATTATCTTCACCATCGGTGAAGAGCAGGATAAAGTTTCCGCTGGCTGCGTTATCGATGTGGCCAAACTGGTTAAGACAGGCTCCATAAATGGTGTCGAAGATAGCTGTGCCGCCGTTGCGGCCCCTTCCACCCGCGCTGACATTGCGGTTGCGGATGCCCTCAGCAAGCGCATTCGGATCGTTGGTCCAGGGCTGGGCGACCCTCGATAGGAGATCAAAATTGATGACAAAGGCTTGGTCGGTCTGTCGCCGTAACAGCTGTTGAGCGTATTTGATTGCAATTCCCCGGTCGCGGGAGCGCGTCTCTGCCATGGAGTCGCTGGTATCCATCAGGATGCCGGCGCGAATGGGAAAATTCTGCAGAGACTGGAAGGCAAGGATTTTGCGTGGTGGTTTGCCGTTGTCCAGAAGGCTCAGCTCATCGAGTTTCAGGTCGTTGATCGGGAAGCCGTGGACATCGGCCGCGTGGAAGGTAAGGCTGACTTCATCGACAGAGACGCGGAGACCGAAAGACGGCACGCTTTCAGCCGCAGCATTCGTCTGCGAATCCGTGCGACGCGTGCAGGCAAAGAGCGCAAGAACGAGCAGGCCGCAGCTAATCCCGGACTGACACATCGACTGACACATCGATTGACACATCGCGCAGATCTTTCTGTCCCGTAGACCTTCTTCCGGATCACAGGCTACACGTTTAGAACTCTCGTTGGAATGGGGGCTCCCTGAAGCGTGACAAAGCGCTGAGGCTCGCAGCACGCACGGCTCAGTTTCTCCCTGTCGGCCTGCATCTCGCGGTCAGACTTGAGACTTGTCAAAGCAGCGTTAAGAATCGAAGCGGCAGCGGCGTCCTGTGGCCATTCGATGCTGTAGTGCATCCACTTGCCCTCCCGGCGCGCACTGACGACTCCGGCGTTTCGCAGATAAGCCAGGTGTCTGGAGATCTTTGGCTGGCCCTCTTTTAGAATCTCCACGAAATAGCAGACACATACTTCCCGGCCGTTCATGAGATTCAGCAGCCTGAGACGTGTTGGATCGGCAAGCGCGGCAAACAATCGGACCAGGTCGAATGATTTAGGGGCTTTGGCCATTCATTTATGATATACGCCTTGACAGATATGTCCAGCGAGAATACATTTGCCTAAACGAATACGACGAGGTGGCTGACCATGGACACACAATCACTAGTTCGCGAAAAATACGGCTCCGTCGCTCGCAGCGTTTCAACTTCCGGAGCTCAGGCCTGTTGCGATCCCGCGCTTCGCTGCTGTGATCCCATCACCAAAGACCTGTACGCTGCCTCGGAGAAGGAGTCACTTCCCGAAAAGGCAGTTCTCGCCTCACTCGGCTGCGGCAACCCCACCGCGCTCACTGAGCTGAAACCCGGTGAGACCGTACTCGATCTCGGCTCCGGCGGCGGAATCGACGTGCTCCTCTCCGCAAAACGCGTCGGTCCCACCGGCAAAGCCTACGGCCTCGACATGACCGACGACATGCTCGCCCTCGCTCGGGAGAACCAGCGCCAGGCAGGCGTCGCCAACGTCGAGTTTCTAAAGGGAGAGATCGAACGCATTCCGTTGCCGAACGATTCAGTCGACGTAGTGATCTCGAACTGCGTCATCAACCTCTCCGCCGACAAAGACCGCGTCTTGCAGGAAACCTTTCGCGTCTTACGCCCCGGAGGCCGCTTCGCCGTCTCTGACGTAGTCGTTCGCGGCGAGGTGCCCGACACCGTCCGTCAGAGCATGCTCCTCTGGGTCGGTTGCATCGCCGGAGCGCTGGAAGAGCAGGACTACCGCGCCAAACTCCACGCCGCAGGATTTATTGACATCGGTCTCGAACCCACGCGCGTCTACAACATCGAAGACGCCAGACACTTCCTTGATGAAGCAGGCGTAGCCGTTGACGACATCGCGCCGCTGGTCGAAGGAAAATTCGTCAGCGCCTTCATCCGCGCCACCAAACCAATCAGCTCCTGCTGTGGCCCCGACTGCTGCCCCACCACAGAATCGAGTAGGTCATGACTGCCTCGCCACACAACCAGGTGCTGTTCCTCTGCACCGGCAACTCCGCGCGCTCCATCCTCGCGGAAGCGATCTTGAACCACAAGGCGAAAGGCGCATTCAAGGCCTACAGCGCCGGCAGCCATCCCACGGGAAAAGTCCGGCCCGAGGCATTGAAGCAACTCGAACTCGCAGGAATCTCCACAGAAGGTTTGCGCAGCAAATCCTGGGACGAGTTCGCCGCCCCCGGCGCCCCTCCGATCAACTTCGTCTTCACCGTCTGCGACAACGCCGCCCACGAAGTCTGCCCGCTCTGGCCCGGACAACCCATGACTGCCCACTGGGGAATCCCCGACCCTGCAGCCGTCAAGGGCACACCGGAAGAGATCGAGCGAGCCTTCCGCGACGCCTTCTCCGTTCTCGACCGCAGGATCGGTCTCTTCCTCTCACTTCCGCTGGCAACACTCGAGCAGATGGCAATCCAGCGCGAAATCGACAGCATCGGCCGCCAATGAAGCCCTCTCTGTCGCGCCGCATCGTTGCCGAGTTCGTCGGCACTCTCCTTCTCCTAGCCGCAGTCGTCGGCTCAGGAATCATGGGAGAGCGCCTCGCAGGAGGCAACGTCGCCATCGCACTTCTCGCAAACACCATCGCAACCGGTGCCGCGCTGATCGCCATCATCCTCGCATTCGGCCCAATCTCCGGAGCACACCTCAATCCCGCCGTCACTCTCGCTGACGCGTGGCAGGGTGGCATCGCCTGGCGCGAAACTCCCACCTACATCGTCGCGCAACTTGCCGGAGCTTCGACCGGAGTCGGAGCCGCACACCTGATGTTCGGCGTAGCGTTGTTCTCACCCTCAACCCACATTCGCAGCGGCCCCGCTCAGATCCTCAGCGAGTTCGTCGCAACCTTCGGCCTGCTCGCAGTGATATGGGGCTGCGCTCGGCAACGCCCCGCCGCCATTCCCTTCGGTGTGGGCGCCTACATCACCGCCGCATACTGGTTCACTGCATCCACATCGTTTGCAAACCCCGCAGTCACCATCGCTCGCTCTTTCACAAACACGTTTGCCGGAATACGCCCCGTCGACGCACCCGCATTCGTCGCCGCCGAATTCGCCGGAGCCTTCGCAGCGACGCTACTATTCAAATGGCTGATACCCTCATCCGGCCGATGAAGCGCCCTTCCTCTCACTCCGCTCCGACGCTGGAATATACTTGGCCTCCATGAAACGACTCCACATACTCTCACTGATTCTGTTCTGTGTCTCGGTCTCAGCCCAGTCGCCGCAGGACGACGTCGCCAACCGACTTCTGGGCGCCTGGCGACTGGTCTCCGTAGAGGGCAACTCACCTGTTCGTCACGTTCCCTACGACCATCCCACCGGCCTGATCATGTACGACCGGTCTGGCTGGATGAGCGTCCAGATCGCGGTGAAAGGTGACCGCAGGCCCTTCGCGAACGGAATGGGCTCCGGAACTGTCGAAGAGAAAGCTGCTGCCTTCGACAGTTACTTCTCCTACTACGGCACCTATACGGTCGATCCGAAAGCGCAAACCATCACTCACCACATCAAGAACTATTCCTATCCAGATGGCGCCGGGCTCAACAATGTCCGTTGGTTCGAATTCCAGGGCAACGATCGCCTCCTCCTGATTCCCTCCGAAGACGGCAAGGGAGGCACGATCGACCGAAGCCATGCGACCTACAAACTTGTATGGGAGCGAATCAAAGAGTGATCACATACCCGGGCCCCTCGATTTCGGCCAACGGAAATTGAGACAGGAAAATGGGACACGATCACGCTCAAAAACACCATCGTATGTCCACAAAAAAACACGAATTCACCACAATTTATCCACGATTTGCGCACCAATTTATGTCCCGAACTACAGTGAGAGATCGGCGCAAGCCAAATAGAATCAGCGCAATACGAGAATCAACCACAAAACACCACAAAAACCTATAAACCCCGAAGACTGCACTTTCCCACAGCAGATTGGTCCGGCCACCGCTCTTGACTTTGATTCCCCGCAGAAACACCCACCCTTCCCGCGGACTGAGCTAGAGTAAAACGAATGTTGAAACTAGGCCTGATCGCCGGCAACGGCCGCTTTCCCTTCCTCCTGCTCGATGCAGCACGCGCCCACGGCCTCCAGGTCGTCGTAGCAGCCATCAATGAGGAAACCGACCCGGAGATCAACGCCCGCGCTGCCGCCGACCCCAACATCCACGTCCACTGGCTCTCCCTCGGCGAGCTCTCCCGCCTCATCGAAACATTCCAGGCCGAAGGCGTCACCCGCGCCGTCATGGCGGGTCAAGTCAAGCACAAGCAGATCTTCTCCAGCATCCGTCCCGACTGGCGTCTCGCCAAGCTCCTCCTCAACCTCCGCACCCGCAACACCGACATGCTCCTCGGCGCAGTCGCCAAGGTCCTCAGCGACGAAGGCATCGAGCTCATCTCATCCACGCAATACCTCGAACCCCTCCTCGCCAGGCCCGGCGTCCTCACCAGTCGTGCGCCGGACGAAGAAGAAGAGAAGGACATCGCCTACGGCCGCACCGTAGCCCAGGCCATCGCCGCCTACGACCTCGGCCAGACCGTAGTGATCGCCGCGCAGGCATGCGTCGCCGTCGAAGCCATGGAAGGCACCGACGCAACCATCGCCCGCGCCGGCGAACTCTTCCGTACCCTCGACATCGGGTCGGAAACCACCCTCCGCCGCTCCCTCACCATCGTCAAGGTAGCCAAACCTAATCAGGACATGCGCTTCGACGTCCCAGTCGTCGGTGTCGCAACCATTCATGCCATGCAAGCAGCGGGAGCCACCTGCCTCGCTATCGAAGCAGGGAAGACGCTCCTCTTCGATCCTGCAGCCATCATCACCGCCGCAGATCAAGCCGGCATCGCCATCGTCGGAAAGTAAAGATATTGTCAACGACCTGTAAACGTATGTGACGCAGGGGTAAAATTGCAGCGCGACACACATTCAGGTCTGCGTCTTACGCGGACCACGCTCGTCTACCAAAACAGATTCATAAAAGGGGAAACACCATGCGCAAAGCAGTTTGGATCGCAGTCATCATCGGCGTAGTAGCAGCGTGCGGCTTCGGCATCAAGGCCCATGCGGCAGCCGCGGCAGACATAGCACAGGTTGGAGCCACCGCCCCCAACTTCACTCTGCCCTCACAGGAAGACAAGCCCATCAGCCTCAGCGACTTCAAAGGCAAGTGGGTTGTTCTCTACTTCTACCCCAAGGACCAGACCCAGGGATGCACCATCGAAGCCCACAACTTCCAGCGCGACCTCGATAAGTATCATGCCCTCAACGCAGTCGTTCTCGGTGTCAGTCTCGATACTGTCGAAAGCCACAAGGCCTGGTGCGCGAAGGACACCTTCAACTTCAAAATGCTCGCCGACCCCGACCACAAAGTCGTGGATCTCTACGGTGTTCCCATTATGAGCCGGGGAGACATGAAGTTCGCCATGCGCGATACCTTCCTCATCTCGCCGGGCGGTAAGATCGTCAAAGTCTGGGAGAAGGTCGATCCCAACGTCCACAGCGCCGACGTCCTCGCCGAAATCGAAGCCAACAAAAAGTAAATCCATACCAGCAGACGCAAAAAGGCCCGGGCTCTCAATTGAGGAGTCCGGGCCTATTTGCTTGCCTTAAGCGTGATTACTTCTTCTTTGCAGCCTTCTTTGCGGCCTTCTTTGCAGGGGCCTTCTTCTTAGGAGCAGCCTTCTTCGCTGCCTTCTTCGCTGGAGCTTTCTTTGCTGCTTTCTTAGTTGCCAAGGTAGTACCTCTCTTCGTTAATTTTTTAGTGCTCTTATTCAACGGACGCTTTTTAGAAGCGACCTTACCACCGCGTTGAGCACTGACCTTCTTCGCGGCAGATTTCGATTTGGCGGAACTCTTCTTGGAAGCGGTCTTCTTCGCCAGAACTTTTTTGGCAACGGTCTTCTTCTTGGCTGCCTTTTTCACTTTCTTCTTCGCCGCAGGCTTTGCCTTCTTCGCCGCAACCACCTTCTTCGCAGGCGTCTTCTTTGGTGCCGCAGTCTTCTTCGCGGGAGTGGCAGCGACTTTCTTCGTCGCAGCCGGCGAGCCGTTGCTTGGCTTTGCGGCGCTTGTCGTGGCTACGCTCTTCACCGGCAGCTCTGACGGCTTGCTTGCGGGCTCATAGCTGGTAACCGGTGAGGGAGGCAACGCAAAGATAGTCGCATCCTCAGCATGAGTTCCATGTAGCGCCCCATCGTCCAGGTCGAGCTCTTCATCGTCGTCCGAAGTCATCGTTACCTCTTCTTCTTCATCGTCCTCGAAGCTGTTGCGCATATCGTCGTGGTCGTCTTCGTCACCGAAGCGGTGGTTGTCATCTGCTGAGGTTGCGTAAAGTTTGATCGTGTCGTCGAACATCATCGTCATTTCCTCTCGCTGCTTTGTACTTCACACCGCTCTCCGCTTCTGTCTTACAAGTATGATGCAGAGAAAATCGCGTTTACATCCCGGCACGAATTCTAGCAACAGGATGCATCCACGCGCCACCGAAGGCAAGCAATCTTTTTCATGGGGTAGCTCATCTGGCAGCTTTCGAATTCGTTTTGGGCAGCAAATTTTTCTTCGTCGACGCCAGGTTTTTCTGCGTTGTCGTTGAAGGATGTTTGGATTTTGAAGTCGAGGGTTTTGCGCTGGTGTGCGTAGAAGCTTCATGAACAGAGGGCGCAGCAGTATGCGAGCTACTCTTTGCTCGCGATGACCTGCTATGCACCCGAGCACTTGGTGCAAGCTTCACCGGTTCAGCGATCGCAAGTGAGCTCCCCGGTTTCAACCCGTTCGACGACAGATGATTCCATCGCCGCAACTCCTCCACCGAAACCCCAAAGCGATCAGCAACCGTGATCAGCGTGTCCCCGCGATGCACCGCGTATCGCTGAGGACCTGCGTTCGCAGCAGCGGTCGCGACAGGAATCACTAGTTCATCTCCCGCGTCTACTCCACTATCCGCAGTCAATTCATTTGCCTTGGCGATATCGTTTGCATGGACGTGAAGTGCAGTCGCGATGCCGTCCAGCGTCTCCCCGCTGCGTACAACATGAAAGCGCCAGCTGTTCCTCTTGTCCTCAGGAATATCCTTGATGCGCGTCTCAAAGACATCTCGTGTCCCCGGGGGGATGTGCAGGTCAAACGACATATCGCGGGGCGTAGTCATACGCAAGAGGCTCGGATTCAGTGCAACGATCTCCGGCAGCGACGAGTTGGTTACATCGGCTACCAGGCGAAGATCGATCGCGTAGTCGACAGTCACGGTATCGGATACGACTGCTGAGTCCGGCACAATCTTGTCCAGCCCATACTGCTCCGGGTTCTTCGCCATGATGATCGCAGCGATAATACCCGGCACATAGTTCTTCGTCTCTCCCGGTAGAACGTTGCGTCGGTACAACTCCCAGAAGTCCGCATAGCCCGTCCGCATCACCGCCCGCTGTACGTTGCCCGGACCCCAATCGTATGCCGCCATGGCCAGATACCAGTCGCCGAACTGGTTGTACAACATCTTCATGTACTTCGCATACGCAAGCGAAGATTTCTGCGGATCGAACCGTTCATCGAACCACCCGTTGCGCGCCAGGCCGTACGCGCCCGTCGGCATAAACTGCCACATGCCTCCCGCACCAGAGCGCGCATTCAGCGCCTGCGGCTGAAACCCCGACTCCGCCACCGCGAGATAAATCAGATCCTGTGGCACACCCTGGTCGCGCAGGTTTTTCGAGATCATCTCCTTGTACTTCCCAGCCCGTTCCAGCGAGCGCAGCAGATGCGCGTGACCTGCAGGAGAGTTCGTGAAGTAGCTGATGAACCCTGCAACATAGTCATTGATTACGAGAGGAAAGTCGGACTGCGTCGTCTTCAACTCAGCCGCCACCTTCGCAGTCAACGCAGCGTTCGCTGGAAACGTAACCTCATTCGCAGCATCCAGCGGAGCGGCCTCGAGCACTGGCGAGAATCCATTGCCCTCTTTCAGCGCCGCCATCTCCAGCGAGTTCACAGCATTCAGCAGATGATCGAACTCGTCCGCCAGCTGTGGGTCCGTCTTCAGATCCATGCCGCTGGTCAGCATCAAATCGACAGCAGTGTCAAAGTCCAGACGCGCCGCATCCAGATGTCCCGCACGATAGTTATCCACGCCGCTCCGATACGCGGTCTCAGCTTTGTTTATAAGTTGTTGCACCTTGGCGGCCTTCGCGGCAGCATCAGCAGTCTGCGCAGCTGACTCTGCAGACTGCCCTGCCTGCCCTCCGCTTCCACTCGCTCCCGCTGCGATCGTCGGCGCCGTAGCCTGTGTTGGAGTTTTGCCTGGCGCAGCAGCTCGATTCTGGGGACAGCCAGCAAGCAAGACCAATGGCGCGCATCCCACCACAAGTGCCCATCGCCGCACCATCTTCTCTAAAAGTAGTCGAGCCATCATCCTCGCTCATTGTATGACTCCCAACCCGTAAATGCGCTATCACACAATTGTTCGCAGGCATCAACAACAACACGCACCGGCCCTCTTGGGCATCACGCCTCATCTCCACTGCGTCGTCGTTCGAGTGTTAACATGAATACTGAGGCCACCCAGCTACAAAATGGATCCAAGTCACATCCGCAACTTCGCGATCATCGCGCATATCGACCATGGCAAGTCCACTCTCTCCGACCGGCTCCTCGAGCTGACCGGCTCAGTGACCGCGCGCGAAATGCAGGCACAGGTGCTCGACGCCATGGACCTTGAGCGCGAACGCGGCATCACCATCAAGGCCCACACCGTCCGCATGATGTACAAAGCGCACGACGGCGAAACCTACCAGCTCAATCTTATCGACACCCCCGGCCACGTCGACTTCAGTTACGAGGTCTCGCGATCACTAGCCTCTTGTGAAGGCGCACTCCTCGTCGTCGATGCATCGCAGGGCGTTGAGGCCCAGACGCTCGCCAACGCCTATCTCGCCATCTCGAACGGTCTCGAGATCATCCCCATCATCAACAAAATCGACCTCCCCAGCGCCGACATCGAACGCACCAAGGAGATGATTGAAAAATCCGTTGGCCTTCCCGCGGACGATGCCATCGCCGTCTCCGCAAAGACCGGCCTCAACGTGGCCAGCATCCTCGAAGCTGTCGTCACGCTGCTTCCGCCTCCGGAAGGCGATCCCGAAGCCCCGCTCCAGGCCCTCATCTTCGATAGCTGGTTCGACCCCTACAGAGGCGTCATCGTCCTCGCTCGCATCATCAACGGTAAGATCAGCAAGGGCATGAAGATCAAAGTCATGTCCAACGGCAAGGTCTTCGACGTAGAGAGCATGGGCGTCATGACCCCCAAGCCAGTCGAACTCACCGAGCTCTCCGCCGGCGAAGTCGGCTTCTTCGTTGCAACGATCAAAAATGTAGTCGACACCAAGGTCGGCGACACCATCACCTCAGTCGAAAACCCCTGCGCCGAAGCGCTCCCGGGCTTCGAAGATATCAAGAGCATGGTCTTCGCCGGCCTCTATACCGTCGATTCGCACGAGCACGCCATGCTCCGCGACGCGCTCGAAAAACTCCGCCTCAACGACGCGTCCTTCTCCTTCGAACCCGAGTCCTCCGTTGCTCTCGGCTTCGGCTTTCGTTGCGGCTTCCTCGGTCTGCTCCATCTCGAAATCATCCAGGAGCGCCTCGAGCGCGAGTACGACCTCGACCTCATCACCACAGCACCCGGCGTGCGTTACAACATCACCCTTACGGACGGCAGCGTCGTCGAAGTCGACAACCCGTCCCGCTGGCCCGACCCCTCCGAGATCGAGCAGATCGAAGAGCCGGTCATCATCGCCAAGATACTCACCAACGAAGAGTACGTCGGCGGCATCCTCAAACTTGTCGAAGACAAGCGTGGCCGCCAGCAAAACTTCGAGTACGTCTCCGAGACCCGCGTCATGCTCACCTACGAGCTCCCCCTTAACGAGATCGTCCTCGACTTCTACGATCGCCTCAAGTCCGTCTCCCGCGGCTACGCCTCACTCGACTACCACCTCGCCGGCACATGGGTCTCGCCCATGGTCAAGATGGACATCCTCGTCTCAGGCGAACCCGTCGACGCGCTCTCTATCATCATCCACCGCGACTTCGCCTACGACCGTGGCAAAGCCCTCGTCTCCAAGATGCGCGAACTCATCCCGCGCCAGATGTTCGAGGTCGCCATTCAAGCCGCCATCGGCAGCAAGGTCATTGCTCGCGAGACCGTCACCGCAATCCGCAAAAACGTCATCGCCAAGTGCTACGGTGGCGACATCAGCCGCAAGCGCAAGCTCCTCGAAAAACAGAAGGAAGGCAAGAAGCGCATGAAGCGAATCGGCAAGGTCGACATTCCGCAGGAGGCTTTCCTCGCAGTTCTCAAGGTAGGCGAGGAGTAATCAAAAGTAATTTTTTGCGTAATGCGAGGCGATACTGTCAGTTGCCGCAAATATACATTCGAAAAGGAAGTTTTTCCGGCTATCCACTCCGTCCCCATTTCGCAATTTTGTGCGCTTGGATTCGCAAAATCGTAATCTCACCGTAACACTGATCTGTGGAAACCCTTGAAATAGCTATAGTTGCTGGTACCCGAGAACAAACACGAGGGAAAATGTACGGGCGCCCTCACCAACTCACGCATTTCCATGTAGTTAGGCAGGTAGCACCTCGCCGCCCGATTGGATAAAAAACAGCAATAATCAACCTTGCGGCCGTTCTCTTCCCCTGCGATCCACAAGTTTTTCCACAGCGCCCTGTATTTGCGATACGTCAATCAGGCCACAAAGACGAAGGAGAGGCTGGTTGCCTCTCCTTCGTTGTTTCCACCCGATCGCCCAATCGAAAGCTACGGCTTCGGCGCTGCTGGTTTTTGAGGAGTAGTCGCGTGATGGGTTGCAGCCGGTGCGGACGGTGCAACCGGCACCGGAGCGGCAACGCCGGAAGAGGTGTTATACGCCGTCACCACAGCCTGCGTCACATCCGTGCTCTGATTCGCCCACATCACGTTGCTCTGTTGGCTGCTGACATCGAGCAGCAGCGTAAAGCCCATGTCGCTGACGTACTTCTTCAACGTGGCAGAGACCTTCGCCGCGATCTTGCCGTACGCCTCCTGCAGATCGGCGTTGTAGGCAGTCTGAGCCTCCTCGGCGTCACGGTTCAGCTGCTTCTCCTTCGCATCGATCGCCTTTAGACGAGTGGCGCGCTCTGCATCAGGCAGCGTAGCCGGTGCGCTCTGCAACTGCTTCTTCAGCGAATCGACCTCGTTGGAAAGAGTGTCGATCTGGTCCTTCTTCGGTTTGTACTTCACCTGAATATCCTGCACAGCGCGCTGACCTTCATTTGTGGCGAACACAGCCCGCTCAAACTCAACCAGCGCGATCTTGGCAGGGATAGCTTGTGGCGTCACAGGCGCCGCATCTGCCGCTGCAGCGGGCTGTGATGCGGGAGGAGCTGGTGCCGGGGCGGCGGGCGTCTGTGCCATTCCGGCTGCGGTCATCAATCCCGCGCCAAGGGCGGAGACAAGAATAAGGGTGCGATTCATGCGATTTGTGGTACTCCTTCGAGAGATCGTTGCAACTCAATTAGTTTGACGGCGTCACATGGATCTGCGGTTCTGTCATGCAAAGGAGAGGCCGGCATGGCAGGCCCCACCGCAGTCATCAAAATCACAGCCAATCCAGGCAGTTTCTACTGCTTTGGCGTTGCCGGCTTGGGGGTAGTAGTAGTAGGACGCGGACGCGACGCCGAGGGTGCCGAAGGTACAGCAGGTGCCGCAACTCCGGAAGAGGCGTTGTAGGCATCGACCACAGCCTGAGATATATCGGTCGTGCCCGGCTGCATCCAGAGCACCGCAAGGCCGCCCTGCTGTCCGGTGTTATCTAAAAGCAAAGTGTAGCCATTGTCCTGCACGTACTTGATCACGATGGGTCCAAGCTTCTTCGCAACTCCGCCCAGTGTCTCCTGCAACTCATTGTTGAAGGCCGCCGTAGCATCATCGCCATCGCGCTGGAACTGCTTCTGCTTGGTGTCGATCGTTCTGGCTCGAGAGGCGCGTTCTTCCTCACTCATCGTTGCCGGCGCATTCTGCAATTGCTTGGTCAGCGATTCAATCTCGCTCTGCAAAGCCTGCAACTGATTTTTCTGCGGCTCATACTTCTTCTGCAACGCTTGCAGTGCGCGTTGACCCTCATTCGTCGCGGCAGCCGCCTGCTCATATTCGATCACGGCAATCTTTGCCTGGACGACTGGGACCGGAGCATGTCCTGCGGCACCGGCCGGGGCAGTAGCGGGAGCGGTTGCAGCAGCGGGGGCTGTTGCCGGTGCTTGTGGACCGGCAGTCTGGGCCACTCCAGCAGCGGACGTGATTCCCGCAGCAAGGGCGGTGACTAATACTAAGGTACGATTCATGCGGTGTGTGGTACTCCTTCGGGGATTGTCCTGACTCATCCGGCCTTAGGCGCACCGTCGCGTGCTTTCTCAGCCGTTCCCTGCTTAACCCTGATATCCGGGATCTACGCACCCTCTGCAGCGCGCGCCCACCGTCTATCCTCGATCCACCCGACTCCCATACCAGCAAATCGGCAGCAAAACGAGAGAGCTGCCGGAACAGATCAAATTATAGGACCCAGCCCGTCAAGGGTCAATCCAGAGCCACCAGGAGCTCCCAGCCAATCGAGCCTCCCAAAATACGGAGCGCTTCCCAGGAACTCTTCTGTTTTTCAAACTCCCATCCTCTAAGTGCCCGAATTTGGCCCGGAAAATGCTCAAATCATTTGGCGATTGGATTGCTCTTTATCCGCATGAACAACACGCCCGCGGGGATCCGCAGTGTGTCGTTGGTGTTCCCCCGGCTCGTAGAGACTGCACTCGATAGATGGTGCAGCCCATTAGCCCGGAGTTCTACTTCCTCAACGGAAGTCTCTTACAGGAGGCCAGTGACTGGCCATTTGGAACAGAAGGGCCGCTCCGTGAAGCGGCCCTTCGTGTCACAAATATTCCCCAAATCCAGGTAACCTGGAAGTCGTAGAAGAGAGTTCTTGCCAATCCCTCTCTTTGCGCGTACCCTAAGAATTGCCTTGTGAACCGGCTGTGGGTGCCGATCGCTGTGTGGCTGTCAGAAAGTTTCCTGTTAGAAACGTTTGGCAGCGAAAAACACAGGATTACAGTGGACCGGATTTTGTTGGACTCTGTCGCAAACAGGTAGAGGGTGAAAATCAGGGATCGCCGCTGTCAGGCGCTCCGGGCTGCGCGTAGCCGGTAAATTACTGGTTCGGTCGCAGCCAACAGCAATAGAAGACGTCCGTTCGAGTACAACTTGAGACCGTTTCCTCCGACGCTGCAATACCGGTTTGGTTCCTCCTCCGTAGTCAACACGGGGACGAAGAGACCATTGCGCCGTGGGAGAGTGAACCGCTAATTGCGATCTAGAGCAATAGGAAGTGGAAGCATGACTTCAGAGCAGAATGTACCCGAGGTAGAGTCCCACCAGGGTTCGACAATGTCTCCCGGCCAGCAGGACGGCGAGGCGCAATTCACCTCACAGAACGTGCAGCACGGGATGGGGCAGTCCAAAAGCAGCCGCCGTCGTCGCCGCAAGCGCAAGAACAAAGGTGCCGACGCCTCGCAGGGCACCCAACCCGGTGGCGACCAGGGTGCAGCGCAGCCCATCGCCTCCATCCAGGGCTCAGCCCAGCCGTCTCAGCCGCAGAACTTCCAGCCCGGCGCTGGCCAGCAGCAGAACGGTGCCTCTTCCGGCGGCGGCAAGCGCTGGAAGAAGAAGTTCCGCGACCGGGACCGCCAGCGCTCCCAGGAGAATCCCGGGAATGTCGCCAGTGGCAGCAACAACGGCGGGGATACCGTGACCGCGACACGCATCAGCCCGGCAATAGCGCTGGCGGCTTCAAACGCAAGGGCGGTGGCGGCAAGCAGCAACGTGGCCCTCGCAGCTTCGTCGGCCCCATGGACCACAGCTATCGCGCCGTCAACGGCAACTTCGCCGACACGCCGCCCTCCACGATCGACTCCCACAACGGCAACTACCAGGGCCGAAGCAACGGCCATGGCGGCGGACGCAGCTACCAGAGCGACTCCCAGCCCATCGATTACTCGCAGGGCCGTGCCATTCCCATCCCTGAAGATGCACCCACAAAAATCTTCTTCTTCATCGAAGACCTCTTCTTCATCGCGAAGATTCAGGAGACCGCCCGCAAACTCGGCGTCAAGGTCGCCTTCGTCAAGAATGAGAAGGACGCCATCACTGCGCTCACGGCCGGCGAAGAGGAAGATCGGCCAGGACTCATCGTCTTCGACCTCAACAATGCAAACGCCAAGCCCCTTACGCTGATTCCCAAGCTTAAGGCCAAGCTCAAGCGCAGCACCTCCATCATTGGTTTCCTGTCGCACCTGCAGGGAGATCTCAAAGCCAAGGCCGTCGAAGCAGGCTGCGACACGGTAATGCCGCGCGCCGCCTTCTCACAGAACCTGCCCAACCTCCTCCGCCGCTACGGCATAGAGCAGGAAGAAGAGCCCAACTACAACCAGTAGAGATCATCGGTTGATCGCGCCGCTTTTTCAGGCTCGAATCCATACACAAAGGCCCGGTAGAAACTCTATCGGGCCTTTCTCATTTTGAATTGGCTGTCGCGTCGTCCTAACCCGGAGGCCAGTTCATATGTCTGCCGCCGAGCAGGTGCAGGTGCAGATGGCTCACCGTCTGCCCGCCATCATCTCCCGTATTCACCACAATCCGATAACCGCGGTCCAGTTTCTCTTTGCGCGCAATCTCTGCGGCTGCAGCCATTAGATGACCCATCAACCCCGTATCTTCGGCCAGCGCCTTCGCTGTTGAAGTGATGTGCTGCTTGGGAATGATCAGAATGTGCGTGGGTGCCTGCGGATTGATGTCGGGGAAACCGATGCATAATTCGTCTTCGTAGACACGGTTAGCTGGTATGGTGCCGGAGACGATCTTGCAAAAGAGGCAGTCGGAAGAGGGGGGAGGACTTTGCTTTATCTTCATGGTCAAAAGTATTTCGGATGCTGTCCGGCTGCCCACGGGTTGTAAGCTGCGGCGAACGCAGCGCGGCTCGCAGTCGAGGGATGACTCGAAGTCCAGAAGTCGACGAAGGGATGCGGCGTCGGATCGTCCAGTGATGTCTCGCCCAGCCGCTGAAACCCCTGCTGCGTCGTGGTCTGCGGATCGGCAACGATACCGTGAATGGCCTCCTGCCCATACACGTCCGCGTTGTGTTCAATTGCCCGGCTGAACCCATTCTCAAGCGGCTCCGAGATGAAGTTCAAAACGTTTAGCACCACCACAAGCACCGCCAGGCAGGCCCAGTCGTTCTGCGAGCGGATACGCCACCGCGCTCCATACCGGCGCAGCAGCCATTGTGTCGAGTGTTGCCCCACAAAGAACCCAACCAGCATCAGCACCGCGGTGAACACCAGGCCCAGCGCAATATGGTGCAACGCATAATGACCCAGCTCATGCCCGAAGATGCCGGACAATTCATCCGGAGTCGCCGCCGCAATCGTCGTATCCCACAGCACCAGCCGCTTCGAAGGCCCAAATCCCGTTACATATGCATTCAGGCTCGTCACCTTCTGGCTAGCTTGCATGAAGAACATCCGGTCTGGCGGCAGGCTCACGCCGCTGCGAGCCACCACCTTCTCCAACTGCGCCACCAGTGCAGGATTGCGCTGCTCAAGCGGCTCAAACTTGTTGAACAACGGATCAACAACAATCGGCGAGATAAAGACACCGAACAGCACCCCCGCCATCGTAGGAATCCAGAACCAGAACCACCAGTGCTTTGGCGACCGGCGGATCACCCAGAACAACACCATCACCAGCAATGCGCCGACGAACCACGTTAGCCAAAAACTCTTCGTCTGGTCCCAGAGCCAGCTCCCCCATCCCTGCACCGAAAGCCCATAGGCCAACGCCGCGTGGTGGCCATAGACCCTCAGCGGAAGATCCAGCAGGGTGATCGCCAGAAGAAGAAGAAACGTGAAGGCAAAGCATTGGCCCCAACGGTTGTTCGTCAGTTTCTCAGCAGCATCCCGCATCCGCGCCGGCACACCCAACGCAAGGAGCAGCACAAGCTGCAGAATCCCCCAACCCTCACCCGCAAAATGCAGCGTCGTTCGCAGACGAAACAGCTCTTGAGCCGTCGTCAGCTTGTCTGGCGGCAGGTTGTAGGCGGTTCGATTCAGCGCCGCGTTCCGCAGAGCCAGAGCCTCGGTCGGCGTCGTTCTCTGCACCCGGCCGATCATCATCAGAAGCGCGAATAAGGCGACCAGAAGCAGAACCGCACGAAAGCTCATCAATCAGAGACTCCACAAACAGTGAAGCCAGTGTGCATGAATCTCTGCAAGAGAGCAAAACAAGGAATGGTCATTTTTGAATTCTGAGGATACTGCTCACCGAAAGGCCCGTTTTCCGGGAACGACGACTCGCAGTTCTGATAGCCGGTCAGCGGATTCTTTCCGAGTAGCGTTTTTTGCTACGGGTCATTCTACTTACTGGTTCTTCATTCGAATTGACCAATAGGTAAAAAAAGACGCAGCGGTTACAAACGTGTGACAAATGGCAAATACCATTTGGCTAATCTACCTTCCGTAGCAGCGCAGCCGTTCCCAACCGGAGAACGGTTTGTTCGGGGCCCCAACATTCACAACTGAGGAATAAAACTCATTGATCTTAAAGGAGATTGCATACGTGTCTAATCTGGAATCGGGAATCTCAAACCCCAGGGTCGACTATGCTCTCGGCCACTCTTCGCGTGAATTGGATCGTCTTAGTTTTCAAGGCACCGTGTTCGCACCGTATACCCGTCAGCTTCTTACTGACGCGGGACTAAGAGCGGGGATGCGAGTGCTTGATGTGGGGAGCGGCAGCGGAGACGTAAGTCTCTTGGCCGCCGATCTAGTCGGCTCGCAAGGACATGTTCTTGGCGTCGATCGATCTCCGGAGGCAGTGGAGAGGGCCAGCACAAGAGCAGTTCGTCACAACGTTACCAACATTGCTTTCCAGGTAGGCGATCCTGCTTCGATGCACTTTGACAGATCGTTTGACGCGATCATTGGCCGGTTCGTCCTCATGTATCAGGACGATCCTGCGACAAGTCTGAGACACATGATGAGATACCTTCGTGAAGGTGGCTTAGTGGCGTTCCAGGAACTCGACTCGACTGCCTGCCGCTCCTGGCCGGCCGTTCCTGTTTTCGACGAGGCGGCACGATGGCTCGCGGAAGGATTGCGCAGCAGCGGAGCCCGCCCCGATCTTGGGCTGGAGATGCATTCATTATTCCTCGATTGCGGTTTGCCGGAGCCAAGGATGCGCATAGATACCCTAGTCTCTGGGGAAGAAGGCAGTCCTGTGTACAAACTACTGGCCGAGGCGTTGCGTAGCTTGGCGCCGACGCTGGAAAAAGCGAATATTGCGTCCGCTGCTCAAGTGAAAATTGATAGTTTGGCTGATCGCATGCGCAATGAGGTAGTCGCAAAGCGCGGGATAGCGATCTCATATGGACTCGTCGGCGCGTGGGCCACAAAGCCGCTCCCTCACGAAATGCAGAGAACGAGTTAGACCAGGATTATCGATGTGAGGGGCCACCGGGCAACTCCGCACCCACCTCCAACCCGAAGCGCGACAACTCGCGCTTCTGGAGGTTGTAGTCAATAAAGAAGCCGACCCCGATGGCCAGCGGAATCAGTCCTGCTGCGGCCCCTGATAGCACCTCGCGAACATGTAGGATCGCCGTCAGCACCAGAAAGAACAGAATCAGTCCTACGCCAACGGATACCAGAACAATCCCAGCACGCCGAGCATTTCCCAAACTCCGTAGAGGGTCTTTGACGGGTGGCTTTTCCTCGATACCCGGGCCCAGCACCCTCTCGATCTCGGCCAGCGGTACCCCGCGCGAAATCATTGCTATACGTTCCTCGGATTTGATCCGGCGCTTGTGGCCATCTAACCAGATACCGGAAACAATCGCCACAATAGCGACCAGACAACCTGCCACCGGTATAACAAACGGACTATATATGAAGTTCATTTCACTACCTCCTCTTTCTGCCCGCGTTAGACCCCCAAGCCCCTCTTAAGTTTCACTCGCCCGCGTGAAACTTTAGGAGCATCCTATGGTCTAACCCTGCTTGGACACGGATCTCACCTTCGAGCAGTTGGTACGCGACCATCAATCCATGGTCTTCCGCACCCTTCTGCGCCTCACCGGCAGCCGCGAGCACCTCGACGACCTCGCCCAGGACGTCTTCCTCCGCCTCTACCGCGCCCTCCCCAGCTTCCGCGGCGAGTCCCTCATCACCACCTACCTCTACCGCATCGCCGTCAACGTCGCCCAGGACGAGTGGAAGCGCCGCCGCCGCGACGACCGCACCCACATCTCCCTCTCCGACGACACCTCCGGCTGGGAGGACCGTCTCCCCCACCCCGACCGCAATGCCGAGCAGCAAATAGAAGAGCGCGAATTCCAGCAGTCCGTCGAAGAGCAGCTCCAACGCCTCAGCCAGGTCGAACGAACCATCCTCGTCCTCTATCATCAGGAGGAGCGCACCTACGAGCAGATCGCCTACGCGCTCGGCATACCGCTCGGAACCGTGCGAACCCATCTCCATCGGGGCCGCAAAAAACTACGAGAAGCCCTTCAGGAACGTCCAACGCAAGAGAGGAGAGCGACATGCACGACAACCCGGTAAATCAAGAGATAAACCAGCAGAACCTGTCGCAATCCGCGATCGAGCATCTCGATCAGCGCATCGTCCGCGCCCTCGAGACCGTGCCCGAACCACATATCCCCGCCGACTTCGCCACCCGCGTCGCCGGTCACCTCCCCTCCAGCCGTCCGGTCTCGCTAACCCCGACCCACTATGGCCAAAACGCAATGCTGATCGGCATGGTGGCCACTCTGGCGGTCCTTCTGATCCTGGCCGTACACGCCACAGGTCACGGCACCTTCGGGCTCCTGGAGTCGCTCCTGTTCGCCGAGTTCGTCGTACTCGCTGTATGGCTTAGTGTCTGGCGCCCCAGTTTGCGCTAGCCCCCTGTCAACCAAAAGCAACCCCGCTCGTCCAAACATCAGCCTTCTGCAACGAAAGCTGTACCGCCTCCTGCGGACCGGCTGCACTTCCGATACACTCGGCAACAGGCGTATTTTGCAGGCGAAACGAGTTCCCGTTCCCATGAAGAGACAAAGAGTCGCAGTTGCCGGCGTCGGTTTCGCCGGTCTGGTAGTAGTGGCGATGACCTCGGTCGGCCACGTTGCAGCAGCAGCAACCACAAATCCTGAGCCCAACCCCACAACGGTCCTGATCGACACCATGGAGTCCGAGCTTCATCGCGCCATGGTCTCCCTCGGCAACACCGCCACTGACGCCACCCAGCAGCCCAAGCCCTACTTCCTCAGCTACGCTGTCTCCGATGGCGACAGCATCTCCATATCTGCGCAGTTTGGCGCCATCATCGGCACCAACGAGAGCCGCCGGCGCATGGCCGACGTGCAGGTCCGCCTTGGCACTCCCGCCGAAGACAACACCCATGGCGACCATCGCAACAGCGCCCTCACCACCGTCCCCCTCCCCCTCACCGACGATGGAGAAGCCCTCGCCCGCAGCCTCTGGTTCGCCACAAACCGCGGCTACGGCAAAGCCCTCGACGCCTATCTCAAAGTCAAAACCGAGCAGCAGGTCCGCGCCAAGGAAGAGGACTCTTCCCCCGACTTCTCCGGCGAAAAGGCCGCAACAGACCTGCTGCCAGCCGCGCCCGCCCTGGTCGTCGATCGTACAGCCTGGGAGGACCGCCTCCGCGCGCTCTCCGGCATCTTCAAGCAATATCCCGACGTCATCTTCAACAATGTCGCGCTCGAGGCCTCCACCGAAACCGACTACTTCGTCTCCTCTGAGGGCGCCAAGGTCGCTACACCCAACCACGTCGCGCGTCTCATCATCGTAGCCCGCACCCGCGCCGCCGATGGCATGGATCTCTTCCGCGCCGAGACCTTCGAAGCCGACGACGTCTCCCACCTCCCAGACCAGAAGACCCTCACTGACAAGACCGTCGCGATGGCCAAAAACCTCGAAGCCCTCCGCGAAGCCCCCGTCACCGAGCCATTCAACGGCCCTGCCATTCTCAGCGGTCGCGCCTCCGCAGTCTTCTTTCACGAGGTCCTCGGCCACCGCCTCGAAGGCCAGCGCCAGCGCGGCGACGACGAAGGCCAGACCTTCACTAAACTTCTCGGCAAACAGATTCTCCCCACCTTCCTCAGCGTATCCGACGATCCCACTCTCGCTACCTTCGACGGCGTCTCCCTCAGCGGCCACTACGATTACGACGACGAAGGCCAGCCCGCACGTCGTGTCGACCTCATCAAGGACGGAATCCTCGACACCTTCCTCATGTCGCGCCTCCCCATTGCCAGCTTCTCTACCAGCAACGGCCACGGCCGCGCCGAGGTCGGTCACATGCCCACCGGCCGCCAGGGCAACCTCATCGTCACCTCTTCCAAAACCGTCAGCGACGCCGAACTCCGCGAGATGCTCAAAGCCGAAGCGAAGAAACAGGGCAAAGCCTACGGCCTCTACTTTGAGGACATCTCCTCGGGCTTCGCCGTCACCACCCGCCGCTCACCGCAAGCCTTCCAGGTCATCCCTCTAGTCGTCTATCGCGTCTACGTCGATGGCCGCCCTGACGAACTCGTCCGTGGCGTCAGCATCGTAGGCACACCGCAGGCTGCGCTCAACCGCATCCTCGCTACCGACAACCACGAGGACGTCTTCAACGGTATCTGCGGCGCCGAATCCGGCAGTATTCCCGTTAGCGCCGTCGCCCCCGCCATGCTGGTCAGCGAAATCGAGACCCAGCGCCAGGCTCAGGGTACGGCCCGTCCACCTATTCTCCCGCCACCAGGCGCAGCAACAACCGGCGGAAAGGGAGGCCAGTAATGAATTTAGTTCATAAAAAGTTACAAATAGCCGACCTTCTAGCCGCGACTCTATCTTTCGCAGTCCTATTTAGCACCATGGCAGTTACAAATAGAGCAGCCGCCGAATCGGCCTCTCAGGTAAACGACCCCCTCCTCCGCGCCATGCAGCAGGAGCTCAGCCGCGAGAAGGACATCACGCTGTCCGGCATGCAGCGGCCGTACTTCATTGAGTACCGTCTCGATGACATCGACACGTACGAGGCCGTTGCCAACTATGGTGCGCTTACCCAGGAAGTATCCAACCATCAGCGTATTGTCCGCGTTACCGTCCGCATCGGCGACTACGTCACCGACAGCAGCAGCAGTCGCGGCGACGGTACCGTCGAACTTGCCCCGACCGACGACAACCCCCAGGCGTTGCAATACGCCTTCTGGTCCGCGACTGATTCAGCTTACAAAAACGCTCTCCGTGCCTACTCCGCCAAACTGGCGGCGCTGAAACAGTTCCAGTCCACCCAGACCCAGCATGACTTCGCTCAGGTCAAGCCCATCGTCCAGGTGTCCCCGCTCGTCACCCTCGATCTCGACCGCAACGAGTGGAAGCGCCGCATCATCGAAGCCAGCGGCCTCTTCGCCACTGACCCAGACCTGAGGACCATCGCCGAGCACGTCCAGTACTCCATCGCGAATATCCGCGCCGTCGCTCTCAACCGCTATCTCGTCAACACCGAAGGTACGATGGTCCGCGAGGGCTACACCGGCTACAGCGGCGCCATCAGCGTTGGCGGCCAGGCAGCCGAGGGCATGCGCCTCAGCCGCGATAACGGCACCGTCGCCACCACCGCGAAAGAGCTGGAAAGCGCCTCCGCATTCCGCAAGCGCGCCATCGAAGACCTCAAAAGCTTCGAGGAACTGCGCAACGCCCCTGTCGTCTCGGCAGACGACTACCACGGCCCCGTCCTCGTCAGCGGAGACGTCGCCGCCGATATCTTCACCCGCCTCTTCATCCCCAACGTTGAAGCGGATCGCCCCGAGATGGGTACCACCGCGCGCACCACCGGAGCCTACTCCTCCAGCTATAAATCCCGCGTCCTTCCCGACATCTTCAACGTCACCGACGACCCGCTTCAGACGAAGTTCAACGGCAAAGCGCTCCTCGGCGCCTACACCATCGATGACGAGGGCGTGCCCGCACAATCGGTCGACGTGGTCGTCCACGGCAAGCTCGAAAACTTCCTCATCGGCCGCGAACCCGTCAAGGACTTCGACACCTCCAACGGCCACGGACGCGCCGCCCCGGCACAGGCGCCCCACTCGCGCTCCGGCGTCCTCATCGTCAAGGCTGATCAGCCTGTATCAAAAGACGAACTCAACAAACGTCTCCTCGCCATGGCAAAAGAGCAAAACAAAGACGTCTACGCCGTCGAAACCCTGGGCGGCGAGCTCCTTCCCCGTCTTCTCTACCGTGTAAAAGCTGACGGCACTCGCCAGCTCGTCCGCGGAGCCGTCTTTGATGAACTCGACAACCGCAGCCTCCGCTCCGGTATCGTCGCTGTCGGCAACGACCCCTACATCTCGAACTCGCTCGGCGTTATCCCCCAGACCGTCATCGCCCCCAGCATGCTCTTCGACGACATCGGCGTAAAGCGTGCCACCCTCGAGCAGCAGAAACTCCCTTACTACCCACCGCCTGCCCTGCCGCCTGGAAAATAACGAAAAGCGAAGTAAAGGTAAAGACCCCAATGCATCTCGATCCACGCATGCTCCGCGCCATTGCCATTGGTCTCGCATTTATTCTCTTGTACGGCAGCCGCCTGACCAAAGGCTCCGTGGTCCAAACACCTGACGGCCTCGCCTTCCGCATCAAGCCCCTCTTCGCCTGGGCCCGCGCCATCGCTCTGCCCGCCTATATCCTCTTCTTCATCTACATGCTGAGCACGCAGAAGCAGCCGGTCCCATGGTGGATGGCGCTCCTCTTCATCGCCGCTATCGCCATCGGCGTCATGCAGATGCCGGGGACGATCACCCTCACCCCCATGGCGATCACGCAGCGCTTCTGGTTTCAGCCGTCGAAGGCCATCCAGTACAACGAGGTCATGGCCATCCAGGCGATGCAGGGTGGCCGCATGACCCGCGTCTTCGGTGACAATCGCGTCAAGATCACCCACAGCTCAAACCACTGCGCCGCAGCCGAGTTTCAGCAGGAGATCCAGCGCCGCACCAACAAACGCATCACTGCCTGAAACCTCTGAGAGCTCTCTTTCACCGCCTGAGTTTTTTGAGCTGACCTAATCCATCCTTATCAAATAAGGCTCCGCCGCCGGATCCTTCGGATGAATCCCATCGGCAACCTCGGTCGCATTCCTCTTATCCGGAAACTTCGGATTCACTCGCACCCAATATCCCGTCGGTCCCGGGAACTCGATCACCTTGGCCGTTGTGTAGCGGCGCAGCAGGTCCTCCTTCAGCTTCACCGCGTCGGACTCCCGTGCAAACGCCCCGATCTGCACACACCATCGTCCGCCCGGATCTGCATTCACCCGAGCCGGCGTGGCGAACGCCTCCACCTTCACCTTCGCCACCCCTGCGCGATACACTCCCGTAGCCTTTGCGGCAGCCAACGAGAGATCGATAATCCGTCCGCGGACAAATGGCCCCCGATCCGTAATCTTCACCACAACCGATTCGTTGTTGGTCAGATTCGTCACTCGCACCATCGTTCCCATCGGCAGCGTCAGGTGCGCAGCGGTCATCGCATTCTGGTCATATACGGTGCCATCGGCGCCCTTCCGCCCGGCATAGGGCGGCCCATACCAGCTCGCCAGTCCAATCTCAGTCGAGATGGGTTTCCCAAAACTATTCGGGACCGGTGCAGGCGAGGGAACTGTAGTAGAAGCCGTACTCGACTCATCCGATCGCGCACTCGTGCCGTTATGATTCGCAGCCGTTCTCGTCGCCGGCGGTGGCGGAGGCTGATAAGCCCGAGTCGTCTCCCGATGACAACCACCTGCCATCAGCGCGAACGCCGACAGCATCGTAGCGGAGACAATCCGGCGGGACATCACGGCTTCGGGGCGTTCTTCGGTGGAGGCGGCGCCGATGTCCTGCGCGCATGCTCGTCCATCCGCTGCGCCAGCCTGTGCAACTCAGCAGCAGCGGCCCGCAGAGCCTCGGACCCATTCCGCCGGACATCTGGCACCACCTCATCGTTGATGTACTTCACGACATTTCGCAGGTCTGTCTCCAGATGCGCCGCAGCGTCTCGCAACTGCTGCTCCCACGGTCGCTTCGGCTCTTCAGTCGCCATACACACACCTCTCCACCATTGATTAGATGACCTCAAAAACTCACGGTCAATGTCCATCCCAGGCGATTCCGCCCGCGTGCCCATGTGGTAACGATCAATGATTCCCTGCAAAAAATACCAGCCGACCCTCTAAAAAAATGCTGGCGAGTCAGAGATAAATCCCTGCATCATGAACACATCAGGCAACTTGCTGCATCCTATATACGTCCGAAACGTAATAAGATGTGCATATACTTACCTCTTCATTGAAAAAACGTGGCGTTGAGGGCCTTTGCCGCCTCCGTTGCCTGACAGGTGCGTAACCGTAAATCAGCGAGGTGATCTTTTGAGCACAATACGCAATCACGGGCCCCTTCACACACAGCCAATTCATCGCAACCTCGGCGCGGCATTTGCCTTGCTGGTTGCAATCGCGCCGTTCGCAACGGCTCAGACAACCCTCACCAATACACCCACCGGTGCCATCGCCTCTAACGCCCATCCCGATCTGCCCGATTCACCAGGCGCTCTCTTCAGCAGCTCGAGCAACGTGACAGACGCCACAAGCAACGCGGCTGACCCCGACGCCGCCCCCTCCTCCGACCAAACGCCGGCTGCGTCAACCCCGAAGCATGCCGGCCATCTTCAGATGGTCATTCAACCGGGTGAAATCACGGACCCGATGACCGTGCACGAGAAGGTTGTGGGCGGCATCAAAGACTCGGTATCTCTCTTCTCCGCCCTCGGATGGGTCTTTTCTGCGGGATACGAACAGGTGACAAACGGCAGTCCCAACTATGGAACGAACAGTACGGCTTTCGGCCAGCGTTTCGGCGCTGCCGTCGCCCGCGGCGTCTCCGAGGGCATCTTCAGCGAATCCTTGTTCGCCCCCCTCTTTCATCAAGACCCCCGCTACTACGTCATGGGCCGGGGCCACCCCTTCTTCAAGCGGCTCGTCTACGCTGGCACCCGCACCATCATCACCAGAAATGACAACGGTCATTTGGCGCCCAACTTCTCGCTGATCGCCGGCAACGCCGCAGGCTCCGCTCTCACCATCGTCTACTATCCAAGCATCAACACAACCGGCACTCAGGTAGCGGAGACTCTCGGCACCTCCTTGGGCGGTTCCGCCGTCGGATATGTCGTCAACGAGTTCATCATCGATGCCCTGGTAGAACTTCACCTCAAGAAGAAGCAGCCGCAACCGTAAGTGTCCTCCGCGTAGTATGGAATCTAAGCGAGAGGGGTCTTTCCGAATGCGTCGGTGGCTGACAACGGGCCTGCTTCTGTCTGCGATGACTGCATTCGCGCAGACACAACCGCCCACGGTCCCCGAGACGCCCGCCTCTCTGCCCGCTTCCACCTCGACCGACCTCCCCGATGCGCCCGATCCCGTGCAAGCCCAACCGGAGAGCGTAGTCGTCGTAGCCGAAGCCTCCTTCAAAGCAACCGGGGACGGCGCCCACACATGCGGCGTCTTCAGCGCCATGAAAGTGGTTTACGTTGACCCCAGTCGTTACGATCAGGTACGCAAGCCCTGCACCGAACTCATCTACCCTTACCAGCGTTTCCTCACCACCAACATCGTCATTCCCATGACCTGGCAGCAAAAGGGCTACCTTGCGCTCCACGACCTCACCGATCCCGCCAACTTCGGCACCATCCTCGGCATCTCTGCCATCACCATCGGGGCCAACTCCCACACCGCTTACGGTCCCGGCCTCAAAGGCTTCGGCAAGACCGTCGGAGTCAGCCTCCTGCAGGACGCAACAGGCCAGTTCTTCGGGGCCTTTGCGATTCCAGTCATCGCCAGTCAGGACCCGCGCTACTTCCGGAAGCCGAATGCCCCTTTTAAAAAGCGCCTCGTCTATTCCATCTCTCGCACCGTCATCTCGCGGAGTGACAGCGGCAAATCGATTCCCAACTACGCCACGCTGCTGAACTACCCCATCGGTGCCGAGCTGGCGAACTTCTACGTCCCCGGCATTCACCCGGATGGACCATCAACCGTCAAACGCATCTTCACCGGCTACGCCCTCGACCCCATCAACAATCTCGTGAACGAGTTCCTGCCCGATGTCGCCAGCCGCGTCCACATCCGTATCATCTTCGTGCAGCGCATCCTCAACAACGTCGCCGCCAGCAACGCCGCAGCTGGGACCTAGACAACGCGAGGGCAAGAAATCCTGTCCCACTCACCTCCCACCGTCACCGTTTAATGCAAATTCTCGCCATTCGATTCCGGACGCTTCGATATGGTGTTTCATGTGCGTACTCTTGGGTGTGTGAATCGAAGGGTATCGCCGTCGCATCTTCTTACAAGGACGACAGATAGCTTTCAACCGGGAACATACCCTTGCACCGACATTCAGTAGCCAAAAATTTAGGAGACACATCAATGCCGAAGGCAAAACTTTTCGAAAAGTCTCTCACCTACGGAGCCAAAGCAGGCTGGGCAGTATTCAACAAACTGAACTCGTTCAGCCCTAACGCAAGCTTCACCCCCCGGTGGAGCGACAAGCCCCTGCTCAAGAGCTACCAGAAAGAGAAGCCGCCTCTCGGCTGGCCCCGCACCACAGACTCCCTCTGCCCCAAGTGCATCCCTGAGATCCGTCAGCAGATCGTCGACGGCAAACTCCCCCACGAGATTCTGCTCAACGAAAAAGTCGGCGAGATCAAAGCTCAGATCATCGAGCGCGACGGCCAGATCCTCATGGTCAAGGACTGTCCCACTCACGGCCACTTTGAAGACGTGATGTCCATCGACACCGCCTTCTTCCGTCACCTCGAAGAGGTCTTCCCGGGCCGCGACATCCGCGCCCACAACGACGAAAAACTCCACAACCACGGCACCTCGACGGTTACACATGGCCGCGGCTCGGTGTTGACCATCGACCTCACCAACCGCTGCAACATGATGTGCGATCCCTGCTTCATGGACGCCAATCAAGTCGGCTTCGTCCACGAACTCACTTGGGACGAGATCAAGACCATGCTCGACAACGCGGTCACCATCAAACCCCAGCGTCAGATGTCCGTGCAGTTCTCAGGCGGCGAGCCCACGCTCAGCCCGTACTTCCTCGACGCCGTCTCCTACGCTCGCAAGGTCGGATACACCTCCGTCCAGGCCGCGACCAACGGCATCGAGTTCGCCAAGTCCAAGGAGTTCTCGAAGGCCGCCGCCGAAGCCGGCCTCCGTTACGCCTACCTGCAGTTCGACGGCATCGGCAACGCAGCCAACTCGCACCGCAAAGTCGGCAACGCATTCGACGTAAAACTCCAGGCCATCCACAACCTCCACGAAGCCGGCGTCGACATCGTTCCCGTCACCACCATCGTCAACGGCATTAACAACGAGCAGGTTGGCCGCATCATCGAGTTCGCCCTCGACAACCCGAAGAAGATCAACTTCCTCTCCTTCCAGCCCGTCAGCTTCACCGGCCGCGACGAAGATATCTCCGACGAGCGCCGTCACGCGCAGCGCTACACGCTTTCTCACTTGGCACATGATGTGAAAAATCAGACCGGCCTCGGCGAGCCCACCCGCGACTGGTTCCCCATCTCCTTCATGTCCACCTTCTCCGACTGGGCCGACCTCGTCCACGGACCTGACCGCGACTGGGGCCAGCTCTCCTGCGGCTGCCATCCGAACTGCGGCATCTCCATGGCACTCATGATCGACAAGGAGACCAAGGAAGCCGTTCCCGTCACCGCGTTCATCAACGCCGACCGCCTCGCCAAGGACGTCGCCCGCATCAACGACGCCGCCCGCGGCAAGTGGCTCTCCATCATCGGCGTCACCCTCGCGCTTCTCCGCAACTACAAGCCCGAGGCTGCCCCGACCCACTTCAAGATCGAGGACCTTCTGCAGAAGTTCGACAAGAGCTTCGGCGCCACCGGCAGAAGCTACGGCAAAGTCACCGCGGACCGCACGATGGAAGACATCAAGCAACGCCGTGGCGACCGCTGGAACTTCCTATTCATCGCCGGCATGTGGTTCCAGGATCTCTTCAACTACGACTTCCGCCGCACCGAGCAGTGCATCATCCCCTACGCCACACAAGAGGGTGAGATCAGCTTCTGTGCCTACAACACCGGCGTAGGCTGGCGCAACATCATCGAGAAGATGCACATGACCTCGACCCTCACCAAGTGGTACGAGGAGCATGGCCGTCACGAGATCTTCGCCGGCGGCAAAAAGGTCGGCCTTGAGAAAGAAGCCAAGTACGATCTCGTCCTCAACGACGCGCACGTCAACGCCGCCGCCAACGACACCTTCGACAAGTCCGGTATCGCGAAGAACTCCCGCGAAGAAAAGATCCGCGCCCGCGATGCAAAGATCAAGCAGGACGCCGAAAACGCCCGCATGGCCAAGCTCTACCGCAAGGAAGTGCTAGGCGAAGTCGAGCAACCCGGCTTCATCTCCCTCGGCGAAATCAAACCCGCCGCCCCCATCGCCAAGGCCGAAGTCGAAGAGACCGTCGCTGGCGACTAAGCATTGCGCACAGCACACGCGCTTCGCTCCAAGCCAACAAGAAAGGCCGCCAGCAATGGCGGCCTTTCTTATCTTCCCGAGATGCCCAGAACCCAGAACAGGTAAAGAAGCCTGCAAGCTCCCAACTCCGATAATGCGAACACGACCGAGGACTCATTTATTCTCTTCCTCCGCGTACAAAACAGTCTTCGAAGCGAAGATTCCCTTCGAGCGAAGCGCGAACCCGGAGGGAGCAGGGGCCTTCAGGCCCCTGAATTCGTACGCAAAGAAAATGGGGCTTTAGCCCCGGGTCTTTCCTCTATCCTTCGAGTATGTCGCTCCCTGCGCCTCAAGAGCTCCGTACTTACTTTGTCACGACCGCTACCGTCAACCGCCGGCGCCTCTTCCAGGTTGCAGCCAACGCCGACCTCCTCCTCAATACCCTCGCCGACTACCGTGACCAGGGTCGCTATCAACTTCACGCCTTCGTCATCATGCCCGACCACCTCCACGCCATTCTTACGCCTTCGCCCGATGTTTCCCTCGAAAAATCTATGCAATTTATCAAAGGCGGATTCTCTTTTCGTCTCAAAAGCAAACTGGACGTATGGACGAAGAGCTTCAACGAGTCCCAAATTCTCACGTCAGAAAAATTTCAAGCATACAAAAACTACATCGAACAAAATCCCATTCGCGCAGGTCTGGCGATCTCCGCACCCGCCTATGCCCATTCCTCCGCGAACAGAGCAGACCTTACCGATCCTCCATCGTCTCATCTTCGTTAGTCGAAGCCTCCCATCGCGAAAAGCGCTAACCCGGAAAGAGCAGATCCAAATCGCGCAAAGCGCGACTCGGAGGGAGCAGCGGCCTTCAGGCCCCTGAATTCGCACGCAAAGAAAATGGGTCTTTGGGCCGGCCTTCTCTTCGGACATAATCAGAGTACCCTCATGCGCATCGCGGTCCTATCCGACATTCACGGAAATCTCACCGCCTTCGACGCCGTGCTAGCCGATATCCGGCAAGCATCTCCAGATTTGGTGCTTCACGGCGGCGACTTGGCCGATGCGGGATCCAGTCCCGCAGAGATCATCGATCGCATTCGTGATCTCGGCTGGCAAGGCGTCCTGGGCAACACGGACGAGATGCTCATTCGACCTGCTTCTCTCGAAGATTTTGCAAGCAAGTCATCGGCTCCTCCCGCACTCTGGGCAGCGATCCGCCAGATAGCCACCGCGACCCGCGAAGCGCTCGGAGACGAGAGACTAGCATGGTTGCGCGAATTGCCGAGCGTGAAGATCCAGGAGCCCTTTGCCCTGGTCCATGCCACTCCCAACAGTTGTTGGCGAGCACCCGCATTAGAATCCACCGACGCCGAGCTGAACGCCCTATACGGTTCACTCGGCAAGCCGATCGTCGCCTTCGGTCACACGCACCGCCCTTGCATTCGCAGCGTTGACGGCAACCTGCAACTCCTGATCAACAGCGGCAGCGTTGGCCTCTCCTACGATGGCGATCCCCGCGCATCCTATCTCCTCCTCGAAGACAGCACGCCATCGATCCGGAGGGTCGAGTACGACGTGGAGAAGGAGCTGAAAGCTCTTTCCTCCTGCGGCTTACCCGGTGCAACATGGACCGCGAAGATGCTTCGAACAAGCTCTCCGCAAATGCCATAATCCAGCAACCCAGCAATCGAGCGGAGTATCCGATAGCAACTCACGTCGCAAACGATCAGAAAATTAGCTGATGTCATCTTTTCTCGCGCACACCTTTCATCAAGACCCTACTCACTCCCCGAGCCCTGCTCTTCATTGCCTTGGTCGTCCCCTCCCGCAAATACCTCTCTACCATCTCCTCCGCCTCATCCCTTAGCGAAGGCTCCAGTACCGCGAGCAACCCAAGTCCCTCCACCGCCGAACATCGCACCACGTTGCTCTCATCCTCAGCCAGCAGCGACATCGTCCGAGCCGCCCGCAACCGCTGCATCCGGGTATGCGCGACCCGCGGCACCACCAACCCAAGATGCCATCGCGTCCGCGACTCCTCAACCGGCAGGGTCTCCAGCAACCCTGCCAACTCATCCGCATACCGCTCTAACAGACGCCCATCCCTCTCAGTAATCCGCCGAGCCACATCCGCCGCCCGCTTCCTTACCTCGACATCTTCACCAAAGAGCTCCCGCACCAGAGCCCGAACCCCAGCCTTATCCCCGCCGATCTCCTCAGCAATCGCCCGCGCCGTCGCCAAACCCCAACACGCCCCCGTGAGCCGCCGCCGAAGAGACTCCATGCCGGGAGTATAAGCAACCTCCCGCCACTTGACATTCCGCTACCTGAAAGAGAACAAGGTAAGGTCAGCCTCGAGCGCCGGATGTCCACGTACAGCACTGATCTACACAGAGGTCCAAGCCTAAATCATTTGTTTATAGGACTTTGCAAACTTTTGGGGGGATGGGGGGTAAGCACCACTACTGCCCGGCAACCGTCCCTGAGCTATGGCTCGAATGAACCCGCCGCGTCCGCGCCACAATCTGGCGCCGTTGCTTTGACCCAAACACCCACTCCCGCACCGGCCCCACATCCACATGCACAAACTGGCTCACCGGGTAATACCCCACCCCACCGGCCTGCAGCGAAAGCGCCGCATCCCTCACCCTCGCCGTGGTAACGCCCGGCACGCGAAGATCGATCGCATGCCCTTCCATATGCTGGCTATGCTCCGCCACCCCGGTCTGCGGCGAGTTCTGCCGCAACGCAGCATTCGTCTCCGGAGTCCTGTACCCACACACAATCTCGATCGCGCTGTCCAACTTTCCCAGCCGCGCCATCATCGCATGCAGCACATCGAATTCCTTAGGATCGTAGTTGCTCACGTCCTGCGTATAGTGGTCACGCAGAAAGTAGTTCAGCTTCTCCAACGCCTCCGGAACGTACGTATTCCCTATCCGATAGACAATATCCAGACTCTCGCCCGTATGCAGATTCGTCATCTTCAGCTGATACTGCTTGCCGTCTTCCGGAACCTCCGTCGTGGCCCCACTGGCTGCTATCTCCTCCGGCATCACCCCCGGCACGACCTCTTCCCCGTGCATCAATATCGCCGGCGTCTTCAGGTGCATTGAACTCTTCAGCCCCGCATGTACCCGCGTCTTCACCGTCCTGGCCCACGACGACCCACTCACCCCAAACACCACCACCATCGCCGCTGCCACTACTGCGAAGCCCCGTACGCTGAATATCCGCATTCATACTCCTGGCCCTTAGAATCTTTGCGAATGAAAACCCTCAATGCAATGTACTGTTTGTCATTCGCTCATTCAAGTTTACCTATTTCATACCCCAATCAGGCTTCTGGGAATGTAACTTAAGTGTCATACTTGAAGACATCTTGGGTAGCACTCTAACAAGCTGTCCTGCAGTCACTTAGCTTGAGTCAAGCTCTGTCCGGATGTCCAGTCACAAGCTCATACACCAGCTTCGCCGCCGCAATATCTTCAATCGCAATCCCAACCGACTTGAATACCACCGGACGCCCCTTCCTATCGATCACCGCCCCACCCAGCAGCTCTCCGATCTCAGCGCTAACCTCCGCCTTTGCAAGCACAATCTCTCCGGCCTCTTTCGTCGCCGCCTCCCGCGATTCCACCACCACAGCCCCCTGCATCGCCTCGTCATCGAGCTCTCGCCGATCCGGCGTCGCCACCCCAACCGCACACACCACGGCATCGTTCTTCAGCCATCGTCCCTTCAAAATCGGCACCGGCGAACTCGTCAGTGTCAGCACCACATCCGCGTCTCGCACCGCCTCCTCCGCCGAAGTCACCCGAGCTCCCACCTCACCGGCAAATCGCCGCGCATTCTCCTCCGTCCGGCTCCAAACCCGTATCTCCTCAAACTTCCGCACGCGTGTCAGCGCCTGTACATGCGACCGCGCCTGCACCCCACTCCCCAGAATCCCCAGCACCGTCACCTCCGGCCGTGCCAGCAGATCCACCGCCACTGCCGACACCGCAGCCGTCCGCATCTCCGTAATCAGCCGCCCATCCATCACCGCCAGCGGCTCTCCCGTATCCGAGCGAAACAGTTGAATCATCGCCATATGCGTATGCTTCTCGAGCGAAACGTTCTCCGGATAGAACGTCACCATCTTCGCCCCCATCACCCCGCCGTACACCGCCGGCATCACGGCAAACCATCCGCCATGCGCAGCGACCGGTATCACCGTTCGCAGAGGCTGAACAACCAAACCGGCAGAAAAATCCATCAGCGCTTGCCTGATCGCTGGAATCAGGCCGTCGTACGTCAGTGCGTTCCGCACCTGATCTTCACTGAGAAACAAAAGCTTGTCCGTCGACATAGGAGACCTCATTATCGTCCAACAACGCAAGCCGCTGACCTGTGGCACCCTTATAGTCATGCAGCTCTCGACTCACCAACTTCGTGTCCTCGGCTCCCTCATCGAAAAAGAGATAACCACGCCTGAGAACTACCCCTTCTCGCTCAACGCCCTGGTCAACGCGTGCAACCAGCGCTCCAGCCGCGATCCAGTCCTCGATCTTACCGAGGAGGAGGTTCGCCAGGCCCTCCACGCCCTTGAAGATCTCGCCCTGGTCACCGCCGTCCGCGACGCCCGCGTCCCCAAATACGAGCATCGAGTCCGCACCGTTCTCAACCTCCGCCGTGACGAGACCGCCGTCCTCTGCCTCCTCATGCTTCGCGGCCCCCAGACTCCTGGAGAACTCCGCAGCCGCGCCGACCGCCTCTACACCTTCGACGATCTGGCCGCCGTCCAGTCCACGCTTGAGCGCCTCGCCGCCCGCACCACCACCGAAGAAGCCGGCGGCAGCGAGACACGCAGCCCGGCCACTGGCCCCCTCACCACCATCCTCCCCCGCCAGCCCGGCTCCCGCGAAGCCCGCTATGCCCATCTCCTCGGAGAGCCGCCCGACCTGTCACTCCAGCACCACGTGCGCCCCGAAGTCGCCACCCCCAACTCCACCACCGCCCAGCGAATTGCCCACCTTGAGGCCGAAATTGCCACCCTCACCGCCGCGCTTCAAACCCTGCGGGAGCGCGTTGACCGTTTGGAGGTATCAGGCGTCTGACACCATGCGTTACTCTGCTATTCCCCGGTAAGATAGGGCATCACATCCTTGGCGGCGTACTCATGTTCGATCGGATGACCGATACCACCTCCGTCCCCGTCAATCGCCGCGCCCGTTTTCGACGTGAGGCCGACGCGGAGAACGACTATCTCGCGCGCCTCATCGCTCAGATTCCCGAAGCTGTCCTCTGCTTCGACCGCAACTGGGTCATCACCTACGCCAACGCAGAAGCCATCCGAATCAGCGGCATCCAACCCACCGATATCCACAACAAGACTTACTGGGACCTCTTTCCCGATTCTCTGGGCACCGACCTCGAACACATCTACCACGACGTGATGTACACCCGCGCGGCGAGGCAAGTCGAGTATTTCTCCAAACTCCTCGACACCTGGTTTGACATCCACGTCCTCCCGACCGACGACGGCATCTCCCTCTACTACCGCGACATCACCGCTCGCAAGGCCGCCGAAGGCCAACGCGACCACGCCGTCACCCAGCTTCAGCAGATCTTCGGTGCCGCTGCGGACTCCATCGTCTGCATCGACCGCAACTGGAACTGCACCTTCGCCAACCGCGCCGCTCTCTCCATCCTCAAGGCCGACAGGCTCGTCGGCGAAAATCTCTGGGAACGCTTCCCCTTCAACAATCAGGAGCCGTTCCGCTCTAACTACCTCACCACCATGGAGCGACGCATCCCCACCGAGTTCGAGGCCTACTACCCTCAACCGCTCGATGTATGGTTCAGGGTCGTTGTCCACCCCTACGAAGACGGCATCGTCATCTTCGCCAGCGACATTACCGACCGCAAGGGTGCGGAGTTCCTGCGCGACGCCTCCATCCGTCAGCTCCGTCAGGTCCTCGAGACCACTACCGACGCCGTCGCCAGCATCAATCGCGACTGGAGCATCTCCTATCTAAATCGTCGCGCCAAAGAGCTCCTTGGCCCCAAGGGTGAACTGCTTGGCAAAAACTTCTGGCATGAGTTTCCCGCCGCCGCCAAGTCCCCTGAAATTCTCCATCACTACCACAGCGCTATGGACGAAGGCGTCCCCGGCGAGTTCGAGGCCTTCTACCCAGACCCGCTCAATCTCTGGCTCTCCATCCAGTGCCGCCCCTTCGATGATGGCATCGTCCTCTTCTTCCGCGACATCACTGACCGCCGTCAGGCCGACACCGTCCTTCATGAGCAGCAGGATCTCCTCGCCTCGATACAGAAGACCGCCCTTGTCGCCACTTGGGACATCGAATATGCCACCGGAAAAGTCACCTACGGAGCGGGATCGTACCCCGTCTTCGGCCATCCCCTCGCCGATATTCCCGACTACCGCGCCTTCAAAAAAATTGTTCTTCCTGAATTCATCCGTGTCATCGCCGCCTCCATTCAAGGGGGTATCGAAACCGGCCAGATGGTGGTGCAGGATTTCCAGGTACGTGCCGCCGACGGCCGCATCCTCTGGCTCGAAAGCCGCGGCCATGCCGTCATGGTCGATGGCGTTCCGACTCATCTCCGCGGCCTCACCATCGACATCACGGCACGCAAGAAAAACGAAGAAGCGCTCGTCGCCAGCGAAGCCCGTTACCGCGTCCTCGCCGATCTCAATCCCCAGGCAATCTGGATGGGCGCTCCCGACGGCAGCGTCACCTACGCCAACCAGAACTTCCTCGACTATATCGGTCTCACCATTGAAGACCTCAGCGGAGCGGGCTGGCTCAGCGCCTTCCATCCCGGCGACCGGCAACGTGTCCTCGAAACATGGAACCACTCCGTCGCCACCGGCGCAGACTACGATCTCGAAGCCCGCATGATTCGCGCCCGTGACGGCCATCCCCGCTGGTGGTGGGTTCGCGCTCAGCCCGTCCGCGACGAGGCTGGAAGAATTCTCCACTGGCTCGGCATCGCCATCGACATCGACGACCGCAAGACCTTCGCGGAAACCCTCCAGCGTCGCCAGGAGGAGACCGAACGCCAGCGCGCCGAACTCGAAAACATATACCTCACCGCACCCATCGGACTCGCGATCTTTGATCCGATCGAATTCCGCTACCTCCGCATCAACGATCGCCAATGCGAAACTCTCGGCCTCCCAAGAGAGAAGATTCTCGGCCGCCCCATCGACGAACTCGCCCCCCTCAAAGGCATCAGGGAAATCTTCCAGCAGGTCGCCCAGGGTCATCCCGTCAGGAATCTCCTCCTCGAAGGCGAACTCCCCACCCGCCCCGGAGAACATCGCTATTGGAACGTCAGCTACTCCCCCATCTACAACGCCAACGGCGCAGTTGAGGCCATCGCCGCGGTCGTGCTCGAGATGACCACCCAAAAAAAGGCCGAGGCCGCTCTCATTCAGAGCGAAAAGCTGGCCGCAGTAGGCCGCCTCGCCAGCTCCATCTCCCACGAGATCAACAATCCCCTCGAGGCCATCACTAACCTCCTCTACCTCATCGACCTCTCGGGCGATCTCCCCGAAACCGTCCGCAACTATGTCCATACGGCACAGAACGAACTCTCCCGCGTCTGCCAGATCGCCACCCAGACCCTCCGCTTCCACCGCCAGGCCGTCCGCGCCACCCGTGTCAGTGCCGCCGATCTCGTAGATGCCGTCCTCAACCTCTACCAGGGCCGCCTAGCCAACTCCAGCATCCACGTCGAGGCGAAGTACTCCACCAGCACGGCCATCCTCTGCTTCGAAAACGATATTCGCCAGGTCCTCAACAACCTCATCGCCAACGCCATCGACGCCATGCGCCAGGGTGGCCGCCTCATCGTCCGCGCTCACGACGCAATCGACTTCTCCACCGCCTCCCCCGAGCCCCGCCGCGGCATCCGCATCACCATCGCCGACACTGGTCACGGCATGTCCCCCACCGTTCGTCGCCGCCTCTTCGAGCCCTTCTACACCACCAAGGATCTAAACGGTACCGGCCTCGGCCTCTGGATCTCTGCAGGCATCGTTAACCACCATTATGGCCGTCTCACCTACCGCAGCACCGAAGACCCGGTCCACCACGGCTCCGTCTTCTCCCTCTTCCTCCCCATCGTCGAAGAATCCGGCGTGGAAATCCCCCAAGAGCAGAATTAGCGCTTGTTCGGCTGCCCACTTGTTTTCCTGTTTCCCGTCGCCGTCACGACCCTGAGCGAAGTCGAACGGGAAAGAACCCCGTATTTGGTTGCAGGCATTTAGGTCCGATCCAGCGCACAAAAATATGATTTTTGCTCTACCATTTTGTACCCGGACCTTCAGTTCTGAGCGCAACGAACGAGCCACATTCTGCACCACAACCTAGGAGGGACATCCATGCCAGACCAATACGACGCCATCATCATCGGAACCGGGGCCGGCGGCGGAACCCTCGCCCTCCACCTCGCGCAGGCAGGCAAACGGATTCTCATCCTCGAGCGTGGCCCGTTCCTTCCCCAGGAAAAACTTAACTGGGACACTTCCGCGGTCTTCCTCGATAACCGCTACCACACCAAAGACGTCTGGCTCGACAAGAATGACCAGCCCCTCCACCCCCAGCAGGCCTACTTCGTCGGCGGCCAGACCAAGGTGTACGGCGCCGCACTCTTCCGTCTTCGCGCAGAGGACTTCGGCGTCCTCCACCACAAAGGCGGCATCTCCCCCGCGTGGCCCCTTACCTACGCCGACTTCGAGCCCTTCTACACCCGAGCCGAAGAGCTGTTCGCCGCCCGCGGCCACCTCAACGACGACCTCACCAGCCCCGACCCCACCGAACCCTTCCACTCCAAGCCTTATCCATTCCCCGCGCTTCCCAACGAACCCCGCATGCAGTCCATCCACGATGACGTCAAGAAGCTCGGCTACCACCCCTTCCCCGTGCCCCTCGGCCTCAAGCGCAACACCGCCGACACCCTCGAATCCAAATGCATCCGCTGCGACACCTGCGACGGTTACCCCTGCCTCGTCCACGCCAAATCCGACGCAGACATTAATTGCATCCGCCAGATCATGCATCTCCCGAACGTCACTCTCCTCACCGAAGCAAAAGTAACACGCATAGTTACAAATCCAACCGGCACCGCTGTCACCTCCGTCGAAGTCCAGCACAACGGCCCCGTCGACGCCCCACCGGACGTCGCAACCTACTTCGGCAACATCATCGTCGTCTGCTGCGGGGCCATCAACTCCGCTGCACTCCTCCTCCAATCAGCCACAGACAGGCACCCCCACGGCCTCGCCAACAACAGCTCCGACATGGTTGGCCGCCACTTCATGTACCACCAGGCCGACGCCATCCTCTCCCTCAGCTTCGATCGTAACGACGACAGTTACATGAAGACGTGGGGTACCAACGACTTCTATTTCCGCGACCCAAACGGCGAATACGACTTCCCCATGGGCTCCATCCAGCCCATCGGCAGCTTCCACTACGAGATGATGAAGGGCGACGCTCCACCCCTCACCCCGGGCTTTGTTCTCGAAACCATGAAGGACCACGCCGTCCCCTGGTGGCTCATGACCGAAGACCTTCCCGACCCCAACAACCGCGTGACCCTCACCACCTGCGCCGACGGCACCCCGCAGATCAAGCTCTCCTATACCGACAACAACGTCGAATCTTTCACTCGCCTCAAAAGCCGTTGGATCGATGTCCTCAAGCAGGCCGGCCACGCCGAGAGCTCCGTCCCATTCCACGCCTACTTCAAAAAGCGCATCCCACTCGAAGGCGTCGGCCACCAGAACGGCACCTGCCGCTTCGGCACCGACCCCAAACAATCCGTCCTCGACATCAACTGCAAAGCCCACGACCTCGACAACCTCTATGTCGTCGACGCCAGCTTCTTTCCCAGCTGCGGCGCCGTCAACCCATCCCTCACCATCATCGCCAACGCCATCCGCGTCGCCGACCACCTCCTAGCCGACCGACTTATCTAGACAGGCTTCTCATTTTGTGATGGGTCAATTTGGGTTTGCCTTCTGCGGCATTAGGCGACGTAGATTGATATAAAGCCCCACGCCAATAGCACTCAGAGCTAATCCGCCCTCGCCATACAAAAGTGACCTTGAGACAATGACTGAATTGAAGACTGAATCAAATCCAAATTTAATTGCAAGCCAGATCACGGCGATTGTCACGGGAGGCATCCAGATTACGATGCGGAAAAGCCAGATGGCACCCACGATCACCAGCAAGACCCCCAGCGCGTGCTTTTGGTCATGAGTCATGCCAGCGATTTCTCACACCCCTAACAACCTGCCAGCAAATTTTTCTCGGCCAAGCCAATTGTTCAAAGACCGAAGTATTATGTCTCCGAAGCGCATTTCCAGTTCAACGATCAACCGCGACCGCCGGAGACCCTCAATGCCGCAAGCCCGCAACTCGCCTCCTCCTGGCCATACTCCTCCTCGTCTCCGCACCTTATCGCTGCAAGCCCAGACCAACACCACCCTCCTCGTCAACATCGACCACCGCCCCGCCACCTCTCTCAACGGCGACTGGCACGTCATCGTCGACCAGTACGCCACCGGCCTCTACGACTTCCACCAGAATCTCCGCAAAGACGGCTTCTTCATGAACGCCCCCTTCGACCCCAACGGCCACCCCGCAGGACTACAACTTCGCCAACGCCAGCACCCTCAAAGTCCCCGGCGACTGGAACACCCAGCGCCCCGAGCTCCTCTACTACGAAGGCCCCATCTGGTATCAGCGCGACTTCGAGCACACCGCCAAACCCAACACCCGCACCTTCCTCCACTTCGGCGCCGCCAACTACCGCACCTTCGTCTGGGTCAACACCAAAAAAGTCTGCGAGCACGAAGGCGGCTTCACCCCATTCGACTGCGACATCACCAGCGTCCTCCATGACGGCAAAAACTTCGTCGTCCTCTCCGTCGACAACACCCGCATCGCGGACGGCGTCCCCACGCTCCAGACCGACTGGTGGAACTACGGCGGCCTCACCCGCGACGTCTCCCTCGTCGAAGTCCCCACGCAATTCATCGACGACTACGACCTCCACCTCAGCCGCACCAACCACGACCTCATCGAGGGCTACGTCCACGTCGAAGGCGCACCCGCTGGCACCAAGGTCACCGTCACCATCCCCGAACTCCACGCGACAACCGAAGCCACCGTCGACGCCAACTCCCGCGCCGCGATCACCCTTCCCGTAAAATCCCTCAGCCTCTGGTCGCCCGAAAACCCAAAGCTCTACAAGGTCGAAATCTCGCCAATTCCGCTCCCGCCGACGACAACATCGAAGACGACATCGGCTTCCGCACCATCGAAACCCGCGGCACCCAGATCCTCCTCAACGGCCAACCCATCTTCCTCCGCGGCATCTCCATCCACGCCGAAGCCCCCTACCGCACCGGCCGCGCCTACTCGCAAAAAGACGTCGACACCCTCCTCGGCTGGGCCAAAGAACTCGGCTGCAACTACGTCCGTCTCGCCCACTACCCGCACGACGAGCGCATGACCCGCACCGCCGACCGTCTCGGCCTCATGGTCTGGTCCGAGATCCCCGACTACTGGGCCCTCCAGTTCGACAACCCCGCCGTCCTCGCCAAATCCAAACAGCAGCTCGGCGAGATGATCCGCCGCGACCGCAACAAGGCCTCCATCATTCTCTGGTCCGTCGCCAACGAAACCCCAACACCGAAGCCCGCACCAAATACCTCACCACCATGGTCGACCTCGCCCACCAACTCGACCCCACCCGCCTCGTCACCGCCGCCCTCCTCGTCCGCACGGAAAAAAATCCCGCAGGCGGCACCACCAAGATCGTCGACGACCCGCTCGGCAACGCCCTCGACGTCATCGGCACCAACGAATACATCGGCTGGTACGAGCAAGCACGCAGAAGGCGCCGACACCACCACCTGGGACATCCGCTACCAGAAGCCCCTCATCATGTCCGAGTGGGGCGGCAGACGCCAAAGCCGGCAACCACGCCCCCGCCGGCGACACCCACCCCGCCCTCTGGACCGAGGAATATCAAGCCGAGATCTACCGCCACCAGATCCCCATGCTCAACAAAATCCCGCAACTCCGCGGCACCAGCCCATGGGTCCTCATGGACTTCCGCTCCGCCCGCCGCGTCAACCCAGGCCTCCAGGACAACTTCAACCGCAAGGGCCTCATCTCCGACCAGGGAGAAAAAAAACAAGCCTTCTTCGTCCTGCAAAAAGCCTACATAGAAAAATCTCTTGGCAAACCCGAGTAGTCGCTTCCATCATCGACGCAGCGTAATCACCGATACATCAACGCATCAACATGAGGCAGACAGGGAAAAAAAGATGCAATGCGTTCCACTAAGAACCGTAAGGACAGCGTCCCACAGCCTATCCCTTGCACTGCTCCTACTCGCCGTGTCCACCGCAAACGCAGCCACCGCACCCCCGCCCGACTTCGGCCCCAATGTCCTCATCTTCAGCCACACCACACCATCAGCGACCATCCAATCCCAGATCGACAAGATCTACGTCACCCAGCGCCGGAACGAATTCGGCCCCGAGCGCAACGCCATTCTCTTCCTCCCCGGTAACTACACCGTCGACATCCCCATCGGTTTCTACACCCAGGTCCTCGGCCTCGGCGCCTCACCCGACAGCGTTCAAATCACCGGCAACGTCCACTCCGACGCTGCCGCGCGCAACAACAACGCCACCACCACCTTCTGGCGAGCCGCCGAAAACTTTTGCGTCGCCCCCACCAACGGAACCATGCAATGGGCCGTCTCCCAGGCCGCACCTTTCCGCCGCATGCACGTTCAGGGCGATATTGTCCTCCATCAAAATGGCGGCTGGGCGAGCGGCGGCTGGATGTCCGACACACTGATCGACGGCAATGTCGCCGCAGGCCCCCAGCAACAGTGGATCTCGCGCAACAGCGAGTGGCACAGTTGGACCGGCGCAAATTGGAACATGGTCTTCGTCGGCATCCCGAACCCGCCCGAAGGCGAGTGGCCCAAACCGTCCTACACCAAGATCGCCCAGACCCCCATCGTCCGCGAAAAACCCTTTCTGCAGGTCGACTCCTCCGGCAACTATAGCGTTCGCGTCCCCGCAATCCGTACCGACAGCACCGGCATTACCTGGCATTCAGCCATCACATCCGGAAGAACCATCCCAATCGCGCAGTTCTACATCGCTCACCCGAACCGCGACAACGCTGCGACCATCAACGAGCAACTCGCCCACGGCAAAAACCTCCTCCTTACCCCCGGCATCTACGACCTCACCGAACCCATTCGCGTCACTCACACCAACACCGTCGTCATGGGCCTCGGTTTCGCCACGCTTCGTCCCGTTAACGGAACCGCCGCCATGGCCACGGCCGACGCCGACGGCATCATTATCGCCGGCCTCCTCTTCGATGCAGGCCCCACCCAATCTCCCGTCCTCCTCGAAGTAGGCCCGAGCCAGAGCCATGCCAATCACGACAAAAATCCCATCTCCCTCCACGACGTTTTCTTCCGCGTAGGCGGAGCCGGCGTTGGCCGCACCATCGTCAACCTCCAGATCAACAGCAACGACACCATCATCGATCACACCTGGATCTGGCGCGCCGACCACGGTGCCAACGTCGGCTGGGATGCGAACACCAGCGCCAACGGCCTCGTCGTCAATGGCAACAACGTCACAGCTTACGGCCTCTTCGTCGAACATCACCAGCAGTTCCAGGTTCTCTGGAACGGCAACGGCGGCCGCACCTACTTCTACCAATCAGAAATCCCCTACGACGCACCCGACCAGCCCAGCTACACCAGTGCGCCCGGCACCAACGGCTGGGCCTCCTACAAAGTCGCCGACGCTGTCACCAGCCACGAAGCCTGGGGCCTAGGTATCTACAGCGTCTTCCGGCATCCCGACGTCGTCCTCACCCGCGCTATCGAGGTCCCCGTAAACCCCAAAGTCCGCTTTCACGACATGATCACCGTCGCCCTCGACGACAAAGGCGAGATCAGCAATGTCATCAACGACACCGGCGGCCCCACAGCCCTCGCCCCCCACCGCGTCACCCCCCAGGTCACCAACTTCCCCTAGGCACTGTAGTCTGACAGTTCTACTGTCGATGGTTGTTCTTCCCGATCCCCATTAATGGATCGTCATTACTTCTTCGGCCAATACTCATCCCGCAGCTTGGTCTGACGCGTCTCCATCGGGATGGCAACGCCATTGATATACACCTGCTTCACGCTCGTCCGCACATCCAGAGGATCGCCATCGGCAATCACGACATTCGCAATCTTGCCCGCATCCAGCGAGCCCAGCTTGTCGCCCAGGCCGAAGGCCTCCGCCGGATTCAGCGTGATCGACTTCATTGCCTCGTCGTACGGCATCCCATACGCCACCGCAAAGCCAGCCGAATACGGCAGGTTCCGCGAGTTGCTCACGTTATACGAGGCGAGGATGACCTTCACGCCACGCTTCTGCAGCTCGCCCGGCACGCTGTAGACCGCGTCGTACCGCTCATTCGCCTGCGGAAGATCGTAGATCGGTCCAACGATCACCGGAACATGGTACGAAGCGATCTTGTCCAGCACGTCCTGCGCTCGCGTCACATGGCTCAGAATCACCTTTAGGTGAAACTCCTGCGCAAACGCCATCGCCGTCTCCACATCGTGCCCATCATAGGCACCAAGAACAACTGGCTTCTCTCCCTTAAGATAAGGAATCAGCGCCTCGTTTCGCAGGTTGAACGTAGATCCACCAGTCCCGCCAGCCCCACCTGCACCGCCGCGTCCACCGCCGGTCGCCGAGCTCTCGTCGCCGCTCGCCGCTGCCGGCCTGCTGCGCCGCGCCATATACTCCTGCGCATCCAGCAGGGCCTGCCGCATCTGCGTGATCTCGCCCATGCGCGTCGAAGGATAGCGCCCGCCAGCCGGTCCAGCCGCCTCACCGCGTGCACCCCGCTTCGGAGCCTCGCCAAAATTCATCGCCAGCGCCACATCCTTCACCATCAGCATCGAGTCGCGGTCGCGCCCCGCAAGCTGAATAAAGCTGTCCTGCCCTGGAATCGTGTCAGACTCGGCTGGCGCAACAATAGCGTTCGTGATGCCGTTGAAACGCGTAATTGGAATATGCTCGCTCTCGGCATGGAACGCGTCATAGACGTGCATCTGCGGAAAGATCTCCTCGCTCGGCTCTACCGTATCGTTCGTCATCCTGTCCGATGCGATCTCCGACAGCCCCAGCCGCGTCTCCGCATCGATCAATCCCGGATAAACCGTCATCCCCTTCGCATCGACGATCGTCGCGCCCTTGGGAACCTTCACCGAAGCAGCCGTTCCAACTGCAGTAATCTTCCCACCCTCAATCAACACCACACCGTTCTCGATCACGCCATGCGTAATCGTCAACAGCTTGCCGCCCGTGATCGCGATCGTTGCCGGGCCCGGTGTAATATCCACCATCGGAGCCTGTGCCAGCACGCCCCCCACCCCAGCAGAGCCGAAAATCAGAGAACCTGCAACGGTGAGCGTCCCAACCGAACCAAATCGACAAGCAAACAAATTCCTCAGCATTTAGTTCTCCCCCTGATCGTCATCATCATCTTCGCCCGCGCCAAACCCGCTGCCATGCATCACGCCACTGAAGTGAGTCGTCCCAAATCCAGGCAAACTGCTATCGAAGAACAGATCGCCATCGATATAAACCTTTTCTGCGTGCGCATAGGTCGAAAGCGGATCCACATTCCAGATCACAACATCGCCATCTTTGCCCACATCGAGCGAGCCGGTCTTGTCGTCGATCCCCATAATCCATGCCGGATTCAGCGTGATCATCGTGATCGCCTCATCCTCCGTCGCTCCGCCATAGTGAATCATCTTGCCCGCTTCCTGATTCAGGCGGCGAATATGATCGTTCGAGTCGCTCTTCAGCGCAACGCGAACTCCTTCGCGCATCGACATCACCGCATTCCACGGAATTCCATCCCACATCTCGTACTTTCCGCCATACCAGTCCGTAAACGTCGCGATCGCCGTTCCATCAGCAGCAATCTTCCCGCCGACCTTATACATCTCCAGCGCATGATGGAACGCTCTGATCTTGAACCCATACTCCTTCGCGATCGCCTCTTCGGTCAGGAACTCATCGGCCCGATAGCAGTGAATCTGCACCAGCAACTTGCCCCGCAGAATATCCGCCAGCGCCTCCAGCTTCAGGTCGCGATGCGGCGGTCGCGCATCCTTATCGCCCTTCGCTACCTTGTCGTTGTACGCATCCCAATCGCGGCGATAGACCTTCGCATCCTCAAACGACTGTCGCATCACCTCGAAGTTGCCCATTCGAGTCGACGGCAGCTGGTTGCGCGTGCCATAAACCCGCTTCGGATTCTCACCGCTGGCGAACTTGATCGACTGCGGCGCATTGGGGAAGATCATCTCCTCCTTCGACAGTCCGAACTTGTTCTTGATCACCACCGCCTGGCCACCAATCATGTTGGCCGACCCATGCAGCAGCAGCTCCGACGTCACGCCACCCGCCAAGGCCAGATACAGCGCCTTATCGCGGTTATCGAAGGCATCGATCATCATCATGCTCGGAGTAACCGGACTCGTCGCCTCGTTCACATCGTCCCCCAGCGCAGAATGCGAGTGAGGATCGATAATTCCTGGCGTCACATACTTGCCCGTCGCATCCACCACTGTCGCGCCCGCGGGAGCACTCACAGTCGCCCCCACCCCGGCTATCTTGCCGTTATGCACCCACACGCTTCCATGCTGAATCGTCCCATGCGACGCCGTCATCACTGTCGCATTCTTGATGACCAGGTCAGCGGGTGCAGTCGGACTCTGCGCGGCAGAGATCATGCAAATCGAAGACAGCAGGAAAACACCTGCGATCGCAGATGCGGACGCAAGCCGGGGAATAGATAGGACTCATCAGAAATTCTCTCCTGAAGAAGCTGGCTAAAAGGAATGCGACGATAGTAGCACGCGGCCACTTCGCCTCAATATTCTTTACGCGAATAGCCCTAAAGACGCAGCAAACCTGGAGAGAGTCTCAACAAGTCCGCAATCCGCGCTCTAAAGCGGGATATTCCCATGCTTCTTCGCCGGATTCTTCTCCCGCTTCGTCGCCAGCATATCCAGCGCCGCATTCAGCCGCCGCCGCGTCTCGCTCGGCCGAATCACCGCATCCACATACCCGCGCTCCGCCGCGACATAAGGATTCGCAAACCGCTCGCGGAACTCCTCCACCTTCTCGTTCCGCGCCTCCGCAAGAATCTCCAGCTTCTGCTCCTCGCTTAGCAAAACTCCCTGCGGCATCACCGCCTCCGCCCGCCGCAACACCTGGTCCAACTCGCGCTTATAGACGATATTCACCGCACCCTCCGGCCCCATCACCGCAATCTCCGCCGTAGGCCATGCCAGGTTCACGTCCGTCCGCAGATGCTTCGAACTCATCACGCAATAAGCGCCACCATAAGCCTTGCGCGTAATCACCGTAAGCTTCGGCACCGTCGCCTCCGCAAACGCATACAGCAGCTTCGCACCATGCCGAATAATGCCGCCATGTTCCTGTTGAATCCCCGGCATAAATCCCGGCACATCTTCAAACGTAATCAGAGGAATATTGAACGCATCGCAGAACCGCACGAACCGCGCACCCTTCACGCTTGCATTGATATCCAGCACTCCTGCAAGAAACGCAGGCTGATTCGCCACAATCCCGACCGGACGGCCATCCATTCGAGCAAACCCAACCACAATGTTCCGCGCAAAGTGCTCCTGCACCTGAAAGAAATAGCCATCGTCCACCACACGCCCGATCACATCGACCATGTCGTAAGGCTGATTGCTCTCCGTCGGAATAATCGTGTCTAACGCAGCATCAGCCCGAGCCGGATCATCCTGCGTAGCCTTTCGCGGCGCATCATCCAGATTGTTCGACGGGAGAAAGCTCAGCAGCTCGCGAACCATTGCGAGACACTCCCGGTCGTCATGCGCCATAAAGTGCGCCACGCCGGAGATCTCGTTGTGCGTCACCGCCCCGCCCAGCGCATCTTTCGTCACATCCTCATGCGTCACCGTCTTGATCACATCTGGCCCGGTGACGAACATGTAGCTCGTCTTCTCCGTCATCAAAGTAAAGTCCGTTATCGCCGGCGAATAAACCGCCCCTCCCGCACACGGCCCCATAATCGCCGAAATCTGCGGCACCACTCCACTCGCCAGCGTATTGCGCAAAAAGATATCCGTATACCCGGCCAGCGAAACCACACCCTCCTGAATCCGCGCGCCGCCCGAATCATTCAGTCCCACAATTGGCGCGCCCACCCGCATCGCCATATCCATAATCTTCACGATCTTCGCGGCATTCGCCTCCGACAGCGACCCGCCGAAGACCGTAAAGTCCTGCGCAAAACAGAAAACCACCCGCCCATGCACCCGCCCATATCCGGTAACAAACCCATCCCCCGGAACCCGCTGTTCCGCCATGCCAAAATCTGTAGCACGATGAGTTACAAATTTATCCGTCTCCTCAAATGTCCCCTCATCCAGCAGAAAATCAATCCGCTCCCGAGCCGAAAGCTTCCCCGCCTTATGCTCCCGCTCCCGCCGCTCCGCCCCGCCACCCTCCTCGGCAATCGCATGCCGAGCAGCAAGCTCCGCCAGGTTGCGCTGATGAGGGTCGGTCTTCGCTTCAGACTCGGTTTCGCGGAACAGAACGCTCGGCATAGCCATAGAACGTGATTCTAGCAGCGCGTCACCGGACCGGTCCCGCCAACACAATCGAATGCACTTTTACTCCGTATCAAGCGATGAAGTGGCTACAATTTGCATCAAACCCATGACGCTCATTGAAGGCAAATAAAAAGCGAATATAATTCGGCCCACGCTTCCTATGTCCGCCACCCTCCATCCCGATCGCTTCGCCTTCCTCCACATCGACCTCAACAGCTTCTTCGCGTCCGTCGAGCAGCAACTCCACCCCGAATACCGCGGCAAGCCCCTCGCCGTCGTCCCCACCTTCGCCGACACCACCGTCTGCATCGCCGCCAGCTACGAGGCCAAAGCCCTCGGCATCAAAACCGGCACCCAGGTCGGCGAAGCCAAAAAACTCTGCCCCGGCATCATCCTCATCGAAGGCAACCACACCGAGTACGCCAAGTACTCCCACGCCATCTCCGAAGCCGTCGAACTCGCCTGCCCCGTCTCCCACAACCCCTCCATCGACGAGATGGTCTGCCAGCTCCTCGGCCGCGAGCAGGAACCTCCCCGCGCCCGCCAGATCGCCCTCGACATCAAGCAGTCCATCTACAAAAACGTCGGCGAAGCCCTCCGCTGCTCCATCGGCATGGCCCCCAACCGCTACCTCGCCAAGATCGCCAGCGACATGCAGAAGCCCGACGGCCTCATCGGTCTCCTGCCATCGCAACTCCCAAGAGCCATCGCCCATCTCGAACTCCGCGACCTCCCCGGCGTCGGCGCCCGCACCGAAGTCCGCCTCAACGCCAAAGGCATCACCACCATGGAGCAGCTCCTCGCCCTCGACCACAGCCGAGATGGGCAAGCTCTTCGACTCCGTCTGGGGCAACCGCATGTACCACTGGCTCCGCGGAGCCCAGACCGAAGACGCCTCACGGCAACAACGTCTCCCAGGCCGAAGTCCAGAAATCCCTCGGCCACTCCCACGTCCTCGCGCCCGAGCACCGCACCCCCGAAGGCTCCTGGGCCGTCGCCCACAAGCTCCTCCACAAAGCCGCCATGCGCCTCCGCATGGAGCGCTTCTACGCCGGCTCCCTCGCCCTCACCATTCGCTACCAGCTCACGCGCGAACAGGCCGAAGCCCACTCCGCCCACAGCAAAGTCAAGCGCCACTACTCCGGCATCAAGAACTCCGGCTGGGGCATGGAGGCCCGCTTCCGCGACTGCCAGGACACCCTCACCCTCCTCAACATCCTCCGCTCCCTCTGGGCCCAGAGCCCGCAAGGCCCCGAATTCAACCGCCCCTTCTTCGTCGGCATCACCCTCCGCAACCTCATCCCCGAAGACGAGCACCAGGAAGAGCTCTTCGCCGACCCCACCAACCGCGCCCAGCTCTCCACCACCATGGACAAGCTCAACCTCAAATACGGCCACACCACCCTGCACTTCGCCGGCATGCTCCCCGCCCGCGAATCCGCCCCCACCCGCATAGCCTTCACCCAAATCCCCGTCCAATACGGCGTCGACTACATGTAAGCTAAAGCGGCCATGAAGCTCGATTCAAGAAACGGTTGCGCCCTCATTTTTGTCGTAATGTGCGCCCAATCCACGCTTCTTTCCCAAGTATCCGCGCCTGCAAAGCCCTCAGAAGAACCGCGAAGTCACGTTCCATTCGTGGGATGTAAATCAGATGGCCAAGCCGGCCCTCTCAAATCACCGACCGGCAAGAGCAAAGACGTCTCGATAGCACCCGAAGTAGCCCTTCAGCTCGCCTATTACAAAGCTGCACAAGGGTTTGGAGTTTTGGCTCCTCGCGGCTGGAGCTGTTTCGGAACCTACGGCTCCGGTGGGGCCAACTTGTACATAAGCCCACAGCCAATCAACCCTGCCATGTTGTTTTCAGACAAGTGGCCCGGCTTCACCGGACCAGCTATTCAACTGTCTGGCGACGACGGGGGAACTTCAGGAAGGTTCGGTGTCGCCACACTAATAGCGCGAGTCTTTCCCGCCTACAGGAAATTTTTGACCCGGGTGATTGACGAAGAAATCGAACCAGCAAGTTCATTTCCCCGTGGCCCGTATCCCTCAGATAAGTTGCTCTACAAAGCAAAGAATATTGTCGAGTTTGAGACGTCTGCTAATTCAAGTGGATTGGGAACCGACTCGCGACTAGAGAAAGGTCCAACTCCAATCAGTGGGGTCGTTCTTCTTATGGAAGAAGAGGATGGTTCGATGCCTAGCTCACTTTCGTTGTCAGTAAGGCTTCCGACTAACCTAACCAACTTGACATCCACCATCATCCAACAAACCGAACGTGATGCTCAGCAATCACACGATCCTCAATAAATCGTCGGCAGCTAAACCTCCGGAAATCTCCCGAGCAAAGCACTCAACTTATCCAAAGGCAACGCCTCAATCGTCCTCCCATTCCCAGTCATCGTCGTGGAATGGAGTAGCGAACCGTAAACAGACTCCTCCACCGCCTCCAGCACCGCCTCAAACAGAGGCGACGCCGAGTCATTCGCAAGCTCCTTCTTCTCAGCAGCCCCCGCACTCCCGAACGCAACCCGATTCACCGCAGCGGTGGAAAACGCAATCCCGAAGTCTCCACTGCCATTCGAGTAAGCCGAGCCCGTCCGCGCCAGCCCAAACACCGCGCGCTTCGCCAGCCGATACAAATTCCGATGTCCCAGCGGAGCGTCTGTCGCCACCACAATCATGCACGACCCATCCGCCGAATACAGCTTCCTCCCAAACGCCTTCCCGACAGGAAACCCATTCATTACCAGTTGCCCGCCAAAGTTCGTCTGCACCAACGCCCCCACCGTGTACCCGCCATACCGAGCCGGCAACACCCGCGACGCCGTCCCAATCCCGCCCTTCCACCCAAAGCAAACCGTCCCCGTTCCCGCTCCCACGCACCCCTGCTGCACCGTCCCCGTTGCCGCAGTCGCAATCGCAGCCATCCCATCATCCGGCCTCACCCGCATGGCCCGAATATCATTCAAAACGCTGTCATTCGTCTCCCCCACCACTGCATTCACCGAAACAACCTTCTCATTCCCCGGCTGCTTCAACGTGTAGCGCACCACTCCCTCCACACCTGCACCTACACTCAACGTATTCGTCAGCACAATCGGCGTCTCGATATCACCCAGCTCATTCACCTGCGTCGATCCCGCCAGCTTCCCAAACGCATTCCCCACATACACCGCGCCTGGCACCTTCTGCTGAAACAGATTCCTGCCATGCGGAAGAATCGCCGTAACACCCGTCCGTATCGCATCACTCTCGACGATCGTCAAATGTCCCACCGCAACACCGCTCACATCCGTAATTCCGTTGTGCTCACCCGAAGGAAACACCTCGGGCCGCACCCTCCGCACTATCTCCGCAAGATCCATCACAGAGCCTCCCGCTGCCTCTGCTCCCTTCACCCCAGCCAGCGAAGCCCCAGCCACCAACCGCGAAAAATCCCGTCGATTCATACCCCCGCCTTCCGTCCAACAATTCTATCCAGCAAACGCAACGCTTCAGCCAACCAATTCGGAGCCCAGTATGATTGTTGTCGCGAACCACAAAGGCACAAAGCCCATGGCCACAATAAAACTCCTCACCGACACCGAAGTCTCCGCCACCCCCCGCATCCAGGCCGTCTTCGACGAGATCCGCGCCACGCGAAAATCCGACTTCGTCAACAACTTCTGGCGAGCCCTCGCTAACCAGCCCGACCTCCTCGAGCGCACCTGGTCCAGCATCAAGCAGGTCATGATCGCACCCGGCGCACTCGACCCACTCACTAAAGAGCTCATCTACATCGCCGTCTCCGTCACCAACAGCTGCAGCTACTGCATCCACTCCCACACCGCCGCGGCCCGAGCCAAAGGCCTCACCGACCAACAACACGCCGAACTCCTCGCTGTCATCGGCATGGCCTCCGAAACCAACGCCCTCGCCACCGCTCTCCAGGTTCCGGTCGACCCGGAGTTCACAGTCGAATAAATGGACGGCTAACAAAGCAGATGACCCAGCCCTACATCGGCCGCTTGGCCCCGTCCCCCACCGGACTCCTGCACCTCGGCCACGCCGCCACCTTCTGGCAAGCATTCGTCCGCGCCCGCGAACACCACGGCACCCTCCTCCTCCGCATCGAAGACCTCGACACGCAACGGTCAAGGCCGCACTTCACCGAAGCCATCCTCGAAGACCTCGACTGGCTCTGCATTTCGTGGCATCCACCCGCACTCTATCAATCCCAGCGCCTCCCGCTCTACCGCGAAGCACTCAACCAACTTCTCATAACCGGACATATCTATCCCTGCCATTGCAGCCGCAAAGACCTCGCCGCCATGATGCACGCACCGCACGAAGACACCGACGATGAACCTGTCTACCCCGGTATCTGCCGCCCGTCTTTCGACCCGCAGCAACGAGAAACTCCCTTCCATCCCAACATCAACTACCGCTTCCGCGTTCCTGACAACACCGTCATCCACTTTGAAGACCGCAACCTCGGCCCGCAATTCTTCACCGCAGGCAAAGACTTCGGCGACTTCCTCATCTGGCGCAAGGACGGCTTACCCAGCTACCAGCTCGCCTGCGTAGTTGACGACGCTGACATAATATCAGCGAAGTAGTCCGTGGTCGCGACCTCCTCAAATCCACCGCCCGCCAGATCCTTCTGCAGCGTGCCCTGCTACTTCCCACTCCCGCCTACTTCCACACCCAACTCCTCACCGACGAGCACGGCATCCGCCTCGCCAAGCGCCACGACGCCCTTGCCGTCCGCACGCTCCGGCAACAGGGACTTTCGGCCGCCCAAGTCCTCCAAATCGCGACCCGCCGTATGACAACTGTCACATCCGATTCGTGACGCCCAACACTACTGCCGCCGCACAAACGAGCCCATGATCTCCCTTGTAAGCAGAAAAAGGAGACGATCATGCCGCTGAACGCAATCGCCTACGAGACGGAACCAAACGCCCCAAAGGTACCTGCCTTAGTGCTACGCCAACCCATCGCCACGCTGACCAACGTAACCAAGCGCTACGGCACAACCCTCGCCCTGGACGGCCTAAGCCTCTCGCTGCACCCTGGCGAAGTCGTCGCTCTGCTCGGTCCCAACGGCGCCGGCAAATCCACCGCAGTCAAGCTGCTTCTCGGCCTCATCGCCCCAACTTCCGGCACCTCGCGGATCTTCGGCAGCGACCCCCGCAACGCCACCACCCGCACTCGCGTCGGAGCCATGCTGCAGGTCGCCCGCATCACGGAAACCCTCCGAGTCCGTGAGCACCTCGACCTCTTCCGCAGCTACTATCCCAACCCGCTGCCCGTCGCTGAAATCCTGCGCGTCGCCCAGCTTCAGGGCATCGAAGACCGCCTCTTTGGCCAGCTCAGCGGCGGCCAGAAGCAGCGTCTCCTCTTCGCTCTGGCGATCTGCGGCAACCCCGACTTGATCTTCCTCGATGAGCCTACAGTAGGCATGGACATCGAAGCACGCCGCGCGCTCTGGCAGCAGATCCGCACGTTCTCCTCCCAGGGAAAGACTGTTCTCCTCACCACGCACTACCTCGAAGAGGCCGACGCCCTCGCCCATCGCATCATCGTCATCAACAAGGGCCGCGTCATCAGCGAGGGCACCCCCGCAGAGATCAAGCGAAACAGCGGCGGACGCACCATTCGCTGCCAAACTCGCCTCTCCCAGGAATTCCTGCACACACTGCCGAGCGTAACCAGTGTGGAGTTCAACGAGGGTGCTGTCGTCGTGACGTCCTCGGATGCTGAAATGGTGGTCCGCGAGATGCTTTTGCGTGATGAAACTCTCAGCGGCCTCGAAATCGCAAGCCCTGCTCTCGAAGATGCATTCCTGGCGCTGACAAGAAACCACTAGATCTACCATCCATCAACCACCGCCGTCATCCTGAACGCAGTGAAGGACCCCTGTATTTGTCGTTGCTTGTTCTTCCCATCCATAAGCGCAATCTCGACGCAAGTGCCAACAAGGAGCATCCCAATGTACACCGCCGCCATTACGCATCCCGCAGTAACTGCCCATACCCTCCCCATCTTTCGCAAGGAAACAAAATACGAATTCCTCAAACTGATGCGCACCAAATCGTTCTCTCTCTCCACCATCGGTTTTCCCGTCATGTTCTACGTCCTCTTCGGCATTGCAAACCGCAACGCCTTCGCAGGCAACGTCCACATCGCGAAGTACATGCTGGGCGGTTACGTCTGCTTCGGTCTCATCGGCGCAGCGCTCTTCGGCATCGGAGTCGGCCTGGCATCAGAGCTCGCCGCAGGCTGGCTCGAACTCAAGCGCTCCAGTCCAATGCCTGCGTCCGCCTATCTCTTCGCGAAGTGCGCATCCGCCGTCGCCTTCGGCATCATCATCGCCACCATTCTCACCGCCGTCGCCACCGCCTTCGGCGGTGTCTCTCTCTCCGCAATCGAGATGGTCAAAATGCTCGGCATGACCATCGCCGGCTCCATCAGCTTCGCCAGCATGGGCCTCCTGCTCGCGCTTCTTGTCCCGGCAAACGCCGCTACCGGCATCGTCAATCTCATCTACCTTCCAATGTCCTTTCTCAGCGGTTTGTGGATGCCCCTGCGCTTCATGCCGCACTGGCTGCAAGGCGTCGCACCGTTCCTGCCGACCTATCATCTCTCCCAGCTCATGCTCAGCATCTTCGGCTATCAAGACTCCATGTCCCTCGCCACTCATTGGAACGCGCTCATCGGCTTCACGTTCTTGATGCTTGGGACCAGTTGGCTGGTCTTTCATCGCAAAGAGCAGAACGCATAATCGTCAACAAAGTTCAAACCGTCACGGAGTAAACTGCAGGGGCAGTTATGAGCGCCACCGACACCATCCCGAAGAAGCACCGGAGCGGTTGGGCCTACATCTGGCTCGCCTACGTCGGCTTCATCTTCATCGACCCGATCCTGGAGCCGAGCTCGCGCTTATGGATCGGCACCATTGCTGTCCTGGCGATCTTCCTCGGCATCTTCGTCGGCTACGTCCGCTCCACCGATGAGGGAAGCCCGATTCGCTTTTGGATGATTGCCGCGATCTTCGTCCTCGGCCTCATCACATTCCCATGGAATCCGGGCGGATCCACATTCTTCGTCTACGCCGCCGCCTTCCTGCCATTCGCCATCAAGTCCACACGGCTCGTCCTCTTTCTCTTCCTCATCGAATCGCTCATCATTCTGGCAGAAGGCTACCTCTTCCGCACGCACGGTGGCCTTTTCTTTATCGAGTGGCCTAACACCCTCATCGCCATCTTCCTCCTCATCATCATCGGCACTGGCAACATTCTCTTCGCACAACAAAGGCGAGCCGACCACAAGCTCCGCCTCGCCCAGGAAGAAAACCTCGCCCTCGCCGCCGTGGCCGAACGCGAACGCATCGCCCGCGACCTCCACGACGTGCTCGGACACACCCTGTCAGTCATCGTGTTGAAAGCAGAACTAGCCGGACGTCTGATCGAACGCGATCCGCGCCGCGCCGCCCAGGAGATTGCGGACGTCGAAAAGACCGCACGAACGGCCCTCAGCGAGGTGCGCGAAGCCATCGGCGGTTATCGCTCTCAAGGACTTCCAGCAGAAATGGAACTAGCCCGCAACACCTTGCAGGCAGCGGGCGTAACGCTGGCTTGCGAATCCCCTTTGCCCCCGCTGAACGCAACAGAAGAGACCGTACTCTGTCTCGCCGTCCGTGAAGCGGTCACCAACATCGTGCGCCACGCGCAAGCCACGCATTGCCGCATGCGTTTCACCACCTCCGATGACGGCTACCATTCGCTCCTCATCACCGATGACGGCGCACACCCGAAGCTCCAGGAGGGCAATGGTCTCCGCGGCATGCGCGAACGTATCCAGTCCCTCGGCGGCCGTCTCTCTATCACCACCGACCCCGGCGTCTCCCTCCTCATCGAGCTCCCGCAAACCACCTCGCGCCAACTCAAGGCGCCGTGTGTAACCATATGACCGCGTCAAACGGATCCATCCGCGTCGTCCTCGCCGAAGACCAGACCATGGTCCTCGGCGCCCTCTCCGCACTCCTCGAACTCGAACCCGACATCTCCGTAGTGGCCTGTGCCGCCAACGGCCGCGAGGCGCTCAACGCAGTCGCCAGCCTCGCCCCCAACGTCCTCGTCACCGACATCGAGATGCCCATCATGACCGGTCTCGAACTAGCGGCCAATCTGCGCACCAACCATCCCGCCGTCCGCACGATCATCCTCACCACCTTCGCACGCCCCGGCTATCTTCGCCGCGCACTCGATGCAGGCGCACGCGGTTATTTACTAAAAGACCGTCCCGCAGCCGAACTGGCCGACGCCGTTCGCCGCGTCCACCACGGTTTGCGTGTCGTCGATCCCGCACTCGCGACCGAAGCCTGGAATGCCGAACTCGATCCCCTTACCGAGCGCGAACGCCAAATTCTGCAACGCGCCGGAGACGGCCGCAGCAGCACCGAGATCGCCACCGAGCTCCACCTCTCCGAAGGCACCGTCCGCAACTATCTCTCCGAAGCCATCGCCAAACTGGGCGCCTCCAATCGCGTCGATGCCGCCCGCATCGCCCGCGCCAAAGGCTGGCTCTAAAAATGAAGGGGCCGGCAAAGAGCGTCGCCGCCCTCTGCCAGCCCAATAGCAGTTACCTCTCTCTATTGCCCGTCGAACTCATCATCCGCATCGTACGGTCCCATACGCTGCGCAGCCATTATCGCCGCATAGGACTTCATCTCGTACTCGTTTGGCGGTATATTCCCCGCAAGGTTCTTCACAAAATAATCCCAGCGCCGCCGAGTCATGTACTGCGTCGCCTCGCCGTAGCCATGCGCGACGTTCGGAATGATCAGGAGATCGAAGTCCTTATTCGCCTTGATCAATGCCTCCACGACAAGCAGCGTGTTATTCAGAGGTACGTTATTGTCCATCGTCCCGTGCGCCAGCAACAGATGCCCCTTCAGGTTCTTCGCGAAGTTTTGATTGGCCTGGCTGTCATAGTTCGTCGTGCCATCAGCATTCTTCACCAGCAATCCCGACCACTTCTCCGCCCAGTCATCCTCATAGTCGCGTTGGTCATGGTTACCGCTCTCCGCGATCCCAACCTTGAAGAAATCCGGATAGTGGAACATCGCCGCTCCAGTCGCATTGCCGCCACCGGAGTGACCATAAATCCCAACCTTGTCTAAATCGATCCACGGATACTTCGCCGCTAGATCCTTCATGCCGGAGATCTGATCGGGAATCGTATTGTCGCCGAGGTCTCCGTAATAAAATTCGTGAAACGCCTTCGATCGCCATGGCGTCCCCATTCCATCGATACAGACGACGACGAAGCCTAGCTCCGCCAGCGACTGCGAATCGCCATGGGCCGCCGCAAAGGAGCGCCCACCGCAAGATCCTGTTTGCGGCCCAGGATACACATGATTGACAATCGGGTACTTCTTCGAAGCATCGAAGCTCGTCGGCTTGAACATGAAGCCATATAGGTCAGTCTTTCCGTCGCGACCCTTCACAACGATCGGCACTGGGGGAACCCACCCAGCCGCCACCAGCTTCGTGATGTCCTGCTTCGCCACATCGACCACCACCTTGCCATTGCTGTCCCGAACCACCGCCGTCTCCGGCTGCGTCACCGTCGAGTACACATCGACAAAATAGTGTCCATCCGGCGATGGAGTGATGGCATGATCCGCATTCTCCGGCGTCAGCAGCTTCATGTCCTTCCCATCGAACTTGATGCTGTAGTAGTGCTGGAAGTAGGGATCGCGCCCTGCCTCTTTTCCAACTCCCACGAAGTAGATCGTCCGCGTCGCCTCGTCCACATGCAGAACCTGCGTGACATTTCCCTCGCCATGCGTAATCTGGTTCTTCAGCTTACCCGTGGCCAGGTCATAGAGATACATCTGCCCCCAGTTATCTCTCTCACTGAACCACAGCAGCTCGTTCGTCTTCGACAGATACTTCCAGTTCACCTTGTCGTTGCCGCTCTCATAGAACTTTGCCGTAGTCTCGCCCATCACATCGCGAACCTCGCCGGTCGAGGCGTCCGCAATCCGCATCCACTCCTGTTTATGGTCGCGGGATGTAGAAACAAACGCCAGATGAGCACCATCATCGCTCCACTGCACATCATCCCATCCGCTGCCGCCACGGCAGCTTACGTCATCGCACAAAGTCGAACGGTGCTGGTCCGGCGGCATCTTCAAACGAATCACCTTTGCCCCATCCACCTCGATAATCACACGTTCGATCATCGTCACATCCTTATCGCCCACCAGCGGATACTTCCATGCCTTCAGCGCCGGGTGACCATTCGTCACAGGGACCAGGTACATCTCACCGTCCTTGCGTTGATCCTGCTGAAACGTCGCGATCTTCTTCGAGTCCGGTGACCACACCAGAATCGGGTTATCGCTCATCGTCCAGCCGGCGTTATCGGTGGCGTAGCCGTAGTCCTTCACGCCATCTGTCGTCAGTTGCGTCTCCTTGCCGGTAGCAATGTCGCGCACCCAGAGGTTCCAGTCGCGGATAAACGCAGCTTTCGTCTTGTCCGGCGAAACGTCCGCTCCGCCGCGGGCCCGGCCACCACCTGGCTGCTCCGTCGGCTTGGCACCCGCTGCAATCACCTCCGTGCAGACCCCTGCCCCGCTCAAATCGCAGCGAAACTTACGTGATCCATTCCCAACCACAACCGTCTTGTCTCCATTGGAAAAGGAGATCTCCGAGATCACCAGGTGATGTGCATCCGCCTTCATCCTGCCATTCGTCGAAGCAGTTAACGCCGCCGCAAGTTTTACCTGATCGAAAGCCGGCGCTTTGGTCCCCTTCGCCGGATCGACCACCATAAACGTCACTCCATCCGGCCCACTGTCGCGATACCAGAACCGTCCGTCCTCTATCCACGTTGGGCGAGCCACCCCGTGATACACCAGCGGGTTAACGTTGTACGACATAAACTTCTCCGCTCGCGCGTAATCCTCGGTCGTAAGCTGTTTCCCCTGCGCCACTCCACTTGCCGTAAGACAGCACCCCAACGCAACTCCCGCAACCGCCAACAGTCCCGTACGCACAAACATGCTCGAACCCTCCGAATCTCCACACTCTGTTCAAAGTGTATGAATGTCGCCTAGTCTACAGTTCGCCACGCCCTTCGCGATAGCTGAGCCACCGCCGCAACTCAGCGAGCGTCGCAATCTAGCCCTCATCGTTCGCTCGAACCTTCCATAAAACCTGCCGAAGAATCCCCATCCACACCGGCACATCGCTCGCCGCAACTCCCATCCTCAACACCAGCCGCCGAATCTGTGCTTCATCGCAATTGGCCGGATGCCGCTTCGTATAGCCAGTCTCCTCCATCACTTCGGTCAACAGGGCTCTCAGCCGTTCCACCTCGCCCGCCTCGGCAGCCGCAGGAATCCCGCTTCCAGCAGAGACAGCCGCGCCCGCCCGCCGCAATTCGTACAAGCACACCGCAACCGCCTGCCCAAGATTCATCGACGGGTGCCGAACCTCCTCATGCTGCTCCATCGGAATCGTCAGCAGCCAGTGGCAGTGGCTCAACTCCTCATTGCTCAGCCCCGTCTTCTCCGACCCAAACAGTAGCGCAACCCGTCCAGACTCGCGAGCCAGCTCCTCACCAATCATCCCAGCCGCCTCTGGCAACGCACGCAGCGGATGCTGCAATGCCCTCTCCCCCACCGCCGTCGTCCCAACTACCATCGTGCAATCCGCAACTGCCTCCGCCACGCTGCCAAACGCCATTGCCCCCGTCAGCACCTCCGACGCATCAACCGCGGACCGCGCCGTCTCGAACGGCACAGCATACTCATTCACGACTCGCAGGTGTCGAAATCCAAAATCATGCATAGCCCGAGCCACTGCGCCGACATTGTTCGGATTACGCGCCCGCACCAGCACCACGACGACTCGATCAAACTCCCGTCCACTCATCACTCCTGATCATAGGCCCGGCGATTCCACGCCCAACAAAAAAGAGCGGCCGGCGAAGACATCCACCGGCCGCTCCATACTTCCAGATTTGAAGTTACTTCTTCGGTTCCTTACCCTCAGCATGCGGATGCGCCTGCGTGTTCGCATTGTGCTTATCGTTATAGATCGATTTACTTACGTTGTTCTGTCGCTGATTGACCTGCGCATGTTCCTGCGCGGTCAAGTGTCCGCCGTTCGCCGCACGGTCCGCCGCCACCTGGTGATTGATGCTCGCCTCACGGTTCTCGAGGTTTCCCGTCTCGTGCGCAGTAAGCTGGCCGGATTGCACTCCCTGGCCAATGCGCTGCTGCTGGTTCTCAGCCCGCACGCCCGGCCGGGAAAACGCCGCATTCTGCGGACGCCCGCCGTTCACCGACGCCAAATTGCTGCGATCGGCACGCGCCATCTGCATGTGGTTCTGCTGCTCGACAGTCGCAGCAACATGGTTCTCCCGAGCGTACGAAAGCTCCTGTGCGCTTGCACGGGCCTGAATGCCTCCCGCGCCGCCATTGAAGCTCGTACGGTTGACGACCGTCGTGTTGATGACCGTCCGGTCCACATACGTATTGTGGATGGAGATGCTATTCACATTCACCACTGCGGTGTTATAGGCAAAGCTGCCTCCTACCCAGCGTCCGCCGCCAAAGCCGACGCCACCGTAGCCAAAGCCATAGTTCACGCCGCCATAGAAGCCGACATGCGGCCCCCAATATCCTGCGTGGAAGAGGTAAACGCCACCACCCCAGCCCCAGTAACCAGGCGTCCAGAGCAGCCCGACCTGGGGTGGCCGAACCCACACACCAGGTACCCAGTAGTAGCCAGCATCGCCATACGCCCAATAGCCCGGATTCCAGAGATAGCCATCTCCAGGACAAATCGGCTGCGTATAAACAGGCAGCACTGGCGGCGCAATCGTCACCGAGACAAAAACTCCGGCAAAAGATGCTGCTGGCACAAGCGCAAGAGCCGCGCCCACAAAAACCTTACGAATTAAATTAGAAAATCGCATATGCCACCTTCGGGTTTGGCTTTACGGCACTTCTGCCACAGCCTTGAATTTTTGTTGAACGGCCCTCAGGACCGCCCGTTCTTCTTCCTCCCGTACAGACACACAACCGTGACGGAAGTTCCGCACCCTTGTAAGGTAGGCCCCTTAGAAAACAAACAATAATCCCACAATGGTTGTACCGTTACCCCACCTCAAGGCCACGGCGTCCACATTCTTGTCAGCGCTGCGCCGAAACTCACTTATCCACCGGCATCATCGGCAACCCCGTCACAGGCCAATGATCCACCTGTGCCCCGGCATTCAATCCAAGCTCAACCCCCGCTGATGACGAGGCAGCGACTCCCACATTCCACCCATCGACAAGAACAAGCGCCGTGTCTCCCTTCAGATCCGACGTCGCCGCCTCAATCGTGATCGTCCTGCTCTCCTTCGGCACAAGCGATACATAGTTGTCGCTGTAATACACCGGCAACACTCGTTCGCCATCGTGCTTCCGCCGCAACTGCACATGCGTCATCATAGCGATCTGCGTTCCGGGATTATGCAGCGTCACATCGACGAAACTCTTACCCTCAACATCGCGGCGAACGACTTTTGTATCCAGCGTCACGGTTGGCAGCTCATTAAGAGCAGTCAGATCGTCCTGATGTTCAGGCTGTGCGCGCCAGTAGAAGTTATCCGACACCAGCTTCCCATCCGCGTCACGCAGCTCCAGCTTGACGAAGTGGACGATCGAAAGACCAGCAGGCCACGCAACAGCGCCCAGACTCGTCGCAACGCTCGGCGCAGCGGAAACATCATAGTCATGTTCATATGTCACCGAACCATCGAGATTGTAGATCGCAACATGAGCGCGAGCCCTCTCTAGGCCACTATCCAGATTATTGATAACCTCCACATCGCCATTGCTCTCATTCAGTTGAATATGAACCGGCTCCGCGGCCTTCTTCACCGCGAACAAAGCAGAGTTCGGTTCAAGGTCATGGTGGTAGAGCTGCCACACAAAACTAGGCTGCGCCGGATTGCTCATCCACGTCAGAATTCCCGTCGTCGGAGCAAACAGCTTCGCATTTCGCCCCTCATACATCGCCCGAAACGCCTCATAGTTCGCAAGCTGCGACTTCCGCACAAAGTCAGCAAGATTCGCCACCTTGCCATACCGTGCCGCGATCATCGCCGGATAAGAGTCGCCCCCCGAAGCCCCCTTGGCAAAGTCATGCTCGGCCCAGTCGTCGTTAATCGTCTCCCAGTCCTTCTCCGGCATCATGCCGTGAATCGACTCGATCGTTGGCACCGACACGCTTCCCACCTCGGTCTTGAATGCTTCGTCAAATACATAAAACTCGCGCGGCGTCCTCCAGTGGTAAGGCCCATGCGAACTCACGCCGCGTCCGTCAGCGGAGTTCGCCTGATACAACCGCGTCGGCTCCAGTTCAGCCATCAACATGCGCAACGCCTTATCAATCTCCGGGGGTGGATACCCTTCATTTCGCGCGCACCACAGCACAATCGAAGCATGATTGCGAAATCGCAAAATCTTCTCCCGAACATTCGCCATATACGTATCGAAGTCGTCCGGATCAGGTCCGTCGTTTGGGTTCGGTTGAAAAAATTCATCCCACACCAGCAACCCATACTTGTCGCACAGCTCGTAAAAATCTTCGCTCGTACTCTGCCCCACCCAGTTCCGAATCATATTCAGATTCGCGACCTGGTGCATCCGGATCTGCGCCTCCAGCCGCTCGCGAGGATTGCGCTTCATCGCCTCATCCAAACCCCAGTTTCCACCGCGAATAAACACCCGCACCCCGTTCACTGAAATCGTCAAATTCTCCGAGTCGGGCACCGAATAGGTAAACTTGCGTATCCCAAAGCTCACGTCCTGGCTATCGGAGCCTCTTCCATCGACCTCAAAACTGAGGTGCAGCTTGTAAAGGTTCTGTGGCCCATAGCCGTTCGGCCACCACAGCTTCGGGTTGCTCACATGCAGCGCTGGCGTGGTCTTGGGATCAAGCGAAACCAGCTGCGAACCATGCGCCGGAACCTCAACGTTCTGTTCAAACGACACATCGCCAAAACTTCCCTTCAGCACACCCTTCTGCGGCACGTCACTCACATTCTCAACCCACGCCTGTACGGCAACATCCGCCGAATCCGTCTTCGGCAGGGGAAGATCGGTCGTCACCAGAGGATCTTTGATCACTACCGGCCCGCTCGCCGAGAGAAATACCTTCTGCCATATCCCCGTATCTCGATCGCGAATCGCCGGAATCCAGTCCCACCCAATGGTCGAAAGAAACGTTGGCCCATCGATCGCGGTAATCCCTCCGTTCCGTCCCACCCCATCGCGAATCGTATGTTCATGCGGATCTCCGGCGTGCGGTTGCGGCGAAACCAGCACCGCCAGCACGGCCTTTTTTCCGGGTTTTACATCCGCCAAAATATCGAAGATGCCCCGGCTGAAAGCACCCTTTATCGCTCCAACTTGTCTTCCGTTCACCCACACCTGCGCCGAGAAATTGATTCCGTCAAAGTGCAGCCAGACATGCTTGCCCGCATATGTCTTCGGAACCCTGAAGACCGTCCGGTACCAGTACGGCGCACGCGACAAGCTATCGGGAATCTTGTCCGGACGATTGTTCTCCCCATACAGCGGCTCGGGGTAAACGCCATTATGGACGAGGCTCGTCAACACGGTTCCAGGCACGATAGCGGTATACCAACCATGCGTCTTATAGCTCGCCAGCGAAAGCTCTTCACCCGCTTCCGGCACTATAGCCGCATCCTGCAACTGCCAACCATCGCTGATCGTTACCGGCTGTGGCAGGGAAGAACTCGTCGCCGAAGCCACGGCTCCACCCGCCATCACGCCTCCTCCAAGTCCAAGCGCTAAAGCTGACTTCAGGAACCTCTTTCGCATTCGACGGTGCCTTTGTTGGTCTCAATCTCCAGCTGAATCGATGGGCAACTGGAAGATTACTCTAACAGGCGATTACATCCCCAGCGCCATCTGTCCCAGCAGAACGACATTCAGCGTCAGAATAATCCCCACCGCGCACCACCCCGCAACGCGCGTCCGCCGGGCACTTACAAAACTCCTCATTACCGAAGACCGGTTCGTGAGCACCAACAGCGGAATCAGCGCAAACGGCAGCGTGAAGCTCAGCACCACCTGCGACAGTATCAGGATCTTCAGCGGGTCAAGCCCTACGGCAATCACTATCAGCGCCGGAATGATCGTAATCAGCCGCCGCAGAAAAATGGAAAACTTGATATCCAAAAACCCTTCGATGATCACCTGCCCCGCCATCACCCCCACCGTCGACGACGACAGCCCTGAACACAGCAGCGCCACCGCAAACACCGTCGCCGCCAACGGCCCCAGCAGCGGCCCCAACGTCTGGTGCGCCTGCTCGATCGTCGTCACAGGATTCGAAAGATGTCCGAACGCCACCGCCGCCATCACAATCATCGCCGAGTTAATCAGCCACGCCCCATTCATCGCGACAAACACGTCGATCAACTCAAACCGCAGAAAACTCCTCCGCCGCGAAGACCCGGGAACCATCGGCTGCTTCACCAACTCCTCCCGCCGCGGCTGCACCAGCGCCGAGTGCAGATACACGACATGCGGCATCACCGTCGCCCCCAGCATCCCGACCGCAACATACAGACTGCCATGCAGGTCCTTCGGATCGAGCGTAGGGACCAGGGTATGGAACGCCGCCAGCTTCCAGTCCGGATGCACCAGAAAGATCTCAAACCCATAGCAAAGGCCAATGATCCCGACAAACGCCATAATCCCGCGCTCCAGCCACTGATACCCCGCCAGGTCCAGCGCCAGAATCAGAAACACCCCCACAGCAGACACCATCGCCGCAGCAAACAGCGTCTCCGTCCGCGACCAGCCATGCGCCAGAATCGCAGGGCCGAACAGCAGATACAGCCCTAACGCCGCCCCCAGAAACTCCGCCAGATCGGTCGCGATCGCCGAAACCTCCGCCGCTACCCACAAAAACAGCGTCATCGGCCGCGAAAAATGTCTCCTGCAGTTCTGCGGCAGCGTCAGCCCGGTCACAATGCCCAGTTTCGCCGAAAGATACTGGATCAGAATTGCCATCGCGTTCGACCACAGCAGCACCCACAGCAGCCGATACCCAAATCTGCTGCCACCCTCGATATTCGTTGCGAAGTTGCCCGGATCGATGTACGCCACCGAGGCGACAAACGCCGGCCCGAAGTACGTCCACATCTGATTCCGGCGGAACCGTGGCCACAGTTTATTCTCTTGTCTAAGTAAAACATTAGCCATGACTAAATATTACCTTAATGCTAAGCTAAGTCAACGCGCAGCCTATGGCAAAGCTCCTTAGTAAGTCGCAACAAACACCCACAGCAAAAACCGGGGCCATCTCCGGCAGCGAAGCCATCGACGACTATCTCAAGGCGATCTTTCAACTCAGCGGACGCGAGGAGCGTCAGGTTTCGAGCACCGAGATCGCCGGCGCTCTCGACATCACTGCAGCGTCGGTGACCAACATGCTGCAGAAGCTTGCCGCGCTTGAACCACCCCTCGTGGTCTACGAGAAGCACCGCGGCGTGCAGCTTTCAAAAGCCGGCAGGAAGCGCGCGCTCGAAATTATCCGCCATCATCGGCTGCTTGAAACATTTCTTCACCAGGTCCTCGGCTATCCCTGGGACGAGGTGCACCAGGAGGCTGAACGCCTCGAACACTTCATCTCCGAGCGATTCGAAGAGCGCATCGCCGCCAAACTCGGCCACCCTGAGTTTGACCCTCATGGCCACGCGATCCCTGCGCTCGACGGCTCTCTTCCCAGCAATGAGCCGCGGACTCTCTCTCAGCTCAAACCAGGTCAGGCAGCAAAAGTCGCAAGTGTCTCCGACAAGGACCCCGAGATGCTGCGCTATCTGGCGGCACAGGGAATCCGGCCCGGAGTCAGGCTCACCCTCGGAGAACAACTGCCCTTCCAGGGGGCCTTTCAGGTCCGCATTGGCAGCTCGGCCAAGCTGGCTCTTCTCAGCCTGTCGCTGGCAGAGTCGATCTCAGTCGCATTGAAATAAGTCAGCCGTTTGACTTCATCCACAACGATGCTAGCCTCGAAACTGCAACGCGAATTACGCATGCAACGGGAGCAAGTGCACGGATGAAGGTTTTGGTAATCGGTGGTGGTGGTCGCGAGCACGCCCTCGTCTGGGCCCTCCGAAGATCTTCTCAAGTCACGGAGGTCCTCTGCGCCCCCGGAAACGGCGGCATCGCCCAACTCGCCCGCTGCATCCCCGTCGATCCCGGCAACCTCCAGGAGATGGTCAACCTCGTCGCCGTCGAGCAGCCCGCCCTCACCGTCATCGGCCCCGAGCTCCCCCTCTCCGTCGGCCTCGTCGACGAGCTCACCAGGCGAGGCTATCGCGTCTTCGGTCCCACGCAAGCCGCAGCAATGCTCGAGACCAGCAAGGCCTTCGCTAAAAAGTTCATGCAGCGTCAAGGCATCCCCACCGCCGCCCACGCCATCTGCACCACCCTCGACGAAGTCCACAAAGAACTCCCCCGCTTCACCGTCCCGGTCGTCGTCAAAGCCTCCGGCCTCGCCGCCGGCAAAGGCGTAGTCATCTGCAACACGCACCTTGAGGCAGAAGAAGCCGCCGCTCAGATGTTCAGCGGCACGCTTCTCGGCACCACAGAAACCGAAGTCGTCCTCGAAGAGTTCCTCACTGGCGAAGAGCTCTCCTTCTTCGCCCTCTGCGACGGGACTCGCGCGATTGAAATAGCCTCCGCCCAGGACCATAAGCGCATCGGCGAAGGCGACACCGGTCCCAACACCGGGGGCATGGGCGCTTATTCCACCGACGGCATCGCCACCCCCGCCATGCGCCAGTGGCTTCTCCGCAACGTCGCGCAAAAGACCGTCGACGGCATGCGCTCCGAGCGCCAACCTTTCAAGGGTGTCCTCTTCTGCGGCATCATGATGACCCCTCGCGGCCCCATGGTCCTCGAGTTCAACACTCGCTTCGGCGACCCCGAAACCGAAGCCATCCTTCTCCGTCTCGAAACCGATATCGTCGACCTCTTCAACGCCTCCATCGACGGCACCGCCAACCAGCTCACCATCCGGATGCGTCCGGATGCCAGCGTCTGCGTCATCGCAGCCAGCGGAGGCTACCCCGGCAAATACACCTCGGGCAAGCCCATCACCGGCCTCCCATCTGCTGACCCGTCAAGCGAAGACGTAGTCGTCTTCCACTCCGGCACCGCCATCAAAGATGGCCAACTCGTCACCGCTGGCGGCCGCGTCCTCGCCATCTCCGCAGTAGCGCCCGATCTCCAAACCGCCCTCAACAAGGCCTACGCCCAACTCGCGAAGATCTCCTTTGAAGGCATGCAATTCCGCCGCGACATCGGCTACCGCGCTTTACGTCAGGAGCAACCATGAACCAACCTGTTCTCACCACGCAAGAGTTAATCGCCTGGAACGAAAAGACCGCCACCAACTGGCGCCAACTCCTCACCAGCCATCCCGAACTCCTCACCGTGTCCTGCGACATAGCCGGAACGAAGACCGTCGCAGAACTTCTGCAGCACATCGTAGCCGTCGAACTCCGCTACGCCCAGCGCCTCGCGGACCTCCCCATCTCCGAATACGCCGATGTCCCCTTCGATTCCGTAAAAGCGATCTACGCAACCCATGACCGCGCCATGGCCATCTTCCAACAGCTTCTGGCCGCCCCGGACCTCGACTGGGACCAACCGCTGGAGTTCATGACCCGCACGCAGGGCCCGGCTCGCTCCAACCGCAAGACCATCCTCTTTCACGCGCTTCTGCACGGCATCCGCCACTACGCCCAGCTTGCAACCCTGGTCCGGCAGCAGGGCGTCAAGCCCGAATGGCTCATGGACTACCTCGCCATGAATATGGAACGAGTTTAGTTACAAATCTTTGACGTGCGAATTTCAGACACTCGCAGCCGCCGGCAGAATCTCCGACACATCCACCCACTGCGTCGGATAATCGCCCGTATAGCAAGCCGTACAAAAACTCCCCGGCGACAACCCATCCACCGGCTCGCCCTTCGTACAAGCGTGCGTCAGCCCCACCAGCGACAAATACGCCAGCGAATCCGCCTCCACATACGCGCATATCTCCGCCACTGACTTATTCGCCGCAATCAAATCCTTCTTCGACGGCGTATCCACCCCATAAAAACAAGGCGAGATCGTCGGCGGACAAGAGATCCGCAGATGCACCTCTTTCGCCCCCGCCGCCCTTACCATCCGCACAATCTTCCGCGAAGTCGTCCCACGAATGATCGAGTCGTCGATCAGAATCACGCGCTTGCCCTCAAGCAGATTCCGCACCGGATTCAGCTTCATCCTCACGCCGAAGTCTCGCACCCGCTGCTCCGGCTGAATAAATGTGCGCCCCACATAGTGATTTCGAATCAGCCCCAGGTTGAACGGAATCCCCGACTCCGCCGCATATCCCAGCGCCGCCGTCACCCCCGAGTCCGGCACCGGCACAACCAAGTCCGCCGGCACACCCGACTCCCGCGCCAGCTGCCGCCCCATCTCCTCCCGCGACTGCTGCACCCACCGCCCATAAGATCTTCGAGTCCGGCCGCGCAAAATAAACATGCTCAAACACGCAGCTAGCCTGCGGCGTCGTCGTGTTGAAGTACCGGCTCGTAACGCCGTCTTCCGACACCATCACCAGCTCACCCGGCTTCACATCGCGCTCATACTTCGCATGCAGCAAATCAAACGCGCACGTCTCGCTCGCAAAAACAAAAGTATCCGGCGCCCCATCCACCCCGGCAATCCGTCCCATCGACAGCGGCCTGAACCCATGCGGATCGCGCGCCGCAAAGATGCGATTACGCGTCATCATCACAATCGAAAACGCACCCTCCACCTGCCCCAGCGACTCCGCAATACAGTCCACCAGCGTCGAACGCTTCGAGTGCGCGATCAACTGAATGATGATCTCCGAATCGCTCGTCGTCTGAAACAGCGCCCCATCGCGCTCCAGCCGTTCCCGCGCCGTCCCCAGGTTCACCAGGTTGCCGTTATGCGCAATCGCAATCAGCCCCTTCGTCGACTCCACCGAAATCGGCTGCGCATTCAGCAGCGCCGAATCCCCCGTCGTCGAGTACCGCGTATGCCCAATCGCCATATGCCCCGGCAACCGCGCCAACACCTCATCGGTAAAGATCTCCGACACCAACCCCATCCCCTTGATGTCGTTCACCTGCTGCCCATCCGCGCTCGCAATCCCCGCCGACTCCTGCCCCCGATGCTGCAACGCATACAGCCCCCAGTAAGTCAGCCGCGCCGCATCCGAGTGGTTATAAACCGCCATCACCCCACACTCTTCCCGCAGCTTATCGAACGGCGTCCCGTCTTCCTCTTCGTACACCTCAACGCCCCCGCCAACACCAACGCCCCCGTCCCCCCCGGAAGCCATCATCCTGAGCGCAGCGAAGGACCCCTGTATTTCGTTCGGTGTCGCCAGAGATTTTTCGAACAGATCGCTCATGCCGTCACCACCTCCGCCGCGAGCTGTGATTCAAGCGCACCAGAATACGATTCGCTCAGCGATCCAACATTGGTGTGAATAGTTGCTCGATTGAACTCGATATCGAACGTGTTACCAACTGTTTGCCCGATAGGCACAGCTACCAATGAACCGCCAACTACATCTAGGATCGCTTGAACATTGGAATGATCTGCCGAAATAATGGCCTGTGAGCCATACTCCGCAAAAAAGACAACCGACGCTGGTGTACCGCCACCTCCCATAGGATGGCGAATATTCTTCTCGTCGATATCGCTCACGTCAACCTTGGCCCCGATACCACAAGAAACGGACGCACGCGCCAAAGCCACCGCGAGACCGCCGTCTGATACGTCACAAGCTGATCTCATTAGACCCCGTGACGCAAGCTCGATGAGATGTTTTTGTAGCAAAGGTGCATCGTCGTCAATATCAAGCTGCGGAGGCGCACCCCAAACAGTTCCTAATAACGTTTTCGCGAACTCGGAGGAGCCAAAACCCCGCAAGTTATTTGACGGGATGAGGGACGCCAATCCCGAGATCAGAATGATGGTATCGCCAGTTTTTTGGAACCCACTAGGCACAGCCTTCGTCACATCCTCAATAATCCCCACAACCCCCAACACCGGAGTCGGATAAATCCCCTCACCCTTCGTCTCGTTATAAAGCGAAACATTCCCACCCGTAACCGGCGTCCCCAGCGCAGTACAAGCCTCCGCAATCCCATCAATCGCCGCGAAAGCTGCGCCATAATCTCCGGCTTCTCCGGATTCCCAAAGTTCAAACAATTCGTAGCCGCCACCGGAGTAGCCCCCGTACAAGCCACCTTCCGCGCCGCCTCGGCCACAGCATGCATCGCCCCCAGCTTCGGATCGAGATATGTCCACCGCCCATTCCCCGCCAGCGCCATCGCCAACCCACGGTCACCTGTGCGTTCACCGATCCCCGGTCCCTCGGCCCAGTGACCCGTCCCCTTGATCCGCATCACCCCAGCCTCACCACCCGGCCCCTGCACCGTATTCGTCTGCACCATCGAGTCATACTGCTCAAACACCCACCGCTTATCGCAGATATTCGCACTCGCCAGCAGCTTCTTCAAATCAGCCGTATAGTCCCGCGGCTTCTTCAACTCCTCCACCACCCAAGCCGGAGGATCCATCGGCACCGGAGCCTTCCACACCCCCACAGGCCGGTGATACAGCGGAGCATCATCCGTCAGCGCCTTATTCGGAATATCCGCCACCAGCTCCCCCCGCTGCGTGATCACCATATTCGGCTTCTCCGTCACCTCACCGACGATCGAAGCATCCAGCCCCCACTTCGCAAACACATCCAGCACCTCACCCGCGCGCTCCTTGTCAGCGACCAGCAGCATCCGCTCCTGCGACTCCGACAGCATAATCTCGTAGCTCGTCATCCCCGTCTCGCGCTGCGGCACGCGATCCAGCTCGACCGTCACCCCCAGCCCGCCACGCGCACCCATCTCGCAAGTCGAGCACGTCAACCCCGCCGCACCCATATCCTGAATCCCCAGCACCGCGCCCGGTAGCCATCGCCTCCAGACAAGCCTCCAGCAGCAGCTTCTCCATAAACGGATCGCCCATCTGCACATTCGGCCGCTTCTGCTCCGAGCCCTCGGTAAACTCCTCCGAAGCCATCGTCGCCCCATGAATCCCATCGCGCCCCGTCTTCGCGCCGACATAGATCACCGGATTCCCCACACCCACAGCCTTCGCGTAAAAGATCTCGTCCTTCCGCACCAGCCCCAGCGCAAACGCATTCAGCAGCGGATTCCCCGAGTAACAAGGCTCAAACCGCGTCTCCCCGCCAAGATTCGGAACCCCAAAACAGTTCCCATACCCAGCGACACCATGCACCACGCCAGTCGCAATCTGGTGATTCCTCCGCCGCAGCGCCTCATCCGGCTCCGCCTCATCCAGCGGCCCAAACCGCAGCGAATCCATCACCGCCAGCGGCCGCGCATTCATCGTAAAAATATCTCGTAGAATCCCACCCACACCCGTAGCCGCACCCTGATACGGCTCGATATAGCTCGGATGATTATGGCTTTCAATCTTGAACGCACAAGCCCACCCATCACCCACATCGATGATCCCGGCATTCTCTCCCGGCCCCTGCACCACGCTGCCCGGCCCGGTCTTCCGCTCACCGCGCGTCGGCAGCCGCTTCAGATGCACCCGCGAAGACTTATACGAGCAATGCTCCGACCACATCACCGAAAAAATCCCCAGCTCCGTCAGCGACGGACGTCGTCCCAGCGCCGCTTCGATCCGCGCGTACTCGTCCGCAGTAATGCTGTGCTGCTTGAGCAGCGCCGGTGTAATCGTAGCTGGAGAGGGGGTCTGGATCTGATAGGGCTGAACTTGCGTGTTGGGCATGGCTCGCTATTAAGATTGTCGCATGCTCAGCGGCCCTCCGCGACTTCCGCCAACTGTCTCAAGCCTCACCGCCGCTCCAGCGCCGCCCGGTCCCACTTCGCCACATCCGCTGCCGCCGCATACGCGCTCTCCAGAAACTCCATCAACGCCTCCTCCGGAGAAGCCTGCGCCCGCACCGCGTCGTACTTGAAGATGAACTCCCCCAACGCCTTATCCCACGACGCCGCATCCGGCCGCACCCTCACCTCCGACAGCCCCTCGGGCACCGGAGCCGCATAGCAATAAAACGCCGCCGCTCCATACCCTCCATTCCCCGGCCAGAATCCCGCCGAGATCACCTCATGCGAGTAAGCCTCCCGCTGAATCGAATCCGCTCCCTCTCGCGGCGGTGCCGCCCGCCCGGAAAATCGCGTCACCGCCAAGTCAAAGCTCCCCCAGAAGAAATGCACCGGACTCACCTTCCCCAGAAATCCCGTCCCCCATGCACGAAACACCTTCTCCGCATTCACCAGCACCTGCCAGAACCGATGTGCATACTCCGCGTCGTACGATTTATGCTCCGTATCCAGATCGAACCGAATCGGATTCGCCACCTCCGCCGGCATCGGCCAGATCTCCACCTCCACTCCAAGCTCTTTCAGGCAATCCATGTACTCGCGATAAAAATCCGCCACCGTCTGCGGCCTCAACTTCATCACCTTCTCCGCACCCGAACCCAGTCGCAAATGCAGCACATGCGCCACAAAATCGAACTCGATATCCAGCACATCGTCGCCACACACCATCGCCGATGTCCCCAGCCCATGCGCAGTCACATACAGCGGCACATTCCACCAGTGGTTCTGCAGCGGAGTCAGCGCCAACCGCGTCTTCCCCACAATCTGCGTCCACATATGCAACGTATCAGCCGTCGCTGCCCACTCCCCCCAAGGCAAAGCAGGCCACTGCATCGCACTCCCGGCAACTCCACTCATAGCGCCTCCAAAACTATCGAACTACTGGCACCCAAAGCATACGCCGCGCACATGTAAGAAACAACCCTGGTGCTACGTCTCTGAAACGAGCGTCATCATTGCCGTTCTGTTTTTATTTGTTGCTGGTTCCGATTATTTATTGTTTTATGTCGTCATTCTGAGCGGAGCGAAGAACCCCTGTATTTCGTCGTTGCTGTTGTCTGTTCTTCTTCTCCGACGAAAAATCTGAGACAGCACCTCAGCGCCCCGTACTCCCAAACCCCATCGCCCCCCGCGAAGCCTCCACCAGCTCACTCACCTCTTCAAACTCAGCCTCAATCCGCCGCACAATCCTTAGCTGCGCAATCCTGTCTCCGGCCTTGATCTCCACTGCTGCCGCGCTCAAATTCGTCATCACCACCTTGATCTCCCCGCGATACCCCGGATCGATCACTCCCGCCAGCGTCGTCACTCCGCGCACCGCCAGCCCCGACCGGTCTTCCACCAGCGCTCCATGCGTAGCCGGAAACTCCATCGCAATCCCGGTCGCCACCGGCATAGTCGCGCCCGCATCCAAAGTCGCGCCTGCAACCGCATACACATCCGCCGCCAGATCTCCAAACGGTCCCGTATGCGCATACCGCGGCAGTTGTGCATCGACATCCAGCTTCAACACCTTGATCCGCACCGCGTCCTCATGTCCCACCGCCATCGTCACTCCCTCTTCAAACCTTGCGCAGTCTCCATTGTTACCGAAACTGGAGATAAGTCCTTGTTATCCACACCCCATCCAAAATCACCAAAATCGATATACCACCTTTGGGGGAGAACCTATCTCTCTCCAGTGAGACTTTTCCTCGCCTTTCCGTCGTCCAATAGACACACGAACGCAAGTCCACGCAGTGCCGCATCATCAGGAGAAATCGTATCGTGACCATGAGCGCTCAGCGACAGAACTCCATTCCGCCCTACCGCACCACCGAGCCCGCTCCCAACCTTCGCCTCCAACAACTTATCGATAACGGCGCCGTCTACATCGCAAAGAATCTGAGCCCCTCACAGTTCGCCACCCTCCAGGCCATCGCCCCTCTCGTTCTCCAGCCCAAATCGAAGTATCTCGCCGCTCACCTCGACGCCGCCCTCGCCACCAGCACCAGCGAGACCGTCCCCTGCGCGCCCCCGTCCCCTCTCGCCCTCGACTACCGGCTCGGCCTCGACGAACTCGACACCATCGCCCGCACCCGCACCGGCTACGCCTTCGCCGAACTCCCCACCGAGATCCAGGATGCCATCCTCGGCCTCATCGCCACCCGCGACCTCACCACCAGAAAACTCGACCTCGCCCTCTGGCTTGAAGATCTCCACAGCAACGCCGCCGCTTTCTAGCGCCCCTGTCCCTGAACCGCATCCATAGTCACCATCCGGTAGCCGGCAGGCGGATGGAAAAGCTGAGCGTCCGGCTCCCCTTGATTAATCGCCGTCACGTAGAAGTTCTGTACCGCCGAAGCCCGCGGATCGAACCGCTTGGTCGTCACGTTAATTCCTAGCCGCGGCGAGTACCAGAACTCCTTCACCACCGGCTGCTCCTTCTCGTTCCCAATCGCACCCACCGGGACCGTCATAACCTCGTGCGATCCCACGACCTCGACGTCATCCACAACCTTTTTCCCTAGATCCTCCCACTTCGTCCCATTCGCGGCACTCTGCGCCGCTGTTGGTGGCGTGGCTTGAGAGAGCGTCGTAGCGAAGTAACGCGTGTACACGGAACACACCCGCGTCCTCACCATACACATAATCAACTGATGCAGTGTCGGGTCCTTGTACTCCATCTGCTCAAGCACCGTCATCTGCTTATCGCCATCGGGTGAAAAGTAGCGGCGTTCCTCGAACACTCGACCCACGCTGTCCCGCGCTACCGTCCTGTGATTCTTCATCAGCGCCGTACTGCCGTCCGGCATAATCCTGGTCCATTCGGTCACGACAACGGCTGAAAACGGGGCATTCGAAATCGTTGGAATATCGATGCTCTGGATCCGCTGAAGAGTCCCGCCATCCGGAGCATGTTCCGGAATGTTCTGACCAAGCATTGTTCCGCCAAGCACCAAAGACCCAACCAGAATCGCAGCAGAAAGAGGCAAGTTATTCATAGCACACCTCAGAAGCAACATTCTGCCACAACCTCGCCCCGGTGTCTTGCCCATTCCCGACGAATCCTACTAAAATACTGGTCGTACCTTTAACTGGCGTCCAGCACCTCGCAGAATTCACCCCTCAGCTTCTAACTCACCTCGAAAGTTGGAGTCATGAACAACGCTCGTCGACGCTTCCTGAAGTCCGCCACCCAAACCCTTCTCGCCGCCCCCGCCGTCGCCACTCTCAACAACCTCGCCTTCGCCGAGCCGTCCTCGAAACCTAAACCCGAGCCCAAGGCCGCGCCCAAATCCGCGAACCTGACTCTCAACGTCCGCGACTACGGCGCCACCGGCGACGGCACCACCAAAGACACAGCGGCCATCCAGCAAGCTATCGATCGCTGCTCGGTCCTCGGAGGCGGCGAAGTCCTCATCCCCGCCGGCAACTACCTCACCGGAGCAATCCAGCTCCGCGCGCACACTCTCCTACGCCTCGCCCCCGACGCCATCCTCACCGGCACCCCCGACATGGACGACTACCCCGTCACCCAGGTCCGCTGGGAAGGCCGCTGGATCCCCGGCCACACCGCTCTCATCTACGCCATCGATGCCGACGACACCGGCATCGTCGGCCCCGGAAAAATCATCGGCAACGACGCCCTCGGCGGCCGCCCCCGCCCCGGCTCCCCCCTCCGCCACCCGGCATTCATCGAGCCCATCAACTGCGCCAATATCCGCTTCGAAGACTTCTCCACCAGCTACCACCTCATGTGGTCCCTCCACCCCACCCTCTGCCGCAACGTCACCATCAAAAACCTCACCATCCGCTCCACCGGCGGCAACGGCGACGGCATCGACATCGACTCCTGCCAGCACGTCATCATCGACCACTGCGACATCGCCACCGGCGACGACTGCATCTCCCTCAAATCCGGCCGCAACGCCGAAGCCGCCTCGCAAATCGGCATCAACCCCGCCATCACCACCGAAGACGTCACCATCTCCAACTGCACCTTCGCCGACTCCATCTTCGCCTGCATCGGCATCGGCAGCGAAACCTCCGGCGGCATCCGCAACGTCCGCATCAACGACTGCAAATTCACCTCCGCAAAAACCTTCGCCGTCTACATCAAGTCACGCCCCGGCCGCGGAGCCTTCATCGAAGACATCTCCTGCAACAACCTCGACGTCTCCGGCACCACCGGCGGCTTCCTCCGCTTCAACATCCTGGCCTCTGGCATCGCCGGCGAAGACCCCGTCCCCGGCGACGACGGCATCCCCACCATCAAAAACTTCCGCTTCACCAACATCAAAGTCGACAACGCTCCTATCCTCGTCGACGGTACCGGCATCCACCCTCACAAACCCCTCGAAGGCTTCACCCTCGCCAACGTAACCGGCACCTGCGCCAAAGGAATCTATCTGGCGAACATAAAAAACGCCGACATCCACGACATCAAAGTCACCGGCTTCACAGGCTCACTCTTGAACATCAGCAACGTAACCGGCAAAGGCCTCACCGGAGCCACACAAATCGACCCACCCAAAATCCCCGACCCCATCCCCGACCCCGCCACACCATACAAACTCCACTAACGCCTAACCGATACCCCTCATAGGAGAGGGCGCAACTCAAGAGTGACCCGGCGATCGCTGTTTCCCGCGCTTGATGCCGATCGTATAGCGCGCATTCGGTCGACAAAGCATCCTTCGGAGTTCGGTCAGAGTCAACTCCTCCGCCGAATGATTGTCGACCGATTCAATAATGTCCCCTGGCTCAATTCCAGAGGCAGCAGCAGGCGACTGGAGCAAAATCCGTCGAACAACAAACTTATGAAAGCCCGGACCTTCGGCGCGAATCCTCAGCCCGCTCTGGTCGTACACTGCAGGCGTTTCGTAGTCGCGATTCGGCGTCAGCAAAACGCGTTTCCCCGGACTGTCGAAGACCACGGTAAAGCGTTCCAGAAACTCCGCGCCAATCAGTCCTGCATAATCCTTGGCGGCCATCAGGCCTTCCACATCCTGCGCAAATGTGATCGGCGGATTCTTAATCGAATACGGACCAACGTCTATCCGGTCGGCCCGGCCGTCTCTCGACTGAGTAGTGCCGCCTGTGCTGGTTCCAGGCTCATCCAGCAGCTTCATCGTCGCGGGCGGAATCTGGTGCGCATCGCTGAAGGGCTTGTAAAGATCCGCGTAACTGTTCGCGCCTCCATCGAGAAGAAAGTTGCCAGTCACAGGCCGTACGCCGGGCAGCGCGATTGTCGCGTCAAGGAACGGGAACCCGTGTTCATCGACACGGACGGGCAACGCCGTCTCTCTTCCAGACGGCTTGTACTCTTTGGGTGAGTAGACTGACACCCAACGGTGCTCGTAATCCACCACCACGACAAAGTCGTCGAACAATCGCGATCCAATGATGCCGTCAACCTCATGGCCGACGCTTGGCTCCAGCGGCTTCAAGTCAATCACAACAAGGTTGCGGTGTGTCAGTTCCATCCCCGGCAAACCGATCTCGACGTCTCGCACAACTCCCGCAGCAACGCTGTCTGACCCTCCTCCGCGAGCCGCAACGCTGCCGCTGCTTTGAAGCCCAATCTGTCCAGCGAAACTCCGGTCGACTGTGAATCCTTGAGAGGCATTGTCAAGAATGAACCACCCCGCGTGCCCGTTCACCTTCGCATTCACAAAAATCAGGCCGTTTGCGATCAGCTCAACAGGAATGTTCAGAGCCGCGCCACCAGACGAAAACTGATAAGAAGGCGGCGGCGCCTGTCCGTACCCCGACGTCGCAACCAGAACCGTAATCGCCGTCCGAACTACGAGGTTCATCAAAGATCGCATGACGTAATATCCCCCGGATATCCTCCGGCCTGAATCATCCGCCCGGATGAACAGCCTTCTGTTGACTCACGGCCCTGCCGTCCTCACTCTTCAAACTGCCAAAGACAGTCGTCGAAAGGATCGTCAATATTCCCAGCGACAAAAGCGCCTTGTGCAGTCCAACAATCATCAAAGCCGGGTTCGACTGAGCATGCTCCGGAATGAAAAATGCCGTCGCCAACCCCGCCGTCGCAACACCGAAGCTGATCGCCATCTGCTGCACCGTGCTGAAGATGGAGTTCGCCGCACTGGTCTCCTCCTCCGTCGTATCCGCGTAGACCAGCGTATTCATGCTCGTGTACTGCAGCGAACTGTAAGCCCCATACAAAAACGCCAGCGCAACAATCACCCAAATCGGCGTATGGACTCCAATCGTGGCAAACAGAAGAAGCAGCATACCGATGATGATCGTATTTGTGACCAGCACTGTACGGTAGCCGAAGCGCGCCAGAAGACGAAGTATCACCCAATTCACGCTGATGGCCGCCAGCGCCTGCGGCATAAGCAGCAACCCCGACTGAATCGGTGTAAAGCCAAGACCGACCTGGTAGAGAAGCGGCAGAAGAAAAGGCACACCTCCAATTCCCAGCCGCGTAAACAAGCCGCCGCCAACCGCCGCGCGGAACGTGCGGATCCGGAACAGGTTCAGTTGCAGCAACGGAAACTGAAGCGTCTTTGCATGGACCCAATAACCCGCCAGCAGCGTAAGCGACACCACCAGCAGCCCCGTAATCTCGCGCACACCCAGCGTATGCTCGCCAAAGACCTCCAGCACATACGACAGCAGGGCGATCCCCGAGCCAAACAAAATCAGCCCGACAACATCCAGAGGATGCGTCACTTCTTCGCGATAATCCGGCAGATACAGATACACCAGGACCAATCCCGCCAACCCGATCGGGATATTCACAAAAAAGATGAACCGCCAATGAAGATAACCCACGATCAGGCCGCCGGCGATCGGCCCGAGCATCGGAGCGACCAGCGCCGGTATCGAAACAAAGCTCATCGCGCGAAGCAGGCCCGACTTCGCGAACGTCCGCACCAGCGTCATCCTTCCCACCGGCACCATCATCGACCCGCCCATGCCCTGCAAAATTCGGCACGCGACCAGCGCATCAATATTGCTGGAAATACCGCAAAGAAATGACCCAAGCGTAAACAACCCGATTGCAGCGGCAAAGACCCGCCGCGTTCCAAACCGGTCCGCCACCCACCCGCTGATCGGAATAAAAACCGCAAGGCTCAGCGTATAGCTCGCCAACACCGCTTTCATGCTAAGAGGAGTTACGTTAAGCGCCGCGGAGATCGCAGGAACCGCCGTATTAAGAATGGTGGTATCCAGCGACTCCATAAAAAACGCGAACGCAACCAGCCACGGCAGCAGACGCTTAATCGCCTCCGATGGAACCTGTAAGGACGGAGCCACAGCCGGTAGATTCGAAGGATTCATAAACTCTCTAGGATGACGATTCGCACGCTTCCAACACAACTATCTTTCAGACTAACTACCTATGGCCCACCGGGGCAAAGATGAGTCCGGAAAGTGAACATCGAAAACGCCGACATCCGCGACATCAAAGTCACCGGCTTTACAGGGTCACTCTTGAACATCAGCAACGTAACCGGTAAAGGCCTCACCGGAGCCACACAAATCGACCCACCCAAACTCCCCGACCCCATCCCCACTCCGACCACACCCTATAAGCTCTACTAATTTTCACTTAGGGTAGCCGTCACTCACCAACAAACTCAGAATCGGGTTCAATGAGTGACTCGGCGATTTTGCACCAACTGACATCGGCGCATGGCCAACTTCCGAGTTGCAGACCATCCAATCACAACGGTGTGATGTCGACAGCCCAATTTCGACTACCGGTTCTCGGTACCCTACTGCCGCGCCATGGCGATACGGATTGCATCCTCCGGCGAGACGAGGTGATCGAGGCTTTCGGCGTCCTTGGCGATGGCAAGTTGAACGCCCTTGACCTTACCCGTAAACTCATTCCCTCGCGACCCGTAGTCCGGCGACACAGGCGCTCCTGTGTCCACCCCCACGTCGCAGCCGTCATCGGCAGAGAAGATCATGGGTTGCGTAGCCGCGACTTTGCCCTCGCCGACCTTTTTGCCATCCACGTACAAGGAGACCGTGCCGCCCTTGGCGAGGCCGCCGCCGGCGTAAGCAAACTCCATGCGTACCTGATGTTCGCCCGCAGGCAGCGCGTCGGCTGATTCGGCGTAGAAATGCTGGATGCCGAAAAAGTTGTAACAGTATTTGAGCTTGCCGCCCTTCGCATACAGGCTCCAGCCGCCAGCGTTGCCGCCTTGAGCGACGATGACGCCCTCTGCCCCTGTTGTGGGCACAACGATCTCAGCGGTCACGGAGTGAGACTTGTTCTTCATATTGAGGACTGAGTTCTCGGACAGACGCCCCATGCTGCCAAATAGAATTTGCGAGTTGCCCTTGATCAGCACCGGCCGCCCCGCCATATCGGAGTTGAACCGTTCAACTCTCCGGTCATCGAGGGGCAGTACGTTGTAACGTGCTGCCTCGATCAGCCACAGGCGCTGCAGTTCGTGGAGCTTTTCCGGCATCTTCTTGGCCAGATCGTTCGCCTGGCTCCAGTCCTTACTGGTGTCGTAGAGCTCCCAGGTGTCGTCGTCAAATGCCGGGATCTTCTCGCCGAGAGGAGCCATGGAGTACTGTGTCGCGTTACCGCGGTCCATCCCTTGTGGTAGATGCCGCGGTTGCCGAACATCTCGAAGTACTGTGTCTCGTGCTGCTCGGCCGCCTTGGCATCGTTGAACGAGTACGCCATGCTCACGCCTTCGATCGGATGCTGCTGCACTCCATTCACGAAGACCGGCTGAGGAAGCCCGGCCAGTTCAAGAATCGTCGGCGCAACGTCGATCACGTGATGGAACTGGCTCCGAACCTCACCCTTCGCCTTAATTCCCTTAGGCCAGTGCACGATCGTCCCGTTGCGAGTGCCGCCCCAATGCGAGGCGACCTGCTTGGTCCACTGATACGGCGTATCCAGGGCATGCGCCCAGCCGACAGCATAGTGGTTGTAGGAGTCCGGCCCGCCCAGCTTGTCTATCCGCTCTATCAGGAACTCGGGCGTCTCCAAGGCGGACGCGCCATTGAGAGTGATCATCTCGTTGTAGGTGCCATTTACCGTTCCCTCTGCGGACGCGCCATTGTCGCCGATAATGTAGTAGATCAGCGTGTCGTCGAGCAGATTGAGCTTTTTCAGCGAGTCCACCAACCGGCCAACATGGTAATCGGTGTACTCCATGAACCCGGCGTAAACCTCCATCTGCCGGATGAGCACGGGCTTGAGCGCGGCAGGCATCTCATCCCAGGCCGGAATTTCTTTGTGCCTCGCAGTGAGCTGACAATCCTGGGGAATGACACCCAATTTTTTCTGGCGGGCGAAGATCTCTTCGCGCAGCTTGTCCCAGCCCTGATCGAACTTGCCTTTGTACTTATCCGCCCATTCCTTCGGGACATGGTGCGGAGCGTGGGTCGCACCCGGCGCGAAGTAGACGAAGAAGGGCTTGTCGGGAATGAGCGCCTGCTGTTGCCCGATCCAGTTGATGGCTTTGTCCGTCATGTCCTCCATCAAGTGGTAGCCCTCTTCGGGCGTCTTCTTGACCTCGATCGGTGTCGTGCCTTCATAGAGCGATGGATACCATTGGTTCGCCTCACCGCCGATGAACCCGTAGAAATATTCGAATCCGCCTCCCCCGGTTGGCCAGGCATCAAAGGGACCGGCCGGACTGGTCTCCCAGACCGGAACTTCATGGCACTTGCCGAACTGCGCCGTCGCATACCCATTGAGCTTGAGAGTCCGGGCGAGCGGTGCGCAGGTGTTCGGCAGAATTGAGTTATAGCCGGGCGCCGACGTCGCTATTTCGGTGATGCCGCCCATGCCGACCGTGTGGTGGTTGCGTCCGGTCAACATAGCCTGTCGCGTCGGCGAGCAGAGCGCCGTGGTATGAAATCGGTTGTATTTCAGTCCCTCGCCCGCCAGGCGTTCCGCCGTCGGCGTGTTACATGGACCGCCAAAGGCGCTCGAGGAGCCAAAGCCCGCGTCGTCAATCAAGACGATCAGGACGTTGGGAGCACCTTTGGGAGGCCGCAACGGCGTGATCGGCGGAAACTTAGTATCGGGGTCCTTCGCATCATAGGTCACCAGCCCTGTACGCGGTTGATCCGGAATTGGAAGCACGGTTCGTTGCAGGTTGTCCTGTGGGCTCATGGGTTCTCCAATGACTGGCGCATCAGTGCAATCCGAGACTATACAAAACCTTTTCCCCCAATAACTAGTAAAACTGCCAGTCGCATGAAAATCGTCTGGGTCTCCGGATGGTGCCCGGATCACGGGCGACCCCGAAGTCGAGTCTCAGTTGGCGATAATAGGAGCCACTCGCTGAGCCGCGTTGCTCGCGCTTCTGGATTCCGAGTGGATTGTCGGCAATTCGGAAGTTGGTGTCTACCGCTTCTTCATCCGCAAACTCTGCCAGCTCCCATCGCTTGTCCACCCGCCATCCACCACCAGCGTGTGCCCATTCACAAACCCGCTCCGCTCCGGCTCCGCCAGAAACAGAATCGCCTGCGCAATATCCTCCGGCGAAGCAAACCGCCCCATCGGATTCACCCCCTCAATATCCGCATCGTTATACCCACCGCCCGCCGCCTGGTCCGCAATATCCATCTCCGTCTTCACCCATCCCGGACACACCGCATTCACCCTCACCCCGCGCCCGCCCCACTCCGCCGCCAGCGTCCGCGTCAACCCCACCAGCCCGTGCTTCGAAGCGTTATAAGCCGACCGATCCGCCACCCCCACCAGCCCGGCAATCGACGCCACATTCACAATGCTCCCGCTCTTCTGTTCCAGCATCATCGCCCCAAACCCCTGCATCAGCAGAAACGGAGCCAGCAGGTTTACCTCCAGCACCCGCCGAAACTTCTTCGCATCCACCTTCTCCGCCGGAGCAATAAAGCTGATCCCGGCATTATTCACCAGAGCGTCCACCCGCCCCCACCGCTTACGCACCACCTCCACCGCCCCCTGTACCACCGCCTCATCGGAGATATCCCCCAACACCTCCTCAGCCTCAACCCCCGCCGCCCGCACCGCCGCCAGGGTAGCCGTGCAGGGCTGCATATCCATCAGCGCCAACCCGAACCCCGCCCCCGCCAGAACCTCAGCAGTCCTCCGTCCGATCCCCTGCGCCGCCCCGGTAACAATCGCAATCTTCATGCCTTACAGGGTACTTGAATCGTTCCACCCGACAATTTCCACAGATTTATTTTCAAAAGTTGGCATGTTTTTCTCCACCACAAAACCACCATCAATTCACCACGTTAATGCAGCAACGCACCACGATTTAGCCACGAAGAAACCACGAAAAACGCCCATTTTTTCAAAAACCCCCTCAAAAACACCACAACCAAAAAAAGTAACGAATACCAGGAATCATTGACCCCACCCCCTGAACGCGATACACTCTTTAAGTTTGGCGCTGCAGCCCGTGTGTCTTCATCTCAAGGGTTGCAGGGACGCACAGGCCGGAGCCCGTTCCACTCAGTGGCCCTGTCAGTTCGCTTCAACGCCCCATGCAGCACAATCTATTAGAAGAAGCGGTCAGCGCTGCAGTCTTCCCGGCTGCGCGCCACGCTTGAGGTTTTAGCTATGTACGCAGTCATCCGCACCGGCGGCAAACAGTACCTGGTCTCCCCAGGCGAGCAGTTGAGGATCGAAACCACCGACCACAAAGACGGCAAACTTGAGTTCTCCGACGTCCTCGCGGTCAGCGGCGAAGCAGGCAAGTTCGAGTCCGATCTCAAGGGAGCCAAAGTCCTTGCCTCCGTCGTCACCGAAGGCCGCGGCGACAAGATCCTCGTCTTCAAGCTGAAGCGCAAAAAGCAGTACAAAAAGATGCAAGGCCACCGCCAGAACTTCGTCGAGGTCAAGATCAACGAGATCCTCGTCAATGGCAAGAGCTTCAAGGAAGAAGCAGCGAAGTAAGAGCTCTTCAAAAAGATTTCTTTGGTTTTTTATAGCGCGAAAGAGGCAATCGAATGGCACATAAAAAAGGTTTAGGTTCTTCCAAAAACGGCCGCGACTCAAACGCTCAGCGGCTCGGAGTCAAGGTGTTCGGCGGTCAGACGATCCTCGGTGGAGGCATCATCGTCCGTCAGCGCGGCACCCCGCTGAAGCCCGGCGCCAACGTAGGCCGCGGCAAGGACGACACCCTCTTCGCCAAGGTTGACGGCATCGTCCGCTTCCAGGACAAGGGCCAGCACGGTCGCTTCGTTAACGTCGACCCGGCCGAACTCACCTCCGTTCCCGTCTAAATCCACTTCGTTTCACGCTGAAAAAAGCCCTGCTTTGCAGGGCTTTTTTGCGTTTCGGCTAAACAGGCAGCGCTACTTGCTGCCGACGAGAAGAAAGTTCGATGGAACTGCGCGACACCTTAGGCTTTCAGTGGCATGCCAGGTACTTCCGTCAGTGTAGGTGATGGAGATCAGGTCAACACTGCTCAGCGAACCTACATTGTGCATCCAGACGTCGGCGTCCGTGAGACTGTTGCTGCCTGCTTGGCGTTGTAGTTCAAAGGTCTTTGAGATGGTATCGCTGGACGGCGCGTCGACAGGAAGGGCGCGTAGCTTCGGAGAGGTGGCATAGACCGTGACCTCAACGCTCTGGATGGTCGGAGTATTGAGACGGGACAGCGTGAGGTGCAACCCCTGAGCCGGGCCGGCCTGGCTTCGGTCATTGGCGAGCATTGTCTGGAGGTCCGCTTGACGGCTGGCGGAGAAACCAACAGGACAACCGAGGTTTTCGGCGCGGTTTTCGTAGAAAACGACCGACTCTCCGGTCTTTCCGGAAGTGGAGGTGCTGACGGGAGAGTTCCTGGGGGCGAGGGCAGAGTTGCCTGAGGTCTGCGCCAGACTGACAGTGCCTGCGAGTAAGAACAAGAGAGAGGCGGATAGGCGGTACATAAAGACCTCCTGAGATCCGGAATCCGTACCTCCAAAACTCTACTCCCGCGATATGGAGAGATTCAACAAGCGTGAGCGTTGTTTTGGTTGGGACGAGGATTCTTCGATGGGGCAGGGCGGTTCGCGTTGTGAAGCCCACATCTCAAAATCGGGATATAGGGTACCCCATCACAGGGGAGGATCAGCCCAGCTTGTGTCACAGAAGACTGTCCAGCTTTTGATCCGTTCTTTCTCCACCTCGGCCAGCCAGGCGGCCGTGACCGCCCATCTGTTTGGATGGATGACGTCGTTTACGCGCCATCCTCCTGCCGCATCTCCAATGAGCGCTACCCGGTCTTTGTCTGAGAAGATGTGCCGGATCTTTATTTGGTAGTTTGGGTAGGCGTGGAAGAAGTGTTGCCAGCCAAGATGCATCTTGTCAGCGCCAGAAAAGCTGTTTCCGCGTGCGTCGGTAAAGGCGTGATCCTCGGTCATCAGTGCGCGCAGTGCATTTACATCTGCAGCATTGATGGCGGAGATAAAGGCGACCGCCACATCGCTTGGGGTCTTCAACATAGGTCCTCCCGGGGAACGAGGTTACCTTCCGGTGTTTTGATATTTCGATTTAAGCCATCACGATGAGACGGCGGCCGCCTGCTTATTGCGTCGTACCCGTGACGAAGATCTGGTCTGGGTGGGAGGCGATGACGCGGTAGAGGGCGAACTGGCGCGCGTTCTGGCTGCGGAGCTCGAACAGGAGACTGGCGCGGTTGCTGGCCTCTGCATCGACGACATCGACGAACTTCATCTTCGGCGTGCGATAGAGATGCGCCGCATCGGTGACGCTTTGGATGGCGGGTTTGATATTGCCGAGGCCGTCATCCTGCGCGACGATAGTGACGTAGCGCAGCGCCGCGCCCGTGCCGCCGGTGTTTGCCGAGTAGACATAGGTTGCCGCGCCGCCATAGCTCAGCGTGTAGGCCTTCAACTCCTCGTCCAGGAGCGGCGTCGGAGGCGCGGGCGGGGCAGGACGGTGCGATCGGGTGGTCGTGGGTGCGGTCTTCTTGGCAGCAGGCGTGGGAGCGGGAGCCGCGGTTGCGGGGTTGGTTCCGTACGCGGCGAGTTGGGCCCGGGCCATTGCCTGCATCTTCTCAAGGATGGCCTTATGTTGCTCTTCATCGTCCCAGGCCAGCGTGAACGGATGGGGGTCGCGATTGACGGCGTCGGAGACGGCAACCATCTGGTGCAGGTTCGGCGGCAGGCCAGTGAGCTTTGGCAGGTCTGCCTCCGTCATGGCACTGGCGGGTTTGCCGTGGTGCAGATTGGGGCGATTGGGGTCGTCGTTCAACGAATCTGTGCCAGTGACGGATGCAATATCGGAGATCTTTGCTTTCTTCGCATCCTCGGCTGTATGTCGCTTCAGCGTTGGACGGTCGGGATCATCGGCGGGAGCGGGGTTGCCGGCCGTCGTTGATGTGGTGTTGCTGTCGGTGTTGTCGGTGCGGCGCGTCATCGTGGGGCGATCGGGATCGTCGGCGGGGGTGGTTCCCGTGGACGAAGTCGATGCGGTTGTTGATGTGGTGTCGCTGCCGGAGGCCGTACTATCGGCGCTTCGACGCTTCATGGTTGGGCGGTCGGGATCGTCGGCTGGCGTGGTTGCGCTGCTGGTGCTTGAGCCTGTCGTTCCTGTCGTTGACGATGAATCGGCGGTTGTGCCGGATGCTGAGCCGGAGCTGGCTGTGTCCGAGTTGCGGCGCTTCATGGTCGGACGGTCAGGATCGTCGCTGGTTGATGTACCGGCGGAACTGGACGCATTGGTTGTTGCTGACTTGTCGTCGGAAGTTGCAGGCTTGGCTGGACTGCTGTCTGAGACGTTTGTGGAGTCGCCGGATGGTTTCGAGCCAAAGTGTGGACGGTTCGTGTCGTTTGACGCCGTAATGACCGGGAGGGTCTTGGACGGCTTCAAGGCTACCGGCCTCCTCGGCGCGGCGAGAGGCTTGACGGTTCCGTAGCCGAACCAGCCGTCATCAAAGGCGAGATCGCCAGTCGGTTCGACCGCCTGAAGGTGCTTCGCATAGACGAGATCGAGAGTTCCCTTATCCACGCCCGCGTCCTGCAGGATGTAAAGGTTTCCGCTGAGTAGAGCGAAAGGGACAGGACGGGCGACGTAGATGCCTGCGTCTTCGAATTTACCTTCGATGTAGAGGGAGACGGGAATGAGCCGGCTTGCCGTGGGTTTGCCGAAGTCGCCAGTCCACTCGTAGACGCCGACAGCTCGGACGACCTGTTCGGGCTTGGCGACCTTGTGCATCTGGGCAACGGCGGAACAACTCGCCAGGATGACGGCAACTACGGTCGCTCGAAGGTAGAGAACTTTCATGGTCTGCTACCGAGATTAGACGCTATTTGCGAGGCAAAGTCCCATTCAGGGGCTTCGAGCGCTTGGAGCGAAACAAAATCGGGTCCGAGCCATGGTTGTTACACTGCCAGCTATGGACTGTCCGCCGCTGCTGGATGTGAGGAAATTGTCGATTGCGTTTGGGCCGCAGGTAGCTGTGAGGGATATCTCTTTCCAAATCAATCGGGGCGAAACACTAGGGCTCGTGGGGGAGTCGGGGTCGGGAAAATCGGCTGCGTCGCTGGCTGTTTTGCGGCTTTTGCCTGATACTGCGAGGGTTGCGGGAACAGTCGGCTTCGATGGGGAGGATTTGCTGAGGTTGCCGGAGGAGATGATGCGGCAGCGGAGGGGACGGGATATTGCAATGATCTTTCAGGAGCCGATGACTGCGCTGAATCCGGTGATGCCGGTGGGGGCGCAGATTGCGGAGGCTATTCGGGTTCATCATCCGAACGAATCGCGCAGGACGCTGAAGGCAAAGGTGTTCGAGGCGATGCAGGCGGTGGAGCTGCCGGAGCCGGAACTCCGGGCGAAGGACTTTCCGCATCAGTTTTCCGGGGGGCAGCGGCAGAGGATTCTGATTGCGATGGCGATTGTGAACCGGCCGCGGTTGCTGATCGCGGATGAGCCGACAACTGCCCTGGATGTGACCGTGCAGGCGCAGATTCTGGGGTTGTTGAATGGGCTGCGGCGGGAGCACAATCTGGCGATGTTGTTTATCTCGCACGACCTGGCGGTGGTGGCGCAGGTCGCGGATCGAGTGGCGGTGATGCAGCGGGGCGAGATTGTGGAACAGGGGGCGGTGCAGCAGCTGTTTCGGGAGCCAGAGCATCCTTATACGCGGAAGCTGTTGGCTTCAGTACCGACGATGAAGACGGATCGGTCGCGGCCACTGGCATCTGTCGTTTGATCGAGCGTTTGGGAGCGCGGTGTGCGGTTTCCATGATAGTGGAAATGTCTATAGACTAAGAAATTGGTCGCTAGGCCATTTGGACTGCATGCGCGCGTTGATACTTTCAGATGTTCACGGAAACCTCGAAGCACTTACTGCCGTTCTTGCCGCAGCAGAGCCGTATGACGCGCTTTGGAACCTGGGGGACCTGGTGGGGTATGGGGGTAGTCCGAATCAGGTGATTGACCTGATTCGGGCGAAGGCGCAGATCAATGTGCGGGGGAACCACGACCGGGTTTGCTGCGGGCTTACTTCGGCGCTGGGATTCAATCCCGTGGCGCGGGCCGCGGCGATGTGGACCCAGAAGGAGTTGACGCCGGAGAATCTGGCGTGGCTGCGGGCGGTCCCGCAAGGGCCTGTGCAGCCGGAGGAGCCGGGGGTGACTTGTGTGCATGGGTCGCCGTTGAATGAGGATCAATACATTTTGAGCATGCGGGATGCGTGGGCTCCGTTGCAGCAGATGGGGACGGCGATTACGTTCTTTGGACATACGCATCTGCAGGGCGGGTTTTCGCAGAAGGAGCATGATTGGAATGAGATCAAGCCACATTTCAAGACGAAGAAAGATGCGGAGAGCTTGACGATGGTGATTCCTGAGGGGACTCGGCAACTGATCAATCCGGGGGCGGTGGGGCAGCCGCGGGATTGCGATTGGCGGGCGGCGTTTGTGATCTATGACTCAGAGGCGAAAGAGATTATTTATCATCGCGTGCCCTATGATCTGACGGCGGCGCAGGGAAGAATTTTGATGGCGGGATTACCGGAGCGGCTGGCGGCGAGGTTGCGCGAGGGGCGTTAGTCCGCAGATTTTTTTCTGAGGTGGTTTTCGGGTGGGGTTTTGCGATTTTATGGGTGTTTTTTGTGGTTTTTTGGTGGTGTGAACGTGGTTAATTGCTGCTTATTTGTGGTGAATTGCGTGGTGGTTTTGTGGTGGGCAAAATTTGCCACCTTTTTGAAATAAATCTGTGGAAAAGTTGCCCGTGCTTATTTCTCCTTGGACAACAGCGGCTTCAGCCGGTCCTTGTTGATCTTCAGCACGATGCCTGCGTTGCGGTCGGCGACCTCGCTGACCTTGTACTCGGCGGCTGTGCCGAGGAGCTGCGCGATCTCGGACGGCGTGAGCTTGTAGTCGTGGTCGAGCCAACGGACCATGTCGGCGGTGGCGGACTTCATGGCGTCGTCGAGCGACCCGTTCAGCCCCATGGTGATGATGTGCGTGGGCGTTTCGATGCGGCGGCCACGCAGGTGCGTGCCCTGGATTACATCGACGGTGAATTCGACGTCCATCGAGGTTTCGAGTGCATTGCCGTTGAGTTCTCCATCACCCTGTTCGGCGTGCGCGTCACCGACATAGAGCAGAGCGCCGGGGTTTGAGACGGGCAGATAGATCGTAGCGCCCTCGGAGATCTCGTTGAAGTCCATGTTGCCGCCGTAGCCGCCGGAGTCGCCTGTGCCCGGCGGTGATTGCGCCCCTGGACCGGTGGCGGTCGCGATGCAGCCAAGCATGGGGTGCAGCGGAATTGTGTAGTGCGCGAGGTCTTCGCCGGCGCCTTCGGGATATGCGACGCCTTTGGCTGCGTCGATGTGCCAGCGGATTGACTTGCCGTTGTCCTTGAACTTCACGGCGACGTCGCTGTCCATGGCGCGGTCGTCGAGCCCGTCGTCGCTGAGGGCGTAGTCGCGGTTGAGCTTGAGGTGAACGAGGTGGACGACGAGGGTATCGCCGGGCTCGGCACCCTCGATGTAGAAGGGTCCGGTTTCAGGGTTGCCACCCTGGACGCGCTTGACGCCATTCATATCGTTGCCGCCTGCGTCTACGGTGGTGGTGTGGATGGTGTCGCCGGGCGCGACCGTCAGCACGGGCTTGTTGAACGGCGAGAACTGGCGGTAGTAGACCGTTGGGGCAAACTCATGGCGCTGCGGTGTGCCGTGCTTGATCACAGGCGCGAGCGTTGCGGTGAAGCTGTACTTCAGAGGATGCGCCTTGTCGGCGGGGTCGGTTTCGATGGAGGTGCCGGAGATGACTCCGTCTTTGACCGTGGCGTTGACGTCGGAGGTGACACCGCCTTCGCTGGTGGCCAGCAGGTGGAAGCTGTCTCCGGTGACTGTGCCCTCGAACTTGTCGCCGGTATAGGTGCCGGAGAGCTTGTCGCCCTCCTGCTTCAACTCCATCGTGAGATAGGTGGGGGAGCCGAAGATGTCGGCGGTCATGATCCACTTGCCGGTAATGCCGGGCTGGGGCTGCTGCGCGAGGGTGGGAATGGCGAGCGCAGAGAGCGCAAGGGTACAGCCGAGGACGGTCTTGAAGCGCATAGGGGTCTCCGTGGAGATGGAGCTGCGAGTATATGTCTCTTTGATTGCTTTTACGTTCGGCGGTTAGCAAAGTTCCGTTTTTTCAAAAAGGAGTTTGAGGGAACAAGCTGTTGGCATGTTGGGTGAAAGGATAGCTACTCTGTGATTGATTGGGGGTATGGTTGAAAATGTCCAGAGGCAGTGGCGCGTGAAGACCCTCGGGATCCTTCGCTGCGCTCAGGATGACATCAAGGACAGAGAACGACCACGACCAAGCAATAACACCAGCGGGTAGTGGGTCAATTTGGAGTGAATGACTGAAGTTTTCCGCAAACCCGACTTTCGGGGAACTTGGTCCCTGGGAGCTAGCGCAAAAGCGATCAGTAAACAGATCGGCGTTTCAATACCGATCCTGATTTTCGGGCGCAAATAGAGCTCAATGAGTGTGTTGGGTCTGAAATCGTGAGTTGAGACGGGCCGGACGCCTTCGCCGTAGCCTCACTCCCAGTTCTTCACCTTTGGCCACAGCGCTTGGAGGTTTTCGTGCAGACCTCTGCAGATGAAAACCGGTCCACGCTCATACGGCTCCACATACGGGTTTGTATCCTGGGTAAATTCCTCTACCGAGTCAAACTCGCTTTCGAGGGTACTGCGGCTTTCTCCAAAGACGATCATGACGCTGCCCGTATAGGTGCGCGGTCCCCAGAAGAAGTAGTTCTGGTGTCCGCTGATGGCTTGCGGCACATCCGGCCGGTACACGTTCACCGCGCTCGCGTCGCCATAGTTCTCCGTGTAGATCACGGCCTGTGCGCGCTCCGCCTGCGGCAGCGAGTACCAGGCAGCGGCCAGCAAGTCCGCCTTCTGCCGCCAATCCAGCATATCCGCGAAGTACTGTGGCAGCGCTGCAGTGAGTGCCGTCTCCCTTTTCGGGGGTTGCAGATGGTGCCGCTGCTGATAGGCAAGAATTTTTGCCGGGGGCAGTACCGGGAGAATGATTGGCAACAGAATCGCGATGAGAAGCACGTTCATCGCCACGTAAACGGGCGTGAGCCCGCGCCGCAACCAGGCCTTGCGGAAGAGAAGATCCCAGGCGGCCGCCCCCGCGGCAAAATAGAGCGGATAAATGGCCGCAAGGTAATAGTCCTTGGCGTGCAGAATCATCATCAGGGGCAGATACAGCAGATACGCCACGCCCAGAAAGCGGAACGCCTGCGCCGCCCGGCTGAAGAGCAGCCACAGAAAGCCTCCCACCCACAACGGCGCCATCAGAGGACCGAAGACGACCATCTGGTTCAGCGCAAATGCAATGGGGCCCAGACGAACGTTCTTGCCGTTAATCTGATCGTTGTGCAGCAGCTCAAGCGTCGCCCATTGGTGGTGCATCTCCCACAGCAAATTGGGCAGAATCAGCACGACCAAGAGCGCCAAGCCGATCGGGAACCATTTTGAAGCGAGTAACTTTCTCTGGCTGGTCATCAGCAGCGCCGCCAGCAGACAGGTGAGGAAGAAAACCTCGTTCCACTTGTTTTCGAGGCCCAGGCCAGCCGCCACGCCCAGCAGCACCCACCACAACGCCACTGTACGGCCACTGCGAATTCCGCGATCGGCTAGGCGCGCCAGCTCCATCGTCGCCAGCGCCACCGTCATCCAGAAGAGGGGCTCAAAAGTGGTCGTCGAAAAGGTCGCACTGGCGGCCATCGCCATGGGCGCCAGCAGAATCCCCGTCATTGCCAGCGCCTGCGCCCAGCGCGAACCGCCCATCCGCCATGCCAGCAAGCCCGTTATCGCTACTTCCGCGGCGCCCGCCAACGAGGCAAAGGTCCGGAACAGCGCCAGCGAATGCAACCCAAACAGCAACTCCGAGATGCGCGCGACCAAAGGAATGACGGGCGGCTGATCCACATACCCCCACGCCAGATGGCGCCCGCAGACAATAAAGTACAGCTCATCGCGGAAGACGTCATAGCCGGCGTTCTGCATCGCGATCTGGGTCAGCGTTGCCAGCGCGTACTTGAGCAAACCAAATCCCGCCGCCAGCCATACCGCGCTCTTCACAGACTCTGCAGCAAATCCCTGCGGCTCTGCAATTCTCATCTCAATCGTCACCGGGTCCCGCCTTCATCCGGGTACAAATATACCGCCAACATCAATCGCTATACATAGCTCATCCCCGGTGTTCCGTTGTCATGTATCCCTGAACCCGAAAGAGCGAATTGGACGTTGATTGGTGCCAATTCGCCAATGCGCTCATCGAGCCAGATGAATACCGATAAGTCGGCTTAGCGGAAGTGATCGGCAACCGTGCTAATGGTCAGTTCCCGGAAAACGGGGTTATAAGCAACTTCGTTTACCCGGACTTCAAACTGACCCATTCCCATAGCGTAGGTCTAGGCGAGCTGTTGCTCTTCGAGGGTTAGGGAGAGTTCTTCCCACTCGGCGAGGAGGGTGGTGCGTTGGGTGCGGAGGGATTCTAGTTCGGCGGCGTCCTTTTGGGATTGGTCGGCGGAGGTGAAGTGGCCGAGACGGGTTTCGGCCGCGGCTATCGCGGTTTCGAGGCGGGGGATCTCCTGCTCGGCGTGGTGGAGGCGGTCTTCGAGTTGTTTGAGCTTGATGGGGTTCAGACGCTTGATGGGGGTTGCTGGTTCGGGGGAAGACGGTCGTCCTTCGGACGATGCCCACACATCAGAATCGATGTATGGGGCACCCGCATTCGTTTGTACACTTGCATTTTCAACTGAAGCGGTATTTGTGGTTCCCGTTGAGGACTTGGGAGTTGGGGTGAGGGAATTTGTGATCTGTTCGGTTACTTTTTCGGGGCCGCCTTGTTTGCGCCAGAGGTAGTCCTCGTAGTTGCCGGGGTAGATGTGGAGGCGGCGGTCTTCGACCTCGAAGACGCGGGTGGCGAGGCCGTCGATGAAGTAGCGGTCGTGAGAGACGAAGAGGACGGTGCCGGTGAATTTCCGGATGGCGTCCAACAATACGTCTTTGGCGCGGAGGTCGAGGTGGTTAGTGGGCTCGTCGAGGAGGAGCATGTTGCTGGGGGAGACGAGCATCTTGGCCATGGCGTAGCGGTTGCGCTCGCCGCCGGAGAGGACGCCCAGTTTTTTGAAGACGTCGTCGCCGGAGAACATGAAGCAGCCGAGAAGACTGCGAAGTTCGACTACGGGGACTTTTGGGGCGGCGGCGCTGATGTCGTCTAACATGCCGGCGGCGGGGTCGAGGACTTTGTATTGGTCCTGGGCGAAGAAGTCGGTGAGGACGTTGTGGCCTTCGCGGACAGTGCCGGAGGTGGGTTCTTCCTGGCGGCTGAGGAGGCGGATCAGGGTGGACTTACCTGCGCCGTTCGCGCCGACGAGGGCGATGCGGTCGCCGCGTTCGATGGTGAAGTTGAGGTTGTCGAGGATGAGCTTTTCCCGGCCGTCGGGCGTGGGGTAGACCTTGGTGAGGTTGGAGACTTCGATGACGGTGCGGCCGCTGGCGGGGGGCTGGGGGATGGAGAAGTGGATGGTGGCTTCTTCTTCGGGGACTTCGATGCGCTCGATCTTTTCGAGTTCCTTGATGCGGGACTGGACTTGTTTTGCTTTGGTGGCCTGGTAGCGGAAGCGGTTGATGAAGGCTTCGAGGGCGTCGATGCGGTCGCGTTGGTTTTTGTACGCTGACATCAGTTGGGTGCGGCGCTCTTCTTTTTGGGCTACGTATTTTTCGTAGTTGCCATGGTAGACGTGCATGCGCTTGTTCCAGAGCTCGATGGTTTTGTTCACCGTTACGTCGAGAAAGTAGCGGTCGTGCGAGATGAGGATGTAGGCGTTGGGGTAGTCGTGGAGGTAGTTTTCGAGCCAGTTGCGGGATTCGAGGTCGAGGTGGTTGGTGGGCTCGTCGAGTAGGAGGAGGCTGGGTTTTTGGAGGAGGAGTTTGGCGAGGGCGATGCGCATCTGCCAGCCGCCGGAGAACTCTTCGGTTTTGCGCTCCCAGTCTTCTTTGGAGAAGCCGAGGCCGCCGAGGACGGCTCCTACTTGGGAGTCGAGGTTGTAGATGTCGTGGACGTGGAGCTGGTCGGCAATGTCGGAGTAGCGCTCGGCGGCGGCGGCGTACTCGCGGGATTTGGGGTCGGCTTCGGAGAGGGTGTGGGTTAGGGCGATGGATTCGCGCTCGAGTTCGTGGAGGTGGTCGAAGACGGAGAGGCACTCGGCGAAGACGGTTTTGCCGCGGAGGGCGAGGCCGTCCTGCGGGAGGTAGCCGAGGGTGGTGCCTTTGTTGCGGGAGATGGTGCCGTAGTCCAGGGTTTCGATGCCGGCGAGGATTTTGAGGAGGGTGGATTTGCCGGTGCCGTTGCCGCCGACGAGGCCGGTGCGCTCGTCGGGTGTGATGAGCCAGTTGGCGTCTTCGAAGAGGAGTTTTTGGCCGAAGCGTTTGCCGGCTGAGGAGAGTTGGAGCATTCCTTTTATTTTCTCATTGCTCGGCGGACGCTGCCGATGGGCTGCCTCCGAGTTTGCCGACAAGCCGGTCCAGATCCGTATGTTAAGGATTGCTATTGAATGCTGGTTACGATTGGGCGGCCCGTTCGAGCTCTGCGATGTCGAGCTTCTTCATCTTCATCATGGCCTGCATGGCCTTTGGGTTCTTGATGAGGTCGGGCAGGCGTGCGGGGACGATCTGCCAGACGACACCGAACTTGTCTTTCAGCCAGCCGCACTGGATTTCGGTACCGCCGGCGGTGAGTTTCTTCCAGTAGTCGTCTACCTCCTGCTGCGTGTCACAGCGGACGAGGAAGGAGACTGACTCGTTGAACTGAAATAAGGGGCCGCCGTTGAGTGCGGTGAACTTCTGCCCGTCTAGTTCGAAGGAGATGGTGAGGATTTTGGCGGGCGGATTGGGAATGGCGGGGCCGTTGTGAACTACTTCGAGGACGCGCGAATTCTTGAATACGGAGAGGTAAAAGTTGACGGCCTCTTCGGCGTTTGAGTCGAACCAGAGAAACGGCGTGATTCTCGGATAGTTTTGAAAGGCGCTCATTGAAATCACCTATTTCTATTTTGTGACGCTCTCTACAGCCCAACTGTTGCCAGAGTTGAAGGTAGGAAGAAAAGTATTGCGCATCGTCGACAAAGTCGCTTCGCCGGTGGATGAGTAGACGAATTTCTTGCGTATTTTCGCGTCTTCGCTGTCTATACATCTTTTGACGGAATGATGACAACGTATTGACAACTTGATTTTGCGCCTTGATTACGCTGACAAAAGTTTCCAGCACAGCCTCCCCGTCTGCTGTTGGCACCTGCACGACACCGGCATTTCCCAAATGCCGATAGGATTCCCTGGGCCTGCGGGGCAAATAAAAACAAGGAGCTTCAAATGAAATTCTTTCCGAGTCGGACTGCGGACGTAGCATGCTTTTTGTTGCTATCGTCGGCGGTCCTTGCACAGCACTACACACAGGTAAACCTTGACGCAAACGTTTCCGGGGCTGCTGAAGCAGTCGATACTCATCTCGTGAATGCCTGGGGGCTGGCACGCAGCTCCGGGAGTGCGTGGTGGGTCTCTGATGAGGGCACTGGATTCGCTACGCTTTACAACGGCCCAGGAGACAGGCAGCCTCTCGTTGTCACGATCCCGAAGTTGAATCCTCAGGATCCGACGTTCCCGACGGGCACACCCACGGGGGCCATCTCCAATAACAGTCCGAGCGATTTTCCTGTTGCTCCCAACAAGGCGGCGGCGTTTATCTTCGCCACGCTCGATGGAAGCATCGCCGCATGGAACCCGACGGTTGGGCTGGCTCAAGGCGCCAACCCTCCTTCAACCAACGCTGTGACTGTTGCTCGTGGCGCTGCCGGCTCGGGTTACACCGCGCTCACGACAGCCTTCGTCGACGGCAATCGTTACCTATACGCTGCGAACTTTTTGCAGGGTCGCATCGACGTCTACGACAACACGTTCACTGCGACGAAGTTGAAGGGGGACGATCACAGTGGATATCACTTCTTCGACGATGACCATCTGTCGGGCGATGAGAGGCCATTCACGGATGATCGTCTGCCTCGGAACTTTGTGCCGTTCAACGTGCAGGCGATCGGTAACGATGTGGTTGTCACGTATGCGCTGCACTTTGCAGGGAACCCGTTTGAGACTCCTGGTCCCGGCCTCGGCTATGTTGACATCTACTCGTCGAAGGGGAAGTTGCTGCGGCGACTTGAGCATGGCGATTGGCTGAACGCTCCGTGGGGAGTGACACTTGCTCCTCTGGACTTCGGGCGCTTCAGTCATCATTTGCTTGTGTCGAACTTCTCGGCTGGAGGAACTACTCAGTCGGCGGGGTTTATCTCGGCTTACGATCTCGATACCGGCAAGTTTGCCGGCTTGCTCGAAGATGCGAGCGGAAAGCCGATATCCATCAATGGCATCTGGAGCATGAGTTTTGCCAACAGTGCGACCACCAACAGCTACGATCCCGATGAAGCCCCTGTGGCGGAGCTCTACTTTACCGCCGGCCCTCAACAGGCGACGGGCGGCCTCTTCGGATACCTGATACCGGTCTCAACAGAGCTGGTGCAGGGCAACTCTCAGTAAACAATTAGAACTGAGAAGAAGTGAGGGCTGTGGGACGGGAGTCCATGGCTCTCACTTTTCCTGGTACGCGACTTGTGGTCGGCAGAATGCCTGTAATTTGCGACGGGCCTGTAGTTTGCGACGGTCGTGACAGATGCCAGTATAGAATCGTGAGCCATGAAGATTTTTCGTCGAATGCGCTTGATTTTGTTTGTTGCCGGAGCAGCCGCTGCCGGTTTGCTGACTGCTTCGCTACATGCTGTGACACCGGAGGAGCAGGCAGTGCTTGCTCCTGTGAAGGCGATGTTTGATGGGATGGCGAAGCGCGACGCGGCGGCGATCAAGGAGCCGCTACTTCCCGGCGGCACGATGGTGTTGATGCGGGACGGCAAGCCGACGCAGATGACGTTTGACGATTTTGCCGTGCGAGTGGGAAAGCCGGCAACGACACAGATCGAGGAGCGGATTCATGATCCGCTGGTGCGGATTGATAATGACCTGGCGATGGTTTGGGCTCCGTTTGAGTTTCTGGTGGATGGCAAGGTGGATCACTGCGGGACGGATCTGTTCAATCTTATCCGCAAGGATGGGAAGTGGCTAATTGCGAGCGTGGCGGATACGGGGCGGAAGGATTGTGTGGTGAAGTAGCTGCCGACGGCAGAATCATTCAGTGGATAAAAAGGAGAAACATTGATGTACGACCTGACTAATTTGAAGAAAAAATTGAAGGCTCTGGGCAAAGGGGCTCCGGCGGCGACCGACGCGTTCTGGGCGTTCGATAAAGCAGCGATGGCCGACGGCGTGGTGCCCAAAAAGTACAAGGAGCTGATTGCATTGGGTGTAGCGTTGACGACGCAGTGTCCCTACTGCCTGGAGATTCACAAGGGCAACGCTGTGGCTGCCGGTGCATCGCCGGAGGAGATTGCGGAGACGGCAATGGTAGCGGCCGCGCTGCGTGCGGGTGCGGCGGTGACACACGCCACGCATCTGGTTGATTTGGGAGTCGAATCGGGCGGTTAGGGAATGTAGCCAGGGTTCCCGGTCGCTACGGTGGGTGTGCTTCTCTGAGCCGATTCAAGACTGAGCCGATTCACCACGCCTTCAACGATTCCGCTTGAGGGGGACGGATTTTTACTGTTTTCTGGTGGGTGGTCTGGCGTTGATGGCGTTGGAAGCGTCCAATGGGAGGTGCGGGACTTTGATCTGAATGACAAAAGTACGGAAATCGCGCCGGTGCAGAGCGCGTGGTGGCGGAGGCGGTGGATTGCCTGGGCCGGAGGGGTATTTTTGGCGGTTGCGATCGCCGGGGCTTTAGCGGTGGAGTGGGGGATAAGGCAGATGCAGCCGATGTTGCGACGGAAGGTGGTGGAGACGCTTTCGGCGCGGTTTCATAGTCCGGTGGAACTGGACCGGTTTTCGCTATCGATGAGGAAGGGTGTGGTGGTGACGGGTGGAGGGCTGCGGATTCTTTATCTGGCGGGACCGACGAAGCCGGATGTGCGGCCGAATGCGCCGCCGATGTTGGTTGTCGACAGCTTTGAGTTCAGCACAGGGTGGCGGGAGTTGCTGCGGGCGACGACGAGAGTTGTTTCGGTAAAGGTGCGGGGACTGCAGGTGAATATTCCGCCGAAGGAGGAGCGCGCGGTGGCGAAACCGGATGATCCGAAGCGGAAAGGGCAGCCGGTGCTGGGTATAGCGGTGGACACGATTGAGTGTACGGATGCGAAGGTGGTAATTGAGACGAGCAATCCAGAGAAGAAGCCGCTGGAGTTTCCTATCAGCAGGCTGGTGCTGAAGGATGTGGGGGCGAAGAAGCCTTTCAACTATGAGGCGACGCTGGTGAATCCGAAGCCGGTGGGGAATGTGCGGTCGACGGGACACTTTGGGCCATGGCAGGACGATAATCCGCGGGATACTCCGGTGGATGGGAGTTACGAGTTTACACATGCGGATTTGTCTTCGATTCATGGGATCGGAGGGACTCTGTCGTCGACGGGTACGTTTGGCGGGACTTTAGGGAACATTGCTGTGGAGGGAGTGACGGATACGCCGGACTTCCGGCTGGATGTGAGCGACCACGCGTTGCCGTTGCATACGGAGTTCCATGCGGTGGTGGATGGTACGACAGGAGATACGCGGCTGGAAGCGGTGAAAGCGCGGGTGGGGCGGTCGGAGTTAACGGCGACGGGTGCTGTGACGCGGGCGGTGGGTGCTGCAGGGCACGATACAGATCTGAATGTGTTGATGGAGAAGGGGCGGATCGAGGACATGCTGGTGCTGGGGTTGAAGGCTAATCCTCCGCTGATGCGAGGGGCGCTGGCGTTGAAGGCGCATATAGAGATTCCGCCGGGGCCGGTGAGCGTTTCGCGGAAGATGAGGCTGGATGGAACGTTTGCGATTCATGGGGCCGAGTTCAACGATGTGCAGATGCAACAGAAGGTGGATGCGCTGAGTATGCGGGCGCAGGGAAAGCCGAAGCTGGCGAATGCGCAGGACGCAGAGGTGGTGGCGTCGTCGATGACGGGCAAGTTTTCGCAGGCGGATGCGGTGTTGACGGTGAGTGAGCTGAACTACCAGATGCCGGGGGCGCAGGTGTTGCTGGAGGGAAAGATCGAACTGGTCGGAAGTACGTTTGAGTTTCATGGGACGGCGCGGACGGAGGCGACGGTGTCGGAGATGACGACGGGGTGGAAGAGTCTGCTGCTGAAGCCGTTCGACAAGCTGCTGAAGAAGAATGGTTCGGGGGTGGAACTGCCGATTAAGGTGACGGGAACGCGGTCAACGTATGATGTGCGGCTGGATTTTCCGCATGACACGCATGCGCCGGCGGGGCTGGGAAGTCCTCCGAAATGAGCGGGGTGCGGAGGCGGAGGCTGGGGTGGTGCTTTCGGTGGCAGAGACAGGTGGAAGAGACAATCGGGGGGCGCTCTGCTACTGTCAGTCTTGTGAGTTTTATGGGAGTGTACCGCGGAGTTTGATGTCCGGACAGCCACAACTTTACCCCGGCCCTGAACCGGCTGTGCAGCAGGAGCCGTCGAACGACGATAAGCCTGCCAAGAGGACTGCGCCGGTCTGGCTGCAACGGCTGTCGCTGTTTGTGCTGGTACTGTTCTGCGTGTACCTGGGTGTGCTGGTAATGTTGCTGCCGTGGTGGACGCGGATATGGGACCGAAATGAATTCATCCTGGCTCGGCCATGGCTGGCTGCGGTGCTGCATAACGGCGCTGTGCGGGGGATGATCTCTGGACTGGGGCTGCTGGATATCTGGATCGGTATCTCGGAGGCGGTGCACTATCGCGACTACCGTGGATAAGGACAAAGTGGATGAGACGATAACGCCGAAGATACCCGATGAGCTGGAAGAATCTCCGCTTGCGTATGAGAATCCAGAGTTTTTGAACTCTCCGGATGGGCGACTGCTGCGGATAATGGCGGAGTATCAGGAGCCGATGACGCGGTTTCGGCGGGAGCGGATTCAGGATACCGTTGTGTTCTTCGGGTCGGCGCGGTTTCGCGCGCTGGATGTGGCGAGCTCGGAGCTGGAGCTGCTGGCGAATACGGGTTCGGCGCAGCCGGCACCGGAGCATGAGCAGCCGGCGCGGTCTCAGGAGATTGAGACTGGAGAGCCGAGCCGGCTGAAGTTGAAGCGGGCAGAGTCTGCGGTGGAGATGGCACGGTATTACGAAGATGCGCGAAAGCTGGCGGGGATGATGGCCTCCTGGGCGAAGGAGCTGCCGGGGCGCAGACACCGGTTTGTGGTGACGTCGGGAGGTGGGCCGGGGATTATGGAGGCGGCCAATCGGGGAGCGTATGAGGCGGGGGCAAAGACGATTGGACTGAACATTCGACTGCCGTTCGAGCAGCATCCGAACCCGTATATTACGCCGGCATTGAATTTTGACTTCCACTACTTCTTCATGCGGAAGTATTGGTTTGCTTATCTGGCGAAGGCGCTTGTGGTGTTTCCGGGCGGGTTTGGGACCCTGGATGAGATGTTCGAGGTGCTGACGCTGGCACAGACGAAGAAACTAGCGAAGAAGATCACCGTGGTGATTTATGGGTCGGAGTATTGGAAGCATGTGATCAACCTGGAGCTGTTGGCGGATAAGGGTGCGATTGCGGTGGCGGACCTGGACCTGTTTCAGTTCGCGGATACGCCAGAGGAGGCGTTTGTGATACTCAAGACCGGGTTGACGGAGAATCATCTGGATTCGGACTACGAGCGGGAACAACAGCGGTTGGAGCGTGAGAGGATTCCCGTGAAGCCGGCGCCGAACGCGCAGGAGATGTTGGGGCCGGATATTACAAAGACGCGGTGAGAATAACGCTCCTCTTGATTAGGCGGCGCAGTGCTGGGACAGTGTGGGGAAGGTATCAGAGCCTGACGCCGTGTTCGCCGATGATGCTAAAGACGTCCAAGAGGTGAGTGAGGCCGAGGAGTTCCCTTACGCGCTGGCCGATTTTGAGGAGCTGTAACTCGCAGCCGGCAGCTTTGGCTGAAGTGTAGAGGCTAACGAGGCTGCCGAGACCCATACTGTCCATCCAGGTGACATCCGACAGGTCCAGCACGATTCGTTTGTCGGCCTGGATCATTGGGCGGACTTTGGAGTAGAAGGTATCGGTAAGCCCGGAGACGAGTTGGCCATGGAATCGCACGATGGTCAGGTTTTCGTTACATTGTTCAATCTCAAGGGTGAGACGGCGTGGAGCTGGTTGGTCGGGCATCAGGCTCTCTCTTTTCGAAACATGATCGAACGGCAGTGAAGGGGTCGAGAGAGTTTCTCATAGAACGGTCGGGAGAGAGGGAAGATGAACTAGGGAGGAGCCTTTCGAGAGGTGTACGACTTTTGGGGAACCATTGCAGTAACTGAAGTTATGGATTTTGAAGCTGCATTATTGGTGCAGTCACACTGTAGTCATGGAGGGGGATCGATACTGGCGTCGGTAAAAGGCTGAAATGGGGGTAGCCGATGAGCCAGTCGAGCATTTCGTACCTGTGGCGCGAACCGGGGGCGGCGAAGGGATTTACGACGGGCGTGTCGCTGCATAGCCATACCAACCAATCGAAGGAGACGCTGGATTTTATTACGGAGCTGTCGAAGGAGTGGAGCGTGCTGCAGCCGGTGATGCGGTGGGCGGAGCGGCGCTGCAGGCGGCTGACGGGCATCGATCCGGACTATGCGCGGAGCTACTGGACGCCGCCGCTGACGCCGAGCCTGGCGTTCGACCTGGAGCGGCGGCAGATTGAAGAGAAGCTGCAGATTTCGGGGCTGGTATCGCTGACCGATCACGATGATATTCAGGCGCCGATGCTGCTGCGGACCGTGGCGGCGTCGCGACACATTCCCGTGTCGGTGGAGTGGACGGTACCGTTCGGGGCTACGGCGTTTCATCTGGGGATTCATAATTTGCCCAGCTCGCAGGGGACAGCGTGGATGGCCCGGCTGGCGGAATTTACCGCGACGCCGGTGGTCGAGCGCGCGCCCAGATCTCTGACGAAGATGCTGGCGGAGTTGGATGAGCTGCCGGGGGTGCTGATCGTCTTCAACCATCCGTTATGGGACCTGTACCGCGTGGGCAAGGAGAGACACGAGGTGCTAGTGAATGAGTTTCTGGCGGTGAATGGGCAGTTTGTTCATGCGCTGGAGTTGAATGGGTTGCGGGATTGGAAGGAAAATCGCGAGACCTCGACACTGGCGGGTAAGTGGAACCAACTGGTGATCAGCGGCGGTGACCGGCATGGCGTCGAGCCGAATGCGAATGTGAACCTGACCCGGGCGAAGAGCTTTAACGAGTTTGTGCATGAGGTGAGACGCGAGCGGCAGAGTCATGTGCTGTTTATGCCGCAGTATGCCGAGCCGTGGAAGCATCGGATTCTGCAGTCGACACTGGCTGCGATCCGGGACTACCCGGATTTTCCGGAGGGTATGCGGTTGTGGGACGAGCGGGTTCACCATCCGAACGCCGAGGGAGCTATGCAGCCATTGACGCGGCTGTGGATGAGCGGCAAAGCACCGGCGTATCTTCAGGCTGTGCTGAGTGTGGTTCGCATGATGGGTGCGGGGCCGGTTTCGAGTGGGTTGCGAATGGCGTGGAACGATCGCGCGGAGATGCGAGCTGCGTTGGCGAAGGTGGACGCTTAGCGTGGATGGCAGGGTGGTGGCTTGATAGTATGTCGGAATGCAACATGCCATGGCCGACATTCAAGCGGGAGCTGTACTCGCAGCGTCACTTCTGGTGGCCGCCTTTCAACCGGCGGAAGTAATCCATTCTTAGTCATTTCGCGCTGCTGGATTGGTGGATCGACTACGGCATGACCGAAAAGCCCGAGGCTATGGATGTTCTGTTTCACCCCATGATGTGGAATGGATTGAAACTTAGGCGAGAGTGTTGAGAGTGTCGGGGAGTGTCCATCTTCGGACGGTCGCATCCGATTATGGACAATTGCGGGCCGTCGACAAATTGTCGGCGAGGGTGAACTGCCTGACTTAGCATGAAGTTCTGAGGATGCGACACTGGCAGGGGAATTGCAGAGATGCAGAGATATCGATAGCCCATCGTGTAAGGAGTTCCATGTCAAGTTTCTATCGGGACCTGAAGATTGCGGTTCGTCGTCTGCTGAAGTCTCCGGGATTTGCGGTCACGGCTGTACTGATGCTGGCGCTGGGGATCGGCGCAACAACAGCGATATTTTCCATCGTCGAGGGTGTGTTGCTGCGCCCGCTGCCGTTTCCTGAGCCCGATCGGCTGATGCAGCTCTCGGACATTCTGGTGGGGGCGAACATCGGTGACAACGGCGAGGCCGGGGTTACGGTTCCCGACATTCGCAACTATGTGCGCGACACGCACAGCTTCTTTAGCTTGGGCGGATATATCGGAGCCAGTTATGAGCTCTCCGGAGTAGGCGATCCGGCCATGATCAATGCGAATCGCATGACCGGCGGAGTCTTTCCGGCGCTTGGGGTACAGCCGATGCTGGGGCGGTACTTTACACAGGAAGAGGACGACCAGCGCCAGCAGGTTGCGGTGCTGAGCTACGCAACGTGGCAGAGCCGATTTCAAGGTGACCAGAACATTCTGGGTAAGAAGATTCTTCTCGACCGCAAACCGTACGTGATCATTGGCGTGATGCCGCGCAACTTTGAGTTTCCCCTGGAGCCCGGCCATTTGAACCGTAGAGAGATTTGGGTCCCGATGAGCTTTACAGAGGGGGAACTGGCACCGACGAGCGGAGCTAACTGGAGCTACAGTATGGTTGGGCGGCTGAAGCCGGGCGTTTCGGCGGCGCAGGCGGTGAGCGATGCAGATCGCGTAGCGAAGGAGACTGTGCGCAACTATCCGGCGTTCATGGCTGGCCTTGGCATTCGGCCAGTTGTCCGACCGCTGCAGGAAGAGACGGTGGAAGCGGCGCGTCCGCTGGTGCGCACCTTGTTTTTTGCCGTCACTGTGGTGTTCCTGATAGCGTGTGCCAACCTTGCTGGCTTGTTGCTGGTACGCGCGATTCGCAGTCGGCGTGAGATTGCCGTTCGCCTTGCGCTTGGGGCCAGCGCCCGCGCGCTATTGTGGCAGACGATTCTCGAGAGTCTGGTTTTGAGTCTCGCCGGAGGACTGGTCGGACTCGTCCTGGCGTCGGTTGCGTTGCGGGTCGGTGTAAAGCTCCTGCCGGAGACTCTGCCGCGCCTCAACGAGATCGGCCTCGATTGGCCGGTGATCGGCTTTGCGCTTGGGCTGGCTGTGATGACAGGAGTGATCTGCGGACTGGCTCCGGCGTTTGCCGCCATTCGTACCAACGTGAACGACACCCTGAAGGAAGGGGGGCGCACCGGCACGGCAGGCGGACATGCGAGGCTGCGTTCTGCGCTCGTGATTACAGAGATTGCTGTCGCGCTGGTACTGCTGACGGCCTCGGGTCTGCTGCTGCGCAGCTTCGAGAAGATGCGCGAGGTCGATCTCGGCTTTCGACCCGACCATACGCTGGCCGCGTCTTATAACCTTCCGCGGAAGCAGTATTCGACGCAAGCCTCGATCGATGCGTTCAACCAGGAACTGTTGCGACGCCTACAGGAACTGCCCGGGGTAAAGAGCGCGGGGATGACTTCGTTTCTGCCGGCCTCGGGGAACAACACCAACAGCGTATTTGTGGCAGAGGGCTATGTTCCGGCGAAGGATGCGCCGATGGATCTCGCTACGCTCATCTCGGTGGAGGGCGATTATTTTCAGGCAATGGGAATTCCTCTGCTGCGTGGGCGGTTTCTCAACCAGGATGACAAGGAGGGCGGGCAACTTGTCTTCGTTGTAAACCGGAAGCTGGCAGAACAATCGTGGCCGGGACAGGATCCGATCGGCAAACGGATGCGACTGGGAACGCAGATAATGCCGACGCCATGGGGTACCGTCGTTGGCGAGGTTGCGGATGTGCAGGAAGGTTCTCCCGATGCGACGTTCAAGCAGCAATTCTATTTCACCGTGGCTCAGTCGGAGCAGATGGCGGGATCGCTCGCTTCGCCGACAGATTTGAACGGCAACGGCGGATACATCGCGCTGCGCACGGCGATGCCTCCGGAGGAGATGGAGAATGAGTTGCGGGCGACGGTGCGGTCGATCGATCCGCAGTTGGCGCTGGATCAGGTGCAGACGATGGAGCACGCCATCTCGGATAGCGAAGCGCCGCGGCGATTCAATACGACGCTGATCTCGTCGTTTGCGGCGATTGCGGTGTTGTTGGCTGTGTTGGGAATTTATAGCGTGATCGCCTTCTCAGTTGCGCTGCGGGTGCAGGAGATGGCGATTCGCATGGCGCTGGGCTCGCAACGGGTAGGCATCGTTCGACTGGTGGTGGCTTCCGGAGTGAAGCTTGCGCTGGCTGGGTGTGCGATCGGACTGGTAGGAGCGTGGGCTGCATCGCATTTGCTACAACGGTTTCTGTTCGGAGTACGCGGGTTCGATCCCATGATCCTGGCGCTGGCTGCAGCCGTATTGCTGGCATTGACGGCGGTTGCGTCGCTGTTGCCAGCTCGCCGCGCTGCGTCTGTCGAACTCACGCAGGCACTGCGAACGGAGTGACGGGGACCAGAGCAACGTTGCTCAGAAGCGGAGTTCGCCGATATAGGCGGTGTAGGGTGGGAGCGTCATGGACTCGAGGTGCATGGTGCCCATCCCCTTGTCCGTACGGAGAACGGTGCGGAGGAAGCTGCCGCGCAGATGGAGTTTCATGGTGTCGGTCTTGATGGAGAGCGGCGCCGGCTTGTCAGAGAGGTTGCAGAGAATGACCAGGATTGGGTTGGTTGGAGAGACAGCCTTCGGCTTGCGGATGATGATGAGGACGTTCTGGTCGTCGCGGTTGATGGTGAGGTACTCGCCGGAGTTGATGGTTGCGTTGCTGTGATGCAGCTCGATGAGCTTGCGGTACCAGTTGAGGAGGGAGGCGGGGTCGGCGTCCTCCAATGCTGCGTTGGGGGCGGCGTTGGCGGGTTCGGGTGGAGGCGCGGGCTTGCCCTTGGGCGGTGGCGGTGGTGCGTCCCATACGATGAGGGGCGTTGCGGGCGTAGATTCGGTTGATTGCGGAGTGGCTACGCCTAGTTCCTGGCCGTAGTAGAGGAGAGGCTGGGCGCGTGTGGTGAAGAGGATGGTAGCGAGAAGTTTGGCGATGGCGAGATTGTTCTTGCCGTCGGCGTAACGGCTCATGCTGCGCTGGAAACTGGGGCCGTCGGTGGCGAGCAGCGGCATGCTGTGGCCGGCATGCAGGATATTTTCCGTGGACTCGATGGCAGAGCGGATAGCGGCGGGGTTGAGCGGGGTGACGGCTCCGAGGCTGGCGTCGAGGAGAAGTTGCGCGGTCTGAGTGTCGGGGGCTTTGTAAGTTCTTTGTTGAGGAGACGAAGGAAGAGAAGGGTCTACGTCGCCGATGAGGATGCGCTGACCGAGGTAGCTGCCCATGGCTTTACGAAATGCTGTGGCCTGAGCGTGGGCTTCAGGAGTGACGCCGCTGACGTGGAAGCCTGCGATGCCGCGATTGAGCCAGAAGCGAGCTACGTTGGGAAGATCAGCGGCAGGGATGTTGGGGTCGAGGTCGAGCACGACGCGGATGTTGTGGCGGCTGGCTTCGTGAATGAGGTCGTCGAGATCGTCGAGTGTGCCGTAGGCGGGGTCGATGGATTGAGCGTGGGCTGCGTCGGGCTGGATGGGGGTGAGAAGGAGGGCGTCGGCACCGAGGGACTGGATATAGTCGAGGCGCTGGGCGACGCCGTGGAGACCGCTGCCGTCAGTGGGGCTGAAGTTGATGGGATTTACTTCATAGACGATGGCGTGTTTCCACCAAACGTCGGTGTTGATGCCGGAGCCGGCCCAGCCGGGGCGTGCAAGGGTTTGAGCTTCGAGGCGTGAGAGGATCGCGGGCGTGATGAGGACGCAGGTGAGGCAGAGAGTGAGAAGTCGGCGAGGAGTCGGTATGGTCATTGCGCTCGTTAAATAATGCTACGCGAGTTTGTCGATGGGATGTTTTGCAGAGCGATGCACGATATACGGCGGGCGAGACCGCGGAATCTTATCCGACTATACTTCGGCCATCGCGAAAGAAGGATGGATGGAGTGAACCTATGCCTGTTGCTGCTGCGGATCAGCCGCTGTACGAGCTTGTGAGTGGGGCCGAGCCGGCCACGATCGATGACGTATTGCAGACGATGGAGAGTATCGACGGGCTTCTACCTGATGGGGACGGGTTGAAGTGGTTTAACCAGCTCTACATGATGGTGACCAAAGAGGTCGACTTGCATCCTCCGGCGGGTGGGTGGAAAGATGCGGATTGGCTGCTTCTTCTGGATGTTGTCTTTGCGGGATTTTATTTCAGAGCGGTGGCTGGGTTTTTGTCTGGGGATGCGACGGTTCCGAGCTCATGGAGTGCGATGCTGAGTGCACGCTATACGCCGGGGATCGATCGTATTCAGTTTGCGCTGGCGGGAATGAACGCGCATATCAACCATGACCTCTCGCTGGCGTTGCTGGCGACCGATCAACAGAGGAATATTGAGCCTGACGACGCCAGTCCGCAACATGTGGACTATGAGGCGGTGAATGGTCTGCTGAATACGGTGATGCCTTCGGCGTTGCAGATGCTGGCGGTGGGGGTTCTCGGCGAGCTGGCGCAGGATACGGGGAAGATCGGGCGGATACTTGCCTTCTGGAATATCTGCAGCGCGCGCGATCTGGCATGGGGGTTTGCGGATCATCTGCGCGGCCTGGATACGGTGGCTCGACAGGTTGCGCTGGCTGCGCAGGACCAGATGACGGGTGCGCTGGGGCGGGCGATTTTGGCTTGTGCTTGAAGAATGGCTTAAATAAAAAGCTGATAGGAAGTACGTAGTCCTCGCGCCGCTGGGGCCGGGATGTTTTGTTCTTGAGTTTCGTCTGGTAGGCTCAAGGTTCAAAGAAAAACAGGAGCTTGTATGAATCGCTTTGCCACGCTAGTGACGGGTGCTGTGTTGTTGGCGGCACAGCCAGTTTTTGCGCAGATGGGTTCGCCGGATGCGAAGCCGGTACCAGGGATGCCGGGCGTTGCGGGGCCGCTGGCGGCGAAGTACAAGGTCGAAGCGGAGAGGATTTTGCGGACGGCGGAGACTGATGAGGATGGCTATGTGGCGTTGACGTATCTGTGCGACCACATTGGCAAACGTCTGAGTGGAACACCGCAGTTGAACACGGCGATTGCGTGGGGTGCGGAGCTGATGCGCAAGGCGGGGTTGCAGAATGTGACGGTGGAGCCGGTGATGGTGCCGCGATGGGTGCGGGGGAGCGAGTCTGGCGCGATGATGTACAAGGGGGAGGCTGGGCAGATTACACGGCCTCTGCATATGCTGGGGCTGGGGATGAGTGTGGGGACGCCGAAGGAAGGGATCACGGCTCCGGTGGTGTTTGTGCCTAGCTTTGAGGCTCTTGAGGCGATGACGCCTGAGCAGGTAAAGGGGAAGATCGTGGTCTACAACCCGGGCTGGCATGGTTACGGGGTGAACACGCAGTACAGGACATACGGGGCGTCGCGGGCGGCGGGTAAGGGCGCGGTGGCGATGCTGGTGCGGTCGGCGACAGGGCTGGCGATGCAGATTCCACATACGGGGACGCTGGTGTATGACGCGAAGCAGCCGAAGATTCCGGCGGCCGCGATCACTGTGGAAGATGCGTTGATGATCGAGAGGCTGGCGAAGGAAGGGCCGGTGACGGTGCATCTGCAGATGGATGCCCACATGGAGGCTGATGTCGAAGCCGGCAATGTGATGGGCGAGATTGTGGGAAGCGAACATCCGGAGCAGGTGGTTTCCATTGGCGGACACATCGATTCGTGGGATGTGGGTCAGGGCGCTCAGGACGATGGTTCAGGGATTATGGCGGCGTATCAGGCGGTGACGCTGATTCATAAGCTGGGACTGAAGCCGAAGCGCACGATCCGGCTCGTGTTCTGGGTGAATGAAGAGAACGGCGATGCGGGTGGGCGGGCTTACCGGAAGATGATTGGGGAGAAGATTGGCGATCAGGTGGCGGCGATTGAGATGGATGGAGGCGCGGAGAAGCCGCTCGGGATCGGATATGGGAGCATGAGTGGTCCACGGCGGCCACGCAACGGAGCGGGTGCGACTGGAGCGCCTCCCAGTCTGCCGGATTTGAATGCTATGCCTGGGGATGTGAAGGAGTCGGCGGCGGCGCTGCAGGATATTGTTTCAATGCTGGGGCCGATTGGGACGGATACGGTTTCGGCGGGCGGGGGTGGGACGGATATTGAGCCGCTGACTGCGGATGGAGTTCCGGGGCTGAGTCCGCGGACTACCGGGGAACACTATTTCGACTGGCATCATACGGAAGCGGATACGCTGGATAAGGTGGATCCGGTGGAGTTCAGGAAGAATGCAGCGATGCTGTCTGTTGTGACGTATGTGCTGGCCGATATGGATGGACGGCTCGCAGGGAGAAAGTCAGCGAGCGCCGAGTAAAAGAACGATCGAAGAAGGCGGCTGTCGTGGAGAACGTGGAGAATCTGCGGCAGCCGCCTTTTTTGCGCGTTTAGTGCGGGGGCGGGGCGGTTGAGGGTGGGACGGGTTTGCCCGAGGCGGTGAAGGGTTCCATGAGTTCGACGCGAGTACCGTCGGGATCGTAGAGGTTGACCTGGCGCTGGCCGTTGACTCCGGTATGCGGGTCGAGGGGCTTGGCGTATTCCTTGAAGGCGGGGCGGGATTCGAGAGTGGTGATTGCTTTGGCGAGGTCAGGGACGGAGAGTGAGGTGTGGTCTTTACCGCCGCGCTGGTTTGGTGCGGGGAGATCGCGGTAGAGCATGAACTCGACGTAGTCCTGGCCGTCGGGGACGCGCATGTCGATCCAGCTGAGCTCTTTGCCGTTTGAGCTGCCGCGCCAGAACTCGCTGAAGCCGAGGAGGTCGCCGTAGAAGGCGATGGACTTCTGGCTGTCACCAACGAGGAATCCGAGGTGGTAGATCGCGTCGGAGATGCGGGTGGCGGGGAGAAATTTCCCCGCGTTTTTTGCTTCCATGCCGTCGGGTTGGGGCTCGACGAATTCGACCAGGTGGCCGTCGGGGTCCTTGATCTCGAAGTTGAGGTCGCCGGTGCGGCCTTTGCCGACCTTGCTACCGACGGGAATGCCGCGGGAGGCGAGGTAGGCTCGCATCTGCTCGGCGTTGGAGACGATGAAAGCGATGTGGCTGAGCTGGCCTTGACCCGTGGGAGGCTTTTGGTTGAAGAGTTCGATGTGCTGGTGATCGTTGATTTTGATGAAGGCGATGTGGACGGTGCCGTCGGGGTTTTTGAGGTCGTAGGGCTCGTCGTAGCCGAGGAGGCCGTGCCAGAAGTCGAGGGCTTTAGGGAGATCGGATACAAAGTAGCCTGCGTGGGAGATGCCGAGGATCTTCGGGCGCGGGACAGGAGTCTGGGCCAGAAGCGGGTATGCGCAGAAGAAAAGTGTGGCGCAGATTGCGATTTGCCGTTTGATTGATTTCGTCATGTTTTCTCTCAGCCGATGTCGAAGCTGACGCCTTGTGCGAGGGGCAGGTCGGTGCCGTAGTTGATGGTGTTGGTGGCTCGTCGCATGTAGGCCTTCCAGGCGTCGGAGCCTGATTCGCGGCCGCCGCCGGTTTCTTTTTCGCCGCCGAAGGCTCCGCCGATTTCGGCGCCGGAGGTGCCGATGTTGACGTTGGCGATGCCGCAGTCGGAGCCGGTGGCGGAGAGGAACTGCTCGGCTTCGCGGAGATTCATGGTGAAGATGCTGGAGGAGAGGCCCTGGGGGACATCGTTGTGGAGGGCGAGTGCGTCGGCGAAGTCTTTGTAACGGAGGACGTAGAGGATGGGGGCGAAGGTTTCGCGCTTGACGACGTCGGTCTGGGTGGAGATTTCGACCAGGGCGGGGCGGACGTAGAAGGCTTCAGGGTATTCCTTTTCGAGGACGCGTTCGCCTCCGGTGATGGTGGCGCCTGAGGCGCGAGCGTCGGCGAGGGCTTTCTGCATTGCGTTGAAGGAGTGCTCGTCGATGAGCGGGCCGACGAGGGTGTTTGGTTCGCTGGGGTCGCCGACGTTGACGGAGGCGTAGACCTTTTTGAGTTGCGGGACGAGCTGGTCATATGTGGAGTGAGGGACGCTGTCGTGGACGATGAGGCGGCGGAGGGTGGTGCAGCGCTGGCCGGCGGTTCCCATCGCGGAGAAGGCGACGGCGCGGAGGGTGAGGTCGAGGTCCGCGGTGGGGGCGACAATGGCGGCGTTGTTGCCGCCGAGTTCAAGGATGGCGCGGGCGAAGCGAGCTGCGAGTTTGGGAGCGACGGCTCGGCCCATTGCGGTACTGCCGGTTGCGGAGACGAGAGGGATGAGCGGCGAGTCGACGAGTAGCTGGCCGATAGTGGCGTCGCCGATGAGGAGAGTGGCGAGACCTTTGGGAGTTCCGCCGAACTTTTTGGCTGCGCGTTCGAAGATGGCCTGGGTGGCGAGGGCGGTGAGGGGAGTTTTTTCCGAAGGCTTCCAGACGACGGCGTTGCCGCAGACGAGGGCGAGGGCGGCGTTCCAACTCCAGACGGCGACGGGGAAGTTGAAGGCGGAGATGATGCCGACGACGCCGAGCGGGTGCCAGGTTTCCATCATGCGGTGCTTGGCGCGTTCGGACGGTACGGTGAGGCCGGCGAGTTGACGCGAGAGGCCGGCGGCGAAGGTGCAGATGTCGATCATCTCTTGAACTTCGCCGCGGCCTTCGGAGAGGAGTTTGCCGGATTCAATGGTGACTAGACGGCCGAGGGGCTCGATTTCTGCGCGGAGTTCTTCGCCGAGGAGGCGGATGAGCTCGCCACGTTTGGGGGCGGGGACGGTGCGCCACTCGAGAAAGGCGGCGTGGGCCAGGGCGATGGCTTTGGTTGCATCGGCCGGACTGATGGTGGGGAGTTGCGCGATGACCTCGCCGGTGAGCGGGGTGCGAGCGGTGAGGTCGCCGTTGGTGTATGCGCTGGCGAGAACACCGAGGTTGGTGAGAATGGTCTGGACTTCGTTTTGAATGGTCATGATGGCTCGTGGTTAGCGTAGAGGTTGTGGGTGGTGAGTGGCAAACGGGCGGGAATCCCGGTGGGGCGATTTTTGCGCAAAGTCTTCGAAGCAGGCGGTTTAGGTTTGGACTTCTTGTGTAAAGTATTCATTCTATTGAGGGCAATATGTAAAGTATTGATTTAAAAGGGAAAGCCCTCCATGCTGTGCATTGAGGGCTTCTCTTCTCTTTCTCTTTTAATTATATGGGATAGCGAGGGGTAAAGATGCTACGTGTATGTTGTTTGGTTTCAATGGGTTGAACGGTTTTGGGGCTTGACATGCGATTTTTGGGCAGAATTTGACGAAAGAAAAATGCAAAGGCAGAAACAAAGGCGATAAATTAGTCGCTTCGCCGGTTGGGCTTCGCTCCGCCTTCGGCAGAGCAGTGGGCCTTTCGGTGTATTTTCTTCGCGGGGCTAAGGCCCTGCGCTCCCTCCGACAAAGCAAAGACCGTCGCTTTCGGCCAGCTTCGCCAAAACTCGTGCGCACCCTCCGAAAAAGAAACCTTGGTTTTTCCCGCAGCCTGAGTAGTTGAAAAGACCGTGTTGCTTAAGGGTTCGGTTTCGCTAGTGAGGGTCGGTGGCGGGGGCAGGCGGGGGATTCTGGTCCTTGATGATGTAGTCCTCGGGTGGAGAGAAGAGGGCTGGGTCGGGCTCGCCGCGGTGGAGTTCTTCGATCTCGGCCGTCGTTCGGCCTCGCCGTGGATCGTCGTAGATCGCCATCATGATCACATTGAGGTCTCTTGAGGTCCAGTATTCATTGACGATCACCAGCGGAAGAGCGTTTCCTTCTTCTCCGGCTGGGATGGTCTGGGTTCGGCGCGTGCCTGTGGTGGAGAGGCCTTGAAACTCGCGGGTGCCAAGTTGTTCTGTTTGCATTTGGGGCACGGTGGGTCGCCGGTTCTGGGTGTTGGCGCGCATGGCGGCCAGTTGGGCCGGGGTTGGGATTTGCGGGGATGGGAAGTGGACGATGGTCGCGATCTTTGGTTGGTTGCCTCCGTTGACTTGCCAGTATTCGTTTGTGTATGTGGTGTGATCGAAGACGGTGATCTGGTATGTCTGATGGCGATGTCCGTCCTCCCCGGTGGAGCAGCCGCTGGGCATCTCGGTCATGGATCTGCCGGCGGTGTCATGGGCGATGTGGTAATGGACGGTGCCGTGGATGACGTTTCCGTCGGCCAGTTTCTGGTCGAATGTTTCTTTGACGGTTGCGGTGAAGGGGACTTTGGATTGGAGGTTGGGTTGGTTGATGAGGATGCTTAGTCCGGTGAGGCAGGGCTCGGTGTCCTGGGCTTGGGCGAGTGGGGTTAGGAGGAGTGTTGCGATGAGCAGAGTGGTTCGCATGTGGACCCTCGGCTTGCGTGGGTTTTGGTGCGAGGACAGTGTACACAATGGTTCTCTGGTGGTGACGTGATTCGGATTGACGGCGAATACAAATGCAAACGCAAATACAGGGGTTCTTCGGTAATGGGTCAGTTTGAATTTCGGCGAAGCCGGTCTGACCGATCACGTCTGGACTATGGATGAATTGGTCGCACTGCTGCCTAAGCCAGAATCGGTGATGCGCAAGGTAGACGCGGCTATGCGCAAAGCTCTCGATGAAACCGCGTAAACAGTGGCGTAGACTTTGGTAATGCCGAACGGAGACAGGGGACAGCTAATCGGTGTGGCGATCTTTGCCGTGGGACTGGCGATGGCCTTGCCGCTGTTTGCGCAGGGACCAGAGCCAACACCGGACGAGAACTGTCAGACTCAAGGGCTGACTGAGTACCAGAAGGCGGTGAAGGCCAACCCGCAGAGTTCGCTGGCACACTACTGCGTCGCCGTGCTGCTATTTAGCCAGCAGCTAGACCGACCGCCGAATCGATGGAGTGGTCAATACCAATCCAGCGCGAACGCCTATCGGGATGCCTTGCATAGCGACGGAAATCCGAAATGGACCAAAGTCTGGAGCTACATCGGCCTCGGGAAGATTTTTGATGTCACCGACCAGCGCGAAAGAGCCGTCGCGCAATACCAATTGGCAGTGCAGACCAATGACAACGCTCGGGGCGCTGTCGATGAAGCTCGCGAGCTGCTGCAAAAGCCATATAGGTTGCCGGACATCCACTGAACGTGGAAATCAAACTGACCCTCTACCGGTTCTTCGCTATGCTCAGAATGACGACGTATTAAAGATTTGCAGGGCACGCACGGTTGCTTACGGGTGGCCGGTTTGGGCTAAGACTTCGGCGAGGTGTTTGGGGCGGGCGTTGGTGTTCTGGGTGATTTGTTCGCAGCAGCTGAAGCCGTCGCTGACGATGATGGCTTTGGTGTTGGCGCGGACGGCGGGGAGGAGGACGCGCTCGCCTAGTTTTTGCGAGAGGGCGAATTTTTCTTTTTCGAAGCCGAAGGGGCCGGCCATGCCGCAGCAGCCGGAGTCGAGGAGTTCGACTTCTGCGCCGGTGAGGCGGAGGAGAGCGATCTCGTCGTGCATGCCCATGGTGGAGCGATGGTGGCAGTGGCCGTGGACGATGATTTTTTCGTCGATCTGCGGAGGTTGATAGTGGGGCGCGTGCTTGACGAGGAACTCGCTGAGGAGGAAGGTCTGGTCGCGGAGTTTCGCGGCGCGGGGATCGTTGGGGAAGAGGTTGGTGAGTTCGTCGCGGAAGACGGAGGCGCAGCTTGGTTCGAGTACGACGATGGGTGTGCCGGCGTGAAGCTGAGGAGCGAGTGCGTCGAGGATTTTGAGGAGATACTTTTTTGCTGTGTCGAGCATGCCGAAGTCGTAAAGCGGACGGCCGCAGCAGAGGTGATGGTTGGGCAGTGTGACGCGGAAGCCGGCGGTGGTGAGGACCTGATGGGCGGCGCGGAGGGTGGAGGGGTGGAAGTAGTTGTTGAAGGTATCGGCCCAGAGGAAGACCGTGGGGGCGGTGTCGGGGAGCGCAGGGCGGCGGTCACGACGGCGCTTCGGATCGCGGGCGAGACGGCGGTCGGGAGTGAAGGGCTTGGCGAAGCGAGGGAAGGTGCGCTGCGGGTGGATGTGGAGGATTTTTTTTATGAGCGGGCTGATGAGGGGGGCGTTGTTGATGGCATTGACGAGATGCGGCGCGATGGAGGCGATGCGGGCGAAGACGTCGATGCGGCCGAAGGCGTAGTGGGCGAGGGGGCGGGATTCGCCTTCGTAGTGGTGGGCGAGGAACTCGGCTTTGTAGGTGGCCATGTCGACGGAGACGGGGCACTCGGACTTGCAGGCTTTGCAGGAGAGGCAGAGGTCGAGGGACTCTTTGACCTGTTTATTTTTCCATTGGTCGGGGAGGACTTCGCCTTGCATTAATTCCCAGAGGAGATGGGCGCGGCCACGGGTGGAGTGGAGCTCTTCGCCGGTGGCCATGAAGCTGGGGCACATGGTTCCGGCGTCGGTCTTGCGGCAGGCGCCGACGCCGACACAGCGGAGGTTGGCGGAGGCGAAGCTGCCGTTGTCTTCGGCGTAGGCAAAGTGAGTTTTGGGTTGCCAGGGTTTGTAGTCGGCGCCGAGGCGGAGGTCTTCGTGGGGCTGGTGCGCGTCGATGAGCTTGCCGGGGTTCATGCGGTTGGTGGGGTCGAAGATGTGTTTGAAGGTGCGGAAGGCTTGCATTAATTCTTCGCCGAACATCTTTGGGAGGAGCGCACCGCGGGCCTGGCCGTCGCCGTGTTCGCCGGAGAGCGAGCCGCCGTGGGCGAGGGCGATGTCGGCGGCGTGGTCCATGAACTGACGGAATTTGAGGATGCCGGCGGGAGTTTCGAGGTCGAAGTTGAGGCGCATGTGGACGCAGCCCTGGCCGAAGTGGCCGTACATGGCGCTCGAGTAGCCGTACTCGTTCATGAGGGCGCGGATGGCGCGGAGATAGCTGCCGAGTTGGGCGGGATCGACTGCCGCGTCTTCCCAGCCCTCCCATCCGGTGCCGACGCCGGGGATGAAGGCGGTCGCTCCGAGGCCGGATTCGCGGATGTGCCAGACACGCTTGGCTTCGTCGGAGGTGTAGATGCGGGAGGTGGGTTGCGACGGGAGGGATTTCATTGCGGCGACGAAGGCGCGGGCCTTGGCGTTGGCGTCGGGTTGGTTGGCGGCACCGAACTCAACGATGAGGAAGCCGTCGCCGGGTGGGAGGAGCTCGAGGTCGGAGAGAGATTTTTGTTTGCGGCGGAGCGCGTCGAGGAGATAGCCGTCGACACCTTCGAGGCCGATGGGTTTGTGCTCGAGGATTTGGGGGACGTGGTCGGCGGCAAGGAAGATGTCGGGGAAGCCGACGCCGACGAGGGTGCGGCAGGGTGGGGATTCGACGAGTTGCAATGTGGCGCCGAGGATGATGGCGCAAGTGCCTTCGCTGCCGACTAAGGCGCGGGCGAGGTTGAAGTTGTTTTCGGGGAGGAGCTCGTCGAGATTGTAGCCGGAGACTCGGCGGGGGATTTTCGGGAAGCGTGTGCGGACTTGATCTGCGTAGGTGTCGCGGATTTGTTTGAGGGTGGCGTAGATCTCGCCGGTGCGGCCGCCGGTTGCGATATGAGATTCGAGTTCGGCGTCGGTTGTAGGGCCGACGGTGAGACGAGTGCCGTCGTAGAGGAGGAGGTCGAGCGAGAGGATGTTGTCGACGGTTTTGCCGCCCATGAGAGCGTGGACGCCGCAGGAGTTGTTGCCAATCATGCCGCCGATGGTGCAGCGGCTGTGAGTGGCAGGGTCGGGGGCGAAGGTGAGGTTGAATTTTTCTGCGGCGTCGCGGACGCGGTCGAGGACGATGCCGGGCTGGACATGGACGGTTTTTGTGACGGGATCGACGGCGGACATGCCGTTCATGTATTTGGAGAAGTCGAGGATGACGGCGAAGTTGCAGCCCTGGCCGGCGAGGGAGGTGCCGGCTCCGCGGGAGAGGATGGGGGCGTTCGCGGCGCGGCAGATGGCGACGGTGGCGATGACGTCGGCTTCGTCGCGGGGGATGACGACGCCGATGGGAATGTGACGGTAGTTGGAGCCATCGGTGGAGTAAAGAGCTTTGGAAGCGGAGTCGAAGCGTACTTCGCCACGGATTTTGGCTCGGAGCTGTTGCTCGAGTTGTTCGGCCTCGGGGAAAGTGTCGTGAGCGCGAGCGTGAGAGCTCGGCAGAAGGACGAACGGCGAGGTGGTCATAGAGAAGCGCTGCACTCCACAGCAGTAGCACTATTCTAGCCAGCTATGACGCTGTCGACCTACACAGACGGACGGACGCATGCATTTCAGCAATAGCGAATTGAGGATTTGGGTTGGCCATTTTATGGGTGCGGCTGCCGGATTATCTCTGCTCCGGCGAAAGAGCGGAGGCGAAGGCGAGTAGAGAGGCGTCTTGCATGGGAGCGGCGAGGAGTTGAGTGCCGGTACCGAGCGCCGCGCCGATATATTCTCCGGGCAGAGTGACTGCGGGCAGGCCGGCGAGGCTGGCCGGAGTGGTGTAGCGCAGGATCGCTTTGCGGGACGCGGTGTGATCGTGACCGACGCGGAGTTTACTGAACGGGGCGCAGGGGGCTATGAGGAGATCGAATTGTTGGAAGAGCGCTGATGTTTGGAGGCGAAAATTCTGTAGACGCTCGTGCAGATTTTGCAACTCCGCCGTGGAAGTGGTGGCTCCCGATGCGAGGCGTTCGGCGATGACTGGCTCAAAGTGCTGGAAGTGGCCGTGGTGGATGACTGCGGCTTCGCTGGCAACGATGGGTGAGTAGATGGCAGGACTGTCGGACCAGAAGGTTGTGTCGAAGGGGGCGAGCTTTGCTCCATGCTCCGCGAGGTGCTGCTTCCAGGCTTCGTAGGCGAGGAGGACCTCGGGCTCGCAGTCGTGCAGGAAAACGTCGCTGACGTAGCCGATGCGGATTGCCGTGGGAGGCGGAACGGGGGTGATGTCGAAGATGGCATTAGCGAGAGCGGGTGCGTCCTGGAGATCGCGGAACAGGATGCCGATGGTGTCGAAGGTTTGAGCGAGGTGGTATCCGCCTGCCCAGCGCTCTTCGCCGCGACTGATGCCGTGAGACGTGCGGTAGCCGGCGAGACCGCAGAGAGCGGAGGGGACGCGAACGGAGCCGCCGGTGTCGGTGCCTATGGCTACGAGAGCAGAGCCTTCCTGGACGCTTGCAGCGGCACCGCTGGAGGAGCCGCCGGTGAGCAAGGTTGCGTCGCGAGGCTGGACGCAGTCGCCATAGTCGGCGCTCTCTCCGGTGATTCCATAGGCGAGTTGATGGAGGTGCGTCTTGCCGGTGAGGATGGCTCCTGCATCGAGCAGGCGCTGCGCGACCCAGGAGGTTTTTGTGGCGACGGGATTGTGTTCTGCGTAGAAGCGTGAGCCGCAACTGGTGACGGTGCCCGCCACGTCGAAGCAGTCTTTGATCGAGATGGGGACGCCGTAGAGCGGGGGACGGTTTTGTGCGTTACGAAAGAGGCGGGGGAGTTGATCGGCACGATGAAGGGATTCGTTGGCGAGTGGAGTGATGTAGGTGTTGTGTGAGACGTTTCGATTTGCGTTGCGGGCGGCGTCGGCTGCGACGACCTGCGTGCCGGTGAGGTCAGATGCGAGTGCGGTGCGCAGAGATTGAAGAGGAGAGAGATTGGTGGGCATAGAGTGAATAGTCATTCTAATGTTTCGCAAAGATGGAGGAGGTTAGAGCTGGATGGACTTCAGCGGACAACAAAATACAGGGGTCCTTCACTACGTTCAGGATGACGACGTAAAACTAGAACGACAAAAACCACGTTGAAGATTTAGGCCAGGGTTCTCTACAGAGCTATCTATTGGAGGAAAGTGAGGATGCCTGCGAGAGGGATGCGAACCCAGGTGGGACGGTTGTCGAGTTCGTAAAGTAGTTCGTAGAGCGATTTCTCCAGCAGATAAGCGTCCAGGAATAGTTGCGCATGCTGAGGCTGCGGGATGAGGGATGGGTTTGCCCTGATCGCGAGCTGGTAGGCGCGAAGGAACTCGGTGGATACGGCGTTCTGCCAGAGGGTGACCCAGGGTTCGAGGTTTTTTGCATCGTCAGGGCGCCGTTGAGCGAAGGCGTTGAGCGCGGCGTAGGCAGCGTAGCTGAAGGAGCGGAGCATGCCTGCGACATCTTTCAGGGGAGACTGTTTGGCGCGGCGTTGGGCGAGGCCGCGGGCGGGCTCGCCTTCGAAATCGAGGATGACATAGTCGCCGCGCGAACGAAGGACCTGCCCGAGATGGTAGTCGCCGTGGATGCGTGTGCGTTGACCGGCTTCGACGGGGGTGGCGGAGGCGATTGCGCGGGCGCGGGCGAAGAGCTCGATACGGCGGCTGAGAACAAGAGCGGCGTTGTCGGCAGTAGTCTCGGTGAGTTGGGACATGCCGCGCTTGAGGGCCGAGAGGGTGAGGGAGAGTTGCGCATCGATGCGATCGGCGTCGGCGACGAGGTCGGCCGTGGTGAAACACTCGTCGAGGAATGCGGCGTTGTGGGTTGGAGTAGCGAGAGCCAGGTGCATCTCGGCGGTGCGGCGACCGAGAAGGGCGGCGGCATCGAGAGAAAGCCCGGCGTGTTCGCGAGCGAGTTCAGGGGGCTCGTTTACGGCGAGGAAGGAGGGATAAGCTCCGAGGTTCTGCGGTGGGGGAAGCGTGGCGACCATGTCGTAGTAGTGGGAGAGCTCGTCGAGGGTCCACTGCCAGCCGTCGCCTTCGTTTTCGACCAGGCCTTGCAGCATGGCGACGGTGGTGGGCTCGCCGTCTTTGGAACGGAGGGTGATATCGCCGAGGAAGGGTGCGATGCGGGGGAAGTGCGCGGTCTCGGTGAGGAAGCGGCCGATCTCGGTGTCGGGATTTTCACCAGGTTGGAGGCGGCGGAAGAGCTTGAGGATGAGTTTCGCGTCGTAGAGGATCGACGTATTGGATTGTTCGGCGGAGCCGGTGCGCGCAGGGAGTGGGCCGGTGCCGCGGATTTCGGCGAAGGCGCTGCTGCTGCGTCCAACGAGAACGCCGTTGCGAGTGGAGAGCTCTCCATTGGTCTCGATGAGATGGAGGATGGCTTGACGAACGTCCTCGCGCGCGACAGCGTCGTGCAGAATTGCGGGACCATCGGAGGTTGCGACGGTGGCGACAATGCTGGCAGGATCGGAGGAACGGATGGCCTCGGCCGCTTCGCCAGTGGTGATGGTGAGGCCGAGCTGATAGACGCTGGTACTGTCGTCGTCGTATGTAAGTTGAAGGAAGACTAGGACGGCATTGAGGCTGGGGATTTTTGCGGAGTCGAGGACGTCGACGGTTTTGATAGTTCGGGATTTGGCTCCGAACCAGCGCTGGTGCGGCAGGTAGGTTGTGAGGAGTTGTTGCAGAAGTGATAGCCCGGGAGCGGCCAGGAGGCTGTCGATTCCCTCGCTGAGGAGATGGAGAATTGGTTCGTCTTCGGTGACTTGCACGGGCTCTGGAGCTTCGGGAGCGGGCTGGAGTTCGAGCCAGAGGAAGGAGTAGGGCGCAAGTGTGAGCGGATAGGGATGGGCGGTGACGGTAGGGAAGGTGACGTAGCCGAGCATCTCGACGGGAACCCTGCCGGCGAACTTTGTGAGGTCGAGTGAGACGGGTTGCGAAAAGCGGGAGAGGTTTGCGACGCAGAGGACGGTCTCGCTGTTGCCGTCTTCTTCGTAGTGCCGGATGTAGGCGAGGATCTTTCGGTTGTCGGGATTGAGGAACTCCTGTGTGCCGCGACCGAAGACGTGGAAGAGCTTGCGGAGCGCGATCATGTTGCGCGTCCAGTGGAGAAGCGAGGACTGATCGGACTGCTCAGCTTCGACGTTGATGGATTGATAGCCCCAGATCGGGTCCATGATGACGGGGAAGTAGAGCTTGGCGGGAATTGCGGTGGAGAAGCCGGCGTTGCGGTCAGAGTTCCACTGCATGGGGGTGCGGACGCCGTTGCGATCGCCGAGATAGATGTTGTCGCCCATGCCGATCTCGTCGCCGTAGTAGATGATGGGCGTGCCGGGGAAGCTGAGGAGGAGCGAGTTGAGCAGCTCGATGCGGCGGCGGTTGTTGTCGACGAGAGGCGCGAGGCGGCGACGAATGCCTACGTTGATGCGCATGCGCGGATCGGCGGAGTAGGCGAAGTACATGTAGTCGCGCTCGTCGTTGGTGACCATCTCGAGGGTGAGCTCGTCGTGGTTCCGCAGGAAGAGTCCCCACTGGCAGTTGTCGGGGATGGCGGGGGTTTGCGCCATGATGTCGGTGATGGGGAGGCGGTCTTCCTGGCGAAGCGCCATGTAGATGCGCGGCATCAAGGGGAAGTGGAAGGCCATGTGGCACTCGTCGCCGTCACCGAAGTAGGGGCGGACGTCTGCGGGCCACATGTTGGCTTCGGCGAGGATGAGCCGATTTTCGTACTCGGCATCAATGACGGCGCGGATCTCTTTGATTTTGAGATGCGTCTCGGGCACGTTCTCGCAACTCGTGCCGTCGCGTTCGAGGAGGTAGGGAATTGCGTCGAGACGAAGGGCGTCGACCCCCATGTCGAGCCAGAAGCGCATCGCCTTGAGGACCTCTTCCATGACGCGCGGGTTGTCGAAGTTGAGGTCGGGCTGGTGGGAGAAGAAACGGTGCCAGTAGTACTGCTGCGCGACTTCGTCCCAGGTCCAGTTGGACTTTTCAGTGTCTGTGAAGATGATGCGAACACCCTCGAAGAGCTTGTCGGTATCGCTCCATACGTACATGTCGCGCTCGGGGGAGCCTTTCGGGGCGAGGCGGGCGGCTTTGAACCAGGGGTGCTGATCGGAGGTGTGGTTGATGACGAGCTCGATCATAACCTGCATACCGCGAAGATGCGCAGCGTCGAGGAATTGCTTGAAGTCATTCAACGTGCCGTAGCTTGGGTTGACGTCGACATAGTTGGCGATGTCGTAGCCGTCGTCGCGCAGGGGCGAAGGGAAAAACGGGAGCAGCCAGAGGCAGGTGACACCGAGGTCTTGCAAGTAGTCGAGTTTGGAAAGCAGGCCGGGAAAGTCGCCGATGCCATCAGCGTTCGAGTCCATGAAGGCGCGAACATGGATCTCGTAGATGATCGCGTCTTTGTACCAGAGCGGGTCGGTGGCGCTGCCGGCTTTTTTCACTCTTCCTCCTCCGGCCTGGTAGCTTGTGTTGCTTGCCCTGTCGCGGCTATGTTGAGTTTATCGTTGAGTTTATCCTCGCCGTTCGGCGGACGGATTAAGCGGAAGATGTGTGCGGGCATGACGTCCGGGTTCAGCGCGACGTAGTTGCTGCGGTCGTGCCAGTGATAGTGGATGCTGGTAAGCAGGTCTTCGATTTCGAAGTTTTCGTTGTGAGGGATCGCGAGCTGTTTCAGGTCGAGGTCGATCCAGCCAGCTTGCTCTTGCGTGGGATCGAGGTTGACCGCGACCAGAATCCGGTTGTCTCCGCTCGATTTGCTGTAGCAGAGGATATTCGGATTATCGGCGGGATGGAAGTGGAGCGAACCGTCGCTATGGAGTGCGGGGTTGTCGCGGCGGATCTGGTTGACCTGGGTGATAAGAGGAGCGAGGCTGTGGCTGGCGGAGCGATCCCAATGGCGGATCTCATACTTCTCGCTGTTGAGGTACTCTTCGCTTCCCGGTTTGGCTGGGACGTTTTCGCAAAGTTCGAAGGCGGGGCCGTAGATGCCGTAGTTCGCACCAAGCGTGGCGGCGAGGATGAGGCGCTGCTTAAAGGCCGGGGGGCCACCCTTCTGCAGCGTAGCGTGAAGAATGTCGGGCGTGTTGGGCCAGAGATTCGGATGGAAGAAATTCGCGACCGGCGGTTTGGAGATCTCCTCGAAGTATTCCTGCAACTCGTCCCTGGTGTTGCGCCACGTGAAGTAGGTGTAGGACTGGGTGAAACCGGCTTTGGCGAGAACGTACATGACGTGAGGCCGCGTGAAGGCCTCGGCGAGAAAGATGACGTCGGGGTATTTCTTGCGGATCTCTGCGATGCACCACTCCCAGAATGGCAGAGCCTTGGTGTGCGGGTTGTCGACGCGAAAGATACGAACGTCGCGGCGAATCCAATGGGTGAAGACGTCGCGCAGAGCTTCCCATAGGCCGCGCCAGTCAGGGGATTCGAAGTTGAGGGGATAGATGTCCTGATACTTCTTCGGCGGGTTCTCGGCGTACTGGATGGAGCCGTCTGGGCGAATGACGAACCAGTCGGGATGTTCGGTGACCCAGGGGTGGTCGGGAGAGCATTGAAAGGCGATGTCGAGAGCGATCTCCATGCCGAGGTCGCGAGTGGCGGCGACCAGAGCGTCGAAGTCGCGCGAGGTGCCGAGCTGGGAGTGGATTGACTTGTGGCCGCCCTGCTGCGAGCCGATGGCCCAAGGACTGCCGGGGTCGTCTTCTGTCGAGATCATGCTGTTGTTACGGCCCTTGCGAAACGCGGTGCCGATAGGGTGGATCGGTGGCAGATAGAGTACGTCGAAGCCCATGGCGGAGATGCTGGGCAGCAGCGCTTTGACATCTGCGAAGGTGCCGTGTCGAGTTGGGTCTGGAGAGGTTGAGCGGGGGAAGAGTTCGTACCAGGTGGAGTAGCGGGCACGCTCGCGGTCGACCCAGAGATGTAACTCCTGCCGGTAGCGCGTGGCGAAGGCGAGATCGGGATATCGCGCGGCGAGCGCGACAACCTCGTCGCTGAGGGGAGAATCGTATATCGTCGCATCTCTGTCAGCCAACTGATCTAAATCGGTTGCTGCCTGTGCGAGGAGTTCTCTGTCGGGACCGTTGGCTCGTCGCGCTGCGTGGGCTAGCAGCAGCGCGCCAGCGCGTAGAGCGAGGGGGATGTCCTGCGAGTCGGTGGAGGGACTGGGAGGGACTGAAGTCGGCTGGGCCGCTAAACGCTTTTGCAGATCGGCGCACCATGTTGCGAAGTGATCGACCCACGCCTCGATGGTGTAGAGCCAGTCGCCGAGTTTATCCGCGGTGAAGGTGACGGTCCAAAGATCATTCGTCAGCGGCGTCAGCGGCGCAGAGCACCATTCCGTTTCGCTGGAATGGCGATAAAGCAGTCGCGCGGAGACGCGGTCGTGACCGTCGCCGAAGACCGCTGCAGTTACGGCTACGACGTCGCCGAGGATTCGCTTTGCAGGGTAGCGGCCGCAGTCGACCTGTGGTTGAACCTCTTCGATGATGACGCGCGTTCGGCCTTCGACAGGTTTCATATCACCCTGATTTTCAGAGTCAACTTTGCGTTCCCATGTTAGTCCCGCGGCTCGCACCTCATGTTTGTTGATAAAGCGGAAGAGAGGTCTGCTCATATGAAGATGCATACTATGCCGCAGGCGTTTGCTGACGGAGGAGAGAGGACCGGGACCGATCCCGTATACCGCCGCGGTGCCAACTGGGTCCCAGCCATCGATAGACCGGTGTCCCGGAGACCGCTTTCTGCCCAAGGCAGCGGCTCAATGGATGCCGGGTTTCTCTCGTATTGGTGCGATTTGAAGGCAAGAAGAGTTTTATTTCATTTTTCGGTTGACAATAACCTGTATAGAGTTATGTACTGTTGAACATCACCTCAAGTCAGAGTTCAGCAGTACTCCCATTCAACGATGGTGCAAGCGTACTTTTTTCATTAAGCCGGCAGAGTTCGGAAAAGTGACCTAAATTCTCAGGAGATCAGACATATGAGCAGATTGGGATTTCGACTACGTGCTTTGGTTTGGGTAGTTTTCGTGGCAATCATTTCGGTTGCGGCTCACGCCCAGGAGACCACGGGAAGCATCAGCGGAACGATCACCGATTCCAGCGGCGCCAGTGTGAAGGGCGCTTCAGTGAGGTTGACGAATACGGATCGTGGGCAGGATATACGCAATCTAACCACTAACTCCGCCGGCTTCTACACGGCAACCTCTTTGCCGCTGGGCACATACAGCGTGAAGGTGACCGCTAGTGGATTCAAGAGCGAAGTAGTGACCGGACTCGTGCTGCACGTGAGCGATGCGCTGACCGTGAATCGCACGCTGGTTGTGGGCAACGCTGAAGAGACTGTCTCGGTCACGGCAGACCAGGTCCAGTTGAACCTGGAAGATGCTACTTCGGCCGGCTTGATCAATAGCACGCAGATCGACCAACTTGCGCTGATTACGCGGAACTACGAGAGCCTGATTAACCTGCAGCCGGGCGTTGCCTTCGGAGGCGCCAGCGACCAGTTGAACCGTGGCCCGAGCAGCCCGACCGGCGGCTCCAGCACGGTTGCCTTTTCCATCAATGGTGGCCGCACGACTTCGAACAACTGGACGATCGACGGCGCCGACAATGTGGACCGCGGCGCGAACCTGACGCTCTACACCTACCCCAGCCCGGACGCGATCGCCGAGTTCAAGACATTACGCGGCCAGTACAGCGCAGAGTTCGGCCGCAATGCTTCCGGCCAGATCAATGTCATTACGAAGTCCGGTACGAACTCCATTCACGGCAGCGCGTACGAGTTTCTTCGTAACGATTTTTTCGATGCCAATGGCTACTTGAATAACACCCTCAAACGGCCTATCACGAAGTATCGTTACAACGACTTCGGCTTCTCCTTCGGCGGACCGGTCTACATCCCCAAGATTTATGACGGCCGCAACAAGACATTTTTCTTCGTCTCTGAAGAGTGGCTTCGCGAGGTGACTTACACCACCGGTACAGCGCTCGTACCGACTGCGGCGGAGCGCACTGGCGACTTCACCAACGATGGGTTCAAGAGTGGATCGACCTGGACATCACAGAACATAAACGTATGTACCGCGTATACGTACAATCCTGCGACTCAGGTGAGCACCTGCACTGCACAGGGAACGAAAGTTTCGACCATCTCACCCACTGCACAGGCTTACCTGAAGGACGTCTACAAGGTCATTCCGGCACCGCAGAGCGCTTTTGACTTAGCTAACAACCTGGACCCGCACACTCTAACGTCGACCCTCGACAACATCTTCAACAACGACAATACAGTCGTTCGCATCGACCAGCAGTTCGGCCAGAAGCTGAGCATGTTCTATCGCTATATGCATGACACCTTCCCGTCGTTTACCGGCTCAGGTGTCTTCGTGGCGGTACCGATTCCTGGTCTTTCGGCCACCGTCTCCACGGCCCCAGGAACGGAACAACTGGGCCATGCGACCTACGTCTTCAATCCGACCCTGCTCGCCAACATCGGCTATGCCTACTCGAACGGCTCCATCCTGACGACTCCGCAAGGTGCTCTGCTCTCCTCGCAATCACCCGACATCAATGTTCCCCTGCCGTATCCCAGCACGGCCGGTGTCGTCCCGACCATCGGAGTCGGTGGGATGACAACGCTCGGCGGCGGTGTGGTCTACGTCGACCACGGCGTCAATCACCAGGCCTTCGGCGATGTGACGAAGACGCTCCATACTCAAACATTGATCGCTGGTTTCTCGTACAACCATTACCAGAAACAGGAAAATAACTCGGGCGGTGGCAATCAGGGTTCGTTCAGCTTCACGAACGACTCTTCCCAAGCGGTTGTTGTCCAGGCTCAGGACTCGGGCGGCGGTGTGACCGAAGCTCAGTCCTTCGCTAACTTCCTTTCGGGCAATGCGAATAATGGTTTCAGCCAGGCATCAAAGAACGTCCAGGTCAACATCCAGGACGCTATGTATGAAGGCTTTCTTCAAGATAACTGGAAGGTCAGTCCGCGCCTGACGCTGAACCTCGGCGTTCGTTATAGCTACTACGGCCAGCCATATGATGCCAACGGCAACTTGAGCAACTTCGATCCGGCGACCTATTCCGCTTCGAAGGCCCCGACCATCGCCACCACCGGTCTGATCTGCTTCACCGCGCCGTGCAGTCAGACAGGCAGCAATGCAGGCCAGTCCACATTACCGAACCCGAACGCGACTTACGTTGGTCCCAATTACATCAACGGTATGATCTTCGGAACTCCAAGCGCTGCAAATAACAACCAGGCGTCGCCATACGGCAACAAGGTTGGATCAGCGGCGAAGAACAATTTCGCTCCGCGCTTTGGCTTCGCCTACGACCTCTTCGGCGACGGCAAGACTGCGTTCCGTGGCGGATATGGATGGGCCTTCGACGATGCTGAGGTCAGTTATTACGAAACCACGATCTTCGACAACCCTCCGGCTGTTGCATCCTACTCGCAAACCAATGCGGTGCTGGATGACCCGACCGGCGGAGCTACCTCGACAACGCCGTCCAAGACGCCGGGCCGCCTGCAAGCACTACCGCTCAACTTTAAGACCCCATACGTCCAGCAGTACTCGCTGGACATCCAACAAGAGATTTCACCGACGTTGATGTTGGATGTGGGGTATTTCGGTGATCATGGAACCCACCTGCTGGGTATCCTCGAAATCAATCAGCCAGCGCCTGGCGCGTGGGTGGGTAAAGTCCAGCCGTCAAACTCCGGCAGTGCATGTCTCTATCCCGGCAGCACTACACAACAGGCCTTCCTGAACTCGACATGCGATCAGGTGTTGAACCAGATCAAGCCATATCTCGGCTACTTCGCGATCGATGCCATGCAGTCGGTCTTCAGCTCCAACTACAACTCGCTGCAGGTGAAGGTGACCAAGCGATTCTCGGGCCACACTTACATCGACGCGAACTACACATGGTCGAAGGACCTCACCAACGCCCAGGCGGACTACTCCGGAGTGATCCAGAACATCTACAACATCAACGGCGATTATGGCCGTGCCGCCGTGGACCGTACCAACATTCTGAACCTCGATGGCGTCTATGAATTGCCATGGTATCGCCAACAAAAGGATCTAAAAGGCCGGCTGATCGGGGGATGGGAAGTTTCTGCGATCTATGCCATCAACTCGGGTCTGCCGCTCACGGTATCCGGCAGTGGCGGCTCGCTGGTCACCTACAACGGAGTCACCAGCGTTTTCAACAACGCGGTGAACGGCGGATATGAAACAGACAACGCCGGTCTGAGCGTTCTCGGAAACACGAACGCCGGCCTACGCCCCAACCAGATCGGTGACCCTAACCAGGGTTATGGTGTCCCTCTTAAGAGGAGCAGAGCGTACGAGTCGGCGTCGGCGTTGTGGTTCTATCCGGGGGCCTTTGCTGCGCCTTCGCCGACCAGCATCGTCCCTGGCACTGCGAAGCGCGGCACGATCAATGGCCCTGGCTTCAGTCGCCTCGACCTTGGTGTCTTCCGCAACTTCCGCATCGTCGAGCGGCTGAACTTCCAGTTCCGTGCGGAGGCCTTCAACGCGGCGAACCACACCAATGTGCAATCGATCGGCACCACCTCGACCTCGGGTACGTTCGGTGAAATCACTGGCTACCGCGATGCTCGTATCCTGCAATTCGCTGGCAAATTCACCTTCTAACGCTGTTACTACATCCCTCATCCAAAGCGGCTTCGGCCGCTTCGGATGGGTGTGAGCAACGCAGCGCCTGCAATCGAGCGAAATAAGAAGAGGAGGAATAATCGGCGTCAAGCGAATCGACCGCAGAGTGGATGAGAGTTGGCTGCGGTTGTGCGGACTAAGATTATGACCATGCGATTCTCTTCCTTTCTATCAACTGTGGGGCTGCTGCGGGTTGTCCTTTGGACGGCGGCGGCACACGCGCAAGTCACACCGGCACCGGCATCGCTTGAGGCGCAGGTTCATGCCATTGCGGCGGAGCATCATGGGGATGTCGCGCTGTTTGCCGAGAACCTGAAGACTCACGAGACGGTCGCTATCTCGCCGGATACGCCGGTGCAGACCGCATCGGTAATCAAGCTGGCGATCTTGTATGAAGCGCTCGAGCAGGTGCGCAGCGGTAAAGCCCACTTCGACGACAAGATTACGCTAACGAAAGCGGACCAGGTCCAGGGATCCGGGGTGCTGCTGTTTTTCGACACGCCTCTCTCGCTGACACTGAAGGATGTCCTGACGATGATGGTCGTGATGAGCGATAACAGCGCAAGCAATTTGGCGATGGATCATTTAGGAATTGGGAATGTCGACGCGCGCATTGCGAAGCTCGGCCTCAAGGACACATACCTCTACAAAAAGATCTTTACGCCGGTCCCTCCCGGCGTGGTGATGCCCCCTGACCAGAAGAAGTTCGGCCTGGGCAAGACGACTGCACGCGAGATGGCGTCATTGATGACGAAGATCGTGCGCTGTGAACTCGCCGAGCCAGGAACTCCGGCACAGGAAGGCGATCAAGCCCTGTGCAACGTCGCGTTGAAGATGCTGCATGTACAGTTTTACCGCAACGCCATACCGCGGTATCTCGATGGCATGCCAGGGGCGACCGGCGACTCGATCGCGAACAAAACAGGATCGCTCGATGCAGTGCGGAACGATGTCGCGGCGGTCTCGACGAAGAATGGAATGGTGATTATTTCGGCCTTCACCTTCAACAATAAGGACCACTCGTGGGGGTCGGAGCAAGAGGGCGAGTTGACCATTGCGAAGTTAGCCCGGGCGATTATTCAGAGCTGGTCACCGGAGGGGTTGGCGGCGTGGCCTGTTTCATCCGGCAAAGAAACTCCCTCGGAAAAGTGACGAACTAAAAGCCGGGCTTTCTGGTTAAGCCCGCTGCAATCCGTTACTCTGTCCGCGCCAATTTGGATCGCTTCGAGAGCTCCTTGAGCGTCTCTTTGCTCAAAGATTTTTCGTGTAAGAGGAGTTCGGACGCGCGGATGCGGGGAGTGCCGTGAAACCAGTGTTGAACGGCATTGTTCTTGAGCAGGTTGGTCAGAGCCAGAAGGCACATTCCCTGATGATGCGCCATCCAGGATCGTACCAACTTCGGCTGTTTGTCCTCAGTGTAGTCCGCCGCTTCATAGAATCCGTACGCTCCCATCCAATTCATTGCGATCATCCGTTTCAGATTCGCGATGGCCTCCTTGCGCAGCAGTGCGAGAGCAAGGAAGGTGGAGTAGGGTGAGATGACGGGTCCGTCTTCGGCTCCATACTTTAATGCCAAAGCCGGAATTCCCCAGGCCTGATAGGCATATCTGCCTTGAGGATCCCGCTTTGCAAATCCGGATTCAGAGATGCCCCAGGGGATGTTCCGTACGTGGTCACGCTGAATGCGAACAGCAGACTCGAGCGAGCGTGCGATGAGCGTGTCGGGAAAAGTACGCATCCACAGGGCAGGCATCATGTACTCAAACATGGTTCCCGTCCAGGAGAGAAGCGCGGGAAGCCTATGGACGAGAACATGCGAGCGGTCGAGCCGGAACCATGATTGTTGGGGGATGTCTCCCCTGGCGACAGCGATGAACGATGCGATGCGCGCCTCGGAGGCGAGCAGATCGTAGCATGCGGAATGCAACTCACCCGTGACGCCGTCGTAGCCGATGGAGAGAAGCTGACGCGACTCAACAAAGAGGAACCCATACCCCATGGCGTCGGCGTGACGCTCCGCCTCGTCAGCAATTGAGGCGATGTCCGTCTTCAGTTGACCCAGGCGATTTGCGGCATCAGACAGCAACGATCGTAGCGACGCAGCGGAGGCAGCGAGCGGGGAATCCGGTGGCAGCGAAGGAAGCACCGCCGCAATTCGTGAATCCAATCCAGCGGCGTACTCAGTCGCCTCCTGCAAGGTGGGGACACGCCGGTCAACGGCTTCGCTGAGTTGCGGCAGAGCGAAGAGAGCTTCGAATTGGGGGAGAGACCACGGTGCGTAGTCCTGAACGAAGATCGACAAGGCCAGAAGGCGGGATGACAGTTCGCGTGCAAGCCAGTCTCTGCGGCTTGCGCCGGCCAAATCTTCCTCCGTTGAGACGGAAGCGGCGGGCGCAGCAGTTTGTTGCAGAAGAGAACGCACATGGTCTCGTATCGCTGCAGCGGAAGAATCCTGCGATTGTTGCGCAGCGCTTTCTTTTGTATCGGCGAGTCTCTTCGTCGCGTTCGACTGCATGTACTCCAGGCTGGTAAAGATTTCGACGTCCAAAAGAGGGCGCTTCAGCAGTTCGCGCGCACCGGTATGCAGGGTATAGAGAGACGCTGTCAGATTGCCGCTATCCACAGTAGAGACTATCAACGGGGCTATGGCCTGCAGGGTTTCAATGTCGTACCAGTTGTAGATATGGCCGCGCTGCTTCTCGAGACGGTCGTACGTGTTCAAGGTTCCAAGCGTTGCCCTGGCAAACTCCGAAAGTGTGAGGAAGCCGAACTCATACGCCGCCTGGCGAGCATTGAAGAGCATGCCGAGATTTGTCGGGGACAGCTTACGCACTTGAAGCGTGTCCTTTTCCTCGACATTGTCGGGAATGAGCCAGTGATTGTTCTCATCGCCAAACTCGTGGAAATACCGCCAGACATGGAGTGCCTGCTGTAACAGGAACAGCCTGTCTGCCGCTGTGAGCGGGCCCTCTTCCTGTTGTGGAGATGAATTGAGCCACGTCGCGACGAGAGGTGCAACGGCCCAAAGCAGCAGGATTGGGCCTGCCGCGACTAAGGACCAGAGGTTGGTCCATGCGAGGACGACCGCGATCGCAAGAGCCGCGACGGGCGAGAGTTGCAGATAGACATCCAAGGATGTTTTCGAGCCACCGAACTCAACCTGTGCCGCCGTCTCCCATTCGAGCAAGTGTTTTCCCGATACAAAACTGCGGCTCAACGACCGGATGATCGCGTCCAGTGAGAGAAACATGTGGTGGAGCAGAAACGTGAGATTGAGCAGCGTAAATCCGAACGACGCAGCGAACGTGGTGAAACCCTCACGCGCTCCAACAAAGCTTAGCTTGAATAAGGCGCGACCAAGGTTGAAGGCTAGTTGAACAAAGTCGGGGAGGAGCAGGAGGACGAGGCCGGCAACGGTCCAGTAGAGCGCTCCTCCTGGAAGAACGAACCATCCGAGCAGGAACAAGAGAAATGTAACGGGCTCAACCAGGCTGCGGCGCAGATTGTCGAGGATCTTCCATCGCGAGATGGTGTTGATGGGGTTGCGGACGTATTTGCCGGATTCGTCGGGCACACGGCCGAAGAGCCATGGAGCAATCTGCCAGTCACCACGCACCCAACGGTGTTTGCGGCGGGTGTGGGCGGAGTAGTGCGACGGGTAGTCGTCAATGATCTCTATATCGGTTACAAGGCCGGCGCGAGCATAGGAGCCCTCGATCAGATCGTGAGACAGCAAAGCGTTTCGAGGAAAACGACGGTCCAACACTTCATGCAGAATGCTGAGTTCGTAGATACCCTTGCCGGCGAAGCTGCCTTCGTCGAAGAGGTCCTGGTAGACGTCGGAGACGGCACGCGTGTAAATATCAAAGCCGGTTTCGCCGGAATAGAGGGCGGCGAGGCGGGAGTGCGCTGCGGAGGAGACGCTAACGCCCACGCGAGGTTGCAGGATGCCATATCCCTCCGTCACGATACGCAACTTTTGATTGATGATGGCTTGATTCAGGGGATGCGCCATCGTGCCGATCATGCGGGCGGCTGTGCCACGCGGAAGCTGCGTGTCGGAGTCAAGCGTGATGATGTAGCGAACACGCTCAAGAGCTTCCAGAGGGCCTGCTTTCAGCGGAAAGCTATCGTACTGATGAAGCAGAAATTTGTTCAGATCGAGCAGCTTGCCGCGCTTTCGCTCCCATCCCATCCATACCCCCTGGCGAGAGTTGAAAGCGCGATGGCGATGCAGCACGAAGAATGAGCCGCCCTTCTCCTGGCTGTATTTGGCATTCAAATCGTTGACGCATTGCATCGCCAAAGCTACTAAGAGGTTTGAATCCTCGTCCAGCGGCCGGGTCTTTGTATCGGGAAGATCGGTTAGAAGGCCAAAGTGGATATTGGGGTCCTGGTTCGACAGATAGCGAGCCTCCAACTGGTCGATTAGCTCGTGAACCTGTTCCTCCTTGAACAACAAAGTTGGCACGACAACGAAACTAATCGCGTCTTCAGGAACACCCTTTGAGAAATCGAGTTTTGGAAGCGAATGCGCCTTCATCAGGGCAGTAACGGTGTTGTTCACCAAATCGACCGCACCTTGGCTTGCTGGCAACAACGCAAGCAATAGCGCGCCCATAACCGGCCAGAAGGCGTGATGGGGAACCAGCGGCGCAATAATAGCGACGATGAGAAAACATGAGAGCGTGAAGATGCCGAGGATGTAGAAATCCTCTTTCCATTGGAGAAGGAAGCCGCGCAGCCGTTCGATGAGCGGCCCGTAATAGCTGATGCGCTGACTCAGCAGGGGAAAACCCTCGGCGAACAGGTAGTAGCCGATGTGCATCGTACGACGTGCGTGACGGGGATCACTATCGGGAGTGCGGCTGGACTCGCGTGCGAGTTCGAGAGCGAGCTTAGCGGTTTCGACTTCGCTTGCGTCTGCGTGTTCCGCCAGCTCGGCAACACGCATGTGGTAAATGTGCCGGGTCTCATCCTCCATCTGTGCGAAGACACCGCATGGGTCCTGGCGAAGAATCGAGTCGAATGCGATCAATGGCTCGAGAACGGTGCGCCATTCGAACTGGTTCAAGCGCCGCATGCTGTGGAGAATTGCAGAGAAAGGGGACTGCTCGATGGGAGGCAGATCACCTGCTTTGAAGGCCTCTTCAGCACGGTCGAGGATGTACTCCAGTTGTGCTAATTTAAGCGCCTGGGGCAAGACCGTGACCTCCGCGAGCAGGAGAGCGTCGCGCCTTTGCGCCTGTTGAACATACGTGGTGAGAGATTCGGGCGACCAGATACCCTTAGCTGCGGAAAGATATCCTTCGGCCAGGTTGATTGCCCGCGGCAGCTCCTTATTCCCATCTACCCGGACGTGGGGAAGCGAGGCGAAGCGGGCACTCGTTTCATCTTCAGCGATTAGTACCGATTCCAGCATCCGCGTGCTTTCCAGCAGTTCAAGCTGGGGTGTGAGTTCTTCAAGGCAGGCTGTCTTGCGACAGGCACGCAGAATTTCAGCGAGTCTTTCCTTTAGCTTGGTGAGTCGCACAGCCAATCCATTCGCTTTCGTGCCGGTCGGCACCATCTCCCATTGCCTGCTCAGTGTTTCGGCACGCTCCTGCAGCTCCGCATTCGACACCGGTGGCTTTTCAGGCAAGCCCGCGGTTGGCAGGTCCAACGTCGGCGCAGTCGGTGGCAAAACCTGTTCTGAAGCGGTGGGGTCTTTTGAAAGCGGTGCCATGAAACCTTTCTCGATATCGTCCACCTGCTGGAGCAGGCGCGCATTCCAGGTAGCTATTTATTGCTGCTGGGTAAGATGCGGGGTCGGGCCTACCTGTAGCTTGCGGCCTGCATCTCAAACATGCCGGCGTAAAGTCCGTTCCGGGCCATCAATTCCTGATGGTTGCCTTCTTCAATCAGGCGGCCGCCGGAGAGTACAACGATGCGATCGGCCATGCGTACCGTCGAGAAGCGATGGGATATCAGCAGGGCCATCTTGCCTTCGGTCAACTCGGCAAAACGCTCAAACACTTCGAGCTCACTGCGCGCGTCGAGAGCCGCGGTCGGTTCGTCGAGAATAAGCAACTGTGCATCGCGGAGATAGGCGCGGGCCAGAGCAATCTTCTGCCACTCCCCACCGGAGAGCTCGACCCCTCCCTCAAAGCGGCGGCCAAGCATCTGGTCGTAGCCTCCGGCAAGCTTGCTCACGACGGTGTCGGCAAGGCTCTTGTGAGCGGCGAGTTCGATGTCGCTCTGTTGATGGGGCTGATCGATTCGGCCGACTGCGATGTTCTCTCTCGCCGTCATCTCGAAGCGCATGAAATCCTGAAAGATGACGCCGATATGCCGATGGAGATCTTCGAGGGAATACTCTCGAAGATCGACGCCGTCCAACAAAATCTGGCCCTCTGTCGGATCGTAGAGTCGTGTGATAAGTTTGACGACGGTCGTCTTGCCCTCGCCGTTCTCTCCTATCAACGCGATTCTTTCTCCTGGCGAGAGAGTGAGATTGAAGTTCCTCAACACCGGTCGATCCGTTCCCGGATAGGCGAAGGAGACATTTCGAAACTCGAAGCCGCGCTCGATCGGCGTTGGTGTTTTCAGCCCGTCGGGGTTGGATTGCACGGTTGGCTGCATGTCGAAGAATGCGATGAGGTCGGTGAGAAACAGCGCCTGATCGGCTATGCCGGACGCGGTTGAAAAGACCTGCTGCAGATTGGAGCTTGCCTGCTGAATAGACGCAGTCAGAAAAGTGAACTGCCCAATACCGTAGGCGCCTCCCAGTGTGCGCAAGATGACGTACACATAAGCGCCGTAGTATCCCAATGTGCCGATAACGCCGAGTAATCCCCCAACGATCAGCTTCGACCGCGAAAGAGTAACGTCTTCAACGTAGATCTGGTGCGCAAGCGCCTGGAACCTTTCGGTGAAGAACTTGTTAAGGCCAAAGAGTTTTACCTCCTTTGCGCCTTCACGGCTTCCGGCGACTTGCCGCAGGTAGTCCATCTGTCGCTTGGCGGGAGTTTGGCGAAAATTTTTCGCGTAACCGAGAAAGGCATAGTGGGTTTCGCCGAGAAACGACGGCAGGACGCCCGCAGCAAGCAGAAGCACCAACCATGGGGAGGCCCATGCCAACGCCGCAGAAAATACCAGGGTAGTGATGACCTGCTGGATCAAACGGCCCATCTGCTGGATCATCGCCAAGCGGTCCGTTGCCTGCACCCGAGCCCGCTCGAGGCGGTCATAGAATAGTGGGTCTTCGTATGTTGTCAGGTCGAGCCGCGCAGCCTGTTCCATCACGCGGACACTGACGTGCTGGGTATAGCGATTGGCGAGCAGCGAATCCGAATAGTCGATGGCCCGCGTAATCAGCCCTAGAAATACGTTGAGGACAACCTCGGTTCCGACCAGAGTCCAGAAGTTGGAAGGCAAAGCTGTGCCGCGAAGAACCCCTGCGATTTCGCCGATGATGAGCGCGGCTACTTTGGTTATGCCGAACGGAAGTACGGCGACGATGAGTCGCAGTCCCAGCCCCCAGGACACGACCCCTCGCCCCGACTCCCAGAGGATTCGGAGGACGGGAGGCATATTCCTCAGCGCTCGCAGCCGGTCGCGCCAAGGACTCTCAGCATTCACGAGGTCTTTCAAATCGCTCCTAAAGTGAGACTGCAAAGAGAAAGCGAACGGTCACATAGAATGCGCTCTTGTCTCCGAGCTCCCGCTTAATTGATGCACGAATGCGATCATATGTTGGATTAGCGGCTTAGGACAGGCGCCAATGCTGCCTGCCATGCCATTCGATCTAAGAAGTTTACGGGCGAATTGCCGGGAAGCCGTTCCTGTTATTCTCTAAAATAAATGAGCTGAAAGGCCGCGCGCTCGAGAAGTTTCACGCGAACCGAGTTCATGGAAGCCGCCGCCGAAAGCCACAGTAAAACGGCTGCCCGTGTGGCGACGAAGGATGTTCGCCTGACAAGTAGGAATGAGCAGCAGAAATGAACATTGGTTACTAGAGAACTTCAATTAGGCCTACATGATGCGCGTTGCAATTGATACTGGCGGCACTTTTACGGACTGTGTGTATCTGCGGGACGGAAAGTTCGTCGTGTTGAAAGTCTTTTCCACGCCACAAGATCCGGGCATGGCGGTTCTAAATGGATTGCGTCAGATCGCCGTGGAGCCGGAGGTTGTGGTTCGTCACGGAACAACCGTGGGAACGAACACAATGTTGGAGCGCAAGGGTGCACGCGTCGCCTTCGTCACGACCAAAGGCTTTGAAGACACGATTGCAATTGGCCGGCAGGCGCGACCGAAACTCTATGACTGGTTCCAGCCCGCTCCCGAGTGCCTTGTGCGCGAGGGGCTTCGCTTTGGAATAACAGAGCGGACCAGCGCGGAGTGCGAAGTCATCCGCGGGGTTGATGCGGCGGAGCTGGACAGCCTGGTATCCGCGATCAAAGAAGCAGACGTCGATGCAGTGGCGCTCTCACTTCTCTTCTCATTTGCGAACCCGAAGAATGAGAGCGAGGTGGCAGCAGCGCTGAAACAGCTCGGGCTGCCATTGTCGATCTCACACCGCATCCTGCCTGAGTTTCGCGAGTACGAGCGCGCATCGACCGTGGTGGCAAATGCGTATCTTGCTCCGAAGATGGGCGCGTATCTGACGAATCTGGCGCAGAGTGTAGAGAGCGAATACGAGCAGGCACGCTTGGAGGTGATGCAGTCATCGGGAGGCATCATCTCGTCAAAATTGGCGGCGGCCGAGCCAGTGAGGACTGTCCTCTCGGGGCCTGCAGGTGGCGTCATCGGTGCCTACAAGCTGGCAACGCTTGCCGGTTTTGATCACATCATCGGCTTCGACATGGGCGGCACCTCAACGGATGTGTGCCTGGTGGATGTGAGCGCGGGCGGCTTGCACATCAGCAATGAGTCCGTGGTTTCGGGAATTCCGATCGGCGTTCCGATGCTGGATATTCACACCGCGGGCGCGGGTGGCGGATCGATTGCCCGATTCGATGCCGGCGGAATGCTGCGCGTCGGGCCGGAATCCGCGGGGTCGATGCCAGGGCCAATCTGCTTTGGCCGAGGCGAGCAGCCGACCGTAACCGACGCGAACTTCGCGCTGGGACGTCTGGGCTCAGAGCGTTTCCTCGGTGGCTCGATGAAGTTGGATCGCGAGCGCATGATGCTCTGGATGGATAAAGCAAAAGGATCGATCGCGACGGTGGAAGACTTTGCAGCGGGCATTCTGCAGGTGATCGAGACCTCAATGGCCAAGGCTATTCGCGTCATCTCCGTCGAGCGCGGATACGATCCACGCGACTTCACGCTTGTGGCCTTCGGTGGCGGCGGCCCCGTGCATGCCTGTTCGCTGGCACACGTCTTGCGAGTGCCGCGCGTTCTGGTGCCCGCGCTGCCCGGGGCACTCTCGGCGGTAGGCATTCTGCTCGCCGATACGATGCGCGAATATTCGCGTACCGTGATGCTCCCGATCGATGCATCGTTTGAGACCGCCTTCGCCGAGATGGAAGAGCTGGGCAGGCAGGAGTTTCGAGCGGAGAAGCTGACGGGGCAATCCTATCGATCGATGGACGTGCGCTACCGGGGACAGGGATATGAGTTGAATGTGCCATTCGGCACTGAGATGGCAGCACAATTTCACGACCTGCATCAGCGTCGTTATGGATTTTCGAACGAGATGCGAGCTTTGGAAGTCGTGAATGTGCGGGTGCGGATGGTGAGCGCCGCCGAAGCCTTCGAGCCCGTAGTGCAACCTCTGCAGGAGAGCGATGGATCTCACGCACTGATTGGCACGCGTCCGGTTTACTTCGACGGCAGTTTTCAGGAGACACGCATCTACGATCGCGATCTCCTGCGGCCCGGAGATACCTTTGCTGGTCCGGCTATCGTCTCCGAGTACAGTTCCGCCACGGTTCTTCCTCCGGGAGACGTTCTGCGCGTCGACGGCCTGGGCAATCTAGTCATAGAGGTGCATTGATGGAACGGAATATTCCAGACCCCATCGAGCTGGCGATCTTTCAAAGCAGCATCCACTCCATCGCCGAAGAGATGGGAGCGGCTCTGCGGCGCACGTCGATCTCGCCGAACATAAAGGAGAGACGCGATTATTCCTGCGCGCTCTTCGACGGCGGACAACGGGTCATCGCCATGGGCGACCATATGCCGGTTCACCTGGGTGCGATGCCGATGTCGGTCAAGGCAGTCGTGGATTCCATCGCGATGGAGGAAGGCGATGTTGCGATTCTGAATGATCCCTATGCAGGGGGAACACATCTGCCGGACATCACGCTGGTCCTCCCCATCTTCATTGGAGACGGCGGCAAGCCGGCGTTCTATGCGGCATCGCGTGCCCATCATGCCGACGTCGGCGGAATGTATGCGGGGTCAATGGGTCCTGCACAGGAGATATACCAGGAAGGCATTCGCATTCCTCCAATTCGCCTGATTCGCAAAGGCGAGATGTGCGGCGACATTCTGGCGTTGTTGCTGGCCAATGTCAGAACTCCGGTAGAGCGCGAGGGAGATCTCGCAGCACAAATCGGCGCATGCCGCGTCGGCGAACGCCGAATCAAGGAAGTTGTGGCGAAGTATGGCCTGGCAAAGATCAATCGCCTGGTCGATGAGCTGCTCGCTTACTCGGAGCGACTCATGCGTGCGGAACTGCGCAAGATGCCTGCGGGAGTGTTCGAGGCGGAAGACTATCTCGATAGCGACGGAGTTACGGACGATCCGATTCGCATTGCGGTTGCGATCAGCTTCGATCCGTCGACCGGTTCGGCGGAGATCAACTTCGCCGGCTCGTCGCCTCAGGTGACGGGAAGCGTCAATGCTGTCTATCCCATCACCTACTCCGCCTGCTTCTATATGCTGCGTTGTCTGTTGGGTGAAGATGCCCCAGCCACGGCAGGGTTGATGAATTCTGTGACTGTATCCGCACCCGAGGGAACAATTGTGAATGCCCAATTGCCCGCGCCTGTGGCAGCTGGCAATGTGGAGACAAGCCAGCGCATCGTGGACACCTTGCTGCGTGCATTAGCGAAGGCCGCGCCCGATCGCGTACCTGCGGCGAGCTATGGGACGATGAGTAATCTGACGGTAGGCGGTGTAGACCATCGCACGAACACTCCCTTCACATACTATGAGACCACCGCCGGCGGTATGGGCGCACGTCCCGGCATGGATGGGATTAATGGCATTCACTGCCACATGACGAACTCGCTGAACACTCCAATCGAGGCGCTGGAGTATGCCTATCCATTCCGTGTGCGATCGTATGGGTACCGCCGGGGATCGGGCGGATCAGGAGAGTTTCGCGGCGGAGACGGACTGGTGCGCGAGATCGAACTCCTGGTACCCGCGCAGGTGACTTTTCTTTGCGACCGGAGAAAGTTCTCGCCATACGGCCTGGCAGGCGGGAGAAAATGGAGCGACAGGAAAGACGTTGCTGATCAATCCGGACGGAGGCGAAACGGAACTGCCAGCCAAGGGCACCCTATATGTCGACAAGAATGATCTGATCCGTATGGAAACGCCGGGCGGCGGTGGATGGGGAGTGGCAGCAACAAAAAAAGTAGGAGAGAGAAGGTTGCCGCAGGATGAGTGAGTCACAGCTTCAGAACGAAACACAAGCCGTCGACAAAGCCTGGTTCACTCAGCTCAATGTCAAAGAGCGATCGACCCTGGTGGCAACCTTCGCAGGCTGGATGCTGGATGGGATGGACGCCATGGTCTACAGCCTGGTGCTGCCCACCCTGATCTCTCTCTGGCACATCAGCAAAGGCGAGGCAGGGGTGCTGGGAACTTCGGCTCTCCTGTTGTCGTCGCTTGGAGGATGGCTCGCCGGACTTGCTGCGGATCGATACGGACGGGTGAAGGTCCTGCAGATCACGATTCTCTGGTTTGCGTTCTTTACGTTTCTTAGCGGATTCGCAAATGGCTTCACGCAACTCCTTATCCTTCGAAGCTTGCAAGGCCTGGGATTTGGCGGCGAGTGGGCGGTCGGAGCGGTGCTGATTGGCGAAACGATTCGGAGTGAATACCGAGGCCGGGCGGTAGGGACAGTACAGGGCGGCTGGGCAATAGGTTGGGGCATTTCGGCGTTGTTCTACACGCTGTTCTTCGCCGTGTTTCCGCCCTGGCTGGCGTGGCGTGCGATGTTCTGGGTTGGGCTGCTGCCGGCATTGCTGGCGGTGTGGGTTCGCAGTCACGTCTCCGAATCCACCCTCTTTGAGCGCAGCCTGACGACGAAGAAGACGGAGTCTCGTGCTCATTTCCTTCAGATATTTTCTCCTGCACTCCTCAGGACGACGCTGCTTGCGTCGCTCGTAGCCCTGGGTGCGCAGGGCGGTTATTACGCGATTACGACGTGGCTGCCGCTTTACTTGAACGCGCGAGGTCTCTCCGTAACACACACAGGCGGATATCTGCTGGTCGTGATCGCGGGGTCGTTTGCCGGCTATCTCACAGCGGCACACCTGGCGGATAGAATAGGCCGCAAGGGTACGCTAACCCTCTTCGCCATCCTGTCGTTTACGACGGTCTCGCTCTACACCGTGCTGCCCATCAGCGATCATTTGACGTTATTTCTCGGATTTCCTCTCGGGTTCTTTCCTTCAGGCGCGTTCAGCCCGATGGGGGCGTTTTTCACCGAGCTCTTTCCAACCTCACTGCGCGGATCGGGGCAGGGGTTTGCGTACAATCTGGGTCGGGGCGTGGGAGCGTTATTTCCAACGCTGGTCGGCTTCTTGAGCGCACACATGCTACTCGGTAAAGCAATTGCCGTTTGCGCGGTAGCCGCCTACCTGCTGATGGGACTCAGTGTCCTGCTGTTACCTGAGACGCGTGGAATGGACTTGTCCGAGTGACGGATCATCGAACCGTCGCCTTTGAAGCCCTGCATCATTCCCAAAATGGGAAACGCCCAAAAATAAATCTGGAATGCGTGGCATATTTCTTAGCCTGCAAGAAGCACCAGCAAGACACCACGATAACGACGCATTTCACCACAAATTAACCATCGAAACACCACGTCCTACGACGCACTTTTCGCAAAAACCCCCGCAAAAACACCAAAACTCCATCGCCACAAAAAAACTCAGTCTCCTGCGATAGCGGCGACAGGGACAGCCTCTGTTAATGCACGTCCGCCGGCTCCAACCCAGGTGCGGGTCCAACCCTTGGAGACATAGCGGAGCATGATGAGGATGGCGCAGGCCAGCGCCGCATAGACGATGAAGCCCATGCGGTAGGAGCCGGTGTGCTGTTTAGACTGGCCAAGCAGATTGGGCAGAATACCCCCGCCGAGGGCGCCGATTTCGCCGATCATGGCACCGGCGACCGCAGTGGTAATGGGCCAGCGGAGGGGAACGAGCTGGAAGGTGGCTCCGTTACCCGCGCCCAGTGCGGCGAAGCAGAGCATGAAGAGCAGCGTCGTAACAAGAAGTGATGGAGCAGCCATCAAGCCGAAGAGTCCGGCGATGGCAATGAGGAAGATGACCGAAAGTGTGGTGATGCCGCCGATACGGTCAGCGAACCAGCCACCCAGGACACGTGTGGCAGAGCCGGTGAGAGTGGCCAGAACAGTGAGGCTGCCGGCCTGGATCTTGGTTACGTGAAACTGCTTGACGTAGAAAGAAGGCAGAAAAGTTGCGAGGCCGAGAAAGCCGCCGAAGGTAATGATGTAGACGAAATTGAAGGCCCAGCCGTCTTTTTCCCAGAGACATTTAAGGTGTTGGCTGAGGCTCTGGTGCTCGATGTCCGGCGGCTCTTTGGCGAAGAAGACCATGACGAAGAGGGGAAGCAACATCATGACAGCGGCGAAGCCATAGACGTGCTGCCAGCCGAAATGCGTGGCGAGGCGGGGAGCAAAGAGCGCGGCGAGGGCGGTTCCACTGTTGCCTGCGCCGGCGATGCCCATTGCGAGACCTTTGTATTTCGGCGGGAACCAGCCAGAGCCGAGGGAGAGCGCCACACCGAAACTGGCTCCTGCGATGCCCAGCAGGACACCCATGGCGAGAACGTCGCTATAGGTCTTGACGAAGAAGAAGCCGTAAAGCAAGGCGATGATGATGGCGGACATCTCGAAGATGGCGGCCATCTTTCTGCCAATGTATTGCGAGAGGACGCCGAGAGGAAAGCGCATGAACGCGCCAGCAAGTGTGGGAACGGAGACCATGAGTCCGACCTGGCCCTGGGTGAGATGGAACTGTTCTGTAATGAACGGACCCATAGCGCCGTTCAACACCCAGACTGCAAAGCTGAAATCGAAGTAAAGGAAGGCGGCGAAGAGAGTTGGAGGGTGTCCCGACTTTAGAAATGCCTTGTAGTTTGCCATGTGTTTTCCTCAAGGAGTTATTTTTGATGTGTGTCTGCTACGGTGAGGAATGAACGTCGGGGTTCATCGGTGCGTTTGTTGCTGTGTCTTCCGGCAACGTGGACGGAAGGGCTAGTTCAATGTCTTGACGTACTTTTCAACCAGGACGGCGCACTGTTTGAAGTTGGGCTCGCGAGAGATTGGGTCGAAACCACCGAGCGTCACGCGATTGGAGTTGGTTTCGGAAAAGTGGAAGGGCATGAAGACCTGACCAGCTGCAACGATACCGGTGATGCGGAGTTCGAGGTTCTTGACACTGCTGCGGCGGGAGACGACATTGACGCGGTCGTGGGGGCGGAGTTCAAGACGGGCGGCGTCGATGGGATTCATTTCCAGCCACGCGTTGGGGACCATGTGGTCAAGCATTTCCACCTGGGCGGTCTTGGTGCGGGTGTGCCAGTGTTCGACGGTGCGGCCGGTGTTGAGGACGAGGTTGTACTCTTCGTTGGGCTGCTCGATGAAGGGGAGGCAGGGGACGTTGTGGAGAATGGCTTTGCCATCGGCGGTGGGGAAGACGCCGTCTTCGTAGAGACGTTCGCCCCCCCACTGCATTCCGCCTTCGTCTTCGATCTGTTGCCATGTGAAGCTGCTGTAGTCGCACATTCGACCGGCGGAGATGCGCTGCCATTCCTTGAAGGCGTCGTGAGTGGACTGCCAGCCGGGATAGAGCTCGGTTTTCACTCCAAGGCGGTCCGCAATATCCAGGAAGATGTCGAAGTCGGGGCGGGCTTCGCCGGGTGGCGTCACGATGACGTTGGCTTTGCTGATGCGGCGCTCGGAGTTGGTGTAGGTGCCTTCTTTTTCTCCCCAGATGGCAGCGGGCAGCACGAGGTGCGCGAAGTCGCTGGTGGGGGTGGGATGGAAGCCGTCCTGGACGACGAGGAACTCGACGCTGCGCAGAGCCTGCTCGAGGACGGAATAGTTGGGGAAGGAGACGGCGGGATTGGTGGCGATGAACCAGAGGGCCTTGATGCTTCCGGTGACAGCAGCTTCGATGATGTCGGGGTAAGCGAGGCCGCGAGCGGTGGGGATGCGGTCCACGTCGATGTTCCAGAGTCGGGCGAGGTCTTCGCGGTCTTTGGGGTTGTCGAATTTGCGATAGCCGGGCAGGCTCGAAGTGAAGCCGGACTCGCGGGTGCCCATGGCATTACACTGGCCGGTGATGGAGAAGGGTGCTGCGCCAGCACGGCCGATGTTGCCGGTGATGAGCGCGAGGTTGTTGATGGCTGTTACGGTGACTGCGCCCTGGGTGGAGTGATTGACGCCCATCGTCCAGCCGATGAAGGCAGCCTTGGCTTCGCCGTAGAGGTGCGCGGTGCGGAGTATCTGTTCTTCGGTGAGCCCAGTAACTTCGGCTACATGTTGGGGCGTGAAGGAGGCGACGTAGGCTGCGAAGTCTTCGAATCCGGTGGTGTTCCTCGCGATGTATTCGCGGTCGATGAGGCCGTCGCGGATGAGAATGTGGGCTATGCCGTTGATGAGTGCGATGTCGCTGCGTGGTTTGATCGGAAGGTGGAGGTCGGCCATCATGGCGGTCTTGGTGACGCGCGGGTCGACTACGATGACGGTGCAGTTTTTGTTACGGATTCGATTGCGTTCCAAGCGCTGGCAGAGGATGGGGTGGTTATCTGCGATATTGGCGCCAATCAGGAGAATGACATCGGCAACTTCCATGTCCTTGTAGGAGCCGGGAGGGCCGTCTGAGCCGAAGGAGAGCTTGTAGCCGGAGACAGCGCTGGCCATGCAGAGGGTTGTGTTGCCGTCGTGGTTGCGAGTCCGGAAGCCAAGCTGGACTAGTTTGCCGAGGGTGTAGAACTCTTCGGTGAGGAGTTGACCCGTGCCGATGACGCCGAGAGCGTTGTTGCCGTACTTCTGCTGGACCCGGCCGAACTCTTCGATCATGGTATCGAGGGCTTCGTCCCAGGAGACTGGAACGAGCCTGCCGTTCTTGCGGAGGAGCGGCTGTTTGGCGCGGCCAGAGGCGTCGAGGATGTGATGCTCGCTGAGACCCTTGGGACAGAGTTTGCCGAGATTCACTGGATGGTCGGGGTTGCCGCGGACGGAGACGGCTTTGCCGTCCTTGATACCGACGAGCATGCCGCAGCCTACGGAGCAGTAACCGCAGGTGGTCTTGATCCACTCGTCTGCTACACGGGCAGAGGTGATGTGGCCGAAGCGCGGGTCCTTCTGGTAGGTGTACTCGGACTGGCGGGTGTCGATGCCGAGGGCGCGGCGGAGCTTCGTCAATATCATCCGTGAGAACCTCCCCGCGTGAAGGTGAGGGCCATGTTAAGAGGAACGACCGAGACGAAGAAAAGGTAGCGAACGAGCAGAACTGCTGCGAAGGCTGCGAGTGCGGCATAGGCGAAGGCTCCGCAAAATGTGAGAACACCGGTCGCCAGAGCCAGCCCGAAGGAGCCGATGACTGCGGGGCGAAGATTCTGGGTGTTGAGAAGTTCGGCGGTGGCGCGCTCCTCGAAGAGAGCTGAGAGGTTGAGGCGGACAAGACGGATGGCGTGGTTAGCGATCCAGAGCGTGGCGACGATGGCCGTGGGCCATGCGTGGAATCCATCGGAGCTGGGTGAGAGTTCGAAGGAGTGCAAGATCTGAAGCTGGGCAAGATGCTGTGCGATCCAGTTGAGAGATAGAGGCAGAGTTGAGCCGATGAGCGCGCCGGAGAGGACGAAGTCGATGGGGGTGTGGATCATGTTCCAAGCCGGGCGGGCAGGAACAAGATAGATCAAGGAGCTGGCGATGGTTCCGGCGATACCGAAGAGAGCGGCGATCCAGCCGAGCACGACGACCGCCTTGGTGGCGTGAGGCAGGGCGTGAATGTGTTGCAGCCAAGGTGCGTGGATTGCCGTGGTGAGAGATGAGGGAAGGGATATGAGCCATGAGGAGATGGTGAATGCAGCGAGTGCTGCGAAGAAGAGCCCGAAGCACATGACCTCGCGACTGAGCCTGGAGCGACGCCACATTTTAAGGGCTCGCAATGCATAGGCCGGGCGGCCCAGGTGGAAGATAGAGATATTTAGTGCGATGACGGTTACAAATAGGAGTTCCGTGAGGAGCAGTGGCTGTGCTGCTTTGCAGAGGAGGGCGAAGATGAGCGAGCCCGTTACAGCCTGGATCAGCGTGGTCATGAAGACGAGCGAAGGGTGAGGATGCTCTTGGCAAATGCGGCCGGTGTCGACGCGTTCGAGCGTGGCTGCGGAGTTGGGCGGCAGTGTGATGCGTGTCGTGGAGATGGTGTGGCCGGCAGCGGGCATGCCGGGAGATTCTGCGGCGGCGTAGTCGATGCGCCAGGCAGTCTTATCGACGATTTCGATCTCGATGGCGGATTCAGGACAGGCATTGACGCAGGCCGGTTCGAGACCGTCGGTGAGGCGACCATGGCACATGTCACATTTGCCGACGACACCGCGCGCTGCGTTGAACTGAGGGACGGAGTAAGGACAGTTCCATACACAGTACTGACAGCCGATGCAGGCATCGGCGGAATGGAGGACGATGCCAGTGACGGGGTCTTTGGTGTAGGCGTCGACGGGACAGCCCTTGATGCAGTCGGCATCGAGGCAATGGTTGCAGCCCATGGAGAGATAGTGGCGTTGTGTGTCGGGGTAGGTGCCGCCTTCGATCTCGCCGATACGGCGCCAGAGGATGTCGGCGGGATTGCCGTTCTGCTCGTTGCAGGCGACCTCGCAGGAGCGACAACCGATGCATTTGGTCATGTTGAAGTGGAAGCGGTATTGCTCGTTTTCGCTGAGGGGGCGATTGGGGATAAGCACGGGACTGAGCGTGGTGACGACGTGTGCGGGCTCTGAGGGCTGGCCGAGGTCTGCAAGCGTCATGCGCACGATGGCGTTGCTGCTGCCTTCCATTGCGCGTTCGTGCAGTGGTAGTGACATTCTGGCCCCCTTCGGAGTGCTGTGAGCTGGTTCAGGTCCTTCTGATTTCGCTAGTAGACGTCGCGATGGTAACGGTGCTGGTCTTTTATGGTTTGCACGTAATCTCTTGCGGCTTCGTGATCCATCTGGCCCTGCTGCTCGACGATGGTGTGAAGAGTGGCGTCGACGTCCTTTGCCATGCGGGAGGCGTCGCCGCAGACGTAGACGCTGGCACCGTCCTGTAGCCAGGACCAGAAGAGAGGTGCTTGCTCCAGCATGCGGTCCTGTACGTAGACCTTGTGCTGCTGATCACGGGAGAAGGCGAGGTCGAGACGGGTGAGGTGCTTGTCGTTCTGCATGGCTTCGAGTTCGTTGCGGTAGAGGAAGTCGGTGGCTGCGCTGCGTTCGCCGAAGAAGAGCCAATTGCGTCCGGTGTTGCCGAGGGCGCGGCGCTCGTGCAGGAAGGCGCGGAAGGGGGCGATACCGGTGCCCGGGCCAATCATGATTACGGGCGCATCGGGCTGTTTTGGGAGACGGAATTTCTTGTTCGGCTGAATGTAGATTGGCAGACGCTTGCCCGTCGGGGTGCGATCCGCGAGCAGTGTAGAGCAGACGCCGCCGCGTTCTCGGTTGTGCGAGCGGTAACGAACGACGGCGACAGTGGTATGAATCTGGCCGACGTGGGCGAGAGGGCTTGAGGAGATGGAGTAAAGGCGTGGCGCGAGACCAGGCAACATGGCGACAAGGTCCGCGGGATCATGTAGGACGCCCGGGAAATCGTGCAGTAAATCGATGAGGCCGCGGTCGCAGGTGTATTTCTCGAGGTGGGCCAGCTGCTCCGGGACAAGCAGGCCAAAGAGCGCCTGGCATTGGGCTGTATGTTTTCCGATAGTGGTGTAGGCCTCGATCATCTTGCGGGTGAGACGGGTGATCTGGAGATGATTGAGAAGGGCGTCATGCAGGGTGGTGGCACAGGATTTGGGGAGTTGGACCGGAATCTGGCCGCTGAAGTTCAGGGTTTGCAGGATCTCTTCAACGAGGCGAACGTCGTTTTGAGGAATAACGCCACATGCGTCGCCAGCTTCGTAGGTGACGGCGGAGCCGCTGATGTTGAAGGCCAGGTGCAGGGTAAGCTTGCTGGAGATGTCGTGCGTTAGGGGGCATTTGTCGACGACGGGCGCGAGGAATGGATTGTCGCGGGTGTGGGTTGGGGCGATACGGGATTTGCCGGCTGCGGGGGCGAGTGTTGTGGTGACTGAGGGCGACTGGGCGGTTCTGACGGGACGTGCCGCGACGATATCGTCGATGCGGGCATAGAGTGTTTTCTTCCATTGCGTAAAGGATTCGTCGAGATCGACGTCGCAATCGATGCGATCGCAGATGCGGGTGGCACCGAGAGCTGCGAGTTTATTGTCGAGGTCGATGCCGAATTTACAGAAGTGCTCGTAATTGGAATCACCTAATGCGAGAACGGCGTAGGAGAGGTCTTCGCAACAGGGAAAGTGCTCGAGACAGAGTTGTTCATAAAAGGGGCGGACGGCGTCAGGGGCTTCGCCTTCGCCGTAGGTGCTGGCGATGATGATGGCGTAGCGTTCCGCGATGAGCGCCTTGGAGGGATATCCCTCGAGTGAAACGAGCGAAGCGACGTGGCCTTTTGACTTGAGCTCTTTGGTGACCTTGCGAGCGAGACCCTCAGCGGTACCGGATTGTGACGCGTAGAGGACGGAGATCTTAAGCGAGGATGGCGGCTCAGCACTTGGACCGGCGGAGACGGCGGCGGTGGAGTAGAGGCCGGCGAGGAAACCGTTGAGCCATTCGCGCTGCTCGGGCGTAAACGGGGCGTTGTCGGGAATGAAGGGGACCACGGTTGGCATGGTTGCTTATTCCTCCTGGGGTACGCAGAGGGCTTTGAGCTCCGCGACGTTGTGGCGGCGAGTGAAGTCGAGGAAGGATTCGTCAGGGTTGCGCATGCCGGTGTAGGCCTGAAAGAGACGGTCCATCACGGGGGGAAGATCGGTGAACTTGATGGCGGAGATGAGTTCGCGCGCCAAACCTTGATCCTGATCTGAACCGCCACCGATGACGACCTGGTAGGCTTCTTCGCCGCCGACTTTGACGCCCATGAGACCGATGTCGCCGATGTAGTGCTGCGCGCAGGAGTGGACGCAGCCGGTGACGTGCAGGTTGATGGGCTGCAGAATTTTGAATTGGCTGTCGAGGCGATTGGCGAGAGCGACGGCGTGGGTTTTGGTGTCGGTGGCGGAGTATCGACAGCCTTTGTTGCCAGTGCAGGCTACTGTTCCGCTGAGGACGGTGCCTGCCTCGAAGTGGAGGCCAGCGGCCAGGATGGCTTGTTTGGCGGCTTCGAGGTTGGCGCTGGAGACGTTGGGGATAATGAGGTTCTGCCAGACGGTGAGACGCAGCTCGCTGGTACCGTAGCGCTCGGCAACTTCGGCGAGTGCGAGCATCTGTGCTACTGGCAGTTGGCCTACGGGAACGGAGATGCCGATGTAGTGGAGGTCCGGTTGAGTTTGCGGGTGAACGCCGACGTGGGCCGACCGATTGATGGGATTGCGAGGTTCGCAGGCATCCGCGGGGATGCGAATGAGCGGGAAGGAGAGACCCTTCTCGGTCTCCGAGAGGAACTTCTCGGTTCCCCAGCGGTCGACGAGATACTTGAGACGGGCTTTCTTGCGGTCTGTGCGGTCGCCGTTCTCGGAGAAGACGCGAATCATCGCGGCGGCGACGGCGATGGTCTGATCGGGGCGGAGGAGGATGCCGCAGTCGGTGGCAAACTGTTTGTGGCCGGTGATGCCGCAGAGAAGGACGCGGAAGTAGATGCCGGCGGGGATACCATGTCCTTCTTTAACTCGCACGGCGATGAAGCCGATGTCGTTAGTGTCGGCAACGACACTGATGGAGCCGCCGTTGTCGAAGGCGATGTTGAACTTGCGCGGCAGGCCGTACATGTCGCGCGAGTTGAGGATGTAATTGCTCATCCCTTCGGCGAGCGGGGCTATGTCGTAAAGTTCAGTCGAATCAAGGCCCGTAATAGGTGACGCGGTGATGTTGCGAATGTTGTCGGCGCCTGAGCCGCGGGAAGACATGCCAAGGGCGCGGACTTTGTTGAGGACGCGGACGATGTTTTTGGGCTCGAGTTCGCGGACCTGGAGATTGCTGCGGGTGGTGATGTCAGCGCGGCCTGAGCCCCAGTCGGCAGCGATCTCGGCGATGCCGCGCAGTTGGTATGCGGAGAGGATGGCACCTGGAACGCGGAGGCGAAGCATGAAGGAGTCCTGCGCAGGCGCGACGTAGAAGAGACCGTGGAACTTGAATCGGAAGAGGTCGTCGGGAGCGGGGGCCTTATCTTCGCTAGCATGCGCGAGGAGCTTATTCCAGATGTCGAGTGGGTTCTCTTCGTGCTTCCAGCGTTCCTCTTTGCAGAGATCGGAGACAGGAGTGCCGAAGTAGGTCTCTTCCGGAGTTTCGGCGGCCTGGTTGGTGAGACCGGAGGCAGGGTCGCTGGTGATGTGTCCGGAGGCAGTGTGGCCGACGAAGGGAATCGGACCGCGTTGAACGACACCGGCAAAGAAGCCGTGGAGGTACTGTTGCTGCTCCGCGGTGAAGGCTGCCGAATTAGTTGCAGTCTGGTTTCCCATTTGGGTTTCCATGCAGGAGATCCTTGTACGAGGTTTCGAACATGAGGATGTGTCGAGGTTCGCAGGAACGGTCGTCTTGCGATGAGCTGCAAACGATCGTGTAGGCCAAATCAGACATCGCGAGCATCAATCGATTCCAGGGCGATCGATCAGTGCGATGGATTCAAGGCTCTTCTCGGAGCATGAAGTTATCAGGAAAACACGCCCGAAACACGGCTTGGTGTGGGGCTGACTAACGGCGACGCGAACTGCAGGGCCAGTTTGTCTGTGCTGCGCTCATAGTACCGCCAGTCGAGCTTCACTGCAAGAGCCATTATGCTGACGCTTGCGGCGAGATGAGATGCATAAGCGGTTTGTGCGGAAATGAAGCTTTTCATATTCCGCTTGCGCAGGCGTGACTGCCATGTTACAAACTGCTATCCGTACCCATTCAACGGCGACACCCTGACGTGTCCCATTTTCCAGACTTGACTTGAATTGTGTGCTCTCCGCCTGAGCGTGCGGCTTGTCCTGTCTGATCTCTCTTCTGCGTCGAAGATGCAACTCTTTGTGCGCGGACGAAGACGAATTATCGGCAAGCATTCTCAACAACCTCAAGGTCGACGGCGCTCGCCGGGTCTGCCATGGCGCCCCTGTCGATTCATCCAGATTCGGGCTTGAATCGCTTTTTTCCTAACAGGCTTGTACCTACAAGGAGGATGAATGAAACGTCTTGTCCTATCGATGATTATTGCTGCCCAGATAGTTTCGGGCTCGCTGTGTTTCGCGCAGGATAACTTTTTTTCGAAGTGGGAGGACCGGGTGCGGGCGACCTCCGCAAAGCAACCCGGATGGGTCGTGCCGGTGATTACGCCGTCTTCCGGCATTGTGCAGTTGGCGCGAACCGACTTTGTCCGGCAGTACACGTCGACCCACTTTTTGACATGGAACTATGACAACAGTAAGGGTTTCAACTTTATTCCGTACTACAACACGGAGGTCGACATCAATCTACCGCCGTATATCCAGCACAATAATCCGAAGGTAGAGGATGGTGCGGGAGACTTCTCGATGATATTGAAGTACCGGCTGGCTGCGAGTAATTCGGAGCAACATAACTATATGATTTCTTTTCAGGTTGCGGGAGTAGGGGCTACTGGCAGCTACAAGAACGGTTCGGCGCGCGGCAGCATCAATCCGACGCTGATTGCCGGGAAGGGCTTTGGGAAGTTCGATATTCAGAGCAGCCTGGGAGGGACGCTGCCGACCGGATCCATCGGTGTGATTGGCCGCACGATTGTCTGGAATTCGGTGGCGCAGTACAACGTAGGCAAGGTGTTCTGGCCGGAGGTAGAGGTGAATTCCACGTTCTACAACCGGGGGCCCAATGACGGTAAGAATCAGACGTTTGTGACGCCGGGGCTGATGATCAGCAGGCTAAAGCTCAGGAAGGACCCCAAAGACAGGCTAGCGCTGGTGTTTGGCACGGGGATGCAGATTGCGACGTCCAGCTATCACGCTTATGACCATGGGTTAGTGATAACCTCGCGCCTTTCGTTCTAGCAGGTTGGTTAACGAATGGCTGTATTTTGGAAACGTTTTGCGATTGGTGTAGAGAAACCGCTAGAATCGTGAACATCAGTTCAACCTTCAGTCAGAAGATCTACATCCGTGACGATGCAACGGGCTGACGGTTATTCCTGATTTCCAGGAGACAGCTCCATGTTGGTGGCTGTGTTCCGGTTCGCCAATCTGGTCGGAGGACGTGCGTGGCACATGCGAGCTTTGATGGATTGCGAGTGTTGTCGCTCGAATCTCGTCGCGCCAAGGAGGTGGCGAAACTTATTCGCACCTATGGCGGAGAGCCCTTTGTTGTGCCGTCGATGCGCGAGGTGCCGCTCGAATCGAATACGCAGGCGTTGGAGTTTGCTGATCAGTTGATGGCAGGCAAAGTTGACGTGGTAGTTTTCTTTACCGGTGTGGGCGTGCGTGCGTTGCTGGATATTGTGGAGACGCGGTATAGCCGTGAGGAATTTCTGGAGGCTCTGCGGGGCGTGAAGGTAGCGGCTCGGGGACCGAAGCCGGTAGCGGCGTTACGCGATGTGAATGTTCCAGTAACTGTGACCGCGGGTGAGCCGACTACGTGGCGCGAGCTGATGAGCGCGATGGAGGCGGAGTTCGGCGATTCTCTGAGCGAGCTTCGCGTGGCGGTGCAGGAGTACGGCGCGTCGAATCCAGAGTTTCTTGCGGAGCTGACGTTGAAGTGTGCCGAGGTTACTAAGGTGCCGGTGTACCAGTGGGCGCTGCCGGAGGACGTTCGTCCGCTGCGGGAGTGCGTGCTTGGTATTGCGAGCGGCAATGTCGATGTCATTCTTTTTATGACCGCAGTGCAGGTGATCCACTTGTTTCAGGTGGCGGAGCAAATGGGCTGTGAAGATGATCTGCGGGTTGGGTTGGCATCGATTGTGGTGGTGTCGATTGGACCGACAACATCGGAGGAGTTGGCGCACTACGGAGTGACGCCGGACTTTGAGCCGTCACGGTCGAAGATGGGGTTCCTTGTCAACGAAGCAGCACAGTATGCGGGAAAGGTGCTGGAACAGAAGCGGGCTGCAAAGGCGCTCGCGGAGGATCGACTCGATGTGAAGGTCCGGCCCGCGGCTAGAGTGAGCAAGCCTGAACGAGTTGCGAAGATCGAATCGAAGACGGATGCGCAACAAGTGCGACGGGTTCAGCCGTCCACACCAACGATGGCGGGTTTTCGCGATGGCTTGACCTCGATCGATTTTCTGCACGAGATCAGTAGCCGCATCGCAGCGGCCGACTCTTTCCATGTTGTGCTGGGCAGCATAGTCGATTTTGTGACGACTGTGGTGCCATGCGACTCGTGCTTCATCTATGTAGTGGAGCAGGACAAACTGGTTTTGCGGGCTTCGAAGAATCCACATGCTGATCTTGTCGATCATTTGGGCATGCAAGTCGGGCAAGGCATAACGGGTTGGGTGGCGGAGCATCGCGAACCAGTAGCTATTGCGTCAGACGCGTCGAATGATCCGCGCTTTGTCATCTTCAAAAATCTGCCGGAGGATCATTTTGAGGCGATTCTTTGTACGCCGATTGTCTGTGCGAGCAAGGTAGTTGGCGTGATCAACCTGCAGCATCAGTTGTCGTATCAGCACACGGCGAATGAAGTGCGGTTGCTGTCGACACTTGGCTATCTAGTGGGAGCTGAGATTGAACGTGCGAGGCTAGAGACAGAAAATGCTCAGCTCGCCGGGCGGCTGGAGACGCGGAAAGCGGTGGATCGGGCAAAAGGTATCCTGCAGCGCTATCTGGGAATCACCGAGGATGAAGCCTACCGTACGATGCAGCGCGAGAGCCGACAGCGGCGGAAGTCGATGCGGGAGATTGCAGAGGCGATTTTGCTGGGTGAAGATTTGAAGAAGGGACAAGTTACGGAAGGTCGTTAACCTGGCTACAAAGAATAGCGGGGTGGCACGACGATTACGAGCGCCGCCGCAGAGGTTCTGCAAAATAGGACGATGTTTCTCTTCTGTTCGATCTCCCTAGTCAGTCTCCTCAAGAAAGCACAGTCTTCTACTTCATAGCGCTCGATGGGGTTCTTTGCTCAGCCATGTACTCCCGCGCATGTGCCATCTGCGGCAGGTCCTGATTTCCTTCCTTCCATGCGTCCGCAAACTCCGCGTATTCCTTGCGGGCAGTTGCTTTATCGCCCGCCGCCTCGCTACACCGAGCCATACCGAATAGGGGAAATCCAGACTTTGGTCTTTCCACCAACGCCGCCTCGTAAGCCTTATGCGCATCGGAATAGTCGCCGGCTCGCATCAGCGCCAAGCCTTCAGCCTCTCCCACAGGACGGATGTAGGTTGGCGGCTCGCGATAGCCCAAACCCTTCTCCTCTCGCGCTGCCCGAGCAAACAAGATCTTTGCCTCCGCCAGGCGTTTCTGTTCCGCAAGGATTGCTGCCCTCAATTCCAGCGACATGATCGAAAGACTTGAAAGTAGGGGGCCGGGCTGAGCGTCCGGCATCACCGCATTCATCACCGGCGTTGTCACCATTTCTTTGTTTTTCTTTGGTGCGTCCTTCAGGGTCTGCGACATATGCCAGAGCTCAGCGTCGAGTCTTACCGAAGCAGCCTGCGCGGCGGCAAGATCGTCAATCTGAATCGATTGCATTCCCGTTGCGAACTCCTTCAATTGACCCGCAAGGAATTTCAGATTTTCCAGCTTGTCGGCCGGTTTCGCGGTTTCGAGCATCTTCAGGACCTCAGACCAGTCTCCCGTCCGCAGTGCCACTGGAAGGCTGGGGTCTAGCCGGGCATAGCCATCACGAGGTGACCCCACGTACAGCGTTGCCTTCAACTCACCGCGTGCACCAGACAGTTTTCCGGAAAGCGTTGTAGCTTGCTTCAGCTTTCCCTCTTCCATCAAATTGGCGATCCCGTACATCAAGTTGTGAACATAATTCCAGTCGTCGTCAACATCCACGTGTTGGTCGCGCATGTACTTTTCATCCACGGCTGTCGACTCGGCAAACCAGTGCTCTGCCTGCGAATAATCGCCCACTCGATAGAAGATGTGACCTGGCATGTGAACCATGTGTCCAGAGGCGGGTGCGAGGCTGGCCAGTACGATTGCGCTGCCGAGCGCCTGCTCGGGCCGGGCTCTTGCCTCCACCGCATGAATCCAGTAGTGGTTCGCCGCAGAATCGTTAGGGGCAGTCCTCAGAACCTCCTGCAGAATCGCCATCGACTCCTTTGTTCCCTTTTTTGGCTCTCCCGCATCGTCATACCCGTCACGAAGGTTGTTCGAAAGAAAGATCCTCGCCTCTCGATCGTTTGGGTACTTCTTCACTAGCTTTCGCCAGACTGCAGTCTCCTTCTCGTTGTTCGGTCGGTCCTCTCCGCCCGCAGCCTTTGCTGCATCGTTTGCAGCAATTGCCGCCTCAATATACAGGTGTTCTGCCTTACCAGCATGATCCTTCAACTTCACTGCACTTGCCAGCGCCTGCTCAGAGTACGCAGTCTCCGTGCTCTGTCGGAACATCAATGCCTGGTAGAGTCCCCAGTAGCACATCGCACATCTGGGATCGGTCCGTATGGATTGTTCAAACGCCCGCTCCGACTCATAGTCCCAAAAGTCGTGCAGTAGATTCAGCCCCTGATCGAACCATATTTGCGCTTCAGGCGTCGCCGTAATTGCCAGATGGCTATTCCCGATCCCCGTCAATTTCAAAGGAGGCGGCAGGTTCGCCGGAGGAGGAACCTCCCTCATCGCCATTCCCATGTCATGCCCTGCCATATTCATCTGCGAAAGCGCTGTATTTGAACTCATCGCAATACCACCTAGCAATGCAGCTGCCAGAACGCCACAACGGCGATCCAGGCCGCGATGAAGAGATGTAAAAAGCAAATTCCAAAACATCATCAAACCCCTCTTTCAATCATGATAGCGACATTGGCATGCGACAGGGCGTGCGTTGGAGCGGATCGCGAACCTGCTACTGCTTTTCTCCGGTTAGGGGGCGATTTTACTGGAGCCTTCGATGTGAAATGGTAGGAAGACGCCGGTGTCGTGAGAGGGATGATTGCCGCCTACGTAAAGCTCGTACTCTCCTGGCTGCTCGCTGCGAACCCCATTTGCGACATCGGCTCCGCACATACCTAGTCGTTAAGCTTGTTGCGGTCGCTCCTTAGTAAGGTGCATTAAGACAGAATGATCTCGTTACGTGAGACTGTTACTGATCGTTGTTCGGAGCTGGGTTGTCGGCGGTCTTGGGAACATCCCGCGGGTCCGGCTTAATTTTGACCTGACGTGTGTATGTCTGGCCGTCGACTGTGAGCCGCACGGTGTAGTCGCCGGGCTGTAGTCCGGGCGCCGAGCGGCCACGGCGCTGCTGTGGCTGCGGTCCTTCGGCCGGGTGCGAGCCGGGCGGATTGCACGCATCTGTCGGCGGCGGCGCGGCACTACGGCCACCGCCTCCGAAACCACGCACCGGCCGGACATTCAAAGCGACGCGGTGTGTACCGGCCGTGGCTGCGGGTGGCGGCGCGGGTTGTTCCCATATGGCCTGCACATTGATGGCTTCTGTATCGACTGGTTTGACGGGAGTGTCGCTGGCGAGACAGGCGCGAACGGTGTTTCGTGCATCGACAAGCTCGATCTTCAGCGGCCCGGTCGACGCGTTTTTGAGCCAGTAATACGCGATCACCCCAGCGGGTGGGTTCAGTTCCTGCGGCTCTTCATGTGGCAACGGCGTGCCGTTCATGCTGCCATTGTGAATGGCCATCGTCTCCCCGGGCATGAAGAGGTACGCTTTCTCGCCCTCGATGCGTTTGCCATCCGCGGCGATCTGCCGCAGCGACGACATCTGGTCGAGGACCCAGAATCCGCGTCCGTAAGTGGCGACAGCAAGGTCGTCGCCATGCACAACGATGTCGCGCACCGAAGTGACCGGCATGTTCAATTGCAATGGCTGCCAGCGATCTCCATCGTCGAAGGAGACGTAGACGCGCAGTTCTGTAGCCGCGTAGAGCAAACCTTTTTGCCTGGTGTCTTCCTTGACGGAGTTGACGAAGGCACCGTCCGGGATCCCGTTCGTGATATTCGTCCAGGTTTTTCCGCCGTCATGGGTGCGGTAGATGTAAGGTGTCATGTCGGCCAGACGATGGCGATCGACGGAAGCGTACGCTGTGTCTGCGTCGAAGTGTCCGGCTTCAATCTGCGAGACTTTGCTCCATGCGGTCATGGCTGACGGTGTCACATCTTTCCAGTTGGCGCCGTCGTCGGTAGTCACCTGGATCAGGCCGTCATCGGTTCCAATCCAGACCATTTTTGCATCGAGTGGAGATGGGCTGATAGTGTAGACGACCCCGAAACGATCGGTCATGGGCTGATCAATGTCAGTTGCTGTGATTGCGTCGAGCGTCTTCGGCATCTCGGGGTGAACTCGCGTGAGATCCGGGCTGATCTTTTGCCAGGTCTTTCCGCGATCGCGCGTGCGGAAGACGAACTGGTTGGAGTAATACAGCGCCTGGTCGGCGAGCGAGAAGACCTCCGGCAGCGTCCACGTTTTGCGATTAGGGTTGGCGTGGTCAGCTGCGGGCAGATCGCCGCCGAGTGGCACGGCGACGTTCAGCGATTGATCACAGCGGCCGGCACCGCCGCCGTAAAGTACACGCGCAAACTTCGGGTCTGGGTCGGGGACGACGGTGTCGCTCTCGCCGGCGAGGCAGGTTGGCTCCCAGTCGCGGAAGTTCAGAACGCCGAAGCGCGACCAGGTAGCGACGCCCACGCCACCGGAATCCTGTTGCGCTCCATAGAGCCAGTACGGGAAGTCGTTGCTGGCGGCAACGTGATAGATCTGCGCGGTTGGCTGGTTGTACCATGTGCTCCAGGTCTGTGCACCATCGACGCTAACGACGGTGCCCTGGTCGGTGCTGAGTACCATGCGATTGCCGTCACGCGGATTAATCCACATTTGGTGATCGTCATCGCCGCCGGGCGAGCCTTTCACAGGCAGAAAGGTCTTGCCGCCGTCGGTGGTCATGTACGTCCCGGTGTTAATGACGTAAGCGCGGTCCGGGTTCGCTGGATCGACAGCTACGGACTCGAAGTACCAGCCCCGTCCCCACAGACGCTGCTCGCTGTTGACGAGCTTCCATGTGGTTCCTGCGTCGTCCGAGGTATAGACGCCACCTCCGGTGGAAGCTTGACGCTCCGCCGACGCTCCTCCACCGCCGCGGATCGGTTTGGCAACTGGGGCACCCAAATCGTCGACGACAGCCCACAGCCGGTTGGGGTTGCTGGGGGCAATGGCAATGCCGATCTTGCCCACGAAGTCGTCTGTCGGAAGGCCCCGGGTCAGTTTCTTCCAGGTATCCCCACCGTCAGTGGACTTGTAGAGGCCGCCGCCCGGCAGATTCGAGGGGGCATAAACCGACCACGGCGGACGCCGCGTTCCCCAAAGCGACGCATACAGCGTACGCGGATGCGCAGGGTCGACGGCAAGATCGACCGCGCCGACATCATTCGGCATATTCGCGTTGAAGAGGACTTTTTTCCAGTGCGCGCCTCCATCGACGGACCGGTAAACGCCACGCGTCGGGTTCGCGTCGTAAACGTGACCCAAAGCAGCAACGTAGACGCGGTTGGCGTCTTTTGGATCCACGACGATACGGCCGATCTGCCGCGAATCTTCGAGTCCAATGGATTTCCACGTCTTACCAGCATCAGTAGATTTGAAGACGCCGATGCCATAGGAGTGCTGGCTGCGAATATCCGGCTCGCCGGTTCCGACGTACACAACGTTGGGATCGGACGGTGCGACGGCGATGGCCCCGATCGAACCGATAGGAATGCCCTGGTCGGCGATCGGGAACCAAGTGCGGCCGGCGTTCTCAGTCTTCCACACGCCGCCGCCGACCGAGCCCATGTAAAAGGTGTCCGGCTGGCTGGGGCTTCCAGCGACCGCGTAACTGCGGCCGCCGCGCATCGGGCCGACGTCGCGCCATTCCAGGCCGCCGAGCATCTCGCCAGGATACTGAGGCGCTATTGCAGACTTTTCCGCAGATAGCGGGCCTGATACGGAACAGATCGCGAAAAGACCCAATACGGCAGAGAGAGTACGACGGACAACTCCCATTTCAACTCCTAAAAATACGACGAAATTGCTGGCCCGAACGCCAGCCTGGCAAAGTCACACTTCTATTATTATGTGCAATATGATCGTAGACGGATTGGGGCTCAGTTGAGACGCAAAGTCGCCGCACTTGAGCTTAGAGTCGTTGGTAAACGTCGGGCAGACTGAATTCAAAAGCCTACCAATCGGGCGGTGAGTTGGATCTCTCGCGGGCCGCCCAGTCGCGTCACGCCAGGCGCGAACAGCGGCATACCTGCCGAGTAAACCGGGTAGCTGGCGTTGCCGAAGAGGCTCACTCCATGGCTGTCAAAACGAAGATTGCGAGCGCCTGTCAGGTTGAAGATGTCCATAAAAAGGTCGAGGTGGTGGCCCTCGCCCTTCAAAGTGAAGTCCTTGACGACACGCAGGTCGAGGTTAGCGAAGCCCGGCTGCCGGTAGATGTTGCGTGGCTGAACTGCGCCAAAGTAGCTGTCCACCGTCACCGTCTGAGTACCGTTATCCGCGAAGACGCGGTGGAAAAACGTCGCCGGCGTTGCGGCCGCGTAGAGCCCCGACAACGCGCGGACGGTCATTTTCGTGCTTACATCCCAGGCCAGCGCAACACGAGGTTGCCACTGGCTTAGGTCATCGGGAATTTTCTGGGTGACGGCGAGTGTGGGGTTTGGGTGCGGCGGCGGTGGATTCCACTGCGCCGCCCACCGAACGCCGGCGGTGAGAAATAGATTCGGGAGGAGTTGAACGCGCGAGTTGGCATAGAAGGCCAGTTCAGTCATGGTGCCCTGAAAGCGTGTGTCCCCGGTAATGAAGGTTTGCTGGAAGCGGCGCGGCTGGTTGTCGAGATACGCCGCCAGAGAGTTGTAATCGAACCGGCTGTTGACGTTCTCTTCCTGTTGCTCGTAGGCAGGCTCCGCCGCAAGGCGGCCGCCGAAGTCGAATTCGTTATGGCCGCGTGTCAGCGTGAGATCGTTGCTGAGCTGAGTCTGTTGCGAGGTGAACAAATGCTGGCCCGCCGCGTCGCCGCCGAGCGCGCCAACGCCGTTGATGAACTGCTCCAGCGCGAAGGAGTTCGGTGTGCGATTGCGATGATCGCTGGACCATGCAACAACGACGGAATTGAACGTTCGGGCGTTGAGGACCGAACTCAACCCGATGCGGGTCGTGAAGCTTTGACCGGAGATGTTGGCTGCAAAGCCAGACGTGTTGAGCGAGCGGGTGAGTCCGTCGCCGGCGTTCATGCGGTTCTCACGGTCATAGCCGAACTCAGTGTTCAACGTGTTCGAAGAAGAGATATTGACGTCCAGGCGTCCGAAGACGGCGGTCGGCGATTGATGTTCGATAATCTCACCCTGTTGCGCTGCGAGCGCAGCAGGAATGACGACGCCCGAGCTTGCGGAGCAAAAGTAATGTAATACGGTGCATGGACGAAGTCCTGCTCGACGCTGACGAAGTAGAAACTGCGGTTGCGGCGAATGGGACTGCCGTATCCGAAGCCGAAGGCGTTCTGCACGCTGTCGAGCGAATTGCCGAAGGCATCTGCGGAAGTTAGCTGAGGAGGTCGTCCGGTGTAAAAAGCATCGCCGCGAGCTCTGTTGGCGCCGGCCTTCGTGGCTACGCTGATTAGTCCGGCAGTGGTATCACCCACGCTGGCATCGACACCGCTGTGTACGAGCTCGAACTCGCGTACGGCGCTGAGCGGCAGAAAGAGGCCGCTATCTTCCTTGCCTCTGCGACCGCCAAGCAATGGGTCGGTGAAACGTGTGCCGTCGACCTCAACGTCAACAGCGTCGCTGCGCTGGCCGGCAATAACCTCACCGGTTCCGTCCACGTCATCACTAGTAGCTGCTGCCAGATTGGTAAACTGCGTCAAGTCCCGGTCGCGATTTGGAAGATAAGTCACGGTGAGGCCGGGCAGAAAACTACCCACTGTCGCCTCCGTTGTATTCGGCGGGGGGGCTACCGTGTTGCCCTCTACGGTCGCCCCGCGCGCGTTCACCGTGGTGTTCTGCTTCACCGTCGCTACGTCGAGACGCAGCACAATCTCTGTGTTGCTGCCTAGCATTACAGTGAGGCGAACGGCGCGGCGAGATGCAAGTCCGCCCGCCCGTCCCTCAACTGTGTAGGCACCCGAACCGAGGCCTGTAACACGAAACGCGCCGTCCGAACCGCTTGTGAGTGTTCGCGTAGAAGCAACGTCTGTGTTGCGAACGGTGATCTTCGCGCTCGGGACGGCTGCACCTACGGAATCAACCACGCGACCAGCAATGGTGCCTGTGAGAGCCTGCGCCTGCGCCCGAGAGAAGGTTAGCGAGGCTGCCATCATCAGCAGACACAAGCCGTAATCGAGAGCGGCAAGGCGAACCGGGCCGGGGCGAACACTGATTCGCATCAGAAACTCACGCCTGCAGAAAACTGCATCTGACGAGCCGGGAGTTGACTGGTGACGCCGGGCAGCGGAGCGCCCAGAGCGGCTGGAGCTGCGCCGTTTCCATAGGTTCCATTAAAGCCTACGAAGTTCGCGTGGTTGAGCACGTTGAATGCCTCTGCCCGAAGGTTGAGTTGCACGACTTCGTGAAAGAGCGGGAAGGTGCGGCTGACGAATGGGTCGACGGAATAGATGCTCGTCCCACGTCCCGCATTGCGGCCAACCACGGCTCCGTTGATGACGGGCCGATCGGTTGTACCACCGGTATCGCCGCTGTTAGTGGTGCCGGTAACGAGGTTGTAGGGAAGACCGCTCGCGAACGTGCCGACGCCACCGATATTAATCTTGAATGGCGCGACATAGACTCCGCTGACCACTAAGCGATGGCGCTGATCGTAGATAGCCGGACCGTATTCGGTGTGCTGCGTGAAGTTGGTGTCGTTTGGGTTCTGACTGGTGGTATCGGGGTCGACGTTGTCCAGGGTGTGCGACCAGGTGTAACTGAAGAGAGCAGAGAAGTCATGGCTGAATGTGTGTGAAACATTCACATCGAGCGCGTTGTAGTGCAGGTAGCCATCGTTGACGTCGGTCTGGATGAGACTGTACGGGGGCGGGTTGGTGTTCGCCGTAGTGCAAACCGTTCCGTGCTGTGCGTACCAGTAGATCCAGTAAGGTCGTGTGCAGTTGGCCATTTGAGCTGTGCGAATATTCAGTGGGCCGGTACCCTGCGTAGTTCGAATGAAGGGGGAAGGTCCGTCCACATCAAGCGGACGGATAATGCGCAGTGTGTGTGTGCCGACGTAGTCGAGACTGAGAACCCAATTCGGGGCAAAACGGTGCTCGAGGCCGAGTGTGTACTGCTCTGAGTAGGGGTTCAGAAGTGCGCTGGGATATCCATTAAGAATGGAAGTCGGAAAGTACTGGTTCAGATAAGCTGGTTGGCCGGGCCGAACGTAGAGACTACGCACCGGCGCCACAGCACCGGGAGGAAACGCCGGCAGTGGCGCAGCGGCTATGCTGGCGGGAAAGCCAACCTGGCCCGGCGTCGCGGTGTACGTGAAGACACCAGAAGGCTCTCCGAGAGCATAGCTGGCGAAGGAGTTGTCGACGATCTGCGAGTTGTAGATGCCGAAGCCGCCGCGAATAACGATCGAACTATCGCCCGTCGTGTCGTAAACAAAGCCTACGCGCGGCGCAAAGTTCAAGTTTGCGTTAGTGAGTGTCTGGCGTTCGTAGCGCAGGCCCAGATTTAGGGTTAGCTTGCGCGAAGCACGATAGTCATCCTGCGCAAACAGCGACCACAGCTGGTCGTTCACTACATAGTTCGCATTGCCGTAGCTTTGCTGATAGTTGGCGACATTCGCGATGTTATCCAGGTAAGCGGAGCTCTCACACACCGCGGCTGGTTGTGAGCACGTGTTGTAAGTAAATTTGCCAAGGAAGATGGGTCCGCCAAACTCCTTGCTGTTGCCCCCATTGTGCGCAGCGATCACATCGCCGCCGAAGGTGAGTTGATGACGCTCGAAGTTGTAAGCAAGGATCTCGGAGAACTCGTACTGGCGGTTCATGAGCAACGCGGACTGGGACGTTCCGGACGTAAAAGTCCCGCAGGCGGTGTTTCCGCACGAAGAAGAGATAGGCACCACAAACTGTGTGCCGTAGACCACCGGATCGAACTCTGTAATGGGTGAGCCGAGTTGGAACTGCAGACGGGCGTTGTTCAATAGATGTCCGTTGATAACGGCTGTGTCGCCAAGCTCGCCAGTGTAGGTGCGGCGGCGAAAGATACGTGCCACGGTCGCCAGACTGGAGCCTCCGACGATGCCATTAGGATTTGAATCGGAGAAGTTGTCGATATTGGCTCGGAGAAATATGTTGTTCTTGTCGCTAAGCTGACGGTCCAGGCGAACAAGGCCAAGCCAGCCGCGATAGTGGCCCACGTAGCTTCCCGGTGCGATCGGCGAAGTGATCGGTGAAGCCTTGGCCTCGCGGTTGTACTCCCCTGCGGAGAAAAACTGAGTCTTGCTGCCTCGCCCGAGTGGGCCGGACAACGCCGCTGCAGTTTGTCCGAGTGCGTCACTGGTGATCTCGTTGCCGCTGGTTGCGTTGCCGCTGGTGAACCCCTCAAGTGAGGCTCCAGTACTCGCTGGGCGCCATAGTTCCAAGAGCTGCCCGTGGAGTTTCTCACCACCGCTACGGGTCACGATATTGACGACGCTTCCAGTTGTGGCGCCGTACTCTGCCGAGAAGCTGCTCGTCAGCACAGCCATCTCGTCAAGGGCCATCAAAGGGATATTAGTGAAGATCGTCTGTCGGCCCCACATGTCGACAGAGTTTGCGCCGTCGACCTCAAACCAGGTCTGGCGTCGTCCCGCACCGTTCGTGGTGAAGAGATTCTCGTTCATAAAGATGTCGCCTTGACTGATAGCAGGACGATTTGCGGCGTCAAGTAATGGCAAATAGGTGATGCGACGCGCTGGCAGGGGTGTCTCCTGCATCTGCTGTTGAGAAAGATGAATACCTAACTGTGGCTGGTCGACACGAACGTCATCTGCGGTGCCTTCGACGCTGATGGTGGAGGTTTCTCCAGCTACCCGAAGGGTAAGCCGGAGAGAGGCGCTGCTACCGCCGGCCACTGAAATTTGATCCGCGGTGACTGCTGCGAAACCCTCCTTCGTCGCGCTCACACTGTACTGTCCGGCAACGGGCAAGCCTCCAAGCGAGAAGTGCCCCAGCCCATCGCTTAGCGTTTTGCGCACGAGCCCCGTGAGCTCGTTAGTGAGCACGATGTGGGCACCTGGGACAGCTGACTGCGTTGCATCCATGACTGTGCCCTGGAGCGTTGCCGTGTCCGGTGTTTGCGACAACAGCGGAATGCTGAACAATAGCAACACGATGATTGGGCGCAACGACAACATAAGCCTCCAGGGAAGGGATCGACACGTATATCGAGATAGATTGGGGACGTCTTGGCGCATAAAGGGCCCAGGGTACAGACAAAGAAACCGCAGCGAATCAACGGTATTAAAGTCGAGTGTCTACTGGCTCAATTTTCATCCCCAACCTGGATTTGGTCTTCGACGTCGTGGTCGATTCGGGTTGTGTCGATCTTGAGAGCGCCCAAGTGCTCGTGTTCGAGTTGGCTATTCAGCGCTTTCAGGTTCGTTTGCTTTAGTTGTTCCCATCGCTGCAACAGGTCTTCGAGGGGTTTTGCTGTAATCTGGGACGCCTCAATCTGCGCCGTTGTGGGAGCTTCGTCGGCTTTCTGTATCTCATGCTCCATTCGTGCGATTTGCGTGCGCACAGTTCCGAGGTTGGGCGGCCCGGCAGGAGCACCGCGGCCACCGCCTCCACCGCCAGTGTGGCCGGCACGCTCGGCCCCGGCGACCGCGTCGAGTTTGCTCTCGATGGAGTCCTTGGATTGAGCAACGGGCGCTTCGGCAGAACGCGACTTCAACTGTTCGCGCAGAATAGTGATCTCGTGGAGTGCATTTGTTGCACGCAACAGGTCGTCATACATGCTCTTTGACACATCGAATTGCTGCTGCAGTTCTGCCAGGGTTGTCTTCACGCGCGGGTCCATGACAACAGTCAAAGGTGCGGTCTCGGTATGCCCATCGGCGATCAGGCGCACGGTGTAGCTGCCGGGCATCACCCATGGCGCAGTGGAGACAGCAGGTGTGTTGTAAGGCACGGCCTGGTCCGCGTCGGGACCGGTGGACATGCCAGGTACTTGCGGGTACTGCATGTCCCAGAGGAAACGATGATGACCTGGCGTTGCGGCGAGAACCCGTGGAGGACGCGCCCATAGGGTTGGGTCAGGATAACGTGGATCAAGCGGCGGGACGGGGTCCGTACTGCGAATGCGTGTGACAAGAACGCCTTTGCTATCGGTGATCTCCAGCGTAACGGCGCCGGCAAACTTCGGTCCGAGGTAGTAATCGATGATGGCGCCATCCGGGGGATTGACGCCTGTGGCCATGTCGGGAGGCCACGGTGTTGGAGGATTCATATTTCCGCGGATGCGAATGGCTGTCTGCGGCGTGTACAGATGGGCATTCTCCGATGCCAGCTTTGCTGCGATCTGACGAAGTGGAGTTACGTCATCCAGGATCAGATAGCCACGACCGTGGGTTCCCGCGATCAAGTCGTCGTCCTTCACCTGCAGATCGCGTACGGAGCTGGCCGGCATGTTGAGCCGCAGTGACTGCCAGTGGTCCCCATCGTCAAAAGAGACATACACCTGCGTCTCTGTGCCGGCGTAGAGCAGCCCCTTGCGTTTCGAATCTTCGCGAATGGTGTTTGTGGCAGCGTCGTTCGGCAGACCGTTGTTGATCTCCTTCCACGTCTTGCCGCCGTCGTGCGTGCGGAAGAGATGCGGACGCATGTCGTCCAACCGCATGGTATTCACTGCCGCATAAGCCGTCAGCGCGTCAAAGCGCCCCGCGTCCATATTGAAGACCTTCCAGAACGGCTTCATCTCCGGAGGAGTGATATTGGTCCAGCTCGCACCGCCATCGGCAGTCGTCCAGATGTAGCCGTCGTCTGTACCGGCCCACAAGCGGTTGCCATCTACCGGCGACAGGCCGAGTGCGTAGATCACACCGCGGCGTGTCGGTCGCATGGTCGGCGAGTCTTTGTAATGCGCCAGCGACGCCGGAATCTCGTAACCCGCCTCGCGACTCAAGTCCGGGCTTACTTCCTTCCAGTTCTTGCCGCCATCACTCGTAAGCCACAACGTGTTCGTCGCAAAGTAAAGCTTGTGCGGGTCGACCGGCGAGAACATCAGCGGTTCGGTCCGCAGCACGCGGTAACTGCGCAACGGCTTCGGCTCTACGCTCTGGATCTGTCCCGTGCGACGATCGTATCGCGTCACCTTGCCGCCATAGACGATGTTCGGATCGAGCGGATCGGGCGCTGCATAACCGTACTCCTCTATTCCGACGGGATGCCAGTCGTGGAAGGTGATGCGGCCGTCGTTGCTGCGGCTGGAAACGCACGCGCTGCCACTATCCTGCTGGCCGCCACAGACGCGATATGGGAAGGCGTTATCGGTAGTCACGTGGTACATCTGCGCGGTAGCCTGGTTATACCATTTGGCCCACGTCTCGCCGCCGTTCTGCGAGATGATGACGCCTTGGTCGCTGGCCAGCGCAATGATCTTCGGATTGTTGGGATTGATGAAGATGTTCTGGTAGTCGTCGCCGCCGGGTGAGCCGCGCAGGCCGAACCAGGTCTTGCCGCCGTCGGTCGACTTCCAGGTGACGACGCTAGCGACGTATACCGTGTTGGGGTCCTTCGAATCCGCTTGCGGAACGGGCAGATCTCCGCCGCCGATGCGCGCTTCTGGACGCGTGTCATTGTCAGGCGCATGCACCCAGGTTTTGCCGCCGTCTTCCGAACGATACAGTCCAACTCCGCGCTCAGTCGCCGCTTCGATATAGAGGCGGTTCGAGTCGGCGGGTGAGATCGTCACGTTCACCTGCACAATGCCGTCCGGCAGCCCTCCGCCGGTAATCTTCGTCCAGTGGTCGCCACCATCCGCGGATTTGAAGAAGCCGCCATGCGTGCCGCTCCACGCGCCGTTTTCCCAAGCGCCTTCCTGACGTTCCCACATACCGGCGTAGACGATGTTCGGGTGGTTCGGATCGATCTGGACCTCAGATGCACCGGTGAACTCGTCGATAAAAAGAACATTCTGGAAGGTCTCGCCGCCATCTGTCGTTCTGTACAGGCCGCGCTCCTTATTGGGCCCGTACGGATGTCCAGTCACAGCAACGAAGACGCGGTTAGGATCGTGTGGGTCGATGGCAATCTGGCCGATCTGCTGTCCGTCGCGAAGACCGAGATGCGTCCATGTCTTGCCGGCGTCGATCGATTTGTAAACGCCGTCTCCCACGGAGAGGTCAGGCCGTGCGAGACCTTCGCCGCTGGCGACGTAGATAATGTCCGGGTTGCTGAGCGACACCGCGATGGAACCTATGGAGCCCGTTGGCTGATCATCCCAGATGCTGTGCCAAGTATCGCCTGCGTCGGTGGTCTTCCACACTCCGCCGTTGACTGCGCCAAGATAAAACGTTGCCGGCTGGCTGGGCACGCCGGCCAGAGCACGCGTTCTTCCAGCGCGCATCGGGCCTATCTCCCGCCATCGCATATCGGAGAACAGTGCGGAGTCGACCGGGACGTTCTGGGCAAGAGCAGCATTGGCTCCCCCAAATCCAAGCGTCAGCGCGAGGATGAGAGCGCGGTATTGAGTGGTCATATATCTCCTTGGACGATCCGCAACCGCGCCAGGACGCACGGCGGCATGTCCGTCAGACAGCATAATCCATATCATCCGCCGTTCGTTTCTAGGTCCAGGAACTTCGTTGGTCGACCGTTACGCTTGAAACTGCGGCTCACTACGACTCGTCGAGGTACTATCACTTTACTGTATTGCCGAACAATGCCTATAGTTGAGCTGAGCCCGTTCGAAGGAAGGTCGGAGCTGCGGAGCGGCGAGCGCATACCAGCTAAGTACCTGTGCACAATACGAGTGGCTCGTCGAATGGGAGCGCGAGGTGCTGAAGATTCACTGGGCCGGAGTGCCTCGATCGCGTTGTTCTCTCGCGGAAACCCTTCGTGAATGTGCAGAGCGGCTGCTGGAGCCTACTTTTCTATTAACGAAGACGCAGCGCTTCCTCCTCCATTCGATGTCCCAAATGCGTGAAATAGCGGCATTTATGAAGATCGCGAGGCCGACATGAGCCTGTTGGATCTCTGTTCGTACCTCGGGCTGGGTGCCGTGGGAACGGTGACGGTCAACCTGGTACTTGGGATGCTGTTGTCGCTGCGCTACAGCTCATTGCGGTTATGGCCTCACCGTCACTTGAACCTTTTCGCGCTTCACCGTTGGACGGCTTATGTTGCCGTTATTCTCACACTGACTCACCCTGCAGTTTTGTTGTTTCTGCATGCACCACGGTTTCGGGTAATCGATGTGTTGTGGCCGGTTCACTCCTATCTCCAGCCAAAGCTCAATCTGGCCGGCGCCTGTGCGCTTTACCTGCTTGTGATCGTGCTCCTATCTTCGCTGCTGCGGACGCGCATGGCGCGGCCCGTATGGCGGAGGCTGCACTATCTGGTGTTCCCAGCTGCCATGCTTTTGCTTTTGCACAGCATTCTCACGGACCCGAATCTAAGGGATGGGCACCCTGATCTGCTGGATGGCGGAAAGATCTTCGTCGAGGCGGCTGCGCTGCTCAGCTTCGCTGCGGTAACTATTCGTATTCGCCTGCGCGGGCGTGGGTTTCGGCCTACGCTCGCGCGTGTGCACCGCCAGTCGTGATCACACGAGGCAGTTCAACGGGCCGAAGGTCGATACGCTCGACGTCTCGCTATAATGAATTAGCGACCCGCTAAGACCAGACATGGCAGAGCAAAAGCCATAGCGCGCAGAGTGTCATGCTTGAAACCATCAGGGAGAAATGACTACAACGCACCAACATCCTCTTCAAAAAATCATCGAAAGCCGAATTGCCATCATCGATGGAGCGATGGGCACGACGATCCGAACCTATGGTATGAGGGAAGCTGACATCCGTGGGGAGCGATTCATTGATTCGACTAAGGACCTGCTGAACAACGGTGACCTCTTCTCCCTGACTCAGCCGGACATGATCTGTGACATCCATCGCCGGTTTTTGGAAGCCGGGGCAGACATTATCGAGACGAATACCTTCGGCGCGACCAGCATCACCCAGAGTGAATTCTTCGTGGATGATCCGAGGGAACACGGCGGCCGCAAGGATCCTGAGTTCTACCAAAAAATCATCGACGATCCGATGCTCAACAGCCTAGCCTGGGAGATCAATGAGCAATCAGCGCGGCAGTGCCGTGAATGGGCCGATCGTATTGGGAACGCAACGGCGCGTCAACGGTTCGTGGCAGGCGCGATCGGGCCGCTGACCGTGTCTCTCTCGAACTCGCCCGATGCCGATGATGCGGGCTTCCGGGTGGTCACCTTCGATCAGGTTAAGACAGCCTATGCTCAGCAGGTGCGTGCTCTCATAGCGGGCGGCTCAGACCTACTTCTGGTCGAGACAATCTTTGACTCGCTGAACGCCAAGGCGGCACTCGTCGCCATCCGCGAGGTGTTCGATCAAGACGGTAAGGATCTGCCGGTGATGATTTCGGCCGCGGTGGGGCGTGGCGGCGAGACGATGATTTCGGCCCAGACCACTGAGGCGTTCTGGAACGCGGTACAGCATGTGAAACCGCTGTCGGTGGGGCTCAACTGCTCTCTTGGTCCCGATCTGATGTATCCGTTTCTTGACGAGCTCTCGGCGAAGGCGGACGTGGCGATCTCGTGCTACCCGAATGCGGGTTTGCCAAATCCTCTCTCGGAAACTGGGTTCGATTTGGGACCGGAGGACATGGCCCGTTATCTGTCCGACTTTGCACGTGGAGGCCTGATTAATATTGCCGGCGGCTGCTGCGGGAACACGCCAGAGCACATTGCGGCCATCGCCAAGGCGCTCGAAGGCCAACCCCCGCGACGGTGGACTCGCCAGATCGAGAGCGCAGTGTGAGCGTGCATGAAAGGATGAGCGTGGCCGAGGCCACGATGACGAAGCCACTTCGTCTCTCAGGATCACAGCCATTCACCCAGCAGCCCGGCGTCTTCATCATGATCGGTGAGCGCACAAATGTGGCCGGTTCACCCAAGTTTGCGAAGCTGGTTAAGGAAGGCAAATACGAAGAGGCAGTAAGCGTGGCCCGGCAACAGGTGGAGAATGGGGCGAACATCCTCGATATCTGCATGGACGAGGGCATGATCGACGGCGTCGCGGCAATGACGCGCTACTTGCAGTTGCTGGCGAGCGAGCCTGAGGTCGCTAAGGTGCCCTTTATGGTGGACTCCTCAAAGTGGGAGGTCATCGAGGCAGGGCTGAAATGCTTGCAGGGCAAAGGCATCGTAAACTCGATCTCGCTGAAAGAAGGCGAAGAAAAATTTCGGCAGAACGCCGCTACAGTTCTGAAATATGGCGCTGCGGCGGTGGTGATGGCCTTCGACGAACAGGGTCAGGCCGCGACATACGAAGACAAGATCCGTATTTGCGAGCGTGCCTACCGTCTCCTAGTCGACGAGGTCGGTTTTTCGCCTGAAGACATCATCTTCGACCCGAACATCCTCACCGTTGCCACCGGCATGGAGGAGCACAACAACTACGCAGTTGACTTCATCAACGCCACGCGCTGGATCAAGGTCAACCTGCCGCACGCAAAGGTCAGCGGAGGCGTCTCGAACGTCTCGTTCAGTTTTCGAGGCAACAACAAAGTTCGCGAGGCCATGCACTCCGCGTTTCTTTATCACGCCATCGCGGCGGGCATGGACATGGGCATCGTGAATGCCGGAATGCTCGAGGTCTACGAAGAGATTGAGCCCGATCTGAAGGTGATGGTCGAGGACGTCCTGCTCAACCGCCGTCCCGACGCGACGGAACGCCTCGTGGACTACGGCGAAACATTGAAGAGCGCGGGCACGGCAGTGAGCGAGAAGAAGGCCGAAGAATGGCGCCACGGCACAGTCGAGGAGCGTCTCTCTCACGCGCTGGTGAAGGGAATCGACACATACATCGACATCGACACCGAGGAAGCCCGCGCGAAGTTGGGACGTCCTCTGTTGGTGATCGAAGGCCCGCTGATGGACGGCATGGGCGTGGTGGGGGACCTGTTCGGAGCCGGTAAGATGTTCTTGCCCCAGGTGGTCAAGTCTGCCCGCGTGATGAAGAAAGCCGTCGCCTATCTCACGCCCTTCATGGAGGCCGAGAAGGCTGCGATGGCTGCGGCTGGCCAGGAAGTCAAAGCGCAGGGAAAGATCCTGCTCGCGACCGTCAAGGGTGACGTTCACGACATCGGCAAGAACATCGTCGGCGTCGTTCTCGCCTGCAATAACTACGAAGTCATCGACATGGGGGTCATGGTCCCTAGCGAGAAAATCCTCGAACGCGCCAAGGCAGAGAAAGTGGACCTGATCGGCCTGAGCGGCCTCATCACGCCGTCGCTCGACGAAATGGTTCATGTCGCCCGCGAGATGGAACGTCAAGGTTTCAAGCTGCCGCTGCTCATCGGCGGAGCAACTACCAGCCGAAGGCACACAGCCATCAAGATTGCGCCCCATTACAGCGAACCAGTGGTCCACATACTGGATGCCAGCCGCGCAGTACCCGTGACGACCAGCCTTCTCAGTGACGAAGGCAAGCCGGCGTTCGTAGCGCAGCATCGCGCAGAATACGAGGCGCTGCGCAAGGCCCACTCCGCGCCGCGCCAACAGGCCGTCTCTCTTGAGACTGCTCGCGCAAGGAGAACTCCGATTGAGTGGCGCCCCGAAGACCTGCCCGTGCCCGCGTTTACCGGCGTGCTCGTGCTGGACAACTTTCCTCTGGCGACGTTGCGTGACTTCATCGACTGGTCGCCGCTCTTCCACGCATGGGGTCTGAAAGGCGTTTACCCCCGCATTTTTGAGGGCGAGGCACAGGGCGAGCAGGCGCGCCAACTCTTCGCCGATGCCAATGCTCTGCTGGATCGTATCATTGAGAAAAACCTGATCTCGGCGCGTGGCGTATACGGCTTCTTTCCCGCCAATGCTGTGGGCGATGATGTCGAGTTGTACACGGATAACACACGCGGAGAGGTGCTTGAGCGATTCCACTTCCTCCGCCAGCAAGCAAACAGGGAAGGTAGCGAGCCGTGCCGGTCGCTCGCCGACTTCATCGCGCCGAAAGGAACCGGGCTGCCCGATCACATAGGTGGTTTCGCGGTGACCAGCGGCATCGGCCTGAAGGAGTTGTGTGACAAGTTTAGAGCGGAGAACGACGACTATAACGCGATCATGGCGGAGGCCGTAGGCGATCGCCTGGCTGAAGCTTTCGCCGAATGCCTTCACAAGCGGGTACGGGATGAATGGGGTTACGGTTGTGATGAAGGCCTGAGCAACGCCGATCTCATCCGGGAGAAGTATCGGGGGATCAGGCCGGCCGCCGGTTACCCTGCGTGCCCAGATCACACGGAGAAGGGCCCGCTCTGGCGCTTGCTCGATGTTCAGGCGAACACCGGAATGCTGATTACTGAGTCGTTTGCGATGTGGCCCGGTTCGAGCGTAAGCGGACTCTACTTCGCGCACCCAGAATCGCGATATTTCAGCCTTGGCAAGATTGACCGCGATCAGGTCGCCGACTACCACGAGCGCAAGGGGATGAGTGTGGCTGAGGTCGAGCGATGGCTTGGCCAAAACCTGAACTACGACCCTGCGGAATAGCATCCGGATCTGTGACCGCCAGTCCGTAAAGCGTTGACCAGTTGTCAATTAACATCTTGCCTCTACGTTCCCGGAGTTCTTTTGCTGACTATGCGAGCGCAGCAACGATGTCTGTGGGCTCGGTCTCAAGTGAGCGTCCCGAAATAAATCTAAGACGTGGCACATTCTTCCCCGATTTGACGCTTATACATATGCCGGTCAGTAAATCTGGCAGAGCCTCAGCGCCGAGGCACCAGGAGAACGCCATGTCTGATAAATCCATCCCCTTCATAGTCACGGTTGCAACTATTGTCCTCATGTTCGGTTGGGGACAGCTTCTCAATTTTGCCTGTCCGCACTGGAGTCGTGCACTGAGACGTGGATTGAAAAAAATGAAACGAGGCAGGAGAAAAGGTCCGTCCAGCGTTACATCTTATCGAACAATCCAGGCTCAGGCAGCCCCGGTGTCGTCTCTATCTTCGCGAAGTCTAGCGGATCAATCACGAGATCTCCTTCAGGCAATATCCGCAGGAGGTAAACGGGTGGTGTCTCATCCTCGGTCAACCATTCCGAGTATTCACTCGGTTGCAGAGTGACGGGCTGTCGGTCGCGCATCTCTGACATTTTTAGATTGGGTCGCTGGTGATAATTGCGAATTATTACCCACTGTCCCGTCTTCGGATTCTGCCAAGGCTGGCAGTCTCCGCAACTCCGCGAACGCCCTTTTCCATGCGGATAACAGGCCGAATTGAGCCGGGAGCGCATTCTTTTCCTGTGTTGAAATAATAGCCTTCAAGACTGACAATTACGCGAAGGGCTTCGGCAATGCTTTGCTTCTGGCGGGCTTCGTATCGCCCGCACATCAGCGGGCCCCAAGTTGGCCTTTGATACTGGCGATACGATCCTTGAGGACTTTGATTGACTCAGCCCACGTCTTAAATATTTCGGTCGTGTATCCCGAATCAAATTTGCGAGGATGGGGTTCTCTCGCGAGTGATCTGCGCATGGCTTCGTCGAGTTTTCCCTCGAAATACGTTAGTCGATCTCTTAGATCAGTATCGCTCACACCATAAGGCTACCATCGCGTCCGGCCATTTTGTCTTGACCTGCGCCGGGGACGCAACAGATCAATTTTTTTCGTGAATTCAATAGCACAAAGCCAATCATTCGCGTTCAGGCGGCCTTACCCAAGGTTGAAATTGCCAAAAGATGCTTTTCGAGACACGAGAATCTATGTGAGATGCCGCAGTGCTGCCTGCGCGGCGTGAAAGCCGGCCATTCCGTGGACTCCGCCGCCTGGGGGTAGACGCTCCACAAAGAAATAGACCTGTCATGGGTGTCCGGTACAACGAGGCAGTGGGACGGAGGAGAAGTTGCCGCAAATTCATGGCGACCGCGGAGAGATCGCCGCCGATGAGGTTTGGATTCCAGCACTCGAGTGCGGCAGGAGGAGAGATGGAACGGGCGACAATGCAATCGCGGAAACCGGGGGCGAAACGTTCGATCTGACGCTCGATAGCCTCGAGGCGATCGGCAGCACTTCCATTAGGGACATGGCAATAGGCCCATGCTGTGTGGTGACCTGCGGGAGCGCGGGTGGGGTCGAAGAGTGAAGGCTGGACGACCAGAACGAAGGGAGTGTGGGAGGTGAAGTGCCGCTCTGACGCTACGATTTCCTCCAGCGTTCCTCCGAGGTGTACGGTGGCGGCGCGGGAGCATTCGTTCGCGGTCCAAGGAATAGGCGAGTTGAGTGCGTAGTCGATTTTGAACGTGTCAGCTCCGTAACGGAAGCGCTCAAGCTGTCGACGGTACGGTGGGGGCAGCACGGGCCCTGCTATTCGGAGAAGCTGACGTGGAGTCACATCGGCAAGGATTAGATCCGCTTCTGGCAATTTCTTGACCTCGCGACCGGTCTCAATGCGACCGTCAAGAAGTTCGAGATGACTAGCGAGGGCATCGGTGAGCGTCTGAACGCCCCCTCGGACGATAGGCCAACCGCTGGCGTGTCCCGCAGCCATTAGAACAAGACCGACTGCGGCGGAGGCCGGTGCTTCCAGCGACAGCGCCGAATGAGCAGCCATCCCTGCAAAGAGCGCACGCGCTCGAAACCCGGAAAAGCGCGAACGTGCGAGTGATGCCCCGGGCAAAAGCGCCGCAAAGCCAAAGCGGGCGAGTAGAAGGGGATGGTGCGAAATATGTTGAATGGGTCCAAGAAGGTCTGCGGCGAGATCCGCGAAATCGTGAGCCAGTGGCTCAAGCAGCGAACGGTACTTGCGACCATCGAAGGCGTCCAGGTTGGCTACGGTATCTTCGATGGAATGCTCGAGCAGCACGACGGCGCCATCGTCGAGTGGATGAGCCCACGGAGCAGCTGGTTCGATCCAGGGTATTTCAATGGGTAGGGAGCGGAAGAAGGGGCTCACGACGCCCATCGGATAGACCGAGGAGCCGAGGTCATGACGGAAGCCTGGGAGCGTGGCGTCGGCAGTGGAGCAGGCACCTCCGATCTGCCGATTGCGCTCGAGAACAGTCGTCGAAAGGCCTGCAGATGCAAGCGCAATTGCTGCCGAAAGGCCATTTGGCCCCGAACCTATGATGGTAGCCGTTGTCATAAAGCAAGAAGACTTTGGAGCTAACACCAACGATCTCATTGATCGATGGCATTTACTTATTAGTCAGATGCAGAATTGTCTTCGACGGAATCGAAATGCCAGTTCACGGGAGAAATGCCGCGGCTGGCATCTACAGCATCCAAAGTGCGGAGACGAAGGCTTCCGATGCAAAGGATCAAAAGCATCTATCGCTATCTGTTCGATTCGACTTGCGGTTCGGCGAGCCGCTTCATCGCACGCTGGCTATTTTTGCGTGCACTTGGTCTGATTTACTTTTCGGCCTTCTTCGCGCTTCTCTTTCAAGTACGCGGTCTGATCGGATCGCAAGGCATTCTTTCCGCCGCCGACTATTTACAAATGTTGCGCGGCCTGGGAGCTCTACGCTTTTGGTACTGCCCCACCTTGCTCTGGCTCTCCGACAGTGACCATATGCTGATTGCACTTTGCTGGATCGGCCTCATAGCCTCACTTATCCTCGTTGCCAATGTCTGGCCGCGCGGCATGTTGCTCGTTTGCTTCTCCTGTTTTCTCTCGTTTGTCAGTGCAGCGCAGGACTTCTCCGGCTACCAGTCGGACGGTATGTTACTGGAGGCAGGTTTTCTCTCGCTATTTCTGGCACCTCCCGGCATGTTTCCGGGCTTGGGTAAAAAACAACTGCCTGTGCGAGCCGCTATATATCTGTTGCTCTGGGAGTGGTTTCGCATTTACTTTGAGTCGGGGGTAGTCAAACTCGAGAGCGGGGACCCTACATGGCGAAACCTGACCGCGTTGTTCGAGTACTACCAGAATGGTCCGTTGCCCACCTGGATCGGCTGGTACGTGCAGCATCTGCCGAATTGGTTTCACATCGCCACTGCAGCGGCCACGCTCGCGATGGAACTCGTGCTTGTCTGGATGGCCTTTCTTCCGCGCCGGTGGAGAATCGCCTGTTTTTTCATCGTTACGGCATGGCAGATCGGAGTAATTGCCACCGCAAACTACGCCTTTCTCAATTACCTTGTCTTGGCACTCGCAATCTTGTTGCTCGATGATGCTTTTTTGCAGCGTATTGTCCCATCGCGCTGGAACAACGGTTTGGACAAAAAGACGTCTCCTGCGAGCGCTGCAACATTCGAAGAGTTACACAGTCCGAACGATGAAGCGAAGACTCTTGAGACGAAGTCGGCCAACTCCCTTTGGTCTGGACTGTCTGCTGTCGTGCTCACGTGGGTCTTCTACGCGACTATCGTTCCTCTAGTACAAATGTTCTGGCACGAAGCTTCGCTTCCCACAAAACCCATAGTCGTGCTCGAACCCTTTCGAATCGCGAACCAGTATGGCCTGTTTGCGGTCATGACGCCGCACCGTTATGAGATCGAGTTTCAGGGTTCTAACGACGGCGAGCATTGGGTTGCTTATCCCTTCCGCTACAAGCCACAGGAGTTGAATGAACGTCCGCGAATTTATGCTCCCTATCAGCCCCGATTCGATTGGAACCTCTGGTTCGCCTCTCTCGGCTCATGGCGCCAGAATCCTATCGTTCCGCGAACCGAAGAACTTCTCCTCGAGAATGATCGTGCCGTACTAGGGCTCTTCGCTGGCAATCCCTTCCCCAATGCGCCCCCCCAAGTCGTTCGCGCTGTGCTTTGGCAATATTGGTTCAGCACCGCCGAACAAAAACGTACTGAAGGTGTGTGGTGGCGACGCCAATTCGTTGGGACATACGCCCCAACGTTGACTCGGCTTCCCAATGGTCGTTTCGGCATCGTTGATGAACCTACCCTCGGTAATCCGTTGGAGCCCTAATACCAAGTCGGAAATACCGGCTAAGCGTCCGTTCTAATCGAAATTTGAGGACTCGAAAAGGCGACAGTTATTGAGCTAATTTTTGTTGATGCTTTATCATAGGTCGACTCCTAAGCGGTAGTCTGCTTCGGCAACGTGAGCATCCTGAAGGATGTCTCGATGGCTTTATGTCTTTAGCGACGCAAATTTCACTTCGAATGTAGAGGAACGATGCCAATTCAATTCGCGCAGAAAAACTGGTCTAAGAGGGTCTTCGTCTATAAGGTATGTTGCTTGATTGCGGTCCTTATTGCTGTGGGCTTGCCGCCAATGTCCCGCTCGCAGGAGAAAAAGACAGCATCTCCATTCGGAGATCTTCAGTTTCGGGAAATCGGGCCATTTCGCGGCGGTAGATCGGGAGCTGTTACTGGAGTCCAGTCGGAGCCGCTCACGTTTTACATGGGTGCGACCGGCGGCGGAGTTTTCAAGACGATCGACGGAGGCAATCACTGGCTTCCAGTGGCTGACGGCCAGCTGAAACTGGGCTCTGTGGGAGCCATTGCAGTGGCGGACTCAGACTCCAACGTTGTTTATGTAGGCATGGGGGAAGGCGACATTCGAGGAAACGCATCGCATGGTGACGGTGTGTATAAGTCGACCGATGCGGGCCACACATGGACCCACGTTGGATTGACGGACACGCAGCAGATCGGAGCCCTGCGTATCGATCCGAAAAATCCGGACATCGTCTACGTTGCGGCATTGGGTCACATGGCAGGACCGAATGAGGAACGGGGCGTATTTCGTTCGAAGGACGGTGGGAAGACCTGGCAGAAGGTGCTTTTTAAAAGTAATCTCGCAGGCGCTGTTGATATAGCGATCGATCCGTTGAACCCTCGCGTCTTGTATGCAAGCATCTGGCAAGTCATTCGAAAACCGTGGACATTTGAGAGCGGCGGTCCGGACAGCGGCTTATATAAGTCCACTGATGGCGGCGATACATGGAACGAGATTACACGCAACGCAGGTCTGCCAAAAGGGGTGTTGGGCAGGATCGGCATTGCCGCCTCTCCCGTAAAAGCCGGGAGTGTGTGGGTCATTGTTGAAGCGGAAGATGGCGGTATCTTTCACAGCGACAACGGTGGGACCACCTGGACGAAGGTGAACGATCAGCGCGACGTTAAGCAACGCGCCTGGTATTACTCCAGAATCTTCGCTGACACTAAGAGCGCCGATACGGTCTATGCGCTGAATACCAGTTTCTATCGATCTATCGACGGCGGGCATACGTTTAAAGCCATTCCTACTGGACATGGCGACAACCATGATCTTTGGATTGCAAACGACGATCCGCAGCGAATGATCGAATCCAATGACGGCGGAGCTAATATCACGTTTGATGGTGGCAAGAGCTTCAGTACGCTGATGAATCAGCCAACCGGCCAGTTTTATCGCGTTGCGTTGGATCAAGACTTTCCGTATCACATCTACGGAGCGCAGCAGGACAACACTACGGTTGAGATCGCGAGCCGCTCCAACAGCGGTTCAATCACGGAACAGGATTGGCACGAGGTGGGTGGAGGTGAGAGTGGATGGATCGCGCCTGACCCGGCCGACTCTCAATTCGTTTATGCGGGATCATACGATGGATTGTTGACGCGGTATGACGACAAGACCGGTGCGTTGCGAAATGTCACGGTGTGGCCGGACAATCCAATGGGATCAGGCGTGGAAGTGATGAAGTATCGCTTTCAGTGGAGCTATCCGCTCTTGTTTTCGCCGTGGAATCCAAAGCTGCTGTATGCGGGGAGCAACGTACTGCTGGCGACGGAGGACGAGGGACAGCAGTGGAAGGTCATTAGCCCGGACCTGACGCGTAACGATAAGTCAAAGCAAGGTCCGGTAGGGGGTCCGATTACGAAGGACAATACCGCGGTGGAGTACTATGACACCATCTTCACGATCGACGAGTCGTCGGTAGAAAAGGGAGTTATCTGGGTCGGCTCAGATGATGGACTGATTCACTTGACCCGAGACGGCGGGAAAAACTGGGCGAACGTCACGCCGAAAGACTTTCCAGATTTCATCCGTGTGAATTGCATCGCCGCTTCGCCTCTCGACGCAGGGACAGCCTACGTAGCAGCGACCATGTACCTTTCGGATGATTTTCGGCCGTTTCTGTATAAGACAAACGACTATGGCAAGACGTGGCAGAAGATCACTAACGGCATTCCTGCGGACGACTTCACGCGAACGATCCGGCCTGACACAAAGATGAAAGGATTGCTATTCGCAGGAACCGAAGCGCATCTGTATGTTTCATACAACGACGGTGAGAACTGGGTGCCGTTTCAGTTGAACCTGCCCAACGTTCCAATGACAGACCTGGCCGTTCAGAAGCGTGAAGACGATCTGGTCGTAGCAACCCAGGGACGCGGATTCTATGTTCTGAACGATTTGCCGTTGGTGCGGGAATTGGCGCCGGGTAAAGGGCCTGAAGGCGCGGTACATCTGTTCCAGCCGAAAGATGCTTATCGCTATGCGGGCGGCGGCGGAGGCTTCAACCGGCAACAACCGGGGACCGGCCAAAATCCGCCAAGCGGTGTGGTACTTTACTACTCGTTGAAGACGAAACCGACGTCCGATGTTGTGATTAGGTTCATGGATTCGTCTGGCAAGTTGGTTAAGGAGTTCTCCTCCAAGCCGGAGCCCAAAGAGGCGCCTTCACCGGATGAGGATGAGAGGCCCTCGGCACCGAAACCTACTACGAAGGTGGGAATCAACCGCTTTGTGTGGGACATGCATTATGAAGACGCGAAGAGGTTCCCTGGAATTATTTTGTGGGCGGCCAGCCTCCGCGGACCTCTTGTCGTCCCTGGCACTTACACGGCACAGTTGACCGTAGATGGCCATACTGAGACGCAGAAGTTCGTTGTGAAAAAAGATCCGCGGACGCCGACTACTGAAGAGGACTTCAACAAACAGCTTGAACTCGCGCTACAGATTCGTGATCGAATTTCGGCTGCCGATCAGGCTGTGCTCGATATTCAGAATGCGAGGCATCAACTCGATGAGTATGCAAAGAGTGCCGAACCGAGGGTTTCAACAGCAGCGAAGGCACTCCTGCTCAAGCTGGATCCTGTAGAGAATGCAATCTATCAGACAAAGCTGCGCGCAAACGAGGATGCTCTAAATTTCCCAATCAAATTGAACAACAAGCTGGCCTCTTTGCTCTCTACCGTAACGGCTACAGATATTGCACCGACTTCTCAAAGTTACGAAGTGTTCAAGGAGCTCTCAACACAGTTGCAGGTGCAACTCGATCAGTTGAAACAAATAGAAAGTCAGGATGTAGTTGCGTTCAACAAGATGGTGCGTGACCAAGATATTCCTGCCGTCCAGATGAAGATTCCTGAGTAAGTTGCTAACTGTACGTAAGGTCGAGCTATGAGAGGCTATACATTAATCTTGCTCAAGATGATGTATAGCCTCCTCGTCTCCACGTCTAGCTACAAGTAGCCAGACGTCTGAAATCTGCCGCAGGTGTCTGGGCCGTTCAATAGTGAAATGCCCTGTTATCACTAACGGAGCTTCAATTCTAGCTCCGCCACGGCGCTCTGTGTCCAACCTCGTCGGAGGTATGATTTCATATTTTATCGGGCAGATCTAAACTGAGTCTCATGCCGCGTCGTCAACTGGCAAGCGGAATGATCGCTGTCCTTTTTCTGCTTTGCAGCGCTAGCGTTGCAAGGGGCCAGACATCCGCATTCCATGCGCCGGTTGTTCTTACTGTCGTAGATGAAAACGGACTACCGGTTTCAGACGCTCAGGTTACAGTTTCCGAACCGGGACGGCCGGTCCTTCAACTGCAGACCGATTATGCCGGTCGCTGCGCTTACTCGCTGCATCAGGATGCTTCTTATCAGATTCGAGTGGAGAAGGTGGGCTTTTACGAGGCCCTCGAATTTCACACGGACGCACATCTTGGAAGTATCGAAGTCATGCTCGCGCATGAGCAAGTGGTTCACCAGGAGGTCAACGTTATCGCTTCCCCAACCGGAATCGATCCCGAACAAACCTCTGATAAAAGCATAATGAACACGCCGGAGATCGTTAACGTGCCGTATCCGACTTCGCGCGATATTCGCAATCTGCTGCCCTTTAATCCGGGCGTGGTGCAAGACTCGTCAGGACAGCTGCATCTTGCGGGATCGCAGACCTACGCGACGCTTGATCTGCTCGATGGATTCGACATTCGTTCTCCGATCAGTGGCGCGTTGGCTATGCGCGTCAGCGCCGATGCAGTGCGCTCGATTACTGTAGAGACGACGCGCTATCCGGTTGAATTCGGCAAAGCTACAGGCGGAGTTGTGGCGTTTCAAACGGGGATGGGGGATAACAAGTTTCGGTTCAACGCTACTGACTTTATTCCGTCTTTTCGCGATATTAACGGCGTGCGCTTCGACAAGTTTGTTCCCCGGTTCACCTTTTCCGGGCCACTCGCTCTCAACCGGGCGTGGTTCTTCGACGGCTTGGAAGTGGAATACGACGACATTTATATTCAGGAGCTCTCCCCCGGCGCTGACACCAACCATTTGCTCCGCGGCAGCAACCTGCTCAAAGCCCAAGTAAACATCACGCCCACTAATATTCTCTCCGGCGGCCTGCTAACTAACGATTACCATTCTCCATATGACGGCATCTCGTCGCTGACGCCACAGGAAAGTACAGTAAATCGGAACACCATCGCGTGGCTTCCCTATGTGCGCGAGCAGCACACCTTCGCAAACGGCGCGTTGCTTGACGCAGGTTTCGGAGTTGTGCGATTCCGCGATGGCTATGAGCCACATGGAAACAGTCCCTACGAACTAACCCCTGAACTCTCGCAAGGCAGTTATTTTGAGAACGAAGTGTCGCACTCACAGCGGGAAGAAGGGGTTGCCAGACTATATTTGCCACCACGCCACTGGGCAGGGCGCCATGATCTGGAGGCAGGAATCGAGTTTGCTCATATCGGCTTTGACGAGGACATATCACGCTCTCCGGTGAATTATCTGCGTGAGGACGGAACACTGCTGCGGCAAAGCGTCTTTCCCGCTCAAGCTCCGTTTACCCGTCACAATTTCGAGACGGGGGAGTACCTTCAAGATCGCTGGCTTGCGAGCCGGGGGCTGCTGGTCGAACCTGGCCTACGATTCGATTGGGACGAAATTATCCGGAGTCCGCTCTTTTCACCGCGCCTTGCTGTTGTGTATTCGCCCCCGGGAGCGGAGGCCAAGACCAAGGTGTCGGCTGGGGTTGGACTCTATTACGAGCACACACAGCTTGAATACTTGACGCGGGCACTCGCAGGTATCCGCTACGACTCGTACTACGCTGAGGATGGAATCACGCCGGTGAGCATACCCCTGCAAACAGCCTTTGAAGCAAACGACGCTTTGCTCAAACAGACGCGCGCGATCAACTGGAGCATTGCCGTTGAGAGAAAACTTCCCGGTCAGATCTATGCCGACGCGAACTTTATTGAGAAGCGCACACTAGACGGATTTGTTTATGCGAACCAAAGCGGCGTGGGTGCGCTCTCAGGGCCATACCTGCTGACCAATAGCAGACGTGACCATTATGATGCCGTCGAGATCGACGCGCGACGCACCTTCGCCAATGGATATACGCTCTTCGCCTCGTACACGCGCTCTTCAGCAACGACAAATACGACATTGGATTACGTACCTACCATTTCGGTGCTCGGACCACAGCAAAGCGGGCCGCTTCCCTGGGACACCCCGAACCGGCTGATTTCCTGGGGGTGGCTGCCTTTCCTTGTGCCGAAGTTCAAAAAGAGCTGGGACTTTGTCTACACCATGAACTGGCAATCGGGATTCCCGTTTACTTCGATCAATGCGAATCATGAGGTGGTGGGCGCGGCAGGCTCCCAACGATTCCCTGACTATATTTCCTTCAGCCCCGGTCTCGAATGGCGCTTTCATTTCCGTGGCGCTTATTTCGGGCTGAGGGGCGTCATCGAAAATGCCACAAACAGCAGAGATCCAGCGGTTGTGAACAATGTCGTGGATTCACCTGTTTACGGGACCTTCAGTGATTTCCTAGGTAGAGCATTCACCGCGCGCATCCGCTTGATCAGCACAAAATAGCGCTCTTCTTGCTTAGTTATGCGTGCTAGTAGAAGGATGCGGGTTGAAACACCGTAAGCGGTGCGATGAATCTGGTGTAGGCCGGAGCGGCAGGCTAGCCGACGGAGCAACAGTTGAGCTCAGTACTGTAAATGGAATGGCGGCACGACATCGCGACTCGGTTCGCACTTTAGTCCGCGACCATCAACTCCCCCGGGACAATGGGGCGAGTCCGCGGCAGCACTCCACGATACGCCGCCAGCCCCATCAACAGAAGGGCACCCGCATAGACGACGAGCTTCACTACGCTCGCTGAACGTGTCTGCGACAGCGAGTGCCATAGGATCAGCAGTAGAGTCTGCGCCATCGTCACCGCCCAAACCGAGCCGTAGAAGTACCGTCGCTCCACGCCCTCACCACGAGTTGAGGACCCCACGCGCGGAAGCCAGCCCGCGACGCCGAGCAGCAGAATTGCCCCGCAAATTGGGAGGTAAGCATAGTGGTAGATCTGTTTCATGTACCACAAGCCGGTTGCCGCTGCGATCAGCAGTCCAGCTAGGTTCAGCAGGGCAAAGCTCAGGACTGCGTTCCACGCGAATGTGTAGCACACACGCCGGTAGAGCGGATTTGGCTTGTCCTCATCGAATCGCAGGATATAGGGTTGCGGTTCCACTCCTGGCAACCGCCCGCTCAGACCGGCTACACCCGTACCAAACAGGACTGTCACCAGCCATGCCAGGTGTCCCCGCGCAAACCCACGCGCAAACAAGGTGAACGTCAACGGTCCCGGTGCCAGAAAAAACACCCAGATCCAGATAGGCCAGTGTGCTAGTCGATAGATAAAGGTATTCTGCCCCCGCATCTTCCGCGCCTGGGCGTACTCTACCTTGCCGCGATATCGCATACGCGGGAGTTTCGCAGAGCGGCAACCGGCGCGTCAACCCGACGTGTATTTCTAGCCGAGTCGCGTTCGTCGCCGACCTCGGAATCGCCGATCACCAGTCCTCTCACCACAGGTGGAAGTGAGGGCGTAGAGGCGAGGACGGGCTCTTTAGGCGCGCAATGACTATCAGGCACAGGATGACCGCACTTAGGACGGCGAGGCCGAAGTAATGTCGATGTAGGAGAGCGACCGACTCTGAGTTATCACGTCCGACTGGAAGAGTTGGAAGGCACCCAAAGCGGGATTGCTGGCAGCTCCGCCATCACGTGCGTTCAGGCAGGAGTATTGCGACAGGGTTGACTGAAGCGTTGGGTCGAGGGGGTTGGCCACATCAATCAAACGTGCGGAAATGCAAAGTCTGGCGATGGTCGAACATGACGGTCGCGGCCGTGACACCGAACGTGTTTCCCAATTGTCGGACAAAATAATAACTCGTGCGGACATCGTCCAAGTCGGAGAGCTCTGTCTGGCTCGTGGCGACGTTGGCAGAGCCCAACAGCAACGGACCCAGCGACAGCCCTTGCAGGAAGGTCACGAAAGCGAAAAGCCACGTGGGGGTGGTGGGCGTCCAGATGTAGATGAAGTTGACGCAGGCAGCCTCATCATCAACGCGCCGAGAGCGACCAGTCTAGAATCCGCCAAACCGCGGCAGGATGTAACGCAATGAAGTCATCAGACCGATTCCAACCCCGCCGTGTATGCAGAAATGAAACCACCCGTCTGAGTTGCGCCGTAATCCTGGACGTTCCGCAGATATTGAGGTCGACGAACAGCCCCGCCCCAGCATCGCGCCGACGACAACGACGATGCAGCCTACGGACTTGTATGCGGATAGTTTTGCCCGCTACCCACCGCGTGCGAGAAGTCTGGCTGTTACGAGCGTTGCCGTTCTACGTCGCATTCCCCTTGCATTGCTTCCACTCTTTCTGTGTCAACTGATCAGCTATGACGGGCTCTTCCCGCCAGAACAACGTGACCTGGAACAGCAGTTCAACTATCTGGGTACGGTTACAACTTCTCAGTTCAACGCTTTGATGGAATCGTTAGCGACGATACGCCTTCCGCCAGAGATAAGTGAGAGCGATTGGGTGAATCAACCAAAACACTTCGCCGAGCAGCTAAGCGCCTTCCTTTGGTCCGTGCATCAAGGCGATCATTATCATAATGCGGCGCGGGCCTATCAGCAGCACGTCGAAGCAGTCTTTGTGAGAGAACCTCCGGAGACTTCGCGATACACAATTGTCAAAGTCGGTGCGGGCGTGAGTGAGACAAATCTCCGCCTCTTTCGCCGACTAAGACGCACGGCACCCTCTTCGCCGGTATTAACCCGACCTCCGGTAGAGGCGACCATCGGCCCGGCATCTCGAATTAATGTTGTTTCGTACGCGAAGCTAGCGCCGGTCGTCCGGAAAGAATTGACTCTTCTGGATGAGTTTGAGGCACGTCCGCTCGGGAAGGACGCAATTCGTGCGGAAGCCGTGACCTCCTACATGGCGGATATGAAGCCGAAGGATCTGGGACTTGGCAACAGCGCAGACAACCCCGTGTTGCAGCACTTTGAATTGGATGCGCTGACAGAAGGACCAGTTACTCAAGTGTTTAGCACGACGTTTGTTCAAGGGGCTTCGCGCGAGTGTCTGCACCGCACACAGCCTCTCACCCTCCTTGCCCGCTTCAGGCCGAGGCAGGAAGCGGGCACGATGAATCAGCTACTCTCGCGCGATCCTTTCAATCAGGTGACCGATCTTGAAGGAGCCTTAGTGGATGCAGATATGGGCGCGTACTACGCGTGGATAAGTCAGAGCCGACTGTCAGGAGGGGACCGATCACGATTTATTGTATGGTTTGAAGACCACAGTACTGCCATCACTATCGGTCCGTCTATGGCAAGAGGTGCGACCTCCGATGTACCGACGGATATGGCGAAGATTCTAGCTTAGATGGCTTGAGATCCACCAACCATTGTTGGTTTGTGCCTTTATTTGCCCTCCCTCGTCGAAGAGCCCGGTACTTCCCCCGCAAAATCAGAATGTAGAAAGTGCGCTGGTAACAAGACAATACTAGCGAAGGACGCTCAACCGCATTCAACGTATCGTAAACCGATATTGTCCAGAGTACACTTCAAGGACGACGTAGTGGGGCGTCTCCACAGCAGAGGAGATGCCATCCCTAGGCGTAAATGAGTTATTTTTCCAGATGATGCGGCCAGCTTCGGATATACGGCTCTCGCTCCGACCTAGCTTCGGTATATGAATCCGAGCACAGCTATTGGGTGGAATTTCGGCAGTGAGGATCACTGTAGCGGCGTCGGGCTTTTCCCATCCCGTTCTTATAGCTCCCTTAACCGTCGGAATCTCTGATTTAGCCCAAGTCAAACCGGAAATATCGGGTCTAATCTCGAATGTGCTAAATCCACCGCCGGTCGGTTGGATCCCGCATATATATTTATGAAATAAATAAGCAGGATACGACGTCCACGCATGATTATATTCTGCACCCGGCTCATTAAATGTCTCCCATGTCGTATCGTTTCCAAGCAACATCTTTTTGTAGCGATCTAAATCCTGTACTACAAACCCTCCTGCTTGTCTGCTATTTAGCATCCCACTATAGAACGCGTCCCCTCCGTATCCACCTATACTCACCGAGCCGGACGCTCTGATAAAGTCGACAACCCCGGCAAGTGCTTTCTCTGGAACCAAATTAAATCTCAGTGCCCATGCGCTCGCGAGTGCATAATGGTCGTTCTTGTCTGTCCGGGAATAATAGTAGGTACCACTAAACAGATACTGATTTATTCCTTTTTTCACTATTTCGCTTTGCTCTATAAAACCCTTGGCCTCATCTCTATTACCGAGTATGGTGGCGACTTCGCTCGCGATACGCACATTCTCGTAAAACTGGCAGTTCGTAGCGATGTTGCACCCTCCGCTTGGCAGTGAACCTCCCGCGTAGTCAGAAATGCGCCAATTCCTATCGGGTGCCTTCATCTCCGGATCTATCAATCCAGTCTTCTTGTCTTGATACTGTTGGATCCACGTAAGGAACGCCGTTAAATTATGGTAATGCGTTACTAATAATTGCTGATCGCCTGAGAATAGATATTGTTGCCATAGCAGCATAGGCCAATACATTGACCATTCAGGAATTCGATATATGGCAGCAGGGCTACATGCATAGAAGTCGCCTATCGAGAGCTGCTCTGCGGCGTAATCCTTTATGATTTTGTCCACAACCATTGTGTTCTTATGGTTGTAAAGTAAGACATTCCCCACGATCCAACTGTCGGCGAGCCAGGGCGACTGCTCACGATTTGCATCTACGCTGACTATGCCTTGTTGAATATTCTGTCGAGCCGTGCGCTCACTCATGGCAAAAATATCGTTCAGCAAAGTACTCGAACAACTAAAGCCACCTCTAGGCTCAGCAGTCGTGTAAGCCCAGACTGCATAAACATCGGCTTGAGCCAATGTGCCGGTATAGCCGGTGATTCTTAGGGTGCGGAAAGATGCATGTCTTCCAATATTAGGCCTCCATGTTTCCAGGCCCCCTTTGCAAGTGTACTGGTCCCACCCGGCCGGGCCACCCTGTCCCTCAAGTTGGAAATATTCGACTTTGACAATATCTCCTGGCTGATTGTGGCGCATCACTAACTGGAACCAGCCATCCAAGCATCGACCGAAGTCCACAAACCATGCCGTGTCTTCTTGCCTGATGTTGGTTGGTTCTAACTCAGCCTGCTCCGCTTGCGGAGCCACAAGCTGAGCATGCAAATTATAGTCGGAACAATCTACCACGCTCGCTGTGGGCCACTCGGAGTCGTTGTAGTCTCTCCGAGTCCAGCCTTCCGGCTCCAACCTGGCATCATATTGAATGGCGACGCGATTTTTTTGCCCACCAGCTTGCCCGAAGTAGGTTGGGTTAGATTCAAGAAACGGCGTTCGAGGTGCTACCTTCCAGGTCTCATCTGTTAGCACGCTTGCGTCAGTGCCATCATTTAATATCATCCGCGCCTCAAGGATGAATGCCGGGCGTGCGTTGATTCCGGAATCGTTCCAGGTTCCAAGCCAATGGCTTATGGCCGCAAACACGTTGACCCCTTCGGTCAGTTTGTCGGATATGTCGTAAGTATTGTATTGCCCAAATCGAAAAGGATCGCTCCGCGCTGGCCCCATACCAAGGCGCGCTCCATTCAGAAACAGAAGGTAGTCATTGTGTGCACTGACGAACACACGTGCGCTGCGTGGCGTCGCGGAAAGGCTGAGCTCTTTTCGCAAATAAGTAAAATGATTTTGAGCGACGGTGCCGTCCCAGATGAACTTAGCTTTCCAGTCAGTCGGCGACAGCCCGATATCAAAGGTGGCGACCTGACTGTAGTCGCTACACCTGCCCATTTCATCCCACACGCAAACCTTCCACCAGTATCGCGAACCGGCTACTACGGGAGCGCCCCGATAGAGTACAGCGGACGATTGTGCTGAATCTACCTTTCCACTATCCCACTGGTCAGCGTGACCATTGGCTAGTAGCTCAGGAGAAGACGACACGAGAATTCTATACGCAGCTTGTATCTGTCTACGGCCTGCCAGCGGAATCATCCAGGTCAACCGGAGTGCGTCATTGTCAACAGCCAATGGGTTCCGAACTCCATTGACGAGCAACTCTACTGGGGGGGGGCAATAGGACCCGTGTGCGCCGGCAGTTTCGAGCGTGTCAACTGTCAGACCCGGCGCAATAACGACCCGCCGAAGCAAATGGCCAAGGCCTAATGCCCGCCGCCCTATCAGCAAATGCGCGTATAGGAGTAAGCGGCGTCGACTAATCCCTGTAAGTTTAGGTTGGCTAAACAATCGGCGACCTGCGGTATCGCTGTGGGCAGGAGCACGTTGTCGCGGACCTAGCACTGGCACTGTTATCACCTGTTGCCATCGGGATTACATAACCTTTCGACTCGCAGTGAGTGTAAGTGTTGGGGTGTTACTGCTTCGCCATGCCCCTCTCCTCGGTGGCTTCTCCTCTTTATGACAACGCTGTCATTAGCAACCGAGAGAATGCTAAGCAGCAAGACCAGGCTTGTCAAGAAATTTGTCGGCTGGTGTCTAGTCAGACGGTCTCGGAACTATCGAGTCCGACTATATATCTCTCTCTCTAGACATTTGTATAGAAGACGCATCTACGCCTGAAGTCTACCCGCGGAATAACCGTAGCCATCCATTTGTTTCCAGTTAGCGGCTTTTTAAACGCGGCATTACCGTCAGACTACGAGACTGGTTGAGTTGGATTTGGATTCACTCAAAGACCAGCCAAGTTCAAAGAGACCGGTCACAGCGGATCCAAGTTTTTCGACAGAAATGGCAATGTGGCACCTCGATTGACATCTTGTCAGCTGTGGACACGCAGGCATTTTCACTTGTCTATCTAGGTCAAGAAGCCTTGACATCGATCTTTTCCAATAGGTAGAATGCTGGAACACAGAAAGCGGTCTCTCGCTCCTGTTCTGAATAGGGCAACTTCATTTGGAGATGAACGGTGGACAGAAGAACGTTCGGTAAACTGGCTGGTGTGGCCGTGTTGGGGTCGTTTGCCGAAAGCACGGTGGTGCAGGCGGAATCGAGCGGCACTGCCATAAACGGAGGCACGTCAACGGGCGAGGAAGTGGTACTGCAGGATGGCGAGCTTTTGGTCGCCTTCGACAAGGGATCCGGAGCGTTGACGCGGCTGGAGCGAAAGTCCACTCATTGGATGATCGCGCGGCGACCTGAGCTAGGTGTGTCATTCCGTTTACTAGTGCCATTGCCGCATCGCCGGGCCAACTTTATTCTGGGGCAGAGCCAGCGTGCCGCCAGGGTGGAGAAAGTCTCGGACAGCCAGATAGAACTTGAATGGAAGGACCCGATCAGCGAACACGGCGGTGTCGTGCCGCTGACTTTCACCGCGACGGTTACGTTGGAGAACGGAGTTCTCACCTTTGCCCCCAATTTGGTCAACCGTTCGACCCTGACGATAGAAACCGTCGACTACCCATATTTTGGTGATTTGAACACCCCGGCCCATGGCGAGAGCATGCAAGCAGAACACATGTGGTATGGCAACCTAGATAGCGCACCGCTTTCTCCCACATTCAGAAACGAAAAAGGCTATTGGGGGGTTGATTTCCCCACCATGACGATTGAATCGAAACAGAGCCTCTTCTGCCTGATTCAGGCTGCGAGCCAGGGGCTCTATGTGGAGATGCACGACCCAACCCAACCATATCTGTTGGAGTTCACCTTTGTGCAGTGCCCGGGTTTGCTCGAATCGGCTGACGCGCTGGTTCCGCAGCAAGAGGAGATCTCAGGTCGGCCGGTGCATCTGGAATTCCGCACTTGCCACTTCGTATTCACGCATCCTCACTCCACAAGGAAGCTCGTGCCCGTGGTTCTGCGGTCCTATGATGGTGACTGGCATGCGGGCCTGGACGTATACAAAAAGTGGCGGTCAACATGGTTCCAGCAGCCTCATATTGCCGGGTGGGTGAAGGATGTGCACTCTTGGCTGCAGTTGCAAATAGATGGAGCAGAGCAGGATTTCAGTATCCCGTATCGCGATCTTCCGAAGTATATCGACGAGTGTGCGGCCAATGGAGTAACGGCTATCCAGCTGGTTGGATGGGCAATTGGCGGACAGGATGGTGGGGATCCCTCTCTGGATACCGATCCAGGGTTGGGAACATGGAAGGAACTGCGCGATGCAATCGCGTACGGTCGGAACAAAGGCGTCAAGATGATCTTGTTTGGCAAGCCGATCTGGGCTGACCTGACAACCGAATACTACAAGACTGAACTACACAAGTACGAAGCAACGGATCCCTACGGTATTCCTTATGAGACGGGCGGCTACAGCTATACGACACCGACGCAGTTGGCGGGTATCAACAATCGTCGCCGCGCCGTCATGGATGTTCAAAGTCCAGCCTATCGCGACATTGCCACCAAAGAGTTTCAGAAAACCCTCGACCTCGGTGCCGCGGGATGGCTCTTCGATGAGGTGTGCCATCACGGCCCGGTAGAGTTCTCCTTCAGCCCAAACCACGGATACGCGCCCCCAGGCTACATCTATGGGGGGGACATGCCGATGGCCAAAGAGTTTCACGCTGCATCCGACAAAGCGGATCCCGATTTCGTTCATGCCGGAGAGGGCCCCCAAGACTGGCTGATGCAGTATTACCCAGTCTCCTATTTCCGCATCAATAACGGTTCGCGTGCGGTCTGCCGCTACATCGATTCTCAGGCACCCCTACTGGTTGCTGTCAGCGGGTTCGACGATCGCGAAATGCTCAACTTGCTTCTGGCGTATCGATACGTCATTAGTTATGAACCGTTCAATTTTAAAGGTCATTTGACGGATTTCCCGCTGACTCTGGCCTACGGAAAGAAAATTGATGCGTTGCGCGCACGGTACAAGGCATGGCTTTGGGATGCAGAGTTCCGCGATAACCTGGGCGCCAGTGTCTCCGCCGACGGCCAGCACCGGTATTCCGTCTTTGTCACCAATACAGGAAAGCGAGCGGTTGTCGTCATCAATCAGGAACGCGGCAAAGCGCTTTCTGCTGTGCTTCATCTGCCAAATTCCGGCACGTTGGAGTTTGCTACACCGGAGCAGCCGGACGCCCAGCCAACCTCAGGGCAGTTGACAATCCCGCCGCGCTCCGTGGCCGTTGTCATGGAGCAATAGCAAGAGAAATGGAATGCCCGTCCCCGCCGCGCACGTGGCATTGCTGTCATATGAGACCGGATGATGAAACATGCAAGCAGCCAGAAGAGCCACTCGATTCTATCCCTCCGAACATTGGTGGCAGTATGCAGTTGCTCAGGGCAACCATTCGTGATTCAGTGCCTTCACCGCAGCGCGCCTAGCTGATCACGAAGTCGGGAATCGCAGATCGATATCTTGCGTACCTAGGATGCGTATCCGTCTATGAGCTCGGAGTGACAGAGACTGTGCCTACGAAACGGGCAACGAAAATGCAATTGCTCTATGCGTTAGCGTCCAACCCAACTTTGGGAGATTTTTTAGATGCAACGAGATTCATTAAGGAAGTTACGAAGACGCGAATTTCTGAAACTGTCTGCGGTGGCGGCCGCCAGGCTCGACGGTACCTGGGCGCGCAATCATGAAAGCTCGGGATGTGTCGACTGCGGAAGGTACAGCGCCGACTGTCGGGAAGCCGGGCCAAAACCCAATCCAGAATGTGCGCCCGATAATCGGTACAGGCTGGCGCGGACATATGTTCCCCGGAGCCGTGGCGCCCTTTGGTTTGGTGCAGCTGAGTCCTGACACGAGTGGACCCCCGGAGCCGAAATGGAATGCAAGGGGAGACTGGTATGGATGGGACCATTGCTCGGGCTATCACTATCCAGATAACGTCGTGGTGGGTTTCAGCCACACCCATGTACAGGGGACCGGCGGCGTAGACCTCGGAGACATCCTGGTCATGCCCATCGTTGAAGGCAGAAACTGGTTCTGGGACCCGGGCCTTCCCAGCAGTCAGACGGAGATGCAGATTGATGCGCTTGGACTAAAGTCTGGCCTGGTTTTTAGCGAATCTGAGTCCGGCTACCGATCCTTCTTTTCGCATGAGCAGGAATTGGCGCGCGCCGGATATTACAGTGTGCACTTGCAGACGCCGGACGTGCAAGCGGAACTCACTGCGACTACACGCTGCGGCATGCGCCGGTATCACTATCCCAAATTGCCGGCGCACATTCGGCAGGGTGTCATGGTTGACATGGTCCATGGCTTGGGCTGTACCGTCTATGATGCGGTACTGAACCTTGAGACCAATTCCCGCATCAGTGGAAAACGCTGCACGCATGGCTGGGCTCACGACCGGCAGGTTTACCTTGTCATGGAATTCTCGCGCCCGGTGGCGTCCGTTGAACTCAGCGCAGATGGCAAGATGAGTTCTGGTTCCGTAGGAGGTCGATACTCAGGCAAGGAGATCAAGGCCATCTTCAGCCACGCGCCGGCATTGGAACCGCTAGTGGTGCGCGTGGGCATATCTCCTATCAGCATTGAAGGCGCGAGAAGGAACCTGGCTGCAGAGATTCCGCACTGGAACTTTGACGCCGTGGTGCGGGGGACCGGGCAGGAGTGGAATGAAGCACTGGCCGTTTTGGATGCCGATCTTGTTGACCACACGCATAGCGAGGCCTTCTACACAGGCGCCTATCACGGTCTCGTACCGCCCGCCACATTCAACGACCTAGATGGCACGTATCGTGGACAGGATGGTCAGGACCATCCCAATCCCGGCTTCACCAAATACACTACGCTTTCCATCTGGGACATCTATCGCGGCGAGTTTCCCTTCATCACGCTGATGCAGCCGCATCGAGTTAACGACATCGTTCGCACCCTGCTGGCTGATTACCGGCAACTTGGCCAGCACGCTCTCCCGATGTGGCCGCTATGGGGCAATGAGACATGGAGCATGGTTGGTTTCCACGCTGCGGGCATGATCGTGGGGGCCTACGTCCGCGGGTTTCGGGACTTTGATGTTCAGGCTGCCTATGCTGCCATCCGCGATACGGCTCTGACTGGTGCGGAAGCAAAAGGTAACAGGGAACTGCAGGCGATGTTTCGCCAGTACGGCTATGTGCCCATGGACCTGCATGGAGGTGGTGTGTCAAACACGCTCGACCTCTCCTACGATTACTGGTGCGCCGGAGCGATGGCGGAATTGCTCGATAAACATGATGACGCCGCGATGTTCTACCGACTAGGCCAGAACTACAAAAACGTCTTCAACCCGGCGACCGGCTTCATGCAAGGCAGAACCAAAGACGGCAAATGGCGGGATCCATTTCGCCCCGACCAGGAATATGATGACTACGTCGAAACCGACGCTTGGCAGTCCAGCTTCAGCGTCCCTCACGATGTCCAGGGTCTGATCGAGTTGTTTGGTGGAGACGCCCCGTTTATCGCCAAACTCGACGATCTGTTTACAGCTCCATCCAACGTGCTAGATTCCCGGCCAGACATCACCGGCATGGTGGGTCAGGACGCACAGGGCAATGAGCCAAGCAATCACAACCCATATTTGTTTTCCTGTGCGGGCGCGGCATGGAAGACCCAGTACTGGGTGCGCAAGGTGGCGGCTCTCTACAACAACACATCGGCAGGCATTCCAGGCAATGATGATTGCGGCCAGTTGTCGAGCTGGTTCGTTTTCGCTGCGCTGGGCTTCTATCCGGTCAACGCCGCCACGGGAGTGTATGTGATTGGCAGTCCGTTGGTGGATCGAGCCACCATTCGCAACCCGGCTACAGGCGCTAGGTTTGTCATTATCGCGGAAAACAACTCGCAGGAGAACATGTTCATCCAGAGCGCGAAACTGAACGGCAGGGAGTTGACCCGTTCCTGGTTGACCCATGCCGAAATCGTCTCCGGCGGCGAGCTGCGATTTCGCATGAGCAGCAAGCCGAACAAAGAGTGGGCATCGGCGCAGGTGGACCGTCCTCCATCCGGTCTAGTGAAAGCAACGACGGAGGGCTGAAGGCCCACAAGGACAAAAATCTAGCCTGTAAGGTGCTTCACAATACAACGATTATTGATCTAACTGGTTTTTGGCTCTGAGAACACAAGAAATGCTAATGAAATTCGTTGGATCCAACTGCTTCGTTCGCACTCTTCATTTTGGAGCTGCCTGTCTGTTTATTTTGCAAAGTCCATGCTTTGGTTACGCGAGAGATCAGCGGAATATCCCTCAGTATCAGTATCTCGCCTTACCACTGACAAATAATGTTCAGAACGGGCAAGACCACAAAAACATTAGACCAATACGGAATTCCCTTCCTCGGTGGAGCGTCAAACCTTCCGTCGGGTGGGCCTGCCCAACTGGACGTCGGGGGCAGGTGAAAAGAATATTTCTACGAGGTATATTCCTGTCTGCCGATCTCCGGCATGGGCGGATCCACGGGATTATTCAGTTCGGTTCTTCGTGGGAGATGAGCTCGGACAAATTCGCCTGAATTACGGCAATGGATCAACGCAGATATTCCCTTTGATCTTAGGTGAGAGCGTTTGGGGGGCCGTTGTTCTATCAGTACCCGGAACCCTTTCCGACCGACGCACGGCTACGGAAGGCATTAGCCGCAGCAATGCATCTCTATCCCTCGGCTCCCGTAGAAGCGGCAACTACATTGCGGTTATCACTCCCAAGCCGCTCCCGATTCGCAGCATTACGATCGAGAATTCTCCAAAAAAGAAGAGCACGGTGATGATCTCAGGCATCACCGTTGAATCGGCGGAGAGCAACCAAATTACAAGGGCGATCCCTCTGGCTGGCGGCACTCACTCCCCCAGTTCAAACAATTCGTCCGTAAAAAATCACTGCGTCTGCTCGGCGAACACGAAAACGAGGCACAGCGTCGATTGACTGCACTTCGCCAAGCTCTTTACACGAGCAATGAGAATTTTTTAGGGATACAATATGAACCCTTCGGGGTCTACGGGCAGGCGATGGGCTATGGTCAGGGTTTTGTTACGCAATCGGCCCTGCTCCTTGACAGGATGCACGACGCTACGCAGATGTTGAATTGGACTGCGAAGGAAATATACGATCCTCGAATCGGCCCGTATATTGTGCCGGAAGGTGTGCAGATCGATCCGACAGGGCGCTTCCGGCAGCGAGCCGGGGATATCGGAAATGGAGTGCAGGAAGCCGAGTTTATCAAAACACTGCGCTTGGTAATCGGTGTGGACTACACTCACCCGGATCGTCTCCGCCTATTTCCGAGAATGCCTTATGACTGGAATGAAATAACAGTCGAAAATATTCAGTTTTATTTGAACGGCAGGGAAAAGTGGATGCTGCGTTTATCCACTACAAACTGGAACGCTCCGCCGGCCGCATGAAAATGGAGATTGGCTCCGACACGGATCTTGGCCTGGTCTCGATCCGACTCGGACCTTTCCAGAAGCAACCCGACGCATCCACTGTTCGGATCAACGAACGGCTTCCAGCGCAAGTCTCAGTTGAACACAGTGGAGATTCTTGGGGGTTCGATTCACGACTGCAGTCGGCCCGCGAGAACCTTAGCGGAAAGAGCAACTTTCCTATGGCCCGTTCCTCCAGATCTGAGGCGACTGTCCTGATGGGTTGGAATCGGCCCATGAATTTCAAACGTCCGCGGCTCTACCACAGTGACTGCTGGTCGATTTCAGTCGTGCTATAGATCGCTCAACCTATTGTAGACAATGCCGTGTGGCCGCACTTCGTGGCCGAAATCGCGACGGTCGAAGATCTTAGGTATGACGAGATTGGAGTCGCCAGGATGATATGATCCATGTCAAAGCGATTCGCTTATCGCCGTTTTGGCCCGGTGGGTTCGAACTTCGGTCGCATGACTTCCATTAGAGTGCTAATTAGCAGGCAGGAGTGACCGCCTATTTTAGTAAGGGCCTCTGAAGCACAGGAGAGACTTGCTACTCTGTTTCTGGATATTTGCCCCGTCCAAGTCATCCGCACGACCTGAGATGCCGCGGCATTGCCAAGGCTCCGTTGATGTTCAGCCGACAGATTGTTCAGTTATTCGTTTCGCGAATCAATGCACGAACCGCCTTAGTCGACGTTATCGAAAGGGGTTTGACTATGAAACGCACAATGATGGTCGCAGATTGTCCGAAATCCCAAGAAGGCTTTACCAATAAAATACCGCACAGAATATTTCTTATCGTGGTTGCCTGTGCTATCGCGCTTGCGATCTGCCCTGCCATATACGGTCAGGCCACCGGAAGTTTCTCCGGCAATGTCCTCGATAAATCCGGATCGGGCGTTACTGGAGCTACCGTCATCGCTACCTCTCAGGGAACCGGCCTGGCTCGAGACGTGAAGACGGATAGTGCAGGACACTATCTGATCCCTTTACTTCCTGTCGGGACCTACACCGTGCACGTCGATGCGTCGGGTTTTCAAAGCGCCGAATCCAAAGATCTGCGTCTGCAGGTTGATGAAGCCCGCGAAGTCGATTTTTCGCTTGTGCCTCCCACTGTCGTTACTACGGTGGCAGTTTCCTCCGGAGACGCCGTAGCTGTCGAGACGGCGAATCCCTCTCTCGGCCAGGTCATCACCTCGCAACAGGTGGCGCAGCTCCCGTTGAATGGCCGGGATTTCGTTCAACTTGCCACGCTAACTGCCGGCGCTACCGCAGAGACGAACCCCGGCAGCTTCTTCACTTCTGCTCCCAGCAGTGAGGTGGCCGCACGCGGATCGTTTTCACTGTCAGTCGGTGGCTCCCGTCCGAACAGCACGGACTGGCTGCTGGATGGCGTCGACAATAACGAACTGACTGCTGGGGGTATCAGCATTTTCTCGTCGATCGATGACATTCAGGAATTCAAGGTTTTAACCTACACTTACTCTGCCGAATACGGGACCCGGGCGGGACCCACCGTGTTGGTCACGACAAAATCCGGTACCAACAACTTTCATGGGTCTCTCTACGAATTTTTGCGCAATACGGATCTCGATGCGAAGAGTTACTTTTCCAGTTCAGTGGAGAAGTTCAACCTGAACCAGTTTGGAGGCTCGGTCGGCGGACCCATTCTCAAGAACAAGCTCTTTTTCTTCGTCGATGGCGAACAGAAGTATCAACTCCATGGCATTCCGTTTACGGGTCTGGTGCCTTCGCTGGCCATGCGCACTGGCGACTTCTCTCACGACCCATTCGGTAATCCCGTCAGCGGTCTCGCCATCGTCAACCCGAACATGATTGGCGCGTCCACAAACCCGAACATCTTTCCAAATATCTATTTCCAGTGCAATGGCGCGGGGAATCCTCTCCCTTCGAATCCCGACGGAAGCCAGGCTCATGGGATTCCCTGTAACAAGATTCCTTCCGGCCTGATCAACAACATTGGACAGGCCATGATGAACCTGTATCCCGCGCCGAACGCCAACAATGCGAGCGCCGGCTACAACTACGTCAATACCCCCGTGCGCCAACTGAACGACACTAAGTTCGATACCCGCCTGGACTACACGCTTTTCGACAAGGACAGTCTCTTCGGCCGTTTCAGCTACGAGCAGGCGTTCTCCTATGTGCCGGGCGGCTCACCTGGATTTGCCGAAGCTAATGCGTTCGGTAGCAATCAGCACATCATCAACCATGCTCGCAACGTCGGGCTCGGCGAGACCCATGTGTTCTCCGCCAACATGGTCAACCAGGCCAGCTTTGGCTACAACCGCATCTTCGACTACATCACTTCGCAAGGCACGGGGACTTGCGCCTCCGCCAACATCGTGCCCGGCGGTGTTCCGAACGCCAACCTGGGATGCTCCGGCACCCCTGCTACTTGCGCGCATGGGGCATACAGTTGCGGCTTAGTCTCCACGATAGTCGCAGGCAACTATTGGGCCATCGGCGATCGCGGCTACTCTCCGTTCCAGGGTGGAACGAACATCTTCTCTTTCAGAGACTCCCTCGAACTCATTCGTCATAAGCACGACTTCAGGGTGGGACTCGACTTCCGGCGCAACCAAATGAACGTGGGCACTGAGGCTTTCCAGGATGGCTTCTGGATTATCGGCAACGGCGGTAACTTTACCGGCCTCAACAGCGCGAACATCGGCGGCAATCCGCAGGCCGATTTTTTGCTCGGCCTCACTGGCCTGGCCATTCATGACCAGACGTTCGATGGCCCCGTCACCGGCCGCCGCTGGACAATCTGGCGTCCTTTCGTCGAAGACAATTGGAGGGTCACACCCTCTCTCACGCTCAATCTTGGCCTGGCCTGGGATATGACCACTCCGATCACCGAAGCCCACGGACGACTTGGCCAACTACGTTCCCGCCACTGGACAGCTTCTCGTTGCCAATCAAAATGGGGTGAGTGGGTCGGCTGGCGTCAACAGGGATTGGACAGCCCTCGAACCGCGCGTTGGCGCGAGTTGGAAGGTCTTTGGCAGCGACAAGACAGTGCTCCGCGGCGGTTACGCCTTCTTCCACGACTCTGCCTGGAGCCAGGGCGCCCAGGGTCTGTGGCAGAACCCGCCCTTCCTGGGCGAATCCGATGCCTTCCCCTTCGCCGGCTGCGCCTTTGCGACCTCGTACTGCGCCACCGTGCTCGGACAAACCCCCTCGGGCCTTAGTCTCTCCAGCGGATTTCAGGCCATTCCTGCGCCGCCTACTGTCGGCACATTTACGGGCTCGTTCTATACCCAGCCCACGGACTTCAAGCTAGGCCGAGTCCAGCAATGGAACGTGAACGTCGAGCGCCAGTTGGTCGGCAACCTTGTACTGACCGCCGGCTATGCCGGTTCCCGCGGCACCCACATCCTGGTGGCCGGGAATAATCTCAACACCTCAAGTCCGTCGCATGCGGCGCGGTAGCCAACTACACGCTCGGTTGTCTTCCCGGTGGGCGCCGTACTTACCGCCTTACACTACGTACTCAGTCATTTCGCTGTTCGGTGATGTAGGCAAGACGAACTATGACTCGCTTCAAATCAAAGCAGAGACCAAGACAACGAAGTACGGCCTCTACGCTCTGTTTGCTTACACCTACTCTCATACCTATGACAACGGGTTATCCGACGGTTTAGGCTCTCTGCTGAGCGCACCGTTTTTCCCCCTTCCCAACTGGCAAACGCTGGATTGGGCCTTATCGCAGATCAATCTGAATAACAGCTTCACGGGCAGTGTCATTTACGATTTGCCGTTCGGCCATGGAAAGCAGTTCGGCAGCGATTGGGGCAACATGACGAACACCCTTCTTGGCGGCTTCCAATTGACTCTTATCGAAAGAATCTCTTCGGGATTTCCCGTTCCATTGATCGACAGTAATAACCAGTCCGGCTCCTACTTCCAGAACGGCGGCAACGGAAACAACTGGAACCGGCCTAACCTGATCGCCGGTTGCAACACCCACAACGCGAACCACGGGCAGCTACAGTGGATCAACGCCTCCTGCTTTGTTGCGCCGCCCGTCGGGCAGTTGGGAAATGCGTCGCGCGTCCCAGCTATTGGGCCTGATTTCGTCAACACGGACTTCTCCGTGATCAAACAGTTCGGGCTGCCTCGAGAGATGGGCTTGAATTTCCGCGCGGAGTTCTTCAACCTTTTCAATCACACACAGTACGGTTTGCCGGTTAACGATGTAAGCGCGGTCGGGTTCGGTTCCGTCAATTCAACCGTGAACAATCCACGCTTAGTGCAATTTGGCATCAAACTAACATTCTGAGGTTGCTGCCCACGACCCCCGTCAATTGGCGATAAATCGCCAGGGTGCTCGCTGAGTTGAGTAGCCCCATTTGGAACTGATTTGGTTTATATATGTTTGCCATACCCGCGGCGGAGGCCGCCTGTATGCGCAGAAAGTATGGCTCTTTTCCTACTTGGAATCTCTTCACCTTGAGCCGCTCAGCAAAGCAACCGGACTTCCTCTACACGCCAAAATAGGAACAAAAGATTCTGAGGCACTTCTTCATGAATTGAAAACAGAAGCTCACGGCCAACACCTGCTGATCGCGTGGCGTCATGGTGACATGCCCGCTCTCCTCACCGCGTTCGGAGCTTCACCGGAAAAACTCTTGCCGAACGGCAAATGGCCGGACGACGTTTTTGACTGGGTAGTCGTGCTCACCATGGATCCGGACGGTCACCTGTCATCGTCAAGACTGATACGCGAGCAACTCAAAATGACCGCCTTAGTGCCATAGGTCTCTTTCGTGCTCGTCTCTCCGTGCTGCGCGCAGGTAAGTGTCACGTCGCCTGCTCTCTGTCGTGACGTGCTCGCCAGCGAGCGGCATTATGCGCGAAGCGCTCTTCGGGCCCTGTCTCCACGCGCCCATCGCAAAGTAGAGATGGGTTAGGCGTGCACTGGCTTTTTCCGCGCCGGGATGTTTGCACCTAGGGCCTCAAGGTGCTTCAGAAGATGCTTCTGAAGCGCCACATACTCTGGCTTTCCGTAAAGATTTTGTGTTTCCATTGGATCGGCACGTAGGTCGTAGATCTCAAACTCCCGAGGCTCCATAACATAGTGGATCAGTTTGTACTGCTCGGTGCGGATGCCACGGCAAGGGCGCACAGCCTCGGGATTCGGCCACTCGAAGTACTCGTAGTACCATTCTTTGCGGAATGACGGATCGGGTGCCTTCGCCAGAGGCAGGACGCTCTTACCCTGCATATGCGCAGGAATTGGTACGCCGGCAAGGTCGAGGAAGGTTGGTGCGATGTCGGTATCGAGAACCATCTCATCGCGGACAGTCCCCGCAGGAACGCGCTTCGGATAGCGCACCATCAGCGGCACACGTATCGACGGCTCGTGCATCAGGCGCTTGTCGAAGAGCCTCCATTCACCGAGGAAGAATCCATGATCGGAGCTATGAACGATGGCCGTCTCCTCAAGGATGTTCTTATTTTCAAGATAGCTGAGAACGCGACCAATATTTTCATCCACTGCTACCAATCCGGCATAGTAGTCCTTTACCACTCCTTCCAGCGATGAGCAGGCAGTATGCGACGGCGTTGTGCCGATCTTGTTCTCAGCTGCCGCAAAGCTCTTCGGTTTCCCTGGATAACCCTTCAGATCATCATCGAAGGTCGCAGGTTTCGGAATCACGGTGTCGCGATACAGGTCGAGATGACGTCGCGGCCGGAAAAAAGGTTCGTGCGGTGCGACAAACCAGACCAGCAGGCAGAAGGGCTTATCGCCCCGGTCTTCCTCTAGCCATGCCAGCGCACGGTCGACAGTGATGTCGTCGGGATAGACGTTGTGATACTGCTTCTCGGGTCCGATTGTGCCCTTGCGCCCCTCCTTGAAGAAGGGATTGACATAATTGTTGCCCGGATCATTGTGTCCGAAGTAATAGTCCCAATAGCGCTCTTCGACGCCGTTACAAATGTGCACTTTGCCCAGGATGGCCACCTCGTAGCCAGCCTCGCGAAGAATGTCGGTGAAGATTGGAATGTCAGAGGGCAAGGGAACATTTAGGTGTTCGTTGGATAGCGCTCCTGTGGAGTTGGAGTACATGCCGGTGAGCGCCACCGCACGTGCCGGTGCGCAGAGGGCATTTGTGCAGAAGGCATTTCGAAAACGCATACCTTCGCGGCCAATCCGGTCATGATTCGGTGTCTTCAGGATCGGATTGCCTGCGATGGAAAGCGCATCGGCGCGTTGACCCTCGCCGAGGAAGAAGACGAGGTTCGGACGTTTCGGTTTTGATTCCGCCGATGCAACAGGAGCGCCAACCGAGGAGGCGAGCACTGTACCAGCGACGGCGAGAGATCCTTGCAAGAAGTCGCGCCGGGTGGTTTGGTTCGGTGATTCATTTTGCGTCGCGACAGTAGGTGCGAAAGCATATTGTTTGTCCGAAGCCGCCATGCGGTTTTTTCCTCTATTGAATCAATAGTGTATAGATCGTAAGCGATCTCGAGAGAGAGAGAATCTCAGCAGCTCGATCACCTCGCGCCTCACGACCTTCGGCGGACCTGTGCAAGCTGTGCCATGTGAACGGAGATGAACTCAAGCTTCTGATATTTTCTCTGTGTACGATTATGTGTACCGGATGTACAGTTTAGATTAGAGAAAGACGTACAGATTATTTTCCAGTAGAAGTCTTAATTGCGGCAGCCTTCGACTGACATGGTAACGAGATTTGGAAGGAACCAGTGGCGGGAACACTCTATTTGATAAGGAATAGCCACTTGCAGCAATCGCGAGACTCCATCCATGAATGAGCCGAGGATTCGCGGACGACATCGAAGCCTGGAGGCGGAAGCATCGATTTTGAAGGCAACACTTGACCTGCTGGAGCTCAAACCACTGCGCGAGGTTACTGCGGACGCAATCGCCCGGCGAGCTGGCGTGAGCAAAGCGACAATCTATAAATGGTGGCCGAACAAGAGAATGGTGGCGCTCGATGCTTATCTGGGAGGCATGACAGAGCGGGTCGCAATGCCGGATACAGGGTCTGCGGAGATGGATTTTACCGTGCAATTGAAATCGTTGACCGCCTTCTACAAATCCCCACTTGGACGGTTATTCTGCCAGTTCATTGCGGAAGGCCAGAGCAACCCTGGGTTTCTGGCGCTGTTTCGGGAACGATTTCTGTATGTGAGGCGTGATGCGGCGCGCGTGATGTGGCGTCGCGGCGTCGACCGTGGCGAGATTCGCAAAGAAATCGATGGGGAGATAGTACTCGACTTGATCTACGGCCCGATGGTCTTTCGGCTGCTTGCCGGACACGGCTCGCTTAACGATCACGAGTCGGAGGCGATGATCGAGGCTATCTTCGGCGGGCTAAGACGGCCCAGCCAGGACTGCGAGAAAATAAAACGGAAAGTGTCGAGCCACGAGCAGGACCCGAAGCATCTTTGAGTCCCCGGAGGGTTCGATGTCGTCTAAATACTGAACTACAGGTTTAGTATCAAAATTTTGCATAACGCGCAAAGCAAAATGCCTTTGATACAAGATGTTCCGGCAACGGTGCAGTTGTGCCCGATCGCCTCGTAGAGGATACATACCAAAGGAGTCACGATGTGGATCGTCCGTCTCGCACTTAGTAGACCCTACACCTTCGTTGTGTTGTGCCTGCTGCTCTTCATCGTTGGCCCGGTGGTCATACTAAGGACACCCGTCGATATCTTTCCGAATATCGACATCCCCGTCGTCTCCGTCATCTGGAACTATGCGGGCATGTCGCCTCAGCAGCTAAGTGATCGGATCATACTGCCATACGAGCGTAGCCTCACGACGACGGTCAACGACATTGAGCACTCAGAGTCGCAGACGCTAAACGGCATCTCTGTGACAAAAATATTCTTCCGTCCGACTGTCAACATCTCTCAGGCGGTAGCGCAGGTCACGGCAATCTCACAGACGGCACTGCGCCAGTATCCGCAGGGAACGACTCCCCCGCTGGTGATTCAGTACAGTGCCTCCAGCGTGCCGGTATTGCAACTGGGACTCTCCGGCGATGGTTTGACCGAACAGCAACTGAACGACTTCGGACAGAACTTTGTGCGTACTCAGCTCGCGACCGTGCAAGGCGCCTCGCTGGCGTTTCCTTACGGCGGCAAGCAGCGGCAAGTACAGGTTGATATCGATACACCCAAGCTGCAGGCATATGGGCTTTCGTCGTCAGATGTCGTCAATGCCGTGAACGCGCAGAACATCATCCTGCCGGCCGGCGACATGAAAATGGGCCACATTGACTACCCGGTGCAGACAAATAGCGCACCAATCTCGATCGCGGCACTGAATGATCTGCCGATCAAGACCGTGAACGGTGCCACCATCTATATTCGCGATATCGGCAACGTTCGCGACGGATTTCCACCGCAGACGAACATAGTGCGTGTGGACGGACAAAGGTCTTCCTTGTTAAGTGTCCAGAAGACCGGCAATTCCTCGACGCTGGACATCATTGCAAACGTGCGCGCACAGTTGCCGTCGATTCTGGCCCAGTTACCCCCTGCTTTGCGGATCACGCCAATCGCGGACCAGTCGATCTTTGTACGTGCGGCAATCAGTGGAGTAGTGCGTGAGGCAATCATCGCAGCTTGTCTGACGGCAGCGATGATCCTTATCTTTCTCGGAAGCTGGCGCTCGACACTTATCATCGCGGTTTCGATCCCCTTGTCCATCGTCTGCTCGCTTCTGATGCTGGCGGCGCTCGGCGAGACGATCAACATTATGACCCTCGGTGGCCTCGCGCTGGCGGTCGGCATCCTTGTCGACGACGCGACGGTCGAGATCGAGAACATCAACCGTAACCTGGAAGAAGGGAAACAGGTGGAAGACGCAATTCTGACCGGAGCTTCACAGATCGCAGTACCAGCCTTCGTTTCGACCCTCTCCATCTGCATCGTGTTTGTGCCGATGTTTTTCCTTGGCGGGGTCGCACGGTATCTCTTCGTTCCCCTGGCCGAGGCGGTCGTCTTCGCGATGCTTGCGTCTTACTTTCTCTCGCGAACTATCGTGCCTACCATGGCGAAGTACCTGCTGAAGGGACATGAGCACGACCGCATAGACCAAGCGAAGACGAGCCGCAACCCATTCATTCGCTTCCAGATTACCTTCGAGCACTACTTTGAAAGGCTGCGCACCTGGTACTACGGTGCTCTGGGCTTCTTTATGGAGTATCGCGCGGTCTTCCTGATGGCGGTCGTCGCGTTCTGGGTTGGGTCGATCGCTCTTCTCTATCCATGGCTGGGCCAGGACTTCTTCCCGTCTGTGGACGGCGGCCAGTTCAAGCTTCATGTGCGTGCGCACACCGGCACGCGCATTGAAGATACGGCCCGGATATGTGACCAGGTCGAGGACGTAATTCGTCAGGAGGTTCCGCAGGCGGAGATAGGAACGATCATCGATAACATCGGCGTTCCATACTCAGGCCTGAATCTTTCCTACTCGAACTCGGCGACCGTGGGTACGGCTGACGCAGATATTCTGGTAACGCTGGCGGAAAAACATCGACCCACTGACGAATACACGCATGATCTGCGTGAGAAGCTGACGCGGCAGTTTCCGGGTACGGAGTTCTACTACCTCCCCACGGACATGGTGAGCCAGATCCTGAACTTCGGCTTGCCAGCGCAGATCGACGTGCAGGTGGTGGGGAATGCAGTCGAGCAGGACCACGATCTGGCTGAGCATATGATGCAGCAAATCAGTCATATTCCGGGCACAACCGACCTGCGAATCCAGCAACCCTTCAATCTGCTGGACTGGACGGTAAATGTCGACCGCACGCGTGCACAGCAGGTTGGCTACAGTCAGCACGACGTGGCCAACGTTGTGCTGACCAGTTTGAGCGGCAGCTTTCAGACGTCGCCGACGTTCTATCTCAACCCGGAGAATCATGTCAGCTACAACATCGCTGTGCAGACGCCGCAGTATGACGTACAGAACCTGCAACAGCTTCAGAACTTCCCGATTGCCGTCAACGGCTCGGGCCAGCAACCGCAGATCCTCGGCAATATTGCATCGATCGATCGTGGCGTAGAGCAAGGTACCGTCAGCCACTACAACGCACGTCCGGTCATCGACATCTACGGTTCGGTTGAAGGCACTGACCTGGCGAACGTTGCACGCAGGATCGACCAGGTGGTGAAAGACAACAAGAGCAAGCTGCCGCGCGGATCCGAAATCTTTGTCCGCGGACAAGTCCAGACGATGCACACCTCCTTCGTCGGATTGGTCTCTGGTCTGCTCTTTTCGATCATCCTGGTCTACGCTCTGATTGTGGTGAACTTCCAGAGTTGGCTGGACCCGTTCATCATCATTGCAGCGCTGCCGGGCGCACTGGCCGGGATTGTCTGGCTCCTGTTCCTAACAGGAACGCATATCAGTGTTCCCGCGCTGACCGGCGCGATCATGTGCGTAGGCGTGGCTACGGCGAACTCGATCCTCGTGGTCAGCTTCGCGAAGGAGCAGATGGAGGCCGGACTGAATGCCGCGGATGCTGCGCTCTCTGCGGGCTTTACTCGCTTCCGCCCAGTAATCATGACGGCGCTGGCGATGATGATTGGCATGGTGCCGATGGCTCTGGGGCTGGGAGATGGCGGCGAGCAGAACGCTCCACTGGGCCGCGCTGTTATTGGCGGTCTGCTGCTGGCGACCTTCGGAACGCTGACCTTCGTTCCCGTCTTTTTTTCTCTCATGCACCGCAATGATCCTCCAATCGAAATGTATCCAGAATGAGGCCCACCGATGCGTGACCAGATACCGAAGCATTCCACTGAACAACACGCCTATGGTGCACATGGAGAAAGCGCGATGAGTGTCGAAGAACAATCAAAACAACCTTCAAGCCACGTGCGGGAAGTGCTGAAGCATGAGCGACCGCCGAAAGTCTCGCGTAGATCGGTTCTGACGCCTGTGTTCATCGTCGCTATTGTAACTGCCGTTCTCGCCATCGTCGGCATCATCCAGCGTCAGCATGCAGGCACCGTCCTCGCGAAGTACACGGATACAGTCGCGGCGCCCGCTGTGTCCGTGGAGCGGCCAGTACTGCAACAGAGCGCGCAAGAGATTGTACTTCCGGGCAACATGCAGGCATTCACACTTGCGCCGATCTACGCGCGAACGACGGGTTATGTGAAGGCCTGGTACCACGACATCGGCTCGCATGTGAGCAAGGGCGAGCTGCTTGCGATCATCGAGACGCCGGAGTTAGACCAGCAACTAGAGCAAGCGAGGGCGGATCTGGCAACCGCGCAGAGCAACGCCGCGCTCGCGAAGACGACGGCTGGCCGCTACCAAGATCTCATCGGTAATAACGCGGTTTCGCAACAAGACACGGACAATGCGGTAACGCAATTGAAAGCGACTGCCACCCAGGTAAACTCCGCGGTAGCGAACGTGCGCCGGCTGGAAGAACTACAGTCGTTCGAACGTATCGTAGCTCCCTTCGATGGAGTGATCACTACCCGCAATATCGACATCGGCCAACTGATTACAGCGACAGGCAGCACGACAACTGCCGGCGCGGGTACGGTTATTGGAAACCGGGAGATCTTCGACTTGTCTGCGATCAGCACGTTGCGCGTGTTCGTCAATATGCCACAGATCTATGCTCCTGATGCGAAGAACGGCGTTATTGCGACACTGACGCTGCCGCAGTATCCAGGGCGCAAGTTTGAAGGCAAGCTGGTGCGAACGTCGAATGCTGTGGATCCCGCGACGCGCACCCTGCTCGCCGAAGTGGATGTAAGAAATTCGTCGGGCGAACTTCTGCCCGGTAGCTATACGGAGGTCCATCTGCATACATCGAGCGCGGTGCCAGCACTTATCGTGCCGGTCAGCGCGCTGATTCTGGAACCAGACGGACTGCACGTCGCGACCGTGGATGCGAATAATATCGCGCACTTAGCCCGTGTGTCCGCAGGCCGTGATTTCGGCACGACGGTGGAGATCCTTGCTGGACTACAGCCTGGCCAAGGCGTCATCACCAATCCGCCGGACTCGTTGACCGACGGCGAGAAGGTCCGCGTCGTGACTCCGAATCAGCAGGCGGGAGCACAACAATGAGAGCGCAAGGCTTTCGAATGGCAGGTGCGCTGCTTGCTGTCCTGGCGATCGGCGGATGTAAGGTCGGTCCGAATTACAGAGCGCCGACGATGCCGGCGCCGCCTGCTTATAGCGACAACGGCCACAACGGCACCTGGTCGGCGGCTAGCCCCAACGACACCGCCAACCGAGGAGATTGGTGGGCCATCTACCAGGACGCGGAGCTAAATGATCTGGAGCAGCGCTGCGCGACGGCAAACCAGAACATCGCGGCGGCGCTACACGCCTACGAGCAGGCGCATGATCTGGTGCGGGAGAATAAGTCATCGCTGTACCCAACCGTATCAATTGGCGCCTCGGCGAACCGGAACCGCATCTCCGACACTAAGCCGCTGCACACGTCAGGCTTACCAACGAATTATTGGGATTTCTTGATTCCGCTGAACATCTCCTGGGAGCCCGACTTTTGGGGAGGCATTCGCAGGCAGATAGAGTCGAGCGCTGCCACCGCCCAAGCCACCGCCGCCGATCTCGCAAACACGCGCCTGAGTCTGCAAGGGATGCTGGCTGTCACCTTCTTTCAACTTCGTGGGCTTGACCTGCAGGCACAACTGCTTCGGTCGACGCTCGACTCCTACCAGCAGTCCTTGCAGCTCACCCAGTATCGGCTGAAGGGAGGTCTGGCTTCAGAGAGCGATGTAGAGCAGGCGCAGACCCAACTTGAACAGACGCAGGCGCAGTTGATCGACCTTGGCGTGCAGCGTGCGGTATATGAGCATGCGATTGCAGTGCTCGTTGCGGAACCCGCCACAAACTTCCATATCGCCGACAGACCATTGGCTGGTGATCCGCCCAGTGTGCCTACTGGCATTCCGTCAGAGTTACTCGAGCGTCGTCCGGACATCGCGGGCGCGGAGCGGCGAGTCGCGTCAGCGAACGCCCTAATCGGGGTTGCGAAGTCTGCATACTATCCCAGTATCGTACTGGGTGCGAGCGGCGGAGTAGAAAGTGATCAGATCGGCCAGCTTTTCAAGGCGGGAAGCGCTACATGGAACGCCGGGCCAACTGTGAGCGAGATCCTCTATGATGCTGGTCGCAGGAGGGCGCAGGTCGACTTTGCGGTCGCCCAGCGCGAACAAGCCACGGCGCTTTACCGGCAGCAGGTGCTTTCAGCGTTTCGTGATGTCGAAGACCAACTCTCCGCGCTGCGTGTGCTCGAAGAGGAAGCAACTGTAACGGGACGCGCGGTCAACTCGGCGAAACGAAGTACGGAACTTTCCACGCTCCGCTACAAACGCGGATTGGCTCCCTACCTCGAGGTGCTGACGAACCAAACTCTGGAGCTGGCCAATGAGCGCACGGCGGCATCACTAGTAACTCAACGCATCGTGGCCAGCGCACAACTTCAGATGGCGCTTGGGGGAGGATGGAATTCAACGCAACTTCCGAACAATTAGTGGAGGTTGCAACGCGTCGGCTCTGCTCTTGTATTCAACAATCACTTATATACCCCCACCACCTTCGAGAGACGCGGTCGGTCATAGTTAGCAATATCTTGCGGGACATTTAGGAACTCGCGATTAGACACTGTTTGCGACCTTGATGTTAGTTCTCGGCCAGTTAACGTGTGATTGGTCAGTGACCAAGTCGTTCCTGACGGTTTACCGGTAATCCAACCGTCTCTTGTCAATCGTCTCCAAGCGGTTTTCGTTTTTGGTGTGCCCTTCGTATCCTCCCATTCAAGTAGACCCGTGCGCCGCCAGCTGAACTTTTTGCCATCCCTCACGCGTGCCGAGCCATCGCGAGGTCCAAGATTTCCGCGATCATTTGGGTATAGGAGAGGCCGGATTTTTTCGCGGCCATGGCAAACTCTTGTCCGCTGGAGAGCCACGGGTTCGGATTCGCTTCGATGACATAAACCTCGCCCTTCTTCGATAACCGCATGTCAATGCGGCCATAATCGCGAAGCTTGACGGCGCGATAGGCCTTGATCGCGATCTCAGTGAGCTTGGTTGCGGTCTCCTCATCGAGGTCTTCGGCGATCGCCGATTTCGTAAGCTTATAGGCTTCCGTGTCTTTCTCGAATTTCACATCTTGGCTGGCGATCCTGGGCACGCCCTTCGGAAGCTTCGAAAGATCAAGTTCCACCAGCGGAAGTGCATGTGCGTTCTCGTAACTGCCGAGGATGGAAGCGTAGATCTCGCGTCCTTCGATGTACTCCTCGATCAACGCAGGAGAATTGAATTCCGTCTGGATATAGGCGACGCGCTCCATCAACTCCTTCACACTGGTAACTACGGCAGCGGCATCGATTCCAATGGATCCATCTTCGGAGGTGGGTTTCACGATGAGCGGGAACGAGATGTCATGTGCGTGGTCGATGGTGCCGCGATACGATGTTGCGAAGTAGGGCGACTGAATCCCATAAAAAGCGAACATCTTCTTCGCGATCGCTTTGTCCTGCGCAAGAGTGTGCGCGTGCGGTCCCGAGCCAGTGTAGGGGATATCGATCATGTCAAGAAATGCAGTGACGTGCATCTCCTTGGTGTCATCGCCTGCATAGGATTCCGTGAGGTTGAAGATGAGATCCGCGCCACATTTGGTGAGCCCGACCAGTGATTGCGGGCGGCCGTCGAGAACGTAATACGACGGCTCATGACCGAGCTTCTCCAAGGCTTCGAAGATCTGTTCGCGGTCTTCCTTTACCGGCTTCTTCTTGCGCTTCGTTTGCCCCTTGCGCTTGCGCGGTGCAGGAACTTCCTCCTGGACTTCGGCGGGTTCTTCTTCCCACAAGTCATACAACACGGTGACTTTCAACTTCGTTCCAGTCATGCAACCTCCAATTCAAGCGACGGCAGCTGCCAGCACGCCTCAGGGATGAATGAACTTTCCACGGACCAGGTAATTCATCGAGAGTGCGGTTGTGTACACCGTGAACTCCGTGAGGTACTCGGACTCATGTCGAACATCCACGAGCAGACCCAGGTCCTCAACACGCTTACAGATGGCCTCCACAAGTCGCTTGACGATCGGACGTTGCACACCGCTCCAATACGCGACCTTGTCGACAATTGGTTTACGATGCTGACGCAACATGTCCTGGGCAGGTCGAACGCCCTTATGTCGCTTGCGGGAGATATTGAAGATGTCCGCCAAGTCGGTATCCAGCGCGAGTTCCTGCACCGGAATCTCCTCCGGCAGACTGAGACGATAGAACTCACCGACCGTCGATTCCATCTCATCGACGGTGATGTCCGTGCGGCCGCGACGCCGGAGCGGTTCGAGATCTCCGACTTTTCGCGCCGTACGATCGACGTATTGGAGCTTGGCCAGCGCACCCCAACCTTTGTAGCGCTCCCGCCATTGCGAGCGAGGCGTGAGCCAGACCGCAAATGTTTCTGCAAAATCTTCATCCGGGTGCTTCTGCGCGTACCACCCGGCCATGTGGCGAACATACTTCCGCGAGAACGGTATCGGACGGTAATTATCGCGGTATGCGCGCCGAAACGGACCGAAGAGATCGCGCCACTCTGCCGACTTGTATAGCTGGTACGCGTAATTGAATGCGTGTCCGGCCTCATGACGCATGTACATCATGATCTCGCGAGCGTCTTCAAGGTCGTTCATATCGCGCTCAAGCTGTGCCAGGTCCGGGTTGGCCAGATAGAATGGAATGCCGATGACGGGCTCGCCAGAGGGACATCCCCATTCATCGGTGAGATAACAAAGCGGACGGAACTTGTGGATGCCCTTGGCTTCCAGTTCGCGATAAAGCTGCCGAACGAATCGTTCGAGCGGAGAACCCTCGAGTTTGAGCCCGAGTTCGCGAATGGGCTTGCCGAGTATGTCCTGGAATTCCATTCGGATTTTCTCGAAATTGCGCACTTGGCTACTCAGAGTTCTATACCACCGAACCATATTTGGCACAGCAAGGCGTATCGCTTATGCACATAGTCTTTGTGGGCACGACTTTGGGCCGTCGACATGCCACCCGGGAAGTTTATTGACTTTAGGCCAACTTCTCGTTACTGACCGGAGGGCAAGTGTCCGGGAAGCCGTTTTGTCGCTTGCAGCTTACGGGTGTGCGATGATCGATAAATGCGCAGTCACTCTGTCTGAGCAGCCTCGTGCTGATTGCCAGCATGCTTGGCGCTTGGATCGGACTTATAAATGAGAATTTGCCCGGGAGCAGGATGGCTCGTTTGATTTTCAGAACCCCCAAGAGCGACATCACGCAATCACGTTTTGCCACATGACTAGTAAATAAACCCATCAAACCTCTTGACAGCCCCAATGCATCTGTAAAGCCGTACGTGAAGACGAACAAGAGCGACTATATCGGAATTGCGATCCGCCAGCGGGTGATGCCCCCAAAGCAAGTTTCTCTAACAGTGGAAAATGCTCATGGATAAGCCCGGCTTTTGGGGAATTTCCGCTGTTTTCCGCCCGTGTCGGCGGAGGGAGAGGGATTCAGTATCCATCTGTAAACATCCCATTATCAATGGAATAGGTTTTGAAATTGAAAAATACCCCTGCGGGGCGAGGCTAGACCTATGCTCCGAGCTTTCAAATCGGCCTTTCGATACCTGGTATCTGCGCCGAAACCTTCGTTAGTGGTTCTAATTTAGATTCTGGGATAGACCCCCTTCGGAAAATAATCAAGGAGGTCCTAACCCCACAGGCTTGATCGTGAGTAATCCCTCCGTTCAATCGGAATCTTGAGGTCGCCTTCACGAATATTGGCAGAGGTCTGAACGGCCCTGCGTGCTCAGGAGGCGAGCGGTCGACCAGGGTGCGGATGTCGGGATGCGCGTTTTCACAGGGTTTTTACATGCTCAGGGCGCTCAATCTTGCCATCGGAACCAATGAAGTCATTTAATTTAGATCGGTTATACACATGATCGATCGTCGACGCATGAATTCGTCACTGTGTATTTGGGAACCTGACAAAACGCCAGAGACTGTTTGACACGTCCGCGCATCCCGGCGACAATTTTGGTTCGATCCAGTTTATTTACAGATGATAGGTGGGATCATGACTCATGACGCGGCAGTTTTGAAAGCCCGCGAGATCGCAAGTCACGTGCTGGCGCCATCCGCAGGACAAAATGATAAGGCCGGACAGTTTTCCACCAACGCCATCGAGGCCCTTGGTGAGTCTGGACTGCTTGGGCTATTGCTACCCGTAGATTGTGGCGGTTCAGGTTTAGGTCCCCGTACGTTTGCCGTCGTGACGGCGACGCTCGCCGAGGCAGACGCTTCTGTCGCCATGGTCTATCTGATGCACATCCTCGGCGCGGCCATTATGTCGGCAGCGCGTCCGGGCGCGGCTCGGGCACTCACGCCCATACTGCAGGAGATTGGTGCGGGCCGCCATTTATCCACTCTCGCTTTCAGTGAAGCCGGCTCGCGCAGTCATTTCTGGGCGCCTATATCCCGCGCACATCGGAATGGTAACGGCGTGCGCATAAGCGCCAAGAAATCGTGGGTGACCAGCGCGGGTCATGCGCACAGCTATGTCGTTTCTGCGCTGGCCCCTGAAGGGGCGGGACCTACCGATTCGACCCTTTATCTCCTTGGAGCGGACACGCCCGGCCTTTCAGTTGCGGGGCCCTGGGACGGTCTGGGACTTCGGGCCAACGCCTCTGCGCCGATTGCGCTGGACGACTGCCAAGTGCCATCCGATTTTCAGCTTACGGATGACGGCGCGGGCTTTCCGGCCATGCTAAACGTGGTGCTCCCGCTTTTCTGTTTGGGGACTGCAGCTGTAGCGTTGGGATTGTGCCGAGCGGCAGTCGCTGGAACTGTGTCGCACCTCAAGAACGCTAAGTTCGAGCATCTCGGCCAGAGCCTCGGCGAGAGCCTGCCTACCCTACGCGCGCAACTCGCGACGATGCAGATTGACACCGATGGGCTGTCGGCGCGCATCGACGATTTGATCGACCATCTTGAATCGCCGAGCGAGACCACGATGCTGCGCGTGCTTGAGAGCAAAGCGGCTGGAGGTGAGGCCGCTATCAGCGTTACCTCAGCGGCAATGCGCGTTTGCGGCGGTGCGGCGTTCTCAAAGCATTTGAATATCGAACGCCTGTTCCGCGATGCGCACGCTGGCGCTGTGATGGCACCGACGGGCGATGTTCTGCGCGAGTTCATCGGGAAGTCGCTGTTGGGAATACCGCTCTTCTGAAACGCCGCTGAAAGGAACCGTGGAGGCTTATGGGCAAAACGATCTGGGTGGGAGCTGTTGCATACAATCCGAAGGTGGTTACGATTTGGGAGGGGATGCGGGGCTATTTTCAGGAGGAAGCGCATCTGTCCGTTGAGGTCGTACTCTTTCAGAGCTACGAGGCGCAGGTCATTGCGCTCCTCGCCCAACCGGACGATGCCCTGCCGCGTATCGATATCGCCTGGAACACAAACCTTGCCTACCTACAAGCGGATGAGTTGAGCGGTCACTCCTGCCGCGCGGTTGCCATGCGCGACACCGATCTCGGCTGGATGACCAAGATTGTCGCCGCTAGCGGAGGTCCTATTTCTACGCTCGCTGATCTAAAAAATCGAACGCTTGCACTGGGCAGCCGTGACAGCGGACACGCAGCCATCCTGCCCGTTCACTTTTTGGAGCAGCAAGGCCTGCGCGAGGGCAGGGACTACCGCACGCTGCGCTTCGACAGTGACCTAGGCAAACATGGCGATACCGGGACCAGCGAAGTTGAAGCCGTGCGGGCCGTCCTCGATGGGCGAGCCGACGCTGGCGCGATCGGCAGCCCCTTCTGGAACACGGTTCGCAGCGAGCGCCTGGTGCCTGAAGGCAGCCTTCGTGAGGTGTGGTCCTCTCCTGTCTATAACCATTGCATGTTCACGGCACGGCCTGATCTTGACCCTGAGTTGGAGCGGCGGTTCGCCGATGCCCTGTCGGCGATGAGCTACGACAACCCCGCTCATCGCGTGATTCTCGACGCTGAGGGACTTCAGCGTTGGCTGCCGCCTCATCTCGATGGTTACGTCGCATTGCGGCAAGCCGCGGCCCAACAGGGATTCTTCAACCAGTCGTTGCCCAAGTCGGCTTGAGAGATGAGGTGAACTGGGTCTGGTTCCCTCTGAGAACACTCATGCGCAGTTAAAGATTCTTGCCAGCCTATTCGCGTGTTCGCGTTCGCGGTCGAATGCGCGGCGAACCGCAGCGAACGCCTCGGACAGGGGAAAAACGTCAGGCGTCACAAGCAAATCAGCATCTTGTGCTCCGACGGGATGCCAGTACACACCCTCAGCGGTAATGGTCACTTCCGGCACGAGATCGGCTCGGCTGAGGGCAACACCTTCGGCTGCGGAACCGCGCAAAGCGACCCGGCGTATGACTCGATCTTCTGCAGCAATCTGCTCCACATCGAGGAACTGACGGAACCGTTCAGCCTCGGCATCGGTGGAAACGGTGGCAGCCAGGCGCACGCGAAAACCTTCCGCACGTGCGCGCTGGACCCCTTCACGCGCTCGCGCCCACGAGCCGCGCCCACGATGGAGGTCATGCAGTTCTGGTGTGGGGCTGTCTAAGCTGATTTGCAGGACAACTCGATCGCGGGGCAACGCTCTCAGGCTTTCCACGCGTCGTCCGGCGAATAGCATTCCGTTGCTCAGCACCGTGGTCGGCGCAGACGCAGCGCAACAAGCCAGAATCTCGCCGATATTTTCCAGCAGAAACGGCTCGCCCCCGGTAACGAAGATTTCTTTGACGCCAAGGTCTGGGGCTTCACGAGCGATCCGTTGCACCCGCGCGAGCCCTAGCTCCCGTCGCGGCACCGTCGGCGACGACCGCACGCAACAATAGTCGCAATGCAGGTTACAGTCAAAATTTGCGTAGAGCCAAAGCCGCGAGCCCACGGGCCGATTGTCTACGGGCTCCGGAACAGCCCCGCACCGAAAGACGAACCGTGAGCGCCCATCTTCGACCGTCGTTTCGAGCAGTGGATTCCCGGTGTACCGGCACCATGTTTCCAATTCATGGGCAACGCCTTCTTCGTCACCGACTACCGCGACCAAATCCCCTGAGTGGCTGCGGCGCAGCACAGCGATCAGCTCCGGTAGCAGGCCAGACGCAAATGTCTTTCGCCCAATATCGAGATCGATGTTAGCTCTCATCACAATGCGTGCATTTTACAGTTGCGAGAGCACGTGGAGATAGCTCTTGTCCTGCGCGACTTATTGCGCGTTGATCCACTTATCCGATCCCGTCAGCTTAACGGACACGTTAGTAAGGAAGATGTGCAGGGGCTTGCCATCGGCGGTGCCGCGGTGCTCGGTTGAGATCAGCAGAGGCCCTGCTTTTTTGTAGCCAGTCCACGTCGCAGTGACGAGCTGCGGCGGCTTGGGCCCACCGCGGTGGTAGACAAATTGCTCAACCCGGTTGTCTTTGCCTACGTAGAGTTCCCAGGTGTCCCCCGGTGTGTAACCGCCCGCCTCCGCGGGATACTTCACTGAAACCAACTTGGCCGACCCATTGCCTATCGGCAGTTTTTGCATACCTTGATCGGTCACGGTAGCGCTGGTGTCCCAGTAAGCATGGAGGGGGAACAAAAGCCAATAGTTATCGTTCACGAAAGACGGCTCAATTTGGTCCTTCACATCCGCAGGTTGACTGTTGAGCTGCGACTGGAGATAGGTCGCCTTGACCGGGTTGCCGTCCTTATCCTTTCCTTCGTAGGAAATCTTGCCGGTCTTGGGCTCCCACTCCCATACATGAGAAGCCTTGAAGAGTCCGGTGATTTCACCATTCCACGTATAGCGGATCGCGTCAATTTGCCCAAACGAATCCAGGCCATAGGCCTTGGCGATCTGTTCGAGAACCGGCGGGCGGTTCTGCCCGAACGAGTTTGGAGCAAGGGCTAACATAGCGAAAGCCAGAAGACAAATCATCGAACAGCGGTTCGATTTAGTCATGGAAGTCTCCTTTTTTGAATTGAATAGAAGCTGCCCAGGATCCCAGAGAAAAAAACTATACTCTTTAGTCTGATAGAGCACCAGCGTGCCCAGGCTCTTTTCCACGGTACCAGATAGTTGCAGCAACGATCGCCACGCATCCGTATTCCAGCGGCATTACCCAACCAGGAAGCGCGCCCCACGGACGCCCACGTGTGCGCAAGTGCCACATGACGTAAGTGGGGATAATGCTCACAGTCCAGACGGTGATCAGTAGCGTTGACGGCGATCTCAGAAATGGCAGCAGCCAGAGCAGATACCAGGGGAATACGGCGGGGGCACACAAAAGAGATGCTGCCATTGGCCACGCAAATATGTCAGAAGACCACTCGGGCGCCGCGCTTCTTAACCAGGTTGCAGTCACTAATCCAACGAGCACCGCAAGCGCAACCAGCAACTGCGGAGGCGCCACATGGTCGAGCATCGCAAACACAGGACCATTAAAGCGCCAATTCTGGACATACGTACTAAGCGATCCCATCTGAATGTGGCCGTGATAAAGAAATGGCACGTACAGGAGTCCGACCACGACTACCGCCAGCGCAGCGTCGCGAATGCGAACCCGCTTCCAATAGAGGGGCAAGAGTACGATAGGCAGAAATTTCACCGCTACAGCCAGCCCAAATCCGACGGCCGCAGTCGCCCGCCATCGGCGCCCCAGCGCAGCGGCCGACACCAGCAACAGTAGCGCGCCGACAATATCAATGTGACCGTTGCCCGCCACTTCAATGGCCAACAATGGGCTCCATGCGTACACCAGAACCACGTGCGCTCCCTGCCGGTTGTAACGCAACACATCGAGCAGCACGAAAGCAATTGCGACTTCGCAAATCACGAAAGCAATTTTCAGTGCAAAGGTGGACTCCTGAATCGCGGTCACTGCTCGAAAAAACAGCAGCGCTCCCGGTGGATATGGGCTCGGTAAATCCGGGTTGTTCATGTTGCGGGTTTCCGGGGTATGCAGCCCCTTGGCGGCGGGATCGCTGGGAACGACAACATATGGGTTGTAGCCGAGCCTCTGCAGGCGACCATCCCAGACATATCGATGAATATCATCATCGGCGCCCTCGGGCACCCGAAGAAATTCAATGTTCCACACGGCAGCGAGGATGAGCCCAATGACGACAACGCGTCGGGCAAATGCTGGGGTAGCGAACAACTCACGGATCGCCAGGAGGTACACGCTGCCCGCAAGCGTCAAAGACGCCATGAAGTAAGGTCCACCTCTATCGCCGAAGTTTCGTGAGCAGATCGTTAGCGCCGCGCACAATGCGGCGCCGAGTACGTATACTCTCCACTCGGGGGTGACCTTCACAATTCTTCCGTGCCTGTCCGTGATTGTGCCGCCACGAACTCCCACTCCTTAAGCCACCGTGCCGTGCGTGGCGCCCTTATCGGAGCCAGACGCAACTCCTTTGCCAAGCGAGTCAGGTCGTCAGCTACATCAATATCGTAAAAAGGATCTGAGAAACCTACAGATAGTTCAAGCGCTCGTGCGCTCGATAAGAGTCTTTCCAAGGCACTGCTGGTGCCCATTCCGTCGCGCGCGAAAAGTGCAGGATGAGAAGCCTTTGCCCCTACGAGATAGTAGCCTCCGTCGTCTGTTGGTCCCACGACCACGTCATGTTCAGCCAGCGTTTTGAACGCGCCCTCGAGAACAGAACGCGGCAGGTGAGGGCTATCGCTGTTGAAGGCAATGGTGCGTCGTTGATGACCTTCTGCGAAGTGCGCAAACACCGAAGTGAGGCCTTCGGCAAGACCTTCACCTTCCTGCGCAACGACGCTCACTTCTTTGCCTGCCAACCGCGCCAGCTCGTTTACGTCCGAGGCCGGGCACATGATGGCAACCTCCACATCGCCCAATGACCGCGCCAGTGCCAGCGTGTCGTCGAGAAGACAGCAATAGAAAGCCGTAACAACCTCAGGGGAAAGGCTGGGAGTTAGCCGAGTCTTTACCGCGCCTGGCCTCGGTGCTTTCGCCATGATTACCAGCACACGGTCGCTGCCTGACGAACCCACCGCCGTCTCGTTTGAAGATTTCATAAATTTTCGACCCGGACCTACGCTGGCCGTGTCCCGGCTTTTCCGTGCTGGAAAGAATACCAGACTATCAAACTGAAAATGAACCAGGCGGCGCCGACGGTGCCCTTTAGCGTACCGCCGATCTTCGATTTTCCGATACGCGGGTAGTAGCTCACAGGAACTTCAACGACGCGGTATCCAGCCAGGGCGCCCTTGAGGATCATCTCAACGGCCCAGCCATAGGTGGTCTCTTCGAGGGCGAGCGCGCGCAGTACATCTGCGCGGCCAGCGCGAAATGGGCCAAGATCACTGATTTCCAGTCCATAGAGAAGCCTGATCAGGCCAGCGGCTAGGCGATTCCCGAACACCTGATGCCAAGGCAACGCCCCCAAGGAACGCTGCTCCCGCAGGCGGGAACCGAGCGTGATGTCCGCACGCCCCTCAATGATTGGCGCTAAGAGAATCGGCAGTTCAGTGGGCCGATCGCTATAGTCGCCATCAAGGAACACAACCACGTCAGGAGAACTTGTCATGGCCAACCCAGTAAGGCAGGCTCGCCCATATCCGCGGCGCGGTTCCTGAATGACGCGAGCTCCCATTCTTGCGGCAATCTCGGGCGTCCCGTCATTTGAGTTGCTGTCGACAACGATGACCTCCGTCGTGAGATCAGGTGAGAGATCCGCTAAAACGCGCTCAATCGCTTGCGCTTCATTATGGGTCGGGATGATGACGGACACTCGCACGTAAGCTTGGCCCCGATCACCACCACGGAGAAGAGGGCCACCGTTGCGACAGCCACGCGTCAACGCCCCATCTCCGGCCGGCGCGTCCGATAGCGAGCCCAAACGACGCGACCACCGAAACCAGCAGTTCCCAGATCCACGAGGTGCCAAACTCAGAAATCCAAAGGCTGCCGAGAAACAGAAACGCCACAAATGCGGCCGGTCGGGTAACCAAACCGATGACGAGCAGAATACCAAGAGAGATCTCGGTCATGGCCTGCATGGGAGCTGCCAGCGCGGCGTGGCTTGCCGCCAGGCTCATCACCGCCTTCCAAGCGGCCGGGGAGTGGCTCGCCTTAATGTAGTAACTGATCAGACCGGCGTAACCCCCCGGTGTGTAGAGGCCTTTTCCTAAATTTTCAAAAAAGACCGATACGAACATTGCCCCAATCGTCACGCGCACAAGCGCGAGCCCGTTTGCGGCGGCCAGTTGCTTGGGTTCATTTGGTGTCGGGCTTGCGTTCGGTTCCATAAGAAACCTCGTGATCTGTTTGCTGTATTCGTTTGCGACGAGCAGCCTAGTTCCGACAACGAACAGACATACTATGCCGTTCTTCGCGGTATCGGAAGTGGATGTTCAACGAAGGCACCAGATTACACCAACTCTGGGTAGTCCGCCCAGTAGGAGATGAAGTCTCCGGGATGGTGGCTGGGAAACGTTGGCGCCAAACGCCTCCGATATAGCAAGAAACAGTGCGAGAGCCTGCTTGGATGTTGCATTCATAGACAACGTTTCCTGAACTGGTAAAGAGGGTGTAGTAATAGACTACGGCGTAGTCCGCGATGGGGCGGCCTTACTGATTCCGGCGTTGGCGACGACCGCCTCCGTCGTGGCCCGTTTCCTAACTCCCAAGACCGTCATCGCTCCACCGCGGCGAAATTCGCCGACGTATTTGGACCCCAATGCAACCTTTAAGTAGACTTCACCTACGGCCCTGGCGGTTCTGCCGTGCCTGCGTCCCTTTTGGAGTTTCTCGCTTCGGTCATCAACCAAGGCTCAGCGCTTGTCGTCTGCACGACTGGATTTCCAGTTCCTCGCAAGAAGCAGTATTTCCGGAGGCGTTCCAGGATCTTAGATCCAACGCTCAGCATGAAAACAAAGCCAGGTATCGTGAATCGATACATCGTCACGCCGAAGCGTGAGCGGCCGCTCGGGGAATACGTGAGCTGACTGGTTTCCTCCCCATCTCTGACAATGACCCATAGGCACTTGCTGACTTCGGTAACGCTCCGGTTTGTCGACAATCCTTCCCTGATGTGTAATATTGGGTTCGCTTTAGGTGCTTGAGTCCTTTGATTCTGGCGGTCGGTGTGGTTGCGGACAATGGCGAATACGGGTTTGCTTTAGGATGTTAGAGCCTTGATAATTCATGAACTAAGTCGATAAATCATGGATGAAGAATCCCTTACAGCCCGAGTAAACCATTTGATTACCGGGCAAAGTGAAATGGCGGCACGCATTCGCGCGTACAACTGGTCACAGACACCCCTGGGTCCGATTGGAGACTGGTCTGAGACTCTGCTGGCAACCGTGAATCTCATGTTGCACTCACCCTTTCCGACCATTTTGTCCTGGGGGCCGGAGATGGTGTTTCTTTACAATGACGCAGCGATTTCGACTCTGACCGCGAAGCATCCAAACGCTCTCGGCGGCCTGTACCGTGACGTCTTTCGTGAGGCGTGGGACTTAGTGAGCGCCGATCTCGAAGCTTGTCTGTACCGGGGCGAGACGGCTGTGCGGGACAATATGTCTATCCCGATCCTTCTCAACGGCGTATTAGTGGACCAGTATTTCAGCTATTCCTTGATTCCCGTGTATGAGAACGGAAAAATCCTGGGCATTTACGATGCTTTCCGCAACATGACTGAGACCGTGATGGGAGCGCGCAGACTTCGCGAAAGCGAGGCCCGGCTGAAACTGGCGACCGAGGTTGCGAAACTGGGAGTCTTTGTCTGGGACACCGTGGAAGATCGCGGAAGCTGGGAAAATGACCGCATGTACGAGATCTTCGGGCGCACGCGCGAAGAGGGGCCAGTCAATGGCGCCGCTTTCATAAGGGAGGTCGTGCATCCCGAGTATCGGGATGCGTTCAAGCAAGCGATGGAAGACACGCTGCAAAAGGGCGAGCCGTTCCGCTTTGAGGGTCCGATGTATTGCCCTAATGGTACCCAACGATGGATCGAGATCACCGGAGAACTTCAACCCGCGACGGATAGCTCACGAGGCAGAATCCTCGGCACAGTCCGTGATGTTACGGAACTTCGGAAGACCGAAGAAGAACTTCGAGAGAATGCGAAACATCTTGGCGAACTTGCAGCGATTGTCGCATCGTCGAATGATGTGATTATAAGCAAAGACCTGAACGGCATCATCATGAGTTGGAACGATGCTGCGACGCGGGTCTTCGGCTACTCACCGGAAGAGATGATCGGTACGTCAATACTCAAGCTGATTCCGGAGCACCTTCATTCGGACGAAACGACGATCATCGAAAGTATTCGCGCTGGACGACGCATCGAACATTTCGAGACAGTCCGGCTCGCGAAGGACGGAAGGCTCATCGACGCATCGCTCACGGTCTCCCCGATTAAGGATGAAGAGGGGCGGGTGATTGGAGCATCCAAGATCCTTCGTGATGTCTCAAGCCGCAGGCGAATGGAGCAGTCCTTGCTGCAGGCGGAGAAGATCGCGGCGACGGGGCGCATGGCTGCGACGATTGCGCATGAGATTAATAATCCGCTCGAAGCGGTGATGAACCTACTGTTTCTGCTGCGAGCGAAGATCACGGATGACGAAGGGCGCGGTTTTCTGGCGATGGCGGAAGACGAGCTCGGACGCGTGTCGCATATTGCCAAGCAAACACTTGGGTATTATCGCGAGCACGCCGCGGCGAGCCCAGCATCTATCAGCGATATCGCAGAGCATGCGCTCACTATCTACGAACCGCGTTGTACTGCTTCCGGTATTACCGTCAGGAGATCAATCGGTCCTTCGACAAAGATCGTGCTTCGACGGGGGGAGATGATGCAGGTGATCTCTAACTTGCTTGCGAACTCAATCTACGCCATGCCCTCCGGCGGAACTCTCTCGTTTTCGGTTTGCGATACCTCAAGTACGGGCAATGGCATTGTCCTGACAGTTGAAGACGATGGGGTGGGAATTGCGCCGACAGATCTGCCGAGGGTTTTTGATGCCTTCTTCACGACACGGACGACGGTCGGCACAGGAATCGGGCTATTCGTCGCAAAGCAATTCATCGAGGCGCATGGGGGGCGGATCGACATCGAGAGCTGTTGCGAATCAGACAGGCACGGCACGACCGTCCGCGTCTTTCTACCACTTCATACAGCCTACGAGTGATCGCTCCAGACAAGAAGCCCATGCCTACGATGCGCCCTCAGCTGGTAGTCTTGCATCGATGAAAGATACGGTGTCGATAAATCCTCCATAACAGAGCTGACATTCCGACCCATACGACGGTAGCGATAACAACGATAACGTACGCATTATGTTGGGGCAGGCCAATCCATAGAGTGACGGCGAACGCCACGAGGCCAATACATCCAAGGGAGGCGCCGAGAGCGTCGATACTTGCCGCCATCCGACCCCGCTTCGTCCCATTAAAACCATGCTTCGCTTTACGTTTCTTCTCGTGCTCTTCGATCAAACTGGCGCCAGCAGGAAAGATGGCTGGAAAGGCGAGAAATAATCCGCCTGCTACCGGCCCATAGCGCTTTGCGATGAGTCCGGCCAGAACTGTACATAAGCCGCCAAACAGAAACCTCACGACGTATTCGTAGGGCTGCGTCTCTTGCAATGAGAAAAATCCATTCTGATCATGTCAGGGATGAGAACCGCTCGCACGGCACAACCAGTGAAGGCCGGCTCGTCCATCAACAGCAGGACGTCGATCGGATCTCCGTCGTCAGCAATCGTCTGAGGTAAGAAACCAAAGTCGTAAGGAAACACCATTCCCGCGGGCAATACCTTTTTCAGGGCAAAGATTCCTTGATCGGGATCAAATGCAAATTTGTTACGGCTACCTTAGGTGTTTCCACGATCACCTGAAGCGTTCCGTCCTTCTTCCTAACGGGTTTTAACTTTATTGGATCGACAAGAGACTTCATCTCTGATCACCCTTCTTTAAAAAGCAGAACGCCAAATGCGAGGGCACCCCGTCCAAACCCATCTTCCTAATCCAAGATGGTGCGATGTTGATGTGAGATCAAACAGTCGGTTAGAGTTGCTTATTGCGAAATTAGAGTTTGACTAGATGTTGAAGAATGGCCAAAGTGCTTGGATTTGTGGTGACTAGGGACGCTGTTTAAGTTGTTTGCCTAGTTGCTCCAGATCTCGTTCCGCGTGGATTGGCGGAGGGCGCATTGCTCCCGAATCACGGCAAATCCGGAAGCTATCCCGTAGTGTCCGCAAAGTCGGGTTTCTATGAGCAGGTTATTTCACGTCAAGGGGTTTTCTGTTTTCTTTCCTGGCGTTTCAGTCTCTACTGTTGTTCTGTTGTAGTTGGTCCGCGTTGTTGTTCTCGGCCGTGTTTCTATTCGCACTTTGAGTGAGCCGTTCGTGGCTCTGTGCCGGTTGGGGTCCAGAAGGAGAAGTGATGCTGCCAGTTTTCGGTCGGCCTCGTTCAGGGCCCAACCCGACACGCAGTCATCGGGAGGCGGGGTAGTCGCAACATTTCGATATGATCTCCTTCCTCAGGCTGCTACTTGATAGAACGGGATGTACGGCTCCTGGGTGATCCAGATGGAAGCAGTAATGCCAGCTTGCGAGCGACGGCGACGATGGCCCGATTGCGGGACTGCTCGCCTCCGCGCGAGGCCAGGTGCAAACCCCACTGTCGTAAGGTCGAATCTCTCCGACGAGCCGTAGTAGTCGTCGTCCGGAAGCTTGCCGTGTTGCTAACACCGCATCTGGATCACACAGGAGGTCTACGTGCCGTTCTATGAAGTAGTGGCTTGAGGCAAAGACGTTGAACTGTTGTGACGACCCCGCGTCCCGATGACTGCGCACGGGGTTGGGCCCTGAACGAGGCCGACCGAAAACTGGCAGCATCACTTCTCCTACTGGACCTCAACCGGCACAGGGCCAAAGGCTCACACAAAGTGCGTATAGAAACACGGTGGAGAAACAACATGCGTCGCAACCAAACAACAAAAGTAAGAACCCTAAGATAATGGTGACGTCCGGTGTGATCATACAACTCTTCGGGAGATGCGCGTTTGTCTTTACTTAGGCCCGACGAAGCCTCGCGCTCGGCTCTAAATACCCTTAATCTCGCCGCCGTCCATGCGGACCGATGTACCCGTCATCCACTTCGCCGCCGGAGAGACCATGAATCCGAGGAGTTCAGCGATCTCTTCTGGCTGTCCGTAGCGGCTGATCCCCGCCTCTTCTGGAAACTTCCTCGTCGCCTCCTCAACACTCATGTTATGCGCCAAGGCCCACTTCTCGAGGAAAGACCGCCGACGTCCAGTCATGACTGCGCCCGGTACGATACTGTTCACCTGAACGTCATCCCTAATGCCTTGCTCTGCGAAAGCTTTGGCAATGGCTGTGATCGCAGCATTCGTCGCGGCAACAGCAGCGAAGGCAGGTTTGGGATCGAGCGCGGCACTTCCGGACATAAAAACCACGGAGCCTTTGGCTTGCTTTAGGGCATCCCAGGCCCGAATCGTTAAACGACGGGCACCGTGCAATTTCAACTCCATGCCCGCTTTCCACTGTTCATCCGTCATCTCGAAGAGATCGATCTGTGGCACGGCGCCAGCGATGTTCAGCAGTGCGTCTATTCGCCCGAAACGCTCAAGTGTGGTGGCGACGACAATTTTGGATGCTTCGACCTGGCTCAAGTCGAGCGCAAGGGGAAGCGGCTCGGCTCCGGCTTTCTCAACCGCAGCGGCAACATCTTCAAGCTCTTTCGCATTTCGCGCAGCCAGCACAACGGCGGAGAAGTCGCGAGCCAATCGGATAGCGGTGGAGCGTCCGATGCCTTGACTAGCTCCAGTTACAATTGCGACAGAATTCTTCATGATGTTCCTCCGTTACTGCTATGTCATGCAGATCGGTTATGAGGGCACCGATTTATGAAGCGATTCAGGTACGCGCGGACTGCTGCCAGACACTCTGGTGTGGTCTTCGACACGGCTCCTCCCTGTAGCTCCTGACGGCGGTCGACGCTTGCATCCGTCTTAAGAAAGCGTCGCTTCAGCCGCTTCGAAGATGATGTCTACAACCTTGTCCGGCGCGGTGAGCAGCGGAGTGTGATCAACCGCGAAAGACCTCACTGTCGCGTTCATGCGTTCTGCCATGAAGTGCTGCGTTTTAGGATTGATCATCCGGTCGTCTTCCGCGATCAGGAACCATGAGGGCTTCGACTTCCACGCAGGTCTGGGGGCCGGCTCCTGAATGCTCTTAGCTGAGATCGGACGCTGCACGGCTTTGGACAACGCAATCTGTTCATGCGTGGCGTTCTGGGCAAAGGCGTTCGCGAACCCTTCGTCCGGCATCCAGATCAAGCCGTCTGCGTCCGGAGCAAGTTGCGGCGCTCGCGGATGAGATTTGTCTTTGTAAAAGACTTGGGCGACGGTCTCTCCTTCGTCCGGAGCCAGGGCGGCCACATAAACCAAAGCCTTCACGCGATCATCGTTAGCCGTTGCAATGACCGCGCCTGCATACGCATGCCCTGCGACGATTAGCGGGCCTTGAGTTCGCGCAATCGTTCGTTTCAAAGCGGCCGCATCGTCGCTCAGCGATGTAAGGGGAATCGGCGCAGCAACCACATTCAAGCCGCGATTTTCGAGCGGGCCCACGATTGCCTGCCAACTCGAACCATCAGCCCACGCTCCGTGGACAACTACAACTGTGGCGTTCTCTGAGAACTTCATGATGCTCATCCTTTCCGGTAGTCAGAAATGGAAGATAGGGAGAGCGGAGATCTCCCGTCAGGCAAAAAACTGCACGATTTGTTGGGCAATGAATTCATGCGAATCCTCAAGAGCAAAGTGGCCGGTATCGAGCAGGTGAATCCTCGCTTTCGGGATATCTCGTAGATAGGCTTGCGCACCCTCGACAGTGAAGAAGGGATCGTTCTTTCCCCACACGATCAGCATCTTCGGTTGCTTGTTCCGAAAGAATTCATGCCAGCCGTCATAGAGCGCGAGGTTCGATTGATAGTTGTGAAGCAGGTTAAGTTGGATGGCGTCGTTGCCTGGGCGATCAAGAAAGAGCTGATCCACGGTGTATGAGTCAGGATTGATCCGCGAAACGTCTTTGACCCCGTGGGTGTATTGGAAAACGGTGGTTTCTTTCTTGAGAAGTTCTCGCACGGGCCTCTCTGTCTCTGGATTGCGGTTCGCCCAGAACGGCTTCATTGGGTCGAAGGCCGCACCGATGCCCTCGACATAGGCATTCCCGTTCTGCACGACGATCCCTTCGATTGCGTTCGGATGCCTGGAGGCAATGCGATAGCCCACTGGGGCGCCGTAATCCTGCACGTAGATGCTGAATTCCTTTAGGCCGAGGATACCGAAGAGCAATTCCTCCACATGAGCGGCCAGATTGTCGAAGGTGTATTCGAATTTGCCTACATCCGGGGCGTCGCTGTAGCCGAAACCAACATAATCCGGCGCAATTACATGAAACTTGTCCGCCAGTTGCGGAATCAGGTCGCGGAACATATGCGACGAACTAGGGAAGCCGTGTAGCAGCACGATGGTTGGAGAAGCTTTTGAACCTGCTTCGCGATAGAAGAGCTTGAACCCGCGAACGGTCGCGTGCTGAAACTTTGTCATGGTGATCTCCTTTTCGGTGACGCAGAGTCCTAGTTACAAAGTGAGACTCTACAACACCGTTAAAAGTTGCAACAAAGGTGTTAAAATTATTTCAAGAATGTTTTCAAGTATTTCCAGAGAGGGTTTAATGGACGCTGCTTCTAAAGAGGCGAACGAATGGATCGATGGGTTCCTATTCGTGGCGAACAAGCCAATCCTGGACTTTTTGAATACGAAGCCTGTCCTGGCAGACGGGCCCACGGAGTTACTTCCGGATGTTCGCGCGCTCGAGAGGTGGCTGATCGCTTCGGGGATGGTGACATCGCACAAAGCTAAGGCCACCGTACGACGCTGGCGTCATTCAACCGAGGCAGTTGCCTTCCTAAGTCAGCTAATTGCATTCAGAGAGAGATTGAGGGCGGCCGTCACGCGGATAGAGAGCGGAGCATCGCCGACTGATGCTTTCCTGGCAGAAATAAATTCTCTGTTGCTTCAACATCCTCGCCGTACTTCGCTTCACAAGCGAGACGGGAAGATCATCAGGGAAACGGCTTTTGAGCTTAGTGAGCCCGCCGACCTCTGGGCCCCGATCATCGATGCCACGGCAGATCTTCTTGTGGAAACAAAATCATCGCGGATTCGCAAATGCGAATCATGTGTCGTTCATTTCTTTGACACGAGCAAGAAAGGCTCCCGTCGATGGTGCAGTATGAACATCTGTGGAAACAAGCTCAAGGTGGCCGCTTACCAGAGAAGAAAACGTGGAGACAATACCGCCGCGAGCTAGCCTAGCCGACTGTTCGGGGACGACCGCGAGCTACTGTGAAGGATCGAGTCCAACTTAGAGATCGAATCCCGGTCAGGCTTCACAGATCGATGACAATGTCGCGAATCGGTTGCGAGCAGCAAACGAGGAGGTTGCCGTCGGCGGGCCTTTCGAGTGGCTCCGGTCCGTAGATGACCGCCCCCGAAACCAAACCGCTCTCACAATTGTGACAAACACCGGTCCGGCACGACCAACGAACCGGGACGTCACACGCCTCGGCCAGTTCCAAAATGCTCTGGTAGGCCGATGCCTTCCAATGTGCGGCGATCCCACTGCGCGCGAACGATACCAGCGGACCGGTGTTGGCGTCGTCCTTGGGCAGATGCGGAGCTCGCGTCGCTGCGCCGACCACACCAGGGGTCATCGACTCGCCGCCGTTGAAGATCTCGGCGTGAATCCGCTCCGGAGCAACGCCCAACGTTGCGAGCGCCTCTTTCATGTCTGCCATGAAGCGGTTCGGCCCGCAAAGGTAGACATCTGCTTCTCGTGGAACGCGGGCCTCGTCGAAGACCGATCGCGACAGGTGACCGGTCGCGTCAAAATCCTTGCCCATTTTGTCAGGCGAGCCGGGCTTGCTGTAACAGACGTAGCTGCGGCCGTGCGTGAGCGCGAGTATGAGGCGGCGAACTTCGGCTGCGAAGGGATGATGCTCTCGATCGCGAGCTGCGTACAGCCACAAGACCTGCCGTGTCGAGCGCGCCGCTTCCAGCGCATACAGCATCGACAGAACCGGCGTCGCCCCGATTCCCGCGCTGAGCAGCACCACCGGACGCTCTCCCGACTGCAGAATGAAGCTTCCTCGCGGGGAGCTGACGTCGAGAGCATCGCCCACCCGCACATGCTCTCGCACGTAAGTTCCGGCCGCCCCATTCGGTTCGATCTTCACGCTGATTCGATAGTGCTCCCTCGAGAGGGGACCCGAAAGCGAGTAGCTGCGAAAGAGCGGCGGGCCGCCTGCAGCCGGTTGAAGACGCAGGACCACGTACTGGCCGGGCATCGCCGTTGGCAGCGGCTGAGCGTTCAGGCTCTCCATCGTCAGCGAGAGGACATCCGCAGACTCCTGATCGATCGCCGTCACTGCAAGCGGCCGAAATCCTGGTGAAGCCGGATGCGCAGCCGCTTCCGGCACGAGCCCCGCATTACCGCTCATTTGGCTCTGCAGTAACGCCTCAAACGACGAGCGCCACCCAGGCGAAAGCGCTTCGATTCGCAAGGCACGCTCCAGTCGATCGCGCGCATGATCGGGTAAATAGAGGAGCGCGTTGATCTCTGCGACGGTCATTCGTTCCTTCCCCTCTCCCGCCTTCACGATTTCGTCGCCGGGGCCGACCTCGCCTTCCAGCAGCACGCGCAGGTAGAACCCCGGCCGTCCACTCGATGTCAGTAATGCCGGCATCCGGGGCTCGTTCATCCGAATGCCGACGCGATAGCAGGTAACACGAGGTTGCGTGACCTCAAACAGAGCGCTGCCGATCTGATATCGGTCGCCGATGCAGACGGCATCGTCGGGCAATCCTTCAATTGTGAAGTTCTCGCCGAATTGTCCGTGGACAAAGTCGGACCGCTTCAGTTGCTCCTGCCAGTGACGATACGATTCGATCTGGTACACGAATACGGCGCGCTGCTCGCCCCCGTGCCCAGCCAGGTCACCTTGACCGTCTCCGTCCAGATTCAACCGGCCGACTCGACAGCGGCCACGCACAGGATCCTTCCAGATCGCGGTGTGCACAGTGCGACCCTTCCACTCGATGTTGCGCGGAAGTCCGACATTCACCGATAGCAGTCGAGCCATGTCGCCCATTTTATGGGAGTCCCTAATGCATACGGATAAGCCTGGTTTTGGGTAATTTCAGCTAGCTTTCTGCGTGTGTCGACGGAGATGCAGCAACGCTGATGACTTAATGGCGGAGGGAGAGAGAAAGTCATGGCGGTGGACGTAGTCTGGAATGCGATTATTTGATTCGCGATCAGGCGCTCTAAGGAACAGGGATTTCTCACTTGTGTATCAGGGAATTTTCATTCGCTGATACCAATCGAATTTGCTACAAACGGCCGATATTAGTCTTAGATTGTGGTGCACGCCCTCCTTGGGTGATTCCATTGCTTTCCGACGTAAGATGGCCGAACGCCTTTCCCGAAAAGAACTTTACGATCTCGTCTGGTCCGAACCGCTGAAGGCTCTTTGCCCACGATTCGGAATTTCCGATGTAGCGCTGAAAGAAGACATGTGCGCGCTCTGAAATCCCGACACCCGAGCGAGGCTATTGGGCAAAAAAAGACGCCGGAATATTGCTCCCTATACGTCCTCCCGGAATTGATCAGGTCCTCTTCACCGCAGGTCAAAGCTTACCCTCTTGGAGAAAAACATCAAGGTCAGAGAAGAACGGAGAGTGATAACGCTCTCACTCATCTGACCCTTTTCTCTAGTAGCGTTTCCCAATTTGACTTCGCGAAACTGCCGCGGAAACGCCACTTTCGTTGCCATGCTCTCTCTTGTCTTATTGATAAGAAAGGTGATGGCGGTCGGGTAGTCAGCCGAACCTGTGATAGAGCTTTTTGTGCAGTGCGCAGTGTCTGGGTGCTACCCGAGCGAGATTCGAACTCTCCGGCCGGTCTTTCACTTCGAAATCAGAATTCGAACTCGGATCGCGCGGAGAGACGCGGCATGCGTCGAGCCTGACGCGTTTATCGTTCGACCAGCCACTCTGGTGTTCCGATGAGTCCAGACGGAAGCAAGGGTGAGTCTGAGCGGTAAGTGGTGATGTTGGTTGAGGTGTAGTGCTGGGTGGATGTGGGCTGGAGGTCGCCGATAATGCGGTTTGGCCAGAGGTTGGTGACTTCGATTTCAATAGTGTTGATTCCTTCTTTCAGCCAGGGATCGACGCGCAGGGTCAGGGGTCGGGCCCAGATGGTTCCGGCATCATGACCATTGATTTTGACGCGGGCTACTTCGTTGACTTCGGGAAGCTTGAGCAGCACGTGTTCGCCTTTGGCGAAGGTAGGCGCCGAAGCTTCGGCTTTGTAGGTTGCGGTTCCGGAGAAGTAGCGGATGCCATCGTCGGGGGAGTCGGTCCAGCTCTTGAGGTCGGTGAGGTTGATGGGTTGGGTGGGTGCGCCGCGGTCGGGCTGGAAGGTGAGGGACCACTTGCCTTTTATGACGAAGGACTGGGTTTGCGTGATTTTGAATTGCGGGAAGATGGGAGTTGTTGCGTCCGAAGAGAACACGATGAACGCTGAGCCGAAGGATGTTAGGTCGACGTGAACGCGAGTGCGTCCGTCGGACATGGGCGCGGTGTTAGTGAGGCGATGGGTCTCGCCGGTGACTGGGTCCCATAGCTCTGCGCTGGTGCCGTGGGCGCGGAAGAGGATGTCGTGTTGGGAGGGGGCACTGGAGCCGTTGCGGAGGAAGTAGATATCGGTGGTTGGGGTGCGCCGGTGCGCGTAGTCCAGTGGGAAGTTGGAGCTGGCGGGCGGGACTTGAGTTTCGGCTGGAGAGATGGTCACGTCGGGAAGGACGTGCATTGCTTCGAGTGCGGCGTGCGCGTCCTGCGTGCAATAGGCCGAACCGTTGGCGTAGGGATGATGTGAGCCGGGATCGCAGGTCTGGCCCCAGATGGCTTGCACGAGTGAGTTAAATCTGGCTTGCGCGCTTTCGTTCGCCATGCCTGTGGGAGACACAGGAGGTAAGCCGATGACGGTGCCACCGACTTGGAGATAGCGTTCGACCTGCTCGAGTGCGGGGAGCGAGAGCCTGCGGGTTTTGGGAAGGACGAGGGCTCGCCAGGTGACGCCGGAGGGTCCGGTGAGCGAGGGGCCGCTGAGACGGATGGTATGGAGGAGCGCGTCTTCGTTGGTGACGTCGTAGTCGAAGCCGGGGAGTACGCGGGCGGGGTCGTCGGCCTTGAGGCGAACGAAGTTGGGGACGTTGTCGCCGTAGAAATAGAGTATGTCATCGACGGGCGTTCCCTGCTGCATCATGAATTGAATCCGGTTGAGATAGGTAAAGAAGGCTGAGCCCGCGTTCCACCATGTGACTTTTGGATTGAGGTGAGTGCCGGCGAAGTATTCCTGGCCGGGAAGGCCGGTGGACGCGGGGCTGGAGGTGAACTCGTGCCAGACGAGGCGATTCATTCCTTCGGTGATGGCCATGTCGAAGGATGGCTTGAGATCGGTAGCGAGGCTTTCGGACCATTGCGGGCCGATGGAGGTTTCGCCTTCCTGCGCCACGAAACGCTGGCCGTAGATATTGGCGGCGCTGGCTGCCTCCTTGGTAAAGAAGCGCTCTTCGTCTTTGCTGCGGTGCGGGTTTTGCGACCAGAATTCGGATTGCGGTACGGCGGAGCGGCGAAAGGTCTCGAGGGCATCGATGGGCGCGCCGTGGGGGCCACCGCTTTCGGCCTGGACTCCGAGGCCGTGTTGAGCGGCGTGATCGGCGAAGAGGTCATAGTGATTGGCGACGATGAGATCGGCGACGGTGCGCCGGAGGTCGGTGAGGAAACGCGCGCTGCGATCCCGGTCGCCTACGATTCTGCCCGCGACTACGGGCAGCCAGGGGATGGGATCGTAGCCCCGGCGTATCGTGAACTCTTCGGCAAAGATCTGGGTCCAGTTGGTGCCGCCGAGCTCCCAGCTGTCGGTGGCGAGATATTTGAGGCTGGGCGATGAATGGCCGGCGGTAAGGAGCGGCTCGACAGTGTGGTTCCAGTAGGTGTTGAAAGCGTCGCGGCTGAGGTAGTCGATGGCGAGGCCTTGCCAGGCTCCGCTTGAGGTGGAGACGCGTGCGTCGGAGTCGGTGTAGCCGACGCGGAAGATCTCCCACTCGCCGACGGGTGCATCCCAGGTGAGGGTGTCGTTGTGCACGTTGCTGGAGAGATCGCGGATCTCCTCAGGAGAGGTGTCGGCGGTGGTGGGGTCGGTGGCTGCGGTGTTGTCGTCGTCGGTGAGCATTGTGGAGGAGTCCGGCATGCTGAAGCCGGTCTCTGCGCCAGCCGACCGAGTGCGGAGCGGCGGGCCGGAGAGCGGTTTCGCGAGCGGTGCGCCGTGGTGAAGGGGGTAGGCGAGGACTGAAATCTGTCGGTAGAAATCGTTGCGAGTGGCGGGCGCGGAAAGCTGGATGTCGACGTGCATGTCTCCGGTTATTTGTGTGCGTGTCCAGGTGAGGAGCTTGGAGGCCTGATCGGGAGTCACGTCGGGGCCGCCGAGATTCCATCCGCTGGTGATGTTGAGGGTGATTTCGAGGCCGAGGCGATCGGCTTCGCGTAAGGCGTGGGTGTATAGGTCAACCCAGGCGGGACTTCCGAAGGTGGGGCCGGGGGTAACGTCACGGTTGCCGTTCTGGTTGGAACCGTTGGCGTCCACGAGGAGGGCTCCGCCGAAGCCTTTGGCTTTCATCTCTTCGAGATCGTGAGTGATGGTGGCTTTGTCAGTGTTGCCATTGAGCCACCACCAGTAGCAACGCAATCGAGCGCTGGGCGGTGGGGTGGCGAAGCCTGCGCGGAGTTCGCTTAGCGTAGGATTTTTGGGGCTTTCAGAGGATTGTTGTGCTGAGAGAAATTCCGCTGTGGTGAGGGCGAGGGCCAGGGATGCCAAGGTTAGGAGGCGCAGGGTGCGGCGAGAGGTTTGGCGATTAGGGGCGGCCATTTGGAGCCTCGAAGACTGTGAGATCCCAGGAGTCTCTCCAGGTGATTGTGAAGTTGTCGTCCGACAGAGTGATGGGGAGCCATACGTAACGGCCGTCGATGGCGTTTTTGGGTCTCCACTGATCGGCGATAAAGATGAAGGCGCCCGGTTTTCCTGCGACAGGAAGGACGTAGGTGCTCTGGGCGCCGAAGGTCAGCTCTGCGCCCTGGCCGCGGCAGGGATTTCCGAGTTCCTTCCACGGGCCGGTGAGCGAGTCGGCTACGGCAGCGAACGCGGGGTTTGGTGCCCAGCCTGTTGTGTGGGAGCCAATGTAGAAGTAGCGTGCGTTGACTTTGAAGATAGCTTCGCCTTCTAGTGCTTTGTGTGCCAGGATGCGCGAATAGTGACCGGTTGTGTCGAGATAGTCCGAGGTGAGTTGCGAGACGTGCTGGGTTTGGTTGTTCTCTGAGGTGGTGATGAGGTAGGCCTTGCCGTCGTCGTCCTGGAAGAGCGTCATGTCGCGGGACATCTCGCCGTCGGGGCGGAAGTCGCGAAGGAAGGTGTAGGGACCCGTGGGAGATTTGCTGGTGGCGACGCCCGCACGGGCGGCAGAGTATCCGTTGCCCTTCAATTCAAGATGGAACCACATGACATAGAGACCAGTGCTGGCGTTGTAGAGAACTTTGGGGCGCTCGATAACGCAGCCTTTGACGATGTCGCTGGAGGGATCGTCACTTACTTTGAGCGCGATGCCTTCGTTTTTCCAGTGGTAGAGATCGCGAGAGGAGTAGACGGAGACGCCGACGTTGGCGGCGTTGCCTGCGGAGCCCTCGGTTTTAAATTCGCCGAACCAATAGTAGGTACCATCGCGAAAGAGAAAGCCGGCTCCGTGGGCATTGATGGGCACGCCGTCGGTGTCGGGCCACAACTCGCCCGGGCGGAACGGTGGTGGTTGCGTCATTGTCTGGGCTGGGACCAGCGGTACTCCGGTGAGTATGAGCGTCGAAAGACAGACGATACATCGTTGAAACATGACTGCGGCTCCTGCTTCAATTTCGTGCAGATGATGTGGGGCCGAAGATCGGCTCGGTTGCATTATCACTCCCGCGATGCTCCTTCCGAGGTAGAGAGCACAGATTAGCGTTTAAGCTTGGGCACACGCGCGGTGCTTTCGCGTATGACCAGGTCGACCGGAACGGTATAGCGCGAGCCGTGACGGTCAACGTCTTTTTTCGTATGGTTGAGTGCCTTGAGGCAGGTTTCGGCCATTCGTCTGCGTGGAATTCGAATGGTGGTGAGCGGAGGCTGCAACACATCGGCCAGAACCACATCGTCCAATCCTACGAGGGAGACATCTTTGGGAACACTTAGACCCATCTTGTGCAGGCCGCGGATCGCACCAAATGCTGTGAGGTCATTTGCGGTGAGAACCGCTGTGGGTCGCGTTGCTTCTTCAAACAAAGAGACGATGGCTCGTTCTCCACCCATCAACCGGTAATCTCCGGTGCGAACGAGGTTTGGATAGTAACGCAGCCCGCTTTTCAGTACCGCTGTTTTGAAGCCTTCTGCGCGAACCTTCGAGGTACGCAGACCCTCCGTACCCCCGATATAACCGAGACGCTTATGACCTAGATCGTGAAGGTGTTGGACCGCCTGCAGGTAGCTAGCTTCGAAGTCGATGGCAACGTCACTGCATCCAGGCTGGACGGACCGGCGATCGACGGTGACGAGAGGAATTTTGTGCAGAAAGAGCGGCTCAATGTCGTGAGTGTCGAATTCTGACGCCATCAGGACAGCTCCGTCGACCTGCCTCATGAGCATGCGTCGAACGGACTTGACGAGCTTCGAGCTGGATTGAACGTTGGTCAGCAAGACTTCGTAATCGGTTTCCACCAGGAGGTCTTCGAACTCAACGAGAAACTCCGAATAGAACGGATTGCTGATGTCCGGGATGATGAGTCCGTAGGTTTTACTGCGTCCATATCTCAACGTGGTTGCGACGGGATTGGGAATGAAATTGATGCGTTCAAGGACCTCGCGAACGCGTTGCGCTGTCTCTTCTTTTACCAACGGGAGGCCATTGATCACTCGCGATACCGTCGCGCGCGAGACACCGGCTTCACGTGCTATAGCGCGAGTGTTCATAACGGTAATATACCTAGCGACTTCTGAGAGCTAATTGAAGACGGAAAGGGCAGCCCACGTCAGAAGACAGACCTGCCCCGTGTGTGCAGCTGGTTAGAAGTTGACCCGGGCGGTGAGCTGGCCGATGCGAGCATCGTTGGCCTGCGTGAGGGTGACAAGTCCGAAAGAGGAGCTTCCCAGACCTGTTCCAGGGCTGCCGAAATTCGGGGTGTTGAGGATGTTGAAGAATTCGCCGCGAATCTCGAAGGTTGTTGCTTCGTGGATGGGGAATATCTTGAAGAGAGACAGGTCCAACAGCGGATGGATTCGCTGGCGGATGTTGAGAACTGTGCTGTTGGTCTGCGAGGTGTAGGCCAGACGCTGCTGGTATGCGGGCATTGGTGACAGTGCGTCGCAAGCTGGAGCGGAAGACGTCGAAGGCACAAGCGCGCCGCTGGTATTTTCGTAGCACGTGTTGATGTAGCGGCCATAGGTGGGACTTGCCTGACCGGGATTGCCGATGACGTTTACGCTACCCGGAGCCGAGATGAGCGGGCCGTTCTGAGCGCGGAAGACGCCGTTTAACTGCCAACCGCCGATGCTGTATCGCTCCAAGGCCGGGCTTTGCGCGAGTTTCGGCAACTGAACCGTTCCGTAGATGGTCGAGATGATGGTTGCGCTTGTGTCCTGGATGGAAGCAAGGTGCGTGTCAAAGGGGTTGAGGAAGCTGGTGTGGAGCATCAGCTTGTCCCATGTGAAATTGGCTTGGAGCGAATAGTGGTTCCTCATCGGTTTTACGACCTGTACCTGCAGGGCGTTGTAGGGCATGCTTCCGATGGAGGAATACTGTTCGGTGACGCTCCCGAACTCCGGGTACGGCAGGAACAGCAGGTTGCGAGCGATGGTCGTAGCGTTGAGTGTGGTGGATTGAGGAATGAGTCCGGCCATGGGATTGGGGACCGCGGCGTTGAGGTAGGTGATCTCTGCGCTTCCCTGGTCGTAATACTGTTTGGGCAGCACGTTGATGTTGTGGTTGACCTCAACCCGGGACGCACGGGAGCCGAAGTACGCGATCGACAGAACATAATTTCCCATGAACTGCTGCTGCACGCTGGCCGAGTACTGAGCGACCTTTGGTTGGACATGATGGGGATCGATGAAACTTACACCTTGGCCGACGGCAGTCGACAACCCGAGAGAGCTTCCTGTGGGAAGAAGGACTCCTGCCGGGAAGGGCGCGCTTATTGGGTTGACCGGCGCACTGGTGACGTAGTTATTGTAGCTTGTGGTCTGGCTGAAGCCGGTACCGATAGGAGTTTCGAGTGTGTTGTAGTAGATGATGCCGAAGCCGGCACGGACGACAGTGGTTGGCGTGTACTGATATGCTCCGCCGATTCGAGGCTGGAAGTTATTCCAGTCCTGTGGGTAAGGATAACGATTGCTCGGGGTGACAAACTGGAGGCCGCCGTTCAAGGTAAGGCTGGGAACGGAAGGCTGGAGCGGATTGGGGCAGGTTGTGCAGAAGTTAGAGACCTGCTTGTTGTATCTCTCGGTGAAGGGCGACTCATAATCCCAGCGGACGCCGAGGTTCAAGGTAAGTTTGGGAGTTACGCGCCAGTCGTCCTGAACGAACGGAGCGGTGTAGATCTGCTGGAGCGCGTAGGCTGGGGTGATGTTGTAGCTGACCGAGGAGAATGCACCGAGCAGAAGCGATGCCATCGGATCCCCCGAGCTTGCATCCGCACCGACATTGACATTGATCGAGTTCTTCTGCGTGAATCGGCGATCGAAGGCGATGGAACTCTGATTCCCTGACGGCCCTGACGTATTGCCGAAGCCACTTTGCGGATTCTGAACATTGTAGCGGATCAGATTGCCCTCAAAGCCGAAGCGGAGCGTGTGACGGCCGATGGTCTTGGTAAGAATCTCTTCGAGAGAACCCATCGTATCCTCGCTGACCTGTCCGCCTGCCCCCGCTGCAAGACCGGCGTAGCTGTCACTCATAGAAGTGCCCGGGAAGGAGGCGTAGGGCAGACCGGTGGAGCTGATACCAATACTGGAGAGATTAAAGTTTTGGCTGCCTGGATACACAAGACCGAAGGGGTGGTAGATGATGCCAAGGCGCGAGTCGAGCACCATGCTGGAAGAGAACTGATGAACTTCGTCGAGGCTGCCTCCGCGATTGTTTCGGTACACGTTGTACCCATAGCCCGACGGCCCGATTGCCTTCGGAAAACCCTGGAGGGGATAGTTTTGTGTTAGCCCAGACCGGAAGAAGCTGGCGTTCAGTCTGTCCTTCGACCCGATCGCCTGGTCAACGCGGACGATGAACGAGGGATAAGTGCTTGGATACGAGGTTTGCGTGGAGATGTAGTTCGCGGAGCTGGTAACGGCGGCGCCGGGCACATTTGGCAATGGCAAATAACTGATCATTGATGAGCCGGTCGAAGTAATGGCGGAAGCGATGTTGTTGTTTGCAAAGTATTGCGTGCGATTGCCGTTTGCATCGACGGGCGAATTCGGCACGTAAAGCTGAATGCCCGAGGTGCAAAGTCCGCTGCTGTTAAACGCGTTGCATAGAGCAGAGAAATCGCCAGCGCGTTCGGCCTGCGTCGGGACTCGGGATGAGTAGTTGATCGCGGTGTGCGAAGCATACCGCTCGAAGGCTACAGTGAAGAACGTCTTGTCGCGACCATCGTAGAGTTTGGGGATGTAGACAGGACCAGTGGCGACAAGGCCGGTCTGACTGAGTTGGTCATTGTTGCGTGGAGTTCGGAGAGCGGGGTTTGGGTTGTTCTGATTCGGAACTTTTTCGTAGGTGTTCGCATTGAGATAGGTGTTCTGGAACACATAGTATGCGGCGCCGTGGAGGCTGTTGGTTCCGCTGCGAATGACCGTATTAGTCACCGTGCCGTTACCGTGCCCGATCTGTGCATCGAAGATCGAGGTCTGGACCTTAACTTCCTGAACTGCTTCGGGAGAAGGCACGAAACCGGTGTAACTGGCTCCTGAGAAGCGCTCCGCTGGATCGTCCGGAATACCGTCGAGTGTCAGTCGATTGTGTCCGCTGTTGCCGTCGGCGGCAATCTGAACGGCAACGCCGCTGAACGGATTGGTGAACTGGCTGGACTTGCCCTGAAAGTACCCGCCGGAGCCGTTGTTGATGATTCCAATTCCCAAGGTCGCCATGACAAAGGGATTGCGTCCGATGTTGGGCAGGTCGGTCACTTCCTTGGTGCTCAAGGTTGTGGCGATGTTCGCCGATCCATTGTCGAGCAATAGGTTCTCGGCTGTGACGTTGACGGTTTCACTTGCTATACCGGTTGGAAGTTGGAAGTCGACGTTCTGCGACTGTCCTGCAGTCAACACCAGACCGGAGCGCGTCACCGTCCGGAAGCCCGCAGCCGTAGCGGTAACAACATAGGTGCCGGGGTTCAACGCGGGAAAGCTGTAGGCACCTGCTTGGTTGCTTGTGCCGATTGTTTTGAAATGTGTGCCGGTCTCCTCGGCCGTTACGGTGGCACCGGGGACTTTTGCCCCTGTTGGGTCGTTCACCTCGCCCGCGATGCTCCCGAGATATCGCTGAGCGTAGACGCCTACGGGCGTTGCGAGCAGGAGCAGAGCAAGCAGGGAGAGCAGGACAGTAGTTTTATTTTTTTCTGGCACAGCCATGTGCATTGTCGGCCTCATCACTGGTCAGAATAAACTCGTGTTTAAAGCGCAGATATTTGATTCTCTGCACACGTGTTTATCGACCCTGGTGGTTTGAAACGACCCGATGCTATGCCCTTGAAGTTTGGGCTGTCAACGACTTTAACGCCTCAATTGGAAGTATTTCTCTATAGATACGCATGTCGGTGTCACTCTCGATCAATCAAAACAATCAAGTCGTCGCGGTAACGGCACTACCTCATGCGGGTCAAATGACGGAAAACTGTCTTTGTCTATGAAATTTGTGGCCCGCGCTGTTCAGTCCACGCTCCCCGCGGGCATATTCGGACCGCCAACAGGGTCAGTGGGGGTAACACACGCCCGTGAGAGATTGCGGCGCTTGTGTTAAGACAGCCGAAGAGTATCTGGCTCTACCCTGACAAGAATATTCAAAACGGACCAGACGGCAATTCACCATTCAACCTCTCTTCTTGTTTTGCAGTTTGATCGAGCGAACACTTGCTTATTTCTTTTGGGAACGGTCTCTCATATTGCTTGAATACGCCTCCTCGCATTTGCTGATTGAAGAGTCAAATGCCAATGGGGACATTCTTCCGAAAGTGCTGTCAAATCCGCTATTTAAGCGGTGATTAGCAACTATTGCGCAGGCCATTGCCTCCAGCGTGCTTAAGATCAAGAAAAACCGAGAGACCGATCTCTTGACAAGCTTTATTTGTTACGCATATAGTTTCCGCCAAGCAAAAAAGTCCTGCACTGAAAAAGTGAATTAGATTGTGAATTTCCAGGGAGACTAGCATTGACAGACAGAAGAACGGCGCAATCAGGCAGAAATCACCAGAGTGATATCCGCCAGGAAACACCTGTTGAACGTATGGTGGGGTGCAACTTTCAAAAAGAAACCGCCTCGGGGCCTCGAAACAAAAAGATGACGTCGGCCCACGTGAGGGCCTTGATGCTGATTATCTTCTCAGGTTTCTTTTCAGCGGCGCTGTTCGGACAGAACGCGACGTTCACTGGGCGGGTCACCGACGAGTCAGGCGCTGTCGTGCCCAAAGCGAAGATTACCGTCCACAATCAAGAAACCGGCGTGGATGCAACCACGACCACAACGGGGACGGGAGACTATACCATTCCGTACCTGAAGTCAGGGCTTTATTCCGTTAGCGCAGAGGCTCGCGGATTCAAGATAGAACACAGAATTGATATCACGCTGGAAGTCGACAAGGTAGCCGAGATCGATTTCAAACTCAAGGTGGGCGCCGTCACGGAGACGGTGACCGTCAACAGCAACCAGGCATTGTTGGACCGTGGCAAAGCCGACCGTGGCGAGGTGGTGGACAACACGCGCGTGACGGAACTGGCGCTCAATGGGCGCAATCCCGTTATGCTCGACAGGCTGAATTCCTCAGTGATATGGGATGGCAATCTCATTTGGATGCGCCCCTTCGACGGTCAGGTATATACCAACCTCCACATCAATGGGAGCGACGTGGGCGGCGGCGCCAGCTATAGTACCGAGGTTATGCTGGATGGCGCGCCTAACCAAACACCACGGCCCCAAAACACGGGCCATACTGACGTTAGCGCGGTCATGCCCGACGACGCCGTACAGGATTTTAAGATCGTGACCAACCCCTATGATGCGCAATATGGAAAAACCAGAGGAGGGGTCATCGACATGACGGTCAAGTCCGGTACAAATAGGCTGCACGGTGATGCCTACGAATATGCCCGACGCACATGGCTGGACGCCAATACCTGGTTCAACGACTACCACCTTGCCAACCCTACCCCTGGGCAAAACAACGCGGTCTACGCCACGCTTCAGCATAAGTTGGACCAGTATGGATTCGAACTGGATGGTCCGGTTGTCATACCGAAGCTCTATGACGGACGCAACAAGACTTTCTTTCTCATGCAGTATGAGGACTGGAATGAGATTGAACCCGCTTACACTTCAACCAGTGTGCCCCTGGCTCAGTGGGCGACGGGGGACTTCAGTACCCTGACATATAACGGCGCGCCCGTTACTATTTACGACCCACTTTCTACTTATACCGACTCAAAAGGCAACCTGCAGCGTAATCCATTTCCGGGGAACAAGATTCCAGCAAACAGAATCAATCCCACTGCTCAAAAGCTTCTTTCGTACTATCCGGCACCTAATCAAGGCGGTAACGCCGGCACCCCCTGGCAACAGAACTACTATGCCGCGACCCCGACCATAGATAAGTATCGTAATGCGCTGATCAAACTAGACCAGAATATCTCTGCCCGCGACAGGTTTTCGATCCGGTATGGTTACTGGGAACGCTACGAGACAGACAGCGGCAATGGAATCACATCGGGACCTGCCTTCCACGGAGAAGATCCCCTTGCCGATCGCAGTCACAACTTTGCCACCCAGTGGACACACACGTTCTCTCCCACGCTGCTCTTCGATTTCCGCGCCAACGTGGCTGTCAAGGCCGAGCTCGCTTATGTGGGCTCGCAAGGCTTCGATTCCACATCGTTGGGCTGGCCGAGTTCTCTTACGTCGCAACTGGGTGGATTTTCCATGATGCCTGGCATGTCACCCAGCGGTTTTACTACGTTGGGCGGCACTACTGGCAATGGCTATACGACCACAGATTCGCTCAACCTGTTCCCGGGCGTGACATGGGTTAGAGGCAAACACGTGCTCCACGCCGGCATCGACTTGCGGTTCAATCAGTATGCAGTTCCCCTGAACGCCAGCACCGACGCGAATCTTTCCTTTGACCAGACATGGACGCAAAACTGCTGGTCCTGCGGCGCTGGCAAGGACTACAGTGGCGCCGAGAACACCGAGGGCAATGCCATCGCGTCGATGCTGTTGGGATCCGCTTCCAGCGGCACTGACACCATCGCGCCGCAGGCATTTTATACCTCGACTTACTATGCCCCCTTCATCCAGGATGACTGGAAAGTCACGCCGAAACTAACGCTCAACCTGGGACTGCGATATGACCTGCAGCCCTATTATGTAGAGCGCCATAATCGTGTAGATTATGGCTTCGACACCACAGATTCGAACCCGGTGAATGCCATGATTCCGACTCATACGCTGGCAACCGGACAATCCTTCAATCTCGTCGGCGGAATTACATTTGCGGGCGTAAATGGAAATCCGCGCCAGGTGTACTCCACCAGTAAATTCGATGTCCAGCCCCGCGTTGGATTTGCATACGCCGCCACTGACCGCATTGTTCTGCGCGGCGGTATCGGTGAAGTATTTCAAAACTCAGACGCATTCCCAATTCAGACGGGCTTCAGCTCGAGCACAAGCCTGGTGAATAGTCCGGATGGCGGAAAGACACCCATCAATAATCTCAGCAATCCCTGGGCCAGCATCGTTCAGCCGACCGGAGCTTCGCTGGGGCTGCTCACCAACATGGGAAATTCAGAGTCGTACATCAATCCGAATTTCAAGATTCCCAATGTATGGCAATTTTCATTTGGCATCGAGCAGCAATTGACCAAAATGGACACCTTGGAAATAAGCTATGTGGGGAACCAGGCTCCGAACAATGAAATCAGCCAGAATATCAACCACTGGGACGGAACCCAGGAGGCAAAGTGCAATATTCAGATGGGCGGCAGGCACGAGGTCTGCGATGATACCTATTCTCAGGATCACACTGCCACTTTGGGCTACGTGCCGAATCCTTTCTACCAGGTGCCCGCATTTCAGGGGTCAACCCCTTACGGTCAGGTAACGCGCCAGGCACTGAACTGGACGGAGCCGATGCCAGAGTTTGCGGGCGTAACCGAGTATCAGGTGAACGGCCAACATTCCTGGTATAACTCGCTTCAGGTCACTGGCCAACACAAGATGCACGCTGGTCTGACATTGCATGGAACCTGGACCTGGTCGAAGTTTATGGAACAGGGAGGCTGGGCCGACAACAACTATCTGATTCTGCGCCGCCAGGTCGACTCTTCCGACAGAACCCATGCTCTCACATTCTCCGGAGTCTATGACCTGCCGTTTGGCCGGGGCAAGATGCTGCTCAACAACTCTAACCGGTTGACGGATTTAGTTGTGGGCGGCTGGGAAGTTACGTCGCTTGCGATCATCCAGACAGGCCCCCCGTTTAACATGCTTAGCGGTTGGGACCAGGTCGGCAATCCAAATGTCAAGCATGCTTCAATTCCTGGTTACACTTCTGCTGGGAACAAGCAGGTGAGTTCGCCGTGCTACTACACCACCAACGCAGAAACTGGCGCCATTGCTCCCACAGCGGCAGCGACCGCCGCCGGGTGTACTTCACCGGTCTTCATCCAAATCCCGTCTTACGGCGCGCAGCCCAACGTTACCTACACCGGAGAGCGTCAGCTCGGGGGATTTTGGATGGACTCGGGTCTTTTTAAGAATATTCCAATCGCTGAAGGCATAAGACTTCAGCTTAGGTTGGAAACCTTCAATACTCTCAACCACCCGGTATTTCAGGGGGGCTGGTACACCGGTACGAGCCAGTATGACGGGCAAATTGGAGCCGCCACTGGAGGTGGTCAGAGCAACAAGCCACGGTATACGCAGGTCGCTGTAAAAGTTGCCTGGTAACGCATGACTCCTGCCCTGGGCGTGCTCCAAGCGCGCTCAGGGCAGGGTCTCCGTAAAATCAACATGCAAACCTACAAAAGTACGCAATCTTTTTCGGAGAAGAATGTATCTGAGTACCGATGTTCCATCCCTCCGCGAGTCTTAATTTTTTAATGTAGTGCAGTCGTGTGCGGAATTGATTCGGTCAAGTATGCGATTCCGGTTTCTTCTTCGAAAAGCTGTGTCTCGCCACAACTCAGCTAGCTTATTGAATGTCATTCTGTCTGGTTTACTTCCGAATTCAATGTTGCTGGCGGCAGTTTGTGAGAGACTTTCCGAGATCAGAACCCGTTCGTACGGCTATGAAAAAAGTGATGAGAATCTTGAACGGGAAAAGTCGAAGTATTCTGTTTTTCTTAGCTGCTTCTCTGGCAATCATTGCACGTCCGGCTTTGGACGAGAATTTAACTCGTAATACAAGTCAAGCGGATGACGCTCATGAAAAGTATTTGGCTCTCTCGCTAGGAAACGGTGTCGAGAAAGAATCCAACGGGAAAATCCTGAATCGCTATGGCGTTCCCTTCATGGAAGGTGTGCTGCCTCTCAATCCGGGTGGCTCCGCGCAGGTGAATGTCGGAGGACGGCTAGACTGTATTTTTCTGCTGGGCATGACGGATGCAAACACGGCCTCAGCCAATGCGGATCAGCAAGGTTATTCACTTCATTCTGGATCGGGCCCAAGGACGATTCCTGCCTACGGCTGGGCGGATCCGCGGGATTATTCTTATCGATTTTTTGTGGGTGATGAGTTGGGGAGAATCCGATTGAATTACGTGGACGGGACGATGCAAATCTTTCCTCTGCTTTTTGGGGAAGGCGTCTGGTGGGGCCGTGCGTTCTATGATTTCGCAGAGCCTTTTCCCTCCGATGCGCCGCTACGGCAGGCGTTCGCCACGGCTCTGCGGCTCTATCCGCCAGCGCCGGTGGAGGATGGCAAATACATCGCGACGATTGTTCCTAAGCCGGTTGCAATCCGAAGCATCGTCGTTGAGAACTCTCCGGCCAAGAAAGGAACGCTGGTAATAGAGGGAATCACCGTGAGGTCGGAGGACACCAAAGGCATCACCGGGGCGGTCACCCTCCCGCCTAGCGTTTTTTCCCCAGAGTTTGAGAAATTTGCCAGGACCAAAGCATTGCTCCCGCTAGGAGAAGACAAGGAGCAGGCTCAGCAGCGATTGAATGATCTGCGGCGAGCGCTTTACACGAGTGACGAAGATTTCAAGGGACACGTGGCCAAGTCAGCGCCGCTGGGATATTCGGGACCGGAAGTGTCCTTCCAAGGAACCATCTTTGCGGAAATTATGGCCAATGTGTTCCGTTACAACGTGCAGGACATCGAGGCCAAGATTGACAAGGACGGGATGTACCACACTTCAACCAAGGACGCGATATCGTGGGGAGGTTATCGTGGGTTTGGAACCTTCCGCAAAAGCGTGGGAGGCTACTATGGCGTTTCCTACACGCGCGACATGGGGCGCAGCCTGCAAGAAGTCACTGCGCTCGGATATATGAATGCAGCCACGCGCTGCGCCGATTATTGCCTGCGAATGGCGCGTTTCTACGCTACTAACCCCGCTCTCGAATTCAAGGGCGTGGCTCTTCCTCCGCACTGGGGCGATCTGGTCAACCGGCCGCGCAATCCCAGCTTCGAGAACGATGGTCAGGGCCTGACGATCCTATTCCTTTACAAACTTTGGCAGCGGCAGCCCGATCGCGACGCATGGCTTCGCGCCAATTGGCCGGACATCAAGGCTGCCGGCGATTGGATCTTGTGGCAGTTCTATCATCCCGAAATCTCCGGGGCGGCCAACGGGCTCCTGCACACTACCGGTGAAAGCGCAAACGGGGACGGGTATTCTGTCTATCCCGACACCGTGTGCATGGACGGGCTCCGGGCCCTGGCGCAGATGGCCGATTCCATCGGCGAAACCAACTCCGCTGACCGGTGGCGAGAGCGCGCCGATAAAATGAGGGAGGCCATCACTAGCCACTACATTGTTACCGATCCGAAATATGGCCGCGTTTGGACGCTGGACTACGCCAACTGGACCCACAAGGGCTCCGTTCTCGGACCCTTGGTCTTCCAGGCGGATTATCAGGGCTTCGCGCCGGAAGACAACATCCCCGAGTGGCGGGCCGTGAATGAGGCGACCTATCAGAGGTTGATTGATACCTACAAACCTTTTGGATTCTATGGGCAGTCGATGGGTTACGGACAGGGATTCGTCACCCAATCGGCACTGCTTCTGGACCGAATGCACGATGCCACGCAGATGCTGGACTGGGCCGCAAAAGAAATTTACGACCCGCGATCCGGGTCTTTCATTGTGCCCGAAGGCGTCCAGATTGATCCCACAGGCCGTTTCTGGTTTCGGATTGGCGACCTCGGCAACGGAGTTCAGGAAGGGGAAATCGTCAAAACCATGCGCATCGTCATTGGAGCAGACGACACGCATCCGGATCGCCTTCAGTTTTTCCCAAGAATGCCTTACGACTGGAAGGAAATCGCAATAGAAAAATACCCGATCGTGTTCGATGCATCGGGAAAACTTAGGACCGCCTTCTTAAATTACAAATTGAAGCGCTCCGGCGATAAGATGGATCTGAAGATTTCCTCTGATAAGGATCTTGGCCCGGTTGTCATGCGCCTAGGACCGTTTGCGAAGCAACCAGAAGCTTCCAGCGTTCGCGTCAACGGGAAAAATCCAGCGGGAACATCGGTTGAACACAGTGGGGATTCATGGTGGATCAGGTTTGCGATGCCCATCGGCCAAGTCCCCGGGACAAACAAATAGGTATCCTCCGGTAGTTGTCCCTAGCCAAGACTCCATCACCCATATGCGAGCAGACCCGGTCCGGCGAGGCCGCGGTCGATGGGGCGCGAAGGCGCCCCAGCCTGCACGATGCGATCGCAGCATCGCAGCTCAGCTTCGGCCGCACATGGCGGATGACCTTCAAGCAGGCCCGCACGTACTCCAGCATCGACCACATCTTCCCCAGCTCGCGCAGCCTTCCACCGCCGTCGGGACACGCCTCATGGCCGGGTAGGTGCGTGTCGACTTCGCGCCGAAGGTATGCTCGGGCAAGGGGCGACGGAAGGGCTTCGCCGATGCAGGACGCTCTTCGGGAAGAACGGCCTGCGCCTTCTCGATGGCACTGGCACCCTGCAGGTCTTCAAGCTGAAACTCAAAGCTGTTGGATCTGGCGGAGGACCTTTTCGCTCTTCCGCAGAGGCGCTCTCCAGTCGATGCCTTCGAGCAGCATCGACAGCTGGGCTCGGCTCCTGGATTACTTCAAGGTCAGGATCTTTCCAGTGCAAGCCGACCAGATCTCCTGTCTGCTCAGAAATTCGCAAGGGCACCGCAGGTGTTTCGATCAGCCGGACTGCGCCGCCCAATACGGCGCTTGAGTGTGGCTTTTGAGGATAAACCTTTGAATTCCAAGGCGCTGCCAGTCAGCGCTAGCCCGGTTGTAAAACCCAGGCCTTTCAGTTCAATGCCGAATTACGGTAAACGCAGCAATGAGGTCAGGTTTAATGGCTTGACGTGTTAGGACTTGGTATTGGTATTTTACACAGAGCTATAAAAACGTCACAACCACACCGGTCTGTGTTACTGTTGTCCAAATATATGAAGGCGCCTGAGAAAAACGACAAGCGTGAAGAGTTGTCGAAACAAGCGTACCGGCGTATCCGCGAACGCATTCTGACCGGTGAATATACCTTTGGAATGGTGATCTCCCGCCGTGATCTCGCAACGGAATTCGGCATGAGTCTGGTGCCAATAAATGAAGCGATGAGCCGCCTGGAGAATGAGTACCTGATCGAAAACACTGCCCGAGTAGGCACGAAGGTGAGAACGCCGACGCCCCAGGACATCCGGGGATTCTGGGCGGTGCGCGAAGGGTTGGAAACACAAGCAGCCCGTCTCTACGCTCGCGTGGCGAGCGACAGGGAACGCGAGGAACTCATCGAAATGGCCACGCAGCTCGACCTCATGCACGAATCCATGACCAGTTCCGACGAACCGAACCCGGCAGAGCTCTATCAGTGGCGCTGCGCCCATATGCGGTTCCACACGCACATCGCCGAGTGCACTCATCTGCCATTTTTGACGCAACAAATTGAAAATAACCAGCTATTGGTCTTCAATTGGTTTTACGATCACCAGCTCTACGGCGGCCGCAAGCTCCCCGCTCGCTGGCACGAGCAGCTAGCCCGTTCGCTTGCTGAAGGCTCCGAAGAGCTCGCGGATACGGCGGTCCGGAAGCACCTGCACAACAAGCTGGAAGAACTCATGATGAGTCTCGAACGCTTCTTATTGATGGACGAATCGCACTTGCTCCGCTGGAGCGAGGCAATGTCGCGGGCACCTCTCGCCGAATTGTCAGTGGCGGCAAAGAGAGCATAAACGCGTGTACGTGGAAGTTTGCCCCTAGGCCCGCCGACCCATAAACAGCAATTCATGTTGCGTCTAGTTCCATTTTGAAGCCAGGGCTGTCACGCCTTCCTTCAACTCGTTGGCTTATGGACTGAACCCGTTAAAGCCGAGTGGCCAAATTTTCTTCTTGACATTTCAAATCTAGGCAGAGTATATCTTTACCTCAAATCTGATATGTCTGTTGTTGTATGTGACATGTTGTTACATGTGGTTGATCTGCGCAATTTTTGTTTCTGAATTCTGAATGAAGAGGAAGTGCGAAAGTGTCAGCCAAAAGTAATCGATTGCAACCAATTATGCATTATAAGCTGAAATGCCGTGATTCTTGCCCTGTCCCGTCAAGAAAATCCAGGGACGAGCAACTACACCAAACCGCAACGGCATAAAGCCTAAAGCAAGAGGCCCATCCGTGAAGCCTTAGGTGGCCCAAAAGAGAACGATCAACCGCAATACACGACGTCAAGTCAAATGCGCGAATCTGAAGTGACTGCGCATTGGTAGGCATCATTATAGGAGGCAGGAATGGAACGGGTAGCAAATAGGAAGTGGACGTTGGTTGCCTTGAAGGGTTTGCTCCTAATTTTGGTGGCAGGCTTCTTCTCGACCACGCTGTTTGGCCAGAACGCGACATTCACGGGTCGTGTTACCGATCGGTCGGGCGCTGTCGTACCCAAAGCGCAGATCACCGTCCATAACCAGGACACCGGTGTGGAGGTAACCACCAACGCGCTTCACGGCGATACGTACGAATACCTACGCCGCACATGGCTCGAGGCGGACACCTGGGTAAATGATGCCCAGAATGACCGGTACCTCTCTTGCCACTGCGCCGGTCAGAGTTCCAACGCGGAGTAACTCAGTGACCGGCCACGATGCATCGCTCGATAAAAACCAGAACCACCTTTGGAGACACGGTAGATGAATGGTACCAAAGGGGTAACCGGCTGGAAACTCTTGCTGCCTAAGCCGGTGACAGCGCGCAAAAGCTTTTCGGCTGCCCTGGTTGATGGGCTAGAAAAATTTGAGAGACCGGTACCTTGACAACCCTTCACACGCGTGTCTATACTCCTCCTCCAAATTGATCCACACAATTAACGTTGGTCTGAAACTGCGGGTTGCAGCCAACGAAATGAATGCCGATGCGTGGTACCTCTGGATCTCGGGTCGGCGATTAACGACCCAAGATTTCCGACCATTCCATTTGGAATGGCAAACAAAAGACTAGGAAAAGCAAGCTCAACTAACGAGGCCGTTACATGCTAGATACGATTCAAAGTGGAAAGACAAGTGGGCTCCGGTGGGCGTTATACGGCGTCTGCCTCATGGGATTTCTCCTCTGCTTCCTGAATGCCAGCAGTGCATTCGCGCAGATGGACCAGGGCGCCATCATCGGCGTGGTCAGGGACTCGACCGGCGCGGTAATGCCCGGCGCCCAGGTGTCGGTCACGGAGACGAACACCGGGCTGGTGCTGAAGACCAAGACCAACTCCAGCGGTAACTATTTCTTCTCCCCTATCAAGACCGGAAACTACACGGTGAGCGCCTCGGCGCCAGGCTTTGAGACGACCGAGCAGATAGGCATCGTCGTTCACGTCACCGACCGGCTGAACATTCCTCTCAATCTTAAACCGGGTAATGTGACTGAAACCGTTGTTGTCACCTCGACGGCGCCGCTGATGCAGACGCAAACCGCTGAAGTGGCCATGGACATCGATTCGAAATTCCTGAACGATGCGCCGCTAGCCAACCGCAACTGGATCTTCATCGCGCAGGAAGCGCCGGGCGTGACTCCTCAGGTCGGCCGCGGCGCCGGCAACGGCGACTTTTCATCGAACGGCCAGCACGCGGAGCAGAACAACTACCAGCTTGACGGCGTCGATAACAACACGGTGAACAGCGACTACATCAATGGCTCGGGCTACAACTTGGCGCCCCCGCCCGATGCGATCGCCGAGTTCAAGCTCGAGACCAGTAACTATAGCGCGGAGATTGGGCGCGGCCACGCCGCTGTGTTCAACGCCACCACCAAATCCGGCACCAACTCATTCCACGGCTCCGTATGGGAGTACGTGCGAAACACGGCCTTCGATTCGAAGGTTTGGAACCAGGCCGTGGGCACGCCGGTTGGGAATTTTCACTTGAACCAATTTGGTGCTACCTTTGGCGGCCCGATCATCAAGAATCATCTGTTCTACTTCGGCGACGTTCAGAACGCGCGCTACGTGAATGGAGCGACTCCCAGCACCCTTAGCGTGCCTACGGCGCGCATGCGGCGGGGCGACTTCACCGAACTTCTGAATCCGACGTGGGGTAATGGCACCTGTCCGGTTGCGCTGTACGTGCCCAACACCAACACCGGAACCTATAAGTGCGCAAGCAACGTCGTATCCCAGGGGCCGACCGGCAGTCTTCAGCAGTACGGCAACTCCCAGTATACGTATGATGGATATACGTTCGCCCCCGGGCAGAACGTCTTTGCAGCAACCCAACTCGATCCGGTTGCCCAGAAACTCCTTCAGCTGTATCCCTGCCCGAACTACGCCAGCTGCCGGCCAACCCACTTATGGGCAACCCAATGGCGGATGGAGTACGGGCGACTGCAACTCTGCAAGCGACGTGGACTCGGGACCGACCTCCAACAACTACCAGGTGAACCTGCAGTCGACGTCGAATCCGATCAATTGGGATCAGCGCCTCGACTGGAACGTCAGCAGCCGTGACCTGGCCACTTTCCGCGTCGACTACCAGCACATCATCAACACCTTCCCTGCGCCCCTGGGACCGATTCTCGACGGAACCACAAGCTACCAGGGTCACAACCAGAGCTACCTGGCTGAAAACTTCATGGTCAGCGAAACCCACACCTTCTCGCCTTCGCTGATCAACGAATTCCGCTTTGGCTTCAATTGGGGCAACGACTCGAACCTGCAGTACAACTATGGCAACGACATATCGGCCTCCCTGGGATTGGGCGGCGTTCCGTTCAACGCGGGTCCACAGAACGGCGGCCTGCCGTCGACAAGCATTTCCGGCCTGACCGCTTTCGGAGCCCACGGCAATGACCCGGCCCACGAGGGCATGAATATTTACCAGATCATCGACAACGTGACCAAGGTGATTGGCAACCACTCGCTGAAGATGGGCTTCCAGGCCATGCCTATGCGCTGGTATAGCACGAACGCCGCGAACCCGCGCGGAAGCTACAGCTTCAACGGCTCCTATACCGGTGTGACCGGAGCAGGCGGCCCCACTGGAAACGGCGCCGCGGACTTCATCGCCCTGGCGACGTCGTCGGGCAGCGGATACAGTACCACGAATAACATGGCCAGCGCCTCTATCAGCACCTTCGCCTACACCCACTTCGTGCAACAGTACGCTGCGGCCTACGCGCAGGACGACTGGAAGGTGACGCCCAAGCTCACCCTGAACCTTGGGCTTCGGTACGAGTACTTCACGCCCAAGAGGGAGCAGGCTAACCAGTTAGCGAACTTCGTGATGGAGAGCAGCTCCATGACGTCGAACGGCGCGATCGGAACAGCGGAGTTCGTGATGCCAAATGCCCAGATGAAGAACCCGCTTCCGCCCAACCTCCTGGCGCTGCTCAACGCGGATAATGTGCAGGTGACCTATACCAGTAACCCATATCTGTCGTCCTTCCCCAAGGCCAACTGGTCGCCGCGGATTGGCGCTGCCTACCAGTTCAGCCCCCAGACGGTGGGCCGCATCGGCGGCGGTTTCTTCATGGGCGGCTTTGAGCCGGGCGGCGGCGCTGCCAATTTGCTGAATCCGCCTTTCGTCGTGAACGCAAATTCAGCGGCCCTGCCGTCCTGCTCGCAGGGAACGTATTGTGAGTCGCAGATATGCCTTCAACAACACGCTCGAGGGCGGTCTCGGTCAGTTCATGGGAACGGGTGGAATCGCGAACAACGCTTCCTTCCCGGGCGTCGCGATGCAGGACCCGGTAATGCACATGCCTTACACCATCAACTACAACGCGAGCGTGCAGCAGGTGCTTACGCCCACAACCACAATGACGGTAAGCTACGTGGGCAGCGTCGGGCGCCACCTGTTGACGGGCCTCAACAACCCCGACATGCCGCAGGCGATTACCATTGGAGGCCAGCAGGGCAATGGGTTCACGCCGTTCCCGCACCTCAGTGGTCAGTTCTGGATGTCGTGGACAGGCGCAAGCTCGTACAACTCACTGCAGGTTATGTTGCAGAAGCGCTACGCAAACGGGCTGTCCTTCATGAGCAGCTATACATGGGCCCACGCGTTCGATAACACCGTCGACTTGCTGGGCGGAGACTACGGCTCTTACAAGCAGTCCGCGCTCATCCCCATCAGGTATGAGTGGGGCCAGTCCGGCTACGATATCCGGAACCGCGTCGTAGTCAACGTCGATTATGACCTGCCATTCGGTGAGGGCAAGCAGTTCGCCAACCACGGGGGAATTCTCAACGCGATCGTCGGCGGATGGAAGACCGACATGGAGTGGTGGGCCCAGGGCGGCCAGCCGTTCACGGTTGGCATCAGCAGAATCTCAGGCTGGGGGAACGCCAACGGTGGGCTGGCCAACAGCGCCGTCAAGATCGCCAACCCGTATGACACCGGCCTGCCGGCGCCTAATGTAAACGGCAATCCGAATGTACAGAGCGGCATTACCGCGAGCTCGGTCGTCGAATGTAAACGCTAATTCTTGCGCGGCGCAGACCAGGACGAGGACGCGCTGGTTCAACCCGTGCGCCTTTGCCGATCCGATCGGTGTTCTGGGTTCAAACAACGCGGCTGCTGCGGCTGCCCTTGCGCCTTACGCAACCGGCAACTTCAGCTACTATTCGCCGGCCGTCGGCCCAGATTCAGCGCTTGCCAACGGAAAATACAATTCCAATGGAACAATAAACAGCACCTTCCCCAATGGTGTGCCGTACGTCACGGGTTATGGCAACGTGGCGCCCTTCTTCGGCAGCCCCAAGAACGATGTTTCCGGGCCGGGCAACTGGAGGCTGAACGCGTCACTGTTCAAGGAATTCAAGGTGGGGCATGAGGGCAAATCCCTGGAGTTCCGCGCAGACGCCTTCAACGTGCTGAACCACCCCAGCTTCGGCCAGCCTGGCAACACCAGCACGAATATAGGCGCCAACTCAGTCTCGCTTACTGGGCCGATGTCCAATCAAACCAACACCATCGACGCGCGCTTTCTCCAGTTTGGGGGCAGGTTCGTATTCTAGGATCGTGGCAACACCGAATCAAATCCAGGGCTCTGAGCACGTTCGAAACTTGCTCAGAGCCCCATTTTTTCAAACGAAACGATTGCATACCTACGTTGTTCAGAGCGCTACAACGAGGCGTCATTTCTGAATGTCCTTATTCCCCTTCCTGTGTCCAGACCCAGCCAAATCGCAGCAAGGGACCTCTCAATTACGCCGATGGATCATGCCTAAGGAGGCATGCGCGATGAATCACAAGGAATGGGCGTTTCCAAGACTCAGAACTGTCCGTCTTCTTCTAGCGGCCGCGGGCGCCGTTCTTGCACTTTCTGCCTCGGCCCAGGTTCGCACCATCGAAACTCCGGTCGCTACACTCCGCCTATCGGAAGCAACCGGAGACTTGATCGGTCTGCGCTGGAAGAGTCCGAGTATGGAGATCATTGGTGAACCGCGGCTAGGCGAGAACTTCCGAATTCTGCTTCCGCAGGACAACTATCAAGCCAACTACTTCAATAGCCAAGATCAGAAGGTGAGTCGTATTGAGGTGTCGCCGGATGGCGTTCTTTGCTCCTATGACTCGCTGCGGAACGATCGCGAAACGATTCCGGTCAAGGTGCGCTACCGAATTCAGGCCGTTGATGGCCAGATTCATTTCTCTATCGAGGTTGACAACCCTACAGACCGCAAGCTCGCCGAAGTGATGTACGGCATAATCGGCGGCCAAACAGGCATCGGCGACCGGCGTGACACGCAGTCGATGGTTCCCGGCGCGAATGACAATATGTCGCCTTTGCTGTTTACTCGCTTCCGTGGGGGCGTTCGCGGAGGTAATTTTGGCATACCCTACGACGCCATGACCTTCACCTATCCGGGGGCCATGTCGATGGGCTGGATCGACATTTATAACCAGAAAGCCGGTATCGGCTATTACTACGCCAACCAGGATAAAGAAACTCGCTTGATGTTGCTGAACATGGAACTGCGCCCTTTTTCGAAGGGCTCGGATCCCAAGGATGACTGGCCTTTACCTTCCGAACTTCCCGCGGGAAAACCTATTGGCATGACGATGGGATGGGTGAACCTCCCGTATCTCAGCAAGGGAACATTTACGTCGGGCCCTGTCGCCCTCGAAGTCCACAAGGGAGACTGGCACGAAGCCAGCAAAATATATCGCTCGTGGTTCGACCGGTACTTTACGGTTCAGCGTACACCGGACTGGCTTCGGAAAGAAAATGCATGGCAATCCATCATTCTGTCCAACAGCGAAGATGTGGTTCTGCATCGCTTTGATGAGCTGCCCAAGCTGGCTGCCGACGCAAAGAAATACGGAATCACTACCTTTGAAATCCTCGGTTGGGACATTGGAGGGATCGATCGCGGATACCCGCAATACCAGCCCAATCCGCGCCTGGGAACCCCGGAAGAGTTTCGTAAGGCCCTCACCGACATGCGCGCCATGGGTGTCCATCCACTCATTTTTTCCAATGTGGACGTAGCGGATACAGCCACACCGCTCTTTCAAAACAAGCTCAAGCAATTTGCAGTGGACGGCCGCTGGGCGCCGGACTGGACTTTATTCGGATGGGGCGAAGGGACCATCAGCTCGCGCGCTGGCTTGGCGCACTCGAACATGACGCTAGTGAGCCCTGCGCATCCCGAATTCAGAAAATTCCTTATGGATCAGTATCTCGAGCTGGTTCGTGATGGCGCGGACGGCTTTCAACTGGATAAGTCGAACGGTTCAGGCGTACTCGACTTCAACAAACAGCTTCCCGTTTCTCCTGACGAATCGCTCGTGCCAGGGATCCTTGAAACATTCAAAGAGTTGCTCCCCGCCGCTCGAGCCATCCATCCCGATTTCTCTCTGGCTGGTGAGGTATGGTTCGATCGGTCGCTCCCCTATGTCGATGTCTCCTACATGCGAATGGGAAGTATTGACATCGGATCGCCCGTGCTGCGTTATACCTTCCCGGAATGGACCGCGACACTCTTCGGCGAAACTCCGGGCGACTACCATCAGATGAACAACGGGATGCGCTATGGATTCGTGTGGGACCTGTCACCCCGTCACTACACCGCGTCCGTCGACGAGCCACTCACGCGGCCCCTTGCCCGCTATGTCAGCGAACTGATCCGGATTCGCAAACAGTACGCGGATCTGCTCTTCTTCGGACGCTTCAACGACACGATGGGCGCGACCGTCACGGGAGACCCGGATATCCGCTATTCCGTCTTTGATCCGCTGCAGCCAGACAGCCGAGGACGCGCCTGCGTAATCGTGAACTTCGGCACGGTACCGGAATCGGCGGAAGTCCATTTGGATGGTTTAGGCGGAGAAGTTACAATTGCGACGCCATTCGAGGCAGACCGAAGAGCAATATTGCCGGTCAAAGTGACCATTCCTCCAAACACAGTTGAGGTGATTATCAAAAGATAGTTCAAGCGCGCAGAAGCGGCTTTCCGGAGATCAAATTCGAACGAACAAGAACTGACGCGGCCATATTTTTCGCGGCGCCCCAATAGATTTTTAGACAGGATGACATGACGAAACATCGAACGACAAAGCAATTCACTACCGTTTGTGCTGTGCTGATCGGGTTGCTCGCGGTCCGAGCTCAGTGCTTCGGAGCCGCTGACCCGAAAGCCGCTTCTCACGATCGCTTTCTCGCCCTGCCGATTGCCAAGGGCGATGCTTCGTGCGCGAGAATGTTGTACGGTTACGGCGTTCCTTTTATTGAGACGGCATGGCATGCGCCAGAAAGCGGCTCGCTGCAAGTGAATGTGGGTGTCGCGGTCAAAAAAATCTACCTCCTCGGAATGACGGAGACGAAGAGACCGTCGGCTTGGTCCAATCCGCTGAGTTATGCGGAGCGGTTTATCGTCGGCGATAATTTGGGGCAAATCCGCCTGCACTATGCAGACGGAACGACGCAGGATTTTCCGCTAATTTTAGGTGAAAGCGTTTGGTTTGGCATGCCTTTTTATCAGACGCAAGAGCCTTTCCCAAGTGATGCGCCGCTGCGTGAGGCATTTGAACAAGCGTTGCGTCTTTACCCAGCCGCGCCGGTTGAAGACGGCAATTATGTCGCGGTGATCGCGCCGAAGGACGCGCCGCTCGCAAGCATCGAGATTACAGGTTCTCCCGCGAAGAGAGGTTCGGTGGCGATTGCAGGGATTACGGTGGAATCCGCGCCCGGCACGTCGATCCCTGGCGCAACGCCCATTCCGGCGAACGATCTCTCGCCGCAGTTCGCTAAGTTCGTTGACGAAAAGCCGCTGCGCGCCGGTGGAGCGGATGAAGCTGAGTCGCAGCAACGGTTGAAGAATTTGAGCGAGACCCTGTATTCAACGGATGCAGACTTCAAGCAGCCGATTCCGGCCGAGATACCGCGCGGATATGTTGGACCGCACGTCACGTTCAAGGGAACTAACTACACTAGCGCACTGCAAAACGCCTTCTACGCGAACGTGCAGGATATGTTGGACAAGGTTGATGCCGACGGAACCTATCACACTTCGACGCGTGGTGCTCTGGCTTGGTCTGGCGATCCGCGATCGGCGGGTGGCGAATTCGGAACGTTTCGTAAGGATGTCGGCGTGTACTATAACCATGCTTGGTCGCGCGACCTGGGCCGGAGCCTTCAGGAGCTGACAGAGCTTGGCTACTACGATAAGGCTTCGCACACTGCGGACTTTGCTTTTCTGTCGGCTCGCACCTGGGCGGAGAACCCCGCGCTGAAGTACAACGGCTCTCTGCTCCCGCCGCACTGGAGCCGCGTTATCAACATTCCGGATTTTGCGGCGCCTCTTGAGAACGACGGCCACGGCCTGATCGCTATGTTTATTTACAAGCATTGGCTGCGGGTTCCCGATCGCGATGCGTGGCTTCGCGCCCATTGGACCGATGTGAAAGCGGCGGGTGATTGGATTCCATGGCAGTTCGATCATGCGCAGATCACTGGAGCGGCCGATGGCGTGCTTTACACCACCGGCGAGTCTGCAGCCGGCAAAGGATATTCTGTTTATCCCGATGCCGTGTGCATGACTGCCCTAGAGGCCTTGGCCCAGATGGCTGATTCCATCGGCGAGACACAATCCGCCGCGCTCTGGCGCGATCGCGCGGAGAAGATGCGGAAGGCAATTCCTGCGCGGTACCTCATCAATGATCCGAAGTACGGCCGCGTGTGGACTCTTGACGATGCCGGTTGGCCCAACAAAAGCACTGTTCTGGGGCCGCTGATTTTCCTGGCGGACTATAAGGGTTTCGCGCCGCAAGACGACGATCCGGCATGGAGGCCGGCCAATGAGGCGGCATATCAACGGCTCATCGACACCTATCGTCCGTTTGGGTTTTATGGATGGGCGATGGGCTATGGCCAAGGCTTTGTAACGCAAGCGGCTTTGCTGCTCGATCGCATGAAGGACGTGACGCCCATGCTGAATTGGACTGCCAGAGAAATCTACCAGCCCAAAATTCATTCCTTCGTTGTGCCGGAAGGCGTGCAGGTCGATCCAACCGGGAGCTATGTTTTCGGTACCGGCGACTTAGGCAATGGAGTGCAAGAGGCGGAGATCATCAAGGCCTTCCGTATTCTGATCGGCGTGGACGACAACGTGCCGCAGCGTTTGCGCATCTTGCCCAGATTGCCGTACAGCTGGAATGAAATAGCAGTCGACAGGTATCCGGCCTTCGTTGAGCGCGAGGGAAAAAGAGAGACAGCACTGCTGCACTACGACCTTCGGCGTGTTGCCGGCCAGATGAGTTTAGAGATTTCTGCGGACCGGCAATTAGGTCCGGTCGCCATGCGTCTTGGACCGTTCGAGAAACAGCCACAGACATCCGATGTGCTGATCAACGGGAAGCATCCGACAGAATCTACTATTGAGCAAAGCGGGGATTCGTGGTGGGTCCGTTTCACGACACCCATTGGACCGGATACACACTGATGCTTACAGCTGGCTGGCGGGCACGAGGAGGGCGACAAACATGTTGACCAGGAGATCGTTTCTTGGCTCCGTGCCCGCACTCTACGCCTTGGCGAAGAACCAGGTGCTTGGAGCGGGGCGTCGCGAGTTCCACGTCGCTGCGCACGGAAACGATGCGCATGAGGGAGGGGAATCCCACCCGTTGCGCACGATCTCCGCTGCTGCCCTTCGCGCCCAGGCAGGGGATGTGATCACCGTCCACGAGGGCATTTACCGGGAGCGGATAACCCCGCCGCGAGGCGGTACATCGGATGCGAATCGGATCGTCTATCAGGCTGCGCCCGGCGAGCGCGTGGTGATCAGCGGTGCTGAAGTGATCACCGGGTGGGTCAGGCTGCAGGGCGATACATGGAAAGTGACCATCCCCAATCGGGAGTTTGGGAGTTTCAACCCCTACAGCGATGTGATCCATGGCGATTGGTTCAACCCGAATGGCCGCGTGCATCACACCGGAGCCGTTTATCTGAATGGCGATTGGCTCGCGGAAGCCGCGAAATTGGAAGATGTCTTTCAGAAGACCGACGGAACTCCACTCTGGTTCGGAGACGTGAGCAGCGATAGGACTACCCTGTGGGCGCAGTTCAGGGGTGTGGATCCGAATGAAAAACAAACCGAGATCAATGTGCGCCAGACGGTGTTTTATCCCGAGAAGACCGGCGTGGACTACATTACCGTTCGTGGCTTTATCCTTCGCCAGGCGGCCACGCCTTGGGCGCCGCCCACAGCCGAGCAGATTGGGATAATCGGCACGCACTGGAGCAAGGGTTGGATCATCGAGAACAATCAAGTCAGCTACTCCACCTGCTCTGGAATCGCACTGGGCAAATACGGTGACCAATGGGACAACACGTCGGCGAACTCCGCTGAAGGATACGTGAAGACGATTGAACGCGCCTCGTTAGCAGGGTGGTCCAAAGAAACGATCGGCCACCATATAGTGCGAAACAACACGGTTTCTCACTGCGAGCAGGCCGGCATCGTCGGCAGCCTGGGACCAGTGTTCAGCGTCGTCACTGGCAACATCATCCACGACATTTACGTGCGTCAGCTCTTTTCGGGTGCCGAGATAGCTGGCATCAAGTTCCACGCCGCGATCGATGTGGAGATCAGCCATAACCGCATCTACCGGTCCTGCCGCGGCCTGTGGTTGGATTGGATGGCGCAAGGTACGCGCGTTTCCGGCAATCTGTTTCACGACAACCAGTACGAGGACCTGATGATCGAGGTCGATCACGGTCCATTCGTTGTGGACAACAATTTGTTTCTGTCGAAGACCTCGCAGCGGGTTATCTCGCAGGGCGGCGCGTATCTCCACAATCTTTTTTGCGGTGGCGTCAGTCTGGTCCGGCACGACGACCGCAAGACACCTTTCATGAAGCCCCATTCCACCGCGGTGGCCGGATACTGCGACAATCCCAGCGGGGATATGCGGTTCTTCAATAACCTGCTTGCGCAGGAGGGCGATCTGACGCCCTTCAACGAAGCGCTCTTGCCGATGCAGCTTGCAGGGAATGTGTTTCTGAAGGGCGCAAAACCTTGCTCGCAGGAGTCGGCCCCGCTGCTCAAGCCGGAGTTCGATCCCGACATCCAACTAGCGGAGAACGGTCAGGGTGTGCAACTGGCCATGATGTTGGATCGTGCATGGATCACCGAACAGAAACGGAAGTTCGTGACGAGTGCGCTGCTCGGCTTGGCCGCTATCCCCAATCTGCCTTTCGAACGTGCCGACGGCACTCCCATCCGTATCGAAAGTGACTATTCCGGACGACCTCGCAACCAGTCGAATCCGTGCCCAGGCCCTTTTGAATATTCCAGCGGAGGAGCGCATAACTGGAGCATCTGGCATGCCCGGGCATAGCTTCCACGGCTGGGAACTGAGGGATTCACGCAACGCGTCATTTAATGCTCAGCGTTGGCCATGCCAACGCCACGAGGTCGTTATGAAAGTCAGAATTGCTTCCTATTTCAACCGTCACTCTTCGACGCGCTTCTTTACTCCATTCCGTTGCCTACTCTTGCTCTTGTTTGCAATGTCTCTCTCGTCCGTGCTCCTTGCGCAGGCTCGAAATCTGCCACGGCTTGAAAAACACGGCGATCACTACCAGCTGCAGGTAGACGGCAAGCCGTTCTTCATCCTCGGGGCCCAGGTACATAATTCCAGCGGCTTTCCCGCGGCGATGGATGCATCGTGGCCCGTTTTGCATGCCATTCACTGCAACACTGTGTCCGTGCCGGTCTATTGGGAAGCCATAGAGCCCAAACAGGGAACGTTCGACTTCACCGCCATCGATGCCATCATCAAGGGCGCGCGCGAACAAGGCCTGCACCTCACACTCTCATGGTTCGGCACATGGAAAAATGGCGCGATGACCTACGTTCCGCAATGGGTGAAGGAAAACCCCGCCCGATTTCCACTCGTGCTCGATGCCACGAACCATCCTGTCGAAGCGCTGAGTCCTATTTATGACGCCAGCCGAGAAGCTGACCGCACCGCGTTTGCCGAGTTCATGCGACATCTGAAAGAGGTTGACGGCACCACTCACACCGTCATCTTCATTCAGGTAGAAAACGAAGCGGGCGTTCTCGGTTCTGATCGCGATTACTCACCGCAGGCGACGGCCAGTTTTCAGGGACCAGTACCCGCGGACGTTCTTTCTTCGCTGAGAAAAACGGTACCGTCCAGGAGCACATGGACACAGGTCTTCGCCGAGCGCGCGCCGGAAGCGTTCATGTCCTACTGGACAGCACGCTATATTGGCTCCGTCGCGGAAGCGGGCAAGGCGGTATATCCGCTTCCTATGTACGTCAACGTATGGCCGCGTGAGCAGCCAGGCCTCCTGCGGCCCGGTTTCTCCTCGCCCAGTGGAGGAGCCGTCGCATATCTGCTCGATATGTGGAAGCAGGTCGCGCCGGCCATCGATATCATCGCGCCTGACATTTACGATGAAAACATCGATTCCTACAAGGATCTTCTAGCCCTCTACGACCGTCCTGACAACGCGCTCTTCGTTCCCGAAACTGGTGGCTCCATTCACCACGCCGAAAACATGTTTCTGGTATTTGCCGCGAAGAACGCTGTTGGGATCTCAATCTTCGGCGTCGACGCAGGTCTCTCAACCGAAGACTTGAAGTCCTACAAAGGCTGGGCCAGTGAGATCGCCATGAACTACGCGCTCTTCGGGCCCGCGGCCGATATTTGGCGCTCGCTCAGCGATGCCGGCCACATGCAGGCGGCCATTGAGCAGGAAGGGCTCGCCAATCCCGGGCTGAGCTTTGACGCCTTTGATGCAGCCGTCCGTTTCGGTCCTGTAACGAATGGCTACGGCGGCCCGCGGGGCCGCGCCAATCCTCAACGCAACGGCCGCGTGCTGATCGGCCAGCTCGCTCCCAGTGAATTTCTCATCGCCGGTATGAATGCCAACATCATCTTCGCGCCGAAACTGGGCGCGCCGATGACCAAAGCTATGCTGCTCTCGGTGGAAGAAGGCCACTTCGAGGCCGGTGAGTGGAAAGTCGATCGTCTACTCAACGGCGACGAAACGGCCTTTGGCCTCACGCTTCCCGCGCATGGCCAAACGTTGAAGGTTAAAGGTACGGGCCTATTAACCAGAAGAGCCAGTCGGACCTCTTCTGAAACTCTGGCTTACCAGCATTTACGCTCTCATCGTGGAAACGCTTTAGTAAAAGCTGTCACGCGAAGGGTTCACTTCGGGGTGAACTCCGCCGTGATGAGACTCAGCACCCAGCGTGAGGTGGACCAACACGCCGCTCATGAGCGAATGACCCTGAACCTGACGCTCCATCTCACCGTCGTCATTTACGTACAAACAGTGAGTGTCGAGTGGCGGGTGCGATAGTCGGCCATGGTCGCCGGTTACCGTCCTCACAAACCAGAGTGGACAGCTCATCGACGGCCCGGATCCAGTTCACGCTTCCATTTCGTGATCAATTTCATTTGGTGACCTCTTTCTTTGCGATTGCCGTAGTCTGATCTTCAGTTTGCTCCCCACGCGTGAATGCTTCGAACATTTCCCGAACCACTTTGAGTTCCTCGGTGGGACCTAGGACAAGAACCACCCGATCCGTCTGGATGCTCTTCTGTTGACCTCGTGACGGCAGCTCTTTCGGGGTACCGTCCATCTCTACCAGCTGTCGCCGCAAGCCGTACCCGGCTGCGCCGCCCTGGCGATGACTTCGGACTGATTCTCAGTGGAGTATCGCTGATGCTCGGTGGACATCCTGACATATTGTGCCGCGCGTAAGGTGTTTCCGGAGCTCCTGATGTCTGCTGTTCCATGAGGAGACCCCCTCTCGATGCGCCTCGATTCGGCTTGATCTCTGAGGACAATGACCAGTGAAGCTCGTGATCTTTGAAAGATGGAAGACATTCCTGCCTGTGATGAGGCAAGGCGTTCCTACTCTGTGCCACTGTAGGGACTTTTGTAGGGAGTGCTGCGACAACGTGCCATATCTCACAGTATGTGGGTCATGAACTCAACTGACCAGAAATGATAGGGTTGCAGGGTTTCTGCTCCAGAATCAGTTGTTTGGAAAAAACGCGGTTCGCCCTCCGCGGCCCTGCCATACAGAAGGTTAGCAGGAAATGGCGCACCGCTGCGATACTGGAAGCTGTCTAATTACTAAGCTGATGGCGACCACGAATCTTTCCAAGCCGACCTCCTTCGACCGCACCCTGGCCAGTGCGCGCTCCACCATGATGTTTAGCGAGGTGGTCAGGCTGGCGGTCGACAGCTTCCGCGCCAGCAAGACGCGGTTTATGCTGACGATGCTGGGTATGATCATCGGCTCAGCCTCCATCATTTTGGTTGCAACGCTGGGATCGACCGGCAAGCAGTACGCGCTGGATGAGCTCACTAGTCTTGGCCCCAACAAGATCGAGCTGCAGTACAGTGGCGGCACGGTGATGGGTCCGGACAACACGAGTACGCCTGACTATATGACCCTGGACGACATGCACGCCGTCCTCGAACAGGTCCCCGGCATCGTTGCCTCGTCTCCCATGCTGGAGTTTCACGACAACGTCAGCGTAGGCGGTGGTGTCAGCAGGGCGACTATGCTGCTTGGTGTCTCCCCCCAGTATCGAATCGTACGCAACCTTGTCATTGTATCCGGCCGTTTCTTCGACGATCAGGACGCGTTGGCCCACGAGAAGGTCGCCGATATCGTCGAGCCGTTCGCGGTAGAGCTCTATGGCACACCAAACGCAGCAGTCGGCAGAACCATCAGCGTTAAGGGCATACCATTTGTCATCATAGGCGTATTTCGAGAGAGTATCGACACGCACGACATGTCGGAGATCAGCTCGCATACGATGCTGATTCCATATCCCGTGGCAAGGTACTTTACCGGAACCAACAACTTGAAAGAGATTTTCTTTAAGACCCGCACCCCCGCCATGGTCATACCTGCTACTGATCGCATTCTCGCAATCATCAGGTCACGCCACTATGCAAACTCGGTCTACACCGCGCAAACGCTCACCGATCTCCTCACCGAAATGGCGAAGATTGCCGACATGCTTACCGTCGTCCTTACCTTGGGAGCGGGCATTACCCTCATCGTCAGCGGCGTCGGCATCATGAACAGTATGATCGCCAATGTTCAATCGCGCATCAAGGAGATCGGAATTCGCAAAGCACTCGGCGCGACCAGCCATGAGATCCGGCTGCAGTTTCTTACCGAGGCCGTCTTCCTTTCGCTCAGCGGTGGAATAGTGGGCACAATCCTCGGTCTTGCCATCCCCCTGACGTTGGGCCTGTTGACGCCGTTCAAAATTCCGATTAGCCCATGGTCGGCCGTGGCTGCTTTGTCGACTTCGATACTAGTAGGCGTGCTCTTCGGAACACTCCCGGCGAACCGTGCGGCCCGGCTTGATCCAGTTCAGACGCTTAAGTACGAGTAGCAGCCGAATCCCGCACATCGCAAGACAAAACGCATCAGCCTTCGCGAAAAATTCGCCAAGGCCGATGCGTCTGTCGTGTACTGACGATCCGGTTAAGCGGTTGCAGTTGCCGTTGCAGCTACTTCGGTTTCCTGCTGATCGCCCTTTACCGTGACCTTCACGTGGCTGGTGACCTCGCGGTGCAGCTTCACGGGAACGTGGTATTCGCCGATCGTCTTCAGCGGCTCATCGAGCGAGATCTTGCGCCGATCGACGGTAAAGCCCTTAGCCTCAAGCTGGTGCGCAATATCGCCCGAGGTAACCGAGCCGAACAGATGCTCATTCTCGCCGACCTTGCGCTCGAATACGAGTTCAACCTCAGAGAGTTGCGTAGCCAACTGCTCAGCACCGGCCTTCTCCTTGACGGACTTGCGGACGGCCGAGGCCTTCATCTGTTCGATGACTGCCTTGTTCGCTGCATTCGCCTCGATGGCGAGTTTTTCCGGGAGCAGATAGTTGCGCCCGTAGCCATCGGCGACCTTAACCACGTCGCCGCGATGCCCAAGCTTATTTACGTCTTCCTTCAGAATGACTTCCATTGCAGTTCTCCGATTTCCTGTCTGGCGTATCGTTTTCGCCAGTCGTATATCCAGTAAACCCGCCGTGTGTGGCGGAAAGTTAGAAGCGCGCAGCGAAGGCGAGCAGAGCGATGTTGCGCGACTGCTTGATCGCCAGGCTGAGGCGGCGCTGATGCCGTGTGCACACACCGGTCAGGCGGCGCGGAACGATCTTGCCGCGCTCGGCGACAAAGCCCTGCAACAGGCGAACGTCGCGGTAGGAGATGGCGTCGATCTTCTCGGTGCAGAACTTGCAGACCTTCTTGCGGCGGAAGAACTTGCGGCCGCCAGGACCCGCGCCAGGAGCGCCAGCGGGACGTGGGGTTCGGGGACCGGCGCCAGGGCCGGAGTGACCGGAATGGCCGCCGGGGCGGGATGCGGGTGTGTGCTGCTCAGTCGATTGCGTGCTGTTGGTTTCGTCAGCCATGATTTCCCTCTCAGGTACGTTGTGCCTTCCTTCGCTCCAGACCCTCAGTGGAGTCTCTGAACAGTCGACCAGTATCGGTCAAGTGGAAGCGAAGTCCGGTGATCGTGATGCGTTGTGCGATGCCGCGGTAATCATCATCGCAAATCTTTCAAACAATAATTAGATCGCTGAAGCGACAGTCTCGGGAGGCGCGTCAGAAGCTACGTGCCCGGCCGGAGCCGCGGCGACTGGCTTCTTCTCTTCTTCGGTCTGGGCCTCTGAAGTTGTGGCGTGCGTCACATCCGCATCCGGTGCAGCGGCAGGAGCCTGCACGGGAGCTGCAATCGGCTGCGCACTGCGCTTTACCTTGGTGTCGCGAATCGCCTTGACCTTCGCCAGGCGCTTCTCTTCTTCGTCCATGCGCACCGTGATGAACTTGATCACCTGCTCGGACACGCGCAGACGGCGCTCGATCTCCGCGATCAGCGAGCCGGCGGCGGCCACGTTCAGCAGAACATAGAAGCCGTCGTTGAACTTGCGCACAGTGTAGGCCAGCCGGCGGCGGCCCATCTTCTCAACGCTCTTCACCTCGCCGCCACCGTTGGTGACGTTCGCGGAAAAGCCTTCAATCAGCTTGTCGAGGTCGGCTTCTTCAACGTCCGGCCGGACGATGAACATGATTTCGTAAGTACGATTCATTCGATTACTTCTTTCTGCGAAGTTCTGCTTCGCACCGTGTTGACGTCTGTTCTGCCAACCCGGTCTGGAAAATCACTGCGTTATCTTGTTACTGCTCTCACTTCTATTTACTTTCCTTCGACTCATCCGCTCCATCTTCCGGATCGTCTGGCCGACGGTTGAACTCGTTCATCGCAGCACCGACCCCCTGGGTCAACACCATCTCGACAGCACCTCTAACCCTGTCGAGCACCTCATCCAGCACCGCAAGCTCCTGCTTGCGCATCGGCGACAGCAGATAATCCTTGCCGCCCGCCTTGATCTCTCTTCCATCCGCCAGCGCCGGCTTCCCAACGCCAATGCGGATTCGCAACCATTCTTCCGTGCCCAGCACACCGGAGATCGACTTCACCCCGTTATGCCCGTTCGCCGAACCACGCTCGCGAATCCGAATCGTGCCCAGCGGAAATGCCAAGCTCGTCATAGAGAACGATCAAGTCCTCCGACGGAACAGCAATCTCCAACTCCTGAATCAACGCGGCCACCGAAAGCCCGCTCAGATTCATAAACGTCTCAGGCTTCACCAGCAGAACATCCTGTCCTGCAAGCTTCGCCCTGGCAGTCAGCGCCCTGCCTCGGCGATTGGTAACCACCACACCGCACTCCTCCGCGATGCGATCCACCGCCAGAAACCCGGCGTTATGCGGCGTGAACTGATACTCGATACCGGGATTGCCAAGACCGACAATCAACTTCACGCTGCGTTCCCTCTCCAACCAAACTCAAGCGGCCTGCGAATCTCAAAAGACCCGGCAGGCCGCGCAAAACTACTTCTTCTTCGCATCCTTTGCATCAGCAGCCGGAGCAGCGGCAGCAGCAGGTGCAGCGGCACGTCTGTCTTGCCCTTCTTCGCAACCTCAGGCTCCGTCGGTGCTGCTGCAACTTCCTCCACAGCCACAACCTCTTCCTTAATGATCGTGACGTGGGCTACAGTCGCATTCTCATCAGCCAGGAACTTGATGCTTCCCGAGTGCGGCAGATCCGAAACATGAATGAGCCCATGCAGCTCCAGGTTCGAAACATCGACGTCCAGGTGGCTCGGAATATCGCCCGGCAGGCACTCGATCTCGACCTCGCGCAGCACGTGCTCGAGGATTCCGCCCCGCGACTTCACGCCAATCGGAATGCCAACCAGTTGAATCGGCACCGACACACGCATCGCCTTGTCCATCGCGATCCGCTTCAGGTCGATGTGCAGCAGCTTGCCCTTGATCGGCTCATTCTGCCAGTCCACGATCATGGCCTTCACGGCACCCGAACCCTCGACATTCAGATCGAAGATCGTATTGTGGCCGGAGTCCGAATGCAGAATCCTCGTAATCACCTTCGGGTCGACCGCTACCGCAACCGTCTCCTGTGCCCGCGCCGTAAACCACGGCAGGAATCTTGCCGGCGACACGAACGCGCCGAGCGGCATTCTTGTTGAACTTGCCTTCGCGGGGAGTTGCGACAACTGCTTCAGTGTTAGTTGTTGCTGCCATGATTACTCTTCCTTTCGGGCACAGAGTTGATCTCTGCTCCCTTTGCGGTCTCAGCCGCGGTTATGTCTTCCGTCCATCCTGACAATGGAGAACTGAAAACTGAAAACTAGTTGAACAGCGTACTCACGCTGGTCTCCATATGAATGCTCTCAATCGCCCGGCCCAGAAGCCCTGCGATCGAAAGCACCTTGATCTTCTCCACCCGCGCCGCATCTTCGCGCAGCGGAATGGTATTCGTCACGACCAGCTGTTCCAGTCGTGATGTTGCAATGCGCTCGACAGCCGGACCCGAAAGCACCGGATGCGTCGCGCACGCATAAACTTTTTCCGCGCCCTCAGCCAGCAGCGCATCCACCGTCTTCACCAGCGTTCCGGCGGTGTCGATAATGTCGTCGAGGATCAAGCACGTCCGGCCCTGTACATCGCCGATCACGTTCATCACCTCGGTTACATTAATGTCGGTCCGCCGCTTATCGACGATGGCCAACGGTACTTCCAGCTTCTTGGCGAAAAATCTCGCCCGCTCCACGCCTCCCGCATCCGGCGAAACCACCGTCAGATTCGGCAGGTTCAACTCCCGGAAGTAGCTCACCAGCACCGGGCTGGCAAACAGATGATCCACCGGAATATTGAAGAAGCCCTGAATCTGCGCTGCATGCAGATCGACCAGCAAAGCACGGTTCGCACCGGCAGTAGTCAGAAGATCGGCAACCAGCTTCGATGTAATGGCGACACGCGGACGGTCCTTGCGGTCCTGCCGCGCATAGCCATAGTAGGGAATCACAACCGTGATTCGTCCGGCCGAGGCGCGCTTCAGCGCGTCCATCATGATCAGCAGCTCGACAAGGTGCTGATCCACCGGGAAACACGTAGGCTGCACAAGAAACACATCCGCACCGCGAACGTTCTCGAGCAGCTGAAAATGAACCTCGCCGTCGGAGAATCTCTGCAACCGGGTCTCGCCCAGCGGCACACCGACGAACTTGCAGATCTCCTCGCACAAAGGCCTGTTGGACGATCCGCAAAAAATCTTGATGCGCTTGTTTTCCGTGCGACCCGGGCGCTTTTTTTCCGGGGCAGGTAACTCTGGTGCTCGTGGCCCCTGGGGGCCTTTCGTATGTCCGCCCTGCACCGAGGGCGCGTTCGCAGGCTGAGAGCTCGTTTCTGTCTCCTCAGCCTGCTCTGAAATAGGGGAAAGAACCGCAGTCGTGTCGTTCTTGTTCACGTGAAACCCTCCAGGTTGGTTGACCTTGGTTGTTCCTGCTGCATTGTCTTGCGGAGCCTTGTTGCGGCTCCGTACTTCTTTTGAAATCCTTGTTGCGAATCATCAAAAAAGCTAAAGACTTCGGTCTTTCAAACTTCTCACTTCTTCCTCCGCACTGTTTCTCGCGGAGTCCAAAACGTCATACCTCTGCGGCAAATTGCTGCCGCGAAATAACCCTAAATTTTCCTTCGCATCTGGCGTCGACTTAGTGGTTGGGCGACTAGGATTCGAACCTAGACAAAGAGATTCAAAGTCTCTTGACCTACCGTTAGTCGATCGCCCAGTACATCGCCGGTTACAACTCGATCTTATATCGACCCGGCGAGTCACTCTGCGAACATCCGTTCCCAGTACTCGGCTCGCGGCAGGGTCTCCGTAAGGAGAGCCTGCACACCAGAGGACTGGACGCGCTGCTGAGCCGCCTTTGCATCTGCTTCGGACCGGTAAAGTCCAAACAGAGCAGAGCCAGAACCTGATAGTGCCGCATAAATCGCAGGACTATCCGAATCACTACCCATCAATTGACGCTTGGTTATTCGCAAGGAGGGATACTGAGGAAAGACGACCTCTTCAAAGTCGTTTCCAATCCCGGTGCGGACAAGCGCGAGAAGGGTATTCTCGGCCAGATTTTCGACGCATATTCTTGAGTGTTGTCAAGTGAATCCCGTTGTTTCTCAGGACTCTGATCGCGAAGGATACCGGAGGTGCCGGGCTTACTATCGCCTGTCGTTCCTCTGAGGCTTACGCCTGTCGGGGCAGAGAGGGACGAGTAAGCAAGACTCAACTCCTGTAGCTTATCAACTTGGGGCAGGGAAGTCAAACTAACCTGACGCGTCACCCCTTTTCCTTCTCCCAGTTCTCCTTCTCCCGCCGCCTCAGCATGCAGGTTCCTCGCTGCCCGCCAAGATGACCTGCGTTCTGCAATAGATTCAATACCTTCCGCCGCCACCCGCGCATCCCACGCCATAAACGCCGCCGGCGTCGAAACCCCCACCTCCGGCACCGCCACCACACACCAGGTCTTCGGCAGATCCGGCATCGCAACCACCTGCTCTCCCCGGCCAAGTCCCAAAACCGCCCCACCCAGCAGAAACAAAGGCACATCCGACCCAATCTCCGCCGCCAGCCTCAACCGCTCCACCCCCGGCAACGCCACCCCCAACTCCCGCTCCAACCCGACCAGCGCCGCCGCCGCATTCGCCGACCCGGCCCCCATCCCCCCCTGCACCGGCAGCCTCTTCTCAATATGAATCTCAACCTCAGCCGCCACACCCAGCCGCGCCAGACACCGCTCCACCATCCGCCACGCCGTATTCCGCCCATCCCGAGGCACAAACGGATGATTCGTAGTCAGCGTAATCTGGGTGTCCGCACCTGAAGCCAGCCGCCGCGCCGTAACCTTCACCAAATCATGCAGATCCAGCGTCTGATACAGCGTCGTCAACCCATGAAACCCATCGGCTCGCACCGGCCCAATCGCCAGCCCCAGGTTGATCTTCGAATACGAACGGACACGAGTCGACATACACCTCGATTCTAGCGGCCTAGAAGATCTGGAAGGTAACCGCGACATTCATCTCCACCATGACGGGTTTCCCATTCTCCATCGCTGGTTTGAACCGGTACATCTTCACCGCCGCGAGCGCCTTCTCATCCAGCCCCATCCCGATGCCGCGAATCACGTGCACATGCGTAGGGTTCCCCTTTTCATCCACCCACAGATTCACCAGAACATTGCCCGCAACCTTCGCCTTACGCGCCTCTTCAGAAAACTCCGGCTCAACCTCGTAGATCAGAATCGGCGCACTCACTCCGCCGCCAATCTGCTTCGGCCCTCCCCCCGTATTCCCGCCCGAACCCGGTCCAAGTCCCGCACCGCTCCCCGCGCCCAACCCCGTCCCCTTTCCATTCCCCATCGACATCCCCACCAGCGGAGAACTCGCAACCCCGATCTGCGGAAGACTGCTCGCCATCTTCACATCCTTCTGCACCTCGATCGTCGGCTCAACATGAATCTTCGGCTGCTCAAGCGGCGGAGCCTTCGGCGGCACAATCTGTTCCTCCGCAAACTTCGGCGGCGTCCCCTTAGTCACCGGCGTCGGCCCTCGCTGCCCGCCGCCACCGCCCATCGCTTTAGCCTTGGGCAGAGCCTTCAGCGGATCTCTCAACTCCGTCACCAGCAAAGCCTTCACCGGCGCAGCAAAGTGAATATGTGTCTTCACCAGATATCCAATCACCAGAATCGCCAAAGCATGCGCGGCCACCGCCCATGCAGTCGAGCGATAACTTCTTCCTGCCGCCATTCGATCCACTATCGCCACCGGTTGCGACTCCAGTACCAGCGGCGGCTGCTTGTTCGGGAGCACCAGATCCCGCAAATTATTCCAGAGCGAGCGGAAGACACCCTCTTCCTTCGGCCCTCCCTCAAACAATGCCAATCCCTGCAATTCTGAAGACGGCACCGCCGCCATCTCCATCTGCATCATTACCCTCTGCTTCAAATCCTCCACCGGCTCTGGATTCGCAATCTCCTGCAGCACGTCATCCAAAAGCATCTCGAACTCTTCCATTGAATCTCTCGAATCTCTCACCGTTGACCCTCTTTCATCGCGACAAACCGCCGCCTCAGCTCTGTCCTCGCCCGCATCACCCGGGTCCGCACTGTGCCCTCGGGAATCCCTATCACCTCCGCAACCTCCCGCGAAGTCATCTCTTCGACCGAAGACAACACCAGCGGCTGCCGCAACTCCTCCGGCAGCCCATCAATCAGCCGCCTCAGCAGCGACCGCTCATCCTCATCCACCGCACTCTGTTCAGGCGACCCACCGTTCGCCGCCAACTGCATCTCCGAAACATCCGACATCCGATCCGCCGCTCTCGGCAGATGATCGAGCGCCACCCGCCACACCGTCCGCGCCAGAAAGCTTCTCTCATTCTCCATGCGCAGCCAAGCCTCGCCGCGATACAGCTTCAGAAACGCCTCCTGCACCGCATCCTCGGCATCCCACCGGTTCCGCAGCAGTCCAAACGCCACTTGAAACATGAACCTTGCGTGCCGTCCCACCAACTCCTCGAACCGCTCACCCCGCTCCATCGCCTCATCGCAACGCAGCTCGCTAAGTCCGTCCTCAACCTCCGCCAAGGCCCCAACCCGAAAACCCATCTCTCCTCTTCCCGCCTGGTGTACTACCGCATTCTCTAGGGTACCGTGTCTCTATCTATAAGACTGTCCCGAATCAAAAAACGTTCAAATTTATCTATCGGCGACTCCTACATAAACCAGCTATGCTCAATACCAACACCTGATCACTCCGTGGAGTCCGCTGAATGTCCTTTGGAACCCGTCTCGTTGCAACAACAATCGTACTAACTCTCTTTTCTACTGCACTCGCAGCCCAGACAACCACCCCGGCTCCGGCCTCATCCGAGACCCCCGTCCGTACCAGCCACGCCATGGTCGTCACCATCCAGCACGACGCCACTGACGCCGGTGTCACCGTTCTCAAGCAAGGCGGCAACGCCGTAGACGCAGCCGTAGCAGTAGGCTTCGCCTTGGCCGTCGTCTACCCTGCAGCCGGAAACATCGGCGGCGGCGGCTTCATGCTCATCCGCGACAAACACGGCAAAACCCACTTCCTCGACTATCGCGAAAAGGCCCCCGCCGCCGCCTCCCGCGACATGTACCTCGACGCCCAGGGCAACGTCGTCCCCGGTATGTCTCTCGTCGGATACAAAGCCAGTGGTGTCCCCGGCTCCGTCGCCGGCCTCGCCTACGCCCAAAAACACTACGGCAAACTCACCCTCGCGCAAGACATGGCGCCCGCCATCAAGCTCGCCACCGACGGCTACATCCTCTCCGACGCCGAGGCCCGCGCCCTCCAAAGCAAAAACCTCACCCGCTTTCCCGTCTCGGCCAAAATCTTCCAGCGCGACGGCGACTTCTATCGAGAGGGCGACACATTCCGTCAACCCGAGCTAGCCGCCACTCTAACCCGCATCGCCGCCAACCCCGACGACTTCTACAAAGGAGCGATGGCCCACCAAATCGCCGACTTCGAAAAAGCCGGCGGAGGTCTCATCACCGCCGAGGACCTCGCCGCCTATCAAGTCAAAGAGCGCACCCCCATCCGCGGCAAGTATCACGGCTACGACATCATCACCGCCCCGCCACCATCCTCCGGCGGCATCGTCCTCGTCGAAATCCTCAACATCCTCTCCACCTACAATCTCCCCAAGCTAGGTCCTGACCGCAGTGCCGCGCAAGTCCACATCATCACCGAAGCCTTCCGCCGAGCCTACATGGACCGCAGCGACTACCTCGGCGACCCCGACTTCAACACCCTGCCTCTCAAGCAAATGGCCAACATGAAGTACGCCGCCGCCTGGCGCAACTCAATCGACCCCCTCCAAGCCCACACCAAGCAAAGACCTCGTCCGCCCCACTGGCTTCATGCCGCCCCCGCCTCAGGCAACACCCGTAAAAGAATCCACCCAAACCACCCACTTCTCCATCGTCGACGCCGACGGCAACGCCGTCTCCAGCACCTACACCCTCAACGGCGGCTTCGGCTCCGGAGTCACCAGTCGAGGGCCTCGGCTTCCTCATGAACAACGAGATGGACGACTTCACCTCCAAGATTGGCGTCCCCAACATGTTCGGCCTCATCCAGAGCTCCGCCAACTCCATCGCCCCCGGCAAACGCCCGCTCTCCGCCATGACCCCGACTATCCTCACCACGTCTAGCCACTGGTACAAACCCGGCAAGCTCGCCTACGTCATGGGCAGCCCCGGCGGCGCCACCATCATCACCACCGTAGCCAACGACATCATCAGCACCGTCGACAACGGTCTCAACATCCAGCAGGCCGCCGACGCCCCGCGCTTCCACCACCAATACCTGCCCGACCGCCTCGACCTCGAGAAAAAGTTCCCCTCCGACGTCGCCGACCAGCTAGCCGCCATGGGTTACACAACCAACCGCACGGCCGTAGCCGACGAGCACAACCCCGGCGTCTGGGGCGACAGCGAACTCATAGCCATCGACCCCAAAACCCACGAACTCCTCGGAGGCCACGACAACCGCCGCAGCTACGGCAAAGCCGCCGGCTACTGAAACCTTCCAAACGAATTGTCTATCGTGCCGTTACAGTTAGGTGCGCGTTATACACGGTAGCCTTTCCATTCTGCATGTACGGCTGAAAATGACATCCGCTAAACTGCTGAAACAGGGCAGGCACAGGAATCTTGTGATCTGAACTTCCTAACGTTCCCAACCTACCATCGTCCCAGACGAAAAACGTAATGTCGATTTGCTGACCCGCAGAAGCGGGATCTTTGATCTCGTGTGGTAGCGAGCATCCGGTGATCATCTTGCGCGTCGTGGCGTCATCCAGATCTGGAATTGGATCACCTCCAACCTTCGTCGTGAAATGCAGGACCAGTGGCATCACCATTTGCTGCGGAGCGCCATCGACCACTAGAGGCTTGAACTTGTACTTCAACGCCACTTCACGGCCAAAACTTTCCAAACCGGCATTATCCGAGTTGTGCTTCGACGTCTCGCGTACCTGCCCCGTCCGGTCTGTTGTCGCCTGGACAATCATGTAGCCTTCCGTCTTTCCCGAGCGTATTTCTGGCCACGCTACATCCTTAGGTGCACTCTCCAGCATCGACTCCTCGGTCAAGGTCGAAACGAACGTCGTCAAAATGCGTTCTGAGGGTGCAGTAGGGGCCGTCACGGCCAGGAGAGCTTCGTCAGGCTCCCACTTCTCAAGAGTCGTTAGAGTTCCTTGCAATCGCGCGTGATCACCGGCTCCACTGACATAGGTTCGGGCAATCTGCTTCTTCTCAAATTTCTTGAAATCATGGAATTCCATGTTGTAGGTAAAGTCCATTACGAACTGCAGCGTAGGCTCCTCACCGCTGAAGCAGACCTGTGCCCAGGTCATTTGATCAGTAATTCCACTTGGCCTGTCATCGCGACGAACGCACGAATAGGTCTTCGGGCCGACTGCGACCTTGTCTTGACGACCGCGTAGGTCTTTCAACCGAGGCATCGGATCCATCAACGCGGTCACAAAGCCGCGCAGCCAATTTGGGTAAAAATCGCCTCGGTTCGCTTCCATTAGGTGCTCATCGTTCACAATCAGCGTTTGCCCAAAGTCTGACGACTCCAATACCAACCGGTATTTCTCATCGTTTTCCCAGAAAACCTCGACGCGCCCCTTAAAGGCCGGATTGTCGTCCTTCTCAGGTGCGATTTCCAGTACCGCGTGAAAAGGCTGTCCTTTATAGGTAAGAACATTGTTCTTCAAGGCACGATCCAGAGCTTCATCCGACGAAATAAGTTGTGGCGGAGAAAACTGCATCTGTGCACACAACGACCCACCGAGAAACAGGAAGAAAAGAAAGCATGTTCGAAGCATTGCGGCATCCTAGCATTCCACCGGCCTCGGAAACAGCTCTAAATTCCATGGCCTTCCTGCGCGCACTGTCCAGCGCCACCCGAACGCAGTAAACTACCACACACACCCGAGGTTCGCGGACCATGCTGCTCGAACTCGCCAAACCCGTCGCCCTCCTCCTCTGCCTGCTCTCCCTCCTCGCCGTATTCCACACCCTCTTTCTCTCTATCGAAGACCCGCACCTCCTACTCCAGCCGCACAAGGCCTTCGACGACCGCATTCTCGATTCACTCCTTCTCCTCGCACTCTCCGCCGCTATCTCTCTCATGGGCGGCATTATCTTCCGCGAAGCCGAGCCATACCCCCCTCCACGCCTGGCCACCACCCTCCCGCTCTTGATCTTCTATTGGGCCACCGGCATCATGACCGCCCTCTTCTTCGCGGCCTGGTTCCTCGAAACCCACTACATCTTCAGCCCAAAGGTTCACTGGTAGCGTTTTTACTTCCCCAGTGTCTTATCGATCGCAGCCTGCGCCAACGGCCCCATAATCGCATACCCCTTCGCATTCGGATGCACCCCGTCAAAACTCGTCCCCTCTTTCATCCCGCCATTCTCATCCACCAGCGCCGAGTAGTAATCCAGATACGTAACCGAATGCATTACACAATATCCTTTAAGCCAATCATTCAACGCCTTGATCTTCGGCGCCGGCGCCAGCCCCTTCCGCCACGGATAGTCCGCCGCCGGCGTAATCGACGCCACAATTACCCGAATCCCATTGGCCTTCGCCAGATCCACCATCGACCGAAAATTATCCTCCGTCATCTCCGGCGTCATCGGCCCCGTATTCCCCGCAACATCGTTCGTCCCCGCCAGAATCACCACCGCTGCCGGATGCAGATTGATCACATCCTGCCGAAACCGCACCACCATCTGCGGAGTCGTCTGCCCGCTTATCCCGCGATTCACATAAGGCTTCCCCGGGAAGAACTCCCCTGTATTCGGTCGTCGTCCCCACCCATCCGTAATCGAGTCCCCATAAAACACCACCCGCTGTTCATCCGCACCAGCCGGAGCCAGCGCCGCATTCTCCGCCCTGTACCGCCCCAACTGTGGCCAATCATCCAGCTTCTTCTCCATCGCCGCAATCTGCTTCGCCGTATCCTCCGAAGCTGGTGCAGGAGTCACAGTCTGCACCGCGCCCGTCGGCGTCTGTGACCACCCCGCAACGGCCATAAGAGCAACGCATCCGAGAAACACCGCACTCCGAAGATTCATCATCCAGTTCTTCCTTTCTCTCTCCCCGCATCACAAGCTCAGGCTCGCAGTCACCATACCATCACGCAACGCATCGCCGCCAAACCGCCAAATCCACGTCTATCTCCTGTAGGTGGAGAGACCGCAAAACTCGTCATTCTGAATGCAGTGAGGAACTCCTGTATTTCGCCCTTGTCTTTGCAGTTGCCTTCCCCTGTTCACGCCCCAACCACCAAAACTCCCACTGCTGTACCTTAACAAGTGATGCAACCCGCCATCTCAACCCACGTCTTCCTCCAGCAGCGCCTGCACCCCGGCCTGCTTGACGCCCTCCACAACACCGGCGCCCAATCCATCGAACTGTTCGCCGCCCGCCATCACTTCGACTACACTGACCGCTCCGCCGTCCGCGACATAGCCACGTGGTTCCGCTCGTCCGGAGTAGCCGCCACACTCCACCAGCCCATCTACTTCACTGATCGCGGAAGCGGGCAATGGTCCCGCCACGTTGCCCCGAATATCAATCTCATCGATCCCGAAAAGTCCCATCGCATCGCAGCCATGGACGAGGTCAAGCGTGCCCTCGAGTCCGCCGAGCAGATCCCCATCTCCACCTGCGTCCTCCACCTCGGCCAAAAGGACGACCCCTGGGACAATCGCGCCCTCGAAAACTCCCTCACCGCCATCGAGCACCTCAAGGCCTTCGCCCACCCTCTCGGCGTCCGCCTCCTCATCGAAAACCTGCAGAACGAAATCACCACCCCCGAGCACATCCTCGAAATCCTCCGTGCCGGCCACTTCGACCGTGTCGGCGTCTGCCTCGACATAGGCCACGCAAATCTGTCCCGGCCGGAAAACAACATCGGCATCGACGAAGCCTTCGAACTCCTCAAGCCCCGCATCGCCCAGCTCCACCTCCAGGACAACCACGGCGCCAAAGACGACCACCTCTGGCCCGGCACCGGCGCCATCGACTGGCAAAACGCAGCAAAACAAATCGCCACGCTCCCCGCCAACACCCCCGGCATCCTTGATATCGCCCACGACCTCGAAGAAACCCCCGACTCCATCATGAAAAAAGCCAGCGAAACCTTCGACCTGCTCAAACGGACCACCGAACAACTCCAGTCCTCATAGAAAAGCTGTCATCCTTCGCGCAGTCGAAGGATCTGCAGGTATCGTTGTGGCCACCGTAACAAGATGGCACGACGGCCAGCAAAGCTAAGCCTTCCCGCGCATCTTCGCCAACCACCATCGCGACCCCACCAGCAAAAATCGCCAGTCCTTAAAAACTCCGGCGGCTTGCCCTCAATCGCGTGCCCGATAAACTGTAGCGTCCACCCAGCGACAAACAGAACCACCCCCACCCACAAAGCCGGCCGCCAAACAATCCCTGCAACCAGCAACGGCAGCGACAGCATAATGATCGGTATCCCAAACGTATGCGTCAGTCGATTCAGCGGATGCCGATGGCTTTCCGAGTACTCCGCGATCCAGCTATCCCAACTCCGTCCACCAAGCATGCCAAGCAATCTACTCCTGCCTTCCACGCTGCGCAACCGCCGCGCCCGACCCAAACAATCCGGTAATCTAGAACAAGGTAAATCCGCAAAATGTCCGAGCTCACCAGCACCACCACCGCACCCATCGCCACCATCGCCTCTCTCTCCCAGCACGAAGGCAAAACTGTCACCCTTCGCGGTTGGCTCTACAACCTCCGCGCCTCGGGCAAGCTCCTCTTCCCCATCTTCCGCGACGGCACCGGCACCATCCAGGGCATCGTCCCAAAAGCCGCGGTCCCCGAAGAGGTCTTCAACACCCTCAAAGAATTCACCCTCGAATCCAGCCTCACCGTCACCGGCAAAGTCCGTGCCGACTCCCGCGCTCCCAGCGGCTACGAGCTCGACGTAGAAAACGTCGAAGTCCTCCAGCGCGTCCCCGACGACACCCCATTCCCCATCACCCTCAAAGAGCACGGCGTCGACTTCCTCATGGAGCACCGCCACCTCTGGCTCCGCACCCCGCGCCAGTCCGCCATCCTCCGCGTCCGCGCCACCATCATGCGCGCCGCAGCCGAGTACTTCGACATCAACGGCTTCATCCGCACCGACCCACCCATCCTCACTCCCAACGCCTGCGAAGGCACCAGTGAGCTTTTTGAAATGGACTACTTCGACAACGACAAGGCCTACCTCACCCAGTCCGGCCAGCTCTACGTCGAAGCCACCGCTCTCGCTCTAGGCAAGGTCTACAGCTTCGGCCCCACCTTCCGTGCCGAAAAATCCAAAACCCGCCGCCACCTCACCGAATTCTGGATGGTCGAACCCGAAGTCGCCTTCCTCCAGCTCGACGGCCTCCTCGACCTCGCCGAAGCCTACATCACCCACATTGTCACCACGGTCCTCGCCCACCACCGTGCCGACCTCAAAGTCATCGGCAAAGACATCACCAAACTAGAAGCCGTCATCGCCCCGACCCCAGCCTCAACTTCAAATGCCGTCATCCTGAACGAAGTGAAGGACCCCTGTATTTCGTCCGAAGCCCCCAATAAATTCCCGCGCCTCTCCTACGACGAAGCCCACGCCATGCTGGACGAAGCGTACAAAGCAGGCAAAATCGAAGCCCCCCACAAATACGGCGACGACTTCGGCTCCCCCGACGAGACCTACATCTCCAGCCAGTTCTCAAAACCCGTCATGATCCACCGCTACCCCGCCGCCATCAAGGCCTTCTACATGCAGCCCGACCCCGTCGACCCCACCAAGGCCCTCTGCGTCGACGTCCTCGCCCCCGAGGGCTACGGCGAAATCATCGGCGGCAGCCAGCGCGTCGACTCCTACGACCTCCTCAAGCAGCGAATCGAAGACCACAACCTCCCGCTCGACGCCTTCCAGTGGTACCTCGACCTGCGCAAATACGGCAGCGTCCCCCACTCTGGCTTCGGCATGGGCATCGAGCGAGTCGTAGCCTGGATCTGCGGCCTAGACCACGTCCGCGAAACCATCCCCTTCGCCCGAACCCTCAACCGAATCTACCCATAGGTAGCGAAACGAATGGCACCCCGATGGCAGATACACTGAGCCGAGACGAGCGTAGCAAACGAATGGCGCTCATACGGTCGAAGAATACGGGCCCTGAGATTCAAATACGGTCTCTTGTGCATTCGTTGGGGTTTCGGTACAGACTTCACGACCGAAATCTTCCAGGCACTCCAGATCTTGTCTTTTCAAGTCGCAGAAAAGTAATTTTTGTCCATGGTTGTTTTTGGCATAGGCATCGGAGCGCATCATGCAAACTGGCTCGCCTACCGAAGAGTAGACTCGATTTTTGGGAAACAAAGCTGGAGCAGAATCGCAAACGTGATGAAGTGATCCAAAAGCGACTGGCCACTGAGGGCTGGAAAGTTCTCACAATATGGGAGTGTCAACTTACAAATATCCACAGACTGACAAAGCGGATAATATCTTTTCTCAAGTGAGCAAATGAAATCAATAGAACTTTTCGCAGGAGCGGGTGGTCTCGGGATTGGCCTGCATCAAGCTGGCTTTAGGCCCGTAACCGTGATCGAGCGCGATTCGTATTGTTGCGACACGATACGACAAAATCAACACCTCAAGCGGCTCAAGGCTGTTCGCGATTGGAACGTCCTACGCTGCGATGTGCGCAAAGTTGACTTTCGTGAATACGAAGGAAGCGTTGATCTAGTATCGGGCGGCCCTCCATGCCAGCCTTTTTCGGTTGGAGGCAAACATAAAGCCCATAACGACAGTAGGGATATGTTCCCAGAAGCGGTGCGCGCTGTTCGCGAAGCAAGGCCTAAGGCCTTCATTTTTGAAAACGTGAAGGGCCTCACACGCACAACATTTCGGAACTATTGCGAATACATCAAACTTCAAATGGAACATCCGACCTTAATTAGTAAACCAAATGAAGATTGGCAGGATCATCTATCACGTATCGAGCGCCATCATACTAGCGGCAAGAGAGAAGATCTCCATTACCGCGTAGTTCAACAAGTAGTAAACGCCGCGAATTTCGGCATACCCCAAAAACGCGAACGAGTTTTCTTTGTCGGTTTTCGGGATGACCTCGGGATAGAGTGGAACTTCCCAAAACCCACCCACTCCCAAGACTCCCTAATTTGGGAACAAGTGATGGAAGCAATTTACTGGGACAGGAACCGTGTTCCGAGGGGATCCCGCTACATCTCTCCCAGGCTATTAGATAGAGCCAGAAAATTAAAGGAAAAGCCAATCCTCGCTGCTTGGCGTACGGTAAGGGACGTCATATCCGACCTTCCCGATCCAGAAAGAAAGCCGCGTCAAGCTGCTGAAATTTGGAATCATCAATTCCAGCCTGGTGCCAGAACATATCCGGGCCACACGGGGAGTCCTCTAGACGAGCCTGCAAAAACATTAAAGGCTGGCGTCCACGGCGTACCGGGGGGTGAAAACATGCTCGCCCGTGCGGACGGATCGGTTCGGTATTTCTCCGTACGTGAGAGTGCCCGCTTACAAACATTCCCGGATGAATATATTTTTCATGGCTCTTGGAGCGAGACGATGCGACAGCTGGGAAATGCTGTTCCTGTGAAGCTTGCGGAATTCGTTGGCGGAACGGTCATAGAACAACTCGGTGGGTCCCGATGAGCAAAGAGCAACCATACAACCCGCTCGACAAAATCAATCTAGCCAAAAGCATTGAATTCGAATTACTCGGGAAACCCGGTGACCAGCTCAGTAATATTGATCGGATCGTTGGTTCCGGAGTCTATGTTCTCTACTACAGTGGTTCTTTCCCTGCTTATTCAAGTATCGCTTCAAAAAGCGGAACCGACGGGCAACAGAAGCCCATCTATGTCGGAAAGGCTATCCCTAAGGGAGGGCGAAAGGGGGGCTTGAGCGATGATGTTTCCGCCTCAGGAAAGGCGCTTGCTGCCCGTCTGCGCCAGCACGCTGGTTCCATATCAGAGGCTACGAATCTCGATCTAGCAGATTTTAGTGTTCGACATCTCGTCCTAGACGATATCTGGATTCCTCTGGGAGAAAACGTCTTGATTGAAAAGTTTAAACCCGTTTGGAATATTGCTTTGGATGGCTTTGGAAATAAGGATCCGGGTATACGCCGCGCTACCCAATACAAATCGCCGTGGGACGTCGTGCATCCGGGACGAGAATTTGCTACGAAGCTTGCTGACTTACCTGTTTCCACTGAGTTTCTAATCAAGCGTATCGAAGATCATTTACAAGGAAAGCCGCTGGCTAAGCTACCGAAGGCAGTGGCAAAGCAACAAGCCGAAGAGAGGGCTGAAGCAGAGGAACTCGCGGACGAGGTATAGGTGGTTGGCCAGGTGCTCATCCATGCAGCCTCAGCGCATGAGTCGGCATTCGCGCCCGCGCGAACTGCTCCTCCGAGCCCGCCAAATCCAAGATTGCGCCTCCATCCGCAACCTGCAATAATCCACCGCATTCCAAATAACCACCCGGCCCGAAGTCCATCTCACGACGAGCGCCTCCACACCGCGCTCGGAAGGCCAGCGAAGATGTCCAACACCATTCCAATCTCCACCCTCCTCGCCACAACCCTCCTACTCCTCGGCTGCCACTCCTCCACCCCTACCGAACCCTCCGCGGCTCCAACCCCAGCCCCAGCCGCATCCCCAACCACCCCCGTCACAGACTCCTGCCAGGTCTTAACCCCCGCCGAAATCAGCACCGTCCTGGCCATGCCCATCGACCCCGGCAAGCACGTCCTCAAAACCAGCACCATCATGTGCGGATGGGCCAAAACCGGCGTCACCAACGACTCCGAAGTCGTCCTCAACTTCACCACACCCGACTACTTCGAAAAAGAACGAGACCCCCACCCCCGCATCACCATGACCCCAGCACCCGGCATCGGAGACGACGCCTACTACATCACCTCTCAGCTCGGCACATCGCTCTTCATCAAGAAAGGAAACACCGTCATCGGCTTCACCATCCGCGACAAATCCATCCCTTCCGCCCAGCTCATGGAAAAAGAGCGCGCCCTCGGCCTGAAAGCTACCACCCGTCTCTAGCAAAAATAAATTCCATCCAAAACCCTCAAAAACAAAGGCAAAATCGCGTGTCAAGCCCCAAAACCATCCAACTCCATCAATCCAAGCCACTTAGCCGTGGCATTTAAGTTACTCCAAATCCTCTATACTTAAAACAGTCGAGAAAACGAGCCAGGAGCCCCGAGGGAACCCGCCCGGCGGGGCTTTCTTATTTGAAATGAAGACTTTACCAACATCGCCGACAGCAAAACCCAATAAAATCAAGACTTTGCCGATAACCCAAAACCCGAAGTCCAACCCTAACTCAAACTGAATGAGGACTTTGCGCGCATTTCGGCGAGGGGAGGGGTACTCCACCGTCGAACGGTTTCATCGTCGCGAAGATGGAATTTCACGCTTCTTCAGATCGCAACTATCATCTCAAACTACTGATAGGAGCCACTGATGAACGAACTAGCCCAAGCCCTAATCGCCGAAAGCTACGCCGCCCAACCCTCCCACATCCTCGAGGGCCTCACCGACGATCTCGTCCATCGCGAACTCCCCAACGTCCCCCACACCATCTACGCAGAGCTCTGGCACGTCGCCTTCTGGCAGAGGATCACCATCTATTGGATCACCGGCATCGAAACTCCCTACCCCACCAAGGCCTCCGACGGCTTCCCCTCAAAACCACACACCGAGTCATGGGAACAACTCCGCTACCGCTTCCTCCACGGAGCCGAACACGCCGCCGTTGCCGCACAGGACAACACCCGTCTCGACCATTCCATCCGCTGCCCCTCCCGTCCCGGCGCTCCCACACGCATCATGTCCGTGCGCGACCAACTCATCTCGCTCGCCACCCACAACGCCTACCACCTCGGCCGCATTGTCCTTCTTCGCCAGCTCCTCCAGGCCTGGCCCCCAGCCTCTGGAGGCTTCACCTGGTAGACCCGAGCCAATCCCATCACTATTAAATTCGCTCCAGAGTCGCCTTATCCACGCGCCCGCCAAAGTATTTCGCAAGAGCCTTATGAAACACCCGCTCCGCCGGTCCCTCTACCTCCGCGAACAGCGTCATGCTCGAATGAAACTTCAAGTCATCCGGATACCCAAAGATCTCCCTCACCGTTTTTCCTTCCAGCCCCACGACAATTCCCGCACACTCCAGCAGCCTCGGCCCCAAAACAGCATGATCCAGATAAGCCCGAGCCTCCTCCCGCCCCGAAATCCCATACCTCACCGCCATCTCGCTCGATCCCAGCCCACGAATCTGCGGAAACACGAACCACATCCAGTGGCTCCGTTTCTGTCCCCCGCGCAACTCCGCGCAGACCTGCTCATACACCCCAGCCTGCCCCTCCACGAACCGCTGCAGTTTAAACCGATCTCCCAAGTCCGCTGCCATACGACCATTCTCTCACCGGCTCGAAAACACAAATTCATTCCCATCCGGATCCTTGAACTTAGCCATCGTCCCCCAAATCTCTTTCCTCGGCTCAGCCGTCAGCTCCACGCCCCTCTTCTTCATCTGCTCCGCCGTAGCAAACACGTCATCGGTCCAGAAAGTCATCGCGTGAAACCCTCCGATGCGGTTCTCATGCCCAGGTGGCGTGAACAGCGCCAGATTCGTATCCGCCCCGGGAATCGTTAACTCGATCCAACGCTGTCCGCCCGGCGCCATCTCCTGGTCCGTCGCCACCTTGAATCCCAGCTTCTCCGTATAAAACTTCAGCGCAACGTCCTGATTCCCAACTGGAATACTCACAATCTTCACACCACGAATCATCACAAGCCTCCTTGTGCCTCGACACAAAAGACACTCGGCACAAAAAGACAATAGCTCTCACGCTTCATCAATGCAATCTGGTAGTTGTTGCTATATCATCCATCGGTATAGCCATGTTCAAGCTCGATCCCTACATCACTGACGTCCTCATGCGCGACCTCGTTGGCCACGACCGCCGCCCAGCCAGCTTCCTCGTCTACATCTGGTTCACCGCCCAGCAGCAGCGCCGAGCCTCCGCCGTTACTATCAGCTATCAGGACCTCGCCGAATCCATCGGCATCTCCAAGAGTTCCGCGCAGTCCGCCGTTGCCTGGCTTATCCGCCGCAAACTCCTCGCCGCCACCAAAACCACCATCACCGCCACACCCGAGTACAAAGCCCTCACACCGTGGAGAAGCCGCGTCCCTCGCAGGAGCTAAGGCGTCACCTTAGAGGCGCGCAGGCAGGCATCAGACGCATCGTTGCTCAATCCGATGCGCCCGCAAGTTCACAGCACAGAAACCAAAGCTCTATTTCTCGCTGCTCGGCGGAGCGATCCCCTTCAATCGCAGATACAGCGCCAGCGTCGCATACTGCTCCGTATCATGTTGCGACGTCCCCCACATCAGCCCGATCCGCGACCGCTTCCCCCGTCCCAGATCGACCATCTCCAGAGCATTTGCATCCGTTAGTGCCGCAAACGCCTTATCGCACTCGGCAAACGAAGCGTTCAACGCCGCAACGATCGCAGCTTTATCCGCAGTCTCCGCCGGAGCCTTTACGCGAGCGTCCATGGGGGTGCCATTCGCCGCGCCGCAACTATTTCCCTGAGCCTCCGTCACATGATTCAGCACCCGCGCATAAGTCCGAACATCCGCAGTCGGTTTGTACGAGTAATCCGCCGCCGGCATCTTATCCGCCGACTTCAGAATATTCGCTTTCACCGCCGCATAACTCCGCTGCACCTCAGCCGCAGGTCCACTGGGTCCCATAGGAGTCGCTGGAGCCTGTCCCAGCGCCACGCCCGAAGCCATCAATCCTGCCATCGCACAAACAAAAAACATCCGTTGCATTATCCTCACCTCGAACATCCCCACCAGCCTACGCCGGCACTTCCTCGGCCACAAGTTTTTTATCAATGATTTGTCACGGAATCCGCCGATTCGCTCGCCCAATAGTTACTCCTCGCCGAAACGATCATCTCAGGATGATGAGCAAGCTGCACCTTGATCGTGTGCAGTCCCGGCTCCGTCGACGTCGGAGAGAAGCTGAGAATATAGCTGTTACGAATATGGCTGCTCACCCCACCAAGCGCCTCATCGAGCTCATTCCTGTTGTCGAAGCTGCTCGACTCTCCACCCGAAAGGTGGGCCACCTCCGCCGAAAGATTCTTCCGCATCGCGCCAAAGATTAACCTGAGAGGAGCGTCAAGATCGAAGTATCCCTGAAAAGGCCTTGCTGGATCGTTGTAAGGCTTGATCGAACCATCGGAAGGAACTGCGGTAATCGGCGGGTTCACATGCGGGTACTTGAACGCCAGCTTCGCCTCCGTCTTTTCCGCCGAGAAAGTAATGCTGTAGACCGCGGTATTCGTCTCGCCCAGATCCCGGACGATCTCCTTCAGTGAAGTCTTGCTGCCGTCGTCATGCTCCTGGCTGATCAGCAGAATTGCCCGGCGATTGCTGGCCGGCTCCTTCTTTAGCAACTCCAGCCCAAACGCAATGCTGTCGAAGATCGCCGCACCATGATCACCCTGGTCCGGTTTGTTGATCGCCTCTCGCCATTGCGCAATATTCCGCGTAAACGGAGAGGCAGCCTCCGGCCGGCTATCGAAGTTCACAATCGACACCTCGTTCGCTCCGCCCTTCCCCAGAATCTCCGCCAGCATCGTTTCAAGATTCTTGTAGTTCGCAAACTGCGCTCGAGCAATTCCGCCCGTCTGTATCAGGACGACAAGCGACAGTGGCCGTTTGCTCTCCTCTTCCAGCGTTACCTTCTGCGGAACTCCATTGTCGGTCAGGATGAAGTCCTCCGCCGTCAGCGAAAACACCAGCCCTTTATCCTGCCTCTGCACTAGTGTCGGCACCACGACCAGCGTCGTAGTCGTATGCAGCGTCGCCTGGGCCAGCGCAACTCCGCTCACCACAGCAACGAGAACGCCGGATTTGGGGAAGGCAAGCTTCATCGCGTCTAGATTAGACGAAGCCGCTCCTCGTCGGACACGAAAGAGCCCGCGAAAAGGTATCCTGTTAAGGACACCCACGACGCCAGAACGCGCCTCGTAACAAGGAATCAGCTCACAATGCCATTGAACTGCGGAATCGTTGGCCTCCCCAACGTCGGAAAATCAACGATCTTCAACGCCCTCACCTCGGCCAAGGCGCAAGCCGCCAACTATCCCTTCTGCACCATCGACCCCAACACCGGCGTCGTCACCGTGCCCGACGAGCGGCTCACCAAAATCGCCGAGCTCATCAAGCCCAAATCCCTCGTCCCCACATCGATGGAGTTCATCGACATCGCCGGCCTCGTAGAAGGCGCCAGCAAGGGAGAAGGCCTCGGCAACCAGTTCCTCGGCCACATCCGCGCCACCGACGCCATCTGCCACGTCGTCCGCTGCTTCGACGACCCCGAAGTCGTCCACGTCGCCGGCGGCGTCAACCCCCTCCACGACATCGACATCATCAACACCGAACTCCTCCTCGCCGACCTCGACACCGTAGACAAGCGCCACACCAAAGTCGAAAAACTAAACAAGCCTGCCAACGCCGATCACAAGATCAAGGCCGAGTTCGCTGCCCTGTCCAAACTCAAAGAGGCCCTCGAAGCCGGCAAGCCAGCCCGCACCGTCGATCTCACCGACGAAGAGAGGCCCTATGTCCGCGAACTCTTCCTCATCACCGCCAAGCCCCAGCTCTACGTCGCCAACGTCGACGAGTCTGGCCTCATCACCGGCAACGCCTACACCGAAGCCGTAGAAAAGCGCGCAGCCGAAGAGGGAAGTCAGGTCGTCCGCATCTGCGGCGCAATGGAAGCCGAGATCGCCCAGCTGGAACCCGCCGAGCGCACGGAATTTCTCGAATCACTCGGCCTCAAAGAACCCGGCCTCAACCGCCTCATCCACTCCGCCTACGCGCTCCTCGACCTCATCACCTACTTCACCGCCGGCGTGCAGGAGGTCCGCGCCTGGACCATCCGCCGCGGCACCAAAGCCCCCGGCGCCGCCGGCGTCATCCACTCCGACTTCGAAAGGGGTTTCATCAAAGCCGACTGCTACGCCTCCGCCGACCTCTTCAAATACGGCAGCGAACAAGCCGTCAAAGAAGCCGGCCTCCTCCGCTCCGAAGGCAAGGAGTACGTCGTCAAAGACGGCGACATCCTCTTCTTCAAATTCAACGTCTAGCGCGTCAAGCGAACCGACCTCTTCGCCTCATCACAAAAGCTCGGGTGCCCCATCCTTTGCGGTCTCATCGCAAAGGGTGGGATGTACACCCTCACTCGGCCTGCTTTTGTTCCTTTCTGTTCTTCAGTATCCGCGCGCCGAAAACTTATTCCTTGCTCTTCAGCACGCTCTCATTCTCTTCGATAAACGCCTCGATCTCCGTCGCCATGCCAAGAATCCTGCGCCACTGTTCCTTGTAGAGCGTCACCGGAAACCGTCCCACGCCATACAGCGACACGCCACCCTTCTCGCTCACCTTCAGGCTAAGCCCCCGCACGCCTTTGTTCTTCAGCTTCTCATTCTCCGCCCGCAACCGCTCAATCTCAGCCTTCAGATCTTCATCAGACATAGGTGCCCTCCTATGTCAGAGTACGACAAAGCGACGAAACGGCACAGACCGGAGCCGTCAAACACGATGGCACACCTCCGCGCCGTTCCCGGTCGCACTCTCGGTCATTTGTAGTTCTTACTTCGGGCTGGCTGCCGCACTATGGGCTGATCCCCCGCTACTCGAATTGCCTGACGCACCACTCATCGGCGCTGCGCCACCACTCGGTTGAGAAAATCCTCCGCTGCTGTGAGACGCCATTCCCGACTGCGCCCCCGCAGTTCCCTGGTTCGATCCCGACCGCGCCTGCGAGTAAGCCGACTGGTTCCCGCGTTCTGCCCCCTCTGCAGGTGATGCAGCCCGCAGCGTCACTGGTCCGCGGTTCGCTCCACGGCTCGCCGCTTCCATTCCACCGGCAGGCGCAGCATACACCGGCATGCTCGCAAACCCATTCCGTCCCACATTGGCCGAAATCTTGTTCAGGCTCCCCAGCGATCCTCTCGGGACGCCCAGCCCGGCCGAGTCCTTTTGGAAAACAAAATTCCCCGGCTTATCCTCTTTCGAGAACACGATCGGCGTCTGGTTCGCCAGCACCATCGACGGCCTCGTTGCACCAGTAGGCGCCTGCGGAAGGGCCGCTGCCCGCAACGGCGAACTGACCCCCTTCACAATTGTCCCCGTCCCCGTCGTCTGGGCTGCGGTGGGCACAACATTGTTCAACCCATTCCATGTGCCACCTGGTTGCCAGCCCCATCCGTACCCTGGGTAGAACGACCACGCACCCGAGTGATACGGCAGCCATCCCCACGGATATGGCGACACCCAGGAGTAGCCTGCGCCCGGGTAAAACGCCCACAGCCCATTCCCATAAGGACTCCAACCTGAACCGATAAAATATGGCTGCCAGAACGACCCAAATGCTCCGCCATTGATAAAGCTCCCGTAGTAGTTCAGATCGCTCAGCCCAAATGCATTCCCCGAGCCCGCAAACGTATTCGCGTTCGAGTAGCGCACATGGTAGTCAATCGACTCCTTATCCCACGCGTCGTACGGCTCCGCTTCAACCTTCTTCGTGAGAGCCACTTGGTCCGCGTCCAGCGTCAGCGACTCCTTCTTCGCCACCACCGTCGTCTTCGCGCCATGCTCCACGGCGACGTTGCCGTTGAAGACTGACAGCACTGTCTTCCCGTCCTGCTGCACCTCAAGCCGCAGATGCGTCGAAGGCTCCACCGCCATCTTCGCCTCCCCAGCCTCCAGCACAAACTCGTTGCCTTTCGTGCTCTCCGTGCTCACGTACACGGTTCCACGCACGACATTCATGGTCGAAGCCTTCGCCCCCGTGCTCCTCAGCGCCAGCAGCGAAAAATCCACCTGCGAGTTCGGAGCCAGTCGCATCGTGCTGTTGTCTTCAAACTCCACCTCGGCATAGCCGTCAGCAGTCCGTAGCTTCTCGCCCTCAACAATCGGCATGTTCTGCATCGTCTGCTCGAAGCCAAAACCCGTTTTACGGTCCAGCGAAAGCTGGCCCCTCACATCGCTCAGCCGCACGATCCTCACATGCGAGTCACCCGGCAGCGCTCCGTTATCCACGGCTGCTACCTCTCGCGTCGTCGCAGGATCAGGAATCGGACCCGCTGTCGGATTGCTCAGCCCCTTACTGAGTTCTCCAACCACAGGACTCTGCGCCCGCGCAGTCGCACTCGTCATCCCTAGCGCTAACACCACGATAGCCATTCCAAGAGCAGTCTTCATCGCAGCCTCCCGGTCTTCGTAAACTTCACCGAAAACCCATCCAGACGGGCAAAGTATACGCTCGACGCTAAGTCTCTGAATATGTCGAGCTGCACTTTCTTTCACAAATCTCAGACTGCATCAGCAGGGGCGTGACTATTCAGAGCCCGTTCAGAACCCGCTCAGAGCCCTCCACACCCCGTTCGGAACTCCGTCTATCTCTGGAACCGTCTTCTTTACATCTCTTTACGCCACCACAAACCACCCCAACCCTGTCATCCTGAGCACAGCGAAGAATCCGGTGGTATCCTAATTTGCTTTTTGGGGCGCTGCTAGTCTGCATCGTTTCCTTTAGCGCATGGTCCCATCGACTGGGGCCCATTCAACAAGCAAAAACTCAAGAAGTGCCTCTTATCTTTGGAGAGCGTGTAATAGGTCAATTTTCCCCAAACATAGTAGTGAGGGGCCTTGGCGAACACGCTAGTTGGGAGACTGTCTTTTGGAACGACCTGAGTGAAGTCTGGCGTTTCAAACGAAATCGGACTACGTGTACCCAATATTCCCATATCGCTTTCGACACATCGCTTGTCGCCACTCGATGGTTGACGTCTTATATCAGGGTCGCGAGCCAACACTTCGGAGCACCGCCAAACGTGAATATTGAATGCAGGTGTGGGACCTGTATTAGTGAAGGAGATCATCGAATCAACTCTGTCTACATTTTGCCTATCGGCGTGATATCTGAATTCGGCGGTTACCAATGTTATCCACGCTCTTTCGGTAAGATTCAGGGCTGCTTGTTGTTGCGTCAACTGTCCCTGTAGAATAGCGAGTTGCCGAGCAGTGACAATAGCCGTCTTGTCGGAGTCGTATCGAGCCCTTCGGGAAGCTATATCCGCAACGTTATTGGCAACTTCCATTTGTTTAAATTGTTGGTAGACGAAATATCCAGCTACCAAAGCAGCGGCCATAGAAAGTGCTGCGAGGAAGATACCAACAATTCCAATGAAGACCGTTCGTCTTTCGAAGGTGCTAAGTCCATCATCGTTCATTACATGAGTCGGCAATGGCTGATGAGCTATCTCTACTTCTGCTGGGGGTTGCTGATGTGTTGGCTCACGGGGCAATTCCTCTTCGATGGCAGATTTTTCCTCGCCATGAACAGGTTTAATCGCCTCTTGTTTGGGCGCAGCCTCAATGATAGGGAGAGGTTGCTTATCTCCTTGGGGTGTTTCCTCGTTGCTGTTAGGCTCGGCGTTCAAGCGGTAATAATCGTATCAAGGGTGAGCAATTCAAATTAGGACACCACCAAGAATCCCGAGAATCACGAAGGGCGCTACTCAAAAGCATCCGCAACAGCATCCTGAGACCTTTCCACCCATACCCATCCCGCCGTCCATTGTCGTGGCTTTTTACAGCCTTATTGCAGCCTCCCGGTCTGATAAATATGGTGCCGCCGAGTCTGCCGGTATGCCTGCATACCCGGCATCTGCGCCACCAGATCAGACCACTCCGGCCAAAGCATCACAACAATCACATGGCGAGGATGCCTCTCAATCGACATCTGCAGATTGGCCAGCATCCGCTTCATCACCTCCGGCCCAAACGGGTTGAAAAGATGCAGCACCAGGTTCTCATTCGGAAATTCAAACTCCGCCGCGTCGGCCGGCACCGATTCAATATCAACGCACCTCTGCCCCAGGTGTCTGTACTTTTTGATATTGGCTACCGCCTGCTCGTGCAGATCCGTCGCAAACTCAACTCCTATCACTCGGCGAAAAGGGTACTCCGCCGCTACAAACAACACTCGCCCCTTTCCCGACCCCACATCGATAAACGTGTATTGCGAATAGTTGCTGATTGGCAGATCGCGCAGCGCCGCATGAGCATTTGCCACCCGCACCGGTACATAAAAAGTATGGCTGTCTCTGATCTCACCGACGATCTTCGACGCATCGGGCTTCGGCACATCTCCCGCAGTCCTCACCCGCCGCGTTTTATCGAACCACCAATCCTCACACGCTCTCACGCGCGTCTTCAGATCCAATCGATTTGCAAAAGTTGTTGATGATTCCAGGGTCATCGGACATTCCTTCAGAGGAGCTGCCAGGCACTCTCAAAACCCTGCAAAATTGGGCCTGTGGTCCCTGGTTCCTGGGGTACGCCTTCTTGTCACGTTTGTGATCAGAGAATTTAACTAGAAACAAATCAATTTGTAAAATACTTTCGAGCTCCATGCCGAGCATCGCAGCGCAAAATCTGTTGAAAAAGGCGCCCTTTTGTCTATCCAAGGAGCGGCCATATGCAAGAAATTGCGATTCGGTGGCAATATGTGTGCCAGGAAGATTCTCCGAAAACTCGGCGGCTTTGCTTTTGGCGGGAGCGCAGGGCTTCATCCACTCCAAAACGGGGCTAGTAACTCGACGTTCTAGCCCGGGGAATACCCGCGACGAAATCCACAGAAAAATTTTCAAAAAGTGGCATCTTTTTCGACCGCAAAAACAACACCACCCAAACGACACGATTCACCACAAATCCACCACAATGTCACCACGATTTACCATCAAAAAACACACCAAAACCCTCAAAAACCCCTGTAAAAACCACCTCGATACCCCTCCCATTTTTTTCCCGCGTTTCAACGCAAAGTAGTAGAAACTTGTAGCTATCCATGACGAAGAAACCAGCAAAAAAGAAATTGCGTGTAGGCATTCTCTTCGGCGGCCGCTCCGGCGAGCACGAGGTCTCCCTCCTCTCCGCCGCCTCCATCCTCAACGCCATCGACAAGACAAAGTACGACGTGGTCCCCATCGGCATCACCAAGCAAGGCCAGTGGCTAGCCTCCACCGAAGCCCAGCGCCTCCTCGCCGGCAACACAAAACCCGCGCCAGCACTGCTCAAAACACCAAGAACAAAATCCATCCAACTCAGCGCCAGCTCCGATGTCGCCCTTCAGAATGAAGCTCTCGCCCAGCAAAATGGCCCTCTCGCCCGGTCCCTCGACGTCATCTTTCCCGTCCTCCACGGCACCTTCGGCGAAGACGGCACGATCCAGGGCCTCTTGGAACTAGCCGACATCGCGTACGTCGGCTCAGGCGTCCTCGGCTCCGCCACCGGCATGGACAAGTCCGCTATGAAGCAACTCTTTGCCGCCGCAGGCCTGCCTCAAACCCCACACGTCAACCTCCTGCGCAGCGAATGGAAGTCCGACGCCAAACGCTGCACGAAGCTCATCGAAAAAAATCTCACGTACCCCGTCTTCGTAAAACCCGCGAATCTAGGCTCTTCTGTAGGCATCAGCAAAGTCCACAAGCGCAGCGAGCTCGCCTCCGCGATGGACCTCGCCGGCAGCTTCGACCGCAAGCTCATCATCGAGCAGGGCGTAGGCGGGCCAGGAGCCAAGCCCCGTGAACTCGAAGTCGCCGTCCTCGGCAACGATGCTCCCGAGGCCTCCGTCGTCGGCGAAATCATTCCCGGCGCAGAGTTCTACGACTACAACGCCAAGTACCACTCCGACACCAGCATCCCCATCATCCCCGCCAACCTCTCCAAAACCGAGTCCAAGCAGATCCGCAAAATGGCGATAGCCGCCTTCCGCGCCTGTGACTGCGCCGGCCTCGCGCGCGTCGACTTCCTCATGGAGGCCGCCGTCAAAGCGAAAAAGAACAAGAAGGCCAAACCATCTCGTATTTACCTCAACGAAATCAATACTATGCCCGGCTTCACTAGTATCAGCATGTACCCTAAGCTATGGGAGGCCACCGGCGTACCCTACAAGCAGTTGATCGATCGCCTCATCACCCTCGCGGCCGAGCGCCACCACGAAAAGCAACAGACCACCTTTACCCACGTCTAATCAACATTGCTACAGCATCTATGGCACTAGCTGCTGCTATCCTGCTTCAATAAAGCACTCGAGACGCTCAGCATAGGGAGGAAGCAGACATAGACACCATCGGCAAACCAGTCGCAGCCTCCAGCCGCAGCCCAAAGTATGCCATTGCGTCCGTCGCGCTGCATCTGCTGCTATTGGGCGTTATGATCCATCAACGTGCCTCCTTCGTCGCTCCCATCCGCCTTCCCGGCAACGAGCACGGCAGCAATCTCATGGTCACCTATCTGCCCGGTCGAGCTCCTGTGCAGGCCTCTACGCCCAACACCAAAACTGAGCCGAAAGAAGCCGCAACCAACACGCCACTCCCGACTCCGCCCACCCCAAAGCTCAAGCCCAACCCAGCCTCCCCCAACACCAACTCTCCGGCGACTCCGAATCCCGACTCTCCTTCAGGTGCAGATTCTCTCGGCTCCGGAGACATCAACATCGCCCGCGCCAGTTATTTCCCTTCGCCGAAGCCTGATCTCTCTGTGTTGCCCCGAGGCACCAGGGGCGACGTCATCCTCGACGTCGTCATCGACACCACAGGCAAGATCGCCGACATCAAGATGACCAGCGGCCTGGGCCACGGCATCGACGAAACTGTCATCGCAACGGTCCAGCAATGGACCTTCCACCCCGCCACCAAAGACGGCCAGCCCGTAGCCAGCGAACAGGAACTCCACTTCCACTACGAAAAAGCCTGACCAGCCGCCAGCCTCACAGCACGCGGCTATGCTTGTACCCCTCCGCCGTCAACGCAGCCAGCAACTCCTCCACCTGCTCCCGTCCGCGCGTTTCCATCGTGATGTCAATCACCGTGTCGCCTAGATTCACGCCGTAATAAGCCCGATTGTGCAGCGTATCCACAATATTCGCCCGATGGTTTGCAATCAGCCGTGTCAACTCCGCCAGCGCTCCCGGCTTATCCAGCAGATGAATCCGCAAGCGAATCAACCGCCCATCCTGCACCATGCCGCGCTCGATAATCCGGCTCAGCAACGTCACATCGATATTTCCTCCGCCAACGATTACCGCCGTATGCGCTCCATTCAGAGAAGTCTTCTTCTGTAGTAAAGCCGCCAGCGCCGCCGCTCCAGCACCCTCAGCCAGCGTCTTCTCTCGCTCCAGCAACACCAGGATCGCCGACGCTATTTCGTCCTCCTCCACGGTCACAATCTCGTCGACATATCGCTCGACCACCGGCAGCGTCACATCCCCTGCACGCCGCACTGCGATACCGTCGGCAATCGTTGTCGCCGGTTCCACTGTTACGGGATGTCCCGCCTCACGCGCAACCAGCATCGACGGAAGCCGTGAGGTCTGCACCCCAATCACCCGAATCTCAGGGCGCGATTCTTTGATCGCACAAGCAATTCCGCCAATCAGCCCGCCCCCGCCGATAGGCACCACCACTGCCTCCAACTGCGGAATCTGCTCCAGCAGCTCCAACCCAATCGTCCCCTGACCAGCCATCACCACTGCATCGTCGAACGGATGAATAAACGTCATCCGTTCCGTCGCGCACAGACGGGTCGCCTCCTCACATGCCTCGTCGTAGTTCGCACCGTACAACACCACTTCAGCGCCGAAGCCACGCGTCGCCGTTACTTTCACTAGCGGCGTCGCCAGCGGCATCACGATCAACGCCCGAATCCCACGCTTCGTCGCGTGATAGGCAACCCCCTGCGCATGATTTCCTGCACTGGCCGCTACCACTCCGCGAGCTGCCTGCTCCGGTGTCAACAGGGCAATCCGGTTCAGCGCGCCCCGCTCTTTGAACGAGCCTGTCATCTGCAGGTTCTCAAGCTTGAGATAAATCTGTTGCCCTGTCAGCGCAGACAACATCTGTGAGTGTGGGCAAGGAGAATAATAGATGGCTCCACGAACCCGCTCCCTCGCGGCAAGCACGTCGGCAAGACTGATACTGAGACGGTTTATCGAATCACTCACAGGTCTGTTGATCTTCCTTTAAATTTCAGCGTGTCGCTTCAGTTTAGGCCACCCAACCCCTCATCGGCGCTGACGAAATCGGTTCGCCAATGCAAACTCCTCCCGAAGCTCCGGAGTCCGCAGATTCTCCCGCACATGCTGCAACCGCTGCTCCAGTGCCAGCAGCGTATCCGCAACCGGGCCTGTATTTGTCAACGCTACGTCACGCCACATGCTGTACGGGCTCGCTCCCAGGCGCGTCGTCTCCCTCAGCGCACGTCCGCCAATCGCCGCAATCTCCGGAGCATTCCCAAACCTCTCTTCAAGCAGCGCTGCCAGCGCGGTCGACAGCATCTGCGGCAGATGACTCACCCACGCGCACAATTCATCATGACGAACCGGCTCCATATCAAGCGTTCGTGACCCGAAGCACGCAACCCATCCGCGCCATTCCTTTTCCATCGCCGTCATCTCAGGCGTGGTTGGTGTAAACAACCATATAGCCCCATCGAACAGTCCCGCCTCCGCCAGCAGAGCTCCGCCCGACTCCTTGCCGGCCATCGGATGTCCCGGCAGAAAACTCGCTGTCTTCTTTTCGACAAACAGTCGCTTCGCGAGTTCTACAATCTCGACCTTCGTACTCCCCACATCAGTAACCAGTTGTCCCGCGCGCAACACCGGTGTTAGCTGCTGCATCCAGTCCTTGATCGCAAGCACCGGCACTGCCAGCACGATCACGTCCGCCAAGCCCGCCAGTTCCAGAGCATTCTCGCGGCTAGCCGCCCTGCCGTCGATCGCGCCCATCTGCACCGCGGCCGCCATCTCCAGCGAACTCGAATCCCATCCGTCGACGCGACCCGCGAATCCCGCCGCGCGCAAGGCGAGACCGGTCGAAGCCCCGATCAACCCAGTCCCGATGATGAAAACGCGCTCCATCATGCTTCAGCTCCCCTGCGCAATCGTCCTGCCCACCACCGGAGCCAGCAGGCGCAGCTGCGCCATCAGTTTCTGTAACTGTTCCGGATATAAACTCTGCGCTCCATCGCTCATCGCCTTGTCTGGATTTGGATGCATCTCCATCAATAACCCATCCGCTCCCGCAGCTATACTTGCCAGCGCCATCGGCGACACCAGGTCGCGTATTCCGACACCGTGCGACGGATCGCCGAGCACAGGCAGATGCGTCAGCTTCTTTAACACCGGAATCGCCGAGATATCCATCGTATTGCGCGTATATGTCTCAAAGGTCCGCACACCGCGCTCGCACAACATCAGGTTGTAGTTGCCGCCGGAGAGGATGTACTCTGCGCTCAGCAACACCTCTTCGATCGTCGCCGCGATCCCGCGCTTCATCAGCACCGGTGTCCGCACATGTCCCAGCTCACGCAGCAGGTTGAAGTTCTGCATATTCCGCGCCCCCACCTGGAAACAGTCAATATACGGCAGCATCAGCTCAATCTGCGAGATCTCCATCACCTCCGTGATCACCAGCAGGCCCGTCTTATCCGCGACATCGCGCAGCAGCTTCAGCCCCTCGAGTCCCATACCCTGAAAGCTATATGGTGAACTCCTGGGCTTAAATGCTCCACCTCGCAGAAACTGTGCGCCTGCCGCCGCAACCTGCTTCGCACTGGTCAGAATCTGTTCCTGCGACTCCACCGAGCAAGGCCCCGCCATCACAACAACCTCTTTCCCGCCGACGACTACGCCGTTCGGAAATTTGATCGTCGTTCCCTCGGGTCGAAAGCTCCTCCCTGCCAGCTTGTATGGCGATGAGATCCGGTATGCGTCATACACTCCCGGCAGCACCTTGAACTCAGCGACCTCGAAGTGTTCCGGCGTCCCCACACCTGCCAGAATCGTCTGTACCGCGCCCGTCGTCCGGTGAACATTGAAGCCGAGCTCCACCATCCGCTCAATCACCTGCTGGATATTCTCTTCCGTTGCCTGACCATGCATCGCAACTATCATCGTATTGGCTTCGCTCTCTTTTATACGTAACTCAATTCGTTACACAATCTAAACGAGGTCTGTCTGCTCGAACAGAATTCGATGCTAAAGGTCCCGCCGCTGCAGCGTTCGCATCACGTCGATGATCCGCTCATACACATGCAGCAGTTCTGCGTCATCCAGTGGCCCCGGATTCGCCGCTCGAACACGGTCGAAGACGTCCTGCTCCCTGCGTGGCTCATACACTGGAAGATTAGCGATACGTTTGAGCTCTCCAATCGCGCGCGCAGCCTGGGCGCGCTGGTTGATGAGGCGAACAATCTCAATATCCAGCTCATCGATCTTCCGTCTCCAGTCGGAGATGTCCATCCAGTTGCCTCGCGCTGCAGCAGCGTACCCTCGGGCGCGACTCGCTGCGGAATATTTTGTTCTCCTAATGATAAACGCCGCATCACGTCATCACCGGCAGCTCTGTATCTGCCGAAACTCATGCCTGCAGTCCCGCAATGAACCGTCCAACTGCAGTCGCAGCCTCCATCGGTGGCGTCCTCTCAATCAGCGATACCAGCGCGCTGCCAATCACCGCCGCATCCGCAAACTCGCCGACAGCCTTCACATGCTCTGCATTGGAAATTCCGAATCCCACCGCAATGGGCATCGTTGTAAACTGCCGCAACCGCGAAACCAACTCCGAAGCGTCTCCCGCGACCTTTTGCTGAGTTCCGGTTATTCCGACGCGCGAGATCGCATACACAAAACCCTGCGATACCGCCGCAATCGCCTTCAACCTCGCATCCGGACTCGTCGGCGCAGCCAGAAACACAGGCGCCAGCTTATGCTCTCGCATCGCCTCCAGATACTCCCCGGCCTCTTCCACAATCATGTCCGTCAGCAACACCCCATCCGCACCGGCCTCTGCGGCTCTCGCGCAAAATGTCCTCATCCCCATCCGCACTACCGGGTTCAAATAGGAAAACAACACCAGCCCCGCGACAGGTCGAGCTTTTCGCAACTCAGCAGTAAGCCCCAGCACCTGTGTCAACGTTGTACCCCGCGCCACCGCCCGCTCGCTGGCTCGTTGAATTACCGGCCCATCCGCCAACGGATCGCTGAACGGCACTCCCAGCTCGATCACATCCGCGCCATTATCAATCGCGGCCAGCGCGATATCCCGCGTCGTCGCCAAATCCGGATCCCCCGCCGTCAAATAAGCGACAATCCCCGGCTTCGTCCTGAACTCAATCGCCACAAATCCTCCAGAATTAATTCTTTGCGCGTCGTCTTTCAGCCCGCGACTATCCGCGGTCGGTTCTTAGCCTCTGTCGTCAAGCCCCTTTCAAATCAAGCTCTCGCGCCAGAATCCCCATATCTTTATCGCCGCGTCCCGACAGATTCACCATCAGCACAGCCGTCTTCGCCATGGTCGGAGCCAACCGAATCGCCTCTGCCACAGCATGAGCACTCTCCAGCGCAGGCACAATCCCCTCCGTCCGCGAGAGCGTCACAGTAGCCTTCAAGGCCGCATCATCCGAGCAAGAAACATAGCTTGCCCGTCCGGAATCATGCAGCATCGCATGCTCCGGCCCAACGCTCGCGTAGTCCAGCCCCGCCGAAACCGAGTGCGTTGGGCTCACTTGTCCGGCCTCATCCTGCAACACATACGAGTACGTCCCTTGAAGCACGCCCGGCGTTCCGCCGCCGATCTTCTGAAACCGAGCCGCATGCTCACCCAACGCGGGCCCGCGTCCACCCGCCTCCACGCCAATCAGTTGCACATTCTCATCCGGCAGAAACTCATAGAATGCACCTATCGCATTCGACCCCCCACCCACGCAGGCAATAATCGCCGTCGGCAGCCGACCCTCACGCTCCAGCATCTGCGCTTTGGCCTCGCGCCCGATCACCCGATGAAAATCCCGCACCATCGTCGGATAAGGATGCGCCCCCAGCGCACTCCCCAGGATGTAATACGTCGTCCTCACATTCGTCACCCAGTCCCGCATCGCCTCGTTGATCGCATCCTTCAACGTGGCCGACCCACCCGAAACGCCCCGCACCTCGGCCCCCAGCAACCGCATGCGATAAACGTTCAACTCCTGCCGCCGCATGTCCTCCTCGCCCATATAGATCACGCACTCCAGGCCAAACAGGGCACACACCGTGGCTGTCGCCACGCCATGCTGCCCCGCGCCCGTCTCCGCAATAATCCTCTTCTTCCCCATCCGCCGAGCCAGCAGCCCCTGGCCCAGCGCGTTGTTGATCTTGTGCGCGCCCGTATGCAGCAGGTCTTCGCGTTTCAGGTAGATCTTCGCCCCACCGCACTGCTCCGTCAGCCGCTTCGCAAAATAAAGCGGAGTCGGCCGCCCACAGTAGTTATGCAGCAGATCATCCAACTCCGCCTGAAACGCCGGATCTTCCTTGGCCGCCGCATATGCCTGCTCCAATTCTTCCAGAGCTGCCATCAACGTCTCCGGAACATATCTTCCCCCATACGCGCCAAACCGTCCCGCCACTGTCGCCGGCAAACTCGTCGTCGCATTCATCATCGATATCTCCCCCCTGCTTTCAGATGGCACAAAACAAAAGCCGCGACTTGTGGGTCGCGGCTCGTATGGATGTCGAATCAACTGAACTTTTATATGTCTCTCAGATGAAGCTACTCCGCCGAGGCCGCTAGGTCGCGCCAATAGCGGAGAATAATCGAAAACCGGCTGGACTGAAGAATCATCTTGGTACCAAGATACATCCTTCACGCTAGCTCTTGCAACCCTTTGGGAGATCGGAGCCGCGCAGCTAACCAATCGGCAAAGAACCAGCGGACGACATCGACATCGCCAACTGATTCTCTTCTGCTTCCATTGTCTCCTCGAGCAGAACGGCCGGCCTTGTAATTCTCTTCAGTGACAGGATGCCCATCACCACCAGCACAACCACTTCCGGCTCTATCGGCTGGCGGTAGTCCGGCGTTGCGTGCGTAAAGTAGTATGTGATCGGAAAGATTGTGATCAGGGCAAGATAGGGTAGGGCACTGAGCCAATCCCGCCGCCAGAATCTTCGCGCTCCCAAGAGCATCAACACTGTAATGCTTGTGCAGAAGAACACGTCCGCAATCTCAAGCGGTTCCTTGTTGAGATAAGCCGGACTGAAGCTCCAAAATCCGGTCCAGTAGCTGAACGCACGTCGTAGCGAGAGCCCGGCAAAGAACGCGGGATTCTGCTCGATAAAGTTCATCGCCAGGGTCTTTTTCTCAGCGATATAGGCTATTTCGCCAACCGCTTCGAACCGCTGCATCTCCACTGGGTTGCTCGCCGGATGCGCCCACACCGCATTGGACTCGAACGTATCGCCGTTGTTTCCCGCCCAGCACTCCAACCAGAAATTATCGCGCACCGGCCCCGCAAAGTGCAGAACACGGTAGTTGTGGATTGTCCATGGCGCCAGTGCAGCGACGAGCCCGACGACAGCCACCGCACACCGCAGCAGCCACCGCGCATCGCTCCGTCGCATCTCCAGGACCGTCAGCAAGAGAAACACCGGAAACATCGTCAGCACAGACGGGTTTGCCAGTGCCGCGACACCGTACACCAGCCCAAACCCCAGCCAGCCCAGAAGCCGTTTTTGACGGTGCAATCGCTGAGCGAAGTAGAAGCAGGTCGTGAAGAGCAACCCCGTCAACGCATAATCCCAGACCCGCGCTCCCGAAAAATAAATGGCGTACGGGTAGACCACCCAGCACCATCCTGCCATCACCGCCGCTTTCTCTCCGAGCGCATGGCGCGTGCTGAAATAAAGAGGAATACAGGTCATCGCAGAGAACAGGCTATTGATCGACAGGATCGCGAATGCCGCCTTGGCCGTGTACAACCCGAACAGGTGAAACATCCAGGCGACAAGATACGGAAACAGCGGAGGAACCAGCGCTGTCGCTCCGGTCGTAGGGAAGAAAGGCGAGCTGAAGCCGTGCCCCTGAAAGATGGATCGTGCTACCCAACCCATCTCCCACCCGAAGGCCGCATGATGGTCCGAAGGGTCGGTCTGATCGTGAAAGCCGAAGAGGACAACCATCAGCCGCACCATCAGCGCAACGAGGACCATCAGCAAAACCTGATGACGATTCCATATTTTACGGAAGGACCCCGCACCTCCATCATTCAAGATGGCCACTCTCCATCTTCCTCGGATTGTGTACGGCCCATGGCGACATCTTATACTGTGGTGCTCTGGCCATCCATAATTAGTTTTGAAATGATTTGAAATCGGGTAGGTCCTGATTGAATAACTTTGCCGAACCACACTCTAACGCCGTCTACCTTCTCACCTATATCTTCTGCACCCGCTGAACATCCCGAACTCCGGGAACCTTCCGCAGGTTCTGCACCAGCTTGTTTAAGTGTCGCACGTCCACCGTTTCTACCACAAAATCCACCACCATCGTTCCCTCGGGCGTTGGCTTCGTGTCCACACTCCGAATATTCGTCCCATCGTCGGCGATGATCGCCGTAAACTCCTTCAGCAGTCCCGATCGATCGTCACAGATAACCGTCAGCTTCACCGGATATGTCTGTGGCTTCGTAGTGCCGGGTTCCGTCGGCGAAGGTGACCACTCCACTTGGATCCGCCGGTCCGACTCATACAGCAAATTCTGCACATTTGGGCAGCTCCGCGCATGCACTGCCACTCCTTTGCCCCGCGTCACGTACCCCACAATCTCTTCGCCGCGAATGGGATTGCAACAGCGCGCCCGGTACACCAGCAGATCGTCCTGCCCTTCCACCTGCAACGACTCCGAGCCCTTCCCGAAGAAGACCCGTTTCACCGCCTCGGACATCTGCCCCAGCGTATTGCCGATCCCCCCCTCGGGCGGCACCGGCTCTGCGGCCATCGTCGAACCCGGCTCCAGCTTGTTCAGCACCTGCCGCGCCGAAAATTTTCCGAACCCCACGCCAGACAGCAGCTCCGCCTGCGTCCCCAGCCCATAATCTGCAGCGACCCTGTCGAAATCCGCTTCCCCGAACTTACTGAGTGCCAGCTTGTACTTCCTCGCCTCGCGGTCCAGCAGCTTCCTGCCGATCTCGATCGCTCGCTCCCGCTGATGCTCATTCAGCCAATGCTTGATTTTGTTCCGCGCCCGCGAGCTCTTCGTAAAACTCAACCAGTCGCGGCTCGGAGCATGCCCGGTCTGCGTCGAAATCTCTACAATATCGCCGTTCCGCAACTTCGTTCGCAACGGAACGATTCGTCCATTCACCTTCGCCCCAACCGTTGTGTTCCCCACCTCGGTGTGGATCGCATAAGCAAAATCAATCGGGCTGGCATCCTTAGGCAGTACTACCACCTTGCCTTTAGGAGTGAAGGTATAAACCTCCTCTGGGTACAAATCGATCTTCAGCGTCGACATGAACTCATTGGGATCGGTCATCTCCCGCTGCCATTCCATCAACTGCCGCACCCACGCCAGCCGCTGCTCATCCTTGGCGCTTACATTGTCGTCAGCCTTGTACTTCCAGTGCGCCGCAATCCCTTCCTCGGCGACGCGATGCATATCCTCCGTCCGAATCTGTACCTCGAACTGATGCCCGCCCTCCGCGATCAGAGTCGTATGCAGCGACTGATACAGATTCGGCCGCGGCATCGCGATAAAGTCCTTGATCCTCCCCGGCACCGGCCGCCAGATGCTATGCAGCAGCCCCAGCAGCGCATAGCAGTCCTGCACCGAGTTGCATATCACGCGAATCGCCAGCAGGTCATACACCTGGTCCACTGGAATCTTCTGATCCTGCAGCTTCTGCTGAATCGAATACAGCCGCTTGATTCGCGACTCCACCCGGCCCTGAATTTTGAACTCCTTCAGCTTCGCTTCAAGCTGCGTCACAATCTTCTGCAGAAACTCCTCGCCCTTCCCACGCAGAGCATCCACCTCATTCGACACCTGCTCATACGCATAAGGATCGGTATACCGAAACGCCAGATCTTCCAACTCCCCGCGCAGCTTACCCATTCCCAGCCGATGCGCCAGCGGAGCGTAGATATCCAGCGTCTCCCGCGCCACCTTCTGCTGCTTCTCCGGCTTCAGATGCTCCAGCGTCCGCATATTGTGCAGCCGGTCCGCCAGTTTGATGATTACCACGCGCACATCGGTCACCATCGCCAGCAGCATCTTGCGAATATTCTCCGCCTGGTGATCTTCCCGATTGGCGAACTTGATCTTTTCCAGCTTTGTCACACCCTCGACGATGTGTGCCACCTGGTCCCCGAACCGTTTCGCAATCTCCGCCGATGTCACATCCGTGTCTTCCACCGCATCATGCAGCAGCCCCGCGGCAATTGCAGTCGAGTCCATCTTCAACTCGGCCAGCACCTGTCCCACCTCCAGCGGATGGATGATGTAAGGCTCGCCGCTCGCCCGCTTCTGCCCCTCGTGTTGCTGAAGACAGAAAACCCAGGCCTTCCGAATAATCTCCAGGTCATCTCCCGGCCGGTTCTCATGCACCGTAGCCAGCAGCCGCTGAAACTTCGCATCCACCGACTGAATATCGCTGGCCGAACTGCCCACAAGATGCGCTGCGGAAGACTCATCCACCCCCGCGATCACCAACGGCGAAATACCCGCATCGGCATCCACTGGTCCTGCAGCGGGATCACCCTGCTTCTTCCGCTCCCCATGAGAGATCGCATCCGGCGCCACCGGCGGAGCCGCGACAGGAGGAGCCGCTTCCAGCCCCGTCCCTGCATCGACATGTGTCTCCGGTTGGCTCTTCGGTTTTTTTTGCGACTCTGGCTGCGGGCCAGCCTGCGAAGAGGCCGGATTAGCGGTTGCCATAGGACATTATAGGCTGACACGGTGAAACCGCGCCTTCCACACCACACCCAGCCTCAACATTCGGGGCCCCATATCTCGATTTTGAGATTCTGGCATTCGTGCGGCAGCGCGAACCGCTTTACTTCCCTGCAAATCAAGGTTGGATTCCACGCGAGATTCTCTTGACGAGAAACTCCTGGAACAACGCGCCTGCTGCACCCGCGGCCGTATCGATCAGCGAATTCTGGATTGTCAGTCCCACCCCATCGCGATCACTCGCCGGGTAGTACAAGTTCGAGATCCCCGCCGCCGCCATATTGCCCAGCACGTTGGAGTAGTTCGGCTGCCAATGCCCATTGTCTCCCCTGCAGATCACGGCGCTCGCGATCGCGTACAGCGCCCTCGCGCGAATGCTCCCAGTGCCTTTGTAGAAGTAGCGCGGATCCTGGTGCAGGAACGACGGAAGAACCGCATCGGTTAGAAATGTGCCCACGAAACTATCTGCATTGAAGGCGCCAAAACGTTTTGCATAGCCTTGCATGCCCGGTCCATACCCGCTAAAGGCATTCTGCGACTGCTCCACGCCGGCCACCCCAAAAGCAATGGCGATCGATATCGGGTCGATTGATGTTTTCCATGCGAGCCGGTACTTCTGCCCACTGCTCAGCGGTTCTGCGTTCCAGTTGTAGGAGACATAAAAGTTGGGAATCGCGCCCAGCACGCGCTGCTTCTCCTCCGCACGCATATCCGCCTCCACCCTATCGTGCCGCGTGGAGACAACCTCTACCTCGGTTGTGACCATGGCCACCCGCAACTCCACCGCTGGCAGGTCGTAGTCCTCATTCGGGTGCAGCGTCAGGTGAGCCGACGACCAGTTCGAGAACCCCTTCGCCGTTACGGATACCTTGAACGTTCCAGGCTCGACCGCGCCGAATCGAAAGAAGCCATTGTCGTCGGTCGTAGCGCTGAACTCATCTTTGCCGCTCGCTCCCTCCAGCGCCACCGTAGCCCCTTCCACCTCGGCTCCGTTCTCGTCCAGCACAGTCCCACAGATCGCTCCAGCGGCAACCTCCGTCGCGCGCACCTCAGGCGCATCTGGCATCGCGGCGGTGCCCGCAGACGGGCCCGCATCCCCGGGCATCGCCGGAGCCTGAGCGTGAGAATGCACTCCAGCCGCCGCGAGCAACCACGCCGCCAGCAAAAGTGATCCAGGCCTACGCAACGAATCCCTGCAATGATAGGCTTCCATCCAGCATCCTCTTGACCCTGCTATGTGTGTGTACAGGAACCCCTTCGGACAACTGAAGTTGTCCAGGATTCGCAACCCTTCCCATCATTCACTTTCTATCTGTATTTACGGCAGAATGATCTACCACTTAAGTCAGCTGACAGCGAGCAAGCCTCGCAAAACCGTCGCGAAATCCGCAGCGCCCCACTTAACTCCGAATAGGTGCCTTTGCCTCCAGGTAGGCCAAGGCTTTAGCCTTGGTATCTCGAATTGCCAAAGAATGGGGTTTCAGCCCTTGGGGTACGGGCTTCTGTCTCTTTCCTCCTAATTCTGTGGATATTGTCTGGATGGATCATTTTTGAATCCACTAAGAACGACCAGCCTTCTGCCACACTCACCGACCCGACTTAGCAATGTGAGGTACTACGGCTTCGGAATGTCAGGTTCTACTACCCTCACCACCGCAAGCCGCGCGATGGTGCTCATCAGTGCAGCATCCCGTTAAGGCATTATCTCCGCCATGCGAGAATGCTCCCACCTTCTCTCAGGACGATGTTTCGTAACGATAGGTTTACATCCTCGGATTTCCAAACCCCCCAAACTTTGTCAAGCCCCCAAACCTCCTTAAAACAAGCTAACCCACACATAACAAACCAAATATATTTCTCGCCAATGTGGCATTTTAGTTTCACTCAATTCGCTATACTTGATACATAGATCAAAAACAAGCAAGCCCCGCAGGGAGATAGACTCCCTCCGGGGCTAACCTGTTTGTTTGGAAATATTTAGCCGTAAACCCTTTGTTATAAAATTTTTACGGACCATCACTCTACGTAAATCGCTGAATATAAGCGATTTATCGCCGGGCAATGGGGGGTACCCCCTCTGTACTCAGGAGAAAGGAGCAAGACGATGCAACGCCAGCCAACGCCGAATTCTTCCCCGCCAGTTGCCGCAAGCACATACTGCAGAATCCCACCGTTCTGGTAGTACAGAATCTCCTGTGGCGTATCGATCCGAACCGTCGCGCAGAACTCCGTCGTCTTGCCCAGGTCCGACTCGGCAAACACCGTGATCGTCCTCCCATTGGCAAACTTGTTGTCGAGCATCGCCTTCAGCTCCTCACGCTCGCCCACCGCAAAGATCTCCTCGCCCGAGAGACGCAGCGACTCGGCATTCTGCCCCGGCAAAAACTGCAGCGGCAGAATCCCCATCCCCACCAGGTTCGACCGGTGAATCCGCTCATAGCTCTCCGCAATCACAAACTTGATCCCCAGCAGCCGTGGCCCCTTCGCCGCCCAGTCGCGCGAAGACCCCGACCCATACTCTTTCCCGGCAAGAATCGCCAGTGGCGTCCCCCGCTTCGCATACTCCACCGAAGCGTCGTAGATCGACATCGGCACATCATCCGGCAGCAGCCGTGTCACGCCGCCCTCGGTCCCCGGAGCCAGTTTATTCCGCAGCCGCACATTGGCAAATGTTCCACGCACCATCACCTCATGGTTGCCGCGCCTCGATCCATAGCTGTTGAAGTCCGAAGCTTTCACTCCGTGCTCGATCAGATATTTACCTGCCGGCCCATTCAGCTTGATCGAACCTGCCGGCGAAATATGATCCGTTGTCACCGAATCGCCCAGCACCGCGAGCACCCGGGCTCCATGAATATCCTCGACCGGCGCCGGTGTAGCTGGCATCCCGTCAAAGTACGGAGCCTTGCGAATATAAGTCGAATCCGGCTCCCATCCATACGTGTCTCCGTCAGGAAACCTCAGACTCTGCCAGTTGTTGTCTCCGTCCGTCACCGTGCTGTACTGCTTACGGAACATCTCCGAATCGATCGACGAACTCACCGCCTCTGCCACCTCGGCCTGCGTCGGCCAGATATCGCGCAAATACACCGCGTCGCCATTCTTCCCCTTGCCCAGCGGATCCGTGTCAAAGTTATGCCCGATATGCCCAGCCAGGGCATACGCCACTACCAGCGGCGGACTCATCAAATAATTCGCCCGAACCTCCGGCGAAATTCGCCCCTCAAAGTTCCTGTTCCCCGACAGCACCGACACCGCAACCAGCCCATTGTCCTCAATCGATTTCGAAACATCCGTAGGCAGTGGCCCCGAGTTCCCAATGCATGTCGTACATCCATACCCCACCACCTGAAACCGCAGCTTATCCAGATATGGCATCAGCCCAGCCTTCACGTAGTAATCGGTAACCACGCGCGACCCCGGCGCCAGCGACGTCTTCACCCACGGCGGCGTGCTCAATCCCTTCTCCACGGCCTTCTTCGCAAGCAGTCCAGCCGCCATCATCACGGAAGGATTCGAAGTATTCGTGCAGGAAGTAATCGCCGCAATCACGATCGATCCATGGTCGAGATACTTGTCAGGATCCACGCCAAACCTGCTACGTATCGACACATGCGGAGCCTCCAGTTGCGGCACCGTCTCATCCTGAATCGTAATCACCGGCACCACCGGAGCCTCGACTACCGGCGCCGATGCCCCGATGCTGCTGCTCAGATCACCCGACGCCGAAGCCGTCCCACCCTCGCCCTCCCACCGCACCAGCTGCCGAATCACATTCTTATTCCCATTCGGTCCAAGCAGCGTCGGCAACTGCTCCTTGAAGTTTGCCCCCGCCTGCGACAGCTTCACTCGATCCTGCGGCCGCTTCGGCCCAGCCACACTCGGCTCCACCGTCGCCAGATCCAGCGAGATCGTCGCCGAGTACACCGCCTCCTCCGAGTCCACAGTATGGAACAGCCCCTGCTCCCTGTAGTACGCCTCCACCAGCGCAATCTGTTCTTCCGTCCTTCCCGTCAGCCGCAGATATCGCAGCGTCTCCGCATCCACCGGAAAAATTCCGCACGTCGCCCCGTACTCCGGAGCCATATTCGCAATCGTCGCCCGATCCGCCAGCGGCAGCTCTGCGATCCCCGGCCCATAGAACTCCACAAACTTGCCGACGACGCCTAACTTCCGCAGCATCTCCGTCACTGTCAGCACGAGATCGGTGGCCGTCGTCCCTTCCTTCAACTTGCCCGTCAGCTTGAACCCAACCACCTGCGGCACCAGCATGCTCACCGGCTGTCCCAGCATTGCGGCCTCGGCTTCAATGCCGCCCACGCCCCAACCCAGCACGCCCAGCCCATTCACCATCGTGGTATGCGAGTCGGTTCCCACCAGCGTATCCGGATAAGCAAACACCTTACCCTTAGAATCCGGCTGCGTCGTAAACACCACCCGCGCCAGATACTCCAGGTTCACCTGATGACAGATTCCCATCCCCGGCGGCACCGCGGAAAAATTATCGAACGCCGTCTGCCCCCACTTCAAAAACGCATACCGTTCTCTGTTCCGCTGAAACTCCAGCGCCGCATTCAGGTCGTAGGCACGCACAGTACCAAACTCATCAACCTGCACCGAGTGGTCGATCACCAGTTCTGCCGGCTGCAGCGGATTGATCTTCTCCGGATTGCCTCCCAGCATCCGCATCGCATCGCGCATCGCGGCCAGATCGACAATCGCCGGCACTCCGGTAAAGTCCTGCATCAGCACCCGCGCCGGCATATATGCAATCTCGCGAGACGGCTCCGCCTGAGGGTTCCACGACGCCAGGAATTTGATGTCGTCAGCAGTCACGGTCCTCCGATCTTCGTGCCGCAGCAAATTCTCCAACAGAATGCGCAGCGAAAACGGTAGTCGTGTCAGGTTGACGCCGGTCTTCTCCAGCGCCTTCAGACGAAACAACTGGTACGTGGTCTTACCCGTGGTAAGTGTGGACAAACTCTTGAAAGAATCAGGATGCGATTGGGTCGGCATGGTGTCTTCTCCGAGGCGCGCCGCGTAGAGCGCGAAGGGTTGAGGCCTTAGTCAAGACTTCGAGCCGCAAATGGTACGGCTGACGTCCAAAATGTTCCATGGAGGATAGTGTTAGCAGCGCCCGCGGTCAGGACGACCGTGGCGGAAGCGCTTCGTGTTGGGAAGACAACCTGCCATTGACATCATTTTACTGCGATCCTCGGCTCTGCGGTAGTCAGCCGCCTGCTATGTAAGACGCGTCGTCCTGTCCCAAAGTCGCGAGCTTCAAAGCATCGATTTGCAGCCGGTAACCCTAAGGACCATCTTTTCTTGGACACAATCCTTTGACCGGGAATGTAGGTAAAGGACGTATTTTCTGCCGGAACCGTGTCGGGTCCGAAAAAACGCATCTCATTCAATAGGTTTGGGTTAAAACGTTTGGCAGGTCAGGAGATTTGTAGTATGAATAAATTGGTCCCAAGGCTTCTCTTAGGTCTTTCACTCTGCGTTTTCACTCTCGTCGGGGCGGCAGGTTGCCATAGCGATACCGGTGCCGTAAATGCCGCAGCCGTTCCCGACAACTCAGGACCAGACCCCGCCAACGCCAACCTGGCTCCGGTCGACAACAACCAGCCCCAGCCAGCCCCTCAGGGTGCAGTGCTCGGAATCCGCTCCCAGGCCCAGCCCCAGCAGGTCGCGCAGTCCTACGCTCCCCAATACCCTCCCCAACAAGCCGCTCCGCCAGATCAGGATCAGGCCTACCAGGACGCCCAGACCCTGGACGAACTCGACGCCGATGGCGAGACCCAGCCCGTCGAGTACGCCGCTGAACCACCCCCGCCCCTCCCCGTCTACGAACAGCCCGAGATCCCCGCACCGAACTACATCTGGGTCCCTGGCTACTGGGGCTGGGGCCCAGGCGGCTACTACTGGATCCCCGGCTACTGGTGCGCTCCACCCTACTACGGCGCCCTCTGGACCCCCGGCTACTGGGGCTGGTACCACAACCGCTGGGGCTTCCATCGCGGCTTCTGGGGCCTCCACATCGGATTCTATGGCGGCATTAATTACGGCTTCGGCTACACCGGTTTCGGCTACTACGGCGGTTACTGGAACGGCAATCACTTCTACTACAACCGCTCTGTCAACCGCATTGGCGGCAACATCACCTACGTCTACAACCGCACCGTCGTCGTCAACAACAACACCCGCATCGCCTATAACGGAGGCAGAGGCGGCATCACTGTAAGACCGCGGCCGGCCGAGATCGAAGCCATGAGGGGTCCACGTACGCCGCCCATGTCCACCCAACTCCAGAACCAGCGCGTAGCCGCGCAGAACCGTCAGCAGTTTTTCAACGTCAACAAGGGTCGTCCTGCCATGGTCGCGGCGCCCAGACCCGTCGCCGCGCAGCCCGGCATCGTGCGACCCAACCCCGGAGCCTCGCCGAACCGTCCCGGCGAACCAAATAACCGGCCAGCCGTGCAGACCGTCCGACTTGGCCAGCCAGAGATTCGTCCTGTCCAACCGGGCAATCGCCCCGGCGAGTCAAACGACCGTCCTCAGGTGCAACCAGTCCGGCCAAGCGAACCTCAGATTCGCCCGGTTCAACCGCAACAGCCCCGTCCAGTTCAGCCCGAGGTGCGACCCGTGCAGCCCCAACCCCGCCCGTCTTACCAGTCGAGACCCGAGCAGCAGGTTCGCCCGCAGCCTGAGATCAGACCGGTTCAACCCCAGCCGACGCCTCAACCGCGTCCGCAACCCGAACAAAGACCGGCTCAGCAACCGCAGCCAAGACCTCAGCCGCAAGCCAGACCGGAGCAATCTAGACCGGCTCCCCAGGCAAAGTCTGAGCCTCACGAGGGGGATCGGCCTCACTAACAGATGTTTCATTGACGCATCATCCACCGACAAGGCAGAAAGACCCGCCTCGGGCGGGTCTTTTTCTTGCCTTCGCACTGTTCACGCCATCGACGAAACACTTTCCTCAAGCCACGTATGGCCGCAGTCATCGCAACGCCACTGATTGACCGGATCGACCGATTCCAGCAGCGTCTCCTCCCCGCCGCACGTCGGGCAGCGTGGCAGACGAAACTCCTCAGGAGTCTCCTCCGGCTCTCCCTTAAGTGCGTCTGTTGAAGGTTGCGACAAAATAGCCGCCGCCCGTTCCGCATCCTTGGGAGTCACCACAACCCGCGGTCCGCGATTTTCAGTCGAGCCGTCCGCCGAGACCGCGGCGCCTGCCGAAACAACAATCGCCTCGATTCCCGCACTTCGAAGCGCATAGTAGGCCGCCTGGACACTCCGCTCGTCCTCAAAGTCAAAGATGCACTCGTCCGGCGCCGTCGCCGCGTAGGTCCGCAAGTCGGACAGATCGTCATCACTCAGAACACGAGTTTCAACCCCTTTTCTTGCAACCGCGATCTTCAATCCCCGCCTCGTCAACTCGCCCTTCAAAGCCTCCTGCGCCATCTCGGTCAAATCGGCCATACCGCGCGCAAGCGCAAGCAACTCGTCATTGCCATAACTGCCGTAGAGCGTTACCAACTCCTGATACTGCGCCGCATCGCCAATCATCGTTCTCTCCCGATCAAAACCAGAAAGGCCCTTACTTTTGTATCGCAATATCCGCCTTATCCAGCTTTTTCGAAACATCTGCCGGCGTCGGCAATTGCGTCGTGTCCCAACCGCCCCCCAAAGCCTCGATCAACGACACAGAGGCAGTCATCTCCTCGATATGCAGCGTAGCCAGCGTCTGCTGATTATTCAGCAACGTCGTCTGCGCCGTCACCACATCCAGATAGGGGTCGACTCCGGTCTCATACCGCGCCGTCTCCAGCTTCAGCGCCTCCTCGGACGAGGTTGTCGCCTGCTCCTGTTTCAGAATCTGCTGCGACAGGATGCGCACCGAGGCCAACGAATCCTCCACTTGTTGAAAAGCGGTCAGCACAGTCTGCCGGTAACTGGCAACGTCAGCGTTGTAGGTTGTGATGAACTGATTTACCGTGGCACGGCGCAGCCCGCCATCATAAACCGTCTCGCTCACCGACGGTCCAATCGACCAGAATCGACTCGGCCAGTCGAATAAATGTCTCCACGTCGAGCTCTCGAAGCCGCCGGACGCGCTCAACGTAAGAGTGGGATAGTACGCGGCGTAGGCTATACCGATTTGCGCATTCGCTGCAGCCATCTTTCGCTCCGCTCCTGCGATATCCGGCCGCCGCTCGAGCAACACCGACGGCATCCCAATCGGAACCGGCGGCGCATTCGTAAGCAAAGGCTTTACCGGAATTGAAAACTGCGACGGGTTCGTACCCACCAGCACCGCAATTGCATGTTCGAACTGCGCCCGCGCCACACCCAGGTTGATTGCCTGCGATTGCACCGTCTGCAGCGTGGCCTGAGCCTCCACCACAGAGATCCTGTCATCTATTCCCGTATCGTAACGCGATTGCGCCAATTCAAGCGCCTTCCTATCCGCCTCTACCGTGTCGTTCAGCAGCTTCTGCAGCGCATCCTGGCCGCGTATCTCAAAGAAAAACTCCGCCAGGCTGGCCTGTTCAGTCAGCTTCTCATTCTCAAGATCGGCCGCACTCAACTGAGCGTTGTACTGCTCCTCGTGAATCGTATTGCGGACCTTCCCCCACAGATCAGGCTCCCACGAAATATCGGCGGGCAACGATCCGAGCGAGGACTCATGTCCGGGGTTCGCGGTACCCGAGGTCCCGAGATTCGACGACGACCGCGAACGCGAATACGACGGAGATATCCCCGCCGTCGGATAGAGCTGCGAGCGCGCCTGCGCGATCAGCGTCCGCGCCTCCATGAAGTTCTCAAAGAACTGCTTGATGTTCTGGTTGTCGATGTTCAGCTTCTCTTCCAGAGAGTTCAACTCCGGATCGTTGTAGATCTCCCACCACTTGCCATGCAGCATCGCGTCCTGCGGCTGTGCAACCTTCCAGCCGTCAGTGTCCTGAAACTGCGTCGGCGACTCCTTGTACGAAACGGGCGGAGCCGTGGCCGTGGCCTGGGGTACATGATACTTCGGCCCCACCATGCACCCTGTCAGCAGGAGGGTCGTGATCGCGGGACATACGGCATATTTCAGTCGACGGTTGGTCATAGTTTTAGACATCCATAATCTAGTCGCCACCGGCCGCAACTTGGGCGGTCGGATCAAACGTATCGCGTTCTTTCCCCATCACGCGCAGGCGCAAACGGTCGAGCGCAAGATAAACGACAGGAGTGGTATAGAGCGTAAGCATCTGACTCACGATCAACCCCCCAACAATGGTGATACCGAGCGGCCGGCGCAGCTCCGAACCCGTTCCGCTCCCAAACGCCAGCGGCAGAGCGCCAAACAGCGCCGCCATAGTCGTCATCATAATCGGGCGGAAACGAAGCATGCATGCCTCGAAGATTGCGTCTTCCGAGTTCATGCCGCCCTCGCGTTCTGCCTGCAGCGCAAAGTCGATCATCATGATTGCGTTTTTCTTCACGATGCCGATCAGAAGCACAATGCCGATGATCGAGATGACGTTCAGGTCTTCCTTGAAAAGCATCAGTGCCATCATTGCGCCAACGCTCGCTGAGGGCAGCGTCGAAAGAATGGTAATCGGATGCACCAGGCTTTCATATAAGACGCCCAGAACGATAAAAACGGCAAGAATCGCGGTCACCACCAGAAGCGGCTCCGTGCCCAGCGATTGCTGATACGCGAGCAACGTTCCCGCGAAGAAGCCATGAACCGTCGAAGGCGTCCCCAATCGCTGTTGCATCTGCGCGATCTCAAGTGTCGCATCGCTCAGAGAAACACCCGGCGCGAGGTTGAACGAGACCGTGACGGAAGGAAACAGCCCCGTATGGTTCAGGGCAAGTGGTGTTGTGTTTGTCTTGCTCGTAGCGATCGTGGCAAGCGGTACATTCCCGCTCGCTGTCGTACTGCTGGTGCCCGCCGGATGAAAATAAATGTTCTTCAGACCCTCCGGGCTCTGCCAATACTCCGGGGCCACCTCGAGCACAACGTAGTACTGATTCAGCTGCGTGTAGATTAGCGAAACCTCAGATTGACCGAAGGCGCTGTACAGACCCGAATCGAGTGATTGCGCCGTCTGGCCAAGTTGCGCGGCCGTCACGCGATCGTAGTGCAGCAGCAAATCTAGGCCGCCATTCTGCTGGTCGGAACTGACATCTTGAAAGCCTGGAAGATGCATCATCTGTGCGAGCAGCCTTGGCCCCCACGTATTCAGGTCTGCAAGGTTGTCGGCCTGAATCGTGTACTGATACAACGCATTGCTTCCACGTCCGCCAATCCGAAGGTCCTGCGAAGCTTGCAGAAAAGAAGACGCTCCGACAATCCGGTTCAGAGGCTGTCGCAGACGGTTGATCACATCCGAAGCGCTGATCTTTCGCTCATCTAGCGGCTTCAATGCCACATACATATTCGCCGTATTGGATGCTCCGCCGCCCCCTGTAAACGAGATCGCATTTTCGACCGCCGGATCGCTCTTGACGATCTTCAGAATCTGTTGAATGGCGACGTTCATCGAGTAGTAAGAGGCGTCCTGAGGTCCGCGCACCGCCCCGCCCAGCGAACCCGTATCCTGCAACGGGAAAAATCCCTTCGGAATCTTAATTGCGATCGCGATATTCAGCGCAATCGTAAGCAACAGCACCGTCAGGATCAACACAGGGTTCTCCAGCGCCCAGCGCAGGCTGCGTCGATACAGCGATAACACCCAATCGAACCCCCTGTCCATGGCCTTATACATTCGGCCATGTTTCTCTGCGTGCGGGTCGTTCAGGATATAGGCGCACATCATCGGCGTCGTCGTCAAAGAAATCACCATCGACACCAAAATCGCCGTCGATAGCGTCACCGCAAACTCCCGGAACAGCCTGCCCACGATCCCGCCCATCAATAAAAGCGGGATGAAGACGGCAATCAACGACATGCTGATGGTGAAAACCGTAAAACCAATCTCTTTCGCTCCCTTGAGCGCTGCGGCGAAGGGTTTCATGCCGTCTTCAATATGCCGTGTGATGTTCTCCATCACGACGATCGCATCGTCCACAACAAAACCGGTTGAGATGGTCAGTGCCATCAGCGACAGATTGTCCAAGCTATAGCCGCAGAGATACATCACCGCAAAGGTGCCGATGAGCGACACCGGAACCGCAACAGCTGGAATGAGCGTCGCCCGGCCACTGCGAAGGAAGATGAAGACGACAATGATGACAAGCACGATCGAGAGCATCAGCGTCCGTTCGACAGTGCTCACTGACGCTTTGATCGTAGTAGTGCGGTTGAGAACAATCGTCGTTTCAATTCCCTGGGGGATGGACGCTTCGACGGAAGGGAGCGCCTCCTTAATCCTATCGACCGTGTCGATAATGTTGGCGCCTGGTTGACGGAAGATAACCAAGGTCACCGCGCGTTTGCCGTTCAAATACCCCGCAGCACGTATGTTCTGCACCGAATCCACAACATCCGCGACATCGGCTAGCCGCACTGCCGACCCATGGTTGTACCCAACGATGATTGGCTTATAGTCCTCCGCGTGCGATATTTGGTCGTTGGCGATGATGTCCGCCGAAATATCTCCGTTCGTAATCTGCCCTTTCGCCAGATTCGAGTTCTGAATGCTTAGGACAGCCTGCAGATCGGACATTGTAAGGCCAAGGCTCGCAAGTTTCGTCGGGTTCACTTCAACCCGAACCGACGGCAACGCGCCGCCTCCAGCATTCACCTGCCCTACACCCTGAATCTGCGAAAGCCTCTGCTGAATGATCGTGGACGCCTCGTCATACAGCTTGTCCGGACCGTATTTATCCGATGTAAGCCCGATGATCATGATCGGCGCATCGGCCGGATTCACCTTGCGATAGGTCGGATTCCCTGGCAGGTTCGCTGGCAGGTAGGTGCGCGCCGCATTGATCGCAGCCTGAACATCGCGCGCAGCGCCGTCGATATTCCGACTCAGATCAAACTGAATCGTAATCGAGGTCGACCCGAGACTGCTCGACGACGTCATCTCCGAGACGCCGGCGATATGGCCGAACTGTCGCTCCAACGGGGTCGCCACCGACGACGCCATAATCTCGGCGCTCCCGCCCGGCAGGCTCGCGTTCACTGAGATCGTCGGAAAGTCTACCTGCGGCAACGGCGAAACCGGAAGCACCGTAAACGCAATCGCTCCCGCAATCGCAATCGCCACCGTCAGCAGCGTAGTCGCCACGGGCCGGTGAATAAATGGCGCAGAAAGATTCATGACAGCTCAGCCGCCTCAGGCTCGCGTCCGTGATTCTCCCTCTTCTTTCTTGAAAACCGCATCGCTAGGTTGTCGAAGAAGATATAGATCACAGGCGTCGTATACAACGTCAGTATCTGGCTGAGAAGCAGACCGCCGACCATGGCAATACCCAGCGGCCTACGCAACTCGGAGCCGATACCGGTCCCAAACGCAAGTGGCAGCCCGCCCAACAGCGCCGCCATCGTGGTCATCATGATCGGCCTGAAGCGAAGCAGGCACGCTTGATAGATTGCTTCGGTCGCCTCCAATCCCTGATGTCGCTCCGCATCCAGCGCGAAGTCGACCATCATAATCCCGTTCTTCTTAACGATGCCAATCAACAGGACCAATCCGATAATGGCAACCACGCTGAGGTCCTGATGAAAAAGGATCAGCGAGAGGAACGCGCCGACTCCGGCCGAAGGCAGAGTGGAGAGAATCGTAATCGGATGAATGAAGCTCTCATACAACACTCCAAGAACGATGTATACCGTTACCAGTGCAGCAAGAATCAGCAGCGGCATATTGGACAGCGAGTTCCGGAACGAAGCTGCCGTTCCTTGAAAGTCTGCCTGCAGGCTTGCGGGCATGTGCATGTCCTTCTGCACCTTCGCAATCTCCGAAATCGCCCCACCCAGAGCAGCGTTCGGTGCGAGATTGAAAGAAACCGTAATCGCCGGAAACTGTCCTTGGTGTGTGATCGAAAGCGCCTCTGTCGTTGTCTCGAAATGCGAGAAGGCGCTGAAAGGCACAGCGTTGCTGGTCGTTGAGCTGGTCGCACCGGCCGAGTTCGCACCACTACTCGAGTTCGATGTGACAGTACTAGACGTAAGCGCGTTCGGCGGCGGAGCAAGCGTATTTGCCGATGGCGTGAACAAAGCCGATCCGGTCAGCGCATTAGACCCTGCAGAACTAGAACCCTTGCCCGATGCTGACGATGCAGGCGCACCGCTCTGACCAGCCGAAGAGTTCGCCTCAAGATACAGGTGATTCAGCTTATCCGGGTCTAGCTGAAATTGCGGTTCAGCCTCCAGAATGACGTGGTACTGGTTCAGCTGCGTATACATTGTGTTGATCTGTCGCTGGCCGAAGGCGTCGTAGAGCGTGTTGTCGATCGTCGTAGGCGCCACACCAAGTCGCGAAGCCGTCGCGCGATCGATCACCAGTGACACGGCCAGGCCGCCCATCTGCTGGTCCGTCGCGACATCTTCCAGTTCGGGCAGTTCCTTCAAGCGAGCCACAAAGCGGTTGGTCCAGTCGTTCAGCTCATTCGGGTCGGGATCCTCTAGTGTGTATTGGTACTGTGTTCGGCTCACTCGGTCATCGACCGTGATGTTCTGCACCGGCTGCATAAAAATCTGAATGTCCGGCATGTTTCTTAGCTTCGACTGAAGCCTGCGAACCACATCCGAAGCACTCAGGTCGCGCTGGTCCAGCGGCTTCAGGTTGATCGACATTCTCCCACTGTTCGTCGTGATGTTGGTGCCGTCCGCACCGATAAACGAGGAGAGGCTCTCAACCGCAGGGTCGTCGAGGATAATCTTGGCGACCTCCTTCTGCTTCTCAGCCATCGCCTTCGAGCCGATGGTCTGCGTCGCCTGCGTAATTCCCTGGATCACGCCCGTATCCTGCACGGGGAAGAAGCCCTTCGGAATAATGATGTATAGGTAAACCGTCAACAGCAAGGTTGCGATCGCCACCAGAAGCGTGACGGTCTGGTACCGGAGGACGACCTTTAGCGTGCGCCCGTAAAAACCGATCATTCCGTCGAAGGCGCGCTCGGATGCCTGATAGAAACGTCCTTGCTGACTCTTCGGATTGTGCTTCAGAATGCGCGACGCCATCATTGGTGTCAGCGTCAGCGAAACCACCGCAGATATGATAATTGTGACGGCGAGAGTGACCGCAAACTCGCGGAAGAGGCGCCCCACAACGTCTCCCATAAACAGCAGCGGAATCAACACTGCAATCAGCGAAACGGTCAGCGACATAATCGTGAAGCCGATCTGCTCCGCACCTTTCAGCGCCGCCTGCAGCGGGCTGTCCCCCTCTTCTAGATAGCGTGAGATATTTTCCACCATCACGATCGCGTCATCGACGACAAAGCCTGTCGAGATCGTCAACGCCATCAGCGACAGGTTGTCGAGACTGTAACCAAGCAAATACATCGCTGCAAAGGTGCCAATAATTGACAGCGGAACCGCCACGCTGGGAATGATCGTCGCGTAGAGATTTCGCAGAAATAGGAAGATGACCATCACCACCAGGAAGACCGTCAGCAGCAGTTCATATTCAACATCGTTCACCGATGCCTGGATCGGCGTCGTCAGATCGGTAAGCCTCGTGACCTCGATCCCCTTGGGAAGATTGGCCTCAAGCTGCGGGAGCAATTGCTTGATGCTTTTGACGACACTGATCGTGTTGCCGCCGGGCTGGCGCTGCACATTCAGGATGACCGCCGGTGTCTCATTCATCCACGCAGCCTGCGTCGAGTTCTCCACGCCATCCACGATCTTCGCCACATCGGTCAGCATCACCGGCGCGCCGTTGCGGTACGCAACCACTACGCTCCTGTAGTCCTTGCTGGTCACCAACTGATCGTTCGCGTCGATCTGGTAGTCCTGGCGCGGCCCGTCAAAGTTTCCTTTGGCAGCATTCACGCTGCTCTGCGACACAGCCGTACGCAGGTCTTCGAGATTGATGCCATACGACGAGAGAGCCGTTGGATTCGCCTGGATTCTTACGGCAGGCTTCTGGCCACCGCTGATGGTTACCAGTCCCACGCCTGCCAGCTGCGAGATCTTCGGGGCCAACCGTGTGTCGACCAGGTCCTCCACCTGAGAGAGCGGCATCAAGCTCGATGTAATCGCCAGCGTCAGTACCGGGGCATCGGCGGGATTCGTCTTGCTGTAGATCGGCGGTGCCGGCAGATTGGCCGGCAAAAAACTTGACGACGCATTGATTGCCGACTGTACCTCTTCTTCCGCAACATCGATGTTCAGGCTCAGATTGAATTGCAGCACAATCACCGACGTCCCGCCGGAGCTCGACGAGGTCATCTGACTTAGTCCCTGAAGTTGACCAAACTGGCGCTCGAGCGGCGCCGTCACCGTTGTGGCCATCACCTGCGGGCTTGCTCCCGGGTAAAAAGTCAGTATCTGGATCGTCGGATAGTCGACCTCAGGGAGTGCCGAGACAGGCAGCTGCGTGTAGCTCACAATTCCAACCAGCAGAATGGCAGCCATCAGCAACGACGTCGCCACAGGGCGCAGAATAAACGGACGCGAAGGGCTCAAGGAGCATTACTCCCAAGGTTGCTGCTGGTAGTCATCGGCTGCTTCGAGACCACGATCTTCGCCTTGTCCTGCAGCTTGTCAAAGCTGCTATCGGCGACTACATCTCCCGGATCGATCCCCGTCACCTCCGTGTTATTGCCCTCGGTAACACCCCGTTTGACGCTGCGCATATGTGCTGTATTGTCCTGAATCACATAGACAAAGGATGCGGTGCCGTTCTGCTGTATTGCCGAAGAAGGAATAATGGTCGCTCCCTGCAAGGTATTCACCAACAGCCGCGTATTCACGAACTCATTCGGAAAAAGTGCAGAGTCTTTATTGTCGAACGATGCCCGCGCCTTGACGGTTCCTGTCGTAGTGTCAATCTGGTTGTCCAGCGTCAGCAACGTTCCGCTCGCAATTTTCTTCAGTGCTGCGCGGTCGAATGCTTCAACCGGAAGTCTCGCTCGCTGGCGAAGCCGCGGCGCAACCTGCCCGAGATTGTCCTCAGGAATCGTGAAAATGATCGTGATCGGCTGAAGCTGCGTGATCACCGCAAGCGTGGTGGACCCCGAGGCTTGCACCACATTGCCAGGATCGACCAGCCGCAATCCCACTCTTCCTGAAATCGGAGCCGTAATATGGCAGTAGCCAAGTTGCACCTGGTCGAACGCCACCGTCCCTTGATCGTTCTTCACCGTGCCCTCGTCCTGCAACACGATCTTCTCCTGGTCATCCAGCGTCTGCTTCGGAATCGCGTTTCGCGCCCACGCCTCGCGGTAGCGGTCGCGATCCATCATCGCCTGAGCGAGAATGGCTTGATCCCGCTCCAGAGTTCCCTGTGCCTGCAACAGCGTCGCTTGGAAGGGTCTCGGATCGATATCGACCAGAGGAGCGCCCTTCGCCACAATCTGTCCCTCCGTGAAATGTACGGCAATCACCGGCCCAGTAACCTGGCTGGTGATCGACGCCGTATAAACCGGTGTGACTGTCCCGATTGCATCCAGGTAGACGCCGATGTTGCCCTTCGTTGCCGTGGCCGTCGTTAGCGTTACCGGCCCTCCGCCTGCGCCTCCGCGGCGTCCACCACCTGCACTCTTTGTCGCCTCATCGTGATGCCGGAAAACCAGCAGGAATCCCAATGCAAAGATCAGCAGCAGGACAATCCATACAATCACCCGGATAACCTTGTGCCGGGACGATGGTGGAGGAGGGGCCGGAAGTTGATGGTCAGGCCCAATAGCGAGGTGTTCCTTTGGATCGGCTGGCAATACGTCTCCCTTTGCCACATCTGAAGTTTTGGACTTGGTTTGTGCAACTCGTCCGTTACTCTATCGACGAGCCAGCATGTACTTAAAGACTCAGCTAGTCCGCCGTAAACTGTCAAAATTCAGCAACGTGAAAAGTTACAACGACACGAAATGAGTCGTGGCCGACAGGAGCCCGCATTTTTTTTGGTTAACTCTTCAACAATAACTCAAACGCACCATCAACCCGACCGCCTCAGCTCGAATCCTGAATACCGTGGCAGTATGGTTCGCCGCTCAGGAGCCTCTTTCTGCTAATCCTGTCGATTGAGTCCGCAACCCCCGCATGATATGATGAGGAATCGGCAGACTACCCTTCACCCGGTAGAGGTCGGGAGTCCGACTTTCCCCGCACCTAACTCTTTCCCCGGCATAGTTTTGCGGCTTTACTCAGGCTCGACCCCGGGGAATATTCTGCGACTAAGGATTGGAGCAAGTTATGGCACACAAATGTGATCTTTGCGGCAAAGGCCCGCAGTTCGGCAACAACATCTCGCACGCCCACAACACCACCCGCCGTCGCTGGAACGTCAACCTGCAGTCGGTCAAGGCCCAAGTCTCCGGCGGAAGCAAGCGCATCCGCGTCTGCACCAGCTGCATCAAGACCGGCAAAGTCGTCAAAGGCTAAGCCCCCTCACAGCTCCAGAAACAGGTCGCCCCAGCCGAGTAGTTTCCGGCTGGGGCTTTTGCTGCATAACCGCCGCAATCACTCAGAACGTGCAGGCTGGCCAATCTGGATCGCAACCTCGCAAGCCGCTTCAGCTAGGCGCCCACGTAAATGTGCTGAATCGTCATCGTGACCATCTAGATATTCGTTGATCGCGTCCAAGCGTGGCCAAACGGTATCCACGAGTCGACGCCGCTCCGTAACCGAAGCAGCATCGTTATTTTCGCCTCGTTTCAAAATCGTCAATAGTTGCAAATAAGTCGGCCAAGTCCTGCAAGTCTGAGAACTCGGCAGGAAGATTCGGGTATTCCATTCCCATTATTTCTTCTCGAATCCCAGCGAAGCGCTATTGATGCAATACCGCAACCCAGTAGGCTTCGGCCCATCCGGAAACACATGCCCTAGGTGAGCTCCGCAGGTCGCACACCGCACCTCGACTCGCTTCATCCCGTACGAATTATCCTCAATTGCCTCGATCGCATCCGCCGAAACCGGGTTCCAGAAACTCGGCCATCCGCTCCCCGAATCAAACTTCTTATCCGAGGTAAACAGTGCCGCATTGCAGGCCCCACAGTGATAAATCCCGTCTTCGTGGTTATTCACAAGCGCCCCAGTAAAGGCCCGCTCCGTCCCACCCTCGCGCATCACATGAAACTGCTCCGGAGTCAGCAGATCACGCCACTCCGCCTCCGTCTTGTGCACTTTTTCAACCTTTGTCTCCTCCATTACTCCAGCCTCCTCTTTTCGAATTCTGTTCTCACGATTAGATGCCCGAACTCCCGTTATGCTTCATGGTCGAACAAACAACGCCTCGCTCCCAGGCAGCCAGGGTTTTCGCTTCTAGGTACCCCAAGACTCTAGCCTTGTGTCTCTCAATTCTCCGACAGATGTAGGGCTTTAGCCTCTGGAGTATGCCTTCCCCTCCAGGGCCGCGATACTCCACCCTCCCAACGCGATTCGCCCAGCGGCCCATTATGCCTCTGGAGTTTCCTTGGCGATCACCTCGATCTCCACCAGCGCATCCTTCGGCAGCCCTGCCACCGCAACCGTCGACCGCGCAGGCGGCACCACGCCCTCCGGTGCCAGATACTTTGCATAAATCTCATTCATCGCGGCAAAGTCTGCCATCGACTTCAAGAAAACAGTCGTCTTCACCACATGGATCATATCGAGCCCGGCCTTCGCCAGCACAGCCTTCACATTCTCTAATACCCGGACAGTCTGCTCGGCAATCCCACCAGGAACCAGCTGTCCCGTAGCCGGATCCAGCGCAACCTGCCCCGACGCAAACAACATATCTCCCACCCGCACCGCCTGAGAGTACGGTCCAATCGCCGCAGGAGCCTCTTTAGTAGAAATCGCTGTTTTGTTTTGATCGCTCATGGTTCCCAAGTCTATCTTGTTCTCCCCACAATGAAAATCAACATTCCTTGTTGTCGCCACACCCACCACCTGGGGCTCAAATCGCTAAAAATTGACCCAATCAAAAAACCTGTCCAGTCTTGATAAATTCGTAAAAATTTACATTCCCTCGGCGGCATTCTCCGAAAAACGGGCCTACCATGAGTGCGAGGTGAACACTATGGGAATTCTAGACACCATTCAATCGCTCGCGGGCCAGACCGGAGCAGCTGCCGGAACCGACCAGGCGAAGGTGGCCGGAGGCTTCATCGAAGCCCTCACCCAGCATCCTGAAGGCATTCAGGGCGTACTCGATGCTTTCAAGAACAACGGAATGGCCTCGCACATCGGTGCCTGGAGCGCCGGTCAGGCCGCCACAGCGACACCCGACCAGGTCCAGCAGGGTCTTAGCGGTACAGGTCTCATCGAAAAGACTGCAGCCAAGGCTGGCGTCTCTCCTCAGGTGGTTCAGATGGCTCTCGCCACCGTTCTGCCCATGGTCGTCCAGCACTTTGCTCCGAACGGACAAGCCACCCCAACCAGCGGCATGGGCGCCATGGCCGAGCAGTTACTCAGCAAACTCAAGACTTAGCCGCTCTCAATCCAGCCAGACACTGTCTCTGGCCTATTCCGATGAGTGCTCGGACTACCGCACTCATCCTAAAACCAGCACGACAAACGGTCAGCCACGCTGACAAGGAGAGTTACGCCATGGCAGATCTTAACGCCTTGAAACAGAAGTACGCCCCCGTAATCACCACCCTCGAGAAGTTCGTTCCCTACGGCGCGACCCTTGAAGCCGTTGACCTCGACGGCGAGCAGCTTCACATCCGAGGTACTGTCCCCTCCACCGTCGTCGCAAACCGCGTCTGGGACGCGATCAAAAAAGTCGATCCCACCTACTCCGACCTCAAGCACGAGATCGGCACCAGCGGCGGCGCAACCCAGCCCGTCACCATCAAATCCGGTGACACCCTATCCGCCATCAGCCTGCTCTTCTACGGCAACGCCAACAAGTACCCTCAGATCGCCCAGGCCAACAACATCGCGAACCCGAATAGCGTTCCCATCGGTACGACGCTCCAACTCCCCGTCATCAACTAACGCCCACACATTACGTCTGTACTATCCCGCCAAAAACCTGGGTATCCCATCCATCGCGCAGTCTCCGATGGGTGGGAACCCATGCGACATCGGTCTTCCCAGTCCTCAAGGACATACGAAAGAGCTTGCATTTACCCTGTGACTACGGTCATCTTAAAGATCTTCCTTGAACCGTCTCGCGTTCTTGCGGGCATTGGTCTCTTCCAGGCAGGCGGCGGCAGCTATGTGGTGTGCCAATTCGAAACCTGACCCGACCAGCCTGACCTGTCTCGTCTGCGTTCTCATTCTCCTCCTGACGACAAACCTCTTTGCCCAGCAACCCACGCCAACCTCAGCGGCCAAACTGCCCGATGCCCCCAGCACCTCCGCACTCTCAGGCACCGTCACCGACACCGACGAAGCGATCATCTCCAACGCACACATCACGCTCGATGACACCGGGAACAAAACCACCCGCACCACGCAGTCCGACGGTACCGGCGCATTCTCATTCCTCGCGATTCCAACGGGAAAATACGTCGTCAGGATCACCGCTCCCGGCTTCGCCGCCTGGAAGGTAGAGAACGTCATGATCCACGCCGGAGCGAACTTTGTTCTCCCTCCAATACTGCTTGGTGTCGAATCCATCAGTTCCACCGTCGATGCCATCACCACGGAAGACCTCGCCGAGCAACAGATCAGCGCCGAAGTGAAACAGCGCATCATTGGGATCCTCCCCAACTTCTACGTCAGCTACTTCCCCAACGCCGCTCCACTCACCCGCAAGCAGAAGTTCAAGCTCGCGTTCAAGGTTTCCGTTGATCCCGTTACCTTCCTCACCACCGGCGTCACTGCAGGCATAGAGCAGTGGCAGGGCGACTTCTCCGGCTACGGCCAGGGCTTCGGCGGCTATACCAAACGCTACGGCGCCACCTACGGAGACCGGCTCACCTCCACATTCTTTGGCGCCGCCCTGCTCCCGTCGCTCCTACATCAGGACCCACGCTACTTCTACAAGGGCAAAGGGCGTGTTGTTACCCGCGCGCTCTACGCCATTTCCACGGTCGTCATCTGCAAAGGCGATAACGGGCACTGGCAGCCAAACTACTCTAATGTCTTCGGCAATCTCGCCGCCGGCGGCATCTCCAGCTTCTATTATCCCGACAGCGATCGCCACGACGCCCAGGTCACCGTCGATAACATCTTCATAGGCATCGGCACCGGCGCCATCGGAACCCTCTTCCAGGAGTTTCTCCTCAAGCACCTGACCCACGGCGTCCCGCCCGCTCTGCCGCTGCAGCCCTAGCCGGGAATTCTCTCCATACGCTTTTCACTTTCGGAGCGTGCACCGCCCACACACAGTCCCAGCCTCCAGCAATCACCTAGCCATTCCCATAGACCGGCACAGCTGCGCCATGGATCGCCGCAGCCATGTCGCTGCACAAAAACAGAATGACGTGCGCTAGCTCCTGTGGCTTCGGCCACGTAGCGAAGTCGGCGTTCGGCATCGCCTGCCGGTTCGCAGCGGTATCGATGATGCTAGGAAGAATCGAGTTCACCCTTATTCCCGTGCCCTTCACATCCGCCGCCAGTGAATCCATCATCGCCACCGCCGCCGCCTTCGACGCCGCGTACGCAGCCGCGCCGGCACCATGATCGACCGCCGCCTTCGCCGCCACGTTCACGACGGATCCATGTCGTTGCTTCAACATCGCCGGTAACACCGCACGCGTGAGAGCGTAACCAGAGCGCAAGTTCAGGGACAACATTGCATCGAAGACCTTCGTCTCCAGTGCCCACAGCTCCACCCCACCCACATAGCCGCCCACCGTATTGACGAGTACGTCCACCCTGCCGTGTTGCGAGAGAACACCGCCAACGAACTCGCTCGTAGCACGTTCATCGGTCACATCGACCACAGCCCCTTCCAATGCAGCTGCCCTTGCACCGGCAGCTTTTTTTAGGGTGGAGTACTCCTCCTCTTTGCGATAGGTCACCACCACCTTCGCATCTTCCTCCAGAAATGCGAGACTCACTGCGTTCCCCAAACCGCCCGTTCCACCGGCGACCAGCACAACCTTGCCTGAGAAGTTGATATCCATAGCCTCCCATCCTAACCGCATTAATCGTTGACGATGACTTTCTTCCCCCATGAGCACTATGGCGGAGACATTACATCTCAGCCCAGCGCCGCAGCAGGTTATGGTAAACCCCTGTCAACCGTACACCCACCTCATTTCCAGGAGCTTCTACCGCCAGCAGCTGAATCGCCGTATCCAGGTCATACAGCAGCGTCCTGTCCCCATCGCTTCGGATCATGCTCTGCACCCAGAAGAAGCTTGACACCCTCGCTCCTCGCGTCACCGGATCGACCCTGTGCAGACTCGTCGCTGGATACAACACCATATGTCCCGCCGGCAGCTTCACCGAGTGCACTCCATACGTATCCTCCACATGTAGTTCCCCCCCCTCATACTCCTCCGGAGCCGACAAGAACAACGTAGCGGAAACATCCGTCCTGATCCTCTGTCCCGTCGTCGCCATCGCCCGAATTGCCGTATCCACATGCGTGCCGAAGTGTCCTCCACCTGTATACCGGTTGAACATCGGAGGAAACACACGCAACGGCAGCGCCGCCGACATAAACAGGGGCGACCGTGCCAGCGCCGCCAGTACCATCTCACCGATCTTCACCGTCACCGGATGACCCTCCGGCAGCTGCAGATTGTCCTTCACCTTCTGCGCCTGATACCCGGCCGTCACCTTACCATCCACCCACTCGGCAGCATCGAGCGCCGCTCGCGCCTGTGCCACCTCACCCACCGTCAACACATCGGGAATCGTAATCAGCATCCACTACTCCTCAAAATTTAAAGTTGATTCCGATCAGCGCATTCGCTCCCGCTCCGGGAATCAAATGGCTCGGATGCGGCAGATCAATGTAGTAGCGGTTCAAAATGTTATTCACGTTCGCCTGCAACTCCAGCCGTTCTGTGATCGGCCTTCGCAACATCGCGTTGAACACCCAATACCCGGGAACCTGCTTCATCGCCACACTCGTCACCACAAACCCCGCACCATTTGGATTTGGGGCGTATCCAGTAGGAACATACGGCACAGTAGAACTCACAGTCCTGCTCGCCACATAGTTTCCACCCACGCCGGCATTCAACCTCCACGGCAACTGATGCGTCACAAACAAATTGAACGTCCGCTTCGGCACATTCGCCAGCGGATATCCGACAGACGTTGGGAAGAACTTCGAGTAAATCACTGCGCTATCTAGGTACGCATAGCCGGCGACAATGTCCATTCCTTGCGGCAGCCTTCCCACTACGCTGAACTGCACGCCCTTCACTAGCTGGTTGCCGGCCGCCACAATATTGTTCGAGTTCGTCGGATCCGTCTCATGCGCATTGTCCTTCTCAGTCCGGAACCATGCGCCCTCCGTCAGCAGCCGCCCATTCAGGAAGCTCCACTTCGCTCCTGCCTCATAGGTCTCGTTCTCCTCAGGAGCCAGTGATCCATTCGCCAGCCCCACGCTCAGACTCAACGCCTCCGCCGAAGGATCGAAGCTCGTCCCATAGTCGAAGTACAAGCTGCCATGGCTCGAGGGCTTGTACACGAACGCGGCCCTGTAGGTTGGCTGCTCATCCACACGGCTGATCGGAGACACCGGAGCCGTCACCGTTCCACCCGCTGGCGGGATCGGCTGCCACAGGTTGTACCCCGTAGCGAAACGGTCCCACCGGACGCCACCGCTCAACTCAAACAGATGCCCCAGCTTCACTGTATCGAGGAAGTACATTCCAACACTCTCCGCCTTCGTATGCACGATCGAGGTGATGTACTGTATCCCCGAAAACGGCTGCTGTGCGTCCGGATTCAGCAGGGACGTCGAAGGCACCGTATTGATCTTGTTGATCGTGTAGCTATACCGAATTGGATTCGAGATCTCCTGCCCGCCTTCCACCCCTGCCGCCAGACTATTGGGCACGCCCAGCACCTTGAAGCGCGCCGTCACCTCCGTCTGGTCCCACAGATCGCCTTCAATGCTCTTGGTCTGAATCTGGTTCCGGTTCACAACAATCGTGCTCGGGTCGCTCGAAGGCGTATAAGCGCAGGGAAGCGCCGTATTGACCGCCGACGTCGGCAGTGTCGCGCACGATCCCACCCACCGGCACACTCAGCGGAGCGTTCGAACAAATCTGCGGCTCCGTAATCTGCGCCTGTCGCGGATAGTTTGCCGCCCGCGCAATCGTATGCAAATTCAGGTTCGGCGAAAACTCATGCTCCACCTTCAATGTCAGAATGTCGTCGTTCGTCTGCAGATAGTTCTCGTTCGGAAACCCGTAGTAGTTATGCCGGATCGGCCCCGGCGCCGGCGCATTGTAGAGCCATGGCACTCCATAGTCCGGCGTATCGTTATCCTGCAGATGAACGTAGTTCAACGTCGCCCGTGTCTTCGTATTCAGCCCAATCGAGACCGAAGGTGCAACTCCCCACCGCCGGATCTCCGCGTAGTCCCGGCCTGCAACTCCGCTCTCCTGCCCCACAAGATTCAGCCGGAACGCCGTCCCTCCCATAGCATCCAGCTCATGGCTGTTCAGGTCCGCGGTAATTCTCCGCGTCTTATCCGTCCCAAACTGGGCCTGCACATGCGCGAACTGCTGCACCGTCGGAACCTTGCTCTCCTGGTTCACGACTCCTCCCGTGGAACCGCGCCCAAACTCAACACCTGCCGGACCCTCCAGCACATCAACCTGCTCGTAATTGAACGAGTCACGGTAATAACTGCCAAAATCCCTGATTCCATCAAGGAAAATATCGTTCCGCGCTGTGAACCCACGAATTGTCAGGTTGTCCCCTTGCGCTCCAGCCTCACCTGCCGCCAGACTGATCCCCGGAACATTCCGCAAAGTATCCCGCAGCGTCGATACTGCTTCGTCCTTCACCACAAACTGTGGCACCACCGAAATAGCTCTGCGCCGTATCCAGCAGTGGCTCGGTAAACTTCGTCATCGAAACTGAATCTGTAACCGATGAAGTCACAGAAACCGTATCCTTCGTCTGGACTCCCACCACCATCGTCGCGGAATTCTCCACGCGATAATTCAGTCCCGTCCCCTCTAGCAACAACCGCAGCGCCTCATCTTCACGATAGAGCCCCACCAACCCCTGCGAGTTGAACCCCGCCAGCGTTCCCGCCGGCAGCACAATATTCACCGTCAGCCCGGTAGCCTTCTCGTAAGCCTCAATCGCCTCATCCAGCGGACCCGCGGCAATATCGAATTTCTTCAGTGGCAGCGTCGCCTCCGCCATCCCTGCACCCGCCGGATAGCTCTTCGCGGATTTCGCCAGCGCGGACTTCGTTCCCCCTATCACCGCATAAGCCGCCAACGTTCCTGCCGCGATCCATCCACGCGACCCACCAAACCTCGGTCTGCCCGCACTCTTCTTATTCACAGTCATCCGTCGCGTCGTCTGCCTCATGCTTGCTCCTCGAACCCGCCTCCATGCTCGATAAGGGCCGGTCGTGTCCTCCGAACCTGAAAACGACGCCAATCCTCTACAGTCCATTCAGGCCCAGAAACTCAGCCACCCGAAAAAAGGCATGCTTCGTCTTTGACCGCTAGCCCCCGAAGTCCCGACGCTGACCGTAGTCAAGCGGAACCACGAAGTTCCTACTGCTATGCAATGGAGGTTTGACCCGAGGTCGAACTGCCCGCTAACCGGACCCTATAATTCAACCAACCTACAGCCATCCACGTGTCTGTAGCTCCAGATCCTCACGGTCTCGGCCAGGAGACACTCCGCGAGAGTCTGGCCTCGTAGCTCCATCCAATCCCTGAAACTCGCACAAATCATGCGATAAACAGAATATACGACAGGAATAGTCCCATATCAAGTCAATATACGACAAATTGAGTCTTTGTTTCGATTATCGATCAAAAAAACTCTACTCCGCTCTATCCACACGACAAGACGCCGCGATTTTGACCGGGTGACCGAGCAGTCATCCATATAAGATCGTTGTCGTTAGACTCCGCGTCCGCAATTCGAATGCCTTGCCGAAGGCCTCGATCTGGCGCCTTTCCTCATCGGCTATTGCAGCTTCTTCACCATCCTCAGCAATCTGCTTGTCGCCTGCGTCTGCACTGGATAGCCTTCGCGCGCCCGATCGCTCCAACTCCAACCTGGAAGCCGCCGTGTACATCGCCGTGGTCGGCCTCGGCTACACTCTGCTGCTGCGTCACATTTGGGACCCTCGGGGACTGGAAAAGGTGGCCGACGTCCTCCTCCACGACCTCATTCCGCTGCTCTACGTCCTCTATTGGTTCCTCTTCCGCCGCAAACGAAAGCCTCTCCCGTGTAGCAGCGCCCTCGTCTCGCTCATCTGGCCTACGATCTACCTCATTTATTCAATGATCCGCGGCGCAAGGATCGGCACTTACTCCTACCCCTTCCTCGACCCCGGCGATCTTGGTTACTCACACGTCCTCATCACGGTGCTGGTGTTAATCGAGCGCGGTTGTCATACTCGGAGTTGTTACGATCACGTTGACTCGGCGGCGTTCTGAGACAAATTTCTAATCTTAAAAAGAAAAGGGAGCCGGATGGCTCCCTTCCATAAAGAAATCAACACAACTCTAAAAAGTGTAATGAAGTTGCAGACGGATCGTGCGAGCCGACTGGAACAGGTAAGGCTTGCCGTACTGGCTATTGACGATGACACCATCAGTGGTCAGCAGCGACTTGTAGTCATAAGGCCTCATGTAAGCTGCGTACGCCGACTCGCCGACAGCTGCATAGAAGTTCTGACCATTCGGTGTGATGAACGAAGGAGTGTAATTCGAGTCGATCTGCGAGTTGTACGCCGTCACGGCCCGCTGATTAAGGAGGTTGGTGAAGGTTGCATCAAAGCTGACGGCTTGAGCCTCTTTGATCTGGTACGTGTGCTTGAAGTTCAGGTCGGACTGCGTGTATGCCGGAGTGCGGCGAGCATACGCTGTACCGGTTGTGATTGCACCCGTGGCCTGGTTCTGCGAGACATCAACCCACTTTCCACGGCCTTCGATAAAGGTGGGGAAGCCGCCCGGGAAGGCATAGCCAACATCCATGTAGCTGGTCACAGGAGAACCCTCGTAGACGGACTGGAAGAGTCCAATGTCGGTCGTGTTCTTGCGGCCGAACTTGCTCCATGGTATGTCGTAGTACGCATAACCCTTTGCGACATTCGGGCGATCCGTTTGCAGCGGTCCACTGGAAGATCTGCCATACGAACTCCACTGGAAGAACGGTTCATCAAACGACCGGCTGTTGTTCGGTGCATTACGGCCACCACCCCCATCACCAATGTCGCTGCTAGTCAAGCCGGAGTAGTTACCCCGGAGGTCGCTGTACGTATACGAGAACATGCCGAACCAATGATTGCTGATGCTCTTGGTCAGGCGTAGTTCAACGCCATCGTAGCTGCGTGCTGCCGGAATCGTACCGTTGGGCGCGCAACCGGTGCCAGAGCATGGTGGCGGTGCAGTGCCATAGAGGAAGTTGTAGAAGCTGTTGAAAGTAGCATCCACACCTTGTCCTGGATTGACGACAACAAAGGTCTCGCCACCGGTATCAGCATTGAACAAGGCAGAGTCTTCGATCACATGATCTAGGCGTCGACGGTCCCAGCGTGCTTCGAAGGCCAGGGTTGGACGTAGTTGATAGTCAATGCCGAACGCCGTCTCATGCTGGCGGTAAGGCTTCAACCCAGGTGCTGTTCCTTCTTCCGTAACACTGCAGGTTGAGCAGGTCGTCGGGTTGGCGCGGAAGTTCTGGTTCTCCAGGAAGGTAAGTCCGGATGGAGGTGTGCCGCCTGTCACTAGGGCCGGCCCACCTGCCGTCGGGCAATAACGCCCTTGAGAATCAGGAGTTACGCTCAGCGCGGAGTAAGAACCATTGCTCAAGGCATAAGCACAGTTGTTCCAGTAGGCGCCGCCGAAGGAACTGATTGCCAGGTTAAGTTTCATGACATCGTTGAAGACGCCATACTCGCCGAAGACCTTCATCTTTCCATCTTTGAATACATCCCAGGCTGCGCCGATGCGCGGACCAAGCTTATCGCCCCAGCCAAAGTTGATAGGCCGTGCGATTCCCCCTGCTGGCTGGTTCTCTGCCGGCAGATATTCCTTTTCGAGCCGGATACCGCCACTGATTGTCAGTCCTTTTCCAATCTGCCACGCATCCTGCACAAAGAAAGCGTTGTTGACGCTCGTTGCGGTTCCGGCGGTACCCGCGTCATAGACGGTCTCATAGCCATATTGACCGCTGCAACCGGTCAAAGCCCCGGTGGTTGCGTCATATTGCCCATACTGCGGGCCTTTGGCGGCGACAAGCGTTGTGCAGTTCGTCTGTCCCTGCGTGCCTCCGAAGGAATATTGCTGACCCGGCCAAACCTGGATTTCGGGTGCATTGAGTCCCTGGAAGATATCGTTCGACTGTCGATTCAACTGATAGCCGAACTTGAAGCTGTGAGAGCCCGCCCATCCGCTCTTGAACCAGGCAAACGCCTGGTCGAACTGTGTATGCTTTTCGGCGTTGTGATGCGTGAAGTTCGGCGTCAGTGCCTGGCTTTGGAAGCCATTGCCCTGCTGCAAATTGGTAGGCAGTGGATTGCCGTTCACATCGACCGCGCCGCTCGCTGCAGTACCTGCAGCTTCGAAGAGGTAGGTGTTGCCGCTGGTTGGGTAGCCGAAGTCATGGTAGTTCTCAAAGAAGTAGCCGAAGCGGGTCGTGGAAACCAAACTCTGCGTAATGGTGTAGTCACCGCCGAAGTTGGTTGTAAGGTTTGGCGCTGCATATCCTAAGGAGTGCGAATAAACGCTTGGGTCGTTCGAGGCGCTCAAGTTGGTGAGACCGATCGTAGAATCGGCATAGGGAAGTGACTCCCCGGCTTGACGCTGCCCCTGGTAGAGCCAAGAGGCAAACGCGTGCACTCGATGAGTCACCGCTGCATCGACGCGCGCATTGGTGTAGTACGTCTGGGTGTTTTGGCTGAAGGGCAGAATGCCGGTAGCAGCTCCGCCAGATGTGCCATAGTTCACAGTGCGCTCAACGTCGCGGAATTCAGGATTGAACGCAGCAAAGGCGAATATGCGGTCCCTCCAGATCGGGCCGCCAATCGTGAAACCGGGAAGGAAGTCGTTGATCTTATCTTTCTTCGGTTGATACTGTTGATATCCAGCGTCCAGAGTGCTTCCGTTGCTTAATGTGGTCGTCGAAGAATTTGGGTCATAGCGGGAATAGGCAACCGGCGAACCATCCATCGCACCGTCTTCGAACTGAAAAAAGACTGAGCCATGCCAGTTATTCGTGCCTTTCTTCATGATGACGTTGACCGTGCCTCCGAGAGAACCGCGGTACTCGGACTCGACACCCGAGGTCTTCACCTGCATCTCCTGGATGAAATCGAAAGGTACGTTCGTGTGGGAGTAGCCTCCGATAACGTCAGCAGTCTCCTGTCCTTCCACCAGGTAGGAGTTCTCCGAATCCGCGCCGCCCGCCACGGAGTAGCCAATCGAGCCACCGTTGCTGCCGTTACCCGGTGACGTTCCGCCGGTTCCGTTTCCGGTCGTCGTATTGCCCTGGAGAGGCTCATTGCGCGCTGACGGAGCAAATTGGATTACAGACTGGAACGACTTGCCATGCGGAACCTGATCGATGACATCCTCGGTGATATTGGTCTGTGTGCTCGTCGATGTAACGTCGATGACAGGAGCCTCCGCGTTCACCTCGACAATTGTCGTTTCACCACCTACGGCCAGTGTCAGATCGATGGTCGGAAGATGACCAACCTCGAGAATCAGGCCATCCCGCCTAACTGTTGTAAAGCCCTTCGCTCTTGCCGTGACGACATAGGGACCCGGTGGAAGGTTCGTAAACCGGTAGTTACCCTGTTTGTCTGTCATTGTCGTCTTACCGCCGACAAGCGATGGACTGGAAGCCGTCACCGTTGCCTCCGGAACAACGGCACCTGTACCGTCCTTAACGGCGCCTTGCAGGCCAGCCGTGGTCTCTTGCGCGTAAGAAATTGAAGCGGTGAATGGAGAGGAGAGGGAAATGAAAAAGAGGAAAGTGCAAGCAAAACCCAGGAGGCCCCGATAGAATCTCATGTTTTGAGCTAAGGCATTTATCGTGCCATTCTCCCGCCTCGCAGGTTTTTCCCTCCATCTCTCTGACGAATTGGATTGTTAGCGGAACTATTGTGCGAAGAATGCGTATAACCGATATCCAGAACGACAAAGCCATCCTGACACTTTTGTGCTATCCCACAAGAGGAATCTAGCTTGTCACTCGGTTGGGCCGTTAGACCCACAATATTTTGAAAAGTTGCAGGCGCGACTGAATACTCCTTCATTTTCCGTCATTCGTCACAAAAAAAATTCGTAATCTGCCATAATTCAGAGGCATTTGAGCGAATCTCTGCAACTCGTCACAAAGGTGTCATAATTCTGTAAATAAATTTCATATAAATACAAAAAACAGTATCGCTGAGCTGATTACTTCTCACCCGATGCCCCTGTTCGTCGGCAAACCTGCCCCTGATGTCTAGTCGTATATCAAGGTCAATACCCGATTTTTGGTCCTGGTTTGATTATCGGACTACTCAAGCCATCGCAATAAAGGGTGGAGACCGAAGTCTCCACCCCAGAAAAGCTCGCCGAATGGTTAGAAGTTGATCTTCAGGGCAAACTGCCCGAAGTGAAGCTCGTATCGGCACTGGCCGGAGCTCTTATCGGACACACTCCCCTAGAAGGTCGCCCTCAAAGAAAACTGCCCGAAGCGACGTTCGTCATGGTTCCCGCCGGTGGCCAGCGAACCAAGGCCGCCCTTAAGCAGTGTGACTTGCAGGGGGTTAGGTTGCGGGCCGTCATAAAGCAGGTTGGTCGTGTTTGTATAGAAGTTGTGGTGATTGAAAACGTCAAATCCTTCAGCACGGAACTGCAGCCCAACCCGTTCGGTAATGTTGACCGTTTTGCTCGCCCCGACATCGAAGTTCCACGCCCCGGGTCCTCGGAAGGCGTTCCGGCTGGTCATGTTCGCAGGATACGGCCCGAAATCAGAGAGGCCCAGGACTGGGTTGAGCGGACTAAAACTAGCCGGCAACGGCACGGTCAGACCAACGAAACTGTTTGGACCAATGCCCTGAGGAGAACCAACCTTATACTGCGTAATCGGAGTGGCCGGTGACAAGCGCGGGATAGTGTAAAAGTTGAAGACGTTGCTGTAGTCGTAAATGGAGAACGGAGTGCCGGTGCGGACGGTGTAGATGCCCGATACGGACCAGCCTCCTAACGCCTGGCCCTCCAGGCCCCTTGAACCCTTGAACCAGGGAGTCTCCCAGATCGGAGCAATGACGAAGCGATTTCGAATGTCGAAGTCCGAACTCCCTATATCGAGCCCCGGATCAGTCAGACTGGTATATCCAAGAGAGCCAATATCTCCAGATCCGCCCTGCAGACTATCGGAGAAGGTTGAGCTGATGTTATCGATCGAGTGGGACAAGGTGTAGTTCGCGACCATGCTAACACCGCTATTATGAATGTTCTGCGTCTGGAATTTTATGTTGAAGGCTTCATAGGCGCTTTGCCCTAAACTGCCGCGCATATTGATGTTGGCATATTGATTGTTTGGCCGGGTAAGGCATCCGAACACTCCGGTAATGGGGTTCTGATAACCGTTGGGACCGGTAGCGCAACCTGCGGCAGTGCTCAACGGATCGCCGAGGTAGGCCTGCCCAGCGCCGAGCAGGTTAATGTTTTCTATGTCGTAGAGGTGCACACCATGCGCCCCGCTATAGCTAAGTTCCACGACCGTGTTCCGGTACACCGCTCGCTGCAGAGCGAGGCTCCAGAACTGGGTCTGTGCCACCTGGATGGTCGGGTCAGGCATGCGCAACTCAACTGGAGGTAGGTAGCTTGCGGGACCAGGTAGTCCCAAAGGACCAAGATTGTTATTGGTAACCAACGTTGTGCAATTTGAGGTTGCAGGTGCGCAAATCGAATTCAGTACAGCGCTGGCCGGGGGATTGAAGCTGGCGTTGTACGTCACATTGCCGAAGTTGCGTTCGTAGCTGATGCCCATACCGCCTCGAAGGCTGGTCTTGCCGTCCCCGGTGATATCGTAGGCAAAGCCGATCCGCGGTGCGACCGTGCCCCACCTGGGCTCCCAGAATTGGCCGATGGAACTCTGATTTGCGATCTCTACACCGCCGCTACGTACCTGCTGCTCAAGGCCGGTTCCGGAACCGAAGTAGAAGTTGGAATCCAGGTTTGCCTTGTTGTTGTGCTGGACGCCGTAATGCTCATAGCGCAGACCGTAATTGAAGGTAAACCGCGGTGTAATCTTATAGCTGTCCTGCGCGTAAAATGCCCAGTCGTTGTAACGATAGCTGCGCCCGTAGACCGCCGAACTAAGCGGCGGAGTCACGGCGCATGACGGACTCTCAATCAAGTTACCGTATATATCAGTGTGGCAGGGCAGCTGCCCCTGCGGATTGACACGGGCGGAAAAGGCAACCAATTGGCTTCCCCCGGGATTTCCGGCGATATTGGTCAGATCGTTCAAGCTGTCCTGAAAAGTGGCGCCAAGTTGTTCTACCGCCTGCGCGTAAGCACCATACGCTACGTTCAGCTGAATGTAGGTGTACTGGCCTCCGAGCCGCATGGAGTGCTTCCCCTTGATCCACGACAGATCGTCCTCCACCTGGATTGTGTTTTGCGGCCCGCCGAAAGGCAGCCCACCCAAACCCGGTTCACCGGAATTCTGTAACCCCGGCAGTTGAACCTCGGTGAGGGTCACCGGATCAGTGGGCGGAGTAATCATGAGGTTCGGCGTATTTGTCAGAGCCGTGTTGAAAGAGGTGATGGTGTTATAGCGGGTATAGCTGAGCTTCAAGTTGTCGAACAGGGCGCTGTTGAAGGAATGGCTTAGTGAATATAGATAGCTCTGGTTCACCGCAGAGGTACCCGAATCATACTGCGGGTAAGCGCTGTATGACGTAGACCCGATGAACTGGTCCAGATTCTGTCGTCCGCCGCGGAAGAACATCTGCGTCTTGTCGTTTAGATTGAAGTCGATTCGCCCCACTACGCTGTATGAGTTCTGGGGGAAATCGCCGCCCGCGTCGAAGGAAGCGTGGAAGTTGACCGTGTCGAAGATCGGAGTCGAAGGGGCCACCGGCGTGACACCGTTAATCGGACCGATGATAAGGCCGGTACTCTCCAGTTGTCCGGCCGTGGTGACCGCGCCCGAAGTGGGCGCCGCACCGGTGCCATAGGTCTTGAAATAAGCCTGGACATTCGCCGGCAAAGTCGAGATGAATCCTGGATCCAGGATTTCCTGGGTCTCAGTGGCTGAACTCCGTACGCGCGTCCACTCGGTGCCCACCGCGAAGAACAACTTGTCCTTCATGATTGGGCCGCCAACCTGGAAGCCGAACTGATTTCTCGTGTATATCCCCTTGGGAGATACGACGGAACCCGCGGCCCAATTGGCTGCGTCGTTGGCATAGGTGTTGGCCGTATAGGCTGAAAGACGATTGAACTCCCAGACGGACCCGTGCAAATTGTTGGTTCCCGTCTTCGTGGTCAGGTTGACCACGCCTCCGGAAGCGCGCCCATACTCGGCGGCGAAGTTGTTGGTTACTACGCTGTATTCCTGTACCGTATCGACCGGAATGTCCTGGCCAACACTAACGCCGAATACGGCAACGTTCTCAACTCCGTCCAGCAGTATCTCAGTGCCCGACTGGCGCTGCCCGTTAATGGCGTAGCCTACACCCCGGCTGGTGAGGTTCTGCCCGCTGCTCATGCTGTTCGTAGTGTTGTCACCACTGCTCACGTTGCCCGAAAGCGTAACGAAGTCGTAAGGGTTTCGCGTGAGGCTGGGCAACTGCGCCAGTTGCTGGGTATCGACAGTTTGCGACATCTCCTGGGTTTGAGTGTTCACTTGGACCCCACCGGTCGCGATCACTTCTACCTCGGTAGTACTGGAGCCGACGGAAAGCTTAGGGTCGAGCGTCACATTCCCGCCCACCGTCACTTCCACCTTGACGGCGTAGGTCTGGAAGTTCGGCGACTTCACCGTGACTTCGTATGTAGCAGGCTCCAGACCCGTGACGCTGTACGCACCGGTTGAGGAAGTCGAGGTGTTCCGCACGGCGTTCGTACCAAGGTTTCTGACAGCGACAGTCGCACCGGGAACGATTGCGCCGGATTGGTCCATGACAGTACCCGCAATCACTCCACTCTCGACCTGCGCATAAGTCACCGCGCAAGGAATAAGCATCAATATGCCGACCATAACGGCGCAGAAGGAAATTGCCAGCCTGCTTGGCAGGCTCGCACTCAATGTGTTCCTCGGAATAGCCATGAGTTACCTCTCCCCGGCTGATTCGATGAATCAATTTGCGTGCGAAAAGCTGAGTGCTGCGATCAGCCGCGACTGCTAAGGAGGCAATTTCTATGCCAGAACTGAATGGTGCAAAGTATGTACTTACTTCGATCGGCTCACAGGTTTCAACAGAACACAAAATTGCATCTATGAAAACATGAATACATGAATATCCACTCATCCTGCCTCAGCAGCAATTCAGCACTAAAAACCACCATTCGTCCCCATTTTCACCATCCCGACAGACACGTAAAAAACCTCTATAATTAAGCTATAAACTCATGGCAGACGATCAGAACCCCGAACTCCCCCTCACGCCTCCGAACGGCCCCGAAAACCCAGACGGCAACCCCTCCAGCACGGTTCAGGGCCGCGGTGCCGCCTTCATGCTCTCCATCAATATTGAAGAGGAGATGCGCCGGTCCTACCTCGACTACTCCATGTCGGTCATCATCGGCCGCGCTCTGCCTGATGTCCGCGACGGCCTCAAGCCCGTCCACCGCCGCATCCTCTACGGCATGCAGGAGATGGGCCTTCAGTTCAACAAGAAGTACACCAAGTCCGCCAAGGTCGTCGGCCACGTCATGGGTAACTACCATCCCCATGGCGACTCCGCCATCTACGACACAATGGTTCGCCTCGCCCAGCCATTTTCTCTCCGCTATCTATTGGTAGACGGTCAGGGCAACTTCGGCTCCGTCGACGGCGACTCCGCTGCAGCCATGCGTTACACCGAATCCCGTCTCACCCGCCTCGCCGGTGAGATGCTCGCCGACATCGACTCCGACACCGTCGACTTTGCCCCCAACTACGACGAATCCTCCCTCGAGCCCACTGTCCTCCCCGCACGAATCCCAAATCTCATCATCAATGGTAGCTCCGGCATCGCAGTCGGCATGGCGACCAACATCCCGCCCCACAATCTGACCGAGGTTGCCAACGCCTGCATTGCGCTCCTCTCGAAAGACAAATCCGAAACTCGCTCGGACCTCGAGGTCTGCCTCGAGCACGTCAAGGGTCCCGATTTCCCTACCGGCGGCTATCTCTTCGGCAAGACCAATATCGCCAATGCTTATCGGACCGGCCGCGGCCGCTTCATGATGCGCGCCAAAGCCTCCATTGAAAACATCTCGGGCGGCCGTCAGGCCATCATCGTCACCGAGATTCCTTATCAGGTCAACAAGTCCAAGCTCATCGAGCGCATCGCCGAGCTCGTCAACGAAGGTGTCATCACCGACATCGCCCGCGACGAGTTCCGCGACGAGTCCGACCGCGACGGCATGCGCATCGTCATCGGCCTCAAACGCGGCGCAGAGCACCAGATCGTCCTCAACCAGCTCCACAAGCACACCCAGATGCAGGAGTCGTTCTCGATGATCTTCCTGGCCGTCCACAACGGTCAGCCAAAGGAACTCCCGCTCGATCAGGCCATCCGTGCCTTCCTCGACCACCGCGTCGAAGTCGTCCGCCGCCGCACTGCATTCCTGCTGAGCAAAGCCCGCGACCGCGAACACATTCTTCTCGGTTACCAGATCGCGCTCGACCACCTCGACAACGTCATTAAGATCATCCGTCAGTCCTCGAGCCGCGTCGACGCCCGCGAGAATCTCTTCAGCTACTTCTCCAACAAGCGCATCAACCTCCGCGGCACCGAGCTCCGCGGCGTCACACTCGACCCCGTCAAATACGGCGTCGACATGACCTTCAGCAGCACCGGCACGTTGATCCTCTCCTACAAGCAAATCGACGCCATCCTCGAACTGCAGCTCTACCGCCTAACCCAGCTCTCCATCGATGAGCTCCTCAAGGAACTCGCCGAGGTCCGCGACAACATCACCGAGTTCGAGTCCATCCTCGCCTCTCCGGCCAAGCTCCGCAAAGTCATCATCAAGGAGCTCACCGAGATTCGCGACAAGTACGGCGACGCCCGCCGCACTACCATCATCGACGAGACCACCGAGCTTCAGCTCGAAGACCTCATCGCCGACGAACAGGTCGCCGTCACCGTCTCCAACACCGGCTACCTCAAGCGCACGCCGATCTCCACCTACCGCCAGCAGCGTCGCGGCGGTACCGGGCGTCTGGGCATGAAGACCCGCGAAGAGGACTTCGTGGCCCAGCTGATCATCGACTCTACGCACGCCTATCTCCTTTGTTTTACTAACACTGGCCGTGTGTACTGGCTGAAGGTGTATGAGGTTCCCGACGTCGGCGCCGCAGGCAAGGGCAAGGCCATGGCCTCACTCGTCGCGCTCCAGCCCGGAGAAAAGGTTGTAACCATACTTCCGGTCAAGGACTTAGAGGAAGACGGCAAGTACATCCTCTTCGCCACGCAAAACGGCACCGTCAAGAAGACCGCGCTCAAGGACTTCTCCAACGTTATGTCTCGTGGAATCATAGCGATCAACATCGAGAAGAGCGACGAGCTCGTCACCGCCCGCATGACTGACGGCCAGCAGGTCATCTTCCTTGCTACCCACGATGGGCAGGCTATCCGGTTCAATGAGCAGGACTTACGTCCCATGGGGCGTCCTGCCACCGGTAATCGCGGCATATCGCTTCGCAAGGGCGACTATGTGATCGGTGCGGCTGTGACTCCGTCGAACGAGGCCCGCAACAAAGCTCGTCTCGAACGTGCTGCACAGAAAGGACTTACGAACCAGGTTGAGGAGGCGATCGACGAGGCCGCGGACTCCACCGCTGGTCAGCCCCTTGAATTGGCGGAACCTGGCGAGCTTGCTGCACCGGCGCTCTCAGAAGAGGCGCAGGCGAAGCTTGAAAAGCTCGACAAGCAGCTTGGTCTTACGCCTTGCCTCATCCTCTCGGTTAGCGAGAACGGGTATGGGAAGCGTACTGATGTTGACCAGTACCGGTTGCAGTCTCGCGGCGGCAAGGGGGTCATCAATATGAAGGCGACTCCTAAGATTGGTAAGGTCTCTAGTATCAATCTGGTGGACGAGACCAGCGAGCTGATGGTGATCAGCCAGTTTGGCAAGATCATCCGCATCGACACGAAATCGATACGCGCTGCAGGCCGCAGCACGCAGGGGGTGAAGCTGCTGGACCTGGAACCTCAGGACAAAGTGGCCGCCGCCGTTGTGATCCCGCCCGAAGAAGCGAAGACGCAACCTGAAGAGGGGACGCTTTTGCAGTAGTTTTTTTCTCGGGTGGTTTTACCCGTTTTTGCTGGGGGTTTTGGCAAAAACGGGTGTCTGAACGTGGTTTTTTGATGGTGAATTTGTGGTGGATTCGCGCATCATCGTGGAGTTTTGACGGTCACTTTTGTGGCTCGTGAAATTTTCCACTTGTTCAGGATTTATTTTTGAGGATTCCCATTTTGGGAATCCTGTGCTGAGGGATCGGCCAGTTCGGCGAGTTCGGTGGGACGCGGAGATCTCTCCGGGCTGCCTGGGTGAAGCACGCAGCTCGCCGACGGCTCGGCTGCGAACTCCTGGACTGAACTCGAGACTGCGAATTCCTCGACGGCGAACTTCGGACTGCGAATTCAAAGACAGTTCCGTGAAGACCAACTTGTGACCGATTGAAGACCAACTTCAATTTGCGTTCGCGATTTGCGATGCGAGATACAACCAGTGTCAGTTGAAAGTGCTCCTAAGTTAAATGTCCGACGAAACGAATGACCATGCACTTGGCGAAACGAATGACTATGCGCTTATTGTTGAGAAGGAATTTGGAGCGTCTGGCTACCGGATTATGGTTTCGCCGGTTGGAAGAATATTGCGTATGGTCTCAATCCGCTGTTCCGACTGGGAAGAGACAGCGCGCGCGTTGATGACTCATGCTCACTATACCGAGCAGTCACTTCAGGAGTGCAACGAGACTCTTAAGGATGGAGTCGGACACCAGGTTGACCGTATTGTTCTAACCGACGAAGAAGCTGAGGCGCTTGGCTGGTTACCCGAATACAACACGAAGCCCGAGACCGCAAACGGTGCCTAGATGCGCTCTGAAGTTTTTCGGGACAGCGCCGCCTGAGATCGGCAAGCTTTCGAGAATCATCGTACAAAAAAGCGCGAAGACATTGGGGCTGGTGCTGTGGCAGAGAATGACGCAAGCTCATCGAGTCGCGATCCTATTTCCATTGGCGGTTGGCGCGGGCGCCGTCCTATGTACGCTGTTGATTCACGGGCTGGCTGTGATCGCGACTGTACACTTCTTTCGCCATGAGAGAAGCCTCGGTCGCGCAGGCGCAGGCATCTGGGTCGATTTCCCAATTGTTGTGGTGGTGATGGTGTTGGCGTTTGTGGCGCACCTGATTGATATGGCCTTGTGGGCGGGGTTGTTCCTGATCTGCGGAGAGTTTCAAGAGTTCGGAATCGCCTACTACTTCTCAGCGGTCAACTACACGACCCTGGGTTACGGAGATCTGATTATGTCGCCGTCATGGAAACTGCTGGGACCGCTGGAAGCAGCAGACGGAGCGCTTATGTTCGGCGTTTCGACTGCGATGATTTTTACTGTTATTGTGCGATTGATTCAAGCCAGGTTTGAGGATCTCAGGGGCTAAGCGCTGATCGAAACGAGCGGCAGAACGTGGTTTTTTGATGATGGTGAATTTGTGGTGGATTGCTGGTGAAAGCTGGTAGTTGACGGCCACTTTTCGGACTCGAAAAACATGCCACTTTTTCCGGATTTATTTTTTAGGGATTCCCATTTTGGGAATCCGGTCGTATTTTCTCGTGAAATTCCCTTATTCGGTTTGCATGTAAAGATCATCCGGGATATCGTGGTTTCTCCGTGTGAAAACCAAGGTTCTGGCTCGCGGAGCGTCAGCTCCTCGATCTAGAACTTTAGTACGAATTGGCCATCGCCGTGGTTTATCCCGGAAAAGCCAAAGACTCAATTCGAAGAAGAACAATTTTGCAGTGAACTCAATTCTGTCCGTGTGAGATGAGAAGATGCGCTGGAAGTTTTGGGAAGCTCGAAATACTCCATCGAACTCTGAACAAGAACCGGATCCGCAATCCGTCCAAGTTAAGATGCCTGCTGAATCTATCGAGGATTCTGCGGGTTATAACGCAGATGCTCCTGTGCAGGATCCCGCGCAAGATAGATTCGATCGGGAGCCTTTCGCCCGAAGGGTAGCGCGCACGCTGACCCGTAGACGCGATTCATCGTCGATGGTCTTGGCGATATACGGTCCTTGGGGAGACGGCAAGACAACAGTTCTCAACTTCATTCGCAAATTTCTATCTGAAGATCCATCAGTAGTCTATGTGACCTTCAATCCTTGGCGATTGGAGGGCGAGGACGCACTCCTCAGAGGATTTTTCTCCACTTTGGCTGACGCGCTTGATGCTCGGCTTACAAGCACTACCCAAAAGATTGGAGATTTGTTAAGAAAATACAGCTTTCTCTTGAAACCGATTCCTGTTGCAGACAGATTGGAGGGCGTGGCTGCTGGTGTCGGGTCTGCGATGTCAACAGTTTCACTTGACCAACTCAGAGAACAAATTGGTTCCATCCTTCGCCAGGCCAAGAAACGGGTAGTCGTTCTCATTGACGATATCGATCGTCTGGATAAAAGTGAGATTCAGTCAGTATTTCGAATCGTGAAGTTAACTGCTGATTTCGATAACGTTTCATATGTACTTGCCTTTGACGAGGAGATGGTTGCCGCGTCACTTGGAGAGAGATATTCAGCTAATGCAGCAGAATATCGAACGGCCGGAACTAAATTCTTGGAGAAAATTGTTCAGGTTGGCCTTCGCCTGCCGCCGGCGAGCGCTGAGGAACTTCGGCGATATGTGTTTGAACTAATCGAGGACGCGATACGGAGTTCGGGCGTTGAGATAACTCAAAAAGAGGCTGATGAGTTTGCGCGAAATTTCACGGTCGGCCTCGCTCCCAAGCTATCAACCCCCCGAATGGGCAAGCGATACGCCAACTCGTTAGAGTTCTCGCTGAGCATCTTACGCGGTGAAGTCAATGTGGCAGACCTAATGCTCATTGAAGGAATTAGGACTTTTTATCCGTCACTCTATATAGCGATCAGGAACAGCAAGGCTCTTCTTTTGGGGGGCGTAGAGAAAGGCGATTTCGATGTTGATGGCTTTATACGGAAGAATAGCCTAGGCCTGTCAGAAGCCGAGGAGAAAGGCCTGATCGATCTATTGCAGTCACTATTTCCACGTACTAAGCGCTCTAGGTATCCGGAGGAATGGGAGGATATCTGGAGTAAAGAGAAAAGGATTTGCTCCTCGCATTATTTCGATCGTTTTTTCTCGTATGCGGTCAAAAGTAACGACGTCTCTGACTACTCTCTCGATGAGGTACTAAAGCTAGATACCATTTCGCAGGTTGAGTTCAACGAGAACTTTCAAGCGCTGCTATCGCCGAAAAATGCAGCCAAGCTCATTTCGAAGCTGAGATCTAGAGAAAAGACCATATCTCCGACTGCCGCCAGGAGAGTTTCGGTTGCGCTTGTTGGCGTGAGTAGCCGACTCCCGGCCTCGCCAGGCATGTTTGGCATGGCGGAGCCATTCACCCAAGGAGCGATGTTTGTTTCTCAATTGTTGAAACAGATTCCCGAAGAGGAGCGACCCGAAGTAGCAATCCAAATACTTTCGGCCTGCGAAACGCCCGCGTTTGTTGCAGAGTGTATGAAATGGATGAGCGTCAATAGCAAAAACGAACCAAGAAAGCTCAGCGTCGAAGCAGAACAAGAAATGAGGCGGTTCGGTGCGGAACTGCTTCTCAGACACCTAAATTTACAAGAAAGGCCCATTTTCGAGAGCGAACCGGATAACGCAGCAAAGATCATGAATGCGATCAGGTGGGGACTTGGCGAGCAACAGCTACGAACGTACGTTTCCCGCTGTCTCGAGCTCTATCCTGCGAGTGCTATTTCTCTAATTCGCGCATTTGCTGGTTTTGCTCAAAGTATGGAGACGGGACTGCGAATTGAGCCGGAACTGCACCGCGAGCAATACGATGCGATAGTGGCTGTTGCGGACAGAGAGCAAGTAGCGAGCGCCCTTGTAGAGGTATTTGGAGATGGTCTAGGCGTGAACTCTTTCTATACAGGAAGCGTCGATCATGACCGAAACATTGCACACCAATTTATCTGGATCAACAATCTTGTGCTAGCAGACGAGGCGAAACAAGAAGATCAAACGGGCCATGAGCCGCAGAATTAGAGAAGCGACGGGTGGGGCGGGTAGCCCACATCTGACCGAACCACCACAGACGGGTGCCTCATTTTCGCGGCTGCGAAAATCCCTCTACACACTACCCAGCCATCTCCTTCATCCTCGTCCGGCCCCAGACTATAATCCGGCATACTCGGAATCATCGCTTCCTCTCGGCCCAAGCTACTCCAGCACACCCAAATCCTCTCATCGGAGCCAAGCCATGCCGCGTCCCCTCACATTCGCTGCCGCAAGCATTCTCTTCGCCGCTGCCGTCACCGTCCGCGCTCACGCAGCCGACCCCTGCACCTTCCTCACCACCGCTCAGGTTACGACAGCCATGGGAATACCCGTCAACGACGGCACTCCCGGTCCGAAAAACTGCATCTGGCACGCCATAAAAAGCAACAGCAACCTCTACGTCACGCTCCGCGACGGCGCCACCTACTCCACGTTCAAATCGCAGGTCCAGGCCACCGGCCACGCGTCTCCTGTCACCGGAATCGGCGACGACGCCTTCTTCATGGATGGCAAGGAGTCCTCCGCTCTCTACGTCCTCAAAGGCTCGCAGGTGCTCCTCATCGTCGCCCGAGTCGCCGGCAACACCGTGGCCCAGAACCAGGCCATCGAAAAAGCCATCGCCAGTCAGGCCATCGGCAAGCTTTAGCGCACCCAAATATCGCGCTCGGCGGGTGCCTCATCTTCGCGGATGTTTGCGCCATCCTTGCACTTACGCTCATTCACCTGCCCCCTTTGGGGTATTTAATTCTGAAGCGATAAGCGTAATGTGTTTCCTGAGAGTTCAGGTTTGATTGGTCATTCCTGTGTGCTGACGCAGAACAGATAAGACCAAGGAGGCAGCATGATTACGTTCGCTGTGGGAGTTCTGATTACAGTAATTATTCTTGTTGGTTTTGGTTTCCTCTCGACCGCCTCGGCCGGATGGTTCTTCAATTACCGGAAGCCCCACGATACGTTGCCCTCACCAGAGAAGAACGATTGATATCGCGCGTCAAGTCAACAGGCTGGAGGCTGGGTGGCCTTTATCTGACCGTACCATCACAATCGGGTGTCCCGTCTTCGCGACGGTTTTGACGGTTTTATCGTTGCGAGGGTCATCTTCGCGGTAGGGAAAAGTCCGGCAGGATACAATCGCCTGAACGCCAAAAGAGGGAAAACAAGAAAACTCATGCCAACAAGCGCCCACGAAGTGATCCGCATCGGAGGCCTCGCCATCCGCTACCTCGTCGACCCACAGACCTCGGGAGGCTCCGTCGCCATGTTCGAGTTCGAAGTCGCACCCGGAGCCAAAGTCCCCGCGGCCCACAGCCACGACGCCTACGAAGAGACGGCCTACGGCCTCGAGGGAATCCTTACCTACACGGTCAACGGCCAAACAATCGAGGGCCGCCCCGGCGACTCCGTCCTGATCCCTCGCGGAGTCGTCCACCGCTTCGAAAACCTCCACTCCACCCCGGCAAAGGCGCTCGCCATTATTACGCCCGGCCTCCTCGGCCCGAACTACTTTCGCGAGATCGCCGGCGTCCTCCAATCCACCCCGCCCGGCACTCCACCCAGCGCTGCCGCCATTGGCGAAATCATGCGCCGCCACGGCCTGACTCCAGTCCCCTGACGCTGCCGTGCGACACCGCATCCGAGGCAACCCATTTGTTCTAAAGTCGATCCAACCTTATGTGTGTACCGTGAGCGTTCGGTAACTCAACGAGTCTGCTTTGTCCCCGCCCGCCGAAAGACCCTCCCTACACTCAGTTGCTGAGCGTGTCTCAGCATGGAAAGGATGTTTATGAGAAGAGTATTGGGGGAATGTCTTGTCTTATTTGCCTTGGCGAGCATAGCTTGTTCTACGCTGCAGGCCCAGGAAGTCGTCCATGCGCTCACCGGACTGGTAACCGCGGTTTATCCAACGGAGCACTCAATCTCGATCAAAACGGACGATGGTTCCGAAGGCCATTTCAACTATGAAAAGGAGTTGCGGACCTCGATTCAATTCGACAAGTCCGTCCGGGCCGAAACAACGGAGCCGAGCACCTACAACAAGGTCGGCGATCGGGTAGTCGTCTATTACATCGGCGACGGAGACGAGCGTACGGTCGTCGCGCTGAAGGACCTCGGAAAATCTCCGCTCGGCGTAAGTTCCGGAACAGTCGTCAAGACCCATGACGGCAGCTTGATCATCAAGAATCAGGCGGGCGCGACCGAGACCTATCAGATTGCGAAAGACGCAACGGTCGAAACGACTGATGGCGTGGTGAGTGGCCTCAAATTCCATCCGGACAAGGGCACGCAGATCACCGTCAGGTACCAACAAGCGAGCGGAAACAGGGTTGCGCAGTTCGTTCGCACAGACTAGATGTCCAGTCGCGGGACGGGGTGGCCCACATCTGACCGTACCACCACAATTCCTGCCGCCAGCCCCGTAGGAACTATTCAACGTCAGAAGAGTCTTCGCCTGTTGGCGCAGAGTTTTCAATGACGTATTTTCGGACGTTGACTAGTTCTTGCGTGCTCTCTCTGACTTGATAGACGAGATAAACGAATAATACAAATTCGGTTATGAGATAGCAGATCTTTTGGGATTGCGAGATGGGCAGCAAGATGGTTCCAAAGAAGGCGAAGACGGTTGCGGCGGCCATTCCTCCCTCGAATTTAACGCGCAAGACGTAACTGTTGACGTAGGAGAAAGCAATCAGCTCGGGGGTTGTGCGAAGGCAGAGATATCGGTACCACTCGTCGAGGGCGTCTGCGCCATGTCGATCAAAGAAAAAATTCTCCAGTTCGCCACCGAAGTTTTCAAGGATCATCCCTACTGCGGTCGCCGCGGTAAGAAACACGAGCGCAGAAGGTGTTCGATAGGTCAGTACAAACTGCCACGCGTCATGAACTCGTAAGAAGAGTGCAACCAGGCCCGGCGTCAGAGCCCAGATTCCTGGGACCAGTAGTGTGATGATTGGCCGGAATATCTCGGCGGCGAATGCGGCAAATAGTTCCTTCATCTGAATCTCCTACGTTATCCCCTAAGTCCAGAAGCCGGGCAATCCGATCCCCCTTACCCTTCGTATCGTACCTCCAGAGTTGTAGGGGGGAATGTACGCTGTTCAGGTTAAACTCGCACCCATGAGGCGAATTCTCCTCCTCGTTCTTCTCGCGGTGAAGATCGCGCCGGCGCCTGCTCCAGTGCTGGCGCAGGAGAGTACGGTTGCGCCTGCCCCTGCTCCAGCGGTTCCTGCTCCGGCGCTGACGCAGGAAACTACGGTCGCGCCAATCGCTGCTCCAGTGTTGCCGCAGGAGAGTACAGTCGCGCCAGCCGCTGCTCCGGCGGTTCCTGCTCCGGCGCTGACGCAGGAGACTACGGTTGCGCCGGAATTCGGTTCGGAGCCGGACTTCATCTTCATCCAGGAGCTGAAGATGTGGGAGGCGCTGCAGTCGCACTCCATCGCAACGTTTCAGTCGTTGCTTATGCCGGACTTTATCGACGTTGAAAGAACGATCCAGACGCGTGATCAAATCCTGGAGAACCTTAATACCTGCACGCTGGTCAGCTTTCACTTTCACAATCATCAGACGCGGATGTTCTCTCCGGACGCCGCTGTTATCGCCTACACTGCTGACACCGAGGTGGTTTGCGGCGAGAGTCACTTGAAGGGCAGCTACAACGCCACCACGACGTGGGTGCGGCGCGACGGCAAATGGATGGTCCAGATCCACACGGAAAATCCCGTCAGACGCTGACGTAGAGCAGCACTTACCGCATCGTTCTGCAGCACTTAGCGCATCCTTCAATGTGCGGATAAAAGTGATGCGAACAATTGACGCTGCTATGACAATTTTCTGACAACAGGGGACATACGAACTCGGTACTCTGCAGCCTCCGGAACCAATCCGGCCCTTTCTGCACACGCCTGCAGAAAGAGAGAGTGAGGCTCTATGCCATACGGTTCAATTGAATCCGAGTTTTCGACCTCCCCCACGTACCCGAAGCAGAGCAACTCCGGCAGACGCAAACTCCTTGGCTTATGTCTCATGGCATCCGCAATCTCCATCCCTGCAGCAGCGCAAACGGCGGGCACGTACTCGGTCACCAACCTCGTCTCTGACGGCTCTGTCCCTGCTACCACGATGGACTCCAGCTTCATCAACCCATGGGGTATGTCTGACAGCCCCACCTTCTGGATCAACGCGCAGGGAACCGGATATAGCTACGTCGTGAGCACTGCGGCGGTCATCAACTTCAAAGTCAGCATCCCTGCTGCAACGGGCGGCAGCACTGCCGTTGGCGCACCTGCCGGAAGCGTCACCACCAGCTCGGCGCCGACCGGCTACATCTTACCCAACGGTACTAAGGCGAACTTTCTCTTCTCGTCGCTCGACGGCATTATTACCGGCTGGAACAGTAAGCTCGGTACTACCGGCGCGGTTACGCAAGTCGTGATCAACAACAACGCCGCCGGCGCCAGCTACACCGACCTGGCGCTTGCGACTAACGCGAACGGTACATACCTTCTCGCTGCGAACTTCGGCAAGGGCGCAGACATCGAGGTCTACGACAGCACGTTCGCTCCTGCCAAACTCGCCGGCAGCTTTACCGATCCCAGCCTTCCCTCGGGCTACGTCCCCTACTCTGTCCACGCGCTGGGAACGCAGGTCTTCGTTACATATGCGCTACGTAGTTCGACGGGCGGACCCACCATTGCTCCGGGAGACGGTATGGTCAACGTCTTCGACACGTCGGGCAACTTCGTCGCACGCGTGGTCTCGCCCGGCGGCGACCTGAATGCACCGTGGGGAGTAGCCGTCGCTCCAACAACCTTCGGGGTCTTCGGTGGCGACATCTTTATCGGCAACTTCGGTGACGGAAACATCAACGTCTACGATCCTAAAAGCTATGCCTTCCTCGGTCAGTTAACCAATGGCTCCGGGGCGAACATCAACTATGCCAGCCTGTGGGAGCTCAACTTCGGCGTTACCGCTGCCTCCGGAAGTAATCCCGGCAATCTCAACACTCTCTACCTTGCCGCGGGCCTCACGGGCCAAAAACACGGGCTCTTTGCTGCCGTGAACACCAACCCAACCGCTACCGGCACACCGACCTACGGGTTCAGCGCGTCGGCCTCCGCTCTCACGGTCTCTGACGGATCCTCCGGTACAGTCGTCGTCAGCGCTGTACCTACCAACAACTTCAGCGGCACCGTCACTCTGGCGTGCGGCGGACAGCCCGAAGCAACAACCTGCACATTTGCGCCCGCGCAGTTGACGGTTACCTCCGGAGCACCTGCCACCAGCACCGTTACTATCGCCACAGTAAAACCGATGGCGCGGCTCCAGCCCCGCGCTCTGCACGGAGTTGCCGCGGGAATCGCCGTGGCGCTCCTTCTACCGTTCGGCACGTTCCTCACCTTGTCTCGACGCCGGTTACGCGGCAAACAAAACTACGTTCGACTTTTTGGTCTGCTGGGTATCCTTCTGGTCTCGGCATGCTTTATCGAGGGCTGTACCAGTTACAGCGACGTCTTCGTTCCATCCACCCCGACCGGAACTACGCCAATCACCATCAAAGCTACCTCCGGCTCCACGACCCAGAGCACAATCGTCAACCTGACGGTGCAATAAGCTGGTGACCTTGCATTAAAACTGCGAAAGCCCGCTCGTCAGCGTTGTGATGAGTGGGCTTTTATATTGGCATAAATCTATCTAGTGCGTCTCGGAATTGGACTTTTGAAAAAACGAGACGTTCGGCCAGCCGTCACATTTCCCCTCCCACACGGACCGAATCCTGCTACTCTTTCCCCACACTCGGACGCTGAATCCACTGCCACGAAAAGGAACTCATCATGGCCCTCAAGCGAATCCTCCTCGTCCTACTTCTCTCGCCCCTCGCTCTGGCCCAGGCACCCAAGCCCGCTGGTCCGCCGCCCACCTTGAAGTCCGTTCTGCTCGCGCAGCTTCGCTCCACGCACAATAAGGCCGAGTGGTTTGTCCCCCTCAACACCGCCGTCGCAGGCCTCACGCCCGAGCAGGCTCGCTGGGTTCCGAAGTCCGAAGGCCCCAACAATCCCGCTCCAGAAGATCACTCTGTAGGGATGATCGCCTACCACCTCCTCTACTGGAATGAGCAGGCGTTGCACCAGCTCAAAGGTGAGAAAGTTCCTCCGCCCACCAACGACAACACCGAGACCTTCAATAAATTCGACGCCGCCAACTGGGCTGACACTGTTAAAAAACTCGACGAGAACCTCACGGCATTGGAGGAACTGGTCGAGGCCGCCGATGATGCCAAGATTGCAGCCATCGCCACCACGATCGCTCACATCAGCACCCACAACGCATACCACACCGGCCAGATCATTATGATCCGCAAGCTTCAAGGCTCGTGGGACCCCAAGAAAGGCGTCAGCTAGCTTCCGCTGACGGGACCGGATTCGTCTTCCACCTTTTTCGGATAGGGAAAGAACAGCTCGTTGCCATCGGGGTCTTCGATAATCATCGTGTCATAACCCCACCAGCCGTCCCTGATGGGCGCGCCGCGGCCCTCGAATTCGATCCGCAGCGCCTGCAGCGGCCCTAGGTCGATCGAGATGAACATGCGGCTGCGCCCGGTCTTTTCGGGCTGCTGACAGTTGAGGAGAAGTTCGCAATCCTCGCGGTTGACCTGAGCGACGAGAATCTTCCCTTCCTCCTCGTAGCGGGTCGATTCGATGAAGCCGAGCTTTTCGGTGTAGAACGCGATCGACCGCTCGACGCTTTCAACGAAGAAAACAGGGCGCGAATACCAGACGTTCATTCCATTGATCCCCGCATCGCAAATGTTGATACAACATGGCCCTTACTTCGCTCGCAGCGGCTGCAGGTCCTGGTCCAACATCCCGGCGAGATCCTTGGCGAGGTCAGGACCCTTTGCATTCGAATAGGTTCCCAGCGTCCCCTTCAACTCGACGCCCGTTTTTTTGCCTGCGATCTCCTCGGTGCATGGGGTCGATGTTAGATAAGAAGCCGTAAAGCCGATTGTCCGCTTATTGACCGTCTGCTCGAGGACCACTACGTGCAGCGCGCGGTCCGCCTGCTCCGCCGAATTCACCACATCCACTCCGCTCAGCGACGCGACCGACTGCTTGATTGCCGCAGCAATTGCCCCGGTCGGATCATCTCCCGCTACCGTCACCAGCACCTTGATCCTTCCTGCGGGCACGGTCCCGCTCGCCGGACAGGTCAGCAACCCCTTTCCCGGCCCGGGCCGCGCCGACGTCTCCAGCGCGAAGAGCTGCATCGGCGTCAGCTTATTCAGGCCCTCGGCGTTGAAGTTTTCCGCCGTCACGCCCAGGGTCTTCTGGACCTCCGGCGACCATACCGCCGTCGCGGGCTTCGCCGAGCTCTTTGGCTTAGCTGTCTGGTTAGTCGTCTGGGCAAACCCCATCTGCGCCGCAATCACTGCAACAAGCGAAGCACTACAAACCCGGGACAAAAACACCATTTCCAATCCTCCAATCAGTTACCGCGAAGCTACCTGTAAGACGCTAAAACGCTCATCGAGCTTCACGAATCCTGAAATTCGACTCCGCGAAATCCTTCAAACTCCAATCGACTAATCCCCGTTATGCAGACGAATTTGTGTGGCGGGTTTATTCATTGTTTCATTCATTGTTTTGGCAAGATATTCATTCAAAGCACTTTATATCATCTGTGCGAAGTGCACACCATTAGCCGCCGCCGTTTGCATGTTCCGCATCTAAGCCTTAATGACCAAGTTTAGAAGAGCGGTCCTTGTCACCCCACTTCTGTTTGCGACGGGCATGCTTCCGGCCGCCGCGCAGAACCACAACGACAGTGCCTACTACGACGGCATGCGCAAAGGCACTCATGGCGGCAACTACTACAACGGCCACGATCCCAATTATCACTATGATCATTACCAGCCGCCGAAACAGGGTGGAATCGGCCCGGGCAAGGGTGCCTTGATCGGCGGAGCCGGTGGTGCGGTTCTTGGCGCAGTCTTCGGCGGCGGCCTAAAAGGTACGCTCATCGGCGGAGCAGCCGGGGCTGGCATCGGCGCAGTCGTAGGCCAGGCCGCCCAGAACAACCGCAACAACAACCGTCCCTACTAGCCCCGAAAAGAAGGAACAATCATGCGCCTAGCCTGTAAAATCGCTCTCTGCCTCACCCTCGGCGTCGCTACCCTTGCCGCGACCGCGCAGCAGCAGCCGAAGTCTCCCGTTACGATTACTCCATCGGCCGACTCAGCTACGCCGCATAACTGGACCACCGAACAGATCCTCACCTGCACCGTCTCGGACTGCTGGCAACTCGCCGGCAAGAATGAAGCCACCTTCTTCGAAATCATTCAGCAGCTCGCCGAAATCTCCGCCCAGACCCGCGGCCTCACTCTCCCCGACAACGCGGAAGCTGGCAAACGTACGGGCGAATACATCAAGGCGAAGGCCCGCACCGATCACGGCCAACTGCTCTATGCGATCGTCGATGCCTCGATTCGCAAAGTAGGCAAACCCACAACTACCAACTAGTGCGCTGCCCATGGAGGAGGGCCACACGCTACCATAGTGGCATGCGTTTCATATTTCTGTTGGCAATCGCTGCACTGTTTCCTGGCTTCATTCACGCTCAGACCGCTAACTCAACTCCCGCGCCTGCTGAAATCGTCAAGCTCGAGCAGCATCTTTGGACGACGATGGCCGAAGGCGACTTCGCTACGGTTCGCAGCCTCTTCACAAAGGATTTCATTCAGGTTGACGACCAGATTCAGGCTGTCGACACTCTTCTGATCAACCTGAAGCACTGCAAGCTCGAGGCCTACGAGCTGCGCGACCTTCAAGTTCGCATCCTCTCGCCGGACTCCGCGCTCACCGCCTATCATGTCGTCAACACCTTTAACTGCGGCACCGGTGACCAGCCTGAACGCAAGAGTTACGATAACAACTCCGTGACCGTTTGGGTTCGCCAAGCCGGCACCAGTAAATGGCTGGTCCAAGCCCACACCGAAAGTCCCGTCAAGCCTGGAACCTGAGTTTCAGCGGCAGCTGAAGTGGCAACAGTTTTCTGTGTGACTTTTGACGCTGGGACGGGCGCAGCACTCGTGCCATCTACGCGCTGAACTTTCTTTTTGAGATAGTCCAGCAATCTGTCGGCTCCGAGTGGAAAAATCCGGAAACTTCACATAGAGTCAAGGCGTTCTCGAGAAAGAGGTCTCCATGTCCCTGACCACGATGGCTCGCAACCTCTCCTTGCGAATTTTTGCCGTGGGAGCTCTGCTCCTGGCTCTCAATGGATGCGTCAATCTGGACGATGCAGCAGGCTTGTCGAAACTATCCGACGAGGCCAGAAGCTCTCTCCCGAAGGTCTCCAACGACGTGGCAGGGACATGCGCGCGCCAGAACACGCTCTTCGACAACACTCCGTCGCAGGAGCGGCCAGCAACCTTGAAAGCACTCGATTGCAAGCCTTACCAAGAGCTTTCCGACCAGCTTGCGAAGGACCAGAACATTCTGCTCGACTACTTCGATGCGCTCGGCAAGCTCTCTTCGAATAAGCCTCTCGGCTACGATGCGGCCATCGACGCAAATGTAACCGCCATGAGCACAGACACAAGCCTCTCTGCCAGCGCTGTGACTGCTGGAACAGATGCGCAGAGCCTCCTGAAGTCCCTGGCCGATGCTGCCACGAGGGGATATCGCGAAAAGCAGCTTGCGGATCTCATGAAAGCGAACGATCAGGCTATCCAATCCCTTACCCAGGCTTTGAAAAAGATCATCACACACGACTATGGCCTCATGCTGTCCAACGAGGAATTCTTGCTCGATAACTTCTACCAGGGTCCCATGGCCGCGGCCCAGCCCAACGAGCGGCTCGCGCTCATCCTCGTCCAGCGCCAGTATGCCAACGACAAAACCGCGCTGCAGGTCCGCAAGGACGACGTCACCTCTTATGGAAAGCTGATGGATGGTCTTGGGGTCCTCCACGCCAAGCTGACGCGGCAGGCAATGCAGAAGGCCAGTCCAATTGAGATTGCCAAACAGGCCGCGCCCATCATCGAATCGCTCAAGACCACCATTTCGGATCTGCAATCGAGGTGACTCTGCTATGAAGAAGACATCGCCAAAGAAGTCCTCGCAAACGCCTGCCGGTATATCTTCAAAGACCGTGCCGGCAGCGCCGTCGGCACCCGTTCCAGCGGACTCCGGCACTACCCTCACCGACGATCAGATGCAGCAGCTCGGCCAGTCCTTCCACGACATCGCCGTTGCTATCGGTCAGATTCGGCTCGACGCGATCAAGGCTGGCGCCAGCCTCACCGATCCGGGCATCGTCCAGCTTCAGGGCTACGTGTTCTCTCTGATGCAGACAGCCAATAACTTCGCACTTCAGGGAGCGAACCTTACCCTCCAAAATGCAGATCAGGCGCTCAACCAAATTTCTGTTGCGACAAAGTCAGCCGATCTTGCTCTCGCTAAGCTTGCCGAGATCGACAAGGCCGTCCAGATTGCGTCCAGCGTCATCGTTCTCGGCGCGGCCATCGCCAGCCGGGATATGTCGCAGATTGGTTCAGCTGCAAAGTCGGTGGTCACGGCATGCGGCGTGTCCGTTTGATGACGCGCATGCGTCCGCGCGTCGCCGCTCGCGACGCATGCAGGGAATCTCTCCCCGCACCACTTATTTTTTGTGATAGTTCGGATAAGGAGGCTTCGCCGGCTCCTGCACGGGATGTTGCGCAAGCTGCTCCATCGCTACACTCACCGCTTTCTCCAACTGCGGATCATGTCCTTCACTCACGGCCTTCGGGTCCTGCTCGACCACTACGTCCGGATCGGTCCCGTGGTTTTCAATCTGCCATTTGCCCTCTGGCGAGAAGTAGCCGAAGCTCGGCGAGGTTACGGTGCCACCATCCATCAGCACCGGAATCGCGCCAATACCAACCAGGCCGCCCCACGTCCGCTTTCCAACAAGCGTTCCCACCTTCTCCTGATGGAACAGCCACGGCATCGCATCGCCACCAGAGCCCGCGACCTCATTAATGATCATCACCTTTGGTCCCGAGATCGATGCGTTTGCTGTCTTCTGTATCGCGCCATAGCGATACGCCCAGTATCCGACGACCTTTCTCTGCATCGCTTCGATGACGTAGTCTGCAACTTGCCCGCCGCCGTTGAAGCGCTCGTCGATTACTGCGCCCTGTTTGTCGAGTTGAGAAAAGTAGAAGCGGTTGAAGTTCGTAAATCCGCCGTTGCCGGTATCCGGCAGATAGACATACGCCAGCTTGCCGCCCGAGAGCTTGTCGACCTTGCGCTGATTGTCCTCAATCCACTCGCTGTTGCGCAGAGCCGCCTCGCTGCGAATTGGAACCACTGTGATGTCTCGCGCGTTGCTGCCATTCGCCGAGGCCATATGCAACGTGATCGCGTGACCCGCTGTCCCCTCCAGCAGGCGCTGAATATCGTCGTCGGCCTTCACTTCTTCGCCGCCGATAGCCAGGATGCAGTCGCCCACATGCACGTTCAACCCAGGTTCAGCCAGGGGAGCCTTCTCCTCCGGGTTCCAACTGCCTCCGACAAGAATCTTCGACAGGCAGTAGTGCCCATTTTCAATCGTGTAGTTGGCGCCGAGCAGACCACCTGGGACACGCTTCGCCTCCGGAATCTCTCCTCCCGTGCCTCGCAGATGGCCTACCGAGAAGCCGCTCAGCATCTCCTGGAAGATGTAGTTAAGATCGCTGCGTGAAGCGATCGACTGCACATATGGCTCGAATCGCTTTTCCTCCTCGACCGTATTCACGCCATGGAAGTTCGTATCGTAGAAGTAGGCTCGTTCGACTCTCCACACTTCGTGGTACATCTGGTTCCACTCGGCTGCGGGGTCGATGCGCACCTGGAGATCGGTCAGCGAAACCGTACCTTCGCCGGGCTTCACCGGAGCATTTGCGGGAACGATCACATAAGTAGGATGAACAGGGGCACCACCTGCGCCAGCGCCACGACCACCACCTGCGCCTTCCGGCGTCACGGCCAGCAGCATCTTCTCGCCATCAGCCGAGAGATCGAAGCTCGCGACGCGGTCGGCCAGCTTCTCGGTCTTGCGTGTGTCGAAGACGAACCGGCTCAAGGTAGCCGCACGCTCCGCGAATCGATTGCCACCTGCGGCCTGACGGAAGTACAGTGTGCCGGGCTTGCCTGCAACCAGGTCCAGATAGTCACCTGTGGGCAACGGCAGCGCGACGATGCGGCTCTCGATTCCTTCGAGGTCGATCTTCACAGGTTTTGGCGGAGTTGGAGGTCGGGCAGCCGCGGGCCGTGCTCTCTCCCCCTCCTTCGCCTCACCGGCCGGCGTTGCGTCAGCAGTGTCCTTCGCTTTCTCGCGTGCTTCGGCAGGGGTCTTTTCGTCATCGCTCTCCGGCGCAATCGGCGAAGCCTGATCGGCTGCCAGCACCACCGCGTAGACATTGCGCACCGGCGAAAGCAGATCACTAGTCATGTCGAGACCGGCCGAAGTTCCGCCCAGGTTTGTGCTCGCGGTAAAGTACAGATACTTACCGTTGCGATCGAAGGTTGGGAAGCGCGAATCGGCAGAGGCAGGAGCGAAAGGGGTCGCCTTGCCTGTGTCGACCGAATACAGAAACAGCGCATGCAGATGGTTCGCCACGATCTGCGAGTAAGCAATCCACTTCGAGTCCGGCGACCAGGCGATGTCGCGTTTGTCGGTCTGAAAAAAATCATCCTCGCCTACATGCGACAGCTTTCCGCTGGTTGTATCGAGCATCCACAGCTTCAACCGGTTGTCGCGGAACGCGAGCAGTTTCGAATCTGGCGACCACACCGGATCGAAGTAATATGCAGGGTCCTTCGCCAGTGGAAATTTCTTAACCTCTCCGCTCCCAGTCTGGCTCGACACATGGACCGCGTACAACCCGGACTCATCGGAGAAATAAGCGATCGACTGGCCATCGGGCGACCATGCGGGATTCCGCTCCATCACACCCGGCGTATTCGTAATATCCCGTGTCGGTCCCTTCTTGGCCGGTACAGTCAAAATCTCGCCATGCGCCTCAAACACAGCCCGCAAGCCAGTCGGCGAGATGCCGACATGATCGATCTGCGTGCTCACATTCTCGATGCGCGCCCTTACCTCCGGTAGATCGCCCGTCACATCGATCGGCACCAAGTGCGATTGGCCGCTCGCCGGATCGTACAGATAAATCTCTCCCAGTTGGTCGTACACCAGACCACCCGGCCCCGCCGACAGCGAGTGAATATCCGGCTTGCCCGCGTTCTTCAGGCATTCCGTCACAGCCTTTGTCGCCGGGTCATACTTGTACAACGTCATGGGCCCGTTGCGGTCGGAGAGAAAATAAACCATCTTCCCCACCCACACGGGATCGAGGTCCGATCCTGACTCGTGTGGAATCTCTACGCTGTTAAGCTCTTTCAATCCAGTGATCCAGATGGTGCTCGCGCGGCCGCCGTGGTAGTTGCCCCATGCCACATAGCGGTTGTAGTCGAAGCTGAACGACGGCCCGAGCGGCGAGTACGCTATGCTCCCGCCATCGAAGGAGATCTGTCCTTCGTACGCCATCGGCAGCGGCAGCACCGTGGCAAAACCGCCCGCCGCTGGGACCTCATATAACTGCGTATAACGGCTGTTCGCCTGCCGGTCCGAACGGAAGACAATCTGCTTTCCATCCGGCGACCAGCCTACCGCCGCATCTGCGGATGGATGATAGGTCACACGATGCGGCACGCCACCTGTTGCCGGAATGGTAAACACATCCTGATTGCCGTCGTAGTCACCCGTAAAGGCAATCGTATTTCCATCCGGCGAGAAGACCGGCGAGGTCTCGATCCCTACCCCGACGGTCAGGCGTGTCGCATGGCCTCCCTTGCGGTCCACGCTCCACAGGTCGCCTGCATAATTGAACACAATCTGCGTCTGACTCAAGGCCGGCCGCTGCAGCAGATGAGGTTTATCGCCAGAGGTAGCGGCCATCGACGCTGTAGCGAATCCTGCGAGAATCCAGATGGATAAATGGGCGGTAGAGGAAGCAAAGCGCACGTTGGCTCTCCGTGTTAGAAAGGATTAATGAGGTGCAGCCATCGTACACGCACTGCTCATGGAGAGGATTCGGATAAATGAAAAAGTATGGAGACGCCGATTTAATTCGCCAACGACTTCAAAATGACAATATCGAGACATCAAAATGACCGGGTTGGCCGAAACTTTTTCTCGCAATCCGCGTCTTCACTCCAAGTAAGGTTGTCCATGCAGACATCCTCCCCGAGGTAACACGAATGGTCCGCAGTCTGAAGTATTTCGCGATTACGCTGATGCTATTTATTGCACTCAGCTTTACCTTTGAACGCCAGGCCCATGCTTATGTCGATCCGGGCTCCGGGCTCCTGATCTTTCAAGGAATTAGCGCCGTGTTTTCAGGGGCGTTGTTTTATTTCCGTCGCCGTCTGAAAAATCTCTTCGTCAGAGGTCCCAAGGACCTGCCCCAGTCCGGCCGTCCGTCATAGTGCCGTTGACATCGGAGAGAAGTGCCTTATAGCCTCTTGTTGGAGTGCGCCGGCTACCGTGCGCTTGCGCAATGCCGCACCCCGAACCTGGTTTGAAACGGCGTGCGCGCATGACCGCAACTCTATTACCTCGTATTGAAAGAAAGCAGGCTGTGAGGCCCCTCACTCACCCGGGCACGGTGGCCTTTGGGCTTGCCAACCTGTATCTGCTCGATCTGACCGGTCCTCTCATCTCTACAGAGCACGATCTGGTTTACCACCTCGTTGGCTCGGCCTCCTCCGTCATTATTCCGATCATCGTCTACGTTATCGCGCTTTCTCTTCTCCTTACTGCGCTGCTTTATATCGCCGAACGGCCCGGTCCTCTCCGCGTCATCATCTGGTCTGCCTTCATCCTCGCGCTGCCGTCCATCTTTCTCCACACCGTTGCCAACTTCTCCGGCACGGATATCCCCGACTGGCTCACTTACTCGGTCGCCAGCGTGTGCGTTGCCACTCTCGTTGCGATCTCCATTTTCTGGAAGAGGTTTGTGCCCCGTTTCGAACGAATCCAGCACGTTGCCGCTGCTATCCTGGGCATCTTCTCCTTCACTGGAGTGCTTATCTTCGGGCAACTGGTGTGGAGTGGCTGGCAGGCCCGCAACCTCAACGCGGCGCCCGTGCTTCACAAGGCCCAGGTTGTTTCGACGCCACCCCGCCAACGCATCATCTGGCTTCTGCTCGATGAACTCTCTTACCAGCAACTCTACGAGCGCCGCTTCCCGGGCCTCGCGCTTCCCGCCTTTGATCAACTCGCCGCCCAGTCCACCGTCTTCACTCACGTCATTCCGGTCGGGGTATACACTCGCTACATCCTTCCTACGCTCTTCACCGGTATCCCCTCAAACGCCGTCAATGTCTCCGCTCGCGGGCTTCTCCTGTCGCTCAGAGATCCGTCCACCGGCAAGTGGACGCCGTTCTACCAGCGCCAGACTGTCTTTCAGGACGCCATCGACGCCGGCTATACCACGGGTATCGCGGGCTGGTACAACCCCTACTGCCGCATCATGCCTGAAGTCCTCGATCATTGCTTCTGGACCTACCGCGAATCCACGCCAGCCAACCTATCCCCAAACCGCTCTCTGGCTGTCGACCTGCTTCGCCCCTTTCGCTATCTCTGGCTCGACACAAAGCACCTCTTCGGCTATGGACCCGGCTCCCCCTCCGACGAGTATCGCGACATCCGCCAGCACTCCAGTGACTACCGCAAGCTCCTTACCGCGGGCGACGCCTACCTCGCCGACCCTTCCATTAACTTCCTCTTTCTGCACCTACCAATCCCACACCCGTATGGTTTCTACGACCGCAGCAAGAAAGCCTTTAGCAACAAACACACCTCCTACATCGACAACCTCGCTCTGAGCGACCGCTACCTCTCCCACATCCGCCGCCTGCTTGAAAAGAAGAACCAATGGGCTCCCTCGACCGTGATCATTATGGGAGATCACTCGTGGCGCACTGCCCAGATCTGGATCTCCTCGATGACCTGGACCGATGAAGATCAGGCTGCCAGCCATGGGGGCGAGTTTGACCCTCGCCCTGCCTACATCGTCAAACTTCCCAACCAGCAAACTCCCGCACGCATCGACGAACCCTTTTCCGCCGTCAACACCCGAGCCCTTCTAGACGCCTTGATGCAGGAACGTCTGCACACCCCAGCGGACCTCCAGTCCTGGGCCAGACAGCAAAAATAACGTCTGCCATTGGCGTCGATGAGTGCCGAGCTGTTAATCGATGAGTACACAGAACCGACCTCGTTACTTACCCGCCGGCTAACCGGCCCGTTAGTGTAGGAGATGCTCTGGCGTTCCGCGCCTCCGAAATCATGATGCGTTTGAACGCCCCAATCCCGGCCCTTCTGGCACTTGCCGCCCTGTACTTTTTTCCAGTCGACAGCTTGGCCAAACCAATGCACCGCCTCGTCCACAGGACCACCGTCACCGCTGCCCATCATTCCACTCGCCATAAGCCGACCGGCGGGCCAACTCACACCGCCCGTCACTATGTCACCAGCCAGACGCCGGCAACAACTCGCGTCCACATGCATGGCGCGGCCGCACCTCACCGCAGGCGTCGCTCCATCAGCTCACCCGCTCCCACAAGAGCAAGCCAAACCGAGCTGACTGCCTCTGCGCCGATCTCTCAAAAAGCCACCTCAAACGACTTCCTCAAAGCCGCGTCAGGCTCCGCCGAGATTCGCCCCGCCGCCCAAAGACCGCAACTGCCTAGTGTGGAGGAGGCCGTATCAACCCCGGTCATTCTGCCGGCGCTCTACAACAAGCGGGGGCGCCTGATCGTTCCTCCACCGCTCAAGGGCTCGCATGACATTCTTGTGCACCAGAACGAGGTAGCGGACCGCGACGGCCTCGACCGCATCCAGAACGACGAAGACCTTCTGAGCATGCGCAACGAAGGGTTGCTGGTCTCTCTCCCGGCCAATAACGCCCTTCAGATCGACGAGCGCCTGCCGGAAGATCGCCGCTATTGCCGCCCGTGGACCGCGCAGTTTCTCGCCACGCTGGCTCGCGCCTATTACGCCCACTTTCATTCTCCGTTGCAGGTCAACTCCGCCGTCCGCACCGTTGAATTCCAGCAGCACCTGGTCCACATCAACGGCAACGCAGCCCCGGCCGAAGGCGACACCGCTTCTCCCCATCTGACCGGACAGGCCATCGACATTGCGAAACACGGCCTGTCACTCGCTGAGATCGCCTGGCTGCGCAACTATCTCCTGCCGCTGGTGCAGGAGGGTAAAGTCGACGTGGAAGAGGAGTTTCAACAGTCCTGCTTCCACATCAGCGTTTACAGAAAATATCTGCCTTCTGCCACCACACCCGAACGCAACACAGCCACATCGCATCACAGCGGAACCACTGCGTTAGCGGCAGCGATGCGCTAGATCAAACTGCTTCGCGGCGCCCATTCCGCCAACTTGCATATGCGGCGTCCAGCGCCCGCATGTTGTGTATGGCATCCTCGCCGGAGGCTGGAAAGCTTCCCGCTCCCCGGAACGCCAGCGCAAAGCTATCCAGCATGCGGATATACGCATCGTTGTTTTCAACTGTAATTGTCTCGATCAACTCGCCAGCGCGCCGCACTACCAATTGCACGGGACGATCTACAGTCAGGCCATTCTCTGCTATTAGCACACCGTCACTTCCCGTGACCTCGACCAATGTCCGGTAGGGCGCGCGTGCACTCACCGTTACATTCGCATAAACTCCGCCCGTCATCTCCAACTGCAGTGAAGCGATCGCCTCCACGCTTCCCGACGAAGCGTCCTTCTGCGCCACTGTACTGACGCTCACGAGATCAGCAGCCAAAATGTAGCGCAGCGCATCGATGCAATGCACGCCAACATCGGCAATAGGGCCGCCACACGCGAGTGTCGGATCTGTAATCCACTTCCTCGGCGCCTGTGCTGCCGGGTATGAGTACTGCGCATGAGCAAGCTGAGGCTTACCGATACGACCCGCAGCGATTTGTTCCCGCATCCACTCCAGGCTCCGGTTGAAACGAAAGTTCTGACCCACCCCGTAGAGCAGTCCTGCTGCTTTGGCTGCGGCCTGCATCTCCTCCGCCTCGGCGGCGTTCATCGCCACTGGCTTCTCGCATAGGACGGCCTTGCCATGGCGGAGCGCCAGCAGCGTATCCTCTCGATGCATCGCATCCGGCGACGCGATAAAGACGACATCAACCTCGGGCGAAGAACAGAGCACCTCCCGCGTAGTAAAACAATGAGGGATCTTGAACTCCGCACAGTTTTCAGCGGCAGTCGTCTGGTTTCGTCGCCACATTCCGCTCAGCGTCGCCTCATTGCACTGCGAAAAGGCAGGCAAAAGGCGGCGAACCGCATGGTGTCCAAAGCCAAGAATCGCGAAGCGCACCGGTGACTGTGTCATGACCTCTCCAAATGCTTAGACTTGTGGATTGCTGAAAACGCGGGTACTTGCTCGTGGAGGGAGCGCAGGGCTTGAGCTCTGCGAACGAGCGCTGCTACAAATCTGGCTTTTCAGCACTCTCTCTAGTGCGCGTCGTTCTTGAAGATCTGTTCGGCGAAGAAGTTCTCCACCTTCGCCTGATCGTGCAACATCTCCAGGTACGCGCCCTTCAACAACTGCGACCGTCCCTGGCGCAGCTGCTGCCGGATCGCCTGCTGCACCCGCGGATCGTTGAGATCGCGCTGTCCGGGAGGATCGCGTGAGAGTAGCTTGTAGATCGCATACCCCACCGGCTTTTTAGTCTGCCCATCCAGCAGCGGAAGGATATCGGTCATCTCCCCGGCCTTCAACTTCGTGATCGCAGTGTAGATCGCGGGATCTGCATGCATCTGCGACTCCCCTACAAAGCCCATGTCTCCGCCATTCGGAGCCGTCTCGGGCTGCTCGGAAAAGTTCATTGCGAGCGTGCCGAAGTCTTCGCCGCTGTCCAGCCTGTTCTTCAGCGCCTGAATCTTCCTCTTTGCATCGACGTCGTTGGTCGCCTTGCTGTTCTGCAGGTTGCCCGGCTGCTGCGGACGGAATATCGGTCACCTGGATCTGCGCCAGATGATATTGCGTCTCTCTCAGGTTGAATTCGGCCTTGTGCTGGTTGTAGTAGTTCGCTACGTCGGCGTCCGTCACGGTGATCTTCGAGTTGATCTCTTTGTTCAGCAGCTTGCTGATGGTCAGATTTCGCCGCAGCGCATGCTTCAGATCGTCGACCGTTTGGTTGCTCGCCTTCAGACGCTCCTGGAACTGCTCCTCGGTGTAAGGAGCCTTCATCTCGGCGAGCTTCGCATCCACCTCTTCATTGGTCGCCGTCAGATTCATCTTGGCGGCGCGCTGCTCCACAATCTCCTGGTCAATCAGCGCGCGCAGCACGTTCAGTCGCAGCGAATCGGCCTGTTCCTGCGAAAGCTGTTGTTGCTGCGGCGAGTCGCCAAGCTGCGCTTGATAAGCCTTATCCAGATCCGCCCGCATAATGGCGTGGCCATTCACGGTGGCGACCACATCGGCGCCATGTGGTCGGTTGCAACCCGCAGACATCAACAGAGCGGCAGACAGAATGAGCCAGGCTGGAAAAGAAATCTGGCGAAAAGTGTGTTGTGAGAAAGAGCGATCGTTATAGGTCAACAAGGCTGGCACATCCTGTATCTCCTGCATTCGTCTTCTAGTTGCCTGGCTTGGTCGCAGACGGGGTTTGAGGCGGGGCCTGAGTGGGTGCAGCCGGAGGCGGCGGTGGCGGCGTCTGGCCGGAGGCAATCAGCGCGCTATCGATCATACGGTATACATACTCCAGCGGCAGAGCCCCCTCAACCTTTTCTCCATTGATAAAAAGCGCCGGTGTCGAGTCCACGCCGAGCGACTCTCCCAGCTTCATCGAAGCTTTAATCGCCGTATCGTCCTGTTTGACGATGCATGCGTTCAGAGTGTCAACATCCAGTTTCTGCCGCTTGCCCTCATCGCGCGCCAGCGAATCGAGCGTATCGTTCGCCTTCGCCAGGCTCTTCTCCTCGCCGCCCATCTCCGCTGCGTGCGCATGGATATAGTCCACCAGGTTCCAGTAGCCCGTCGCGCTCTGTGCGCCAACGCAGTTGGTATCGATCGCCGCGCGCATCGCCCACGGATGCTGATCCAGCGGAAAGTCGCGATACACAATATGGATCTGGTCTTTGTACCGCTCTGTCAGCGCCGGAAAGAGCTGCGCATGCATCTTCGCGCAGTACGGGCACTCCAGGTCGTCGAAGCCGACGATCAAAACCGGAGCATCTGCCGGTCCACCACGCGCGGGCCGGCCATCCCCGCTCACGAGCAGCTTCGGGTCCTTGCTGATGTCGTACTTGCTGAACTGTGCCAGCGTCTTGCCGTCGGTCGAAAGCAGAAACGTTATCGGCTTGCTTGACTTTCCATCTGCGGTGAAGGTCACGCTGATCTCGTCGAAGTCGGGCACATTGCTCTTCGTCCGCGGTCCGATGTGAATCTCGTAATCGGGTGTAATGGAGGACTTTGAGCGAATCAACACCTCGACTCGCCGCGCCAGATCCGGAGACAGCTTTCCCGAAGCCTCCGCGGGAGTCTGTGCGTGGCATCCGAGAGCGGCCAGCGTAAGGGCAAAAATAAGGGCACGGAACGGCTTAACAACGGTTAGCACAATATCTCGATTATCTCATGCAGCCGCCATCTCCATGGGTTCAACCACTGGTAACCACCGCCCCGGCAAAGCTCAAAACAGGCTCGCGGCGCGCCGTAGATTACCTGCCGTCCCGATGTTCAACAGCGTGAAGTTGAATCGCTCCGCCGTCTCGTTGCGCACCGAACCAAGCTCGTACTTCGTGACCTCCACGCCGAACCCGCAGCAATCCCAGTTGTACGAGCCCTGCACCGCACCATACTGCACCAGCCCCAAGCTTCCTGCCCTCAGATCCAACCCGACTTTGGCCGCCACGCCCAGCCCGGCCTTCGTCGGCGACCCATACCCCAGCAGAAGCCACAGCTGATTGAAATTTGAAACCGAAGAGCTGACACCCTCGGTAAAGAAGCGCCCCGGCGCATTCAATTTCGCATAACTAAGCCCTGAAATCCAGTTACCGTGGTGCACGTCCAGCATCACATTGATTGAAGTAAACTTCTTAGCTCCGGTATCCAGGTCGAAGTCCCATTCCACATCCATATGCTCCGAGGTGCGCACTCGCAGCCGGGAGATCAACGGCGAAATCGCCCGTGGCTCCGTCAAAAACGCAATCCCCGAAAGATTAAGCGTCGTATCGAAGATGTTGCGCCGCCCATCAATCACGGCGCCACCAAAAGTCTGGTTGAAGAAGTACTTTTGCGTCAGCCGCCAGCTGATCAACTGACGGCTGCCGCATATCGGCTTCGAGTCGCCGCCTCGCTCCTTGGCATAGATCCTTCCTCCATCCAGATCCGGGTCCTCTCCCTGACTCCCCCCCACAGGCTTTTCCACGCATGGCCGAGTCTTCAACGGCCGCAGAAAAAGCCTCTGCGTCACTCCATACTCCAGCTCATTCGTATCGCTCGCAATGTCGATATCGTCGAAGCGCAGCACACTCAAGAAATTATCGATTCCAGCCACATAGCGATACGTCACCTCCGGCTCGATCGTATGTCTCACATCGTTGCCGCGGAAAAATTTCTCCACCTTGGCCGAGTCGAACGTCCGCTCGATCACCGGAGCTCGCAGGTCGACCTCAGCCTCAAAATCCGCGCGGTTCAACGCGATCGGCAGCTCCACCGGTGGCGCTGCCGGCAGATAGGGCGTCTGCCGGCTTCGGCTGTACGCCGTCTCGCGCACACCCACCGAGGAGCGCAGCTTCCATCCGTCAAAGCTCATCGGATACGCGATCTCCGGATGAATATCCAATCGTGCCGTCAGGCCGCCCGTCGCAAAGTTCGGCTGCACGCGCGACAGGCCAGCAAACGAGATTTCCATACTCCACTGCAACCCGCTCCGCCCGATTTCATGATCTGTGTTGCTGAAGTCCAGGGACGGCGCGTGAAAGATTCGCACCTGCTCTTCGGGTATTGCCGGTGCCGTTGGCGTCGCAGGCACCGCGGACATCTTCAATCCCTGATAGCGATCGGCGCGCGCCGCCTCCGCATATCCATCCGCCTCATGCACGCCATACAGGATCGAAAGAATATCGCTCGACACCGCCAGGCTGAAGCTCTCCGCAAACGCCTGGCGATAGGCGTACGAACTCAAGTACTCCGCATCCGCCACCACGCGCGTCTCCGGACTGAAGTCATGCCGGCCCGAGAACGTCACATCCTCGCCGCCCTGGTTCAGATAAACCCCATTCGTCGTGATGCCGCGATCCAGCAATCCGGAATAGTGGGCCTTTGCAAAGTCATTTCCAAGCCCGTGATAGCGAAACTGCGCAGACTGTTCCCATCCTCGCAACGAATAGTACTGGGCGCCGATCGTCAAATCGGTGCTGCGGTTGATCGCCCAGTAGTATGCTTCGCCAAGCGTAAATCCCTTGGTCGACGAATGCCCCGGCACGGGGATGAGAAAGCCGCTCTGCCTCTGCTCCGCATTCACCGGCTGCGTCACATACGGCAGAAACATCATCGGAATATTCATCATCCGGAAGACACTGTTCTGTGCCTTCACCTTCCCGATGTCCATGTTCACTGTGAACTTGGCCGAATTCAGCATCCAGTCCGGATCCGGCAGCTGACACGTCGTCAACGTGCCGTTATAGATCTCATAATGTTGCGGCCCGGTCTTTACCACCATCTGCCCGGTAAACAGGAATGGGTTGCTGTTCGCGTACGTGGTGGTGTTATAGCCCGCGTTCTTCAACCCCACCGAGCCTGTCACATCATAGAAACGCCCCGTCTGGGTGTTCAGGTTCATCGTGCCATGGCTGGCCTTGATGTCCTCATGGTTCGCACCTCCAATCACGTGGAGATGCCCGTTGGCCGTCAACTCGCCCGTCCCCCTGTCGTATTCGATGTGGTCTGCATTGACAATCCGGTCGCGATACGTAACGACCACATCGCCATCCAGCACGTAGAGGTTGCCCAGTTTTGACTGCGTATCGGATTCCATCACCACCGCTGTCGTATCATCCAGCGCCGGCAGCACTTCCGCCTCCGGATAGCGCACCGTTCCCGGCGCATCCGGCAGACTCGCGGGTGAGCCTGGTGACTCAACGGCGGGAGTTGCCTGAGTCGTCACCTGCTGGGCAAGCAAATGTGGATGACTTGCCGCAAACAGCGTGATAGTTATCAAGAGGTAAACAGTATTGAAAGCACTCAAAGCGAAGCTTTTTGCTGTTACTTTCGCGAACGTTCGCGACTCCTTGTATTCGCTCTTGCCGGGAAGCGGCATCAGCAAAGGCAGACGGCGCTGCCAGGTTATCGTCACATTCAGTTCGTTCGCTTTGAAGGTATTCAGACGCACCACCCTTTGAGGCTAAACGATTTTACGGAAGCGAGTTTGGATTTGAGCACAATGAGCTCTGCACAGCGTGACCTTCTATCACTTGACGAAGCCACGAACGAAACGGAAGCTGCGGCACCCTTTGAACTAAAGGAGCAGGTGGCACAGCGTCTCGCCGTTCATCGCGCGCGCCGCACCCAGCGTCTCGGCAACCCCGTCACTCCCATCGTCCCACCCGCCTCCTCAGACTCCCGCGCTTCCCGCATCGCCGCCGCCGTCGCCGAGCGCTACGCCCACTCGCAAAGCTATCGCGCCTACCTCGCCGAACAAGCAGAAGCCGCCATCCGTGCCGCTCAGGCCGCAGCCGAGGTTGCCGCACTCAACGCCCAGGCCGTCGCCGATGCCCAGTACCAGCTGCTTGCGGAACTCGATCAATGGACCCTGACGCCTCCAGCAGCCGCGCCAGCTCCCGATGTTCCTCCCACTGCTGGCGGCGCACCACCGCGAATCGTCGAATCTCTTTGCCCCTCAGCCATCACGCCGGCACCTACCTCCGGCCTCACCGTCAGGCTCTACGACGCAGACCAGGTAGCGCGCAGCTACCCTGATTCGACCTCAAACAGTCGCCAGAGCCAAGTTCAGGCTAGGCTGGATGAAGCCGAAGTCATCGCGCTCGAGGAAGAGATCGCCTTTCGCGTGTCACCCGTCTTCGAAGACGTCGATCCGCCGACCGACATCCCCGCCAATCTTATCGAGTTCCCGCGCCAGCTCGTAGCTCCTCGCAAGGCTCGTCCCCGCCTCGCCGAAGGTCCCCTGCGCGAAGAGGCAGATCAGTCCGCAAGGGCTGCCCAACTTCGCATCTTCGAGGTCGAAGCCGCCCAGATCTCAACCGCTCCCGCTGTCGAATCCACCGCGCCTGAGTGGTCTTCGATCCTGCTCGAGGCTCATCCCGTCTCCTCCGCCGTCGTCGAGGTTCCCGAAGCCCCGTTTCAGCCACTGTTCTCGCCCCAGACGGCGCCGTTCAGCCTGCGCCTCATGGCTGCGATCGTCGACGGGTGCATCCTCACGGCTGCCCTACTCGCCTTCACCGCGGTCTTTGCCTTCACTGTCGGCAAACTCGGCGGACACACGAATGCGACTACGGTCAGCCACATCACCATTCAGACTGCAGCCATCGCCGCAGTCGCCACCTTCGCGGTGTTCACATTGCTGTACCAGCTTCTATTCTTCACCTTCGCAGAAGTGACCCCCGGCATGCGTTACGCACGCATCGCGCTCTGCACCTTTACTGACGACAACCCGACCCGCGCTGCCATGCGCCGCCGCATCTTCGCTACGATTCTCTCCGCCTGCCCGCTCGGCATCGGCTTCCTCTGGGCCTGGCTCGACGAGGATGGCCTGGGCTGGCATGATCGCATCTCGCGCATGTACCAACGCGCCTATTAACTTCCAGCAACCACTGGCTTGCCCTTCTCATTCAACTCAATCCGAGCCATCGGCTTCGCATGGTCATGCGTAAACAACACCAGCCACCTCTCTGGAATTGCCCGCTGATAAAACCGCTTCCGCTGAGCAATGCTCTCAACGGGATCGAGGTCATATCCCATCACCCAGGTCGGATCCAAATGCGCGCTCGTAGGAATCAGGTCGGAGACGTAGCACGCATGCTCTGACCTCGATTCGATATGCACCGCCATCAGCTGCGCCGTATGTCCGGGAAAAAGCTCGACGCTGATTCCAGGACATATGCGCGGATCGGTCCGGATTTCGTCCGTATCGAGCAGCGTCATCTGCCCCGACTCGACCAACGGCTCGTAGTTCGGCGCTAGATAGCTCACGCGGTCACGGTCCAGTTGCAGCCGGCCATGCTCCACCTCACCCCGGTGAGCAAAGTACCGCGCATTCGGAAACGTCGGTGTCAGGGAACCATCTGAGTGCAGCGTGGTGTTCCAGCCGCAATGATCGAAGTGCAGGTGAGTGTTGATCACAACATCCACCTCCTCCGGCTGGATTCCGGCTGCCCGCAACGACTGCGGCAGAAGTTCCTGGTTGGACAGGATCTCGCGCATCTTTTCCGACTGCTTGTTACCGATCCCGGTCTCGATGAGCACCGTCTGCTTCCCGGTCCTTACCACGACCGTGTTCAGCCCCAGCACGATGCGGTTCTGCTCGTCCGCCGGCGCACGCTTCTCCCACAACGTCTTCGGCACCACTCCAAACATGGCGCCGCCGTCCAGTTTGTATGTTCCATCGGTGCAGATCGTGAGTTCAAAATCGCCAAGCTGCGTACGTGCGCGAACCAGTTCCGAAGTCGGGTCCAACTCAAGGTGGTGTGAATGCGGACCTGCGCTGATGCCAAGATTCATAACTGTCCTCACTCACATCCTACTGTGAGGGAAGACGGTCAGCCGGCGGCGCCTAGACCTGCGGACCCTGTGCCGCAGTCAGCAGTTCGGCGCTGACCGCAGTGCGCTCCGCGCTCGTGCCGGCAACCATATCTGCGGTGGCCGCTGCGGTGACAAGAGCACCCGTCGTGGGGGCGCGCTTGCTCTGGAAGCATTGTCGGCAGAGCACGGGCCGCCCCTGCGTCGGTTTGAACGGCACTGTCGTCTCAATGCCGCACGCCGAGCATTCGGTGCGCGTCTCCGTGCGCGAAAGACCAGCAGCCGCCGGCCCCGTACCAGTCTTCATACTGGCGCCGGACCGTTTGGACTTGCAAGGTTTACAGCGCTTCGGGTCGTTCTTGAATTGCTTGTCGAAGAAAAATAGTTGTTCCCCGGCGGTGAAGATGAACTCACCACCACAATCTGCGCAGGTTAAGAGCCGATCCACAAATTCCATGCCGCTTCTCCCGTGGTGCGGAAAGGGAGAACACCCAAGGGCCTGATCGTAGCGGCGCCGCTGAGCGGTCTACCTTTCGCTGATGATCTTTACTTCACTTCTCGGATTGAAGGGGGCCCAGTGCTAATGCTTGGAGTGTTGCGATTTGCCAGTCAATGTGAGCCGGTCTTCAGGCTCTCTCTGCCGGGGCCAGTCGGGATGGCGGGAGTCCATCTGATTGGCGATTCAGGTGGCCGCCTCCTCAGACTCGAAAGAGGAGGAGACGGCCGGCCATGGTTGCGAAGCTTGGAACTAATCCTGCTCCTTACGGACCTTCTTGCGATTGCGCTTGCGTGCGAGCGCTTCTTTCACGCGCTTCTTCTCACCTGGTTTCAGATAAAAAGAGTGACGCTTGACTTCCTTGATGATGTCTTCAGTCTGCACCTTGCGCTTAAAGCGCCGCAGGGCATTCTCAAGGGGTTCGCCTTCTTGTACTCGAACCTCTGCCAAGAAAAATACACCTCCAAACAGTCCCAATCGGGATAGTCTCCAGAATACGCCAGTTTTGGAGGGAATTGTATAAATCGTTGGTAATCTTAGCGTCACTACACGACGAAATTAGCCAACAGCTGAGGCCAATGCATACTTCAGCGTAGAATCTGCTTCATGATTCGTTCCTATCAGGGAATAACTCCAGTCATTCCAACAAGCTGCTACATCGATCCGTCCGCACAGGTGATTGGCGACGTCATTCTCGGCGAGCAGGCGAGTATCTGGATGAACGCGGTTGTTCGCGGCGATGTTAACTCTATCCGCATTGGCGCGAAGAGCAATGTGCAAGACTGTGCAGTGTTGCATGGAATGCGCTATGTCTATCCGGTCATCGTGGGGGAGATGGTGACGATCGGTCACAACGCGACCGTGCACGGATGCGTGGTGGAAGACGCCGTTCTGGTGGGTATCGGAGCAACCATCCTGAACAATGCTCGGATCGGAGAGGGCTCCATCATCGCAGCCGGCGCGGTAATTCCGGAGCAGACGGTGATTCCGCCAAACTCGCTGGTTGCCGGTGTACCGGGCAAGGTGCGGCGAACTCTGGGTGAAGAAGACCGGGCGCTGATCCTGAAGTACGCCCAGAATTATCTGGACTACACGGCGATCTATCTAAAAGAAATGTCCGGTCGATAAACTCCTGAAGTAAGATCGTCGCTATCGACGGAGTTGAAGAATGTACCGATGCCTTGCCCGGCAGGCTGTACTGTCGTTGTGTTTTCTGACGATGGCGTGCGGTTGCGCCTCCGGTCAGACGGGGATGCCGGATGCACCGGCTCCGAGCCTGGCGATGCACCCCATCGACATGAAGGAAGTTGTGGCTGTTACGAAGCCGGTGATGATTAATGGACGCTCCTACGTTCGTCCTACGAATAAGCAACAGTTCATTGGCTATTTGAAGGACTCTTACGGTCTGCCTGCGTTGGCGGGAGCAGGGTTCCGTTCCGTCTACGGGCAACTTCGCGGAAAACCGGACGAGTGGGGACAAGATTGGCCGGGTTATGGTCAGCGGTTTGGATCGGCCCTGGCTGTCTCCGCAATCAATGGCAATGTGCGGTATGGGCTGGAGACAGTGTTCCACGAGGACATGCGGTACATTCCGTGCCACGGTTGCCGTGCGAAGAAAAAGATCGAGAACGCTTTGCTCGCGGAGATAACGGCGCGGCATGATTCGGATGGCCATCGATTCTTCACGCTGACACCGACGATTGCCGATTTCTCCGGGCCAATCATCGCGCATACCTTCTGGTTTCCCCAACCGTCAGGGCCAATCGATGGAGTCGTCGCGGCGCGCCTCGTCTTTGCGACGCGTATCGGCGGTCATCTCTTTCGGGAGTTTGTGCTGGAGCGGCGACACGAGGACCCCAAGCTCGAAGATTGAGCTCGTTTAGGCCGCCACCGCCATTTTCGCTACACTGAGAGTAATGGCAATTTTGAAAGCAGTACGAGGTACACGCGACCTGTTACCCCCGGAGACTGCGCTTTGGAACCATGTCGAAGCAACGGCGCGGGCGGTGTTTGCGCGCTATGGTTTTGGTGAGATCCGCACCCCCATCTTTGAAGATACCGCGCTGTTTGCACGTGGCGTAGGTGAGGAGACCGACATCGTCTCCAAGGAGATGTACACCTGGGAAGATCGTGCGCGGGCCGATAGTGATAGCGCGCAGAGCCTGACGCTGCGTCCTGAGAATACGGCTGGTGTTGTGCGGGCTTATATCGAGCACAAGCTGGCTGATACAGGGATGCTGCAGAAGCTGTTCTATATCGGACCACAGTTTCGGCGGGAGCGGCCGCAGCGGGGACGATACCGGCAGTTCTGGCAGATTGGAGCCGAGGTGCTTGGTCCAGCCTGGTCGGGCTCGGATAGCGCGCTGCGCGATGCTGAGGTGTTGGAGATGTTGTCCACTTTCCTGAGTGAGCTTGGTGTGAAGGGTTGGCGGTTGGAGGTGAACTCGGTTGGTTCGGCGACGGATCGGCCGAGGTATATTGCGGCTTTGCGTGAGGCTTTGGCTCCGGTGAAGGCGCGGATGAGCGCAGACAATCAACGGCGTGCTGAGACGAATCCGCTACGCGTGCTGGACTCGAAGGATGCCGGCGATCAGGGGATCATTGCGGGGCTGCCGAAGGTTGCGGACTTCCTCGATGATGCTAGCAGGGAGCACTTTGCTCAGGTGCTTGCGGCGCTTGATGCTTGCGGCGTTGCTTATACGGTGAATCCGCGGCTGGTTCGTGGTTTGGACTACTACACCCGGACGACGTTTGAGTTTACGGTTCCGGATGGAAGCGGTTTGGGGACGCAGAACGCTCTGCTGGGCGGCGGAAGATACGATGGATTGTCCGAGATGCTGGGCGGACCGAAGGCGCCGGGAATTGGGTTTGCTATCGGCGAGGATCGGTTGATCCTGACCTTGCAAGCCCAGGCTGAGGCCGCTGTGGAGCGGAAGCTCGATGCGTTTGTCGCCCCGATGGGTGTGGCGCAGAACGCTGCGGCGCTCGTATTGGCGAAGGAGCTGCGTGCTGCGGGACTTTCGATCGAGGTTGGTGATGGAAGTTTCCGGTTGAAGAAGTCGTTCGAGGCGGCGGACAAACTCGCGCGACGCATGGTGATTGTGGGTGAGGATGAGATTGCGTCGGGTATTCTGACAGTTAAAGACTTTAGTGCAGGCGAACAGACGAAGGTGCCTCAAGCCGATCTGGCAGGCTTTCTGCGAGGCTAAGGGTTTTGTTCTTCGGCGAGCGATAGAGATCGAGCGAAGAGATCAAGAGAGTGAATGGAATCATGTTGGATTTCTTAGGGAATTTGCAGCGTACGCATAAGTGCGGCGAGCTTCGTGTGGAGCAGGATGGGAAGGCGGTGGTCCTGATGGGTTGGGTGAACCGTCGGCGTGACCACGGCAACCTTATCTTCCTCGACGTGCGCGACCGGACGGGGATTACTCAGGTTGTGCTCGATAAAGAGGTCTCGGGTGAGGCGCATGCCAAGGCTGAGACGGCGCGCTCGGAGTACGTTGTTGCGGTGAAGGGCAAGGTGCGGCGCCGCGGTGCGGGTCTCGACAACCCGAATATGCCGACGGGACAGATTGAGGTTGTCGCCAGCGAGCTGCTGCTGCTGAACGAGGCGAAGACGCCGCCGTTCTCTCCTGCCGAAGATGCGATTGCGAATGAAGAGGTGCGGTTGAAGTATCGCTACCTTGATCTGCGACGTCCGCAGATGCAGGCGAACTTCGAGCTTCGCAGCAAGGTGGCGATGGCGATCCGCAGTCATCTTGTGGGGCAGGGCTTTCTTGAGATTGAAACTCCTTTCATGACGCGGTCGACCCCAGAGGGTGCGCGCGATTATCTGGTGCCCAGCCGCGTGCATGCGGGGAGCTTCTATGCGCTGCCGCAGTCCCCGCAGATCTTCAAGCAGATTCTGATGATCTCGGGCTTCGATCGCTACTTCCAGATTGCGCGGTGCTTCCGCGATGAGGATCTGCGCGCAGACCGGCAGCCGGAGTTTACCCAGATCGACCTGGAGATGACGTTTCCTCAGCAGGCGACGGTGTTTCGCGTGGTGGAAGGCTTCCTCACCGCCGCCTTCGCAACCGCAGGCATCAACCTCTCTCCGCCATTCATTCAGATGACCTACGACGAGGCCGTCCGACGCTACGGGATCGACAAGCCCGACATGCGCCTTCCCGCCCTTACGGATCTCAGCGACGAGCTCACCCCCGAACTCCGCGAGCAGTTGAAGATCGAGCAGAAGCTTCCCGTGCTCGGCTTCGTCATCCCCAAAGCCGGCGTCCTCAGCGGCACGCAGCGCCGCGCACTTGCCGAAGAGATTCGCGCCAGCTTCGGCGACTGCGGCCTCGACTCGCTCGACGTGGCGCGCCTCAAGACCAACGCCTCCTTCGCTACCCTTGCCAATGCCATCGAGTCCAAGCTCGCCGCCGAGCCCACCCTCGAAGCGGGTGTGACGCCTGAAGACCTCATCGTCGTCATCACACCCAAACTCGGCGCGCCTGAAAAGTGGAACTACGATCCGCAGTGGATCTGGAAACGGGTCGGAGCTCTACGTCTCGAACTCGGGAAGAAGTTCGCCGACAAGCACAAGCTCTTCGACCAGACCGGCACTGCCAACGACTTCAAATTTCTATGGGTCACCGACTTCCCCATGTACGAGTGGAACGAGGAGACCAAGACCTGGGACGCCGCCCACCATCCCTTCACGTCTCCCCACGAAGAGGACATCAAGGCCGGACGTCTCACCAGCGACAAGGGCGCCGTACGCGCACTCGCATACGACATCGTCCTCAACGGCACCGAACTTGGTTCCGGCTCAATCCGTATCCACCGCAAGGATGTGCAGGCCGAGATCTTCCGGTCGCTGGGAATGTCGGACGCGGAGGCGAAGGAGCGATTTGGGTTCTTCCTCGATGCGTTGGAGTATGGCACGCCTCCGCATGGCGGGATTGCATTGGGGCTGGACCGGATTGTGATGATTCTGGCTGGTGCGTCGAGTCTCCGTGAGGTGATTGCGTTTCCGAAGACGGCAAAGGCGATCGACCTGATGGTCGACGCTCCGACGCCGGTGAGTGAACAGCAGTTGCGTGAGCTGCATCTGAAGATCGTGACGCGGAGTTAGAGCGCGCCGCCGGTTCGAACGAAGGCCGTCGGCTAAAGCCCCTTCTGCTATGCAAGCGGCAACTTATTGTGGATAAATTGGTTAGTAGTTTTCGGACTTGATGCGCGATTTTTTGGCGGAAAACACAGAAGAATAATTTTGGGTTACAACGAAGCAGGGACTCGAAGTTCCGTGATCCCTCCGGTTCCCCGCACTCTCTAATGGCGTTAGGATGGAAAGTCTGCTGCGTTGCCCACGCGAATTGGGCCCCGTTTCTGCATGGGCGAGAGCCGATGGAGGTAGCGATGACAGACGAACAACGCAGGCTGGATGAGGCGCGCAACCAACAGAAACCGTGGAAGAAGTGGGGACCGTACCTGAGTGAGCGCCAATGGGGGACGGTGCGGGAGGACTACAGCGCGGATGGGAACGCGTGGAACTACTTCACGCATGATCAGGCGCGGTCGAGGGCGTACCGTTGGGGCGAGGATGGCATTGCGGGAGTGTGCGACGACCACCAGGTGATGTGCTTTGCGATTGCGCTGTGGAACGGCAAGGACCCGATTCTAAAGGAACGGATGTTCGGGCTGACGAACAGCGAGGGCAACCATGGCGAGGATGTGAAGGAGTACTACTTCTACCTGGACAGCACGCCGACGCACTCTTACATGAAGTATCTGTACAAGTATCCGCAGGCGGCTTATCCGTACGACGATCTGGTGAAAACCAATCGGGAACGCGGGCGCGGGGCTCCGGAGTATGAGTTGCTGGATACGGGTGTGTTCAACCAAGACCGCTACTTCGATGTACTGGTGGAGTACGCGAAGGCGGATGCGGAGGATCTAGGGATCAAGATCAGCGTTACGAACCGTGGGCCGGAGGCCGCGACACTGCATCTGCTGCCGACGCTGTGGTTTCGCAATACGTGGATGTGGTCGAATGCGGGGAGCAAGCCGGGATTGAAGGGGCAGAAGGGGAACGGGTTTAGCGCGATCACGGCGCGGCTGACGGACCCGATCTTCCGAGAGTCGCTGGCGGACTACTGCCTGTACTGCGAGGGCGATGCGCCGCTGCTGTTTTCCGAGAACGAGAGCAACAATGTGAGGCTGTTCGGAACACAGAACGCTTCGCCGTATGTGAAGGATGCGTTTCACGAGTTTGTGGTGCACGGGAAGGCGGACGCGGTAAACCCGAAGCTGGAGGGGACGAAGGCTGCTCCACACTATGTGCTGAATGTTGGCGCGGGTGAGACGAAGATCGTGCGTTTGCGGATGGTGCGGGCGAGTGAGGCGACAGAGACGAAGCCGTTTGCAAAGTTCGACGCAGTGTTTGCGGATCGGCTAAAGGAGGCGGACGCGTTCTACGAGAGCATTACGCCGACGGCGGTGAAGGCGGACCCGGATCGGGCGCTGGTGATGCGACAGGCAATGGCGGGGATGCTGTGGAGCAAGCAGTACTTTTACTATGACCTGAATGTGTGGCTGAAAGAGCACAAAGTGGGGCCGTGGTGCGCGCCGGAGATTCGGGAGAAGGTGCGCAATGGCGAGTGGTTCCACATGTACAACAACGACGTTATCTCGATGCCGGATAAGTGGGAGTATCCGTGGTACGCGGCGTGGGACCTGGCGTTCCACATGCTTGCGTTCCAGACGGTGGATCCGGACTTTGCAAAGGATCAGCTGAAGCTGATCTTGCGGAACGACTATATGCACCCGAACGGACAGGTGCCGGCGTATGAGTGGAACTTCAGCGATACGAATCCGCCAGTGCACGCGTATGCGACGATGCAGATCTACTTGACGGACAAGGAGCGGAACAACGGCAAGGGAGACCTGGACTTTCTGGCGTATGCGTTCTCGAAGCTGCTGGTGAACTTTACGTGGTGGCTGAACCGGAAGGATCGCGCGGGGAATAATTTATTCGAGGGCGGCTTTCTTGGGCTAGACAATATCGGCGTGTTCGACCGGAGCGCGCCGCTGCCGGGCGGCGGGTATCTGGAACAGGCGGATGGTACGGCATGGATGGTGTTCTTCAGCCAGCAGATGCTGAGAATTGCGGTGGAGCTGGCGATGCATTTTCCGATGTTCGAAGAGTTCGTGACGAAGTTCTTCGAGCATACGATGTGGATCGCCGGGGCGATGGACCGGATGGGAACAGCGCAGGACTCGATGTGGAACGACGAGGACGGCTTCTTCTACGACGTGCTGCGGCTGCCGGGTGGGCAGTCGTTCCAGATGAAGGTGCGATCGATGGTGGGGCTGCTACCGCTGACTGCGGTGGCGATCTTCGAGGAGGACGTGCTGGAGAAGCTGCCGAACTTCGGGAAGCATGCGAGGGATTTTCTGATGCGGCATCCGGAGCTGGAGGCGAATCTACATATGCCGGGCACACCTGGGTTGGCGGGGAGACGGATGTTGTCGACGGTGAATGAGGACAAGCTACGGCGCATATTGACGAAGATGCTGGACGAGAAGGAATTTTTTGGGCCGCATGGGATACGGGCACTGTCGCGTTATCACGTGGATCATCCGTTTGTGTTCAGTCTTGCGGGGGGGCAGGAGTCGAGGGTTTCGTATCTGCCGGCGGATTCGGACAGCGGAATGTTTGGGGGGAACTCGAACTGGCGGGGGCCGGTGTGGATGCCGGTGAACTTCCTGCTGTATGTGGCGCTGCTGCGGCTGGGAGCGTATTACGGCGATACGTTCAAGGTAGAGTGCCCGACAGGTTCCGGGAAGCAGATGAACCTATTTGAAGTGGCAAAGGTGCTTGGGGAGCGGCTGATCGGGACGTTTGTAAAAGATAGCGAAGGCAAGCGGCCTGTGTTTGGAGGCTCGAGAAAGTTTCAGACGGATCAGCACTGGCGCGACAATGTGCTGTTCTTCGAATACTTCCATGGCGATACGGGAGCCGGTGTAGGCGCGAGCCATCAGACGGGCTGGACCGGATGCATTGCGCGAGTCATTCAGGCGAATGGGGCGTTTGATGAGAATGATCTTGGCAAACGTGATGTCGAACGGATAGCGGCGAGAATGGGGCAGGGTCTCGACGAGAAGACGGCTGCCGTGCTGACTAAGTAGTTGTGGCGGGGATTGCGGGGTGGGACGAGATTAGTCCTTCCGGCGCTGGCTTGTTTGTTGGTACATGTCTTATGGGAGCTGGTTAGGGCTGCTCTCTGTGAGGTTGATGTGAGGTTGATATGAGTGGCGCGTCTCTCCGCTCCGTTTCGTCCTACGTCCTGAGCCTGAGTGTCTGCTGGCTGATGGACGTCTTCTGTGATGGCCGCTCCGGGGAGCGCTGAGGCGTTAGCCAAATATTGCAGCGTCGAAGGTATCAATGAGGTTTATGTTTCGTTTTCCAAGACGGGCGGGGCCGACGGACGTGCGGCGGAAGATGCTCTGCTCGCTAACGTGATTCGTGTGCTGCATGGATCGAAGATTCGCGTCGAGGCATTGTTGTCGAGTACGGATGCCGATGAGGAGGGCCGGCCTCGGGAAAAGCTGCTTGGTCATATTCACGAGGTCATTGCGTTCAATCAAAGTCACCCTGGTGATCGATTTGATGGAGTTCATCTCGACATAGAGCCGCAACAGCGGGCGGAGAACAAGGGCTCGGGCAACCTGGGTTTCTTGCGTGGCCTTGTCGAGGCGTTTCGCGCGGCACGCGAGCTGACTGTGCCTGCGCGTCTATCGTTGAACGTAGATATACAGAACAAGCTGCTTAAGGGTGATGTGGATCAGCGGCGGAGTCTGCTGACTTCGGTGCCGCGGATTACGCTGATGCTGTATGAGCTGAGCAGTCCGAACGACGGAGAGACAGTGGAACAGAAGGAAGAAAAACTTCGCAGCAATTGCAAGAAGTTTATGGATTTGGCGTACGCGGGGCTAGGGGACGGCAGTCTTGCGAAGATGGCGATGGGGTTGCGCACGCCGGACTATGAGATGCTGCTTCCGCAGATGCTGCGGACCGTTGAGGATGCGCTGCGGACCGATCCGCACTATCTGGGATGGGCGATGCATTCATGGAACGATCAGGTGAAGTGAGCGGGGCTGACGGAGGGTGCGGCCTGAAGCCGGAGGACTGATTGATTCGTTCCGCTGATTAATTCATCCAGCGCTTGTCGTTGGGGTTTTTGCGGAGCTCGTCGGGGTCGACGTAGCGGCCATCCTTGTCGAAGTGGACCTCGCGGTTCTGCTTGCGCATGTAGACCTCGAACTTGCGGGCGGCGCGGCGGCGCTTCCAGCGGTAGTAGTTGTTACGGATGCCGAAGTAACGCTCGCTGAATCCGAAGGCGAAGCCGCGACGGGGCGCGAACTTTACATAGAGGAAGCCGCAGAGGGCGCCTGAGAGCTGGAGGAGCGCGTTGAAGGTGTCGGCTTGTTTGAGCAGGAGCGCGACGGCGATGAGGATGTAGATCGCGACCATGTACTTGGCCTTGATGCGGACGAGGAACCAGAGGAGGAATTCCTGGTCGCCGAAGATCATGGCGATGGCGACGAGGAGACCGAAGATGCCGGACCAGCAGCCGGCAGTGGCGACCTCGGGGCGCAGGTTGAGAATGTGGGTGAAGGAGATGGCGGAGGCGAGGATGGCGCCGCCGATGACGGAAGAGCAGTAGAGTTCGCCTAGCCAGCGGCTGCCGAAGGAGGGCTCCAGGAGAGAGCCGGTGAACCAGAGGGTAAGCATGCCGAAGATAACGCCGAGGAGGCTGTCGTCGACGAAGGAGTAGGTGAAGAGTTGCCAGAGTTCGCCGTGGATGACGGCGCGCGGCTCCAACAGGAGATGGCTGCGGATAAGATCTTCGAGGTGAGGGGCGAGCCAACGCAGGAGGAGGATCGCGAAGAAGGCCGTGACGTTGGCAAGGATGAGCTTGCGGGTGACGCCGGAGAAAGCCGGCAGGCTGAGCGAGATTGGACCGGAGCGGGGCATGGCTGCTTTCTTATTTCATCATAGGCGCAGGTTGTGAGGTAGGGGCTCTGCGTGCGGGAAACGCCTCCGCGGCTGCCGGGGCCTGGTTCGTGTGCGGCGGAGGTTGGTGGAGCGGTTCGCGTTTGTGTGGGTACCCCATCCTTTGCGATGAGACTGCGAAGGATGGAGTACCCAGTATGTTGCGGAGGCACAGGTCTTGTGGTGATATTGCGCTAATTTGCAGAAGGCGCTGGCGCGGGCGTAGTTCCAGGAACGGGCCTCGTGCGGGGTGGCACCGTGGGGTAGACGGCGGCGCTGCGGTGGCCGGCGGCGTCGACGGAGCGGACGCCGAAGATGACGTTGTCTTTGGAGATAGGGATTGCGATGGTGGTGTCGGCGCCAGCGGAGATGAAGTTGGTCCAGTCGGGCTGATCGGTGTCGCGGTAGACGACCTGGAAGGTGGCGCCGGCAGGGAAGCCAGCGGGCTTCTCCCAGCGGAGGGTGGTCCGGGTGTCGTAGGGGGGGTTGAGAACAACGACCTTTTGGGGCTGGCCGGGCGCGGAGGCGAGGGTGGCGAGGGTGGCCATGTTGAGCCGGGTGACGTTGGCGATGTAGTTGAAGTCGTCGTACTTGATGTCGTCGGCGAACTCGATGCCGTTCTCGATTCGCGGGGTCTGGTGCTGGTGGTTGAAGTTCTCGAGCCACTCGGTGAAGCGGACGGCAGCGAAGCCCTCATTCGAGAAGCTGGTGTGGTCGCCGCCGCGGCCGAAGCGGTCTCGCCGGAAGATCATGACGGGATGGAAGGCGGGGACCATTCGCATGGCCATGTTGTGGGGCTGGCCTGCGGCTGTGCCGTCGGAGAGGCGCTGTGAGGTCGGGCGGAAGTAGGTGCGGCTGATGTCGACGATGGCGCGGGCGAGCTCGCGAGCGGACGAGTCGTTTTCTGCGCCAATGGTCTGGATCTGGTGGAGCTGATCGAGGGTGGTGGGGCCGGGGACACCCTCGGAGAAGACGCGGACGGCAGATTTATCTACGCCGACTGCGCCCGGGGTGGTGTCGCCACCGACGATGTCGTTGTTGAGAACGGCTTGAAGATCCCAGCCCTCGGATTTGGCGAGCTTGGCGAAGTGACGGCTGCCGTCGAGGCCCTGCTCTTCGCCGGCTACGGTAAGGAAGACGATGGTGCTGGGAAACTTGAGCTTGCTGAGGACGCGGGCGGACTCGAGGGAGACGGAGGTGCCGCTGGCGTCGTCGTTGGCGCCGGGGGCGGGGTCGTGGGTGTTGAAGTTGTCGGAGTTGCGGGAGTCGTAGTGACCGGTGACGAGAACCATGCGGTTCGCCTGGGCTGGGTCGGTGCCGCGGAGAATGGCGTAGACGTTGGTGAGTTTTGTTGGTTTGGTGATGCGGGCAGCCGGGCCGGTGGCGGGCGGCTCGATGAACTCGTCGCGTTTGACTTCAAGGCAGCCACCGCAGGCTTCGGAGTAGCGCTTGAATTCGGACTCGATCCAGTCGGCGGCGGCGTTGATGCCGGTGCCGGGAGGAAGGTCGGTCTCCATGCTGGAGAGAGTGCTGCGATTGTTGAAGCTGACGAGCTTGGTGATGATGGCTTTGATGTTATCGGGCGAGACCTGCTGAAGCGCGCTGGCGATGGCGGGGTCGACTGGGGCGACCGTAACGGGCTGGCCGACGGGAGCCGGCTGTTGCGCGTGAAGGAAGGCAATGGCCAAGAAGGGCACGATGACGGTAAGGCGGCTGAATTGAGGGAGGAAGCGGGGGACGACGGTCACGAGAATTCTCCTTATGTGGAAACCAAAATGCTATTGCAATCGTATGCTTGACGAAAGAGCGGGAAGGCCGCTAAATAATAGCGGGGGTGTCCGCGAGTGCAGTTCTTATCATCCTATAGGCGTAATCCTATGGGCTCGGGAGCGAACCCAATCTGATGGAGGATGGATCATGGCTGTTGTATGTCCCGAATGCGATAACCCGATTGTTGTTGATGTCGATGAGGTGGAGGAGGGCGAAACGGTCCAGTGCGATGAGTGCGGGATGGACCTGGAGATTGTTTCCGTGGATCCGCTGGAGGTGGCGGCGATCGATGTAACCGGTTATGACGATGAAGACCCCATGCATACCGAAGAAGAGGAAGATGAGTAACAGCTAGCCGTTGATAAAGGTGGCCTTATACTGAATCGTATGAAGCGTATTCCTGTCTTGCTCCCTTCTTTTGCCAGCAAAGTCATACTTGCCACTTTTTGCATGACCGCTTCTTTTGTGGCGGTGCGGGGGGCAGCCGTGTTCGCGCAACAGCGTGCGCCTGAGCAGCGGGTTGTTCAGGGTAAGGTGGTTGATAGTGCGAATGCGCCGATCAAAGGCGCGGTGGTCTATCTGAAGGACGACCGGAGCCTCGCGGTGAAGAGCTACTTTTCCGATGAACAGGGCGCCTATCGGTTCGGCCAGCTTTCGCAGACCACGGACTATGAGATTTGGGCGGAGAACAATGGCAAAAAGAGCGCGGTGAAGACAATCAGCTCATTCGACAGTAAGAACCAGTTCTATATCAATCTAAAGATTGAGAAGTAACGGCTGGCTTTGTGTGAATGAGACCTCTCCGCAAGCCATTCCACTCGGAAGTTTGAATCAGGATGAGGAGGGCGGGTCGCTTCGCGAAGGGCACCTGGCTCTTGAACCACTTCCTGATGCTTGCAATGAAACGGCGCCGGATCACTCGATCCAGCGCCGTTTTTCTCTCCGAGCGCGATCAGTCGGCGATACCAGGATTGGGTGGGTCGACGCCGAGAGCGGTAGCGAGGGCGATGAGGTGGTCCTGCTCCTGCATGAGGATCTCGCGGATTGATTCGCCGATGGCGAACTCGTCGAGTTCGTCGCATTGCTTGATACGGCGTCGGTATTGGCGGATGGTCTCCTTCTCGTTTTCGAGGTCGAAGCGGAGCATGTCCGTGGCCTTTTCGGACGTTTTGACGGGCTTCGGAATAACGGTGGGCATGCCGCCGAGATAGTCGATGTGGTTGGCGATGGCGAGGGCGTGGGCTAGCTCTTCTTTCGCGTGGACCTCGAGTTCGCCAGCGATGTTCATGTACTGCGCCCCCTTGAGGACCTGAGAGTAATTGACGTAGGCGATGATGGCCTGGTATTCGCGGGAAAGGTCCTCGTTGAGATTGTCGATGAGGGTTTTGCGGGTGAGGGCGGCGTTGGGTGCGCTAGTAACGGATGCGTTTGCCGCATCTTTCGCTTTATTTTTCGCCTTATCTTTTGATTTGTCTTTGGACATTTTTTCTCCAGTGCTTTTCGAATGAAGGTCTCTTGGTTGAGATGCTTGAAGTTCGGCTCCTGGCTCGGTGAGATCAGACACAGGAAAAAATAATTGTGAGCGCAACCGGCGGATCTTCAACTGCTGCGCTCAGGTTGACAATTCTATCGAATGAAGAGGCATGATGCGAAGTTGGTTCAGATCTGTTGCGGCGCTGGCGGTGTGGAGGGCTGTGCGGCTCCTGGCGGCCGATTTCCGCGCTCACGCGGCTTCGAGACGAACATTTCGGGTTGCGCCATGCCGCGATGGCATGTACCGCAAGTGATCGGGTTGGTCGGCTTGGGATCGCTCAGCTGCGCGAGATATCTGGTGTTGAGGTCGTCGGTCATTTTGATCATCAGGCGGGCTTTGTCCTTGATGGGGTTTGCATCGGAGGGAAAGTCATTACGCTTCGTCTCGCGATTTCGGGCGTGGCAGTATTCACATTCGACGCCCAGATCGCCCTCATACTGGTGCATGAGTTTGATGGTCTCGTCACCGGTGATGTCTTTGGGAAGAACCTTAATGTTCGTTGGATTGGGACGCGGTCCCCTGGGTGCGCCGGGTCTTACGGCTTGCGCTGCTGGAGCGGGATAGTCCTGCGCCAACGCAATGTGGGCCGAAAGGAAGCCTGCACACACTAAGACGAGAAAGGATCGATGAAGTCGATTCATTTTGCCTATACCCTTTGTATGAAGATTGTTGAACGAGAACTTGTGCAACGAGGCTAATCAGGCGGGTCAACGCTTCAACCCATGGCAAGTGTAAACATGGCTCCGGCGCTATCGGCCTCCTGTCATCGCTTTCAGATAGAGATATTCAAACTCGACGCCTGCGTAATACGATTCGATTCCGAGGCGTTCGTCTCTGCCGTGGGCGCGTTCGTCACCTTCTTCGATCGCCATTCCGTTGAAACCGTAACTGGGCATGCCGGCAGCCATGGTGTAGATGCTGTCTGAGGCGCCGGTCTCCATTTCGGGGAAGACTGTAAGGCCCGGCCACATTGTTTTCACGGTTTCGTGAAGGGGTTTGAAGACTGCTTCCATGAGGGGTGGTGGAGGCGCGGAGACTCGGTCGGAGCCCTTGCCGAGCACCTCTCCGGCGTCGGTGGTGTAGTCCACGGCGAGAGTGGGGTCATCGAAGATGCGGATGAGATCCTGGCGGACTTCTTCCTGCGAGTGGCCGGGAAGGATGCGACAGTTGACGTTGGCCTGTGCGCGGCCAGGTAGCGCGTTTGGAGCGTGGCCGGCGGACATCATGGTGGCGACGCAGGTGGTGCGCATGGTTGCATTGAAGACGGGGTTGGCGGAGAGACGGCGCATGGCGGCGGGGTCGGGTGGAGTTTTGAGGATGGCGCGAAGATCATCCGCCTCCTGACCCTGGGCGAGTGTGGCGCGAGTGGCGAGTTCGGCTCGCGTGACTTCGTTGAGTTCGAAGGGGAAGGGCGATTTTTCGAGGCGTGAGAGGGCGTCGGCTACGTGGTAGATGGCGTTGTCGGGTGTGGGCAGCGAGCTGTGTCCGCCGGGATTGGTGGCGGTGACATGGTAGTCGGCGTAGAGCTTTTCAGTGGCTTCGACGCCGAGGAGGATGGGTTTGCCGTTCTTTGTTGTGACGCCGCCAGCGTCGGGATTGAGGACGAACTCGGCATCGATGAGGTCGCGATGGTTTTTGAGGAGCCAGTCGACTCCGTTGGATTTTCCGCCTTCTTCGTCGGCGGTGAGGGCGAGGATGAGGTCGCGGTCGGGCACGTAATTTTCGCGCTTCATGCGGATGAAGGCCATTACCATTGCGGCGTCGGAGTTCTTCATGTCCTGGGTGCCGCGGCCGTAGAAGAAGCCGTCTTTTTCGGTGAAAACGAATGGATCGGTGGTCCAGTCCTCACGCTTTGCTTCGACGACGTCGGTGTGACAGATGATGAGGACGGGCTTCAGCGTGCTTCCGGGACGGCCGCGAAGGCGGGCGACCAGGTTGCCCTTGCGCGGGTTCGGACCGAGGATGACTGCGTCGGCCGGGGCGAAGCCGGCGTCGAGGAGGCGCTGGCGCATGGCTTCGGCGACTGCGGTGGTGCTTCCGATGGAGTCGGTGCTGTTGATCTCGATGAGTTGCTTGAAGATGTCGTGAGCGAGCTGACGGGTTGGAGGGTCCAGCGAGGGTTGCTGCGCGGGAAGACGGGCAGCGAAGAGTGTTGCCGCGAGAAGGCCGATTGTCTTGCTTAACTTCATGCTCGCTCCTGAAGGAATCTGGGTCGTCCGGCGGGAGACAACCGCTGACCTATCGTTGCACAGGTGTTGAGCAATCCATGATCGTTTTTGCGAACTGAGCTTTCGCCTGGAGGCAACATCGCCGGGTTCCTGCTTAGAGGGGGAAGGACTTGAGCCAGGCGCGGAAGGCGGGGCCGAGGTCGTCGCGTTTGAGGGCGAACTCTACGGTGGCTTTGAGGAAGCCGAGCTTGTCGCCGGCGTCGTGGCGCTTGCCTTCATATCTGAAAGCCGTAGACCTTTTCGTACTGGAGGAGGGCCCTGATGGCGTCGGTGAGCTGGAGTTCGCCGCCTGCGCCGGGAGTAATGGTTTCGAGCATGTCGAAGATGCGGGGGGTGAGGATGTAGCGGCCGATGATGGCGTTTTTTGAGGGCGCGTCTTCGAACTTTGGCTTTTCGACCATGTTTTTGACGTCGAGGAGGCGCGGATTTTTGGGGTCGGGGGTGCAGTCGAGGACGCCGTAGGACGAGATGGCGGGGCCTTCGATGACCTCGGAGGCGAGGATGGTGGACTGGGTTTCGTTGAAGGCTTCGACCATCTGCTTCATGCAGGGGACGGTAGCGTCGACGATGTCGTCGGGGAGGAGGACGGCGAAGGGTTCGTCGCCGACGATCTCTTTGGCCTGGAGGACGGCGTGGCCGAGGCCGAGGGGTTCTGCCTGGCGGGTGTAGGTGACGCGAGCGAGTTTGGAGACGGCGCGCGTGATCTCGAGGAGAGCGGTTTTGTTTTTGGCGGCGAGGTTGGCTTCGAGTTCGGGGCTGCCGTCGAAGTGGTCTTCCATGGTGGACTTGCCGCGGCCGGTGATGATGATGATCTCGTTGCAGCCGGCGGCTACGGCCTCTTCGACGCCGTACTGGATGAGGGGCTTGTCGACGAGGCAGAGCATCTCTTTTGGCATGGCCTTGGTGGCGGGAAGAAAGCGTGTGCCCAGGCCTGCGGCGGGGAAGACGGCTTTGCGGATTTTCTGAGGAGTCATGTGTGGGAGGGTTCCTCGATGAAGTATCTGCGGTCAATCGTAGCAAAGAGATTCGATGGATGGCAGTTAATCGGCGACCGCGCACTCGCGTGGAATGTCCGTCGACATCCAGTGATGGTGAGATTCGTCAGGTATGCGGTTCAGAGGACAGGTGAGTCGTCGTGGAGCATGGCTTTGCGGATGATTTTGATGGGGGCGAAGCCCTGGCGCATGAAGTTGTTGTGAAACTCCTGGAGGTTGAAGGCTGCGCCCTGTTTCTTCATCATGTCTGCGCGGAGCTTCATGATCTCGAGCTTGCCGAGAGTGTAGTAGAGGTAGGTGGCGTCGGCGGTGCCGCGTTTGGTTTCGACGAGGCCGGCGGAGCGGGATTGGTAGCCGTCGGTGACGAAGAAGTTGACAGCCTGGTCGAAGGTGAATTGGCCAGTGTGGAGCTTGATGGAGTTGACGAAGCGGGCGTCGCGGAGGAGAGCGTCCTGAAGCTGGCCGAGGCGGATGAGTTTTGCTTCGCGGATCTGGTCCGGTGTGGCGTCAGGCTGGGGCCGCGGCGTAGCCCTGGTCGAGCATCATCTGCTCGGTGTAGTGGGCCCAGCCTTCGATGTTGGTGTTGGCGCCGAGGACCTTGCGGATGGTTGAGGAGAACTCTGGCGTCCAGAGAAACTGGACGTAGTGGCCGGGGTAGGCCTCGTGGACGCTGGTGCTGATGATGGTGCCGACGTTGAACTCGGCCATGTGCTCGGCGATGTGCTCGGCGGTCCAGTCTTTTTCAGGCAAGGTGACGTTGAAGTAGGCCTTGGTGGAGTGGGTCTCGAAGGGGCCGGGAGGGTCCATGGAGGCGAAGGTGGTGGCGCGCATGAAGGGCGGGGTCTCTTCGAGGGTGGGCTCGACTTTGGAGGGGATGGTGATGATGTGGTGGGTGTCGATGAAGGAGATGAGGCTGGAGAAGGTGTCCTGGAATGCGTCGAGGAGTTTGTCGGGGCGGGGTGGATGGCTGGCTAGTTCGGCGAGGACCTGCTTGCGGGGTTTTGGTGGGGTCGATTTCTTTGGCGACGCGGGCGAACTCGGCCTGATTTTTGTGGAGGTCGTCGAAGGCGATCTGGAGGAGGCGGTCGAGGGGGATGTCGACCATCTCGTCGTAGCTGAGTTTTTTGCGAAGGTGTCGGCGCCGAGTTTGTAGTCGCCGTTGGAGCGGGGGAGGAGATCGGACTTCATCCATGCGCGCGTAGGACTTGAGGGCGTCGATGACGGCGGCGTTGGATTTGGCGAAGGCGGCTTTGGCTTCGGCATCGGTGGCGGCGTCAGGGCCAGAGAAGAAGGCGGAGGGGACGTCGTTCTGGAAGAAGCTGATGTCGCCGTCGATCTGTTCGAGGGCGATTTCGGTGTAGATGTGGGGCGGGTTCTTGAGGTTCTTGCGGGCTTCGAGGAGGACCTGCGGCATCAGCTTTTCGCGCTCGACGGCGGCGCGGAGGCGGATGTTGGTGGAGGCGTAAGGGCGCTCCATGATGACGAAGATGGAGTTGGTGATGCCGGAGGAGTAGATGTCGGGGTTTTTCTCCCAGGGGCGGATGACTTCGAGGGTGAGGAGCTGGCTGCGGATGTTGTTGAGGAGGATTTCGCGGTCGGCGGCGACGGAGGCGTCGAGAGCAGATGGGGTCGATGGCTTCGACCTTCTTCTCGTAGGCGTGGAGGGCGGCGATCTCCTTCTGGACGCTCGGCGGCGGAGTAGTCTTCGAGCTGGGTGTCGTACTGGTGGAGGCCGGCCGAGTGCCGGGGTGGGGGCGAAGTGGAAGTAGACGTCGGAGAAGTATTGGTCGGCGAGGAAGTTGAAGGTCTGGAGGGCGCCGTCGGCGGAGAGGTGCTGGGCGTTGGCGGCAGGGACGACGAGGAGTGTCGCGAGGAGTGCGAAGACCGGGAGGCGTGTGAAAGACATGTTGTATGGAGTGTAAGCTCGCGCAGGGGAACGATGGAAGACGTGCGTTGACAGGAGGAGCTCGGGGTTTGGAGCGGTCAGGCCTCGGGGCCAATGGGGGTGAGATGCTCGTTGTTGGTGACGGGGACGATGCCGTAGCGGTGCATGGTGGCGGCGATGCTGGCGAGATCGGCGATGCCGTCCTGACTGTAGAGGCTGGCTAATTCCTCGTAATACTCGGGTCCCATGATGCCGGGGGTCTGGAGGCAAAGGATGCGGGCAGTGGCGTGGTGGCGGTTCTCGTAGAAGTGGGGTATGCCGCGAGGGATGAAGAGAACGGTACCTTGGCTGACCGGTGTGGGCTTATCGCGGAGGGTCCAGGTCATGTTGCCGTCGAGGCCGAAGATGGTCTCGTCGTACTTGCGATGGATGTGGGGCATGGGGACGTGAACGAGAGGAGGGATGGTGAGTTCGAAGAGATCGAAGACGCCGCCGGTCTCGTGGCGGGTTTTGTGGAAGGTAACGCTCATCGCGCCGACGCGAATGGTTTCGTGCATGGTGCTCCCTTCCCTAATGATACGGTTTTCGGGTCCTCAGGCCAATATTTTCGGATCGCCAGGATGACAAGGTTGAGGTTGGCGAGGAGAAAGACTAGGCAAAGGAAGGAGTTGAGGCGGAGGCTGATGGTGAAATTTAGTTGGTGCGGGAGGTGTCGAGGGAGTCGAGGAGGGCGCGGGTTTCCGCCAGGACGTCTTCGGCTTTGGCGGAGGGGAGGGGCCAGCGGAGGGTGCCTTGGGGGTGAACTGGGCTCCGCGTTTGGCGTTGCGGCTGACGAGCTTCATCAGCATGGCGGGATCGATTGCGGCCCGGGCGAGTTCGTCGGGGTCGGCGTTGACGGCGGCGAATTTGACGTGGAGCATCTCGACGAAGGACTTGATGGGGACCTTCCTGTTGCGTTGGGGTTGGGGAGTTCGATCTGGGTGCGCTTGCGGTCGAGCTGAGAGATGCCGAGTTGCTCGCAGCGGAGGCGGATTTCGCCGGCGGCGAGCAGGTTGAGGACGGCTTCGGGTGGGGTGCCGTAGCGGTCCTGCAGTTCGGCGCGGACGTCGGCGAGGTCGGCCTGGGTCTTGTGCGCCGGCGATGCGCTTGTACATGCGGAGGCGCTGGTTCTCTTCGGGGATGTAGTCGGCTGTCGATGCGGACGGAGATGCCGAGGTTGATGGTCGTGGTGGCGTGGGCGGGTTTTTCTTCTTCGCCCTTCATCTTCCGGACGGCCTCTTCGAGCATGGTGGTGTAGAGCTCGAAGCCGATGGCTTCGATGTGGCCGGATTGCTCGCCGCCGAGCATGTTGCCGGCGCCGCGGAGTTCGAGGTCGAGGGCGGCGATCTTGAAGCCGGCGCCGAGGTCGGAGAATTCTTTGAGGGCGGCGAGGCGGCGGCGGGCGATTTCGGTTAGTTCGGTTTCGGGTGGGATGAGGAGGTACGAATAGGCGCGGCGGTTGCTGCGGCCTACGCGGCCGCGGAGTTGATAGAGCTCGGAGAGGCCGTGGCGGTCGGCGCGGTTGATGATGATGGTGTTGGCGAGGGGGATGTCGAGGCCGTTTTCGATGATGGAGGTGGCGACGAGGACGTCGTACTCGTGGTTCATGAAGGCGAGCATGACGCGTTCGAGTTCGGCTTCGGGAAGCTGGCCGTGGCCGATGACGATGCGGGCTTGCGGGACGAGTTCGCGGATTTTGGTGGCGATGTCGTAGATGGTTTCGACGCGGTTGTGGACGAAGTAGGTTTGGCCGCCGCGCTCGAGCTCCATCTCGATGGCGGTGCGGACGAGTTTTTCGTCGAACTTGGCGACGATGGTCTGGATGGCCATGCGGTCTTTGGGCGGGGTCTCGATGACGGACATGTCGCGGAGGCCGATGAGCGACATGTGCAGGGTGCGGGGGATGGGCGTGGCGGACATGGAGAGGACGTCGATGTGCGCGCGCATCTGCTTGAGGCGCTCTTTGTGGCGGACGCCGAAGCGCTGCTCTTCGTCGACGACGAGGAGGCCGAGGTCCTGGAACTTTAGGTCTTTGGAGAGGATGCGGTGGGTGCCGATGAGGATGTCGACTTTTCCCTGCTCGGCTTTTTCGAGGATGGCTTTCTGCTCCTTGGGGGTGCGGAAGCGGGAGATCATCTCGACGTTGACGGGGAAGTTGGCGAAGCGGCGCTTGAAGGACTCGTAGTGCTGGAAGCTGAGGACGGTGGTGGGGGTGAGGACGGCGACTTGTTTTCCGTCCTGCACGGCCTTGAAGGCGGCGCGCATGGCGACTTCGGTTTTGCCGTAGCCGACGTCGCCGCAGAGGAGGCGGTCCATGGGTTGGGTGGATTCCATGTCGCGCTTGATGTCGGCGATGGCGGTGAGCTGGTCGTCGGTCTCGTTGAAGTCGAAGGCGTCTTCGAACTCGTGCTGCATGTTGGTGTCGGGCGAGAAGGGCGTGCCGACGGCGGCTTTGCGCTGAGCGTAGAGCTTGAGGAGCTCGGCCGTCATGTCGGCCATCGCTTTTTTTACGCGGGCTTTGGTCTTTTGCCAGCCTTGCGTGCCGAGTTTGTTGAGCTCCGGCGGGGGCCCGGTTTCTGATGGAGCGATATTTCTGGATGAGGTCGAGGCGAGTGAGCGGGACGTAGAGTTTGGCTTCGTCGGCGAACTCGAGGATCATGAGCTCGAGTGGGATGCCGGAGTCTTCTTCGATGACGCGGAGGCCGCAGTAGCGGGCGATGCCGTGTTCGACGTGAACGACGTAATCGCCTACGGCGAGGTCGCGGAAGTCGGAGATGAAGGCGGCGGCTTTGGATTTTCCGCGGCGGACGGGGCGGGCGGTGACGTCGGCGTCGTCAGATAGATCCTGCGCGCCGAAGATGATCAGCTGGCGGGCGGTGGCCTTGTCCAGGTCGAGGATCTGCACGCCGGCGGCGATGGTGGTCTTGACGATGACAGGGGTGCGGAGATCGCCGGCGAGGTAGCTGGATTCGGAGTAGATGTTGGCGCTGCCGTGGGCTTCGCTGCGGGAGCCGAGGCGATAGGGGATTTGATACTCCTGCAGGAGACCGGCGAGGCGTTCGACTTCGCCCTGGTTGGGCGCGGTGAGGAGAATGCGAGCTTCCTGTTTGATGAGGGCGTTGAGGGCGTCGATGAGCGCGGGGATGGAGCCGTGGAAGCGCTGTGTGGGCCGGGTGGCGAAGTCGACTTCGGAGAGGTCGCTGCGGTCGGCGTCGAGGATGTCGACTGCGCCGAGCTGGTCGAGCTCGAGGCCGGAGAACTTGTGGAGACGGTCGTCGAGGTCCCAGGGGGAGAGGTAGATGTCTTCGGGGCGGACGAGGTTGCCGATGCCGGAGCGGTCGTGGCGCTGCTCGATCTTGTTCCACCAGCGCTCGCCCTGGTTTTTGACCATAGCGGGCTCTTCGATGAAGACGCGGGGCGCTATTGGTCCGGTGGCGCTGAGGAGGTCGAGGAGAGTGAGGTTGGCGCCGGCGACGGGGGCGAAGAACTCCCAGCCGGGAAAGACGGTGGCTTCGCCGGTACGGGTGCTGACGTGGGTGAGAAGTTCGGCGGGCTCTTCGCCGCCTTCGAGGGCCGCGCCTGCGGTGCCGGCGCGGGTGAGGCGGGCGTTGATGGCGGCTAAGAATTTTTCTGTGACGGGGGTTTCGGTGAGGGGCAGGAGCAGTGCGTCGTCGAGAGGTGAGCTGCTGCGCTGGGTTTCGGGGTCGAACTTGCGGATGGATTCGATCTCGTCGCCGAAGAAGTCGATGCGGACGGGGCGGTCCATCTCGGGGGAGTAGACGTCGAGGATGCCGCCGCGGAGAGTGACCTGGCCGGGCATCTCGACGACATCGACCTTCGTATAACCAACCGACAGAAGATGTTCGACGAGCATGTCGGGCATGTACTCTTCGCCGACTTTCAGGTGGAGGGTAAGGGCGCGGTAGTAGTCGCGGGGGAAGAGACGCATGCAGGCGGCTTCGACGGGGGCGATGACGAGGCGGGCCTGGGCTGGTGGCGATCTTCCAGAGGGTTGCGGCGCGGGTTTCCTGAATTTCGGGGTGGGGCGAAAGGTTTTCGAAGGGCAGAACGTCGTGGGCTGGGAGGCGGAGGACGGATTCGGCTGGGAGGGCGCCGGTGAGCTCGCAGGCGCTGAGGACGGCGGCGTGGAGGGCCTCGGCGGCCTTGTTGTCGGCGACGACGATGAGACAGGGGGCTGCGGCGGCGCGGACGAAGAATGGAAGATACAGGGCGCGGGCGGTGAAGGTGAGGCCAGAGACACGTCTGCGCCCCGTGCCTCCGCTTAAGTGGCGGCGTACACGCTCGAAAGCTTCAGAGTGCTCCAGGTCTGCGAGGAGCTCGCGGACGAAGGGAAGTACCATGCTGGATTGATTTTAGTTGAGTTGCGGTTTTCAGACCTTATGACTTTGGAGTAATATCTGGTCCCCGCAGGAAAGATATCCTGCGTCGCTGCCCGATTTGGCCAGACCGCGTGACTTCGGACAGGAGATCCGGCTGGAGGATGACTATGAGTATTTTGAGCAAGCGAGTAGTTTTTGCGCTTCTGGCAGGGGTACTTCTCCCTCTGTTTACGGGATGCACTCGGCATAGCAAAAGCGAGCAATACTATCTGATTGCAACGAACACCGCTGTGCCCTACTGGAAGATGGCTGCGGATGGATTTGCAGCGGCGGGCGCTCAATATGGGGTCTCGGTCGACACGCGCGGGCCGGCAGGGTTGAACCCCCAGGCAGAGGTGGACGAGTTCAAGGCGATGGTGGCGAGGAAGCCGGCGGGGATTCTGGTGTCGGTTGCGAACGCGGACTTGATGGGGCCGGAGATCGATGCTGCGATCGCGGCGGGAATTCCGGTGATTACGGTGGACTCGGACGCTCCGTCGAGCAAGCGGCTGTACTTTATCGGAACCAATAACCTGGAGGCTGGGCGACTGGGTGGGGTTCGTGTGGCGTCTCGGCTGAATGGCAAGGGAAATGTGGTGTTCTTCACCAACCCGGGACAGCCGAACCTGGACGAGCGGCTGAAGGGCTACAAGGATGTCTTCGCGGGTTTTCCAGGGATCAAGGTGGTGGAGGTGTTCGATATCAAGGCGGATCCGGGTTCGGCGCTGGACCAGGCGGCTGAGTACCTTGCGCGGACGGGTCCAGCCAAAATTGACGGTTTCATTTGCCTAGACTCCAGATCGGGGTCGAACGTAGCGGAGGCCTTCAAACGGAGGAACGCCACTGACCGGGTGCTGATAGCAATGGATGTGGACACCGATACGTTGCAGCTGGTGGGGGATGGAACCATTGATTCGACCATCTCTCAAAAGCCGTACACGATGGCTTATCTGGGGTTGAAGGCTCTGGATGACATCCATCACTACCCCGTGAAGCCGTTGGGCGGAGACTATGGGCTGGATCCGTACTCTCCGTTCCCGGCATTTATCGATACCGGGGTCGCGCTGGTGGATAAGACGAATCTGGATCCCATTCTGAAGAAACAGAAGGAAGAAGCGGGCAAGTAGGACTCGACCTGCGCGCCCGAGAAGTTCCCAGGATTGCGCTGTCAGGGACGAGGCCTTGCTTTGTGCGTCTTTGCGCGGGAGAGTTTCGTCTCATCAACATCAACAAAACCAAATACGAGGTGCGGAGTGCGGAAGCTTATCCTTGGCGCGTTTTTTGTGGGGACGACAGTTGGATGTGTAGGCGTGCAGGCGGCGATGGCGCAGACGGCGTTGACGTATCAGAAGCCGCCGGCGCCGATCGAGCAGCTGCTGGAGGCGCCGCCGACGCCGATAGTGCGGCTCTCGCCTGACCGCAAGATGATGCTGGTGGAACAGCCGGCGACGTTCCCGACGATTGCCGATGTGGCGCAGCCGCGGTACCGGCTGGCGGGGATCCGGTTCAATCCTTCGTCGAATGGACCGAGCGTGGAGCGGTACGACGTTGCGCTGCAACTGCAGGCCGTTGACGCGACGAAGGAGACTGCGCCCAAGACGATCACGGGTCTGCCGGCGAAATTGAAGGCAGTGGACGCGATGTGGTCGCCGGATTCGAAGCATGCGGCGTTTGTGGCGCACGCGACTGCCCCGGCTACAGGGCTGGAGCTTTGGGTGATTGATGTGGCGACTTCGCATGCGCATCGGGTGGGGACGGTGAAGCTGAATGCGGTGCTGGGCTCTCCGTGCGAGTGGATGCCGGACAGTGCGTCGCTGCTGTGCAAGACGGTGCCGGCGAACCGCGGAGCTGCGCCGAAGGTGAGCGACATCCCGACGGGGCCGGACGTGGAGGAGAGCCTGGGCAAGGTGAGTCCCGCGCCGACCTATGAAGATATGCTGAAGACGACGACCGACGAGAACATCTTCGAGTATTACGCGTCGTCGGAGCTGGCGGTGGTTTCGCTGAGCGGGGTGGTGAAGCCTCTGCCGGCGAAGGGTTTGATCGAGCGCGCGGCGCCATCGCCCGATGGCCAGTATGCGCTGGTGTCGATCGTGCATCGGCCGTTCAGCTATACGTTTCCGTATGAGCGCTTTCCGTTGAAGACGGAGGTGGTGCCGGTGAAGGGCGCGGGCGCGGTGAAGCTGCTGTCCGACCGCGGCGCAGTGGATAATCTGCCGATCTCGCGGGATGCGGTGGAACCGGGGCCGAGGGACTACCAGTGGCGCGGGGATGTTCCGGCGACGGTGGTTTGGGTTGAGGCTGCGGATGGCGGCGACCCGAAGAAGCATGCCGCGATCGTCGATAAGGTGATGGCGCTGCCGGCACCGTTTAGCGGTTCGGCGACAACGATCCTGGAGCTTCCGATGCGTCTGGCGCGTGGCTTTGGGCCGAACGCGCCGCGTGGGATCGAGTGGGGCAACGACCACCTGGCGATTGTGTCGGTGGCGCGGTTCTCGGATCGCAAGTCGATGATGCTGGCGTTCGATCCGTCGACGGGGAAGACCACGACGATCTACTCGGGGTCTTCGCAGGACCGGTATCACAATCCCGGGCGGCCGATGACGGCGATGAATGCGACGGGGCAGATGGTGTTGAAGCTGACGGCGGACGGGACGGGCGTGTACTTCATCTCGCCGGGCGCGTCGCCGAAGGGGGACCAGCCGTTTGTGGGGGTGGTGCCGGTGGGCGGCGGAGACGAGAAGATTCTCTATCGCTCGAGCGATCCTTACTACGATGAGCCGACGGCGCTCCTGTCGGATTCGACGGTGTTGATTCGCCGCGAAAGCCAGACGATGTCGCCGAACTACTTCTCAGCTCCGCTAACCGGTGGAGAGCCGGTGCAGTTGACGCACTTCCCCGGGCGCTACGACAACATCAAGATGCCGACGCGGCAGTTCCTCAAGTACAAACGCGCGGATGGGGTCGATCTGACCGCGACGCTGTGGCTGCCGGCGGGGTATGACAAGAGCCAGGGTCCGCTGCCGACGCTGATGGAGGCGTATCCGGCGGAGTTCAAGACGCGGGATTCTGCCAGCCAGGTAAGCGGATCGCCGAATCGTTATCCGGTATTTGGCGGGGGGTCGCATCTTTACCTGGTCCAGGCGGGGTATGCGATTCTCGACAACGCGACCATCCCGATCATCGGTGAGGGCACGCAGGAGCCGAACGATACGTACGTCGAGCAGCTGGTCGCTTCGGCGAAGGCTGCGATCGATAAGGGTGTATCGCTGGGCGTGGTCGATCCCAAGCGGGTTGCGGTGATGGGGCACAGCTATGGCGCGTTCATGACGGCGAATCTGCTGGCGCATACGAATATCTTCCGCGCGGGCATTGCGGAGAGCGGCGCGTATAACCGTTCGCTGACTCCTTATGGGTTCCAGAATGAGGAGCGGACTTACTGGCAGGATCCGAAGCTGTACTTCGATATGTCGCCGTTCAGCTATGCGGACAAGATCAAGACGCCGATCCTGCTGATTCACGGCGAGGCGGACGACAATACGGGCACGTATCCGATCCAGAGCGAGCGCTTTTATGCGGCGCTCAAGGGTCAGGGAGCGACGGTCCGGCTGGTGTTTCTGCCGCTGGAACCGCATGCTTATGGAGCGCTTGAGACCAAGCAGCATGTGCTGTGGGAGATCGATCGCTGGCTGGATACGTATGTGAAGCCGGAACAGCCTGTCGTTGCTGGTGGAACAAAATAGTAAGTTGAAGGTTAATGCGAAGAGGGGACAACGCTGCTGCGCTGTCCCCTCTTTTGATTTGCGCGAGCCAGGGATTAGGATTTGACTACTTCTTCGAGTTTGGGTTCTTCCTTTGGTTCGGGTGCGATGGCCTCGGATTCGGCGTCTTTGCCGTAGATGACCTGACCGTATTCGAGCAGGGTGACCATGCCGACGCCGCCGCAGATATTGCCAGCTACGGCAGGGATGAGCCACGTCGGATAGCTGATCCATGGGGCTTTGCCGGTGAAGGCGGCAGCAAGGATCTCGCCGCTGGCGGCAATGCAGTGAGCGAAGTTGCCAAGGCCGACGACGAAGGTCAGCATCCAGATGATCATGACGGAGCCGGTTATGGAATGTGACCCGGAGACGAGCCAGGCTACGGTGGCGATGATCCAGCCGCCCATGACGGCGCTCCAGAAGATGGTGGCAGGTGGGTTGTGGATGGCGTCCAGGCCGAGCTGAGAGAGGGATTGCACCATGTCGGGGGCGAAGGGCGTTGGTGAGCGCGGCGAGTGCGGCGAAGGTGAAGGCGCCGAGGACGTTTGCAGGAAGGACGGTGGCCCAGAGACGGAGCGTCTTCCAGAAGTGTTTCTTTTCGGCGAGGACCAGGGCGACGGGGTAGAGCGTGTTTTCGGTGAAGAGCTGGGAGCGGCCGAGGATGACCACGATGAAGCCGAGGGGATAAAACATCTTTGCGATGAAGAGAGTGATGTTCGTAGGAGCAGAGCCGGCGGGAGTGAGCAGCGCGATAGCGATGGCGTTTCCGAGTGCAGAGAGGCCCATGAAGATGCCGCCGGCGAGGCCGGAGATGGTGAGGGAGACACTGGAACGGCCGAGTTCCTGACGGGCGTTGTTGGCGACCTGCTCGTAGATGTCCTGGGCACTGGGACGGTCGAGGTTCTTTTGCGCGTCTTGTGTGGCGGCGGCTGGAGTTGGGTAGCGGCGTAGACGGAAAGGCATGCGAAGTAAGATGCAAAGTTTGTTGAGGAAGTGCGATGCGCTGCGTCACGCACCGATTTACTTCGGCGGTATCTCTTTATAATCCTGCCTATGGCGCCAAAATCCAAGCCCGAACAAGAGCTACAGAAGTTGCGCGACGAGCTTCGCCACCATGAGCATTTGTATTATGTGGAGGACGCTCCTGAACTTACCGATGCGCAGTACGACGCGCTGATGAACAAGCTGAAGAAGCTGGAGGCGGAGCATCCGGAGCTGGTGACGCCGGACTCTCCTTCGCAGCGTGTGGGAGGCAAACCGAAGGATGGGTTTGTGAAGATGCCGCACTCGCGGCCGATGCTTTCGCTGGACAACGCTTACACCGAAGAGGAGCTGCGGGCGTGGAATCAGCGATTGCGCGATGCGCTGCCGAGTACGGAGACGGTGCGGTATGTGTGCGAGTTGAAGCTGGATGGATTGTCGCTGGCGTTGCACTATGGGCCGGGAGCGCATGGGGCTAAAGATGGAGGCGCACATCTGGAACGTGGGTTGACGCGTGGGGATGGGTCGATCGGCGAGGACGTGACGAGCAATGTGCGGACGATCCGTTCCGTGCCACTGAGTGTGTCGGCGGCGAAGCTGAAGGCGGCGGGGTTGCCGCAGAGCTTCGAGGTGCGGGGTGAGGTTGTACTGCCGCAGGCCGCGTTTGTGAAGTTGAATGAAGAGCGAGAGGCGCAGGGGCTGGCGCCTGCGGCGAATCCGCGGAATGCGGCTGCGGGGACAATTCGTACGCTCGAACCGAATATTGTGGCGCAGCGGCGGCTTGATTTCTATGCGTACTTTCTTTTGCGGGATGGGGAGTCTCTGTTGCCGCTGCAGTCTGCGACGCTGGACGCGCTGCGGACTTCGGGTTTTCGCGTGAACAAATATGCGAAGACGGTGAAGAGTATCGACGAGGTGATCAAGTTTATTGCGGATGCGGAGCCGTTGCGCGACACGCTGGGGTATGAGATTGACGGCGTTGTGATCAAGGTGGATGCGACGGCGCAGCAGAAGAGGCTGGGTTTTACGGGGAAGGCCCCCCGATGGGCGATTGCTTACAAGTTTGCGGCTCGGGCGGGAGTTACGCAGCTTGAGGATGTGTTGTTTCAGGTCGGGCGGACGGGAAAGGTAACTCCGGTTGCTGCGCTTGCTCCTGTTTTTATCGGAGGCACCACGGTGACTCGGGCGACGCTGCACAATGCAGATGAGATTGCGCGGTTGGGTGTTCGCATCGGCGATTTTGTGTCAGTGGAACGTGGCGGCGATGTGATTCCGAAAATTGTGGAAGTGGTGAATGACAAGACACATCCGCGTGGCAAGCAGGAGATTGTGTTCCCCGAGTTGTGCCCGGTGTGCAGGAGCCCTTTGATGAAGGTGGAGGGTGAAGTGGATTGGCGGTGCGTGAACAACTCTTGTCCGGCGCGGGTACGGGAAGAACTGCTGCATTGGTCGGCGCGCGGCGTGATGAACATTGAGGGGCTGGGCGACGCGATGGTCGCACAGTTGCTCGGACAGAGTGCTGAGCTGGGCGGCGAGACGCAGCAAGCGGTAACCGAGGAGGGCGCGCCAGTCGCGACGCGCAAGCCGCTAATCCATACCGTTGGGGACTTATATCGGTTGAGGCGTGAGGATTTGTTGGGTTTGGAGCGTGTCGGCGAGAAGACTGCGGATACCCTGCTGGCTCAGATTGAGCGCTCGAAGAGTGCAGGGTTGGCGCGCGTTCTACTTGGGCTGGGGATTCGTTTTGTGGGCGAGCGGACGGCTCAGTTGCTGGCTGGACACTTTGGCTCAATGAAGGAGCTGATGGAAGCGGCGACTCGGGATCCGGAATCAGCGAACAAGGCGCTGGAGGCGGTGACCGAAGTAGGGCCGAAGGTGGCGCAAGCGATCGTAGAGTTCTTTGCCGTGAAGAAGAATGTGCAACTGGTGAAGGATCTTGAGGCGTTGAACCTGAAGATGACGGCGGAGAAGCGGATGACTACCTCGACGCTCGAAGGGCTTACGTTTGTGTTGACCGGGACGCTGCCGAATCTTACGCGCGAGTCTGCGAAGGAGAAGATTGAATCGGCGGGTGGGCGCGTTTCGGGGAGCGTCAGCAAGAAGACAAACTATGTTGTGGCCGGGGAAGAGGCTGGGTCCAAGCTAGATAAAGCGACGTCGCTGGGTGTTACGGTGCTGGATGAGGCTGGACTGCTGGAGCTTCTGGAGCGTGGGCCGGTAACGGCTTAGGGGATGGGGTTTTGGGTTCAGCGTTGTTTTGTCTGTCGCTGTGGAAGCCGCAGGCCTTCATGGCGGCGACGGGCTCGGGGTTTTGCATGAATGTCTCCCAGATGAAGGCGGTGCGGAGATTTTCTGCCATCAACAGGCCTATGCCGAGATCGATGCCGAGGACGTCGGGATCGTACCAGTGGAGGTCGGGGTGAAAGGCATCGCAAAAGCCGTAACGACCCCAGGCATCCTTGCCGAAGTTTTCGCGGAGGGCGCGTAGGACGCGGACGCAGTCGCGGGGAAGGAAGGGAAGGGATCCGGCGGCGGCGCAGGGGACGACGGACCCGTCGACCGGGCCCATGAGGGGAGGACCACCCCAGGCGGTGTAGCCGTGCTCCCAATCGGAGGCGGTAACGCCCCAGTAGTCGTCGGTGTAGCCGCGCTTGAGGCTGAGGCAGAAGGCTTTGTGGGCGCGGGTCGCGGTGATGGAGTTGACGAAGTAGTCGGCGAAGGCGTCGCGCTGGCGGGCGAAGTCGAACCAGGCGTGCGAGTACTGATGGACAAAGAGGGGATCTCTGCCGCTGATGTAGGTGTAAGGGCCGAAGGTCATGGGAGGACGCGTGAAGGCACTCCATGAGTCTGGCGAGACGGGATGGGTCGGCGAGCCGATGGCGAGAAGGTAGATCATCATCAGCTCGCTGTAGTGGTCCCAACGAGTGGAGATGAAGCCGGTCTCGGGCCGCCAGCCCATGGAAAACGTCTTGCCGCCGTTGAGCATCCATGGCCAATCGACACGGTTATAGAGCTGCGTGGCGAGGTCTGTGATCGCGTGGTCGTTGAAGTAGGCGCGTGCGGTAAGGACGCCGCAAAGCAGGATGGCCGTGTCGATGGAGGACACTTCGCTGTTGATGAGCGGCTTGCCGGTCTTGACGTCGTTGAAGTGGTAGAAGAAGCCGTGCTCGTTTGGCATCTTGTTGAGATGAAACTGCAGGGTGGCGAGCGTCTGTTTTTTTAGACGATCGGTAGGGTAGTAACCTCGCCTGTCGGAGATGCAGAGCGCGGCGAGGCCGAAGCCTGTGGCGGCGATGCTGGAGACGAAGTGAGGGTCCAATGCACCCGTAGTGGTTTTGTTGACGGCTCGGTCGAGGACTTGTCCGCTGGCAGGGTCGGCCTGCTCGCAGAAATAAAGGCACGCAGCATGCTCCATCTCATCGAGAAAAACCAGGTCGTCGTCGCTCAGGAGCCGAGACGAGGCCGGACGCGGCGCCTCGGTTTGCTGTGACCACGAGAGAGGCGAGGTAACCAGGCCGGAGATGAGAGCTCCACCCAGCAACTTAGTCGCGCTACGTCGCGTGATGTGAAGCGGAGTCGAAGAACGGACACTCATTGAGCTATATCGTACGTTTTAGGCTCCAGAACTATCAGACTCGATGGGCGAAGAAAAGTTTCAATGAGCGGCTGCACGGCTGGAGAGCTTGATGAGGACGAGTCCCTGCGGGGGAATACTGATGGTGAGTGCGCTGTTCCTGAGTGCGAGGTTTTGCGGAGGCGAAGGTCTGCCTGCTGCGCGGAGCTGGGTGATCTGATCGCGGGTTGGGAAGGCGGGACGGCCCATTGCATCGTATGTTTTGATGACGTTTCCGTGGTCGGCGTCTAGACGCCAGACCTGCACCGGCGCGTTGGCCGGGACGCCATTTAGTTTTACCGTAAATGTTTTGACCGGGCTCAAGGTTGTGGGAGGCGGCGTGTAGGTTGCGCCGGTGCCGAAGGGTGGAGCGTAGTTCCAGAGTGCGACCGCGATGGAGCCGTCGCTGCTTTGGGTTGCAAGCGCAGAGTCGGAGTCTACTTTGATGCGGCGATTACCAAGCTGATGGAGCATCGCGAAGGCGTTGAGAGCAGGCTTGGGGATGCCGTCTTCAGCGACTAGACCGAAGCCGCCGTAGAACGGGGTCTTGATGACGCCCTGTTCTTCGAAGACATCGGAGAAGGACCAGTAGCTCATCGCTTCGGTGAGGCCGTCGCACTGGCTAATGGTGCCGGCGAGCCATGGTCCCATGTAGACGGTGTCCGTGACGTCGGGTTCGTTGGAGTAGCTGGCGTTGTATTCGCTGAAGATGAGTGGAGTGTTTGGAAGTGGAGATGCGGCGATCTCGTTGTGCACCTTTGCGACAGAGCGGCAGACCATGCGGTCGCGGGGAATCTGTTCGTTGGTGCCGAAGACGTCTTTTGCGGTGTCGTTGGCGTAGACGTGGGTGGTGACGAAGTCGACCGGGATGTTGTTTTGCTTGCAATGCTCAAGGAAGGCGGCGACCCAGGCGGCTTGTGCGGTGGATGGGCCGCCGATTAGGAGGCGGCTGCTCACCTTTTTGATGGCCAGGGCGGTGTGGTCGTAGAGCTCGAAGTAGGTTGGCTGCTTCGGGTTGCCGACCCAGAAGTCGAGGTTGGGTTCGTTCCATACCTCGAAGCGCCAGTGGGAGACTTCATCGATGCCGTAGCGGTCGACCAGGTGCTGAGTGAAGGCGGTGATCATGGCGTCCCAGAGCGCGTAGTCCTTTGGGGGGGAGACGTTCTGCTTGTACCAGAAGGCGTGCAAGGCGGTGGGATCGGAGGCCATCTTCTTCGGCATGAAGCTGAGCTCGATGAAGGGACGGATGTGGTTGGCGAGGAGGCCATCGTAAATCTGATCGACGTAGGAGAAGTTGTAAGGGGATTGGCTGTGGACGGTCTGGGCGGCCTGACCGGGGTTTTGCGTGGTGGCATTCGGGTCGTAGAGGCCTACGTCGTCCATGAAGATGCCATGAAAACGCACGGCGTCGAAATCAGTGACAGCTTTTACGGTGTGCAGATCATCGCGGTAACTTTGGCGTAGTGAAAGGATAGCTCGACCGGAGCCGAAGATCTGCTCCCAGAAATGGGGGAAGGGCGTTGTCTGGGCTTTGGTGTCGATCGAAATGACCTCCTGGGGGGAGGCCTGGAGAGAAAACGAGAGGGCCAGGGCGAGGAACGCGAGCTGAAAGGCACGAAGTCGAGACATGGGAACCTCAGTCGAGATCGGGATGGTGGAATGTGGTCACGATGTGGTTTTTCGGTGGTGAAAACGTGGTAATTTGACGTCTCTTAACGTGGTGGAAGATCAGGAATGGCGCGGGTTTCGTCGTTTTTGGATGCAAAAAAAAGGCTGGCGCGTGAAGATGCACCGTGAGTGGGCAGTTGATGACGTCCAAATTGTCAACTGCGGGTCGTCAATCACAAGGTGAGGAGAGCGGTAGAGGAGGACGCTCGTGGGACCGTCCTCCTCTCGGGTGGAGTTCATGGGCTGTTAGAAACTGAAGCGAGCCTGCAGATCGATAGTTCTTGATCCGAGTGCGTTTGATGCCTGGCCGAGGTTGGTGTTTGCGATATTGGTCGAAATGCTGGTTGGGGTGATGTTCAATAAATTGAAGACGTTAAGCATGTTGGCCTTGATTTCGATCTGGGCGCCCTCGCCAAGGACTCGCATCTTGGGCAAGCCGAATGCTTTGGCGATATTTATATCGACATCACGATAATCGGGACCGGGGAAGGAGTTGCGACCGATTCCCGGCGGAGGGACGTAGATATTTGTGACCTGCCCAGGATTGTCGGTAATAGCGTTCTGATAGTTCGGAACCATGAAGTAGTTGTTGGCGAATTGATTATTGTTCGTACCTGTATTGGCAGTTCCCTTGTTGGGGAAATTGCTTCCGGTTTTGAAGGCGTTGTTGCTGGTGTTACGGATAGCTCCTCCGAGGTAGTAGGGACGCAGGTTCTGGAATCCGTAGTTGCAGGTATTGCAGTAGATCTGGTGTGGCGCCTGATAGACCGGAGTCCACCCATAACCTGAGTGAACGGAGAATATGCCGCTGAGCGACCATCCACCGACGACCTTCTCTACCCAGCTATGGCTGCCGTGAAAGAAAACCGGCTGCCAGAGGCCAAAGATCTTGAGAGACTGATTGATGTCGAAGTCCGACCGCCCATAGGCGAAGCTGGGGTTGTAAAGGTAAGGGTCGCGAGCATACGGGCCGGAGTCGGTATCCAGGCTGTGGGCCCAGGCATACTGCGCTTCCGCAGAGAAGGTGTGCGCGAACTGATGCTTAAGTCCCGCCAGCAACATATTGTTGTTGGATTTACCCCCGCTGCCGAAGGTGTTGACGCTATTTACCAGAGGGTTCTGCGGCGCCCCCATAATTTGTCCGAGAGCGGTTGCGTCATAGTTGTACAAGGAGTGATGACCGGAGCTGCCTGTGTAGCCTACAGTCATAACCACCGAATAACCCAAATCCACCTGCATATCGAATGAGTAATGGTACTGGTACTCAGTGGGCAAGTTCCCGGGCAGCGCGCCGAGGTTTGCGGCTCCGGCAGTCGGCAGGCCGGCGGAGTTAAACGTGGTAATCGTGTGTGGGTTCGACGGAAAGCCATTGATATTGGTTGGACTGCTCGAGATCGCGTAGAGGATATTCGGATTGATTTGTGTGGGACTTCTACTACTGCCCGGAACAGAGCTGGTTCCTGGAGGGTTGCCGTCATTCGCGTTGGAGTTTGCGATCTGCTCCTGGTTATAGTTCAAGCCGAAACCGCCGCGGAAAACTACCTTGCCATTGGCTTGCGTCGGACTCCAGTTGAAGCCGATTTGCGGGCCAAAGTTGAGCTTTTGCGCGTTCCAGGCGCCGATTCCGGTTCGGATCGTGATGCCGTTTAAGAGATTTGTGCCGCTGCCAAACGTGAGTACGCCCATGTGGTTATCCTTATCCGTGAGCGGCCCGAAGTAGGAATAACGCAGGCCGGCGCTCAAAGTAAGGTTGGGACGTGCCTTCCAGTCGTCCTGAAAGAAGACGCCAAATAAGTTCTGGCGGTTATCGTTGCGGAAGCCGCCGGGAAAACCGGTGGTTGCCTGGAATGGACCGCCTTCCGCCTCGGGGGCATCATTCAGGAAGTCCCAGATATTGTAGAAGGTGTAATTCGGCACCCCGATCGGATCATTCAGATAGTAGAGCCGGGTAAAATCGAACCCGAATTTCATCGTTTGGGAGTGATGCACCCAGGTGGCAACGTCCTTGTAGCCGTAAGTCCATTGGTCCAGATGATTGGGCCCGGAAGCGCCGAGGTTGCCCAGGGTGATACTGCCAATCTGCTGTATCTGGTCCTGGGGCAGGCCGAAGGGGGCCTGAGGGTTGCTCTGCAATCTCGTTGTAGCGCCAGCCCGCCGCGTTGGCGCGGGCTTCGTTCAGGAAGTTCGCGCGAAAAGACGTGGTTCCAGATGACTGAGAAAGCGTCGTTAACCTGCGAGTGATTGAAGAGCTGATAACCCAGTCCGCCCCTAAGATTGGTCGTGCTCGATGGAACCCAATAAATCGCGAAGGCGGCATGGTCCTTGGCCGTTATATCGGCATCGAGTCGTCCGTTGTACTGCTTGAAATCGTCGGTGGTCGGGTTGGATATGTTGTACTGGGTGAAATCCGGAGTGTTGGAGAGTCCACTGCCGACGCCGGGCGAGGTGTTCGCCCACCCACGTGAGGTCCTGCTTGCCCAGGCCGGTGGTCAGCGGCGAACCAACGTTCAAGCCTTGACCCGGGATGGTACGGCAGTTGACACCTTCAGTGAGGCCGGGCCCGTTCGCACAGGTTACAGAGGCAATCACGGTGCCAGAAACTGCCGCTCCCTTGAAGTTGAGGAAGGTGGAGGCGATGCTGTTTGCCGGCGCCAACGCTGTAAGCTGCGACGTGGGGAACCATTGGTTGCTGGTCGCCTGTATGGTCTGGTTTTGTCCCTCGTAGGCGAAGAAGGCAAAGACCCTGTTCTTCCAGATCGGACCACCTATGCTTCCACCCAGTTGGTTATAACGGTCCTGGTCCCGGAGCAGGCCACGCGCGCTGGGTGACAGCTTGGCTCCGGTGACTGGATCAGTCGACTGCACAGTCTGGGGGCCGTTCCAACGTTGATAAGCATTCAATCCAGGACGAGCGATCTGGATGAAAAAGCTGCCGTGAAGACTGTTGGATCCGCTCTTGGAGGTGATTTCGGTCAACGCCCCCGAGAAACGGCCATTTTCAGCGTCGTAGGCATTGGTGACGATTTTAACGTTGCTGACCGAATCTTCACTAGGGGTGACGACCGTCGCTCCGCCCCAGACGGCGCTAACGGTGCTGATACCGTCGATGCTGTAGCCGTTGGTTTCAAACTGGCCGCCATTGGCGTTGGCCGAAGCGCCATTTTCCGTCGCAAAGATACTGCTCGAGTGTCCTAAATTGCCGCCGCCGCCCGATGAGGCCCCGGTCTGTGTGCCTGGAGCCTGGAATCCACCACCTCCGGCTGACTGCGCTCCCGTGGCCAGAACGCCAGGCGCCAACTGAATGAGTTGGGTTACGTCGCGTTGATAGACCGGCATATGTTGGATCTGATTGTCCGTGATCGATGCTCCGGTGTCTGCGGTTTGGGTATCCAGGGCCGGCGCCAGAGACGCGTTCACTGTAACGGTCGTCGACTCCACGCCAAGGGCCATCTTCACATTGAGCGCATTTGGCTGCTCAGGAATCAATTGCAGGTTGTCGAGAACCTGCTTCTGGAAACCATCCCTCTCAACAGTCAATGAGAAGTGGTCCGGAGGAAGAGCGTTGAAGTTGAAGACGCCGGCCGGATCGCTCGTTCTTACCACCGTCTCGTTGGTCGACAAGTTCTTGAGCGTAAGGGTTGCACCCGGGATGACTGCTCCGTCTGGATCGGTGACAACGCCTTGGATTGACGTGCGAAACTGTGCGAACGCAGACGCACTCAGACACACAAACATCACGGCCATCGCGCATACCGCGAAGGTGCTTGAAGCTCTTTTATTCATAGTGCCTCCGATAAAAAACGCTGCAAAACTTATCCAGGGCCCTTGGCTTATCAGCTTGCATGAAGCGGGCAATCGTTTGCCTAGTGGCGAATTCTGTTCTCTTCCTGAGGTAGGTGTCAAGTCTTCGCTCAGATTTTGACAGGTCAACCAACACTTTTTGTGACAGACTGCAATGGTGCCCAGGCCCCATCGAAAATCCGTAGCGGCGGAATCTGTATCGCCGAAGGTAGAGCCGAAGCCGACGAATCTTAAGGTGCTCGCGGACCACCTGGGGTTGTCCGTGGCAGCTATTTCTCGAGTGCTAAGTTCGTCTCCTGCGGCACGTTCGATACCCCCGGCTACCCAGGAGCGGATACTGGCTGCGGCGGAGAGGCTGAACTACCGGCCGAATTTGTTCGCCCGCTCGTTGCGTAATCGACGGAGCCAGACGATCGGGGTGCTGGTGCCGGAGGTGAGCGAGGGGTATGCAACCCTGGTGCTGAGCGGCATTGAACAGCATCTTCTGGAGGCGGATTACTTTTATTTTCTGGTCAGTCATCATCATCGCGAGGAGATAATTCAGAGATCACAACAGCTTTTTCAGGACCGCGCCGTCGAAGGCGTTATCGCGGTAGACACCTTGCTCGGCGTCCGGTTGGCCGTTCCGACTGTAACGGTTTCCGGCCATCATGAGCCAAAGGGTGTGACGAACATCTTGTTGAATCATCGGCTGGCAGCGGGGCTTGCTATCGATCACTTGAGTGGACTGGGACATCGCCGATTGGCATTTATCAAGGGACAGAGGTTCAGTTCCGATACGGAGGCGCGCTGGCGCGGGATTCGCCATGCGATGAAGAAGAAGAGTCTGAGAATCTTTCCGCAGTTGGTCGCTCAGCTTGAAGGGGATCTGCCATCGCATGAGCCAGGCTACCTTGCGACCCAGAGGCTTTTAGCTGGAGACGCATCATTTACGGCGCTGTTCGCGTTTAATGATGTCTCCGCGATCGGTGCGATTAAGGCTTTACGAGAGAGAGGGTTACGTGTGCCGCAGGATATCTCGGTGGTGGGCTTTGACGATGTGCAGTCGGCTGCGTTCCAGAATCCGGGCCTTACAACGGTGCGGCAGCCGCTGCGGACAATGGGAATTCTGGCGGCTCAGACAGTGTTGCAGCAGATCGGCGCGCCTGCTTCGGCGATCCACGCTCAACAGATAGTGGTCGATCCCGAATTGGTGGTGCGGGAGTCGACATGCCCTCTGCCGCCGCTACGAAAGAGACCAAAGTAGGCGATGGATCGCGTCGTAAGGGTCGCGTTCGGAAGTAGTTCGCTCAGCTGCAAACCCCTGCGGCGACTGGGGTGCGAAGATCTGCTCAATATGTGATAGCATCCGTGCTCCTCGGAATGCGGGCCCCGGAAGGGTCTGAACTCGATGGTTACCTACGGCCAGCTTGCGGCTTAAAATTGCGACAGGCTGGAGCCCGTGAAGAGGAGCTTTGCCGGGCACCATTTTGCCGGAGCCGCCGGAAACACGACGACATTCGCTTTTCGTCTGTAACCGATAGAGAGATTTGTCAGTTCAGATTATGAAAGAGGAGTCTGATATGAAGGTCTACCTGGGAAGTGAAATTCGCAACGTGGCTGTAGTGGGCCATGCACACTGCGGAAAGACAACCTTGATCTCCGCTCTGCTGCATGCCGCGAAGATGACGATAACGCGAGGCCGAGTGGACGATGGATCTGCCGTCACGGCCTACGACGAAGAAGAGGTTGCGCGCCGGACAACAATGTCAAATGCGGTGGCGTATGCGGAGTGGAATGGCGTCAAGATCAACCTGATCGACACCCCCGGGTTTCACATGTTTGTGCACGAGACGCGCGCCGCGATGTTGCCAGTGGAGGTGGCCGTAGTGCTGGTGAACGCGCAGACGGGCGCGGAGGCGGTGACGGACCGTGTGTGGAAGTACGCGGCGGAGGTCAATCTGCCACGAGTGGTGGTAATCAACCAGGTAGACCATCCCAAAGCGGACAGCAGAGTTGGGCGTCAGCGGATGATCGAACAGCTGCAGGAGAAGTGGGGGCGCCAGATTGTGCCGGTGCAACTGCCGATCGTCGATCAGCAGGGCTTTCATGGGGTAGTCGATCTGGTGACGATGAAGGCTTATTTGTATAAGCCCGACGGGGACGGACGGGGTGAGGTGGGCGCGATTCCTGAGGCCGTCAAGGCAGATGCAAAGGCTGCGCATGAGGCGCTGGTGGAGCTTGTCGCTGAGGGGAAAGATGAACTGATGGAGGAGTTCTTCAATGAGGGGACGATCCCTGAGGAGCATCTCATCACGGCGCTTCACGAGGCGATTCGTGAGGATCGGATCTTCCCGGTGCTCTACGTGAGCGGATTGAGAAACGTGGGGACGGATCATCTTCTGGATTTTCTGAAGGTGTATGCTCCTGCGCCGACAGAGCGGGAGCCGGTTGCGGCGCACGGTATTCTGCACTCCGTAAGAGGACAGGCCAACGGCGGTGGAACGATGGAAGTTGAGAACGAGATCGTCATGCGCAAAGTCGGTGATGAGGAGCCGCTTGCGCTCTATGTGTATAAGACGATGACCGATCCATTCGCAGGGAGAATTTCTTTCTTCAAGGTCGTAAGCGGCATGATGAAGACGGACAAGTCCGTGCTGAACTTCACGCGTCAGGAGCCGGAGCGCCTGGCACATCTCTCCATCATGCAGGGGCGCAAGGCAGTCGAAGTGCAGGAGTTGCATGCAGGAGATCTTGGAGCCGTGGCTAAGCTGCGTGTGACTCTTACTGGAGACACTCTCGGGGATAAGGCACATGAGATCTTTCTGGAGCCGGTACCGATGCCCGAGCCGGCGATGACCTACGCGATTGAGCCTAAGACGCGCGCTGACGAGGATAAGCTTGCACCGGCATTGCACAAGGTGATGGAGGACGATCCGATGGTGAGGTTCTACCGCGATCCGCAGACGAATGAATTTCTTGTGGCGGGCGCGGGACAACAGCACATTGAGGCGGTCGTCTCGAAGTTGAAGCGGCGTTATCACACAGACGTTACTTTGAAGGCGCCGAAGATACCGTACCTTGAGACGGTTCGCGGCCGCGCTGAATCACAGGGCCGGTATAAGAAGCAGACTGGCGGCCACGGACAGTTTGGCGATTGCAAGATTCGCATGGAGGCGCTCCCGCGAGGAGGCGGGGTGGTGTTCGAGAACGACATATTCGGCGGCGCAATTCCGCGCCAGTATGTTCCTGCAGTGGAGAAGGGGATTCGCGAGTCGGCGGCGCGAGGATTTCTGGCGGGATATCCGGTGGTCGATATCAAGGTGACGGTCTTCGATGGCAGCTATCACGAGGTCGACTCCAGCGAGATGTCGTTCAAGATGGCTGCGCGGCTGGCGTTCCGCAAATGCATGGAGCAGGCGAAGCCCGTTTTGCTGGAGCCTGTGATGAAGGTTGAGATCGAGACACCGGACGATTTTGCCGGGGCGTTGCTGGGTGATCTGAACTCCCGCCGCGGCCGAGTGCAGGGTATGGAGAGTGGAGGGGCCGGAACCGTGGTACGAGCCGAGGTCCCCATGGCCGAGATGCTTAGCTACGGGACGACGCTGACCTCGATTACCCAGGGGCGGGGCAGTTTTCGGATGGAGATGGACCACTATGATGTGGTGCCACCACCACTGGCTGAAAAGGTCCTGGCAAACGCAAAACGGCCGAACCAGGATGAGCTGGAAGAATAGTCTCGCGTGGGTGCCGGGACGCATAAAAAGCATCTCGGCAGCATAATTCTGCTTCCAACTTACCTGGAGAATTCCTATGCAAGGCCCCTACTGGTCAGGCCAGATACAAATCTCTCTTGTCTCATTCGGCATCAAGCTTTTTCCTGCCACAGAGGCGAAGAGCGAGATCCGCTTCCATCAGCTAAGCCGCAAGAGCGGAGAACGCATCAAGCACCAGAAGGTCTCTGGCGATGAGGAGCCCGTCGACAGTTCAGACATCGTGAAGGGCTATGAGTATCGCAAGGGCGAGTACGTCACGATTGAGCCGGACGAGATCGAACACCTGCGCATTCCGTCGCGCCACACACTGGAAGTGAAGCAGTTCGTGGATCTGGACGAACTGGATCCGGAGTTCTTCGAAAAGCCATACTTTGTTGTGCCTGAGAATGACGTTCAGGCCGAGGCATTCGCGGTCGTTCGCAAGGCGCTGCAGACGACGAAGAAGGTCGGGTTGGGCAAGATTGCCTTTGGAGGGCGCGAGCATCTGGTTGCCGTGTCTGCGCCAGGCAACGACAAACTTGCAGGCATGATGGCCTACACGATGCGATACCCGGAAGAACTGCGCGATCCTGCGAAATACTTTGGCGAGATCAAGAAAGTGGCTGTAGACGAGGATCAGCTGTCTCTGGCGAAGGAGCTGATTAAACGCAAGGCTGCGAAGTTCGCGCCGGAGAAGTTCAAGGATGAGTACGAGGCTGCGCTACGCGAATTGGTCGAGGCCAAGGTGAAACATGCGCCAATTCCGCGCGATGAGCCGGCGCCTAAGTCTGCCAAGGTTATCAATTTGATGGATGCGCTTAGGAAGAGTGTTCGGGGTGATGAAGCTCCGGTGGCGAAGAAGAAGGCATATGCCAAACCAGCCGATGGAGTGCCCAGAAAAGGCATTACGCTGGTGAAGCCTGCGGGTCCGAAGGCCGGCAAGTCGCGGAAGTCGGCGTAGATCGGTATGGCTACGAAGAAGAGGTCCAAACCGAAGTCGCAGTCGACCGCAGCGGATGCGGTTGATGAGCACCTCAAACTTTACCGCTCGATGCGGAACTTCAAGGTTACGAGTGAGCCGAGCGGAAGTACAAAGACAAAACTTCTCGATAAACAACTTCTACCTTTTGTTATTCAGAAGCACGCGGCTTCGCATCTGCACTATGATTTTCGGCTTGGGTGGAATGGTGTGCTGAAGAGCTGGGCTGTTGCGAAGGGGCCGAGTTATTTCACCGGTAATAAACGACTCGCTGTGCAGGTAGAAGATCATCCGATCGAGTACGGCGGTTTCGAGGGCATTATCCCGAAGGGCCAGTATGGCGGTGGAACGGTGATGGTCTGGGACCAGGGGACGTGGGAGCCACAGGCCGGCCACACCGATGTTGATGAGGGGCTACGTACAGGCTCGCTGAAGTTCATCATGCACGGCAAGAAGATGAAGGGAAAATGGGCGTTGATTCGCATGGGCGGCAAAGCGGCGAATGAGCGCAAACCGAATTGGCTGCTAATCAAGGAACATGACGAATTTGAACGGGGGGAGAAGGATCTGAGCATTACCGATGAGGAACCCGATAGCGTTGTAACGGGACGCAGCCTGGAGCAGATTGCGAAGAGCGAAGACCATGTCTGGAATTCAAAGGATACTGCAACGGGCAAGGCCTGGTATCGGAAGGACAGTCTCGTTCCAGAGATTGCTGCAGAGAAGAAACCCGCTTCGCGTAAAAAAGTGGACTTCGGTTCTGTCTTGAGCAAGGAGCCGAAGGAGAAGCTTCCGGATTTTGTTGCGCCGGAGCTTGCATTGCAATCCGATACGCCCCCTGCAGGTGAAGGCTGGCTGCATGAACTCAAGCTGGATGGCTATCGCATCCAGGCTCGCAAAGATGGAAGCAAGGTTCAACTTCTGACGCGTACTGGGCTGGATTGGACGCATCGGATGAAGGCGATCGCGGAAGTTGTAGGAGCGCTGCCGGTGGAGAAGACGATTCTCGACGGTGAGGTTGTTGTGCTTGCCGAGAATGGCACCACCAGTTTCGCTGACTTGCAGGCGGCGTTCCAGGAGGGCGTGAAGAAGCCGCTTACTTACTTCGTCTTCGACCTGCTTCATTTGAACGGGCATTCGATGCGAGGTTTGCCGCTGATTAAACGGAAGGATGTGCTTGAGAGGATCGTCGAGGGCTCGGGTGAATTTTTGCGCTTCAGTGAACACATTGAGGGCGATGGCAATGCGGTGTTTCAGAAGGCATGCGAGCTGCACGCAGAGGGCATCGTCTCCAAACGGGCTGCGAGTAAGTATGCGAGCGGCCGCAGTGGTGATTGGTTGAAGTTGAAGGGTGTTCATGAGCAGGAGTTTGTCATTGGTGGCTTTACCTTGCCGTCGAATGGAAGTCACGGCGTGGGTGCGTTGCTGCTTGGTTATTACGACGGGAAGAGATTGATTTATGCGGGACGAACGGGTACGGGCTTCACACAAAAGACACACCGCACTCTGCGTGATCAGCTTGATGAGCTTCGCCAAAAGACGGATCCCTTTGAGGAGTTGCCTGCCGAGGCGCGGAGCGGAGCCGTCTGGGTTCGACCGAAGTTAGTGGCCCAAGTCAATTTCGCGACCTGGACCGCGGATAACCTGGTGCGTCAGGCGTCGTTCAAGGGCCTTCGCGAGGATAAGCTGGCTGCGGAAGTGCGGCGGGAGGAGCCGACTGTTACTCCGAGGCAGCGAAATCCGCAGCGAGCCTCGCACGCAACTGCCGTCGGAGTTGCAGCGAAGGTTGTGGAGAAGAAGACGAAGGCGTCCACAAAATCATCCGTCACGAGTGCGCCTGTGCGGCTGTCACATCCCGCGAAGATTCTCGATGAAGAGTCGCAGCTTACCAAACAGCAGCTTGCCGACTACTACTGGGCCATTGCGCCGCACATGCTGCCGTATATTGAGGGGCGGCCGCTGTCGCTGGTGCGGTGTCCCGAGGGCAGCGGGAAGCCGTGTTTCTATCAGAAGCACGTGAGCCATCTGCTGCCTCCTGGCATTGAATCGGTGGATGTGCCAGACAAGAAGACGGGCAAGACGGAGCCGTACATCACGCTGTCGACCGCCGAGGCGCTGGCCGGGTTAGCGCAGATAGGTGTGCTCGAGGTGCACCCGTGGGGTTCGCGCAACGATGACCTGGAACATCCGGACCGGATCATTATCGACCTCGATCCGGATGCGGCAATCTCGTGGGTGCGGTTGGCCGAAAGTGCTGGGGAGATTCGTAAGCAGCTCAAGAAACTGGGATTGGAGAGCTTTTAAAGAGCACCGGCGGAAAGGGGCTTCATGTTGTCGTGCCGGTCGATCCCGAGTACGACTGGGCTGTCATCAAGCAGCTAGCCCATGCCTTCGTGTTGCAGATGGAGAAAGAAGAGCCTGATTTGTATCTGACGAAGATGAGCAAGGCTGCGCGCAAGGACCGGATCTTTCTCGACTATCTGCGGAACGAACGCGGCGCGACAGCGGTGGCGGCTTTCTCTCCGCGAGCTCGGCCCGGCGCGCCGGTTTCGCTTCCTCTGAACTGGAGCGATCTGAAGTTGACGCAGCGACCTGTTGCGCATGTTGCCGACTTTGAGGAGTGGAAGGGGCGGTTAAATCGCGATCCCTGGAAGCTGTTTTTCGAGTCGCCGCAAAGGATCACGTTGAAGATGCTCGACCTCTTCAAAATCTCTCCGTCAAAGTGATTCTTCAGCTACTTCGGCTGTTCGAAAATGGACAGTCTTTCTTGATTGTGGACGTTTTGCGATGCGAAGCGCTCGCTAACTAGTTGAAAATGAGTCGCTGAGATTGGTCTTGTGCTTGCACTTCAGTCCGGCGTAATGGACATCTCAAGACCAGATATCAAGCAGAAAAAGATGCGCCGGCAATTGATCTTAGCCGGATGCGGAGTTGTGGCGCTGGCGGTGGTGGCGTTTTTTGTGACCAGGCTGAAACCCGCCGCTCCAGAAGTGGATCGAGCGACGGTCTGGACCGATACGGTGAAGCGGGGCCCGTTGCTGCGGCAGGTACGCGGGCCGGGCACGCTGGTGGCACGCGAGGACAAGATACGAGTTATCCCTGCGGAGACCGAGGCGACGATCTCGCGCATTCGTGTGCTTCCTGGTTCGCAGGTGAAGGCCGACACCGTCATTATGGACATGGTTGACCCAACGGTGGACCAGCAGATGATGGATGCAACCCTGGCGCTGAAGGGCGCGAAGGCCGACCTGGAAAATACACGCGCCACAGTGAACAGCAACATGATGGTGCTGCGCGCCGAGTCGGCGACGCTGGACGACGACACCCGGCAGGCGCTTCTGCAGGCCAAGACGGACAAGAGCCTGTACGACCTGGGCGTGGTGAGCGGGCTGACCTCGAGCGCTTCGGGGGGGAAGGCCGAGGAGATGGGCAAACGGCAGCAGATTGAGCAACAGAAGCTGGACATGAATCAGAAGGCCATCGCAACGATGATTGGTGTGCAGGAGGCCAAGGTGCAGCAGGCCGAGGCGGTGTTGGCACTGAAGCAAAGGCAGAAGGACGCGCTGACCGTGCGCGCAGGAATTGATGGAGTGCTGGAGGCCCCGGACGAGCCGCTGCAGGTGGGGCAACATGTGGATCCCGGGACGATGCTGGCGAAGGTGGTGCAGCCGGATCAGCTAAAGGCCGCATTGAAGATTGCCGAGACGCAGGCGCGTGACATTCAGATCGGCCAGCCGGCTGAGATTGATACCCATAACGGGGTCATTTCAGGCAAAGTGATGCGGATTGATCTTGCGGTAGTGAACGGAACGGTCACGGTTGACGTAGAACTAGCTGGAGCCTTGCCGCTGGGCGCAAGGCCCGACCTGAGTGTGGACGGAACGATTGATCTGGACCGGATGACGGACGTCCTGTATGTGGGCCGGCCGGCGTTCGGCAATGAAAACAGCACGATCAGTCTGTTCAAACTCGGACCGGACGGCAAGACGGCAGTACGCGTACCGGTCAAGGTAGGCCGCGCGTCGGTCAACAGCATTCAGGTACTCGAAGGATTGCAGGAAGGCGATACCGTCATTTTGTCGGACATGAGCCGATGGGATAACACGGACAGGATTCGTTTGGAATAGGCACGAACTTAGAAAGGGAGAGGACTAATGGCGACAACGGAGACGATTATTCAGATCGAGGATCTGACCAAGATTTTCTACACGGACGAAATTGAGACGCATGCCCTGTCGGGTGTGCATCTGAGCATCAACCGGGGTGAATATGTGGCGATGTCGGGGCCCTCGGGATGCGGGAAGTCGACGCTGCTGTCGATCATCGGGCTGCTGGATACTCCGACGGCCGGCCGTTACACGCTGAATAGCAAAGAAGTTGCGAACCTGAACTTTGCGGACCGTTCGCGGATTCGCAATCAGGAGATCGGGTTTATCTTCCAGAGCTTTAACCTTATTGGGGACCTGACGGTTGCAGAGAACGTGGAGTTGCCGTTGACGTATCGCGCGGGAATGCCCGCAGCGGAACGGAAGCGGAGGGTGCAGGAGTCGCTCGAGCGAGTGAACATGGCGCACCGGATGCGGCACTATCCGGCGCAACTTTCAGGCGGTCAGCAGCAGAGGGTTGCCGTGGCCCGCGCGCTGGCGGGTTCGCCGTCGATTCTGCTGGCAGACGAACCGACAGGAAATCTGGATTCGAAGAATGGTGAAGCGGTGATGAAGCTGCTGCAGGAACTTCATCAAGAAGGCGCGACGATCTGCATGGTGACGCACGATCCGCGGTTTGCAGCACATGCGGAGCGGCAGATCCATCTGTTCGATGGCAAGGTCGTAGCGGAGGGTGAACTCAACAAGCTGTTAGCGGAGGTAGAGGCATGATGATGCTGGAAGACCTGAGACTTGCGCTGCGACAGATCTGCCAGGCGATGGGGTTGCCGGGAGATGCGGCGACCGTGGTTTCGCTGATTGTGCTGGGAGTTGCGCTGAACATCGGTGCGTTGCGTGCTGTGGAGTACGTAGGGATCGGCGGACACGCTCGCCATAACCGAACGGCGCTACAGAGCGCCGCGCAGACAGAGTTGAAGGTAGTGCGAACCGTAGTGGTTTCGACATTGAAGAAGATCGGCGATAGTGGGCGGAGATTATGTCTGGCGCAGCAATGGCTGTTGGACCAGCAAACAAAGGGTACGGGATACCACGTCGAGGTTGGCTGCGCGGCGCCGGCCAGTCGCGAAGGCTGTGACGCGATGGTCGTGAGCAGGTCCGGCCGGAAGATGGCGGTTGCGATCGTGCAGTGCTGAGCCATCTGCCTGGCGACACGCAATGCTGACCGCTATGGGTCTACTGGCGGCCGAGCCCTAGAGTGCAAAGCGGCAATGATCGCGCGCGTGCGAGCGTCGCGCTGGAGGTAGCTCAACTCCGCGAAATGAGAAAGAAAGTGGAGAGCCGACAGTGAATTCGATCATGCCGGACCCACGGTGTGCGCTGCGGCAGTTGCGGAAGTGAGGAGATTGCGATGAACAGGTTGATGCAGGATGTGCAGTACGCGCTACGGCAGTTGCGGAAGACACCTGGCTTTACCCTGACAGCGGTGTTGACCCTTGCCCTGGGCATCGGAGCCAATGCTGCCATTTTTACGCTGGTTCATGCGGTCCTGCTGCAAAACTTGCCGGTTACCGACCCGAAGACGCTGCTGCGCGTCGGCGACACGGACGATTGTTGCGTCAACGGAGGAGTCCCCGACGAAAACGACTACTCGCTCTTCTCTTACGAGCTCTACAAACACCTCCGCGACAACACCCCCGAGTTCGAACAACTTGCAGCCATGCAGTCTGGCACAGGCTACGGCTCCCTCACCGCGCGTAGCAATGAGCCCGGAGCCCTGCCCAAAGCTCTCAGCCGCGAATACGTCTCCGGCAACTACTTCCAGACCCTCGGAATAAAACCCTACGCAGGACGTCTGCTCGCGCCAACTGACGACGTCGAAGGCGCTCCCATGGCCGTCGTCATGAGCTACCAAACATGGCAACGCGACTTCGCCGCCAACCCGAACATCGTCGGCAGTACATTCACCCTCAACACCAATCCCGTCACCATCATCGGCATCACGCCGCCGGCATTCTACGGCGACCGCATGACCAGCACTCCTCCCGACTTCTACATACCAATGGTCATGGAACCAGTGATGGCCCCATCCAGCCTCTTGCACAAACAGGAGTTGAACTGGGTCTACCTCCTCGGGAGAATCAAGCCCGGAACCGAACTCGCTCCTTTACAGGCAAAGATGAGCGGCACCCTACGCAGCTTCCTCTCGCAACTCGCTCTCTATAAGCGTGCGGACGAGCAGAAAAACCTCGCCCAGTCTCATGTCATCCTCACCCCCGGCGGAATTGGCATCGCCAACATGCAGCAGAGATACGGCAAAAGCCTCAAGTTCCTTATGTGGACCTCCGCTCTTGTCCTCCTCATCGCCTGCGCCAACATCGCAAATCTAGTCCTCGTACGAGGCATCGCGCGCCGCGCCGAAACATCCATTCGCATGGCGTTAGGCGCACAGCGAAAGCGGCTCATCCGCCAAATGCTTACCGAAAGCGTCGTGCTCTCCTGCATCGGAGGCCTTGCAGGTCTCGCGGTCGCCTACGCAGGGACCAGACTCCTGCTCGCCATGGCGTTTCCTCGTGCGACCAATCTCCCCATCCACGCCAGCCCATCGCCCGCCGTTCTCGCCTTCGCCTTCGCGCTCTCGCTCATCACCGGACTCATCTTCGGAATCGCCCCCGCATGGATCACCTCCCACTCAGATCCAGCCGAAGCCCTTCGCGGAGCCAACCGCTCCACCAACGACAAGTCCGGCTGGGTCCAGCGATCTCTCGTCGTTCTCCAGGCCGCTCTCTCTCTCGTCCTCCTCGTCGGCGCAGGCTTGATGGCCAAGAGCCTCAACAACCTTGAGAACCAGAATTTTGGAGTCGAAACCGAAAACCGAATTGTCATCCATATCAATCCCGATACGGCCGGTTACAAACCCGATCAACTCGAAGGGCTCTACCGGCAGATCGACGAAAATCTCCATGCCGTTCCCGGAGTCCAGAAGGTTTCCCTCGCTCTCTACACGCCGCTCGAAGGAAACAACTACGGCGAAGGCGTCTTCATCCAGGGTCGCCCCGAACCCGGCGCCAACGCCCACATCGGTGCGTCCTGGGTTCGCGTCGGTCCGGAGTTCTTCGACATCGTAGGCCACCACGTCCTTCGCGGCCGCGGAATCAGCGAACATGACACCGCCACCTCGGTTCCGGTCGCCGTCGTCAATCAATCCTTCGTCAAAAAGTTCTTCACCAACGGCGAAGACCCCATTGGCGTCCACTTCGGCGTCTCCGGCGTAAAAAGCTCCAGCGACTTCGAAATCGTTGGCGTCGTCTCCGACGTGAAATACAACGACGTTCGCAATCCCACCCGCGCCATGTACTTCCGCCCCCTCCTGCAGGTCCAGCACACCGATCCCGCCAGTGATACCGGCAACCTCTTTGCCGGCGCGATCATGCTGCAAACCAAAGGTCCCATCGATAACCTCGAATCGCAAGTCCGCAGATCCTTGGCCAGCATCAATCCAAATCTAACCATCTCCCGCTATGAGACCTTCGCTGGACAGATCAGCGGGCAGTTCAATCAGGAGCGCCTGATTGCCCGCCTGACGCTCATGTTTGGCATCCTCGCTCTCCTTCTGGCATCGGTGGGGCTTTACGGCGTGACTTCCTACACTGTCGCACGCCGTACTCCTGAGATCGGCATCCGCATGGCGATGGGGGCTGATCGCGGCAGCGTTGTCGGGATGGTGCTGCGCGAGGCTATGCTGCAGGCTCTTGCCGGCCTGGCGATTGGTGTCCCTGTCGCGCTGCTGTGTGTCCGCTTCGTTCAGTCGCAGCTTTACAGTGTCGCCGGGCATGACGCCGGAGTGCTGTCACTTTCCATTGCGACTCTGACCGTCTCAGCCTTAGCGGCTGGACTGATCCCCGCGCGACGGGCCGCTTCCACTGACCCGGTAAAAGCGCTACGAACGGAATAGGAGAACGGACATGATGCAAGACGTTAGGTATGCGCTGCGGCAGTTACGGAGAACACCGGCGTTTACGGTGACCGCAGTATTGACACTGGCACTTGGAATTGGCGCGAATACCGCGATCTTTACGGTATTCAATCAGGTATTGCTGCGGATGCTGCCTGTCGAGAAGCCGAAGGAACTGGTGCAGTTGAGTTTTGTTGGATCGAGCCAGGGCCGGATCAACATCTTTGGAGGCGATGGTACACAGTATTTTTCTTATCCGATGTACAAGGATCTTCGGGATAAGAACACTGTGTTTAGCGGTATGCTTGCGGACACCGAGACCCAGGTGGGTGCGGTGTGGAAGAACCAGCCGGAGTTGGTGGACGCAGAGCTGGTGAGCGGAAATTATTTTGATGTTCTCGGTGTGGGCGCTGCGGCAGGAAGGACCCTGCTGGCGAGTGACGACCAGGTAAAAGAAGGCAGCCCCGTTGTGGTGCTCAGCTACGACTACTGGAGGACGCGATTTGCGTTGTCCCCGGACGTGCTGAACCAGACGATTCTGATTAATGGGCATCCATTTTTGATCGTGGGTGTAGCGGCACGCGGCTTCAGCAGCGCGATCGGCGGATTCCAACCGAAGGTCTTTTTCCCATTGATGATGACGCCGCAGATCATGCCGGGGCAGAACGACCTTGCGGATCGGCGGTCAATTTGGCTGACTCTCGTGGCTCGACTGAAGCCGGGCGTGAGCCAAGCGACGGCGCAAGCGGCGATGACCACGCTTTGGAAGAGCCTGCGTGCCGAGGAGTTGACCGCGATCACAAGAGGGTCAGCAAAGTTCCGCGAGGAGTTTGTGGCGAAGTCGAGCATGATTTTGACGGAGAACTCGAAGGGCTTCTCGCCGCTGCGCGACGACCTCAAAACGCCATTGATGATTCTGATGGGGATGGTGTTGCTGTTGGCGGCGATGACGTGCGTCAACCTGACCAGCCTCTTATTGGTAAGAGCAGCCGCTCGGGGACGGGAGTTTGCAGTTCGTTATGCGCTCGGTGCAGCGCGTGGACGCGTCTTGCGGCAGATGTTGATTGAGGGGTTGCTGTTGGGAACGATCGGCGGTGGACTTGGGCTTCTGATCGCGCCGATGGCGGCATCGATTCTCGTGCGATGGATCTCCGGTAACAGCGGCCAGGCGCTCTTTTCCGTGGCTCCGGGCGGTGCGGTGTTGTGGTTCAACCTGGCGTTGTCGGTCGGAATCAGCCTGTTGTTCAGCATGGCGCCTGCGTGGCAGATGATGAAACCGAACTTAACCGAGGGGCTGCGACAGCAGTCGGCGAGTACGTTGGGCGGCGCGCAGCGTTTTCGCAGAACAGCGATCGCAATCCAAATCGGGCTGAGCGTTCTTTTATTGAGCGGAGCGGGGTTGTTTGTGCGAACGCTGCATAACCTGAAGGCGCAGAATATGGGGCTGGCGACGGACCATCTGTTGAGTTTCGCGATTGATCCATCGCTGGCGGGGTATACGCCGAAGGAATCGCTTGCTGTGCAGAACGGTGTGCGCAGGGCGTTGACAAGCTTGCCTGGAACGAAGTGGGTAGGGGCGACCACCGATCCGGTTCTGTCGGGGAATCAGGTGAGCCGAAGCCTGCAGATCGAAGGCTACTCGGCGCCAGAGGGAGATGACGTGCATGTCGAGGCTCCGCAGATTACGCCGGGCTATTTGGACGCGCTGGGAATTCCGTTGATTGCGGGTCGCGATGTGACTGATGCCGACAATCTGGAGACGCAGAAGATCGCACTCGTAAACCAGGACTTCGCGACGAAATATTTTGGCTCGCCGCAGAGAGCGCTGGGGCACTATATCGCGACGGGTGCCCCGGGTACCAAGCTGGATATACAGATCGTCGGGGTCGTTGGCGACTCGAAACACAGAGGCGTACGCTACGGCGTTATTCCGACGGTGTATTTTGCTTTTGCGCAAAGCATCACTGCGAGCCAGCTTCAGTTCTACGTTCGGACGCTGCAAGCGCCAGAGATGGCAGAGAATAACGTGCGTGCAGTGCTGCATGGACTGGACTCGAAGCTGGTGATCGATTCGATGAAGACGATGGACGAGCAGATTGACGAGAATGTTTCGAATGAACGGATGACCGCTTTGCTCGCGATGAGTTTCGCGTTGGTGGCTCTGCTGACAACAGCCGTCGGTCTGTATGGTGTGCTGGCGTATGCGACGACGCAACGGACGCGGGAGATCGGCATCCGGATGGCGCTTGGCGCACAGCGGATGGCGGTTGTGCGACTGGTCTTGTTGGATATGGCTAAGGTGGCTTTGATCGGGATTGCGGTGGCGTTGCCCGTGGCGGTACTGCTGGCACGTTGGTTGCGGAGTCAATTGTTCGAGGTACAGCCATTCGATCCCGTGACGTTGATTGGCTGTGTCATGGTAACGGCGGTTATGGTGATGGCAGCTGCGGCATTGCCCGCGCGGCGAGCCGCATCGGTAGATCCAACCCAGGCTTTACGAACGGAGTAGGAAACGATGATTGAACTGAAGAATTTAGAGCGGAGCTACAAAACCGGACACACGGAGACATGGGTGTTGCGCCGTATAAATCTAATAATCCGCGAGGGGGAATTTGTAACCGTGATGGGTCCGTCCGGAGCGGGAAAGTCTTCGCTGCTGAATGTGCTTGCGATGCTGGACGACCAATGGAAGGGCGAGTTTTATTTCGCGGACCATGCTGTGCATGCGATGAACCGCAAGCAGAGGGCGGAGGTGGCGCGACGGAGGATCGGTATGGTCTTCCAGAGCTACCACCTGCTGGACGATCTTACTGTGGCGGAGAATATCGATCTGCCGCTCTCGTACAAAGACATTCCGAAGTCGGAGCGTCAAGCCCTGGTGGCGGATACGCTCGACCGATTCAACATCGTGGGCAAGAAGGATCTGTTCCCAAATCAGCTCTCAGGCGGACAGCAGCAGTTGGTTGGGATCGCACGGGCAGTGATTCACAAGCCTGATCTGTTACTTGCCGATGAGCCCACAGGAAACCTGCATTCGGAGCAGGCTAAGGAGATTATGCAACTGTTTCGGAGATTGAATGAACAGGGAACGACCGTGGTGCAGGTGACGCACTCGGAGGCGAACGCGGCAGTATGGCACGCGGACGATTGAGCTGCGTGATGGTTGGTTGTACCGGGACACGGCGGGTCTTGCAGCGGCTGAAGCGGAGGTGCAGGCGTGAGAAGAAACCTTTCTCTGCTTCGTTGCATCGGCGTAGTGGCTTTGATGGAGATGCCTCTGCTGGCTCAGGTGCAGCAGACGGTGACCAACCAGTCGCCCGCACCACCAGCGCAGCCTGCGCTACGCCTGGATATCCCGCACTCGGACAACCCGTTTAACGCATACCGGGCTTCACTGGTACCGCAAGCTAATCTAGCGAACTCGCCGCGAATTGATACGCTGGTGAAGGATGGCGTTCTCGAACTCAGTTTGAAGGACGCGATTTCGCTGGCACTGGAAAATAATCTGGACATCGCGATCGCTCGATACAATCTTCCGATTGCGGCGGCCGACGTTCTGCGCACGCAGGCGGGCGGCTTGTTCCGCGGCGTAAACACAGGCGTAGTGCAGAATACGCCAGGCGGTGGAGTGGGTGGCTTTGGCTCTGGTTCGGCCGGTGCCGGCGCTGGTGGAACTTCAGGTGGTGCGGGCGGCGCGGGTTCAGGCGCGTCGGGTCTGGTGTCGTCGACGCTGGGCACTGGAACGAATGTCTCGTCCTACGATCCGTTAGTCACTGGATCGTTGAATAACGAGAAGTACACACAGCCGCTATCGAACATCGCCATCTACGGGGTTCCCACCTTGCAGCAAAATACGACGAATGGGAATATCAGCTACACGCAGGCGTTTCCAACCGGAACGTCTTTGTCGGCAATATTTGACAATAGCCGCGGTGCGACGAACAGCCCGAATAGCTTTCTGAATCCAACGTTGAACTCGTACTATCACGTTCTACTGCAACAACAGCTGCTCGCCGGATTCGGCTTCGGACCTAACCTGCGCTATCTGAGAATTGCGAAGAACAATCAGAAGATTTCGGACGAGGCGTTCAAGCTCCAGGTGATTTCTACGGTTACGCAGATTGCGAATATGTACTGGGACCTGGTGGCTGCGTATGACGACGAGCAGGTCAAGAGCCGGTCTCTGGATTTTGCAAATCAAACGCTGGATAGCGATCGCAAACAGCTGTCGTTGCAGGCAATTCCGGCAATGGATGTGATGAAGGCGGAGGCCGAGGTTGCCAATCGCGAGCAGGATCTGACGATTGCGAAGACTACGCTGCAGTTTCAGGAACTGTTGATGAAGAACGCGCTGACGAAGAACCTGGACGATCCGATCCTCGAGGCGATGCCGGTGCGGCCGACAGACCAAAGCGGGACGATGGACGCGACGACGCAGGGGCCCACGGAGGACATGATTGCGCGAGCGTTGCGGGACCGGATTGAGCTGGCCGAGTCAGACCTCGATCTTGATAGCAGGCGCATCAGCCGGGATGCTGCTCGGAATGCAGTGCTGCCTTCGGTTGCCCTGACAGGGTTTTATGGCGGTACGGGACTGGCGGGGTTGCCGAATCCGGCGTCTGACTTCGTATCGATGGCACCGACCGGCTGGGGAGGAGCCGTCAAGAACGCATTCAACAATAGCGCTCCCGATTACTACGTCGGGTTATCGGTCAATATCCCAATCCGGAACCGTGTCGCGAAGTCCGACCAGTATCGTGCGGAGCTGGAGACAAGACAGTCTGAGCTACGACTGCAGCAGCTCAAGAAGCAGATCCGCATTGAGGTGCGAAACGCCCAATATGCTCTCGAGCAGAGTGAGGCGCGCGTAGGCTCGGCACGAAAGGGGCGCGACCTTGCGCAGAAGACCTTCGATATTACGGCGAAGGAGCAGGAGCTTGGTGCAGGGTCGAACTATCAGACCTTGACGGCACAGCGCGACCTGGCGGTGGCAGAGTCCGCGCTGGTTGCAGCGATGACGGCATACCAGAAGGCGAAGATTGAATTAGATCGGTCGGTTGGGTCTACTCTGGAGGCGAACGCGATTTCGATAGAATCGGCAAAGACAGGCATAGCCCCCAATGGGCAGTAGATACGGAAGCAGGTCAGTATGTTGGTGGAACGGGTAGAGAAGGACGCGTCGTCGGGTGGAGCGACTGAGTCGCCGTGCAAACTTCTGATTGCGGATGACCAGCCGCATATTCTGGAGGCATTGCGTCTGCTGTTGAAGCCCGAGGGCTATCAGCTCGAGATGGTGCGAATGCCCGCGCTGGTTCTGGAGGCGTTGGCACATGAGAGCTTCGATGGTGTGCTGATCGATCTCAATTACACGCGTGATACAACCTCGGGTCAGGAGGGGTTGGACCTGGTCACACGAGTCAAGGAGATGGACGCACAGCTGCCCGTGGTCGTGATGACGGCGTGGGGCAATATCGACCTCGCAGTCGAGGCGATGCGGCGTGGCGCGGGAGACTTCATCCAGAAGCCATGGGAAAATGCACGGCTACTGACCATTCTCCGAACCCAGATGGAGCTACACCGCAGCCAGAAAAGAACACAATGGCTGGAGGCGGAGAACCGCATCTTGCGTGCCGCGGGCGCGCCAGACTTTATCGCTTCTGCTCCATCGATGCGGACCGTCCTCGAGACGATGGCGCGCGTCGGACCGTCGGATGCGAATGTGCTGATCACGGGAGAACACGGGACGGGGAAAGAGGTTGTGGCGCAGACGCTGCATCGCCTATCGTCGCGGGCAGACGCGGACGCTGGTGGCAGTGAATACGGGTGCGTTACCTGAGGGAACCTTCGAAAGCGAACTTTTCGGACATGTAAAGGGAGCTTTCACGGATGCACATACGGACCGTATCGGACGTTTCGAACTGGCGAGCGGCGGGACGCTCTTTCTAGACGAAATCGCGAATATTCCCGTGCGTCAGCAGGCGAAGTTGCTGCGTGTTCTAGAGACGGGCGAACTGGAGCGAGTAGGCTCTTCGAGGACCCAGAAGGTAAACGTGCGAATGCTTTCAGCGACTAACTCGGACCTGCGCACGGAGTGCGCCGCCGGCCGCTTCCGCGAAGATCTGTTGTTCCGCCTGAACACGGTCGAGATAAATCTGCCTCCGCTACGTGAACGGCGCGAGGATATTCCGGCTCTGGCAGCACATTTTCTTGCCCGATATGCCGAACGATATCGCAGGCCGATTCAGGGTCTCGAGCCAGCGGCACTCCAGATGATGCTGCATTATGGGTGGCCCGGTAACGTGCGGGAGCTGGACCACACAATCGAGCGTGCCATCTTGATGGCAAGGGGAGAACGAATTGAACTCGCGAATCTTGGATTGAATGCGCAACGTGGCGCAGCTCAGAGTATGGACGAGATGAGCCTGGAGGCTGTGGAGGCTATTCTGATTCGTAAGGCGCTGGCCCGCGCGAATGGCAATGTGAGCCATGCCGCCGATGCGCTGGGATTGAGTCGGGGAGCGCTTTATCGTCGCATCGAAAAATATGGGCTTTGAAGAGCCGACGGAAACAATACCGGGTAGCAGCCCGCGGCGTAACCGTGTGCCGCTGGCAAGATCAGGAAAGCGGTTAGGCTTCGAGAGGCGGCTGCGGCTGTGGTTGTATCTGCTTGGTCTACCGATGGCGGTGCTGTGCTGGCTTCTGTTATGGCGTTATTCGGTTGAACCGCTGGAGCAGTGCTTTGTTCTGTTGGCACTGACGCTCGGGTGGGCATTCGCTGTTTCTCTTGTGATGGAGCAGATCATTCGACCGCTGCAGACGTTAGCGAATGTAGTGGCTGCGCTACGTGAGGACGACTACTCATTTCGCGCTCGCGGAGGACAGAGGAATGACGCTGTCGGTGATCTGGCGCTGGAGGTGAATCGGCTCGCCGGCATGTTGCAGGGCCAGCGTTCGGGCGCTCTCGAGGCCATGGCGCTGGTGGAACGTGTGATGCGATCAATGGAATCGCCGGTGCTGGCGTTCGACCCCGAAGGTAGGTTGAGGCTGTTGAACGCTGCCGGCGAACGGGCGTTCGGGCTGCGGGTACAAGCTGCGCTAGGTCACTCTGCGACGCAGCTGAAGCTGGAGGAGCTGTTGCATGGGGAAGATGATGATGTCATCTCGCTGCACAGAGGACAGCAGTCGGTGAGATGGGTGGTGAAGCGGACGAGCTTTCGGTTGCATGGCGTTCCACATGCGCTGTTCGTGCTTTCGGATGTGAGTGCGGCTTTACGAGAGGAGGAACGGCTTGCGTGGGAGAGATTGATTCGCGTGCTCGGACACGAGATCAACAATTCGCTGACGCCGATCAAATCCATTGCGGGCAGTCTGCGCGGGCGGCTCGCTGCACTGAAGGAGGCGTCGACTGACATGAGTCGACTTTGAGCGTGGGCTTGAGGTAATAGAAAATCGCGTCGGAGTCGCTGAACCGTTTCCTGCAAGCTTATCGGCAGTTAATGGGGCTGCCCGCGCCGAAGTTGGGCGCGGTATCCCTGGCAGCTCTGGTGGAACGGGTTGCGCAATTAGAGAGGCGTGTCGCTGTGACGGTGACACCAAGCGCAGATGTGGTGCTACAAGTTGATAGGGATCATATTGAACAGGCTCTGATCAATCTGGTGCGCAACGCGGCGGACGCGGCGCTGAGTCCCGATGCTACCGACGGGAGCGCAGCATACGTGGATATCTCGTGGCAGACGACTGGGTCGGAAGTAGTTATCGCGATCCTCGATAACGGACCAGGACTAACCAATGCCGGCAATTTGTTTGTTCCGTTCTACACGACCAAGGCGGGTGGTACAGGAATCGGCCTCGTGCTTGCGCAGCAAATCGCTCAGGCACATCGAGGATCAGTGCAATTGGCAAACCGGACGGACGGACACGCTGGGTGCAAAGCCGATCTGAGATTGCCGCTTGTAGGATAACCGCGGCTGAAATGTCCGATCGGGGGGAAGAATCTGGTTACGCAATAAGTCTGTCTCCTTTGCAGTATTCGTGGGCTAATGACGCGTGCAAATGCGGCACGTACCGTGCAAAATAGCTCAGCACCAAAATGAGGTGAACCATGGGCTGCAAAGCAGAAGACCTGAGACAGATTCCACTCTTTGCGCTGCTCGATGACGACGAAATAGCTGTTCTGGCGGCGCAGGTGCAGATCAGAAATTTTGCTCCACGTCAGCGCATCTACAAGATCGGCGAGCCGGGCAAACATGCTTACGTGATGATGTCGGGCACGGTGCGGGTGACGACGGTGGATCAGAGCCATCAGGAGGTATTGGTGGATGAGCCCCGTCATGGCGATTTCTTCGGTTTTGCCTCGATGCTCGAGGATACTCCGCATCAGACCACTGCACTCGCGATGGAAGAGACGGTCTGCCTCGAAGTGAGCCGTGACGATATTGCCGTTCTGCTGCAGCGGAAGCCGATGGCGGGAATGGATATGCTGACTGTTGTGAGTCGTCAGTTTCATGCGTCGCAGCAGTTGGTGCGGATTCGCGCCAGCCGCAATTCGAACGACGTAATCGAAGAGAAGATGAGCTTCGGTGACCGGATCGCCGACGCCGTCGCGCGGTTTGGCGGTTCGTGGACGTTCATCATTCTGGTTGGCGTCATGCTCCTGGTGTACATCGCGACGAACCAGCTGCTGAAAGGCAGGGCGTGGGACCCGTATCCGTTTATTCTCTTGAATTTGTTCCTGTCCATGCTCGCGGCGATCCAGGCTCCCGTCATCATGATGAGCCAGAATCGCCAGGACACGAAGGATCGTGTGCGCGGCGAATTGGACTACGAAGTAAACCTTCGTGCGGAGTCCGAGATTCAAACATTGTCAAACAAACTGAATCTACTCACCGATAAAATTGGCGACGTCGATGACCTATTGAGAGAGCAACTCAGACTCAACGGAAAGCCGAAGCGCTCGAGCTAAGGTAATCGAGCCTTCGGCATCTGTAAGCCGCGCTCTGCACCTAGGCAAGACGTGGCTGCCGGCTTTTGATCTCTTGAAGCAGCCGTTCTACCCGTTCTTCCCGATCGAGAGCTGCGAATTTATCCTCAAGGTTATCGTCTTCAAGAATACTGTGGACGGCCGTGTTTGTAGCCTCCTGCTGCAAAATGTCGGAGCGAAGACGGTTCAGTGTACTCGATTTGTGTTGCGCGCCCGCTATTGCTCTGGCGGTGTTAGCTTTGCCGGCGACGCGTGCACGGCGATGTTGCGCGATGAGCATCTCGCATGTGGACTGAGTCTCCTGCAGCTTTTGCTGTAGCTTTGCGAAGGCGCTGCGGAGCGTTTCGGCTTCGTTTGTCTGATCTTCGAGCTGTTGTGTGAAGCTGTTAGCCAGGTTCTGATGACTCAGGCTGCGCTCAAGTGCGGCGCGGGCGAGATCGTCCTGCTGACGGTTGACGGCGAGTTCGGCTTTACGGTGCCATTCCTGCATAGCGTCCTCATGTTCCTTCTTTTTCTTGTGCAACAGGTGTTGGTCGGCGATCGCGATAGCGACCTGGGTCTTCACTTGAAGCAGCTGGTTCTCCATGTCGAGAACGAGCTGTCTCGCTAACTTCTCCTGATCTTCGGCTTTTGCGATGAGGTCGTTAATGTTGGCTCGTAAGAGGGTTCCTACACGTTCGAGTAGTGCCATGGTAGATCTCCTTTCCAATAAGTGATGGGCGGACAGATGAGTTGGCATCGGAGTTACCAACGGCGTCCGAGAATGCGATCGACAACAACGAGCAGCAGAATGGTCAGAAATCCGCCGGGAAAGCGACGCCGTCGGTAGACGTTCCCGTATCCGTAGTACCCGTAAGGGCCGAAGTAAGGACGACGGAGGTGATAAGGATTCCACAGCGACCGGAAGATAAGGCGAAGTGCCAGCGAGACTGCGACGACGAGGAGAATAGTTGGGATAACGATAAGAGTGAACATTGTGTCTTCTCGATTAAACTGCGTTGAGAGAGACCAGGCTCACCGAATGTGAGATATTCGGTGAGCCTGGAAAATTCAGGCGGAGTGGGCTTCCCCGTTTTCGCGAGGCTTCATCGCTTTGACGTTGGCCATCAGGTCGTGAAGGTTCATTCCTGAGAGCGCCTCGAAGAGCGCGGGAACCTGTGCCGCGATCTTCGTCATCTCGCCAGTGATCTTGTTAGCCCCCACTGCTCCATCGTTGCCGGTGGAGACGATGGTGATCTTGTCGATCTTGCCGAGCGGCTCCGCCATTGCGCGAACTACGTCGGCCATGTTGGTGATGAGCTTGTCCACGACGGCGGCCTGCGACCACTCCTGATAGGCTTCGGCTTTGACATTCATCGCTTTGGCCTCAGCTTCGCCCTTCTGGAAGATAATGTTGGCTTCGGCTTCGCCCTGCAGTTTGGTAGCTGCCGCGCGGCCTTCCGCTTCCATGGTGATGCGAGACTTCTCGGCGTTGGCAAGATTTTCGATTCGCTGACGCTCGATCTCGGCGCCTTTGAGTACAGTGGCGATAAGCTCTTTCTCGTGACGGAGGATTTCGGACTCCTGCACCTTGATCTGCTCCTGCTTCTCGATCTGCTGAATCTTGACCTGTTCGGCGATGACCTTCTGCTGCATGACGTTGGTCTGGAGCTCGTAGGCTTTGTCGGCCTGGGCCTCCTGACGACGTGCAGATTCGGTGAACTGCGCCTTCTGGATGTCGAGGTCGCGCTGAGCCTCGGCTTGCTTGGCGAGCGAGAGCGTCTCGGCAAGGACGCGCTCTTGATCGGCGGATGCCTTGGCTACGGCGGCTTCGCGGAGTGCGATGGCGCGACGGATGGCGGTGTCACGCTCGGCTTCGGCGGCGGCGATCTCGGCGTCGCGTTTGATGCGCGCTACGTCGGGACGCCCCATGTTGGTGATGTACTCGTTTTTGTCGCGGACCTCACGAATGGTGAAGCTGATGACTTCGAGGCCCATCTTGCTCATGTCGTCCATGCAGGTAGAACGCATGCGTTCTGCGACCATCTCGGGTTCTTTGACAATTTGTTCGACGGTGAGTTGGCCGATGATACCGCGCAGATGGCCTTCCATGACAAGGCGAATGAGGCCTTCGCGTTGGTCCGGGGACTTGGTGAGGAACTGCTCGGCTGCAGTGAGAATGGATTCCTTGTCGGAGCGGACCTTTATCTGTGCGACAGCTTCGACGGTTACGGCGACTCCTTGCTTGGTGTAGAGATCCTGTTGGGGTGCGACATCAAAGCTCATGAGTTCGAGCGAGAGCTGGCGCGAGTTTTCGACAACAGGGAAGATGACCGCGCCGCCGCCCTTGATGACGCGCGGGCCGCGGAAGCCGTAGACAATGATGGCTTCGTTAGGGCCGGCTTTGCGGAACATTTTGCCCATAAGAACTACTAAGGAGAGAGTGGCGAGGATGAGCAGGCCAACAATAATGGCATCGAAGTTCGACATATCGTTCCTTTGTCCGAGACGGACTGGAAGGCGTGTAGTCTGCTTGCCGCAGGTGAGTGGGAGGCGGATCAGAGAGCCCTCGGGCAAGAGAGGCCGCCTTGAAGCGATGGAGCGAAAGCTTTCAGAGCCTGTCGGGCAAACCGTTGAGCGGGTCACTGTCCAATTCGGCCCACGGTCGGACATAAGCAATGCCACGCTCATAACGGATCACAACAACTTCGGTGCCGCGTTCGATCATGCGACCATCGTCACTGCGAGCGGCTGAACTGCGACGGGCTCCAGTTTGCGAGAAGAGAATTTCGCCGATGCCCCCGTCGCTGCGAATGCTGTCGCTGACCTGGGCGAGGACGCCTGTCATCTCGGTGTCCTCGGAACTTAGAACGCGTTCGCGCGGAAGGAGCACTTTAAAGAGGATTGCCCATAGCAGGGCAGCGCCGAAAAATCCACTCACGGCCGCCAAAAAAAGAACCAGTGGCGCGAAAAAGATACTGTAGCGATGCAGCAGGTAACCGGCTCCTCCAAACCAGCAGAGGAACGCGGTGATGGTGAAGCCATTGACAGCGGAGAAGCTCCGAGAGCCGCCATGAGAGCCTGTGCCGTGGTGGACCTGTGCCGAGTGGCCGATGTGGACGTGCCCTATATGCAGATGCGCAAAGCCGCCAACTGCAGAGACCAGGCTGAGCACGAGACCGACGCCGAAACAGATGAGGTAGAAGGTGTCCATATTATTGAGTGCGACGTTTAGTACGGTTGTTAGTGCCTGACAGGTTTTGGTTGAGCTGCGGAGGTCAGCTTGGGTACCTGCTCCGCAGCGGCTTCGGGCCGCAGGACCTGAAGCAGACGATCTGCAAGAGAAGGTGTTTCAAGAATCGCCTCCAGAAGTAGCAGGCAGCGACGAGAGTCTTTGTTTTGCGCGAGCGTTAGCAGCGCCTGGCAGAGATCGGGGTCACGGCGAAATCGCTCTGCACCGCTGATAAGCCAGAGGTCGAGCTTGTCTTCGAGGTTGTGGATATCCGCCATAAGTTGGGCGTTATAGCCCTCGGGATCGTCAACCAGATAGCCAGGATGGACCTGGAAGAACTTCGCGAGAAGCAGTCGGGTCGTGTTCGTGAGATGAGGCCGCGCGCCGCTCTCGATCTGCGAGAGATAGGACTGGCTGATCGTCGCACCGGCCTTGCCGTTGCCCGACTTGGCTTTGTTGGACTCCTGAATAGCCCGGACGAGCTCCTGCTGCGTCATAGCCCTGTCAAGTCCGCGGAGATTGCCTTCTACCTCGCGAAGATAACGAATTTTGTCGCTCAGTTTCATATTGCAAATCGCGATAATAATATCACAATTTGTAATAAATGCAAGAGGGTTTCCAAGAATCAATTAGCTATTTCGCCAAAGTATTGATTTTTAGTGGGCCCAGTCGGCCACGATAGGGCGTTGGAAGGACAACGGATTGACGACCGGGACTACATGTCCAACAGCGCTGAAAACATTGAAATCATCAGCTTTGGATCGAGGCAGCGCGCTCTGAGTGGCCGGAAGTCTCCGACGCTCGCGCCTCCGCATAGGCAGCCGCCCCAAGCAGCGCGCAGGTCTCGTCGAGAATGACGCGAACAGAAATCGATTCCAGCAGCGGTGACAAGCGGCCCTTATCCAGAAACGCCTGGATGAACGCGCCGTTCTTCAACGTCTTCAGAATCTTTGGAGCAATCCCTCCGCCGAGATAAATCCCACCCGTCGCCAGCACCTTCAACGCAATGTTGCCCGCCTCCGCACCATACGCAGCCGCAAAGACCTTCATCGTCTCGAAGCACAAAGAGCTCGATCCGTCTTCGGCGCACTGTCCGATCACAGCGTTCGGATCCTCCGTCAGCATCCGGTCATGAAGCCACCCTGGTTCGTTGATCTTCTCGACGTCGCGAAGAAAGGCGTAGATGTTCTTGATTCCGAGACCCGAGACCACACGCTCCCAGCTCACGCGTCCCTTCAGCGTATCGCGCAGATATTCGAGTAGTGCGATTTCGCGATTGCTCCTCGCCGCAAAGTCGCAATGGCCGCCCTCGGATGGAATCGGCCGATGCCGTTTCCCGTCCCAGATCAGCAGCGCCTCGCCAAGCCCCGTGCCCGCCGCGATCAGGCCAGCATGCCCGGTCGCGTTCGTCATCGCCCGTATGCAGCGTGAAGATGCTTTCCGGTGCAAGCTCGGGGATGCCATACCCATTCGCTTCCAGGTCGTTGATCAAAAAAATATGCTGGATCCCAAGCGACTTAACCAGGTCGCGCGTATCCAGGATCCACGGCAGGTTCGTCAGCTTCAACCGCCCATCGCGAACCGGCCCAGGACAACCAAAGCAAGCCGCAAAAATCCCATCCCTCTTCTCATTACAGATCGTAAGAAACTTGTTGACCACATCGTCGAGGCTGGCGAACTCGTGCGCCGGGAACTTCTCGTCACGGATCGGCTGCAACCTGCCATTTGCAAAGTTGTACAGCGCAAGATGAACCTTGGTTCCACCCACATCGCCAGCGAGGATCATCGAAGCTCCAGTGTGCCGGTAGAATCGGAATTCGCCGGTGTTGGCAGCTTAGCTGCTGCGGCTGCGTCGAGCAAGAGGGTAAGCTGCCCACTCGCTGGACGAATTAGCTGCGACGGGTGTGTATCCGGTTGATAGGGACCAAGAAAAACGTCGTGCAGTACCTGCGCCTTGCCCGCGCCTTCAATCAGAAACGCTACCTCTCTTCCCTGATTGATCACCGGCCAGGTCAAGGTAATGCGCCATGTATCCTTCTGCGGCACATGGTTTGGCACAACGATATGGCTCAGCTCGTTCAACGCCTCGGTATGTGGAAACAACGATGCAGTATGACCATCGTCTCCCATGCCAAGCAGGACCAGGTCGAAGGTAGGGGTCTCCGCGCCCTCGAGCTTGAACGTGTTGCGGATGGTGGATTCATACCGCGCCGCCGCAACCTCCGGCTCAAGCTCGCCCTCCATCCGGTGCACCCGATTCGCGGGCAGTGGCACCTTCGAGAGCAGCGCCTCGTTGGTCATGCGATAGTTCGACTCAATATTGTCCGGTGGCACACAGCGCTCATCGACCCAATACAGCTCGATCTTGTCCCACGGAACCTGCTTGAGAAACGGCTCCGCGGGATTGGCCAGCAACGCGAACATCGACTTCGGCGTTGTTCCGCCCGAGATTGCAATGCGCGCAACACCTCGAGCAGTGGCGGTCTTCACCGCTGCATCCAGGAAGAGTTGAGCAGCGGCTCGGGCAGTCGCCTCAGGTGTGGGCAGTACGCGATAGGTGATGGTGACTGGACGAGGCATAGAGTCCTATCTGTTCAAGATTAGAGTTTGCGCCATTTGCGGCCATCGCTCTTCATCATGGCGTCTGCTGTGGCTGGCCCCCAGGTGCCTGCCGCGTAATTGGGGAAATCGCGAATAGGATCGTTGGCCCAGGCTTTCAGGATCGGCGTCATCAGCGCCCAGGTCGCTTCAACTCCGTCACGGTGAGCGAACAGCGTTGCATCACCAAACATCGCATCGAGCAGCAGCCGCTCGTATCCGTTCGCCGAAGACTTGCCAAAAGCCTTCGCATAGCTGAAGTCCATGTTGACCTTGCTGATCGTCATCGTCGGGCCTGGAACCTTGGCGCCAAACTGCAGCGTAATCCCCTCATCAGGTTGTATCCGCATGGAGAGCACGTTCGGCCGGATGCCTTCGCCGCCCTTACCTTGTGCGTCCTTGAAGAGCAGCAGCGGCGGCAGCTTGAACTGGATGCTGATTTCGGTGACGCGCCTCGCCAGCCGCTTGCCCGCGCGAATGTAGAACGGCACCCCTGCCCAACGCCAGTTCTCGATCTCCAGTCGAAGCGCAGCGTACGTTTCGGTCTGCGAACGTGGATGGACGCGGTCCTCCTGGCGATACCCCACCACCTGCTTGCCGTCGACGATGCCCGGCCCGTATTGTCCGCGAACGGTGTCGGCTGGGTGGATCGGCTGAACGGCCTTCCATACCTTCACCTTCTCGGCGCGCACCGCATCGGCGGCAAACGAAACCGGCGGTTCCATTGCCACAAAGCTCAGCAGCTCCATCACGTGGTTCTGCACCACATCGCGCAGAGCGCCCGCCGTCTCGTAGAACGGGCCCTCGGCCTTCAATGCCGATACTCTCCGCGGCTGTAATCTCCACGTGATCGATATAGTTTCGGTTCCACACGTTCTCAAAGATGCCGTTAGCGAACCGGAACACCAGGATGTTCTGCACCGTCTCTTTGCCGAGGTAGTGGTCGATGCGGAAGATCTGGTCTTCGCCGAACACCTTGTTCACCTCGTCGTTCAGCGCCTTGGCCGACTCCAGATCATGACCGAACGGCTTCTCGATAATGACGCGGACCCAATTTTTACCGTCGCCACAATCTGCTGGTCTGGCCATGCAATGTTCGCCTAGAAATCTGACGATGTCGGAGAAGTACTCCGGCGCGGTTGCAAGGTAGAAGAGACGGTTTCCTTTCGTGCCGTACTGCGCGTCCATGTCGGCAAGCATCTTTTTCAGTGCCTCATAGCCCGAGGCATCATCGAAGTTCATCGCGTGATATTTGACGCGGTTCACAAACGGGTCAAGCTTCGCATCGTCGATCTCGACGCCGCCGCCGCTGACGATGCCCTCCTTCATATCCGGAGCGAAGCTCTGCTCAAGCGGCCGCCGGGCAACGCCCACGACCGCGAAGTCTTTGGGCAGCAACCCCGACTGCTCCAGGTGATAGAGCGCCGGCAGAAGCTTCCGCTTGGTAAGGTCGCCCGAGGCTCCGAAGATCACGACGATGCAGGGGTCGGGCGTACGTTCCGCCTGCTCAGTGATAGTAGTGGGTAGAACGCTGCTTTCCATGGTCGGCATATTCATCACCTCTCGAGCTTTCGATGCAACTTCCGCTGCAATTCGTTTTGGGCTACGACTTCTTCACGTCGTGGCCACCGAAGGCGCCGCGCATAATCGAGATCATGCGATCGGTAAAGTTATTCTCCTCGCGCGAGCGCAGCCGGCGAATCAGCGATTCCGTGATCACCGGCGCCGAAATATTCAGGTCGATCGCCTCCGTCACTGTCCAGCGACCCTCACCAGAGTCTGGAACAAACGCCTCCAGTCCATCCAGCTTAGGATTCTTCGCCAGCGCATCCGCAGTCAAGTCCAGCAGCCACGAACGCACCACAGAACCCTTCTGCCATATCTTCGATATCTGCGGCAGGTCGAGGTTCAGTGGAGTCTTCGCATGCAGGATCGAGAATCCTTCTGCATACGCCTGCATCAGTCCGTACTCAATTCCGTTGTGCACCATCTTGACGAAGTGCCCGGCGCCCGAAGGCCCGACGCGTCCCCATCCCTTATCCTTGGCCGGAGCCAGCGTCTCGAAGATCGGCGTCAGCCGCTCGATCGGCTCCTTGTCGCCGCCGATCATCAAGCTGTAACCCTCCTTCAGTCCCCACACCCCTCCCGACGTACCGCAGTCCACATAATGAAAACCCTTGTTCGTCTGTTCCGCATGGCGGCGCTGCGTGTCCTTATAGTTTGAGTTGCCTCCATCGATGAACGTGTCTCCCTTCTGCATCAGCGGTTCCAATCTTGCAATCGTCTGGTCCACCGGATCACCTGATGGAACCATGATCCAGATCGCACGCGGCGCAGCGAGATTCTTCACCAGATCCACGAGCGAATTGACGCCCAGCGATCCCGCCGCTGTCAGCTTTGCGGTCGCGTCCTTATTGAAGTCGAAGCCGACAACCTTATGGCCTGCAAGACGCAAACGTTCCGCCATGTTGAAGCCCATCTTGCCGAGACCAATGATTCCCAATTCCATAAAGTATTTCCTTCCTTATGCAGCGTGTGCGTCGAGTTGAAGTGGCTCATCCCTAAGCTGTTTAGATGATGCGAAGGAGGTCGCTTATTATCCCTGGAGCGACCGCGGCCTCGCGGTTGTCAAACTTATAGAGAGAGGAGGAGGAACTCACTCACCCTCCGGAAAATCTGCGCCGACGGTTACCGGTTCCCATGCAGCAATCTCTTTCTCCCAATTATCCAACTTGCCACGCAACCGTTGCAGCGCGCTCGCGCCCAGCAGCAAACGCAGCGGAGGATTCGGCGACTCCACTACCTCCATCATCGCGCGCACCGCCCGAAGCGGATCACCTCTTCTGCTTGCCGTCATTTTCGGCAAAGTACTTGCGCATATTGCCGGCGGTGTTGTCATAGTCGGCGATCCGCCTCTTTGCCACCACTCCCGAACGGCCAAGAAAATCAGTGCGAAACGGCCCCGGCTCGATGATCGTTACTCGAACTCCCAGCGGACCAAGCTTCAGCAGCCAGCGACTCCGATATACCCTCGACCGCAAACTTCGTGGCGTTGTAGAAGCCGATGCCCGGGCTCACCGACCAGGCCACCGATCGACGAGAGATTGAGGATGTGGCCGCTACGCTGCTTGCGAAGATGCGGCAGAAAAGCGCGCGTCACCCGCAGCAAACCGAAGACGTTGGTCTCGAACATCGGCATAAACTCCGCCTCGGAGACCTCTTCAATCGCGCCTGCAACGCCGTAGCCCGCGTTGTTCACCAGAACATCCACCCGGCCGAAACGCGCAATAGTCTGCTCCACAGCAGAATCGACTTGAGCCTGATTCGTCACATCCAGCGGGAGCACAAGACAGCGGTCAGAGTACTCATCACCAAGGTTCGCAATCTGCTCAGGCTTGCGCGCAGTAGCAACGACCTTATGTCCAGCTCGCAGAGTCTGCTCGGCAAGCATCCGCCCGAAGCCCGTCGACGCTCCCGTAATAAACCAAACTCTTTGCGGTGTCTGTGTTGAGTTAGCCATATGTTTATATGACGCGGTGCACGAGCGCAGCGATGCAGGGATCCCCGCCGGACTTACGCCCTATGCTCGGTCACGCCATCCTCTCCCGCCACCAGCGCCAGTGCTCGCCATTCCCAGAAACAGCCCATGCTCTACCACGCCTACAATTCCGCGAATCTCCGCAGCCAGCACCTCGGGGTCATCGATTACCCCGCAAGCGCAGTCCAGGATGTAATTTCGTTCGTCCGTCAGATAGGGCCCGTCCCCGCTCTTCGCCTTCCTCTGTTTCGGATTGAGTCCCAGCGCGGCCAGTCTCGGCTCAACTATTGGCAGCGCCATCTTCACGACCTCCACCGGCAGCGGAAACTTCCCGAGTTGCTTCACTAACTTCGTCGAGTCCACCACCACCAGAAACTCGTCCGCCGCGCTGGCTACGATCTTCTCCCGGAGCAACGCGCCGCCTCCGCCCTTGATCAGAGCGAGCCCCGGCCCAACCTCATCCGCGCCATCGACATACAAATCCAGCTCCGGCAGTTCGTTCAGAGTCTTCACGTCCATACCCAGCGACAAACCAAGCTCATGGCTTGCATCGCTCGACGCCACACAGCGAATCTTCAGTCCCTGCTGCACACGAGCGCCCAGTTCGCGGATGAACATCGTCGCAGTCGTGCCCGTACCCAGCCCAACCGTCATTCCATCCTCAACGAACTCAACTGCGCGTTTTGCGACCAGCAGCTTCGCCTCGTCCTGCGTCATCCCCGTCCCCTGAAGTACCTGAGCAGTGCCTGCCGCTGAAAATCCAAATAACCCCAATCGCCTTCGGGAGGCACGCTATCTTCATACGTCGCCTGGCGCGAAGAATCGAAAGGTATTAGTTGGGAGAGAAACGTCAGCGACGCATCGCATCGATGCCCAGCCTCTACTTCTTCACCAGTTTCTTTGCCAGCTCCACTACGTTCGCTACGTTGATGCCCAGCTTGTCCAGTGCGATCGCACCTGGGGCTGAAGCTCCAAATCGATCCAGCCCAATCACGCCGCCGTTATGTCCGACGTACTTATACCAACCCAACGTCGCGCCCGCTTCGACTGCCAGCTTCGGCGTGTTCTCCGGCATCAGGCCATTCTTATAAGCATCCGTCTGCTCCTCGTAGATCTTGAAGCTCGGCATCGAGACCACAGTCGCATTGATCCCGGCGGCCTTTAACTCCGCGGCGGCCTTCACGATAACCGAAACCTCGGAGCCGGTCGCAATCAGAATGATGTCCTTGCCGTCCGATGAGAGCTGATAAGCACCCTTGCGAGCACCTTCCTGGGCGGTCTTAGCATCGAGCACGGGCAGATCTTGCCGCGAAAGCGCCATAAAACTCGGGCTCTTCCGTTCCAGCGCAAGCTGCCAGCAAGCAGCAGTCTCGTTCGCATCTGCAGGACGAAAATCGGTGAAATGCGGAATCATTCGCAGGCCCATCAGCTGCTCAATCGGCTGGTGGGTCGGTCCATCCTCACCCAATCCAACCGAGTCATGCGTAAAGACGAACAGCGAATGCACTCCCATCAACGCAGCCAATCGCAGGGCAGGCCGGCAATAATCCGAGAAGATAAAGAACGTCGAACCAAACGGGATCAATGCGCCATGAGCGGCCATCCCATTCACCATCGCCATCATGCCAAACTCGCGCACACCGAAGAAGACGTTACGGCCCTTCGGATCAACATGAAAACTCGGTGAATCTTTGAAAATTGTCTTCGTCGAAGTGGTCAGGTCGGCCGCACCGCCGAACAGTTCGGGCACAACGTTCTCAATCGCCTGCATCACAGCCTGTCCGGCATTACGCGTCGCCATCGGCTTGTCGGTCGGGAAGGTCGGAATCTTCTTCTCCCACCCATCCGTCATCTTGGCGTTGACGACGCGATCAAACTCCGCCGCGGGCTCGGGATACGCCTTCTTGTACTTCTCAAACTTCGCCGTCCACGCTTCGTGCTCTTTCTTGCCCTTTGGTTTGGCTTTCTCCCAGTTGGCACGCGCCTCGTCGGGAACGTAAAAGGTCTTGTCCTCAGGCCAGCCCAGATTCTTCTTTGTCGCCTTAACAGCCTCTGCCCCAAGCGCCTCGCCATGCGCCTTGTTGGTTCCCGCCTTCGGACTGCCATAGCCGATCACCGTCCGCACCCGGATCAGGGAAGGCCGCGTCGTCTCCGCCTTCGCCGCAAGGATCGCCTTCTCAATCGCAACCAGATCGTTGCCGTCCGCGACATGCTGCACATGCCAGTGATACCCCTCAAACCGCTTCGTCTCATCTTCGGTAAAAGAGAGTTCCGTAGGCCCATCGAGCGAAATCAGGTTGTCGTCATAGAACACAATCAGCTTGCCCAACCCCAGCGTCCCGGCCAGCGAAGCCGTCTCGTGCGAAATGCCTTCCATCAGGTCGCCATCGCCACATAAGACATACGTGTGATGATCGACAATCTTGAATTCGTCACGGTTATATATCGCTGCCAGATGTTTCTCCGCCGTTGCAATTCCCACTGCCATGCCGAAGCCCTGGCCAAGCGGCCCGGTCGTAACCTCGACCCCCGGCGTGTCGCCATACTCGGGATGCCCCGGCGTATGCGAACCGTACTGCCGGAACTGTTCCAGTTGCGACATCGGCAAATCGTAGCCGGAGAGATGCAGCGAACCATACAGCAGCGCCGACGCGTGACCGTTCGACAGGATAAAGCGGTCCCGGTCGATCCACTTCGGGTCCGAAGGATCGTGCTTCATCACCTTGTGATACAGCAGATAAGCAATCGGCGAGCAACCAAGTGGGGCGCCCGGATGACCGGACTTGGCTTTTTCAACAGCGTCGACGGCGAGAAAGCGGAGGGTGTTGATAGAAAGCTGATCCAGTTCCTGCTGCTTTGATTCCTGTGATTCGCTCATGCCTTTTCCTTTGCTGGTGAAGAGACTCGGCCGCATCGGGCGTTACAGAATCTCGAGAATTTTGGTCGAACTATGACAGTGTACTAGCCAGAGGGGCCCGCCGCATCCATGCACCAGGCTCGCTGCACTCTACCGTTACGTAGACTCCGGCAGCGGATTCACGGACACATCGATATTTCTACCCAGCCAGCGCTCCTGCTGGTTCTGTCCCGGCCACGCCAGCGTAAAGATGATGTTGCCCATCTGATCGGGGGTAGTGGGAATATCCACAAACGAACCCGGATATCCGACCGAACGTGCATCCAGCGAGAGCGTTGTTACCCAGTTGTCAAACGTGTAAACGATTCGAAAATGATCGCGGTCGACGATGCGCAACGTATATCCGGAGAAGATCGCGGACACAGGCCGTGTAACTTCGAAGATCTCGATATGGTTGGTAAACGTGCGCTTGCCTGCCGCAACGCCGTAGCGTGCCTCCACGACCGAGATTCGGTCAAACACACGCCCATCAGCAGCCGACCGCAGCAGCTTCAGATACTCCGCATGAGCCCACACCAGCGGCTGCGCCGAGCCCGCCGAACGCCCGCAGTACATCTTCTTCGAGGGGATATCGGCATAGTCCCAAACCTGTTCGGGCAGCATCCCACCCGTCGAACTGAACATCTCGATCGCCTTGATATGCGCGGAATAGTCATGCCCGGCGGCCAGCTCATAGTGTCCACGCTCGCCCGTCAGGATTGGCCACGAGCGGCCCTGGCCCGAGCCGTTGTAGGCGTCGCCATCTTTTTTCTGGCCATACCCATCGTGGTTATATCGCCGCCAGCAAGCGCCGAACGGCGTCTCCCTCTTCAGGCAATGGTCGACGACCTTCAGCGAATCGACGATCAACGGATCGTCAGCGCGACGAATGCCGTACCGCACGAGTTCAAGAAAGCCGCCGTCAACCACCTCGCGCGCTTCGAAGTCGCTCTGCTCTCCCGGCTCGCGATTGTTGATATGGATACACCCAGGGGGAAGCTGGGGATTGTAAAACGGTTCACCCTCGGCCGGTGGCCGTATCCGCATGTAGTGATATTTGATCTCCGGAAGCAGCACTCCCTCTGTCGTCGTGGTCCACTCGTCCAGGTGCGCTTCAATCCAGTCCGCGTACGTCTCCAGATAGCTGCCCAGCTCCGACGCCTGACGCGCCCGGGCAATGTCGGCCGCACATACCAATGCAGAAATCACAGCGGCCAGCGTCGATGGCGAATATCCCGCCGTCTCCTCCCAGCGTTCCTGCTGCGTCACCGGAGCATAGCGAACCAGAAACGCCGCAGCACGTTCGACAAACGGAAAGATGTCGAATTCGCCCAGCCCGTCCATCTTCCACAGCCGCCACGCCAGCATGATCGGAAACGCAACCTCATCGAGCTGAATGCCAGTCCAGTACGGTGTACCGTCGATCCAGAAGTTTTGTGCGAAGCTGCCGTCCGTCCGCTGCGTACAGGCCAGATACACCAGTGCCCGCATCGCAGTGTCCGTCCGTCCGCACGCCAACAGAGCCGTGGCCGTCTGCACCATGTCGCGCGTCCACACCAGATGGTAGCCGCCCAGGTCCGTGTCTCCCTTCGTAGCACCCCACGGAATCGAAGCCGACGCAATAAACGCGCCCGAATACGTCTTGTCCTCATGCGTCAGCAGCACGTTATGGCTGATCCGCATCAGTTTGCCGCCATCCTTCGCCGCCGAAGACAGCTTCGGGGGCGAAATCGACCGTGTCCACTGCAGCAGAAAGCGCCGCTGGTGTTCCTCGTATGGAGTTGCAAGAGTCTGCATCAACTGTGCAATCGCCGCGTGGTTTCCATCGCCAAACGAGATCGCGATAGTGAACTCGCGATTCGCCGCAACATCGATCTCCCCCATCACCGCGATATTGCCATTCAGCGCCTGGCCGAACTGCCAGGTCATCTTCATGTCCGTGCACAGATCCTGGTAGCCGTCGCTGGTCCCCACATACCCGCACGACGAGCGGCTGAACCCGCAGTCTGCGCCCATCGCCAGCATGGTCCCGCCCTTCCATGCGAGCAGGCACCGCCGCCCCGCCACATCGATCGATCGCGCCGAGTTCCCAGCTCCACCGCCGTTCAAATGCGGAGCCAGCAGTGCATAGCACTTTAACCGCGACAGAATCTCCTCATCCCCGCTGATCTTGACGTTCATCAACACCACCGGATGGTGCGGGTCGGTGATGAACTCCTTCGTTACCGTGTACCGCCCATTCAGATCGCTTGCGGTCACCCGTACGGCAGGTGCGGTGTTGTCGATGTAGTGAAAGTCATAATCCAGATCGCGCTTATCTTCATGGAGGAACGTCTCGCCATCGCTGAACAACAGTTCCATGTCACGCGTCTGCGGACGGTCGATGGTGGGATAGTAGATCTCGTTCAACGTCCCATGCGAGACAGTAAACCAGACCCGGCTCGATGCCGCGTACGCGGTCGACACCGTGTCTTTCTCACTCGAGGTCCAGCGTGGGTCCAGACCAGGAGCCCCGAACGCGGGTCCGTCGTCTTCCAGCCATCGATAGGCAGCGCTCAGATTGCTCATTCGTACTATTAGAGCGCAAAACCCGCCATGTGATGCATACCCGCGAGAAAGAATCATGAATAATGCCGGTGCGTTATGATTTTGGAGGTCGACGCCCCGCTCCAAATGCATCGTGCAAAGCCGGGGCGGCATCGAAGAGTATGAGCCGGTCAGGACGCTCCTGGCTGACATAACCAACAACGACAGGAGAACTACTGTGGCCTACGAACTACCCCCTTTGCCCTATGATTACGCGGCGCTTGAGCCCCACATCGACGAAGCAACCATGAAGCTCCACCACGACAAGCACCACCAGGCCTACGTCACGAATCTCAATGGAGCCGTGGAGAAGCACCCCGAACTCGGTAAAAAATCTCCGGAAGAGCTCCTCAAGAACCTGGCAGAAGTCCCCGAAGACGTCCGCAAGGTCGTCCAGAACAACGGCGGCGGCCACGTCAACCACACCATGTTCTGGCAGATCATGAAGCCCAAAGGGGGTGGTGAGCCCAGCGGCGACATCGCGGCCCAGATCAAGGCCGACTTCGGCAACTTCGAAGACTTCAAGAAACAATTCAATGAGACCACCGCCAAGCAGTTCGGCTCGGGCTGGGGCTGGATCATCTTCGTCGGCGGAAAGCTGAAAATCGTCACCACCGCCAACCAGGACAATCCGATCTCCCAGGGCAGCTACCCCATTCTCGGCAACGACGTCTGGGAGCACGCTTATTACCTGAAGTACCAGAACCGCCGCCCCGACTACCTCGCGGCCTGGTGGAACACTGTCAATTGGGATGAGGTCAACAAGCGTTTTGCTGCTGCCAAAAAATACAAATAATCTCGAACCTACTCGCGAAACAAGAAAAAGAGGCTGCCAACACGCAGCCTCTTTTTCCTGCTCTGGACAGCCGGAGATTCCCGATTCTGCAAGCCTCGAAAATAAAGTTCAAAATTGTGGCAAAATTTCAGAGCCGGAATAGCGGCCGCATTCTTACCACGATAACGACACGATCCACCACAAATTCACCACAAATTTACCACCACGCTGCACCACAAAACCCCAAAACCCCCAGTAAAACAGCCCTCCACCACGCCGGATTTAATTGCTCTCAAAACAAGCAAAAAAACGCTCCGCAACCCCGAATTTTGATCGCAAAAAAGGGCTGAACCACTCCGTAGAATGATTCAGCCATCAAATTGAAGATTAAATCCGCCTACTCGGCACTCGAGCCTTTGCGAGGACGGCGATTCGCCTGAAGCACCTTCTTGCGCATGCGAAGCGACTTGGGCGTCACCTCGACGAGTTCGTCGTCCGCGATGAACTCGATGCACTGCTCCAGCGTTAGCTGCTTGAAAGGGACGAGGCGCACAGCGTCATCCGAACCCGACGCCCGCATATTCGAAAGCTTCTTCTCGCGAACAGCGTTGACGTCGAGATCGTTGTCGCGGCTGTGTTCGCCAACGATCATGCCCTCGTACAGCTCAACGCCATCAGTGACGAAGAGCACACCGCGATCCTGCAGCCCTTCGAGAGCGTACGCCGTCGTCGTTCCCTGACGATCGGAGATGAGAGCGCCCGACGTGCGCTGTGGAATCTCACCCTGGTACGCAACGTAGCCGTCGAGGATGGAGTTCATGATGATGGTGCCGCGAGTCTCCGTAAGCATCTCCGACCGCAAGCCGATCAGCCCTCGGCTGGGGATGCGAAACTCCATGCGGACGCGACCAGAGCCGTGATTCACCATCTTCGTCATCTCGCCTTTTCTCGGTCCGAGGCGCTCGATAACGGTACCGACGAAGTTCTCCGGAACGTCGATGGAGAGATGTTCGACCGGCTCCATCAGCTGATCGTCGATGCGTTTGGTAACGATCTCAGGACGGCTGACCATCATCTCAAAACCCTCGCGGCGCATCATCTCGATGAGGATGCCGAGCTGCAGTTCGCCGCGGCCGAGTACCTTGAAGGAGTCGGGTGAGCCTGTCTCCTGCATCTTAAGCGAGACATTGGTGAGGAGTTCCTTGTCGAGGCGGTCGCGCAGGTTGCGTGAGGTGACGTACTTGCCCTCGCGTCCGGCAAAGGGACCGTTGTTGACGTTGAACTGAATCGCAATCGTCGGGTCATCGATGGTGATGGGCGGCAGTGGCTGCGGATTCTCGACGTCGCAGAAGCTCTCACCAATCGTGATGCCCGGGATGCCGGCGATAGCAACGATGTCACCGACCTGTGTCTCGTCGATGTCGGTGCGCTTCAGGCCGGAGAAGCTGAAGAGCTTGGTGATCTTGTGCTTCGTAAAGGTGCCGTCGAGCTTGGCGACGCTGTACTCCTGGCCTGTGCGCATCGTGCCGTTGAAGACGCGGCCAATCGCGAGACGACCGAGGTAGTCGGAGTAGTCGAGGTTGGTAACCAGGATCTGGACTGCGCCCTCGGGTTCTCCCTTGGCGACGGGGATGGTCGTGATGATCTGCTCGAAGAGGGGCTGAAGATCCGTGCCAGGGACGGCAGGATCCGCGGTCGCTGTGCCGAGCTTGCCGTTGGTGTAGAGCACGGGGAAGTCGAGCACAGACTCGTCGGCGTCGAGGTCGATGAAGAGGTCATACACCTCATTCAAAACCTCCTGCGGACGGGCGTCGGGACGGTCGATCTTGTTGATCACGACCATGGGGGTCAAACCGGCTTCGAGTGCCTTCGAGAGAACGTATCGCGTCTGGGGTAGTGGCCCCTCTGACGCATCGACGAGCAGGACTACGCCGTCGACCATCTTCAGAGCGCGCTCCACTTCGCCGCCGAAGTCGGCGTGGCCCGGCGTGTCGACGATGTTGATCTTGTTGTCGTGATAGTAGAGAGCGGTGTTTTTGGCAAGGATCGTGATGCCGCGTTCTCTTTCGAGGTCGTTCGAGTCCATGACCCGGTCGGTGAGAGCCTCGTTGGAGCGGAAGGTACCGCTCTGACGCAACATGGCGTCGACGAGAGTGGTCTTGCCATGATCGACGTGGGCGATGATGGCGATATTGAAGATGGGCTTAACGGCAACTGCGGTTGAGTTACTCACTGCTTTTTTGTCCTGTCTGTGCGCTTAGGGATGTGCTTTTGGGGAAAGTGCGCGTCTCTACTAGTTTAGCCTAGTTAGCTTCATGCTGGCCGACGAAGTGCGAAGGAATAGAAGAAGATACGGTGAAATGCTGCCATAAAGCATTGAAAATCAGCGGCATTGGCAATAACAGCTTCGCTACATTGCTGAATTGGTAGACCGACAGACGACGGAAGGAGTGAATTGCGTTTGGTGCCTCTTCGTTGTGCCGCTATACTCAAGGCTCCCAATGCAGCCAACCCAGTCCCCCCAGTTCGAGCACGCCGCACTGAAAAACTATCTGCTGGACCATGCCTACGACGAGATGTTTTCGGGGCCGGGCGATCTGCATCGCCACTGTCAACCGCTGCTGGAGCACTTCACCGCACTGCCACTGGAAGAGCTGCAGCGGCGGAAGCAGGCTGCCGACCTCAGCTTTCTGAATCAGGGCATTACATTCACGGTCTACGGCCGCGAGGAGGGTACGGAGAAGATCTTTCCGTATGACCTGCGTGCCGCGCATCATCACGGCAGCCGAATGGGCGACGGTAGAACTCGGACTGACGCAGCGGATCACGGCGCTGAACCTCTTCCTGAAGGACATCTATAACGAGGGTCGGATTCTTGAGGATGGAATCGTTCCGCGAGAGATGGTCTATAGCTGCAAGCACTATCGCAGGCAGATGGCCGGGTTGCAGGTTCCGCGCAATGTCTACATCGCGGTCTGCGGAACAGACCTGATCCGGCTGGAGAATGGCGAGTTTGTGGTGCTGGAGGATAATCTCCGCGTGCCGAGCGGCGTGAGCTACATGCTGACGAACCGCAGGGTGATGAAGCGGATCTTTCCCGAGTTGTTTCGCAGCTATAACGTGCGGCCGATTGAGCAGTACACGCAGCTGCTGCTGGGGACGTTGCGGTCGCTTGCACCGGAGGGCCGGCCGGAGCCGAACATCGTGCTGCTTTCGCCGGGAGTCTTCAACTCGGCTTACTTTGAGCACGCGTATCTGGCGCGGCAGATGGGTATTGAACTGGTCGAAGGCCGCGACCTGGTGACGCACGACAACGTCGTCTACATGCGGACGACCAACGGTCTGCGGCGCGTGGATGTGATCTACCGACGCGTGGATGACGACTTCATCGATCCGCTGGCGTTTCGTGGCGATTCGATCCTTGGTGTTGCGGGCCTGTTCAATGCGTATCGCGCGGGGAACGTAACGCTGGCGAATGCGTTCGGCACGGGCGTGGCGGATGACAAGGCGCTGTATGCGTATGTTCCGGACATCATCAAGTACTACCTGAGCGAAGAGCCGGTTCTGAAGAATGTGGAGACGTATCTGCCGACCCGGCCGAAGGAACGCCAGCATGTGCTCGCAGAATCTCGACAAGCTGGTGGTGAAGGCTGTCGGAGAGAGCGGCGGCTATGGGATGCTGATCGGACCGCAGTCGACGAAGGCGCAGCGAGAGGAGTTTGCGCGGAAGATCGAGGCTGATCCGCGGAACTACATTGCGCAGCCGACGATCTCGTTCTCGCGGGCGCCATGTCTGATCGGCGACGAACTGGAGCCGCGGCATGTCGATCTGCGGCCTTATGTGCTCTACGGCGATAAGGTGACGATTGTGCCGGGTGGACTGACACGTGTGGCGCTCAAGCGCGGGTCGCTGGTGGTGAATTCATCGCAGGGTGGCGGCAGTAAAGATACGTGGGTGCTGAGCCAGTGAAAGGAGATGCCGATGCTGTCACGCGTTGCCGATAGTTTGTACTGGATGAGCCGGTATCTTGAGCGCGCGGAGCATACGACGCGGCTGCTGGATGTGAACCTGAACCTGATGCTGGACGAGAGCGCGACCAGTGCAGAGCGGCGGTGGCAACGGGTGCTGCAGGCGCTGGGCAGACCGAAGGACATCGAGTGGACGGGCGATCCGTATGCGCTGACGCAGGCATTGACGTTCGATACGGAGAACAAGGCTTCGATTCTTTCGTGCATCATTGCTGCGCGGGAGAACTCGCGGCATGTGAGCGAGCAGATTTCGACGGAGCAGTGGCACCGGCTGAACAGCCTGTATCTCCAGGTGACGCGGCCGGAGATGCAGATGGAACGACAGGCCGAGGTGCTGGCGGCTGGGCTGGCGCGGCCAAGCGAGTTCCTGCAGTCGGTGATGGAGGCGGTGCACCAGTTTCAGGGCGTTACCGACTCGACGATGAACCACGGCGAGGGCTGGCAGTTCATCCAGGTGGGGCGGTACATCGAACGCGCGTCGGCGACGGCGTTGCTGCTGGAGGCTTATCACGCAGATCTGTGGGAGCATCCGGAACGGATCGACGAAGGCAATGAGTATCTGGACTGGATGGGACTGCTGCGCTCGGCGACGGCGTTCGAGGCGTACTGCAAGGTGTATACGGCGGACCTGACGCCATGACAGATCTTCGAGTTTCTTCTGCTGGATGAGGAGTTTCCCCATTCGGTGCGGTTCTCGATCGACAGCGTGGAGTGTGCGCTGGAGAAGATCCAGGGAGACAGTGGCAAGAGCCGGGCTGAGGCTCTGCAGCGGCTCAGTGGAAGGCTGCAGGCATCGCTGAGCTACAGCAGTGTCGATGAGATTCTGAGCCAGGATGTGGTCGGCTATCTGCGAAGCATTCAGGCGCAGTGCCGCGCCATTCACGAGACGATCTATGAGTTGTATGTGGACTACTCGATTCAGGCTGCGCTGGCACGGTTAAGTCGAAAGAGGACGGGCTATGTATTATTCGATTCGCCATCTGACGAAGTTTCTGTACAGCAACCAGGTGAGCGAGAGCATGATGGAGACGCGGATGCATCCGCGCAGCGATCAGAACCAGCGCTGCCTGACGTTTCATCTTTCGGTGAGTCCGCGGTGCAGGGTGTTCAGCTATCGCGACCATCTCGCGAATCACGTGCACCACTTCGATATTCCGGGGATGCATGGACAGTTGGTGATTGTTGCCGAGTCGCTGGTTGAGGTGCAGCCCGCGGCGCAGATTCCCGCGTTTCTGGCGCCGGATGCGTGGGCGGACCTCGACGCGACGGTGGAGCGGGCGACTACTGGGAGATGCTGCTGCCGAGCGAGTTCACAGAACCTACGCCGGCGCTGGATGAGCTTGCCGTGCACTTCGATGTGCGACGCAGAGACGACCCGCTGATGGTGCTGCATAAGTTGAATCAGCAGATCTACGAGTACTTCGACTACAGGCCCAAGTCGACGAAGGTGGATTCGCCGATCGATCTCGCGCTCGGTACGAAGGCAGGGGTTTGTCAGGACTTCGCGCACATCATGATCGCGCTGGTGCGGTCGAAGCTGCGGATTCCCTGCAGGTATGTGAGCGGCTATCTGTTTCACGGCGAGAGCGATATGGACCGGTCGATCAGTTCGGCGACCCATGCGTGGGTAGAAGCGCTGATTCCACCCCTCGGATGGGTCGGCTTCGATCCGACGAACTGGCTGATTGCAGGGGATCGGCACATTCGTACCGCGATCGGCCGTGACTACGCCGACGTTCCGCCGACCCATGGCATCTTTCGAGGACGGGCGGCAAGCGAGTTGACCGTGGCCGTGCGGGTGACACCGAGCCTCGGGACTCCTTCCTTCGACCAGGAACTGCCAGTGCCTGAGGATTGGTCGATTCTAGTGGAGAGGGCGACGCGGCTGCCGGAGCAGCCACCGCAGCCAACTCGGCAGCAGCAGATGGCGCAGCAACAACAGGACGGCAGCGTCATACCTCTCGAGAACGAAGCCATCTGAGAGTGTCTGCGTCGGCTTACTTTTGCGCAGTTGGCGGGCGGTAAGTGCTCTCCGGTGGGCCGAGATAACTTTCTTCCTGAGTGGTAGTACGCGGAAATGCGGGCCGCGATGGTTTCGTGCGTACGATGAGCCGTTCAATGACGATAGCGGGATCGACCATGCAGAGATGGAGGGTGTGTGGGCCGGGTTGATCGATGGCAATGGTGGTGTAGACCCGATGGACGCCGTCGCTGACGGCCTTTTCCCAGTCGGCTTGCGTGTTGCTGGCCCAGGCGTCGAGCACGGTGAGCGGAGCGTTGTCGAGACCGAGCGCAAAGCGCAGGCCGCGGCCTGGGACGAAGCTGAGCGTGGGAGCGAGCACGGTCTCTACAGTATGGTCTCCGGGGTGGAAGAGGTACATCTGGTAGTCCATGCAGGCAGAGGTGTCGGGATTCGTGTTGCTGGGGGCGGTAGACGGGAAAGGCGTCATGGCGGATAGGGTCTCGCCGAAGTTCGGGAGTTTCTGCCAGGAGACTCCGTTGGAGTCGCGTTTGGTGGTGAAGTGTTCGGCTTCGATCGCGACGACTCCATTGCTTTCGACGAAGCCAGTGATGTTGGAGAGCGAGGAAGGTTTGCTGGCCTCGACCTGGACGGTGACGGGGCGCTCGGTGTCTTCCCCTTGCTGCGCTATGACGATGCTGCTTTTGTTGTCTGCCATCAGGTAGGTGGTCCCAGTCGATGCTGACGTCGAGACGATCGCCGGCGCTAACAGTGCCACCGAGTTTTGCTTATACGAATCCAGGAGGAGCTGGGTGTGGCGGAGAACTGGTAAGGATCGATGCCGCGGTTCGCGAGTTCGATCCGATAGGTCTGGTGATTGATGAAATCAAATGCGGGCAGCGCCGGGCGGAACGGAGTCGAGTTTTCAGGGAATACGAGCATGTGCGCGCCGGGGAGCGGCTGTACCTGCTGGACGGCAGGCATGGCGTTGAGTGGAGGCTCGTTCCAGAAGGTGTAGCCGATATGGGTTTGGTCCATCATGTGGTCCCACTTGCCATCGAGGAGCGTGTGGTTGTACTCGGCGGAGAGAGCGGCGTCCTGCGCGAAGAGGTCGCGGGTCTGGTCGGCGTACTGGTTGGCGATGCTGCGTCCCTGGCGGGCGTAGAGCTGATTGTGGCCGGCGGCGATGTACATCTCGGTGACGATGGCGGAGGCTTTGAGTGGATAGAGGATTAGCTCGAAGAAGGCAGGTTGCTGGTAGGCGGGGAGCTGGGCATTGAGTTTTTCGGCGCGCGCGGTGAGAGTGCGCCATTCTTCGTCGATGCGTTCGGCTTCGCGGTCCTGAGTAATGGAGAAGGTGGTGGGATCGATGAGCTCAGGTTTGCGGCGACCGTTGAATTTTGTGTACGTCGACATGAGCTCGGCGATTTCGGCGGCGTGTTCAGGGCCGAACTCGCGTGTCGCCCAGAGTTGGGTGAACTCTTCGAGATGGTTCTGATCCCAGCGGTCGGGGGTGCGCGCGAGCGAGAGGAAGAACTCGATGGGAAACTCCATTGGCTTGAGGTCGCCGACGTTGACGACCCAAAGGCGGTCGGCTCCGTAGTCGAGGGCGAGGTGCATCTGCTCGGAGATTTTGGGGATGGGATTGGTGTTGAGCCATTTGTAGGAGCGCGGGCCGCCGACGTAGTCGAAGTGGTAATAGATGCCTGCTCCGCCGGGGCGCTGGCGTTCTTCGGGAGTGGGGAGGCGGCGGAGGTTGCCCCAGTTGTCGTCGGACCAGAGGAGAGTGACGTCGTCGGGGACCCGCATGCCTTTTTCGTAGTAGCCCTGGACCTCTTTGTAGAGAGCCCAGACCTGGGGAATTTTGGTGATGTCGGGGTTGACGGTTTCGGTGAGGATCTGGCGCTGGTCGGCGACGATTTTTTCCAGCAGTTGGGTGTTGGTTTCGGCGGACATGGGAGTGTCGTTGGCGCCGCGCATGCCGAGGGTGACGACCTGTTCGTAGTTTTTATCGCGCGTCATTCCTTTGCGCCAGAAGTCGTCGATGGCTTTGGCGTTTGTGGTGTAGTCCCACGGGCCGTAGTTGCCGCGGGTCCACTCTTTTTCGGCGCGCATCATGGGCTCTTCGTGGGAGGTGCCCATGACGATGCCGTACTCGTCGGCGAGCGAGGCGTTGTAGGGATCGTCGGCGGCGAAGGCGGAGTTCCACATGGCGGGCCAGAGGAAGTTAGCCTTAAGGCGCAGGAGAAGCTCGAAGACATGCTCGTAGAAGTGATGGTTGTAGCCGCCGTATTTTTCGTTGACCCAGCCGGTGAGGGAGGGGGCTTCGTCGTTGAGAAAGATACCGCGGTAACGGACGCGGGGCTCGGGCTGGAGATAGCGGCCGGGGGCGACGTAGAGCGCGTCCTGGTGGCGGACGGGGACGTCGGCCCACCACGCCCAGGGCGAGACGCCGATCTGCTCGGAGAGATCGTAGATGGCGAAGATGGTGCCGCGCTTGTCGGCTCCGGCGATGACAAGCGCGGAGCGGATGCCGGCGAATGGGTGAGGGATGATTTCGGTGACGGAGGTCTCCCAGTGGCCGCGGATGGCGGTGACCTCGAGCTTGTGTTCCGCGATGAGACGGTCGATGAGGGTGCTGCGGCCTATGGTGCCGATGAGGACGATGTCCTGCTGCTTGCCGGTGGTGTGGAGGAGTTCGGGCCTGCGGCCGGTTACTTGATTGATGTCAGAGGCAAGATTGGAGGTGGCTCGTTGGACGCCGGGCCAGTCGGCGTTGTCGACGTAGAGTGGCGCAGCGGTGCTTGTGGTTGCGAGGACGAAGGCGCCGGGGATGGGTGTGGGAGAGATGTGGGATTTTTCGCCTAATGCGTAGGCTTGCGGTTGCAGGGCCGCTGCGCTGAAGAGCAGCGTGGCTGCGGCTAGGTGCAGGAAGATCCGGGTGTTGATCATTTGGGGGCCCAGATGCGGAAGTTTCCGCTGCAGTGCATGAGACTCATGAGGTAGAGCATGCCATCGTAGTAGCGCTGCTCGCCGTACGGGATGGGGGTGTTCCAGAGTGCGTCGACGAAGGCTTTCTGCGCGGGACCGGGGGTCGCGGCGAGGCTGCCGACGGCGGTCGTGGAGAGCATGCCGGTGGAGTGGCGCTGGGAGAGCGGCTTGCCGTCGAGAGTGTAGCGGTCGACGAAGGTGTCGATGCCCTGGGTGAAGAGGAATTTCTGGATGCGGTCGCTGAGGATGGTTTCGCGAGGGTCTTTGTGCCACCAGGAGTAATCGACGGACCAGTTGCTGACGGAACGCCAGGAGTCGTAGCCGAAGGTTGTGGGGTTGCCGTTGCGGTCGAGGACGGGGGACATGTCGAAGTTAGAGCGCTCGGGGGTGAGGGCGGTTTCGGGACCGGTGACGGTGAAGAAGAGCTGGCGGCTGACGTCGGCGGCTTTGGCCCAGAAGGCGCGGTCTTCTGCGGGGCCCCAGCGGGCCCAGAGCTCGTAGAAGGCGGGAGGTGGTAGGAGGCGTCGGTGAAGCCTTCGCTGGTGCCGTCGCCTTCGGGGACGAAGCGGATCATGGTGTGGGCTTCTTCGGTCATGGGACCGGCGACGACGGTGCGCGGGGCGCGCATGCGTTCGAGTTGGGCGGGAGTGGGGGTGGGAGGCGTGATGCCGCGGGCGGCCATCTCTTTTATGGCGGGCGTCGTTGTTGGGGCTGGGCCAGGGGTGGGTTGGCGGAAGGAAGGGCGGGTCGTCGGGATGGATGCGGAAGGGTGTGGTGCCGCTGAGGACGGGGATGGTGGCGCATGCCGCGGAGGATCTTGTCGGCTTCGGCCTGATAGTTGTAGATGCCCTTGCCGTTGCCCCAGCGATGCGCGGCGAAGTAGAGGCTCATGACGAAGTACTCTTCGCCGTCGGGTGCGGGGCCGGTGGAGCGGGGGCTGTTGTCGGTGGCCATCGACCAGGCGAAGTAGCCGACGGTGGGGTTCTTTGGGGTCGGTGACGAGCATGTACGTGTTGGCCCAGTTCCAGAGGGCGTCGAACTCACGTTTCTTGTCGAGCTGGACGGCGATCATCATGCCGTAGGACATGCCTTCGGTGCGGGCGTCGTTGTTGGCCCAGTCGGTGATGTAGGCGAGAGGGCCGTTGGCGTTGGCTCCGGTTTCGAAGTAGAGGCGCTCGTACTGGCCGTCGCCGTGGAAGAGCTGCTGGAAGGCTTTTTCGATTTTGGCGGAGGATTCTGCGGGCGTGTGGCCGCGCTTCGGCGAAGAGGTCGCGGTAGTGGTTGGTCTTGTAAGCGCCGTCGCCGTCGCCGGGCATGCGGGGGATCTCGCCTTGCGGGGCGTTTTTGTGAGGGTGCGGGCGGAGAATATGCGGCCGGAGGTTGCGGAGTTTGAGGGGTGGTTTGTGCCGTAGACGCTGGGGGTTGTTGCGGCGGTGAGAAGGAGGAGCGAGCGGAGTGCGGGATGCATTGTGTTGTCTCCGGCGTGCGGCTACCAGTCGGTGAGAGTGCCGTCGAGTTTGCGGGCGATGGGTAGGTAGGCGCGTTGATAGGGATATTTCGCGGCGAGGGTTTCGTCGATCTCGACGCCTAGGCCGGGGGCGTCGCCGGGGTGCATGTAGCCGGCGTTGAAAGTGTAGTGGTGGGGGAAGACTTCGTCGGTGAGCTTCGAGTGGTGCATGTGCTCCTGGATGCCGAAGTTGTGGATGGCGAGGCCGAGATGGAGCGCGGCGGCCATGGTGACGGGGGAGACGTCGGTGGGGCCGTGGTATCCGGTGCGGACGTTGTAGAGGGCGGCGAAGTCGGCGGTCTTTTTTGCGTGCGTGATGCCGCCGCCGTGGACGATGGTCATGCGGATGTAGTCGATGAGTTGGTGGCGGATGAGGTCGTGGGCGTCCCAGATGGAGTTGAAGACTTCGCCTACGGCGATGGGTGTTGTGGTGTGTTTGCGGATGAGCTCAAAGCTGGCTTGTAGTTCGGCCGGGCAGGGGTCTTCGAGCCAGAAGAGATGGTAGGGCTCGAGGGCTTTGCCGAGGCGCGCGGCTTCGATTGGAGTGAGGCGGTGGTGGACGTCGTGGAGGAGATGGACGTCGGGGCCGAGTTCGACGCGGAGTTTTTCGAAGAGCTTGCGGGGCGAAGTTGAGGTAGCGTTCGGATGACCAGAGGGACTCGGAGGGCAAGCCCGCGCTCGGCGGGTTCGTAGGGTTTGCCGGCCTTGGGGACTCCGTAGCTGCAGGCGACGCCGGGGACTCCGGCCTGCGCGCGGACGGCGAGGTAGCCTTCGTCCATGTGCTTGCGGACGGAGTCGAGGGCTTCGGCGATGTCGGCGCCGTTGGCGTGGGTGTAGACGAGGCAGCCCTGGCGGGACTGGCCGCCGAGGAGGTTGTAGACGGGGGTGTTGAGGGCCTTGCCCTTGATGTCCCAGAGGGCGACGTCGACGGCGGCGATGGCGGACATGGTGATGGGGCCGCGCCGCCAGTAGGCTCCGCGATAGAGATACTGCCAGATGTCTTCGGTCTGGAAGGGGTCGCGGCCTATGAGAGCAGGGGAGGATGTGGTCTTGGAGGTACGATGCGACGGCCAGCTCGCGGCCGTTGAGGGTGGCGTCGCCGAGGCCGTAGATGCCTTCGTCGGTGTCGATGCGGAGGGTGACGAAGTTGCGGTCGGGGGAGCAGATGATGAGTTTGGCGGCGGTGATTTTCATGGTCTGAGTGAGTCTACTGCTTCGTAATTTCGATGTAGTCGACTGGCGCGGGTTCAGTGTTGTCGGGGGTGCCGTGGAGGGTTAGGGTGTCGCCGGGTTTGAGGGTGATGTTGGGGAAGGTGATGCGGGTGCTGGTATCGCCGTTGGGTTGGTCTTCGGCGCGTGCGGGTGGAAGGATGTCGTCAGCGATCCAGTTGCCGATGGGTTGTCCGTTGAGGTCGAGCGAGAATTTGGATTTGCCAGACCAGTAATCGAAGTACTGGACGATGACGTTGTAGGTGCCGGCGGGTCTGTCGAGTTTGGTGGTGAGGGTGCAGCCAGTGGGTTGGTTGCAGACGACGGCTTTGCTGTTGGAGGCGGTCTCCCAGGGCTTAACGTCAACGGGAGTGTAGCCCTCGGCGGTCATGTTTTCGGCCTCGATGCGGTTGGGGTAGTTGCCGACGCGGCCTTGCTTGTCGGGGATGCCGGATTCTTTCTGGAACCAGTGGGTGACGGCGTCGCGCCAGACGATGGCGTGTCCGGCCTGGTAGGTGAAGAGCTTGAGGGTTTCGTTGTAGCGGTCGTCGTCGATGAGGCCGTGGAGGGTTTGCCAGCGTGGGGGTAGGTTTGCGCGGTGGCGGCGCCTTCGTAGTGGGCGTCGTAGACGTACTGGACTACGGTTTTTCCGTCATGCAGGACGTGCGTGTAGGGGACGTGGTGCATGAAGAGGAGGAGATCGTCGGGGCAGGTGTTGACGTCTTCGTAGACCTTGGCGAGTTCGGGTGGGTATTGGCCGATGTAGCCGGTGCCGGTGGCTACGGTGCGGTCCATTCCAATTCCTTGCGCATCCGCGCGGAACCATTGGCCCCAGCCGTTGCGCTCGGCGGATTCGATGCCGGGGCCGAAGTGGTAGCCGAGGATGTTGGTGAGGGTGCCGATGCCTAGGTTGCCGGTGTATTGCTCGTAGGTGTGCCAGGAGTGGCGTTGGAGTTCATTGATGGTGGAGACGACGGTGGGGTTGTTGCCCCAGGTTTGGCGGGTCCAGGTGTCGAGGATCTCGTCGGTGGTGAGGTTGGGGTTCCAGGCGAGTTTGCCGAAGCCGTAGAGATTGGCCATGGCCATGGGGTGATGCATCCAGTTTGTGTCGAGCCCAACGTTGGCAACTCCCACAAATCCCCCGAGTGGCTGATGGAAGGATTTACCCTCAACGATCTCCTTCACCGGAGTACTTACGTTGTCGGCGCGCATATCTGTATCGAGCGTGGCCTTCCACATCGGAACGAGAAAGACCATATGTCGCTGCTGCCCGAGATACTCCTGCGTGATCTGCAACTCAATTGCCTGCGAAGTGTGTTGAAGCGCCGCAAATAGGGGTGACGCAGGCTCGCGAACCTGAAAATCGATAGGCCCATTCTTAACCTGAATGACCACGTTCGATTCGAACTTCGCGTCGAGCGCATGGAAGTTGTCATAGCCGGCGCGGGCGCGATCAGCTTTGAGGTCGTTGTAGTCCAGATGATTGTTGTAAACGAATCCTCGATATAGCACGACCCCGCCATGAGGTTTTAGCGCGCGGGCAACTGCATTGGCCGCCTCGGCTGGCGTACGTCCGTACTTCGACGGCCCAAGTCGCCCTTCGGAGTCAGCTTTGATAACAAAGCCGCCGAAGTCCGGGATGGCCTTGTAGATCTCGTCAACTTTAGCCTTCCACCACGCGATCACAGTAGGGTCAACGGGATCAAAAGTGGGAAGATGCCCGACGACCTGAGGGCTCGAAAGATCAACTGCCAGCGACATCCGGACCCCCCAGGGACGAAGCTGGTCGGCGATGCGGGCGAACTCCAGAATCATCTCAGGTTCGAGGGTGCGGAGGTCGGAGTTGACGTTGTTGACCGTGATGCCATTGATCCCGATGGAGGCGAGGAACCGGCCGTAATCGTGGACGCGGGTGAGGTCGGCGCGGACATGGCCCGCGTCGAAGAAGATGCTGCGGCCTGAGTAGCCGCGCTCGATGGTGCCGTTGAAATTGTCCCACTGGTTGACCCAGCGGATGGACGACGACGGAGATTCAGTGGTGGGTTTCGTCGGCAGGCGTTGTTCGGTACCCACAAGCGTGAGGAGATGAAAGACGCCGTAGAGTTCGCCTCGCGGGTCGGCACCGAGGATGATGAAGTGACGGGACGTCCCTTCAGTCTTTGGGCCGAGGATGTAGGACTCGGGCGGGAGTTTGTCGCCGGAGCTGGCGAAGGCTTTGTTCAGAGTGGCCAAGTTGGTGATGACGATGGCGCTGGCGTCGTCTCCCGTCTGGCGAGAGACGGTGAAGGTGCGTCCCAGCATGGAAGTGAGTCCGCGCTGGAGTTCGTTAGCGGCGGCTTGATCGGTTAGGGTGTTGCCGAGGACGACGATTTGGCTGGGCAGGGTGGCATAGCCTGCCGCAGCAGTGTCGGTGAGGGGAGCATAACGCAGCCAGCCTTCCGCTCCCGTCTCTGCGTGCGCGGAGATCACTGCGAGACTGACAAGCAATAGTAGGCTGGGGGTGCGGTGAAGTCGCATGGAGTCCTTGACGGCCTTGTATTCCAAAGAAAATTGCGTCGAGACAGGAAATGTTCAGCTAATTAGATCTTCTATAGCTACAAATTGGGATACTAATATTTCCTAAATTAGTCCTTCCAAAGCTACAAATCTCTATATCTCTGGATTAGCGTGGAAGCTCTCGCGTGCCTTCGATGGTGAAGGCGGCGGTTTGGCTGGTGTTTTCGGCGGGTTGCGCGCCGCCGACGGCGATACGGTAGCTGCCAGGAGTGACGGCGCGGATGCCTTTGTCGTCAACCTGAGAAAGTGTGCGTGGGTCGAGGGTAAAGGTGATGTGCTTGGTCTGGCCAGGCGCGAGCTGGACGCGAGTAAAGCCGTCGAGAGCCTGGTTCGGGGAGACGTCGGTGTGGGGTGGTATCAGGTAGAGTTCTGCAACCTCTTCACCAGCGCGCTTGCCGGTATTTTTGACGTCGGCTTCTACGGTAAGAGTGTCGCCGGCGTGAAGCGTGGCGGTGGAGAGCTTGAGTTTCGCATAGGTGAAGGTCGTGTAGCTGAGTCCGTAGCCGAATCCGTAGAGGGGTTTGCCCTTGAAATAGCGGTAAGTGCGGTTGGCCATGGAGTAGTCTTCGAATGGCGGAAGTTGATCGAGACTGGCGTAGAAGGTGACAGGTAAGCGGCCGCCCGGATTGTTCGCACCGTCGAGAGTTTCGGCGATGGCCTGGGAGCCGCCTTCGCCGGGATACCAGGCTTCGAGGATGGCGTCGGCGTTTTGCTGCGCCCAGTTAACGGCGAGGGCGGAGCCGTTCATGAGAACGACAACGAGTGGTTTCCCGGAGGACTTGGCGGCTTCGAGGAGCTGTTGCTGTGCGGCGGGAAGGGTGATGTCGGTGCGGTCGCCGCCGGAGAAGCCGGGAATGTGGACAGGCATCTCTTCGCCCTCAAGATTAGGCGAGAGGCCGACGAAGGCCAGGACTACGTCAGATTTGTTGATGATGTCGAGGGCTTGCGTGCGGAGGGGTTCGACCGGAGGGGTCCACTCGAGGGAGAGGCCGGCACCGAAGAGTCGGGCGCGGTGGGAGTAGGTGACCTCGAAGGTGTGGGGCTGGGTGTCCTCAAAGTGGAGCTTAACGGCGGTCGTTGTGGAGCCGTGCTGGGCCTTGTCCTCGCTGACCTGGAAGGCGAGCATGTCCTTGCCGTCGAAGCGGATTGTGTAGTGTTCGGCGTTGTTGCACGGGTAGCAGTGGGCGAGCATGCCTGTGACCTCATAGTCGCCGGGCGCGGGGACCTGAAGGGTGCCGGTCCAGCGGACGGAGAAGGCCTTGGGATCAAGCTTGGAGGGGTCGGGCGAGGTCGAGTTCCAGTCGAAGTCAATCTGCTTGTCGGTGCGGACGATCGCGGGGGTGCCGCTCAATGAATCGTTGTTGAAGTATTCGGCTTTGAGGCCTTCCTCGTTTGAGCCGGAAGCGGTGCGGAACTGGGTACGGGGGATAACAATGGATGCATTTTCGGCGTAGGGGGAACCCTGTGCGTAGAGCACTTTGGCAGAGGCAAATTGCTTGATGATGCCGTCGAGGGGAAGCACGGGATCCTTCGGGACGGCGTTGTAGTTGCCCTCGATGGCGGAGAGTTCAGTGGCGTTGGGACCAACGACGGCGATGGTTTTGATCTTTGCGGGCGCGAGAGGCAGGGTGTTGTTGCTGTTCTTAAGCAGCACCATGGACTCGCGGGCGGCCTTCACAGCGAGAGCCGCGTGTTCAGGTGCGCCAACATCAGAGAAAGGAACCTTGGAGTAGAGCATCTTCTCGGGAGGATCGAAGAGACCGAGACGGTAGCGGGCAAGGAAGAGGCGTTTGAGGGAGACATCGAGCGCCGCTTCGGTAATAAGGCCTTTCTTCACGGCATCGGTAAGGGCGAGATAGGTGCGGCCGCAATTCGTATCGGTCCCAGCCTCTATGCCGGCGACGGCGGCGGAGTCCTTATCGGGCGAGGTGTGGTGGGCATTTGACTTGTAGAAGTCGTCGACGGCGCCGCAGTCGGAGGTGACAAAGCCCTGGAAGTCCCAGTCGCCGCGGAGAATTGTCTGGAGGAGCATCTTATTGGCGCAGGCGGGGTAGTTATCAATGGCGTTATACGCGCACATAATGGAATACGCCTTGCCCTCAGTGATGGTGGCGCGGAAGGCGGGGAGATAGGTGTCCCAGAGATCGTGCGGAGTCGGGTCGACGTTCGCGCTGTGGCGGGTGGACTCGGGCCCGCTGTGGACGGCGTAGTGCTTGGGGGTAGCAATGGTCCTAAAGTAGGTGGGGTTGTCGCCCTGAAGGCCTTTGACGAAGGCGACGCCGAGGCGGCTGGTGAGGAAGGGATCTTCGCCGTAAGTCTCCTGGCCGCGGCCCCAGCGTGGATCGCGGAAGATGTTGATATTCGGGGACCAGATGGTGAGACCGTAGTAGATGGAGTGGACGTCGTGGCGGACGGCTTCGTTGTACTTGGCTCGGGCCTCGGTGGAGATGGTGGTGGAGATCTGGTTGATGAGGGGCGCGTCCCAAGTGGCGGCCATGCCGATCGCCTGGGGGAACAGGGTGGCGTAGCCGGAGCGGGCGATGCCGTGGAGGCCCTCGCTCCAGTAGTCATAGGCGGGAACGTTGAGGCGGGGGATGGCAGGGGTGGTGTTGATGAGTTGCGCGACCTTTTCGTCAAGGGTCATGCGGGAGACGAGGTCGTCGACGCGCTGTTGAGTGGGGAGCGAGGGGTCGAGATAGGGCAGCGGTTTTGGCGATTGTGCCAGGGCGCCCGAAGTGAGGAGAGTAAGCGAGAGAAGCAGAGCAGCGATTCGTTGAAGCTGCATGATGAGTGAATCCTCCAGGGAGCGCCGGTGTTGTTTGAAAGTGGGATTGCCTCGGTGACTTGCGGGAGAGTCGCAGAGTTGCATCATTTTGTACGCGTCGCGAACTTTATAGAATTCAAGAGAGCGCTGTCAAGACAAGGATCTTGTACGGTAGATTCTGAAACGATCGAGTGACCCGCTGACTCACTCGCCTTGGTTCTGATGAAAAGTGTAACGCCGGATTGAGTCTACCCGGCGGCGGTTGCTTTGCGGCGGCTTCGCTTGCCTGACGCGGCCAGATGGGTGGACGTGTGGTAGCCGGAGTGCCGCTGCAGGACGACGGCGGCTGCTCCACGAAGCCGGGAGAGTTCTCCATCTTTGGTAATACCGAGATCTGGAGCGGCGCCAGCGAGCATTGTGTTGGCCATCTCCTTCTGGATGATCGGACCGAAGCGGGCCCAAGAGGTGGTGAGGTCGCCGGTGATGAGAACGACCTCTGGCGCGAGCGATGCCGTGACGAGACGGAGGCCGCGGCCGAGATGAGTCGCCTGCCGGGTTACCGCGGCTATTGCGGTGGCGTCACCTTCTTCTGTGAGACGGAGAAGCTCGTGAATGTTGAGTGCGCGACTCTTTGGAGCAAGCTCTGCATAGTAGCGCAGGGCAGCAGTGGAGGACGCGAAAACCTCCCAGCAGCCGCGCTGGCCGCAGCCGCAGATGGGGCCGGTGGGGTCGATGGGGCTGTGGCCAAACTCGCCGGCGAGACCGCTCCGGCTGGTAATGATCTGCCCATTGGCGAGGATCGCGCCACCGATTCCTTCGGAGACGGTGATGAGGACGGCGTTGCGGATGCCGTCGAGGCGGCCGGACCAGAGTTCGGAGAGCAGGCAGGCGTTGGCGGCGTTGGCGAGCTCGACCTGGAGTTGCATCTGCTGTTCGATTGCGCCTTTGATATCGTAGTCGCCCCATTTGAGGTTGGGCGCGAGAAGGAGGCGTTGCGTGTCGGGGTCTACGCGGCCGGGCATGCTGATACCGATGCCTTCGAAGGAGCGATCGCTGTGAGCGGTTCGCATGGATTGCATGCACTGCACGATCTTGGTGACGGAGCGCGCAGGTTCAGTGACGAGGGGCACCGCCTCGCGCGCGAGAAAACGTCCGTTGAGATCGACGAGGGCAACGATGGCCTGATGGGGGCGAACGTCCGCGACGAGAATGACCATGGCATCGTTGAGCGAGAGGAGAGTGGAGGGGCGTCCGCGGGGACGTCGCGCCATGGCGCCTTCAGCGACCCATTTTTCTTCGATCAACTGCTCGACAATGGCGGAGATGGTGCTGGGCTGCAACCCGGAGGAGCGTGCGAGGTCTGCGCGGGCCACAGGCTGCTGTGAACGGATGATTTCCAGGACGATGTCGCGATTGATGTCACGCGCGTTTTCGCTCGACGCGAGCTCAACATAGGCGAGGTCGATGCGTTTGATTCCGCGGGTCCCGTTCTTCGAGTGCAGGTTTGACTTCATGGCTACTGGTTGACTCCACTGGCGAGGAAACCGCCATCGACTGCAATAATTTGTCCGGTCGTAAAGGCACTTTCGTCGGAAGCGAGGAAGAGCGCCGAGCCGACGACTTCTTCCACAGTACCAAAGCGGGCCATCGGCGTTCTGGTGAGGAGCTCTTTGCCGCGAGCGGAGTCGAGCAGCTCGCGATTGAGGTCGGTGGGGAAGATTCCAGGTGCGATGGCGTTGACACAGACGCCGTAGGGAGCCCATTCGACTGCGAGCGAACGGGTGAGAGCACCGACGGCAGCTTTGCTTGCTCCATAGGCTGCGACCTCGTGAAAGGCGACGAAGGTAGAGAGAGAGGCGATGTTGATGATCCTGCCTTTTTCCTGTTTGAGCATCGTTTTGCCGAAGATCTGACAGGTCCTGAGCGTTCCGTTGAGGTTCACGTCCATTATGCTTTGCCACAACTCTTCCGAACAATCGAGAGTGGGGACTCGTTTCGTAATGCCGGCGGAGTTGACGAGGATGTCGATGCGGTTGAAGGCGGAGAGGACGGCATCGTGCAAGCCTTGCAGGGAGGGACGATCGAGGACGTCGGAGGGAATGCGGAGCGTTTTGCTGCCGCGTGCTTCGAGGCAGTTGGCCAGGGTGTCGACGGCTTGCTGCGATCGCGAGGAGGCGACGACGTCTGCTCCGGCTGACGCCAGACCGAGGGCTATGGCCTTCCCGATGCCGGAGGTTCCACCGACAACAACGGCGCATTTGCCTGCAAGACTAAACATACGCAACTACAACCTTCCGCGCTTTCTTCTTGTTTGACTTAGACCATTAGGACTTTTACTACAATAAAATCACGCTGTCACGGAGAATCGACCGGTTTGATATGAAACCGTATGTCGTAATACTTAGTTTAGTAATTTATTTTCAGTACTTTACAGAAAAGCGCTCTTTTCCAATTGCTTGAACTGAGAAAGCTGGCTTCCTGTGCACGGATGATAATATAGATGATTTTATTCAGAAGCACAAAAAACTATTTCACATGTCTTGGCCAGTGCAAACCCTGTTGCGCGGCGTCAACTGTTGGAGGACCAGTGGTTGTTTGATTGCTAGCCTTTGACCCAGGCTCCGTTGATCGACCGCCACGTGTTGGGGTTTGCAATCGTGTCCCTCAGAATGGGGGGAAGACGTTCTGGGCGGACAGCGTCGTAGCATTCGAGTTTCGCGAAACGGGCAATGGAAGTAGGAATGCCGACGGAGGTGGAACCGGGGTGCGAGGTGGAAGGGTAGGGGCCACCGTGATTCATCGCCGGGCTGACAGCAACGCCGGTGGGCATCTTGTCGTTCAGGAGGCGGCCAACCTTTTCGCGGAGGAGTGGGGCGATGGCGTTGTATGCTGTGTCGTCCTCGCCGGACTTCGCGGAATATATGGTACCGGTGAGATTACCTTCGAGGAGGCTAAAGATGGATTGGAGCTCCTCCTGGGTGTTGACAACGACAGCGAGGGTGGCGTTCCCGAAGATCTCGCGCTGCAGGTCGCGGGGTGCGGCTAGGAACTGGGCGGCGGTGACACGAAGAAGGGTATTGGCGTAGCGATAACCGTCGCCGGGCACGAGGTTTCCACCGGTGACGAGGTGAGCGCCAGCGGTGGTAAGTGCGGTCACTCCCTGATGGAGTTGTTTGCGGCCGGCGGCGGAGAGGAGAGGCTGTGGAGCGCGTTCGCCGAAGGACTTTGCGATCTGTGCGAGGAAGGCTTCGGTTCGAGGAGTCTCGAAGGTGAGGATCAGGTTAGGGCTGGTGCAGAACTGGCCAGAACCCGCGAGGCAGCTGTCGACGAGCTCCTGGGCGAGTTGCCCGGGGCGTTCGGCGAGGGATCCAGGGAGGAAGACGACCGGGTTGATGCTGGACATTTCGAGATAGATGGGAATACCCGCGTCTTCGGCGGCTCGCTTAAGGTGGAGGCCTGCGTTGCGGCTGCCGGTAAAGCCGACGGCTCCAACGCGACGATCGCTTACGAGCTTGAGGCCGGTTTCATTGCTCACGTTGTAGATCATCTGGACGGTGGCGGGGGGAAGGCCGGCCGCTTCGACGGCTTTTAGAGCCTGTTCGGCGAGCAGACGCGTGGTGTTGGGGTGGAGTGGATGGGCCTTGGCGACAATAGGGTTGGCGGCAGCAATCGCAGCGGCGAAGTCACCTCCGCTGACGCCGTTGAAGGCAAAGGGAAAGTTGTTCGGGCCGAAGATTACGACGGGGCCGATGGGCGCGAAGCAGGAACGAATATTTTTCTCGAGATCGAGGGTCGCGTGGCGCCAGGATTCGTCGCGCACTGCGGCGGCGGCCTGGCGAAGCTGGTTGGTGGTGCGGGGGAGTTCGACGTCTTTTAGCCGTGGCGTGATGGGCAGAGCCGTTTCTTCGGCTGCCGCTTCAATGATGGCAGGCGCCGCTGCCTCGATGTTGGCCGCGTAGGCCTCAAGGAAGGCGGCGATATTTGCTGGGTCGACGGTGCGGAGTTCGACTGCGGCTTTGGTTGCTGCGGTGAGGGCTAGGTCGCAGTCGGACCATCGGCTAATTGGGAAGGCCGTCGGAAGTGGTTCACCTTTCGCCGGATTATCTGCGTGGAAGGTCCCCTCTGCGTTGGCTGCGCGCCATTTGCCGTCGATCAATACTTGAGCTACGTCCATTTGTGTTGTCCTTTCGGCGATCGCCGATGTTATGAAGTCAAGTTAGGCGTCGCCCTATTCCACCGTGTTTATCAGGGTACCGATGCCTTCGATCGTAATCTGAATTTCGTCCTTGCTTTTGAGCGTGAAGGAGTCCGGCGGGACGATGCCCGTGCCCGTAAGCAGGAAGCAGCCGTAGGGGAAGCTGTGGTCGCGGAAGAGATATTCGACCAGAGTCGCTGGATTTCGTTTCAACTCGGCCAATGTGGTAACCGCCGAAAACTCCGTTTGGTTCGATCGCAGGATGTCGAGCTTGATCTGCGTGGTGGTGGGCATGGGCTCGTCGCTGATGAGGATGCCGGGACCGAGCGCACAGCTGCGATCGTAGACCTTGGCTTGCGGCAGGTAGAGTGGGTTTGCGCCTTCGATATCGCGGGAGCTCATGTCGTTGCCGATGGTGTAACCAATGATCTGGCCGCGCGGATTGACGACAAGGGTGAGTTCGGGCTCGGGGACGGACCAGTTGGCGTCGCTGCGGATCTTTACGTGGCTGTGGGGGCCCGCGACTTTGTGTGCGACGGCTTTGAAGAAGAGTTCGGGGCGTTCGGCGGTGTAGACGCGATCATAGAAGTCGCCGCCGCCCGCATCTTTGGACTCCGCGATGCGCGCTCTGCGGCTGCTGTAGTAAGTGACGCCGGAGGCCCAGACCTCCTGATGTTCGATGGGAGCTGCGAGTTTTGGGTGAATCGTTTCGTTGGTTGGGGCTGAATTTGCGATGTGCGCTGAGAGGTGGCTGTGCAGATCGTAGTGGGCGATGAGCTTGTCCAGCGAGGTTTCGGCGAGGCGGTAGGTTTTGCCCTCCTGCACTACGAATAATGCGTCTGCGGTGCGATAGAGTATCAAGGTTTCAGCCCTTCTCCAGGCGAGTTTGATGCGGTGGAGTATAGGAGGGGTTCAGATGACGCGCTGTCTTTGTCGAGGAGGGAGACGATGGCGTCGACATCGTAGACGCAGCCGCCCCAAATGCCTCCACTGGCTTGAACAAGTGCGGCCCAAAGACGAGTGTCATCGGGAAGGGAGGGATGCGGTGCGAGGTCAGTTCGGGGTTGGCGCTGCTGGAGCAGGAGCGAACCTTGTTCCGTGCCAAAGATGTTGGTTGCGTCACCGACGAGGTTGACGGTGCCCGTGAGATCTTTTCGGTCGATAGTGATTTCGATCTGGTCGCCGTTTTGAAGTTTGCCTAAGGCGCCTCCAGCGAGGGCTTCGGGGGAGATGTGTCCGATGCAGGCACCGGTGGAGACGCCGCTGAAACGTGCGTCGGTGAGGACGGCGACGTGTTTTCCGAAAGGGAGGGCCTTGAGCGCAGCGGTGATCTGGTAGATCTCCTGCATGCCGGCGCCGGCGGGACCGCAGCAGATGAGCACCACGACGTCGTTTTCGACGATTTTGTTAGTCTTGATTGCCTGGATCGCGGCTGTTTCAGTGGTGAAGATTTTGGCGGGGCCGAGATGATGGAATTTTTCGTCGGAGTCGATGAGGGTGGGATCGATGGCTGTGCTCTTGATAACTGAGCCCTCCGGGGCGAGGTTGCCAACGGGAAAGCAGACGGTGGAGGTGAGGCCACGGGAGCGCGCACGGTCGGGCGACATAATGACGTTGTCGGGATCGATGCCGTCCTGCTCGAGGAGATTCTGGCGCAGAGTGTGACGGCGGGAGCTGTCCTGCCACCAGTCGAGGGTTGTGTTGAGCGTGTCGCCGCTAACTGTTTTGACTGTAGTGTCGAGGAGTCCGGCGCGACGCAGGTGCAGCATAACTTCGGGCGCGCCGCCGGCGAGAAATACCTGGACCGTTGCGTAATTTCCTGGGCCATTGGGTAAAGCATCGACGAGACGGGGAACCTGGCGATTGACGTGGGCCCAGTCGGCCGCAATAGGTCGGCGAAGTTTTGCGGCGTGCGCAATGGCAGGGACGTGTAGCAAGAGATTGGTGGATCCGCCGAAGGCCGCGTGCACGACCATGGCGTTGTTAATGGAGGCGTTTGTGAGGACGTCGCAGGTGCCCATGCTGAGCTGGCGCATGCGAAGGATGGCGCGGGCTGAACGGCGTGCGGCGTCGAGCCAGATGGGTTGGCCAGAAGGACCCAGAGCAGAGTGGGGCAAAGCAAGGCCAAGGGCTTCGGCGATGACCTGCGAGGTGGCGGCGGTGCCCAGGAACTGGCAGCCTCCGCCAGGCGTGGCACAGGCGCGGCAGCCGATCTCGGCGGCGTATTCGAGCGTGATCTGGTGCTGGGCAAAGCGGGCGCCAATGGTCTGGACGTTGCCTGCGTCTTCGCCGCTCTCCGGAAGCAGCGTGACGCCGCCGGGGATGAGGACGCTAGGCAGAGCGCCGGAGGAGGCGAGGGCCATCATCATGGCCGGAAGTCCCTTGTCGCAGGTAGCTACACCGAGAACGCCTGTGCGTGTTGGAAGCGAACGCATGAGGCGGCGAAAAACGATGGCTGCGTCGTTGCGGTACGGCAGGGAGTCGAGCATGCCCGTAGTCCCCTGGGTGCGGCCGTCGCAAGGGTCGGTGCACGCCCCGGCGAAGGGCACGGCACGAAGCGACTTCAGCTCGCGGGCGGCTGCGGCGACAAGCGAGCCCACCTCCCAGTGTCCTGTGTGAAAGCCAAGCGCGATGGGAGTGCCGTCTTCAGCGCGGAGGCCGCCGTGCGTGCTGAGAATGAGAACCTCGGGGTCGAGGACATGGGCCGGATTCCAACCCATGCCTGCGTTCTGGCTGAGGCCGAAGAGATTGCCAGAGGGCTGGGTGAGGAGCATCTCGGCGGTGATGGGAAGAACGCCGGAGGGGCCGGTGGCGTGGGTCGCGACTGCCGAGAGTGCGAAGTCGGCGCTTTCGAGAACGGACGTGAGCGATATCTCCTGGATGACGGCTCCTAACGGTGTGTGATCTTAAGTCTAAGGTCTGGGCTAAGACTTTTGAAGCATCGATTCTTTGCCGGATAGCAGTTGAGCGAGGAAAGACTAGATTGCCTCGACGTCGATGGGAAGCGTAGCGAGGGTGTTGTTGGTTGCTCCGCGCAGGCACAGAATAATGACGCCGGCGATGATGAGAGAGATCGACATCATGAGAAATCCAGCACGTGAGTTGCCGGTGCGCGCGTTCAGCAGACCGACGAACCAAATGCCAACAAAGCCGCCAAGTGCTCCGCAGCTGTTGACGAGTGCAGTGACCTCGCCGGCAACGTTTTTCGAGAGCATCTCCGGCATGATGGCAAAGAATGGGCCGTAGGGCGCGTACATACAGCTTCCGGCAAGTATGAGAAATCCGTAGGCCCACCAAAAGCTGTACGCTGCGGTCAGATAAGAACCGAGGAGGCACGCGCCCGCAATCATCATGAAGGGCCAGACGAAGCGTTTGCGGCGGAAGCTGCGGTCGGAGTAGTGCGAGACCAGCAGCATAAGGATGACCGCCAGGAGGTACGGGACTCCGCTCAGCAGACCAGTTATGGCGATGCCTCGCGCTGCGCCTTTTTGGACGATGGACGGCAGCCAGAGTACGAAGCCGTAGACACCGACGCTCCAGAAGAAATACTGGATGCAAAGCCAGATGACGTTCCGGTTGCGGAGTGCCGACCCTAAGTTGGCCACCTGCGGGATAAGCCATTGCTCGCGCTCGAGCTGTTGACTCAGTTGCATGCGAGTGTCTTCGCTCATCCAGGCGGCATCTTCAGGTTTATCGCGAATGATGAGGAACCATAGGAAGCCCCAGAGAATGGAAGGAATGCCTTCAATGATGAAAGTCATCTGCCAGCCGACGGCGTGGATGAGATAGCCGGTCGCAGCGGACATCCACAGGACGGTAACCGGGTTGCCCAGGAGGAGAAGGGTGTTGGTGCGAGAGCGCTCGGCGCGGGTGAACCAGTTGGTGAGCAGGATCAACATCGCCGGAAGGATGAAGCTCTCGGCTGCGCCAAGAAAAAGCCGGTCGAATGCGAGCAGCCAGAAGTTGCGGATGATGCCTGTGAGTGATGCGAGAATGCCCCAACTGATCAGCGCAAAGAAGATCAGACGACGGGCACTCCTGCGCCTGGCGTAGGCTGCTCCCGGAACCTGGAAGAGGAAGTATCCGAAGAAGAAAAGAGCGCCGAGCAGCGCAGAGCGGGAGTTGCTGATGTGGAGCGTCTGGGCTAGTCCCGCTGCAGCGCCGAAGCCGTAGTTTGTCCGATCAAGATACGCGAGGCTATACGTGATGAAGACGGCAGGCAGAATATATAGCCAACGCTTCCGCATCTCAGTCTGAGTCCGAACTGCGTCACCAAGCGATTCTTTAACCGGATTCTGTAGGACGCTTTTCAATGTACGATGCTCGTGGTTGTCAAAAAGAGCAAGGTCGATCCAGGGACGGCAAGGGTCCAAGCAGTTTTGCTGCAGGAACTATGCGACGAAGCCTACACTATCGACCACGGTCTTGTCATATTATTTGGATGCCGAAAAAATATCCGGAGGTGAACATTCTGTGCGATACTTCAACGCGCTTCGATACGTGGTCCTGATGGTATTACTGATTCAGAGCTTTTCCCTTGTGGATGCAAGTGCCATAAGGGCAGAAGGCTCCGGCAGTGTCTTTCTGCCTCCCCTTAGGACGGCGGATGCTGGCGCAGATGCGAACAACACCGTTACTCCGATGAATCTCGACCGTCTGAATCCAGGCATCGACACAATAGTCCCTGCGAATGCAACGATCGAGCGAGTAGCTACGGGATTTACCTGGGTCGAAGGGCCCATATGGATTCCCGCTGGGTATCTCCTGTTTGCGGAGATCACCAGCAACAGTATCCGCAAGCTTACGCCGGATGGCGCCGTCAGTATCTTCATGCAGCCCAGTGGATATAAGGGGTCTGCTCCTTATGGCGGCAAGGAGCCGGGCTCCAATGGCATGACGCTTGACCGGCAAGGCCGGCTGACAGTGGCCGGTCATGCGCAACGCGATGTCTGGAGGCTGGAGTCGCTCGACAAAGGGGCGCAGGTGACCGTGTTGGCGGATTCATATCAGGGAAAGCTGCTTAACAGTCCCAACGATCTCGTCTATAAATCGGATGGGTCGCTCTATTTCACGGACCCGCCGTACGGATTGCCCACACAAGGTGATAACGATCCGATCAAGCAATTACAGGTGAATGGGGTCTATCGGATACCGAAGGCCTCTTACCAGAACCCCGGATCTGCCCCCGCGCGCGATCAACTGGAGCTAGTGGTCAAAGACCTGCCAAGGCCAAACGGTATCGCGTTCTCTCCAGACGAAAAATACCTGTACGTGAACAACACGCAGCCGAAGAAAGTGTGGATGCGGTACAAGGTGAAAGCGGACGGCTCGCTGACGGACGCGAAGGTCTTCTATGACGCGACAGCGGACGAGAGGCCAGGTGCGCCGGATGGTATGAAGGTCGATCGAGAAGGGAATGTGTACAGCACGGGGCCGGCGGGGATATGGATTTTTTCTCCGGAGGGCAAAGCACTCGGCACAATTCTGGTTCCGGAAAGAACGTCGAATGTGAATTGGGGCGGGCCGGATCGCAAGACGCTTTACATCACTGCGAGTAGCAGCATTTATCGCGTTACGCTTGAAGATACCGGGAGTGTAAGTTAGTGCCCGCTCATCAGTAGGAAAAAGGGGAGAGGTACTCCCAGGCTCGGAGCAAATTCCGCTCGGATGTACTCGTCGCTACCTATGGCGACTATGCGTTCATAACGTAAGGCGCGCGTTGCGGGCGAGACAGCATGGCGTTGGCCGCGTCATCGTTGACGAAGCGCTCTTTGACTGGATCCCAGTGAAGGTGTCGTTTCGTCTTCATCGCGATGTGGTGGAGCAGGCAGGTGGAGCAGGCGCGATGGCCAATCTCCGCCGGGGCGATGGGAGCCTTCCGGCTCTCGATGCAATCGAGCCAGTTGCCGTGCTGGTCGTCGCTCTGGTAGAGGTGGACCTCATTGGGACCGATCACCGAGTCAAGGATCTTTGGATCACTCGCCATGAGCGGTTCAATCTTAGCGCTCTGTCCGGGAGTAGCAGTCGGCGTGGTCATCTCGTCGCGGGTGACGAAGATCCAGCCCTTGGTGCCGTACCACTTGATGCCGTTGGGAAAGTCGCCCGAAATGTCCATCGTGACGCCGTTGGCATAACGGGCGTGCGTAAGGAACTTGCCATGGACGTCCCACAAACCCGAGGTGGGAAACTCGGCACGTACCCCAGATCTCGACGGGACCAGTCAATTCAGTGTTCATGCCCCAGTGTGCTGTGTCGACATGATGCGCACCCCAGCCGGTGATCATGCCCGCGCCGAACTGTTCCATGCGAAGCCAACCGGGGCGGCTGAAATCTTTGGTCGGCATCACACGGTCGAGGGTGTAGTAAACCTCTGGTGTCGAGCCGAGCCACGGGTCGTATTGGAAGCCAGTGGGTACAGGCATGGGAGTGGGGTTGCCCCCAGCTGGATCTCCCGGCAATCCAATTTCGACGTGTTTGATGTCACCGATGCGTCCGTTGCGCACGAGTTCACAGGCACGGTAGAACTGCTTCCACGATCGTTGTTGCGAGCCGATCTGCAGGATCTGTTTGGAGGCCGTCACCTGATCGCTCATGTGGCGGCCCTCGGAGATGGTCAGGGACGCAGGCTTTTGCAGGTACACGTCCTTCTTCGCGTGAACTGCATCCACCGCAAGGATGGCGTGCTGGTGGTCTGGCGTACTGATGACCACTGCGTCGATGTCTTTGTTGGCGAGAAGTTCGCGATAGTGGTGATAGCCGGTGACGCCTTCATAAGGCTTGCCTGTCTTTGTAGAGTAATAGCCATTAATAAGCGTCTTGCCCTCTTCGACGCGCTTCACATCAAGGTCGCAGACAGCGATGATGCGAGCCTGGTCGTACTTCCAGATGCCGGGCAGGTCATGGCCGCGTGAGATTCGGCCTACGCCGATGGCGCCTACGTTAATGCGGTTGCTTGGAGAGACTTGTCCGAAGACGCTGGATGGGACGATGGTGGGGAATCCAGCCGCGGCTGCTGCGGCGAGTGATGTCTTTAGAAATGTTCTGCGCGACGATGCAGTGGCCCTTTTCTTGTCAGTCATACCATCTCCTTCCCACTGTTTCAGTTTTTTGTGAAGGTAACGATCTTCGCGTTCTTCTGCGCCTTGATTACCAGCTCAGCCGCCAACAGGCACTGCGTCTGATCCTGTGCGATGTGCGTGCGGTTCACAATGTCGGAGACGAACTGTGGTCCGAATGGAAGTGCGAGGTTGTTGCAGTCGATGTACCTGGCCTGCTTCTGGTCCACGATAAAAAGATTGTTGCCCTGCTTGCTGACCGCGACGTTCGTGTACTTACGCACCTCGATATATCCCTGGGTGCCGAGGATGAAGAGCCGGCCATCACCCCATGTGCCAAGGCCGTCCGGGGTAAACCAGTCCAGGCGAACGTAGCCGACGCCGCGATTGCCGCGCAGCACCATATCTCCGAAGTCCTGAAACTGTGGCCGTTGCGGATGGTTCACGTTGGCAATTTGCGACTCGACGACCTCGGCCTCGGTGGAGCCGGTGTAGTACAGGAACTGATCCACTTGGTGCGAGCCGATATCGCACAGGATGCCGCCGAACTGCACCGGGTTCCAGAACCATTCGGGTCGGCCCGAGCCGCCGCCCGCGTCGCCTTGCCCTTGTTGAATCTGGTGCGGAGCTATGTTGATTGTCTGGACGACTCTGCCGATCGCTCCGGCCTGGACCAACTCGCCCGCTTTGATAGCCGCCTTCACCTCCAGCAGCTCGCTGTACATGATGGCGTAGATTTTCCCTGTCTCGGCGATGGTTTCGCGGATTGCCGACAGATCCTCGAGAGTGGTGACGCCGGGCTTGTCGCTCAGGAAGTCTTTACCGCGCTTCATGGCGCGAATACCGATGCCGGCGCGCTCGTTGGCTATCTGCGAGCTGAGTACAAGTTGAGTGGAAGGATCGTTAATGATCTCGTCCTGTGTCGCTACGATCTTGACGTCAGGGAAGCGCTTCTTGAACGCGGCCAGCTTATCCTCCTCGCCTCCCCAGGCCGCGACGAGAACGCCGCCGCCACGCTGTACGGCGCCAATCATGCCATAGATGTGATCGTGGCTCATGCCGCAGACGGCGAACTTGATGGAGTACTTCGGCTCGGCACCAGCATCCTGACCAGGTGGGTCTACTTCATGAAAGATATGACCGCCGCCTGGATGGAGGCCGAACGCCGCCTCTGGCAGCGCAGCTAACATTCCCGCAGAGCTCATTGTTTTGAGAAACGAACGCCGGTTGAGACCATCATTCTGCATCTGTTTCACTCCTGTTCCCGCTCGAAAAAGGCACATTTATTGCGCAACCGAACTTTATCGAAATTGTGATCACCAACAATTTAGTTACTGGAAACGTCTTTTGGCAAATGAATACCTGAAGTTCTATTTTCCTAAATGCTTTAGGTTGTCGAAGGAACCGGGGCGTTCTCTCTTTCTAAGAAATTCAATGTGCCCCCGCTATCGTGATTAGATCGAACGAGCTCTATTTATTCGATTCCTGAATGTAGCTAAAGGAGAACAGCCTTACCAGCTTCCTCGCTCGCCAAATACGTCGATGACCCTGGCCAGGCGTTGGCAGCCGTTGTCCCAATTTGCCTGCAGGCATCGCTCAATGCGATCGGGATCGCCGTCTGCCAAAGCTCGAATGATGTCATTGTGTTCCGCGATGGAGAGCTGTAGATCGCTGATTATTGAGCTGGCATAAAGACGCCAGTATCGCTCAGCTTGGGGCTCGATCGCTCTGTGCCACGCACTCAAACGTGGCCCGGAGCAGGAGACGACGAGTCGGTGAAAGTCGCGGTCTATCTCGAAGATGCTCCCTTGCTTGTTGTGATCCCCCTTGACATCAGCGAGTTGCTGGTTCAGGGCCTTCAGTTGTTGCACGATCTTCATGCGGTCTGCTTTTGGAAGGGCAGCAGTGCTACGTCCCGCAAGCCCCTCGAGCCGGCCGATGACAGAGTAGAGTTCGGCCGCGTCCTCTTTGGTCAGAGGGGCTACGATCATACGGCTCTTGTTCGCCATCCTATGCTCGCGAACATAACCTTCCTGCTGTAACTTGTTCAGAGCAGCGCGTATCGGGGTCCGGCTGACGTGAAGGCGCTTGGCAAGATCTCCTTCGACGATCCAGGTTCCGGGGGAGAGCTTTCCATGCACGATGAGCTCTCGGAGTTGCTGAAACGCCGTACGTACGCTGGTTCCATGCTCTAATTTGGGTGAACGGACCTTCGCGTGATCTTTGGTTCGGGCAGCGGGCATAGAGGGATTTCTCGACTGGGGGCGAGGATTCACTTTGGATTGTACGATCAACACTCGCGCCATCGCTATATCGACGGCGACATCTTGAGAAAAGTGCGGAATTGTATACAATTACCTCATCCATGCCCCCCTTCTCCTCAGTCCAGGTAATTGATTCCCATACGGCAGGTGAGCCGACCCGCGTTGTGATTGGTGGAGGCCCCGATCTCGGTCGCGGACCTTTGAAGGAGCGGCTTGCGTGCTTTCGCGAGCGGTATGACTCTTTCCGGTCAGGCACTGTGAATGAGCCGCGCGGTTCGGATGTTGTGGTGGGGGCCATTTTGTTGGAGCCCTTCGACCCAACCTGCAAGGCAGCGGTGATCTACTTCAACAATGTGGGCTACCTTGGCATGTGCGGCCATGGCACGATCGGCCTGGTGAGAACGTTGCAGCACATGGGCAGGATTGGGCCGGGAGAGCACAGGATCGAGACGCCATCGGGCGTGGTGACAACGACGCTGCACGCGTCCGGACAGGTCACTGTTGAAAATGTGCCGGCTTACCGGCTGCATCAGGATGTCTCGCTGGATGTGGCGGGATACGGGATCGTCACGGGAGATGTGGCCTGGGGTGGTAACTGGTTCTTCCTCGCCAACGTTCCCGGTCTGTCCCTTGCTCTCGGCAACGTTGCAGAGCTTTCTAAGTGTGCGCAGACAATCAAGAGAACCCTCGCAGACAGCGGCGTCACGGGAACGAACGGGAGCGAGATCGATCACATCGAACTGTTTGGTGTGCCTGAGTCGCCGGAGGCTAACAGCCGCAATTTTGTTCTTTGTCCGGGCAATGCCTATGATCGCTCGCCCTGTGGAACGGGGACCAGCGCCAAAATGGCGTGTCTCTACGCCGATGGCCATCTCTCTCCGGGCAGCGTCTGGCGGCAGGAAGGAATATTGGGAACGTATTTTGACGGAAGCATCTCACTAAAAGATGGACACGTAATTCCGTCGATTACAGGAGAGGCTTACATTACCGGGGAGACTAAACTCTTCTTTGCAGAGAAGGATCCCTTTCGTTGGGGGATCTCGTGAATCGCTCGGAATCTACCTACGATGTTGTGGTGGTAGGGGCGGGAATCGTGGGTGCGGCGTGCGCATATTTTCTGATGCACGAAGGGCTTCGGGTCGCAGTGCTGGAGAAGGGAATTGTAGGTGGGGGCGCGACGGCCGCTGGCATGGGACACCTGGTCGCGATGGATGATTCGCCGGCACAGCTTGCTTTGACAAAGCTTTCGTTGCAGCTTTGGAAAGAGTTGCAGGGGCAACTGCCATCTTCTACGGAGTATCAGCAGACAGGAACATTGTGGATCGCCAGCGACGAAGAAGAGATGGTGGAGGTGCGACGAAAGTATGAGCTTTACCGTGGTGTAGGGTTGGCCTGCGAAATCCTCGATGGCCCTGCGCTTGGAGACGCGGAGCCGAAGTTAAGGCGGCCACTTGCGGGTGCTCTGCGGGTATTGGGAGACGGAGTAATTTATCCGCCGGCTGCAGCGCAGTTCCTTTTGCGGGGCGTGGCAGAGCGAGGCGCGCTATTTACGGACTGCTCAGTGGTTTCGATTGAAGGCAATACAGTTTCGCTGGGTGATGGAACGCGAATTTCGGTGGAGCGCATCGTGAATGCCGCAGGATGCGCTGCAACGGAGTTGACCCCGGGAATTATCATGCGCAAACGTAAAGGACACTTGATCATTACGGATCGGTATCCTGGATTTCTGCGCCACCAGGTCGTTGAGCTTGGTTATTTGAAAAGCGCCCACTCGGTGACGGCGGACTCCGTCGCATTCAATCTGCAGCCCCGGGCGACGGGGCAGATACTTATTGGCTCGTCGCGGCAATATGAAGATGAAAGTACGACTGTTGATCAAGGCATCGTTCGCAGGATGATCGAACGAGCCTGTGAGTATATGCCTGAAGTTGCGATGCTCTCGGCACTGCGAATCTGGACAGGCTTTCGGGCTGCGACACCGGATAAGCTTCCCCTCATTGGACCTTCGCGGGAGAATCCGAACGTGCTGCTTGCCACTGGACATGAGGGGCTTGGGATCACAACCTCAATGGCTACTGCAAGGCTCATTACGGATATGATTCTGCAGCGCGAACCTCCTATTGCGTGGGAACCCTACCTTCCTTCGCGCATGACTCGTGAGGCAGCGCATGTCTGATTCGATCGTTGTGTCGGTCAATGGAGTGCCGGTGCGTGTCGCACAGGGCAGTACGGTGGCCGTGGCGCTTTTGGTTGCCGGGATGCCCGCACGGCGATCGGTGAACGGCTCTCCTCGGTCTCCGCTATGCGGCATGGGGGTGTGTATGGAGTGTCGCGCCGAGGTGGACTCCGTGATGCACAGCCGTACATGTCAGATCGTATGTCAGCCGAATATGCAGGTACGAACGCAATGACCTATCGCTTTGACGTTCTGGTGGTGGGAGCCGGACCAGCCGGTATTGCTGCTGCGGTTCGTGCTGCGGAAGAAGGTTGCAAGGTTGCCATCGTCGACGAGAATCCTCATCCTGGTGGGCAGATATGGAGAGGCTCTCCTGCGACCGGCAAGCACAGCAAAGCGGTTGCTCCTGCTGGTGAGTGGATGGGGAGGCTGAGTCGTGCTTCCGTTCAGGCTTTTTGTGGATGGCATATCTTCGATGCTCCCGCGCCCAAGACACTGCGCGCCGCCTGTGATCAACGAGGCTGCAGATTTCCACTTTAAGTCGCTGATTATTGCCACGGGCGCACGAGAACGGTTCCTGCCCTTTCCTGGATGGACCCTGCCCAATGTTCTGGGTGCAGGGGGTTTACAAGCTCTGGTCAAGGCTGGGCTGCCGATTGAGGGCAAACATGTCGTCATTGCCGGAACCGGCCCATTGCTGATTGCCGTGGCGGCATATATGCAGCAGAGCGGGGCAAATGTGGTGGCACTCTGCGAACAAGCGTCCCTCGCGAAGTTGCTGAGGTTCGGGATGGGACTGATGCGGCAGCCCGCCAAACTGGCGGACGCGATACGGTATGGATGGCAGGCTCGCGGTATACCGCTGCGGACGAACTGCTGGCCAACCGAAATATTGGGTGAGGAGAAACTGGAACGTATTGTGCTCAACGACGGTGGCAGGCGTGTTGAATTGAAAGCAGACTATCTTGCATGCGGCTTTCACCTCGTACCGAACTGCGAGCTAGCACTGTTACTGGGCTGTGCGCTTGACGGAAGCTATGTCCGAGTCGATGAGTTTCAACAAACATCTGTTCCGGATTTATTTTCAGCAGGCGAGACGACAGGAATTGGTGGAGTCGAAGCAGCTTTAGTGGAAGGCGAAATTGCGGGTCTCGCTGCTGCCGGAGCGCGTGGAAAGACGGGCTCGCTTCGCAAGAAGCGGGATGCAACAAGACGGTTCACCAACCTGCTCGATCGAACCTACGCTCTCAATCCAGAACTGCGAAAGCTGGCGACTTCAGAGACGATCCTTTGCCGGTGTGAGGATGTGACGATGGAGTCCGTACAGCCGTATGCGTCATGGCGGGCTGCGAAGCTTCAGTCTCGCGTGGGTATGGGATCATGTCAGGGTCGGATTTGCGGAGCAGCGTGTGAGTTTCTCTTTGGCTGGGGCATGGAATCTGTGAGGCCGCCCATCCAGCCAACGCCAGTGAGCACTTTAATTGGGACGAATGCAGAAGATTTCTAAAATACAAAACAGGATTGAGGAGTTGAGCATGAATTGGAACGGTGTAATGCCTGCAATGACGACCGCTTTTGACGAGAAGGACAGAGTGGATTCAGAGTTCATGTCGCGGCATGCAACCTGGATGATCGACAACGGCTGTAGTGCGCTCGTCATGCTTGGTTCGCTCGGAGAGGCTGCAACGCTCAGCTCTGAGGAGAAGGTGGGCATCCTCAAGAATATGGTGTCGACGGTGAAGGGCCGTGTGCCTGTGGTCGCGGCTATCTCGGCACTTGCAACGCGGGATGCGGTTGCGCAGGCCAAGGCGGCGGAAGATGCAGGCTGCTCCGGGTTGATGATTTTGCCGCCCTACGTTTATCGCGGCGACTGGCGTGAGATGAAACATCATATCGGTTCGGTGCTGCAGTCGTCATCGCTTTCGAGCATGCTTTACAACAACCCGGTGGCTTACGGGACTGACTTTGACGCCGGACATATCGCGGAGCTTGCCGCTGAGTATGAACATCTGCATGCCGTGAAGGAGTCGAGCACTGATGTACGGCGCGTCACTGCTATTCGTGCTATCACTGCAGACCGCCTGACGATTTGTGTCGGGGTCGATGATGCAATCGTAGAGGGAATAGCGGCAGGGGCGAAGGGTTGGGTCGCTGGGCTCGTCAATGCGTTTCCCCGCGAGTCCGTCGTTCTTTTTGAAGCGGCAATGAGCGGCGACGCCAAGTTGGCTTTCGAAATCTATCGATGGTTCTTACCGTTGCTCCGCATGGATACGGTGCCAAAGTTCGTTCAGCTCATCAAGCTTGTGCAGCAGGAGATGGGAGTTGGCGACGCTCGTGTGCGCGCGCCTCGCATGGAGTTGGTTGGTGCTGAGCTTGAAGAGGCTCGTCGTGTGCTGAGTGAAGCAAAAACGAATCGCCCCCAATGCGACGTCATCGATTTTCCATCCGCTGTTCGTGCATAGCGGAATCGAAGGCCTGCGCGAACTTCGGCGATAAACGGGGGTGGCGTCTTGGGAGCCATTCCAGGAGTGCCACCCTCTTTATCGGGCTTTTCGTCGATCCTGAGCCCACGAGTGCCCAACGATTGCAGTGAGCAGACGTTTGAGCAGCCTTTCCCAACGGAGTTGATGGAGCCGACACAGATCGCCGCTGGATTTGTTGCTGTTCTCTCTGTCAGCACACCCTTCAGGCCCACCTGATGCCCTATCAGCTTCTCCGAAGAACTTCTTTAACGTCGTTGGCATTGCGCATCCCTTTCCCTCGCGGCCAAGCCCTGGAATAGTCGATTTCGTCGATTTTTCGATCAAGCCGATAAAAATTCTTGACAATTGTTCATTGAACGAACTATCGGATTCTGTTCCACCTTTGGTATCCCAAACAGATGGCCCGCCAAATTCTGGCGGGCCATCTGTTCAGGAGCCGGACAAGTACGAACGGCAAACATTCGAGGCTGGCTTATCTAATTCGCCGCAGCCTCCGGACGCTTCGTCTCTTTCTTTCCCGCATCCAAATGGTCCCAGTTGATAATCGTGTTGAAGCCCAGGGCATAGGTTCCCTGGGTCTGCCAACGCCAGAAGGGCCGTAACGCAAACATCACGACATGCCCTTGGCCAATCGGTTGATCGAGAGCGAGCGCGCGATTGGTGAGCGCCTGGCCACCAGCGAGTCCTCCGGAGAGTAGAATTTCATCGGCCTTGGCCGGAAACTGCAACACAACCCTGGGCGCAACCGACGTGTCCTCCGCGCCTCCGAACTGCCGTATCGCCTGGCGAGCCGCACCAGCGTCGTCGCTCTGTGACGGCAACCCCTTCGGCTCTGCGGCGTTATTGTCAGAATCGTAGGGCGATAACGCGATTGGCATCGCATTGGGTGTGATATCCGCTCCCACTCCGGGAACCGCAGCTTGTGGGCGGAAGCCGCCACCTCGAGTATTCAACACAGGGTCCTGGCTGAAATAGATCGGCATCTGGTCGCCCGTGTATCCGTACGTGATGGGGCTCTTCTTATCGGTAATGATGCCGCGCATCAATGCGCCCTTAGCATACAAGGTGCCGGGATGTTCGACATTGATGTGAGTCGTGATGCCATAGTCGGGGAGGATTGTCGATGTTGAACCTTCCGTAATCAGAGTGCCACCGGCCTGCACAAACTTCACCAGTTCCGCCAGTCCTTCGATCCCCATGCCCCCTCGAATGTCGTCGCTCGAGTCCTCAACACCGAGATTAGGCGTCAGCTTTGTCTTCTTGTATGGAATCGCATCGGGTCCCGTCTTCGGAATCCCATTCACCTGCGAAACCGAACTGCCGCCTATGCTCGGAAAGATAATCACGTCGTATTTGGCGCGCAGATCTCCCTCGCGCAACTTTTGGTCGGCAAAGTAGGTGTAAGGGATCCCATAATGATCCAGCGCCGCGCGCACCCAGCCTTCATCCTGCGTCCTCTGCCAGGAGTGAACATAACCGATACGTGGAACGGTCAGCGGATGAGTCTTCACTGATTGCCGGGGTGGCATACGCGGTGAGCCCAAGCTGCTGAATAGAAGCTCGGATGTTCGCATCATTTCCGTTCCGAATGACAAACGCCCCTGCCCGCAGATGACGCCCATCAAGATCGAAGTCCTCTTCCGCGGCCTCCATCTTTGTATCCACATTCTTGAATCGGAACGTTGCCAGCACATTGTCGGTCGTATTCTCGACGACAAGGACATCGCCCGTCCCCTGGATCACGCCCGGTACGACAACATCCTTGGCAATCGCGGTCATAGGTTGGTCGAGCAGCGACTTATCCACTACCTTCCTCACCGTTACGTTGCGCATCAACGGCATCGTCCAGCCAGTGTCGTCATAAGGAAGGGGATTCGCGACCGGATAGTTCTGTAAGCCAAAGTACAGGTCCACCAGTGTGCGATACGGCTGATCCGCGCGGATCAGGTAGTCGCCGGCCGAGACCTTCACGTTGCCGAAAGTGACATCCTTGTCGGCGACCTCGACCTCCACTCCCTGGTGACGAAGGTCGTTGACCATCTCAGCCGCGTTGACGCGATGGGTTTGTTGAGCCGGAATCGTCCATCCGTAAACAGGGCCATCCTTTCCTTTCTGGACTGAGCGTTTATTCTTCAGCCAGTAGTTCTCCAGATACAGATCCTTCTCTGTGGCGACCTTGTTAAGCGCCAGAAGGATCGCCGACTCCTGGATGTTCGTGTTGTTTCGAGGACCCCACTTCACCGTGGGAAGGGGTGGATTCGGCCGGTACCACTCACGGCTGGTCGTCGTTGCGGGCAGTTGAAGCTTCTCGGTCACATCCGGCCCGTAGGATTGCACCTCATAAAACCGCCCGAACGAGTTGTGTGTCTCCGCAATCCAGAAGAGGTAGTTCGGGACCCATCCATCGTAGAAGCCGTAGGTCCACACTCCGGGAACGCCGCGTTTGGTCATCTCCATAATTTCGGTTTCAGCCAGCATCCACCATTCATCGACCGCGATTGGATCCAGCGAGGGGTTATATGGTCCCGTCCCCGTCGAGACATAGAGATAGGACTGGGCCTCATGCAGATCGTGCAGCACAGTAGGATGCCACTCCAGAACACCTGCCGTAATGTTTTGCGTCAAGTGAAGGTACTGGCCCATTCCGTCGCGATTGTTATCATGCGCGACATACTTCCCCCAGTACATCAATGGCGGCTTTGGCTTCTTCGTCACCTTGCCGTAGTAGTAGGTGTCTACCTCTTTGTCGCGGCCATCAGTCTCCACTACGGGCGTGATGAACACAATCGCATTGTTGCGAATTGCCTGAATGAACGGTGTTTCTTCAACGATCAGTCGATAGGCGAGCTCCACAAGCATCTGCGGGCCGCCGGTCTCCGGAGAATGGATGCCGCTCGTGATCCAGTAGATCGGCTTACTTGTATGGATGATCTTTTGTGCCTGCTCTTCTGTTGTCTTGCGTGGATCGGTGAGTGCCGCCAGATCAGCCTTGTACTTCTCAAGGTTCTTGATCGACTCCTCATTCCCGATCGCCAACACGACCATGTCGCGCCCTTCTTCTGACTTCAAAGCGAGCTTCCAGAACTTTGCGCGCGGCGAATCCTTTGCTAGCTCCTCGTAGTACCGGTTGATATCTGCGGTGTAGTACAGTTCGCCCGGCTGCCCGGGCATTGATCCCAGAAACTTCAGCGGCGTCGGCACCTTGGCCGATGCCGGTAGATGATCCACCAACTCCGTCGTAAATCGCGGGTCGGACAGATATTCCTTGATCTTCTTCGTATATTCTTCGTCGTTCGCCTGTTTTGGTGTGTTCGCTTGAGCGAACAGAGCGCATGTCGATGCGAGAACAATCGAACAGGCAAGCAGGCGCACCGCCGCAGTACGGGCGAGCAAGGATATCCCGGGAGTTTGGAAACAGCGCTGGAGGGTTTTCATGCAACCAACCTACAACAAGTTCGCAAACTATCTCCAGTAGTATTTGCGAACCGCGCTAAACCTCACACTATTCCGCCCCATCGATCGATGGCAGATGTATTGTCGTCGCAAACGGCCGCGAAGCACTGCCGAACTGGGCCGTCGTCAGATCCTTGTCGACTTCCTCCCTGGTGCCGGCATCCGTATCGCGCCACACTTTTACAGCTCCGACGATGAGATCGCACACCCCATCCACGAGCTGCATTCGCTCGTCAATCTTAGCTGCCTTTTCCGCAGTGGTTGAAGGCTCGTCAATATCGGAACGAGGAAAACAACCTCACCTCAGCCGCGCATGGAATAGATCTGGTACTACCTATTCAGCGCCTGGGGAATCTCCGTGGACCCACGAAACGGTCACCAATATCGTGCTATCAGATAGCAATTTATGGACAAGTTTTCCAACCCTCTGCACAACACTGTCTACCCATTGCATGAGGCATGTGGTCCGGCCTCTTTCAGAATCAGTGCGCACCAAACGAGATTCTTCTTAAATCTGTTGACTATTTGGAGCCGACCCTGATACGGTTCGTTCGCACTCCAAACAATTACGCTACTGGGCCCGAAACTGACTTACCTTCCGGAGGTTTCACGTGATATCGCTAAAACGTTTTAGACACATTATCTCGCTCCTCATCGTCAGCCTCTCTCCTTCGATCTTTGGTCAGGCAGTGAGCGCCACTCTGCTTGGAACGTATGGAAGACGCTTTTTCGCCCAACGTTCGTGGGTGCTGGCTGTCTTGATGTTTGTGAGCGTCGCGTCGATCCACGCGCAGCAGACTACCGGCTCCATCGTCGGTACGGTGAAGGATCAGACCGGCGCGGTGGTCAACGCGGCCACCGTGAAGGCAACCAACGTGGAAACCGGATTCTCCCGGTCGGCGCCGACCAACGGTTATGGGGAGTACCGCATCGATTACCTGCCCGTAGGCAAGTACACCGTCGAGTTGGAGGCGTCCGGCTTTAGACGCTTTGTACAACAGAATATCGTCCTCAACGTCGACCAGACGCAGACGGTTGAAATCACACTGTCCGTGGGTGCTACAACTGAGACCGTCGAGGTCACGACTGCTCCCCCGCTGGTCAATACGTCCGACGCGGTATTGGGCACAACCGTTCAGGGTGCCGAGATCGTTGGCCTGCCCCTGGTCAATCGCAATGCATACTCCCTAATTTCCCTTACGCCGGGCGTGATGGCCAATAACAACAGCCCCACCTCGAACCCCACCGGCTCCCCCAATTTCACCGTTGGGCTACCGTCCGCGGATGTCCAGATCAACGGCTCCATTGACGGCGGCAATCCCGAGGTTGCCTTTTACCTGGATGGCGGCAACAACATAACCGGTATGCGCAACTACGGAAACCCGGCGCCCAACCCCGACGCACTCGAAGAGTTTCGCGTAGAGACCAGCGCATTCGGGGCCCAATATGGCCAGTTCTCCGCCGCGGTCATTACGGTTATCACAAAGTCGGGAACAAATAAATTTCATGGCTCATTGTTCGAGTTCAACCGCAACACCGACTTCAACGCCTATCCCTGGACCGCGGGACAGGGCGCTCCGGCAGTCAAATTGCCTTACCATCGCAACCAATTTGGGGGTACCGTCGGTGGCCCCATCAAGCACGACAAGGCCTTCTTCTTCTTCAGCTATGCGGGTCTGCGTCAGGTGGCCGGACAGCAGCTCACTGGCGGCATCGTGCCCACGGCTGCCGAGCGTCTGGGCGACTTTACCGGAGACACCTTCAAAGTCAACACGCCGGGCACTAAGACGCAGGTGAATGGAACAAACAGCAGCCCAGGTTGCCATGTTGCCACGCTGAACTGCATCCCCCAGGCCCTCCTGGATACGACCATTGCAAACTTCGACAACGTAAGCAACAAATTTGGCACTTCCGTCCCGCTGCCCAACGGCGCCGCCAATCCGACGACCGGAGGCGGGGGTTACACGGGCACCTACACCACCCCGATAACGTCAAACGAATACCTGGGCAAGTATGACCAGGTATTCGGCGACAAGGACCATGCGACGGTGACCTTCTTCTTTGTCAGGAACGTGCAAGGTGACGGCCCAGCGGCAACCGGTCCCGTGGACCATCAATCAGTCCGCTGCGAATCAGTGGAATGTCAATGTTAGCGACGTTCACACCTTCACCCCCACCACGGCCAATCAGTTCTGGCTTACGTTCACGCGGGCAGCGGGCGGACGCGTCAACCTGCCAGTGAGCGGCCCGGCGACGCAAACCCTCGCCACATACGGCTCGAACTTCCTCATCCAGGGACCGAACGCACTGCCCAATTTCTCCCCATCCGGGGCCTTTAGCGCGACCACGACGAACGCCGGTCCGTTCACGGGCTCTAACAACTATGAGTTACGCGACATGGTCAGCCTGGTCAAAGGTAAACACACCCTCTCCATTGGCGGTGAGTTCGCTCTCGATAAGACTATGTTCTGGGCCGATCTGTTGAACTTTGGAACTATCAGTTTTGCCACCTCCGCACCCACGTCCACGGGCAATGTGTTTTCGGACTGGGTTACCGGCCAGGCCTCTTCATTCGAACAGGACACGCCTTATACAACGCTGATCAGTTATTGGCACACTGCGGTGTTCGTGCAGGACAATTACCGGATCACACCCCGGTTCACGGCAAACCTTGGACTCCGGTGGGACATCGATACGGTTCCCGTCGAGTCCCTGAACAGGACGGCATCGTTCGTTCCCGGCGTGCAATCCACTGTGGCGCCGGTCGCGCCGAAGGGCATGTTGTTCCCGGGGGACCCGGGCGTCGGTCGCGGCATAATCACCACGAAATTCCATCATCTTGCACCGCGCGTCGGTTTCGCATGGGACCCGTATGGGGACGGCAAAACCGCATTTCGCGGCGCCGCGGGCGTCTTCTACGGCACCACCAGCGGAAACGAGTGGAACCAGCCCGGCAACGGCGCACCGTTCGCCATACGTCAGGGCTTCGGTCCTCTTAATTCAATCACCAATATCTACTCGACCCCGGGGAACTTCCCCGATCCACCGAAGCTGGTGGAGGTATCTTCCCGTACGTCTATTCGCCAAGCGCGCCGAAGTTCTTCCCGACGGCCGCCGTCGAGAGCATCGACAAGAACGCGCAATATCCTTACATCTACCAGTTCAACACGTCCGTGCAGCGACAATTGCCCGCCCAGGTAACTTTGACGGTGGCGTATGTAGGTACGCTCTCACATAACGTGCCCACCATGATCGACGGCAACTACGCGCCGTATTCGACCGCTTTCGGTACGCCCAGCACTTCCGCCGACCAGCATCGCCGACCGGCGCCAGTTCAATCCCTGTATTGGGACTTGTCCAACCGGTCCGGCCGGCATCAACACCGGCACCATGGGACAGAACATCTATCTGATCACAAACCAGCACGCCAATTACAACGCCCTTCAAGTCTCGGCGAGGAAGCAGTTGTCGCATGGCTTCACTATCAGCGGTTTCTATGTCTGGAGCCGCGCGCTACAAAGCTCGAACGAGTCGGCGATCGGACAGATGACCGCGCAGAATTTCGGTTACTTCGGCGATCCCTTCACCGCCACCAATAATTCTTTGGGCGCCGTCGGCGGCGGCCTCGCGGAGGAAAAGGGTCCGATGGATGCTAACCGGACCAACAACGCCGTGATCTCCGCCATATGGAACATCGACTACTTCCACGGATCGAGCACGTTCCTGAAGGTACTGGCAAACGGCTGGCAGATCGCACCGGTTCTCGTTATGACGAGCGGCGCGCCGTTAAACATGACCACAGGGTCCAACCTTAACTTTGACAGTTCGAACGCGAACCGCCCCAATGCGGTTCCTGGCGTTAGCCCCAAGCTCAGTCACGGCTGCCGGATTTGCGCCCAAAACAGTGAGTTGACGGCGTGGTTCAATACGGCAGCTTTCGCTAAAAACGGCCCGGGGCTCGCGGGGCATCGGCCCTGGTGGCGCCGATGGCAATGTGACGCGCGACTCCATACTCGGACCAGGCTTCCGCGACATGGATCTTGGAATCTTCCGCACATTTTCCTTCGAGCATGGAATCGCGTTCCAGTTCCGTGCCGAAGCCACCAATGCCTTGAACTGGGTGAGTGTTGGCAACCCGACAACGACCCTCTCATCGGGCAACGACGCCAAGATCACCGGGGCGCAGGGCACCCAACGTGTCATCCAACTGGGAGGTCGGCTGACGTTCTAGATCGAACCCGCGCAGACTCAAAAGCTGCCTGATAACGTTGGTCTTATTGGCCGGTCACGCCTGTATGGGGTGGCCGGCATCTAACATAATGGAGTTACTACAATTCACCGAAGCATCATCGGGAATCAGGAGAAACATGGAAGGCGTTTCAAGACGAAATTTTCTCGCAGTAACAGGAATAACTGCTGCAGCCTGCGCGACACGTTCACTCTTTGGCATGCCAACGGCATCGCAATCGCCCTTCAAAATCTCCGTTATCTCGGATGAAATCTCACAGGACTTTGACCACGCATGCTCCGTCATCGCGAATGACTTCGGCCTGCACTGGGTTGAACTCCGCGAGATGTGGGGCAAGAACCTCCAGGAGTCCTCGGATGCTGAAATCGCCGAGGCACAGAAGATCCTGGCCAAATACAGCCTGCAGGTGACCGATATCGCCAGCCCGCTGTTCAAAGTCGACTGGCCCGGCGCCCCTAAATCGCAAGTCCAGCTCTAAAGAGGACATGCATGGCGCAGACGAGGTCGCGTACAAACACCAGGACGAAGTCGTCGAGCGCAGCATCTCACTGGCAAAGCAGTTCAAGACAAACAAGATTCGTTGCTTTGACTTCTGGCGTCTCGACGACGTCACCCCGTACCGTGCGGCCATCGACGAAAAGCTTCGCGTCGACCGCTGAGATTGTCGGCAAGCAAGGTCTTCTTCTCGTCCTCGAAAACGAGTTCGCCTGCAACACCGCGACCGGCCGTGAAGCCGCCAAAGTGCTCGCCGCCATTCAGTCTCCGTACTTCGCGCTCAACTGGGATCCAGGAAACGCCGTGATGCGTGGCGAGATGGACGCCTTCCCCGGAGGCTGGGACAGCCTGCCCAAGAATCGCATTCATCACTGTCATTGCAAGAACGCTGTGAAGGATGCCTCAGGCAAGATCGTCTGGTCGCCGGTAGACAAAGGCTATATCGACTGGACCGCGCAGTACCGTGCTCTCAAGGCTGCCGGCTACCACGATGCCGTTAGCCTCGAGACGCACTGGCGCGGCGGTGGCACTCCTGAAGCCTCCACACGCATCAGCTGGGCAGGCATGAAGCAATGTCTGCTGGATTCGGGAACTTTCTAGTCATGCCAAACTGACCTATCTTGAGTGGTGGACGCATTCAATGGCTGGATGCCTCATCGCTGTGTCGAAACCCCTCGGTCGAAGATGCACCCCACGGCCTCTATTGTTTTGAAGGAGAGAAAAAATGGTTACACGACGTGAATTTATCGACACGCTTGCAGTAGGAGCGGCTGGCCTGGCTATCGGATCTACGGCGAAGAGCTATGGTCAAATCCTCGGCTCGAATGATCGCCTCAATTTTGCAGTTATCGGCCTCAACGGACGGGCCTACGCGCATCTTTCCTCTCTCAAGGCGAACAAGAGTGCCGCACGAATCGCATACGTCTGCGATGTAGACAGCAATATTCTCAAGAAGTTTGCCGATGCCACGCAGAAAGAGATGGGTGAGGCTCCAGAGACTGACAAGGACTTCCGTCACATCCTCCAGAAGAAGGACGTGGACGCCATCACCATCGCCACTCCCGACCACTGGCACGCTCCCATGGCCATAGCCGGACTGCAAGCGGGCAAGAACGTCTACGTAGAAAAGCCCTGCAGCCACAACCCCGCAGAAGGCGCGCTCCTCGTGCAGGCGCAGGAGAAGTATCAGAAGCTCGTACAGATGGGGACGCAGCAGCGCTCGTCTCCCCACACTATTGAGATCGTCGACAAGATTCACAACGGTCTCATCGGCAGGGCCTACTTCGCCAAAGCCTGGTACAGCAACGTCAGAAAATCGATAGGGACCGGGAAGGAAGCGCCCGTACCGCCGCAGCTCGATTGGGACTTGTGGCAGGGTCCCGCGCCGCGCACCGCCTATCGGGACAACGTGCAACCGTACAACTGGCACTGGTTCAGAACCTGGGGTACCGGCGAAACGCTCAACAACGGCACGCATGAAGTCGATGTCTGTCGCTGGGCGCTTGGCGTCGACTATCCGCAGCGGATTACGTCGTCCGGCGGCCGATATCAGTTCAAAGATGATTGGCAGTTCTACGACACGCTGATGACCAGCTTCACCTACGACGACAAGATGATCTCGTGGGAATGCAAATGCTGCAACGGGATGAAATATTACAACCGTGATCGCGGTTCGACCATTGTCGGGACGACCGGTACTGTGCTGGTCGATCGCGATGGCTATGAAGTCTTCGATCTCAAAGGAAATAAGACGAGCGAATTCAAGACCGGCAAAGCCGACCTCCTCTTCTGACCTTACCGGGCGCGACTCGATGACCGACCTTCACTTCGCCAACTTTATCGCGGGAATTCGCAAGGGTGAAAAATTGAACGCCCCCATCGCCGTAGGCAATGTCGCAGTCACCATGCTCCAACTCTCCAACGTTGCCTGGGAAGTCAACCGCGAGCTGCAACTCGACACCACAGATGGAAAGGTTCAGGATGACGCGCACGCGATGAAGTACTGGGGCCGCGAATACGAGAAGGGCTGGGCGCCGCATCTGTAGGATGTTTCTGCAGCCGACGATCTAAAGAAGCGTTCGATGAACAACAAATCTTAAAGAACACGCGAGCAATGGACCTCTAATGAAAAATATGTTTTCACGTCGCAGCTTTGTTCAATCCGGTGCAATCATCGCGGCAGCGAGCGTCACGTCGAGCGCCGTTCCCTTATTAGCGCAACCGATGCCGGAATCTGGAAAGCCTTCGCCGATTCATCTGGGCCTGGCTAGTTACACCTTCCGCAACTTCACCCGGGATCAGATGATCGGCTACATGAAGCAGCTCAATGTCACGGCGCTAAATGCAAAGGACGTCAAAGATCATCTTCCGATGGATCCGCAGGAGGAGGCGAAGGCACTTGCCGACTATGCAGCTGCGGGGATCAAACTCCACGCTGCCGGTACTATCTACTTTCCAAAGGATGAAGACGACGATATTCGCAGCAAGTTCGAATATTGCAAGCGTGCGGGTATCTCCGTTATTGTCGCGGGCGACCCGGCCCCCGAAACGCTCCCGCGCATCGAAAAGTTCGTAAAGGAATATGACATTCGCCTCGCGATCCACAATCATGGGCCAGAGGACAAGATATGGCATTCGCCGCTGGATGTGCTGAAGGCGGTGAAGAATATGGACCCCCGCATCGGGTGCTGCATCGACATCGGGCATACGGTTCGGGCCGGCACCGATGTGGTCAAGGCCATTTACGAGGTGGGACCGCGGCTGTACAACATGCATGCGAAGGACCTCACCAGCTTCACGAGCAAGGAGAGCCAAGTCTCGGTCGGAGACGGGATTATGCCGATGCGCGAGATCTTCCATGCTCTGATCAAGATCAACTACAAAGGCTTTGTGGACCTCGAGTATGAAGTTCACGCAGATGATCCAATGCCAGGCGTTATCGCCAGCTTTGCTTACATGCGCGGCGTTCTGGCAGGCATGGGATACCTCAACCATGAGTAACGCCGAAGCATTTATTTACACACAGGGCAGGCACGATCTGTAATCTCACTCGTGGTTGAGGTACGGAAGCGAACACGCAATGGCTCACGATTACTTCGAAGCGGCCTGCTCAATCTGTGACTGGCTTGCCTGCGCCGTCTGCAGGACACGATATCCTGCTCGAGTCCTTATATGGTACCTCTGCAGGTTTTTGCCAACGAGCTTTACCGTGATCGAGCGCCAGCCATGGTTGGGGTTCTGCGCAGGGTAGTAGCTGATCGCGTAGAGATGGGCCAGGTCGTCGCGGATTGAGGCAAACGCCTGCTTTTCATCCTGCCAGTCCTTGGCAAAATACGCCTTGCCGCCGGTGGCTTTGCTCATACGCTCAAAGACGGCAGTCGAAACCGGTTCTGTTTCAGCCTGTTGTGTGCTGATCATGTAGATGATTGTGCCGGTTGATTGAGCCAGTTCGGCCACGTCTTCCGGGGGCACCAGGCTGGCGTTATCGGGGCCGTTGGAGAAGACAACGATTGCCTTGCGTCCCGTCAAAGGGGCTGCATCTTTTACTGTCAGCAGCAGGCCGTTGTAGAGCGCGGCGTCGTCTCCCGCAACTGTATTGCGCACGCCGCGCAACACCTGCGAGCGGTCCGGCGTAAGCGTAGTCACCCTGGAAAGATCGCGGCTATAAGAGTAGAGAGCCACCTTGCTGACGCCTTCGAGGGAGCGGATGAAGTCGGCGATAGCGTCCTGCGCGAAGACAAACCCTCGGTACATGTAATTACTAGTGTCGAAGAGAATGAAGACGTTTGCGCCGGCGAACCTCTTGGCTGCGTCGAGGGAGTCTTGATCTCCCGGCGTATTATCGGCGGCCGGAGTCAAGGACTTTCCATCCGATGAACCTACCGCCATCAGTCTGCGGGTCGGTCCGTTTCCTTCTTCGAAGGTCGCAGGCTTTTCCGCAATCTTGTCCTCGGTGATAGAGAAGTCTTCAGGGACGAGGCCACTGATGTAGTTTCCCTTGTTGTCGGTTACAGCGACATTGAGTTGCACCAGAACGACACTGACGCGAATGCGTGACGTGTCATCCTGTGCCGCTGCCCCGGCTCCACCGCCGGGGAAAGGAATCGCAAGCAAGCAGAGAAGCAAAAAATATTTCTTCATCGCGGTTCTCCTATGGCAATGTCTCCATCTCTTGTTGGCTGCTCTTGACGAATCGCCGTCGTGGTTGCTGCTGGCAGCGGGGCGATCTTGCCCTGCCGCAACTCCTCCCCTGTCTCTCGCATGGCGCGCAGCATCGCAGGCCAATCTTCGAGATCCGTGGCAAAGATCTTTGCGGTCATATGGCGTGTCAGCTCGGGAATCAGACGGTTCAGCATCACTGGCGAATAGCCCATTTCATCCGCCAGTCGAGCCCAATAAAGGTTGGTGGATTCCCATGACTCGCCGAAGAGACGGCTGGAATACCCTCCAAAGAAGGGAAAAGGCTTTACGTTCAGCAGCTCACGTCCGTACGTTCGAGCCAATGTTGGGTGAGGAACACCAAAGTCCTTCGATATGCGCACCCAGGTGACCTCTGTCGGATATCGATGCGAGAGATCCTCCAATTGTTGACCTGCCGGTCCCGACGAAGCCGCCTCTGCGGGATATCTCGTGCGAAACTCTTGGGCCAGATAGAAGGTATCTGCCGGCATTATTCGAGGAAGCATTGTGGCCAGGTCTTCTTCATGCTGCAGAGCCAGTTCGACCCGTTCCAGGCGTTGCGGCGACATACGATCGGAGAGGATGTTTACCACCTTGTCTCGAAGCTGTGCATTTTTTACCGACGCAGTCAAAAGCTCTTCCCCGGACCGCTGATAAAGAGCGACGGCGTGAAGTTCGTTCGGACTCACGTTCCACCAGCGCGGAAGGGTTGCGCTGACTATGAGATCCGGCACCAACTCCTTCCAGATAAGAGCCTGGACATTTTCCGGGGCGATGAAATCCTGCTCAGTCGTCGCCAGCGCATAGGACAAATCAGTCAACGAGCCCATGAGATAAGCGCCGCCGCCTGCCGGCGAACCTACGCCCAGCAACGTGGGAGTCTGCCAGAACTGCTCCGTGCCGACCACGGATATTTCAGTGAAGTCATGCGAGCGGACGAAGAGCGGATTGTTATGCAGAATCTGAGCGCCGGGTGGCTCATAGTAGGCATAGTTCAAACCCACCAGAGTGTCCCTGAGAAAGGGCGCGAGCTGCCCACGGGCGGCTTCCAGTTGAGCGCGTGAACCGGGCGTCTTGATAACCTTTGTTAAGTCCGTTTGAACCTGCAACTCCGCGTGATGCGTCGTGTAGACCCTGGGCGCCCAGTCAATCTTCTCGCTCGCGGTAAAGATCGGGCGCGGCATCTCGAACTCCCGGAGCTCGCCTGCAAGCGAGAGCATTCCATCGCTCGCTGGTTTTCCTTGCGCCATCTGATCCAGGCCATCGCTGAGCGCGAACAGCGTATCGAGCGACACTAAATGCTGGTCCTCGAGGACTGCACGAATCCTCCGAGCCAGTTCCTGATGCACGCGTTGGCCATCCGGGCTGTCCTGAGGGGGGCCCGCAAGCAGGTCGACGATCTCAGCCGGCGAGCTGTTCGCGTTTCCGCCTGCCACTTGTATTAGTTCTCCAAGCGAGTTCCGAGCCGCGTCGAAAAGCTGTGTGGAGGAAGAAATTTTGGTAAAAGGTTCAATCATCTTCTGCCACGACGTATTCAGTTCAGCGTTGGGAATCTGTCCCTGGCGGGCAAGAATCTGCCAGAGTCCGATGTTGGCCTGAAGAGCCCCCAGGGTATTTCCGCGTAACGATTCGTTCGAGATCTTGTCGATCGAATCTGCTATGTTCACAAAGTTAGTCGCGGATTCATCAGTCAAAGCCGGAAACTCGGAAAAGACGAGATACCAGTTGCTAAACTGTGCAAACCTGCTGGCCAACAAGTTCACTGTTTCAGGAGACAGGCGCCTGTCCGCAGGCCGTTCCTTGTCCACTTCGCTCATCGTGAGATAGATCTGCAGCGGCCCGGTATCGGTCACAACGCGAGAGAAACCGACCATTGCATCGAGCAACTGCTCCGGATGGTCCAGACGGCCGCCGTGCTTGCCCCAATCACGAATAGTCTTCGAATCGGTCTTCTGGCGAATGATTGATTTCCAGACCTCGAGATCTCCCGGGACGTGCGGTGCGCCGTTAGCATCCCATTCGACGCGCGTAAACAGAACCAGAAGATCGGGAGCCTGTCGAAACACACCTCGCGTTGCGGGCGGCTCGAGATCGGTCCCACGAAGATCCTCGTAAAGACGCTTCAGTCGCGTGCCCTCGGTGAGGTGCTCGCGCTGCGACTCACTCACGCGTGACAAGACATCGAAGTACGCCGCCAACCAGCCGTTATCCTTCGCCATCAACCGCGGAACGAACTCTCCGGGTGTATCGGGGCTCGCACCCACCAAATCTCTCCACGAGATCTGCGTCCAGGCTCCTCCAGGAACAATCACGTGACCGTTGCGAATCGATATCTGGCTTCCGTAAAAATCGAGAGTAGCGCCATACGGAAGCAGTCTTCGCAACCCGGCCGTCCGCTGCAATGCGAGCCTCGTCTCGGCATCGTTCTTCGTTAGCGCCCAATAAAGGCGTGCCACAGAGGGGTCATTGATGAGTTGGTCCACGATATTGACGTAGCCTTTTTTCTGTCCTGTGCTCAGCGAAGTCCAATCGCTTTCCTTAAACAGCACTGGGACCATAGTCGGGGCGTACGAATAGTTGAACGGAACGCCTTTTTGCAGCGCCTCCTCGAGTTCGGTCAGAGGGAACCCTGAGTCGATCGTAAGAAAAGCTCTCTCTGGATTTGCAGTCTCCAGGAAGAAGTTCTTCGAACCACAACCCTCGCGCAACCGGTATCCGAGTATCTGAACGAGTGTGCCCGCATCGTCACAGTCGGCAACATGAATGATGTGCTCGGGTCCTGCCAGAATCTGAAGCTCTCTCGCCTGCTGGACGTAACGATCCAACAAAAGAAGGAACTCTGTCGGAGTGCCCCTCTGATATCCCTGCATGAAAACATTACGAGCCAGCAACGGCAAAACATCGTCTGCGGAGACCTTCTGGCTGATCGCCGCCATGCGCATAAAAGACCGCAGTGGCCCGGGAATCGAGGCAGTCTCCACCGGAGCCGCAGCCGCACCTGCTCCGTAGGTGAAGCAGCACGGGCCGCATTTGCAGAAGAGAAGACGGAGGAACTAACACAGAGGCTCAAAGAAACCACTGCAGAAATGGCGGAAGTGCGAAGAGGGAGCTTCATCATCGGATACCCCTTGAGAACCTTCTAGCCTCGCGATTACCGTAAGAAAGTGTAGAACTGCTCGCATCCCACAAGAGTCGTCTGCGGGAAGCGGAGCTGGGGACGACAAATCCGGCAGGCCATAACTTAAGCCATGCGTCGTTTGCTATTTACCGGTTTTCTTACTCTCGTCGAACGATTTCAGACCTAAAGTCAAGAAGACGTCACCGGATCTACTTAACTGAACGGAAGTACTCTACTCTTGTCCTGCGAAGATTTACTAGAGAGGACGTTATTTAAATCTCAAAAATTTGAGAGCCCCTCCAGGTGTCGGTGCAGGCATTGTATGCCATCCCCGGAAAACCGTATGGCGTGCCTCGGACTTCGGCCGCCCCAGGGCTCCTCAAAATGCAAAAGTCCACCTTTCAACCTCCAGCAAGTCATCCCACGGTTGCTCCGGCCCATGCGCCTGGAGGCTGACCGCAAGATCTAGAAGTTGAAATGTCCGGCGAACTGGAAGTCGCGTGGGTTTGTAGCCTGAGCCATGCCCGGTGATGGTGCCGAAGGTGAGCGATCCCGCTGCCCAGGTCGCGCTGGGGTTTCCAAAGGTCACCTTGTTCCAGGTATTCAGGCAATCGACTTCAAATAGAAGCGACATCTCCCGTGGCAGAGAGAAGCTGCGACGCACAGAGCTGTCCAGGTTTTGCGTGCCGGGGTTGTTGAGGTTCCATGCCCGGGTACGCGGAGCATTTCCAATCAGATACTGCTGCAATGGGTTTGACGGGGGAGATGGTGTATGGGGCAGTTGGAATATCCGCCGGAGTACTAAATGAAGTCGAATCGACGTACTTGATTGCAACGCAATTGGTGCCGATACCGAGATTGCAGGCAGTAGTTCCATTCGGGCCAGTCCCGTAGCTCCCATTGATGCGGGCACTCTTGCCTAGGAAGCTCGGGTTAGCGTCCGGCATGCACTGGCCCTGGCCGGGAGCCGTAGTGCCGCTGCATCCGCTCCAGATGACCGCGAATGGCGTTCCGGAAGTATAGGTGTAGATGCCCGACATCTGCCATCCGCTGAGAAGGGCGCGCACGAACATGGAGCCGCCGCCATGTGTCCCTTACCGAAAGGCAGTTGGTAGACGCCGAAGGCATGGAGGCTTTGCGGAGCGGAGACCGTGGTCCAGGACCGGTCGATGCGGTTCTGCTTCCAGCTCTGTCCACCGCCGGAGACAGCCGAGGCGGGGATGTCGAAGCCGCTGCGGAATGTACCGTCGTCGCCGATGTTCTTGGAGTAGGTGTAGTTGACATTGAAGGTGAGACCGTGGCTCAGACGCTGAAGCAGCGTGATCTGCAGGGAGTTGTAGCTGAAGTTGCCGACGTTCGACCCCCAGGTGTCGGTGACGCCGCTGTACTGCGGAAAGGCAACCAGTCCCTGGGCAATCGTGGCGGTGGTGCTGACCGCCGCGGCAGTCTGGAAGAAGGCAGGGATCGCTGGCGCCGGACATACTGTGGACTGCACGATGGCTACGTTCGCCGGAGTTGCGGCTGCGATCAGAATCGGCTTCGTGCCGGTGCTGTCGAGGACTCCGCCGAGAGCGGCAAGATAAGCGGGATTCAACTGGTTGACCAGTAACCGCGGGCAGTTCCGGTACCGGTGTTCGTAGAGTTGATCAGGAAGTGGCTCTGGTTGCCGACGTAGTTGACTGCAATCGTCATGTCCTTGGTGACCGCGCGCTGGATGCCCGCGTTATAGAAGTTGAACTCCGGCGCGCGTCCGGAGATATATGGGTCTGCATAGCGAAACGCCGCTCGCGGTTACGAACTTGCCAGCGCTGTTCAGGTAGAAGCCGGTATTCAAAGTCTGGGCAGCGGCGCTGGGAGTCGGGTTGGCCGGATAGGTGTAGCCCGGGCCGAAGAGCGTCGGTATTCGCCATCCCGAGCCGGTAAAGGTGGAACCGTTGTTCAGGTAGAAGGACGGCCCCGCAGCGGCGCCGGTCGTGACCTCGGCCGGCCCAGTCGCAGTGACGTTGAAGCCGGTCTGACCGGTGCCGTTGAAGGCGCCGCCACGTCCGCCAACTCCACCGGCCTCCGAGAAGACCTCTCCGAAGCCGATCCGGAAGACGGTCTTTTCGTCGGCCGAATACGCGACACCGACGCGCGGGCCCCAGTTCTTCCAGTAGGTGTGGACCGGCGTTCTGCAACCGCAGCTTACGCCTGCGCCGCCATAGTTGCCGGCGAACTGGAGCTCGCCCGGCGTTCCGGTGGCTCGCATTGGTGAGGTCCGGATTCAGGAAGGTCCAGTGATTTTTCACTTCGCGGTAGGGCGGGAGGTAGTCCCAGCGGAGACCAAGGTCGAGGGTCAGCTTCTGGGTCGACTTTAAGCTGTCTTCGACATACGGCGAGATGGGGCGATAGCGGCCGCCTAATTCGCTGATAGGTTGCAGGCCGATGGCGTGGCGTGCCGCCATACCGCGCCCAGCAGGAAGCTGGCGTAGGAATAGCCGGAGGGGGACGTAGCGGTGCCGGTGTGAAAGCTTGAGCTGGCCGCGAAGTTGGCGGTTGAGTTGGCGTTGTAGGCCAGATCGAGAACGCCGGTGAAGGTGGCCGGGTTGGCGTTGTTGATCTGCTGCCATTGGATGGTGATGCCGAAGGTGAACGCGTGCTTGCCCTTCAGCCACTGGAGGTTGTCGACGATAGTGTAGTTGTTCGGAGTGGTGAGCTGCGTGGAGACAGCATTGCCATTGCCGGTCCAGGTGGTCTGCACTGTGCCGAAGGCCGGGGTGGTTCCGAAGGATGCTGCCGGGAAACTCCTCGCCGCCTGGCCGGCGGGAAGGTTGGTGATTCCCAGGGTGGGCGGCTGCCCATGCCGTGACGCCCTGGGTGGCATTGTGAATGTTCTGGTAGAAGCGGGTGAAGCCGTACTTGAACTGATTGATCAGCCTTCGGATTGAAGGTGTAGGTGTCCTCGACGTCGAGTACTTTGGGATAGATGTTGGCGAGGTCGCCGCCGATGTAGGGCGGGGGGATGAACGGTGACTGGCGTAGTTGTTGAGATAGTTGCACCGTGCCCAGCGCGCCGACCGCGGAGATTCGCTGTTTCTGGCTGAGATCGTAGTCCACGCGGCAGTCGACGACCCAGTTGTCGAAGCCGCTGGGGTAACCGCCGAGATAGTTGTTCGTTACGGTTGCGGTGTTCGTGGGCGCCGGCAGGAAGGACTGCATCGTCTTCGCGATTGGCGAGAGGTAGCTGGGGGGAATGACGTTGTTGGTCGGAAGGCCATTCTTCATTCCCTGAAAGGCTGTCGGGTGCAGGTGCTGCCGACGCATTTGGTCGTTGTCGGATCGAAGAGAATAGCAGGGTTGTTGGTCGTGCCGGTCAGTCCTCCTCCGCCGACATTGCCGTTTAGCTCAGTGAAGTCGCCGGTTTGCATCAGTGTGGTGGGAATGGTGAAGAGCGGAGGGACTAGCGCCTTTGCGGTCATGGAACTTGTCGTAGGCGGCGAAGAAGAACAGCTTGTTCCTCGGTATAAGGGAACCTTGCCACCAAAGGACGCAGAGAGCTCATTTTGATGCTCGACCGGCTTCGGAGCCGGGACTGTCTGTCCAGCCGCGTTCTTGGTCGTGAGCGGCCTTCTGGCCGTGAAGCTCCAGGTGTCGAAGATCGTGTTGCGCACGAAGTCCGAGACCTGACCGTGATACTGGAGGCCGCCCGACTTCATGGTGAAGTTCATGGCGCCAGCACCCGAGTACTCGGCCGGAGGAGTGCTGGTCACGACCTGAAACTGATCGACGGCTTCGACGCTCGACGCTCTGCTGAGACCAGCCGGTTGTCGCCCTGCTGACTGATGGTTTCGGCCGGCATGCCATCGAGATAGAGCTGGCCGAGGTAGTTGCCTGTACCGCCAATGATCGGGAAGGCGGGCGCCACCCTGGGCTCCGGGCGCGAGGACTGCCAAACGCCGTGGGATCGCGCTGCGCATTATTCATCTGAAGCGGCAGATTGGAGTAGGTCTGGTTTTCCATCACCAGACCCAGCGTCGCGGTGGACGTATCCAGCACAGGCGGAGCGGCGGTGACTTCGACGGTCTCGGTGGCCTCACCGATTGTCATGACTGGGTTGAAGCTCAAGAACCGACGAGGCGTTGACGGCAAGATTCTCCTGCTTCAGCGTCCTGAATCCCTTAGCCTCGACGCTCAAGCGTATAGAGTCCCGGGGTGCAGCGGAGCGATAGTGAACGAGCCCGGCGACGTTGAGTGCGTTGGGTCGCACTATTGGTGGCAATGTTGGTCGCGGTGACCGTCGCGTCGGGGACAGCGGCACCGGTGCTGTCGGTCACCGTACCTGAGATGGTGCCCTCACCAGCGGTCTGCGCCTTCAGCGCGGCAGGAATTGCGATTGGCAATGCGATAGCTAACAGGAAAAGGGTCTTCCACACCTGGGTTGCAAAGTTGTAACGGAACATGCTCTCTCTGGAATTCATGATGACCTCGATAGAAATAGGTGCAATCAGTAAATAGCCGGTCTTGGCACCGAACACTCACCGTCCCGGATCACCATCCTGAAAGCGCGGGTTGGATGCCGTGACTCTTTTCTTCTTCTCGGTCCCCCGGCTCGGAACGCGGTCTTCCAGGCCCATGACGAAACAAGCAAAGGGAACGGCGTGAATTATCCGCATCGGGAAAAGACGCTTGTCAATAGGAAAATAATGCCTGATAGGGAACATCAACTGCAGGTAAGTGAAGCATCTCGAGCCGCTTGCGCGCCCAGGGTTTCAAGCAAAAATAAATCTCAAAAAAGTGGCATGTTTTTCGCGGCGGAATCTGCCGCCGTCACCAACCACGTTTCCACCGCGATCTTGCACCCATTTGCCACGCAAAACACCACGTTAAACACACCCGTTTTCTCAAAACCCCCTTGAAAAACAAGGAAATCGCCACGCAGAAAAAATCCGTTCAAAATGTTGAATATTAGTCCGCGATCCAGCAAGGATCGAAGTAAATCAGAGCGCTGATAAGGCTGCGGCTTCGTCGGGGTAGAGCGCGGCGTACTTGGTGATTCCGACCATAGTAAAGACCTTGGTAAAGTGCGGTGTGAGACCGCAGATCGCGACAGCCTGACCGGACTTGTTCGCCTCCATCAGCACCTGGATGACAAGCGCGATACCAGAGGAATTCAAGTATTCAACGTCCTTGAAGTTGAGAAGAACATGTTTGTGAGAGGCCTTGTCGAGCGCCTGGTAAGTGTCGATTATCGCGTCCTTCGAGGCAGAGGAAATGTCCCCGGTGAAGCGGAGACAGGTGGTCTGCTGTCCACTTGCACCCGTAAGTTGTTGCTGCGAAACCTTATTAGGCGTTTGCACCTTATTCACTCTCCTTGTTCATCCGGATGACCAGCCGTACAAAGCTCTGCCCATCGCCTCCTGATACCCACTCGGCCTCGTCCACAAGAGCTTGGATGAGAAACATACCCATTCCGCGCGCCTCTTCTTCGCCACTCATCTTGCGGTCGATATCCGGTTTCGGCGCTGGTACCTCCATGCCGGCGCCGTTGTCCATTACCTTGACTTCGAGCTCATCTGATTTCATCGAAAGTACAACGCAGACTGGGATAGAGGCATTCATCTGGTTGCCGTGCTCCATGGCATTGATGCAGGCCTCGGCGACCGCAGTCTTAAGGTCCTCAATGCGATCTTCACTGAAGCCCATGAGCTTAGCCATACCGGCGGCGGTGCTCATCGCAACTTTTTCGAAGCCGAGACGCGATGGCAGCCGCACCTCAACCCTGCTCCCGCTGGTCACGGTCATAGTAATGCCTTCTCCTTGGACTTGCTGGTAAGGCGGCAAAGTGCAATTGCACTCATATCATCCTGCTGCGAGGCACCTTCTGAGAAGGTATCAAGCGTGGTCCACAAGCTTGTCAGGGTGTCTTCGGCAGGCTGATCCGCGTCGAAAATCCTGGACGGATCCAAAGCACGGAAAGCGTCCATCAGGCGTTGCTGGCCAAATTCCTCGTCACCCCGGAAGACCTCTGTCAGCCCATCGGTGTAGAGCAGGAGGCGCCCGCCCGGCTCAATGGGGACGCGCTCGATCGCATAGCGGGAGCCCGGAAGCATGCCGAGAGGTGTTCCACTCGCCTCGATCAGGCGAACTGAGGCCTCGCCTGACGACACCAGAAAGGCCGGATTGTGTCCCGCGTTGACAAGTTCCATCTCCGCAGAAGCTGGGTCTAGCCGAAGGAAGATGGCTGTCACATAGCGGCGGCGGGCCTCGGAGCCCTCATCCCAATGCTGCTGCGACAACCGCCCGGCAAGTTCCCGCAGGGTAAGGGACTGGCGAGCCAGGGCGCGAAAGGCGGAGCGAAAAGCAGTGCAAACCAGAGCAGACGCGAGCCCTTTGCCTGCAACATCGGCAAGGACCATCAGATGAGATCCATCCGGCTCCGTCACCACATCGAGATAGTCACCACCAACGTGGTAGCAAGCCCTGGAACGGGCCGCTACGGAGTATCCGGGGATAGAGGGCATGGTCTGCGGTAGGAGGCTCTGCTGGATGGCGCGGGCAGCGTCAAGATCCTGAGCCAGGCGGGCATACTCCAGATGACGTTGATGGTTAATAGCGTTCTCGACCGCAACTGCGGTCTGCAGAACCAAGCCCTCGAGAAAGTCGCGTTCGTAGAGGCTTAGCGGCCGCCCTCCCGGGGTTGCGACCACAAGTTCGGATAGAACCTTACCTTCTCGGGAGAGTAGTTCGAACCGCGGACAAGCCTCACACGGCTCAGTCACCGCCGCAGCCGGAACATTGCCATAGGCGACATTTTGCATGGTGAAGAGGGCGCCATCGAGTTCGAGCTCTCGGACGGCAATACGGGCCGATTGCTGAAGCACATCGGTGAGCTCGATAGTCGAATGAACCGAGCGCGAAGCCTCAAGCAAGGCCTGGAGGCGCACGACCTGTTCAGCGAGCGGAAGGCTGCTCTGATCTAGCTCGTCGGATTGTTGAGTTGGAGACATGAATTCGAGTGACTCCGAGTCTACCGTGTACCCGTCTTTAAGGCACGCTTCAAATCGTCGGCGTGCCTGTTTCGGAGATTAGAACCAGGTTGGTCCCATCCAGCTCCGATAGCTGCAACGGTTGGCGCACATAAAATGCCGAGAATCGCTATGGCGGAGTTGCTCTAAGCCGCCCAAAAAATGAACCGGCACTTCCGTTTTCTGTGCAATATTCTGCGCCTTTGCGGAAAAACTTGAGGAGAACGTTGGAGTTTACGGGCTTTATTTTGGCCCCCCACGTGCAATATACGAGCAACAGGTTCCAAAGGACACTTGTTTGATCCGGGCCTGATCCAGGTTCCTGCTGACTCATTTGTGATGCAACATTTCGGCCAATGCGCCCAACTTCGGAGGAATAAGGAATGAAATACCTTCTTCGCGTTTTGTTTGTCCTAGCACTATTCTTCGGGGTCACGAGCGGCGCCCGGGCGCAGAACTTCCACATGCAGGTTCTTGATCCATCAAACACTTGTGGTACAGACCCTTCCCTGTGCACCGTCGCAGACCCCTCTGCGCCGTTCGCCGTCACCTTCGATTCAGCGACCTGTGGTCTCTTTTCGCTTCCTACCGGCTCGACGGATGGATGCTTGATCGTGGTCAATGATACTCTCGAAACCTTCACCAGCCTTGACATGACATTCTCTGGTCTTGACAGCCTGACCTTTGATTGCCCGACGTCGCCTATGGATATCTTCGCTACCGCCACCTGCAGTTCGTCTGGAGGTGTTGACAATTTCTCTTTCTCAGGCGCACCCGGACTTCCCGGCGGAAAAGAATTGGTCATCTTTGAGAGCGGAGAGAATCCCGATATTTTTGATGGAACGGGTACCGTAGGCATAACCCCCGAGCCGGACTCGCTCCTCCTCTTCTCGACCGGCGTGATGATGATGACGGCTGGCCTTTTCGTGAAGAGGCGGCGCCGCCTCTTCGCGTACCGTGAGAAGTAACGTCCAGTCGGGAATAAGATTGGCGAAGCTCACATCCGAGGATGTGAGCTTCTCTTTTTTGCGTGATGAGGCAACGATTCTGCGACCAATCCAGTGTCCAGCTTATGCACGCTCGGTGTAGATTGGTTGCTTCGCCGGCCACGCGCAAAAAGCACGCCGGGTCGTGTACTCTCTAATCTCCCTAACTTTTACGCCGCGAGAGTGCTTATATGCGTCGCGTTCCCTTGCTCCTGCTTCTATTGCTCCCGCTGTCAGCCTCCGCTGCCGCTACAGTCGATGACCCTCAGAACATCGCCACAGCAGCAGATAGCCTTGTCCAAATAAGGCTTGGCGAGTCCTCAGTCGAACTCGCCGGTCCCTGGAAGTTCCACGTCGGAGATAACCCCTCCTGGGCGCAGCCCGACTTCGACGATTCCAATTGGGAGGACGTTGATTTGACCCGGGGCCGCAACGGACTCGCCGTTGGCTGGACGGCGCGCGGACATGCCGGGTACTCCGGATACGCCTGGTACAGACTTCAGGCCAACATCCAGGGAGCAGAGCGTTCTCTCGCGCTGGAGATGCCCGACAACTTCGATGATGCTTACCAGGTCTTTGTCAACGGCGAGCGTATCGGCGAGTTTGGAAGGTTCACGAAGCATGGGGTCACCGCATACGGCGCACTTCCAACAGCGTTCCGCCTGCCCAAAGGCGTACGTGATGGCAAGGTTAACATTGCCATCCGCATGTGGATGGACAGTGCAACCCCTTTCAACAGTCCGGATGCCGGTGGCCTTCGCGAACCTCCCGTATTGGGCTATGCAGCCGTCATCGCATCACAGGTCCAACTGGATTGGGACGGCAACGCCCACTTAGTCGGCAGTGGTTTTCTGGAAATGCTGATCCTTGTTATGGCGTTGCTTATGGCGCTCGCGCTCTTCTGGCTCGACAGACAGGAGAAGTCCTATCTTTGGCTGGCTCTGGTCTGCGAAGCAATTATTCTGGGTAATGCCGTCGTCCTCCTGGACAACTTCACCACGTGGATAGGACTGACTACGAGCGTCATCATCGTCGATGTCATTGCTAAACCCCTCGAGATTGGCCTGTGGGTTCTCTTCTGGGGATACTGGTTCCGCCTGGAGCGCATGCGCCTATTGCAGCGCGCAGTATGGTCCTTAGTTGTGATCCTTGCGATTGGAACCGCCATGCTCCGGCCACCCCTTTACGGACAACATGTGCCAGTGCACGCGGCTGTCTACCTGAATCCCTTTCTATTGATTGTCAAACTGGGGCTGGGAATTCTGTTGCTTCTCGTTGCCTACCGGGGCTTCAAGAGAAATAGAGAAGAAGGAGGCATGGCGGCCGCCGCGGTCATTCTTACCTTTATCGCGAACTATAACCATGAATTACGCGTTGTCCTCGGTTCAGTGACCTTCAACATCCTCAACTTTGCCATCAATCTTGGCTCTATATCCACCATACTGTCTTTGCTCATTATCACGGTGATGCTGTTGCGCCGCTTTATCACCGCACAACGCGCGAAGGAGCAATGGAAGCTGGAGATCGCGCAGGCCAGGCATGTGCAGCAGGTACTGATTCCGAACAAGCTCCCTCAACTAAACGATCTGCATATTGAAAGCGAGTACCGCCCTGTTCGCGAGGTTGGTGGCGATTTCTTTCAGATCGTGCCGAAGGAAAGAGACGGAACATCTCTGATCGTGTTCGGCGACGTGACGGGCAAAGGGCTGCAGGCCGGAATGCTCGTCGCTCTCATCGTCGGGGCCATCCGCTCGGCCGCGCAGCACGACAACAGTCCTCAACGAATCCTCGAAGCGCTCAACGAACTACTCTGCGAACGCGGATCCTCCAGCGCGACCTGCATGGTTCTACGTTTCGCACCAAACGGCTCCGTTGAGTTGGCCAATGCCGGTCAGCTTCCTCCCTATTTGAATGGTACCGAGATGCAGATTGAAGGCGCGCTCCCGCTGGGGATTCTCGCCGGACTAGACTTTCCTGTCACCTCGTTCACGCTCGAACCCGGCGACTCTCTGCTGCTCATGTCCGACGGTATTGCCGAAGCACAGAATGCACATGGCGAACTCTTTGGCTTCGAACGCATTGAAGGGATGCTTCGCAACCCAACCACCACGGCAGAGATCGCTAACGCGGCGCAGAAGTTCGGCCAGACGGACGATATCCTTGTGCTGCGCATCGAACGCAGCGCGCCAAGAACGATCCTGCAAACACAACCACAAGAGGCATATTCGTAAGGGACTGCAGTACGTCCAGTCACGCCGAATCACGGGTGTGTCTCTAGTCCTGATAACGGCTAGAAATTAGTTCCCCCCACCCGAAGTCAGCTTCAACAAAACGATGCCATGGGCTGGAACCGTCGCCGTATAGGAATCGCCGCTGACGATCACGGGTTCATGCTTCCAGAGATCGACAGCACGCAGCGACTTCCGATTGTTTGCGCGTTCGAAATGAACGCTGTCCCAACGGAAGCTGATCTGCGCTGGCTGGTCTGCACGGTTGAAGAGGCCGACTGCGGCGGAATCATTTTTCAACGGACGTACAAGCACCGCAGATGTGGCGTTCGTTGAGAGAGTCTCAACTGGTTTTGCCAATGAGTCCTGATCGATCGCAATCACGTCCGTATTCATCAGAATCGACTTCGTTTCGTCAGTCATATTGGCCACATCATTACCAGCGATCAAAGGAGCTGCCAACATGGACCACAGACTCATGTGCGTGCGGTACTCGTCTGCGGTCATGCCACCATTGCCGATCTCAAGCATATCCGGATCGTTCCAATGGCCTTGCGTTGCGTAAGAGGCGATGGGAAGCTGAGAAAAGCCAATCTTATCCATGGACGCCCACTTGTCCTGGATATCCCCTGTTGTTCGCCATAAGTTGCCGCCCGTCCTGGCGCCCCACTTCCAGACATCCGCGTTTCCATACTCGCAAAGGCTGTAAACGATCGGCCTGCCAGTTTTCTCCAGGGCGTCGCCCATCTTCTGATACAAGCCACGTATATCCTCTTCGGTCGTCTTATAGATTGTGCGCGCGCTGCAAAGATCGTATTTGAGGTAGTCGATGCCCCACGCCGCATAGGTGGCCGCATCCTGCTCCTCGTGCCCGTAGCTGCCTTCATATCCGGCACACGTCTTGGGCCCCGGCGACGAGTAGATACCAATCTTCAGTCCCTTAGAATGCACGTAATCGGCCAGAGCCTTCATGTCAGGAAACTTTGTATTGCCAGTGATGTTGCCTTTCGCGTCTCGCGTTCCTTCCCAAGTGTCGTCAATGTTGACGTAGACATAGCCTGCTTTGTTCATTCCGCTGGCAACTATAGCGTCGGCCATTGCGCGGATGGTGGCGTCGTCAACTTTCCCGGCAAACTTGTTCCAGCTGTTCCAGCCCATAGGCGGGGTTCGCACCAGCCCGTTATCAGGCACATCACGAAGTGGGGGCAGGGGCAGCCGTGGCGGCGGCAAGGTCGCTTCATACGTAGTCCTCTCCGCCATTCCCTGCACAGTCTTTCCACGAATTGTTATTTTCAGTATCAGTTTGTTTTGATCGAAAGTGCCGTCGTAGACCATCTGCCTTCCGGCAGAAGTCGCGCCAGCGGCCGGTGTCGCGGGTGTCGTGGCGAAATGAAGGCTATTTCTGTTGAATGACCCCGTGATTGGCGTTCCACTCGTACCACGCGCATATACCTTGCCCGTAATGGCGTTCCCGTCCTGCGTCAAGTCCAGAAATGTCTCTCTGTACGTGCCGTCACCATTCGGAACTTTCAGCAGCCAAGAACCTGACAGGCTAGTTTGCGCATAGCCTGAAATGGTGATAAATAGAAAAACCAACGGACAAACGATCAACCAGTTTGAACACACCGCTCGTTTGAAAAACATGCCTGTAAGCAATTTCATATAGCTCCGTGGGGCCCGTTTGCTGGCGGGCGCTGATATCGGAAGATCCTGTTGAAGAAGTCTATAACGATCAGTTAATAAAGAAATTGAAGCGAGCCTATCGTGAGGTAAGTGGAGATAGGCGGACACAGCTTGTGCAACCCCGACGGATCCCAAATTACACCTGCAAGACGTCGCCATCGCGGGCAACCATCTCGTACAACACGGGGTTGACGAAGAAGCCGAGGAAGAGCCGCGAAACCAGGCCTGCGACGATGACGATTGCAAAGGGCTTTTGCGTGTCGGAGCCTATGCCGGTCGAAAGCGCCGCGGGTAGAAGTCCCAGGCAAGCGACGAGGGCGGTCATCATGATGGGCCGCAGTCGGAGAAGGGACGCCTCGCGCGTCGCCGTTCGGATATCTTTGTTTTCCAGCCGTAGCTTATTGATGTAAGAGACAAGAATGACGGCGGTTTCGACCGAGACGCCCATCAGTGCGAGCAAGCCGAGCGCAGACGAGACGCTGAACGGCGTATGGGTCAACTTTAGTGCGATCAGCGCACCCACAGGCTCAGTCAGTATGACTCCGAGGGCGATCGTTACCGGAAATTTGAAATTGCCATAAAGCGCAAACAGAATCATGAAAATGATCAGCACCGCAAGCGGGCCGATGAATTCCATTTGATGCTTTGCTTCAAGGAATTCGCCGTACTCCCCGCCCCAGCTGAGCCGGTACCCTGACGGCAGAGATTTTTCAATGTCCGCGATGGCCCGCTGCCCCTCAAGCACGGCACGTTCAAGATCGCGCCCCTCGATGCTGTACTGCACGCCAATGTACCGTGAATTGTTTTCTCGATAGATGAACGATGCACCGCTGGCCTCGTGGATATTCGACAGGTCGCCCAGAGGAATTTGCTGACCAGTAGGTGTCCCGACGAGCAGATTGCCGATCTGTTGAGCACTTTGGCGGAACTCAGGTTTCATGCGCACCACGAGATCGAACAGCTTCTCGCCTTGAATCACCTGCGTGGCCGCCTGGCCGCCTACAGCCGCCTGCACAATCGCCTCTACGTCCGCGACATTGATGCCATAACGCGCGATCTTGTCACGATCGACATCGATCAGCAAACTTGGTTGCCCTAGCTCACGTACGACCGTCAACTCCGTGAATCCAGGTACCTCCGAGAGTCGACGTTTTATCTCCAGCGCTTTGCTCTGAAGGACATTCAAATCGGCACCGTAGATTTTTACATCGAGTGCACTCTTAAGCCCAGTCAGCGCCTCATCGACGGCATCCTCGGCAGGCTGAGTGTAATTAAAGATGACGCCGGGAAATCCGCTAAGCTGCCTCTGAACGTCTTCGGTTAACTCGGCCTTGTTGTGAATCGAACCCGTCTTCCACGAAGCGTCGCCGTAAGGCTTCAGCCCAACATAGAATTCGTCATTGAAGAACCCCGTGGGGTCCGTGCCATCGTCCGGACGGCCAAGTTCCGATCCCACATCCGTCACCATCGGATACTTCATCAGGATGTTGCGGACCTTCGGTGAAAACTTGCTCGCCTCCTCAAATGAAACCGTATACGGCATCGTCGCGCGTACCCACAGCGCGCCTTCGTCCAGATGAGGCATAAACTCTCCGCCGATGAACGGAACAAGCAGCAGCGTTGCGGCGAAAATCAAAGTTGCCACTACCATCGTTATCTTTGGGTGATCCAAGCACCATTCAAGCTGGACAGCATAATGTTCGCGCACCCATTCAAACGGCTTGTTCACGCGCTCGTGTACGCCCTTCTTGAACCAGTAGGCACACATTACAGGCACAAATGTCAGTGTCAGAATCAGCGCACCAACGAGTGCGATCGACACTGTGTCCGCCATCGGCCTGAATAGTTTGCCCGAGGGCCCGCTGAGAGCGTAAATGGGCAGATAGCCCGCAATGATAACTGCGACGGAATAAAAGATCGGACGGTCGACGTCCTTCGCCGCCGCCAGTATGACCTCTTGCAGATCGTATTGCTGGCCTTCGCGCACGCCCAGTTCACGAAACACGTTCTCCACCATCACCAGGGTCCCGTCGATCAGGATCCCGAAGTCGATCGCACCTATCGAAAGCAAGTTGGCAGCGACACCGCGCGCATGCAGAAAGATAAACGAAAAGAAGAGGGCTAGCGGTATGGTGAGCGCGACGATGACCGCAGCCCGTATGCTCACCAGAAAAAATATCAGCACGATGAGGACAAGCGCCATCCCGAGCAGCATGTTGTGTTCAACTGTGTCGATCGTCAGTTGGACGAGATCACTGCGGTCATAGTAAGGCCGGACTTTTACGTCGGGCGGTAGAATGTGTTCATTCAGGTCCTCAGTCTTCTCCTCAACACCCTTCAGCACATTCTGCGTCTGCTCACCACGCCGCATCATGATGACGCCCTCGACGGCATCATCCGTTTTGTTGAAACCAAATTCGCCCAGTCGCGGCGCGCTTCCGATGGTGACTTCCCCGATGTCGTGGATGCGAACCGGGACTCCATTTTGCGCACCGACGACGACGTTGCCAATGTCCGAAGTATCGCGGACCAGTCCGAGACCGCGAACATAGTAGAACTGTCCACCTTGCGAATAGAATCCGCCGCCAGCGTTGGAGTTGTTGACCGAAAGTTGCTGTATCACAGTCGGTACCGTGATGTGGTACCCATAAAGCCTGGCGGGGTCGAGGAGCACCTGGTATTGCATGACGGTGCCGCCAAAGCCGGAATCGTCCGCGACCCCGGGCACCTGTTTATATTGGCGCTCGATGACCCAGTCTTCGAAGACCTTCAGTTCTTGCGGCGTACGGTCGGGACTCTCAAGCACATACCGGTACACCAGCCCCGACGGACTCGCGAGTGGCGAGAGCGTTGGCGTCACGCCCGTCGGGTAAGTCACCTCACTCAATCGCTGGAAAACCACATTGCGCGCGAAATAATCGTCGGTGCCGTCCTCGAACGTCAGAATTACGTCCGAAAGTCCATACAGAGAAATCGAACGCATTACGGCCAGCTTCGGCACGCCATTCATCTCAACTTCAGTCGGTACTGTAATCAGGCGTTCGATCTCCTCTGCTGCATGCCCGGGCCACTGCGTGATGATCTCCACCATCGGCGGAGAAAGATCGGGATAGGCGTCGACCGGCATGTGCTGGTACGAAATCGCGCCGCCGATGGCGATAAACGCCACCATCAGCAGGATCAACAACCGTTGCCGCAGCGCGAACTGTACTACATGATGGATCATTCGAAGCCGCCTCCTCAGTGTTGAATCGAATTGGCAAACTGAAGAAACAGGCTGCCATCGCCAACGACCTTCTCTCCAACGGAAATGCCCTTCAAAATTTGTGTCTGGCCGCTCTGGCTTTGCCCGATCTCCACGTCGCGTCTGCCAAACTGGTTCGCGCCAACGGCTACGTAGACGAACGGCTGGTTGTTGTCATCACGAAGCACGGACGAGTCGGGGACCGCAACGGCGTTCGAGATCGTGCCTGCCGTCACATTAACTGTGCAATACATGTCCTTCTTTAATTTTTCGCCAGGATTGTCCACAACAACGCGCGCCTGCAGCGTCCTCGTGTTTGGATCGAGTGCTGGCGAAACATACGAGATCCTCCCATGGAACGTTCCCGGATACGAGTCCGTTTGCACGTCGACATCGTCTCCGCTTCGAACATAGGCGAGGTCAGCCTGATAAACATTCGCAAGCACCCACACCGTGCTCAGATCGGAGATCGTAAACGCCTGTGTCTGGCCTGCCTGCACCACCTGCCCTGGAGAAACAAGCCGCTCCACGACCTCGCCTCCAATCGGAGCAAGCACGGGAATCTGTGCCGAAGAAGGAGCCTTCGCGAGGTCGGCCGGATTTTTTATTCCAAGAATCTTCATCCCCTGGTCAGCCGCATTCAAATCCGCCTGCGCCTGATTGCGGTCCGACTCCGCCTGCTCAAGATCGCGCTCAGCAATCGCCTGATGCTGATACAAATCCTGCGCACGCGCATAATTCTTGTTTGCAAGCCGGAACGAATCAGCCGCCTTCAAATAAGAATCCAGCAACTGCGAATAATCCGGACTGCTCACCTCGAGCATCGGTTGACCCGCCGCAATATGCTGTCCAGGCACCACAAGAATTCTGCTGACAGGCCCGCCAACCTGAGTGATGACAGGTGTGGTCTTAAACGCGTTGTACGCCACCGCCCCCGTGAGCCGAAGCGTGCGCGTCAACTTCGTAGGCTCGACCGTGACGACTTGCACATGCGACATCTGCTCTTGCGAGAGAGTGAACAACTTCGCCGCCGAAGCCGTCGAAGCATTCGCGGAGTATGACGTCATCTGGCTGGCTCGTTCGCGATCGTTCGAATTACACGCCGTCAGCGCAAGGGCAACAGCTAGCGCCATCGCACCTTGAAGCCAGCTGCTATTATGAGTGTTCAGTGGCATTGTCATGGCAGGTTCCTTGTCCCTACGGCTTCGCGAAGCTGTTCGAGCGCCAACAAGTACGAGGCCAGCGATTGGCGGTAAGCGAGCTGAGTTGCCCGATAGCTTCGTTCCGCATCGAGAAAATCAAGTAGGCTCGCCGCACCGTGCCTGTAGGCGTATTCGCTGATGTCGCGCGACTGCTGCGCCTGGTCGAGATAACCCGAGCGGTAGAGTCCGACGATTTGGTCATTGGTGCGCAGGTTTTCAAAGGCGTCCCTCACGTCCGTCAACACCTGTCCGGTCGAAAACTTCTCCTGCTCTTGTGCTTGCGTAATCGCGAAGCCCGTACGCGCAATCTCTCCCTGATTGCGATCGAAAATCGGCATCTGGATCTGCCCAAACAGAGAAACATCGTTGAGATAACCAATGTGCGTATAGTTGGCTTGGCCTGTAACATCTCGTTTGCCGATCGCTTTTTGCAGTTCGTGCTGGCTGTTCGCGGAGACAATACCCAACTGCGCCGCCCGTAGGTCCGGCCTGCTCTGCAGCGCTTTCGCTTGAAAGTCCTCCACGTTGCCTTTGACGGGCTGGTAATCGAATGCCCCTGCAACGTCGTAATCTTGCGATACCGATTCATATCCCAGCAATTGCCGCAGGTCCGAAAGCCCCTGCACCCGGGCAAGCTGCGCTGCAGATACATCAGTCTGAAACTGAAGCAGCTGAAGCTTGATCTTCAGCAGGTCGCCCTCCCCAATATCGCCTGCTTTGTATCGTGCTTCGCCAATGTCCACAGTGTTCTGAAAACTCTTCAAGTCCTGCGTCGCCAGTTCAAGAATCGATTCAGCAAGTTCTACATTGACGAACTGTGAAGCCACGCTGAACGTAAGGCTGCGCTCGTTATCGGCCACCTGCGATCGCGTTACGGCTGTCACGTCCTTGGCTGCCTGTAGCCGGTGTTGTCTCTTCTTGCCTCGTTCAAAGAGATAGCTCACGCCCAGGTCGAACTGTGCCGTGTTGTCGATGTAATCCGCGCTAAAATTACTTGGCTGAAAGATCGGCAGGAACTGCGCGTCTCCTAGAAGTACCGGATTAGGCCGAAGATTCGCTGTAGTCTCTTCGGCTTCGCTCTGTTGGATCGTGGTCCGCGCAGCCAGAAGGCTGTGATTGTGCTGGATTGCCATCTGGATGGCGTCATCGAGCGAAATAGTCGCCGCACCTTTATTCTGGGCTAGTGCCTGTGCTTGTGGGGGCGGCGACGGTTGGCTTTGTACAGGCACGGATTGCGCACTTGCAACCTCGAAGGAAACCACCGCGATTAACAAAATTGGAAAATGCAGATGTTGTAAGCACATGAGCAGCCAGCCTTCTTCAGGGGGAGGAATGTCGATTGGCGTGCCGGAAGAGCACGGAAGAAATGCAGCTGCTATACGGGGGGGGCGCGCGCGGGAATGCGCGGGAGGGTGGAACTTGTGGTGAAGCTAGCTTGCTGAGGCTCCGGATGACCACCTGTGGGAACGAGCGTTGATACGCGGATGCTCACTGCAGGTATTCCAATGGCCTGATGACTCAGATGGCAGATCGGGCAGGTGTCGGGAGAAGAACTGGCATGATTGTGCCAGACCATTCCGAACGTCGTCCCTATTACCAAGGCGAGAAGCGCGATCGGAAGCACCAGCCGCCAGAATCTTCTTTGATCGGACATTTTTTGAGGAGCACCTCAAAGATTCTGCACATCTTCGAGATTAGTCTAGTCCAGAATTTCATTCTTGGACATCTTTACATTCGCGATCTGAAAAGTTTCTGGTTTATACCGTCCAAGAACTTCTAGTGGATATGTGTCTTTTAATCGACTCTGATGGTATCGTCATCGACCGTGACTCGACAAGAGCTTTTCGCAAACGGCAAGTCGACAAGGCCTTAAGAGCGGCTCAAGGGTACGGAATAATCTCTCGATCTCATGGAAGACTTCACAAAATTGCGACGTGGTTGAGCATATCCACCGCATTTCTAGTGCTTACTGCCTCTACGGGTGCGGAGCTGCCTATGACGACACATAGCCAGCGGACTCATCCTGACAGTTAGGGAAAACTGGCCGATCGGCAGCTTAAGACGGGCGATCAAATTATCGATTCCTCGTATGCGGGATTGGGGAGAGGAGTATGTTTGGCTGCCATGGTATAGTCCAGCTTTTGAACTCGAACGATCTGAGAAGTCATCAATCTTTCTCGGCTGGTGAGGGATGCTGAGTCCTTTATCTTATCGTTCAGAAATTGAGATATATAGGGTTGCCAACAATCAGGAGTGAGCCGTCTGTAGATCGAACATTTACTCGGAACCAATGTCTTTTACCATCGCTCAAATAGTCAAATCCTCGGGTTTCTTCCAGCTTGCTGAACGTTGATTTGTCTATGAGTGTCGTAGTCTGTCCATCCCGGATAATCTCTGGATACGCACCCTGGAGCGCGATCATCTTGACAGTGAAATGTACTTGCTGCCCGGGAGGAGCACTGATTGAATCTCCCATTGACGCTGTCTTCAAGTCCGTCTTCGCTCCGAACTCAATGACGCGATCCTTTGTACCTTCAACATCGATAAAAACATGTCCTGCCCGAATTGCGTCGAGGATTGCGTGTTCCGATAACACCGGAGAATAAATGACTGTTGTCGGTCGGCCCACTGCCGATCTCGCATTAGGCGGGAGGTCTGCGTCGTGATTGTCGCTACCACCAAGCCCTGTGAGACGGAATCCTCTATTCAATTGTTCCTGCCAAAGGGCCATACCGGAGCTCGGCCCATCCAGCGAGTCCCCGTTGATGACTTCGATCGCGGTTACGCGACTAAAGTCCGTGTTCGGAACAGTCCAACCACATCCCATGCAGAGTTCTCCCGAAGGAAGCCCTGGATGATTGATTGAGAATAGACCATGTAATTCCTGGACGCGTTTTAGTAGTTGATTGATGTCTGGCACATGCGAGCTGGTCAGTCGAAAATCAATGAATTGTGTTGTTCCGTATACGTTAGCGTGCCCCTGGAAGGTTGTGATCTCGCGAGCTGGTATCAGCAACAAGTTATCAAAATAGGGTTGCAATTCGCGCATTGCATCGTATTGGGAGATCGTATTGTGGTCGCTGATCGCAATAAAATCGAGACCTCTTTTCTCCGCACTTTCCACTGTTTTGTAAAGAGGACACGGAACCTTTCGACCAGATTGACTTAAGCATGAGCCGTCGCTGTGGGCATCGTGCATATGTAGGTCTCCGCGATACCATGCAGGTGTGATACGCAGAGGTGTTTCGCTAAAGGTGGAGATAAGGGAAGAATCTGTTGCATGTCCTAAATAGATGTTGGCTACGTATTCAGAGCGCACGCCCTCCCGGATATTAGGAACGCCCAAGATGAGCTTCCATGTTCCTGAACGAATGGGCCCCGGAAGATAAGATGGCGTAGCGTCTGTCTCTGAGAGGGTGAATGAAGCTTTGTTGCCGCCGCTCCATCCCCGAAAGCGTTCGCCATCGAAGAGACCCAGGTCGATGGTAGTGTGTTTGTCTCGCTCTGTGTAAGATGACTCGATAGTTACGCGAGTGATACCTTCGGGCACATCGAAGGGGAGTTCTATATAGGTCTGACGATCTGCATAAGTAACGGTTCTGTGCAGAACCAAATCAGGATGAGATTGAGGGTGACAAGTATTGGTGCCCAGGAAGATAAAGACGGCAAAAAGCATGGTAATAGCTGCAGATCTGAAAATGGGGTTCAGACTCCATTGGAAGGGAGGTAGAGAAGGTTGTTGCTTCATACATTTCCTCGCATGGCTCCACTTGCCGAGCACTAGCTTGTGTTTATACAGCATTCACGCCTAACAAAATTTCTAACGATGGGGAGACAGATCGGCATCATAACCGCCGCGAACGAGACATCGCCCACTTTTGAGAGAAGAGAAAGGCTAGTCGGATTACGAAGCAGGGAGTTTCGAGTAGATTCTGCTGGCTATGATGTTTGCCTGCGGTGAGTTTGATCCAAAGCTTCTGGTTTCAATCAAGAGCTCAAAGGGTTGTAGTTTGCCATTGCTCGCTGTAGCCTTTTCCAGAACCGATCGCATTTCTTCACGGTTAAAGAGGACGTCTGTGGCCGCTTGAGTGCCAGCCATCGTCAGTCCTTCGACGATCAGAATCCATCCGCTGTTGTTCAAGTTAGGAACAAGAGCGACTACCGCGTAGGTTCGATGTGATGGTGCGGCCGCGTCATTGGCGTAGATTGAAGACTCCCCAGCTACTGGGTGCTTGTTGACGATGTAGGAAGCGTTCGGATGGGGCTCATAGTCAAATTCGAAGTTAAGACTTTTTTGGAATAGCTCTACCCATGGGTTGGAATAAGTCGATCCCAGGAGAATCGCATTGGAATCCTTAAGATCTTCCATGTGAAGCTCCCGCGCATAGCGGATGATGAAGTGGTCAGGGATTGCTTCAGGAATCCGGGAAAACTTTATTACAGCATCAAGATCGGCGATGTTCGTGTAGCGTTGCGCATCGAGATCGGCCAAATTTTGCGCGTCGATCTTGAATGGACTTTTTATCGATAGATAATCGCGATTGACGTATTCAGCGAGATGAACAGAATGGCCGGTCAGGTTTTGGAACATCACAATACCGTCGTCAGACGGAACCAGGAATGTCTGCCGCTCTTTGTCAAAGATTTGTGACCAAAGCGGATGACATGGATCTGGTGATAAGGGGTGGGCATGTTTCAGAGCCCTCCAAACGGCCATTCCGCAAACCACGACAAAAAGCAACGCAAGAAGCGCGCGAAAAAATGTACTGCGATTGCGTGGAAGCGGCGGTACGGGAGGAATCTCGCTGCGGCCAGTTCCGGGTAGGAGAGGGAGCCTTTCATCCTCTTGTTTCCGTTGCGCGGGCATGGGTACGGGTTCCGCAGATCGATGGGGCGAAAAGACAGGGATGTATTTGCCTAACGGAATACTGATCCGCAGCTCTTCCGTTTTGCCCTCTTCTTCGAAGTAGTGGTCCAACCGCTGGCGCAGCTGGCGCGCGTAATTCCGAACAATGTTGTCTTCTCCCGGGTTGTAACCCGGCCGCCTGACGAAGACATGAACGCCAATCTGGTTCTCGCTGATCTCGTCCGTTCTTCCACTGAGTGCGCGATCACACACGTAAAGCAGGAATTTGGATAGGAGGGCGGATTTTGCGAAGCTCTTGCTGGCCACGACGCGTTGAGCGAGTTGCCAACGCGGATCCTCCGTCAGGCAACACGGCTCCCAGAGCGATTCTGCGTGTAACAGCGAATCGGCTACTGAACCCTTCGGAAAGGATTCCAAATCTGGTGTCCAATTGGTCCGTTGATCCATCTTTTTACACGTGAAGAGTATCAAAGGTTAAACAACAACAGGTAAAAGGGGGCTCCACAATTCCGGATCCCCCTAGGTCTATGTGCGACTCCACTTTTAACCCTTTTGTAAACAATTGGAAAGGAGGCGGGACTTCATGGCAAATCACCTGTGTAAACACCGGGTAAACCCCTTACGAGGCCATGGCGTAAGAGCGAACAATAGATAGGATCACGTGTTGGACTTTCAGGAGGCTCTAAATGCTAAAGCTCAGCAATAATATTTCGTCTTTCTTTTTCCTTCCTGGGCCGGCAACGCTCAGGCGAATGTTCCTGCTTACCAGTGTCCTGTGCTTTATGGTGCTTGGGGTCAATCCTCTTTCAGCACAGATTGATACAGGAGGGATCACGGGGACGGTGACCGATCCAGCGGGTGCGGTTGTACCCGGCGTAACAATTACGCTGACAAATGATGCGACCGGAGTCATAGTCTCGACCAAATCCACCTCGACCGGCACTTACTCCCTGAACGCCATCCGGCCGGGGACTTACACCCTGCGTGGAGAAGCGGCGGGGTTTCAGACGTTTATTGACAAAGGGCTGGAGGTGCATCTACAGAGCACCCTGACGGTTGACATCGCGTTCACTGCCGGCGCCGTGAAGCAGGAGGTCACCGTAACAGCAGCGGCCCCTCTGTTGCAGGCGGAAAATGCGGCGGTCGGCCAAACGGTTACCAGTCAAACGGTCAATGATCTGCCACTGAATGGTCGCAACTGGACCTCCTTACCGCAACTCGCCGCTGGGACATCGACAGCTCCCGTTGCCAACCCAAGCGGCAATTCGGGATCCACGGACAGCGCTTACTTCTCGGTCGACGGTGTCAATTTGTGGCAGAACGATTTTCGTTTGAACGGCATCAACGACAACATTGAAATCTATGGCGGCTCTTCGGTCGGAAGCAATGCCGCGATTATCCCTCCTCCGGACGCCATCCAGGAATTCAAACTGCAAAATGGCAACTTCAACGCCGAATTCGGACACTCCACCGGAGGGGTCATCAACGCCGCTATCAAATCCGGAACCAACCGTTTACACGGAGACCTCTGGGAGTACTTCCGAAACACTGATCTTGACGCAAACATCTTCTTCAGCAATGGCCAGCCGGTGCCGGCGTATCACCAGAACCAGTTTGGAGCCACGCTCGGAGGACCGGTCTTTATCCCCAAGGTTTACAACGGAAAGGACAGAACGTTTTTCTTCGTTGATTATCAAGGCGACAGGCTTGTAACTCCTGCGCCTGCAACCAGTACGGTACCTACTCAAAACATGATCAACAGCGGCTTTACGAACCTGCAGGATCTCATTACGTTCAGCGGAGGGACCGGTACCGACGTCCTGGGCCGGACGTTCTCACATGGAACCATCCTAGACCCGGCTACTACACGCGCTGTGACGCAAGGCGTTGTAGATCCAGTGACGGGATTACCTGCAACTGCAACCGGATACGTGCGCGACCCCTTCTACACGGGAAGTCTCGTAGGCAAGACGAACTTCGTCGGGGCGACCTCTCAGCTGAACGTCATTCCGGTGGGGCGCATCGATCCGAATGCAGTCCATATTCTCCAGCTCTACCCGGTGCCGATCTACAGCGGACTGGTAAACAACTTCGCGTGGACCCCTAGCCAGGACGAGACGGACAACTCCTGGGACGTAAGGATTGATGAGACGATCAACCAGAAAAACTCTCTCTTCGGAGTATATGACCGAAGCCTCATTACACGGTCCGTTCCATCCAGTCTACCTGGACTTGCTGTGGGCGAGACCGGAGGTCGGAATGACAGCTTTCCAGCTTATGCATGGGCCGTGGGTTACAACGTAGCATTTACTCCCTCGCTCGCCAACGAAATGCACGTGGGAATGGTTCACTCCGATAAATTCCAAAGGTCCATCTATGGGAACACCTTCGGCATTCCCGCCCAGTACGGTATCGGAGGTGTGCCCCAGGTTACCAACAACGGCGGTATCCCCCCCATCACAATCAGTGGTCTGACCCATATTGGCGTAGGCAATTTCACCCCGACGATTCAAACTGTCTACAGCATCGAAGGGTCGGACAGTGTGACCAAGGTTCTTCGCGGCCACACCTTCAAGACTGGCGTTCAAGTCGACGATCTGGTGGCGAACATCTCTCAGCCGCCGCAAGGACGAGGAAATTACACCTTCAATGGGCAGTATTCCGATATCCCAAACAAAAATAACAGCCTGAACGGAATTGCGGACCTGCTTCTGGTCCCGACGGCCTCCACCGTTGGGGTCAGCAATGGTGGCGTCAATAATGTCGGCGGTCTCAGTAGCTTCGGGGGTTCGAATATCGCCGCTACGGACGACCATCGCTGGTACATCGGAGCATATTTCCAGGACGATTGGAAAGTCACTCCAAACCTGACATTGAACCTCGGTCTTCGTTGGGATTACTTCACTCCCTATGCCGAAGTGAATGGCAGGCAGGCAAACTTCATTCCAAGCGGAGGCGGTAACGGCAACACGGGAACTTACTACATGTCAAATCAAGGCTGCCAGGTACCCAGGTCCGCTGCGTTTAATGCGCTGCTGGCAAGCAGCAATATCACGCTTGACTGCGTCTCCGGACTTACGTTGGGAAATGCGCAGAAAGTGAATTTTGCTCCAAGACTTGGGTTCGCCTACCGGGCTCGACCAACGTTGGTCATCCGGGGTGGCTACGGGCCGGCTTTCGGAGCGCTGGGCAATCTCGGCTATGGCGGTACGTTGGGAACCAACTATCCGTTCGTGTACACATCGACGTTCAACAGTCCTGACTCCCAACACCCGTTGTTGGTTCCCGGCACTACCCAGACAGCTACCTTGGAAAACAGCCTCGCCATCATCAACATAGGGGATCCGACGGTCAACATCGGCACAGGATTGAATTTGTATGGACGGCAGTACAACTTTCAGACGCCTTACGTTCAGACAGTAAATCTCACTGTGCAGGATCAATTTACGAATCACGATTCCATTCAGATTGGATATGTCGGGACCATGGGTCGACATCTTGACAATCTGGGATATAACAATTCTCCTTCTGAGATTTTGCCGCCTAGCGCCAATCCTCAGAACTACATCCCATTCCCCAACTTTGCACGGAATGCAACCTATGAAACGACAAATGCGTCAAGCAGTTATAACGCACTGCAAATAACGTATGAGCATCAAGTGAGTTATGGTTTGACCCTGCTTTCCAACTACACCTGGAGTAAATGCATGACCGATCAACACACCCAGGCCGGGCAAAACCAGCAGTACAGAGCCGAATGGCTTCCCGGATTTGGAATCGCAAAAGACAACGCCGTGTGTGATACCGACGCGACCAGCGTGTTTCACCTCTCAGGTTCGTGGCAGATACCTGTTGGCCGCGGCAGGGCGGTCCTGAGCGATGCGAACCGCGCAGTGGATGCTTTTCTCGGAGGATGGGCGGTGAACTTTATCTACGGGTTCCAGACCGGCCAGCCATTCACGATTAACTGCCCGGTTACGACCGCGGCGGGTCTTGGTTGCTTCGCTAATGTGGTTCCGGGACAGGGTCTCTATACTGGTCCGCACAACCATACTCAATGGCTGAACCCGAATGCATTCGCGCAGCCGGCCTCGGCCACCACGATTGGCCAGACTGACTACTCCGTTCTCGGCGGAGGCGGACAGCAAGCCCGAGGTCCTAGCTTCAGCAACCTGGATTCATCCGTCTTCAAGTATTTCAACTTCACGGAAACAGTCCGCCTGCAGTTCCGGGCTGAATTTTTCAACACATTCAATCATCCGCAATTCGGACAGCCGGGGAGTCTTAATTTCACTACCCCGGTAGGCTTCAGTTCAATTACCTCGACCAGGAATAACCCCCGGTTGATACAACTTGCGCTGAAGCTGTACTTCTAAAATCGATCAATCATTTGTGATGCGGGGCGCCTCTCACCTTCTGAGATACGCTCCGCACACTTCGAGGTGATAAACAAGCCTTTCAAAGGCTTCGACTACCAACTCGCGTCAGACGCCATCTACAAGGACGCGATGACACCGTTGATGGCGATACCACGCATTGTTGTACTGTGAGCCTCATACGCCCTACGAGGCTCGCTCGGGTCTTATGAACCTGAAGACGCAGTGATATATCTCCGGCGCATGTAATCGCGGAGCCTGGCGGGGAGGCCTCTGAGAATGAGCCGTAAAGCCTAGCACCCTCACCATCCATCAAAAGCTTGCGATGTGGATTGCTTGGTGCAGCCAAGCCAGCAGGATATTCGGGGCGCAACCAAGCAGTACAACACTAAACGCAATCAGACATATGACAGCATGGCTGACAATCGACGTTTGTATCGGACCTGCTTCGACAGGAAGATCAGCAATGTATACCCGTTTGAGCACTTGCAGGTAATAATAAAGCGACACGGCGCTCATCGTGATCGCAAGAATCACCAGCCAGAGCACACCGAGTGTTCGCGGTTCGGCAGTTAGCATCGAGCTGAAAAGATAAAACTTACCAAAGAATCCAGCTAACGGCGGAATCCCCGCGAGGGAAAGCATGAAAATCAACAAGCAAAAAGACAGCACCGGTGCGCGTCGGCTGAGTCCGGAAAAATCAGAGAGTTTATCGCTACCGGTATTGGCTTCTACGACAGCCACGACACCAAACGCACCGATGGTCGTCAGCCCATAAGTCAGGGCGTAATAAAGCAGCGCATCGAAACTTCGCGGGGCGTGCGATGCCAGTGCAAGCAGCATGTAGCCCACGTGCGCGATCGCCGAATAGGCAAGCAATCGCCGTACACTGAACTGCATAATGGCTACAAAGTTCCCCAGCACCATCGAAAGTGCGGCAACAAATGCAATCACCGGCACCCAGCCCGGCACATAGTTTCCCCAGGCGCCGCTGCCTTCAGCTCCCGCGAAACCAATCACCATCACCTTGTAGAAGATGACTAAGCCGGCAACTTTTGCGCTGGAGGCGATCAACGCCGCGCTGGTTGTTGGCGCACCCTCGTAAACGTCTGGAGCCCAGAAATGAAACGGAACCGCGGCAACTTTGAATCCAAATCCGATGATGGTCATAACAATAGCGACAATCAGAAGTGGATCCAGTGACGGCCCTTTGATCGCGCTGGCAATTCGTACGAGATTTGTTGAGTTGGACAAACCGTAGACGAGGCTGAGTCCAAAGAGCATGAATGCAGCCGACATTGCACCGAAGAGAAAATACTTCAATGCAGCTTCAGCAGACTGGCCGCTCTTCTTATTGAAAGCCGCAAGAATGTAAAGCGACAAGCTCAGTAGCTCCAGCGAAATAAAGATGAGAAGAATATTTTCCGAGCTCACCAGGAACATCATACTGGTTGCGGCGAACAGGATGAGAGCCAGATACTCGCTGGCGTGCGCGGTGAAAGTCGATTCTATCGACAGTAGAATCACAAGAATTGTTAGTCCGAGTAACGCGATTTGAACCAATTGCGTCAGCGGGGTTACTACAAGCATTCCGTCGAAAACGTTCGCTTGCTGAGGCGCAATCAGCATCTGGACGATCGCGCCCATACAGCCAGCGCACGAAATTACGGCACCTATAGTGAGTCGGGTGCGCGTCCCGACGCTGCGCATAAACAGGAGATCTGCGGCCAGCGCAATCAGCGCAGCGGCAACGACGATCACTTCCGGCAGTACCAGTTTGAATAATTCTGAAAACCCTATCGAAGTCATTGCCAGCTACCTCTCCGCAGGCCGTCGAACAACGGCGAGTTCAAAGCTGGAATGACTCGGTTCAAAATCAGCTGTGGATAGAGCCCTATGGCCAGGCTTGCGCCTATCAAGATCACGGCACCGATGCGCTCGGGAATCGAAATCGGCGGAAGAGAATGACGCGTGTTTTCGGGCTCGACTGCGGCTCCTCCCAGAAACGCTTTCTGCATCGCCCGCCATGTATAGGCGACACCAATCACAACGCCAAAACCAGCGCCGATCGCATACACCGGAAACGCGCGCCAGGCACCGATGAGCACCTGTAGCTCCGCCACAAATCCACTGAAGCCTGGCAAGCCGATCGAGGCCATGCTGGCGACGACACATGTGACCGCCGCGAACGGAATGAACTTGTAAAGATTCATCTTTTCCAACGTGTCCAGGTCGCGGGTGTGCGTTCTGTCATAAACCATCCGTCCGACGACGGCGAACAGCAGGCCCGCCAAAATGCCATGCGAAAACATCTGCAGAACCGCACCACTAAGTCCGATCTGACTCAACGTCATCAGGCCCAACAACACAAAGCCCATGTGGCTCACGCTCGAATAGCCTATGACGAACTTGAAGTCTTTCTGTACCAGGGCAACCATCGCGCCATACACGATGCCGATCAGCGCCAGCAGGGCGAATACGTCGCGCCACGAACCAAAACCGAGCACATGAAATCCCCACGCATCCAGCCCATGCGGAAACAGCGTCATAGCCACTCGCAGACAGCCATATGCGCCCAGCTTCATCACCACGCCGGCGAGCAGCATTGAGGCCGCAGTTGGTGCAGCGACGTGACCCGTGGGAGCCCAGGTGTGGAACGGCCATAAGCCAGCCAAGATCCCAAATCCCACAAAAACTAATGGAAACGCCCACATTTGAAAATGTAGTGGGAATGGAAATTGCGCCAGGTCGGCGAGGTTCATCGTCTTCGCGCCAGCAACTACATATGCCGCAATCAATCCGATGAGCACCATCGCGCTGCCAACGAAGGAGTAGAGCGCCAAGCTTCATTGCGGCATATTCGCGCCGCGTCGAACCCCAGATAGCAATAAGAAAGTACTTGGGGATGATGGCGATTTCATAGAAAACCAAAAGTAGAAATAAATCGAAGCTCAGGAACACGCCATACACGCCACCGATAAGTGCCAGGTAAAATGCGAAAAACTCCTTGGCGCGATGTTCGATGTTCCATGAGAAAAGAATGCCAGTAATCGCCACAATACCGGTCAAGCAGCAGCAGTGTCAGGCTAATGCCATCCGCCGCGAGGTGATACTCGATACCAAGTGACGGAATCCACGGCACGCGCGCAACCGTCACCATTGTGCCGGCTCGCTGTTGTGCGAATCCCACCACCGTAACCGCAAGTCCTCCCATCGCGGTCAGCATGGCGATGATCCGCGCGGCTCGCACGCTCACCTTCGGAAGCAGCAGCACCGGTACACCGAGAAACGAAATGTAAATAGTCCAGGCGAGCATATTCAAAATGCCAAAATAGAGATGTCTCGCGAGCCCCTATGGCGCTCCAACCGCGTCATCTTCAATCCGACTTTCTCCTTCCCCATCTTGTGCTAGTACCTCAATTGTTGCGCCATTTTCATGGCAGTACTGTTGATAACGCCGAGTATTAATTGCGGATAGATTCCCAGAACGAACATGAGTGCGATTGGAGGCAGAAGCGCAAGCCGCTCCCCGATAGTCAGATCTGGTAGCTTCGACCATCTCTCATTGAGCGGTCCGGAGAAAACACGCTGAAGAATCGTCAGAATGAAGATTGCCGTTGCAAGCAGGCCAATGACGGCGAGCGCAGTGGCCCAGGTTGCCAGCGGGAATGCGCCTCTGAAGATCAGGAATTCGCCGACGAAGCCGTTCAGTCCCGGCAGACCCAGCGACGAAAACAGGGCGATACCCATCAGTCCGCAGAACACCGGAGCGACTTTGCGCAGGCCGCCGAAATCATTGAGTCCGCGCAAGCCTCCGCTTCGCCTCTCCAGCAAAGCCACAAACCAGAACAGCGTTGCGGCTGTCAGGCCGTGGTTGAACATTTGCAGAATTACGCCGTTGAGCGCGGCCACTTTGTCCGTTGCGAATGCGGCGTTATCGCCGGTGAATTTTGCAACCGAGACTATTCCAAGCATGCAATACCCGAGGTGATTGATGGATGAGTATGCAAGGATGCGTTTCAAATCCTTTTGTGCAAGGGCAGCATAGGCGGAGAGAACAATTGTAGCCACGGCGAGCCACAAGAGTGGTGTGCGCAGGGATCGCATCTCCGCATAAAAAATAGGGAGCAGAATTCGCAGGAAACCATAGACGCCCATCTTCGACATCGCGCCGGTGAGCAGCATGGTCGTACCGGTTGGCGCTTCGGCGTAGGTCGAAGGCAGCCATGTGTGAAATGGAACCAGTGGTACCTTTACGGCGAAGCCAAGAAACGCTCCACAGAAGATAATCAGCGCAACCTGTTGAGGCGCAAACATGTGCCAGCCTATCTTGGCGGCCAGCGCAGGAATCAAGTTGTCCATTGCGCGCCAGATCGGAAAGATCTGATGAAATCGAATTTGCCGGTGCACTGAAAGATAGCCAGGAACGCCAGCAGCAGCGCGACGCTTCCAGCCATCGTATAGACGAAAAACTGAGTTGCCGCCGAGGCGCGTTGCGGGCCGCCCCACAAGCGAATCAAGAAAAACGCGGGGATGAGGCTTAGTTCCCAGAAGATGAACCAATGAAAGAAGTTCAATGCCGTGAACGTTCCGAACAACCCTGCCTGCAGGAAAAGTATGAGAGAGAAGTAAAGCGGTGTTCTCTCCTGAATTTGCCATGATGCGGCCATCGACATAGGCACGACAACGGCCGAAAGCAGCAACATCAGCAGCCCGAGTCCGTCGATGCCCACGTGATACTGCACGCCGATCGCTGGAATCCAGGAATGCAGTTCCTCAAATTGAAGCTCACCCGACGCAGGGTTAAATTGATGCCACAAAATCAGCGTCAACGCGAGCGCAATGAAACTGAAGGTCAACGCCAGACCTCGCGCAAGCCTCTTGTTTTGCGCGCCAAGGCCGAGGACTCCAAGTGCGCCGATCAACGGCACAGCAGTCAGTATTGTGATCAACGGAAATGCGTTCATCCGTGCTTACCCCAAATCAGGAATAAGACGAGCGCCGCAAAGGCGATCCCGACGATGCGCAGATAACTCTGCGTACGGCCGCTTTGCAGGCGTGAGAGCATTCGGCCGCCACGCGTCACAGCGTCGACAGCCTTGATCAAAGCCCGGGTTTACCACGAATGCATCCAGAGAGCTGTCTAACCACGAGAGTCCTAACGCCAGATAAGTCACGAGCTGTACCGCGCCGCCCCAAACCCATCGGTCGAGCCAGTCGCAGGCGCGCCCACACCATGCATTGAAACGGAGAATGGTGGCTTCGTAGAGTTTGTCGACAAAGAAGCCGTTACGCAGCACATTGAAGATATGCGGTTGAAGCCGCTCCAGAGCGTCCGAGGCGTCACGCTTCGATTGGCTTGCGTCCGTAGAACCACCAGCCAAAGCCAAGTCCGAAAAAGACGATCATTGTTGACGCAAGCATCACCGGAAGGACGCCATTCTCAGCGAATCCTCGAAAATCCAACTTCACTTGCTGGCCATCGAGAAACGATGTGAACCATGGCCATGCCGGTGTGCCAACCAGTCCAAGCAACATTGAGAATGCTGCAAGAATCACCAGTGGGACCGTCATGACCGCAGCGCTCTCTCGTGTGAGTTGTTGCGCCCGCAGTTTTGGTGGAATGAGGTGCGCCACCGACAAGTTCGACCTCACGCGATTCGCCAAAGAAAACGTAGTACATCTGCCGGGTCATGTAGAAGGCCGTCAACAGCGCACCAATTGCGCCCAGATAGAAGGGAACTCGCGAAACACTCCATATAGATGCGGCGTGCAGGATAGCGTCCTTACTCCAGAAGCCGGAGAAGAAGAGCGGAAAACCACATAATGCCAGCATCCCGACCGCATAAGTCGCAAACGTAATAGGCATGAGTTTCCACAAACCACCCATGCGGCGGATGTCCTGCTCTTCATTGCAGCCGTGAATGACTGATCCCGCGCCCATGAATAGCAGGGATTTGAAGAAAGCGTGCGTGATCAGATGGAACATACCCACAGCTACGCCGCCGACGCCTAAACCCATCATCATGTAACCGAGTTGCGAAACGGTAGAGTAGGCGAGGATGCGCTTGATATCATCCTGCGCAACCGCAATCTTGCAGCGAAGACGGCCGTGATAGCGCCAACCCAAGTGACAACTTTCAGCGCAGTAGTGGTGTGAACGATATATCGATTCCGCTATGGGCACTCATCAACGGGATAAATTCGCGCAATGAGGAAGACGCCAGCCGCAACCATCGTGGCCGCGTGAATAAGCGCGCTCACGGGCGTGGGACCTTCCATGGCATCCGGTAACCAGACATGCAGCGGCACCTGGCCCGACTTCCCAATCGCGCCGCAGAAAATTAGCAACCCAATGCCGGTAGAGGCTGCCATGCCCATGCTTGTAGTCTGTGCGACAAGCCTGATGAGCGCAGAGTGGTCAAGACAGCCGGCGCCACCGTCGTAAAAGAGCAACGTGCCGGCTTCTGAATACAACCAAATCATGCCAAGCAAGAATGCCAGGTCGCCGATCCGAGTTGTAATGAATGCCTTTTTCGCAGCGGCCGCCGCGCTTCGGTTTGTGATACCAGAAACCGATGAGCAGGTAGGATGTGAGGCCCACGATCTCCCAGCAAATAAACAGTAACAACAGGCTGTTTGCGATAACGACACCCAGCATCGCACCCGCAAAAAGCGACAAGAAACAAAAGAAACGCGTGAAGTTTTCGTCATGGGCCATGTAGCCGACGCTGTAAATGAAGATCAACAGGCCGACGAAAGTGACCATCACCAGCATCACCGCCGCAAGCGGGTCAAGTACCCAGCCGAGCTTGAGCCACTCACTGCCGACCTGAAACCATGGAAAATTGAAAACCTGCCTCGACTGCACTCCTGAGTTGCTGAGCCCGATTACTTGCGCAAACGCAAAAAGGGAAAGCAGCAGGGACAAAAACATGGAACCAATGGCTACGGACGCGGCAAACTTGCGGTTTCGCTGTTTGGCAAACGCGCTCAGACCAGCCGCCAGAACCGGCAGCACAGGAATCAGCCAGAGATTTTGGACAATCCACGTCATTCGTAGTTCATCCCCTCATCGAGTCGATCTGGTCCAAATTGGTGGTTTTATAGTGCCGGTAAATGGAGATGATGAGGGCTAAACCAACGGCAGCTTCGGCCGCCGCGACGCCAATCGCGAAGATCGCAAACATAATCCCAGTCAGTGCTTCAGGGTTTGGGCCATAGCGCCAGAATGCGATGAAATTCAGATTTGCAGCATTGAGCATCAGTTCGATCCCGACAAGAACAAGAATGGCGTTACGACGAGTCAGCGCACCGGCCAGACCGACTGAGAAGAGAAGCGCAGAGACAAGAAGATAATTCGCCAGAGGAGTCATTTCGTCTCCTTCTTGTCTTGCATCGCGATAGTCACTGCGCCGATAAGCGCGGCCGTGAGGAGCAGGCCTATAACTTCCAACGGCAACGCAAATCTTGACATCAGGGCGTCGCCGATCTGCTTTACGGTCGCCTCGGGTTGGGATGGTATTGCATGCCGAGTCGCCATGCTTGAGCGAATCGTCCACGCCAGAACTCCAAAAACAGCGACGGAGACGGTACCGCTTGCGGCCCAGGCGGGCGAGACAATCGACTGAGAAGGTGATTCAGCGCCACGCGTAAGCAGGATAGCGAAGACGATGAGAATCGCCACAGCACCGACGTACACCAATATCTGCGCGAAGCCGATGAATTGCGCGTCGAGTTGAAGAAATAACCCCGCCAGGCCGACAAAAGCCAGCATCAGCGCCAGCACGCAATGCACGAGGTTGCGCAGTGTCAGCGCCGCCGCTGCTCCGACAATCGTCAGCACACCGAGAATGAAAAATGACAGGGTCACTGCTCCAGGCACGTCATCGTCAATTGGTTTAATTGTTCCATCGTCACATTACTTGGCATTCTATTCGTCAGTTGGCGCACGTCCAGCGACAAATCCAGTTTCTTCCTCACTGCGTAACACGATCACGAGATGGCAGATACAACCCCTATTCGGCGAATCGATAGATTCGTTTTTCCAGCTTCTTTGACTGCATCAGCCCGCGGCCGAGCAAAATGTAAGGAACGATAACCAGAATGGTGCAAACGAGCCATCGAGACGGTCCAGGCTGCATGAAGCGCCAGATCCCGGTAGTGATGAGGTTGAACAGTGCCATCGGCAGCATGAATTTCCAGGCGAAGTTCATAAGCTGGTCCATTCGCAGTCGAGGAAGAGTGGCGCGGATCCAGATGAACATGGCAATCAGCGCAAAAAGTTTGGCAAAAAACCAGAGATAGGATGGGATCCCGCTCCAGGATGAAAACGGAGCCGACCATCCGCCGAGGAACAGCGTGATAGCCAATCCGCTGATGGCAAACATGCCAATATATTCGCCGAGAAAGAACAGCGCGAACTTGAAGCCCGAATATTCGATGTAGTAGCCCGCGATAATTTCGGACTCGCCCTCGGGCAGGTCGAACGGCGAGCGGTTGGATTCAGCTGTCGCCGCGATCATGAAAAGAACAAACCCAGCGAATCCCCAGGGAGTAAATACGAACCAGTGAGGCCAGATTCCGGTATAGCCGGCTTGTCTCTCCACGATGGCAACGGTCGAGAGGGAACCGGCTGTCATGATGACCGCGATCGCCGAAAGAATCAGCGGAACCTCGTAGCTGATCATTTGGGCAATAGCACGCATGGCGCCCAGCAGCGAGTATTTGTTTCGGCTCGACCAGCCGGCCATAAAAATTGACACTTCAACGATGGAACCGACGGCAAAGAAATACAGCACGCCTGCATCCAGATTGACGGCCACCATATTACGGCCGACGGGCAGGACCGCATAGCCCATGAACGCAGCTACTACGAGCACCAGCGGCGCCAGAAAATGCACGGCCTTGTCCGCGGCACGGGGAACGATGTCTTCCTTGGTCAGCGACTTTAAACCGTCGGCGAGAGGCTGAAGCAGCCCATACGGCCCCACTCGATTTGGACCGTATCGGTTCTGAAATCGACCTAGTCCCTTGCGCTCCAGTATTGTCGTGACCGCAAACAAGGAGGCAAACACCACGATAATCGATACGATGGACAGCATCGCCGAAATGATCGGCTGCGCCTCAACTGGCGAATGGCCCACAAGCCAGTGCTTCAGTATGACGAAGATTTGATCCATCGTTTCAGTCATTGTCGATCAGCTCGTGGTGTTGGACCCGGATTCAGATTGAGGAAGAGGCGCAGCTGGTGGTTTTGCCTCTGTCGCAGCCTTAGCCTTGGCCTCAGCTTTGAGCTTTGCATCTGCAAGCCGCTCGTCCACCTCAGCGGCTCCGACGGGATGGATCTAGTGAAAATATTCATTCGACTTGGCCAGTTGCGCTTTGCGCCACAGTAAACCGCTATAGCGGTTATCCGTGCTCAGTTCGAAGGCAGTGTCCATTTCAATTGCATCGAAGGGGCAAACCTCAACGCAGATCTGGCAGCTCATGCAGACGGAGACGTCAATATCAAAGACTGCTGGGAAAAACTGGGGCTTGCCGAGGTAGTCCGGCTTTTTGTCTTTGCTCTTTTCGATGAAGATACATTTTGGCGGACATTCTTTTTCGCAAATCTGGCAGGCCACGCAGCGCAAACCCTCTTGCCAGTCATCGCCGTCGTAGACAAGGAATGGAAAATTGCGCGCAGCCTCCGCCTGGGGCAGGCGTTCCTCCGGAAACTGGACGGTGGTCAATCGGTCCTTGCTGACGTAACTGCCAAAGAAATTCCTGGCCGTCTCCGCCAAACCTCTTCACGATACCTTCACCAAGCATGGTCCAAAGCCCTCACACAACCTATCCGATTTGCCTTACTCAGCCAATCCTCTTACCGGTCCACCTCGCCCAACACAATATCCACCGTACCAAAGATCACAATCGCATCCGCCACGTTGTAGCCACGACACATATCTTCGAGCACAGTCAGATTGATCAAACTCGGCGGACGCACGCGATAGCGGTACGGATTAGGCGACCCATCACTGATCAGGTAGAAACCAAGCTCGCCCTTCGGTGATTCGATCCGGCCATACGCCTCCCCTGCCTGGGGGCGAAATCCTCGAATCTTCGCTTTGGCGTCCATAATCGGGCCAGGTGGAATATCGCGCAACGCCTGTTTCAAAATCTTCAGTGACTCGCGCATCTCGAGCATGCGGATCATGTAGCGGTCGTAGACGTCGCCGTGCTCGCCCAGCGGAATCTTGAAGTCAAACCGGTCGTAGATACCGTACTTGTCCACCTTGCGAATATCGTAGTTAACGCCCGAAGCACGCAGCATCGGCCCGGTGACGCCGGCGTTGATCGCGAGCTCTTTCTTCAACACGCCGACACCTTGCGCGCGTGCCATGAAGATCTCGTTCCCCGTCAACAGTTGTTCGTATTCATCCAGAAAGCGTGGGAACGCCTCGACAACCTTTTTCGTCTGTTCAAGCCAACCGGACGGCAACTCAACGCGACAGCCGCCGAAGCGCATGTAGTTGCACATCATTCGAGAGCCGGTGAGCGATTCGAAGAGATCGAGTATCTTTTCCCGCTCGCGAAATGCGTACATCAGCGGCGTACCGCTCGCGCCCATCTCCTGTGTCAGAAACCCGATGGTGGAGGCGTGATTTTGGAGGCGCGTCAGCTCAGCGGTGATCACGCGGATGTATTCGGCGCGTTCCGGCACCTGCAGGCCGGCAAGCTTTTCGACGGCGAGCGCGTAAGCCCAGTTGTTCGTGAGCGAGCACATGTAGTCGAGCCGATCCGTGTAAGGCATCGAAGAGAGATAGGTCGCTGTTTCGGCAATCTTTTCGTGATTTCGATGCAGATAACCGAATACCGGCTTGAGCTTCACCACGCGCTCGCCATCCAGCACCACGTCCATGCGGAACACGCCATGCGTAGAAGGATGATGCGGTCCCAGCGCGATTTCGAGCAGTTCGCCTTCGCTGCCCCCGTCGAGTCAAATTCGGGGGCATCGCTTCGTCTACCGGCGCTGTAGTTTCACTTGTCATGCCGTATGCTGCTTCGCCTTTATCAGAACATCCTCGTGCGCAGTCGGTTCGTACTCGTAGTCGTCCGGCTCGACATAATCTTTACGCATGGGATGATCTTCGAATTCGTCCCACATCAATATACGGCGCAGATCGGGATGACCATCGAAGATGATTCCATAGAGGTCAAAGATCTCGCGTTCCTGAAATTCCGCACTACGCCAGACCGGCGTAAGAGATGGCAAATGAACCTTATCGGTCCTGTTTTCCGTACGCAGCCGGAGTATGACTGGCCCGTGCTTTTTCTCCATTGAATACAGGTGATAAACGGCTTCAAGATATCCCTGCAAATGACGTTTCCTGACTTCCTCGATTTCTTGTTCCACGCCATCCACAAACGTTTTGACTTTCACTTTTTCAGAAATCTTCCGTATCCAGCCAATCCACACCGGTGACGTTTGAACAGTAGTCGAGACGGAGTTCTGCACTGTCTCGCAGAAATATTGCTGTTTCCAATGCGTAAGTAGACTGAACCAATAGCGAATGCTGGCCTGAGGGGCTACCGTTGGGAATGATCTCCACGCGGCAACCCGGAACGGCAGCTTCGATATCCGACTTAATCTTCTCCAGCATCGTCTTTACCCACCGAGCATGAATCAAAGTTGTTGAGAATCTGCCACACGTCGGAGTTGTTCGGCGGCTCCAGATCGTGTGCGCCGTATCGCGGCACAATGAACTCGCTGGGTGCGTCCGCATCCAAATGCCGCGGTCGGCTGGCGCCAGTCAAAGCTTGCTCGTCAATCTTCTTCTGCAAGGTCATGAACGCGTCAATGAGCGCCTCGGGGCGAGGCGGGCATCCGGGGATATGCACATCTACGGGAATATAGCGGTCAATCCCCTTCAACACGTTATAACCCTGTTTGAATGGGCCACCCGAGATCGCGCACGCGCCCATCGCGATGACGTACTTCGGCTCCGCCATCTGGTTATAGAGGCGCACGACTTGGGGAGCCATCTTTTTTGTCACCGTACCGGAGACGATCATTAGGTCCGCCTGACGGGGCGAAGGCCTGAAGACCTCCGCGCCGAACCGCGCCAAGTCATATCGCGCCATCGTCGTCGCGATCATTTCGATGGCGCAACAGGCCAGGCCAAAGGTCATTGGCCACACGGAATTCTTCCGACCCCAGTTGTAGAGCTCTTCAAGGGTCGTCGTAACGATGCCCTGTTTGCTCAATTCGATCTTCAGTTTCTGATCCATCTGGTCCATTAGAAAACCATTCTGCCTTCCGTGTGCGATGCCTGGAACGCTCGACTATATCTTTTGTTTCATCTGGCCATCATACCCAGGTCAAAATGCCTTTCTGCCAAGCCCACACCAACCCCTCGACCAGCAAAAGCAAGAAGACCAGCATCGCGATAGACGCTCCTATTGTTAATCCGGTAAATGCGACGGCGAACGGCAGCAAAAAGACTGCTTCTACATCGAAGATCAGAAAGATGATCGCGTACAGATAGTATTCCGGTCTGAACTGAATCAACGCATCATCTTTCGACTCCAGTCCGCACTCATACGTTGTGTTCTTATTCGGTCCGGGTTTGCGCGGAGAATACTTCTTTGACCAAAGCCACGCGAGACCAAGCGGAGATATGGCAAAACCAGCCGCCACGATTGCCAGAACAATGATCGGCAGATAGGGATCGGTCACCGGTTGGTTCATAAATACCCGTGGGAGTAATTTCTTTTAGCGAAACCAATAACTTGAAGGGTCGAGCGCGTACACTTTGTTCCCTCCATTCTCGACGAGACCACATTACCAAGCGAACCGCGGTACGTCAAAGCTGGTGGACCGAGTTCATCATGGCAATCTGGGTTCCAGCCTTGGTTGACTTGATGACATCGTCTGAGCGGTAGGCGTCTTTGGCGCTAGAATGTATATGGTATGGTGTTTGTTCGCGAAACTCCAAAGTTTTACCAGGGGGAGCACAACTCATGGCGACAGAAAACGTCGCGCTGGCAGCTGGTGCCGAAGGCGGCACTGCAAGCAAGCCGGACACGAAGCAGCAGTCTCCGCAAGGGGCCATCGTCAACGACTTCAGCATTCAGATCGCAACCGTGAACGGATCGGGGTCGCAGTCAGCCAACTCAGTCCTGCTTAGGTCGATCTTCCGGATGGGTATTCCGGTCAGTGGCAAAAACCTCTTTCCTTCCAACATCGCCGGTTTGCCGACGTGGTACACCATCCGCGCCAGCAAAGACGGCTACGTTGCCCGCAAGAAGGAGATTGACCTCCTGATCGCGATGAATCCCGAAACCTCCAAGGAGGACATGCTTTCATTGCCGGTCGGCGCTGCGGCGATCTACGAGGAGTCTGCCGACCTGCGGCAGTTCCGCGACGATGTGGCCTGCTATCCGGTGCCATTCGACAAACTGACCGCCGCCGTTTGCCCTGAGGCGAAGCTGCGCAAGCTGGTCAAGAACATGATCTACGTCGGCGTTGCCGCGCATCTGCTGAAGATGAATATGACGGACGTCGAAGCCGCGCTGCGCAAGCAGTTCGCCAAGAAGGTAAAGGCGGCAGACCTGAACTGGGCGGCGGTGCAGGCGGGCTACGAGTACGCCTCGGCGAACTTCACCAAGCACGATCCTTTCTTGCTTGAGCCGATGAACGCGACTGCAGGGAAGATCATCATCGATGGAAACGCTGCGGCGGCGCTTGGCTGCATCTTTGCCGGCTGCACGGTCGCAATGTGGTATCCGATCACTCCATCGTCGTCTCTGGTGGAAAACTTCATCGACTATGCAAAGCGTTACCGCATCGAAGAAAACGGCAAGGCGACCTTCGCCGTCGTGCAGGCAGAAGACGAACTGGCTGCCATCGGGGCAGTGCTGGGAGCAGGTTGGGCAGGTGCGCGCGCGATGACGGCGACCTCCGGTCCGGGAATCTCGCTGATGGCTGAATTTGCCGGCCTCGGCTACTACGCCGAGCTGCCGGGAGTGATCTTCGACGTCCAGCGCACCGGCCCATCAACCGGCATGCCAACGCGCAACCAGCAGGGCGATCTCCTCTCTGTCGCCTTCCTGTCGCATGGCGACACGAAGCACGTCATGCTGATTCCGGGCAGCGTCAAGGAATGCTACGAGATGGCGCAGGCGGCATTCGACCTCGCTGAACAGCTACAAACACCGGTTTTTGTCATGTCTGATCTCGATCTGGGCATGAACAACTGGATGTCGGAGCCATTTGCTTATCCGAACAAACCACTGAACCGCGGCAAGGTATTGAGCGCGGAGGATCTGACGAGGCTTGGCGGCTTCGCACGGTATAAAGATGTGGATGACGATGGCATCGGCTACCGCACACTACCCGGAACCGACCACCCTCTGGCGGCCTACTTTACTCGCGGCTCGGGCCACAACGAGAAGGCGCTATACACGGAGAGGCCGGATGACTACTTCAACAATATGGAGCGGCTGTCCAAGAAGTTTGAGACCGCGCGCTACGCTCGTCCCACGACCGGAGGTTGTGCAGACGGGCAAGTCCAAGATCGGCCTGATTGCCTTCGGCACATCCGATTTTGCCACGCGGGAGAGCCGCGATCAGTTGAAGAAGGAGTATGGGCTCGACACAGACTATTTGCGGCTGCGTGCCTATCCGTTCTCGCGCGAAGTGCCTGAGTTTGTCGCTTCGCATGATCGCATCTATGTGATCGAGCAGAACCGCGACGCGCAGATGCTGAGTCTCCTCAAGCTGGACCTACAGGCGGAAGAAGTCGTGAAATTGCGCAGCATCCGCCACTTCAACGGGCTGCCGATCGATGCGCGCTCCGTCACCGATGACCTTGTCACGCAGGAAGGAATCTAAATGGCAACGACGCCCGCTACTTCTGCTCCAGTGGAAGCACCCAAGCCAGCAGTCAAAGACAAACCGGATCGGTCTCCAGGTCCTCGACTACCGCGGCGGCAAGACGACGCTTTGCGCCGGCTGCGGCCACAACGCAATCTCTGAGCGCATCATCGATGCTTTCTACGAGATGGGCGTTCAGCCGGAACGCGTGATGAAGCTCTCCGGTATCGGGTGCTCGTCCAAGACTCCGGCCTACTTCATCAGCCGATCGCACTCGTTCAACAGCGTTCATGGGCGCATGCCTTCGGTTGCGACAGGAGCGCTGCTGGCCAACAGCACCATGAAAGCCCTGGGCGTCAGCGGCGACGGCGACACCGCCTCCATCGGCATGGGGCAGTTCGTGCACCTGATGCGCCGCAATGTCCCGCTCATCTACATCATCGAAGACAACGGCGTCTACGGACTTACGAAGGGGCAGTTCTCCGCGACCGCCGACATCGGCTCGAAGCTGAAGACCGGCGTGATCAACGACCTGCCGGCGATTGATACCTGCTCGCTGGCGATCCAACTTGGCGCGACGTTTGTGGGACGTTCCTTCTCCGGGGACAAGAAGCAGTTGCTCGCCATGTTGAAGGCTGCCATTGCGCACAACGGCACCGTGGTGCTCGATGTGATCTCGCCGTGTGTGACCTTCAACGATCACGAGGGCTCGACTCGGAGCTACAAATACATGCAGGAGCACGAGGAGGCCATCTCCGAGGTAGGCTTTGTGCCCCACTTCCAGGAGATCGACGTCGAGTACGATCCCGGCACGACCATCAATGTGGAGATGCACGACGGCAGCCATCTGCGCCTGCGCAAGCTGCATGAGGACTACGATCCAACCAACCGCATCGCTGCTATTTCAGCCCTCATGGGCGCACACGCAAAAGATGAAGTCCTGACCGGCATCTTTTACGTGGACACGAAGAAGCCCAGTTTTACCGAGATATTGAACCTGGTCGACGAACCGCTAGGCACGCTGCCGGAAGAGCGCGTAAGGCCGGGAAAGGCAGTGCTCGAGGAAGTGATGCAGCGGCTGATGTAGTTCTGGCGTTTGGCCTCAGAAGGAAACTGCCCTACTTGCCGCTGTGCTCGGCTTCAGCATCCGGTTCAGGGAAGTCGGTATCGTTGTCCTTCAGCATCTCGTCTTGATCGCGATGGCCCAGTTGTCCTGACAGGGAGCCATGCTGGGGACGACGTTCGCTGATGGGATGAACAGCGTCGTCTTCCACCGCGCCCTTGCGCATACCTTCGTCCGGACGATTCCTTGCAGGGTTCGCCATATCTCGTCTCCTGCGCCTTAATCTCGATCTCAAAAAAAGTTAGATGCTGGAACCACGGCTCGGATTAGACCGGGGTGGTCAGCGAAGTCTAGGCTAGAATTGACAGCGATGGCATTCAAGTTTCAAGGCGTTGATTTCCTCCAATTTGACACTCTTCTTTCCGAGGGCGAACTCCTCGTCCGCAACAGCACGCGCGCCTTCGTCGAAGACAACCTCATCCCGATCATTGAACAGTGCAACCGCGACGGCCGCTTTCCTCGCGAGCTGGTGCGTCCCATGGGCGAACTCGGCTTCTACGGGGCAACGCTCGAAGGCTACGGCTGCGCCGGCGTGAACAACGTCGAATATGGGCTGCTGATGCAGGAGCTCGAACGCGGAGATTCCGGCATTCGCAGCTTCGCCAGTGTGCAGTCAGCGCTGGTCATGTATCCGATCTATACCTTTGGGTCCGACCAGCAGAAGGATCTCTGGCTGCCGAAGATGGCCACGGGAGAAAAGCTCGGCTGCTTCGGCCTCACCGAGCCCGACTTCGGCTCCAACCCCGGCGGCATGCGGACGCGCGCCCGCAAAGATGGCGACCATTACATTCTCAATGGCGAGAAGATGTGGATTACCTCGGGCAGCATTGCGGACGTCGCTGTGATCTGGGCGAAGCTCGAAGAGCCAGGCGTCGCTCCGGACAATTGGCGCATCCGTGGCTTCCTCGTCGAAACCGACCGCCCCGGATTCTCCGCGCAGGATGTGCACGGCAAGTGGTCTCTTCGAGCTTCCGTCACGTCCGGCCTCTCCATGCAGGATGTGCGCATCCCGGCGGCAAACCTGCTGCCGAAGTCCGACGGCCTGAAGTCTCCGCTGATGTGCCTCAGCCAGGCTCGCTACGGCATCAGTTGGGGAGCCATCGGAGCAGCCATGGCCTGCTACGACACCGCGTTGCAATACGCCAAGGAGCGCAAGCAATTCCGCGATCAACCCATCGCAAGCCATCAGCTTGTGCAGGAAAAACTCACCTGGATGATTACCGAAATCACCAAGGCGCAACTGCTGTCGCTACAGCTGGGCCGCCTCAAGGATCAGGGAAAGGCCGCCTTCCAGCACATCTCCATGGCGAAGAAGAACAACGTATGGATGGCTCTCGAATGCGCACGCATGGCTCGCGACATCCTCGGAGCCGCTGGCATCGCCGACGACTACCCCATCATGCGCCACATGATGAATCTCGAGTCAGTCAAAACCTACGAAGGCACCCACGACATCCACACGCTCATCATCGGGCAAAGCATTACCGGCGTCGCAGCCTTAACATTGATCTTCAATCCCAAACGAAAAATTGTGTTGAAGGGTTTTGAGCGTAGAGACGGGTCGAACCACCTCGTGGGAAGGACGTTGTGGTTCGATAGGCCGAGCTTCAAATGTAGGTGCTGACCTCAAATAGGTTGGGATATCCGCTAAAGGATTAGCCTTCGGACCACCAGCGGGTTGACTAGTGCCCAGCGCGGTTGAAGCGGTCGTAAGAGGAAGCTGACTCTCGCGCGCGAAGGATAATCTTGATCAGTTTTGAACCCGCTGCGGAGACTAATTTCGTGCGCCCGGATGGCATTTTGGCAGAGCGCAAGGTGTTTATTTGCCTTGACAAGCTTTCCATACTGGTACTACCTTTGCTGTCGTTCAAACAAGAGGCGGTATCCGAGCATGAAGCCAAGCCTAAATTCGGATTAGCTTGGCACAAGTCTACATCGATTGCCAATTTAGGTAGCTAAACAAAAACGGACGAGCTTTTGGTCGCAACCATTAGGAGGTTCTATGAAATCATGTTCTTCGATTCATCCTCGGTTGGCCACTCGTTGGTTAGCCATTATTTTTTGTATTGCGATATTTTCGTTTGCCACCACGGGAAACGCCCAGTTTGCGGGAACCGGGAGTATCCAGGGATCGATTGCCGACTCCACGGGCGCAGTCATTCAAAACGCCACTGTCACGGCTACCAACACCGCGACCCAGGTAAAACACACCGCAGTTACAGGAGGGTCTGGCCTCTACAGCTTCCCCAATCTGGATATTGGCACCTATACCATCGACGTGGTGGCTCCGGGCTTCGAGCATTATAGCCAGTCGAATATTGTTCTTGAGGTTGGCAGCAGCATCGCCGTTAACATAGCAATGACCGTCGGACGGACAGACCAAAAGATCGAAGTCCAGGCAAGTGGTCTGGCCTTACAGACTGAAGACGCCTCTTTCAAGCAGACGATCGACCACCAGACAGTCACAGAGATGCCCCTCAATGGCCGGCAGATGACCGCCCTGATTACGCTTTCCGGCGGGTCCACTGCAGCCCCATCCGGCGACTTTACCGGTAGCAAGTACTCCTACCAAACTGTCGCTGTCTCGGTCGCCGGGGGCATGGGCAACACAACCATGTGGCGGCTGGATGGCGGCGACAATAACGACTACATGGCCAACGGTAACCTGCCGTTCCCGTTCCCGGACGCTGTCAGTCAGTTCAGCGTCGAAGCCGCAGGGCTCGGTGCGCAGGATGGAATGCACACCGGCGGCATGGTCAACGTCGTTACCCGCTCTGGGACGAACAAATATCACGGGTCTGCCTTTGAGTTCATCCGCAACAACTACATCGACGCCACTAACTTCTTCTCTAGCTGCACGCCGGTGGCGCCCGCGACAACTTGCTCGGCAAAAGACACGTTGCATCAGAATCAATTCGGCGGTACCTTCGGCGGCCCGATCCTTCGGGATAAGCTCTTTGCCTTCGCCGCATACCAGCGGGCTGTAGCGAAGCAGTCTCAGGCGGCAACGAAAGCACAAGTCCCGACTGCCGCGAACCTGGCGGGTGACTGGTCCGTGTCCGATGGACCAAACTGCACATCGAACGGAAAGACCCTTCCGCTTGTTGACCCTCTGACCGGCACAAAGCTCACAAACAACAAGTATGCGACGCCACCAACGTACAACGCCCAGGCACTCAAGCTGCAAACGTACTTTCCGCAGATTAACCCGGCGTACGACACCGGAAACTGCGGGTTTGTCTCTTATGCCATTCCGTCGCAGACCTTTGATAATTCGTTTGTCACCCGCGTCGATTGGACGATCAATGCGAAGAACAATCTGTACGGCCGCTACTTCATCGACGGCTATCAGGCCCCGGCCTTCTACTCTCCAACCAATATCCTCATCACTACCCAGTCTGGAAACCTGCAGCGTGTGCAGACCTTCACGCTCGGCGAGGCCTACACGATTACCAACAGCACCGTAAACACTGCACACCTAACCATCATGCGGCGTCGCAACAACCGCGGATACAACTCCGAAGACATTAACGCCGGTGATCTAGGTGTCAATCTCTACCAAGCCGAGCAAAATGGTCTCCAAATGGCAGCCACCAGATTCACCATTGGCGGCGGCACCAACTCGGTCTCCCATTTCAACGACAACACCCTTGCCTTCGACGACGATGTCACCATGATTCACGGCAAACACCAGTTCGTCTTCGGTGGCCAGTGGGTCCAGAACCAGCTCAATATCTCCAACGCATATGAGTCCAACGGCACATTTACCTTCACCGGCGTCTACAGCGGAAACGGACCCAACGGAGGTACAGCAACTGGAGACCCCGAACTCGACTTTCTCCAGGGCGCGTTACAAGCGTTCCAGCAGAGCAAGTTTCAGCAGAACGCCCTGCGCGGACCAATTCCCAGCCTCTACATTCAGGACACCTACCGCGCCACCACGCGGTTGACCATGACCGGCGGCCTCCGCTGGGCCCCTGCGTTTATGCCTGTGGATGTCTTCAACCGTGGAGTTGTCTTCAATATGCCTGATTTTCTGGCGAACAAGGGCAGCTCGATCTACCCGAATGCTCCGGCGGGAGCTTTGTACTACGGTGATCCCGGTGTATCCAGGCAGTTCACACAGAACTCGCCCTGGCAGTTCTCTCCAAACTTCGGTCTATCGTTCGATCCAATCGGCGATGGCAAAACCGTTGCACGCGCCGGCTTCTCGTTGGGTTATGACCAGGTGAACTTCTTTACCGCCCAGCGCAACCAGCAGAACCCACCTTTCGCTACCGCCATCAGCCAGACACAGACAACGACCTCCGGCCCCATCAGCTTCACCAGCCCATGGTCAATTGGCCAGATTACAACCAGTCCATTCCCCCAGCCAGAGATTCCGACCCCGGCGACCGCGCAGTTCTTTGCTCAATCTCAATACGTCGTCTCGCCTCCTCAGTTCCACCCCTCCTATACCGAAACCTGGACAGCAAGTGTTCAGCGTGAGTTTGGCCGGGGCTGGCAGCTCCAGGTCCAGTACATCGGGAGTCATACCCTCCATATGCCGGTGGGAAGTCCGCTCAGCGGAGCCACCTATGTCCCCGGAGTCTGGGGTGCAAACGGCACGGGGTGCGCAGGAGTCGTAACTACTGGTCCAGCCGGAAAACCAGCGGGTGCAGCGGGAACTCCATGTTCTACGGTTGCCAATGAGGCCCAGCGCTTCTACCTAACCCAGCAGAACCCGGCGCAAGGCAACCAGTACCAAGGCGGCGGCACTGGCTCGACCCTCGTCAATGACAATGCCTGGGCCAACTACAACGGCCTGATCACCTCGGTCCAGCATCGCCTCTCATCCACCTTCAGCCTGCTGACCAATTACACCTGGTCGAAGTGCCTCAACATCTACGATGCGCAGGGTGACTACTCAGGAACAGGACCGGAGAATCCCAACAACTACTCATTGGACTATGGTCCCTGCGGCTCCGACTACCGCAATGTGTTTAACATCGTCCTCGTCACCAAGAGTGCGTTCCACATCAGCAACCGCTTCACTTCGTTACTCGCTAACAACTGGGAGTTCGCCCCGCTGGTGCATATCGTGAGCGGAGCTCCGGTCAACGTAACGGCGGCGGTGGATAACTCTTTCACAGATATAGGCCAGGATCGACCCAGCCTGGTCCCTGGAGTTCCGATTTATCTTCACCAGGCCCTGCGAGCGGGAACTGGCGTGGCGAACAGAGGATATCTGAACCAAGCTGCCTTCACTCAAGTTACTACCGGGTGTCCGACACCGCTGTCGCCAGCGACGTGCGCCGGGTATGGAACCTATGGAAATATCAGCAGAAATGCCTTCCGCGGCCCTACAGCCACCCAGTTTGATGCCCAGATCTCGCGAATCTTTCCAATTTGGGAGACACTGAACGTGACTCTCCGGCTGGAAGCCTTCAATGTGCTGAACCATCCGATCTTCAGCACCCCAACCGCAGGTCTCACCTCATCCACCTTTGGCCAGATCTCAGCTCTCGCAACGAACACCAATGCGAGACTCTTCCAGGGGAGCATAAAGTTCAATTTCTAGGGGATTCACCTCGCCCACCCGCAACTCGGTGGGTGGGGTGACCGTATAAAGTACAGGATCACAAATATGTGGGGGAGATTCCTGTCTTCCTCCTCCGTTTAAGCTTAGGCAAACATAGTCGTCAGATCTAGGAGTGAATCATGGCAACACAGGGCAACGATCGCAGGGAGTTCTTGAAGAAGGGTGGGGCTGCGCTTGCGGCAACCGCAGTATCGTGGAGTGCCAAAAGCTACGCCAGCGTAGATGGCGCGAATGACCGGGTCAGGGTGGGTATTGTTGGTTATGGCGATCGCATGAGGGGAGGGGACATTCCCGCGTTTCAACAACACGCCAAAAATATGAACTTCGAGATTGTGGCAGTCTCCGACATCTGGAACAAGCGGCGTGAGGACGGCGCAGCTTACCTCCAGAAGCTGAACGGCAATACGGTCGTCCCAGTGCGAAACAACGACGAGTTGTATGCACGAAAAGACATCGACGCAGTTATTATCGCGACCGCTGACTTCCAACATGCGCGCCACGGGGTGGAGGCCGTCAATGCAGGGCGCGATGCCTACGTAGAGAAGCCAACCGCCCACACCATGGAGGACGCTCGCTTGTTCCGTGCAGCGGTCCACAAAACGGGCAAGATCGTGCAGATCGGCACGCAACGTCGCAGCACACCGGCTTATCAGAAGGCGGCCGAATATATCCAGTCCGGCAAGTTCGGCGACATTGTGATGGTCGAGATGAGCTGGAACGTCAATCAGCCTGGCCGGTGGCGGCGTCCGGATGTCGTGCCGCTATTGAAAGAGGAGGACACAGACTGGAAGCGCTATCTCATGAACCGTCCTTACGAACCCTTTGACGCTCGCAAGTATCTTGAGTTCCGCCTGTTTTGGCCCTATTCTTCGGGAATTCCTGACCAGTGGCTTGTGCACCAGATCGATACAGTGCACTGGTTCACCGGACTTCCGCATCCGCGAAGCGTTGTGGCGAATGGCGGCATCTATCTGTGGAAGGACGGACGCAAGAACTGGGACACGATGACTGCGGTCTTCGATTACGGCCCGCTCGACGACCTTTCCAAAGGCTTCCAGGTGCAGTACACCTCACGCTTCACAAACTCCGCCGGCGGAGTAAAGGAGCTTTACTACTCCAACGGCGGAATGATCGACATGGACAAGCAGACCGTCACGCCTACCGGCGGTCTGTCCGCAAAGAGTGCGGCTGAGATGAAGATGCAGTCGAACCTCCTGCCGAGCTTTTCTCTCGTCGAGAAGGTGCAGACAGTTTCGACAGACGCTGATACCAAGGGAGATCCGCAGACCTCCGCAAATATGCGTAACTGGATGGAATGCGTTCGCTCACGAAAGACGCCGAACGCCAGCATCGAAGCAGGTTACAGCCACTCCATCGCGCTTTGCATGAACGTCGCCGCCATCCAGACCGGCCAAAAGGTGACCTTCGATGACAAGACGCAACAGGTTATGGTGGCAGGGAAGGTCTATGCGTAAGTTGCTGATGCTGGGCTTTCTGATTGCAGTCTTTGGACTGAGCGATAGTGATTTTGCAATCGCCGCTGACAAGGGTGTTCAGGTCGTGCCCGATGAGGCACATCAGCGCGTCGACATCACAATCGACGGCAAAGCGTTTACCTCCTATATCTGGCCGACATCTTTGAAGAAGCCTGTCCTGTACCCGTTGATCACAGACGAAGGAATCACGGTGACCCGCGGCTACCCTCTAGAGCCCCGACCAGGGGAGCGCGTCGACCATCCGCACCATGCCGGGATGTGGTTCAACTATGGCAACGTCAACGGCTTCGACTTCTGGAATAACTCCGATGCGATCAAGCCGGAGAATCGCTCGAAGATGGGGACGATCTATCAAAGAAAGATCGTCTCGACCAAGAGCGGAGCTAATCAGGGAGAACTCGTCGTCGAGTCGGTCTGGGTGACGGGTGAAGGCAAGGACATTCTGAAGGACACTACGCGCTACGTCTTTACGCGGCGGAAGGACGCCCGCATCATCGATCAGATCACCACGCTCCAAGCCCTCGATAAGGCCGTCTTCAATGACGATAAGGAAGGACTGCTTGGTCTGCGAGTTGCCCGCTGGCTTGAATCGGCCGACGAGAAGGGTGGCATCTTCACGGACGCAAGCGGGAGGCCAACCAAGGTGGACAGTGTCGATAATGCAGGCGCGACCGGAGTGTATCTCACCAGCGAGGGAGTAAAGGGCGGAGCAGTCTGGTCGACTCGCGGCCGCTGGTGCATCTTGACTGGCAATGACGCCGACAAGCATGTCGTCACGATCGCTATGATCGACAACCCGAAGAACCCGGGTTATCCAACGTACTGGCACGCACGCGGCTACGGATTGTTCGCGGCGAATCCGCTGGGGCGAAGCATCTTCGACCCCAAACAACCGGCGTTCAACTACACTCTTCAGAAGGATCAGACAGCGACATTTCGCTATCGGGTAATCTTGTTTTCGCATGCTGCTGGAGCGGACGAGATGAACAGGGAAGCGGACAATTTCGCGGCGGAGTATAAGTAGGCGGCCACCTTTTAGCGCTTGTCGACGCCAGAGATACGAGCGTAGGGAAAGACTCCATGCTTCGCGTGTCGGGTGTTTCAAATTCGAAGAAAAGCTGCATCTGCCAACGATAGCTTAGATTTGGATTCAATGCGCAACGACAATCAACCTCGTTATATCCAGATACATCCGTCGGACAACGTTGCTATCGTCGTGAATGAAAGGGGTTTGCCTGCCGGAGCGCGCTTTGAATCTGGCCTGGTCCTTCGCGAAGCGATACCAGAAGCACACAAGGTTGCGCTCACGACGGTTCTGGAAGGAACTCCGATCATCCGGTACGGCGCGATAATCGGTTACGCCAGGAAAGAGATTCCAGCCGGTAGCTGGGTTCATGAAGAGCTTCTAACGCTTCCTAAGGCCCCAGCGCTCGATGAGCTTCCAATCCACGATGGCTTAAGGTCACAATCCACTCCGTTGGAGGGATTCACTTTCGAAGGCTACGTCAACGACGACGGTACCGTTGGCACCAAAAATATCCTTGGGATTAACACTACGGTGCAATGTGTCTCGGCAACGGTCGAGTACGCAGTAAAGAAGATTAAGTCAGAACTTCTTCCAAAGTATCCCAATGTCGACGACGTCATCGCCATTACGCATCTTTACGGCTGTGGCGTTGCCATCGACGCTCCAGGCTCGGAGATTCCCATTCGCACCCTGCGCAACCTTAGCCTCAACCCGAACCTTGGCGGCGCGCCATTGGTCGTCAGTCTCGGTTGCGAGAAGCTGCAGCCGGCACAGATGCTTCCCGACAGTGCATTACCGATCCTTTCCTCGCAACCTTATGTCATTCGCCTACAGGATAACGAGCATCGCAGCTTCGGCGACATGGTCCAGGCGATTATGCAGATGGCCGAAAGGCGCCTCGTACAGCTCAACGCGCGACGGCGCCAGACCCGTCCTGCCTCTGATCTCATCGTCGGCCTGCAGTGTGGTGGAAGCGATGCCTTCTCCGGCGTTACGGCAAATCCAGCAGTAGGCTATGCGGCCGATCTTCTCGTGGCGTGCAGGCGCCACGGTGATGTTCTCTGAAGTCACTGAGGTGCGCGATGCGATCCATATGCTTACTTCTCGCGCGGCCTCGCCACAGGTAGCAAAGGACCTTATTCGCGAGATGGCTTGGTACGACAGGTATCTCGAGCTTGGTTCAGTTGATCGCAGCGCAAATCCAACGCCAGGTAATAAAAGCGGAGGCTTGGCCAACATTGTAGAAAAAGCGCTTGGTTCTATCGCCAAGGCTGGCACCAGCCCAATCAGCGGTGTCTTTGGGCCGGGAGAGCGTGTCACCTGCAAAGGGCTTGTCTTTGCCGCAACTCCCGCCAGCGACTTCGTTTGTGGAACGCTGCAACTTGCCGCATCGATGAATATGCACATCTTCACGACAGGGCGGGGAACTCCTTATGGGTTAGCGATGGCTCCTGTGATAAAGATTTCCTCGCGAACAGCACTCGCGGAGCGCTGGTCCGATCTGATCGACATCGATGCCGGCACCATCGCAACAGGGGAAGCCAGTATTCAGCAGGTCGGCGAAGCAATCTTCCAATTCATTTTGGATGTCGCCAGTGGACGCAAGCAGACGTGTGCCGACCATTGGGGTCTTCACAACGAGTTTGCACTCTTCAATCCCGCACCAATCACGTGAGCACTCTCCTGTGATCAACAGAGGCAAGGACGCTTCGGATCGAACTCGCCAGTTCGGTCTCAGGTATCTGCATCGCAATTGCGTCGTCTCGCGCACCCAGCCCGTGCTGCTGGTAGAGACGGTACGCTGCCTCGACCTCGTCCATGTCGAGCTCGACGCCAAGCCCGGGCTTCTCCGGAACCGTCAGTCTTCCGCCTTCGATTCTCAGCGGCTCTTCTGTTAGGCGTTGGCCGTCCTGCCATATCCAATGTGTATCGATTGCAGTCACATTTCCGGGGGCCGCTGCGGCAACATGAGTGAACATTGCAAGTGAGATGTCGAAGTGGTTGTTCGAGTGCGATCCCCACGTCAGTCCCCACTCGCGGCAGAACTGTGCCACTCGAACGGAGCCCTGCATCGTCCAGAAATGCGGGTCGGCCAGCGGTATGTCGACAGCGTGAAGCTCCGCGGCAAATCTCAGTTGCCTCCAATCAGTCGCGATCATGTTTGTGGCCGTTGGCACGCCGGTTGCGCGGCGAAACTCTGCCATGATCTCCCTGCCGGAGTAACCGTGCTCGGCGCCGCAAGGGTCTTCCGCATAAGCAAGGATGCTCCGCTTACCGGAGCAGAGCCGTACTGCTTCTTCCAGCGACCACGCTCCGTTGGGGTCGAGCGTGATTCGCGCCTGAGGGAAACGTTCCGCCAGCGCCGTAACGGTTTCCATCTCCTGCGAACCAGCCATCACTCCACCTTTTAGCTTGAAGTCCTTGAATCCGTATTGAGCCTCGGCGGCTTCGGCCAGCCTCAGGATCGACTCCGTCGTGAGCGCCTCCTCATGCCGCAGCCGGAACCATTCATTGTCTGCCGTCTCGTTGCTCTCATAGGTCAGATCGGTCTTTTTCCTGTCTCCAATAAAGAAGAGATATCCCAGCACTGTCACGGAGCTGCGTTGTTGTCCCTCGCCGAATAATGCGGCTACAGGAACACCCAGAAACTGGCCCAGAAGATCGAGCAGCGCAGATTCGATCGCTGTCATGGCGTGCACCGTCGTCCTCTGGTCAAAGGTCTGCAGGCCCCGCCCTTCGGTGTCGCGGTGGGCGAAGCGATCTTTCACGTTGTTCACAATCTGTTGATACGAAGCAATCCTTTCGCCTTCGACCAAGGGCCGGCTTTCTTCGAGAACCTGTCGTATTTTCTCGCCACCCGGAACCTCGCCTACACCTATATGGCCTGCACTGTCGGTAATGATGACAAGGTTTCTAGTGAAGTAGGGAGCATGCGCGCCGCTCAGATTGAGCAGCATCGAGTCTCGCCCTGCGACCGGAATCACGCGCATCGTTTTGATCTGCGGAGATCCCCGCTCAGTCAACTCCTTCATCATGCTGTACCGCCTGCGGGTTCCGGCAACTTCAGATCGACGCGTTTAATCTCACCAACGATTGGCAGGAATGCGACGATGGCCATGAATGCCATTGCGACGACAAAGATCAACGCGTAATGGAATGAGCCGGTGCGCTTCACAATATATCCAATGACGATGGGTGTTGTGATTCCCGCAAGGTTTCCAATCAAATTGAATAGTCCACCGTTGACGCCGATGAGTGACTTCGGCGAGGTGTCCGCGATGACCGTCCATCCCAGTGCACCGATTCCCTTACCAAAGAACGCCAGCGACATCAACGCCATGACAACCCATTGCGCATTGGCGTAGTTGCAACCGATCATCGTCATCGACAGCAGCATACCAAGGACAATTGGCGTTTTGCGTGCGAACGTCAGCGAGTGTCCAGCTTGCAGCAGCTTGTCGGAGACAACGCCACCCAGGATGCCGCCAACAAAGCCGCACAAAGCTGGGAGCGCAGCCATCACGCCAACCTGCATGATCGACATATGTCTCGCCTGGCTGAGATAGACGGGAAACCACGTGAGGAAAAACCACGTCAGCGTTGTAATGCAATACTGCCCGATATAGATGCCGACCAGCATCCGATTGCTCAATAGCATCCCTATGGCAGCCCATGTTAGCCTCGGCGCTTTCTGCGTCGTACCTGAACCCGGATCGATATTCGTTAGCCCGCCGCCTTGTTCGATGAGGCTGATCTCACCCTGATTGATACTCGGGTGGGTTCTTACACTGTAGACAACTTTGTGCCATACGAAACTGAGCGCAAGGGTCACTCCTCCAAGAAACCAGAAGCACTCCTTCCAACCCCAGACGTGGGTGATCCATCCCAGGATGGGAGCAAACATAACCAGAGAGAAGTACTGCGACGAATTAAAGATGGCAGAAGCTCGTCCACGCTCAGAAGTTGGAAACCAGTTCGCCACGATGCGTCCGTTGCCGGGAAACACAGGCGATTGAACCAGTCCTGAAACCAGCCGCAGTCCGAAGATCACAACGAAAGCAGCGGTCGCAGGCAGAAACCCGGCAAAACCAGCGAGAATGGCGCACAGCGACCAGCATACGATGCTTATTCCATAGACACGCTTCGATCCAAACCGGTCGAGAAGTCCACCCGCGGGCAATTGCCCCACAACGTACGCCCAACTAAAGCCGGAGAATAGATACCCAAGCTTCAGGGCATCCATGTGCATATCTTTCGAGAAGGCGATTCCAGCAATCGACAGCATCACCCGGTCGCCATAGCTAAAGCAGCTGGCGATGAACAACATCAACACGATCCGATATCGTATACGAGTTGGTTTCTGCTCCGGTGCGAACGGTGCGCCCGGGAGTACGCTCATTAGCTGCGATCTCCAATGAGCTTTTTCAGCTCCTCGAGTTCTGCGCGGCTAAGATCTACCAAAGGGGAACGGACTGGCCCCGCCGGACGTCCAATCGCTGTCATCCCGGCCTTCACGATCGAGACCGCATAACCCTTTCGCCGGTTTCGAATCGCAATGTACGGCATCACAAACTCTCGCAGGCCGGCATATACCTTTTCGTGATTGCGTTGTCGCACGGCCGCGTAGAATTCTCCCGCAAAGTTCGGAAGGAAATTGAAGATTGCGGAGGAGTAGGTTGTCACGCCCATCTCGAGATATGGGAGCGCGAAGGTCTCCGCAGTTGGCAGACCACCGACGTAGGTCAGCCGGTCGCCGATTCGGGCAAAGATGCGAGTCATCAGCTCGATGTCGCCGACGCCATCCTTGAATCCGATAAGGTTCGGGCAGCGCTCGCATAGTCGTGCCAGTGTCATGTCGTCCATGATGGCGTTATCGCGGTTGTAGAAAATGACGCCGAGTTTCGTGGCAGCGCAGATCGCCTCGGTGTGAGCCGCCAGACCCGCCGCCTCTGAATTCACCAGATACGGCGGCAACAGCAGAATGCCGTCAGCGCCCGCATCTTCAGCTGCCCTGGCAAACTCCTTCGCCATGGCGGTGCCGTAACCGCACCCTGCTAGCACTGGAACCCGCCCATCAGTCTCGTGCACCGCCGCGCGCACAACAGAGGAGAACTCGCTCAGCGTTAACGAGAAGAATTCGCCCGTTCCCCCTGCTGCGAACAATCCCGCCGGCTTATGTTCCAGAAGCCAAGAGATGTGCTCGCGGTACGGACTCTCATCGAATTGAAACTCTTGAGTGAAATGTGTGACCGGAAAAGAGAGAAGGCCATCGCCAATCTTCTGAGCCAATTCGAATGGATTCATCTTCGACATTCCCGTATCCTTGTGCCCGAAACCTAGTTCACCAAAATATACCGTACAACGGCGGCCCGCATGTCTGATAGTCAAAGAGCAGCGAGGAACGTTCGCTCAATTTCCATTATTGTCGATCTTCATGGCCACCGCGTGCCTCTGTCTTTCGCGGAAGTGTCATGCCGATCCCTTCTTTTGGCCGCTTTGTTAGCCTTCCCGCTCAACCTTATGTCTGTTTGGGGACAACAAACGCACCCGGTTGTAGGCCAGCGTGCTTTGTACCAGCAGCCAGATTCTCCGATCGAGCAACGCGTCGCCGATCTGTTGGGCCGCATGACCCTGGAGGAAAAAGCGCGACAACTGGATCTATATTCTGGGGCGACAGCTTTGGTGGATCGGCATACAGACTCCACGCATGCGGCCTCGCACGCCGTGTTTTTGCCGGATAAAGCGCAGAGTCTTTGGGGCAATCTCGGCGTGGGCGGCATTCACGACCTGAACCCAACACCGGAACAGGCGAATGCTATCCAGAAGTGGGTTATCGAGCACAATCGCCTTGGAATTCCGGCGTTGTTTATAGAAGAAGCCTTGCATGGCTTCGACACAGGAACGGTTTTTCCCGCTCCTATCAATCTCGCCGCCACTTGGAATCCGGATATTGCGCAAGCTACAGGAGCTGCCATCGCCGCCGAGGCGCGTGCAACCGGTGTAGACATGATCCTTGCTCCGGTATTGGATCTTGCCCGCGAGCCCCGATGGGGACGCGTGGAAGAAGACTTCGGCGAAGATCCTTACCTTACTGGCTGCCTTGGTCTGGCCTACGTGCGCGGCGCGCAAGGTGAGAGCCTTAGCACCGACCACACGGTCGTGAGCGAGCCAAAACACTTTGCCGGCCACGGCTCTCCAGAGGGAGGAACCAATACCTCTCCGGTGCATATCGGTGAACGTGAGTTGCGCAGCATCATGTTGAAGTCGTTTGAACCGGCTTTTCGTGAAGGGCACGCGATGGCCACAATGGCGGCATACCATGAGATCGATGGAATTCCAGTGACGGCGGATCCGCTCCTGCTCAAGAGGATTCTGCGCCAGGAATGGAACTTTCAGGGGTTCGTTCTCTCTGACCTGGGCGCAATCCGGCGCTTATATAACGTGCACCACATTGCCGCCACCCCGAAAGATGCTGTGTGCCTGGCCATCAAATCGGGCGTGGACATGCAGTTTTATGATTTCGACCATGACGTTTTTCAAAAGGCGCTTATTGACTGTGTGCACGAGGGCACCTTACCTCAAGCGGAGTTGGACCGGGCGGTAACGTCGGTTCTTCGTGTAAAGTTCGCCCTCGGCCTCTTTGATCATCCGATGGTTGACCCCCGCTTGAATGCCAAAGTGTATCGCTCACAGGAGCATCTCGCGCTTTCGCTCGAGTCGGCGCGGGAGTCCATGACGCTCCTCAAAAATGACGATCACCTGTTACCGCTTTCTAAGTCGGTGCAACGAATCGCCGTAATTGGCCCCAACACCGATGTAGCGCGTTACGGCGACTACGAGCGAGAATCCAACGGCAAGCACATCAGTTTGCTGGATGGTCTCCGGGAATTTGTTCCAACTGCAACCATCACGTTCGACTCTGGCAATGATATACAGGCGGCAGTGGCTAGCGTGAAAGATGCCGACGTGGTCGTTCTTGGATTGGGAGAGTGGAAGGGCATCTCCGGCGAAGGCTTCGACCGTTCGAGTCTTGATCTGCCGGGCAACCAGGAACAGCTGCTCGAAGCGGTGGTAGCAACTGGCAAGCCTGTTGTCCTCGTCCTGGAAAATGGCCGCCCTTTAACTATCGGTTGGGCGAAGGAACATGTCGCCGCCATCGTCGAAGCCTGGTATCCGGGAGAGTTTGGAGGCAAAGCGATTGCCGAAACGCTGTTTGGTGACAACAACCCAGCTGGCAGGCTCACCATCACCTTCCCACGCAGCGTGGGACAGTTGCCGGATTTCTATAACGCGGACCCGTCACGGGTTTACAAGTATGTGGATGATGATGGTCAGCCGCTGTTCCCCTTCGGATTTGGGCTCAGCTATACCACCTTCCGCTATGACCATCTAGTCGCACAGCCCCCTGCGCCCGGAAGCAAGGGCGACATTGCGGTGACTGTTGATGTAACAAATACAGGAGACAGGGAAGGAGACGAAGTCGCGCAACTCTACGTGCGGGAAGAAGTGAGCAGCGTCGAAACTCCGAGCCGGTCCTTGAAAGGATTCGCCCGGATACGCCTCAAGCCACACGAGACGAAGACCGTTGCCTTCCATCTCTCACAAGAGCAGCTCGCCGTTTGGAACATGGATGAAAGATGGGCCGTGGAGAAGGGCTACTACACTCTCTGGGTCGGTGGATCATCAAAGGCCTCACTGACAACAAGGTTCTTTCTGACTCCGTGATCTGCCGTGCGCCTCGAAATTCGCGCAATCATACCAAGGCTGCGCTTCGACTTCTCTTTGTATCGACACATTTCTAAAACAAGGTACTGCTTGACACTGTTTAGCGATCCGGCGTAGATTTGCCCCGTCTTTCGTGTGCAAGGAGCAATCGATCGTGGACCCCTAAATGATTCACTAAGCCAGTCTTCCGGATTCCGCGCATTGCCACGAAACCCTCTAATAGCCCGCAAAGAATATGACTGACGCGTGCGCCACGCCAGGTGCCACTTGACTACAACCAGAACTGTCCCAACGATGGGATCCATGCACGGGCTAGGTGTATTTTGCGCGATCGCTGCCTCGACATGGTTGGGCGGAGCGGAAGCTCCCACAAAGCTCGTAAGCGCCGGCTATTCTCCGGTTGTAATCTCTCTGTGCATGATCGTTGGGGTCTTTTTCGCCCGCTGGACAGTGCCGACGCTTCTAAAGGGCACATCGTATGTGATGTATGACCTAAAACGGAAACCGCATCTCATAATTTGGGCAGTACTCGCTGGCGGCATTTGGGCGGTAGCAAATACGTTAACCATTGTGGCTGTACGCGATGTTGGCCTGGCAATCGCTTTTCCTCTCTGGAACATTAACTCCCTGGTGGGGCTCTTTTGGGGATGGTTGTTCTTTGGAGAATTGCGTGGTGCTGGAGCCAAAACTTTGATTAGTGTCCTGGGGGGAGCGATAGCTATCATGATTGGGGCCGTAGCTCTGTCCTTCGCTTCAGCTGGCTCTGGCGTTATCTCGGCGCATCGTGTTTTCTCAGGAGTGACCGCAGCGCTCGGGGCGGGGCTTCTGTTGGGCACAATGTATATTCCCTATCGAAAGGCATATCTTTCGGGCCTCAATCCACTCTCATTCGTCACTATTTTTACGCTTGGCGAATTGACGATAATAGGGCTTCTGGCGTTTACGCTGCACGATGGAGGCAGTTCGACGTTAGTCCAATTGAAGGCACTTAAATCTTCCATCTTATGGCTCTTCTTGGGAGGTTTCTGTTGGGTCATTGGTGATCTATTCCAGCAATACGGCACCAAATATGTAGGTATCAGTCGAGCCATCCCGCTCTCAAACACCAATCAGCTTTGGGGGCTGGTCTGGGGTGCTCTCGTGTTCGGGGAATTTGTTCACTTTAGCCGATCCACTCAGATAGTTATTTTTTCGGCATCGGCGCTAATGATTCTAGGAGCTCTGGCAATCAGCGCGGCTGCTGCGCCTCCTGGTGAACGCGCCTCGTGCATCGAAGCCATCACGCGCGAATGCACTCGCTACAGCATGGACCTTGCTGAATCTATTGCTACACAAAACGGCGAGGAACCGGCATCAAGTCACGTTCATAAGCGTCGCTGGTGGGACTATGTGATACTAGTCGGTGCGCTGGGGATCTTTGTCCGGTTTGCTGCTTACGCCAGCCGACCTCCACTGGCTATCAGCTATGGTTATGCGATGATCCTAATTGGAGTAATGCTGCTATTTCTAGTCGCTGGCGGGTGGGCCTTGTGGAAGTACACCCGGTTTGCATGACCTCGTTATCCGCTTGGGGGAAGGCCACCCAGATAGTAGACGCTCAGACTGGGGGCGACCTCTACAATTTGCTCCAGCGCTGGATTGGGAAAACGACGCAAATAGGGAGGTGCCCAGCCAATCTGGTCCCCGCTAATTACCTTCGGTATCTCCTGGGGCACCCCAGTGGCCTTCTCAAATGGAGTTGGATCTTGAAGACCTGCCACTGATACTTTGACGAGGCGATGTAGCGCTCCGTTTGCGTGAGCGTAGAGATCGAGGCGATTCGTCTCTCCAAATTCTGCAATCAAGACCAGAGGAGCAAGAGCGTAGAGATGGTAGTGAAGCGCCCGGCCACCTCTGGCCATTTCGAGTGGAAGCGTCCCGTCAGGTCGTATCTGGTTAACTCCGTTATCGTATGCCGATATCGCCCAGTCAAAGTCCCTCCGATTGTCTGCAGCGACGCCGATCGCGGCGAGTTCGACGCCGGCCCAATACAGATGATTGTTTTGGCTATCTCCCTGTCCCGATTTTTTGCGACGGTCGTAATAACCTATCGTTTGGTCTCCGACACTCTGCATCCATTTTGTGATAGTCTCCGTCTGTTCCGCCGTCGCGATACCTGAATCACGAATCTTCAAATAGGCGATTGCAATAGCTCCGACTACCCAGCCTTGTACGTAATATGCCTGATTGGACGACATCGTACCCGCGAGCGAGTGCTCCTGCGCCAGAGCAAGAATCTGAGTCATTGCGCATTGAGCGGCTTCCCGCGAGCCTGAAGCACGATAGTCATCAGCCGCTTTCACAATTGCCATGCCAACACTTTTTACTCCATCGCTTGACTTGCGATAAGCCTCCTGTCGCACCGGATCAATGATAGAGTGAGTCGGATCATCCAGCCTGTAGAAACCGTCCGTCACCAGATCGGGAGCGATATGTGCGATGGCTGGGCACACGTAACTCGCTTGTGTCATTGTGATGGGTTTTGCATCCCATGGTGAGAGAAGAGACTTTGCCGTAGCACTACTGGCAAGAGGAGCTCCGAGAGCAAATAGCGTCGGCACGACAACGTACTTCAAATATCTGGGGGAGTTGGCCCTGACAGCCACGACACACCGCAGTGATCGATCCATCCTTATATCCTTTGCACACGATTCTGTAGCTTCAAACCCGCTTTCGATAGGAGGGAGAGGCACCCTCACGGGGTAGCCTCTCCTGTACATCGATCTATGAGTAAAGATTAAAAGAAGAAGCGCGCAGATAACTGCAGGGAGCGGTTAGGCTGCGTGCCTGTAATCTTGCCGAAGCCGGACGAGGTAGCGAAGGTCGCTGCGGTCCCAACCTCAGTCACAGTGAGGGAACCACTGGGCGATTGGAAGTTGGTATGGTTGATGACATTGAAGGCATCGACACGAAACTGGAAATTCAGGGCTTCCCATATTTTGAAGTCTTTCGAGACCGAGGCATCGAAGTCCAATTCGCCGGGTGCACGGTTAGAGTCGCGTGAAACGTTGCCAAAGCCCGTAGCGACAATTTGTGTTCGAACGCCGCTAATGGTGTTATAGACCGGCCCAGACGCAGTTAGAGGGAAGTTAGGATCGGTTGCAGAATCATAGTACTGCACCGCAGCCCCGTTCTTAGTCCAATTCGCCAGCTTGATGAGTTGGGGATTACCGTTGGGGCGCTGCGAAGCGCCTGGGATCTCATTGCTCTGCGTGATATTTATGGGCAGTCCGGTGTGGGCGATCACGACCGGCGCAATATGCCAGTTACGGAGCCACCACGGACCCGCAGTCGTGTAGATCATGGCGAGGTTAAACACCTGCTTGACGTCGATGTTGCTGGGGGCCAAGTCGTGGATAAAGTTCGGACCAGCAACAGGATATTGAGAATTCGCGGTTCCATTCGGAGCCGAGAAGTTGTAGATGGTGCTGCCATCGTCCATGCTCTTCGAGTAGGTGTAGTTGGAGAGAATAGCCATCCGGGTATTGAACTCGCGTTTTACTGTTACCTGCAATCCGTTGTAGTTGGAGCCTCCCGAGTTGTTGTTCACAGTGAATGATTTGAGATTCGGGAATGGTTGTGCATTTTGGGTTGCGACGCTGGTGTTCAGGAGGGTTTCCGCAGGTACCGCCGAGAGGGGAACCTGGTTCTCGCTCAAGTTATAGGAGAGGTGGAGTGCATGGTTCCCGACGTAGTTGACCTCGAGCGTAAGTAAGAGAGGCAACTGACGCTCGAAACCAAGATTCCATTGTTGCACCAGCGGCATGTGGCTTTGGTTGTTGAATGAAATGGCAACGCTGTAGGGGTTACTGGCGGAAGAACCCACCAAAGCCTGGAAGGGATTCTGCAGATTTGGAGGGGGCGCGAGCGGGAGGCCCTGCGAAAGAGAGAATGGCTGAGCGACGGCCGTTCCCAGGTTGTTATTGGTGATGGTATTGTCAAATCCCGGATAGGCGAGTTGACCGCCGAGGTTCTGAAAGATGGTCCCATAGAAGGTGCCAAACGCAGCGCGGACGACTGTCTTATCGTTGACGCTATACGCCAGGCCGATCCGTGGCGAAACGTCGGCTTTCGGCGTGGCGATATTGAGCGAACGGGAGACGCCATTGAGACCGGCAGCCCATAGCTGTCCGGAGTTCGGGTCAATACGACTGTAGATATTGGTGGCAATCGTCAGCGCCGACTCGTACTCATAACGAAGTCCCAGGTTGAGGGTCAGTTTAGGCGAAACCTTCCAGTCGTCCTGGACGAAAACGCCGAAGTTGGAGTTACGCCTGCCGGTCGGCGGCTGGGGCTGCTCATATTGCGCGGTCTTGATTTTGCCGAGGAGTAAATCCGCAATTTGAGTGTTTGGAGTTCCGGAAGCTCCATGATTCGTGATGGAGCCGTCGAACTGAAAGAGGCCTTCTGGGCTAGTGGCAGGGTTGTATGAGTTGAACTCGTTCTTGCGAAGCGACGCACCGAATTTGAAGGTATGGGGACCAAACGTCTTCGTCACCGTGCCAAAAGGAGTGTAGGTGTTGGTGATATTGACCTGGTCCGTGTTGGTGTCCGCACCGATGTTGCTAAAACCAAAACTATTGCTACCGCTATCCTGAGTACTAGCGCTGGCGGATATTTGGGGTGTTTGGTCCAGGGGCAGCGACGCAATTCCGAGCGTGGCTGACGCGTTCTGGCCGGTTCCCGGGGGATTGCGAAGTACAACGTTGCGGAAGAAGCCCATGTTCAGGTCCATGACCAAGCTTGGGGTCCAAACGCGGGTGTAATCGATGGAGGGTAGCCACGCATTGTTGCACGTGCAATCCCATGTCGTGTTGAGCAACTCACTGTTATAGGTGACGGGGTTCGGCGTCGAGGTGGTGAAGCGGTAGACGTTGAAACTCAGCCTGTCTTTCGGTGTAAGCACCTCATCGACACGAACGACAATCTTCTGGACAGTGCCGGTCTGGTTTTGTAGCGACGTCCAGTTGCCCGTATAGCGGTTGTTTACCGAATCGTAGGTGCCGATCGTGTTCGGAAGAGGGAGCAGGGCCAGAATCTTCGCTGCTGCAGGGTCGATGGGGCCGACTTGGTTGTTTGTGAATTGTGGCGTGTTTGTACCGCCAGGCTGATAAATCTTCCCTGAGTAGTTCGAGAGATCGCCCGTGCGCTGCGCGGCAGTAGGGACCGTTTGTGTCACAAGCGTTGAGTTTGGCTGGATCGTGCGATCGTAGTTGACGAAGAAGAAGGTCTTGTCACGGCCGTTGTAAAGATGAGGGATCCGGATCGGTCCGCCAAAAGAACCACCCCCCTGGAAGAAGCGGTCGCGGTTGCGCGGTGTAACGGCTCCGGTCGTAGCGTTGATGGTGTCCTTGTGGAAATACTGGTTGGCGTCGAACGCCTCGTTCCGCAGGAGGAAGTAGACATTCCCGTGATAAGTGTTTGTGCCGGAGATGGTGTTCACGGAGATCACAGCACCTGAGGTGCGGCCATACTCCGCTGGCGCATTGGTAGTAATGGCGCGGAACTGGTCGATGCCATCTGGCGAAGGCAGCGTTTCCGGCGTTCCGGTCGAGGCGACGATCGTCGAAACGCCGTTGAGCAGCACTTCCGTGTTCAACGTGCGACTGCCGTTGATCGAGAGTTGCGAGGTCGATGGTTGATCCCCAGCGCCGCCATGCACTACGCCCGGGATGAACGCCAGCAGATTTTCCGTGGCGCGTTGCTGCAATGGAAGGTTCTGGACTTCCTGCGGCGAAATGAGCGTGGAGATGGTTGATGTGCTTCGATCAAGCTCTTCGCCCTTGGACTGAACGGTTACTACTTCGGTCGCTACGCCAACTTGCATATTGACGTCCACTGAGGCAACCTGTGCGACTGTCGCGACGAGGTTGTCGATGACCGCATCCTTCAGGCCCTCGGCGTGGACCGTTACTTTGTAAGTTCCGGGGATAACTTGGGGCGCGACGAAGGCGCCGGCAGAATCGGTTTTCCCGTTGAAGACCGTGACATTGGTGTTCTTGTTGACGATGATGACCTGGGCGTTCGGCACCAGAGCGCCCGTGGGATCGAGGACCTGTCCGCGAATCGTCGCGTTAGTGTTTTGCGCGTACGCTATGCCCGCACTGTGAAATATCGAGGGCAGAGCGCACAATCCGGCTAAGCCGAGTACCGTCGCAGCCGTGGGATTCCTCAGAACACGTCTGATTGCAAGGAGAACTTTGCTGACTATTTGAATGGTATTCACGATACAGCCTCCAGAAATGCGATATATACCCTTTTATAGAAATCCGTCTTGTCACTTGAGAGACAAACGTTTGTCTTGAATAAGTTTGTAGATAAAACAATTGCGGCACCATAAGAAAACACCGAAGGAACCTTTGTCAACCCCCTTATTCACAAGCCCTGACGAAAGAGGCAATTAGCTGCCTCAAAAAGAAGAGGATATGGCTGTCCAGGCATCACCGCTCTGGATCGGTATCCCTTTTCAGATCAATCACACTCCGGTGCAAATCTCAATTTCTGCCCGGACTCTGCACACGCGAATTCTTTCTCGCCCCTTGCGCCTGAGTCTGTCCCAGAAGGTCGCGAGCTTGCGAAGATCCCGGATCGGCCTTTACGGCGGCCTCGGCCTCTTTTTCCGCTTCGGGCATGCGACCCATCTGCATTAGCACCACGGAATAAGCCATGTGAGCGTTCGCATCGGCGGGATCCCATTGGACGGCCTTCTGGAGCTGGAAGGCCGCCTGCTTCCAGTCGTTCTCTCCGGCCAGAAGACGACCAAGGTTAGCTCTGGCTCCGGCATCGTATGGATTGATGGTCAACGTAGCGCGAAAGGCTGCTTCCGCACCATGCTGGTCCCCCATCTGAGCCAGATTGGTTCCCAGATTATTCTGTGCGTCTGCGAAATCTGGTTTGATCCGAAGCGCCTTCCTGAGATCTTCGATCGCTTGTTCCCGCTTTCCCGCTCTCGATTCAACCAGCGCCAGCTCATACCACAAGAGAGCGTTGTCGGGTTCATGATCTAGCGCCCCATGCAGAACAGTCATCCCTTCATCCCACTGTCCGACGCTTCCAAGCGTCGCCCCGAGACGCCTCTGAGCGCGCGAAGACAGCGGATCTGATGTGACCGCCTGCCGGTATGCGCTTATTGCACCTGTAAGATCGCCGGTATGCCGCATCGCATCTCCAAGCTCAATTGAAAAGTTAGGCTGATTGGGATGCTGAGCTCGAATGACCTCTTGCAATCGCGGAATGCCTGCTTCCAAATTGGAACTGTCAATCACTTGGGCGAGCGCGTCATAGAGATCGTCTGTTGAACTGGGACCTTCGCCGTCGAGGAGGTAGCGTTTTACCTCGCCGTGATAGGCATTTGCCGGCGTCTCCGGAATTTCCTGCCGTTCTGCCAGCAGTTTTTTGGCGGGTGGGGGACGCCGTTGAATCAGATGATCTGTCATGATTGCGTGCACCACATCCTCCGTGCGGCGCTTGGGCATATGGCAAGACACGCAATCGTTAGACGCCGGATGCTTGTGGAGGGCAATCTGCGCCGGAAGGCTCGCAGCATGACACTTCATGCAGATGTTGGAATAGTACGAAACCGCCTCCGGACCCTTGTGAAGATCATGAGGGTTGTGGCATGTTTCGCATGTCAGCGCACCTTCGCTCTTCAAATAGCACTGCGATTGTCTCAACCGGTACGGCGCATTAACAATCTCGAAGTTGTCGGTGCGCCCCTTTTCAGGATCTCGGCTGAAGTACGAACTAAAACGATTGAGTGGCTGATCCGCCATATATCCGAAGGGCTGTTGGTCGTAGTGTCGAATTCGATCCGGCAGAGGACGGCTGGTGGTCTCGAGGTGGCATTGCTCGCAGACTTCCATCTGGCGCCCTTTGCTCAACCGTGTTGGATTCAGAATTAAGGAGCTGATCTGCTGAAGCGAGGTTCCAGGCGTTTGCGCTGCCTTTACATGGGCTGCACCCGGTCCATGGCAACGCTGGCAGTCGATCCCCTCCGGCAACGCGCCACTGTACACCGGGCTCGCGGCAAGATCGCGATGATCGGTTGCGGGAATCTCCGGATAGGCGTTGTGGCAGAACATGCATTCATACGCAATCGGCCGCCGCGTCATTGGGTGCGGATTGTCGTACCCGGGATTCATTCCCCAGTGGCCGCCCAGTTCCGAGTACCAGGCCAGCGGAAGTTCGATCAGCGTGCCGTCCTGCTCCCGATGCAGGTACGTGCGTACGTGATTTCCCGAACCCATGATGTAGTCAATCTGTAACTCTTCGACGTTATCCGGCTTGCCATCGAAGCCCTGTTGCCACCGGCGCTGGAAATACTTACCTCCATGCTCCACCATGCTGTAGTAAGTGCTGGACGCGGCGTGAAAAAACTGGCTCTCTTTTGATTGAGCCCCAGCGGATTGAGCTCCAACGGTGTCCTTCGCCAGCGGCTCGTAGAAGGAATGCGCCATGCCGGTAGTGGCGTATCCTGCGGCTTCCGCCGCGTGGCATTGAGCGCAACTCTTCGGGTCAGCATACGTATGCGCCACAGCTGGATTTTGGCTATTTTGTCTCTTTGGATGTGACCAATACAGAGCAAGACCCGCGATAACTATGGCCGCCAGCGAACAACTCGCAACTACAGAACGCCTCTTCATCCGTATGGGGAACTCGGCTGAGCTTGAGGGCTGAGCCTGAGATCAGGGCGAGGGTCTGATCTCACCGAACTTCATGCTAACGGAATCCATTTATTGCGTCACGAGATTTAACTTCGTCGAGTGGCGATAGACCCACGGGCCCTGACTCGAAAGTGCTCAACCAGGCATAGCGCCGTTACACGGCAGCTATTAGTGTACGTAGTTATCCTTCTTGCAATAGGTCAAGGAGCCGAAGTTTGTTCGCGTAAGGCAGAGGCCAGTTTCATAGGGAGTTCCCTCCAAATCCGAATAATCAATCTTGATCCGAATCACTATTCCGTTAGTCAGCTTCACGAGCCTTTCAAATTCAGCTTTCTCGATTGGTCTGGAAATGACCGAATCGTAGACGTCAGTAGTGGGTGCCATGGGAGGGCCGACATTGGGAACGGTTTCCCCGAAAGAGGGGACGAACGGCTCTCCATCGAGACTGATTTCCTGCGAAAACGTGACATGATCGGCTGGGCTTTTCCCGTAATTCGTCATGTGCCAATTCCACATAATTTGCCCGTGGGATGGGTCGTCTGGTTTAAGGATGAACTGCGGAGCCTCACTACTCTTGCTGGTTTGTGCAAGGTAAGGCCGCTGGTCACGCTGAAATTGTTCCTTAGTGGTTTTCAAAGTATCAGCGGCAGTTATAGCGAGCTTACGGTTCAAACACGCTTGCCATACGGTCAAGCCAGCAACAATGATCACAAATATCAGCGTTATCACATCAAGTCTGTACTTCTTTTCTTGTCGATTACCCTCTGTTTCCTGAGCGGCTTCGTAGTGGTCAATAAGGCTTTTCGGAAGATTTGCTTCGACTTCTCCCCGAATATGAATACTGCCACTAACTTCGCGCTCTTCTTTGGAGGAGCGGCGTTGATTTGGATCGGGATGGGGTTTGTGATTGCCCACTTTGCTCTCATGAAAGGACAGGCGCCAATTGTATCGCCTGAAAATACGGCGTTTACTACCTAGTAATCTTAAGTGTTCTTCTGGGAAGAGTTGTTCTCGGGCAACATCATTGCCTTGCCGTTGCGCCTGGGTGGAGCGCGCGGGGCTTCAGCCCCGCGTCTTGCCAACCGCGAAGCGGCATACGACTCTGCCGAAGGCCGGAGCGAGGCCCGAAGGGCGAAGCGACTGGATTTATTGCCGTTGTTTTTGCTGTTGCATTTTTAGAGAAGTATGCGCTTTACGCAAGGCAGGAATAAGCTTCTCAGCGTTATATCTGCTGTGTGACATTACCCATGTGAAAAGGTTGTGCAAGAAAAAACCTGATACAAGACGGCTTAAAGAGAAGTAGCATGACGGCATGAAAGTCGCCGCTATCTTCGCTGTTATGGCTCTCCTAATTCAACAACCTACCGGCTGTAACGACAATACCGCTAAGGAAAGCCCTAAGCCCGTCGAGCCGCCGATAAGACGGTTTGAACCTGTCGTGACCCACGGTACATCCGATGTAGCTCTAGACACGAAAACCGGACAGTTATGCCGCACTTGGGAATGGGTATATAAGAACAATCCAACAGCGAACGATCTGAACTCGCTGCCTACCTGCTATAGCCTTTTCATCTCAGATGAGAAGACTATTATCGTGACACCGGACGACATGAAGAAAAATTAGTGAAACATCGTTACGGGAAGTTACGTTTTTATGCATTTCCGCCCGAAAATCGCGTGTCAAGACCCAAAAGCCACGAAAGTTCCAAATCGTGATCCGGAAGAGACACAAACAAAACGACTTACAAGAGAAAAATATATCCGTGCAAAGTGGCATTTTAGTTATGCTCCATTCGCTACAATAGAAATAGATAGAAAATGAGGCCCGGCCAAAAGCCGGGCCTTCGCATTTAACCGCACAAAGATTCAACAAAGAACCAGCGACCGAACTCCCGCTAACCAGCGAACTCGCGAAGCAGAAGTCCGGACGCAGGTCTTTTCTTTTGAAGACTTTGCGCACATTTTGACGGGACGGGGTACCCACCATGCAAGACGCCACACCAGACACGAAACAGTACCAATGCCGCCACATCTTCACCGACGGGCACCGCTGCGCCAGCCCCTGCCTCCGCCAGGAAGAGTTCTGCTACTACCACCACACCACCCGAAAACCCGTCGCCGACCCGCGCCAGCGCCGCAGCCGCCGCTCCACCTTCCACCTGCCTCTCCCCGAAGACCGCTCCGCCATCCAGTCCTCCATCGGCCAGGTCCTCCAGCGCATCGCCTCCAACGACATCGACCCACGCCGCGCCGGCCTCCTCCTCTACGGCCTCCAGATCGCCAGCCTCAACCTCCCCAAACCCCAACCCAATACCCAACCCGCAACCGGATCCAGATACCCAACCAGATCCCCCTACGAACCCGAAACCACCAGCCAAACCGTCGAAGAGATCACCATCGACCCCGCCCTCGGCATCCTCGCCCCCCGCACCGAAATCGGCAAACCCGAAGAATACAAAAGCCCCGTCAGGAAGCTGATCGAGAAGATGATTCAACGGGACGAGGAAGAAAGAGCCGCGCGACTCGAACCCGTCTCCATCCCCACCATCCAGGCTACGATCCAGACTATCCAAGAATCATGCGAGCAGCCTTTCGAGACACCTTCAAACCCCTGTCGGTCTGGCGCTCCCGCAGCTTCCCATCGCCTTCTCGAAGTGAAGAGTACCGTTCATTGGGGAAGGAAGGACAGGCAACCGGCTTCTCTGCGACAAAGGGGAGTATTCGCAGACGTGCTTTTTGTCGAGCTCGATTAGCTCCGTTTCAGATTTACCAAATGCAACCGTGAGGAAGCATGTCAGGCAAATTGAGTCGTAAGAGCCGTCTTTGTTGCGCCTATGCGGATAAAATTCGTTCGATTTATCTGCCATCGTCGTTCTTCTTTCCGGGGAGGAAAAAATAAGACCCCAGGGAGATGGGGTCATTTTTACAGGCCTTGGTTCTTCTTGGTTCTTGTAGAGCGTTGTCCCGCTCTGGAGGGGGACTGTCCAAAACCTAGCCTTATCGCGGAAACAATAATGTATCGAATTGCTCACTTCCGTCTGCCCTGTCGCGGGTTTTTCAGGTACTTGATGTCTGTCAAGGGATACCTACCGAATTTTTTTTTGGGCCTGCGAAGACAGTGGCAGCTGAGTTGCACTAGATCCTCTGCAAAAGCTATAGCCGCTGTTTCGCGAGCGGGAGACGCACTGATAAGTAAGGACTCGGGATTCTGGTCAATTCTCAGGCGGCAGAAATCCGGGCCAATGCTGGCAGGTTTCCGGGCACCTCGGGCGTAAGAAGACTGCCATCAGTCGCCGCAATAAAGGAGCAGGAGCTTTATGCGAAGAATATTGTTGCTGATTTGCAGCCTTGGATTGACATGCGCAGCGTTGGCGCAAAGTAATGCAGCGTCCTGGACGACTCTGAACGGGTTGCAGCTGGGGCAGAGCATTCAGGTCGTAGATTTACGCTCGAAGAAACATTCGGGAACCTTCATGAGCGTGTCCGACACGGCGATCTCGCTCCAAATGGCCTCAGGAGAGCAATCCATTCAGAAGCAGGACGTTCGGACCGTGAAACTGATGGCAAACAGGCGCAGGGCACGTAACACGCTCGTTGGAGGAGCAGTGGGCGGGGCTATCGGAGCGGGCACGGGAGCGATCATCGGTGCGGCGACCCACAAGGGATGCGCGTCGCAGGCATTTTGTCTCGACATCATAGGTACAGGCGGATCAGCGGGACTCGGCGCGGCGTTTGGTTTCCTGGGGGGTGCAGCCACGGGTGGAGTGGTTGGAGCTTTGGTGCCTGCTCACACCTCCACCGTGATCTACGACGTGAATGCGCACTAGATCGTCGGTCACTTCTCCTGGTGGGGTTGAACTCGTGCTAGGATGGGCGCATTCCAGACTCAGGCTGGGTATCCATGAGACCTGCCCAAGAAGATGTGAGCGCACTCCTCATTGCGTGGAATGATGGAGATAAGACGGCGCTGGACAAGCTGATGCCGCTGGTTTATGTCGAGCTCCGCAAGCTGGCTCATCGTTACATGCGACGTGAGCGCTCGGGGCACCTTTTACAGACGACGGCACTGATCAGTGAAGCCTATTTGCGACTTGTGGATCAAAAGCGAGCGCACTGGCAGAATCGGGCGCAGTTCTTCGGCGTCGCCTCACAATTGGTGCGCCGTATCCTGGTCGACGAAGCGCGGAAGGAAAGATCTGTAAAACGAGGTGGCGACTTGAAACGGCCTCTGACCGAGGCGGTTCAAAAGCTTGAAGAACGTGACAAGGAACTTATTGCCCTCGATCTGGCGCTATGCTCCCTGGCAGAGATAGATTCGCGGAAGAGTCAGATTGTAGAGCTAAGGTACTTTGGCGGGTTAAGTGTAGAAGAAACCGCAGAGTTCTTGAAGATATCTCCCGCTACCGTCATGCGCGATTGGAGCATGGCTAAGGCGTGGCTCTATCGGGAGCTACATCATGACGCCTGAGCGTTGGGAGAAAATCAACCGGCTCTATCACAGCGCCGCCGAAATCGATGCCGAAAGTCGAGCCGTGTTTTTGAAAGAGGCCTGCGATGGCGATGATGCGCTCCTTCAGGAGTTGAACTCTTTGCTTGCCAGCCACGAACGGGCAGGCACGTTTATTGAGGAACCTGTCTTTGCAGCGGGGATCGAGGCAACGGGAATCGAGTGGGAAGAAGAGGAGAATCCTGCATATGCCGTCGGGCGGCGGATTGGAAGTTATGAGATCACACGGCTGATCGACACAGGCGGTATGGGTTCTGTCTACCTTGCCCTGCGGGCCGATGATCAGTACCACAAACAAGTTGCGATCAAGGTAATCAAGCGCGGGATGGACACGGACTTCATTCTCCGCCGCTTTCGTCATGAGCGTCAGATTCTGGCTAACCTCAATCATCCGAATATTGCACAGCTGCTGGATGGGGGCGCAACTGAAGACGGCTTGCCCTACTACGTGATGGAGTACGTGGAAGGAGAGCCTATTGATGTGTACTGTGATTCGCACAAGTTGTCGATTACTGAACGATTGAAGCTATTTCTTACCGTATGCTCGGCTGTGCAATACGCCCACCAGAATCTCATTGTGCACCTCGACATTAAGCCATCCAATATTCTGGTTACAGAGAAGGGAACGCCCAAGCTGCTGGATTTCGGCATTGCCAAGCTCCTCGACACAGGAGCCTATCAGCAGACGTTGATTACCATGGGCGTCGCACCCCGGCTTGTGACGCCAAGTTACGGCAGCCCTGAGCAGTTCCTGGGTGAAGCGATCACGACTGCCAGTGACATCTATTCTCTTGGCGTCCTGCTCTACGAACTGCTGTGCGGCCATCATCCTTTCCAACTCAAGGACCGCAGTTTAGAAGAAGTCTCTCGCGTGATCTGCGAAGAGCAGCCGCGAAAGCCAAGCACGATGGCGCTCGTTGAAGAGATTGAAACCACTAATGGCAGTCAGATTGAAGATAGCCCTTCGCCCGAGCTTGTTAGCAGATTGCGGCACACGGCTCCGGAAAAACTGCGGCGCAAACTTGCTGGAGATCTCGACAACATTGTGCTGAAGGCAATGCACAAAGAGCCTCAGCGTCGATACCGCTCCGTTGAACAACTTTCAGAGGATCTGCAGCGCTATCTGGATGGGCGTCCGGTTACTGCACAGCCGGACACGTTGATCTACAGAGCCCGCAAGTTCGTCGCACGCCACAAAACCAGCGTGCTTGCTGGTTTCTTGGTGTTTCTATCTTTAGTTGCGGGCACAGTTGGGATTGCGTGGCAAGCGCACGTGGCGCGAGAGCAGCGCGCACGTGCGGAGCGCCGATTTAACGATGTCCGCGCGCTTGCGAATTCATTGTTGTTCGACCTTCATGATTCCATCAAGGATCTGCCGGGTTCGACTCCCGCCCGAAAGTTACTCGTTGACCGCGCGCTCCAATATCTGGATAGCCTGTCGCGAGAAGCCGGTGGCGATCGCGCGCTCCAGCAGGAGTTGGCGCAGGCCTACGAAAAAGTCGGAGATGTCCAGGGAAACCCTTACTACGCCAATCTGGGCAACACTTCCGGTGCAATAGAGAGCTATGGAAAGGCGCGCACGATTCTCGAGTCGCTTCTGAAAGACGACCCTAACAATGCGTCTCTCAAGTGGGGCCTGGCGAGTAACAACACGGCGCTTGGGTGGTGTTCCGAGACAAAGCAGGATTTTCCGAATGCCTTGCGGTACCTGCGCCAGGCCCTGGTGCTTTTTGAGAGTGTTGAGCCGCAGGATGCCAGGGCGAGCGATCGCGTGGCAGGTTCTTACTATGGAATTGCCAACATCCTGGCGGAGACGGGCGATTCCAGCGGTGCATTGGAGAGCTATCGAAAGGCCGCGGCGATTCGGCTGGCGGCGCTACCCTCCGCTAACGCTGCACAAGGCACATTGTTGCGAACACATCTTGCCGCGGACTACACCGGAATAGCCAGAGTGTATGCGGGCGAGGGACAGTTCGCTTCAGCGATCGAAGCGCAGCAAAAGTCCACGGCATTGATCGAAGAACTCTATGCTGCGGATCACACCAACGCGACGCTTCAGAGCTATCTCGCCGATTCCTACCAATTTGTTGGCTCTGATCTGGTAGGCAAAGGCAATTTACAGAAGGGCATGCAGAATCTGGGACGAGCCAGGCAGATTTACGAGTCGCTATCGCAAGCCGATCCTTCCAACGCATTGGTCCGCTACCGCATCGGCTACACCGACATCGCTCTTGGTGACGGATTGTTAAAGGAGAAGCACTTCGCAGAAGGTATACAAAGCTATCGCGAAGCGCTGCTTATATTTCAACAACTGGCGGAGAGTAATTCTGCCAGTAATGACAATCGGCGGGGAGTGTCGGATGCCTACTTCGGCATCGGTACAGCATATGAAACGTTGGCCACGACGTATCGTCTCTCTCCGTCTGTCCGACTTCAAGATTGGCAGATTGCACGAACAAACTACCAAAAGAGCCTGGATATCTTGAATGACATAGGGTATCGCGGTGCGTCGGCTCAACCGGACAGCCCGGAAGCAATAAAGCTCAAGCAAAACATTGCAGCATGCGATGACGCGCTTGCGGGGCTTCGCGGCAATGAAACTACTCGAAAGCATCGTTGATGCTTTGCGGGTTTGCGTAATGGCCGTAGGTTTTACTTCGATAGAGTATTCTTCACACATTGAATATCGTAAGTGTGTCTTATTCTCGATTCGGAGTCAGGCTCCATGTTCCCGGCAAAAATCCGGTCGTTACTTCGGCTATTTAGAAACGGCGTCGCGCTTTTGGTATTGCTAGGTAATGTTTCGATCCTTTTTGCCGCAGAGGCAGGTGATCCGGGACCGGCAATGGCAACGGTTCGCGGGACATCGTATAACCTGGGAAACCGCACGATGGAAGCGAAATGGCATCTGGAAGGCGGAGCACTCTCCGACTTAGAAGTGACCGACCGGATGCACCAAAGGACGATAGCAGTACCGTCCTTTAGTCTTCGGTTTGCCGACGGGAGCCTTGTCAAGGCCCGGGATCTGCGCCTTATCGGAGCGCCGACGATTCGTGAGGTGAAGGCCGTGCCGGAGGCATCGCGCTATGCAGAGCGGCTAAATGGGAGAGAGATTGATGCGGTTCTGACGGACACATCCGGTGATATTCGCATCGATTACAGTGTAGTTCTTCGAGACGGCTCGGCCTACCTGCGGCAGGTCGTCGGCGTAACTGCCACAGGACGAGACCTTCCTATCAAAGACATTCGTTTGATCGATCTCGAGCTTCCGGATATTCAGGTAGCTGGCAAAGTGGCAGGTTCGCCTCTGGTCGCCACCAATTTCTTTTTTGGCTTTGAACATCCGCTCACGGTGAGCTCTGTCAGGGAAGGTCGAGGGGTGTCCGACCTGGAGAGAACATTGCCTCTGCCGCGGGGGCAGTCTATCACCTACTCTTCTGTGATCGGTGTCGCGCCAACCGGGCAGATGCGTCGAGCGTTCCTTGCCTATATCGAGCGCGAACGAGCACATCCTTACCGTACGTTCCTGCACTACAACTCTTGGTATGACCTCGGTTACTTCACGCCCTACGATGAAGCGCAAGCACTCGATCGCATCAATACGTTCGGACGAGAACTCCACGAAAAGCGTGGAGTGACCTTAGACTCTTTTCTTTTCGACGATGGTTGGGACAACCACTCCTCGTTGTGGGATTTTAACAAAGGATTTCCAGGAGGGTTCACGGCAGTCAGCGATGCAGCAAGGAAATATGACGCCGCTCCCGGAGTCTGGATGTCTCCCTGGGGCGGCTATGGCAAACCAAAACAGGAGCGTATCGCGTTTGGGCGGAGTGAAGGTTTTGAAATCGTTGATAACGGCTACGCACTATCGGGTCCCAAATACTACGATCGTTTTCGCAGCGTTTGCATCAACATGATCAGGAAATACGGGATCAATCAGTTTAAATTTGATGGCACTGGAAACGTTGATCATGTGGTTCCCGGAAGCCGCTTTGACAGCGACTTCAGTGCAATGATCCATCTTATCGGTGAACTTCGCCAAGAGAAGCCCGATATCTATATCAATCTCACGACTGGGACGGACGCGTCTCCTTTCTGGCTGCTTTACGCTGACTCGATTTGGAGAGGCGGCGAGGACGACAGGCTTGCCGGCGTGGGTAGCAATCGGGAGAGGTGGATTACCTATCGTGACGCAGAGACCTATGCTCGTGTTGTCCTTCGCGGACCGCTCTATCCGCTGAACTCGCTGATGCTCCACGGCATAATCTATGCGCAATACAACAAGCGTCTGAATACAGATCCTGATGATGACTTCGCCAGAGAGGCGCATTCTTATTTTGGTTCTGGTACTCAGCTGCAGGAGCTGTACATCACACCTTCGCTTCTGTCCGCGAAGGATTGGGATACGTTGGCGGAGACGGCGCGTTGGGCTCGAGAGAATGCGAGCGTGTTGAAGGACACGCATTGGGTAGGCGGTGATCCCCAGTGGCTCCAGGTGTACGGCTGGGCGTCGTGGAGTCGGGAGAAAGCGATTCTTGTCCTGCGTAATCCGTCAAACCAAGCGAGTGCCATCAACATCGACTTAGGAAAGGTTTTGGAATTGCCGTTGGGTGCGCGGACATCGTATACCGCCAAGAGCCCGTGGAGAGCGGATACGAAGAGAGCGCCCATCACGCTTGACGCACATACGCCACACAAATTTGTTCTTGCCCCGTTTGAAGTTATGACTCTTGATTTACGACCGCAATGACTGTTCATTCCCGCAACCCACTGGAGGTATGAATTGCAAAACGCACTTGCATCACTCTTATCGCTATCCGATGAGGAGAAGCAGGTGAGAGGTATAGCGCACACTCCGAGGGAGATCTATCAACAACCAGAAACATGGTTGAAGACAGGCCAAATGATGGCTTCTGGTCGCCTTCTGCTGCTGGAAGCACTGGAGGCGGTGGGCATAGCGAGCCCGAACCCTGAAGACCGACCTGTAGTTATTCTTGCCGGCGCCGGGACCTCAGACTACATCGGACAAGCGGTCAGTCGAATATTCCGTCAGCAATGGAACTGTGAAGTGATGGTAGTTCCTAGTACAGAACTGTTGACCAATATGGACGATTTCATCCGACCAGAGAGAAGATACCTACTCATTTCCTTCTCTCGGTCGGGTGAAAGTTCTGAAGGGATTGCGACTCTCGAGCATGCGTCGGAATGTTTTCCAAGCCAAATTAAACATCTCGTGATTACGTGCAATAGCGGGGGAAGTATGGCGCGGTTCCCGGGGGTTACCGCTGTTGTGCTTGATGATGAGGTGAATGATCGTGGATTGGCGATGACCAGCTCCTTCACGAATATGATCATCAGCGGTCAATATCTTGCGAACGTCTTGAATCCCGTCGGTTACGAGGACACTCTGCAGGGCTTAGTGATGATGGCGGCACAGTTGATGCCAGAAGCAGCAGATTTAGCGTGGGAGTTGGCGCAGATTGGATACTCGAGGATGTGTTTCATCGGAGCCGGGTCTCTTCGAGCGGTTGCCGAAGAATCATCTTTGAAGGTCCTGGAGATGAATGCTGGAAAGATCGCCACGATTGCGGAGTCACCCCTGGGGCTGCGCCATGGTCCGCTGTCATTTGTGAATGACCAAACACTCTTAGTCGCATACCTTTCAGCAAGTGAGCCCAGGATCGACTACGAGATCGACCTGCTTGAGGAGATTGCACAGAAAGGACTGGCCGGCAATATGGTTGTGATCGCACCCAGGATTGCAAAGCGCTTGGCGAACATTACCCGTAACGTGCTGTCACTGGACGTGCCGTCTACGGTGCCGGACGCTTATCGGGCGCCAGTCGATATCATCCTGGGGCAACTACTGGGATTGTTCACATCGCTGGCAAATGGCATGCTGCCTGATTCACCGAGCTCGGGAGCGATTGGGAGAGTCGTGTCTCATGTGAAAATCTATCCAGCGTTGGCCAAGCAGCAAAGGTGAGCGCGTGGCTTTGGATAACGGCGCGCTTCGTTCGCATGCCCAGGCGTCGAACGGTTGATTGATTTCCCTTCGCCTGATTTGCGTTGACCAGAGTGAGGGACGAGGAGAGTGGCATGTCAGATGACGTAATGCGGGACCAGGATAAGTTTGTCGAAATGGTGACTGCGACGGCAAAGGTAAAACTGCCACTTGGAGATTTTCACCCGTGTTCAACTCTGGTATCTGAACGGCATACTATCGAGCGCGCTCGGTTTCCTGTGATCGACTACCACAACCATCTCGATGCCCTCAACCCTTTTGAGGCTTTGCGAGTGATGGACGCGTGTGGAATCGAGCGGATCGTGAATATCACGATGAAGACCGGACAACAGGCATTGGAGATGATCAAAAAGTTTCATGATGCGGATCGCCAACGCTTCGACACAATAGGTTGGATGGATTGGTCAGGAGTGGATCGCCCCGACTTTGTCCAAATATCGCTGGACAGATTGGAGCAGCTGGTAGAGCGTGGCGCCAAGGGTATTAAGTTCTGGAAGGACCTGGGGTTAAGCGTACGCGATGGTAGAGGGAATCTGATACGTGTAGACGATGAGCGTCTGGCTCCGTTGTTCGACAAAGCAGCACAGCTTTCTATTCCTGTTATGTTTCACACCGCAGATCCCGATGCTTTTTTTCTTCCTATCGACGCTCAAAACGAACGCTACGAAGAGCTTGCAGCCCACCCCGATTGGAGCTTCCACGGTTCACACTATTCGAAGGCTGATTTGTTGTCTCAACGCGATGCCGTTATCGCACGTCATCCCAAAACAACCTTCGTGGCCGCGCACGTGGCGGAGAGCGGAGAGAATCTGGCTCGCGTATCACGGCTGTTAGAGACCTATCCCAATCTCTATATAGACATCAGCGCCCGAGCATCGGAGCTTGGCCGCCAGCCTTACTCTGCACGCAGACTGTTCCTCAACTTTCCCGACCGGATTCTTTTCGGATCGGATTTGCTTCCCGAGGAGTCGATGTATCGTCTCTATTTTCGATTTCTGGAGACAGCGGATGAATATTTTGAATATCCCTCACATGCTTCGAGGCAGGGACGATGGGAGATCTATGGTCTTCATTTGCCAGACGACGTCTTGCAGAAAGTCTATAGAGAGAATGCACTAAAGCTTCTGAAATGATTTAGTGCCACTGCGCATAGCGTCAAACGACCCGAGTCAATTCCTGGTGGCCGCGACTACCGTTTTGCTATGCTTCCAGCATCACCGAGACTATTTCCTCGGGTTACATCGTTTGGCGCAGAAGACTCGGTTTGGTGTCGGCGAGTTTGAGCAGCAACTCTCCGAAGAGGGTATTCGCCCAGGCAAACCATGCTCGCGTAAATTTCGATGGATCGTCCTGCTGAAACGACTCGTGCATGAATCCCGTGCCGGCGGTGGTGTTGCGAAGCCACTTCAAACACTGGGTGATTTCGAGATCGTTTGTCGAGGTGAGTGCGCGAAGAATGATCGAAATGGGCCAGATGTAGCCGAGTCCGACGTGCGGGCCGCCGACTCCCTCTGCCGCGGTTCCTTTAAAGAAGTAAGGATTATGGCTGCTCAGCGCAAACTGCCGGGTACGCTGATAGAGGGGATCACGCACGTCGCAGATCCCCAGATAAGGCAGGCTGAGCAAACCGGGCGCGTTAGCGTCATCCATCATCAGCGCGTTCCCATAGCCGTCGACTTCGTACGCCCATATCTTTTCAAATACCGGATGCTGGACCGTCCCGTATTGTTCGATAGCCGAGCGCAGCGTCTTAAGAAGCTCATCGCATGCCGTGGCAAGGTTCATGTCTCCGAATAGATCCACTGCCATCTTTTGAAGCTGGCTCAGTGCTTGAGTGGCAAACAGGTTTGAGGGGACGAGCAGTGGATAGATACAAGCATCGTCGGAGGGCCGGAACATAGAGAAGATCATCCCTGTCGGGCGTGCAGGGTTTCCATAGCCGTGCAAAGGGACGGAATCACTGGGCGATTCCGTCTGGCGCATAAACGAATAGGGTCCGCGATCCTTCAATCGCTGTTGCTCGCGGAACGTCTGGACAATCTTCCACGCCGCTGCCTTCCATTCCTTATCGAAGGGGCTTGTATTGCCTGTCTGCCGCCAATACTCGTAAGCCAGGCGAATGACATAACAGAGGGAGTCTATTTCCCACTTGCGCTCTGCCACGCCCGGCTTCATCTGTGTCTTGTCATTGATGGCCCACTTGAGGGGCTGGTCTGAAGGGTTTCGCATGAACGCGTTGGCGTAGGGATCGATCAGGATCATGCGCGCCTGCCGCCGTATCAGTCCTTCAAGCAAGGCAGCCAGATGGCTATCCTGTTTTGCAAAGCGGAGATAGGGCCATACCTGCGCGGACGAATCGCGCAACCACATTGCGTCGATGTCACCCGTGATCACAAACGTATCGGGCTTGCCTTCCAACGTGCCGGGGAACACAGTTGTGTCGAGGGTATTGGGAAAACACCGTTCAAACATGTCGCCGAGCAGTGGGTCGGCAATCTGCTTCTTTACATCGGCGATGAGGGACTCGATTAGGGGGCTGCTGAATTGCCGGTCGGAGGACGCGGGACGGCCTCCGGAAAGTTCTCGGCCGATCGCTGCGAGGTGCATGGGCAGGGCAGAAGTCACACAGGCCGCAAGGCAACCCTGCAGCACGGAACGCCGCGTAATCAAATGTGCTTCGTCACGCGGATTGTCAGTCATCTTCCTCCCACATCGGCAATCGCCTACTCCCACACTGCAAAGACAATTGCACATAATAGATACCCCCTTGCGGGATAGAGAATGTGCATTTTCGAGAGGTAGATGCTGATAACGTTGTCATATATTACTTGAACCACCATTTCATCGCAAATGTGTCTTTCACGGTGGTTAGTTACTCTTTCCGGCGTTTTTGCTGAATGGAATATATATTAGGCAATGCACAGCTTTTTATATGAAGGCTCGTCTGCCAGTGACTGAGGTGTCAGAGGTTGAATAAGCCACGGATCCTGGCTGCGGGAGTCTGTTCCCTGGGAGGTCTGATCTTCGGGTACGATCTCGGCGCGCTTTCCGCCGCAGCCCAGAGCCTCAGACATCAGTTCCATCTTTCACCGGCGCTATTCGGACTGACAGTTTCCGCTTCCTTGTGGGGTACGGTCTGCGGTTCGCTCCTGGCTGGCCGCATTGCAGACCGAGCAGGACGGCGTAGCCTTGTCGCAGGCTGCGCCTTTTTCTATATGCTGGCTGCCGGCATTCTTGCACTACCTTTCTCAGCCACGCCATGGAGCTTGATTCTCGCACTGCGATTCCTGAGCGGAATGACGATCGGAGGCTTCACTGTTGCCTGTCCGCTCTATCTCGCAGAAATAGCTCGCGACACCTTGCGCGGCCGTTTCGTCGGCTTGTTCCAGGTTCAGGTTGGAATAGGTGTAGTGCTTGCGTTCGCAGCCGGATCCATTTTCGCTCATTTGACAGTGGGAGAGGCCTACTGGAAATGGTGTCTTGGCCTCGGCGTAGTCCCCGCGGCCTTGCTGCTTTCGCTCCTTCGATACATGTCGCAGGAGCCGCGTTGGCTTGCCAGCAGAGGAAGATGGCAGGAAGGACACGCGGCTGCCGCTCAGTTGAGGTTCTCAGATGTTGAATGGCAGGTTGCCGGAGGCGGGGTTGCGCCGACAGATTCTTCTGCATCGCGCGAGCGGTTATTTTCCCGCAAATACCGGCGGCCACTCCTGCTTGCAACCAGTATTGCCCTGTTCAACCAGCTTTCCGGTGTCAATATTCTGCTGTTCTACCTTCTCGATGTTCTTTCCAGTGCTGGGCTGAACCGGCTCTTGAGCCATAACTATACGGTTTTCATCTCCTGTCTGAATCTAGGAACGACTTTGCTAGGGATGGCCTGTGTGGACCGGTTGGGCCGAAAGCCGCTTTTATTGATTGGCTCTGTCGGCATGTCTCTGTGCCTGCTCAGCCTGGGTTTCGCCATTCCACACCACTTCGCGCCAGCAAGCTATCTCATCATTCTTGTCGCATACAACGGCTTCTTCGCGTTCTCGCAGGGCACAGTCATTTGGATATACCTTAGCGAGCTGTTTCCGTTCGGAGTACGTGGTTCCGGGCAGGGGTATGGCGCCTCAGTACATTGGATCGCAAATGCGGTTCTGGTCGGTGTCTTTCCTATTTTCCAACATACCTCTCCGATAGCGAGCTTTTACTTTTTTGCGCTTATGATGGCGTTGCAGGTCGGCGTTGTGTTGCTTTGGTATCCAGAGACCAAGGGCGTCGCTCTTGGTTCGGCGACCACAAGTGCGGAGAGATCCAAATTAGTTGAAATTTAGACACGGATTGGCTAGAGAATGCCCATAGAGAAAAGTCGCGCACCGACTCTGGTCGACGTTGCTCGCGAAGCCGGCGTTTCCCTAAAGACAGCTTCCCGCGTTCTGAACGGGGCTGCGTACGTCAGCGAAAAGAAAGCAACCAAGATCCGGGCCGTCATGGCGCGGCTGGGCTACCACCCGAATGAACTGGCCCGTGGGTTGAAGGCCCGGAGATCGGCTGCGATCGGCATGATCGTGCCGAACCTCTCCGATCCCTTCACTGCCAGCTCAGTTAAGGCGGTCCAGGAAGTGGCGCGCGCCAATGGTTATGTGGTCATTCTCGCGAGTTCCGGTGGAGATGACGATGTGGAGCGGTCTGAAATCCAAAGCCTTGTTTCCCGGCAGATCGATGGCCTGGTGATTGCGCCCGCCGACGGACGACACGATACATTCAGCGACATCATCCCGTCTGCCCTTCAGGTAGTGACCTTCGACCAGGTGATCCGGACAGCAAAATTTGACTCCGTCACGGTCACCAATCGGCGCAGCGCGCAAGAGGCCACGCAGCACATGCTGGATCACGGCTTACGCAGGATCGTCGCCATCGGCGCACGTCCCAAACTGTACACATGCGCAGAGCGAGTGGCTGGCTACCGCAAGGCTATGAATCAAGCCTCCCTGCAACCCAGAGCGTGCCTGGTGGAGCATGAGAGCCTGCTGACCGCTGAGTGGCTTGCCGAGGAGGTGCTTCGTTCAAATAGGGCGGATGCAATCTTCACTCTCAACTGGGTATGCACCATACTGACCCTGCGTGGCCTGCACAAACTGGGAAAGAAAGTGGGGCGCGACATCCCGTTCATCTCTTTTGACGACTTCGAACTGGCAGACATGCTGACTCCCGGTCTTTCAGTGGTGCAGCAGCCTGCAGAGATGCTGGGCCGCGAAGCGGCAAGATTACTTTTCGAGCGGTTGAACGGAGGAGTGGTACAGGACCGCCGTAGTATCGTTCTGCCCACCAACCTGATCGTTCGTGAGTCCTGCGGATGCCATTCCTGAAAGAAAATATGGGTGGCCGATTTATTCTTCGAAGCAACGCGCTCAATCAGCTGCTTTCGTCTTGACAATCGAGAACTCGACTAACTAGGATGTTGACTGAATTGACAACGTTGTCTTAGAAGAACGCGAAGATCTTCCAGTTATCCGCAAAATATGTCTTCCAGAGGGCGGCGTCTCCACCTGCCGTGCTCCCAGCGCCCGGGGTCACTCTAAGCAGCAGAAGGGTGACGCCTCATTTTTTTAGATGGATGAGAGATGAACAGACGAACTTTTGGTAAGATCGCTGGTCTTTACGGAATAGGTGTTTTGGCGGCAAGAAGAAGCCTGGCTGAACTGCATGCAGTCGCCCCGATGGATGAGGCTGGATCGCCTGGTCAATCAACTTCCACAGAAAACGACAGACGAAATCTATGGGATCATTACTTTCTGGGCACGGCCTATTATCCGGAATGGTGGGAACCTGCGGAGTGGGAGATCGATTTCCGCGAAATGCAGGAACTGGGTATCAACACGGTCCGCATGGGGGAATTTGCCTGGGCCATCTTTGAGCCTGCACCAGGAAAGTTCGAGTTCTCGTGGATGGATCGGGCCATCGCTATGGCAAATCGTCATGGCATTGATGTCATCCTATGCACGCCGACGGCGTCGGTGCCTCCCTGGTTATATCAATTGCATCCAGATGTTTTGAGCGGCAATGACGCAGGCCCATTCACCTACGGAGGGCGCAAGGGCTACTGCACCAGCAGCGAGAATTATTTGGACGCGTGTGCGCGCATCGTCACTGCACTAGCGGAACATTACGGCCATCATCCAGGTGTGATTGGCTGGCAGCTCGACAATGAGCCGGGGCATCCTGTTCAGAGCTACGATCCAGTCTCCCAGCGGGCTTTTCAGGCATGGTTGAAGAAGCGCTATGGAACGCTGGCTACGTTGAACCGTACCTGGAACGGTGCATTCTGGAGCAATGAATATTCCGACTGGTCGCAGATTCCCATTCCGAAAAATTCCGGGGAGGGTGGCTGGCAACCAGCCATCAGCATGGACTATCGCAGATTCTTTTCGGATTCGTTTCTCAATCATCTTCGGAGACAGGCTGCGATTCTGCGCGAGAGAAAAGGGAACCAGTTTATTTCAACTAATTGGCCGGGCACGACAGGGCCGGTGGACGTCTTTGCGGCTGCGGAGTTTCTGGATGCCACGGCCTGGGATAACTATTGCAGCGCGCCGGGCCTGAGCGAATTTCAACGTCAGTATGTTGCTGGCTTCAACCACGACGTCAGCCGTTGCGCCGGGCCAAATCAGCGGTTCTTTTGCGCGGAACAGATTGCCTATGTGCCTCCCAATGCGCTCGCCCAAGGATTGCGTTTGCAGGCCTACATTGATCTGGCGCATGGAAGTCATGGGCAGCTTTATTTTGAGTGGCGTCGTCCCCTGGCGGGCGGCGAGCAATACCGCCCTTCCTTTATTAAAGGGTTCGACGGTTCTGTGAATCCGGCGAAGCCTGTATTTGAACAGATTGCCAAGGAGTTCAAGCGTCTCGGTCCTCGCCTGGCGGGAGCAACTACGCGCTCGGATGTGGTTCTTCTCTACGATTTCACAAACGAATGGGGGCAGGGATACGGGTTAGCTGGAAACAGTAACTCGCACTACGACAGCGAAGCTTACCGCTACTACAACGGCTTCAAGGTACTGCAACGGAATATCGATATCGTCCCACTGTCGGCGGACCTTTCGTCATACAAACTTGCAGTCGCTCCAAATCTGCGCCTGGTTGACGATGCCACGGTGCAACGCCTGCAGTCATTCGTGGCGGCTGGAGGGGTTCTCGTGCTCAATTTCCGTGCCGGAACGCAGAACATGGACGGCAGCATGAGACGGGTGATCCCGCCGGGTGTATTCGCCGAGATGGCGGGTGTAATTGCGGAATCCAAACTCGATTTAATTGAATACAGCGGGCTCGCGGAATGGCTGGCTAAGAAACCGGAGAACGAACTTGGAATTAGCTTTTCAGGAAGCAATACAGTTTTTCGCCCACGTACGATCCTCGAATCGCTCGTACTGCATGGCGCAGAGCCGGTTGCCAACTTTCGCGGAGGACGGATGGCTGGCAAGCCGGCAATTACCCGCCATCGTTATAAGCAGGGATGGGTTTTCTATGTCGGAACCGATAGCGCTGAAGAAGGCTTTCACGAGGCCGTGGCTCGCCTGGCCGGTGCTGCGGGCGGACTTTCATCGCTCATAGACGCTCCCTACGGGGTTGAAGTAACAAGCCGTGAAGATGCGGATACAAATTTTTATTTTCTGCTGAATCTTACTGAAACAATACACAATGAAATTCAATTGCCTCACCCGATGGACGATCTGATTGCGGGAAGAGCCAGCGTGGCAAAGATCTCACTGGGACCTCTGGAAGTCGCCGTCCTGGCGTCGCCCAAGATGCCATCTTCAACGCGCGGGCGATGAATTCTTTGTCCGGAATCAGCCACTCAACATGGCATAAGCCGCTGCGTGTATTTGGCCTAACGACAAAAAGATGTTCTCGAAAGAACTGATGCGAAGTTGCCATAGCGGCGTAAATAAGGCTTCACTACACAGGTGCCAAGGAGAGTCAGGATGCATTCATGCGGCTACGCGAATTTGAAGAGAACCAAAGCGGAGTCCTTAATCCTTAAAGGGCTTCGTTATTGCCTGCGAAGGGTGCGTATGCGCGAGTTGGCCCTGTTGGTGAGCGTAGTTGCGCTGACAATACCTCAACTTCTTGCGCAGGGGACTGCTCCTCCTATCGCTGCAATGACGGACGCTCAAAAGGCGGTGCTGGCCGACCAGGTTCGTAAGGAGTTTCTGCACGCATGGGACGGCTATCGCAAATACGCCTGGGGGCACGACGCGCTTAAGCCGTTGAGCCATCAGCCATTCGATTGGTACAGCCATTCTCTGCTGATGACTCCCGTAGACGGTCTGGACACGATGATCCTGATGGGGCTGAAGCCACAGGCAGATTCAGCTCGCAAACTGATTGACACACAATTGAACTTCGATCAGGACATGTATGTGAAGGACTTCGAGATCACGATCCGCATGATGGGCGGGCTGATCTCCAGCTATCAGCTCACGGGGGACAGGCGTCTCCTTGCGCTAGCCGATGATCTGGGCCGCCGCATGCTGCCGATGTTCGAATCGCCTACCGGCATGCCATACGAATATGTGAACCTGCGGACCGGAGCCGTACGCGGGCCTATCAGCAATCCTGCCGAGGTGGGTAGTCTGTTGCTGGAGTATGGAATGTTAGCGCGGCTCACCGGCAAGCAAATCTTTTACGACAAGGCCAAGCGGGCTGTAGTCGCGCTCTACGAACGTCAATCTGCAATCGGCCTAGTGGGCTTGGGCATCAACGTAGAGACTGGTCAGTGGACGAATACGTCCGCCGGAATTGGCGGTGGCATCGATTCCTACTATGAATATCTGCTGAAGGCAGCGATTCTCTTCAACGACAAAGACTGCGAACGAATGTGGCAACATAGCCTACCGGCCATCAAGAAATATCTGGCGGACCAGCGTCCCAACGGCCTGTGGTACGGGCAGGCAGATATGAATACCGGGGCGCGCACGACAACACACTACGGCGCGCTGCATGCTTTTTTCCCAGCGGTGCTGGCACTTTCTGGCGACCTGGACCGCGCGGAGCGGTTGCAGGACTCCAGCTACCTGATGTGGAACTTTGCCGGAGTGGAACCGGAGACTTTTGATTACGCCAGAATGCAGATCGTTAGCCCCTCCTATCCGTTGCGGCCGGAGATCATCGAATCCTCCTATTACCTCTACCACTACACACATGATCCAAAGTATCTGACCATGGGAGAGACGTTTCTAGACTCCCTGGTGAAGTATTGCCGGACGGAGGACGGCTTCGCCGCCCTGGAGGACGTTCGCACCAAGAAGCAAGCCGACGATATGGAAAGCTTCTTTTTCGCCGAAACGCTCAAATACCTCTATTTATTATTTTCTCCACCGTCCACACTGGACTTCAGTTCCAACATCTTCAACACCGAAGCGCACCCGCTGAGACGGGAGATCATGCCCAATCATTAGGCAGAAGTTGTATAGTGGCCAGAGACGGATCGGTCTGCCGCACGACCAATGGAATCTGTTACTTACAGATTACATTCGCTGCAGAAGGCGCCAAGATCGCCAGAGAATAACCAAACGCTCTTGCAAATTTCGTGCAAGCTAGTGGCCAAGTTCAGGTAACGCCGCCATTTACGATACACTGACCCAGTCACTGCTTGAAAAGAGCTAAAGGTGTGTGTTGCGCTGCTCATCATCCCGCCAATGCGAACAGCAGTACTCGGAATAGCCGCAATCCCTTTTATCTACTATGGGATTGCGGTATATAGCTGCTTACGATTTTTCTATGCGGCGAAGTCAAAATTGGATGCTTCGAACGAGTTTTTGCCACCTGTCAGCAATCTAAAGCCGGTTCGCGGACTTGATCCGGATGCCTACGAAAACTTTGCAAGCTTTTGCCGGCAGGATTATCCGAATTACGAGATCCTCTTCTGTGTAGGTGACGCCAGCGACCCCGCATTGCCGGTGTTGCAGAGACTGATCGACGACTTTCCCAATACGCAGATTCGCATCGTCATCGGATCGGGCCGCGAGGCCACCAACGATAAAGTTGCCAAACTCGCGCGATTAGTCGAAGAGGCTGCTCATGAGCACCTGGTGATCAGCGACAGCGATGTACGTGTGGAGCCTACATACCTGCGCCGGCTCGTCGCGCCTTTGGCGGATGCAAGAACAGGTGCGGTCACTTGCTTTTATGTGCCCGGCGAAGAAAAAACGTGGGTGCAGCGACTGCAGGACGTTGGGATGCTCTCCGATTTTTATCCTGGCATCCTCGTCGCGAAGCAGCTTGATGGAATGAAGTTTGCGCTCGGTCCCACGATCTCTACGACCAGATCCTATTTACGAGAATTCGGTGGGTATGCCGGAATCGAGAACAAGCCTGCGGACGATTTATTAATTGGGCGTCTGATAGCGGAGCACGGCCGTGAAGTTGTGTTGCTGCCCTATGCTGTTGTGACGGTCCCGGATTACCAGTCTTTGCGGGAGCTATTCTTCAAACGTCTACGATGGATTACCGTAATGCGACATATGCGGCCGTGGGGCCATGTGGGCCTGATCTTCACGCTGGGTTTGCCCTGGTCTTTACTGGCGGTTGCAATTGCACCAACGACCACGGTGGCTGTTGCATACCTTGGCGGATATTGTCTTGTGCGATCTGTTTTGACGTTATTGGTCGGCTCAACTGGTCTCAAACAGTCTGGCGTATGGTCAAAGCTGGCATTGATTCCAGTGTGGGATGCGATGGCGAGCTTAATCTGGCTGACAAGCTTTACGCGCAGATCGATCCGCTGGCGCGGACACGATTACTTCATCGTGAACGGCGATCTGGTACCGGTCAGACTGTCTGAATAGGCTCACGCTATCCACACTTCTGACGGTATAACGCCAACTTCCGCGTAGGGCTAACGACCTTTAGGCACCAAATGCTCTTGCTGGTAAAGGGACTCGGGGCTCTGGGTGTTCACTGTGCGCCGCTGGTTTCGCGTTACGCGCCAGTTGACCTGCGGAGCGAACATGGCAGGCTCGATACGATCGCGGTAGCGAAGCGCGACGCTGATGAGCGAGTCTACGAGTGAGCCAGAAAGCAAATGGGGCTCAAGTCCGAGATCGGTTAACTTAGAGTGTTTGGCGTTGTAGTAATGCGATTCAGCTTCCACCCGTGGATCGGGGAGATGATCGATTTCAACGGCGAGGCCCATCTTCCCGGCGACCGTCTGGATCATCTGTGCCAGCTCCAATACTGAAAACTGCTCCGTGAATTGATTGAAAACACGGAACTCGCCGCGATTCGCCGGGTTCAGGCATACGAGTTCGATGCACCGGACGGTATCGCGAATATCAAGAAAACCTCTTGTCTGGCCGCCTTTGCCATAAACCGTGAGCGGAGCGCCGATAGCCGCCTGGGCGCAGAAGCGATTCAGAACGGTGCCGAAGACCTCATCGTAGTCGAAGCGGTTGATCAACGCTTCGTCCATCTCCACTTCGTCTGTGATCGTGCCGTAGACAACGCCTTGATTCAAATCGGTCGCGCGAAGGCCCCACACCTTGCAAGCGAACATGATGTTGTGGCTGTCGTGGACCTTGGACAGGTGATAAAAGGAGCCCGGCTGCTTGGGAAAGGGAAGTGTATCTTTGCGACCGTTGTGCTCGATCGTGATAAAACCTTCCTCGATATCAATATTGGGCGTACCGTATTCGCCCATTGTTCCCAGTTTGACGATGTGACAGTCCGGCGCCAGTTCCCGAATGGCGAAGAGCAGATTCAAAGTGCCGACCACATTGTTCACCTGAGTGAAGACGGCGTGCTTTTGATCGATCATCGAGTATGGAGCTGAACGCTGCTCGGCGAAGTGAACAATCGTTTCCGGCTGAAACGAGGTGATCATGGAGGCAACAAAGTCATAGTCCGTTACGTCGCCCACAAACAGATCGATCTCTCGACCCGTAAGTTGCCGCCAGACATTCAATCGCTCGGAGAGGGGCCTAATGGGAGTGAGTGTCTGAACGCCCAGTTCGAAGTCCCATTGCCGGCGCGAAAAATTGTCGATAATCGCGACCGAATGCCCTTTGCTTGAGAGATAAAGAGCAGTGGCCCAACCACAATATCCATCACCGCCAAGAATGGCAATTCTCATGTTGCCTCCAAAGTCATAAAACTTTTATATCGACGCATTCCTGTCACGTTTGGACTCACTTTATTGTCGATATTTGACCAGACGAATTCCTAACCCGGGTTTCCGGCCAGATACTCTCTATTTGACAAAAATATTTTGAGGAGTTCTTCTTTAAGTTATAGGGATGGTTCGTGAGCAGGACTTTGCCTCCGCTGGCACTGACGGTGGTCAACTGGTCCATACCGACCACGGATGCCAATTGATCGATTTGTGTGGTTTTGGCAAAGATGTAGTATCTATTCGGTTTTTGCCAAAGATCCTTGAACTGATTGTCATCGATAAAAGGGTTGGCGGAAGTCGGCGCGTAGGAGCCGTAGACCATGTTGAAGAACCTGCCGTTGAGCAGCAGCGCAGTCCTGTCCGTGTAGAAGAAAACTGACGAGAACCAGTAGTAGTGATGATCGATGATCAGCTCACCCTGGGGTGATCGGGCGAGGGCGTTTACCAGGGGTCGCGATGAGAGGTAGGGATCAAAGGTGACCATCGCCAGCCTGGCTGCATGGAAGAAGACGACCATCATGATTGCGATGCCGAGGTAAGCGGACTTATACCCGGCTCGGAGCGTGCTAATGCCACCGATCACGAACGCTGTTGCGGCCACGGCAAGTGGGAGACGAAGATAGGCGAATGAATCGGGCGTCAGGTCTTCCATGTGTCCCAGCGAGAGCTTGTATGCCGACGGGTGAGAGCTTAGCGCCTGCGAGATATCTCCCGGTGTTGGTACGTGACGTACAGCCACCAGGATATAGACGGCAGCAATCGCAGCGATGGCGCAGAACACAGTCACGGCACGTGTTCCAGCGCGAATGGCTCTGTTTTCGAGCGCCATGGCCGAACCAATAAGAAGTGCCATCGCCGGATAGATGGGCATTGAGTAGTATTCCTGCGTGGTCGAAAAGGTGAAGAACACCATCACAAAACCGATCCAACACAAAGCCATGAGCCTGGTTCTTCCGGCACGGTCCACAGGCCGATAAGACAGCTTGAAAGCTGCCGGCAGATAAACACTCCAAGGGAAGAGCCAGATCAGATTGAAAAGCCAGAAGAGGCCGCGCGGCACGGTGTCATAGTCGCGCGGATAGCGGAGATTCAAGAAGCGAAGCAGCTGCTCGTTGAAGAAAAAGAACCACCAGAAGCCGTGATATTCACCTGGGATACTCTTCATCGTGAAGCTGAAATAAGGAGGGTTCCTGATCGTTGCGAGAATGTGCCAGGGCGCAGCGATTAGCAGAATGATCAGAAGTCCGCTGAATGGCCGAAGTCGCTTCCAGGTGCGTGCGGTGAAAAGCTGCCGTGTGATCAGAAGATAGAGGACAGCTGCCCCGATTGGGAACACGATACCGATCAGGCTCTTCAGTAATAACCCAATAGCGAGGCCTGCGGCCATCCCAGCCGCCCAGGCTCTCGGATGGCGCTCGTCTTCGTCCAGTGTCCGCAGGAGTGCCCATAGAGCGAAGGCTATGCTGCAGGTCAGCATTGCATCCGGGAGCAGGATACGGGTGAAAAGGAAGAGACCGATGCAGGTGGACATGCAAAGCCCGGCATAGAATCCCGCGCGCTTGCCGAATGCCCACAGACTGAAAGCTGCAGTGGTCCAGCAAAGAGCGATCGCAGATAGCGCGACAGGGATGCGGGCGGACCAGTCGTGTACGCCGAAGATCTTGTAGGAAACCGCAATCATCCAGTAGAGGAGAGGAGGCTTCTCAAGGTAAGGCACTCCATCCAGACGCGCGGTCACCCAGTCGCCCGAGATCAGCATGTTTCGTGCGATCTGGGCCTGGACTGCGTCTACATCATCCATTAGTGATGGAGGAGAGAGAATGCAGCCGAGATACACGGCCGCCGCGAAAAATACAACAATGAGGAAGATCTGCCGGCGACTAGTCATCCGGTCACGAGCACCTGCCTGCTCGATTGATGAACCGGTGCTGACTGTACATTCCATCGCTTCATCCAGAGAAATAAAGTCATGAGACCCCAGAGATGATAACCAACATTAATGTTCCGGCTCATATGCAATCTTGTGATTCTGTCGATTGCGTCGAAGTTGAACAAGTCTGAGTGTTCAACCTGCGCAAATTTCAGTGCCTCCAACAGCACGCCGCGAAGCGGCCCACGAAACCATTCGTGCGCCGGGATGTCAAAGCCGACCTTCTTCCGCTGCGTAGTCGAAGATCTTAGCTTAGGCCTCATCAACTCCTTGAGGAGATACTTCTGGTTGTCGCCACGAATCTTCAACTTTGTGGGGATTCTCGCAGCAAATTCGATAATACGGTGATCGAGAAATGGCGGCCGCACTTCCACGGAATGAGCCATGCTGATTCGGTCCGACTTCACGAGGATATCGTCAGGAAGATAATATTTCTGATCAAACTCCAGAAAAGGGGCAATCCCGTCCCCAGGAAGTCTGGCTCGCAGCGGCGAAAGAATGTTCTGCAGCGCACCAGGTAAGGGTACCTTCAGTAGAGCTGCCTTCTCTGTTTCGGAGAAAGTCCCATTCCAATAGATGTGGGCTTGTTCGGCCGGCAGAAGGCTGCCCTGTAACAAGCGCTTCACTTTATATTCCAGGCTGATCTTCTCGTTTGAGACGGGCCAAGCGTTCAGCCCTCGCAATGCCAACCGAACTGCTCCCGCTGGAACTTGCTGTAGCTGCCCAGCAATGCGATTTGCCCTGTACGTGAGATAGCCGCCAAAGACCTCATCCGCTCCCTCTCCACTGAATGCGACGGTGCAGCGCGTCTTGCAAAGCCTGGAGAGGAACCACACCGGCAATGCTCCGGAATCTGCGCTCGGTTCATCGGAATAGTACGAGAGCTCCCGAATGGCGCCTTCGAGATCCTGCTCCGGATTCAAGTCTAGTTGTTCATGTTCAGTGCCGTAATGCCTGGCAACTTCGCCGATGTACGAGGACTCATCGAAGCTGTAACCGCTGAACGAGATTGAAAACGTACGTAGCTTTGAGCTAGAGGCCTCCGTGGCGTAGTGCAGAATTGTGGTCGAGTCGACTCCACCGCTGAGCCATACGCAGAGTGGCACGTCTGACATCAGATGCTCGCGAACCGATTGCTCGAGGAGCCGATGAAGCTCCGATTTCGCATCCTCGAGCGACATCGGCGACGGCGCCATGTCCGGTATCCGCCAGTAAACCTGCTTGTTGATGCGGCCGTTCTTCCACTCAAGCCAGCTGCCTGGAGGAAGCTTTTGGATGCCATCTATCAACGTCCATGGAGACGGAACATAATTCATGGATAGAAAGCAATCCAAGCCCTCCAGGCTGAGTCGCCGCTCTATTTCAGGATGAATCAGAATGCCTTTTAGTTCGGACGCGAAGAAGAGGTCCTCGCCCTGCTCGGCAATGTAGAGCGGTTTAATTCCCATTCGATCGCGGGCAAGGACCAGACGTTGTTTGGATTCACACCAGATGGCAACAGCGAACATGCCTCTGAGCCGTTCAAAGCAGTCCGTGTCCCATTCAAGAAATGCATGGAGCACCGTTTCGGTGTCACAATGCGTTTGAAAGTGGTGACCGCGCGCCTCGAGGGTACTGCGAATCTCGAGATGGTTATAAATCTCTCCATTGAAAACTATCGCAGTGTCGCGATCTTCAGAATAGATCGGCTGATCGCCTGCGGACAGGTCGACAATCTTGAGACGAGTTGCGCCAAGGTAGCAGCTCGTCGACTGGTAAACACCCTGTTGATCGGGTCCGCGGTGAATCAAGGTTCCAGTCGCTTGATTGATTCGCTCCGGACCGGGACACCACGTCTTCGCTGTGAATCCAACTATTCCGCACAAAGTTCCACTAGCCTCTAGAGAAGTAGACGGATATTCAGGAAAAAAGACTTAGACTTCATAATGACCCTAGCATAATAGTCTCGTCGTGTGTGCACGCATGGACGGTCTGTCAGGGTAACCGAAGACTCAGCCGCTCGTTCAACGGACATCTCAGTTGATCTTTCCCTTCTCCCCCCGTCCGAAGCTTCGACTCCAATCAGCAGTTGGCACCAAGGCCCAGCATGAATCTATACAATAGAATCGTGCTAGCAGACGCTATCAGTGAAGGACCTGAATCGAAGACGGCACACAAGCCTCTTCGCCTGAAGACCTTCCTGATGATTCTTGTGATGATTGTGACTGGCCCCCTTGGCAATGTCCTTCTTGGCAAGGGAATGAAGCACGTAGGCGCCGTAGTAACCTGGCCGCCATCCCAATTGCTTCACACTGCCCTCAAGGTCTTCGCCTCGACATCCATTTGGCTGGGAATTTCGTCTCTGATCCTGTTTTTCGTGTCCTACATGCTGGTGCTTTCCTGGGCAGACTATAGCTTCGTGCAGCCCGCCTCGTCGCTAGCTTATGGTGTGGTCGCATTACTTGGTTATTTGATCCTGGGTGAGACCGTTTCGCCCCTGCGATGGGTGGGGATCGCGATAATCTGCCTGGGAGTGTTTGTGATAAGCCATACCGCTCCGCGGACAACCTCCCAGAAAACTGCGAGGCAAATTTAGATTGCGTGATTTCGCTTTGTTTACGGTGATTGTGACGGCAGGTACTGGCGGCGAACTCTGTGTCTCGCGCGCGATGAAGAGTGTTGGTGAGGCAACCAGCTTCCGCCCCGCGGAGGTCGTCAGGGTCGTCTTGCGAGCGTTTCGGCAACCGTGGATGTGGGCTGGCATCTCCATGATGGCGCTCGCTTTCTTTGCTCTGCTGGGCGCGCTAGCCGTGTACAACGTCAGCTTTGTTGTTCCGGTAACGGCATTGAGTTACGTCGCCGGAGCCCTTGGAGGAGTTATTTTTCTGCATGAACGAGTCAGCTTCCAGCGGTGGATGGGAGTCTTGCTGGTTGCCATCGGCGTAACGCTTGTCTTTTTTGGTAAAAACTGAGATCTGGAACGCCATTTCTTGCTTCTAATCGTATTGACAAACAGTATCCAAACAGCAGAGTAGACATCATAATAGTGAAATAGTTAGGCTTGCAGATCCACAGTGACCGGACGCGTGCGACGAATCTTTCGATCGTCAGAGTAAAAGGGCTTCGCGCTTGACACCCCATACTCCAGTTCGAAAAAGCTACAATCTCCAGCGCTTGCCTACGCATTGGAGGAGGCTGGCACTGGTCGTGGCAGCAATGTGCTGGGTGGTGTCGGGTGTGTATGGTCAGCCGAGCGACAAGAGCGCAATCCACGTACATACGGTGAGCAGGGATGGACGACCATTGCCGAACGCGATTGTGGAAGGAACGTCACGAGCGGGGACTACTTGCAGGGTCATCACTGACAATCAAGGGCGCGGGACTCTGCGTGGGTGCGGTGACGATTTAACGACTCTTCATATCTCCGCGCACCTGCAGGGATACGTCGCAGCAGCAACTGACATCAATCCCAAGGACGGGACCGATCTCGAGATTATCCTCGCACCTGCGGTTGACGTACAGCAGAGCGTAACCGTACAGAGCACTCTGCAAAACCCGCTGGCGGAAAGCTCCAGCAGCGAGACGAAGCTACCCGTCGTAGCCGCCAAGTCAGGTCCACTGCGTCCTAGTACTGTGGCCGAGGTGTTGCCGCTGGTACCGGGTGTCATCCGCACTCCTGCCGGCCGCGTGCAGATTTCCGGTCTGGATGAAGAACACAGCAGCCTCCTCGTCAATTCGGTCAACGTCAATGATCCTGCTACGGGAGATTTTGGCCTTAGTGTTCCCATAGATACTGTCGATCTGCTCAAGGTCATGCAGTCTCCCTATCTCGCCCAATATGGAAGCTTCACTGCTGGAGTAGTAAGTGCAGAAACTCGTCCAGGTGGCGATAAGTGGGACTACAGCCTGAATGATCCTTTTCCTGATTGGCGTATTCGCAGTTGGCACCTTGAAGGTGTGCGCGATGCTTCACCACGACTGAACCTGGGCGGCCCACTGATCAAAGATCATTTGTACTTCGTGGAAGGCTTCGAGTACCTGGTCGACAACGCCGAAGTGCGCACGCTTCCGTTTCCGGTGGATGAGACTCGCTCGAAGGCAGTTAACTCCTTCACCCAATTTGATGGTGTGCTCGATTCTCGCAACACCATCACCGGAACTTTCCACTTTGCGCCCCACTCGATTGAATACGCCAACCTCAACTATTTTGATCCGCAACCGGTCACGCCAAATGCTGATTATCGGGAAGATACTGGGACGATCACACACCGTTTTGCCATCGGGGATGGCCTTCTGACGTCGACCTTCGCCGGCACTTGGGTCGCAACTAACGTCGAAGGTCAGGCACAAAGCACGATGGTCCTTTCGCCTGTCGGGAATTCCGGCAGCTATTTCGATCAGCAAAGCCGCGAGGCTACGCGTTTTCAGTGGCTCGAAACATGGTCTCCCGGGAATGTACAGTGGCACGGCCAGCACGCCCTTCAGATCGGCGGCGTCCTCGCGCATGCAGAAGATGAAGGTGCGGTCACAGGCCGCGATGTGAGCATCGTCAATACTTCCGGCCAACTCCTGCAAACAATTTCCTTTACTGGGAGCGGCAGCTTCAGCCTTTCGGATCTTGAGCCGGCTGTATACACCCAGGACCACTGGATTGTAGGGAAGCACCTGGCGATGGATACAGGTGTACGCTTTGAAACTCAGTCGCTCACCCACACCTCTCGCTTTGCGCCCCGATGGGGCCTGTCCTGGTCTCCGTCGGGAGATGGTTCGACAATTCTTCGAGGTGGCCTTGGTATCTTCTATGACTCGATACCACTGGAAACCTACGCGTTCACCAATTATCCGGAACAGATCGTAACTACCTACGATGGTAGTGGCAACATCATCGACGGCCCCCGCCAGTTTCTTAACCTGATCAGCGAATCTCCATCACGGTTCCCATTTATCCATCAATTGGACCGCAACGGCAACTTTGCGCCCTACAGCTTTGCCTGGAACATCGAGGGTGAGCGCATCGTTACTCAATATTTCAGCCTTCGCGTGCGTTATCTTCATGCAGATGCCTACAACCAACTGACGCTCTCTCCGCAAGTAAACAGGAGTGAAAGCGCCCTGGTACTTGCTGGCTCTGGCGCGTTACAGTACCGCCAGTTTGAATTCACCTCACGTGTCGGTGCGAACAAGGAACGCCAACTTTTCTTCTCTTATGTACGCCAATTTGCTGCCGGAGACATTACCGACGCGTCCACATATCTTGGCGACTTTCCTTTCCCTGTCGTCCGCTCGCAGATCACAGCACACACTACTGGCGAGATCCCGAATCGGTTTCTCCTATGGGGTACAGTCAGTCTGCCGTGGCGAATACATCTCTGGCCGCACGTAGAATATCGCAATGGTTTCACCTGGCAGCCTGTCGACCAGCTTCAGAATTACATCCCGCTTGCATCTGCGGCGCAGCCGCGATACCCACGATATTTCTCGGCTGATTTTCGGATAGCTAAGGACGTCAGTGTCTCAAAGCATGCCGTGCGTCTTTCGCTGACGTTCCGTAATCTGACCAATCACAATAATCCACTTCAGGTACACAACAATATTGACGACCCACTGTACGGATCTTTCTTTGGAAACTACCCGCGACACGAGCTACCTGATTTCGATGTCCTCTTCTAACAGTGTTACGAATGACTCATTCCATGGGCCATCCGAAGGAAGCCGATGTGCCAGCCATAGTAGTTCGCCGTACTAAGCCAATTCGCGGTAGTTCAGCAGGATCAATCCGACAAGAGCCAGACACAGCGGCCAGAGGTAGCCGGCCATTGTGGCTATGCGGCTCTTGAGTAAATGCAGTTCCAGCCATCGGCTACACGCCGCGGTAATGCCAAGCAGCGCAATGGGGGTGTGGCTCAACTCTGCTAGCAGCGCTTCTTTGATGTCCCTGGCCGAATGCTCGTGTGTCAGCAACATCGCGGCGCCGACAGCGCACATTGCAGGAAAGACGTAAGTGGCCCACCGCGTCCTCAACTTGCCGGCCTGCACCGCGCATTCGAAGGCTGCGAAAACCACGATCAAAAGTGCCCCGAAACGATGTTGCAGTACGTCGGGCGCGGCAAAGCTCTGCCAAAAGGGACGTGGCCCGAGGGGCCAGTTTTCCGGGTCGGCGCGCAGCAGGATGAAGACGGCCAAGCCAGCAAAGCTCAGCGGCCAAAAGCGGGCCCAGCGCATGGCACGGTGCCGGCTGAGCAGCGCCAGTAGCCCTGCGATGAGCACAATCAATCCTGCCCAGTGATGGTTGTACTCCGACCATGCTTTGTCGGTATCATCGCTCCCGACCGTAGGAACGAACTGGCCGTCTTTGACGGCCACTGCGAGGGAACTTGGAGGAGCCAGCGCAGCTAAGGGCGGACTGGTCATGCGCGGCAGTTCTGGATGCAGGCGTACGTAGATCTCGTGAGATGTCAGCCTATCCTGAGCGGTGACATCGACCGACGGCGCCTGACTGGTCAGCGAGGCCGCTGTCAATATGACGAGGAATCCCAGGCAAATCTCTGCTTCGACAACCCGGCGCAGCCGCACCAGCAACGGTTCAGGATTGCTGGCGAGACGCCGCACCAGAAACCAATTGCTTGCGCCGAGCGCAACCATTGCCAACAAAAGGAAGATCTTGGCAACCAGCATAATGCCATACGCAGTGGTATATAGCCCGCTCCACGTTCCCACATAGAACACCGCCATGCCCTCTCCGGCCGACACTAGCGTCGCCGCGCCCAGCAATGCCATCCGTGAGTAGCGCTGGGTCAAACGCCGCGCCTCGTCCACGCCTTCGACGCGGCCTAACGAGATCCACAGATAGGGCATTGCGCCAAGCCAAGCGGCTGTACCCAAGTGATGTGCGGCCGTCAGAATCGCCAGGAGAACCCTATGATCGATGCGTGCCACCGCATGGCTGGAGGAGATCGTAGCCGCTAGCAGCAGGAAGCCTAGCGGGAGCATCGCCACCGTCGCGGTGCTGCTCTTCGGCCGTGTGCAGATCCAGAGTCCAATCGCGAACAGAATCGCGAAGGAGTCGGCGCGGAAAAAACTGGTGGTGGTCACGTCCTTGAGGGTCAAATCAGAGCCGCTCATCAGGAGGGCGCCAGATGCCAAGATGATAGCAACCTCGCTTGCCACCAACCCAAGCGCAGACATCCGGATACCGCGGCGACAAGTGCCTTCGACGGCCGCGCCTGCCCTCGCCGGCCGCGCCACGGCCAGCAGATATGCGACGCCGCCCAACAGCAACGCTTCGAAGGCCAGCGTTGCGGCGCGTAACAGAACAGTCAGTAGATCGATATCGCGTAGGAACCAGATCAAGATTTTTCTCGGATCTTACTTTACCTGGAAGGGGACCTTGCCGCGAGTGATGTGTCCATCCGTGGCCAGGACCTGCCAGCGCAGCACATACGCGCCCTTGACGAGGCCGGTCAACTTGGCAGTCAGCGAGCCGGGCGCGGGCTCGCTCTCGATGGCGACTTTCTCCACTTTGCCGTCAGGGTCGAGCAAGGTCAGGGTTGAGTGCTCCGGATCGACCCTTGAACTGTATTTGAGGAGGACGGCGACTTCTGGACCCGAGACGGTGCTATTCACTTCTGGTTGAGAGCTCACCAATACGGCGTGCGCCAACGCCAATCGGGGAGCAAACAGCACAATACCGCAAGCAATAACGATAGCGGTCACGCACCAAGGCGTGAAGATCCAAGTGTTCCTGCGCATATCCATCCAAGTCTCCTTGATCAAATGAGTCGCGCTTGAGTGGGACGTCTTCCGCCGAGATTGTTCGCCCCACGACGTCACCGTCTAAGCTAATATGACACGCATATGACACGCAGTCGCGGAGCAGAGGTGAAACTTGCAGTAACTGTCTGGTTCCCATTTAGATACCACTGCAGTCCAGCGACAAAGTCGTGACCACGGCGTGGTTGCCGCTTCCGGGTCTCGTTTGCCACCCTTAATACTGCCTTGGAGCTGCGCTTGTTGCTCCACGAGGAAAGCCACCAAAAATTCGACATTGGGATAACTGGCTTCCAGACTAGGTAAGCTGTTTATTATCAATTGTTTATATAGGTTGCGCCATATCCTATGGACCCCTCAAAAGGAAACAGACGGAATTTCCAGAAGGTCTGAAATGGTGTGAATCCCGGAGTAACGGTGGTGCAATTAAGTAACCAATAGATGCCTCGTTGCTTCTGAGCCTCACTACGAGCCTGTTGATCTAATGAACTTTTGATTTTCCAAGAAGCTACAAGTCAAGCTACCGGATGGTGGCGGACCGTTACCGTTCGCTTCTCAACCAGTCGGTCGAATATTTCTCAATGGCTATTCTGACCAGTTGACTGCGTGTTCTCACTCCTGCCTTGTTGAACAGCTCCTGGATGATGGCCTTTATGGAAGTTTCTGAGACCTGCAATTTTGCAGCAATCTCTTTGTTCGCAAGTCCATCAAGGATTCTGCGGAGGACCAAGTGCTGTCGCTCGCTCAAAGACCGGACGCTCTGATTTACTCCCAGCTTTTCGGTTGAGTCAGCGATCATGGACCGCATGATTCCCTCGTCCAGCCACGTCCCCCCTTCTGCCACTCGGTGAATAGCCTCTATCAATTGGCCCGGGCCACTGTGTTTGAAGATCACGCCGGCCGCGCCTCATTTTCTGTTTGCTATCTATCTTTAATTCTAGCGAATTGAGTGAAACTAAAATGCCAGTTTTGGCTTGGCTTGCAGGTGGTTTATTTTGAGTTGGTTATGGATTTTTGGGTGATGGTTTTTGGGCGCAGAGGGCTTGACATGCAAATTTGGCCGATTTTTGCGGGACCGCGGTGCCGGACTAAAGTTGAGGTGTTGTTTGGAGGTGCGCGATGAGGCGATTGGCGGCAGGCTGGATGCTGTGTCTGGTGTTGGGCGGGTTGCCGTGTATGGTGTCGGCGCAAGCGGGAACAGTGGTGAGTGGGGCGGGGTCGACGGTGAAACTAGAGAAAACGGAGTGGAGGTTAACGCGGCTGGGTGGTGCGGCGGTGACGGTGGATGACCCGAAGCGGACGCCGTATCTGGTGCTGGATCCGGCGGCGCATCGGGCGAGCGGATCGGGTGGGTGCAATCGGGTGACGGGGCCTTATCAATTGACGGGGAACCAAGTGACGTTTTCGCATATGGCGTCGACCATGATGATGTGTCCGAGTGGAATGGACCTGGAACAGCGATTTCTGAAGGTGCTGAATGAGACGAAGCGCTGGAAGATTGAGGGGCAGGAGTTGAAGTTGATGGATGGTGAGGGAAAGGCAGTGGCGGCGTTTGAGTTGGGTCCGGCTGAATGATGCATTGGGATTTGGGTAGCAGGAACGGAAGGCAGATTAAGTCGCATCGTCCTTCGGGCTTCGACTACTCGAAGAGGGAGATGGCGACCCGGAGATCGTCGGCCAGGCGCCGGTATAGCTCCTGAACGGTGCGGAGCGCCAGGAGCTGGTCTGTGGTCTGTGACGGCTCCGAGGCGATCAGTTCTTCGATGGACTTAATGTCGGTCGCGACAGATGCAAGCTTTTCGTTCAAGAGATCTGCAGGGGCTTGTGACATGGCAAACAGCCTACCACCTGGAGGGCGTCGGTATCGATGATGGAAAGACCCTTCGATTTATCGGTAAAGCCAGAAACGATCCCAGCGGGGGGTGAGTTTGGTTGAGGTTGTATGACGCTCGTGGCTCGGTTATACGTGGTTTTGCCGGCGTCCCGGATCGCTTCGGCTGCGCCTTTGCTCGGGCCTTCGGCAGAGCGGTCGCTGCTCCGCGGCGGCTGTTTTTGACATGCCTGAAGGCGTGCCCTTCCGGTTCGGGTCTTTGACGTTGCGGACTTGAGTTAGCGAGTGACATCCCACCGTTCTAAAAGAGTACGGACGGTAGCCACGCACCGGCTGGATCGTCATAGAGCCCAGTGCTCATCAGCGTCATGGGCTGGACAACCCGAAGGCCGTTCGCCAGGCACCAACGCAGCAGAACGCTGTTCCTTGAAGGTACCAGGATCCCGGGACCCGCAAAGGATTCCACTGAGGCAATGAGCGCTTGCAGATCCACATTCGTCTCCGCCGTGGAGTGACCGAAAAACGCCAGATGCGTCGTGTATCCCGTGACGCGGCCTCCGCGTTCGACGACACGTGCGGTGCCGTGCTCGATTGCTTGCGACAAGTCGACACCTCTATCGAATCCATGGACTCGTCGCGATAGAGCGTTGCAGGCGGCCGCATCGTCTGGTTTGGCTGGTCGCACTGCGCATCCGGGAATGCTCCGTTCGAGCGTCTGTCCCTGCATGCAGGAGAGGGGCTCGCGGATGTCAAAGCCGAGCGAAGTGTAGAGCGAGAGCGACCGATTGTGAAAGGCGGCCTGGACGAGACGGGCTCCGGGAGCACCCCGTTCGTTCGCGCGGTGCATAACGGCCTGCATCAGCTTACGTCCGACGCCGAGGTTTTGTGCGCCCGGGTCGATTGTGATCGGGCCAACGCCTCGAATTACGGAACGCTCATCAAGGCAATTGCTGCCCACAATCCGGCCGTCGTGTTCGGCAACCACGCAATAGAAACCGGGACTTGAAAACATCATTGAGAGCGCACCGATAGCGGCCTGTGGGGTGGGAAAGTCGCATGGGAAGTTGTGGGCCTCGCTGATTGCGGAGAAGGCGTCGAAGCAAATCTGTCCGGCGACGAGGCTATCTTCTGGTGAGGCGGTCCGAACCATAATGTCAGTCCGTGTTTTCTGCGACATGCCCTGGACCGCCTTTGATTGCTCGCAAAGAAGTGTACCAGCCCCAAAATCCTGTTTTGCGCGATGGCCCGCCTGAACGACGATTTGCGTGACCGTCTTACCGTAAGCGCCGCAGACTCTCGACGGAGGGCACGAAGTAATAGGAGCCGGTCAACGGCTGTGTATAGCGTGTGAGCGCATCGCGCGTGCCATTGATCAGGCCGGCCATGCTCTCGAGCATTCTGGAAAGGCGCTTCTGGTCTGCGCTGAATCCAACGAACACGGTGCCATGGTCGTCGACGTTTCCGTAGGGCATGTTGCGACGAAAGATGTTTCCAAACTCGTCTTGATCGGTGCGAGCGACATGCGAGTCCGCTGGCTTGTTCTCGAGTTCGATGCTGTCGAGTTTGGTGCGTCCGATGATGCGTTCCTGCTGCGCGACCGGCAGGGCTTCCCACTGAGCTACCTTGTGCTTCCACTTTTGCAGCAACAGGACTGAGCCGGCAGCGCCGGGAACTCCTTCGGGCAGAAGTGCGTCCATGGGAGCGTCGAGCAGCGTCGGATTCTCCGAGCCATCGATGAAGCCGGTAAGATCGCGATCGTGCCGGTAAGGCCAACTCGAGGTCTCTTCCCCTAGCGAGGCTTGGCCTGCGAGGTCGTGGATGACCGAGCGGGCCATATCGAAGATCACGTCATAAGTACTGCCGGACAGCCATACCACCGCATCATGTTGCGTGGCTGGCATCACGAATCCTTCTATGCCCTGGATCTCTTTGTTGAAGCCCTCCACGTCGGGAGGGGCGTCGTCTGGAAGAATATTGCGCCAGAGTTCAGGCCGAAAGCCGATGACGAAGTTCACTCCTCCTGTGGTGGTTCGTGGTTCACGAATAGCGGAGATGGTCGAGGCGAACTCCTTCCATTTCTTCGCGTCCAGAATGTCGAACTCCAGGTAAGCATGAGAGGACGTTCCGAGAGCGAAGATTCCAGCCTGAGGCGTGTACATGCAGGAATTATATCGAGCACCCGATTTTAGATATGCTCCCCTCCCCATGGAGTACTTTTTGGTGCAAAGTCTTCGGAGGAAAGGGGTTAAGCTCTGGACTTCCCTCTTCGGACTTCGCGGTTAAAGACAAGGCCCGGCTTTTGGCCGGGCCTTGTCTGCTGTTTTCTATCTACCTTTAATTCTAGCGAATTGAGTGGAACTAAAATGCCAGTTTGGGCGGATTTATTTTTTGCTTGCAGGTGGTTGATTTCGAATGGTTTATCGGCTTTTGGGTGATGGTTTTTGGGCGGGAGGGGCTTGACATGCGAGTTTGCTGGATTTTTGAGGGGCTGGGTGGGTAAGTGTTGGGGATTGCCTTATTCGAATCCCCAAGGACCCATGTCCAGTGCATCAGAATACCTGTCGGCGATCTTTTGGATTTCGCTGTTCAGCAAGGTATCGCGGAACGTCTCTCAAGGAGAATCAACGTGAACAATCTCGACTCCATGTTAAAGCGTAATAAGGATTTTGCTGCTCAGCAGACTGCTGCGGGCACGCTCATGCCCTCGCTTCCGCGGGCGATGCCGAATGTCAAAGCAGTCATCATTGGTTGCGCCGATATGCGTGTGGATCCTGCTCATGTACTTGGCATTGAACCGGGCGAGGCCGTCGTGGTGCGGAACATCGGTGGTCGAATCACCCCCGGTTTGCTGGAGCAGTTGGGTCTACTCGGGCGAATCGGCCAGGTTGCCGGAGAGATTCCCGGAGGCGGCGGTGAGTTTCACCTCGTCGTACTTCATCACACCGATTGCGGCATCACTCGCCTTGCAGGCGACCCCGCCATGCTGACGCGCTATTTTCAAATACAGGAAGGTAAACTCAAGGCAAAAGCGGTCACCGATCCCCGCGCGGCTGTCGCCGTCGACGTTGCTTTGCTCAAGACGATTCCTGCATTGCCGGGCGGGTGGCTTATCTCCGGCCTCGTCTATGACGTGGCGACCGGACTGGTTGAGATTATCGTACCGCCAGCGCCGATTCGCACCGCGTAAACGATGGGGCACCAATTTAGATGTGGCCACCCAGCCCCCATTGACTCATCGCGGTGAGGCTGGTTCTGTGGTGGTGTCCTGCCGGGGTGTGGGAACGGCGCGGAGGCTGAAGCTCGCGATTCTGGCCGGGGTGGAGTTCGGAAGAACCTGTAGAGTGCCGAGGACTTCGGTTGCGGAGGGAGTCTGGTCGCGGAGCCGGAAGACGAGGACGCCGGGCTGAACCTCTTTGGCCGAGAGCAGACTGAAGCCGCCGGTCTGCTGCCGGAGCTCCATCTGTGAAGCGGCCGCGGAGGCGAGCGCGATATTGGGCAGAGCGTTGCCAAGCGCGGGATAGCTTGCCTGGTTGAAGGCGGCAAGCCAGTTGTAGAGGAGGTGGCCAGCGGGGGTGTCGGGGATGAGGCCCACCTGATCGCCGTAGCGGGGCAGGCGAACGAGGATGGTGGCGTGAACGGGGCTGACGTGGTCGCCCTTGCGGGCGGGTACGGGAGCGTCGGCGGGATCACCGAGAACGATGGTGTCGATCTGGTTTGGATCATCTTTGTCGTCGTTGGGGGCGGCTCCAGATTTGGCGTCGGCGGAACGGGCAGCGCCGGAGCTGTTGGAAGTGAAGTGTGCACTTCGGGTGTGACTTAGGGCATAGAGCACCGAGGAGAGAGCAGCGACCGCAGCCACGGTAGCGAGCAGGATGGCTCCGGGGCGGAGCGGCTGGCGAGCGGTGAGATAGAAGCTCGGAGCGGTGAGCGTCGGGACTTCCGTAGGCAAGGGCTGCTGCATATGGGTGGTCCTTGGGTTTCTCAGCGGTGGATGACCCGGAGGGATTCGCCGCTACTGGTAGTGTAGACGTGCTCTCGAAGGGTGGCGTGAGCGATCAGGTCTTGCTCGTTTGGCGACATGCTGTATCGGTTCGTGCTTTCGCATGAATGCCCACATCTCAAAATCGAGATATGCGGCACCCGATTTTGTGGCGGCTGTTAGATGTGGGCGACCCGCCCACACGCGTAAACTATGGGGCACCCAATTTAGATGTGGGCCACCCAGCCCGTCGTCAGTCGGTCGCTGGGAGTGATTGTTGACGTTTGTCAGCCAAAACTACGGAGAACCCATGATTAACGAAACTACCTCCCGCGGTCAGTACGGATCGACGCTACGTGGCCAAACCATTGTTGTGATCGGCGGTAGCGCTGGCATTGGTCTTGAAACTGCCCGACGAGCACATGCTGAGGGCGCTAAGGTGATTCTCACGGCGCGAAATCCTGAACCGCTCGAGCGTGCTGCGAAAGAGGTCGATGCAATTCGTATTGCCGCGTTCGATGCTACCGACTTCAAGCTTCTCGACAAGTTTTTCGATGACCTGCCCTTCCCGGTAGACCATGTGTTGGTGACTGGCCCGGGACCTTATTATCCGCCGCTGGCAGATTTCGATTTAGAGAGGGCTCGCCAAGATATCGAGTCCCACCTATTGCTCCCTATTCAATTGGCGCGGGACGCTCGAAATAAAGTCCGACCGGGTGGAACCCTTCTTTTCATGGGCGGCGTAGGCGGCCGCAGCACGGCAACGGGACTGGTCCTCATCTCGGCGCTAACCGCTGCTCTTCCGGCCATCACAAGGAACCTTGCACTCGAGCTAGCGCCTATTCGGGTTAATCTCATTGCTGCCGGTTTTGTAGATACACCTTTGTCTGCGCGCCTACTTGGAGAGAAGATCGAAGACCGCCGCAATCAGCTACGGACAAAGCTTCCCATTCGGCGCGTGGTTGAGCCTGCTGATGTAGCCGCGCTTGCGATACACATCATGACGAATACGGCCCTCACAGGCGCAACCTACGACATCGACGGCGGACAGCAGCTCGTGTCTATGTAGTTCGTGCTTTCGCACGAATGCCTACATCTCAAAATCGAGATATGGGCACCCGATTTGTGACGACTGTCAGATGTGGGCCACCCGCCGACGATGAAACCGTCGCGAAGATGGGATACCCAAATTTAAATGTGGGCCATCCATCCTTCGTTCAGTTCCGTTCCATGATTTCCTTTAACTTTGCCATCTCGGTGTCCATCTCTTTCATACTGTGATTGAAGAGCTCGTCTGACATGACCGGGGGTTGGAAGAGGGTCATCATGACCGTAGCGCCCTCGTCATTAGGGACGACGCGAGCGTAGACCTGCCAGCTTGCCTGCGGGTCTTTCCAGGTGTGATCAAGGATGCCGAACTCACGGACGCCGTTGACCTTGATCTCCCCTTCCCCGAATTTGGTGACGGCTTTGAACCATCCGTCTTTGCCGGGGCTTACGGAGCGCAGATTGACGACGGCGTACTGAGGCCAGTTCATGGGGTCGGCGAGGAAGTTGAAGACTTTGTCGGGCGTGGCCTGAATATCGGCTGATTTGATGGCGGATCGGGCTATGTTTTTCATTTTCTCTCCTGTTGCTATCGTTGGGCGGGAAGGTTCTGGATGTACTCGTCGCCGTTGCGGCCGAAGTAGAGCACCTTGCGACCGTTGACGTAGACGATGTAATAGGCGCAGCCGGCGGCGGCCCCCTCTTTGACAAAGTCGGGGTAGCCTGCCTGGCCTGTCTGGACTCTGTGGTTGATGTCCTGAAGCTTTTCGGTGAAGAACTCGTGCGCTACAGTGTCGTGGATGAGCGGGACTCCGGTGACATAGGATTCGCCATTCTTTGCGTAGTAGCGGTACTCATCGCGGAGGAAGTCGACGTGGTAGGACTCGACCTCTTCGGTGGCGAGGGTGGCGAGGATCTGAGAAAATGTGATCTTTCTGGCGAGGGCGTTGTCGATCAGGTTCTGAATAATTGCCTTGTTCATGGCTTTCCTTTCATTCGACGGGGACTTTGGTGAGTTTGTGGAGCGCGGCGGTTTTTTTGAGGAGGGCGGTAAGGGTTCTGCGCTCGGATTTTGAGAGAACGCCGAAGAACTCGTTGTCGTTTTCGTCGGCGAGACGGGCGAGCTTTGGAACGACGTGGATGGCTGCGGGGGTGAGTTCGATGTCCTGATAGCGGCGGTCAGTGGCGGACTCGCGGCGGGTGACGAGCTTCTTTTCGAGGAGCCGGGCGATGAGTTTAGAGACGGCTCCGCGGGTGAGTCCTGTGAGCTCGGCGACGGCGCTGGGTGAGGTGGTGTCGTCGCCACTGTACATCTCGCGGAGAATGACCCATTCGGCGACGGTGATGCCGCTGGTCTCGAGCTTGCGGGCGAAGGCGTGGGAGACGTTATTGGAGACAAGCCTCATCCAGAAGCCGATGTGGGCGGTGAGCTGGGTGGCGACGGGTTTTCCGGAATTTGATTGGGCCTGGGGCATTTGCAGTTCTCCATCCAGTATCAATATACATAGAAATAGTTTCCTAGTCAACCATATTTTAAGGAAATAAGAATAAAATGATCACGCATGTTTCGGCTGCTTTATAGCCGACTGAAGCTTCGGGTGTGGAGTAAAGCGGTTCGTGCTTCGCACGAATGTCCACATCTCAAAATCGAGATATGGGCACCCGATTTTGTGCCGGCGGTTGGATGTGTGCCACTCGTCGTATTATCCTCGTGCCATGAAAAAATGGATTCTCGCGACATTGCTCATTGCCTCTGCGGCGGTAGCGCAGCAAACCCACAATCAATACGAGCCGCCAAACGCGCCGGGTGCCGGTCAGAAGCTGCTCGCGCAATTTGCAGGTGAATGGGACGTCGTGAAGACGTTCTTCCCTGTGAACGGAAAACCGATCGTGACGAAAGGCACGTGTAAGCAGTACATGACGCAGGACGGAAAGTTTCTGGAGTCGGATTTCACGTTCTTTGATTCTGACGGAACGAAGAGCACCGGCACCGGAATCTCTGGCTTCGACTCCAAAACGAATCGCTTCACCACCGTGTGGTTCGACTCGCGGCAGACAACGATGTCGATTCGCCAGAGCGACGGAACGTTTGACGGCACGAACATCATCCTGTGGGCCACGCCTCTCGACCCGGATCGTCCTGGACGCAAGACCGTCGCCCGTGCGCATCTCGAGGGCGACGGCCGCGTTCTCCTCCATCGTCATTTTGCGATCGATGACAAAGGGAACGAGCGGATGTTCATAGAGCTGCGGATGACGCGGAAGTAGTGTCAGAACTGCGTTTGTGTCTGATCGTTATTTATAGTCAGCGTTCCAGCTTGGGACGGTGGGCCACCCAGCCGAGCCCTGTAAAAAAGCGATCAACTATCATCGATAAGACCTTAAGGACGCCGGTTGAAGACAACGATGGTTTCAGATGAGTCGCATATCCATCATTATGTTCCGCGCTGGTACCAGAAGCGCTTTCTTCCGGTTGGTCAGAAGACTCTCTGCTATCTCGATCTTAAACCTGACATCGTCGTTGGCGAAGGTTTCCAATAGCAAAAGAAAGCATTGCGATTTTGGGAGCCGGCTCGCTGCTTCTGTGCCACCGATCTCTACTCACTAAGATTTAGTAGCGAGACCACAGATTTGCTCGAAAAGCATCTGTTTGGGGTCGTAGACAAGAGGGGTGCAGCTGCTGCGGAGTTCTTCAGCCACTATGACAGTCTCAAAGACGGCACTCGCGAAGCGTTTCACGGTATCCTCGCCTACCTCGGGGCTCAAAGATTCCGAACTCCTCATGGGCTGGATTGGTTAGCAAAGCACCTGCGGTTGCACGACAAGAACATGGCTCTCCTTGCGATGCAGCATTTATTCCAGCAGTTTGGCACGATGTGGACTGAAGGTGTCTGGGAGATCGTTCACGCACGTCAGTCTGCTATGAAGTTCATTGTCAGCGATGTCCCTGTTACTTTTTTCAATCGCAATATAATTCCCGGCGGTCATTCGTACCCAGGGATCAAAGACTTTCCGATGGTTGGGACGCGTACGATCTTCCCTCTCAGTCGGGATTCGTGCCTAATCATCACTCACCTACAACTCATGCGAAATCCGTGGAATAACCCCACTGAACGACGCGTCAATCCTCGAACTTTTCAGCAAACTATGGTGAATCTGACGGACATACAATTTGGCCGCGAATTGGAGGAATACGAAGTCCTGCGGATTAATCTCATCCTCAAACGCTGGGCAAGGAAATACATAGCTGCTGCTGATCAAGAGTCACTCTACCCTGAGAGACAGGTTGGAAATATACATTGGACGAATACGGACGGACTCCTTCACATCCGGGCTATCAAGATGAAGAGAGGCGTGCATTCGAGCATCTCCGGAATGATGAAGGCAAAAAGGAATGGGCAAAGAGACGCTTTGGCAAATCCTTGGCGCGCGTAATCGATCAACTGCGAGAAGATACAGTATCCGATTTGATGATGAACAGGTTTTTACAAGAAGAGGGTTTGTTGCCCAGACAAGTTGAGGATGCTCATACACAGTAAGCCGTTGATGATTTGATAGGTCGTGATCCTCATGCGTTCCAGCTTGGGACGGTGCGGACCATGTTCCATAGGAGTTGGTCGAGGGCGGCGTCGATTTCGTTGGAGGGTTGGGAACGGGTGTTGCATAGGCCGGCCCAGCAGAAGCCGGTGGAGGTGCGGACCATGATGGTGGTGGAGCCGGGGAGGCTGCCGTTGTGCCACCAGTTTCCGGCGCCGTTGTTGCGGACCATCCAGCCGCGGGCGTAGCGGGCGTCGCCTTGCGGGTAGGCGGGGGCGGGGGTGGTCATGATTTTGATGGTGGCGGGTTTGAGGAGCGCGGGGATGCCGGGGGCTCCGGCGACGTGGTTGAGGAACTGGACGAGTTGCGTGGAGGAGGCGATCCATCCGCCGTGCGAGTCCATGCGGGTGACGTTGAGCTTGTAGGGGTCTTCGCCGTACTGGCCGACGTAGACGACTTCGTTGGGGGCGCGCTGGCTCTCTTTGTTGGCGGCGATCTGCATGGTGGAGATGCCGCAGGGGGCGAGGATGTTGGCTTTGACGTAGGCGTCGTAGGGCTGGTTGGTGATCTGCTCGATGACGCGGCCGAGGATGCAGTAGCCGAAGTTGGAGTAGGCCCAGTGGGTGCCGGGCAGGCTGGTGAGGGGCTGGTTGGCGATGGTTTCGGCGATGAGCTTGGTGTGATCCCAGCCGTCGTTGTGCATCATGGGGTCGTTGGCGTCGTTGGGCCAACCGCCGCAGGTGTGGGTGAGGAGATGGTCGACGGTGATGTCGGTGACCCCCTGCTTGTAGGGGGGCTTGCCGTACTTGATGCCGAAGATGGCGGAGGGGCCGAAGACTTTGTCGGTGAGGTTGAGCTTGCCCTGCTCGATGAGGGTGAAGATGGTGACGGAGGTGATGGGCTTGGTGACGGAGGCGATGCGGAAGAGGGAGTCCTGGGTGGCCTGGGTGAGGTGCTGGCGGTCGGCCATGCCGACGGATTGGTCGTAGACGAACTGGCCGTTCCGGGAGATGGCGATGGAGGTGGCGGGGACGGAGAATTGGCGGCGGAATTCTCCGGCGAGGCGTCCCATTTCGCCGCGTTGCTGGCCGGTGGAACCGCCGTATTGCCGTTGCGCGAGGGCGCGGATGGCGGGGCTGAGAGTTGTGGCGGCGGTGGTGACGGCGAGATTGTGGAGAAGGGAGCGGCGGGTGAGGGTTCGGCGGAAGGGACTTTGAGGTGATGGGTTCGGCATGGCCGCAAGGTGTCCTTTCGATGAACTGTCTGGGGCTGCAATCTTCGGAATTCGGAATTTGATGAGGATTTTATCCTGTCTTCGTTTCGCTGTGCGGATGCGTTTTCGAAGGTGAAAGAGTTCCGGGATTGCTGTAGATTTTTTGTATCGTTGCATTGCCTGGGAGGATGTGGTGAAGAGATCCGGCGTCAGGATTTTCGTGTTTGGTTTTGCTTTGGCGATTTTCGTCGGGAGTTTTACCTTCGCGCAGCAACCGCCGCCGCAACAACAGCCGGCGAATGCGGCGGGTAACTGGACTTTGTACTGCAAGGATCCGAATGGAACGACGTCTACGAAGTACCTCGAACTGCAGCAGAATGGGACGATGATCAGCGGCCATTTCAAAGGGCCGAATCAGTCCGGGGGCGTGGAAGGCACAATCGACGTGCAACATCTCGTGGTCCGTACGAAGACGCGCAATGTTCTGACGTTTCGTGGGCGGGTCGATGGGCCGCGGGTCGATGGCGTGGTGCAGGGAAATACGTTCAATGGGACGTTTCACGACCGGGGAGGGACGGGATCGTTCCAGGGGGTTCGATCGAATTGAGGGCAATGATTTTGGTAATGGCCCGCGAGTAATGGATCGAAGAGGCAGGGAAGACTGGAAGCTTACTGCTTCCAATCCGGCGTGTTGAAGAAGATTGGAATGTGATTGGTTCATGATCGCGGATTGTGAAGCTCCATGCTGTATCTTCGGAAGGGGGAAGAGATAGTCGAGTCAGTCCCGTGTTCTGAACAGGAAAGAATAGAAATCGAACCTACAGGAGTTACATCAATAATGAAGCGCCTCTCCGCTGTTCTGTTGTTCCTCGCTTTTTCTGTCTTGTTATCTATCGTGCCAGGATTTGGCCAGACAAAGACGATTTGGGAGATTGGCAAATTTGATCAATCTGTTCACGAGTTCAAAGCCGGCCCGAGCGCTCATGTGGTGTACCAGGTAGGCAAAAGTGATTGGGCCAAGGATTGGCCCAGTCAGCAGGGAAACGGATCTCTTTACGAGGTCGAGTTCAACCTCGACGCTGATCCCCACGGTCTATTTATTTTAAAAGTGTCGGCACTGACCACGTTCCCAGGCATCCCTGCTCTGCAGGTTCAAATCAACGGGCACAAGGGGCTCTACTACCTGCACCCTAAGCAGCTCACCATAGGCGACCAAAGGTTTCGTGCCACAGATGTGGTGACGATTGAGTTTCCTGCGGGGTACCTGACCAAGGGCGCGAACAACCTGACTCTGTCGCTGGCTGATCCTAAGGCTGCCAATTCCGAAGTGAATTTACCCTCTGGGACAGTTGCTTACGATTTCATCAGCCTGGCAAACGATCTTCGTGCGACCTATGCCGAGAAGGCTATCCATAGCGATGTAATACCGACGATCTTTTACCGGCAGAAGGATGGTCATCTGGTTGAGATAGTCGACGCTTTCCTGCGATTTGGCCAGGCGAATCCGTCGGGTACCGCGGCACTGATGATCGATGGACAACGATATACCGCGAATATCTCTGCAAGGCAGGATTCGGGGGAAGAACTGTTAGAGTTCGAGGTTCCGGAATGGCGTGGAACAGTAACGGGTCACCTCGAGGTCGCCGCAGGAAAGCACAGTACTTTCAACTTCTCCCTGACGCCCGAGCGCAAGTGGACCGTATTTATGGTGCCGCATACGCACGTCGATATCGGGTATACGGATTACCAGGGAAAGGTTGCCGAAAACCAGGCGAATACTCTCGAAAAAACGGCGGACCTCATCAAGAAATATCCGGACTTCCGGTTTGCAACCGATGGCTCGTGGAATCTGCAACAACTGCTGGAGACACGGTCTAAGTCACAACGAGATGAGATTCTTGGCCTGATTCGCGAAGACAAGATCGGATTGCCTGCCAACTACTTTTAACTTGTTGACCGGTTATGCATCGCTGGAGACGCTGTATCGCTCCCTCTATTACTCGAAGAGCTTATCCCAGAGATATAAGTTGCCGTTCAACTATGCGACGACTACCGATGTTCCGACCTATACAGGAGCCTATCCTTCTGTTTTGGCGAGCGCAGGAATCAAGTACTGGGCCGTGGCCGGAAATGGCGACAGGGCGCCGGTCCTGGCTCACGAGCAGTGGAATGAAAAGTCTCCTTTTTGGTGGGAGGGGCCAGACGGGAACAAGGTCCTGTTCTGGTACTCGCGGGGCTATGCGCAGATGGGGAGTGTGTTTGGTGGCGATCCGAAAAACACATCGATTTATGAATCTCTGCCGATCTTTCTCGGGCAGTATGACAGGCCTAATTACAAGCCGGATGCCGCTTTGATGTACGGCGCGCAGGCGGAGAATACGGACCTGCATCCAGAAGTAGCAACGTTGGCCGTCACATGGAACCAAGCGTATGCCTATCCGAAGCTGCAATATGCTACCTTCGCAGATTTCTTCGACTATTTAGATAAGCACTACAGCGCGGAGCTACCCACCTACAAGGGCGACATGGGACCATACTGGGAGGATGGCATTGGCTCCGATGCTTATTATGCTGCGGTAGATAGACAAAACCAGAGCGATGTATTGTCTTCCGAGATCGTCTCTACTGTAACTCACGTTGTAAACCCTGACGTTTTTCCACCCAAGGCAGAGCTTGCAGATGCGTGGAACAACATTCTCCTGTTTGCTGAGCATACATGGGGTGCTGGAAACTCCGTAGGCCAACCTGATAGCGAAGAGGCCGTGAAGCAGTTGGCGGTTAAGGACAATTTCGCAACGCAGGGCAGGTTTGAGGTGGAGGACATTACAAACCGTTCTTTGGGCCAGCTGGCGCAACAGATTCATATTCCCGCTCGGACACTGGTCGTCTTCAACACTCTCAACTGGAAGCGCGATGCACTTGTAGAGACCGACCTGCGTAAGAACGAGGAACTTGTTGATCTGACCACTCATCAAAACATTCCGGTGGAAGTGTTATCGGAGCAGGAGAACTTCCTCCGTGTACGCTTTCGCGCCAGCGACTTGCCTCCGGTGGGGTACAAGTGCTTCCAGATTCGCGCCGGCTCCAACTCTCCGGCTGCGCGCGCTGCAGTTGAGACAAATCCCGTCATCGAGAACGAGTACTACCGAATTACGGTCGATGCTCAGAGCGGTTCTATCCAGAGCATCTTCGACAAGCAATTGCAGCGAGAGTTGGTCGACAGCACCAGCCCATATCGATTTGGCCAGTATCTCTACGTGACTGGTGGCAACCCCAACCACAATGACTTGACCCGGATGATTCATCCCTTTGAAGCTCTGCCCATTGCAAAATTGGAGATCCACCCCGCAACAAACGGGAAGTATCTCGGTGCACAAAAGACGGCATGGGGTTACTCCATCAAGCTGCGCAGTTCGGATGTAAATACGCCTGAGGTCGGTCTGGAGATTCTTCTTTATGACAATCAGAAGAAGATCGAGTTCCGCTACAACGTCCAAAAAACATACACGAACGAGAAGGAGGCGGTGTATTTCGCATTTCCCGCGGCCGTAACATCACCGGAATTCGAATATGCGACGCAGCAGGGCTGGGTCAATCCGTCGCATGATCTCCTGAAGGGGGCAAGTCTTGAATGGTTCAGCATCCAGAAATGGATGGCAGTCTACGATTCTCACTTAGCCGTAGGGATTGCGCCGCTCGACGCGTCGCTCGCAAGCTTCGGAGACATCAATCGCGGAGAATGGCCTGGCGAGTTTCGACCGAAAACCTCCACCATCTTTTCTTATGCGATGAATAACTATTGGCATACGAACTACCGCGCCGGACAGGGCGGAAACTTTACCTTTCGCTATGTACTCACCAGTGCAGACCACCTCGATCAGGCATCTCTCAGCCGTTTAGGCTGGGAGAGTATGGAAGCGCCCGCGTTCGATTCGGTCATCAATCAGGATAAGGCAGGTAATCCGGACGAACCGTTGCCGGCGGAGGGAACGAGCTTTCTTGACATCAACGCAGCGAACGTCGTGCTCGTCGACTGGAAACTCGCCGAGGATGGTAAGGGAACGGTTCTGCGTCTTCAGGAGACAGCAGGTCAACCCGCTGAAGGCACTGTCCGGGTTCCCCGAACCACGATCCATTCCGCCAGTCTTTGTAACTCGGTTGAAGATAATCTGCACGATCTGGACGTCACGGGTAACCAAATCCACCTAGCCTTTCATCCTCATGAAGTTCTGACGGTTCGCCTAGTCCCATGATCGATTGCAAGACTGGATGTCTTCGGCGGTGGTCCGTCGGAGGCATCCAGATGAAGGCGTTGAACTTGTTGTTTCCGGCGTCCGTGAATGGATGCGGCAGCTCGCGGTCGGGCTGACGCGCGAGCGGCTACCGACTGGCGAAGACGAATGATTCCTGCTTCTCGCGATGCGACTATTACTTTTACCAGTAGCCCGCCTGGTATTTGGGTTAGTACTCTTGGAAGCAACTTAAAAGGGCTATCTCTCCACTGTTGGCTATGGTGACTACAGGTTTGCTACCTGAAAAGCTCGACAGCCCCTTGGAATTTCGAAAGCCGGTGATGTATGACTTCGGTTGAAATCAGTGTTTCAGTTTTCTCTCTGTCCTTTGGTGGCGCCATGCTCGGAATTTACTGCAGGCAATTTCTGCCAGCCGGCGAATTCAAGGAGGAGACTAAAACTCACGTGCGAACGGGTGTCGGTTTGCTGACCTCAATGTTCGCTCTTTTGCTCAGTTTGCAGCTATCCTCCGGTAAAACTACCTTTGACACACAAGAGCAGGACGTGGCTCTACTGGCATCGAAAGCCGTGATGCTTGATCGTGTATTGGCTTTCTACGGGCCCGAGGCACAAAAAGCGCGTGAATCACTGAGAAACAACGTCATCGACCTGCTTAACCACGTTTGGCCGAAGGAGCGATCAGAAGCATCAACCTGGGCCCCGGAAAATAAAGGTGGAGTTGAGTTCTACAACGACATTCAGGCGCTGTCGCCGAAAGATGAGGACCAGCGCTCGCAAAGGAGCTTAGCTCTCGGGATGGCCATCGACCTAGGGCAAATGCGCTGGAAGAGCGCTTCGAGAATAAGGAGCTCGACTGCAGTCCCTTTGATGATCGTCGAGGTCGCATGGGCCACCATCATTTTTGCCAGCTTCGGGCTTCTAGCACCTCGAAATTGGGCGGTTATTGCCAGTTTTGCTGTCTGCGCGTCAGCAGTTTCCGGCGGATTTTTCCTGATCGTCGAAATGAACACACCTTTTAGCGGACTGATCCATGCGTCGAGTGCGCCGCTTCGAGATGCGCTCAAATATCTGGCTCGATAGCTCCCTACCTATTGCCAAAGGTCCAGCTGAGTCCTGAGCTCGTGCCGTAATCACTGCCGGGCAGCGTAGCTGGAGGGTGAGTGTCCCAGCTTCCATAGAACGAAAAGTTCCACGAGAGATCGCTGATGATCTTGATATAGTAGGCCGCGTTCGTATTGAATTGGACACGTGCGGGTCCTGTGATTGCGGGGAGGACATTGGCTGTGATATCCAGGTTCGTCTTCTTGAATTTGAAGACTTTGATTTCGGTAGCAACGAAAGTAATAGCGGTATTCTGGGTGCCCTGATCAACTGTGTATTGCTTGTAGCCGACATTCTGCCAACCTAAGCCTCCGAGGACGTAGATGCTCGTTCGGTTGGTATTTTTCAAATAACGTCCGACTCCTCCGCCGAGGGTTGTTTGCAGGTTGATCTCCTGCACTGAACTTTGCAGGAAAGACGCGGTGCCAGCGTAAAACCAGTTGTTCCAGCGCAAGAGCTTCAAGGTGTTTAGATTTGTCTGGTTCCGGGTAGAGAGGCTGGCGCCGCTACTCGATGCGAATGAGGAGTTAAAGCTAGCCTGACTCGACCAGCGCTCTCTGTTATACGCCACTTGGGAACTCACGTTGAATTGGACCGATTCATTCCCTTTCGAATATTGGAGGCCGGTGTTAACCGCGCCATTGAATCGATGCCAAAAGCTTTCGGAGGTTTGGCTCAGGCTGATGATCTTTCGCTGTGGGATCTCCACTTTCCTTTCCGGTGCCGCGACGAGCTGAATTTGAATAGGCGGGTCGTCCGATTCTCCTGAAGTTGACAGCTTGCCCGTATACACCACGCCACTCTCTGTTTTCACCAGAAACAATCGATTGCTCTCCAGCTGGGCTACTTGTGACCATTGCACAGAGATTGTGCCATCCACGTAGCTCAGCTTGACTGACAAGACGCCAGCGCTGAGCCCCTTGATCTCGCAGGTAAAACGATCGCCATTTTTCATCACGAGGATGTCGTCGCTTTTCTGCGCAAGTAGGGGAAGAGAAAAAAGAAGAGTCGAGGTGAGAATGATCGCCCTGATATTCATAGCGTGTCCTGTCTCCATGCCGTGCGGACTTCCGGCATCCTAGCCCACATCGTATGTGGGCGGACCCAGGCAACGCATATCTCGGGTTTTGTGTGATGTCTCAACCTCTTAGAAGACATGGCCAATTTGGAAATAGAAACGCGCATGGCCATAGTCACCCACCGTGCCGGCGACTAAAACGGGACCAAATATCGTGTTCACGAGAAGCCCACCTGCAACATCCACCTGGGAGTTTTGGCGGGCTTGGGAGCAGTTTGGAAGCTTGTATGTCTTCCCCAGCTCCAATATGCCAAGAAGGTTAACCGAACTGCCCAAAAACGGCGGCAGCTTCACCAACTCCCGAATATAACCCAGTTGCCCCAGAAAATATTGGTTTGTGAGTAATTCATTTGTGCCCCACGCAACCAACTGACGCGAACCACCGAGGGAGAATGCCGGTAATCCAGTCTTGTAACCGTAGCTGCTGCCGCCAGCCGCGGTTACAAAAACAGATGTCGGGGCATTCAAGCGGAAGAAAGCTTCAGCCTGTATCTCTGACAGTGGAAAGGGTGCCGGGGCGGCGGGATTCGTGTTATACCCCTTTGTGTACATCAGCAGGCTGACGCCAGAGCGAGGAATGACGGGGTCGTCGAGTGTATTCAGCTGGTACTGGATCCTGACATCGCCAGTCGTTCCAGAAGTCGTAGGGAGTGCTGGTGACGTTCCCGATCACTGGAGTGGCATTTTCATAGCCACCTTCGTAACCCAGTCGAAACTCGCCGGTTCTTCCGAACGCATATCCGGTATCGAGGCCGCCGAGCGCCTGGCGTAAGCGGTAGCTGGCCTGCAGCGTGTTACTCGGAGTAGATGTTAAATTGCTGGCTGTTGAATCCCAGTCTGGGCGCAATAAACCAGTTGCTGGTTGTTGTGAATGGGTGGTAGTACTCGCTGTCCAACAGATATTGCGATCCGAGGATGACGTCGTTGCGCAACTCCGACCGATAACTCCCCACATCCATAAATGTGATTCTGGCCCCAATGCTGAAGAGGACATTGTTGTATTCGGAACCGTCAATCACAATGAGAGGACGTACGATGGGGGGAGCGTATGACTTCTGCTCAGCCTGAACCTGGAGACCCTGTTCGCCGTTCTTCTCCGTCATCGAATACGTAGCAGTGGCGAATCGGCCCATGCCAACGATGGTCATCATGTCATCGTCGATTCTCTTTGGTTCAACAGGCTGCCCTACCAGCGGAGACATCTGCTTCTCCATAGCCTTTGCCATCGCTGGAGAAGTACCAGTGACCTCGACGAACTTTGGTATTGGCGCCGTCTTTCGCCGGGCATTTCGCTTTGCAATATAGTCCTCCCACTCGGCCTCGCTTACTGAATAAGCAGACAATACAGAGGCTTTGGCGGCGGCCGCGTCGTATCCCAACTTGATGATGGCATCGGCCTTGTTGTAGTCCAGAGAGGTATATTTCTGCAGCGGGACGGTGACAAGTATGTCCGCCTGCTCCATCGAACGAAGTTCGTTCACGGCGGACATGACGGAGATCGATTGACCCAGTACACCGAAACTTGACAGGTTCGTATTTGGATCCAGTGGAGCAGTTTCCAGATGGATCGCAAGTGTCACCTCTGGCCCCATTTGTTTACCAACATCTACCGGGAGATTGTCGAGCAGGAAACCATCTGCGTAGAGGCTTTTTCCAGATCGGACTGGCGTGAAGATACCCGGTAACGACATGGTCGATCTCATGGCCAGTGCAAGGGAGCCGTCGCGGAAGACATGTGGCTTGCCGGAGACAAGATCGGTGGACACACAGGCAAACGGAATCGGGAGATCGTTAAAGCTTGCTATCTCTGAATATGGAAGCGCGACACTATCGAGAACCAGATTCACTTCCTGACCTGTATTGAACCCTGAAGGAAACTGCAACCCACCACGCAAACCGAATTCAAGTTGTCCTGGGTAGTCGTGAGCGTCTTGTTTGCGTCGAAAGGACAGATCCCGAAAGGGGACGACTCCGCTTAGCACCTGGTCCCAATCGATCCCGTTGATGAGTTGCCTGACCTCGGCCGGCGATCGGCCGGTTGCGTAGATTCCTCCGACCAGACCGCCCATGCTGGTTCCCACGACATAACTAACGGGAATGCGATGTTCCTCCATCCACGTTATGACTCCGATGTGAGCGAGGCCCAGCGCGCCGCCGCCTTCGAGGACAAGACCAAGTTTTGGGCGCTCTGTTTTGTCAGGTTTCGGAGGCTCTTGTGAATGGTCGTAACTGGAAACCGCCAAAATGCAAAGGAGAAACATTGATTGTGCAGCTCGGATCTTCATAGTCGTCCTAACGATGCGAAGCCGACAGCGCAACTTCAAGTGCTCTTGTTGATCGATTGTGCACGATGCCCGTCCTCTCTCAAACATAGTCGGCCCGCAAACTTTTACGGTTTTGGTGGAGGTGTGGGCTTCGGAATCCGCAATGTCCAGGTGAAGCCGAACACGAACGTACGGCCCTCTGGGCGGGCTAAGGCCCTGTACTCGTTTTCGTATTTGAAAAAGAAGAGCAGGTTCTTCGGTGGCAGGATGAAATTGCTCTGCAGGCCGATCGCATGAACGGAGTAGAACGGAACAGCACTCGCGGGCAGGCCGGGGCCTATCGTTCCACCGTTACTCGATACCTGCCACTGGTCGTATCCAATCAAGCCAAGTTGAAGAAGTCTGCTGAAGTCCTTTTTCAAGGGAAGGACCTGTCCAAGCCCCCACTCATCTGTGAAAGCCTTTCCCGGCGTTAGATTAGTACCGGTCTTTTGCCCATGGGTTTCCCAGTCGGTGAATAGGTTTGCACTGGTTCCCTTGTTCTTGGTGATGTAAACCGTAGTGCCCGTCGTTATATCGTTACCCCAATATCCGGAGCCGACGTTGTTGCTTGCTCCCGGAACGAATCGACCTGTAGGGGCCACAAAAGCGTATCCGGCGTTGAAATCAGCGCGCTTAAGATGCCACCCCATATTCACTGGCTGGACCCAGGTGTCGCCAAGACCTGATCCACCGCCGCTGGCGCCGAGGTTGGTTCCCGATATGTCTGCTACCAGAGAACCACTCGCCGGGACTATCGCAATGTATGGCGCAAAATATCCGCCGAATATCTTAACCTTCGGCACATAGAAGAGGATGTTCTCGTTCGCCCAGAACCCGTAAGTCCCCGCGACGTTTGGAAGATGGTTTCCACTTGAGTTATTCAATTGGCTGGCGGAGTAGTTGATAGTCATGTTGGCGTAGGACAAGCCTGGTTGGGGAATCACGCCAGCATTGAGACCCCACTGTCCCGGCACATATTGTCCCTTCTGTTGCGACTGCAGCGTGGACGCGGTCACCAGAGCGAAACCCGCAAGAATTGAAAGTCCAAACCGGATGCGAAAGATCATTGGTTGTCTCCGTATTTTCCAGGTTCTACTTCCTGCTACGGTAGTCGAGAGCCCTCGTCTACAAGTCCCTCAAACCAGTTGGCGCGGGATATGTATCAACTAATGCTAGCCATCTGCTCGCCTGCGGCAAACTAGCAAAAGTGCCAGTCAGGGAAAATATCGTGGCGATTTCCGCCGCATGGTTGATTAAGAACTAATCGTGTAGTGGCAGACGTCCCTTGGACTCATTAATTGGTGCCAGCGGTTCCCGGCCAATCGAGGACGTCAGAGAGTCTCCACGGGTTCTGACTCAAATCCAGCTGCAGCTGTCCTTGTTTATCAAGGATCAACTGCGCCTCGGGATATAGGGTGCCGGTGCTCTTGCTCTTATCCTGGTCGTTGAGTTCGAGGATGCCGGCGGTGAGGTTGAAGGACTGAGACTGGGTGTCGAAGAAGGCTTCCCCAAAGCGGATCTGACGATTGGTGACGAAGACGATATGGCGACCAGTAGGAGTTGGCGTCATTTTGATGTAGGCGCAGTCGTAGCCGAGCGTGCCGGTGATCTCGACGTGACCTACAGCCTTCATCCTCTGGAGCGCGTTGACGAGACCCTGGTTCTGGGCTTTTTCGAAGGCCGTGAGGAGGGTAACCCTGTCGGCCGGGGTTGAGAATTCGTAGATGTTCAGTGTTACTCCGATGTTTTGTCCCATCTGCGTGCCGGTGCCAAAGGCCTGAGCCTCGATGGTTTCATACTTGTCTCTGGCGAATCCGGGATGAGCGGCGAGCAATGCGATGCCTACGACAAGCAGGCCTTTGATAGCTATCGTGAACCCTCGTGAATTGCGCGATCTTAAAGTGGTTAGCATCTCTTCCTCCAGTTGTGCGGCGGTTGACGGCGAGGCCCGAACTGAGCAAAAAGTCTACGTGCGTCACCGGAAGGAGAGAACTGTCAAAAATACCTGTTTACGAGAAAAATTTACACTGGCAATCTCGCGCCTTTGCTTCGATCTGCCGCCGCTAACCGCCCGTGCCTACTAGGAGTTTTGACAGTGGCCAAGGAGGTCGGTGCGTCCTAAGATGACGTTTGCATAACCACAGAAGGAATAGAAAGGTTGTGGACGAAGATGAATTCACACTCTAGATTCAACTTCACCTGTCTGGCGTTTTCTCTCCTTGTCACCGGCGCGGTGGCTACTCAACCTGTTGTTGCACAGAATACTGAGTTGCAGCAAAAGGTCGCCGATTTGAAGCAAATCGCGGCCGCGAACAAGCAGGCTTTGGCGCAATACACGTATGTGCAAACCACGACAATCAGTATCAAGGGTGAAGTGAAGAAGGTCACACACGATCAGGTTGTGACGGGACCTGACGGCATGCCTCAAAAGACTTCTCTGGATCCGCCTCCGGCGCCACCGAGTGGCGGACGCCTGAGGCAGCACGTCGTTGCCAAGAAAACAGATGAGTTCGAGGACTATGCGAACTCGATTAAGGCCTTAATCGCGCAGTATATGCCGCCGAATAGGGAGTTGATCCAGCAAGCTGCAGGTTCGGGCAACATCATGATGGGACCTGCAGGGGCTCCGGGTGAGTCTAAGCTCGTGATCTCCAACTACGTCAAGCAGGGCGACAAGATGACTGTGACAGTCAATCCCGCCGCAGGGGGCATGCAAAGCGTCTCGATTGCGACCTACCTAAGTGATCCGAGCGACGCTGTAACCGTTGATGTGCAATTCTCCCGGATTCCCGGCGGGCCAAGTTATCCTGCGATGCAAACAATCAATGGCAAAAGCAAGCAGATGACCATCGCGATACAGAACGCCAATTACCAGCACGTCTAGAAATACGAGAGCGTTCAGTCCTTGAACACGCCGACTTGGAGAGCGTTCGTGGAGCTGGTGATCAGCAACGACACATTATAGGCGACGGTCGAGATCCTTCAATTTGTGCGTCGTGGGCTCAGGGGAAATCCTTTTTGCATCTCAAGCGCGTGAGCTTTCATGAAGTAGCTATAACGCAGTCTATGGTCCCGTCGGAGATTTGGTTCACATGATTCGGATTAGCTTTGAGAACTCGTATGAAGGCTGCGGCTTCGCCAACACGTGCAGCTACACGCCATAGAAGGAGACGCTGGCCAAGTTCATCCTCATTGGGCAGTTCTTCCGGACCGCCCGGGCTCAACGGATCGTCGTTTCTCTCATGCACGCTCGCTCGCAAACTCGTGCTCTCTGCGACGCTGACAACCTGCTCGCTCCTTCTTTCTGCCCAGGATCTCGCTCCCCGGGCCTACGTCATTACGCCCTTGCACTCGAACGCGATTACGCTGACTTACACCTTCTACGACGGCGGATTGTCGCTCCCCAGTGCAATCCCGATCACCGGTGCCACCGGCAAATACAACGTACCCATCTTCAGCTACTACCACTCGTTCAACATGTTCGGACACTCCGCGAATATTACCGCATCGCTGCCCTACGCAGTCGGACACTTCCAGGCAGATGTGCTTGGCGAACCGTCGATGATCTACCGATCGGGCCTGCTCGATTCCGACTATCGCCTGTCGGTCAACCTCAAGGGCGGCGGTGCGATGGAAGCGCGGGAGTTCTCCAAATGGAAGCAGAAGACGCTTATCGGCGTGAGTGTCAAAGTAATCGCCCCGACCGGTCAGTACGATTCCACCAAGCTGGTCAATTGGGGCTCCAACCGCTGGAGTGTGAAGCCCGAACTCGGCTACTCACAACGCTGGAACAATATAGTGCTCGACGCATATGGCGGGGTCTGGTTCTACACCCAAAACCCCGAATACTTCTCACACAACCAATACTTCCCGGGCACTCAGAGCCAATCCGAAGATTCCATCGGATCATTCCAAGGACACCTCAGCTACGACTTCAAACCCGGAACATGGGTCTCGCTCGACGGCAACCTCTGGTTCGGCGGCACCACCAGCCTCAACGGCGTCTCCAACCCGGCTACACGCCAGGTCGGTTCTCGCATAGGAGGAACAGGGGCGCTTCGTTTCTCCGGGCATCAATCATTGAAACTCAGCTACAGCAACGGCACTTACATCCGCTTCGGCGGCAACTACCAGAGTGTCTCTCTGGCCTGGCAATACTCATGGCTCGGCAAACCGAAGTAGCCAACACTCCTAATTCAGCCCGATCGGCTCGCAAGGAAGTCGGCCAAAGGGCAGCCTCCTAGACAAGTCGTACAAGGTATTGGTGTCTAATGCAGTTGATTCGCAGGCAGAAAATGAGCTAGACGTACACCAGTGCGCGTCGCGCTCCAGATCCTGTAGGTGGCCGAATGATGTCTTACGTTCGAAGCCTGTTGGCAATGCTCGCGCTACTCGTGTTGGTGCCGGGGTTCCACGCCAGCGCACAGACTGATGAGTTGCTGCCCGAGGTCGACACTTACTACAAGATGAAATCGGGCACGAGACTTTTGTTTCAGGCAAAAGAGACCAGAGAAGGCGGCGACCCAATTACAGCTGAGATAGGCCCCAGCATTGATTTTTATCTGAAGCCCTGGATCAGGTTGAAGGGTGCGACTGAATTCGATCTGGACGAAGCGAAGAGAACACCAATCGTGTTCTCGATTGGTTATCGCTATCTGCCTTATCCCGACGCTCCCCCGAAACAGCGGCTGGAGCCTTTTGTGACATTTAACTTTCCCGTGAAGGGTAAGCTGCTTCTCACCGATAGAAACCGCGCCGACCTCGACTGGAGGAACGGAAGTTTTTCGTGGGAATATCGCAACCGCGTGCAGTTTGAACGGCCCGTGAAAATCCGCTCCTTCCGCCTGTCACCTTACGCCAGCGCGGAGTTTTTCTACCAGAGCGAATACAGAAAGTGGAGCGACACGGCAATTTATGCCGGCGGTGTGATGCCAATCGGGAAACACGTAGAATTCAATCCATACTACGAACATCAAAACAATACCGGGAAAAGCCCAAATCAACAATTGAACCAGTTGGGGCTGATGCTCACTCTGTACTTCTGAGTAGCGTGGGTCGGTGGGTCAAAGGAGAACATCAGTGAGCTCTGTGGTGATTTACCTATGGCAATGAAAATCTGTAACTTACAGATTCCAAAAGATGCAGAAGTGGCATGTATACAAGAACGGCCAAACGATCTTGCAAAATCTCTTTTCGTGCTCACGGAAGGACGAGACGAGTTGCCAAACCGATAGCATCCACGAAGCGGTCGTGACCCCCTTTGGTACGATCTTCTGACGCTGGAAAGTTCGGCACCACTTTGAACTAACTTGCCGAAGTTCTATTTCGAGCACAAGATGATTCGTAGTGCCGGAGCACAATCGAAAGGGGGCCTGTGGATAGCTGGGATCAACATTCGCCGCCGATTGCCGAAATAGATGTGCTTTGGATTACTGCGGGCCTGGGTTGCGATGGAGACACGATCGCGATGACCGCAGCCACACAACCCAGCCTTGAGGACATCGTCCTGGGCGGAATTCCCTGGATTCCCAAGGTGAACTTCCACAACCCCTTTCTGTCTTGTGAGGTTGGCGACGACTTCCTACGACGCTTCCACCTTGCGGCGGAGGGTAAGTTGGAGCCCTTCATTCTTGTGATTGAGGGCTCCATTCCGAACGAGAACAATAAGCCGGAGGGATACTGGGCCTCTCTGGGCACCGACGCGTCGACTGGGCAGCCAATTACAACATGTGAATGGATTGATCGACTTGCGCCGAATGCTTGGGCGGTGATCGCGGTAGGAACGTGCGCTACTTATGGCGGAATTCATGCGATGGAGGGCAATCCAACCGGATGCATGGGGCTTCCCGATTACCTGGGCTGGCAGTGGAGGTCGAAGGCTGCAATCCCTATCGTTTGTGTTCCCGGCTGCCCTGTCCAGCCAGACAATTTTATGGAAACGCTGCTGTATCTGCTTTACATGGCTACCGGCCGTGCACCTATAATCCCTCTCGACGAAGCGTTGCGCCCCACGTGGCTTTTCGGAAGCACGGTGCATGAGGGATGCGATCGTGGCGGTTACTATGAGCAGGCGCAGTTCGCAGAAGAGTACGGATCTCCGCTGTGTATTGTAAAGCTGGGTTGCTGGGGACCCGTGGTTCAGTGCAATGTTGGCAAGCGTGGCTGGATGGGCGGAATTGGCGGCTGTCCCAATGTGGGCGGCATTTGTATTGGGTGCACGATGCCCGGATTTCCGGATAAATTTATGCCGTTTATGAACCAGCCGCCGGGATCACTGTTGTCCTCCACAGCGGTTCAGACTTATGGACGGGCGATTCATGCGCTGCGCAAGTTCACACAGGCATCGCTCAACAGGGTGCCAAGCTGGCGGCAACAGAGTGCTCGGCCTAGCAAATAGTTCTGACACCGAGGCCGCTGCCGAATGAAGGGGGGATGGCTTTGCTTGCACAAGCCGATTGGGAACCCAGCAAGCCGGAGAACGAGAACATTACGCCGTTACCAGATTTGGTCGAAGCGGAGGCCGTGCTGGTAGAGTTGGCCGGCCTATTTAGCGGCCTGCCCAAAACTCCACCCCCCAATCCTCGCCAACGAACACCGTCAGCGGATGCTCAGACTTCAAGCCTTGAAGCCCAGTACCGCGCGCTCCTGGAACAGATTCCCGCTGTGGTTTTCATGGCTTATCTGGATCGCGGCATCAGCGAGGCTTACGTGAGCCCCCAGATCGAGGCGGCGCTTGGATACTCGCGGGATGAATGGCTGGAGGATCCCATTCGCTGGTATGAACATATTCATCCTGACGACAAACAGCGCTGGAGTCTTGAGGCAGCAGGGATGTTTCTCTCCGGCAAGCCGCTGCGATCGTCCTATCGTGTTATCGCACGTGATGGGCGGGTAATCTGGTTTCACTGCGACGCCAAGATGATGCGACGGCCAGATGGCCAACCCTGGTTTATACACGGAGTCGCTTTTGATATCTCCGATCTAAAGCGAACGGAGGAGGCGCTTCAACAGGAGCGCAACGTTGTCTCTGCCATCCTCGACACGGTCGGAGCGCTGGTCGTCGTCCTTGATCCGGATGGATGCATTATGCGATTCAACCGAGCGTGCGAATTGACTACCGGTTATTCGCTGGAGGAGGTCCGTGGCAAGCATATTTGGGATTTTTTCCTGGTGCCTGAAGAAGTGGAACGATTCAAGTCGATCTTTTCCCAACTTAGCGCGGATCTGCTTCCTGAAGACTACCAAAGCTATTGGGTTACCCGACATGGAACGAAACGGCTTATCGCCTGGTCAAGCACCATGTTGCCAAGCCATGACGGAACACCCAGCTACATCATTGCCACCGGTATCGATATCACGGAGCGCGAGCAATTAGAGAAGGCTCTCTTGAACATCAGCTCACGAGAGCAACGACGCATCGGGCAGGACCTGCACGACGGCCTGGGGCAGCATCTGACGGGTATCGCCTTTATGGCCAAAGTTCACGAAGCGAAGTTGACGGAAAAACGCGTGGCCGACGCCATGGATGCAGCCAAGATCGTTCGGCTGGTGAACGAGGCGATTCACAAGACGCGAGAGTTGGCCCGAGGCCTGCTTCCTGTTGTTTCCGACGCACAAGGATTGATGTCCGCATTACAGCTCTGGGCTACTGAGGTAGAGGATATTTTTGGGATATCCTGTCGCTTCGAGTGCGGAACTGCCGTTTTGATCTACGACGACGCCGTGGCCACGCATCTCTACCATATCGCTCAGGAGTCGGTGAACAACGCTCTCAAGCATGGTCATGCGCACAATATCCTCATCCGTCTGACGGCGGAAAATTGCCGGGGCACGTTGTTGATCAAAGATGATGGCGCCGGCATCGCCGAAAACCGTGGGAACAGTCAAGGCATGGGACTTCACATTATGAACTATAGGGCGGGCATGATCAGTGGAACGCTTGAGGTTGCGCCCGACCCGGTCCAGGGAACGACCGTAACCTGCACCTTCCCAATTAAACCTGGCGAGTAGTCTATGGCTGCGACAAACATTCTGAGGCAAACCGGGCATTCGGCCAAGAAGACCGTCTTTGTGGTCGACGACCATCCATTGCTGCGACAGGGCCTGGCCCTGCTGATCAACCAGCAGCAGGATCTGGAAGTCTGTGGCGAGGCCGAAGAGGCGCAGAGTGCGATGCAGGCGATCAGCAAAAAAAAACCAGACATTCTGATCGTTGATATCTCGCTCAACGGCCCCGACGGGTTGGACTTGCTCAAGACCATTCGGGCATCTTATCCGGATCTGCCAGTGCTGATTCTCTCGATGCATGACGAGGCTATCTACGCAGAGCGTGCTCTGCGTGCTCGGGCGAACGGCTACATCATGAAGCAGGAGGCCACGGAAAAGGTGCTTGTTGCTGTGCGCCGGATTCTGAATGGCGAAGTGTATTTGAGCGATCGCATGGCCAACAAGTTGCTTCAACAATACATCGGCGGCTCTTCTGCAGCGATTCAATCTCGAATCTCCGCGCTCTCTGACCGCGAGTTGGAAGTGTTTTGCCTGATCGGCGAAGGCCGCGGCACGCGCGAGATCGCCGAGGAACTGCACCTCAGCATTAAGACAGTTGAAACCTATCAGGCCCACATCAAGGAAAAGCTTTCGCTACATAGCGGGCGCGAACTGATCCAGCATGCAATTCAGTGGAAGATCGACGAGAAGTCGGGTTGAGAGCGCTGTAACTCCCACTCAAGGATCCAAACTTCGCACATTGCGGAATCGGGAAATCCCTTACCTCGTCTGGAGTATTAAGTATGAGGAAAAAATAGGGTCTGTCCCGCTTGCGAGTTGAACCTCGCACCCTCTCTACTGCCTGAGAAGTCTTGCAGTTACGTCTCAGGTGGCGTCCCATGACGCCTCTCACAATCTTCAAGCAAGACCAGCCTGTATTCCGAAGAGGAGAACCCAGGTTATGGCTCAAGAAACTGCACCTTACGGTCGGGTCACGCAGAAAAAACCTGCTGTGGCTGAACTGCACATTCTTTGGATCACCGCCGGTCTGGGGTGCGACGGAGACTCTGTATCAATCACCGCGGCGACGCAGCCAAGCATCGAGGATGTCCTTCTGGGAGCGATTCCCGGCCTCCCAAAGGTTCACCTGCACAATCCCGTACTCGCCTACGAAGTTGGCGATGATTTCATGAAGCACTTTTACATGGCGGAAAAGGGACAGCTCGAGCCCTTCGTCCTCGTCGTGGAAGGCTCCATCCCGAATGAAAAGATTAAAAAGGAAGGCTATTGGGCGGCGCTTGGGACCAATCCCAAAACTGGGCAGCCGATTACCACGAATGAGTGGATCGATCGCCTGACGCCCAACGCGCTCGCTGTCGTGGCCTGCGGCACCTGCGCCACCTACGGTGGTATTCACGCGATGCAGGGCAACCCGACGGGCGCCATGGGACTCGCGGACTATCTGGGTTGGGACTGGAAGTCGAAGGCCGGTCTGCCTATCGTGAACGTTCCGGGATGTCCGGTACAACCAGATAATTTCATGGAAACTGTCCTCTATCTCCTCTATCAGGTAGCCGGGCTGGCCCCCATGATTCCTTTGGATGATCAGTTACGTCCGACGTGGCTATTTGGCAAAACAGTCCATGAGGGCTGCGACCGTGCTGGATATTACGAGCAGGGCGACTTCGCCACTTCCTATGGCTCGCCAAAGTGCATTGTCAAGCTTGGATGCTGGGGACCTGTGGTGAACTGCAACGTACCCAAACGTGGCTGGATGGCCGGCATCGGTGGGTGTCCCAATGTTGGTGGCATCTGTATCGGCTGCACGATGCCTGGCTTCCCGGACAAGTTCATGCCCTTCATGGACGAGCCTCCAGGCGGCAAGCTGTCAAGCAGCGCGATCGGTATCTATGGGACGGCGATCCGGGCTTTGCGCAAGATGACAAACGACACCGTGAACAAAGAGCCCAAGTGGCGACATTCTCGCGCCGAACTGACTACCGGCTACAACAGCAGTTCCTACTAACGAAACAAAAGGAGACACCACGATGGGCACGATGACCGCCGTACATAAAGAGGATGCCACCTCAACAAACAGGTTAGTAGAGATGAATTGGGATCCAATTACACGGATCGTCGGTAGCCTCGGCATCTTTACAAAGATCGACTTCGGTAAACGCAAGGTTGCAGAATGCCACAGTACCTCTTCGATTTTTCGCGGCTACAGCATTTTCATGAAGGGTAAGGATCCGCGTGACTCGCACTTCATCACGAGCCGCATCTGCGGGATCTGCGGCGACAACCATGCCACCTGCGCCACTTATGCGCAGAACATGGCCTTTGGCGTGCGCCCGCCCGCCATTGCCGAGTGGATTGTGAACCTCGGCGAGGCTGCGGAGTACATGTTCGACCACAACATCTTTCAGGACAATCTGGTTGGCGTGGACTTCTGCGAAAAGATGGTGAAGGAGACCAACCCCGGCGTTTGGGAGAAGGCGACAAAGACTGCTGCGCCGCATGCGGAGCTGCACGGATTCAAAACTATCGCCGACATCATGACGGCCCTTAATCCATTCACCGGGTCGTTCTATCTCGAGACGCTGCAAGTGAGTCGCTACACACGGGAGATGTTCTGCCTCATGGAAGGACGTCACGTTCACCCCTCTACTTTGTATCCCGGAGGCGTGGGTACCGTGCCAACGGTGCAGCTCTTCACGGACTACATCGTCCGTCTGATGAAGTATGTGGAGTTCATGAAGAAGGTCGTACCGCTACACGACGACCTCTTCGACTTCTTCTACGAAGCTCTTCCGGGATATGAAGAAGTCGGCCGCAGGCGGATTCTGCTGGGATGTTGGGGATCGTTCAACAACCCCGACGTCTGCGACTACACCTACGAAAATATGACGGACTGGGGCCGTGGGATGTTTGTTACACCCGGTGTAGTTGTCGATGGCGAGCTGGTAACGACGGATCTGGTGGACATCAACCTGAACATTCGCATCCTGCTGGGCAGCTCGTACTATGACGACTGGCAGAACTCCGAGACCTTCGTTAGGAAAGATCCCCTGGGAAATCCGGTGGATCAGCGCCATCCCTGGAATCAGAGCACGTTCCCGAAACCACAGAAACGCGACTTCAAGGATAAGTACACCTGGGTGATGTCACCCCGCTGGTACGACAAGCGGACGAAAGACTATTTGGCCCTCGATACGGGAGGCGGCCCGATCGCGCGCTTCTGGGCAACTGCGCTGGCCGGGACCGTCGATATCGGCTACGTCAAGGCAGCTGGGCACAGCGTCAAAATCTACCTGCCAAAGACCATGTCGAAGCCAGAGACGGAACTCGAGTGGAAGATTCCTAAGTGGAGCAACGCAATTGAACGGGATCGTGCACGCACTTACTTCCAGGCTTACGCAGCGGCATGTGCTCTTCATTTCGCCGAGCAGGCGCTGGCCGAGCTGCACGCAGGTCGCACCAAAACCTGGAACGATTTCAAGGTGCCAGAGGAAGCGATCGGTTGCGGCTTCCATGAAGCGGTTCGTGGAGTGCTGTCGCATCACGTCGTGATCCGCAATCACAAGATCGCCAACTATCACCCGTATCCACCTACTCCCTGGAACGCCAATCCTCGCGATATGTACGGAACTCCGGGACCCTACGAAGATGCGGTGCAAAATACCCCGATCTTCGAGGAAAACGGGCCGGACAAGTTCAAGGGAATCGATATTATGCGGGCCGTACGCAGCTTCGATCCGTGTTTGCCTTGCGGCGTGCACATGTATCTGGGGAATGGAAAAGTGCTGGAGACAAGCCACTCCCCAATGTTCGGTATCCAGCAATGATTTGTACTCGAAGTTGATCGACGATCAAAAGGAGATGTGTGGCTTACGACGAAGAATTCCAGGAACAAATCCGGCAGCTCGGTAAGTTAGTCGCACAATTTGACCAGTTGCCGGATAGTACCGCAAAGACCGCAGGCAAGGAGTTGGTTCAACTCCTGATGGATGCCCATGGCAGGGGTCTGGAACGGGTGATGGAGATTGTCTTCGATTCTGGAGATGCTGCGCCAGGGATCATCGACCGGTTAGGCCAGGATTCCATCGTCGGCAATCTGTTGCTTCTCTATTCCCTTCATCCGGATCCACTCGAAGATCGCGTCCAAAAGGCAGTGGAACGCATACGTCCTCGGCTGCGCAAACTCTCTTGCGCAATCGAGCTGGAGCGGGTATACGAGGGCATCGTGGAAGTACGGCTGGCCACTTCTGCCCACAGTTGTGGAAGTTCCGCTCGGGATCTGCGGTCCATTATTGAGGATGGCATGTATGAGTTCGCTCCAGATGTGACATCGCTTGAGATTCTCGGGTTGGAGGAACCAACACCTGCTGGCTTTGTCTCACTGGAGAGCTTGCTGGGACAACATTTCACAACGGCTGCGTCGATCATGCACCCGCTGGAAAGTAAAGGTGCCGATTGAAATCGTCATCGATGATCGTGGAGAGGGTTCAAGATGCGTGAAGAAACCCTACCAGCCTTCGAGCAGGCCTTCGGAACATTGCGTCAATTCACCCGCGTGCGGAGCGCAGCCACACGTCCGTTGGAGCAGTGCGAGCTGTGCAGTGCTGGCTTGGTGCACGAGCATTCTCATTTGGTGGAACTCTCGTCACGCCAGATTCTATGCGCCTGCGACGCGTGTGCCATGCTCTTCGATGGAATGGAAAAGTCAAAGTACAAACGCGTCTCCAGGCGTGCTCAGCATTTAACCGACTTCGAGATGATGGACGGCCAGTGGGAGAGTCTGCTCATTCCGATCAACATGGCGTTCTTCTTTATTTCGAGCATCGAGGGCAGGGTGATTGCACTCTATCCCAGCCCGGCCGGCGCAGTCGAGTCGCTGCTGCCGCTCGAAGCCTGGAATGAAATTGCGGCGAACAATCGGCCGCTAAGCCGTCTTAAACCGGATGTTGAGGCCCTGTTGGTCAATCGCGTGGGACACGCTCATGGGATCGCAAGCGCCGAATACTATATCGCCCCCATCGATGAGTGCTACAAGCTTGTTGGACTGATTCGCACTAACTGGAAAGGTCTCTCCGGAGGAGCCGACGTGTGGACGGAAATAGCACGGTTCTTCTCTGATCTCCGATCGAAAGCGGATGTGGTGAACGGAGATGCCAATGCCTGACCTCAGCTTTCAGATCGAGGGAGCCAGCGTTGTTCCATTCGCCGCAGTGCCCACGCTCGCTTTTAAGCTCCAGATCAAGAACGCCGCGGTCGACGAGACCATCCATACCATCGCGCTGCGTTGTCAGATTCAAATTGAAGTCACCCACCGGCGCTACGCTCCAGAGGAACAGGAGCGCATGCTTGATCTCTTCGGCACGCCAGACCGATGGAGTCAAACCTTGCGAAGTCTGCTGTGGACCAATCTCAACATGGTTGTCCCCAGTTTTCCCGGCGCAAGTACCATCACCGATCTCCACGTGCCCTGCACCTTCGACTTCAATGTTGCCGCCACCAAATATTTTGACGGCCTTACGAATGGGGACATCCCTCTCAACGTCATGTTTAGTGGCACAGTGTTCTATGCGCCACCGGAGAGTGGGTTGCAAGTCGCGCCCATCTCCTGGGAGCAGGAGGCGAAATACAAGCTTCCCCTGAAGGTCTGGCGCGAGATGATGGACTCCTATTACCCCAACAGTGTCTGGCTCAGTTTGCGCCGGGACGTCTTTGATCGGCTCTATCGCTATAAGATGCAGCACTGCATTCCTAGCTGGGAGCAGACGCTGGAAGAAGTACTCCCCGCGGAAGAAGTGGTGGTGAAATCGTGAATCTGGACCGGGTGGAAAAGATCGCTGAGGCGGTGCTCTACGAGGGATACATGCTGTATCCGTACCGGCCCTCCTCGGTCAAAAATCAGCAGCGCTGGAATTTTGGAGTGCTTTGCCCTCGGTCTTATTGCGAACAGCAGCAGGGATCTGAGGCATGGATGATGCAGACGGAGTGCCTGGTCAAGACAACCCCTTCCACACGACTCATCGTGAAGATACGTTTTCTGCAGATCGTTCGGCGCTCGGTTGGCAGGCTTCGTTCTGTGGGACAAGGAGAGCCTGAAGGCGTGGAACCTGAGTTCGAACCAGTTGACCTCCTCGAAGTGGGTGGCCGCGCCTATCAGCCCTGGGAGGAAGCGGTGGAGCGAGAGCATACTTCCGTCGCGCTAGATCCGAGCGTACTCTCTTCCTTCTCGCCGTTGCACCTTGCATTCCCGGCGGGAAGACAGTTCGAGTATCTGCGTGACGAACAGGGGCGGGCAGTTGGTGTGCTTGTGCGGGAGTGGGAAGCCTTGATGGCATCGGTTCAGTTCGATTCGACCCTGTGCCACGACGGTGTTGTGAAAGTTGCGGTGCGCCTCCAGAATCAAACTCCGTTTGCTTCTCGGGAAATTGCGATCCGTAAAGACGCTCTCGCGTTTTCCCTAGTGTCTGCTCACACTATCCTGGGCGTCGAGCGCGGTGAGTTTCTCTCTTTACTCGATCCTCCTGTGGAGTTCGAAGATCTCGTCCGTCAATGCAGCAACATTGGCACATGGCCAGTCCTGGTTGGAGACCAGGCGGAGACGGTATTATCGTCGCCCATTATCTTGTACGACCATCCACAGATCGCTCCCGAGAGTGCAGGCAATCTTTTTGACTCAACCGAAATCGATGAGATCCTTTCCCTTCGCATCCTTACCCTCACTGACGATGAGAAGCGCGAAATACGGCAATGCGATGACCGCGCACGGGAGATTCTTGAACGCACGGAGAGCATGTCGGAAGAACAATTCATGAAGCTTCATGGTGTGTTGCGCGGCCTTACGTCACTCAAGGAGGAGGCGCGATGAACCAGTGGCAATGGAACCTCCTCGAAGATAAGGCGCAGGCGGATCATGTTGTGATCGACGGAATTGAGGTCAAGACGGGCGATCGCGTGCGCCTGCGTCCCAAAGACGGCGGAGACATTCTGGACATCGCGTTGCGCGGACAGATCGCGATTGTAGAGAGCATCGAACAGGATTACGAAGGCCAGCAACATATCTGCGTGGTTGTTGAAGCTGATCCCGGGCGTGATTTGGGAATGATGCGGCAGCCGGGTCACCGCTTCTTTTTCAATCCGTCGGAGATCGAGCCACTCCCCGAAGAGGGACGAGTTGAGAAGACGAATGTGCTGAAGCCCAGTATTCTCATCGCAGGCATCGGCAACATCTTCCTCGGGGACGACGGCTTCGGAGTGGAAGTCGCGCGTCGTCTGACCAGTTGCACACTGCCGGAAGCGGTGCGAGTCGTTGATTTTGGTATTCGCGGCCTAGACCTGGTTTACGCGCTACAGGACGGTTATGAGACGACTATTCTCATTGACGCCTATCCCCATGGACAAACGCCGGGAACGGTTTCCGTCGTCGAGCTGGATGCAAATGAAGTTTCCGATTCACCTGGCAATTTCATTGAGCCGCATAGCATGCATCCAATGAATGTTCTGCGCATGGCGAGCGCAATGCATGGGCCGCTGAAACGAGTTCTGTTGATCGGATGCGAACCGGCCAGCTTGGGAGGGGACGAAGGACATATGGGTCTAAGCGAACCAGTGGAGATTGCGGTAGAGGAAGCAGTAAAGACTACCGAGTCACTGGTGAAAGGAATTCTGGATGGCTAGCCGGCCTCAGGTAAACAATAACGAAGATTACGACAAGAGGAGAATTGACATGTCAATGGAACTCGCGGAAACCACAAATGGAATGGGCAACGACAAAGACACCCTCTACATGTTGGGAGGCGTGGCCCTGGTTGTATTTGGGGCGGGATTGATTCTCTCCAACCCCTTCATCCGCCGCTATATGTCCCGACTTGGAGTAGGGAATCTGGCCCAGACAGTGATGCCGGATATAGAGCGTTATCTCAAACTGAGAGGTATGTAAGAGGGCCAGAACGAAACGGGGACTCGTCCCTGATTGCGTCAGGGGTGGCAGACCTAAGGATGTGAGAAGTTCAATGGAAACTGCAAAGGCTACTCTTGCTCATTACGTTGTCGATGCCAAGGCAAGCAGATTCACTGCGCAAGCCTTTGCCACCGGGATACTGTCCGCGGTGGGGCACAATCCGATACTCGGAATCCGCAACTTTAGCGGCGACGTGCATTTTAGCCCAGAGGCGCTTCAGGGCAGCGGATTCCATATGAGAATTAAGACCGCTTCGTTGAGTGTCCAGGACGATATCTCGGACAAGGATCGCCGTGAAATTGAACGGCTAATGAACGAGCAGGTACTGGAGACTACCAAGTATCCCGAAATCATCTACGAAGCACCCGTGATATCGATCACCAAACTGGGAGATTCGTTATACTCCGCCACTCTCGATGGAAACTTGACTCTCCACGGCGTTACATGCCGACAGCCAGTGACCGCGCGAATCGCTGTTTTCGGAACGATGCTACGAGCATCGGGCGAATTCACTCTGAAGCAAGCTGATTACCAGATCAAACTAATCTCCGTAGCCGGGGGAGCGATAAAACTCAAAGACGAATTGAAGCTCTCTTTCGAGATGGTTGCGCGGGAGCAGGAGTGACAAATATGAACTTCATGTTGGAGAATCGTTCGTCCGGGAAGGAAGTCACACAATGTGCCTAGCCATACCAGGAAAGATCGTCGAGTTGCTCGCCGAGCAGAACCATATGGGCATCGTAGAGGTGACCGGAGTTCGACGCAAAGTCCAGCTCGGACTTCTCGAAGATGATATGCCGAAGGCGGGCGATTGGGTTCTGATCCATGTTGGATTTGCAATGTCGAAGATTAGCGAGCAGGATGCGATGGAGCAGATGCGCCTGCTTCGAGCGCTTGGCGAAACAGAACAAGCCATGGAAGAGGTTCGGGGGTATGGCTTGGAAAACGATGCGGGCTATGATAGCCCGACCCAATGGAATAGAAAGTCTAACGTCTAAGGGGGAGATCGAACATGCAATATGTGGACGAATTCCGAGATCCTGAGCTGATCACCAAAGCCTCCGAAGAGATTCGCCGTCTGGCCGACCCCGCGCGACACTATCGCATCATGGAAGTTTGCGGAGGCCACACACATGCCATATACCGCTTCGGGCTCAAAGATATCCTCCCTTCAAATATTGAATTGATTCATGGCCCCGGTTGTCCAGTCTGCGTATTGCCGATGGGAAGAATCGACGATGGGCTGGCCATCGCCCGAAATCCGAACATCATCTTCGCGGCCTTTGGCGATATGATGCGCGTGCCAGGAGCGCAAGGTAGTCCTTTCGAACACAAGGCCCGGGGAACCGATGTGCGCATTGTGTACTCACCTGCGGATGCGTTGGAGTTGGCGAAGAAATATCCCGAGAAAGAGGTAATCTTCTTTGCAATTGGATTCGAGACGACGGCGCCCTCCACGGCGCTCACGCTCATGAGCGCAAAAGCTCAAGGCATCAGTAATTTTTCTGTCTTCTGCAACCACGTCACTATCGTCCCTGCGATCCGCGCGATTCTCGATTCTCCAGACATGCGTCTCGATGGATTCATCGGTCCGGGGCATGTCTCGACGGTGATCGGCTGCAGGCCATATGAATGGATTGCCAGGAACGAAGGCAAACCGGTGGTTACCTCGGGCTTCGAGCCGTTGGATCTGTTGCAATCCATCGTTATGCTTTTGCAGCAGCTGCATGCGGGCGAAGCAAAGGTTGAGAATCAATACAAGCGAGTGGTGCCATGGGAGGGCAATCACGCGGCCCTTAAAGTGATGGCCGAAGTCTTCGAGCTGCGTCCTTATTTTGAATGGCGCGGACTCGGATTTATCTCTCAATCGGCATTGCGCATTCGAGACAAATACGCCGCATGGGACGCCGAGCGGCGCTACTGCTGTCCCGGAGACGCGCGTAGCCGACCCGAAGTCGGCGCAATGCGGAGAAGTACTTAAAGGTGTTTTGAAGCCGGCACAATGCAAGTTATTCGGAAAAGAATGCACTCCCGAACATCCGATTGGCGCGCTTATGGTTTCGTCAGAGGGCTCATGCGCAGCATATTACAACTACGAGTACCGGAAGTCGCTGGTGACAAGGATCGCCTCCGTAGCCTGAAGGCTGAAACGCTCAGGCGAGAGCTCTCCAGCGGTGGTGCGCTTCCGCGATCCCCAGATTGAAATGGCACACGGGGCCGGTGGCAAGGCCAGCCGCAGACTCGTGGAGGGCCTGTTTGCGCCACTTCTCTTTCCGGGTTCGCTTGAACCACTCAGTGATGCCGCACATCTGGAATTCAACGGCACATCCGATGGCCTTCACCACCGACAGTTTTGTCGTCAAGCCATTGCGTTTTCCTGGGGGTTCCATTGGCGAACTCGCCGTCAACGGCACCATGAATGACCTCGCCGTATCCGGAGCCAAAGGCTGTGCCATGGTCGTGACCTTCATTCTCGAAGAAGGGCTTCCGACATCTGTCCTCGCAGCGGAGGTCCGAGCTATGTCCGAAGCGCTCAAGCGAGCAGGCGTTACGATGTGCGGCGGAGATACGAAGGTCGTCGAACGCGGCAAGGCCGACGGCATGTACATCACGACCGCAGGCATCGGCAGTCCTCTGCCAGGCGTCAAAGTCGATGCGCTTTCCGTGCGTCCGGGAGACAAGATACTGCTATCCGGCCCGATCGGCGACCACGGAATCACGATACTTTTGGCGCGTGGCGACCTCGATCTCGAAGCGGACCTGAGTTCCGATACCCGGTCGGTGCTTCCCTTGGTGGAAGCGCTCGCAATGGAGTGTGGCCCGGGAGTTCGCTGGATGCGCGATCCGACCCGCGGAGGCGTCGCGACCTCTCTCAACGAATTGGCGCGCGATTGCGGCCTGGGAATTGAGTTGCTCGAAGAGGAGATTCCCGTGCGCGATGCTGTTCGCGGCGCCTGCGAACTCCTTGGATTGGATCCCCTGCACATCGCGAATGAAGGTCAGTTTCTCGCCGTCGTCTCGCCCGAATATGCCGACGCGGCCCTGAATGTCTTGCAGCAGACGGACGGCGGCGAAGATGCCAGGATCGTCGGACAGGTTCACGAAGAACCCGCCAACGCCGTCTTGGTTACCACTCGTTACGGTGGCAGCCGAATCGTAGATATGCTGGTCGGCGATCCTCTGCCCCGGATTTGTTAGGACTTCGCATGCAAACAACGTGCACCCTCGTAGCACAAATCGAAGAACGGCTGCTGTTGCGCAACGAGATCCTCGTGAGCTTCTTCTCGCAGCAGGCTCGGGCATTGGCCGTAGCATGTCGTGAGATGTCGGAGCGCTTTCTACGCGGAGGCCGTCTGTTGGCATTTGGACGCGGCCCGTACTCGACCGATGCCCAACATGTCTCCGTTGAATTCGTGCATCCTGTCATCGTTGGAAAACGCGCTCTGCCTGCTCTCGACCTCTCAGCGCTCATGCGACCCTGGCTCGATGCCATTCTTTGTCCCGATGACATTGTGATGGGCTTCGGCCCACCGGAAGGCGACCCGGAGGTGTGGGCAGCTTTGGAGTCGGCTCACGCGCGTGGAGCGATGACCTTCGCCCTGCCTGGACCGAACGGGTCCTATGCACTCAAAGCAGCAACCCAGGATGCCTTCATACATCAAGAGCTGGTTGAAATCTTCTATCACACGCTCTGGGAGACGGTACATGTTTTCCTGGAACACCGTGAGTTAGGCCAGGATGTGGGGCAGGCGGAATTTCTTTATCCCTTCCTTGGTCAGAAGAAACAGGAAACCGCCGGTATTGTGGACGATGTCGCATCTTCTATCAAAATGAAAGTGCACGACGACACTGTGTTGCGTGGCCGCCTTGCCGCCGAGCAGTCCGAACAGATCGGTGCTACTGCCATGGCAATGAATGAGCGCTTGTCCCGCGGTGGCAAGTTGATTCTCTTCGGCAACGGAGGCTCTGCAACCGACGCCAACGATTGGGCGATGGACTGCGTGCTTCCTCCGGCCGGATACCGCCCCGTTCCGGCAATCTCACTTTCGATGGAACCCGCCAACATCACCGCGCTAGCCAACGACGTGGGCACAGAGGTTATCTTTTTGCGCCAACTTCTCGCGCAGGCAAAACCGCAGGATGTAGCAATCGGAATCTCTACCAGCGGTGGTTCACGCAACATCGTGATGGCACTTGAAGAAGCGCGCAAACGGAACCTGCTAACGGTCGCCCTTCTGGGCAACGATGGTGGAGAGATCTACCGACGGGGATTGGCAGACCATCCCATCATTGTTCGCAGCGACTATATTCCGCGCATTCAAGAGGTGCAGGCATCCGCCTATCACGTGCTGCGCGAGACATTGGAGGTGCTGAACCGTGGCTACTCTTGAGCTCTACGGAAGCGCCCGATGCCCGTATACGCAAGAGTTGCGGGAATGGCTGGAGTGGACCAGGCGCGACTTTCAGGAATATGACGTGGAAGCCGACTCTGAGGCGCGTGCCCGCATGTATGCGCTTGACGGCAGCGTGCGCACTGTCCCTGTGTTGGTGGAAAATGGCAAGGTAATTCAAATTGGCTGGCAAGGCCGGGGTTGCATCTTGGGGTCCGAGTAGAGATGACGAATGCCTGTTCAATTCGTGTGCGCGGCGTGGTCCAGGGAGTCGGCTTTCGGCCATTCGTGTACCGTCTGGCTGGCGCAAATACCCTGGCAGGCTGGGTGCTCAATGGCGATCAGGGAGTAGAGATTCACCTCGAAGGATCCGAGCAAGCCATGGAGGCATTTGTCCGGGAGATGCGAAGCAAGCCGCCCTCGGCCTCGACGATCTCCGAGATTGAAGTCGAACCAGCACTCTACGAAGGTTTGAACGAATTCACAATTCGAGAGAGCCACCGTTCGGACCAACTCACTGTCCGCGTCTCACCTGACCTACCGGTCTGTGAAGAGTGCATGAAAGAATGCCTCGATCCCACTGACCACCGTTATAGATATCCCTACATTAATTGCACAAACTGCGGGCCACGTTACAGCGTCATCCTCGCGCTGCCCTACGACCGGGTCAACACCACCATGAGGGAGTGGCCGATGGACGCGTTCTGCGATTCGGAGTATCAGGATCCTGCGAACCGCAGGTTCCATGCGCAGCCGGTAGCGTGTCCCGCTTGCGGACCGACTTTTGTTCTGCGCCAGGACGGGACCTTCGCCGCGTGTGGCTGGGATGCTATCCAGCGAGCAGCTGAACTTCTCTGTGAAGGCAGAGTTGTCGCGATAAAAGGGTTGGGCGGATACCATCTGGCCTGCGATGCCCGCAACCCTGTGGCCAATGCAGCGCTACGAGAGAGAAAGTATCGCAAAGAAAAGCCTTTCGCTCTCATGGCCAGGGATATCGAGGTGGCAAGCAGGCTGGCTGTACTTACCCCTGATACCGTGACGTTACTCACTTCCTTAGCCCGCCCCATTGTGCTCGCACGAGCCAGGCTCGAACTCGAAGGGGTCGCGCCGGACAATCATGATCTCGGTGTAATGCTGCCCTACACGCCGGTACAGCACCTTCTCTTCGCTGCAGGCTCTCCGGAAGTGTTGGTCATGACCAGCGCCAATCGCTCCAATGAGCCAATAGCATATGAGGATGCCGACGCGTTGGAGCGACTCTCGGGAATCGCAGATGCCTTTCTCATCGGGGAACGCCAAATCGCTCGCCGTGTGGACGATTCCATCGCTCGTGCTGGAGCATTCGGCCCGACGATTCTTCGTCGCTCCCGCGGGTATGCGCCTGGCGCAGTAGCGATACTGCCAATCAAGCGGCCAGTTTTGGCGCTCGGTGCAGACCTTAAGAACACGATCACGCTGGTGGTAGACGGCCAGGCCTTCGTTAGCCAACACATTGGCGACCTCTCTCACTATCGAGCGTTTCAAGCCTTCACGCGGACCATCAAAGATCTCATTTCCATGTACGACATCAAAACCGACGATCTTCTTGTCGTGCACGATTGCCATCCTCAGTATGTTTCAACGAGTCATGCCGCGGCGCTCCCGGTTAAGGAAGCACGAGCGATACAACACCATCGAGCGCACCTGGCTTCCGTACTTGCCGAGCGTGGCGAGTGGGACAAGAAAGTCATTGGACTAAGTTTCGACGGTACCGGCTTTGGCGACGATGGCAACATCTGGGGCGGAGAAATCTTCGTGGGGAATCTCAAATGCGGCTTTGAGAGGGTGGCCCACCTACGCACGGCTGCTCTTCCCGGAGGCGATAGTGCCGCGCAATACCCAGTCCAAGCCGCAGCCGGCTTTCTCGCACAAATCGACGGCTTGCCCAATCTAACTCTGTCCCCTTTCAATTTTGGCTCGCGGTATCAAGACGCGACGAAACTGATCCGTCACGAAGTGCGCACGTTTTCGACGACGTCAATTGGGAGGCTTTTCGATGCCGCGGCTGCGCTCCTGGGTTTTGTCAGGGAGAGTACGTTTGAAGGCCAAGCCGCCATTTGGCTGGAACAATTGGCAAGAGATTCCTCGAATTCCGACGCATATCCTTTTCCGACAACCGACGGCGACCTTGATTTTCGCCCTCTGCTTGGTGCGGTCATTCAGGATCGACTCCACGGCCGCGCGTTATCTAAAATCGCGCGTGCGTTCCAACGCGGCATAGCTGCGGGGACGGTTCAGCTTGTTGTGCAACTCTGCCACAGCCGAGCGATTGATACAGTTGTGCTCTCTGGAGGCGTCTTCCAGAACGAGCTGCTACTTGAAGATATAAAGGCACTCCTCGATCTTCACGAGCTTAACGTTTGGATCAACCACACAGTGCCTCCCAACGACGGTGGAATCAGCCTTGGCCAGGCTGCGCTTGCCGCATTCGGCCACTTCAATGACGCTGAGTCTTACACCCATGAGAGAGCCCTCTATGCATGAACTTTCTATCGCGATGAGTATCGTGGATATGGCGCAGGAAGAGGCTATACGCCGCAAGGTGCATATAGATGCAGTCCACCTTGAACTCGGAGCTCTCTCTGGAGTCGTAAAGGAGGCGCTCCTCTTTTCCTACGAAGTAGCTTGTGGCGGCACGCTACTCGAAGGCTCACGTCTGGTGGTTAAGGACATACCCATAGAGGTTTACTGTCAGACGTGCGAAATGCCAAAGACGTTGAAATCGATGCAGTGGTTTTGCTGCCCCGACTGTGGCACGCAAACACCCCAGGTAATTCATGGAAAAGAGCTGACGATCACCGCTCTGGAGCTAAGGCAATGAATCTTCAACCGCGGATGTTGGAAGTTCGCAAGAACGTTCTCAAGCAAAACGATGTGATCGCGCGCGCGTTGCGCGATCGCTTTCGCGCTCAGGGAACACTTGCGGTGAGCCTCGTCTCGAGCCCCGGCGCCGGTAAGACCACGTTTCTCGAGAAGGCTCTTACCCTTCTCAAGCCGCACTATCGGGTAGCCGCGCTGGTCGGCGATCTTGCCACGGAGAACGATGCACTGCGACTAGCGCGCAGCAAGGTGCCCGTGAAACAGATCACTACCGGAACGCTCTGCCATCTTGAAGCGGCTATGGTCGAGCACGCATTGGAAGATTGGAATTTGGGTCAACTAGACTTGCTTTTCGTCGAAAATGTGGGCAATCTGGTTTGCCCTGCCTCCTATGACTTGGGTGAAGACCTTCGTCTGGTGCTTTTGTCAGTTACGGAAGGGGAGGATAAGCCGCTAAAGTATCCCACGATCTTCAATAGTGCAGACGCAGCGGTGATCACCAAGATCGACTTGGCGGCGGCTGTCGAGTTTGATGAACTGGCTGCCGACGCAAACATTCAGGCGGTACGGCCTGGAATGCGCGTGTTCAAGGTCTCTGCGAAAACAAGCGAGGGCATGGACAACTGTTTGCAATTCCTTTCGGATGCGTTGGCAGAACGATGGCAAAAAAATATCTGTTCAGACGCAGCCGCTAGTGCATCCTAGTAAGAATATGAAGGTTCGTAAGAATTCGATGAGGTGATTCCATGATGAAACTGATATGTGTTGCTGTAGGAATCGGGGCGATTGTGACTGTGATAGCGATAGCTCCCGACATCGCACGTTATCTTAGAATTCGATCCATGTGAAACACGCAGTTTGCACAACGACTCAACAATGAGTTCACCCGCTTGTGCTGCAGGCATAGCACGGATTGAAGTGGGAAAATCGGTTCAAGTTTCAAGACAAGGCAGATTGCATGACGAACTTGCTGGCAGTGATTAGCGTGGGGTTTCTTCTTGGTGTCCGTCACGCCACCGACCCCGATCATGTCATTGCCGTTTCAACAATCGTTAGCCGTCAGCGAAGCATCAGGCATGCAGGCCTGATCGGCGCGTTATGGGGAGTAGGCCACACCGTCACGATCTTCCTGGTCGGAGTGGCCATTATTCTATTCAACCTGACAATCCCGCCCCGCATTGGTCTCGCGATGGAACTAGCTGTAGGTATGATGCTGATTCTTCTTGGAGTATTTAATCTCACCGGTATCACGCAATGGATCACCCATCGGTTTACGCCCGTTCACAACCACGTCGGAGTCGGAATTGTGCATTCCCACATCCACGAACATGAGGGTGTTTTTCACGAACACGTTCACGGCCACGGCCCGGAGATTCACATGCATCTGGACCAAAAACCCAGAGGTTCGTTTCAAATTGCGCTGCAACGGTTAGGGCTGTATCAACTTCTCCGGCCCCTCGCAGTTGGACTTGTGCACGGACTCGCCGGATCGGCGGCTGTCGCTCTGCTTGTCTTGACCGCCATTCGCGATCCTCGGTGGGCGATCGTGTATCTTCTGGTTTTTGGGCTGGGGACAATTGCCGGAATGATGCTGATCACGATGATTATCGGTGCTCCGTTTGCTTACACGGGCAAGCGATTTGCACCCTTGAATCGTGGCCTTGGATTTGCATCTGGCTTGGTGAGCATTGCTTTCGGTTTGTTTATTACATTCCAGATCGGCTTCGTGGCCGGACTCTTCACCGCTCATCCACACTGGACGCCGCACTAAAACACACGGTTTTGAGGATGTGCACGAGAGCCTAGAGTCTAGCGCGCTGACGGTGAGGTCCGGCTGCTGACCCCAGGCCTCCTTCCTTCCGTTTTGATCTCATGGATTCTTACCACCACAGCCGTCGTGCTTTGCACGGTCAGCGTCACCCGTCCATCTTCAACGCTGCCCAAGGGCGTCCACTTGCCCATCCATGGTGCGTCGTTGGTAATGGAGGCCCCGCCGAGTGTAGCAGTCTTGCTCTCGGCATTGCCTGGCTCGCCATCGGTCAGCACCAGGTAGTCGGCTTCTGTGCCGTTGAAGCCGAGAGCCTTTATGACAACCGCCGCATCGGTTGCATCGTGGGTCGTCGTATGCGTCTTGTTAATGATCGTCACATAGAGATCCTGCGTCGTGCCTACGGCGTAGGCCGTCAAGTTGATCTTATTCGGATTGGAGATTGCTATCGGCTCGACGTAGCCATGGCTCCCTAGTGCAAAAGCCTTCATCCCATATGCTTTCGGGGTGACCTGGTAATTTCTGCAGCCTGAAGCTGTGCATGGGTTGGGGTCGGGAACGATTGTGTCGGTTGGAATCCATGGGTTGTTATGAAAATTCACTCCTGCCATGTGATGCGCGGCCCACCAATGCATGTAGTCCAACGCCCACAATGCCGCAGCAAAGCCGTCGCTTGCGCCCTGGACGCCGTGGAGGCAGTCATTCGCTTCGGTCATTCGATAAGGCACGCCATAACCGACCAGCGGGGCAAGAACGTGCGTATACACGAAAGGATAGGGATGATAGGGCGCTGTGCCGCCATTGTTCGCGCGTTGCCTTCCGATCGACGTATCGTCGTCCCATGCGCTCGAAAGCATATCGTCAATGGCTTCCTGCGCAGTAGTATTTCCCGGACTTCCCCACACGTAGTGGTGTTGAAGCGCCTCCACCAGAGGCCCGGAATCCTTCAAATCCAGAGCAAATTGTTGCGTCCACGAGACTCCGTTGGAAGGATTCGGAGTGAAGCTGCTCGTGCTGGAAACGGCTGTGTCCGGCCCAGAGAACTTGGCTTCCGGCACGGCCTTGTGAATGACGACGCTGAAATGTCGCCAATCGGCGAAGTAGGAAGGATATGCGGTTCCGGGAGTGCCGGGCGTTGTCTCATAGATAGCTTTGTCGTCGACGTGGCCGGGGCGGGAATGGTACTCGCTCACGTCGGGCTCATTGCCGATGGAAAAACTGTCGAGGCTCGCTCGGTATTTTTGCCAAATGTAGCGAACAATCTTCGCGTCGTCCGATGCAAGGTTCGGATTTGCGCAGGCCTCCACGTTCAGCAAACGCACCGAGTAGATCACCTTGATGTCGGCGGCCCGTGCGAACTCGAAGAGATTGTCGATATCCGTGAAGGTTGGGATGGGCGTAACACATTGCTCTGTCTTCCCGGAGCCATCCACCGTCCCGCCGCCTACACGAATATTCTTTATCCCGATGTTTCGAAATAAGGTGATGAGCTGCGTATTTTCCGGGCTAAAGAAGTACCCGGAGACTCCGTAGGTATTCGGCACTACGCTCTTTGTCTCAAAGCCCAGTCCAACGAAATCGTTCGGAATAGCAAATTTGCGGGATGCCGTGTCGACGGTCAAGTTGATCGGCGCCTCCGCCAGGACGGCATCCGTCAGAAAAAGGTAAACGCAAACCAGGATCGAGATGCTCCTCTTCAAATTTACCTCCCGTTGTACTGTTTAGGCGGAGCCCAATAAGCAACACCTATTCGAACATCACCTTTTCCAAGGTTGCAGGTTTGGAAACAGAGCGCTCTGCGGCCATCAAGATTCTTAGTGCATCCGCAGCATCGTCCAGGGTGGAAAGCGGCTGTTCACCACCCAGTACACAGCGGTTGATAAAGTAATCGATCTCTCCAATAAAGCCGTCTTCGTAACAGGGCATTCCCCAGGCGGGGCCTCCTTGATCCTCAAATTGGGCCTCATTCCAGGAATAACTGACAGCGCCATTCGTTCCCAGAATCTTGTAGAGGACCATCCAAGGATCGCTTGAAGGATCGTTCGTTGCAAAGCTGCTCCACAGGTTTGCGATCGAGCCATTCTCCATCTCACAGACGATCATGGCCTGGTCTTCGCAGGTGAGCTTCTCATAATGCACCCGTGAGGTCATTGCCATCACGCGGCGCGGGCGCCCGAGCAGATACAGGACAGAATAGGCATGGTGATTGCAGACTGCACGTAAGACTCCACCATAGGTGGCTGCTGTCTGTTCGCTGTGAAAGATGTTGTAAAGAATCCAGAGGCTTCCGATCTTGCCAAGCTTGCCCGATTGAAGCAGCCGCTTTGCTCGCCGTATCGAGGGCACATAGATATAGTTGTGCGCCGGCATGCATATACGCTTGGCCTGACTAGCGGCTGCTTTCAATAGTGCAATGTCCTCCAATGTTTCTGCGACAGGTTTTTCCAAAAGGACATGCTTGCCTGCCCTCAGGCTTGCAAGGGCGTGGGCAACATGGTGCTGAACGGGTGTTAGTACATGCACCGCGTCCACATCTGGATCGGCCAGGAGCTGTTGCAGATTATCGAAGACGCGACCGCCCAATCTGGCTGTGAATGCCTCTGCCTTTCTGGAATCCTGGTCATAGGCCCCGATAAATCTGACCTTCGGAGTGGCTGCTATGCCGCGGCAATGCATTTCAGCGACAGTGCCCGCACCGATAAAGGCGACACCTACAGTATCCATGGTCATCTCGCCTCGGAATCAAGCTTGTAGAACCGCGTGGCATTTTCCCCGAAGAGTTTTCGCTCGGCGGCGTCATCCAACGTAGACGAGAGCAGTTCTTTCATCACCGCTATCGACTGACCATAGCTGCCAGCGAGCAGACAAACCGGCCAATCACTCCCAAACATCAGCCGGTCAATTCCAAAACACTCTACAACATGCTCGACGTACGGCCGAAGATCCCCGGCGGACCAGAGCTGGTGGTCTGCCTCGGTGATCATGCCCGAAAGCTTGCAGTAAAGATTTCTATGTTGCGCAGCCTGGGCTATCCAGTCCTTCCAGGGTTCTAGTTTGCCTATGCGAATCTCCGGCTTGGAGATATGGTCCACCACGGCCCGCAGCCCTGGAATCAATTCAAGTACCATGAGCACGAATGGAAGGTGCCGCGGATATGTGAGAAATTCAAATGGAAAATCGTTATCGGCGACTAACCGAAGCGCTTCAAGCACCGTCGGTCGCAGAATCCAATCATCATTCGGAAGGTCCTGAAGCATGGGGCGGAGGCCAATGAACTTTGGATTTTTCCTATACCGCTCGAACTGCCCGGGAAATCCTGCATCCTCCATGTCCAGCCAACCGACGACACCAGCAATTGAGTCATCCACTTCGGCAAGATGAAGCAGGAAGTCCGTTTCGGCGACTGTCTGGGCCGCTTGTACCAAGATCGTTTTCTGTATACCGTGCTCAAGGAGAAGCGGACGTAGATCCGCGGGAAGATAATCCCGATACAAAACCGGGACGTCCGGAGTCATCCAATGATAGTCTCCACGATCCGTCTTCCAATAATGTTGATGACTATCGATTTTCATTGTCCACCCTGAACTCTCGTAGCTTTTCTGAATCGAAGGGAACACCTAACCCTGGCTCTTCGCTCGGTACAAAATAGCCGTCGACGAGTTCGAGAGGCTTGGTCAACACTCGATCCAACGACGGAATATATTCGACAAAAAGGCTATTCGGAATTGCAGCCGCCAGCGGCAGATGTAACTCCATGACAAAATGCGGACTCACCTGCATATTGTGGCAATCCGCCATGTGTGCAATCTTTAGCCACTCCGTGATGCCTGCACAGCGACAGGCGTCCGGCTGGAGGATCGATGCACCGTTGGTTGCAATGTAGTCCCTGAACTGGAATCGGGAAAATAGAGATTCGCCCACCGCAATCGGAATCGCGGTATGGGCCTTTAGGCTGGCATGGCCAAGTATGTCTTCCGCCGGCAGGGGTTCCTCGAACCAGAACAAATCATAAGGTTCCCACATCCGTGCGCGCTTGATCGCTTCGGCACTGGTAAATCGCTCGTTGGCATCCACCATGAGAGTGCGATGGGGCCCAAGCGTCTCGCGCACTGCGGCGATGCGTTCGGCGTCTTCCGAAGGATTTTCCTTTCCAACTTTTATTTTTGTGCCACGAAATCCAGCATCTACGATTTGCTTCGTTTCCGCTACAAGTTGCTCGGTCGTATGGTTGAGCCACCCGCCATCCGTGTTGTAGACAGGAATGCGTTCGCGGGCCCCACCGAGCAGTCGATGCAGAGGCATGTTGGCCAGCTTGGATTTCAGATCCCAGATGGCGATATCTACTGCCGCTATTGCCAGAACCGCAATCCCGCCCCGGCCTATCCAATCAACTTGACGCCACATACGCGACCAAATCCGTTCGTGGTCCCGCGGATCCATGTCGCGAATCAGTTGATCGAGACCACAGTTGATGATGGAGCATATCTCGCGGGCGCCGAACGGAATGATGCTGTAACTGAAGCCCGAACCCACCGCCCCTTCGTCAGTTTCAACGTGGGCGAAGATGATATCCATTTTGCTGAAGTGACGAATGGCATCGTGCATCTCACGATGGACAGGCACACGATAAAGTTCAGCCCAAACTCTTTTTATACGCATTTTCCCTCACAAAACACGGGTGCCACTAAGCGAGCAAGCTGCCAAAACCTAAGGTCAACATGGATGCGGTGATCAACGCCACAGCATAGCGCATGCGCGATCGTGCGCGAGTTGGCGCCATGCGCCACTCTCCAGAAAAAAATCCGAGTGCGCTCGACCATAGCAATAGAATCGTCATGCAGGCCGCGAATCCGATGGAGTTTCCGTAAGTGCCCATCACGCCCGCGCCGACGCCGTATCCCAGGAATCCGAAGAGCCAAAGAATTCCCGCGGCAATGGCCAGCAGGGATTCGCGAAAGAAGCGCTTCCGAAACGTTTTGACGCTTCGGTTGCGCTTTAGCAGATAGAGAGTATAAGCAACATTTGGAAGATACCCTGCGGACAGCACTACTGCCCATACGCAGAGTGTGGCACGGTCCGCTGGAACACCACGGAGCATTGCCTGGTCCGCGACCTTTCCGCCGAATACAAAGCCCATGTTAATCATCGATCCGAAACACCCTGTGAAGACACAGAGTAGGAGGCCAATTAGAAATTCGCGGCTGGATGAACTCGCGATAGAGGTGTTCAAATCACGTTCACGGCCGGCCTGGGCGTAGAGAACAACTCCCCAGGTGAGGAGCGCAGCACTTGCCAGTAGCGTGATACCTGGCCGCCCTGTAAGGGACCCTCGATGAAAGATGGCCAGAGGAATAACGCTGCCTAGCAGAGAACTCAACCCAACGACAATAGCGAAGGCCATTGCCATTCCAACTCTTGCGATCGAAAGGCCGAAGGTTACCTGAGCGATCCCCCATCCAAACCCGAATAGAAGTGGAAGCAAAAGGATTTGCGAAGGGATAGAAGCATAGAACGAGAGCAAGTTGGGCATTGCCCAGAGCGCAAGAGACAGGGGAATGATAACCAGAGCGAAGGTTGCATAGACCAGCCATGTATTCTCCCAGCGCCACGCTCGGGAGAATTTCATGGGAAACGGAAAGCTGGCGGTGAGAACTCCACTCAGCATGATCATGACAAGCCCCAATCCAGGATTCGAAGGAGCCATCATTGCTTCACCACCACCGCGAGTTGACGGGGGGGGGATAGATAGGCTGACAGGTAGAGTGGCCGTACGGTCGGGATGGAAGGGGGTCGCAATGATGACTTCGCCGCTCTTGCCCTCGAAATTGATTTCTACCGATTCGGGAACATCACCAAGATTCACAACAACGCACGCCAGATCTCCGTTGTTGGATTGCATCGACTTGAAGACGGAATAACGTGTGGTTGCAGCGCCTTGGACGGTTGCGCCGAAAGTGTCGTTGAAGCGTCCATAAAAGAGAAGATCTTCGTACTTCTTGCGAATTCTGATCAGTTCGGAGACATATCTGGCCAGGGGGCGTGTGAGTGGCTCGTCCACAGAGTCGTTATAGTGTCTGGGCGCGAGGTCCCAGACCAGGCCGTATCTCATCCCATTGCTCATTGGGTTGAAATCGCCCGGACTCTCGCCAAAGATCGTGGCGGTCCACTCCGGAAACGTGTATCGGAAGACGGTAGAATCCATATCGAAATTGCCCATGCGCATATAAGAGACATCGACATAAGGCAATGCTCGATCGAACCAAATCTCTGAAGCAATGGCAACATCAGGGTTAATTTCGCGCGCCTTGCTAAGTAACTCCTTGAAGGTTTCGAGAACGCCTTGAACAAGCGACTTATCTGGAGAAACTGGAAGCCGGGGGTTGAAGTCAAGCACATCCAGAATGTTGGTCTTGTCGAACTGAAAGCCCTCCGCACCATCGCGAACGAGTTGTAGATACTGGTCTATCAGAAACTTGCGGAACCCAGGCTGGGATGGGCTCGCCAGGGTCATATGCGGCGTCGTCAAGCCTGCTCGCGCACTAATCGTCCCTTCGCCCCAGCCATTGAGGTGCAAATCCGGTGCCCAGCGGCCGTCGACTACATATTGTTTCAGCGAATCATGGAAGAGTGGCGTCGCAGTGTCTGCGAATTGAATATTGGAAAAGATGAGTGGATGCACGCCGAGCCCGCGCATATCGGCAAGCGCCTTACGGAATTCCGCTGGAGTACCCAACCGCGGGTTGGGCTGGTATTGCGGATATCCCCGATCGATTCCGCCCATATCCCAGCCGAGAATTTCAAACGTTGTGATGCCGTACTTTTTCGCATCGGCGGCTAGTCTGGGTAACTCCTGGAAGCGATGAACAACGACATCCTCCCCGTTCGATAGAATGATCGACTGCCAGGCATTTTCCTGACGCAGCCAGCTCCGGGGACGCTGAATGGGGAAATGCTGATCGAACCACGAGCGATAGATTCCGCTGGCGGTGTGCCAATCGCCTCTGTGTGCCTGCAAGGCCACCGGTCCGGCTGTGAATGTTCCGTTGCTCAAATAGGGAAACGTCACCCATCCCATGGTCAAACCGAGCGGTTCACCATCGGCCTCTGCGGGTGAAGGCCAACTGTCCTTCACGCTCGCACTCTTCGTGAATGGGCGCATCTCGACATGAAGCAGGGTGAGGCGCGTCTCAGTATCCTGGTTGGCATAGTAGTAGCCGACGTCGGCCTTTTGGTTATACACATCCATCCAGCCCATCGACATGTTTCCCGGATACGTGAAATGCGCGGCGTCATAGCGTATGCCCAAGTTGCCACCGCCATATCCGCCGCCACGGAACTTGGTAAAGAGCCCACTGCCGATGTTCGCGGCTGCTCCAGGAATCATCGATTCGGTATCGAGCCTGTTACGAACGCCCTGTTGGCCGCCTACGATCGCATACATCACCTCAGCCAGCTTTCTGTCGGTCGGGTTGTCCACCTCGATAGAAAACAGCACCTGCTGATCCGTAACGCGGATCCGATAACGCACTTTGACCGGCATCGTCTCCTGGACATTCCGAAGCGAGTCGTATGTGCAGAGGACACCATCATTTGTTGCCTGGATGCTGCTGACACTTTGGTCACGGCTGTAGAAATAGTCAGCCTCGAAGCCGCTCTTCGGCAGCAATATGCGGAAGCTTTCACCCAGACGCGGTTCACTGATTACTTCGAGATCAGGATTCTTCCAGCGCAGACCAACCAGATCTCCGCTCCGTTCCGATAGGCGCAGGGTCGCTGTGGGCGTGTCGATGGTGCGAATTGAACTTGATTCTGGTAGAGAGGCCGTCTGTTGTGCCCAGGAACCGATTTCGAACGCTTTGCCTGTAAGCGCAAGCCCCGTTGTCAATCCCAATCCCTTTAATACAGAACGTCGATTCATTATGTCCTCGTGTGAGCTGGAGACAGTTGCGTGCGTAGTTTGCGTTGTGGTTTATGGAAACGGTCTACACGAGGGAGCGAACTTGAACGAGAGTCTGATTTTTCTGTGTGACCTGTAGTGGATTTCGCAAGGGTCTTCCAAATGCAGGAAAACTGACTTCCATGATGTCTCCGTCTTGCAGTTGTATATTTTCACCAAAGCTGAATGTGTCGGCGCCGAAGAAATGGATATGCACATCACCTGGACGGCGATGCGTGTCGTATTTGAAGTGGTGATGTTCAAGATTTGCCAAAGAGTGGCACATATTCGTCTCGCCGGTACGGATGTTTTTTCCCCAAATAACCGCTCCCTGGCGCTCAATTGCTACTGTCCCGGCGACATCAGCGAAGAGATCTTTGTCCCCGACCACAAGTTCCGGGCCTAGCGAGCAGTTGCGCAGCTTTGAGGGGGCCAAGTACAAGTAGTTCTCCTTCTCCATCACATGATCGGAAAACTCATTACCTGTGATGAAGCCCAATCGGTAAGGCTTGCCATCATCGGCTATGAGATAGGCCCCGGCTATCTCCGGCTCTTCCCCTCCATCATTCGCATAACCCGGCACCACTAGGCGTTCCATATGCGCTTTGAGGATGGAACCACTCCCTTTGTAGAACCATTCTGGCTGCGCTCCGATGCCGCCAGCGACCGGACGGCCGCCATCTTCTCCAAGTTGGTACATGCGCATGCTATCGGTTACGGTACTATTCGCCTGTCGGTGCATGGCTGCCCTGTTTTCCGCACCGACTTTGTGAGTTAGCCCCGTACCGCTAACCATGACCCGCGTTGGCTCTGTGGGATGATCCAGCGGAAGCAGTAGCTGCCATTCCGAATCTCCTTCATATACGGAGTCATAGTTTAGTGTTTCGTCGGAGGCGGCTTGCTGTGCCAGTTCAGCCAAGGTTTTTCCCCGGCGGATTGCGTTCAGAGCGAGTTCGTACACGGAAACAAAGGGTTCGAGCAGGTGAAGGGTCGAGCCTTCAGTAACCGCAACGGTTCTGCGCTCGCGGTTGCGTATCTGGACAAAATGCATCGCCGACTCCACCAGTTCTTATGCCCTTTTGCCCGCCATAGATACTTCTCCCGCAGTTGTGTGCGATATCGCCTTGCTCCACCTGGCAAGATAGGATTCGTCCATAAGCAAAAAGCGTTCTAGACTCTGCATGAGTTCTTCCAGCTTGTTGTGCAGGTGTTTCCGCATTGCCGCATCCGCGAGTTCTTCGGATCCCTCACCAAGTGATCGGGCTAGCTGCTCATGCCAACCGGGGGGCAGTTTGCGACCACCATAAAGCTGATGATCGTAAAACCAATTGAAGACCAGTAACTGGTTCTTTTCGATCTGCTGCGTCAGGAATGGCAGGTTCGTACACTCGGCGATACGCGTGTGGAAGCGCATATGAGCGCACCGCCACTGGTAGAGACCTGCCGAATCCGGTTCGTCCGTGCTGGTGGCAGATTCGTGCATGAGATCGAGCTGCTGTGCTAGTTCGATGACTTCCGCGCGCTCCTTATTACTCGCCATCCGAGCGTAGAGCCGGGCCGCTTGTGTCTCCAACCCTTCTCGCACCGCCCAAAATCCCCGGATGTCCTGCGGAGTTGGCGTCCTTACCTTGGTACCGACTCGGGGCGTGTTCTCAATCAGGGACTCGTTTTCAAGGCGGCTCATCGCTTCGTTGATTGGCACCAGACTCATTCCGAGTTCTGCTCCTATGTCCCGGCGGGAAATGATAGTTCCGAAGCTGTATTCGCCCGTCAAAATGCGGTCGCGGACGAATTGATATGCCCGCTCGGACAGTTCAATGCGCTTTCCGTTTCTCTCAGATTCCGACATGCTGCCAACAATAACATAGATATGTAACGTTGTGATGTCTTTAATTGCGCCTTCTTATATATTACATCGTGGAACGATGATATAGGTATAGGCCTCGGACGTGGCAATCTCTCATATTATGAAGTATCAGCTATTCGTGATGTTTTGAATCGCCAAAAAGTCACTGCGACCGGGTTCAAGGAGTACGCGAGTTAAACGACATTCAGGTCCCCATTCAGACTACGGTGACTGCCGATATTCCGCTTCAGAATGATAAGCAGCTATTCGCTCTGAACTGAAAGCCATTTCTGCCGAGGCGGACTTTTGCTTCCGGGAGAGACCGGTCTCGGCGGAGATGGTATAAGTGTCTTAAGTTCAGAGGTCCGCGTGCAGCGAGCGAACAATAAACAACAGAGGACAAAGGGTTCTATAGATGTTGAAACGCAGGGACTTCTTGGCGGCATTCGGCGCAACCGCAGCTATGCTCATTTCTCGGCATCCACTCATGGCGGAGATCGTCGGCGATGAGAAAGAGACCTTCCACTTTGCCTCAAACAACGTGGAGCTGCAACTATCGGCCACTGCACCGGAGCTCCTGAGCCTCAACATTGATGGCTTGGGACAAGGCCGACGGGGCGCCAACATCCTCAACACGAACAGCGCCGACGGCGGCTACAAGGCATCCAGTTTCATGTCTGCCGGAGTGCGCCGGGTTGAATACCGCGTCGCAGCAGCCAGCGACGATTCTCCAGCCGCATGGACATTCGAATTCTCCGGCGGCAGGATTGTTCTCACGTCGGAGTGGTCCGGGAATTTTGAACCCGCCCCGCTGGTCCTTCGTTTCAACCTGACGCAGGTTCATAGCACCGTGCTCGGCTTATTCTCGAAAGACGGCTTGCTGGCGACCCCTGCGCTCATCCACTTTCCGGGTCAAGGCTCGATGCGGCTTACCGCAAGTGTGCCCGGCGTCGGATTAACGTATGCGTCCGACCGGCGCCAGTCCACGGCAACACTCTCGCTTCCTGGCGCGATCTTCGAGCACAAACGCATCGTCTACACGCTCGACACGGCGGCGATCCATCCCGACGTGCCAGGAATCGGCGGCGACCCACGATTCGATGGATTTCGCCGCAACTGGCTCAATGCTTTGCAGCTCAATCCCTCGCTTCACGCGCTTGCCAACAACACAGCCAGCGACTCCTGTGCGTTCTGCTACTACGAATTCGCCGACATCGCTGCGCTCACACCTCCGTTGGCTGAAGGCCTGACGGCTCTCGATATCGTGCGGCAGACGCTGGACAGAATGTTGGCCGGAGGCTTTGCCTATGGCTTGCCCGCGGTGCCGGACCGGCCAACTGCGACTTCTGATACCTTCCCTTCCATGGTGATCGCCGCAGCCAACTGCGTTCGCGAAGGACGCAGCGATGCCTGGCTTGCTGCAAACTACAACGGCATTCGCGGCTGGGCAGAATCCATGCTGGCGACCGACACCGACGGCAACGGCCTGATCAAATACTGCGTGAGCGGCAACTCCGGCACTTGGCCCGACGGATTTCCGAAAATTAGACCATCCAATTGGTGGGATACGATTGGCTTCGGGCACGAAGACGCCTATGCGAACGCGCTCGCCTATCGTGCGCTCCGCAATATGGCCATGCTGGCTAAGAAGCTCGGTAAGGCCGCCGATGCAGCGCGTTATCAGACCGCCGCAAACAAGTTGCGCGACATCTTTTATCAGCGCTTTTACAATCCCGAAACCGGCGTTCTTGGCGGCTGGCGCAGTGCCGACGGGCAGTTGCACGACTACTATTTCCTTTGGGTTAACGGCATCGCCATCCACTACGGGCTGGTGCCGAAGTCGCAGGCCAACGAGATCATGGACAAGCTGATGGCCAAGATGAAGGAAGTTGGTTACGACAAGTTCAAGATGGGATTACCTGGCAATCTAATCACCGTCGCGCTCAAGGACTATGCGCACAAAACTCCCGATGGCCACGTTGGCGGCGGTGTTCGTCCTGACAATTCCGACGGTTTCCAGAACTACGAGAATGCCGGCGCCACCGGTAGCTTTGCTTTCTTCACCCTTGCGGCCCTTTACGACTTGGGCCGCAAGGCGGAAGCAGACGAGATTCTCTTCGCAATGCTCAGCGAATACGACAGGAGCGGTTTCGAAGGGCGAGACGCGAAGGGGCGGTCGAACGACTGGCGGCGCTGGGATGGAACGCCCATGGGCTATGAAGGGTATCTGACGGATAACTACTACGCACTGCTGGCTGTACCCCTGCGCCAGGCGGAGACACGCTGGGGAACAGAGTTCCGGCCAGAATCGGCGCTGACCTGAGATTCAAAAGAAAACGGCAGAACACTGGCGCTGCCAAAACGCTTCAATGCGTGATGAATTGCCCAGTAGCGCTCTAAGAAAACAAGCGGTGAAATCTCGATGGGAGCAGATTGTATAGTGCCTGGCTGGAAACCGATCTCTACACACGGCAAGAAAATACTCATGCCGCCAATACCTGCAAATAAATCCAGCGCAACACCCCTTTGTAGAGACCTACTATATTGACATGAATATCGTATAGCCGCTAGCATTTGCCATGACTGAGAGAGCGGTCTCTCACGTAACAGAAATACTGCCGCCACAACAGAGTACGAACGAGGAGAGTGATGGACAGAAGAGAATTCAACAAACTGGCTGGACTGACTGCAATCGGAGCATTGGCGGGGAGTCATCAATTGAGGGCCCAACAGTTGGCATCTGTTCACGAGACGGTCCTGGAGGATCGAGACCTTCTCGTTGCGTTTGACACGGAATCCGGTGCGCTCACCCGGATGGAGCGAAAGTCAGCTCGGTGGACGATTCAGCGCCGCCCTGCCCTCGGTGTCTCCTTCCGTCTGCTTGCTCCTCTGCCGAACCGCCGAGACAATTTCGTCCTCGGAAGTAAACAGCGCGCAGCCAGCGTTGAAAAAGTCTCTGACAATCAGGTGCGGCTGCAATGGAAGAATCTGGTCAGCGAACACGGCGGCGTTTTGCCGATGACTTTCACCGCAACCGTGACCCTAAAGAATGGTGCCCTCACCTTTGATGGCGGGCTCGACAATGAGTCTTCGTTGTCGGTTGAAACCATCGACTACCCGTACTTTGGCGACCTGAATCCACCCACGCCCGACACGCATATGCAGACCGAGCATCTGTGGGTTGGCGCTCTGACGGGGGATGAGATATATCCTCATTTCAGCAATGAACTTGGCTACTGGGGTGTCAGGTTTCCTACCAAGAACATTAATTCCAACCAAAGCCAGATCTGCCTCATTCAGACTCCAGAGCAAGGCATTTATGTGGGGATGCACGATCCCGCCGTGCGATATCTTCTCCAATTCACCTTTGAGCAGCACCCCGGAACCGTTGACTGGGTCAACTCTGAGGTCCCGAAACAGGATGAAATTTCAGGCTTACCAGTGCATCTGGAGTTCCGCACCTGTCATTTTATTTTTGCGCACCCTCATTCCACGGTTGAACTGGCGCCGATCGTCATTCGCCCCTACAACGGCGACTGGCATGCCGGCATTGATGTATACAAACAGTGGCGGGCAACCTGGTTCGCCACGCCTAAACTTCCGGCTTGGGCCAAAGACGTACATTCCTGGATGCAGTTGCAGGTGGATGGAGCGGAACAGGACTACGCCATTCCTTATCGCGAGATTGTTAAGTACGGCGAGGAATGCGCGCAGAATGGCGTGACGGCGATTCAATTGGTGGGCTGGAACCACGGCGGCCAGGACGGCGGCGACCCATCGCTCGACACCGACCCCGGACTCGGCACATGGCAGGAACTGTACGACGCCATCGCGCAAATCCAGGCCAAAGGCGTGAAGATGATCCTTTTCGGCAAGCCAATCTTTGCTGATATGTCCACCGAATGGTACAAGAAGGAGCTCTACAAATATGACGCGATCGACCCGTACGGTAATAAATACGAGTCGGGCGGCTACAGCTATACCACTCCTACGCAGTTGGCGGGTATAAACAATCGCCGACGCGCGATCATGGATGTTTGCTCTCCGGCCTACCGTGACATTGCCACACACGAATTTGAGAAGACTCTTGCCCTCGGTGCATCGGGCTGGCTCTTTGACGAAGTTATGCAGCACAATGGGGTTTCATATTCATTTAGCCCGGATCATGGCTATAACGCGCCTGGCTATCTCTTCAGCGCCGATATACCGTTGGTCAAGCAGTTTCGTGCCGCCGCCGACAAAGTTAACCCCGACTTTCTCTTCTCCGGCGAAGGGCCGGGTGACTGGCTGATGCAGTATTATCCGCTCGGTTATTACCGCATTGGCGCGGGTACCAGGCATGCTCTTCGCTATATCGATTCTCAGGCTCCCCTTATGGCTGCGGTCAGGGGCTTCGATGCTCGCGATGAGCTCAACCTGATTCTGCTGTACCGCTACATCATCAGCTACGAACCCTATAACTTCAAAGGGCACGTCACCGATTTTCCTCTGACACTGGCCTATGGAAAAAAGATCGACGCACTGCGTCGCAAATACAAGGCGCGGATATGGGACGCAGAATTCCGCGATACCCTGGGAGCCAGCGTTAGCTCGAATGGATCGCATCGATATACCGTGTTCCAAACTCCAACGGGAAAACGATCCCTTATCGTGGCCAACATAGAGTCGAGCCGCACAATTACCGCGTCTGTGGACATTCCCAATTCCGGTAGGCTGATGACGGCGACGCCGGAGCAACCTGATGCGCAGATGGCTTCCGGCACGCTGCAAATTCCGGCGCGCTCCGCAATTGTCGTGATGGAGCAATAAGCTGAACAGCTGGAGACTTCGCTGTGAAGTTCTTCGTGTGACAAACGCTTTTTGCTGTCTGCTTATGGGCGATGGCATCCCGGAACACCAGGCTCAGGCGAAACTACAGGAGGTAAGTTTGAAGGAAATGATCCTGAGCCTGGTTTTCGCGAGCATTTTCCTTACAAGCCCCGCTCTAGCGCAAGCGAAGCAGAACGATGTGGAATTGGCCGCGCAGATACGCGCCGATCAGACCCTGCACGAAGTACACGGAATGGCGACGGAGATCCTCAAAGGGGGAGCCAATGCGGGCAGCGGCTACAAGCAAACGTGGATTCGCGACTTCAATACCTTTATCGAAGTAGCGCTCGGGGTAAGCTCGCCGGCCCGATCGCGCGAGGTGCTCCTGACGTTTGTAAAGTTCCAGGGCCCTCATGGCGATATTGTGGACGGCTATGTTCCTATGGATCCGGTCAAAGTGAAAGACGCCTACCGCATCACTGCGCTGGCTCCCGATTTGATGAGCTTCAAGAATACCGTCGAAGTCGACCAGGAATCGTCGCTCGTTCAGGCAGTACGCAAGTATGTCAGCGCCACGGGCGACCGGACGATCCTTCAGGAACGCATCGAGGGGGTTACAGTCCGTGAGCGCCTTGGCCTCGCGTTGGAGTATCTTCTGACCGAACGCCTTGATGGCAAACACGGCCTCATCTGGAGCGCGACCAGGGCTGACTGGGGCGATGTACAACCCGAATCGCCTCGGGGGGTATTGTTGGATGCGAATTCGCACCGCGCACTGAGTATCTACGATAATGCGATGTTGATCGTCGCGATCAACGACTACCTGCAACTACTTGGGCAGAGTGCTCCCGAGAGTACGTATTGGAGAACCACTCGCGACCAGCTGAAACACAACACCCGCAAATACCTTTGGGACAAGAAAAGGCAGAAGTTCTTTCCCCACGTATATCTGGACGGATCGCCTTTCCCGAAGGACTTCGATGAGAACGCAATTTATTATCACGGCGGCACCGCTGCAGCGATTGAGGCTGGTCTGCTGACGCGAGCGGAGGTGCGCCGGGCCTTGGATCACATGGATGCGGATGTGCGAGCTGCCGGCGCGGCTTCTATCGGACTAACTCTTTACCCGCCATATCCGCAGGGATTCTTTCACAATCCGCAGATGCGTGATCCTTACAGCTACCAAAACGGCGGCGACTGGTCCTGGTTCGGTGGTCGCATGGTCGAACAATTGATTGAGCAGGGCTATATCGCGGAAGCCTATCGCGAACTCCGACCGATGGTGGAGCGGGTTAAAAGGACTGGCGGCTTCCATGAATGGTGGACTCGCGATAATCAACCACGGGGCTCAGGCGACTTTCGAGGTTCTGCCGGTGTCCTTGGCCGAGACATCGAATTACTCGAGGCTTGGGCAGAACAGCATTAGCTTTAGTGGAAGAGCCATTTACTTAACTGCCGATAAAAGTCCTTTCACGACCGTTACGAAAGGAACTTCAGCGAGGACCACCGGAAGCAGTGGAATCGCGATTGCCAGGACAAGCACGACCATCCCGTCGCGGTGGAACGGAAAAGGCTGAAGTTTCTCGACATTCTCGTAGCTGCTGGCGTAATCGATGAGCATGCTGATCTCAGGCGCTGTCAAGAACTCATCTTCGTGCCCTTTTCGATTCAGAATCCACTTCTTATGAAAATCGACGCCGAGAATTTGACCAAGGGTTCCGTATTGCAGGATGCCTTGACGATGAAGACGCGCAAGCCTTGGAACGAAGAAGACTAGCGGTCCCATTGCGACGATGAGCATGATCACCAGCAGCATGATCACATCGATCTTGAAATTCATCAGATGCGCTCCGTGATTCAGAATCAGGGTCCGCCACGTCGCTCCAATCGCTCCACAAATAGCAAAGACGGTAGGAGCGATGGCTAACGACGACATTCCTAGAAATCCAACTCCGCCGTGCTGATCTGGGTGCGTCGGAATAAGCTGCAGATCCAGCCGTGAGAGACGGAAGAGGAAGAATATCCAAAGACACCACTTCCACAGGCTGATGCCGAGCAGGAACCGATAGATGAGTTGGCTCACCAACACGCTATACCAGCCAGCTGACGACAAATGATAGCTGGAACCAATATCACTCAACGCCCACGCTTGGGCGATCGTCAGGCGAGACCCTATTACGCCTGCCATATTGGCGTAGGAAATCGCCACAATGATCGCTTCAGCAACAAATGAGTCGCGCAGACGAATCAGACCTTTGATCGTCAGATCCATCTTTGCCTCCTCTGGCGAGGGCAGCAATTCTGCATCTCGAATATGGGCAACGATCATCCGAAAGACGTTGTCCATCATAACCTGGCCAGCCAGAAGGATCGGCACCGCAATCAGCAATCGGAAATTCACCATATAGTCCTTCATCAAACTCCCGATCGTGTCGGGTTTGAAGAACAAGGTGAGCAGCACCAGCGGCACCCAGCCCAGGCAGATAGCGAGCAATATCCGCCTGCCGAGGTTCCACCGTTCGGATGTTAGAAGGTGAATCGCTTCCTGTACGCGATAAAAAGGACCCCCGCGAACTAACGAGGTCTCTCGCACTGCTTCAACATCGCCGTTTGCGCTTCGTTGTGGAATTGCTACGCTGAGTTTCTCCATATCACTCCTACCTCTGTCGCTGATAACAGCGGACAATCTAGACGCTTGACTCCAGCGACGACCGACGGCGTGTTTTTGGATCATGTCCAAATTTGGGGTGTGATCCTTGTAGTACGCTCGGAATCGAGATTCTAGTGGTCGAGGGACGGTGGCGCCGTTGCGTCGACCACGCCCCAGTTTCTATCCGGCTGGGTGCCCAAATCAAACGAAAGATGTTCTGGCTTTTCCAGAATGCTTGCGGGCAGCCACGAATTGTTCCATGTGTGGCCATTGAGGTTCACACCTCGTATGTATTCCGCGGAGGGCGCGGCGGATTTCGTTATGATGGTGATGTCGCCGTTGGCGCGATGAATAACAGCCTCGGGAAATAACCGAGACGTGAGCAGTAACTCGGCGCGTCCGGGGATCTCCGGATACATCCCCAGAGCAGCCCACACATACCAACTCGACATCTCGCCAAGGTCGTCATTGCCCGGAAGCCCCCCGGGGCCTGCATCCCATAGCATTCGACGGATCGCGCTTACGACCTGCTGCGTTTTGTGCGGTTGTCCGCAGTAGTTGTACAGCCACGGCACTTCAATGGAAGGCTCATTGTCCATCCCTGGATGCATCCCGCGTTCGTTGAAGGCCCACGTGCCATCGGGGTTGTGGAAGAACTCGTCAAGCCTCTTACAAACGGCGTCGTCTCCTCCCATTCGGTCAAACAGGGCGTGCTCGTTGAACGGCACCATCCAGAGATACTGCGCTCCGGTTCCTTCGACGAAACCGTCCCCGCCCGCAGGATTGAACGGCCTCCACGATCCATCGCTGTTTCGCGACTGCAGATAGCCTTCATTGTCGGTCGCATGCGGGTTGAACCGGTTCTTCCAGTTTTGTGCTCGCTGCATCAGCTTGGCGTGACTCGAAGAGTCATGCAGATCTTCAGCCAACTGCGCTAACGCAAAGTCTGCCGTACAGTACTCCAATGTGTTGGCGACGGAATTATCGTGCCCGCTCGCGCCAGACGTTAGATAATGCAAGGACATCCACTGCTGCAGGCCCTGCCGTGAGCAGCCTCGCTGCTCGTCCGGCACGGTCGCCGCCCGAAGCAGCGACTGATACGCAGCCTGAACTTGGAAGTTGCGGCCGCCGAAGGCATAGATCTCCGCGATCGCCGGGGCAGATGGATCTCCATTCATCACGTCAGTCGCCCCCGAGTTATGTGTCCAGCGCGACCAGCAGCCTACCTGGTCTGCCTGGTTTAACAGCGACTGCGCCCTGTCGCTGCCCGTGTCGGGGAGTAACAAGGTAACAAGTTGCAGTTGCGAACGATACTGGTCCCACCCGGAAAAATTCGCGTACTGCGCTTTCTGCGGCGCGCGGATGGAGTGCACTGCCTGGTCCATACCTCTGTACTGTCCGTTTACATCGCTTGCGAGATTCATAAACAGCATGGAGTGGTACAGAGCTGTATAGAAGGCCGTTTGTTGCGCTGTCGTGCCTCCCTTGACCGCGATCAAAGAGAGATCACGGTCCCATGCCGTGTGGGCCGCAGCGCGAACGCCATCGAACGAGTCGTCTTTGTCGTCCTCCGCATGCAGATTCGCGTCAGCGTTTGCCTCGCTGATGAATGAAATGCCGACGCGCATGCCGATCGGAGCGCCGTTCGTATGTGCGAAGGAGACATACGCTCCCGAGCCCTTCGCCGGAACGCTGTAGGTGGATGTGTGCTTCGTTACCATCGACGTTCCGCCAGAGGCCGAGACACTGCCGGGTCGCATGTTGTCATCCTGCCATGTGCCATAGGTTTGGAACGGATGGTCGAAGTAAGCGACAAAGTAAATCGTGTAATAAGGCTTATTTCCCGGTGGTCCTCCCGTCCAGCAAAAGTCCCCGCTGGTCAGTGAGCCGCTGATCTTTCGAGCTTCGGGGTCTATGGCGACACGAGAATCCGTGCTTCCAACAGCATTGTCTGCGCTGCGTATTAAAAGAAAAGCGTTCTGTGCCGCGGGATAGCCGAAGCGAGCTACGCCGGTGCGCTGTGTCGCGCTTAGTTCAACGGAAACTCCGTTGTTCAGCACAACACCGTAATATCCGGTCGTGGCATGTTCGTTCGTGTGTGAAAAATCGCTCGTGTATGCCGGAGATCGCGTGTCTACTGCTGGAGATACCGAGGGTTCATGTGTAATCGGCATGAATGGAAAATCACCGCTGCCCGCGCACCCGGCTCCGGAGAGATGTGTGACAGAAAAGCCGCGGATCGTCGAACTTGCGTAAAGGTATCCGCCCGGCGTATTCCGTTTTGAGGCGGAGGATGAAAGTTCTTCAGGACTGAACGAAACCATGCCGAAGGGAACAACGGCCCCAGGAAAGGTATATCCCATGTTTGCTGATCCAATCATGGGATCGACAAGCGAAGCAGGGTCGGTTGTGGTTTGAGCGTGCATCATTGCTGCAGTCGCAAATGTGAGCGCACATACGTGCGAGACAACGCACGCGCAAGACCAAAGCTTCTTCATCCTTTTCCCTCGCGATTCTCATCGTGACTTTTCAAGGAGTCTGCTATTAGATAGATATTCTTACTGCGGCAGTACGGATGTGCCGCGGATGTGAAAATGCTTCGTGATTTCTGGCGGGGTTGTCGAGGTGCCGGGATCAAGTGCAATGCCATAGTCACCCGCCAAAACAGAACGTGTTCCGTCGGGTAGCACAAGACTGAGCTGTCGTGGATCAATCTCAAATGAGACCTCCTTGCTTTCGCCAGGCCGCAGCGTAACACGCGTAAAGGCGGCAAGCTGCATTTGTGGCGCTCCAGCTATATGTGGAGGAACCAGAAACAATGGAACAATATCGTCGCCGCTCCGCGCCGCAGCCTGCAGGAACTAACTGTGCTTGGATATGTGGGGCAGGCCGCTCGCTGCGCAGACTCGTGTCTGCGGCAGGCGCGCCTCTGAGAAGAGAGGCCTGATCTGAAGGTCGACTCAACTGTAATGCCGCGGCACTGGTGCCGCATCATCAACCGGCCGGGCATTGGCGGATGCTTTGAAAACGATGGCCACGGCGTGATCTCGGTGTTTCTGTTCCGGTTGTGGCAGCGGCTTCCGGATCGTCAGGCGTGGCTGCGCTCACGATGGGTGGATGTGGCAGCGGCTGGGGACTGGATCCTGGTGGCAGTTCGACCACGCCGGGATATCCCAGGCAACGGACGTCCTTCATACCACCGGAGAGTCTGAAGACGGAAGTGGTTACACGGTTTACGCCGACGTGGTCTGCCGGAACGCTCTTCTTGGGCTGGCGGAGATGGCTGACTCGATCGGAGAGAGTGAGCGCGCGGGTCGTTGGCGAAACCTGGCCGAGAGAATGAAGCAGGCGATCGATTCGCGTTACGTCGTTAGCGATCCAAAGTATGGGCGCGTGTGGACGCTGGAATCTGCAGGCTGGCCCCACAAAAGCACAGTCCTGGGTCCTCTGATCTTCCCTGCCGACAGCGACGGCTTTGCACCTCAGGATGACAGCTCTGGCTGGCGCTCTTTGAATGAAGCGGCGTACCAGCGTCTCGTGGATGCTTATCAGCCCTTTGGGTTCTATGGCCAGGCGATGGGATACGGCCAAGGCTTCGTCACTCAGTCCGCCTTGCTGCTCGATCGCATGCGAGACGCGACCCAGATGCTGCAATGGACGGCGAAGCAGATTCATGATCCCCGGTTTGGCTCCTTCATTGTGCCGGAGGGCTGCGAAATTGATTCCACGGGGCGCTTCTGGTATCGGATAGGAGATCTCGGAAATGGCGTCCAGGAAGCAGAGATTATCAAAGCTCTGCGCATCGTGATCGGAGTGGATGACGTCCGCCCGAATCGCCTCCAGTTCTTTCCAAGAATGCCCTACGGATGGAGTGAGATCGCGGTGAACGACTACCCCGTCCAATTCGAACGTGCGGGAAAGACCGATTCTGCGCACTGCACTTCAAGCTCAAGCGTTCGAGCGAGGATATGGAACTGGAGATAACCTCTGACAAACAACTGGGGCCAGTGACAACCAGATTGGGGCCCTTCTCGAACCGGCCACACCGCTCTTCCATTCGAGTCAACGGAAAACATCAGGAAGCCTCCGCAGAGCATAGCGGTGATTCCTGGTGGATGAGATTAACAATTGTTGTGGAGCCCCCGTAAAATTTGATTTTTCACCAGACGGCAATGCGGCAGGAAGCCACTGGGAGCCTGAGTATAGGCTAGGCGCCGGCGGTGACTTCGCCGACGATGGTGGCGCGCTTCAACATCTTCAGGTCGTAGGTGAACTGTTCGGCAGCTGAGATGGTGATGGACGAGGTGAGGATGTAAACAGGCTTGTCGGCGAGCTTACTACCGGGAACCGGGGAGGATGTCCAGGACCGCTGCGTCGGGACTCTTCTGGGATCGAACATGTATTCGTGGTAATCGAACAGGTAGGAAGCGATGAGGGAGACCATCTCGGAGGTTCCACCACGATTGTCCCGGAGATCGAGCGCAGACCATCGTACCTAACCCAATGAACCCAACGCCTGGTGTAGTCGATTCCGAGCACATCCCTTCTACGACGGCTTCAACCCCAAGCCTGAGCTATCTTCGGAATCGTTAAAATTTTCCGGTGTAGGTCACCCGCCAAATGCTGCGAGAACCATCGTCGGTGACATAGAGAGCACCATCGTGACCTACGGCCACTCCTACCGGTCGGCCCCAGACCTGTCCATCTGTGGTAACAAATCCGGTAAGAAAATCCTCGTACTCGCCTGTGGCTTTGCCGTTCTTCATGGGAATCCGGATAACCTCGTAGCCTCCGCGATTCGCACGGTTCCAGGACCCGTGTTCGGCTGCGAATCCGTCGCCGTCGTATTGGGATGGGAACGTGGATTTACTGATGGGGTAAAAGGTCATTCCGAGCGAGGCCATGTGGGGTTGCACGAGGACATCGGGAGTAATGACCTTGGACTTGAGTTCAGGATGGGTGCCCATGAGTCGCGGGTCCTGATGCCCTCCCATATAGAACCAGGGCCAACCATAGAAGCCGCCTTCCTTCACCGAAGTAACATAATCTGGAACGAGATTGTTCCCCAGGGCGTCACGCTCGTTAGTTGAGCACCACAGCTGACCTGTAACTGAGTTGATAGCCTCACCGACGCAGTTACGAATCCCGTAGGCGTAGACCTCGACAAACTTACCCTCAGGGGTGTACTCCAGCACATCGGCCCGATGGAACTCTCTGGGATGGGTGTCAGGATCGTCCGCATTCGATCCACTTCCAACGGACACGAGCATATGCTTGCCGTCAGCGGAGAAGACGACATCCCGCGTCCAATGGCCGCCGCCGCGGAGTTGAGCATAGCCGGGGAGATCGGGCACGATTGTCTCAGGCGCGTGGCCAGCCTTTAGATCTCCGGACTTGTAGGCGAATCGAACGACGGTCGTGGCGTTTCCAACGTAGACCCATTGAGGATTCGCGCCAGCAGGATAAAACGCAATGCCAAAGGGATGATCGAGGCCAGTAGCGTAGGTGCTGATGGTAGCTGCCTTACCGGCGGCGGTGACGCCACGCAGCACAAATATGGAGCCGGCCTGCGAGTCCGCTACGAAGAGATCGCCATTGGATGCAGTGTGAATGATGCGAGGCATTACGAAGGTTCCAGAGGTGGGCGGGTGCGTCTCTTTCTTGTTTTCGGAGCGCTGCATAGGAGTGGCTGCATCACCGCCCGCGTAGAGCTGGACCTTAAATCCCTCAGGAGCGATGGGCCACGCGCCCTCAGGCCTTTGGACAAGAGTGGGACCATTGTCTACAGATTCAGACGGTTTCGGTTCTGGTAGATCAGCCACGGTGATCTTTCGCCGGACCCCCGGCTTCTGCTGCGTGTAGTCCGCGAAGGCGGCCTGACCGGTGATCGTCTGCTGGGCATGGAGCGCAGAAGGAAGTAACGTGGCAACAACCAGAGTGGCCAATGCCTTGAACTTTGCGAGGGGTGAAAGTCTCATAATTCTCATCTCCGTGATCCCGAATTGGGGGGACAGTTGATCATGCGTAGGCTTACGTAACGAGCAATGACGGGAAGTGCGGTCCAGCTCTAACCACGCAGACTTGCGGGAGGATGGCTTACAGCGGACAACTTGTCGTACGCGGCCTGGGGGAGTTCAAGACCCGCAGCAGCGATATTCTCCTCCAGGTGCTTGACCGAAGACGTTCCGGGAATAGGCAGAATCACTTTAGAACGTTTGAGTAACCAGGCCAATGCGACCTGCAAAGGAGTTGCATCAAGAGCCTTCGCAAGTTTCTTGATGGCGTCATGTGCCTCCTTCGCTTGACCGAGCGGAGCCCATGGAAGGAAAGCGATATTGTTCTGCTCACAATAATCAACGACGAAATCCGATTCCCGATCAGCGAAGCTGTAGCGGTTCTGCACAGAGACAATCGGCACGATCCCGCGTGCCCTCTCCACGTGTTCGCGAGTCACATTCGAGAGAGCAACATGGCGAATCTTGCCCTGCTTGCGCAGTCCAGCCAGTGCTTCTACCGACGCCTCGAAGGACACAGCATTATCGGGAGCATGCAGTTGATAGACGTCGATGCGGTCCAGTCGCAGACGCTTCAGACTTCCCTCGAGTGCTTCGGTGAGATGTTTCGGGCTGGCATTATGCGTCCACTGACCCGGGCCGGGACGCTCCCATCCACCCTTCGTTGCAATTACGAATCCAGCTTGATATGGGTACAGTGCTTCCGCGATCAACTCTTCGGAGGTGCCAGGGCCGTAGGAGTCGGCTGTGTCGATCAGATTCACTCCGAGTTCAATCGCGCGCCGTAGGGTCGCAACGGCAGCAGACTTGTCTGCAGGAGCTCCCCACACGCCTGCCCCTGTGATGCGCATCGCTCCATAGCCCATCCGATTGACCGTAAGATCACCACCGATTGTGAATGTCCCGGCAGCTGCGGCTGAAAGAATCTGTTCCTTAATCATAAGACTGCTCCTTTTCGTATTGGGGATTTGGAAATGTTTGAAAGAGGCTCACTGCTTGCTCTCAGGCAAGGACCAATCATTCTGACGCACCTAAGGCAGAAGCGCTGTTGCCAGTGACGCTCGAGAAATCTCTTCTCGTATTCATCGCCGTTTCCTCTCTATCGGTTTTGGGTCAGTTGCCGTCCAGAAATCGTCAGGCAAATTGACAACGATCGGCTCTGGCGTACTTCGCACCACCACCCATCGAAATGGGCGCTCCTTCGAAGGGTTAAGTTCCTGATGCGGCAACCAGGCCGGCACATGCAGAAAATCGCCCGCCCGAACAGTGGCCGAGTGTTCTCCGAGGTTGCCCCATCGCACACAAGTCTCTCCCTCGAGAACGTAAACAACGGTGTCCTGTTCGCCGTGGTGGTGAATGCCCGTCTTCGCCAAGGGTTCGACCAAAAATATGCCTCCCCATAACGAGGAGACAATGCCACGGAGTGCTGCAATGGCGGACAACCTCAGGGATCCGGGCGTCTGCTGGGTTTCGCTGCTCAATTCAGCAGGATGCACAACGCTGATCGTTGAATTCGATCCCGGTTGAGATACCGTCCGAATGGCGACTCCCCGCTGAATAGCCAACCGGTCAGCTTTCGGGTGAATGAGCGAAACATTGGGCTTGCTTCCCATGTGACCTCCAGGTAGTTCGCCATTGCCTGGCGACCAATCTGTACTGTACAGTACAGTACTATATATTATGATGCACCCCATGAAATTAAGTTGCGCTCCACGGCAAATTCAGGCATCAGTAACCCAGAGTGGCCTGAAGAATGAGACGCATAAAATGCTGTTAATACAGGGAGGATTTCAGATGTGAATCCCATGTAAATATTTCTTTGCTGCATTCGGGACGGGAGAGAGGAATGCCCAACAATCGGTCGCGAGGAGAGGTTCGAAACGGCAAGCTTCAAAAAGTCGCAGCAGACTTGTTTCTGAAGCGCGGCTATGAGGGCGTTACCATCGACAAGATCGTCGAGCAGGCTGGTGGTTCGAAGAGTACGGTGTACAGCGAATTCGGTGGGAAGTGCGGGCTGTTCATCAGAAGTATTGAGAATCTGTGCCGCGAGTCGAATGAACCGCTCACGAAGATTGATTACACAGGATTGAACCTTGAAGAGAGCCTCAAGAAGCTCTCTTTTCACATCCTGAAGATCATCACCTCAAAACGATCCGTAGAGCTTCATCGTCTCGCCATTGGCGAGGCCGCGAACTGTCCCGAAGTAGGCGAGGCTTGGTACACGTACGGTCCCGCCAGAACGGCTTCCTTCATACGATCCGTGTTGGAAGGTCATCGGGACCAGCTAAGAAGGACGACGGTTCCGATTGAACGGATAGCGGTGATGCTTCACGACTCATTGACGGGAGACATCCTATACCGACTGTTGGCGGGAGTCAGTAAACATGAAAATGATGCCGAGCTCGAGCGACTGGCCTGCGCTGCTGTCGACGTCATTCTCGGGAACGTTTCGTAGCGATGTGCCTCAAGGGCTCTTGAGGATCCGTGTCAACATCTAACGGAAACAGTACATCAGCCTGCGGCGACATTCCGTGCCGAGAGGTGCCACATACGGGACACGCCTCGGCTTTCAAGGTAATCTCTGCTCCACAGCATGCACAAAAAGCGGCCACTCCGTAGTCCCCACAATTGCAACGGTTATTGGATGAACACAGGAAGTGCAAAGATTCGAGACCGAGCAGTCGGTGCGTGTCGTCGCTGATAGCGTGCATCTACGGACCAGGCTCCCGCTGCGAAGCTGTCGGATTCCTCTATAGCTCACTCGGTCGTGTTCGCTACGCTGCTCCCTCGCGGGCGCCTTTCCAAAGATCAGTCTCGAAGACATCGAGGCCACCAAAGTTCTGCCACAGCCCAAGAGATACCGGCGGCAATACGATCCCCGATTGCCCACACCGCCGAAACCGCGTTCCCTCATACCGCTTCGCATCGAACACATAACTCATCTGCGCAAGTCTCCTTCGTCCTGTTTTGACCCACAAGCGAATGCCTGTATTCCAAGGATAAGTTGACCCACATCTCCACCGCAGAGATGACAGCAAGGTGAGCCAACACAAACCCGCGCGCCTATAGATCAAGATGGCGACGGCGGAATTCGTTGAACCGCGTATACGCACGCATCATTCGCGGCTCGCCGCCATGGGCGCCTTGCGTGCCGTGGCGAGCCCCCCAGGCCACCAGTTCCAATCGCCTGCAATCCGAAGCAGCGCGGGACCGATCACAATACGAACCAGTGTCGCGTCAATAAACACGGCTACCGCCAGCGTAAATCCGATCATCTTAACTACCAGGAAATTTCCGAAGGTGAATGCCGCGAATACCACGATCATGATCGCGGCGGCGCTCGTAATCAGCCCTGCGGTTCTAGCCAACCCCTCCGGGATTGCGTCCATTTCACTCAGCCCGCTCCTCCTGGCTTCGAGAACCCTCGCGACCAAAAACACTTCGTAATCCATGCTTAGTCCGAACACGATGGCAAAGGCAACGATAGGAACAAGCGGGAATACGCTTCCCGTTCCCCCAGGAACTCTCATCAGGCTACTGCCGTGTCCCTCCTGGAAGACTAAAACTAAGATTCCGAAGGACGCCGCAACCGAGAGCAAGTTTAGTGCGATAGCCTTCACGGCGGCGAAGAGCGATCGAAACCCGGCAAGAAGCGCCAGGAACGTCGCCCCGACCACCATCGCCATTACTGGCACAAAGCGGTCTGCGACAATCGTCTGATAATCGGCATTGAGTGCCGGGATGCCCCCAATTTGTAGCGTTGCTCCGGGCACGCCGGTGAGAGCTGCCGCGCCGGTCTTCCGGAGCTCCCGCACCCAGTCGACTTGATCGCGCAGGGAGACCGAAGCCGCCGGTAACACCTCAAGGAGCGCCGCCCGTCCGTCACTACTCAGAAACGTGCGCCGCGTCTCCCGCGAGAGGTCAGTGAGGGAGGCACGGTTGCCCTCCGCAATCGTTGTGATAGAAATGACGCGGGCAGAGCGAGGGTCGCTCGCGAGCCGCTTGGTGAGGCGATCGAGCGCGTTCCATCCCGCGTCGGTTTGCGCAATGGAATCCGCTGGTAGTTCGACAATGACGCGCATTGAATAAACAACGCCGGCCCGGTCCATCTTTTCCAGGGTGTGCAGCGCATGGACTGATTCCGCCGACTCCGGAAGCCAATCTCCTTTGGGGACACTGGTATCCAGCCTCGTGACCTGCCAGGCGAGAAGAAGCAAGGGGGTGCCTGCCAGAGCGAGGGCAAGCCAGGGATGGGCGACAATCACCTTTCCCCATTGCCGCCAGCGATTTCCCGTACGTTCGGCCCGATCCGAATCCAACTTCGGAGTAAAGGGCATTCTGCCAGCATCAATTCGCCGACCTAGCAAAGCCAGCACTGCCGGAACGACTGTATTTGTAAGCAACACACACATTCCCGCCACCAGGAATCCCGCGACACCGATGGAACGGATTTCGCTGATGGGAACCGTCAAGAGGGCTAGAAATCCGATGGCTACGGTCGAGGCTGAAATCAAAAGCGTACGGCCTGCCCGACGTGCCGCGATGACCGAGGCTGCGGGTCCGTCGTGTCCGGCGCAAATCGCTTCCCGGAAGCGGCTGACCATGAGGAGCGCGTAGTCGATTCCCAAGCCTAGTCCAAGCATGGTGGCCAAATTCTGAACCAAAATGGACAAGTGCCAGCGGTGGGCCAGAAATCCGGTAATCGCCAGAGTGGCCGCGATGGCAAGCTGGCCAACGGCCAATGGAATCAGGGCGGCTACCAGGCTTCCGAAAGCCACCAGCAAAAGTGCGAGGGTTGCGGGAATCACCAGACTTTCGCCGCGTTGAACATCATCGGCGCTCGCCTTCCGAATGTCGAAGTTCAGTGGAATCTCGCCGGTCAGTTCGAGCTTCACGGCCGGATAACGGCCCCGCAATTGATTTGCAAGGGAGTTTGCCCGCTCGTGAAGCTTAGGAACCAGTGACTCCACTGGACCCTCCGTCGACGACAGGCCCACCAGGACAAACGTTCCACCGCCCTTGCCCAGGAAGATCGGATCGCGCAATTCGAGGTAGGAGACGACTCCGGACACGCCGGCCTCATCTCTCAATCCCGCCACAATGGTTGCTAACGCTTGCTCGCCCTCCGCCGAATCCGCAGGAGGGAGTCCCTGAATCACCAGGACCACGCGGTCGACAAACGGCGAACGAAAACGAGTGGCCAACTCCTGCTGGACAGTTTCCGCTTCGCTGCCTTCGACACGGGTTGCCGTCTCCAGATGGCGCTCAGCGTGAAAAGAGAAGGGAAGAAGGGCTACAACGGCTGTAAGGACCACCCCGGCCACCCAGAAACGGCGAGCATACATGAATCCCATGATGTCATACAAAATAGGTGATATTCCATTCTCTGATCACATCAAAATACTTCAGCGACCGAATCAGGTACCGATGCTGCTCTACCCGGCTATCTTGATCTGCTAAATTGGTTCCGTCGGATTAGGAGGATCAATTCTTAAATTCGCGTTGCTCGCACTGCTTGCCGCTATTCAACTTGGGGCTCCGGACCTTCGCGCCCAAGACCCCCGTATCGGGTCCTGGACGCTCATCTCCGCGCAGTCTAGCCTGAATCCTCCCAACAAACTCTCCATCACCGCTCTCCATGAGAGCGTGCATGTAGTCATGTCCGGCGAAACCCACCTCGATTTCACAGCGAAATCAGGCGGACACAATACGCCCGTCCCGGGCAATCTGGCGTTCAATCAAGTCGAGCTACGCAGGATAGATAAGAGGCAGGCCGAGGTCAAGGAGAAGAAGGATGGAGCTCTCGTGGCGACGGTTCGCGAGAGGCTTTCAAAGGATGGGAACGAATTAACGATCACGACCACGAGCACAGGCCATGCCGACCAGATCACCGTGTGGACACGAAGCGGAGGCGCGAAGGTCGGCGGTGACTTACTCGCTGGCGAGTGGACGCAGGACCTCAGCAAGACTCGTTTGCGGCAAGGGTTGGGGCTCAAGATCGAGCCGGACGGAAACGGCGGGCTCCGTTTTTCGGGGGAGTTCAGTTACACCGCCCGTTTTGACGGAAAGCAGTACGATCTGAAGAACTCCCGCAATGATACCGTCGCACTTGAACTTGTCGATCCTCACACAGTGGATTCGATTTACCGGCGAGGCGATCAAATCGCTCAAAAGGACAGGTGGGTGGTTTCCGCTGACGGGCAGCAGATGACGTTAACCACCACAGGTTCATTGGAAACCGGCCAGCGCGTAACCGAGAAGCTCGTATTTAAACGACAGTAGCGGATGGCACATCCGTCAAGGCCAGATCCCTGGTTGGCGGTAGCGCCGGGCTGGGCTCACGAGCTGCAACCGAGATGATCCCCTTGCGATGCATGAATTTCAGAATGCCGTTGACCGTATCTTCGAGAGACGGATCCGCTTTGCCCCACCCGGAGGCATCCCGGGCCGCTTGATAGCAGGAGTTGTCATAGCGTTTGAACTCCATCGCGGTGATGTTGTCCACCGAGCCGACCAGAAAATCCAGCAGCGGAAAAAGCAGGTCTTCCTTTCGGCATCTTCGGATCAGCTCGGGGACGAAATCGGAGATGCTGAATATTTCGAATTGCCGCCCGGTTGACTGGGTGATGAGTCCGGTAATATCCAGCATGTTCGCATAATCGTCCCGCACCACATGGAACGTCTTATTCACAGTGTTGGGAGTAGTTGAAATCGCAACGATATTGTTCGCCACAATATCGGCGGGAACGAAACTCACCTGGTTCAGGGCATCGACTCCAATACCGTGATTCACCATGAACGCAACCAGGCGAACGGCGATATCGAAGTTGTTACCTCCGCCGGTAACGGAGGGACTTACGAGGGCGGGCCGGAAGATCCGCACAGGAAGTCCCTTGTCGCGCGCATCTGCAACCACTTGTTCGGCTACCCATTTGGACTGGCTGTAACCGAAATCAAGGAGCTCCATGTCCTCGTTCATGTCCGTCTCCCACAGGACGCTTTTAACCGCCCAGCCAAAGACGAAGGTAGTCGAGACGTAATTGAGGTCCTTGGTCCGTCCTTCGAACGCCAGTCTCAAGACCTCATTTGTTCCCATTACGTTCGCGTCCCGCATGCGGTCGTAGTTGAACAGGTAGTTCACGGTGGCGCCGTTGTGGAAGACTGCGTCCATTTCATTGGCGAGGAAATCCCAGACGTCCAGCGCCAAACCCAGATTTGGCTGCCCAAGATCGCCGCAAATGGGAATCACGCGAGACTCGAACGTCTGCATCAGCCCGGGTCCGCAAGGCCCCATTGATTCCATCGCCGCCCTCAGTCTTTGCCTGCCCTGAACGTCGTCGGAAGCCCTGACAAGAACATAGATCTTCGCCCTCGTCTGCTCCAGCAGACTCTTCATGAGGAAGGGTCCGATGAAACCAGTACCACCCGTCAGCAGAATATGATTCAGCTCAGGCGTCTCGGGTAACGGCGCGGGCGCCGGAGGCGTGAAGACGAGCTTCCTGTCGTCGCTCATCATCTGCTTCTCCGCTGAGCGCTGTTCTTCACGGAAAGCCGCCAGGGAATGACGCAGCATTTCAAGCGCTTCTTTAGGAGCGCGCTCCAACTGTTCGGCCAGTTGAAACAGTTCGGCTACGCTGACGCGCTGGATGACACCGATATCTACCTGCCTCGCAAGCATCTCGGCGCCCTTGTCCTTTAGAAGCTCTTTGAGCTCATGCATGAAGACGACAAGATCGAGGGAATCAAGGCCGGCTTCGATGAGGTTGTACGATTCCGAGCCAGTGAGGTTGTAGCGGGCTTTCAGTACGTCGAAGGACGACTGGACTCCAGAACCGCACTCAGAGGCGCCGGAGTCCTTCTCCCGCGAAAAATCGGAGAGAACAGTAAACTGGCCTTCCAGCCACATCTGCTTGGCCCTATGGCGCATGATCTTGCCGGAACTGGTTCTCGGTATCGCACGAGGCGCTATGAAGGAGATCAACGCCACTTCCACGTTGAGATAATTCCTGATCGCGGAGGCAATCTTCCGCGCATCCGGAAGCGCCTTAGGATTTTTCACTTCGGCGACGATTGCCAGCGCAGGTTCACTGTCTTCGTGAATCTGGAATGCGGCGATGCAATTCGCCCGGATCAGGCTGGATGCTCTCTCCACAACGTTCTCGATATCCTGGGGGTAATAGTTTTGCCCGCGGAGGATAATCATGTCCTTGATCCGGCCGCACACGAAGAGTTCGCCGTCGTGGAAGAATCCCATGTCGCCGGTCCGAAGGTAGCCGTCGTCATAGGGGCTATCGTCGACCAGGCGCGCACGAAACTGCTTCAACGTCCGTTCAGGATTATTCCAGTAACCCAGGCACTTACCGCTTCCAGCGATCCAAATTTCGCCGATATGGCCTGCCGCCAACGCGAAGTGCTGTTCCGCATCCACGATCTTAACGTCAAGACCCGGGAGCGGAGTTCCACAACTGACAATCTGCGTGGCCCCGTCGATTTCGGAGACCTCGGTAGTCATGCGAGCCTTCCCCAACGCGAGGGCACGCTTGTTGACGGAAACGATATTGCGGCCGCCTAGCGAAACCGCCAGAGTATTCTCGGCCAGCCCGTAGGCGGCATAAAAACTCTCCGACTTCAGTCCGTAGGGCTGAAACGCCTCAAGAAACCGAGTGAAAGTATCCGGTTTTACGGGCTCCGCAGCGCACATCAATACCCGGAGTGAGCTGAGATCGCAGTCTTCCAGACTCTCCTTGGAGAGTCTCCCGGCGCGCAGGCAGTAGTCGTAAGCGAAGTTAGGGGCTGCCGTCGCGGTGGCTCGATAGGTTGTGATCGTGTCGAACCACAGGATCGGCCGCTGAATGAAGTCCATGGAAGCGAAGCCATACGTCGTGCCGCCTTTTAGCGCGGGATAAAGGTAACAGCCGATCAGTCCCATATCGTGATACTGCGGAAGCCAGGACACGACTACCGGCGAGGGGTGGTCGATCACGAGCGGACAGGTTTGCAGGATGTTCTCGTGCGTCACCATCACGCCCTTGGGTTCCATCGTTGATCCCGACGTGTACTGGAGAAACAGAATCTCGGAAGTGCTGAAAAAAGGCTCGTCCGAAATCGTGTCCACGAAGTCCTCCGTGACGATCCACGGAAGGCCGGAGATATAGTCGACGTCGACGCCGGACGCCGAAACTCCACTTCTGGTGAGATTCGTCTTCAGAGATGCGTGGTAGTCTCTGCTGGTTAAAATCCCGGCTGCCTGGCAATCCTTTGCGATGTGCACCATTTTGTACAGGGCGCTCTGAAACCCACGAGAACTCGGGGGGTAGACGGGCACGGGGATCAATCCGGCGCGCACGCAACCAAAAAACGCGCAGATCATTTCGAGCCCTGGCGGGTAGGCGAGTAGAAGCCGGTCCCCCGCCGCGAAACGACACTCTTTCCGCAAGTGCCCGGCGATCGCCTTCGTCCGGTGCAGGAACGACGCGTAGGTGTAGCTTTCGATGGGATTGCCGTTCAGGTCAATGTACGAATAAAGGAGTTTGTGGGGGTGCTCGTCACCCAGCCTATCCAGTCTATCTAGAATTGACGCCATAATTGATCAGCAATACCCCCGAGGTTGAATAGAAAACTCAGTACGTAAAAACATTTAACGTCTTGCTGCTCGCCGGGCCCTGGTGAGGCAAAACCGACTGAGTCTCGGTGTGCGGAACTAGAGTGCAGGACGGCTTTGAAAACAAATGCATAACCATTCTGTAGCTATGCGTCGCTCGGTCTGGTCGGGGCCAAGTCCCCTGATGGCCAAACGCGCAAGGCGAGAAAATATTCCGGAGTCCCGCTGGGCTGCTGCTGCCCCATTCAAAGCGTCTTGGTTCGATACGTTCTATCGGGCTATGTTAGCAGAGCTGGGAAGAAATGCCACGCATCATCTATTCAAACATGCAGCGCGCCCCACGCCGGCTTCGCCCGGTCCGAATTTCCTTGATTCTGCCTAAGTCTTCACGCTACCATGAACTTTCGGCGCGGCTGGCGGCGGGGCAACAGTTACGCTGCCGGCGAAGTTAACTGCAGCCACCGCGCGGGATGCGCCGGATCGACTAAAACATGATTGCGGAGGCGCTGGTGACGTCCGAACACGAAGCGGTGATCACTTTACAGCCAGATATGGATGATCTTGTACCATCTGAGCCCTCGCCGCGGCAGTTGGCCAGTGATCCGGCAGGTGTGGCTTCCTTCCCGAAAGTCCTACGACGACGCCTCGATAAGTTCTTTGCCGACCGGAACCTATCTCCCAAAGCCGACCGCACAATGTGGGTCAAGATCGCCGCGGGTCTGGCGGTTCTGGCAGGCAGCTGGATTGTCCTCTACGCGTTCAAGTCCGATTCGTGGAAGTTTATTGCCCTCTACCTTTTGGGCGGTCTCGCCCAGACATTCCTTTTGCTGAACATCGCCCACGACAGCAACCACAACGCCATCTCGTCTGTGCCGTCCGTAAATAAAGCCCTGAACTATGTCTTCGATCTTTGCGGAATCAACTCGTACATGTGGCGTATCCTTCATCATCGTGGCCACCACTCCTGCATCAATGTCCACGGCGAAGACGACGCGCTTACGGGACGCGGCATCCTTCGTTTTACGCCCCATGAACCCCGCACACCCCTGCACCGATTCCAACACATCTATGTCCTGTTCCTCTACGCGCTGTTCTCTCTGGACTACGTCTTCGTAAGAGACTTTGAGTGCTTTTTCTTCCCGTCCCACGACTATCTCAAACGCACAAAGCACCCGCTGCGGGAATACGCCATCCTCTTTGCCGGGAAGGCGTTCTACCTCACGTACATGCTCATTTTGCCGGTGGTGATGCTGGGGAAATCTCCGCTGCTGGTCGCTGCAGCGTTCGTGCTGGTCCATCTGGTCATCGGTTTGTCCGTAGCGCTGGTGTTCCAGACGACGCACACGATCGACAGCACGTATTTTCCGTCGTCCCGCGACGAGTTTGATAACAGCGTGTATCACATCTTTGCCACGACAGCCGATTATGCAACGGCTAATCCGGTCGTAGGTTGGCTCGCGGGCGGGCTCAACCATCACATCGTCCATCATCTGTGCCCGTTCGTCTGCCATACCCACTATGCTCCGCTGACTCGGATTGTGCAGGAGACCGCCGAAGAGTTTGGAGTTCCCTATCGGCAGCATCCCACCATGACTCGAGCAATCTGGCATCATCTGATACTTTTGAAGCAGCTGGGAAACGAAAACTAATCTTGAGCGCTCCAGTCACACCGCAGGAATGTCCCCACCGTGGTGCCCAAGCACCTCGGGAGCCAGGTGTGACCTTGCCCAAACCGATACCGGTTGTTTCTCGATTTCGATCCTTTGCGGATTCGCGCGCGATGGCCGCCAATCCCGTACACGTGTTGTCGAAGTACAACGAACTCTTTGGCGACACATTCCGCTTCTATTTGGGCGGCATTAAAGAGGCCATCGTCACTACTAATCCCGCTGTCATTCAGCACGTGTTGAAGACCAATGCGGAAAATTATCAAAAATCCGAAATTCAAGTAAAACGGATGGGCCATTTCCTGGGAAAAGGCCTTCTTACCACCCATGGGGAAGCCTGGCGCACACAACGGCGTCTTATCCAGAAGGGTTTCGATCGAAAACAACTTGATGCTCTCTCTTCGATCATGCAGGATTCCCTCGCCGAGTCGCTGCGCGATTTCGACAGACAAGTCCGTGTCGGCCCCGTCGATATCTACCCCCACCTGATGAAGATGACCTTCGCGATGGTCGCACGATCGCTGTTTGGCGCCAGGCTGAAGGACGAAGACATCGATCTCGTCAGCCATACCATCTGCACCGTTCAGGAGTTTATCGTTCGGCAAACGATTCAGCCGTACTTGAATCCCTGGTTTGCCGCTTCGGGCGAACTGCGCAAACACGAAGAGATGCGAGTCCGCGCCGACAGCGTTCTGATGGCTTACATCAAGCAGCGCCGCCATCAGGAACCCGGCCACGATCTGCTGCAGACCTTGATGGACGCCCGTTACAGCGATGGCGAAGGCATGAGCGATGAGTTGGTCCTTAGCGAGAGCATGCAACTCCTGGTCGCCGGCCATGAAACATCGTCCAATGGTCTATCGTGGCTTCTCTATCTTTTAAGCTCGCGTCCGGATTGTCTCGAAAGAGTACGGCAGGAGTTCCATTCCGTGCTGGGCGAAGCGCCTCTGAGTCACGCGGACGTTCCCAAGTTCGAATTCACCACTCAGGTCATTCAGGAGGCGCTCCGCCTCTACCCGCCGTTCTGGATGATCGACCGCGAGGCTGTAGCAGACGACCGGGCAGGGGACATCGACATACCCCGAGGATCGACGGTCATTGTCTATGTGTATGGCGCGCATCACGCGCCGCGCTACTGGGAACGTCCGGAGAGTTTCGAGCCGGATCGCTTTATCAAGACAAACGAGAAGCTGCGCACGCCCTTCACCTATCTGCCCTTCGGAGGCGGGCCGCGCGTCTGTATCGGCAACCAGTACGCGATGCTGCAAATCCTCATGATTTTGAGCGATCTGCTGAGAAAATACGACTTTCAACTGACTCCGGGCCAGACGATCGAACCGCGCCCGATGGTCATCCTGCGACCCAAGCACGGAATCCGCATGACCTTCACCGAGGCAATCGCGCGATAGTGCGCATTGCGGCGATCAGCAAACTGCAGTTGTGGCATGGAGAAGTAATCGATTCGATCCACACGATTTTGCTGTTTATTTCCATCGACTCCTAACTCTTGGCTCCTAGCCTGAAGGTCCCGGAAAATATTAGGGGGCCATTTTGGTTATGGAAACGGGGCTGGATGAGCGCTAAGGCCTGTTAGCACAACTCGAGAATTACCTCCGGTTTGCCGTTATTCGGTACTGATTTCTTGCTGGGTGTCTGGTCAACGAAAGATGTCTCTACCGCTGCCTGCCACGAGGCGGATTTTCGCAGTCTTGTCTTGCGGCAGGCAGAATGATACTCTTCGGCAACCGTTGCGAAACCTTCTTTTTCTGCTCGCTATCCCTTCCTCCCAATGACCGGCTCGGCCATCAAGATCGTGATGTCGGGCAGCGCGCCCTGGGTGAGCGCGTGGCAGTCCGCGGCTTGTGCGGGAGTTGAGAAGGCGGCGACGGAGAGAAGGCCATCCGGAATGTATGGTCCGCCGCCTGGTTGCAAGCGAAAAGTGAGGGTGACAGGTTGGTCTAGGCAAATGCATACGGTCTTTGTTGGAGCAACTGAGGGTGGATCGGTCATGATTTCTGGCTGGCCAACGATCAGGAACTCCGGCGCTCCACTTTTGAATAGTACTAAAAATGTTGCGCCTTCTTGCTGTTTTCTACGCCTTCAAAAACAGCGAAAACACAGTCCCCCGATAACTCCCATCCGTCCTGCTCCGGAACCGCAGCGTCCCGTGATGCTTCGTCACAGTCTCCGAGCTGAGCCACAGCCCTAGACCCGTTCCCGTCGCTGACTTCGTCGTGAAGAACGGCTCAAACACATGCTTCCGCACCGACTCCTGGATCCCCACACCCGAATCCGCGATCATTACCCGGACGCCTTCTGCCCCGGTCACAGGATCCGCAGCCTTTCGCACGCGCACGACCAGCCGCCGTACGTCTATGTTCTTCAGCATCGCATCGATCGCGTTGCTCACAAGATTCGCAATCACCTGCCGAACCTCAACCGCCTGGCAGCTGATCGAAGGATGCCGGCTGTACCTCCGCTCGGTCGCAACCTGCGTTGATTTCAACCGCCCCTCGTGCAGCACAAGCACCGATTCGAGAATCTCCTCAATATCCACGACATGCTGCTCGGTCGTCTGCCGGTGAAAGCTCAGCGTTGCCGTCGTAATGTGGCTCACGCGCGCCAGCTCGCGCTCCGCCTGCTCCAGAATCTTACCAACCTCAGGCGAGACAACACTCCTGCGCGCCAAGTAGATGAGGTTCGTCACGGCTTCCAGCGGATTGTTGATTTCATGGGCAATCGAGCTCGCCATGCGGCCCACCACCGCAAGCTTCTCGCTCTGTCGCAGACTCGTCTCCGCCTTCAGCCGATCGGTCTCGTCGTGCAGCACCTTCGCCAAACCTATAACCTGTCCGTCCTTGTTGCGAATCGGCTCAGTCACCCACCGGGCCCAGATACGCGTTCCATCCTTGTGAACGAGCCAGCGCGTGTCTTCGTTGCGGCCGCTGCTTTCCAGGCTCGAAATATCCGTGCACGGAATCCGGGCTTCACGATCCTCCGGCGAAAGCAGCAGCGAAAACGGCTTTCCCAGCGCCTCCTCCGACGAGTACCCGAAGATCCGTTCCGCTCCCGGATTCCAGCTCGTAAACCGGAGTTCTGGGTCCAATTGCACAAGCGCGTACTCGCGAACGTTCTCGAGGAACAGCCGAAGCCGCTCCTCGCCTTCGCGTACCGCAGTTTCCGCACGTGCACGCTCTACCGCCGCCCATGTCCGTTCCGCTGTCTCCTTCACCAGCTCAATCTCTCCAGTCTTCCAGACCCGCGGCTTCATGTCAGCCACGCACAGAGCGCTCACCCTCCGGTCATCCTTCAACAGCGGAACACAAGTAAAAGCACTTACATTGGTGCTCAAAATCACCGCACGGCCCGCATCCGAAATCAGCGGCGACGTCAGCACGTTGTCGATCACCGCCGGTTCGCCCTTCTGCGTTGACTGTTCAATCCAGGCGAAGGCCTCCAGTGGATAAGAGCCCGCCAGGCTCGGCGTACCTTCTCGCACAAAGTCTCGTTCAACCAGAAGTTGACCACGTTCCTCATCCATTTCGGAATAGAAGACCCGGTCTGTCTGCAACTGCTCTCCGAGCAGTCGGCTGGCCACTCCCTGAACCTCGATCGGATCCGCAAGCGACCGCAGCGCATCGCTCAGCTTCAGAAGATAGGCCTGCCGCTCTTCGCTTTCACGCAGATCCGCCTCAGCCTGTTTCCTCTCGGTGATGTCGTAGAAAACCACATTCACCAGGCGGCTGCCTTCGCCGCCAACGCGCGAAGCGAAAATACTGATCCAACGCCCGAAATCGTGTGAATAGCTTTCGAAGCGAACTGGTTTGCCGGTTTCGGCGACACTGGCATAATGCTGAATACACGAGTCCTCAAGATTTGGGAGCAATTCACTCGAAGTCTTCCCGAGATGATTCGTCAGACCAGTCTGCTTTTCGAAGAGAAGATTGGTCTCGACGAAGCGAAGATCCGTGGCCACCCCGCTACCGTCGTAGAGCACTTCAAGCACCGTGATCGCATTGTCGATTGAATCGAACAGCGTGTGATACTTCCCTTCGCTTCCCCGCAGCGCTGCCTCCGCTTTGGCGCGCTCCACCGCGGCCCACGTCCGTTCCCCGGTATGCCAGACAAGCTCGACCTCATCCTGTGTCCAGTCCCGTGGCAATGCGTCAGTGGCGCAGAGACAAGCCACCAGCCGGCCATCTTTGATCAGCGGAACAGCGATGAAAGCTCCCGCCTGCACCACGGCAAGTGCCGCGCGGTCGGCCTCTGGAAGCAGCTCCGAGGTTTGTACATCCTTGACCACCGTCGGCACAAACTTCTGAGGTGACGATCGAAGCCAGGCGAAGACTTCCATCGGACGTAGCCCAATCGCGCTCGGCGTACCTTCGCTCACAAATTCTCGTTCAACCAGCATGAGACCTGACTCTTCGTCGATCTCGCCATAGAAAATCCGATTTGCGTGCAGGTGCTCGCCCAATACCTTGCTGGCCGTCCCTTGAATTTCGATCGGATCCACGAGCGGTCGCAGTGCATCGCTCAGCCCCAGGAGAAATTTCTGAGTCTTCTCGCTATTCCGCAACGCCTGGGCGGTCCGCTGTTGCGACGATATATCGTTATAAAGAGAAGCGACACGCCGAAGTGATGGATCGCCAATTCGAATCGCGTGGACATCAAACCACTGGTCCAGCGTCACGGCATAGGTCTCAAAGCGAATCGACTCGCCGCTAACCGCAACGCGGCCCAGCATCCGCAGCCAACCGTCGTCCATGATCGGAATCAGCTCGCGAAATGTCTTGCCGCTAAGAGACGCCTCCGGCCGCAAGCCCGTCAGGTGCTCAAACTTCGCGTTGGTTTCAAGAATCCGGTAGTCGATACCCTCGCCCGCACGATTCAGAATCACTTCACCAACCACGAGTCCTTGTTCGATCGCTTCAAAAAGGACCCGGTATTTTTCTTCGCTGGCGCGCAGTACTTCCTCCGAATGTGAGCCGGTAACGGCCTCAATCAATTCAACTTCGCGGGATCTCTCTTCGACGCTTCCGCTGTCCATAGTTGGGGGACTCCGTTGTTGCTCACTTTACGGACGGTTGCCTGCGCTCGACAGGACGACTTGCTCACCATCTTGTGATCAGAATAGAGAATCTCATCATACCCCCGTTGCCGATAGGAGAAGTCAAGATTTGTCTCCACATTACCGCCCAACGGTCCACTGACCTCCATTTACCTCCGGCGGTTACCCGTTCGCTCTTCCGGTTTTCCGCTTCCCCAGGCCGCCCGAGCCGGGGCACAAGTGTCATCGCACGGTTGATCGGGTTCCCAACGACGGGCTCTTGCGGGTGGGGTAGGATCGGAGTCCCCAGCGTCACCCGGGAGTTTGCTGCGACCAATGACCGGAAACCCTTGTAACGAACACTCTCAACAATCCCAACGGCTTATAATGCCGGGATGCTCCGTCGAGTTGCGCGCGGGTCGTAATTTTCGCCGCACTTTACCTGTTGACTTAAAAGAGCACGTTATCGCGCGCCGGTTCTGACGATGCAGCGACCGTGTTCGGGAGGACAGAACCGTGTGGTGGATCAGCTATCGAGGTGAATCGGGACACGGAGTCGACAACATCGGCGTCTTCGAGGACGACGGCTCCCCGCGCAAGACGCATCCACTGCTCCTCGACCCATCGCCGGCCGCGCAACCGCTGCACATTGCGCGCGGCTTCGCATTGGTGGGCGACGACCTCTACATCGCGAACGCGTGGCGCAAAGATAGCCACATTGCGCGCTACCACCGGCACGGCGACACCTTCCGCTTCGAGGAGGTGCTCGCAAACACCGCGCAGGTTGCGGCGATGGTGCATCCCTTCGACGTGGAACTGGGAGACGATGGTCGCATCTACGTCTCCTGCCAGGACACCAACACTGTGGTGTCGCTTGTGCCGAAGACCCGCAAACCGGCACCGGTGGCCGCGCACCTCCTCAAGCAGTATCCCAACGGAAAGTTTCTCCCCGGCACGCTCGTCGCGTCCAGCCGGGGGAGCCTTCCCGAGTACGGTAACCGCACGCCGCTCGATGTGCCATCGCCTCTCGGCCTCAAAGTCGTGCTCGACAAGCGCGGGCAGCCACGGCATTCGGTGCGCGGCATCGTCGTGCACCGGAAGCATCTGTATGTGGCGGACGAAGCCGGCGATACAGTAAAGGTCTTCAATGTGCACTCCGGGGAGTTTATTGCCCACATCACGGGGCAGGAGCTCAAGGCGCCCGTGCACCTGATCCTGCACGACGAGACGCTCTACATCGGCGCCTCGGGCACCGGCAGCATCCTCGCGCTGGACATGAAGTCCACGCCGCCGAGCGGCAAGCTCAAGGCGCGCGTGGTGATCGACGGAAAGCTCGACACCCCCTCCGGCTTCGCCGTCGGCCCCGGCGGCGATATTTACGTGGCCGAGCGGAAGAAGCAGCGGGTGCGGCGCTTTTCCTCCGACGGGAAGAAGAAGGGGACGTTCATCGATAACCTTCCGGACATGCCGGAGTTCCTCGTCTATGTTCCCTGAGAAATCCCGCAAGTCGACATTTCATTACTAATCTGGGGGTTCACATCCGCCGTCGACCTCTCAGGGCGTTTCTCTGAGCTAGCCGTTTTCAAGGCGCGCCTTTATGTCCGAGTACGCCGTCTCGATAAGACCGCTGAGCGATGCGGCGTCTGTGGCCATTCCCGGTCTCAGCTTCACATGGCGCATGAACTTGCCGGTGCCTTGCAACAAACGGGCCGGATCCAGTAGCGCTGCGCCGTGATAGAACCCCACGTTGACGTGCGAAGTGAATACATTGACGTAGCCGAAGGCCGCATCGCCCAGACACGCAACCGGACAGCCGTCATGCAAGATCTCCCGGACTTCGTCCCCGCATCTTCGCATCACCTCAAACCACTCATGTGCGATGGCTCCCAATTCACCTCCATGCTCATTCATCCACGCATCGATGGCGGGATCGCGTTCGACAGTACCGTTGAATCGCAGCAATTCCGTTCTCATCGTCGCTCCATTTTCGTTTTCGGGTCTATGTTACGTGGCACCCCTACACGAGGAACGAAAGGGATAGGTCCTCAGAAACGCGCTTATGGCAACTAATCTTGCGAAGTTGGACTATCGGTGAGTGCTAAGCCTTGTTATCGCCAACGGAGAATCTGCAATTTCCGCAAAAAGCTTCCATCGTGCGGGAGCGCCTATGGACGCTGGTAACTTGCGGGTCTTACGTCGCGGTCGGTTAGGGTTTGCAGAAACGTGATTACGTCGTCGATCTCCGCGTCGAACCAGGCCGGAGATTGTCCGGTGGCGGGTTTCCAAAGCGAATGTTGCAGGGATTTTTGAATCTTGCTCGCGGCGGTCATCTGCTTCCACTTTCTTTTTCCCCCTTTCAGTACCTCTAAAAATGTTCAGCCCCGGCAAATTCTGTACGAATTTGACTGGAAGAGATATAGAGGAAAGAGCCTCCAACCCGGCAGAGGTCTTTACCTTGCCCCTCACTCTTCAGAAAATTTTCCAGTCAGGGAAAATCTGAGCTTGGGAACGGGCGTCCTTATCACTTGCAACCGTTGCCAACGACTTTGTGTTGCGTTGTGAATGCGAATTCGATAGCTTGGTGCCATTGCAAAACTTCAAAAAGTCCCCTGGACAGCCTGCTGTGCTGATCTAACATGCCATTTCCTTACTCTCATAACCAGATTTCGTTTTTGAAAGCGAGAATATCTATGAATCTGCTCCGCTTCAGGCATGCTGCCGCCACCTGCACTGTTCTGCTGTTCATCTCCGCCGCACCCGCGCAGGAACAGGGTGGTGACAAAGTTGATTTGGATGCCCTGACACAGATCAAGCGCGAGGCCTTTCAGCACTCGCAAGTTATGGAAAACCTCTACTACATGTCTGAGGTTTATGGTCCGCGCGTGAACAACAGCCGCAACCATCGCGCGGCTGCCGAGTGGGCCATGCAACAGATGAAGGCCTGGGGACTGCAGAACGTCCACCTGGAGAAGTGGGGACCGTTCGGCTATGGATGGCAGATCAAGAAGTTTTACGGCGCGCTGGAGACTCCGGCCTACGCTTCGCTGATCGGTTTCCCGTTGGCATGGACCCCTGGAACCAACGGCCCGGTCACGGCGGAAGCCGTGCTGGCGCCTCTGCACTCTGAAGCAGACTTTGCCAAGTACAAGGGCAAACTGAAGGGTAAGATCGTGTTGATCTTCGATCCGCGCGAGCTGGCAATGCATACAGAGCCGGAGGCGCACCGCCTGACCGACGCTGAGATTGAAGCGCGTACGAAGACTCCCGATCCCTCCCGCAACGGTTTTGGCGGGGGTGCCCCTGCGGGCGCCGCAGCGCCCCGTCCCGGCGAGTTCACGCCTGCGTCACTTTCCACCGCAGCGCCTAGCGGCCGCATTCTGCGCAACAAGGTCAACACCTTCCTGAAGGAAGAGGGGGTGGCCGTGGCTCTGACGCCGGGTTACAACGGCGACGGCGGCACGATCTTTGCGTCCTACGGCGGATCACAGGATCCCAAGGATCCGGTCGGGCCGCCGATGGCAGCCATTACGCCGGAGCAGTACAACCGCATCTGTCGCCTTCTGGAACACGGCAACACGCCGAAGCTGACCTTTGACATCGATACCGAGTATCAGAAGGATGACCTGATGGGCTTCAACGTGATTGGTGAGATTCCGGGTACGACCAAGGCCGATGAAGTCGTGATGGTAGGCGGTCACTTCGATAGCTGGCAGGGCGGGACCGGTGCAACCGACAACGGCACCGGCTCATCGGTGGCTATGGAGGCCGTACGCATCCTGGCTACGCTGAAGAAGCCCATGGCCCGTACTGTTCGCGTTGCACTGTGGGGCGGCGAGGAAGAGGGACTCTACGGTTCGCTGGCCTACGTGCAGCAGCACTTTGCTCCGCGCGACACCATGAAGAAGACTCCGGAGTACGACAAACTGGATGTGTACTTCAATGACGACTCGGGCTCGGGTAAGTTCCGTGGCGTATCGGCGCTGGGCAATGCGCAGCTTGCGGCAATCTTTCAGTCGTGGATCACGCCTGTTAAGGACCTCGGCATTGAGGTTGTAACGGGACTTACCGCCGGCCCCACCGTTGCGCCCGGCGGAACGGACTCCACCAGCTTCTCGTGGATTGGTCTGGACGGCATCGGCTTCATGCAGGATCCACTGGAATACGGCTCGCGTACCCACCACTCCAACATGGACCTCTATGACCGCGTGCAAAAGGGCGACGCGATGCAGGGAGCCATGCTCGAAGCATGGTTTGCTTATAACGCAGCTACCCGCCCGGAAATGCTCCCTCGCATCGAAACCCCCGATCCTCTGAAGAAATAACAAAGGAACGGTAATGACAAAGGGTGAGGCGTGAAGCCTCACCCTTTGTCATTACACCGATCGCCTGAAGCTTACTCGCCTATCTTCGCGATATACCGAAGAAAAGCCAGCTCCGTTCGAACTTCTCTGTGCCAACGCTCCAAAGCGTGGGCGATCGTGACCTCTCCGAGCTCCTTCGCCTGCTTAAGTTCATCTAACCCACGGCTTCTGCTTGACCGGGTCCCAACTCTCCCAGATTTCTGTGCCTGTTGCTCGGCCTTCTCCCGGGAGCAAGTCTTCGCTGAGACGGTCTTGTTTTTCCCGTCTCGGAGCAGGTAGACGCACTTCGCACACTTGCAACGTCTCCACTGCTGCCGCCCTTCTTCGAACAATAGGCAGAGTGGCGCTTGTAGACGGAGACAGTCTGGGTTTTGGGCCTGAGGGAGACAGACTTCAACTCGTGCATTGCAAGTAACATCACTCTCTTGCAATCCTCTTGCACTTTCTGGGAAGTGCCATCTAAGTTATTGATTTTGAAGTGGTGGCCAGAGACGGGATCGAGTGCCATTACACGCTCTTGTTTAGACAGGTATTGAGTTAGCGCCCCCCGTTGCAGTGCCCTGTGTCCGCGTTGTTTAGACGAACGACCGGAGTAGGCCTCTACCACTAGGCCCATAGCCTTCCCGTCGCCGCCGAAAAGATCGATGTCGCCCGAGACGTCGTACACCATGCCGCCTGCGGTTTCCCTCGGCATGAGAACTAGCTGGTCGATATGACCTGCCAGAATCTCTTTCGCCTTCCTGGGTTCTGCGTCAAAAGCTGCCCGAAAATCCAACGCCTTGTGCGAAACAAAGTCCCGGACTGATTCGAGGGAAAAAGCCAAATCCAGAGGCTGATTTGCCACAGCCAGTCGCTCATCAATTCTTTCGATCTCCGATTCAAGCGTTGCCAGTTGCTGTAACAGGGTCGCGGAATGCCCCATCTGCGCGATGGCTTCGCCTAGATTGTTCGCTCGCGTTTTCAATTCGCGCCTCTGGTTTTGCAGCGTTGAGATGGTGTCCGCAGCCTTCAGCGCCTGCTCCTGAATCTCTCGCAATCGCGTTTGCAGCCGCTCCTGGAACCGCTTCAATGCATATTCGATCAGTTCAGATTTTGAGATTCGCTCCGTGAGCCCTGCGATAAGCTGGGCCTCAAGCCGGTCCTGTCTGATCATTAGCCCATTGGAGCAAGTGCCCCTGTATCGATGACTGGGGCATCCGTATTTCACATACCCGCGCTTGCCGGAGCCCGAAACAATCACCAGCTTAGAGCCGCAAACGCCGCACACAAGGAAACCGCTGAAGATATACCGCTTGCTGCGTTCCGTCCGATTGAATCCTCCCAAGTGACTCGCAGAAAAGCGCTTTCCAGCGAAGCGTTTCCGAGCTTGCGCTCGTTCCCAAAGCTCTTCCGACATGATGCGCCACTCAGGGACGTCGATCCGCTTCCAATCGCTCTCCGGGCGTGGCCGGCTGGTCTTTCGGCCCGTTTCCGGGTTGCGTTCTTTCTTGGTCCGATTCCAGACGAACACCCCACGATACCGTTCGTTGCGGAGCATCTCGAAAATCGATGACACACACCAAGCCCTCACCCGCCGTGTTCTCGGAGGGTTTGGGGCAGGCACGCCTTCCGCGTTCAATGTCTTGGAGATCGCCGCCTGACTTGCGCCGCCTGCATACATCTCAAAGATTCGACGAACGATATCGGCCTCTTCCTCAATGATTTCGAGCTTCACGCCGCTGATCGCAAACCTGCCGTACTTACCGCTTCGGGTCGGATCTTCGATGGGTACGTTGCGGTATCCATAGCACTTACCGCCAGGCTGGAATCCGTTGAGAGCTCGGCCTTCCTGTCCCCGGTGTACCTTCTCGCCGAGGCTTACCAAGAATTGCTCATCCATCATTCCGTGCAGCGTCAACAACGGTCGGGAGGTCTTCTCCCTGCAATCGAGGCGCTGTGCAACCGCATAGATGAAGACGCCGTGGTACTGGAGACTGTCATTCATCTTCAATACATCGGGAAGATAGCGTGCGAGTCGTGAAGTGTCATCTACCATCAAGCAATCAAAGGGCTGGGGATAACTTTTGGAAGCAGCCAGCAGGGACTGGAGTGCCTCTCTGCCCGCGAGAGTAGCAGCCGATCGTGCTTCGTCGCAGCGGACGAATTCCTCAACCACCGTCCAACCTTGTTGCACTGCATATTCCCGGCAGCGCCGAAGCTGGTCTTCGATGGAAGTCAGCCGCTGCAAGTCCGAGGAATATCGAGCGTAAATGGCACACCGCACGGTCGCATTCATGGCGTCGAGTCTAACTCTGAATCAGGCTGCGATTTTATGTTTTTATCGTTCATTTTTGCTACCGCTGCTGGCCCGTAGAGGCGAAGGAATTCTTCAACCAGATATGGCACAATCAGATCGTCGATCAGATTTCGGACGGCGTTATCGGTCCCAGTGCCGACGTCTGCTTTGCCAGAAAGCAACGCCTCATCCCGACCCATCCTAGCTACCTGCGCCATTGTCAAGCCAAACTCGTGGCGCATGATCTGCGAACACACGAGATCCCTAAATGAAGCGTAACCAGAGCAGGGACTCACGAATTTGGAAGCTTTTTCCAACTCGTGTCAGCGTTTTTCGCGATATTTTTGGTGAATTTGGCGTGCTCCTCGGTCCTCTATGCCCTGGGTCACACCTGACATACACATCTCACCTCCGGCGCCGCCACATCCGGAGCCGCCTCGGCGGCTGACGAGAAAGACGATCCATCCCAGATCGACACCATCGTCCTCGGTGATCCCGCAGACGCTCCTGTAGCCGCTCGCCCGGGAGACCACGTCAGCGACGTTCACCCCACCATCCTCGTTCGCCTACCTCGCTTCGGCGACCAGATGGGCCTCATCCCCGACACCCCGGCCGGCCACCTCCTCTACGACTGGCTTGCCGCCTTTAACCAGGCAAGCTACCCCGCACTTGGCAACGCTCTGCCCAATGTCGCGCTCAGCTCCGCGGCCGCTGCACAAATTGAGCTGCGGCGGCAGACCGGCGGCTTCAATCTGCTCTCTGCCAAAGAAGTCCAGCCCGGCGTCCTCGTCTTCCGACTCCGCGACCAGACCCCGCGGTGATCGAGGCCCTCGGCACCCTCCAGGTACGTCCGAACTCCAGCCCCGCCGCCATCGCGAGCTTCAGCCTCCGCGCCGTTTCCACACTCCGCCAGGACACCACCATGGGGCTGCCACACTCTCGGCAGCCTCACTGCGATGAGTCGGCAATCGCACGCAAGCCTGACCCCTCAACCCCGCGGCACGCGAACTCCCACCCGACAGTTGGTCAGTTTGAATTCATCGATTGAACTTTGCTGAAGGTCGGCTTATGGGAAGTAATGCTCTCCTCGAAGGACATCGATGAAACGCCAGGGCGCTCGATGAGTGCATTGGCGATTTATCGATCACCGAGAAGGCGGGCCATGGCTTCCAATGTCCGGACCTTCTGGGACAAGTTACGCCAACGGCGTTTATCGATAGTAATCTTGATCGGCTTGGAAAATCGAAATGCAACTCAAATCGCTGGCGACGTTTCCCAATTCGTAGGTCGTCACCTTCTTGGGTGATGTAACAATTGTGTATGCTCCTCCACCACTACTCCAGCAATAAGATCAGCGAGATCCTTTCTAAGGAGCAGTCCACTGAGAAGAAGTTTTACACGAAGCCCAACGGACTTTGGGTGTCGGTCGTTGGAGACAATGACTGGAAGAGTAATAGTGGAGGCGATCTGCGTAGTCAAAATCAGTACGAGATAATTCTGGCAGATGAAGCAAAAATACTTTTCCTTGACAGTGAGGAGCAACTTTCTGGATTCACCCAAACGTTTGGGCTTAAGCCTAGAGGAGAACAACGGACAGCAATTGATTGGGTACAAGTAGCCATTAAGTATCAGGGCATGATTATCGCTCCTTACAGAGCGGAACTCACTGAGAGCGACGCTCTCTTTTGGTGGGGAGCTTGGCGTTGCGCCAGCGGATGTATTTGGAACAAAGATGCTATCTCTGAGATAAAACTGATCCGAGAAGGGGAGCCATTCTGGTGGATCAATGAAAACCCACCCTTCCTCCCACTCTGAATCGGGCCATCGAAGCGGTTCAGGAGATTGGTAGTCTTTGGAATTCTTAGCAGGCTTTCTCTTGCGGGCAGGGTCCGATGACTCTGTGCAGAGGACGTGGATCACTCAGCAGACGCAGATTCCTCCCGAGAAGTCGGCTCGTGCTTACTGACAAACGCAATCGTTCCACCCTCAGTTGTCGTGAACAGGCCAAGTCACTCATCGACCCATAAGACTGTTTGCTCGATTACTTCCCACAAGAGCGTTTATCGTTACTAATTCGGTAATCGGCTCGTGGAGCAGGCAATCAGAGCTGAATGCGCGCTTTGTCCTGAACTCGTCAAGTGAATCAACTTCCGTTTTGGCGAGACTCGGGCATCGGGTGGGTGCGCCTTCGTGATCGGAGCTTCCACAATCATTCGTACCGTAACGCTTCCAGCGGATCGACCTTTCCCGCCCGCCGCACCGGCATCCAGCACGCCAGGAGCCCCACTCCCAGAAATAACGCGCCCACAACGATCAACGTCGCAGGATCGCTGGGCTGCACTTCAAACAGGAAAGATCTCAGAACTCTCGATAAGGCAATCGCGAGCGCTGTACCCATGAGTACGCCACCTGCGATCAGCCGAAATCCTTCGCCGAAGATCAACTTGCGAATGTCCCTTTGTTGCGCACCCACCGCACTGCGAATCGCTAACTCTCGGCGTCGCGAGACCACGGACAGCGAAAGCATGCCGTAAATTCCTACCAGCGTCAACGCGCTTCCCACCACGGAGAACCCTGTCAGCAGATGCATTGCGAATGTCCGCGATGCAAGGGATTCGTCGCGAATCTGTTCCAGTGTCTTCACATTTTCGATCGCCGCCGTCGGGTCCACGGAGCGCAGTTCGTGTTCTACCGCAAGGGCCGCCGTGCGCGGATCCGCAGTTGTTCGAACGACGAGATGCTTCGAAAAGGCGCTCGCTTGCCACAGCGACAGGTAAATCTCCGGCGAGGGTTCTTGCGTCAGATCATCGGTTCGGCCGTTCGCGATCTCTCCAACAATTTCCGTGCCGGGTTTGTCCCGTCCATTCAGCCAGAATTTCTTTCCAATTGCGCTGCCCTGCGGAAAGTAACGGCGTGCAAATGCCTGGTTCACGATGGCTACGTTTGGCGCTTTGTTATCGTCCGTCGATCGAAATTCCCGCCCTTCTATCTGTGCCATTCCCATCAACTTGAAATAGTCAGGCGTTACCGCGCGTAGCGGGAGCGCGATTTTGTCGCTCTCTTTCACCGCCAGGGGCTGGCCCTCAATCTCCAAAGTCGCCGGCCAGTTGTTGCCCGTCAGCGGTACACCCCACGCAAACGCGGCGTACTGCACACCCGGAATTGCAGCAACGCGCTCCAACGCCTGCCGATGAAAGCTACCCCAGGTCGACCAGCTTTGTACGTCGGTCACACTCATGGTCAATATTCGCCCCGTGTTGAATCCCGACGAAACGTTTGCGATCTTCACCATGGTGCGAATCAGCAACCCTGCACCCACCAACAGCGCCAGCGTCAGCGCTGTCTGCAACATCGCTACTCCCCGCAGCAACCGCCTTTCTCCAATTCCCGCCGTCCCTTTCGGCCCGGCATCTTTCAGCACCTCCATTGGATCCAGCCGAAATGCTCGCAGTGCCGGGATAACTCCCGCGACAAAGGCTGCCAATATTGCGGTTCCAAGCCCCCACCCTAAAACTGTCCAGCCTGCTGTCACTCCATCCAGCCGCGGAACTGCATGTCCTGCGATCGCCTTGAACAACCTTACGGCGCCGAAGGCGAGCCCTACTCCAAATGCCCCGCCGATCAGCGCGAGTAGCAGGCTCTCTGTCAGGACTTGCCTTAGAAGGCCTACGCGACCCATGCCCATCGCGATCCGCACGGCGTACTCTTGCTGCCTTTGCAATCCTCGCACTAAGAGGAGAGCTGCGGCGTTTCCACAAGCGATTAGCAGCACCAACGCCGCGGCGCCTAACAGCGGCAGCAGAATCCGCTTTCCATCCCGGTTCATTTCATCCGTTACAGGCTCCAGTTGCGGCGCGAACCCTTCAAATTGCTTCTCGTCGTGCGCCTCTCTCGCGGTGAGTACGGCTAGTTCCTGTTGTGCCTGCTGCGGAGTCGCTCCATCCCGCAGCCGCGCGACTACGTTCCAATATGGCTCTTTCAGATGTTTCGGGTCCGGATACGCCGGTAACCAGAAATCGACCGTCGCATTGACATCGTAATTCGGCTCCTTTGCTGCTCCTGGCGATGGCAGGAATCGCGCTCCCGGTTCCATCACGCCGATCACGGTTGGCGGCACATCCCAGCGACTGATGCGCACCGTCTTCCCAATAATCTCCTTATCGCCGCCAAACACTCGCTGCCAAAACTCATATCCCAGCACAATCGGCTTCGCCGGTCCTGGCGCGAAATCCGAATCTTCGAAGCCGCGTCCCACCACCGGCTTTAAACCCATCACCCGAAGATAGTCTTTGGTTACATTCATTCCCTGCATGGATTGGCTGCCATCGTTGCGGACCAAAAAATTGAAGAGCCAGTCATACGCGGCGATTCCCTCGAATGACTTGCCTTCCTTCTGCCAGTCCATCCACTGTTCGGCCGCCCAGCCGCGCGGGCTGTCCATCTTCTGTCCATCGGTGCGCGCTGCAGGCATCAGCACGAGTTGCTCCGGCTTCTGATACGGCGGCGGTGTCAGCAACACAGCCTGAATCAAGCTGAAGACCGCAGACGTAGCCCCAATGCCCAGCGCCAGGGTCAGCGCTGCGACCAGGCTGAAACCAGGCTGCTTCCGCAGCATCCGAAACGCAAACCGCAACTCCTGCAACATGCGCCACCTCACTCCGTTTTGGTTTTCTGCGAAACCCCGCTCAGCATGGGCAAAAGATAAAACGTCTATTAGACCGCCTTTGTTCCCTCATTCATCTGTTGGACAATAGAATCGCAGCCCGGTTAGGTTAGAACAATGCAATTGTATTTTTCCGCGACCCGCCTTGCGCTGAATTCGAGAGAGCCATCGCAGATGGCCAGGCAGGATCCCAGCGCTCACCCCAAATCGGTTTTCCATGAGTGCAAAATCGCCGAGTCACTTATCGATAGGCAGTCGTCGAGAAAGGTTGTCCAGCAGTCTTGTTCTCCCCGGTGCTTCAGCCTACTATCGTGAGATACAACCCATAGGGAGATTGCATGATCGCACGGACTCTGCTTCGCGCCTTTGTCGCCAACGCCTGCCTTGCTGCCCCCTCCGTAGCCTGTGCCCAGGCCATGCCGCCGCCGGCGGACATGAAGCTCGCCCATGACATCTACAAGCAGTTCATCGAAATCCAGTCGGGCTACTCCACCGGCTCCACCACTCCAGTCGCTGAAGCTGCTGCTGCGCGTCTGAAGGAGGCCGGTTTCTCAGAGTCGGACATCTTCCTCGGCGGCGCGTCGTCGAAGAAGTTCAACCTGGTCGTGCGTTATCACGGCACCGGGGCGCAGAGGCCGCTGCTGCTTCTGGCCCACACCGACGTGGTCGAGGCTAAGCGCGAGGACTGGACCATAGACCCGTTCGTCCTCAACGAGAAGGATGGTTATTTCTATGGCCGCGGCACCGGTGACGATAAGGCGCAGGCTGCGGTCTGGATCGCAACCCTGATCCGGATGAAGCGGGAGGGTTTCAAACCCGACCGCGACATCATCGTAGCGCTCACTGCTGATGAGGAGGGCGGCGGCCCATACAACGGCGTGGACTGGCTTATCCAAAATCACCGCGACCTGATTGACGCTGACTTCGCGCTCAACGAGGGTGGATGGGGCGAAGAGGAGAACGGGAAGAAGATCTCCAACGACCTGCAGGTGAGCGAGAAGTATGTCATCAACTACACCTTCTCAGTGACGAATAAGGGCGGCCACAGCTCCATGCCGGTACCGGATAATGCCATCTACCATCTGGCAGGCGCACTCGTACGTCTCTCTGCGTTCGGCTTTCCACTCAAGACTGACCAGGTGACCGCGGCGTACTTTGACGAAATGGCCAAGATCGAGACGGGGCCAATCGCTGCCGACCTAGCGCAGGTAGCGAAAGGCTCACTGGCGGCTATGGAGCGTGTCGCCGCGGCGTCTCCGGCGTGGAACTCGACGCTGCGCACGACGTGCGTGGCGACGATGCTTGCCGGCGGTCACGCGACAAATGCGTTGCCTCAGCTAGCGACCGCGACGGTGAACTGCCGCGTACTGCCGGAGGACTCGCCCGACTATGTGCTTAAGACCTTGAACACAGAGGTGGCGGATCCCGAGGTGAAGATCACGTCTACGCGCTCAAACGAGGGTGGCGTGCCCTCGCCGCTTCGGCCCGATGTCATGAAGGCCGTGAAGTCGGCGAGCGAGAGAGAGTTTCCCGGCGTGCCGGTGGTGCCGATCCTGGTGCCGGGAGCGACCGATGGCCGCATGCTGCGGCAAGCTGGTATCCCCACCTACGGCGTCCAGGGCTTCTTCTTCGACCGCAACGACATCCGCTTCCACGGCCGCGACGAGCGCATGAAGATCGACGCGTTCTACCAGGGGCAGGAGTTTCTGTACGACCTTGTGAAGACGCTTTCGACCTCCGGAAAGTAGCGGGGCTGGTCGACAACGATCGGCATTCCTTTCCAAAGGAAGATAAGTTTCCCCGACGACTTCAGTCATCAGAAGCGCGTTTCTCGTTATTTATCCAGTTGCGAACGCGTAAACCGAGGTCGATGAGTACATTGCCCTGTTCTCAAGAATTGACTCCGACCCGCCGGGATTGCTGGACAGCGTTGGGACAGTATGAAGAATTGAAGCGGTGTCTTGGCGGAGAAGGTGAGATAGCGGCAGCGATTCCGCGTTGCGGCTACAATGCGCCATGCCCGATCTCCAGCAACATGCAGAGGACTTGGACGCCCTCACCGCCGCCCCTCACCACCACATCCTCTTATTTGAAAACGAGTTCGTCCGCGTCCTCGACACCCGTGTGCTGCCGGGACAAATCGTCCCCCTCCACACCCACCGCTGGCCAAGCGCCCTCTACATCCGTAGTTGGAGCGACTTCATCCGTCGCGACGCCGACGGCCTGACCATAGTCGACAGCCGCGCCATCGCGAAGGTTCCTCCCGAAAGTGCCCTGTGGTCCGGACCCCTACCGCCCCACACGCTGGAGAATATCGGCGACTCGGAGTTGCGGGCTATCAGCGTCGAACTAAAGAACTCCGCGTCCCTCTAGCGGGTATAGATCCCCTTCAACGCCTTCCTCTCCATGTCGGCCGCGAACATAGGCGTCTCTCGCGAGCAGTGCGCCTGCACCGAATCCACCGCTCCCGCCGGCTGCCTCGCAATCGCGGCCAGCAACGCCTCGTCAGCCGTCTCCACCAGAATCTCGCAACCCAACTGACAGTCTTTCCGGGACAACGGATCCAACCGCGCATCCCACGTAACCTTCATCGCCGTCGGCAGCGCCGGACCCCACCAAAGCTGCGAACTCGACGAGACTGCCCGCATCCGGCTGCGCTCTGCAATCTCCTCTACATAATCATGCGTCATCAAGCTGCCGCCAATCGTCTCGACGCTGACAAACACTCTCTTGCCGCTCGGCAACGCCGCCTGCGCCGACCCATGATGCTCCGGGGCGCAGCCCACATACTCGTCCGAGCTGAGATGGAAAGCCCATGCCGAAAGGTCCAGCGACTCAATCGGCGCACCGACCTTACCCGTAGCCGAGACGCGATGAATCACCTGAGCGGGCCTGGATTGGGTCTCCGCCTGACCCAGCAACGGCACGACCGTAGTCAAACCCGCGAGCAACTGCCTTCTATTCATAGCAACTATCTTAAGCATATTTCTTCGATTGTGCCCAAGCGTCCCCGAGCGCGCGTCGCGGCATCCTTCTGCCGCTTAGCTGTGAAACCGCTGATCTCGATGTCGAGATTCGCACGGCAGCGCCCGCAGCCAATCGGACCCTTCGTGACACCAGTATCGATCCCGGCCGGGGCGCTCGACGGAATCGACCGGTATTTCGTCGTCTGTACTTGCGATCGGGCGATTCCCTTGCCACTGCAGCGGCGAATGATCGCCGAGAACATGTGCCGACGATGTTGTTGAACTCGATACAGACCATACGCCTCACTTGTCCATGACGGAGAAGTTAGCAGGCGCCCTCCACCAATTCGCCGCGCACTCATCCACGAATGGAAAGAAAGCTCGTGCCCAACGCAGCGTGAATGGGTAACGTCTGCCGTGCGACGCGAGCCACACGCCCCAGGATTGCGGACGTGTGGCCCGGTAGACCGGAACTCCCGGCCATCCGGGAAGTCAATTTGGCGCTTTATCGCCAACTCGCGTTTTGAGCCGAGGGGCGGGGTGGAAACCCACACTGGGCCTGAAGTCGACAATCGAGTTCGACAAGTTGAGAATCGAATTTCCGGTTTACCGTTCCTCGGGAGCGACGAGGGAGACTAGAAACCGACCCCCGCGGAACTCCACAATGCCCGCTCACTGATAGAGTTGTACAAACCTGAAATCTTCCAAGTCTTCCCGCGATTCTCCCGTGATCGCGGACAGTTGTGCCTCAGCTTGAAGGGAGTTGCAATGAAGCTTTCCTTTCTATTCTTGCTCATTGTTGTGCTCGTCGCCTGCTGCTGCAGCGCGTCGGCCACGGACGCGAGCCTGATCCTCGTCAATGCCAAGGTATGGACCGAAAATCCGGCGCAGCCCACCGCCCAGGCAGTGGCGCTCGATGGTTCCAGGATCCTCGCGGTCGGCAATAACGCAGCGATTAGAAAACTCGCCGGCCCCGACACCCGCATCATCGACCTCGGCGGCCGCCTTCTCCTGCCCGGCTTCAACGACTCCCACGTGCATTTCCTCATCGGTGGCGGTTCGCTGATAACCGTGCATCTTGGCACAGCCAACAGCCAGGCCGAGTTCAAGGAGCGCATCGCTGAATTCGCCAGAACCCTGCCCAAAGGTGCGTGGCTTCGCAATGGCCTTTGGGATCATCAACGCTGGAATCCCCCCGTTCTGCCCGACCACCAGTTGATTGACGATGTCTCCGGCGATCATCCGGCATTCTTGTGGCGGCTCGACGGACACATGGCCCTCGTGAATGCACAGGCCATGAAACTCGCCGGCATCGACCGAAACACGAAGGACGTGCCGGGCGGAGAAATCGAGCGCGACAAGGACGGCAACCCGACTGGCATTCTCAAAGACGCTGCCATGTCTCTCGTCCGACGCATCATGCCTCCGCTATCTCCCGAAGAGGAGGACCAGGCCATGGACGCAGCCATGCGCGAAGCAGCAGCTCACGGCGTAACCAGCGTGCAGAACATGGCCGACAGCTCTGAAGACCGCGGCCAGCCGGACAATTTTCGCGAGTTCCAGAAGATCGAGCGCGCTGGCAAGTTGACTGTCCGCATCTACGAGGCTTTTCCCGTCCGCGATTGGAAGACTCTGGCCGACGCCGGCATCGTCGCCCCTTTTGGCAGTCCTTATCTTCGCATTGGCAACCTGAAAGCCTTCGCCGATGGCGCCCTTGGTTCTGAAACTGCCTGGATGGATGAGCCGTTCACGAACAATCCGGCGAAGAGCGGCCTCGCCAGCCCCGATCTTCTCGACGTCGAGCATTTCTACGAATCGATGCGCCAGGCCGACAAGGCCGGACTCCAGCTTACGATCCACTCCATCGGCGATCGCGCCAACCGCACCATACTCGATCTCTACGGCCGCCTGGAAAAAGACAATGGCCCTGCCGATCGCCGCCCTCGCATCGAGCACGCGCAGCACCTTCATCCGGAGGACTACGCGCGCTTCGCAAAGCTTGGCGTGATAGTTTCCATGCAGCCCTACCACGCAATCGACGACGGACGGTGGGCTGAAACCATCCTTGGCCCGCAGCGAATCAAGTCGAGCTATGCATGGAAATCCCTGCTGGATGCCGGTGCAACACTTGCTTTCGGTTCCGACTGGCCGGTCGCGCCATTGGATCCCGTGATGGGCATCTATGCCGCCACCACTCGCCGCACCCTCGACGGCAAGAACCCAAACGGATGGATTCCCGAGCAGCGCATCACCGTTGCTCAGGCAGTGCACGCCTATACAATCGGATCCGCATTTGCCGAACACCAGGAGAGGGTCAAAGGATCCATCGAACCGGGCAAGCTGGCAGACCTGGTAGTGCTCTCCGACGACATCTTTACAATCCCGCCAGAGGCGATCGAGAAGACCAGGGTCGACATGACCATCTTCGACGGCAAGGTGATCTACCAGCGCTGAGCGGGCGAGAGGCGTATAGCTAAGCAAACGTTCTGAGCGCTAGCGCGCTTTGCGGATAGATACCCGCCGCTGCGGGTGGTCACACACTGAATTGAGCGCCACTTCCGGATGGTCGGCTACCTTCCGTTACGCGCCCGAACGGCCAACGACGGGTAAGGTGCGGGTTGCCCGTCATCTGTCCCAAGTCTTGAAATGGCTATGGGAGGTTACTTTCACCGAATTCGTTTCCATGTGAGGTGCGCGTGCCAAGCAGCCGAATCAGCGTCAAGCGATAAGCTGCCTCCAGAAAGCTGAACTGCGCGCGTCTGATTCTGACCTACCCAGTTGGTCAATCAAGCGCCCTTGATGATTGGTCGATACATCTTCGAGGTCGGAACGATTCCTGATAGTCCCCGGGAATGCTTGGACACTATTGTTGAGCCGCGGCTATGCCAGCGCGATGAATGTAACTGTCCATCGCTTCGCGGGTCTGGACACCATCTAGAACGCTCTGCGAGGCACCCTGCCAGGACCCGAGCCATAGCTGGTACTGCTCGTCCTGAACGAGGAGGCTATCGATAAGGCTGGCCGCGTCTTCGCGCTGGGCGAGTGTGAGGTGAATGGGTTCGCTCGTGCCCAAAGGAGAGCCAACCCGCTCCCCGAAGGTCTCAATGCGTTTCTGGGCGGCGACGCTGGTCTGGACCAGATCGTTAAAGTGCTCGCCTTCGCCGTCGACCCGGTCAAAGACCTCGGCGAGGTTCTCAGGCAGAAGCTCAACCTTCCCACTCGATCTTGCGACAGACCAGACTGACCGGGACGGTGCGTGCATGCCGCCATTTGGCCCTGACGGCATTGTGACGGTGATGGTGCCTCCCTGTGGCCTGGCGTTGCGCAGAGCGGCAAGCGAAGACTGCTCCCATGCGATGTTTTGGTGAACCAGTCCGAGATCAAGCTCGAAAACCTTCAGATTGTCGGCGCACTCGTGATGGAAGTTTTCGATGAGTGCGCGGCGCTCCTGAGCGTGGCGAATGACTTCGACGGTCTGTTCGAGACCGATGGCGATGAGGATGCCGAGGACGACGATGAAGAGGTGGACGAAGAAGTCGCGGCGCGTCATGGGTGCGTGCTGCGGCGGGTGGATATCGATCATCGGGGCGGGTTTCTCCACAGGGATTTCACCCGGCTTCTGACTCACGATTTCAGGTGAATCAAGGCTAGGTGGCGTTTCGGAGGCAGGCAAAGGGGTCGGATCGGGATCGATCCGCGTCTCGGCTGCAAACGAGATGGGGTCTTGCTCTCTCATGCGTGCATTTGGTTGCGGGCTTGGAGGATACTAATTTATCGCAAGTCAGCCATCAGCTGCCACATATCAATTGCTGCTAAATCGCCAATGCACGTTGCCAGCGAGGGCAGGCTTGGAAAAGCGCATTGGCCTGTACGCGTCCGTTGAAGTATCCGTAGCCGAGCTCTACGTCTGGCACGAGTTCTCGAATGGTAAGGTTGTTTCATGCTTTCTGCACAGCAAGGCCAACCCACGCGCCGCGAGGTCCTCGTAGGCCTCGCCGCAGCCTCAATCTCCGCAGGTCTTCCCGCTATGCTCAGCGCAGAGCCTATAGCCTCACCACTCTGCTTTACCTCGGCGGTCGAGATGGCAGCCTTGATCCGAGCCAAAAAGCTTTCGGCTCGCGAAGCTCTTGCCGAGCACCTCAAACAGATCGAGCGTGTCAATCCTCAGGTCAACGCCATTATCACGCTCGTCGCCGAGCAGGCAACCGCAGCCGCAGCCCGCGCCGACGAGATGCAGGCGCGTGGCGAAGTCCTCGGTCCGCTGCACGGTCTGCCCGTCGCGCACAAGGACCTGATCGAAACCGCCGGCGTGCGCACCACCTTCGGCTCGCCCCTCTTCAAAGACAACGTCCCCACACACGACAACCTGCTCGTCACGCGCATGCGAGCCGCCGGCGCCATCTTCCTCGGCAAAACCAACGTCCCCGAGTTCGGCGCCGGCTCGCAGACCTTCAACCGCGTCTTCGGCGCAACCCGCAACCCCTACGACCTCACGAAAACCTGTGGCGGCTCCTCCGGCGGTGCAGCGGTCGCGCTCTCCTGCGGCATGGTGCCGGTCGCCAGCGGCTCCGACTCCGGCGGGTCCCTCCGCAATCCGGCCGCCTGGTGCAATATTGTCGGCTTCCGACCCTCCATCGGCCGCGTACCCAATCCTTCTAACCACCTCGGCTGGTCTACGCTCGCGACCAACGGATGCCTCGGCCGATCCAGCGCCGATCTCGCCCTCGCACTCAGCACGATCGCAGGCCCCGACATCAGCACCCCGCTCTCCATCAATGAGCCCGGCAGCCTCTTCGCGCGCCCCCTCGAACGCAGCTTCAAAGGCGTGCGCGTCGCCTGGTTCAAAGACCTCAACGGCATCCCCATCGACCCGCGCGTCCGCACCGCCGTCGATGCGCAGCGCAACGTTTTCGAGTCTCTCGGCTGTATCGTCGAGCAGGCCGAGCCCGACTTCGCCCCCGCTGAAATCTCTTACCGCATTTTGCGCGCATGGAACTCCGGCGCCGCCTACGGCAAGGGCCTTCAGCTGCATCCCGACGGCTTCAAGGACACGCTCACCGCCGAGATCAAAGAAGGCCTCGCGCTCTCCGGCAACGACATCGCCCGCGCAGAGATCGCGCACACCGACATGTGGCGCCGCTTTCAAACCTTCCTGGAAAGCTACGAGTACTTCATCCTGCCCACCACGCAATTGCCGCCCTTCGACGTCAACACGCCCTGGCCCACAGAAATCAACGGCGTTCACCTCACCAACTACATCGACTGGATGAAGAGCTGCTGGTACATCTCCGCTACCGGCAATCCCGCTGCTTCCGTGCCCGCCGGCTTCACGCCCGAAGGCCTCCCCGTCGGACTGCAAATCGTAGGGCGCGACAAGCAGGACTTCAGCGTGCTCCAACTCGCTCATGCCTTCGAACAGGCCACCAACTTTGCCAGACGGCGTCCGAAGATCGCCGTGTAATGGCGGAGGCGAAATTACGGTTCGATCCGACCTGTAGTACCCTCAGCGCCATGGCAGATCGACCGAATCCTGTTTTCAGCACTATGGAAGAAGTGTCACTGATCGGCACGATGGCGACCTACGATTCACAGGCTGACGACATCACGGGGGCTGATTTCTCGCTCGAAAGGTGCATCGTTGATTTGTTGTCGAGAATGAGCCCTCGCCGCAAAACTTACTCAGGTGACTCATGAACCGAATTAAGCTGACAGTAGTGGCCCGTTACGAGAAACCGCAGTGTGAAAGCTCAAATGTCGCTTTCAGGTTTACGAACCCGAATTCGCTAGAGAAAGAGCACGGTAAGAATGCCCCATTTCGGCGATTATCAAACTGAGATCTACTTCAAAGGCCTTCGCGGCGTGCTTCCCAGCCTCCCCGCCGACTTCAAGCTCCTAGAGCAGAGGGCACAAGCAGCCATGCCTCCCTCCGTTCTGTCTTACGTTCAGGGGGGCTGCGGCGACGAGTTCACGCAAAGTCAAAATGCGAACGCGTTTCATCATTGGGGGCTTGTTCCTCGCATGTTGGTGGACTGCTCCACGCGCGACCTCACCGTTGACCTCTTCGGCCTCAAGCTGCCTACGCCGATTTTTCTCAGCCCGATCGGTGTCCTTGGCATCTGTACTCCGGATGGCCACGGCGACCTCGCCGTCGCACGTGCATCAGCCGCAACCGGCGTACCCATGATTGCGTCAACATTGTCTAACGACACGCTTGAGGCGGTGGCTGAAAGTCTCGGCGACACTCCTGGATTTTTCCAGCTTTACACCCCGAAGGACGAAGCCCTCACCGAAAGCCTCATCCATCGCGCCGAGGCCGCGGGTTTCAAAGCTATCGTCGTCACACTCGACACCTGGCTTCTCGGATGGCGACCGCGAGACCTCAACGCCGCGAACTTCCCGCAGCTGCGCGGGGCCGCACTTCAGAACTACTTTACGGATCCCTGCTTTCTCCGCTCACTCGAGAAGCCTCCCGAAGAGGATCTCTCCGCTGCGGTCATGCAGTGGACTCAAAACATTGGCAATCCCCTTACATGGAAGCATCTTCCATGGCTGCGTTCCCTCACCAAACTGCCTCTCATCCTCAAGGGCATCTGTCATCCCGATGACGCCAGACGCGCCATCGACGCTGGGATCGAAGGAATCTACTGTTCGAATCACGGAGGACGCCAGGCCAACGGTGGCGTCCCCGCGATCGATATGCTACCCGGCATCGTAGAGGCCTGTGGCAGGACCCCGGTTCTGTTCGACTCTGGGGTTCGATCCGGCAGCGATGTCGTCAAGGCTTTAGCAATGGGGGCAGCTGCTGTCGGAATTGGACGTCCGTACGTCTATGGTCTGGCCCTTGCTGGAACCGAGGGAGTGACTCATGTTCTGAGGAGTTTTCTGGCCGAAGCCGACCTGCTGATGGCCATCGACGGCTTCGCCACTCTCACCGCTCTACGGCAGGCCGGCGTTGTCCGTGTATAACCATTTGGAAACAGTCCCCGCCGTCCCCAAGCCCGCATGAAGATTCGCTCTGTCCACTGCTGCAGCATAAAACTAGTGAGCCCACCCCTCATTCAAACCTGATCCGTTCAGACGCGAGGCGCCGTTCATATCTTTCACGTCGAGATCGGCAGCTTAGGAGAGAGCTCGGGCATTTCAGGTTCGCACACAGAGACATTGGTACCCAGAAACGCGCTTCTCATGGGTGATGCATGTTGATTGGTGCCAAATCGCCAATGCGCGTTTCTACCCCGATCATCTTGGAAGCGTGCATTGCCCTCTTACCGTCAACCCAGAATTTCGAAGGCGAATCGGAGAATCGGAGGACACTGACTGACTTTCGGGGAGTAATCCAAGGAAAGCCTGCAACGAGCAGAAAGCGGCAGCGTTAAAACCAACCGACGAAGGAGATTCTCACATTTTCTGTGGTACTATTTCGCCACCGACGGCCCGCGGCGCGCAAGATAGGGGAATGACGAACGATGACGCACCGCCGCTGGAACCGTAGAGAGTTCCTAAACCTAAGTGGGGCCGGCATTACCGGGGTCATCACTGGGCCGTGGTTAGGGGCCGCAACGGCTGCCCCTGCACAGGAAGCCGGCGGCACACCGCGGGATCCTGATCTCGTGGTCCTCAACGCCAGGGTATTCACGGTCGATTCCCGTGTGCCGAAGGCTGAGGCGTTCGCGGTGAAGGCTGGGCGGTTCGTGGCAGTAGGACGCAATGACGAGATCAAGGGGCTGGTTGGCAAGAAGACACAGACGTATGACGCCAAGCAGATGACGATTGTGCCCGGATTTATCGACACCCACAATCACGGTCGCGGTGAAGGCCTTCTCTATAACGTGCTGGTCGGCAACCCCTACGATGTCGAGTTCGTGACCATCCAGAGCATCGTCGATAAGTTGCGGGCACGCGCCGCGACGACACCTCCGGGCACCTGGGTTGAGGGCTATTTCTTCGACGACACGAAGTTGAAGGACAATCGTGGGCTGAACGTGCAGGACCTGGACAAGGTGTCGACGGAGCACCCTGTCGTCGTCCGCCATCGCGGCGGCCACACCGGGTTTTATAACACGGTGGCGTTCCAGAGGGCGGGCATCACGAAGGACACTCCCAATCCCTATGGCGGGACCTATGACAAAAATGAGAAGGGCGAACTGAACGGCCGGGTGACCGATCTGGCGATGGCCACACTCGCCAAGGCGGGACCGCTGGAGAGCTTTTCCCCCGCGGAGAAGGAGAAGCGCGTATCGAACGGCGTCGCGTTTATCTCCAAAAAGTTTGTGGAGTATGGCCTGACGACCGTGCACCATAATGAGCCGGGCGTTCTGGCTGCCATGCAGGAGCAGCGGGTGCGCGGAGGTCTATTGCACCGGGTGAGCTACGAGCCTGCGGGAGACCTTCTGGAGGCGATGATTCAGAACGGCATCGAAAGCGGTTTCGGTGACGAGTGGATTCGGTTGGGAGCCACCTATGAGCACACGGTCGATGGGTCCTTCTCCGAGCGCACGATGGCGATCAGCAAACCCTATATCGGCATCTCGCCGCCCTACTGCGGCAACCTGACCGAGACTCAGGAAGACCTCAATGCGTGGGCTGAGCGCGTACACCGCGCGGGCATCCGGCTGAATTGCCACGCCAATGGAGATGTCGCTATCGACCGGGTGTTGACAGCGTATGAGCGGGCCTTGAAGGTGTATCCCCACGGTGATGTACGGCCCAAGATCACCCATTGCAGCCTTATCAATGATGATCTGGTGCGGCGCATGAAGGCGCTGAACGTCGTGCCGGCTGAGTTCAGTACTTATGCGTATTACAACTCAGACAAGTTCCACTTCTATGGCGAAGAGATGATGGGCCATATGACGGCCTTCCGTACATTGATCGATGCAGGGATTGTGCCTTCTGCCGGTTCGGACTTCAGTCCAGGGCCATTCTCGCCCTTGATGGCTATTCAAGGCATGGTGACGCGCACGGGGTGGAATGGAGAGACCTGGGGCGCTAACCAGCGGATAAGCATGGAAGAGGCGCTGAGGGTCAACACGATCAATGGCGCCTACAATTCCTGTGAGGAAGCCATCAAGGGATCCATCACAGTGGGCAAGCTGGCGGACTTCGTCGTCCTCGCAGACGATCTTCATACGGTGGATAAAGGAAAGATCAAGGATATCCGGATCGTCCGCACGGTAGTGGGCGGCTCCACGGTCTACCAGGCATAACGATTCGCGCATAAGCTGCCTCGGCCATTTTGCGAAGGAGAACTAACGAACAGAATCCGTTTTTTGCACTCTGCGGCGAGGTTCTAGGTCTTCACTATCACCAACGCGCTCCTGAGAAGCGGAAGTGTCCGGTTGGTCGCCAAAACGTAAGTAATGTATCGGTTGATGACCGATAAGCATATGCGTCCGCAGAACAACGCGAGCGTCGAACGGGGACTACGATGGACGGACAGGGGAGGCTTTTAGCCTCGCAGGGCGCCAGGATCAACTAATCCTCAGCGAAGCGGCCAGGATCGGGAACGATAAACGCCGTTCGGTCAGGAGTATTTCTGGATTGATGCCAAATCGCCAACTCACTCATTGAGCGAAACTGATTACGTCCGAAAAGCCGACTTCTCGGTAATTGTCGTGTCTCAATGAGTGCAGTGGCGAAAATGCACTCACCGAGATCGCCAATTTCAGACGGGTTAAAGTCTGAGGCTCGCGTCCAACTCCGAGGCCCGCGCCAGCGCTTGCGTGTCGATGTATTCCCGGATCTTCATCACCTTGCCGTTCCGAACAGTGATGTCGAAGACCCAGTCGTCCTTGAACGCCTTATTCGTGGCCTTGATTTTCCCTGTAGCGACGCCGATGACCAGAACCCGTTCTCCCTGCGCCACAAATTCCGGGGGCTCCGGATAGGTCATCTCTATCTCTTCGGAAGCCTTCTGCAGCACCCCCGTCAATCCCGCGTGCCCGCGGTACGTGCCTGCCAGCGGCCAGTCCTCGCCCGGAACGATCCACTCAATATCTTCGGCAGACAACGACAGCAGGCCTTGCTTATCCCCGCTGCCCATCGCTGCAAAGAAATCCTTCACAACCTGGACGTTCTTTTCAATGCTCATCAAATCTCTCCTTTTCCCTGAGAACAAGCGTGTCCGCTCACTGCTCCTTCTTGAACAAATCCTGGAAGATGAGCGGACCCCAGGTGCGGCCGCGTGCGTGCACCAACGCGCCACCCTCGTTGAGCTTCCCCAGCTTGACGGGTGCGAACCCGAGTTGTTTGGCTAGGTCCGCCACGGGGGCGATCGCGTCCTCGTTATCGCTCGACAGAAAGACGACCCGGTGGCCGCCCTCGACGACTGGATCGGTCGCCAGGATGGCCGCAACCAGGTGATTGAAGCCTTTCACGATCTTGGCACCGGTAAACGACTTCGCAACGAAGGCGGAGGACGGGAGATCGTCCAGTTCCTCAGGTGGGACTGAAAACGAGTTCATCGCGTCAATGACTGTCTTGCCTTTCCAACTCGACAGGGCCTTCGCAACCTCGCGATGTTCTCCGAACGGGACCGCCAAGATGATTGTGTCGGCCTCGAGCGCATCCTGCAGCGACCTGGCGACGACCGTGGGTCCAATCGCTCGAGCCTGCGGCGCTAACTCTTCGGGCTGTCGGCGACTCGCGACGGTGACTTCGATGTTCTTACGGGCGAAGGCGTGGGCGAGGGCCTGGCCTATCTTGCCGAATCCTACGATGGCATAGCTCATGATGTGTCTCCGATACATGTTGATGTTGCTCTTGATTTTCGCGGCTTTAGATTGCGGAGAAGCCGCCGTCGACAGCCAACTCCACGCCATTCACGTAGCTCGATTCGTCTGAAGCAAGAAAGAGCGCGACCGCCGCAATTTCCTCAGGACGACCCATCTTGCCGCGCGGGATCAGGGACTCAAACATCTCCCTCGTCTCCTTGTCGAGGCGCTGGGAATCCGGCGTGTCGACCTGCCCGGGGCTCAGCACGTTCACGCGAATATTCCTGCTCTTCAGTTCGTTGAGCCAGGTACGTGCGAAGGAGCGCAAGGCTGCCTTGCTCGCCGCATACACGCCGAAACCAGGAAACCCCTTCACGGAAGCAACGGAGCCGGTCATGATGATCGATCCGCCATCCTTGATCAGCGGCAACGCCTTCTGAACCGTAAACAAGGTGCCGCGCACAATCAGGCCGAAGCCCGCATCGAAGTGCTCCTCCGTGATCTCGCCCAGCTTGGCGGCCTCGCCCTTGCCGGCGCTCGCGAACAGAATGTCGATCTTGCCCTTTTCCCGCTTGACTGTGTCGAACAGGCGGTCGAGGTCGTCGAGATTGGACACATCGCCGCGCACGCCCGTCACGTTGCGGCCGATCAGCTTGACGGCCTCGTCGAGCTGCTCCTGCCTTCGGCCCACGATGAAAACGTAGGCGCCTTCTTCCACGAACCGCTTGGCGCTCTCAAGCGCCAAGCCGCTCGACCCACCCGTGATGACTGCAACCTTACCTTCAAGCTTTCCCATGATGACTCCCTTTGGTAGATCTGGAACATTCAGTACAGAAGATCCCTTTGATTGCCTTTTGTTGGTCCGGGGGCTTCGATTGTTTGGGCGTGGCGCGGCGATGAGTGACTCGCCTCGAAGTAACGATTGAGATTTCAGATCGCCGTCATGCCGCCGTCGACGAACAACTCCACCCCGTTCACGAAGCTTGAATCGTCTGACGCAAGAAACAGCGCGACCGTCGCGACTTCCTCAGATTGACCCATCGTTCCCCGCGGGATGAGGGATTCGAAATACTGCTTCGCTTCCTTGGTGAGAACTGCTTCCTGCATCGGTGTGGCAATAGCACCGGGAACCAGCAAGTTCACGCGGATCTTTCTGTCCTTCAGCTCGTTGAGCCAAGTACGGGCGAAGGAGCGCAGCGCCAACTTGCTCGCCGCATACACGCCGAAACCAGGGAAACCTTTCGCCGCAGCGTTGGACCCGGTCATGAAAATTGATCCACCATCGTTGAACAGTGGCAACGCTTTCTGCACCGTGAAGAGTGTGCCGCGCACGTTGAGGTCGAAGGTCTTATCGAAGTGCTGCTCGGTAATCTCCCCCAGCGGGACCGGCTCACCTATGCCGGCGCTCGCGAACAGGACGTCGATCTTGCCCTTTTCCCGCTTCACGATATCGAACAATCGGTCGAGGTCTTCGAGATTGGCCGCGTTACCCTGAACGCCGGTTACATTCCGGCCGATGACCTTGATTGCATCGTCGATCTGTTCCTGCTTCCGTCCCGTAATGAATACGTAGGCACCCTCTTCTACGAAGAGCTTAGCGCTCGCCAGCGCCATACCGCTCGTCCCACCCGTGATGACTGCAACTTTTCCTTCAAGCTTTCCCATGATTGCTCCCTTTGGTGGATGTCCAGCATCCACTACTGAGGAGTAGAGTTCCTTGGCAGTGGACGAGAACTGCTCGAACGTCCAAACATTTTGTCTATTCGTCCAGAAAGGGAAGCATAAGTTGGATCCGATAACCGATATCTTCAGAACGATGCACGTAACCGCTTTCGGGCTGCACAGGCTCGAAGCCACTGCCCCGTGGGGCGTAAAACAGGAAAATCAGACCGAAGACGAAGTTATGGTTTCCGGCAAAAAGATGCCACCCTCAGATTTGGCGCACTTCGCCATGCTTTCGCGCGGCAACTGCTGGCTCAGTGTTGAAGGCATTCCGGAGGCGATTCCCCTCACCGGTGGTGATTGCTTTTTGCTGGCCAAGGGGACTTCGATTGTCTTGCGTGACAGCCCGCGAACACGGCCGAGGTGGACCTTCCGCGAGATCGGGGCGAGGGCCAATGGCAATGTCGCTGTTTGTGGAGGTGGCGGCGCGCCGACGACCATCGTCTGTGGGTCCTTGAGCTTCGATCGCGCCAGACTCAAGCCGATTACTCAGTTATTGCCGAGCTTCATTCTGATGAAAGCCGATCAGACACGCACGCTTGGGCTGCACAACACAGTGCAGGCGCTGGCGTCAGAGATGGCAGAACAGGCGCCGGGATCAGAAGTGGTGGCGACCCGGCTGGCCGAGGTTCTGGTGATCCAGTTGCTCCGGGCGCATATTGCATCGGGACCGGAACGCAACAAAGGATGGCTTCGTGCGATTTTCGATCCTCAAATGGGCGCTGCCCTGAGCGCCATTCACGACAGAGTGAATACACCTTGGACGGTCGAATCCTTGGCCGAGGCGGCGGGCATGTCTCGTTCCGGATTCGCAGCCCGTTTCAAAGAGCTACTCGGACAGACGCCGCTGGAGTATGTGACTGGATGGCGGATGCAGAAGGCGATGCAGTTACTCGAACAGCGCGACAAAAAGCTCATAGATGTAGCGCGGTTGGTCGGTTACGAGTCCGACGCTGCGTTCAGTAAAGCGTTCAAGCGAGTTGTCGGGGCCAATACCGGTGAATACATAAAACGCGGTTTTGAAGGCCACGGTAATGCAGGAATCGCAGACCACGATCAGTCCCGGTAAACACGCTTCTCGGAACTGATCTCATGACTTTCGATAAGGCTCAATGAGTGCATTGGCCTGTGGCTGTTGAAAAACTCATCCTCGGGAAGCGCTCAGAAATTTCATCGCACCAGGATGCCCTACAGGCGACTTTCTCGACTCGAATAGACATTTTCTATCCCCAATCTGCGGCTGTTTTCTCCGAAAGCGACTTTTTCAACACCCACGCCTGTTACCGCCAACCGAGAATCGTAGTTGCCGAAAAGCCGGGCGGGCTCAACCGGTCGATGCAACACTATCTAATCATCTGATCCACAAATGCTTAAACTGAAGAATCGATCTGTTTGGCTGGTGTGGCCAAACCTAGCCAGGGTAAGGTTCCGGGTGATCTAACCCTAGCCAGCGCTTTTTAGTTTTTGTTTTCAATGAATGTGGGTCTGAGCTGAGTGTTGCGTCGACCCATTGAGACCACCCGACTTTTTGGGAGTTGGATTACGATGTCTTTCAGCTTCGGTCGACCCGGACTCGCCTTCGCTTATCGGTTCGGCGTGAAGGCAATGACGTTCGATGCGGTCTTGGCCGCCGATTTCGCTTTCGCCTTTGCTTTACGCTTGCGCCGGGATGATGCCATCCATGCGGCATACGACGGCAGGGGTAAAGAAAGCAATACTGTTAGAGGAATCGATTAGACAATTTCAAGCGTCCTTTCATCACTGGTGCGCCTGGGCTACCTCGTGAGTAACGTCCACTTTGTAATGCGCCACAATCTTCGCTTTGACATTACAGCCGCCCTCATAGCCACCACTTGGCCCGCAATAGGTGTGGATAATGAAGACGCCGTTGTCGTAGATGGGACGACTGACAGACCAAGCGTAGGCACCATCTGCTATCACGTCAAATCCGGGGTGCACGTCAGACGCCTTCATGTCGGATGAGGCTTTTCCGCCAGCAAACGGTGTGAGTCCGTTCGGCTGTCTGTAATCTAAGTCCAGATGCTTGACGTCTGGAATGGGACAATGAAAGTCATCGTTATAGGCAGAATTACCCTGGTTCGCCTCGCCGTAGGTGGCACAGATTACCTTGTCGTATGTGATGATCTGAGGAACTGGCGGCGGCGTGGCGGCCGTGGCTGCGTAGTATTTGCTGAATAGCGCATAAGCCCCGACTCCGGGAGCGGAGGTTTCACCATGTCGATGTGGTTGGCGTCTCACGGAGTCGAATGGCTGACCATTGTTATCGCATCCGTATGTGGCGCTAGGGGCTGATACTGCATACGCACCACCAATAAAAGTCGAAAGCTGAGCAATCGCTTTGGAGCTTCCTCGTCCTTTCCCAGGACGATGTCCCCCAGGTCATGAAGGGTCATCTTCCTGCCTTCATAGACGCAGTAGCTGTGAAGAGGCAACTTTGCCGCTCTCCAACGTTCCGCGAGCTTTAACGATGTAGGTATCGCCGCCTTCGCCCTTCATAACATCCAAAAGAGGATCATCGCTGATGACGGATGCGTAGGCGGCGATTACCGATCCACCATGAGGGGTTGCATAAAAGACGACAGTCGGGACTTTTTTAGAGAACTCAGGGTGGCTGAGCAAAACCTCTTTGACGATGAGGCCACCAAGGCTATGGCAGATGAATACTACTTGGTCGGCTGAATCAAAGATCGGCTTAAGTTCGGCCCGACAAATCATCAGCAATACTCTTGACGTCCTTTTTGTTCCCGAAATACGGAGTCGGATAGCCTTTGTTGTAAATTGCAGCATCAGAGAACTTGCTATCCGACTGCATCATGTCCGGCCAGTTCGGTCCGGACGGTGGCACTTTCCAGGTGTCGTCGACACTCCCGTGAATGCCGTGGACAAAGACGATTGCTCGCCGTTGTTTATGCTCGGCGGCACTATCGGTCTTGACTTCGGTTTCTTCCCCAGCTCCGATGTGCCGGGCTCTATTGCAACCAATTAGCAGCAGAGAAATGACCGGAACAAAGATCATGGCACGCAGCGCGTTCATAGTTTTCCTCTTCCGGGCGCAGCTGTGCTGCGTCCAGCTCTGTACAGTTTGAAATGAAGAGAAAGGAGTCAGGCCCAATTGGATTGTAACCGCAAGAGGTGTCGCGGGCTACGGTCAGGGCAAACCTGCCGGTAAACTGGCTGCGGCGGCGCAATCGTGCGATAAAGTCCAATGTCATTCGAGTGGTTGCCGGGACTCGGGAGTCTTGTTCTTCTCGTAGTCGCGGCAATCTTTTGAGTCTACAGATAACTGGCGCAGTGAGATCGAAATTGTGGGACACTCCCGATTGCGTCGCACAAGAGAGCTCCTAGTATTCCGAGGCTACGCTCAGCTCTCCGAGAGGAGTCAACGATTGCTATCTTTACCCACCTAAAGGTAGTCTTATTCTAAGAATGCGTGCTTTTCGCCAATTCGGTGTACTGGTCTTGCTGTTGGTGACCTGCCTGGCTCCAGCGATGGCCTGCATGGTTCCCAATGCGGAGATGAGCACACAAGAGCGTTCCTGCTGCCGCATGATGAAGAACCAGTGCGGGCAGATGGGGATGCCGACATCCCATGGCTGCTGCCAAAAGACTCCGCCAAGCGTTCACGATAACGCGCTGGACACGAAGGTACTGACGTTCCACCCCGTGGTAGTGCCTGTTATCTGGCTGGCTGCTTTCGAGCTGGTGACTCCGACCTCCACCGTCATCGGATGGATCGAACACTCCGACTACTCGCCTCCAAAATCCCCGCCCTCCAACCATCTCCATCCTAAGAATCTAGTCAGCTCCTCTCTCGCACTCTTCTTTTGCCGAGCGCACACGCTTGTCTGCGTGTTTTGGCAAATGCCTTGAACTGCATTTGAGATTGGAGCTTCGTATGAACGTGGTCTCTTTGACCGCCACGCTCGTGCTGGCCATCGCATTTTCTGCCTTTGGGCAGACGCCGACGGCGAGCACGCCCACACCCTTGTCCCAGCTTTTAGCTGAGGCCGGGGCAAACAACCCACAAGTCTCCGCAGCCGACCACGGCGCACGAGCCGCAAGGCAAATGGCGCCGCAGGTGACGACGTTGCCGGACCCGAAGTTCACCTACCAACAGTTAAGCGTGGGCAGTCCGAAGCCGTTTGCGGGATACACCAACAGCGACTTCGCCTACATCGGCGTTGGAGCGTCGCAGGAACTGCCCTATCCAGGGAAACTGGGACTGCGAGGTGCAGTCGCCGAACGCGATGCTGACACGAAACAAGCTGAAGTAGAAGTAACCAAAACCAGCATCGCCGATGCTGTAAAGGCCGACTATCTCCAACTAGCCTATCTGCAACAGACGCTTGGCATCTTGCGGCAAAACGAAGCCGTTCTTGACCAGCTCATCCAGGATGCAACGGCCCACTATCAGGTCGGCCAGGGGATGCAGCATGATGTCCTGCAGGCACAGGTGAACCGGACCAAGATCGTGAAAGAGATCACGATGCACCATCAGCAAATGGGGCAGATACAGGCCCATCTCAAAGGCCTGCTCAGTCGAGACCAGGGATCGCCGGACATCATTACGGACGACCTGATCGACACTCCGCTCCAACGCACTTCCGATGAGCTTCGTGCGATGGTTCGGCAGAACAACCCTAAGATCCAGGTGGATGCGAGCTCCATTCGGAAGCAGGATGCGCAGTTGGCGTCCGCGAAGCGCGAGGGAAAGCCGGACTTTGAAGTTGGCTATATCTACCAGAACACTGACCGCAAATATCGGGACTATTACATGTTCACCTTGGATGTGCGCCTTCCTCGCAAAGCGCGAGTGAATGCCGAAATCGCAGAGGCCACGGAGAAGCGCTCCGAATCACGACAGACACTCGATGCACATCTGCAACAGCAACTCGCAGAGGTGCAGGAGGGGTATGTAAAAGCGGCGAGCGATGAAGAGCTATTGAAGGAATATCGAGAAGGCCTCATCCCACAATCCGATGCGGCATACCGGGCAACATTGAGCGCCTATGCGTCGAATCGTGAGGAGTTCATTCATGTCCTTTCATACTTCACAGACCTTTTGAGTCTGAAGCTTGAATACGCGCAGACCCTCGTGGATCACGAAGCTGCTTTGGCTCACCTCGAATCTCTGACAGGAGCGACACTGCGATGAACAAATATATCTTGAGAACCTCACTCGTTTGGATCGTTATCCTCGCAGTTGTCGCTGGGATTTGGGCATACCGTTCCCACCAAGCGAAACAGCCAACGGCAATGAATACGCCGATGTCCGGGGAGATGCAGCCTATAGCATCCGGTCCCCCGGCAGGCGGGAACGAGCCAGCGCCATCCATGCCAGAGATGAAGATGGATGCTCCGATCGTTCCCGTCCAACTCACACCCGAGCGAATGCAGAGCATTGGCGTGAGAACAGGCACAGTCGAGTACAAGCAACTGAGCGACGACATACGCGCAACCGGCACGGTCGACATCAATGAGCGTCTTCTCTCCTATGTGCAGGTACGCTTTCCGGGCTACATCCGCAAAGTGTTTGCCAATGCGACCTATCAATATGTGCGAAAAGGAGAACCGCTCTTCACCATCTACAGCCCTGACCTTGTGGCGACCCAGCAGGAGTATCTGCTGGCACGGCAGAACCAGAAGACATTGGGTGCCAGCACTGTCGATGGAGTTGCGGCTGGTGCGGCCACTCTTTCGACGGCGGCGGAACAGCGACTACAGCAGTGGGATATACCGCAAAGCGAAATCGCAAAGCTAAAGGAGACCGGCAAACCTGTCACCGACCTCACCATCAACTCTCCGGTCGAGGGATACATCACCGAGCGAAATGCTCTGCCCAATATGTATGCCGAGCCTTCGACCAAGCTCTACACCGTTGCCGACCTGTCGCGCGTGTGGGTGTATGCCCAGGTCTTCCAGGACGATGTAGGCCGCGTAAAGCCAGGCGATGCGGCGCAGATTACCGTCGATTCATATCCGGGTCGCACATTCTCCGGTCAGATCGAAGAGATTCTGCCGCAAGTGGATATGGCGACGCGCACGGTTCGTGTGCGGCTGGTGATGGCGAATCCTGGACTCAAACTGAAACCGGGCATGTTTGTGAACGTCGATCTGAGAACAAGTTTGGGACGTCAGCTCGTTGTTCCTGCGTCTGCGGTCTTTCAATCTGGTACGCGCCAACTGGTTTTCCTCAATCATGGCAACGGCAATCTTGAGCCAAAAGAGATCACAGTTGGTCCCCGCGTTGGCGATGACTTCATCGTTCTCAAAGGACTGAAAGCACACGAATCCATCGTGACATCAGCCAATTTCCTGATCGACTCAGAAAGTCAGTTACAGGCCGCGGCAGGTTCCTTCGTGCCACCCCCACCGGGCGCCGGGGGGATTGCTCCGACAGCGAATGCACCCGCTGCTGCCCAGGCAAACATCGACTTCACCACTGATCCGAATCCGCCGCAAAAGGGCAGCAACGTCTTTCGGGTGAAACTCACAAGTGCGAGATGGAACTCCCACCACCGGAGCTGATGTTACGGTCACGTTTTATATGGCGGCGTATGCCGGCGATGGGAATGGCAGTAATGAACACGACTACCAAGCTCATCGACAAAGGCAACGGCATGTATGAAGGGAGCGGTTCGCTCGGCTCCGGCGGCACGTGGCAAGTGACCATCTCCGTCCTGAAAAACGGCCAGATGATCGCAACCAAGCAATTGCGCGTGAACGCGACAGGAGGCATGTAATGCTTTCCAGAATCATCGATGTTTGCGCCCGCAATCGTTTCTTAGTCTTCACCGGAGTGTTGCTGCTTACACTTGCCGGAATCTGGTCGCTGCAGCATGTGCCACTAGATGCGCTGCCGGACATCTCGGATGTGCAGGTGATCGTTCATACGGGTTGGGCAGGCGAACCCCCCGATGTCATCGAAGATCAGGTGACCTATCCCATCGTCACCAGCCTGCTTGCCGCCCCGCATGTCAAAGCCGTTCGCGCGCAGACCATGTTGGGCGATTCCTACGTCTATGTAGTTTTTGAGGACGGCACGGACCTCTACTGGGCGCGTTCTCGTGTCATCGAATATCTGCAACAGATCAGCGGGCGTTTACCGGAGAACGTGCATCCTTCGATCGGCCCCGATGCGACAGGCGCAGGCTGGGTCTATGAGTATGCCATCGTCGATAAGAGCGGCAAGCATAGTCTTGCCGACCTGCGCAGCCTGCAGGACTGGCATCTGCGCTATGCGCTAGAGACCGTGCCTGGAGTTGCTGAGGTCGCCAGCATCGGCGGCTTCGTCAAGCAGTATCAGGTACAGCTCGATCCCAATAAGCTGCTTGCCTACGGCATTCCGCTTTCTACAGTCATCGACAAAGTAAAGATGAGCACGAATGAAGTCGGCGGTCGCGTGCTTGACCTGAGCGGCGCGGAGTACATGATCCGCGGCCTCGGCTATCTGCGGTCGTTGGACGATCTCGCTACGGTTGCGGTTGGCAGCAAGAATGGGACGCCTATCCTGATGCGCGATTTGGGGACGGTGAGCTTTGGACCGGATATCCGCGAAGGGGTTGCCGAGTGGAATGGTGATGGGGAAACGGTCGGCGGAATCATCGTCATGCGCCAGGGCATGAACGCGCTGAACGTCATCAACGGAGTGAAGCAAAAACTGCGTGAGATAGCACCCTCTCTACCGCCCGGCGTCCAGATCATGACAGGGTACGATCGTTCTGACTTGATCGACGCGTCGATCAAAACGCTACAGCGCGATCTTCTCGAAGAAGCCATCATCGTCAGCCTTGTTATTATCGTCTTCCTGTTTCACTTCCGCTCTGCGCTCATTGCGATTGTTGCCTTGCCTATTGCGGTCCTGATGTCCTTCATCCCGATGTACTGGCTGGGAGTGAGCTCGAATATCATGTCGCTGGGCGGCATCGCACTGGCGATTGGAGTGCTCGTCGATGCCTCCATCGTGATGGTCGAAAATGGCTACCGCCATCTGTCGGAACGGCAGGAAAATGATGCCAACCCCGTATCGGAACCAGAGCGGCAGACGATTCTTATCAGCGCAGCCAAGCAGGTTGGTCCGGCGCTCTTCTTTTCACTGATGATCATCGTCGTTTCCTTTATGCCGGTCTTTCTGCTCGAAGCGCAGGAAGGACGTATGTTCCGCCCGCTGGCATGGACTAAGACCCTGGCCGTCGGCTCTTCCTCCATTCTTGCCATCACCCTTGTGCCGGTCCTGATGGTGATGCTGATTCGAGGCCGCCTGCGGCCGGAGCGCGCCAACCCAATCTCACGCAGTCACGCAGGCGATCTACTTGCCTGTCCTGAAGTTCTGCCTGCGACACCGCTGGCTCACCATTGTGGTCAACCTGATCTTTCTGCTGGTTACGTTTCCACTTGCATCCCGTTTGGGCAGCCAGTTCATGCCGCCGCTCTTTGAAGGCTCCACCCTCTATATGCCGACTGCTCTGCCCGGCATCTCCATCGAGCAAGCGAAGGCACTCCTGCAGCAGCAAGACCGTATTCTTCGCAGTTTCCCGGAAGTTGCGAGCGTCTTCGGCGCGGTTGGGCGATCAGACAGCGCAACCGACAATGCGCCACTCGATATGTATGACACGACGGTCATGCTCAAACCGCGGGAGCAGTGGCCCGCTGGGATGACCTACGAAAAGCTCATTCAGCAAATGGACGAGAAGCTCCAATTTCCCGGGCTCTCGAATACCTGGACGATGTCCGGTCGAGAACCGCCTGGACATGGAACTGACGGGCATCAAGACGCCTCTGGGCATGAAGGTGCAGGGGCCGAATGTGGACGGCATTCAGCAATTGGCTTCGCAGATTCAGAATGTTCTCTCTGGGCTTCCGCAGGTGCGATCCGTCTTTGCTGAAAAGGTCGCGCAAGGCTTTTACGTCAATGTCGAGGTCAACCGAGAGGAGGCAGCCCGCTACGGTCTCACGATCGCGGATGTGCAGACGGCGGTCTCATCGGGCATCGGCGGACAGAACATCGCGGAGAACATCGAAGGCCGCGAACGCTATCCGATCAACGTCCGCTATCAGAGAGACTTCCGCGACAATGTCGACAAGATGCGCGGGGTACTGATCGGCACACCGTCCGGCGCGCAGATTCCGCTGGGACAAGTAGCGCGGATCTCCTTCACGCATGGTCCAGCCATGATCCGCGACGAAGACGGCGCGCTGACGGGATACATCTACATCGATCTCAAAAACACCGATTACGGCGGCTTCGTTGCTAAGGCAAACAAACTCATTCACGACAAACTCGCGTTGCCTGCGAATTACACCTTCCAATGGTCGGGAGAGTACGAACTCGAACTGCGCGCGAAGCAACGCCTGCAACTGATTCTGCCGGTCGTCTTCTTTGTGATTTTCCTGCTGCTGTATCTGGTCTTTCACTCGGTGGCCGAAGCGCTTGTCCTCATCTTCCCAACCATCTATGCGATGAGCGGAGGGTTGCTCCTGCAATGGCTGCTTCACTACAACTTCAGCGTCGCTGTGGCGGTCGGTTACATCGCGCTCTTTGGAATCGCAGTGGAGACAGGCGTGGTCATGGTGGTTTATCTACATGAAGCGCTCGAACACAAGCTGCAATCCGGTAAGACGTTGACGAATGCAGATGTGGAAGCAGCGGCCATTGAAGGCGCTGTCCATCGTTTGCGGCCAAAGCTGATGACAGTCTGCGCCGTTCTCGCCAGCCTAGTCCCGATCCTCTGGGAATCCGGTATCGGCTCCGATGTGATGAAGCCGATTGCCGCGCCTATCGTAGGCGGCATGATTACCTCCACCATCCACGTCCTGATTCTGGTTCCCGTCTTCTTCGTCATGATGAAAGAACGCGCATTACGGAAAGGGCACCTCCGCGCAAAAAACCAAATCACCGATCAAACTCAACCCATTCAACCAGCACTTCAAGGAGAACTCTAATGCGTTCACGAATCTCGACCCTACTTATCGGTACTCATCGGTTGTCAATGAGTGCATTGGCGATTTCTCACTCATCGAGAGCGAAATCCGGTAAAACGAAGCACATTCTCCGATACCTATCCGATGGATTCCCGCATAGCCCGCTCTGATGTCTGGCCGGCTCTTGCGCTCCAGGTTCAGGAAGCCATCGCGGATCGCGTCGGGGTCACTCTGACGCCACGCTAGCACCACAGCCACCAGGCATTTCTTATCACGCAATGCTCTAAACGAAACATCGTTCGAGCGAAGGTGCTGAACACACGCGGGCACAAGCGCGATACCTTCGGCCGCTTCTACCATAGTCAGGACGGATTGCCAAAGACGCGGGGTATCCACGATGTTCGGCGAGAATTTTGCTCTCCTGCACATGGCGATAATTGCGTCGAATAGCTCCGGAGTGCCCTCGCGCGCATAAAGAATGATTCTTTCCGCGGATAGTTGCGCAAGCTGAATCGCTCCGGTATTTTCCAGCGCGTGACCGCGTGGCAGCACTGCTACGACGGGCTCGCTGAAATATATCTCGCTGCGCAGTGTCTTGCGATACTCTGCGGGAACGCTGCGGGTAAACCCAATGTCGATCTCCCGGTTTGCGAGTGCGGATGGCTGCTGCGCGGGCTCGATGTCCTTGAGAGACAGCATCACTCCCGGCTGCCGCCTCCTGAATTCGCGGATGAGGCGGGGCAGAAAGGGCGAGGTTGCTGGCCCACAAAGACCAATCGTGAGTTTCCCGTACTGACCGTGGGAAGCGCGTGTGACGATATCCACTGCCCGCTGTGAGTGCGCCAGAATCTCCTGCGCCTCACGCAGAAACACCGCGCCCTCCGCGGTCAGCATGACTTCACGTTGATTTCGTCGGAGCAGAGTTACGCCCAGTTCTCTTTCTAGGTCTCGCACCTGTCCGCTCACTCCCGACTGAGAAACATGCAGGCGCCGCGCTGCAGAGGTAAAGCTCTGCTCCTCGGCAACCGCACAGAAATATCGCAAATGACGCAGTTCCATGAAATGCCTGACCTATCGCTGTTTCTGATAGTAGCGAGTAGAACAAACGTTGTCACTTCTTACTGATGTCGTGTCTCCAATGTGATGTGGAAAGCATTTCCGCGACGCGGAGCGATCAGCAATCGCTCCAGACCACCTGCTCCTTAACGATGGAGAACCTTATGAAGAAGAACTACGCACCCGCGATCGGAACCACCACAGTCACGTATAAGACTCTGGCTGTCGATGGCCTCAACATTGCCTATCGTGAGGCTGGGAGGGCCGGCAGCCCAAAGCTTGTTCTGCTACACGGCTTTCCTTCCTCGTCACATCAGTACCGCAATCTCATTCCAACACTTGCCGATCGCTTTCACGTCATTTCCCCAGACTATCCGGGCTTTGGCGGAAGCGATGCTCCCGACCCCTTGAAGTTCTCCTATACCTTCGATAAGGTGGCCGAAGTCATCGAGCACTCCCTCGAGCAAAAGGGCTTTGACCGCTTCGGTCTCTACGCGCAGGACTACGGAGGGCCGGTTGGCTTTCGCATCGTGACGCGCAATCCAGAGGTGCTCGAGTGGCTGATTGTCCAGAACACCAATGCCTACGAGGTCGGATTTACCGAGGCGTGGGGCGGCCTGCGTAACGCTCTCTGGCACAACCGCACCCCTGAAAACGAAGCAGGAGTTGCGGGCCTGCTGGAATATGACACCGCCAAGACTGTGTATCTGCACGGAGCGACGCTGCCCGAGCTGATCAGTCCAGACAACTGGAACTCCGATTACTACACCACGCTGCAGAAGCCGAATGGGCGGAAGATCCAGCTTGATCTCTTCTACGACTACCGCAATAACGTCATGTCGTATCCGAAGTGGCAAGAGCTTCTCAGGAAGCATCAGCCTCCAACGATCATCTTCTGGGGACAGGACGACATCTTTTTCACTCGCGAGGGCGGAGACGCATACCTGGCTGATCTTCCGAAGGCCGAGATGCATCGGCTCGAAGCCGGGCATTTTGCGGTGGAGGATTGCCTCGCATATATCTCGGACCACATCCATCGCTTTTATGACGAAGTAGTCGCACGGAAACCTTAAACCCATCTACGTCATCTACGCTTTGCACAAGCAAACCCTGCTCTCTACAAAGTGATGTTTGGATCAAAACTTGACGCGGACTATCCGGAGTTGAAAGCAGCGAGCGAAGCGTGCTTTGAAGACCTGCAAGCATCCGTTTCTGAACTCTTCCCGCAAAAAAAACAAAGGAGAGATTCGCGCTGTTTCGCTAAGGATGTGGACCTCAGTTCACGGGCTATCCATGCATCTCATCGAGAATCGACTGAACTTTCTTTTCGGGAAAGATGGTTTTAAAGACCTTTCAGCATTGGAAGCTGATTGGCTGACTGCGCAAGCTGTGCAGATTCCATGATCAGTACCGGAAAGTCGGCTTACAGGAAATGATCACTCAGCTCACGACATGCGCGTTTTTACAGGACTAATGTCCAGAGAGTATCAGGGCCTACTTGGCTTTCCGCCGTGTTTTGGATGGCTTGGCAGGCCACGCAGCCAAGGCCACATCGACCACGGTTTGCATCTGTTTCTGCGTGCCTCCATGCTGAGCCTGCAAGGCTATTCCTTGAATGACGACCGCATAAAATCGCGCAAGGCTCTCGGGCGAAGCATCCGTCGGTAATTCTCCGTCGTCCACCGCGCGCTCGAAGCGTTGCCGAAGTGCTACCTCAACTTCCCCGCGTCTGCGCGCGATATAGCGGCGTGTGTCGTCGGAGGCCTCTCCCGGCTGTAAGGGTGCTTGCGTGACAAAGCACACGCCCGGACCGTCGTGGCTGGTAAACATGCGAACGCCATCGCGCAAGAGCTTTTCAATGGCCTCGCGCGCGGAACCCGCCCCAAGGCATGAAGCGAGATGGCTGCCGGACGCTTCGGTGAAGCGATCCATCGCCTTGACGAAAAGCGATTCCTTGTTGCCGAAGGCTGCGTACATGCTGACGCGATTGATCCCCATGGCCGCTTGCAGATCGGCAAGCGATGCACCTTCGTAGCCTTTTTCCGAAAACACGCGTACCGCAGCGTCGAGAGCTGTTTGCTCATCGAACTCTCGCGGGCGGCCAGGCGGATTAGCAGACGGTTTTCTGCTCATGGATAAAGTTTAACGCATTTCTTACCATATGATAAGGAATTCACTTGACTTTGAGAATGTCCCCGTCCTAGTATCTTATCAAGCGGTAAGAAACATGGTCGAAAAGACCCTCGGAGGCTAGCTAGCCATGAGGGGTTTTTATGGCGACATTTCTTATCGAACAGTAAGAAATGTCGCGTTGGCCTCTTCGAGACCGATGCGCATGAGGCGGCTCGTGCGAACGGCTTTGGAAAAAAGAGCTGATTGTATCGAGATGTATTGATCGCAATATCAACAAGCAAAGGAAACCAAGCCATGTCAGAACTCATTGATTCCTCAAAAGAATTCTCCGGCCTTCGCGTCCTCGTCACTGGCGGCTCGCGCGGCATCGGCGGTTCCATCGCACAACGTCTGATCGACGGTGGAGCGACAGTTGCCGTGACCGCGAGAGCAAAGCACGAGCAGACCCCCGCGAAAGCCACGTTCATCGAGGGCGATCTTCGCCCTAAGGATAGCGTCGAAACCATTGCCGAGAAGGCGCTCAAGACACTTGGCGGTCTCGACATCCTTGTAAACAACGCGGGTGCCGCGCGTGTTCATCTACCCGGCTCTTCAGCCATCTCCGATGAAGAGTGGTTGGATTCGCTCAATATCAACCTCCTGGCCGTGGTGCGCATGACCAATGCCACACTCTCTGCCCTCAAGAACTCGAAGGCGGCAGCCATCGTCAACATATCGGCAGTGCCGCGCAATGCTGCTCCTCCACCGCTCGTCCATTACGTTGCTGCGAAGGCAGCGATGAACGCTTACACCCTCTCCGTCGCAGCGGAGCTTGCCCCGGCAAAGATCCGCGTCAATGCCGTGACTCCGGGCGGAGTGATTACTCCCGGTGGAGACGCTGTACGCAAGACGATCACGGACGCGATGGGCATTCCGCCCGAAGCTCTCCTCTCGAAAATCCCGCTAGGTAGCTTCGGCCTCCCGGAAGACCTCTCTGAGTTCGTTGCACTGGTAGTTTCGCCGACACGCGGAAGTTGGATCACCGGACAGAACTTCTACATCGACGGTGGCATGAGCTTGGCGTAAGCCGTTGCCTTAACCCGTGCTTCGCACCTTTCACCACAGGAGAGTCAATTATCATTGCAACGAAATTTGCTCCCGGCGAGTCATTTCCGCCGATCGAGATAAGGAATATCCACGGCGTTCCAGTGACAGTGCCCGATGCGAAGGGGCGCTGGACACATCTTCAGTTCAGGCGTTTCGCAGGATGTCCGGTTTGCAACCTGCATCTTCAAGACTTCATCGGCCGCAATGGAGAGTTGGCGCAGGCAAGCATCCACGAGGTTGTGGCGTTTCACTCCAGCGATGAAGAGTTGCTGCCCTATCAGGGCCGGTTCCCGTTTGACGTGATCGGAGATCCCGAAAAGATTCTCTATCACCGTTACGGCGTCGAAACCTCGATCTGGGCGATCCTCAACCCGAGAGGGTGGCACGCTGCGATTCGCGGTAATCTCCGCAAGGACAAGCCCATCCTGAAAGGAAACCCGAAATGGGGCCGGTTTGGCTTGCCTGCGGACTTCTTGATTTCACCGGACGGCGTTATCAGGGACGTTTATTACGGCACCTACGGCTACGAAAGTCTGGACACATTTAAATGCAGCCGAGAGGAAGCAACTTGGAAAGATTGTTGCGTTTCATCATCCTGACTTCGACTCCGCGCGACCAAAGACTTTCCCCAACATGGAGCGGCTACTGACCGAGATTGATGTGAACCTAAAGCTCTTCACATCGAGCCGTCCCGCAGAGGGTCGTTTCACAAAGAGGAAGCTTGAAGCTGCACATGACAATCTTCTCCTGAGCGTTGGATCATGGTTTCATGAACTTTTCGACGAAGCCATTAAGGTCCCGTGGCTTCCCGAAGTTGTACGGCGTATCCAGGGGGAGAATGCGGCTATCGTTTCGTTCAATTGGGATCTCATCCTAGACCACCTCGTTTTTGACGGCCAGGTCGCCGCTGCTAACTATGGCCTAACGCAACATCTTGGCAAGGGTCCTCTATTGCTGAAGCCGCATGGCTCACTCAATTGGTACAAGGGCACTGAGATCGACGTGGTTTCGCAGTCGAAGCGAATTGAGATATTTCACCACAAAGATGAGCAGAAGTGTGTTCATGCCTTTAAGTATCCTCGCAACATCAAGTCAAAGTCAGGAAAAAGGTATCCGCCACTGATAATTCCGCCCACATACCTCAAAGACTTCCGACCGTCCATTTTTCGCCAACTTTGGAAAAACTGCTCCGACGTACTCAGCACGCCTAAAAAAGTTGTCTTTCTTGGATATTCGCTGCCCGAAGCTGATTTGCACGCCCAATTCATCTTTCGCTGTGGCTTCTACAACCAGATTCACGGGCGTCTCAAAGCTGATGGGACTCGGCATAAACCTACGGGCCCCGCTGAGGTGATCATTGTCAATCCAGCTAAGGACGCTTCGGACCGTATACAGAGTCGCTGGCCCTGAGTTTTCTTGCCACCATATCTGCAAGAAGATTGAGAACTGGATCGCTTAACCTCTTTTATGAGCCTCAAGGAAGACGGGCATCTAGAATGCTTCTAGTCCGGATGCTGCCTTTGCCATCGACGTCAGATGCTGGCAGGATGCGCATTCGTCAGATCGGGAGAATGAAGCTGATGCCGTCCAAAGCAGACATTTATCGAGTATTGATTGCCTCACCATCAGATTTGCCGGAGGAGCGGGAAATTGCTACGCGCGCTGTTCACGAGTGGAACGACCAGCACGCCGTGGCTGAGTCTGTCGTATTGCTTCCGGTCAAATGGGAGACGCGCTTATAAAGCGTCACGACATCGTTCATCGAAGCGGATTTTCCAAGACGGGCGAGCCGATCGATGTAGATGTGGCCGAGATCGAGGCTCTTTGCGAACAGATCATTCGATTCGCCAATGAGATAAATGAAAAGTTGGCAAATCGAAAAAGCGCATCCTAACTCGCTAATGTATTTTATCGAGTTAGGAGTCCAATCAGAATCCCATGAACTTCTGGATTGTGGCAATAGACCATCAGCTGCAGCTAACGCCCGATCCCGGCGACACTGAGAAACGCCGGGCTCAGAAAGACCAACTGGAAGCCATCCTGAGGGCTGGAATTCTGGAACGCAACGTACGGTTTATTGCGGAAGAGTCGAAGCTGGGTAAATCAACCATCGCAATGACCCGAGCGAACGACGGCGATCCCACAATCCCTTGGATCAATATCATCATGACCGATGCTGAGCGTGAAGCCGCAGGCATTGCGGAAGCCCTGAAACACCGACCGGGACATCCCGACTATCACACGATGGAATTTTGGATCGAGTGTCGTATTCCCGAAGACGAGATCAGAGAAGACTTCTTTATTCAAACGACACTGCAAGAGGCGGGAGATGCCCGAAGCGTACTGATGCTGCTTGGCGACCTGCACGTCGATGCAGTCGCTGAAAAGCTTAGAAAGGTGGGCCACAGCGTGACTACAAACCACGATCTGTTCCCGATTAGGAGATGGGAAGTCTGTCGAGGTAGTCAAGATGATTGCCGTCCCTGATTGCAGCAGCCCCCTAGCGGTGGATTCGGGAATCCACGTTGAAAAACTTGTAGATGATCGCTCGCAGATGATCGTTACAGATTCCATCTTTGTCCATACACGCGATGATGTAGTCGACCTGTTGCGGCGACCGGTGCGGAAATGTCTTCAATGTTCCAGCTGTTCGGTTGTCAGATGCTTCGGTAGATGTTGATATGGATCGGCACCAGCTTGCATCCACAAACCGATCATGACCTCATAGCTCAATCTGCCGTGCTGGCGTTTGACTGCTTTGCGGCAGGCCCTGTAGTCCTCAACGTCCAACGGCAAATGGGATTCCACTTCAGGGAGTAGCCATGCATAGAATTCATCCACCTTCTCGGAGTAGCCGCGTAACAGCTCTGTGACGTCGCAGGTCGTCCCGAGATGATCGAGATATTCCCGCGCAACACTCTTCAGCCCGCCGTCCGCCAGTAGATCTTCGCGCTGGATCACAAAGTGCTTAGTTTTCTTTCCCGCGTGCCAGACGATCTGCCAATTGGCTCGCAGGTGGACTTCATGCAGCACTGCGTTGCGAAGACCCATGACCAGCGCGTGCTCGCCAGGGTCGTAGGCCTGCTTCAACTTTTCTTCAAACAGGCCGACGTCGACCAATTCTTTGACCCTACGGCTGTAGTCCACCAATGTCATCGCCGCACCCAAGGCCGTGAACAGCTCTTTGTTGACCCTAACAGAGACGTCCTTCTCCAACTGTTCGCGGACGATGCGCTGATCCGGGCCTCCGAGATCCGGGAATTCCGCAATGGCTTGGCCGAGATCACTCAGCGCGCGTCGAAACAACTCCAACATCGTCCGCACCGATTCAATTTTCCGATGAGCTGGATAGCCTGGGTGCTTGCGGAGGACGCGCTCTGCGTCCTCAGGGGAGAGTGCGCCCAGGGCTGCGAGAGATTCCTGAGAGGCGGGCACCACCTGGAGAGCCTCGATGACCTTTTCTCGGTCACGGGTTCGTCGTTCCGCCTCATGTTTCACAAACCACTGGAAGAGCTCCTGCGCTTCAGGCGACGTCCATCCCATTGTTCGATCATAACGAGGCGCAGTTACTTCCCGCGACCGCGTTGGCGCGTATTGATGGGTTTCGCTAAGTTGCTCAGATTGCGTCGTTTCTAGGATGGTCCCGGCTATTGTGATGACGTCCGCTCATGCTGCGGGTCGGAGCGTTAGGCCAGTGATTGAGAGGCGGAGGGGTGTGTAATGGTGTTGGTGGCCAGAGAAAGGATCGACCCGCCGTCAGATCCTTACAGATCTTCAAAAGTTTTGGAGAGACTTGACCATCTCGTTCGTGGCGAAGCATCTGACCACACGGAGCTCTGCTAACCAAGAATTGTCCTAGTCACACCCCGACGATTTGAAGCAGATTGCGGCAAGCTGCCGACGGGCACAATTATTTATGGGAAGCGGCGAAGGCGTTGACGTAAATAAACTGAGATCCGACGATCAAGAGCCATATCCAAAGAGCGAAGCGCAGTGGGCGTTTGGGAATCCAGCGGGCAGCAAGGGTGCCGAGGACTACGCCGGCGAGACCGCCGAGGATCAGGTGCTGGAGCAGACTGGAACTGGTGCCGCGGAAGAAGCCGTGGGCTCCGCTACCGATGAGCGAGAGGAGAAAGCCGAAAAGGACGTCAGTGCCGACGACCTGAGCGGGGGTAAGGGAGGTGAGGCCCAGGAGGGCGGCTGTGCCTAACGCTCCTGCTCCAGCGGAGGAGAAGCCCACCTCGGCGCCGACTGGAAACATAAGCAAGGGAAGAAGGCGGCTGCGGTCGGTACGAGGAACATCGGCGCGCGCGGGACGGAAGGAGAAGGCTATCTGCCAGAGAGCGGTGAAGACGAGGATGCCGCCGAGCAGACCATTCAATAGAAGCTGCGGGCCATGGATGTCGAGGTGTCGAAGGACGAGCGAGCCTATAAGAACGCCTGGGAGTCCACCTAGCAACATGAATCCGAGAACTCGCCACGAGACCTGGCGGCGAGCAATCTGTGCCGGGACCAGAACTAGCTTGACGGCGGCAGAGAACATAAGACCGGTGGCGACGGCTATGGGCGCGGGAACGCCCAGAAACAAGATGAGCAACGGGGTGGTGATCGTGCCAGCGCCAACGCCGGTAAGGGCGATGAAGACGGCGATGATGAATCCTATAGCGTATTCCATGGGTCTCGTTTCCGAAGCGGCCCTGGTGGAGCAGCTTAGTCGGCAGGCGCAGCCTGGATGTGGATACCGCACTCGACCTTGCGGCCGGCCCATCGGCCGGAGCGCGGATCATTCGGGTCAGTGGGGACGGACGTGCATGGCTCACAGCCGATGCTGGAGTAGCCGCGCTCATAGAGATCGAGCAGAGGAATCCCGTAGTACGCGCAGGACTGCCATACGTCGCGCGTGGTCCAGTCAGCGAACGGACTGAGCTTGCGCACGACAACGCTGCCGGGCAAGGTGAAGTCGGCAACCTCTTCGAGGGTGGCGCGGCTGCGGGCCTGCTCGCGGCGGAGGCCGGTGAGCCAGAGCTTATAGTTGGCGACGGCGGCGAAGAGAGGCTCGACCTTGCGGAGAGCACAACAGCGATCCGGCGCGATCTGGTGAAGCAGGCCGTGCTCGAGCTCCTGTTCGGCGACGGTGCGAGCGGGCAGGAGGTTGGTGAGGTTGAGTTTCCACTCTGCGGCGATGCGGTCGCGATAGGCGTAGGTCTCGGTGAAGTGGTAGCCAGTGTCCAAGAAGAGAACTGGAATGTTGGGGCGCAACTCGCGGGTGAGATGGAGGAGCAGAACGTCCTCGGCCTGGAAGCTGCAGGTCAGGCATGCATCGACCTCGCGCGGTGCCGTTGCCAACTCGCGAATGAGGAGCGTGTGGACGTGGGCGAGCTTGGCTTCGAGCGCAGGATCGAGCACGGGGCGCGGATCTGGAGTTAGTTCGAGGATCTGGGTCGAGGTCATTGCTTGGGTTCTCCCTGGAGGATGGCGTGGGATTCGAGGAAACGGAGGAGGTCGTTAACGCTATTCACCGTCGCCTGTTGGTCACCGAGAACTACGGTTCGGTTGTCGGATGGGGCGTGGGTGAGGATCAAGGCACCGGCAGCGGTAATGGCCGAGAGGGCCTCGTGAGATGGGGAGACGGGTCGGACGATGAAAGCTCCGCGAAGGAAGAGCGCTCGCTCCACTGCGTCGGCGAAGGACGTGGGGCCGGTGAGGTGCAGGTGGGCTCCGGCATGGCGCCAGCGGGCAGTGCGCTCAGTTGCAGAGACAGGTGTGGTTGAGCAGGTAAAGACTTCGGCGGTCGTGTCGCGGATCATGCCGGCGGCGAGGGTGGCGTTGTGTGGAGGTCGATGAGGATGAAGTTGCCGGTGGCGCGGTTGTCGGAGTAGGGGTCGAAGAAGAGGGGCTGAACTGAATCGATCTCGGCGACGCCGATGTCGTTCATGCCGAGGGAATTTGCGGGCTTCTTGCTGGAGGGTCTCTACGTTGGGACGGTGGAGGACGCGGGTGATGCGGGCGCTGACGGTTTGGCTGGCGTGCTTGAGCAGATAGGGGCGATGGGTCGAGGGGTGTTGCGTCCAACCAGACTAGCGAGGCTTTGATCCGCTGGCGTAGTGGCGGCTGGGCGACTTCGGAGAGACAAGAAGGTCGCCGCGGCTGATGTCGAGTTCGTCTTTGAGCGTGAGGGCGATGGACTGTGGGGCAGGCCTCGCTCGAGGTCGCCGTCGAAGGTGATGATGGTGGACGCGGCTCTTGCGGCCGGAGGGCAGGACGATGATGGGTCGCCGTGGCGGATGGAGCCGGCGGCGATCTGTCCGGCGAAGCCGCGGAAGTGCTGGTCGGGGCGGATGACGCGCTGGACGGGGAGACGGAAGGGCTTGTGGGCCTGTTCGACTCCGACGGGGACGGTCTCGAGTGTCGAGCAGGGCGGGGCCGGCGTACCAGGGGGTGTGGTGCTGGGCTCGACTACGTTATCGCCGGGGAGCGCGCTGACGGGAATGAAGTGAGCGAGGTTGCGGAGTTTGCCGAAGCTGGTCGAAGAAAGCGGGAAGTCGTTCGCGGATGGCGTTGAAGACCTCTTCGGCGAAGTCGACGAGGTCCATCTTGTTGACGGCTACCAGATGTGCCGGATGCCGAGCAGCGAGGCGATGTAGGCGTGGCGGCGGGACTGGGTGAGCACGCCTTTGCGGGCGTCGACCAGATGATGGCGAGGTCGGCGGTGGAGGCGCCGGTGGCCATGTTGCGGGTGTATTGCTCGTGGCCGGGGGTGTCGGCGATGATGAACTTGCGGCGGGCGGTGGAGAAGTAGCGGTAGGCTACGTCGATGGTGATGCCCTGCTCGCGCTCGGCGCGGAGGCCGTCGGTGAGCAGGGCGAAGTCGAGCTGGCCCGGCGCCGGTTCGTTGCCCTTCCCCTTGACGGAGTGAGCTGGTCCTCGTAGACGCTCTGGGAGTCATAGAGGAGGCGGCCGATGAGGGTGGACTTGCCGTCGTCGACGCTGCCGGCGGTGGAGAAGCGCAGAAGGTCCTGGTGCGCTCTTCTGCGAGAAACTCGGCGATGAGAGAAGCCTCGGTATTCGATTCGATGGGGCTGCAGGAGGTCGGCATTTAGAAGTAGCCCTCGCGTTTCTTGAGCTCCATGGAGCCTTCCTGGTCGTGGTCGATGACGCGGTTTGCGCGCTCGGAGCGTGCGGAAGGGACCAGCTCGGCGATGATCTTGGGGAGTGTGTCGGCATCGGAGCGGATGGCGCCGGTGCAGGGGCTGCAGCCGAGCGAGCGGAGCCGCGAACGTCACCATCTGCGGCTGCTCGCCGGGCGAGCGACAGAACGATTGCTCGATGGGGATGAAGGGATTCGCCGCGGACGATCATGAGGCGGTCTTTCGCGAAGTAGAGATCGACGATGGGGATGTCTTCCTGAAGGATGTACTGCCAGACGTCCATCTCGGTCCAGTTGGAGAGCGGGAAGACGCGGATGCTTTCGCCAGGGTGAATGCGAGAGTTGTAGAGATTCCATAGCTCGGGGCGCTGGTTCTTGGGGTCCCACTGGCCGGCCTTGTCGCGGAAGGAGTAGATGCGCTCCTTGGCGCGAGATTTCTCTTCGTCGCGGCGAGCTCCGCCGAAGGCTGCGTCGAAGCCGTATTCGCGCGAGGCCGTCGAGCAGCGCCTGGGTCTTCAGCAGGCCGCAGCAGCGCTGGGTGCCGAGCGCGATGGGGTTGGCGCCAGTCGGCGATGGCCGGCTCGTTGCGCCAGACGAGGAGTTCGGCGCCGATTTCAGCGGCGAGGCGGTCGCGGAAGGCGATCATCTCGCGGAACTTGTAAGCCGGTGTCGACGTGCAGCAGCGGGAAGGGAATTGGCGCCGGGATAGAAGGCCTTCTGCGCCAGGCGCAGCATGACGGAGGAGTCCTTGCCGATGGAGTAGAGCATTACCGGGCGCTGGAACTCGGAGGCTACCTCGCGCAGAATCTGGATGCTCTCGGCCTCGAGAAGCTGGAGATGCGTGAGTGGGGGTGCAGCTGCTGCCATGAAGGACTCCCTGGAAGGTGATGAATGCAACGCGTCTCTGGCACTGGGGCCGAGATGACGTTGGTATTTAGGATTTTCGCTGGGGGGTGGAGACTAGCGCATCAGTGGACACGCCTACTCGACGTTGGCGGAACAACAACAACGGAGCTGGCGGTTAAGACGCATATCTATTGAGTAGAGTAGCAAACGGTTGTGATGGTCGCAAGTTTTGAGAGGAGACTTGCGACCAGAGATGAGCATCGATGATTCCTCTGACGAAACACAGACTGACGCGTCATTGGAAGATTAACCACTCAGCCCGCAAACGGTTAGAAGAGCAGCTTCAGAGCCGAGCTGAATCTGTCGACTGGTAGCGGCGGCGGTGACGACGCCGGCTGTGGGGCTCAGGACGGAGGCAGCGGTCTGGTTGGCCGTCGTGCCCTGAGTGGGGCCGGAGGTGTAGACGACCTCGTTCGGAGTCTGAAGATTGGTGTGGTTGAGGATGTTGAAGAACTCGGCGCGGAACTGGAGCGCGAGTACGCTTCGCTGAGCTGGGTGGACTTTGAGCAGCGAGAGGTCCCAGTCGGTGTAGCCGGGGCCGGTGAGGGTGTCGCGGCCGAGGTTGCCGACGGTGCCGTAGGCGGGCGCGGAGAAGGCGGCGGGGTTGAAGAACTGGGCGGCGCGGGCCGGGTGTGCCCCGGGTGTAGAGACTGCCGGTGAAGTTGGGGTTCACGTTGGGGCGGACCGGGTTGCGGGTGTCGCCGGAGCCGGTGGGGTTGTAGCCGAGCTGCGGGCTGAAGGGGAAGCCGGCTCTGAATGCTTGCGATGGTGCTGAGGGTCCAGCCGGAGATGGCGCGGTCAAGCGAATGGCGATGCTGACGAGAAGAGGCGTTGGCCGCGGCCGAAGGGCAGTTCGTAGGTGGCGTTGATGGCGGCGAGATGTGCGGATGTCGGTGGCGGCCGGGCCGTAGTCGAGGGCTGGGTTTGCCGGGATAGGAGACGAAGGCTGGAGTGTTGGCCGACGACGCTGGTGTTCCACGCGGAGCCGTTGTCGAGGTTTCTTGGACCAGGTGTAGTTGCCGCGGAATTGGAGGCCGTTGAGCGAGATTGCGGCGGAGGTCGACCTCAAGAGCGTTGTAGTTGCTGGAGCCGCTGGAGATCCAGGAGGTGGTGTTGGCGACGCTGCGGGTTCGCCTTGATGGTGGTGGGGTAGTAGATGGTGCCGGTAGGCGCAGCTGCTGGGCAGTTTGAACCGACCGAGCAGATGATGGAGGCGGGCTCGTTCTGGTCCTCGGAGAGGATCTGGTGGTAGCCGTGCGAGCCGACGTAGCCGACGGTGAGCGAGGTGCTGGGCGCGAGCTGCTGTTCGACCCTGAGGTGTAGGAGAGGACGGTGGGGGTGGCGATGTCGGTCTGGACATTGGAGGGCGAGATGAGGCCGGGGTGCGCCGCTGGTGGGGCTCAGCTGATGGGCACGTTCGAATACGAGAGACGTTGTGTTGAAGGGAGCGGCTTGGTCGAGGCGGTAGTCGAGGTTATCGAGCAGAGAGTGGTGCAGGCCGAAGCCGGCGCGGAGGCTGGTCTTGCCGTCGCCGAAGGCGTTCCAGGCGAGGCCGATGCGCGGGTTCGGGTAGGAAGTTTGCGCGGTTGTCGGTGAGGGCGGAGCCGCCTGACGGTGGGTTGGTGTCGATGACGCCGTTGGTGAAGCCGTAGTTGGAGGCGCGGTCGTGCGACTCGTTCCAGCCGTTGGTGGATTCGAAGCGGATGCCGGCGCGGAGTTCGAGGCGTGGGGTGAAGCTGATGGTGTCTTCGAGGTAGCCGGCGCCCATGAAGTGAGCGCCAGCCGAGTTCGGAGTTGGTGCCGGAACAACGGTGAAGGTCTTGACGGTGCCCGGAGGAAGGTGGTGAGCGTGGCGAAGGAGGCCTGGCCGTACTGGTCCTGCGCGAGGTTGTCGTTGGATTGGAGGCGCTGGAGCCAGCCGCCGGCTTCGATCTGGTGATGTGCCGCGGGTGTAGAAGACGTGGTCGTCGAAGGTGATAGAGGTTTCGGGTGGTGGCGTTGTCGGAGCCTACGTTGGCGCCGGCGCCGGTGATCTGCGAGGAGCCGTTGGAGGCGGTGAGCCGGCGATGACGATGGCTCCGGTGGGCTTGCCGGCGACGAAGCCGGGAGTGTTGGCCTGAATCTCGGCGGGTATGCTGCCGAGGAAGAAGAAGCTGGCGCGGGAGTAGCCGACGCGGGCGGTGTTGAGCAGGCGCGGGGAGAAGACATGCTGCTCCTGGACGCTGAGGACCTGCTCGCGGAGGCTTCGTTGATGAGGGAGAGCGGGTTCTGCGGTGGGGGTGTTGGCGGTGGAGTCGTCGATGGTGTAGACGGCGAAGAAGAGGTCGTTGGGCCGTGAGGTTGGCGTCGAAGCGCGTGGTGCCGAAGTCTTCGCGGATGTGCTGGGTGGGGTTGGAGAAGCCTCAGCGATGCCGGTGGGATTGCCGTTCGAGCCAGGAGCTCGGGGCCGTTCTGCACGGGCCAGAGTTGAGCAGGGAGCGACACCGGCGTAACGCCGAGTCTGCCGAGCCGCTGGTTGCGGATCGGGCAGTAGCCCTGGCGAGCCGTTGTCGGGAACGAGGGTGACGTCGGAGAGGCCGAGGTTCTGGCGGTAGCCTTCGTAGTTGGCGAAGAGGAAGAGCTTGTCCTTGCGGATGGGGCCGCCGAGCGAGCGCGCCGAAGTTGTTGCGCTGGAACTCGGGGATGCGTGGCCTGGTCGAAGTAGTTGCGGGCGTCGAAGAGCGGAGTTGCGGAGGAACTCGTAGGCGGAGCCGTGCAGCTGTGTTTGTGCCTGACGCGGTTACGATTGAGATCTGGGCGCCCTGACGCTTGCCGTAGCTGGCGGAGTAGGTGTCGGTGACGACGTTGAACTCGCGGACGGCATCGACGCCGAGAAGCTGGCCGCTGGTGCCGCCGGGGGTGACGTTGATGAGCGATGCTCCGGTGTACTCGACTCCGTTGAGGAGGTAGAGATTGTCCTGCGGGCGGCGGCCGGAGATGGCGAACATGTTGCCGACGGAGGAGTTCGATGTGCCGATGGAGCCGGAGCGCTGGCCGGTGTAGTTGACGGTCGCGGGATTGAGGGTGATGAGCTGGTCGTAGCTGCGGCCGTTGAGGGGAAGCTCCTTGACCTGGCGTTCGTCGACGAGGCCGGAGATCTGCTGGGTCGACAAGTTTACCGAGGAGGGTGCGTCGGTGACGGTAATCTGTTCCGAGACGTTGCCTGCATGCAGGGTGAGATCAATGCGGGTGGCCTGACCTACGGTGATTGAGACGCCGATGCGCGTCTGAGGAGCGAAGCCGTCGCGCGTTACAGAGACCGCATAGACACCAACAGGGATCGAGGGTGCTGAGTAGGCTCCATCAGCATTGGAGAGCAGGTGGCGCTCGCCGCCAGTCTCCTGGTTGTGGATGGTGACGTAGGCGCCAGGGATGACTGCACCCGCTGCGTCAAGGATTGTGCCGCTGATCGTACCACCAACGACCTGGGCATCAGAGGCTATTGTGGAAATCAGGAATACGAGAAGGACAACGGCGCGATTGAACATTGAATCGATCTCCTTGGAAATACAGCAGGGCAAGCCCGTGTGGGTGCGATGAAGGTTGTTTTGTCAGGAGCAGAAGATTCAGCGGCAACAGCGATGCAGCATGGCGCCCGAGGGCGATGCGGCGATATTTACATGGAAGCAGTGGATTGAAGTCGAAATCATCGTGGTCTCGGCAAGCAGCGACCGAATTCTAATGGGCCACTTGCTGGATAGGCTGCTTTGAGTAACGGAACTAACGCCGCGAGGGCTGGAGGCGCAGACCTGCTTCACAACAACAGCCGAAAGAGGCATTGCGGAAGGTCAGAGCCATAACGGAAATTTTAGCATGAAGACGGCCGGGGTGTACTCAGAGTGCTGCACCGACAATCGACTGAGGAAAAGTCGTCCGACTTGACGCAATGTTTCCGGATTGTCGGCTATTCAGAAACAACCCTGCGGAACGACGCTCCGAACTTGGCATTGCACAGTTGGCCAACATTTCAGGATTGCTTCCCAATATTCGCAACATGTCGGATCCGGACACACTCAGCACTTTTAAACACGTAAGATTTTCTGTATTGACTGGGTTGGCTTGGTCCGCAATCTCTACGATGCTAGCTTTTAGCAGAGGGCAACAGCCGATGACATTGGATTGGACCGAAGGCTCACTTGCGGAAGGACTACGGTCGTACGACGCGGGTGAGTTCTTTGCAGCGCATGAGGCGTGGGAGAGCCGGTGGTTGGAATCCAAGGAGCCGGAGAAAACATTCCTGCAAGGGCTGATTCAGGTAACCGCCGCGTTCCACCATTTCCAGCGTAATAATCCACTTGGAACTACCCGGTTATTGCAGGCTGCCCTGCGTCGCCTGGAGCTTTATCCGGCGTCCTTCGGAGACATTTCCGTCATCTTGCTGTGTAACGATATTCGGGAGTGGCTACAAGCACTCAACTCGGGCGAACCGGCTCTCGGATTAGTTCCGCCACGAATACGACCCCGCCATTTATAACCCACTTTATGAGCCCATTGAAGCCGCACAGCGCGGAATGGGTGCAATCGCTACCATAGAAGAAACGTGAGGAAACCGATGTCGTCGAGCAACTCTACTGTACCCCCTCAACACGCCCACACTGGACCAGCGATGCCGCAACTGCCTGAACCAAGTCACGCCGAGCGCATCCGCACCCTTATGTCACTTACTTCGCTTGCCACCCTGTCGACGCTATCTCGCAAGCATCCGGGGTTTCCTTTCGGTTCACTGATGCCCTTCGCGCTCGATACTTCTGGTCGACCCATCTTCCTCATCAGCAATATGGCCATGCACACCCAGAACCTGAAGGCCGACCCGCGATGCAGCCTCTTTGTCGGGCAAGCGGAGATCGACGGTGATGCGCTTGGGGCCGCCCGGGCGACCCTCATCGGCCACGCCGAAGCTGTCCCTAGAACAGGATGTAGCCGGCGTTAGAGAGAACTACCTGGCTCGTCACGAGAATAGCCGCTACTGGGTTGACTTCTCTGACTTCAGCTTCTTCCGGCTCGAGCCCATCGACCTCTACTATGTTGGTGGCTTTGGTGTGATGGGATGGGTCCATGTGATAGACTACGAGCAAGCTGTCCCCGACCCGCTGGCCGAAGCTGCGCCTGGCATCCTCACTCACATGAACGCTGATCATGTCGATGCGATGATCCTGTTGGCCGGGTCGCTTGCAGGCATCGCAGCGACCGAGGCGATGATGACCTCGGTCGATCGCTTGGGCTTTTCACTCAGGTTGAAGACGAACGATGGGGTCAAGGGCGCTCGCATCAACTTCCTCCAAGAGGTCGCTACCCCGCAGGACACTCGTGCAGTGCTCGTCGAGATGGTGCGGCATGCCAAGGCACGAGGCTGAGGTTGACACCTGGCCTCCGTGGATCGCATCCAGTTTTATTTCCGGGATTGTCCGCAAGTTCCTTCCCATTCGAGCAGCGCTGCAGCTCAGATGCGCGCCGACGATATTCCAGAGGTTGAACGAATCCACCATACGTAAGCTGCACAATCGGAACTGCAGACGAAGTCGCCGATAACCAGACTTTTCTAGCACTACGGATTATTTCCGGATCGCCCGTGATCCGCCCAGAACCCAGATATCTGGAAAAGTCGTGTGTCCGCACTGTACGCTGAGTGAGTTGGCGATTTACAACTCATCAAGACCTGTTCGCTTTTGCGGTTCCGCAATGCAAGACAGAAGTGGCGGGTAACACCCACCTGATCAGGTTTTTCATTCTGTCAGCATCAGCGCACCTGCGCCGCGAAAAGCGCATGATGCGCAAGGATAAAGAGTGTTTTTCGATCCGCGCCACCGAAGATGAGTTGCAGCGGACGCTCAGGCACGTCGATCTGCGCGATCTGCTTGCCGGCCGGCGAGTAGACGAAGATCTGGCCGTTGGCGATATAAACATTGCCGTTGCTCGTCGACGGCCGACGCTTTCGCCGCCACGCTGCGCAAAGGGCTTGAGGTCGCTGAGTGTGCCGTCAGGCGTTCACCTTGGCGCTATAGGTGATGTCTTCCGACTCGCTGCTGACATAGACGCGCTGCCCGGCTCGGCGCTGAGAAACCATAGGTGTCCAGATTGTCGCTGAAGCGCCAGCCGGATGTATCGGTCGCCGGGCCTTGCTGAAAGACGCGGCCCGCCGGCAAAAAGGCACTGCCATCCGGCTGAGACATATTCGCGTGCCTTCGGCGTCGTCGCATCCGCTGCGAACATCTCGGCCAGCGTGGTGAACCGCATGGTGTCGAGATCGAGTTGATCTTTGAACTCGCCGTTGTTCCACCAGTTCACGGGCAGGATGACGGACGCGTCGGCGTGAGGCTGCGTAGGCTGGGGCGTCAGCACGGTGAGTTCTTCGGCGGAGCTGCCGGGCCGGAATGTGTAAACCGTGCCTTCCGGGCCGGCGGACGACAGCACGAGCAAGTTCGCCCGATTTGTCGAAGGCGAGGTTCACCGGATCGAGCGGATTGTCGCGCTCGATCGCGAGGCCTTCCTTCTGCCGACCAGCCATAGATGCGCTGGTTGTGATGATCGACGAAGTAGAGCTTGCCCGCCGCGTCGACGGCTGCGCCGGAGATGGAGAAGAAACCGTCTTCCAGTTTCTTCACTGTTCGCTCCCGGAGCCAGCACTGCCGAGGCGTCAGGCGGCGCGGGCTGGGCGGATCGCCCGGAATATCCAGGACCGCGAACTCCCGCTCGCGCACCTCAATATGATGCGTGACATCTTCGATGGCGTTTTCGTACGGGAACTTGCTCGAGGCGCAGGAAGGTGCCGCAACCGTTGTTGTCGCAGATGCCGTAGCCGCTCTCGGCATTCACGTGGACATTGCGGAAGTGAATGTCTGATGGAGTTGTAGATGCGCACCGCGGCGGAAAACGGCGCGCGCGAACGCGTGACGCGATAGGCGTGGTAGTTGGCGAAGGTGATGTTGTGAGAGAAATCGATTTCGAGCGAGAGGGCCTCGGGACTTTCGCCGGCTTCCTCCTCGGTCTGCGGAGCGTTGATGTCCCAGTTCTCGACGTGGTCGAACTTGATTTCGTTGCGGAGGTGGTGCTCGTTAGAGAGCTCGTAGACGTGGCCGGGCGTTGTGGTGTTCGAGACCAGAAAGCCGGCCTGCGCGAAGGTGTTCGGAGTCCAGATGTCGGCGAAAGTGCCCCCGCCGCCGTCGGTCACCCAGAGGCTGGGATATTGCCCGTCCCAGCGCTTGCGCAGATCGGAATCGGCGGTATGGTTGTTGTTGTAAGGATTAGTGCCGCTGCCGTGGCCGCCGAGGAAACGCACATCATCCATCAGCGACTGCTCGCCAGCTTGCCACAGCACGCCACTGCGCGCGGATTGATGCCGCCAGTAAATATGCCGATGCCGCTGAGGATATTCGCGCCACCTGACTGAGCGAGGATCACGGGCTTCGGTGCGCCCACGCCCTCATAGCCGGGTGTTTCGTCGAGCAGATCGATCTGCGTGAGGGTGGGATGGAGGCCGATCAGCACCGTTTCGGGCTTGAGCGTGAGCGTGTCACGCACGACGTAATGGCCGCTGGGGAAATAGAGCACGCGATGGGTGTCGATAGCCTGTTGGATGGCGGCGGTGTCGTCGGTGACGCCGTCGCCCTTCACACCGAGCGTGTGCACGTTGACCCATTCGCTGCTTGGCGGCAGCGGCGCGAATGGCAGGCGGAAGTGCTGCGGGCATAGCAGTGAAGCGGCGCAGCTTCATAGCTGCATCCCGATTGTCCCCATCCGGCCTTCACCGGGCACGATCAGGCCATAGTTGAAGTTTTTGACCTGATAGATAGCGCCCTTGCCGGGAATGGTCTTGCCGCTTTCGCGCAAGTTTTGCGAAAGTCGGCGCATCTGGAGGACCGCATTCTCGAAGCCGATTTCGGTCAGGGACTCTGTTCCATGCTGATGACGACCGCCGGCCCGGTGATGTTCTCGAAGCGGCAGTCCTTCACCCACAGCTGGTCGGAATAGCCAGGGTCGATATCGATGGCCGTCGGCACGTTGCGGAAGATGTCACGGATGAGGGTGAGCGCCGGCTTCGTGTTCGCGAATCGCGGCTTCGCGCTGGCCCTCAAAGCTCGAATCGATCAGGGTGAACTGCCAGGCCGGCGAGGTCTTTTCGGTGAGGATGCCGTAGCGGCCGCCGTAGAAATGCAGGTCCTCGGCCTCGTTGCCGACCTGGTAAAGCGCGGCCAGTGCCGAACCCGATATGGAAATCCATATGGGTAAGAAAGGCGTGCTGCGCGACGTGGAAGCGGACAGCCACAGCAGCCGGATTGCCGTCGCCAATCTCGAAGTCGATGTTGCTCATCGCCGAATAGAATGTGTTGGGATTGGCGTCGGCGACGTTGGGATTGGGCGGCACCGTGCCCGGCGGCGGAAAGGCGATGCGGATCGCCGGCACGCGCGCGGCTCGCTGGGCCCGAGGCCGGTGAACATCACCATGACTCCCATATCCTTCTGGAAGCCTGGCGTGTTGGGCGGCAGCACGAAGACGGGACGTGTAGCGCCGTATCCGATGAGGCGCACGCCAGGCCAGACATAGATCGTGCGCGTGAGCGTGTAGCGGCCTGTGGGGACAAAGACGATGCCCTCTCGCCCTGTGCCTGCCGCCTTGTCGATCGCGGCCTGAAGTCCGGCAGAACTGTCAGCGTCCATGGCGAGCGTGTCAAGATAGATGGCCTTGGGATCATCGGGACGCGTCGTGATGACGGATGCGGCGAAGGCCGCAGAGGAGAGGCCGAACATAAAGGCGAACAGCAGAGTTTTATTCACTTGTTTCCCCGCAAAATGGCGTGTCGCCGGACTGCCGAATCCAGCATACCCGACGGCGAAGAAGCGAGTGATTCGTCCCTGTAAGTCATGGGGCCAAGTGGGTTTGTGTTGACTGAATATCCCTACTTAGAAGTCGGTTGACGATAACAGGAGTGGGTGTTGAAAAAGTCGGTGTTTCTTCTGGCGTTCTAAGGCAGAGACCACAGGAAAATGACTCGGGTGTTGCTGCCGGTGTTCAGGCAGTCGCATGTGTTGGGGATATCGTTGGTGCACTCAGGAATCGGACCAGTCGTTTGATGTTCTGGGCAGTGGCAGCCAGGAAGAACTGCTCCTGGACGAACTTCAACCTGCGCAGACGTAGGCGGCAAGCAGGCCAAAAGCAAGGCCGTCGTCGCGGTCGCCCGTAAGCTGGCCGTCCTGCTCCATCGCATCACGCAGGAGCCGTACATACCTTCCCATCCAACACTCCCATGAATCGTCTTCTCCAGCTGAATGCACTTGTCGGTAGGCATCTATTTCTGTGCCAGATCTTTGAACGGCATGACCAGGTAAAGCTCTGAATGGCCGGGCAGATGGGCAACGTAAGGCTGTCCCGTCGACCCGTCGCGACTGAACTTTGCAAGATCCTCATTGTGCGGCGTGATGATCATCACATGAGGGCCGACATGATAGGTGTGGTCCCTGCTGTGTGAACCTCCATGCAAATCTGGCACCCAAGCGCCGGAGTACATGTACATCACCCCGATCTGGTCGATGTGAACCGGCCGCTCGGCGAGGCTGTCCTTGATCCACTGCAGCGATGTCTTGTCCGCGCACATGGGCTCGTCGTGCGGATAGCCGGGGACGCCAGGAAGACACGTCCAGTCACTTTTCCCAGGGCGCAAGATTCGATACTCCGCGTGAGGATCTTTTGGATTGGCCGGCCAGTCGGCGATTACAGCATCTTTGGTGACGAAGGCTGGTCCTGCGCGCAGCGAATCAGCGATCTTTTGTTCGTCTGTTGCTGGCTTGCCGGAGGGCTTCATATCCATCTGAGCCGATGCAGCAAGTGAAGCGCAAAGAAGAACGAGCGAAAGTACCTTGGTCATGTCTGCTCCTATCGGGTGGTTCAAAGTGAGATGTGAGATGTGTAGAGATTTGCTCCTGAAGTCAACTGTCGAGTTCAGCCTTGTGAGTTCTGCTTTAGTTCCGAGTGAATGGAGTCGAGCGCGCTGGTGTACGAGCGAAGCCAGTCAGTACTTCCGCCGATACACGTTTCACATTCCCGGAACGTGCATCCCCAACAACGAACACGCCTGGCAAACTCGTTTCAAGCATGTAAGGTGCACGGGCGAGAACCCAGGGGATCGGAGGTTTCGCAGTCTCCAGATCACGACCCGTAAGAATGAACCCTTTGTTATCGAGAGCTAAACAACTTGAGAGCCAGGTTGTCTTCGGCGAAGCACCAGTCATTACAAAGACGTGCCTGATGGGTTGGCTGAATGTATTCCCTGAAGTTTTGTCGCGCCATGTCACGCATTCAAGATGCTCGTCGCCTTCGAGGCATGTAAGCTCGCTTGAATAATGCACTTGAATAAGTGGATTCTCTTCAATTCTCTGGATGAGATAACGGGACATGGTGTCGGCTAAACTGTCCGACCGTACAAGCATCGTTACACCGCCCGTATTCTGCGAAAGGAAGACTGCGGCCTGCCCCGCAGAATTCCCTCCGCCAATAACAATGACCTGTTCACCGGCACACAGCTGGGCTTCCATAAACGTTGCGTTGTAGTAGATTCCTTTTCCAGCAAAGGAATCCAATTTCGGAAGAGCAGGTTTGTTGTATTGCGCTCCTATAGCGAGCACTATGGTTCGGGTCGGGATTTCGTGCCCGTCATCCAGCGAAACTTTGTACGGGCGTTGGTCACAGTTGAGACGTTCTACCGAGCGCGTCACCATAATGCGCGCGCCAAACTTCTCAGCTTGAGCGATGGCTCGATCAGCGAGTTCCTGACCCGATAAGCCAGTTGGAAATCCCAGGTAATTCTCAATCTTGGAACTTGACCCGGCTTGTCCTCCAGGAGCTGCCTTTTCGACAACCAGGACATCGAGGCCTTCCGACGCTGCATAGACAGCAGCAGCTAATCCAGCAGGGCCCGCTCCGACGATGACCAGATCTCTTACTTGAGAATCATCAATATTGCTGTTGAAGCCAAGACACTCGGCGACCTCCCTTGTGGAGGGATTTTTCAACACCTGTGTGTTGTTGCAGATCACAACTGGGATATCGCTGTCAGTAACGCCGAAGCGATCGAGCAAGTCCTGCGTTACCGGATCGGAGTCGAGATCGAAATAGTTGAACGGGTGCCCATCGCGGGTTAGGAACTCTCGTATCGCAAGTGTGTTTGTGGAATATTTCGAGCCAAGAACTACTACATTGCCTTGCTGGCTCTCTTTCAACGAAAGACGCCGGGCAAGAAACGCGTTCATGATGATGTCGCTGAGCTCTGCATCTTTGCCAATTAGGGTTCGTAGGTCTTTAGCACACAGTTCCAGCAAAGTTCCTGCTTCGACTGCCTGACAGCGATAGATCGATCGCCGGCCAGAGATCATCAGCAACTCGCCTGAAAACTGGGTGGGTCGATACGTCGTTACGGTACGTTCCGTCTCTCCACCGACGGCCACGATCCTGATCGCACCGGATATAACCACATAGACTGGCGGTGTATCGAAACCTGGCTCGTAAAGAATCTCGTCCGTTACGACTTGTCGTGGCTTCGCATACTCGCGAATACGTTCGATCTGGCCTTCGGTCAAATGCGGTGCGTAAGCCATATATCCTCCTTTCTCGATCAAGTTCTACCAATAGCCTTCAACGTATCGCTTCACTCGAGTCCTATAAACCGCCATTCGGAGGAAGGACCGGTACTGCATTTGCCTGAGTGATTTCATATTTCTCCATCGTGAGTTGGAAACCTGATAATCTTGCGGCCGAATATACGGGCATCAAGCGAGTACGCTCCAGGACCCAACACCCCTAGAGCGGCAGTAATCACGATGGAGATAATGATGGGGAATTCCGGCTGAGTTCCGGATCGAACAATTATGGCGAGTTCAATCAGGCAGCTGACTGTTGATGTGTAGGGCGTGAGAACACCTAGGCACAATGCGCCCACTGGCAAGGCAAGAATGATGAAGGTTCCCGTCAAAGTAGTGAGGAGGGGTTGTCTCCAACCAGCCTCCAGCAGAGCAGCGGCGGATGTAAGCCTCAGGATCAGCAATGCAACGCCCGCCGCTCCGGCTGGAAACATGGAGAATAGTCTCTGCACGGTCTGGAGGTTAGCCCCCTTCGAGTTGCGCAGCAACGCCAAAGGGGGGACGCCGTGGCAGTTCTTTAGGAGGAGTAGAACGGTTGGCGCTCGGAGTATCCTGAAACTCCTGGTGCTCCACACAAGCAGATACTATGGCTCTGGCATTGCGTCAAAAGACACCTACAGCCGCGATCATTGTGAACCCGTCCCGATATAGCTTTGTCGTTGCACCAATCTACATATCCAGTTCCGCAAAAGCCGGGCGGGGTATGCGGGCATTGTGGACGACTTTGCTTGTCCTGCTTCTATGTACTCCAATGTTCGCAATTGACCGGGATCGAAGGATCGATCAGCTTTATCACACAAGTTGGACTCCTGAAAATGGCGCTCCTGAAAGTATTCGATCGATGGCCCAAACGCCCGATGGATTCTTGTGGCTAGGAGCTCCGAAAGGATTGTTCCGGTTCGATGGAGAGCGATTCGAGCGTTATCAACCACTGTCTGGGCCAGACTTCCCCCGAACGAACATTCTCTCTCTTCTCGCAACGCCAGATGGAGGACTCTGGATCAGCTTTGATCGGACGATCGGTTTTCTAAAAGATGGAAGAGTCACTTATTACGGTCCTGAAGATGGATTCCCCAAAGGCCGGACGAAGCAATTTGTAAGAGATCGGCGGGGAATGATTTGGGCAGTCAGAACGGACGGATTAGCAAGGTTCGACGGTTCTCGTTGGAATCAAATCGCCAGCAGTTGGAATGTAAATGGAGACTGTTATTCCGCCTACGCGGATTCCTCAGGAACTTTATGGGTAAGCACCGAACATGGAGTGATCTTTCTACGTGAGGGAGAAACCAGATTTCGAGAGGCGAGCGATCAGCATTCAGTTGGCGAAAGTATGGCTCAGGCAACGGATGGTGAAATGTGGATCGCGCAGACAGAGCGATCGGTTCATGCTGTTCCTCTTCTATGGCAAACTGCAGGAACACGGCACTCGGAGATTCGCGTAGGGTCGGACGCCATTCTGATCGACAATCAAGGCAGCTTGTGGGTCACGACGCTCGGCGATGGTATTCGCCGTGTCCCTTTTCCCGAGCGTCTCAACGGTCCGGATATCTCTGAGTTTGGCCCCGAGATTGAGGCGTTTACACATGCTCAGGGCCTGACTAACGACTTTGTCCGATGTATCTTGCAGGACTTCGAAGGAAATATATGGGTTGGAACTAGTGAAGGCCTGGATCGATTTCGACAAGGTGCCTTCACCCCGGTCGCACTCCCGTCCGGTACTGTCGGCTTGTCCCTTGTTGCGCGCGACATGGGCGACGTCTGGGTGGCAGCGGTCAATCGTGATCCCATGCGTGTTGTGGACGGGAAGGTCGATACGGACGGACTGCCAAAGCATACGATCCATTGTTTTTTCCAGGATCGACAAGCAGACATTTGGATGTGCTCCTTTCGAAAGCTCTATCGTTTTAAGCAGGGCCGGATTGGGGAGCAACCGGAAGAAGTTGCCACACCTGGAACGTCGCCAGTCGCCATTGCCGAGGATTTATCCCAGAGACTATGGGTGAATGTGGCCGATCAGGGATTGATGCGACTGGAGGATGGCAAGTGGCGGTCTCTCGAAAGCATGGGCGGACCTAAGCTCGTATCTTCCAATGCATCTGTAGCTACAGATGGGACTATTTGGTTTGGTTCTGCAAATTCCACCATCGTAAAAATCGATGGAGATAATATTCATGTTTTTACTGCAAAGGACGGTATCCGGGCTGGAGATGTGAAATCGATTCAATGCCGAGGTTCCGATGTTTGGATCGGCGGGACTCGAGGCCTGGATTATTTTGACGGAAGACGTTTCAAGCCGGTGATTGCAACGGGAGGAACGAGCTTCGAGGTCATTGAGGGAATGGTGGCCACGGCGGATAGCGGATTGTGGTTTAGCGAAGACCGCGGGATCGTTCATATTCCTCAGAGCGAAGTCGAACAATTTAAGAAAGACCCGGAGCATCTGGTACGTTATCAACTCTTCGATGTTCTGGACGGTCTTCCGGCGACTGCGCAGCGCGGCGTTTTGGTTACACCGTCTGTGATCGAAGGAACTGACGGGAGGATTTGGTTCGCATTGAATCAGGGGCTGGCCTGGATAGACCCGCATCACATTCCGCGGAACACCGTGCCTCCAACTCTATCGATTCAGTCGGTTACTGCGGCGAGTCTTGTGAGCAGGCTGCCGCCGTCGAAGTTGCCAGCCCACACCACAACCCTGCAGATAGCGTATACAGCGCCCAACCTCTCCATTCCTGAACGGGTTCGCTTCCGTTACAAGTTGGATGGACAGGACAAGGGCTGGAACGATGCAGGCGGACGCCGCGAAGCTTTCTACACCAACCTCGGTCCAGGGCATTACATCTTTCGCGTGATCGCTTGTAACAATGATGGAGTGTGGAACGAGACAGGGACAACATGGGATTTTTTCATTGCTCCTGCCTGGTACCAGACGTTCTGGTTCAAAATGTTGCTGGGACTGGCTGTAATCGGACTAGCATGGATGCTTTACTCTCTTCGATTAAGACAAGCTACCGCCCAGATACAGGCACGCTTGGGAGAAAGACTCGAAGAGCGAGAACGCATCGCTCGGGAACTGCACGATACTCTCATCCAGAGCGTCGATGGATTGATGCTGCGGATCCAGACCGCGCTGAGTGAGTCTGACCCTAAACGGAGTCGCCTGATGATCGAAAGAGCTCTTGATTCCGCTGATGAGGTGATGCTCGAAGGCCGCCAGCGCGTGCATGTCCTGCGTGCGGAAGCGACTACAGTCAACGAATTGTCAGAGGCGCTTGCCTCCTATGGCAGAGACCTCGCCGAGGATCATCCAGCCGAATTCTCGGTCGCGCTTGTAGGCTCACCAAAACCCATTGATGCGTTTGTGCGAGATGAAGCCTATCGCATCGGACGAGAGGCACTGGGGAATGCTTTCCAGCATGCAAGTGCGACAAAGATCGAGGTTGAAGTTACCTACGACCGCGCCATGGTTCACATCAGAGTTCGAGACAATGGGCGTGGCGTCGATGAGCGCACTCTGAATGGCGGCCGACCAGGTCACTGGGGTCTGCGCGGAATGCGTGAGAGAGCAAACGTCATAGGAGGCAAACTGGTCATATGGAGTCGTCCGGGCGTGGGAACGGAGATCGATCTGGAAATACCTGCAGATGTGGCATACAAGAAAGTCTTTCCTGGTCTTAGGCCGCACTGGATAAAGAGGCTGATAGGCGATAGAAGAGTGATGCGATGAGCGGGGCAAGGAAGATCAGAATACTTGTCGTGGACGACCATCCGTTCCTGCGCGAGGGCATTGTCGGTGCAATCAATAGTCAGAGCGATATGGTTTTGATTGGCGAGGCCAGCAACGGCCAAGAAGCCATCGAACAATTCCGTTTACATCGTCCCGACGTGACACTGATGGACTTACAGATGCCCACGATGAATGGGACCGACGCAATCATCGCGATACGCGGCGAATTCCCGGCGGCTCGTATCGTTGTCCTTACTGCGTACAAAGGAGACGTTCAAGCGTTGCGAGCCTTCAAAGCCGGAGCGGTTGGTTACCTGCTGAAGAATATGCTTCGCAAAGAACTATTGGATACGATTCGAATTGTCGATTCCGGACGACGGCGTATTCCACCCGAGGTTGCAAGAGAACTTGGCGAGCACGTCGTCGATGACGAACTGAGTGAGCGCGAGATTGAAGTGCTGAAACTGATCGCAACTGGAACATCAAACAAAATCATTGCGTCTCAGTTGTCTCTTGCGGAGACAACGATAAAAACCCACGTTCAAAATATTCTCCTCAAACTAGATGCAAACGACCGGACACACGCTGTTACGATCGCTATAAAACGCGGATATATAGACTTGGGATGAGTGACTTCACTGGGCGGATCCTACCTTCCGATCCAGCCTCGAGCTAAACAACAGAGCACTGAACGCATAATCGCCAAGTCACTCATAGTGTCCAGATCAGTAACGGGAAGTCGTCTTGTGTTTACTTACGATCGATCTTATTCAGCTCTTATTTGGCGATATCAGGCCTTATCGCGAATCCAAGCTTTTCGAGAACATGCAACCGAACCGGTCATTCACCGGTTCTTCTAAGTTCTGCTTGCAACCAAGATAGCGCTCGGTAGTCAACTTACTGACGTCAGTCACGGGTTTGAATTCACCAAATCTCTGCCTCTGCACGGCAGTTGGGAAGGGAACCAGGTTCGAGGTGCCCGGATTCAATCCAGCGCTAAACGTTTAGAGGCTGAGGATCGGCCGCTCTTCGGATCGCCTGAGGCTTCCTACTGAGAAACTGCAAGACCAAGAACTTCGGAACAAATTTAGGAACAATTGGAGCCGAATGCACTCCAAAGAACGCATTCGGCTCCACGTAAAACTAGGAAAACACAGCCCCTCCGGTCATTGTGAGCCCACTGTTAGCCGAAGGGTTGTGAGTCCGAGAGGTGATAAGGTCAAGCTGCCAACCGGAGCGTAAGCCCGGTGATTGGGATTCTTAGGGGTGTGTAATGGTGGTGGTGGCCAGAGACGGGATCGAACCGCCGACGCCGGCCTTTTCAGGGCCGCGCTCTACCACTGAGCTATCTGGCCTTGGCATAACGCTTATTGTCGGGGATCGCCAAGAACCACCGCGCGTTAACCTCTACATCTGTCGCCCCGGCCTTTTTCAGGGGAGCTGCCGCTGGCGGGGAACCAGCAACGCAAACGCATCCTAAGTATAGCAATCCCGCGCCATACCGCCAACTCACTCCGCTCACGCTATCCTTTGTCATTACTTGAATCGCAAGGACGCCTCATGCTCCCTCGCATCCGAAGCTCCGCCTCTGCATCTTTTCTGCTCTGCTTCGTCACGGCCGCGCTCGCGCAGACCGCCCCTCGCTCCGGAACTTATTCCACTACCTCATCCGCGACGAAGACCTCAGCCCCGACGCCGCGTGAGCAGCGCGCCATTCACGCCTTCAACAACGCAAAGCAGAGCCCGCTCGAACTCAACGCCTTCCTCGCCCGCATGCCAAAGGGTGCGGACCTTCACATGCACCTCGACGGCGCCATCTACGCCGAAACCTTTATCAAAAACGCCGCAGCTGATCTTCTCTGCGTCGATCCCAAAACCATGAGCTTCTTCAAGCCCGCTGCAACCACCAGGAGCATGCCGCCGCAGCCAGTCTGTGGCGAAGGCAACGAGCGCGCCGAGACTGCCTTCAAGGACCAGAAGCTCTACGACGCCCTCGTCGACTCCTTCTCCATGCGCAGCTTTGTCCCCAGTGCCGGCATCAGTGGACATGACCAGTTCTTCGCCACCTTCGGCCGCTTCCACGGCATCGACAAATCCCACATGGGCGAATGGTTCGACGAGGTCGCCACCCGCGCAGCTACCCAGAACGAACAGTACCTCGAAATCATGGTGACTCCGACCTTCAGTCACGCAGCCGAGATAGGCGCCCGCATCGGCTGGCCAACCACGACTGTCGATCCTTCGCGAAATCGGACTGGTGACGCCACCGGAACCACCCGCGAGGATCTCAGCCGTCTCCGCGACGCCCTTCTGGCCGCCGGCCTCCGCGACGAAGTCGCCATCGATCGCAAGGAAATCGACGACGCCCTCGACGCTCGCAACCAGATTGAAAACTGCGGCCAGCCCAGTGCCAGAACCGCCTGCTCGGTGAAGATTCGCATCCTCTACCAGGTACTTCGTGCGCTTCCTCCGCAACAGGTCTTCGCCCAGACGCTTCTGGCCTTTGAGGTCGCATCGCAGGACCCGCGCGTCGTCGGACTCAACTTCGTGCAGCCTGAAGACGCCTACATGGCCATGTCCGAGTACCACCGGCAGATGCTCATGCTCGACTACCTCCATAGCGTCTATCCCACGGTTCACATCAGCCTCCACGCAGGCGAAATCGCGCCCGGTCTCGTCCCTCCCGACGGCCTCCGCTTCCACATCCGCGAGGCAATCGATTTCGGCCACGCCGAACGCATCGGCCACGGCGTCGACGTCATGTACGAGAACGAGCCGCAGTCTTTATTAAAGGAGATGGCCGCCCGTCACATCATGGTCGAGATCAACCTCACCTCCAACGATGTCATCCTCGGCGTCAACGCGCCGTGGCATCCACTCCCGATCTACCGCGCCGCAGGTGTACCCGTCGCCCTCTCCACCGACGACGAAGGCGTCTCCCGCATCGACCTCACCAACGAGTACACCCGCGCCGCCATGGACTTCAATCTCTCCTACCTCGATCTAAAAACCTCCGCCCGTACCAGCCTCGAACACAGCTTCCTTCCGGGTGCCAGCCTATGGCAGCAGCCCGACACCTTCACCAGGACCGTTCCAGCCTGCGCGGGCCAGCCGTTAGGCACCGCCAACCCAACGCCGAAGTGCCTCAGCTTTCTGCAAGCCAGCGAAAAAGCCAGCGAACAGTGGCAATTGGAGCACCGTTACGATCTCTTCGAGTCGAGCCTTCCCTGAGTCATGCGGGCGGAGAAACTTCTGCCGTAATCTTCACCACCCGCGCTAAACTCATCTCCAGAGCCCGTCTATGAAAAAAGCCATCGTCACAATCCTTCAGCTCATTCTTTTCCTCTTTGTCTTTTTCGTCGGCTCCATTCTGCCGCCCTTCCACTTCGAGCACGTTCTCATCGCCACACCCGGCTTCACGCGCATCTTTGTCGCAGACGGCATCTCTATTGATGTTTGCCCTCTACGTTCTTATCGTCCTCGTCGAAGTCCTGAGAAAGCGTCTGCGCACCTCGGTTCCGTGGACCACTCTCGCCGTTATTCTCGCCGCTATCTTCGGGCTTATGATGAAGTTCGGCTTCCTAACAAGGTCGGCGTTCTAGGCCATTCATGCCAGACGAATTTCTAAAGCTTCTCGCCGAATCGCAGCGTACTCTGGACGAAGGCTTTGCCCACCTGCCGCCCAACCCCGCAACTCCGCTCGACAAAGCAGCGTCGGATATTCTGCAGAAGGTGGCAACCCGCCTCCACGACAACTATCCCTACGCCCATCCTCTCTACGCCGGCCAGATGTTGAAGCCGCCCCATCCCATCGCCCGCGCCGCCTACGCGCTCGCCATGTCAGTCAACCCCAACAACCACGCCCTCGACGGTGGCCGCGCCAGCTCCGCCATGGAGATCGAAGCCGTAGCCGCCCTCGCGAAGATGTTCCAGCTGGCCGCAACATCTCGGTCACCTCAGCAGCGGAGGAACCTTCGCCAACCTCGAAGCGCTCTGGGTCGCCGGATACTATGCGCCGGAAAAAGCAATCGCCGCCTCCAATCAGGCCCACTACACCCACAGCCGCATCAGCGGCGTCCTCGGCCTTCCCTTCATCTCCATCCCCATCCGACGAGCACGGTCGCATGGACCTGATCATCCTCGAATCTCTCCTCGCCACCGACATAATCGGAACAGTCGTAGTTACCTTAGGGACCACCGCCATCGGCTCCGTCGATCCACTCGACCAGATCGTCGCGCTTCAGAAAAAATACAATTTCCGCATCCACGTCGACGCCGCCTACGGCGGATATTTCACTCTTGCGTCCAATCTCTCACCCGAAACCCGCGCCGCCTTCGACGCCATCCCTCAAGCCGACTCCATCGTCATCGACCCGCACAAACATGGCCTCCAGCCCTACGGCTGCGGTTGCATCCTCTTCCGCGACCCCGCCGTCGGCCGCCTCTACAAACACGACTCTCCCTACACCTATTTCTCCTCGAAGGATCTCCACCTCGGCGAAATCTCGCTCGAGTGCTCCCGCGCCGGAGCCTCTGCGGTCGCTCTCTGGGCCACCCAGCAACTGCTTCCGTACACCCCCGGCGGCGCCTTCGCGCAAGGCCTCGAATCCGGCCACACCGCCGCTCTCAAACTATATGAGCGCCTCGCCCAATCGCCGCACTTCCTCGCCCCGATAACTCCGCCTCAGCTCGACATCGTCTTCTGGGCTGTCCGCGCCGCCACCCCGGAGGCCTCTTCCGCTCTCGCCCAGCGAATCTTCGATGAAGCCGCCAAACGCGACCTCCACCTCGCGCTCGCAAAGCTCTCGGTACCGCTTTTTCCACAAAACTCCTGGCAAAATCTAGATCAATCCGACGCCCAAACCAACGTCACCTGCCTCCGTTCCGTCCTCATGAAACCCGAACATCTCCTTTGGTTAGACCACTTGTGGCAACGCCTTGATGCCGCTGCGGTTGCGGGGATCGGGTCAATCCCCCGATAGAACCAGCCTGAATAACCCATTGTTCTATCTAAATCGTTTAACCGGTTTGCTAAAATCAGCCAGATTCGATGTTCCAGCCCTCGTATCGCCGGAGGTCGTCAGCTATGTCTCCTCTGCCGATAGAGTTTCAGCATCGAATCGATTTCAAGCTCTTCACGCAGCACTGGCTCGGATGAGAAAAGGAACAATCACCGCATGACTCTCGCCTCCACTCTCACCCCGTCAACCCCCGATCTTTCCAACCGAACTATCGCTTACTTTTCCATGGAGATCGCCCTCTCCCCATCCCTGCCGACCTACTCCGGCGGCCTCGGAATGCTTGCGGGCGACACGCTTCGTTCTGCCGCCGACACCTCCGCGCCCATGGTCGCGATCTCGCTCGTCCATCGCCGCGGCTACTTCCGCCAAAAGCTCTCCGATATCGGCCAGCAGACCGAGACGGACGTCCCCTGGTCGCCCGAGACAACGCTTCCCAGCGCCAACCGCCTGATCGCCTTAACCATGCAGGGCCGTCAGATCCTCGTCCGCGCCTGGCGTTTCGACGTCGTCGGCATCACCGGCCACATCATCCCCGTCTTCCTGCTCGACACCGACGTCGAAGGCAACGACCCCTGGGATCGCCGCCTCACCGACCACCTCTACGGCGGCGACACCTACTACCGCCTCTGTCAGGAGACCGTCCTCGGCCTCGCCGGCGTCGCCCTGCTCGACGCCCTGGCCTGTAAACCGAAGGTCTACCACATGAACGAGGGCCACGCCGCCCTCCTCGCTCTCGGCTTGCTCGAAGATCATCTAGCCGGCACTCCTCTCAAGGACGCGACCGAAGCCGACATCGACTTCGTCCGCCAGCAATGTGTCTTCACCACCCACACCCCCGTTCCCGCCGGCCACGACCAGTTCGGCATCGACCAGATGTACCAGGTTCTCGGCCACGAACGCGCCTCTGCCATTGACCAGTTCGGCTGCCTCCACAACGGCCTCATGAACATGACCTACATCGCCCTGCGCTTCTCGCGCTTCGTCAACGGCGTCGCCATGCAGCACGGCAAGGTCTCGCAGCAGATGTTCCCCGACTACAAGGTCTACTCCATCACCAACGGCGTCCACGCTGCCACTTGGCTCTCGCCGCAGTTTCAGGATCTGCTCGACAGCGAGATTCCCCACTGGCGCACCGACAACCAGTACCTCCGCTCCGTCTACGGCATCGAACCCGCTCGCATCGCCGCCGCCCACAACAAAGGCAAACTGCGCCTCTTCGCCACCATCGCCAAGCGAACCGGCCACCATTTCAACCCCAACGTCCTCACCCTCGGATTCGCCCGCCGCGTCGCTACCTACAAGCGCGCCAGCCTGCTTCTCCAGGACCCGGAACGCCTGGTGGCAATTGCACAGAAGATCGGCGGTCTGCAGATCCTCTACGCCGGCAAGGCCCACCCCGCCGACAACGCCGGCAAGGGTCTCATCCGCGACGTCTACTCCGCAGCCGCCAAGCTCAACTCCTCGGCGCTCAAGATCTTCTACATCGAGAACTACGACTGGGAGCTCGGCGCGCTCCTCACCCAGGGCGTCGACGTCTGGGTCAACACGCCCCGCCGCCCCTACGAAGCCTCCGGAACCTCCGGCATGAAGGCCGCGCTCAACGGTGTCCCCTCGCTCTCCATCCTCGACGGTTGGTGGATCGAAGGTTGCGCCGAGAACACCACCGGCTGGGCCATCGAAGACGGCGAAACCGAAGCCGCTGAAGCCAACAGCCTCTACGAAAAACTCGAAAACTCAATCGCCCCTATGTACGCCAATCCGCACGCCTGGTCGCGCATGCAACAGCACTGCATCGCCATCAACGGCAGCTTCTTCAACACCCACCGCATGCTGGCGCAGTACTTCGAAAACTCCTACTTCCCCCACACGCAGGTAGGCAAATCCCCGGCAGCCCCCTCGAGCGCCGCCGCTCCAGCGACGCCCTCATCCCCGAGCCCGCCCTCGTCTAGTCTACCAACAGCATCATCACAGGCGGCGACAAAACCAAGTCGCTGCCTGTTCTCTTTGCCAGCCACAAAAAAGGGTGCCCCATCCATCGTGCCTTTGCGATGGGTGGAACGTAAGATGCCAATCAGAGGCTTGTTGTTCTCGCTTTGTACCGTTGGCCATCTTCTGTAGTCTCGCCGAAAAGGGCTTGCCTACAAGCCGATTTTCGCGGCTAATCCCCCGCCACCACCTGCGGCACACCCGGCCCAGTCTTTCGCCTTTGCCCCACACGTTCAAACCTGCCCCGCAACCGGTCAAAGAACAGATAAACCACCGGCGTAGTAAACAGTGTCAGCGCCTGCGACACAATCAACCCGCCCACAATCGTGATGCCCAGTGGCCGCCGCATCTCGCTCCCGGCCCCATGGCCCAGCGCCAGTGGCAGACCGCCCAGCATTGCCGCCATCGTCGTCATCATGATCGGCCGAAACCGCAGCACGCAAGCCTCATAAATCGCCTCCTGCGGCGACTTGCCATGCTGTCGCTCCGCCACCAGCGCAAAGTCGATCATCATGATCGCGTTCTTCTTCACGATCCCGATCAGCAGAATAATCCCGATCATCGCGATCACGCTCAAATCCACCTTGAACAGCAGCAGCGCCACAATCGCCCCCACCCCAGCCGACGGCAGCGTCGACAGAATCGTCAGCGGATGGATAAAGCTCTCATACAGAATCCCCAGCACGATATACACCGCAATCAGCGCCAGCAGAATCAGCCACGGCTCGCTCGAAAGCGAGTCCTTGAACGCCTGCGCCGATCCCGGCAAACCCACCATGAATCGACGACGGCATCCCGATATCGACCCGCGCCTGTTGAATCGCCCGCGTCGCCTGGCTCAACGACGCCCCCGGCGCCAGGTTGAACGACAGCGTCGTCGCCGGAGACTGAGACTGGTGGTTCACCGCCAGCGGAATTCGCTGCGCCTCAAAATGCGTCACCGCCGACAGCGGAATCATCGCCCCGGTCGTGCTCTTCACATAAATATTCTTCAGCGCATCCGGATCCTGCTGAAACTCGTCCGCAACCTCCATCACTACGTGATACTGGTTCAGCGGCATGTACGTCGTCGAAACCTGCGTCTGCGCAAACGCATCCGACAGCGTCGCATCGATCGTCAGCGGCGAAACTCCCAGCCGGCTTGCCGTCGCCCGGTCGATCACCAGTTGCCCTCGCAGCCCCTGCTGCTGCTGGTCCGTCGCAACATCTTTGATCTGCGGCAGCTTGTCCATCGCGTCCATCAGCTTCGGCTCCCACTCGTTCAGGTCCTTCAGACTGTCCGCTGTCAGCGTGTACTGATACTCCGTCGCCGAATTTCGTCCGCCGATCCGCAGATCCTGAAACGCCTGAAGATAGAGGATCGCGCCCGGGATGTCGCTCACCTGAGGCCGCAGCCGGTTCACGATCACCTGCGCCGTATCGCCTCTCTTCAGCCGTTCGGCATCTGGCTTCAGCGACATGAACATAAAGCCCGAGTTCGTATTTCCGCGCCCTCCCGCAAACGCCGTGACATCCTGCACTCCCGGATCCTTCCCGACGATCGCCGCCATCTCCAGCACCTTCTTCTTCATCTCCGGAAACGAAACATCCTGCTGCCCCTGCACTTGTCCGCCGATGCGTCCAGCATCCTGCTCCGGAAAGAACCCCTTCGGCACCAGAATGTAGAGATAAACATTCAGCACAAAGGTCAGCACCGTAATCGTCAGCACCAGTTTCTGATGTTGCAGCACCCAGCGCAGTCCGCGCTCATACTCCGCCGCCATCCACTTCAGCGCCCGGTCTCCAAGCCGATAGAACCATCCATGCCGCCGCGCATTATGCGGCTCCAGAAACTTCGCGCTCAACATCGGTGTCGTCGTCAGCGAAACCACCAGCGAAACCATGATCGCCACCGACAGCGTCACCGCAAACTCACGAAACAACCTGCCCACAATTCCGCCCATCAGCAGAATCGGGATGAACACCGCGATCAGCGACGTGCTCATCGACAACACCGTAAACCCAATCTCCTTCGACCCCACCATCGCCGCCCGGTACGGCGTCATCCCCGCTTCCAGATGCCGGCTGATGTTCTCGATCACCACAATCGCATCATCCACCACAAACCCGGTCGAGATCGTCAGCGCCATCAGCGACAAATTGTCGAGCGTATACCCGAGCAGATACATCACCGCAAACGTCCCCAGCAAGCTCAACGGCACCGCGACAGTAGGAATCAGCGTCGACCGCACCTCTCGCAGGAACAGGAACACCACCAGGATCACCAGCATGATCGAAATCACCAGCGTCCGTGTCACGTCCCTCACCGAAGCGCGAATCGTCGTCGTCCTGTCCAGCGCGACATGCACCTGAATCGCCGGCGGTATCGATGCCTCCAGCATCGGAAGCATCTTCTTTACGTTATCCACCGTCTGGATCACGTTCGCCGTCGAGGTCTTGAACACAATCACGAGAATCGCTGGCTTCCCGTTGAACACGCCCGTCGCGTGTACATCCTCGACACTGTCGACGACTTTCGCCACATCCTGAATCCGCACGATCCCATGCGCCGCACCAGCACCCACCGCCGGAGCCGAAGTCCCCGTCATAGTCCCCGCCATCGATGCAGAGCCGTTGCCCGCTGGAGAGGTCGCAGACGAACTCGTTCCAGTATTTGTCGTCGAAGCATTCGCCACCGCGCTCGCCACCGAAGCGGGCAGCCCCGTGCTCGCCGCCGCCGAACTCACCGGCCCGCGATCCGTCGCAATAATCAGCGGAGCATACGCCGCCGCCCCAAAAAGCTGGTCCGTCGCACTAACGCTCCACCGCCGCTCATCGTCCTGCAGATACCCCTTCGGCTGGTTCACGTTCACCGTGCCAATCGCCGCGCGCAACGCCTCCAGCCCCACCCCATAATGCGCAAGCTGCATCGGGTTCGCCTCGATCCGCACCGCCGGCTTCGCGCTTCCTCCGCACCACGTCTGCCCCACGCCCGGCACCTGCGCGATCTTCTGCGCCAGAATGCTGTCGCACGCGTCGTACAACTGCGGTACGTTCATCGTGTCCGAGGTCAGCGCAATAATCATGATCGGCGAATCCGCTGGATTCACCTTGTAGTACCCCGGATTGCTCGGCAGGTTCGCCGGCAACTGGCTCCGCGCCGCATTGATCGCCGCCTGCACATCCCGCGCCGCGCCGTTGATATCCCGCGACAGATCAAACTGCAGCACCACTCCCGTTGTCCCCGTCGAAGAGTACGACGTCATCTCATTAATTCCGGCGATCTTCGAGAACTGCCGTTCCAACGGCGTCGCCACCGACGAAGCCATCGTCTCCGGATCGGCTCCCGGCAAACTCGCCCCCACCGAGATCACCGGAAACTCCACCTGCGGCAGACTGGCCACGGGCAGCAGCGTATACGCCACCGCGCCTGCCAGAATCACCGCAATCGACATCAAAAATGTCGCCACGGGCCGCCGAATAAATGGTGCTGAAAAATGCATAACCCTCTAAACCCAGATTTCTAAAACGACTTCATCACGGCAGTAGTAATAATCGCCGTCATCCTGACCCTGAGCTTGTCGAAGGGGAAGGACCCCTGTATTTCGTTCTTCTCTGTGCTGTTGTCCTTGTCTCCATCAACTTCAAACTTCCCGTCATCAATCCGCCGACACCGCATGCGCATGCAACTCCACGTCAACGCGTCTGTACCGCTGCCCAAGCCGGTCGAAGAACAGATACACCACCGGCGTCGTAAACAGCGTCAACACCTGCGACACAATCAATCCGCCCACAATCGTGATACCCAGTGGCCTGCGCAGTTCGCTGCCCGTGCCTGTGCCCAGCGCCAGCGGCAGGCCGCCCAGCAATGCCGCCATCGTCGTCATCATGATCGGCCGGAACCGCAGCAAACAAGCCTGATAAATCGCCTCAGTCGGCGACAACCCCTGTTCGCGCTCCGCCTCCAGCGCAAAGTCGATCATCATGATCGCGTTCTTCTTCACAATGCCGATCAGCAAAATAATTCCGATCAGCGCAATCACACTCAGGTCCACGTGGAACAGCAGCAGCGCCAGAATCGCGCCCACCCCCGCAGACGGCAATGTCGAAAGAATCGTAATCGGGTGAATGTAGCTCTCGTACAACACACCCAGCACAATGTAGACGACGATCAGCGCCGCCAGAATCAGCAGCGGCTCATTCTGCAGCGACGCCTCAAACGCCCTCGCCGATCCCTGGAACTCCGCATTCACGCTCGGCGGCATATTCAGCTCCGCCTTCGCCTTGTTCACCGCATTCACCGCATCGCCGATTGATTTCCCCGGCGCCAGATTGAACGAGATCGTCACAGCAGGGAACTGGCCCTGATGATTAATCGCCAGCGGCGTCGCCCGCTCCTCAAAGTGCGTAAACGCCGACAGCGGCACCTGCGTCCCATTCGAACTCTTCACATAAATGTTGTCCAGCGAGGCCGGATTCCGCTGGAACTTCGGAGCCACCTCCAGCACCACGTGGTATTGGTTCTGCTGCGTAAAGATCGTCGACACCTGCCGCTGTGCAAACGCATCGTCCAGCGTATCGTCGATGTTCTGCGGAGTGATCCCCAGCCGCGATGCGGTATCGCGGTCGATCACCAGCTGCGCCTCCAACCCGCCCAGCTGCTCATCGCTCGCCACATCGCTCAGAATCGGAATCGTCTTCAGCTTCTTGACCATCTTGTCGGTCCACAGCGCCAGATCTTCTGTATTCGCGTCTTCCAGCGAGTACTGGTACTGCGTCCGGCTCACGCGGTCCTCCACTGTCAGGTCCTGCAGCGGCTGCAGAAAACACTGAATCCCATCCACCTTCGCCACCTGCGGCTCCAGCCGCTGAATCACCTCCAGCGCCGAAGACTTTCGCAACTCGCGATCTTTCAAATTGATCTGAATACGTCCGCTGTTCAACGTGGAATTCGTTCCATCGATCCCGATGAACGACGAAACGCTCTCCACATCTTTGTCCCGCAAAATAATCCGCGCCAGCGCCTGTTGCCGCGAACTCATCGCCCCAAAGCTGACTGTCTGCGGAGCCTCTGTAATCCCCAGCAGCACGCCCGTATCCTGCACCGGAAAGAAACCCTTCGGCACAATCAGGAACAGGTAAACCGTCAGCAGAAACGTACCGAGCGTCACCAGCAACGTCAGCGTCTGGTGACGCAACACCCACCGCACGCCCACCGCATACTTCGCAATCACATAGTCGAAGAACTCTTCGCTCTTCCGGTAGAACGCCGTCTGCTCGTTATCCGGTGTATGCTTCAGCAGCTTCGCCGACATCATCGGTGTCAGCGTCAGTGAAACAAACGCCGAAACCAGAATTGTAACCGCCAGTGTCACAGCAAACTCGCGGAACAGCCGCCCCACGATATCGCCCATGAACAGCAGCGGAATCAGCACAGCGATCAAACTCACCGTCAACGAAACGATCGTGAACCCAATCTGCTCCGAGCCCTTCAGCGCAGCTTCTAGCGGCGAGTCGCCCTGCTCCAGAAAACGTGCGATGTTCTCGATCATCACGATCGCATCGTCCACCACAAATCCCGTCGAGATCGTCAACGCCATCAGCGACAGATTGTTCAGGCTGTACCCCAGCAGGTACATCACGCCGAACGTCCCCACAATCGACAGCGGTACCGCGACCGAAGGAATCACCGTCGCCGCAAACGACCGCAGAAACAGGAAGATCACCATCACGACCAGCCCGATTGTCAGGATCAGCGAGAACTTCACATCCTTCACCGAGGCCCGAATCGTATTCGTCCGATCGGTCAATACCTCCAGCTTCACCGTCGCCGGCATCGACGACCGTAGCTGCGGCAAAATCTTCTGCACCTCATCCACCACGCCGATGATGTTCGCGCCCGGCTGCCGTTGGATATTCACGATCACCGCTGGCTGCAGCGTCACAGGCTTCGCCGGCTGTCCATCGTGCGGCGCGCGCGCAGATGTCCCCATCCACGCCGCCTGAAACAGGTTCTCCGCGCTGTCCACCGCATTCGCCACATCCGACAGCCGCACCGGCGACCCGTTCCGGTACGCAATAATTACATTGTTATAGCCGGCGCTCGACGGAATCTGATCATTCGCGCCAATCGTGTACGACTGCGTCGCTCCATTCAGATTGCCCTTCGCCTGGTCTACATTTGCCGTGCCCACCGCACTGCGAATGTCCTCAAGGCTCAGCCCATAATTCGCCAGCGCCGTCGGGTTCGCCTGAATCCGTACTGCCGGCTTCTGGCCGCCGTTGATCGACACCAACCCAACGCCCGAAAGCTGCGAGATCTTCTGCGCGATCACCGTGTCCGCCAGATCCTCCACCTTCTGCAGAGGCAGCGTATCGCTCGTCAGCGCCAGCGTCATAATCGGCGCATCCGCCGGATTCACCTTGCTGTACACCGGCGGATTCGGCAGATCTTTCGGCAGATAGCTGAACGCCGCATTGATCGCGGCCTGCACGTCCTGCTGCGCCACGTCGATTGACTCCGCCAGCGAGAACTGCAGCGTAATCACGCTGCCTCCGCCTGAGCTTGTCGACGTCATCTGGCTCAGCCCCGGTATCTGTCCGAACTGCCGCTCCAGCGGCGCCGTCACCGACGAAGCCATCACCTCCGGACTTGCCCCCGGATAAAACGTCTGCACCTGGATCGTCGGATAATCCACCTGCGGCAGTGCCGACACCGGCAGCTGCACGTACGCAACAAATCCCGCAAGCAAAATGGCCACCATCAGCAGCGAGGTGGCCACAGGCCGAAGAATAAATGGCCTCGATGGACTCAACGTAGAACTCATGAAGGCTGACCCAATGTCTGATTCACAGCATCCACCTCTGCCGTCGCCCCATCCCCCTTCACCGGCGCCGTCTTCGGAAACACCTTGCTTCCATTCTTCAACTTCTCCTGTCCATCGACCACGATCTGGTCGCCCGGCTTCACGCCGCCGTTCAGAATCACCTGCGTCCCCTCGGTCAGCTCCACGTTCACCGTCTGCGCCTCAACATAATAGTTCGATTGGTTCTCCGGCAGCTGAGGAAGCGGCATGTCCGTATTCTTCTTCTCCACCAGATCCGCTGGTGGCTGTCCCTGCTTCAGCAGATAAACGAAGCTCCCTTGCGTCCCGGTCTGCAGCGCCGCAGCCGGAATCACGATCGCGTTCTGCTTCTCCTGCAGAATCAGCCGCACATTCACAAACTGGTTCGGAAACAGCGCGCCATCCTGATTGTCGAACACTGCCTTCGCCTTCACAGTGCCCGTCGCGGTATCGATCTGGTTGTCCACGGTCAGCAGACTCCCACTGGCCAGGTGAGTCGATGCCGCACGATCAAACGCCTCCACCGCCAACCTGGCTCCTCCCCGCGTCCGCTTCAGCACCTCTGGCAACTGGTCCTCCGGCAGCGTAAAGATCACCGCGATCGGCTGCAACTGCGTCACCACCAGCAAGCCATTCGTGTCCGAAGCATGAACTATATTGCCCGGATCGACCTGCCTCAACCCCACCACCCCATTGATCGGCGACAAAATCTTCGTGTACCCCAGATTCACCTTCGCCGCCTGAATCGCCGCCTCATCCGCAGCAATCGAACCCTCCGCCTGCCCCGCGGTCGAAACCTGCGCCTGCTGGCTCTCCTTCGACACCACACCCGCCTGCAGCAGCGCACTATACCGTGCAGCCTCCGCCCGCGCATTCACGGCATTCGCCTGGTCCTTTACCAGCTGTCCCTGCGCCTGCTCCAGCGCCGCCTGGTACGGCTTCGGATCGATCTCCGCCAGCATCTGTCCTTGCCGCACCGCCTGACCCTCGCGCACCGGCACCTCCATCAGTTGTCCATCCACCCGGCTCTTGATCGTCACCGTGTTGTACGCCGTCACCGTCCCCAGCGCCGTCAGAAAGATCGGCATCGTCTTCTGTTGTACTGCCGACACCTGCACCGGAGTTGGGCGGTCCGCCTGCGCAGCCATGATCAGTTGAACGGAATCCTGCTCCTTCGCATTGCTGCGAATCTTCCACACCGCTGCCCCAACCACTGCCACGATCACCAGCAGCACAATCCACTTCCGCGCCGCCGAGCCCTTCGGTCCTTCAGGCGTGGGATTGGGAGAGGGTACTTTCACCTTTGGCTCGAGTGCCGGTGACTCTACATTCAAGTCCAGTTCATTTATCTGCGCTGACAGCATAGGTTGCGCTCTCTGTTCTCTCTCGGAAAATTCAAAATGTCGATATTCTGATTACTGTGTCAGATACTCAAGAATACTTGATAATGGCCTTGGTCGCCTAAGCGGCAGCTACCCGGCAGCGCGCCCGTCGTGCGCAACCGGTCTCGTTTCAGCGCTATCGTTATCCAGTCATTGATTTAGACGTAAGGAAGGACACTTTTGCCTATCCCGGCTCCCGCACTCGACATCGCCGCCTTCCCGGTGCTCTGCGTCGACCTCGACGGCACCCTCGTCAAGTCGGACACCCTCCACGACTCTGCGCTTGCCCTCGCCCGCCACCACCCGGCCGCACTCCTGAAGATCCCCGGCTGGCTCGCCCAGGGCAAAGCCGCCCTCAAACGTCACCTCGCAGATGCCGTCCAGCTCGACGTCGCCCATCTCCCCTACAACCGCGAACTCCTTCAATATCTTGAGCAGCAGCGCGCCACCGGCCGCCCCATCTACCTCGCCACCGCCGCCGACGCCGACACCGCCCACCGCATCGCCGCCCACCTCGGCCTCTTCACCGGCGTCCTCGCCTCCGACGGCCAGCTCAACCTCGCCGGAAAAAACAAACTCGCCGCCTTCCAGTCCCGCTTCGGCGACAACTTCTCCTACATCGGCAACGCAATGCCCGACCTCCCGCTCCTCCAGCACTGCCGGGAGCCCATGGTCGCCAACCCCACCCCTGGCCTTCGCGCCGCCCTCCGTAAATCCAGCGTCACCCCCGTCCGCATCTTCGACGAGCGCATCTCCCCATTCAAAGCCTGGCTCAAGGCCATCCGCCTCCACCAGTGGGCCAAAAACGTCCTCATCTTCGTTCCTCTGCTGCTCGCCCACGCCTGGGCCGCCGGCCTCTTCGCCGGAGCAGCCCTGGCCTTCCTCAGCTTCGGTCTCTGCGCCTCCGCGACCTACATCGTCAACGACCTCCTCGACCTCGAATCCGACCGCCACCATCCCCGCAAGCGTCTCCGCCCCTTCGCGGCCGGCGACCTCTCCGCCCTCTCCGGCATCACCGTTGTCATCGTCTTTCTCGCCGCATCATTCACTCTGGCGATGCTCGTCCCCCGCATCATCACCAAGCTCTCACCCGACCTCTTTCTTCTTAATCCCCACCGCTTCCTCGTCTGGCTGTGCATCTATCTCGTCACCACGCTCGCCTATTCGCTTCGTCTCAAACGAGCCGTCCTGGTCGACGTCATCGTCCTCTCCGGCCTCTATACCGTCCGCATCATCGCCGGCTCTGCGGCCACAGGGATCGCCGTCTCCACCTGGCTCGCCGGCTTCAGCGTCTTCTTCTTCCTCTCCCTCGCCTTCGTCAAACGCTTCGCCGAACTCGAAAGCCTGCGCGAACGCGGCGGTGTCTCCGCCGGAGGCCGCGGCTACCACATCGCCGACATCGAACAGCTTCGCAGTTTCGGCTCCGCCAGCGGCTACGTCTCCGTCGCCGTCCTCACCCTCTACATCTCCAACCTCGACGCCGCCCAGCTCTACCGTCACACCAACCGTCTCTGGCTTCTCGTCCCGGTCCTTCTCCTCTGGATCATCCGTCTCTGGCTTCAGGCCTCCCGCGGCCAGCTCAACGAAGACCCTGTCGTCTACGCCATCACCGACCGCCGCAGCCTCCTCCTCGGCGTCCTGGTCGTGTTCATCGTCCTCTCCGCCCTCTAACCTGCAAATTCACCCAGTCTTCTACCGAAATGGAAACTTTCTCTCTCTCTCCTGTCATCGAAGTGCATGATGAAGTAGGAAACAAAGAAGGAGTTCGAAGCCTATGCGTGCAGACATCGTCCCCGGAGCCATCTTCCCCGACTACGAACTAAGCGACCATTCCGCAACCCGCCGCAAACTCTCGAGCTGCAGGGACAACACCCCATGGTGCTCGTCCTCAGCCGCGGAGGCTTCTGCCCAAAGGATCGCCGCCAGCACGAGCTCCTCGTCCAGTTCCACCGCGAGATGGAAGTCGGCTACAGTCGCCTCGTCACCATCAGCACCGACAACATCGCCGAGACCAACGAGTACCGCGCCGGCGTCGGCGCCCACTGGACCTTTCTCTCCGACGCAGGCCGCCGAGTCCAGAAAGACCTCGACATCGCCGAATACACAGACCCGGTCCACAATCCCATGATCCCTTACACGCTCGTCCTCGAGCCAGGTCTCGTCGTCTTCAAGGTCTACAACGGCTACTGGTTCTGGGGCCGTCCCACCTCCGAAGACCTCCGCCAGGACCTCCGCGCCGTGACCAAAAAATGCCGTCCCGACTGGGACATCACCGATGCCGAACATAGAGCCGCCTGGCAGCGTGGCGACAAGGATAGCTTCTATCCCTACGGAAAAACCTACGCCACCGTCTTCGGCGAGCAGGACTAAGAAACGGATACAGATAGCCGAATTTTGGAGGCGGCGCAGCGGAGAGACCCCGCCGGGTGCCCCATCCTTCGCAGTTTCATCGCGAAGGGTGGGATGTATAAATTCCGGAGCAGATTCGACAACACTCACCACTCCCAAGAACATCGTCATCTCGATTGAAGGCGGCGCAGCGGAGAGACCCCCGCATCTTGCCTCTGTCGTTGCTTCTAGGTAGCCCAAGGCTTCAGCCTTGGGTCTCTCAGACGGATGATGAAAAGGGGCTTCAGCCCTGGGTACACTTTCCTCTCATGTCGAAATCCTCTACCGAACCCTAGTAATTTATCCTGAACACACCCATGAACGAAGACATTCCCCAACTCCCCGACTTCAACGAGTCCACCCTCGACGCCGCCTTCGCCACTCTCGCCGAAGAAGTCCGCACCGCCGACACCACCGACGTCGAAGCCTTCCGCCTCCACTGGCTAGGCCGCAAACAGGGCCGCCTCAAGCTCATCAGCGAAGCATGGCTCAAATCCGCCCCGCCCGAAGCAAAAAAAGCCCTCGGCATCCGCTTCAACCAACTCAAGCAGCAGATCGAAGCCGCCCTCGAAGCCCCCGCCGCGCCGAAAAAATCAACAGAGCAGGGAATCGACATCACCCTCCCCGGCACCGTCCGCACCCCGGGCATCCCTCACCCGCTCTTGAAGACCATGCACGAGATCGTCTCCGTCTTCCACCATCTCGGCTACAGCACCAACCTCGGCCCTCAGGTCGAATCCGACTTCTACAACTTCGAAGCCCTCAACTTCCCCCCCAACCACCCCGCCCGCGACACCCAGGACACCCTCCAGATCGCCGCGCAGCACACCCGCCCCAGCCGCGACCGCCTGCTCATGCGCACCCACACCAGCCCGGTCCAGATCCGCACCATGATCGCGCAAGCCCCACCCATCCGCATCGTCATCCCCGGCAAAGTCCACCGCAACGACGCCGCCGACGCCACCCACTCCCCCATCTTCCATCAGGTCGAAGGCCTCTGCGTCGACACCAACATCACCTTCTCCGACCTAAAGGGAACGTTCGACCACGCCATGAAGGCCCTCTTCGGCAGCGACGTCAAAACCCGCTTCTTCCCCAGCTTCTTCCCCTTCACCGAACCCAGCGCCGACGTGCAAATCTCCTGCATCTTCTGCGGTGGCAAGGGCTGCCGCAAGTGCAAACACTCCGGCTGGATCGAGCTTCTCGGCTGCGGCATGGTCGACCCCGCCGTCTTCGCCGCCGTCACCGAAGAACGCCGCAAGCTCAACCCCGCCGACGACGCCTACAACCCCGAAAAGATCACCGGCTTCGCCTTCGGCATGGGTGTCGAGCGCATCGCCATGATCCAGCACGGCATCTCCGACATCGGCCACTTCTACTCCGGCGACATGCGCTTCCTCGAGCAGTTCGCCTAGCAGCGCTATTCGTTCCATTAAAAAGCCCCGCTCAAAAGCGGGGCTTTCTACATTCACTCAACTTACGCCGCCACGCTGCGAACCTGCTCCAGCGTCGGCTTCAAAAACGTAGCCCGATCCACAGATCCCATCATCACCTGAGCCGCACCACCCGCAGTCACGACTGTCACGTCCGTCACGCCAAGAAAGCCCAGAACCGTCTTCAAATAAGGATCGGCAAAATTGAAGGAGCCTGCAGGAGTCCCTGCCGCATACGCTCCGCCGCTCGCCGCGAGAATCGTCGCCTTCTTTCCCTTCAACAAACCCTCAGGTCCATTGGCTCCATAGGCAAACGTACGTCCGCTCCGCGCCACCTGGTCAATCCACAGCTTCAGCGTCGCCGGAATCGAAAAGTTATGCATCGCCACGCCGAAGACGTACTCATCCGCGGCCTCCAACTCGGCAATCAGTTCATCCGAGAGCTGCAGCGCATTCTTATGTTCCGCCGTCCGCGCAGCCTCAGGCGTATACGCCGCTCCAATCCACGCTGCATCCACCGGCCGAGGCGAATCTGCAGCCACGTCCCGATAGATCACCTTCCCATCCGGGTGGGCTGCCTTCCAGGTCTTGACGAACTCGCGCGTCAATTCGCGGCTGATAGAGCTATCCAGTGGGCTAGAATCCAGATGTAATAACGTCGACATAGTCGAATCTCCTTAGGCGACATATGCCGTTTAGCCAACATAAGTCGTAAAAGTTAGACGACACTCGTCGCTTTCCGCGATTCTTTTTCTCAGAAAGGAAGCTCTAATAAGGGATGGCAACGCCGATCTCAGACTGTGAAGTACGCGATCCGCGCATCCGGCGCACCCGCCAGCTCCTTCAGGAAGCTCTCTATAACTTAATGCAAACAAAGGCATTCGACGAGATCTCGGTCCAGGACATCTCCGAAGCCGCCACCGTCAACCGTGCCACCTTCTACGACCATTACACTGACAAGTACTCCTTACTCGACGCCACCATCGCGGGCGGCTTCCATCGTCTTCTCCACCAGCGCAATGTCCAGTTCGACGGCACCTGCCCTTCCGCCGCCAGCGCCGTCATCCTCGCCGCCTGCGACTACCTCGCCCATACCCACTCCAACCCGGCCGTCTGCAATCGCCAAAGCGCCTTCGAACCCCTCGTTGACGCAGCTCTCACCAACGCCATCCGGCGCGTGTTGGAAAAGGGCATGCCTCTGTCAGATCAAACCCCGCTCCCATCAGCAGGAATGATCGCATCCGCCGCAAGCTGGGCCATCTACGGTGCCGTCAAGCAGTGGTTTTTCACGCCCGCCCATCCGTCTGCGGAAGAAGTAGTCCCCACCATTCTGGAACTGGTCCTCCCAATCCTGCCGCAAGTCCGACCGGCACAAATCCCTCACGCTGTTCCGGCGCTTTAGTCCTCTCTAGAAGAAACCCTATTCCGCGTGAAATCCCGCCTGCAACTCTCAGATTCTGCGGACGCACCCGGATCAACTCCACCCCGCGGGCTATCGATATCCGCAATCAGAAAAAACGCAACCGCCACCACCAGCGGCAGCACCATAAACAACCTCGGTCGCAATCTTCTGCGCCCCATACCCCAGCAGCACATTGCAGAACAGCGCAATCCCAAACATCAGACACCACGCCCCCACCGGAATCCGGTTCCACCACGCCGCCTGCGTATACCCCTGCGAGTTCAGCACGTCGTTCATCCCCGCCACCGCCAGTGCATCGACCGGCGTCGGTTGCGCATTCGCCGACGCGAATGCGCAGCCCAAAGCTGGTTCTGCACCTGCTGCGTATCCGATCGATCTGGTCGCAGATCATCCCAGCTCCGCGCCGTGATAAAACCGTATCCGCAGGTCCGTGTACTCCTTCAACAGATCCCGCACCTGCGAACCCTCTCCGCCGGCAGCATATCCGCCCGCACATACTCCGTCCCGATCGCATTCGCCTCCGCCTCTTCATAGTTTTCCTCAGGTCATAGCGGCCCGTCGCCATCGAAAAGCTGAACCCGATAATCAGTCCCAGCAGCGTCAGCGACGCCGCCAGCACCGTGCCAAAATCAGGTCGCGGAATCCTCATCTGAAGCGCCTTCTGCCGCTGGCTCACCCGTGCGCCCACCCACGCAGCCAGCCACAGCAGCAAAAAACGTAATCACGAAGACCACAATGGATAGTTCAAGAGATTCATCCACTCCCTCAGTCTATCCGCAGCGCTCACTCCGCTAGACTGCTTCTTCATCGCCTTCCCAAAGAACCCGAACAACAGATGAATCACAGCCAGCGCCAGCGCGCCAAGAAACGCCGCCTTGAACGTCGTCACCGCAAACCCCGGCACAAACTTGCTCGAGAACCACAGAATCACCGCATTGATCACCAGAAAAAACAACCCAAACGTCAAAATCCCCAGCGGCAGCGTAATGATCTTCAGCAGCAGCCCCAGCGTCGCATTCAACAGCCCAATCACCACCACCGCAATCAACGCCGAAACAAAGCTGCTGACCTCAAACCCCTCAACAAAGTGCGCCACCACCAGCAACGCCACCGCATTCAAAATCCAGTGCAGAAGCAAACGAAGCATAACCAGTTCCTCTCAGTCACAGATTGAAATCAGGGATTCGCGGCGGGCCCTCCGCCCCACGAGCATACCCGACCTTCCGCCAGAAAGGTACCTTCATCTTCCTCGCTTATGTCAGTTACTTCGCCGCACCATGGTCATAGCTGATCGCCCGCGTAATCTTCCATGCCCCATCCTTGTACTGCCACAGCGTGCACAAACTTCGCCTCGCCCACATCGCTGTCTCCCGGATGGTGGAAGCGGTGCACCCCAATCTCGACCGCGCCGTATCCATGCAGCGGATACACCTCCAGCGATCCCGCCACCAGCTCCCGTGTCACCTTTCCGCAGATGTTCTTCTTGATGGCATCCAGAAACGGCTGCTTCCCAACCGCCAGCCCCGTCTTGTCATGGTAAAACTCCAGATCGTCGGCAACGAGCGTTCCCAGCTTCTCGATATTGCACGTGTTGTAAGCGTCGAACAGTTGCTTATCCAGTGCAGTAATCGCCTGCGTAAGCTCCTGGTCACTCTTGATTGCATCGAGAGCCGGGACCGGAGCCGACCCCTGAGACACCTGCCCACCTGCATGGACCATCCCGCCCAACAGCAACATCATCGTGCACACAAGTACACCGCATCGCTACACTCCCCTTTACGATTCCAAGACGATCGAAGACAGCCGTTTCTACGCAAACCGCCCTCTGGAAGTTCCTGCCTCAGCATTTAGACTAGAAACCGTCCACATGAACATCCTCACCAGCTGGCTCCGCCACTATCTGCCCACTCTCCCTGTCACCGATCGGCAGCTAGCCGACGACCTCACCCTCCGCGGCATCGCCGTCGAAGGCGTCCACTCCCTCGGCCCCAGGCAACGGCCACCTCTTCGAGATGGACATCACCACCAACCGCGTCGACGCCATGAACCACTACGGCATCGCCCGCGAAGCCGCCACCATCTACAACCTCCCGCTCTCGCCTCTCAAGCATTCCGAAGTGTCATCCTGACCGGAGCGCAGCGAACTCAGGACCTCGTCCGACTGCACCGCATCCGCCTTCCCCATCCCCATCGAAGCCAAAGACCTCTGCGGCCGCTTCACCGCCCAGATCCTCCGCAACGTCACCATCGCCCCCAGCACCGGCCAGATCGCCGAATACTTCACCCTCCTCGGCCAGAAACAAATCTCCAACGCCGTCGACGCCAGCAACTTCGTCCTCCTCGGCATGGGCCATCCCACCCACGCCTTCGACCTCGACAAGCTCGAAGGCGGCATCATCGTCCGCCTCGCCCACAAAGGCGAAAAACTAAAACTCCTCGACGGCACCGACCGCACCCTCGAGCCCGACGACCTCGTAGTAGCCGACGAAAAGAAAGCCCTCGCCCTCGCCGGAGTCATGGGCGGCTGGGACTCCATGATCACCCCCGAAACCAAAAACATCCTCGTCGAAGCCGCCTGGTTCGACCCCGCCACCGTCCGCCGCAGCTCCCGCCGCCACGGCCTCCACACCGACGCCTCCCACCGCTTCGAGCGCGGAGCCGACATCAACGCCGCCCCCATCGCCAACGCCCTCGTCTCCCAACTCATCCTCCAGGCAGGAGGCCACGCCGAAGGCGCACTCATCGACGTCCTCATCCCCGAGATCGCCGCCCGCACCGCAAACCGCCCACCCATCCAGCTCTCCGTCCAACAAGTCCAGCGCCACCTCGGCACCACCCTCGACGACACTCCCGACCATCCGCCCTCACCCCCGAGCTCATCCACCAATACCTCACCGCCCTGGCTGCGAACCCTTATCCTCGCGCTCATCAAGCGATACAACCAGACCATCCGACAACCTTCTCCGTCCAACTCCCCTCCTGGCGCCTCGACCTCGAGCGCGAGATCGACCTCATCGAAGAGGTCGCCCGCGTCTACGGCTACAACCGCTTCGCCAACACCCTCCCCACCCCGCTTCCGTCATCGCCCACCCCACAGCCGCGAAAGAAGCCGCCGTCCGCACCCGCCTCCTCGCCCTCGGCTTCAGCGAATCCATCTCCAGCACCTTCGCCACCCAATCCGACGGCGACCTCTTCGCCGGAAAAGGGAAGCAGAACCGTCCCCATGGAAAACCCTCTCTCCGAAGAAGCCTCCTCCTCCGCCCATCCCTCGTCCCCGGCATGGTCACCATGCTCGCGCACAACCTCAACCGCGACGTAAAAGAAGTCCGCCTCTTCGAGCAAGGCCAGATCTTCACCGGCACCATCCCCGCCGACGCCACCTTCATCGCCGACGTCCACGAATCCCCTCAGCTCTCCCTCGGCCTCACCGGCAACATCACCACAACCGACACGCTCACACCGCGCAAGACTCCCCCTTCTTCGAGCTCAAAGGCGCCATCGAATCCGTGATCTCCCTCTTCACCCCACCCGGCGGCCCAGCCGCCCTCACCTTCACCGCCGAAGCCCCCGCCTGGCTCCAGCCCGGCCGCTCCGCCACCGCCCTCCTCAACAACCAACCCATCGCCCACTTCGGCGAACTCGCCGCCACCGAAGCGCAGCACCGCAAACTCCGCCAACCCGTCTACCTCGCCCAGCTCGACCTCGCCGCGCTCTACGAGCTCCCCCTCAAAAAGGTCACCGCCCACGACCTCTCCCGCTACCAGGCCGTCGAGCGCGACTTCTCCTTCGTCTTCCCCGACACCATCCAATGGCACACCATCGCCTCCGCCATCCAGGCCCTCGCCATCCCCGAGCTCCAAAGCCTCAAACCCGTCGAAGTCTGGCGCAACGCAAAGAGTACCCCGGCGTCTACTCGCTCCTCCTCCGCACCGTCTTCCAGTCCCACGACCGCACCCTCCGCGACGAAGAGCTCACCACTGGCAACCCAGATCATCGACACCCTCACCGCCCTAGGCGGCATCATCCGCGCGCCCGGCAGCACTGACAAGGCCTGATCCAAGATCCGCATTGCACGCGCACCCAGATAGATTCCCATCCCGGTTTTCCCAGGCAGAATCCACGCCCTGCCGTCTATACTTCAAAAGATATGAGCACATCCACCATCATCCGTAGCACCGACGAGTTCCAGGCGCTCGAGCAAAAAGTCCTCCGCGCCGTAGAGATCGTCAAGCGCGAGCGCGAAGCCCGCGCCACCGCCGAAGCCGAAGCCGCCTCCCTCCGCGAGCAGCTGGCCGCCTATCAAAGCAACCCTCGCGCCGCCGAAACCCAGACTCACCACCCTCAACAAAGAGCGCGACGCCGTCCGCCAGCGCGTCGAAAAGATGCTCCAACAGATGGACGAACTCCTCTAAACCTCAACGCAAAGGAGACACGATGGACCAGACCCTCGAAGCCCCACGGCCCGACCCAGTCCACCGAAACCCAGTCCATCACCGTCGACATCTACGACCAGGTCTACCATCTCCGCGGCACCGACCCCGCCTACATCGAGCGCCTCGCCGCCTTCGTCGACGCCAAGATGCGCGCCGTCTCCGCCCACGGCAACACCGTCGACTCGCCTCCGCGTAGCCGTCCTCGCCGCCCTCAACATCGCCGACGAGCTCTGCACCGCCCGCCAGCGCTACGACCTGCCCTCGCCGGCAGCCTCCCAGACTCCCAGACCACCATGCGCTCCCGCGCCGGCTCCCTCGCCCACATGCTCGACGAAGTCCTCGAAGACCGCAAAGCCGGCTAAAGCCCCGCTCGTCTTCATCATCACAGCCCTGTCCCGAACACAGCACCAACTCTGAACCATTCCAAATATTTATCTTGAATTTTCCTCCTCGCGCAGATGATGAACACGCTCGTCCACCATCGACTCGGAGCTCTCTCATGCGTTCCTCCACCGTGCTCTCTGCAATCGTCTTCTGTACCTCGCCTGCCTCTCCAGCCTCCGCGCACAATCAGCCGCACAATCCGCCCCGGACTACAAATCCAACCCCAAGTATCAGTCCGCCATGGCCGAAGCGAAGAAGTGCAGAGGCAACACCAGATCTACTTCGCCATGGACGCCTACAAGAAGGCAAACAAGATCGCCGGTGGCAAAGATCCGGATTGTCTCAAGGCAATCTTCGACCTTCAGATGAAGACCGGCAGCTACAAAGACGCCGTCGCCACTGCCACCCCCCTCGAAGCTCGCCATCACCCCCATCGAAAAATCCACGGCCGAAGTCAATCTCGGTTACGCCCTCTCCTTCAGGCCGGCGACAAAAAAAAGCCCGATCTCCTCCAAGCGCCGATACTGCGTTCAAAGCCGCCATCGTCAACGATCCCAAAAACGGCAACGCCCATTATTTCGATGGCTACGCCCTCGCCCGTCTCGGCCAGATCGAAGCCGCCAGCCAGCAATTCAAAGCCTGCCTCACCTGCATCTCCCCCAAAGATCCCAGCTACCTCCGCGCCCAGCACTTCGCCGAAAATCCCGTCGCTCTCCCTCCGCAAGATGGCGCCCCCCTTCACCGTCACCGCGCTCGACGGCACACAGTTCAACCTCGATGCGATGGGCGGCCGCGTCGTCCTCATCGACTTCTGGGCCACATGGTGCGGCCCCTGCAAAGAAGAGCTCCCCACATGAAGAAGATCGCCAAAGAGTTCGCCGGCCAGCCCCTCGTCATCATCAGCGTCAGCTGGGACTCCGACGAGACCAAGTGGAAGGACTTCATCACCAAAAACGAGATGACCTGGGTCCAGTACCGCGACGCCGACCACACACTCAGCAGGACGCTTCGGCATCAACGCCATCCCCCACTACTTCACCATCGACTCCGACGGCGTCCTCACCGCCGAGATGCTCGGCTCAGGCTCCGACGTCGAAGGCAAACTCAAAAAGCTCATCGCCAGAGCCAAAGCCGAAACCTCGCCCACACCTCAGCCGTCGCAATGGCGTCCTGGCAACTAAGTCGTTCGCCGTCTTCATTTCGGACCGCTCAACTTGCCATTCCGCCGCCGCCCGGTAGCATCCAACCAAGAAACCGGCCTGCTAAGCAGGTGCGCGATCAACGCTGGTTGAACCAACATTCATTGAACAGGGGCCTGGCTCGTATACATGGTTCGGTGTGCTGTCCTCCAGTCAGGAACGCCTAAAGAACCACGGCAGGGTCCCGCCGTCTTAGGACGGGTTCACCAGCGCTTCGATGTACGGCCCCGTGGGTCGGTCTTCTTGCTCTAACGCCGCTTGGTCTTCGTGCCGTCGCCTGTCTCCTCTCTGCTAAGTCCTCGTCATCTCGTCAACTCTAGCTCGAAGCTCAGCTCCTGCTCCATGCACCCCTATCTCCTCCACTCCGGCCATCTCCTGCTTCCCACCTTCGGCGTCCTCGCCGCAGTGGGCCTCATGGCCGCCCTCACCCTCAGCCTCCGCACCGCAGCCATCGTCGGCCTCGTCCCCGACAAGCTCTGGAACGCCGGCCTCTTCACCCTCCTCTCCGCCTTCGTCCTCTCCCGCCTCCTCCTCGTCGCCACCAATCCGCACAACTTCCTCGCCTACCCCATCCTTCTCCTCATGGTGCCCTCGCTCACCGCCACCGGCATCCTCCTCACCATCATCGCGACCGCCATCTACCTCCGCCTCCGCCATCTCCCGCTCCTCGACACTCTCGACGCCTGGGCCCCCTGCGCCACGCTCGTCTGGGCCTTCCTCGCCCTCGGCCACCTCGCCGAAGGCAGCGACCCCGGCCTCCCCACCACCCTCCCCTGGGGCATCCGCATCCCGCCCGACCGCACCCCGCTCCACCCCGTAGCCCTCTACGCCGCCATCGCCGCGGCCCTCATCACCGTCGCCCTTCTCCGCCAACTCCCCCGCCGCCACCACCCCGGCGACACCATCGCCCTCGCCCTCGCCGCCTCCGGCATCGCCCAGTTCCTCCTCACCTTCTTCCGCCAGCCCTACCCTATCCGACCCGCACGGCACCTCCTCGACCCCATCCAGTGGATCGCCCTGGCATGATCGTCACCGCCGGCCTCATCCTTCTCCTGCAACCCCGAAAGCCGGTCACCCATGCCGTCTAAGAACATGCTCCCCAAAGGCCAGCGCCGCCGCACCGTCAAGCCCGAGTACCGCGCCACCCGCGGCGTCGAAGAGACCGCTCCCGCCGCCATCCCAGTCCTCGACTTCGACGAACTCGAAGACGACGCCGAATCGACCAGGCATCCGCACCTTCACCGCCGACCCCGCCGCCGCCAATCTGCGCCTCGACCAGTATCTCGCCCAGGCCATCCCCGACATCTCCCGCGCCCGCGTCCAGCTCCTCATCGAAGCCGGCCAGGTCCGCGTCGACGGCAAGTCCCGCCAAGCCCAAGCAAAAGCTCCACGGCGGCGAAGCCATCGAGATCGAAGGCGCCCCGCAGCCCGCACCCCTCCACGCCTTCCCCGAAGACATCCCCCTCGACATCCTCCACGAAGACAAGTACCTCGCCGTCATCAACAAACCCGCCGGCATGATGGTCCACGCCGGCGCCGGCGCGACCGACGACGACGCGCAACCGCGGCACCCTCGTCAACGCGCTGCTCCACCACCTCAACAAGCTCTCCGAAGTCGGCGGCGACCTCCGCCCCGGCATCGTCCATCGCCTCGACAAGCAGACCAGCGGCATCATCCTCGTCGCCAAAGACGACAGCACCCACCGCAAGCTCGGCGAGATGTTCTCCAGCCGCCAGGTCGCCAAGACCTACCTCGCCCTCGTCCACGGCCACCTCGCCAAAGACGACATCACCGTCAACCTCCCCATCGCCCGCGACCTCGTCCGCCGCACCCGCATGACCACCCGCCGCGCCGACGGACGCACCGCCGTCTCCCACGTCCACGTCCTCGAACGTCTCACTACTCCCTATGGTCCCTTCACCCTCGTCGAGGTCCGCATCGAGACCGGCCGCACCCACCAGATCCGCGTCCACGTGCAGTCCCTCGGCCACCCCGTCGTCGGCGACACCCTCTACGGAGCCCCCCACCTCATCCCCAGCCTCGATCCCGACGCTCTCAACTCGACCGCAACTTCCTCCACGCCGCCCGCCTCTCCTTCACCCATCCCCAGACCCATAAGCCATGGACATCGACGCCCCCCTCCCTGTCGAACTGAGTCGTTCCTCAAAGCAATTCGCAGCGGATTCACCCGCAATTCGGTAGAATGTCCGAAGTGATCGTGCATAATCCGCACCATCCGCGCTCTCGGGCCTCAAGCCTCCGCTTTTTCTGCTCTCCTTGGCTCGTCGCCGCCGCGCCTCTCCGCGCCCTGGCCACGCATCGTCAGCTGCCGCCGCAGCGCTCGCGCCACCCGCCGCTCTCGCAACGCCGCAACCCCGCTGCGCCTGCCGCAGCCCCAGCGCCACGCTGCAGCCACGCAGCAGCCTGCGCCGCAGCAGCCGCACCGCAGCAGCCACACCCCACAGCAGCCCGGCGCCCAGCCCAACAGAACCAATCCAACGACCTCGACATCGCCACCATCAAGGTCCAGGTCAACGAAGTCAATCTCATCTTCACCGTCACCGACAAGAAGGGCCAGCTTCATCACCGGCCTCAAGCGCGAGAACTTCGGCCTGCTCGACGACGGCCGCCCGCCCGCCGCCGTCCTCCGCTTCACCCAGCAGACCAATCTCCCCTTGCGCGTCGGCATCATGCTCGACACCTCCAGCTCCATCCGCCAGCGCTTCCAGTTCGAGCAGGACTCCGCCATCGAGTTCCTCCTCCAGATCCTCCACCGCGAACGACCGCGCCTTCGTCGAGGGCTTCGACATTCAGACCGACTCGCGCAGGACTTCACCAACAACGTCGATCTCCTCAACCAGGGCATCCGCAAGCTCCGTCCCGGCGGCGGCACCGCTCTCTTTGACGCCCTCTACAAGACCTGCAACGACCAGATGCTCACCCTGCAGCGAGACCGGCGCCGTACGCCGCGCCCTCATCCTCGTCTCCGACGGCGACGACAACTACAGCCGCGTCGAAGAGTCCGACGCCATCAAGATGTGCCAGCGCGCCGACACCATCGTCTACTCCATCAGCACCAACGTCAGCCCCAGCAAGGACAAGGGCGACGACGTCCTCAAACAGATCTCCGAGGCCACCGGCGGCCAGGCCTTCTACCCCGTCCGCATCGAAGACGTAGCCATCGGCTTCCGCAACATCGAAGAAGAGCTCCGCAGCCAGTACCACCTCGTCTACCGCCCCGCCAACCTCAAGATGGACGGCTCCTTCCGCACCATCTACCTTCAGGCCATCGACCCCCGCTACCAGGTTCGCGCCCAAAAAGGCTACTTCGCCCCCCGCCCACCCCAGTAGACTCTTTCAGGCTCGCGATCCTCGATACCTCGTGGGCGCGGTATCCAGAGCGGCGGAGATGGTTTCGCTATGCAGCGCCTTCGGTCTTATCCGAAGTTTGTCTATCTTTGCGTGTCTCGTGGCGAACCCTGCGCAGCGACTATTCAACGAAACCTCTGGCATTTTCTTCCCAACCTGCATAACTCTGGCTTAAAATCTGTGTCTAACAGGAAAGAGGCCAAGATGACCATCGTCTCCGTACACTCCTGCTCCCCACCCTGTTCCGCCACACTCATCTTTGCGTATGCCCAGCCGCCCGCAGGAAGCCCCGATCTCCACTCCGCGCTGATGAATCTCGCCGACCAGCCCGCATCCCACACTGCCTTTAGCTTCGATCGCTCCGAGCTCCAGGTCGCGCAGAACCTCCTCGCCTCAGGCGGTCTGGACGCCAACCACGCCGCCGCCGCGCTCACCGGCATCTCCGTCGACAACTACCGCTACCCCAGGCCCGCCTTCTACACGCCTGAGACGATGGCCTCCATCATCGCCAGCTACCACGCCGCCGGCTGGAAGCATCTCGTCAACGCCAACCAGACCCCCGCCAACACGGCCCAGCCCCACTCAACCGTCACCGACCTCTGGCTCCACTTCGCCGGCCCGGACATCACCGGCGTTACCGTCCTCACCCGCTCCCCCCGCGACATGAGCGTCATTCAGATCACCTGCGAACTTCGCCCTCTCGACCTCGTCCATCTCAGCGGCCACTTCGGCATCCCCAAGATCGACCCCAACGCCGTTATGGTCCCCGCCCCCGACGGCAGATAACCGCGTCGACGTGGAATCCTTGATCGATCTGGAAACAAGGGTCCTTACCGTCTCCAGCGAGTTGTGAATGACAGGCGCACCAGGAAATCGGGTGCCCCATATCTTCGATGTTCTGTGAGGCTTGTGGGTCTTCGCGCGGAAGCGCGAAGCCTGTCTTCTAGGTCACGATTTCAAGCTTAAGGCTGCGAAAAAGCCATGGTTGTCTATTCGAGAGGGAGCGATTTCACGGCTCCAGCCCTGCGAAAAAGCCAACAAATACAGCTGGCTTTAGCCCCGGGTCTTTCCTCCGAAGCGAGATCTATGGGTTCTTTACGGTTTACGATGGCAAGTTTGAAGATTACATGCACGACTTTCTCAAATATCTCGCTCCGGTCTTCAATTTCCTGAATGACCACGTTGTTGATCCTTCGCCCTTCGCCGGTCGAGAAGAATGCGGAGACCTTGGATCAAGTGGGCTATCGACCGCGACCCTCGAAGGCATCGGTTTTTATAGTGCCTACCCAACCTTGTCGGTACAGGACATCCGAACACGCGCTGGGGTATCACAGGGTTCAATGAACGCCGTCAATCAGTCACCACTCGCACTTGTTCTCCCCACCAAGTACCCGATCATTTTGCTGCGGTCATCACCCTGTGACACCCGCCTAATTTATGCGCCCGGATGAGACCGGAACGTTTTCGCTGCTTCACACACATTAGTACCAGTGGCAACGAGCGCTTTATCGCAATTATATGAACTCCCGCAAACATCGATGCTACTGCTGCGGCTGCGGCATTATGCGTATAGCATTCCCCCTGTATGCAATCTCTTTGAATCATTTGATATGCCAACAGACCTCGGTCCAGAAATACACCCCTGCCTTCGCATCCTGGGTCACCGCCCACAATCATAAAACCCTGGACGTTTTACGCAGGCTTATCCGATCCTTTCCGTTCAAGACGTCCTACGCCACAGCCAAGGCAGCATAGTCCGGAGGATAGACGATCGTGAGTAGCCTTAATCTACCGATTCCAGCGAATAGAGTCGACGATACCTCATGCCTGCAGCGGAACCTTCTGTTGAAGGTGACCCAGCCAGCGGCTGCCCGTTCTGTTCTTGGCAGGATGGTCAGCCGAAACGAAGCGGATGCACTGCAGGTCACCACAGCAGAAGAGCCCTACGTTCAGAGCTCGATATTACTTGCACGTCGATATTACCTGGCCGGGACTGGTCGCTCTCGAAGTAAAAGATCGTGTGCCGGCTCTCTCATTCAAATCCTGTCTTTGATTTGAGGTAGACGCCACACAGGCGATTGGACAAAGATTGGCATAGCGCCCGAAAATAGTGATTCGCTTTGACAGGGGAGATCCGTTCTCACCTATTGCAGAGACCGAAATCGAATAGATATATACGCACCGCTTTCGTTTGCCAAAGAGGCGATTTCAGACAGAGGCGCGGAAACGCCGCACGATAATTGTTAGGTGAAGCTCTCAAAGGATCTCCAACGCCCAATCCTTAGTAACGTGGAGGCATCGCCGACCCGACCATCAAGGGAGGACCCGAGGGCAATATTCCCGATCACCAGCTGCCCTGCGAGCCGTCGCTCTTCGTCCTGTTATCGAGGCTATAGTATGAAAATCTGCCAAGATTCCGGCACGCTCCCATCTGCATTAGGTCTTCGAAGGGTTGAGCAGGTAGGATAGTGGGATTTGAAAATTCCTCAATCTCACAGTGACAAAATCGATGCGGAGTTGTTAGCCGCTAAAATCTGCGGCCGCTGGCGCAACGGCGTTCCTCTTGCACTATCGCCAGATACCGATTCGCCGCCAGGCGAATCGAAGTGACCATCCGAAAGATTGACACGAAACAAGATGGGTCCGACCCTAAGAATTCGCTGCCCATTGGTCAAATGACGTTGTTGTTTATTCGGAGGGCAGCCGCAGGGCTTTCTAGCCCGCGAAAAAGCCAATAAATACAGCGGGCTTTAGCCCCGGCTTATCTCCCCGGAGCGCCATACGCATCCTCCCACAATCTCTCCACAACCTACAGATCAACCCGAGTATCGAGAACCAGTTTGAGTTTGTCATGCGCGAGTGGCTCAATGGTTACGACTTCGTAGGCGCCAGCCGGCTCAACCCAAAGGCCGAGGATGTGATGGCGAGCCGCAAAAGCAATCCCGCAGAAAGCGTCTTTGAGATTCCGCAAGGCAATGGGCAGAAGCCTTTGACGGTAACTGGATTTTCAAGCTTTGTCACCACACATGCGTCGGCTTATTGCTTTCTGCCCAGCATCACCGCTCTGAAGTTTATCGCCGTTGAAATGACATTTGCATCAGATTTCACAAAAGCAGCCAAAATCGCGTGTCAAGACCAGAAAACCAAGAAATTCTCAGATCATGATCCGAAGGGGACACAAACAAAACGACTTACAAGAAAAAAATATATCCGTGCAAAGTGGCATTTTAGTTATGCTCCATTCGCTACAATAGAAATAGATAGAAAATGAGGCCCGGCCAAACGCCGGGCCTTCGCATTTAACCGCACAAAGATTCAACAAAGAACCAGCGACCGAACTCCCGCTAACCAGCGAACTCGCGAAGCAGAAGTCCGGACGCAGGTCTTTTCTTTTGAAGACTTTGCGCACATTTTGACGGGACGGGGTACCCACCATGCAAGACGCCACACCAGACACGAAACAGTACCAATGCCGCCACATCTTCACCGACGGGCACCGCTGCGCCAGCCCCTGCCTCCGCCAGGAAGAGTTCTGCTACTACCACCACACCACCCGAAAACCCGTCGCCGACCCGCGCCAGCGCCGCAGCCGCCGCTCCACCTTCCACCTGCCTCTCCCCGAAGACCGCTCCGCCATCCAGTCCTCCATCGGCCAGGTCCTCCAGCGCATCGCCTCCAACGACATCGACCCACGCCGCGCCGGCCTCCTCCTCTACGGCCTCCAGATCGCCAGCCTCAACCTCCCCAAACCCCAACCCAATACCCAACCCGCAACCGGATCCAGATACCCAACCAGATCCCCCTACGAACCCGAAACCACCAGCCAAACCGTCGAAGAGATCACCATCGACCCCGCCCTCGGCATCCTCGCCCCCCGCACCGAAATCGGCAAACCCGAAGAATACAAAAGCCCCGTCACGAAGCTCATCGAGAAGATGATTCAACGGGAGGAAGAAAAAGCCGCACGACTCGAACCCGTCTCCATCCCCACCATCCAGGCTACGGAAGACTCCGCAATATCGGCAGCCACAATCAAAAGAAAACGTCCTGGCTGCCGAAGCCGAAGATGCCCATCCCGGCCCTCATCCCGTAAATTGCTCCACTCGCTGCAGCAGCTCCAGCTTCCGCTCCGGCGGCAAAAAGCTCGCCTCCACCGAGTTCGCCGCCAGCTCTCGCATCTGCTCCAGCGAAAACTCGAACCGATCCTGCACCAGCACATACTCCTCCAGCAGGTTGCTGCCAAACATCGGCGGGTCGTCCGAGTTGATCGTGACCATCAACCCCGATTCAAAGTACATCTTCACCGGATGCGCATCGAGATCCTTACAACACCCCGTCCGGATATTGCTCGTCACATTTAGCTCCAGCGGAATCTGCTTCTGGGCAAGCACCTCCAGCAGCTCCGGATCGTTCTGCGCCGAAAGAGCATGCCCTACCCGCTCCGCACCAATATTGATCGCCGCCCAGATGCTCTCCGGCCCCATCGTCTCGCCTGCATGAGCCGTCAGCCGCAACCCCGCCTCCCGAGCCTCTGCATACGACTCACGAAACAGATCCGCGCTGCCCCGCGCCTCATCGCCGCCGATTCCGATCCCCACAATGCTCGGATACAGACGCCGCAACTCAGCCGCCTTGCGAAACACCTTCTCCGCCTCCTCCGCGCCAAAGTGCCGCACCGCATCGACCAGCCAGTACACCGTAGTCCCAAAGTCCTTCTCGCCCCGCACCCGCCCGCGTTCAATCGCCTCAACGTACGGCTCAACCTCAGCGTTCTTCCAGTAAAAGATGATTCCGAACGAGATATACACCTCAGCGTGCACCACACCCTGTGCCGCCAGGTCGCGAATCATGTTGTAAGTAATCAGCTCATAGTCCTCCGGCCCCTTCAACCGCGCCGAAACCGCCTTGAACGAGTCCATAAACCCTGAAAAGTTCTCATAAACATAAAGTTTCTTAGCCGCCTCCGGAGTCAAGGGCTCCGCATCATGCCGTCGACTCAACGCCAGCAGCGTCTCCGGCTGAATCGTTCCCTCGAGATGCAGATGCAACTCGACCTTCGGCAGCCTGCGCAGCCAATCGACCACGTCGATCTCAGCGTCTTGTTTTTTCGACTTCCGAGCCATCGCTTCATCCTAAGCTTCAGGCGAGTAAAACTCACTCCGCTTGCGACTGTAGAAGAAGTAGACCACCAATCCGATGATCAGCCACACAAAGAACCGAACCCACGTGATCGCCGGCAGACCAGCCATCAACAGCACGCAAAACAGCACAGACAGGACAGGAATCACCGGTCCAAACGGCACTCGGAAACCGCGATGCCGCTCAGGCTCCTTGTACCGCAGCACGATCACACCCAACGAAACCAGCACAAACGCGAACAGCGTCCCGATGTTCGACATCGTCGCAAACGTTCCAACGTCAAACAGCCCCGCCGGAATCGCCACCAGCACACCAGCGACCCATGTCGCAAACGCTGGCGTCCGGAACCGTGGATGAATCCTGCTGAAGATATCCGGGAGCAGCCGGTCCCGCGACATCGCAAACCAGACCCTCGCCTGTCCCAGCTGAAACACCAGGATCGACGAGATCATCCCCACCAGCGCCCCAACCAGGACAGCCAGCTGAACCCAATGCAACCTGCCGCCACCCGGCTCGAGCGCAACCCGCTTCAGCGCATTTACCACCGGAGCCGCATCATTCGCCACCGACTGCCAGGGCACCAACCCCGTCAGCACCACCGCGACGCCGATATAAAGCAGCGTACAAATCAGCAACGTCGCGAGAATGCCAATCGGCACATCGCGCTTCGGATGCTTGCACTCCTCGCTCGCCGTCGACACCGAATCGAACCCAATATAGGTGAAGAAGATGATCGACCCGCCAGCCAGCACGCCCGGCCATCCATTCGGCGAGAAGGGAGTGTAGTTGGCCGGATGAATAAAGCTCAGCCCGAAGAAGATAAACAGCAGGATCGCTGCAATCTTCACCAGCACCATAATGTTGTTGGTTCGCGCCGACTCCCGTATTCCACGCACCAGGACCACCGTCAGCAGCAGCACGATCAGAAACGCGGGAATATTGAATCCCGCATGCCAACCAATCGGATAGATGTCCTTCCCCTGCAGGTCCTGCAGCCCTTGCGGCAGATAAGCCGGCGACAGCCACTTCGGCGACAGCGGTATCCCCATCCAGTCAAGCAGCGCCACCACATGCGCCGCGAATCCCACGCTCACGCTCATATTGCTGAACGCATACTCCAGGATCAGGTCCCACCCAATCACCCAGGCAATCAACTCACCCAGCGTCGCATAGGTATAGGTGTACGCCGACCCCGCAATCGGAATCATCGACGCCAGCTCCGCATAGCAGAGCCCCGTCAACGCGCAGACGATCGCCACCAGGATCAGCGAGATCGCCAGCGCTGGACCCGCCCCCGGCCGCCCTGCAACCGCGCCATGATGCAGGATCAGATCGATGACTGGCGAATCTCCGAATGAAGCCAGCGCCGCCGGACTGCCACCGATCGCGACACCAATGACCGTAAAGATACCCGAACCGATCACCGCGCCAATCCCCAGCGCGGTCAAGGAAACCGGCCCCAGCGTCTTCTTCAACGCGTGCTCCGGCATCTCCGATTCAGAGATCAGTTTGTCGATCGACTTTGTCGCAAAGATTTGCCTGGCCAGCGCGCTCGCTCCTGCTTACAGAAGAATTGGTGCGGGGCGTTTCAACTGCAATTGCGATTTCAGATTGCTATGCAAGACCGGCGTCATCTCCGAGCCTTCATCCAGAATCGGGAGCGCTGCACCAATCAGTGCAGCAACTCCCACCGAGCAGAATAGCTTACCGCTTGCTCTGGCCTCGTGAGGCCTTCTTGACCTTGGCCTTGTTCTCGCCCCGAGCGCCGGTGCGCGGGCCCTTCGGCGCTGCTTTCTTCCGTGCTGCGCGCTTTACTTTCTTACGCGCTTCTTTATCGGTGATGCTCTTGGTATTTGCCATGTATCTTGCCAATCTTTCTATGGGTGCGATTTTTTTTCGGAACTCAGAGGCGCTCCAGCTGGGCAAACTTCTCCACGAGCTTCTTCACGCCGTGCTGTTGAAATTGTACTGTAATCTTCGCGTCGTCCCCATCGCCTTCGCGACGAAACACCGTTCCTTCTCCATACTTCGGATGCCGGACCCGGGAACCCTGCTTCAATCCCGTCTTTCCCGTCGGCGCTTCGACCTCCAGCTTAGGCCGTGAAATCTTCTGTCCCCGTGCCGTAAAGAAGCTGGCGATGTTATCCATCGATTGTCCCGCCGCCGCCGTATTTCGAACATATCCCGCCCGATTATTCACTGCGGACGACCCGGCAGGTCGTGTCGGAGTCCGCTCCCCACTCTGATCTTCATCTTCGTAGCTGTAGTGCCGGTCGCCTTCCTCTGCGTTCGGACGACCAAACCGGTTTGCTTTCGGGTATGGTGTCGCATACCCCCCGCCATAGCCCGAGCCATATTCCGATCCTGAAAACTGCGGCCTCGCCGGCGGGCTTCCCAAGTCCTCAACCAGCCGTGCCGGCACCTCCTCCAGAAATCGCGAAGCGATGCTCGACTCCGGCATGTCGCTTCCATATCTACGCCGGTACCGCGCTCTCGTCATTACCAGCGTGTCCATCGCTCGTGTCATCCCGACATAGCAAAGCCGACGCTCTTCTTCGAGCCCCGTAGGATCGGTCAACGTGCGCGAATGCGGAAACAATCCCTCCTCCATCCCCGTCAGAAACACCAACGGAAACTCCAGCCCCTTCGCCGCATGCAGCGTCATCAGCGTCACCCTCGCCTCTGCGCTGTAGCTGTCCGCATCGCTCACCAGTGCCGCATGATCCAGAAACTCATGCAACGTCTCTCCACGCTCCTGTGCATCTTGCGCCGCATTCGCCAGTTCCTTCAAATTCTCTATCCGCGAAAAAGACTCTGGCGTAGCCTCTTCTTCAAGCGCGCGAATATACCCGCTCCTGTCGTTCAAGAACTTGATCAACTCCGGCAGGGTCGCGGCGTCCCCTGGCTTACGGAACGCGGACTTCTCGTCCGCCATCTTGATCTCGGCAGTCCTCTCCATCGTGATTCCGGCAGACTTCTTCAATACCACCGGAGCAAACGGATTGAAGTTCGCCGCATCGATCCCATGCAAGGCATCGGAGTCGATAGCATTTACCGGCGCAATCGTCGAGATCTCTTCGCTGGGCCCGAAATCAAATCCAAAGTTGAAGCTTGTATCGAACGAAGTATCCGCGCCGGTATCCTCGACCCCGGCCCCAGCCGCAACCTCTTCTTCTGCGCCAAAACCAAACGAAACATCTTCAGCGGCATCCGAGGGCAGGGAAGAGCCGCCATCGCCAACCAGATCCCCAAGGAGCTTCTCCGCAAACCCCGGTCCAAGCATCGCCCTGGCATCTTCAATCAGCCGCCTGAAACCACTCAACGCGATCAACGCACGTTGCGGCAGCAGCTTGTCGTCGATAGCCCTGCCAATCGCATCCCACGTGCTCATGCCACTCGACAGAGCCATTCGCTCCAGCGTCTCCATCGTCGTCTTGCCGATCCCACGCGGCGGCGAATTCACCACCCTCCCCAGCGCGACAGAATCATGCACATTCTGCACCAACTTCAGATAACTCAGAATGTCCTTCACCTCAGCCCGGTCATAGAAGCTGAACCCGCCCACCATGTGATATTGAATCCCATACCGTCGCAGCGCCTCTTCCACCAGCCGCGACTGCGAGTTTGTCCGATACAGCACCGCACATCGTGGCGGATCCTCCTGGCCGCCGGCCTCACGCAGATACCTCTGAATGCGGTCGGCGATAAACAGTGCCTCATTCTCTCCATCCGGCGCCTCATAATACCCAATCAGCGAACCGCCCTCTCGCGCGGTCCAGAGATTCTTCCCCTTGCGCTGGGTATTCCGCGCTACCACGGCGCTCGCACCTTCCAGAATCATCTGGGTCGAGCGATAATTCTGCTCCAGCCGAATCGTCTTGGTCCCGGGAAAGTCCTTCTCAAATTCCAGAATGTTCTTGATATCCGCGCCGCGCCAGCTGTAGATTGATTGGTCCTCGTCGCCGACGACGCAGACATTTCCATGCGGTCCCGCCAGCAGCTTCATCAACTCGTACTGCGGTCGATTTGTATCCTGATACTCATCAATCAAAATGTATTTGTAACGTCGATTGTATCTTTCTCTCGTCTCGCTGGAAGACTTCAGCAGCCGCACCGTCTCCAGCAATAAATCGTCGAAGTCCAGCGCATTCGCCTTGAACAGTTCCTTCTTATAAATCTCGAAGATGTGCGCAATCTTCTCCTCCAATGGGTTGGTGCTCGCAAGAAAATACTCCTGCGGATCGATCATGTGATTCTTCGCCCACGAGATCCTTCCCAGCGCCACCCGCGGCTTTAACGACTTGTCATCGATCGCCAAACGCTTCAGCGCCTGCTTCACCACTGCCTGCTGATCGGTCTCGTCGTAGATGGCAAAGGATCGCGTCAATCCGATGCCGCCTACGCGCAGCGCCTCGATATCCCGTCGGAGCACACGCACGCAGAAGCTGTGAAACGTCGCCAGCATCGGTTTTGCCAACGAGCTATGGCCCAGAATCCTATCGACTCGCTCTGCCATCTCCTTCGCGGCTTTATTCGTAAACGTCACCGCAAGGATCGAATCAGCCGGCACACCCCGTTCCTGAATCAGATACGCGATTCGATGCGTTATCACTCGCGTTTTGCCCGACCCCGCGCCCGCCAGCAGAAGCACCGGCCCATCGACCGATTGGATTCCCTCCCGTTGTTGCGGATTCATTTTTTCTAAAAGATGACTCAACTCACGCACACTCCACGTCTATATTTAAGCTCTTAAGCTCTGCCAATCCGAACTCGCGTCCACGCCTCTAAAACTATCGAAAATGCCTGTATTTACTGTCCGTTTACGAACAGCCTGTCCGATCATGGACAAGCATCGAATCAATTAACTCTCACGCAACAATTCAAATATCGAATTCATCTTTTTGTGGAACCATCTGCGAACAACCTGCGTACCTCTTCTCACGACGAGCTTTTCTGTACCATGGCAGAAAACTCCCGTCGAAATTTAGAAGTTATCGGGAGCTAACAATGAAACGTCTCAATCGTCTCACCATCGCGGTCGTCGCTACCTCTCTTCTTGCAGCTCCGGCTGTTTATGCCGCTCCTGCAAGCATCTCATCCCCTGTTCACGCCATGTTTGCCAAGACGAAGACGAGCACCGTGAAGCTCAGTCTCCGCAATGACTCCGGTTCTCCAATGGAGGTCAAGGTTGGCGAAAAGGTGATGACGCTCGACCCGGGCAAACCTGTCAGTTTGAATCTTGAAGTTGGCACTCGCATTGTCGCCAACAGCGCCACTCCAAACCATCCGGCCGGCTCGCTTATCGAAGAGGTTATTAGCGATCACAATGGCGCTACCATCATCATTCGCTAAACCGTTGTCGAGAAGGATCTGTTCTAACCCAGTCCTCCCCGTTCTTTCAGGCCGATCGCTACGCACAAAGCTACGGTCGGCCTAATTTCTGTTTCAATGTCATATGTTTCTTTGTGGTACTTGATATCCTCGTCTCTATGATTCATAACGTCGCTGTCTTCTGCGCCTCCGCCAACGGAGTCCATCCCGCCTACCGAGCCGCTGCCGAGGAGTTAGGCCGTGCCCTCGCCACTCGCAACATCGGACTCATCTACGGTGGATCCAACGTCGGCCTCATGAAGGCAGTTGCGGAAGCAGCCTTAACCGCTGGCGGCAAGGTCATCGGCGTCATCCCGGAGGTTCTCGTCGATCTCGAAGTCGCCCATCACGGCATCACCGAGCTTCACATCACCAGCACCATGCACACACGGAAGGCGCTCATCGGAGAGAAGGCCGATGCCTTCATCGCACTACCCGGCGGCTTCGGCACCTTTGAAGAGCTCTTCGAAGTCCTCGCCTGGCACACCCTCAAGATCCACGCAAAGCCAATTCTTCTGCTCAACGTCAATGGCTTTTACGACACGCTTCTCATCTTTCTTGATCACTGCATCGCCGAAGGCATGCTCAAGCAACGCAACCGCGAAGTCCTCCTCGTAGCCAACACCGTTGAGGACGCCCTTGCGCAGCTCTCTGCGACGATTGCGATCTAGGCTTATCCGCTGAACTTTACCGATGGGTCGGCCTGCATCGCACCGAAGATATGGCCCTCGGTGTCTTTGAAGTAAGCCAGCCATCCCACACCTGGAATTGGCATCTTCGGCACTACGCACAAGCCGCCTGCGCCTTCAATCACGCCGATTGTCGCATCCAGATCCGCAACATCCATCGTGTTCACACAAGGCTGCGCCGGATCCCGCCGCGTCATCAAACCGCCGTTGATCCCCGGTTGACTGTCTCCCGTCGAAATATTCCAGTACTCCATCGGCCCATTCCACCGTTCAAACTTCCAGCCAAAAACCTTCTCGTAGAACTTGATCACGCGTTCAGGATTTTCTGCGGGAATCTCAAAATGAATCGGTCTATTCATGGAGTTCCTCCTTGGATGCCGCCCCATCTTACATCGCGAAGATCCCTTCGAACATTACAAGGCACCCTATTTTCATCGTTGCTAAGCCTATTTTTTGGCGCATATTTCGCACTGACACATCCGCCGAAGATACTCCCACGAATAAATCCCGCTTTCGTGTCCATCGCTCCACTTGAACTTCAATGCATACTTGCCAACCGGCGTCACCTCCAGCGGCTTCACTGGAGGCTCGTAAATCATCAGCAACTTTTTCTCCTTCGGCTTCGCCACCCCTGGCGGTCTTCCCGCCTTCTCGCGATCCTCATGGCACGTCGCGCAAGGACAAGCGTTCCGCAACCACGCAAAATTCCATTCGCTCTGGTGCCCATCCTTCCAGTCGATCTCGACGCCCGTCCCCTCGGTCTTCTTCACTCGCACCTTCTTTGGAGTCACTGCGTCCGAAGGCATCTGCTCGTTCTCTCTATCCTCTTGCCGAGCCTGTTCTGCATTGACGATCCGAATCCCCTCGTGGCTCATAATTCCATCTCCTTCTTCACGTACCACCGCCTCTTATCAACCAATTCTCCAGAAGAAATAAGCAGCCATCAGGCATCCCGTAATTACGACAATCGTTCGCAGCACATCGGCGTTCATGCGCCGAGCATACTGCGCTCCAACATATCCGCCCACGCCGGCAAACACCATCGAGATCAGGCAATAGTGCCAGATCACCGCTCCGCTCAATACAAACGTCACCACGGCGCAAAAGTTCGAGAGGCAAGCCGCGAGCACCTTCAGCGAGTTCAGCGCATGCATCTCCTCCACGCCAAAGAGCGCCAGCGCGCTCAAAATCAAAAAGCCAGAACCCGCCCCAAAGTATCCAATATAGAAACACACCATCAGCAACACTAAGAACAGCGGCACTACTGCTACCGCTCTCTTTGCATGCGGTTGAGCCGACCGCGCCCGCAGCCAGCGCGACACTGGCCCACTGATCCCGAACAGCAGCGAAGCTCCCAACAGCAGCCACGGCACCATGTGCAGAAATGTGATCTGCCGCGTATTCAGCAGCACCACAGCTCCACTCACCCCGCCGAGGACTGATGCCGCGCAAACCACCGGCAGCAGATCACGCCGCAGGTCCCCGCGCAGAGCGGCCACTGAGGTCAACTGCCCCGGCCACAGCGCAACCGTGTTCGTCGCGTTCGCCTGGATCGGCGCGATCCCGATCGACAACATCACTGGAAACGAAATAAACGATCCACCACCCGCCATTGCATTCATTACCCCCGCAATAAACGAGGCGATGACCAGCCAGAAATAGTGCCAATGCGCGCTAAGACTCGAGATCATCCATCTTCCATTGTAGCGACCACGGGAAGACTGCCATCTCCTGTGCTCCAGAGGCACGCATCGCGAAGACTCTCAACCTGAAACCGGCATCTCCGGAGTCGCCGCAATCAACCCTCGCGTGTACTCCTCGCGTGGTGAATCACAAACCTGTTCGCAATCGCCCAACTCCACCAGTCGCCCCCGCTGCATCACCGCGACCCGATCACACAGATATCGCACCAATGGCATGGAATGCGAGATAAACAGATATGTGAGATCAAACTCGCGCTGCAACTCCCGCAGCAGGTTAACCACTTGCGCGCCTACCGAAACATCCAGCGCACTCACCGGCTCATCGAGCACCAGAAACTCCGGCCTCAGCGCCAGAGCCCGCGCAATATTGATCCTCTGCCTCTGGCCACCGCTGAACTCATGCGGAAACCGCTCCAGCGCAGATCCATCCATTCCCACAGTTCGCAGCATCTCAGACAGCCGCCCTGCCACGCCCTCTACCGGCCTATCTCCATGAATCGCAAATGGCTCCGCAAGAATCTCTCGCACCCGCATTCTCGGATTCAGCGCTGCATAGGGATCCTGAAACACAATCTGCATGCGCCGCCGCATCCCTCGCATCTCTCGTGAATCCGCAGCCAGCAGATCGCGGCCCTCATACCACAATTCACCCGCGGTCGGTTCCACCAGCCGCAGCAGCATTCGCGCCACTGTACTCTTGCCCGAACCCGACTCTCCCACCAACCCCAGTGTCTCTCCGCGCTGAATCGCAAACGAAATATCATCCACCACGCGACGTCCCGCGCCATACTCCTTCACTAACCCGCGCGCCTCCACCAGCACATCCATCGGCATAGCCGGATAGTAGCATCCATGGTCAGAAGAAGAGGTGATGAACACCGGCGAGCTGATCTTGTTTGCCACTGTCAATCGCCTTTGTCGTCTTAAATCCTTCTGGTCACTATTTCGCTCACCGAATCAGTCCAGCTTCGGATGCTGCAGTTGGAAACTCGTGGCGTCCTGATACGCCTTGGCAAACGCCGCCAGCCGCGCATCAGAATACAGACCTCCAAGAAACGTCAGACTCACCGGGGTCCCAGGCCCACCCGCATTCGCCAGCGCACCATCCTCGTCGTTTTCGCTCTTGGGTGCGCCATCACCGCGAATTCCATTCGGCACAATCACCGCCGGATGCCCTGTCAGATTCGTCGCCTGCAGTTGGTTGCCCTGCGAAGGTGTCACAATCACATCCACCTGCGCGAAGAGCTTCGCCATCTCAGCAATCGCCAGCGTCCGTGCCCGCATAGCCTGGATGTAGTCGACCGCGGAGTAAAACCGCGCAATGCGAAACTGATTCGGCCAGTCGAAGGGCAACTGCCCCGTCAACAATTTATCGCGTCCGCTCCGAGTTAGATCGTCGAACGCTGCTGCACCCTCCGCCTCCAACACCGGCACAATCGCGCCAAACGGAAAATCTGGTATCTCCACAGGAATCAGCGTCACCCCCATATTGCGTAGCTCATCAAGCGCCGTCGTCCCGTACTTCGCATCGTAGAGCCGTCGTTCAAAATTTCTCTTCTGTCCTTCCGACGCCCCTGCCGGCAACGTCGGTACATCGAACGCACTCTTGATGTATCCCACGCGCAGCGTCTTCCAATTGAAATTTGCATCCCAGTTGAACGCGGCCGGTTGCACGGAGAGATCATGACCATCCTGCCCGTAGATGGCGGACAATACCAGCGCGCAGTCCTCAACAGATCGGCAGATCGGCCCAATTTTATCCATCGTCCAACTCAGCGCCATTGCGCCCGTCCTAGGCACAAACCCGAACGTAGGCCGCAATCCCGTACATCCGCAGCGTGTTGAAGGCGAAGAGATAGATCCCAGCGTCTCAGTCCCCAGCGCAAACCCCACGCACCCCGCAGCCACCGAGCTTGCGCTTCCTGCCGAAGACCCGCTCGACCCCTGCCGCTTATTCCAAGGATTTCGCGTCCGCGCGCCAAACCACAAATCACCCTGCGCCAGTGCACCCATTGACAGCTTCGCAATCAGAATTGCCCCCGCCTCATCCAGCCGAGTCACCACCGTGGCGTCATAGTCAAATTTCTGTTCCTCAAAACCACCCGCACCCCACGTCGTACGATAACCCTTCACCGCCAGCAGGTCCTTGCCGCCCCAGGGGATCCCGTGCAGCGGTCCCCGATACTTACCCGCCGCAATCTCCTTGTCTGCTGCGGCCGCATGTTCCATCGCCCGTTCCTCGGTCAGCGTAATCACAAAATGCAACTGCGGATCGTACTTTTTCAAGCGCGCCAGGTACATCTTCGTCAGCCCGACCGATGTTACCTTTCGTGTCTTCACCAACTCCGCCAACTCCCGCACCGACGCGAACGCAAGCTGATCTGAATCCCCGGCAAGCCCCGCCGACGCAGCCGCAACCAGCGCCTTCACATCCGGCGCTGCACTCATCTTCAGCGGCTTCTTCACGGTATCCAACACCATATCGCCGGGCACTGGATCGAAGATAAACGCCGGAGCCACGCTGTTCGGCATCTTCAAATCACGAATCGCCGTGAACGACTTTCTCAGCTGCTCCAGCCCGTCGAGCATCATCTTTTTCTGCTCGTCCGTCACGGTAATTCCTGCAATTACGGCCGCCGCGTCGATCATCTCTGTCGTAATCTTCGGCATTCCTTCTGTACTGGCCTTTACATCGGTGCCGCCAACGATCGGCGAGCTTTGCGCCTTCGCCTGCGTTGCCAGCGTAAACAGTGCGCCTGGCAACAATGTCTGTCCAAGCCCCACAATGGAGCACACTCCAAGAAAACCCCGCCGGTCCAATCCAGAAGAACTCTGTTCGCTCATCCCCGCATTATTGCATTCCATTACCCGTCACAAGCAAGACACAACAAAGGATTTATGTTCCCAAAATACCCTTGTTCCAGGCGGACCTCTCCGCTTCTCCGCTACACCGCATCTATAATTTTTGAAGAGATTCAGTCCCCGCTCATCTGCAGATTCCCTCCGAAAGCAGGTTTATGTCGGACATCTTCCGCTTCCATCTCCTCAGCCAACACCTCAAGCTCGCATTTCGCGTTTTGAAGAACGCACCCGCATTTTCCGCGTTAGTCATCATCATTCTGGCCCTGGGCATCGGAGCCAATACTGCGGTCTTCAGCGTGATCGACGCCGTGCTCCTCCGGCAACTTCCCTATGGCGACGCAAACCGCCTCGTTGTCCTTTGGGAGAAAAATCTTGCCTTGGGAAAGTCAATCGGCGAGCGAATACCCGTCTCCTACGCCAACTTTGACGAGTGGGCACGGCAGGCAAAGTCCTTTGAGGAGATCGTTGGCTTTGAAAGCGTCAATCTCAATCGCACCGGCAGCGGTGATCCGGAGCGTATCGACGGCGCGCGCGTCTCGCCGAACTTTTTTCAACTCTTCTCCGTCAACCCGGCTCTTGGAACAACGCTCGCCTCCGTAAAAGCGGATCCAGGCAACGCCCATATCGCCGTGTTGACCGATTCTTACTGGCAGACTCGATTCGGCGGCAGCCCGAGCGTGATTGGCCAAACCATCACATTAAACGACTCTGTCTACACGATCGTCGGCGTCCTTCCTGCCAACTTCTATCTCCCCTCCACCCGCCAGGGCGCCGATCAGCGAAAGCCTGCGATTTGGATTCCTTATGACGTCATCTCCAAAGGCAATCTCGAGGAGTTCAACCGGCGCAAGATGCTCGTCTTCGCCCGTCTCGCTCCTGGAGCATCGCTTCAGCAGGCACGCGTTGAAATGGACGGAATCGCACGCAACCTGCGCGAGCAAAATCCAGTCCTGAACGCCGGCTTCGGAGTAACATCTTTCCTATCTATACAGAGGACGTTGGCCAGGAGATGCGCCGCAATCTCCTCGTTCTCTTCTCAGCCGTTGGCCTCATTCTCCTCATCACTTGTGCTAACCTCAGCAATCTCGTTCTCAGCCGTGCCACCTTTCGTCAGCGGGAGCTCGGTATCCGCAAGGCCCTCGGCGCGACTCGTGCGGATCTCATCGCGCAGCTTCTTGTTGAAGCGGCCGTCCTAAGCCTCTTGGGCGGCACTCTCGCGCTTGCTGTCGCCTACGCCGGCATCAAGGCGATTCCCGCCCTTAGGCCCGCAGGAATTCTTCGCCCAGAGAGCATTCACCTCGGGATCCCCGTATTGCTCTTCACCATGTTGATCAGCTTCCTCGCCGCCGCTCTCTTCGGCATTCTTCCCGCCTTACGCGTCTCGCGCATCGACGCCAACTCCGTCATCAAGCAATCTGGGGAGGCAGGCTATCGTCACTCACGGCTGCTCATCTCTCAGCTCGTCGTCCTTGAGGTCAGCCTTGCAACCGTCCTCCTCATCGGGGCCGGCTTTCTGATGAGCAGCCTTCGTCGCGTCATGGAGGTCGACCCAGGGTTTCGCCCCGATCATGTCTTAACCATGCGGTTCAGCCTTCCTCCTGATCGTTATCCGTCAAAGGATGCGTCGGCAAACTTCTGCCGCGCCGTTATCGAACGCGTCACTCGTCTTCCCGGAGTCAAGGCATCCAGCTTCTCCGACGGTCTGCCCATGACGCGTATTCGCCTGATGAAATTCACGGTCGAGGGCTGGCCCGCCCCCGTGCGCGGCAGCGAACCCACAGCCGACATGCGAGGCATCACCTCTCCCGACTACTTCGCCACGCTGGGCATTCCACTCGTAGCGGGCAGAACATTTACCAACGACGAACTCCAGCAAAATCAGCCTGTGATCGTCGTCAACCAAGCTCTGGCTGCAAAGCTCTGGCCAGGACAGGACGCCATCGGCAAGCATATTTCGAGCACCGCCCCTCCAAAGCCTGATGTGCCGGTTATTCGCTACACGGTGATCGGAGTCCAGGGAAACGCCCGGCAACTCTCACTTGAAGACCAACCCCGCCCGGAGATAACGCGGCCCATGTCGGACTTCACCAACCTGACCCTCTCGGTACGCTCCAGCATCGATCCCGACTCTCTCACCGCCGCGATCAAGCAGCAGATCTGGACAGTCGATAAGAGTCTCCCTGTCTACGATGTCCTTCGCATGCAGGACATCATCGACGACACCACGAGTGAGCGCCGGTTTAGCTCCGTTCTCCTCAGCGTCTTCGGCAGCCTCGGAATCCTGCTGGCCTGTCTCGGTATCTATGGCGCGCTCACGTTTAATGTCGTCCAGCGAACCCGAGAGATTGGAATTCGTATGGCGCTAGGAGCAGATCGCAGCGGCGTGCTCAGGATGATCATGTCCGAAGGCCTGCTTCTTGTAGGCGCCGGCGTAGTGATCGGCATTATCGTGGGCTTCGTACTTGCGCGCGTGCTTAACAGCCTGTTATTCGGCATGCAGGCTTCTGATCCTGCCATGTACGCGATGGCCTCGCTGGCGATCGCTCTCGTCGCAGCTGCAGCCTGTTATATCCCAGCCCGCCGCGCTACAAAAATAGAGCCATCGATCGCTCTTCGCTATGAATGACGATCTCTGCTCTCGAAAAACCTAAAATGACTAGCGTGAGCGGCGCCGACGAAATGCTCCACTCTGCGCAGTTGGCAGCCCGAGACGCGGCCTGCTGTAGTACCGTTCTGGGGTAGCCGTTCAAACGCAGTTCCACGTGCGAAAGTGAGATTGTCATGCTGGATCGTCGAACCTTCCTTCAATCCGCTGTAAAGACCGCGACTATCGCTACCGCCGCAATCAGCCGGCATTCCCTTATTGCGCAATCATCGCCACCGGCGCAGCGTTCTCCAAATGACGCCATCCAACTTGCCCTTATCGGCGCTGGCATCCAGGGCCAGGGAGACACTCGCACCGCGCTGCAGGTTCCCGGTGTCAAATTGGTCGCCGTAGCTGATTGCTACGACGGCCGCCTCGCCCACGCCAGGGAGCTGTGGGGTGGCCCTTCCGGGAACGATCTCTTCACAACTCGCGATTACCGCGAGATTCTTGCGCGCAAAGATGTCGACGCCATCCTCATCGCCACACCCGACCATTGGCACAAGCAAGCCGCAGTCGACTCCATGCAGGCAGGCAAGGACGTCTACCTCGAAAAGCCGATGATTCACCTCTACTCCGATGGGCCGGAGATTATCGATACAGTTCGCTCCACGCACCGCATCCTTCAGGTTGGCAGCCAGCGTGTCAGCTCCATCGTCTACGCCAAGGCAAAGGAGTTGCTCGCCTCCGGTGCCATCGGCAAGCTCAACATGGTCACCGCCCATTGGGATCGCAACTCCTCCATCGGCGCATGGAACTATACCGTTCCGCTTGACGCTTCTGTCGAGACCTGCGACTGGCCACGCTTTCTTGGATCTGCACCGAAGGTGCCCTTCTCCGGCGAACGCTTCTTCCAGTGGCGCAAATGGAAGGACTACGGATCCGGCGTCGCCGGCGATCTTTTCGTTCATCTCTTCAGCGGCACTCACTTCATCACGGGTTCCAAAGGTCCCACGCGTGCAATGGCGACCGGTGGCCTGCGTTACTGGAATGACGGCCGTGATGTCTATGACGTTTTGCTCGCGCTCCTCGACTATCCCGAGGGATTCAATCTCAGCCTTCGAGTCAACTTCATCGACGGAGGGGAAGAGAGCGAGGGCTTCCTTTTCACCGGCTCCGAAGGTCTGATGGAGATCGCCGGCAACACCGTCACTGTAACCCGCACTCCACATGCGCCCGATCCTGGCTACACCGTTTCCACATTTACCGACGCCATGCAACGGCAGTACATCGAGCAATACCGCAAGAAGTATCCGATCGTGCATCCCGATGGTCCTCTGCCGCAGAACGTTGAGAAGTTCGCCGCTCCCAACGGCTACTCCGACAGTTACGATCACTTTCACAACTTCTTTAACGCCGTTCGCAGCCGTCAGCCCGTCGTCGAAGACGCCACCTTCGGCTTTCGCGCTGCCGGCGCTGCCTTACTCAGTAATCTCAGCGTCGACCGCGGTAGCGTCGTTCATTGGGATCCCGACACCATGAAGCTTGCCTAACGAACCACTCCAAGGACCACTCCAAGGACCCGACCATGAAGATTCCTTCGAAATACCTCGTCCCGCTGTTTCTCCTTCCTCTGGCCGCTAACCTTCCGGCTCAAGCCCAGGACCCCTCCCACGCCACCGAGTTCCGTATGCAACACCCTGGCAATGGTCCCGGCGGCGAGCCTCCCATCACCTTTCTCGTTCATCGTCTCGGAACCGACCATGCCGAGGGCATCTCCGTGCTCGACATGAATAACGACGGCTTCCCGGATCTGCTCAGCGGCGCTTACTGGTATGAAAATCCGGGCGCCAACGGTGGCGAGTGGAAACAGCATCAGTTCCGCACTGTTGGCATCCACAACGAGTTTGTCTCAGACTGCGGTGAGTGGATCGTCGACGTCGACCACGATGGCCTGCCCGATCTCGTCACCACCGGCTGGATCTCGAACGGCGTCTGGTGGTATCGCAACCCCGGCCCCCAAGCCACCGCCGCCGGCGCGATGTGGAAGGCAGAAAAGATCACAGACAGCTTCGATACTGAGGGCGGTGCCTTCGCCGACATCAACGGTGACGGCAAACCCGATCTCGCTCTCGCCCACTACAACAGATCAGGCGTCCTCTGGATCGACTTCAGCAAAGACAAGCCACGCGTCCACCACCTCGGAGGCCGTGAGCAGGACGGACACGGCATCGGCATCGCGGACATCAACGGCGACGGCAAAGCAGACGTTCTCACGACTCACGGCTGGTTCGAGCAGATCGACGCAGACAATGACCAATGGAAATGGCACGGAGATTGGGACCTCGGCGACGCCGGCTTCCCCATCCTCGGCTACGACGTCAACCACGACGGCAAACTTGATCTTATCTACGGCCAGGGCCATGGCTATGGTCTGTATTGGCTTGAGCAGGCTGGCACCCCGGCGCATCCCAAGTGGATCCGCCACACCATTGACGAATCCTTTTCGCAGTCACACGCCCTCGCCCTCGTCGACATTGATGGCGACGGCGTCCCTGAACTCATCACTGGAAAGCGCTACCGCGGCCACTCTGGCGCAGACCCCGGATCGTACGATCCCGTCGTTGTCTATGCCTACAAGTTGCCGACCAAGGCGCAATTCGCCGCTGCCAAAGCTCACTCAGCAGGCAAACAGCATGCCTCTACACAGGCGGCCATGGGCACGACCACTGGTTCAGGCACCATGCAGATTGCCGCTAACTCGGATGACATCGCCTTCACACGCATAGCACTCTCTGTCAACGGCACTGCCAGTGCCGGTACTCAGTTCGTTGCCGCCGACTTCGACCACGACGGCGACATCGACCTGGCGAGCGCCGGAAAGCTGGGTGTGCACGTCTTCGAAAACCTCAAGGTGAACAACGCGCCCAAATCCGTCCGCGAAGAGATGCAGCCTCTAAACCGTAACTGGCCCTTCCCAGGCGAAGGGAAAGAGGTCCAACAAGAAGACGGCCCCACGCCGCAAAAGTAGTATTCGCATCTGCAGGCCACGATCGGCACGCAAATTACCGCTGCCACCTTCACAGAAAATGATGTTTGCCCCCGCCTCCGTGGCCGCCGGAATGACCGCCGCCTGAGCGGCCGCCGAAGCTCTTCCCGCTGCTGTAGCTCTTCGGCGCGTGCTCACCGCCAAACAGGTGAAAGCCGCTTGAGTGCGGCGGCTTAGGGGTTGACTGCGCGAAGCTCTTGCCCATAACCGAGCGAGAAGATCGCGGCGCGTAATCACCGCGCTGATAGATCGCAGACGGCGGACGATAAGCCTGCATCGAACTGCCGTAGGTTGTGCCTGGCCTGCTGACGTAGTTCTCTGCAGGTCTGCTATACAAGCTCGACCCATAGCTTGTACGGCCGAACTGTTGTGGCCGGATCGGCTGGACGCCGTTGTAGGCCTGCTGCGTGGGTCGGCCGTAGTTGGTTGCAGGAGTCTGGTAACCGCGGTTGTATGTTTCTGCCGACCGATTCCCTACGGCTGGCGTTCGCACGAACCCTTGCGCTGGCGTCCTCGTAAATCCCCCGCCTGCCCAGCCATAACCGCCCGGTGTCCGGTAATAGTTGTTTGCGGCCAACCGTCCCTGTTGCGAAAATGCCCGTGCACCGCCATACGGGAAGCCCCAATCGGCTACCGTGGTGCTCTGCGAATAGTAGTTCGACTGGTGGAAGAGCACGGACTGCGTGAGCCAGCTCAATGCCCAGCCCAGCCAGCCCCAGCCCACGTGGGTGAAGGCCGACATCGCGATCCCCAAACCAAATCGCACAGGGGATGATCCGAAGAACGATCCCAGCGCATCAAGCAGCGAAAATCCCGGGTAGGGCGAGACCGGTTGTCCATAGACTGTCCATGGGTTATAGGCCGGTACATAGACCATCTGCGGATTCACCGGGGCAAGCACGATGTTGCCCTGGTTGTAGCTCACCGCTTCCTGCGGAGTGTTTTGCAGGTTCCCAGCCGCTTGTGCACGCTGGCGCATCACCTGCACTGTCTGGAGTAGGTCCTGCGGCTGGTTGTAATACGCATTGCCCAACTCGGTGGTCCATTGCAGGTTCCTGTCCATCTCCGCCAGCACTTGCGGAAACGCGGTCAACGCCTTCACGCTCGGATCCCAGGGCTGTACGTCGGCTCCGGCTGCAATTTGATAGGAATCCCCATTGCCCTGCGCTTGCCGCCAACGGTCGGCATCGACCACTTGGAGAGGATAGGTGGAGGCAGCCAGCACCTGCGCTACAAGTGTGTCCGGATAGAGCGCGATGGGCGCCACCAGTTGCTGCAATTGCAGTGGATTGAGCGGTTGCACCTGTCCACCACCCTGCGAATACGTCTGGCCCGAGGTCGGGTAAGACTGTTGCCCGTAGGGCTGAACCGGGTAGGACTGCGTGTAACGCTGTTGTCCATAGACTTGGGGCTGCACGTTACCTGATGGATAGTAGGGCGCGTACTGTCCGCTGTAAGGCGCCTGCTGCGCGAACAGCTCCCCCTGCCCAATCGGCAGCAGAAGAAGTGCCATCACCAGTGCAACCAAACGTCTGAGCGACTGCGCCACACTTCGAACGGCGCTCCTGCCGCGAGAGGAATCGTGGGCCGAATCAAGCAGAAGGCTGAAAAACCTGACAGTCCGCGATACGGGCAAGTAGGTTTGGAGTCTCATCTTCCCTCCCAGTGGTTCGCACGGGCCAGCCGCGAGGCTAAAGCCTATGTTCCCAGCCGCCGTAGACTGCTATTCCGGCCTTACGGCCGAAAAATACACTAAACCCGAACCCGGAATTTCGGCGTTAGTTCCGGACGTATAACTATAGTAGGATACTCCGAAAATCTCGCTCTTTCCTGATGCGCCGCCGTGGGCTTGCACAGCGTGCGACTACATCCATCGCCGCTCCGCCGACACTGATATTTACGTCATCCGCAATACGCAACCGAAACCGTTACAAACGGCAGTTACCCTGCGCGTGGACGGCAGACAACGTCACACCGTTTATTGCCTTTCGCTACGCTAGGGCAGGCGATGAAACCCTGTCCAAAAGCAGCAAAAGAAGGGGTATGAAACCAACCACGGACACAAGCAGGTCACCGGTCACGGTTCATTTGTCTAAGTTGTTGAATTGATTGGTGGACCTGATCGGGATCGAACCGATGACCTCTTCCATGCCATAACAACAATTGCTTGTAACCTATTGATTCTAGGAGCATCGGTGGCCACCTAAGGCATCCTAGAACATCGCTCGATAATCCTCAGCACCTTCGTCAGCACCTTTAAACGAGAAAAGAAGAGGTCTGCGATCCGTGTCTTTTGAGCCAAAGAGTAGGCTGGGCTGCTTCGCGAACGTTCACCTGTACGACAAGGCGACTATTCGGCAAAGTGACTGCTCAAACGCCATCGGATCAATGGACACTAGGCCGTCTCCCGATACTAATTCTCGGAGTGGCCTACCGGGGTCCTGAGTGCATCGGCCTGTTGTCGTCTGACGAACCTGGACCTTCATTACGGACGCGTTCCGCAGGTGGATTCGACGCGCTATTCGTATCGAAGCGCTTCCAGGGGCTCGATGCGTGTGGCACGCCGTGCCGGGATTAGGCTGGCGATCAGCGCGGCTAGTGCGAGCACGAGCATTCCCAATAGCAGCGGCAACAGGTTGGTCGCGTAACCGCTTTGGACGACATGAGACAGGGCGTGTCCGGCGGCAAGCGAGCCTAGGATACCGAGCAATGCACCCATGCCAACGCTGATGGCACAGGATTGAATGACGATGCGCAAGACGTCGGTGCGCATCGCGCCAAGCGCCATGCGTATTCCGAATTCATTGGTGCGCTGCACAACTGTGTAGGACACGACGCTATAAAGGCCGATGCCAGCCAGAAGCAGAGCAAGAGCGGCGAAAGCGCCGAACAGCAAGGAGATCAGCTGGTCCTGGGCGTATTCCTGTTGTGTGGTGATCCAATGTTCGAGGTCACGTACATCTCCATATATCTGCTGGTCGCGATCAACGGATGCGACCGCCAGCGCGACCTGGTGCAGCAATGCGAGCGGCGGACCATCGGTGCGTACGAGAAGCTGGCTAAAGTTTCCTATCCCGAGCGTGAAAGGCACAAACACTTCCGGGTCGACAGGCTTTTTCATACCCTGGTCGAGTTTGTCGCCGACTATCCCGATGATCAGGAGCGGGCCGTTAGCGCCTGCGGCAGTGACAAGCTGCGGCGGTTGCGCGACAAACATCTGCGGAGCACGCAGGGAATGGCCGATGGTCTCAGAGTGCGGAAAATAGCGATGAGCAAATGCCTGATTGACTACGCAAAGCTTCGCGGCGTCGTGGTTCTCGGATTCTGTCCAGATGCGGCCCTGTAAGACCGGGATTTTGAGCAGGCTGAAATACCCCGGGCTTATCAGGTCCACCAGAACAAGCTCCTGGTTTGTGCCGGAGACTCCCGGGATCTGCACCTGAGTGGAGAATCCATTGTTGGGCGGGGTCGCGTTGGTGGATATCGCAACCATCTGCACTCCCCGAACCGTGGACGCTTTATTCTGCAGCGCTTCAATCAAAGCAGCACGCTTTTGCACGCTGTCGTAAGTGGCTATTCGCAACGGAATTGGCACAGACATGACGTTATGCGGATCGTAGCCGAGCCGCGTGCGCGCCATCTTAAGGAAGGCGCGGACTGCAATCATAGACGTGGTGAGCAGCACCAGAGTGAGCGCGATTTGTCCGCCGATGAGCAGATGATGGGTGGTACGGCTGGCGATATTTCTGGCGATGCGGCTGGAGCCGGTCTGCATTGCATTGCGCACGTCCGGCCGTGACAGGCTAAGGGCCGGTGACAAGCCAAACAAAATACCTGTGACCAAAGCGATGACGACGCAAAAAATCAGCGCGGGAAGACTGATTTGAATTGCAGCCTCATGCGGAAAGGCATACTCCGGCATGAGCCTGAGGATGAGAGCCACAAGACGATAGCTGAGCACGACACCGAGAACTGCTCCACTCAGAGACAACAGCAGCGATTCCGTCAATAACTGTCGAACCAGGCGGGCACGCGAAGCGCCTATTGCCGAGCGCAGCGCGAACTCATGCTGGCGGGCCGTTCCGCGCGCCAGTAGCAGGATGGAAACATTGCTGCAGCCGATGGCCAGCAGAAGAGCCACCGCCCCAAAGAGCACGGCGAGCGTGGGTCCGATGGCCTTCATAAATTGCTCGTTCAGCCCGATCACATGCAGTGGGCCGGGATTGGATGGGTAGTACTGCGGACTTTGCCGCTCAAACTCCTTGATGAGCGGCTGCATCTGCTGAGCGGCTAGCTTATGAGAGACGCCCGGCCGCAAGCGTATCTCGACCGTGTTCGGGTCGTCACCGGTCGTCAACTTCATCGGGAGATACACGTCGGCGTCACCCCATGTGAAGCGGCGAGCAGCGATTCCAACGATGGTGTACGACTTGCGCGCAAGTTCGACTGTCTTGCCGATCACGCTTGGGTCGCCCTGATACCGGCGTTGCCAGAACTTATACCCCAGTACCACAACGGGCTGCGGCTCCTGACTGCCAATGGCGTCTGAAGGCTGCAAACCGCGACCATGCAGTGCGGGCACTCCGAAGAACTGGAAGCCGTTGGAGGTCATGTACTGGGCCTGGACGTCTTCGGGAAGATCCTCGCCTGTGACGGTGAGATTGGCCCCACTGGTGAGAATGGAATCTTCAATCGCCGGAACGGTGCGCAACTGCTCCCACTGCGGCACGGTAATGGCGAACCCGCGGAATTGGCCCGTATCCACAAAATCGCCCAGCGCTAGGTGCGCCATGCGGTCGGGGTTGACGTAAGGATAGGGCTGCACCACGACGGCCCAGACAACGCTGAATACTGCGGTGGTTGCAGCAATTCCGCAGGCGAGAGACAGAAGAGCGGTGAGCGTGAAACTGAGGTTGCCGATCAGCTGATGCCATGCGTAACGCAAATCCTGCCAAACAGAGTGCATGCGGCCCTCCGAAGCAAAACCTGAAGCACCGTCGTTGGGAATGCATGCCGGAGGCCACAATCTTGTAGTGGCAAACGATTGATTTAACGGGAGCTCGCGCGGCTCTTTGTCGGATTTGTTGTCCACGGGTGGACAGTCGAGTGCGGAAATGAACAGCCGGTCAGCCCGTAAAGTCGGCTTATGGGAGGCAATTCAAGGTGACCGCGTAACCGGCAACTTGGAATTCTGAGATCGCAAAGTCCGTATTCGCTGTCAAGTTGCCGACATGCCGACTACACGGCCAAGTGACGAGAACGGCGTTTCTGGTATCTGACGGGCAAAGGCCCCACTCGCCCAAGTCTCTTGTTTGCCCTTTTCCTGCCGTTTAGTCAGATTCCGTCCCGTGATGCGGTTTCACGCAGAATCGCAAGGCATTTGTCCGTGAGACTCAGCTCAGCGAATTGTCATTTGCGCGAGAATTGCGCCTCGCGGTCGGGGTTCGGCCGCATCGAATATGGACAGAATTGATATCGCCTGTACCTTCCGGAGGGAGATGAGGATTGATTGTGTGCTCCATCTGCAAGCTGCTAAACTCGTGCTCACGTTTTGAAATTTGAGGGGGAGCTGGATTGGCATACGCGGATCCTTCAGCAGCCACGCAACGTGACGCACCTTCTGCTGAGCAATGTCAACAGCAGGTCCAGCGGATTATTCATTCCACTACCTTTCGAAATGCCTTGACGTTACAGCAACTGTTTCAATTCGTGGCTGATAAGGCCATTGCGGGGACTACAGAGGGCCTCAAAGAATACACAATCGGCGTAGAGGCCTTTGGCCGGAAGCAGGATTTTGATCCAAAGACTGATACGATCGTTCGGGTTCAAATACATAGATTAAGGCTGAAACTGAAAGAGTATTACGATGCCGACGGCAGCCACGACCCCGTATTGATTGAGATTCCCAAGGGGCACTATCTCCCGAGTTTTGAAAGCGCCAGGGCTACAGTTGCAGATCTCAACCATAGGACTACACCCCAACTGGACACACCTTTCTCCCTCGCGACTCAATTGCTTGGACAGAATGTTGACAGTGGAGATCAGGAGACGCCTAAGAAAAGGCGTACCTTCAGTTGGCTCTCCTCCAGCCGTGCAGCGATTGCCACAGCTGCAATTGCCGTCTTTGCCATAGGCTTCTGGGCTGGGAACAAGGAGATGCGAAATGGCACTGTAGGAGAGGCAGCTTCCTCTAATCCTGAATTGACTTTCGGCAAATCAGCGGATCCGGTGAAGGTATTTTGGGCTAAATTCCTCGGCAACGATCCAACTCCAGTCATCGCATATCCGGATGCCGTTTTCCTTCTGGACGATTCCAACGATCTTTTCCGGTTCCGCCAGGGGGCGAGCGATGGCCGAGGTGCTCGCGTCGATCCACACCTGGCGCGACAGTTTGCCTCAAACCCTTCCCTTGTTGCCCAAGCAGGCCAACTCTACTATGAGAACGGATACACCGGGACTGGCGAACTTCAAGGTATCGCAATGTTGACAGGCCTTTTTGGACAGATGGGTGTGAAGGCTACTATCAAACCCAGCCGCGACATCACTCCTGATGATCTCAAGCAACATAACGTGATTTTGCTCGGATCACCATTCCAGAATATTGCTGTTGCTCAACTCCTTTCTGTGGGAGATTTCACATTCGAGAATCCCGATTCTCGACGTGAAGAATGGAGAGCTCAGATCCTGAACGCTCATCCCCGAACAGATGAGAAATCGACCTACCATACGGAGCGCGATCCAACTACCCAGGTATTGAAGACGGATTACAGCCTCATATCCGTACAGCGCGGCCTTGTTCCGGGCCGGTACATCGCTATACTGGGCGGCCTGGACACGAAAGGAACTGAAGGTGCAACGATGTTTGCCACTTCACGACTGGGAGTCGAGGAACTATCCAAGGCTTTAGCCGCCTCGGGCGAATCCAGCGCAAAGGGCGAAACACCTGTATTTCAAGCCCTAGTACGTGTCCGTCTTGAGAAAGGCTACCAGGTTTTGGAAGCTGATCTACTGGCGGTGCACAAGTTCCACTCCCAGACCCCAACCGGGGCTGGCGGCACAACTCCTCAAACATCGGCTCATTAGTAGAAAGATCCTAACCCAGTCCCGTCCGGGCTTTGCTACTTCGCCTCTCGCCAAAGCGACAGGGGAGAGTTGTTCCCAACTCCCATTGAATGTATTGTGCGGGGCCTCCCCAAAAGAGCGCTCTCTGAGGGCTAGGCAGCCGTACAACGGTGTTCCGACACTGAACTTATTCCGGTTGCACCATAATCTCGGGTAACACGCTGTGTAACGTTGATGAAACATCCCCGAAAACCCGCTGCAACACCTACGTTTCAGATCTCCGTATCCCTCCCGTAACTAGACTTCTGTCGCCTTGTCCAGCTACCGTTTCCAGCGCTGGTGAACAGCCTGTTCTGGAATGATGCAACTTTCGTCTCGGAATCCACAAATCGTCAGACCGCTACGCAAGGTGCTTCGCTCTCTCCCGGGGGGTACGCATGCCCTGAAAGATCAAGTTGGGAACGCTGGACGACGTGTGCAGGCTTGAAGTCACAACGAAAGAAGAAGCCGAAGGAGGCTGTATGCAATTTGGAATCTCTATTTATAAAAAGACCGCCAAGCAAAAGTGGCTAAAAACTCTCTCCGGCAAACTGCTCGTACTCGCTTGCTTGCTGACAATCGTACCTGCAGCCTTTTGCCAGGGCGTCAGCGGACACATCGTCGGCTCGGTCCACGATGCGACCAACGCGGTGATACCGAACGCTGAGGTGACGATCATCAACCAGGACACCGGTATCATGACTCACGCGAAGTCCAACGCCTCTGGCGAATTCCGCTCCGACAACCTGCAGCCCGGTACCTACAGTGTCAAGGTCGACGTCCCCGGCTTCCGCGAGACGATTTCGGCTGGGAATATCGTAACGGTCGACAGCAACAACCGCGTGGACGTGAATATGCTGGTCGGCACGTCGGATCAGAAGGTCGAGGTGACGGCGTTGAACCCGCTGGTCGATACCACCGGATCCTCACTTGGCGAGGTGTTGAACGAGAACGACATCCAGAGCCTTCCCCTGAACGGGCGAATCTACTCGCAGTTGATCGTCACTGTTCCTGGTGCCGTGGCTAGCGGCTGGTCGAGCGCTCCGGAAGCGGCGGCAGGCGCGGGCGCGCAAACGGCCATCACTGCATCGGTGAACGGCCTGCCCTGGGCAGGCACGACCTACACGTTGGACGGCGTCAGCGATATGGAACTGCTGAACGCCTTCATGACGGTCACGCCGCCGCTGGACGCGCTCCAGGAAGTCAAGGTTTCGACGGCGAACTCCGACGCGACCGTAGGTGTGTATGGCGGCGCGCAGGTAAATGCTGTTGTGAAGTCCGGTACGAACAGATTTCATGGGTCGGCGTATGAATTTTTCCGCGGCGACTCGTTGAACGCGATTCAGTGGCATGCAGCTTCCAAAGCGCCGGATCGGGCCAACCAGTTCGGCGCGTCGTTCGGTGGCCCAATCATCCGGAATAAGGCGTTCTTCTTCGGCGACTACCAGGGTCTGCTACTGAACAACGGCGTTTACTACACCGGATACACGGTGCCGACGGACCTGATGAAGCAGGGATACTTCGTGACCAGCCAGTTCCCAACGATCTATGACCCGCAGACGCAGGCGCCTTTTCCGATCGTAAGCTCGTCGCAGGGTCCGGCTTACCAAATCCCCACGTCGCGGTTCGACCCCGTGGCGGCAAACATGGTCGGCTCGGCCAATATCTGGCCTGAACCCACTTCACCCAACATCAGCGTCGCCAATTACACTGCCAGCAACACGCAGGCGGACAATACCCATCAATTCGATGCCAAGGTCGACTATCAGCTCGGCGACAACAACCGGATCTTCGCGCGTGAGTCGTATCAGCATCGCGATCTGACTGCGCCGTCGCCGGGCACGCGCTGGTTCAGTATCGGCAACGTCAATGCACAAAATCGCATGAACAATGCTGCGGTTGGTTATGACCACACCTTCTCGGCGACTGCGACCAACGAGCTCCGTTTCGGTTTCAATCGCTTCTACACGCTGGACTTCGGCAACGATTACCAGACCAATGAGAACACTGCGCTCGGAATACCTAACGGCAATTACACCCAGTTCCCGAACGCCACCGGACTTGCGATAATCTCTGCCGGCAACATTGCGCAGACCGGATCCCAGAGCTGGACAGATTCGCATCGCATCACCAACATCTACCAGATCACGGATAACTACACCAAGGTACGGGGCAAGCATACCTTTATCATTGGTGAGGACTACCGTCGTCTGCAGGCATCGCTGACCAATGCGAACCAGAGCGGAAACGGCCAATTCAATTTCACCACCGATTACACCGGTACTTGCGCGGGGAATCCCAGTTGCTCCCATGCAACTGGCGGCAACGAATTCGCCACCTTCCTGCTGGGACTTCCATCGTCGATCAGCCGTGGCTTCGTGGACACTGACCCGGCGACCCGTGCCAACCTCTGGGGCATCTATGGGCAGGATACGTATGTGGTTAGCAGGCAACTGACACTGAATGTCGCCCTGCGCTGGGACGTTGTAACCCAGCCGGTCGACAAGTTCAACCGTCAGTCGAACTTCGACACGAACACGGGCTTGCTCGATATCGCGACGGCGAACAATCGCGCTCCTAACGTGAACAACTACTACGGCAACGTCGACCCCCGGTTCGGGTTCTCCTATTCTCCAAATAATGGCAGGACCGCGATACGCGCCGCATTTGGCATCACGACGTTTACGGCCAACGGTGGTGGCATCGGCGGAAGTCTGGAGCGCAATTTCCCGTTCTTCGAGCAGTACTCCGTGACCCAGTCGGTTAGCTATACTCCTTGGGCAACCATGGGGAGCGCTACGGCAGTCAATCCGGCTTACACAACCTATTATCATGGTCTGCCGGCGTTCGTGCCGCTGTCCACGGCCGCTCCAGTCACCCCGCAACCTAACTCGAGCGTGTCGTGGATGTCGCAGGGCTTCCGTCCCGACAACGCCAATGCATGGAATGTCGGCATCCAACAGCAGCTCACCGCAACCACCGCCTTGAGCCTGACGTACGTCGGCACTAAGGGCTCGCACATCTTCAGGGAGCGGAATATCAACATTCCACCGCCGGGACCGGGTGCGCAGGCGCCGCGGCGTCCGTATTACACACTGTCGCCGAACGTATCGACGCTCAACTACTACGGCTCCGACGGCAAGTCGAACTACGATGCGCTGCAGGTCGAGTTGACGAAGCAGATGTCGCATGGCCTCTCCGGTCGCGTTGCGTACACCTGGTCGAAGGAGCTGGACAACACAAACGTGTTTGACCCACTTCCGGGACAGGACCGCTTGAACTATGGCGTTGGTAACGAGCAGGCTCCGAACGTTCCACAAAACTTCGTGGTTAGTCTTATCTACCAGCTTCCCTTCGGACGCGGCCGGGAGTGGCTAACGAGTAGTCCGCGGGCGGTGGAGGCGCTGGTGGGCGGATGGCAGATCAGCACCATCACCATATTGCAATCAGGCCAACCGATGACAATCCATCTCACCTCGGACAATCTGAATAATGGCATGAACAACCGTGCCAACGCCGTTTGTCCCTCTGTTCGGACGCTCGGGAAGACGTCGGAATGGTTTGATACCAGTTGCTTCACCACGCCGGCGCTCTATCAGATCGGCAACTCCGGTCTGGACAAGGCAGTCAGCCCCGGTTATGCGGATTCCGACATCTCGTTGTCCAAGACGGAGAGGATCTATGAGCAGATGAGCGTCCGTTTGCAGATTGATGCTTTCAACGCACTCAATCATCCGTATCTCGGGCACCCGAATACCACCTGCTGCAGTACCAGCAATGCACTGTTTGGCGTTATCACCAGTGCGAACGGTCCGCCGCGCAACCTTCAACTGGGAGCTCACTTTACCTTCTAATATCACGTTGGATCAGGCGCAGCCGGCGGCCTCCATTTTCAAGGCGCCGGCTGTTCATGTTCGACGAACATCGACCGCATGCAGGGAAGAAGACATGAGAAGGAAGCAACTGATCGCGGATCGTAGAGAGTTTCTCGCCGCACTTATGGCGACTGCTGTCATATCACAGGCAGGTGGGTTTGAAGAAGATTCCAGTCTCACAAAAGACGTAGGAGTCAACCTGGTCCCTGAGAAACCGTGCAGTAAGCCAAATTACTGGTGCACATGGGCCGCACAAAATTATATGTATGGTCATGATCTTCCAAAACTCGACCCTAAAATTCTGGAGGGCGATTCGGGAAGCAAGCTGGCTCACGATGCCATGGCAGAGAAGACCCTCTTCGGAAGGACAGGATGGGCAACAGACTTCTTCCCGAAGATTCGTGAGGATGTGCTCTTCCTCCTGGATGACGGATGGCAAGTTGGAGGTACCGCAACCTTCGAGCTAGACACCAAGAAGTTCCCCACCTTTACAGGATCTTCCGCTGACCGGCTTAGGAAGCTGAATCTTGCAATCAAGGACGCAGGATGGCGTGGAACGGCGTTATGGTGTCGTAATACGCCAGGGGGGAATGCGGATCATCGCCTCGAGAGTCTTAGTCAGTCTGCAGGGATCAAGTATTGGAAGGTTGATATAGGTGATCCGACATTCAATCTGGTGCGGCTCCGCGATGAGACACATATCCCCCTTACTTTAGAACATGTACACGGCGAATGGCCTCTGAATGGGGATTGGGGAAAGGATGGACGATTCGGCTCGCAAAGCTGGGGGTCCAATCGAATGGAAATCCTGCAGCATACAGATGTCTATAGGACGTATGACGTCACTTCGATCCTATCTTTGCCGACAACTCTTGACCGCGTTGCTGAAATGCTAAAGGGCGCTGAAGGGCATTCTGAAGTGCACGGCCTATTGAATGTGGAAGATGAAGTTTACGTCGCTGCGGCCATGGGATGCACAATGGGAATTCTGCGGCATCCCCTGATAGGAATGAGACCTGGAAACGATACAGATTTATTCTTCAATGGGCCCAGACAAACCAAAAAGCGGATGGATGAAGTAGTGCGAGCGCTTCGTTGGCAACGGATTGCACCTCCGTTCTCACCGGGATTGGGATCAGTAACTCTCAGCGATGAAATTCTGACCGACAGCTGGATTTTTGAGAGAGGGCAAACTTGGCAAAACGAAATCATAGGAAAAACCGTGCGGCAAGGGGCACCGGCCTGTCTTGCTCGCAACTTAAGCTTGCCTTCCGTGAGAGCGAATGGCGATAGACCGTTTGTCTTCGCGACAAGATTTCCAAATGGCGCGGTCGCAATTGCAGCGCAGGAGCGGACCCAAGTTGGCAATGGCTGGTACATGCCCGCATGTGATGTGACACTATCTGTGACTGACGCCCCAGGACCGTACGGTGTCTTTGGCTATTTCGACAGCCTAACGTTGGCTTCGGACAAGCCCTTTCATGGTAACCGGGTCCTTGCCCAAGACCTGGCAGGTGATAAGACTATCGATATCTCTAGTATGGTGCAGGTTCAGGGTGCGAATCTATACATCCCTGGTAAAGTGATCCGCCGAATAGGCCTTCATAGCGCGACACCCGGAGACATTTCCGCCCCGGGGTTAGTGATTGTTATCAGCTGAAGCAAACCTTAGGAGAATCTATGTCGGAAGATGACATCCGCATGGTATCTGCAACTTCGGCAGGCGGCCGCCACGAACGGGAATCTTCGTCAAATTCGACCTAACGCTCCACTGAACCGTTGTCCAGGACCTTATTGACATATTCAAGGAGAAAACGTGACTGGAAGTTGGACGTTGTGTTTGATCGTAGGGCTCTTTGCCCCTGTAAGGCTGACTGCTCAGGACTCTCCGGCTTCTGCAACACCGCCTATGGGCTGGAATAGCTGGAATCACTTCGCCGAAAAGGTGACTGAGGACGATGTGCGAGCTGCAGCGGACGCTCTGGTTGCGAGTGGAATGCGAGACGCCGGGTACGTGTATGTCAATATTGACGACACGTGGGAGGGCAAGCGCGACGCTCAGGGAATTATTCACACGAATGAGAAGTTTCCAGACATGAAGGGTCTTGCGGGATACGTCCACTCGAAGGGACTCAAGTTGGGGATCTACTCGTCGCCGGGGCCGAAGACGTGCGCTGGGTATGAAGGCAGCTATGGCCACGAAGAGCAGGATGCGCAAACCTACGCGAACTGGGGCATCGATTACCTCAAGTACGACCAATGCGGCTTCGGAGACATCATTAAAAAGGAGGCGGGAAACGACTTGGACAAGGCTGCAGCTATGCAGCGGACAGCCTACGAAAAGATGCATCTTGCCATCCTCAAGACGGGCCGCCCCATGGTGTACAGCTTCTGCCAGTATGGTCTGTACGCAGTCTGGAGGTGGGCGCCGGAAGCGGGAGGAAATCTGTGGCGGACAACAGACGACATCAGTGACCACTGGGACCGCATGACGTTGATCGGCTTCCAACAGGACGGGCTCGAAAAATTCGCTGGCCCAGGTCACTGGAATGACCCGGATATGCTGGAGGTTGGTAATGGAGGAATGAACCGTTCAGAGTATGAAGTGCACATGAGTTTGTGGGCGATGCTGTCTGCGCCTCTTTTGGCCGGCAACGATCTGAGCAAGATGACTCCGGAGACGAAGGCGATCCTTATGAATCGAGACGTCATCGCCTTAGATCAGGATGCGCTCGGGCATCAGGGCAGAAGGATTTGGGCACAGGGTCCGTTGGAGATCTGGGTGAAAGAACTGTCGGGACGCAAAAGGGCAATCGCGTTCTTTAATCGTGGAGAATCTACCATGGATTTTGATCCCAACCTGAAGGTACTTGCCGATTTTAGAGGCAAACCTCTACTGAATCTCTGGAGCAAGAAGGAATTGGTTCTCGGCGCGAATACCGCACTTAGCGTTGCCTCGCACGGTGTTCTGCTGTTGGAGCAGCGCTAGGCCGTGGAAATAGGAACGGTCGTGCATCGATACCTTCTGCTATTCGGATTGTCGTCCGCCACCGCTGTCCATGCGCAGGCCGTAACTCCCATTTCGAGCCTGCAACTCGAGTCTTCGGATAAGAAGCTGGTGCAGGCCTTCCAGTGGGCAAAGTCGCAGGCGCTGGCTTACGCACACGACGGTTCCGATCCTGTAGGGCCATGGTATGAAGCTGCACTCCCTGGGCGCGATTCGTTTTGCATGCGAGATGTCTCACATCAAACCACGGGAGCGGCGGCCTTGGGTCTGTACCCGGAAAATCGCAACATGCTGGAGCGATTCGCCGCCGCCGTTTCTCCTGGCCGAGACTGGGCAGGATATTGGGAAATTGATAAGTTTGGGCATCCATCCGCCGCTGATTACCTGAGTGACGAAGACTTCTGGTACAACCTTCCGGCGAACTTCGATCTTCTCGACAGCATCGTTCGCATGTGGCGCTGGACGGGTGACAACACCTACCTGAACGATCCTTCCTTCCAGAGATTCTTCGAGACGACCGCAACCGCTTATGTGAACGCGTGGGATCTTCAGCCAGACCTAATCCTGAAGCGGCCTAGGCTTATGAATCAACGGTTGTCCAAAGGGAAATTTGTACAGGCGCGCGGAATTCCAAGCTATACCGAAGGGGAGGACAACTTCAACCTTGGGACGGATCTACTCGCGGCCGAGTACCGCGCCTTTGAATCCCTCCGGTTTGTAGCTATCAGCCGCAATGAGGTGAGCTCCGCTCAACAGTATGCGAATACAGCGAATGAGATCTTGCACCTCATTGAGCGCAGGGCCTGGTCTGAGAAGGGTCGCCATTTCGTGGGCTTCTTTTCTCAGGACGGCAGCACGCACGGCTCGGGCGACGCAATGGTTCTTTACTTCGGAGCTACGAAGGATCCAGGTCATATTCGCGCAGCGCTCTCCTTCATCGAATCGGCGGAGTACCTGAAAAACATCGGAATCGAAGAGGAAAGCTACCTCGCGCAGACCTTCTATCGCTATGGCAAGAATGATGCTGCGTATCGACGCATTATGGATATTACTCGCCCCAATAAAGATAGGCGCGATTACCCAGAGGTCTCCTTTTCAGTCATTGGCGCCATAGTGACGGGAATGATGGGCATCGAAGTGTTTGATGACCGTAATTCGGAAGGCCCACTTCTCCATTCCATCTCCCGGCTCTCGAGTAAATCTGTTAGTGCAACCCTAAGTGGTGTTCGTATACGAGAGAATCTCGTAGATGTGGAACACGTGGGAGATCGAAGAAGTCTCCTGACCAATCGCTCAGGAAAAGCAGTACGTTGGCAAGCGACCTTTCCAGGTAGAGTTCCGATCCTGATCATGAACGGTCATCCGGTTCACGCCAAAATATCCTCCGACGCTGCACGGGCCCCGGTCAGTTGGATAATCACCGACGTTCCCGCGGGGGCCACCGTCTCTGTAAGTCGACCTTGATTGCGAGATGCAAGAAGCAGATTCGGCAGCATCAAGAGGTAGATCACACTTCCCATAGGGGCCGCTGGAGCCTCAGTAACGCTGGTCAGTGGTTTGGAGCACTATAGCCGGAAGGGATTAGTGCAACGTGCTCTAGGATATAAGTGATTCATAACTATGGATAGACGCGATTTTCTAAAGACGACAAGCACTCTTTTAGCTGCCACCGCTATTCCATGTGTGACGGCCATGTCCGCGGAACCTCCCACTCCCGGTCGTGTCGTGTTGCCAATGAATCGCGGTTGGCGCTACCACCCTCACAACTTAGACGGGGCCGAGACGGTTGACTTTGATGACTCCGCGTTTGAGCAAGTCGTCATACCGCATGCCAACGTACGCCTGCCTTGGCACAATTTCGACGACAAGACATACGAGTTTACTTCGATCTATCGCCGGCGCTTCAAAACGCCGAGCACTGCGCAAGGGAAGCGTGTCTTCATCGACTTTGAAGGCGCGATGACGGCGTCCTCTGTATGGATCAACGGCAATTTGCTGGGCGAGTACAAGGGCGGTTTCACGCCGTTTTCATTTGAGTTGACGCCTCACCTTCGGCGGGAGGGGGACAACGTCCTAGTAGTGAAGCTTGATTCCACGGAACGTGCCGATATCCCTCCGTTTGGAAATGAGATCGACTACCTGACTTTTGGCGGTATCTATCGCGAGGTTAGCCTGAGGATCGTTCCGTCGACTTACTTGGACAACATATTCGCCCGGCCTAAGGATGTGTTGAGTGGCAAGCCGTCGCTCGACGTGGATTGCTTCCTTGCGGGGCACGAGGCTGCCAGGGGTGAGCTATCGCTCGAGATCCAGCTGTACGACGGGCAGCGCACGTTGGCCAGGGCTGGTCATGCTGTCATTTCTGAAAGTGCGCGGGACCACGAAAGTTCGGCTGATCCGTCTACCACCGCGCCAGTTTATACAAGCACGGAGACTATCAATGATCCAGCTCGGCATACGGTATCGCTGCAGGCTATCGAAGGTGTCAAGCTCTGGGATCTGGAGAATCCTAATCTATATACACTTTATGTTCGGCTGCTGCAGGCTGGCCGGGTGATCGACGAGGATATGCGCCGGATTGGCTTCCGCGAGGCGACGTTCACCGATCAGGGATTCTCGCTCAACGGCAAGATCGTCAAGCTGCGCGGGCTGGATCGCCATCAGACGTTTCCGTTTGTAGGGCAGGCGATGCCGGCGCGGATACAACGTCAGGATGCGATAATCCTGCGAAAGACTCTGCATTGCAACATCGTAAGGACTTCACATTATCCGCAGTCCCGGCACTTTCTTGACTGCTGCGATGAAATCGGGCTGTTGGTGCTGGAGGAGATACCGGGGTGGCAGCACATTGGGCCGGAGCCCTGGAAGCAGATCTCGATCGATAATGTGGGCCGTATGGTCCGGCGGGACTGGAATCATCCGTCGATCATCCTCTGGGGAGTGCGGATCAACGAGTCCAGGGATGACCACAGTTTCTACGTCCGCACGAATGCTTTGGCTCACTCCCTTGATCCTACCCGTCAGACGGGAGGAATACGGTACTTCCAGGAATCGGAGTTCCTCGAAGACGTGTTTACTATGAACGATTTCGGGTTCCCGCTCAAAAAGCCCAATCATCCGCTCTATCTCAACACGGAATTTGTGGGTCATACATTTCCGACAAAGACGACGGATGATGATGAGAGGCAGCGGGAACATACCTTACGGCATGCACGGATCCACAATCAGTTGGCGTCCGATCCACAGTATGCAGGTGGTATTGGCTGGTGCGCGTTTGACTACAATACGCATTCAAACTTTGGCGCGGGCGACCGCATCTGCTATCACGGCGTTATGGATATCTTCCGTGAGCCTAAGGCGGCTGCAGGGTTTTATAAATCGCAGTGTGATCCTTCTGAAGAGGTTGTGCTCGAGCCTGCGTTTCACTGGGCCAACAGTGATGAATCAACCAGTTTTACGAAAGCGGTCGTGTGTTCCAACTGCGACCACCTGAAGGTTTACATGCGCAAGGACGGCGTTGAGGGAAGTCCGTGGGAGCTGATTGCTGAGCTTGATCCGGACCGGAGCGAGTTCAGCGATCTGACCTACCCGCCGTTCATTCTTGACCGCAGCAAGATCCCATCGAATGAACGGCATGGATGGGGCGATCTCCGCATCGACGGCTACTTAAGGGCAAGAAGGTGATCTCGAAGTCGCTTTCAGGGCGCGGCGTCGATTCGAAGTTCATGCTGTTGCCGGATGATACTTCGCTTGCGGGGGACGGTGCGGATTCAACCCGTGTTGTGCTGCGGGTAACCGATGAGTTCGGCGCTATACGTCCCTATGCCAACGATCCTATCGTCCTCAAATTGGAAGGACCGGCAGAGCTGATCGGCGACAACCCGTTTGCCCTGATAGGTGGTACGGGCGCTCTGTGGGTTCGTTCGAAGGAGCAGCCTGGCACGGTTCGGCTGACAGCTACGCATCCCTGGCTGGGTTCCCAGATGGTGGAGATTGTCGTTACCAATGCTTCGGTTGAGATGGTTTAGCTGTTATTAAGTCATTTGCTATGAATGGTGGCAGAGATAGGATCGAACCGCCGACGCTCTTCAGCATATCCGTACGGATAATCCGGTCTCCTGAGGTGATATCGGGTTGCCAAATGCCGGAGAAGATTGTGGTTTCTATCGCCGTAGCGACCGCGCAATAGCCGCTACAAATTCATCAACATCGATGCTGGTAAAGGGGGCGTAAGGCCACGTTCCCGTTCAGAACGACATTCTCTATCGAGACATCTACGAGCCCATAGAACTAGCTGAGCCAGGTTGGAACTCCGATCTCAGAGGAGACCATTCTATCCGGCAGCAGATCAACCAACTCGGCAAACAGGAGCAGTTATGTGCCCTTGTAGGTCGAAGCTTCGAAATCCCATGAGGTGTCGAAGGAATCATGCTACATTCTGGAAGCTGTTTCAGCGTAGGAGTGGGAAGGGTTCCCTTATCATGATGAGCGGAATACTCGATGCGTTTCTTGATGGGTTCACCGGAGCAGGCCTCTGGGAGAAGGTGCGTCTGCCGGGTCCGCCGACGACCTATCGCCAGGCCATGATCGCGCTAACCTGTGGTTGTGCCGCATCCTTCATGATGATTATTGGTTTTATATACCTTGTCGTTCATGACTATCCGAAGACAGCTAATGTTCTGATCAGTGCGCTGGTCGCAGGGGGGATCGTCCGGATAGTCCGCACAGTCCGCCATCGTCGAGGCCAAGAGGTCGCTCTCGTGATAGGTCCAGCAGATATCCAGTAGACCCAGGACCAGGGGAAGAACCAGTATAAAAGCCGCGCCAGCAACCGCAGGCGCGGGGCCCGGGGGGCACGCTCTCCGGCAGTGGATCCTAGATAGTCGGCAGCCATCTGAGACCTGTTGTCGATGGGTCCGGAGCGCTTCCGGCGGCCTCTTTAGTCGGCGAAGCAGGATCATGGCCAAGTCAGATCAGTGCCGGACAGGCAAGCTGGGTCAGACCAGGCCAAAACCGAGCCAAGACCAAGTCAAGAGCAGCCTAAAAGCCCCGTCAACACTGGATAGATTCGGCATCCCGGCCGGCTATCTCCGGCAGTGGATCTCAACTCGGCATCTTCGCGCAGACAGCGATTCACTGAGTTACTAGCTGACGAAGGAGACAGTCGCGAGGTCGAAGTTGTCGTTGTTGATGTCGAAGAGAGCGCCACCGACCAGACCCAGAAGGAGACTTGAAGACCGGTGTTGTCGGACCCGATCCGAGATGATCAACGCCCCTGGCGTCGACATCTCGTTCTGGCGGACCTTGACGTTCTTGGCAACTGCAATCGCCTGACCTTCGTTGAGCACGCCGAACCCGTAGCTCTCTTCGATTCCGAGGTTCTGGATCGAGTACTGCGGTTCGTCCCAGCTCTTGACGTGGGGCTTCTCGTCCACGATCAGGGCGCCGAGGTTCCGCGAGTTGAACATGATGATGTCGGTGGTCTTGGTGGCCACATCGAACATCATGAAGGGGCTGACCAGGATGCGGGGCGTAAAAAGTAGACATGCTTTGGTAGATTCCGAAAAGAATCTAGGCTGTATTTATATCGACGATATATCGTAGGTATAAATGGAGCCATCATGAAAACTAGCTGTGCACCACGTCTTCTTCGCCGGTATCGTCGCCCTGTCCCGCTTCCTGCCACCCGTTCTCAGATCCGCCAGAAGGTCGATCGTCTGAGAGATCTCTACGAGTTGGAGGCCGTTCTCGAGCTCAGCCGAGCGAAGCCGGACATCAACTATCTGCTTCAGCTGGATCTGGAGTCGAGCTTCTTGCGCGATGTCGTGGCCTCGATCGGGGAGCAGATATGAAAACTGTTGCCCTTTATCTGCGCGTATCCAGTGTCGACCAGCACCCGGAGACTCAGCTCTATGATCTCCGCGCGATGGCCCAGCAGCGGGGTTTTCAGATCGTTGCCGAGTACACCGATCGGATCTCCGGGACGAAAGCTCGCCGGCCTGGTCTCGATGATCTGCTTCGGGATGCGCGCCGCGGCCGCTTCCAGGTGCTCCTGGTCTGGGCCTCGGACCGGATTGCCCGGTCCGTCCGCCACTTCCTCGAAGTGCTGGATGAGCTCAACCATCTCAACATCGAGTTCGTCAGCTTCCGCGAGAATCTTGATACCGGCGGCCCGCTCGGGCGGGCCGTCGTGATCATCATCGGCGCCATCGCAGAACTCGAACGGAATCTCATTATCGAGCGGGTGCGGGCAGGAATGCGCCGCGCACGGTTGGAGGGCAGGCATATCGGTCGCCGGCCACTCGACATCGACCGGGTTGCTGTCCTCCAGGATCGCAATCGAGGCCAGAGTCTGAGCGAGATCGCCAAGACCCACCGCATCTCACGCGCAACCGTCAGTCGGCTCCTCAAGCAGGCAAAAGAGACGGCTGCACCATCTATATAGAGCTGGATCAAAAGGGGTGCCGCAGGGCACCCCTCAACTCCTTGAATCTACGCACTCGAAATCTTCATTTCTGCTGTCTCATAAGGTGTGGCTTATAAAACAACGGCAGTCTCTAACCAGTGCAAGAACCTAACTCTGTAAGTGATTGCGTTAGAAATTACGTTCAACACGCCGCCTTTATCAGGACTACTCCTAGAGAGGTTGGCAGGCAAGCTATCTGCGCCGTGGTGTCTACTTGGCAATCTGTTCAGGCTTTAAAGTAGCGTGGCTCATCGAGCCACTGCGGCAGATCATGAGGTTAATGGGTCATTGGGTACCATGTCTGCTGCTACTCCGCCCTTGACACTTGTCGAGGGACAGATGTGCACTGGATGTCTCTGTCAAGTTCGGGTCGACCCTGACGCTTTAATACTCCTGAATGCTAGAATCGTTCGCACTGGAACACCATGAAAGAGGGCGACATCCACGATGCCTCAACTGCGGATCTGACCCCGCAAAGGATTCTGGAGCAGCTCGAATTGATGACTCTCGATGAGGTCTTCCGGTCGAGTAAGCGGTCTATCGCATTTCTGAAATATGTCGTGAATGAGGCACTGAACGGGTCTGCGGATCAGATCAAGGAACGTACGGTCGGCAGCGAGGTCTTCGGAAGATCCTCCTCTTATGACACAGATCTGGATCATGTTGTCCGCACTGCGGCGACAGAGCTTCGCAAGAGGCTCGCAATCTATTACGGCGATGAGAAACATCGCTCAGAACTGCGAATCAGCCTGGTGCCGGGCTCCTATGTCCCCAAATTTACGCCGCCGCAGCAGACGGGCTATCCGGTTCATGAAACTGGAATAACCGCCTCCTACCAGCGACCCGCCCTGGACCATGGACCACACGAGGCCGTGGAGGCCTTTACCTATCCCTCCTACAGGGAGGGCGACGCACCAAAGCGTGATGTGCGCCAGCGAAGCAAATGGCGCCATGTGTCTGTTCTTTGCGTTGTCATTTTGGCTTCTGGATTACTGGGATATCGCTGGCTTCATGAGGCTCGGGCGGACTTTATTTTTTGGAAGCCGCTCCTTAGACCCCGGGGCCGGTTCTTCTGGCAGTGGGGGATGTCCCGAACGGCCCCCCAACTCTTCCGGATACGTACGGAAATGAAAGTGTTATCACCCCAGTCCCCAGCGCCGACTCATCCCAGACAGTCCCTTTTGCCGATGCAGTGACGATTGCGCGAGTGGTTGGCGCATTGGAGGCCCGAATAAGGAGGTTCTGATCCGCAGGGAGAATTCGAGTTCTTTTTCCGACCTCAGACAGGGTGCGGTCGTTCTTATCGGGGCTTTCAATAATGAGTGGAGTCTAAGGCTGACTCACTCGCTGCGGTACAGTCTGGCCCTCGACCCGGACCAGCATCTTATCTACATTAAGGATGCAAAGAATCCCTCTTCACGCAACTGGAGCTGGGGTACAAATCAACCACGCGATCACATAAGGGGCATCAATAGCCCTAAGGTCCAAGACTATGCGCTGATCTCTGGCGTCCAGAGCATCGGAAACGGGCCATGTTGTTATCGTGATCGGAGGCCTTTACACCTACGGCACCCTGGCAGCGGGGGAGTTTCTCACCGATCCGGTACGCTTGCAAGCAATTGCCAAGGAGGCGCAACGCGCTGGCAATAGAAACCTGCAGATCGTGCTTGGAACAACGGTAACTGACGAGACGCCCGGGCCACCTAGGGTTCTGGCTGTTTCGACCGAGTAGGGCCCTTTCTGCGACGACAACCGGTGGCCTCCTTCCCGGAGTAAATACATGAAAAGATTCGCAATACCGCCCGCTCCTGACGGTCAGAGACGGTATCGGTCTACCCACCCGGCTATGCCTTCTATACAAAAGCGATCAGTAAGCATACCCACTTGACAGGCCAAGCCGATTTTTGAGTCACGGGATGATGTCGACCGAGCCGAGAAGCAAGGGGATGGACGTTCTTAAGGAGGCCGACATGAGTGCTTTTCTCAAGCTCACCGGCATTGTTGCCGTGTTGCACATCATGTTCCTCTCGACGCCCCACGTGGTATTTGCCCAAGGATATGCCACCATCAGGGGCACCGTGACGGACTCGACCGGCGCGGTCATTCCAGGCGCCGAGGTGACGGCAACCCGAGCCAGCACGGGTCTGATGCTGGGGGCATCGACGACAAATAACGAAGGAGCGTACGTCTTCCCCTCGTTGGCGCCGACGGTCTACGACATATCAGTCAACCATGTTGGCTTTGCGACATACACGGAGAAAGG